>NZ_CP176771.1:5337500-6839629 GCF_046605395.1 Pseudomonas sp. MPB23 | reverse complement strand
ATCCTTGCTCGATTACGGGGTTTGGGGCGCCGCCTGGGCGCCGCGAATCACTTCAATGCCACGTCGTACGCCAGGCTCGCCGCCGGCTGCCGCGAGTCTTTTCGGTGGGCCGATCAGGGCCAGTTGGGTGAATTGGTAGAGGTCGCGGTTGGTGCTTGCCAGTTTGTCCGGCGCCGCGTTTTCCCCGGCCCAGTAGCGGCTGAGCAATTGCTCCTCGGCGCTGCGTACGGCCAGGCGCAAGGTGCCGGCTTGAGCCGCGAGCATCAGGCGACTCAATAACGGTTCCGGCACCGCCAGCACCACGGTGCGCGCCGCAGCACGCCGCTGGGCGGCCTGGGCGCGTTCTTCGGCGGTGACGGGGGGCGGCACGGCCGGCTGGCCATCGTTGGCCAGGCCCATTTGGTCGCCGACGCTGAGCAGGCGCATGGCCGGGAGGACGACCTGGGCCGACTGTTCGGCATTGACCGCGTCCTGGCGCAGAAACAGCAGCACATCCACGTAATCGCCGGGGCTCAGCTGCCCGCCGGCGCCGATCACCTCGTCCACGGCGACGGCCAGCGCGCGTTCGCCAGGGCGGATCATGCGGGCCAGCGGGCCGCCGGCGCTGAAGCTGTCTTCGTTGAGCCAGGTGCCGGCGCCCAGCGTGCGCAGCGGCATGCGGCCGATGGCCTGGTCGAGTCGGGTCAGGCTGCCGGCGGGGACCGTGCGCAGTGTTTCCACCGCGAGGTCGGCGGCGGTGAGCGGGACGAACGCCGGGGCATCCTTGACCAGCACCACGACGGGTTGACGGCTCTGGTCTTCGACGGTGGCAACGGTGTTTGCAACGGAAACGACAGGTGCTGCGACAGGTTCCGTTGGGCGACTCAACACCAGCCCCCAATACCCGGCGATCAATGCCCCAATAAGCAGCACGCCCGCCAGGACCATGCTGATACGACTGTTCATGACGGCTCTCCCTTTCCCTGTTGCACTACGCATTCGTTTAATCCAAACGAATTAATCTGCAACTTGGCTGTAATGAACATCTAACGATTTGGCTATTGGACGGTAGCTCAGCTAGGACAAAATGCCATTACCTGCAAAAAATATAGCTAAACGAAAAAAGATACCCTTATAGATACGCCGGTTTTACGCGTTAACGTTGCGACTAATACTTTATGACTAATCAGTTCTTACAGTTGTGAGGCCGCGGTTTGTTGACAATGCTCAAGTCGCACGCCGCGATCACGTGCCAGAGCCGTGCCGGCTTTCCGTGGCGTTTTAGGGAGAAGTCTTATGTTCCTTGACCTGATGTTGAAACTGTATGTTCAGACACAACTATTCTTCAAACGCAAAGACGGTGCCTCGGGTATTGAATACGCCATTATTGTCGCGCTGGTTGCGCTTGTTATTGTCGGTGCCGGTACAGGGCTTGGAACCAAGATCAGTACAATCTTCACGAACATGGCTACCAAGATGCCGACCGGGACGTGATCCTAAGTTGGCGTAGCGATTACCGATACTTCCTCTTGCAGGGGCGGCCATGAGCGCATCGTCTTCACGTCAACAACTCTTATTGGTGGACGATGAAGAGGACGCTCTGATCGAACTTGCCGAATCCCTCACCCATGAGGGATTTGTCTGTTTCACCGCCAATTCCGTGACCTTCGCCCTGCAAGAATTGACACTTCACCCTGATATCGCCCTGGTCATCACCGACCTGCGCATGCCCGAGGAAAGCGGTATGTCCTTGATCACGCGCTTGCGCGAATACAGCTCATGCCCGCACCTGCCGGTGATGGTGATGTCGGGTCATGCCGAGATGGATGACGTCAGCGACATGCTGCGCCTGCAGGTGCTCGACCTGTTCCGCAAACCGATCTACCTGGTGCGGTTGATTGAAACGTTGAACCACCTTTTTCCCCGTGCAAAAAGCCACCTGTAGGCGCGAGCTCGCGCCGCCAGGTTTTTCAATCAGAGTTGATAACTGAAACTCAGCGTATAGCGCGCACGCCGGTTGAAATTGTCCAGCGCCACGTCGGACATCGGCTTGGCCGCTTCCAGGGCGACGTTGTAGTACTTGGCGTCGCCAAAACGCAGGCCCACGGCCGCCGACGACATGTCGTTGCCCTTGACCGGCAGGTCGTTGAACCAGGTCTTGGCGCGGTCGAACACCACATAGGGCTGCAGGATGCGCACCCAGTCGCCGGCGCGGTTGTAGCTGTAGTTGACCTCATAAGCCACGCCCCAGCCTTTGTCGCCCGAGCCCTGGTCGTCGGGGTAACCACGGCCGAAGTTCTGCCCGCCGAAGGTGGCGCGTTCGCTGTCGGGCAGGGTGGCATCGCTCCAGTACAGCGCGCCGGACAGCACGCCCTGCCAGTGCTCGAACAGACTGTTGCTCTGCACGCCGGACAGGCGCAGGCGCAAGAAATCGAGGTCCGGTTTGAGGCCGCCGAAGTCGCTGCGGGTTTTGGCGCCCAGGCCGTTGATGCCCTGGTACAGCCCGGCGCTGAGGATGCGCAGTTGGGTGGTGTCGGCCTTGCGCCAGTCGCCCTCGAACGCCACGGCGCGCAGGTCGGTTTCCAGCGTCAGGCGTTGTGGGAAACCGACCAGTTGGTAGCGGGTGGCCTGGTCGACGGCGTAGTAGCGCGCGCCGAGGTTCAACGACTCCGTGGGCGAGGCGATCAGCGGATGGCTGACGCCGATGGCATAGCGGTCGATTTGCTGGTGCGGCTTGAGTTCGAAACCGTCGCCCAGTTGCAGGTTGCTGCGCGGGTCGGCGCGGTAGCGTTCGCCCGACAACGCCAATTGGGTGCCCTCGGCATTGATGAACTGGCTGTAGGCTGCGCGGTAGTAGTGTTCTTTGTCCTCGCCGGGCGGGAACAGGCCGCTGACGCTCAGTTGTTCGCCCATGGCGGTCCATGAGTTGCTGGTGGCGGTCAGCAGCGCTTGGGTGCCGCCGCGGCTGGCTTCGTTCAGGCTCATGCTGGTGGTGAAGGGTTTGCGGCTGGCGCTGATGTGCATGCGGGTGCCGCCATCGGTGGTGCCGGGTGGCGGCACCTGGGCCTGCAAGGTCACGCCCGGGATGGCGCTCATCAGGGTGGTGTAGCGCTCGAAGGTCTTGCGCGTGAGTGGGCGTTCGGCCTGAAGTTTTGCCGCGAGTTTGTCGACGTAGGACGACACCGCGCCGATGTCGCCTTGCACCTGGTAATCGCGGATATAACCCTCGACCAGCACCACCTGCACCAGACCGTCTTCGAAGCGTTGTTGCGGCAGGAAGGCGTAGGACAGCAGGTAACCGTCTTGCTGGTAGCGCCGGGTGATGCTGCGGGTGGCTTCGATCAATTGCGCCAGGTTGGTTTCATGGCCGATCAGCGGCGCGAAAGCCTGGGCGACCTCCTTGAGTGGATACACCGTACCGCCGTCGATCTGCAGTTTGCGGATGGTCACTTGGGTGTCCATCTGCAACGGCTGCGCCTCGGTGGCAGCGGGCGCCGGCAGTTGGGTTTGCGGGGTGGCTGGTCGGTAGGCGTCGGCGGGCAGGTTGGGTACCGGCAGGTTGCGGATGGTGTCGTTGCTGTTGAGGAAGCTGGGAAGGGTATCGGCGTGGGCGTAAGCATTGAGGGTGAGCACTAACAACGGTGTCAAAGCGCGCATAGGACACTCCATGGTCAAAACTGCTGCAGCGTTTGGCTGGTTTTCGCCGGGCTCTGGGGCGCGGTTCGGGGGCTTTCGGGATCACTCATTGATCCCAAAAAAAGACGAGAGACTTAGTGGGTCTCTCGTCTCAACCAAGCGTAGGCGCTGTAGGGGAGGCCGTCTAACCGGCCAGGTGCAATTCTATTGTTTGCCGCTCAGGCCACCCAGCAGCCCGCCGAGCAGACCACCGTTTGCACTTGCCCCGGCACCGGCCGAAGCCCCGGCGCCGACGCTCAGGCCGCCAGCGAGCAAGCCACCGCCGGTGCTGGTGCCGCCGCTGACCAGGCCACCGACCGACGCCACGGTGTTACCGACTGCGCTCACCGTACCGCCCACGGCGTTGGTGATCGGGTTGGCATGGGTGCCGCTGATCTGACCGCCCAGGCTGCTGACGGCGCTGCCCACATTCGTCACCAAGCCGTTGACGGGCGCACCCAGGCCGACGGTTTGGGTCAGGTTGCTCACGCCGCTGGTGCCTGCACCGGGATCGACATAACCGCCGGCCTTGCCGACCGCGCTGCCTACACCGTTGAGTACATTGCCCACGGCGCCGGTCAGCGGGTTGCCGGTACCGCCGGTGCTGGCGACTTTATCGCCCAGGCCATCGACGGTAGCGCCGACTTTTTGCAGCAGGCCGCCGACCGGGGAGTCGAGGCCCGTGGTGGTGCCGACTTTACCGGTGGTGTTTTCCACCAGGGACACCACCGGCACCAGGACTTTCGCGCCCAGCGTATTCGTGACCGAACCCAGCGGGCCGGAGGTGCTCGCGGTGCTCAGGGTGTCGCCGAGCATGGTCACGGCATTGCCGACCTTGCCGACGACGTCGCCCACCACCGGTGCCGCCGTGCCCACTACCGGCACTTGCCCCAGCAGGGTGGCGACGTTGCTGCCGGTGACGGTTACGCCATCGCCCAGGTCGGCGACGCCGTTGGCCACGCCGGCGACGGTCTTGCCCAGGGCATTGCTGTCGGTACCCAGCGAGCCGAGGCCGTCCGACAGCCCGGTGCCGATGCGGCTGACCGCCGTGCCGGTAGCCGTCACCAGGCCATCAGCGGTTTCGCCGACGATCGGCAGGCTGCCCAGGGTCGTACCCAGGCTGCTGACGGTGCCACCGAGGTCGGTCACGGTGCTGCCGAGGGTATCGACCACATCGGCCGTGACCAGGGTGCTGGTGGTGCCGGTACCGCCGCCGGTACCGCCCGTGCCGCCACCGCCGGTGCTCCCGCCGGCTGCGGCGGTATCCGAGGAGGAGGAATCGCTACTGTGATGCCCGCCACCACCGCTGCTGCAACCGCCGAGCGTCAGTGCAATGGCCAGGGCCAGCGCGGTACTTGTTTTCCACAACACGACTTGAGTTTGCATGATTGAGTTCCTTGCACCTGTACAACCTGGGTTGTCTCAAACACTCGCTATTTCTTGGGATAGTGATGTGTTTGTCCGTGGGGCTATAACAGGCCTGGGTGCTCTTTCTCACAATGCTCTACTTGGTATTAACGATTTATATACAGCGCGGGTGTACCGGTTAAGTCATTAATACCAACGGTATAACGGTCGGATGTAGCAAGATATATATGCTTTATGAATCAAAAGCTTGAATAAAATAGCGGACGTTAAAACGTCCGCTATATCGTAGGGTGTATATATACAATTAATCAGTGTGTTTCAGGCGATCGGCCGCCATCGGCCGACCATATGTTCAATCTCCCCGGCGCCTTTCAACAGCCACTCACCGCTGGAACCGGCGGCGCTGGCCAATAACGTTACTTCACTGGGCAGGCGCACGGGCTTGCTGAATTCGACGTCTATTTCGATAGGGGCGGCAGGCAGGTGTTCGCCCAACGCGGCGAGGCTGCGCGCCGTGTTCCACAACCCGTGGGCGATGGCCTGGGGGAAGCCGAACAGCTTGGCGGTCAGGGCGCTGAGGTGGATGGGGTTGTAGTCGCCACTGACCCGCGCATAACGGCGGCCGATATCGGCGGGCGCCGTCCAGCGCGTCAGTTCGCGGACATGAGTGGGCGTGGGCAATGCCGCGTCAGTCGCTGCGCCTTCGAGCTTCACGCCGCGACACAGCATGCGGCTCTGCGCTTCCCACAGCAGGCCGAGGGCATCTTCGGCGGTGGTCACGATGTCAAAGGTCGCGCCCTTGTGATGGGGCTTGAGGTTCTGCGCGTGCACACTTATCCACAGGTGGCTGACACCGCCCAGAGGGCGATGGCGGCGGATGCGGTTGCTCAGGTGAATCAACCCCAGCAGCGGGAAGGGGAACGAGGGGTCAGTGAGCAACTGCATCTGCACACCGAACGCCAGGATGTGCGGATACGTCGCCGGCAGCAGGGGGCTGTCGGCAAACCCGCAGACCTTGCGATACGCCGCCACATCCCGCGGGTTGATGCTCACCTGACAGCGCAAGCCGTGGGCGGGCAAGGTGCTGCCGCTGATCTTGCGCTTGAGCGCCGCGCGCCAATACAGCGGCGGCAGAAACGGTGTTGTGTCTAAGGTTTGCCAGTGCATGCTTACGCTCCCAATAGACTTTGCCCACACACCCGCAGCGCTTGCCCGCTGACCGCACCGGAGCCCGGCTGGCCGAGCCAGGCCACGGCTTCGGCGACGTCCTGTGGCAAGCCGCCCTGGCCCAGGGAACTCATGCGCCGCCCGGCTTCGCGCAGGGCGAAGGGGATATGTGCGGTCATCTGGGTTTCGATAAACCCAGGAGCCACGGCGTTGATGCTGATGCCGCGCGCCTTGAGCAACGGTGCCCAGGCCTGGGCCAGGCCGATCAGCCCGGCCTTGCTCGCCGCGTAGTTGGTTTGCCCACGGTTGCCGGCGATTCCGCTGATGGAGGCCAGCAACACCACGCGCGCGTTGTCGTGCAGGGTGCCGCTGTCGAGCAGGGCCTTGGTCAGCACCTGCGGTGCGTTGAGGTTGACCGCGAGCACCGCGTCCCAGTATTCCGGGGTCATGTTGGCCAGGGTCTTGTCGCGGGTGATGCCGGCGTTGTGCACCAGGATGTCGAGGCCGTCGGGCAGTTGTTCGATGAGCTGGCTGGCAGCGTCTTCGGCGCAGATATCCAGTGCCACGGTGCGCGCACCCAGGCGCGCGGCCAGGGCGTCGAGGTCGGCCTTGGCCTGGGGCACGTCGAGCAGGATCACCTCGGCACCGTCGCGGGCGAGGGTTTCGGCGATGGACGCGCCGATGCCCCGGGCGGCGCCGGTCACCAGCGCCTTGCGCCCGGCCAGTGGGCGGGTCCAGTCCTCGACCGGCGTGGCGCAGGCGTCCAGGCGGATCACCTGGCCGCAGATGTAGGCACTTTTCGGCGACAGGAAAAACCGCAGCGCACCTTCCAGTTGGTCTTCGGCGCCGTCGCCGACGTAGAGCAATTGCAGGACGCCGCCGTTGCGCAGTTCTTTGGCCAGGGAGCGGCTGAAGCCTTCAAGGGCGCGCTGGGCGCTGGCGGCAAACGGGTCGTCGAGGCTTTCCGGGGCGCGGCCGAGGATCACCAGGTGCGCGCTGTTCTGCAGGTTTTTCAGCAGCGGCTGGAAAAATTCGCGCAGTTGCTTGAGTTGATCGGTGTGCCGCAGGTCGCTGGCGTCGAACACCACCGCCTTGAGCTTGGGGCCGTGGCCGGGAATCCAGGTCGAGGACTCGCAGCCGTACGTGTAGATGGCGTCGGTGAGCTTGTGGGCAAACGCCTGTACATGAGTTGTCAGCGTGCCACTACTCAACAGCAGCGCGCCTTCCACCGGGCGCAGGCGCCCGGCTTGCCAGCGTTCCAGGCGTACCGGTGACGGCAGGCCAAGGGCGGCGACCAGGCGATGGCCGAGGCTTGAGTTGGCGAAGTCGATATAACGGTCAGACATGGAACGCTCTCCGAAGGCTGGGGTTCAAAGGGTTGACCACCCCAGGGTAGCAGTCGTTCGACTAGGCTCAGATATCCAGCCCACAACAGACAGGGAGCTTTCCATGACTCAATTGCGCCGTGTAGCGATCATTGGCGGTAACCGCATTCCTTTCGCCCGCTCCAATGGCCCCTATGCCACCGCGAGCAATCAGGCGATGCTCACCGCCGCCCTGGAAGGCCTGATCGAACGCTACAACCTGCACGGCCTGCGCATGGGCGAGGTGGCCGCCGGCGCGGTGCTCAAGCATTCGCGCGACTTCAACCTGACCCGCGAATGTGTGCTGGGCTCGCGCCTGTCACCGCAAACCCCGGCCTACGACATTCAGCAGGCGTGCGGTACCGGGCTTGAGGCAGCGCTGCTGGTGGCCAACAAAATCGCCCTGGGCCAGATCGAATGCGGCATCGCTGGCGGCGTGGACACCACCTCCGACGCGCCGATCGGCGTGAATGAAGGCCTGCGCCAGATTCTGCTGCAGGCCAACCGCAGCAAGTCCATGGCGGATAAATTAAAACTCCTGTTACAACTTCGGCCCCATCACCTCAAACCTGAGCTGCCGCGCAACGGCGAGCCGCGTACCGGTCTGTCCATGGGCCAGCATTGCGAACGGATGGCCCAGACCTGGCAGATTCCCCGCGCCGAGCAAGACCAGTTGGCCCTGGAAAGCCATCAGAAAATGGCCGCCGCCTACGCCGAAGGCTGGCACAACGACCTGCTCACGCCGTTTCTGGGCCTGACCCGCGACAACAACCTGCGCCCCGACCTGACCCTGGAAAAACTCGCCGCGCTCAAGCCCGCCTTCGAGCGCAGCGAAAAGGGCACGCTCACCGCCGGCAACTCCACGCCGCTCACCGACGGTGCCTCCCTGGTGTTGCTGGGCAGCGAAGCCTGGGCCCGGGAACGCGGCCTGCCGATCCTGGCGTATTTGCGCGATGGCGAGGCGGCGGCGGTGGATTTCGTCAACGGCGCCGAAGGCCTGCTGATGGCGCCGGTGTATGCGGTGCCGCGCTTGCTGGCCAGGAATGGTCTGACGCTGCAGGATTTCGATTACTACGAGATCCACGAAGCGTTCGCTGCCCAGGTGTTGTGCACGCTCAAGGCGTGGGAGGATGCGGATTACTGCAAGACCCGCCTCGGGCTGGACGCGCCGCTGGGGTCCATCGACCGCAGCCGGCTCAATGTGAAGGGCAGCTCCCTGGCCGCCGGCCACCCGTTTGCCGCCACCGGCGGGCGCATCGTCGCCAACCTCGCCAAGTTGCTCGATGCGGCGGGCAAGGGGCGCGGGTTGATTTCGATCTGTGCGGCCGGCGGCCAAGGTGTCACTGCGATCATCGAGCGTTGATTGCCGGCGAAACTGGCATATTGGATGCATTCTTGAGTGGTCAGAGGTCGGTAGCCTCTCCCACCGGCGAGCCGATTGCCGTATAACGAGTGCCATACGCGTATTTGGTAATAAAGGACCCACAATAAAAGCTGATGAAGACTCCTAAACGCATTGAACCCCTGATCGAAGACGGTCTGGTCGACGAAGTGCTGCGCCCACTCATGAGTGGTAAAGAAGCAGCTGTTTATGTGGTGCGCTGCGGCAACGAATTGCGTTGCGCCAAGGTTTACAAGGAGGCGAATAAACGAAGTTTTCGTCAAGCGTCCGAATACCAGGAAGGCCGTAAGGTCCGTAACAGCCGCCAGGCCCGGGCCATGGCCAAGGGCTCCAAGTTCGGCAAGAAAGAAACCGAAGATGCCTGGCAGAACGCTGAAGTGGCGGCACTGTTCCGCCTGGCCGGTGCGGGCGTTCGCGTGCCTCAGCCGTACGACTTCCTCGAAGGCGTGCTGTTGATGGAACTGGTGGCCGACGAATACGGCGATGCGGCGCCGCGTCTGAATGACGTGACGCTGGAGCCGGACCAGGCGCGTGAATACCACGCCTTCCTGATTTCCCAGATCGTGCTGATGCTGTGTACCGGCCTGGTGCACGGTGACCTGTCCGAGTTCAACGTACTGCTCACGCCCACGGGCCCGGTGATCATCGACCTGCCCCAAGCGGTGGATGCGGCGGGCAACAACCACGCGTTCAGCATGCTGGAGCGGGATGTGGGCAACATGGCCTCCTACTTCGGGCGCTTTGCCCCGGAGTTGAAAAAGACCAAGTACGCCAAGGAAATGTGGGCCTTGTACGAAGCCGGCACCTTGCACCCGGCCAGCGTCCTGACCGGCGAGTTCGACGAGCCGGAAGAGTTGGCGGACGTGGGCGGTGTGATCCGCGAGATCGAAGCCGCGCGGCTGGATGAAGAGCGTCGCCAGGCGATTCGGGCGGCGGATGATGCGCCACCGAGCAAAACACCTGACGAGCCACCGCCGCCGCCGTGGATGCAGTGATCCCCCGGCAAGTGGCAATCTGAAAAGTGTGGGAGGGGGTAAGCCCCCTCCCACATTGGATTGTGTGTGCCGTCAGTTACATCATCCGGCGCAGCAGCTTCCGGACGCCAACTCCTTGAGAATCGGGCAGTCCGGGCGATGATCGCCCTGGCAGTGATCGACCAGGTCCTGCAAGGTATCGCGCAGTTGCCCCAGCTCCAGAATCTTTTGGTTCAACTCTTCTATGTGCTGGCGCGCCAAGGCCTTCACATCGGCGCTGGCGCGGTGCCGGTCCTGCCACAACGTCAGCAGCTTGCCGACTTCTTCCAATGAAAACCCCAGGTCCCGCGAGCGTTTGATGAACGCCAGGGTGTGCAAGTCGTCGTCACCGTACACGCGATAGCCGCTGTCGGCGCGATGGGCGGCTTTGAGCAGACCGATGGATTCGTAGTAGCGAATCATCTTCGCGCTCAACCCGCTGTGGCGGGCGGCCTGGCCGATGTTCATGGGTGTCGATCCTCCAGATCCTTGGGTTTCCAGGTTTTCAACAGCAGCGCATTGCTCACCACGCTGACGCTGGACAAGGCCATGGCCGCGCCGGCGAGGACCGGGTTGAGCAGGCCGAACGCCGCGAGGGGAATGCCGATCAGGTTATACACAAAGGCCCAGAACAGGTTCTGGCGGATTTTGGCGTAGGTCTTGCGGCTGATTTCCAGGGCGGCGGGCACCAGGCGTGGGTCGCCGCGCATCAGGGTGATGCCGGCCGCGTGCATCGCCACGTCGGTGCCGCCCCCCATGGCGATACCGATATCGGCAGCGGCCAGGGCCGGGGCGTCGTTGATGCCGTCGCCGACCATCGCCACCACGCCGGTTTTTTTCAGCTCGGCGACGGTGGCGGCTTTTTCGGCGGGCAGCACTTCGGCGTGCACATCGTCGATGCCCAGCGCCTCGGCGACCACGCGTGCGCTACCGCGATTGTCGCCGGTAAGCAAATGGCTGCTGATGTGCTGCGCCTTGAGCTGCTGCACGGCCTCGAGCGCACCGGGCTTGAGGGTGTCTCCGAAGGCGAACAGTCCCAGCACGCGCGGCTGCGCACCTTGTTCGATCAACCAGGACAAGGTCCGGCCTTCGGCTTCCCAGGCGGTGGCGGAGTTGGCCAGGTCGCCTTCGCTCAGGCCGCTTTCTGCCAGCAGACGGCGGTTGCCCAGGGCGAGCGCCTGGCCATCAAGCGTGCCGGCAATGCCGCGTCCGGTCAGGGACTGGCTGGCGCTCACATCCGCGACGCTCAGCCCTTGCTCGGCGCAGGCATCCAGCACGGCCTTGGCCAGCGGATGTTCGCTGCCGCGCTGCAAGGCGCCGGCTTGTTGCAGCACGTGGGATTCATTGCCGTCCACTGCGGCCAGATGGGCGATTTTCGGCGTGCCGGAGGTGAGGGTGCCGGTTTTGTCGAACACCACGACGCTGACGGCATGGGCACGTTCCAGGGCGTCGGCGTCCTTGATCAGAATGCCATGGCGCGCGGCGACGCCGGTGCCGGCCATGATCGCGGTCGGTGTGGCCAGGCCCAGGGCACATGGGCAGGCGATCACCAGCACGGCGACCGCATTGATGATCGCGGTCTCCAGCGCGGCGCCATAGAGCCACCAGCCCAGCAGCGTGATCACTGCCAGCACCAGCACCGTCGGCACGAACACCTGGCTGACTTTATCCACCAGTTTCTGGATCGGCGCCTTGGCCGCCTGGGCGTCTTCCACCAGGCGGATGATTCGCGCCAGCACGCTTTCCGCGCCCAGGGCCAGGGTGCGCACCAGCAGGCGGCCTTCACCGTTGATGGCGCCGCCGGTGACCTTGTCGCCCGGTTGTTTCGGTACCGGCAGGCTTTCGCCGCTGATCAGCGCTTCGTCGGCATGGCTTTGGCCGTCCACCACTTCCCCGTCCACCGGGAAGCGTTCGCCGGGTTTGACCAGCACCTGGTCGCCGAGCTGCAGCGCGCTGATGGCGACGTCTTCTTCGCGGCCGTCGACCACGCGAACCGCCCGCTCCGGCCGCAAGGCTTCCAGGGCCCGGATGGCGCTGGCGGTCTGGCGTTTGGCGCGGCTTTCCAGGTATTTGCCGAGCAGCACCAGGGCGATCACCACCGCCGAGGCTTCGAAGTACAGATGGGGCATGCTGCCCGCCGGGGCGGTGAGCCATTCGTAAATACTCAGGCCGTAGCCGGCGCTGGTGCCGATGGCCACCAGCAGGTCCATATTGCCGGCGCCGGCGCGCACAGCTTTCCAGGCGGCGATATAGAAGCGTGCACCGAAGATGAATTGCACTGGTGTCGCCAGGGCGAATTGCACCCAGGCGGGCAGCATCCAGTGCACGCCGAAGGGTTGTGCCAGCATCGGCAGCACCAGCGGCAACGCGAGCAGAATGGCCAGCAGCAGCGCCCAGCGTTCGTGGTGCAGGTGCTGGGCCTGACTGGCCTCGGTGGCCGTTTCGCTCTGGGGCAGGGTGGCGGTGTAGCCGGCCTTGTCGACGGCGGCGATCAGCACGGCGGGGTCCATCTGGCCGAGCACTTCGATGTGGGCGCGCTCGTTGGCCAGGTTCACGCTGACGCTTTGCACCCCCGGCACCTTGCCCAGCGCGCGCTCGACCCGTCCGGCGCAGCTGGCGCAGGTCATGCCGCCGATGGGCAGGTCAAAGGTGGTGGTTCCATTCATGGGGCAGTCCTCCTGAAGACGTTGCCCCTAGGATCAACCTTGACCTGTGGGGAAGGTCAAGCGTCTTTAGTATCCCAATGCCGCAGGCTTGAGGTACATGCCTTCCGGGCCTTGGGCGATGCGTAATTTGCGCACGTCACCGACCTTCAACGTAATGTTCTGCGCGGGGGGCGCCAGCAGGCTCGGCAGGCAGCCCGGCGCTTGCCCGGGCAACAGTTTCAGGCGCAGAGACACATTGCCCGCCGGCAAGTTGAACGAGGTGGCTTGTTCCTGGAACAGCCGGCCCGACAACTGGTCATTGATGTACAGGCCGATCTCGCAATTGGTCGGCACTTCCAGGCGTTCCCGGGAAATGATCAGCACTGCATAGTCTTCTGCGGCCTGGGCCGGGGGCGCAGCGGCAGACAAGCACATCAGGCCGACAAGGCCAAAAAACGACCAGCGCATGGCGAATGCTCCGTGGTTCACATCTAAGAAAGGCCCAAGCTTGGCCGACGTTGCCGCCGAATACCAGCCCGGCAGAGATTCTTGGAACTTGACCTTGCCATCGTGGCAAGGTCGACACTGCGTCCAACCTCATCAAAGGAGTCATGTCATGCAAGTATTCAGCGTTGAAGGAATGACCTGCGGCCACTGCGTCAAGGCCGTGACCCAGGCGATAAAGAGCCAGGACCCGGCGGCCGAAGTGACGGTGGACCTCGCGGCCAAGCAAGTCAGCGTGCAAAGCCAGCTCAGCCACGAAGTGATCGCCGGGTTGATCCGCGAAGAGGGCTACAGCGTCGTCTGAATTTTAATAGATAGCGAGCTAACTTAATGTTCAAGGCACTCAAGCGCGGCTAGACTGTTCGGCTGCCGACACACTTGGGTGCCTGATGAACCTCCGCATACTCCTGATTCTGGGTGCCTTGAGCGCCTTCGCGCCGCTGGCGATCGATTTTTACCTGCCGGGCTTTCCGGCCATGGCCACGGCGTTTGCCACCGATGAAAAGCACATCCAACTGACCCTGGCGGTGTATTTCGGTGGCCTGGCCATCGGTCAATTGATCTACGGCCCGCTCGCCGACCGGTTTGGCCGACGC
Source organism: Pseudomonas sp. MPB23 (assembly GCF_046605395.1). Lineage (NCBI taxonomy): Bacteria > Pseudomonadati > Pseudomonadota > Gammaproteobacteria > Pseudomonadales > Pseudomonadaceae > Pseudomonas > Pseudomonas sp. MPB23. The sequence goes on along the minus strand of NZ_CP176771.1, from coordinate 6,825,916 downwards.
GGGCCGCTGCTCAGCGGCGTCACCCTGTTTACATTGGCGTCCTTTGCCTGTGCCTTTGCACCGTCCCTGGAATGGCTGATCGCTGCGCGCTTCGTGCAGGCCCTGGGCGGCTGCGCGGGCATGGTGATTTCCCGGGCGGTGGTCAGCGACAAATGTGATGCGGTGGGCTCGGCCAAGGTCTATTCGCAATTGATGCTGGTGACCGGCCTGGCACCGATCCTCGCGCCGTTGGCGGGCGGGTTGATGGTCGGGTTGTGGGGCTGGCAGTCGATCTTCCTGACGCTTTCGCTGTTCAGCGTGATGGCCGCCGTCGCTGTGGCGGTCGGTTTGCCGGAAACCTTCCCGGCCCATCAGCCACGTCAGCCGTTGTCCGGGTCGCTGCGCCGCTATGGCGCGTTGTTGTCCGACCGGGTTTACCTCGGCTATGCCTTGACCGGCGGTATTTCGATTGCCGGGATGTTTGCCTACATCGCCGGTTCGCCCTTTGTATTTATCAAACTGTACGGCGTACCCGCCGAGCATTACGGCTGGTTGTTCGGCTCCAACGCTGCGGGATTCATTCTGGTGGCGCAGGTCAATGCGCGCTTGCTGGCCCGGCGCGGTCCGGCGTTTTTGCTGTCGCGCACGGTGTGGGTCTACCTGCTGGCGGCGTTGGCGCTGTTGGGCATTGCCGCTTTGCGCACCGAGGCTTTGTGGCCGTTGTTGGTGCCGCTGTTTATCTGCATCGCCAGCCTGGGCTGTATTTTGCCCAACACCTCGGCCTGTGCCATGAGCGGGCAGGGCGCGCGGGCCGGCAGCGCTTCGGCGTTGCTCGGCTGCATTCAGTTTGGCGTGGCGGCGGGCGCGGCATCGTTGGTGGGCGTGCTGCACGACGGCACCGCCATGCCGATGGCCATGGTCATCTGCTTGTGCGGTGTGTTGGCGGTGACGATTGCGATGGCGACCCAGCGCCTGCAACGGGCGAGGGCCGCGCAGGCGCAGGTCTGAGGTGCGGGTCAGCCAGCGGCGGAGCGTTGCTGGCTGATCGGAAAGCGGTGAGGGGCCTGGATCCGGGCTTGCAGGGTCTCGGCGAACTCGCGGGCCTCGGCCTCGGTGCGGAAGGTGAACGCGTCCTTATTGAGACGGACCTGCCATTTATGGCCGGGGGATTTTGCTAACGCTTTTATCAGGATTTTCATTGCTGACTTCCTCACGTAAAAGAATCGTGGCAAAGGCCGCCAATATAAACCCGAATACGCTCACAAATATGACAGAGGTCAACTCTCGGACTAATGGCGCCGTCCATCAATCGGATGAATAACAGACGGCACCGATGCGGCCCCTTCAGAAGCCTTCCAACACGATTTTGCCCTTGGCCTTGCCGCTTTCCAGCAGCGCATGGGCACGGCGCAGGTTCGCCGCGTTGATCACGCCGAAGTGCTCGCCCACCGTGGTTTCCAGGATGCCGGCGTCTATCAGCTCGGCCACGCGGTTGAGCAGGTTGTGTTGCTCGATCATGTCCGGCGTCTCGAACATCGAGCGGGTGTACATGAACTCCCAATGCAGCGACAGGCTCTTGCGCTTGAGTTTGCTCACGTCCAGCGCCTTGGGATCGTCGATCAGCGCCAGCTTGCCCTGGGGTTGCAGGGCTTCCACCAGTTGATCCAGGTGATGCTCGGTCTGGGTCAGGCTGGCGACGTGGGTCACGTGCGGATGGCCAGCGGTTTTCAGCGCTTCGCTCAGCGGCTGGCTATGGTCGATCACCAAGTCAGCGCCGAGGGCCTTGGCCCACGCCTGGGTCTCCGGGCGCGAGGCGGTGCCGATGACTTTCAATGCGGTGAGCTGGCGAGCCAGTTGGGTCAGGATCGAACCCACGCCACCGGCGGCGCCGACGATCAGCAGGCTCTGGCCTTGATCTTCTTTACCTTCACGCACCTGCAGGCGCTCGAACAACAATTCCCAGGCGGTGATGGCTGTCAGCGGTAAGGCGGCGGCGTCGGCGAAACCCAGGCTCTTGGGCATATGGCCGACGATGCGCTCGTCCACGGTGTGCAACTCACTGTTGCCGCCCGGACGCACCAGCGAGCCGGCGTAGAACACCTTGTCGCCGGCCTTGAACAGCGTCACTTCGCTGCCGACGGCCTTGACCACGCCCGCCACGTCCCAGCCCAGCACCTTGGCGGCGCCGTTTTCCGGGGCGACGTTCTGGCGCACCTTGGTGTCTACCGGGTTGACCGAGATGGCTTTGACTTCCACCAGCAGATCGCGCGGGCCGGCGACGGGGGCTGGCAGTTCGATGTCTTGCAGCGCGTTTGGATCGGTGATCGGCAGTGATGCGTAGTAGGCGATGGCTTTCATGGTGTCTCCGGGAAAATACGCTGATTGACTGTAGGAGCGAGCTTGCTCGCGAAAATCGTTAACGATGACGCAGTGTCTCTATGGCGAATCGCGGTGCTCTTGAGTTGTTCGCGAGCAAGCTCGCTCCTACAGAAAAATGGGGCGGTCAGGCGAGAAACTTCAGGCGCTTGAGTTCAAAGTGTTCGATCACATCGGCAGCCTTGGTGCGGAAACTCTGGATATGCGCGCTCTGGTCATGGGCGGCCAGTGCGGCGTCGTCGGCCCAGCGTTCGAGCATGTAGAAGGTCTCGGGGTGTTGCAGGTCCTGGTGCAGGTCGTATTGCTCGCAACCGGCTTCCAGGCGCGTCGGCGCCAGCAGGCCACGCAGCAAAGGTTCGAGGATGGCCTGTTGGCCGGGCTTGGCGATCAGCGTGGCGATGACGTTAAAAGCAGTGGACATGTTCAACTCCAGACACGTGATGAGCGGGATGGGCAGATGATTGGCTATTTCTCTTGCAGATAAAAGCGGCTAAAACAGCAGTCTGTTTCAATAAAATTTTGATAATGGGTAGGAATGCATGCTGCGCTTTGATGATTTGCAGTTGTTTGTGCGTGCGGCCGACCTGGGCAGCCTGTCGGCGGCGGCGCGGGGGATGGACCTGTCCCCGGCGGTGGCCAGTGCGGCGCTTAAACGCATCGAACAGCAACTGGGCGCGCGCTTGCTGGCGCGTTCGACCCGCAGCCTGCGGTTAACCGCCGAGGGCGAGGGTTTCCTCGAATATGCCCGCGCGGCGCTCAGTTCCCTGGATGAAGGACGGCGCTTGTTGGCCAGTGGCCAGGATCACGTCAGCGGGGTCCTGCAACTGTCCGCACCTTCGGATTTCGGCCGCAACCAACTGCTGCCGTGGCTGGATGAGTTCCAGCGTGAGTACCCCCAACTCAGCGTGCGTCTGCTATTGGGCGATCGCATTGCCGATCTGTTCCGCCAACCGGTGGACATCGCCCTGCGCTACGGCGAGCCCGAAGATTCCAGCCTGATCGCGCTGCCCGTCGCGCCGCAGAATGTGCGTGTGCTGTGTGCCGCGCCCAGCTATCTCGCACGCCACGGCGAGCCCCGACACTTGGAGCAACTGGCCCAGCACAATTGCCTGCTGTACATGCTCGGCAGCCGGGTTCATGACCATTGGAGTTTCCATGACGGCAAACGCGACGTCAGCCTGACGGTCAGCGGTGACCGCTTCAGCGACGATGCCGATGTGGTGCGGCGCTGGGCGGTGGCGGGCGTGGGCATTGCCTATAAATCCTGGCTGGATGTGAGCGCCGATGTGCTGGCCGGACGCTTGCGCGTGATCCTGCCGGAGTTGCGTGGCGAGCGGACACCGCTGAATCTGTTGTGCGCCCACCGTGCGCAACTGAGTAAACCCATCAATCTACTGCGGGAAATGCTCGTGTCCCGCTGTGCGACTTTGACCGCTCAGTGGCCGGATCGAGCAAGCTTTACGTAATAGCCTCCATCACATAAGGAAATTTCACTCAAAACCTGTCCCTATCTGTGCTGTCAGACGCCGCGGAACCGGCGGCGTGCGCACCTATACTTTGGCGCCAACAGCAGCAGACAAATGATTTAACAGGGAGTGAACAGATGGAACAGGCACCTTGCATCAGTCAAATCGCCAGCTTGCTCGCCGATCCCAAACGCACCGCCATGCTCTGGGCATTGATGGACGGCTCGGCCAAGTCCTCGGCGGAATTGGCCGCGCTCGCCGAGCTGTCGCCCGCGTCGGCCAATGCGCACCTGGCGCGGCTGACCGGCAGCGGTTTGCTGCGGGTCGAGGCCCGGCGTGGCACACGGGTGTTTCGGATGGCGGCGGCCGATGTCAGCACCGCCATCGACGCCTTGGCCAGCACCACATTGGCCAGTGCGGTACGCAGCGCCCCCAATGCCTCGGCGGTGGCCCTGGTGGCGCCGCCGCAGTTGCGCCGCGCCCGGCTGTGCCAGGGCCACCTTGGCGGCGAGCTGGCGGCGGGCCTGTATCAGCGAATGATGTCGGCGGGCTGGGTCGAACGTTGTGACCCGCGCATCGACGTCACCCCCAAAGGCGCACGACAGCTGGCGAACCTGGGCATTTTTACCCAGGCACTGGCGTCGCCGGTGGTGTGTGATTGTTCCGACTGGAGCCAGCAGCAACCGCACCTGGGGGGCGCGCTGGGGGCGGGGTTGTTGCAACTGTTCTTACAGTTGAACTGGGTCAGCATCCACAACGAGTCCCGCGCCTTGCTGGTCAGCGATACCGGGCTGGAGGAAATCGGCCGGTTGGCGGCATCGGACGCGCCCTAGCCGCCGATTTGCCGGTAGGCGCGTCGTTTAGAGTTTCAGTCGGGTCGCATCCAGCAATAACCCGGAAAACCCATGCCGCACACTCGATGAGGGGATTTTTCACAGAGGGGATGCGGCATGGGTAGGCAAGGCTATAGCGCAGCGGAACGGCTTGAACGGTTGCCCATCAGCGGCTATCACCGTGTGATCTTTATCATCATTGCCCTGGCGTTTTTCTTCGACTCCATGGACCTGGCCATGATGACGTTCCTGTTGGGCTCGATCAAAACCGAGTTCGGCCTGAGTTCGGCCCAGGCCGGGTTGCTCGCCAGTTCGAGTTTTTTCGGCATGGTGGTGGGCGCGTCGTTGTCCGGGATGCTCGCCGACCGCTTCGGTCGCAAGCCGGTGTTCCAGTGGAGCATCGTGTTATGGGGACTCGCCAGCTACCTGTGCTCCACGGCGCAAACTGTGGAAACGCTGACGCTGTTTCGCATCCTGTTGGGCATCGGCATGGGCATGGAATTTCCGATAGCGCAGTCGATGCTGTCGGAGTTGATTCCCGCCAACAAGCGCGGGCGCTATATCGCCTTGATGGACGGATTCTGGCCCCTGGGCTTTGTGGCGGCGGGTGTGCTGTCTTACTTTTTGTTGCCGGTGATTGGCTGGCGCGACATCTTCCTGGTGTTGGCGGTGCCGGCGGTGTTTGTGCTGGCGATCCGCTTTTTCATCCCGGAGTCGCCACGCTGGTTGGAACAGGCGGGCCGGCATGAAACGGCGGACACGGTGTTGTCGGGCATCGAGCAGAAAGTCCGCGACTCGCTGGGCCGGGCCGATTTGCCGGAACCGATCCGCCTGCCTCGGGTGCAGACCACGCCGGGAGATTTTTTCTCGGCGTTCAAGCAGTTGTGGTCGGTGCAATATCGCCAGCGCACGATGATGATCTGGAGCGTGTGGTTCTTCGCGTTGCTCGGCTTTTATGGGCTCACTTCCTGGCTGAGCGCCTTGCTGCAGCAGTCGGGTTTTGCGGTGACCCAATCGGTGTATTACACGGTGATCATTTCCCTGGGCGGGATTCCGGGCTTCCTGATGGCGGCGTGGCTGGTGGAACGCTGGGGGCGTAAACCGGTGTGCGTCGTGACCTTGCTGGGCGGCGGGGTGATGGCGTTTCTGTATGGGCAGAGTGCTGTGTTCGGCGGCAATGTCGGTCTGCTGATTACCTCTGGCCTGCTGATGCAGTTCTTTTTGTTTGGCATGTGGGCGGTGCTGTACACCTACACACCGGAGCTGTACCCCACCTCGGCGCGGGCGACGGGCTCGGGGTTTGCCTCGGCGATTGGCCGGGTCGGCTCGCTGCTCGGGCCGATGGTGACCGGGCTGGTGTTTCCGATTACCGGGCAGGGCGGGGTGTTTGCCCTAGGCGCGCTGTGTTTTGCCGTGGCGGCGCTGGTGGTGTGGGTGTTCGGGATGGAAACGAAGGGCAAGACGCTGGAAGAGTTGAGTTCCTAACAAATGTGGGAACGGGCTTGCTCGCGATTGCGGTGGCTCAGTCAAATATTTAGCGACTGACACCGCGCAATCGCGAGCAAGCCCGCTCCCACATTTTCAGTTACGGCTTGACCAGTCGCGCATCCAGGCTGTTTTGCGCCAGGCGTTTGGCCTGGTCCTGGGTCATGCCCAGGGCGGTGTACAGCGCATGGAAGTTTTCGGTGACGTAGCCGCCGAAGTACGCCGGGTCATCCGAGTTCACCGTCACCTTCACGCCACGCTCGAGCATGTCGAGGATGTTGTGCTGGGCCATGTCGTCGAACACACACAGCTTGGTGTTGGACAACGGGCACACGGTCAGCGGGATCTGCTCGTCGATGATGCGCTGCATCAGGCGCTCGTCTTCGATGGCGCGTACGCCATGGTCGATGCGCTGGACTTTCAGCAGGTCAATGGCTTCCCAGATGTACTCGGGCGGGCCTTCTTCGCCGGCGTGGGCCACGGTGAGGAAGCCTTCGTGACGGGCACGATCGAACACGCGCTGGAACTTACTCGGCGGGTGCCCCATTTCCGAACTGTCCAGGCCCACGGCCACGAACGCATCACGGAACGGTAGCGCCTGGTCGAGGGTCTTCTCGGCTTCGGCTTCGCTCAGGTGGCGCAGGAAACTGAGGATCAAACCGCTGGTGATGCCCAGTTGCTGCTCGCCATCTTTGAGTGCGGCGGCGATGCCGTTGAGCACCACTTCGAACGGCACGCCACGGTCGGTGTGGGTTTGCGGGTCGAAGAAGGGTTCGGTGTGGATCACGTTCTGTTCTTTGCAGCGCAGCAGGTAGGCCCAGGTCAGGTCGTAGAAATCCTGGGAGGTGCGCAGCACGTCGGCGCCTTGGTAATACAGGTCGAGAAACTCTTGCAGGTTGTTGAAGGCGTAGGCCTTGCGCAGGGTTTCGACGTCGTTCCACGGCAGCGCGATCTTGTTGCGCTCGGCCAGCGCGAACAGCAACTCAGGCTCCAGCGAGCCCTCCAGGTGCAGGTGCAGTTCCGCCTTGGGCAGGGCGTTGAGCCAGTCGTACATGTCTAAAATCTCATCAGGTGCAATGGCGGCATTCTACAGGCCATGGCTGAAATATTTGGCAAAACCTGACCAGCAGGAGAGGATTCACTTTATTCACGCAAGCGCTGTGTGAACTAAGGTGTAACGAAACGTTAGCAGCGCAACGCAGTCTGTACCCCATCACTGACTGATTCACCGTTTGATAAGGCCCGGAATGCTCACTTCCCTCAAGCAAGAAAAATACATGCTACTGGCGCTGATTGCCGCCATCGTCGCCTACCCGCTGGAACACTGGATGCTGCACAGCGGGCAATCGGTGGCGCTGCTGGCCGGTTTGGCGCTGATCGGCTTTATCGTGATGGCTTCCATGCGTGTCGCCCATCATGCCGAGCAACTGGCAGAAAAAGTCGGCGACCCCTACGGCACCATGATCCTGACCCTGGCCGCCGTGCTGGTGGAGGTGGTGATCCTGGCGATCATGATGAGCAACGAGGCGTCGCCCACCTTGGTGCGCGACACCATCTACTCGGCGGTGATGCTCGACATCAACGGCATCCTCGGCCTGGCCGCGCTGATGGGCGGCATCAAGCATGGTGAACAGTCCTACAACGATGATTCGGCGCGCACCTACAGCGTGATGATCCTCACCGCGATGGGGGTGTCGATGGTGGTGCCGGAATTTATCCCCAAAGCCGATTGGAAAATTTACTCGGCCTTCACCATCGGCGCGATGGTGGTGCTCTACACCTTGTTCCTGAGGATGCAGGTGGGGCCCCACAGTTACTTCTTCAGCTACCGCTACCCGGAAAAACGCCGCAAGAAACTACCGGAAGACGAGATCGAGCCGCCGGTGAACCTGGCGTTCTCCGTCGGTACGTTGGTGTTTGGCGTGATTGTGATCGGTGCGCTGGCCGAGGTGATGTCCAAGACCCTCGACCTGGGACTGGAAGGTACAGGCGCGCCGCCGGTGGTCACGGCGATTGTGGTGGCAGCCATTTCCGCGGCGCCGGAGATTCTGACCGCCTTGCGCGCGGCCCTGGCCAACCGCATGCAGTCGGTGGTCAACATCGCGCTGGGTGCCTCGTTATCGACGGTGATTCTGACGGTGCCGGTGATGGAAGCCATGGCGCTTTACACCGGCCAGCCGTTTCAGATGGCAATGACACCGGTGCAGACCGTCATGGTGCTCATCACGTTGATCGTCAGCGCGATCAACCTCAACGATGGCGAAACCAACGCCATCGAAGGGATGACCCATTTCGTGCTGTTTGCGACGTTTATCATGCTGTCGCTGCTGGGGGTGTAGTCAGCCGGCGATCAACTGTCGCGCGGCCTGGCTGTGATCGGCGATCAAGCCTTTGAGGTCCAGGCCTTCAACCTGACCGTCAATCACGCGCCATGTGCCGCCGATCATCACCCGATCAGCCCGGTCCGCGCCGCACAGCAGCAGTGCGGCAATCGGATCATGGCTGCCGGAGAAGCGCAGTTCATCGAGTTTGAACAGCGCCAGATCAGCCTGTTTGCCTACGGCCAATTCGCCGATATCCGTACGCCCGAGTAACTGTGCCGACCCCCGGGTCGCCCAGCCCAGTACCCCTTCGGGGGTGATTTTTTCCGCGCCATAGCGCAGGCGCTGGATATACAGGGCCTGGCGCGTTTCGAGAATCATGTTCGACGCATCGTTGGAGGCCGAACCGTCGACGCCGAGGCCGATCGGTGCGCCAGCGGCGAGCAGGTCCAGGGTCGGGCAGATACCGGAAGCCAGGCGCATGTTCGAGCTTGGGCAATGGCAGATACCGGTGCCGGCGGCGCCCAGGCGTGCAATTTCATCCGGGTTGAAGTGAATGCCATGGGCCAGCCAGGTACGTGGGCCGAGCCAGCCAACGCTGTCGAGGTAGTCCACGGTGCGCAGGCCGAAGCGTTGCAGGCAGAAGTCTTCTTCGTCGAGGGTTTCCGCCAGATGGGTGTGCAGGCGCACGTCGAGGCTGTTGGCCAGTTCGGCGCTGGCTTGCATGATCTGCGGCGTGACGGAAAACGGCGAGCAGGGCGCCAGGGCAATCTGGATCTGCGCGCCGTCGCCGCGCTGGTGGTATTCGCGGATCAGGCGTTGGCTGTCGTCGAGGATTACCTGGCCTTGTTGCACGGTCTGCTGCGGTGGCAGGCCGCCGTCCGCTTCGCCCAGGCTCATCGAACCGCGGGTGAGCATGGCGCGCATGCCCAGTTCGCGCACGCATTGCACCTGCATATCAATCGCCTGTTCCAACCCATCGGGGAACAAATAGTGGTGATCGGCCGCCGTGGTGCAACCCGAGAGCAACAGTTCGGCCAGTGCGACTTTGGTGGCCAGGGCGAGTTTTTCCGGGGTGAGCCGTGCCCACACCGGGTACAGGGTTTTCAGCCAGGGGAATAAGGGTTGGTTGACCACCGGCGCCCAGGCGCGGGTCAGGGTTTGGTAGAAATGATGGTGGGTGTTGATCAGGCCGGGAAGGACGACATGCTCGCGAGCATCGAACACCTCGGCGCAAGGCTGTGCGGGTACTTGCCCCAGGGCCAGCACTTCGGCGATCACACCGTCTTGCAGCACCAGGCCGCCACGGGCATCGAGGCCGTTGGCAGTGAAAATCGCGAGAGGGGTTTTTAACCAGATACGGGTCGCAGGCATGGGCCGGCTCCTCTGAATGATGGGTTCAGGTTTGCCAGCTCAGTGTTGCCCTGTCTGCTGATCCAGGGTCGCCGGTGAGGGCGAGGTGCGCAGTCTACGCGCGGAGCGTTATCGACGGCAATCGGCCGATAACGCTCCTGTGGGCCTTACCAGGCGATGGTGTTGCCTTTGTAGTCGATGAAGTGATGGCCGCCCTTGCCGGTATAGGCATTCACCTGGTCCACCAGGCCGCGCACGCTGGTCTCGACATCAATGTGGGCGTTTTCGCCGCCCATGTCGGTCTTCACCCAGCCAGGGTGCAGCGACAACACGGTGGGTTTGTGGTCGCCGAGTTGGTTGATGAAGCTGTTGGTCATGGAGTTGAGCGCGGCCTTGCTCGCTTTGTACAGCGCCAGGTCGGAGCCGTCGGGAATGGTCACGCTGCCCAGTACCGAACTCATGAAGGCCAGCACGCCGCTATCCTTGCGGATCTGCCCGACAAAACGCTGGGCCAGGTTGATCGGTGCCACGGCGTTGGTGAAGAACAGTTGGCCGACTTCGGCCAGGGTGGCGTGGCCGGGCTCTTGATTGGCCGGGCCCTTGACGCCTGCGTTGACGAACAGCAGGTCGAAGGTGCGCGCCTTGAGACGCTGGCTCAGGGCGATCACGGCTTGCTGATCGTCCATGTCGAGTTTCTCGATCTGCACCGGGCCCACGGCCTTGAGGGCGTCGGCCTTGCTCGGATCACGCACGGTGGCGGTCACTTCCCAGCCGTCCTTGAGCAATTGCTTGACCAGGCCAAGGCCCAGCCCGCGTGAGGCGCCGATGATCAGAGCGGTTTTTGGCGTAGACATGAAGGGCTTCCTTTGACATCGCGGTTCAGGGAATTCGGTGGACAACAGTAGCAGCTTCAACGTTGCAGCAGGATGCGCCCGCGGCTCAAGTCGGCGAGCTGGGTTTGCAGGGTCTGGATCTGGGCTTCGCCCATCGCCAGTTGCAGCTCCACACCGTTGGCGGTGAAGTTTTCCTCGACGACCAGCCCGCCGTGTTCGGCCACGCGCAGTTTGACCAGGTTCAATTCGGAGAACCCGCAGGCGCAGCTCAGCGGCACGCGGCTGATCAGCTCGATGCGCTCCGCGGTTTGCAGGCATTTATTCGCGCCACCCCCATACGCGCGCGCGAGACCGCCGGTGCCCAGTTGGATACCGCCGTACCAGCGAATGATCAGCACGGCGACCTGATCAAAACCTTGTGCCTCGATGGCCGCAAGGATCGGCCGCCCAGCGGTACCGCCGGGTTCGCCGTCGTCACTGCTGCGGTATTGATCGCCAAGTTTCCAGGCCCAGCAGTTGTGCGTGGCGTTCAGGTCGCTGTGCTGCTCGAAGAACGCCTGGGCTTCCTGCGGGCTGGTGATCGGTGCCGCGAGGGTAATAAAGCGGCTTTTGCGTATTTCTTCACGAAATTCGCAAAGGCCTGTGAGCGTGAAAGGCATAAGTCGTGTCTTCAGTAGGCTGGCTTGATGCCACAGCCCTTGAGAATGATGTGGATCAGGTTGGTGCCGGCATCGTCCATGTCCTGCTTGGTCAGCTTGGTGCGACCGGTGACGCGGCAGATCTGGGTGGCAAAGTCTGCGTAGTGCTGGGTACTGCCCCATAACAGGAAGATCAGGTGCACGGGGTCGATGGGGTCCATCTTGCCGGCGTCGATCCAGGCCTGGAACACCGCCGCCCGGCCGCTGAACCAGGCGCGATAATCCTGGCTGAAATATTCGGTGAGGCATTCGCCGCCGCTGATGATCTCCATGGCGAATATCCGCGAGGCCTGGGGCTGGCGCCGCGAGAACTCCATCTTGGTACGGATATAGCGGGTCAGCGCTTCGGCCGGGTCATCCTCGGCGGTCAGCGCGTTGAAGGTACTGTCCCACAACTCCAGGATATTGCTGAGCACGGCGATATACAGGCCCAGCTTGTTGGTGAAGTAGTAGTGCAAGTTGGCCTTCGGCAGCCCGGCACTGGCGGCGATGGTGTTCATGCTGGTGCCTTTGTAGCCATGACGCGCGAACTCATCTTCAGCAGCCTGGAGAATCGCCTGTTCGTTCTTTTGACGAATGCGGCTGGCGGGCTTACCGGCGTGGATGCTGTGGGCAGGAACTTCGAGGCTCATGGAGGTTTCCGTGCTGATCGATAGAGACGACGTGTGCACAGATTACTCACCCTCAAGCCTCAGACAAGTCCTGATGCAATAAAACCGTCAAAGCGGTTCCAGTGTGTCGCTCTCCGGCGCGTGCTTTGCCGCCGTGGCGGTCACTTTGGCTTCCGGTAACAGGAGGCACAACGCAATCGCAGTCAACCCGCCGCTGGTGATGGCCGAGTCGAACAGGTTCTGCACCAGGGTTGGCATCAAATGCAACAAATTGGGCTGTGCGGCGATGCCCAGGCCCACGCCAAACGATGTCGCGATGATCAGCATGCTGCGTCGGTCCAACGGCACCTGGGCGAGGATGCGCACGCCGGCGGCGGCCACGCTGCCGAACATCACCAGGGTCGCGCCGCCCAATACCGGTTTGGGGATTTGCTGCAGCACCGCGCCAATCAGAGGGAACAGGCCCAGGCAAAACAGCACCACGCTGATATACAGGCCGACGTAACGGCTGGCCACGCCGGTGAGTTGGATCACGCCGTTGTTCTGGGCAAAGGTGGTATTGGGAAAGGCGCTGAAGGTGGCGGCGATCATGCAACTGACGCCATCGCCCAGCACGCCGCCCTTGAGCCGACTTATATAAGAAGGGCCGCTGATGGGCTGGCGGGCGATCATGCAGTTGGCGGTGAGATCGCCCACGGTTTCGATGCTGCTGATCAGATAAATCAGCGCGATCGGCAGGAAAGCGCTCCAGTCGAAGTTGAAACCGAAGCGGAAGGGGATTGGCACGCTGATCAACGGCAAGTCGGGCAGGGCGTGGGGCACCAGTTTGCCGCTGAACCAGGCCGCGAGGCTGCCGAGGGCCAGGCCGATGATGATCGCCGAGAGGCGCACCCACGGTGTGTTGGAGCGGTTGAGCAGAATAATCGTCAGGACCACGAACACGCCCAGTGCCAGGTTGATGGGCGCGCCGAAGTCAGGGGCGTTGAAGCCGCCGCCCAGATCGGTGATGCCCACTTTGATCAGGCTGATACCGATCAGGGTAATCACAATCCCGGTCACCAGCGGTGTGATCACCCGGCGCAGTTGGCCGATAAAGCGGCTCAGCACGATTTGCACCGCGGCACCGAAAAAGCACACGCCGAAGATCATCGCCATGATGTCCTCAGGGCTGCCGCCGCGTTGCTTCACCAGGAAACCCGCCGACAGCACCGCACCGAGAAACGCGAAGCTGGTGCCTTGCAGGCAGATCATCCCTGCGCCGATACCAAACGGCCTACGCGCCTGGATGAACGTGCCGACGCCGGACACCATCAGCGCCATGCTGATCAGGTAGGGCAAATGGGCGGTGAGGCCCAGGGTGGAACCGATGATCAGCGGCGGGGTGATGATGCCGACGAACGCGGCCAGCACATGTTGCAGTGCGGCCAGCAGTGCCGGGGCGGGTTTGGGGCGGTCGTTGAGGCCATAGATCAGGTCGCTGGGGCTGGAGGATTCTGGTGGCATGGTGGGCAAACTCGAGGCGGACGGTTCTAGGTCCCCGTGTCCTTGCAAAAAGCTGTCCAGTTGCTCAGCTTTTTGCGCAAGGCCCGAGTTAGCGCGTTGCCGCCAGGCTTTCCAGGAAGCTTTCCAGCACCAAATGAGGGCGACGGCCCTTGCGCGTGACCGATGCCAGGCTTAAATCGTAAAAACGCGTAGCCGATTTCAGAGCACGTAGTCGGCCTTGTTGTACCCACAGGCTGGCGTAGTGATCGGGCAAGTAGCCGATATAGCGGCCGGTTAGGATCAGGAAGGCCATGCCTTCGCGGTCCGAAGCGCTGGCGGTGCAATTGAGTGCCTGGTAATGGGCCTGGATCTCGGCGGGCAATCGAAAGGTCGGGGCGATCGCGTCCTGGGCGTTGATGCGCTCGTCGTCCAGTTGCTTGTCGTCGGCATAAAACAGCGGGTGGCCAACCGCGCAATAGAGCAACGAGCGTTCGCTGTACAGCGGTTGGTACTCAAGCCCGGACAGGGCGCTGGCCTGAGGCACTACGCCGACATGCAGGCGGCCGTCGAGTACACCTTGTTCGACTTCGTTGGGGGCGATCATGCGGATCTGGATCTGCACGTCCGGACCACGCTCCTTCAATTGGGCCAGGGCATGGGTGATGCGCATGTGGGGCAGGGTGACCAGGTTGTCGGTCAGGCCAATGATCAACTCGCCGCGCAAATGCTGGTGCAGGCCGTTTACCTCAGTGCGGAAACTTTCCAGCGCACTTAATAGTTGCAGTGCCGATTGATAGACCTCGCGGCCTTCTTCGGTGAGGGAGAAACCGGCACGGCCCCGTTGGCACAGGCGCAGGCCCAAGCGTTGTTCAAGGTCGCTCATCTGCTGGCTGATGGCCGAGCGGCCGATGCCTAGTACGGTTTCCGCCGCGGAGAAGCCACCGCATTCCACGACGCTGCGAAAGATGCGCAACAGGCGGATATCGAAGTCGCTGACTTGGGCCAGGGGATCGTGTCGACGGCTGCTCATAGTTTAGTGAAGGCCTGACTGAAGGTTAGAAGAGTTGGATTTCATCGACTTTATCCCCGTGGCAATTTAGCTGCAAGAACGCTTTTCAATCCCGACGCTGCCTTTTGCCCTGCGAGGTTTTGCTGATGAACATGCCCGAAAACGCCCCATCGTCCCTGGCCAGCCAACTGAAGTTGGACGCTCACTGGATGCCTTACACCGCCAACCGTAACTTCCAGCGCGACCCGCGCCTGATCGTGGCCGCCGAAGGCAGTTGGTTGACCGATGACAAGGGCCGCAAGGTCTATGATTCGTTGTCGGGGTTGTGGACGTGCGGCGCCGGGCACACGCGCAAGGAAATCCAGGAAGCGGTTGCCAAACAATTGGGCACCTTGGACTACTCCCCAGGCTTCCAATATGGTCATCCGTTGTCCTTCCAACTGGCGGAAAAGATTACCGACTTGACCCCGGGCAACCTGAACCACGTATTTTTCACCGACTCCGGCTCCGAGTGCGCCGATACAGCGGTGAAAATGGTGCGTGCCTACTGGCGTCTGAAAGGCCAGGCCACCAAGACCAAGATGATCGGCCGCGCCCGTGGGTATCACGGTGTGAACATCGCCGGCACCAGCCTGGGCGGCGTCAACGGCAACCGTAAGATGTTTGGGCAGGCGATGATGGACGTTGATCATCTGCCTCACACCTTGCTGGCAAGTAATGCTTTCTCCCGTGGTATGCCGGAGCAGGGCGGTATCGCGTTGGCCGATGAGCTGCTCAAGCTGATCGAACTGCATGATGCCTCGAACATCGCCGCTGTATTTGTCGAGCCAATGGCCGGCTCCGCAGGCGTACTGGTGCCGCCACAGGGCTACCTCAAGCGTCTGCGTGAAATCTGCGACCAGCACAACATCCTGTTGGTATTCGACGAAGTGATCACCGGTTTCGGCCGCACCGGTTCGATGTTCGGTGCCGACAGCTTCGGTGTGACGCCGGACCTGATGTGCATCGCCAAGCAAGTCACCAACGGCGCGATCCCAATGGGCGCGGTGATTGCCAGCAGCGAGATCTATCAGACCTTCATGAACCAGGCGACGCCTGAGTACGCGGTGGAATTCCCCCACGGCTACACCTACTCGGCGCATCCGGTGGCTTGCGCGGCGGGCTTGGCTGCATTGGACCTGTTGCAGAAGGAAAACCTGGTGCAGAGCGTAGCCGAAATCGCCCCGCACTTTGAGAATGTGCTGCACGGTGTGAAGGGCAGCAAGAACGTGATCGACATCCGTAACTACGGCCTGGCTGGTGCGATCCAGATTGCCCCGCGTGATGGTGATGCGATCGTACGTCCATTCGAGGCCGGTATGGCTTTGTGGAAGGCCGGGTTCTATGTGCGCTTCGGCGGCGACACCCTGCAGTTCGGGCCAACCTTCAACAGCAAGCCGCAGGACCTGGATCGTCTGTTCGACGCGGTCGGCGAAGTGCTGAACAAGATCGACTGATTTCTCCTTCTATATAGAACAATTTTTCAGGAGCCCTGCATGAGCCTCATCCAGCATTTGATCAACGGCCAGTTGGTCAGCGAGTCCGGTCGTACTGCCGATGTGTACAACCCATCCACCGGCCAGGTGATCCACCAGGTGCCGCTGGCCAGTCGTGAGACCATTCAGAGTGCGATTGACTCGGCCAAGGCTGCGTTTCCGGCATGGCGTAATACCCCGGCGGCCAGGCGCGCTCAGGTAATGTTCCGCTTCAAGCAATTGCTGGAGCAGAACGAAGCGCGTATCTCGCAGTTGATCAGCGAAGAGCACGGCAAGACGCTCGAAGACGCGGCCGGCGAACTCAAGCGCGGGATCGAGAACGTGGAATACGCGTGCTCGGCACCGGAGATTCTCAAAGGCGAGTACAGCCGCAACGTGGGGCCGAACATTGATGCCTGGTCGGACTTTCAGCCATTGGGCGTAGTGGCGGGTATTACCCCGTTCAATTTCCCGGCGATGGTACCGCTGTGGATGTACCCGCTGGCGATCGTCTGCGGTAACTGCTTCATCCTCAAACCGTCGGAGCGCGATCCGAGTTCGACGCTGCTGATTGCGCAACTGCTGCAGGAAGCGGGTCTGCCTAAAGGCGTGCTGAGCGTGGTGCACGGCGACAAAGGCGCGGTGGATGCATTGATCGAAGCGCCTGAAGTCAAAGCGCTGAGCTTTGTGGGCTCGACGCCGATTGCCGAGTACATCTATGCCGAGGCGACCAAGCGCGGTAAACGCGTGCAGGCGCTGGGCGGAGCGAAGAACCATGCGGTGTTGATGCCGGATGCCGATCTGGATAACGCGGTCAGTGCGCTGATGGGCGCGGCCTATGGTTCCTGCGGTGAGCGTTGCATGGCGATCTCGGTTGCCGTGTGCGTGGGTGATCAGGTGGCGGATGCGTTGATTGCCAAGCTGGTGCCGCAGATCAAGGCGTTGAAGATTGGCGCAGGCACCACCTGTGGGCTAGACATGGGTCCCTTGGTGACAGGGCAGGCGCGCGACAAAGTCAGCGGCTACATCGAAGACGGTGTGGCTTCCGGTGCGGAGCTGGTGGTTGATGGTCGAGGGCTGAGCATTGCCGGGCACGAAGAAGGCTTCTTCCTGGGCGGCAGCTTGTTCGACCGTGTTACGCCTGAGATGCGCATCTATAAGGAAGAGATCTTCGGGCCAGTGCTGTGTGTCGTGCGAGTGAACAGCCTGGAAGCGGCGATGCAACTGATCAACGATCATGAATACGGCAACGGCACCTGCATTTTCACCCGTGACGGTGAGGCGGCGCGTTTGTTCTGTGATGAGATTGAAGTGGGCATGGTTGGCGTGAACGTTCCACTGCCGGTACCGGTGGCGTACCACAGCTTCGGTGGTTGGAAGCGCTCGCTGTTTGGCGACTTGCATGCCTATGGGCCGGATGGGGTGCGTTTCTATACCCGGCGCAAGGCAATCACCCAGCGCTGGCCGCAACGGGCCAGCCATGAAGCGTCGCAGTTCGCGTTTCCCAGCTTGTAAGGTTGAATGAACAAAAGCCGGCCCCTAGGGGCCGGCTTTTGTATTTTAGAGCCCCTTTTGACTGATATGACAGAAATGTGAAAAAAGGAGTTGACGGCAGATTCTGGAAGTCTATAATTCGCCCCACTTCCGGCGCAGTCGAAACGGAAAACTCCTTGGTAAACAAAGAGTTATGCAAGATTCGACAGCGACCTGCTTCAGTTCATCGAAGCCCAGAAGGAGTTGGTAGGGCAGCGTAGTTTGGCTCTATTAACGTTTCGATCCTCTCGGTCGAAAGCGGAGAAAAAGAGGTGTTGACAGCAGCGTGTAACGCTGTAGAATTCGCCTCCCGCTAACGAGAGATCGGAAGCGCAAGTGGTTGAAGTTGTTGAGGAAGCCCTCGAAAACTTCTGAAAATAATCACTTGACAGCAAATGAGGCTGCTGTAGAATGCGCGCCTCGGTTGAGACGAAAGATCTTAACCAACCGCTCTTTAACAACTGAGTCAAGCAATTCGTGTGGGTGCTTGTGGAGTCAGACTGATAGTCAACAAGATTATCAGCATCGCAAGTTACTCCGCGAGAAATCAAAGATGTAACCAACGATTGCTGAGCCAAGTTTAGGGTTTCTTAAAAACCCAAAGATGTTTGAACTGAAGAGTTTGATCATGGCTCAGATTGAACGCTGGCGGCAGGCCTAACACATGCAAGTCGAGCGGTAGAGAGAAGCTTGCTTCTCTTGAGAGCGGCGGACGGGTGAGTAATGCCTAGGAATCTGCCTGGTAGTGGGGGATAACGTTCGGAAACGGACGCTAATACCGCATACGTCCTACGGGAGAAAGCAGGGGACCTTCGGGCCTTGCGCTATCAGATGAGCCTAGGTCGGATTAGCTAGTTGGTGGGGTAATGGCTCACCAAGGCGACGATCCGTAACTGGTCTGAGAGGATGATCAGTCACACTGGAACTGAGACACGGTCCAGACTCCTACGGGAGGCAGCAGTGGGGAATATTGGACAATGGGCGAAAGCCTGATCCAGCCATGCCGCGTGTGTGAAGAAGGTCTTCGGATTGTAAAGCACTTTAAGTTGGGAGGAAGGGCAGTTACCTAATACGTGATTGTTTTGACGTTACCGACAGAATAAGCACCGGCTAACTCTGTGCCAGCAGCCGCGGTAATACAGAGGGTGCAAGCGTTAATCGGAATTACTGGGCGTAAAGCGCGCGTAGGTGGTTTGTTAAGTTGGATGTGAAATCCCCGGGCTCAACCTGGGAACTGCATTCAAAACTGACTGACTAGAGTATGGTAGAGGGTGGTGGAATTTCCTGTGTAGCGGTGAAATGCGTAGATATAGGAAGGAACACCAGTGGCGAAGGCGACCACCTGGACTAATACTGACACTGAGGTGCGAAAGCGTGGGGAGCAAACAGGATTAGATACCCTGGTAGTCCACGCCGTAAACGATGTCAACTAGCCGTTGGGAGCCTTGAGCTCTTAGTGGCGCAGCTAACGCATTAAGTTGACCGCCTGGGGAGTACGGCCGCAAGGTTAAAACTCAAATGAATTGACGGGGGCCCGCACAAGCGGTGGAGCATGTGGTTTAATTCGAAGCAACGCGAAGAACCTTACCAGGCCTTGACATCCAATGAACTTTCTAGAGATAGATTGGTGCCTTCGGGAACATTGAGACAGGTGCTGCATGGCTGTCGTCAGCTCGTGTCGTGAGATGTTGGGTTAAGTCCCGTAACGAGCGCAACCCTTGTCCTTAGTTACCAGCACGTTATGGTGGGCACTCTAAGGAGACTGCCGGTGACAAACCGGAGGAAGGTGGGGATGACGTCAAGTCATCATGGCCCTTACGGCCTGGGCTACACACGTGCTACAATGGTCGGTACAGAGGGTTGCCAAGCCGCGAGGTGGAGCTAATCCCAGAAAACCGATCGTAGTCCGGATCGCAGTCTGCAACTCGACTGCGTGAAGTCGGAATCGCTAGTAATCGCGAATCAGAATGTCGCGGTGAATACGTTCCCGGGCCTTGTACACACCGCCCGTCACACCATGGGAGTGGGTTGCACCAGAAGTAGCTAGTCTAACCCTCGGGAGGACGGTTACCACGGTGTGATTCATGACTGGGGTGAAGTCGTAACAAGGTAGCCGTAGGGGAACCTGCGGCTGGATCACCTCCTTAATCGACGACATCAGCTGATCCATAAGTTCCCACACGAATTGCTTGATTCATTGAAGAAGACGATAAGAAGCAGCCCGAAATTGGGTCTGTAGCTCAGTTGGTTAGAGCGCACCCCTGATAAGGGTGAGGTCGGCAGTTCGAATCTGCCCAGACCCACCAATTTTGTGTGGGAAACGCCTGTAGAAATACGGGGCCATAGCTCAGCTGGGAGAGCGCCTGCCTTGCACGCAGGAGGTCAACGGTTCGATCCCGTTTGGCTCCACCACTACTGCTTCTGGAAGTTGAAAGCTTAGAAATGAGCATTCCATCGTGATGATGGTGAATGTTGATTTCTAGTCTTTGATTAGATCGTTCTTTAAAAATTTGGGTATGTGATAGAAAGATAGACTGAACGTTACTTTCACTGGTAACGGATCAGGCTAAGGTAAAATTTGTGAGTTCTCTTAATTGAGAGTATCGAATTTTCGGCGAATGTCGTCTTCACAGTATAACCAGATTGCTTGGGGTTATATGGTCAAGTGAAGAAGCGCATACGGTGGATGCCTTGGCAGTCAGAGGCGATGAAAGACGTGGTAGCCTGCGAAAAGCTTCGGGGAGTCGGCAAACAGACTTTGATCCGGAGATGTCTGAATGGGGGAACCCAGCCATCATAAGATGGTTACCTTACACTGAATACATAGGTGTAAGGGGCGAACCAGGGGAACTGAAACATCTAAGTACCCTGAGGAAAAGAAATCAACCGAGATTCCCTTAGTAGTGGCGAGCGAACGGGGACTAGCCCTTAAGTGGCTTTGAGATTAGCGGAACGCTCTGGAAAGTGCGGCCATAGTGGGTGATAGCCCTGTACGCGAAAATCTCTTAGTCATGAAATCGAGTAGGACGGAGCACGAGAAACTTTGTCTGAATATGGGGGGACCATCCTCCAAGGCTAAATACTACTGACTGACCGATAGTGAACTAGTACCGTGAGGGAAAGGCGAAAAGAACCCCGGAGAGGGGAGTGAAATAGATCCTGAAACCGTATGCGTACAAGCAGTGGGAGCAGACTTTGTTCTGTGACTGCGTACCTTTTGTATAATGGGTCAGCGACTTATTTTCAGTGGCGAGCTTAACCGAATAGGGGAGGCGTAGCGAAAGCGAGTCTTAATAGGGCGTCTAGTCGCTGGGAATAGACCCGAAACCGGGCGATCTATCCATGGGCAGGTTGAAGGTTGGGTAACACTAACTGGAGGACCGAACCGACTACCGTTGAAAAGTTAGCGGATGACCTGTGGATCGGAGTGAAAGGCTAATCAAGCTCGGAGATAGCTGGTTCTCCTCGAAAGCTATTTAGGTAGCGCCTCATGTATCACTGTAGGGGGTAGAGCACTGTTTCGGCTAGGGGGTCATCCCGACTTACCAAACCGATGCAAACTCCGAATACCTACAAGTGCCGAGCATGGGAGACACACGGCGGGTGCTAACGTCCGTCGTGAAAAGGGAAACAACCCAGACCGTCAGCTAAGGTCCCAAAGTTATGGTTAAGTGGGAAACGATGTGGGAAGGCTTAGACAGCTAGGAGGTTGGCTTAGAAGCAGCCACCCTTTAAAGAAAGCGTAATAGCTCACTAGTCGAGTCGGCCTGCGCGGAAGATGTAACGGGGCTCAAACCATACACCGAAGCTACGGGTATCACTTAGGTGATGCGGTAGAGGAGCGTTCTGTAAGCCTGTGAAGGTGAGTTGAGAAGCTTGCTGGAGGTATCAGAAGTGCGAATGCTGACATGAGTAACGATAATGGGTGTGAAAAACACCCACGCCGAAAGACCAAGGTTTCCTGCGCAACGTTAATCGACGCAGGGTTAGTCGGTCCCTAAGGCGAGGCTGAAAAGCGTAGTCGATGGAAAACAGGTTAATATTCCTGTACTTCTGGTTATTGCGATGGAGGGACGGAGAAGGCTAGGCCAGCTTGGCGTTGGTTGTCCAAGTTTAAGGTGGTAGGCTGAGATCTTAGGTAAATCCGGGATCTTAAGGCCGAGAGCTGATGACGAGTTATCTTTTAGATGACGAAGTGGTTGATGCCATGCTTCCAAGAAAAGCTTCTAAGCTTCAGGTAACCAGGAACCGTACCCCAAACCGACACAGGTGGTTGGGTAGAGAATACCAAGGCGCTTGAGAGAACTCGGGTGAAGGAACTAGGCAAAATGGCACCGTAACTTCGGGAGAAGGTGCGCCGGTGAGGGTGAAGGACTTGCTCCGTAAGCCCATGCCGGTCGAAGATACCAGGCCGCTGCGACTGTTTATTAAAAACACAGCACTCTGCAAACACGAAAGTGGACGTATAGGGTGTGACGCCTGCCCGGTGCCGGAAGGTTAATTGATGGGGTTAGCTAACGCGAAGCTCTTGATCGAAGCCCCGGTAAACGGCGGCCGTAACTATAACGGTCCTAAGGTAGCGAAATTCCTTGTCGGGTAAGTTCCGACCTGCACGAATGGCGTAACGATGGCGGCGCTGTCTCCACCCGAGACTCAGTGAAATTGAAATCGCTGTGAAGATGCAGTGTATCCGCGGCTAGACGGAAAGACCCCGTGAACCTTTACTATAGCTTTGCACTGGACTTTGAATTTGCTTGTGTAGGATAGGTGGGAGGCTTTGAAGCGTGGACGCCAGTTCGCGTGGAGCCAACCTTGAAATACCACCCTGGCAACTTTGAGGTTCTAACTCAGGTCCGTTATCCGGATCGAGGACAGTGTATGGTGGGTAGTTTGACTGGGGCGGTCTCCTCCTAAAGAGTAACGGAGGAGTACGAAGGTGCGCTCAGACCGGTCGGAAATCGGTCGTAGAGTATAAAGGCAAAAGCGCGCTTGACTGCGAGACAGACACGTCGAGCAGGTACGAAAGTAGGTCTTAGTGATCCGGTGGTTCTGTATGGAAGGGCCATCGCTCAACGGATAAAAGGTACTCCGGGGATAACAGGCTGATACCGCCCAAGAGTTCATATCGACGGCGGTGTTTGGCACCTCGATGTCGGCTCATCACATCCTGGGGCTGAAGCCGGTCCCAAGGGTATGGCTGTTCGCCATTTAAAGTGGTACGCGAGCTGGGTTTAGAACGTCGTGAGACAGTTCGGTCCCTATCTGCCGTGGACGTTTGAGATTTGAGAGGGGCTGCTCCTAGTACGAGAGGACCGGAGTGGACGAACCTCTGGTGTTCCGGTTGTCACGCCAGTGGCATTGCCGGGTAGCTATGTTCGGAATAGATAACCGCTGAAAGCATCTAAGCGGGAAACTAGCCTCAAGATGAGATCTCACTGGGACCTTGAGTCCCCTGAAGGGCCGTCGAAGACTACGACGTTGATAGGTTGGGTGTGTAAGCGCTGTGAGGCGTTGAGCTAACCAATACTAATTGCCCGTGAGGCTTGACCATATAACACCCAAGCAATTTGCGTCGAAAGGCCAGATTGCGGTGTGTGAAGACGAAATGAACCGAAAGTTCGAATCTCACAAAACACCGATTGCTATCACGTACCCAATTTGCTGAAGCGAGGCCATCAGGTCACGAGTCAGTACCCGAATTTCTTGACGACCATAGAGCATTGGAACCACCTGATCCCATCCCGAACTCAGTAGTGAAACGATGCATCGCCGATGGTAGTGTGGGGTTTCCCCATGTGAGAGTAGGTCATTGTCAAGATTAAATTCCGAAACCCCTGTTTGCTTACGCAGACAGGGGTTTTGTTTTGGGCGTTCGGAAAGTACGAAGAGGCTCGCACCCACTCGGTACTGGACAAAATTACGCAGTTATTTCTGAACCAGACTACTAGAATAGGCACCTAACCTTTTTTAGCGTCCGAGCCCTTTCTATGCCCGATCCGGTTGATGCCCCCAAGGTGTCGGATTTATCCCTGGACGACCTGGTGGCATGTCATGAGTGCGATTTATTGATGCGCAAACCTGTGCTCGCCCTCGGCGAAAAAGCCCAGTGTCCGCGCTGCGGTTACGAGCTGTACGCGCATCGCCACAACGTCGTCGAACGAAGCCTCGCCTTAGTCTTGGCAGCGCTATTGTTGTACATCCCCGCGAACTTTTTGCCCATCATGCAGCTCAATCTACTCGGACAGTCCTCAGAGGACACCGTGTGGACCGGCGTCGTCGGCCTGTTCGACACCGGCATGCGGGGCGTCGCCGCCGTTGTGTTCCTGTGCAGCATGGGTATTCCCCTGCTCAAGTTGCTCTGCCAATTGGCGGTGCTGCTCAGCATTCGCTGGAACATCGGCCGCAGTTACGGGCTGCTGCTCTACCGCATATACCATCACCTGAAAGATTGGGGGATGTTGGAGGTTTACCTGATGGGCGTCCTGGTGGCGATCGTAAAGCTCGCCGACATGGCTTCCATCACTATTGGCCTGGGTCTGGTCTGCTTCGTCAGCCTATTAATGGTTCAGGTTCTGCTTGAGGTGGTGATGTCGCCCCACCAGATCTGGCAATCACTGTCAGGAGAGGATGATCATGCGGGCGATTGATGCAGGCATTCTGATTTGTACCGAATGCCACGAACTGAACAAACAAGAACCGGACACCGATGAGCAAACATGCACCCGCTGCGGCGCGCTGGTCCATGCGCGTCGCCCCAACAGCCTGACGCGCACCTGGGCTTTGCTGATCACCGCTGCGATTCTTTATATCCCGGCCAACCTGCTACCGATTATGACTGTCAATTCCCTCGGCCAGGGCGATCCCAGTACCATCATGTCCGGCGTGATCCAACTGGTGCAGCACG
This sequence comes from Pseudomonas sp. MPB23, assembly GCF_046605395.1. NCBI lineage: Bacteria > Pseudomonadati > Pseudomonadota > Gammaproteobacteria > Pseudomonadales > Pseudomonadaceae > Pseudomonas > Pseudomonas sp. MPB23. The sequence goes on along the minus strand of NZ_CP176771.1, from coordinate 6,801,519 downwards.
GCATGTTCCCCATCGCCGCCGTGGTGTTTATCGCGAGCATCCTGGTGCCGACGTTCAAGCTCGTAGGTATTGGTTTGCTACTGTTCTCGGTGCAACGTCACCAACCGCTGTCCGCGCAACAACGGATTATCATGTACCGCTTTATCGAATTCATCGGCCGCTGGTCCATGCTGGATATCTTCGTGATCGCCATCCTGGTGGCGGTTGTAAACTTTGGACGGCTTGCCAGTGTCGAGGCCAACCTCGGCGCGGCGGCGTTCGCCAGTGTGGTGATCTTGACGATGCTTGCCGCAGTAACTTTTGATCCCCGACTGATTTGGGATAACACGGAGTCGGACGACGACCATGAGTGATTTGCCTAAAGCTAAAACCCGACCGGCTTCTAACTGGTCGGCTATTTGGGTGTTGCCCCTGATTGCCTTGATTATCGGCGGTTGGCTAGGGTGGCGTGCCTATTCCCAGCAGGGCATCGAGATCCAGGTGCGCTTTGAGAGCGGCGAAGGCATCCAGGCCAACAAGACCGAAGTGGTCTATAAAGGTATGCCCGTGGGCAAGGTCAAGACCCTGGCCCTGGACGACGAGGGCAACAATCGCGGGGTGATTGCGACCATCGAGATGGACAAGGACGTCGAACAGTACCTCAAGACCAACACCCGCTTCTGGTTGGTAAAGCCTAGCGTCAGCCTGGCGGGCATCACCGGCTTGGAAACCCTGGTGTCGGGTAACTATATCGCCGCCAGCCCGGGCGACGGTGAGTCCACACGCAAATTCAAGGCGCTGTCCGAAGAGCCACCCTTGTCCGATGCCAAGCCCGGTCTTCATCTGACCATCAAGGCCGATCGACTCGGCTCGTTGAACCGTGGCAGCCCCGTGTTCTACAAGCAAATTCAGGTCGGGCAGGTCAAAAGCTACCTGCTCTCAGAGGACCAGAGCACCGTCGAGATCAAGGTCTATATCGAACCGACCTACGCCAGCCTGGTGCGCAAACACACACGTTTCTGGAACGCCAGCGGCATCAGCATCGACGCCAACCTCTCCGGCGTGAAGGTGCGCAGCGAATCTCTTTCCAGCATCGTCGCGGGTGGTATCGCCTTTGCCACGCCGGAAAATCGCAAAGACAGCCCGCCGACCGATCCGAGCCTGCCGTTCCGTTTATATGAAGATTTCGACGCCGCCGCGGCCGGTATCAAGGTCAAGGTCAAACTGACCGACTTCGAAGGCCTGCAAGCTGGACGGACGCCGGTCATGTACAAAGGCATTCAGGTCGGTAGCTTGAAAACCTTGAAGATCGATCCCGACCTGTCCAGCGCCAACGCCGAGCTTACCCTCGACCCGTTGGCCGAAGATTACCTGGTGCAGGACACCCAGTTCTGGGTGGTCAAGCCTTCCATTTCTCTGGCCGGTATCACTGGGCTTGAGGCGTTGGTCAAAGGTAACTACATCGCCGTCCGCCCTGGTGACAAAGGCAGCGCGCCGCAACGCGAATACGTCGCCCGTGCCAAGGCGCCGCCGCTGGATCTGCGTTCCCCCGGCCTGCACATGGTGCTGTTCACCGACAACCTCGGCTCCCTGGATGTGGGCAGCCCGGTCCTCTACAAACAGGTCAAAGTCGGTTCGGTGCAGAGCTATCAGTTCTCGCGCAAGAACAAGCAATTGGTGATCGGCGTTCATATCGAGAAGGAATACGAAAACCTGGTCAACGGTTCGACACGTTTCTGGAATGCCAGCGGCGTCACGCTCACTGGCGGACTTACCGGTGGTATTCAGGTCAAAAGCGAATCCTTGGCCAGCCTGATGTCTGGTGGTATTGCCTTTGAAACCCCTGAGCCGAACGTGCCGTTGAAAAAACGTATACCGCGGTTCCGGCTCTTCGCCGATCGCGAGGCCGCCAATCAACACGGCACCCTGGTGACCATCAAGGTCGACCGCGCCGATGGTATGCGTCCGGGCACGCCGGTGCGCTTCAAGGGCCTGGATGTGGGCAAGATCGAGAGCGTCGACCTCAGTGCCGACCTGCAGTCGGTGTTGCTCAGTGCACGCATCACCCAAGTGGCGGACCGTATCGCCCGCGTCGGCAGCCAGTTCTGGGTGGTCAAGCCTGAGTTGGGGCTGATGAAAACCTCAAACCTTGAAACCTTGGTCACCGGGCAATACATCGAGGTGCAGCCGGCCGCGAAAAATGCAGCGCCGCAAAAAAGCTTTGTCGCCCTGGACCAGCCGCCCGAGGCCGTTCGCCAAGAGGCGGGCTTGAGCCTGGTACTGAGCGCTGCACGCCGTGGTTCGCTGAAGGAAGGCGTGCCGGTGACCTACCGTGAAGTCACTGTCGGCAAAGTCACCGGCTACGAACTGGGCCAGACCGCCGACCGCGTGCTGATCCACATCCTGATCGAACCTAAATACGCACCTTTGGTACGCAGCGGCAGTCGCTTCTGGAACACCAGCGGCTTTGGTCTCGACTTCGGCCTGTTCAAAGGCGCAACGGTGCGCACCGAATCCCTGGAAACCCTGGTCGCGGGCGGTATCGCCTTCGCCACGCCAGACGGCGAGCGCATGGGCAGCGCCGCACGGCCGCAGCAAACCTTTCCGTTGTTCGACAAGTTCGAAGACGAATGGCTGACCTGGGCGCCGAAGATTCAACTGGGCAAGTAGACCGAGGCCCTAAAGAGCACTACAACTCCCCCGCTCACAAAAAAGGCCGCGATCCATAAGATCGCGGCCTTTTTGCATTTCAGCGCAGGGCGTCAGACTTCATCCAGCTCCGGCTCATCCGCCTGCACGTTCACCGTCGCCTTCACCACATCGTGGCGACGGATGTACTTCCAGTCCGCCTCATCGATATAGATCCCGTTCGGCCCGCTACCGCCTTCCAGGTCGATGGCCACCTGGGCAGACACCTGCGGTTTCACACTGGCCAGGATCGGCACGAAGCCCAGTTGCAAACTGGTTTCCAGCAATGCCGCCTGGTTCTTCTCGTCGATATCGGCCGCTTCGTCGAGGTAGTACGGCAAGCGCACACGCCCGGCCTGGTCGCGGTCCATCAAGTGCAGCAACAAATACATGTTGGTCAGCGCCTTGATGGTCATGGTGGTGCCGTTGGACGCCGCGCCATCGATGTCGGTGTGAATCACCGGCTGACCGTGCACCTTGGTGATCTCGAACGCCAGCTCGAACAAGTCCTTGAGGCCCAACTGGTTGTGGTTGGCCGCCACCAGGCGCGCCAGGTATTCCTTGGCCTCTTCGTTCTTGTTGTCCTGCTCGGCGCTTTGGCTCAAGTCGAACACCGACAGCGTTTCGCCTTCTTCGTACTGACCGGCGCTGTGGATGATCTGGTCGATATGCTTGAGCGCTTCCTTGTTCGGCGCCAGCACGATGCGGAAACTCTGAAGGTTGGACACCTGGCGCTTGTTGATCTCGCGGTTGAACAGGGCCAGTTGGTGTTCCAGGCTGTCGTAGTCGCTGCGGATATTGCGCAGGGTCCGCGCGATATCGGTGACCGCCGCGCGGCGCGCCTTGCCCAGGGTCAGGGCTTCGTCGGTGCGGTGAGCATAGGCGTTGATCAGCAGTTGCAGGCGCCGCTCCACGTCATCCTCGCTGTCGAACTTGGCCACGCCCTTGAGGCGTACCTGGGCGTACAGCGCTTCGATCTGGCCATCAGCGCGCAGCAAGCCTTGCCAGCTGTCCTGATAGTCATTGAGCAGCGGCAGCAGGTTGTCCATGGAATCGTCGACCGGGTCCATGAACGGCGTGCCGAATGGCAAATCCGCCGGCAGCAACTGGCGACGGCGCAACGCGTCATCCAGGGTGCGCTGCTTGGCTTCCATGTCGCCGATCTGCCGGCCCACCAGTTGCAGCTTGGCCGACAGTTGCTGGACGCGTTCGGTGAATGCATCGCTGGAGCGTTTTAACTCGTCCTGGGCCGCTTCCATCTGCGCCAACTGCTCGAGTTTCTCGCCTTCTTCGGCGCTCAGGGTTTGCGCGCGGCGGAAATCTTCCAGGGCCTTTTGCGCGTCCAGCACCTGTTGATACAGCGCTTCGGTCTGGGTCTTGCTCGCGGCGCGGTCAGAGGCGACCGCCTGCTGCGTCTTGAGCTGCTTGAGTTCTTTTTCCAGGCGTTCCTTCTGGTCGCGCAACGCCGCGCGATCCGCCAGGGCCTGCAAGGCCGGTGGCTCGATGTGGGAGATGTCGATGGACAGCCCCGGCACTTCAAAGCGTTCGCCTTTGAAGCCATCGAGGATCTGCTCCAGGGATTTGACCCACTGGCCGTCCTCGTCCAAGGTGATGCCATGCTCGCCCAACGGCAGGCTGAACAACGAACTGTTGAACAGGCGCATCAGACGCTCGACATCCTGCTGTGAGAATTCTTCGCGCAGTTTGGCGTAGCTGTTGTTGTCTGCGTGATCGAGCTGTTGCTTGACCGACTTCAAGCGTTTTTCCAGCTCGCGCAGACGCTCGTCCAGGTCCTCGGCGCTGAACTGCCGCGACTGCGCCAGGGCACCCGCCAGTTCATCGTGAGCATCCTTGGCCGCCAGCAATTGTTGTTCCAGTACCCTGACGTCATCCACCAGCGCAAAGCGATGCTTGAGCACCGACAACTCGCCCAGCCAACGCTGGATGCCGCTGATTTCGCGCTCCAGGCGCATCAGTTCCTGGGTGCCGCCACGCTGGTCGTTCTGCAGCGCGTCCTGCTCGTTACGATAGTGCTCGGCCTGGAGGGTCAGTTCTTCCTTGCGCGCACTGGCGTAGTCCGACCAGGTGCCCAGCAGCGAATCCAGCAGCGGCGACAGGCGATGCAACTTGCCGCGCAACACATCACGCAAGCGAACGCCATTGGCCAGCGCTTCAACCAACGGCCCGGCGGCGACCAGCGAGTTGTAGTCCTGCTCCATGCGCCGTACATCACGGAAGGCTTCTTCGCACGCGGCGATGTAATCCACGCTACCGGAACGCAGGCTGTGTTCGAACGCATCGAGGAACAGTTGCTTGAGCTTGGCCGCGGTGATCTCGCGCATGTGCAGCAGGTTGATAAACAACGCGCGGAAGGTCTTCAGGCTCTGTTCGCTGGTGGAACGCAGTGGGATCAGCGTCAGGTCCAGCGGGATCGACGTGTGGCCGCCCACCAGCAAGCGGCGCAGTTCATCGGGCTTGAGTTCGTAGGCTTTCAGGCCCTCGCGCTCCAGGTTGGTGAACAGCTCTTTCTGGCGCAGGCAGGTGTCGTTTTTCTGGTAGTGGGCCAGGTCGAGCTTGCCGGCGTAGGCAAAGAACTGGTGACCGAAACCACCGCCAGGGCCGCGTCCGACCACACCGATCACATGCGGGCCGTGGGGCAGGGAGACTTCCACGAGGATGTAACTGGTGTCGGTGGCGAAGTAGAAGCGCCGCGATTGTTCCAGGGTGTACTTGCCGAAACTCATGTCCGACATGCGCGCCAGGATCGGGAACTGCAAGGCGTTGATCGACGCCGACTTACCCAGGTTGTTCGCGCCGTACACCGACAGCGGCTCTTCGAGCGGGAACAAACCCAGGCTGTAGCCGGCGGTATTCAATAGGGCGAAGCGGCGGATGCCGTAGCGTTCCTTGCTCATGCGTCGGTCTCCTGTTCTTCGGCAATGGCGCGGGCCAGGGCGTCTTCTTCGCTGTCTTCGGCAAAGTCGCTCAAGTCGAGCGGGTCGTCGGTCTTGAGCAGTTTTTCATCGCTGTCTTCGTCGATGATCACCGGTGCCGGCAGCGGCAATACGCTGTGCACGCTGGCCGCGAGGTCGCGGTCCTGCTGCACCGACAGGCACACATCGAGGAAGCGGTGCATCGGCGGCAGGAAGCGATAGATGCCGTTGTCTTCACTGGCAAAGCCCAGTTGGGTCATGCGGCGCATGATTTTTTCTTCGAGTTCTTCCTGGGTCTGCACTTCGGCCTGGATAAACAGGTCGCGGTACTTTTCCAGCAAGGACGGCAGTTCATCGCGGCCGAGGCTACCGCCGTCGAGCACGGCAATCGGGTCGCGGCCCTGGTCGGCCAGGTGCTCGACAATGATGAAGGTAAAGAGTGCCAGGCGCTGCGCGGTCTTGTTCACCTGCGCGCTGGCGATGGCCGAATCCGGCACGAAATAGTAGAAGCCCCGCGTATCGCACACCAGCTCAAAGCCCAGGGCCTTGAACAGCGTGCGGTATTGGTCCTGGAAGTTCGACAGTTGTGCGTACAGCTCCGGGTCGCGGCGACTGACGTGGTAACCCTTGAACAGCTCGCGAAAGATCGGCGCCAACTGGGACAGTTCGGATAGATCAAGATGCATAAGGAGTACTCGCAGAATGCTCGGCGGCGTCGGTGTCGGCCGGGAGCAGGGCGAATGAGCGCAGGCTGACCTGGTGCTCGTGTGTGTGGTAATCGCGGCGTTCCAGGCGCTCGCGCTTGAAGCGTTTCTCCCGGGACAGGCGCGAGAACCAGTACAGCAATTCGTCGGTGGCGCCGTCCGGTTCCTGCTCCAGCAGCCAGGTCATCAGGTCCGGCATCGGCAGCGCGTCTTCGCAGCGTTCGAGCATTTCCTTGACCGTGCGCGGTGCGCGCTGGGCTTCGCCTTTATGGGATTTGTGCGCCTTGGGGAAACGTGCCGGTTTCGGCTCGAAGTTCGCCAGGGCATATACATAGGCCTCGACCTGACTGGCACTGCCGAGAAAGGTGCTTTGCGGCCGGGTGAACATCGGCATCGCGGCTTGCGGCACCGCGTCCAGGCCCTTACGGCGAATGGCCGACAAGGCCAGCGCCGCGCCACGGGTTACGGCGTTGTGCCGGCGCGCTTCTTCGCGCAGCGGCAACAGTAATTCGCGGGCGTGACGCAGGGTCAATTGGGCGCTGGTCTGCATTTCGAGGATGCGTGCGTGGGTGCGTAGCAGCATGTCGTCGTCGACCAGATGGCCGAGGCGCTGTTGCTCGGTGAGCAGGCGCAGCAGCACGTTCTCGACCTTGCGCACGCCTTGCTCGAAGGCGCCGTCGGCGTTCACCAGTTGGATCATCGGTTCGACGTATTCGTCCCAGGTCGCGAGCACTTCGGCGTAGCGCTGGCGCAACGGGATCTGGCGGTCGCTGGTCTTGGCGCGGTCGGCCACGGCGGCGAGTGCTTGTTCGTCGTTGGCGAGTTTTTTCAGCACGTCGCGTACACGCATGTCCAACAAGCGCAGTTGCCGGGCCAGGTCGTGGCCGTCACGGATGTCGAAGGCGTCCTGGATATAACCGGCCAGGCGCTCGAGGTGGCGCAGGTAGGCTTCGATTTCCAGACACAGGCCAAGCCGGTGCTCCTTGCGAAGATAGGCGAGGAAGTCGTGGATCTGCGCATTGAGCTCGAATCGGTTCGGGCTCTTGGCGACAGGCACCAGGATATCCAGGCGAATCCACACGTCCAGCAGGCTGGTGATGTCCTGGGGCGTGCTGTCCAGTTGTTGGGCGGCCAGTTGCGCGCGCAGTTCGCCCAGGCTCAGGGTGCCTTGGTCGAAGTGTTCGCACAGTGGCTCAAGTAAGGCCCAGTGTTCGGCGAGGGCGCGCAGGACGCGCTTGGGTTCGATCATGGGAATGGCCGGCTGGTTGGCGATTAAAAGTCGCGATTGTACTGCATCGGGCCCGGGATTTATCCACAGCCGGTCAGTGCGCAGTGGGCGATTGTTACCGAACAGCGGTAGAATCCCCGCTCTTTACTTATCCACAAGTGGCCGAGCTGTGCTTATCGAGTCCCGACGTCGCGCTTACTTGACCGCCATGCAGGTGGTCAACTGGCTGCCCCGCACCGAACTGCCGTTTGCCGCCCCGTCGCGGCCCGAGTTGCTGCAGGCACTCGAGCCCGATGAGGCGTTCGAGACATCGGGCGAAGAGGCCGCCGCACCCGTGGCGGTGGTCAAGCCGGAGCCGCCGGTGCGGCCGGTGGTGGAACGCGCCAAGGTCGAGGTGCCACGCCCGTCGACGATGGCCAAGCCGGTGGTGGCCGAAGAGGCTGCCCCGGTGGTCAAGGCGCCTGTCGTCCCGCCTCCACGGTTTGCCCTGCAACTGCTGCGGGCCGGGCGCTGCCTGTTGCTGGTGGAATTACCCACCGGCGAACGCTTCCAGACCCGCGACCCGGCCTACATGCTGCTCAAGGACATGCTGCGCGCCGCCGGCCTGCCCGACAGCCCGCAAATCGTCGGCGACCCGGTGCGCTGGCCGCTGCTGGTGCGCGGCACCATGGACCAGGGCCCGGACGCGGCGCGGGATTTTGTCCAAGGCTTTGTGTCGGCGCGCCTGGAAGACGAACCCTGCGTGTGCCTGTGGCTGATCGGCCTGCCCGCCGTGCGCTTTGCCGGCGAGGCCAATGCCGAGGCCTGGTACCGCGAGCTGCAGGTCGAAGGCCTGGGTTCGGTGTGGGCCCTGCCGGGCCTGGAATTATTAATGGAAGAGCCACAGCGTAAGGCTGATGTCTGGCAAGCCATGCGCCGGCTGATGGCGCGCTGGAAAACAACTGATGAGTGAGGCTTTATCCTTCCGCCCGATGATCGAGGCCGACCTCGACGCTGTGCTGAAAATCGAATACGCGGCGTACAGTCACCCCTGGACCCGTGGGATTTTTCTCGATGGGCTGGGCAAGTACCAGATCTGGCTGATGTTCGAAGGCGAGCAGCAGGTAGGCCATGGCGTGGTGCAGATCATCCTCGACGAAGCGCATTTGCTGAACATCACGGTGAAGCCGGAAAACCAAGGCCGCGGTTTGGGCCTGGCGCTGCTGGAGCACCTGATGTCCCGGGCCTATGCCGCCAGTGCGCGGGAATGCTTCCTCGAAGTGCGCGACAGTAATGCCGGTGCGTTCCGTCTGTACGAGCGTTACGGTTTCAATGAGATCGGTCGTCGGCGCGATTACTACCCGGCCGTCGGTGGGCGCGAAGATGCGGTCGTCATGGCCTGCACGCTCGTCGATTAAACGCCCAACCCATGTGGGAGGGAGCAACCCCCCTCCCACATTTGTCTCTACGGTGGCTCAGCGATTGCCGTCGACAGGGTCGAGGTCGGCCAATTCGGCTTCATCCCACCCATTGCCGCCGCCAATCTCGTCTTCATCGACGATGCTCAGTTCCCAATCAGCCTGTTCGCCTTCACCGGCTTCCTGGGCATCGCGCGCGCCATCTTCACGGATCAGTGTCTCCGGGCTCATGTCATCGTCGGTCGAAGCGCCGGTCATCCCAGCTTCGCGCGCCCGTTCGTCAGGCGTCAGGTGCTTGCGCTCGCGCGGGGATATCTCATTGCCGATTTCCGCCGTCGGCTCCTCTTTGTTGAAGTCCAACTCACGCATGGAGCCCATGCGGTCCTCGTTGTCGTCAATCGGTTCCGGCTGTGTAGCGCCGTACGGACGTCGTGATTCAGTCATGGCCAATCCTCATACTGTGGGGCTTATAGTGTGTTGACACGCACGGCGGCCTAAAGATTCATGCTAATCGTCGCCTGGCGTGACCCGGACGGGCGGTCGTCTGTCAAAGCTGGGCATCATTCCTGAGGCTTTCCCTGATGAACGAACTACAAGACCTGCTTGATAACAACGAACGCTGGGCGGATGCGATCAAACAGGAAGATCCCGAATTCTTCGCCAAGCTCGCCCGCCAGCAGACTCCTGAGTACCTGTGGATCGGTTGTTCCGACGCCCGGGTACCGGCCAATGAGATCGTCGGCATGCTGCCCGGCGATCTGTTCGTACACCGCAACGTGGCCAACGTGGTGCTGCACACTGACCTCAATTGCCTGTCGGTGATCCAGTACGCGGTCGATGTGCTCAAGGTCAAACACATCCTCGTCACCGGCCACTATGGCTGCGGCGGCGTGCGCGCTTCGATGCAGGACCGGCAGTTCGGGTTGATCGACGGCTGGTTGCGCACCATCCGCGACCTCTACTACGAAAACCGCGACCTGCTGGCCCAGTTGCCGACCGAAGAAGAACGCGTCGACCGCCTGTGCGAGCTGAACGTGATTCAGCAGGTGGCCAACGTCGGTCACACCAGCATCGTGCAGAACGCCTGGCACCGTGGGCAGAGCCTGTCGGTCCATGGCTGCATCTATGGCATCAAGGATGGTCGCTGGAAGAGCCTGAACACCACCATCAGTGGTTTTGAGCAACTGCCGCCGCAGTATCGCCTGCGTCCGCTGGGCGAAGCCTAAGGGCACTCGGGGTTGCGCTGCTGTTCAAGGAAGCGCAGCCCCTCGGCATTGATCTGTTCCTTGCGACCTTTGATCCAGCCCCGGCAATCGGGCGCGCCACAGTGGCAGGCAAATTGGCGGGGCAGGATGTCGTCGGTGTCGGCGAAATCGAGGGTCAGCCAGCTACCGGCGGTAATCGCCTCCACGGTCCAGACTTCCAGGTAATGGATGTCGAAATACACATTCGGGCTACATGAATGGCGCAGCAGGCCGCAGAACCAGCGGTCGTACAGATGAATGCGCGAAGAGATCTGGAAGGTGTGCTGGCGCCGCTCGCCCAGGGCGTAGCCCGACACCTTGGCAATGCGCGTTCGGCTGTCGAAGGCGACGCGGGCTTTGATTCCCGTCGGCGTGCCGTTGCGGTTGCGCACCACTTGAAACTGGCGGGGCGAAGGGTAGCCGCGCTCTAACAGCGATGTCGCAAAGGGGTAGAGGCAGTCATTGGCAGCAGTTTTAGCCTTGTCCATGGCTTGAGTTTTCATCACTCTTCTTGGTTGGGCTGCATCGACTTGCGGGTGGTGTCTGACTACCAGTCTTGCAGCGGATGGCCCGCTTCAAGACTCGCTGAAGATTGAACCGATTTCTACTGTCAGAGTTGACAGTAGAAATCGGGTTTTTTTTGTGCGCGCTACAGCAGCGGAGTGCTGGTCGTCGGGGTTGGGAGGGCGTTTTTCAGGGCTTTGAGCTGAGTCTTGATTGTCGGGGTGGCGCATTTGGCATTCGCCTGTTCCGGGGGCAGGCCGCGCACCGAGGTGAAGAACAACTCACAGGTCTGCTCTTTGCGCGTGACCTGCCAGGTGTTCATACAGGCTTTGAGCAGTACATTCGGATCGCTCGCGGGCTTCTGGCCCATCCCGGCCTGCCAGCAGGCGGCGCTCAAATCCTGGCCCATCACTTTCAGGCCGGCTTCGTCGGCTTTCTGTTCGTCGCCGTCATAGCTATCGGGGTTGGCCGCGTACCAGATGTAACTTGGGTGATTGGCGCCCAGGACCGATACGGTTTTACCCGCCTGCGGGCTGATTTTCGCCAGGCCCAGCACCGCTACGGGTTGCCCGTATTGTTGCTGGATCCAACTGCGCACCGGTGCGCCGAACGCGACCATCGGCAACGCGCCGTTGGCGTGCTGACTCAGCTCCGCGACCATGCGCGTCTGGTAGTCGGTGAAGTAGCTGTAGACGTTCTCCAAGTCCTTGCCGGCGTTGGACGGCGCGGCGATGGGGGCGATATCGATGATGGTCTGGAAGGCCGGGGTTTCGGTGGCTGGCACGCCATTGTCGGTGAGCAGGCTGGCCCAGCGATCGGTGGTCGCCGATTCCAGGTAATCCTGGGCCTGGGTCAGCGAATAATCCGGCGGGAAGTGCAGCAGCTCGATGCTTTTGCGGTTTTCAAGGGCCATGCCCAGCGGCAGGAACAGGTACCAGTTGTACGCCCATTTGCCGTCGCTGTTGAGCCGGCTGGCGCCCTGGTAGGCCAGGTCGGCGGTATTGAGCAGCGTCGTCAGCGGCGTGCCGTAGCTGTCCGGTACGCCGCTGAACGTCGCCGCGACCTGGTCGTCATGGACCTTGACGCTGACCCTGGCCCGGCTGTAGCCATCGCGTTGCAGGCTCTGGTTCAGGTAATGCTCGACGGTCTGCTCCAGCGTCCATGGACGAAAGCAGATCACGTTGCAGTTGTTGGGGTAAGCGAACAACCGGGTCACCCGTTGCGTGCTACCCAGCGGTACGTCGATGTCGGCGTGTACGACCGCGCTGGCCATCAGTGCGGCCAGGGTGAAGGACAGCCTGGTCGGTTTAAACATAGTGGTTTCCTTGTCAACGAAAGCCCATCTGTGCGGGGGTGAAAGCCCACCCCCACACAGTAGCGGCTGACCGCGCAAACCGCGTGCTAAATCGTCGGGCGTGTCGCTATTGGATAAGCGTTCTACACGTTGAATTGCAAGGTGTTGCTCAAATCCCCCATGGGTTTCTGGCCACGGGCGATCATTGCGTCGTCGCGCTGCTTGAGGCCGTCCAGTGTCTCCAACTGGAAGACCCGCGTGATCAGCCGCAGGATCGACGCGGTGTCGTACACCGTATGGTCCACCGTGCCTTTGCGCGCGAACGGCGACACCACGATTGCCGGCACCCGCGTGCCAGGGCCCCAGCGGTCGCCCTTGGGCGGCGCCACGTGGTCCCACCAGCCGCCGTTTTCGTCGACGGTCACCACTACCACCATGTTTTTCCACTGCGGGCTTTCCTGCAGCACCTTCAGGGCGCGGGTGATATGGCGATCACCGGAAGCCACATCGGCATAGCCCGCGTGCATGTTCAGGTTGCCTTGGGGCTTGTAGAAGGTCACGGCCGGCAACTTGCCTGCCTGGGCGTCGGCGAAGAATTTGTTGGTGCCGGGTTCTTCACCCAAACCGCCATCGCGCAGGCGCTTGTCGCGTTCGGTACGGTTTTCAGGACCCTGCTGCTTGAAGTAGTTGAACGGCTGGTGGTGGTACTGGAAGTTCGGGATCTTGGGAATGCCGTCCGAATCCTTGAACTGCTCCAGCGTTGCCTGCCACGCGCCGGCATACCAGGCCCAGTCGATGTTCTTTTTCGACAGCTTGTCGCCGATGTGCTCGTGGGTTTGCGGCACCAGCACGTTGGGCAGGTCGGGCTTGGCGTAATCGGGGTTTTCCGGGTCGCGAATCCAGGTCGGCCAGTAGGGCGGGGCCAGGGTGTTCACGGCGTAGCCGTCGGGGGTCAGCGCGCTGGGACCGAACTGCGGCGGGCCGGTCATGGCGCTGGCGGGGGATTTGTCCAGCGGCTTGAGGCGCGGGTCGGTGGGGTCATCGCTCTGCAGCGTGGCGATCTGCGCCTTGGCCACCGATTGCGCGGCATTCGGATAAACCGGCGCAGTGGCGCTGATCAGGTATTGATGGTTAAGGAACGAGCCGCCAAACGCACCCTGGAAGAAGTTATCGCAGAGCACGAACGCCTTGGCTACGTCCCACAAGCGCAGGGAATAACGACTCTGGGCGTAATGCCCCATCACCAGGCCGCCGGAGTCCGCCCAGGCGACGAAACCGTCGTTCTTGCCGCCGTTGATCTGCATCTGGTTCTGGTAGAACACGTGCCACAAGTCGCGGGTGACCAGGCTCAGGGGCAGGTCCTCGGCATTCGGGCCCTTGAGGGCGAATGGCGCGTTGGGCAGGTTTTCCTGGAATTGCACGGCGTTGGGGTAGGTCACCCCGTCCACGCTTTGCGGGCCGACCTGCAACACGCCACCCCAGACCGGGGGCAGGCTGGTCAATACGCTACCGTCGCGGTTGCGCTGTTGACAGTCGGCGGCGGATAACGCCGACAGCGGCTTCTCCACGCCGGGGAAATCGGCAAACAGGTTGTTGAAACTGCGGTTCTCGGCGTAGATCACCACCACGGTTTTCACCTGGTCGTGCAAGGCCTTGTCCAGTTCCTGCGGCGTGAGTGGCCGAGCCTGCGGCTTGCCCGGTGCGTCACGGGTATCGCCACAGGCACCCAACGTCGCGCCTACCCCCAGCACCGCCGCGCCCCCGAGGAAACGTCGCCGGCTGGTATCGACCGGCGGTGGGGTGACGGAATCGGCGGAAGGGCGGTCTTCGTGCTCGTCGCTCATTGCGGGGAGTCCTTGGCGAAATGTTGCAAGATATTTCGCAGGACGTTAGCAATGCAATATGACGGAACGAAGACAGGTTTTTTTCAGCCGATCACAACAGCCGCAGGGCCAATTGGCTGCCGGCGCGCAAGTACTCCACCTGCGCCGTCACGGCATCCTTGACGATGGCTTCGCCCGTGTCGGTCAGCCTGGCTTTCTTTGCGTCGATGACACTGGTCTGCAGCAGTTGCATGGCCACATCCATGGCTTTCTGAAACGCAGTCACATTGTTGTGCTGGCCAAACTCCTGGATGACCGCATTCATGCGGCGATCGGCGTCATCACGCAGGGCCTTGTACTCCCCGAAGGAGACGGTGTCGTCCTGGTAAATATCATTGAGCAACTCTTCCAGCGATTTGGATAAAGGGGTCATCGGATTTTCCTTGGTGTGTGAGGCGTCATCCGAATCAGGTTAACCAAAGGCGCTGGCGGGAGGAGTCAGGGCTTGGCATCGTTTTGAGTGGGACAAGCCCATGCGTTTTATCGGAAAAGCGGCTTTCAGCTCGTCGCTTCCATCCATACGTTAAGGCATCACCGGCGGCCAATACGTCAACGTCGTCCCCAACGCCCAGAGCAGGAACAGCACCAGCGGCGTGTGCACCAGCAACTGCACGAACGAAAACCCGATCAAGTCCCGCGCCTTCAGCCCCAGCACCCCCAGCAGCGGCAGCATGTAGAACGGGTTGATCAGGTTCGGCAGCGCCTCGGCGGCGTTGTAGATCTGCACGGCCCAGCCCAGGTGGTATTGCAGGTCATTGGCCACTTGCATCACGTAGGGCGCTTCGATGATCCACTTGCCGCCGCCCGACGGGATGAAGAAACCCAGCACCGCCGAGTACACGCCCATCAGCAGCGCGTAGGTGTCGTGGGAGGCGATGGAGGTGAAGAAGGTCGAGATGTGGTGCGCCAGGGTCTGGCCGTCGCCGCCCTTGACCACGGTCATCAGCGCGGCGATCGAGCCGTACAGCGGGAACTGGATCAGCACGCCGGTGGTGGTCGGCACGGCGCGGGCCACGGCGTCGAGGAAGCTGCGCGGGCGCCAGTGCAGCAGGGCACCGACCATGATGAACAGGAAGTTGTAGGTGTTCAGCCCCGAGATCGCGCTGATCGCCGGCTTGGTCGAGAACTCGTGGAACAGCCAGCCGGCCGCCAGCAACGCCAGCAGGATGGTCAGCAGCGGGCTGTGCTCCAGCCATTCGCCCGGACGGGTCGGTGCTTGCGGCTTGGGCAGGTTGAACGCCGGGTCGACGCCGCAGGCCTGGGCATCGCGGGCGCTGTTCGGGCCGGGCGCGGTGGCGTAGGCGATGATCAGCGACACCACGATCAGCGCCAGCAACAGCACGCCCGATTGCCACAGGAAGATGGTCTCGGTGAACGGGATCATCCCGGTGATCGACAGGATCGACGGCGGCAGGCTGGCCGGGTTGGCCTGCAACTGCGCGGCCGACGACGACAGCCCCAACGCCCATACCGCACCGAGGCCCAGATAGGCCGCAGCGCCGGCAGCGCGGTAGTCCATGCGCAAGTCGGTGCGCCGCGCCAATGCGCGCACCAGCAACCCGCCGAACACCAGGGACAGGCCCCAGTTGAGCAACGAGGCAA
Source organism: Pseudomonas sp. MPB23 (assembly GCF_046605395.1). Classification (NCBI taxonomy): domain Bacteria; kingdom Pseudomonadati; phylum Pseudomonadota; class Gammaproteobacteria; order Pseudomonadales; family Pseudomonadaceae; genus Pseudomonas; species Pseudomonas sp. MPB23. The sequence goes on along the minus strand of NZ_CP176771.1, from coordinate 6,786,063 downwards.
CCATGGAAATCAACGCCACCCAGGCCACGGCCGAGCGGCCGTTCTTCGGGATGCGCGCCAGGCGGTCGATCAGTTTCACCGCCGGCGGCGAGCTGGCGACCACGTAACCGCCGATCACCACGAAGGCCATCTGCATGGTGAACGGGATCAGGCTCCAGAACCCATCGCCAAAGGCCTTGGCGGCTTCACCCGGCGCGGCACCCATGCCCAGGGTCGCCACGGCGACGATAATCACGGCGAGGGCGGCGAACACCCAGGAGTCGGGGAACCAGCGCTCGGCAAAGTTGGAACAACGCAGGGCAAATCGGGCATAGCGGCTTTCTTCGATAGCATCGGCCACGAGTCATACCTCTTGTATTTATTATGGAGTTGACAATTTTTCGGCATGTTCCGCTACGGCCATTGATATGGGAATGCAGTTATCTTCATCGATCCATGAGGAAAACAAATATATCTGCTGCGATTGCCATCATCCGGCTCAGCTCATAACCTGCACGCCATTTTGTTTGCCTGCCGAGCTCCGTCATGACTGCCACCTCTGTTCCACAGGCGCAGCACTTTTCCCGCGCCGACTACAAAACCCTGGGCCTGGCCGCCCTGGGCGGTGCCCTGGAAATCTACGACTTCATTATTTTCGTATTCTTCGCGCTGACCCTCAGCCAACTGTTTTTCCCCCCGGAAATGCCCGAGTGGCTGCGCCTGCTGCAAAGCTTCGGCATCTTCGTCACTGGCTACCTGGCGCGGCCGCTGGGCGGCATCCTGATGGCGCATTTTGCCGATCACCTGGGACGCAAGCGCGTGTTCAGCCTGAGCATCCTGATGATGGCCTTGCCTTGCCTGCTGATCGGGATCATGCCGACCTACGCGCAAATCGGCTATTTCGCACCGCTGATCCTGCTGGTGCTGCGTGTGCTGCAAGGCGCGGCAGTGGGCGGCGAAGTGCCCAGCGCCTGGACCTTCGTCGCCGAACACGCACCGCCCCACCACCGGGGTTATGCCCTGGGTTTCCTGCAGGCCGGCCTGACCTTCGGCTACCTGCTCGGCGCCCTCACCGCCACGCTGCTGGCCCAGGTGTTCAGCCCCGCGGAAATCCTCGACTACGCCTGGCGTTTCCCCTTCCTGCTCGGCGGTGTGTTCGGCGTCATCGGGGTGTGGCTGCGCCGCTGGCTCAGCGAAACCCCGGTATTCCTGGAAATGCAGGCCCGTCGCCAGGCCGCCGCCGAACTGCCCTTGCGCACCGTACTGCGCGACCATCGCGCCGTGTTGCTGCCGGCGATGATTCTCACCTGCGTGCTCACCTCGGCGGTGGTGGTCCTCGTCGTCATCACCCCGACCATGATGCAGCAAACCTTCGGCATGAGCCCCAGCCACACCTTCGCCTTGAGTGCCCTGGGCATCGTCTTTCTGAACATCGGCTGCGTCCTGGCCGGCCTGCTGGTGGACCGCATCGGCGCCTGGCGCGCGGTGCTGGTCTACAGCCTGTTGCTGCCGGTGGGCATTGCGATCCTGTACGCCAGCCTGATCAACGGCGGCCTCTGGCTGGGCGCGGCGTACGCGGTGGCGGGCTTGAGTTGCGGCGTAGTGGGCGCGGTGCCATCGGTGATGGTCGGCCTGTTTCCGGCACCGGTGCGAGTGTCGGGGATTTCGTTCACCTACAACATCGCCTATGCGCTGTGGGCGAGCACCACACCGCTGATGCTGATCGCGCTGATGCCGACCCGGCCATGGATTTGCGTGGGTTATTGCGTGGTGATGGGCGCGGTGGGGGTGGGGAGTGTGGTGGTGTTTGGCAAGCGCCATGGGGTAGACGCTGTTACAAGTGGCACCTAAGGCCATCGGTATTGGTACCATTTCTATAGTCAGTTCCACCTCCGATCTGCACGTAGCAGCTCATGACTCAGACGGCCTTTATCAACCCCTCCCTTGACCGCTGCAAAAAAGAACGGGCCCCGGCGTGGACGGCTCTTCAGAAACCGCCTGGCGCGCCGATGACGTTCAAATCCGTTCTTTTCTCATGATCATCGGTGCCCCATGTTCAACACCCGTTTGAAGCAGGAGCTGGCGGCTCTTCGCGAAGAGTTGTCCAGCTTGCAACAGGTCAAGGAAAGCCTGGAAAGCGAAATGCTGTGCCTGACGCTGGACGTCGAAGGCCGGGTGGAGTGGGCGAACGCCAACTTTCTACAGGAACTGGTTTACCCGATGACCGGCCTTCTGGGGCGCCCCATCGAAGACCTGGTACCGGCCCACGTGCGCCAGGACCCCTTTCAACTGCGTTTCAAGAACGCCCTGATGCGCGGCGAACACTACGTCGGCGCCGTGCGCCTGATGCGTGGCAATGGCAAGGAAGCGTGGCTGCGTTCGATCGTGCAACCGGTGCGCAGCTCGGACGGGCGCCTCAAGCATTTTTCGATTTTCTCCAGCGACCTCACCCGCACCATCGAGGCGTCGCGCGAGCACGAAAACCTGATCACCGCGCTGGTGCGCTCCACGGCCGTGATCGAGTTCGACCTGGAGGGCCACGTGCTCACCGCAAACGACCGGTTCCTCAACAGCATGGGTTACACCCTGGCGCAGATCCAGGGCAAACATCACCGCATGTTCTGTGAACCGGAGGACTACAACAGCGCCGAATACCAGCAGTTCTGGAAGCGTTTGAACGCCGGTGAGTTTGTCGCGGCGCGCTTCAAGCGCGTGGACAGCCATGGCCATGCGGTGTGGCTGGAAGCGACCTATAACCCTGTACTCGATGCCAATGATCGGCTGTACAAAGTGGTCAAGTTCGCCACGGTGATCACCGACCAGGTCATCCGCGAACAGGCAATTGCCGAGGCCGCCAATATTGCCTACAGCACCTCCCTGCACACCGACAGCAGTGCCCAGCGCGGTACCACGGTGGTGACCCAGGCGGTCGACGTGATGCGCGACCTGGCCCAGCATATGCAACAGGCCGGCGAGGGCATCGAGGCGCTGAACGCCCAGTCCCAGGTGATCGGCACCATCGTCAAGACCATCAGCGGCATCGCCGAACAAACCAACCTGCTGGCGCTCAACGCCGCCATCGAAGCGGCGCGGGCCGGTGAACAGGGGCGTGGCTTCGCGGTGGTGGCCGATGAAGTGCGGCAGTTGGCATCGCGTACCAGCAAAGCCACCGAGGAAATCGTCGGCGTGGTGCGTCAGAACCAGGACATGGCCCGCGATGCCGTCAGCCTGATGACCGACGGTCGCTCCCAGGCCGAGCAAGGCCTGACCCTGGCGGCCGAAGCGGGCACGGTGATCATCGAAATCCAGGACGGCGCGCAGAAGGTGGTCAGCGCGGTGGGGCAGTTCGCCAACCAGCTGTCGAACTGACCTGTAGGGCGGCTGCAGCCGCCCCCTTTTCAGCGCCCGAGCATCTTCACCCAGCGCGACGGCGGCATGCCGTAGGTGCTGCGAAATTGTCGGGTCATATGGCTCTGGTCGGTAAAACCGGCGGTCAGCGCCGCGTCCACCAGTGATTGGCCCTGGGCCAGCAGGCTGCGCACCAGGTCCAGGCGGCGCATGGTCAGGTAACGGTAGGGGCTGGTGCCGAACAACAAACGAAAATCCCGCGATAACGCCCAGCGGTCGCGGCCGGCGTGGTCGGCGATTTCATCCAGGGTGATGCTGCGGCCCAGGGCGCTGTGGATAAATTCCCGGGAGCGCTCGGCGGCCAGGTAATCGAAGGTCTTGCGGCTGATGATCGCGCCCGCGGCGTTGTTCAGCGCGTGGGCCAGGTCGAACATCGCGTCCTGTTCCTGCAACGGGTCGATGGGGTGATCGAGGTTTTGCAGCAGCACTTCGCTGGCGCGGAACAGCCTCGGATCGGTGGATAACCCCTTGGGGATAAACGGCAATGGCTTGCCGCCGAGGATCTGCTGGATCAGCGACGGCTCCACGTAAATCATCCGGTACTTGAAGCCCTCGTCGCTGCCCGCATGGCCGTCGTGGGTTTCATCGGGGTGAAGCACCATGGTCGTGCCGGGCACGCTGTGGATCATGTCGCCGCGATAGTGAAAACTCTGCACGCCCGACAACGTGCGCCCGATGGCGTAGGTATCGTGGCGATGCGGGTCGAAGGCGAAACCGGCGAAGTACGCCTCGATACGATCAAGGCCGCTGGCGTGCGGGGCGCGGTGCAGCCAGTCGAGCGTGGGGGTGGGTTTGCCCATGGTGGGTTGTCACACAGAGAGGTGGAAACACGTTAACCCAGTCTGGAGCCGTTGTCGTGCCGGGGTCTTGTACGATTGTGCAGGCGCTCGCTACTGGGCGTTCGGCGCGTGCGGGTAGTAAATCGCTGACCGCCCGTGGTAAGAAGCCTTACGTTCAACAGTGAGGCCAGGTCATGAGCAAGGTGCGCGTAGGGATTATTTTTGGTGGCCGTTCGGCCGAACATGAGGTCTCGTTGCAGTCGGCGCGCAATATTGTCGACGCGCTCGACCGCACCCGCTTCGAGCCGGTGCTGATCGGCATCGACAAGGCCGGCCACTGGCATCTCAACGACACGTCGAACTTCCTGATCAACCAGGAAAACCCGGCCCTTATCGCGCTCAACCAGTCCAACCGCGAACTGGCGGTGGTGCCCGGCAAGGCCAGCCAGCAAGTGGTGGAGACCTCCGGCCAGGGCCTGTTGCAACACATCGACGTGATCTTCCCCATCGTCCACGGCACCCTCGGCGAAGACGGCTGCCTGCAAGGCCTGCTGCGCATGGCGGACCTGCCTTTCGTCGGCTCCGACGTGCTGGGTTCGGCGGTGTGCATGGACAAGGACGTCAGCAAGCGCCTGCTGCGCGACGCCGGGATTGCCGTCACGCCGTTTATCACCCTCAACCGTCGCAACGCGGCGCGCACCTCGTTCGACAGCGCGGTGAACACGCTCGGCCTGCCGATGTTCGTCAAACCCGCCAACCAGGGTTCTTCGGTGGGCGTGAGCAAAGTGAGCGACGAAGCCGAGTACCTCGCCGCCGTCGAACTGGCCCTGGGTTTCGACGAAAAAGTGCTGCTGGAATCCGCCGTCCGGGGCCGCGAGATCGAATGCGCCGTGCTGGGCAACGACAACCCCATCGCCAGCGGTTGTGGCGAGATTGTGGTGAGCAGCGGCTTCTATTCCTACGACAGCAAATACATCGACGAACAGGCCGCCCAGGTGGTGGTGCCGGCGGATATCAGTGTTGAAGCCAGCGAGCGCATCCGCCATCTGGCCATCGAAGCCTTCGAGGTATTGGGCTGCGCCGGGTTGGCGCGGGTCGATGTATTCCTCACCGAGGACGGTGAAGTGCTGATCAACGAAATCAACTCATTGCCCGGCTTCACCCGCATCAGCATGTACCCCAAGCTGTGGCAGGCGGCGGGCATGAGTTACAGCGAGTTGGTCAGCCGCTTGATCGAGTTGGCGTTGGAGCGGCATGCGGGGCGCAAGGGGCTTAAGATCAGTCGCTGATCATCAGCCAATGGCCAGTAACGCCATCAGGCGTTACTGAGGACTTCCCGGAAGACATCCGGTCTTGCTTTTTTCATTGCTCTGTACGAGCGATCCATAAGCGCAACAACGTCCCTCCGTTACATCAATCCCCTAACGCCTCACCCTCCCGCCGTGGGTCGGCGCCGCCGCTCAGCGTCACCTTGCCCTGCGCATCCTGCGTGCGAACGATGGCCTGGATGCCGCTGGTCATGTCGATCTCGCTCAGCGCGTGGCCCTTGTCCCTGAGCGCTTGTTTCAATGCCGGGCTGAACAGGCCGGCTTCCAGTTCGGTCGCGCCATTGCGGCTGCCGAAGTTGGGCAGGCTGATGGCGGCCTGTGGGTCGAGTTGCCAGTCGAGCATCGCCACCAGGGACTTGCTCACGTACTCGATGATCTGCGAGCCGCCCGGTGAGCCGAGCGCGGCGAGCAGTTCGCCGCTCTGGCGGTCGAACACCAGCGTCGGCGCCATGGCTGAGCGCGGGCGTTTGCCCGGTTGTACCCGGTTGGCCACCGGTTGGCCGTGTTCTTCGGGAATGAACGAGAAGTCGGTCAACTGGTTGTTGAGCACAAAGCCCTGGACCATCAGGTGGGCGCCGAAGGCGGACTCCACCGTGGTGGTCATCGACACCGCGCCGCCCTGGTCGTCCACCGCCACCACTTGCGAGGTGGAGATGCGCAACGGCGAGCGGTCCGGCGCGTACGCCACTTGAATACCCGCCGGCTGGCCCGGCTTGGCGACGCCCAGGCTGCGCTCGCCAATCAACGCGGCGCGCGTGGCCAGGTAATCCGCTGCGACCAGGCCGGCGACCGGCACCGGCACGAAGTCGGCATCGGCCACGTATAACGCGCGGTCGGCAAAGGCCAGGCGGCCGGCTTCGGCGATCAGGTGAACGGCCTCGGGCGTGGGTTCGAGGCCGGCGGCGGAGGCGCTCTTGACCGGTGTCATGGGCGCGATGGCCAGGCGCGGATCGCGGATTTGCAGGGCTTGCAATGTGCCGAGGATCTGCGCGATGGCAATCCCGCCCGACGACGGCGGCGGCATGCCGCACACGGTCCACTGCTTGTAGTCGCTGCACAGTGGCGTGCGCGGCTTGGCGGTGTAGCCGGCAAGGTCTGCCACGGACAGGCTGCCCGCATTGCGATGGCCCTGGACCTTGCGCGCGATCTCATCGGCAATCGGCCCGTGGTACAGCGCGTCCGCACCTTCCTTGGCGATGCGTTTGAACACGTTGGCCAGCGTCGGGTTTTTCAGCAAGGTGCCGGTGGCCTTGGCGGTGCCATCGGCGTTCAGAAAGTACGCTGCCATGTCCGGCGAACGAGGGATATGACGGTCGGCCGCGATCAGCGCATGCAGGCGCGGGGAAATCGCGAAGCCCTGTTCCGACAGGCGGATCGCCGGTTCGAACAACGTGGCCCAGGGCAAGTGCCCGGTCTGCTTGTGCGCCATCTCCAACGCGCGCAACACCCCCGGCGTGCCCACCGAGCGCCCGCCAATCTGCGCCGCGCTGAACGCCATCGGCTGACCGTCCGCCTTGAGGAACAGGCGCGGCGTCGCCCCCGCCGGCGCGGTTTCGCGGCCGTCATACGCGTGCACCTGTTTGCCGTCCCACAGCAGGATGAACGCGCCGCCGCCAATCCCCGACGACTGTGGCTCCACCAGGGTCAGCACCGCCTGCATGGCAATCGCCGCATCAATGGCCGAACCGCCCTGGCGCAACATCTCCCGCCCGGCCTCGGCTGCCAGCGGGTTGGCGGCCGCGGCCATATGGCGCTCGGCGTGACGGGGACGCAGGTCGGCGCGATAGCCCGAACCCAACTCCGGCGCCGCTGGCTGTTCGGCGACGGACGTGTTGCAGGCCGCCAGGGCAAGGGCGGCGGCAATCACTGACAGGTGAAGACGGGCAATCGAAAACACGCGCTGAACTCCGTTCATTTTGAGAATGATCTGTTGTTCGTGGGAGGCTGCGTTTTACAGGTAGATCGAGCCTTGCATATACAGCACGGCCTTGCCCGACATAATCACCCGGTCGCCCTTGAGCACGCAGCGCAACTGGCCCTTGCGCGCGCCGCCCTGCTCGGCGGTCAGGCTGGTTTTGCCCAGGCGCTCGGCCCAGAACGGCGCCAGCGAGGTGTGAGCCGAACCGGTGACCGGGTCTTCATTGACCCCCACATTCGGGCCGAACCAGCGGGAAATGAAATCGAACCGCGTGCTCTTGGCCGTCACTGCAATCCCGCGTTTGGGCAGGCCCTTGAGCCGGGCGAAATCCGGCGTGAGCGCAGCGACCTGGGCCTCATCGTCGAGCACCACGAGGTAGTCATCGGTGCCGAATACCTCGGCGCGTTCGATCCCCAATGCGCTCAACAGCCCGGCCGGCGGCTCGCAGGGTTGTGGGGTTTTCGCCGGGAAATCCATCGCCAGCTCATCGCCCACGCGGGTGACCCGAAGCTCGCCGCTGCGGGTGGCAAACCGCAACACGTCAGGCGCATCCGCCAACGCATGAATCAACACCCACGCGGCCGCGAGCGTGGCATGGCCGCACAGGTCGACTTCGACGGTGGGGGTGAACCAGCGCAACTCGTAGAAATCGCCACGGGGCACGAAGTAGGCGGTTTCGGACAGGTTGTTTTCGGCGGCGATGTTTTGCAGTTGCTCGTCGCTCAGCCATTCGGTCAATGGGCAGACCGCTGCGGGGTTGCCGCCGAAGGGGTGTTGGCTGAAGGCGTCGACTTGGTAGATGTCCAGTTTCACCGTGGGGCACTCCATGTAGGGGGGAGGCTGGACACTAACAGCGGGTTCCGGGGAGCGTCAAAATACAGATGGAGTGTTTTTTCGCGCGCATGCAGGTTGCCAGGCGTGGCGGCGCTTTTTCGGGCGCGCAAAAAAATGCCCCGGCAGGCCGGGGCATGTTCAGGGCGCGGTGTTACGCGGTCTGTGGCTCTTTTTCGGCACGGGCGGGTTGGTTGCCGCCGCCGATCTGCCAGACGTAGGGCGGTTCGGTGCCGTTGATTTCCCAGTCGCCGATGATCCGCTCTTTGTAGATCAACGGATTGTGCGAGGCAGCGGTGCGCGCATTGCGCCAGTGCCGGTCGAGTTGCAGGCCGGTGCGGGCGGCGGAGGCGCCCAAGGCGTTGAACAGGTCGCTGGTGGCGCGCAGCACCAGGTCGGCAATCACCACTTGTGCTTGGGCCGACTCCAGCTCCGCGGCGATATTGGCCTCGCGTTCGGCCTGCTCATCCTTGGCAAAATGCGCCAGGTAAGCGCGTTGCGAAGCCTGTGCGGCGCGCAGGGCTGCGGCTTCGGCGGTGTAGACCTGCGCCGAGGCCTTGCCGACCACCTGCTGCACCTGAGCATCGTCACGCACCGCCGCCGCATTGCCATGGCTGAACACCCGGGCGCGAACGCGGACCTGTTGGGCCACTTCGCGCACGGCCGCCTGCCCCGAACCGACCAGCACGGCCAGCAGGGTCAGTTGGTAAAACGCGGTTTGGTATTTAAACCGCGTGGAGAAGTCGATCAGGTGATCGTCCTCGACCACGGCGTTTTCAAACACCGACGTGCCGCTGCCGGTGGTGCGCTGACCGAAGCCATCCCAGTCGTCGCTCTGACGCACGCCCGGTTGCTTGACGCGGACCGCCGCGATCACGTCGGCACCGGTGTCGTCCCGTTGGGCATACAGGTCGATCCAGTCGGCGAACAGGCTGCCGGTGCTGTAGAACTTGGTGCCGTTGGCGACCCATTGCTCGCCCTGGCGGCTGATGCGGGTGATCACCTGGCCGATCTTCACGTCGCCGACTTCGGTCCAGGCGTTGCCGACCAGTTCGCCGGCCACAAACCGCTCGAACCAGGCGTTCTGCGGGCTGAATGCCTGGGCGTTGAGGCGGTCTTCGACAAACGCAAAATGCCCGCGCAGGGCTTGTGTCACGTTGGAGTCGGCGGCGGCCAGTTCAATCAACAGTTGGAACAGTTGCGGCAGCGAGGCGCCGGCGCCGCCGAATTCGAGCGGGACACGCACGGCGCCGAACCCGGCTTCTTTCAGCCATTGGATCGGTTCGAACGGTAGCGTGCGGGTGCGTTCGCGCTCGATCGCGCCCTCGGCAATACGGGTAAAGATCGGCCGAAAACGCGCGGCGAGCGCTTCGTAATCGGTGCCGACAGACAGTGTGTTCAGCGTGGCAAAACTGGACATGGAAGGGCTTCCTCTTCTGCGCGAATAAGCGTCAAGTCAGGTCAGAAAATTTGGACGGTTTGGTGTGATCGGTGGCGTTGGCCCCGGCTTTGAACGCACCGCGATAACGCGCGGCCGGATGGTCGTCGGCGGCGTAGGACGACGTGCCGTCGAGGAGGTTCTCGCGCAGGGTGTTGCCCTCATAGGCGGTGCGCACCCGGCCCCGGCGTTGCAGTTCCGGCACGATGAACTCGACCAGGTCCTCGAACGTGCCTGGGGTGATGGCATAGGCCAGGTTGAAACCGTCGATACCGCCGACGTCCACCCAGCGCTCCATCTCGTCGGCCACGGTTTTCGGGCCGCCCACCAACACCGGGCCCAGGCCGCCGATGCTGCGGTGTTTGATGATGTCGCGCGGCGTCCACTTGCGGTCGGGGTCGGCGGTGGCGAGCAGTTCCAGCACCGAGCGGATGCTGTCGTTGTCGATCGCTTCCAGGGGTTGGTCCGGGTCGTACTCGGAAAAGTCGATGCCGGTCCAGCCGCCGTAAAACGACAACATGCCTTCGCCGTTGGCATAGCTCAGGTAGTCGCGGTATTTGGCTTGCGCGGCTTCATCGCTTTCACCGGTGATCACCGTCAACAGCGTGAACACCTTGACCGAATCGCGGCTGCGGCCGGCGGCCACGGCGCGGTTGCGGATGTCATCGGACACCTCGCGCGCCTGCTCGGCGGTGGCCGGGCTGATGAACACCCCTTCGGCGTGCTTGGCGGCAAAGGCGCGGCCACGGCTGGAAGCGCCCGCCTGGAAAATCACCGGGGTGCGCTGTGGCGACGGCTCCGACAGATGAATGCCCGGCACATCGTAGTATTTGCCCTTGTGCCCGATCGGATGGACTTTGCTCGGGTCGGTGAAAATCCCGCGCTCACGGTCGCGCAGCACCGCGTCTTCATCCCAGGAGCCTTCCCACAGCTTGTAGGTCACGTCCAGGAATTCGTCGGCGATGTCGTAGCGTTCATCGTGGGAAATCTGCTGCTTGAGGCCCAGGTTGACCGCCGCGCTGTTCAGGTACGAGGTCACCACGTTCCAGGCCACGCGGCCTTTGGTCAGGTGATCGAGGGTCGAGAATTTTCGCGCCAGGGCGTAGGGCTGTTCGTAGGTCAGCGCCGAGGTCACGCCAAAGCCCAAGTGTTTGGTCACGGCGGCCATGGCCGGCACTTGAAAGAACGGATCGTTGACCGGCACCTGATCGGCGTCGAGCAGGGAGGTTTCCACCGAGCCGCGATAGATGTCGTAGACGCCCACCACGTCGGCGATAAAGACCGAGTCGAAATAGCCGCGCTCAAGCAGTTTGGCCAGGTCGATCCAGTAATCGAGGTCTTTGTATTTCCATGCCTGGCTGTCCGGATGACGCCAGGTGCCTGCGGCCTGATGGCTCACGCAGGTCATTTCGAACGCATTGAGGATAATGCGAGAGGCCATAGTCGATTAACTCCAGTTGTCTTGGTTCATGGGGCACGCAGGGCGGTTCGATGCTGGTTTTTGGAGTGATTGCATGGTTCATGCCGAGCGCTAAAGGCCTGTAATTCATGGGTTTTTGGCGGTTCTCGGGGCGGTCGCCTATTGCTGGAGCAACACTTTGTTGTTCCGCTGAACGCTGGCGAACACTCGGCGCGCGTGTCAGGAATAGAAGCTCGGTGTCGGCGGTTTCTGCTTCAGGGCCCACTCGCCGAGTTCGCGGATGCGGTAGTCCACCGGGTCGTGCAAGGTTTGGGTCCTCAGGTTGCGCCAGTAGCGATCGAAGCGCCGCGAGGCTTGGGTGGCGCGGGCGCCTGTCACTTCAAACAGCCTTGAACTCAGGTCCAGGCCCACCCGCGTGGCATGCACCTTGGCGCTGCCGATGGCCAGGGCCAGGTTCGCGCGCTCCTCGGCGCGCAGTTGTTCGCCGGTGTTCCAGGCCTTGTCGAACAACGCATTGGCCCGTTCGGCGAGGGCGCGCACCGCTTCCAGGCCGGCCCAGAACTCGCCGTAATGGGCCAGCACATACGGGTCGTCGACGGCCTGGTCGACCTCGGACTTGAACCAGGGGCGTGCTTCGTGGGTGGTGTAGTGCTGGGCCTGCTCGAAGGCGCCTTCGGCAATGCCGAGGAACAGATTGACGAACGTCAGTTGCGCCAGCAGCGGTCGCAGCCCGGAAAACACCGTGCTCAGCGGGCCCGGGTCCAGCAGCAGTTCATCGTCGGCCACCTGCACGCGTTCGAAACGGGCGCTACCGCTGTCGGTCTGGCGTTGGCCCATATTGTCCCAGTCGTTGAGCAGGGTAATACCGGCGCGGTCGGTGGGGATGGCGGCGATCAGCAGTTTGCCTGCGCCGTTGTCCTCCAGCGCCGAGGCGATCAGGCGGTCGGAGTCGCTGGCTCCGGAGCAAAAGCTTTTCATCCCGGTAAACTCGCGCCCGCCGTCCACGCGCGTGGCCACGGTGCGGGTGTCCAGCGGGTTGAGGGCGTTGCCCCAGAACCAACGCTGGCGGACAGTCTGTTCCAGCCACGGCTGCCACTGATCGGGCCGCGAGAACAGGCGCACGGTGGCGAGCATCAAGTGTTGGAAACCAAACACATGGGCCATCGAACTGTCGACCTTGGCGAACTCGCGCACGATGTTCAGGGTGTCGCTCCAACTGGCGCCGAGGCCGCCGAATTCACGGGGAATACTCAGGGTCAGCAGGCCGCTGTCGCGCAGGGCGTCACGCTCGCGTTTCGGCGTGCCGCCGCGTACGTCGCGCTCGACAGCCGTCGTGGCCCAGTCGGCCGCCAGGCGGCGGGCGATCTGCACAGGATCGTTGGGGGTGGTCACAGGGGAACTCCTTGAAAGGGAAAACAGCGCCGGGCCGCCCTGGGTGGCCCGGCGAGTAGCGCGGCGTGTTCTACAACCCGAACAGGCGGGCGGCATTGCCATAGAGGACGTTGTCGAGCACCGCGGGTTTGAAACCCAGGCGCTGGACATCCTCGATGGATTGGCGAATCGGGCGGAACGGATAGGACGAGCCGAACAGCAACTGTTCGGCCAGAAAGCCGTTGGCCGCTTGCACGTAGGCCTCGCTGCCGGGCTGGAACAGGTACATGTCCGGCACCAGGTAGATGTTCGGGTAGCGAAAGGCCACGCCCAGCGCTTGTTGCACGTTGGGCCAGTAGCCGTGGTAGCAGACGATCGACAACTGCGGGAACGCGCGGGCGACGCTGGCCAGGCGTTCGGGGTTGTTGAAGGCAGGGTCGGGAGTGGTCGGCCCGCTCATCAGAAACAGCGGAATGCCGCGTGCCTGCAAATGCGCGTAGATCGGCCAGTACAGCGGGTCATCCGCGTGTCTGGCCGGTTCGCCGAACCCTGGCTCCAGGTCGATCCCGGCCAGGCCCAGCGTTGAGATGGCGCGCTCGATCTCGTCCAGCGCGCCGTCGATGCCTTGCAGTGCCGGGTCGATGCTGGCGATGCCGAGCAACTCGTCGTGGTCACGCACGATGCTGTGAATCAGGTCGTTGGGCAGATGCTGGCTGGGGGTGTGACGCCCGACCACCACCGCCCGGCTCAACCCGGCGTCGCGGACCTCATCGAGAAAGCCCTGGGCGGTGCGCGAGCGGGCGAAGTGTTCGTCGTCGCCGCGCGTGCCGACCCGCCGGTTCAGCCAGCGCGCGGTGGCGGTTTCGGCGCTGCCTGGGGTGGCGCCGAAAAAGTCGTGCAGGTACGCCGGACGGCAGCGCATATCAATCACGTTCATGCCGTGGCCTCGTGCTTGACCGGTGCCTTGCCGGCCCGCACGTCGAACGCGCCGCCGGTGAGAACCTGGTCGCGGACCGTCACAGGCTGTTTGCCCAGCAGCGGGAACACCAGTTCGGCAAAGCGGAACGCTTCTTCCAGGTGCGGGTAGCCGGACAGTACGAAGCGGTCTACGCCGAGGTCGGCATATTCCTGCAGGCGCTTGGCCACAGTCTCGGGGTCGCCCACCAACGCCGTGCCGGCACCGCCGCGCACCAGGCCGACACCTGCCCACAGGTTGGGCGAGACTTCGAGCTTGTCGCGCTGTCCGCCATGCAGGGCGGCCATTCGGCGCTGGCCTTCGGAGTCCATCCTGGCGTAGTTCTTCTGCGCGTCGGCGATGACATCGTCGTCGAGGTGGCTGATCAGTTCTTCGGCGGCGGCCCAGGCCTGTTCGTTGGTTTCACGCACGATCACATGCAGGCGCACGCCGAAGTGCACCGTGCGGCCGTATTTCTTCGCGCGCTCGCGCACGTCGGCGATCTTCGCGGCCACGTCCGCCGGCGGCTCGCCCCAGGTCAGGTAGGCGTCGACCTGTTGGGCCGCCAGTTCATGGGCCGCCGGGACGAGCCGCCAAAATACAGGGGCGGGTGCGGTTGCTGCACGGGCTGGAAGAAGTTCTGCGCGCCTTCCACGTGCACGTGCTTGCCGGTGAAATTCACCACCTCGCCACTGAGCAGCCGACGCCACACGGTGAGGAACTCGCCGGCGGCTTCGTAGCGTTGGTCGTGGTCGAGGAAAATACCGTCGGCGGCCAACTCGGTGGCATCGCCGCCGGGCACCACATTGAGCAGCAGGCGACCGTTGCTGGCCTGGTCCAGCGTCGCTGCCTGACGGGCCGACGCGGTGGGGTTGCCCAGGGAGGTGCGCAGCGCCACCAGCAACTTCAGGCGATGGGTGACCGGCACCAAACTGGCGGCGGTAATCCACGGGTCCAGGCAACTGCTGCCGGTGGGAATCAACACCCCGTCATAGCCCAGGCTCTCGGCAGCGACCGCGATCTGCTGCATGTACTTGTTGGTGGCCGGGCGGCCGCTGTCGGAGCGGCCCAGGTAACGGGTGTCGCCGGACGTGGGCAGAAACCAAAAGATATCAAGACTCATCAATACGCTCCTCGCTGCAAAAATAAGAAGCCCGCTTCCATGGGCAGGAAAGAAGGCGACAGGGTGTGCAACGCAGGGCCGGCACGGCGCTTCATAGAGACGCTTGTTTAAACAAGTCTGTGGCTGGGGCCGATGGTTCTAGAGGAGCAAGCATCGTACCAATCCACCAACGTATTGATTTATAAGGTGATTACTTGTTTTGGCGCGGCGATGACTGTCGCTGGAAGCGGGTAAGTGTTGAAACGCTGTTGCTGGGCGAACAGTTATGGGCAAGGCGAGAAGTGTTCGCCGGGCAACATGGAGTCTGCAAAGTGCTGATTAGTGCGTGCGATAACGCGGCGTAAATTTCGCATAACTTATTGATATATATTAATTTATTTAATTGGCATGGTTTTCGGATTGTCGAGGGCGGATTCGCGTTTTTTGCATCCCACCTTCCTTAATAACTTGAAGAGAACAACATGCGTAAAGTGGCTGCTTTATCTGCCTTGTGTGCCGTTATCACGCCCGGTTACTCCTGGGCTGCCGATGAAAAAAGTGAAAATGGATTTATCGAAGACAGTCATCTGAACATTCTCAACCGGGACTTCTACTTCAGTCAGGACTTCCGCAATGGCAGCAGTGCAGTCAATCCGCACACCGGCGCGCGCCAGAGCCGCCGGGCAGAATGGGCCCATGCGGTCATCGGCCGTTTTGAATCCGGCTTCACCCAGGGCACCGTGGGTTTCGGCGTGGATGCTTACGGGCAGTTCGGGGTCAAGCTCGACGGCGGTGATGGCGTGGTGGGCAACGGTGTCGGCGGGCCGGGGTTGATTCCACGTAAAGGCGATAACAACGGCGAGCCCAAGGACCAGTGGGGCAAGGCCGGTGGGGCGGTCAAAGTGCGGGCGTTCGATACGGTGGTCAAATACGGCGACGTCTCCCCGACCAGCCCGGTGCTGCATGCCGGCGACATTCGCCTGTTGCCTCAAACCCTGACCGGCCTGATCTTCGATAACACCTCCATCGAAGGCTTGAAGATTGAGGGCGGCAAACTCACCGCGTCCAGCGATCGCAGCGGCGTCAATCACAGTGGTGACCTGGGAACGGTGTACGGCGGTCGCTTGAGCGGGGCGGATAATGTCCAGTACATCGGCGCCGACTATCGCTTCAACGACAACTGGCGCTTCAAGCTGCACACCAGCCGCCTGGATAACGTCTGGAACCAATCGTTCGCACGGGTCGACTTCCAGCAAACACTCACGGACACCATCGGTTGGGACACGGGGCTCAACTACTACCGCACCCGTGATACCGGCAGCGCCTTGCTGGGCAAAATCGATAACGACAGCTGGAGTACCCACCTGGGGCTGAATGTCGGATTCAACCGTTTTGTGGTGGCCTACGAGCAAGTGCGCGGTGACTCTCCGTTCGACTATGTGTGGAACACCTACGACCTGGAACTCGACAACGCCTCCCAATGGTCGGACTTCAACAACCCCAACGAACGCTCCTGGCAGGCCAGCTATACCTACAACTTTGCAGGCCTTGGCTTTCCGGGGCTCAGCCTCACGGGCCGTTACCTGCGCGGCGACAACATCGATGGCACGCGGGCAACGGGCGGCTACACGGCTTTCAACAGCGTCAGCGACGGCAAGCATTGGGAGCGCAACATCTGGGCAAGCTACATCGTGCAGAGCGGCCCGGCCAAAGACTTGAAGCTCAACGTGCTTCAAGCGACGCACCGTGTGGGGGGCGACTTCGGTAACTACGAGTCCAACGTCGACGAACTGCGAGTCATCGTCGAATACCCGCTGGACTTGCGCATGCTGTAACAGCGCCGACCCTCGAGAGGATGGCGGCAGGTGGGCGTTTTCCCAGGGAGGGGAGAACGTGACGTGTTGAGCCGCTCACCGCCCTAGATGATCTTCGCCAAGCGAAGCGCCAGCGCCGACGCCTGTTCGGCACTGACGACGTTCGTGAAGCCAAGAACCAGGCCGTGTCTCGGCGTGCCGTCCAGGTACCACTGTGACAGCGGTTCGACGGCGATACCAACGGCCCGGGCACGTTGAGCGAGCTCGATATCATCACCGTCGCGTAGCCCCGCCACCAGGTGCATGCCGCTCGCCTGAGGGTTGATCAGCAGACGTTCGCCGAATTGTTGGTGCAGCGCATCGACCAGCCACTGACGACGGCGTGCGTAGAGGCTTCGCATTTTCTTTAAATGCCGCGCAAAGTGACCCTCGTTGAGGAAGGCGGCGACGGTCGCCTGAAGTACCTGCGGGCAGTGGTTATGCAAACGATCCGCCTGACGGGCGAACGCGTCGCTCTGTTCGGGCGGCACAACGAGATAGGCCAGGCGCAGGCCCGGAAACAGCACCTTGCTGAAGGTTCCGGTGTAAAGCACGCGGCCCTGCTGGTCTAGGCTCTTGAGGGCTGGCAAGGGTTTACCCTGATAGCGGTACTCGCTGTCGTAATCGTCCTCGATGATCCAGCTACCGTGGCGGTTGGCCCACGCCAGTAGCGCCAACCGCCGTGGCAGTGACAGCGACACCCCCAGCGGGCTCTGGTGGGTCGGCGTGACCACGGCGAAGCGGGCCTCCGGAGAACGGGCAATGCCTTGCGCGACGTCCAGGCCTTGGTCATCCACTGGCACCGGCACCAACTGTGCGCCGGCTTCCAGAAGGGCGTTCCTGGCCATGAAGTAGCCGGGTTCTTCCAGCCAGCACGTATCGCCCTGGTGCATCAGCGTGTGGCTAATCAGGTCCAGGCACGCGCGATAGCCCGCGCACACGAAAACCTGCTCCGGGTGACAGGTGATACCCCGCGAAATCCCCAGGTAGGTCGCAATGGCCGCGCGCAAGGGCGCATGGCCTCGCGGATCCGGGTAGACGAGCCCCTCGATGCCGGCCTGCCGCAGCTGACGGCCCGCCAATCGCGTCCAGAGCTTGCGGGGAAAGGCATCCAGCGCGGGCAGGCCCATTTGCAGGGCTAGCGGCAGCGTTCCGGAATGGGTGCTTTGGTACGCCGTCGCAGCCACGGGGGCGCGAAGTATGGGGGAGGCAACGGGCGTCAGTTGCGGTGTGACAACCGTCCCGGCGGCCCCGCGCGCGATCAGGTAGCCCTCGCCTATCAGTAACTGGTAGGCCGCTTCCACTGTGCCGCGCGCCAGGTTCAGCTCCGCCGCCAGCGCGCGAATGGCAGGTACCCGATCTCCCGGGCGCAGACGGCCGTCGGCAATCGATTCACGAAATCGTTGATAAAGCTGGCGATAGATCGGAGCCGGTTGGCTGCGGTCCAGTTTGAAGGGCGAGATCATGACCTAGTCGTTTATGCACTTTTAGGCCCTGTAGCTTAAGCCATTGCGGCCCTAAGGTGAGCTATCTCTCTACCGCGGACGACGCACGTGACTTACACACTTCAACACCTCGATGACAAGGAGGCTTTTCAGGCCAGTTTCGACCTGATGCGCGCCTTGCGGCCGCATGTCGCCAACCCGGCGACTTATGCGGCGCAACTGGTTCGGCAGACTGAGCAGGGCTACCGCTTACTGGCCGCGTGGGACGGTGAGCACATGGTCGGCCTGGCCGGTTACCGCGAGCTGGAAAACCTGCTCTACGGGCGTTTCATCTACGTCGATGATCTCGTGGTCAGCCCCGACCTTCGGCGCAGCGGCCTGGGGGCACGGCTGTTGACCGCGGTTCGCGAGGAGGCCGTGCAGCGCGGTTGCGATCATTTCGTGTTGGATACCGGCCTGCATATGTCATTGGCCCAGCGCTTCTATTTTCGTCAGGGGTTGCTGGCCCGTGGCATGCACTTCACCCAGAGCCTGCGGGCAGAAGGTTTGGTATGAACAATGTCCTGTTGATCAATGCCAGCCCGCATGGGCAGGTCTCCCATGCGAGCCAGTTGACACTTGAGTTAGTGGCATCCCTACGGCAGCGGTATCCGACGCTCGAACTGGTCGAGCGTGACTTGGGCGCGCATCCGTTGCCACCGCTCAGCAGGGAGTACGCCCGTGCCCTGACCACTGCCACGCCGTTCGATTCGCCAGCGTTCGAGGTCTCCGAAGCATTGATCGGCGAGTTGGAGCGCAGCGATGTCTTGTTCATTGCCACCCCGATGCACAACTTTACCGTTCCCGCCGCGCTCAAGCTGTGGATCGACTACGTCCTGCGCATTCACCGGACATTCAGTTCAAGCCCCGAGGGCAAGGCCGGTCTCTTGAACGACCGTCCCGTTTACGTGTTGGTCGGCTCCGGTGGCTTTCACCTGGGCGAGCGGGCACGGCAAGCGAATTTTCTAACGCCTTACCTGCGCCACGTGCTTAACACCCTCGGCCTGTTCGATCTGCACTTCACCTATCTGCAGGGCTTGGTGTTCGGTGAAGAGGCCGTCCGTGCAGCGGTCGAAGATAGCCGTACCCGACTGTCACTGGAACCGCTGTTCAACAACCTCGTTTGCGGCTGATCCCTTTTTTCAACACAGGAGTTTCACCATGAGCCAACTCAGACTGCCGTTTCCCTCCCTGTCGCCTGCGGCCTACCAAGGCCTGCTTGCCACCAACACCGCACTGGCCGCGGGCCCGCTGGGCTTGCCGCTGCTTGAACTGGTGTATTTGCGTATCTCGCAGATCAACGGCTGTGCTTTCTGCCTGGGCAAGCATTCGCAGACCCTGCGCGAATGTGAGGTGCCGCAAGAGAAGCTGGATTGCCTCGCAGGCTGGCGAATCAGCGAACTGTTCAACGACCGCGAGCGCGCCGCCCTGGCATGGGTCGAGACGCTCACCTACATCAGCGAGAAGGGTGCGCCAGACGAGTTATACGAGCCTTTGAAAGCACACTTCTGCGATGCCGAGATTTCCGACCTGACGTTGGCAGCGGCCTTGATGAATGCCTTTAACCGGCTGGCGGTGGGGATGAAGCTCTAAGCGCGAGGTGACCGTCGCTTCGCCGCGTAACCAATGGGTGAGGTGCGCAATGGCAGAGACAAGAAAGCCCGCATACAGCGGGCTTCTTGGACGGCGCCAGGGATAGGTTAAATACGGAAACTACCCACCAGATGCTTCAGCCGTGCCGCCTGCTGTTCCAGGTCGGCGCAGGCGCGCAGGGTCGATTGCAGGTTTTCCACGCCTTCCTGATTGAGCGTGTTGATCTCGGTGATGTCCATGTTGATCGCCTCCACCACTGAGGTCTGTTCCTCGGTGGCGGTGGCGACCGACTGGTTCATGCCGTCGATCTCGCCGATGCGCTGGGTCACGCTGTTCAAGCGTTCGCCGACCAGGTTGGCGATTTCCACGCTGTCGAGGCTGTGGCGCTGACTTTCGCTCATGGTGCTGACCGACTCACGGGCGCCGACTTGCAGCTCATCAATCATCTTCTGCACCTGTTGTGCCGATTCCTGGGTGCGGTGGGCCAGGTTGCGCACTTCGTCGGCGACCACCGCAAAGCCACGCCCGGCTTCCCCGGCGCGGGCCGCTTCGATAGCGGCGTTGAGCGCCAGCAGGTTGGTTTGCTGGGAGATGCTCGTGATCACTTCGAGGATCTGCCCGATATTCACGGTTTTGTTGTTCAGCGATTCGATATTCGTACTGGATGCGCTGAGCATTTCCGACAGCTGATTCATGGCCCCGATGTTGCGCTCGACCACTTGCTGACCCTGCTCGGCCAGACTTCGCGCGTCGCTGGCCTCGTGCGAGGCCTGTGCTGCATTGCGGGCGATTTCCTGGGCGGCAGCCCCCAGTTCGTTGATGGCAGCGGCGACACTGTTGGTGCGATTGGCTTGCTCGTCGGAATTGACCATCGACGAGTTGGACGCGCTGACCACCCGCAGGGCGACCTCGTTGACCTGCTCGGTGGCCGAGGACACTTCGCGGATCGACGTATGAATGCGTTCCACGAACCGATTGAACGCATTGCCCAGGGTACCGAACTCGTCGTGGGTATGGATGTCCAGGCGTTTGGTGAGGTCACCTTCGCCATTGGCGATGTCCTCCATGGCGCGGGTCATGATGTGCAGCGGTTGCAGCAGCATCCGGATCAACAAACTCAGCAGGATGATGATGATCGTTACCGCAACGATGGTGGCAATCACCGCCGAATAGCGGAATTTGCTCAGCATCGCGTAAGCCTTGTCTTTATCGACGGAGAGACCGATGTACCAGTTGGCGGAAGGCAGGCCTTTGATCGGTGTGAAGGTCAGCAAGCGGGCTTGCCCATTGGTCTGGACCTCGGTCAGCTCGCCGGAAAGTTTCGGTGTGTTTGTCGGAAACAAATCCGAAAGCGACTTCATGACCAGGTCTTTATCCGGATGGACCAGGATCTTGCCTTGATCGTTGACCAGGAAGGCATACCCCATGCCGCCAAAATTCAGCGAGTTGATGAGTTCCACCAGGCCATCCAGTTCCAGGTCGCCGCCGACGGCACCGATGGTGCTGGACACCTTGCTGATGATGCTGATGACCATCTTGCCGGTGGTCATATCAATATACGGCTCAGTCAGTATCACGCCGTTGGCGTTCATACCGTCCTTGTACCAGGGGCGGGCACGCGGGTCATAGCCATCGGGCATCTTGGCGTTCGGATGAACACTGAAACCGCCGTCGACTTTGCCCAGGTAGACGGTGAGGAAATTTGAGGTCAGGACGTTCTCATCCATCAGCGTGTCGGCATTGGCCGGCACCCTGGCAATGTTCTGCGCCAGGTTTTTCACCAAATTGATTCGCCCCTCCAGCAGGTTGCGGATATTGGTGGAGGTCGAATCACCCATTTCAGTCAAATAGTTTTCCAGGCTGGTACGCGTGGCATTGCGTTGTAGATAGTCGTTGTAGAGCGTGAAGAGGGTGAAGGCGAGCATCACTATCAGTGACACGGCCAAAAGAATTTTGTGACTGAAACGAAGGGTTTTATTCATGGCGTATTGAGTTCACTAGGTCTTTTGCGAGGACTGTCGAAGGGTATCGGCTGTAGCGGCATAAACCTTGAGATGTAAAACGCCTGTTTAACCGCGCCGAAGGCTGATCTAGAGGGGTTGATGGCGGGGCTTTTCTGCGGGCATAAAAAAACGGCCTACCTTTCGGTAAGCCGTTTTTAGTACTTGGTGGCTACACAGGGACTTGAACCCCGGACCCCAGCATTATGAATGCTATGCTCTAACCAACTGAGCTATGTAGCCAAGTGGCGCGCATTATTCGCGTAGAACGGGAATGCGTCAAGCGTTTATTTTGAATTTTTATCTACGCTTTCAACTGTTTAACCCGGACGGCCGGATTGGGCGACGAGTGGTGGGCGATTCACGTGGGGGGTGAAGTGCCTCACCACAGGGGGTTGCCGGCGGTTAGGACGGGCGCGGGTGCATGCAGTCGATCGAGCGGTCGATCACGGTCTTGGCCATTTCCAGCAGGTGCCACACGGCGTGGATCTTGGCGCGGTCGTGGGGTTGCAGGTGGTCGCCGCAGTCGAGGGCGGTGGCGGCGGCGCTGTGGATCAGTTGGGCGATGTAGAGTTGGGCGTCTTCGAAGCTGAGGTGTTCGTTGACGGTCAGGCAGTCTGCGGGTGGATCGGGAAGTGCTTTGGTCATGGTGTAACTCCTGATTAAGTCAGAAGCCGACCTTGTCGCGACTAAACGATAGGTGGCGGCTGTACGCAGGTTAGTCGACCGGCTAATCAGGAAAATCCGGCGCACCCGAAGGTGCCCTGCGCACAGCCACCATAAAACTTCATGGAGGAACATGCGCCTGATTAAGAGTCCGGGCGACTAAACCCGATCACTGAATCTCAGCGACGGACCGAAGACTAGCCACCCATTCCGACAGGCACAAGGCGCCGGGGATTGTCTAGGAAACGTCCTGCAATTTAAAGCGATTCACCCTGCTGGCCTTTTACAAAGCATGTCGTTAGCTCCCTAACGGGATAGCCTTTTCCTACCCCAAGGTGGCACATTGTCGCACCTGCCCCTGTGCATTCTCCCGCTGTACGGAAACCGCCTTATGTCTCTTGGTAACTCCCCCTCTGCCGGGCAAACCAGCCCGCTGGTCATGCGCGTCATCGGCGCGGTGGCGCTGGCGCATTTGATCAATGACTTGATCCAGGCGGTGCTGCCGTCGATCTACCCGATGCTCAAGGCCAGCTATGGCCTGACGTTCACCCAGGTCGGGCTGATTACCCTGACTTTCCAGCTCACCGCGTCGCTGTTGCAGCCGTGGGTGGGGTATTACACCGATCGCCATCCCCAGCCATTCCTGTTGCCGTGCGGAATGATCTGCACCCTGGCGGGGATTTTGATGATGTCTCAGGTCGGCAGTTTCCCGCTGATCTTGCTGGCGGCAGGGCTGATCGGCATCGGCTCCTCGACCTTTCACCCGGAAGCGTCCCGCGTGGCGCGGCTGGCGTCCGGTGGGCGCTATGGCCTGGCGCAGTCGACATTCCAGGTCGGCGGCAATGCCGGTTCTGCGTTCGGGCCGTTGCTGGCGGCGGCGATCATTATTCCGTTCGGCCAGGGCAATGTGGCGTGGTTCGGATTGTTTGCGGTGTTCGCATTGGCGGTGCTGTATGCCATCAGCCGTTGGTACCGCAACCACCTCAGCCTGTTCAAGCTCAAGGCCGGGCAGGCGGCGACCCATGGCTTGTCGAAACAACGTGTGATGAGTGCGTTGGTGGTGTTGGGGTTGTTGGTGTTTTCCAAGTATTTCTACATGGCGAGCATCACCAGTTACTTCACGTTCTACCTGATCGAGAAGTTCGACCTGTCGGTGGCCAGTTCCCAGTTGCACCTGTTTTTGTTCCTCGGCGCGGTGGCGGCGGGGACGTTTTTTGGCGGGCCGATCGGCGACAGGATCGGCCGTAAGGCGGTGATCTGGTTTTCGATCCTCGGCGCTGCGCCCTTCACCTTGTTGATGCCCCACGTGGACCTGTTCTGGACCAGTGTGCTCAGCGTGATCATCGGCTTCGTACTGGCCTCGGCATTTTCGGCGATTGTGGTGTACGCGCAGGAGTTGGTGCCGGGCAATGTGGGGATGATCGCCGGGGTGTTCTTCGGGTTGATGTTCGGCTTTGGCGGGATCGGCGCGGCGCTGCTGGGGCACCTGGCGGATGTTCATGGCATCGAGTACGTGTACACGCTGTGTTCGTTCTTGCCGTTGTTCGGGCTGCTGGCGATTTTCCTGCCGCGTACCCGAAAAGCCTGATCGCGTTGGGCAGATATCCCTGCCGCCCAACACGAAGTCTTTGTTACGGGTAACGCGAGGTGTGGGTGGCGCGTTTGAGTTGTTCGCGCGCGCGCGACAGGCGTGAGCGAACGGTGCCGATTGGAATGTCCAGCACGTCGGCCGTGTCCTGGTAGCTGCCGTCGGTTTCCAGTGAGGCATACAGGGTTTTGCGCATTTCCGTGGGCAGGTGGTCAATCGCGCTCAAGGTGTTTTCCAGGCGGCGGTTGACCTCGAACTCCCAGTCCAGGTTGTGCTGTTCTTCCTGGCCATGCCACAGCGATTCATCGAATTCGCAATGCACCGGTTTGGCGTACATGCGCCGGAAGTGATTGCGGATCAGGTTTTGCGCGATGCCGCACATCCAGGTGCTGAGCGTGGCGGTGCCGCTGAAACGCTCGCGGCTACGCCAGGCTTCCAGGTAGGTCAATTGCAAAATGTCATCCGCATCTTCCGGGTTGAGCACGCGCTTGTGAATGAAGCGGCGGAGCTTTTTTTGCTGGTCGTCTGTCAGGTGGAGCATGAATTGAGGCGAGCTGCCAACGAGGTGAGCTAAAGCTTCAATAGGGATATTCATGATTTTTTCCTTTGGGTAGACGCAGTCGAAACGTGTCGACTGCAGCCCTTTAGCACTGCCTGTGCCAAGCGGAAAAAACCAAATAACTTATTGATTAATATAAATAAATATCTTGAATTGAAGCGTTTTTGCGCAACTGTTTGCACGGAAAAACCGTGGCTTGTGCAAGTTTTTTCAAATTTGCCGATATGGCGGTTTTCGATGGAACCGTTGGGGCATGTCCTGCCACACAGGGAAACACTATTCCTGTACGGGCCTGTCCATGAAAGTCGAATCCACTCCCGATGTGCAAACGATCCCGCGCCTGGATCTACCGATCGTTGGCCATCCTCCTGCGCCTGTGTCCGCGAAGGGCGCTGACGAGCTCGCGCACCTGTTCAACCAGGAAGTGGAGGCCAACAATCGAACCCTGAGCCAGCGCAACATGGGGGTGCGCGTGCCGCCAACCGAGCAGTTGGCGCAACTCTACGATCAGTTAGGCCATCCGGCCCAGGCGACCCTGGCCGCAATCTCGCGTCGAATCCGTCTGCAACTGCTGCAGCACCCCAGTGTCGACAAAGTGCTCGACCTTGTCGGCGGCGACCCGGCGCGTGCGTTCGTGGTGCTCAAGTACGTGGCGGCCCAGGCGGACGCTGAAGTGCGTCCGTCCGAGGCGGCGCTGGCGCGCGATGCCATTGCGCGGCTGGAGACACGTTTCAAAGGCGAAATCCAGGCGGGCCTGAACATCGCCGTGGCGTTGCAGATCGCCGGTGTCGACCCACAGGAACGCCAGGCGCTGCGTGCGCTGTACTACGCCAGCGTGGTGACGCGCCAATCCCTGGCAACGATGATGCAGGCGCTGCTGGGGATCTACGGCGGCGAGCGTTTTTCCGAGGGGCTCAAGGTCATGCGCAAAGCCTTGGCGGACGATATCGCGGCCATGGTGTCGTCCATGCCCACGCCCCTGTTGCGCACCTTGCTGCTGGGCTTGCAAGGCTGCGGGCAGTTGAGCGCGGTGTTGGCCGGCTGCCATGCGTTGATCCTGCGCCTGGGCGTCGAGCATGACGGCGTGACCCTGCTGCAGCGCCTGCTGGGCTACGCCGGCAGCGGGATCGCAGCCGCTGAAATCCTGCGGCTGGGGGACGACCTGGGTGGCGGCGATATCGTCCGCCAACTGGTGGCCCTCAACGCGCTGTACCCGCTGATCCAGCAGTTGCCCCTGGCCTTGTGGCCCGACAGCCGAGTCCGTGACGAAACCCTGCGCGCCTTCCGGGTGGTGATGGATGAGCTTGACCGCATCCAGCGCGGCCCCAGCCGTTTTGCCGGTGAGCCGAGGAGCGCTCCGTGACCGCGCTGTCGGCCATCAATGGTGTATTGCTCAAAGTGGCACAGCGCGCCGAAGTGCTCGGCGCTGTGGTGGTCATGGCCATCGTGTTTATCTTTATCGTGCCGCTGCCCACCTGGCTGGTGGATATCCTGATCGCGCTGAATATCTGTATTTCGTGCCTGTTGATCGTGCTGGCGCTGTACTTGCCGGGGCCTTTGGCGTTCTCGTCGTTTCCGTCGATTCTGTTGTTGACCACCATGTTTCGCCTGGCGCTGTCGATTGCGACCACGCGCCTGATCCTGCTGGAGCAGGACGCCGGCGACATCGTCGAGGCCTTCGGCAATTTCGTGGTGGGCGGCAACCTGGCGGTGGGGATGGTGATCTTCCTGATCCTGACCCTGGTCAACTTCCTGGTGATTACCAAGGGTTCGGAGCGGGTTGCCGAGGTGGCGGCGCGGTTCAGCCTGGATGCGATGCCGGGCAAGCAGATGTCCATCGACAGCGATCTGCGTGCCGGCCTGATCGACGGGACCCAAGCGCGGGACAAACGCGACCAGCTGTCCCGTGAAAGCCAATTGTTCGGCGCCATGGACGGGGCCATGAAGTTCGTCAAGGGCGACGCCATCGCCGGCCTGATCATCGTCGTGGTCAACCTGCTGGGCGGTTTTTCCACCGGTATGTTCCAGCACGGCCTGAGTGCTTCCGATTCGATGGCGTTGTATTCGGTGCTGACCATCGGCGATGGCCTGATCGCGCAGATTCCAGCGCTGCTGATTTCCCTGACGGCCGGCATGATCATCACCCGCGTGGCGCCGGACGGGCGCCGGGGCATCAGTAACATGGGCGCCGAAATTGCCCGGCAAATGACCAGCGAGCCCAAGAGCTGGGTGATTGCCTCGGTGGGGATGCTCGCTTTCGCGATTGTCCCTGGCATGCCGACCGGGGTGTTTGTCTTGATCTCGCTGATCACCGGCTCCGTGGGTTATTACCTGCTGCGCCAGCGTCAACGCCAGGCGCAGCCGGCCGCGCAAACCACCGAGGCGGTGCGCCCCGAGGAAAACGGCAGCGAGGACTTGCGCGGCTTCGATCCGTCGCGGCCCTACCTGTTGCAGTTCCCCCCGGCGCTGCGCGGCACGCCTGAGGTGACGGACCTGATCCACGGTATTCGCCAGGCGCGCAATGCGCTGGTGGCCAATATCGGCTTGACCTTGCCGCCGTTCGAAGTCGAACTCGATGACACGCTGGCCTCCGATGAAATGCGCTTTTGTGTGCATGAAGTGCCGATGGTCAAGGCGTCGGTGGTCAACCGCCTGGCCGTCGAGCGCCAGGCGCTGAGCGTGGAACCTGCGGACGGGATACCGGGCCTGGCGGAACGCGACGAACAGGATTGGATCTGGCTGGCGCCGGATGATCCCTTGCTCGATGACCTGCAACTGGAGCGCTTCAGTGCGACGAGCCTGATCCTGGAACGCATGAAGCAGGCGATGATGCTCAGCGGGCCGCAGTTCCTGGGGATTCAGGAGAGCAAGTCGATCCTCAGTTGGCTGGAGCACAACCAGCCGGAACTGGTGCAGGAACTGCAGCGCATCATGCCGCTGTCGCGTTTCTCGGCGGTGTTGCAACGCCTGGCCAGTGAAGGCGTGCCGCTGCGTGCGGTGCGGTTGATCGTCGAGTCACTGATCGAGTACGGCCAGCATGAGCGTGAGCCCGAAGCGCTGGCCGATTACGCGCGCATCGCCCTCAAGGCGCAGATCTACCATCAGTACAGCGAGGCCGACGGCCTGCACGCCTGGCTGCTGTCGCCGCACACCGAAAACATTTTGCGCGAGGCCCTGCGCCAGACCCAGACCGGTGTGTTCTTCGCCCTGGACGACGAGCACAGCGCTGCGTTGATCAACCTGCTCAATCAAGCCTTTGCGTTACGGGCCAAGTACAAAAGCGTGCTGTTGGTGGCGCAAGACCTGCGCAGCCCCTTGCGCACCCTGCTGCTGGAGGAGTTCAACCATGTGCCGGTGCTGTCGTTCGCCGAGCTGGGCAGCACGTCGAAGGTCAAGGTCTTGGGGCGCATCGACGTGGGCCAGGACGAGCTGATGCGTGGTGCGGTGGCATGAGTATCGGGCCATGGCCGACGTGGAGGGACGGGTGATGTTTGAGCTACGGGTGCTGGACGGATTGCGCCAGGGTGCGGCGTTGCCGTTGTTCGGGGAGCAGTGGAGCATCGGTGCTCACCCCGACGCCGACTTGGTGCTGAACGATCCAGGGATCGCCGAGCACCATGCGCGGCTGCGCTTGCGCGGCGCCGACTGGTCGGTGCAGGCCGAGGCGGGACTGCTGCGCGGCGCCGAGGGGCAGGTGCTTGCACAGATCGCGAACCTGGCGTTGAGCGTGCCGTTCTCCGTCGGGGGTGTGCGCCTGTGCGTCACCCTGGCTGATCAGCCATGGCCCCAGGTCACGGTGTCCTCCGCGCCTGCGCTGCCGGCGGCGACCGAAGCGTCGCGGGCGCTGAAGTTATCAGCCATCTCCCACACGCAGCAAAAGCGTTTGATCAGTCTGGCGTTGGTGGTGGCGGTGATCGTCGCGGTGGTAGGCATGGCCCCGACCGGGGAGCACGAGGCGCAGGCGTCCTTGATGCCGCCCGTGGTGCGCAAGCAGGAACTGGCCTCACCGTTCGAGGTGCGCCAGCAGTTGCTCAAGATGCTCGGCGAGCGTGAGTTGAGCCCACGGGTCAGCTTGCAGGTGATCAATGGCCAGGTCGCGCTCAACGGGGACGTGTCCCAGGAGGATGTGGAGCTGGTGGCGCGCATGCTCAGCCGTTTCGGCGAGCAGTTCGACAGCGCGGTGCCGGTGATCAGCCGTGTGCGCGTGCGTGACGGGGCGCTGCCCTTTCGGATTGTGCAGATCGTCGGCGGGCCGAACGGTCATGTGGTCTTGGATGAAGGCAGCCGACTGTTCGTGGGCGACGAAATCGAAGGGCTGCGACTGGTGCAGATCGACAACAACAAAGTGGTGTTCGATGGCGTGCAGCGCTATGAGGTGCGCTGGTGAGCGCGCCCTTGCACGCGCGTCTCGACGCCTGGCAGCAGCAACAGACGCAGTCGCTCAACCGCTTTGCGCCGGTGACCATGCGCGGTCGCATCCAGCGGGTCAACGGCATGCTGCTGCAGTGCCGGCTGCCCCAGGCACGTATCGGTGACTTGTGCCAGGTGGAGCGCAATCCGGGCGACTTCATGCTCGCCGAGATCATCGGCTTCGATCAGCAGGATGCGGTGCTCAGTGCCCTGGGCAACCTGGAGGGTGTGCGCGTCGGTGCCGGGGTGGAACGCCTTGGGGTGTCGCATCGGGTGCAGGTCAGCGAGGCGCTGTTGGGCCAGGTGCTCGACGGCTTCGGGCGACCGATTGCGGGGCAGGGGCCCAGTGCGTTTGTCGAGGCGGACTTGCCGGAGACCAGCGCGGTGTTGTGCGAGGCGCCGTTGCCCACCGAACGACCGCGGATCAACCGTGCGCTGGCCACCGGCGTGCGTTCGATCGACGGCCTGCTCACCCTTGGCGAAGGCCAGCGTGTGGGGCTGTTCGCCGGCGCCGGCTGCGGCAAGACCACCTTGTTGGCCGAGATCGCCCGTAACGTGGAGTGCGATGTCATCGTGTTCGGCCTGATCGGCGAACGGGGGCGGGAGCTGCGTGAGTTTCTCGACCATGAGCTGGATGAGCAACTGCGCGCCAAGGCGGTGCTGGTGTGCGCCACGTCCGACCGCTCCAGCATGGAACGCGCACGCGCCGCGTTCACGGCCACGGCACTGGCCGAAGGTTTTCGGCGCAAGGGCCAGCGGGTGCTGCTGCTGATCGACTCGCTGACGCGTTTCGCCAGGGCCCAGCGCGAAATCGGCCTGGCCGCCGGCGAACCCCTGGGGCGCGGTGGCCTGCCGCCGTCGGTGTACAGCCTGCTGCCGCGCCTGGTGGAACGCGCCGGGTTGACCCGCGAGGGCGTGATCACGGCGATCTACACGGTGCTGATCGAACAGGACTCGATGAACGATCCGGTGGCCGATGAGGTGCGCTCGCTGCTCGACGGCCATATCGTGCTGTCGCGCAAATTGGCCGAGCGCGGGCACTATCCGGCCGTGGATGTGCTGGCCAGCCTGTCGCGGATTCTGAGTAACGTCGCCGTGCCGGAAGACATCCAGGCTGGCACGGCGTTGCGGCGTTTGTTGTCGGCATACCAGCAGATCGAACTGATGCTCAAGCTGGGCGAATACCAACCCGGCAGCGATGCCCTCACCGACCTGGCCGTGGACAGCCGCCAGGCGGTCGATGGTTTTCTGCGCCAGGACCTGCGGGAGCCGACGCCCCTGGAAACGACCCTGGAGCAACTCAAGGAGCTGACGACCCATGTCCCTTTCTGATGGTCGGCTCAACGAGGTTGAGACGTTGCGACGCCTGCGCAGGCATCGGGCCGACCGCGCCGAACGCGCCCTGCGTGAAGCCCAGCGCGCCCAGCAGACCCTGCTCGCGCATATCCAGCAGGCCCAGGACGCGCTTGAGCAGACGCAGCAGGAAGAAGCCCAACAAAGTGCGCAATTGCTCAGCCGCCACCAGGGCCAGGTGTTGAGCCTGCAGGCCCTGAAATCCTGGAGCGCACAGGAGCGCTCCTTGTCGGCCAGTACCCAGCGCGACAAGGGCCGGCTGCAAGCCTTGCAAGGCCAGCGCGAAGAAAAGGAACGCCGCATCGGCAGTGCTCAACGGCAGGTCACCGAGTGCCTGCGGCAAGTGGAAAAACTTCACGAGTTATCTCTTCTATTGGCTCAGGAGCCGACATGACCCAGGTTTCGAATACCCCCACTGAGCCACCACGCCCACGTGAGTCGCGGGAGGACCGTGAGCCCTCCACGGCTGGCGTCGTGGTCTGGGAGCAAGGGCGATTGTTCGCCCGGTTGTTTACCGATAGCGGCGAAGACACGGGGACGCGTGGTTCCTTGTCGGGCGCCAGGGCGGCCAGCGGTGCGGCCATGATCGAGGCGCTTGCCGAGCAACTGGCGCCGCGCATCCAGGCCACTGCGCAGTGGCCGCTGCAGGCGGTGCTGTACCTGCCGCGCCTGGGCCGGATCAACGCCAGCGTGCGCCGTGAGCAGGGCGCGTGGGCGATCGAACTGGACGCCGAGCACGACGCGACGGCGCGTTGGCTCAGTGGCGTGCGGCAACCGTGCGAGGACCGATTGGCCGGCGCGCTGGGGCAGCCCGTCAGTCTGTTGCTGCCCACTGTCGGCTGCGCATGATCATGCCGCTGCTGACATTGCCGTTGATCAAGGGCGACACGGTGGCCGCACGCCGTCGGCTCGGCCGTGGGCTGTGCCTGGCGTTTCAGGTGGCCGGGCAGGGCGGGGAACTGCACCTCGAACCGGGACGTGCCCCTGCTGGCGCCGAGGCGTTGTGCTTCGACACCGTGTGCGGCGTGCTGGCGTTCGCCGAGGCGGGGCCCTTGCTCAGTCTGCTGGGCGAATGCCCGGTGACATTGGCCCAGGCCGGCAACGACCCTGAGTCGTGGTTCTGGGGCTTGTTCCAGTATCACCTGAGCGCCGAGGTGAAAACGCTGCTGGGCTATGTGCGACTACTCAAGACCGAACGCCCCAAAGGCTTTGGCTGCCGGGTCAGCGTGACCCTGGGCGCGTCCCGCGCCAGTGGCTATGTGTGGCTGAGCCCCGAGAGCTTCCTGGCGTTGTGCGATGCCGGTGCGTGGCGCGCCACCGCCGCGCCGATGCCGGCGCCGTTTCAACTGGCTATTGCCGTGACCCTGGGGCGTTTGCAGTTGCCGATGGCGCAGGCGCGCAGCCTGCGGGCCGGCGATGTGCTGGTGCTTGAGCACAGTTTTTTCAACGCCCAGGGCCATGGCTATCTCCAGGTTGGCAAACAGCGGCTGCGCGGGGGTATCGAGGATGACACCGGACCGTTGTGCATGACCCTAACTTCTATCGAGGACACGTCTGTGGACGAAGATTTTGCAACCCCTTCCTACTCGGGTTATGAGGAGGATGAACCGGTAATGGATGTATTCGGCCACGAGCCGTTCGATGAGTTGAGCATGACGCTGAGCGTGCGCTGCGGCACGCTGAACCTGACGTTGGGCGAACTGCGCAACCTGGCGCCCGGTGCGGTGCTGGGGGTTGCCGGCTATGCGCCGGGCATGGCCGGTCTGTATTACGGCGAGCGACCGATCGGGCAGGGCCAGTTGGTGGAAGTCGACGGGCGCCTGGGTTTGCAATTGTCCCGCGTGATGTTCGGCCGATGACGCTGCAGGGTATCGACCCCCTCATTCTCGCGGTATTCCTCGGCGCGCTGTCGCTGATGCCCATGCTGTTGATCATCTGCACTTCGTTTTTGAAGATCGTCATTGTGCTGATGATTACCCGCAACGCCCTCGGTGTGCAGCAGGTGCCGCCGAGCATGGCCATCAACGGCATCGCCCTGGCGGCGACGCTGTTCATCATGGCGCCGGTGGGGTACGAGATCGCCGCGAGCGTCAAGGCTTCGCCCCTGGACATGAGCAACGTGCAGACGTTTCTGCAGACGGGCAATGAGGCCATCCAACCGTTGCGGGCGTTCATGCTGCGCAACGTCGACCCGGATGTGCTGACGCACCTGCTGGAAAACACCGCGCGCCTGTGGCCGGCGGAAATGGCGCAGGAGGTGCAGCGCGAAGACCTGATCCTGCTGATCCCGGCGTTCGTGCTCTCGCAATTGCAGGCGGGGTTCGAGATCGGGTTTCTGATCTACATCCCCTTTATCGTCATCGACCTGATTGTCTCCAACCTGCTGTTGGCGCTGGGCATGCAAATGGTCTCGCCGATGACCATTTCCCTGCCGCTCAAGTTGCTGTTGTTCGTACTGGTGTCCGGCTGGTCACGGCTGCTCGACAGCCTGTTCCTTTCCTATCTCTGAGGGGCGTATGGAACCGATCGTGCTGTTCAAGCAGGGCATGTTGCTGGTGGTGGTGCTGTCGGCGCCGCCGTTGATCGTGGCGGTGGTGGTGGGGGTGCTGACGTCCCTGGTGCAGGCGCTGATGCAGGTCCAGGACCAGACGCTGCCCTTTGGCATCAAGCTGGTGGCGGTGGGGATCACGCTGATCCTGACGGGGCGCTGGATTGGTGTGGAGTTGATTCAACTGATCAACCTGACATTCGACATGATCGGCCGCTCGGCCCTGAACTGAGGCCTCGCCTGTGCTGCTTTATCTCGACTACCTGCCCAGCCTGATGCTCGGCATGGCGCGTATCTACCCCTGCGCCATACTGGTGGCGGCGTTCTGTTTCCAACACATCCGCGGCATGCCTCGGCACACCATTGTGATGGTCATGGCGCTGCTGCCGGCGCCGGGTATCCATGCGGCGTTGGCGGGCCACGACTACTCAGCGCTGATGCTCGCTGCCCTGGCGCTCAAGGAGTTGGCGCTGGGGTTGCTGCTGGGCGTGCTGTTGTCGATGCCGTTCTGGATGTTCGAGTCGGTGGGCGCGTTGCTGGACAACCAGCGCGGCGCCTTGGCCGGTGGCCAGCTCAACCCTTCGCTGGGGCCGGATGCGACGCCGATCGGGCACCTGTTCAAGCAGTTGGCGATCTTTCTGCTGATGGCCAGCCTCGGCTTGGGCGCGTTGACCCAAGTGATCTGGGACAGTTACCTGATCTGGCCGCCCACCGTCTGGTTTCCGCTGCCGGCCACCAACGGGTTCAGCGTCTTTATCGGCCTGCTGGGCGATACCTTCATGCACATGATGCTGTACGCCGCGCCCTTTATCGGGGTGCTGCTGTTGCTGGAATTCGGCATCGCGCTGCTGGGGGTCTACAGTCAGCAACTGCAGGTGAGCACACTGGCGCCGCCGGTCAAGAGCCTGGCGGGTATCGGCATTCTGTTGCTGTACTTCGCGTTGTTGCAGGACCTGATCGTCGGGCGCATGGGCCAATTGGGCGACCTTAGACATTCCCTCGGGCTGCTGTTCAAGGCGGCGCTGCCATGAGTGATTCGGGGGAAAAAAAGCACCCGGCGTCGGCCAAGAAACTGCGTGACCAGCGCAAGAAAGGCCAGGTCGCCCAGAGCCAGGATGTGGGCAAGTTACTGGTGCTGACGGCAATCAGTGAGATCGCCCTGTTCACCGCGCAGAGCAGCCTGCAACGCTTCCAGCAAATGCTGGTGTTGCCGATGTCACGCTTGGACCAGCCCTTTGCACGGGCGCTGGAAGAGGTGCTGATCGACGGCCTGGTGGTGTTTTTCTCGTTCTCCCTGTTGATGGTCGGGGTGGCGGTGGCCATGAAGCTGATCAGCAGTTGGATGCAGTTCGGCCTGCTGTTCGCGCCGGAAGCCCTGAAGCTCGATTTCAATCGCCTCAACCCGGTCAGCCAGCTCAAGCAGATGTTTTCTGCTCAGTCGCTGATGAACCTACTGATGAGCCTCGCCAAAGCTTTACTGATTGGGCTGATCCTGTACGTGGTGATCCGCCCCAACCTGGGCACGTTGATCAACCTGGCGACCAGCGATTTGCAGAGCTATGTGCTGGCACTGATCGAACTGTTCCGGTATCTGCTGCATGCGTGTCTTGGGCTGTTGCTGGTGCTGGCGCTGATCGACTTCACCTTGCAGAAACACTTCTTCGCCAAGCGCATGCGCATGACCCAGGTCGAGGTCGTCAAAGAGTACAAGGACATGGAGGGCGACCCCCATGTGAAGGGCCAGCGGCGTGCGCTGGCCCAGCAATTGGCCCAGGAAGAACCCAAGGTCAAGCTGCCGAAGTTGGAAGAGGCCGACATGCTGGTGGTCAACCCGACGCACTTTGCAGTGGCCCTGTATTACCGCCCTGGCCAGACGCCATTGCCGCTGCTGGTGGGCAAAGGCACTGACGCCGAGGCCCGCCTATTGATCCGGCGGGCGAAGGCGGCAGCGGTGCCGGTGATCCAGTGCGTGTGGCTGGCCCGCACGCTGTATACGAAAAACCTGGGCGCCAGCATCCCGCGTGAAACCCTGCAGGCCGTGGCGCTGATCTACCGTACTTTGCGCGAGCTCGACGATGAGGCCAAGCGCGAAACCTGGAATTGCCGGAACTCGAGCGCCGCTGATCAGCGGCTGGTGCGGGCATCCAGGGCGGTGAGGTCGGCCAGGGACAGCAGGCGGCTGAGGGTTCTGTCGAGTGCTCCATGGGCGGCCGGCAGCGCGTGCCAGATCACCAGTGCGCCCTGGGCGTCGAGGTAGGCAAAGCAGCCATCGAACGCCACGGCCTGCTCGAAGCGCCGCTCCAGTACCCGTTGCAATTGCCCGGTTTGCAGTGCTTCGCGGGCGACGTGCAAGGCCAACCCCGGTTGCTGGCCGGCCTGCTGAGCGCACACCTTGATACCGGGCGCGAGGGGCAGGTGAGCGGCGGTGCCGCTCACCAGGCTGTCCAGAAACACCTGGCGTTGATCGTCGGGCATTGCCTCCAGGCTCATCGTTCCAGCGATACCGTCTGGTAGTCCGCCCGTTCCCCGGCGGGGCCCGGCTCGGCGCGCATCTGCGGTGGCCACCAGATCACCAGGGTGTTTGCGCTCGATTGCGGGCGTGAGCAGGAGTCGCCTTTGCAAGTGGGGGTGCAGCCGGCGACGAGCAACGCCGCGCCGATCAGGGTGACGCACAATAAGCGCTGTTTCATGGTGTGGCCTTCAGAGCGGGAGTGATCAAGGAGGGGCGGGGTACGCTGAGGTGTTCATCCTTCACCACCGGGCGCATGGCGATAAACACTTCGGCTTCTTCACCCGGCTTGAGCCAGGCGCGCGGCCACACGCTGACGGCCAGGGTCTGCGAGTTGCTGCATTCTTTTTCGTCGATACGTACGTTGCGCTTGAACTGGTTGCGCAAGACCACTACCGCCACGTTGTACTCCGGGCCGGCATACCATTGGCTGCGTTCGGTGTTCAGCGCGAGCAGGTCGCGGGTGCTGCACAAGGTCTCCAGCCCCAACGGCATCGGCGCGGCCTTGAAGGCCTTGGGCACTTCGCCGCTGACCAGGTGCGCCAGGGTGCTGGTGATGTCGCTGCGTTTGATCACCGGCTGGTGAGGGGCGTAGCGGCGTGCCAAGGGTGCCAGGGCGGCTTGCAATTCAACCTGGTCGGCCTGGGGCAAGTAGCGCGACGGGTCGGCCTGGTCACCGATGACGCGCGGGGTGAGGATGAACAGGCGTTCACGCCGGTTGTTCTGGCGCTCGGTGGAGGAAAACAGCGCTTTACCCAGCAGCGGAATATCGCCGAGCAGCGGCACCTTGCTGTGCTTGTCGCTGCTTTCGGTGACGTGGAAGCCACCCACCACCAGCGAGCGTTTTTCCGCCATCACCGCTTGGGTGCTGACCTTGCCTCGGCGCACATCCAGGTTGCCGGGGGTGGGGTCGGTTTCGTCGAAGTTGCCGTCTTCAATGTCCACCACCAAGTGAATCTGGTGGCTGCCACGGCTGGTGATGACTCGGGGCACGACCTGGAAACTGGTGCCCACGGTGACCGGCAAGATGGTCGCGTTCTCGTGGCCGGGGGTCAGGAACTGGGTGCGGTTGAAGTCGATCACCGCCGGCTGGTTTTCCAGGGTGAGCACCGACGGGTTGGAGACCATGGTCGCCAGCCCCTTGGCTTCCAGTGCGCGTATGTCGGCGTAGAACCGTTCGCGGTGTTCGATCGACAACTGCGACGACGTGCCCGGCGCGACATTGGCGCCGCCACGGAAGCGGCTGTTCTGAAACCCCCAGTTCACCCCGAACTCGCGCAATTGTGTGCGCTCGATATCGAGAATGATCGCGTCGATCTCCACCAGCTTGCGCGCCACATCGAGTTGGGCGATCAACTCGCGGTACATGGCCTGGCGTTCCGGCAGGTCGTAGATCAGCACCGAGTTATTGCGCACATCGGCTTCGACGCGAATGCGGCTGGTGGGCGCCGGCGCGCGTGGGGTCAGCGCGGGGCCCATGTCCAGTGGCCCGCCGTGGGGGGCCGAGCCGAGCATCTGCCCCAGCAACGGGTTGTTCAAGCGTGGCACGTTCGGCGTGAGCGGCGCCGGCTGTGAGGCGGGCCGCTGGCTGAGCCCCGACAGGGCCGAGGCGGCACGGGGCTCCAGCAAGCCGCGCAGAATACTGGCGACTCCCGGCACCGCGAGTTTCTCGCCGCGATAATCGACCTGGCGGTCGGCGGCGTTGGCGAACTTCAGTGGGAAGCTCAGCACGCTCTGTTTTTCATCCGGCGAACGGCGTTGGCTGCTGAACTGCTTGATCTGCTCGATGTAACGTCGCGGGCCCGAGACGAGTACCACGCCATCTTCGGGCAGCTCACCCCAGCCGAAACGGCTGTCGAGCAGGCCGATATCGGTCAGGGCCTGCTTGAGGTCGGCAATGGTCTCGGAAGACACCTCCAGGCGCGCCGACTCTTGCTGGTCCAGGGTGCTGATGTAGAGGGTGTTGTTGTACAGGTACCACTGGAAACGATGCTCTACCCCTAATCTGTCGAGCAATGACTGCGGGGTATTGGCGCGTATCTTGCCATTGACGTTGCCTTCCAGCAGGCCCTCGACATGCAGCTGTGTGCCAAAGGTCTGGGCGAAGTCTTCGAGCACTTCGCGCAGGGGCTTGTGTTCAGCCTCATAGGCGTAGGCGGTGTTTTTCCATTCGGCCGGGATGGCGGCCAAGGTGTTTCCCACGGGCATCAGTAGGCAGGAAAACAGCAGCATGTTGCGCCAATGCGGGCGTTGGGATGAAGGGCCAGGCGAATCGAGGCGCAAGCGGCTGCGCTTGTGGATCTTGTTATTCATGGGCAGTGCTCTGGTTAGTACGACAGTGAACGTAGCGAGGTGGGTTTGAGGTGCTCGGTCTGGGGTGCCAGCCGCGCGAAAGTGGCGCGCCAGGTGTCGCGTTGGTTGAGCAGGGTTTCGAGGCAACCGAGCACATAGGCTTCGCCCTGTCCGCCCCGCACGTTTTGAATCAGCCACAGCGCGCCGCTGTCGGCTTTCTGGGCCAGTGCGCCGTGGAAATGATTCAGGCTGGCGGCCCCCAGGCGCATCCAGCGTTGCAGTGCCGGGTTATCCGAGCGCGTCGACGTCAGTTGCGCCCCCAGTAACAGGGTGTCGCCCTGATGCTTGAGGAGGATTTCGTCGTTGCCTTCGAACACGCTCAGTTGCGCTTGGCGGCTGTTCAACCAGTCGTTGATGACCCCGCGCACGTTATTGAAAGCTCTCGAAGGCACTTTTGAGCAACAGATGGTTGACGCGGTTATGTTCCAGATACGCCATCTGGGTGGTTGAACTCTTGACGGCCAGGTTGAAGAAGTAATCGGCGTCTTCACTGTTTTCCATCGCCTCTCCCGAACTGGAGGTAAAACGTTTGTGGGCGGTGGTGCTGTTGTTCAGCAGTTGACGCGACAGATCCTTGTAAAAGTCCATGGGGTGTTCCTCTCATGTTCTGTGGATGTGCTGGGATGAAACGAGGGGTGATTTTTCGCGCGGAGCGTTTAGTCAGATGTCTATCCAGTAGTCCTTGCCTTGGTTGAAGAACGTGTCGAGCATCGAGCGCCAACTGATGCGGAAATCGCCTTCGTCGGTGTTCAATACCAGTGTCTGGAGCGGGATCGTTTCGTCGGCGTGGAGCTTCCAGAACGTCGCCTTGTGCTTGGCCAGACAGCGTTTGATCTCCTCCAGGTCTTGGGGGTGGCAGAGCAACGTCGCGTCGATCTCCTGAACCTGGCTCGCGAGCAATTGCTTGAGCAGGGCAGCCAGTCGCTGGGGCGCGACGGTTTCGTCCAGCAGCGAGCGGATCGCTTGGTGGGTGATGGCGGTCGCGTAGTGTTCCAGGCTGTCGTGCATCGCCTGGCGCTCGCGCTCCCAGCGTTTGAGCTGGGCATCCGCGCGTTGCCAGATTTCCAGCGAGGCCTGTTCGCGCAGTGCTTCGCATTGTTGCTCTGCCTGCCTCACTTGCTCTTCGGCCTGGGCCTTGGCGCGGCTCAGGAGTTGGTTGGCCTGCTGCCAGTTGGCGAGCTCTTCGCGGGGGATCAGGCTGGTGCGCACGCCAGACAGGTTCTGGGGCAATTCGATCGTGTGTCGGCATAACATCGCGGGTGTCCTTACTCGTTCGAGTCCGGTGGCAAGGGGTCGCTTGCCAATGTGGTCACGCGCCACACGACGGCTTGCCATAGGGTGTTCAGTCGGCTGCTGCCGTTTTCCAGCGAGAGGTTTTGCTGCTCAACCTGGTGCACGCGCTCGCGGGGAAAGCGCAATCGAAGGCGCTGCCAGGTCGTGGGGTCCACCCAGCTGTGGAGCAATTGCAACGGGTCGGCATCGGGCGCCAGCATGGCCGGCGGCAGCGCTTTGGAAAGACGCATGCACCACAGGTGATGGCTGTCGCTCAAGGGCGTGGCGGCTTGCGGGTTGAAGGTGTCGTGAACCAATGTCAACGCCAGGTTGAGTTGTTCCGTCGAGGCCAGGGCCAGGCGTAGCACGGTTGGATGGGGAGCGGGCGGCAGGCACGGCGCAATGCCCGTGAGGCTGGCCGGCGCCGAGCATCCACTGTGATGAAACGCGTCGATCGCGGGGTGTTTGTCGCCTTTCCAGTCGCCGTGGGCGTACTTCCAGGGGAACGCCCACCATTGCGCCCAGGCCAGGTGTTCGCTCATGGGATGATCGGACCTAGACGTCATGGGCAGTGCCGGTCAATTCGCCCGCGCCAGGCGACCTTTGCGCAAGACGCTGACGCCGATTGTGCAGGAACAGGGCGGCGACCACGGCTGACACCAGGCCGAGCAGGGTGACGATTATGCTGCTTCGCCAGTACCCGAGGTCGTCGCTGGGCACCAGGAACGGGCCGAAATACACCAGGCGTTGTTGTTCCTGATACGTGGCGGCCGGCACGAATATCACCGTGAGTTTCTGCGGGTTGTCGACGGCCGTGGTCATGCCCGGGATGCTGCTCGCCACCATTCGGCGAACGCGTGCGCGAATATTGTCGGGGTCCAGGCGCGGATCATGCTTGATGAAGACCGACGCGGAGGCAGGCTGGACCGGCTCGCCCGGTGCGATGCGCTCCGGCAGCACCACATGCACGCGGGCAACGATCACGCCATCAATGTTGGACAGTGTGGCCTCAAGCTCCTGGGACAAGGCGTAGATATAGCGCGCACGCTCTTCCAGCGGTGTGGAAATGACCCCTTCCTTGCGAAACGTATCGCCCAGTGTCGTCCTGGCCACGCGGGGCAGGCCGGCGGCCTCCAGCGTGCGCACGGCACGCCCGATGTCCTGCGCGTTGACCGCCACGACTACACCGTCCTTGGCCGGTATTTTCTGCGCGCGTATATGTTTATCCGCCAATTCGGCGACGACTTCGTTGGCTTCCTGCTCGGAGAGTTGGCGATGAAGTTCCACGCGGTCACTGCAGCCGCTCAACATCAACGTAACGGCCAGTAGGAAAGCGGCAGGCAGAAAGTTAGTCATCTTCACTATTGCAGGTTACTGAGTTTGTCGATGCATTGGGTTGCTTTGCCAAGGCTCTTGACGAGCAATTGCGACGTGAGCACCGCATTGGACAATTCCCGTGGGTATTCTTTGAATTGATCCATCTCGATGCCTTTGCTTGAAGACTTCAGTGCACGCGCAAGGCGGCTTTCCGAAGCCTTGAGCTGCTTGGAGACGTCGCTCAGCAGCGTCGATGCGCCCGTGTTCGCTGTGGCGGTGGGGGGCGGTGTCGAGTGCTCCAGCATCGACCTGAAGAACGTGACATCGGTATTGGGGCCTGAAAACTCTCGCGTGTTGTAGGCGCCTTCCAGACCGTCAGGTTGGGGGCGCGCGCCATATTCTTTTATCTGCATACAAGGCCTGCGATGGAAGTGACTGAAGCAGGCTCCCCGGCCGCTGAGCCGGGGAGGTAAACGTTGTTATCGGATCTCTTTGGCGGCCGCATACTTGTTGGTGATTCGGCGAGCGGCCAGTGTTTGCTGGAAACCTTCTTCGGCGACCGCTTCGGCTTGTTTGGCCTGACTGCTTGAACTACCTGAACTTCCACTTCCCAATCCGCTGCTGGACCAGGAATTTGCGCCATATGAGTTGTTACCCGAAGACAGACCCTGAATAGACATGATAAGACTCCAATTTCAATTTAAGAGTTGGTTCATTTGCCGTGGGTTAAGTTGTGCTGATGTTCAGCCCTGTTTTCTCGCTTTAACCAGGCTATGACTGTGTGGTGCAGGCCGATAAAGCGTTCCAGATGTTTCCGAGAGCAAATGTTTCTATATGTTTGATGGCGAACGGTCTTGTGCCAGTGATATGCCCAGTTGTTTCATCCTGTGGTACAGCGTGCGCTTTGCAACGCCCAGATCCATGGCCACGGTGTCGACACAGTGCTGATGGCGGTGCAGTGCTTCTTCAATCAGGGCTTTTTCAATCTGCTGCAGCCGTTCCTTGAGGCACAGCGGGGTGTCCTGTTGGCTGCTCCCGGGCGTCGATAGCGGTGGCAGGCCCAGGACGAAGCGTTTGGCCGTTGACCGCAGTTCACGCACATTGCCCAGCCACGGATGGCACAGCAGCTGTTGCAGCAGCCCACTGGAGGGGAGCGGGGCGGTGCATTTGAAGTGGTTGGCTTCCTGCTGGATCATGTCCAGAAACAGCGGAATGATGCGCTCGCGCCGCTCCCGCAGGGCCGGGAGCTGGATGTTGACCACATTGAGGCGAAAGTACAGGTCGCGCCTGAAGGTGCCGTGCTCGACCATCGTATGCAGCGAGTGCTGGGCAGACGCGATGACGCGCATGTCCACCGGGATGAACCGCGTCGAACCCAGGCGCTCCACGCCGCGCGACTCCAATACGCGCAGCAGCTTGGCTTGCAAGCTCAAGGGCATGCTGTCGATCTCATCGAGGTACAAGGTGCCCAAGTGGGCGGCCTCGACAAAACCGGCACGGGATTGCATCGCGCCGGTATAGGCACCGCTGTTCACGCCGAACAATTGACTTTCGGCGAGGCTTTCAGGGATGGCCGCACAATTGACGGCCACAAAGTTACCCCGCCGGCCCGATAAATGATGAACCCGTTGAGCCAACGTATCCTTGCCCGTGCCGGTTTCTCCCAGTAACAGAATGTCAATGTTCAGGGCGGCAGTGCTGTTGAGTGTGCGTTCAATATCCGGGCCTTCGATGAGTGAAATGCCTGTTTCATGTTTCCTGTGGACGAAGGCCGACATCGGATGCAGCTCCATTATCGTGATGACTTCACTGTAGAAAGGCCCGCATACAGACGCCGATCAGAAGAACGCAGATTATAAAAATTGTCCTGTGTGCTTAAAGTAGTCACGTGCCGGAATGCTGTAGGAAAATGTTGGTAAATGAGTGATTTATAGTGAAAGAGGGTGAGCGTGAGGTTCAGCTGGAAAGGTAAATAGGAGAAATCCGGGAATGTTTTTTAGGGTGTGGCGGATGTTCGTTTTATTTTGAATTGAAATGAAATGAGCTTTTTTTGTGTGCGCGGCGGTGATGGTTTGTCGTCAGGTGGGGCTTGGTAGGGGGCAGTAAGTCGAGTATTTGCTTTTGATGCCCCTTGTTATAGCCGTTAGTCAGTGCTCATGGGGACATTTACCTTGGCTTTGATGAACGGTACGTCTGGAGATAGATAGGGCTTGATGAAATTTGCTACCGCTTCTTTTTGTTTGCGCTTGCAGAAGATATTGAGGTTCCATTTCACTATTCGTCCAAGACGTTGATCAAAGTGACAAAACTTCAAGTCCACTACTTCTCTATTGGTTGCAATTGCTAATTGCGTGAAATCTTTCCATTCGCAGCACTCTATTCCAGAACGAGTAAAGCGATAGGCAAAGTTCATTCGTTGGTGGGTTATTGATATTAAAGCGGTAGTGACGGTAATGAGAAATAATAGGGTTGATATTACGTTGAAGACTGGATCTTCTTCCGTGCTTCGATATAGGAAGATGGATCCGGTTGTTATTGTGATGAAGCAAAACCAAAACATTGCGTTGGCTACAAAAGTGTTGTAGTTGCGCGCGCGGATTGCCCACGCCAATAGTTCCGGTTCATTTGTATACTTCCAATGAAGTTCTGGCGGCAGAACAAGTGGTTTGCTGATATTAAACATCGTTGGGCTCGTTAGTTTGATTGTTTGGGATGTTTAGCTTTAATGGCTGCGTTGCTTTTTGGCTAAGCACGATGCCATCTTCTTCTGTTAATTCACCGCTAAAGGCATTGTTAGCCCGGTCGGCCTCATGGGTGGACCATTCGAGTTTCAGCCGACATATATAACCGCGCCCATCCCCTCTCTGAAGCACCCCAGGCGGATACTTGATTTCGAGTTCAAGGATTGGATTGTCTATCGGTGTGCCAATCCACACCTGCCAAAGTCGGTGTTGTTTGGTGTTTGTATAAGTGAAGTCAGCCGGATTGGGTTTGCCGCCGGGGCCGTTGGGCAGTTGTCCAAGCTGTGTTGGATCAACCCAATTGCCATCGAGAAATTGCTCGTAAAAACCAGCAGGCATGGTTCGCAGCCTATTCTCGGCGCGCAATAACGCGATAGCGACTCAGGCGTTTGCCGGCGTCGCCTTGGGCGACACGGTAGACCTGGCCGTGTATGCCGTGGCCTCGTGGATCGAAGGACAGGAACGCCTGCTTATGCAGGAGTTTTTCCAGGTCGATGTCAGGTTTTTCGCTGACCAGTTCGAGGTCGAAGCGATAGGGTTGGCTGATGCCTTCGGTGCCTGTGAACGAGAGGACTTGCAGGTCGCCGGTGAAGTCTTCGATGGTGAGGCTGAAGTTAATTTTGTTAAAGGGGTTGAACATGGTTGGCTCCCTGTTTAGTGGTCATCCGTAGTCGTAAATAAATGGGGTTTAGTTCACATCGCACAATCACGGGAAACAGCCGTGCATGAAAATCACCAAATCACTAACGATGCTTGCCCCTAAACATGTCCGCATTTTTTCAACTAATTAACTTTTTCAAATTTTGGCGACT
Organism: Pseudomonas sp. MPB23; assembly: GCF_046605395.1. Classification (NCBI taxonomy): domain Bacteria; kingdom Pseudomonadati; phylum Pseudomonadota; class Gammaproteobacteria; order Pseudomonadales; family Pseudomonadaceae; genus Pseudomonas; species Pseudomonas sp. MPB23. Next base: position 6,742,477 of record NZ_CP176771.1, on the reverse strand, counting down.
GGTAATTTTCGTCTATTGAAACGCCCGCAGCTTTAGCTCGTGCCTCTGTACTAAAGCGCTTATTTAGAAGCTGTTGCAAGCGGGCAGGAAAAAGTTGTTTCCAGTTAGGCCTCAGCGTTTCTTCAAAGTCTGCCCTCCAGAATTTATCAAAAGACATAACCTCCAGCTTTATGAGGTACACGCCGGCCTGAGTTGGATCGGCGACTGCATTCCTTCTCTGGACTTTTACATGCGCCACATAATCACCACTGTATATATACCAGTTATAAAATCCATCAACCGCCAACCACTCCGAAAGGCTCATTTCATAATTCACATCAAATAGAGGGTGGCTGAGCGGCATAGCGCCAAATACGCTATCACTCCAATTAAACTTATTTAATTCGGCACGGACAATTCGAGGGTCGGATGGGAAATAATATTTTGTCCAGCCAGCCGACTTTAAATTAGATATCAGTTCGTAGACAAGTTTCCTGTTCGCCTCGTGAGCACTATTGTCGGGTAGGCCGCGCAGGGTAACAATAAGCTTTTCAATATTGTTGGTTTCTGCACCGTCCACAACGACGTTCAGACCTACTGCCTTTTCAATTAACGTTATGCCCTGAGGCTGATAGATAGATACGTTAATCAACGACTGATCCTTACCGCCACGTCTAATTTCGTACCAACACATGTCTACTGCAGCCAAGCAGTCCTTGGAAAATTTCAAAGGGCTGTTCCTCAATAAAACCTCAACAGGCTGCCCTAGTTCTACACTGATACTCATCATTTCATTTCTCAATTTATCTTCACCTTTATCCTTGCTGCTGTCATCGCCACCAAGACTAAAAAAAAGCAAGACCCAAAACCACCTCATGTTTTGCTTCTCCATCCTGAGAGTTCAACAAGCACACGTTCCATATATTTATTTTTATATATCATCAGTTCATGATATTTATCAGCAACCTTTTGAATAAACTCCATCCGATCCTGAGCATTATATAAATCACCTTCGTGCATCTGCTCTCGTAATTCAGGCTGTTTCAGATCGCAAGCCGCCGCAAATGCAACTGACCGTAGAGGAACAAAGGGGAGTCCTTCCGCCGTCTTCTGTACGTCAAGAATTGCTCGAAAGGCAGGGGCCTCATATATCAGGGGCTGAAGTATATTCAGCTGTTCATGATTTGCCGTCGCAATCAACGAGTCATATTGGAGATATTGTCTGTCTACACCCACTGCCATTTTTTCAATTTTTTTGATTTTCGAAAACGCATCCAACACCTCTTTCTTAATCTTAAAACCATCAACAATAGTTAAAGACTCTTCCGCCCAAGGTAGACTTCTTAAAACACGTTTGACTTTTTTATCAAGATTTTCACTATTGCGCTCACCGGAACACTCCTCAAACTTATGTGGATATTTGCTATAAAACCAATGCCAGCAAAATATATCTTGAAATAGCCAAAAATTTCCTTTGCCCAGTCCGTTCTTCCCGATATCAACCAGCGGTTTTCCTATTGGCATTGCGGCAATGGCTAGCGTTGTAAAGTCCAGACCACACATCACCTGTTTACTTGCGAATGCCGCCAACCCCATCCAGTAAAAGCGGCCCTTGAACTTTTCGTTGCCGCCATCCTCTTTCTCTAAATAGAAAGAAGCATAAATACCCGCGATACGAGCAGCACGAAGGCTGAAGTCACCTTCCAGCATCCACTTCGTCTTACCAAACAGGTGATATTCTTTTCGATAGGTACTTAGCCGCTTTATTGCCTGCACTTGTGCAAGGGACCAAAGATGATTGCACGTTATTTCGATTTGGCGAGGTGGGTGATTTTTAGTCTTATTAATCTCGATTTTCGCGAGCGGGACGGGAGCATTGTTCATTTTTTTCGACTCCGCTCATAATCATCTGCGCCCTCTGGAACACCGAAATCATCCCAAATGAGATGCACGTCTGCCGTTTGTATAGAGTCCGCTTTTGTCTGCGGCGAATGACCATTGGCATCACTGAGAAAAATCAGTGGCGACGCCTTATCTGGGAAAATAAAGGCGGCGGCAAGATCATCAACTGGATCACCAGAACGCGTCACGAATTGAACTTTTTCGTAATAGGTCTTGACCGCTTTGTTATCTAAAACATTTCCCGCCCGGGCCTGATCAACGATCAACGGCAAGCCTGGCGACAACACACCGATCCCCGTCCCATTCCCCGGCGAACCGCCCGCATTCACTTTCACCTCCGGCCCCATTACTGCGATCCCACCCACATCCACCTTGATAAAACTCCCTCCGGCTTTCACCGTGAGTTCCATCCCGGCGTCGATGACGATCTTCTCGCCGGCCTTCAGGTGAATTTCGTTTCCCGCGCTCACCAATTGCGCCATGCCCACCTTTACGTGCTGGTTTTTTTCGATGGTCAGGTGGTCGTCCATGCGCACTTCAACCTTGCGGTCGGCGTGGGTGATGCGATGTTCTTCGGCCTTGAGTTCGGTGTAGGTGTTCTGCTCGACCGTGTCGTGGCGTTCGTTGCCGACGCGGATTTTCTGGTCGTGTTCGATGTTTTCATCCCAGTCGCGCTGGGCGTGCAGGAAGATTTGTTCCGCCCCTTTTTTGTCTTCGATGCGCAGTTCGTTGAAGCCACTGCCGCCGGGCGAACTCAGGGTTTTGAACACGGTGCGGGTTTTGTTCGCTGGCAGCGGATACGGAACGGGGTGTTCCTTGTGGTACAGGCAGCCGCTGATCAGCGGTTGGTCGGGGTCGCCTTCGAGGAAGGCCACCAGCACTTCCATGCCGACGCGGGGGATGGCGATGCCGCCATAGCGGTCGCCGGCCCAACTGCTGGAAACACGCAGCCAGCAACTACTTTTGTCGTCGCCCCGTCCTTCGCGGTCCCAGTGAAATTGCACTTTGACGCGGCCGTACTCGTCGCAGTGGATTTCTTCGCCTTTAGGGCCGGTGACCACTGCGCTTTGGCTGTCGAGGATGCGCGGTTTGGGATGTTTCAACGGCGGGCGGTAGAACACGTCCCACGGGGTGGCAAGAAAACGGTTGCGGTAGCCCTGGTGGAAATCGTCTTCGCTGGTGATGGATTCTTCCAACACTTGAGGCTGTTTGCCTTCATGGGTGACTTGGGTCAGCAGCCACAGGTCGTTCCAGGCTTTGCGCGGGTGATCGGAGAGTTCGAGGAAGTGGCCACTGTTCAACGTGGTCTGGTCTCCCCAGCCCTCTGCCAGCTGATAGTCGGCACGGTGGCGCTCGACCGCGCGTTGGCTGAGGACGTTGCCACGGTCGCGTGTGAGAAAGCGGCCGGGGTAGTCGTAGTCTTCAAGGTCCGGGCCGGGGTCATCGCCGTGGGGTTTGTAGTCGGCTTCGAGTTGCAGCCTGGGCTTTTCAAAATCGTAGTCGCGACGGGTTACGCGACCGGTGCGCGCGGCCAGGCGCACGCTGAAGCCTTTGATCACCGGTTCGTCGGCCACCAGGCCGCTGCCTTGGACGTAGGCGGTGGGTTGGCCGAGCCTGGGGAAGACGGTCTGGTCGTCGCCGAACACCAAAACATGGCCGCGGGTGCTGTGCTGGAAGTGGTAGTGCACGCCTTCTTCTTCACACAGGCGCTGGATGAAATGCAGGTCGGTTTCATCGTATTGCACGCAGTAATCGCGATCCGGGCATGGCTGGCTGAGGTGGAAGCGGTAGGCGTTGCTGTGGATGCCATGTTCTTCGAGGATCAGGGCGATGATCTGCGGTGCCGACATCTGCTGATAAATACGTTGGTTGGTGCGGTGATGCAGGTATTGAAGCTGTGGCACCAAGGAGATGCTGTAGCGACTCAGGCGCTTGCCGGCATCGCCTTGGGCGACACGGTAGACCTGGCCGTGTATGCCGTGGCCTTGTGGGTCGAAGGACAGGAACGCCTGTTTATGCAGGAGTTTTTCCAGGTCGATGTCAGGTCTTTCGCTGACCAGTTCGAGGTCGAAGCGATAGGGTTGGCTGATGCCTTCGGTGCCTGTGAACGAGAGGACTTGCAGGTCGCCGGTGAAGTCTTCGATGGTGAGGCTGAAGTTAATTTTGTTAAAGGGGTTGAACATGGTTGGCTCCCTGTTTAGTGGTCATCCGTAGTCGTAAATAAATGGGGTTTAGTTCACATCGCACAATCATGGGAAACAGCCGCGCATGAAAAACACTAACGATGATTGCGCCTAAACATGCTTGTGAATTTTTAATTAGTTAACGCGCTCCATTCTGGGCGGCAGGTAATTTTCGTCTATCGAAATTCCAGCAGCTTTAGCACGCGCCTCTACTTTTAATCGCTTGCTCATAAGTTGATGTAAGCGGTCCGAAAAAAAATCTTTCCATTTAGGACGAATTGCCTCGTCAAAATCTACTCTCCAGAAACGTTCCAAAGACATAAAATTGATATTTATCAGGTAAGTGCCCGTTCGAGATGGATCGGTGACTGAGTTTCTCTTCTGAACTTTTATATGGGCAATGTAATCACCATTGTACATATACCAATCATAAAAATTATTGACTGCCAACCACTCTGGCAAGCTCATTTTATAGTTCACATCAAATCGCGGATGATTGAGTGGTGTTTCATCAAATACGCCGCCACCCCCCTCAAACCGGCTAAGCTCCGCACCTGAAATACGAGGATCGGCGGGGTAATAATATTTCTCCCAACCTGCGCTTTTCAGATTGGATATCAATGCGTAGATGATCTCTTTATTTTCATCATGAGAACTGTTGTCTGGCAACCCGCGAAGCGTCACTGACAAATTTTCGATATTTTTTGTTTCTAGCTCATCTACAACGATATTTAGATTCACTGTGTTTTTTATTAAAAACGTGCTTTCTGGCGTACCAATAGACACATCGATCAGAGCCTGATTTTTATCTCCGGCGCGAACTTCATACCAACACATACGTACTGCGGCCAGGCAATCGGTAGAAAATCTTAAGGGACTACTTTTTAATAACATCTCCACAGGCGTGCCTAGCATCACCTCGATATTGGCTAATTTGTTTTTCATTTTATTGGCACCTTCTTTTTTGGCTTCATCACATCCGGCAAGAGATACAAACAGAAACACCCAATACGCTCTCATGTCGTATGCCTCCACTCTGAAATTTCTGTAATTACCTTCTCCATATATTCATGCCTAGTAATCATCAGTTGATGATACTTATTGGAGATTCTTAGAATAAATCCCATCTGATCCTGAGTGTTATATAAATCCCCTTCATACATCTGCTCTCGTAGTTCTGGCTCTTTGAGGTCGCAGGCTGTCGAAAACGCTGCCGACCGTAAAGGTACAAGTGGCAAACTCTCAGCGCTTCTTTGAATATCAAGTACAGCTTGGAATACTTGATCATCATAGATGAGTGTTTGAAGAATATTTAGTTGTTCGTGATTTGCCATCGCAAGTAATGATTTGAGCTGGAGTTCCTGTCTTTCTCTCCCCGACTCTGTCACCTCAGCCTGTTTTATTATTAAAAAAGCATCAATCACTTCTTGTTTCACCTTGAAGTTATCGATAGCGTCTAAAGCCTCCCTTGCCCAAGGCAGACGTCTTAAAGCGCTCTTGACTTTTTCATCAAGATTTTCACTGTTGCGCTCGCCGGAACACTCCTCAAACTTATGTGGATATTTGCTATAAAACCAATGCCAGCAAAATATATCTTGAAATAGCCAAAAATTTCCTTTGCCCAGTCCGTTCTTCCCGATATCAACCAGCGGTTTTCCTATTGGCATTGCGGCAATGGCTAGCGTTGTAAAGTCCAGACCACACATCACCTGTTTACTTGCGAATGCCGCCAACCCCATCCAGTAAAAGCGGCCCTTGAACTTTTCGTTGCCGCCATCCTCTTTCTCTAAATAGAAAGAAGCATAAGTACCCGCGATACGAGCAGCACGAAGGCTGAAGTCACCTTCCAGCATCCACTTCGTCTTACCAAACAGGTGATATTCTTTTCGATAGGTACTTAGCCGCTTTATTGCCTGCACTTGTGCAAGGGACCAAAGATGACTGCACGTTATTTCGATTTGGCGAGGTGGGTGATTTTTAGTCTTATTAATCTCGATTTTCGCGAGCGGGACGGGAGCATTGTTCATTTTTTTCGACTCCGCTCATAATCATCTGCGCCCTCTGGAACACCGAAATCATCCCAAATGAGATGCACGTCTGCCGTTTGTATAGAGTCCGCTTTTGTCTGCGGCGAATGACCATTGGCATCACTGTGAAAAATCAGTGGCGACGCCTTATCTGGGAAAATAAAGGCGGCGGCAAGATCATCAACTGGATCACCAGAACGCGTCACGAATTGAACTTTTTCGTAATAGGTCTTGACCGCTTTGTTATCTAAAACATTTCCCGCCCGGGCCTGATCAACGATCAACGGCAAGCCTGGCGACAACACACCGATCCCCGTCCCATTCCCCGGCGAACCGCCCGCATTCACTTTCACCTCCGGCCCCATTACTGCGATCCCACCCACATCCACCTTGATAAAACTCCCTCCGGCTTTCACCGTGAGTTCCATCCCGGCGTCGATGACGATCTTCTCGCCGGCCTTCAGGTGAATTTCGTTTCCCGCGCTCACCAATTGCGCCATGCCCACCTTTACGTGCTGGTTTTTTTCGATGGTCAGGTGGTCGTCCATGCGCACTTCAACCTTGCGGTCGGCGTGGGTGATGCGGTGTTCTTCGGCCTTGAGTTCGGTGTAGGTGTTCTTCTCGACGGTGTCGTGGCGCTCATTCCCGACGCGGATTTTCTGGTCGTGTTCGATGTTTTCATCCCAGTCGCGCTGGGCGTGCAGGAAGATTTGTTCCGCCCCTTTTTTGTCTTCGATGCGCAGTTCGTTGAAGCCACTGCCGCCGGGCGAACTCAGGGTTTTGAACACGGTGCGGGTTTTGTTCGCCGGCAGTGGGTAAGGAACTGGGTGTTCCTTGTGGTACAGGCAGCCGCTGATCAGCGGTTGGTCGGGGTCGCCTTCGAGGAAGGTCACCAGCACTTCCATGCCGACGCGGGGGATGGCGATGCCGCCATAACGGTCGCCGGCCCAACTGCTGGAAACACGCAGCCAGCAACTACTTTTGTCGTCGCCCCGTCCTTCGCGGTCCCAGTGGAATTGCACTTTGACGCGGCCGTACTCGTCGCAGTGGATTTCTTCGCCTTTAGGGCCGGTGACCACTGCGCTTTGGCTGCCGAGGATGCGCGGTTTGGGATGTTTCAACGGCGGGCGGTAGAACACGTCCCACGGGGTGGCAAGAAAACGGTTGCGGTAGCCCTGGTGGAAATCGTCCTGGGTGGTGTCGCTGGTGATGGATTCTTCCAACACTTGAGGCTGTTTGCCTTCATGGCTGACTTGGGTCAGCAGCCACCGGTCGTTCCAGGCTTTGCGCGGGTGATCGGAGAGTTCGAGGAAGTGGCCGCTGGTCAACGTGGTCTGGTCGCCCCAGCCCTCTGCCTGCTGATAGTCGGCACGGTGGCGCTCGACGGCGCGTTGGCTGAGGACGTTGCCACGGTCTCGTGTGAGAAAGCGGCCTGGGTAGTCGTAGTCTTCAAGGTCCGGGCCGGGGTCATCGCCGTGGGGTTTGTAGTCGGCTTCGAGTTGCAGTTTGGGCTTTTCAAAGTCGTAGTCGCGACGGGTCACGCGACCGGTGCGGGCGGCCAGGCGGACGCTGAAGCCTTTGATCACCGGCTCGTCGGCCACCAGGCCGCTGCCTTGGACGTAGGCGGTGGGTTGGCCGAGCCTGGGGAAGACGGTCTGGTCGTCGCCGAACACCAAAACATGGCCGCGGGTGCTGTGCTGGAAGTGGTAGTGCACGCCTTCTTCTTCACACAGGCGCTGGATGAAATGCAGGTCGGTTTCATCGTATTGCACGCAGTAATCGCGATCCGGGCATGGCTGGCTGAGGTGGAAGCGGTAGGCGTTGCTGTGGATGCCATGTTCTTCGAGGATCAGGGCGATGATCTGCGGTGCCGACATCTGCTGATAAATACGTTGGTTGGTGCGGTGATGCAGGTATTGAAGCTGTGGCACCAAGGAGATGCTGTAGCGACTCAGGCGTTTGCCGGCATCGCCTTGGGCGACACGGTAGACCTGGCCGTGTATGCCGTGGCCTTGTGGGTCGAAGGACAGGAACGCCTGTTTATGCAGGAGTTTTTCCAGGTCGATGTCAGGTTTTTCGCTGACCAGTTCGACGTCGAAGCGATAGGGTTGGCTGATGCCTTCGGTACCGGTGAAGGACAGCACTTGCAGGTCGCCGGTGAAGTCTTCGATGGTGAGGCTGAAGTGGGTCTGGTTGGCCGGTGCGAACATCCTTTTTTCCTTCTGTCATGCAGCGAAAAAACGACATCGGCCAGCCGCACTGACCGATGTCCGCAGGGTTCAGCCAGGCTTAGCCAGCGACCGGTACGCGCCAGTCATCGGAGCCGGAAGTGCCGGACACTTCGTGGGTCCAGGTGATCTTGCGGTAGGTGAACGCGACGTCTTCGAGGTGGGTGAAATGCGCATTCGCCGGGTCCTGACAGTTGTGCATGTGGTCCCTGATATCGACGATGATTGCGTCCTCGAGCTTGGTGGTGAAGTAGTGCTCCTGGGTGCCGGCCGCCGAGGTGCGGAACCACTGGATGGTGATTTCGCTCAGGCGCTCGCCGGAGGTGAGGGCCGCCAGCAGCAGCGGCGAGGATTTGTCGAAGACCTTGGTGATCTTGACGGGCTTGTGCACGCGCTGACCGGTGGGTTGGCCGGACTGTGGGTCGCGGGGGATGATCACTTCGTGACTGAAGCCCTGGACCATGACCTGGTCTTCGTGACCTTCCTGATAGGTGTTGCCCACCGAGTCGGCAGTGAAGGCCCCGGCGGTGATCAGACCTTGTTTGGTGCCGGTGATGGACATGTAAGCGGGGGTTGCCATGGAGATGCTCCTTGCTTGAAAAATGAAGGTGCCCAAGGGGCGAAATTGCCCGTTGGGGAGCGTCTTCATATCAAACGGCGTGCCAAGACAAATAATTGCTATATAGAACAGTGGCTTAGTTTAAAAAAGGCAGGCAAAACAGCTTTTTTGGACGAAAAAAGGCGAAAAAGTGCGCAAGAAGTTGCACAGTGCTGTGCAACTTCTTGCGCACTTGGCTGTAGCCCTTGTGAATCAAGGGCTGTAGGGGATTTAGGGATGGTTTTTCAGCGTTTTACTGTGCAACTTTTTGCCATGTAGGGTGAGTGGCGTAGATCGGGTTTTTGCATCGAAAAATGCCTCACCAGAGTTTCCAGGTGTAGTCGATATTCACCCGTAGTTCATTGTCATCCCGATGGCTGGCCTGGGCGGTGAAGTCATTGCGATACCATGCGTTGCGCACGCGCAGATTCAGGCCTTTAAGGGGCGTGCTCTGAAGCACATAGTTCAGTTCGATATCTTTTTCGCTTTCCTTCAGGTTGCTGCCGCCCAGTTTGGGCAACTCAATGTTGTCGCCGCTGACGTAACGCAGCATGCCATTGAGCCCGGGCAAGCCCAGCGCGGCAAAGTTGTAGTCATAGCGCACCTGCCAACTGCGCTCTTTGGGGTTGAGAAACTCCGAGCTCAGCGTGCCTTCGGTGATGACCAACGGCTCGGTGCCGAACAGATAAGGCATGGCGGTCTTGCCGGTCAGTTGCATGTAGCCGGCGCCGAATTTGTGCGCGCCGAGGCTGTACGTCAGCATCAGCGCGGCGTTGCGATTGTCCACCGGGCCGGCTTTGGCCGCGCCGTCCTCGCCGGTGACGAACAGGCGAAAGTCACTCTTGAGGCTGCCGGGCCCGATCGGGTGGTTGTCGACAAAGCCGTAGAAGTCTTTGCGATACAGATCAGCCAGTTCGGCGTGGTAGTACTTCAGCGTCAGTTGTGGCGACCAGGCATAGTCCCCACCGATAAAGGAAAACCGGTCCGACTCGGCGGCACCCTTGAAGCGTCCGTTGGGCGAAGCCACTGACATTTTTTGATAGTCGGTGGAGTCGCGCAGGTTGATACGGTCGAGCCAGCCGAGGTGCAGCGTCAGGTTGTCGATTTCCTGGGACTTCAGATACGCGCCACGGAAGGTCTGCGGCAGCAGGCGGGTCGGGCTGGCGAAGGCGATGGGCAGGAAGGTACTGATGGTGCCCAGTTGCAACTCACTCCTGGAGGCACGGACCTTGGCGGTCAGGCCCAACTCCGAATATTCACTGGCCGGTTCGCGGGTCGTGGCGTTGTACGGCAGCAGGCCGGTCCCGGCGCGATCGGGCGAGGAGTCCAGGCGAACCCCCAGCAAACCCTGGGCGTCCAGTCCGAAGCCCACAGGTCCTTCGGTATACCCCGAGCGCACGTTGAGAATGAAACCCTGCGCCCACTCCCGAGCCGCCGCCTGGGGCGTCGCGTTCACGTAGTTGCGATCGAAGTAATAGTTGCGTATCTGCAAGTCGGCATGGCTGTCGTCGACGAAACCGGCGGCGCAAGCCTGGCCAATGGACAAAACGCAGGTGCAGGCGCTGAAGGCCCGAAGAAAATTCCTGAGCATGGCAGTGTTCACTTTTATTGTTGTTGGGATAACCCCCGCGCCATCACGACGCGGGGGGGAAGAGCGGGTTGGACCTCAGTCCTCCGGGGAGCGGTTGCGGCGTACCGACAGGTAAAACACCGCCAGCGCCGCCATGACGATGCCCGGTGCCGAGGCCATCATCACGCCGGTGGTGCCCGTGCCCAGGGCGAGCATCTTGCCGGCCACCAACGGGCCGCTCATCGCGCCCAGCCGGCCGATGGCGACGGCGCTGCCGACACCCGTGGCGCGAATCGACGGACGATAGAAATGCGGTGCCAGGGCATACAACACGCATTGCCCGCCCGTGGCGAAGAAACCGGCGACGAAGCCGGCCACCAGCATGCTTTGCAGTTGGGTGGCGATACCCAGAGCCGTCAGCGACGCGAGAATGCCGAGGTAAATCAGGGCCGACAACGCCCAGGCCGGCAACCGATCCATGACCCAGCCCAGCAACAACGTGCCGGCCGCCGCGCCGAATTGCAGCGCCAGCATCACCCAGCTTGCCTGAGCGCCACTGAAGCCCTGGCCGATCAACAGGCTTGGCAGCCAGTTGATCAGGATGTAGACCACCATGAGGGTAAAGAAGTAGCTGACCCAGATCATCGCGGTTGGCAATGCCGCGCCGTTGCGGAACAGCCCGCTGACCACGCCGATCGGAGCGGCATCGCGCACACTGCGAAACGCCGCGGATTCCGGCAGATAAAGGCCCAGCAGCGGCACGATCAGCAACGGCACGATGCCGCCGACGTAGAACACCACTTGCCAGCCACCGGCCAGTTGGGCGATGCCAATGCCGGCTGCGAGCGCGGCGCCCAGGGGCACGCCGCAATACATCAGGCTCACGGCGGTGCCACGCAGGCGTGGGCCGGCCACTTCACTGCTCAGGGCGATGAGGTTGGGCAGTGCGGCGCCCAGGCCGACCCCCGTGAGGCAGCGGGCGATCAACAGGCTGTTGAAGTCCCAGGCCATGGTCGTGACCAGCGAGAACAACCCGAACAGGGCCACCGACGCCATCAACACCCGTTTACGACCGATTCGATCAGCCAGCAAACCGCCGAGAAACGCCCCGGGCAGCAGGCCGAAAATGCCGGCGCTGAAGACCCAGCCCATGTGTAACTTATCCAATTGGAACGCCGCCGCCATACCTTGCGCGGCGATCCCCGAAGCTTGTAGGTCGAGGCCTTCCATCAGGGCGACGAGGAAGCACAGACCGATGGTCCGCGCCATGTACAACGGTGTGAGCACGTTTAGCGATGTCATGGGAAATACCCGTTTTATTGTTGTAATGGGCACAGCAAAACCGTCCGACCGCTGCGTGGGCGACCGGACGGGGGGATGCACGGTTCAGCGGTTGAGCAGGTCCAGCGCCACGTCGACGATCATGTCCTCCTGGCCACCGACCATCCGGCGCTTGCCCAGTTCGACGAGGATGTCCACGGTCTTGAGGCCATACTTGGCCGCCGCAATCTCGGCATGGCGCAGGAAGCTCGAATACACCCCGGCATACCCCAACGCCAGGGACTCGCGGTCGACCCGCACCGGGCGGTCCTGCAACGGCCGCACGATGTCGTCGGCGGCGTCCATCAGCGTGTAGAGGTCGGTGCCGTGGTTCCAGCCCAAACGTTCGGCGGCGGCGATGAATACTTCCAGTGGTGCGTTGCCGGCCCCGGCGCCCATGCCGGCGAGGCTGGCGTCGATGCGGTCGCAGCCTTCTTCGACGGCGGTGATCGAGTTGGCCACGCCGAGCGAGAGGTTGTGGTGGGCGTGCATGCCGGTTTCGGTTTCCGGCTTGAGCACGGCTTTGAACGCGCGGAAGCGATCGCGGATGTCCTGCATGTTCATCGCGCCACCGGAGTCGGCCATGTACACGCAGGTCGCGCCGTAGCTTTCCATCAGCTTGGCCTGGGCGGCGAGCTGCTCGGCCGGGATCATGTGGCTCATCATCAGGAAGCCGACGGTGTCCATGCCCAGTTCGCGGGCGTACTCGATGTGCTGTTTGGAGACATCGGCCTCGGTGCAATGGGTGGCGATGCGCACCACGCGAGCACCAGCGTTGTAGGCGGCCTTGAGGTCGTGCACGGTGCCGATGCCGGGCAGCAGCAGCGTGGTGATCTTGGCGTGGCTGATCACGTCGGCGGCGGCTTCGATCCATTCCAGATCAGTGTGCGCGGCGAAGCCATAGTTGAAGCTCGAACCTTGCAGGCCGTCGCCGTGGGCGACTTCGATGGAGTCGACCTTGGCCTTGTCGAGGGCGCGGGCGATGTCCTGCACGTTCTGCAGCGAATACTGGTGGCGCACCGCATGGCTGCCGTCACGCAGGGTCACGTCGGAGATGTAGAGTTTCTTGCCGGGATTGAAGGTCATGTCGGTCTCCTCAGGCGTTCAGCATCGACTGCGCCATGCGCTCGGCGGTGGCCAAGGCAGCGGAGGTCATGATGTCGAGGTTGCCGGCGTAGGCCGGCAGGTAATGGGCGGCGCCTTCGACTTCGAGGAACACCGAGGTTTTCAGGCCGGAGAATTTGCCCAGGCCGGGAATGTTCAGCGGCGCGTCTGCCGGGATCACGTCGAACTGCACGTTTTGCTTGAGGCGATAACCCGGCACATAGGCCTGCACGGCAGCGGCCATCTCGACGATGGAGGCTTCGACCAGCGCCTGATCCGCCGCTTCGGACAGCACGAACACCGTGTCGCGCATGATCAACGGCGGCTCGGCCGGGTTCATCACGATGATCGCCTTGCCCTTGGCCGCGCCGCCGATCACTTCGATGGCCTTGGAGGTGGTTTCGGTGAATTCGTCGATGTTGGCGCGGGTACCAGGGCCGGCGGATTTGCTCGCGATCGAGGCGACGATTTCGGCGTAGTGCACCTTGGCCACCCGCGACACTGCCGCGACCATCGGAATGGTCGCCTGGCCACCGCAGGTGACCATGTTGACGTTGAGCTGCTCGAGGTTCTGCTCCAGGTTCACCACCGGCACGCAGTACGGGCCGATGGCCGCCGGCGTCAGGTCAATCAGGCGGATACCGGGTTTGATCGCGCGCAGGAACGCATCGTTCTGCACATGGGCACCGGCCGAGGTGGCATCGAAGACGAAGTCGATGTCCTTGAACACCTCCATGCGGGTCAGGCCTTCGACGCCTTCGTGGGTGGTGGCCACGCCCATGCGCTGGGCGCGGGCGAGGCCGTCGGAGGCGGGGTCGATGCCGACCATCACCGCCATTTCCAGATGCTTGGCGTTGCGCAGGATCTTGATCATCAGGTCGGTGCCGATGTTGCCGGAGCCGATGATGGCGACGTTGAGTTTTTTCATTATGGTTGCCTCATGTGCACGCAAGTCGCCGATCACTCGGCGTGACTGTCTACCGAGAAATTCACACCGACGCGGCCGATGCCGTCGATCTCGGCCTCGAACCGATCACCGGCGGCTACCGCCACCATGGGCCCCAGCGCACCGGTGAGAATGATGTCGCCGGCCCGCAGCGGATCGCCCAGGCGCGCCATGGTGCAAGCCAGCCAGACCGCCGCATTGAGCGGATGGCCGAGGCATTCGGCCCCGCTGCCGCTGGACACGTCTTCGCCGTTGCGGGTCATGCGCATGCTGGCCTGGCGCAGGTCGAGCCCATCGAGACGTCGAGCCGGACCGCCGAGTACGAAGCAGCCGCTGGACGCGTTGTCAGCCACGGTATCGACGAAGCGGATGTTCCAGCCCTGGACCCGGCTGCCGACGATTTCCAGGGCCGGGACGACCCAGCCGGTGGCCGCCATCACGTCGGCGAATGTGGTATCGGCGCGGGGCAGGTCGCGGTCGAGGATCAGGGCGATTTCAGCCTCGATCTTCGGTTGCAGTACGCGGTCGACGGGCATGGTTTGGTTGTCGCCGTAGCACATGTCGGCAAACAACGTGCCGAAGTCCGGTTGGCCCACGCCCAGTTGGGCCTGGACCTTGGGGTTGGTCAGGCCGATCTTGCGGCCGACCACGCGGCGCCCGTTGGCCACGCCATGGTCGACGTTGAGGCGCTGGATGGCATACGCGGCTTCGGCGTTGTCTTCACCGATCTGCTCGCGCAGCGGCCCGATGGCTTCGCCTTGGGCTTCGGCCTGGCGCAGATCGGCGGCGAGTTGTTGCAGGGTGTCTTGAGTCAGGTGCATGTCAGCCTCGATGATCAGTGGGTCAGGAAGTCCAGGACCATGCGGTTGAACTTGTCGGCGTGTTCCCACTGCGCCCAGTGACCGCAGCGGTTGAACACGTGCAGTTGCGCCCTCGGCAGACCTGCCAGCAGGCGCAAGCCGGTGTCCATCGGCACGAAGCGGTCCTCGCGACCCCAGACGAGCAGGGTGTCGGCGTTGATCTCGTGCAGGCGGTGGCTGAAATCCGGAAATTGCTTGGGGTTGAGGGTGCTGCTCTTGACGAAGTTGTCCAGGTGATCGCGGCGCGACAGGATGTTGTCCAGGCGGGTCTGGAACAGTTCGTCGGTGAGGCCGCTGGCATCGAAAACGAAGACGTTCATCATCCTCTTCAAGTTCTCGATGGTCGGGTCGCGGTACAGCGCGCCGATCAGTTTGATGCCTTCGGTGGGCTGCGGCACGAAGGCGCTCGGGCCGCCGGTACCGCCGCCCATCAGGATCAGTTTGCCGATCCGCTCGGCGTATTCGAGGGCGAAAGCGACGGTGCTGTGAGCCCCCATCGAGTTGCCGATGATGTGCACGCGCGCAAGCTTCAGCACGTCGAGCAGGCCCTTGAGCGCTTGTGCATTGAGGTTCGAGCGCGAGCCTTCGCTGACGATCGTGTCGCTTTTGCTCCAGCCCGGGCAGTCCATCAGGATCACGCGAAAACCGGCATTCACCAGCGGCTCAATGTTGCGATTGAAGTTGGCCCAGCCGCTCGCGCCCGGCCCGGAGCCGTGCAGCATGACCACGGTTTCGGCACCTTCGCCAAGGTCGTTGTAGTGCAGTTGCAGGTCCAGCTCGCCTTCCTTGATACGGGCAAAGCGGCTGGTGGAAGCTTCACTGAATGCAGTGGCGGTCATGGCAGTGTTCCTTGAATTCATGGGTGATGGTTCAGCGGCTGGGCGCCGAGCGCACCGAAGCCTGCAATCCATTCGGGAATCGGGCGGTAGTAGCGGCCCTCGGTCCGGTACGGGCCGAAGGTACTCAGGGCCGCGAAGGCGGCGACCCAGGTTTTGACTTCATGGGTCGACTTGCCGGCCAGCGCCGACAACGCGTCATTGCCCAGGCTGTCGAGGTCGCTCATGCGGCCCTGTTCGAGGGTGTCGAGAAATTGTTTATCCCACGTCGGGTTCAGCGGGTGCAGGCTGTACGGGTCGTCGACGAAGACGCGGGCGGCTTGAATGACCCGGTCCTGGCGGGCCTGTCGTTCATCGGCAGGAAGCTGACGGCCGCTGCCCATCAGGCGGTCGGCCATCCGCGCATCGACCTTGGCCAGTTCCGGTACCGGCGGCTGATGGGACAAGCCGCCGGAAGCCAGGAACAGCACACGTTTATCCAGCGATTTCGCCCATTGGCCAATCGCCTCGCCCAGCAGCCGGGCACGTTTGAAACTCGGCAACGGTATGGCCACGGAGTTGATGAACACCGGGATCACCGGGCAGTTGTGCAAGCCGCCGAGCAACAGTTCCAGGGGTTGGGCGAACCCATGGTCGACCTGCATGCGATACGACACCGCCGTGTCGACACCGGCTTCCAGCACCGCCTGGGCGCAGGATTCGGCCAGCGTTTTAGGCACCTCCAGCGGGCCGGCGGCGGTGTCGAAATCACCAATCGCGTGGGCCGCCATGCCGATGCAAAAGGCCGGCATCACGTCGTAGAAAAAGCCGTTGTAATGGTCGGGACCGAACAGCACCACCAGCTCTGGGTCGAAGCGGGCGATGCGTTCGCGAGCGGCGTTGATCACGCCGTCGACTTCGGCCAGCACATGCGGTTCAGGGTCGACGTAGCCCACCAACGGCGTGTGAGACAAACAATGCAGATAGGCGCTCATGTCACGCGACCTTGCTGACGACAGCGTTCGCCGCCGGCTGTGGCAGGGCTTTGAGCGCCCGGGCCAGTTCATCGCAGGCCTGGCCGACGGTTTGCGGGATGGCCAGCCCGGCGAGGAAGCGGTCCGGACGCACCAGGGCGATGGACGACGTGCCGAGGGCGAACCACTCTTTCAAGCGACCGGTGCTGTCACCCACGCGGATCACGTCGGGGCCGGCATCGCTCGGTACTCTGAGCTGGACGTCCGGCAACACTTGAATAAAGCGGGTGCCCAGGGCTTTCCATTGCGCGATTTGCGCGGCTGTCAGGCCCCAGGTCGGATCGCAGCCCCAGGCGATAATCGCAAAGTTTTCGCCGATCACTTCATCCAGCAGCACCGTGGTGCCGGCGTCGGTCAACACCATCGGCTGAATGAACATCTTGCCGACCGGCGAGCCCTTTTCCCTCGGCACGATCAACGCGCCCTGGGTGTATTGCGGCATCGGTTTGAAGCGCATTTCCACGAAGTAGCGCTTGACCGGCGGCAGGTAATTGAGCAACCACGACACGCCATCGCGCAGGGTGCCTTGCCAGCGTTTCGGCGGCGCCAGCACGTGGCCGGCGAGTACGGAGAGATTGATCATCGCCTGGGCGTGGTCGCGACGTTCCTGTTCGTAGCTGTCGAGCAGGTTGTCGGCGGCCAGGCCCTTGATCACCAGCGCCAGCTTCCACGCCAGGTTCAAGGCATCGCGCATGCCGCTGTTGTAACCCTGGCCTTGCCATACCGGCATGATGTGCGCGGCGTCGCCGGCCAGCAGCACGCGGCCCTGGCGGAAGCGACCGGCCAGACGCGCGTTATGGGTGTAGACGCGGCTGCGGATCAGCTCGATGCGGTCCGGGTTCGGCAATACCTTGCTCAGCAGTCGACGCAGGTTCTCGGGCTTGCTCAGTTCGGTCTCGGTTTCGCCGGGCATCACCATGAACTCGAAACGGCGCACGCCATGGGGCAGGGCGGCGGACACGTAAGGACGCACGGGGTCGCAGCACAGATAAACATGGGGCGTGGCCAGCGGGTCGTTGGCAATGTCGACCACGATCCACTGATTGGGCGCGGTCTTGCCTTCAAAGCTGATATCCAGGCTACGCCGTACCAGGCTGTTGCCGCCATCGCAACCAATCAGGTAACGGGCGTTCAGGCGTTCGCTACGACCCTGCTGATCCTTGAGGTCGAGCACCACCGCGCTGTCGCTTTGTTCGAAGCTGTTGAGCTCACGGCTGAACAGGACCTTGACGTTATTGAAGCGCTGCAGACCGTCGAACAGTACCCGGTCGGCCAACGGTTGGATGAACGCGTTGCGTCGGGACCAGCCGAACTCGTCAGTCTTCGGTTGAATGTCGGCAAAGCAGCGACCCTTGGGGGTCAGGAAACGCATGGCGTGCCAGGGTGTGGTATGCGGCAGCACTTCGTCCGCCAGACCGACGGCCTGGAAAGTGCGCAGGCTTTCGTCGTCCAGGCCGATGGCGCGAGGGTAGTCGATCAGGCTGTCGAGCTTTTCCACCACCGTGACGTTTACGCCGCATTGTCCCAGGTAATTGGCAATCATCAGGCCGACAGGGCCGGCGCCGACGATGGCAACGTCGGTGGTCAACTCCAATGGGGAAGGAGTGTGTGCAAGGCTCATGGGTATCTCCGTACAGCGCTTTTGGATTTTTTGTTGGGCGCAGTATGGAAATCACGAGGCTGGTGGACAACGAAAACCCTTGCTAGTGTGCACCAGGTGCACAAGCCTGATTTATAACAAAAAAGGAGTTCCCATGAGCGAGACAGAGTACAAGGCTGTTCGTGGGTTGATGCGCGGTTTGGCCCTGATCAACGGCTTGAACCGTTTCGATGGCGGGGCCAGTACGGCGCAGTTGGCCGAGCAAAGCGGGTTGCATCGCACCACCGTTCGACGATTGCTGGAGACCTTGCAGGCCGAGGGTTACGTGCGCCGCAGCGAGTCGGATGACAGCTATCGCCTGACGCTGAAAGTGCGCGAACTGAGCGAGGGATTTCGCGACGAACAATGGATTTCTTCGATTGCTGCACCACTGCTGGGGGAGTTGCTGCAACAAGTTGTGTGGCCAACCGACCTGTGCACGCTGGATGGCGACGCCATGGTGATTCGCGAGACCACTCATCGCTTCAGCCGGCTGTCATTTCACCGCTCCATGGTTGGTCGGCGCTTGCCATTGCTGATGACGGCGATTGGACGCGCGTACTTTGCATTCTGCCCTGCGGCTGAGCGCGAAAAGCTGATTGAGTTGATGATCAGCCGCGAAGATGAACAGTCGGCGCTGGCGGCCGATCGCGGTTTTGTCGAGCGGTTGGTGGAGCACACGCTTTCGAAGGGCTACGGCGAAAACAATTCCCACTGGGGCCAGGAACGCAAAATTGCCGCCATCGCGATTCCGATTGAACACGATGGCCGGGTGATGGGCTGCCTGAATCTGGTTTACATCGCCAAGGCGATGTCCGTTGAAGAGGCCGCGCGCCGCTATCTACCGGCGATGCAAGATGTGGTGCAAAAAATCAGGGCGCAATTGGCGTAGGGTTGGCGGCAGTCTGCGTGCTTTGCCGTGCGGCGCGATTCGGGCCTGCAAGACGCAAAAATCCCCGTATCAGCGAGTGATTACGGGGATTTTTGTGTCTGTCGCCTTGCGTGAAAATTTACACGTTGAAGCGGAAATGCATCACGTCGCCATCTTTGACGATGTATTCCTTGCCTTCCAGACGCCACTTACCGGCTTCCTTGGCACCGGCTTCACCCTTGTATTGGATGAAGTCGTTGTAGGCGATCACTTCGGCACGGATGAAGCCTTTTTCGAAGTCGGTGTGGATCACGCCAGCAGCCTGTGGCGCGGTGGCACCGACCTTGACGGTCCAGGCGCGGACTTCTTCGACACCGGCGGTGAAGTAGGTCTGCAGGTTGAGCATTTCGTAACCGGCGCGGATTACGCGGTTCAGGCCAGGCTCTTCCAGGCCCAGGGCCTCGAGGAACATGTCTTTCTCTTCGCCGTCATCGAGCTCGGCGATTTCCGCTTCGATCTTGTTGCACACCGGTACCACGATGGCGCCTTCTTCGTCGGCGATGGCCTTGACCACGTCGAGCAGCGGGTTGTTCTCGAAGCCGTCTTCGGCGACGTTGGCGATGTACATCACCGGCTTGGTGGTCAGCAGGTGGAAGCCCTTGACCGCGGCCTTCTCGTCAGCGCCCATGGTCTTCATCAGGCTGCGTGCGGGCTTGCCCAGGGTGAAGTGAGCGATCAGTTGCTCCAGCAGGCCTTTCTGGACCACTGCGTCCTTGTCGCCGCCCTTGGCATTGCGCGCGACTTTCTGCAGTTGCTTCTCGCAGCTGTCGAGGTCGGCAAAGATCAGTTCCAGGTCGATGATCTCGATATCGCGTTTCGGGTCGACGCTGTTGGAGACGTGAATCACGTTCTCGTCTTCGAAGCAGCGGACTACGTGGGCGATCGCATCGGTTTCACGGATGTTGGCCAGGAACTTGTTGCCCAGGCCTTCGCCTTTCGACGCGCCGGCGACCAGGCCTGCGATGTCGACGAATTCCATGGTGGTCGGCAGGATGCGCTTGGGGTTGACGATGACCGCCAGTGCTTCCAGGCGCGGGTCCGGCATCGGCACGATACCGCTGTTGGGTTCGATGGTGCAGAAGGGGAAGTTCTCCGCCGCAATACCGGACTTGGTCAAAGCGTTGAACAAGGTGGATTTGCCGACGTTGGGCAGGCCGACGATGCCGCAATTGAATCCCATGGTGTTTCCCCTCGGTAAGAGTCAGGCCTTCTGGCTGTGCAGGTTTTTCATCGCGCGGTTCCATTCACCGGCGAAGATATCCGGCAGCACGCCGAGGGCAAAGTCGATGCTGGCATCGAGTTTTTCCTGTTCGGCGCGTGGCGCACGACCCAGGACGAAATTTGAAACCATACTGGCAACGCCTGGGTGGCCAATGCCGAGCCGCAGGCGGTAAAAATTATTCTGATTGCCCAACTGCGCGATGATGTCGCGCAGTCCATTGTGCCCGCCATGCCCGCCGCCTAGCTTGAGCTTGGCAACGCCGGGCGGCAGGTCCAGTTCGTCATGGGCCACCAGGATTTCTTCGGGTTTGATCCGGAAGAAACCCGCAAGCGCCGCGACAGCCTGGCCGCTGCGGTTCATGTAGGTGGTGGGAATCAACAGACGAACATCCTGACCCTGATGCGAAAAGCGTCCGGTCAGGCCGAAATATTTGCGATCGGCCACCAGGTTCACACCTTGGGCGTGGGCGATGCGCTCAACAAAAAGGGCCCCCGCGTTATGCCGGGTCTGTTCGTATTCGGCGCCTGGATTTCCCAGGCCAACGATCAGTTTAATGGCAGTCACGACAGGGGCCCTTCCTTTGGAGTTGTGGATAACATCGCCGACCTGAGTGCGGCGAAAGTGGACGACAAGAGCTCGTTACCTCATGAGGTGAACTTCGCGTTATCGCCCGCTTTCTCGCTACGTTTCGGTCCGCGATGTGTCCTCAAGCTCCGACATTACAGAGTGAATTACTCTGCAGCGCCTTCTTCAGCTTCTGGAGCAACGCGTGGAGCGTGTACGTTGGCAACAGCTTTGTCATCACCGTGTACCAGTGCGACAAACTCAACGCCTTTAGGGGCCTTGAGGTCGGACAGGTGGATGATGTCGCCGATTTCCATCGCCGACAGGTCGACTTCGATGAACTCAGGCAGGTCTTTCGGCAGGCAGGTCACTTCGATCTCGGCAACAACGTGCGAAACTTCGCCGCCTTTCTTGACCGGAGCTTCTTCGCCAACAAAGTGCACAGGCACGATGGCGGTCAGTTTCTGGCCGGCGACAACGCGGACGAAGTCAGCGTGCAGTACGTGGCCTTTGGCTGGGTGACGTTGCAGAGCCTTGATGATGACGTTCTGCTTGGTGCCGCCGATGTTCAGCGAAATGATGTGGCTGTAGGCCGCATCGTTTTCCAGCAGTTTGGCAACTTCTTTGGCCAGCATGCTGATGGATTCAGGGGCTTTGTCGCCACCGTAAACTACAGCTGGAACCAGGCTTGCGAGACGACGCAGGCGGCGGCTCGCACCTTTCCCCAGGTCGGAACGCACTTCAGCATTCAGAATAAATTCGTTCATGTTGTATCTCCAAAATAACCACATTCGCCCCAGCGTTTGCGACCAGCGCTAAAGGCGATATGGGCAAAAAAGCCCCGCCCCAACAGTATGTTGGGGCGGGGCGCTTTTCGTCAGTGAGGTGTTCCGAAAGGGTTGACCCTTAACGGAACATCGCGCTGATCGATTCTTCGTTGCTGATGCGGCGAACCGCTTCGGCAACTACCGGTGCGATATCCAATTGACGGATACGCGAACAGGCTTGAGCTGCAGCGGACAACGGGATGGTGTTGGTCACCACCAGTTCGTCCAGCATTGAGTTCTCGATGTTCTCGATCGCTCGGCCCGACAGCACAGGGTGTGTGCAGTAGGCGAAGACTTTAGCCGCGCCGTGCTCTTTCAAGGCTTTAGCCGCGTGGCACAGGGTGCCGGCGGTATCGACCATGTCATCGACCAGAATACAGGTGCGCCCTTCGACATCACCGATGATATGCATCACTTCAGAGTGATTGGCTTTCTCACGGCGTTTGTCGATGATCCCGAGATCCACGCCCAGGGATTTGGCGACAGCCCGTGCACGCACGACGCCACCAATGTCCGGGGACACGATCATCAGGTTTTCAAAGCGCTGGTCTTCGATGTCATCCACCAATACGGGAGAGCCGTAGATGTTATCTACCGGAATATCGAAGAACCCCTGGATTTGGTCAGCGTGCAGGTCAACCGTGAGAACACGGTCGATGCCTACCACGGTGAGCATGTCAGCCACGACTTTCGCGCTGATAGCCACACGTGCGGAACGCGGACGGCGATCCTGACGGGCATAACCAAAGTAAGGGATTACAGCTGTGATTCGAGTCGCTGAGGAGCGGCGGAAGGCATCAGCCATCACGACGAGTTCCATCAGGTTATCGTTGGTCGGAGCGCAGGTCGGCTGAATAATGAAGACGTCTTTACCGCGGACGTTTTCATTGATCTCGGCGGTAATTTCGCCGTCGGAAAACTTGCCGACAGAGATGTCACCGAGAGGGATATGCAGCTGACGTACGACACGTCGAGCCAGATCGGGGTTGGCGTTCCCCGTAAAGACCATCATCTTGGACACGCGCAGTACCTAGAGGCTGAGGGTAACCTGGATGAGTATAGGAAAATGGCAGGGGCGGCTGGATTCGAACCAACGCATGGCAGGATCAAAACCTGCTGCCTTACCGCTTGGCGACGCCCCTGTATCTGTTGCAACGAGTACCCAGTACTCGATTCCTTTTAGAGCAGACTTTGCAGCTTGCGATGCAACATCGAAACGTTGCTTCCCTTTGCTACAAACCCTGTAAGGGTCTCTGTAAGAAGGGCCGAGACTTTATCAGCTTCAGCTTTGTTTGGGAAGCCCCCAAACACACAACTTCCAGTGCCGGTTAATTTTGCTTCGGTAAATTTACCTAACAAATTCAAAGCGTTACGTACCTCTGGATAACGCCTTGCTACAACCGGTAAGCAGTCATTTCGACTGTTTCCCTTGGGAACGGGGCGCACTTTAATGGGAGGAGAGTTACGTGTCAACAGTGGATCTGAAAAAATTTCTGCTGTACTTACAGATACTTGCGGGACAAGCACGACATACCACGGCTCTTCTGGGTATTCGGGGGTGAGTTTTTCGCCGACGCCCTCGGCAAAAGCTGCGTGCCCACGCACGAAAACCGGGACGTCGGCGCCGAGCGTCAGGCCCAGCGCGGCCAGGCGATCGAGGTCCCAGTCGAGCTGCCACAGGTGGTTCAGACCCAGCAGTGTGGTGGCGGCATTCGAGCTGCCGCCGCCGATGCCGCCGCCCATGGGCAGGATCTTATCGATCCAGATATCGACGCCGAGGGCGCAGCCGGATTGTTCCTGGATTTTTTTTGCGGCCTTCACAATCAGATTGCTGTCGTGGGGCACGCCTTCGAATTCGGTATGCAGCTGAATCACGCCATCGTCGCGCACGGCGAACGTCAGTTCGTCGCCGTAGTCGAGAAATTGAAACAGCGTCTGCAACTCGTGGTAGCCGTCTTCACGGCGACCGAGAATGTGCAGCATCAGATTGAGTTTGGCCGGGGAGGGCAGGGTCAGTTTTTCTACCGTCACGTTATTGCCCCAGCTTGCGCGGTTGCCAGTCCTTGATCACCAGCGTGATATCAAGGTCGGTGCCGTGCAGCTTGATGCGCTCGGGCAGCCAGTAACCGCTTTGTTGCACATAGCTCAGGTATTCGACCTGCCAGCCATCCTGTTCGAGGGTCGCCAGGCGGCTGTCGCTGTTGAGGCTCAGGCGACTCTTGCTGTCGGGGGCGGGCAAGCCGCGTACCCACCACACCAGATGCGATACGGGCAGCTTCCAGCCGATCTGTTCTTCCAGCAGCGCTTCCGGCGAGGTCGCTTCATAGCGCCCCTGATTGGCCACTTCGAGGCTCACCTGTCCCGGTCGGCCGGTCAGGCGCGCGGCGCCTCGGCCCAGTGGGCCGGACAAGCGAATGTCGTAGTAGTCCTGGCGTTGCAGCCAGAACAGGGTGCCGCTGCCGGAATCTTTCGGGGCGCGAACCCCGACCTTGCCGTCGATCTGCCAGCCGTCGATGCTGCCGAGCTGTGCCTTGTGTTGTTTCCATTGCGCCGGGTTGCCCGGGCCTTCAACGGATTCGCGGGCACCGAAACCCGCGCAACCGGCGAGCAGGGCGATGAAGCTGAAAACGATAACGTGGCGCAAAAACATAAGCTTATAGGGTCTCGGATCCGGTCAGGCGCTTGATGGTGCTGCGCAGAATGGGGCTTTCGGGTTGTTCCTTGAGGAATTTTTCCCAGATTTGGCGGGCTTCGCGTTGCTTGCCGTTAACCCACAGCACTTCGCCCAGGTGGGCGGCGACTTCCTGGTCGGGGAAGCGCTCCAGTGCCAGGCGCAGCAAGCGTTCGGCTTCGTCCAGGTTGCCCAGGCGGTAGTTCACCCAGCCCAGGCTGTCGAGCACGGCCGGGTCTTCCGGGTTGAGCGTGTGGGCCTGTTCGATCAGCACCTTGGCTTCGTCGTAGCGCGTGGTGCGGTCGGACAAGGTGTAGCCCAGGGCGTTAAGCGCCATGGCATTGTCCGGATCGCGTTTGATGATCAGGCGCAGGTCTTTTTCCATCTGCGTCAGGTCGTTGCGTTTTTCCGCCTGCATGGCGCGGGTATACAGCAAGTTCAAATCGTCGGGAAATTGCAACAACGCTTGTTGCAGCACTTTCCAGGCGCGCTCGCCCTGGTTGTTGGCCGACAGGGTCTCGGCCTGGATCAGATAAAGCTGGATCGCATAGTCCGGTTCGGCATCCCGCGCGGCGGCCAGGCGTTTTTCCGCTTCGTCGGTGCGTCCGTTGCTCATCAGGATATCGGCCTGGCGCAGTTGGGCCGGCAGGTAGTCGTTGCCGGGGTTGACCTGGGCGTATTCAAGCAGGGCTGCCTGCGGGTCGTTGCGTTCTTCGGCAATGCGGCCGAGGTTCAGGTGCGCCGAGTCCACATGACTTTCCCGTGCGATCAGGTCTTCCAGGTAGCCTTTGGCCTCGTCCCAGGCCTTGGCTTCCAGGCACACCAGCGCCAGGGAGTAACGCAATTCGTCGTCGTCCGGGTATTGCTGGACCAGGTTGGCGAACTGCACTTTGGCGTCCTCCATGCGGTCCAGCTCCACCAGCGTACGCGCGTAAGTCAGGCGTAGACGCTTGTCTTCCGGGTACTTCTTGATGCTTTTTTCCAGCAGCGGAATGGCTTCCGTGCCGCGATTGAGATTCTGCAGCAGGCGTGCGCGCAACAGGATCGGCGCGATCTCGCCCTCTTCCGGCGGGTTTTTCTCCAGCAGCTTCAGTGCGGCTTCGGCTTCGTCATCCTGTTGCAGCAGCAAGGCCTTGCCGAACACCAGTTGGCTGTTCTTCGGGTGTTTTTGCAGCAGGCGGTCGAAACTCTTCATCAGGCCATTGCGTGTGTCCTGGTCGGTGTCGGCGGCCGACAGCGCGAGGAAGTCGAAATGCGTGTCGCCCTTGCCCTGCAGGACTTTCTCCATATACGCCATGGAGTCGTCGTAACGCCCGGCGCGTGCCAGTTGAATGGCCGCTGCGCGCTGCGCTTCGAGATCGTCCGGGGCGTTTTTCGCCCAGATCAGCGAGGTGTCCAGCGCTGCCTGGTCGGCGCCCAGGTACTCGGCGATGCGAAATGCCCGCTCGGAAATGCCCGGATCCTGGGTGTTGATGGCCTGGGTTACGTAATTATCCAGTGCAATGTCGAAGCGGTTGCGTTGGCCGGCCAGCTCTGCGGTCAACAGGCTGAACACCGTTTCTTCAGTGAACGAGGAGTAAACCTTGGGCTTTTCAGGGGCGGGGGTGCTGTCTTCCACCGGCGGCGTACCGTCCGGCGACACGGGTGCCAAGGCCTGGCAGCCGCTGAGGAAGACAAAAGCAAGGAGCAACGCGGAGGATCTATTCATATAGGAAGAGGACGACTAACCTGCGGTCGGATCATCATGACACAAGCCTTCGGCCAAACATAACCGAGTCTCAATGGATGCCTTTATAGACACAAGGCATTAGGACAATAGACGACGGTGGTTGTTCTGAATCTATCGAAGTAGGACAATTGCCGGCTTCCCGACATCATCAGCGATATTGAATGGCCTTCCTCGCACTCGGTATTAACCACAAGACTGCCTCCGTAGACGTGCGCGAGCGCGTAGCGTTTACCCCAGAGCAGTTGGTTGAGGCCTTGCAGCAGCTCTGCCGACTCACCGACAGCCGCGAAGCTGCGATCCTTTCGACCTGCAATCGCAGCGAGCTTTATATAGAGCAGGAGCATCTCTCAGCGGATGTCGTCCTGCGCTGGCTGGCCGATTACCACCATTTGAGCCTCGACGAACTGCGCGCAAGCGCTTATGTGCACGAAGAGGATGCGGCAGTTCGTCACATGATGCGTGTGGCCGCAGGCCTCGATTCGCTGGTGTTGGGCGAACCGCAGATCCTCGGCCAGATGAAATCCGCCTACGCCGTGGCGCGCGAGGCCGGCACCGTTGGCCCGCTGCTGGGCCGGCTGTTCCAGGCCACGTTCAATTCTGCCAAGCAGGTGCGTACCGACACGGCCATCGGTGAAAACCCGGTGTCCGTGGCGTTTGCCGCCGTCAGCCTGGCCAAGCAGATTTTCAGTGACCTGCAGCGCAGCCAGGCCTTGCTGATCGGCGCCGGTGAAACCATCACGCTGGTTGCCCGTCACCTGCATGAGCTGGGTGTGAAGCGTATCGTGGTGGCCAACCGCACCCTGGAGCGCGCCAGCCTCCTTGCCGAACAGTTCGGCGCCCACGCGGTGCTGCTGTCGGACATTCCGGCTGAACTGGTGCGCAGCGATATCGTCATCAGTTCCACGGCCAGCCAGTTGCCGATCCTCGGCAAAGGCGCGGTGGAAAGTGCGCTGAAGCTGCGCAAGCACAAGCCGATCTTTATGGTCGACATCGCCGTTCCCCGGGACATCGAGCCCGAAGTCGGCGAGTTGGACGACGTTTACCTCTATAGCGTCGACGATCTGCACGAAGTGGTCGCTGAAAACCTTAAGAGTCGTCAGGGCGCTGCCCAGGCCGCCGAGGAAATGGTCAGCATCGGCGCCGATGATTTCATGGTGCGCCTGCGGGAACTGGCGGCGGTCGATGTGCTCAAGGCGTATCGTCAGCAGGGCGAACGCCTGCGCGACGAAGAACTGCTCAAGGCCCAGCGCGCGCTCGCCAACGGCGCTAACGCCGAGGACGTGTTGATGCAACTGGCCCGTGGTCTGACCAACAAGTTGCTTCACGCGCCCAGCGTACAACTCAAGAAATTGACCGCCGAAGGCCGCCTCGATGCGCTGGCCATGGCCCAGGAACTCTTTGCCCTCGGTGAGGGCGCGTCAGATAGCTCTTCGGATAAAAAATCGCAATGAAAGCGTCACTGCTCAATAAACTGGACGTGCTCCAGGACCGTTTCGAAGAACTGACCGCCTTGCTCGGCGATGGCGAGGTCATTTCCGATCAAACCAAGTTCCGCGCCTATTCCAAGGAATACGCCGAAGTTGAGCCCGTGGTGGCGACCTATAAAAACCTGCTGAAAGTGCAGGCCGACCTCGAAGGCGCCCAGGCGCTGCTCAAGGACAGCGACCCGGACATGCGTGAAATGGCCGTGGAAGAAGTCCGTGAAGCCAAGGAAAAACTCGCCGAACTCGAAGGCGACCTGCAACGCATGCTGTTGCCCAAAGACCCGAACGACGGGCGCAACGTCTTTCTCGAAATCCGCGCCGGTACCGGCGGCGACGAGGCGGCGATTTTCTCCGGCGATCTGTTCCGCATGTATTCGCGCTATGCCGAACGGCGTGGTTGGCGGGTCGAGATATTGTCCGAGAACGAAGGCGAACACGGCGGCTATAAAGAAGTGATTGCGCGGGTCGAAGGTGACAACGTCTACGGCAAGCTGAAATTCGAATCCGGCGCGCACCGCGTGCAACGGGTGCCGGCGACGGAATCCCAAGGCCGCATCCACACCTCGGCGTGCACCGTGGCGGTGTTGCCCGAGCCGGACGAACAGGAAGCCATCGAGATCAACCCGGCGGACTTGCGGGTCGACACCTACCGCTCGTCGGGCGCTGGCGGCCAGCACGTCAACAAGACCGACTCGGCGATCCGTATCACTCACTTGCCGTCGGGCATCGTGGTGGAGTGCCAGGAAGAACGGTCCCAGCACAAGAACCGGGCGCGGGCCATGTCCTGGCTGTCGGCCAAGCTCAATGACCAGCAGACCAGCGCCGCCGCCAACGCGATTGCCAGCGAACGTAAATTGCTGGTGGGCTCGGGCGACCGTTCCGAGCGTATCCGCACTTACAACTTTGCCCAGGGCCGGGTCACCGACCACCGGGTCAACCTCACGCTCTATTCCCTCGACGAGATTCTCGCCGGTGGCGTGGACGCCGTGATCGAGCCGCTGCTCGCCGAATACCAGGCCGATCAATTGGCGGCGATAGGTGAATAAATGACCATTATCGCCAGCCTGCTGCGCGCCGCCGACCTGCCCGATTCGCCGACTGCGCGCCTGGACGCCGAATTGTTGCTGGCGGCGGCCTTGGGCAAGTCGCGCAGTTACTTGCACACGTGGCCGGAGAAAATCGTCAGCAGCGAACACGCGCTGACGTTTTCCGATTACCTGCAACGCCGCCGTGGCGGTGAGCCGGTGGCCTACATCCTCGGCCAGCAGGGTTTCTGGAAGCTGGACCTGGAGGTGGCGCCCCACACCCTGATCCCACGTCCGGAAACCGAAATGCTGGTGGAAGCGTCGCTGGAATTGTTGCCGGCCGCGCCGGCCAAGGTCCTCGACCTGGGCACCGGCAGCGGCGCCATCACCCTGGCCCTGGCCAGCGAGCGCCCGGCCTGGCACGTCACCGCCGTCGACCGCGTGCTGGAGGCCGTGGCCCTGGCCGAGCGCAATCGCCAGCGCCTTGGCTTGAACAACGCCACGGTGCTGAACAGCCATTGGTTCAGCGCGCTGTCAGGTCAGACCTATGACCTGATCATCAGCAACCCGCCGTATATCGCCGATAACGATCCGCACCTGGTGGCCGGCGATGTGCGTTTCGAGCCGGCCAGCGCCCTGGTGGCGGGTCCCGATGGCCTGGACGACTTGCGCCTGATCATCGGCGAAGCCCCGGCGCACCTGAACGCCGGTGGCTGGTTGCTGCTGGAGCACGGTTACGACCAGGCGGCGGCGGTGCGCGACCTGTTGCTCAGCCAAGGCTTTGAAAGCGTGCATAGCCGCATCGACCTTGGCGGCCACGAACGCATCACCCTGGGACGCCGGCCGTGCTGACCGATCAGGAGCTGTTGCGCTATAGCCGACAGATTCTGTTGCCGCATGTCGACATCGACGGCCAGTTGCGCCTGAAAAACAGCCGTGCGCTGATCGTCGGCCTGGGCGGGTTGGGCGCACCGGTTGCGCTCTATCTGGCTGCTGCCGGTGTTGGCGAGTTGCACCTGGCGGATTTCGACACCGTCGACCTCACCAACCTGCAACGCCAGATCATTCATGACACCGACAGCGTCGGCCAGACCAAGGTCGATTCGGCCCTGCGCCGCCTGGCCGCCATCAACCCTGAAATCAAGCTGATTGCCCACCGCACCGCGCTGGACGCCGATTCCCTGGCCGCAGCGGTGACGGCGGTGGATCTGGTACTCGATTGCAGCGACAACTTCTCCACCCGCGAGGCGGTCAACGCCGCCTGCGTTGCGGCCGGCAAGCCGTTGGTCAGCGGCGCGGCGATTCGCCTCGAGGGGCAGTTGTCGGTGTTCGACCCGCGCCGCGCCGAAAGCCCGTGCTACCACTGTTTATATGGGCACGGCAGCGACACCGAACTCACCTGCAGCGAAGCCGGTGTGATTGGCCCTCTGGTGGGCCTGGTCGGCAGCCTGCAAGCCCTGGAAGCCCTGAAACTGCTGGCCGGTTTCGGCCAACCCTTGGTCGGGCGGCTGTTGCTGATCGATGGGTTGACCACGCGTTTCCGTGAGTTGCGCGTCAAGCGCGACCCCGGTTGCAGTGTCTGTGGGTCGCAGCATGGTTAAGGACGCACCCATCGGTGTGTTCGACTCCGGTGTCGGCGGGTTGACGGTGCTCGAGGAAATCCAGCAACTGTTGCCCCATGAGTCGCTGCTGTACGTCGCCGATTGCGGGTACATCCCCTACGGCGAGAAAACGCCGGCCTTTATTTGCGAGCGTTTACACCGGGTTGCGGCGTTTTTCCGCGAGCGGGGCGCCAAAGCCTTGGTGATTGCCTGCAACACGGCGACGGTCGCCGCCGTGGCTGACTTGCGCAAGAGCTACCCCGACTGGCCGCTGGTGGGGATGGAGCCCGCCGTCAAACCCGCCACCGCCGCGACCCGCAGTGGCGTGGTCGGTGTACTCGCCACCACCGGCACCCTGCAAAGCGCCAAGTTCGCCGCATTGCTCGACCGTTTCGCCACCGACGTGCGGGTGATCACCCAGCCGTGCCCAGGCCTGGTGGAGCTGATTGAAACCGGCGACCTGGGCAGCCCGGCCCTGCGCCAGTTGTTGCAAAGCTATATCGAACCGTTGCTCAGCGCCGGCTGCGACACCATCATCCTCGGTTGCACCCATTACCCCTTCCTCAAGCCGCTCCTGGCGCAGATGCTGCCCCCCAGCATTATCCTGATCGACACCGGCGCCGCCGTGGCCCGCCAACTGAAACGTCTGCTGGGCGAGCGTGACTTGCTGGCCAGTGGTACGCCTGACCCTGCGGCGTTCTGGACCAGCGGCGACGTGTATCACTTCAGAAATATCCTACCGACGCTATGGAAACATCCTGGAGTTGTGCGAAGCTTCAGCGCGTGAAAAATTCGTGAAAAGTCGGCGTTAAAAGCTGAACTTCTGATACTGCGTCGGCTTCTATAAGCGAGATTTCCTGTAACAAACCATACAACTTCGTTCGGAAAGGATGTTTCTTATGAAGCGCTTGTTCTGTTTGGCTGCGATTGCGGCCACTGTGGTCGGACACTCTTTTTCGGCGCAAGCCGCCGGCCTTGAATTTGGGATGGGGAGCACCGGCGATTCGACCATGACCTATCGGTTGGGCCTGACGTCGGATTGGGACAAAAGCTGGTGGCAGAGTGACGTCGGTCGTCTGACCGGCTACTGGAACGGTGCCTACACCTTCTGGGACGGTGATAAGCGCGCCAGCGTCAGCAGCCTGTCGTTTTCGCCGGTGTTTGTGTATGAGTTCGCCGGGGAAAAGGTCAAGCCCTACATCGAAGCCGGGATTGGCGTGGCGCTGTTCTCCCGCACGCACGTCGAGGACAACAACATCGGCCAGGCCTTCCAGTTCGAAGACCGCCTGGGGTTCGGTTTGCGTTTTGCCGGCGGGCATGAAGTGGGCATCCGCGCCATGCACTACTCCAACGCCGGGATCAGCAGCCACAACGACGGTGTAGAAAGCTATTCGCTGCACTACACCTTGCCGCTGTAAGTTCAGAACCTTGCAAAACCCTGTGGGAGGGGCCCCCTCCCACATTGAGATCAGCGGTAGGCCGTCGCAATCCCTTCGCGCTCGACCAGGCACTCCGGGGCGCCCATCTCGAACTCGCGGCAAATCAGCGGTCGTCGTTCATAAATCGTGCACATCATCGTGTCCCGATCCAGCGCCGCGCACCAGCCGTCGTCCAGGCGCAGCATGACTTCGCCACCCCAATCGTCGGTATCGATATAGCGCTGCGGCACGCCGGTGTCGGTGATCAGCATGACTTCCAGTTGGCAGCAGCAGGCCGCGCACGTCGAGCAAGTAACGGCGGGTTCGGCGATTTGGGTATGGGGGATGTTGGTCATAGGCGCGCAGTGTAAGGCAAGCAGATGATGCGCGTCTGAATGCTCTGACGGACGTCAGTGCGCCAGTTGCCGGGCGACTCCGTGCAACAGGGGAAACAGCAGAGCCCAGAGCAGGGCCAGGCCGATCAGGGTGGGTGTTGTGCCATAGGCGAAACTGACCCCCGCCAATTGGCTGCCTGCGTAATACGACAGCGGCCCGCCGATCGCCCCCAGCAGGCTGGCGCGCCACCACGGGCGTGCACTCCAGGCCAGGCAATGCCGCAAGGTCGTGGCCAGCAGCGCCCACAGCAGGATCAGCCAAAACGGAATCAGCGGTCCGGGCTGGCTGAAGTGAAACACGCCGAAGGTACGCAGCAAGGTGTCGATCAGCGTCCCCAGCAGCGTCACGGCCAGGAGCGCCCGAACCTCCTGGGACGCTGTCGTCGTCCACAGCAGATGGACGCCCAGCGCCGCCAGCCCGACCAGCAGCCATGGACCGTTACCGCCCATCACGCAGGCAAACCAACCGCACTGGAAGAGCACCGCGTTGACGAGAGTCTTAAGCACTGAAACGCCCGAGCAGCGGTGGATTGATGGCCGATGGCTTGGCCAACAGCAGTTGCGCGGTGCCAATGCTGCGTTCCATGAACCCACCCTCGCAGTAGCACAGGTAAAACTCCCACAACCGCAGGAAATACTCGTCGTAGCCCAATTCTGTAAGGCGACCGTGGGCGCGGCGAAAGTTCTCATGCCACAGGCGCAAGGTTCGCGCGTAGTGCAGGCCAAAATCCTCCATGTGCAGCAGGTTCATGTCGGTGTCGCGGCTGACGATCTGCAGCATGTTCTGCACGCTGGGCAGGGCGCCGCCGGGGAAGATGTAGCGCTGGATGAAGTCGACGCTGTTCTTCGCCTGTTCAAAACGTTGCTCGCGGATGGTGATGGCTTGCAGCAGCATCAGGCCGTCGCGCTTGAGCAATTGCGCGCACTGTTTGAAGTAGGTCGGCAGGAACCGATGGCCCACCGCTTCGATCATTTCGATGGACACCAGTTTGTCGTACTGGCCGCTCAGGTCGCGGTAGTCCTGCAGCAGCAGGGTGACCTGGCCTTGCAGCCCCAGGGCTTGGATGCGTTTTTCGGTGTAGGCGAATTGCTCCTTGGACAAGGTCGTGGTGGTGACCTTGCAGCCATACTGCTGCGCCGCATACAGCGCCATGCTGCCCCAGCCGGTGCCGATTTCCAGCAGGTGATCGCTGGGCTTGAGGGCCAGCTTCTGGCAGATGCGTTCCAGTTTGTTCAGTTGCGCCTGTTCCAGGCTGTCGTCGGGCGTCAGAAATTGCGCGGCCGAATACATCATGGTCGGGTCGAGAAACTCTTCGAACAGGTCATTGCCGAGGTCGTAATGGGCGGCGATGTTTTTCTGCGAGCCCTTGCGCGTGTTGCGGTTGAGCCAGTGCAAACCCTGGGTGAAGGGGCGCGCCAGCCTGGCCAGGCCACCTTCCATGGCATCGAGCACATCCAGGTTGCTCACCATCACCCGCACCACGGCGGTCAGGTCCGGGCTGGTCCAGTAACCGTGGATAAACGCTTCGCCGGCGCCGATGGAACCGTTGGCGGCCACCAGGCCCCACACCGCCGGGTCGAGGATCTGGATTTCCCCCAGCAGGTGCGCTTCCCGTGCGCCGAATACCTGGCGTTCGCCGTCTTCGATCACCACCAACTGGCCATGGCGCAGTTGACTGAGTTGACGCAGCACGCCCTTGCGCAGCAGCGCGGTGGTCATGCCGTTGACGTTCAGGCGATTGGCCTTGACCGATACGTTAGGGGATTTCATGGCGGCGATCCTTGGTATACCCGACTGCGGTGCGCGAGGCACCTTCGGCAACCTGATGGGAAAAAATCGGTGTGCGTTTGAGGAGCAGGCGAAGCGCCTGCCAATAGATGGCCAGGCAGGTTTTGGCGGTCATCCACGGAAAGCGCCTCAGGTAGCGGTGCAGGCTGGCGCGGTCCAGCGTTTCTTTTTGCAGGCTCAAGGTGGCGTCGAAGACCTTTGTCTCGCCTTGCCAATCGGCCATGTGCACGCCAAGCCTGGTGGCGGGTGGGCTGAAGCTCATGCGGTATTCCAGATCGCGCGGCAGAAACGGCGACACATGAAACGCTTTGGCCACCGCGAAGTGCTGGTGCTCATCCGCGCCCAGGGGCAGGGCCGGCAGTACGTAGTGATAGCGCTCGCGCCATGGGGTGTTGGTCACTTCACACAGGATCGCGGCCAGTTGCCCGTCGGCCTCGAAGCAGTAGAAGAAACTCACCGGATTAAAAGCCAGGCCCCAACTGCGGGCCTGGGTCAGCAGGCAGATAACGCCTTGGGGTGTATGCCCCAGGGCCTTGCCGACTTCCTGGCGCACGGCATCGCTCAATCCCATGCCGTGACGGGTGAATTCACGCAGGTAGTCCTGCTGGCGAAAGCCGAAGGGCGCCAGGCGACTTGCGCCGGCCAGGGGCGAGAGCCCGAGCACGGCGTCCTGTTCGCTGAGGTCCAGGTACAGCAGGCCGATGCGGTAGCGAAAGGCGTGGGCCTTGGGCGCAAACCGGCGATGGGCGATCCAGCCGCTGTACAAGGCGCTGTTCACAGGCGTTCCCCAAAGGCCTGGGCCACGCGCAGTGCGCTGACCACGCCGTCTTCATGGAAACCGTTGGCCCAGTAGGCGCCGCAATAATGGGTGTGCTGCACGCCGTTCAACTCTTCCCAGCGCGCCTGGGCGGCCACGGCTGCCAGGCTGTATTGCGGGTGGGCATAGGTGTAGCGGGCGAGAATTTTCAGCGGGTTGATCATTGGCGTCTGGTTGAGGCTGACGCAAAAGGTGGTGGCGCTGTCGATGCCTTGCAGGATGTTCATGTCATAGGTGACGGCGGCCTGGGGCTGCGCGTTGCCGGTCAGTCGGTAGTTCCAGCTGGCCCACGCCAGTCGGCGGTCTGGCAACAGTCGGGTGTCGGTGTGCAGCACCACGTCGTTGTCGGCGTAGGGCAGGGCGCCGAGGATTTGCTGTTCGGCTTCGCTGGGCGCGCCGAGCAAGGCCAATGCCTGATCGCTGTGGCAGGCGAACACCACTTTGTCGAACGCCTCGGTGCCGGCGGCGCTGTGGATAACCACGCCTTCGACATTGCGGTCGACCAGGTGCACCGGGCAGTTGAGGCGGATCCGCTCACCAAAGCTGCGGGTCAACGGTTCGATGTAGCTGCTGGAGCCACCCTCGATCACACACCATTGCGGGCGGTCGTCGATCGACAGCAAACCGTGGTTCTTGAAGAAGCGCACAAAGAATTGCAGCGGAAACTTAAGCATGTCGGCCAGGGACATCGACCAGATCGCCGCGCCCATCGGCAGGATGTAATGCCGGATGAAGCGCGGGCCATAACCGCCGGCTTCGAGGTAATCGCCCAGGGTCATGTCTGCGCTGATGCGTTGCTCATGCAAGTCCTGCGGCGCCTGGCGATTGAAGCGCAGGATGTCGCGCAACATGCCCCAGAAACCCGGCGAAAGAAGATTGCGGCGCTGGGCGAACAGACTGTTGAGGGTGTTGCCGTTGTACTCGAACCCGGCATGTTCGTCGCACACCGAAAAGCTCATCTCGGTGGGTTTGAACGTCACCCCGATCTGCCCCAGCAGGCGTATGAAATTAGGGTAGGTCCAGTCATTGAACACGATGAAACCGGTGTCCACCGCGTAGGCCTGGCCCTCGACGGTGACGTTGACCGTGTGGGTATGCCCGCCGATGCGATCGCCGGCTTCGAACACGGTGACGTCGTGGCGACGGCTGAGCAGGTAAGCGCTGGTCAGCCCGGCGATGCCGCTGCCGATAATGGCGATCTTCACAGGTCGTCCTTCTGCGGTGGCGGGCTGCGCAGCATGCGTTTGCCGATGATCAGTTGCGCCCGGCTGGGCAGTTTCGACAGCGGCCACAAGGTGGCGATGAACAGCGCCGGAAAGGCGATTTCCAGCGGGCGTTTGTCCAGCTTGGCGAAGATGTGTCGCGCGGCTTTGTTGGCTGACCAGCTCAGGGGCATCGGGAAGTCGTTGCGCTCGGTCAGCGGTGTATCGACAAAGCCTGGACTGATCACCGTGACGTCGATGTTCTCGGGCGACAGGCTGATGCGCAGGGATTCGAACAGGTAGCGCAGCCCGGCCTTGGACGCGCCATAGGCTTCGGCACGGGGCATCGGCAGGTAAGTCACCGCGCTGGCGACACCGACCAGATGCGGCCTTTTCCCTGTGCGCAGCAACGGCAGTGCGGCTTCGATGCAATAGCTGCTGGCCAACAGGTTGGTGCGCACCACATGCTCGATGATCGATGAGTCGAACTGCTTGGCGTCCACATACTCGCAGGTGCCGGCGTTGAGGATCACCGTGTCGAGCGCGCCCCAGACTTCGCCGATGTGCTCGCCGATTTCGCGCACGGTCTGGCTATTGGTCAGGTCGCCGGCCACCACCAGCACCTGGCCGGGGTAACGCTGGGCGAGCGCTTGCAGCGGGGCCTTGGTGCGCGAGCTCAGCGCGACATGGGCGCCGCTGTTGAGCAACTCCACGGCCAGCGCGGCACCGATGCCACTGCTGGCTCCGGTCAGCCAATAACGGCGAGGCGACACTGCGTTCATCCCATTCTCCTTTTCAGCCAGCTAACGACTCGACCCAAGACGGGAAGGTGTTCGTAGAGCATGGCGCCGGCATCGAAATAATCGCGATGGCGGTAGACCTTGTCACGCCACATCAAGTGCGAGCAGCCTTCCACCCGGATCACCTTGCCGTTGGCCAGGCGCGGGTGGCAGAAGCTCATTTTCCAGCGCAGGTAACCTTCGCCTTCGGCCACCTGATCGAAACCGTGGAAGTCGAAGCGTAGCTGGCTGACGTTGCTGTACAGGTCGGCGAAGTAACGCTGCAGTGCGGTCAGGCCCTGGATGTCGTGCAGCGGGTCGGTGAACGCGATGTCCTTGCTGTACAGGCTGTCGAGCAGGTGCAGGTTGTGCTTGTCCAGCGTGGCGAAGGCCTGGGCGAAGCGCGGCAGGAAGTCACTCATGTCCAGCTCCCACCGCTGCGCGGGATGGCAGGCTGCGGAAGGCGGCCAGGGCGCGTTCGCGGGATGTCTTCAGGACGACGATCGACTGCGGATAATCCGCGACGCCGAACAGGCCGCCCAGCGCTTGTGGGTTGTGCACTTCTTTTTTATTCAGCGCCGCCAGTTCCGGCAGCCAGTGCTTGATGAACACGCCGTCGCCGTCGAATTTTTCCGACTGGCTCAAGGGGCTGAAAATCCGGAAGTACGGCGCCGAATCGGTGCCCGTGGATGAACTCCACTGCCAGCCGCCGTTATTGGCCGCCAGGTCGCCGTCGATCAGGTGACGCATGAAGAAGCGCTCGCCTTCGCGCCAGTCGATCAACAGGTTCTTGGTCAGGAACATCGCCACTACCATGCGCAGGCGGTTGTGCATCCAGCCGGTCTCCAGCAGTTGACGCATGGCCGCGTCGATGATCGGCAGGCCGGTGCGGGCTTCTTGCCAGGCGGCGAGGTCCTGGGGCGCATCGCGCCAGGCCACGGCTTCGGTCTCGGGGCGGAACGCGCGGTGGCGCGAAACCCGTGGGTAGCCGACGAGGATGTGTTTGTAAAACTCACGCCACAGCAGTTCGTTGATCCACGTGATGGTGCCGATGTCGCCGCTTTCGAATTCGCCCTGGTTGGTTTGCAACGCCGCGTGCAGGCATTGTCGCGGCGACACCACGCCTGCGGCCAGGTAGGCCGAGAGCTGGCTGGTGCCGGGTTTGGCCGGGAAGTCGCGCTCATCTTTGTAGTGGCTGATCTGTTGGTCGGCAAACGCGTCGAGGCGGCGGCGGGCTTCGTCTTCACCGGCGGGCCAAAGGGCACGCAGGGTGTCGCTGGGTGGCGCGAAGCCGTCGACGTGTTCGGGGATCGGATCACGTTTGAGCGGGATGGGCGCCTGGGCGTGGGGCGCTGCGACCAACCGCGGCAGGGCGCTGTGCAGGCGGCTGTAACAGACCTTGCGGAACTGGCTGAATACCTGGAAATAGGTGCCGGTCTTGGTCAACACGCTGCCCGGTTGGAACAGCAGTTGGTCCAGGTAGCGGTGGAAGGTCACGCCGTCGGCCTCCAGGGCCTGGGCCACCGCCGCATCGCGACGGCTTTCATGAATGCCGTATTCCTCGTTGACGTGCACCGAGGCCACCGACAGCTCGCGGCACAGCGTGGCGAGCACGGCGGGGGCCTGGTCCCAGGTGGTGGCGTGGCGGATCAGCAAGGGGATATTCAACTCGGCCAGGGCCAGGCTCAGGGTCTGCAGGTTGCGCAGCCAGAAATCCACTTTGCACGGGGCATCATCGTGGGCCAGCCATTGTTGCGGCGTGATGAGGTACACGGCCGCCACCGGGCCACGCTCGCAGGCAGCGGCGAGGGCGGTGTTGTCGTGCAGGCGCAGGTCGGTGCGCAGCCAGATTAGGTGCATTTAGAGGAGTCCACGTTGGATCAGGAGCTGGTGGGCCGACAGTGGGTCTTCGGCGACGAACAATGCTGGGATGTCATGGGTTAATACCGACAACTCGGCCTGGTGGATGCATACCGCCGGTCCGGTCATCACGGTGGGGCAATCGACGCCGCTCAGCAGTTTGGTCAGGGTTGCCACATTGAGGGCCTTGCTTGAGTACAGCAGCACGGCGCGGGGCTTTAGGTGTTCCACCGCCAGGGCCAGTTCGCCGGCGGGCAGCGGCCAGTCGAAGACCTCCACCGGGCAGTCGGCGCTGCTGGCCAGCCAGGCGCTGAGCCACAGGTGCGGCTCCAGGGGCAGGTCGGAGTGATTGATCAGCAGCAGCGGCGCGCCCTGCAACTGGCGATTGTTGTGGTAGATGCGTGCCCCGAACTTGCTGCGCAGCCAGGACAGGAAAAACACCCGCTCCATCTGCGCGCCGAACTGGCCTTGCCAGCGCTGTTCCAGGGCCTGGAGCAACGGCAACAACAGTTGTTCGCAGAGCGTGCGCGGCGGGTACAGGGCCATGGCCTGGTTGAAGGCGTCATCGACTCGGCGTTCCGCCAATTCGCCGATGGCGCTCACCAGGTTCTGGCGCAGGGCATGCCACTCGTTTTCCACGGCATCGGGCAGGGCCTGGGCGGAGTCGATCAGGCCTTTGACCTGGCTGACCGGTACCCCGCGATTGAGCCAGGTCAGGATGGTGTGGATGCGTTGCACATGCTCGGCGCTGAACAGCCGATGCCCTTTGGCGGTGCGCTGGGGCACGATCAGGCCATAGCGGCGCTCCCAGGCGCGCAGGGTCACCGCGTTGACGCCGGTCTGGCGCGCCACTTCGCGAATCGGCAGCCAGCCGTTTTCGAGGGCTTGGGCGACGTCGGGTTCGTCTTGCAGGGCAACTGTCATAGTGAGTTAGATCGCATTCCGCAGGCTGAGGTTTTCCGGGTGCGGCTGCAGGTAGGCCTGTTGCGCGATGTAGCGGTCCGGGTGTTGGCGAAAGTGATGTTTGAGCAAGGTCAACGGCACCACCAGCGGCACGATGCCCTGGTGGTATTGGCCGATGACGGTCTGCATTTCCTGTTTGTCGTCGGCGCTGATGGCTTGCTTGAGGTAGCCGCTGATGTGTTTGAGCACATTGGTGTGGGTGCCCCGGGTGGCGCATTTTTTCAGGCCGGTCATCAGGTCGCTGAAGTAGCACGCGGCCAGTTCGTCGAGGTCGACACCCTTGACCATGCTGCCCAGCCGATTGCCCAGGCGCTTGTAATGCGCCGGGCTGTGGGCCATCAGCAGGTATTTGTAGCGCGAGTGGAAGGCCAGCAAGCGATGCCGGGTCAGGCCCTCGGCCAACAGTTGTTGCCAACTGGCGTACACGAAGACCCGGGTCAGGAAGTTCTCCCGCAGCACCGGGTCATTCAGTCGGCCGTCCTCTTCCACCGGCAGGTTGGGGTGCCGCGCGCAGAACGCCTGGGCATAGATGCCGCGCCCGCCGCCGTCCACCGGTGCGCCGTTTTCACGGTACACCTTCACGCGTTCCAGGCCGCAGGACGGCGACTTCTGCATGAAGATGTAGCCACACAGGTCGGTGTGCTCGGCGGCCATTTTCTGACCGTAGGCGTCCAACGGGGCGGTGACGTTCAACTCGCGGTGCACGGTGCCGACGGCTTGAGGGTTTGCGCCGTCGCCCACTAGGCGAATGGTTTCGCGTGGAATGCCCAGGCCGATCGCCACTTCCGGGCACAGCGGCATGAAGTCGAAGTATTCGGTGAGCACTTCACTGCATAGCTGTGACTGTTTATGGCCGCCGTTGAAGCGCACGTTCTCGCCCAGCAGGCAGGCGCTGATGCCAATCTTCGGCTTGATGGACGGGGAGTTGGACATGGCCAAACCTCTGCAGGATTCCTGTACAAGCTAAAAAGTCTGTACAACTAAATCTCATCATAGGTTCGATGCTGTACAAGTCAAATTATTTGTATAGGTTTTTCTGCGAGGGCTATTTCCAGCCGATTTTCCATGCCTCGGCATCCTGCAAGGTTTGCCACGGCAGACGCTCGCCACGCCGGGTCATGACGGCTTGCAGTTCGATTTCCAGCACCGTGCCTTCTTCGTCGCGAAACAGCTCGGTGACGAGGAAGTGTTTTTCCTTGTGTCGAGGCTGGGCTGCTGTCCACTTCGACAGCAGCAGTTTGGCGGGATTGATGCGGTTCATCGCAGGTGCTCGATCAAGCGTCGTGCCGCTTCCTGGCCGCTGAGCCAGGCGCCCTCGACGCGGCCGGACAGGCACCAGTCGCCGCACACGTACAGGCCCAGGTCGGCGTCGGCCAGCACGCCGAACTCGTGGGCGCTGGACGGTCGGGCATACAGCCAGCGGTGCGCCAGGCTGAACGACGGCGCAGGCATGGCGCTGTGCAGCAATTCGGCGAAGGCGCCGTGCAGGTGTTCGATCACGGCTTCCTTGGGCAGGTCCAGATGGGCTTTGCTCCAGGCGCTGGTGGCGTGCAGTACCCAGGTGTCGAGGGTGCTGTCGCGTCCGGGTTTGCTGCGGTTGCGCGCCAGCCAATCGAGTGGGCTGTCTTGCACGAAGCAGCCTTCCATCGGCGTATCCAGCGGTTTGTCGAAGGCCAGCGCGATGGCCCAGGTAGGGTCCATCTTCACACCCGCGGCGGCACTCGCCAGTTTTGGCGCGGCGGCCAGCAGGGTGGTGGCCTGGGGCGCGGGCGTGGCGATCACCACATGGCTGAAGGGGCCGCGATTGCCGCCGTCGGCGTCCAGCAGGTTCCAATGCTGCTTGCCTTGGAACACTTCGGTGATGCGGCAACCGAACTCTACCGGCAGGTCGTCGCGCAGGGCACGGGTGATCGCGCTCATGCGCGGCGTGCCGACCCAGCGGATCTGTTCATCGGGGGAGGGGGTGAGCTGGCCTGCCTTGAAGTTGTATAGCTGAGGCTTCCATTGTTCGGCCCAGCCGTGGCTTTGCCAGCGTTGCACTTCGTTGACGAAGCGCCGGTCGCGGGCGGTGAAGTATTGGGCGCCCATGTCCAGTGAGCCGGCATCGCTGCGCTTGCTGGACATGCGGCCACCACTGCCGCGGCTTTTATCGAAGAGTTGTACAACGTGCCCGGCGTCTCGTAACGCTTGGGCGGCGGAGAGACCGGCGATGCCGGTGCCGATGATCGCGATGGGGACAGTCATGGGAGGCCTCGTTTTACCGTTGGGTACAGACTACGCCGACACCAATAGCTGTACAATATTGTTTTTTGGTATAAGTTTTGGCTTACCTGTTCTTAGAAGCGTGACCTATGGTTAAGGCTGAGGCCTGAACCCGCATCACGCCCGATTACAAAATCATCCCTGCATACAAAATAGACCAGTGACGGGTGGCGAACGTTACATGAGGAAGATCCCATGCATATTTTGCTGACCGGCGGTACCGGTTTGATCGGTCGCCAACTCTGCCAACACTGGCTCGCCCAGGGCCATCGCCTGACGGTGTGGAGCCGCAAGCCTGAACATGTCGCCAAGATCTGCGGTGCCCAGGTGCTGGGTGTCGGGCGCCTGGAGGAGGTGGTCGGCGCGGTCGATGCGGTGGTCAACCTCGCCGGTGCGCCCATCGCCGACCGTCCCTGGACCCGCAAGCGCAAGGCGCTGCTGTGGAGCAGTCGCATCAGCCTGACTGAAACCCTGCTGATGTGGCTGGAAGGCCTGGCGCAAAAACCGGCGGTGCTGATCTCCGGTTCGGCGGTGGGTTGGTATGGCGACGGTGGCGAGCGTGAACTGACCGAAGCCAGCGGACCGGTGCAGGACGATTTCCCCAGCCAGTTGTGCATCGCCTGGGAGGAAACCGCCCAGCGTGCGCAAGCCCTGGGCATTCGCGTGGTGCTGGTGCGTACCGGCCTGGTGCTGGCGGCCGAGGGCGGCTTTTTGTCGCGGCTGTTGCTGCCGTTCAAACTGGCGTTGGGCGGGCCTATCGGCAACGGTCGGCAGTGGATGCCGTGGGT
Source organism: Pseudomonas sp. MPB23 (assembly GCF_046605395.1). NCBI lineage: Bacteria > Pseudomonadati > Pseudomonadota > Gammaproteobacteria > Pseudomonadales > Pseudomonadaceae > Pseudomonas > Pseudomonas sp. MPB23. The sequence goes on along the minus strand of NZ_CP176771.1, from coordinate 6,699,945 downwards.
GCACATCAACGATCAAATCGGCCTGATTGATTTTCTTCTGCACAAGCAAGACGCCAGCGGTCCTTATAATGCCTGCGCGCCGCACCCGGTGCGTAACCGCGAGTTCGCCAAGACGCTGGGGCAGGTGCTGCACCGCCCGGCGTTCATGCCGATGCCGGCCTTCGCGTTGAAGGTGGGCCTGGGTGAGTTGTCCGGCTTGTTGCTGGGCGGCCAGAAAGCACTGCCCGAACGCCTGTTGGCCGCCGGTTTCACTTTCCAGTTCACTGAGTTGCACGCGGCCCTGGACGACTTGTCCAGCCGCCTCTAGAGATAGGATGTTGCATGACGGATCACGCGTTGTTATTGGTCAACCTGGGCTCACCGGCGTCCACTTCGGTGGCCGATGTGCGCAGCTACCTCAATCAGTTCCTGATGGACCCGTATGTCATCGACCTGCCTTGGCCGGTGCGGCGCTTGCTGGTGTCGCTGATCCTGATCAAGCGCCCCGAGCAGTCGGCCCATGCCTATGCGTCCATCTGGTGGGACGAAGGTTCGCCGCTGGTGGTGCTCAGCCGCCGCCTGCAGGCGCAGATGACCGCGCAATGGACCCAGGGCCCGGTGGAACTGGCGATGCGCTACGGCGAGCCGTCGATTGAAACGGCCCTGACCCGCCTGGCTGCCCAAGGCATTCGAAACGTGACCCTGGCGCCTTTGTACCCGCAGTTTGCCGACAGCACCGTGACCACGGTGATTGAGGAGGCCCGGCGTGTGGTGCGCGACAAGAAACTGAATGTGCAGTTTTCGATCGTGCCGCCTTTCTACGATCAGCCGGAGTACATCGATGCCCTGGCGCAGAGTGCGCGGTCTTATGTGGAGCAGGATTACGATCACTTGCTGCTGAGTTTTCACGGCCTTCCCGAGCGCCATATCAAGAAGCTCGACCCTACCGGCGCACATTGTTTCAAGGATGCGAACTGCTGCCAGAACGCGTCGCCCGAGGTGCTTGCCACCTGCTATCGCGCGCAGTGCTTCAGTGTCGCCCGCGATTTCGCCGCGCGATTGGGTTTGCCGGACGGAAAATGGTCGGTGGCGTTTCAGTCGCGCCTGGGCCGGGCCAAGTGGATCGAACCCTACACCGAGGCACGCCTGGAGGCGTTGGCCCAGCAGGGCGTGAAAAAGCTGCTGGTGATGTGCCCGGCGTTCGTCGCCGACTGCATCGAGACTTTGGAAGAGATCGGCGACCGCGGCCGCGAGCAGTTCCGCGAGGCGGGCGGCGAGGAGTTGGTGCTGGTGCCGTGCCTGAATGATGACCCGCAGTGGGCGGCGGCGCTCAACACCCTCTGCGAAAGAGCACCACGGTCACTGTAGGGGCGGGTTAGAGATTGAGGGTCAGGCTGACGGTGAGGTTGCGCGGTTCGCCGGGACTGACCCAGTAGCTGCTGTAGGACCTTTCGTAATACTTTTCATCGAACAGGTTGTTGAGGTTCAGGCCCACGGTGACGTTATCGGTGGCCTTGTAATGGGCCAGCAGGTCGACGGTGTGGTAGGCGGGCAGTTCAAAACTGCCGCCGGCTTCACCGGAGCGATTACCCACGTAAGTGAACGCCGCACCCAGGTCTGATCCGCGCAACGCTCCGTCCTGGAATTCATACACCCCCAACAGACTGCCGCTGCGCTTGGCCACGCCGAGAATCCGGCTGCCCGCTGGAATGGCTTTATCACCCTTGGTCACTTCGGCGTCGATGTAGGCAAAGGCACCAATCACCCGTACGGCATCGGTCACTTGCCCGGTCAGTTGCAGGTCGAAACCCTGGCTGCGGGCCTTGCCCATGGCGCGGTTGGTGTTGGTGGCCGGGTCCAGGGCCAGGACGTTTTCCTTTTCGATATGGAACGCGGCGAGGGTGGCGCTGAGGCGGTCGTCGAACAGCTCGCTCTTGATCCCCACCTCATACCCCACGCCTTCTTCGGGCTTGAAGGATTGGCCATCGGCGTCCAGGCCGCTGTTGGGCTTGAACGAGGTGGAGGCATTGGCGAACACGCCGACTTCGGGCGTGAGCTGGTAGAGCAGGCCGGCGCGTTGGGTGAGGGCGTCGTGGGTTTGGCGGTTCTTGGCGGGGTTGCGGGTGAAGTCTTCGGTGCGCTGTTCGAAATGCTCGAAACGCGCGCCGAGCATGCCGCGCAGACGGTCGGTGAAGATGATCTGGTCTTGTAGGTTCAGTGCCTGGCTTTGGGTCTGTTCAAAGAAGTCGGTGCCCGAGCGCGTGCCGTTGGGTTTGGGCTGGCCGTAGACCGGGTTGTAGAGGTCGATCGTGTAGGAACTGCCGGCGATGGCGGTCACGCGTTCTTTCTTGCGGTAGTCCTCGTACTCGGTGCCGATCAGCAGTTCATGCTGCCAACTGCCGATGTCGAACAGTCCGTGCAGTTCCAGTTGGGTGATGCTGTCATGCCAGCCCATGGAGCGTTCGCGGTAGCGTCGGTCGAGGGTGTGGCCGTCGGCATTCAGCGCGCGGTTTTCCGAGGCGTCGCCCCACAGGCTGCCTTGCTTGTAGTGGCTGGCCAGGCGCAGTTTCCAGGCGTCATTGAGGTGATGCTCAAGGCTGGCCTGGAGACGGTTGTTGTGATTGTCGATATCGCCGTCGTTGGGTTCGCCGAGGAACGTCGAGCGCGACACACCCGATGCCGCGACGATGCCACGATCGAAGGTGGAGCTATGGCGGACGAATTCGCTCTCCACCAGCAGGGTGGTGGAGGGGTCCAACTGCCAACTGAACGAGGGCGCGACAAACACCCGCTTGCTCTGCACGTGATCGCGGAAGCTGTGGTTGTCCTCTACCGCCAGGTTGACCCGCGACAGCACGCGGCCTTCGCTGTCCAGCGGTGTGTTGACGTCCAGCGCGGTGCGATAACGGTCCCAACTGCCGGCGCTGGTTTGCACGGTGGTGAAGGCCTCGGGCTGGGGCTTCTTGGTGACGATATTCACCGTGCCGCCGGGATCGCCACGTCCGTACAGGCTGGCGGCGGGGCCCTTGAGCACTTCGATGCGTTCGATATTGGCCGTGTCCGGCGTGCTCGGGTAGCCACGGTTGGCGCTGAAACCGTCCTGGTAGAACGCCGAGGTGGTGAAGCCGCGCACGCTGTATTCGTAGAGGGTCAGGCCGCCGAAGTTGTTTTGCTTGGACACACCGCCGGCGAATTCCAGGGCGCGCTCCACAGTGTGGCTGCCCAAGTCGTTGAGCACCGTGGCGGGAATCACGCTGATGGATTGTGGGATATCGCGCAGTGCGGTGTCAGTTTTTGTCGCGCTGGCGGAGCGGGTGGCGCGATAGCCTTTGACCGGGCTGGTGGCGGACTCATAGGCGTCGGCGGTGACGCTGATGGTATCGAGTTCCAGGGTGTTTTCTTCGGCGAAGGCGGGGTCGAGCAACAATCCCAGGGCCAGGCCAGCCAAGGGGGCAATTCTTCGAGACGGCATGATAGAGCGTTCCAATAGCGATATTGAAACAATATAACATGTCTAATGAGAATGCCTTCGCTCTGAAACATTAGCTTACAGGTACCCGCGAGCGGGTACCTGCGAGGCGCTTTATTCCTCTTCTTTGACCGGCGCAGGCGGTGGGCGCAGGCCGATTTCCGCCATCAGCTTGAGTTCTTTACCGTTGCGCATCACCTGGATCGCCACCTTGTCGGTCGGCTTGATCCGCGCCACCTGGTTCATCGACTTGCGGCCATCGCCGGCCGGTTCGCCATTGATGCTGAGGATCACGTCGCCCAGTTGCAGGCCGGCTTTCTGCGCCGGGCCGTCGCGGAAGATCCCGGCGACCACGATGCCAGGGCGACCGGTCAGGCCAAAGGACTCGGCCAGTTCCTTGGTCAGCGGCTGCACCTCGATGCCCAGCCAGCCGCGAATCACCTGGCCGTGCTCGATGATCGACTTCATCACTTCCATCGCCAGCTTTACCGGGATCGCAAAACCGATACCCTGGGAGCCGCCGGACTTGGAAAAGATCGCCGTGTTGATGCCGGTCAGGTTGCCATTGGCATCCACCAGCGCACCGCCGGAGTTGCCCGGGTTGATCGCCGCATCGGTCTGGATGAAATCTTCGTAGCTGTTGAGCCCCAGTTGGTTACGCCCGGTGGCGCTGATGATGCCCATGGTCACAGTCTGGCCGACCCCGAACGGGTTGCCGATGGCCAGCGCCACGTCACCGACGCGCAGGCCGTCGGAGCGGCCGAGGGTGATCGACGGCAGGTTCTTCAAATCGATCTTCAGTACCGCCAGGTCGGTTTCCGGGTCGCTGCCCACCACGCGGGCCAGGGTCTCGCGGCCGTCACGCAGGGCGACCACAATCTGGTCGGCACCGGTGGTCACGTGATTGTTGGTGAGGATGTAGCCTTCGGGGCTCATGATCACCCCGGAACCGAGGCTGGATTCCATGCGTCGCTGCTTGGGCCCGTTGTCGCCGAAATAGCGACGGAACTGCGGGTCTTCAAACAACGGATGGGCCGGTTTGTTGATGACCTTGGTGGTGTACAGGTTGACCACGGCAGGGGCCGCCACGACCACCGCGTCCGCGTAAGTCACCGGGCCTTGCACCACCGCGCTGGTTTGCGGGGCCTGTTGCAGGTTGACATCAAGGCTGGGTAAGCCCACCAACTCCGGGAAACGCTGAATAATCAGCATCGCTATCAGCACGCCAGCGAGCAATGGCCATCCAAAAAAACGCAGTGCCTTGAGCATCAAGTAAATCCTGACAGGTTGCAGGGGGCGGGGGAGCGCCCATAATGTGGCGCATTATACGAGGCTGCGAGCGCCTCGGAACGGGATATTTAGGAGTCTTTTATGGCCGTTGCTTTGAGCACTCTCGTCGAGGAAGCGGACCGCTACCTCGGCAGCGCAAAAATTGCCGATTACTGCCCCAATGGCCTGCAGGTCGAGGGGCGCCCGCAGGTGATGCGCATCGTCAGCGGCGTCACCGCCAGCCAGGCATTGCTGGATGCCGCCGTCGACGCCCAGGCCGACCTGATCCTGGTGCACCACGGTTATTTCTGGAAGGGCGAAAACCCCTGCATCACCGGCATGAAGCAGCGCCGCCTGAAGACCCTGCTCAAGCACGACATCAGCCTGCTCGCTTACCATCTGCCGTTGGACTTGCACCCCGAGGTCGGCAACAACGTGCAACTGGCTCGCCAGTTGGACATCACCGTTGAAGGCCCGCTGGACCCGGACAACCTGAAGATCGTCGGCCTGGTCGGCTCCCTCGCTGAACCCCTGTCGGCCCGCGATTTCGCCCGGCGTGTGCAAGAGGTCCTGGGGCGCGAGCCGCTGTTGATCGAAGGCAGCGAAATGATCCGGCGCATCGGTTGGTGCACCGGCGGCGGGCAGGGCTACATCGACCAGGCGATTGCCGCCGGCGTCGACCTGTTCCTCAGCGGCGAAGCCTGCGAGCAGACCTTCCACAGCGCCCGCGAGAACGACATCAGCTTTATCGCCGCCGGTCATCACGCCACCGAGCGTTACGGTGTGCAGGCGTTGGGCGATTACCTGGCGCGGCGTTTCGCCCTGGAGCATGTGTTCATCGATTGCCCCAACCCGATTTGACGGCCAAACCTCGGGGCATATCCATATACCGTTTCGATCTAGTCGGCGCCCTGAATAGAAGAAGGTGCTGTGCTAGCATGCCCCGCTCGAACACGGCCCGCTGGCCGTCCATAAGATCGTTTTTCCGTGAGTAACCATGGTCGACAAACTGACGCATCTGAAACAGCTGGAGGCGGAAAGCATCCACATCATCCGCGAGGTCGCCGCCGAGTTCGATAACCCGGTGATGCTCTACTCGATCGGTAAAGACTCCGCCGTGATGCTGCACCTGGCACGCAAGGCCTTCTTCCCGGGCAAGCTGCCGTTCCCGGTGATGCACGTCGACACCCAGTGGAAATTCCAGGAGATGTACACGTTCCGTGACCGCATGGTTGAAGAACTGGGCCTGGACCTGATCACCCACGTCAACCCGGACGGCGTGGCGCAGGGTATCAACCCGTTCACCCACGGCAGCGCCAAGCACACCGACATCATGAAAACCGAAGGCCTCAAACAGGCCTTGGACAAGTATGGTTTCGACGCCGCCTTCGGCGGTGCCCGTCGCGATGAAGAGAAATCCCGTGCCAAAGAGCGCGTGTACTCGTTCCGCGACAGCAAGCACCGCTGGGACCCGAAGAACCAGCGTCCCGAGCTGTGGAACGTGTACAACGGCAACGTCAACAAGGGCGAGTCGATCCGTGTGTTCCCGCTGTCCAACTGGACCGAGCTGGACATCTGGCAGTACATCTACCTTGAAGGCATTCCGATCGTGCCGCTGTACTTCGCCGCCGAACGCGATGTGATCGAGAAGAACGGCACGTTGATCATGATCGACGATGACCGCATCCTCGAGCACCTGTCCGACGAAGACAAAGCCCGCATCGTCAAAAAGAAAGTACGTTTCCGCACCCTTGGCTGCTACCCGTTGACGGGCGCGGTGGAGTCCGAAGCCGAGACGCTGACGGACATCATTCAGGAAATGCTCCTGACGCGAACTTCCGAGCGCCAGGGCCGGGTCATCGACCACGATGGCGCAGGCTCGATGGAAGATAAAAAACGTCAAGGCTATTTCTAAGGGGCTGTCATGTCGCATCAATCTGATTTGATCAGCGAGGACATCCTCGCCTACCTGGGCCAGCACGAGCGCAAGGAAATGTTGCGCTTCCTGACCTGTGGCAACGTCGACGACGGCAAGAGCACCCTGATCGGGCGCCTGCTGCACGACTCCAAGATGATCTACGAAGATCACCTGGAAGCTATCACCCGTGATTCGAAGAAAGTCGGCACCACCGGTGACGACATCGACCTGGCGTTGCTGGTCGATGGCCTGCAGGCCGAGCGTGAGCAGGGCATCACCATCGATGTCGCCTACCGCTACTTCTCCACCGCCAAGCGCAAGTTCATCATCGCCGACACCCCTGGCCATGAGCAGTACACCCGCAACATGGCCACCGGTGCGTCCACCTGTGACCTGGCGATCATCCTGGTGGACGCGCGCTACGGCGTGCAGACCCAGACCCGTCGCCACAGCTTCATCGCCTCGTTGCTGGGCATCAAGCACATCGTGGTTGCCATCAACAAGATGGACCTCAACGGCTTCGACGAGGGCGTATTCGAGCAGATCAAGGCCGATTACCTGAAGTTCGCCGACGGTATCGCCTTCAAGCCGAGCACCATGGCGTTCGTGCCGATGTCGGCGCTCAAGGGCGACAACGTGGTCAACAAGAGCGAGCGTTCGCCCTGGTACACCGGCCAGTCGCTGATGGAGATCCTCGAGACCGTCGAGATCGCCAACGACCGCAACTACACCGACCTGCGTTTCCCGGTGCAGTACGTCAACCGTCCGAACCTGAACTTCCGCGGCTTCGCCGGCACCCTGGCCAGCGGCATTGTGCACAAGGGCGACGAAGTCGTGGTGTTGCCATCGGGCAAGAGCAGCCGCGTCAAATCCATCGTCACCTTCGACGGTGAACTGGAACACGCCGGTCCCGGCCAGGCCGTGACCCTGACCATGGAAGACGAGATCGACATCTCCCGTGGCGACCTGCTGGTGCATGCCGACAACGTGCCGCAAGTGACCGACGCCTTCGACGCCATGCTGGTGTGGATGGCCGAGGAGCCGATGCTGCCGGGCAAGAAATACGACATCAAGCGCGCCACCAGCTACGTGCCGGGTTCCATCACCAGCATCGTGCATCGTGTGGACGTGAACACCCTGGCTGAAGGCCCGGCGAGTTCGCTGCAGTTGAACGAGATCGGCCGGGTCAAGGTCAGCCTCGACGCTGCCATCGCCCTGGACGGTTACGCCAGCAACCGCACCACCGGCGCGTTCATCGTCATCGACCGCCTGACCAACGGCACCGTGGCCGCGGGCATGATCATCGCACCGCCGGTCAGCCACGGCAGCGTTGCGCAGCACGGCAAGTTGGCCCATGTGGCCACCGAAGAGCGTGCTCAGCGTTTCGGCCAGCAACCGGCCACTGTGTTGTTCAGCGGCTTGTCGGGCGCCGGCAAAAGCACCCTGGCCTATGCAGTCGAGCGCAAGCTGTTCGACATGGGCCGCGCGGTATTCGTACTGGATGGCCAGAACCTGCGTCACGACCTGAACAAAGGCTTGCCGCAGGATCGTGTCGGGCGTACCGAAAACTGGCGTCGTGCGGCTCACGTCGCGCGTCAGTTCAACGAAGCCGGCCTGTTGACCCTGGCTGCTTTCGTGGCACCGGATGCCGAAGGGCGTGAACAGGCCAAGGCGCTGATCGGTGCCGATCGCTTGCTGACGGTCTACGTCCAGGCATCGCCGCTGGTGTGCGCCGAGCGTGATCCGCAAGGCTTGTACGCGGCCGGTGGGGATAACATCCCTGGCGAGTCCTTCCCGTATGACGTGCCGCTGAATGCCGATCTGGTGATCGACACCCAGGCCCTGTCGCTGGAAGACAGCGTCAAGCAAGTGCTGGAGCTGTTGCGTCAGCGCGGCGCGATCTAAACCTTGTGGGAGGGGGCTTGCTCCCGATTGCTGAGTCTCAGTCACTGCATCTGGTGACTGATCCACCGCTATCGGGAGCAAGCCCCCTCCCACATTTTTTTGATCAATGGTGACCTGGGTAATCGGTGTGCAACTGTTCCAGCAGCGCATCCTTGTCTTCCCACAACCGATTGATCCAGCCCTGGAACGCCAACCGGTACTCCCCATCCTGCTCATAATTCTTGCCAATGAACTCGGGCGGAATCTGCACCTCTTCAAACTGCACCACCACGTCCTTCACATTCCCGCACAGCAAGTCCCAATACCCAGGGCGTCCGGCGGGATAGTGGATGGTCACGTTGACCAGTGACTTCAATTGTTCGCCCATGGCATCCAGCACGAACGCGATGCCACCGGCCTTGGGCTTGAGCAGGTAACGGAAGGGCGAGTTCTGCTGCGCATGCTTGCCGGGGGTAAAGCGCGTGCCTTCAGCGAAGTTGAAAATCCCCACTGGGTTGTCGCGAAACTTCGCACAGGTCTTGCGGGTGGTTTCCAGGTCTTTACCTTTCTTCTCCGGGTGCTTTTCCAGATAGGCCTTGGTGTAGCGCTTCATGAACGGAAAGCCCAACGCCCACCAAGCCAAGCCAATCACCGGCACCCAGATCAGTTCCTGCTTGAGAAAGAACTTCAGCGGCCGAATGCGCCGATTGAGTACGTATTGCAGCACCATGATGTCGACCCAGCTCTGGTGGTTGCTGGTCACCAGATAAGAGTGCTGGTAGTCCAGCCCTTCCAGGCCCTTCAGGTGCCAGCGGGTACGACGTACCAGGTTCATCCAGCCCTTGTTGTTGCTGATCCAGGCTTCATGGGTGTGGTTCATCAGCCATTCGCTGAAGCCCTTGGCGAAGGGCAAGGCCTTGAACAACGCCACGACGAACAGGAACGAGCACAACAGGATCGTATTCAATGCCAGCAGCAGTGAAGCAATCACCCCGCGCACGGCGGCAGGTAGAAAATCCAGCATTTAGATATCCATAGGTCGGTTGGCGGCTTGGATCGCAGTCAGCGCGATGGTGTACACGATGTCGTCGACCTGAGCGCCACGTGGCAGGTCGTTGACCGGCTTGCGCAGGCCCTGGAGCATCGGCCCCAGGCTCACGCAGTCGGCGCTGCGTTGCACGGCCTTGTGCGTGGTGTTGCCGGTGTTCAAGTCCGGGAACACGAACACCGTGGCCTTGCCGGCGACCAGGCTGTCGGGGGCCAACTGGCGTGCGACGGTTTCGTTGGCGGCCGCGTCGTACTGCAGCGGGCCGTCGATCAACAGCGAGCTTTGCTGTTCATGGGCGAGCAGGGTGGCTTCGCGGACTTTTTCCACTTCCTCGCCGCTGGCCGAATCACCGCTGGAATAGCTGATCATCGCCACCCGTGGGGTAATGCCAAACGCGGCGGCAGAGTCGGCGCTTTGCAGGGCGATTTCCGCCAGTTCGGCGGCGCTCGGGTGTGGGTTCATCACGCAATCGCCATACACCAGCACCTGCTCGGGGAACAGCATGAAGAACACCGACGACACCAGGGTGCAGCCCGGTGCGGTCTTGATCAGTTGCAGGGCCGGCCGGATGGTATTGGCGGTGGAGTGGATGACGCCGGAGACCAGGCCGTCGACCTCGTCCAGGGCGAGCATCATGGTGGCGATCACCACGGTGTCTTCCAGTTGCTGCTCGGCCATGGGCGCGTTGAGGCTCTTGCTTTTGCGCAACGCGACCATCGGTTCGACATAACGCTCGCGAATCAGGTCCGGGTCGAGAATCTCCAGGCCTTCGGGCAATTCGATGCCTTGGGCGCGGGCGACCGCTTCCACGTCCGCCGGCTTGGCCAGCAACACGCAGCGGGCGATGCCACGGGCCTGGCAGATGGCGGCGGCTTGTACGGTCAGCGGTTCACTGCCCTCGGGCAGCACGATGCGTTTGTTGGCGGCCTGGGCGCGCTGGATCAACTGGTAGCGGAACACCGCCGGCGACAGGCGCATCTCCCGTGGCGTGCCGCAACGCTGGTGCAGCCAGCGCGCATCGAGGTGGCTGGCGACGAAGTCGGTGATGATCTCCGCGCGCTCGCGGTCGTCGATGGGGATTTCTTTGTTCAGGCTGTTGAGCTGGTTCGCTGTTTCGTAGGAACCGGTACTCACCGACAGCACCGGCAGCCCGGCCTGGAAGGCGCCGCGGCAGAGGTCCATGATGCGCGGGTCGGGCAGGGTGTCGCTGGTCAGCAGCAGGCCGGCCAGGGGCACGCCGTTGATCGCGGCCAGGCTGACGGCGAGGATGATGTCGTCGCGGTCGCCGGGGGTCACCACCAGCACGCCGGGCTTGAGCAGTTCCACGGTGTTGCGCATGGTGCGCGCGCAGATGATGATCTTGGTCATGCGCCGGGTTTCGTAATCGCCGGCGTTGAGGATTTGCGCGCCCATCAGGTCGGCCACATCGCGGGTGCGTGGCGCGTTGAGTTCCGGTTGATAGGGAATGCAGCCAAGCAGGCGGAAATCGCCGCTGCGCAGCAACGGCGAGTGTTCTTTCAGGCGCGCCGAGAAGGCCTCCATGCTTTCATCGGTGCGGACTTTGTTGAGGATCACGCCGAGCACTTTCGGATCCTTCGGACCGCCGAACAGTTGGGCCTGCAACTCCACGCGGCCGGAGAGTTCGGTGAGTACTTCGTTTTCCGGCGCCGAGACCAGGATCACGTCCGCGTCCAGGCTCTTGGCCAGGTGCAGGTTGACCCGCGCGGCATAGCTGGCGCTGCGGGTTGGCACCATGCCTTCGACGATCAGCACGTCCTTGCCTACGGCGGCTTGTTGATACAGAGTGATGATTTCTTCGAGCAGTTCGTCGAGCTGGCCGTCGCCGAGCATGCGCTCCACATGGGCCAGACCCAGGGGTTGCGGCGGTTTCAGCCCGTGGGTGCGCGCGATCAGTTCAGTGGAGCGCTCGGGGCCGGTATCGCCCGGATGGGGTTGGGCAATTGGCTTGAAAAAGCCGACTTTCAGCCCGGCTCGCTCAAGGGTACGCACCAGCCCAAGGCTGATGGAGGTCAGGCCCACACCAAAGTCGGTGGGCGCGATAAAAAAAGTCTGCATGCGAATTCTCTGGAGGTGCATGGCTTCGGCGGCGCTCTATGGTTGAGTGCCTGCCGGGAATCAGACGCCAAGGTTATCGTTATTCGTGCCCTTGCGCACACCAGCCGCAGGCAAAGGGCTGGCCTATTTTTTCCAGGCGTTGCGCGGGGTCGAGTACCCAGGCGCGGGACTGCCAGGGCGGCTGGTGGCGCAGGTGCTGGGTATGGCCGCAAGACAGCTCGGCGACCCAGTGCCGGTCGGCGTCCTGGTGGAATCCGATGATCAAGGTGACCATTGATCGGTCCCGTCCGTCCGGGTTCTGTTCGCTTTCGGGCAAATCCTTGTTTAGACTTGTCCGTTCTTCAATCTTATGCAAAAGGTCTCGCCCCATGACGATCGCCGCTAACAAGGCTGTCTCCATCGACTATACCCTGACCAACGACGCTGGTGAGGTCATCGACAGCTCAGCCGGCGGCGCGCCGCTGGTCTACCTGCAAGGCGCGGGTAACATCATCCCCGGCCTGGAAAAGGCTCTGGAAGGCAAAGGCGTCGGTGATGAACTGACCGTTGCCATTGAGCCTGAAGATGCCTACGGCGAATACTCCGCCGAACTGGTCAGCACCTTGAGCCGCAGCATGTTCGAAGGTGTTGATGAGCTGGAAGTCGGCATGCAGTTCCACGCTTCCGCGCCAGACGGCCAAATGCAGATCGTCACCATTCGCGACCTGGATGGCGACGACGTCACCGTCGACGGTAACCACCCTCTGGCCGGCCAGCGCCTGAACTTCCAAGTGAAGATCGTTGCCGTTCGCGAAGCTTCCCAGGAAGAAGTGGCCCACGGTCACGTCCATGGTGAAGGTGGTCATCACCACTGATCGATGGTTTGATCGGTTGGTAGAAAAAACGCCCCGACTGGTACGGGGCGTTTTTTTTTGCCTGAAATCCACCACTCTCGCAAAGGGTGCTGCGATGATTCCGTGGACAAATAAAAATGCCCCGGACCTTTCGGTACGGGGCATTTTTTAACTGTTTCGCAACCTGGGCTGCGGCGCAGTTTTTACCACTTAGGCTGCAGCAGCAACGTTCAGAGCCTTGATGTGGCCATTCAGGCGGCTCTTATGACGAGCGGCCTTGTTCTTGTGGATGATGCCTTTATCGGCCATACGGTCGATAACCGGCACTGCCAGAACGTAAGCAGCTTGGGCTTTTTCAGCGTCTTTGGTGTCGATGGCCTTAACTACATTCTTGATGTAGGTACGAACCATGGAACGCAGGCTGGCGTTGTGGCTGCGACGCTTCTCAGCCTGTTTTGCACGTTTTTTGGCGGAAGGTGTGTTGGCCACCGTCGAGCTCCTCGAAAGACTTTTTAGGAAATAGCAAACAAAATAGGCCGCGAATCATGCCGATGACTTGAAGTGTTGTCAAGGGCGGCTGATGCGAACTGCTGAGTGGTCGATCTGAAGAGGCGGGTGATTTATTTCCGGCGCTTGACCTGTAAACTCGCGAGCTTTGGCGCTGTGCTGTTGCAGGCGCGCAGTATCGCATAAGTGGGCGCGTAGTTCGCCTGCTCTTTATCTATAGGCGCAAACTCTTTCAATGAATCTGCTCAAATCGTTGGCCGCCGTCAGCTCTATCACGATGATTTCCCGGGTACTGGGGTTTGTGCGTGACACCCTGCTGGCGCGCATTTTTGGCGCCAGCATGGCCACGGATGCCTTCTTTATTGCCTTTAAATTGCCCAATCTGCTGCGGCGCATCTTCGCTGAGGGGGCGTTTTCCCAGGCTTTCGTACCGATCCTGGCCGAATACAAGACCCAGCAGGGCGAGGAGGCGACCCGTACGTTTATCGCTTACGTCTCGGGCCTGCTGACCCTGGTGCTGATGCTGGTAACGATAGCCGGCATGCTCGCCGCGCCCTGGGTGATCTGGGCCACCGCGCCCGGTTTTGCCAATACCCCGGAAAAATTCGCGCTGACCACGGATCTGTTGCGCGTGACCTTTCCTTATATATTGCTGATTTCCTTGTCGTCCCTGGCCGGGGCGATCCTCAATACCTGGAACCGGTTCTCGGTGCCGGCCTTCGTACCGACCTTGCTTAACGTCAGCATGATCATCTTCGCGCTGTTCCTGACGCCGTACTTCGATCCGCCGGTAATGGCTCTGGGCTGGGCCGTGCTGGCCGGTGGCCTGGCGCAGTTGCTCTACCAACTGCCGCACCTGAAAAAGATCGGCATGCTCGTATTGCCGCGCCTGAACCTCAAGGACACCGGGGTGTGGCGCGTGATGCGCAATATGTTGCCGGCGATCCTTGGCGTGTCGGTCAGTCAGATTTCCCTGATCATCAATACTGCGTTCGCCTCGCTGCTGGTCTCCGGCTCGGTGTCTTGGATGTATTACGCCGATCGCTTGATGGAACTGCCTTCCGGCGTGCTCGGCGTGGCCCTGGGCACCATTCTGCTGCCGACACTGGCGCGCACCTATGCCAGTAAGGATCGCCAGGAATATTCGCGCATCCTCGATTGGGGCCTGCGCCTGTGCTTCGTGCTGGTGCTGCCTTGCTCCCTGGCGCTGGGCATTCTGGCCGAACCACTGACCGTGTCGCTGTTCCAGTACGGGCAATTCGATGCGCATGACGCATTAATGACCCAGCATGCGCTGATCGCCTACTCTGTCGGCCTGCTCGGCATCATCGTGATCAAAGTGCTGGCGCCGGGCTTTTATGCGCAGCAAAACATTCGTACCCCGGTGAAAATCGCGATCTTTACGCTCATCATCACGCAACTGCTCAACCTGGTGTTCATCGGCCCATTGGCCCACGCCGGGTTGGCCCTGGCCATCAGCGCCGGCGCGTGCATCAACGCGGGCCTGTTGTTCTATCAGTTGCGCAAGCAGCAGATGTTTCAGCCACAGCCGGGTTGGGGTCTGTTTGCCCTCAAGTTGCTGGTGGCTGTTGCAATGATGTCGGCGGTGCTGCTCGGCCTGATGCACTTCATGCCTGCCTGGGACCAAGGCCATATGCTGGAGCGCTTCCTGCGCCTGGGCGTGTTGGTGGTGGCGGGCGTGGTGGTGTACTTCGGGATGTTGCTGCTGCAAGGTTTCCGCCTGCGGGATTTCAATCGCAAGGCGCTGGGTTAGAGAGTTTGCCGCGATAAAACGGGTGTTTTATCGAATCAACCCATTTGGCCTGCGCTGTTGCCTGTCACCCAAGGCCGGGTGTGGTTATAATCGACCACTTTATGAGCAAGAAGCGCGTTATGCAGCTGGTTCGAGGTCTCCACAACCTGCGCCCCCAGCATCGGGGCTGCGTCGCCACTATTGGCAACTTTGACGGTGTTCACCGTGGCCACCAGGCTATCCTGGCCCGGCTGCGCGAGCGTGCGGTCGAGTTGGGCGTGCCTAGCTGCGTGGTGATTTTCGAGCCACAGCCGCGGGAATACTTTACCCCGGAAACGGCGCCGGCCCGCCTGGCCCGCCTGCGGGACAAGCTGCAACTGCTGGCCGAAGAAGGCGTGGACCGCGTCCTCTGCCTGGCCTTCAACCAGCGTCTGCAAAGCCTCAGCGCCGCCGAGTTCGTCGACCGTATCCTCGTCGATGGTTTGGGCGTGCAGCACCTGGAGGTCGGTGACGACTTCCGTTTCGGGTGCGATCGCGTCGGGGATTTCGATTTTCTGCAACACGCCGGTGTTACCCAGGGGTTTACCGTCGAAGCCGCGCAAACCGTCGAACTCGATGGCCTGCGCGTGAGCAGTACCCAGGTGCGTAACGCCCTGGCCGCTGCCGACTTCGCCTTGGCCGAGCGTTTGCTCGGTCGCCCGTTCCGTATTGCCGGACGGGTACTGCACGGCCAGAAGCTGGCGCGCCAATTGGGCACGCCAACCGCCAACGTGCAACTCAAGCGCCGTCGTGTGCCGCTGACCGGGGTTTACCTGGTGAGCGTCGACATCGACGGCCAATCGTGGCCGGGAGTCGCCAACATAGGCGTCAGACCCACGGTTGCAGGTGATGGCAAGGCCCACCTGGAGGTTCACCTTTTGGATTTTGCCGGGGATTTATATGACCGGCGTTTGACGGTGGTTTTCCACCAGAAGCTGCGTGAAGAGCAGCGTTTCGCCTCCCTTGAGGCGTTGAAAACGGCGATCAATGCGGATGTCGCCGCCGCCCGTGCACTAGCCGCACCTAGCGCCCATCGCTAACGAAGAGCCTTAAATGACCGACTATAAAGCCACGCTAAACCTTCCGGACACCGCCTTCCCAATGAAGGCCGGCCTGCCACAGCGCGAACCGCAGATTCTGCAGCGCTGGGACAGTATTGGCCTGTACGGAAAGTTGCGCGAAATTGGCAAGGATCGTCCGAAATTCGTCCTGCACGACGGCCCTCCTTATGCCAACGGCACGATTCACATCGGTCATGCGCTGAACAAGATTCTCAAGGACATGATCGTCCGCTCGAAAACCCTGTCGGGCTTCGACGCGCCGTATGTTCCGGGCTGGGACTGCCACGGTCTGCCGATCGAACACAAGGTCGAAGTGACCCACGGCAAGAACCTGGGCGCCGATAAAACCCGCGAACTGTGCCGTGCCTACGCCACCGAGCAGATCGAAGGGCAGAAGTCCGAGTTCATCCGCCTGGGGGTCCTGGGCGACTGGGCCAATCCCTACAAGACCATGGATTTCAAGAACGAGGCCGGTGAAATTCGCGCCTTGGCCGAAATCGTCAAGGGTGGTTTCGTGTTCAAGGGCCTCAAGCCCGTGAACTGGTGCTTCGACTGTGGTTCGGCCTTGGCTGAAGCGGAAGTCGAGTACGAAGACAAGAAGTCTTCGACCATCGACGTGGCCTTCCCGATCGCCGACGACGCCAAGCTGGCCGAGGCCTTTGGTCTGGCAAGCCTGGCCAAGCCGGCGGCCATCGTGATCTGGACCACCACCCCGTGGACCATCCCCGCCAACCAGGCGCTCAACGTGCACCCGGAATTCACCTACGCCCTGGTGGACGTCGGTGACCGCCTGCTGGTGCTGGCCGAGGAAATGGTCGAAGCCTGCCTGGCACGTTACGAGCTGCAAGGTTCGGTGATCGCCACCACCACCGGCTCCGCGCTGGAGCTGATCAACTTCCGTCACCCGTTCTATGACCGTCTGTCGCCCGTGTACCTGGCTGACTACGTCGAGCTGGGTTCCGGTACCGGCGTGGTTCACTGCTCGCCCGCCTATGGCGTCGACGACTTTGTGATCTGCAAGCAGTACGGCCTGGTGAACGATGACATCATCAATCCGGTACAAAGCAACGGTGTGTACGTGCCATCGCTGGAGTTTTTCGGCGGCCAGTTCATCTTCAAGGCCGACAAGGCGATCATCGAGAAGCTGCGCGAAGTCGGCGCACTCATGCAAACCTCGACGATCCAGCACAGCTACATGCACTGCTGGCGTCACAAGACCCCGCTGATCTACCGCGCCACTGCGCAGTGGTTCATCGGCATGGACAAACAGCCGACCAGCGGCGATACCCTGCGCAACCGTGCGATCAAAGCCATCGAAGACACCAAGTTCGTCCCGGCCTGGGGTCAGGCGCGCCTGCACTCGATGATCGCCAACCGCCCAGACTGGTGCATCTCCCGCCAGCGTAACTGGGGCGTGCCGATCCCGTTCTTCCTCAACAAGGAAAGCGGCGAACTGCACCCGCGCACCGTTGAACTGATGGAAGTCGTGGCCCAGCGCGTTGAACAGGAAGGTATCGAAGCCTGGTTCAAGCTGGACGCCGCTGAGCTGCTGGGCGACGAAGCGCCTCTGTACGACAAGATCAGCGACACCCTCGACGTCTGGTTCGACTCTGGCACCACCCATTGGCACGTGCTGCGCGGTTCGCACCCGATGGGCCACGCAACCGGCCCGCGCGCCGATCTGTACCTGGAAGGTTCGGACCAGCACCGCGGCTGGTTCCACTCGTCCTTGCTGACCGGTTGCGCCATCGACGATCACGCCCCGTACCGCGAACTGCTGACCCACGGTTTCACCGTCGACGAAAACGGTCGCAAGATGTCCAAGTCCCTGGGCAACGTGATCGCGCCGCAAAAGGTCAACGACACCCTGGGTGCCGACATCATGCGCCTGTGGGTAGCCTCGACCGATTATTCGGGCGAGATGGCCGTCTCCGAGCAGATCCTGCAACGCAGCGCCGATGCCTACCGCCGCATCCGCAATACCGCCCGCTTCCTGCTGTCGAACCTGACCGGTTTCAACCCGGCCACCGACATCCTGCCGGCCGAGGAAATGCTCGCCCTGGACCGTTGGGCCGTGGACCGTACCCTGTTGCTGCAGCGCGAGTTGCAAGAGCATTACGGTGAATACCGCTTCTGGAACGTGTACTCGAAGATCCATAACTTCTGCGTGCAGGAGTTGGGTGGTTTCTACCTCGATATCATCAAGGACCGCCAGTACACCACCGGCGCCAACAGCAAGGCACGCCGCTCGGCGCAGACCGCGCTGTACCACATCTCCGAAGCGCTGGTGCGCTGGATCGCGCCGATCCTGGCCTTCACCGCCGACGAACTGTGGGAATACCTGCCGGGCGAGCGTAACGAATCGGTGATGCTCAACACTTGGTACGAAGGCCTGACCGAACTGCCGGCCGACTTTGAACTGGGGCGCGAATACTGGGAAGGCGTCATGGCCGTCAAGGTCGCGGTGAACAAGGAACTCGAGGTCCAGCGTGCGGCCAAGGCCGTCGGTGGCAATCTGCAAGCCGAAGTCACCCTGTTTGCCGAGGAAGGCCTGACGGCCGACCTGTCCAAGTTGAGCAACGAACTGCGCTTCGTGCTGATCACCTCCACCGCGACCCTGGCACCTTTCGCCCAGGCCCCGGCGGACGCTGTGGCCACCGAAGTCCCGGGCCTCAAGCTCAAAGTGGTCAAGTCGGCCTTCCCCAAGTGCGCCCGTTGCTGGCACTGCCGTGAAGACGTTGGCGTGAATCCTGAGCATCCGGAAATCTGCGGTCGTTGTGTGGACAACATCAGCGGCGCTGGCGAGGTTCGCCACTATGCCTAATGCCACCGGTCGTTTCGGACGTCTGGGCTGGCTCGTACTGAGCGTGCTGGTCCTGGTCATTGACCAGGTCAGCAAGGCTCATTTCGAGGGCTCCCTGGAAATGTTCCAGCAAATCGTGGTGATCCCGGATTACTTCAGTTGGACCCTGGCCTACAACACCGGTGCTGCCTTCAGCTTCCTCGCCGATAGCGGCGGCTGGCAGCGTTGGTTGTTTGCCCTGATCGCCGTGGTGGTCAGTGCGGTGCTGGTGGTCTGGCTCAAGCGCCTGGGCCGCAATGACACCTGGCTGGCTATCGCCTTGGCCCTGGTGCTGGGCGGCGCGCTGGGCAACCTCTACGACCGCATTGCCCTGGGCCATGTGATCGACTTCATTCTGGTGCATTGGCAGAACCGCTGGTATTTCCCGGCGTTCAACTTTGCCGACAGCGCCATCACCGTCGGTGCAATCATGCTGGCCTTGGATATGTTCAAAAGTAAGAAAACCGGAGAGACCGTCAATGACTGATCAGGTATTGGTTGAGCAACGTATCGGCCAGAACACGGAAGTCACTTTGCATTTCGCACTGCGCCTGGAAAATGGTGACACGGTCGACAGCACGTTCGACAAGGCCCCGGCGACGTTCAAGGTCGGCGATGGCAACCTGCTGCCGGGTTTTGAAGCCGCGTTGTTCGGTTTCAAGGCCGGCGACAAGCGCACCCTGCAGATCCTGCCGGAAAACGCCTTTGGCCAGCCCAACCCGCAAAACGTGCAGATCATCCCGCGTTCGCAGTTCCAGGACATGGAACTGTCCGAAGGCCTGCTGGTGATCTTCAACGATGCGGCGAATACCGAGCTGCCGGGTGTGGTCAAAGCCTTCGATGACGCGCAAGTGACCATCGACTTCAACCACCCGTTGGCCGGTAAAACCTTGACGTTTGACGTAGAAATCTTCGACGTTAAAGCGCTCTGACTGACAACGCGGTTCAAAATGTGGGAACGGGCTTGCTCGCGATTGCTGACTAACATTCAGTGACTCTGTTGGCTGATACACCGCTATCGCGAGCAAGCCCGCTCCCACATTTTTCCGCGTCGTTATATAGAGATCAGCCGCGCCCGCGGTTGCAATGATCCAAATTCTTGCGCTGCAAGACACGAGGCACAGCATGCAAATCAAACTCGCCAACCCCCGTGGCTTCTGCGCCGGCGTGGACCGGGCTATTGAAATCGTCAACCGCGCCCTGGAAGTCTTCGGGCCGCCGATTTATGTACGCCATGAAGTTGTGCACAACAAGTTCGTGGTCGAAGACTTGCGCGCACGTGGCGCCATCTTTGTCGAAGAACTGGACCAGGTGCCGGACGACGTTATTGTCATCTTCAGTGCCCACGGTGTGTCCCAGGCGGTGCGTACCGAGGCGGCAGGCCGTGGCCTGAAAGTTTTCGACGCCACCTGTCCACTGGTTACCAAGGTCCATATCGAAGTCGCGCGCTACAGTCGCGATGGTCGCGAGTGCATCCTGATCGGCCACGCCGGGCATCCGGAAGTCGAAGGCACCATGGGCCAGTACGATGGCAGCAACGGCGGTGCCATTTACCTGGTGGAAGACGAAAAAGACGTCGCCAACCTGCAGGTGCGTAACCCCGAGCGCTTGGCGTTCGTGACCCAGACCACCTTGTCCATGGACGATACCAGCCGCGTTATCGACGCCTTGCGCAGCCGCTTCCCGGCTATCGGTGGGCCACGCAAGGACGATATCTGCTACGCCACGCAAAACCGCCAGGACGCAGTCAAGCAACTGGCCGATGAGTGCGATGTGGTGCTGGTGGTCGGCAGCCCTAACAGCTCCAACTCCAACCGCCTGCGCGAGTTGGCCGAGCGCATGGCCACACCGGCGTACCTGATCGACGGTGCCGAAGACATGCAGCGCAGCTGGTTCGACGGCGTCGAGCGCATCGGCATCACGGCGGGCGCTTCGGCCCCGGAAGTCCTGGTGCGCGGCGTTATCCAACAACTGCATGCTTGGGGGGCTACCGGCGCCGATGAGTTGGCCGGGCGTGAAGAGAACATCACCTTCTCCATGCCCAAGGAGCTGCGGGTTCGCTCACTGCTCTGAGTGCCAGGGTGCCGGAGTAGCTCCGGCACAACGCCTGCTCGGCTCGCTCGCTGCGCAGGCTGATGCGCCCGCTGGGCGCCAGCACGATCTGGTACAAGCTCTGTGCCTGCTCCCTGGCGCACACATGCAGCGTGCCAGCACGAAACCCCCCGCCTGAAAATACCGGTTCACCCAGCCCGCTGAAGCGGATCAGGTGCTTGACCGGCCCGTTCCCCAGGATCGGCACTCGCCCGCTGTCCTGGCGCTCCAGCAGCACGGGGTTATCGTCGTCCAGATGGCCGCGTCCGTTCACATCCAGTATCACTCGCCAACCCTGGCTCCAATCGTCGTCCAGTGCGTGAATGACCACCGCGCGGTTATGCGCGATGGCTTGTGCGCGCGCATAACGCAGTCCATTGGCCAGTGATTGCGCGGCACTTTGCCTTTGTTGGGATTCCAGCAGGCTCTTGAAGTTGGGCACCGCAAGGTGCGCCAGGATGCCACTCACCATCAGCCCGAGCAGCAGTTCGATCAGGGTGAAACCTCGTTGTCGCATGTGTCGCCCCTCCGTGGACGTAGGCCAATATTCGGCTGTAGTCATAGGTATAGCGCCCAGGCTGAGACGCTGGATGATGGCCTTTGTGTCCAAAGTATTTCCCTTTGTTCCCGGAGCGGCGCGCGCCGAAATCCGGCGCTAGTCTTGGCTCGCACAGCAGATTTCACTGGCTTTGTTTTGGCCTTCGACATGGATGACGACGGTAATGCTTACTCGCTCGACCCCTTGCTTTCCCCGCGCTGTGTCTGGGCGCCAAACCGGCATGACGCTGATCGAGGTGCTCGTGGCGATGCTGATTCTCTCTATCGGTCTGTTGGGCGCGGCGGTGGTCCAACTCAACGCTCTCAAGTACACCGACAGCTCAAGGATGACCAGCCAAGCCAGTTTCATCGCTTACGACATACTCGACCGCATGCGCGCCAATTCCGAGGCTGACTACGCATGGCGCCGGGCGGCGCGCGTGCCGGCCAGTACAGCCAGCGTGCGTGACTTGGACCTGCGTGATTTCGAGGCCAATATCCGCGGGTTTGCCGGGGAAAGTGCCAAAGGTTCGGTGTCAATCAGCGCAAGCGAAGTGACAGTGAGTATCAGTTGGGATGATCACCGCGGCACGGATGCCCCAGGCGCCCGGCAAACCTTCACCCTGATCAGCCGCGTCGGTAACGAGCCGGGGGCGGCGTGATGAGCGGCTCGGTTCGAGGTTTCAGCCTAGTGGAGTTGCTGTTGGCCCTGGCCGTGGGCCTGATACTGATACTCGGCGTTAGTCAGGTGGCGATCAGCTCGCGAGCGACCCATGCCAGCCAGCAGGCGGCAATGTTGCTTCAGGATGATGCGCGCTTTGTGCTTGGCAAGTTGGTGCAGGATATTCGCCAGGCCGGGATGTTTGGCTGCCTGGCCACGGCCTTCATCGAAAATGCCCCGCCGGCCTTTGATCGACCTGTCGCCTGGAGTACAGGGATCGCTTCCACATCGCTGACGCTCATCACCGCCGACAGTGACGGCGGCAAACCTGATTGGACAGTGTTGTCCGACTGCACGGGTACCGCCCAAGCCTATGCCGGAAATTCACCGGCGCCCGTGCCTGGGCAGATCCGCTTTGCGATACGCCAGCTCACCTACACGTTCGAAGCGGGCCAGTTGAAGATCAGTACGCCCGCAGCGCCAGCCAAGGCGGTGTTGGTGGATAACGTGCAGCGCTTCGATGTCAGCTTTGGCGTTGCCGACCAGCCAGCTTCAGTGAGGGTGGTGCGCTACGACTCCAGCCCGGCCGATGCGTCTTTGATACGCAGTGTGCGCATCCAGATGACGCTTCAGGATCCGACAGGCCGGGTAAAGGATCAAACCTACAGCGTCGTGGCGGCGCTGCGAAACCGTCTGGGGTAGGGCGAGCATGCGGCTTTCTGTGCGTGTTGATGTGAATCAGGCAGGGATGGTCCTGTTGATCAGCCTGGTGTTTTTGCTGCTGTTGTCGTTGATCGGCCTGGTGTCGATCCAGGAGGCTGTGACACAGCAGAGGATCGCCGGCAGCCTCTGGCATCGCAACCAGTCGTTTCAACAGGCCGAAAGTGGGCTGAGGTTGGGTGAGTCGCGCATACAGCGCGAGCCTGCGGCGGCGCCGGTGTGTCAATCGATTGTTACCTGTGCGCCACCGGGTGAAGCGTTTTCGGTAGTGACGGCCGGGACGAATCCTGGTTCGGCCGTGACCTGGGTCGCGATGAAGAATGGGCTCTACGGTATTCAATCCTTGGGGCAAGGTGTGGGGCTGGCCCATCTGCCGCCACAAACCCGGGCGGCGGTGTTTCGAGTGACGGCGGTGGGGTTGAGTGGGCAGTCGCGTACGGTGTTGGAGAGCGTGTACGCGGGGGTAGAAGAGGAGGGGCGCTCGCGGTTTCTGCGAGTGGCTTGGCGACAACTTCAATGAGGCGCAGTGGAGTGGGCATGGACAGCCAGGGTTTTACCTTGATCGAGTCGGTGATCGTTGTTGCGATCATCGCGTTTCTGGCGGGGATTGCTTACCCCGGGTATATCAGCCATGTAAAAAGGGTCTATCGCGCTGAAATCGTCGTGCTCTTGACCGAGCAGGCTCAGCACCTTGAGCGCTTTCATGCAAGGAATGGCAGTTTTATTGACGCAAGCGGCGTCAGTGCAGGCAACGATCGCTATAGAATCACCGCTGCATTGAACCCTCAGGATTACCGCCTGGTAGCCACGCCTGTCGCCGATTCGCTGATGGCCAGCGACCCTTGCGGCGACTTCAGCCTGACCAGCACCGGTGCGCGGGCCAACCCGGGCGCTGCGCCGCACATGTCGCGCAAGGCGTGCTGGGGGCACTGATGAGGATGCTGGATGATTGGGCGCCAGGTGCGCTTGTCCCTATTTATTGGCTGGATCAAATGATGGCTAAGCAACAGCAAGTGGTGATTGTCGGTGGTGGAGTAATCGGGTTGCTCACGGCGTTCAACCTGGCGACCCAGGGGCAGGCGGTGGTGCTGCTGGAGCGCGCGGGTGTGGGGCAGGAGTCTTCCTGGGCCGGTGGAGGCATCGTTTCACCGCTATATCCCTGGCGCTATAGCCCGGCGGTCACGGCGTTGGCCCATTGGTCCCAGGATTTCTATCCGCAACTGGCTGAGCGCTTGTTTGCTGCCACCGGCGTAGACCCGGAGGTTCACACCACAGGCCTGTACTGGCTTGATCTAGAGGACGAAGAGCAAGCTCTGGCCTGGGCTGCACGTGAAGGCCGGCCCTTGAGCAAAGTGGATATCTCCGCGGCCCATGATGCGGTTCCGGTGCTTGGAGGCGGGTATGACCAGGCAATCTATATGGCCAACGTCGCCAATGTGCGCAACCCGCGCCTGGTCAAATCCCTGAAGGCCGCGCTGTTGGCGCTGCCTGACGTGACGATTCACGAGCAATGCGAGGTGGCCGGCTTTGTGCTGGAGGGCGCCCGTGTGGTGGGCGTGAACACGGCCGATGGCGCGATCCTCGGTGATCAGGTCGTGCTGGCAGCAGGGGCGTGGAGCGGTGAGTTGCTGGGGACGCTGGGCTTGTCGTTGCCGGTGGAACCGGTCAAGGGCCAGATGATTCTGTATAAATGCGCGTCGGACTTCCTGTCGAGCATGGTCCTGGCCAAGGGGCGTTATGCGATTCCCCGGCGCGATGGGCATATCCTGATCGGCAGCACCCTGGAGCATGAAGGTTTCGACAAGACTCCCACTGAAACTGCATTGGAAAGCCTCAAGGCATCGGCGGTCGAGCTGATACCCGCTCTGGCAGGCGCAGAGGTGGTAGGGCACTGGGCCGGCTTACGTCCCGGTTCGCCGGAGGGCATTCCCTATATCGGCCAGGTGCCTGGCTTCGAAGGGTTGTGGCTCAACTGCGGGCATTACCGCAACGGCCTGGTACTGGCCCCGGCCTCCTGCCAATTGTTTGCCGACTTGTTACTGGAGCGTGCGCCGATCATCGACCCGACGCCCTATGCTCCCGCCGGTCGACTTAACGCTGGATAGACTTCGGCCCTTGTTCCAGATGCGCCTGGGTGCAATACCACTGCTGGTGTGAGCTGAGCGCGCGGTCCTGTGGCAAGTGCACGCCGCAGTGAGCGCAGCGCACCATCAGGGCCGCACTGGGTTCGCTTGCGGGTGGCTGTCCAGCAGCCGGGCTTTTGAATTTGCGCCAGAACCATACAGCGGCGGCAATAACGGCAATCCAGAACAGGAGACGAAGCATGATGGGAGGATTCTCGACAAGTAATGCGCCAGTTTAGCCAAGGACCTGCCGGGCGCACAGCGCAATAATGCAGCGCCCATGAAAAAGGGAGCCCCGCGGGGCTCCCTTTTTTTGCGTCGCGTCGACCGATCAGTCGAACACGCCGAACGTCATGTAGCTGAACCACGAGCGGTCCTGGTTGTTGCCCAGGGCCTGAGGTGCTTCCTCTTCGATCACGTCGCCGTTCTCGTCGTGTGGCTTTAGGTCCGCAGGAATCGCTTCCTTCGCGTCCTGGAATTGCTTCATCACGTCCTGGTTGGCGCGGGTTTCGCCCGGCGGCAACGGTGGACGCGACTCGATCAGGCCCAGGGTGTACTTGCTCAGCCACGAACGGTTGTCCGCTTCGGCAACCTGAGGCACGAACTGGCCGTCTTTCAGGCTAGGGTGGTCAGGGTAGTTCAGCTTGAGGGTTTCCAGGCTGGTGTTGGCCAGTTCGTCCAGGTGCAGACGCTGGTAAGCCTCGGTCATCACTGCCAGGCCATCACCCACCGAAGGGGTTTCCTGGAAGTTTTCCACTACGTAACGGCCACGGTTGGCCGCAGCTACATAGGCCTGACGGGTCAGGTAGTAGTGGGCTACGTGGATTTCATAGGCGGCCAGCAGGTTGCGCAGGTAGATCATGCGCTGCTTGGCGTCCGGCGCGTAGCGGCTGTTGGGGTAGCGGCTGGTCAACTGGGCGAACTCGTTGTAGGAGTCGCGGGCAGCGCCTGGGTCACGCTTGGTCATGTCCAGTGGCAGGAAACGCGCCAGTAGGCCTACGTCCTGGTCGAACGAGGTCAGGCCCTTGAGGTAGTAGGCGTAGTCCACGTTCGGGTGCTGCGGGTGCAGGCGGATAAAACGCTCGGCGGCGGATTTGGCAGCTTCCGGCTCGGCGTTCTTATAGTTGGCGTAGATCAACTCGAGCTGGGCCTGGTCGGCATAGCGTCCGAACGGATAGCGCGACTCCAGGGCCTTCAGCTTCGCTGTGGCACTGGTGTAGCTATTATTGTCCAAGTCTTTCTGAGCCAGTTGGTACAACTCGACTTCGCTCAGGTTTTCGTCGACGACTTCTTTTGTTGACGAGCAAGCAGCAGTCATGGCGAGGATGGCGATCAGCAGCAGGTGTTTCACTTGCATGGCGGCTTGCGTCCCTATGACGGCCGCTGTCTTGGGCGGGGCCGTCCTGTTATGATGAGCGCCCCGTTGAAAGCCTCGGGGCAAAAGACGCCGTATTTAACCACAAGCGCGCAGCCGAAACCAAAGGCTGTGCCACGCCTAGTCTGAGCATGTCCGATAAAATTGAACTTCGCGCAGAGGTGCCGTCCGAATTGGGCGGCCAACGCCTCGATCAAGTCGCCGCACAATTATTCGCTGAGCACTCGCGCTCGCGCCTTTCCGCCTGGATCAAAGACGGCCGCCTGACTGTGGATGGAGCGGTCATCCGCCCGCGAGACATAGTGCACGGTGGTGCGATTCTTGAGCTGACTGCCGAGCAGGAAGCCCAGGGAGAATGGGTCGCCCAGGACATCGAGCTGGACATCGTCTATGAAGACGACGACATCCTGGTCATCAACAAACCCGCAGGCCTGGTGGTTCACCCGGCGGCCGGGCACGCTGATGGCACCTTGCTCAATGCCCTGCTGCACCACGTGCCGGACATCATTAATGTGCCGCGTTGCGGCATCGTGCACCGCCTGGACAAAGACACCACCGGTCTGATGGTGGTGGCCAAGACCATCCAGGCGCAGACGCAGTTGGTGACGCAATTGCAGAGCCGCAGCGTCAGCCGTATCTACGAATGCATCGTGATCGGCGTCGTGGTGGCGGGTGGCAAGATCAACGCGCCGATCGGTCGCCACGGCCAGCAGCGCCAGCGTATGGCGGTGATGGAGGGCGGCAAGCAGGCCGTCAGCCACTATCGCGTGCTGGAGCGTTTCCGGTCCCACACCCATGTGCGGGTCAAGCTGGAAACCGGCCGTACCCACCAGATTCGTGTACACATGGCGCATATCAACTTCCCGTTGGTCGGAGATCCGGCCTACGGTGGTCGCTTCCGTATTCCGCCGGCGGCCAGTGCCACCATGGTTGAATCGCTGAAAACCTTCCCGCGCCAGGCTTTGCACGCACGCTTCCTGGAACTGGACCATCCGACGAGCGGTAAGCGGATGAGTTGGGAATCGCCTCTGCCGGACGATCTGGTCTGGTTGCTGTCGCTGCTCAAGCAGGATCGCGAGGCATTTGTCGGATGAGTGACTGGCTGACTCCTGACTGGCCAGCGCCGGCTCAGGTCAAAGCCTGCGTCACCACCCGTGCGGGCGGCGTCAGTCTGGCGCCGTTCGACAGCCTCAACCTGGGTGATCATGTCGAGGACAGCCTTGAGGCTGTTCTTGAAAATCGCCGTCGTCTTACCGATGCTTTCGATATTCAGCCGGCCTGGTTACGCCAAGTCCACGGGATCACCGTGGTTGAGGCCGATCCGTCGAGCACTGCCGAAGCCGATGGCAACTGGACCAGCACACCGGGTATTGCCTGCACCGCCATGACCGCCGATTGCTTGCCTGCGTTGTTCTGCAACCGTGCCGGCACGCGTGTGGCGGCTGCCCATGCCGGTTGGCGTGGGTTGGCGGCGGGTGTGCTGGAAGCCGCAGTCGAAAGCCTGGAAGCCGACCCGGCCGATGTATTGGTCTGGCTGGGCCCGGCCATTGGCCCGCAAGCCTTCGAAGTCGGCCCGGAAGTGCGGGAAGCGTTCGTGCAGCAACTGCCGAGCACCGTCCAAGCCTTTGTGCCGAGCACCCATTCCGGCAAGTTCATGGCTGATATCTACCAGTTGGCGCGTCTGCGCCTGGCTGCACGCGGTATCACCGTTGTTTACGGTGGCGGGTTCTGCACCGTCAACGATCCGCGTTTCTTTTCTTACCGCCGCAGTCCACGTACGGGTCGGTTCGCCTCCCTTATTTGGCTGGAGCGCTAGACTCTTCTGATCTGCGTCAACTGTCCGAAGCTTGAATCTCCCAGAATCCACCCCATCTATAGGGCTATCTGGCAGGTTTCTTCATTCAGGATGTGTTACTCGCGAGCAAGCTCGCTCATACATAGCTCCGGCCTGCTCAAAAGGAAGGTGACTAATGCGTATTGATCGTTTAACCAGCAAATTGCAATTGGCTTTATCGGACTCCCAATCCCTGGCGGTCGGCCTCGACCACCCGGCCATTGAGCCTGCGCACTTGATGCAGGCGCTCCTGGAGCAGCAAGGTGGTTCTATCAAGCCCTTGCTGATGCAGGTGGGTTTCGACGTCAACAGCTTGCGCAAAGAGTTGAGTAAAGAGCTCGACCAACTGCCGAAAATTCAGAATCCTACGGGCGATGTGAATATGTCCCAGGATCTGGCGCGTCTGCTGAACCAGGCGGACCGCCTGGCCCAGCAGAAAGGTGATCAGTTCATCTCCAGCGAGCTGGTGTTGCTCGCCGCCATGGACGAAAACAGCAAGCTTGGCAAATTGTTGCTGGGCCAGGGTGTCAGCAAAAAAGCCCTGGAAAACGCCATCAACAACCTGCGTGGCGGCGAAGCGGTGAACGACCCCAACCACGAGGAGTCGCGCCAGGCCCTGGATAAATACACTGTCGACCTGACCAAGCGTGCCGAAGAAGGCAAGCTTGATCCGGTGATCGGTCGTGATGACGAAATCCGCCGCACCATTCAGGTTCTGCAACGTCGCACCAAGAACAACCCGGTGCTGATCGGCGAGCCTGGCGTGGGTAAAACCGCAATTGCCGAGGGCCTGGCCCAGCGCATCATTAATGGCGAAGTGCCGGACGGTCTTAAAGGCAAACGCCTGCTGTCTCTGGACATGGGGTCGTTGATCGCGGGTGCCAAATTCCGTGGCGAGTTCGAAGAGCGGCTCAAATCCTTGCTGAACGAGCTGTCGAAGCAGGAAGGGCAGATCATTCTGTTTATCGACGAATTGCACACCATGGTCGGCGCCGGTAAAGGCGAAGGTTCCATGGACGCTGGCAACATGCTCAAGCCTGCGTTGGCGCGGGGCGAGTTGCACTGCGTCGGTGCCACCACGCTTAACGAGTATCGCCAGTACATCGAGAAGGATGCGGCCCTTGAACGGCGCTTCCAGAAAGTCTTGGTGGAAGAGCCGAGCGAAGAAGACACCATCGCGATCCTGCGCGGCTTGAAGGAGCGCTATGAGGTCCACCATAAGGTGGCGATCACTGACGGCGCGATCATTGCGGCGGCCAAGTTGAGCCATCGCTATATCACCGACCGGCAGTTGCCCGACAAGGCCATCGACCTGATCGACGAAGCGGCCAGCCGTATTCGCATGGAGATCGATTCGAAGCCGGAAGTGCTCGACCGTCTGGATCGGCGCCTGATTCAACTGAAAGTCGAATCCCAGGCACTGAAAAAAGAAGAGGACGAAGCGGCGAAAAAACGCCTGGAAAAACTCCAGGAAGAAATCTTGCGTCTGGAACGCGAGTATTCGGACCTCGAAGAAATCTGGAACGCGGAAAAAGCCGAAGTACAGGGTTCGGCGCAGATCCAGCAAAAGATCGAGCAGTCGCGTCAGGAGCTGGAAGCCGCACGCCGTAAGGGCGACCTGAACCGCATGGCCGAGTTGCAGTATGGGGTGATCCCGGATCTGGAGCGCAGCCTGCAGATGGTCGACCAGCATGGCCACAGCGAGAACCAGTTGCTGCGCAGCAAGGTGACCGAGGAGGAAATTGCCGAAGTCGTCTCGAAATGGACCGGTATCCCTGTGTCGAAAATGCTCGAAGGCGAGCGCGACAAGCTGATGAAGATGGAAAGCCTGTTGCACCAGCGCGTCATCGGCCAGGAAGAGGCGGTGGTGGCGGTATCCAACGCGGTGCGGCGTTCCCGCGCCGGGTTGTCCGACCCGAACCGTCCGAGCGGTTCGTTCATGTTCCTCGGCCCAACTGGCGTGGGTAAGACCGAGCTGTGCAAGGCCTTGGCCGAGTTCCTCTTTGATACCGAAGAAGCCATGGTGCGGATCGATATGTCCGAATTCATGGAGAAACACTCGGTGGCGCGCTTGATCGGTGCTCCACCAGGCTATGTAGGCTACGAAGAGGGCGGTTACCTGACCGAAGCCGTGCGGCGTAAGCCTTACTCGGTGATCCTGCTGGACGAGGTCGAGAAGGCCCACCCGGATGTGTTCAACATCCTGCTGCAAGTACTGGAAGATGGCCGTTTGACCGACAGTCACGGACGCACCGTGGACTTCCGCAACACGGTCATCGTGATGACGTCCAACCTGGGCTCGATGCAGATCCAGGAATTGGTCGGCGATCGTGAAGCCCAGCGTGCTGCCGTCATGGATGCACTGACCACGCATTTCCGCCCGGAATTCATCAACCGGGTCGATGAAGTGGTGATCTTCGAGCCTTTGGCACGGGATCAGATCGCGGGCATCACCGAGATCCAGTTGGGTCGCCTGCGGGCTCGTCTGGCGGAACGCGAGTTGTCTCTGGAGCTGAGCACAGAGGCCTTGGACAAGCTGATCGCGGTGGGTTACGACCCGGTGTATGGCGCACGGCCATTGAAACGTGCGATCCAGCGCTGGATCGAGAACCCGCTGGCGCAGTTGATCCTGTCGGGCAGCTTCATGCCGGGTACCAGCGTCACGGCGACCGTGGAAAACGACGAAATCGTCTTCCATTAAGCCCGACTTGCATGGTGATAAAGAGGAGGCCCCGCATTGCGGGGCCTTTTTTTTCGATAGGGCGTTGAACTGTAAGGCAAAGGCTTGTAAAGTGCGCCCCGCAGCAACGTCAGCCCACGGGTTTCTTCTCCCCAAGAAGAAATCAGAAAGAAGCGCAAATCATTGTCTTAAAAGCAGTTTAAAGGGTTGACAGGGGTTTTTAAGATTGTAGAATAGCGCGCCTCAGAGACACGAACGTAGCGATACGCTAGCGTCGAAGAGGAAGTAAAAAGCAGTAAAGTTTCACTTTGAAATATGTAGTTCCGTGATAGCTCAGTCGGTAGAGCAAATGACTGTTAATCATTGGGTCCCAGGTTCGAGTCCTGGTCACGGAGCCAATTTCAAAACCGGGGTATAGCGCAGTCCGGTAGCGCGCCTGCTTTGGGAGCAGGATGTCAGGAGTTCGAATCCCCTTACCCCGACCATTTTTGGGTCGTTAGCTCAGTTGGTAGAGCAGTTGGCTTTTAACCAATTGGTCGTAGGTTCGAATCCCACACGACCCACCATTTTTGAGACCAGTTGACGCTGGAATCAAATCTTAGAATCAGAGGTTCTAGCTCTGATAGAGGCGGTTTTACGGTTTTGGAAAGTGTTACAGCACTTAGATATCGCCGTAGACATGCAGCCGTCTGAGGCGAACAGTAGTTTCGGTTCGTCATGATGTCAATGTGCATAGGCTTTGCGATGCGCATTCCGGGGTATAGCGCAGTCCGGTAGCGCGCCTGCTTTGGGAGCAGGATGTCGGGAGTTCGAATCCCCCTACCCCGACCATATTTAATGAAAAAGGCGTCTTTATGACGCCTTTTTTTGTGCCTTGAGCAAAGTCGTACCGTTCGTCTGGAAAAAATCCGGATTTCGACCTGGTTCTTTATTCCGGGCATGCGAAAGCCTCTGGCCAACCAGAATTCCCTATAGCCAGTGCGCTTTGATTATGAGCGTACTAGGGCGATGCTCTGGAAAATGATGAGCTTCGCATTGAATGCTCAGTTGAGGTGCGTTTCCTGAATGTGCCGACACCAAGCCCGCTCGCCATTAGCGTCAATAGTAGACTCTGCTCTACTTGATCTACTGGTGGGTCCATAGAGCATGTCATTGACTCGCGATGCAGTTGCGCAGATGCGAGCTCGAGAGCCTTCTGTAGCGCGCTTCGGCCAGTCGACTTGGTCCGCCGATCAATACTGACCTCTGTGCTGCTAGATTGTTGTGGAGCTGGCAGCTTCTTGGGCTCTGGTTGAGCGGTTTCCTGTGAATGCACACCTATTTTGGCGGGTAAGGGGGCAGAGGGTTTGCCACTTGGATCAACCCGTGTCACTCGGCTCAGAGCGCCCTGAGCCCGACTCCGCTCATGTAGAACAGCACGCATATGGTCGTAGTCCGCCTCTATGTAATTCATCGTTGTCGCTAGATTCGAATGATTCAGCAGGCTTTTCGTGAGATGAATGTTTCGCTCAGGCTGCTTCATCAAGTCTGTTGCTAATGTGTGCCTGAAGCGGTGAGGGGTCATGCGCACGCCGATCTTATCGGTGAGCTTGCCGTACATTGACTCCACCTGGTCGATGTTCATTTCCTTGCCATGGAAGTGACGAGAGAATCTGTTGACGTTGAACAGCTGATCGTCTGGTGAAAAACCGATTTTCTCGGCCTCCCCCAAGATCCTGGATAAGTGTGGAGCGAGTCCTTCCATAATGGGGAGGAAAAACTCCCGATGGGTCTTCTCTGTTTCACCGCGGACCAAGATCATCTGGCTGTCCCAGTCGATATCTTTGTAACGCAGGCACAGCAGGGCATTCAGACGTATGCCTGTGTAATAAAACATCTCGAAGACGCTGAGCCAGAACCAGGCAGGTGTGATCTGGCTACGTTCATGCGTACAACGTTCTTGGCCTACAAGGGATATGAGCCAGTTGCGTGCTCGTTGGATGGCGTCTCCATTGATTGTCTTGCTGGCTCGCTTTGGTGGGATAACGCTGGTTTTCTTGAATGGGTTGATCGTGGTATGGGTCATCAGGCCGTGTTCTATGGCGTAGCCCCAAACAGTTCGAAGGTGATTTGAATAGGTGTTCCAGCTGCGTTTGGATAATCCGTTCTCAAGGACTTTTTTTCGCCATGTCAGAACCGCACGATGATCGATCTCCTCAACTGAGGCCGTTCGGAAATGCTTGAGTAGTGCTTTGGTCGAGGCGCGATAGATCTTTGCACTGGCAGGCCGCAGATCATGGGCAAAGATGTATTCCTCCGTCAGATTCGAGGGCGTCGTCATTGTGGCGGCTCCGTTGCTTCTGACTTCAAGGACAGGCTGATATTGTCGAAAGGGACCTCAGAGAAGATTGTTCGCGGGTCTAGTAGTAAGTACCCCTTGAGCTGCTTGGATTTTCGAGGTCCAACAACGTCACAGGTCCAAATATTCAAACTCTTATGCGTTTTTCGATGAAGTTTCTGTTTCTCGAAACTACGTTGAACCAGCTGCCAGGCGCTGACTTGCTGTACTTTGGCTTGCTGTTCGATATGGGGGAATTCAAGGACGTAGCGTTTGAAAATTCCAGGCGTTACCAGCATAGCGGTCCCTGCTACGGTATGAACCAGCGCTTTGGTATCGTTGATAATGATGGTCCGGGATGCGATGCCTTTCTTAAGCCATTCAACAAATCCCTGACCGATCTCGGTGTTATTGCTAGGCATCGGAGTGACTTCTTCGATTATTGCTAAAGGCGCACCTCCTTGATTGGAGGTTTGGGAAGGCTGGATTTCATCCAGTTTCGGAGGCGCGGTATGTGCCGCTGAGACCGCTTTGTTTTTGGTGTCTTCTGATGGCTCATTGATGTTACCAAGGAGCGCCAGTAGCTCGTCAAATTCATCTGTACTGCTCGAGGAATGCTGAGGTAGTTCGAACGGTGATGGCTGTGCCGGTGCTAAAGGCGCCGGCACAGGGCTGGATTGAATTTCCGAAGGCAACTTTTTGGCCGGTGTGGCGACGGTATTTTCAGCTGCAGAGTCTTCTACCGGGTTGCCAGCTTCTACCTCAAGAGTCCCAGCGTAAGCTGTGGGCCGATCACTTGGATCATTCCAGATCAGTGCCGGTGAGAGCTTCAGCAGGGTGAAGGTGTTTCGCCAGCCACGACCATTGTCTATCGTGGCTTTCCAGATTGCCTTGTCTTGGGCATTGGTTTGGATTACCCCCTGATCTTGCAGCATGTTGAAGAAAGGCGCATTCGTACTGGGTACACCTTCAACGCCTTTGGTCAGCAAATAGGCTCGCAATTGATCAGCAATAGGCTTGCTAACCAGCCAAAGAGCATCCTGTGTCAGCCATCCATCTGACGGTCCATCGGGTTGATTCAGTTTGAATGTATCTCGGACCAGGTGACGCAACCCATCTGCTAATTGACGCTGCAAAGACTGTTTGGGCGCGGACAGCGCGCGGGCTGGATTTCCACCGAGCTCCTGTGCGACGGACGCCTGATCGGCCTTGACCACGATCTCTCCCAAAATGCCGGCATGTTCGTACTGACCAGCCAAAATGAAGATTAACTGCGACCACACTTCGGGGAAATTACTGAGCCAATCTAAGATTTCTGAGGAGAGGATCTGCGCGTAGATCAGTGCGGCAGCGGCTCCGTGAAGTTGGTAGTTGCGTCCTTTCACGTAACGGAATCGATAGGGACGATCGATTGGGCCGTGCCACGGGTGCCAGGTTTTACCTCCTGCCAGCTCGACGTGCACGTCGACGGCGATCTTGCCGAGGTCGTGTATCAGAGCGCCGTAAGCCGCGGCGGCAGTCCAGGCCTCAGCCTGTGCTGATTGAGACTCCGGCGGTGCGCCTATAGGAAGCAGGTAGCTCTGTCGAATTTTCAAGGCATAGGCGACGATTTCAAGCCCGTGATCCAGCATGCCGCCAGGGTGTGCATGATGGTGGTTTTGCGAAGCAGGGAGCTGCTGGACCAACTCCGCGTAGCGCTCAAGTGGACGCCTATAGAGCTCGACAAACTGTGAGCGAGATAACGATGCGCGCTGCCAAATGTTCTCCAGTAGTTTCTGACGGCGCGGCGATGCCAGTAGTGCTTGGCTAGAGGCCGGCTGTATAAAACCGTTAGGGGAGGGGCTTTGGGCGGGTAGCGCTTTATTGCGGCGGAAAATAGAGAACATCGCCTGCTCCGTAAATGATTCATGGGGCAGGCTTTTCTCCTATCAAAGGGGGGGCGAGCAAGGGGAAAGGATCACTGGTTGCCTCGGGTATTTCTTTTGGCGAAGAGCCATCTTTCTATGGTGGTGACG
The DNA here is from genome assembly GCF_046605395.1 of Pseudomonas sp. MPB23. Classification (NCBI taxonomy): domain Bacteria; kingdom Pseudomonadati; phylum Pseudomonadota; class Gammaproteobacteria; order Pseudomonadales; family Pseudomonadaceae; genus Pseudomonas; species Pseudomonas sp. MPB23. The sequence continues at coordinate 6,664,914 of NZ_CP176771.1, read as the reverse complement.
GAGAAAGGAATGCAGAATTATCGTCGTTTCGGTCTAAGGGCACGGGGCCGCAGATCGACTATGTGAGGAAAAAATGATGGTTTCACTTCGCTACGCTACGAAATCAACCTCAGATAATGTTTGGGCACTTTGTGATTTGATACGTGACAATAAGTGTGATGAGATCATTCTTTTTGCTAGTGTAGGGAATGATCTTGATGATGAGGAAGCAAGGTGGGACAACAACCTTCCTCTGGTTGTCGCCTTAGCTAAATATATTATTCCTCACGTTGATAGCGTCTTGGTCATTTTTGATGGAGTGTTTCTAACCGCTGCGCGTTCCGCTCGTTATGGTGAAGTACGTGAACTGCTGGATGTAGCTATTGCGTCTGACAAGGTTTATTACTCTGGGCAGAGAGCCCCACTTACTAGCGAAATGACTCCTGACGAGGCTGTTTCAACTCTTATTAATTTAGGTTCTATCCAACCGTTGACGGTTGAGTCCAGAGCTGAATACTTTTCTTTGCTTAGTAATTTTACAGAAGACGAGTTAGTTGAAGTTTATTCGACTCGCGAGATGCGTTGATGAGATTGGACCTTTTTCCCGCTGAAAGCGGCCCTTTCGGGTAAGGCTTTTACCCTTGTGAACCATTCCATTCGCTTCTACAAAACCTTTTACCTTTTGGGCCATTTTTGTTGTGAAAGGGGGGCATCTGGTGCTGAAGGCAAAGGCCGTTTGTCTCATGATCTTGCAGCATAGAAAAATCGGTATTATAAGTAATGTCAAATCGCCCCTAGACCGGGTAAGAAGGAGACGCACCATGACCGCACAGACCTCTCAGGGAGTAGCAAGTCGCTTAGGCTATGGCCTGGGTCAGGCTGCGCGCCTCGTTTGGTGCAGTCAGAACCGTACCCTGCGTTGGGTCAAGCGTCTGGTTGTGGCTGCCGTACTCCTATATTTTTCTGCAGACATTTTCAGCGGGATTATCAGCGTTGCAGTATTTACCTTGGTTTTGGGTGGAGGGCTCTGGGCGTTGAATCACAGACCTACGCCTCGCAGAAACCAGATAGAGTATGGTCAATGCTATGGCCCCGATGGCTATGGGTACTATGTTGCTGGTCAACGTGTAGACGACGATGATTAAGGGTCTCATATCAATGATATGAGACCCTTACGTTACATAACGCTACGTTTGACAGTATTCACCCCTTCCTGACCTGCCTTTTGAACATCTTTTGTTCCGCTGGTAAGGCCTTCCAATGCTTTTCCTGCGCTCACCCCTGCCCATCCCAGCGCGCCCATCCAAAACACTGGCAGGATGATGAACATCGAGCCCATCACGAAGTTTAAGATTGCGTCCTGGGTGGCAGTGTTCAAACCCATCACAGGATCAAATGATAAATGCGGAGAACCGGCTCCATATAAAGCGTCCAATATCGTGGTATCGACCCATCTAGCCAGTTGAAACCAAAAGTCCACGAATATCAGAGCGAAAAAAACAACGGACATAGTCATGGCCACTTTTAGTTGGTAAGCCCCGACGATTAGCACCAAGGGAATGCAAATCACCATCGCCATTTTCAAGAACGCCATGACCATCGGTAGCGCCTGGCGAACCATGTCCATCGCTGGAAAATAGGCCATAGATCCTAATGCAACCCCGAGAGTCCCCGCTGCCCGGGCTGCACCATTCCACACAGTTCCGTCGATTTGTCCCCCGTAGTCCGTATAAACATCCCCTTTCACCTGGTTCGACGGCGAGACCAGTTGCCGGACAAGCGAGTCAGTGACTTCGTCCGGGGACAACCACTTTGCCCAGCCGAGCATTTTGGTCATGAGGTCCGGCGACACTTGAGCCTTGATACGGTCCCGCAGTCCCACTCCGCTATCTGACCACCATTGTTTGCAAGTTGGATAGCCCCCACCTCCACCCACTTGTGGTAAACCCACATCACGAGATGCGTTATAGGGCCATGATGCCCTTGGAGTTTTGGAGTAGTCCGTGTCGTAATAACCCGAGGTGTTCAATAAATAGTGCGAACCAATCCAGCTGAGTTCCTGCGCAAAACGAGGGTCATTCCCTTGCGCTCCCAATTCGGGTTGGCGCATGAATAATCTGGCACGGGAGGGTCCATAGCAATCGTGCGTAAAGTCGCCAATTTCCTGAGCCAATAGCGGGTTGTTGATCTTGGTGTTGCTAACTTCCATGCGTACTTGCCGTAAATCAGTCCCGCAGGGAATTGCTGCTACAGCGCCATTGGTTAATCCCTTTGATAATGCATGCATTAATGCCCACCACATGGGCATCTGGGCACTCTTTCCTGCCAGTGAGCTGAATGTTGTGTTCCAGCCTGTGTCTGTGGGTTTAGGTAAGTTGTATTGACATTGCTGAGCTCTACTCTGGTCAAATGCCAAGGTATCAAAACTCACATTGACGGCTGGTACAGCGAAGAATGCGACTACGATGTAGCCAACGTAGATATTGGTTTCGATACGTGCCAGTGAGAGAACGCCTTTGTTGCCCTCATCGGCCCCCTCACCACGGACTTTCAGCCACTCTCGAATAACGATGATGCAGAAGGGGAGGGCGAATAGACCGGTATCTGAAATCATCGCCCAGATACCATTGTTGATGATCCAACCGACCAACGTCAGGTAGTACTCTAAATAGTCATTGGTGTAGAGCGTCACAGAACACCCCCTGCCTGATACAGCACCTTGCTCAGTTCAACCATCAGAAATAATAAGATCACCATTATCTCGATCTTCAACAGGCCTTTGCGCCGTTTCGAGCGTTCTGAGTTCGATAACCGTACCTTGAATTTGAACCAGGCAACGGTCAGTGCGATATAAAGCATTAGGCGCCAGGTAAAGAGCGGCCAATAGTGGTCGGTGCGCCAGGCTTGCCATTGCTCGGCGCTGTCGAACATGTTCATCAGGACAGCGCTGAGTAGGACTACGAGGGCGGCAGTCGCGAGCAAAACACCCAGAACAAGCAGAATGCTCCTCCCGGTTCGTCGAACCAGCGAACGGTTGGGAGCGGCGACAGGCTCCTGTATTTCGGTCATGGCCTTTCTCACTGTTTGTTCTGGGCGGGTGACTGCAACTGGTCCAATCGATTCGTTTCTGGGGCTCCCGGGGACACGCCACGAGAGTCTTCTGCCCGTGCTTTGCTGCGTTCAATGATGGTCAGAGGCGAGTTCTTCGCGAGCTGCTGACGCATGTCCAGTTCCATTTTGAGGTTGCCGATCTCCTGTTGCAGCGAGGAGCTCTGCTGGCCGACTGCCTGGACGGCGAGGTCATTAGCCGCGACGTTCGGTTCCCGACTGCCTGCCATCAAGGTGCGCTGTAGGGTCAGAGCTTTCTCCAACACATCGGACAACGCGACTTCGGAGGCAAGCCGGCGAGCGAGTACGTCCTGGTCGCGCTCATCCTTGAGTGCTGCTACAACGCCTCGGGTGATGGGTAACGAGTTGCTGCTCGCTGCTTCCAGGTTTTCTAGCGACAGCGTTTTGCTTCCGCTCAGCAGTTCCTGCAGGGCCTTCAGCTTGGTGTCGTACGTTTCCTGGATCAGCGGCGTGAGGCCGACGCCTGCGGCTGTCACCGTTTTAGGGCAACTGTCACAGGTCTGCTGTTGTTGTTCACCCAGGACACGATTGGCAAAGGTGGTGGCTTCCTGGGGCGATGACCAGACATTGCACACCATGCCGTTGTTGCAGTTCGCTTTACTGATGGATGCGGTGTCGCCGGCCGCGCGCTTGTTCAGAAGGTTGTAGCCCGCCTTGGTGACGTCGCCTACGATACGAATTGGCTTCTGACCGGAACCACCTGCTCTATCACCACCAACCCAAGTGACGCCATCGTTTCCACCTTTCTTTTCGACTTGTTCCACCGCCGACACTGCGTCTGTGTTGGATGTTAGCGCCTGACTCATAGCCTGACCTTCAGCAAGCTTGCCCCAGCCCATTTGGTTACCGGCGATATCCGCCATCTTTTCGCCAATGGCGCGGCAGGTGCCTTTGGAGCGGTCGAAGTCCAGGCGGGCCTGCAAAATGCCGTTGGTGATGAGGTTGTATAGCGCCGGGTTCGCACGTTGAAGAATCAGTGCCGGCAGCGAAGCCACGGCGCTGGTGGCGCTCTGTACCACCGAGCTCATGATGTTTTTGAAGCCGGAAGTGGCACCATTCAATTGGTTTTCAAGGGTTGTGCTCAGGCTCATGTTTCCGCAGATTAGATTGGTATTCCAACCGCCTCCCACAGAAATACTATCCATGTTGCCTGCGCTCCCCATGGTGACTGCGTTGCCGCCGCCAATGCTATACAGCACGTTGTCCCCAATGACGCTTCCGGAGGAGGAGACGTTGATTGGATCAGCAGAGAGCGCTATTGCACTGCTGAGGCTGCAGGCGAGCCCTATCGCCAAGGTAGTGAGTTTCATGCTTTGCTCCGATCGCTGTTTCATTGGAAGTCCGTACTGCCGAGGAAGGTCTGTCCTCGACGCTGGCAACACGAATAAGGGCGCCAGAGTGCCCAGGCGTAGCCGCCATCCTGCGCATCGATGTTCGGATCGATGGTGGGAAAGGTTGCGCAAGTCGGGTTGAGGACTGGGGTGAGCTCTTGCCACTTACCAGTGGAGGCGTCACCTTCGCGTAGCGGCCCTGCGGGCCAGTAACCGGGGTAGGGAAGGGCGAGCATCGGCAAGTAGACATGGACCTGGCCTGGGCGGGTAACCACGTCGCCGGCACGCTGCGCAATAACTGCGCCCGTTTTGTAGTCGTCAGTCTGGTTAAGGAAGCCGCTACGCGGGTAGACGTTCCCCCAGCTGCTTGCTGAGAGCAGGCTACCGACTTCGCGCATGCCCGGAATGAGTGCTTCGGGGTATACGGATTCCGGGACGCCGTATCGCCAAGCAATGGGGTCAAGGGTGCTCAGAAAGTAAGGCACAAGCGGTAAGGTTGCGCCTTTGCATACATAGCCCGAGGCGCTGGCAAACTGACTCAACGCCGCACCACCTGGATGGCCGATGACATCGGCTTCCTTAAATTTGATGATGTTGTTCTCTGCAACGTGATTGGTAGTGCCGTCGTTGCCCGCTTGGGCCATCGGATTCGGGGTGCCAAGAGGTGACATCTCTATCCAAGGGTTCATCCCGGTATTCGCATATGCAGACACCACAGCGTCCGGTACGTAGTGACGAACCTTGGTCGAGGTTTTGACTTTGCATCCGAATGGCGTGCAGAGCAGCCAATAGCAGATGCCGACCACTTTGTACTCCAGGCAGGTTGGTGACAGGGTCGAGGCAATAATCGCTGCCGAGTTGATCGCAGCCGATGCACTGAATGACAGGCTGAAAGTGATAGCCAGCGACAAAGGCCGGATCGCAAAACGTGAGCGTCTCATCGTGACAGGCTCCGTGCTCGTTCAATCAACGCGACGGCTTTAGCTGCGTCAGGCTCGCCGTACACGACGTAGCGACGATCTACGACCACGGCTGGGAGTTTTTCGACTCGCAGGCTCCAGGCGTCTATGACGCCCTGCTGGGCTTGGGCCAACTCGTTTTGCAGATGCTTCCCTGCAGGGCTGACAAGGTAGCGTTGAATGGCCGCTTCTGCCTGGCGTGGATCGGCGGGTAGTTGGTTGGAAAGTTGTTCTTCAAGGCGCTGCTGATCATCCAGGAAGATGACGCGAGCGCCAGAAGGTGCGGATACTGGATGTGCTCGGTTTGTAATGACCCACGTCTCCGCGTGGGACGCAGTTGACAAGAACAGTAGCAGTGAAAACAGCCAGCGCCGCGTTTCGCTAATGTGGGTAAGGATCTGGAGCATGGCACCGTACCTGATATGGATTCAGGTACAGAAGACCGGATGGCTGTCTTGAGCGCAGTAAGAAATAGGAATTTGGAAGCTTTGGGTATTTGAGAGCGACGAATTCGTGTGGGTTGGATTAGAGATGGCACTTGGTCGGCTCAAATTGACGACGCAGTGAGTACGCAGTTAACTGGCTATCCACACAGCAAGAGTTCAAGCCAAGTTTATGAGGCGACCCTTCTTGGCCCCATCGCCGCCGATGGTCCACAGTACGCCAGTCGGACGAGTCTCGCCACCGCCCCACGACATAACGAAAAATCACTTCTATTGAAGCTTCGGGCGACATCAACGGCAAAATGCTCGCCCTGCCGATATCGTCAGCGGGTTTGGTCGTGCTGGAGAAAACAACCTCAAGATTCGAAGGCTTTATCTTTATCCTTGGGCAGGCAGTAGTTTGTGCTGTCCTGCTTGAGATCCTTCACGATCAAATGTTGCAAACGGAGCGCCTGCTGCACAGCTTCAATGTCATCTTCGATGACGTTAAGGATAAGATAAAAACCTATCCTCCGAGACCGTATTGCTGTTAAAGACCATCCTGCCGATTGCGTTTTCGGTGCTCTACGTAGTGCCTAATTTCCGCAGCCCATGAGGCTTTTGTGACACGTTCGTAGTCTCATTTAGCTACGCCCAAACGATTCATCCGCCTGTAGCGGTCAAAGCCGCTTTTCATAATAGGAAGATATGCATTTTTATAAAAAATCTCTAGATGCTCCAGGTGGGATACGAGTTGATTTCTGATGGTCGTATGATGCATTCAGCGTGCTCTGCCAATAAAGCTAAACTTTAAATAGTTGAACTCACGAGCTCTACGAGAGGCCTTACAGATATGTAATATTCGCGGCAGCTTCCTGAAAGGCATCACTGGTTATCCTCTAGTCAGAAGTAAGTGAGCACTAGGAGAAAATCATGAAATTATTAAAAGTTGTTTTTGCCGCTTCCATCTTGACCATGTCTTCTTTGGCCATGGCTGAAGGAGGTGGTGACCGTGTTTATGGTCGAATGATGCAAGAGAACCAGAAGGCGATGGAGCAGTACGCCTTAGAAAACGGAAAGGCGACACCTGAAGTTGTTCATTATGAATACGGAATGAACCTCGATGTCCAGAAGGTAATCAGTACCACTCAAGCCAATAAAACCTGTGGCGTAGCCCCTTCGCGCATGACCTATGAAGATTCGGCGGGCAAGCTCAACACCTTGGAATACAAGGTTATGGGTACTAACTGCCCTCACGGAAGTTAATTAGCGTTAGCCCTGACTGCGCAAGGTTGTTCGGTATGTTTTGAGCCTGCTTGCTGTTCGCTGACACAGAAGTAATTTTCAGGTCACGCTGGAGTTATCTATTGTATGAAATTATGTCTGCCGGCACGTAGGAGAAATCCTCACGTGCTGGTGGCTTTTATAATTATAAAAAATATTTCATAAAGAAACTCTGCCAAGCTAAAGCCTGGAGTGTTAAATGAACAATAAAAGCATTTATGGTCTTTCTCTCATTTCCCTTGGCATGAGCATGGGGCAAGTTGCAGTAGCTGTGGAGCAAAAGCCTGAAGGGTTCATTGAGGGGAGCACCTTTAGTATTCTCAATCGGAATCTCTATCTCAATCGTGATTATCGAAAGGGTCAATCAAGCCCCACGGGCAATGGTTACTCAGCCGAATGGGCTCATGGCATCATTGGCCGATTCGAATCAGGCTTTACTCAAGGTACCGTAGGCTTCGGCATTGATGCGTTTGCAATGGAAGGCCTCAAGCTCGATTCAGGTGATGGTCGCTCGGGAGCCCGTAGCTCAGTCGATGTCTTGCCGCACAATAGCAAAGGCCAACCTGAAGACTCCTACTCAAAAGTAGGCGGGGCCGCAAAAGTGCGTTTCCTGGATACAGTCGTCAAGGTAGGCGACGTATTTCCATCGACGCCTGTCGTTGCCTATGGGGATTCCCGACTTCTCCCGGAGAGTTTCCGGGGTGCAACGTTCACTAATACCAGCATCAAAGGCCTGACCCTTCAGGGGGGCCGGCTGCATGCGATGAGCCAACCCAATTCCAGTAGCATGCGTGACGGCTTTTCAACTTTTTACGCCGGTGTAGTAGATGCTCCATGGATCGCTTATCTAGGGGGCGATTACACGGTCAATGAACACGTAGGTGTGAGTCTTTACACCAGCCAATTCAAGGATGTGTGGAACCAATACTACGCGGGCACCACATTGAGCTATCCACTCTCAGAAAGCGTATCGCTAATTGGCGGCTTTAATTACTACCGAGCGGTTGATGAGGGTGAAAAACTTCTGGGAAGCTTCGATAACAAGATCTGGAGCGGCAAGACCGGGGTCAAATTCGGAGCGCACGCCGTGACCGTTGGTTACCAGCGCAATAATGGTAACGACGACTTTGACTACCTTCGCCAGTCCGACTCAATTTTTTTGGATAACTCCATTCAGTACAGCGATTTCAACTCACCGAAAGAGCAATCCTTGCAGCTGCGCTACGATCTAGATATGCAGGCTTTCGGCATCCCCGGTCTGAGCTTCATGACCCGCTACGCTAAGGGTTGGGATGCGGACTATTCCAACGCAAACAGCGTGTACATGCGTCGCGGAGCGGACGGTGCCCCATTGCAGGACCAAAAGCGTTGGGAGCGAGACATCGAGGCTAAGTATGTCATCCAGTCAGGCTCACTGAAGGACATGTCTTTACGTGTCCGCCAAGCAACGACACGAGCTACCGATTTCGAATCTGATTTGGACGAGGTCAGACTGATTGTTGAATATCCACTGCAACTCCTTTAACGGGCATTAGCCATCGGCATCAACTGTCCGGTATCCCCGATACACCCCGTCTCCTTGTTTCTCCTTTGGTTTGGAGACGGCTTAGGCGCCCTAGTGGCGCCTTTTTTTGTGGATTGAAGAAACTGTTGGTATATCCATCCCGGCGGCGAGCGTCCCTGGGGTTGTATGGCTGATTGGAACGTGTGAACATACTCTCAATATAGGTAGGGGGGGTATGGTATGGGTCATATGAGATCAAGCAAAGACAATCTTCTTAAGCGTGTAAAGCGAATCGCTGGGCAAGTCCAGGCGATTGAGCGAGCACTCGACTCTGATGATGACTGCTCGAAAACCCTGCTTTTGGTCGCTTCTGCCCGTGGCGCTATCAATGGGCTGATGGATGAAATTATCGAAGACCACGCTCGTGAACACGTTGCGAATCCGACACTCAGCAACGAAGAAAGAGCGAAAGGCGTCGATGAGCTTCTCGAAGCCATTCGCCGCTATTCCAAATAGGATTTGCCCAGATGAGTAATTCGTACACCGACTATTCCCACGACCATATGTTCCTGGGGAAATCACATGAAGAAAACGCCAAGCGAACCTTGTGGGTAGTGGCTCTGACCGTCGTAATGATGGTTGCTGAAATCACCGCAGGTTATCTCACTGGCTCAATGGCGTTGCTTGCTGATGGATTTCACATGGCAACACACGCTGGAGCACTTGGCATAGCCGCAGCTGCTTACGGTTACGCAAAAAGACATGCCTCAAATGCTCGCTACAGTTTTGGAACTGGCAAGGTTGGAGACTTGGGTGGCTTCGCATCTGCTCTGATTTTGGGACTGGTCTCTTTGGGAATTGCCGGAGAGTCGCTATTTCGTCTCTTTCAACCGACTCAAGTGCAATTCGGGACAGCGACTCTTATCGCAATTGTCGGATTAGCAGTGAATGTGGTGAGCGCGCTTTTGCTGTCTGGCGGTCATAATCATCACCATGGGCATGACCACGGCCAAGATGAATCTCACCATGCACATGGTCATGACAATAATCTGCGCTCTGCTTATATTCACGTCATTGCAGATGCACTGACTTCGGTTCTGGCCATCGCAGCACTGCTTGCTGGTCGTTACCTTGGTTGGGTCTGGCTCGACCCTGCAATGGGGATTGTGGGTGCAGTTGTCATCGCACGCTGGGCTTGGTCGTTGATGCGGGTGACTGCGAGTGTATTGCTAGACCAGACAGATGATCATGTCGCTGAAGAGATTCGTGAACTGGTTGAGCGACAGGGAGATGCTTCGATCATAGATCTTCATGTCTGGCAGGTAGGGCCGCAAGCCCGCGCCGCTATTGTGAGTGTTCTAGGCAGCCCAGCAGTGAATGCACAAAACATACGAGAACGGCTTGCGACAGTTCATGAGATCACTCATCTGACAGTTGAGTACCGCACGAAGCCGGGCGCTGTTTCACCCGATCAGGTCGCCGTTCAGGCTTAGCAATGAGCCCGTAGTTCGCATAAGTTCGCCGAGGAATTGACCAATGGCCAAGGACATCGAGAATCCGTGTACTTCTGTCTGCCAGTTGAACAGCGAACTGTGCGTCAGCTGCGGTCGCACCAAGGAAGACATCAGAAAATGGAAACGAATGAAGCGTCCAGAAAAAATGGCCGCTGTACAACGCGCGACCCTGCGTCTGAAAAGCCTGCAAAAAAAGAACTCTCAAACCACTGTAATTTAACTTTTCTACGCTTTCAGCCGAGACAGATGTCCAGATTCGGAAAGGCAAGCTGAGTGGCAACGCCACCCGAACTTAGCACTATCGTGGTCAGATGCGCAGTGCTTGTCAGCAGACGGAGCATGGCGTCATCTCAAATTGTTATTGAGGACAGCGGTACGGGGTTATCCGATTCGGCGCAGGCGCGCCTTTACAGCTTGTTGCTGATCGTCCTTTGCGTATTGCTTGAGAATGAAATCAACATAGCATGTCCCGCTGCATGGCCATGAGCTGGGACCATGCTGTGGCCGAATGGATGAGGTGGGATTAGTTTGCGGGGTATTCAGCAATGACCTGATCTACGCCGGCTTTGGTCAGGCCGATTATTTGGTAGGTCTCATGTACTCCGTCGACTTCCATTCCTGGAGAACCTGCTGGCATTCCAGGAGCAGCGATCCCGAGAAGGTCGTCACGCTTACTCATCGCAATTATTTGCTCAACTGGCACATGACCTTCAACAAACTTCCCGTTGATCATCGCAGTGTGACAAGACGAGAGTCGTGGAGCGACACCTAGATCTTGTTTGACAGCACTCATGTTGGTTTCTACATGATCAATGACGGTGAAGCCATTGGCCTCAAGATGCTGAATCCATTTTTTGCAGCATCCGCAGTTTGCATCTCGATGCACATCGATGGTCAGGGCCTGCGCCGCTTGAGCCGTTGAGCCGATGAACAGCGCAGCGAATGTTGCAATACGCAGAAATCGACTTGAAAGTCGGAAGCTACCTGTCATGAATATTTCCTTTTCCCTTGGAGACGGCGAGATGTTCTACGAAGCAATAGAACCCCACTCAAGCGTTCATGCCGCTGCAAAGGTTACATTGAAGGATCTACTTTAGAGTCGGGGAGCCAACTCCCCGATCATTTGAATTCGTAGGGCTAGTGCTCAAATCGCTCAGAACCACATCCGAATACCAGCTACAAACCGGGCCTCGTTTGTCTTTTCCCCTTCATCGCTGGCTAGGTCAGCCGTCTTACCATATGAGCGATTCCAGCTAACACCAATGTAGGGTGCGAATTGACGAGTAATTTCGTAGCGCAACCGCAGGCCTAGTTCGGTGTTGGCCAATCCAGATCCTATGCCGCGCTGAGGATCATTTTTCCCGTACAAGTTTACTTCGGCGGTCGGCTGCAAGATCAGGCGATTGGTCAACAGGATGTCGTAATCGCCTTCAAACCGAGCTGCGGTTTGACCGTTCTCACCAATATAAGCAGTCGCTTCAGCTTCAAAGTTATAGAGGGCCATGCCCTGAATACCGAGCGCTCCCCATGTTTGAGGTGACCCAGGTTTGAAGTCTTGTCGAATGCCGGTGACGACATCCCACCAAGGACCGATGGCGTGTCCCCACAGAGCCTGAAGTTCAGCGTTCTCGGTTACGCCATTGGTACGTTCGCCTTCCGAACGCAACCATAGGCGATCGACGTCACCGCCGATCCACCCTTTTGCATCCCAAGCCAGCGCACTACCGTTGTCAGCGTCTTGGTACTCAAATTTATCCAGGAGGATGAACGAGTTAATTTTTTTATCGTGCACACCATGGCCTGGTAAGTCTGGAAAAGCGGCGGCCCGGTCAGCGTCGGTAAGTACGGGGATTGGGGTTCGGCTTGTGGTAGTCGCCCCTCCATCCATGCTTTCCATACCGTCCATTTGCCCGTTATCGCTGTGATCCATAGCCCCCATCTTGCTATGGTCCATGGCTCCCATTGAGCCGTGGTCCATCTTGGAGTGATCCATCGCGGCATCTTTCGGTTTGGCGGGTTTGGATTTTTGTGCAGTTGAAGACTTTGCGTCCGCACTTGATGGCATCGCCATCGACGGATCCATCTCTTCAGCGGCTTGAGCCATGAAAAAGAATGCTGGACCGGTAGAGACTGCAAGTGCCATCAGCGTTGGGCGTAAAAACTTACTGGTCATGATCTCAATCTGCCTTTTTGGTTTTTTGGTCATGATCCATCGACTCATGGCTCATCTGGCTATGGTCCATCGCCCCGTGATCTAGCTTCGAATCGTTTGCCGTTGCTGGCTTGTCCGTTGCTGTAACAGGAACAGTGGTTGAATGGTCGCTGCCATTTTCCTCTGCCAGCACCGTGGACGAGAGTCCACCCAGCAGGACAGCGGCAAAGAGGCAACCCACGAGGGAATTACGATTTCGGTATGTGCTCACAGATCGTCTCCTTTACTCATCAACCCGTACTTCACGGAACATGCCCATTTCCATATGGAAAAGCAGGTGACAGTGATATGCCCAACGGCCTAAGGCATCAGCGGTGACTCGATAGCTGCGTTTGGTACCTGGTGGCATATCGATCGTGTGCTTGCGCACCATGAACTTGCCGTTCTCGTCCTCAAGGTCACTCCACATGCCGTGAAGGTGGATGGGGTGTGTCATCATGGTGTCGTTCACCAAGGTGATGCGCAGACGCTCGCCATACTTCAGGCGCAGCGGTTCGGCGTCAGAGAATTTGATGCCGTTGAACGACCACGAAAACTTCTCCATGTGACCGGTCAAATGAAGCTCGATGGTACGATTTGGCTCGCGGCCGTCAGGGTCTTGGAAAGTGCTTTTCAAGTCGGAGTAAGTGAGCACTCGACGACCATTGTTCCGCAAGCCTATGCCCGGATCACTTAGCTTTGGCGTTGGATTCATGGCTTGCATATCAACCAGGGGATTGTTGGTTTCAGAGGCAGGGTGTGTCTGCATTTCTCCACCCATACCACCCATGCCAGCCATCCCTGACATATCACCATTGCCCATCCCAGCCATCTTGCTGTGATCCATGCCCGCCATGTTAGTCATGTCACCGCTGTCCATGCCGGTCATCCCGGTCATGTCACTTTGGTCCATACCGGTCATCTTGCTGTGGTCCATGCCCGCCATGCCGGACATGTCACCTGGTGTCTTCTCTGCGCCGCCCATACCAGCCATGCTGCCATGGTCCATACCAGCCATACCGCCCATCCCCATGTCATCCATAGTGACGATTGGACGTGGATCTATAGCAGGTACCTGAGCAACTAGCCCTTCACGAAGAGCGAGGGTTCCGCGTGCATAACCCGTCCGATCCATAGACTGGGCGAAGATGGTGTAAGCCTCTTCACTGGCAGGCTCTACGATCACGTCATACGTTTCAGCTACGGCGATGCGGAATTCGTCAACACTCACTGGGTTGACGTGTTGGCCGTCGGCGGCCACAACGGTCATTTTCAAACCAGGAATGCGGACGTCGAAATAGCTCATCGCCGAGCCGTTGATAAAGCGTAGTCGTAGCTTCTCACCCGGCTTGAAAATACCGGTCCAGTTACCGTTTGGCGCCTGGCCATTCATGAGATAGGTGTAAGTATCTGCGCTGACGTCTCCAAGGTCGGTTGGGCTCATGTTCATTTCAGCCCACATCTTCCTGTCAGCTACTGTAGCTGACCAACCTTGCTTACTGACATCGTCGATAAAATCACCAACGGTGCGTTTATGGTGGTTGTAGTAGCCCGACTGTTTCTTAAGCTTGGCCATGACGCGACTAGGATCTTCATCGGTCCAATCAGTCAACATCACCACATAGTCGCGGTTGTATTGAAAAGGTTCAGGCTCTTTCGAGTCGATAACGATTGGCCCGTAAACCCCTGCCTGCTCCTGTAAGCCCGAGTGGCTGTGGTACCAGTACGTACCATTCTGATGAACCTTGAACTTGTACTCGTACATGCCGTCGGGTGCGATGCCATGGAAACTCAAGCCAGGTACACCGTCCATATTGGCCGGCAGAATGATCCCGTGCCAATGGATTGAGGTGTCTTGGTCCAGGCGGTTTTTTACACGCAGGGTGACTGTCTCTCCTTCGCGCCAACGCAGCAAAGGTCCTGGCAATGATCCATTGATGGTCATGGCTGTTCGCGGCGAGCCGGTAATGTTTACAGGTGTTTCACCAATAAACAGATCAAATTCATTGCCGGTGAGTACGCTCGGCAGACCTGGACTTGTCACCGCCCATACTGGAGTGCGCCAAAGGCCAAAGCCGCCGAGAATGCCACCAGCGGCCAAGCCTTTTACGAATGTCCGTCTAGAGGTTTTGGAATGCATGCCGTTTATTTCCAATCAGTCAAAAGGGAAGCCGTGCGAAACAACCGATCATGAGTTGCCCGGATCAGCTTTGCCCACCGTCACAAAAGACAAACTCTTACGGCAAGCGAGCTCAGAAATTGCCACATTTAAACCACCGCAGTGATTACATTTCTGTCAGCTTGGAGGGCTAGCTATTTAGCAATTCTTGTGATCCATCGCCTTGGCTTTGCTTTCAGCGACGGGATGTTGGGCATTTTGCGTTTGAGCTACTCGGTACGATTCCATCGAATTATTCCTGGCCACTTCCATGCGTGCGAAAGTCCGGTCACCACCCCCTTCAGCCATAGCCAAAGAAGAGACGGTCAGAGCCGCGATGACGAACAAGGTTTTGATAGGGTTCATTTGGGGGGCCTCGGATGATTATTGGTGACCCCTGAATCCACATCAGTCGTTGACTCTAGGGGGTGAGCTTGAGGCTCAATAGGACTATAAGACTCATCCCCTGTCAGGAAGCTTAGGCCAATATTACAGTTGTGTCAGGTTGCGATATTTCTCTTGAGATGCAGAGTGATTAGTCCGTAAGGTCTAAGCTATCCAACGACACATAACCTCCATCCACCATCTAAAATTTACCTGTGCGGCGTTGTAAGTTTCCGGTCACTGCACGATGGCGTGGCGTTTTTTGAGTTTTTCGCTGAAATCATACATCGGCTCGGACGCACTACGTTAAGCACTTGAGTGTTCGATAGGTGGGAATTAAATGGCAGCGTAACTAAAGGTGGCCACCGGTGAGTATTAATTTTGACAAAGCGCTTGGCTCCGCAGAAAGAGCATTACGTTTTCGCAGCCAACGAGCTGAGGTACTTAGCAATAATATCGCTAATGCCGACACTCCTAACTTTAAGGCCAGGGACTTGGACTTTTCTGCTGTACTGGCTAGCCAAACAAAAGGAGGTTTGGCTACTCCGTTCTCTTTAAAAACAACAAACCCAAAACATATTGCCGTAAACGAATTAGTAAGTGATATTCACGGCGGTGCTTTGCTTTACAGTACGCCGAACCAACCTTCCATTGATCAAAATACTGTGGATCAACAGGTCGAGGTCGCAAAGTATACGGAAAATGAAATTCATTTCGAAACCGCCTTTACTAGATTAAATGGAGCATTTAAGGGGCTACTTAAAGCTCTGCGAGGTGAATAATAAACTTTACCCAGCGAGGGAATCAGCGCCTCAGGCGCTGATTTGGGAAGGGAAACCGAGTGCTTCGACAGTTTTACGGACTTGCTCTGGGTTTTCACTGCTTTCAACGCTTACCTTACCTGCTGCGCGATCCACGGAAATCATAGCCTCGCTGTCCAGTGACTGAATTGCTTTGGTGATTTTGCTGACGCAGCTACCGCAACCAATGCCTGATACGTTTAAGACGAACATGGTTATTCCTCTTGTGCTGAGCAGTCTATTTTCACCGCAACAACAAGATCAACGTTGACACCACGGTAAGGTCAAGAGTTATGTATAGCGGGCTGTGAGCATCGGTTACGCTCATTCAATTCGGGTATTCCTCAGCCTCAAAGCATTGAAAACTACAGACGCAGAACTGACGCTCATGGCTAACGCAGCAATCATTGGAGACAGAAGGTGCCCCGTCAGTGGATAGAGCAGGCCTGCGGCGAGGGGAATACCCATTGAGTTGTAAAGGAAGGCGAACCCCAAGTTTTGCCGCATGTTTTTTACCGTTGCAACCGAAAGTGCCCGTGCCCGTAAAATCCCCATCAGGTCGCCTTTTACCAGCGTGAGCTGCGCGCTATTCATCGCGACGTCAGTCCCTGTACCCATGGCAATGCCCACATCTGCTCGCGCCAAGGCCGGTGCGTCGTTGATACCGTCGCCGGCCATGGCAACCTTTCGACCGGATTGCTGGAGGTCCGCCACCAGGCGCTCCTTGTCCTGAGGTTTCACTTCACCATGAACCTCTTCAATACCCATCTCCTTGGCGACAGCACGTGCGGTGGTGAGCCCGTCTCCCGTGGCCATGATGATTTTTACGTTATCAGCCTTAAGCTTGGTGACTGCTTCTTTAGAGGTCGGTTTTATCGGGTCTGAGACCGCTAGTAATCCTGCCAAGACCCCGTCAACTGCTAGATAGATGATGCTGATGCCTTCAAGGCGCAACAACTCTGCACGTTCTTGTAAGACCTTTGTGCTCACGCCGGCAGCTTCCATCAGTGCAGTGTTGCCCAGCTGTACTTTCTTGCCATCAACGAGACCACTCACCCCAATCCCTGAGCCGGACTCAAACGATTCAGGCTTGGTGAGCGCAATATTTTCAGTTCGGGCGTGATCGACGATGGCGTGTGCCAAAGGATGTTCGCTGCCTTGATCAAGGCTAGCGGCCAGTTGAAGCACATCGCGTGGGTTGAAATCTGGTGTGGCCTCCACACTGTGAAATACCGGCCGTCCCTCTGTCAGGGTTCCCGTTTTATCGACAATCAGTGTGTCGATCTTGCAAAGGTTTTCGATGGCACTGGCATCTCTGAACAGCACACCCATACTGGCGGCTTTACCCGTCGAAACCATGATCGACATGGGCGTTGCCAGACCCAGAGCACAGGGACAAGCGATGATAAGCACGGCGACAGCGTTGATCAGGCCGAAGACCCAGCTGGGTTCCGGGCCGAACAGTCCCCAACCTATGAGGGTCAGCAACGCAATCGCGATAACCGCCATCACAAAGTAGCCGGCGATCGAGTCGGCCATTCGTTGCATGGGCGCTTTGGAGCGTTGGGCTAGTGCGACCATTTGTACTATCTGCGACAGCATGGTGTCAGCGCCGACCTTTCGCGCCTCCATCACCAAGCTTCCATGAGTATTAAGCGTGGCACCGATCAGACTATCCCCTGCTCTTTTCATGACCGGCACAGGTTCACCAGTGAGCATGGATTCATCCACCGCACTTTCTCCCTCGAGTACAGAGCCATCAACTGGCACTTTTTCACCAGGTCTGACCCGCAAATGGTCTCCCAAGTGAACATGGGTAAGAGGAATGTCTTCCTCCTGACCATCGGCGTTGATCCTGCGTGCAGTCTTGGGAGATAGGCCAAGAAGGGACTTAATGGCGGCGGAGGTTTGTGACCGTGCTTTGAGCTCAAGAATCTGCCCAAGCAAGGTGAGCGAGATGATGACCGCAGCGGCTTCGAAGTAGACGCCGATGCGTCCATCTTGCATGAAGGTGGTGGGAAAACTTTGGGGAAATAGGGTTGCCGCGACGCTGTAAAGATAGGCTGCGGCAGTACCTAAACCAATCAGAGTCCACATGTTTGGACTGCGATTTCTAACGGATGCTATGCCTCTTACAAAAAAGGGCCAACCTGCCCATAAGGTGACCGGAGTGGCAAGAGCGAACTCGATCCAGTTTTGAACCGAACCATGGAAGATTTGTAATGAGTGACCCGCCATGGCTAGAAGGGCCACCATTACGGTTAAAGGCAGCGACCACCAAAAGCGGCGGGTGAAATCCAGGAGCTCGGGTTTGTCATCGTCATCAAGCGCGGGCATGACGGGCTCTAATGTCATGCCACATTTAGGGCAATTGCCGGGCCCTGGCTGTCTTATTTCCGGGTGCATAGGACAGGTAAACTCAGTGGCTACCTGTAGCGTGGGCTCTATAGCGGCGCTGCTGGGTTCAGCGCTGGGATGATTACCAATGTAGCGTTCTGGATCTGCCCGAAATTTCTCTTGGCATTTCTGGCTACAAAATTGATACGTCTGTCCTTGGTAAGACTCGCCAAATTTACTTGGAGGTATAACCGCCATACCGCACACCGGGTCGCGTAGACCACCGTCATTGGGTGAGGCAGCGTGGGCGGGACCGTGATCGTGGTGGCTCGGTGGAGTGGGCATAGCTATTTCTCTTCCTTGTTGGTTCCTGCCTGATCGCCATGGTCATGTCCGCCATGTCCATGTCCAAAAAAATGCATCAATGGACAGATCAACAGGATGAGGTAGGGCAAATACGGATAAACGTGGGTGAAATGTTCCCGCACCCCGTAAAAGGCACCGATCGCAATGAGCATGATCAGTACAACGCCTGTTTTGCGCCTCCAAAATGGTGGGGAGGTGCTTCCAGCCGGATGCTGATGCTTATCCATGATCTAGACCCCGTGTGTGAGCGTGTTGCTCTGATCTCTGCCTCAGAGCATAGCGAACTCTTGCGTCGACGCGGTTTTAGCGGTCGGTTCAGGCTTACTTCAAGTCAAATTGACCGACCATCCCCGACTGGTAATGACCTGGCACGTTGCAGGCAAATTGAAGTCCAGTTGTGTTGTTGAAGGTCCAGATCAACTCCTTGGTTGCCCCTGGCTCGATCAGCACGCTATTCGGGTCGTTGTGTTCCATTCCAACCATCTTCATGCCTCCCATGCTATGGCCCATGTTGCCCCACATTTTTCCAGTTCCGGTGGGTGTAAGCGTTCCATTCTGGAACATGCTCGCCATTTCTTTTTGGTGCGCCGCGTGAGCAGCGGCTTGGCCGATATTGAACTCGTGCAGCAACGCCCCTTTGTTGTGAAGTACAAAGCGAACCGTTTCACCGGGCTTTACGTCGATGCTTTTAGTTTTGAAGAAAATATCACCCATCTCTACATCAACCGTGCGAGTGACCTCTGAGGCGACTCCAGGCTGACCGATATCCTCTTTCCCATGACCTACGCTGGCCATCGCCGTAGCGCCGAGGAGTAGGGTGATTGCCGCAATAACTGGAGTAATGAGCTTAGTTTTCATGGTGACCTCGAGAGCCAGTGGAAAATACTAGCTATGCTAAAGGGATAGAGCTGAGCGTTAACTGACTTGAACACTACATTTCTGTCAGTTTTCCTGAGAAAACACGGCGCCCAGATGACGCCGTGTCTAGTGGGCGGTTCAGAGAGCCCCGTAGGAGTTATTCGGTTACTGATGGTTCTCAGAAAGCATCAGTTTGTGCTCGCGCTGCATTTGGTTCAAAACGTCATCAACCATGGCGTCGTGTTTTTCCATCCAGGCGAGATGTTCCTGAGGTGACATTGATGCTTTTGGATGATCTAGATGAAGCTGGCCCATGATCTCGCCCAGTATTTTCATATGCTCGGCCATGTGAACATGGCGCTGCCCTTCAGGAGCTTTTTCAGCTTGTACCAAGGTCGCTTCGGCTTTATCGCGCAGGCTTTCCATGCGCTCCATAATCCGATCTGCACCACCTTCAGCCAACGCAGATGCTGAGATGAGTATCGAACTAGCAAAGAATAGGACTTTTAAACGGTTCATGAGGAAGCTCCTTTTTGATTTGTTTTCCGGCTCCTCTAGCTTTCATGGTTAAGAGTCGGTCGAGCACCAGAAAGTACTCATGCTCGAACCCTAGACAGCACTCGCTGACATCTACCTGAAGCCAATATTACTTTTCTGTCAGTTGCTGGTTGGCAGAGGCATTTCATTGCAGACTCAGCCTCACAATTATTCGAGAGCCATCCCCATGAGACTTCTGGTTGCGGAAGACGAACCCAAAATAGGTATTTATTTGCAGCAAGGACTCACCGAGGCGGGGTTCAATGTTGATCGTTTTACCAATGGCAAAGACGCGCTTCAGCACGCCTTGAGCGAGGCGTATGACCTGCTGATTCTCGATGTGATGATGCCTGGGCTGGATGGCTGGGAAGTACTTCAGAAAGTGAGAGCATCCGGAAAAAATGTCCCTGTGCTTTTCCTCACGGCGCGAGACCGAGTTGAGGATCGGGTAAAAGGACTTGAGCTGGGGGCTGACGATTACCTGATCAAACCCTTCGCATTTTCTGAATTGCTGGCTCGCGTCAGAACGCTGCTGCGTAGAGGTACCACTGCCCCCTCCCAAACCCATATGAAATTGGCTGATTTGGAGGTGGACCTCCTCAAACGCAGGGTTATCCGCGCAGGCAAACGTATAGATCTAACGGCCAAAGAGTTTGCGTTGCTCGAATTGCTGCTCCGTCGTCGAGGTGAGGTTCTGCCCAAGTCGCTTATTGCTTCCCAGGTCTGGGACATGAACTTTGACAGCGATACTAACGTCATCGAGGTTGCTGTCAGGAGGCTCAGAGCAAAGATTGATGATGATTTTGAGGTCAAGCTTATCCACACCTCTCGAGGCATGGGGTACATGCTGGATGCGCCGGATTCGGGGACGGGGTCGGAATGAAGCGAATGTCCCTGACTACGCGCATGAGCCTGATGTTCATGCTAGCTGTAACGGCTGTGCTCACCGTCGCTGGACTCAGTTTTAACAACCTCAGCCGGCATCATTTCAAGATGCTGGATCAGCAGGCGCTGAACGAAAAGCTTCACTCGACGCAAAGAATTTTGACTGGGTTGAACAGCATTGATCAATTCAGTGATGTTAAGCCTGAGCTGGAGGCACTGCTTGGTGCTCATCGTGATTTGACAGCTCTTATCATCGATGGTGACGGTAAGCTCCTGTTTGCTGACCCAGGTCCGATCGTAGTTCCTGAAGACTTCCGAACGGTCACAAACAGCAATGTCTGGGAGTGGCGAGACCAGGAGCAGATATTTCGAGGCGTGACGGCGCAAGCCATAGTGACGGGGCAGGACAAGCCATTGACAGTGATGTTGATCTTTGATGTTACTCAACATATGGCCTTCTTCGAGACGCTTGAACGATGGTTTTGGATAGGACTGGTGATAAGCGCGCTGGTCAGTGCTGCACTGGGCTGGATGGTAGCGCGTAGTGGACTACGACCTATTCGCCTAGTCACTCAGGTAGCAGCTTCGATGTCAGCTAAATCGCTCAAAGAGCGTATTCCATTAGGTCCCGTTCCCCAAGAGCTCCAGCAGATGGTGCTCTCGTTCAACGCAATGTTATCTAGACTGGACGATGCGTTTGTTCGTTTATCGAACTTCTCTGCGGACATTGCTCACGAATTACGGACACCCGTTAGCAATTTGATGACTCACACTGAAGTGATTTTATCTAGAAAAAGAAATATTGAGGACTACGAGGACAATCTGTACTCAAATCTTGATGACTTGAAACGTATGGGACGTATGATTGATGACATGCTTTTTCTAGCGAAATCAGATAACGGTCTAATTACACATGAAAACAAACCGATTGACCTGGTAGCAGTAGTAGAGAAATTACTCGAGTACTACCGTTTGCTGGCTGATGAGCGAGGGATCGACCTGAAGGTCACAGGCAGGGGTAGCGTCCGAGGTGACGTACTCATGCTCGACAGGGCCATCTCTAATCTGCTCTCAAATGCGCTCCGGTACACCCCCGAAGGAAAGTGTATTACTGTCGATATTCGGCAGAAAGGAACTTCAATATCAGTCTCTGTGGAGAACCCGGGAGAGCCCATTGCGTCCGAGCATCTTGAAAAGCTGTTTGATCGATTTTATCGCGTGGACCCAGCTCGCAGAGAAGGAAGTCCAAGTAATGCAGGGCTAGGTTTATCGATTACTCGATCTATCATTGAAGCGCATGACGGAAAAATATGGTGTACGTCGTTAAACGGAATAACAGCCTTTCATATTGAACTCCCATGTGCTGATGCAAGAAAGGTCTAAGACACCTTGTTCATATGTATGCAGGCAACATGTGGTTAGCTCAATAGGATCGTTTTTGGATGAGAGAAAACTCTTGGAGCGTTCCAAAGAAAGTCGCGTATTTGGCGCCGTATCCGGGCAGATCAGTGCCAAAAACCCGCCCCAAGCTGACTGAAATGTAATCGAACAGTTTGCGTTCATGTGGCATCGTGTACTCGCACTGTGACGTTGGAAATCTTGTGATTCCTCCCTGTCCAGCCGGCCCTAGAACACGGAATTTGCTAGGTATTCGTCAGTGGTTTTAACGAGCGTCAAAAAGTAAAAAACTAGATATTCCCTAAAAACCTAGAACCAACAGCTTTTGCTGTCAGGAGTCTTGCATGTCATTCCTTAAAACTACCACCGTAGCTGTTGCGCTGACTGCGGGTTTGCTTCTGAGTGCAGTTGCTCAGGCGCATCCAAAGCTGGTTTCTTCTACTCCCGCTGAAGGATCGGATGCGGCGGCTCCGTCTAAAATCGAACTGCACTTTTCTGAGAATCTAACGACTCAGTTCTCTGGTGCAAAGCTGATTATGACCGATATGCCTGGTATGCCGAATTCACCTATGGGCGTAAAAGCTAACGTGGCAGGTGGCGGTGATCCGAAGACGATGGTTATTACACCCGCATCGCCATTGACCACGGGTACTTACAAAGTCGAATGGCGTGCCGTTTCCTCGGACACTCACCCGATTACCGGCAACTTTTCTTTCAAAGTGAAATGATTCATGAGCGACTCATTAAATATCGTTGTTCGCTTTGCTCTTTATTTCGACCTGATGCTGTTATTTGGACTGGCAATTTTTGGTCTTTATAGCCTCAGGGGAAAAGAAAGAATATCGGGAACAGTTTTGAATTTTGAGTCGCTTCTTTACAGTACTTCTGCTGTAGGTGTAGCTCTGTCCCTTGCCGCCATGTTGTTACTTGCGAAAGCAATGAGTGGCGTGTCGGGTTTCATGGAGCTACATCACCATATCTTTCAAATGGTTCTCATGGGGACTGACGTCGGTTTGACCTGGATGGTCCGAATAGGGGCGTTGGTGACGGCCATTATTGGCGTTTCCCTGAACAAGCGCTTTCCAACACTGAGTCTTTGGATTGTCACTGTCTGTGGCGCGATTGCGCTAGCGACGCTGGCATGGACAGGGCACGGAGCAATGGACGAGGGGAGCCGTCGCTACTGGCACTTTATTAGCGATATCTTCCATCTTTTGGCCGCAGGCGGTTGGTTGGGTGCGCTAGCGGCATTTGCCCTGCTGCTGCGTTTGAAATCACTGAAAGGTGAGCGAGAAGCACGAATTCTTGCTCGGGTACTGACAGGGTTTGAATCGGCCGGCGCGGTGATTGTAGTGATCATCAGCATTACGGGAGTGGCGAACTACCTATTTATCGTTGGGCCAAATCTCGATGAGGTGATGCTCAGCACTTATGGCGAGTTGCTATTTTTGAAGGTCCTGCTCTTTGCCGGGATGATCGTATTAGCGACGCTCAACCGTTTTCACCTAAGCCCGCTCTTGGAACGTTCTGTTCGAAATGGAGACTATGCTGTCGCGGTCAATGCCTTGCGCCGTAGCATGAAGCTCGAATTTTCAATGGCAGTCATCATTATTTGTCTAGTCGCATGGTTAGGTACTTTAAGCCCGGTCATGGAAATGAGCGCGGCATAGCGGTTGGTGATGGCCGACTAAGGAGTCTCAAGGGTGAATTGTAAGGGCCATTTGCACCGTCTACACTCCAGCTCATGAAACGCTACCTGCGGTTTTGCCTAATTTTCCTGATTAGCTTGGCGCTTCCCCTCAGCGGGATGGCGGGTGTTCAGACATCGATTGAACCATGCCCGATGAAAACCATGGGCATGGCGATGATGGATGGTATGGGGCAAGACTGCTGCCACGACATGAAAAGTCCCACCGAGCATGGCAAACCTTGTAAGCCCGGTCAGGAATGCAAAACTGGCGGCATGTTGCAAGTATCGATCATCAAGCCTCCTATCACCCTGTCCAGTCCTCTCATTCTATCATTCTCCAGCCATTTCCCGCTCGTACAAACCTCTTCAGGGGTATGGCGACCCCCACGTACTTGATTCCTGTACCACACTGAGCCTCATTCCGCGTTAGCGGGATGGCATATCTGCGCGCATGTCTTATGAAGCGCGCGGTGGATCATCACAGGAATCGTGAACATGAACTCCAAGTGCTGTTGCACAGGTTGGTCCTTCCTGGCCGGCCTGGCGGCAAGCGTACTTGCATTGCCGAGCTTCGCTAGCGCATTGACATTCGATGAAGCGCTGCGTCTGGCCGAAAACAATGCACCATCGTTGACCGCACAAGACGCCAAAATTCAAGCAGCCACTAGCGCGGCCATTCCCGCCGGCGAACTACCCGATCCCAAGCTACTGCTGGGCGTGCAGAACTACCCCATTGGTGGACCCGACAGATGGAGCATCGACCAGGACTTCATGACCATGCAAGTGGTCGGGATTAGGCAGGAGATGCCCAACAGCGACAAGCGCAAAGCACGTATCGAGGTCGCGGATGCGGCTGTTGATCGAGCGTCAGCCGAGCGTCGAGTGGCGCGTCTGAACGTCCGACAGTCCACGGCATTAGCCTGGATCAGAAGCTACTCGGTTGAGCGTAAAGATGCGTTGTTCCAGGACTTCTACAAAGAAAACCGTCTTCTGACCGATACCGTCAGAGCTCAGATTGCGGGTGGCCGAGCCCAACCCGCCGATGCGGTGACACCTAAACAGGAAGCTGCTCAACTGGCTGAGCAGCAGGATGATTTAGTTCGTCAACGTGCACAGGCCCGGGCCGCCCTCAAGCGCTGGATTGGCCCTGCCGCCGATGACAAACCGGTAGGCGGTTTGCCTGATTGGCCTATTGAGACCTCAGGTTACTCCCATAAGCTGCAACATCACCCCGAATTAGCGGCTTTTGTGCCGATGACCCGTGAAGCACAAGCCAAGATCCGTGAAGCTGAGGCGGAAAAGCAGTCTGACTGGAGCTGGGAATTCGATTATCAGCACCGAGGCCAACAATTCGGTGACATGGTCAGCGTGCAGTTTTCATGGGATCTCCCGCTGTTCCCTAACTCTCGGCAAAACCCCAAGATTGCGGCCAAGCACGCCGAACTAAACCAGCTTGAGGCTGAGCGCGAAGCCCTGTCACGCGAGCATACCCAGCAACTGGAGGATGAGTTGGCTGACTACGAGCGCCTCAATCGTGCAGTCAGCCGTAATCAGGAAAGCTTGTTGCCGTTGGCTAAAGAAAAGGTCGAACTCACGATGGCCAGCTACCGCTCCGGCAAGGGTGATTTGAACTCGGTTGTTGCCGCCCGACGCGAACTCATCGAAGCCCGTCTCAAGCAGGTTGACGTTGAAGAGCAACGTGCCCTGACCAGCGCTCGCCTGTATTTCTCTTACGGGGAGTCCGCTCAATGATTTTTAAATTATGGAAAGGGACTTTAATCATCGGCATCTCGATTGCCTTGGGTGTTGCCGGGGGTTACTGGTTAGCCCAACCGCGAATGAGCGGAGTAGCTGGTGTCGTACCGGATCATGAACCCAAAGCCTCTGCCGATCGAAAAGTTCTGTATTGGTATGATCCCATGTACCCACAACAGAAATTCGATAAACCGGGTAAGTCACCCTTCATGGACATGCAGATGATCCCTCAATACGCAGATACCAAGGGGGACAGCGCTGCCATTCGAATTGATCCAAGCCTGACTCAGAACCTTGGTGTGCGACTGGCTAGTGTCAGTCGAGGCGTATTTGCCTCGACACTGAACGTGGTAGGTGTGCTGGCCTTCAACGAACGGGACGTTGCAGTCATTCAGGCCCGTACAGCGGGTTTTGTCGAGCGTGTGTATGCCCACGCACCTGGTGATGTGCTGAAAGCGAATGCCGCCTTGGCAGATATCTTGGTGCCGGAGTGGGCAGCTGCTCAGGAGGAATTTCTCGCCCTCAAGCGTAGTGGCGATGCTGGCTTGCTGACAGCGGCCCGGCAGCGACTGCGGCTAACCGGAATGCCACTTACGTTAATTGCTCAAGTTGAGCGCACTGGCAAAGTTCAATCGAACCTGACGCTGACCAGCCCTATTGGTGGTGTGCTTCAAGAGCTGAGTGTGCGTGAAGGTATGACGGTGGCCGCAGGCGAGACGTTGGCTCGTGTT
This sequence comes from Pseudomonas sp. MPB23, assembly GCF_046605395.1. Lineage (NCBI taxonomy): Bacteria > Pseudomonadati > Pseudomonadota > Gammaproteobacteria > Pseudomonadales > Pseudomonadaceae > Pseudomonas > Pseudomonas sp. MPB23. The sequence goes on along the minus strand of NZ_CP176771.1, from coordinate 6,638,702 downwards.
AATGGTTTGAGCAGTGTCTGGCTGGCCGTGGCTGTACCAGAGGCGGAAGCTGGGTCAATCGTAGTAGGGCAAGCAGCTGAAGCGCGTTTATCCGCATTCCCTGGAGTTGTGCTCAAGGGCGTCGTCAGTGCGATTCTTCCGGAAACCAGTTCGGACAGTCGCACACTTCGCGTTCGAGTTGAGTTACCCAATCCAGATGGCCGACTCAGACCAGGTTTGACCGCACAGGTAAGCCTCAATCGTTCAACGGAGCAAAGTGTTCTGTGGGTGCCGAGCGAGGCCGTCATTCGTACCGGTCGACGTGCGTTGGTCATGCTCTCTGAAGACGCTGGTCGATATCGCCCGGTGGAGGTGCAGCTAGGCCAGGATAACGATGGCAAGACGGCGATATTGAAAGGCTTGGAAGAGGGGCAGAAAGTGGTGACCTCTGGCCAGTTCCTGCTCGACTCGGAGGCCAGTCTCAAGGGCGTTGTCGCAAGCTCATTGGACGTTTCGCCATCTACTATGCCCGTTGGCGCTTTGCATGAGGCCGATGGTCAGATCGTTGAGATCAACGACAAAGAAGTCACGCTCGCCCACGGTCCCTTCAAGACATTGGGTATGCCAGGCATGACGATGACTTTCCCTCTCGCCACTCCTGCTCTGATGAAGGGCCTAAAAACGGGCGACAAGGTTCGGATCGCTGTTAGCCAGACGGACGATGGTCTGCGTGTTGAACGTCTGGAACGCTCTGGGGGCCAGCCATGATTGCGGCCCTTATTCGCTGGTCGGTGGCCAACCGCTTTCTTGTGTTGCTGGCGACGCTGTTCGTCACGGCATGGGGGATCTGGGCGGTTCAAAGTACGCCCATCGATGCATTGCCAGACCTGTCGGATGTTCAGGTAATTATCCGTACACCTTACCCAGGCCAAGCCCCACAGATCGTCGAAAACCAGGTGACCTATCCACTGGCAACCACCATGCTCTCGGTACCTGGGGCCAAGACTGTGCGCGGTTACTCCTTCTTTGGCGACAGCTTCGTTTATGTGCTGTTCGAAGACGGAACTGACTTGTACTGGGCCCGCTCGCGGGTGTTGGAATACCTGAGCCAGATACAAAGCCGCCTACCAGCCAGTGCTAAGCCAGCCTTAGGACCTGATGCCACTGGCGTTGGCTGGATTTTCCAGTACGCGTTGGTTGATCGCAGCGGTGGGCACGATCTGGCGCAACTGCGAGCCCTACAGGACTGGTTTCTCAAATTCGAGCTCAAGACGCTGCCGAACGTTGCGGAAGTTGCCACCGTAGGTGGCATGGTCAAACAGTATCAGGTCCAGCTCGATCCGCTAAAGTTGGCGAACTTGGGTATCACGCAGTCTGAGGTGACCGAGGCGATCGGCAAAGCCAATCAGGAAACCGGTGGAGCCGTGCTGGAAATGGCGGAGACAGAGTTCATCGTACGAGCTTCCGGCTACCTAAAGACGCTCAATGACTTTCGCGCCATCCCGCTCAAACTGGGCGCGGGCAGTGTGCCGGTCACGTTGGGCGATGTTGCCACGATTCAGTTAGGGCCTGAGATGCGTCGAGGCATTACCGAACTCGACGGTGAAGGTGAGACCGTCGGCGGCGTGGTGATTCTGCGCAGCGGGAAGAATGCTCGTGAAACCATTGCGGCGGTCAAAACCAAACTCGACGAGCTGAAAAGCAGTCTGCCGGCGGGGGTTGAAATCGTCACCACCTACGACCGCAGCAAGTTGATTGATCGTGCCGTGGAAAACCTCAGCCACAAGCTGATCGAAGAGTTCATCGTCGTCGCGTTGGTCTGCGGAATCTTTCTCTGGCACCTGCGTTCATCTCTGGTGGCAATCATTTCCCTGCCGGTTGGGGTGCTGATCGCCTTCATCGTGATGCGCTATCAGGGTATCAACGCCAACATCATGTCCCTTGGCGGGATTGCCATCGCCATCGGCGCTATGGTCGACGCTGCCGTGGTGATGATTGAAAATGCCCACAAGAAGGTCGAGGCTTGGCACGTGGCCAATCCTGGGGAGGAACTGAAAGGTGAACGTCATTGGCACGTGATGACTGAAGCGGCTGCCGAGGTAGGACCTGCATTGTTCTTCTGTCTGCTGATCATCACCCTGTCGTTCATTCCGGTGTTCACGCTGGAGGCTCAGGAAGGACGTCTATTCGGTCCATTGGCGTTCACCAAAACCTACGCTATGGCCGCAGCGGCTGGACTGTCGGTAACTCTCGTACCGGTGTTGATGGGGTATTGGATTCGTGGACGAATTCCCAATGAGCAGCAGAATCCGCTAAATCGCTGGTTGATCCGGATCTACGAACCCGCTCTGGACGCCGTATTACATCGACCTAAAATAACGCTGCTGGTTGCGTTGCTAGTCTTTGTCAGCGCGTTGTGGCCGATCTCTCGTCTGGGTGGTGAGTTTCTTCCCCCGCTGGACGAAGGGGACCTGCTCTATATGCCATCAGCTCTGCCTGGATTATCGGCGCAGAAGGCCGCGCAACTGCTTCAACAGACTGACCGTCTGATAAAGACAGTTCCAGAGGTCGAACACGTTTTCGGCAAAGCCGGCCGCGCTGAAACCGCGACTGACCCAGCACCTTTGGAAATGTTCGAAACCACCATCCAATTCAAACCACACGAACAGTGGCGCCCAGGCATGACCCAGGAAAAGCTCGTTGAGGAGCTAGACCAAGCGGTGCGTGTCCCAGGATTGACCAACATCTGGATACCGCCGATTCGTAACCGCATCGACATGCTGGCCACTGGCATAAAAAGCCCTATTGGTGTGAAGGTTGCCGGTACCAACCTGACGGAGATCGATGCCGTCACCCAAGCCATCGAACGTGTTGCCAAGGATGTCTCAGGTGTGAGTTCAGCGTTGGCCGAACGACTGACCGGTGGCCGCTATATTGATGTGGATATCGATCGTAAAGCTGCGGCCCGCTATGGGTTAAATATTGCCGATGTGCAATCGATCGTGGCCGGCGCAATCGGCGGTGAAAACGTCGGGGAGACGATTGAAGGGTTGGCTCGTTTCCCAATTAACGTACGTTACCCTCGTGAGTGGCGGGATTCACTCGGCGCTCTGGAGCAGTTACCTATCTATACCCCTCTAGGCAGCCAGATCACTCTTGGCACCGTTGCGAAGATCAAGGTCAGCGATGGTCCGCCGATGCTTAAGAGTGAGAACGCCCGACCTTCAGGCTGGGTGTATATCGACGTGCGGGGACGGGATATTGCTTCGGTAGTCGCCGATCTACGACGGGTCGTCAGCGAGCAGGTTAAGTTGCAGCCTGGTATGAGCCTGAGCTACGCAGGACAGTTCGAATTTCTCGAAAGGGCCAACGCACGACTCAAGCTGGTGGTGCCTGCCACGCTGTTGATCATCTTCGTGCTGCTTTATTTAACCTTTGCTCGCTTCGATGAGGCCTTGCTGATCATGGCCACTCTGCCATTCGCACTGACTGGTGGGGTATGGTTTCTCTATCTATTGGGATTCAACCTGTCGGTCGCCACTGGTGTCGGCTTTATCGCTTTGGCCGGTGTTTCTGCCGAATTTGGCGTAATTATGCTGCTTTATCTGAAGAACGCCTGGGCTGAGCGTGAAGACCTCGGCGATAGGACCGAGCACGGGCTGATGGCCGCGATTCGTGAAGGCGCTGTCCAGCGCGTTCGGCCCAAAGCCATGACTGTGGCTGTCATCATTGCTGGCTTGTTACCCATTTTGCTGGGCAGCGGGACCGGCAGCGAGGTGATGAGCCGAATTGCGGCACCCATGGTTGGAGGCATGATTACCGCGCCCTTGCTGTCGCTGTTTGTCATTCCGGCAGCCTATCGACTGATGCGTCGCCGGCACCTCTCAGTTGAGCCCATCAATCCTCAAGAAAAAGTCGTATGAAACTGACCCTGATTGCAGTTGCAAACACCGTATTTGCGCTGTCTCTTTCGGCCCACGCGTAGGACATGCCGGGCATGAAAATGTATGAATGGAATGCAAGCTCATTTAATGACAATGGCTAAGTGATTTAACGTTCGACTTTTGCAGAGCGTCGCAGCTCTTTTTTTGAGCCAGCCAATCACGAGCTGATAATAACAATACCCCGTCAGCTGGTCCCTCAAGCTTTACGGAGCTGCCAGTCGTGTTGTCTTTAATTATCACAGTAGGAGTTGCCGTAATGCCCGCTTTGAGGGCCTCCTCGACCTGTTGGCCAACATGCCGGGCGATCACTTTGTCGGTAGCTGCACAGGACAATAAGTCCTGGTAAGTAACATCAACGACGTTCAGATGCCCATTGAAACCCTCACCGTTGCTACGGGTCCGGTCAAAAATCTGGTCAATGGCTTGCCAGAAGGCAGGTGCGCCACCAAGCGCCCCCGCACATTCAGCGAGCTTGGCTTCGTGTAATGCGGTCGGACCGTGCACATCCAGTGGCAGATGATGCCACTGCAGGTTTACATCCTTCTGCTGCTGTATCCAGGTTTTCAACGCAGGTGTGTACGTCTTGCAGTAGGGGCACTCCAGATCCGCGAACTCAGTCACAGTCCAGCGTGCTTTGGAAGGACCAAACAACCACGGGCCTGTGTTGTGCGGGGATGGTATCTCACTTCGAGTGAGGGCTAAGCAGGCCATCGATGTGCCTGCCAAAACGCACCCCAGCATCAACCAATATTTGCGAAGGCCTATCATGCCCGAGCCTCTGCTGGCTTCGATGAAAGCAGCGCTTGTTTACGAAGGGCCTCAAGAAGAGCGTTCTCAGCATTCTCGGGTTGTGGGTGCTGTAGCAGCCAATTGGCTAACACCGCGTGAAGTTGGGACTCGATGTCACGACGATCCACCGCACGAACCAAAACCTGTTGCAGTTGCTCTATCAAAACGGGGGCACACACCTCAAGGGTTTGAAGGGCGTCTTCACCCGGTTGTTCAAGCAGCTGGGTCAGACTTTCTATAAGGTTCTGGGTCAGGGAATTCAATGCTCTCATGCTTGGCGCTCCAAGGCCGTGACTTGCTCGGGGAAAGTAATGATGTGAGGTTCGATACCGCGATAGCGGTCAAGCGTTGCAGCAACTTCAATGGCCGCATCCAGCTCGCTGCAGCCTTTGGCTTGCATGATGTCGAAGCGTTGCTTTTTCTCTTCCGGCTCGGTCATGGCCAGGGCCAGATACAAACTCGGTGGTACCGCCCGGAATAACATTTCCATGCTTTTGGACAACACGACGCCCTCGGTGAATTTGCCGCTTTCTTTACGCGCTGACAGCATCATCGACTTCTGTGCAGGAGTCAGTTCACGAAACCGCGCGATCTTCTCCACCTCATCAGGCGGCATGTTTAAGCACATCCACCACTCGATCATGTTGAGCAGGGCTGAGGCCTCTGGCGGCACGTCGTCAACGTTCTGGGTGGCCATCCAGAACCAGGCGCCGAGCTTTCGCCACATTTTGGTAATCTTGACGGAGTAGGGGGATAGGAGTGGGACCTTCAACTGGATGTGGCCTTCGTCGGTGAAGCAGATCAGCGGACGGCCTTTAAACTGGTCACGCTCGGCAATGTTGTTGACCGTGTTGAGCAGGGAAATATAAGCGATGGCCATCTGTGCGCTATAGCCTTCTCGCGCATAGGTGGCAAGGTCGACAATGGTAATGTCCGCTTCTGGCCATGGGGTGCCAGGACGGTTGAACATGTCGCCTTCGGTGCCCATACAGAACATGGACAAGGCTTCCGCCATCTCCAAGAATCGTGAGCTTCGGGCGTCTGGAATACCGGGCTCGAGTCCCATTTCTCGCAGCGCTTCACGGATATCTTCCGGCAGAACGATACGTTGCTCCGTCACGCATTTTTTCGCTGCATTCAGTATGCATTGGCGGATGGCGCTACGGTCGGCACGAGTAAGACGGGCATCCTCTTTTTCTTCACCACCGGTGATCATCAGCCTGGCCGCAATTTCCATCTCGCCCAGGATGTCGCGTTGTTCATCCTCGGTCTGGCTAGTCAGATGTTCGTCCGACGCCTCAAGATCATCAGCTTGGATAATCTTCACGTTTTGGCTGGGTTCGATGAGCTTCACGGCATCAGCGAATGGCGCGAGGCTGACACCCGATCCAGGTGCAAGTCGAACCCGGTTTACCGTCAAACCCAACTTTTTGGCGAAATCACCGAGTAAGCCGAAGCTGTTGCCAGCCTCCACAATGAATAGACGTGGCCGATAGATGGCGATGATTTGGCTAAGGATGTTTGTCGCGCTGGCCGATTTACCTGAACCCGTAGGCCCGAAAATGAACAAATGCGCGTTCATCTGCCGGTCCAGCTTGTTCAGCGGGTCGAAGGTTATCGGCGCTCCCCCACGGTTAAACAGGGTAATACCCGGGTGCCCGGTTCCGGTCGACCTACCCCAGACGGGGGCCAGGTTCGCAATGTGTTGGGCGAACATCAGTTGTGCGTACCACTCCAGTGCTTTGCGCGCATTGGGGTCGAAGTTGCCGGGTAGCCATCTAAGGTAGGAGTTCAGCGGTGCCACTTCATCCCGAGGTTCCACCGGCTCCATGCCCGCACCCAGCAATGCGCTGCTGAGTTGCAAACTGCGTTCGTGCAGCTGGGCATCATCTTTACCCCGCAGGTAAAACGCTACGCTACCTCTGTACAGCTTGTGCTTGCGCCCGAGCAACTGACGGGCGGTGGCGACGTCTTCGCGTGTCAGGATCGAGGCCTGAGTGTCTCCAACTGCCTTGCGTGAAAGCTGTTCCAGATGCCCTTCGAGAATGTCCTGCGGGGTGATCACGAGAGTGATACAGAGAATGGTGTCCTCTGGCATTTTGTCGAACAGTGCGTTGAGCGCATCACCGCCCTTTCGGGTTTCACCGGTTAAGTGCCCGGTCTTGGGAGCATCCCTCAAGCGGTCAAGCATCACCACCTGATGGGGAAGGCCGTCGAAATACCACAGACCTTTCTCTATATCTGACAGTGGTTCGCGATAAAACAGGTTTTGCGAGAAGTCAGTGCCGCTGGCGAGCGGCAGCTCGCCCTCTGCAGCACCAGGTGCTTGCTTGCACACCAATTCGTAGAAGCGGCGAATATCTGCATCGGCAGGGCCAAGATGATCGGGACGTGGATTGAACCAATGAATCAGCCAATGGCGAATGGCGTGGCCATCCATGCGATGGGTTTTAATGCCGGCGTTCGCCAAGCCGCCCACCAAGCGATCGCAGATGATTTTCAGGTAAGGACCTGGTGCCTGGCCTCGCACATCCGCTTGCGCGCCTTGGGTACGGCGGTAGACAACAACACGGACGCGGCGCTGTTGGCCCCTCCAGGGCAGTTGGCTGACCTTGGTGTCTTCAAACAGCCCGCCTGGTTTGGAGATGGATTCCAGGTGTTGCTTCATCAGCTTCAAATAAAGCTCGGTGAATGCACTGCCTTGTGCGCGTGGTTGAACGTAGTCATGCAGTTGCTGAAGGTAATCGTCCCAGCTGGTTTCGTCCTGGGCATAGAGCTGAACCACCCAGGGTGAGGTTTCAAGCTCGTCGAAGGAGTCCTGGAGGGCGTTTTCCAGGGCGTCGCGGGCCTTGCGTAACCATTCGGGATCCCGACCTTCAGTACCAATCGGTGTCAGCTCAAAAAAGGCAGCACGAGACACGCCGTCTTCCAATAGCATGGCTTTTTCTGCAGGCAGGTAATCTACCCACGGCAGTAGGTCTACGAAGGAGGGGTTGACGTGGTATAGACGGTCAGCATCAGCGGTTGTGGCTGGCTTTTTCTTTGGGTTACGCCAATCGCTCGGCGAGGGAATACCCATGGCAGCAAGGCGTTCGTAGTAACGCTCTGTAGCAGCCTCAAACGTCTCGGTTGCTGGTCCCTGCACATCGTCAGATAACGGCGAACCTGGTGTTACGCCAGGTTCCACACGCTCTGTCGCCCGTCGCGTTTTGAATCGTTCAAAAAAACCCATCAATATGCCTCCGTGCGTTCGCCAGGCATGGCGTATTGCACCCGCTGATACAGCGGAAACACCGTGGTGTAGCCTGGGATCGGTGCCGGGTCTGAACCCGCTAAATGAGGAAAGACGTACATCACCAGGTCGGGATTGGGTAGGCGTTTAAATTGGCTGTAGATCTCGTTTTGTGCGGTACGTGTGAACATGGTGTTGTCTGTTTCCCTCGTCTCCAGAGGCCGACGAAGATCTTGGCGTGCATCGAGCAATTGGCGGCTGCTCGAGCTGCTTGAGCCGCTGGAGCCTTGATCCCAAACGTCCATCATTGTGCGGTCCCCATGGGGGAGCAATTCGTCTTTGTTGGTGGAACAGGCCGAGGCGAGTAGGGCGATGGCCAGGTATGCACCTAGTTTTAAGCCATGATTAGTCAAGCGCAGTCGAAACATGACGGGCTCCTGAGCGATAGTTGACCTTGCGGCCATTGAGTTCGTAATCGATGGTCAGTTGCTGGTCCAGGTGCACAGCTATCTTTGCCCCGGGTTGTACATACACCGCTGCGAAGGCTTGCCCGTAGAGTTTGTTGACCCAGCTGGAGACGTCATTGACGCCCTGGCCAATAATTTTGCCCATGGCTTCACTGCCCGAGCCGCCGACAGAACCGATGGTCCCGGACTGAGGGTTTATAAAAGAGCCGCTGTTTCCATCTGACTTGATGAGGGAGGCAGCACCTGCGCCGGCGGCGGTAATCAGTACCTGCGAGCCAATGTATTGCGAGGCGTTGCTTTTGCGGTCGCCACTGATACAAGGAATGCCATAGGCATCGCTTATCCAGCCCAGGCCACCCTGAATGGTGGTTTGGTTGCCATTGTTCTGATTGTTACTATTTTGACTGCTATTCGTTTCTTCCTGAGGTTGTGGCAGCGTGCGCACAGTGCCGTCATTGAAGACGAACGTCAGGCTTTTGATCTGACCGCGTACGCAAGACAGGGTCCAATCGCCGGAAGCCGTTCCGCTGGCCACCGCGCCGGCGACGTCGGGCAAGTCGATGCCGTTGGCCGTGAGATTGTCCGGCCCGATCAATACCTTGAACGGGTAGGGGTCGTTGACAGTGCCGTCAATGGGCACCCGGCCGATCAGCGCGGACATGGCCACCGAACCCATCAATGTCGAGTTCTGCGGCAAGGTGTAGACCTTGCGCACCTGTTTGCGGGCCTCCTGTGGCGAGATTTCATTCGCAACACTTTGAGCGCCCGTGCGCAGTGCATTTTGTCCTCGGTCCACGGACTCGCCAAAAGAGGTCGGGAAGTTGAAGCCGCTTGCCGTTTGATTTGTCCCTGCAGCGATGGGCTTGCCGTTGACATCGACCGGCGTTGCGTCCTGCGGCTCTATCCAAACAACGTCCGCGCCAGGTCCGCCTTTGAAGCCTTGACCGTCACCTGGCTGAACGCCGAAGCCGATCGGCAAATCAGATCCAGACTCATTGCCACTGCCCGATTTGCTGCTCAGGGTATTGTACTGCTGCTGCAGTGTGTCCAAGAGGGTTTGGCTCTGTTGTTGCGCCTCCTGCTTCATCGTTTGCTGAACGTTCTGCAGTTTGTTATCGACGTTGAGGTCGATGTTCTGCAGGCGTTTTTGCAGCTCGATGTTCTGTTGCTTTAGTTCGTCATTGTTCTTCAAAGCATTGGAGACTTGGTCCTTGAGTTGTCTGCTTTCCACGACAATGGTGCGCAATGTGTCGCTGGGTGTATCTCCGTCAACCCCAAGCTTTTTAGCCTCCTTCGTACTAAGTACAACCGTTTCCGGCGCATGAACCTGTTGGTCGGCACTTTCGCGATTGAATAATTTGACCACTACGTATATCGCCAGGATCGCGAACGGTATGACCAGGTATTTAACAAGTGGATTACTCTTCACGACGGCCTCCCTTCGGATCGATCTGGCTGATGGCGGCCGGCAATAACGATTCGGCTAGACCATGACCACGGGTCACCAAGTAGACCGTCGAGGTGTCGCTGGAATCACCTTTGGCGCCAAGGTAGGGATGCTGAAAAGTCGCGGTGACAAAGTCACCCATCAGGTCACGCGGATCCAATGTGAGGTTTTGGGCGCTTGTGTTACGTAGCTTCACCGCCGTGACCCAATACTCGTCTAACCGCCACGACCCCAACGCAGAGGCTTCGACCGGCAATATCGGCATTAGGGTGGTGAGGTCCAAACCGCGCTTCAGATTGATCTGAGCAATCCCCTCCACGGGCTCAACGGTGCGTAGGGGCGCGTAAAGCATCTGTGCGGCATAGCGCGTCATGACCACCGGAAGAGGGGTCTCACGACGCGGTTTCGGCGCGTCCTCATCCTCCTCGGCTTGAGCGCTGGCTTGGGCCGTGGAAGAAGTTGAATGGTTGCTTGTAGGTTTGGCGTTGACTTGGCCGTAACGCGGGGCGGGACTGTCCCCGGCTACAATTTTAGCCGGCTCGGATGCGACCTGATTTGGTTTCCCTACCGTTGCGATGATATCCACGAGCATGATCTCACCGGAGTTCATGTTCTGCAGCTGTAAGCGAGTCGGTTCAATCGGCTCTTTCGCCAACAGGTAGAGGGCACCACCGGTGCTCTGCACGCGCAGTTTGTCGACGAGGTTACGAGGCAGACCCACCCGTACGTTTTGGTCCACAAAGACAATACGCTCCTGACCCACGATCAAGGGCAGTGCTATAGGGATACGATCCCAGCGCAGGATTTCGACGGCGTTGGCCAACCCGCAGAAGTGAAGGGCTACGAGCCCGATGATCAGTAGGCGGCGTGTCATCATTTGCCTCCTGCTCTGGTCGTTTCTGCGGAGACTTCGATGCGTTGTGGATTACTGCTATAACAGTCCCAGGCCAAGCCGAATGGGTTTTTTTCGGGATCGACGTCGAATCGGATAATTCTTAACGGATAGCGAGCAAATGCCCGCTTTACGCGCTCCCCGCCGTAGTGCTCGTCAGCGGTGATGTCCAGGTTGACGGTCCAGTCATTGATGCTGTGCTGTTCAATATGTTGCTCAGACTTATCGTCGATGCCTCTGCCTGGAATTTCAAATACACCCCGCTCACGTTTGCGCAGTTCCCCGCTATTGCGGCGTAGCTCGAAATCTTTCTGCAAGTAGGCTTTGCAGCTGGGAGTCAGGTAGCTTTCCAAGCGGGTAATGTTGTCCTCGTAGTCGGTTTCACCGTCAACGGGCCAACGGTTCATCTGCTGAAAAATGTACAGACCGAAGGCGTATACCGACTCCGGTGGAATATCCCACCACTTACGGGTGCTACCTGAACGTAGATCTGGAGGTACATGAACAGTTAGGTCACGCGGTGCGCTCTGCCAGCCATAAGCCATGTACAGACCCAGGGCAATGAGAAAACCAATGACCATGCGCAGGCTGTTAATGTGGGCCAGTTGGGCGTCTACTTTTTTACGGTAAGTCATTGAACCTCCGTTCGATGACAGGTCCACGCACCTGTACGAGTAATCAGCAGGGCTTTATTCCAGGTAGGAAAGAACCGCGCGATGTTCAATTGCATCTGGCGGTATAGCCATGTATCAGGTCGGCCGCGTTTCCACCGACGCAAGAAACGACTGGCAAGAAACAGCCCTAGGACAGCACAGAGCATGGCGGCGCCGATGATAAGTGCCCAAATCTGGGTCAATATCGCGGCCGGAATACCGATAACCAGCCCTGCGCCGGTGCTCAACGCCAAGGTGGCCCACATTTCGTCAGCGGTAAGGCCGCCCATGATGACTGGCTGATTGTTCAATCGCACAGGGAGGAAAATCAGGGTCCCATCGTCTGAGAGTTCTGTCATGGCCACGGCTCTTTTAAAGAATATTTGAAGCCTTGGTGACCAGAAAAATGGCGACACCGAGGATGGCGACGCCAACGGCGGCTGTCGCCCCCAGATCTCCCCATTTTTTCTTGCCAAGTTGAATTTCGTGGTAGGTGCCGAAGGCATGCCAAGCAACGCCACTGAAAATGACTGCGCAGATGATGAGGCCAAGCAAAGTAAAACCGTCAAAGGCGTAGTTCTGCATGGTTTGCATCAGGTTAGAGCCTTCCCCCCGGGTAGGAGGCTGAGACTGCGGAAGAGCCGCCATGGCCAGTTGGGGGAGAGCAAGCAACCCGATCAGCATGCGGCCCGGTTTTAAGAATGAAGTCATGGTGTATCTCCCATAGGGTCAACTAAGAACAAATGTGGTGAGGATCATGCAAAGCAGTAGGATGCGGACGAGCGAGGTCGAGGCAATCGTTCGATCAAGGTTGCCAGTGGCCCATCCTCGGTAGCAGCTCCAGATAGCCCAGGCGCCCCACATAAAGATGATGGCTACAGCGACGCCGACGAAAAACAGGTAGCTCGTCGAGGCAGGAAATCCTCCTGCCGCTTGAAACGCAGCAGCCTGAGCGCCGCTCATGCTCATGGCTTGCGTCCTTCGGTCGTGTATTGGCCTGACAGCTCAACAGGATCACGAGGCTGGGCTCGGGTTGGGGTTAGATAGCCCTCCAACCCATGACGAATTCGAGCGATATCACCTGCTAGACGCTGGTAATCGAAGAAGTAACGCTTGCCAGGTTCGTCGGCCACTTGAGCGCTACGACGTGCGGTGTCCTCTAAGGCATTCAACTGGCGGATCATCACGTCCAGGTTGGCCTGTTCGGAGGCTGAAGCAGCGGTCGCATGAGAGACAGGCAGGCCGCATCCAAAAAGTGCGATGAGGCCTGGCAAGGCAAGTCGGCAAGTGAGTGCAGTGAGACGCGGGTACTGGATCACGGCTGGGCTCTAGTCATTCCTGATGCCGTCAGCTTGCCGTGATCAAGCTATGGTCGCCGCAAGAAAACCATATTCAGGACTGTAAGGATTTCTTCTGACGGTACTGACACCATCAATCACAGTGGATAGGGCGTTTGAAGAACAGCAGATACCCGATGGGCAAGGCGAATCCGTAAGCCCAGCCTTGGGCGTTTTGATTGCCAACCTTGACTTCTCCTTTGACCACGGGCTGCACGCTGACCAGCTCCCAGCCTTCGCTGCCTAATTGAGCAAGGCGGTTTTGACGTTCAGAATCTTCCAGAAAACCCTGGGTGTCGGGTTCAGTGGTGGGCTCTTCGGACTTGAACATGAAGAGCTTTTTGGTTCTGACAACGTACTGAAAGGGAGAGAACTCAGTGTGGTATTCAAATTTCTGACGGCCCATGGCGACGTCCTCAATGTGCAGAGCTACCAGGGTTTCAATAATAAGCGCGTGCCAGCAATCTGAAATAGTTTGTTGCTAAGCGCGTGATTTCTGAGGTTGGAGTGCAGAGGTCCGAGCATCGACATAGCGCTGCATGATAGAAAGCACCATTGAGTTCAACGCTAGGATCTTCATCCCTCGCGTCACCGCCACGTACAGCAAATTCAACTCGTCATCTTTACGACCTTGATCGATATCGGGTGAAAGCGGATCAGCGCTAAAGTCGTCATACAGGCTGACAAAGTCCCACTCCAGCCCCTTGGCCTTGTGCCCAGTCGTGAGTGTCACGGTGGCGTCGAGCTCGTTATCTACAGAGCGGGAACGTAGGGTTTGGATCCGCTGGGGCAGGTCCGGATAGGCTGTAATGATCTTGATCGATCGCAACATCTCCGTATCCTGGCTTACCTCGGCTATTTCCACGTACTGTGAAAAGTCCCGGTAATCTCTCAACAGCCTGCGGTTCTGCACCTCATGGTTACGGTTGCGGCTGAATAGGTATAAATCTTCCAGATCGCGTAGCGAGTAGCTGTCGATACCGCCGACCCAGAAAATCTTGGGGTTGCTTGCGACCAGCTGCAGGGCGTTCTCGATGACGCCGGTCACGGTACGATGGATAAACGTGCGATGCGGTAGCTCTTCAGGCAGAGCCCGTTTAACCAGGGTATTGCAACCTAACCCCTGCAGCTTTCGTGTCTCACCCTTGTAAAAAAGAATGATGTTGGCCACATGCGCGACGGCAGGGCCGAAGCGAAAGCTTTGGGTCAGGTAGTGACGTTCGGCGTCGGCCATCCAGTCGCTGTTGAGCGCATCTTCTGCGCCGCGGAAGCGATAGATCTGCTGGTGGGGATCGCCGACTGCCACCTTGCGGACCCGTTGTATTTTTACTATGTCGGCAATAACTGGGTTCACGTCTTGACCTTCGTCGAGCAGAATGGCGTTAAATCGTTCGCTCAGGTCGGGCTTGCTTAGCTGATACAGCTTCAAGTAAGCGTCATGGGTGATCGACATTGCTGTGTCCTGCAGATCGATCATCCGGTTCCAGATGGTTTTAGCCACGTTTAAAGCATTGTTCAGGAAACGTTCCTGGGCACTTGTGAGCATTCGTTGCCCCTGGAATCTGGGAAAATGCACACGGCCCAACTCGTCATCGGCGCTGGCCATGAAGTTGTTAAGCGTGCTGAGGACATCCCGCACGAGCTCCCAGTCCTGGGTGTTGATGGCCCTTGCGATGTCCGTCAGGCGTAAGTTATTGGTCTGCTTGGTGGCGTACTGACTGCCATAGACTGCATATGCGAGGCCATGCGCCGTCTTACACACCACGTTTCTGCGTGGAAAGCGGCCCCTGGCAGCGAGCTCGACGGATTTGTTGTAGCAGAGGTAGAGCATTTTCACCGAGGCGTGTTGTGTGGCGTAGCCCACCAGTGTGGTGGTTTTGCCGGTACCGGCAAAAGCCTGAACCAGTAGCTTGTCAGCCGTGGAATGGATGATGGGCTGCTGTTCTTGTGTCCACTGCATGGGCAGCTCCTAAAGGTATTTTTTGAAGCTTGAAACGGTGATGTAAACGGACACACCCAACAGCACGGCGCAGGGCAACAGAATCAAAAGGGGGCTGATGCTGATGGGGATGGCCAGGTAGACCGTCCAGGGCACGATGGTCAGCGGAATGATCGTCCCCCGGGCTTTGTGATACAGGTAACTTGACTCGCGGCCGGAGCCGAATTTTCGTAGATCACGCCGCACCAGGCCATCGACCAAGCCAGTGAACGCCGCCAGTGCGAACAGCGGAATCGTCAACGTCAGAATGACCATTCGCACACAGAAGGTCAGGACTGTGTATAACGCGGCTAAGCCATAGTCCTGGAATTTGATCATCGCCCGACCGAGTTCGTAGCGAAGGTTCAAGGTTCCCGTTTGTTGTGGTGATGTTGAGCGAGCGTACTGTGTCAGTGCATTTATATTGTCCTGCATGCCGGTTTTCACCATCAGCCAGTCATAGACCGTTTGTGCCAGCCAGGTTGCCGTACGCCCCGGTTCTTTGATGACAACGCTGTGCAGCAGATCCTGGGACAGCCAGCCCAGTTCATGTTGGAACATCTGCTGAGCATGTTTCCAGCCGGCATCCGGCCAGAACGTGTACATGCAAAGCCATTCAACGACGATGGCGCCGAGCAAGGAGCCGAACATCACCCCCAAGAAATGAAAAGGGGTAGAGAACAGCATGCCCAGGAAGTTTTTTTGACCTTCCTGCTGTTGCTGGGCTTTTTCCGCGATATCGGCCATGGCTCTGTTCCTTCAAGCCTATGCGGCTTTTCCGTTATTGGCCATCTGGCGGAAGTCGTCTACCAAGTCATCAGGAAGCGACTCACTTAGTGCGTCATATCCCGGTGCTTGCCACCAGTCGCTGCTGGTTCCGGATCCTTTACGCATGCCCTCAACCAAGGCCTGAAGATCCTTGGGCATCACTTCATCGGGATCGCTTGCCGGCAACGGCATACGAATCTTCCACAAATTCCCGCCCTCTATCAGGGCAAAGCATTGCCCCTTGGGTAGGGCAACCACATGCGCCGGTTCGATCATCGGTACGCTGACACTTTGGATCTGATCGTGAGTGTTAGAGGTGAAAGCGGTGTTGCCGTTAATAGCGTCGTTTGCACTGCTTGCTGGTGTACTGGTAAACACCTGGACCTTTGGCAACTGGTTGGTCAGCAGCTCGGCGGTTGCAGTCTCACGTACACGTAACATGAACAGGTTGTTGAAGTTACCGATGACTTGGCCAGCTTTAGCCCGGTTACCGATTTTTGCCTCAATATCGCTCATGGTTTGGGTATAGGCCGTGACCTGCATGCCGGCACCACCGCCTTTGTTGATCATCGGTATGAATTCATCGCCCATCAGTTCGTTGAATTCGTCCGCATGTACGTTAATTGCTACCTTGCCGCCGGTGGCCCCGGGCAAGCCATCATCGATGCCAAACTTATAGATGTGACCCGCAACTGACACCAGGTCGCTGAACATCGAGTTGCCCACCGCTGCAGCTACCTCTGTATCAGATAAAGCGTCCAGGCCGACATAGACCACTGCCCGTTTGCGGATGATCTGCATCCAGTCAAAGATTGGTCGTGGGTCCTCAAGATCCATGTAGTCGGGAGATAGCAGCTCTGCAATCCGGCCTGTGGTCAGTTTTTCCAGCAATGGCAGAAGGCTGGCCACGATCTTGTCGAAATAGGTTTTGTCATAGCGTACGGCTGATCGCAGACCCTCCATCACTGGGTCGGAGATGCGTTGCTGAGTGAGGTACATGTCCAGGGCCACCACGCGTAGCGGTCGATCCTTCATGGCGAAACTGAGGTTCTTACGATCGATCTTTCCTTCCAGCTCAACGATGGTTTGCCAGGCTTTGGGATCATTTTCAGCAAAGTGCTTCTGCGCATACTCAATAAACAGCGCGTCAATGTTTGTCACATGCTTGAGGATCTGTTCATAGTCCGGCCGACGTCCCAGTGCCACGAGGGCGCGCGCGATGATGTTGACGAAACGCCAGGCGAATTCCCGGAATGCCGCGGAATTGCCTTCCCCCGAAAGTTGGCCGGCAATGCGGGTGGCAACCTCCGAGATCCGACCAAACCGGCCGACGGCGTTGTAGCGAGCGGAGTGATCGGGCCAGCCTAGGTGGAACACGTAGAATTCCTCCAGTCGGTTTGCGCGCTTGCATTCGATGTACATGCGCTTCAGGAGGTCTGCGTCGCCTTTAGGATCGAAGACAATCACCACTTCGCGGTCCAGGTCCATTTCTACATTGCGCTGGCTTCGATGAACGGGTTGCACGCGGCGCCCCATATGAACGCGGCGCCGGGGGCTACGGCGGGTACGCCTGATGTCTTGGGTGATAAACAACTCTGCCAAGCGGGTTTTTCCAACACGAGTAGTCCCCAATACAAGGGAGTGTCCAACCCGCTCACCCAGTGGCAGGCTGACATCCGCTTCGTTCGGCTCTATACCGTGTAAGCGCGGTAGCCCCCCGACTGGAGGAAGTGGACGCGCCGGGTTAAATGGCACATCCCACGAGGTAGCCTTTGACAGCAATTTGAGTGGAAAGGGTGCGAACTCCAGACGCTCCTCAATTCTGCGAGCAAAGGTATAGATAGACGTGGGCTCGACATACTCGGCGTACTTTGGGAGGTAAGTCTCCATCAACCGCTGAGTATGTTTTTGGGTCCAGCGAAAGCCTTTACCGATGAATAGCCGCTCATTGCTGACCGGCATGTCTTTGCTGGTCATGGTGTAGTGGGGTAGGCGCCGAATATTGCGCCGGTAACGCAGCACTACCAACGCTTGTTTGAGGCGGACGAACCCTAGACCCAGAAAGCCTGTACCGGCAACCATGCCGAATAAAGGCGTCAGAGCAACCGCCCAGGGCGCGAAAATACAGAGCAACGCCGCAGCGGCACATACGCAAACTGTGTACAGCTCAACAGCAGGGCGTAGTAACGACTCAATGGTGTAGGAGGTGGTCATGGATCACTTCCTATGAGTGAAAGGGGACAATGGCCCCACTGTTTCGAAATGGAAAACGACTGGCTTGCCTGTCTCAGCGATCAGCCCATAGGACTTGGCCAGGCGGTATATGG
This sequence comes from Pseudomonas sp. MPB23, assembly GCF_046605395.1. NCBI lineage: Bacteria > Pseudomonadati > Pseudomonadota > Gammaproteobacteria > Pseudomonadales > Pseudomonadaceae > Pseudomonas > Pseudomonas sp. MPB23. The sequence goes on along the minus strand of NZ_CP176771.1, from coordinate 6,620,889 downwards.
GGTGGTAGCTGTTAAGGGAGTTGACGTGTCCAGCAATGCGCTCTCGCCAGACTTCTAGTGGCATCGCTGCCTTGCTCAAATTACACGGCACGCACGCGGGCATCATGTTGCTGATGGCGTGGTTCTCTGGCCGCCCCAAAATGATGGCACCGGAGTACTTGCCGTCCACCCTCTCTGGTTCTCGCCATACTGCTTCCATGTGGTCCGCATGCCACCGGTCACCCAACAGCACACCGCAGTATGCGCAATGGCCCGCGAATTTAGCGTGAAGCTCGCAGCGTTGCTTCTTGGTCAGCTTCATGGGGCCGGGATCCTCCTTTCATGCGTGATGATGAATTGGCCAACTCTTGCCTCGCTTGCTCAACTGCCTCGGGCAGTCGTTCTTTTAGCCGCTGACATAGCTCCACCTCGTCACCAGGTACGCGGGCGATGACGGTGCCGCCATAGAGCTTGGCGACATAGGTGACCTGTTCAAAAAGCAGTTGGCCTGCTCGTGGGTCATCTGGTTGCTTGATGACCAAGGTGATGTGCGTAAGAGAGGCCATACCCTGGTTACTGCTGGATCGTTGTGGCAGTGATCAACAGCGGGTAATGCTGGACTCCCAAGCGCTGTGCCAGATCATTTGATGGAGCCGGGACCAACTGTAGATTTCCTGCCCATCGTTGGATTTCGGCAAACCGCTCGGCGCTGGCCACGTTAACCACAAGGCCCACTGCCTGCAGTTGCTGTAACTGATCGCGGCGCTGTGATAACCACTTTCTGGAGCTTTCATCGTCGCCTACAAGAAACAATGGTTGCAGGCCAGGTGCATTGATTACCCGGCCCTGTACCTGCCCGGGTGTCAGTTGGTCAGAGCGCACTGGAAACGAGCCTTGCCCACGCACACCAATATTCTCTGACTGTGCTGACTGCTCAGTAGGTTCTGGAGCCAAGTACTGGTAGTAGGGCAGAGCGGAAACACCCCCTCGGTCTTCAACAACAATCAGCGAGGTGGCATGCACTGCCATGGGGGAGGCCAAAGACAGCAAAACAGGCAGATGCAGCAATCTATTCATGGATTATTCGCCATCAGGTTGATACCGGTGACCCGGCTGAGGTGTTTGGCAAAAGCTCGTCGGTATCGGGCAGCGGGTTCGCCTCCGGCAGGGCGGTGGTACCGACCAGCAGCGGTGATCCAGTCGCCTCCTTTGGCTTTTTGCTCAGCCAGGATCTGGGCCGTAACCGAGAGGTTTTTGTACGGATCCAGCCCTTCGCAGGGATAGCTATAACGGTGGCCGTTGGCACCGATGTTGGTTTGTCCAAGCCCGACGTCGACTCTATTTGGGCCTGCGGTCTGAAGGGCGATCATCAACGCTCTGCAAGCATCGCTGCGTGTCGCAAAGCGATATCCGGCGCCGGCGACATTCAACGTCCAGGGCCAGGGGACGATCTGGCCGCGAAGTCGGGTGCCACTCTCTTGCAGTGCAACGGAGTACAGCACCTCGGACGGAACGCCGGCAGGCAGGGCAATCAACTGATAGGCCGGTGGCGGAACCTCGGCACCGTTAGCAAATGCCGCGGTGAGCAGTAGCCCCCCCGTTAAAGCCGCGCGAATTACAGACGCTGCCATTGTCCATTCACCTCGCGTACCACGGCCGGCAGCTCACCGCCGAGTCCAAGGCCAAGCCATCGACCGGCATCGTGATTCAATGTGATCTGTCGGCTTCTCACGCTGGCCGGTTCGACTCCAGCCAAGATGGCCCAGCGGCGAATTATTTCGTCATCACCTTGACTACCAACGAAGTACAGATCAAAGGACTGTTTCTGGTTTTGTAAGTCTTTGACGCGGTCAATACATGCGTTGCAACTGTCTTGAACAAAAACGGCTAGTCGTCCAGTGCCTTTCACAGCAGTTAACGCTCCCGAGCCAGGAGCAGATGCAGGGTTGGACGATAGTTGGATGACTTTTTCATTGGGGTAAAGACGTGCGAAGGCTTGGTCATAGGCCCTTTGGTACGCCAGTTCCTTATCGATACGCTGTCGCTCGGCTCGCACCTGCAGCTCTGCATAGCGTCGCCGCTCCTCCTCCGACTTCGCTTCGATGCCAAGTGCTGTCAGAGGATCCAGGCCTGGCGAATAGATTCCGCGAGGACCCTCCATCACAGTTTGAAAACGGGACCATTCTTGGGGGGTCAATCCCCACTCGCGGGCGAGTTCTGTCTGACTTGCTCCTTGAGAAGAGTTGTGAACTTCACTGTTCTGAGTGTTCGAGATCGACGTTGATTGCCCCGAAGCCGCATGACAGCCGTATGCAAACGCGAAGGTGGCCAAGCCTGCAATGAAACCCAAAATGTTCCTGGGCTTCATTGTTTTCGAGGAAGTGGTAGGGGAGTGCATAAAGGAGGTCCTATTGCGCGACGGTTACGGTTTGAGGTGTTCCGGCCACGTCAAAGCGTGCGGATCTTCCGTCCAGCGCGTTGAGTCGCCAGGCGGTGCCCGCCACAGCGTCACCAGGTCGGATAAGGTAAATTTGATTCAACTGCGTGCTGCCAGGCGGTGCTACGGACAAAAAGCGTTCACCGCCGCGATACTCGATACCGACAACGGTAAAAGGGGGTGTTTGCGGTGTGACAGTGGCGGTAGCGGGCGGTTTTGGCCGCTTTGGTTGGCGGGCAACGGGCTTAGGCTTGGGCTTGAGGGGCACAGCAGTGGTTTGTTTGATGCGTGACTGACTGAGTTCTTGAAGACGGCTATCGAGTGTTTCGACGCTGGCTTTGAGGACTAGCAATTCACCAGCAGACGCAGCATTTTGAGAGATTTCTTGCGCTGACTCCGTCGCTTGCTTTGCATACGCTTGTGCGGCATCAATTCGATTCGATAAAGCCTGCTGCCCGGCTCGGAAGTCCTCGTTGGTCACCAGGTGGTTGCCGGCTACCGTGCCCAGTCGCTCATCGACTTTGCCAAGCCGCGTCAACAACGCATCGAGCGACTCTTTGTCTGCAGTCGCAGCCAAGCTGGTGCGGAGTTGGGAGAGTTGATGATGCTCATAACACAGAATGCCTGCCAATAATGCAAGGCACAGACTGAGTATCGCTGTGGTTCGAGTAGGGCGTGGTAGGTTCATGGGCGTCCTCGCGCAAAAGCGAATACACCCTCTCAAACCAGTCTCTTAGGTGCATCAGGAAATAGGTTTTCCAGGACGCATGGTTTTTGAAGTGTCGAGTTGGCCGCTGGTAAATTGGGATCGTTATAAAAAAATGGCCACCCGAAGGTGGCCGTCAAACTATGAAGCAATGAGCTGCCTTGCAAGTGTCATTTCAACTGAATCACCATCTTGGTTCAGCGAGTCGAGACCAGAATCTGGCACATCTCCCGACGTGCTTTGAATCACGGCGATTTTCTTGGCCATCAACTGCAGGCAAGTAATCTGAGAGCTGCCGGCATAGCCAAAAAAACACCCTCACTGGCTGCTTTTGCCCAATCCGCCATCACCGTCGAAATGCCTGTTGCAAGGTGTTGGGTAAAGCCATATACCGTAGCCCCACTGCGCGGAGTAAAGTCTTAAAAACCCGTGATAATGATCTGCGGAGTCAGAATAAAGTGGGTAACCGTCCGGCCAGGTCATCTACCCAGCTCTGCAAAGCGAAGACATGGTGTGCATTTAAATTAAGTGGACACCAATTCTAGCCTTTCAAGCGGGTATTTCATGCAGCCAACACGCCGTTCCTATTCCAAATCCTTCAAAGCCCAGATCATTCAAGAGTGCGCCCAACCAGGCGCTTCGATTGCCAGCGTCGCGCTCGGCCATAGCCTCAACGCAAACCTCGTCCACAAATGGATTCGGCTGCAAACGCAGAAAATTCCGGCACACCCACCTGCATTTATTCCGTTAGCCATGCCGCTGGCGGGGGCGAACTCCCATCCAGCATCATCGAATATCTGCGTTGAAATACAGCACCCGCGCGCCATCATCAAAGTGGACTGGCCCACTGAAAGTGCTGCCGCCTGCGCGACTTTTCTTCGAGATATTCTGCGATGATTCACATCGACTCCATCTGGCTCGCCACCGAACCGATGGCCATGCGCGCAGGCACCGAAACGGCGCTAGCCAAGGTGATCGCGGTGTTCGGTGCGGCGCAGCCGCACTGCGCTTATCTGTTCGCCAACCGCCGCGCCAATCGCATGAAAGTGCTGGTGCATGACGGCTTCGGAATATGGCTGGCGGCGCGCCGGTTAAACCAAGGCAAGTTCCACTGGCCTGGCATCCGCCATGGTCCTGAGATGGAACTGGATGCCGAGCAACTTCAAACGTTGTTGCTGGGGCTGCCATGGCAACGCGCAGGTTCTGGAGGCTCGATCACACTGCTTTAACGGCAGCCATTAGCCTATCGGTCTATCGTCGCGAAACGCCCGCTCTGGCAAAGTCCGGCGTATGACTTCTTCGCCCAATCTCGACCAACTGTCTCCCAATCAACTGCGCGTCCTCGCAGCGCAGTTGCTCTCGCAAGTCGACACTATGGGCAAGAAAATCAACCGTGATCAAACAGTCATTGAGAAACAGACCCACGAGATCGCCCAGCTCAAGCGTTTGAAGTTTGCCAAGCGCAGCGAGCAGATGAATCCTGAACAGGCCAGCCTGCTAGATGACCTGATCGATACTGATATCGCGGCGATTGAGGCCGAGCTTCAGGCGTTGCAAATAGCACCAGAGGCGACCGAGGAAAAGCTAAGGCCCAAGCGCACGGCATTGCCGGCAGAATTTCCGCGAACGTTGATCCATCACGAACCGGACAACACTCACCGCCCATGCGGCTGCGCCCTGAAGCGCATCGGTGAGGACGTTAGCGAGAAGCTGGACTACACGCCCGGCGTGTTCACCGTCGAACGCCATGTCCGTGGCAAGTGGGTCTGCGATAACTGCGAAACGCTGATCCAGGCACCGGTTCCGCCGCAGGTCATTGATAAGGGCATCCCGACTTCGGGCCTGCTCGCACACGTCATGATCGCCAAGTTTGCTGACCATCTGCCGCTTTACCGTCAGGAATCGATCTTAGGTCGAGCGGGCTTGGCGATTCCACGTTCAACCTTGGCTCAATGGGTTGGCGTGACCGGAGTTCAGTTGCAGCCGCTGGTCGATGCGCTGCGCGAAGTAGTGCTTGGGCAACAAATCATCCACGCAGATGAAACACCGGTGCAGATGCTCATGCCGGGAACAAAGAAAACCCACCGCTCCTATGTGTGGTCCTACGCTACCAGCCAGTTCTCGGATGTGGCAGCGGTGGTTTATGACTTCAGCCCCAGTCGCGCCGGAGAGCATGCTCGCGACTTCCTTCAGGACTGGAATGGCAAGTTGGTCTGCGACGATTTTGGCGGCTACAAGGCCAGCTTTGAACTCGGCGTGACCGAGATCGGCTGCATGGCCCATGCACGGCGCAAGTTCTTTGAACTGCACGCTACGAATAAAAGCACGCTCGCCGAGCAAGCCCTGCGCTATATCCAGTTGTTGTACGAAATCGAAAGAGAAGTCAGAGACCTGGAGCCGGATTTACGGCGCCGAATACGGCAAGAAAAAGCCGTACCGGTGAAGGATAGGCTGCATGCCTGGATGAACGCGCAGCGTGATCTTGTGCCCGAAGGTTCGGCCATCAGCAGAGCGCTCGATTACAGCCTTAAACGCTGGGCAGCGCTGTCGCGCTACCTCGATGACGGGGCGGTTCCCATTGATAATAATTGGGCGGAGGTGCGACACGAAGTCGCTTAATGAAGTTGTTCCCCCTTGGTGGGAACCACCCGTGTCACCGGGTGAATCTAGAAGGCTGAATCAAGAGCGCCTTCGACAATGTTACGAGGCGCCGCAAGGTGCGGGGTACCAATCGTGAGAGGCGTACCCTTCTGGCAGCCATGGCCGGACAAGTGCTAGATAGTTGGTATGGTGAACACACGTGAATCTGCGCAACGATCGTTAAATTAAGCGAGCGGAAATGGCTTACACGCTCGAACCAAAATGGTAATGGAGGTGGGAACTGCGTCTTTCTACTACGCATTCGTGACCCACATGCCTCCCGGTCGATAGCAGGCACCTAACCCGACGCACTTCAGTAAGCGGAACGTGGAAATCCCGTATCGCTCCCGTCAGGGAAAGCCGTTTGTAAAAATTGCCCATGGCGGTGCGGGCGAAGGAACGAGGAAAAAGCGAACGCCGTCCTGTAATGGGTTGGATAGAGGTTGAAACATCACTTCACGCGAAAGCGGGCAGACGTCCTCATGGTCTCTCTTCACACGAGAGTAGGTAGAACCCTTTCAACGGAAGGAGAGCAAATGAACGCAGCAGCATTGGCGTGTGCACCTTCCGGCACGTCGTGGGACAGCATCGATTGGATCGCCGTACAACGTCGTGTCAGAGGGCTGCAAGCGCGTATTGTGAAGGCTGTACAAGATGGCAGACATAACAAGGTGAAAGCCCTGCAATGGCTGCTGACTCACTCGTTCAGTGGCAAGGCATTTGCTGTGAAACGGGTGTCTGAAAACAAAGGCAAAAATACCCCCGGCGTGGACAAGGTTACTTGGAATACGCCTAGGGCCAAGCTCGGCGCGATAGAGTCGTTGACGCGGCGAGGTTACTCGCCGCTCCCGCTTCGGAGAGTGCTTATTCCGAAGAAAAACGGCAAAACGAGACCTCTTGGAATTCCCGCGATGAAATGCCGGGCCATGCAGGCGCTTCATCTGCTGGCTCTGGAACCGATAGCGGAAACTACCGGCGACCCGAACTCTTATGGGTTCAGGCCGGAACGCTCAACTGCGGATGCCGTCGCACAGTGCTTTGGTGTGCTGTCACGAAAAGCAAACGCGGAATGGGTGTTAGAGGGCGACATTCAAGGCTGTTTCGACAATATCAGCCATGACTGGTTGATCGCCAACATTCCCATGGACAAGGCGATTTTGCAGAAATGGCTCCGGGCTGGTTATGTCTACCAAAAGCAGCTATTCCCCAGCCACGCCGGAACCCCGCAGGGAGGCATCATATCCCCGGGGTTGGCGAACATGACGCTGGATGGGTTGGAAGCGATGCTGGCGAAGAGATTTCCCAACGCGAAGTGGACAGCCCGAAAAATGCGCGTGGTGCGTTATGCAGATGATTTCATCATCACTGGTTGTTCGAAAGAATGGCTGGAGAATGAAGTCAGGCCCGCCGTGGTTGAATTTCTGGCAGAGCGTGGACTTGTCCTCTCTCCGGAAAAAACCAAGATAACGCACATAGGGGACGGGTTCGACTTCCTCGGATGGAACCTGCGCAAGTACAACGGCAAGCTCCTGATCAAGCCGTCCAAGGCGAACATCGGGGCTCTACTTGCCAAGCTGCGAGAGTTGATCAAGACCAACAAAACGATACGACAGGCTAACTTGATAGGTTTGCTCAACCCGGTTCTACGGGGCTGGGCGAACTATCACAGTCATGTCGTCGCCAAGAAGGTCTTCAACCAGGTGGACAGCGCAGTGTGGGAAATGCTCTGGCGATGGGCGGTACGTCGCCACCCTCGCAAGACACGCCGATGGGTGAAGGATCGGTATTTCAAAGTACAAGGGGCGCGCCGTTGGGTGTTCTCGTGTACTGAAAAATCCGCCGATGGTCGGAAGCGTCAGTACACGCTAGTAGACGCCTCAGACACACCGATTGTGCGACATATCAAGATTAAGGCTGCTGCCAACCCTCACGACCCTGCATGGGATGAGTACTTCGAGTCCCGCTGGGGCAAGAAGATGCTCACTTCCGTTAAAGGTCGAGCCAAGCTGTATCGGGTATGGGTGCAACAGGGCGGCAGGTGCTGCGCCTGCTTCAAGCCGGTGACCAAAGACACACCGTGGCACAGTCGCCATATTGTGAAGCTAGGTCATGGCGGGACGGACGCTGCGGCTAATCTTGAGATTTACCACCTGCGTTGCCCACGAGATGTGCAATTTGCCAATGTCGACGATGTATAACCGGGTGCCCAATGGCGCCTTAGCAGAGGCTTGAGCCGTGTGCTGGGAAACTCGCATGCACGGTTCTTAGGGGGTTGGACGCGGGCAACCGCGTCTGACTACCCGACAACCAGATCCGGCCATGGGCTCTTGGGCGCAAGAACTGGCTCTTCGCCGGGTCGCTACGCAGCGGAAAACGGGCTGCGGCGATCATGAGCTTGATCCAGTCAGCGCGGCTGAATGGCCATGATCCGTACGCCTATCTAAAGGATGTTCTCACGCGCCTGCCGACGCGGCGCGCGAGTGAGATTAACAAGCTGCTGCCGCACAGGTGGGCACCTGTTTAATCGCGCAGGGTGTTTTGTGCTTATGTCTTCCCTGGCATCTACATTTTGCGCCACACCAAAGCAGGAATTGCTCGGATGTAAATTAGTTCGCTGACCAACTCAATCAGCGTTTGAGTAATCACTGCTGCCGCAGCGAGCCCTCTGATTTCCTCGGGCAAGGCCAATGCCAATGGTAGAACTACCAATGAGTTTCGTGTCGAACTGCTGAAAGCGACAGATCTTGCCGTGCTAGCCGGTAACTTAAACGCCCGAGCCACCAGCGCACCCACCACGGGTGCCAAGAGCATGAAACCAATGTAGACGGGAATAACAGGCAGCAGCTTGTCCATGTCTCTGACCACCGTTGAAATCTGAGAGCCGATCACTACGACCAATACAGCCGCCATAGCTGGCACAGGCATCCAAGCCCATACATTGTTCCAGCCCTCAACGATGCGTGACCCCTTTGCCCCGGCAGCTGTTGCTACTGCCAAGACCAAGGGTAAAGCGATCAGCACTACGAAGGCCTCAACAAATGGGCCGACCGATATAACCACCGCCGAGTCATCACTCACCATGAAGGCTAGATAGAGGGGTAGTAGCACAAGCTGAAGCACGAGTAGTAATGGTGTTGCCGCCAGAGTCAGTTTGGAGTCGCCCTTACCGATATGGGTAAACACAACAACATAATCGATACAAGGCGTCAGCAAGACCAATAGTGCGCCCACCAAAATCGCCGGGTGGTCGGCTAGGCCCATCGTCAACGCCCAAACCAACAGGGGGATGGCGACGAAATTGGCGGTCAGCAGCGCGGTCATGAAACGCTTGTTTGCAAGCCCTTTGCGAAGATCCAAGAATGGGATCTGCAGAAACATGGCGTACATCAGCACAGCGATGGCTGGTGTCACCAACGCACCTAACGCTTGAGAGGCATCAGGTGCGAGCAGGCCCCCGATAGCCGCGACAATGACCGCGACGAAGTAAACGGGAATCTGGTTCTTCTCTAGCTGTTCTCTGTCCACGGAATGCCCTTAAAACGCGTGAAATCATTTTTCGATTGAGCAGGTTAATATCTGTAGCTACTACAGGTTCAAGAAAATGCTTGGGGAGTTTGGATGTCAGGAATCGGAGCGCTGTCGAAATCAACGGGTTGCCACATTGAAACGATTCGCTACTACGAGAAAATAGGCCTTCTCCCTCCGGCCCTACGGTCGACAGGGCGGCATCGAATCTATACCGAAAAGCATCGGTCACGACTCATCTTCATCAGGCAGAATCGTGAACTGGGCTTTCCACTCGACGATATCCGCGAACTCATTGCGCTCGCGGCAGATGCTGATCGTCCGTGTGCTGATGCGTTGTCGGTGGTCAAGAAGCACTTGGCAGAAGTGGAATCTAAGGTAGCTAAGCTCCTGCAGATCCGGATAGAGCTGCTCTCAATGGCAGGCACGTGTGAGTCAAGATGCCTAGGCTCGAACACTCCAGACTGTACGATTATTGAGTCACTGTTCGAACCCGCTGCTGGGGCTCGCTCTGGTTGCTGCTCCTAGACGAGTCAAGAGCATAGGGGAGCAAGCTGCCATTGAAACCGAATAGCGCGATAGTCTCGACAGGGTCTTTCGAGCGTCCGTCTACACCAAACGGGCTGGTGCAAGATGTGTTCGGCAGACGCTTACTAAAGTGGTGCGCCACTGCTGGCATAAAAATATCAAGCTATAGTGTTTGGGGCCCTCAATCTCGTGACCGTACTGAGCGAACGCTTACACGGCAGACGTTTGCCAGGGCATATACCTATCAACTGAAGGAGCAAGTTCTATGGCCATCAAACCTGGGCCCAAGCCAATTGCCGAATCAACCGGCAAGACAGACCAGCGTCGCCGTGTAACCCCCGAGAACAAGCCTAAGCATCCCGACCTGGACGTGCATAAGCACAAGAAGGGTGATTGATGAGACCCCGCCAGACATGGCGGGGTTTTATTCTCGGTTAGCAGGTGTCACCGGATTTCCAGTGGGCATCTCCTAATTAATGCCGAAAAGCTTGTAGTAGGGTTGTTGAGGAGGACATGCTGGTGCGACTGTGTCGAGGAGCTTTCTGGATATTTCTACCCTTAACCCTGTCGGCTACCGATGGTAATGAGCGCTTAGAGAGGTCTACAGCCGACACATGCCAATGGCGTCGAAAACCATCATGGCGGATTTCTCCAAACGTTTACTCGTAGGCTTCACAACGCGATTGACGACTTGCTCGATATGCATGACTCCCAGGGTGAAAGCTGAGTGGGCATTTGAGGTGCTGACCAACCTGGCTGATGCATCGCAGCATGCAGCTATCAGGCGCTCGCACTGAGGGACGTAGACTCGAGCGGCGCCCTCGGCCCAGTCGAAATTTCAAACTCATTGCTTGACACTGTAGCTACTACAGGCTGTTCAATGACGCCATATCCTTATTGGTAGATGCGTCATGAGCCAGGAAAACCCGTCGAAAGCCAAATTGCACCTCGTGCCGAAGTCGGACGATTGCTGTTCTGCTGACCCCCGCGAGACCTTCGCCAAACAGGTTCATTCTCGTGCACATCATGTTGAGCATGGGCCTGATCACGCCGAGAGCTTGGGCAGAACGGGATCGCATGCGTGCGGTTCGAAGGATTCTCAGCCTTGTGGAGCCAAGTCCACCGACCATAATCAAGACCATAGCGCACACGATCATGGCACTTCAGCTCAAGCCCATTCCGATGCCGACCATTGCTGTTTGAGCAAAGTGGATTCCGCAGGGGCGGTGACTTCACATTCGGCCATGGCTGAGCCAGAAGGCACGACCCTGGTTCGGTATCGCATTGATAAGATGGATTGCCCTACCGAAGAGCGGCTAATTCGTAATCGCTTAGAGCCGATGCCTGGCATCGCACGACTTGATTTCAATCTGTTGGATCGTGAGCTGACAGTGCATCATCGCTTGGATGATCCGAAGGCGATAGTCATCGCTTTGACCGCGCTGGATATGGGGCCCAATCTCATCGAGGCCGGCGCAACCCCGAATGCCATTTCACCTGCTCTGACGACGCGCTTGAAAGGGCTGCTGGCGGTCAGCGGTCTAGCTGCCATCGCCGCTGAAGTGATCGCTTGGACGACCGGACAGGAGGGTTCTTTGCCTGTAATGTCCTTGGCTGCGCTGTCCATTCTTACTGCTGGTCTACCAACTCTGAAGAAGGGGTGGATCGCTGTAAAGAACTTCACATTGAACATCTACTTCTTGATGTCTTTGGCTGTCTTGGGTGCCATGGTGATTGGCAAGTGGCCGGAAGCCGCGATGGTGGTTTTCCTTTTCGCTATTGCCGAAGCCATCGAAGCACTCTCACTTGAGCGAGCGCGTAACGCGATTAAATCGCTGACTGCATTAGCTCCTGAGACTGCGGAAGTCATGACCGAAGCTGGCTGGAAAGAACACCCGGTTGAGAATGTCGTTCTCGGCAGCCGTATTCGTGTTCGCACAGGGTCGCGGGTACCGCTGGATGCGAGGGTGGAATCTGGTCGTGCTGCTCTCGACCAAGCCCCTATCACTGGTGAAAGCTTGCCAGTAGATAAGGCAGAGGGGGATCCGCTATATGCTGGCAGTATCGTGACAGACGGCGTCGTGGAGGCGACTGTCACGGCAGTCGCTGGCGAAAGTACGCTCGCTCGTATTGCTGCCGCGATTCAGGATGCGCAGTCTCAGCGGGCGCCGACGCAGAGGTTCGTTGACCAGTTCGCACGGTATTACACCCCAGCCGTAGTGGCGGTGGCATTTCTTGTTGCCGTTTTAGGCCCAGTGCTGCTTGGTGGTACGTGGGGTGAATGGTTGTATGAGGCCCTGGTGTTGTTGGTCATCGCGTGTCCTTGTGCCTTGGTCGTCTCAACGCCTGTCACTGTTGTGAGTGGTCTTGCCGCAGCCGCACGGCATGGAATCTTGATCAAGGGTGGTGCCTACCTGGAAAGCGGGCGCCTGCTGAAGGTGGTTGCTCTGGATAAAACAGGCACGTTGACTCAGGGCAAGCCAGTTCTGACTGACTCAGATATATTCAGTGACTTGTCTATCGAGAAGGCAACTTTGATTGCTGCGAGTCTTGATGAGCAAAGTACCCACCCAGTAGCGAAAGCATTGGTCAATGGGTGGAAATCGCAGCAGCCTGGCGCTGTGGCTCTGCCTGTCAGTGACTTCAGTGTGCTAAATGGCCGAGGCGTGAAAGGCACGATCGACGGTCATCTTTGGCATCTAGGCAACCATCGTTTGGTTGAGGAGTTGGGCGTGTGTTCTTCGGAGCTGGAGGCCAGACTTTCACGGCTTGAGGAAACTGGCAAAACGGTGATCGTGCTATGCGGCAATAGCGGCCCCGCCGCGATATTCGCGGTCGCAGACACAGTCCGACCGGAGAGTGTTGAAGCTGTGGCTGCTTTGAAGGCTTTGAACGTGGTTCCAGTAATGCTGACTGGGGATAATCCTGCGACGGCGAGGTCGATCGCTGAGCAATTGGGCATCGAGGATGCCCGTGGAAATCTGATGCCAGAGGACAAGCAGACTGCAGTCGCTGAACTCAAACGCAGATATGGCGCCGTTGGGATGGTTGGTGACGGCGTTAATGACGCCCCCGCCTTAGCGCAATCCGATATAGGTTTCGCAATGGGAGCCGCAGGGACAGCGACAGCTCTCGAAACAGCTGACGTTGCGATCATGGACGACGACCCTCGAAAAATCGCGTACTTTATCAGCCTGAGTCGCCGATCCGCCTCGGTTCTAAAGCAAAACATCATTTTGGCTCTGGGCATAAAAGTTGTCTTCTTGGCGTTGGCTCTCTCTGGTTTCGCGACATTGTGGATGGCCGTTTTCGCCGACATGGGGGCGAGCTTGCTCGTCGTATTCAATGGCTTGCGGCTGCTGCGTCGGTGAAATGGCTGCTGCGTTTTATATAGCTCATTCGCTGGAGGAGAGAACCATGCACTGCCCAGTTTGCAAAGAAGTACTGTTGGTAATGTCGGAACGTCAAAACGTTGAAATCGACTATTGCCCGCAATGTCGAGGTGTTTGGCTTGACCGGGGAGAACTCGACAAGATCATCGAGCGTAGCCAGCAGGAAGAACAAGAAGCTCGTTTTCTTCCACAGAGCGTATCTCAGTCGCTGCAAGGTACACCTCCGTCTGAACCTGTGTATGCCCAGCCGTCTTCTGGCCACCATGACAACAAACGCGGCACTAAGCACGGCCACTCCGCGCCGCAGCCTGGTCACGGTGGTGGTTGGCGGGACGGATATCAGAACGGCCATCAGAATCAGTCGAGGCATCAGGAAGAGCAGGTTTATCATAAGAAATCGTTTTTACGGGAAATTTTCGACTAATATTTGCTTGGATACAGCGATCCGCTAATCAGACTCCAGCCGGAAGATTTGATCAGCCGGCTGTAGCTTTTTCGAAACCCGGTATCCGGTATTCAACCAGTTTAGTAGAGCGGTTCCTCAGCCACTAGCGGGCCCGAAAATCCTGTAAAACCGTCTCTCCCCTTGACTTGCTCATCCCAATTACCGGGTAGGCGCTGCGTCGGTCACCTGACTCCATTCCGAGCGATCCCACGGGCATACCGAAGGCAGCTATTCCGTCCAGATTGGCTCGTCGACTTAGTTCAGCAATTTGTGTGACCGGAACATGGCCTTCGACGAATTTCCCACTTACAACTCCCGTGTGGCACGACGCCAGATTTACGGGTACGCCGAGCTTCTCGTTCATATCGCTAATGTTGTTTTCCATATAGTCGACCACTCCTTCAGATAAGCGATCCACCTGGTCCAGCAGCCACAGTTAGGGGCTTTGTAGACGGCAATTGATTACGCTGCCTGTAACAATGAGGCTGCATTTAGCGTTGCAACGAGTGCAATGACTTGAACGGTCTTTTTGAATGAATTCATGGCTGATGCTACTTAACGAAGAGAAAGAGAGGAGGAGTTAGCGTGCATAGCCTCACCGACGGTGGCCAGATGGCCGTGACTGGGGTTCAGTTCCAGCCGCTGGTTGATGCGCTGCGCGACGTGGTTCTCGGGCAGCAGATTATTCAAGCCGATGAGACACCTGTGCAAATGCTCATGCCGGGAACTAAGAAAACCCACAGTTCTTATATTTGGTCCTATGCCACCAGCCAGTTCTCGGACGCGGCAGCGGTGGTTCACGACTTCAGCCCTAGCCGCGCCGGAGAACACGCTCGCAACTTCCTGAATGACTGGAAGGACAAGCTGGTCTGCGATGATTGTGTCGGTTACAAAGCCAGCTTCGAACTAGACGTGACCGAGATCGGGTGAATGGCTCATGCGCAACGTAATTTCTTTGAGCTGCACGCTAAGAATAAAAGCACGCTTGCGGAGCAAGCTCTGCGTTATATCCAGTTGTTGTACGAAATTGAAAGCGAAGTCGCGATCTGGGGCCGGATTTACGACTCCGAATACGGCAAGAAAAAGCTGTACGGGTGATGAATATGCTGCACGCCAGGTTGATTGCCTAGCGTGACCTCGTGCCTGAAGTCTCAGCCATCAGCAGAGCACTCGATTACAGTCTCGAACGCTGGGCAGCGCTGTCGCGCTACCTCGATGACGGGGCTGTACCCATAGACAATAACTGGGCAGAGAACCAGATCCGATCATAGGGCCTTGGGCGCAAGAACTGGCTCTTTGCAGGGGCCTTACGCAGCGGAAAACGTGCGGCAGCGATCATGAGTCTGATCCAGTCTGCGCGCCTGAATGGTCATGATCCGTATGCATATCTGAAGGATGCTCTCACGCGGCTGCCGACGCAGCGGGCGAGTGAAATCGATCAGTTGCTGCCGCAATCTTTTTAATCACGCAAGGCGTGATGCCCGGACGCTTATGGCGATACTCAAGCTAATGCAAAAGTTCTGACGATTGAGCAAGTGTGACGGCTTAACCCGACGGCAAGGGGAGGTGTCGAATATCGTCAACCATCAACGCAAAACGCCGTAATCGTTTCAATATGTAGCTTTCACTGTAGAGTTTAAAAGCGTTATGCAATGAGCTTGCAAGGTATCTAGAGAGCCGGAGTGATTCACTTGCTCGCCTTCAGAGATCATAGAGTATGCGACCTTTAAGTCACGACCGTATTGTCCACTCCATGGCATGCTTAGGCTTCATGCCCCGGTAGATTTATCATATCCACACGCAACTACATGGATATGTGCGCCGTGGCACCGTCACGTAGTTCGTCTCACCAGATTATGAGAGTATCAACTGATAAAAATCCACGTTCCTTGAACTACACTTTATCATCGGCAACTACGTTACTCACAAATACCTAAAGTGAAAGCGGGTCTGAACGCTTCCACATACATTGGACACTGAAATCCAGCTTGTGGATAAGCATTATCGAGCGCTGTTTCGGGGGGGTATGGTGTTTTTTCGCACCACGGTTTTGGACCGGTAGGCGAGTTGAAAGCTTCGATTAGCAAGTTTTTTGCGCGCCGAAATGTATATCCGACGCGGTAGGCCAGAAGCGCCAAGTGAAAGACAAACTTGGATGAAACCTGAAGTGCCCGTGAGTCGGCGAAATCACAGGAGCGTATGTGATTGCTTCAAGAACAGCACGCTAGCGTTTTTCTAGAACATATCCTACGCCTCTGAGTGTATGTATCAGTTTGTTTTCAAAAGGATCATCCATCTTGGCTCTTAATCTTCTAATTGAAACTTCTACAACATTTGTATCGCAGTCGAAATTCATGTCCCATACCTGAGATATGATCTGTGTACGACTCAGGACAATTCCCGTATTTCTCATTAAATAGTGCAGAAGTGCGAATTCCTTCGTTGTTAAGTCGATACGCTGACCGTCTCTAAACGCCCTATGACGGCTTTGATCCAGCTCCAGATCGGCTACGCGAATGATCTCAACAGATGCTGGATTATCAGACCTGCGCATCAGTGCGCGAACTCGAGCAAGCAGTTCCGGGAATTCAAAAGGCTTAATTAGGTAATCATCTGCACCATTCTCTAGTCCTCTGATTTTATCAACCAAGCGACTTCGAGCAGTAAGCATCATAATTCTACAAAGACAATTGTTTCTTCGCAACAATTCAAGTACCTGCCACCCATCCATCTCCGGCAGGTTGATATCTAGGATGATTAACTCGTACATATGTTGTTTGGCCAGAAAAAGCCCGTCGTATCCGGTATGTACGCAATCCACGATATAACCGCTCTCCGTAAGGCCTTGGCGCACATATTCGGCAGTTTTTACTTCGTCCTCAATTACCAGAATTCGCATTGGATTTTGTCTCGATATGACTGAGCTGTTTTAACTACGCGAATGCGCTGTCATCATTGGCAGGAATGATAATTCAAAACCACTTGGGTGGGGGCTAAATAACGTACTTGTAATCAGTGAGCAATACACTTGATAACATCGCGATATATTATATCGTGGCTCGGACCAACCAGTTGCGGGTTATTTCTCTACTGCTGAATTGACCTTATGAAATGTTGGGTTGTTTTTTTTATTATGGCCATTTTATTCCGTGCAGATGAGGGCGATTTTTCTCATGCTGAAGAAGGCGGTCACTGGTGCAGTCATGAACTCCATCGGGACGCGGTGCGCGTACTCGAAGATTTACTCGAATTTTAGGTAAAAAAAAGCGCCCCAGGGGGGCGCAAAATATTCACCTTTTACCAAAGGAGCATTTAAGCAACTCAAGGTGAATTCTTTAAGCTCGCTATTTTTGTTTTAGGCGAGTCACATGAATAAATCGATCTTGTTTAGGGCTCACAGTATCGAAAGTGGATATTCAACGATCAGGCGTACTTCATCCAAGTCCGATTCGAATGCAGTGGCACGAGTATTTGCTTGACGTAATCGCAAGGAAAGATCTTTCGCCGCACCTGTTTGTACGACGTATTTGACTTCAATATCACGCTCCCAACGTTTTTGATTCGTGAGCGGATCGCCGTTACCATCAGTGCGCATATAGAATTGATTGGCGTTCGAATAGTCTGCACCAGAACCTCTGGCATAACGAGTCATGAACGATAGCCCCGGAATACCGTAGCTGGTCATGTTCAAGTCGTAGCGCAGCATCCAAGAGCGTTCCTTCGGTGAGTTGAAGTCGCTGTACTGTATTGAGTTGTCAACGAAGATTGAGTCTGATTGACGAAGGTAGTCGAAGTCGTCATCGCCATTGTTTCGCTGATGAGACAGTGCAAGAGTATGCGCACCGTACCGGACGCCGAGCTTGGCGCTCCATATATTGTTGTCGAATTCGCCCAGGCGCTTCTTGCCTTCATCTACAGCTTTGTAGTAGTTGAATCCGCCGATAAGCGTCAAATCATCGCTGAGTGGGTAAGTGAGGCTGCTACCGGCATAGTATTGATTCCAAACATCCTTCAATTGGCTGGCGTAAAGGCTCACCGTGATGTTGTCGTTGACTTGGTAATCACCGCCGCCGTACCCAATCCAAGGCGAGTTGACCGGGCCGGCATAAAATGTGGCAAAGTTATCGTTCAAGTTGCTGGAACCAGGCTGGCTCATCGCATGCAGTCGACCACCCTGCAAGGTTAGGCCTTGAATGCTACTATTTTCGACCGTCACGCCGCGGAAACTTTCAGGGAGTAAGCGAGAATCTCCCGATGCCACGACGGGTGTTGCGGGGAAAACATCTCCAACCTTTACGACAGTATCAAACAGCCGAAACTTCGCTGCTCCACCCACCTTAGTGTATTCATCACGTGCTTCGCCGTCACCGTTAACAGGCAGCACGTCAAAGCTGCTACGGCCACCGTTGCGCCCGCCACCAGTATCAAGCTTGATGCCAATCATTGCAAACGCATCTATACCAAAGCCCACAGTGCCCTGCGTAAAACCAGAGTTGAATTTAGTGATTATCGCATGTGCCCAAGCTTCGGAATAACCGTTGGTATTGCCTTTGCCGCTGTTGAAAGTCGGCGCAGATGCATCACGATTATCACGATTGAAATAGAAGTTGCGGTTTAGAACAGTAAGGCTGCTACCTTCAATAAAACCTTCTGGTTTACCTTCCGCTTGTGCCGTGAGGGCATAGCTTCCAGAAAAAGCTGAAACCGCAGCCAAATACAAAGTTACTTTGTGTCTCATGCGATGCTCCTTTGATTACGGCAGTTTTTATTATGATTTACCTACGCGGGTATAGTCTGTTGTTTTGGCCCGGTGGAGCACTTAGAATAGCGCCTGGGTCATATTTGCAGATCAAAGATAACGAGTCGGTGACGGGGTGATTACAATTCTGTTATCAGGTATTTCCACCGTTGCAGGGCTTCCAGAATCTTTTTCACTAAATCCCTGCGTTTCGCCTGAAAGCTTTCTATTTCGACTATCCCCCCAGGGTTTCTAACGAAATTGTAATTTTATAGCCACCCCTCTGATAGTGATCGCTGATTAGAGTGCCATCACCTGATCCAGAGGAGCTTGGCAGCTGTTTAGGCGTTCTCGCCAAGCTTTATCAAAGTTTGTGCATGAGGACTATCAAAGTGCCCTGGTATAATCACATTGCTTTATCTAAAACCCCCATCTTTCCTTTGAAAGTCTTTGTGTTCTGTATGGTCTTGTCTGGATTGTGGGTGCCTGCCGCATTTGCCCAGAGTCTCAGTCTGGCTGAAGCGCTTTCGACGGCAATAGACGCTAACCCCGATCTTGCAGCAGCACGTCAAGAGATCGGAATCTCTGAAGGAGTGCGCAAGCAGGCTGGACTCATCCCCAATCCTGAAATTTCTTATCAAGTAGAAGACACCCGTCGTAATACCAGCACGACGACTGTCGCGCTTAGTCAGCCGTTAGAGTTGGGTGGCAAGCGACGTGCTCGTGTCGAGGTTGCAACCTACGGTCAAAGCGTCGCGCAGTTAGAGCTGGACCGTCGAGTCAATAGCCTTCGTGCAGATGTTGTTCAATCTTACTACGCTGCTTTGAGAGCTCAGACCGGCTTGAATCTGGCAAAACAATCATTGGAGCTCACCGAACGCGGTCTGCGCATCGTCGATGGACGGGTGCGTGCCGGTAAGTCCTCGCCGGTGGAAGCCACGCGCGCTCAGGTGCAACTGGCTGAAGCCAAGTTACAGGTAAGGCGCGCTGAAACCTTGAAGTCAACGGCTTACCAGCAATTGGCCCAGTTAATAGGCAGTTCGGTCACTGCATTTGATCGTCTTGACTCGCCAGACCTATCTCCCGGCAAGCCGCCGCAAGCTACAGAATTACTGGCGAAGCTCGATCAAACCGCAGATATGCGTCAAGCGCTTGCTCAAATAGATAAGAGCGATGCCTCACTAGGCGCGGAAAAGGCGCAGCGCATCCCGAATCTCACCGTGAGTGTTGGTAGCCAATACGACCGCTCTATTCGCGAGAGGGTCAATGTCGTGGGGCTGTCGATGCCTTTACCGCTGTTTGATCGCAATCAGGGCAACATTCTTTCCGCTTCTCGCCGCGCAGATCAGGCCCGAGACCAGCGAAACGCTGTTGAGCTCAGGCTACGTTCCGAAACTCAAACCGCAGTGAATCAGTGGGCTACCGCCATGCAGGAGGTCGAGTCCTATGACAAGACGATCCTGCCTTCAGCTCAACAGGCCGTGGATACCGCAACTCGTGGATTTGAGATGGGCAAATTCGGTTTCATCGAAGTGCTGGATGCTCAGCGCACCTTGATAGTTGCTCGTGGCCAGTACCTCGACTCTTTGGCGGCTGCGACCAATGCGCGTGCTCAAGTGGAAAGGGTGTATGGCGACGTCGGCTTGACTGCCAATACGCGCTGAACAGGCCAGGCATTTTCCTTGTATGCGTCTTTGAATAAGCCGGTACCTAAGATCAGCAGGAGTAGCAATGGATAACAAACGCAAGATCGCGCTCGCGGTAATCGCTGTGGCAGTCCTCGGATTTGGCAGTTTCGCCTGGAACTCCAGTTCCGAGCAGCCTCCAGTCAGTAAGGCCGAACATGGCACTGAAGATGGCCATGAGAGAACTGCTGTAGCACCTGCTAAAGACGGGGGGGATGAAGGTCACGGTGAGGAAGGCCACAGCGAAAATGCCAATGAGGAAGAGGGCAAGATGACGCTTAGCGCCGAGCAGATTGAGGCTGCGGGCGTCGTTCTGGAAGCAGCTGCTCCCCGTGAGATTAGCACTATTGTGACTTTTCCTGGCGAAATACGGTTTGATGAGGACCACACCGCACATGTGGTACCTCGCGTTCCTGGAGTTGTTGAAAGCGTTCAGGCGAACCTGGGCGAGTCGGTCAAGAAGGGCCAAGTCCTTGCGGTGATTGCCAGTCAACAGATCTCGGATATGCGCAGTGAGCAACAAGCTGCACAGCGACGTGTTGAGTTGGCACGCTTGACTTTTGACCGCGAGAAGCAGTTGTGGCAGGACAAAATCTCCGCCGAGCAAGATTACCTTCAGGCGCGACAAGCTTTGCAAGAAGCTGAAATATCACTGGCCAACGCTAAGCAAAAGGTCGGAGCAATCGGCGCTTCGGTCAATTCTGCAGGCGGTAACCGCTATGAACTGCGTGCGCCTTTCGACGCAGTTGTAGTGGAAAAGCACCTGACCGTCGGTGAGGTGGTCAGCGAGGCAACCAATGCTTTCATCCTGTCCGATCTTAATCAGGTGTGGGCAACTTTCGCGGTTCCTCCTGGCGATCTCGGAAAGGTCGTGACTGGCCGCTCGGTAAAGGTTTCTTCTCCTGACATGAAGGCTGAGGTCGAGGGCAAGGTGGGTTACGTAGGCAGCCTTTTGGGCGAGCAGAATCGTGCAGCGCCCGTCCGTGTCACTCTGACCAATCCCAATGGGGCCTGGCGACCGGGGCTGTTCGTGAGCATCGCAGTCACGTCACAAACTGATCAAGTTGCTGTAGCTGTTCCAGAGTCAGCGGTGCAGACCGTCGAGGAAAAAACTGCAGTTTTCGTGAGGACCACTGAGGGCTTCGACACTCGCAGGGTAACTCTAGGTCGCCGTGCCGGTGGCTATGTGGAAATAACCGAAGGCCTCCAATCGGGTGCCCAAGTGGCAACCAGTGGCAGCTTCACGCTCAAGTCTGAGCTTGGCAAAGCGTCTGCCGAGCATGGCCACTGATGCGAATTTACAGGATGATTTCTTATGTTTGAACGTATCATCAGATTCGCCATTGAGCAGCGCATCGTAGTAATGATCGCAGTTCTAATCATGGCCGGTATAGGTATCTACAGCTACCAAAAACTGCCCATTGATGCGGTGCCTGATATCACAAACGTCCAGGTGCAGATTAACACTGGCGCCCCTGGTTACTCGCCGTTGGAAACCGAACAGCGGATCACGTTTCCAGTTGAAACGGCCATGGCCGGTCTTCCGGGCCTTCAGCAAACCCGATCCCTATCTCGCTCCGGCTTGTCACAGGTCACCGTGATCTTCAAAGACGGTACTGACATCTTTTTTGCCCGCCAACTCATTAACGAGCGTTTGCAGGTTGCAAAGGAACAGTTGCCAGATGGGGTCGAGGCCGTCATGGGGCCTGTATCCACCGGGCTTGGTGAAATCTTCCTGTGGACCGTTGAAGCGGAAGATGGCGCACTCAAAGAAGATGGTACTCCTTACACTCCCACCGACCTGCGAGTGATCCAGGATTGGATTATCAAGCCGCAGCTGCGCAACGTCCCTGGTGTTGCCGAGATCAACACCATCGGTGGCTTCGCCAAGCAGTTTCTGATTGCGCCGGACCCGAAGCGGTTGGCTACCTACAAGCTGACACTTAATGACCTGGTAGTTGCATTGGAAAGCAACAACGCCAACGTGGGCGCCGGTTACATCGAGCGTAATGGTGAGCAGTTGCTCATTCGTGCGCCGGGTCAGGTAAGCAATATCGAAGATATTGCCAACATCGTAATTACCAGTGTAGATGGCACGCCGATTCGCATCAGCAACGTTGCTGAAGTCAGCATCGGTAAAGAACTGCGAACGGGGGCTGCTACTGAGAATGGTCGCGAAGTAGTACTCGGTACCGTATTTATGCTGATTGGTGAAAATAGTCGTACAGTGTCCCAAGCTGTGGCCACCAAATTGACCGACATCAACCGCACCCTGCCGAAGGGCGTGGTTGCTGTGACCGTTTATGACCGTACCAACTTGGTTGAAAAAGCCATTGCGACGGTGAAGAAGAACTTGGTGGAAGGCGCGATTCTGGTAATTGCTATTCTCTTCCTGTTCCTCGGCAACATCCGCGCAGCACTGATCACCGCAATGGTGATCCCGCTGTCCATGCTATTTACCTTCACAGGTATGTTCAACAACAAGGTTAGTGCAAACCTAATGAGTTTGGGAGCACTCGACTTTGGCATTATTGTAGATGGTGCCGTGGTTATAGTAGAAAACGCGATCCGCCGACTGGCTCATGCGCAACACAAGCATGGTCGCATACTCACCAAAGCAGAACGCTTCCATGAAGTCTTTGCCGCTGCAGGTGAAGCTCGCCGGCCACTGATATTTGGCCAGTTGATCATCATGGTAGTGTATCTGCCGATCTTCGCCCTAACCGGCGTCGAAGGAAAAATGTTCCACCCCATGGCATTCACTGTCGTAATGGCGCTGCTGGGGGCAATGATTCTTTCCGTAACCTTTGTTCCTGCTGCTATCGCCATGTTCATCACTGGCAAGGTCAAGGAAGAGGAGGGCGTGGTAATGCGCACCGCCCGACAGCGCTATGAGCCGATACTGCAATGGGTTCTTGGGCACCGGAACATTGCGTTCTCGGCTGCAGTAGCTCTGGTCGTACTTAGCGGTATACTTGCAAGTCGTATGGGTAGCGAGTTCATTCCCAGCCTTAGTGAGGGCGACTTTGCGATGCAGGCTATGCGAGTGCCCGGAACGAGCCTTACTCAGTCCGTCGAGATGCAACAGCGCCTGGAGAAAGCGGTAATAGCGCAGGTCCCAGAAGTAGAGCGGATGTTCGCACGCTCGGGTACTGCAGAAATCGCATCTGATCCAATGCCGCCTAACGCCTCTGACGCCTACATAATGCTTAAGCCTCAGGATCAGTGGCCAAATCCCAATAAGCCTCGTGATGAGCTGATCGCTGAGGTGCAGAAAGCCGCAGCAGGTGTCCCGGGAAGCAACTATGAGTTGTCCCAGCCGATCCAGTTGCGTTTCAACGAGCTGATTTCGGGCGTGCGTAGTGACGTTGCGGTGAAAGTTTTTGGCGATGACATGGACGCGCTCAACAGCACCGCCAACAAAATCGCGGCATCGCTTAAAGCGGTACCGGGCTCATCGGAGGTCAAGGTTGAGCAGACTTCCGGCCTTCCTGTGTTAACCATCAACATCGACCGCGAAAAAGCAGCACGCTACGGTTTGAACATCGCGGATGTGCAAAACTCAATTGCTATTGCTGTGGGTGGCCGCCAGGCAGGTACATTGTATGAGGGCGATCGTCGGTTCGATATGGTGGTGCGACTGCCTGAGACCGTGCGCACTGACGTAGCGGGTATGTCCAGCTTGCTGATTCCTGTGCCTGCTAATGTTGCTCAGGATGCTAATCAGATAGGGTTCATTCCTCTGTCCCAAGTCGCTAATCTTGACTTGCAGTTGGGCCCGAACCAGATCAGCCGCGAAAATGGGAAACGGCTGGTAGTAGTTAGTGCAAACGTTCGAGGCCGTGACCTAGGCTCGTTCGTTGAAGAAGCGACTAAGTCGCTGGCTACTGTGCAGATCCCAGCAGGCTACTGGACTACCTGGGGTGGCCAGTTTGAGCAGTTGCAATCAGCAGCCAAGCGTCTGCAGATCGTTGTTCCAGTCGCATTGCTTCTGGTCATGACACTGCTGTTCCTGATGTTCAACAACTTGAAGGATGGCATGCTGGTCTTCACCGGAATTCCATTCGCACTCACCGGCGGTGTAGTTGCACTGTGGTTGCGGGATATCCCGCTGTCTATCTCGGCGGGAGTTGGCTTCATTGCGCTGTCCGGTGTGGCAGTTCTAAACGGCCTGGTTATGATTTCTTTTATCCGCGGGCTGCGGGAGGAAGGACGTACCCTCCGGCAAGCGGTAGATGAAGGCGCGTTGACACGGTTAAGGCCCGTTCTGATGACAGCCCTAGTCGCATCCCTCGGATTTATCCCGATGGCTCTCGCAACAGGTACCGGTGCTGAAGTTCAGCGGCCACTGGCGACAGTGGTGATTGGCGGGATTCTTTCGTCTACCGTGCTTACTCTGTTGGTGCTTCCTGCTCTGTATCAATGGGCACACCGCAAAGATGATGATGGTGATGAAGCGGGTAGCTGATAGCCCATAACAGAAGCCCACAGCAACGTTGTGGGCTTTTCATTCTGGATATTGTTGTCACCTTTCAAAATTGTAAGTTTACCGTCATGCCGGTGATGCCTGTGAGTTGATAAGGTTACTCCCAATAAGATTGATATTGAGAGGACCTTATGAAAAAGCTTATCATTGCGGCAGCCCTAGCTGTTTTGCCTATAGTTTCACAAGCTACTACGTTTTCCGAAAAGAAGCAGTTGCAATATATTCAGGAACATCAGAACGCCGTGGCTAGCTATGCGGCGAAAAATAATAAGCCAATACCAGAGATTCAGGACTACAAGTATGGAATGAAGATTGATGTTGCAAAATTTGTGCGTCAGTCCCAGGATCCCCGTACTTGCGAGGTGTATCAACGGTTGATGACCTACGAAGACTCGCGGGGTGAGCTTAATACGATTCGTTATTCTTTGTTTTCCCAATGTGTCAACAACAAAAATTGAATGCATCGATAGGATTTTTAGAGGCCATAGAAAAACGCCAGGCGATGCCTGGCGTTTTCTATGGTCCTTGACATGTTTTAACCAAAGATTGTCAGTCCTTGCCCCCCTCCCCAAAAGTAAGTCAAGTCCAGCTAAAAAATTTAGGCCGGCGAATTTGCACTCAGAAGCAGCGAATTTTGAAAAAAACTGATTTCTGTGACATCCAGGCAAAGCATGAGCACTGACTCAGTCGAAGTGCGGCTTGATAAGGGTGTTTATTGGAAAGTTTATAATTGGCTCGGGGCTTAGGCTTACTTAAAGACTTAACTCCGGATAATTGCTTTAGGTGAGTCCTCAGGCTTTGAACGAAAAACGAAAGTCGATGGTGTGGCAGCAAGTTCTGGGTCGTACTAGCTTGCTACCCAACCAAAAATAAACACTGAATATATGGGCTTAGCTCGACGACACGTACGTTTAGCAGGTTGCTTCTTGTTTAAACTGATGGGCGCTCGTGAGAAAATGGATCACTGGTTGGTAAGTTGATACTTAATTGGTGTAATTATTGGTGTCGTTACTGGTTTTCATGTTTTGAGAAAGTGCTTAATTGTCCAAGATCTAAAGTGCCATCATGTATATGCTCTTATCAGAATTGTAATCTCTGGATCATGCTAGAGTTATTTGTTCAGTTTATTATTAGGGTTTTTTGGTGTTTGTTGGGTGGCACAGCTATTGTCGAGGTGCTGCATTATTTAGTTCTGAAATTACATGCAGTTCACTTTTTTTTCACTTCGGGTTGTTTAGTCTTTGTAGATGGAAAATACAAGCATGTCGATCATAGCTTTGCTTATTCGTTATCTAGGCATTGGATTCGTAGCAACCGGGGGGCACTATTTTGTATTTCTCCTGCTTATTGTAAATGGAGTTACTGATCCAGTGTTAGCCAGCGTTGGCGGAGGCGTGATAGGCGCTATTATTAGCTATATTGGTAATAGAAGGCTCAGTTTCGTGGCGACGGGAATTTATAAGCTTCAACCTATCAGGTTTGTACTTGTCTCGTTGGCAACTAATATCGGTAATGGTGTAGGTATGTGGGTTCTGATTAAATTCAATCTCTCACCGCTTGTCTCTCAGATTTTAGTGACTTTAACCCTAACTGCGCTCGGATTCACTGCGCATCGTTTCTGGACATTCAATCATGCGGACATCACATCGGCTTTCCGAACGCGCTGACCCCTTGTTAACAATAGTGGTTCCTTGCTTTCAAGAAGAGCAAACCATTCCGGAATTTCACAAGCGCATCACCAGAGTTGTAAAGCGCCTGCCTGTTTCGTGCGAGATTCTCTATGTCGACGATGGTAGTAGCGATCAAACTGCAGACCTACTTCGACACTATCAAGATGGATCAAATGTACGATGCCTGTTCCTAAGTCGGAACTTCGGAAAAGAGGCTGCGTTAAGTGCAGGGATCGACCATGCACGCGGTAGCGCATTGATCTTCATTGATGTCGACCTTCAGGATCCACCTGAACTCATCTCGAGTATGGTATATCATTGGCAGATGGGTTACGACGTTGTGAACATGCAACGCGACTTGCGAACTGGCGACTCCTGGCTAAAACGCACGAGTGCACGTAGCTATTACTGGATCATGCAGCGCCTGGTGGAGAAAGTTGATCTTCCGGTGGATGTCAGTGACTTCCGTCTGATTGGTCCTGCTCCATTGGCCGCCTTAAGAGCGCTGGACGAACGCTCCAGAATTCTTAAGGGTTTGATCGGCTGGGTAGGCTTTCGCACCATTGAGTTACCCTACAATCGCACTTCCCGTCATGCCGGCAATACCAAGTGGAACGCCGCTAGCCTGCTGGACCTAGCCATCGAAAGTATTCTCAGCTTCTCCCGCAAGCCGCTTCGTATATTCAGTCTCATTAGCTTCAGTTTCTTTGTCTCCAGCATCTGCTACCTGCTCGCAGTACTGGTAGCAGGCTCCTTTGACATCCATCACCTGCTTGTCGGAATTGCTTCATTCATGTGCGTGGGTGTTGCACTGGTGGGCGAGTACGTAGGCGTAACGCTCGCGGAGGTCAAACGCCGCCCCCTTTATTTTCTAAATAGTAATAATGAAGCGCGACCCATGACTATTCATCCTCCGGCTTCCTCACTCGAGGGTAAGAAATGCTGAATTTGAAAAGCGAGCGAACATTGTGGTTCATCCTGAGTTCGATTCTGCTTTTGCGTCTCCTGGGGCTGGGCGTATATCCCCTGATGGATACCTCTGAAGCACGCTACGCTGAAATGGCACGCAAGATGGTTGAACTGAGTGACTGGGTGACTCCGATGTTCGATTACGGAGTTCCATTTTGGGGCAAGCCACCGCTGTCTTTCTGGACCCAAGCGGCGAGCATGACGGTATTCGGCACCAATGAGTTTGCTGCTCGATTCCCAGCCTGGTTTCTCCACTTGGCAAGCTGCTTCATCATCATCAGGCTCGCGACACAGGAGGTATCGCGCAAGGCGGGCATTTGGGCAGCCATCATCTTTTCCGGCACGGCGCTGGGCTTGGTGTCCAGTGGTGTTGTGCTGACTGACCCCGTTTTATCGTTCTCGATCCTGTTGGCCAGCTATGGTTTCTGGCGTTGGATGAAGTGCGCAGGCAAAGGGGATGCCTACCTTATGTTCTTAGCTCTCGGCTTGGGCCTGCTTGCTAAAGGGCCACTGACCTTGGTACTGATGGGCGCGCCAGCATTTTTTTGGATCGTCATCTACAAGCAATGGAATCGGGTATTGAGGCTTCCTTGGGTAACGGGGATTGCTCTCATGTTAGGTATATCAGTGCCTTGGTACATTGCAGCCGAAATGAAGACGCCGGGTTTCCTTGAGTATTTTTTTGTCGGCGAGCACTGGAGCCGATATGTTGTAAGTGATTGGGCCGGGGATCTCTACGGGAGTGCTCACGCCAAGCCCTACGGCACCATATGGATTCAGCTTGGCTTAGCGTTGCTTCCTTGGACTTTCTTTCTACCCCTCGTTATTAGCAGGCGTGGGACGATGCAGCGCTTCGATGTATACCTTTGGCTTTGGGCATTGGCGACACCTGTTTTCTTTACTTTCTCTGGTAACATTCTCTGGACCTATCTTCTTCCTGCTCTGCCTGCATGGACGCTACTCCTTGCCGAATGTATCAGCGAAGTGGGCAGAAAGACTGCTTGGGCTGCTGCAGCGAGCGCTCTGATGCTGCCAGTCGCGGGCGCCGGTATTATCTATAACGGTGTGCTTGAGGATCGTCCTCAGAACCAGCGAGATTTAGTGCAGGCCTGGCTGGATGTGCAGTCGTCTCAATCGGGCCCCCTGATTTATCCTGGCCGCCGCTCGTATTCGTCGGAGTTTTATAGCCGGGGAATGTCCAAAAGCATCAAAGATCCTGACAAGTGGCCTCGCGACAGATCGTTCTACCTTTCCAGGCGTTTGCGCGACAGCGATTCTGATCTACCTGTAGACGTTGGTTGCAAAATAATCACTGAAACGAACGCGAGCCAACTGCTTCTATGCCGCTGGAAGGACACTGCACAGGATGGTGAAAATATTCTAGGAGATAGTGCTACTGGCTCCCGTTGAAAGTAAGAGCCCGGCGAAGAGAGTATTTAAATTTCTAGCTGCTTTTCAGTTTAAAGTGAATAATCCATCTCAGGATTTATCTTTGATGCTGAAAAATTATTTAATAAGTACAATTAGGGAGAGGTTGCTAAAAAGCCAGATATTAATCTGGCTTTTTGTCGATGGCTTTGATCGTGTTAATTGTTTTTTACTGTCTCTTAGTTGTCGACTTGCTGCTAATGCCCTTAGGTTCTTTCTGTTTTTCTTGAGCAATTTTCTGCTTACTTTTCTCCGATACATCAGGACCCCATAGACGAGCTTGCTCGGCTCGGAAGTTATCTTTGAAATTTTTGGTTCGCTCGAAACCGTCTTCAGCAAAAGCGGAACTCATAAATCCAGTCAGTACGATACCAATAGAGAGGAGTTTTATGAATTTCATTGTGCCCTCGATGTTTACTAGGTCTGCTTAACTAGCAGCCTTTGTGGTTTGATAGTTTAGGATTTTGAAGCTAACAGCAGGGTGAGGGAATCATTACAATTTCGTAATTTATGCGTTTGGTGAAACGGTATAAATTTTGTGTTTGTGAAAGCTCCGAAGCAGGCTATTTTTCTTTCATAACCTTTAATGTGATATCTAAGCCATTGATGTTTTTGGATTTTTTGCCACTAGTGGAAGCTAGCCATAAACGATCTAAAGACTGTGTAGCAGCGATTGGATATTTTTGTTTACGCATCGAAGCTAACGGCTAGATTAGCTGGCATCTCAAATGCGGCGCCGTTGGCGGTTAGTCAAACTGGCTGTCGAATTTTTTTGACTCCGTCTGTGGTTCACTCAGAGGGGCGTGAAAGAGTTTAAGGCGGGGGGGGGGGGGGCGTGCCGATAAGGTCGCGTTATATGTGGCTGCTCGCCATATTTTCGGGTAGGGCTGCCTTCCCCTCTAGACGTCGAGCTAAAGACCAAAACAATACGGCAGCCCTCAGGCATTAAAGCTTTCAAGTAAAAAAGAGAGCTCTTCTAAAATCGGCCCCCTCCATATACGGGACCTAGGCTGCGCCCATTTGCGTTTGCTTCATTTGGGTGTCGGGAAAGTTGAGGTGAAACCAGGTAAAATTCTGATCAGTCACTTCTACGCTCGCAGAACCCTGATGCAATCCCATAATTGACTGTACTATAGCTAGGCCCAGACCCGTACCACCTTCATTTCGTGCTCGGCTTTTGTCTACACGGTAGAACCGCTCGAACAAATGCACCTGGTGTTCCTTGGCGATTCCGCGCCCCGGGTTACCAACACTCAAGGTAGTTCCGTTAGCACCGCGTTGAACTTTCACGTAAACCGTCCGGCCTCTTGGGCAGTAGCGAATCGCGTTCGAGACAAGGTTCGAGATGGCTCGTTGAATCATTATCTGATTGCCACGCACCACGCCATTTCCTGTGAGCTGGAGTTGTATTTCGCCTTCTTCGGCCGTAATGCTGAAGAGGTCGCAGACCCGCTGAATTTCGTCGAGCAAACAGACATTTTCGAATTCTACCATTGACGCGGGGTGGCTGACCTGGGCTAGAAATAGCATGTCGGAAACCATTCGACTCATGCGGTCCAACTCTTCCGTGCACGACTCCAAGACTTCTCGGTACTCAGGAAGAGACCTTTCCCGGGTCAGCGCAACCTGAGCCTTACCCATGAGATTGGACAAAGGTGCACGCAGTTCGTGAGCAAGATCGTCCGAGAACTGCGATAGCTGCTGAACCCCATCATCTAGACGCATCAGCATGATATTGATTCCATCGCCGAGCTTCTTCAGTTCTGCCGGCATCCCCTTCGTTGGTAGGCGATGATCAAGGCTCTCGGTGGAAATTTTCGAGGCAATCCTCAAGAACTTGGTCAGAGGCAGTAGTCCTCTGCGCACAGTCCACCATCCAATGGCCAAGATCAGCAAGAGAATAAGAGGCGAGACCATCAGCGCCCAGGTTAGCAATGCATCGAGCAGGGCTTGGTTGGCTGACTGGTCCATGGTCATGAACACACTAACTTCGGTTCCATCGCCTAGATTCATTACTCGCGAAGCGCTAAGTAGCGGGCGACCCGTGGAGTCACGCCACTCGTGCTGTTTAACCTGCTCGGTTGGCTTGAACTTGTGCACTTCCAGGTTGACTGCCTTCGAACCTATTGAGAGCAGTGGAGTTTGCGTTTGTCCTGACTCAAAGATGCTGACGTACAGATTATTGTGCCCCATGACCAAGTCAACTAGCTGGTGCGCGTCTGGATTGACATCAGCGATACTAGTGATAGCGGATAGGTTGTGAGTCATACCCGCCATTTTCACTTCGAGGTCCATTCGGGAGTTTCTCTCGAGAGCTTGGCTCACCATCACATACCCAAAGGTGGCGAAAAGGAGGAGCAGCGCTGCGCTCATCAAACCGACTTTGAATCCCAGCTTCACAGCCAGACTGAACGGCCTCATGCGCGCTCCTCCAGAACGTACCCTATGCCTCGAAGTTTATGTATGAGCTTGGTCTCAAATGGATCATCGATCTTCGAGCGTAATCGCCGGATAGAGACGTCAATAACGTTATTATCGCAGTCAAAGTTCATGTCCCATATCAGCCAGATGCTCTGAGAGCGTGTAAGTGCTTTGCCAGCTCGACTAATGAGAAGGTGCAGGAGAGCAAATTTCTTGGTGTTGAGGTCTATGCGTGTAGATCCACGGAACACCCGATGGCGCACAGAGTCGAGCTCTACATCCGAAATTCTCAGCGCGTTTTTCTCAAAAAGCTCGTCGCCACGTCTTTGCAGCGAGCGCATGCGAGCAAGCAGCTCGGGAAACTCGAAGGGCTTGACGAGGTAGTCATCTGCGCCACCGTCCAAACCCTTGAGCTTGTCGTTGGTTCGTCCCCAGGCAGTCAGCATAATGACGCGGACCCGGCTGGTTTCTCTAATGACTTCCAAAAGGTCCAAGCCATTGATGTCAGGGAGGTTCACATCGAGAAGCAGAAACGAATAAATATTAGTATTGAATAAGTGAGCGGCATCAACACCATTGTTTGCTATATTTACGATGTACCCGCTTTCAGAAAGGCCCTGCTGAAGGTATTCTACGTTTTTGGTTTCGTCTTCCACAACTAGAACGCGCATAACTTATCTCAGGATGTGAGTAAAATAATAGTCCAATCGGCCGCCAGTGTGGTTATACGCTGATTGGTAGTACTGCTGTGTGCTTGGTGTTTAATTTCATTATTTATTTTCATGCGCATTACATTAACTCAATAATAACTGATCCTAGCGCGAATTGGCTAAATGCGCGTAAGCTTTGCAAATTTGTAATTTTTGCGCAATATTATTGATAGTTATGATAAATTGATTGTTTGGAATAATCGAGAATCTGTCAATGGTAAGGTTTTTAAGGCCAAAGCTGGCGGATGCCTTCAGTGCGCGTAGCAGGCGAATCTGCCTGAAGGCTCCTTTAATATTGGCCGCCGGTCAACTCGATTAGTCGTTAAATTTAGAGGTGGCAGTAATGCATATTTAAAAGCGCGTATAGTCTTGGGGAACGCATCTTAAGTCGATTTTTCTTAGGGCTTCTGCCTGCAAATACAACAATTAGCGTCATCAAAAAAACGACTAGTGTGAAGGCTTCGGAGCATTATCATGAAAGGCTGCTTGCTCCATTTGAATCGTGCAGTGATGAATTTCGAACGATTTACTCACCGCGTCAATGACTGATGCGAGAATAACATCTCGATTTAATGAATCTCGCACGACTACGTGCGACGTCAGGATATTGCGGCCACTACTTAGAGCCCAAACATGCAGATCATGGACCTCCATGACCCCATCTACTCCAAGTATCAGGGACTCTATTTCCGCAATATTGAGATTGTCGGGTACCCCTTCCATAAGTACCCCCCAAGCTTTCGCGCAACAACTGCCAAGTACGTGGAAACACCCATATACCGATTGCTACGGCGACAATCGTATCGACCCAGCTCCAACCTGTAAATCGGATGACAAGTGCCGCTATGATCACGCCCAATGAACCAAGCATGTCGCTCCAGACTTCAAGATAGGCTCCCTTGAGATTCAGACTTTCACTGCTGGCAGAGGAGAGCAGACGCATCGATATCAGGTTCACAAAAAGACCCCCAATTGCGATCCACATCATCGCACCGGTAGCAATCTCCGACGGTACTAGCAAGCGCTGATACGCCTCGTACAAAATGTAGGCAGCGACCATAAAGAGTAATAAGGCATTGAACGTTGAGGCTAGGATCTCTATGCGAGCATATCCAAAAGTCCGTTTCTGGTCCGCTGGCCGCTTGGCTATTTGGAGAGCAATCAGTGAAATTGCCAGAGCAGCAGTATCTGTGAGCATATGTGATGCATCAGACAGCAGGGCTAGGCTGCCGGTAACGCATGCTCCGATAACCTCCGCAATCATAAAAATACCAGTCAGGGCAAGCGCCATGAGTAGTTTTTTCTGGTGTCCTTCACGTAGAGCGGCACCGCCATGAGCGTGATTGGATCCCACATGCTTCTCCTTGCCTAATGTAGTGGTTGGCTTCAATCTAGATTCTCATCGCTACAAACAAAAACACAAATATGGATCCTACCTTTCAGAACGGCTAATAAAACTCATTTAAACTAATTGTAGTTTAGGATGAAAGTATGTTGTTGGTATGCGATTTTTTGCAGACCTGCGTCTCCTCTAGCCGGCGATACGGTGCTAGTCAACAGCCTACTTTGACACGGCTCAAAAAAAGAAGGTTCCGCTGGGATTGTGTCAGAATTGTAATTCTGCTGTAGCTATCTCGTTATCCGTCGTCAAAAATAATACGGCTAGCTAAAAATTTACGCTACGTAGCGGTGTCGCTAAGCACAGACACGAAATTACCTCAAACTCCTCGCAACGCTGCTGAGTAACATAATTACCTAGTTTTTTAACGCCGGCCGCGGTCAATATTTTCATCGCAAATTCTGATTCCTTAATCACTGAACTATCTCGTAAGGAAGAAACCGCGGGTTTTGAAATGATGCTCGGCGATACGGAGCTCGAGAGTGCCGTTCGATGTGAGGGGTTAGGTCGATGACACCGTTGAGATGCGGAACGGACTGAGGCTTAACCATTAACACCGATTGTCGAAAGTGGTCGTCGCTACCGACCCAAAAGGGGCGAATGGCGGTAATTTGGATGCCGCTAGACGCTGGCATCGTGTGCCGATTACCGACAGCGTAACCTTTCATTCTTGAAGAGTCGTATTTACCTGAGTCAAGCGACATGCGTGCTCACCCCAGATCGCAGCGGCTTTGCGACACGCTTGATTCATTCGCACACCTAGCCAGGTAGCAACTTGAATATTGGTTGTGGGTGAGGAGGTTATTGAAGTGAAAATCGGAGTTAGCGGCGCCGGCAATATTGGGGCTACCCTTGCCCGCAAGCTCGTCGCGTGCGGCCATGAAGTTAAGCTGGCAAATTCGAAAGGCCCCGAAAGCCTTCAAAACCTGGTCAGTGAAATCGGCGCACACGCTGTGACCAAGGAAGAGGCAGTGTCCGAGGTAGGCGTTGTGATCCTCTCGATACCCTTCCCAAAATATCCAGATCTCAAACAGACGTTAAAGAATGTCCCCGAGAAAGTCGTTGTCATTGACACGTCCAATTACTATCCGGGACGCGACGGGGCAATCATAGAAGTTGACGACGGCAAGCCCGTGAACGTTTGGGTAAGCGAGCAGTTTAGCCGCCCGGTCATTAAGGCTTGGAACGCCGTCCTTGCAGCGACTCTTGCCGACAATCGGCAACCAACTGGATCTTCGACACGCATTGGCTTACATGTAGCAGGGGATGACACTCATGCAGAGGCCGTCGCGCAGGATCTCGTTGAGGATACGGGCTTTATCGCGCTTGCCGCTGGTAGCCTTGAAGATTCGTGGCGTCAGCAACCAGGAACACCAGCCTACTGCACCGAGCTAACATTGCCGGAGCTGAAGATGGCGCTGGAGGCGGCAGACAAGGTACGGGCACCTCAAAACCGAGACGCACTTATCGCAAAATTTATGGTTCCCGGCAGTCAGTTTACAGATGAGCAAATTGTTGCCACAAATCGCGCTAGGACGGCCTGACTACCGGATTAGGCGGGATTCTTTGCTAGAATTTCGCCTAATTGATCTAGTCGCTAAACTCATCTCTTTACGTAAACAGGGCACTGCAGACGCGTGCCTAACTCAGCGTCTGGATGAGGCCGCGAATTTCCTAACCTGTCCTGTATCGCGGCCTAGGCCACGTCACGTTGTTCAAGCATCCGCTCAATCTCAGCGCCAGCTAAAGCGTCGCAAGCGTGCGGCGTGGTCTACTACCGATCTCAACTATTAAGGCGTTGGCGTCAGGAAGGCGTGTTTACCGGACGCTTACCTTCAAGGAATTCCGGGCAACACAGAAACAAGAACGCCGATTTGATTGATGATGTTCGTGCGAGCAAACACATCTAACAAACCGGCGTTCTTATGTGCGATATTATACTTTTCTTCCTTTTTGGGAGGGCTTTTCTGTCGTTAACACAAAGCCTGATGGTGATGCCCTCCAGATCGATCTGACTCCCCGCGCCAAACTAGACCGTCTCGTTTTGAAATAGTGGGCTGTGCCCAGTGAGAAAGATTTGCCCCAGGTATTTGGGGCGAAGGGCAACGGCGCCATCGGCTTGTTCTGCCGTCATTTCGAGCTCCTCTACGAAGAAGTCCCAAAGCTCCTCATTCGTCGATACCTCGTTATTGGCGAGCTGATCTTCGATGTTTTCAAGGATTTGTTGGGTCAGGTTATTGAAGATTAGATTCATGTGCTGCTCCTGTTGAGTCGAGGAGCGCCCAGGAGGGAGCCTCTCATGAATGTGCCGATTGGCTTGGCGTATCGCCGGCATCGTTAGGTATTGGAGATATTCCATACCTGCAGTTTGAAGTTGTGTAAATAGCCGAGCTCCGAGAGCCGACTGCACTGTTGGCGTAGTTGCTGACGATCAACAGTTGTGTCCAGCCTGACTGTATAGCTTAGAGGCCAGATTGTGCCGAACAACTCGGCATCTGCCTCGAGGTCGTTGGTTGCGCCGGTCGGGGTCATCCCGAACGGGGCATCCTCTTTTGATACCTGTTTATTGGTGGCCGGTAGGGCGGGCGGATTATTACGCTGCACAGGCTTGGAGAGGTTGGAAGAAGACTCTTCATCCATAGGGTCAGGCTCGTTTGGCGAGAGCCTGGCGGCGTCTTCTGGTGTCAGATTGTCGACGTCGTCGAGGCTCATGCTTTCCAGCCTTGCACGGATCTCAACGATCAGGCGGCCTGCTGTGGAGTAATACGAAGGACGGATCTCCGTTATCAGAAAGTCGCCTCGGTATTTGCCTTCATCGTACTGATCGAGGAGTGCGTCTTTGATCACGAACTCACCGATAGAGGTCGAAAGCCGTCCGACGTTGAATTCGCCATTACGGCCGCTGATGGTACGGATGGCCAGTTGGCCGGGGATGTTGATCATGGGCAGCTCCACACTGCTACGAATGAAAAAAGCCCGACAGGTGTCGGGCTTTGGGCAGTGCTGTGATTGTCGAAGGATTACGGGCAAGAAGTATGAGTTTCTTCCTTGAGTGAGATGTACAGATAGAAAACGCCTGGCGGTGATTCTATACGGTCAAGTTTTAGGTCCAGCCAGACTCGATCAGTGCTATTGCCGGCAGGCAATAAACGATAGAGGCCGAAATGGATCTGTGTGCTGTCAGGTTGCAAGTGCAGTTCTCGGTAGGCCTCCAGGACAACTTCGCCCAGTCGCTCACTGACAACACTTGCATCCTGAGGGTTTTCAATATGCACCGCTTCCTGCCAGGCCCGGGGTGTTAAAACGACCGGGAGCTTGAGCAGGTCAGACGACACGAGGTTAGTGGTGCTTTGCATGTTTATCTCCAGGTGTGAGAAACCACCCGGCCCGTCCGGGAAGTGGTTTCCCGGTTAGGTATGTTTTGGTTATGTCAGGACCAGCACACGTGGCGTTGTGTCCAGAGGTTGAGGTCAAAAGCTTGTTTCGCGGCATATTCGCTGCGGTAGTATTCTTCGGACTCCCTTGATACCGGTTCAAACTCATCAGCGGTACCAATGTAATAGCCCGCAGCGCTCTTCAGTATTTGGAGGGGGTACTCGATACCGCACTCGGCGAATGCAAGTTTCCCGTATGCAAAATCCGACACAATGTATGGTTCCGGTGTTATTAGCTGCTGCTGGTCTTCTTCAGTAAAGCGTGACCAACCGCCACCATTAATGGCCGCGTTCACTCCTTCGCCCCAAGCTCGACTGAGCGCAGGAACGGTTTTGAACAGCTCGGGTACGATCGGCTGGCCGGCGCGGTACGCGTCGGCACCCAGAATATGAGCCTCGATCTCAGCCTCATATTGGGTAATCTCGTCGCCATAGATTTCCGCTTTTGCATAAGCAACGCGTATATCGAGAGATTGCGTAAATAACGTGTTCATAAAGGTGAGTCTCCAACGGACGAGAATCACCGTGCCCGGAAGGGAGGTGTTCCCTGCGGACTTTGATAATAATGAAGGCACCCGAAGGGTGCCTTTCAACAAAGTGAATCAAGATGCCGTACGCTGCTGTTTAGCGGGCGTTGGCTTGGATTGTTCCTCTGCTACTGGCTCGGATGCTTCTTCGCTTGCGAGCTGTGCTTCAGGTTCCGCTTCGCCGTCTTCAACAACTGGTTCTACTTCACGAGGCTTTGCTTCATAGACGGTTTGGCCATCCACCTTGATCCAGCCGATAAACAACAGGCGTCCCTTGAGGCTTGCTCCAGGTTGACCTTTTTTATCGCCTTTCTCGTAGGTAAATGCGTCGGTCCAGATATCACCGATGCGGAAGCTCACAAGGACCTTCTTTCCGGCTTCAACGGCTGCTTGGCTGCGACGAATCAGCTTTTCAGCTTCAGCGCCGACCACGTTGCAGTCGATATAGGAATACTCGGCATCATCCATCGAGCCGCGCAGAGCCGCAACGGTAACTGCCATGAATGGCTTACCTTTGCCGCGAGGTTTCACTTCACGGATACGGTTGAGATAACCGATACCAGTGGTGTGAAGGTCGAAGAATTTTGCTTCGTTGGATTGATTAGTGCTCATGGTGATTCTCCAGTTTCGAAATAACAGAAAGCGGAGAAACACTTCGCCCTAGGGGGAAAGTATTCCCCGCGAGGGTGGGTGGAGCTTAAGGTTGTTTAATGCATCAGCTTCATTGCAGCA
This sequence comes from Pseudomonas sp. MPB23, assembly GCF_046605395.1. Lineage (NCBI taxonomy): Bacteria > Pseudomonadati > Pseudomonadota > Gammaproteobacteria > Pseudomonadales > Pseudomonadaceae > Pseudomonas > Pseudomonas sp. MPB23. Next base: position 6,583,038 of record NZ_CP176771.1, on the reverse strand, counting down.
ATCATTACACCGACAGCTGCAGACAACATGACGCCCATGCGAATGGTGAGCTTGACTTCAAGCTGTGAAATCTCAGATTTGAACTCTGCAGCAAGAGCAGTTAAATCTGCCTTGGTAGCCAAACGTGAAAGCATGTCGGTCTCCAAAGCTTCAATAACAGCATTTGCCTTCTGTTCCGGGACGTTAATCGAAATCAACGCCTGGTAGAGAGCCAGTTCAGTTTTCATCAGACCTCCAAAAGTGAGAGGCCTGCCCTGACGGGGTAGGCCCGTCATGGGTGGGAAAGGTGCTTCCATCGACTAAGTCGACTGATCGCGCTACCGGAAGCTATGGCGATCTTGGGAGTGGATCAATGCAGAAAACCGCATCGTAGTCTTGCGGATCCAGACTACTTGGGCATGTTGCTGACGACGTCAGCGATACATGTGCAGATCATGGAAATACGATTGTCGCTTGTCAAGCCCCTACCGTGAAAACTCTGAGGAAACCTTCCCTTTGGGAAGGCTCCCTACAGAGGCGAAGGACGCAGACTTAGCAAGTTGCTGGCACCAACGAGCGTGCAGCTGGCTTCTTACGCGGTTTCCGAGCTGGCTTTTCGACCACTCGAGTGTTAGCCGCGTACCAAAGGTTCAGGTCGACACCTTTACGAGTTATTGCCGGTACATGATCCATCTCACGTACGAGACGCTCAGGTACGCAGGGCGGTGGAAGCAACGGAGCTGCTTTGGTATGGATAGCTGTGGGCGCAGCGCTGGTTTTCTTTACCGCACGCAGAAACTGTCGCGTGATGGTGCCAAGCGCGAAACCGAAGCCATAAGCAAGTTTGGACATGGTGATTCTCCTGCAGGTTGAATGCGGAGAACCCACTGACCCCGTTGGGGAAGTGATTCCCCGCGAGGTGAGTTGCATAAGGTGCTTCCATCGACGATTGTCGACCGACCGCGCTACCAGAAGCTCAGCGGTCTTGGGCGGATCTGACACGAACATCGTGTCGCAGTCTTCAAGATCCTGACTGCCTGGGCATGATGCTGACGACGTCAGCAAAGCACGTCCATATCATCGAAGGGGGGATGGTGATGTGTCAAGCGGAGAGGGATATTTCGCGGAGGGCAAAGAAGGTTCAGGTCGACAGGAGAAGCTACCGAGAGTAGCTGGGTCAACAGTCACTCTCGGATGTAGTAAGTAGCGTCTTTCAGAAAAAAATACCACCTGTGCGGGATGAAGGCGTTGTTGATCCCTGGGCTGTGATCTGAACGTCTTACTTCCAACACCTGGCCGATTATCGTGGCTGAGGCCAGCTAGCATAAGGCACGCATCCGCGCACAAAGGGAGCCCTGCGTTTCGCCGGCGGGCCACCGGCAAGGAAAAGCAGCTACCAATAGGTAGCCTGATCATCCTTTGCAAGATGATCAGGCTACCTATTGTGTGAGCTTTAAAAAGTGTGGGCCACAACACCAGTGTGGCCCTTAGACTACGGTGCTTCGAACCTCAACAGAGCCCTATGTGCCTTTGAACTCGCAATTCACGAGTTAGACGGCTGCGTGTCTGGCTTGAACAGGGAGACACAGGGAGAGCTCTGAACCAGGTCCGCACGCCCTTCCCGGAGCTATGCGTGCTTTGGGGTTGGTGATGAGGCAAGCCGCATCACCGGGCGCTACTGATGACCGCCAGTAGCCAACGGGGTGGAAACGTTGTTGTGATCATTATGTTGATAGGCCGGAGCTTATGCAACCCGGCGCCTTTCAAAGTCGGTCGACTCAGACTAATTGACTGCGACGACCGCACCTTCGGGAACAGGGGACGGAATTGCTATACCGGTCGCCCCAGTTATCTGTGAAATCAGCATTCCTGAACGCTTTAAACCAACGGTAGTTGTCTTTGTCAGGTCTACCAGCACAGAAGGCAAGCCTGACGGTGCAACCCCATCAAAATAAGTATAGGCCGTTCCTGATGAGATGTAAGAACCTACGCCCACAGGTTTCACAAACCACCCAGGTAGGTTGAGCGCAGAATCGCTCGGTACTCCGCTGAAGCCCGGGTTGGCCTGGGCATATTCGGTAGCGGCAGATCGGTACACCAGAAAGCCGCGACCCAGTGAGTCGAGGGTAGCGTAGTCGGATGTACGTTGGTCCTGATGTTGGTTCTCCATGAAAATGCTGGAGGCAATGAGCACAATCATCAAAACGAGCCATTGCATTGTCATGATATGAGCTCCATCCACAAAATGGTGGTTGTTACCACCTACGCGTCAATAACAAAACTATTTCGTGAGGATAATCAATGTTAAGCAAATTCCTACTAGGCCAAGCGCAATGACAGTCCACTTTGCGGCTCGCTTGATGCTCATTGGTTTGCGTTGTGGATTGATTAATTCCATAGTGGCGATCTTTTTTACTAAATAACGACCAGAGGCCGTTGGTTGTAACTTGTAAGTGAACTCGCCGACCTCGAATGCCTCTTTTTCTTCTAGTGCGCGACGCCATAGCACAGTTGAGCATATCCTGCTTCGGGTGCTTAGCCAGGTCTGTAATTCTCCAGCACTATACTCAACGTTATTCTCAAGCGTCTGCACTGCAATAATCCCCATAAACATACTATAAAACGTTTTTGAAATTTTATAAATGGATGCTTTATTTGAAGCAGCTCCAATAGAAAAGACCTGGCCAGGAAAGTCGAGATGTGGAGAGAAACCATCCACTTGCATTTCTGAAGATGTACCCAGTCTCACTATCCCCGATGCCAAAAGCGCCAGTTAAAGAGCATGACTTCCATGTAGTGTCGCCAAGGGAGCAGGTCACACTTCCTCTGGCAGGCGCCTGGCAGGTGCCCTGGATCAGCTGGAATTCCCACCCACCTGGTCTTTTCCATAAGCCTTGTTCGCAGGACAACGTTATTCCCGCGGCGCTTTTTGCAAGAAGGGTTCGGTCACTGCACTGTTGCCCCTCGGTAGCTATGCCTCCCAGGGACAAATATTCATTTGTCTGAATGCGATCATAGGCCGTTATCTTGCCCGTCGAGGTTATCTTTCCACCCCATAGTTCACCTCCGGTTGAAAAGTTTTTGTCGTTATAAACTTGGACCCAGTTGGGGCTATTTTGATAAATCCCGCCTCCCCATTTTTCGCTGTACCAGCCTGTGTCACCACGTGTTCTGAACCAACCACCTGTGCTGGTATCACCGGTAATGGTTGCAGTAGCGGCATTAACATTGGCTGTGGCGATAACGTTTCGAGCTGTAATGTCGGCGTTAGCTGTTATGTTGCCTGACGCTGTGATACTTCCTGCGTTGTTAATATTGTGGTTGCCCATCGTGATATCAGTATTCATCGTGTTGAATTCTGGATGATTGGGCACTGCGTTTCGATATAGATAGTCATTAGCCAACGCTCCATCCATAAGAAAAAGTGCGCTAGCTGTATGTCCTGGGCCAGGAGCTATAGCATAGTTACTTAGTGCTACCTGCCATCCACCCCGCACGCCCTGGACGATGTTCGGATTGGCAGAAGAGATGAACCCACCAGGTCCTCCGAGATTTTCAGCGATGGTTCGAATACCCATTTCAGGAATCGTCTGCCCACCTGTAGTAACCACAATCACTTCCAGTTGATTGGCGTTGGGTTTCCGGGCGAGGCCGACAATGGTCTGCCCAAAGGCGTTAGTGGGGCTATAACCTGCAGGAAGGTAGTTGGTGTTGACGAGCATCGGAACGGTTATTTGCACCGGTACGGTTGCTGCCGCGTTGGCCAGCACCACGCTGTAGTTATCCTTCAGATATTTGGCCAATGCCTCTGAAATGGTTCTCTGTTGATCAGCCGCAATTCGATAGTCCTGAGAATCCATCTGCTTGATTTGCCATGCGATCGCCAAAGTGACGACAACGGAGAAAACGGCCAATCCGATCGCCATGTCCAAGCTCAAGAACCCCCGCTGCTTGATCCTACTGGTCATTCCAGAGACTCCTTGATGATTGGTGAGCGATGTCGTGATCGAGCATCGTGATCTTTCCTGCATGGACTTTCTCTCGGATGCCCGGTCCGTCATCGCCTGTGAAAAGCAGGCTCTGCAGGGTTAATCGACGACTTCCTTCGTTGCCACTTGATAAGGACTGGTGAAGAACAGCCACCAACCCCTTGGAGAGCAGCTCTCGGGCGTTATTGAGTAACGGCTGAGCCAGGGCTGATATACGTTCAATGCCTTGAGTAACGCTGCCGGCATGACCTGTGCTGATAATGAGATGGCCATTGATCGAGGCTTGAATTACTTGTGCTGCTGTCGAGCTGTCGCGAATTTCTCCCACGAACAGGAAATCGGCTCTTGTGCGCAGCGCTAGGATCAAAGCTTCCTCGTATCCCCCCATCCGGCGAGAGACCGGAACTTGAATGCAGCGCCCACTCCCATGCCTGCCATTCAAAAATGGTTCTGGAGGATCCTCTACAGCCACACAAATGCCTCCCCAGGCCTCGAGACGTGCTTTCACCAGTGATGCAGCACTTGAGGTTTTCCCTGTGCCCATTTCCCCACAAATAAATATCAGGCCGCGTACCGTGTCGCTCATCAGCGCGTCCTGCAGATAGTCGGGCAGACCCAGCATGTCCAATGGACGGATCTGGACTGAGGATTTGCTTACGACAAACACAGGCTTGCCATTCAAATCCAGCAACTGGGTTACACGAAGGACGACGCCATCTTCAATTAGGGCGAACTCTGGATCCTGGGTTGCCTTGTGCTTTTCCTCGCACTGCGCCCGTAAGCGCTCAAGGTCTGCCCGCCATTCGGCGGGCGCTTCAACCCTTCGTGCCTGCCCAGGGAGACCTTTGGCGTCGGCAAATCCATCGCCGAGGTACAGGTCGACGAATTCAGCATCAGAGATCACGCTCACACTGAGTTCCTTAGTACGAAGTCCAAGCGATGGTATTGGCGTCCGAGGAGCAGCTGGTCGCAGCTGCCACCGCAGTGATTTCGCCGGCAATTGCAGTGCCGCCATTGATCGCCGTCGTTGTCTGTTTGTCCTTGGCCATGTTCGAGGCAAGGGTGATGCAGGCATTTTTCGGAAGGTTGGATTCTGTGATGGTGAAGGTCATGCCGTTGCTCATTACGGTCACTGCGCCGTTCCAGCGGTTGGACAGGGCATTACCGTTGATGCTCATGCCGCCAGTTGCCTCGAGGTTGATCAAAGAAGGCGCCAAGTTGGTGCCTGCCGTGGCGTAGCCCGTGGTGCTTTTCAGTCGTTTGGTATTGCTCAGCAACGTGCCGAGATTGCTCTGTTCAATGGTGACGTCCGAGCTGCCGAACGTTCTGTAGCCCATGAACACGATGAAACCAAGTGCCACCGCGATCAGCATCAACCAGAACATCCCGTCCAGGGAGAGAAATCCGCGTTGGTTGTTTTGAGTGTTTGTTGGCATTTCCAGTACCTCATTTAGGTTTGATTTAAAGCGTTGCAGTCACATTGCCGGCCAACTGGAAGATCCCGACCACTACCAGAATCATCATGACCCCCATGGCCATGGAGGACATGCCGATAAGAGATTTGGCGATGGCTTCGACGCGCTGAAGCGTTTGCTCCAGCCACCGGTTGGAAAACCGTTCCATCGACTCAGCGAAGCCTTTGCGGGTGGCGAGCACTTCCAGAAAATGCATCGCCATGGGGTCTGGGAATTGATGACCCGCAAGCTTCAATGCGGTACCGAAGTTTTTGCCGGCGCTCACTCCGTAATGAATGGCGCTCAGGCGCTCTTTCAACCATGGAGAGGCATTGCGTTGAAGAGAGGTCAGCGCATCTAGTTGGTTGATGCCGGAGCGCAGCATCACAGCCATGTTGAGCAGAAAGATCGATCCGTGGAGCGCCTTGTAGACTGACCAAGGCGGGAGCCTCTCTGCTCGGACTCGCAGGACCTGGAGCAGCTTGTTCAACTGCAGCTTCCACGAAGGGCTGGCGGCCGTAATCTGAAGGCCGCAAAACACGGGTAGAGTGATGATCGATATGAGGATAAAGACGATTACAGCTATCAGCGTCACTAGCCCGTAGTGGGTCACGAAATTCGATAGGGCATAGAGGAAGGCCGGCACGCCGGTCCACGCCTCGGGGTTGGAGCGTCGTGTCATGGAGGGCACCATCCACACTGCAATCACATACAGCAACGCCGCCATGACGCTCCACACCATGGAGGGGAAAACGGTGGCGGACGCTACGAGTTTGCTGATCCGCTGACGTACTTCGATGATCCTCACGCAGTCCCGAAATGCCTGCACCAGGTTGCCGGTGTCTTCCCCGGAAGCGATCAAAGAGTTCTCGTCATAGGGAACCCAGCCTTCGCAGGAAATGCTCAGCGATTTCCCACCTTTTACCGATTGCGCGATATCCCTGCAGGCAAGGGACACTGGATGGAGCTTCTGCCCGTTATCGCTGAATGCTCTGGCCACCGTGTGCAGTGCGTCTTCAAGCGACACACCATCCTCAAGGATGCCCATCAGGCTCTCGTAGAACTGGATTCTTTCGTTTTTGCCAAACTGCTTGGCATAGAAGGTCTCTGCCCAACGATTCAGCATCGCTCTGACGTCACTCAGCATGAGCGAGCTCCAGGATTTGCCGGTCAAAGTCCAACGGCCCCACCGTCATTTCGGCGTGGCGGGGGTCTACTAATCCTTGTTTCAGTTTGATGATCGTGTGTGCGGTCTTGGTAATACCGCCCATTTCCTTGACCCAGTGGCGACGTGCCGCACTTGCACCCTGCCCATTGAAAACGCGCATGAATTCAAGGTCGGTGAGCAAAGTTTCCGCAACCACCGTGCGACCGGTGATGCCCAAGCCTTTGCAATGCGGGCATCCCGGTCCTTTGAGGTAGGTCTCATCAATCGCTTCCAAATCGCGCAAGTGCTGCACCAGCGCACTGTTGAGCTGCCCGAGATGCTCGCGTGCGGGGACGCGGCAGTGGGAACACAGCACGGGCAAGAGGGATTGATTGACCACGCTTGTCATCAGTGCAGGATCAGTAACCAGGTGTCGGTCTACACCCATGTCGATCAGTCGTTGAAGAGCTGCTACAGCGTTGTTGGTGTGCAGTGTCGTCAGCACCAGGTGACCAGTCATACCGCCGCGGAAAGCCGCTTGTGCTGATGCAAGGTCCCGGATCTCCCCATACATGAGAATGTCAGGGTCGAGTCGCATGGAATTGGTGATCCCGTCATTCCAGGTTTCACCGGCGCCCAGCGGTGACTGATTGGCGAGAAGTGGATATTCAGGTGGATCTTCCATCGTCAGAATGTGTTTTGTTCCACCGCACTCTTCGTGCAAGAGGTTCAGGTTTACCTGCAGCGACTTCGATTTGCCGGAACCGGTGGGTCCAGTGATCAGGTTCACCCCATAAGGCAAGCTGCGGATGCGGCTGAATGCATCAATTTGCTGCGTCAGGAAACCGAGATCACTAAGCGTCATTTTGGTTTTGTCGTCATACAGCAGACGCAAAACCATCAGAGGGCCATCTACGAGCGGCCGAGTGGCGACTCGGGCACCGAACAAACCGAGTTGGTCGACATAGGCGCGTTTTACCCTGGCGTCCTGGCTCACCTGCGGCTGGTAGTGGTCTTTCGCGACATCGCACATGCTGTTGTAGAGGGACGAGCAGAGCTCCATGCCCACCTGGCTCTGGTGCTGTTCTGCCTCCCACAAGAGCCCGTGGATGCGAAAGAAGATTCGAGTGATATCGTGACCTACGACAAAGTGGACGTCGCTGGCATTGCGCCGGTGGGCTTCTCCTAAAAGCTGCACCACCTGGGCCTGGCGCTTCGTCTCAGTCGCCGATAGTGCTTTACCATTTGCATCATCATTGGCGCGGTAGAGTGCCTTGATTGTGCTCATCGAGCAGACCTTGACCTCAAAGTGGTGATTTTCGTGTTCCAGCTGGTCCTCGAATGCCATGACATAGGCATCCGTTTGGTGTTGGGCTGACACATACAAAATCCCATCGCTGGTCAACGCACATAGTTGACGCAGCTCGGGTTTCAGCTCAAACGGTCCACCAGGGGCCGTCAGCAGTATTTGGTGCGACGTCAGTAGGACTGCAGCAGACTCATCACTGTCAGGCTCTATGACATCTGGTTTTTCAGTCAGGATCGTCATCGAACTTCTCAATCAACGTTGGCCAGGGATCAGCCCAGGCGGCATAGGTGCTGATGGGGTAATGCTGGGGGCTGAATTGTTAACGTTGCTCAAGCTGGCCGGGGGCGTACTGGAAAAGCCGAGGGGGTAGCGCTTACCGCCACGCTCGAGGGTCACGTTTTCGACGGAGAGGATGGCCATGCGATAGCCACCGGGTAACTCCCGAGATGAGGCATCTGCGTCTACTTCAAATCCGCTGCTGTAGAGCAGAGTCGCACGCAGCCGTTTTGCTGAGCCGAATACCGCTTTCACGACAGGCAAGTCAGACTGTGTATCACTGCTGTGCGCCGAGGCTGCAGCCGGCTGTGTGAGGTTTCCTTGAGAAAAAAACACAGTTGACGGCTGCGTCGTCGCACTTTGGTCTTCGCCCTTGATCGATCTTTCGGCCTTGGCCTTCTCGGCTTTGGCATTCAACAAGATCGTCTGGCTTTGAATCTGGGCCAGCTCGCCGACGTTCACCCCAGATAGGGTGTTCTCATCTGCCCAGCTCGATGGTGCCCCTAACGCAAGGATGGAGCACAAAAAGCACAGCGCTTTATTTCGCATATAGGTCACCTATTACTGACCAGACAAGGTGGCCGGTCTCATATTTGGTTGTGATTTCGCGCAGCCGTAAGCCCTGACTGGGTGCGCCGGATAATGAGTCCAGCGGCGTAATGCCAGTGGCATAGCTCAGCTCGAATTGCTTCCATTGAGGCGGTGGGGGCGGCGGTGGCGCAGGTTGGCCCGGTATCGCTGGTTGAATGGGCACAACGACCGGCACTTCTTTCAGCACTGGGGTTTGAGTGAAGCTGTGCAGCCAAGACGACAGGTTCGCCAACATCACGATGGCGTCTTTTAGAGGCTCATCACCGGCTGCGGGTAGAGAGATGTCGAATTTCAACGTGGCCGAGTTGCCCTCGTCAAAGAAGGCCGGCCGATCAGAAAAGTGGCCCTGCGTCGCCTGTATCAGTTTGTCGGCCGTGCTATTGCCCGAGCGCTTATAGGAGGACAAAACCTGTGCGCCGTCGCAGACGGCACTCGTGAACTGCCATCCCTGAATGGACAGAGGCAACTGATAAATGACGTTGCTGCAACCCTCCAGGAAATCTGCAACAGATGGACGTTTGGCCCAAGGGTGTTCAAGCGCTTGGGGCGTCTGTTCCATACCGGATTCTTTTTGCAGTCTGGCCAACTCTGCCAGGCGTTGCTGTTCAGCCTGGAAAGCCGCCTCTTTGGCTATCTGGTCCTGATGGTTCTGCCATTGAGCCCATCCGATGATGCCGGCAGCGATCAGCACGCCAAGAACCGCCAGCTGTACAAGTTCTGGTTTGGATAGCCCAAAGACGAGTGGCCGTAGCCGGTACTCGCGTTTTAGATGCGACGGCTGAAGCAGCTCTGCCACGTCCAGTGGTTGACCGCCCATATCGAACTCTGGGGGCAGGTACTCGTTGTCGAAGTTGATCCCACGACTGCGTTGTTGCGCGACTCGGCGGCGGACCTCAGCACCAGTGCCGATCATGTCGCAGCCAGAGATCACGCCACCTTGATACACAGCAACGAGGGCATATTGGTCAATCTCGCTTTCAGTTTTCCAGGCCGCGATCCATGAGTCCCCCAGCTGTCCAGCCAGGGTGGCCGCGAGCGAGTACATCCCTTTGATGACCTCCTCGCTGCGCGCTACAAAACCTGCCTGAATAATGGCTGGTGTTCTTCTAATGGCGACAATGTCGAGGTGGTGCTCACGACCGTACTGGCGCGCTTCCTTCATGTGCCCGGTGACACTACCCAGCGGATGCCAGCGCAGACCGGTGACAAATGATTTTCCACGATACTGGAGTACCTGGACTCGAGCAGAGCGTGCATTTTTTGAGGTTTCCGCAACCATGGCTTACCCCTTGGAACCTGTGCAATGCAGCAGTGGGGTAGGGCAAGAGCCCCAAGGCTCGTTGGCAGCAGGTGAAATCACCGCGCTGGGGCTGCCTGTGTCGCTATCAACAACAGGAGTAATCAGCACTACGAGTACGCTGTGCCCTGTGGTGCGGACACGGCTGCCGCCCAAACCGAAGAATCCAGGATCCCCTACGCCAGACTTGGTTGCGTTTTCGCTGTTCTCCTCAAAACCAGTCAGTACGAGGGTTTGACCGCTGCGCAATTTGACCTTGGGCGACAGATTCTTGGTGTCGTAATCCGCTGTCTGGACACTGGAGCCGTTGCTCGTAAAAGTGGTGAAGGTCGGTTTGCTACTCATGCTCAGGGTGATCATCAGCAACATGTTGTCCTGGTCGATGATTCGAGGGAGCAACATCATGTTGAAGCCGCTGGTGATAGTCGCGGGGGTGAGCGAAGTAGACGATCCAACGGAAGCCGTAGTGGTTGTCGAGCTTGATGCGACATAGCTCTTTACGTTGCCGATCTGGATGGGTGCCGGCTGCAGATTCAGCGTGGTGACCGACGGCGAGCGAACGTTCGAGATTCGGCCCTGTTCGGAAAGTGCTTTGATGATTAAGTTGGAGCCAGCCCAAGGAGACTTCGACGTGTCCAAAATACTCAACGAGCCCGACACCGCGCCCGTGCTTATGCCGGTGGTGGCATTCTTCAGCGAAAAGCCCCATTTGTTGCTCAAGGACGTATAGACAGCCGTCCAGTCCAGGCCGGTCTGGTCTGTGTCGGTGAGAGTTACCTCGAAAACTTTGACGTTGAACAACACCTGACGGGTGATACTGCTGTTGATCGAATTCAGGTATTTAGCAACGTTTGAGAGTACTTCTGGTCGATCACTTACCGTCAGGGTGCCAGTGGAACGCGAGAGGAACATCCGACCTTGGGGCTGTTGGCTCAGCATCGCCTTGACGTTTTTTTCAATGTCTCCGATCAGCGAGGTCTTGATGGTAACGGTGGTGCTCTGGTTGCTGCCTGATTCACCCGATGCACCTGTCGACGAAGATCCGCCGCCACCACCACCGGAACTGCTCCCGCTGCCTGTAGCGGTCAGCAAGCCCGACTTCACTGTGCTTTCAATGACCTGGTCATCACCAAATGCCCAGACGTCGAACGTCTTGGTGTCGAAGTAAGTGACATGCACGCTTCGATCATCGGAGGAATAATTCCACGCTAAGCCCAACTGGGAGGTCGCTTGATTCAACAACCCTGACAGCTTGCCGCTGTACTTAATGGGGAATGTGTTGGGTGCAGTCAGCCCAATCGAATTCATTGAGCGGGCGTTGCTCGGAACATTGCCGATGACGCCGGCGGGCATGAAGTTGGTCAGGTTGTCGGCAGAGCCCAAACCAGGTGGAACTGCAGGTCCTGAGTTGCCCTGCGTCGAACTGGAAAGGACACTTGGGTCGATTGCGTCAGGGGCTACGATGACCGGTACACCACATTCACTAGTGATGTACTGCGCGATCTCAGCGATCCCAACGTTATATGAGGGGCGATAGGTGATGTCGCAATCCATGGTCAGCGGTAAACCACGCTTGGCGACCAGCGGTTTTTTGGACACCCATGGTTTGTCGCTGAACACCACCGTAGCGCGCGCGGACTCTTGCTGCTGATTTCTCAGAAATCGGCTGTATTGAGAGGCTGTCGCAGCGTCATTTTCAGCTCGGCTGGCCGATTCATTCACACGCTGCAGCGAACAGGAACTCACCAGTGCGACGATAAGTGACAAGGCTGTGCTTTTGATCCAGAGACGAGCAGTCATCATTTGTTCCTCTCTGTAATAAAAATCAGCCGCTGTGAGGAGTTACTGTCGACCACATCGACCAGAAAGGACCGTGGAGCCGAGTCGTAGAGAGGGAAAATCGACCCAATGGCTTCTTGGAAACTGCCCTCAAATCGAAGTGGAGCGTCAATTGAGTAATCCAAATCATCGACCTGCCACATCAGTTTCCAGCCCGCTTTTTCAGCCCAGCCTTCGACGGTTTGACGAAGGGTTGAGCCAGTTGAAGCCGTCCATGTCTGGGCCAGCGGCTTCGGCGCTGCAATGTCCGTCGCAACCGGCTTTGGCGCTGCAGAAACTGCGGACGGCGCGGTGACCAGTTTCGGAGTTGAAGCGGCCTTGGCATCTGGGTTGCTGGACGAAGTCGAGGCCGGACTCTGAGTCGGCAAGGCAGACGTTTGTTTTGTAGAGCCATCCTTGGTAATCACCGTAGGAGGGGCCACGGTTTTGGCTGGTGCAGCGTTCGCCACAGGGGTAGCGGCTGATGCCGTTGTTGTGAAAGGCGCTGTTTGGGGAACGGCGGCGACTACTACTTGGCTGCCCGCATCATTGTTATTGCTCTTCGCTGCGATAGGCTGTGCAGCTGTCGATGTGTTGAGTTGAGCAATCTGAGTTGATGCAGGACGTGGAGAGTCCGGGAGCTGGTAGCCAGGGCGCAGGACGTAGCACACCTGACGGTTGACCTCGTCGACCTTCACCTGCCAGGCCGGACCTGCGAGCACCTGCAGGGTGTTACGCAGGGTCATAGGGCCAAGTTTATATTGGGCTGCTGGGAGTGGTCGGGTGTAAAGGATGTTGACGTGGCCAGAGTCTGCCGAGCAAAGCGTATAACCTGAACGGTCCACCACGTACTGCATGGCCTCATGCACATTTGGGTGCATGTTGGCTGGAATGCTGATGTCGATAATCTGAGCCATCAGGTCACGTTGGCCAGAATCTGGCAGCGTGCTGACGAGGGTGTAGCGGCCATAGCGCACTACTGGTTCTTTTTCAGGAACGGCGCCGCCAGGATAGAGGTCTGGCGTCAACATGTCCGGATTGCGACTGCTGTCGAAAGCGGGCTTGGGTGTCTGCGCCGTTTGGGTCGTGCAACTGGCGATTAACGCTAGAAGCGAGAGCGTGGTGACGTGCCTGATCATGTGCCGAGAGGCCCCCTGTAATGATAGGGGAACGGTGACAGGCTGGTACCAGCTGCGCAGTAGGAAATAGAAAACTACGTCTATAGGTATTTATAGGCTATACAAAGATGACGCGACCGAGGTGGAAAATTACCTAGTATCTGATCACCCATTTCCATTCACGCTGAGCATTCATTTGCATTCACGCTGACCACTCAATTGCATTCGACCTGACCAGCTATCCTGCCATTACGCCTAGAGTAATGAATCCAAAATCGCGTTCAGCGAACATCCATTCGAACATCAAATCTCCGTCCGCGTGCTGAGGCGATTGTTAATCCCTCCTGGTCGTTACCCTGTGGTCGACCGGTGAGCATTGATCCCCATCGTTAACTCCCGCCACAGGCATTTGTGCAAGCAGGCTGAACGTGGTTAAATCTGCATATTCGATTATCCACATATGCAGAGCGATTGCTTATGAGCCTTACACCACACACATTCTTCAAGTGCTTGGGTGATGAAACTCGCGCCCGGATCATGCTCATGCTTTCGGCTGAGGGTGAGTTGTGCGTGTGCGAGTTAATCTGGGCACTGGACGATAACCAGTCGAAGGTCTCCAGGCATCTTGCCCAACTGCGTGCTTGCGGGTTACTCGCAGATCGGAGGCAGGGTCAGTGGGTTTACTACCGGCTGCATCCCGAGCTTGAACAGTGGGCACTGGATGTTCTGAACGTCACTACGCAGGCACACCAGTCCTGGGTTAACGACCATCAAGGACGGCTGGCTTCCATGGAAGACAGACCCGTGCGCCAAGCCTCCTGCTGCTGACATCCTGATCTGGAACATACTCATGCTCATCGCAGCATCGATTTTCGTAGTTACGCTCGTCTTTGTTATCTGGCAACCCAAGGGGTTAGGTGTCGGCTGGAGCGCGGCAGCGGGTGCCGTTCTGGCACTACTGACTGGCGCCGTAAGTCTAGGGGATGTGCCGGTTGTGTGGCACATCGTCTGGAACGCTACCGCGACCTTCATTGCTGTGATCATCATCAGTTTGTTGCTCGATGAAGCGGGATTCTTCAAATGGGCGGCGCTTCATGTCGCTCGCTGGGGTCGGGGCAAAGGCGGACGTCTGTTTGCGCTGATGATCCTGCTCGGTGCAGCCGTTTCGGCACTGTTCGCCAATGATGGAGCCGCACTGATTCTGACCCCAATCGTCATCGCGATGCTGACGGCGCTTCGCTTCAGCCCGGCATCCACCTTGGCATTCGTGATGGCCGCAGGCTTCATCGCTGATACCGCCAGTCTGCCGATGGTGGTGTCCAACCTGGTGAACATCGTTTCGGCAGACTTTTTTGGCGTGGGTTTCGGTGAATACGCTTCTGTCATGTGGCCAGTGAACCTAGTGGCCGTGGCCGCGACACTGTTCATGCTCTGGATGTTCTATCGCAAGGACATTCCCGCCCAGTACGACGCGGATCAGCTTGAGGCCCCGGAGTCGGTGATTCGAGATCGGGCGACCTTCATTGCTGGCTGGTGGGTACTTGGCCTGCTGCTGGTTGGTCTGTTCGCACTGGAGCCGTTAGGTATCCCCATCAGCGCTGTTGCTGCTGCGTGTGCAATGATCCTGCTGGTCATCGCAGGTAAAGGCCAAATCATCTCCACGAGAAGGGTCATCAAGGACGCGCCCTGGCAAATTGTCGTGTTTTCGCTGGGCATGTATCTGGTGGTCTATGGCCTGCGTAATGCTGGCCTAACCGACTCGCTCTCGGGGCTGCTGAACATATTTGCCGAGCATGGCCTATGGGCCGCTACCTTGGGCACCGGTATCACCGCTGCGCTGTTGTCCTCGATCATGAACAACATGCCGAGTGTGCTTATCGGCGCTCTGTCCATTCAGGGCAGCGACGCTACAGGACTGGTACGTGAGGCCATGATCTACGCCAACGTCATCGGTTGCGATCTTGGCCCCAAGATCACGCCCATCGGAAGCCTGGCCACGTTGCTGTGGCTGCATGTGCTAGCGCAGAAAAATATCCGCATCACCTGGGGTTACTACTTCAAAGTCGGCAGCATCCTCACCCTCCCTATCTTGCTGGTAACGCTGGTGGCACTGGCGTCGCGGCTGAGCATCCCTGTCTAGGAGAAACCCATGAAAGTGCTATTTATGTGTACGGCAAACAGCTGCCGGAGCGTTCTCTCGGAGGGGTTGTTCAACCACCTGGCCCCGAGCGGTTTTAACGCCGTCAGTTCGGGCAGCTTCCCAAGCGGACAACTGAATCCACGCGCCGTGAGTACGTTGCAAGCGCTTGGTATCGACACCACAGATCTCTACAGCAAAGGCTCAGAGGTGTTTTCGGACTCACCACCGGATGTGGTGATCACCGTGTGTGATAAGGCTGGAGGCGAACCCTGCCCGGTCTATTTCGGGCCTGCTGTCAAAAGCCACTGGGGCCTCGCCGACCCTTCCGATGTAGAAGGCACAGACAGCGACATCCAAGCCGCATTTGACGCGACCGTCGTCCAGATTAAAAAGCGTTTCGAGGCATTCTTCAGCTTGGATCATTCGGCGCTCACACCGCAGGAACTGAAGCGCGAGCTAGATCAAATAGGTGAACTGTAATGGACGAATTTTCCTCGGAAAGCAGCCTGGATCTACCTAATCTGGATCAGTCGCTAATCGACTTCGTCACACTGGATCGCCTGCAAGGCAACGAGCAACCGACTCACAAACCACGCATCTTGTTGCTGTATGGCTCAACCCGTGAGCGCTCTTTCAGCAGGCTGCTGACCCAAGAGGCCGCGCGCATCCTGACCCTAATGGGAGCCGAGACCGTCATCTTTGATCCCTCGGGTCTGCCTCTCCCTGATGACGCTCCGGAAGACCATCCAAAGGTTAAAGAGCTGCGGGATCTGGTTCTGTGGTCAGAGGGACAGGTGTGGTGTTCGCCAGAGCGTCACGGTGCAATGTCTGCTGTATTCAAAGCCCAAATAGACTGGATACCTCTCACGTTGGGCGCTGTCCGCCCCAGCCAGGGCAAGACGTTGGCCGTCATGCAGGTCTGCGGTGGATCACAGTCCTTCAACACGGTAAACCAGCTTAGGATCCTCGGGCGCTGGATGCGGATGATCACCATCCCAAACCAGTCGTCAGTACCCAAAGCCTTTCTGGAGTTCGACGACGCAGGGCGTATGAAGCCATCCGCCTACTACGACCGTGTTGTGGACGTGATGGAGGAACTGATGAAGTTCACGCTGATGGTTCGGGGCCGGGAAACGTATTTGGTAGACCGCTATTCGGAGCGCAAGGAAAGCGCCGAAGCACTCTCGAAACGAGTCAATCAAAGATCGATTTGAGCGACCAAGGGGATAGAGGATGAGCAACACCACAGTAAGGATTGCGCAGATTTCGGACGCTCAAGCCATCCAGGCAATTTACGCACCGATGGTTGAGCATACGGCGATTTCGTTTGAGCTTGAGCCGCCCACAGTCGAAGAGATGGCCAAGCGGATTGGGTCGACTTTGCCGACTTACCCGTATCTGGTAGCGGAGCGAGACGGCCAGCTCATCGGCTATGCATATGCCAGTCAGCACCGGGCTCGTGAGGCCTATCGCTGGTCGGTCGACGTCACCGTTTATATATCGCCAGAAGCGCACCGTAGCGGGGTCGGCCGGGCACTGTATGGCGTGTTGCTGCCGACATTGAAAAGGCAAGGGTTTCACGCAGCCTTTGCCGGGATCGCGCTGCCAAACGATGGCAGCGTGGGGCTGCATGAAGCACTAGGCTTCGCTCACATCGGTACGTATCCAGAAGTAGGATTCAAGCATGGCGCTTGGCATGATGTTGGATATTGGCGTATCGCGCTGGATTCAACGAGTCCGCCAAAACTGTCCGTGCCTTTCAGTGAGATCAGTCTCTTCTGAATGGGTCTCGACGGCCATTATGAGCGATGGGAAGATTCTAATACGTAACAAAGTCAATTATGTTCGACTCCTCGAAATGAATACGAGCAAAGTGGGTAAAATCGAAATAGATTTGCCACTTTCGGAAGTTTGCAGATATCGAACGAAACTATTGTTGCCGATGGGGAGGCCTATTAGATTCCAGAAAACAAAAGTAATGGTTCCAAGTACGTTTACAAGGTCTCAGCCACTAAGAAGCAGTGATATACCGCAGATCTACAAATTGGTCGCCAATGCTTGTCTCGCGTTGCCGGCCGCGTCGGGCTCAATGAGGTCACTTGCCAACTGACGCTTATCCTGCAGCATTTGCCAAAGCATCTGGTCGATTGTGTTTTCCACCAGCGGGATTTTCACCACGACCATGCGCAATTGCCCATTGCGGTAGGCCCTGTCCTCAGCCTGGTCCTGCAGTCCAGGCGTCCAGGGGAGGCCCAGGAACATCACATAGTTGGCCGCAGTGAGGTTGTTGCCCGTGCCGGCAGCGGAGGTAGTGGCGGCAAAGACGCGGGTTTCTGGATCACTTTGGAATTGATCGATCGCCTTCTGCCGTTTGCCTACAGAGTCACTGCCGACAACCGTGACGCACCCGTACTCAGCTTGCTTGCACCGAGTGCGAAGTGTTCCTACCGTATCCTTGAACTCACAGAACAAGATTACTTTGTCCTCCGCGTCCAGTTCGCACAGCAGATCCATTACGACACGAATCTTTACCTGCTCAAGCAACTGACGCAGTGATCCCAACCTGGCGAGGCTAGGCCTGTCTTCGAGCCGAATTTGATCGTATTGCTTGCGCTCTTCAGCAGTGAGTTCGATGGGTAAAGTTTGGCGCTGTTTGCCCTTGAGACCGGGCAAGACATCCTTGCGTCGACGGAGCATCCAATCGCCGATTGCGCCCCGCAGATTCATGCGGAAATCCTGACTGCCGGCGAACTGTTCGCAGAATTCTTTCAAGGGCAGTTTCCCAACGGGGTGGCCGGATAGCCGTAGCAGCGTGTGCAGCTCAGATTCTCGGTTGAGGACTGGCGTACCCGTCAGCAGGTAACGGTTGGGTATCTTGGCGGCAATGTCGAAGCCGTGACGTGTCCACGCGGCGGTCGGCTCTTTCAGGCGGTGCGCCTCGTCGATGATCATCACTTCAAAGTGTCCTGCATGCAGAACAAAATCGCCAAGGCGTTCGTAGTTGGTGATAATCCATTGCGAAGAGGGATCAAAGACCTGTTGGCCGATAGTGGCCTTGGGATACACCATCTGGATTTCGCGTTGCCAGTTGATGATCAACGTCGACAGGGTGATAACCAAGATGGGTCTATTAGCTGCTCGGATTGCAGCGGCAATGATTGCTTGGCGAGTTTTACCAAGCCCCATGTCATCCGCAAGCAAGGCGCTTGTGCGCTGTAGCAAGTGCCGGATGCCTGCCGGTTGATGGTCCAGTAAAGAATAACCAGCCAATGCCTGGTTAATCTGTTCGGTAGTGGACCCGGTGCGCTCGATTGAGGGCACCGCGGCTAAATACACATCGGTTGAGGTGCTATCGTCAGCCGCTTTTGCTGCGCGCTCTTGTGGCGGTCCACCAAGACTGATGCGGGTGATTTCATCAGCTGGAACAACGGATCCGTCGGTCAGCAGCTCTTGCACGGTGTCGAGGATTTCGAACTGATCCTCCGACAATCCAAGCTCCAGGATCAAGTTGCTTCGCACCACTTCCGCACCAGCGTCAATGCGCCAGGACTTGGAATGCCCGAGAAACACGCCGTGCATGCGCCTTGAAACGGCGACCGCGCCAGGATGGTAGTCACCTGACAGCAGGATCCCGCCCTGAACGAGTGGAGCTATCCGAAAGGTCAGCCCCCACGTGAATGCCTGCCGATCTGGGTCGTTTTGTGCGGCTGTGATTTTATGTGAAAACGTCTCCCAACTTTCATTGAAACGGTCCTCGGACAACTCCATCAAACGGTGGAAGAGCACATCCAGGTCATCCAGCAACTTGCCTTTTGGTAATCGCCAATAGCGATGTTGAGGATGCTCGGCACGCCGAATATAGAAACCATTACGTTCGAGAAACAGCCGGTTCGCACCCTCAACGTATTGCATTAAGACCCCGAAGTCATAGCCGTCAAAAATGACTTTTTCGACCAGGTCCTGCCGGCGGTTCATCAGACGTGGACGACTCATGTCCTGCTCAATCGTTGGTTGATCCATTCCGCACAGGCCTGGGCATGCATTTTTTTCCGGTTTCGATTTGTATAGCGCGACATGGATAGTGTTTGGTCGGGCCATTCCAGGTTAATGGCGAGCTCACCCGATTTGATCTTTGCCCAAAACCATTGATAGGCCCGGTCAACCCTGGAGCCCGACTTAGGTGTGCGATTGCGGAGCCCTCTCAGTTGTATCGTCACCAGGTGTTTGGGAGTCAATTTTGCTAACGTTTCGCCCCAGGCACTTTCATCCATTTGGATTTCTGCAGAGGCCAACGATTTCCCGTTTTCGCGAACCGAAAAAAGACGGCAGATGCCCCGATAAGCACTGTAGTCGTAACCATCAATGCAATGGCCCAGCGCTCGATGTTCCGCATCAAGATCGGCGGGGCACTTCAGTTCGATAATTTGCAGCCCATTTGGACTCACGAGGGGTGTGCTGGTTGAATAAAGCAGCGGCTTCCAGGGCGTTAAAGAGTCTGTTCTTGTTTGTGGATCTACTGCATCTAAAGCCTCACGGATGTCTATCAACGCGAGGTGAAAGCCATTCACCAAGCTGGCGATCTGGTGATAGGAAGCAGTAGCAATGAAGCTTTTGAGTTTCTGCAGTGCTTCACCAGAAGCTGGTCCGTCGCTCTCATCAACGTTGTTAAAGAGCTCGTTCAGGTCTCGAAAGTCGTCGGCGATTTTGGACCAATTGTCGTCCGACCAATCAGTTGGACACCCTGACAGCAGCCTGTTCCAGTCCTGCGTTTGATCCAGCAGTTGATACGGGATTTTATCCAGCAGCGCGAAGAGAGTGATCCAGTGCGCTTTTTTAAGAGGACGGCGATTGCCCAGTGAGGCTCCCAGCAGCAGTCGATGCCAGGGTCCTTGTGGCCCCTCGCGGCTGATACGGGTCAATGCACTGCCGGTATCGAATACCCGCTGTTGACCCAGGTAGCGCACTGCAGCGCGCGGCGCCTGTAGCAGCCAAGCCAGTGTGTCGGAAAGGGGGAGGCCCGCGTCGGCTATGCGACCTACCAGGCACTCTTCAGCGGAAATCAAATAACGGTCCTCACTCCAGTATGGGCGCCACGCCTGAAGTTCATCCCATGGGCAGTTCATGTATACCTGCTGCTGCCCATCCCACGGCCACGGCCATTGATCTGCTAGTACCAGAAGTGGAATCAGTACTGGCTGGGCTTTTAGGGCCTGAAGGCGGCGTTTTCGGTCACCTTGAGCCAGCCAGTTATAGAGCTTGGGTGAGGGACATTGCGCTGAACGAATGGCGAATAAAAGCTCTTGGTCCAGACACTGGCAAAACTGCTTCAGCGTGCTGCCAATCTGCTTCAGGTAAAATCGGGTGCGGGGATTGAAGTACCGATTGTTGCTCGCCGTCCAATCGAAGCCGCGGCGATTAAAGCTTCCTAGATCTTCAATCGAAAGGGCTTTCGCCCTCTCTCCAGCAGACTTGCAGAAGGAGGTCAGTAGGACGTCTGCATACCAGCGTTTTTCAAACCTGAGCAGTAGCTGCTGGGCCACCATTGCGGTGGGTTTTCTCTTATGCACGCGGTCCTTGCTGAAGATTTTGCAGGCCTTAACCTGATGACCATCGAAGTACTGGAGGTGATCGCCGATTCTGGCCAGGAGCCGCCGTGTTTGATCATCTGTAGAGGGCAGGGCTACGCACCAGCAACGAGTATGGACAGTGGAACTCAGATAGGTATCGATGAAGGAGGTCAGCTGGGAGGGCGGTACGTTAAATTGTAAAGCCCAGGTCTGGGCGACTTCAATTTGCCGGTCTGAGAACTTCTCCAGCTTCGGCGCTAAGATGCGCAGCCCCACCACCGATTGTCTCTTCTGTACGCTCACCCATGACCTCCTCTGCAATTTCGCAGAGGACTGTCAGGTATAGGAATGGTGGGCTTCTAGGGTTAATGCGTAACGGCGTTGTCGGTGATTTATATCGGCAATGGCAGAAGTCACACCCCTCTGGGTTTATTGAGATCTGGTTTGCCATTCAAGTTTGGAAAACTCACCTTGCATCCATTCGATTTGAAGCCTGTGCAACCCCAAAAGTCATAGCCACCGCCCCCTTTTTTTTGTCGCCTTGCGAGGGGTTGATTGCACTTGGGACAGTTGAAAGCGCCACCTGCTGTGGCTGGGCGTGGAGCGGACGCCATCGGCACACTCGGCATTCCACGTTGCTGAGACAGTTCCTCTTCCAGGCGTCTATGCAGACGCGCAACGACAGCTCCATAGGTGTCTTGGCCCTGGGCGACTTTGTCCAAATCCCGCTCCAGCTCCCTCGTAAAATCGAGCTCCACGAAACTGTAGAACCCTTCCAGCTTCGCGATTGTTTCCTCCCCCAGCGGCGCCGGTACCAGCTTGCGGCTTTTTTCCTCAATCATTCCTTTGCTGGTGATGTTCTTCAAGATCGAGGCGAACGTGCTGGGACGACCAATACCGCGGCGCTCCATTTCTTTGATTAGACTGGCCTTGGTGTAGCGGGATGGCGGCTGAGTTTTCTTCTTCAGCAGTTCTCCGTTGTGCACAGAGATGATCTGTTTTGGTGTGAGTGCAGGAACTGGGTTGCTCGCTGCTCCATCTTCCTCATCGTCTGTGTCATCGCCCTTGAGCAGTTTCCGCCACCCAGGATGAAAAAGGGTTTCACCAGTTGCATTGAATCGCAAAGCCTTACCATTTGGGCCAACCGCGAGCAGTTTTACAGCACGCACGTCGAATACCGCCGCTTCGATCTGGCTGGCCAGCGCCCGGACCCAAATCAACTTGTACAGGGCGAGTTCCTCGTCGTTCTCACCAGCTTTTGTATCAGCCCAATGCGTCGGGGTAATAGCGGGGTGGCCTTCCTGCGCGCCTTCGGCGGCCTTGAATGTACGTCGCTCGTCGACGGTCTTCAATCCGATAGATCTAGCTACGGTTCTAATATCCTCCATGGCCTCGTCTGGTACGTTGGGATTATCCGTCCTGTGGTAGGTGATCACGCCTTGTTCATACAATCGCTGGGCGACTTGCATGGTCTTGTCCGGGTCCCATTTCAAGGCGTTGCTGGCTGCTTGTTGAAGGGTGGAAGAGATGAAGGGCGCGGGTGGGTGGCGCTCGGCCTTGCGGTCTTCACAGGACTCGACGACGACATTACGTGTGCCGGCGACGAGTCGGGCCAGGTTGGCATCTTGAACGTAAGGAAAGTCTTTGCTCGCGAAATCCGGTACCGGTTGCCAGTCTGCATACCAGGTGGTGCCCTGATTCATATCCACAAAGTTCAGACGCACACCGAAGTGGTTGATTACCTGAAAGTTGCGGATCTCGCGCTCGCGCAAAACCACCAGGTATACGGCAGGCGATTGCACGCGGCCTGCAGAGGTGGGCTTGCCCATCAGTCGGCGTAGCTCCTGAGTCACCAGGTAACCCACCAAACGATCAAGTACACGCCGGCATTCTTGTGACGCGACTCTGTTCAAATCGATTTGGCGAGGATTGGCTAGAGCCTCTGCGACACGCTTCAGGGTGATTTCATTGAAGGTGATGCGTTTGTAGGATTTGACCGCCAGTACCTGCTGGATGTGCCAGCTGATGCTTTCACCTTCGCGATCCGGATCGGTTGCGAGGTAGATTTCATCGGCCTGTTTAGCTGCGGCCTTGATGGTCCGCACGGCCTTGGCGCTCTTATCCAGGATCTCGTACACCGGTGTGTAATTTTTGCGGACGCCTGTGGTGATCATGCTGTCGTCCTGCCCTCTGGCGGGCAAGTCACGTATGTGCCCACCACTGGCGACAACCAACCAGTGTTCGCCTGGGCGCAGTTTCTTCATCATTGGCTGAAGCTTTTTCAGCTTCCCAGGTGCCTCGATGATCAATAGCTTCACGGTGTGCCCCTTCTCAATTATGCAGAGCGGGACTGTCACGTCATGGCAGGTAAGGCTTCAATGGGAAATGGTCAATGCACAACGGGAGGCTTTTAGCGGCTAGAGGTCCAGCGTCAGCTGCTGTTCCTGGGCAAAGCCCTTTAGCCACGACGCGCGCATCGCAGGATGGTGGTAAGGGCAGTCATACACCCGTAGCCCTTTTCGGGCGGCGTCAGCACCGGCTATTTGAACGGCAGTATGGGGGTTATTGAATTGCCGCCTATCTGCTGGTTTCAAAGAAGTTCGAGATTGCGCCATTGGCTATCGGTCCCCGAAGAACAGATCTATCAGACAGTAACATCACGAATAGCGCATTTTTTTGCATCAAAAACGGAAGTTTTAAACTTCTGTGCTTGAGATAGCCGAATGGAAGTGTGACTCAACCTGAAAGTTAACGAATGGCGCGATTTTTTGCCAACCAATTGGCGGTTTGATGTCAATTCGAAGCTGGCTCGTCCGTCCAGTTCGCAACTCTGATCCACGCGATGAAGTCCTGAGTGGATTGTCCGCTTTGAACACGTAGTTGTTCCAGCTTGCCGTATAAGTGTTCAGTCATTTCGTCGTCGTCGTCAAAGTCGACGCGGTATTCAGTATCTAAGCGGTATTCATCGAGCAAGGTGTTGATAAATCGGCGGGCTTGCCAGGTATCAAGGTCTGTCTCTCCACGGCCCCCCATCAGATACTCTCCCGTTCGCCACCCAACTGGAGCCCATGATGCTCGGTTTATGTCCAGGGTGAGCCCGTAGTAGTCCGGAGCATTCACCTCGCTTTCATCAAAGTAAGCCCAGTAAACACGGCCTAAAGCTGGGTGCTCTGCGCCAATGACAACGTACCCTGTTGGGTCCCTCAAAACTTCATCCATCGGCACGTCCTAATTTGTAGTGGTTCTCTAATGAGGTCGGGGGAAACGATGAGCTGTTTCCCCCAACACCGACAGCTACACGAATGGGCCGAAAAATTAAGCCCCTGTTTTCAGAATTGCGGTGGATCGGTATCTGGATATTCATCCGGGCCTGGAGCTGGCTGCGGCCGCGATTCGGGTCTGTTGGACTGTTGCGAATTCTGGTTTTGCGAAGGCGCCAGATTCACCATGGTCACGCGGTGTGGCAGCATGCCGACCCGGCTGGCCTGGATTTTCAAAGCTTCGAATTCGCCATCGTCGTTCTTCCAACGGTCCATAACGGCGCGACCGGAAACCAGCACTCGCATACCTTTCTGGAACAGTTGCGAATAATGCTCGGCGTCCTTGTGCCACCACTCCACATTCGCCCAAAAACCGCCACGATCTTCGTAGCCGCCTTTGCCATCCGGAATCGAATTGTCGAAGTAAACGTTGGCTCGCATGAGTCGACGTGGGTCTTTATTGCCGTTGGGGAATTCTTTGAATTCCGGTGCAGAACCGATATTGCCTTCCCAGCCTTGTACGGGCGTGCCCATGAGTATTCTCCGAGGTTATTGGTGTTGCGTTGGGTTGTTGAGCTGCTGCAGGCGAGCGGTATACACGGCCTCTGCCTGGCCCATTTTTTCTGCGCACTCGGCGGCCTGTTTGGTGATCGAGTGCAGCAAACTCATTTGCATATTCAAGGTGATGCGCTGCAGCTCCATCACGTAAAGATCCTGCAGCATGGATTCCGGTGTTCTGGGTGAGCCCATCATTTCTGCCCAAACCCCTACGCCCATCCGCCGATCTGTCACCTGCTGCCATCTCAAAAACTGGGTGCCGGCTTGGGTGTTCTGCTCAGTCAACCGCACTGGAACTAGGGTGAATGGATATCGGCGGGCCTGGCTCAGCACTTCCTGGGCAAGAGCTTTTAAGTCCGATTCTTGAGCTCGGCAAAGATCGGCAA
Source organism: Pseudomonas sp. MPB23 (assembly GCF_046605395.1). Lineage (NCBI taxonomy): Bacteria > Pseudomonadati > Pseudomonadota > Gammaproteobacteria > Pseudomonadales > Pseudomonadaceae > Pseudomonas > Pseudomonas sp. MPB23. The sequence continues at coordinate 6,558,149 of NZ_CP176771.1, read as the reverse complement.
ATTGGGTCAGCTCCCCCTTACCTTTAAAAGGCTTTAAAAGGCCCTTTAGTGAGGCAGCCTGTTGCAGTCGCTGAAAGGCTTCCTGTTGCAGTGGCCGGAAGGCGGTCTGTTGCAGCGACCCATCATTGGAGGGAATCTGGCCCATGCTCTTTAACCCTCAACGGGGTCATCGAGATGATCATCCGTCTCGGTTTGCTGCTGACCGCGGATGATCGGTGGCGCGAAATTCGAACGGCGGGTGCCTTCCAGGATGTCTTGTGGCAGCTCACCGTACCGCTCGTACATTTTGCGGGCTGCTTCAGCCTTGGCATTGTTTGCAGCGAAGTCGTCGCGGGCAGCGCCTGAGTACTTATAGATCTGGGCCAGACCAAACAGTCTCCGCAGTACCGCTGCGCCTTCGTCGATCCAGGTTTCCATATCGTGGCGCCCGACAAGGCCAACGTGCTGGGCCAACAGAATGCGTCTGACAATTTCGTCGTAGTTCGTCAGCAGGTACACAGCCTGAAATCCCAGGGGATTGGAGATGTACAGCGGGAGGCTGACAGGCTGGATCGAGAGGTTTTCGCTAATGCTGATGGCCGGTGGAAGAGAGGCCATGGCTGTGTCCAGGCGATCTTCGATGGTCTTTAACGCTTCCTTGGAATCGTTGATCTTTTCCTCGAGGAGGATCATCCACCAGTCAGAGTAGGGATCATCCTGTTGGGCGCCTCGAGACATTCGATTGACGACAGTGCAGAACCCTGACAGACCAATGATGCCGGCTTTGAGGTCATTTTTAGGGCGCCCCATCCATATACGAGCGGCGTGGTGAGTGTGAAGGGTGAGCTTCACATCGCTGCGCAGTGAACCGATGTTGAGCCGGAAGTTATCAGCCATGGTGCAGTGTTTCCTTGGGAAGAGGATTGACGTACCCATGCTGCAATTTGGCTATAGGAGACGCAGCATTAAATACGTAGCCCGATGGAAGGGGATTTGTTGAGGCTTCTATATAGGAAGAGCTGAAACTCGCCGGTGCGGACCGAATCCCTTGCGTGGCGGCCACCTCCGGTGCCGGATGCTGTCAGGGTGTTGTGGGCCACAACACTTGCCATGTCGCCGGCACGGATGCCGGATCCTGCCAAGGTGGTGCGGGCCGCACCACTTATATGGCTGCCACCTCCGGTGCCGGATGCTGTCAGGGTGTTGTGGGCCACAACACTTGCCATGTCGCCGGCACGGATGCCGGATCCTGCCAAGGTGGTGCGGGCCGCACCACTTATATGGCTGCCACCTCCGGTGCCGGATGCTGTCAGGGTGTTGTGGGCCACAACACTTGCCGTGTCGCCGGCACGGATGCCGGATCCTGCCAAGGTGGTGCGGGCCGCACCACTTATATGGCGGCCACCTCCGGTGCCGGATGCTGTCAGGGTGTTGTGGGCCACAACACTTGCCATGTCGCCGGCACGGATGCCGGATCCTGCCAAGGTGGTGCGGGCCGCACCACTTATATGGCGGCCACCTCCGGTGCCGGATGCTGTCAGGGTGTTGTGGGCCACAACACTTGCCGTGTCGCTGGCACGAATGCCGGATCCTGGGCAAGTGATTTGGGCCGAGTCACTTGCGTGGCGGCCGCGGCGTATTTCGGTTCCTGTCAGGGTGTTGCGGGCCGCAACACTTGCTGTGTAGCTGGCACAGATTCCGGTCACGACCGCTTCGCTCTGGGCCGCGTTACCACGATATTCTGGTTGTCCACCTGACATCATGGATGTGTACCCCGATTAGGCTTCAGCAGATGCAGCATTCCGCTGAGTGTGTGTTTTGCGGTTTGTATCGACTCAGGGCTACGCGTCTGCGTTAGCGTCTTCGTCGGCTGCTCTGCGCCCTCTGGCGGGGCTGAAGCGTCTTGACGCTCGGGGCTCGCTTTTGCCTTGTCGTCAGGGTTCCATTGGCTGTTGAAATCGCCGCGAACGGCCATGCCGACGAGCGTCATTAAGTATCCAAGCGGGTTTCGGACCCCTCCCGAGTCACAGCGGTGGACCCATTGTTTGATGAGCGCGGTTTTCAACTCTGCTGGAACCTTTTGCAGCGCCAGGACCGCGTTCTGTTTTTGCTCGACCGGTAGTCGATGCAGTGCACCGAGCAAATCGGCAGCGATGTCGTTTGGTGTGGGCGGTACATGTACAGAGCTTTTACAAACATCTTTGTGTGTATCTGTATACGTACTATATGAGTTCGGATGCCGAACTAAGTCCGAACTCAGTGATTTACGGCTGAGTTCGGCATCCGAACTCTGCTCCAAAGCGATTCGCTCTTCGCCTTTTTCACTGAGTTCGGTATCCGAACTCAGTGGAGATAGAGCTATATTTTGCTGAGTTCGGATTCCGAACTCAGTCGCTTTAAGAACGACTGGAGCCTGCGCTTTGGTCCAGGCCTGGCTATTCATGCGGGATTCGATGATGTCCAGCCTGCTAGGTAAGCGTTGGCCAACATCAGGATCAGCTGCAAATTCCTTCCAGGCAATTTCTGCCACTTCGCGAATCACCTTGGTCTGGTGCTGCATTGACTGCGCGAGTAGCTGCAAGTAGTCCTTGTCGAACTCTATAGCTTCGGCCGGTGTGACCGGTTCGTCGTGAAGCAGGTAGACGTTGCCTTGCACTTGTCCACTCAGATCATTGCGCACCCGTCGCCCCAGGCTAAGCCAACGGGTGAGACGTAAGGTCACTAATGCTTTTGATACAGTTTCACGCGAGGCAGGCCTACCGGGTTGCATACCCAAATATGGCCGCAGTTGGTCATAGGTAGGGAACGCCGTAAGGCCGTCGTCATTGATCAGTAGGCGAAATACCTGCCAGGTGTTTCTTTCAAGCGGGGTTAAGCGATCATCCAAAAGCAATCGGCGAGGAACCGTTTCGTGTGGGTTCCCGCTGAAAATAATTCCGGAGTAGGGGGAAGACCCTTCAATCCCCGGAGGCGCCGACTCTTTTTTCTGAAGCAAATGAGCTTCAAGGTGACCCGAGGCCGAGTCTAAAAGCGTCGACAAGGGAAGCCGAGACAACCTCATAATACAGAGTCACCTTCCACCGATGTCGCTGCAGGCTGTGCAAGTCGTTGAGAAGACACAAGCTGTAGCCTTCTCGGAAGGCCAGGGTTTGCAGGAGGGTAAAGCCCTTCCTTTATCCAGGACTGAATGCGATGCCAGATGATGGCCAGGCTGAGGTTTTCGTGGGTCTCATCTGGGCTAGTATCCTGTGGAGCATTGAGTTCCTCGGCGACCAACATGGCGATGTCCAGCAACGCGAGACTGTCGCCAAGCTCTACCTGATGCTCTTGCATTAGGTGCGTCCATCGGTACCAAAGCTGAGCGTCCATCTCCTCACTGAATTCGCGCCAACGGCCACGACGTGCCGTCACGCCGATCATTAGGCGTTGAAGGGCCACATCCTGCGGAGACAGCCCGAAGAACTGTTGCAGCATTTGAGTGGTCGCGCCAAGTCGCAGCGCACGTTCAATCATGCGCACTTCTTCATCAGAACGCTGCGCGCCTGACAGTAGTTTTTTTACCATGTCCCCATCAATGGTGACGTTGCACCAAGACACGGGAGTGTTAAGCAGCAAGCTCAGTACTGAAGGTTGTTGGAGCTGAGCCAATATCTCTGGCTCCAGGCCCATTTCGATGCAGCGCCGAAGTTGGCCATTACGCATGTGATGAAGCACCTGTGACAGGATTGCTTCATTTATTGGTGTCTTGGACATGACGACTCCCCCTTGTAGAGTCCGTGTGTTAACTGGCTGAATTCGGACCGTTGTTGGCGACTGACTGGATTTCCAGGTCAATCAAACGTCTTGCGAGACGAATAATGCGGAACAGCTTCACTAGAGCGCCGTCGCTGAGACGGCATTCACTTTCAGGGGGCTGATCTTTTGTGTGAGGCTGGCCCAGTAAGATCTGGCCCAGTCCGGCTGCGAACTCAAAGTCAGCCAACGCGTCGATTTGAAGCTTGGGTTGCTGCTGAATCATTTTCAGTACGATGGCCATCGAGCCGCTCAAAGACTGGAGCAGCGTCAAGGTATGTTGGGCTGTGGCAGTAATTTCGACTTCCGCTTCGGGGTGTCGGTAGCTGAACCCGACGCCACCATCGATATCGATAAATTGACCTGGGGCTTTGACCGAGCTGGCTATTTCGCGAGCCAATTGAGCGATGTGCTGACGCAGGGTCGCGGTATTGTCTATTTCGCGTTCGATGTACCAAAGGTCAGAAATGGGATTGAGTCCGCCAGCTTGAACAGGGATGGCCACCAAGGCATTGGAGGCGAAGTCGGGCAAGACCTCACCGTCAAGCGCAGCGAGCTCCCGTTTCATCTTGTCGACTCTGGGAGAAGTCTTCACAGGGCTCGCAACGTGCCCATCGATACGTGCTTGGCGCTCTTGTGGGCTCATTTGCTCCTGCGGAGTTGGGGCCAGTTGCTGTTGCACCCCTTGAGGTGAAGGACTCTCTTTGGAGGGCGTCGTCTTATGTGTGCTGCCCCCCGAAGTAGTAGGGGGTAGTTGTAGAGGGTTCTGATTAGCCTCAATGCCATTGTTCGAAACGTTAAGTTGAGTCCCCCCCTCAAATTGCGATGCAGGGTACTGTGGCAGCTCAAGAACCGGCGTAGACCGGCGCAATTGGTCCTGGTTCTGAGTGATTTCCAACAGTATTTGCTCGTAGCCGAGGTTCAGCGGCTTTTTAAGGTGATCTATCAGTTCGTCCTGAAATCGCTGGAATAGAAATTCTTCAGCGTCGCCCTCAAACTGGGACAGTACATCTTGGAAAAGCGTATCGAAATCAAGGTGCTGCTCCTGCTCTTGATAATTGCGATCCCAGCACTGAAGAGCTGTTTTGCGCAAAGACAGAAGCTTTATGATTCTGTCTACTCCCAGTCCAGAGTACAGCGCGCCTGGAATTGCTGGCAGTAAGTACCGAATGGTGTCGTGCATACGACTCAAGTGAGACGCGGAGACCGGGTAGCCATCCGCTGACAGCCGCCGTGAAAGCTCACGTAATGAGATAGACTCCCCTGCCTCTGTTTCATACAGCGCTCTCGCTTTGTCGACCCCAATAGCCCGCTCAATGAACAGGAGCTGGCCTTGGAGGTCGTTTTCAGCCAAGTGGCCGGTGAGCGAGATGATTTCGCCCCGAACGGCGTCCCAGGGTCGAAATAGGCAGTGAAACTTGAAGTACTTCTCGTCGCCGGTCTCACGATACAACTCGTTTAAAATTGCCAGGCGAGTGTTGCCGCCGTTGCGGATCCGGTACTTATCTTCCCCAGGTTTACGAGTGACGGGAGGTGGCGTATCGAGTCCCCGATTTCGTATCGACTCTTTAATTTCATCGTACTTCGGGTTACGAGTCGTCCTTGGGTTTTCGTCATACGGCAGCGTTTCGTCGAGAGTCAACAGCATGGGGGTATCGACGATGGGGTCGCTCATTCGCGCTGCCACCGGCGACTTCGATTCAAACGCCGGCAGCAACAGCTTATCTTTCATGGTTTGGGCCAAAGACGCTTTCATACTCTGGCTCCTGGCTGCTCATAAGCCGGGCTTGCCGCCAAAAGCTGGTCAATGATTTTCAAAGCACGATCCAGAGCAGCTTCAAGTTCGGCAGTTGTCTCCAGCCGATAAACAATTTCTGAGTTCATCGACCTGGCGTTTTCACGTGCTTCCAACGCGATGCGTTCGCGCATCCCGTCGGGCAGGCGAATAACGAATTTTTCTTCATGCAGACGCTGTGGTTTGTTACTCATGGTGGGCTCCGATGCCTAGGGTAGAAAGTGTGTTCAGCGACGTTTCAACTGATCAGTGAGTTGGGTAGGTAACCCCTTGATGACTAATGAATTGGACGCCTCGTCGTACTCGATCTTGTCCCCTAGCAGATGCGCTTCAAAACTGATGGACAAGCCTTCGGCACGGCCGGTGAACCGACGGAATTGGTTGAGAGTGCGTTTATCCAGGGGGATTTCCGGCGACAGGCCGTAGTCCTTATTGCGGATATGGTCGTAGAACGCCTTGGGGCGATCTTCATCGATCAAGCCTGACAGTTCCTCCAGGCCCATGGGTTCACCGAGCTTGGCCTGGCTGGTGGCGTAGTCCACCAGGGCCTTGGTTTTCTCGCGGGCCGATTCGTCTGGCAGGTCTTCGTTTTCAACGAAGTCGCTGAACGCCTTGAGGAGGGCGCGGGTTTCGCCCGGGCCGTCGACGCCTTCCATGCAGCCAATGAAGTCGCTGAAATACCCCGAGATCTTCTTACCGTTTTTGCCTTTGATGTACGAGATGTACTGCTTGGATTGCTTGTTGTTCTGCCACTCGGACAAGTTGATACGCGCTGCCAGGTGCAACTGGCCAACGTCCAGGTGGCGTGAAGGAGTGACGTCCAGATCGTCAGTAACCACCACGCCTTCACTGTGGTGGAGCAGGGCGACAGTTAGGTAGTCGGTCATGCCTTGCTGGTAATGGGCAAACAGTACGTGGCCACCGGTGGAGAGGTTGGACTCTTCCATCAGCTTTTGCAGATGCTCGACCGCCGTGTGGCTGAAGGCGGTGAAGTCCTGGTCACCTTCAAAGTACTGCTTTAACCAGCCGCTAAACGGGTGCGCGCCGGACTCGGCATGGAAGAAACCCCAGGCCTTGCCTTGTTTGGCGTTATAGCTCTCGTTGAGGTCGGCAAGCATGTTCTCGATGGCGACCGATTCGGATAGCTCCGAATCGCGTGCCTGGAGAACAGCAGGTGTGCCATCGGGTTTTTTGTCGATCAGGTGGACGATGCAATGACGGATAGGCATTAGATTGCCTCCTGCGAGTGTAGGGTTTGAGCTCGATCAGCACGACGAATACGGGCTTTGGCGTTGAGGCCTGAGCGGTAATCGCTTGCGGTTGATGAGGTGTAAATCGATCCAAGGCCAGATTTCGTGAACTTGATATGGCCACCTTGAGTGCGAGACACCGTCCAGCCATTCGCTTCAGCAAACTTCACGAGTACACGAAGGCTCTCGCTTTTTCCGCGTAGGAGATTGGTGGTCATAGCTCTGCATCCCTGTCTGCCAGAACGTTACCGGTCTGGATCGCGATGATTTCAGCCTGATCGCCAGGAAACTTGGTACCGAGCTCATGCAAAAAGTGACGCGTAGCCTCACGTGCTCCAGGCACGCGGAACACCACGCTGCAGTGCTGAACTTCCGCGGGGTGTTGCAGGTGAGACATGACGGCCACTTTCAGCGAGCAGCACTGGAGGTAGCGGGGCACCCAAACCGACCAGAAGTAGCTGGATAGCAAGGCGCCCGCACAGAGCAGTTCAACGGTAATTGTTGCGCTGGGCGTGTTGGTCAGCTCGACGTAGCCGAGCTTCTCAAACTCCAACAGATCCTCACGCATGCTCATTGGGACCACGGTGCTGTGGTCACGAGCAAGGCGGCCGATCGCTTGAGCTAATGCGTCGAGCTCCACCGGGTTGATCCCAGATTTATGGGCATGAGCCACAGCAGAGGCTTCGAACACGGCACCGGCATGGATACTAGGAAATAGCTCGGCGCTACTGTGCATCCGACACCTCCTGAAGCTCCTCGATGTCATAGCTATTGCAAGTAGGGCAAATAAGCTCGTCCACTTCACCGCCGGGTAAGGCTGGAGCGCCACTCACTTGATGTTTCGGGTGGTGGCTATCGCATTGAAGGCACCAGTGAGTGATGCGTACGAGAGTATTCATCGCTGAGGTGTGCTTTTTCATAGTTGAGCCCCTTGCCAGCCGGCGTTGGGACTGAGGTTGGCAAACCGGGTCTGATTGGCGATGAAGGCTGTTCGTACGGTCCCAGTTGGGCCGTTACGCGCCTTGCCGAGAATGATTTCTGCAATGCCTTTGTGTTCGCTCTGAGGGTGGTACACCTCGTCCCGGTAGACGAACATAATCAGGTCCGCGTCCTGTTCAATCGCACCGCTATCACGCAGGTCTGCGTTGATCGGACGCTTATTTGGCCGTCGCTCCAGTTCTCGGTTGAGCTGGGAAAGCGCAACCACCGGGCAATTCATCTCTTTCGCTAGGGCCTTGAGGGACTGGGATATAGCGCTGATCTCGTTGGCCCTGTTTTCCTGACCTGGGCAGCGCATGAGCTGCAGGTAATCGATCAGGATCAAGCTCGGGTGTCCGAAGCGACGAGCTGCTCGACGAGATTTAGCTCTGATTACTGCAGGCGTGAGCGCTGATGAGTCGTCGATGACCAGCCGCTCTCCATAGCCATTAATACGAGAAACCGCTGCAGTCAGCTTCGGCCAATCATCATCATCGAGCTTGCCCTTCAATAGCCTGCCCAGATCGATATGGCCTAGGATGCCCATCAATCGATACATCAGTGCTTTGGCCGGCATTTCCATGCTGAAAACCTGAACTGTACGATCAAGCTTTGCCTGCAGAGCCGTATCTATGAAGTTCAAGGCCAGAGAGGTCTTCCCCATAGACGGGCGCGCGCCGAGGATGATCAGGTCGGCTTCTTGAAAACCCGACGTCAGCTCGTCCAGGTCCTCCAGGCCTGAAGGCAGGCCGGTCACGGTGATATTGCCGTTGAAATGTTCGTCTATTTGTTCGACGACGTTCGTCAGGCATTGGTTGATATTGACGAATTCCGTTGCGCTCTTGCCTTCACCCAGAGCGAACAGTTGCTGTTCAATTGATTCTTGAACATCCTCCGCACTTGCCAACGGGTCTGTCGCCTCGCGAGAGCATTGGTATCCAAGGGACATGAGCTGTCTGAGCCGAGAGCGATTACGCACGATGGATGCGTAATGCTCGATGTTGGCTACAGACGGCGTGTTTTTGGCCAGCTCGCCCAGATAGCTCAGCCCTCCGGCTTCGTCTGGCTCCTCCAACGCGTTGTGGACGGTGACGATGTCGAACGGAATGGACTTGTCAGCAAGGCTTGCCATTGTCCGGAACAGCAACCGATGGTCGTGTCGGAAAAAATCAGAGGCATCCAGTTTGTCTGCGACGAGATCCCAGGTGTTGTTGTCGAGCAGTAGCCCACCTAACACACCTTGTTCAGCCTCTACGGAGTAGGGAGGTGAGAGGTCAAGGTGATTCATTTCCCAGACTCCTGGCCTATCTGAAGAAAACCACTCCCGTTGCGTGCCCCCAGGGCTTTGACCATGTCGACTTCAACCTTCGCTGAATTGATCATGACCTGAGCAACCTCGGCAACCGCTTTGGCCCGTTCGATTTCCATTGGTCTTTCTGGGTCCAGGAGGCTCTCGATCGCGACGAACAGGTGATTACGTAGATCTTCAATCTTGTTCTTCATGTTCAACCTCCCGGATGGTGCGTTTGAGTTTGCCGATAGCGCGTATTGCGGATTTCAGCTCTTCCGGATACCGATGAATGGTGTTCCGACGCATACGTTCTGCTCTCGTCAGCAACTCCAGGTTATTCAGGGCTATATGGGCCTTGTTGCCGTCCTTGAAGCACACGCACATGTTTATAGGGACTGGTCCGTGATGCTCCTCCCAAAGCAGTACATGCACGGCTTTCCAGTCAACGGGTGGGTAACCGGTATCGGTGATTTTCTTCTGCTGATAACCGTCAGGAGTTGTGCGCAGGCTGCCAATAGGCAGCCAGTTCCCCGGTTTATTGCCGGCCTTAAACTGCGTCTGAGTCATACGGCCAGAGGAGGGGAGCCCCTTAAGGCCCTTATTCCATGGGACGGATCCCTTGGGAAAGCGGAATTCTGCGCCCAACTTGCCGTCAAGCCGGCCACAGAGACTACTGCGAAGAAACTCGGCGCTTTTGCTCAAGCCCAGCCGTTTGGCTTTGGCATAGACCTGATAGACGCTGAGCCCCAATTCGGCGGCTAGGACCTGAGTCGGTTCATTGGGATAGCGGGCAATGAGCGAGCGCTCTTCTGCCTCACTCCAAACATGGTGTTTGTGAACCGGGGCAAGCCCAAGTTGGGATCTGGCTTGTTCCAGCGCCGCCATGGCCAAAGGTGAAAGCGAATGAGTTCTCATTGGCTCCCTCCATGCCCAAGGGCTCCTTGTGACTGCTGTCCGACACCACGATGCAGCCTGGCATGCTTGCCCTGGTCCCATCCCGCTTGCAAAGAGCGGGTGTCATGACCTTTGGCTTCGATGGGCTTGATAATGGCTAGCGTTAGTTTTGGATGATGCCATTCCAGGTAGGCTTGGATCTCCAGCGCAGTGTTTTCGTCTATCCCACCTGCAAACTGGTTCACCTTAGAGGCGACGGCATTGAGCCAGCCCTCGGCAAACAGTTGGCCGCGGTGACGTTTGGTTTTCAGTTGGCAGCGCTTCTGCTGGGCAACATGAGCTCGTCGGGCTGCGACAAGCTGGTGATGCAGCGTTGAATAGGTGTGAGCTGCCAGATCGGGTGAAATACCTTTCCCCAAGAACTTGAAGGACCAGCCAAGTAGCGGATTGAAATACGCCAAGTGGCTGCAATCGAAGGCTTGGGAACAGATTGAGGCCAGGTTGTGCAGCCAATCCTGCGGTGCCCGACGGGTTTTGGTACCCACAATGGATTCTTCGATTGTATGGGCAGCGACTTCGGTGTGTTCCAAGTTGTACTGATTCATCAAATGGCGAGCTTGACGAAGTGCAATTTCCACTTCGTTTGGGGCAGCGCCTTGTGACTTGGCCAGCGCCATGAGTTTGGCGACCTTGCTGAGGACTTTTTGCTTGTCCATCATTCACCCCCTTCCTGTTGGAGGCGGGGGGAGAGCGCCTCTGACCACAGGCGAAGTGTTTCTTCCTCATCAGCAGAGAGGTGAGTCCGGGCAAGGCAGTCCGCAACCTTCTGTTTCAGGGCATCAAGGCGGTCTTGAACACTTGACCCATCGTCGTAAGCAATCTCTTGCTCAACAGCTTGCACAACGTCATTACGAAGAGAGAGAACCGTGCTTATCCAAAAAGCACTTGGGCTGGTCCAGCCAATGAGCTTTCGAGTTCTGGCAGGCGACAGGTAATCACGGAGCCTGAGATTGAACTCCCTAGGGGAATAACCATTCCTGAAAACGTCTGCTCGATTAAGCGTCAGCGCTGTTTTAAGAATATCTAGAAGAGGGTCCAAAGCCGTTGGCTCAGGAGCAAAGGGTTCTAAATATGTTTCAGCTACCAGGCGTTTGGCTTCGGCATATCGACTTTGCTGACGGCGTTTGGCTTGGTTTTCGTCGCGGCCGCGCTTTTCCTTCGCGTGCTTAATGTTCGAGTTCACTGACTCGATAAGCTTCGCGGCGTCCTGCAAAAGCTGAAGCTGGTCAACGCTCAACTGAGCGCCAATCCGACCGGGTAATTGGTAACCGCTTGTCAGGGCTCGGATTTCTCGTGCGGTTCCACTGAGCTTGGCTTGCAAGCTGCGCAATTGCTGAGCGCTGTAGTACTTGCCAACCTCTAGGATGAGGTTTGCAGTAATACTGCGGGCGTCGGTAATGGAGGGCTTCGCCATTTCAACGACCCTCCCTCACCAAGTTAGCTACCTTTTCCTCGGTCATGGCCTCGAAGCGGTCACGCCATTCTGGAAAAAGCTCAATGGCCAATTGGCGGATCACGACAAGGGCTGCAGGGGATATGCGGTTGGAAGGCTGTCTGTATTCCAAGCGGTGTACTGGGACGCCCAGGGATGAACTGTTACGAAACACCACTGCGGAGGGGACGACGCATTCCAGAACGTTGATTTCGTCATTGTCCTGGAAAATTTCCCGTACCGACTGCTCGATCATTTGCGCGTCGGTGGTTTGGTCGAGATTGTTGACGACGATCCGCACAGGAGGGATTTTCATGCCCAGGCGCCCATAGGCGCGCAGGCCGTCCAGCATCTGCATGGATCCCCGGCTGAACTCCCGTGCAGCGAGCATATTGGGCGGAAGTGGGGATATGACCAAATCAGAGGCTAGGACCACCATTTCGAGCATTGCCGACCTGGCGCCTTGGGTGTCAATCAGTACCAGGTCGAAATGATCTTTGAAGCCCGGCATCAGGTTGGCGAGTCGCAACCGTCCGTCAGGTGCTTGCAGGATCAGGCTGTTCAGTTGGTTGTTGATGTCGTTGGAAATGACAAGCGACAGGTTTGGTATCGTGGTGCTGGATATGATCTTGGCTGATTCGGTGATATTGAATGCCAGCAGGTCGTAGATGCCTCCTTGAGCTTCATCGACCAATTGGTAATACGAGGAGAGCGAAGGCTGTGCAGGATCTAGGTCGATCATGAGCACGCGCAGGCCTGCATCCGCACAAAAAGCGCCGAGGTTGGCCTCGATGGTAGTTTTGCCTACGCCGCCTTTGGTCGAAACGACCGCAGAGATTTTCATGGTTTGGAGCCTCTAATGTGGGTTCATTAGAGGCTGCGAGGCCACGGAAACAGCTATGTGTAGCGAACACGATCCTGGGCTATGAAGCACTAAAACCAATTGTCTTTTAACCAATTGGTCGTAGGTTCGAATCCCACACGACCCACCATTTTTGAGACCAGTTAAGGCTGGAATCAGATCTTAAGATCAGCGGTCAAAAGCCCTGATCGCATAAGGCGACTGAAAGGTCGCCTTTTTTTACCGGGGTATAGCGCAGTCCGGTAGCGCGCCTGCTTTGGGAGCAGGATGTCAGGAGTTCGAATCCCCTTACCCCGACCATATTAAAAATCCTCGTATCGAAAGATACGGGGATTTTTTTTGCCTGAAATTATCTCAAATCCAACACAAAACTAATGCGGGAAAGGGTTTGCTCCCGATGACGGTGAGTCAGCCAAATAATGAGTGGCTGACTCACCGTCATCGGGAGCAAGCCCCCTCCCACATTGACCGAGCCCTACCAGGGGCTGTGTTGTTAGTGCAGTTTGAGTCGCGGCTCAGTCCCGCGTCCAATCTTGCTGCCCAGCATCAGCATTGCCGTGCGGAAGAAGCCATACAGCGCCATCTGGTGCATGCGGTACAGCGATACATAAAACATCCGCGCCAGCCAGCCTTCCAGCATCACGCTACCCGTCAGGTTGCCCATCAGATTGCCCACTGCCGAAAAGCGCGACAGCGAGATCAGCGAACCGTAGTCGGTGTACTTGTATGACGGCAGGTCCTTGCCTTCGATGCGCAGTTTCAGCGACTTGGCCAGCAGCGACGCCTGCTGGTGTGCGGCCTGGGCCCGTGGCGGTACATTGCGATCGGTACCCGGTTGTGGGCAGGCGGCGCAGTCACCAAAGGCGAAGATGTTGTCATCGCGAGTGGTTTGCAACGTCGGCAGCACTTGCAGCTGATTGATGCGATTGGTTTCCAGGCCGTCGATGTCCTTGAGGAAGCCCGGTGCGCGAATCCCGGCCGCCCATACTTTGAGGCTGGCTGGAATCACTTGGCCGCTGTTGGTAATCAGAGCATCGGCAGTCACTTCGCTGACGGCCGAATTGGTCAACACCGTTACCCCAAGTTTCTCCAGGGTTTTATGCACAGGCCCGCCGATACGCTCCGGCAGGGCAGGCAGCACACGTGGGCCGGCTTCGATCAGGGTGATATGCATGTTTTCCGGCTTGATGCGGTCCAGGCCATAGGCCGCCAGTTCATGGGCAGCGTTATGCAACTCGGCGGCCAGTTCCACCCCCGTGGCGCCCGCGCCGACGATGGCGACGCTGATTTTTTCCACCGCGTCGGTCTGCCCCGCGTGCGCGCGCAGGTAGTGATTGAGCAACTGTTGGTGGAAACGCTCGGCCTGTTTGCGGGTGTCGAGGAACAAGCAGTGTTGCGCCGCGCCCTCGGTGCCGAAATCGTTGGTGGTGCTGCCGACCGCGATCACCAGGCTGTCATAGCCCAGCACGCGCGCCGGTACCAGCTCACGGCCTTCTTCGTCGAGGGTTGCGGCCAGTTGGATTTTCTTCTGCTCACGGTCGAGTCCGCTCATGCGCCCCAGCTGGAACTCGAAGTGGTTCCATTTTGCCTGGGCAACATAATTGAGTTCGTCTTCCGAGGAGTTCAGTGAGCCGGCAGCCACTTCGTGCAGCAGGGGTTTCCAGATATGGGTCAGGTTGGTATCCACCAACGTGATCCGTGCGGTGCCGCGCTTGCCCAGGGTCTTACCCAGGCGGGTAGCCAACTCCAGGCCGCCGGCACCGCCGCCGACGATAATAATACGATGGGTCATGGGGATATCTCGCAAGGCTAAAAAAAATCGGAGCAGTTACCCCCGCGAGCGCCAGGCAGCTCATAGCGTCAGGTAACTCAGAAGGCGGCTCAGCAGACCAAGCCCGATCACCACCACCAGCACGACACCGAGGAGCAGCCAAGGCCGGAAAGGTTTGCGCTCGACTCTGTTCTGGGACAGTTGCAGGTACTCTTCGACATGCTGTTGGTCGTCGGGGTTCAGGCGGCTGGTCATATAAGGCCTCGTCAGGTAGACGTTGCAAAAGGGCGCCACGTTGCAGTCGGGGATCAGAGGCTGATGCCCACGTCGAACACTATGCTGCGGCCCAAGTTGTTGCGCAAGAAATCCGGCGCGTCTGGATGGGCGAACAACACTCGCGCAAAGGTCGGCCCCACCAACGACAGCGAACGCCAGCCCTGGCGCAGGTATTCGGTGGGCGGCGGGAAGTGGCTGTTGAGGTCCAGGACTTCGCGCTTGAGGCTGGCGAAGGCGACGATATCCAGGTCGCCCAGGTCCATCCCGCGTTCCTTGTAGTTGTGCGCTTTTTTTCGCAGGGTCGGCGCCAGGCGCAGCAGGAATTCATGGGCGGGGATGCGCCGTGGCTTGGCTTCGCGCCGCACCAGTTGGCTCAGGGAAAACGCACTGCGCCGACGCAGCAATTCATCACGCCATTCGTCGTTCAGGCGTCGCCCTTCATCCAGTACGAAAAACACCTCGAAGCTGGCGTCGCGAAACAGCACGTCCGGTGGCTCTTGCCCGGCGGCGTGAAATTCTTCGGCACGGTAGGGCACGTTCAAGCCTTGCAACAGGCGCTGGCAGACCCAACGCTCACGCTCCCATTTGCGGGCATTGGACAAAAACGCGTTGGCTTGTTCGGCCGCTACGGTGAGCAGGCGCAAATAATCTGAGTCATCCATCCCTGCAGCTTAGCGTCCAAATGATGACCACAGGAAGTCCCGCCGCAAAAGCCCGGTGTAGACTAGCGACTCGTCTTTCTCCCGAGCATGAGGTGTGCAGTGAAATTTTTCGCAGTGCTGGTATTGAGCCTATTGCCCTTATGGGCTCAGGCCGCTGAGGTGGGGGAGCGTCTGGCCCCTTGGACCCTGCTGGATCAGTTCGACCAGGCCTACACCCTGGACGACCAGGCGCAAATCCTGTTGGTGGCTCGTAGCATGGATGGCGCCAAGTTAGTGGATGCCGCTCTACAAGGCCAGCCCAAAGGCTATCTTGAGGCCCGGCATGGCGTGTTTGTCGCTGATATCCAGCGTATGCCCCGACTGGTTGCCAAACTGTTCGCAGTGCCAGCCATGCAGTCCTACAACTACCGGGTCATGCTGGATCGTGACGCGCGCATCGCCCCACGTTATCCCGCACCTGTGGATAAAGTGCTGTGGCTGCAACTGAAAGACGGCAAATTGGTTGCGCAACATGAGTACAGCACCGCCGCCGAACTGCGCCAGGCGTTGGAGCAGGTGCAACTGTGATCAGTGCAGCGGTGCTGGCGCCGGAAACCCTCGGCATTGGCTGGCTGTTGTTCGCGCCGCTGCTGCTGTGGGCGATCCTGCGCTCGCCATGGGTCGAGTTGTTTGCCGACCGGCGGCGCCAGCACCTGCTGTTCGGTACGGTGTTCGCGTTATTCATGTTGTGGCTGGTGAGACGGGATTTCGACACCGGCGTCTCCTATCACTTTATCGGCATGACAGCCGTCACCCTGCTGCTCGACTGGCCGCTGGCCGTCGTCGGAGGGTTTGCGGCGCAGCTTGGTTTGCTGGCGCTGGGACGCCAGGACCTGGCCGCAATGGGCGTCAACGGGTTGCTGCTGATCGTGCTGCCCGTGATGATTACTGAAGGCTGCGCATTGCTGGTAGAGCGCGCGCAGCCGCGCAATCCCTTTGTGTATATCTTCTGTTCCGGTTTTTTTGCCGCCGCGCTGTCGGCCTTGCTCTGTCTGCTGGTGGGCATTGGATTGCTGTGGTTCGACGGTCGTTTTGCCATGCCCGAATGGTTGGAGGATTTCATCGGCTACCTGTGGCTGATCATCTTTCCTGAAGCTTTTATCAACGGCATGGTCATCAGTGCCCTGGTGGTGTTTTGCCCGGAATGGCTGGAGACTTTCAACCGTACTCGCTACCTCTCGGCGCCCTGGAAGGATGACGATTCGCAGCTTTGACCCAGATCAAATCCTGCGCGACCGGGCAGGCCCATGCTCTGCGAAACTTTAGTGAGCAACATGGGAGCACGGATCATGAGTGTGTATGAATGGGCACGGCAGGAGTTGCGCAGAAGCCAGGATGCGGCACAGGAAATCGGATTTGATCCAGGCTTGACACTACGTGCCATGCTCAGCGCCGTGGTGCAGCAGAGCAAGGGCGTGCGCAGTTTTGAAGACTTGGCCGACGAGCTGCAATACCTTGCAGAGAACCTCGACGACCAGCAGGAATATGCCTTTATGCGACCTTAATGTCGCGGCGGCAGGTCTTCGGAGAACAGCTCGTCTTCAGCATCTGGAGCGACAGGGATCTTGTGCTCTTCTGCGGCCCAGGCGCCCAGGTCGATAAGTTTGCAACGGTCCGAGCAGAACGGTCGGTTGAGGTTGGTCGCTTTCCATTCCACGGGGGCGCCGCAGGTTGGGCAGTCGACGGTCAAGGGTTGGCTCATGATCGGCCTCCACGCAAAGTAAGGTAAAAATGATGCAGTCGCTCGACCTCGCTGTGCAGCCAGGCGAGGTCTTTGTTGTTGACCAGCACGTCGTCGGCATGGCTCAGGCGGTCTTCGCGGCTGGACTGGGCCTTGAGGATTGCCTGCATCTGCTGCTCACTGATGCTGTCGCGCTGCAGGGTACGCTGAATCTGCAGCGATTGCGGCACGTCGATCACCAGGATGCGCTGGGTCATGCTGGACTGTCCGGATTCGATCAGCAGCGGTGACACCAGGATCGCGTATGGTGACCGGGCGCGGGCCAGGTGGCTGCGAATCTCCTCGCCAATCAACGGGTGCAGCAAGGCTTCCAGCCAGCGGCGTTCTTCGGGTATTTCAAAGATCAGCTTGCGCAGTGCGGCGCGGTCCAACTGGCCGTCGGGCTGCAGCACGCCGGCACCAAAATGCTCGACGATGTGCGCCAGTGCCGGCCGGCCAGGTTCGACCACCCAGCGGGCAGCATGATCGGCATCCACCAGGTCAATGCCCAGGTCGACAAAGTGTTGGGCCGCCGCGCTTTTGCCGCTGCCAATGCCGCCGGTGAGGCCAAGAATCCAGGGTGTTGCAACAGAAATAGTCATCTGAAACCGACGGACTGCAAATAGAAGTCGGTTATTTGACCACCCCAAAGCAATGCAATCCAGCCGGCAATCGCCAGATATGGACCAAACGGCATGGGCGTCGACGCCTGGGTCTTGCGCAGGCGCATCAGGATCAGCCCGACAAACACGCCCAGCAGTGATGAGATCAACAGTGTCATCGGCAGGATCTGCCAGCCGCCCCAGGCGCCGAGCAGTGCCAGTAACTTGAAGTCACCGTAGCCCATCCCCTCCTTGCCGGTGACCAGCTTGAACAGCCAGAACACGGTCCACAGGCTCATGTACCCGATCACCGCGCCCCACAAGGCATCTGGCAATGTGGTCAACAGTGAGAACGCATTGACGATCAGCCCGAGCCACAGCAATGGCAGCACCAGGACATCAGGCAGCAGTTGGTGGTCTGCATCGATCAGGCTCATTGCCAGCAAGCCCCAGCTCACGACCATCACCGCTGCCGCTTGCCAGCCGAAACCAAAATGCCAGGCCACCACGGCACAGATGATGCCGCTCGCCAGTTCGGTGAGCGGATAGCGGGCGCTGATTGTCCCCTGGCAATGGGCGCAGCGGCCCCTGAGGAACAGATAGCTGAGCAGTGGGATGTTTTCCCACGGGCGAATCGGATGATTGCAGTGTGGGCAGCAGGAGTTGGGGTGCGCCAGGTTGTAGGTCGATCCGTTGGGTTCGGCAGGCAAACCGAGCGCTTCATGGGCCTGGGCGCGCCATTCCCGCTCGAGCATTTTCGGCAGGCGCCATACCAGCACATTGAGAAAGCTGCCGACGATCAGCCCCAGCACCAACGCCAGCGCGACAAACGCCCAAGGGTACTCACTGAGCAGCAGGCTCAAAATGCGCTCCCCACTTGGAACACCGGCAAGTACATCGCGATGACCAGTGCCCCGACAATGCCGCCCAGCACGACCATCATCAGCGGCTCCATCAAATGCGTGAGGTTATCGACCTGGTTATCCACATCGGCCTCGTAATGGCTGGCGACTTTTTCCAGCATGCGGTCCAGCGTGCCGGACTCTTCGCCGATCGCTGTCATCTGGATTGCCATGCCGGGAAACAGGCTGCTGGCGGCCATGGATTGATTCAACTGCATGCCCGTGGATACATCGTGTCGCATATGCTCGATAGCCTGTTTGAACGGCCCTGAGCCTGCCGCGCCGGCCACGCAATCCAGTGCCTGTACCAGCGGAACACCGGCGGCAAAGGTGGTGGAGAGGGTGCGGGCGTAGCGGGCCACGGCCGATTTTTGCAGCAGTTTGCCTGCCAGGGGGACTTTCAACAAACCGGCGTCCACCCAGTGACGAAAATCAAGGGACGCGCGATAGGCATGACGCAAGCCCACGGCCCCCGCAGCCAGGCCCAGTGCCACGACCCACCAGGTTTGCTGCATGAACTCGGACAGGGCGATGACCTGCAAGGTGAACCCGGGCAGATTGCCGCCGACCCCAGCGAACAGTGTCTGGAATTGCGGCACCACGTGAATCAACAGAACGCCCGTGACGAGACTCGCGATCAGCAGGACCGCGACCGGGTAGGTCATGGCTTTTTTGATTCTGGCTCTAAGCTGTGCGCTCTTTTCCCGGTGGATCGCGACGCGCTCCAGCAGGGTCTCAAGGGTCCCCGCTTGTTCGCCGGCGGCCACCAGGTTGCAATACAGGTCGTCGAAATAACGCGGTTGTTGGCGCAATGCATCGGTCAGGCTGGTGCCGGCGGCGATCTCTCGCTTCAACCCCTGCACCAGTTCACGCACCGATCGGTTGTCGACGCCTTCGCTGATGATGTCGAAGGCTTGCAGCAGCGCGATCCCTGCTTTCAGCAGGGTGGCCAGTTGGCGAGTGAGCAGGGTAATGTCCGCCGGCTTTATCCGCGGGGCCAGGCTTGGCAGCAAGGCGGATTTCTTGTGTACACGGCCCGGGCTGATGCCTTGCCGACGCAGTTGCGCCTTGACCATGGCCGGGTTGTGCCCGGTGGTGTGCCCGCACACCCTGCGTCCTTTGCGGTTGATGCCTTCCCAGGCGTAAAGCGTCGATGTGTTGTTCATGTCACGGTTCCGCACACAGGTCGTCGAAGAATTTATAGCTTAGTCAGGTGACGGATTCGGGCCGGCGGGTGGCGAAGGATAAAATGTCAGAATATGCGTCTTGTGCGCGATTGACCTCGTGCGGGTGAGTACACTGGCGCCGTTGCAAACTACGGGGTGCAGGACGCGCCTTGTCATGAGTTCTATTCTGGAGAGTGAATGTGATGCGTCAGAAAGGCTTTACCTTGATCGAGCTGTTGATCGTCGTGGCGATCATCGGCATTTTGGCCACCATTGGCCTGCCCATGTACACCACACACCAGGCCAAGGCCAAGTTCACGGCCGGCCTGGCTGAAATCACCGCGTTGAAGACCGGCTACGAAGATGCCATCAACCAGGGCACCGTCCCGACCTTGCCCGCGATCGGCGGCAAAAGCCCCACCGCCAACTGCAAGATCGACGTGGCAGGCGACGTTGCCACGGGCGCGGGTTCCATCCGTTGCGAAATACTCGACGCACCGGCCCCCGTGCTGGGCAAGACCATCAGCCTGACGCGCAGTGCAACCGACGGCTGGAAATGCACGACAACCGCCGAGGCAAAATATGCCACCAAGGGTTGCGGCGCGGACGGGGCATAACGGCTGAACCCTCCACATGGACGTCAGAGGTGGCCGATGGTGTTATCCATAGAGCGGCGCGGAACTGTTTTCCTGGTTGCAGTGGTGTGTTTGCTGGTTGGCGGGATTTGTGCGCCATTCAGTGGTCATGATCTGCAGCGCGCAATGCAGATTGCCATCGTGTCCTGCGCGGTGTTGTATGGGTTGACGGTCACTCCGGTCGAGCGCTTGGTGGACCGACCCACGACCCTTGGCCTGGCGCTGATCATCGGACTGGGCCTGATGTCTTCGGCGCTGGCCCACCAACCGCTCTGGGCGTTTACCGAAGTGGCGGTGTTTGTCGGCTGTGGGGCCATTGCCGTGGCGCTTGCCTTGCTTCGTCGCCACGGTGGTGAGCCACTGGATCGTGTTCTGCTGCTGGTAGTGGTGGTGCTCTGCCTGATCAAGTCAACCCAGTACCTGTATGCCGGTGCGCTGGCACTCACCAGTGGCGAGCGAACGCTGGACCCTGATTTGCTACTGTCCGGTTTTTCCAACAAGCGCTTCTACGGCCAGTTCCAGACATTCACCCTGCCGCTGCTGGCGTTTCCCTTGTTGTTACCCCATGTCTCCCGTTCCCTGCGTGGGGCGGCATTTGCGTTGCTGTGTGTCTGGTGGCTGATCGCGATCAGCGGCGGCACGCGCGGTACGTGGCTTGGCATGGGCGTGGCAGGCGGCGTACTGGCAGTACTGGGCCCCTGGGGGCGGCGCTGGCTGGGATGGCAACTGGCTGCGGTGCTGGGCGGCTTGTTGCTGTACTGGCTGGCGTTTACGGTCTTGGCGGGTTACCTGGGGTTAGAGGTCTCCAACGTTGCCAGTGATCGCCTCACCACCTCGCTGTCAGGACGTGGCCCGATCTGGTGGCAGGCTTGGCACATGCTCGTCGAGCGCCCTTGGCTGGGGTTCGGGCCGATGCAGTTCGCCGATATTGCCAACAGGATTGCCGCTCACCCTCACCAGGCCATCTTGCAATGGGCGAGCGAATGGGGCGTGCCGTCGGCGTTGTGCGTGGCGCTGTTGGCGTGGCGTGGCGGCTGGGCTACGTGGGGGCTTTTGCGCCAGCGCCCGCAGGCCGGTGAGCGCGCTGACCTGCTGCGGTTATGCCTGTTTGCGGCGTTGGTCGGTGCGCTGGTGCAGTCCATGGTTGACGGTGTGATTGTGATGCCTAATTCCCAGGTCTGGCTGGCGTTGGTCGTGGGTTGGCTGCTGGCATTGCATGTGTGGCAATCTGCGCCAACTGCGACGCTGCGGTGGGGGTGGGCGGCGTGGAGAGCCCTGAGTGTGCTGGCCGTCGTTCTGTTGATTGCGATAGCGGTGCGCGATGTACCTCACCTTACGCAAGCCCAGCAGCAGTACCTGGGTGGCCATGGCAATTACCTGCAACCGCGCTTCTGGGCTCAGGGCGTCATTGCCCGCTGAAGCCCACAAGTTGCCGGACGCCCGATGCGGTGCTAGCTTTAGCCCACCGCCCGTGTAGCTCAGTTGGTAGAGCAGCGCACTCGTAACGCGAAGGTCGCAGGTTCGACTCCTGTCTCGGGCAAAAAGGCAATACCGTTTTCAGATGATCCCAGAATGGTTCTGAAGGCCAGACGAGCCGGCATTCGTGCCCACTCTTTTGTATCTGCGCAACCTTGATGACCCAGATGCATCCCCATTCCATGATCTAAGAGAACAACATGACCACGACTGAAATGACCCAGGAAGTTCGGCATCAAGCAGCCCTCGAAAAATACCTCGAGGAATCGCCGCAGCTTAAAGAAGAGATCAAAGACCTGAGCGCTGATGATCGGCGCGACCAGATCCAGTGGGCATTCGAGGACGAGGCCGAGAGCCAGGGCTATCAGCCTTGGGAGCTGACCCTCAAGTACACCTCGACCTCGGAAGAGTTCGAAGCGGCGCGGCTGGCCTTGCACAAAGAGGCGGCCGAAGTGCTGGGTGTCGAATGGGAAGAGTATTGCGAGATGAATGACCTGGTGGTCTAAGACGTGTCGTCTGCAGGAGCGAGCCAGCTCGCTCCTGCATAACGCGCTTCAGATGCTGAGGCGCATCGACAAATCCACCGCCTTCACATCCTTGGTCATCGCGCCGATGGAGATGTAGTCCACCCCGGTCTCGGCGATGGGCAGCAGCGTGCGCTCATTGATTCCCCCGCTGGCTTCCAGCTTGGCCTTGCCGCTGTTCAGGCGCACGGCTTCACGCATGTCGTCCAGGCTCAACTCATCGAGCATGATGATATCGGCGCCTGCCGCCAGCGCTTCGCGCAGTTCTTCCAGGTTTTCCACTTCGATTTCTACCGGCTTGCCCGGTGCAATCTTGTGGGCGGCTGTAATGGCCTGCGCAATGCCACCACACGCGGCGATATGGTTTTCCTTGATCAGGAACGCGTCATACAAACCGATACGGTGGTTATGGCAACCGCCGCAGGTTACCGCGTACTTCTGCGCCAGGCGCAGGCCCGGCAGGGTTTTGCGGGTATCGAGCAACTTGACCTGAGTAGTGGCGACCACATCCGCCAGAAACTGGGCACGCGTGGCCACCCCGGACAGCAACTGCAAAAAATTCAGCGCGCAGCGTTCGCCGCTGAGCAGCGAACGGGCCGGGCCTTCGAGGTGGAACAACACCTGGTTGGGGCTGACGCGCTCGCCGTCGGCCACTTGCCAATGCACAGCGACTCGAGGGTCCAGTTGGCGGAATACCGCGTCCACCCAAGCGGTACCGGCGATGACGGCGGTGTCGCGGGTAATGATCGTGGCGGTGGCCAGCCGTTCGGCCGGGATCAACTGTGCGGTGATGTCGCCGCTGCCGATGTCTTCCAGCAGTGCACGGCGCACGTTGGCTTCGATTTCGGCGGTGAGGTCGGCAAGACGGAGATTCGGCATAACAGGCTCCACAAACAAAGTGCCGGGATTATAGGGGCAGTGTGCGTTCGAACCCAGACTCACTGCTCATTTACAAGGCAATGGCAGAGTTTGCTGGCGCACCCACCCTCGTTTGCAAGATAATCTCGCGCCTTGCAATTGACGTCATAGCTTTGGCGTTATGGAAAAAACGGTTTTCCCTGGCGGCCAGTTGGCCCAGTTCCCGATTTTCCCCCACTCGATACCACCGTTTCAGGAGGCCAGGATGCACAATGACGGAAAGGTGGTGCCAATCAATCAGGCACACACGACGCCATCGCCACTCGCCCGACTGCCGGTAGTGTTGCTGCAAGTCCGCGATAAGGCGGCGCAACAGTTGCAGCAGGGGCTGCAGGAACTGTTCGATAACGCCGACGACACGCTGTTTGAAATGGCCGATAAGGCCCGTAATACCATCGACCACCATATTTTCTTTGAAGCCATGCGCGACCTGCGCCTCAAGCGCAAGAATTTCGAGCGCGTGTTCATGGCGCAACTGTTTGAAGCCTTTGCCGACCTGAGCCATGCGGGGCAGGGTGAGTTGCAGTTGGTGCCGGTGGTTTCCTATGACTTGGAGGCGGGTGCGTCCAGGGACGCCCTTGAAAAAGCCGTGGCACTCAAGGTCATGGTGGACCGGGTGCATCACCGTGACGGCCTGGCCCTGGGGCAACTGACCACGCGATTGAGCGCGTTGCTGGGCAACCGTCTGAATGATTGGGAGAACCCCCTGGGGCCAGCGCTGCTCTGCGAGTTTTTCCTGCGGGCGGGGCGCAGCCTGGGCGTGGAGATCCGCGTCAAACTGATCATGCTCAAGCTCTTTGAAAAGTACGTGCTCAGTGATGCCGACCAACTGTACGGCGGAGCCAATCAATTGCTGGTCGCGACGGGGGTGTTGCCTGGGCTCAAGGCCGTTCCCTCGCGCCGCCCGGCTGCCCGCGAAGCCTGCGGCGAAGCGCTGCTGTCAGCGGTCGATCAGCCTGTCGGCGAAAATGGCCAGGAAGCCTTCACCACCTTGCAGGCCTTGCTGGTAACGGTGCGCGGCAGCGTGGCCCCCATCCTCGAAGCCTGCGCCGAGCCCCAGCCGATTGCCACCCGCGACCTGCTGCGTCTGCTCTCCCATTTGCAGCAGTATGTGCCGGAGCCGGAGGTCGAAGATGATTTCGACCTGCGCAACCAGCTTGAGCAGTTGCTCACACGTGTCAGCGTCAAGAGTGGCAAGTCACGGGTGGTAGAAGATGCGGACGAAGACGTGATCAACCTGATCGCGCTGTTGTTCGAGTTCATTCTCAATGATCGCAGCGTGCCCGATGCCTTCAAGGCCTTGATTGCACGTCTGCAGATCCCGATGCTCAAAGTGGCGGTGCTGGACAAGAGCTTTTTCAGCCGCGCCAGCCATCCGGCACGGCGCCTGCTCAATGAAATCGCCGCCGCCGTCATAGGCTGGAGCCCGCAGCACGACTATCCCCGCGACAACCTGTATGTGCGCATCGAGCAGGTGGTGCAGCGCTTGCTCAACGAGTTTGTCGAAGATCCGGCGATTTTTTCCCAACTGCTTGCGCAGTTCGGCGAGTTCACGGCCAATGAACGGCGGCGCAGCGAGCTGCTTGAGCAGCACACCCGCAATGCCGAAGAAGGGCGCGTGAGTACTGAGGCGGCCCGTCAGCGGGTGGCGGAGGTGCTTAATCGGTGCCTGCCGGACAATGATCCCGATCTGCTCAACGTTCGCCAGCTACGCATCGGGAGCTGGGTGGTGTTCCAACAAGACCAGGCCAACAGCTTGCGTTGCAAGCTGGCTGCGATCATCGAACCGGCGAACCGCTTCATTTTTGTCAGCCGCACGGGGCTCAAGGTCCTGGAGAAGAGCACCGGCCAATTGGCGCTGGCATTCAAGCATGGTGCGTTGCACACCCTTGACGATGGGCCGCTGTTCGAGCGGGCGCTGGCGGCAGTGACGGGCAAACTGCGTCAACTCAATCGCGGCAAGTGATCGCAACCACAAGGGCGAACGCGGCATACTGGTCGCACGTTGTCTCGTTCAAGGAACCTGTATGCAGTTGGACTCCGCCACCGGTTGGTGCCAGGGCATCCGTCATTGCCCTTCGCCCAATTTCAACGAGCGCCCGGCAGGCGAAATCTCACTGTTGGTGGTGCATAACATCAGCCTGCCTCCGGCACAGTTCGCCACCGGCAAAGTGCAGGAATTTTTCCAGAACCGTCTGGATGTCACGGAACATCCCTACTTTGAGGGGATTGCCGACCTACGGGTTTCCGCGCATTTTCTGATTGAGCGTGACGGCGCGGTGACGCAGTTTGTGTCCTGTATCGACCGGGCCTGGCATGCCGGGGTCTCGCGCTTCGAGGGACGTGAGGCCTGCAATGATTTTTCCTTGGGCGTGGAGCTGGAAGGCACGGATGACCAGCCATTCACCGACGCCCAATATGCCGCGCTGATCGACCTGACCCGCCAGTTGCTGGCGGCTTACCCGGGCATCACCCCGCAGCGCATTTGTGGTCACAGCGATATTGCCCCGGGGCGAAAGACCGACCCCGGCCCCGCTTTTGATTGGACGCGCTTTCGTAGCGCCCTGCAGGATGGAGGACACGCACGATGAGTTTTCTGGTGTTGGTACTGGCGGTGTGGATCGAGAAATTCTCGGCCCTGCGCCAGCGGTTGCAGCGCGATGGCGGTTGGTTGCGTGAGCTGGCCCGGCTGGAATCGAGCCCGCGCACGGACAAGCAGCCCTGGCTGATTCTGATGCTGCTGGTGTTGTTGCCGGTGGCGGTGCTGGCGTTGTTGCTGCTGGTGCTGGAACCGGTGGCCTATGGCTTGCTGGCACTGCCGGTGCACCTGCTGGTGGTGATCTACAGCCTGGGGCGTGGCGATCTGCTGGCCGGGCTCGGCCCGTTTCGCGATGCCTGGCGGCGCGGCGACCTGCAAGCCGCCGAGCACGTGGCCGAGCGCGACTTGGGCCTGGGTGCCGACAACGGTGAGCAACTGCTCGAACGCGTCCAGGGCCATTTGCTGTGGCAGGCTTACCAGAGCTTTTTCGCGGTGATTTTCTGGTACTTCCTGCTGGGACCGGTCGCCGCGCTGGCTTATCGCCTGCTGGCCCTGGCCACTGAACACAGTCAGAACCCGCTGGTGACCGAGCGCGCCGGGCAACTACGCCATGCCTTCGACTGGTTGCCGGTGCGCCTGCTGGCGGCCAGCTTTGCCTTGGTGGGCAATTTCGTCGCGGTCAGCCGCGTGATGCTCCACGAGCTGTTGAGTTGGGACATCAGCGCCGCGCAACTGGTGGAGAAAGTCGGCCTGGTGGCCGCCGAAATCCCACCTCCGGCGGTCGGCGCGGATGGCATCAATAGCCTGGACCGTCTCTGGGAACTGCTGCTGCGCGCGGCTGTGTTGTGGTATGCCGGGTTCGCCATCTGGACGGTGTTGCCTTCGTAGCGCGAACACCCTCAAACCATGAGGGAGCGGGCAAGCCCCTCCCTCATGTCGTTAACCTTAAGTTACAAAACTCCCTTTCAATTTGAGCTATACAGACAGAGCGCCAAATAGTGGCTTTCTGCCGCCGCCCTGCGCCTCAAATAAAAATAAAAGAAAGGGAGTGCACCAGTGAAGAGCTTGCTCTATCCCGCCGTCGCGCTGATGAATCGCCTGAGCTTCGGCATGAAGTTCAGCCTGATCAGCGTGTTGTTCCTGCTGCCGATGCTGGCGACCAACTATTACCTGGTGCGTGATTCCTGGCGCGAATTCCAGGGGACTCGCATCGAGCTGCAAAGCCTTGATTTACTCGGCAGTAGCCTGGCCCTGCGCCGCGACCTGGAAACCCTCAACAACCAAGTGCAGATCAACGCCACCCTCGGTCAGTCCGGCAAGGCCGGTGACTTGGAGGGCAAGATCAGCGCCCTGGAGCAAAGCGTGCTGGGTCGCCTGCAAAGCCTTAACGCAGTGGCCACCGAGCCTGAGCAAGTGGCGGCCTTTGAAGGCAAGCGCGACGAACTGGTCGCCGCCTTCAAGGCCCAGCAACAGGAAACCTCGCTGCTGAGTAAAAGTGCGCTGATCGGCAAATTGTTGAACAAGGCGCAGATGTTCAGCCAGATCATCGCCAGCCAATCCGGCTTGAGCCGCGACCCCCAGAGCGATTTGCGCCAACTCAGTGAACTGATCACCAGTGTCACCCCGAACGTGACCCAGACCTTGGGCGAGGGGCGAGCGATGGGCGCTTATTCCCTGGGCCAAGGCTTTCTCAATTCATCGTCCAGTACGCGGTTTGACGAGCTGCTGCAGCAGTTGGAAAAGCTCCAGGCCGAATATGGCCTCAAGCTGCAGGACGCCCTGGGCTCAAGCAACGCCGCGCGCACCGCGCTCGACAGTCTGACCAAGGCCAGTCACGCCAGCCTCAAGCAAGGCAGCGAGCTGTTCGAAGAACAGGTCGTCATGGCCGAAACCCTCGATGCACCCTGGCAGGGGTTTTACGACGACGTCAGCCAACTGATGGCCCAGACCTATCAGCTCGACACCGCCACCCTGACCTTTATCGGCCAGCAGTTGGAGCAACGCCTGGGGCAAAATCGCGCGCACATGGTGGTGCTGGTGTTGGCCCTGACGGCAGTGTTCCTGCTGATCTTCTACTTGTACGCGGGTTTCTATGCCTCCACGCGCACAACCTTGCGGCGCCTGGGGGCGATGATGGACAAAGTCGCGGCCGGCGACATGACCGTGAGCTTTGTTGCCCATAGCCGCGATGAGTTGGGCGAACTGGGCCAGGTGTTCAACGGTACCGTGGCGAAAATCCATGATTTGATCGAACGCGTCGGGCACACCGTCAGCCAGGTCGAACTCCAGGCCAGCCAAGTGGAAACGGTCTCGGCCCGCAGCAACCTGGCGGTCTCCGGTCAGCGGACCCAGATCGAGCAGGTCGCGACGGCCATGAACCAGATGTCGTCCACCGCCCAGGAGGTCGCGCGCAGTGCGGCCGCCGCCGTCAACAGTGCCCACAGCGTCAATGATGAGACCGTCAGCGGCCGTGGACTGGTGCAATCCCAGCAGGGCAGCATCGCGCGGCTGGCGTCGGAGATCGACCAGTCGGTGCGGGTCATCAACCAGTTGGCCAGCGACAGCCAGGCCATCAGCAGCGTGTTGGAAGTGATCAAAAGCATCGCCGAGCAAACCAACCTGTTGGCCCTCAATGCTGCCATCGAGGCGGCACGGGCAGGCGAGCAGGGCCGTGGTTTTGCGGTGGTGGCCGATGAGGTGCGCACCCTGGCCCGACGTACCCAGCATTCCACCGAAGAAATCGAACAAATGATCAGTCGTTTGCACGACGGCGTGGCGGCCGCCGTGAAGGCCATGGGCACCAGCCATGAGATGGCGAACGGTACGGTGGGGCAGTCGGAAAAAGTCCAGCAGGCCTTGGAAAATATCCTCGGTGCGGTCGGTTCGATCGTCGATCAGAACCAGCAGATTGCCGCCGCCGTGGAGCAGCAGACCGCCGTCGCCCATGACATCGACCGCAACATCGTCGAAATCAATCGTGCCGGTGAGCATGCCGCTGACGGCGCGCATCAGACCGAAGCGGCGAGTCGACAGCTATCGCTGCAGGTGATCGAGTTGAAGCAACTGATCGGGGCGTTTCGCGTGTAAGACATGATCGTAGGAATAGTCTGTTGTTGCTGTGGTGTTGTTCCTGATTTTCAGACGTCACTTTTCTGGGCATGGGAATGGGTGAGAATTTGTTTCAATCAAATTCCGGTTCAGGGGAGCACGGCGATGACCGTCACAATCGGCATCAAAGGGCACTGCGCTCATTGCGACATCACGTTTGAACTCAAGCCTTGGCAATTGAATGCTATTGCCATCGAGGAACCGTTCGACTGTCCCTACTGCCAGCGGGTCTTGCAGTTGAGCTGCCCGCGGCAACTGCGCCAGTTCAAGGCGCTGGACCACTGGGCGCTGGTGCACCCAAGCATGGCGGTGCTGACCTGTGTGGTGCTGATCGTGGCGCTGGTGGCGGAGTGGGTGGGGTTGATCAGTGTGATCGGTCAGCTCAACGTGTCATTGGTGGTGCTGCTGGTTCACTTTCTGGCCCTGCGCTATGCCCGTCACCGGCAGCGGATAACCCTGGATTTGCAAGCGGTCCTGCCGGCACTACCAGTTGAACAGCTCACACGCATTGCGCGTGCTCGCCTCGGCCAGCAATAGGGGACTGGTGCCTATGCGTTCGGCCAGGGCCGCGCAGATCGCCGGCAAGTGTTGCGGGCTATTGCGCTGGCCGGGGTACATGGCCGGGGCCATGTCGGGTGAGTCGGTTTCCAGCACCACCGCGTCCAGCGGCAATTGCGCCAGCACCTTGTGCATGCGCAGCGCCTGGGGCCAGGTCGCGGCACCGCCGAGGCCCAGTTTGAAGCCGAGCTTGATGTATTCGCGGGCCTCCTCCCGGCTACCGGCAAACGCATGGATGATGCCGCCCCGTGGCAGGCGGATGCGCTTGAGGGTGGCGATTACCGCGGCGTGACTGCGGCGTACATGCAGCAGCGCTGGCAACTGGAAGTCCACCGCCAGCTTGAGCTGGGCCTCGAACAGGTGTTGCTGGCGTTCGCGGTCCAGGGTTTCGAGGAAGTAATCCAGGCCGATCTCGCCCACCGCGCACAGTTGCCGATGCCCGTGCAGGCGGGTCAGCCAGTCAGCCAACTCCACCAGATCGGCGGGACGGTGGTCATCGAGATACACCGGGTGCAACCCGAACGCGGCGAACAAGCCTTCATCCGCTTGCACCAGATCCCACAGCCGTTGCCAATTCTGCTGATACACCCCCAGCACCACCATGCGCCGCACCCCCAGCTCCCGGCTGTGGGCGAGGACGTCCCGGCGATCGCTGTCGAAGTCCGGGAAGTCCAGGTGCGTGTGGGTGTCGATCAGCTCCACGTTCAGGCCTCGTGAATACGCTGCTTGAACGTCCGGCCGATGGCATGCACGCCGGGTTGATAGTGTTCTTCTTCGATCGCGGCCAGGGCCAGGCGCAGGGCGGTGTCGGCGATCAACTGATGTTGCTGGGCCATGGCGTTGACCGGCAGCGGCAGGAAGTCGAGCAACTGGGTATCGCCGAAAGTGCCCAGGCGCAGCGGCCGGGACTTCAACGGGTAGTCATGCAGGGCGTCAAACACGCCTTGCAGCAGCACGTAGGACGTGGTGATCAACGCGTCGGGCAAATGCCCCAGGCGTTGCAGCAATTGTTCCATCAGTTGTCGACCGCAATCGCGGCTGAACGCTTCGCCGTGTTCTATCAGCACCTCGCCGGTGAAGCCCTGCAACGCTTCGCGAAAGCCTGCGGCCCGTTCCTGGCTGATGCTCAGCTCGGGCCGCGCGCCGATCAGCACGATCTGCTTGGGCAGCGGTTGCAGCAGGCTGCTGGTCAATTGCTGGCAGGCCTGGCGGTCGTCGCTGACCACCGAGCAGAACTGCCCCGGCGCCATCACCCGGTCGATGGCAATCACCGGCAACCCCTTGGCTTGCAGTTCACGGTAACTGTCATCGCTGGCCGGCAGGCAACTGGCCACGAACAGCGCATCGCAGCGGCGCGCGCGGAACAGTTGCAGCAACTGGCGCTCGCTCTCGGCCTCATCGTCGGAGCTGGCAATCAGCAATTGATAGCCACGCGCGCGCGCGCCTTGTTCCAAAAGCTTGGCAATGCGTGCGTAACTGGGGTTTTCCAGATCGGGCAGGATGAACCCCAAGGTGCGTGTATGCCGACTGCGCAGCCCGGCGGCCTGGGGATTGGGGGTAAAGCCATGGGCTTCCACCACGGCGCGCACCCGCTCGACGGTCGCGTTGCTGATGCGTTGCTGTTCAGCCTTGCCGTTGATGACATAGCTGGCGGTGGTCACGGACACACCGGCGAGACGTGCGATATCACTGAGTTTCAAACCGGGATTTCCTTGTTTTCTGTAGCTTGCCCCGACATTTTGTCCAATCGTAACCGATTACTGCAGACGACCAATGTCTCAGCTCAAGTGCCGAGCGGTTGTTCAACGATGCACAATTAACGCGTAATCTGCCATAAATTCTAGATTAAACGTTTCAGCAAGCGTATTTTTACGATCTTAGCGACTCGGTGGTAACTGCCCCCTGACCACTCAGTCACTTGCCTCTAAACACCCTTACACTGTTTTATTCAAAACAATACCTAGTGCGGCCACCGCACTAACTAGGAGAACGGCATGCTTGAGCTCACTGTAGAGCAGATTTCCATGGGCCAGAGCGCTGTGGATAAGTCTGCTGCCCTGCACCTGCTCGCTGACAAACTGGTGGCCGATGGCCTGGTCGCCGAGGGTTATCTCAGCGGCTTGCAGGCCCGTGAAGCCCAAGGCTCGACCTTTCTCGGCCAAGGTATTGCCATCCCCCACGGCACCCCCGAAACCCGTGACCAGGTATTTTCCACCGGCGTGCGCCTGCTGCAGTTCCCCGAAGGGGTTGACTGGGGCGATGGCCAGATCGTCTACCTGGCCATCGGCATCGCCGCCAAATCCGATGAACACCTGCGCCTGCTGCAACTGCTCACCCGCGCCCTCGGTGAAACCGATCTGGGCCAGGCGCTGCGCCGCGCCGGTAGCGCCGAAGCGTTGCTGAAACTGCTGCAAGGCGCGCCGCAGGAACTGGCGTTGGATGCACAGATGATCAGCCTGGGCGTGTCCGCCGATGATTTTGAAGAGCTGGTGTGGCGCGGTGCGCGCCTGTTGCGCCAGGCCGATTGCGTCAGCAATGGGTTCGCCGCCGTCTTGCAGCAGGTCGATGCGCTGCCCCTGGGCGATGGCCTGTGGTGGCTGCACAGCGAACAGACCGTCAAGCGCCCGGGCCTGGCCTTTGTCACCCCGGACAAACCCATGCGTTACCTCGGCCAGCCGCTCATCGGACTGTTCTGCCTGGCCAGCCTCGGCGAAGCCCATCAGGCCCTGCTTGAGCGCCTGTGCGCGCTGCTGATCGAAGGCCGCGGCCACGAACTCGGCCGCGCCACCAGCAGCCGCGCGGTGCTTGAAGTGCTCGGCGGCGAATTGCCCCCGGATTGGCCCAGCGCGCGCATCACCCTGGCCAACGCCCATGGCCTGCATGCGCGACCGGCGAAGATCCTCGCGCAGTTGGCGAAAAGTTTTGACGGTGATATCCGCGTGCGCATCGTCGATGGCCCGGTGGGTGCCGTGTCGGTGAAAAGCCTGAGCAAACTGCTGAGCCTCGGCGCCCGGCGTGGCCAGGTGCTGGAGTTCGTCGCCGAACCCACGATTGCCGGCGATGCGTTGCCCGCGTTGCTGGCCGCAGTCGAAGAAGGCCTGGGCGAAGCCGTCGAGCCGCTGCCGACCGTGAGCGCCCAGCCCGACCCCCTCGAGATCGAACCGACGATCAGCGCGCCGCTGGCCGGCAGTCAGATCCAGGCCATCGCCGCCGCCCCTGGCATCGCCATCGGCCCTGCGCATATCCAGATCCAGCAAGTGTTCGACTACCCCCTGCGCGGCGAGTCTTCCAGCATCGAGCGCCAGCGCCTGCAGGACGCCTTGGCGGATGTGCGTCGCGACATCCAGGGCCTGATCGAACGCAGCCAGGCCAAGGCGATCCGCGAGATTTTCATCACCCACCAGGAAATGCTCGACGACCCGGAACTCAGCGACGAAGTCGACACGCGCCTCAAGCAGGGCGAAAGCGCGCAAGCGGCGTGGATGAGCGTGATCGAAGCCGCCGCCAAGCAGCAGGAGTCGCTGCAGGACGCCTTGCTCGCCGAGCGCGCCGCGGACCTGCGTGACGTCGGCCGTCGGGTGCTGGCGCAACTGTGCGGCATCGAAACCGCTGCGGAGCCCAGCGAGCCCTACATTCTGGTGATGGACGAAGTCGGCCCGTCGGACGTCGCGCGCCTGGACCCGGCGCGTGTCGCCGGCATCCTCACCGCCCGTGGCGGCGCCACGGCCCACAGCGCCATCGTCGCCCGTGCCCTCGGCATTCCCGCGCTGGTCGGCGCCGGTGCGTCAGTGTTGCTGCTGGCCGCCGGCACGCCGCTGTTGCTCGATGGCCAACGCGGCCGCCTGCATGTGGACGCCGACGCCGCCACGCTGCAACGCGCTACCGTCGAGCGCGATACCCGTGAACAGCGCCTGCAAGTCGCCTCGGCCCAGCGCCATCAGCCCGCAGTGACCCGTGACGGTCACGCTGTGGAAGTGTTCGCCAACATCGGCGAAAGCGCCGGTGTGGCCAGCGCGGTGGAGCAGGGCGCCGAAGGCATCGGTTTGCTGCGTACCGAGCTGATTTTCATGGCCCATCCGCAAGCGCCGGACGAAGCCACCCAGGAAGCCGAATACCGGCGCGTGCTCGACGGCCTCGACGGTCGCCCGCTGGTGGTGCGCACCCTCGATGTGGGCGGCGATAAACCGCTGCCGTATTGGCCGATCGCCAAGGAGGAAAACCCCTTCCTCGGCGTGCGCGGCATTCGTCTGACCTTGCAACGCCCGCAGATCATGGAGGCGCAATTGCGCGCGCTGCTGCGCTCGGCGGACAACCGCCCGCTGCGCATCATGTTCCCGATGGTTGGCAGCGTCGACGAGTGGCGCGCGGCCCGCGATATGACCGAGCGCCTGCGCCTGGAAATCCCGGTGGCGGACCTGCAACTGGGGATCATGATCGAAGTGCCCTCCGCCGCGTTGCTCGCGCCGGTGCTGGCCAAGGAAGTCGATTTCTTCAGTGTCGGCACCAACGATTTGACCCAGTACACCCTGGCCATCGACCGTGGCCACCCGACGCTGTCGGCCCAGGCCGATGGCCTGCACCCGGCGGTCCTGCAACTGATCGACATCACCGTGCGCGCCGCCCATGCCCATGGCAAATGGGTCGGCGTGTGCGGCGAACTGGCGGCCGATCCGCTGGCGGTGCCGGTGCTGATCGGCCTGGGGGTGGACGAGTTGAGTGTGTCGGCCCGCAGCATTCCTGAAGTCAAGGCGCGGGTACGTGAATTCAGTCTGAGCGAGGCCCAGGGCCTGGCGCAAAAAGCACTGGCGGTGGGCTCGCCCGCCGAAGTGCGTGCCCTCGTGGAGGCCGTGTAGATGGCAAGGATTCTGACCCTGACGCTGAACCCGGCGTTGGACCTGACGGTACGCCTGGCCCACTTGGAGCCGGGTGAAGTCAATCGCAGCGAAGCCCTGCTCAGCCATGCTGCCGGCAAGGGCGTGAACGTGGCGCAGGTGCTCGCCGACCTGGGCCACCAACTGACCGTGAGCGGCTTTCTCGGGGAAGACAATCCCCAGGCCTTCGAGGCGTTGTTCGCACAACGGGGCTTCACCGACGCGTTCATCCGCGTGCCCGGCGAAACCCGCAGCAACATCAAGATCGCTGAGCAGGACGGCCGGGTCACCGACATCAATGCGCCGGGCCCGATGGTCAGTGCACAGGCGCAGCAAGCGCTGCTCGACCGGTTGGCGTCGATTGCGCCCGGCCATGACGCGGTCGTCGTCGCCGGCAGCTTGCCCCGTGGCGTCAGCCCGCAGTGGTTGCAGGGCCTGCTGGAACACTTGAAAAGCCTCGGTCTGAAAATCGCCCTGGACACCAGCGGCGAGGCCCTGCGCGCCGGTCTGAACGCCGGCCCGTGGCTGATCAAACCCAACACCGAAGAACTCGCCGAGGTCCTCGATTGCGCGGTGGATTCGCCCGCGCAACAGGCCCGGGCGGCCGAGCGTTTGCACGCCCAGGGCGTGGAGCATGTGGTGGTCTCCCAGGGGGCCGAAGGCGTGAACTGGTTCAGTCCGGGCACGGCGCTGCATGCGACGCCGCCGAAGGTCCGCGTGGCCAGCACCGTGGGCGCCGGCGACTCGTTGCTGGCCGGCATGCTGCACGGTCTGCTGCGCTTCGATGTCCCCGCCACCACCTTGCGCCGTGCCACGGCGATTGCGGCGATGGCGGTGACCCAGATCGGATTCGGCATCAGCGATGACGCGCAGCTTGAGTCTTTGCAGAGCGGCGTCCACGTGCGCCCGCTGACAGAACAATAAGAGGGATTGTGATGAAGTTAGCCATTGTTACTGCCTGCCCGAACGGCATGGTCACCAGTGTGCTGTGCGCCCGCTTGTTGGACGCCGCCGCGCAACGCCAGGGCTGGAGCACCAGCGTCGAAGTGGTCGACGTGCAGCGCCCGGAGCGCCAGTTGTCCCAGGCGACCCTCGATGACGCCGAATGGGTGTTGCTGGTCAGCAGCACCGCTGTGGATATGCAGCGGTTTGTCGGCAAGCGCGTGTTCCAGAGCACCCCGGCCCAGGCGCTGGCGGACGTCGAAGCGGTATTGCGCCGTGGTGCCCAGGAGGCCGAAGTCTACGTGGCGACCGAAGCGGCGGCCAAACAGGCACCACGGATTGTCGCAATCACCGCCTGCCCCACCGGCGTGGCCCACACCTTCATGGCCGCCGAAGCCTTGCAGCAGACGGCCAAGCGCCTGGGCTATGACTTGCAGGTCGAGACCCAAGGCTCGGTCGGCGCGCGCACGCCATTGAGTCCGCAGGCGATTGCCGATGCCGACGTGGTGCTGCTGGCGGCCGACATCGAAGTCGCCACCGAGCGATTCGCCGGCAAGAAGATCTACCGCTGCGGCACCGGCATTGCCCTCAAGCAATCCGAAGCGACCCTCAACAAAGCCTTGGCCGAAGGCGCGATAGAAAGCGCGGCCAGCGGTGCGGTGGCGAAAAAAGAAAAAACCGGCGTCTACAAACACTTGCTCACCGGCGTGTCGTTCATGTTGCCGATGGTGGTGGCAGGCGGGCTGTTGATCGCCTTGTCCTTCGTGTTCGGCATTCATGCGTTCGAGCAGGAAGGCACCCTGGCGGCGGCGCTGAAAACCGTCGGCGACCGCGCCTTCATGCTGATGGTGCCGTTGCTGGCGGGCTATATCGCTTACTCGATTGCCGACCGTCCCGGCATTGCCCCGGGCATGATCGGCGGGCTGTTGGCGGGCACGTTGGGCGCGGGGTTTATCGGCGGCATCTTCGCCGGTTTCCTCGCCGGCTACTGCGTCAAGCTGATCACCCGCGCGGTGAAGTTGCCGCAAAGCCTGGAGGCGCTCAAGCCGATTCTGATTATTCCGTTGCTGGCGAGCCTGTTCACGGGCCTGGCGATGATCTACCTGGTGGGCCCGCCGGTGGCGCGCATGCTCACCGGGTTGACCGACTTCCTCAGCACCATGGGCACCACCAATGCGGTGCTGCTGGGCATCCTGCTGGGCGGCATGATGTGCGTCGATCTCGGCGGGCCGATCAACAAGGCAGCGTATGCGTTTTCCGTCGGCCTGCTGGCGGCGCAGAGCGGTGCACCGATGGCCGCGACCATGGCCGCCGGCATGGTGCCGCCGATCGGGATGGGCATCGCCACGTTCCTGGCGCGGCGCAAGTTCGCCCAGACCGAACGCGAGGCCGGCAAGGCGGCGATGATCCTGGGGCTGTGCTTTATCTCCGAAGGCGCGATCCCGTTCGCCGCCAAGGACCCGCTGCGGGTGATCCCGGCGAGCATTGCCGGCGGCGCGTTGACCGGTGCCTTGTCGATGTACTTCGGTTGCAAACTCGCGGCGCCCCACGGCGGCCTGTTCGTGCTGGTGATCCCCAATGCGATGAACCATGCGCTGCTGTACTTGCTGGCGATTGTCGCCGGTAGCGTGCTGACGGGCGTGGTGTATGCGCTGATCAAACGTCCGGAGACGATCGAACTGGCGGTCAGCCCGGCGACCGCCTGATCCGTGGCTGTGGTTTTTCGTCGGATTGGAACAACCGAGCGGTGAATGCCGCAGAAATGGAGTGACGGTTCTTTAGCCTGGTATTCCCGCTCGGCAAATACGCAAAAAAGCACCCCTGGCGTCTGCCTACCATAAGGCCTGCGATACCCATCGCACCACGACGCCAGGAGCCTGCCATGCCCAATCCCCTCAAACACTCACTCTTGCATTCGCGACCGACCGCGTGCTTGAGGCCGGCCACCGGCATTCCAAAGCCGTGGGGATCTTTGCGACCTCTGTCGAACAGGCCTGCCATTTCCGTGAACAGGGCGTGAGCTTTATCGCACTGCACTCCGATACCGGCTGGCTGGCCAAGGGCACCGTCGCCACTGACATGCCGGCCTTCAGTGAGTTTGCCAGGCCGCATATCAATGGCTTTCCGGGGGTAAAGGACGTGTACACGGCGTTTGTCGTCAACGAGGTCAAGGCGGTCAACATGATGGCTGGGTTGAGCTGATGCTCATCCTGCGGGATCGGGATGGGGTGTCACCGCACGCAGGATTTGTTCGAGCACGGCGTCCATCTGCGCCAGGACGTCCAGGTTGCTGAAGCGCAGTACCCGTATGCCTTGTTGGTTCAGGTACTGGGTTCTGCGCTGATCATGGGCGATGTGTCGAGGGTCGTAGTGTTGGCCGCCGTCGAGCTCGATCGCGAGTGATTGCTCGACGCAGTAGAAGTCGAGGATGTAAGGCGCAAATGGGAACTGACGGCGAAACTTGAGGCCGGCGATTTGCCGGGCGCGCAGTTTTTGCCAGAGGCGTTGTTCGCAGTCGGTCTGGTTGGTGCGCAGGTACCTGGCGAATTGGCGTTGGTGGTGGGTGGGGCGGGTGGGCATGCTTCACGGTCCTTGTGAAGTGGGGGGAGAGTGGAGTGTAGTTGGGGATTGGGGCCTGGGGTGAGGTGTATTGAGGTATTCAGCGACTTGAAATACCGAGTCGATTTTGGATTCCCGGCAGAACGATCAGGTCGATGCCTCTCCCGAACATCCCCCAATCGGCCCCCTCTCCCCTCTGGGGAGAGGGCTGGGGTGAGGGGCCGATTTAAAGCCGAACCCCAACCCCACGGTCAATACACATCCCGACGATAACGACCCTGTTCAATCAACCGTTCCACCGCTGCATTCCCCAGAATATCCACCAGCGCCTGATCCACCCCCGCTGCCATCCCCTGCAAACTCCCGCACACATAAATCGCTGCACCGTCCGCCAGCCATTTACGCAACACGTCCGCCGATTCGCGCAGGCGATCCTGTACGTAGATCTTCTCCTCCTGGTCCCGGGAAAACGCCAGGTCCAGCAGCGCCAGGTCACCACTGGCCAACCAGCCTTGCAGCTCGTCCTGGCACAGGTAGTCGTGGGCGATCGTGCGTTCGCCGAACAACAACCAATTGCGCTGCAGGCCATCGGCGATGCGTGCTTTGAGCAGGCTGCGCAAACCAGCGAGGCCGGTGCCGTTGCCCAGTAGGATCAGCGGCACCGGCGCGTCCGGCAGGTGGAAGCCGCTGTTGCGGCGCAGGCGCAGGCTGATTGCCGAGCCGATGGTGGCGTGTTCGGTGAGCCAGCCCGAGCCCAGGCCCAGGCCGCCGTCCGGGTGGCGTTCCTGGCGCACGATCAGTTCGAGCATGCCGTCGCTGGTGATCGAGGCGATGGAGTATTCGCGCATGCCCACGGGCGCCAGTGCGTTCACCAACGCCTGGGCGTGCAGGCCCACCAGGTGAGCGCGATTGGCCGGCAGTTGGCGCGTCGCCAGGGCTTGGTTGAGGGTTTGAGCCAAGCCGTCGATGTGCACGTCTTCGTTGCCGGCCAGGCCCAGGCCAGCGAGGAACTGTTCGATGGCCCAGGGGCTGTTGCGCGGCAGGATTTCCACCAGGTCGCCGGCTTGCCAGCGCTGTGGCGATGCCGACGTGAGACCCAGCAGATACACAGCCGAGCCGCTGCTGCCACGGTTGAGCAGGGTGCGCTGGCTCAGTGTCCAGTTTTCATACTGGGCGGTCGGCCAGGCCGCCGCCGGTGCGTGGCCGGTCAGTTGCCCCAGCTGTTGTTGCCAGTGCAGCAGGGCGGCGGTGTCGCCGCTGTCCACTTCCACCGGCGCGAACAATGGGTTGCCGCCCTGGTTGGTCAGCCAGAAATGCAGGCGACGGGCAAACCCGCAGAAGTGTTCGTACTGACGATCACCCAGGGCCAGTACCGAGTAGTTCAAGCCCTTGAGGGACACGTTCTGGCCCAGTACACCGCGCTCAAAACCCCGGGCGCTGTCAGGGGCTTCGCCGTCGCCGAAGGTGCTGACGACAAACAATGCATTTTCCGACTGGCGCAGGTCGTCCTGACTGACGCTGCCCAAGGGCTGCACCTTCACCGGCAGGCCGGCCGCCTGCAGTTGCCCGGCGGTCTGCCAGGCCAGTTGTTCGGCAAAACCGCTCTGGCTGGCAAAACCGATCAGCCAGGCCGGCGCGTCACTGTGGTGGGCGCTGAGACTCTTGCGGGCATCGCGGATCTGACGTTTTTTGCGGCGACGGTCGAGGTACAGCAGCCAGCCAGTGATGAAGAACAGCGGCATGAGCAGCGAGCTGACGGTGAGGATAATGCGCCCCGCCAGGCCGAAGTAACTGCCGGTGTGCAGCGCATAAATGCTGGTCAGTAACTGCGAGCCAAGGCGCTTGTCGGCATATCGGTCATGGGATTTGACCGCGCCGGTGGCCGGGTCCAGGTCGATCTGGTTCAGCGCGCGGTCGTGGGGCGAGTCTTTGAGCAGGTAGTAGACGGTTGCCGGTTGGCCGGCCACGGCCGGCATGCGGATGTTGTAGGCACTCAAGCCCGCGCCGGCGTTGCTGTAGATGCTGCTCCAGATCGCGTCATAGTTGGCCACCGGCGCCGGGCCTGCGGGCGGCGGGCCGCGTTTGCGCATCCGTTCATTTTGTGGTGCGTCGGACAGCAGTTTGGTCAGGCCCTGGCTGTACCAGTCGTAGGACCAGGACAACCCGGTCAGCGCCGCCAGCAGATAGGCCAACAGGCACCAGGTGCCGAACACCGAGTGCAGGTCCCAGTTGAAGCTGCGGCCCTTTTTGCGCCAGTCCAGCGTCAGCCAGGCACGCCAGCTCGCCACTTGGCGCGGCCAGCGCAGGTACAACCCGGAGAGGCAGAAAAACACCAGGATCAGCGTGCAGGCACCGGTGATGTTGCGCCCGGTTTCGCCGATGGCCAGGAAGCGGTGCAGTTGCAGGAGAAACCCGAACACGTCCTGACCGACGGCATCGCCCATGTAGTCGCCGGTGTAGGGATCGAAGTAGCGCATCTGGCCACGTCGCTCGCCCGGTGGCGGGGTGAAGAACACGCGCGCGGCGTTGCCGCTGTCGCTTTCCACCCACAGCATCGACACGCCCTTGCCTTCGGTGGCTTCGAGTTTTTTCACCAGTTCGGCGGGAGGCAACACACCGGCTTCGCGTTTTTCCACGCTGAGCACTGTCGGGTTGAGGGCCCGCAGGATTTCGTCCTGAAACGACACCGCCGCCCCGGTGATCCCCATCAAGGCCAGCACCAGCCCGGCAGTGATGCCGAAGAACCAGTGCAACTGGAACAGGGTTTTCTTCAACACGTCTGACCGCCTCGTCTATCTGAATATGTAGGGCACGGCGCGCATTATGCCGTGGCTTGTCGAGAAACATTCTGTTTTACACGCAAAAGCCCCACGCATTTGATGCGTGGGGCTTTTGGCTGCCAGGAGCCGCTGTTTAGAAGTGGAAACTGGTGGTCAACAATGCCGTGCGCCCGGCCGCCTGGTTGGCGAAGTGCGTCGAGAAGGCCTTGTCGTAGTAAGTCTTGTCCGTCAGGTTCTGCACGTTCAATTGCAGGTCGACGTTCTTGGTCAGCTTGTAGCTGGCCATGGCGTCGTAGCGGGTGTAGGACGGCACGTAAACCAGATTGCCGGCATCGCCGTAAACGTCGTCGACGTAGAACGCACCGCCACCGATGGTGAGCTTGGGGGTGATGGCGTAGGTGGTCCACAGGCTGAAGGTATTCTTCGGCGTGTTCGGCATCTGGTTGCCCTTGTTTGAACCTGCGCTGACGACACCGTTACGACCATTGAGACCGGCGCTGACCAGTTCGCTGTCGAGGTAGCTGTAGCCGGCGAATACTTGCCATTGCTCGGTGATCTTGCCGCTGGCGGACAATTCCAGACCGTCGACCCGGGATTCGCCGGCGTTCTCGTAGGTCAGGGCGTCCACCAGGATGCGGGTGTTTTTCTTTTCGGTACGGAATACCGCGGCCGTCAGGGACAGGCGGTCGTGGAACAGGTCCCACTTGGTGCCCAGTTCGTAGTTGACGGTTTCTTCCGGTTGCAGGTCGCTGGTGGCGGCACCGGCGGACAGTGGGTTGCCGTCCGAGCCTTCGCCGACCAGGCCGCCGGCAGGTGTTGCCGAGGTGGCGTAAGAGGCATAGATGCTGCCGTTTTCCACAGGCTTCCAGACCAGGCCGGCCTGCCAGTTGAAGAACTGGCTGTCTTCCTTGATCTTGGTGCGCCCGGTGGTGGCGTTGGTGTTGGCCACGGTGTCGAAGGTGTCGTAGCGCAGGCCGACGTTCAGCAGCCATTTCGGATCCAGTTCGATGGTGTCGAACACATACGCCGCGCGGCTAGTGGCCTTGGTGTTGGTGCCGTTGTAGTTGCGCGCGATGCTGCCGGTCCAGGCGTCGTCCGGGTTCGGGTTGCTCAGCGAGGTGCACTGGCCGCCCAGGCTGCCTTTGGCCACGGTGCACGTCGGGTTGGTGTTGGGGCTGATGGTATAGCTGCTCACACGGGTTTCTTCGCCGGTGAATTCCAGGCCGGTGGAGTAGGTATTCTTGAAGCCCAGCGCATGGAAGCTGCCAAACAGATCGGTCTGGTTGGTGGTGGTCGTGGTGGTGGACACCCGGCTGTTGGCGCGGCGCCATACGGTGCCGTATTTGTTGACGTTGAGTTTGCTGTCGTCCGGCTGGGTCAGGATGTAGTCCTGGCCGGTGCTGCCATGACGCAGGGTGTTTTTCAGCGTCATGGTGTCGCTCAGGTCGTGCTCGATGGACATCGTGCTGATGTCGGCGCGGGTCTTGCGGAAGTCGCGGTCCTTCAAACCGTAGAAGTTAGTGCTGTCGCCGCCGTCGTTGGGTTTGTCATGCACGTGGGCGGCGGCGGTCGATGAACCGTAGCCATAGGGAATCCCCGAGTCCGGCAGGTCGTCGCTTTCCAGGTGGTAGTAGCTGAGATTGACGCGGGTCGGCGTGCCCAGGCCGAAGGTCAGCGACGGCGCCACGCCCCAACGGTCGTAGTTGACCGCGTCGCGGCCGGCGACGTTTTGTTCGTGGCTCATCAGGTTAAGGCGGAACGCGGCGCTGTCGTCGAGGAACTGACGGTTGACGTCGAGCACGTAGCGACGGGTCTGGTCGGAGCCATAGGTGAAGCCGCCGTTGGTGAAGTCCCGTGCTTGCGGGGTCTTGCTCACCAGGTTGAGGCTGCCGCCGGCCGAGCCGCGACCGCCGAACGAGGAGTTCGGGCCCTTGCTGACTTCGATCGACTCAATGTCAAAGATCTCACGGCTCTGGCCGCCGGTGTCGCGCACGCCGTCCAGGTAGGTGTCGCCCTGGGCGTCAAAGCCACGGATGAACGGGCGGTCGCCCTGGGGGTTGCCGCCTTCACCGGCGCCGAAGGTAATGCCCGGTACGGTGCGCAAGGCATCCTGCAGCGACGTGGCGGCGGTATCTTTGAGCACTTGTTGCGGCACTACGGTGACTGAGCGCGGGGTGTCCACCAGCGGTGCGGTGTATTTCTGCGAGGAGGCTTTTTCCACCTGGTAGGACGTGCTGTCCTGTTCTTCCCCGGTGATGTTGGTGGCGCCCAGGGAGATGCTGTTGCGCTGGCCTTTCTGCTCGGTGTCTTCGGCCGCTT
The DNA here is from genome assembly GCF_046605395.1 of Pseudomonas sp. MPB23. NCBI lineage: Bacteria > Pseudomonadati > Pseudomonadota > Gammaproteobacteria > Pseudomonadales > Pseudomonadaceae > Pseudomonas > Pseudomonas sp. MPB23. Next base: position 6,515,449 of record NZ_CP176771.1, on the reverse strand, counting down.
GCGCCAGATGGGCGACAGAGCTGGCGCCGAGGGCAACGCCAATGGCTGACGCCAGCAGGCGTGGTGAACTGGCAGGTATTTTTGCAGTGGTGCGCGACATGACGTGTCCTTTCCCCAAGGATGTGAGGCCGCGGAATATAGGGCGAACAAGACTTTCTATCAATTGCGATACATTGCTATTCGTACTTAATTTACATTCTTTACACTTTTCGTTTACGGTTTTTACGCGCTCGTTCGTCCTTACGTTTTACAGAGTGGATAAGAATCAATACCATTGACGTCTTTCTGACCTCAGGTATCGCCCCATGTTGCTGCACATTCCCGGCCTGTTCTCTCGTGAGGAAGTGCAGCGCATCCGCCAAGCCCTGGAACACGCCGATTGGGCCGACGGAAAAATCACCGCCGGCCACCAGTCCGCCAAGGCCAAACACAACCTGCAACTGCCCGAAGGCCATCCGCTGGCCAAGGAAATCGGTGCGGCGATGCTTGAGCGCTTGTGGCAACACCCGCTGTTTATGTCAGCGGCGTTACCGCACAAAGTCTTTCCACCGCTGCTCAACTGCTACACCGCCGGTGGCAGCTTCGACTTTCATATCGACAACGCCGTGCGCCAGCCCAAAGGCAGCCACGAGCGTGTGCGCACCGATCTATCCTCCACCCTGTTCTTCAGCGACCCGGAGGACTACGACGGCGGCGAACTGGAAATCCAGGACACCTTCGGCCTGCAGCGCGTCAAGTTGCCCGCCGGCGACATGGTGCTGTACCCCGGTTCGAGCCTGCACAAAGTCAACGCCGTGACCCGTGGCGCGCGTTATGCCTCGTTCTTCTGGATTCAAAGCCTGGTGCGCGAAGACAGTCAGCGCACCCTGCTGTTCGAGATGGACGGCGCGATCCGACAATTGACGGCGGATGTCCCCGACCACCCGGCGCTGATCCAGCTCACCGGCACCTATCACAACCTGTTGCGGCGCTGGGTCGAGGTCTGAGCATGGGCTTTTTATTGCGCCGCGAAGAAGTGCTCAACGTCGAGCAGCTACAGAGCATGCTCGATGACTCACCGGTGCGCGCGGCCCAGGCGATCCTGATGGCGGCCAAGGCGGGCATGGTGGACGCCCAGGCCTTGCTCGGGCAGATCCTGCTGGACGGGCGCGGCATCCAGCGCGATGAGGCGCTGGCCTTGCGCTGGTTCCAGATCGCGGTGCAGGGCGGGCACTTGATGGCGCGCAATATGCTCGGGCGTTGTCGGGAACATGGCTGGGGCTGCGTCGCCGATGAAGCGGCGGCGGCGCGGGAATACCGTATGGCCGCCGAAGCCGGGTTGGATTGGGGGCAATACAACTACGCCAACCTGCTGGCCACCGGTCGCGGTGTGGTTGAGGACCAAGCGCACGCGCTGAGGTGTTATCGCCAGGCGGCGGAGCAGGGCCACGCCAAGTCGATGAATCTGTTGGGGCGCTATCTGGAAGAGGGCAGGTATTGCCCGAAGGATCCGGACGCTGCCGTGGCGTGGTATCGACGCTCAGCCGAAGCCGGGGATTTTCGCGGGCAGTTCAGTTACGCGGCGGTGCTGGCCGATAGCGGTCAGATCGAGGCGGCGCTGGCGTGGTTGCGCAAGGCGCTGGCAGGCGGGAATCTGAAGTTTTTGCGGGTGGCGCACAAGGCGTTGGCGGCGGCGAATGATCCGCAGATTCGAGCGATGGCCGAGGCCTACCAGCAGCGTGCCGCGCAACTGAACCCATAGGAGCCGGTAAGCCGGCTCCTATGGGGGACGATCAGATGTAGTACGACTTCAACGGCGGAAAGCCATTGAACTCAACCGCGCTGTAGCTGGTGGTGTAGGCACCGGTCGACAACCAGTACAACCGATCACCGATGGCCAGGTTCAGCGGCAGGCCGTACTTGTAGTTTTCGTACATGATGTCGGCGCTGTCGCAGGTAGGACCGGCGATGACCACTTCTTCCATCTCGCCTTTCTTCTCGGTCCAGATCGGGAACTTGATGGCTTCGTCCATGGTTTCGATCAGACCGGAGAACTTACCCACATCCGTGTACACCCAACGCTCGACGGCGGTACGGGATTTACGTGCCACCAGCACCACTTCGCTGACCAGGATGCCGGCGTTGGCGATCAGCGAACGGCCTGGCTCCAGGATGATTTCCGGCAGGTCGTCGCCGAAATCTTCCTTGAGGAAGCGGATGATTTCCTGGGCATAGGTTTCCAGGCTGTTGGTGCGGGTGATGTAGTTGGCCGGGAAGCCGCCGCCCATGTTGATCAGCTTGAGGTGGATGCCGTCTTCTTCCTTCAGGCGTTCGAAGATCACTTTGACCTTGGCGATCGCAGCGTCCCACACGCTGATGTCGCGCTGTTGCGAGCCGACGTGGAACGAGATGCCGTACGGCACCAGGCCCAGGTCACGGGCGAGGATCAGCAGGTCCATGGCCATGTCGGTCTGGCAGCCGAATTTGCGCGACAGAGGCCAGTCAGCCGTGGTCGAGCCTTCGGTGAGGATACGCACGTAGATTTTCGAACCCGGCGCGGCCTTGGCGATGTTGCGCAGGTCGGCTTCGGAGTCGGTGGAGAACAGGCGCACGCCCTTCTCGTAGAAGTAGCGGATGTCCCTGGATTTCTTGATGGTGTTGCCGTAGCTGATACGGTCGGCGCTGACGCCGCGGGCCATGACCTTGTCCAGCTCGTAGATCGAGGCGATGTCGAAGCTCGAACCCTTGTCTTTCAACAGGTCGATGATCTCGACGGCGGGGTTGGCCTTGACCGCGTAATACACCTTGGCGAATTCGAAACCGGCGCGCAGGTCATCGTAGGCCTGGCTGATCATCGCGGTGTCGATCACCACGAACGGGGTTTCCTGTTTGTCGGCGAACGCCTTCATTTTGTCAAAAGTGGCGCGCGCGAAATAATCTTCGACGTTGATCGACATGCTGGGAACTCCTAAGGGCAAACTGATTTGATCAATGGGTGCAAATGAACGTCCTCCGTATCCCCACTTTGGTTCGCCTACTTCCCAAGGCATGTCGCCGAAAGCAAAAAGGCCATGGGCGCTATCGCTACCCTTGGCCTTGCTGTCTCGTCGTCAGTACTTGAGCCGGATGGATCGTTTCCAGCATGGACGTTCGGCGCGAACTTTAGGACGTGAGGGGCCATAGATCAACTAAAAATGTCGCGTTTTTGCACGCGTTCGTCGCGGGACCCATTCCAGCTACTTATGTAACCGACCGGTGTGACGGATTGATGTTCCCCGCAGCGGGAAAATTGCAGGTATTTCCCTGACCCGCCAGAGGCCAAATGTGGGAGGGAGCAAGCCCCCTCCCACATTTCTGCCCGTTTTGTGTCAGGTCAGGCCAACGCGGTCTCGGCAGGCGAAACGATGCTGGTCTTGCCCCCACGGGATTTACCGGAACTCAGGTACTCGGCAATCGACTCCTGGGTCACTTCCCCGAGGAAAACCCGCTCGGCATCCATCACCGGCAACCAGGAGCGGTTGAACTCGTACATGCGCGACAGCAGGATGCGCAAGTGCTCGTCATACGCCGCCGTGGCGTTGAACTCGCGCAGGTACTGGCCGCACGTACCGGTCTGACGGTGCAGGTCGCGACGGCGTACATAACCCAGCGCCTTGTTCTCGGCGCAGGTGACCACCACATAGCGGCGGTCCAGTTCGTCCATCAGTTCCAGGGCATCGGCCACCGGGGTTTCCGGGCTCACCGACGGGGCGTTGTCCGCCGCGTCTTCGGCCTTCACCAACAGCAGGCGCTTGAGGGTGCTGTCCTGGCCCACGAAGTTGCTGACGAACTCGTCGGCCGGGTGCGCCAGCAGGGTGTCCGGGTGGTCGATCTGCAGCAGCTTGCCGGCGCGGAAGATAGCGATCTTGTCGCCCAGCTTGATGGCTTCGTCGATGTCGTGGCTGACCATGATCACGGTCTTGTTCAGCGCGCGTTGCATCTCGAAGAACTCGTTCTGGATCATCTCGCGGTTGATCGGGTCGACGGCGCCGAACGGCTCATCCATCAGCAGCAACGGCGCATCCGCCGCCAGCGCTCGGATCACGCCGATGCGCTGTTGCTGGCCACCGGACAATTCACGCGGGTAGCGATGCAGGTACTGCTTGGGCTCGAGCTTGATCATGCTCATCAACTCGCGGGCGCGGTCGTGGCATTTCTGCTTGTCCCAGCCCAGCAACTTGGGCACCACCACGATGTTTTCCTCGATGGTCATGTTCGGGAACAGGCCGATCTGCTGGATCACGTAGCCGATGTTGCGACGCAGGGTCACTTCGTCGAGGTCGGTGGTGTCTTCGCCGTTGATGAGGATCTTGCCCGAGGTGGGCTTGATCAGGCGGTTGATCATTTTCAGCGTGGTGCTCTTGCCGCAACCCGAGGGGCCGAGGAATACGCAAATCTCGCCTTCATTGACGGTCAGGCTTACATCGTTGACGGCGGTCACAGTCTTGCCGTTGCTTTGGAAGGTCTTGGACAGGTGTTGAAGTTCGATCATTTGAGCAATCCTTTTGGAGTCAGCGAGCGTTGCAGCCATTGCAGAAGCAGGTCGGCGAAGATGGCCAGGAGACTGACCAGTACGGCGCCGACGATCAGCATCGACATGTCGCTGCGGCTGATGGAAGCCAGAATCAGTACACCCAGGCCGCCGGCGCCGATGGTGGCGGCGATGGTCATCACGCCGATATTCATCACCACGGCGGTGCGCACCCCGGCGAGGATCACCGGTACGGCAATCGGCAGTTCGACCATGCGCAGGCGCTGGCCGAAGGTCATGCCGATGCCTTTGGCGGCCTCGCGAATGCCCGGTTCGACGCCGGTCAGGGCCAGGTAGGTGTTACGCATGATCGGCAGCAGGGAGTAGAGAAACACGGCGGTGATCGCCGGCATCGGCCCCAAGCCCTGGCCGAACTTGGAGTAGAACGGCAGCAGCAGGCCGAACAGGGCGATGGACGGCACGGTCAGCAGCACCGTGGCGCTGGCTTGCAGCGGGCCGGCCAGGCTCGGGAAACGGGTCATCAGCACGCCGAGGGGCACGCCGACGACAATCGCGAGGATCACGGCGATGCCGACCAGGGTGATGTGCTGCCCGGTCAGGTGCAGGACTTGGGCCCAATCAAGATGGGAAAAGGCGTTTAAAAATTCCATGTCTTCTCCTCTTAGTTGAGTGGATGTTGGCGCAGGAAATCGGCGGCAACAGCAGACGGGCTTTCATGGTCGACGTCGACCCGCGCGTTCAACTGGCGCATGGTTGCGTCATCGAACAGGGCGGCCAGCGGCTTCAGATCGGCGGCCAGTTCAGGATGGGCGTCGAGATAAACCTGACGCACCACCGGCGCGGCGGTGTAGTCCGGGAAGTAGTGCTTGTCGTCTTCGAGTAGCTTCAATTTGAAGGCATTCAGGCGCCCGTCGGTGGTGTACACCAGACCGGCAAACACCTGGCCGTTACGCAGCGCGGTGTAGACCAGGCCGGCGTCCATCTGCCGGGTGTTTTTGCGGGTCAGGTTCATGTCGTAGAGCTTGACCATGCCGCCCATGCCATCGGAACGGTTGGCAAATTCGGTGTCCAGGGCCACCAGGCGCGTGGCCTTGGTTTTTTCCGCGAGGGCTTGGGTCAGATCGCTGATCGTGTTGATCTGCGGGAATTCCTGGGCCACGTTCTCAGGCAATGCCAGCGCGTAGGTGTTGCTGAATTTCGACGGCGACAGCCAGACCAGGCCTTTTTTCGCGTCGAGTTCTTTCACCCGGGCGTAGGACTGTTCGCTGTCGAGCTTCTCGTCCACGTGGTTGTAGGCCACCAGCGACACGCCGGTGTATTCCCAGATCAGGTCCAGTTGCCCGCTTTCCTGGGCACTGCGCGCCAGGTTGCTGCCCAGGCCGCCGGTCACGCGGGTGTCGTAACCCTTGGTGCGCAGGTACTGGGAGGTGATTTCGGCGAGCAGGGTCTGTTCGGTGAACACCCGGGCGCCGATGCGGATCACCGGTTTTTCAGCGGCTTGCGCAATCCCTGCACACAGCAGGATGCAGCTCAATATCAATGTCAGTTTTTTCATGTGAATTCCTTTGCCGAGCCTTAAGACGCACGCACTCCGCGTTCCAGCCAGAGGCGGCTGCCCATGGTCACCAGACCGTCGAGCAGCAGGGCCAGCAACGCGGTACACGCGGCGCCGAGCAGCAATTGCGGCTGATTGTTCAGGGCGATGCCGGGGAAGATCAGGCTGCCCAGGCTGTTGGCACCGATCAGGAACGCCAGCGGTGCGGTGCCGACGTTGATCGCCAGGGCCACGCGCACACCGCCGATGATGATCGGCACGGCGTTCGGCAACTCGACGCGAAACAGCACCTGGCGCGGGGTCATGCCGATGCCGGTGGCGGCTTCTTTCAGCGAGCCCTGGACGTTTTTCAGGCCTTCGTAGGTGTTGCGCACGATGGGCAGCAATGACGCGAGGAACAGCGCGAAGATCGCCGGACCGCTGCCGATACCCAGCACGCCGAGGGCGATGGCCAGTACGGCCAGGGGAGGGACGGTGTTGCCGATGTTGAAAATCTGCATGAAGCGTTCGGCGCGCCCGACCATGTTCGGTCGGCTGAGCAGGATGCCGGCGGGAAGGCCCACAATCAGGGCGGCCAGCATGGAGACGAGGACGAGAATCAGGTGAGCTTGCAGGTAAAACAACAAATCGTCGCGGTACAGTTCGATCGTGTTGATGCCAATCCAGTGGACCAGCAGGGCCAGGAGAGCGACGACAACCGCTCCTCCTATCAGCCCTTTGCCATAGCGAATAGCCACAGGCGGACTCCTTTATTTCAGTCGGCGGGCACATTCCCGAGCGGCAATGCCATTCCTGGCTGTCGGCGAATGTGGTCGCGAAAAGCAGCTTGCCAATGCCGGCAAAAGCGGCATGAGGTCAAGCCATGAGCGCAGCCTCGTCAGGCTAACTTGCTGATTTTTCAGCCCCTGTTACGAGTGCGGTAGCAGGGGAGTGGACGTCTCGACCTTTTAAAAGGTTCCATACTTGGCAGCATTTAGCCACCCCCAATGGGGTGAACGGTGGTCCGCCACGCCCGGTTTGCGCTATACTCGCCGCCCTTTTTTGACTCACCTGCCAGGCGATTTCCCATGACCCACCAGGCCGCCGAAGTCGCGAAACGCCGCACTTTCGCCATTATTTCCCACCCCGATGCCGGTAAAACCACCATCACCGAGAAGCTCTTGCTGATGGGCAAGGCAATCGCAGTGGCCGGCACGGTGAAATCCCGCAAATCCGACCGCCATGCCACCTCCGACTGGATGGAAATGGAAAAACAACGGGGTATTTCCATTACCACGTCGGTCATGCAGTTCCCGTATCGCGATCACATGATCAACCTGCTCGACACCCCGGGCCACGAAGACTTCTCCGAAGACACCTACCGCACCCTCACCGCAGTGGACTCGGCCTTGATGGTCCTCGACGGCGGTAAGGGCGTCGAGCCGCGCACCATCGCGTTGATGGACGTCTGCCGTCTGCGCGACACACCGATCGTCAGCTTTATCAACAAACTCGACCGCGACATCCGCGACCCGATCGAACTGCTCGATGAAATCGAAGCGGTGCTGAAGATCAAGGCTGCGCCGATCACCTGGCCGATCGGCTGCTACCGCGACTTCAAGGGCGTGTACCACCTGGCCGACGACTACATCATTGTCTACACCGCCGGCCACGGTCACGAACGCACCGATGTGAAAATCATCGAGAAGCTCGACTCCGACGAAGCCCGCGCCCACCTGGGCGACGAGTACGACCGCTTCGTCGACCAACTGGAACTGGTGCAGGGCGCCTGCCACGAGTTCAACCAGCAGGAATTCCTCGACGGCCAACTGACCCCGGTGTTCTTCGGTACCGCGCTGGGCAACTTCGGTGTCGACCACGTGCTTGACGCCGTGGTGAACTGGGCGCCGCCGCCCCTGGCCCGCGTGGCCAACGAGCGCACCGTGGAGCCGGTGGAAGAGAAATTCTCGGGCTTCGTGTTCAAGATCCAGGCGAACATGGACCCCAAACACCGCGACCGTATCGCCTTCATGCGCATCTGCTCCGGCCGCTACGAAAAAGGCATGAAGATGCGCCACGTGCGCACCGGCAAGGACGTACGCATCGGCGACGCCCTCACGTTCTTCTCCTCCGAGCGTGAACAACTCGAAGAAGCCTACGCCGGCGACATCATCGGCCTGCACAACCACGGCACCATCCAGATCGGCGACACCTTCACCGAAGGCGAAACCCTGGGCTTCACCGGCATCCCGCACTTCGCCCCGGAACTGTTCCGCCGCGTACGCCTGCGCGACCCGCTCAAATCCAAGCAATTACGCCAAGGCCTGCAACAACTGGCGGAAGAGGGCGCCACCCAGGTGTTCTTCCCCGAGCGCAGCAACGACATCATCCTCGGCGCCGTCGGTGTGCTGCAGTTCGATGTGGTCGCCAGCCGCTTGAAAGAGGAATACAAGGTCGAATGCTCCTACGAGCCGATCACCGTGTACTCCGCGCGTTGGATCGATTGCAGCGATAAGAAGAAGTTGGAAGAGTTCTCCAACAAAGCCGTGGAAAACCTTGCGATCGACGGCGGCGGTCACCTGACCTACCTGGCGCCGACCCGGGTCAATCTGGCGCTGATGGAAGAGCGCTGGCCGGATGTGAAATTCCGGGCGACGCGTGAGCACCACTGATAAAGAGAGTGTTTGGCGCGCTATCTACGGCTTATACCCTTTAACCCCCGCAGGTTTAAACATCTGCGGGGGTTTGCTATATCTGGTATTTGAAATAGTTCTGACAGGCCGGTAATTCAACAGCGTTACTGTCAGGTTTGACAGTAGACGCTCTATGGCAATCCTCCTATTTTCCTCAGGGTGAGGGTTCGCCCTCGTGAATGAATCATGAGCGGGAGGACGGGATCATGTCGGATAAGTCGAGCTTGGGCGTTGGTCAGTTGATATTTACGGATAATGGACAGCGTTTTGAAACGGGTGGCGGCAATATGTATAACGCTGAAAACTACATTATATTGGTTGGGGGAGCGGGTAGTGTAAGTGACGGTGGGAGTATTCAGTTGTGGTTTTATAATGCTCCGGAGTTGTGGAAGCTCAACATGCCTTTGGATTCAAGTTGGAAGGCCGAATTTATTCCGCGGTCAGATCCGGGTCATACATGGACAGCCAATGCGGGAACTATTAGTGCGGTGGTGAGCCAGAGTGGTGCACTTGCAATCGTCTCATTCAAGTTCACTGCGCGATATTCTGGTTTGCCTTTTACTCACGAAATAGAAGGCTTTTGGCATTGCAAAGGGTTTAACGCTCTGACAAAGGACTCTGTATTCAAGGAGTGAGACACAGGCTGCGTAGAGTGGGTACTGATTGAACAAGACTGAAGAAAGGGCGAAACCTCAAGGTTTCGCCCTTTCTTGTCATACGGTGACTGACGACTAGAGTGTATTTGGCCCCACTCGCAGCTGTTTCAAGGAAAGCTCGGCACCCACCCGTACGGTTTCAACCTGTGCAATAACGGCATCTTTCACACTCGCTTCACCAACGTCAGTCAGTTCTTGATTCTTGATATCTGGGTCGTAGCTTTGAGGGCGCAGCGAACCTGGGTCGTTCATCGACTCATAGAGGTATTCGCTGCCCAGGGTCAGTACTTGCTCAGTGCCGAAGTTCAGGGGGGGATTGCCAACTGAGCAGGCCGTTGACGTCCTTGTTGCGCACGCCTTCGCGGGCAAGCCCGCTCCTACACAGGCTTCAGGCCACGAATTGCTCCGCGTAGTGACAAGCCACCTGGCGATTATCCAGCGCCCGCAACAGCGGCTCTTCAGTGCTGCACCGCTCGGTGGCATACGGACAACGCTTGTGGAACGCACAACCCGGCGGCGGGTTCAGCGGGTTGGGCAGTTCGCCGACGATCTTGATCTTCGGCTTGGACGGGTCCGGGTGAATGGTCGGAGTGGCCGACAGCAGCGCCTGGGTATACGGGTGCAGCGGGCGCGCGTAGATGTCGGCCTTGGGGCCCATTTCCACCGGGCGACCGAGGTACATCACCATCACGTCATCGGCAACGTGTTGCACCACCGCCAGGTTGTGGGAAATGAACACGTAGGCGGTGTTGAATTCCTGCTGCAAATCCATGAACAGGTTGAGCACCTGGGCCTGTATCGACACGTCCAGCGCCGAGGTCGGTTCATCCGCCACCAGCACTTTGGGTTGCAGCATCATCGCCCGGGCCAAGGCGATGCGCTGGCGCTGGCCGCCGGAGAACATGTGCGGGTAGCGCTGATAATGCTCAGGGCGCAGGCCCACCTGTTTCATCATCGCCTGGACCTTTTCGCGGCGTTCGGCGGCGGACAGGTTGGTGTTGATCAGCAGCGGTTCGCCGAGTTGATCGCCGACTTTCTGCCGCGGGTTCAACGACGCATACGGGCTCTGGAACACCATCTGCACGTCTTTGCGCAATTGCTTGCGCTGGGCCTTGTCGGCGCCGGCGACTTCCTGACCGGCGATTTTCAACGAGCCCGACGACGGCTCTTCAATCAGCGTCAGCGCACGGGCCAGGGTGGATTTGCCACAGCCTGACTCGCCCACGACGGCGAGGGTCTTGCCGGCTTCCAGCTCGAAGGACACGCCATTGAGGGCGCGTACGGTGGCGTTGCCTTTGAACAGGCCACGGGACACTTCGTAGTGACGGGTCAGGTCGCGGGCGGTAAGAACGACGGCCATTACGCCACCTCCTGGTTCAAAGGGTAGAAGCAGCGCGCGAGGCTGTTGGATTTGGGATCAAGACCCGGGCGGGTCTGGCGGCAGCTGTCCTGCACATAGGGGCAACGCGGCGACAACAGGCAACCCTGCGGGCGGTCGTAACGGCCGGGTACGATGCCGGGCAGCGTGGCCAGGCGCGCGGCACCGAGGCTGTGCTCGGGGATCGCCTTGAGCAGCGCTTCGCTGTAGGGGTGGGCCGGGATATCGAACAGTTGTGGCACCTGGCCGACCTCCACGGCCTGTCCGGCGTACATCACGCACACGCGCTGGGCGGTTTCCGCGACGACGGCGAGGTCGTGGGTGATCAGCACCAGGCCCATGTTCTGCTCTTTCTGCAGGGCCAGCAGCAGGTCCATGATCTGCGCCTGGATGGTCACGTCCAATGCGGTGGTCGGCTCATCCGCGATCAGCAGCTTCGGCTCGCCGGCAATCGCCATGGCGATGGCCACGCGCTGGCTCATGCCGCCGGACAGTTGGTGCGGGTAGGCCGTCATTCGGCTGGCAGCGCCGGGGATCTCGACTTTTTCCAACAGTTCGATCGCGCGTTTACGTGCTTGCTTGCCGGACATCTTCAGGTGCAGGCGCAGCACTTCTTCGATCTGGAAACCCACGGTGTAGCTGGGGTTCAGCGCGGTCATCGGGTCCTGGAACACCATCGCCAGGTCTTTGCCGACGATCTGCCGACGCTGGCGATTGCTCAGCTTGAGCATGTCCTTGCCGTCGAAGTTCAGGGCGTCGGCGGTGACGATGCCGGGGTGCTCGATCAGGCCCATCAGCGCCATCATGGTCACGGATTTACCCGAGCCCGACTCGCCCACGATCGCCAGGACTTCGCCTTTGTCGACGCTAATGTCGAGGCCATCGACCACCGGCACGGCGGTCTTGTCGCCGAAGCGCACGTTGAGATTCTTGATTTCTAACAGTGACATGGGAATCTCCTCAGGCGGCGTTCTTGAGTTTCGGGTCCAGCGCATCGCGCAGGCCGTCACCCATCAAGTTGATTGCCAGCACGCTGAGCAAAATGGTCAGACCCGGTAGGCTCACGACCCACCAGGCGCGTTCGATGTAGTCACGGGCCGATGCCAGCATGGTGCCCCACTCCGGCGTCGGCGGTTGTACGCCCAGGCCGAGGAAGCCCAGGGCGGCGGCATCGAGGATCGCCGAAGAGAAACTCAAGGTGGCCTGGACGATCAGCGGTGCCATGCAGTTGGGCAGCACGGTGATGAACATCAGGCGCGGCAAGCCGGCACCGGCCAGGCGCGCGGCAGTCACGTAGTCACGGTTCAGTTCGCCCATCACCGCAGCGCGGGTCAGGCGCACGTAGGACGGCAGCGACACGATGGCGATGGCAATCACGGTGTTGATCAGGCCAGGGCCGAGGATTGCGACAATGGCAACCGCCAGCAGCAGCGAGGGCAGGGCCAGCATGATGTCCATCAGACGCATGATGGTCGGGCCGAGCAGGCGCGGGAAGAAGCCGGCGAACAGACCGAGCAGGATGCCCGGAATCAGTGACATCACCACCGACGACAAACCGATCAGCAGCGACAGGCGCGAGCCCTGGATCAAACGCGAGAGCAAGTCACGACCGAGTTCGTCGGTGCCGAGCAGGAACTGGATCTGCCCGCCTTCCAGCCATGACGGCGGGGTCAGCAGGAAGTCGCGGTATTGCTCGCTGGGGTTATGCGGCGCCACCCAGGGGGCGAAGAGCGCGCAGAACACGATCAGCAACATGAACAGCAGGCCGGCGACCGCGCCTTTGTTCTTGGAGAAGGCTTGCCAGAATTCTTTGTACGGAGACGGGTACAGCAGGCTTTGATCGACTGCTGACACTGGAGTAGGTGTGGTCATGGTCATGATCTCAGCGCTGGTGACGGATGCGTGGGTTGGCGAAGCCGTAGAGGATATCCACCACGAAGTTCACCAGGATCACCAGGCAGGCGATCAGCAAAATGCCGTTTTGCACCACCGGGTAATCCCGTGCGCCAATGGCTTCGATCAGCCATTTGCCGATGCCGGGCCACGAGAAGATGGTTTCGGTCAATACCGCACCGGCGAGCAAGGTGCCGACTTGCAGGCCGACCACGGTGAGGACCGGGATCAGCGCATTGCGCAGGCCGTGGACGAAGACTACGCGCGCCGGCGACAGGCCTTTGGCCTTGGCGGTGCGGATGTAGTCCTCGCGCAGCACTTCGAGCATCGACGAACGGGTCATCCGCGCAATCACCGCCAGCGGGATGGTGCCGAGCACGATGGCCGGCAGGATCAGGTGATGCAGGGCGTCGAAGAATGCATCCGGCTCGTCGGCCAGCAGCGTGTCGATCAGCATGAAGCCGGTGCGCGGCTCGATGTCGTAGAGCAGGTCGATCCGCCCGGACACCGGGGTCCAGCCCAGGCTCACCGAGAAGAACATGATCAGGATCAGGCCCCACCAGAAGATCGGCATCGAATAGCCCGCGAGGGAGATGCCCATGACCCCGTGGTCGAACAGCGATCCTCGCTTCAAGGCCGCGATCACCCCCGCCAACAGGCCCAGGATCCCGGCGAACAACAGGGCGGCCATGGACAGCTCCAATGTCGCCGGGAAGAGCGCGGTGAACTCGGTCCACACGCTGGTGCGCGTACGCAGGGATTCGCCAAGATCGCCGTGGGCGAGCTTGCCCACATAGTCCAGGTATTGGGCGTACAGCGGCTTGTTAAGGCCAAGGCGTTCCATTGCCTGTGCATGCATCTCGGGGTCGACGCGCCGTTCGCCCATCATGACTTCGACGGGGTCGCCGGGAATCATGCGAATCAACGCAAACGTCAGCAACGTGATGCCGAAGAAGGTGGGGATCAATAACCCCAATCGGCGGGCAATAAAACTAAACATCTTGTGGTGTACCTCAATCAGCCGGTTAGGCAGGTCCGGTGCCGTCAATGTCGACGGCGCCGAGCGTTTTTTCTTATTTACTTCACCTGGGTGGTGGCGAAGTTATTGGTCGTCAGCGGGCTTTGGGTATAACCCTCGACGTTTTTGCGCATGGCGGTGAACATTTTCGGGTATGCCATGGGAATCCACGGTTGATCCTCGGCGAAAACGTCCTGTGCTTGTTCATAGAGTGCAGCGCGCTGGGTGGGTTCAGCGATGGCGCGTGCCTTGTCGATCAAATCCTGAAATGCCTTGTTGCACCAGCGGGCGTAGTTTTCGCCGTTTTTCGCCGCGTCGCAACTCAGGTTCGGCGTGAGGAAGTTATCCGGGTCGCCGTTATCGCCGGCCCAGCCCGCCGACACCATATCGTGCTCGCCGGCTTTGGCGCGCTTGAGCATCTCGCCCCATTCCATGACCTTGATATTCACCTTCAGGCCGATCTGCGCCAGATCCGCCTGCAGGCGCTGGGCGCCGAGCATCGGGTTGGGGTTGGTCTGGCCGCCGCCGTTGCGAGTGAACAGGGTGAACTCAGTGCCTTCCGGTACGCCGGCTTCCTTGAGCAGGGCGCGGGCTTTGTCCAGGTCACGCGGCGGGTTGGTCAGCTTGTGGTTGAAACCCAGCAACGTCGGTGGATACGGGCCGGTGCCGACCACGGCATTGCCTTTGCCGTACAGGGCCTCAGTGTAGCCGGCCTTGTCGAACGCGATGTTGATCGCGTGACGCACCCGCGCGTCGCTCATGTACTTGCGGGTGGTGTTCATGGCGGTGTAGCTGGTGATCATGGCCGCCAGTTCATCGACTTTCAGGTTCGGGTCTTTCTTGATGCTCGGGATGTCGTCCGGCTTGGGGTACAGCGCGATCTGGCACTCATTGGCCTTGAGCTTCTGCAGGCGCACGTTGTTGTCGGTGGTGATCGCCAGGATCAGCGGGTCGGCCGGCGGCTTGCCACGGAAGTAGTCCGGGTTGGCCTTGAAACGCACCTGGGCGTCCTTGGCGTAGCGGGTGAAGATGAACGGGCCGGTGCCGATGGGCTTGGCGTTGAGGTCATCGGTCTTGCCGGACTTGAGCAACTGGTCGGCGTATTCGGCTGAGTGAATCGACGAAAACGCCATGGCCAGGTCGGCCAGGAACGGTGCTTCCGGACGGGTCAGGGTGAAGACCACGGTGTGCTCGTCGGTCTTTTCGACGCTCTTGAGCAGTTCCTTGAAGCCCATGCTTTCAAAGTATGGGTAGCCCACGTTGGACTTGGCGTGCCACGGGTGTTTCGGGTCCAACTGGCGCTGGAAGCTCCACAACACGTCGTCGGCATTCAGGTTGCGCGTGGGTTTGAAGTAGTCGGTGGTGTGGAACTTGATGTCGTCACGCAGGTGGAAGGCGTAGGTCAGGCCGTCGGCGCTGATTTCCGGCAGGGCCTTGGCCAGTGCAGGCACCACTTCGGTGGTGCCGGGCTTGAAGTCCACCAGGCGGTTGAACAGGGTTTCTGCGGCGGCGTCGGCGGTGACGGCGGTGGTGTACAGCACCGGGTCGAAACCCTCCGGGCTGGCTTCGGTGCAGACCACCAGCGGTTTGGCCGAAATGCCGACGGCTACGCTCAGCAGCGTGGCAGCTATGGCGGCTTGTAGCGGGAGCATTTTCATTCGGAGCCCTCTGCAATCGATGCAGCCAGACAAGCGTAGACGGCGGGCTCGCCCCGAGCCCGCCGTCTACCTGGCGCTGGTTAAAGAATGTTGAACGGAATGGTGGTGACCAGGCGGAACTCTTTGATGCTGCCATCGGCCTGGAACTGGCTGGCGCGGTGCTCAACATAGGTTGCACGAATGGCGGTGGCCTTGAGTGGGCCGCTCTGGATCGCGTAAGAGGCGCCTACACCGTATTCCTGGTGTTTTTCGCCATCTTGTTTCTGGATGCCGTCGTAGGCGAACTTGGCCCGACCCCCGTTGCCGGTGTAGTGGGTGCCGTCGATGCCCCAGCCGCGCGCCGAGTACACGTTGAACTTCAGGCCTGGCACGCCGTATTCGGCCATGTTGATGCCGTAGGCGATCTGGAAGGACTTCTCGTTCGGGCCGTTGAAGTCCGAGGTCAGGGAGTTGGCCAGGTAGATGCCGTTGGTTTCGTGCAGGTAGTCGAAGTACTCGTTACCGTTCACTTGCTGGTACGCGAACGTCAGGCTATGCGCCTGGTGAGCCAGGCCCAGGGACAGGGAGTAGGTATCGTTGTCGATTTTCCCCATCTCTTTTTTGCCTTCATCCACGGTTTTGTAATAGTTGAAACCGGTGGTCAGGGCCAGTTGCTGGCTGTCGCCCAATTCGTGGGTCGCGCCGAAGTAGTACTGGTTCCAGAAGTCTTTGACGTTGGCGGCAAAAAGGCTGGTTTTCAGGCTTTTGAGCGGCTGGTAGTTCAAGCCCAGGGTGGACACTTTGTCGGTCTCTGCGCCATTGCCGTATTCGCTACGGAATTTCGACAGGCTCTGTTCGGTACGTGGCGAAACACGGTCAAAAATACCGCCCTGGAACGACAGGTTGCTGAACTCTTCGCTGTTGAAACTCACCCCTTCAAAGCTCGAAGGCAACGCACGGTTGCCAATGGTATCGACGATGCCGCTGCTGAAGTTCTGGCGGCCGGCGGTCAGGGTCGTGTTGGCCACGCGGAACTGCACGTTGGCCAGGCCCAGTTTGCTCCACTGGTCGACGGCATCCCCGTTGGAGTCGGCCAGGGTACGGTTGGAACCGCCTTTGATATCACGCTTGCTGCGGTCCAGGACCAGTGCGTTGTAGACCGCCAATTCGGTCTTGACGCCCACGGTGCCCTGGGTGAAGCCCGAGCTGGCATTGATGATGGTGCCCTGTACCCAGTTGGTGCGGTTGCGGTCGGTACGGGTTTCACCATGCTTCTGGTATTCGAAGGTACCCCCACGGTACTTGCTTTCATGGGAGTACCAGTTACGTGTGGTGCCGCCCAGGCTGAAATCTTCGATAAAGCCCTTGGCCTCGCTTTGGGCGCTGGTGCCGGCCAATGTGGTGGGGACGAAGTCCTGGCTGGCGGGTTCAGCGTAGGCGGTGGCCGTGATGCTGCTGATGGCCAGGGCCAGTAGCGCTTTGCTGCTCAGTTTCATGAGTGAAGCTCCTTTGGTTCTCTTTTTTTTATGCCGGTCTTTTTAGGTGAACCGGCTATTGGGGTGTAACTCATTCAAGGCATTGCAAACGTTTGCTGTAGGAAAAATCCCAATAAAAGGCTGCGCGTTTGCAGCAAGGTGGCGAGCCACCCTGCGCAATCCGGTTATTTTCTTATGGGTTGATACTGACGCCCGAGAACACGTTGCGGCCGAAGGGGCTGACTTTGAAGCCTTCGACTTTGGCGCTTAACGGCTGGTTGACCGTCGAGTGGGCGACGGGCGTGATCGGCACTTGCTGCTTGAGCAATTGCTGCGCCTGTCGGTATAGAACCGTCCTTTGTTCACGGTCGGTGACGACCTTGGCTTGCTTGATCAGCTTGTCGTACGCGGGGTCACACCACATGGAGTAGTTGTTCCCGCCGATGGCATCGCAGCTATAGAGGGTGCCCAGCCAGTTGTCCGGGTCACCGTTGTCGCCGGTCCAGCCGATCAGGCTGATATCGTGCTCACCGTTCTTGGTTCGCTTGATGTATTCGCCCCACTCGTAGCTGACGATCTTGACTTTGAGGCCGATCTTGGCCCAATCGCTTTGCAGCATCTCGGCCATCAGCTTGGCGTTAGGGTTGTACGGCCGTTGCACCGGCATCGCCCACAGGGTGATTTCGGTGCCTTCCTTCACGCCGGCGGCCTTGAGCAGGGCCTTGGCTTTTTCCGGGTCGTAGGCGGCGTCTTTGATGCTGTCGTCGTAGGACCACTGCGTCGGCGGCATGGCGTTGACCGCCAGTTGCCCGGCGCCCTGGTACACGGCATTGAGGATGCTCTGCTTGTTCACCGCCATGTCCAGCGCCTGGCGCACTTCGAGCTGGTCGAACGGCTTGTGGCGCACGTTGTAGGCGATATAGCCGAGGTTGAAACCGGGCTTGGTCAGCAGTTGCAGGTTCGGGTCGGCCTTGAGGGCGTCGACGTCCGCCGGGCGTGGATGCAGGGTCACCTGGCATTCGCCGGCCTTGAGTTTTTGCACGCGCACCGACGCGTCGGTGTTGATGGCGAAAATCAACTGGTCCAGCTGGACCTTGCTCGGGTCCCAGTACTGTTTGTTCGCCACATAACGGATCTGCGAGTCTTTCTGGTAGCGCTGGAACACAAAGGGACCAGTGCCGATCGGCTTCTGGTTGATGTCGCTGGGCTTGCCGGCCTTGAGCAACTGCTCGGCGTACTCGGCCGAGAGGATCGAGGCGAAGCTCATGGCGATGTTTTGCACGAACGCGGCGTCGACTGCGTTCAGGGTCATCACCACGGTGTACGCATCGGTTTTGGCGACCTTGGCAATGTTCTTGTTCAGGCTCATCCCGTTGAAGTACGGAAACTCGGTGGGGTAGGCCTTACGAAACGGGTGGTCGGGGTCAAGCATGCGGTTGAAGGTGAACAGCACGTCGTCGGCGTTGAAGTCCCGCGTCGGCTTGAATTCCTTGTTGCTGTGGAATTTCACCCCTTCCCGCAGGTGGAAGGTGTAGGTCAGGCCGTCATCGGAAATATCCCACTTAGTGGCCAGCCCCGGTACCACGTTGGTCTCGCCTTTTTCAAACTCAACCAGGCGGTTGTACAGCGGCTCGGCCGCGTCGTTGTCGGTGGCGGTGGTGTATTGCGCGGTGTCAAAGCCTGCCGGGCTGCCTTCGGAGCAGAACACCAGGCTCTTCTTTTCGGCGGCCTGGCCCATCGTGGCCAGAGCCAGCAGGCTGGTACCAAAAATGGCGGATAGAACGGTGGTATGGCGCATGACGATCCCGATCCTTGTTTGTAATTGTTATCAGCAAGCAATCAGCCTGGCGTTCAGCCAGGCAGACATCACTGATCCCACACACAGCAAGTGACTTTCCCCGATAGGAGCTTCTGCTGTCCTACGACGGTATGGGCCGTGGACTTCACAGTAAAGGCGTCAAATCGGACTGACCTTGTAGGCAAAGGAGCTACGTTTCGCAGTTCATTGCTGTAGGAAGCAGCGACAGCGAGCGTGGTCTATTTCCTACGGTTCAGACGGATGCAATAACGGCGACGTGATGACACGTCGCAGTCAGTGATCCTTACTTGCCGCTTACGCTCACGCCGTAGAAGGAGTTCAAGCCAAATGGGCTGATCTTGAAGTCCTGTACGGTGTTGCGCATGGGTTGATACACCGTCGAGTGCGCGATAGGTGTCATCGGGACTGCATCTTTGAGGATATGTTGCGCCTGCTTGTACAGCTCGGTGCGTTTGGCGACATCCGAGGTGGCCTTGGCTTCTTTCACGATGCCGTCGAATTTCTTGTCGCACCACTTGGAGAAGTTGTTACCCGACAGCGAGTCGCAGCCGAACAGCACGTTCAGCCAGTTGTCCGGGTCACCATTGTCGCCGCTCCAGCCAATGATCATGGCCTGGTTCTCGCCGCCCTTGGAGCGCTTGATGTACTCGCCCCATTCGTAGCTGGTGATTTTTACGTTGAGACCGATCTTCTTCCAGTCGTTTTGCAGCATCTCAGCCATCAGCTTGGCGTTCGGGTTGTACGGACGCTGAACCGGCATGGCCCACAGCACGATCTCGGTGCCTTCCTTGACGCCCGCTTCCTTGAGCAGCGCCTTGGCCTTCTCGGGATCGAACTTGGCGTCCTTGATGGTGGTGTCATACGACCATTGGGTCGGCGGCATGGCGTTGACGGCCAGTTGGCCGGCGCCCTGGTACACGGAGTCGATGATCTGCTGCTTGTTCACCGACATGTCCAGTGCCTGACGCACGCGCAGGTCAGCCAATGGGTTTGGCTGGTCGCTGCCCTTGACCTTGTCCATGACGTTGTAGGCGATGTAGCCCAGGTTGAATCCGGCCTGGTTCGGCAGTTTCAGATCCTTGTCGGCTTCCAGCGCCTTGAGGTCGGCCGGACGCGGGAACAGGGTGATCTGGCATTCGTTTTTCTTGAGCTTCTGGATACGCACCGACGGGTCGGTGGTGATGGCGAAGATCAGGTTGTCGATCTTCACGTCGGCCGGGTTCCAGTAGTCCTTGTTGCCGGTGTAACGAATGTTCGAGTCTTTCTGGTAGCTCTTGAACACGAACGGGCCGGTGCCGATCGGCTTCTGGTTGATGTCTTGCGGCATGCCGTTTTTCAGCAGTTGGGCGGCGTATTCGGCGGACTGGATCGACGCGAAGCTCATGGCCAGGTTCTGGATGAAGGCCGCGTCCACGGTGCCAAGGGTGAACTTGACGGTGTGGTCATCGACTTTCTCGATGTGCTTGATGTTGGTGTCCATCCCCATGTCCGTGAAGTACGGGAACTCGGTGGGGTAGGCTTTGCGGAATGGGTCGTCCTTGTTGATCATGCGGTTGAACGTGAACAGCACGTCATCGGCATTGAAGGTACGGGTCGGCTTGAAGTACGGGGTGGTGTGGAACTTGACGCCATCGCGCAGGTGGAAGGTATACGTCAGGCCATCCGCGGACACGTCCCAACGAGTAGCCAGCCCAGGAACAACGGCAGTGCCGCCACGTTCGAACTGGGTCAGACGATTGAACATGGTTTCGGCCGAAGCATCGAAGTCTGTTCCGGTGGTGTACTGGCCGGGATCGAAGCCCGCGGGGCTCCCTTCGGAGCAGAACACCAGGTTAGTCGCCGCTTGGGCGAATGGGGCGGCGGCCAAAAGGCCAGCGCTCACTAATAGCGGAAGGACTGCGTGTTTAAGCATGTGGGCCTCATGATTTGTTGTCATTTTTGGTAGTGAGGGCGACCTCGTGAGTCGGCCTGCGGATACTTATGCAGGCGCCATACCCATTGCAAGATGCTGAACCGTTGCAAGGCTTAAAGAGTGGTACGAACGTACAAGAATGTCGCAATTATGAAACTTTCGACACAAATGTGCCTGTTTAGAGGGTTTTTCCGGTGCGCCGGGCGCACTTAAAAGGCCCAACCAAGGCATTTTGTGCGCTTGGTTGGGGCGTTTTTGTTACTTATCTAGACTCACACCGTAGAACGGCGTCAGCCCGAAGGGGCTGATTTTGAAGTTCTGCACTTCTTTGCGCAGGGGCTGGAAAACCGTCGAATTCGCAA
Organism: Pseudomonas sp. MPB23; assembly: GCF_046605395.1. Classification (NCBI taxonomy): domain Bacteria; kingdom Pseudomonadati; phylum Pseudomonadota; class Gammaproteobacteria; order Pseudomonadales; family Pseudomonadaceae; genus Pseudomonas; species Pseudomonas sp. MPB23. Next base: position 6,494,562 of record NZ_CP176771.1, on the reverse strand, counting down.
TAGGCGTTATAGGTACTTGTTCCTTAAGGATTTTTTGTGCCTGTTGATACCACTTGATGCGCTGTTCGCGGTCGTTGCTGACCTTGGCCTGCTGCACCAGCTTGTCGTAGGCCGGGTTACACCATTTGGCGTAGTTGCTGCCCTTGACCGCAGCACAACTGTAGAGCACGCCCAGCCAGTTATCCGGGTCGCCGTTGTCGCCGGTCCAGCCATAAATCATTGCGTCGTGCTCGCCGTTTTTAGCGCGCTTGATGTATTCGCCCCATTCATAGCTGACGATGTTGGCCTTGATGCCGACCTTTTCCCAATCCTGCTGGATCATTTGCGCTGACATGCGCGCATTCGGGTTGGAGGCACGCTGGACGGTCATGGCCCACAGGTTGATGGTCGTACCCGGTGCAACCCCTGCTTCTTTTAGTAGCGCCCGCGCCTTGGCCGGGTCATGGGGGGCGTCCTTGATGCTTGGGTCATAAGACCACTGCGCCGGTGGCAGGGCGTTCTGCGCCAATTGTCCGGCGCTTTGGTACACGGCCTTGATGATCGCCGGCTTGTCGATGGCCATGTCCAGGGCCTGGCGTACCTTGAGTTGGTCCAGCGGCGGATGGGTCACGTTGTAGGCGAGAAAGCCCAGGTTGAAACCGGCTTGTTGCAGCACGTGCAGGTTGGGGTCCTGTTTCATCACCTCGATATCCGCCGGGCGCGGATAGCCGCTGACCTGGCATTCGCCGGCCTTGAGTTTCTGCAGGCGCGCCGCGGCGTCCGGGGTGATCGCGAACACCAGGTTGTCGAGCTTCACATCCTCGGGCTTCCAATACTGTTTATTGGCGACGTAGCGAATCTGCGCGTCTTTCTGGTAGCGCTTGAACACGAACGGCCCGGTGCCGATCGGCTTCTGGTTGATGTCCGAGGCAGTGCCCTGCTTCAACAGTTGCGCGGCGTACTCGGCGGACTGTATCGAAGCGAAGCTCATGGCCAGGTTTTGCACGAATGCCGAATCGATGTTGTTCAGGTTGAAACGCACCGTGTGTTCGTCGAGCTTGTCCAGGCCCTTGATCGTGGTGTTCAAGCCCATGTCGGTGAAGTACGGCGACTCGGACGGGTAGGCCTTGCGGAACGGGCTGTCGGCATCCAGCAGGCGATTGAAGGTGAACAGCACATCATCGGCATTGAAGTCGCGGGTCGGGGTGAAGAAATCGGTGGTGTGGAACTTGACGCCATCGCGCAGGTGGAAGGTATACGTCAGGCCATCCGGGGACACCTCCCAGCTTGTCGCCAGCCCCGGTTCGACCTCGGTGCCGCCGCGCTTGAACTGGGTCAGGCGGTTGAACACGGTTTCGGCGGAGGCATCGAAATCGGTGCCGCTGGTGTACTGGCTGGGATCGAAGCCGGCGGGGCTGGCTTCGGAGCAGTAGACCAGGGTGCTGGCGGCGTGAGCCATCGGCATAAAGGCCAACAGACCGGCGACGAGGAGCAGCGGTTTTAAGGCGATTCTTTCCATGGAGACCCCTGAAGTGGCAGGCAATAGCGCGGCTCGAACAAAAAACGATGATAACCGAGGTTATCGCTGCTGCCGATGCGCGGCATGACAACCCGATTTTCCTGCGCACCGAGGACCACCATAACGCTGCCTTTGGCGGCGTTTTGTCTTGATTGAGTCAGTTCGAGACGGCAGTTGCTGATCCAGACCTGCGTGCCCGAATCTCCGAAGTGGCCCATCAAGGCTCCATAGCCCCGCCACCATTGACCTGAACGGCGGTCACCTCGGTGACTGCCGTTTCCATTTGGTTTGTGGGGGATCAGATAGGGTCAATCAGCGTCTGCGCCGGTTCAGGCGCTTACACCGCGGAGGGCGTCGACACCTCTATCTTGGTTGGGGCAGAGGGGTCGATGCTGTAGCCGCCACTGTCCAGTTCGTTGCTCTGACGAATGGTGAAGGTCCGGCTGCTGACAATATCCAGGTCCCTGACGTTGATCAGGCCGTCATCCGTGATCTGGCGCAGTTGCCATTGGGTCGTGGCCTTGACCGTATGGACGCCAGCGTCGGGGTCATATGTGATGACGAAGTTCTTCTCCCCGGCGTTCACGGCATACCCATCCTTGAGGGCCGGTGGCGACAACTCCACGAGCGCCGGGAACGAACTGCCCTGGTGAGCGACTTCGGAGATACGCGCTCGCAGTGCTGGATCGGGAATGGCTTTTTCGAGGGCGCCGACCCTGTGCTTGACGGTGTCCTCGAACGTGTCACCGCGATAGTCGAGCTTGGTGCGCACCTCTTCACCGGCTTGTTTGGTGACCACGCTGTAGCGTTCGCGATTGAGGTCAGGTGCAAAGCTGGAGGAGTAGTCATCGGTGGAAAAGGTGGTCGGTTGGGCCTTTTCCCCCTCGGAGACACTGAACGCGCCGTCATCGACTTGCCACGACGTGACGAGTTTGCGCCGCACGGTCGGGCCATCCTGATAAAGGGTGTTGTTGAAGACATAGTCGGTGCCTTCCTTGAGGTTCAGGTAGTCGTCGAACTTCTCCGCGCCCTCGGTGCGCGACCCGTCGGCGTGGAGAAAGCGTTGCGAGATCCGGCGTGAACCGTGTGGTTCGCTTTCGGGCGTCGGTGACTCGGAGCGTTGCCAGGGCCACTTCAACCCGCCATCGGCCGTGGCGCGCACCCATTCACCCTTGCCGTCGGCGTGTACCGTCATCACTGGCTTGCCGGTGTCGCGGTCGATGATCTGCACATAATTGTTGCTCAGTTTGAAATCGCCCTTGATCTCATACACCTGGCGAACCCCGGTGGCGTCGGTGTAGCGGATAAACCACTTATCCATGTTGGTGGCAGCATCTTTCACCTGGTACATGCCCTTCGCATTGCGGGTGGCATTTTCGATGAGTTGCTCACCGTTCGGCACTGCGTATTGGCTGATAGTGCTCGCCTGGCTGGGCTGCAGGCGGTTGATGACGCGCCCCGTGCGCGGGCTTTCGATGCGAGGCGCCTCGGCGGGGTTGGGGGCCACCGAGGTTTCTCCTGGCGGGGCGAACGGGTCTTCGACCGCGCCGCTGGCGCCAGCCGAAAACAAGGTGTTCATCAATCCGTCGAAGGCCTTGGAGGCACCGTCGTTACGTTCGGCGAGCGTATCGCCGGATGCCTGTTTTTCCGCTCCCAGCGCCAGTTCGGTCAGGCCGGTGACGGCGGCGGCGGCGGCAACGGGCGCGGCAATCGGTGCCAGTTTGGTCAGCAGGCCTGCCGCGACGGTGATGTCGTTCAGCCAGGTGTCGCGCGTCACCTCGCTGTTGGACTTAATCATGACGTCGGCGTCGCTGGTCATGCGCTCTTTGCTGGCGGAGGTCATGGCCGAGAAAACATCCCCCTTGATATGCGAATCCCTGCCATCGAACGTCGGATCTTTGAGTTTTCCCGAGGCAAGTTTGTCGGCAATCGTGTCCAGGCCTTCCGTTTTGGTGCCCACATTCGAAAACCACAGAATGGGCATGAACACTTTGGTCAAGCGCTCGAGGGTACCCGGCTCATGGTCCTGACGGCTGATCAGCGGGAAGTGCGCGAGCAGCGCCTCGCGCTTCTTGGGGTCTTTGGTTTGCTCGATCACCCATTGGTCGAGCTTTTCCAGGGAATCGAACCGTAGAAATGCCGGCTCCGCGCCCGGCATGTAGAGCACCTGCTGGCCACCGTCAGCCGCACTGAAACGCACCATGTCGTTGGACAGGAACCCCTTGATATTGAACGCGTGCGCCTGGACGTTGCCCTCTGGCGGGGCGCTGGCCTTGAGCTGTTCGACGCTGAGCGGTGCATTTTCATTCAGTGGAAGATTGGCCGCCGCGCCCATGACCAGACGGTAGTCTTCACGGCTGAAGCGATGCTCGGGGGCTTGCAGGGCCCTTTCGGCAGGGGACGCGGCTTGCGCGGCCTGCATTTGCTTGCGTGCCTGATAGACGAACTCACCTTTGACCGCTGTCTGGTAGTTATCACCGCGGTCCTTCCAAAAGCTGTCGATTTGTTGGGTCATGTGCGCCTGGAAATCGGTTTTCCAGCTGGCATGCATCAGCGCGGAGGGCGCCAGGGGGAATTGGTTACGGGCGCCGTACCCTCCCGTTTTACTCTGCCCTGGGCCGTCCCTATAGATGCCGGCTTCGGAGTCGAGGTTGCCCGGGACCCAATCGTTTTCGGAGAAGTTCTTCAGCAGCGCATCGGGCAGGCGCAGGGATGAGGTCGGCTCTTCGTTCCGATGTTCCCAGCCGGTGGCGGTCGAAGCACTTTGCGAGCCATTGAAGCGGTTCAGGTAAAGGGTATCGGCGTCCACCTGCTTGCCGGTCAATTTGAAGATGAGGGACTGCGCCCACAGTTTCGCTTGTGCGCGTACGTTCGGCAGGTTGTCGGCCACATCCACCGCCAGGTGTTTGTAGGCCAAGGCCTGGGGCGCCTGGGTGTAGAACCGCTCGGCGTCGAGGTTCAGTTGTTGCAGGGCCTGGGCCGAGCGACTGCTGGCCGGGCGCGCGCGATCGTCCGCTGGGATCGCGTCGAAGGCTTTTTGGCTGTCCAGGCGCCGGATTTGCGCGCGGGCTTCGGCCAGCGACGATGGCAGCGCTTCACCGTGAAAGTTGGCGACTACGCGCGCGCTGACGTAGTTGTCTTTGTCATTGAAGTGCACTTGCAAGCGGTCAAGATTGCCCGGCGCAATCACTTTGGCTGCCGCCAGCAGGGGCTTGCTGATTTGCCCCCAGCCCGAGCGGTCCGACAGGGTGAGGGTTTTTTTCTTACCCTGGACATCGGCGGTCAGGTTGCCTGTCCGTGGGTCGAGTGTCAGCGTGGCCTGGTCGATGCGCTGTTCGTGCATCCAGGCTTGAACGACCGGTTGGCTCAATTGGATGCGATACAGGTCAAGCCATTGGCCCAAGGTGCTCTGGGCGGGGACCTTGACCAGCCCGGGGTTTTTGCCCAAGGCTTTGTGTTGCACCGCTGCCACGTAAGCATTAAGCAACTCGGTTTCATGGGGCGAAGTCGTTACATCGGCTGCGGTTTTTGGCACCTGTGCGTTGGGCGATTCGGTGCGCGTGACCGGCGGGGTTGGGCGGTCGCTGGGAGGTTGAATCAGGGGAGAAGGGGCTTTACTGAGAGATACGGACATGATTTCAGTTCTCGTGGGGTAAATAGATACCGCCACAGCACTCCCTGTTAGCTGCAGCTCTATTTGTGTATCGAAAACTGGTGTGTTGATTCCAACGAATATGCTGCTGGATATGAAGCGATCGGCTCATCAGACACACAAAAAAAAGGCGCAAACCCCTTGGGCGTGCGCCTTGTCGACGTCGAGCAGGTGGGTTACTGCAGGACTTCGATCACCCCGTCGGCACTCATGCTCACCTGGCTGGTGCCGGCTTCCACTTCCGGTGTCGGCGCTGAATCCATCATGGCAGCCTTCATCATCATTGCGCCACGTGCATACGGTTGTGGGTAGCCATTGGTGTTGAAGTTCAAGTTGACGATCTTGTAACCCTTGCCGCCCAGCGCCTCGGTGGCCAGTTGGGCGCGGGCCTTGAACGCGGCGACCGCGTCCTTGAGCAGCGCATCTTCGCTGGCCTTGCGCGTGGTGTCGGCGATGGCGAAGTCCATGTTTTCCATTTTCAGGGTAGTAAGCAGCTCGCCGGTGAGTTTGGACAGCGCCGGGAAGTCCGCACTTTCCAGGCGCAGTTCGGCGCGTTCGCGCCAGCCGGTGATCTTCTGGTTCTTGGTGTCGTAGATCGGGTAGCTGTTGCGGCTGCCCTGGCGCAGGGTCACGCCCTGGGCTTCGCGGGCCTGGGCCAGGGCCTGGTTCATCGTGGTGGTGATTTCGGCGGCGAGCTTGGCCGGGTCGGCATTCTGCGACTCGGTGTAGAGCGTCACGATCATCTTGTCGCGGGCCACTTCCTGGCTGGCCTCGGCGCGCAGGGAAATCTGGTTGTAATGCAGCTCATCGGCCGCCAGTGCCGGAAGGCTGGCCAGGGTGCTGGCGCTGAGGGTGAGAAAGGTTGCAGTGCGAATGAAACGAGACATGGGAGCTCCTTGAGGTGTTCGTATCGGTATGACTGTAGACGGTGGCTTCGGGTTCTTCGGGTTTACACATTCTCTACACATTGACCGGCTGCCGACGAGCGGTGGTTTTTCCGGCCTGCGTCAAAGAGCCACACGCCCAATGCCCGAGGCGTCGCTTCGTTTATACTCCTGCCGATCCGCCTGCAGCGCTCACCGGGAGAGCTCATGCTCGCCGCCGTAAAACTGACTTCCGCCACCCGCCAGAACCTCTGGCGCCTGACGTTCATCCGCACCCTGGTACTGGCCGCCCAGGCTGGCTCCGTCGGGCTCGCCTATTGGTTCGACCTGTTGCCGCTGCCCTGGCTGCAACTGTCCGTGACCCTCGGCTTTTCCATCGTGCTGTGTGTGTTCACCGCGATCCGGTTGCGCACCACGTGGCCGGTGACCGAGCTGGAATACGCCCTGCAATTGGCCTGTGACCTGATTATCCACAGTGTGTTGCTGTATTTTTCCGGCGGCTCCACGAACCCGTTCGTCTCGTATTACCTGGTGCCGCTGACCATCGCCGCAGTGACCTTGCCCTGGCGCTATTCGGTGGTGCTGTCGGGCATCGCCCTGACCCTCTACACCTTGCTGCTCGCGCAGTTCTACCCGTTGCAAACGTTCCCGATCGCCCGGGAAAACCTGCAGATCTACGGGATGTGGCTGAGTTTTGCCTTGTCCGCCGCCGTGATCACCTTTTTTGCCGCGCGCATGGCCGAAGAACTGCGCCGCCAAGAAGAACTGCGCGCCATCCGCCGCGAAGAAGGCCTGCGTGACCAGCAACTGCTGGCCGTCGCCACCCAGGCCGCCGGTGCGGCCCACGAGTTGGGCACGCCGCTGGCGACCATGAGCGTCCTGCTCAACGAAATGACCCAGGACCATCACGACCCGGCGCTGCAAGAAGATCTCGGCGTGCTGCGCGAACAGGTCAAGCAGTGCAAGCAAACCCTGCAGCAACTGGTGCGTGCCGCCGAAGCCAATCGCCGCCTGGCGGTGGAGATGCAGGATGTGACCCAGTGGCTCGACGAAGCCCTGAACCGCTGGCACCTGATGCGCCCCGAAGTCAGTTACCGCTTCCACCTCTTGGGTCAGGGCAGCGTGCCGCGCATGGCGCCGCCGCCGGACTTGACCCAGGCCTTGCTCAACCTGCTGAACAACGCTGCCGACGCCTGCCCTGAAGGCCTGGAAGTGCGGTTGGACTGGGATGTGGAAAACCTGACCATCAGCATTCGCGACCACGGCGCAGGTGTGCCACTGGCTATTGCCGAGCAGATCGGTAAACCTTTCTTTACCACCAAGGGCAAAGGCTTCGGCCTCGGCCTGTTTTTGAGCAAGGCCAGCGTGACCCGCGCGGGCGGCTCAGTGAAGCTCTATAGTCATGAGGAAGGCGGCACGCTCACCGAGCTGCGCCTGCCCCGTGTCGCACGAGGAGATATCGATGAGTGACGAGATCCAAGTCGAAGGCGAAGAACTGCCGCACCTGCTGCTGGTAGATGACGACGCTACCTTTACCCGCGTGATGGCACGCGCCATGAGCCGTCGCGGTTTTCGCGTCAGCACCGCAGGTTCCGCCGAGGAAGGCCTGGCCATCGCCCAGGACGACCTGCCGGACTACGCCGCGCTCGACCTGAAAATGGACGGCGACTCCGGCCTGGTGCTGCTGCCCAAACTGCTGGAACTCGACCCGGAAATGCGCGTGGTGATCCTCACCGGTTACTCCAGCATCGCCACGGCCGTCGAGGCCATCAAGCGCGGCGCCTGCAACTACCTGTGCAAGCCGGCAGACGCCGACGACGTGCTGGCGGCCTTGCTCTCCGAGCACGCCGACCTCGACACCCTGGTGCCGGAAAACCCGATGTCGGTGGACCGTCTGCAGTGGGAACACATCCAGCGTGTACTCACCGAACACGAAGGCAATATCTCCGCCACTGCCCGCGCGCTCGGCATGCACCGCCGCACCTTGCAACGCAAGCTGCAGAAGCGCCCTGTACGCCGCTGAACGAAGTCTGAACAATCCGCTTCAGGCCATACGGAGTCCTGAACCGATCGACTATGATCGGTTCAAACGCCTGTCATTTTTTCCTACCGAGCCTGAACGATGAATCAGAACGCTGAGTATTCCGCGGTCAACGACGCGGTGCGTGGGCAATTTTTCCGCCGAACATGGGCGATGATCACGCCATATTGGCACAGTGAAGAGAAGGGCAAGGCCTGGGTGTTGCTGGCCGCAGTGATCGGGCTTTCGCTGTTCAGCGTGGCGATTTCGGTGTGGATCAACCACTGGTACAAAGACTTCTACAACGCCCTGGAGAAAAAGGACACGGCCGCCTTCTGGCAACTGATCGGCTATTTCGGCGGTATCGCCACGGTGGCCATTCTCGGCGCGGTGTACCGTTTGTATCTGACCCAGATGCTGACCATCCGCTGGCGGGCCTGGCTCACCGAGAAGCACTTCGCGCGCTGGCTGGCCGACAAGAACTACTACCAACTGGAGCAGGGCGGTTACACCGATAACCCGGACCAGCGGATCTCCGAAGACCTCAACAACTTCACCACCAGCACCTTGAGCCTCGGGCTTGGGCTGTTGCGCAACGTGGTCAGTCTGGTGTCGTTCTCGATCATTCTGTGGGGCGTGTCGGGCAGTATCGAAGTGTTCGGCATCACCATCCCCGGCTACATGTTCTGGTGCGCGCTGCTGTATGCCGCCGTGGGCAGTTGGCTGACGCACCTGATCGGCCGGCGCCTGATCGGCTTGAACAACCAGCAGCAACGCTTCGAGGCAGACCTGCGTTTCTCCATGGTGCGCGTGCGCGAGAATGCCGAGAGCATCGCCCTGTACAACGGCGAACCGAATGAGAACCAGCGCTTGAGCGCACGATTCGGCAAGGTCTGGCACAACTTCTGGGACATCATGAAAGTGTCCAAGCGCCTGACCTTCTTCACCGCCGGCTACAGCCAGATCGCGATCATCTTCCCGTTCATCGTCGCCGCGCCGCGCTACTTCACCGGCAAGATCCAACTGGGCGAGCTGATGCAAATCAACTCGGCGTTCGGCAATGTGCAAGAGAACTTCAGCTGGTTTATCAACGCGTATTCGGAGCTGGCCAGTTGGCGCGCCACCAGCGATCGTTTGCTGAGCTTCCACCAGGCGATGAGTGAAAACGAGCAGCGCTCGCCGGCCATCGATGTGCGCCCCGAAGGTGAGCGTCTGGCGGTGCAGAACCTGGGCATGGACCTGGCTGACGGTCGCCACCTGTTGACCGGCGCCAACATGACCGTAGAACCGGGCCAGCGCCTGATGCTCAGCGGCCGCTCCGGCAGCGGTAAAAGCACCTTGCTGCGCGCCATGGGCCACTTGTGGCCGGCGGGGCATGGCAGCATTCGTCTGCCGGCGGCGCGTTACCTGTTCCTGCCGCAGAAGCCTTACCTGCCGATCGGGACACTGAAAGACGTGTTGAGTTATCCACAGGACGACAGCGTTTATCCGGCGCAACGTTATGCACAGGTCCTGGAAACGTGCCGCTTGCCCCATCTGGTCGCGCGCCTGGACGAAGCCAATCACTGGCAACGCATGCTCTCGCCAGGTGAGCAACAGCGGCTGGCCTTTGCCCGTGCGTTGTTGTTCGCGCCGCAATGGCTGTACATGGACGAAGCCACTTCGGCCATGGATGAAGAAGATGAGGCGACGCTGTACCAGGCGTTGATTGATGAATTGCCGGGCCTGAGCATCGTCAGCGTCGGCCATCGCAGCAGCCTCAAGCGCTTCCATGGACGACATGTGCGGATCGAAGGCGGCCAGCTACTGGAGCAGGCTGTTTAACCGCTGTGGCAAGCCCGCTCGCCACCTCATGCGCATAAAAAAGCCCGGCTGATCGATGATCAGCCGGGCTTTTTTAGTGCTTTTGGAAGGATTTACTTCTTCAAGCCGTAATGCTCGTCCAGCATGCCTGGGGCGTTCGGCGTCTTTGGCGCGTAGTCCCGTGGCGGCTCCTGGTTTTCCCGTGGCGGGGTCAAGCGCTCCCGTGGGGTTTGCGGAGCATCGGAATGCAGCGCGGCCAGCAGGCGCTGGCGGGTTATGTCGTCGAGGGCCAGGCGGTTGGCGCCATCGGCGAGGTGATCCTGTACTTCCTGGTAGCTCTGGGTGAGCTTCTTGACCAGGGTCGCGGTGCTGTTGAAGTGGGTAACAACCTCGTTCTGATAATTGTCAAAACGTTCCTGAATGTCATCCAACTGACGCTGCGTGCGGTTAGGCGCGGCATTTGGCAGCAGGCGGGCAACCAGGAATCCAATGGCGACACCGGCAACCAGGGCGAGAGTCGGCAACAACCAAACTAAGAGCGAGTGTTCCACGAGTCCTTCCTCTATAAACGGCTTTGCTTTACGTTAACGGCTCGGACCTGCGCTGTATACCGCGATTAAGCTCGCAATGATGCCATGCACAGACTTTTAGCTAGACGAGTCGACCCTTTGAGAGGTCACGGAGTTCATTCCTTGCTCATGCGTGAAACCCCCGTTTTGATCGATGGCCCCGTGGGCCAATTGGAAGCCCTGTACCTGGGGCAGCCCGAGCCACGTGGCCTGGCGCTGATCTGCCATCCCAACCCGGTACAGGGTGGGACCATGCTCAATAAAGTTGTTTCGACCCTGCAACGCACCGCCCGCGATGCCGGTTTGATTACGTTGCGATTCAATTACCGTGGCGTCGGCGCCAGCGCCGGTACCCACGACATGGCCAGCGGCGAAGTGGACGATGCCGAAGCAGCCGCCACCTGGCTGCGGGAAAAACACCCGGACTTGCCGATCACCTTGTTCGGTTTTTCCTTCGGTGGCTTTGTCGCTGCCAGCCTCGGCGGCCGTCTGGAAGCCAAGGGTGAAAAGCTTGCGCACCTGTTCATGGTCGCCCCGGCGGTCATGCGCCTGCGCGATACGGACGCGCTGCCCCAGGGCTGCCCGTTGACCCTGATCCAGCCGGAAACCGACGAAGTGGTCGACCCCCAAGCCGTCTACAACTGGTCCGCCGCCCTGAAACGCCCCCATGAGCTGCTGAAAGTGGCAGAATGCGGACACTTTTTTCATGGCAAGCTGACCGATCTGAAGGATCTGGTACTGCCGCGCCTCTCGAATTGACAGCAGTCTGACAAGCGATTACCCATGACGACTCGTACCCGTATCCTCACCGGCATCACCACCACCGGCACGCCGCACCTGGGCAACTACGCCGGTGCGATCCGCCCGGCGATCCTCGCCAGTCAGGACGCCAATGCCGACTCTTTCTACTTCCTGGCCGACTACCACGCCCTGATCAAATGCGATGACCCGCAGCGCATCCAGCGCTCGCGTATGGAAATCGCCGCGACCTGGCTGGCCGGTGGCCTGGATGTGAACCGCGTGACGTTCTATCGCCAGTCGGACATCCCGGAGATCCCCGAGCTGACCTGGCTGCTGACATGCGTCGCCGCCAAGGGCCTGCTCAACCGCGCCCACGCCTACAAAGCGTCGGTGGACAAGAACGTGGAAAACGGCGAAGACCCGGATGCGGGCATCACCATGGGCCTGTACAGCTATCCGGTGCTGATGGCGGCGGACATCCTGATGTTCAACGCGCACAAGGTGCCGGTGGGGCGCGATCAGATCCAGCACGTGGAAATGGCCCGCGACATCGGCCAGCGCTTCAACCACCTGTTCGGCAACGGTAAAGAATTCTTCACCATGCCCGAGGCGCTGATCGAAGAAAGCGTCGCCACCTTGCCGGGCCTGGACGGCCGCAAGATGTCCAAGAGCTACGACAACACCATCCCGTTGTTCACTAGCGCCAAGGACATGAAAGACGCGATCTCGCGCATCGTCACCGACTCCCGCGCCCCCGGCGAAGCCAAGGACCCGGACAACTCGCACCTGTTCACCCTGTACCAGGCGTTTGCCAGCAAGGCCCAGGAAGCGGAGTTCCGCGCCGAGTTGCTGCAAGGCTTGGGCTGGGGCGAGGCGAAGAACCGTCTGTTCCAGCTATTGGACGGCCAGTTGGGTGAGGCGCGCGAGCGTTATCACCAATTGATGTCGCGCCCGGCGGACATGGAAGACCTGCTGCTGATCGGCGCCCAAAAAGCCCGCGCCGTGGCCGCACCGTTCCTCTCCGAGTTGCGTGAGGCAGTGGGCCTGCGTTCGTTCGTCAACCAGGCTACGGCGCCGGTCAGCGCCAAGAAAAAGACCGCGAAAGCTGCGCGTTTTGTGAGCTTTCGCGAAGACGACGGCAGCTTCCGCTTCCGCCTGCTGGCGGCCGATGGCGAGCAACTGCTGCTGTCGCGCAACTTTGCCGATGGCAAAGCGGCGGGCGCCGTGACCAAGCGATTGCAAAGCGGTGACGCGTTGGACGTGCGCACTGAGGCCCTGAGCTTCAGCGTATGGCTGGACGACGCCGCAGTGGCCGACAGTGCCGAGTTCGCCGACAGCGCGTCGCGTGATGCCGCCATTGAGGCTCTGCGCGTTGCGCTGACCCCCCTCGAGGATTAACCCGACCAAGGGTTGATTGCCATTATCCAGGGCCGTCGTTACAGTGACGGCCCGTTTTTGTTGCCTTGCTAACGAAATTATGACGCCCCTAGAACGATATCAAGCTGATCTGAAACGCCCTGAATTCTTCCATGATGCGGCCCAGGAAACGGCGGTGCGTCATTTGCAGCGCCTGTACGAAGACTTGGTTGCGGCCTCGCAAAGCAAGCCAGGGATGCTCGGCAAGCTGTTTGGCAAGAAAGACCGCACATCGGTCAAAGGCCTGTACTTCTGGGGCGGCGTCGGCCGCGGTAAAACCTATCTGGTCGACACCTTCTTCGAAGCGCTGCCGTTCAAGGAAAAGGTCCGCACGCACTTCCACCGCTTCATGAAGCGTGTGCACGAAGAAATGAAGACCTTGCCGGGCGAGAAAAACCCGCTGACCATCATTGCCAAGCGCTTCGCCGCAGAAGCGCGGGTGATCTGCTTCGATGAGTTCTTCGTTTCCGACATCACCGACGCCATGATCCTCGGCACTCTGATGGAAGAGCTGTTCAAGAACGGCGTGACCCTGGTCGCCACTTCGAACATCGTGCCCGACGGCTTGTACAAGGACGGCCTGCAACGCGCGCGTTTCCTGCCCGCCATTGCGCTGATCAAGCAGAACACCGAAATCGTCAACGTCGACAGCGGCGTCGATTACCGGCTGCGTCACCTGGAGCAGGCGGAGTTGTTCCACTATCCGCTCAACGACGTGGCGCAAGAAAGCCTGCGCAAGAGCTTTCGCGCGCTCACGCCGGAATGCACCCAGGCGGTGGAAAACGACAAGTTGATCATCGAAAACCGCGAAATCATCGCGCTGCGTACCTGCGATGACGTGGCCTGGTTCGACTTCCGCGAACTGTGCGACGGCCCGCGCAGCCAGAACGACTACATCGAACTGGGCAAGATCTTCCACGCGGTGATCTTGAGCGGCGTGGAGCAGATGAGCGTTTCCACCGACGACATCGCGCGCCGTTTCATCAACATGGTCGACGAATTCTACGACCGTAACGTCAAGTTGATCATTTCGGCGGAAGTCGAACTCAAGGACCTCTACACCGGCGGGCGCCTGAACTTCGAATTCCAGCGCACCCTGAGCCGCTTGCTGGAAATGCAATCCCACGAGTTCCTGTCGCGGGCGCACAAGCCTTAAGCACGACGCAGTAAAAAGTGTGGGAGGGGGCTTGCTCCCACATTTGCTTATGCGGCTTGCTGGAATTGCTGGCGGTACTGGTTCGGTGACAGCTCGGTGTGTTGCCTGAACAACCGCGCAAAGAAGCTCGCGTCGTCGTAACCCACCTCATAACTGATGGTCTTGATGCTCTTGCGGCTGCCCGAGAGCAGGCCTTTTGCCGTCTCGATGCGCAAGCGCTGCAGGTAATGCAGCGGCTTGTCGCCGGTGGCGGTCTGGAAGCGGCGCATGAAGTTGCGGATGCTCATGCCGTGCTCCCGGGCCACGTCTTCGAAGCGGAACTTGTCGGCAAAGTGTTCTTCGAGCCAGTGCTGGATCTGCAGGATGATCACATCCTGGTGCAGCTTCTGGCCGCCAAAACCGATGCGTCCGGGTGAATAATTGCGCTGCACTTCGTAGAGAATATCGCGGGCCACTGCCTGGGCGATGTTGGCGCCGCAGAAGCGTTCGATCAGATAGATGTAGAGGTCGCACGCCGAAGTGGTGCCGCCGGCGCAATACAGGTTGTCGGCGTCGGTGAGGTGCTTGTCCTGGTTGAGCTGAACCTTGGGGAAGCGCTCGCTGAAGGTATTGAAGAAGCGCCAGTAGGTGGTCGCCTCCTTGCCATCGAGCAAGCCGGCCTCGGCCAGCCAGAACACACCGGTGGCTTCGCCGCAGAGTACGGCGCCACGCGCGTGTTGTTCGCGCAGCCATGGCAGTACCTGCGGGTAGCGCGTGCACAGGGCGTCGAAGTCATCCCAGAAGGCCGGTAGCACGATGATGTCGGCGTCTTCCAGGCCGCCGTCCACCGGCATGATCACATCACTGAAGCTGCGCACCGATTGCCCGTCGGGGCTGACCAGGCGCGTTTCGAACGCCGGGGTCAGGCCCAGGCCTTGCTGTTTGCCGTAACGCAGGCTGGCGAGGTGAAAGAAATCCTTGGCTTGCATGAGGGTGGAAGCGAATACCCGATCAATGGCCAAAATGCTGACGCGCCGCAAGGGCGTGGAGATTTGGTTAGACATAATTTCATTTATTCTTATAGGGGAAAGTGGTCACCAGACGGCTGGATCGTCTTATTTTTTGTCGCATGTGTCCAGTGTCCCGTGACGCCTTCGCGGCATAGGCTCTGTGGTTTGTCTTTGTCCGACAATCCACGCAGGTGACGCCATGATTCCCAGAACCTTGTTCAGCCCGGAGCACGAGCTCTTCCGCGAGAGCGTGCGCACTTTCCTTGAAAAAGACGCCGTCCCGTTCCATGGGCAATGGGAGAAGCAGGGCTATATCGACCGTGGGTTGTGGAACAAGGCGGGCGAGGCGGGGATGCTGTGCTCCCATCTGCCGGAGGAATACGGCGGCCTGGGCGCGGACTTTCTCTACAGTGCGGTGGTGATCGAGGAAATCAGCCGCCTGGGATTGACCGGCATCGGCTTCTCACTGCATTCGGACATTGTCGCGCCGTACATCCTGCATTACGGCAGTGAAGCGCTGAAACACAAGTACTTGCCCCAGTTGATCTCCGGCGAACGTGTCACGGCCATCGCGATGACCGAGCCGGGTGCCGGGTCCGACCTGCAAGGGGTCAAGACCACAGCGGTGCTGGACGGCGATGAGTATGTGATCAACGGCTCCAAGACCTTCATCACCAATGGCTTTCTCGCCGACCTGGTGATCGTGGTGGCCAAGACCGACCCCAAGGCCGGCGCGAAGGGCACCAGCCTGTTTCTGGTGGAGGCCGACACACCGGGCTTCGACAAGGGCAAGCGCCTGGAGAAGGTCGGCATGAAGGCCCAGGACACCTCGGAGCTGTTCTTCCAGGACGTGCGGGTACCCAAGGAAAACCTATTAGGCCAGGCGGGCATGGGCTTTGCCTACTTGATGCAGGAGCTGCCCCAGGAACGCTTGACCGTGGCGATTGGCGCGCTGGCGTCAGCCGAAGCCGCACTGCAATGGACCCTCGACTACACCCGCGAACGCAAAGCCTTTGGCAAGGCGATCGCCGACTTCCAGAACACCCGCTTCAAGCTGGCGGAGATGGCCACCGAGATTCAGATCGGGCGTGTGTTCGTCGATAAATGCATGGCGCTGCACCTGGAGGGCAAGCTCGATGTGCCCACGGCGGCGATGGCCAAATACTGGGCCACGGACCTGCAATGCAAGGTGCTCGATGAGTGCGTGCAGTTGCACGGCGGCTACGGTTTCATGTGGGAATACCCGATCGCCCGCGCCTGGGCGGATGCGCGGGTGCAGCGGATTTATGCGGGGACCAATGAGATCATGAAGGAGATTATTGCGCGGGCGCTTTGAGGGTGTGGTGTCGCTGAGGGCCCCATCGGCAGCAAGCTCCCTCCCACATTTTGATTTGTGAATACATTCAAATGTGGGGGGGGGCTTGCTCCCGATGGCGGGCTAAAGGTTAATCACGGCGCTGGATTCGGATGATCCTTCTGAATAGCCTCAATCCCTTCCAACACCTCTTTGGACAGTTTCAGCGTGGCGCTGGCAATGTTGCTGTCCAGTTGCTCCAGCGTCGTTGCCCCAATGATATTGCTGGTCACGAACGGTTGTTGCGTCACGAACGCCAGGGCCATTTGTGCCGGATCCAGGCCATGCTCCCGCGCCAGGGCCACGTAACGGCTGCATGCCGCTTCCGACTGCGGGTTGAAGTAACGACTGAAACGGCTGTACAGGCTCAGGCGACCTTTGGCAGGACGCGCGCCGTTTTCGTATTTGCCGCTGAGCATGCCAAACGCCAGGGGCGAGTAGGCCAGCAGGCCGCATTGCTCGCGGATGGCGACTTCTGCCAGTCCCACTTCGAAGCTGCGGTTGAGCAGGTTGTAGGGGTTCTGGATCGACACCGCACGCGGCCAGCCACGGGCTTCGGCCAGGGCCAGGAACTTCATGGCGCCCCATGGGGTTTCGTTGGACAGGCCGATATGGCGGATCTTGCCGGCCTTGACCTGTTCGTCCAGGACTTCGAGGGTTTCCTCGAACGGGGTGAGGTTGTCTTCGTCCTTGTGCTTGTAGCTCAGTTGGCCGAAGAAGTTGGTGCTGCGCTCTGGCCAGTGCAGTTGATAGAGGTCGATCCAGTCGGTCTGCAGGCGCTTGAGGCTGGCATCCAGCGCTTCGACGATGTGCTTGCGGTTGTGGCGCAGGTGACCGTCGCGGATATAGTCAATGGTGTTGCCGGGGCCGGCGATCTTGCTGGCGAGCACCCAGTCGGCCCGATCGCCGCGGCTCTTGAAGTAATGACCGATGTAACGCTCGGTGGTGGCGTAGGTATCGGCCTTGGGCGGTACCGGGTACATTTCCGCCGTGTCGAGGAAGTTGATCCCCGCGGCCTTGGCCCGTTCGATCTGGGCGAAGGCCTCTGCCTCGCTGTTCTGCTCACCCCAGGTCATGGTGCCCAAGGCTATCGCGCTCACGTTCAGATCGGTGCGGCCCAGCTGTCGATAATCCATCGGGTACTCCTTCGGGGAAAACAATCATAAAAGCAGGTTGAATTTTTTTTCGCAATCTGCATAATTGCCCACCTCTTTCTGCAGTGGAAGTGATGCGCCGCCTGCCGAAGAATCTTGCCGTTGAACGGACGCGCTGACCCGAGCCCCCGATAGCGTCTGTATCCGGCTGCCTTTGACTTGTCAAAGTACGCACTATTCAGTAAGATCCGCCGTCTAATTTACAGGGCGGCCCCTGAGGCTATTAAAGAATGACAACTTTTACTGCAAAACCGGAAACAGTTCAGCGCGACTGGTTTGTCGTCGACGCCGCTGGTCAGACTCTGGGTCGTCTGGCCACTGAAGTCGCCAGCCGTCTGCGTGGCAAGCACAAGCCTGAATACACCCCTCACGTTGACACCGGTGACTACATCGTGATCATCAACGCTGAGCAGGTACGTGTTACCGGCAACAAAGCGCAAGACAAAATGTACTACCGTCACTCCGGTTTCCCAGGCGGCATCAAGTCTTCCAATTTCGAAGGTCTGATCGCCAAGAAGCCTGAGGCCCCGATTGAAATCGCGGTTAAAGGCATGCTGCCGAAGGGCCCACTGGGTCGCGATATGTTTCGCAAGCTGAAAGTCTATGCGGGCGCTGCTCACCCTCATGCTGCTCAGCAGCCCCAAGAACTGAAGTTTTAACGGAATAGTTCATTATGTCGGCGACTCAAAATTACGGCACTGGCCGTCGCAAAACCGCAACCGCACGCGTTTTCCTGCGTCCGGGTACTGGTAACATCTCGATCAACAATCGCACCCTGGACAATTTCTTCGGCCGCGAAACTGCCCGCATGGTAGTTCGTCAGCCGCTGGAACTGACCGAGACTGTTGAAAAGTTCGACATCTACGTCACTGTTATCGGTGGCGGTGTAAGTGGTCAAGCTGGCGCAATCCGCCACGGTATCACTCGCGCTCTGATGCAGTACGACGAAACCCTGCGTGGCGCTCTGCGCAAAGCTGGCTTCGTGACTCGCGATGCCCGTGAAGTTGAACGTAAGAAAGTCGGTCTGCGTAAAGCGCGTAAGCGTCCGCAGTACTCGAAGCGTTAATTCGCTTTACGTTCCACAAAAACGCCCAGCCTCCTCACGGAGCTGGGCGTTTTTTATTGCCTGCAATTTATGCATTAATTTGAGCGTGACAACTTGCCACATCCGTAGACCCCCTATACTACAGGGCCTGGAGGCGGAGGCCCGGGCAATTCCCTTGTCATACGTGGGGCTTTTCATTACCATTCGGCAAAATTTTTATAAGTTCAGATTTAATACTTAGTAGACGCCTGATTTAACAGGCCAAAAAGCTGATGGGAGAGGACTGAATGAGCAATGACGGCGTGAATGCAGGCCGGCGTCGCTTCTTGGTAGCAGCCACATCCGTTGTGGGTGCTGCAGGAGCGGTGGGGGCTGCGGTCCCGTTCGTGGGGTCATGGTTTCCCAGTGCCAAGGCGAAAGCCGCAGGTGCACCGGTGAAGGTGAATATCAGCAAGATCGAGCCAGGCCAGCAGATGATTGCTGAGTGGCGCGGGCAGCCGGTGTTCATTGTTCGTCGTACAGAGGAAATCCTGGGAAATCTGAAAAAGATCGAAGGCCAGTTGTCTGACCCCAAATCTGAGAAATCCGACCAACCCGCTTACGCCAAGAATGAAGTGCGCTCGATCAAGCCAGAGATTCTGCTGCTGGTCGGGCTGTGTACCCACCTGGGATGCTCACCTACTTTCCGCCCTGAAGTGGCGCCGGTCGACTTGGGCAAAGATTGGGTCGGCGGCTATTTCTGCCCCTGTCACGGTTCGCACTACGACCTGGCCGGACGCGTCTACAAGTCGCAACCTGCTCCACTGAACCTACCCGTGCCTCCGCATAACTACGAATCTAACGACATCATTGTCATTGGCCTCGACAAGGAGAACGCGTAATGAGTAAGTTCATGGATTGGGTAGATGCGCGCTTCCCCGCCACCAAAATGTGGGAAGACCATCTCAGCAAGTATTACGCGCCAAAAAACTTCAACTTCTTCTACTTCTTCGGCTCCCTGGCACTGCTGGTGCTGGTCAACCAGATCGTCACCGGCGTCTGGCTGACCATGAGCTACACCCCTTCGGCGGAGGAGGCATTCGCTTCCGTCGAATACATCATGCGTGACGTCGAGTACGGCTCGATCCTGCGTCTGCTGCACTCCACCGGCGCTTCGGCGTTCTTCATCGTGGTTTATCTGCACATGTTCCGTGGTCTGCTCTACGGTTCGTACCAGAAGCCCCGTGAGCTGGTGTGGGTCTTCGGCATGCTGATCTACCTGGCGCTGATGGCCGAAGCCTTCATGGGTTACCTGCTGCCGTGGGGCCAGATGTCGTACTGGGGGGCGCAGGTGATCATCTCGCTGTTCGGCGCGATCCCAGTGATCGGCAACGACCTGACCCAGTGGATCCGTGGTGACTACCTGATCTCCGGTATCACCCTGAACCGCTTCTTCGCCCTGCACGTAGTGGCCCTGCCCATCGTGATCCTCGGTCTGGTGGTGCTGCACATCCTGGCGCTGCACGAAGTGGGTTCCAACAACCCCGATGGCGTGGACATCAAGAAGCACAAGGACGAGAACGGCATCCCGCTGGATGGCATTCCGTTCCACCCGTACTACACCGTGAAAGACATTGTCGGTGTCGTCGTGTTCCTGTTCGTGTTCTGCTCGATCGTGTTCTTTTTCCCGGAGATGGGTGGCTATTTCCTGGAGAAGCCTAACTTCGAACAGGCCAACGCCTTCAAGACACCTGAGCACATCGCACCGGTCTGGTACTTCACACCGTTCTACGCGATCTTGCGGGCGATCCCCGACAAGCTCATGGGCGTCATCGCCATGGGCGCGGCCATCGCGGTACTGTTCGTGTTGCCTTGGCTCGATCGAAGCCCGGTCAAGTCCATGCGCTACAAGGGCTGGCTGAGCAAAATCTGGTTGTGGGTGTTCTGCATTGCATTCGTGATCCTGGGCGTTCTGGGCGTATTGGCGCCGACTCCTGAGCGTACGCTGCTGTCGCAGGTCTGCACCTTCCTGTACTTCGCCTACTTCATTCTGATGCCGTTCTACACCCGGCTAGAGAAGACCAAACCGGTTCCGGAAAGGGTGACTGGCTGATGAAAAAATTATTTGTTGCATTGATGCTTGCGGCGCTGCCGCTCCTGTCCTTCGCTGCCGAACACGGCGGTCCGGAGTTGGAAAAAGTCGATATCGACGTATCGGACAAGGCTGCCCTGCAAGATGGCGCACGTACGTTCGTCAACTACTGCATGGGTTGCCACAGTGCCAAGTTCCAGCGTTATGAACGCGTGGCCGATGACCTTGGCATTCCGCATGAAGTGATGCTCGACAAGCTGGTGTTCACCGGCGCCAAGATTGGCGACCACATGAGCATCGGCATGCAACCGGCCGACGCCAAGGTTTGGTTCGGCGCCGCACCGCCCGACCTGACCCTGGTGGCGCGTGTTCGCGGTACCGACTGGCTCTACGGCTACCTGAAGTCTTTCTACGCCGATCCGACACGCCCATGGGGTGTGAACAACCGAGTGTTCCCGAACGTCGGTATGCCTAACGTTCTGGCCGGACTGCAAGGCAAGCAAGTGGTAGGATGCAAGCAGATTCAGGTCGTTGAAGACGGCAAGAAGCAATACGATCCGTTGACCGGCACGCCTCTGACTCATGAAGCATGCGATCAACTGAAGATAGACACCCCCGGTGCGCTGACTGGCGAGCAGTTTGACGAGAAGGTCAAGAATCTCGTGACCTTCCTGGCCTACTCGGCCAACCCGGTCAAACTCCAGCACCAGCGCATTGGTACATATGTGTTGCTGTACCTGGCCTTCTTCTTCGTATTCGCTTATCTGCTCAAACGCGAATACTGGAAGGATGTGCATTGATCCAACCGTAAGCAATTGCTGTTAATCTTGCGCGCCCAGCGGCATCTCTGAATACGTAGCGACCGGGTAGAACCTGCCGTTACAGAGATGCTCACTGGGCGCGCTCGTTTTTGAGCTTTCCATAATTTCAACAAGCGAGGAGGACCGCCATGGGCGTGACCAATCGGTTGGCCTGTTACTCCGACCCCGCCGACCACTATTCCCACCGAGTACGCATCGTGCTCGCAGAGAAGGGTGTCAGCGCCGAGATCATCAGTGTGGAGGTGGGTCGTCACCCGCCGAAGCTGATCGAAGTGAACCCTTACGGCAGCTTGCCCACCCTGGTCGATCGTGACCTGGCGTTGTGGGAGTCAACCGTGGTGATGGAATATCTGGATGAGCGTTACCCGCATCCGCCTTTACTGCCGGTATACCCGGTGGCGCGTGCCAACAGCCGCCTGCTGATCCATCGGATTCAGCGCGACTGGTGCGGGCTGGTGGATTTGATTCTGGATTCGCGCAGCAAAGAGGCGGCCCGTGTCGTGGCGCGCAAGGAATTGCGCGAGAGCCTGACGGGTGTTTCGCCACTGTTCGCCGATAAGCCTTTTTTCCTCAGCGAGGAACAAAGCCTGGTGGATTGCTGCCTATTGCCCATACTCTGGCGCTTGCCGATTATGGGCATTGAACTGCCGCGGCCGGCCAAGCCGCTGCTTGATTACATGGAGCGCCAGTTTGCGCGTGAGGCTTTCCAGACGAGTCTGTCCGGTGTCGAACGCGATATGCGCTAAGGCTTAAGGAGCCGCTGATGAACTCCAGTCGACCCTACCTGGTCCGTGCGCTCTATGAGTGGATTGTGGACAACGATTGCACCCCGCACATGCTGGTCAATTCCGAGTTTCCTGCGGTTCAGGTACCGCAGGGTTTTGCCAGTGACGGACAGATTGTGCTGAACGTATCACCCAGCGCCGTGCGCCACCTGCACATGGACAACGAAGCTGTCAGCTTCGAAGGGCGTTTCGGCGGTGTGCCGCATACGCTGTACGTGCCGATTGGTGCCATCCTCGGGATCTATGCCCGGGAAAATGGCCAAGGCATGGTGTTCGATCTGGAGTCGCCTTTCGAGGATGACGAAGCGATCGAGGGTGAAGACGGCGATGATGTGCCACCACCGGATTCCGAGCCGCCTCGCCCAAGCGGTCGGCCGAGTTTGAAAGTGGTGAAGTGACACTATGTAGGTCCTCGGACATACATTGAAAAATGCCTCGGTCTCGCCGGGGCATTTTTTTGGTTCTTCACGGAATCCCGGGAAACACAGAAACAAGAACGCCGATTTGATTAATGATGTTCGTGCGAGCAAACACATCTAACAAACCGGCGTTCTTATGCGCGATATTAATACTTTCCTTCCTTTTTGGGAGGGCTTTTCTGTCGTCACGATCAAGCCTGATGGTGACGCCCTCCAGATCGATCTGACACCCCACGCCACCCGATTCCCTTCCTGTGGCGGGTGCCAAAAACCCTGTTCAACCACGCATGAGTATTGCGAGCGAGTCATTCGTGATTTGCCCATTCTCGGTCGTGCGGTGCGCCTGAGCGTTTTGCTCCGACGCGTTGGTTGCCGCGACTGCGGTAAACGCATGGAGGCCGTCAGTTGGCTGGATCGCTATGCCCGTATGACGCGGCGTCTGGCAGAGGCGGTCATTCAAGCCTGTGAACGCCTTCCCACGCTGCATGTGGCGCAGATGTTTGGGCTGCATTGGGACACCGTTCGGTTGCTGGAGCGTCGTGCCTTGCAAGCGGCATTGAGCGATCTGCCGAAGGCGCAACCACGGCGTCTGGTGATGGACGAGTTCGCCCTGTTCAAGGGCCATCGTTACGCCAGTGTGGTGCTGGATGCGGATACACGACGAGTGCTGTGGGTCGGCGAAGGCCGCAGCCGGGCGGCGGTCAGGCCGTTTTTCGAAGAGCTGGGGCCAGAGGGATGCGCCCGAATCGAAGCGGTGGCAATGGACATGAACACTGCTTTTGACCTGGAGGTTCGTCAGCACTGTCCCAACGCGCGAGTGGTCTACGACCTCTTCCATGTGGTGGCCAAGTATGGCCGAGAGGTGATTGATCGGGTTCGCGTCGACGAAGCCAATCGACTGCGTCATGACAAGCCGGCCCGACAGGTCATCAAGCAGGCGCGTTGGCTGCTCCTGCGCAACCCGCAGAACCTGAAAACACCGGAGCAACAGGTCCGCCTGGAGGATCTGCTGGCGGCCAACCACGCGTTGATGAAGGTCTATTTGATGAAGACTGAACTCAAAACGCTTTGGACGCCTAGCACCGCTTGGGGTTGGCGATCGGCCTGGAAGCAATGGCTGCGCCATGCGCATGAAAGCGAAATACCGGCACTGATCCAGTTCGCCAAACGGCTAAAGAGTTACTGGCGGGGCATCGTCAGCCGGGTTCGCTGGCCGATGCACACCGGTCAGTTGGAAGGAATAAATAATCGAATAAAGGTCATCAAACGGATGGCGTACGGTTACCGGGATAGCGAATTCTTTTTCATGAAAATCAAGAGCGTCTTTCCCGGTAATCCGTGAAGAACCATTTTTTTGTCAAAAACGGCCCACGGATTCGCTGGCTGCCCCCGTAACGAAGCGGTTGTTGGGATCAGCCTGCCAATAGACCTCGTTGATGTTGCTGAGGTTGCGAATCAGGCATTTCCACTCGACGCTCTGCTGCGTGGGCCAGACAACGGAGCCGCTCCAGCGATTCGATGTGCCGGGTTGCAGGGCGATGGCGTGGGCGGGGTCCCAGGCGCCCAGTTCCAGGGGCGAACCCACCGCATACACGGCTTGCCCAGGACTTGGTTGCGCATTGTCGCAGTGCAGCGTGGTGGTCGTGTCGGCTAGGGCCTGGCTGGCTTGCCAGACGCGGATGCGCTGGCCGTCCGCGAGCAGAACGGGGGTAAAGCCATCTGGCGCCTTGTTGAGGTCAGAGTCCAGGGCGAGCAACAAACGCTTGCGACTGCCATTGGTGGCGGCCACCAAGCCGGAATAGTGACCCTGGAAGCTGATGGGCGAGTCGGCGCGGATGCCGGCGTCCTTGCGTAGGCTGATCAGCGTGCGGATCAGGTCGCCACGGCCCCAGTCATACATGTCAGGCCAATAGACGGTCGGCGTACCGGGGCTGAGCAAAATATAGGTGTAGGCGATATCGCGCATCGGATCGGACAACGGCCAGTGGTGTTGTCCGCCGTATTGCCCGGGCGAATAGCCGGTGTCGTGATTGTCGACAAATGTCACGGCCACCTGTCGCCATGCCGCGTCGGGATTGCCATTCAGGCCATGACGCCATTCGGCCACGTTGCCGTTTTGCAGGCGTTCCTTGAGGGCGAAATCGAACACTGCGCAGTGGGAGCGGTCCGACCAGTCCTTGAGGGCATCCTGCCAACTGGCCTTATTGCGCCAGTCGGTGGCGGGATATTCGTTGGGGCTCTTCCACAGTTCACCGACGCAGAACGCCTGGTCGCCAAAGTTTTTCATCCAGATATCGACACGTTCCGGCGCGTAGCCGCGCACAAAATCGAAGCGCAAGCCTTTGGTGCCATAGTTGTCCCGCAGATTCCTGAACTCTTGCATGAAGCGCGACGAGACTTCGGCATTGCCTGTATTAAGGTCGGCTGAACCGCTCATGAATGCGTCACCGTGATCACAGTCGGAGGGGGTTGTGCAGTCATCTCGCCACAGCTTGAGGCTCCTGGGGAAACGGACCTGTTTGCCCGCGAGCTTGTCGTTCATATGATTGGGTACCACGTCGTAAACGGCCTGCACCCCAGCATTTGTCAGGGCGGTAACCGCCTGTTTGAGCTGGCCGTCGCTGCCATACTGGCTATTTTTATCGAAATCATTCCAGAAATAGCCTTCGCCACCGCCGGACGTTCCCGTGGTCGGATCGCTCCAACTGGATTGATCGGTCCAGGCCGGTGGCAGCCAGATTTTGGTGAAGCCATCCTTGCCGATGGTAGGGGCCATCTGCGTTAGCACCTCGTACCACTTTTGCGGGGTGTTGCGGCTGGAGTTCCAGTGGAAACCCTGCAACAAGATGTCTTCGCCACCACCATTGCGCACGCTTGGCGGTGCTGCGGGTACGGTGCTTGCCAGGAGCCACGCTGCGGCTGCGCACATCAGAATTGGGATTTTCATGTTCGTCACCTGTGTGCCGGTACAGGTGTCACTGTGAAAGCTATCCAACGGGCTGTCTGCTGTGAAAAGTAACAGCTCAAAGAGACTGTTTAGGCGCAATCCTCGTTGTGGAAATAGCCAAGGGTTATGTGCGAGGTGTCACTGGCAATCCTGACGATCCGGGTGAAATTCATCGGGATGCAGATGAAAGTGCTTCCGAACGGTGATCGTACAACCGCCATGAGCTATGATGCCCCCTCAGTTCACCGAGAAAGATGACCCCACATGGAAAACGCCAACACCGCCCCTCGTCTTCCCCGCAAGCGTCGCAGTCTTGCCCAGGAATTGGTCACGGTGTTGTCCGAGCAGATCCGCGATGGCCAGCTCAAGCGTGGCGATAAGCTGCCTACCGAATCGGCGATCATGGACGCCCATGGCGTCAGCCGCACGGTGGTGCGCGAGGCCATCTCGCGCCTGCAGGCGGCGGGGCAGGTGGAAACCCGTCACGGTATCGGCACCTTTGTGCTGGACACCCCAAGCCCCAGTGGCTTCCGCATCGACCCGGCCACGGTCGTGACCTTGCGCGATGTGCTGGCAATCCTTGAGTTGCGGATCAGCCTTGAAGTGGAATCCGCTGGTCTGGCTGCGTTACGCCGTAGCGATGCGCAACTGGCGGCCATGCGCGCGGCGCTCGATGCGTTGAATGAAAGCGCGGCGCACGCCGGCGATGCGGTGGCGTCGGATTTCGCGTTCCACCTGGAAATCGCGCTGTCCACCGGCAACCGCTACTTCACCGACATCATGACTCACCTGGGCACCAGCATCATTCCTCGCACCCGCCTGAATTCGGCGCGCCTGGCCCATGACGACCAACATCACTACATGAGTCGCCTGAGTCGCGAGCACGAAGAGATTTATGAGGCGATCGCCCGCCAGGATTCCGATGCGGCGCGGGCGGCCATGCGCCTGCACCTGACCAACAGTCGCGAACGGCTGCGCCATGCCCATGAAGAGGCAGAGGCGCAGCGCGGTTGAGTCCGTTTCACGGCAGGACTTTTATCTCTAATGGCGCCGAGTACGAGTCTCCCGATTCGGAGCGTACGAGGTAGCGGATGGATATCGCCCTGTTGGCGTAGTCCTTGAGGTCGTCCGAGGTCAGGGCGAGCGTGAGATTGGATAATTTCACAACGTCGTCCTGGTCTTCGTCAAACCTGCCTGCCAGCACTTTGTGCCCCTTGAGGTCCGGCGATTCCGGATCCGATCCGACAATGAGGCTTACCTCGGCGCTGGCCGGAATGTCATTTGGGTCAGGGATAGAAAACTCGAATCGTGTGTTTCCCTTGAGGCTCACCTCGGCAGCGCTCGAAGAGGCGGAGCCGACAAGGCGCGGGGCTTCATAAGACATGATCATGTGCTCCTCTGCGTCGAAGTCAGGGCGTCTGGCTTCTACGCGGCGTTATCCCCCTCCTTGACGTCTGACGTAACTGTCAGAAATCACAGTTGCGACGAATGGCCTTCAGACCATCTGTTTTATAGACCGTCAAATCGAGCGTAGAAGAGCGACGTCCTTCGTCCCAGGCACATCTTTCAACCGAGACGAACAGGACGGACGATGAATTGCAGTTGACGAATCTTTTTATAGTTGTACGATGACGTATGACATCAGCAAAACCAACAACAACCTCTCCATAGAAAGTCTTCGCCCAGGGTGTTCGAATAATGAATCCACAAGAACTGAAGTCCATCCTCTCCCACGGTCTGCTGTCTTTCCCGGTGACCGATTTCAACGCCCAGGGTGACTTCCACCAGGCGGGCTATATCAAGCGCCTGGAATGGCTCGCCCCTTACGGCGCCACTGCGTTGTTCGCCGCCGGCGGTACCGGTGAGTTTTTCTCCCTCGCCGCGAGCGAATATTCCCAGGTGGTGAAGACCGCCGTTGATACCTGCGCCAACAGCGTGCCGATCCTCGCCGGCGTTGGCGGTTCGACCCGCCAGGCTATTGAGTACGCCCAGGAAGCCGAGCGCCTCGGTGCCAAAGGCTTGCTGCTGCTGCCGCACTACCTCACCGAAGCCAGCCAGGACGGGGTTGCCGCCCACGTTGAGGCGGTGTGCAAATCGGTGAAAATCGGTGTGGTGGTCTACAACCGCAACGTCTGCCGCCTGACGGCGCCCCTGCTGGAACGCCTGGCCGAACGCTGCCCGAACCTGATCGGCTACAAAGATGGCCTGGGCGATATCGAGTTGATGGTGTCGATCCGCCGTCGTCTCGGTGATCGTTTCAGCTACCTCGGCGGCCTGCCGACGGCAGAGGTTTACGCCGCTGCCTACAAGGCCCTGGGCGTGCCGGTGTACTCCTCGGCGGTGTTCAACTTCATCCCGAAGACGGCGATGGATTTCTACCACGCCATTGCCAGGGACGATCACGCCACCGTCGGCAAGATCATCGACGATTTCTTCCTGCCGTACCTGGACATCCGTAACCGCAAGGCCGGCTATGCCGTGAGCATCGTCAAGGCGGGTGCAAAAATCGTCGGCCACGACGCAGGCCCAGTGCGCACCCCGCTGACCGACCTGCTGCCGGAAGAATACGAAGCCCTGGCCGCGCTGATCGACAAGCAAGGCGCGCAATAACTTATCTACAAGGCCGCTGAGCAATCAGCGGCCTTTTGCGTCAGGAGAAGATTCGTGTCCCAAGCCCCGCGTTATGAAAACTACATCAACGGCCAATGGGTGGCCGGTGCTGACTACTGCGTTAACCTCAACCCGTCGGAGTTGTCTGACGTCATTGGCGAATATGCCAAGGCTGATGTCGCCCAAGTCAATGCCGCCATCGACGCCGCCCGTGCCGCGTTCCCGGCCTGGTCCACCTCCGGGATTCAGGCGCGCCACGATGCCTTGGATAAAGTCGGCAGCGAAATCCTCGCGCGCCATGAAGAACTCGGCACGCTGCTGGCCCGGGAGGAGGGCAAGACCCTGCCCGAAGCCATCGGCGAAGTGACCCGCGCCGGTAATATCTTCAAGTTCTTCGCCGGTGAATGCCTGCGTCTGTCCGGCGACTACGTGCCGTCGGTGCGCCCGGGTGTCAACGTTGAAGTCACCCGCGAAGCGCTGGGTGTGGTCGGCTTGATCACGCCGTGGAACTTCCCGATTGCCATCCCGGCCTGGAAAATCGCGCCGGCCCTGGCCTACGGCAACTGCGTGGTAATCAAGCCGGCAGAACTGGTGCCGGGCTGTGCCTGGGCCCTGGCGGAAATCATCTCCCGCGCCGGTTTCCCCGCCGGAGTGTTCAACCTGGTGATGGGTAGCGGCCGTGTGGTGGGCGATGTGCTGGTCAACAGCGCGAAAGTCGACGGCATCAGCTTCACCGGTTCCGTGGGTGTGGGCCGTCAGATCGCTATCAGTTGCGTGTCGCGCCAGGCAAAAGTGCAGTTGGAAATGGGCGGCAAAAACCCGCAGATCATTCTCGACGACGCCGACCTCAAGCAGGCCGTCGAGTTGTCGGTGCAGAGCGCGTTCTACTCCACCGGCCAGCGTTGCACTGCATCGAGCCGCCTGATTGTCACCGCCGGTATTCACGACCGGTTCGTCGCGGCGATGGCCGAGCGCATGAAGTCGATCAAGGTTGGCCACGCATTGAAGAGCGGCACCGACATCGGCCCGGTCGTTTCCCAGGCCCAGTTGGATCAGGACTTGAAATACATCGACATCGGCCAGAGCGAAGGCGCGCGGCTGGTGAGCGGCGGTGGCCTGGTGACCTGCGACACCGAGGGCTACTACCTGGCGCCGACATTGTTCGCCGACAGCGAAGCCGCCATGCGCATCAGCCGTGAAGAGATCTTCGGCCCGGTGGCCAACGTGGTACGCGTGGCGGACTACGAGGCGGCGCTGGCCATGGCCAACGACACCGAGTTCGGTTTGTCGGCGGGCATCGCCACCACCTCGTTGAAGTACGCCAACCACTTCAAGCGTCATTCCCAGGCCGGGATGGTGATGGTCAACCTGCCGACCGCCGGCGTGGACTATCACGTTCCGTTCGGTGGCCGTAAGGGCTCATCCTATGGTTCGCGTGAGCAAGGTCGCTATGCGCAAGAGTTCTACACCGTGGTGAAAACCAGCTACATCGGTTCGTAACACCCGGCCCCCTGTTAAGGGGGCCTGTCTTTCTGTAGGAGCGAGCAAGCTCGCTCCTACAGGGGGGGGCATCTGGTAACACATAAACATCACCCGCAAAAAAAATAATTAGTGGGAGTACTTTTACATGCAAGCGACCAAGCCGACCCATGTCCGCTATTTGATCCTGCTCATGCTGTTCCTGGTGACCACGATCAACTACGCCGACCGGGCCACCATCGCTATCGCAGGCTCCAGCCTGCAAAAAGACCTCGGGATCGACGCGGTCACCCTCGGTTATATCTTCTCTGCATTCGGTTGGGCCTACGTGGCCGGGCAAATCCCCGGCGGCTGGTTGCTCGATCGGTTCGGCTCGAAAAAAGTCTATGCCCTGAGCATTTTCACCTGGTCGCTGTTCACGGTGCTGCAAGGCTATGTGGGCGAGTTCGGGGTTTCCACCGCAGTAGTTGCGCTGTTCATGCTGCGCTTCATGGTGGGCCTGGCGGAAGCGCCGTCCTTTCCCGGCAACGCGCGCATTGTGGCGGCCTGGTTTCCTACCGCCGAGCGCGGTACGGCCTCGGCGATCTTCAACTCCGCGCAATACTTCGCCACGGTGCTGTTCGCGCCGCTGATGGGCTGGATCGTCTACAGCTTCGGCTGGCAGCACGTGTTTATCGTGATGGGCGTGATCGGCATGCTGTTCTCGCTGATCTGGCTGAAAGTTATCCACAGCCCGCGCCAGCACCCGATGATCAACGAAGCGGAGTTCAACCACATTGCCGCCAACGGCGCGATGGTCGATATGGATCAGGACAAAGGCAAGGGTAAGAAAACCGACGGTCCGAAGTGGGATTACATCCGCCAGTTGCTGACCAACCGCATGATGCTCGGCGTGTACCTGGGTCAGTACTGCATCAACGGGATCACCTACTTCTTCCTCACCTGGTTCCCGGTTTACCTGGTGCAGGATCGCGGCATGACCATCCTCAAGGCCGGTTTCATTGCATCGCTTCCAGCGATCTGCGGCTTTATCGGCGGTGTATTGGGCGGGGTGATTTCCGACTACCTGCTGCGCAAGGGCCATTCCCTGACCTTCGCGCGCAAGGCGCCGATCATTGGCGGCCTGCTGATCTCCAGCAGCATCGTGGCGTGCAACTACGTGGATATCGAGTGGATGGTGGTGGGCTTCATGGCCTTGGCCTTCTTCGGTAAAGGCGTTGGCGCACTGGGCTGGGCGGTGGTGTCCGACACCTCGCCGAAACAAATCGCCGGCCTCAGTGGCGGCCTGTTCAACACCTTCGGTAACTTGGCCTCGATCACCACGCCGATCGTCATCGGCTACATCATCAGCACCACCGGGTCGTTCAAGTGGGCCCTGGTGTTCGTCGGCGCCAACGCGCTGGTGGCGGTGTTCAGTTACCTGGTAATTGTCGGCCCGATCAAGCGTGTGGTGCTCAAAGAGCCGCCAAGCCAAGGGCCTGAGCTGACCAACCTTACCCACGTGCATTCCTGAGGGGCGATGTAATGCAGTTGATTGAACATGCCGACTCGCCGCGCTCCATTCGTTTGCATGAGCGCGACAATGTGGTGATCGTGGTCAATGACCAGGGCGTTCCGGCCGGGACCGAGTTCCCGGACGGCCTGGTGACCGTGGAATTCATCCCCCAAAGCCATAAGGTGACCCTGGAAGATATCCCCGAAGGCGGCCGGATCATTCGCTACGGCCAGACCATCGGTTACGCCCTGGGGCCGATTCCGCGCGGCAGTTGGGTGCAGGAAGATCAGTTGCGCATGCCCACCGCGCCGCCGCTGGACAGCTTGCCGCTGTCTACCGAGGTGCCCGAGGCCCAGGCGCCGCTGGAAGGGTTTACCTTCGAGGGCTATCGCAATGCCGACGGCACGGTCGGTACGCGCAATATCCTTGGTATCACTACCACGGTGCAGTGCGTCACCGGTGTGCTGGACCATGCGGTCAAGCGCATCAAGGACGAACTGCTGCCCAAGTACCCGCATGTCGATGACGTGGTGGCGCTGACCCACAGCTACGGCTGCGGGGTGGCGATCACTGCGACGGATGCCTACATCCCGATCCGCACCGTGCGTAATCTGGCGCGTAACCCGAACCTGGGGGGCGAGGCCCTGGTGATCAGCCTGGGCTGCGAGAAATTGCAGGCCGGGCAGGTGATGCACGATAACGACAGCTCCGTCGACCTGAGCGAGCCGTGGCTGTATCGGCTACAGGATTCCAGCCACGGGTTTACCGAGATGATCGAGCAGATCATGGCGCTGGCCGAGGTACGTCTGAAGAAACTCGACCAGCGTCGCCGGGAAACGGTGCCGGCGTCGGAGCTGATCCTGGGCATGCAGTGCGGCGGCAGCGATGCGTTTTCCGGCATCACCGCCAACCCGGCGCTGGGGTTCGCCTCGGATTTGTTGCTGCGGGCGGGGGCGACGGTGATGTTTTCTGAAGTCACTGAGGTCCGCGATGCCATCTACCTGCTGACTTCTCGCGCGCAGACGAAGGAAGTGGCCGAGGAGTTGGTCAGGGAAATGGACTGGTACGACCGTTACCTGGCCAAAGGCGAGGCGGATCGCAGTGCCAACACCACGCCAGGGAACAAGAAGGGTGGCTTGTCGAACATTGTCGAGAAGTCCCTGGGCTCCATCGTCAAGTCCGGCAGCAGCGCGATCAACGGCGTGCTCGGTCCGGGTGAGCGCTTCAAGGGCAAGGGCCTGATTTTCTGCGCCACGCCGGCCAGCGACTTCGTGTGCGGCACCTTGCAACTGGCGGCGGGGATGAACCTGCATGTGTTCACTACCGGGCGCGGCACGCCTTACGGGCTGGCGATGGCGCCGGTGGTGAAGGTGTCGACGCGTACGGAGCTGGCGCAGCGCTGGCCGGACCTCATTGATATCGACGCCGGGCGCATTGCCACCGGGCGCGCGACCATCGAGGAACTGGGCTGGGAGTTGTTCCACTACTACCTGGATGTGGCCAGCGGCAAGAAGCAGACCTGGGCCGAGCAACACAAGCTGCATAACGACATCACCTTGTTCAACCCGGCGCCGATTACCTGAGATCGAGTCGCCTGTATCGGGAGCAAGCCCCCACACTTTGAAATGCGGTCAAGTGTGGGAGGGGGCTCCCGATAGTGGTAGACCAGACGAAGCGGTCCGTACTGGCTTATCATTCGCCTCCTGACGACGCCCACCAAGGTTCTCCCCGGCATGCTGGCAATTTTCCTCACGACCCTCACCATCACCGCGCCGGTGTTTGCCATGCTGTTCCTCGGTGTGCTGCTCAAGCGCATCAACTGGATCAACGACAACTTTATCCACACGGCTTCGTCCCTGGTGTTCAACGTCACCATGCCGGCGCTGCTGTTTCTCGGCATCCTGCATGCCGACCTGCACGCGGCGCTCAAACCGGGTTTGCTGATCTACTTTTCCATCGCCACGCTGCTGAGCTTTGCCATTGCGTGGGGCTGGGCGATCTTTCGCTGCAAGCGTGAGGACCGCGGCATCTACACCCAGGGCGCGTTTCGCGGCAACAACGGGGTGATCGGCCTGGCGCTGGCGGCGAGCATGTACGGTGATTACGGCATCTCCCTCGGCGCAATTCTCGCGGCGCTGGTGATCCTGCTCTACAACACGCTGTCGACCATTGTGCTGGCGGTCTACAGCCCGGTGATCAAGTCGGACCCGTGGAGCATTTTAAAAAGTGTGGTGGCCAACCCACTGATCATCAGCGTGATCGTTGCCGCGCCGTTCGCCTACTTCCAGATCGGGTTGCCGGGCTGGCTGGAAAAGTCCGCGCAGTACCTGGCGGACACGACATTGCCGCTGGCACTGATCTGCATCGGTGGCACGTTGTCATTGGCGGCGTTACGCAAGAGCGGCGATATGGCGTTGAGCGCAAGCTTGATGAAGATGGTGTGGCTGCCGGTGGTCGCCACGCTGGGCGCTTGGCTGCTGGGGTTCCGGGGGCCTGAATTGGGGATTCTGTTCCTGTACTTCGGCGCACCGACTGCGGCCGCGAGCTTTGTGATGGCCAGGGCCGCCGAGGGCAATCACGAATTGGCCGCCGCGATTATCGTGATCACCACCCTGATAGCGGCGGTGACCACGAATATCGGAATCTTCGTATTGCAGGCGGGCGGCTGGATCTAGCCGGCTGGCTGGTAGCTGTCGATCACTTCCTGGGCTGCCCGGAACGCATCGATTGCGGCCGGCACGCCTGCATACACCGCGCAATGCAGTAGCGCTTCACGAATCTCTTCGACGGTACAACCATTGTTCAGCGCGCCGCGTACATGGCCCTTGAGTTCCTGCGGGCACTTGAGTGCGGTCAGGGCGGCGAGGGTGATCAGGCTGCGCGTCTTCAACGGCAGACCTTCGCGATTCCACACGCTGCCCCAGGCATGTTCGTTGACGAAGTCTTGCAGCGGCTGAGTGAACTCAGTGGCGTTGCCCAGGGCGCGGTCGACGAATGCATCGCCCATCACCTGACGACGCATTTCAACCCCTGGTTTTTTCTGATCGGTCATTGCGATTCCCTCTTGTGTTGGCGGCGCCAGGCTCGCAGCGTGCTGAACAACAGGAAAGCCACCAGCACTGGCAGGACGTAATACAGCATCAATTGTTCAAGCTTGTTGGCCAGAGGCATGCCGGTGGTGAACGCCATCACGTGCAGCCCATACGCCAGGTACAGGCCCAGCAGCACCAGGCCTTCGGCGCGGGTGACGCGGTAGCCGCTATAAAACACCGGCAGGCACAACACCACCACGCCGAGCATCACCGGCAGGTCGAAGTCCAGGGCGTTGGGCGACACCGACAGCGGTGACGGCGCCAGCAGCGCAGTCAGCCCCAGTACGCCCAGCAGGTTGAACAGGTTGCTGCCGATCACGTTGCCCACGGCAATTTCGCGTTGACCGCGCAGGGCGGCAATCAGCGAGGTGGCCAGGCACGGCAATGAGGTGCCGACGCCGATCAGTGTGAGGCCGATGATGCGTTCGGACAGGCCCAGGTCGCTTGCCACATCCACCGCCGCGCTCAGCAGCAGGTGCCCGGCCAACACCAGGATCAACAGCCCGCCCAGCATCAGCAGCACGCTGCTCAGCCAGGGCGCACGGGCCACGGTGTCCAGGGTACGCGGGCGACGGGAGTGGCGGGTCTGGTAGTGCAGCACCCCGAGGTAGACGAGCAGGGCCACGAGTAAGAGCAGGCCGTCGACGGGGGTGAGTTCTTCGTTGGCGGCCAGGGTAAATACCAGCAGGCCGGCCAGGATCATCACCGGGATATCCAGGCGTACCAATTGCCGTGAGACGCGCAGCGGGATAATCAGCGCCGACAGGCCCAGGGTTACCAGGATGTTGAAAATGCTGCTGCCGATCACGCTGCCCACGGCAATGTCGGTGTTGCCGGCCAGGGTCGCCTGCAGACTGACGGTCATCTGCGGCGCGCTGCTGCCGAAGGCGACGACCGTCAGGCCGATGATCAAAGGGCGCACCTTGAGGCTGGCGGCCAGGCGCACGGCGGCGCGTACCAGGATTTCGGCACCGACAATCAGCAACACCAGGCCGCTGATCAGTTCGAGCAGGCTCCAGGGCGAGAGGGCGGTTAATCCGAAAATGGCAGGACTCCTTTGGTTTTTGGCGGGCTCAGTTGCCCATGGCTTGCACGCGAACCCGCGCGGTGCCGCTGCTGAGCATTCCCAGTTGCTCAGCCGCCTTGCGCGAAAGATCAATCAGGCGCCCACGGGTATGCGGGCCGCGATCATTGATGCGGACCACGACGGATTTGTCGTTGTCGAGATTGGTCACTTTGACCTGGGTGCCGAAGGGCAACTGCCGATGGGCGGCGGTCAGGGCGTGTTGGTTGAAGGGTTCACCGCTGGCAGTCTTGTTGCCATGGTGCTTGGCGCCGTAATAGGACGCGGTGCCGGTTTCGTCGTAGCCATTGGGGTTGATGAGGCCGCTGGCGCAACCGGCCAGCAAAGAGAACACGGCTAAAAGGCCAAGTAAGCGCTTCATTCAAGGTATCCCCTTATCAAATGTGGGAGGGGGCTTGCTCCCGATAGTGGAGTGTCAGTCATTGATGTTTTGACTGAATCACCGCTATCGGGAGCAAGCCCCCTCCCACAGGAGGTCCGAGTCGAGCATGAAATCTCACTCGGGCCTTTCATCGCGATCAGCCTTCGAGCTTGCTTTTCAGCAGTTCGTTCACCTGTTGCGGGTTGGCCTTGCCTTTGGAGGCTTTCATGGCCTGGCCGACAAAGAAGCCGAACATCTTGCCGCGCTTGGCTTCGTCTGCCGCACGGTACTGTTCGACCTGTTCGGCGTTGGCCGCGAGCATTTCATCCAGCACGGCCGAGATCGCGCCGCTGTCGGTGACTTGCTTGAGGCCGCGCTTCTCGATGATCTCATCGCTGCTGCCTTCACCGCTGGCCATGGCTTCGAACACGGTCTTGGCGATTTTGCCGGAGATGGTGTTGTCCTTGATGCGCAGCAGCATGCCGCCCAACTGCTCGGCCGATACTGGCGCTTCGTCGATCTCCAGGCCTTGCTTGTTCAACAGGCTGCCCAGTTCAACCATCACCCAGTTGGCCGCCAGCTTGGCGTCGCCGGCGATGCTCACGACTTTTTCAAAGTAGTTGGCTTGTTCACGGCTGGAAGCCAGCACGCTGGCATCGTAGACCGACAGGCCGAACTGCGCCTGGAAGCGCTCGCGTTTCTGCTGTGGCAATTCCGGCAGGGTGGCGCGGATGTCACTGAGGAACGAGTCCTCCAGCACCACCGGCAACAGGTCCGGGTCGGGGAAGTAACGGTAGTCGTTGGCTTCCTCTTTACTGCGCATGGCGCGGGTTTCGTCTTTGTTCGGGTCGTACAGGCGGGTTTGCTGGATCACCTTGCCGCCGTCTTCGATCAGTTCGATCTGGCGACGCACTTCGGTGTTGATCGCCTTTTCGATGAAACGGAACGAGTTGACGTTCTTGATCTCGCAACGGGTGCCGTACTCGGCCTGGCCTTTTGGGCGCACCGACACGTTACAGTCGCAACGCAGCGAGCCTTCGGCCATGTTGCCGTCGCAGATGCCCAGGTAGCGCACCAGCGCATGGATGGTCTTGACGTAGGCCACGGCTTCCTTGGCGCTGCGCATGTCCGGCTCGGAGACGATCTCCAGCAACGGCGTACCGGCGCGGTTCAGGTCGATACCGGTGGCGCCGGGGAATTCTTCGTGGAGGCTTTTGCCGGCGTCTTCTTCAAGGTGCGCGCGGGTCACGCCGACACGTTTGATAGTGCCGTCTTCCAGCGGGATGTCCAGGTGGCCCTTGCCGACGATCGGCAATTCCATCTGGCTGATCTGGTAGCCCTTGGGCAGGTCCGGGTAGAAGTAGTTCTTGCGCGCGAACACGTTGTGCTGGCCGATCTCGGCGTCGATCGCCAAGCCGAACATCACTGCCATGCGCACCGCTTCCTGGTTCAGCACCGGCAGTACGCCGGGCATGCCCAGGTCGACCAGGCTGGCCTGGGTGTTGGGCTCTGCGCCGAACGTGGTGGCGCTACCGGAGAAAATCTTCGATTGGGTGGCGAGCTGGGTATGAATCTCCAGCCCGATCACAACTTCCCATTGCATAGTGTTCTCCTCAGAAGCCGGTAGGGGTGCGAGTGTGCCAGTCGGTGTGCAACTGGTACTGGTGCGCCACATTGAGCAGGCGGCCTTCCTGGAAATACGGGGCGAGCAATTGCACGCCCACCGGCAGGCCATCGACGAAACCGGCAGGCATGGACAAGCCCGGCAGGCCCGCGAGGTTGGCGGTGATGGTGTACAGGTCTTCCAGGTACTCGGCGATCGGGTCGCCGGTCTTGGCGCCGATCTTCCAGGCCGGGTTCGGCGTGGTCGGACCGAGGATGACGTCGACTTCTTCAAAGGCCGCCATGAAGTCGTTCTTGATCAGGCGACGGATTTTCTGCGCCTTGAGGTAATACGCGTCGTAATAGCCGGCCGACAGGGCGTACGCACCGACCATGATCCGGCGCTGTACTTCGGCACCGAAGCCTTCGCCACGGGAGCGTTTGTACAGGTCGTTCAGGTCTTTCGGGTTTTCGCAGCGATAGCCGAAGCGCACGCCGTCGAAACGCGACAGGTTGGAGGAGGCTTCAGCCGGGGCGATCACATAGTAGGCAGGAATCGCGTGCTGGTTGTTCGGCAGGCTGATTTCCTTGATCACGGCACCGAGGCCTTCCAGCGTCTTGACGCTGTTGTGCACCAATTCGGCGATACGCGGGTCGAGGCCGGCGCTGAAGTATTCCTTCGGCACGCCGATGCGTAGGCCCTTGAGCGAGGTAGCGAGGCTGGCGCTGTAGTCCGGCACCGGTTCGTCGATACTGGTGGAATCCTGCGGATCGAAACCGGCCATGCCTTGTAACAGAATTGCGCAGTCTTCGGCCGTACGCGCCAGCGTGCCGCCCTGATCGAGGCTGGAGGCATAGGCGATCATGCCCCAGCGGGATACGCGACCGTACGTCGGCTTCAAACCGGTGAGGTTGGTGAAGGCCGCCGGTTGGCGGATCGAGCCGCCGGTGTCGGTGGCAGTGGCGGCCGGCAGGAAGCGCGCGGCTACCGCAGCAGCCGAGCCACCTGACGAACCGCCGGGCACGTGCTCAAGGTTCCAAGGGTTTTTCACCGCGCCGTAATAGCTCGACTCGTTGGCCGACCCCATGGCGAATTCGTCCATGTTGGTCTTGCCCAGGGTCACGGCCCCGGCGGCAGCCAGCTTGGACACCACGGTGGCGTCGTAGGGTGCCTTGAAGTTGTCGAGCATCTTCGAGCCGCAACTGGTCCGGATGCCCTGGGTGCAGAACAGGTCCTTGTGGGCGATCGGCGCGCCCAGCAGTGCGCCCTGTTCACCGTTGGCGCGACGTGCGTCGGCGGCCTTGGCCTGGCTCAAGGCCAGCTCTTCGGTGAGGCTGATGAAGCTGTTGACCTTGGGGTCGAGCTCGGCGATGCGCGCCAGCAAGGTCTTGGTCAGCTCTTCGGAGGAAAACTTTTTATCGGCGAGACCGCGGGCGATCTCGGCCAGAGTCATGTGATGCATTGCAGGCTCTTTCCCTATTAGTCGATGACTTTCGGAACCAGGTACAGGCCGTTTTCGACCGCTGGCGCGATGGACTGGTAGGCCTCGCGATTATTAACCTCGGTCACGACGTCTGCGCGCAGGCGCTGGCTGGCTTCCAGCGGGTGAGCCAGGGGCTCGATGCCGTCGGTATTGACGGCCTGCATTTGGTCAACCAGCCCGAGAATGCTGTTCAGGGCTGCAGTGGTCTGTGGAAGATCGGCTTCATTCAGGCCAAGCGAGGCCAGATGAGCGATTTTTTCCACGTCGGAGCGTTCAAGCGCCATGGGAATCTCCAGTGGAAAACAGAACGGAAGCTGTCCGTGTGTTAGATTGTAGGAACACTACCGCATTTCTACGGTCTTACGGCCGCGATTGTGGGGGTTGGTGCACAGAAAGTCGGCCAATTTAGCACATTGGCGCCTTGCCCAAAATCCCTGTCGTTGTTAGAGTTTGCCGCACTTTTTTACCCACGCGTTGCCTAGGGTCCCTTTCCCATGTTCAAGAAACTGCGTGGCATGTTTTCCAGCGATCTTTCCATTGACCTGGGCACTGCCAACACCCTTATTTACGTGCGCGAGCGCGGTATCGTTCTGAATGAGCCATCGGTTGTGGCCATTCGGACCCATGGTAATCAGAAAAGTGTCGTTGCCGTTGGCACCGAGGCCAAGCGCATGCTCGGCCGTACACCAGGCAATATTGCCGCCATTCGTCCGATGAAAGACGGCGTGATCGCCGACTTCAGTGTCTGCGAGAAGATGCTGCAGTACTTCATCAACAAGGTTCACGAAAACAGTTTCCTGCAGCCCAGCCCGCGGGTGCTGATCTGCGTTCCATGCAAGTCCACCCAGGTGGAGCGTCGTGCCATCCGTGAATCGGCCCTTGGTGCCGGTGCCCGCGAAGTGTTCCTGATCGAAGAGCCAATGGCTGCTGCGATCGGCGCCGGCCTGCCGGTTGAAGAAGCGCGCGGTTCGATGGTGGTGGATATCGGTGGTGGTACCACTGAAATCGCCCTGATTTCCCTGAACGGTGTGGTGTATGCCGAATCCGTACGTGTGGGCGGCGACCGCTTCGACGAAGCGATCATCACTTATGTACGTCGTAACTACGGCAGCCTGATCGGCGAATCCACCGCCGAGCGCATCAAGCAGGAAATCGGCACGGCCTACCCGGGCGGCGAAGTTCGCGAAGTCGATGTTCGCGGTCGCAACCTGGCCGAAGGTGTTCCACGTGCCTTCACCCTGAACTCCAACGAAGTGCTGGAAGCTCTGCAAGAGTCCCTGGCTACCATCGTTCAGGCTGTGAAGAGCGCTCTGGAGCAATCGCCGCCGGAGCTGGCTTCCGATATCGCCGAGCGCGGCCTGGTGCTGACCGGTGGTGGCGCCCTGCTGCGCGACCTCGACAAGCTGCTGGCCCAGGAAACCGGCCTGCCGGTGATCGTTGCCGAAGACCCGCTGACCTGCGTCGCCCGTGGTGGTGGCCGTGCATTGGAAATGATGGATAAACACACCATGGACCTGCTCTCCAGCGAATAAGTGCTTGCTGGTAAGCCCATGTTTCGCCCGCAGGCAGCACTTTGCAGTGCTGCCTGTTGGCGTTTATCTTCTTCAATCTGCATCCAGGCCGGTTAGATGCCGTATGAATAAAGAAAACATTTGCCTGGGAGGAGCGGCCTATTAAACCGCTTTTCGCCAAAGGCCCCTCATTGGGCGTGCGCTTATTGGTGCTGGTCGTGCTTTCGGTCGCGCTGATGGTGGTCGATGCCCGCTTCGCAGTGCTCAAGCCTGTGCGCAGCCAGATGTCGCTGGTGTTGATGCAGACCTACTGGATCACCGACCTGCCGCAACGTCTCTACCAGGGCGTGGCCAGCCAATTCGGCAGCCGCACCGAACTGGTCGCCGAAAACGAAAAACTCAAGACCGAAAACCTGCTGCTGCAGGGGCGCATGCAAAAGCTGGCGGCCCTCACCGAGCAGAACGTCCGGCTGCGCGAGTTGCTCAACTCTTCGGCGCTGGTCAACGAGAAGGTCGAAGTCGCCGAGCTGATCGGCATGGACCCCAACCCGTTTACCCATCGCATCATCATCAACAAAGGTGAGCGCGACGGCGTGGTCCTCGGGCAACCGGTACTCGATGCCCGCGGCTTGATGGGCCAGGTGGTCGAGCTGATGCCCTACACTTCGCGAGTGCTGCTGTTGACGGACACGACCCACAGCATTCCCGTGCAGGTCAACCGTAACGGCTTGCGCGCAATTGCCAGCGGTACCGGGAATCCGGAGCGCCTGGAATTGCGCCACGTAGCTGACACTGCCGACATCAAGGAAGGTGATCTGCTGGTCAGCTCCGGCCTGGGCCAGCGGTTCCCGGCGGGGTATCCGGTGGCGACGGTCAAGGAAGTGATTCATGACTCCGGCCAGCCATTCGCCATTGTGCGCGCGGTGCCCACTGCGGCCTTGAACCGCAGCCGCTACCTGCTGCTGGTCTTCAGCGACAACCGCACCCCGGAAGAGCGCGCCAACGACGCCGCCCAGGCCCAGGAAGCGGAAGACAAGAAGAACGGCACTGTGCCCGTTGTGCCGGCGACGGTGCCCAAACCCGCTGCGGCAACCCCGGCTGCACCGGCGACCCCGGTCACGCCTGCGGCAACACCAGCCAAGCCTGCGGCACACAGCGCAGCCCCGGTCAAACCAACCGCCACTAAACCGCCGGCTATCGCGCCCGCTACCAAGCCACCGGCCGCCGCCCCGGCAACCACGCGGCATAGGGAGGAATAATGGCCGGTACTCATTCGGGCAATGGCTGGATCGTCTGGCTGACCTTCGCCGTCGGCTTGCTGCTCAGCGTTTCGCCCCTGCCACAGTTCATGGAAATCCTGCGCCCGCTCTGGTTGGCGTTGCTGCTGGCCTTCTGGTCGCTGAACCTGCCGCACAAAGTGGGCATGGTCACCGCAATGTTCCTGGGCTTGGCGGAAGATGTGCTCTATGGCACCTTGCTGGGCCAGAACGCGTTGATCCTGACCTTGATCACCTTCCTGGTGCTGTCGTTGCAGCAACGTCTGCGCATGTTCCCGATGTGGCAGCAGTGCCTGGTGATCCTGGTGATCTTCGGCCTCGCACAACTGGTGCAGTTGTGGCTCAGCGCCTTGACCGGCAACCGTCAGCCAACCCTGGCGCTGGTGCTGCCGGCGCTGGTCAGTGCGCTGCTGTGGCCATGGATCAGTTTCGGTCTGCGTGGATTGCGTCGTCGTTATAAGATCAATTGAATGGATTGCGAGGCTCTGCCTGGTTATCGAACGCAACAGGGAGAGTCTGCAATGAATTCGCTATACCTGGCCTCGGGCTCCCCACGGCGGCGTGAACTGCTGACCCAGATCGGTGTGCCTTTCACCGTGGTCAGCGCCGCTATCGATGAAACCCCTCTTACAAACGAAATTCCTTTTTCCTACGTCGAGCGTCTTGCTCGTGGTAAGGCAGCGGCGGGTTTTGCCGCGCTTGGGCAGACCGCTGGCGCGTGTGTGCTCGGGGCTGATACCGCAGTGATTGTGGATGGCATGATTTTAGGCAAAC
This sequence comes from Pseudomonas sp. MPB23, assembly GCF_046605395.1. Taxonomy (NCBI): domain Bacteria; kingdom Pseudomonadati; phylum Pseudomonadota; class Gammaproteobacteria; order Pseudomonadales; family Pseudomonadaceae; genus Pseudomonas; species Pseudomonas sp. MPB23. The sequence continues at coordinate 6,452,469 of NZ_CP176771.1, read as the reverse complement.
CGGTGGATCAGGCCGACGCCCTGGCTATGTTGATGGCCCTGGCGGGGCGAGAGCATGAAGTGCTGACCGCCATCGCACTTACCGACGGTCAGCGCTGCGAAACCCGATGTGTAAGCAGTCTTGTACGTTTTCGCGGCATTTCTGTCGAGGAAGCTACCACCTACTGGCACAGTGGCGAACCGCAGGACAAAGCCGGCGGCTATGCTATTCAAGGACTTGGCTCGGTATTCGTGGCAGGGCTCAATGGCAGTTATTCCGCCGTGGTAGGCCTGCCAGTATGCGAAACCGCGCAACTGCTCGCTCAATTCGGCATACCCTGTTGGCAACACCTTACCGCGCGCTGAACGCCTGACTTGCGCGCCCAGCCTTAAGCGATCGGCCACTATTGTGAAAACGCCTGAACGAGACCCAGCCATGAGTGAAGAGATTCTGATCAATATCACGCCGATGGAATCGCGCGTGGCGGTGGTAGAGAACGGTGTTCTGCAGGAAGTGCACGTCGAACGTACCCAGAAGCGCGGGATCGTCGGCAATATCTATAAAGGCAAGGTGGTGCGCGTCTTACCGGGGATGCAAGCTGCATTCGTCGACATCGGCCTGGACCGTGCGGCGTTCATCCATGCTTCGGAAATTTCCCTGCGCGAAGGTCCGGCGGTGGAAAGCATCAGCGCTTTGGTGCATGAAGGGCAGAGTCTGGTGGTGCAAGTCACCAAGGACCCCATCGGCTCCAAGGGCGCTCGCCTGACGACCCAGCTATCGATTCCGTCGCGCTACCTGGTGTACATGCCGCGCACCGCCCATGTCGGTATTTCCCTGAAAATCGAAGACGAAGCCGAGCGCGAGCGCCTGAAAAAAGTGGTCAGCGACTGCGTGGCCGCCGAAGGCATCAAGGAAGCCGGCGGTTTTATCCTGCGCACCGCCGCCGAAGGTGCCGGCGCTGATGAAATCCTCATGGACATCCGCTACCTGCGGCGCCTGTGGGACCAGATCGGCGCGCAGATCAAGACCATCGGCGCCCCCAGTGTCATCTACGAAGACCTCGGCCTGGCCTTGCGCACCCTGCGCGACCTGGTCAGCCCGAAGATAGAGAAAATTCGCATCGACTCGCGTGAAACCTTCCAGCGCACCACGCAATTTGTCGCCGAGCTGATGCCGGAAATTGCCGACCGCCTGGAACATTACCCTGGCGAGCGGCCGATTTTCGACCTGTATGGCGTCGAGGACGAAATCCAGAAAGCCCTGGAGCGCAAGGTTCCGCTCAAGTCCGGCGGCTATCTTGTTGTCGACCCGGCGGAAGCCATGACCACCATTGACGTCAACACCGGAGCGTTTGTCGGTCATCGCAACCTCGAAGAAACCATCTTCAAGACCAACCTCGAAGCGGCCACGGCCATTGCCCGCCAACTGCGCCTGCGCAACCTGGGCGGCATCATCATCATCGACTTCATCGACATGGAAGACGAAGAGCACCAGCGCCAGGTACTGCGGACCCTGGAGAAACAGCTGGAACGCGATCACGCCAAGACCAATATCATCGGCATTACCGAGCTGGGCCTGGTGCAGATGACCCGCAAGCGCACCCGTGAAAGCCTGGAGCAGGTGCTGTGCGAGCCCTGCAGCAGTTGTCAGGGGCGCGGTAAGTTGAAAACCCCGGAAACGGTTTGCTACGAGATTTTCCGGGAAATCTTACGGGAGGCGCGGGCCTACCAGGCTGAAGGTTATAGAGTATTGGCCAACCAGAAAGTGGTCGACCGGCTGCTGGACGAAGAGTCGGGTAACGTCGCTGAGCTTGAGGGTTTTATCGGGCGCACGATTCGCTTCCAGGTCGAAACCATGTATTCCCAGGAACAATACGACGTGGTGCTGCTCTGATCCTCATTCGTTTATTCCTACGTGACCGGCGGACCTTGATCTGCCGTCCGACTACTGCTTTGAGGGTCGCCTGACATGGAGCGTCTGATACGCTTTTTTGCCGCTTTGACCCGCTGGGGCCTGGGGCTGTGTGCCTTGCTGCTGGTATTGGCGGCGCTCTACGTGAGCCTGGGGCGTGAATTGACCCCTCTGGTGGCCGAGTACCGTGCGCAAATCCAGGCCAAGGCTCAGGCTGCGGTGGATATGCCCTTGCAAATCGGTAGCCTGGAAGGCCGTTGGAGCGGTTTCGCTCCCGTACTGCTGGCCCACGACGTCATGGTCGGCCAGGGTAACAGTGCCTTGCGCCTGGACCAGGTCGAAGTGGTGCCCGACATCTGGGCCAGCCTGATGGCCCGCGAGGTCCGGCTTGCGCACCTTGAAGTCAGCGGACTGCAACTGAGCGTCAAGGAAGACAAGGACGGCCATTGGGCACTGCAAGGCCTGCCGGTACCGGACGACCAGCCGCTGGAGCCGGAGCAACTGCTCAAGCGCATGCAGATGATCAAGCGCGTCTCGTTGCTCGACAGCCAGGTGACTTTGCAACCATTCGACCAGGCGCCGCTGACCCTGACGTACGTGGGCCTGAGCCTGCAAACCGGCGCCACTCGCCAGCTTCTGGATGCCCGCCTGACCTTGCCCGACGGCCAGCCCCTGGCCCTGAACCTGCGCAGCCGCATCCGAGCCAGTCAGTGGAAGGACGGTGAAGTCGAGGCCTACCTGAGCCTGCCCCAGAGTGACTGGGCCAAGTGGGTCCCGGCCAAGCTGACGCAGCAGTGGAAACTCACCCAGTTCAAGGCGGGTGGCGAATTCTGGCTGACCTGGGCCAAGGGCGCCGTGCAAAGCGCGGTGGTACGCCTCAATTCGCCACAGGTGAAGGGTAGCTATGCCGACCGCCAGCCCGTGCATATCGAAAACCTGGCCCTGACCGCCTACCTGCAACGCAGCGATACCGGCCTCAAGGTGCTGTTCGATTCGCTGGCGATGAACCTCGGCGAGACCCGCTGGGAATCACGCCTGCAATTGCAGCAGACGCTGGCCACTGACAAAGACCAGGAAACCTGGAAGTTGCAGGCCGATCGTCTGGACCTGACACCGATTACCCCGCTGTTGAATGGCTTGGCTCCGTTGCCTGAAGGCTTCGCCAAAACCATCGAACACCTCAAGGCCACCGGCCTGTTGCGTAATGTGTTGGTGGATTTCCGTCCCCAGGACACGACCGACCAGAAAGTCAGCTTTGCAGCCAACCTTGATCGGGTGGGTTTTGATGCGTATTTCGGTGCACCGGCCGCGCGTAATGTCTCCGGCAGTATCAGCGGCGACCTGGGCCATGGCGAATTGCGCATGGACAGCAAGGACTTCTCCCTGCACCTGGATCCGATCTTCGCCAAGCCCTGGCAGTACATCCAGGCTAATGCACGCCTGACCTGGAAGCTGGATAAAGAAGGCTTCACCCTGATTGCTCCCTACATCAAGGTACTGGGGGAAGAGGGCAAGGTGGCGGCCGATTTCCTGATCCGCCTGCATTTCGACCCCAACCAGGAAGACTACATGGACCTGCGGGTCGGCATGGTCGATGGCGATGGGCGCTTTACCCCCAAATACCTGCCGGCGGTGCTGAGCCCGGCGCTGGACGAATGGCTGCGCACGGCGATTCTCAAAGGTGCGGTCGATCAGGGTTTCTTCCAGTACCAGGGCTCGTTGAACCACGACGCACTGCCGGCCGCGCGCAATATCAGCCTGTTTTTCAAGGTGCATGACGCCGAACTGGCGTTTCAGCCGGGCTGGCCCCATGTGGGCAAGGTCAGTGGCGAAGTGTTTGTCGAGGAGAGCGGTGTGCGCATCCTGGCCAGCAAGGGCCAGTTGCTCGACACTCAGGTCAACGACGTCTACGTCAATATTCCTCACGCGCCTGCGGGCAAGGACACTCACCTGCTGCTCACGGGCAGGTTTGCCGGTGGGCTGGGTGATGGCCTGAAGATTCTCCAGGAGGCGCCCATCGGGACGGCTTCGACCTTTGCCGGCTGGAAAGGCGAGGGCGACCTGCAAGGCAAGCTGGATCTGGATATCCCACTGGCCAAGGGCACTGAGCCGAAGATCGTAGTCGACTTCCAGACCGACAAGGCGCGCCTGCAATTGGCTGAGCCGGCCCTGGACCTGACCCAGCTCAAGGGTGATTTCCGCTTTGACAGCGCCAAGGGCCTGAGCGGGCAGAACATCACGGCCCAGGCGTTCGACCGGCCAATCTCCGCGCAGATTTTTGCCGATGGCAAACCGGGCACTATGAGCACCCGTGTCATCGCCAAGGGCCAGGTTACGGTCAAGCGGCTTACCGATTGGCTGAAAATCAGCCAGCCGCTGCCGGTTTCCGGCGATATTCCGTACCAATTGCAGGTCAATCTCGACGGTGCCGATAGCCAGTTGATGGTCAACTCCAACCTCAAAGGGGTGGCGATCGACCTGCCGGCACCCTTCGGCATGCCGACCAGCCAAGGGCGTGACAGTACATTCCGCATGACCCTGCAGGGCGCCGAGCGGCGTTACTGGTTCGATTATGGCGAACTGGCGAACTTCACCTTTGCCGCGCCGCCGGACAAATTCAATGAGGGCCGCGGCGAGCTGTTCCTCGGTGACGGCGATGCTGTGCTGCCCGGCGGCAAGGGCCTGCGTATCCGGGGTGTACTGTCGGAACTGGACATCGACCCATGGAAAAAACTGGTAGACCGCTACGCCGGCAACGATCCGGGAGGGAGTGCCAAGCAGTTGCTCAGTGGCGCGGATTTCAAGGTGGGCAAGCTGACCGGTTTCGGCACCCAATTCGATCAGGTCAGCCTGCAACTGGAACGTAAGCCGACCGCCTGGGGCTTGCAGCTCGCCAGCCAACAAGCCAAAGGCTCGGCGAACCTGCCGGACGCCAAGGGCGCGCCGATTGCGATCAACCTGCAATACGTGAAATTGCCGGCGGTCGATCCGACGGTGCAGGCTGACGAAAACGCGCCGGACCCGTTGGCCGCTGTCGATCCCAAGGACATTCCGGCAATGGATATCGCCATCGACCAACTGTTCCAGGGGCCTGACCTGATAGGCGCCTGGTCGTTGAAAATCCGCCCCACCGCCAAGGGCCTGGTCTTCAATAACCTGGACCTGGGGCTCAAGGGCATGCAGCTCAAGGGCGCCGGTGGGTGGGAGGGCGCGCCGGGAGACGGCTCCAGTTGGTACAAAGGGCGTCTGGATGGCAAGAATATCGGCGACGTGCTCAAGGGCTGGGGGTATGCGCCCACCGTTACCAGCGAGGATTTCCATCTGGATGTGGACGGTCGTTGGCCGGGGTCGCCGGCTTATGTCGGGCCCAAGCGCTTCTCCGGTAGCCTGGACGCGGCATTCCGTAACGGCCAGTTCGTTGAAGTGGAAGGTGGTGCCCAGGCCCTGCGGGTGTTCGGTCTGCTTAACTTCAACTCCATCGGTCGCCGTCTGCGCCTGGACTTCTCTGACTTGCTCGGTAAAGGCCTGAGTTATGACCGGGTCAAAGGCTTGCTCGCGGCCAGCAACGGTGTGTTCGTGACCCGTGAGCCCATCACCATGACCGGGCCTTCGACCAATCTGGAGCTCAATGGCACCCTGGACCTCGTCGCGGACCGTGTCGACGCCAAGCTGCTGGTGACCCTGCCGGTGACCAATAACCTGCCGATTGCGGCGTTGATCGTCGGGGCGCCGGCCATCGGTGGCGCGTTGTTCCTGATCGACAAGCTGATCGGTGACCGTGTGGCGCGCTTCGCCAGCGTGCAATACAAGGTCGAAGGCCCCTGGAAGGACCCGAAAATCACCTTCGACAAGCCATTTGAAAAGCCAAACTGAGAGCCTGTGGAGTAGCATGGCCGCATGCCTTTTATGGAGTGTCGGTCCATGTCCTTTGCGGTAATTCAACTGGTCAGCCAGAGCGATGTGCTGGCCAACCTGGCCCAGGCCCGGCGCCTGCTGGAGCAAGCAGCGGCCGGTGGTGCGAAGCTGGCGGTACTGCCGGAGAACTTCGCCGCCATGGGCCGCCGTGACATGGCCGATCTCGGTCGCGCCGAGGCGTTGGGCGAAGGCCCGATCCTGCCATGGTTGAAACAGGCCGCTCGCGACCTCACCTTATGGATAGTGGCTGGCACATTGCCGTTGCCCCCCAAGGACCATCCGAACGCCAAACCCAACGCGTGCTCGCTGTTGATCGATGATCGGGGCGAGATCGTCGCCCGTTATGACAAGCTGCACCTGTTCGATGTCGACGTGGCGGATGCCCGTGGTCGTTATCGTGAATCCGACGACTATGCTTTCGGAAGCGACGTGGTGGTGGCGGATACGCCGGTCGGCCGGTTGGGCCTGACGGTCTGTTACGACCTGCGCTTCCCCGAGCTGTACAGCGAGTTACGCGCTGCGGGGGCTGAATTGATCAGCGCGCCCTCGGCCTTTACCGCAGTCACCGGCGCCGCACATTGGGACGTGCTGATTCGCGCGCGCGCCATCGAGACCCAGTGCTACCTGCTGGCGGCTGCCCAGGGTGGTGTGCACCCCGGGCCACGGGAAACCTTCGGTCATGCGGCAATTGTCGACCCATGGGGGCGCATACTGGCGCAACAGAATCAAGGCGAAGCGGTGTTGCTGGCCGAACGCGACAGCAGTGAACAGGCGTCGATACGGGCGCGCATGCCGGTGGTCAACCATCGGCGCTTTTTCTCGCAGGGCGCACAGCGACCTGCATCAGAACGATGAATTTAAGGCCAAACCTATGAGCGAGTTGTTGTCCTCAGTCAGTGAACACCTCCTGGCACCCGGTGGCGTGACCATCGAAAGCTTGCAAACCGTGCTCGGCGATCTGGCCGGGCCGGGTATCGACGCGGCCGACCTGTATTTCCAGGGGCAGATTTCCGAGTCCTGGGCCCTCGAAGACGGCATCGTCAAGGAAGGCAGTTTCAACCTCGACCAAGGGGTGGGCGTGCGGGCGCAATCCGGTGAAAAAACCGGCTTTGCCTACAGCAACGCGATCACCCTGGAAGCCCTGGGCCTGGCGGCCCGTGCCGCCCGTTCGATTTCCCGCGCCGGCCAGAACGGCACGGTGCAGGCGTTCAGCACCCAGGACGTTGCCCAGTTGTACGCACCGGATAACCCCCTGGAAGTGATCAGCCGTGCGGAAAAGGTCGATCTGCTCAAGCGTATCGACGCGGCTACCCGTGCCCTTGACCCGCGTATCCAGCAGGTCACCGTGAGCATGGCCGGCGTATGGGAGCGGATTTTGGTGGCGTCCACCGATGGCAGCCTGGCAGCGGATGTGCGGCCGTTGGTGCGGTTCAATGTCAGTGTGATCGTCGAGCAGAACGGACGCCGCGAGCGCGGTGGCCATGGCGGCGGCGGGCGTACCGATTACCGTTATTTCCTCGCCGAGGACCGCGCCATGGGCTATGCCCGTGAAGCGTTGCGTCAGGCGCTGGTCAACCTGGAAGCCGTTCCCGCGCCTGCCGGCACCTTTCCGGTGGTATTGGGCTCCGGCTGGTCCGGCGTATTGCTTCACGAAGCCGTGGGCCATGGCCTGGAAGGCGACTTCAACCGCAAGGGCAGTTCGGCCTACAGCGGGCGCATGGGCGAAATGGTTGCGTCCAAGCTGTGCACTATTGTCGACGATGGCACCCTGGCCGGTCGCCGTGGTTCGCTGAGCATTGACGACGAAGGCACTCCAACCGAGTGCACCACGTTGATCGAAAACGGCGTGCTCAAGGGCTACATGCAAGACAAGCTCAATGCTCGCCTGATGGGAGTGGCCCGCACGGGTAACGGTCGTCGCGAATCCTACGCGCACCTGCCAATGCCGCGCATGACCAACACCTACATGCTCGCGGGCGAAAGCGACCCGGAGGAAATCATCGCCTCGGTGAAACGCGGGATCTACTGCGCCAACCTCGGTGGCGGCCAGGTGGATATCACCAGTGGTAAATTCGTGTTCTCCACCAGCGAGGCGTATCTGATCGAAGACGGCAAGATTACCGCGCCGGTCAAAGGCGCGACGCTGATCGGTAATGGGCCGGAAGCCATGAGCAAGGTGTCGATGGTTGGTAACGACCTGTCGCTGGACAGCGGCGTGGGCACGTGCGGTAAGGATGGGCAGTCGGTGCCGGTGGGCGTTGGTCAGCCAACCTTGAAGATTGATGCGATCACCGTGGGTGGCACGGGGTCGTAAGAGCGGGAGCTTCGGGTGGCGAAGACCGCCACCCGGGGAAGAGAATCAACGCAGGCCGCGTTGAGTCTCGTCCAGCTCACGGATGTACTTGAAGATTTTACGGCTGGTGGCCGGCGCCTTGTTTTGCGCCAGTTCGTGCTGGGCCTGACGGATCAGGGAGCGCAGTTGCTGGCGGTCCGCGTCCGGGTAGTCCAGTACGAATTTCTCCAGCACCGCGTCATCGCCCGAGATCAGGCGATCACGCCAACGTTCCAGGTTGTGGAAGCGTTCGTTGTACTGGCGAGTGGAGGCATCGAGTTGATCGAGCAAGGTCAGAATGGCGTCAGTGTCCTGGTCGCGCATCAGCTTGCCGATGAACATGATGTGCCGTTTACGCGCGATATTCGCGGTGTGCTTGGGCGCATCCGCCAGGGCCCGGCGCATTTCGTCGGTCAGTGGCAGTTTTGCAATCAAGTCAGGCTTGAGCGTTGTAAGGCGCTCGCCGAGGTCAACCAGCGCATGCAGCTCGCGTTTGACCTGGGTTTTGCTTTTCTCCCCATCGAGGGAGTCGTCGTAAGAATCAACCATGGTGGCAGTCCGCAAAGAAACGCCGCCATGATAACCAGTCGGGGGCCGCTTGTCCGGCCCGGTCGCTCGATGGCCTTAACCGAAAGCAGAATTTGAGTGGAGAAAACCATGAGTGCAGCCCAAAGCGTCGGTCCGCAAGCGTTACCGGCACTGCAGGAACAAGTCGAGCAGATTCTTGCCGAGGCCAAGCGCCAGGGGGCCAGTGCCTGCGAGGTGGCTGTGTCGCTGGAGCAGGGGCTGTCGACTTCGGTGCGTCAGCGAGAAGTTGAAACCGTCGAATTCAACCGTGACCAGGGGTTTGGCATCACCTTGTATGTCGGCCAGCGCAAAGGCTCGGCCAGCACGTCGGCCAGTGGGTCGGAGGCGATTCGCGAGACGGTGGCAGCAGCATTGGCGATCGCCAAGCACACCTCCGAGGATGAAAGCTCGGGCCTGGCCGATAAGGCGTTGATGGCCAAGGACCTGCAGGATTTTGACCTGTTCCATGCCTGGGACATCACGCCTGAGCAAGCCATCGAGCAGGCATTGATCTGCGAAGCAGCGGCGTTCGATGCCGATGCCCGCATCAAGAACGCTGATGGAACTACGTTGAATACCCATCAGGGATGTCGCGTGTATGGCAACAGCCATGGGTTCATCGGCGGGTATGCGTCCACGCGCCACAGTTTGAGCTGCGTGATGATCGCCGAGGCCGATGGCCAGATGCAGCGTGATTACTGGTACGACGTCAACCGTCAGGGCGACTTGCTGGCCGATCCGGTCAGCATCGGCCGGCGTGCTGCGCAACGTGCCGCCAGCCGTCTTGGCGCGCGCCCGGTGCCGACCTGTGAAGTGCCAGTGCTGTTTTCGGCTGAGCTGGCCGGTGGCTTGTTCGGCAGCTTCCTGGGGGCGATATCCGGCGGCAACTTGTATCGCAAGTCATCGTTCCTGGAAGGCGCGTTGGGGCAGAAGCTGTTTCCTGAATGGCTGACCATCGATGAGCGTCCGCACCTGATGCGCGCCATGGGCAGCTCGGCGTTCGATGGCGATGGACTGGCCACCTATGCCAAGCCGTTCGTCGAGAAGGGCGAGCTGGTGTCTTACGTACTCGGCACGTACTCCGGTCGCAAGCTCGGCCTGCCAAGCACCGCCAACTCCGGTGGCGTGCACAACCTATTCGTGACCCATGGCGATGAAGACCAGGCCGCGCTGTTGCGTCGTATGGGGCGTGGCTTGCTGGTGACCGAGTTGATGGGCCATGGCCTGAACATGGTCACGGGCGATTATTCCCGTGGTGCAGCGGGTTTCTGGGTCGAGAACGGTGAGATTCAGTTCGCGGTCCAGGAAGTCACCATCGCCGGCAATATGCGCGATATGTTCAAACAGATTGTGGCCGTGGGCAATGACCTGGAACTGCGTAGCAACATTCGCACAGGTTCGGTATTGATCGAGCGGATGACTGTCGCGGGCAGTTAATCCTTCTCCCGCTTCACAAAAAAAGCGCGCCATCTTACCGATGGCGCGCTTTTTTTATGCTGCTTATTCAGGTGGATTATTGGTCAGTGCTTGTTTTGATTCTCAATATCATTTAATAATAAATATCATTACCGAATGAGTGTGGATCATGAGTTCTGTCCTGCATGAGGATCCTTACCTGGAGAGCTGGCGCTGGATGAGTCGTCAGATTCGCTGCGGCCTCGATCCCAACGAGCCTCGCCTGATCGAACATTACCTCAACGAGGGTCGATACCTGGCGTGCTGTACTGCGACCCATCCGTGGACGATTGCTGAAACGTCATTCCGCCTGCTGATCGACACCGCCAGCGACATCGCATTGCCATGGCATTGGCGTTCACTGTGTCTGGACCAGGCCTGGCGACCGCTGCGCGACATGGAAACACTCTCCCACTGTGCCTGCCGCCTCAAGCGCTGGCAGACCTTTGCCTGGCAATTGGCGACGTGCGAATTACTGCCTTCCCTTTCCGTTTCCGACTTGGTTCAAGGATCTTCCGATGAGTAACACCCGTATCGAACGCGACAGCATGGGCGAACTGCAAGTACCGGCCGAAGCCTTGTACGGCGCACAAACGCAACGTGCGGTGAATAACTTCCCGATCAGTGGCCAACGTATGCCCGCACAATTCATTCGTGCGCTGATCCTGGCCAAGATTGCAGCCGCCAAGGTCAATGTCGACCTCAAGCAGATCGGCGAAGGGCAGGGCAAAGCCATTGTCGATGCTGCACAAGGCTTGCTGGAGGGCGATTTCATGCAGCACTTCCCGGTGGACATCTTCCAGACCGGCTCCGGCACCAGCTCCAACATGAACGCCAACGAAGTGATAGCGAGCCTGGCCAGCCGTTTGCTGGGCGAGCCGGTCAACCCTAACGACCACGTGAACTGTGGCCAAAGCAGCAATGACATCATCCCGACCACCATTCACGTCAGCGCTGCGCTGGTGCTGCATAAGCAAACGTTGCCAGCGCTGCTGCACCTGGTTCAGGTGATCGAGCAGAAGGCCACAGAGGTGCACCCGTTCATCAAGACCGGCCGCACGCACCTGATGGACGCCATGCCCGTGCGCATGAGCCAGGTGCTCAATGGTTGGGCGCAGCAGCTCAAAGCCAACATCGGACATCTGCAGGACTTGCTGCCAAGCTTGCAGGCTCTCGCCCAGGGCGGTACGGCCGTCGGTACCGGGATCAACGCGCATCCGGAGTTCGCTGTGCGCTTCAGCCAGCAACTGAGCCGCCTGACCGGTGTGGCATTCGCGCCGGGCAAGAACCTGTTTGCGCTGATAGGGTCCCAGGACACAGCTGTCGCCGTTTCCGGTCAATTGAAGGCTACCGCTGTGTCGCTGATGAAAATCGCCAATGACTTGCGCTGGATGAATTCCGGCCCCCTGGCCGGTCTTGGCGAAATCGAGCTGGAAGGCCTGCAGCCCGGATCTTCGATCATGCCGGGCAAGGTCAACCCGGTGATCCCGGAAGCGACTGCCATGGTCGCTGCGCAAGTCATCGGTAATGACACGGTGATCACCGTCGCTGGTCAGTCGGGCAATTTCGAGCTGAACGTGATGCTGCCGATCATTGCCCAGAACCTGCTTAGCAGTCTGGAACTGCTGGCCAATTCCAGCCGCCTGCTGGCGGACAAGGCCATTGCCAGCTTCAAGGTCAACGAAGCCAAGCTCAAGGAAGCGCTGTCGCGAAATCCGATCCTGGTCACCGCGCTCAACCCGATCATTGGCTACCAAAAGGCCGCTGAAATCGCCAAAAAGGCCTATCAGCAAGGCCGGCCAGTGATCGATGTTGCCCTCGAACACACCGACTTGCCTCGCAGCCAACTGGAAATCCTACTGGACCCGGAAAAGCTCACGGCTGGCGGCGTGTAATCCCCGACTCTGCTTTGGAGGTCCATCATGGAGCATTGGAAACGCACGATCGAACGGGCTAATCGCTGCTTTATGCAGGGCGAGCTGGTTGACGCTCGCGAGGCCTATTTGCAAGCCCTGGCCCTGGCCCAAGTGTTGTTCGAACGCTGGGCGAATGCCGACGAAGCCGTGGCGGCCTGTGTCATTTCCCATCACAACCTGGCGGATCTGCACCTGCGTCTGAACCAGCCGGAAGAGAGCGCCGAATACCTCTGCGCCATCCATCAGCGTCTGCTGCAGACCCTGCAGGACCCACGCTTGAGTCCGTCATTGCGAGAAGCGGCCTTGCGCCAGAGCAGCAAGACCTACGTCGAACTGTTGAATTTCATCAGCGATCACGGTGAATACCCGCGGACCCAACGCTTGCTGGGCGGTACTGCGCCGCAACCGGCTACTCCTCAATACGGAGCACACTGATATGAGCTACACCTTGCCTGCCTTGCCTTACGCCTACGATGCCCTTGAACCGCATATCGATGCGCAAACCATGGAAATTCACTACACCAAGCACCACCAGACCTACATCAATAACCTCAATGCGGCGGTCGAGGGCACGGAGTTTGCCGGTTGGCCGGTGGAAAAACTGGTGTCCAGCGTCCAGCAGTTACCAGAAACACTGCGTGCGGCGGTGATCAACCAGGGTGGTGGCCACGCCAACCACTCTTTGTTCTGGGCGGTGATGTCGCCTAACGGCGGCGGCAAGCCCGAGGGGGCGCTGGGCAAAGCCATCGACGAGCAATTGGGCGGTTTCGATCATTTCAAAGAGGCATTCACCAAAGCCGCCTTGACCCGGTTCGGCAGCGGCTGGGCCTGGCTGAGTGTGACCCCGCAGAAGACGCTGGTGGTGGAAAGCAGCGGCAATCAGGACAGCCCATTGATGAGCGGTAATACGCCGATCCTGGGCCTGGACGTTTGGGAGCACGCTTATTACCTGCGGTATCAGAACCGTCGCCCGGAATACATCAATGCTTTCTACAATGTTATTCACTGGCCGGAAGTCGCCGCGCGCTACCAGGCTGCATTGGCCTGATATTTACCTCCATAACAAGATCTAAGGCCGACTATGGGCACGGAAATACTGGCGATCAGCAGCGGGCGAATGTTTCGATATGCGCTTGGCTCGTTGCTGCTGTTGGCAGGTACTGCATTGCTGGTGGCCCACGGGTTGGCCTGGCTGGACCTGCAACCGCGTATTCTGCGGGCATTGCAGGGCGGCGCCATCTGTGCGCTCGGCACGGCGCTCGGCGCGGTGCCGGTGTTGGTGATCCGGCGGATGCCGGTGGCGTTGAGCGATACCTTGCTTGGCTTCGGCGCCGGGGTGATGCTGGCGGCGACTGCGTTTTCGTTGATTGTGCCGGGCATTGCCGCCGCTGAAGGCCTGGGGCTTTCGCCCTGGGGCGCCAGCGGCTTGATCAGCTTCGGCATCATGCTGGGCGCATTCGGGCTGTATCTGGTTGACCGCAAGGTCTCTGGTGCGAGTCCCGAAATGCTGGTGGGGACGCCGGAAAAACCGTTGATCCCGCCGCGCATCTGGCTGTTCGTGTTTGCCATCATTGCTCACAACATCCCTGAAGGTATGGCCGTGGGCGTTTCTGCCGGCGGTGGTATGCCGGATGCCGACAGTCTGGCGATGGGCATTGCCTTGCAGGACGTACCCGAAGGCCTGGTGATTGCGTTGGTATTGGCGGGGGTTGGGATGTCGCGGATCAGGGCCTTTTTGATCGGTGCGGCGTCAGGCCTGGTCGAGCCGGTATTTGCCGTGCTCTGCGCCTGGCTGGTGAGCCTGGCTGAGGTGCTGTTGCCTTTGGGGTTGGCATTGGCTGCGGGGGCGATGCTGTTGGTGGTGACTCATGAAGTCATCCCCGAATCGCGACGCAACGGTCACGAAAAGCTCGCCAGCCTGGGGCTGTGCATTGGGTTCTGTTTGATGATGGTGATGGATACCGCACTGGGGTGAAGCCTTCGGGGTTTCACGCCTGTCTCACGAGGGGTTATTCGCCCTCGTCGAAGTGGTTGTTGATCAGCTCCACCAGAGCATCCATCGCTTCCTGTTCTTGCTCGCCTTCCGTGCTCAAGTGGATCTTGGTGCCCTTGCCAGCGGCCAGCATCATCATAGCCATGATGCTCTTGCCATCGACCATGGATTCCGGCGTGCGCCCGGCGCGGATCTGGCAGGGAAACCGCCCGGCAACACCGACGAATTTGGCCGAGGCGCGGGCGTGCAGGCCCAGCTTGTTGATGATTTCAATTACCTGAGCGGGCATCGCGGGGTGTTCCTTTCAGCTAAGGTCGCGGTGGCGAACCTGGACGTTCTTGAGGGTTTTTTGCAGCATCTGGCCCAGGCGTTCGGTCAGGTAGACGGAGCGGTGGTGGCCGCCGGTACAGCCGATTGCGATGGTGACATAGGCCCGGTTACTCGCGGCAAAGCGCGGTAGCCATTTAAGCAGGTAGCTGGAGATGTCCTGGAACATCTCCTCCACATCCGGTTGTGCTGCCAGGTAATCCGCCACAGGCTGGTCCAGCCCGGACTGTTCACGCAGTTCAGGTTTCCAGTACGGATTGGGCAGGCAGCGCACATCGAACACCAGGTCGGCGTCCACCGGCATGCCGCGCTTGAAGCCAAAGGACTCCACCAGAAACGCCGTGCCGGGCTCCGGCTGGTTCAGCAGGCGCAGCTTGATGGCGTCGCGCAGTTGGTACAGGTTAAGGCTGGTGGTGTTGATCTTGAGGTCGGCGAGATCAATGATCGGACCGAGCAGCTTGCTTTCGTCTTCGATGGCTTCGGCCAGAGAGCGATGCGGGCTGCTGAGGGGGTGTCGTCGACGGGTCTCGGAGAACCGCTTGAGCAGGGTCTCTTCGTCGGCATCCAGGTACAGCACGTCGCAATGAATGTGCTTGGCTCGCACTTCTTCGAGCAACTGCGGGAATCGCTCGAGATGGCTGGGCAAGTTGCGGGCATCAATCGAGACGGCGACCAGCGGCTGCGCCAGTTCGGTATGGATCAATGCGCGTTCCGCCAGTTCCGGCAACAGGCCGGCGGGCAGGTTGTCGATGCAGTAGAAACCGTTGTCCTCAAGAACATTGAGGGCGGTGCTTTTACCCGACCCGGAGCGGCCGCTGACGATGATCAAACGCATGATTACCGCCCGTTCTGTTCATCCAGTACAACCTGGTACAGCGCCTCATTGCTGCTGGCGCTGCGCAGTTTGTCGCGTACTTCCTTGCGGTCGAGCATGCTGGCGATCTGCCGGAGCAGTTCCAGGTGCGCATCGGTGGCAGCCTGTGGGACCAGCAGTACAAACAGCAGGTCGACCGGGGCGCCGTCGATGGCGTCGAAATCAATGGGCGCTTCCAGGTGCAGCAGGGCGCTTACAGGTGTCTCGCAGCCCTTCAGGCGGCAGTGGGGAATGGCGATGCCGTTACCAAAACCGGTGGAGCCGAGTTTTTCACGGGCAATAAGCGCCTCATACACATCTTGCATCTCCAGATCAGGCACTTCGCGGCTGATCAGGTTGGCAATTTGTTCGAGGGCGTTTTTCTTGCTGCCGCCCGGCGCGTTCACAAGGGAACGGCCGGGGGTCAGGATGGTTTCAAGTCGGATCATGGGGGGAGAGTTAACGACCTGTACCTTGCATCAGGTGCAGATTCTTTTCCTTATGCTTTATGAGTTGGCGGTCCAGCTTGTCGTAGAGCGAGTCGATCGCCGCATACATGTCCTCGTGCTCAGCATTGGCGACGAGCTTGGCATTCGGTACGTGCAGGGTGGCCTCGATTTTCTGTTTGAGCTTATCGACCTCCATGATGACCTGCACGTTGGTGATCTTGTCAAAATGCCCCGCAAGCTTGTTCAGCTTGCTCTCGGTGTACTCACGCAGGGGCTTGGTGACTTCCAGCTGGTGTCCACTGATGTTGACTTGCATACAGCTTCTCCTTCGTTGCCAGTGCATAAAGCGGCAGGCAAAAACGCCTGCCACTGGAACGCTGTGGCCCGCCCGTCACATCAAACGCTTTCGCTCGCTGGAAGGCGCGATCCCTAGGGACTCGCGGTACTTGGCGACGGTTCGACGGGCGACCTGAATGCCTTGTGCCTCCAGTAAACCAGCGATCTTGCTGTCACTCAACGGCTTTTTCTGATTTTCCGCGGCAACCAGTTTTTTGATGATCGCGCGGATCGCCGTGGACGAGCATTCGCCGCCTTCGGAGGTGCTGACGTGGCTGGAGAAAAAGTATTTCAGCTCATATATACCCCGTGGGGTATGCATGAATTTTTGCGTGGTTACCCGGGAAATCGTCGATTCATGCATGCCCACCGCTTCGGCGATGTCATGCAGAACCAGCGGTTTCATCGCTTCGTCGCCGTATTCCAGGAAGCCGCGTTGGTGCTCGACGATCTGGGTGGCCACTTTCATCAGGGTTTCGTTGCGGCTTTGCAGGCTCTTGATGAACCAGCGCGCTTCCTGCAACTGGTTGCGCATGAAGGTGTTATCGGCGCTGGTGTCGGCGCGGCGCACAAAGCCGGCGTATTGTGGGTTGACCCGCAGGCGTGGCACTGACTCCTGGTTCAGCTCCACCAGCCAACGCTCGTTATGCTTGCGCACGATCACGTCGGGTACGACGTATTCGGCTTCAGTGGACTCGATCTGCGAGCCTGGGCGTGGGTTGAGGCTTTGCACCAGCTCGATGACCTGGCGCAGGTCGTCTTCCTTGAGCTTCATGCGGCGCATCAACTGGCTGTAGTCGCGACTGCCCAGCAGGTCGATGTAGTCGGTGACCAGGCGCTGGGCCTCAACGAGCCAAGGGGTTTTGGCGGGCAGTTGGCGCAATTGCAGCAACAGGCACTCGCTGAGGTTGCGTGCGCCAATGCCGGCGGGCTCGAACTGCTGGATGCGGTGCAGGACGGCTTCGATTTCGTCCAGCTCGATGTCCAGTTCCGGGTCGAAGGCTTCAAGGATCTCTTCGAGCGTCTCGTCCAGATAGCCCTGGTTATTGATGCAGTCGATCAGGGTTACGGCGATCAGACGATCGGTGTCGGACATCGGCGCCAGGTTCAATTGCCATAGCAAGTGGCTCTGAAGGCTCTCGCCAGCGGAGGTGCGGGTGGTGAAATCCCACTCGTCGTCATCGTTACTGGGCAGGCTGCTGGCGCTGGTCTGGTAGACGTCTTCCCAGGCGGTGTCTACGGGAAGTTCGTTGGGAATGCGTTCGTTCCAGTCGCCTTCCTCAAGGTTGTCCACCGTCGGGGCGGTTTCCTGGTAGGAGGGTTCCTGTACGTCGGAATTGGGTTTTTGCTCGATGTTGTCGGCCAGTGGGTCTGCATTATCGAAGTCGTCGCCTTCTTCCTGGCGTTCGAGCATCGGATTGGACTCCAGGGCCTCCTGGATTTCCTGTTGCAGGTCCAGGGTCGACAATTGGAGCAGGCGGATGGCCTGTTGCAGCTGCGGTGTCATCGTCAGCTGCTGGCCCATTCTCAGGACTAGCGATGGTTTCATGGCAGGGGCTTAACACCTTATTCGCCGGCGCAATGCGCCATCCACGACAGGGCGCGTGAGCGCCAAACATAAGCAAATTATATGCCTGATATCGGGGGCTTTGCCTAGAGCGCGGTAACAATAAAAATCCGGAGGTTTTCATTGACTCCCGCGCGCCTTGGCGAACGGCCGTGACACCACGGTACTTATAGGCGGAACTCGTGACCCAGGTACACTTCCTTGACCAGTTCGTTGGCGAGGATGGTGGCGGAATCGCCTTCGGCAATCAGCTGTCCATCGTTGACGATATACGCGGTTTCGCAGATATCGAGGGTCTCACGGACGTTGTGGTCGGTGATCAGCACGCCAATGCCTTTGGCCTTGAGG
This sequence comes from Pseudomonas sp. MPB23, assembly GCF_046605395.1. NCBI lineage: Bacteria > Pseudomonadati > Pseudomonadota > Gammaproteobacteria > Pseudomonadales > Pseudomonadaceae > Pseudomonas > Pseudomonas sp. MPB23. The sequence goes on along the minus strand of NZ_CP176771.1, from coordinate 6,434,521 downwards.
TGGTGGATGATCTGCTTGATGTCGCCTACCGAGATCGGGTCGACGCCTGCAAACGGTTCGTCCAGCAGGATGAACTTGGGGGCGGTGGCCAGGGCTCGGGCGATTTCCACGCGGCGACGCTCGCCACCGGACAGGCTCATGCCGAGGTTGTCGCGAATATGGTTGATATGGAACTCCTGGAGCAGGCTTTCCAATTCCTTGCGACGGCCATCACGGTCGAGTTCCTTGCGGGTCTCGAGGATCGCCATGATGTTGTCGGCGACCGACAGTTTGCGAAAGATCGATGCTTCTTGCGGAAGATAGCCGATGCCGGCGCGGGCACGACCGTGCATCGGCTGGTGGCTGACATCCAGGTCGTCGATCAGAACACGACCCTGGTCCGCCTGGACCAGGCCGACGATCATATAGAAGCAAGTAGTCTTGCCGGCACCGTTGGGACCGAGCAAGCCGACGATCTGACCACTGTCGATCGACAGGCTGACGTCGCGCACGACCTGACGGCCTTTATAGGCCTTGGCCAGATGCTGGGCTTTCAGGGTTGCCATTACTCGGCCTTCTTCTTCGGCTGGATAACCATGTCGATACGTGGACGCGGCGCGGTGACCTTGTTGCCATTGGCGCGACCGGCGTTAGCGATCTGTTTCACGGTGTCATAGGTGATCTTCTCACCTTCCGTGGAGTTGCCATCGGGGCTGAGCACTTTGGCCTGGTCGATCAGGACGATGCGGTTTTGCTGGGCATGGTACTGGATGGTCTTGCCGTAGCCTTTCATCGGACCGCTATCGCTGGCGGACTGCTTCTGTTCAAAATAAGCCAGGTTGCCGACCGAAGTGACCACGTCAATGTCACCGGATGGAGTGCGAGTCAGTGTCACCGTGTTGCCGGTGATCTTCATCGAGCCCTGGGTGATGATCACGCCACCGGTATAAGTGGCGACGCCTTGCTTGTCATCCAGTTGCGCATCGTCAGCCGAGATGTGGATCGGTTGCTGGCTATCGTTCGGCAGAGCCCAGGCGCTCACGCTTCCCAGTGCTGCGCCCAGACTGAGCAAAATAGGGAGAGTTTTAACGAGCCTCATACTGTCCTCTTACGTTCGATAGCAGGTGTATCCTGCTTTCTTTCAAATACGCTTTCATTCCCTTGCCAGTTGATACACCGCCAGCGCCGTCGATTCTAACGTCTTGCTCGGTCTGGGCATATTGCTTCTGCGGGAATACGGTCATGCGGCTGGTGGTAATCACCGTGTCGCGGTTCTTGGCGTCGGTGCGCGCAACGCGCACTGAGTCAATCAGTTCCACCTCGGTACCGTCCGGGTTGACCTCGCCACGCTTACTGGTGACGTGCCATGGAAACTCGGTACCGCGATAAATGTTCATGTCCGGGTTGGTCAGCAGGGTGACTTCAGTCGCCTTCATATGTTCGACCTTGTCCGAGGTCATCTCGTACTGCAACTTGCCATCAGGCAGGAACTGCACACTTTTAGCATGCGTGGCGTAGTAGTCGATTGCACCTTCGTCGACCTGCGCTGCAGGCTGGTCGAGAAAGCGCTCCGGGCTGATATTCCAGTAGCCCACCGCCAGGAATAACGCGGCGATGACTGCGAACAGCAGGAAGTTGCGAATCTTTTTGCTCAGCATAAAACGCTCTATAGGTAGGCGGCGTGGGCCGCTTCAAGGCTGCCCTGGGCACGTAGGATCAGCTCGCAGAACTCGCGGGCTGCACCTTCGCCACCGCGCGCGGCGGTGATGCCATGGGCGTGCTCGCGAACAAACGCCGCGGCATTGGCAACGGCCATGCCCAGGCCCACGCGACGGATCACCGGCAGGTCTGGCAGGTCATCGCCCAAGTAGGCGACCTGCTCGTAGCTTAGGTTGAGTTGGCCAAGAAGCTCGTCCAGAACCACCAGTTTATCCTCACGGCCCTGATACAGGTGAGGAATCCCCAGGTTTTGTGCGCGGCGTTCCACAACGGGAGTTTTTCTGCCGCTGATAATCGCCGTTTGCACGCCCGCAGCCATCAACATCTTGATGCCCTGGCCGTCGAGGGTGTTGAACGTCTTGAATTCGCTGCCGTCTTCGAGAAAGTACAGGCGGCCATCGGTCAGTACGCCGTCAACGTCGAAAATCGCCAGCTTGATGTGTTTGCCGCGTTGCAAAAGGTCGCTGGTCATTTACATCACTCCCGCACGTAGCAAGTCGTGCATGTTCAGGGCGCCAATCGGGCGGTCGTCGCTATCGACCACCACCAGTGCGCCGATCTTGTGGTCTTCCATGATCTTCAGCGCTTCGGCCGCCAGCATTTCGGCGCGGGCTGTCTTGCCGTGGGGCGTCATCACGGTGTCGATGGTGGCGGTGTGGATATCGATGGTGCGGTCCAGGGTGCGACGCAAGTCACCATCGGTGAACACCCCGGCCAGGCGTCCGTCGGCTTCCAGGATGACAGTCATGCCCAGGCCTTTGCGCGTCATCTCCATCAGCGCTTCCTTCAACAAGGTGCCGCGCTGGACGTGCGGCAATTCATCGCCCGAATGCATGACGTTTTCCACTTTAAGCAACAGGCGACGGCCGAGGGCGCCACCGGGGTGGGAAAACGCGAAGTCTTCAGCGGTAAAACCGCGGGCTTCCAGCAATGCCACGGCCAGGGCGTCGCCCATGACCAGGGCTGCGGTTGTGGAGGAGGTGGGCGCGAGGTTCAGCGGGCAGGCTTCGTGGGTCACGTGAACATTCAGGTTGACCTCGGCGGCCTTGGCCATGGTCGATTCCGGATTGCCGGTGATGCTGATCATCTTGATGCCCAGGCGCTTGATCAGCGGCAGCAGGGTCACGATTTCGTTGGTGGTGCCGGAGTTGGACAGCGCCAGGATGATGTCATCCTTGGTGATCATGCCCATGTCGCCGTGACTGGCCTCGGCCGGGTGCACGAAAAATGCTGTGGTCCCGGTGCTCGCCAAGGTGGCGGCGATTTTGTTGCCGATATGGCCTGACTTGCCCATGCCCACTACGACAACGCGGCCTTTGCTGGCCAGAATCATCTCGCACGCGCGTACGAAATCCGCGTCGATATGGGCCAGCAAGCCCTCTACGGCTTCAAGCTCTAGGCGGATGGTGCGTTGTGCGGATTGAATAAGGTCGCTGGATTGGCTCATGTCTGAAATCGTATAGCCTGACGAAAAGGCGGCGATTATAGCGGTAATGATCAATTCCCTCACGCAAGTTCGTCAGGCTTTCGTCGTCAGGCGCCTGAGGTTCCCTCTTTGGTAACATGCCTCGCAACGTTTTTCCCTGTCTCGGATCTGAACAAGCGCTGTTCCGGTCTTGGGGGGCTTGGACCTGCGGTGATATAGTTCGCCGCCAGTTCGGTCCGCCCAGACTATGTGGCTATCTGTTGCGCTACCGGTGCAAACGTTTGTCGCAGGCGTGGTGTCTGAGTGAGAGGCTGAATCCCAAGGAGTTTAGATGAGTGCCGATAACGCCTACGCGGTCGAGCTGAAGGGACTGACCTTCAAGCGCGGGACGCGCAGCATCTTCAATAACGTCGATATTCGCATTCCCCGCGGCAAGGTCACGGGCATCATGGGGCCTTCCGGTTGCGGCAAGACCACCCTGTTACGCCTGATGGGCATGCAATTGCGTCCCAACGCAGGCGAAGTGTGGGTCAATGGTCAGAACCTGCCGACGTTATCGCGCAGCGAGCTGTTCGATGCGCGCAAGCACATGGGCGTGCTGTTCCAGAGCGGCGCGCTGTTCACTGATCTCGATGTTTTCGAGAACGTGGCGTTTCCGCTGCGGGTGCATACCCAGCTGTCCGATGAAATGATTCGTGACATTGTGTTGCTGAAACTGCAGGCCGTGGGCCTTCGCGGCGCCCTCGACCTGATGCCTGACGAGTTGTCCGGCGGCATGAAGCGCCGGGTCGCCCTGGCGCGGGCCATCGCACTCGATCCACAGATTCTCATGTACGACGAACCCTTCGTCGGCCAGGACCCTATCGCCATGGGCGTACTGGTGCGCCTGATCCGCCTGCTCAACGACGCGTTGGGGATCACCAGTATTGTGGTCTCCCATGATCTTGCAGAAACCGCGAGCATTGCCGACTACCTGTATGTAGTGGGTGATGGCCAGGTGCTGGGCCAGGGCACGCCTGAAGAATTGATGAATGCAGACAACCCGCGTATTCGCCAATTCATGACCGGCGACCCTGATGGCCCTGTGCCTTTTCACTTTCCGGCAGCGGATTACCGCTTAGATCTTCTGGGGAAGCGCTGATGCGCAAGACATCTCTTATCGAGAAGGTTCGCCTTTTCGGTCGTTCCGGCATCGACATCATCGAGGTGCTGGGCCGTTCGACGATTTTCCTGTTCCACGCCCTGCTCGGTCGCGGCGGCATTGGTGGCGGTTTCGGCCTGCTGATCAAGCAACTGCATTCGGTGGGCGTGATGTCCCTGGTGATCATTGTGGTCTCCGGGGTGTTCATCGGCATGGTGTTGGCGTTGCAGGGCTTCAATATCCTTTCCAGCTACGGTTCGGAGCAGGCGGTGGGGCAGATGGTTGCCCTGACGCTGTTGCGTGAGCTCGGGCCTGTAGTGACTGCATTGCTGTTCGCCGGGCGCGCAGGTTCTGCACTGACCGCCGAAATCGGCAACATGAAGTCGACCGAGCAATTGTCCAGCCTGGAAATGATCGGTGTGGACCCGCTCAAGTACATCGTTGCCCCACGCCTGTGGGCCGGCTTCATTTCCCTGCCGCTGCTGGCGATGATTTTCAGCGTTGTGGGGATCTGGGGCGGTTCGTGGGTGGCGGTTGACTGGTTGGGTGTCTACGACGGCTCCTACTGGGCCAACATGCAAAACAGCGTGGCCTTCCGTGGAGACGTGGTCAACGGCATCATAAAAAGCATCGCCTTCGCCTTTGTAGTGACCTGGATCGCCGTATTCCAAGGCTATGACTGTGAGCCCACTTCAGAAGGGATCAGTCGCGCCACCACCAAGACCGTTGTGTACGCCTCGCTGGCGGTACTGGGCCTTGACTTCATTTTGACCGCCTTGATGTTTGGAGATTTCTGATGCAAAACCGCACTGTGGAAATCGGTGTCGGCCTTTTCTTGCTGGCTGGCATCCTGGCTTTACTGTTGCTGGCCCTGCGGGTCAGTGGCCTATCGGCCAGCCCCACTGCCGATACTTATAAACTTTACGCGTACTTCGACAATATCGCCGGTTTGACTGTCAGAGCTAAAGTGACCATGGCCGGTGTCACCATCGGCAAGGTCACCGCAATCGATCTGGATCGCGACAGCTTCACCGGGCGAGTGACGATGCAACTGGACAAGAAGGTCGATAACCTGCCGACCGACTCCACTGCATCCATCCTGACCGCGGGTCTGTTGGGCGAAAAGTACATCGGTATCAGCGTGGGCGGGGAAACAGCCCTGCTCAAGGATGGCTCGACCATCCACGACACGCAGTCGTCACTTGTGCTTGAAGACCTGATCGGTAAATTCCTGCTCAATACGGTCAATAAAGACGCCAAATGAGGAATCTGTACATGATCTCTACCTTGCGACGCGGCCTTCTTGTGCTGCTTGCAGTGCTGCCGTTGATGGCAAACGCGGCAGGTTCTGCGCACGATCTGGTAAAGGGGACGACCGACAAGATGTTGGCTGACCTGACTGCCAATAAAGAGCAGTACAAGCAAGATCCGACTAAGTTTTACGACGCACTGAACACCATCGTTGGTCCGGTGGTCGATGCCGAAGGTATTTCCCGCAGCATCATGACGGTCAAGTATTCGCGCAAGGCCACCCCTGCGCAGATGCAGACGTTCCAGGAAAACTTCAAGAAGGGCCTGTTCCAGTTTTATGGCAACGCCCTGCTGGAGTACAACAACCAGGGGATCACCGTCGATTCTGCCAAGGATGAGTCGGGCGATCGCACCAGCGTTGGCATGACCGTCAAAGGCAACAATGGCGCCGTCTACCCTGTGCAGTACACGCTGGAGAAGGTCAACGGCGAGTGGAAACTGCGTAACGTCATCATCAACGGTATCAATATTGGCAAGCTGTTCCGCGATCAGTTCGCCGACGCGATGCAGCGCAATGGCAACAATCTGGACAAGACCATCAATGGTTGGGCCGGTGAAGTCGCCAAGGCCAAGGAAGAGACCGATAAAGCTGCCGGGAAGCCTGTGCAATGAGTGAGTCGGCCGTTCGTCTTGGCGATGCCGGCGAGCTGTTCCTCAGCGGCGTGCTGGATTACCGCACCGGGCCTGACCTGCGCAAGCAGGGCCAGGCCTTGATCGAGTCCTGCACCGCGCCTGCGCTGGTGCTCGATTGCTCGGCGGTCACCAAGTCCAGCAGTGTGGGCCTGTCGTTGTTACTGTGTTTCATACGTGATGCCGAGGCCGCCAAAAAGCCAGTCAGCATCCGTGCTTTGCCCGACGACATGCGTGAAATTGCCGAGGTTTCCGGTCTGACGGAGCTGTTGGCGCATCCTTAATACACATTATTGAAAAGGCCCCCCGTCAGAGTCCTGCTATGCGGGGTTCGCAGGCGCGGGGCTTTTTTGTATGATGTGCGACCCGCGCGCACTGGGCGCCGATAGAGGTTGAGCATGCAGGCCCTAGAAGTTAAGAGCTTCCTTGAAGGAAAGCTGCCGAATACTGAGGTTGCGGTTGAAGGCGAAGGCTGCAATTTCCAGCTGAATGTGATTAGCGATGAACTGGCGGCATTGAGCCCGGTCAAGCGTCAACAGCAGATCTATGCCCATTTGAACCCGTGGATCACCGATGGCAGCATCCATGCGGTCACTATGAAATTTTTCAGCCGCGCGGCCTGGGCCGAGCGCACCTGAGCCCCCAAGGCGTCGAGATTCTTATGGATAAATTGATTATTACCGGTGGTGCCCGCCTTGATGGCGAGATCCGCATCTCCGGTGCGAAAAACTCCGCCTTGCCGATCCTGGCGGCGACCCTGCTGTGCGATGGCCCGGTGACTGTGGCTAACCTGCCGCACCTGCACGACATTACCACCATGATCGAGCTGTTCGGTCGCATGGGCATTGAGCCGGTGATCGACGAAAAACTCTCCGTCGAAATCGATCCGCGCACCATCAAGACCCTGATCGCCCCGTACGAGCTGGTGAAAACCATGCGTGCATCGATCCTGGTGCTGGGCCCTATGGTTGCCCGTTTTGGTGAGGCTGAAGTGGCCCTGCCTGGCGGTTGCGCCATTGGCTCACGTCCAGTGGACCTGCATATCCGTGGTCTGGAAGCCATGGGCGCGACCATCGACGTCGAAGGCGGCTACATCAAGGCCAAGGCGCCGGAAGGCGGCCTGCGTGGCGCCAACTTCTTCTTCGATACCGTCAGCGTGACCGGTACCGAGAACATCATGATGGCCGCAGCCCTGGCCAACGGCCGCAGCGTGTTGCAAAACGCCGCGCGCGAGCCGGAAGTGGTCGACCTGGCCAACTTCCTGATCGCCATGGGTGCCAACATCACCGGTGCCGGCACCGACACCATCACTGTCGAAGGTGTGAAGCGCCTGCATTCGGCCACCTACAAGGTGATGCCGGACCGCATCGAGACCGGGACCTATCTGGTTGCCGCTGCCGTCACCGGTGGCCGCGTCAAGGTTAAGGACACCGATCCGACCATCCTTGAGTCCGTACTGGAAAAACTCAAGGAAGCCGGAGCTGAAATCACCACCGGTGAAGACTGGATCGAGCTGAACATGCACGGCAAGCGGCCAAAAGCCGTCAATGTGCGGACAGCCCCGTACCCAGCGTTCCCGACCGACATGCAGGCGCAGTTCATCTCCCTGAACGCGATTGCCGAAGGCACCGGTGCCGTGATCGAGACCATCTTCGAAAACCGCTTCATGCACGTGTACGAACTGCACCGCATGGGCGCGAAGATCCAGGTCGAAGGCAATACGGCCATCGTGACCGGCATTGAGAAACTCAAGGGCGCGCCAGTCATGGCCACCGATCTGCGGGCCTCGGCCAGCCTGGTGATCTCCGCGCTGTGCGCTGACGGCGACACCCTGATCGACCGCATCTACCACATTGACCGTGGCTATGAGTGCATCGAAGAAAAACTGCAGATGCTCGGCGCGAAAATCCGCCGCGTACCGGGCTAGTCCCAGGGGCTGCAATGGTGGCGAGGGCGCTCGCTCCCGCTGGGGGCAAGTGCCCTCGCCACGGTTTGCTGTTGATTGATTGGTTTCAAATCGAGGCTGTAATGGCCTCGATCTGTGTCTGGCGCCGTTTGCGACCAGAGCGCAATAGCCTGATGAAGGACTGACGTTTCCCATGTTGACCATCGCACTGTCCAAGGGCCGCATCCTTGACGATACTTTGCCGCTTCTGGCTGAAGCAGGCATCGTGCCGACCGAGAATCCGGACAAGAGCCGCAAGCTGATCATCCCCACGACCCAGGACGACGTTCGCCTGTTGATCGTGCGGGCTACTGACGTGCCGACCTACGTTGAACATGGCGCGGCCGATCTGGGCGTTGCCGGTAAAGACGTGTTGATGGAGTACGGTGGCCAGGGTCTGTACGAGCCGCTGGACCTGCGCATTGCCCTGTGCAAGCTGATGACTGCCGGTCGGGTCGGTGATGTCGAGCCTAAAGGTCGCCTGCGGGTGGCCACTAAGTTCGTCAACGTTGCCAAGCGCTACTACGCCGAACAAGGCCGTCAGGTCGATATCATCAAGCTCTACGGCTCGATGGAGCTGGCGCCGCTGATCGGCCTGGCCGACAAGATCATCGACGTGGTCGACACCGGCAACACCCTGCGTGCCAACGGTCTCGAACCCCAGGATTTCATTGCCGACATCAGCTCCCGGCTGATCGTCAACAAAGCTTCGATGAAGATGCAGCACGCCCGTATCCAGGCGTTGATCGACACCCTGCGCACGGCAGTGGAGTCTCGACACCGCGGTTGACTTACCCGCGTAGCCTGAAGGCTGCGCCCGTCTATCCGCCTCATAGCCAGAATTCTCAGGTGCCCAAGCGGAAACGACTGCTAGTTTAGGGCGCCTGAGTTTTTGCCAATCCTATGAGGCCCTCGCTATGACCACGTCCACTGCAATTGCCCGACTCAACGCTGCCGACCCGGATTTCGCCCGCCATCTGGATCATCTGTTGAGCTGGGAAAGCGTGTCCGACGACTCGGTCAACCAGCGGGTGCTCGACATCATCAAGGCTGTGCGCGAGCGCGGCGACGCGGCGCTGGTGGACTTCACCCGCCAGTTCGACGGCCTGGACGTCAAGTCCATGGCGGATCTGATCCTGCCGCGCGAGCGTCTGGAGCTTGCCCTGACGCGCATCACTGTACCTCAGCGCGAAGCCCTGGAATTGGCGGCGGCGCGGGTGCGCAGCTACCACGAAAAACAGAAACAGGATTCCTGGAGCTACACCGAGGCCGATGGCACCGTGCTGGGCCAGAAGGTCACGCCGCTGGACCGCGCCGGTCTTTACGTGCCGGGCGGTAAAGCTTCGTACCCGTCGTCGGTGCTGATGAATGCGATTCCCGCCAAGGTCGCCGGCGTGACTGAAGTGGTCATGGTGGTGCCGACCCCGCGCGGTGAAATCAACGAGCTGGTGCTGGCCGCCGCCTGCATCGCCGGGGTCGACCGTGTGTTCACCATCGGTGGCGCCCAGGCTGTCGCCGCGTTGGCCTATGGCACCGAAAGCGTGCCGATGGTCGACAAGGTCGTCGGCCCCGGTAACATCTATGTCGCCACCGCCAAGCGCCATGTATTCGGCCAGGTCGGTATTGACATGATCGCGGGACCCTCGGAAATCCTCGTGGTATGCGATGGCCAGACCGACCCGGACTGGATCGCCATGGACCTGTTCTCCCAGGCCGAGCACGACGAAGATGCCCAAGCAATCCTGGTCAGCCCGGATGCCGAGTTCCTCGACAAGGTCGCCGCCAGCATCAATAAATTGCTGCCGACCATGGATCGCGCCGAGATCATCGAGAAGTCGATCAACGCTCGCGGTGCGCTGATTCTGGTGCGTGATATGGAACAGGCCATCGAAGTGGCCAACCGCATTGCGCCGGAGCACTTGGAGCTGTCCGTGGCCGACCCTCAGGCCTGGCTGCCGTCGATTCGCCACGCCGGCGCGATCTTCATGGGCCGCCACACCAGCGAAGCCCTGGGCGACTACTGCGCCGGCCCCAACCACGTGTTGCCGACGTCCGGCACTGCGCGCTTCTCGTCGCCGCTGGGGGTGTATGACTTCCAGAAGCGTTCGTCGATCATCTTCTGCTCGCCACAAGGCGCCTCCGAACTGGGCAAGACCGCCTCGGTGCTGGCCCGTGGTGAATCCCTGAGCGCCCACGCCCGTAGTGCTGAATACCGCATCCTTGACGACAAGAAAGGTAATTGAGATGAGCAAATTCTGGAGCCCCTTCGTCAAGGACCTGGTGCCTTACGTGCCTGGGGAGCAACCGAAGCTGACCAAGCTGGTCAAGCTCAACACCAATGAAAACCCCTACGGCCCATCGCCCAAGGCGCTGGCCGCGATGCAGGCCGAGTTGAACGATAACCTGCGCTTGTACCCAGACCCGAACAGTGACCTGCTCAAGCAGGCCGTGGCCAAGTATTACGGCGTCGATACAAGCACAGTGTTCCTGGGCAACGGTTCCGATGAAGTCCTGGCACACATCTTCCACGCTTTGTTCCAACACGACTTGCCGCTGCTGTTCCCGGATATCAGCTACAGCTTCTATCCGGTGTACTGCGGCCTCTACGGCATTACGTCCGACCCGGTGCCGCTGGATGAGCAGTTCCAGATCCGTGTGGCGGACTACGCCAGGCCGAACGGCGGGATCATCTTCCCCAACCCGAACGCGCCGACCGGTTGCGTATTGGCGCTGGAGGCGGTGGAGCAGATACTCAAGGCCAGCCCGGATTCGGTGGTGGTGGTCGATGAAGCCTATATCGACTTCGGCGGCGAAACCGCGATCAGCCTGGTGGATCGTTACCCGAACCTGCTGGTAACCCAGACCCTGTCCAAATCCCGCTCGCTGGCCGGTTTGCGCGTGGGCCTGGCGGTGGGCCACCCGGATTTGATCGAGGCACTGGAGCGGGTCAAGAACAGCTTCAACTCCTATCCGCTGGATCGCCTGGCGATTGTCGGCGCTGCGGCGGCATTCGAGGACCGTGAGTATTTCGAGAAGACCTGCCAGTGGGTGATCGACAGTCGCAACACGCTGGTCGCGCAGTTGGAAGGCAAGGGGTTTGAAGTGTTGCCATCGGCTGCGAACTTCATCTTCGCCCGCCACCCACGGCACGATGCGGCCGGCCTGGCCGCCAAGTTGCGTGAGCAAGGGGTGATTGTGCGGCACTTCAAGCAGGAGCGGATTGCCCAGTTCCTGCGGATCAGTATCGGCACGCCTGAGCAGAACCAGGCGTTGGTCGATGGCCTGGGCTACCTGTAAACACTCTCTGTAGGAGCCGGCAAGCTGGCTCCTACAGAGGCTCGGTGTTACAGCAACGGCTCATCCGATTTCTTGTTCTTCCAGCCATCATTGCCCGGCAGCAGCAGGTTCAAACCAATCGCTACCACCGCACACAGGGCGATGCCCTTGAGGCCGAAATCATCCGGGCCGGTGCCGGTACCCACCAGTACACCGCCAATGCCGAACACCAGGGTCACCGACACAATCACCAGGTTGCGCGCTTCGCCCAGGTCGATCCGGTGGCGGATCAACGTGTTCATCCCCACCGCGGCAATCGAGCCGAACAGCAGGCACAGAATCCCGCCCATCACTGGTACGGGAATGCTTTGCAGCAGTGCGCCGAATTTGCCGATAAACGCCAGGCTGATGGCAAACACCGCTGCCCAGGTCATGATTTTCGGGTTGTAGTTCTTGGTCAGCATCACGGCGCCGGTCACTTCGGCGTAGGTGGTGTTCGGTGGGCCGCCAAACAGGCCGGCGGCCGTGGTGGCAATGCCGTCACCGAGCAAGGTGCGGTGCAGGCCAGGCTTCTTCAGGTAATCGCGACCGGTTACGCTGCCTACTGCGATCACACCGCCGATATGTTCGATCGCCGGGGCCAGGGCCACCGGGACGATAAACAGAATCGCCTGCCAGTTGAACTCCGGCGCGGTGAAGTGGGGCAGGGCGAACCATGGGGCCGCAGCGATCTTGGCCGTGTCGACCACGCCGAAGTAGAACGCCATGGCAAAGCCCACCAGCACGCCGGAGATGATCGGCACCAGGCGAAAAATGCCCTTGCCGAATACCGCCACGATCAGCGTGGTCAGCAGCGCCGGCATCGAGATCAGCATCGCCGTCTGGTAATGGATCAGCTCGGCACCGTCACCGGATTTACCCATCGCCATATTCGCGGCGATCGGCGCCATGGCCAGGCCGATGGAGATGATCACCGGCCCGATGACGATCGGCGGCAGCAAGCGGTCGATAAAACCGGTGCCCTTGATCTTCACCGCCAGGCCGAGAAACGTATAAACGAAGCCGGCTGCCATCACCCCGCCCATGGTCGCCGCGAGGCCGAACTGACCCTTGGCGAGAATGATCGGAGTGATGAAGGCAAAGCTCGAGGCCAGGAATACCGGCACCTGCCGCCCTGTCACCACCTGGAACAACAGCGTGCCCAGGCCTGCGGTGAACAGGGCGACGTTTGGATCCAGACCTGTGATCAGCGGCATCAACACCAGCGCGCCAAATGCTACGAAGAGCATTTGTGCGCCAGACAGGATCTGGCGCCAAAGCGGGTCGTTGAATTCATCCTGCATGCTCACGCGTCCTTCTGCTTGGTACCGAAAATCTTGTCACCGGCATCGCCCAGGCCCGGGATGATGTAGCCGTTTTCATTCAGGCGCTCGTCGATGGACGCAGTGTAGATCTGCACATCCGGGTGAGCTTTCTCGACGGCGGCGATGCCTTCGGGCGCGGCGACCAGCACCATGGCGCGAATGTCCTTGCAACCGGCTTTTTTCAGCAGGGTGATGGTGGCGACCATGGAGCTGCCGGTGGCGAGCATCGGGTCGATGATCATTGCCAGACGCTCGTTGATTTCCGGTACGAGTTTTTCCAGGTAGGTGTGGGCCTGCAACGTTTCTTCATTGCGGGCTACGCCCACGGCGCTGACCTTGGCGCCCGGGATCAGGCTGAGGACGCCTTCGAGCATGCCGATACCGGCGCGCAGGATCGGCACCACGGTGATTTTCTTACCGGCGATCTTCTCGACCTGGACGGGACCGGCCCAGCCTGGGATCTCGTAGGTTTCCAGGGGTAAGTCTTTGGTGGCTTCGTAAGTGAGCAGCGCTCCGACTTCCTGAGCAAGCTCGCGGAAGTTCTTCGTGCTAATGTCGGCGCGGCGCATAAGGCCGAGTTTGTGTCGGATCAGCGGGTGGCGGATCTCGCGAGTGGGCATGGGAAAGGCTCCGGCGGCGGGCAAAAAAACCGGCCTAGATTAATCTATCCGAGGGTGTTGTCCTATAGACATCTAGCACGTTAGTCCATTAAGGCTTGAACGTTGCGTCTCATATGCGTACCTTTGCCCGCTTTTCTTGCCACCGCACCCCTTGGAGAGCGCCATGTCCGTTGATCTCGAGCATATCCGTCAAATCATGCGCGAGGCTGACTGCCTGTATACCGAAGCGCAAGTCGAAGAGGCGATCGCCAAGGTGGGGGCACAGATCACTCGCGAAATGGCCGACACCAACCCGGTAGTATTCTGCGTGATGAACGGTGGCCTGATCTTCGCCGGCAAATTGCTCACCCATCTGCACTTCCCGCTGGAAGCGTCCTACCTGCACGCCACCCGCTATCGTAACGAAACCAGCGGCGGCGACCTGTTCTGGAAAGCCAAGCCGGAAGTCTCGTTCATCGACCGCGACGTGCTGATCATCGACGACATCCTTGACGAAGGTCACACCCTGGGCGCGATCATCGACTTCTGCAAACACGCCGGCGCGCGCAAAGTCCACACCGCCGTGCTGATCGATAAGGATCACGACCGCAAGGCGCGCCCGGAAATGAAGGCTGATTTCGTCGGCCTGCCGTGCATCGACCGCTATATCTTCGGCTACGGCATGGACTACAAAGGCTACTGGCGCAACGCGAATGGGATTTACGCCGTCAAAGGGATGTAAGCCATGACCCGCTTTCTTGATCAGACGCTGTTTGCCGAATTGGCCGAGAAGGCGGCCGCCAGCCCGCGCGGTCGGCACCATCACAACTTCCACCAGATGGAAGAACCCTGCCATCGGCTGGCCGTGGGCCTGCAACCCAGCACCTACGTGCCGCCCCATCGACATCTGAGCGCGGACAAGGCGGAAACCCTGTTGGTGCTCCAGGGGCGCCTGGGTGTGCTGGTGTTCAGCGACAGCGGTGAAGTGATCGCCAAGCGCGTGATGCAGGCGGGCGGCGAGTGCTCGGGCGTCGATCTGCCGCCAGGGGTATTCCATGGCCTGGTGGTGCTGGCGCCCGACACGGTGATGTTCGAGTGCAAGGCCGGGCCGTATCGACCGGTCGGCGAGGGCGAATTGGCGGACTGGGCGCCCCGCGAAGGCGATGCCGGTGTGGCCGAGTATCAACGCTGGATGCTTGCCCAGTTCGATTGAGCTACAGTGCTGGGCTATCTCGCACGGAGCGGCCCATGAGCCTGTTGATACGTACCTGCGCCGCCTTGGCGCTGACCCTCAGTTTGCCTCTGGCAGCGGCGCCCGCGCCGATGCATGGCCAATTCCTGCCGCCGGATGATCTCACCCTGCGTGCTGAAAAGCCTGACCAGCAGCAGTTGCTGCAAGTCACCGAGTTCGCGGTGGTGGTGGGCAACCAGCGCCAATCCAGCCAGCAACCGATCCCGGTCACCTCGCCGCTGATGATCCGCCTCAAGGGCAAGCCCCTGAACAAAGGTGCGAGCATCGCCCAAGTGGTGCTCAACTTCGATGCCGAAAGCAAAAGCCTGAAAAAACCGGCCTTTGATGACACGACCAAGACACTGACCCTGTCTTACCCCGTGGCCCAATACCGTGTGATCGTCGACTTGCTGCGCAATGACACGGTGTATGTGCAGTTCCTCAGTTATGCCAACGGGCATATCTGGGCGGATCTGCATACCGGCGCTGTGCGCGCCAAGTAGCGAGAACGCTGAGACCCCCTCCCACAGTGGTTCTCAGCGCTTCCGCAGTCCGTCCCTCGCAGGTAGACTTCAAGCCCCGTGTAAATGTCTGCAGGCTGGAGTCGGTAATGCGTAAAGATAAGAAACAGGTGATTGGTGACGAGATCGGCGACGACCAGATCAAGTTGTTCCTGGCGTTTGAGCCGGTCGACAAGACTTCACCGTCCCTGCACAAACTGATCAAGGCCTACCGTGGCCTGCGTATCGACGACTTCGAGCGGTTCCTGGGTTTTTTCAAGGAAGCCGGCCTGGACCTCGACGGCAAGGACGAGCAGGGTCAGACCTTTGTCGACCTGATCAAAGACCAGCGCAACGCCGCCGAGTACATCGAGTTGATCGAAAACGCCCGCGGCTGATTATCCGAGACATACAAAAACGCCCCGCTCTCATCACGAGAGCGGGGCGTTTTTTATGTCTTCGTGTAGGCGCAGGCCTTACGCGAAACTTTCGGCCTCGCTGCTTTGCTCAACGAGTTCCAGGCTGATGTTGTTCTGCGCGTTGATCTTGCGGTACAGCTCGGCGTCGGTCTCCAGGACCTTCTCGCGGGCCGGGAAGATCTCGTGCAGCTTGGCTGCCCATTCACCGGCCGCCTTGGTCGGGAAGCAGCGCTCGATCAGTTCCAGCATGATCGACACGGTCACCGAAGCGCCTGGGGAAGCGCCCAGCAGTGCGGCCAGCGAACCATCTTTGGCCGCGACCAGCTCGGTGCCGAATTGCAGCACGCCACCTTTCTTCGGGTCTTTCTTGATGATCTGCACCCGTTGGCCGGCCACTTCCAGGCGCCAGTCTTCGGCTTTGGCTTGCGGGTAGAAACGGCGCAGGGATTCCAGACGCTGTTCCATGGACTGCATCACTTCGCTGACCAGGTACTTGGTCAGGTCCATGTTGTCGCGGGCCACGGCCAGCATCGGGCCGATGTTGCCGGCACGCACCGACAGCGGCAGGTCGAGGAACGAACCGTGCTTGAGGAACTTGGTGGTGAAACCGGCGTAAGGTCCGAACAGCAGGGACTTCTTGCCGTCGACCACGCGGGTGTCCAGGTGCGGCACGGACATCGGCGGCGAACCCACGGCGGCCTGGCTGTAGACCTTGGCCTGGTGGTGCTTGACCACTTCCGGGTTGTCGCAACGCAGCCACTGGCCGCTGACCGGGAAGCCGCCGAAGCCTTTGCTTTCTTCGATGCCCGAGGCCTGCAGCAACGGCAGGGCCGCGCCGCCGGCGCCGAGGAACACGAACTTGGCGTCCACTTCACGGCTGTTGCCGCTGTTGACGTCCTTGATGCTCACGGTCCAGCCGGTACCGTTACGCTTGAGGCCGGTGACGCGCTTGCTGTACTTGACGTGGGCGTCCGCCGAGCTGGTCAGATGGCTGAGCAACTGGTTGGTCAGGGCGCCGAAGTTGACGTCGGTGCCGTTCTGCACGCGGGTGGCGGCGATTTTTTCGTCGAGCGGGCGGCCCGGCATCATCAGCGGCATCCACTCGGCCATCTGGTTGCGGTCTTCGGTGTAGCGCATGTCCGAGAACGCATGGTGCTTGCTGAGGGTTTCAAAGCGCTTGCGCAGGTAGGACACGCCTTTTTCGCCCTGCACGAAGCTCAGGTGCGGTACCGGGCTGATAAAGGATTTTGACGAGCCAAACGTGCCTTTTTTGGTCAGGTACGCCCAGAACTGCTTCGACACCTCGAACTGGGTGTTGATGTGCACGGCTTTCTTGATGTCGATGGAGCCATCGGCGGCCTGCGGTGTGTAGTTCAGCTCACACAGTCCGGCGTGGCCGGTACCGGCGTTGTTCCACGGGTTAGAACTTTCCGCGGCACCCGAATCCATCAGCTCAACGACTTCCAGCTTGAGACCGGGGTCGAGCTCTTTGAGCAGCACGGCCAGGGTGGCACTCATGATGCCGGCCCCTACCAGTACTACGTCGACTGCTTCGTTATGCGCCATTTAACGCGTCTCCAAAATCTGCAGCACCAAATTGACGGCATGGCTGCCAGGAGTGACGGGGCGGTTCACGTGTTGCCCCAGGTTACCCATGGCCAGGATCGCCATGTCCGATTCGCAATTCTTTGCAACTTCAGCACACGCTTCCTGCCGGGCTAATCTGCCTATGAACGCATTCATAGGCGGCTGTGGCAATTCGACTTATGGTCAAAGCGTGCGATGCGTGCAACCAATCCGTAGCGGACAGGCTCAAGCTCCGGTTTTTAAGGCGTGCTCGGTCCTGTGTGATTGGGCTGTTCCAGACATTGATCGTGCTTGTACAAACGCCAAACTATTCATTTGCTCGCCACACTCTTGTGAAGTTGTGAAAACCCGTTTTTTCACGCTCTTTTGAAGACGTGAACCTCAAAAAAGGGCTGCCCCAGCCTGGCACCTGGCCCGGACAACCTTGCCGACAGGCGGCAATACGGGCAAACAACTCAAGTGGCCGAGCGAAATGGCAGCTCTGGCAGATTCGGTAAAGACGGTTTGTTTGCAAAGGAAACAGCAAGCGCACCCGCTTCACTCGATCTGTGTGGGCGGCTCTCTGTGGGCGATCTGGGGGGGTTGATGCCGAGGCATTAACGATGTTGCGAGGCCCGATCAGGAGACGTCCTTATAATCGGGGGGAGATTGTAGCGAAGAACGTCAAGGAAATGGGCGTGTTTTGTGACTTTTATTAGGTGTTCGGTCAGGCGGTCAATGGTTGGTGACGGGGCGACCGTGCTGGGCGTGGGCTGACACGGGCATGGGCCGGCAGTGGATGATGCATCCAGCTCAGGCGAATTTCGTCGATTTCCACCCAGCCCTCACCGACGGGAGGCTGGCAGCATTCTTTGAACGCCTGGCAGCGGCCTTGCGCATCCAGCAGGGCGAACTGGCGAATGGCGGGTTTGCTTGCAAACAGGGACCAGAGAAAATGCATGGCGATAGACCTCCTGAGATTGAGGTCAAGCATGCCTGCCCCGGATGACGAGACCATGTATCGGCTGTGACATATCGGTGACATCGAACCGCTACCGCCGGCGCGGGTCATAGGTTTTAACTGGCGCTGGTTCCCCGCCGCGGCGCCCCGCTATACTGCCGGGCTGTCGGTACCCGATTTATGGAGAGAAGAGCATGTTGCAACGCCTGTTGTTCGGTTTGATCACTGTGACCAGCTTGACCCTGGTTGGCTGCGCCAACAGCCCGCAACAACTGAGCCCTGAGCCGAAACTCACCACGCAATTGGCCCCGGTAGGCCATGGTCAGCCGGTGTCGGTGCGTGTGGTGGACGGCCGTCCATCGCCGACCTTGGGTTCCCGCGGCGGGCTGTACCCGGAAACCGCCCTCGTGTCGGTGACCGGCCAGGACGTGCTGCCCAAGCTGCAAGCCCAGGCAGAAGCCGCCGTGCGTCTGTTGGGGTTCACTCCGGCCAACTCGCCCGGCGCGCCTCAGTTGACCATTACCCTGGCCGAGCTGAAGTACCAGTCGCCGAAAGAAGGCCTGTACGTGACCGAAGCTTCCATTGGTGCGACGTTCAAGTCTGACGTCACCGCCGGTACCCGTCGCTACAGCGGCCGCTACGGTGCATCGCTCAATCAGCGCTTCGGCATGGCGCCGAACCAGGAAACCAACACCAAGCTGGTCAGCGACGTGCTGAGTGATGCATTGACCCGTCTGTTCAAAGACCCAAGCATCGGTCAATTGCTCAGTTCGCAATAACCGCTAGCTGGAAAACCGGGCTCACCCATGGGCCCGGTTTTTTTTCGTCTTCAGTTTCATGCTGCCGTGTCAATACAGAAGTCCAGCAGGCTCACCCCGGTCAACAGATCGGCCTCCGGCAAGTCCGCATGCTGGTGTCCGCCAAGGGCGCAATACACCAGCCAGTGGCGATCCTGGACGTTGAACGCCAGGCAGCCGACCAGCGCCTCTTGTTCCTCGCTGGGGGCAATCAGATACAGCCGATCCTGGTTGTGCGCGTGCAGCATGACAAGCTCCTGAACGTTCGAAGGGCCACAGAGTGGACTGTTAAGGTGACGTTCAGGTGACGCCATAAATTACCGGATACATTAACCCGCAATGGGGGAGGGAGCGTTTCAGGCGTCGGAGGCCACGATCGTTCAGGTTTTCATCCGAATCGATACCAAGACACTGCTTTACAGAGGTTTACCATGGCGCTGCGCTCACTATTGTTCAACGTTGTCGCGCTAGCGGTGGCCTGCCCCGGTGCGGCACTGCTGCTCATCACCCGTCTGCGCGAACAGCGCGCGATGGCCGACCTGACCGCGCAAAGCGAAGACCGCGCGATCGACCAGCCGATGTTGTTCCTGGATGTGCGCACCGAACGGGCGCACCGTGTGGCTTACCGCATCGGGTTCGCCTGCCTTGTGCTGGCGCTGGCCACTTCCTGGCTCAGCACCCGCCTGTAAGTCCTACAGTGCAATCCCGGCTTTGACGCGGTACTGATTACGCACCGGTGTTGCATATTGCACCACCAGGAACGGACGGTGCTCAGCCGGGCATTCGTTCAAGCGTCGCTCCCACTCCGCCTTTGCCTTGGCCAGCTCGTCGGCCGCGAATAGCTCGGCAGCCTTGGGTACCTGCAATTGCGGGTCGGACTCACTCCATTGGGCATACGCCAGGTAGTGCACTGGAAACAATCGATAACCGCCGAGAATCTGCCGGTCCATTTCGGCGGCCAGCAGCTTGGTGTCTTCAAAACGCTCGGTGATCGGCGGCGCGAAGTTCACGTGCACCCGGCCTTTGTAGCCGGTGATGCCCAAGGCAATGCTGACGTCATCTTCCCCCGGCGCCTTGGTGTAGGTGCCGGTGGTGGCGCGGATATACAGTTCGCGTGCCTTGGCGGCGTCGCAGGGGTCGTACTCGTAGCTGATGGACACCGGCGTCAGGTTCAGCGACTGGATCACCTCGGCGAACGGCTCGTCCTTGCGGCTGACGTGAAACATCTTGAGGATCGCCGACTCGGTGCGATCGTCCCCATCCTTGGCACGCCCTTCAGCCTGGGCGATCCAGATCGACTGGCAGTCATTGCGGATCGAATGGTTGATGTAGGCCGATAGCAGGTTATAGGCCGCCATTTTCTCCTTTCGCCCGGTGATCGAGCGGTGCACGATGAAGCTCTTGTTCAGGCGCATCAGGTCGCTGACAAACGGTTTTTGCAGCAGGTTGTCGCCGATGGCGATACGCGGCGTCGGCAGGCCGGCGTGGTACACGGCGTAGTTGACGAAGGCCGGGTCCATCACGATGTCGCGGTGGTTGGCCAGAAACAGGTAGGCAGTGCCGGACTTGAGCTGCTCGACACCGGTGTAGGTCACGCCGTCGGTCGCCCGGTCAATGGTGTGGTCGACGTAGTACTCGACTTTATCCTGCAGCGTGGCCACGGTGGTGACACTGGCGAACTCACGGCGCAGTTTGCGGGCGATCATTGGCTTGAGCAGCCAGCCCAGGGCGCCGGCAAAGCGCGGGAAGCGAAAGTGGGTCAGGATGTCCAGAAAGGCCTTGTCACTGAACAGCCGTGCCAGCACTGCCGGGACTTCGCTGTCGTTGTAAGGTCGGATGGTATCGAATTCGCCCATCATGCTCTCTTGTTAGAAACGGCTAGGGTAGGTAGAGGAAATGTCAGGGCGCGGCCTGAGTAATGGGCTCGGCCGAACGATAACCCTGTAAATAGACCGGCGATTATACGCACAAGTCACCGTGGAGGCTGCGATGCTGGAAACCGAGTCGTACGATTGTCCTTATTGTGGTGAACCGGTCGAGGCGGTGCTGGATCTTTCCGGCGGCGATCAGTCCTACATCGAGGATTGCCCGGTGTGTTGCCGACCGATCCATTTCACCCTGCAAACGGATGGTCATGAATGGATGCTTGAAGTTCATGCCGAGAATGAATGACAGGTACGCCCATGCAGCGAATCTATGAACCGGAAAACCTGATGGAAGGCGAGTTGCTGCAGCAGATGCTCGCCAGCGAGGGGATCGAGGCGCACCTGGTAGGCCATCATCTGCTTGGTGGCACTGGCGAACTGCCGATATTCGGCCTGCTGGGGCTGGAGGTGGACAATGATCACGCCGCTGACGCCCGCGCGCTGATTACCGCTTACATGGGCGCACAGCCGATGCCCGGCGATGAACCCGACAGCTTCCCGGACGTACTGGTCTGTTAGGCTGTCGGTCGGTTTACCCAAGAGTCGTGTTGCCCCATGTGTGGACGTTATGCCCTGTTTCGCTGGAACCCCACTTTTGCTGCGCTGCCGGGCTTTCCGGCCGACCAACAGGCTCAGTGGAATATCTCCCCGAATGATTCGGTGCTGATCCAGCGCCTGAGCGACGGCCATCGCACCCTGGCGCGGGCGCGCTGGGGCCTTACGCCGCCGTGGCTGACCGACCTTTCCCGTACCCCCGCCCATGCCCGCGCCGAAACCCTGGCTGAGCAGCCGATGTTCCGCGAGGCGTTTCGCCAGCGCCGCTGCCTGCTGCCCGCCAACGGTTTCTACGAATGGCGCGGCACCCAGCGCAAGCGCCCGTACTGGCTGACGCCGGGGGAGGGCTCCACGTTGTTTTTCGCCGCGATCTGGGAGGCGTACCCGGTGCAGGAGCAGGTATGGCTGAGCACGGCGGTGGTGACCCAGGCCGCACAGAGTCAGCGCCGTCCGCTGATTCTGGATGCGGCGGGGCAGGAAGCCTGGCTCAATCCCGAAACGCCATTGCACGTGTTGCAGGGGTTGCTGGCCAGTGAGCCGGTCGCGTTGCGCGAGCGGGTCCTGGCCAATATGGTCAACGATCCCAAGCTCAATGGGCCGGAGTGCCTGACCCCGGCTTAAACCTTGAACTGATTGATCAACCGCCGCTGTTGCTCCGCCAGCTTGGTCAGGTCCGCACTGGCCGCGCTGGACTCATCTGCACCGCCCGCCACTTCATTGGCCACCTGGCCGATATTGATCACGTTGCGATTGATGTCCTCGGCGACCGCGCTCTGCTCCTCGGCTGCGCTGGCGATCTGGGTGTTCATGTCGTTGATGACCGACACCGCCTGGCTGATGGTCTCCAGCGCTTCGGCCGCCTTGGCCGCGTGTTGCACGCTTTCATCGGTGCGGTGCTGACTGTCCTCCATCACCCGCACCACATCCCGCGTGCCTTGCTGCAACTGCTGGATCATGGTCTGGATTTCTTCGGTGGCCTTTTGGGTTTTCTGCGCCAGGTTGCGCACCTCGTCCGCCACCACGGCAAAGCCACGGCCCTGCTCACCCGCCCGCGCGGCCTCGATGGCGGCATTGAGTGCCAGCAGGTTGGTCTGTTCGGCAATGGCGCGAATCGCGGTCAGGATGGCATTGATGTTCTCGCTGTCCTTGGCCAGGGTCTGTACCACACCGACGGCTTTGCCGATTTCCTCGGCCAGCGCCCCGATTGACGTGGAGGTGTCGCGCACGATGCGCATGCCCTGGCTGGCCGCCTGGTCGGCATGGCTGGCGGCTTGTGCGGCTTGGGTGGCGTTGCGCGCGACGTCTTGCGCGGTGGCGGTCATCTCATGCACGGCGGTGGCCACTTGGTCGATCTCGACCATCTGTTTATGCACGCCCTGATTGGTGCGAATCGCGATGTCGGCGGTGTGCTCCGACGAGTCGCTGACCTTCTGCACCGAACTGACCACTTGAGTGATCATCCCCTGCAACTTGATCAGGAAGGTGTTGAACCCGGTGGCGATCGCGCCCAGTTCGTCGGCGCGGTCACTGCTCAGGCGCCGTGTGAGGTCGCCTTCGCCCTCGGCGATGTCATTGAGCATGGCCACCATTTGCTTGAGCGGTCGGGCGATGCCATGGCCCACTAGCCAGATCACCAGCAAGCCGATCCCGGCAACCAGCAGGCCGGCGACGATCATGCCGAAAATGTCGGTCTTGCGTTGAGCTTGCAGGTCGCTTTGCAGTTTTTGCGAATCGGCCATCACCGCGTCCAGAGGCAATTGCATCATCAAGGTCCAGCGCGCATCGGTCTGGCCGATGCTGAACGGCAGGTACAGCTCGATATGCCCGTGTTCCCTGTCGATGTCGTAGCGCACTTGGCCGACCTTCAATTGGGCGAGGTTGGCTATTTCATTGCTGTCGAGCAGGTCGCTGGCTTTTTCGCCGAGCTTGCCCGGATCCTTGGTGTAGGCCACCAGACGCCCGTTGCTGGAGATCAGCGCCAGTTCTCCGGCACCGTTGTAGAGTTTTTGATCGGCGCTGGTGAGCATGTCCTGGATGAAATTCACCGACAGGTCAGCACCGACGATGCCCTGGAAGGTGCCGTCGATCATGATCGGTTCGATAAACGACGCGAGCATCACCATGGCGCTGCCCACCTGATAAGGCGCGGGATCGATGACGCAGGGCTTTTGGCTTTCCTTGGAACACAGGTAGTACTCGCTGGCGCGCACGCCGGTGGAGAGCATTTTCTGGTCGGTCACGTCGACGAGTTTATCCAGGCCCAGGCTTCCATCCGCGTTGCGATACCACCAGGGGATGAAGCGGCCATCGGCATCCAGGCCGACGACGGAGCTGTTTACATAGGCAGCGTCGTTGTGATCGATAGCGTTGGGCTCCCAGCCGATATAGGCGCCGAGGATTTTCGGGTTGCGCACCAGGGTTTCGTGCAACAGGTTGATCAGTTGCTCGCGGCCGATCTGCAGGGCCGGTGCGCCCTTGCTGTCTTTCATGTCGAGCAGGGCGTTGGCGGTGGCCAGGCTTTTGGCGGTCACCAGAGGCGCTTCCAGTTCCCGCTGAATCAGGGTGGCCTGGGTTTGCGCCAGCGAGGTCAGGCGCTGCTCGATGATTTGTTCAAATTGCAGTTGAGTGCGTTCCTGCACCATCTGCTGGGTCCGCGCGCCGGTAAACAAGGCGTAGAGCACCAGCACCGCAACCACACTCAGGACAATGGCCCCGGCCAGTGCTGCGACAGAAAACTGAATCGACTTGAATTTCATGAAAGCTCCGGACGCAGAAAGAGAGGGGCCACCTTGTGGTATCGGCTACGGGCGCGCCGGGCATTAGGGATCACCGCGAAAAATACGATGAGGTGTCGCAAATGTAATGCTCGCTGTCGTTGCTGGAGCGTGTGGGATGTGTCTGAAAATCAACGGTTACACGTCTGTTGTATCTGGCGTCGATACATATGAGCGCCTAGGATACGGGCCAGGTTTTCAGGGAGAGGGTTTATGAAGAAATCATTGGCAGTGAGCGTGTTGGCGGCAGCGGTATTGCTGGCCGGGTGTCAGTCGGTCAACACCACCAGCGGCGGCGCCGTTGGCGTGGAGCGCAAGCAATACATGTTCAGCATGCTGTCGAGTCAGGAAGTCGACCAGATGTACGCCCAGTCCTACCAGCAGACCCTGGGCGAAGCCAGTGGCAAAGGCCTGGTGGACAAGACCAGCGCCAACGCCAAGCGCGTGCAGGCGATCGCCAATCGTCTGATCGCCCAGGCGCCTACCTTCCGCCCCGATGCGGCGCAGTGGAAGTGGGAAGTGAACTTGATCAAAAGCGATGAGATCAACGCCAACTGCGGGCCAGGCGGCAAGATCTTCGTCTACAGCGCGTTGATCGACAACCTCAAGCTCACCGATGACGAACTGGCCGCGGTCATGGGCCATGAAATCGCCCACGCCTTGCGTGAGCACGGCCGTGAAGCCATGTCCAAGGCCTACGGCATCGAGATGGCCAAGCAGGGGGCTGGTGCGTTGTTCGGTCTGGGCCAGGACAGTCTGGCACTGGCCGATACGGTGGCCAACTACGGCATGACCTTGCCCAACAGCCGCAGCAATGAAAACGAAGCGGACCTGATCGGCCTGGAGCTGGCGGCCCGCGCCGGCTACAACCCGAACGCGGCGATCACGCTGTGGAACAAGATGGCCAAGGCTTCGGAAGGCGCACCGCCGGAGTTCATGAGCACTCACCCGGCTTCCGACAGCCGGATCGCCTCGTTGCAGGCGGCGATTCCGAAAGTAATGCCGTTGTACCAGCAGGCCAAGAAGTCCTGATATCCCAGGCGGTATGAAGCTCCAAATGTGGGAGGGAACAAGCCTCCTCCCACATTCGGGGTTTACGGGCTTAGATCCAACCGCTGCTTTGCATGGCCTTGTACACCGCGACAATCGCCAGGATGAAGAACGCCGAAGCCGCCAGTCGACGAATCAAGGTCAACGGCAGTTTCTCCGCCGCGAAATTCCCCGCCAGAACCACCGGTACGTTGGCAATCAACATGCCCAGGGTGGTGCCGATGACCACCAGCCATAGCTCTGGATATTGCGCCGCCAGCATCACCGTGGCGATCTGCGTCTTGTCACCGATTTCCGCGAGGAAGAACGCAATCAGCGTGGTCAGGAACGGCCCGAACTTGCGTGAGGTGCTGGCTTCGTCATCGTCGAGTTTGTCCGGCACCAGCGTCCACAACGCCGTGGCACAGAAGCTTGCTGCAAGGATCCAGTGCAACACCGCATCCGAGAAGAAACTGCCAAACCAGGCCCCCACGGCACCGGCGGCCGCATGGTTGGCCAGGGTCGCGGCGATAATGCCGGCGATGATCGGCCAGGGCTTGCGAAAGCGGGCAGCGAGAATGAGTGCGAGCAGTTGCGTCTTGTCGCCTATTTCGGCCAGGGCAACGATTGCGGTAGGAACGAGTAATGAATCCAGCATCAGGTAGGTTTCCAGGGGCGGGTCGACACGGCTATGACACGTACAGCCTTCCCGCCCCGGGTAAGGTGTGCGTGTCATAGGTCTTGTCAAACCCCGGTCCGTCTATGCGGACTCCTGGGTCGCATACGCCATGGTCTGTTGACCAAGTATGTTGACGTATGCCGGACGAGCGTGGCGCTCGTGGGAGACTACTCCCCTAGGACGGAGCGGATTCTGCCTAGGCAAAATCCATTCGGCAAGCCTTCTTTTTCAAACGTCCGTCAGCCGCGCTTGGCGCGGTAGATGCGAAAGCCATTGCCTTCGGCCTTGACCGCACACACGCCCAGATGCTCTTCGATCAACGGCTGGTACTTGAGGAAACTGTTGGCGACCAGCCGCAGTTCGCCGCCTTTTGCCAGGTGTTTCGCCGCTTTTCGCAGCAGGTTTTCCGTGGCGAAGTAATCGGTATGCACCCCTACGTGGAATGGCGGGTTGCTCAAGATCGCATTCAACCCCATTGGCGCGGCATCAATGCCATCACCGGTCAGCACCTCGGCTTCCAGGCCATTGGCGGCCAGGGTCAGGCGGCTGCTGGCGGCGGCAAAGGCATCCACATCCAGCATCGTCACGGTGTTGTGCGGATAGCGACGTTTGACTGCGGCCCCCAGCACGCCCGCGCCACAACCGAAGTCCAGCAGATGGCCGCTGGGCAGTTTGTCCAGGTGCTCCAGCAACAGCTCGGTCCCGCGATCCAGGCGCCCATGGCTGAACACGCCGGGCAGGCTCACTACCTTGAGCGGCCCTTCGGCCAGCGGTACGTCAAAGACTTGCGCCAGGCTCTCCAGCGCCACCGCCTGCGGGGCGTTGGCCACGGTGACTTGCCACAGTTGGCAATGGCGGGCGTTGTCGAGCTTGCGCGGTTTGCCCAAGGGAATCATCTGCTTGGCGGCGCTTTCGATACCGCCTTTTTTCTCTCCCACCAGAAACAGCTCGGCGCCGGGCAGGCGCGCAGCCACGGCATTGAGCAGATAGTTGGTCAGGTCCTTGGATTTGGGCAGGAAGATCACCGCCGCATCAAACGAGCGTTCGGGCACGTTCACGCCGAACTGGCTGCGCTCGGGGAAGCGTGCGTCGAGTGCCGCCTGATCGCCGGCATGCCAGCTCCAGCCGTGGGCGTTGGGCAGGCGACCGAGCAGGTCGTCGGCGGGCAAACCGACCAACAGCAGGTTGCCTTGAAAAAGTTCGGCCTGACGAAGCAGTACTTCACTGCGCGGATCCATGGTCTGCTCCTTGAAAAGGGGCGCAGTTTATCAACTGACGACGCGCAGCGGGGCACCGCTGAAAAAGCCTCGGGCGTTTTCCGCCAATTGGCCGACGATACGCTGGCGCGCTTCGCGGCTGCCCCAGGCATTGTGGGGCGTGACGATCAGTCGAGGGATGTCGCCGGCCAGCAGCGGGTTGCCGTTGACCGGTGGCTCCACGCTCAAGACATCGGTCGCCGCGCCGCCCAGGTGGCCACTGCGCAGCGCGTCGGCCAGCGCCTGTTCATTGATCAAGCCACCGCGCGCGGTGTTGACCACAAACGCGCCGGGCTTGAGCAGCGCCAGTTCGCGGGCGCCGATAAAATCGCGGGTATGTTCGTTGAGCGGGCAGTGCAAGGTGAGCGCGTCCACTTGCGCCAGCAGCTCATCCAGGGGTACACGGTCGGCGCGGGCAGGGCGGCCCGGAATCGCGCCGAGTACCACGCGCATGCCGAAGGCTTCGGCCAGGCGCGCGACGGCGCTGCCCAATTCACCATGGCCCAGCAGGCCGAGGGTTTTGCCTTCCAGCTCGACGATGGGGTGGTCCAACAGACAGAACTGCTTGGCCTCTTGCCATTTGCCGGCGGCCACGTCCTGTTGATAGTCCTTCAAGCGCGTCGCCAGGTTGAGCAGCAGCATGATCGTGTGCTGCGCCACCGACGGCGTGCCGTAGCCCTGGCAGTTGCTCACGGTGATGCCGTGGGCGCGGGCGGCTTCAAGGTCGACGTTGTTGGTGCCGGTGGCCGACACCAGGATCAGCTTGAGCTGCGGGCAGGCCGCCAGGGTTTCGGTGTTGAGGGTGATCTTGTTACTGATCGCGACCTGCGCGCCCTGCAGGCGTTCGACCACATTCTGTGGCGTGGTCTGCGCGAATAGCTGCAAGTCGCTGAAGCTGTCTCGCAGCTCGCTGAGGTCTAGGTCCCCCAGGTCCAGGGACGGGTGATCAAGGAAGACGGCGCGGCGATTGTTCGTCATCAACTGTACCTTTTGCGACAGGGTTCGAAGGCGTAATCTGCCGAGCCTATCAGATGAAATAATCCGTTACTTAATGGAGTGCGTATGTACCTCGCCGAGTTTTTGACCGTGGCCTTGATTCATTTACTGGCCGTTGCCAGCCCAGGCCCGGATTTCGCGGTGGTGGTACGCGAAAGCGTGACCCACGGCCGTCGCGCCGGAACCTGGACCGCACTGGGGGTGGGCTCGGCGATTTTCCTGCACGTGGGCTATTCGTTGCTGGGGATCGGCTTGATCGTGTCCCAGTCCATCGTGCTGTTCAACGCACTGAAATGGGCGGCCGCGGCGTACCTGCTGTACATCGGCTTCAAGGCCCTGCGTGCTCAGCCAGCCAAACCTGCCGCCGAGGGCGAGTTGCATCGCGAAGTGGGCGAGCGCACTGTGCGTGGGGCGTTTACCGCAGGCTTCGTCACCAACGGCTTGAATCCCAAGGCCACGCTGTTCTTCCTCTCGTTGTTCACCGTGGTGATCAACCCGCAGACGCCGCTGGCGATCCAGGCCGGTTATGGGGTGTACTTGGCGGTGGCCACGGCGTTGTGGTTCTGCCTGGTGGCGATGTTGTTCAGCCAGCAACGTGTACGCGCCGGGTTTGCGCGGATGGGGCATTGGTTCGATCGGACCATGGGGGCGGTGCTGATCGCGATTGGGGTGAAGTTGGCGTTTACCAGCATGAAGTAACCTGTCTTCAAGCACCGGTTTCAGGGGGGGGGGGGGCTGCGGCGGGGCGCGCGCCGCCTAGGGGCGATGCTGTCTTCGGTTTTTTGAAACCTGTGTCATAGATACTGCGGGCCAGCACGGGTATTTGGATGTCTGAGCTAATGTTCATCTGTTGCTGTAATCCTTTCCAACACTAACATCGATTAGATATTTCGCTGTGTTTGGATCACGCTCATTGCAGCGCACGTAGCATTTGACGCTGAGGGACATACCGTATTTGTGAGGTATCAGAAGTACCACTGTTTCAGCTTGATCGAAGAGTAAACGCTGTAATGCGCCTCTCTCAAGTTTGCTATCTAACTTGAGCCAGCTGTTACGGTCAGTGTTGCGTGGTAACCATCCGGACTTTTTTAGAACTCCCTGTAAGTGGTTAAATAATGGTATCAATTCGTCAAAAGGTAGTGCCTCCAGCATCGGCGAGGTAGTGAGGGTTGTGACCCTTCCGCTGTTATAGCCTATCGCTCCAAACTTTGTTGGGGGTAAGGTGAAACCGTGTTGAGGGTCATCAAACTTTACAATAACTGGGCTGGTAATCCAGGTTGAATCCTCTACTAGGGGGATAGTTTGGCGCATTGCGGTGTTGGATTTTACTGGGAATGTTGAGTCTCGAAGTACATCTTCGTAGGGTTTTCCTATGTGTAAAGAAATAGCGTTATTTTTTTCAGGGGGGCGATTGAAATAAAATATCAATATGGTCAATGTTGCGAATGAGATGCTCAGGCATAATTTGAGCATTATTCTACTCCTCCGCCATTTGCAATTTTTATAATGGAATCTTTTAATTGGCTGCGAGTAGTTTGGTTGTTAAGCAGTCTGTCAAATTGTTCGGCGGCTCGTGATACAAACTCCATGCGTTGGTCTTTGTTCGCCAAGTCGGCAATAGGGTTTTGGCTGAAAGTGATTTTAGTGTCCGGTGCTTTGCACTGACTGGCTAGCGTTAGTTGTATTTCTTCGGGTAGCCCGGAAAATAGACCCGTCACTACTGAAATGACATCACCCACCTGGGTACCTCTCATTAGCCGTGCAAAGCGTTGCACGTCATAGATTGCGGGTTGGAGAATATTTAGTTGCTCATGCCGTGCCATCTCGTAAACGCTATTGCTAATTTTGCCTTGATCGATATAGGCAAAGGTTTCAAGGATTTCTCGCTGGGCGACGCCAAATTCAACTTTTTCTGTAATGGGCCAAATCACCTCGTTCTTCAGTTTTCTGCGGTCCGGCAAACACTCCTCCATTTCTTTAAACCCCCGCACCATAAAAAACCGATGCAACGGATAAACATCCAGAAACAGCGCTGTATTCCCCAGCGCCAGCATTTCATGAACGTATTTCAGTTCCTCCTGAACTCTGGTAATCAACCCACCCAAAAGCGGGTCACTCGTCAGTGGAGCCGGGTTCTGCTGCTTGGCCTTGTCCCACGCCTTCCAAAGCTCAATGTTGGGACGCAATTTGTGGGTCACGATGCGCTCATACAGGTCTTGGGAATGACTGTCTTGCAGCTCCCGATAGGCTTTTTTCTCCGCTTCGATTCGCTCATCCAACGTGACGGCATGCAACAACCCACACCCCACCTGCTTCGACGCAAACGCCGCCAATCCTGCCCACTGAAACCGGTTATCCGCCAGCCACAACTGTGCATACGCCGCGTTGATCCTGCGGTTGCGGGCGAGTGGATCGGCGATGAGTATGCCGCCGGGGGCGATCCAGTCTTCCGCTTCTTTTTGAAACCTGTGCCAGAGGCAACTGCAGGTCAGTATCGGCACTTCGATAGTGGTCTTCGGGTTTCTGCCGTCGTGGCTGGTGGTGCGTTTGCAGGCGGACAGTTCGCAGGTACTGTCCCAGAGTTTCTTGAGATCCAGTTCGTGTGGGGCGATACATTGGTCGGTCATGTGCATTCCCTCGTCGTTGTCAGTGTTGGCGAGGAACCTAAGCCCGCAAAATGTGCAGGGGCAACCGTTAAAAGCCGAATCTGCGGAAAATACGAAGTTGCTGTCGGAGGCAGTCGGAACGGGGGTGGGAAGTGGCTGATATGGGCGTCAGTCAAGGTAAGAATGGTGCAAATACGGCTTCATCAATGAGCGTGGTCGATATCAAAAAGCTCTCCAGATCAGGTCGCTACCAGGCTTTGATGCTGACGCAAAGCTAGCATTCTCCAGACCCTGCAAATCATTCCTTTGGCTGATTTGGCCGACACATAACGTCTCTACAGTGCAGGTCTTCAAGCCAAGACCGTGCAGTCATAAAAAGGGATTCGTATGTTGCAGACCCGTGTTATCCCGCCCGCCGAAGGTGCGTACCAATACCCGCTGTTGATCAAACGCCTGTTGATGTCAGGCGCCCGTTACGAAAAAACCCGGGAAATCATCTATCGCGACAAGCTGCGCTACACCTATCCGACCCTGATCGAACGGGTCGCGCGACTGGCCAATGTGCTCACCGAAGCCGGGGTCAAGGCGGGTGATACCGTCGCCGTAATGGACTGGGACAGCCACCGTTACCTGGAATGCATGTTCGCCATCCCGATGATCGGCGCAGTGATCCACACCATCAACGTGCGCCTGTCGCCGGAACAGATTCTCTACACCATGAACCACGCCGAGGACCGCTTTGTGCTGGTCAATAGCGAGTTCGTGGGGCTTTACCAGGCCATCGCGGGGCAGCTCACCACTGTCGACAAGACCTTGCTGCTGACGGACGGCGAGTCCAAGACCGCCGAGCTGCCCAACCTGGTCGGCGAGTACGAAACCCTGCTGGCCGCTGCCAGCCCGAAGTATGACTTCCAGGACTTCGACGAACACTCCGTCGCCACTACCTTCTACACCACCGGCACCACCGGCAATCCCAAGGGGGTGTACTTCACCCATCGCCAACTGGTGCTGCACACCATTGGCGTGGCGACCATCATGGGCAGCGTCGACAGCGTGCGCCTGCTGGGCACCAACGACGTGTACATGCCGATCACGCCGATGTTCCACGTGCATGCCTGGGGCCTGCCGTATGTGGCGACCATGCTTGGCCTGAAACAGGTCTATCCCGGCCGTTACGACCCGGAATACCTGGTGGAGCTGTGGCGCAAGGAGAAGGTCACGTTCTCCCACTGTGTGCCGACCATCCTGCAAATGGTGCTCAACGCCAAGGCGGCCCAGGGCGTGGACTTTGGCGGCTGGAAAATCGTCATCGGCGGCAGCGCTCTCAATCGCACGCTGTACGAGGCGGCCAAAGCCCGTGGGATCCAACTGACCGCCGCGTACGGTATGTCCGAGACCGGGCCGCTGGTGTCCTGTGCCCACCTCAACGAAGAACTGATCGCCGGCACCGAGGACGAGCGCACCACTTACCGCATCAAGGCCGGCGTGCCTGGGCCGTTGGTGGAAGCGGCGATCATCGACGCCGAGGGCAACTTCCTGCCCGCCGACGGTGAATCCCAGGGCGAGTTGGTACTGCGTGCGCCGTGGCTGACCGAGGGCTATTACAACGAGCCGCAAAAAGGCGCGGAGCTGTGGGAAGGTGGCTGGATGCACACCGGCGATGTGGCGACCCTCGATGCGTTCGGGGTGATCGATATCCGCGACCGCATCAAGGACGTGATCAAGACCGGCGGCGAGTGGGTCTCATCCCTGGCCCTCGAAGACCTGGTCAGCCGCCACCCGGCGGTACGCGAAGTAGCGGTGGTGGGCATCGCCGACCCGCAGTGGGGCGAGCGCCCGTTTGCCCTGTTGGTGCTGCGTGATGGCCATGTGATTGGGGCCCGTGAGCTCAAGGAACACCTCAAGCCGTTCGTGGAATTGGGCCATTTGAGCAAGTGGGCGATTCCGAGCCAGATCGCTATTGTTACGGAAATTCCCAAGACCAGTGTCGGCAAGCTCGACAAAAAGCGTATCCGCGTTGACA
Source organism: Pseudomonas sp. MPB23 (assembly GCF_046605395.1). Taxonomy (NCBI): domain Bacteria; kingdom Pseudomonadati; phylum Pseudomonadota; class Gammaproteobacteria; order Pseudomonadales; family Pseudomonadaceae; genus Pseudomonas; species Pseudomonas sp. MPB23. The sequence goes on along the minus strand of NZ_CP176771.1, from coordinate 6,401,814 downwards.
TCATCGAATGGCAGGCCAACAACAGCACGTTCCTTTCGACCCTCTGAGTTGATTTGCCGTGCCCTCGTGGCACGGCAAAGCTCTATCTCGCGCCTTCACTTGTGATTTGCCAATTTTCAGCCATCCTTGCCGCGTCGGCCTTCGCCGACGTGGCGAAAGGGTTGTGGCAGACGGGTTGCTGATGCAAATCACACTTTAGAGGGATCAAGCGCTACCCCCTGCTGGCTATAGTCCCTTCCAGAGTTTTTCACGGATGTTTCGCTTCGGGCCATGGGGGCTCGGTTGCCGAGCGGCATTGGAATCGTTGTATTCCGGCCGTTACATGCATCACAGAAAGAACTCACTGCCATAACAATAATGCACATGGAGTAGCGTCGATGACCTCAGTAAACCAGTTCTGGCGCCGGGCAAGATTGCCCCTGGCCGTCAGTCTCGCCTCTACGCTCGCCGGGCCCGCATTCGGCGTCAGTTTCAATATCGGTGAAATCGAAGGGAGTTTTGACTCGTCTCTTTCCGTGGGGGCCAGTTGGTCGACAGCCAAGGCCAACCGCGACCTGATCGGCGTCAACAATGGCGGCAAGGGCTTGTCCCAGACCTCGGATGACGGCCACTTGAACTTCAAGCGCGGCGAAACGTTCTCGAAGATCTTCAAGGGCATTCATGATCTGGAACTGAAGTACGGCGACACCGGTGTGTTTGTGCGTGGCAAGTACTGGTATGACTTTGAGCTCAAGGATGAAAGCCGGGAGTTCAAGGACATCAGCGATAAAGGTCGCCCAATGGGTGCACGCTCTTCCGGCGGGGAAATCCTCGACGCATTCATCTATCACAACTACTCGATTGCCGACGAGCCAGGTTCCGTGCGTTTCGGTAAGCAGGTCGTGAGCTGGGGCGAGAGTACCTTTATCGGTGGCGGCATCAACTCCGTCAACCCGATTGACGTGGCTGCGTTCCGTCGCCCTGGCGCCGAAATCAAGGAAGGCCTGATTCCGGTCAACATGTTCTATGTGTCCCAGACACTGACCGATAACCTGTCGGCGGAAGCCTTTTATCAGTTGGATTGGGAAAAAACGGTGACCGACAACTGCGGGACGTTCTTCTCGCAAGCTGACGTGATTACCGGCGGCTGCGATGACAACCTGAGGTTGCTCAGTAAGCGTTCGACGCTCGCCTCGGCCGGCGCACTGCCATTTTTGTCCCCGTATGGCCTCGATATCAATGAAGAGGGCGTCCTGGTCAGGCGCGATGGTGACCGGGATGCACGCGATGGTGGCCAGTTTGGTGTGGCCATGCATTACAACTTCGAGCCGCTGGATACCGAGTTCGGTGCCTTCTTCATGAACTACCACAGCCGGGCACCGATCTTCAGTGCCAAAGGGGCCTCGGCAGCGACTTATGCTGCGGCGAATGCGTTCCCACTGGCCACCTTGCGCCCGCTTATTGTCGCCGGTAACTCCAGTTATTTTGTCGAGTACCCTGAGGACATCCGCCTTTACGGCTTGAGTTTCTCCACAACCTTGCCTACCGGTACCGCCTGGAGCGGGGAGATCAGTTATCGCCCCAATGCGCCGGTGCAGCTCAATACCACTGATATTCTCTACGCGGGTGTGACCCCTCTGGCTGGCTATCAGAACGCTTCGCCGCTCAAGGGTGTGGCAGGGCAGGATCTGAATGGTTACAGGCGCAAGGAAATTACTCAGATCCAGACAACCTTCACTCACTTTTTCGATCAGGTCATGGGCGCCAGTCGTCTGACGCTGGTGGGTGAAATCGGTTTGACCCATGTCGGCGGTCTGGAAAGCAGCGACAAAGCCCGCTACGGACGCGATCCAGTGTTCGGCCCTGGCGAAGGATCCATGTGTACAGCGCTGAACAACAGTACCTTCAACGGTGCGGGTGCCGGTACTGACCGCAGCAACTTGACCACGAACTGCAATAACGATGGCTTCACCACCGCCAACTCCTGGGGCTATCGCGGCCGGGCAATCTGGGAATACCCTGATGTGTTCGCGGGTGTGAACCTCAAGCCTAACGTGGCCTGGTCCCATGACGTCAGCGGTTACTCCCCGGGCCCTGGCGGCAACTTTGAAGAAGGCCGTAAAGCCATCAGTCTTGGGCTGGATGCCGAATACCAGAATACCTACACCGCAAGCTTGGCCTACACCAACTTCTTCGGCGGTAAGTATTCCACCGTGGATGACCGTGATTTCATCGCACTCAGTGTCGGCGCCAACTTCTAAGCGAACGTATTTCTAGGAAGAACCAGAACATGAAAATAACCAAAAGTCTGTTGCACATCGGTGTGCTGGGGCTGTCGATCCTGGCGAGCAACGTCATGGCGGCAGTCTCGGCGGATGAGGCATCCAAACTCGGCACGACCCTGACCCCGATGGGCGCCGAAATGGCCGGTAACGCGTCGGGCACCATCCCGAAATGGTCGCCATTGCCCACCAACGCCGGTGCCGTCGATGCCCGTGGATTCCTGGCCAACCCTTACGCCAATGAACAACCGCAATTCACCATCACCGCGCAGAACGTCGAGCAGTACAAAGACAAGCTGGCGCCGGGGCAGTACGCGATGTTCAAGCGCTACCCGGAAACCTTCAAGATGCCGGTCTATCCGACCCATCGCGGCGCTACCGTGCCGGCCGATGTGTTCGCCGCCATCAAGAAGAACGCCACCCATACCAACCTGGTGTCGGGCGGCAACGGCCTGGAAAACTTTGAAACCGCCGTACCGTTTCCGATTCCCAAAAGTGGCGTGGAAGTGATCTGGAACCACATCACCCGCTATCGCGGCGGCAGCGTGACTCGCCTGGTAACCCAGGCCACGCCGCAAACCAATGGCTCGTTCAGCCTGGTGTACTTCAAAGACCAGTTCGTGTTCCGCGACAAGATGAAGGACTTCGACCCGAAAAATCCGGGTAACGTATTGTTCTACTTCAAGCAGCAAGTGACCGCGCCGGCGCGCCTGGCCGGTGGTGTGCTGCTGGTCCACGAAACCCTGGACCAGGTGAAGGAACCGCGTTCGGCGTGGGTCTACAACGCTGGCCAGCGCCGTGTGCGCCGGGCGCCGCAAGTGTCCTATGACGGACCGGGCACCGCCGCCGATGGCCTGCGTACCTCCGACAACCTCGACATGTACAACGGCGCACCGGACCGCTACGACTGGAAACTGGAAGGCAAGAAGGAAATCTACATCGCCTCCAACAGCTACAAGATCGACGATCCGAAACTCAAGTACGTCGACATCATCAAGGCCGGCCACATCAACCAGGACCTGGCACGCTACGAGCTGCGCCGCGTCTGGCACGTGGTCGCTACCCTGAAGGAAGGCCAGCGCCACATCTACGCCAAACGTGACTTCTTCATCGACGAAGACACCTGGCAAGCGGCTGTGATCGACCACTACGACGGTCGCGGCCAACTGTGGCGCGTCGCCGAAGCCCATGCCGAGAACTACTACGACAAACAAGTGCCGTGGTACGCCCTGGAAACCCTCTACGACCTGCAGTCCGGCCGCTACCTGGCCCTGGGCATGAAGAACGAAGAGAAGCAGGCCTATGACTTCGGCTTCACTGCCACCACCAGCGACTTCACCCCTGCGGCCCTGCGCCAGGACGGTGTTCGCTAAGCTGCACACATAGCCAAATGTGGGAGGGGGCTTGCTCCCGATAGCGGTCTGACAGCCAATAAATCCATTGGCTGACCCAGCGCAGTCGGGAGCAAGCCCCTTTTCACATTTCTTGTCGTAGTTCTTTTTCAGGCAAATGTTGCAAAGCTCTACAAACCTGCCGCTTTTACCGCTAGTCTGCGGACATCTGCAATGCCGACAACAGCCTTCTACAAGAGCCCGGCGATGACTGATCTGTCCCGAATCCAAAGGCCTGCCAGCGCGGTCATTCCGACCCTGGAAGGGCGTTTCTACCGACCTCCGCTGCCTGATGGCTACGTGCTGCGACCTCGCTTGTGCGAGCGACTGAGCACCGGACTGGAAGGACGCCTGCTGCTCGTCAGCGCACCGGCGGGGTTCGGCAAGAGTTCGTTGGCGGTGGAGTTCTGCCAAAGCCTGCCGGCCCACTGGCAAAGCCTGTGGCTGGGCCTGAGCCCGCGGGACAACGATCCCGGACGTTTCCTCGAGCGCCTGCTCGACGGTTTGCAGCAATATTTCCCGCAACTCGGCGCCCAATCCCTGGGCCTGCTGAAAATGCGCCAGCGTCACCAACCCTTTGCCTTTGAAGAATGGCTCGATGGCCTGCTCGATGAGCTGACCGTACACCTGTCCACCCGCGCGCCGCTGTTGCTGGTGCTGGATGACTACCATTTGGCCCAGGGGCCGGTGCTTGACCGTTGCCTGCAATTTTTCCTCAACCATTTGCCCGATGGCCTGGTGGTGCTGGTCACCAGCCGCCAGCGTCCGGATTGGCACCTGGCGCGGCTGCGCCTGTCGCGGCATTTGCTGGAGCTGCATGAGCAGGACCTGCGCCTGACCCATGCCGAATCCCTGGCTGTGCTGGATCACCACAGCAGTTCATTGCGTGGCGAGGCCCTCGACAATCTGATCCGCCGCAGTGAGGGCTGGGTGGCTGGCCTGCGTTTCTGGTTGCTGGCTGCGTCCGAAGCCGGCAGCGAAGGCGCGTTGCCGCAAAGCCTGCACGGTGGCGAAGGGCTGATCCGCGATTACCTGCTGGAAGAGGTGATCGATTGTTTGCCGGCCGAGGTGCAGGCGTTTTTGTTCGACACCGCGTCCCAGGAGCGCTTTTGCAGCGAGTTGTGCGACGCCGTGCGTGAAGCCCACGACAGTGCCGAGATCCTGCGTTACCTGCATTCCCACCAGGTGTTTTTGGTGCCATTGGACGATCAGGGCCACTGGTACCGTTATCACCATTTATTCTCTGACCTGCTGCGGACCCGCCGCGCGAGCAGCAACGTGTTACCCGCCGCCAGCCTGCACCTGCGCGCATGCCGCTGGTTCAATGCCCAGGGCTTGATCGACGAAGCGGTGGAGCAGGCGTTACGGGCGGGTCACCTGGATGTGGCGGCCAACCTGGTGCAGAACCTCTCCGAGGAGCAACTGCTGGCCGAGCAGAATGTCGGCATGCTGCTGCGCTGGAAAATGGACTTGCCCGACAGCCTGCTGATCAGCACGCCGCGCTTGATCGTGCTCTATAGCTGGGCGTTGGGCCTGGCCTGTCAGTTGGATGCGGCCGAGGAATTGTCCGGCTACCTCAGCCGCTTCCTGCCGGCGCCGTCGGCCACCGCGCAAAAGTCGATGCTGGCGCAGTGGCTGGCGCTGAGCGGGATCGTCGCCCGGGGGCGAGGTGATCGCGAACTGACCCAACGCTATTGCAGCGAAGCCTTGGACAGCCTGCCGCAGCGACGTTACGGCCAGCGGCTGATGTGCCTGTCGACCCTGTCCAACCTGGCGATCGTCGACGGCGATCTATGGCGCGCCCGTGGCCTGAATCGTGAATCCCTGGAGCTGGCGCAGCGCGTCGGCAACCCGCTGTTCGAGGCCTTGGCCCATTACGACCGCGCGCGGGTGTTGCAGGCGCGGGGCGAAACTCTGCGGTCGCTGGATGAAGTGCGCCAGGGCCTGCAACGCCTGCATGGCCTGGCGCCCCAGCGGCTGTATGCCGTGCGTGCACGGTTGTCGCTTTACGAAGGGTATCTGCTGCTGGTGCGCTTCCAGCCCGAGGCGGGGCTTGCCTGCCTGCGCGCCGGTCTCGTCGAAGCCCGCGCATGCCGCGACATCAGCGTACTGATCGGGCATTGCGTGATCGCCAGCTTCGAAGGGCGCCGCAACGATTTTGCCAAAGCCTTCGCCGAGCTCGCCGAGGCCGAGCGCTTGATGCATATCTGGGATGTGCCGCCGATCTACTACCTGGCGATGATCACCCTGATCAAGTGTGAGCTTTGGCTGGCCCAGGGCCGCACCGACCTGGCCGACGCCTGGCTGACCCGCCTGGGGCAAACCTACAACGGCGACCACGCCGCCGCCGCGCCGGAGTTTCATCCGCACTTGCCGCAACATATCGGGTTGCAACAGGCGGCACTGGATGCCATTCGCCATCAACCCGAAGCGGCGCTGCAACGACTCGAAGCACTGGCGCAACAGGCTCACAACAGCGGGCGTCAGATGATTGCCCTGATGGCCTTGACCCAACAGACGCAGTTGTTGCTGGAAAGTGGCCACGAAGCCAAGGCGCGCCCGCTGCTGGCCCAGGCCCTAGAGGCGGGCGCGGGCGGGGCGTTGCAACCGTTCCAGAGGCTGCTGGAAAAACACCCGGACTGGATGCGCGAGCAACTCGGCAAGGATTCCCAGGGTTTGCTCAATCAGAGTCTCTTGGCACTTCTGCCTGCCGGTATCGTCGTGGACGCATTCCCCAGCCATGAAACCTTGAGTGCTCGCGAGATGGCCGTGCTGCAGTTGATCGCTCAGGGCTGCTCGAATCAGGAAATCAGCAACCGGCTGTTCATTTCTCTGCACACGGTCAAGACCCATGCGAGCCATATCAACAGTAAGCTGGGGGTGGAGCGGCGCACCCAGGCAGTGGCGAGGGCACAGGAATTGAAGTTGATCGGTTAGCGATCGCGCTTGCTGTGGCGAGTGAGCTTGCTCGCGCTGGGCTGCGCAGTAGCCTCAATCTGTTTTAATAGTGCAATCAGAAAACCACACTGCACCTGCACGAAAGGACCGTTCATGAACACCGCAAAGCCGACCCTCATTCGCGAAACCTTCCCCGTCGGCCCGTTGCAGTGCAACTGCACCATCATCGGCGACCCCATCACCAAAAAAGCCATTGTGGTCGACCCCGGCGGCAACCACGAATTGATCCTGGCGCGCCTCGATGCACTGGGCCTGAAAGTGGTGAGCATCATTCACACCCATGCCCATCTCGATCACTTCCTCGCGTCGGGCCTGTTGAAAGAGAAAACCGGCGCGACCTTGCATCTGCATAAGGAAGACCAGTTTCTCTGGGATAACCTGGAGATGCAGTGCCAGATGTTTGGTGTGCCCTACACCCCGGTGCCCTCGCCGGACCGTTGGCTGACCGATGATGAGGCGCTGGCCTGCGGCTGCGGCGTGGCCTTGCATACGCCAGGGCATACACCGGGGTCGATGAGCTTCTGGTTTGCCGATGCCAAGCTGTTGATTGCCGGCGACACCCTGTTTCGGCGTGGGGTGGGGCGTACCGATCTGTGGGGTGGGGATCAGGCGACCCTTGTCAGGTCGATCAAGCAGCGGCTGTATACGCTGGATGAGGGCGCGACGGTGGTGACCGGTCACGGGCCGGATACGCGTCTGGGGGATGAGATGCGTGAGAACCCGTTTGTGCGGGCGTAACATGGAACGTTCTCGCGGACAATTGCTGTAGCAAGTACTCAGGTCGCGTTCAGCCTGGGTCTGCTAGGGTTTATGGAGCGGAAATCGTGGCCAATCTTTTGTTACGGCTCAGGAGGCGGCCACGGAATTTTTACCGTTTGTCGCGTTCCAAACTCGGCACAGGTCCATTGCCAATGTCCCTTGCATCACAGAATGCAAAAGTAGGAGCTTCCTTCATGTTCACTTCGCGTCGTCTGCTTGTTGTCGCTACCGTCGTAGCCTTGTTGTCCGGCTGTGCTTCACCTAATCCTTATGACGGCAGCAGCCAGGGACAGGCGAGTAATGAATCCGGCGGTATGAGCAAGACCGCCAAGTACGGTGGCCTGGGTGCCCTGGCGGGTGCTTTGGCGGGTGCGGCCATCGACCATAACAACCGTGGCAAGGGGGCACTGATCGGTGCCGTGGTTGCGGGCGCGGGCGCAGCGGGTTACGGCTACTACGCCGACCAGCAGGAAAAGAAACTGCGCGAAAGCATGGCCAATACCGGTGTTGAAGTTCAGCGCCAGGGTGACCAGATCAAGCTGATCATGCCGGGTAACATCACCTTTGCAACCAACTCGGATGCGATCTCCAGCAGCTTCTACACGCCGCTGAACAACCTGGCCAACTCCCTCAAGCAGTTCAGCCAAAACACCATCCAGATCGTCGGCTATACCGACAGCACCGGCAGTCGCCAACTGAACATGGACCTGTCCCAGCGTCGCGCACAGAGCGTGGCCAACTACCTGACCTCCCAGGGCGTCAGCGCGGCCAACCTGAGCGCGCGTGGTGCCGGTCCGGATAATCCGATTGCCAGCAATGCTGACGTCAACGGTCGCGCCCAGAACCGTCGCGTAGAAGTGAACCTTGGCCCGATCCCAGGCCAGCAGTACGGCCAGCCCGGTGCGCAGCAACAGGCGCCGCAGCAGAACAACCAGTTCCAGGGCAACCCGTACTCGCAATACCAGTAATCCACTGCCAATAAAAAGGGCGCCGTGCAATCAATGCACGGCGCCCTTTTTTGTGGCCGTCGGTTACATCAGTCGATGTACTCGAACACCTTCACGATTTTCTGTACGCCGGACACACCTTGCACCAAGTTCGCCGCACGGGTCGCTTCCGCCTGGGTCAGCAGGCCCATCAGGTAAACGATACCGTTGTCGGTGACGACTTTGATGCGCGAACCGGGAATCGCGTTATCGGTCAGCATCTGCGCCTTGATCTTGGTGGTCAGCAGGGCGTCGTTGCTGATCGCCAGCAGGGTGATCGGGTCCATCACTTGCAGTTCGTTGTGGACCTTCTTGACCCGCTGCACGGCCGAGGCGGCTTGTTCTGCCTGGGCCTTGAGCTCGGCCCGCGGCGTTTGGCCGGCGAGCAGCACCACGCCATTGAAGCTGGTCACCACGATGCGCGAGGCACCATTGCCCAGGTCCGTGGCGGCCTTGGCGATGTTCACCTCGACCTTGGTTTCGATCAACGAGTCGTCAATCTTGCTGCCGAAGGTGCGGGTACCCTTATCGTCCTGGATGGGGGTGTCTCGTGTCGCGGTGATGGCCGTGCTGCAGCCGCTGATGCCAAGGCACAGCGCAATAGCCAATAGGCTGAGACGTTTAACGATCATTCTTCACTCCCGAACAGTTGGCTGTCGATCAGATCGCACAGGCAATGGATCGCCAGCAGGTGGACTTCCTGAATACGTGCGGTGACATTGGCCGGAACGCGAATCTCCACATCTTCGGGCAGCAGCAGCGAAGCCATGCCGCCGCCGTCGCGTCCGGTCAATGCTACGACAATCATTTCGCGATCATGTGCGGCCTGGATCGCTTGAATAATATTCGCCGAGTTGCCGCTGGTGGAAATCGCCAGCAGCACATCGCCCGGTTGGCCCAGCGCGCGGATCTGCTTGGAGAAGATTTCGTTGTAGCTGTAATCGTTGGCGATCGAAGTGATCGTGGACGAATCGGTGGTCAAGGCGATGGCCGGCAGGCTCGGACGCTCACGTTCGAAGCGGTTGAGCAGCTCGGACGAGAAATGCTGGGCGTCGCCGGCCGAACCGCCGTTGCCACACGAAAGCATTTTGCCTTCGTTGAGCAAGGCATTGACCATGACCTGACTGGCTTGCTCGATGTGCGGTGCAAGTACGTCCATCGCCTGTTGCTTGGTGTCGATGCTGGCCTGGAAAAGCTGGCGAATTCGGGATTGCATGTCCATCTGTGTGACCTTAAGTAGCGCGGCTGTTTGGCACAGGAATGTGCAGCCCGCAAAGCAAAGAGCAAAAGTGTGGGGTGAAAATGTCCGGCGAATCAGCTGTCGAAGGCATCTTTGAGCCAGTTGAGATCAACAAGGCCTGCCGGTGTGCTTTCCATGGCAACCACATCGAAACGGCAGGGGGCGTCGGCCCAGTGATGCTCTTTTTGCAGGAAAAACTGCGCGGCGAGTATCAGCTTCTGACGCTTGCGCCCGTCGATACTGGCGAGGGCGCCACCCCATTGTGCGTGTTTTCTGTAGCGGACTTCGACGAATACTACTGTATCGCCGTCAAGCATGACCAGATCAAGCTCGCCGCGCTTACACAACCAGTTCTGCGCCAGCAGGCGCAGGCCCTGTTGTTGCAAGTACTCTAAAGCTTGAAGTTCGGCATCCTTGCCGCTTTGTGCGCTGGACCGCTCGGGCATCAGCGCGGGGTGTCCGGCAGACGCTGGATCTCGCCGCCGACGAACTTGGCCCACGGCATCTGGCGATCAACGCGCTGGTTGGCGCTGATGCCCAGGTTGCCCGAGAGGCCGTCGACGCGGGTATCCGGCAATGCCTTGAGCTGGCCCAGGCGCGGTGCCAGGCGATAGGCATCGACGCCCATCGCATACAGGCGGCCGAGGCTGCCGTTGGCTTGCGGCCATTGCGCGGCAACCTGGTTGCGCAACGGGTCAGTGGTATTCAGAAGCCAAGGGGTTTCGCAGAACATCACGTTGGTCATGTCCAGGTACTGGTTCTTGTCGCCGCTGGCGCTGAATACGTGGGACGTTGCGTACACCGGCACATCACCGGCGTACTGGAAGTTCAGGGTCGGCTTGATCTGTTGGGCCAGTTGCGGGGTAACGGCCAGGAAGATGAACTCGATGTCCTGGCGGCGCGACGGTTGTGCCGCTACGTCAGTTCCGACAGTGTTTTGCAGGCTCTTGGCGCGGCCTTCGCTTTTACGCAGTTGGAACAGGTCGGCGATTTGCTGGGCCAGGGCGACAGGCTGGTCGACGTACTCGACACCCACCACGGTGCCGCCGTTGGCTTCCCAATCCTGGCGGAACGCTTTGTAGACACGCTCGCCCCATTCGCCACGCGGCACCATGGCCGCGGCGCGATGCAGGCCGTCGGCACGCGCGCGGCGTGACACTTCGCGGGCTTCGTCTTCAGCAGCGAGGCCGAATTGGAACAGCTGCGGTGGGCCTTGGTCGGTTTCGCTGTAGTTCAGCGCCAGGGTGGTGATCGGCAGTTGCGGGCGCGCGCTGAGTTGTTTGACCAGTGGTTTCTCCAGCGGGCCGACGACCAGTTGCACGCCAGCGGCCTTGGCCTTGGCGTAGAAGTCGTCGAGGGAGGCCATGCGCGAGCTGTCATAGAACTCGATGGCCGGCGGATGCTGCCCGGCCTGTTCGGCCTGGTAGTGCGCAGCCATGAAGCCTTCGCGCAATGCTTTGCTGACCGACGCCAGCGCGCCTTCCTGCGGGAGCAACAGGGCGATTTTGTTCAGCGGCTGGCTGGCCAGTTCCTTGAGCTTGGTCAGCGGCATTGGCAGTTGCACAGCGGCTGGATGGCCGGGGTTCTGTGCGCGCCAGGTGTCGATGGCAGCTTGTTGTTGCTCAAGCGTACCGGCACCTTTGACCGATTGGGCCAGGGTGATCCAGCCGTCAAGCACCGGGTTGCCGCTGGCTTGCAACTGCTCTGCCGGCAGGGCGGCAATCAGCGCCCAGATGGCTTCATGGTTGCTGTGGGCTGCGTCGCCACTGAGCAGAGGGGCCATGGCCACGCGTTCACGCGCGGCGGCCATCGTCTGGCCATCGGCTTCGTAAGCGCGGGCATGCACGGTGCCGGTGCGGATCTGCTGTTCAGTCGGCAGGTCCTTCAAGCTTTGCAGGCTCGGGTGGCTCAAGGCGGTCAAGGCGGCCTTGGGCTGGTTGCGCGTCATGGCCAGTTCGGCGGCCAGCGTGCTGGCGAATACTTGCGCGGCCGGCTTGAGGGCATCCAGGGGCACTTGGGCAAGAATCTGCGACGAGCGGCCAGGGTTCTTCTGGTTATAGGCCATGTCAGCCGCACTCAGGCGCAGCAATGCGGCCTTTTCTGGCGTCTTGGCCGTAGTGGCCTGTTCGAGCAACTGCTCGATACTGGCGTCCGGGGTCCGTGGAAGGTCGCCAAGGCTGGACGAGGGCGAGCTGGCGCAAGCGGCCAGCAAGGCAGCGAGGCAGAGGGCGGAGAGCAGCCGCAGGCAAGCGATCATGTAAGTGTTCCTGATACCGATCAAATTAGCGTGGAATTGTACCCAAGCACTGGCTCAGGCGCGATGTTACTGGCGTGAAACCGTCAATTTAGGTCGTGTAAATGTTGCTGTTTACCATGGACGGCTGAAAAGGCATCGGCCTCGATGGCATATTTTCAAGGCGCCTACGCGCTACAATGTGGCTTTTGCCAATCATCGAGGTGTGCGTTTTGACTGCTCCAGGTCCTTTGAATTCCACTGCAGGCTCGCTTTTTGTCGTGGCGACGCCCATTGGCAACCTGGACGACATCAGTGCACGGGCGCTGAAAGTGTTGCGCGAGGTTAAATTGATCGCGGCCGAAGATACGCGGCACTCCCAACGGCTGATGCAGCATTTCGGTATCAGCACGCCATTGGCAGCCTGCCACGAGCACAACGAGCGCGAAGAAGGCAGTCGTTTCATCGTCCGTTTGCTGGCCGGCGACGATGTGGCGCTGATCTCCGACGCGGGTACGCCGCTGATCTCCGACCCAGGCTACCATCTGGTGCGCCAGGCGCGGGCTGCGGGTATCAATGTGGTGCCAGTCCCGGGGGCATGTGCGCTGATCGCCGCGTTGTCGGCGGCCGGCCTGCCGTCGGACCGTTTCATTTTCGAAGGTTTCCTGCCCGCCAAGGCAGTGGGGCGCCGCGCTCGTCTTCAGGCGCTGAAGGAAGAGCCGCGCACCCTGATCTTTTACGAAGCTCCCCATCGTATTCTTGAATGCCTGCAGGACATGGAGCTGGTGTTCGGCGGTGAGCGCCTGGCGCTGTTGGCGCGGGAAATCACCAAAACCTTCGAAACCCTCAAGGGCCTGCCCTTGGAAGAGCTGCGTGCCTTTGTCGAAGGCGACAGTAATCAGCAACGAGGCGAATGCGTGGTGCTGGTGGCGGGCTGGACGGCGCCAGAGGCTGAAGACGCGGTGGGCAGCGAAGCCATGCGCATCCTGGACCTGCTGCTCAAGGAAATGCCCCTTAAGCGCGCGGCGGCCCTGGCGGCGGAAATTACCGGTGTGCGCAAGAATGTGTTGTATCAAGTTGCGCTGGATAAACAAAAAGCCGAATAGTTCCGGGGTTAAACCGGTATTGCGTCTGAACGTGATGGCACTGCTGTACTTTTAATACTTGTCCTAAACCCGTCGTGCCGTTAACCTGCGCGACGGAGAGTCGATTGGACAGTCGCTGCCCTCTATGAAAATTAGGGGGGGGAGGAAAGTCCGGGCTCCATAGGGCGAAGTGCCAGGTAATGCCTGGGAGGCGTGAGCCTACGGAAAGTGCCACAGAAAATAACCGCCTAAGCACTTCGGTGCCGGTAAGGGTGAAAAGGTGCGGTAAGAGCGCACCGCACGACTGGCAACAGTTCGTGGCTAGGTAAACCCCACTTGGAGCAAGACCAAATAGGGTCCCAAGGCGTGGCCCGCGCTGGGACCGGGTAGGTTGCTAAAGATGTCCAGTGATGGCCATCGTAGACGAATGACTGTTCAAGACAGAACCCGGCTTACAGATCGACTCTCCACCTTTTTCCTTTTGTCCGAATCTCGGGCAGAAAACCGGTAATAACGCAAGAATCCCTCCCTGCCAAATCATTGGCGGATGCGTCTTCGTAATACCAAAAAAATCTTACTCTTAATAAATCACTTTAACTTTAAGCCATAGCTCTTTGAGCTATTTGTGCTTGTTGGGCCTAAAACATCACCGAACTCGGGTTTCTCCTCCTTTTGCGCTCCTAAATCTCCGTTCTGTAAGGCTTTTCCTTGAATCCGCGCCTTGACGGTGTGGTGGGCGCATTCCTATAGTGTGCGCAAGTGGCGAAAAGTGGTGCAAAGTGGGTTTTTTGAACGTAGAACGCTAAAATTTGGAGAAACGCATCTGTGTTTCGCGGAGCTAACGCTATCAGTCTCGATGCAAAAGGCCGTCTCGCTATGCCGAGCCGGTATCGTGACGAGCTGATTTCGCGAAGTTCCGGGCAGTTAATCATCACCATCGATGCCGTTGACCCTTGTTTATGTGTTTACCCCCTCGACGAGTGGGAGTTGATTGAAACCAAGTTGCGCGCTCTGCCTTCATTGCGTGAAGAAAACCGCCGGCTGCAGCGTTTGCTGATCGGTAATGCCGTCGACCTCCAGCTCGATGGCAGTGGTCGTTTCCTGGTGCCGCCGCGTTTGCGCGAGTACGCCAAGCTGGATAAGCGCGCAATGCTGGTGGGCCAACTGAACAAGTTCCAATTGTGGGACGAAGATGCCTGGGATGCTGTTTCTGCAGCTGACCTGGCTGCTATTCAACAACCGGGCGCCATGCCTGATGAACTGCGTGATTTGATCTTGTGACTATTGATAGCGGCTTTAACCACATCACCGTACTGCTTGACGAAGCCGTTGAGGCTCTCGCCGTACGCGCGGATGGCTGCTATCTGGATGGCACGTTCGGCAGGGGCGGGCATAGCCGGTTGATACTCAGCCAGCTCGGGTCCGACGGCAAGCTCCTCGGGTTCGACAAAGACCCCCAAGCGATTGCCACCGGGCAAGCGCTAGCGGCCGAAGACGGCCGCTTTGTCGTTGTACAGCGCAGCTTTGCCGAGCTGGGCGCCGAAGTCGCCGAGCGCGGCATGGCGGGCAAGGTGGCCGGGGTTTTGCTCGACCTGGGCGTGTCGTCGCCACAGCTCGACGACCCCGAGCGCGGCTTCAGTTTCATGAACGATGGCCCGCTCGACATGCGCATGGACCCGACCCGTGGCGTCAGTGCCGCGCAGTTCATCGCCACTGCGCCGGTGGAAGAAATTGCTCGCGTGTTCAAGGAATACGGTGAAGAACGCTTCGCCGGGCGCATGGCCCGTGCTGTGGTCGAGCGCCGTGAAATCCAGCCGTTCGAGCGCACCGCCGACCTGGCCGAAGTGCTGAAAGTCGCCAACCCGGCATGGGAAAAAGGCAAAAACCCAGCCACTCGTGCGTTTCAGGGCCTGCGTATTCACGTCAATAACGAATTGGGCGACCTGGAGGCCGGTCTCGAGGCCGCCCTCGAGGCGCTGGAAGTGGGTGGTCGCCTGGTGGTGATCAGCTTCCACTCCCTGGAAGACCGTATCGTCAAATTGTTCATGCGTCGCCTGGTCAAGGGCGAGTCCGATAACCTGCCGCGCAACCTGCCGGTCCGTTTCGAAGCCTTTGTGCCGAAAATCAAAATCCATGGCAAAGCGCAGTTCGCTTCCGAAGCCGAACTCAAGGCCAACCCGCGTGCCCGCAGTGCTGTCATGCGTGTTGCGGAGAAGCTGCGGTGAGCAGGCTTTTCGCCAAGCCGCTCCCGAGCGGCAGCTTCTTTATGCTGCTGCTGTTTATCGCTGTGCTGGTGTCCGCGATTGCGGTGTCTTACAGCGCCCACTACAACCGTCAACTGCTCAATACCCTGTACGGGGAATTGAGTGTGCGCGATAAAGCGCAGGCGGAATGGGGCCGGTTGATCCTGGAGCAGAGCACTTGGACTGCCCACAGCCGTATCGAAGTGCTGGCCACCGAACAGTTGAAGATGCACATTCCTAGCGCGGCCGAAGTTCGCATGGTGGCGCCATGATGAAACTCGAAGGCGCACTCTACCCGTGGCGCTTCCGCCTGATGCTTGGCTTGCTGGCATTGATGGTGGGGGCGATCGCCTGGCGCATCGTTGACCTGCAAGTGGTCGACCGCGACTTTCTGATCGGCCAGGGCGATGCCCGTAGCCTGCGTCATATTCCTATTCCTGCGCACCGCGGCCTGATTACCGACCGTAACGGCGAGCCTTTGGCCGTCAGTACTCCGGTGACTACCTTGTGGGCCAACGCCAAGGAACTGCAGGTGGCCAAGGATCGCTGGCCGTCACTCGCTGCCGCTCTGGGCCAGGATCCGAAAGCCCTGTCCGAACGCTTGGAAGCCCAGTCCAACAAAGAATTCATCTATCTGGTCCGTGGCCTCACCCCTGAGCAAGGCCAGCAGGTGCTCGATCTTAAAGTCCCCGGTGTCTATGGCATCGAGGAGTTCCGTCGTTTCTACCCGGCCGGTGAAACCACCGCCCATATGGTGGGCTTTACCGACATCGACGACCACGGTCGCGAAGGCGTGGAGTTGGCCTACGATGAATGGCTGGCCGGGGTTCCCGGCAAACGACAAGTCATCAAGGATCGGCGCGGCAGGCTGATCAAGGATGTCCAAGTCACCAAAAACGCCAAGGCCGGTAAGCCCTTGGCGTTGTCGATTGACCTGCGCCTGCAGTACCTGGCCAATCGCGAGCTGCGTAACGCGATCATCGAGAACGGCGCCAAGGCCGGCAGCCTGGTGATCATGGACGTGAAGACCGGCGAGATCCTCGCCATGGTCAACCAGCCGACCTACAACCCGAACAACCGTCGCAACCTGCAACCGGCGATGATGCGCAACCGCGCCATGATCGACGTGTTCGAGCCGGGTTCGACCATGAAAGCCATCTCCATGAGCGCTGCCCTCGAAACCGGGCGCTGGAAACCCAGCGACAAGGTCGAGGTGTATCCAGGCACCTTGCAGTTGGGCAAATACACCATTCGTGACGTGTCCCGCACTGAAGGTCCGGTGCTGGATTTGACAGGTATCCTGATCAACTCCAGTAACGTCGGCATGAGCAAGGTCGCCTTCGATATCGGCGGCGAAACCATCTATCACCTGGCGCAGAAAATCGGCTTGGGCCAACCCACCGGCCTCGACTTCCCCGGTGAGCGCGTGGGCAACCTGCCCAACTACCGCGACTGGAAAAAGGCCGAGACCGCCACGCTTTCCTACGGCTACGGCCTGTCGGTGACCGCGATCCAACTGGCCCACGCTTTCTCTGTTTTGGCCAATAACGGTCGCATGGTTCCTTTGAGTCTGATCCACGTCGACGAGGCGCCGAAAGCGACCCAGGTGATCCCGGAAAACGTCGCCAAGACCATGCAAGGCATGTTGCAACAAGTGATCGAAGCACCCCGTGGCGTGTTCCGTGCCCAGGTGCCGGCGTATCACGTGGCTGGCAAGTCGGGTACTGCACGTAAAACGTCGGTGGGTACCAAGGGCTACGCCGAAAATTCCTACCGTTCGCTGTTCGCCGGCTTCGGCCCGATGAGCGATCCACGCTACGCCATCGTCGTTGTGATCGATGAGCCGAGCAAAGCCGGTTACTTCGGTGGCCTGGTATCGGCGCCGGTGTTCAGCAAAGTGATGTCCGGCACCCTGCGCCTGATGAACATCACGCCGGACAACCTGCCGCCGACCCAACAAGCGAACGCCGGACCGCCGGCCGCCGCTGTAAAAGCCAATGGAGGGCGCGGCTGATGTCTCTTAGCCTGAACAAGATTTTCGCCCACGCCGGTCGCGATCTGTTGATTCGCGAGTTGAGCCTGGACAGCCGTAAGGTACGCGCCGGCGACCTGTTCCTCGCGGTACCTGGCGGCAAGTTCGATGGCCGTGCGCACATTGCCGATGCCCTGCAACGCGGTGCGGCGGCGGTGGCCTATGAAGTGGAAGGCGCCACGGTGCTGCCGATCACCGATGTGCCGTTGATTCCCGTCAAAGGCCTGGCCGCGCAGTTGTCGGACATCGCCGGGCGTTTCTATGGCGACCCAAGCCGCCACTTGAACCTGATTGGCGTGACCGGCACCAACGGCAAGACCAGCGTGACCCAACTGGTCGCCCAGGCCCTCGACCTGCTGGGCCAGCACTGCGGCATCGTCGGCACCCTCGGGACCGGTTTCTATGGCGCGCTGCAAAGCGGCCTGCACACCACGCCGAACCCGATCGCCGTGCAAGCGACCCTGGCCGACCTGAAAAAGGCCGGTGCCAAGGCGGTTGCCATGGAAGTGTCGTCCCACGGCCTGGACCAGGGGCGTGTCACCGCGCTGGCATTCGACGTGGCGGTGATGACCAACCTGTCCCGCGATCACCTTGACTACCACGGCACCATGGAGGCTTACGCGGCAGCCAAGGCCAAGCTGTTTGCCTGGAATGACCTCAAGTGCCGGGTGGTGAACCTGGATGACGCCTTTGGTCGCCAACTGGCTGCCGAAAACAGTGAAGCGCGCCTGATCAGCTACAGCCTGGAAGACGCCAGCGCTTACCTGTATTGCCGCGAAGCCCAATTCAATGACGAGGGCGTGCGCGCCACGCTGGTCACGCCCCAGGGCGAGCACCATCTGCGCAGCACGTTGCTCGGTCGTTTCAACCTCAGCAACGTACTCGCCGCCATCGGCGCGTTGCTTGGCCTGGATTACGCCCTCGACGAGATCCTGCGTGTGCTGCCGAAGCTGGAAGGCCCGGCCGGTCGCATGCAGCGTTTGGGTGGTGGTTCGCAGCCACTGGTGGTGGTCGATTACGCCCATACACCGGACGCGCTGGAAAAAGTCCTGTTGGCCCTGCGCCCGCACGCCAAGGGCAAATTGCTCTGCCTGTTCGGCTGCGGTGGTGATCGCGATCGCGGCAAGCGTCCGTTGATGGCCGAGATTGTCGAGCGTCTGGCCGATGGTGTGCTCGTTACCGACGACAACCCGCGTAGCGAAGACCCGAGCCAGATTTTCAACGACATCCGTGCAGGCTTCAAAGACGTGTCCAAGGTCGCCTTCGTGGCGGGTCGAGGCGCGGCCATTGCCCAGTTGATTGCCGGCGCCAGCGCTGACGACGTGGTGGTACTGGCCGGTAAAGGCCACGAGGACTACCAGGAAATCAACGGCGAACGGCATGCCTTCTCTGATCTGGTCGAGGCCGATCGCGCCTTGACCGCCTGGGAGGTCGCCCATGCTTAAGCCTATGAAATTCAGCGAACTGACCCAGGCCTTGTCGGCCCGCGTACTGTCGAGTGATTGCAGCTTCGATGGCGTCAGTATCGACAGTCGCAACATCAAGCCAGGGCAGCTCTTTGTCGCGTTGGCCGGCCCGCGTTTCGACGGCCACGACTACCTGAATGAAGTGGCCGCCAAAGGCGCCGTGGGTGCCCTGGTGCAGCGCGAAGTGGCGGACTCCACCTTGCCGCAGTTGCTGGTCGCCGATACGCGCCTGGCCCTGGGGCAGTTGGGCGCGCTGAACCGTGCCGCGTTCACCAAGCCCGTTGCGGCCATCACCGGCTCCAGCGGCAAGACCACGGTCAAGGAACTGCTCGCCGGTGTCCTGCGCACACGTGGGCCGGTGCTCGCGACCCGTGGCAACCTCAACAATGATTTCGGCGCACCGCTGACCCTGCTCGAGCTGGCCCCGGAACACACGGCGGCGGTGATCGAACTGGGCGCTTCGCGCATCGGCGAGATCGCGTACACCGTGGCGCTGACCAAGCCCCACGTGGCAATTATCAACAACGCCGGGACCGCCCACGTCGGTGAGTTCGGCGGTCCGGAGAAAATCGTCGAAGCCAAGGGCGAAATCCTCGAAGGCCTCGATGCTTCGGGTACTGCGGTATTGAATCTTGACGACAAGGCCTTCGAGACCTGGCGTGTACGTGCTGCCGGTCGCAAGGTGCTGACGTTTGCCGTGCTGAATGCAGCGGCGGATTTCCACGCATCCGACATCGCTGTCGATGCCCGTGGTTGCCCATCCTTCACCTTGCACACCCCGCAAGGTAGCGAGCACGTGCAGTTGAATCTGCTGGGCAACCATAACGTCGCCAATGCCCTGGCCGCCGCCGCCGCCGCTTACGCCCTGGGCGTGTCGCTGTTCGGTATCGCTACCGGGCTGGGTGCGGTGCAGCCGGTCAAGGGACGCACCGTCGTGCAACTGGCGAGCAACGGCATGCGCGTGATCGATGACACCTACAACGCCAACCCGTCCTCCATCAACGCCGCCGTTGACCTGCTCACCGGCTTTGCCGGGCGCAAGGTACTGGTGTTGGGGGATATCGGCGAGTTGGGCGGCTGGGCCGAACAAGGACACCGTGAAGTCGGCGCCTATGCGGCCGGCAAAGTCGATGCCCTCTACGCCGTCGGCACCAACATGGCCCATGCCGTTGACGCTTTCGGCCCCGGTGCGCGGCATTTCGCCACCCAGGCCGAGTTGATCCAGGCGCTGCGTGCGGGCGAACAAGACAAACACACAACCATTTTGATCAAGGGATCGCGCAGCGCGGTGATGGAAAACGTCGTCGTGGCCTTGTGTGGCTCAAGTACGGAGAAACATTAATGCTGCTGCTGCTGGCTGAGTATCTGCAACAGTTCCACAAAGGCTTCGCGGTCTTTCAGTACCTGACCCTGCGCGGGATTCTGGGTGTGCTGACCGCGTTGTCTTTGTCGCTGTTCCTGGGGCCGTGGATGATCCGCACCCTGCAGAACCTGCAAATTGGTCAATCGGTTCGTAATGACGGCCCGCAGTCGCACCTGTCCAAATCCGGTACGCCGACCATGGGCGGCGCGCTGATCCTGTCGTCCATCGGTATCAGTACCTTGCTCTGGGCCGACCTGCATAACCGCTACGTCTGGGTGGTGCTGCTGGTGACCTTTCTGTTCGGCGCTATCGGCTGGGTCGACGATTACCGCAAAGTGATCGAGAAAAACTCCAAGGGGCTGCCAAGCCGCTGGAAGTATTTCTGGCAGTCGGTGTTCGGCCTGGCGGCCGCGATCTTCCTCTACACGACCGCACCAAGCGCCGTCGAGACCACCTTGATCATCCCGATGCTCAAGGATGCGAGCATTCCGCTGGGCATCGGCTTCGTAGTGCTGACTTACTTCGTCATCGTCGGCTCCAGCAACGCGGTGAACCTGACCGACGGCCTCGACGGCCTGGCGATCATGCCGACGGTGATGGTGGGCGGCGCGCTCGGCATCTTCTGCTATCTGTCGGGTAACGTGAAATTTGCCGAATACTTGCTGATCCCTTACGTGCCGGGCGCCGGTGAGCTGATTGTGTTCTGCGGCGCATTGATCGGTGCCGGCCTGGGCTTCCTGTGGTTCAACACCTATCCCGCGCAAGTGTTCATGGGCGACGTCGGCGCACTCGCGCTGGGCGCGGCCCTGGGCACCATCGCCGTGATCGTTCGCCAGGAAATCGTGCTGTTCATCATGGGCGGCGTGTTCGTGATGGAAACCCTGTCGGTGGTCATCCAGGTGGCTTCCTTCAAGTTGACCGGGCGCCGCGTGTTCCGCATGGCGCCGATCCACCACCACTTTGAACTCAAGGGCTGGCCTGAGCCGCGTGTGATCGTCCGATTCTGGATCATCACCGTGATTCTCGTCCTGGTCGGCCTTGCCACCCTGAAACTGAGGTAGAAACGAGTGTCCCTGATCGCTTCAGACCACTTCCGCATCGTTGTCGGCCTCGGCAAGAGCGGCATGTCCCTGGTTCGCTTCCTGGCGAACCGGGGCGTGTCGTTTGCCGTGGCCGATACGCGGGAAAATCCACCGGAGCTGGTCACGCTGCGCCGTGACTACCCGCACGTGGAAGTGCGTTGTGGCGAGTTGGATGTCGAGTTTCTGTGCCGCGCCGACGAGCTCTACGTGAGCCCCGGCCTGGCCCTGGCGACACCGGCCCTGCAAGCTGCAGCGGCGCGTGGTGTGAAGCTGTCGGGCGATATCGACCTGTTCGCACGTAACGCGAAGGCGCCGATCGTGGCCATCAGCGGTTCCAACGCGAAAAGCACCGTGACCACCCTGGTCGGCGAGATGGCGGCTGCGGCCGGCAAGCGCGTGGCCGTGGGCGGCAACCTCGGCACGCCAGCGCTGGACCTGCTCAGCGACGACATCGAGCTGTACGTGATGGAACTGTCGAGCTTCCAGCTGGAAACCACCCACGACCTGGGCGCTGAAGTGGCCACCGTGCTGAACGTCAGCGAAGACCATATGGACCGTTACAGCGGCCTGCCGGCGTACCACCTGGCCAAGCACCGGATTTTCCGCGGCGCCAAGCAAGTGGTGGTCAACCGCCAGGATGCCCTGAGCCGTCCGCTGATGGGCGAAGGCCTGCCATGCTGGACCTTCGGCCTGGGCAAACCCGATTTCAAGGCCTTCGGTATCCGTGAAGAAAACGGCGAGAAATACCTGGCCTTCGAATTCCAGAACCTGATGCCGGTGCGCGATCTGAAAATCCGTGGCGCCCACAACCAGTCCAACGCCCTGGCGGCGCTGGCGCTGGGGCACGCCGTGGGCTTGCCGTTCGACGCCATGCTCTCTAGCCTGCGCACCTTCGGCGGGCTTGAGCATCGCTGCCAGTGGGTACGCGACCTCGATGGCGTCAGCTATTACAACGACTCCAAGGCCACCAACGTCGGTGCGGCCCTGGCCGCCATCGAAGGCCTGGGTACCGATATCGACGGCAAGCTGCTGCTGATCGCCGGTGGCGACGGCAAGGGGGCCGACTTCAAGGACCTCAAGGGGCCGGTGGCCCAGCATTGCCGCGCCGTGGTGCTGATCGGCCGCGATGCCGACTTGATCGCCGCTGCCTTGGGCGACGCCGTGCCGCAAGTGCACGCCAGTTCCCTCGATGACGCGATTGCCCAGTGCAAAGCCCTGGCCCAGCCGGGTGATGCGGTGCTGCTGTCGCCGGCGTGCGCCAGTTTCGACATGTTCAAGAACTACGAAGAGCGCGGCCAGTTGTTCGCCCGTGCCGTGGAGGCCTTGGCATGAATATCAACTTTCGTAACATCATCAAGCCTTATCCTTCGCCGATCATCACCGGGCGCGGTATCGACCTGGATTTCCCGATGCTCGCCGGCTGCCTGGCGCTGTTGGGCCTGGGCCTGGTGATGATCACGTCGGCATCCTCCGAAGTGGCCGCCGTGCAGTCGGGCAACACCCTGTACATGATGATCCGTCACCTGGTGTACCTGGTGATCGGCCTCGGCGCGTGCATCGTGACCATGATGATCCCCATCGCCACCTGGCAACGCCTGGGCTGGCTGATGCTGATCGGCGCGTTCGGTTTGCTGGTCATGGTGATCCTGCCGGGTATCGGTCGCGAGGTGAACGGTTCGATGCGCTGGATCGGCTTCGGTGCGTTTAACGTGCAGCCGTCGGAAATCGCCAAGGTGTTCGTGGTGATCTACCTCGCTGGCTACCTGGTGCGGCGTCAGAAGGAAGTCCGCGAAAGCTGGATGGGCTTCTTCAAGCCGTTCATCGTGCTGCTGCCGATGGCCGGCCTGCTGCTGATGGAACCCGACTTCGGGGCCACTGTGGTGATGATGGGCGCAGCGGCGGCGATGCTGTTCCTCGGCGGCGTGGGCCTGTTCCGTTTCACCTTGATGGTGGTGCTCGCGGTGGCTGCGGTGACCGTTCTGGTACAGGCCCAACCCTACCGGATGGCGCGTCTGATCACCTTCACCGACCCCTGGTCCGATCAGTTCGGTTCCGGCTACCAGTTGACCCAGGCGCTGATCGCCTTCGGTCGCGGCGAGTGGTTGGGCGTGGGCCTGGGCAACAGCGTGCAGAAACAGTTCTACCTGCCGGAAGCGCACACCGACTTCGTGTTCTCGGTACTGGCCGAAGAGCTCGGCGTGGTCGGTTCGCTGTGCACCGTCGCGCTGTTCGTGTTCGTGTGTGTGCGCGGCATGTACATCGGCTTGTGGGCCGAGAAGGCCAAACAGTATTTCGCCGCCTATGTGGCGTACGGCTTGTCGTTTCTGTGGATCGGCCAGTTCCTGATCAATATCGGTGTGAACGTCGGCCTGCTGCCGACCAAGGGCCTGACCTTGCCGTTCCTCAGTTACGGCGGCAGTTCGTTGGTGATCTGCTGTGCGTGCCTGGGCTTGTTGCTGCGCATCGAGTGGGAGAGTCGAACCCACCTGGGCAGCGAAGAGATGGAGTTCAGCGAAAGCGACTTCGCCGAGGAGCCGACCCATGGGCGCTAACGTGCTGATCATGGCGGGCGGCACCGGGGGCCATGTGTTCCCGGCCCTGGCTTGCGCGCGGGAATTCCAGAGCCGTGGCTACAGCGTGCACTGGTTGGGAACGCCGCGTGGCATCGAAAACGAACTGGTGCCGAGCGCCGGCTTGCCGCTGCATTTGATCAACGTCACGGGCCTGCGCGGCAAGAGCAAGTTGTCCCTGCTCAAGGCGCCGTTCGTGTTGCTCAAGGCCGTGTGGCAGGCACGCAAGGTCATACGTGAAGTGAAACCGGTGTGTGTGCTCGGCTTCGGCGGTTATGTGACCGGCCCTGGCGGTGTCGCGGCCAGGCTCGCGGGCGTGCCGGTGATCGTGCACGAGCAGAACGCCGTTGCCGGTACCGCCAATCGCCTGCTGGTGCCCCTGGCGGCGCGGGTGTGTGAAGCGTTCCCCAACACTTTCAGTGCGTCGGGTAAGCGTCGCACCACCGGCAATCCGGTGCGTACCGAGCTGTTCATGGACATTGCCCGTGAAGCGCTGGCCGGGCGCAAGGCGCATCTGCTGATCCTGGGCGGAAGCCTGGGCGCCGAACCATTGAATAAATTGCTGCCCGAAGCGGTAGCGCAACTGCCTGTGGAATTGCGCCCGGAGATCTTCCACCAGGCCGGCAAGAACCACGATGAAGTGACCGCCACGCGTTATCGCGAGGTCGGTGTGGAAGCCACTGTGCAGCCCTTTATCAAAGACATGGCCCATGCCTATGGCTGGGCCGACCTGGTGGTCTGTCGCGCTGGTGCGCTGACCGTCAGTGAACTGGCTGCCGCCGGTCTGCCGTCCTTGCTGGTGCCTTTGCCCCATGCGATCGACGATCACCAGACCCGCAACGCCGAATATTTGGCCGGGGAGGGCGCTGCCTTCCTGCTGCCGCAAAGAACGACTGGCGCCGCCGATTTGGCCGCACGCCTGACCGAGGTTTTGATGCAACCGGAACGACTCAACAGCATGGCGAGCACCGCAAGCCGCCTGGCCAAACCTGATGCCACCCGCACCGTGGTCGATATCTGCCTGGAGGTGGCCCATGGTTGAGAATCAGAAAGCCATGCCACAACCGGAAATGCGCCGCATCCGTCGCATCCACTTCGTCGGTATCGGCGGCGTGGGCATGTGCGGCATTGCCGAAGTGTTGCTGAACCTGGGTTATCAGGTGTCCGGCTCCGACTTGAAAGAATCGCCGGTGACCGAGCGCCTGAAGTCGTTCGGCGCGCAGATCTTTATCGGCCACCGCGCCGAGAACGCCGTCGATTCCGACGTGCTGGTGGTATCGAGTGCCGTGAACACCTCCAACCCGGAAGTGGCCACCGCCCTTGAACGCCGCATTCCCGTGGTGCCCCGCGCCGAGATGCTGGCCGAGCTGATGCGCTATCGCCACGGCATTGCCGTCGCCGGTACTCACGGTAAAACCACCACCACCAGCCTGATCGCTTCGGTGTTCGCCGCCGGTGGCCTGGACCCGACCTTCGTGATCGGTGGGCGTCTGAATGCCGCGGGCACCAATGCCCAGCTCGGCACCAGCCGTTACCTGATCGCCGAAGCTGATGAAAGCGATGCCAGCTTCCTGCACCTGCAACCGCTGGTCGCTGTGGTCACCAACATCGACGAAGACCACATGGCGACCTACGACGGTGACTTCAACAAGTTGAAGAAAACCTTCGTCGAGTTCCTGCACAACCTGCCGTTCTACGGTTTGGCCGTGGTGTGCCTGGATGATCCGGTGGTGCGTGAAATCCTGCCGCTGGTCAAGCGTCCGACCGTGACCTACGGCTTCAGCGAAGACGCCGACGTGCGCGCGATCAATGTGCGCCAGGAAGGCATGCAAACCTTCTTCACCGTGCTGCGTCCCGACCGTGAGCCGCTGGACGTCTCGGTGAACATGCCGGGCAACCACAACGTGCTCAATTCCCTGGCGACCATCTGCATCGCTTCCGATGAGGGCGTCAGCGATGAAGCCATCGTCGAAGGTCTGTCGCGCTTTGCCGGCGTGGGCCGTCGCTTCCAGGTCTACGGCCAGTTGCCGGTAGAAGGCGGCGACGTGATGCTGGTGGACGACTACGGTCACCACCCGACCGAAGTCGCGGCCGTGATCAAGGCCGTGCGCGGTGGCTGGCCGGAGCGCCGCCTGGTGATGGTCTACCAGCCGCACCGCTATAGCCGCACCCGTGATCTGTACGACGATTTCGTCAATGTACTGGCCGATGCCAATGTGTTGCTGTTGATGGAAGTCTACCCGGCCGGTGAAGAGCCGATCCCGGGTGCCGACAGCCGCAAGCTGTGCAACAGCATCCGCCAGCGCGGCCAACTGGACCCGATCTACATCGAGCGTGGTGTGGACCTGGCGCCGATCGTCAAGCCGCTGCTGCGTGCCGGCGACATCCTGCTGTGCCAGGGCGCCGGTGACATCGGCGGCCTTGCCCCTAAATTGCTCGCGAGCCCCTTGTTCGTAAAAGAAGCGTTCGCCGCAGAAAAGGGGAAGTCGAAATGACCACGAACTACGGCTCGCTGTTCTCGACCATCCCACCTGCCGACTTTGGCCGCGTGGCCGTGCTGTTCGGCGGCAAGAGCGCCGAGCGCGAAGTGTCGCTCAAGTCCGGCAACGCCGTGCTTGAAGCCCTGCAAAGCGCCGGCGTGAACGCGTTCGGTATCGACGTGGGCGATGATTTCCTCGCCCGCTTGCAGGCCGAGAAGATCGACCGCGCGTTCATCATCCTGCACGGCCGTGGCGGTGAAGACGGCAGCATGCAAGGCCTGCTGGAGTGCGCCGGCATCCCCTACACCGGCAGCGGCATCCTCGCGTCGGCGCTGGCCATGGACAAGCTGCGCACCAAGCAGGTGTGGCACAGCCTGGGCATTCCTACTCCGCGTCACAGTGTTCTGTGCAGCGAAGACGATTGTATTTCTGCCGCCAAGGAACTGGGCCTGCCTTTGATCGTCAAACCAGCCCATGAAGGCTCCAGTATCGGCATGGCCAAAGTGAACTCGGCCGCCGAATTGATCGACGCATGGAAAGCGGCCAGTACCTACGATTCACAAGTGTTGGTGGAACAGTGGATCCAGGGTCCCGAGTACACCATCGCCACCCTGCGTGGCCAGGTATTGCCGCCCATCGCATTGGGCACGCCCCACACTTTTTACGATTACGACGCCAAGTACCTGGCTTCCGATACCCAGTACCGGATTCCGTGCGGCCTTGACGCAACCAAAGAACAGGAATTGATGGACCTCACGGCAAAAGCCTGTGAGGCGCTGGGTATCGCCGGTTGGGCGCGGGCAGACGTGATGCAGGATGACCAAGGGAATTTCTGGTTCCTGGAAGTCAACACCGCACCCGGGATGACCGACCACAGCCTGGTACCTATGGCCGCTCGCGCAGCCGGATTGGATTTCCAGCAGTTGGTGCTGGCGATTCTTGCCGCCAGCATCGAGCCACGAGGCTAAGGACATGAAAGGCGCATCGCTTCGTCATCACCCCCCCCAAGCACCCGGCCGCAAGCCGGTGCCACGGGGTGCCAGTCGAATGGTGGCTAAAGAGCCGATGTCGGCGCGCCTGCCGAAAGCCAATTTTGGTTTCCTCAAGGCGCTGTTCTGGCCGGTGCTGCTGGTGGTGTTGGGTTTTGGCACTTACGAAGGCGCCCAGCGTCTATTGCCATATGCCGATCGCCCGATCACCAAGATCAGCGTGCAGGGTGACTTGAGCTACATCAGCCAGCAGGCGGTGCAGCAGCGTATCGGTCCGTTCCTGGCCGCGAGCTTCTTCACCATCGACCTGGCCGGCATGCGCCGGGAGTTGGAGCAGATGCCGTGGATCGCCCACGCCGAAGTCCGTCGTGTATGGCCGGATCAGGTGACGATCCGCCTGGAAGAGCAACTGCCCGTGGCCCGCTGGGGCGACGAGGCGCTGTTGAACAACCAGGGCCAGGCGTTCACGCCGCGTGAGCTGGCCAACTACGAGCACCTGCCGCAGTTGTTCGGGCCGCAGCGGGCGCAGCAGCAAGTGATGCAGCAGTACCAGGCCTTGAGCCAGATGCTGCGGCCACTGGGCTTCTCCATTGCACGCCTGGAATTGCGTGAACGGGGTAGCTGGTTTTTGACGACCGGGGCCGGCAGTTCCGGCCCGGGCATCGAGTTGTTGCTGGGACGCGACCGCTTGGTGGAAAAGATGCGCCGTTTCATTGCCATCTACGACAAGACCTTGAAAGAACAGATTACGAACATTGCGAGCGTCGACCTGCGTTACGCCAACGGCCTTGCCGTCGGCTGGCGTGAACCGGCTGCGCCCACGGCAGCGCAACCCGCTGTCGCGAAGAATTAAGAAGAGGCAGGACCCATGGCAAACGTGCAAAGCGGCAAAATGATCGTCGGTCTCGATATCGGTACCTCCAAGGTGGTGGCGCTGGTGGGCGAGGTCGGGGAAGACGGCACGATCGAAATCGTCGGTATTGGCACGCATCCGTCCCGGGGCCTGAAGAAAGGCGTGGTGGTGAACATCGAGTCCACCGTGCAATCGATCCAGCGCGCCATCGAAGAAGCGCAGCTGATGGCCGGTTGCCGGATTCACTCGGCATTCGTCGGCGTCGCCGGCAACCATATCCGCAGCCTGAACTCCCACGGCATCGTGGCGATCCGCGACCGCGAAGTCAGCGCGGCCGACCTCGAGCGCGTGCTCGACGCTGCCCAGGCCGTGGCGATCCCGGCAGACCAGCGCGTGCTGCACACCTTGCCGCAGGATTACGTGATCGATAACCAGGAAGGCGTTCGCGAGCCCCTGGGCATGTCGGGCGTGCGTCTGGAGGCCAAGGTCCACGTGGTCACCTGCGCCGTCAATGCGGCACAGAACATTGAAAAATGCGTGCGCCGCTGCGGCCTGGAAATCGACGACATCATTCTTGAGCAACTGGCGTCGGCCTACTCGGTGCTGACCGACGATGAGAAAGAACTGGGCGTGTGCCTGGTGGACATCGGCGGCGGCACCACCGACATCGCGATCTTCACCGAGGGTGCGATCCGTCACACCGCCGTGATCCCGATCGCCGGCGACCAGGTCACCAACGACATCGCCATGGCGCTGCGTACACCGACCCAGTACGCCGAAGAAATCAAGATCCGCTACGCCTGTGCCCTGGCCAAGCTGGCCGGTGCCGGTGAAACCATCAAGGTGCCAAGCGTGGGCGACCGTCCACCGCGCGAACTGTCGCGCCAGGCCCTGGCCGAAGTGGTCGAGCCGCGCTACGACGAACTGTTCACCCTGATCCAGGCTGAACTGCGCCGCAGCGGCTACGAAGATTTGATCCCGGCCGGCATCGTGTTGACCGGCGGCACCTCGAAGATGGAAGGCGCGGTCGAATTGGCCGAAGAGATCTTCCACATGCCTGTGCGCCTGGGCGTGCCCCATGGCGTGAAAGGCCTGGGCGACGTGGTGCGCAACCCGATTTATTCCACCGGTGTGGGCTTGCTGTTGTACGGGCTGCAGAAGCAGACCGACGGCATTTCCCTGTCGGGCCCGAGCAACCGCGACAGCTACCGCAGCGACGACGAAGCCAAAGCGCCGTTGTTCGAGCGGTTGCAGAATTGGGTCAAAGGCAATTTCTAACGCTTTACCGCAATACCGTTCCACGGTTGTAGACGCATGCAGTAGGCGAAAAAACTAGAGAAATGAAAGGAGAGGGAACATGTTCGAACTCGTAGACAACATCCCCGCCAGTCCGGTCATCAAAGTGATCGGTGTCGGCGGTGGCGGCGGCAACGCTGTCAACCATATGGTCAAGAGCAACATTGAAGGCGTTGAATTCATCTGCGCCAACACGGATGCCCAGGCCCTGAAAAGCATCGGCGCGCGCACCATTCTGCAATTGGGCACAGCCGTGACCAAAGGCCTCGGTGCTGGCGCCAATCCGGAAGTCGGCCGTCAAGCCGCCCTGGAAGACCGCGAGCGCATTGCTGAAGTGCTGCAAGGCACCAACATGGTGTTCATCACCACCGGCATGGGCGGCGGTACCGGTACCGGTGCTGCGCCGATCATCGCTGAAGTGGCCAAGGAAATGGGGATTCTGACGGTTGCCGTCGTGACTCGTCCGTTCCCGTTCGAAGGCCGCAAGCGCATGCAGATCGCCGACGAAGGCATCCGTCTGCTGTCTGAAAGCGTCGACTCGTTGATCACCATCCCCAACGAGAAGCTGCTGACCATCCTGGGCAAGGACGCGAGCCTGCTGTCCGCGTTCGCCAAGGCTGACGATGTACTGGCCGGTGCCGTTCGCGGTATCTCCGACATCATCAAGCGCCCGGGCATGATCAACGTCGACTTTGCCGACGTACGGACCGTGATGAGCGAAATGGGCATGGCGATGATGGGCACTGGCTGCGCCAGCGGTCCGAACCGTGCACGCGAAGCCACCGAAGCGGCCATCCGCAACCCGTTGCTCGAAGACGTGAACCTGCAAGGCGCACGCGGCATCCTGGTGAACATCACCGCCGGTCCTGACCTGTCCCTGGGTGAGTACTCCGACGTGGGTAGCATCATCGAAGCCTTCGCTTCCGAGCACGCCATGGTCAAGGTCGGTACCGTTATCGATCCGGACATGCGCGACGAGCTGCACGTGACTGTGGTTGCCACCGGCCTGGGTGCCAAGATCGAGAAGCCTGTAAAGGTCATCGACAACACCCTGCATACCGGCCAGGCCAGCCAAGCTGCCGCTCCAGCGCCTGCGCGCCAGGAACTGCCGTCGGTCAACTATCGTGATCTGGACCGTCCGACCGTGATGCGCAACCAGGCTCAGGCCGGTGCTGCGGCGTCCCGTAGCCCGAATCCGCAAGATGATCTGGACTACCTGGACATCCCGGCATTCCTGCGTCGTCAGGCCGATTAATGGAATGTATCAGGGCTATGAAGGTGATTGGTGTTCAGCAAAGGTCTGGTCTGCTATCATCGCCAGCCTTTGTTGATACCAGTTCGCAATTTGCGCTGAAGCGGTCCAAGCCATGATTAAACAACGCACCCTGAAGAATATTATTCGTGCCACAGGTGTAGGTCTGCACTCCGGGGAGAAGGTATACCTGACCCTCAAGCCTGCACCTGTCGACACCGGCATCGTGTTTGTGCGTGCCGACCTGGACCCTGTGGTGCAGATTCCTGCTCGCGCGGAAAACGTTGGCGAAACCACGATGTCGACCACACTGGTCAACGGTGACGTCAAAGTGGACACGGTGGAGCACTTGCTCTCGGCCATGGCCGGCCTGGGCATCGATAACGCCTACGTCGAGCTCTCCGCGTCCGAAGTCCCGATCATGGATGGCAGCGCTGGTCCCTTCGTATTCTTGATTCAATCTGCCGGCCTGGAAGAACAGGACGCAGCCAAGAAGTTCATTCGCATTCTGCGGGAAGTGACAGTAGAAGACGGCGACAAGCGCGCCACCTTCGTCCCGTTCGAAGGCTTTAAAGTGAGCTTTGAGATCGATTTCGATCACCCGGTATTCCGTGACCGCATCCAAAGTGCAAGCGTGGATTTTTCCAGCACTTCGTTCGTAAAAGAAGTCAGCCGCGCCCGTACCTTTGGTTTCATGAGTGACATCGAGTACCTGCGCAAGCACAACCTCGCACTCGGCGGCAGCGTTGAAAACGCCATTGTGGTCGACGCGGATGGTGTACTGAACGAAGACGGCCTTCGCTACGAAGACGAATTCGTGAAGCACAAGATCCTCGATGCAATCGGTGACCTCTACCTGCTGGGCAATAGCCTGATAGGCGAGTTCAAAGGCTTCAAGTCGGGCCACGCCCTTAACAACCAGCTGCTGCGCAAGTTGATTGAGCAGACAGACGCTTGGGAAGTCGTGACCTTCGAAGATGCCAGCACCGCACCGATCTCTTACATGCGTCCCGTTGCGGCGGTGTAAGTCACAACTCTCTTTCTTTAGTTTTTAAGGCTGCCTTCGGGTGGCCTTTTTTATGCGCGTGCGATTCCGGAGGAGCGAGCTTGCTCGCGAAAAAACCATCGGCGCCGTGGTTTTCCTGATTGCGCTGCGTCATCGTTAACGATCTTCGCGAGCAAGCTCGAGGCACATCAGGACGGATTTTCAGCCTCCACGATTCGATTACGCCCGGTGTGCTTGGCCTCATACAACGCCTGGTCGGCATTGAGCAGCAGGGCCTCCAGCGACAGGCAGCTGCGTTTATCCCAGGTACACATGCCGATACTGACGGTGATCGCTCGCTCGGCGTCTGGCACCTGTGGCAAGTGCTCGACGCCACTGCGGATATGTTCAGCAATCAGCCATGCGCCTCTGGAGTCGGTGGCCGGCAACACCACGGCGAACTCCTCGCCGCCATAACGTGCGGCCAGGTCGGCCGGGCGACGGATATGGCTGCCGATCACCTGGGCAACGTTGCGCAACGCTTCATCGCCGCCGTGATGGCCATGGCGGTCGTTGAAGGCCTTGAAGTGGTCGACGTCGATCATCAACAGCGTCAGCGGTTCGGCGGAGCGCTGCGCGCGGTCCCATTCCAGGCGCAGACGTTGGTCCAGAATGCGTCGGTTGGCCAGGCCGGTGAGTGCGTCGGTAGCTGCCAGTTCTGACAGCACCTTCTCCGCGCGATAACGGCGTCGCAGTTCCCGGCGCAGCATCCAGGTCAGCCATAACAGACCAATACACAGGATGCCGGTGGCGCCACCAGTCAGCATCGCTGCACGTTCCCAGGGCGCGAATACATCCTCACTGGACAGCACCACCGCCACAATCAGGGGCAGTTCGCCGACGTTGGTAAAGGTATACAAGCGTTCCTTGCCGGTGATACCTGAGACGGCGCGAAAGCTGCCGCTGCCATCGCGCACGATGCGTTTGAAGTTGGGGAAGTCACTCAGGTCCTTGTTGATCATGTCGCGCTCCAGCAGCGGTTGCTGGGCCAGCAGAATGCCTTGGTCGTTCAACAGGTTG
This sequence comes from Pseudomonas sp. MPB23, assembly GCF_046605395.1. Taxonomy (NCBI): domain Bacteria; kingdom Pseudomonadati; phylum Pseudomonadota; class Gammaproteobacteria; order Pseudomonadales; family Pseudomonadaceae; genus Pseudomonas; species Pseudomonas sp. MPB23. Next base: position 6,369,210 of record NZ_CP176771.1, on the reverse strand, counting down.
ACCGAGCTGCTATTGCCGATGGTCAGGCTGTTGAACAACTGATCGAAGTACGCCAGACGCATGGTGGCCACCGCAACCCCGGCGAACTCGCCGTCGGCACCGGTGACGCGGCGACTGAATGCAATGCGCCAGACCTGCTCGCAACTGCACTGGATCTTGAACGGCCGGCTGATGAACAGGCCGGCCTGGGTGGCGTTTTTGTGCGCGAGGAAGAAGTCGCGATCGGCAAAACTACGTGGAGTCGGCTTGAGCGTCGAAGAGTCGGCGACGACGGTGCCATTGGCGTCCAGCAACAGCACTTCGCCTTTGAAAGGCGCCGCCGCCGACCGCTCAAACTGCACCAGGTGTCGGATGTCCGCTGATAGCCGGGACAAGTCCGTGCGCTGCGTGGCCGCAATCAGCCCTTGCAGTGCCAGGTCATAGAGCTCGACGTTACGCAGCACATCCGCATTGATCAGTTGGGCGATGTTGGTGGTTGAGCGTTTGGCTGCCTGCAGGGCGCTGGTGTGCTCGCGGATCAATAGCGCCGAGACCATGATCACGATCAACGCGACGGTGAGGCCACTGCCCAGCATCAGCAACAGCTCTGGGCGTTCAGGTGGGGTACGAACAGGGCGTTGACTCATCGGGCAGACTTTAGTGGTGAAGATGCTGGCAGTTTAGTTCTACCTGCTGAAAATTGATTGTTTGGGTGAAAAGAAAGCGCTGCGCCCTAGAACACGTTGATCGGATAGTCGACGATCACCCGGTATTCATCCACATCCCGATCCACCGCCGAGTAGCCGTTGCTGCCGCGGTTGGTCGCCCATTGCAGGCGCACGGCGAGGTCCTTGGCCGTGCCGTCCTGCACCACATATTTCACGTCGATATCCCGTTCCCAGTGCCTGGCGTCCTTACCGTCGGCGCTGTACCAGGCACTGTAGCCCCGGCTTTGTGGGTCGACTCGGGTCAGGTCGGTCTTGCCGCTGCTGTAGGACACCGCCGAACTCAGGCCGGGCACGCCGAGGCCGCCGAAGTCATAGGCGTATTTGAGCTTCCACGAGCGCTCGTTGGGACCGTTGAAATCGGAGTATTGCTGGGAGTTGTCCAAGTACACGCTGTCGCCCTGGGTAATGTAGTCGAACGGGGTGTTGCCGTTGACCCGCTGGTAGGCGGCGGTGACGCTGTGATGGCCGACAGCCACGCTCAAGTGCAGGCTGTAGGTGTTGTTGTCGATATTCCCTAGCAGCGACTGGCCGGTGTCTTCGGTGTGGTAGTAGTGCAGGCCCGGGTTGAGGCTGATCAGCTCATTGAGCGCGTAGGTGTAGTCGAGGTCGTAGTAGTACTGGTGCCACACGTCCTTGAGTTCGGCGGCGTACAGGTTGCTGGTCACGCCGGGGATGCCGCTGAACGCTATGCCGGCCCAGTTCATGTGCTGGCTGTCGGTGTGGCTGGGCAAGGTGCCGTAGCTGGTGGCGATGCGCTGGTGGCCGCTCTGGTTGTAGAGCTTGGTGAAGCTGGCCTGGCCGCCTTCGAGCATCCAGCCGTCGACGCTGTGATTGGTCAGGCTAACGCCCCGGAAAGTCTGCGGCAGCATGCGGGTCATGCCGCCGGCGATCACCGGGTTGTTGAGGAACAGGTCGCCGGCCTTCAATTCGGTGTCGAAGGCGCGCATTTTCAGGGTGCCGCCCGCCGTGGAGAACGCGCCGGGGGCTTTGCCGTTGCCACTGCCGTACGGCAGGATGCTGGAGCCGTCGGTGCCGCCGCCGCCGTCGAGCTTGAGGCCGAGCATGGCGTGGACGTCCAGGCCGAAACCGACGATGCCCTGGGTGTAGCCGGATTCGAAGGTGCCGATAAAGCCCTGGCCCCATTCTTTGTTGTCGTCGGTGTGGATGTCGTGCCGGTCGCGGTTCATGTAGTAGTTGCGGGTGATGATGTTGAGGTGGGAGCCCTCGACGAAACCGTCGGTGGGGGTGGTGTCTGCCGCGTGGGCGAGTGGGGTGATCGTTGCAGCAATTGCGAGGAATAACGGGGTGACCGTCAGCGAGTTCTTCACCGGTGAAGCTCCTTGTGTCTATCGAAAACGGCCAATGTCGTGGGGATGTGCCTGGCCTTTTTTACGGCAAAAAAAAAGCCGCTGAAGCTCAGCGGCTTAAGACGGATTCCCAGTGTAGAGCCCTGGAAATAAGTCGAGGGAAGTGTGGGTGAGCGGGTTAGCTGTCTTTGCCGTTGCGCTCAACGATGCGTCAAATTAACGCAGGTGAGCGGTGGGATACAGAGTGTAACAAGATAATGACTGTTGCCCAAATCGCAACAGTAGGCGCTGGCAAGCCAGCTCCTACGGTGGAGCGCAGTCTTTAGACGGGCAGGGTGATGCCAAACGTATTGCCGCCCGCCTCGCTGCGCACGAACACATCGCCGCCATGCATCAACGCAATCGCCTTGACGATTGCCAGGCCCAAGCCGTGATTCGCCCCGCTGTTACTGCGCGAAGCGTCCACCCGATAGAACCGTTCGAACAGCCGGGGCAGATGCTCGCTGGCAATGGTGTCGCCGGGGTTGGTCACGCCGATCTCGACCTGATGTTCCTGTACGTCGATGTTCACTTCGATCACCTGCCCCGGCGCGGTGTGTTGCACGGCGTTGCTCAACAGGTTGATCAGGGCGCGACGCAAGTGGGCTTTTTCGATCTGCACCACGGCGTCGCCGCTTACCCGTACCTGGACCTGGGCGTCTTCGAGGATGAAATCCAGGTAGTCGAGGGTGGTCGCCACTTCGTCGGCCAGGGAGCTTTCGATCAGTTTGGTGGCCTTGCTGCCCTGGTCGGCGCTGGCCAGGAACAGCATGTCGTTGATGATCGAGCGCAGGCGCTCCAGTTCTTCCAGGTTCGATTGCAGCACCTCGAAGTAGTGCTCCGCCGAACGCCCACGCGTTAATGCCACCTGGGTCTGGCCGATCAGGTTGGTCAGCGGTGAGCGCAGTTCGTGGGCCACGTCGGCGTTGAACGACTCCAGGCGTGAATAGGCTTGCTCGACGCGGTCGAGGGTGGCGTTGAACGAGTTGACGAACTGGCGCAGTTCCGGCGGCAATGGCGACAACTGCAGGCGCCCCGAGAGCTTCGGCGGCGCGAGTTTTTGTGCTTCGTCCGAGAGTCTGCCCAAGGGCTTGAGGCCGATGCGCGAGACCCAGAACCCCAGTAGCGCGGCCAGGACCACGCCAACAAATGCCAGGCTGACCAGCGCCAGCAGTAAATGGTGCTGGGTGGCGCGGAAGTTTTCGGTGTCGATGGCAATCATGAAGCGCAACGGCGGACGCTGGTCCTGGGCGGGGAACTGGCTCACCAGCACCTTGAACGGGTCGTCATAGCCGGCCAGGCGTAAGTCGCGCTTGCCGGTCGGGCCGGCGGCGAAGGCGCGGATCTGTGCGTCGGGGTTGCCATACTCGTAGTTCGGATCGCTGCTCACCACCCAGAAACGGATGCGCTTGTCTTCCTCCGCCAGCAACTTGAGCTTGGCCTTGATCTTGATCCAATGTTCCGGCGTGCCGAAACGCGTCACCGACGACTCCAGCACGCTGTAGCGCGCATCCAATTCGGCCTCCGGTAACAGGCCCAGGCTGCGGTCCACCTGCTGATAGAGCGCGCCGCCGATCAACAGGAAGATCAGCAGCGCCACCAGGGTGAACATGCCGCTCAGGCGCAGGGCGATGGAGTTAGTTGTCACTGCGGCTCTCCAGCACATAGCCCATGCCACGGATGGTGTGCAGCAGTTTGGTGTCGAACGGCCCGTCGAGCTTGGCGCGCAGGCGCTTGATCGCCACTTCCACCACGTTGGCGTCGCTGTCGAAATTGATGTCCCAGACCATTTCCGCAATCGCCGTCTTGGACAGGATCTCACCCTGGCGCCGCGCCAACACGCTGAGCAGCGAGAACTCCTTGGCGGTCAGGTCCAGGCGCACGCCGTTGCGGCTGGCCTTGCGGCTGATCAGGTCGATCCACAGGTCGGCGACCGTCACCTGCACCGGTTCATGGCCACCGCTGCGGCGGGTCAAGGCTTGCAGGCGCGCCACCAGTTCCAGGAACGAAAACGGCTTGCCCAGGTAATCGTCGGCGCCTTCGCGCAGGCCGCGAACGCGGTCTTCCACGCGCTCGCGGGCGGTGAGCATGATCACCGGCGTCTGCTTGCGCGCACGCAAGGCGCGCAACACACCGAAGCCGTCGAGGCCGGGCAGCATCACGTCGAGCACGATCACTGCGTAATCGTTCTCCAGCGCCAGGTGCAGCCCTTCGACGCCTTCACGCGCCACATCGACGGTGTAGCCTTGTTCCGTCAGGCCGCGATGCAGGTAGTCTGCGGTTTTTTCTTCATCTTCAACGATCAGGACGCGCATGACCCCGCCTTAATGTGTGGTCGCCAACGCGGGCGTTGGTCTGGGCCTGTGGAAAAACTTCTCAAGGTACAAGTATATGACCGGCGTGGTGAACAAGGTCAGCGCCTGGCTCACCAGCAAACCGCCGACTACCGCGATCCCCAACGGTTGGCGCAGTTCGGCGCCAGGGCCTGCGCCGAGCATCAGCGGCACCGCGCCGAGCAGGGCGGCGAGGGTGGTCATGATGATCGGCCGGAACCGCGTGACGCAGGCTTCGTAGATCGCTTCCTCCGGCGGCAGGCCTCTGACGCGCTGCGCTTCCAGGGCGAAGTCGATCATCAGGATGCCGTTCTTCTTGACGATGCCGATCAGCAGCACCAGGCCGATCAGGGCCATGATCGAAAAGTCCTGGCCCAGCAGCCACAACATGATCAACGCGCCCAGTCCCGCCGACGGCAAGGTGGAAATGATCGTCAGTGGGTGCACGAAGCTTTCGTACAGCACGCCGAGAATGATGTACACCGCCACCAGCGCCGCCAGGATCAGCCACGGCTGACTGGCCAGGGAGCTCTGGAACGCCTGGGCCGCGCCCTGGAAGTTGCCGATGATGGTGGTCGGCATGCCGATTTCGTTCTTGGCCTGGTCGAGCATGATCACCGCATCGCCCAACGCCACGCCGGGCGCTAGGTTGAACGATAGGTTGGCGGCCGGGAACATGCCGTCATGGCTGATGGACAAGGGGCCGATGGTCGGCGGATCGACCCTGGCCAGCGCCGACAGCGGCACCATTTCATTGGTCAGCGGTGAGCGCAGATAGAAGTAATTCAGGCTTTCGGCCTTGCCGCGTTGCTGGGTGTCCAGCTCCAGCACCACCTGGTACTGGTTGATCTCGGTCTGGAACTCATTGATCTGGCGCTGGCCGAAGGCATCGTACAGCGCCTGGTCGACATCGGTGGCGGTCAGGCCGAAGCGCGCGGCGGCCTGGCGGTCGATGCTGATGTGGGTGATGCTGCCGCCCAGTTGCAGGTCGTTGGACAGGTCGCGGAATGCCGGGTTGGCGCGCAGTTTTTCGGTGAGGCGCTGGGTCCAGGTATTCAGCGTCGGGCCGTCGTTGCTCTTGAGCACGTATTGATACTGGGCGCGGCTGGGGCCGGAGCTGAGGTTGATGTCCTGGCCGGCGCGCAGGTACAGGACGATGCCCGGCACTTTCGCCAGTTTCGGGCGGATGCGGTCGATGAACTGGCTGGCGGACACATCGCGGTCGCCACGGTCTTTCAAGGCGATCCAGAAGCGGCCATTGGCGATGGTCTGGTTGCTGCCGGTGACCCCCACCGAATGTGAAAACGCCTGCACCGCCGGGTCGTCCTTGACGATCTCGGCCAGGGCCTTGTGCTTGGCGACCATGTCCGGGTACGACACATCGGCCGCTGCTTCGCTGGTGCCGAGCACGAAGCCGGTGTCCTGCACCGGAAAGAACCCCTTGGGGATAAACACGTAGCCGAGCACCGCCAGCGCCAGGGTGACCACGAAGATCGCCAGCATGCTGCGTTGATGGGCCAGGGCGCGGCGCAGGTTGCGTGCATAACCGGCCAGCAGGCGTTCGCTGAAACCGGGTTTGTCGTGGGCCGGGTGGGTCGGGGCGCGCATGAACAGCGCGGCCAGGGTCGGCGCCAGCGTCAGCGAGACCACCACCGAAATCAGGATGGTCGAGGTCGCCGTCAGCGCGAACTCCTTGAACAAGCGCCCGACCACGCCGCCCATGAACAGCAGCGGAATAAACGCCGCCACCAGCGAGAAGCTGATGGACACCACGGTAAAGCCAATCTCGCCGGCGCCCTTGATCGCCGCTTCGCGCTGGCCGAGCCCCGCTTCGAGGTGGCGGTGAATGTTTTCCACCACCACGATCGCATCGTCCACCACAAAGCCCACGGCGATCACGATCGCCACCAGGGTCAGGTTGTTCAGGCTGAAGCCCATCAGGTACATCAAGGCGAAACTGGCGATCAGCGACACCCCGAGCACGCTGGACACAATCAACGTCGCCGACAACTGGCGCAGGAACAACGCCATCACCGCCACCACCAGCAAGACGGCGATCAGCAGGGTCACTTCGACTTCATGCAGGGACGCGCGGATGGTCTTGGTGCGGTCGCTCAACACACTGACCTGCACCGAGGCCGGCAGCATGGCTTGCAGGCGCGGCAGTTCCGATTGGATGCGGTCGACGGTCTCGACGATGTTCGCGCCGGGCTGGCGTGAGATCACCAGGTTGACCCCCGGCGTGTCGCCGGACCAGGCCTGGACGTAGGCGTTTTCCGAACCGTTGACGACTTTGGCGATATCCCGCAGTTGAACCGGTGCGCCATCCTTGTAGGACACAATCAGTTGGGCATAGTCGTCCGGCTGAAACAGCTGGTCGTTGCTCGACAGGGTCGACACGCTGTTCTCCCCGTAGATCGCGCCTTTGGCCAGGTTCAGGCTCGACTGCTGGATCGCCACGCGGATGTCGGCCAGGGTCAGGCCGATGGCCGCGAGTTTGTCGGGCGAGGCCTGTACGCGAATCGCCGGGCGTTGCTGGCCGGTGATGTTGATCTGGCCGACGCCGTCGATCTGGCTGATTTGCCGCGCCAGCAGGGTTTCCACGTAGTCGCTCAGTTCGGTACTGGGCATGCTGTCGGAACTGACGCTGAGGATCAGTACCGGGCTGTCCGCCGGGTTGACCTTTTTCCAGGTCGGCAGGCTTGGCATATCGCTGGGCAGCTTGCCGGAGGCGGTGTTGATTGCCGCCTGGACTTCCTGGGCAGCGGTGTCGATGCTCTTGTTCAGGGTGAATTGCAGGGTCAGGAGGCTGGAGCCCAAGGCACTGCTGGAGGTCATCTGGGTCATGCCGGGGATGGCGCTGAATTGCACCTCCAAGGGCGTGGCCACTGACGAGGCCATGGTGTCCGGGCTGGCGCCGGGCAATTGCGCGGTGACCTGGATCGTCGGAAATTCCGCTTCCGGCAGTGGCGCGATAGCCAACTGCGGGAAGGCAATCAGCCCGAGCAACACCAGGGCAAACGTCAGCAGCAGGGTGGCGACCGGGTGGTCGACGCACCAGGCCGACGGCGAACGGCTGCCGCTCATGGTTGCACCTTGGCGTCGACGGTCTGGATCACTTGCGGCGGCTCCTTGAGCACCTCCACCTGAGCACCCGCCTTGAGCCGCGACTGGCCATCACTGACCAGCACATCGCCGGCCTGGACGCCCTTGATGATGCTCACGTCGCTGTTCTGGTACGTCACCTGCACCGGCACCACCTCTACCTTGTCGCCGTTGACGCGGTACACGAAGTGCGAGTCCAGGCCGCGTTGCACCACGGTCGGCGGCACTACCAGGGCGTTCTTGTCGAGGGCGGTCTGGATCTTGATCGTCACCAGTTGCCCCGGCCACAGGCGCTGCGTGGCGTTGTTGAACTCGGCCTTGGCGCGCAGGGTGCCGGTGGTGGAACTGATCTGGTTGTCGATCAGGCTCAAGTGGCCTTCACCGAGCAAGTCGCCGGTCTGGCCGTCGGTGTCGGCGCCCAGGTAGGCGTCGACGCTGGCAGGGGTGGGCGCTGCGATCAGGCCTTGCAGGGTCGGCAGCATCTGTTGCGGCAGGGAGAACTCGACGGTGATCGGGTCGATCTGAGTCACGGAGAACAGGCCCTGGGTATCGCTGGTGCGCAGGAAGTTGCCTTCATCAACGGTGCGAATCCCCACGCGGCCCGTCACCGGTGAGCGAATTTGTGTGTAGGAAAGCTGCACCTTGGCCGAGTCGATGGACGCCTGGTTGCCTTGGGCGGTGGCTTTGAGCTGGTTGACCAGCGCCTGCTGCTGGTCGTAGGTCTGCTTGGACACGCCGTCGTCGATGCTCAGTTCCTTGTAACGCTTGAGGTTGACCAGGGCCACTTGCAGCTGTGCCTGGCTCTCACCCAGTTGCGCCTTGGCCTGGTCGAGGCTGGCGCGGATCGAGCGGTCATCGATGGTCGCCAGCAGGTCGCCGGCCTTGACCCATTGGCCTTCCTTGACCAGCAATCGGGTGAGAATGCCGTCGACCTGGGGGCGAATCACCACACTGTGCATCGACAACACCGAACCGATGCCGCTGACAAAACGCGGGATATCCTGTTGCGCCACGCTGACCACCCGTACCGGGATCGCGGTGGGCGCCGCCAGCCTGGACTTGGCCGGGCGGGTCAAGGCCCAGGCGGCAATGGCCAGCACGACGAGGACACCCACGATCAGGGCGGTTTTTCGTTGTATTTGCATGGAGTGGGGCGCCAGGGCAAAGGGTTGGAAGAATGTAGGGTCTTTATAGCCCGTCAACCCGGTCAGCAAGGTGACTGCTAACTGACAGCGCTGTCAGTAAAGGCCGACCATTCGTACAGGCAGTGGTTAAAGATCTGAGGGGCGCAGGTATACTGCCCGCCGATGTGGCCCGCAAGCTGGGCCCGCATCATTTTTTGCACGCTCCGGAGCTTCCATGACTTCCCCGACACAACCCCCTGTTGAAACGGCCGACCTCGTCGATCCGGCCAGCGCTGAAAGCGTGGAAAAAGCCGAGATCCCGGCGTTCAAGTTTCCGTTCAAGCCAGGTGAGCTGGCCGGGGCCAAGCATGCCGCCCAGCCGTGGTACAAGAATGGCGCCAAGAATGGCCACACCAAGTCGCCGGGCATGGCGCCGCCGGGCACTCGTCGCTCGATGGGTAAACGTTGAGATTAATCAGCTGAAAACTGTGCCGGACATTGCCTACGGCTCGCGCTGATATTTCTGCTTGTAGGCCCACGTCCCTTTCTTGAAAGCTTGCACAGCCTCTGCCCCATCCCGATTGTTCTGACCGGGGAAGGGGACAGTGAGGCTGGTCTTTCCGGAAAAGGACATTCCCCGTGGCCCTGATACCTATCGGTGTAGCGCTTGCCCTGTCGCTCTCGGTCAATACCGTTGCGGCGCTTGAGTCACCGCGGCGCGAAATCCGTTTCGCCGTTGCCGCGCAATTTCCGCCCTTCCAGAGCCGCAACCCGCAAGGGCAGTTGGTCGGCCTGAATATCGAACTGGGCAATGCCCTGTGCCAGCAACTGAATGTGCGCTGCACCTGGGTCGACCAGGTGGTCGTGGAAAACTTCCCGGCCCTGGAGGCCCGCCAATTCGACGCGATCATGGGCATGGCCCCCACCTCCGAGCGGCGGCGCTGGGCCAATTTCACCGATAACCTCTACCCGTTCACCACCCGTCTGGTCGCCCGCCGAACCTCGGGCCTGACGCCGAGCATCAAGTCGCTCAAGGGCAAGCGAGTGGGTGTCTTGCTGGGCAGCAACCGCGAGGCCTTCGCGCGCTCCAAATGGGCGCCCGGCGGCGTGATCGTCAAAAGTTTCTGGCTCAATGACGAACTGGTCCGCAGCCTGGTGGCCGGCGATATCGATGCGACCCTGCAAGGTACCGTGGAGATTCGGCAAGCGTTGCTCGACACCGCCGCCGGCCAGGATTTCGCCTTTCTGGGGCCCGCCGTTTCGGCCGAACTGTTGGGCGACGGCGTGGCGATCGCGGTGCGCAAGCCCGACACGGCGCTGCGCTATGAGCTCAACCGTGCCTTGGAAGAGCTGATGCAAAACGGCGAATACCAGCGAATCCTTGCATCCTATCCTCTGGACGCATCGTGAGTTCCGGTCAGGGCCGGCGACGTCCATGGAGGCGCCAGTAACTGTCAGTCGTCGCTGACCCTATCGCGCAAGACGAACACCATGCCAGCGCTTTCATACAATTGCCGCGCGCGCAGGTTGCTCTCCAGTACCTTGAGGTCCACATAGGGTTCGCCGCGTTGCTTGAACACCTGGAAGCTGTGCAGCAGCAACGCGCGGCCCAGCCCCTGGCCCTGGTTGCAGGGGTGTACGGCGAGGTGCTTGATAAAGGCGCTGGTCCAGCATTGGGCCACGCCGAGTATGCCTTGGTCGTTGCTGACCACCAGGCACAGCGTGGGATCGAACTCGGCATCGCGGACGAATTGCCGTTGCCAGGTCTGCAGATCGGGAAGCCGGTCGCCGCCCTGGTCCTGGGTCATGCGCAATACGGCATGAATCGACGGGGCCAGTGCTTCGCGGTAGTGATCCAGTTGCGTATGCGCCGGCCACTGCGGGGCGGGCAGGCTGCCCCTCAGGTCGCGGCGCAGCAGTTGGTAATACCCGCTCACCGGCTACAGGCCTTTTTGCGCCACGGTCTGGGCGGCCACCACCAGGCATTTGGTCAGTTCGGGCGACGAGAATTTGGTCAGTACCGCGTCGGCACCCGCCAGGCGCGCCTTTTCACTGTTCATCGCGCTGTCCAGGGAGGTGTGCAACAGCACGTAAAGGTCCTTGAAGTCCGGGGTTTCGCGCAGCGTGCGGGTCAGGGCATAGCCGTCCATTTCCGACATTTCGATGTCGGACACCACCACATTGATCTGCTCGGCCGTGCCTTGCAGTTCCAGCAGCACGTCGATGGCCTCCTTGGCACTGCGCGCGGTGTGGCAGTGCAGGCCGAGGTTGCGCAGGGTATGCACCGACTGCTGCAGGGCCACCTGGCTGTCGTCGACCACCAGGATGCGGGCGTTGCCCAGTACCTCGGCCTCTTCCATGGTCAAGTCGGTGGGCGCCACTTCAACCGGTGCCGGTGCGATGCCGTGGATGACTTTTTCGATGTCCAGCACTTGCACCAAGACGCCTTCCACCTGGGTGACGCCGGTGATGAACGCGCGGTTACCGCCGGAGCCGTAGGGCGGCGGGCGGATGTCGGTGGTCAGGCAGTGCACGATCTTGCTCACCGCCTGCACATGCAGGCCCTGCTTGGAGCGGCTCACGTCGGTGACGATCAGGCAGCCGCCATCCGGGTCCTCCAGAGGCATTTCCCCCAGGGCGCGGCTCAGGTCGATCACCGCCAGCGAGTTACCGCGCAAGGTGGCGATGCCTTTGACGTGAGGGTGCGACTCCGGCAGCTTGGTCAGCGGTGGGCAGGGGATGATTTCGCTGACTTTCAGCAGGTTGATGGCCATCAGCTTGCCGCTACGCAAGGTAAAGAGCAGAAGCGAGAGTGAGTCTGCGCGGGCTTTAGTGGTGGACATAAGAACCTTCTGTGAATCAGGGATGACGATCTTCTATGGAAGGTTATCGACTTGGGAGAGCCTGGCTTTAACCGGATTTTGTGTCAGGTTGCACCCGTGCGGGAGGTAGCTCGCTCCCACACGGGTTATGGATCAGCCCTTCCACACCTGTGGATTCACCAGGTCCTGCGGACGCTGGCCGAGCAGGGCGCTGCGCAGGTTGTCCAGCGCGCGGTTGGCCATGGCTTCACGGGTTTCAGTGGTGGCCGAGCCGATGTGCGGCAGGGTCACCGCATTGCTCAGTTGGAACAGCGGCGACTCAGACAGCGGTTCCTGCTCATACACATCCAGGCCCGCACCGCGGATACGCTGGGTTTGCAGCGCCTGGATCAGCGCCGGTTCGTCCACCACCGGGCCACGGGAAATATTGATCAGGATCGCGCTGGACTTCATCAGGCCCAACTCGCGGGTGCTGATCAGGTGATGGGTCTTGTCGCTCAACGGCACCACCAGGCAGACGAAGTCCGCCTCGGCCAGCAACTGGTCCAGGCTGCGGAACTGCGCGCCCAGTTCCTGTTCGAGCGCCACTTTGCGGCTGTTGCCGCTGTACAGGATCGGCATATTGAAGCCCAGGCGTCCACGCCGGGCCACGGCCGCGCCGATATTGCCCATGCCGACGATGCCCAGGGTCTTGCCGTGCACATCGCAACCGAACAACGGCGCGCCGACGCTGGCTTTCCATTGGCCGGCCTTGGTCCATGCGTCCAGCTCGGCCACGCGGCGCGCGCTGCTCATCAGCAGGGCGAACGCCAGGTCGGCGGTGCTTTCGGTCAGCACATCGGGGGTGTTGGTGAGCATGATCCCGCGCTCGTTGAAGTACGGCACGTCATAGTTGTCGTAGCCCACCGACACACTCGACACCACCTCCAGTTGGCTCGCGCCCTGCAATTGCTCGCGGCCCAGCTTGCGACCCACGCCGATCAGGCCGTGGGCGTGGGGCAGGGCTTCATTGAATTGCGCATTGATATCGCCCAGCTTCGGGTTCGGCACGATCACCTCGAACTCCTGTTGCAGGCGTTCGATCATCGGCGCGGTGATGCGGCTGAAGGCGAGGACAGTCTTTTTCATGGCAGGCGGGCTCATCGACTACGGAAGAATGCCAAGCACGCTAACATTCCTGCCGACAATTGTCAGGACACCGCAGATCCAAAGCGGTCAGGGTCTAAATGTGGGAGGGAGCAAGCCCTCTCCCACATTTGAGGCGGTTGTCTGAAAGAAATCAGTTCGCCAGGCGCACACCGCCCAGGCTGCCGCTCAACTCATACGCCGCCAGTTCCGCCTGATGCGCCGCGAGAATCTCCGGCAACGAACCGCGCAGGTATTCCACCCAGGTCTTGATCTTCGCATCCAGGTATTGGCGCGACGGGTAGATGGCGTACAGGTTCAGCTCCTGGGAGCGGTAGGTGGGCATGACCCGCACCAGGGTCCCGTTGCGCAGGCCTTCGATGGCGGCATACACCGGCAACAGGCCTACGCCCATGCCGCTGGTGATCGCGGTTTTCATCGCGTCGGCCGAGTTCACCAGGAACGGCGAGGTGTTGATCGCTACGCTTTCCTGCCCCTCGGGACCGTTGAAGGTCCACTTGTCCAGCAAGACCACCGGGCTGACCAGGCGCAGGCACGAATGATTGAGCAAGTCATGGGGACGTTGCGCGCAGCCCTTGGCTTTGACGTAGTCCGGCGACGCGCAGGCGATGCTGTAGGTAATGCCCAGGCGCTGGGACACGAAGCCCGAATCCGGCAGTTCGCTGGCGAGCACGATGGACACGTCGTAGCCTTCGTCGAGCAGGTCCGGCACGCGGTTGGCCAGGGTCAGGTCGAAGGTCACGTCTGGATGGGTACGGCGGTAGCGGGCAATCGCATCAATGACGAAATGCTGACCGATGCCGGTCATGGTGTGCACTTTCAACTGGCCGGCTGGACGTGCGTGGGCATCGCTGGCTTCGGCCTCGGCTTCTTCGACATAGGCAAGGATCTGTTCACAACGCAACAAGTAGCGTTTACCGGCCTCTGTGAGCGCAATGCGACGGGTGGTGCGGTTGAGCAAGCGTGTTTGCAGATGGGCCTCAAGGTTGGAGACCGCGCGCGAGACGTTGGCGGTAGTGGTATCCAGTTGCACGGCGGCGGCAGTGAAGCTGCCGGCTTCTGCCACACAACTGAAGGCGCGCATGCTTTGCAGAGTGTCCATGGAGTGTTCTCAGGGGAGATAACAAATTGTGACAGAAAGTTACGCCGTACAGTGATCCCTACCAACGGATTATCGCGTGAACGGTAACAAAGATTCACAGGAATACCAGCTTATCGTCCTCCACCCCGCACCCTAGAATTGCGTCACTCTCCCCGCTACACCACCTCAGGAATTCGCAGCAGTGCCGCGTCGCATCAGCAGAGAGCTGAAGACTCTCAGTGTTTGGGCCTTATCGTTAGCAATCAGCGGCTGCATCGGAACCGGAGGGATTGCCCCCCAAGACCAGGCCCTCAATGCCAATACCCTGGCCACCGACGAGGCGATTCAGAGCGCCGCCAGGGATGCCCATTGGCCCACCGCGCAGTGGTGGCAAGCCTACGGCGACCCGCAACTGAACCGCTGGGTCGACCTCGCCACCCGCGATAGCCCGAGCATGGCCATGGCCGCTGCGCGGGTGCGTGAAGCGCGGGCCATGGCCGGGATTGTCGAGTCGGCCGAGTCGCTGCAGATCAACAGCGACACCACCCTCAAACGCCACAACTGGCCGAACGATCAGTTCTACGGCCCGGGTGCGTTGAGCGGTTCCAACACCTGGGACAACAACACCTCCCTGGGCTTCAGCTACGCCCTCGACCTGTGGGGCCGCGAAAGCAACGCCAGCGAGCGTGCCGTCGACCTGGCGCACATGAGCGCCGCCGAAGCGCGCCAGGCCCAGCTCGAACTGCAGAACAACGTGGTGCGCGCCTATATCCAGCTGTCGTTGCACTACGCCTCGCGCGATATCGTCGCCGCGACCCTGGCCCAGCAACAGCAGATCCTCGACCTGGCCAACAAACGCCTGAACGCCGGGATCGGCACCCATTTCGACGTGAGCCAGGCCGAAACCCCGCTGCCGGAAACCCATCGTCAATTGGACGCGCTGGACGAAGAAATCGCCCTGAGCCGCAACCAACTGGCGGCATTGGCCGGCAAGGGACCGGGGGCGGGCGCGCAATTGCAACGCCCGAGCCTGTCCCTCGCCGCGCCGTTGAAACTGCCGTCGAGCCTGCCCGCGCAATTGCTCGGCCAGCGCCCCGACGTGGTCGCCAGCCGCTGGCAAGTGGCGGCCCAGGCCCGTGGCATCGATGTGGCCCACGCCGGTTTCTACCCTAACGTCGACCTGGTTGGCAGCCTCGGCTATGTGGCCACTGGCGGCGGCATGCTGGAGTTTCTGGCGGGCAAGAAATTCAACTACAACGTCGGGCCGGCCATTACGTTGCCGATCTTCGACGGCGGCCGCCTGCGCTCGGAGTTGGGCGAAGCCAGCGCGGGCTATGACATTGCCGTGGCGCACTACAACCAGACCCTGGTCAATGCGCTCAAGGGCATCAGCGACCAGTTGATCCGCCGCGAGTCCATGGACAAACAGGCGTTATTCGCTGCGCAATCGGTGGCTTCGGCGCAGAAAACCTATGACATCGCCATGATCGCCTACCAGCGCGGTCTGACCGATTACCTCAATGTGCTGAACGCCCAGACCCTGCTGTTCCGCCAGCAGCAAATCGAGCAACAGGTGCAGGCCGCGCGGCTGAGTGCCCACGCCGAACTGGTAACCGCCCTGGGCGGTGGCCTGGGGGCCGGCAACGATGTGCCAAAAGACACCAAGACCGTCCCGAGCAAGACCCCGGCAGCGCTTGCCGTGTTCGATCACTGAGTAGGACTGAATGACTCCCTTGCCCGCACCGTTGCGCTGGTTGCACTCCCTTGAATGGCGCCGTGGTTTTTTCGACTGGGCACGCAGCGATGGCGTGACCTGGGTATACATCTTCAAGGTGCTGATCGCGGCGTTTGCGACGCTGTGGCTGGCCATGCGCCTGGAACTGCCGCAGCCGCGCACGGCGATGATCACCGTCTTTATCGTGATGCAACCCCAGAGCGGCCAGGTGTTCGCCAAGAGTTTCTATCGTTTCCTCGGCACCCTGACGGGGTCGGCGGTGATGGTGCTGTTGATCTCGTTGTTTGCCCAGAACACCGAGTTGTTCCTTGGCTCGCTGGCGATCTGGGTGGGTATCTGTACCGCTGGCGCCACGCGCAACCGCAACTTTCGCGCGTATGGGTTTGTGTTGGCCGGTTATACGGCGGCGATGGTTGGCCTGCCGGCGCTGGCCCATCCTGACGGTGCGTTTATGGCGGCCGTGTGGCGGGTGCTGGAAATTTCCCTGGGGATCATCGTCTCCACGCTGGTCAGCGCCGCGATCCTGCCGCAGACCTCCAGTGCGGCCATGCGCAACGCGCTGTACCAGCGCTTTGGTGTGTTCGCGCTGTTCGTCACCGATGGCCTGCGGGGGCGCAGTCAGCGCGAAGCCTTTGAACGCACCAACGTGCGCTTTATCGCCGAAGCCGTGGGCCTGGAAGGGCTGCGCAGCCTCACCGTGTTCGAAGACCCGCACATGCGCCGACGCAACGGCCGGCTCAGTCGCCTCAACAGCGAATTCATGAGCATCACCACGCGCTTCAACGCCTTGCACCAATTGCTCGAACGCTTGCGCACCGATGCCGCCGACCATGTGGTCGCTGCGATCAAACCCGGCCTGCAGGATCTGGCCGAACTGCTCGACGGGTTCTCCGGCCGCGCCCTCACCAGCCCCGACGCGGTGCGGTTGGTCAACCAGCTCAGCGTCTACAAGGACGGCTTGCCCGCCAAGGTCCGCGCCCTGCGAGCGATCTTCCAGCAAGAAAATCCGAGTGAAGACGAGCAACTGGACTTTCATACCGCCTACGAGCTGCTCTACCGCTTCGTCGACGACCTGCACAACTACGCGCAGACCCACGCCTCCCTGGCCGATCACACTCACGCGCGGGAAAAGTGGGACGAAACCTTCATCCCGAAAACCAACTGGCTGGCCTGCGTGGCCTCGGGCGTGCGGGCGTCGTTCATCCTGATCGTGCTCGGCAGCTACTGGGTGGCCACCGCCTGGCCCAGCGGCGCGACCATGACCCTGATCGCGGCGGCCACCGTCGGCCTGTCCGCTGCCACGCCCAACCCCAAACGCATGGCATTCCAGATGGCCTGCGGTACGTTTATCGGGGCGTTGGTGGGCTTCGTCGAAATGTTCTTCGTGTTCCCCTGGATCGACGGCTTCCCGCTGCTGTGCGTAATGCTCGCCCCGGTGATCATTTTCGGTGCCTTCCTCAACTCACGTCCGCAATACGCCGGCGTCGGCGTGGGCCTGCTGATCTTTTTCAGTACCGGCTCGGTGCCGGACAACCTGACGGTGTACAACCCCTACAGCTTTATCAACGACTACATCGCCATGGTCATTGGCATGCTGGTGTGCGCGGCGGCGGGGCGATCATCCTGCCGCCCAACAGTCGCTGGTTGTGGCGCCGTCTGGAGCAGGACCTGCGCGAGCAAGTGGTGTACGCGATCAGCGGCAAGCTCAAGGGCCTGGCGTCGAGTTTCGAAAGCCGTACCCGCGACCTGCTGCACCAGGCCTACGGCCTCGCGGTCGGCCAGCCGCAGGTGCAGCGCGACCTGCTGCGCTGGATGTTCGTGGTGCTGGAAGTCGGCCACGCGATCATCGAGCTGCGCAAGGAGCAGGCGGTTCTGCCGGTGCACCCGGCGTACGCCGAATCCCAGCCGTGGCGCCAGGCGATCCGGGTGATGGGGCGCTCGCTGGTGCGGCTGTTCCTGCAACCCAGCGCGAGTAACCTGGAGCGTGGGCTGATCGCCGTCGACCATGCGATCAGCCGCGTGCAGGCCACCGACGAACCCTTCGCGCCGCACTTCGACACCTCGGCCCTGCGCCGGGTCAAAAGCTACCTGCACTTTATCCGCACCTCGCTGCTGGACCCGCAATCGCCACTCGCGGCCTTCAAAGGAGCTCCGCATGCCTCGTGAAATCGCCTTTCATGGCGTCTATATGCCGACCATGACCCTGATGTTCCTGATCGCGGCGGGGCTCGCCTGGGCGCTGGACCGCTTCCTGGCCGGGTTCGACCTGTACCGTTTTTTCTGGCACCCGGCGTTGCTGCGCCTGAGCCTGTTCGTTTGCCTGTTCGGCGCCCTGGCGCTGACCGTCTACCGTTGAGAATGCCCCGATGAAAAAGTTTTTCAGCCTGCTCGCCACCCTGCTGGTACTGGCTTTGGCAATCTGGATTGGCCGCACGTTGTGGGTGCATTACATGGAAACGCCGTGGACCCGCGACGGTCGGGTGCGGGCGGACATCATCAACGTCGCCGCCGACGTCACCGGCGAAGTGGTCGACGTGCCAGTGCGTGACAACCAATTGGTGAAAAAGGGCGACCTGCTGATGCAGATCGACCCCGAGCACTACCGCCTCGCCGTCAAACAGGCCCAAGCCCTTGTGGCCTCGCGCAAAGCCACCTGGGAAATGCGCAAGGACAACGCCCACCGCCGCGCCGACCTCGACGCCCTGGTGATCTCCAGGGAAAATCGCGACGACGCCGGCAACATCGCCGACTCGGCCCTGGCTGACTACCAGCACGCCCAGGCGCAACTGGAAGCGGCGGAACTCAACCTCAAGCGCACCCAGGTCTTGGCGGCAGTGGACGGCTACGTCACCAACCTCAACGTGCACCGTGGCGACTACGCGCGCATCGGCGAAGCCAAGATGGCCGTGGTGGATATGAACTCGTTCTGGGTCTATGGCTTCTTCGAAGAAACCAAACTGCCCCATGTGAAAGTCGGCGACAAAGCCGATATGCAATTGATGAGCGGCGAGACGCTGAAAGGCCACGTGGAAAGCATCTCCCGCGGCATCTACGACCGCGACAACCCCGAGAGCCGCGAGCTGATCGCCGACGTGAACCCGACCTTCAACTGGGTGCGCCTGGCCCAGCGCGTGCCGGTGCGGATTCACATTGATGAAGTGCCGGAAGGCGTGTTGCTGGCGGCCGGTATCACCTGCACCGTGATCGTCAAGCAAACGTCGGAGTGACAGGTGGGAGGGGGCTTGCTCCCGATGGCGGTGAATCAGTCAAAGTATCAGGTGACTGACACGCCGCTATCGGGAGCAAGCCCCCTCCCACAGTTGACTGAGTCGATCATTTATAGACGGCCCTTCAAACCAAAGCGTTTCTTCAACACGGTTTCCAACAATCCCTTGGGCAACAACGCCGCCATCAACGGCAATGCGCGGCTGCCGTTGCCCGAGCGCAGCAGGCGCGGTGGTTGCTGCTGTTGCACGGCTTTAAGCACATCCGCCGCAAACACGCTGGCGGGTGTCGGCTTGTCCTGGGACGCCTGGCTGCGTGCACGAATGCCTTCGCGCAACGGCCACCACGGCGATTGTTCGTTGATCAACAGTTCGGCCTGGGCGCCGGCGTTTTTCGCAAAGCGTGTGTCGATGGCGCCGGGCTGCACTTCCATGACGCGAATCCCGAAGGGCGCCAGCTCCATGCGCAATGCATCACTCAGCGCATGCACTGCCGCCTTGGAGGCGCAGTAGGCGCCGGCAAACGGCGTGACCAATACGCCGGACACGCTGCCGATATTCACCACCAGGCCTTTGCTGCGGCGTAGTGCGGGGAACAGCGCCTGGGTCACGCCGACGATGGAAAACACGTTGGTCTCGAACTGGCGCTGCATCGCGTTGGTGCCGCCGTCGAGCAGCGGGCCCATGGCGCCGTAGCCGGCGTTGTTGATCAGCACGTCCAGTTCGTCCAGGTTCGCGGCCAGGGTCTGCAGGGCGGTCGCGTCATTCACATCCAACAGCACGGCATGAAAGCCCGCGTCATTGAGCGCGATCACGTCGTCTTCGCGGCGGGCGCTGGTGAGCACGTCGAAGCCTGCCGCCTTGAATGCGTCGGCCAGGGCGCGGCCGATGCCGCTGGAGCAACCGGTGATGAGTACGTTGGGCATGGATCAGTCCTTTGTCAGTCCGAGAAACTGCCTTGCAAATGCTCGGCGCGAAATTCCAGGGTTTGCGGGCGATAGCCGGGGCGCAGCGGTGGGGTGGGCAGGCAATCGTCCCAGGTGGCGCCGGCCTGCAGTTCGCCGGGGCCACGATAGCGTGGTGCAGCATAGACGTTGTCGGCCAGGTTGACCGTGTCGCCCGGTGCATAGGCGGCCACGCGCCAGCGCAGTTCGGTCAGCGGCACATCGTTGCCGTTGTTCAGGGTCAGTTTCAGTGGACGGTCGGCGGGGCATTCCTGCGGCGCGTAGGTGATACGCAGCTCCAGACGCGCCAGTTGCGAGGCTTCACGATTGTCCAGCCACACCACCCACACCGCGACCAACCCCAGGCCGGCAGCGGCGGCGAGTGAAACCGGCAAGGCTTTGGCCGGGTAGCGCAGCAGCAGGATCAGCCAAGTGATGATCAGGAGAACGCCGAAGAACATGGAGACCACCTCGAATAGGGAGCGAGCATCCTAACTTAAGCGTAGGTGGGATTGGCTACCTTGAGTGCTGCGGTGGCCGGGCGGGCCTCATCGGGGGCAAGCCCCCTCCCACCTCTGATCTGTGAATACATTCAAATGTGGGAGGGGGCTTGCCCCCGATGAGGCCCTCACAGCCAGCGCAAATCCCAAACAAAAAGCCCCCACCCAAACCACTGCGGATGGGGACGCAGTGGCCGGGGCGAGGGCTTTTTGTACGGCTGTTTTACTGCGCGATGGTTTTCACCGACACGCCACGCTCAATCGGCGTCGAGCGACCGTAGATATCTTCGAACCGCTCGATATCGTCTTCGCCCAAATAGCTGCCCGATTGCACTTCGATGATCTCCAACGGGATTTTGCCCGGGTTGCGCAGGCGGTGCACCGAGGCGATCGGAATGTAGGTGGACTGGTTCTCGCAGAGCAGGAACACGTTGTCGTCACAGGTGACTTCGGCGGTACCGCTGACCACGATCCAGTGTTCGGCGCGGTGGTGGTGCATTTGCAGCGACAGGCACGCGCCCGGCTTGACCGAGATGTGCTTGACCTGGAAGCGCCCGCCCATGTCCACCGAGTCGTAGGAACCCCACGGACGATAGACCTCGCAGTGGTTCTGGGTTTCGCTGCGCCCCTGTTCGTTGAGGGTCGCGACCATCTGCTTGACGCCCTGGACCTTGTCCTTGTGGGCAATCATCATCGCGTCCTTGGTTTCCACCACCACGATGTTTTCCAGGCCGATCACCGACACCAGCTTGCCGTTGCCGTGGATCATGCAGTTCTTGCTGTCCTGGATCACCACGTCGCCCTTGGTGACGTTGCCGTTGATGTCCTTATCGTTGACCGCCCACAGCGACGCCCAGCAACCCACGTCGCTCCAGCCCGCGCTGAGTGGCACCACGCAGGCGCGCTGGGTTTTTTCCATCACGGCGTAGTCGATGGAATTGTCCGGGCAGCAGGCGAAGGTGGCTTCGTCGAAGGTCACGGTGTCGGCGTCTTGCACGCTGCGTTCCAGGGTCAGCACGCAGGTGTCGTAGATGTCCGGGTCGTGCTTTTTCAGCTCTTCGAGGAAGCGGCTGGCGCGGAACAGGAACATGCCGCTGTTCCAGAAATAACCGCCGCTTTTGACGAACTCGACGGCGCGTTTTTCATCGGGTTTTTCCACGAACTGCTGCACGCGGCTCACGCCTTCGGGCAGCAGCGAATCGTTGCCGGACTTGATGTAGCCGTAGCCGGTTTCCGGGCGGGTCGCCGGCACGCCGAACAGCACCATCTCGCCACGCTCGGCGGCCACGGTGGCCAGGGCTAGGGCGCGTTGCAGGGCTTTCTGGTCGTCGATCACGTGGTCGGCGGGCAGCACCAGCATCAGCTCGTCGCGGCCTTCGTTGACCAGCATCATCGCGGTCAGGGCCACGGCCGGCGCGGTGTTGCGGCCGAAGGGTTCCATCAGGATGCGCTGGCATTCGAGCTTACGGGTGCTCAGTTGCTCGTTGACGATGAAGCGGTGGTCTTTGTTGCAGACCACGATCGGCGTGTCCATGCCGTCGAACACCAGGCGTTCCAGGGTCTGCTGGAACAGCGTGTGCTCGCCGGTCAGGGCCAGGAATTGTTTGGGGAACTGTTTGCGGGAAAGCGGCCAAAGACGTGAGCCGCTACCACCGGAAAGGATTACTGGGATCATGTGTTTCTCCTTGAATCAATTTGGGTCAGAGCTACGAAGGTTTGTCGTTTCACTCTTGTTTTTGTCTCGCATCCGAACTGACGCCTCGCTCCTACAGGGGGAGGGTCAACCCGGAAAATTAATCAGCGGGTCGACACGGGGCGCTTGACCCACACTGGCGACAGGCTGCTACCAGAACCGGTGACGTACAGCACCGCCGCTTCACCGCGTTCCAGGGCGACGGGTTTCACATCGCCGACTTTCTTGTCACCGTCATACAGCGCCAGGCTGACTTTCACCGGGTTGATCTCACGCTCGCCACGGCCTTTGGCGGCCACGGACTTGACCACGTCGGTCTTGCCGTCAGCGGTTTTCAGGGTCAGGGCCTTGTCGCTGAGGTTCTGCACGCGCACCAGGGATTTCTGCTTGTTCTTGAACGGCGGTTCTTCGATCAACTGCGGCTGGCCACTGCTGTTGTTGACCAGGGTGTAGTAATGGTCTGGCGCGAGTTTGACCGGCACGGTCTGGCTGCCGACCTTGGCGCTGTAGTCGCCGCCCGGCATGAAGCTGAAGTCGCTGCTGGCCAGCGGGGCCACTTCGTTGAGGTGGGTGCTGCCCACTGTCGCGCTGACTTCCTGGTTGGAAGCGTTGTAGACACGCACGAAGCTTGAGCCTTTCGGTGCGATTGGGCCGTACAAGGCTGCGTCACCGGCGAAGGCAGACAGGGATACCAAGCTCATACCGGCAGCCAGGGCCAGAGTCTTAGCGAGACGACGCGGAGTAGTAGTGAAAGTCATGTGAGTTACCTCTCTTTCAGTTTTGCGCCCGGTCGGGCGTCTCGGATTTTTTAAGGGTGTTCTGTGCCATGTTCTGTTGGCGCGAACCGGCTTGTTTAAGTTGCGCAACCCACTGTGGGTCGGCATCACCGATTTCGTTATTGATCGGCAGATAGCGTTCAGGGAATTCCCAGATCAGCACCTGTGGCGGGCTGTTCTTGAAGTCGTCACTTTTCAGGTAGCCGAGCATCGGCAGGATCGGGCCGTGGCCGTCTTCGGCGTAGCTGATTACGTCGCTGCCCAGGGCTTGCTTGAGCGCGCCGACGAAGTTCCAGTTGGGGTTGGCGCTGTAGCTGGTGCCCACCAGGGCCACCGGGGTTTCGCTGTTGCTGAACAGGGCGTCGTCGCCTTGGGTTTGTGCCAGGTGCGTGACGCGTTTTTCCAGCGGCTCCTTGGGCGGCATCAGGTTTTCGAACAGCGGGTCCAGGGGCAGGAACAGACGCAGGTCGCCTTTGTGCGGTTCGGTCTTCTCGGCCTCGGTGACAAAGCGCTGCGGCTCGCCGTGGAGCGGGGTCTTGTCGGCGATGGTTTTAGCCAACTGCTTGGCAGCGATTTCGGCACCGTCCGGGGTCCAGTGGGTGTCGGTGCGCAGGAACACTTGCTTACCGGCGAGCTTGGCCTGTTGCAGCGGGCCCAGCAGGTCGGGGGCGATGATCCTGTCGGCGGCGACACGGGCGTGGAAGTCCCGGTAGAGGTCGGCGTGGATGCTCGCCGGTTTCACGTCACCCAGGTGTTCCGGGTACAGGCGCACCTTGGCCGGCACGATCGCGAGCACCAGTTGAATACCCTGGGCCTTGAGCTGCTGGCGCACGCCTTCGACCAGCGCGTAGTTGCCTTGCAGGTTCTGGTCTTCGTTGACGGCGGGGTTGAACTCCTCGTCGCTGTACAGCCAGTGATCGCGGCCCAGCACCACGCCGGGACGGCCTTCGTTGAACAGCTTGTAGTCCAGCGCGGCCCAGAGGTTGGTGCCCAGGCGCTTGATCGGGAACGCGTCGTCGTAGTGGGTCTCGACGGCTTTGGTCCAGCGACCGTTGAGCACGGTGGCGTCGGCATTGGTGCTGAAGCCCAGGAAACTGCGCAACGACCAGGCGCCCAGGGCCAGCAGCAGCACCATAAACAGGCTGATATAGAGCACGCGGAATGATCGGGTCATGGTCGGCTCCCTCAGAATTGGAAGTAAAGGAACGGCGAGAAACTCTGCGCCGACAGTTTCAGAATCGACGCCACGAACAGCAGCAGCACCGCCGCGCGCATGGCGTAGCGTGGCCAGTCAGCGGTCCAGTAGGCCGGTTGCACGGCAGCGTCACGGCCCACGGTGAAGCCCGGCTCGTGGATGCTGCCCGGGTTGTCGCCCGGTACGGCCTTGATCAGGCTCGGGTCGGCCGCCTGGGTTTTCTCGCCAGGGCGGTTGCTGTAGAAGTCGCGCAGGCCAAAGAACGCCAGGGTTGCGTAGGCCACCACCAGGGTCGCCACTTGCAGGCCGGTGAGGTTGGCGCGGTTGAGTTCCGACAGCGACCACTCGCCAAAGCTGAACATCGCGCCGTACATACGGCCGGCGACGTGCAGGTTTTCGGCGCGGAAGATCACCCAGCCCATCACCACCAGCAGGAACGTCAAGGCCCAGCGGATCGGATTGAAACTGCGCGGCGAGGTGTTCAGGCCGATGGCTTTCTCGATCGCCAGCCACATGCCGTGCCAGGCGCCCCACACGATGTAAGTGATGTTCGCGCCGTGCCACAGGCCACCGAGCAGCATGGTCAGGAACAGGTTGCGGTAGGTGGTCAGCGTGCCTTTGCGGTTGCCGCCCAACGTGATGTAGAGGTAGTCACGCAGCCAGGTCGACAGGCTGATGTGCCAGCGCCGCCAGAACTCGGTGATCGACTGGCTGATGTACGGCTGTTTGAAGTTTTCCATGAAGCGGAAACCCATCATCAAGCCCAGGCCGATGGCCATGTCGCTGTAGCCGGAGAAGTCGAAGTACAACTGCGCGGTGTAGGCCAGTGCACCGAGCCAGGCATCGCCGGTGGTGGGGTTTTGCAGGGCGAAGCAATGGTCGGCCACCACCGCCAGGGTGTCGGCGATGAAAACCTTCTTGATGAAACCCTGCATGAACCGCGTACAGCCCTCGGAGAACTTGTCGAGGGTGTGGGTGCGGTTGTTGAACTGGTCGGCCAGGTCGCGAAAACGCAACACGGGGCCGGCGATCAGGTGCGGGAAGATCGCCACGAATGCGGCAAAGTCGATGAGGTTGCGCGTGGCTGGAGTGTCGCCGCGGTACACGTCGATGATGTAGCTGATGGACTCGAAGATGTAGAACGAGATCCCGATCGGCAACAGCACGTGGGTGAGGATGAACGGCTCCAGACCCGCCGACTTCATCATCACGTTGATGCTGTCGACGCCGAAGTTGGCGTACTTGAAGTAGCCGAGGATGCACAGGTCGACCACCACGCCGAGCAGCAGCCAGCGTTGGGCCGGCTTGGTGCGCACGCCGGCGGCACCGACCTTGAGGCCGATCCAGTAGTTCCACAGCGTGACGGCCGCGAACAGTGTCAGGAAGTCCACTCGCCACCAGGCGTAGAACACGTAGCTGGCCAGTAGCAGCAGCAGGTTGCGATAGCGTTGCCCGCTCAGGTAGTACAAGCCGAGAAAGATCGGCAAGAACAGAAACAGGAACACATTGGACGAGAAAACCATCCCGATCTCTCCATGTTTAACCAACAGTCAAGGGCCGCAGCCCCCCCAAACCCCCCCACGAATTCGGGGGGGCTGTATTGCAATCTCACTGTCGAAACCGGCTTTAAATGTGGGAGGGGGCTTGCTCCCGATTGCGGTATACCAGTGGCCATCTGTGTTGAATGACACACTGCTATCGGGAGCAAGCCCCTCCCACATTTTTTACCGAGTTCGCCTAGGAACCTTTGTTGCCTTTTTCGTGCGTCGGGTCGTAGACCTTGGTCAAGTCGCCGCCGAGGCGGAAGGTCTTGAACGGCTGCATCCCGTGCTTGCGCTCAAGCACATCCGGCGTGCAGGTGTAGAGGGTGCAGAAGGGTTCGAGCCAGGCGAATTTCATGTCCTCTTTGAGGTCCTTCATGTCCTGCTCTTTGCCGTTCTTCTGCTCGAAGATCTGCGGGTCCTTGACCCCGGCCAGTACCTTGTCGCCCAGGCGCTTGAGGGCGCCGTTGTTTTCCTGGCGCAGATCCACACCGTTGACCAGGGCGAAGCTGGCGATCATCGACAGCGGCGGCAGGGCGTAGTTGTGGTACGACAGCGCGCGTTGCTGGCGCTTCAATTCGTTGGGCAGGAAGCCCTGGTCATCGACCTGATTGGCGCCGACCTTGTATTCCTTCACCGCCCAATCGAACAGGTCGCGACGGTTGGTGGCGATGGACGTCGCCATCACCGACCAGGCGGCCCAGTAAGAGTGGTTGTTGGTTTTTTCCAGCGGCAGGTTGTCCCAGTCGCTCACCACTTGGTCCGCCAGTTTGTTGAACCAGGCTTCGATCAGTTGCGATTCCTGCTGATGGTTGGCCAGCGGGTGCGAGTCGGAGAACTTCAGGCGCACATAGGCCGACGCCATGCTGCCCAACGCCCATTTGCGCATGGATTTGCCGGTGTGGTTGAAGTCCTTGGACATCAACGCATCGGCCTTGGCCCACGACACCAGCCAGTTCAGCGTGCATTCGAGCTGCTCCGGGCGACCGTCGCGCATGAACTGCATCACGCGCTTGCTGGTGTCTTTTTCCAGCTTGGTGATGTCGGCGGTGCTGTCGCGAAAGGCTTTTTCCGACTGCACGTTCAGCGTGGAGCGGGCCTTGTCGGAGCCTTCGTACTTGCTGCGAAACTGCAGCGAGCCGGTGTACGGCGTCGGCATGGCATCGCAGTCATTCTTGAAGTCGCCGGTCTTGAACGCCTCGATCGGTGCGAAGTAGCCCTGGGGCGGACGCAGTGGCGCGGCGGCGTTGACTGAACCGGCGAAGATCGCCAGGCCCAGCAACGATGGAATCCATAACTTCTGCATAGGTAACCTCATTGCCCGAGTGAAGCGGTCTTCTGACCGCCGCTTGGGAACACGTTGCGTGTGCAAATTTTCGCTTCGACTTTCTGCGCCGCAGCACCCGCTTCGGGGCCCTGCACTTCCACGGCCAGCAGGTTCTGCGAGGCCCAGTCTTCGTCGGTGCGCAGTTCAAAGGCGAAACGCCCGTCTGTATCGGATGTCTCGGGTTTCTCGATCTTGATGTCCTCGTGGCGCCCGTTCATGTACCAGAGGGTGGCTTGCAAGGTTTTCACCGACGGGTCGGCGAAGCGGATGTCGACCTGATGGTTGACGTTGCGCAGGTCTTTGTTCGAACTGTTGACCAGCAATTCGTTCTTGCCGGGTTTCAGGGTGGCGCTGGCGCTCATCTGCGCGGTCTTGCCTTCGCAGCCGTTGTCCAGCAGCGCCATCATCTGGCGGTAGATGGTTTCCTGGTCGAGACGGTACAGCGGCGAGAATTCCCAGATGAGGATCTTCGGCGGGCTCTTCTGGAATTCTTCGCTGCCCAGGTACTGGATCATCGAGCCTTCCAGGCCACCACCGGGGAAGGCGACGTTGAGGATGTCGGCACCGATCTCCTCTTCGAGGAAGCCGGCGAAGTTGTAGTTCTTGCCGCTGTGGCTGGTGCCGACCAGGGTGATCTGCGGGTTGCCCGAATCGCTGAACAGGTCGCCGTCGCCGGCTTCGCCCTTGGGCTCGGTGGTGAACTGGTCCATGTACTGGATCGCGTAGCTGGTGCCGCACAATTGCCCGGCCATGTTGTGCAGGGTGCCGGTCTTGCCCATGCGCCCGGAGCGTTTGGTCTCGAATTCACGCTTGGGAATATCGGCGAACTCAGGCATCGCGCGCACTTTGGCACCGACGATTTTCGCCGTGCGCTGGGCGCCGTAAGGGGTCCAGTGTTGGTCGCCGCGAAAGTAGAAATCGTGGGCCGGCAATTCGTCCGGCAGTTGCTCGTTGGTCAATGGCGACAGGTCCGGTACCACGTAGCCCATCTTGGCGAAACGGCCGAGCATGCTCTTGTAGTTGCCCAGGGCCTTGTCGAAATCGAACTTGGCTTTCTCTTCGGGGTTGAGCTTGTTGCGGTTCACCAGGCCACGGGTCGGTTGGTAGACCACCACCAGCTCCACGCCTTTGGCCTTGAACGCATCGTGCAGCTGTTGCATGCGTTTGTAGCCGGCGGGGCTGGTGTCGAATTCGGTGCGCAGGTCTTCCTGGGTGCGGAACAGCCAGTCGCCCTGGGCTTGCACCAGGGTGGTGAAGTTCTGCTGGTAGCGCGTGGTGTAGTTCTTCGCGTCGTGGGCGGCCGGGCACAGGCTGCAGCACGGTTCGGCGGTGAAGGTCGGCGCTTTGACGTCGTCGGCGCGTACGCCCTGGCTGGCCGCGAGCAGGCCGAGGGTCAGACCCGAGAGGCTCAGCAGTTTGATCATGTGTGGGTGCATAAGGGTCATCCTCAGTCCTGCATTTCGGTCTGGCGTTCGACAGGGTCGATCAGCACGGCTTTCTGCTGGCGCACCAGCAGGTCGAGAATTTCTTCCTGACGATCGCCCAGCACGCCGTTGAAGCTGATGCCGCTGGATTTGGTCGGCGCCAGCATCGACACGCGGTACAGCTCGACGCTCAATGGCGAGTCGATGGACAGCGGCCCGCTGCCGTTGCCCGCCAGTTCACCGCCGACCACGATCAGCGAGACCTTGGCGTCGAACGGGTCGAGGGCGATGTCGCGGTCGGTGTCGGTCAAGTCCTTGATGTGGCCGTAGACGCCGGTCAGGCCGTTGGCCATCGAGGTGTTTTCGTACAGCTTGATGTTCACGCTGTTGCGCACCCGGATTCCGTGGCGACGGTTGGCAATCACCTTGTTGCCCCACAGCAGGTTGTCGCCGCTCTCATAGAGGGTGATGCCGTCGGTGTGGTTGCGGTAGAACTCGTTGTCGGCCACGAAGTTGTTGACGCTGTTACGGTCGAGCACCAGGCCCGAGAGTTTGTTGTCGTAGCTGCGGTTGTTGAAGATGAAGCTGTCGTTCACTTCCCGGGAAATGATGATGCCGTGCTTCTTCTTGGTGCCGTAGACGCTGTTGTCCGCGATGATCAGGCCGTGGGAACGGTCGTGAGGGTCAATGCCGTAGACGATGTTGTCTTTGTAGGTGTTGCTCTTGATCACGAAGCCCGTGGTCTCGTAGCAGTAGAAGCCGTACCACATGTCCGAGAACTCGGAGTCGATGATCCAGCCGGTCGGCTCAGGACGCTTGAGCACCTTGGCCATGTTCGGCGTGTACTGGGAAATACTCACCCCGTACGACTTGCTGTTGGCGTAGCCGAAACTGGCCATCTTGGTGTTGGAGATGTAGGTCTCGGTGCCGCCCCAGGCCAGCAGGAACGGGCGGAATTCCTTGGGCGACTTGAACAGTGCCGGGCCATTGGCCTTCTCGTTCCAGCCGGTGACTTTGGTATCACGCACAAACAACTGGCCGTCGTTGATCAGGAACGCGCCGGCTTCCTGGGACAGCCGCAGTTCCCGGGTGTTTTTGTCGATGTCCAGAATGCCCTTGCGCCCGACCACGATCGGCAACTTGGCCAGGAACACCCCCGGCGACGTTTCGCTCAGGTACTGCTTGGGCACTTTGCCGAGCAGGTCCTTGAGGTTCATGTAGCCGTCGTCGACAAAGATCGCCTGGGGAATGCCGTGCTGGCGCACCACCCATTCGGCCATCTTGTTGTCGCCGCCGATGAAGTCCTTGAGGGCGTCTTCCTGCATCATGCGGCGGATGCTGATTTTGCCCGGTTTGCTGCGCACGATTTTTTTCTCGATGGCGGCGGCGGTGTAACCCGACAGATCCGGCAGGGCCGGCTTGGGCATTTCCAGCGGCGCGGTGGGCGGGCTGGAAATGGTGTAGGTCTTGGCCTGTTGCAGTTCTTTGGCGATGGTCGGCGCCTTGGCCGCCGTATCGGCGAACGCTGTGGCGCTGGCCACCAGCATTGCCGCGACGAGTAGGCTTTGAGCATTCATTGCACAGGCTCCCATCAGAATTTCCAGATCACGTCGACAAACGCGCGATGCATGTACGAGTCGACCTGGCTGCCATAGGCATCGCCCGGTTTGAACACACCGGCACGAAAGCGCACCAGGGCCGACGGTTCGTCGATCGACTGGCTCAGCGCGGCCGGCAGCAGGCCTTTCTTGAAGTACTTGGTGACGACCAGGTCCATCTCCTGGCCCAGATCTTTCTTGCCGTCTTCAAGGGGCAGGGACGTGCTGGACAGGATCGCGCCGGTCACGTCGTCGGTGTTGTTCTGCACCGCGTCGATGCCGTTGCTGCCCACCGGCTTGTTGCCGTCGACGCGCCAGAACTTGTGATACACCAGGCTGGCGTCGTAGTCCTCGCGCAACTGCCAGGAACCGAACAGGCTCATGGACTGCATGTTGTTCATCTCGCCGCGGAACGCTTCGCCGAAGCGATGCACGCGGGACTGGGTGCCGGTCCAGTTCGAGCGGTTGCTTTGCAGGCCGTTCTGCTCGTACTCGGCACTGGCGCGCGAATACGCCGCGCCCACTTGCCACTGCGGGTCGAGACGCAGGCGGATCCCCAGATCGGTGGCCCAGCCATTCACGTCATCGCTGCGCTTGGCGGTGGTCGGGCGGCTGCCGTCGGCGTTCAACGCGTTGACGGTGTCGCGGTCGCCCTGCATGCCGGTGAGGCTCGCCCAGTAGTTGACGGTGTTGGTGTTGCGCCAGTTGTAGGCGTCGCTGTTGGCTTCGATGCCGAGCCAGGTCAGGTCGCCGTTTTCGCGCTTGTCCAGCGAGTCGGTGGCCACGCCCGGTTCGGGGTAGTCGAGCTTGCCGTTGTCGTGGGTGTGGTGACCGCGCAGGCCGATCCACTGGCCTGGCATCCACTGGTAGGACGCGTCGGCATAGAGGTGCTGACGGTCCTTGTCCTTGGGCGACAGTTCCTTGAGGTCGGTGCGGTATTCGCTGAAGCGTTCGGCGACGCCGACATTGGCCTTGAGCAGGGTGGTGTCGAAGGTCCAGTTCAGCGCTTCGATGTTGGTGTCGCGCCATTGGCCGTCGTCATTGCGCAGGCGTTGGCGACCGAGCTTGAGGATCTCGCCGGGGTAGGGCGTAAAACCGCTGTAGCCGACCCAGAACTCGCGCATCGCCAGGTAGTTTTTCTTAGTCTTGCGGTCGTTGTTGCTCGACTGCTCGGTGGTGTCATCCGAGGACTGCTGCAGGGTGTCGGTCTCGATGATGTCGCTCGACGCCACCGCCTGGCCCATGGCGTAGGCGCTCCAGTTGCCGCTTTCGCCATAGATCCATGGGCGCAGGTCGAGGCCGATGCCGTTGACGTCGCCGCCCTTTTGCGTGCCCAGGTCGCGGTCGTCCTCGGACTGGCCGGTGACTTTGACTTCCAGGCCGAAGTTCTTGGTTTCGGTCAGCGCGGCCAGGGTCGGGCACGACCACAGCAGGGCGAAGGTCAGGCCGATGCCGGCCTGCACGAATGGATTGAGCTTCATAGGGATTCCTCGCCGTCTTCTTCTTGCAGGGCGTGCAGTTGCAGCGTGCTCTGGGCCAGGGTGCCGCGCGCGGCCAGTTCCTGTTGCACCAGGCGTTGGCCTTCGGCGCGTTGTTCGGGCGTCAGCGGGGCTTCGAGCTGCGTGGCCAGGTCAATGGCCTCTGGCGTGTCCTGGGCTTTAGCCAATTGGCTGAAAACATAGGCGTTCAATGGGTCGGGCTTGGTGCCCTTGCCTTGGGAAAACAGTTGGGCGATGGCGAAGTCGGCGCTGTTCTGGCCGTTGCGCGCAGCGGTCAGCAGGTGGTCCAGGGCTTTTTGCGAGTAGACCTTGCCCAGGTAGCCACGGCGGTAGATCTGGCCGAGGTAGTAATCGGCGGCCACTTCCTTGCCCACGGCTTTTTCAAAATGCGCTTCGGCCGCTTTGGCGTCCGCTGGCACCCACTTGCCTTCGTAGTAGAGCTTGCCCAGCAACAGCTCGGCGCGCGGTTGGTCGGCGGCGCGGCCGTTGTCCAGGTACTTCATCATCTGGTCGACGTCGCCCAGTTCCGGGAAGTCGTAGAGCAATTGCGCCAGGCTGACCCAGGACGCGGGGTAGCCAGGGGCGATTTTTTCCAGCAGCGCCTGGGCAGTTTTTTCGTCCGGCGTGCCGAGGGTGGCATCGCCGAGTACACGGGCGACGCTGTCGACGCGCTGCGCCGTGACCGTGCCACGGCTGTAACCGGCTTCCATTTGCTTGAGCAACTCGGCCTGTTTTTCCGGCTCGGCTTTTTTCTGGTAGACCGTGGCCAACTCGACGTAGCAGATGTCGGTGGTGTTCAGCGCGGCCTTGCAGATGCGTTCGACGTCATCCAGATGCTGGTCGTAGGTGTCCTGGGTGCGATACAGCAGCACCTGGGCCAGACCGGCTTCCGGGTAACCGGCGGCCTGCCATTTATTGATCTGCTGCTGGGCGTTCACGTTGGGGAAGCTGTGGGGGTATTGCAGGTACAGCATCGCCAGCGGGATCAGGGTGTTGCCTTCGCCATTGGCAAAGGCTTTTTTCAGCAGGCCTTCGGCTTCATGGTGTTCGGCTTCGGTGGAACCGGGCTTGGCCACCAGCAGGCGACCGAGGCGGGCCTGGGCGCGCGGCGAGGTATCCGCTGCGGCCCGATAAGTGGCCTCGGCCTGTTTGATTTGCGCCGGGTCGCGGGTGCCCACCTGGATATCAGCCAGGCCCACTTGGGCCTCGCTGTAACCCAGGTCTGCCAGTTGCTGGTAATTCTGCTGCGCGGTGACCGTGTCGCCGCGCTTGAGCGCTTCATTGGCCAGGCGTTGGTCGGGCAGGCCGGCGCAACCGGCGAGGCTCACCGCGATAGCCAGCAACGCCACCGGACCCATGTGGGAGGGGGGAGCAAGCCCCCACACTTGACTGTATTCACAGATAGAAATGTGTAAACCCAATCACCTGTGGAGGGGGCTTGCTCCCGATACAGGCGACTCGGTCCGTCAGGCAAACCGCGCTGATCCCATCGCGAGCAAGCCCGCTCCCACAGGGATTGCGGTGTTTTTAGGCGCATCATCACAGGCATTTCCTCGCTTACAGTCCGGCAGCCATGGCTTTATCGATCAGCCAGTTCAGCGATGGGCCACGGTCGCTGGTGACTTCCACCGGGCGGCCGGCGTAGGTGCTGTCCAGCGGCGCATCCGGCTTGATCTGCACGCGGATGTCGGAGGACAGGTCGGCGCTGTTCAGGCTGGTGCTGCTGACGATGGTGCCGGTGCGGATCTGTTCTTCGTCGGCCACCTGGAAGCTCACCGGGGTGCCTGGGCGAACGTTGGCGAACTGGCGATAGGTGAAGCGTGCTTCCACATTGGCCAGGCTACCGCGCGGTACCAGTTGGAAGATCACATCGCCCTTGCTGGCGTACTGACCGTCGGCCACCAGTTGCTGGGCCACCACGCAATCGCAAGGGGAGGTCAGGGTGCCGGTCATTTGCTTGCCGAACAGTTCTTCGACCTTGGCCGGTTGCAACTGCTCCTCGTCCAGATGGCCCTTGAGCACATCGAGCATGCTGGTGCTGAAGGTCGCCAGTGGCGCGCCTTTGGCCGCGACCGCATCGCCTTTGAGCAGGCTTTGCACGGTGCCGTCGCGCGGCATGGTCACGTTCATGCCGGGCACGCTCACCAGGCCGGCCTGGGCGTGAGTGACGAAGTACATGCCATACACCGACTTGAAGACAAAACCGAACGCCGCCAGGCCCACCAGGAAGATCGCCAGGCTGAACGTCACGGCGCGCAGGCGGCCGAAGGCGCTCATGTTGCTGCCGCCGTCCTTGACCTTGCGCGCCTTGGTGAAGTTGTCGCGTTGCAGGGTGGCGAGCACGTCGCCCATGGTCACGATGTCGCCCGACAGGTGCGAAGTGATCAGGTGGCGCAGGGTGGAAATATCCTGGGCGTCGAGGTTCTGGAATTGGCAACCGGTGCGCCCGCTCTGGCGGTCGTAGGAGCGGATCTGCAACTCCACATCCATGGCCAGGCCGAGGTTATCGATGACGAATTGCAGGCGACCCTTGTGCACTTCGCCAACGGTCAGCGGCTGGGTCGCGGTGAACGCCAGGCCGCCGGCGGACAGGTCGATGACCCGTGCTTCGGTCTGCGTGCGGTCAGTGTTGAAGAAGCGCAGCTTGGCCGGAATTTTCACCCGGGCATGTTGGCGCTGGGCTTCGGATTCGTGGACAACGTTGGCGTTTACTTGGCTATTCATGGTGTGTAGTTCCTAGTTAATTCAGGCTTGGCAGGGTCAGACCATCATCAGCAACACGGCAACGAAGATGCTGCCGGCGGAGAAGGTCATGGTCCGAGACGACCAGGTGTTGAACCAACGTTGAAAGCTGGCCAAATCGCGGGTCAGTTTGGTGTCCTGGCGGGTCCAGGACTGTTGATCGAGGCGGAAGAACACGTAGATCTTCACCAGCGCGCCCATGATCTGGTTGTAATACAGAATCACCGGGTAGGCCGGGCCGATGGTGTGGCCGGAGCACGACAGCAGCAGGGTCAGGATCAGGCGGGTGATGCCGATCCACAGCAAGTACGCGAGGATGAACGCGCCGCCGTACTTGAAGGTGGCGATGATCGCCACGGTCAGGCCGAGCAGGGAGGTCCACATCGACACGCGCTGGTCGAACAGCACCACGCTGGTGAACAGGCCGAGGCGGCGAACACCCAGGCCCAGGGCGCGGGAGTTCTGGCGCAGGTTGTTGCCGTACCAGCGGAACATCAGCTTGCGGCTGGCCTTGATGAAGCTCTTTTCCGGCGGGTGTTCCACGGTGTTGATCGCGGCGTCCGGCACGTAGAAGGTGTCGTAGCCCAGGCGCATCAGGCTGAACCAACTGGACTTGTCGTCGCCGGTCAAAAACTTGAAGCGGCCCAGGCGCCAGTGTTGCAGCGAGTCGCTTTCCACGTCGGCGATAAAGCCGGGGTCGGTGACCACGCTGGCACGGAACACCGACATGCGCCCGGTCATGGTCAGCACGCGCTTGGACAGGGCCATGGAGCACATGTTGATGTGACGCTGGGCGAAGCGCAGTTTGTGCCACTCGCTCATGATGTAGCCGCCGCGCACTTCGCAGAACTCGTTGGTGGTCAGGCCGCCGACATTGCCGAACAGCTGGAACCACGGCACGGTTTTGCGCACCACGCCTTCGGCGAGCACGGTGTCGCCATCGATCACGGCCACCACCGCACGGTCGTCCGGCAGGTGGCGCGAGATGGCGCGGAAACCGAAGGCCAGGCCGTCGCGCTTGCCGGTACCGGCGATGCGCACGAAGTCGAGCTTGACGTGGTCCGGCGGGTTCATCTTCTCCCAGAGGCTCTTGACCAGCAGCTCATCGGACATTTCCACTAGCGAGCAGACCACGGTGGTGGGAAAGCCGCATTCGATCGCTTCGCGAATCACCGAGCTGTAGACCTGTGCGGTGGTCAGCGCATCGATGCGGAAACTGGTAACCATCAGGAACACATGGGAGGGGTCCGCTGATTTGCCCAGCTTGCGCACTTTGCGGCGCAGGTGCGGGTAGACCACGTACAGGAACAGCATGCCGCGAAAGAAATGCGTCGCACCCATCGAGTAGCGCCAGATACCGACGGCGCCAATCAGGAAAATAAAATTCTTCGACTCGGAGTCGAACGTACTCGCCGGCAACAGCAGGGCGAGTCCCATCAGCAGGCTCAAGAAGAACAGCCAGCCGGCGGATTGGAGCAGTACGTGTTTTAACTTGGACATAGGCGTCATCCGCAGGTGAAGAAGGCTTCGTGCTGCAAGCGCTGGGGATCAGGACGCTTGCAGCGCGAAGCTTGCCGTTGCTGTTACCAGCAAATGCCTTCGGTACGGCCGGTCGCACAGGTGGCCTTGGACATGAAGCCCACCAGGTCGATCACTTGCTTGCCGTGCGGTGCGTTCTGCGCCAGGGCACGGAATTTCTCGTCACGGTTGCCGAGGATGATCACGTCGGAGTTGTTGATCACGTCGTCGAAGTCCGAGTTGAGCAGGGACGACACGTGGGGGATCTTGCCTTCGATGTAGTCTTTGTTCGCGCCGTGCACACGGGCGTACTCGACGTTGCTGTCGTAGATGCTTAGGTCGTAACCCTTGCCGATCAGCATTTCCGCCAGTTCCACCAGTGGGCTTTCGCGCAGGTCATCGGTACCGGCCTTGAAGCTCAGGCCCAGCAGGGCGACGCGGCGTTTGTCGTGGCCGGCGACGATGTCGAAGGCGTTCTGCACCTGGGACTCGTTGCTGCGCATCAGCGAGTTGAGCAGCGGTGCTTCCACGTCCAGGGAGCTGGCGCGGTAGGTCAGGGCACGCACGTCCTTGGGCAGGCACGAACCGCCGAACGCGAAGCCTGGGCGCATGTAGTACTGGGACAGGTTGAGGGTCTTGTCCTGGCAGACCACTTCCATCACTTCACGACCGTCGACGCCGACGGCCTTGGCGATGTTGCCGATCTCGTTGGCGAAGGTGACCTTGGTGGCGTGCCACACGTTGCAGGTGTACTTGATCATTTCGGCGACGGCGATGTCCTTGCGGATGATCGGCGCGTCGAGTTCTTCGTACAGCGACTGCAGGACATCGCCGGACGCGGTGTCGAATTCGCCGATAACGGTCATCGGCGGCTGGTCGTAGTCGGCGATGGCGGTGGATTCGCGCAGGAATTCCGGGTTGACCGCAACGCCGAAGTCGACGCCGGCTTTCTTGCCGGAGCAGTCTTCGAGGATCGGGATCACCACGTTGGCCACGGTGCCCGGCAATACGGTGCTGCGGACCACGATGGTGTGGCGGGTAGTCTTGTCGCGCAGGACAAAACCGATCTCGCGGCAGACCGATTCGATGTAGTTGAGTTCCAGGTCGCCGTTTTTCTTGCTCGGCGTGCCGACGCAGATCATCGACAGGTCGGTATCGCGAATCGCTTCGGCGAAGTTGGTCGTACCGCGCAGCCGACCGTTTGCGATGCCTTGGCTCAACAGTTCGCCCAGACCGGGTTCAACGATGGGCGATTTGCCTGCGTTGATCA
The DNA here is from genome assembly GCF_046605395.1 of Pseudomonas sp. MPB23. Classification (NCBI taxonomy): domain Bacteria; kingdom Pseudomonadati; phylum Pseudomonadota; class Gammaproteobacteria; order Pseudomonadales; family Pseudomonadaceae; genus Pseudomonas; species Pseudomonas sp. MPB23. Next base: position 6,332,560 of record NZ_CP176771.1, on the reverse strand, counting down.
GGTCGATCTTTTCCTTGGAGATATCTACGCCGACCACTTCGTGGCCACGGGCAGACAGGCAACCGGCACACACTGCGCCGACGTAACCCAAACCAAATATGCTGATGCGCATCGCATTTACCTCTTTGTCATTGAAGACGGTGTTATTCATGCCAATAAATGGCCGGAGTTCATGTTTGCAAACGTCACTGATACCGCGAAAGTTGGGCGAACAGACGCCGACTTACCGCGGACAGGCATGTTAAATAGCGAGTGACTAACGATTGCACTCAAGTTGTGCGCAACTTGGCCTTGTTATTGGGGCCTGCCCTCAAATGCAGCCAGCCTTCCTGGGAGAAGGGTCTGGCGCCAGTGCCGCAGGGCCTTGATAGAGGCTTTAAGCCTTAATTATCAATGCCTTGGGTTGTCTCACTGACCCATTGGGGTAAGCACAGCCTTGGCCTTATAGTTCGTGGCAATACATCCTTATCGCCGCTCTCAACTAATCGGTTGGTGATATGACCACTGAGTCAAAGTTGAATGTGACAACTTTGCTACTTCCGTTGGCCTGTCATGTAAGTCATCTCCTACAGAAACAGAGAATTTCGTTACCGGTGGTATGAGCGGCGCTTCTGGGCGAAGTTCCTGGCCACTCATCCTGTTTCCTGAAATTTCTTGAAATATGAGCAAAGATGGCACTAGTACTATATTGATAGCACTTGCTATTTGGGCCAGTAGTTATAGGGAGTTGGCGCGAAGGGATAGTTTTATGCCACTAGTGTTTTAAAAAAGTGGTGCCACTACGAAAAAAAACGACGAATGTCGAGTGAAAGAATTGTTAGAGATGCGTCAAGATATTTTTTGACGCCAGATAATTGACGATTTTCGGTGTGGAATGCAGACAAAACGGTGGGAGGGGGCTTGCTCCCGATAGTGATAGGTCAGTCGATAGAGAGGTGACTGAAATACCGCTATCGGGAGCAAGCCCCCTCCCACATTTACCTTTCAGCGTCTGGGGTGGCCAGTAAAGGCTTTATTCCGGTGCGTGGTCGCGCAGGAACACCAGATTGTCCGGCTTGGACTGCTCGGCATTGAAGCGATAGCCCTGCACATCGAACTGCTTGAGCTGGGCCGGGTCGTTGATGCGTTCTTCGATCACGAAGCGGCTCATCATGCCCCGGGCCTTTTTCGCGTAGAAGCTGATGATCTTGTACTGGCCGTTCTTCAGGTCCTTGAACTCGGTGTTGATGATCCGTGCGTTCAGGGCCGGGCGCTTGACCGCCGAGAAGTACTCGTTGGACGCCAGGTTCAGCAGCACGTCATCACCTTGCGCGGCCAGCGCTTCATTGAGCCATTCGCTGATGCGCGTGCCCCAGAAGGCGTACAGGTCCTTGCCACGGGCGTTGGCCAGTTTGGTGCCCATCTCCAGGCGGTACGGCATCATCAGGTCCAGGGGGCGCAGCAGGCCGTACAGGCCCGAGAGCATGCGCAGGTGGTCCTGGGCGTAGCTGAAGTCAGCGTCGTTGAAGGTCTCGGCATTCAGGCCGGTGTACACGTCGCCCTTGAACGCCAGCAAGGCCTGCTTGGCGTTGTCGGGAGTAAAGGCCGGTGTCCAGCTACCGAAGCGCGCGGCGTTGAGACCGCCGATCTTGTCGGAGACGTGCATCAATTCGCTGATTTGCGCCGGGCTCAGCTCACGCAGTTGCTCGATCAGTTCCTGGGAATGGTCCAGGTACTGCGGCTGGGTAAAACGCGGGGTCGCAGGCCGGGACTCGAAGTCGAGGGTCTTGGCGGGGGAAATCACCATCAGCATGAAGTTGGCTCCTGTAATCGTGCTTGTAGCGTGGGCCGGATTCTAGGGGGTTGGGCACTTTGACTCCACCTATGATGCCGATAGCGGGGTCGGTGGTCGGTCGTGATCCGCGCGAGGCAATCCCCGCGCGAGGCGATGAAATATCCAGTTTCAGTTTTTTTCAGCCCTTGCGCAGCGGCGTTCTGCGGGGATGTGTGCAACTTCTTGCACAGTTTTGGCGCGTTATGATTTTTTTCCTTCATAACACAGTGGCTCTACTGAACGGTCCGGGTGAGTTTCACGGGGGCTGAATTGTCAGGCGGGGCTGCGCAGCGTCCAAGGAACGACAGCATGTTCAACCCGGCCTTGCGAACTCGATTCAGCCTGACCCTTGATGAATGCGACAACGACTTCCAAGTGCTGTCGTTTACCGGCACCGAGGCAATCAACACGCCGTATGCGTTCGAGGTGGAACTGGTCAGTGAAAGGCCTCACCTGGACCTGGAAACCCTCCTGCACAAACCGGGGTTCCTGGCCTTCGACCCCCAGGGTGGCGGTATTCACGGGCAGGTCTACCGGATCGCCCAGGGCGACTCGGGTAAACGCCTGACCCGCTACACCCTGACATTGGTGCCGCACCTGGCCTACCTGCGCCATCGCATCAACCAACGGATCTACCAGCAGTTGTCGGTGCGGAGAATCATCGCACTGATCCTCGAAGAGCACGGCATCCAGAGCAACGCCTACCAGTTTCAGCTCGTCACCCCCTACCCGGACCGCGAGTATTGCGTGCAGTACGACGAGTCCGATCTGCACTTCATTCAGCGCTTGTGTGAGGAGGAGGGGATTCACTTTCACTTCCGGCACCGCACTGAAGGCCACATCCTGGTGTTTGGTGATGACCCGATCGTGTTCCCGAAGCTGCGCCGACCGACGGCCTATGTGCAGGACAGCGGCCTGGTCGCGGATGAGCCGGTGATCAAGGGGTTTGGCGTGCGTCTGGCGGCGCGCACCCGTCGTACTGCACGTGCCGACTATGACTTCGAGAAGCCGCGCCTGGTGCTGCAGGCCAACTGGCGCGACGACGCGGAGCACGAAGAGCCGGACCTCGAAGACTATGACTATCCCGGCCGTTTCACCGACCGCAGCCGTGGCACCTTGCTCAGCCGGCGCGCGCTTGAGCGCCATCGCGCCGATTATCGCCAGGCGTGGGGGCAGGGTGATCAGCCCGCCCTCGTCAGCGGCCACCTCCTGACGCTTTCCGGGCACCCGCGCAGCGAGTGCAATGCCCCGTGGCTGCTGACGCAAGTCGTTCATGAAGGCAAGCAGCCGCAAGTCCTCGAAGAGTCGCTGAGCAGCGACACCTCCGACGCCAAGGATGACTTTCACCAGGGCTATCGCAACCGCTTTGTCGCGACGCCCGCGGAGGTTTCCTACCGCCCTCCGCTAAAACACCCCAAGCCCCGCGTACTCGGCAGCCAGACCGCACAGGTCACCGGTCCCCAGGGCGAAGAGATTCATTGCGACCCGTACGGTCGGGTGAAGCTGCAGTTCCATTGGGACCGTGAAGGGCAGGGCGACGACAAGAGCAGCTGTTGGGTGCGCGTCTCGTCCAGTTGGGCCGGCGAGCGCTATGGCGGCATCAGTATTCCCCGCGTCGGCATGGAAGTGCTGGTGACGTTCCTCGAAGGCGACCCCGACCAGCCGCTGGTGACCGGTTGCCTGTACCACAAGGAACATGTCGTGCCTTACCCGCTGCCGGCGCACAAGACCCGCAGCGTCTTCAAGACCCTCAGCTCACCCGGCGGCGCCGGCTTCAACGAACTGCGCATCGAAGACAAGCAAGGCGCCGAACAGATCTTTGTGCATGCCGAGCGCGATTGGGACGAACACATCGAGCGCGACCAGACGATCCGCGTCGGTCACGAACGCCACGACACCGTGGAAAAGAACAGCCACACCGAACTCAAGGGCGAAGAACATCGCACCGTGCATGCCGACCGCAAAGTCGAGGTCAAGGCCGACGACCACCTGGTGGTTGGCCAGAACCAGCACCTCAAGCTGGGCGGTGCCCACCTGAGCCATGCCGGTGGCGAGCTGCATTTCAAGGCGGGTCAGAAGATCGTCATCGAGGCTGGCGTCAGCCTTTCGCTGCGGGCCGGCGGCAGTTTTATCACCCTGGATGCCAGTGGCATCAACGTGTCCGGCCCTGTGGTCAAGGCCAACGGCGGTGGTTTTCCGGGCGCCGGTACCGGAAGCGCGGTGCTGTTGCCCGTTATTCCATTGCCCGTGGACACCGCCAAGGCGGGTGGACTGCTGGCGCGTGCGGTTTCGCGCGCGGCGGCGGAGGTTATCCACACGCTCACTTCGGTCGTGAGCCCGATACCCGGTCGACCCGGCTACAGCAATGAGCCCTACACGCTGTTTGCCGATGGCGTCGCCATCCAGCAGGGCCTGACGGGGGCCGACGGTGTGATCCGCTTTGAACACGTCCCTGGCACGCAGGCGTATGAGGTGGAGTTGGTGAGTGGTCATCGCTTTGAGATCAAGCCCACGGCCGACCGCGTCGACGCGGTGTCCGCCAGCCAGCAGTTGGCGCGCAGCGGGCGGCGCGACTACGGGGCAGAGGCCGAACAACTCAAACCGTTGGGATCGCCCGATGATTACCGCGCGCAGGGAGCCACCGAATGAAGCCGGATTACCGTAAAGAAGTGATTCAGTTCATACCGGGCGAACACTCATCGTTCGAACTGACCAAGCAGGCCTTCGGCGCGGTCCACGATGCCATCGGGGCCGCGACCCGCAGCGTCGACATCATCAGTTGGGGGTTCGACCCGGCGATACGCTTCAAGCCCGGCAGCGACCGTATCGGCGAGCTGCCGTATTACGGCGCCAGTGGCTACCGCTATCAGCAGCGCGAAAAGGAACTGCAGGCCATTCTGATTGATCTGGAGAACCAGTTGAACGGCAACGGTGGCTACAACCAGTTCGCAGGCTCGGGTGCGCCCGACTATTCGCCTCAGGATCAGGAATACACCCGGGAGTGGTTCCGCCGTATCCATGATGGGCAGATGCGGAATGTGGAGTTTCGCACGCGGGATTTTTCCACTGAACTGCCCTTGAACGCGCTTCTGCGCGGGCCGCAGATGCTCACTGAAAAAGGTCGCCTGTCGACCCTGTATCGCTTGATCAGAGGCGAAGCCCCCGATACGAACTTTGCGCATATGTTGCTGTTGACCCTGTTCGCCAGCCACCACCAGAAAATGGTGCTGGTGGACTACGAAGACATCGCGAACGCCGTAGGCTTCGTCATGGGCCACAACATGCATCGCAACTACTGGGACACCAGCGCACACCTCTACCACGACAAAGCCGCCGGGCGCAGCCCAGGCTTCGGCCCGTGGCAGGACCTGTCCATGCAAGTGCAAGGCTCCGTCCTGCACGACTTGAACCACAACTTCAGCAGCGCCTGGGACCGGGAAACCGTCTGGATCAAAAAATGGTTTACCGACGGCCTGAGCGAACAACGCAACACCATCAACCCGGAGCACTTCAAAAGCGCCGGCCCGACCATGGCCCAGATCTGCCGCACCCAACCCCAGGAAGGCGCAGAAACGTCGATCCTGGAGCTGTACCACAAGGCGTTGGGCAACGTGCGTAACTACGCCTATTTTGAAAATCAGTATTTTCGCTATCCGGCGTTTGCCCGGCAGTTGCGCGAGTTGGCGGCGGCCTATATCGCAAAGGGCAGAGAACAAGACCTGTACTTGTTCGTGGTCACCAACCATCCGAACGACAAGAGCTTTGCCAGTACCACCTATGCCATGTTGCAGGAGCTGGGGCAGGAACAACTGATGCCCCAGGCCCAACGCACCCTGGCCGAGGACATGCTGCGAAAGCGCAGCCAACTGGCGTACCTGGAGGCCAATCCACACCGTGATCCCTACGTACAACGGGCCCAACTCAACCGCGCCGACGTACTCAAACGCGAGATTGCAGAACTGGAAGCAAAGGGCATCACCCCCGAAGTCGAGCAACGCCTGGGCGGGCTTAAACCCGAAGACATCCCTGAACTCGGCAAGCCCAAAGACGGTGAAAACGACGATGAAAAACCCTACACCCTCAAGGACATCCCGGGACTGAAAGTAGTGATCGGCACCCTGACGACCTGCACGCCAGAACCCAGCAGTCCGTTGTTTGAAGGCGAAACAGCCCAGTTCCGCGATATCTATGTGCACTCCAAGTTATTGGTGGTGGACGATGTTTTCAGTTTGCTGAGTTCCGCCAATATCAATACCCGCAGTATGCATACGGACTCGGAGTTGGGACTGGCCGCACCGGATTATGAGTTGGCGAAGCGGTGGCGGGAGGAGTTGTGGGGGTTGCATGCAGGCAAGTCATTTGACGATAGCAAGGGGGGCTGTGATGCGGCTAAGAATTTTAAAAGATGGAATGAGGTTATGAATAAAAACTGGGAAAAAAATTCAGAAAAAAGCCACTAATTGCCCATTTGACGCGTTTTTGGGATGTGGAGACACCTTATGCCAAAGCCATTGATTAAAGGTTTTTCCGTTGGCGTCCTTATTCTTTCATTTTTTCTGAGTGGGGATCCAGCGATGGCCTATCCAACCTTTACCTGTGCCTATGAAAAAGACCATAACCCACCACTGGATGCTGAAGCTGAACTCTGGTTTCAAGAGGCCCGTGCTTTGGAGAAAGTACGCGGGGTTAAAAATTGGCGAAAAATTGTTTGGCTTTACGAAAATGCTATCGCCAAAGATCACTGGAAAGCGATGCACAATCTAGCGGGTCTCTATCGCACGGGCTGGCCTGGACAGCCCGGTGTTAAACAAAACACCAGCAATATGCTCGACCTCTATGAACGCATGGTGAAACTCAAAGTTCCGCTGGGCTATTACAACTGGGCTGTGATTGCTGAAAATGGGCGTGGAGTATTGAAATCTGACCGAATGGCCAGTTCTTATATGTTTCAGGCAGCGCAGTTAGGAAGTCCGTTAGCACAGGTTCGAATCGGCCAATATTTTGCTTATGAACTTCCAAGGCATAAACAGGATGATGATATGGCCGAACGTTATTACCGATGTGCGGGTGCTCAGGATAATCCTGACGCCATAGAGAAAACCGCAAGCTTCTATGATACTGCCAAGGAAAACAAACCAAGGTCACTATTTTATTATCAGCGCGCGGCATCTATGGGCAGTTCCACGGGGTTTGGTTATCTCAGTGGGGTATTTGAGGTGAAACCTGAGCCCATATATAATTTCGGGTATCGGCCAAACCGAGAGCTTTATGAGTTATATGCTGAGCTGTCAGCGAAATTGGATGCTGATCCTAAATTACGGTTTCCTACCTTGATGAAAGATCACCCACTCCCTGCCCACCCCACACAAGGCTTCGATGCCGAACATCCAGACCGTAGACCAGAGCTATGAAAACTTTGGCAAATAAAAATAATTGCATTTATCGGTCTAAATCATTGGCGGGAATTTTCTTGCTTTGTGCTCTTGCACTTTCGCTGTTGTTGATCGGAGGGCCTGCCATGGCCTATCCAACTTTCATCTGCGCCTACGAAAAAGACCACAACCCTCCGCTGGATGCCGAGGCCGAACTCTGGTTTCAAGAGGCCCGCGCTTTGGAGAAAGTGCGTGGGGTTAAAAATTGGCGGAAAATTGTTTGGCTTTACGAAAAGGCCATTGCCAAAGATCACTGGAAAGCAATGCACAATCTAGCGGGTCTCTATCGCACTGGCTGGCCAGGGCAACCGGGGGTTGAACAAGACACCAGCAAAATGCTCGACCTCTATGAACGTATGGTGAAACTCAAAGTCCCGTTGGGTTATTACAACTGGGCTGTCATTGCTGAAAATGGGGTAGGTGTACTGAGGTCAGATCGAATGGCCAGTTCTTATATGTTTCAGGCGGCGAAGTTAGGGAGTCCGCTGGCTCAGGTACGTATTGGGAATTATTTTGCATTCCAACTGTCTCGAGACAAACAGGACGAACGAATGGCGGAGCCTTATTTTCAATGTGCTGGTGCTCAAGAATCACAAGAGGCAATTATAGAAACAGCCGCATTTTATGAGATATCTAAAGATAATAAACCTAAAGCGCTATTTTACTATCAGCGTGCCGCGTCACTAGGTAGTACTACGGGTTTCCGAAATCTAATAGGTGCTTTCGATTCTAAATCTCGAGCAATATATGATTTCGGATATAAGCCAGACGAAGAGCTTCACGTGTTTTATTCTGACTTATGGGAACGGCTCAGAACCGATCCTAATCTACGCTTCCCCACTTTAATGAAAGACTACCCCCTTCCCGCCCACCCGACACAAGGCTTCGACGCCGAACATCCACACCGTAGGCCAGAACTATGAGCCCTCTGACAAATAAGAAAACGCGCACTTACCAATCAACGGTATTGGCTGGAATCCTCCTGCTTGGTGCCCTTGCACTATCCCTGTCATTCGGCGGAGCGTCTGCGTCGGATGCTGTTCGCTCGATCAGTCTGGTCGTAAGGCCGCTACCCGGGCTGCCAGGCTATGTAGATGAGCCCTACACGCTGTTTGCCGATGGCGTGGTGATCCGGGAGGACCTGACGGACGCCGACGGTGTGATCCTGTTTGATCACATCCCCGGCACGCAGGTCTATGCGGTGGAGCTGGTGAATGGTCGGCGCTTTGAGATCAGGCCCACTGACAGCACCAAGGCGGTGGGCAGGGAGCCCAACCCCGTTCATCCATCAGTACCCTGATCGGCTATAGTGCCCGACGACTCTGGAGAGGGAGACCCGTTGTGCGAATTGCGTTTTTACTGTCAGCCTGGCTTATCTGCATGGGCGCCCAAGCCGCCCCCGTGGATGTGGCCAGCCTGGACCGCGGTACCTGGCCGGAGAAGCTCGGCACCCCGGCGCTGTTCGACGTGGCTTCGCGCGCCGAAATCCTGATGTTCGCCCACAGCCTCATCGCCAGTGAGGCTCTGGACGAAGCCGCGCTCAAGCAACGCCTGGGCTTGAAGATTATCAACCTGGCCGCCATCGACGACCTGCGCCGCCAGCTCTGGCAGCGTCTGTTGGAGAACTACACCTTCGCCCAGCACAGCTGCGAGGAGGATGCGTCGTTCTGCTACCTGGTGGAAAGCATGGATGATCTGCGCGAGCAGGCCGGTAAGTTCGAGGTCAGCGACAATTCCTTTTATGTAGGCTGGGCCGGTCCCAGCCACCATTTCCACGAACGTTACCTGGATGAGTTGCTGCGCAAGGCCGCGCTGTTCCCGCAGATCAGCAGCGAGATCGCGCGTTTCGGCGACCATGAGCGCAATGGCGATGAGTTCAATGACCGCCTGTTCCTGCTGACCTTCGACGGCGGCCCGGCGCCGGTCAGCGGCAATACCGACTGGCTCACCGATTACCTGCGCAAGCAGAAGATGAACGCCACGTTCTTCGTCCTCGGCAGCAGCCTGCAAAACCGCGTGGAGCGCAGTTCCGCCAGCGACGTCGAGGCGCTTTACCAAGGCCAGTGCGTGGGTACTCAAGGTTGGCAATACCGTTCCCACAGTCACTGGGTCGATTGGCAAAGCTCCATCACTCGCAGCGCCACGCTGGCGCAGAACCTGATGCCGGAAAACTACGTGCCGCTGTTCCGTCCGCCCTATGGCCAGCGCCGCGCCGACAGCCAGGGCTTCTTCCAGGCCCAGGGTCTGCAAGTGGCGTTGTGGGACATCGATTCCCAGGACGAGCCGGGCAAACTCAAGGCTGACGAGTCGGCGCAACGGGTGCTGACGCTGATGCTGTTGTGGCGCAAAGGGGTGATTGTGTTTCACGACACCCAGGACAAGGCGCGTGTGGCATTGCCGATCCTGCTGCAGGCGACGGCGCAAAGCGGGTTGGGGTGGCAGGACTGCCGGGAGGCGTTTCGCTGAAAACACCGAAGTGCCCGGCCCTGTTGGGGCTGGGGCATTTCTGGGGGGATTTTGTGCGACATTTCGATGCAGGCGGACTTCCGACTTTAACGGCGTACCTGGCACGCGGCTAGTGCTATTCGTCATCCTGAAAAATAAACTTCAAAAAAGCGTCAAAGTGCTTTTTCCTGTCATGGGTTTTGCGGTATTACGAAGTCAGATCGCCGAAACCTGCAACACAGGTGGCGTCTTCCAAGACTCCTCATGTGGGCAATGCACTTGACGTCCCTCAGGTGCATTCGGTGGTCGAATCGAGGCGCAGCACTGTTGTGGTATTGCGTCGACTGGCTCCCACAAAGGTGACCGAGTATGGATGATCATGGACGTAACTCTTCTTCCGACCAGCCAATCCTTTATGTGCTTGATACCAACGTACTGATCCACGATCCGAACGCACTGCTTAACTTCGAAGAACACCACGTCGCCATCCCGATGATCGTGCTGGAGGAGCTGGACAAACTCAAAAGCGGGCACCACAGCGTGGCTGCCGAATGCCGCCAGGCCATCCGCCTGATCGACAAGACCCTGGGCGAAGCGTCACCCGATGACGTTGAAGTCGGCGTGCCGATCCAGCGCGGCAAGAGCGGGCCCAAGGGCTTGCTGTCAATTCTGATGAGCAAGCGCAGCGAGCCCAACAGCCTGCTGCCGGAAAACCTGAACGACAACAAAATCATCAACCAATTGATCGACCTGCACGCCCGCGACAAGGACTTGCGTGTGGTGCTGGTGACCAAAGACATCAATATGCGCCTCAAGGCACGAGCGTGTGGGATCGCTGCCGAGGACTACAGTACCGACCAACTGGTCGACGACGTGTCGATGCTGTCCCGTGGGTATCACACCATGACCGGCTCGTTCTGGGACCGCGTCAGCAAGGTTGAAACCCGTCAGGACCACGGCCGCACCTGGCATCAGGTGCAACTGATCGACAACCTGCCAGCCGTGCACATCAACGAGTTCATCATCGACGAACAGGGCTTCGTGGGCTGGATCAAAGAGATCCAGGTCGACAAGCTGCTGATCCTCGACCTGCATCAGGAGCCCTTGTTGCACCAGGAGGCCTGGGGCCTGAAACCGCGTGACGTGTACCAGAGCCTGGCGCTGTATGCGCTGCTCGATCCGGACATCCATCTGGTCAACCTGACCGGTGCCGCAGGCTCGGGGAAAACCATCCTCGCCCTGGCGGCCGCCATCGAGCAGACCATGGTGACCAAGCGCTATCGCCGCATCATCGCCACCCGCAGCGTGCAGGGCCTGGACCAGGAGATCGGTTTCCTGCCCGGCACCGAAGCGGAAAAAATGGAGCCGTGGCTGGGGGCGATCACCGACAACCTCGAAGCCTTGCACATGGATGACGAAAACACCCATGGCAGCGTCGACTACATCCTCAGCAAAGTGCCGTTGCAGTTCAAATCCCTCAACTACATCCGGGGTCGCAGCTTCCAGCAAAGCCTGATTTTGATCGATGAATGCCAGAACCTTACGCCGCACCAGATGAAAACCATCATCACCCGTGCCGGTGCCGGTTCCAAAGTGGTGTGCCTGGGCAACCTGGCACAGATCGACACCCCTTACCTGTCCGCGACCAGCTCCGGGCTGACTTACCTGACGGAACGCTTCAAGGATTTCCCCAACGGCGTGCACATTGCGCTGCAGGGTGTTCCACGTTCGATCCTGGCCGAATACGCCGAGTCCCACTTGTAAACGCGGTCCATGCAGGAGCGAGCTTGCTCGCGAAGAGTGTCTACGATAACGCGGGGTCTCTGGAGCCCCGCGTTGTTCTTTGGTTTTTCGCGAGCAAGCTCGCTCCCACAGGGTTTACAATCGGCGCTCCTGATCAGGAGTATCCCTGTGCTGACTCATCTCGATTCCCAAGGTCGCGCCCATATGGTCGACGTCACCGACAAGTCTGTGACCTTCCGTGAGGCGGTGGCCGAAGCGCGGGTGCGCATGTTGCCCGAAACCCTGCAAATGATTGTCGATGGTGCCCACCCCAAAGGTGACGTGTTCGCCGTGGCCCGTATCGCCGGGATTCAGGCGGCGAAAAAAACCAGTGATCTGATCCCCCTGTGCCATCCGCTGATGCTCACCGGCGTCAAGGTCGAGCTCAGCGCCGAGGGCGTGGACGCGGTGCATATCGTCGCGCGCTGCAAGCTGTCCGGCCAGACCGGCGTAGAGATGGAAGCGCTGACGGCCGCCAGCGTCGCCGCGTTGACCATCTATGACATGTGCAAGGCCGTGGACCGCGGTATGACCATTGAAAGCATTCGCCTGCTGGAAAAACTCGGCGGCAAAAGCGGGCACTTCAAGGCGGACCAGGCATGAGCATCAACGTCCTGTTTTTTGCGCGCTACAGCGAAACGATCGGCCTGGATTCCCTGGAGATGGAAGGCGACTTCGCCACCGTCGACGCCGTGCGCCAGGCATTGGCCGTCGATCCGGACTTCGCAGTGCTCAACGAAACCAGTCTGATGTGCGCCCGCAACCAGGAATTGTGCGACCTCGACGAGCCCCTGCAAGCCGGCGATGAAGTCGCGTTTTTCCCACCCGTGACCGGAGGCTGAGCATGGCCATCCGTGTGCAGGCCGGGCCGTTCGATCCGGGCACCGAAGTCAACGCGATGCATGCGGCCAATGTGGGCGTGGGCGCGGTGGTGAGTTTTGTCGGCTACGTGCGTGACTTCAATGACGGCCTGGATGTGGCGGGGATGTTCCTCGAGCATTACCCCGGCATGACCGAAAAAGCCCTGGCCAAGATCGCGGTGGAAGCCGAACAGCGCTGGCCGCTGCTCAAGCTGGAAGTGCTGCACCGTATCGGCGCCCTGGCGCCGGGCGAGCCGATCGTGTTCGTCGCGGCAGCCAGTGCCCATCGCCAGGCAGCGTTCGACGCCTGTGCGTTTGTGATGGACTACCTGAAGACCCGTGCGCCGTTCTGGAAGAAAGAAAGCACCCCCGAAGGCGCACGCTGGGTGGACGGGCGTGACAGCGACCACGCGGCGGCGGATCGCTGGAAGTAAATGTGGGAGGGGGCTTGCTCCCGATAGCAGTGGCACATTCAACAGCTCTGTTGACTGACCCACCGCTATCGGGAGCAAGCCCCCTCCCACAATTTTGACCGCATTCCAGTTTAAGGACGCTTGCGCTCCACGGGACGCAACAGGTGCGTCGGCGGCGTCTCGCAACTGATCTTGCGACCCAGCAGCGTCTCGATCGACGGCAACTGGTACGAGTCGTCCTCGCCGGCAAAGCTGATCGATACACCCGCCGCGCCTGCACGACCGGTACGACCGATGCGGTGCACATAGTCGTCCGGCACTTCCGGCAGGGTGAAGTTGATCACGTGGCTGATGCCGTCGATGTGAATCCCGCGCCCGGCCACGTCGGTGGCCACCAGCACGCGGATCTTGCCTTCGCGAAAGCCTTCCAGGGTCTTGATGCGCTTGTGCTGCGGCACATCGCCGGACAGTTGCGCGGCGTTGACGCCATCGCGCACCAGGCGCTCTTCGATGCGGCGCACTTCGTCCTTGCGGTTGGCGAAGACCATCACACGCTCCCAACCGTTGTCGTTGATCAGGTTGTAGAGCAGCTTGTACTTGTCGGCACCGGCCACGGCGTAGATGTGTTGCTCGACGTTTTCGCTGGCGACGTTCAGGGCTTCGATTTCGACGATGGACGGGTCGGTGGTCCATTGCTTGGCGAGGTTCATCACGTCTTCGGTGAAGGTCGCGGAGAACAGCAGGGTCTGACGTTCGTTTTTCGGCGGGGTCTGGCGAATGATCTGGCGCACTTGTGGGATGAAACCCATGTCGAGCATGCGGTCGGCTTCGTCCAGTACCATCACTTCGACCATGTCCAGGTGCACGTCGCCGCGCTGGTTGAAGTCGAGCAGGCGGCCCGGAGTGGCGACCAGGATGTCGCAGTGACGGGCTTCGAGGTGCTTGAGCTGCTTGTCGAAGTCCATGCCACCGACAAACGTCATGACGTTCAGGCCGGTGTACTTGGTCAGGTCGGCGGCATCCTTGGCAATCTGCACCACCAGCTCGCGGGTGGGGGCGATGATCAGCGCGCGGGGCTCGCCCATGTAGCGTTCTTTCGGCGGCGGCGTCTGCAGAAGCTGGGTGATGATCGAGATCAGGAACGCGGCGGTCTTGCCGGTGCCGGTCTGGGCGCGGCCGATGGCGTCTTTGCCGGCCAGGGTGAAACCCAGCACCTGGGCCTGGATCGGTGTGCAGTACGGGAAGCCCAGGTCCTGGATGGCATGCATCAGTTCTGGCGCCAGGTTGAAATCATGGAAGCGGGTCTTGCCTTCCTGGGGTTCGACGACGAAGTCTTCGAGTTTCCATGGGATGACGACCGGCTTGGGTGCGCGTTCGCGACGCGGTGCCTTGGGCGCGGGAGCAGGCGCGGCTTGAGCCTCAGGAGGTTTTGCCGGTTCGGGCGGTGTCACCTTTGGCGCCTTGGGCTGGGCGACCGGTGCGGTCCGGTCGAGCTGTTTACCGTCGTCGCGGCTGCCGGCAGTCGGGACAGGAGCACTGGGAACAGGCGCGAGCGGCTCAGCCTCGCTTTTGCCGAACATCTTCTTGAGTGCTTTGAGCACGGTCATCTCATTAATTGGTTAAGGAATATACGCCGGCCAGTGTAATGCAAGAATCGGACGCGGCGTAGTGCGTCCGTCATATGGCTATATAAACAGTCAAGTTCAACCCAGACGAGTGGTCAACCAGGCCCCGATATCCTGTATCTCCTGCGGTAACACTTCGTGACCCATTGGGTATTCTTGCCATGTCACGGTGACACCACGGGTTTTCAGATGTTCGTAGGCGCTGCGGCCCATGGCGTTCTGTACTACGTCATCGTATTGGCCGTGCAGGCACAGGACCGGAATGCGCTGCTGGCTGGCCGACAATTCCAGCTCGTCACTGAATGTGGGGGCGTAGGTGGAGAGGGCGATCACGCCACCCAAGGCCCCTTGCCATTTTGTAAACGCCGTGTGGAACACCACGGCTCCACCTTGGGAAAAACCCGCGAGGAAAATCCGTGAAGCGTCTATTCCGTGGCTTTTTTGCTCCTTGATCAAATCCGTGACCATTTTCGACGAGGCTTCCAGCTCTTCCAGGCTGATCGAACGGGCCGGGCTCATGGCCTTGATGTCATACCAACTGGGCATCTCGTAGCCGCCATTGATAGTCACTGCACGCGTCGGTGCCTGAGGCAAAACGAAGCGGGTAGACAACAGGTTTTTCTGCAGCGCTTTGGCCACCGGCTCGAAGTCGTAGCGATCGGCACCCAGGCCATGCAACCAGATAACGCAGGCGTCTGCGAGCTTGGCGGGCTGAAGAATCAAGGGTTCGGTCATGTCTGCTCCATAAATGTGCGTTCGCTCCGATTAAGTGCGACGGAACGGTGCGCAATAGTTTGATCTGTTACGAGAATGTCGCAAGGTTGAATCTTTTCCCATTGACCTACGGCTGAATCGACTCAGCAGCCACTCTGGTACGGGCTTTGCTAAGTGTAGGTCGATGTCAGAACTATCCTAAGACGGTAACACTATCAGTGACTGCCGTTCGTGGGATAGCCACTGGAATTACCGCGACCGCCTCATGCCGCTTGACCCTAATAAAAGCCAACACGGGTCGATATCGCCTCATAAGGGTGCGCTGAGGTTCTAGCTCCGACACAACAAGAGCAACTGGAGGTTTGAATGAAGGTATTGAAATCCACCCTGGCCATCGTTTCCGCGGCCGCAGTCCTGGGTGTCAGTGGTTTCGCCCACGCCGGCGCCACCCTGGACGCCGTGCAGAAGAAAGGCTTTGTGCAATGTGGCGTAAGTGACGGCTTGCCGGGTTTCTCGGTACCGGACGCCAGCGGCAAGATCCTCGGGATCGATGCTGATTATTGCCGCGCCGTGGCCGCTGCCGTGTTCGGCGACGCCACCAAGGTCAAATTCAGCCAGTTGAACGCCAAGGAACGTTTCACCGCGCTGCAGTCCGGTGAAGTCGACATCTTGTCGCGTAACACCACCATGACCAGCTCTCGCGATGCGGGCATGGGCCTGAAATTCCCAGGCTTCATCACGTACTACGACGGCATTGGCTTCCTGGTGAACAACAAGCTGGGCGTTAAAAGTGCCAAGGAACTGGACGGTGCAACCATCTGCATCCAGGCCGGTACCACCACCGAGTTGAACGTTTCCGACTACTTCCGTGGCAACGGTCTGAAATACACCCCGATCACCTTCGACACCTCCGACGAAAGCGCCAAGTCGCTGGAATCCGGGCGTTGCGACGTGCTGACCTCCGACAAGTCCCAACTGTTCGCCCAGCGCAGCAAGTTGGCGTCGCCGAAGGACTACGTGGTGCTGCCGGAAACCATTTCCAAGGAACCACTGGGCCCGGTCGTGCGTAATGGCGACGACGAGTGGCTGGCCATCGTGCGCTGGGTTGGCTACGCCATGCTCAACGCGGAAGAAGCCGGCATCACTTCCAAAAACGTCGAAGCTGAAGCCAAGTCCACCAAGAACCCGGACGTCGCGCGTCTGCTCGGTGCTGACGGCGAATACGGCAAAGACCTGAAAGTGAAGAAAGACTGGGTCGTACAGATCGTCAAGCAGGTCGGCAACTACGGTGAAGTGTTCGAGAAAAACCTCGGCAAAAGCACGCCACTGGAAATCGACCGTGGCCTGAACGCGCTGTGGAATAACGGCGGCATTCAATACGCACCCCCTGTGCGCTGATCGCTGATGGTTCTGTCACCCGGTGGGCCAACCGCCGGGTGATGTTCTGTTCCATTCTTTCCGGGGCACTTCATGCAAACTCAAATCGGCGCACCAAAGCAGAAGCTCAGCTTCAGCGATCCCAAAGTGCGTGCGTGGCTCTTCCAGATCATCACGATTGTGGCGGTGGTCTCGCTGGGCTGGTACCTCTTCAACAATACCCAGACCAACCTTCAACACCGGGGCATTACCTCGGGTTTCGACTTTCTCGAGCGCAGTGCCGGCTTCGGCATCGCGCAGCACCTGATCGACTACACCGAATCGGACAGTTACGCCCGGGTGTTCGTGATCGGCTTGCTCAACACCTTGCTGGTGACCGTCATCGGCGTGGTCCTGGCGACCCTGCTCGGTTTCGTCATCGGCGTGGCGCGGCTGTCGCCGAACTGGATGATCAACAAGCTGGCGACCGTGTATGTGGAAGTGTTCCGCAACATTCCGCCGTTGCTGCAAATCCTGTTCTGGTACTTCGCGGTGTTCCTGACCATGCCGGGGCCGCGCAACAGCCATAACTTCGGCGACACCTTCTTCGTCAGCAGCCGTGGCCTGAACATGCCGGCAGCGCTCGCCGCCGATGGGTTCTGGCCGTTTGTGGCCAGTGTGGTGGTGGCCATTGTGGCGATCGTGCTGATGGCGCGTTGGGCCAACAAGCGTTTTGAAGCGACTGGCGTACCGTTCCACAAGTTCTGGGTGGGCCTGGCGCTGTTCATCGTGATCCCGGCGTTGTGTGCGTTGATCTTCGGCGCGCCGTTGCACTGGGAAATGCCCAAGCTGCAGGGGTTCAACTTCGTCGGCGGCTGGGTGTTGATCCCTGAACTGCTGGCGCTGACCCTGGCGCTGACGGTGTACACGGCCGCGTTCATCGCCGAGATCGTGCGTTCGGGCATCAAGTCCGTCAGTCACGGCCAGACCGAAGCCGCGCGTTCCCTGGGCCTGCGTCCCGGGCCCACGCTGCGTAAGGTCATCATCCCGCAAGCCCTGCGGGTGATCATTCCGCCGCTGACCAGCCAGTACCTGAACCTGGCGAAAAACTCGTCGTTGGCCGCCGGTATCGGTTACCCGGAAATGGTTTCGCTGTTTGCCGGCACGGTGCTCAACCAGACCGGCCAGGCCATCGAAGTCATTGCCATCACCATGAGCGTGTACCTGGCGATCAGCATCAGCATTTCCCTGCTGATGAACTGGTACAACAAGCGCATTGCGCTGATCGAGCGGTGAGGAAACGCCCATGAGTTCTCATACTTTCAAACCTGATATGCCGCCGCCGAGCAAAGTCTTCGGCCCGGTGGCATGGATGCGCGCCAACCTGTTTTCCAGTTGGCTCAACACCCTGCTGACATTGCTGGCGTTCTACCTGATCTACCTGGTGGTGCCGCCGATCCTGCATTGGGCGATCCTCGACGCGAACTGGGTGGGCACCACCCGCGCCGACTGCACCAAGGAAGGCGCCTGCTGGGTGTTCATCCAACAGCGCTTCGGGCAGTTCATGTACGGCTACTACCCCGGCGACCTGCGCTGGCGCGTGGACCTGACCGTGTGGCTGGCCATCGTGGGCGTGGCGCCGTTGTTCATCTCGCGTTTTCCACGCAAGGCGATCTACGGCCTGAGCTTCCTGGTGCTGTATCCGATCATTGCCTACTTCCTGTTGCATGGCGGGATCCTCGGCCTGACCAACGTGGCGACCAGCCAATGGGGCGGCCTGATGCTGACCCTGGTGATCGCCACCGTGGGCATCGCTGGCGCCTTGCCGCTGGGGATTGTGCTGGCTTTGGGGCGGCGTTCGAACATGCCGGCTATTCGGGTGGTCTGCGTGACCTTCATCGAGTTCTGGCGCGGCGTGCCGTTGATCACCGTGCTGTTCATGTCCTCGGTGATGCTGCCGTTGTTCCTGCCTGAAGGCATGGGCATCGACAAGCTGCTGCGGGCATTGATCGGCGTGATCCTGTTCCAGTCGGCCTATGTGGCGGAAGTGGTGCGCGGTGGCTTGCAGGCGATTCCCAAGGGCCAGTACGAAGCGGCTGCGGCGATGGGCCTGGGTTACTGGCGCAGCATGGGCCTGGTGATTCTGCCGCAAGCCCTGAAGCTGGTGATCCCCGGCATCGTCAATACCTTCATCGCACTGTTCAAAGACACCAGCCTGGTGATCATCATCGGTTTGTTCGACCTGCTCAACAGCGTCAAGCAAGCCGCCGCCGACCCGAAATGGTTGGGCATGGCCACTGAAGGCTACGTGTTCGCCGCCCTGGTGTTCTGGATTTTCTGTTTTGGTATGTCGCGCTATTCCATTCATTTGGAACATAAGCTCGACACAGGCCACAAGCGTTAGGAGTTGTTGTTATGAGCGAAGCGATCAAACAGCCTGTGAGCCCTGAAGGCATTATCCAGATGCAGGGCGTGAACAAGTGGTACGGCCAGTTCCACGTGTTGAAAGACATCAACCTCAACGTCAAGCAGGGCGAGCGTATCGTGCTGTGCGGCCCGTCGGGTTCGGGCAAGTCCACCACCATTCGCTGCCTCAACCGCCTGGAAGAACACCAGCAGGGCCGCATCGTGGTCGACGGCGTGGAGCTGACCAACGACCTCAAGCAGATCGAAGCGATCCGCCGCGAAGTCGGCATGGTGTTCCAGCACTTCAACCTGTTCCCGCACCTGACCATCCTGCAGAACTGCACGCTGGCACCGATGTGGGTGCGCAAGATGCCCAAGCGCAAGGCCGAGGAAATCGCCATGCACTATCTTGAGCGCGTGCGCATTCCTGAGCAGGCCCACAAGTTTCCGGGGCAACTGTCCGGCGGCCAGCAACAGCGTGTGGCGATTGCCCGCGCGCTGTGCATGAAACCGAAAATCATGCTGTTCGACGAACCGACCTCGGCCCTCGACCCGGAAATGGTGAAAGAAGTGCTGGACACCATGATCGGCCTGGCCGAAGACGGCATGACCATGTTGTGCGTGACCCACGAAATGGGCTTTGCCCGTACCGTGGCCAACCGCGTGATCTTCATGGACAAGGGCGAGATCGTCGAACAGGCGGCGCCGAATGACTTCTTCGACAACCCGCAGAATGACCGGACCAAGTTGTTCCTGAGCCAGATTCTGCATTGATCGATGGCTGACAAAATAAACCCGGCCTGGTGCCGGGTTTATTTTTGGCGGCTATTCAGGTTGTCAGCTTGTTGCCTGAAAACCCTCGTGCGTTGCCTTTGTAGGCAAGTCCGAATAGGCTGTAGGAAAATTCATCCTATGATTGGACGAAAGCACATAACCCATGACCGACATCGCCCCCTTGATCAAACGCTCCCTGGTCGACCAGGCCCTGGAGCAGTTGCGCCAGCGCATTACCCAGGGCAAATGGGCCATCGGCGAGCGCCTGCCCACCGAGCCTGAGTTGTCCGCCGAGCTGGGGATCAGCCGCAATACCGTGCGCGAGGCCATGCGCGTGTTGGCGTTCTCCGGCTTGATCGAGATCCGCCAGGGCGATGGCAGTTATCTGCGTTCGATGACCGATCCGCTGGGGGCGATGCGTGCGCTGTCCCACTGCACCCTCGAGCAGGCCCAGGAAACCCGGCAGATTCTGGAAGTGGAAGCGGTCGGCCTGGCCGCGTTGCGCCGTACCGAAGCCGACCTTGAAGTGTTGCAGCAGGCGCTCAACGCCAGTGCCGCGCTGTACCACGGGGAGCTGGAGGCCTATATCAGCGCCGACCTGGTGTTTCACAAGCGCCTGGTGGACGCGGCGCACAACCCGGCGTTGAGTGAGCTGTACCAGTATTTCTCCGCCATCGTCGGCGCGCAGTTGCGCCAGACATTGAACATTTCGCCGCGTCGCCAGTCGGTGTTCGATCTGCATATCGACCTGCTCGACGCCGTGGCACAGCAAGACCCTGAACGCGCCAAATCCCTCTGCCGGCAGTTGATCCATGAACCCTGAAACCCAACGCATGACCGAGCTCGAAGAGCTGTTGATCGACGCCGAAGCCGACGACGACACGGTGCAACAGGCGCACCCGCAGGTGCGTCGTCCGTGGCTGTTGCTGCTGGGGCTGGTGCTGGTGGCGCTGAACCTGCGCCCGGCGCTGTCGAGTCTGTCGCCGTTGCTGGCCGCTGTGTCGAGCAGCCTCGGCCTGTCGGCGGCCAAGGCTGGTTTGCTGACCACCTTGCCGGTGTTGTGCCTGGGCCTGTTTGCCCCTACGGCGCCGATCCTGGCCCGACGTTTTGGCGCCGAGCGCGTGGTGCTGGGGATTTTGCTGACCCTGGCCGCCGGCATCGTCCTGCGCAGTTCGCTGGGCGAAGTGGGGTTGTTCGTCGGCAGCCTGATCGCCGGCGCGAGCATTGGCATCATCGGCGTGCTGTTGCCGGGCATCGTCAAGCGTGATTTCGCCAAGCAGGCCGGTGCCATGACCGGGGTCTACACCATGGCCCTGTGCCTGGGCGCGGCGCTGGCGGCGGGTTCCACGGTGCCGCTGAGTCATGCTTTCGGCGATAGCTGGCCCATCGGCCTCGGTTTCTGGATGCTGCCGGCACTGGTGGCGGCGCTGTTCTGGTGGCCCCAGGTCGGCGAGAAACACGGCGCCCACCAAGTGGCGTATCGGGTGAAGGGTCTGCTGCGTGACCCGCTGGCCTGGCAGGTGACGTTGTACATGGGCCTGCAATCGTCCCTGGCGTACATCGTGTTCGGCTGGCTGCCGTCGATCCTTATCGGCCGGGGCCTGAGTGCCACTGAGGCGGGGTTGGCGCTGTCCGGCTCGATCATCGTGCAGTTGTTCAGCTCCCTGGCCGCGCCGTGGCTGGCTACCCGGGGCAAGGACCAGCGCCTGGCCATTGTGGTGGTGATGCTGCTGACCCTCGGCGGCCTGTTCGGTTGCCTGTATGCACCGCTCGATGGCCTGTGGGGTTGGGCCATCGTGCTCGGCCTGGGGCAGGGCGGCGCCTTCAGCCTGGCGCTGACCCTGATCGTGCTGCGCTCGCGCGACTCACACGTGGCGGCCAACCTGTCGAGCATGGCCCAGGGCATCGGTTACACCCTGGCGTCCCTTGGCCCGTTCGCGGTGGGCCTGGTGCACGACTGGACCGGCGGCTGGTCGGCCATCGGCTGGATTTTCGCGCTGATCGGCCTGGGCGCGATCAGCGCCGGGCTGGGCGCTGGGCGCACGCTGTATGTGCAGGTCAGCAGCGAGAAAGTCTAGAGATACACCACCTCCAGCGTGGCGAGGCCGTCGAGCGGGGTATCGCGGTTCAGGTCGAGGTTTTGCCTGGCGTTGATCACGGTCTCGACCTGCACGGTACTGATCAGTTCGCGGATCGCCGAGGGGCCGGCGGTGCTGCCGGCGGTGTCGGTGAACCCCAGGTAGCTGTTGGCGCCGATGTTGATCGGATTGAGGTTGGCGGTGCGCCAGGCCAGGCCGCCGGTGGTGGATTCGGTGCCATATGCCTGCGTGGTGCTGTTGACTTTGGTCTGCCGAGGGTCGAAGGCCATGGAGTACAGGCCCAGGCGATTACCGCTGTGGTCGAACCCCAGGCCATAGTAAATCTCGCTGTTGACCATGGCCGAGCCTTCCCGGTTGTCGTGCATGCGCAAGGCAAAGCGGTTCGAGTCATTGCAGGTGATGCTGACCTGCAGTTGCTTGAGCGGCAGGCGCGTGCTTTTGTCCAGGTTCAGGTCTTGTTGGGAAATCTTGCCGTAGTCGATCACCGCGCTGTTGGACAGCAGCGGTGTGCAGGCGAGAGGCGTGATGCGCCCCTTGACGCTCAGGTCCACGATCGAGGCGGCCTGTGCGCCGGGCGTGCCACTGAGCAGCAGTAAGGAAAATAGAGCGATGTCGGGCGTTTTCATGAGCGGATCCCAAGGGTTACAGGTAGATGATTTCGAGTGTGCCGGAGCCGTTGATGTGCACCACGCTGCGCAAGTCCAGGCTCTGCATCGGCGCCAGGTAGGCCTTGACGCGTATCGTCCCGGACAGTTGCTGGATCGGCACCGGCCCAAGGGTGCTGGCGGCGCGGTCGGTAAAGCCCATGAGGCTGTTGGCGGCAATGGGGATTTGTCGGGCGCTGGAACTGCTCCAGGCCGCCCCGCCACTGGTGGAGTCGGTGCGATACAGCGTGCCAAGGGCGTCGGCGCTGAATTCCGCCGGATCGATGTTCACGTAGTAGCGGCCAATCTTGTTGTGGCTGTTGTCCAGGTCCAGGCCGTAGGCGGTTTCGTCGGTGCCGCCGGTGGCCGAACCATTGCGGTTGTCATGCATCTTCAGGGCGAAGGGCGTGGCGGCGTCGCAGCTCACGGAAAACTGCAAGGTGCGGGTAGGCAGAGGCGTTTCATTGCTGGCGCTCAGGTCCTTGGCCAGCAGCGTGCCGTAATCCACCAGCCCGCCATTGGACAACTGCGGCACGCAGGCCACGGGGGCGAAGTGGGCCTGCAGCGTCAACTCGCGCTCGCTTTGGGGATGGGAGACGGTGCCGGTGACTTCCCAGGTGGTCGCGTCCCTGACGCGGGTGGCGGCGGCATCGGCCCAGGCGCTGACACTCAATTGCAGCGAGAAGTGCTTGCCGGTCAGCAGCACACCGTTCTGCACCGGTGCAATCCCGTGGCCCGGTCGCCAGCCCAGCGCAGCGCCGATGGCCACGGGTGGCTGACCGTTGGCGGGCAGCAAGCCCAGGCTGACCGCCTGGCCATCCACCACGCCATCGCTGACCTGCATGGCGTAGCTGCCGTGGCCGGTGAATTGCAGGCGCTCGGCGCTGGCCGCCAGGGCGCGATAAAACAGGCTCAGGTCGGTGGGATGCGGACAATTGAGCGTCAGGTTCAGGCGCCGCTCGCCGAGCAGGCGCTGCGCTGCGCTGTCGCTCTGGGCGGCGCGGTTCATCGAGCCGAAATCCAGCCGCGATTCGCTGAGGTTCAATTGGCACTCGTCTGCGCCCAGGGCACTGTTGAACGCCACCAGCAGCACACCGGCGGCGATCAGCCGGTGCGGGCGACAGGCAAGCAATAGGGCAATCATCGGTCATTCTCCAGGGGTATGGCAGCGGGCGGGGGCGGTTTCGAAATACACCGTCGGGTCGGGCTTGGCCGGCAATTCAAAACGCAGTTCACAACGCTGTTTGTCGGCTGTGCTGACCCACAGCGTGGTGTGTTCCAACACATTGGGCAGGAACACCTGGCTGCCATCCTGGACCAGGGTGACGAACTCACCCTGGGCGGTGCTGACCATGGCGCCACGGGGCAGCGGCTGGTCCTGGTCGGTGCGTACCGTCAACAGCAGCCGACGGGTCAGCGCCACGCCGAACTCGACGCGATCCACCGCGCCGCGCCCGGCGGAGATCATCGCCAGGCCGTTGTTGATATCGGCATTGCGCGGCAGCGAACGGGTCTGCACCTCGACCGGGCTGCGCCCGTAGGCGTTGACCTGGGACACCACTGCCTGACCCTGCCAGTCTGTCCAGACCGGGCCGCTGGGGGTGCTGAGCTTGATGCCGCTCATGTCGCCCACCGAGACCAGCGCAAAGGTGTCGCGTACCGGGTAAGGCGAGAAGGTCACACCGCTGTCATGCACCACCACCGCGCCGCGAGCCCCGCCCTGGTAACTCGAACGTTCGGCATCGCTGCGGCTGTAGCTCAGGTCCAACTGACTGTAGCGGGGCAGTGCGGAGACGCCCACGGTGGTCTCCACTTGCCGGTCGCGGGTGTCGTATTCGGCGCTGACCCGGTAGCTCAGTTGATCGTCGATCTGCTCGTTCAGCCCCACCCCCGAACGATGTTCTCCGCCCGAATTGCGTACCCAGGCGCGGCCCCGACGGCTCTCGCCCAGGGGCAGGCTCAGGTTCAGGTACACCGCGTTGTCCTGCTGCTGGCGCCCGCCCATCTGCCATTCGGCACTGGCCGACAACGACACCCCGTTGACACTGGTGCCCCAGGACGCCAGCGCGCGGCTGCTGTTGTCGCCGTCAAAATTGCTCGAACGCGATACTCCGGCGCTGAACGCCCCGAGCCATGGGTGCGACCAGCCCAGCATGGCGCTTTGCTGATCGCGATAGCGGGAGCGGCGATGACGGTCGGGTTGCGCGTCGTAGGTGGCTTCCTCCAGCTCGCGATAGCCCGGTGTACGCCAGGAGTTGGCGGCACTGAATGACCATTGCTCATTCAGGCGTTGGGACCATGAGAGATCGGTTTGCACACCTTGGGCCTTGTCCCGGGCCTGGGCATTGGACACCTGGCTGGCCAGTTGCACCTGGCTGTCCAGCCCTGGCAACCAGGCCAGGCTCGCACCCACGCCCTGGTATTGGCTGGCGGCCAACACGCCGCCGCCCACTGACACCTGCGGATGGAGGACGCCGTTCCAGCCGGCACTGACCACCCAAGGGTCATCCCCCTTGGCATCGCCGATATTGCGCACGCGGCCTGCGGCCACGGAATAACCGGCTGCCGGCAACCCCAGGCCGAGCATCGCCGCCGGCACGGTAAACCGTCGCTCGTCGCCGGTGCTTTCCTTGACCGTGACTTCGACGTCCGAGCGTGTGTTCAAGCGCCGTACATCGTTCAGGGCGAACGGGCCGGCGGGAACCACCGTGGAGTGGATCAACGCGCCGTTCTGGCGCACCTCGACCTGCGCGGGGCTGTTGGCGATACCTTCGATGGTCGCGCCTTGCTCCTGGTCCTGCAGGGCTTGCTCGGTGAACACCTGGACCCCGTTGATCTGCGCGCCCGACAACACCGGGTTGTAAAGGCTGATCTGCCCGGCCTGCAGCACCGCCTGATGCTGGGCAAAGGTGCGCTGGGCGTAGGCTTCCAGGTGTGTGCTGCGCGACAGGCCGTCCTGCCAGGTCTGTACCTGGCGGCTGCGCACGATCCAGTCGCCGGCGTTGAAGCCGACTTCGGTATTGGCCGAGCCAAAGCGGCTGGCATCATCGCCAAAGCGGTTGTAAAACCCGCTGAGATCGTAGTTGAGTAAGCCCGCGACGCCACCGGCCTGATACCCCGAGACATCCTGCCGCAGCGGGCGCAACGCCTCGGTCGGAACCACCAGCGACACCGTGAGGGTGGCCGGGTCGGGTTCAACCAGGCTTTGCGGGAATTGGCCGAGAAAATCATGGCAGTGCCCGCTGTCCCCGGGGATCAACAGGTTGGCCGCATCCAGCAAGGCGTGGTCGAAACACAGGGCGCCGGATGAATCGAAACTCGCTTGCAGGCGCCCACGGTTCTGGCCGTTGACCCGCAGGCTCACGGCGTGTTTACCGGCGGTAAAGCGTGGGGCGTCGAGCAGCACGCTGGCCAGTTGCGGGTCAATGCCGCGCTGGTTCAGGGTCTTGGCGTCGAAGCCGGAAAACGCCTCGGCCCAGGCCGTGTCAGGGAGCAGGGCACAACTGAGTAACCACGCCGGCCAGGCACGGTGGAATGAAGCGGCGGGCACGGCGTTGCCGTCACGGTATTTCACGACTGTTTTCACCCAAGGCATTCGAATGTTGGACGGCTGTGCGTCCTGGTAACGGTCGTCAAGCCGTCACTTCGTCGTTGAGGCGCAAGCGCCTGTGTGTTTATTCAGAGGGCGTGATAGGGGCGTCGTAGGCCGCCACGGCGAAGCCATACAGGGTTGCCGGTTGCAGCCGCACCTGGCTGGCGCCCGTGGCGGTTGTCGGTACGCGCAGGCGTTCGCCCGGCAACACATAGGTGCGCGGCAGCATCGCTCTGCCGTCACCGGGCAGCAGGCGCAGTTCCTGGGCCAGGCGCACCACATACGGCGTGTCATTGCGCACCTGCAGCGCGTTGTTTTCCAGGGTCC
Organism: Pseudomonas sp. MPB23; assembly: GCF_046605395.1. NCBI lineage: Bacteria > Pseudomonadati > Pseudomonadota > Gammaproteobacteria > Pseudomonadales > Pseudomonadaceae > Pseudomonas > Pseudomonas sp. MPB23. The sequence goes on along the minus strand of NZ_CP176771.1, from coordinate 6,306,278 downwards.
AGGTCAAACCGGTCCACGGCGTGCGATTGGTCGCCAGCCCCTTGGGATGAATGATCACCGGCAAGTTCTGGCGCACGGTCACGCCGACGCGGGCATGCCCGGCTTCGGTGGCGGGACGGCCCTTGGGCATGCCTTCGAATATCACCCGCTTGAGGCGCTGGCTCTTGAGCGGCTGTTGATCCTGCAAAATAAAGCGCACCAGTTGCGATTTGCCCGGTTCCACGCGTGACAACGGCGGCGTGACCACCAGTAACGGCACAGGGTCTTCGGGGATGTCTTCCAGGGTGACGTGCAGCAGGGCCAGTTGGCTGTCGGTGTTGGTCACCGAAACACTGGCTTCGCCCTCGCTTTCATAAACGATCACTACGGAGGTGTCGGGGACCATGCCGTCGGCCTGGGCATTCAAGCTGAACAGGAGTGTCAGGGCCGCGATATTGAAAAGTAACGTCGTCATGACGGGAATTCCATTGAGCATGAGAGAAGTCAGAGGTAGCGCAGATCCAAGACAATGGAACCGTCCAGCGGGACCTCTTGATCCAGGGTCAGGTAGTTCGAAAAGTTGATGGCCGTTTCGATGTGCAGTTGGGCGGTCAGTTGGCGAATGAAGTCCGGTTGACGATCACCCGGCGGTGCAAAACCGGCATAGGCTTTGGGCTCGGCGTTGGACTGCGCGGACCAGGTCTCACCGTTGTCGGTGGAGATCAGCACTTGCATGGGCTGCGCATCGCCCAGTGGGTTTCGATAAGACAGCGCCACACTGCCCAGGCGTTCTTCGGGGGCGTGGATATTTCTGCCAAGCCCGAAGACACCGGGCCTCAACGCCGACTCCGCGCGGTTATCGATGCCCACCAGCGCAAACAGCATGGGCCTGGCGCATTGCACGGACAGTTCCAGGACCAGGCCTGGCAGTAAGGTGAAATCATCGCCATTGAGGACGTGGGAGGGAATCTTGCCGTGGTCGACAACGCCCTCTTCGGACAATTCGACATGACAGGCGTCCGGGGTGAGCCGGCCGGTTACCGTGATATCGACCATGGAAGCCGCCCAGGCAGGGATGGCGCTGGTCGATGACAGCAGGGCGGCGAATAGAATGGGCTGCAGGTTCATGAGGATCACTGGCTGGAGTAAGGTGGCCGGTCCGTCGGGGAGGCCATGCTTGAGCATGGCCTCCCGGGGGGTTACAGGTACTTCACTTCCAGGGTGGCCGACCCATCCAGGGTCACCTCGTTGCTCAGGTCCAGGCCGTCGGTGCGGGCGATCAGGGTGCTGACCACCATCTGCGCGACCAGCTCCTTGACCGGAATCGGCTGGGTGCCGTCGTCGGTGGCTGCGACCGACATATACAGGCTTGGGTCCCACCATTTTTCGTCATACCAGGTATTGCCACCGTCGCCGGAGGCGATGGTTTTCACTTGCACACCGTCAGCGACGGCGTTTTGCAGCATCAACTGAAACCAGCCCAGTTTTTGCGTGCCGTTGATGAAGCCCAGGCCGAAGACCTCCCGCATCAATGCCGAGTCGGCACGGTTATCGATCGAGTTCAAGGCAAACGGGATCGCGCCGTCACAGATCACCGCGATCGTCATGGTGTGGGTACCGATGAGGGTGGGGTTGTCCGGGCGCAGGTCTTTGGCGGAAATCTTGCCGTGATCGATGATCCCGCCGCTGGACAGGCTGGGGGTGCAGGCGCTGGGAACGATCAACCCCTTGACCGCCAGGTCTACGGTGGAGGCAGCGAAGGTGGCGGCGCTGGTGAGTAGCATCACGCTGGCGGCAAGGGTACTGAGCAGGGTTTTCATGGCGAACGAACTCCTTTCGATAATGGGCGGTTAGAGGTATTTGAGTTGGACGGTGGCGTGACCGTCGACAGGGACTTCATCCACCAGGGTCAAGTTGTCGGCCGGGGCGATGTGGGTAAACAGGCGGATCTCGGCGTCAAAGTCCTGGACGGCGATGGGGTCCAGTTGATTGATTCGTGCGAAGGCTGTGAGCCACAGGTGATTGAGTTCGTTGGCGGGCTCCCAGCTCACGCCGCCATCGTCTGAAACAATGACGCGCACCGCAGCGCCGTCGGCTACCGAGTTGTAAAGGTGAAAGGCCGAGCCACCGAGCTTTTCGTCGTTGGGCGTCATGCCCAGGCCATGCCAACGATCGTGGTTGGCCGAACTGCCGGAGCGGTTGTCGATGGTATTGAGGGTGAAGAACGTCGGCGCTTCACAGCGCACACTCAACTGCATGCTTTGGTTGGGCAGCGCGGTGTGCTGGTCGGCATTGAGCGAGTTGACCGACATTTTTCCAAAGTCGACCACGCCGCCACCGGAAATCAGCGGGGCGCAGGCGCTGGGCGTGATACTGCCCCTGACGCTGAGGTCGGTGGTGCTGGCGGCGAATGCCTGGGGAGCGAGCAACAGTGTCAGCATGAGGCGAGAGGCGATAGCGTTCATGGGCAAAGGGCCTTTGGTCACAGTGATCAGGTGGGCGTCAGAGGTATTTCACTTCAATCGTGGCCGAGCCATCGATCGCAACTTCCTCCCTCAAGTCCATCGCCGCGGTGGCGTAAATACCGCTTGCGACTTCCAGTTCCACGGCCAGGTTGCTGGCCGCAATGGGGGTGCTGGTATCCGAGAGGGCGCTCATGGCGGACAGTAAGCCGGGTTCCAGTGCATCTTCCGGTCGCCAGGTGCTGCCGTTGTCGTAGGACACGATGGCGCGTGCGGGCGCGCCGTCCATCATCGGGTTGTTGAAGTACAGGTAATACCACCCGAGTTTTTTGTCGCCGTTGACAAAGCCCACGCCGAACTTGCTGCCGGAGCCGCTGGCGGCGCGGTTATCCACAGCCTTGAGGCCGAAGAGGGTTTGTGCCTCGCAACTCACGCTCATCTGCAGGCTACGAGTTGGCAGGGGCGTGGGGTTGTTCTTATTGAGGTCGCCGGCCGAGATCTTTCCATGGTCGATCACGCCACCACCGGTGAGTGTCGGTGCGCAGGCACTGGGCGTAATCAGGCCCTTTACGCTCAGGTCGATCGAGCTGGCGGCGTGAACGGGGGAGAACATGTTGAGTAACAGAACGGTGCTCAACAGGGTCAGGGACTTGCTCATTTCAATTCATTCCACTACAGGGCTGGCTGATAAAGGCGCGCGCAGGGCATCGTCCGATCCTTCTGGGAAGACGGTGATCAGGGCGGCTGGTTATGTTTGATTGGGGTCGCCGATAACAGCGAGTCCATTCCCTCTTGCGGGGTGACGGCAATTTAGCTGCCGGGTGGGGCGGGGGAAATACAACTTTTACGACAATCGAGAAGGCAGGTTTTTACGCGTGGGCTCGTGGGAATTGATGAGCTAATTTGTAGGAAAGTTGGATTTTTCGTAGTTGTTGTATCGTCACTTTCATGCTCAACAGGATATTCATTGCGACTTATAACAGTCATGTGAGTGCTACCCACTCAAGTGGGTGTTGATGAACTCATGGGCTGAACAATAAATGTAAGCGCAATGAGGTAAGCATGGTGACAAGGGCATTTTCCAATCGGGTACCTGTCCTGAAGTTGGCTCCCTCACCCTCGCCACCGTTGTTGGCGGGGCCGGCTTATTGTCCGGCGGGTATTACATGGCCGACACGTACCAGCCTGATCGAAATTTTCGGCAGCGATGAAGTGGTGGACCGGGTACTGGTCAGCCTGATGGATGAAGCGCGCGAAGACCATGCCCTGCTCGATCAGGCGCGAACCTGTGCCGATGCGCCGTGGGTGGTGGAGCGGCTGCATCGACTGGTGGGCAGCCTGGCATTTGTAGGTGCCGCTGACCTGGAGTGCCGTGGCGAGTGGCTGATTGCTCGGGTGCAAGCCCAGGGTGTCGTGGCGAATACGCCGCAACTGCGCGCCTTTCAGTGTGACTTGCGGGCGTATATCCACTATTTGAGTCAGTTATGAAGCAAGGTTTGTAGGAAGTTGTTCCTATGTATTGGAGGTTTTGGATGTAGGTTATTTCTTTTTGTTTTGTAGGTGTGAAGTTGTCAGCTATCAAATGCTGGGCGCGGTGCGGACCGTGCTGCAACCGGTGGTTGTTGAGCGGCGTGGACAGAGGTATTTTTGCGCGAATTCAATTTGCCATCATTCGTGGGTATTTATGCTTCGTGTAATTATTGCCGACGACCATCCCATTGTGCGTATCGGACAGCGGGTGGTGATTGAGGCGGGCGGTAAGTGCAAAGTGGTCGGCGAGGCCGATGGTCCCGATGAGTTGCTCAGGGTGTTGGGGACCGTGGCCTGTGACGTGCTAGTGACCGACTTCGCCATGCCTGGCGGTCAGCAGGCGGATGGTTATGGGTTGCTGGGGCTGCTGCGGCGTCAGTACCCCGCACTGCCGGTGATCCTGGTCACCATGTTTGCCAACGTGGCCACGCTACGCGCTTCGTTTGCCCACGGGGCGCGGGCGATCGTCGCCAAGAGCGCTTCGGCCAGGGAGCTGCCCATCGCGATCAACGCGGTGATCAAGGGTGAGACCTTTGCCAGTGAGTCCTTGCGGGTCCAGTTGGTGGAAGCGGGCCCCGGCGACCAGTTGCAACAGCCGCAGTTATCCAGCAAGGAGCGGGAAGTGGTGCGCATGCTCGCCAGCGGCATGACCGTCAGCCAGATCGCGGCGCGGGTCAACCGCAGTATTTCCACGATCAGCAAACAGAAAAGCACGGCCATGAGCCGGCTGTGCATTTCCACCGACGTTGACCTGTTCGCCTATGCGCGCAGTTGCGGCATGGTGCCATAGCTTTTGGCGGGGCATTGCCGGCGTAAATGCCGATAGAGTTTTATCGGTGCCCGGACTATCTTGATCCGCTCACACCCCCCTGGTTTGGAACCTGCCCATGAGCGACGCCCACAACGCCCTGATCACCGAGTTCTACAGCGCTTTCCAGCGGCTGGATGCCGAGGCCATGGCGGCCTGCTACACCGAGGATGTGCTGTTCAGCGACCCGGCCTTCGGCGAACTGCGCGGCCGCGACGCCGGCGATATGTGGCGCATGCTCACCACGCGCGCCAAGGACTTTTCCCTGACCTTCGACCATGTGCGCAGCGACGACACCACCGGCAGCGCGCATTGGGTGGCGACCTATCTGTTCAGCGCCACCGGCAATACCGTGGTCAACGATATCGGCGCGCGGTTCGTGTTTCGCGATGGCAAGATTTGCGAGCACCACGACCATTTCGACCTGTGGCGCTGGTCCCGCCAGGCCTTGGGCTTCAAGGGCCTGGTGCTGGGTTGGTCGCCGGCCCTGAAAAACGCCGTGCGTGCCCAGGCGCTCAAAGGCCTGAGGGCATTTCAGGGCGGTCGTTGATAAGCTTGGCGCTTCCCCGGTCTGCAGAACTCGACACGTGACTGAGCTTTCCGAACCCAAACCCTGGTTCGTCTACCTGGTACGCGCCGCCAATGGCGCGTTGTATTGCGGAATCAGCAATGACCCGCTGCGCCGTTTTGCCTCTCACCAGAGCGGCAAGGGCGCGCGGTTTTTCCTCTCCAGCCCGGCGGTGGCGCTGGTGTACACCGAACAGTGTGCGAGCAAGGGCGATGCGCTGCGCCAGGAACGACTGATCAAAAAGTTGAAGAAGAGCGCCAAGGAATGCCTGGCGGCCAGTGGCTCATTGATTTGACTGATAGGCTGCCATCGCCCCCGCGCGCGGTGTTGCAGGCTAAGCTAGGGGTTCACTTCTCCAGCGGAGCCTGGCATGTCCGAGTTGATCCTCCACCACTACCCGCAGTCCCCGTTCGCTGAAAAAGCCCGTCTGATGTTGGGCTTCAAGGGCTTGTCCTGGCATTCGGTGCACATCCCGCCGGTCATGCCCAAGCCAGACCTGACCGCCCTGACCGGCGGCTATCGCAAGACCCCGGTGCTGCAAGTGGGCGCCGATATCTACTGCGACACCGCCTTGATCGCCCGACATCTTGAGCAGGAAAAAGCCGGCCCGGCGCTGTTTCCCCAGGGCCTTGAGCTGGTCGCCCAGGGCTTCGCCGCCTGGGCGGATTCGGTGGTGTTTTCCCAGGCCGTCGCCCTGGTGTTCCAGCCCGAATCCCTGGCGGTCAAATTCGCCAAGGTGCCGGCGCAAATGCTCCAGGTCCTGGTGGCCGACCGTAGCCAACTGTTCAGCGGCGGCACGGCAGCCCGTGTGCAATTGGACCAAGCCCTGCACCAATGGCCGGCGATCGTCGGCCGTATCAATCAGCAACTGCAGCACCAGCAGGGGGATTTCCTCTTCGGTGAGCCGTCGATTGCTGACTTTGCCCTGGCCCATCCGTTGTGGTTCCTCAAAGGCTCGTCCGTGACCGCGCCCCTGGTGGACGCCTATCCCGCCGTCGCCACCTGGCTGGAACGGGTGCTGAGTTTCGGCCATGGCACGGCTACCCAGATGAGCGCCGAGCAGGCCCTGGACGTAGCGCGTAACGCGACCCCAGCCGTGCTGCCGGAGGAACGCTTCGAGGACTTGAACGGCTTCAAGGCCGGTCAGCAGGTCAGCATTGCGGCCACTGACTACGGCACCGACGCCGTGGCCGGTGAACTGCTGTTTGTCGGGCGCGAAGAACTGATCCTGCGCCGTACCGACGAACGTGCCGGCACGGTGCATGTGCATTTCCCCCGCATGGGGTTCCGCCTTCAAGCGCAATAATCCTCTCCCCTGTAGGCGCGAGCTTGCTCGCGAAAAACCTCAACGCTCACGCGGACTTCCTGCACCAACGCGCTACCGTTGACGGCTTCGCAAGCAAGCTCGCCCCGACAATGGTAGCGTTGCCGCCATTAATGGTTTTGCGGAACACAATGCCGATGCACGTTGGAAAATGGTTACACACCGGCACGTTGCTGCTCGGTCTAGGCTTTTTGCTCGGCGGCTGCGCCAGCGTTTCATCGATGTCCACCCCGGCCACCCTCGACCGCCTGATGGCCGACCCAGCCTTGAACGGCGCCACGGTTTCGCTGATGGTGCGCGACGCCCGCAGCGGCAGCACCCTCTATCAACACAACCCCCGCACCCGTTTGATTCCGGCTTCCAACCTCAAATTGTTGACCACCGCCGCAGCGATGGATGTGTTGGGGCCGCAGTATCGGTTTTCCACACAACTGCTGAGCAACGGCACACGCCAAGGCGAGCGCCTGAGCGGCAATCTCTACCTGCGCGGCCTGGGCGACCCCACGACGCAGTTCGCCGACTACCAGGCCTTGGCCGCCCAATTGGCGAGCCAGGGCGTACGCCAGGTGCAGGGCGACCTGGTGTTCGACGACACCTGGTTCGACGCCGAACGCCTCGGTGTGGACTGGGCCCAGGATGACGAAAGCACCTACTACGGCGCGCAGATTTCGGCGCTGACCGTGTCGCCCAATTCCGATTTTGATGCAGGCACTTTACTGGTCACCGCCCAGGCGCCGGTGACGATCGGTCAGCCGGTGAATGTGGTGGTGAGTCCGGCCACCCACTACGTGCAACTGAATAACCGCGCCGTCAGCGGTCCCGCCAACAACTACGCGATCACCCGCCAGCACGGCACCAACCTGTTGCAACTGACGGGCGCGTTGGCGCCGGGCAAACGCAGCCGACAGTGGGTGAGTGTGTGGGAGCCGACGCAACTGGTGGCCAATCTGTTTGAGCAAGCGCTGGCGCAGCAGGGCATCACCGTGCTTGGTCGGCGAATCATGGGGGCGGCAACGCCTGCGACTGCCACGGTAGTGGCCGAGCATCAATCGGCGCCGTTGCAGGAACTGATCACGCCGCTGCTCAAGCTCTCGAACAACAACATGTCCGAAGCCTTGCTCAAGGCCATGGGGCGCAAGACGGCGAATGCCGGCACGGCAGAAGCGGGCGTGGCCGCGGTGGCGGGCTTTATGCGGCGCCAGGGCCTGGACCCGGCGACGCTGAGCCAGGTGGACGGTTCGGGCCTGTCGCGGCGTAACCTGGTGTCGTCGCAGAACCTCACCGACCTGTTGTTGGCCACGGCCAGACAACCCTGGTTCGAGGTCTGGTACAACGCCTTGCCGATTGCCGGAAACAGTGACCGAATGACCGGCGGCAGCCTGCGCTACCGGCTGCGCGGGACTGCGGCTGAGAACAACCTGCACGCCAAGACCGGTTCCATGGCCGGAGTGTCATCGTTGAGCGGCTACCTCACCGATGGCGATGGTCGGCGCCTGGTCTTTTCGATGATCAGCAATCATTACGTCAGCGACGCTGCGCCCATCCGCGCCCTGGAGAACCGCATGGCGCTGGCCCTGACCCAATGGCACGACTAGCTCAAGGCTGATAGCCCATTCGCCAGCTCACGGCCTGCGTCGCCGCCAGTAAACGTTGGGCCGCCGGGCCGTCTTCATCGGCATGGAACAGCGAAGTGGGCCCGACCACGGTCATCACCGCCGCCACTTGGCCGACCGCGTTGAACACCGGCGCCGACAACGCATCCACCCCCGGCATCAGCAAGCCATGCACAAAGTGCAGGCCACGGCGGCGGATCTGTTCGCACAGGGTGGCGTAGGCCTGATCGTCCACCAACGCATGGGCGATACCGGCCTGGATCTCGCGCTCACGCAGTTCGACGGTTTCCCGCAATGGCAGGAACGCGCTGAACACCAGCCCGGTGGACGAACTGAGCAGCGGCAAGACCGAACCCAACTGCGTCACCACCGTCACCGCGCGCACTGCCGGTTCGATCTGCACCACGGTCGCACCCTGGTTGCCCCAGACCGCCAGGAAGCAGGTTTCATTCAGTTCGTCGCGCAGTTGCGCCAGGGGCATCGCGCCGACCTTCAGCACATCCATGCTGCCCAGCGCGGCCAGGCCCACGCGCAAGGCTTCGCGGCCCAGGCCGTAATGGTTGGTGGCGCTGTTCTGTTCGGCAAACCCCGAGGCGATCAACGCCTGCAGGTAACGGTGGACCTTGCTCGCCGGCATCTGCACATGCTCGGCCAGGCGCGACAGCGACGTGGCGGGGGACAGCTCGGCCAGGGCCTTGAGGATATCGGTGCCCACTTCGGCCGAGCGGACTTTCTGTTTACCGGTGTCGCGGGACTTTTCCATGGAGGGGCGAGAATCCGAGAGATGAATGGGCGTCTTTATAGCTTGACGGTCGATAGTGATCAAATTACGTTATGCGTAACTAGATTACGATAAAAACAACTTCCGCTCAGAGGATGATCCATGAACCTCGAATACCTTTCGGGTTTTGGCAATGAATTCGCCAGCGAAGCCTTGCCCGGCGCGCTGCCGGTCGGCCAGAACTCCCCGCAAAAAGCGCCCTATGGGCTGTACACCGAACTGTTCTCCGGCACCGCCTTCACCATGGCCCGCAGTGAAGCACGCCGCACCTGGCTGTATCGCATCCAGCCATCGGCCAACCACCCGGCGTTCGTCAAGCTGGCACGGCAATTGGCCGGTGGGCCGTTGGGCGCGGTGACGCCGAACCGGTTGCGCTGGAACCCGTTGGATATTCCCGCTGAACCGACGGATTTCATTGATGGGCTTGTCGGCATGGTCGCCAATTCGGCATCGCAAACGCCCTCGGGTATCAGCCTCCACACCTACCGCGCCAACTGCTCGATGCAGCGGGTGTTCTTCAACGCCGATGGCGAACTGTTGATCGTGCCGGAGCAGGGCCGCCTGCGTATTGCCACCGAACTGGGCGTGCTGGACGTCGAGCCGCTGGAAATCGTGGTACTGCCGCGGGGCCTCAAGTTCCGCGTCGAACTGCTGGATGCGCAAGCGCGCGGCTACGTCGCTGAAAACCACGGCGCCCCGCTGCGCCTGCCGGACCTTGGCCCCATCGGCAGCAACGGCCTGGCCAACCCGCGCGACTTCCTCACCCCGGTGGCCCACTACGAAGACCTTAGGCAACCGACGACGCTGGTACAGAAATTCCTCGGTGAACTGTGGGCCTGCGAACTCGACCATTCGCCGTTGAACGTGGTCGCCTGGCACGGCAATAACGTGCCGTACAAATACGACCTGCGCCGCTTCAACACGATCGGCACCGTGAGTTTTGATCACCCGGACCCGTCGATCTTCACCGTATTGACCTCGCCCACCAGCGTGCACGGCCTGGCCAACCTCGACTTCGTGATCTTCCCGCCGCGCTGGATGGTGGCCGAGAACACCTTCCGGCCACCGTGGTTCCACCGCAACCTGATGAACGAATACATGGGCCTGATCCAGGGCGCCTACGATGCCAAGGCCGAAGGCTTCCTGCCTGGCGGCGCGTCGCTGCACAGTTGCATGAGCGCCCACGGCCCGGATGGCGAGACCTGCACCAAGGCCATCAACGTGGACCTGGCGCCGCACAAGATCGACAACACCATGGCCTTCATGTTCGAGACCAGCCAAGTGCTGCGTCCGACCCAGTTCGCCCTGGAGTGCCCGCAACTGCAACCTGCTTACGACGCGTGCTGGGCCTCGCTGCCCGTCACCTTCAACCCGAACCGGAGATAACCCATGACTGAACCCACCCCTACCCGCAGCTGGGTGACATCCGCCAACGGTCACCGCGATTTTCCCCTGCAGAACCTGCCGCTGGGCGTGTTCAGCATCAACGGCTCGGCACCGCGCAGTGGCGTGGCGATTGGCGACTGCATCCTCGACCTGCTGGCCGCCCGCGATGCATTTGACGGTGAAGCCCTGCGCGCCGTCGACGCCACCGCTGGCGGGCAGTTGAATGCCTTCTTCGAACTGGGCCGCGGCCCGCGCGTGGCCCTGCGCGAGCGCCTGCTGGCATTGTTGGCGGAGGGCAGTGCGCTGCAAGCCCGCGAGGCTGAGGTGCTGCACCGCGCCGTCGATTGCCAGATGCACCTGCCGGCCAAAATCAATGACTACACCGACTTCTACGTCGGCATTGAACACGCACAAAACGTCGGCAAACTGTTCCGCCCCGACAACCCGCTGCTGCCCAACTACAAGTACGTGCCGATCGGTTATCACGGCCGCGCCTCGACCATCCGCCCGTCGGGCACCGAGGTACGCCGCCCCAAGGGCCAGACCCTGCCGGCCGGCCAGACCGAGCCGAGCTTCGGCCCGTGCGCGCGGCTGGACTATGAGCTGGAGTTGGGCATCTGGATCGGCCAGGGCAATGCCATGGGCGACGCGATTGCCATCGGCGACGCGGCTGAGCACATCGCCGGTTTCTGCCTGCTCAACGACTGGTCGGCGCGGGATATCCAGGCCTGGGAATACCAGCCGCTGGGGCCGTTTTTGTCCAAGAGTTTCATCACTACCCTTTCACCGTGGGTCGTGACAGCCGAAGCGCTGGCGCCGTTCCGCAAGGCCCAACCAGCGCGGCCGGAAGGTGATCCGCAACCGCTGCCGTACTTGCTGGACGCGCGCGATCAGGCGGCTGGCGCCTTGGATATCGAACTGGAAGTGCTGCTCACCACCGCGTCGATGCGCGAGCAAAAACTGCCGGCCCATCGTCTGGCCCTGAGCAACAGCCTGTATATGTACTGGACCGTCGCCCAATTGGTCGCGCATCACAGCGTCAACGGCTGCCAGTTGCAGGCCGGCGATCTGTTCGGTTCCGGCACCTTGTCCGGGCCCGAAGCGGGGCAGTTCGGCAGCCTGCTGGAGATGACCGAAGGCGGTAAGAAGGTGGTCGAACTGCCTTCCGGTGAAGTGCGTAGATTCCTCGAAGACGGCGACGAAATCATCCTGCGCGCCCGTTGCAGCCGCGAAGGTTTCGCCTCCATCGGCTTCGGCGAATGCCGCGGCACCGTGGTCGCGGCGCGCTGAGAGGGGCGGGCGATGGAACTCTACACTTACTACCGGTCGACCGCGTCGTACCGGGTACGTATCGCACTGGCGCTCAAGGGCCTGGATTACAGCGCCGTGCCGATCAACTTGCTGGTGCCTCCGGGCGGCGCCAATCGCCAGCCGGAGTACCTGGCCATCAACCCGCAAGGTCGCGTCCCGGCGCTGCGCACCGATGACGGCGAGCTGTTGATCCAGTCGTCGGCGATCATCGAGTACCTGGAGGAACGTTATCCACAGGTGCCGCTGCTCTCCCAGGACGTGGCGATGCGCGCCCATGCGCGTGCGGTGGCGTCGATCATCAGTTGTGACATTCACCCGCTGCACAACTCCAGCACCCAGAACCTGTTGCGGCAGTGGGGGCATGATGATGCGCAAGTGCTGGCCTGGATCGCTCATTGGATCAGCCAGGGCTTGGGTGCGGTCGAGCAGTTGATTGGCGATGACGGGTTTTGTTTTGGCGAGCGGCCGGGGCTGGCGGATGCGTTTCTGATTCCGCAGTTGTATGCGGCCGAGCGCTTCAAGGTGTCATTGGCGGCGTATCCGCGCATCGGCCGGGTGGCGGCATTGGCGGCGACACATCCGGCCTTCATCACGGCCCATCCGGCCAACCAGCCCGACACCCCGGCGCCCACTGGTTGTCTGTAGGAGCGCCTAGTGCACCACTGAATTGGGCGGCAGATGCCCCAGCCGCTCGGTCAGGCGCAGGCGCTGGATCGGGTCTTCGCTGAGCAGCAGCGCGTGTTCCAGATCGAAGCGCTCGGCGTTCGGACAGTCCAGGCGTTGATACAGGCTGGCGCGGGCGAGGTAATCGGCGGCGTTGGCATTGCCCAGTTCCAGCACGCGTTCGGCGTCGACCAGGGCGGCCAAGGGGTTGTCATTGGCGAGGTGCAACTGGCGCAGGTTACGCGACAGCCGTTGCAGGATCGCCCGTGGCGTGGCGGTGTGCAGGTGGTCGGCCTGCAACTTGAGATTGGGGCCGTATTGGCGTTGTAGCAGTTCGCGGCAATCCTTGGGGTACAGGCGCCGTCCACCGCAGGGGTCCAGCAGGTGGTCGGTACCGGGCACGCGCAGCAGGAAATGCCCAGGGAAGTTGACCCCGACCATGGGAATATTCAAGCGTCGCGCCAGTTCCATGGCGATCAACCCCATCGCCAGGGGTTGCCCGCGTTGGCGATCGAGGACTTTGTCCAGCAGGGCGGCGGCGGGGCGCAAGGGCGTGAAGTCGTCCTGGGCAAACCCCAGGTCATTCAGGCGCCGCAACAGTGGCTGGCCGAGTTCGTCCGCCGGCAGCATGGGTATGCCCATGCTCACCTGTTGCGCCAGCGTGGTCAGCGCCTGCAGGATCGCCAGCGGCTGCACCGCCGAGTCGTGCTCGGCGGCGATCCACAGCGCCGCTTCGAACAGCGCAGGCGGTGAGCGTTCCAGGCAGGCGAAAAAGGCTTTGCGGGGATTCATTGCATTCTCCGGCGGATGCTCTCGTTTTAGCCTTGCTGGGAATTTTCGTCCAGTAGCTTGAGAAATATCCCACCTGCTTATTTCCCGGAGCCCGCAAAACCGAGGGGCTTATTCCAGCGCACTTCGGCAGTTTTCTACCGCAAGCCTATACTTGGCGACTACAAGAAGTGATTCGGGAGCTTGACGATGTTTGCTCTCATGCACAGCACCCGCCTTGAATCGCTGCACCTGAGCATCGACCCGGTGACGGGGTTGAAGGCGGTCATAGCCATCCACAACAGCCGTCTGGGTCCTGCCTTGGGTGGCTGTCGCTACCTCGCCTACCCCGACGACGAAAGTGCTGTGGCCGATGCCGCGCGCCTGGCCCAGGGCATGAGCTACAAGGCCGCCCTGGCCGGTTTGCCGGTGGGCGGCGGTAGCGCGGTGATCCTGCGTCCCGCCCATGTGGAAAGCCGTGCGGCGTTGTTTGAAGCCTTTGGTCGGTGTGTCGAGCAACTCAACGGACGTTATATCACCGCCATCGACAGTGGCACCTCGGTGGCCGACATGGACTGCATCGCCCAGCACACCCGCTACGTCACCAGCACCACCGCCGCTGGCGACCCGTCGCCCCACGCCGCCATGGGCGTATTCGCCGGTATCCGCACCACCGCCATGGCGCGCCTGGGCAGCGACAACCTCGAAGGCCTGCGCGTAGCGATCCAGGGCCTGGGCAACGTCGGTTATGCGTTGGCCGAACAACTGCACGCCGCCGGTGCCGAACTGCTGGTCAGCGACATCGACCACGGCAAAGTGCAACTGGCCATGGAGCAGCTCGGTGCGCACCCCATCGCCAACGACGCGCTGCTCAGCACCCCGTGCGACATCCTCGCGCCCTGCGGCGTGGGTGCCGTGTTCAATCGCCAGAGCGTCGGCCAACTGCGCTGCGCCGCCGTCGCCGGTTCAGCCAGTACACAACTGACCAACCTGCCAGTGGCCGACCAACTGGAGGGCCGCGGCATCCTCTACGCCCCGGACTACGTGATCAATTCCGGCGGCCTGATCTACGTCGCGCTTAAACACAGCGGTGCCGAACTGCCGACCATCACCGCGCACCTGTCCAACATCGGCACGCGCCTGACCGAAATCTTCGCCCACGCCCAAGCCGAAAAGCGTTCCCCCGCACGGGTGGCGGACGAACTGGCCGAGCGACTGCTCTACCAATAAACGCGCATTAAAAAGGCCCTGAATCGTTGATTCAGGGCCTGTTCAATTCGGGCTTATTCCGCGGGCGGGTTCAGCAACTCGGACAGCGCATCCGGTTGGCTCTTGAACGCCTTGGCAAATACATCGCGATTCTTCGCCATGTAGATCCCGGCTTCTTCCACCTGCTGCTCGCTCAACGACGGCACGGCTTTTTGCAACACTTCTGCCAGCAACTCAGCGAGTTCAAGCATCTTGTCATGACGGTCAGCTTCGGCTTTATCCATGATTTATCTGACCTCAAAGTGCCTAGATAGCGGGGGGATGAGAGCTCCGCAGCCCCGCGTCCCGTCAGACCTGCGACGTAAGGTCTTGATTAGTCCAGTCAACTGGTTTACGTTAAAAATGTGCCAATGTAGCACCGTAGGTTGTTAGATAGTTGGCAGACGACGGAGTTATCCGCGGCCCAGCATCTGTACCTTTAAGACATAAACTAATGTCAAGGTGCGGATATATGGGCGGCAAAAATATATTTATACGTTTTTTGTTTGAAATTCTCACCGGTTATCAATTGCTGTCCGTGCTAGTTGATTATAAGTCAACTAGCTGTCTTAAGTTAAGATCAAACTACTCGATTGGGGATGGCTTATTAAAGTCGCTTTGGTCGCAGGCTGATAAAATTCATTCGAAGACAACTTCTGCAACTGATGCTGAAGGAGATGTCTCATGCCTGGACTAACTAGAAGAACTAAATCAGTTAGGACTGTAGGGTTAGAGTACAAGGTTCTTAAGTTTTCACATCAACACGTAGCTAGGTACCAGTTGGTGGCAGTAGAAACGTTTGTACCTTGTCTTAGCGCTAGTCTGTACGAAGTAGCGTATTCAATGGGTAATCGTCGCTATAAGGCGAGTATTCGTACAGTGCTCTACCACGTTGCCTTTTTATTCACATGGGGAAACATAACTGGGCTCGATATCGAGCGCATGCTGCTTGAGGGGAAAGGACTAGATTTTAGATGTGTAAGAAAATTTGCCAATTGGCTTGAGAAGATTATATCGCCGCCGGTTGATGGGACCCAGATAAACAAATATGTTTGTAAGATCTTACAAAGCTGCAGCACTTTCTCAATTTGGTTTGTTGAGAACTATACACCTTTGTTTGCTACCGGTATTGACGTCAATGTTAGCTATATTCGTTTAATTGAAAGCCATAAGAAAGTTTGGTCTAGTGTAATGGTGAGCGGCAGAAAAGAGCTAATCGCGCATGACCTGACGGACGATGAATTGAAAAAAATAGAGGGGTTTTTAGTAGGGCAGCTTTCAAGTGCGAACGTGACTCGCGGCTTGAATCTAAGAAACTACATCATGTGGCGCTTAGTTAGAAGGTTTGGATTAAGGCTAGGCGAGTTGTTAGCATTACGCCTAGTGGATATTGATCTGACTGGTTTATATCCTTTTTTGGAAATTATCCGCATAGAGGATAGAGGGGCAGATTATTCTGATCCGCGAGCTCCCAATAATCCACTTGTTAAAACTTTTGGTAGGCGGCTTTATTTTAGTCCTGGTGATGAGGGGATGATTAGAGCCATTGAGGAGTATGTAGATACATATAGAGTTAAAAGAAAAATAAAAGGAGGGTTTACAGCTTATCTAGACCACGAATTCCTGTTGATCTCTCACGGTAACGCCTCGCTGGGTAATCCACTATCCTGTTCAGCGGCAAATAAAGTCGCTTGCATGATTAGCAATGAGTGTGTCAAAGCTTTTCATTGGCATCTCGTACGCCACGCTGTGTTCAATAGGCTTTACGAAGCTGCAAGTTTGCTAGAGAACAATTCTACGGAAATAGATCACGTAGTTTACATGGGAGGATGGAGTAGTCCTGACTCATTAAAAGGTTATGCTCGGCGCGCGATTCGGGATAAGGCAAGAAGGGAGTTGATGAGGTTAAATTTTGAGGGGTAAGCAATGGGTATTGAAGTCAATGATTCTGGTGAATTTGAAGATGAAGTCGGGCGGCTATATGTAAGATGTAATGCTGATCCGAGTAGTCCATTTTTCATTGATGTGACGACAGATTATGTTGAAGCGGTGTGGAGAAGGGCTAGATATTCTATTGATCTAAGCAGATACCAGCTCCCAGTAGTAATTATTGAGGTGGTCAAAAAGTACCTAGTGCACAAGCTTGAGTCGGTTTGCCCTAGAATCCTGAGCTCAGTGCACGCGGGGATCTCTTGCTTGGAAAGGCACTGGCAACCTTCATGGAAGGACTTTTCAGATATGTCTCTCGGGAAATTGTTGAGCGTTATGACATCATCCCATGCGGAGGCGACCGAGTTTCGAAGGTTCTACATTTACGCTGCTTTTCAGGGGTTGGCAGGTGCGGACGAGATTCATGCATTGGAGTTAGAGGCTATAAGGCTTAAAAAGCCTCACCCAACTTTAAGGATACTGGAATGGCACGAGACGCGCGGGGCGCTAACAAGCTCCGAAATTGAAGTGGTTCGAAAAGCAATGATCATTTCTGCAGAGGGGGAATCCACGGCGGATTTCACCTCAAGGCTGTTTACTTGGATCTCGTTCGAAACATTAAAGAGACCTATCCAGTTGCATGAAATGTTCCGTGATGCATTGTGGGTACCCGATTCGATGGCAGAAGGGGGCCAATATTTCCTTAGAATGCCTAAGGCAAAATATCAAACAGGACAGGCGTCAGAGCTTTGGCCCATAACTACTCAACTTGCTAATGCCATTCTCGAGTACTCCTCATCTCCTAAGGTTAAGGCGTTACAGGAAAGGACTGGGAGGTTGTTAGTGAGTTCAAGGGAGGGAGAATCATCAAATTTTGGACGGGCGATAACTGGCTGGTGTAGCAGATTAAAGCTGATCAGTCCGCGTACGAATAGGCCTCTAATCTTGACACCCTATAGAATCCGACATAGCGGAGCTACACAGATGGCCGCCCAAGGCGCGTCTAGGGACGAGATACAATATGTACTTGAGCATGACTCCGTGCATGCAGCTGATGCTTACATTGACTGTTTGGCTTCTGAGTTTTGCCCGTTGTTGGAGCGAGCAAACAGAAAATTAGGTGGGATATTCTCAGAGTTAAATGGTTTATTTTTCGCCGGTCAGCTTGGGCATAAGAGTTCGGGGATGCCTATATTGATACCGGTCGTAAATCAGCCAGCTATAGTAGGGGAATGTGGCAAGTCCGGATCTTGTGGGCATCATCCATTTTTTAATTGTTACAATGGTTGTAGGTATTTCATTGCCTGGCGCAACGCAGACCATAAAAAATCTTTAGATTACCTAGAGTCTGAATTAGAAAGATGGGGTAGAGCTGAGGGTGGAAAGGAAAGGAGTAAGATACTGAAAGAGCTGGAGCGCGTATACCAAGCGGTTAACGATGTTATGGCTAGGATCAATAGTGGGGAATGACGAAGATGGATATTCACTCAAAGTTGCGTGGTCATGGCCTCCCAGAGCCTTTGATAAATTTGGCAGCATCACTTGTTGAGGGGTTAAAGCCTTCAGTCGATTTTTTTTGTGATGAATGGAATATTCTCGACTGGGTTGAACGCCCTGGAAATCTGTCGCAATACAATTTGAGATTTTGCCGTATTAGAAATGACGAGCTTAGATTAGTTGCTAAAGTGTATATAGCAGCAAAGCGAGTCCAAGCGGGTGTAACCGCTGATGGTGCATTCGCCTCCATCGAGGCATTAGTTAGGCTTGATTTGGAAATGGGTAGTAAAGAAATCTCACGATTGAATCTATTGGATTTTAAAGCGGTTGAAAGGACCTACGCAGAGCGCGGGGTGACCGGGAAGATTTCAACTTTAACAACACTTCAGGGCTTTGCTAAATGGATGCAGAAGCGAATTGGTTTAAGGGTAATCTATGATGCTCCAAAAGGCAGATGTAAGTATGGCCGGCATGGAAGTGAAGAGGGAAGAGAGCGAAAGTTCCTACCTACAGAGGTGATTAGAGATTTATTCGGATTGGCCACTCATCCAGAACTTTCTTTTCGGGATAGATTTTATATTAGTGCGCTAGTGATTAACGCAGCTGTGGGCGGTAGAATCAATGAGCTGGCATGTCTTCCTGTAGATTGCTTGATACAGCAAGAGGGGAAATGGGTTATAAAAATATTTCCCGAAAAGGGAGGGCGATTGTACTTCCGACCATTTCCGCAAGATTTATACCCAGCAGTACGCGCAGCGGTAGAATTTATCACTGAACATACTGCGGAAGGGCGTCGTATTGTTAAGAAAATGAGATTGAATCCAGGGGTGAATTGGAAGGAAGTAAAAAAAACGCCTATTAGTTTGAAATATTATGCGCGTAAGTTTGTCGCGAAATGGGTGAGCGAATTCGATTTGTATACGCCGCGAGGGGTTTATTATCAATCTACAGGGCAATTTGTAGATGTAATTCAGTTGGTTGGACGCCTCGGGCGTGTGTCTGAGGTCGCGGCATTTCTGGGTGCCTCTACACGAACAGTTGTCAAGTTGCTTCAATGTCAGAAAGCTATGAATTCTAAGATATTTATGTATGAGAAAGCTTGGAATGAATATTTGCCTTTGACTTCAAATGTATATAAGTGGCGAAGCAGGTTGAGGCGCCACCCTCATGCTATATCGTTGCAGCGTCTTGAGGCATTTTGTGAAGTTACCTTCAATCCATCATGGATGCGTGAGATTGTTGACGATATCCTTGATGAGGCTTTGTTGTGTCAGCTTGAGAATAAAACTTTTCCATTTCAGCCTGATTTTGAGTTCGAATTAAACTTTGCTCGAAAAATTCTGCCTACGATCCAAAAGAATGGTGTGGCAATTCTAGAGCCGGAAAATTCATTATTCATTATCCCGCGGAATTTGTTGACATTTTCTAATGCTAAGAGTGATAGGGAATTTAGGAAGGTTTCGGTTGGTATGTTTCAAGGGTGGCTTGATGGTACATCAAGAACTGAAGAGTCATTATTTAAGAAATTTAATGTCCTCGATCCTCGTACCGGTGAAGTGGCTGAGTTTTACTGGCATGATATTAGGCATTGGCTCAATACTGTCTATAAGCAGGGAGGTTTATCTGATGTTCAGGTGAACCTGATCCTAGGACGTTCAGACCTCACGCAGGCTCAGGTTTATGATCATACACCAGCTTTAAGCAGATCATTGATTCTGCAGGATATGATTGAAAGTGTTAGGCAAGATAGAGCTGTGGGGGTTATTCAAACAACTTTCAATAAACTTAGAATTGAAAATCGTCAAGCCGCAGAGGAATATCTTTCAGCAGCCATTCGTGTGGTTAATCCAATGCCACATGGAGCGTGCGCTCACAACCTTGCGTTGAAACCATGCCAGCACAGTCTGTCATGTTTGGCGAAGGGGACAAATGGCAAGCCTTGCGAGGATTTAATAGTGAACGTTCAAGATGATGCGCAGCGTCTGGAAATTGAAAGATTGAGCCGAGACGCTAACTTAATAAAGAATCATATCTTAACTGCTGGAGGGGAGTTGAGTCCGCAATACCAACATTTCAAAAATATTGAACTGTCGGCTGATTTTCTGTTGAATGAGATTTTTAAAAAGAATTAATATATCGGGGGGCTTATGCAGCTCAGAGGTGAGCGTCTAAAGGGGTATCTCAATTCTAAGATTTTGGAATTGATAAGTGTTCGCCAAAAAGAAATTGGAGGATATGTTTATAGCCAAAAAGAATTTTCTAAATACGCAGGAGTTTCTAGAGAGACAATCAGGAAATATCAATCTGAAATTGACGCTTGCTTGCGGTCTTGTCTAGTTTCAAAGATTAATCATGATGGCGATGCTAAATACAGGAATCTTCAAGAAAAGAATCATAAGCTTCAGCGTGAAGTTGTTATGGTGCGGACTATGTATGAAGCGATTCGAGTTCAATACATTGACCTTATCGAGGCAATGCTAAGTCACTCGATTGATATTAGTATCTTGATGGTAAAACCTGTTGGCCCCGGAGAGCTAGATCGTACTGGTGGGAATTGCGTTTTATGTGGTGGATCTCTAGATTCCACTGTCTGATTGGTAGTTTTCCAATCGGCAACCCAGAGCGATTTTTGCGATTAATGGCTGGATTGTTGGCTTTCGTTGCCCCGTTCCGCCACGACCGTCCTATCAGTACTCTGAGTGGATTGCGTATCACTAAATTTCTCGTGGTCTGGTCTCCTTGACTCCGGGTCAATGGGTGGTGCTTGTTGGTTTGACATGCTTATTGCGAAGATAAGTGCTGTTGGAATTAAAATTTAACTGTCAATGTAGTAGGCGCTGGATAATCAGTCGAGCTGTTTCCAAGGCTAGGCGGTTGGTCGCTTACCGCTTCTCAAGAACATAGCCCACGCCTCGGAGCGTGTGGATAAGCTTCGTCTCGAAAGGATCATCGATCTTGGCTCTGAGCCTTCGAATCGACACCTCTACAACGTTTGTATCGCAGTCAAAGTTCATGTCCCAAACCTGTGAGATGATCTGCGTACGGCTCAGTACCACCCCCGTGTTGCGCATCAGGTAGTGCAACAGTGCAAACTCTTTTGTAGTCAAATCGATGCGCTGGCCATCCCTGAAGGCTCTGTGACGGCTCTGGTCGAGTTCGAGGTCAGCTACACGAATTATCTCGACGGATGCAGGGTGGTCAGACCTGCGCATCAAGGCGCGGACCCGGGCCAGCAGTTCTGGGAACTCAAATGGCTTGATTAGGTAGTCATCTGCACCGTTCTCCAGGCCCCGAACCTTATCTGCTAGGCGACTTCTAGCCGTCAGCATCATGATACGAGAAGGGCAGTTTTTACGTCGCAACAGTTCAAGCACCTGCCACCCATCCATCTCCGGCAGATTGATATCAAGGATGATCAACTCATATTCGTGCTGCTTGGCCAGGAATAATCCATCTGAACCGGTATGGACGCAATCTACAACATAACCGCATTCAGTAAGGCCTTGACGCACATACTCCGCAGTTTTTACTTCATCCTCAATTACCAGAATTCGCATGGGATTTTGTCTCGACATCACTGAGCAATTAACCGCGCACGCGCGCCGGCGTTATTGAAATGAATGGTAAATCAAAAAGAGTTGTCTGGGGGGCTAAATTACGGATTTGTAATTTCTAGGTAATATATTTGATAGTCTGGCGTTATATCTTGTCGCGGTTTGGGTTTGACAGATGCGAGCCCTCTCTCCAATAGGTGATTTGACCTTATGAAGTACTGGGTTATTCTATTCTTTGTTCTGGTTTCATTCCGTTCAGATGACGGCGAAGTTCCCCTCATTGAGGAGGCTGGACATTGGTGTAGCCATGAGCTGCATCGACATGCGATGCATGAACTCGAACAACTGCTCGAATTTTAGATAAAAAAAGGCGCCCAAAGGGCGCCAAATATTCACCTTTTACCAAAGGAGCACTTAAGCCACTCAAGGTGAATGCGTAATGCACGTTTTTCTGAGGGGCCAGTTCATGGAAAACTGATCCGATCAGAGAATTACAGAATAGAAAGCGGATATTCAATGATCACGCGAGTTTCATCAAGGTCCGATTCGAAAGCAGTGGCACGCGTGGTAGCTTGGCGCAACCGGAAGGACAAGTCTTTAGCCGGGCCGGTTTGAACGACATATTTCACCTCGACGTCACGCTCCCAACGTTTTTGATCGGTGAGCGGATTGCCGTTGTCGTCGGTACGCATGTAGAACTGGTTGGCGTTCGAGTAGTCTGCGCCCGAACCCCTTGCGTAGCGGGTCATGAACGTCAGACCAGGAATACCGTAGCTGGTGAAGTTAAGGTCATAACGCATCATCCAGGAGCGTTCTTTCGGCGAGTTGAAGTCGCTGTACTGGATCGAGTTGTCTACGAAGATTGAGTCCGACTGACGCAGGTAATCAAAATCGTCATCGCCATTGTTGCGCTGGTGTGACAGGGCCAAGGTGTGGGCGCCGTAGCGAACACCGACCTTGGCACTCCAGATATTGTTGTCGAACTCGCCCAGTCGGCGTTTACCTTCATCCACGGCTTTGTAGTAGTTGAACCCACCAATCAGCGCGAGGTCATCGCTCAGTGGGTAGGCGAAGCTGGTACCGGCGTAGTACTGGTTCCAGACATCTTTCAACTGGCTGCCGTAGACACTCACGGTCCAATTGTCGTTGATCGAGTAGTCACCGCCGCCGTAGCCGATCCAAGGCGAGTTGACCGGGCCGCCATAGAAGGTAACGAAATTGTCGTTCAGGTTACTGGAAACCGGTTGGCTCATTGCATGCAGTCGACCACCTTGCAGGGTGAGGCCCTGGATGCTGCTGTTCTCAACGGTCACGCCGCGGAAGCTTTCTGGCAGGAGGCGCGAGTCGCCCGCTGCGACGACCGGCGTCGATGGGAATACATCACCCACTTTCACCACGGTATCGAACAAGCGGATTTTGGCCGCTCCGCCAACCTTGGTGTATTCATCACGCGCCTCACCCTTGTTATCAACGGGCAGCACGTCGAAGGAGCTACGGCCGCCGTTGCGACCGTCGCCGGTATCAAGCTTGAGGCCGATCATTGCAAAGGCATCAACACCAAAACCGACGGTACCCTGGGTAAAACCAGAGTTGAATTTGGAAATGAGCGCGTGCGCCCAGGCTTCGGAGTAGCCGTTGGTGTTGCCCTTACCACTGTTGTAAGTGGGAGCCGAACTGTCGCGATTATCACGATTGAAGTAGAAGTTGCGGTTGAGCACTGTAAGGCTGCTGCCCTCAATGAAACCTTCTGGTTTGTCTTCAGCTTGAGCAGAAATTGCATAGCTTCCAGACAGCGCAGAAACTGCCGCCAAATACAGTGGTACTTTGATTTTCATCTGATGCTCCTTTGATTTACGGCAGTTTTTATTATGTGTACCGACGCGGGTGTCTTTATATGTTCTGACCCGGCGGCGCGCCTATGAAGAGCGCCGAGCTCATATTTGCAGGCCGAAGATAACGGGAGGGTGATAGGATAATTACAATTTCGTCATCTACAGGTTATCCGGGTGCCTAGCACCGTGTGTTAGCCATCTCTCTCGGTTGTAATCAAATCCTGGGTTCGACTGAATTTCTCAGTGTTTACGGGCATTACCCACTTTTCTTACGAAATTGTAATTTTCTAGCCACCCCTCTGATAGCTACCGCTCTTTAGAGTGCCATCACCTAATCCAGTGGGGCTTGGCAGCTGTTTCGGCGTTCTCGCCAAGCTTTATCGAAGTTTGTGCACGAGGACCATTAAAGTGCCCCGGTATATCCGCAATGTCTTTCCTAAGACCTCAATCTCACCCTGGAAGATAGCCGCACTCTGTACGGTCATCTCCGGGCTGATGGCACCTGCTGCATTTGCCCAAAGCATCAGCTTGCCTCAAGCGCTTTCGACGGCGATGGATGCCAACCCTGACATGGCCGCCGCCCGTCAGGAGATTGGGATCGCAGATGGGGCACGCAAGCAGGCAGGGCTTATCCCCAACCCAACAATCTCGTACGACGTAGAAGACACCCGTCGCAGCACTAGCCAGACAACTGTGACGCTCAGCCAGACCCTGGAGCTGGGCGGAAAGCGGGGCGCACGTGTTGACGTCGCCACCTATGGCCAGACTGCTGCACAGCTGGAGTTGGACCGTCGAGTGAACGCTCTGCGCGCCGAGGTCGTTCAAGCCTTCTACGCAGCATTGCGAGCGCAGACTGGCCTAGATCTAGCCAAGCAATCTCTGGAGCTGACTGAGCGTGGTCTGCGCATTGTCGACGGCCGCGTTCGCGCAGGTAAATCCTCCCCAGTAGAGGCTACTCGTGCTCAAGTACAGTTGGCCGAAGCCAAGCTGCAGGTCAGACGCGCCGAAACGGAGAAAGCGACCGCTTACCAGCAGCTAGCTCAAATTACGGGGAGCTCGGTCACAGTATTCGATCGCCTGGATTCGCCGACCCTCTCCCCAGGTTTGCCTCCGGACGCTGAAGAGCTGTTGTCGAGGCTCGATCAAACTGCGGAAATGCGTCAGGCCGTGGTGCAGATCGACAAAAGCGATGCGTCCCTCGGCTCAGAGAAAGCTCAGCGAATCCCAGACCTCACTGTAAGCGTGGGTAGCCAGTACGACCGCTCCGTACGTGAACGGGTCAACACTGTAGGACTGTCCATGCCATTGCCGCTGTTTGATCGTAATCAGGGCAACATTCTTTCCGCTTCTCGACGCGCAGATCAAGCCCGAGACCAGCGCAACGCAGTTGAGCTGAGGCTGCGTAGCGAAACCCAAACCGCAGTAAACCAGTGGGCGACCGCCATGCAGGAGGTCGAGTCCTACGACAAGACCATTCTGCCGTCCGCACAGCAGGCTGTGGAGACCGCAACTCGCGGTTTCGAGATGGGCAAATTCGGCTTCATCGAAGTGCTGGATGCCCAGCGCACCTTGATCGTCGCTCGTGGCCAATACCTCGATTCGTTGGCAACAGCGACCAATGCGCGTGCGCAGGTGGAAAGGGTTTATGGCGATGTCGGTTCGACTGCCGGCGTTCGTTGAACGGGCCAGAAATTTTCTTCGGCGCTCGGCATAACACGTCGGTGCCTATGATCAGCAGGAGTAGCAATGGATAACAAACGCAAGATCGCCCTCGCGGTCGCCGCTGTGGCAGCCCTTGGATTTGGCAGCCTTGCCTGGAACAACAGTTCCGGAGAGCAGGCCGCCAGTACCGTCGAGCACGGCGCTAACGATGGCCATGGCGATGAGAAGACGACCGCATCAGCCGCCAAAGAGGAGGGTGATGAGGGTCATGGTGCAGAAGGCCATAGCGAAGAGGGTGGTGAGGAAGAGGGCAAGCTGACCCTGAGCGCTGAACAGATCAAGGCAGCTGGGGTAGTCCTGGAGTCTGCGGCCCCCCGTGACCTCGGCACCGTTGTGACTTTCCCGGGGGAGATTCGTTTCGACGAAGACCGGACTGCACATGTTGTCCCTCGGGTCCCTGGCGTTGTTGAAAGTGTCCAGGCCGACTTGGGCGAAGCCGTTAAGAAAGGCCAAGTCCTCGCAGTGATTGCCAGCCAACAGATTTCTGACCTGCGCAGCGAACAACAAGCCGCACAGCGACGCGTAGAGCTGGCCCGCGTTACCTTCGACCGTGAGAAGCAACTGTGGCAGGACAAGATCTCCGCCGAGCAGGATTACCTGCAGGCACGCCAAGCGCTGCAAGAAGCAGAGATATCTCTGGCCAATGCCAAGCAGAAGGTCGGTGCCATCGGCGCTTCGGTCAATTCCGTAGGCGGCAATCGTTACGAGCTTCGGGCACCCTTTGACGCCGTGGTGGTAGAGAAGCACCTGACCATGGGTGAAGTCGTCAGCGAGGCGACTAACGCTTTCATCTTGTCCGACCTGAATCAGGTGTGGGCCACCTTCGCTGTCCCTCCCACTGAACTGGGCAAGGTGGTGACGGGCCGTGCGGTAAAAGTTTCATCGCCCGACATGAACGTCGAGGTCGACGGCAAGGTGGGTTATGTAGGCAGCCTGCTGGGTGAGCAAAACCGTGCAGCGACCGTTCGCGTTACCTTGACCAACCCTGACGGCGCCTGGCGTCCAGGTCTGTTCGTGAACATCGCCGTCACTTCTCAGACCGATCGAGTGGCTGTGGCCGTTCCTGAAGGCGCCGTGCAGACCGTTGAAGACAAACCCTCGGTATTTGTGCGCACCAGGGAAGGCTTTGACACTCGGCCGGTAAAAACGGGCCGCCGTGACAATGGATACGTGGAAATCATCGACGGCATCCAAGCCGGCGCCCAAGTAGCAGCCAGTGGCAGCTTTACACTCAAGTCTGAGCTCGGCAAAGCGTCTGCCGAACACGGTCACTGATGCGAACTGACAGGATGATTTCTCATGTTTGAACGTATCATCAGATTCGCCATTGAGCAGCGCATCGTTGTAATGATCGCTGTTCTGATCATGGCCGGCATCGGTATCTACAGCTATCAGAAGCTGCCCATCGATGCGGTACCCGACATCACTAACGTCCAGGTGCAGATCAACGCTGCTGCGCCTGGCTATTCGCCATTGGAAACTGAACAGCGGATCACGTTTCCAGTTGAAACGGCCATGGCCGGTCTCCCGGGCCTTCAACAGACCCGTTCCTTGTCTCGCTCTGGCCTGTCTCAGGTCACCGTGATCTTCAAGGATGGCACTGACATCTTCTTTGCCCGCCAGTTGATCAACGAGCGGCTGCAAGTTGCGAAGGAGCAGTTGCCAGAGGGCGTTGAGGCTGTCATGGGTCCGGTATCCACTGGGCTTGGTGAAATTTTCTTGTGGACCGTTGAAGCTGAGGATGGTGCGGTCAAGGAAGACGGTACACCGTACACCCCAACCGACCTGCGTGTGATCCAGGACTGGATCATCAAGCCGCAGCTGCGGAACGTCCCAGGTGTGGCCGAGATCAACACCATCGGTGGTTACGCCAAGCAGTTCCTGGTCGCGCCGGATCCGAAGCGCCTAGCTACATACAAACTGACCCTCAATGATCTGGTCGCAGCGTTGGAAAGCAACAACGCCAACGTCGGCGCCGGTTACATCGAGCGTAATGGTGAGCAGCTCCTCATCCGTGCGCCAGGGCAGGTCGGTAACATCGAAGACATCGCCAACATTGTGATCACCAGTGTCGATGGCGCACCGATTCGAATCAGCAACGTCGCTGACGTTAGCATTGGCAAAGAGCTCCGGACGGGGGCTGCCACCGAGAACGGTCGCGAAGTCGTACTCGGCACCGTGTTCATGCTGATCGGTGAAAATAGCCGTACCGTGTCTCAGGCTGTTGCCGCCAAACTGGCTGACATCAACCGTACCCTTCCAGAAGGTGTGGTTGCCGTGACGGTCTACGACCGCACCAACCTGGTTGAAAAAGCTATTGCAACTGTGAAGAAGAACTTGGTGGAAGGCGCGATTCTAGTAATCGCCATTTTGTTCCTGTTCCTCGGTAACATCCGTGCTGCACTCATCACCGCGATGGTGATCCCGTTGTCCATGCTGTTCACCTTCACCGGTATGTTCAACAACAAGGTCAGCGCCAACCTAATGAGCTTAGGCGCACTCGACTTCGGAATCATCGTCGACGGTGCCGTGGTAATTGTAGAAAACGCGATCCGTCGACTGGCTCATGCGCAACACAAGCATGGCCGTATGCTCACCAAAGCTGAGCGCTTCCATGAGGTCTTCGCTGCTGCGGGTGAAGCTCGCCGGCCACTGATCTTCGGTCAGTTGATCATCATGGTGGTGTACCTGCCGATCTTCGCCCTGACCGGCGTCGAGGGCAAAATGTTCCACCCCATGGCCTTCACCGTTGTGATGGCGCTGCTGGGTGCAATGATCCTCTCCGTCACCTTCGTTCCGGCAGCCATCGCCATGTTCGTCACTGGCAAGGTCAAGGAAGAGGAAGGCGTGGTGATGCGCACTGCGCGGCTGCGTTATGAGCCGATTTTGAAGTGGGTCCTTGGGCATCGGAACATCGCGTTCTCGGCCGCTGTAGTCCTGGTCGTGCTCAGTGGTGTGCTTGCAAGTCGTATGGGTAGCGAGTTCATTCCAAGCCTCAGTGAAGGTGACTTTGCGATGCAGGCCATGCGCGTGCCAGGTACGAGCCTGACCCAATCCGTAGAAATGCAGCAACGCCTTGAAAAGGCTGTGATTGAGCAGGTCCCGGAAGTAGAGCGGATGTTTGCGCGCTCGGGTACAGCCGAAATCGCATCCGACCCGATGCCGCCTAACGCCTCCGACGCCTACATCATGCTCAAGCCTCAGGATCAGTGGCCCGACCCTAAGAAGCCTCGCGATGAGCTGATTGCTGAAGTGCAGAAAGCCGCAGCCGGTGTCCCAGGCAGCAACTATGAGCTGTCCCAGCCCATCCAGTTGCGTTTCAACGAGCTGATCTCGGGCGTACGGAGTGACGTCGCAGTGAAGGTGTTCGGCGATGACATGGACGTGCTCAACAACACGGCCAACAAGATCGCTGCAGCGCTCAAAGCGGTACCGGGCTCTTCGGAGGTCAAGGTTGAACAGACCACCGGCCTGCCGGTGCTGACCATCAACATCGACCGCGAGAAAGCCGCACGCTACGGCCTGAACATCGCGGATGTACAGAACTCGATCGCCATCGCTGTCGGCGGTCGTACGGCCGGCACGTTGTATGAAGGCGACCGTCGCTTCGACATGGTGGTGCGCCTGCCTGAGACCGTACGTACCGACGTAGCAGGTATGTCCAGCCTTCTGATCCCTGTACCGGCCAATGCATCTCAAGGTGCCAATCAGATCGGCTTCATCCCGCTGTCGCAGGTCGCTAACCTGGACCTGCAGCTGGGTCCGAACCAGATCAGCCGCGAGAACGGCAAGCGTCTGGTGATCGTCAGCGCCAACGTCCGGGGCCGCGACCTGGGGTCGTTCGTTCAAGAGGCAACCGCTTCGCTGGATGCCAAGGTGCAGATTCCTGCTGGTTACTGGACCACCTGGGGTGGCCAGTTCGAGCAGCTCCAATCGGCGGCCAAGCGTCTGCAGATCGTGGTTCCGGTGGCCTTGCTGCTGGTCATGACCCTGCTGTTCCTGATGTTCAACAACCTGAAAGACGGCATGCTGGTGTTCACCGGTATTCCATTCGCACTCACCGGTGGCGTCGTGGCGCTGTGGCTGCGGGACATCCCGCTGTCGATCTCGGCTGGGGTTGGCTTCATTGCACTGTCCGGCGTCGCGGTACTGAACGGCCTGGTGATGATTGCCTTCATCCGCGGATTGCGAGAGGAGGGACGAACGCTTAGGCAGGCCGTCGACGAAGGCGCGTTGACCCGACTGCGACCTGTGCTGATGACAGCCCTGGTGGCGTCCCTGGGCTTCATCCCGATGGCCTTGGCAACCGGTACCGGTGCAGAGGTTCAGCGGCCACTGGCGACAGTGGTGATTGGCGGGATCCTGTCCTCCACCGCGCTGACTTTGTTGGTGCTCCCTGCCCTGTATCAATGGGCACACCGCAAGGATGAAGACGGTGATGAGGCCGAAGTGGTTAGCTGATAGCCACTAAAGAGAAGCCCACAACACACGTTGTGGGCTTTTTTGTTTTATATGAGCCAGATGCACTTACCTTTCAAAATTGTAAGTTTCTCGTCATGCCAGTGATGCCTATGCGTTGCTAAAGTTACGCCCGAGAAGATTTGAATTTGAGAGGTTATTATGAAAAAGCTAATTATTGCTGCTGCACTTGTTGTTTTCTCGATGGCTTCGCAGGCCAACACTTTCTCAGAAAGCAAGCAGCTGCAATATATCAACGACCACCAGACCGCTGTGGCGAAGTATGCCGAGAAAAATGGCAAGCCGATGCCGGAAATTCAAGATTACAAATACGGCATGAAAATCGATGTGGCGAAATTCGTGCGCCAATCTCAAGACCCCCGCACCTGCCAGGTCTACCCACGGTTGATGAGCTTCGAGGACTCCCAGGGTACGCTCAAAACGGTTCGCTACTCCATGTACTCGCAATGCATCAACAATAAGTAGTGAGCGCTTTGAATAGAATAATTAATGAATTCATAAATGCCAGGCAGAGCCTGGCATTTTTTATTTCCCCTGCGTGCCTTGTTAAGAGCGTCACTCTTAATGATCAGCCCTCGGGCAAGCCGTGAAATAGATTTCAGCTAATCAATAGCGATACCCCAGAAGGTACGAGTTATGAAAAGTTTGCTTGAACGCCCCGACGACCAAGCGGGGCACGAAGGCCACAGCCATGAGCATGGGGGCATCTTCGGCATGAACACCGAGTTGGTCTTCGCACTGATCTGTGGTGCGCTGCTCGGTGCCGGAGTTCTGGCCGGAAAGCTCGGGCTGATCGACAGGCTGCCGCTAGTTCTGTACGTATCTGCCTACGTGTTCGGTGGATGGTTCACCACCAAGGAGGCGATCAGCAATATCCGCCAGAAGCGCTTCGAAATCGACACGCTGATGCTGCTCGCCGCAGCGGGGGCCGCGAGCATTGGCGCCTGGGCAGAAGGTGCACTGCTGTTGTTCCTGTTCAGCCTGGGGCATTCACTGGAAAGCTATGCGATGGGCAGAGCCAAGAAAGCCATCGAGGCACTTTCCAAGCTCGCCCCTGCCACCGCCATCGTGCGGAGCACAAACGGCACGAAGGAGTTGCCTGTAGAACTCCTCGTGCCTGGCGACATTGTCATCGTACGCCCCAATGACCGTTTGCCGGCCGATGGCTTTGTGGTCGTAGGCTCTTCAAGCATCAACCAGGCTCCCGTGACTGGTGAGAGCGTCCCGGTGGACAAGCAACCAGTCGCTGATGCCGCTCTTGCCCGCAGCAAGCCGGATGCCGTGGATGCTGTGTCGAAAGTCTTCGCCGGCACCATCAATGGCGAAACCCTGATTGAGGTCGAAGTAACGCGTCGCTCCACGGAAAGCACCCTGGCGCGGGTCATCAAAATGGTCAGTGAAGCCGAGGTCAGAAAGTCGCCGACTCAACGCTTCACAGACCGTTTCCAAAGGGTGTTCGTCCCCTTGGTCCTGCTTCTGGTGGTAGGGCTGATGTGTGCTGGCATTTTCATCGATGAGCCATTCCGTGATTCGTTCTACCGTGCCATGGCGGTCTTGGTCGCAGCCAGCCCGTGTGCGCTTGCGATTGCTACACCCAGCGCCATTCTTTCCGGCATCGCCAGGGCTGCCAGAGGCGGGGTACTGATCAAGGGCGGTGCTCCGCTCGAAGAACTCGGTTCTTTGAATGCCATGGCCTTCGACAAAACCGGCACCCTGACCGAGGGGCGTCCCCGCATCACCGATGTGATACCGCTAGCCGGTACCCAGGTTCCGGACCTGCTGGCCGTCGCTATCGCAGTGGAGTCTATGAGCGACCACCCACTCGCCGCAGCTATCGTGCGCGACGGCGAGGAGATGATTGGTAGCAGGGGCAAATACCAGGCCAGGAACCTGAAAAACCTGGTTGGCCGCGGCGTACGCGCTGAGCTGGATGATCAGTTCGTCTGGATTGGCAAAGTCGAGATGTTCGGTGCCGACGCCATTCCGGCCCTTAGCAAAGCCGCCCTAGAGGCAGCAGAGCGCCTGCGCCAGTCGGGCCGCACTACCATGGTGGTGCGCCGTGCTGACAAGGATCTGGGGGTGATCGGCTTGTTGGACACCCCCCGAGAAGGAGCGAAAGAGGCACTCCAGAAACTCAGGGAAATGGGCATCGACCGCATGATCATGATTTCCGGGGACCACAACCGCGTCGCCGAAGCAGTGGGCAGGCAAGTCGGCCTGGACGAAGCGTGGGGAGATCTGATGCCAGACGACAAGGTACAGGCGATCAAGAACC
This sequence comes from Pseudomonas sp. MPB23, assembly GCF_046605395.1. Lineage (NCBI taxonomy): Bacteria > Pseudomonadati > Pseudomonadota > Gammaproteobacteria > Pseudomonadales > Pseudomonadaceae > Pseudomonas > Pseudomonas sp. MPB23. The sequence continues at coordinate 6,274,549 of NZ_CP176771.1, read as the reverse complement.
TTCGCCTCAGCTCCCAAGTCGCCATGGTGGGCGACGGCGTGAATGATGCGCCTGCCATGGCCCATTCGAGCGTAGGCATCGCAATGGGGGCGGCAGGCTCCGATGTCGCCTTGGAAACGGCCGATATCGCGCTGATGGCAGACGACATCCGGCAGCTTCCCTTTGCGGTCGGCCTCAGTCGTCACACCCGCTCGATCATTCGCCAGAACCTGTTCGTCAGCCTCGGAATCGTGGCCATCCTGGTTCCCTCCACCATCATGGGCTTGAGCATCGGCGCTGCCGTTGCCATTCATGAGGGTTCCACGCTCCTTGTCGTGTTCAATGCCCTTCGCCTGTTGGCTTATCGTAAAGACGCCTGATCATTGAACGAAGCGCACAAAAAAGCCGGGAGTGCACTGAGCGCTCCCGGCTTTTTTGTGTCACCTGATTGGGGAATCAGAACACGTATTGTAGGCGAGTGATGAAGGCGTTGCCTTTGTCGTCGCCGACAGTGTTTTCGTTGTTGTCTGTGCGCACGTTGATGTAGTTGGCACTGACTTTCACCGCCTCGTTGACGTACCAGTTCACGCCGACCGTGTGGCTCTTGGCCTTGCGTTCATCGGATTGGTCCGCGGTGGCAACCAGATTGCCATCCTCGACCTTGATATCGTCGAAGCGGTAGAAAACTTCCCAGGCGCCCAGATCTTTGTTCTGTGGCTTGATGGTGTCGAATTTCGCGCCGTCGAGCTTATAAATTCGCGGTTCGCCGGTCAGCGTGTACGCCATCTGTGCGTAGTAACCCGAAGCCTTCATGTCATTGGCGGACTGATCAGCCTTCAGCTTGCGGCGAAGGTACTCAGCTTGAACGGAGAATGGACCCGTGGCCCAGGCGCCTTCAACGCCCCAGACCGAATCGTTGTCCCAAAGGCCTTCTTGCGCAGCAGCACCACCGAACAGCATGCGATTGCCGTTGGTTCCCGCATCGCCGCCGCCGTTGGTGTCTACACCGCGAACGCCCAGGCGCGAGCGTATACGGGTGTCGACGGCGCTGTCCTTGAGGTCGCGATAGGCATACTGGGCACCGACATGCAGGACATTACCGTCAGAGTGCAGCGGTGCGAAAACACCACGCACGTTGTAGCGCTTGGTGCTGTCACCGTCGGAGTCGTTGTTGGTTTCGCTGAAAACGCTACCCGACAGGTAGGCCATGTCAGCGATGGTGCTGGTCGCCTGAACACCCATGCCGGCGTTGTCGTTGATCCAGTCGGCTACGTCGTAGGAGAGGTTTCGCTCCATGGCAGTTGTCCACTTCGAGCTGGTTGCCTTCTCAAGACCGAAATCGGTGTAGAAGCGGCCGAAACGCAGCTGGACTGGGGCGAAGCCGGTGTACGTCAGGCTGGCCTCATCAAAGTAGCCATCGGAGTCGTTACCAGTGTTGCGGGACAGGTCATAGTTGACCTGGTATTTCCAGTCTCGGTACAGAGTGCCGCCGAACTCGATGTAGGCGCGACGGAAGTAGGCCGCATCTGCGGTATCGCCGTTCTTGGTGAAGACACCGTCGAATCGGCCATAGTCGGCCTGAACGCGACCGCCCAATTTGAAGCTGAATTCCTTGTCGGTGGTAGAAAGTTCAAGACCGCCCTTGGTTTTTAGAACTAGGTCAGCTCCGTCGGTAGTGACTGTTCCGGAAAATGCTTGCGAGGAAAATGTGCCTACTATTGCAGCGACCAACAGCTTTTCCCGCATGTTCGAAGAACGGATCATTGCTTGCCTCTCGTGTGTTAAGTGCTAGCAGCCGACAGATTGTTTCGCCCTGTGCCGGCCGTTATAGATCTTGAAGATAGGAGCAGGTCACGTTCGTCACCCGCTGTAACAAGATGCCTTTGTTCTAAGCACTCTGACTAGTTTGCAAGCAAAAATGACAGTTGTGTTGCTGGAGTGTTAAGGGGAGATTTTGTAACCTAACAAAATTGTCACCGAACAAGCCAATCCTTCTTATCAAAAAAGCTCTTTTTTATCAATCTGCGGATCTCCAATACCTGTGGGTTACGAATGCATGTCGATTTGATAACAAGATAGATATCTTTCTCCACTAGGTCATCCAGGAAACCCGGTATAGGAATGATGTTCCTTTCCATTTTTCTACTGTAGTCCGGCAGCACACCGATGCAAGCGCCTCCGACGACGAGGCCGCGTGACAAGTTATAGTTTTTTACCCGTGTTGTGCCTCCCTGATGCTCGGCCATTATCGAAGCCCATTTTTGTGAGTCTGCCAAGATCTCATCATCCCAAGGGACAACGAGCATGAAGTTATGCAGATCCACGTTCTCAACTGGCAGCGTGACGCTTCGTGAGTAGCGACTGGAAATAAACAGCGAATGCCCAATTCGACCAAGCCTTTCAAACCTATAGGTAGGGTTTCGATCGAGCTCGCCGTCATCATCCGGGGTGACGAAAATTATGCCTACATCAACTTCACACTCAGAGAGCATTCTCGCTGTGCACTCAGAGTGGATTTCTAGTTGCATTTCGGCATGATCCCGCACATATGCGACCAGATCGCGGTTCACGATGTCGCTGAGCACCGGCTCCGTGATCGCGATGGTAAGCCTGGGCACTTCCTTCTCGCCGGCCTTGCCGAGGCCGTCTGGGCCGAAGAGCTGGCTCAGGTAATGACTGACCCTTTCGCCTGTGCGCGTCAGAGCAAGCTTGTTGTGCTTATAGACAAATACTGGAGCACCGATGTGCTCCTCAAGCTTTTCTAGGCGTTTCCGCAAGCCTACCACCGGTACATTGAGCCCTCGGGCAGCCTGTTTGAAACTCGCACAACGTGCTGTTGCGAAAAATTCTAGCGCTAGGGATGGTCTGAAGTAGTCAGGTATTTCTGGCTGACTCCAGCCCTTGCCGATTTCAAAACGGTGATTCGGCTAAAAAACGATCAAATCATCCCCTCTTTCCGGATTTATAGCCGGCGCGAGCACCTCGCGCCGGCCATTTCCCGCATTACAGACGCACCTCTCCTGCATTCGTCAGCAAATGTCGGCGCGCCATCCACAGGTTCGACAGCGCGAACAGTGTCACCAACTGCGCGGTGTTCTTCGCCAGGCCACGGAAGCGTGTCTTCACATAACCGAACTGGCGCTTGATCACCCGGAACGGGTGCTCGACCTTGGCGCGCACCTGGGCCTTGGCCTTCTCGATCTTGCGCTTGGCTTTGTACAGCGCGCTGCGCTTACTCAGCTTCTTGTACGTACTGCGGCGGGCCGCGATCTGCCAGATCACCTCCCGGCCTTCATGTTCCGGGCGCTTCTCGACGCCGGTGTAACCCGCGTCGGCACCCACCATGTTTTCCTCACCGTGCAGCAGCTTGTCGACCTGGGTAACGTCTGCAACGTTGGCTGCCGTCCCTACCACGCTGTGCACCAGGCCGGACTCGGCATCGGCGCCGATGTGGGCCTTCATGCCGAAGTAATACTGATTGCCCTTCTTGGTCTGGTGCATTTCCGGGTCACGCTTACCGTCCTTGTTCTTGGTCGAACTCGGCGCATGGATCAGCGTGGCATCGACGATGGTGCCCTGGCGCAGCGACAGGCCCCGATCGCCCAGGTAACCATTGATCACCGCCAGAATCCCGGCCGCCAACTCGTGCTTCTCCAGCAGGCGACGGAAATTGAGGATGGTGGTTTCGTCGGGAATACGCTCTAGGTTCAGCCCGGCAAACTGGCGCAAGATTGTGGTCTCGTACAGCGCCTCCTCCATCGCCGGATCGCTGTAGCCGAACCAGTTCTGCATCAAATGTACGCGCAGCATCGCCATCAGCTGATACGCCGGACGACCACCTTCACCCTTGGGGTAGTGCGGCTCGATCAGGGCAATCAAACCCTTCCACGGCACCACCTGATCCATCTCGATCAGGAACAACTCTTTGCGGGTCTGCTTGCGCTTGCCGGCGTACTCGGCGTCGGCGAAGGTCATTTGCTTCATCGGGAAACTCGGGCAACGGGATCGGCGTATTTCACCAGATTCGGGAAGTCTTTTTCAGACCATCCCTAGCTGATCATCAATTGGCAGATCATCCAATATGTCAGGACTGTAAGAAACAGAGCCGCTTGTATATGTTTCATTTTGTGTAACCATTAGGTCCCCCTTGATGCGGGGAATTTATCTCAACGCCGCCCGGCATTCCTTATATTGTCAACATTGTAATGTGTAGGTCATGCGTGCGTTATTGGAGGCCCTTCATTGCCAAAGCGTAATTTTCAAGCAATCCTGCTGATATTATAGCCTGCTAGCCTAGCATCCCGTTTTTTTGTTCCTCGAAACATGTGTGTTTAGGTAGCGGTGCTTTTACATTTGATTCACCATTTTTTCACCTTTGCCTCCATAGGCTTCGGACATGGAAAATAAAAGCCCACCTCTTTATAGGTTACTGATTCGTTATCTAGGGATCGGATTCATAGCCACTGCAATCCATTATTTTGTGTTCCTGTTGCTGGTAGCTACAGAGATGTCTACGCCATTTCTAGCCAGTATTTTCGGCGGCCTGGTAGGCGCTATTGCAAGCTTCATAGGTAATAGGGCGTACTGTTTTAAGGCGGATGGCTTTCGGAAATTTCAGCCTCTTCGGTTTGCACTGGTCGCGCTAGCAACAAACATCGGCAACGGCGTGGGTATGTGGTTGCTCATCAAGTCGAATCTGTCACCGCTCATCTCCCAGGTCCTAGTGACTGTGACGCTCACTGCACTTGGATTCATTGCACACCGTTTCTGGACATTCAATCATGCAGACATTACATCGCTTTCCCGAGCGCCCTGATCCCTTATTAACCATAGTCGTTCCATGCTTTCAGGAAGAGGAGAGCATTCCAGAGTTCCATCAGCGCATCACCCGCGTCGTAAAGCGCCTACCTGTCTCTTGTGAGATTCTCTACATTGATGATGGAAGCAACGATCGAACTGCAAATTTGCTACGCGATTATCAGGATGGATCGGCTGTTCGTAGTCTGTTCCTCAGCCGCAACTTCGGCAAAGAGGCAGCACTGAGCGCCGGGATAGATCATGCCCGTGGCAGCGCATTAATCTTCATTGACGTCGACCTGCAGGACCCACCTGAGCTCATCCCGGCCATGGTGGATTTCTGGCAGCGTGGCTACGATGTAGTAAACATGCAGCGCAACCTTAGAACCGGTGATTCATGGTTCAAGCGTGTGAGTGCCCGGGCTTACTACTGGGTCATGCAGCGCCTGGTTGAAAAGGTTGATCTGCCCGCCGATGTCAGCGATTTCCGCCTGATCGGACCTGCTCCACTGGCGGCACTTCGAGCGCTGGATGAGCGTTCCAGAATACTCAAGGGGATGATCGGCTGGGTAGGTTTTCGCACCGTCGAGCTGCCTTACGATCGTACTGTGCGCCATGCCGGTAGCACCAAGTGGAACGCCGCTGGCCTCTTCAATTTGGCCATTGAGAGCATCGTCAGTTTCTCTCGCAAACCGCTACGCATATTCAGTCTAATCAGCTTCGGTCTATTCGTCTCCAGCATCTGCTACATGCTTGCATCGCTCGTAGCAGGCAGCTTCGACGTCCATCACCTGCTCGTCGGAATGGCTTCATTTCTGTGCATCGGAGTTGCCATGGTGGGGGAGTACCTAGGCGTGGCACTCGCAGAAGTCAAACGCCGGCCTCGCTATTTCCTGAAGAGCAACAGCAAGGCAGATCCCGTGTCGCTCCATGCTTCGGTGCCTTTGATCGAGGGTAAGAAATGCTGAATCTGAGAAAAGAGCGGCCCCTGTGGTGGATCCTGGGTTCAATTCTGGTATTGCGCTTGTTGGGTTTGGGCGTCTACCCACTGATGGACACATCGGAGGCACGCTATGCCGAAATGGCACGCAAGATGGTCGAGTTAAACGATTGGATCACGCCGATGTTCGACTACGGGGTACCGTTCTGGGGTAAGCCGCCGCTATCCTTCTGGACCCAGGCTGCGAGCATGACGGTTTTCGGGGTGAATGAGTTCGCTGCTCGATTCCCGGCCTGGCTGCTGCATCTGGGCAGCTGTTTCATCATCATCAAGCTCGGTACTCAGCAGATCTCGCGTAATGCTGGAATCTGGGCCGCCATCATCTTCTCTAGTACGACACTTGGCCTAGTCTCCAGCGGAGTCGTGCTGACTGACCCTGTTCTGTCGTTCTCGATTTTGCTCTCCAGCTATGGATTCTGGCGTTGGATGAAGTGCTCCAGCAACGCGGATGCCTACCTGATGTTCGCCGGGCTGGGCCTGGGCCTACTGGCTAAAGGTCCGCTCATTTTGGTGCTTATGGGCACGCCAGCATTCGTGTGGGTGGTTCTCTATAAAGAGTGGGGGCGAGTGCTGATACTTCCCTGGATCGGCGGCCTTGTCCTAATGCTCGGTATATCCTTGCCCTGGTATATCGCGGCCGAAATGAAAACGCCGGGGTTCATGCAATACTTTTTCGTTGGTGAACACTGGAGTCGTTACGTCGTCAGCAACTGGGCTGGAGACCTCTATGGCAGCGCTCATGCCAAGCCATACGGCACCATCTGGATTCAGCTCGGTTTGTCGCTATTGCCATGGGCTTTCTTTCTTCCTCTGCTGATTCGCAAGCGCGGATCAATGCAGCGATTCGAGGCCTACCTCTGGCTCTGGGCGCTGGCAACTCCCATATTCTTTACATTCGCCGGTAACATTCTGTGGACCTACCTGCTTCCATCTCTACCAGCCTGGGCCATGTTGTTGTCTGGACGGATCTGCGATGCAGGCCCGAAGACCACTTGGGCTGCCGCTACGAGCGCTGTAGTACTCCCAATCGTAGGTGCGGGGATCATCATTGCAGGGGTAATGGAGCAGCGACCTCAGAACCAGCGAGATGTGGTTGAAGCCTGGAGTGATTTGCAGTCAGCTCAGTCGGCTCCGCTGATCTACCCTGGCCGTCGCTCGTATTCGTCGGAGTTCTACAGCAGCGGGAAGTCAGAGAACATTCAGGATCCTGCTAAGTGGCCACGTGATAGCTCGTTCTACCTATCCAGGCGCCTGCGTGACAGCAACGCTGAACTGCCTGTCAACCTGAGCTGCGTCAAGATCACCGAAGTAAACGCCAGCCAGCTAATGCTGTGTCGTTGGAAGGACGCTCAGCAAAGTAACAACGGATTGGCTGGAGAAATTGATGCGGGAGCGTCTCGTACGGACGAAGGCTAAATTCCAGACGCAAAAAAGCCAGGTTGTACCCTGGCTTTTTTGTAAATTGCTTTCGTCATTTAGAGTCCTGTTTAACCGCCGATTAATTATCGGCTTGTTCCTTACCATCCTTGCTTTCTTTCTTTTGCTCTAGAGCGACTTGCTGTTTGTTCTGATCCGAAGAGTCATCGCTCCATAGGCGAGCCTGTTCAGTTCGAAAGTTTTCATTGAACTGTTTCGCTCTCTCGTAGCCGCCTTCGGCATAAGCGACACCCGTGAGACCAAGCAGCAGGCTGCCAATAGCGATCGATTTGACAAATTTCATTGTGAGCCTCGGTTTTTACTAGGTCCGCCTGATTAGCGGCCTTTGTTGGTTTGTAGTTTAGGAACGCGAAGCTAACGACAAGGTGAGTCAATAATTACAATTCCGTAATTTTGGCGGCCGGGATGATGCGTTAAATCTGCAAATCTGGAAGGATCATGTCTATCTCGGCATTGCTGAGGGCGATGTTAAATTTTCCCTAAAATTACAATTTTGATATCTACTTAAATAATCAGTGCGGCTTTCGGCCGCTCTCGGAGATAGCCATGAATGACATAGAGCCCTGGGCGGTTGCGATCGGTGATTTTCGTCGAAGCACTGAAAAGCTCACTGTCCAAATTGATGAGCTGACCGCTCAGACACGTACCTGCAGCGCCGTGCTGGAGAAGTCGAACGACCTTGTGGAGCAGGTCGATACTGTCGGCCGGCAGATACAAGATGAGGTGCGGAAGGCCGAGAAAGCTTGGTCGAATGCCGAAGAGGTCGCTTTGCGAGCTGCGGCAGAGGCATATTCCGCCGCGTGTCGGGGAGTCGACACGGCCATTAAACCGCTAATCGCGGAGCTTTCTACAGCGACTAAGGCTGCCAATATCTCCATTCTGGAGCTCAAGCGTGCCCCGGTTTTGGCCAAACGTTATGTGATGGTCGTGGCAACAGCGTTCTTCATCCTGGGGTTGATCAGTGTCTACACGACGATGCGTTTTATAGACACTGCTGCCAGCGTAAGCGCTCAGGAAAGGGTGAACGCGCAGTATTTCACCCAACTGTGGAGGAATGCCAATCCAGAGGAGCAGAGGATCATAAAGTCGGTGATTTTGCGATCGCCCATGGAGCCTGTGGTCCTCAGGCACTGATGCTTGCACACAAAAAAGCCCGTCAATTGACGGGCTTATGCATGTCTGCGCTGGTTAAGCAGCAGCCATTACAGGTTCTTTAAACTGGGCTTCGGGAAAGTGAAGGTGGAACCACGTGAAGTTCTCTTCGGTTACTTCCACGCTCGCCGAGCCCTGATGCAAGCTCATAATCGACTGAACGATGGCTAAGCCTAGACCGGTACCGCCCTCACTCCGTGCTCGGCTCTTGTCCACTCGATAGAAACGTTCAAACAAATGCGCATGGTGTTCCCTCGCGATCCCCCGGCCCGGGTTGCCGACACTCAATGTCGTACCGCTCGTACCGTGTTGCACCTTCACGTAGACCGTGCGGCCGCGTGGGCAGTAGCGAATAGCATTTGACACCAGGTTCGAGACGGCCCGTTGAATCATGAGACGATTACCGCGCACTACGTCCTCATTGCCAGAGATTTGCAGCTGGATCTCGCCTTCTTCTGCCGAAATGCTGAAGAGATCGCATACACGCTCAACCTCGTCGACCAGCGACACGGGTTCAAACTCCACCATGGATGCTGGGTGACTGACCTGAGCCAGGAACAGCATGTCGGAAACCATCCGGCTCATGCGGTCCAGCTCTTCTGTGCACGATTCCAGCACTTCCCGGTACTCTTGAAGCGATCGTTCTCTGGTCAAGGCAACCTGGGCCTTACCCATCAGGTTGGAAAGCGGTGCACGCAACTCGTGAGCAAGATCGTCAGAGAATTGAGAAAGCTGCTGCACACCGTCATCTAGGCGAGCCAGCATGATGTTAATGCCGTCAGCGAGCTCTTTAAGCTCTGAGGGCATTCCATCCGTTGGCAGGCGATGGTCCAGGCTCTCGGTGGAGATTTTCGAGGCAACTTTCAAGAACTTGGTCAGAGGTAGCAGTCCGCGGCGCACGGTCCACCAAGCGATGGCCAAGATCAATGCGAGGATGACGGGCGACATCATCAGGGCCCAGGTCAGCAATGCATCGAGCAGGGCCTCACTGGATGACTGGTCCATGGTCATGTAGACGCTGACTTCGGTTCCATCGGCTAAGCGCATGATACGAGAAGCGCTCAACAGTGGGCGGTCCTGGGTATCACGCCATTCATGCTCTTTAGGCTGCGCAGCCGGCTGGAACTTGTGCACCTCCAGATTGACCTGCTTTGAGCCTATCGAGAGCAAAGGTACCTGCTTTGTTGATGTATCGAATATGCTCACGTACAGGTTGTTATGGCCCATGACCAAATCAACTAGCTGGTGCGCATCCGCGTTGACGCCGGAGATATCGTTGATAGTGGACAGGTTGTGAGCCATGCCTGCCATCTTCACTTCTAGGTCTGCTCTGGCATTTCTTTCCAGCGCTTGACCCACCATCAAGTAGCCAAAGGTCGCGAACAGAAGCAGTAATGCTGCGCTCATCAACCCGACTTTGAACCCTAGCTTTGCAGCCAGGCTGAACGGACTCATGCGCGTTCCTCGAAAACGTACCCAACGCCACGAAGCGTATGAATGAGCTTGGTTTCAAACGGGTCATCGATCTTTGAGCGCAATCGCCGGATCGCAACATCGATGACGTTGGTGTCGCAGTCAAAATTCATGTCCCAGACCAGAGAGATGATCTGGGAACGAGTCAGCGCTTCACCCGTCCTGCTCATGAGCAGGTGCAGGAGCGCAAATTCTTTTGTGGTGAGATCGATGCGTGTGCCACCACGGAAAACTCGATGGCGCACGGAGTCGAGTTCCAGATCGGCAATCTTCAGCGAGCTCTTCTCGACGAGTTCATCGCCACGTCTCTGGAGAGAACGGATGCGAGCAAGCAGCTCGGGAAACTCGAAGGGCTTCACCAAGTAGTCATCCGCGCCGCCATCCAATCCCTTGAGCTTGTCGTTGATGCGACCACGGGCTGTGAGCATGATGATGCGGACCCGGCTGGATTTCCTGATGGTTTCCAGCAGATCCCATCCGTCGATACCTGGGAGGTTCACATCGAGGAGAACCAACGAATAGACATTGACGTTGAATAGGTGAAGGGCATCAACACCGTTGTGCACAATGTCTACGACATACCCGCTTTCGGATAGGCCCTGCTGAAGATATTCCGCAGTTTTAATTTCGTCTTCGACAACTAGAACGCGCATGACTTATCTCAAGGTGTGAAGAAGGAATTGGCCAATCCGCCAAGAGGTTTGCAGGCTGTTTAAAGGTTCGGCTGAGTGCATGGCATGCGGTAGTCGCTACCTCTGTCCATACGCCGTGGTCACCTGAGGACGCTTGAATCTTAACGCGAAGAAGCTGGCCGTGGCGAAATCCTACAAATTTGTAATGTAGCCGTAAGATTGCTGACAGTCATACCGGCATACCCTTTGAGCTTAGCGGATTCAGCGGCCTTCAGCCGGTTGAGCACTCAGTAGCTGGCATGTGAATTCGGTCGTAAAAGGCGGCATTTCTGCCAAGCCGTTCTGTTTTGCCAGGAAAATTCCTTGGGGAGCTACCAAGAGCTCGTTGCCAACCACCGATCAGTGGCATCGCAGGATGCGCTGCGCTGCGCGCGGCTATGATTTCTTGATCCGTCGAAAGTGCAGATAATTACTTTACAATCTATTACATGTCCAAATTGTAATTTCACAATCATCTTGTCGTTAGCCGCCTTTGCTAGTTTTAGTACAGCACACAGGCAGCGCTGCTTTGGAGTCGTCTCATCCGGAGCAGCATGGCGGGAGTAACGAAACCCTGCTCACGCCAATGCATTCACCTTGGAACCATACGCTCCTTTGGTAAGGTGAATTTTAGCGCCCGCCGTGGGCGCTTTTTTATTAATGGACTTCTCATGAAAACCACTAGATCTGCAATTGCCGTATTCATGCTCTTCTCTGTGCTGTCGACAGATGCTCTAAGTAGCGTGCAGATCAATGAGGATCTTGAGCAGTCTGCTCGGCAGGCTACAGAGCGCTATGCACAGAGCGTGAAGAAGCCCATGCCAGAGCTTGAAGACTACACCTATGGCATGAATCTGGACGTTGGGAAGTTGGTGTACGTGTCGCCCAACGTGCGGTACTGCGGCAACGTGAAAAGCATGATGGCCTACGAGGACTCGAAGGGCGAATTGCACATGGTTCGCTACCTGGTGAAAGGCGAGTGCGTTAATAGTCGGTGAGCGGCCACCCACTTGCTGCCCCCGGCGCTTAGCTCACAGCAACTCGATGCCAAAACGACGTAGCAGCAGAGCAAAGCCCCCAAAACTTACCATGGTGATGATGATGCTGATGATAAGCGTCGGCCAAAAGTCCAGTTTGGGCAGCAGCACCGGAAAAGTGATAAACATTGGCAGGGTTGGAAGGACGTACCAGAACGTATACCAGGCATGATTAGCTATCTTTTCCATACTCTGGTTTTCCAAGTACAGCCAGATCAGCGTCATGACCGTGACCAGAGGCAGAGCGGCAACTAGGCCACCCAGCTTGTCGCTACGTTTTGCCAGCTCTGATACTAGAATCACTATTCCGGCAGTGACTAAGTACTTCGTGATGATCCAAGCCATTGCTGAACCTCCTAGGGGCACTCGAGAGAGTCTGTCGGAATCTTCCCAAGGCGCTCACGAAGTGCTCCTGCCGTTTTGACGCCTATCATTCCCGATCTTTCCTTTACGACACCACTCTCTCTGTTTGAAGAGTGGTGCGTTGACCAGGTGGTTACCAACCGATCAGTGCGACGGTAACGGCATGCTCTGGTGGAAAGCTGCGCGCTCGATCTGAATGGTGCAGTGGTGGATTTCGAACGCATCGCTGACCGCTTCCACGACGCCCGCCAGCACGGCATCTCCATCTGCTGTGTCACCCACTACTACGTGCGAAGTCATCACGTTGCTGCCGCTACTGACGGCCCAAACGTGCAAATCGTGTACATCAGTGACGCCATCAACGTTGCGGATGGTGGTCTCGATTGCCGCGACGTCAAGCCCCCTTGGGACACCCTCCATGAGGATGCCCAGGCTCTCGCGAAGCAGCTGCCATGTCCGCGGCAGTACCCAGAGGCCGATTGCAACAGCGACAATCGTGTCGACCCAGGTCCAGCCAGTGAAGCGGATAATGAGAGCCGCGATGATTACGCCCAACGATCCGAGCATGTCGCTCCAAACTTCGAGGTAAGCCCCTTTGACATTGAGGCTCTCGTTGCTGGCAGATGCCAGAAGACGCATCGAAATAAGGTTGATGATCAGGCCAGCGATCGCGATCCACATCATCGCGCCAGTGGCGATCTCCGTCGGCATGAAGAAGCGTTGGTAGGCTTCGTACAAGATGTACATTGCCACCAGGAAGAGCAGGACTGCGTTGAGCGTGGAGGCCAGGATCTCCAACCGCGCATAGCCAAAGGTTCGTTTTTGATCCGCCGGCCGCTTGGCTATCTGGAGCGCAATCAGCGATATCGCCAAGGCGGCGGTGTCAGTGAACATGTGAGATGCATCCGACAGCAGCGCCAAGCTGCCGGTTATCCATGCACCGATTACTTCAGCAATCATAAAGCTGCCAGTCAGGGCCAATGCCATGACTAGCTTCTTCTGATGTCCCTCACGTACTGCTGCACTGCCATGATCATGATTCGATCCCACGTATTTCTCCTTGCGCAGGGGGGTGGTCGCGTTGGCTTACCAGGGTGGCCAGGCGCTAAGGCGTGGCTTGGCCGCACTGGCTGCAGAATTTCGCTCCTGACGTCAGCGAGGAGCCGCAGGCCTTGCAGCCACTCGATAGTGGTGTTCCGCAGTTTAGACAAAAGCGCGCAGATGGGGCGTTAGCGGTCCGGCACTGCCTGCAAGGCTGCAGATCAGTGATTGGGGCTTGGGATATTGCCCGCCCACTGTCAATTACCCGGTCATTGCCGTCGCAGCTCTGCTGCTGGTCATAGCGGTCATGCCGATCGCTCCCGTGCCCACCACTGTGGTGCTTACCACCGCCGTGGTTTCCCCGGCCGTGGTGGCCGCCCAAGATGTTCTTGAAAAAGCTCATGGTGTTCGTCCCTCATTGATAAGTGACATAAGCACGGGCAAAAGTTAAGGAAGTGTTCTGCTCGCGAGAAAGACTTCTAAATTGAAGTAAAAGTTCAAAATGAGCGTACGACAAAACAAGCCCATTTTGTTTATGAAATTTAATTTAATTCGCTGGGTGGCACTAACCACACAGCAGTCGAACGTGTCCGATTTTTTATCATAGCCTGGTCGATCACAATCAAAAAAGCCATTGCTGCGATTCTGACAGCATTGTAATCACGAGGTCATCGTGTCGTTATCGTGTTCCGGAAATAATGCGCCTAGCGAGAGTTTACTTCTCATTCAATTCTTTTGCCTCAAACATCCTAAGCGCCCTTAAGCCATAGGGCTCGGGGTCTCTGGCGCTCCGCACGCCCACCTTCGCACAGTATCTGTCGATGGTTTGCCTGGTAGCTACCGAGGATTCCATAGCCATGCGTCATGGATCAGCAGCCTCCTAGAGTTTGATAATGACACCTTCGAAATCCATTGTTCACACCCTGTTCAGTAGATTGATCTTTGCTATTCGCAGTACTCGACAAAAAGGCATCAGCACCAATCTGCTCATCGGGCTGGTAACTCTTTGGTTGTTGCTATTTACGAACGCTGAGCTTTGGCGTGTTCTTACGCGGCTGATTTTCAATGCCGATGAAGTTAATTGGCTGCTCGCGAGTAGCCTGCCAGTTGTTGTGTTTGCTTGGGTGTTTACCATACTCAGTCTGCTGTCATGGGCACGGCTCGCCAAACCGCTACTGTGCCTGATCCTGATCAGTGCGGCTTTCGCCAGCTACTTCATGAATGCTTACGGCATCGTCATTGATTACACCATGTTCACCAACGTCGTGGAGACCGACGTCAGTGAGGTCTCCGAGCTACTGAACTGGAAGCTCGGCCTCTGGGTGGCAATGGTAGGGGGATTGCCCGTTTACCTGATCAGTCAGGTGCCGCTCCGACGTAAGCCCTGGATCAAAGCGTTGGCCAGTAGACTCATTGTCCTTTCGCTTGCCCTAGTCACCCTTGCCGGCATTGTGCTGAGCCAATACCAGTCTTATGCGTCCTTGCTGCGCAACAACCGGGAGATTCGGCTCATTCTGGTTCCCACCAACCTGTTTGCGGCCAGTCATGGCTACCTGAAACGTCAGTTGGCCACGCCGAAAGAACTGACCACCATCGGTACCGATGCAGTAGTGAAAAGGCAGGGAGCAGCTCGCAAACCCAAGCTGCTGGTGCTGGCAGTGGGGGAGACAGCACGCTCTGCCAACTTCTCCCTCAATGGCTACTCCCGTGATACGAATCCGGAACTGAAAAAACGCAATGTCATAAGCTTCTCAAATGTGAGTTCCTGCGGCACCGCCACCGCGGTATCACTGCCGTGCATGTTCCTGGACGTCGGCAAGGATGAGTACAAGGACGGCTTGGCCAAGAGCCGAGAAGGGCTACTCGATGTGCTTCAGCGCGCAGGCATCAGCGTAATGTGGACTGACAACAATTCGGGCTGTAAAGGGGTCTGTGACCGGGTGCCTAACCACAAGGCTACCCAACATGCGGATGCTCAGCTGTGCACCAGCGACGAGTGCAAGGACGGGGTGCTGCTCTCGGAAATGGAGGACTTCATCAACCGTCAGGAAGGCGATGCTGTCCTGGTGCTCCACTACAAAGGCAGCCACGGCCCAGCCTACTACAAGCGATATCCCTCGCAGTTCAAGAAATTCGAGCCGGTCTGCGAGACCAATGAGCTCGACAAATGTAAGCAGCAGGAGGTGATCAATGCCTACGACAACTCGATCCTCTACACCGACTACGTAACGGCCGGGCTGATCGACATCCTGGCTGCGAACACCAAATTCGACACTGCGCTCATGTACGTCTCGGATCATGGGGAGTCACTGGGAGAGGGTGGCCTCTACCTACATGGGCTGCCCTATGCGATGGCCCCGGACGAGCAAACCAAGGTGCCAATGGTGCTCTGGATGTCTGACTCTATCGCGAAGAGCGAACGGCTGAATATGGGCTGCTTGAAAGCCCAGACAAACTCGCCATTGAGCCATGACAACCTGTTCCACACGGTGCTCGGGATGATGAGCGTCCAGACATCCTCGTATCGCTCAGCCCTAGACTTCACTGCCCCTTGCAAGCCCTTGGCCGGAAGCACGTACTCCGGCCTCTGAATGCTCGAAGTGCGATTGAAATACTCGCTCGTATCAGCTGCAATATTCAATTGGAGAGCAGAAAAGTCAGTTGAATCTGGTTGCCCAGGTTTTGCTCGCTGTGAATGTCGACCTTGCCACCGCAGTGTTCCACGATCCGTTTGTACCGCGAGCGATGCGCCTGCAGTGTACGTTCAAGCAATTCGGGCCAATCAAGCGCATTGACCAGTGTTGAGACCTAGGCTGGCATCTCGGTTGCTGCCGTTCTAGTCATGGGTAACCTGGGTCGCAGCAGGTGGCGACTGAGCGTAATCGACCTATGAAGCGGCCGGTCGACAACGACCGCTGTGGGTCCAGGCTGTGTGAAAACGCAGTAAATACATCGAAAACTCAGAGTCGAGCTGACTGCCTGTGGAATCAGCACGCGAGAGCGCGAATAGCCTCACCCAGCGAAAAAGACGTTTGCAGCGCTATATGGGCCGCGTCAGCGGCCCATATAGCTGTTTGCGGGCCAGCAAACAGCGGGGTTTACGCCCTGATCGCCTCAAGTAACCCTGCGATGCCGAAGATGCTCATCATTCGTTTGAGGTTGTAGGCGAGCACGTGAAGGCTCATTTCGGTGCTTACCCTCGGCAGGGTTTTGGTCAGGAAGTGGGTACTTCCCATCCAGAATTTGAGCGTGCCAAAGGGATGCTCCACCGTCTGCCGGCGAACCTTCATCTTCCCCGGATCATGCTCCAATCGAATCTGCACTCCTTCGACTACGGCTTCATGCTCCCAGCGCTTTAATCGCCGCTCTTTACCGGTCGTACACTGCTTCTGCATCGAGCAGCTCTGGCATCCTGAAAACCAGTAGCAGTGCAGTAGCATGCCGTCTTCCACTGAGGAATGCCGGCGCGTCAGCAACTGACCCGCAGGGCATCGATATTCGTCCGAAGCAGCCATGTAGATGAAGTCCTGCTTGCCGAATCGGCCTTCCGCTTTGCTGCTCGATGTCAGTGGTTTAGGTACAAAGGTGGTGATGCCAGCTTGCTCGCAAGCAAGGATTTCCGGGCCTTTGTAATAGCCTCTATCAGCAACCACCGTCAGCGCCTCAACACCGATTTCTTCCCGTGCCTGGTTAGCCATATTGCTCAGTTGCCCGCGATCATTACCAACGTTGGTCACCTCATGGGCAATGATCAGATGGTGTTTGTCGTCGACTGCTGTTTGTACGTTGTACCCAACTGTGCCGGAGCCTCGGCCGCTTGTGGCCATTGAACGGGCATCTGGATCGGTAAGCGAGATTTGCTGATCGGGACTGGCTTGAAGCTGCGCCTCGATGTCCTTGAGTTTTTGCATCTGCTGTTTCAGTTTTTCGACTTTGTCTTTCAACCGCTCAGTCTTGGCCTCGGCCACTTCCGGCGCTGCCCGATCCGCTGAATCCATTGCCGCTAGATAGCGGTCGATGCTCTGCTCGATCTGCTGCATGCGCGCCTTCACTTTGCCTTGAGTGAAATTGCGGTCGCGGTTATTCACGGCTTTGAATTTGCTGCCGTCGATGGCGATGATCGATTGGGAGAAGAGATTGAGGTTGCGGCAAAGTACAACGAACTGCCGGCAGACACTGCGAATGGCTTTACCATTGTCTCGGCGAAAGTCGGCAATCGTTTTGAAGTCAGGCGCCAATCGGCCTGTCAGCCACATCAGCTCGACATTACGCTCGGCCTCACGCTCAAGCCGGCGGCTGGACTGAATTCGGTTGAGATAGCCGTAGATGTAGATTTTTAGCAGCACTGCTGGATGGTAAGCCGGACGACCCGTTGCCGCAGGATCGACACCCTCGAACCCGAGTGTTCCAAGGTCGAGTTCATCGACAAAAACGTCGACTACCCGAACTGGGTTTTCTTCGGTGATGTAGTCGTCCAGGCACTCCGGCAGCAACGTGACTTGCGTCCGAGACTCACCTTCAATGAATCGCTTCATGATCGTCCCCGCCGCGATCTCGACGATCAGAAGGTTAGACAATCGCAGGCGTTTTCACACAGCCTGGGTCGAAAGCTGCCTTAGGGCTGGGCGTCTGCATCACTAATTGGCTTTAGCACTATGCTCCCGCCTATCAGCTGTATGCTCAGGGAATCACCGATTTTGAGACCCATGCGTTCGAGGATATCGTCCGGGAGGTCAGTGATGACATCCCCAGTACCATCACCTTGAATCGCCCCTGGTTTCGTAGACACCTCCAAGCCTCATAATGAGGCCCAAATAGGAGGTGCCATGAGTCGTCAGCGTTACCCCGAAGAGTTCAAGATCGAAGCGGTCAAGCAAGTGACCGAGAAAGGCAAACCCGTCGCCGATGTCGCCCAGCGCCTGGGCATGTCCGTACATAGCCTTTACGCCTGGATCAAGGTCTACACCAAGCCCCAAGAGCAGCGTCAGCAAGACGACGATCAGCAGGCCGAATTGCGCAAGCTACGCGCTGAACTCAAGCGCGTGACTGAAGAGCGAGACATCTTAAAAAAGGCCGCCGCGTACTTTGCCAAGGAGTGCGGCTGAAGTACGCCTTCATCAAGAAGCACTCGACTGATTACCCGGTGCGGCGCCTTTGCCGAACCCTCAAGGTGCACCCCAGCGGCTACTACGCCTGGCTGGCCGAGCCTCAATCTGCCCGAGCAAAAGAAGATCAACGTCTGCTTGGCTTGATCAAGCACGCTTGGCTAGAAAGCGGAGGTGTATACGGCTACCGCAAAATTCACGATGACCTACGTGAGCTGGGAGAGGAATGCGGACGAAATCGAGTCGGGCGCTTGATGCAGGCGGAGGGGCTGCGTTCGCAAACGGGCTATCGGCGGCGTCCAGGGTTTTACGGTGGAAAACCAACAGTGGCCTCGCCCAACCACCTCGCGCGGCAGTTCAAGGTCAGTGAGCCGAACAAGGTCTGGGTGACAGATATCACTTACATCCGCACCTATGAAGGATGGCTCTATCTGGCGGTAGTGCTGGATCTGTTCTCACGCCAAGTAATTGGTTGGTCAATGAAGCCAAGGATGTGCAGCGACCTGGCTATCGACGCAATGTTGATGGCTGTGTGGCGACGCAAGCCACAGCAGCAAGTGATGATTCACTCAGATCAAGGTAGTCAGTTCAGTAGCTCAGATTGGCAAAGCTTCTTGAAGGCTAACAATGTAATCAGCAGCATGAGTCGGCGGGGAAACTGCCACGACAATGCCGTAGCCGAGAGCTTTTTCCAACTTTTGAAGCGGGAGCGCATCCGACGAAAGATCTACACAACCCGTGAAGAAGCCCGAAGTGATATTTTCGATTACATCGAAATGTTCTATAACCCTAAACGCCGACACAGCAGTGCTATGCAGCTGTCTCCAATAGAGTATGAGAAACGCTATTTCCTGAGCTTGGAGAGTGTCTAGGAAACCAAGGGCGATTCACCTGGTTCTTGGCATTTCAAGGTTGTCCGCACGGATTCATTCATAAGGGGCGGCTCCTTATGAGCTGATGGGGAAGCCTCCATCCTACGCCCACTTGCCCCCTACTGGCAGCATTCGACCCACTGCGAAGGCTGGATGTTGGAGCCAGCACCGGCAAGCTCTGCTTTCGCAAGTATGAAGGAGTTTAGTGATAATCCTGCTTCCGGCTGGCGGCGATGGCGCTGACAACTCAGCTTAGGGCCGTGTCTGCTTGAGGTCGCAAGCAGCCAGTCGCTAATGACCGCGCTATCGAACCACTGAGCACCATCCGAGACAGAGCTTTGTTTACCGCGGAGCGTGAGCCCGTTCGCTCGAATACCTTCCTAACAAAGGGGCTTCCCCTTAGGCATACGCTTGATGCGGTTCGAGTTAGATCCTGCGATAGACACAGCTAATCCTATGTCAGACGAGATGTAGACAGGTCCTCTGGCATGGAACCCAACGGCGTTAAGTGTAGACACCGTGTTCAATTCGTCCTAGGAGTGTCACAACTTGCTGGTAGCCCGATCGAGTCACCAAGGTGCTGCAAGGTGACTGATGCCTTAGCCCGATTGCTGGCTTGTACAGCCATTGCGCGGCAAGCACTCGACTGCCAAGCACCAGCGTTGCCAGATGCACGATTTCTTCGCACCTGCCCTTGAAGCTTCGGTGGTCGATGCTCCAGCACCCCTGCGGCGAGCATGGGCACAGCGCTAATATCTGAGGATCCTTCATTTGCAAACCTCAAAGGTGAAAGCCTATCTCTCAACCGGCAATTCGGCCAACAGGTTCCATTCCTTTGCCGGCATGTGCTGCTATGTCGAGAAACCTTCCTTGCGTCTGTACCCGCCTTCGCAAAAGCCTTCGGGCGTCGTCTTCATTTTCCGACTTTATACGCCACTTATCAGTCTTTACCTTCCGTCGGCCCTTCATTGCCTCTCCTCTTCCACGTAGGTAGCGCCCAAGATCAAACCAGCCGCAGGGTCAGATCGCGCAGACTTTGGTTGCATCCGATCGGACATCTCAGTCCATGCTGAAGGGGGACAGGCGCCCCTCCTCATCGGTCCGATGGCGTCACGCTTAGCTCCTCACGAACGCGCTCAATGATTGAATCCAGAGTGGCATCCTTGTCCATAAAAAGGTAGCACTGGGTCAAGATCGTCAAAGGATGAACATTCATGACAGAGGCGAGCCCATGCACCATTTCGAGGGTAGGGCCCTTTCCTCCGGCTTCCAGTTGACTAAGGTAGGTTTGGCTACTGTGGCCGCCGAACTCTTCTTGGCTGAGGCTACGAGATTTCCTCAGCAACCTCATGGCCTTACCAAATGCCTGTTTCAGCTCCATTTTTTCATTCCTACAAAAGGAATGATGAAGCCGTCTTGAACGCCATACATCCATTAACTATTGTTAATATTTTGAGGGTTTTTCGATGTTCAAGACCTATAGCCATGCCGAACTCAGCCCAGCCGGTATTTTCGGCGAGCCCGCCAGCCGTCACTGGAAATTTATTGAGCTGGAGCTGCACCACCCATGGTTTTACGTGGAGCTTGTGCGCGATTACGGTGACGACATCGTGGGCAGCATGCTGATGATCCCCACGGTACCGATCCTACAGCAGATGCTTTCGGAGCTTGATGGCCGCTCATGGCTCGCGCAAGCACATCTGATGTCACCTGGTCACATGAGAGGCGGTAACGACTGGGTGATGGAACCGCTTCAGGAAGTGAGCATTGCTGAAGACGCGTCAGGAACAGAAGAGGGCTATATCTATAAGGTAGTAGGCGGGGCTTGTTACAGCATTCATCACTCAACTCAGCGAGATAACCTCAAGGTCACTGAAATTATTTTTTTGGCTGAGCGCGATCTACGCGTGAGTGGATGATTAAAGTAGCTTACGCATTTAATTTATCGTTACGGCTTTTAGAAGGCAAATAGACTATTCTAGAGTAATTATCTTGGTTTTTACTATTGAATTAGCTGCAATCAGTGCTATCTTTATGGAGGCGAGTTTCAGATGTTGTCATCCTAAACTGTTTAATCTCCTGCCAGTAAGCTTAGGACTTTCTCCACCCAGCGATCAACTGGTTGTCAGTGAGCCTAGGCTGGCCCAGGTGTATTTTGGGGAGAGGCTTGCGCTACCCAGTGCAGTATGAGCATAGGCCTTCAGGTTATGAATTTTTCAAGACTAACGAACGGCTCATCAACAGTAACTGGCTTCAATAGAAAATATTTTTAGTTACTCTGCGACGATTGATCCTATGGATTTTTTCAGGTGTACGAGGAGTCTTGTTAGGCCAAGTGACGGCTTCATGCTGTGGTGTCATCCGAATCACCGCCTCGTAGGTACCGACCCTACCACCGTTCTTCCGATAGACTGTCAATGCTTCTTTTGTCAGCAGAGCTTGCAGGGACCACCAGTGATCGGACGCCTTAATGTAATTAGTAATTTCGGGATCTATCCAGCCTGCTAGCCAAGATATTTGGTTTGCGAGCAAACGGAGGCTGTTTACCGTTTGGCGTGGCCGGCGAGGTATAAAGCCCAGATTGCCATAGGAGTCAAACTCCGGCGTTCTCCAGATCTGATCGTGATGGCCAATCCTATTTCGAACATCTCGTACTTGGCTAAGTAGGTTGGCCAGTCTATCGACAAACGCCGCATCATCGTATGGCGTCGTAGCAAGGTCAGGGGCGTTTGGAAATGCTATTGATAAAACGCTAGCCTGCATGCCAGCAGGGTGCGATTTATGCTTCAAGCCTTTGATAATCGTTTCCCAGAATCCAAAGGGGACCTTCGCGACAATGTCGTCAACAGTTGCATTCCCTTTTCCTTTCTTCTTTGCGATCTTCCCTACCGCGCCGAGTACATCCTCGTGGGTGTATCGTGTGGATCTGGGGTTGTTGCCCCTTGCTCGGTCATTATTGGCCAAGCCCTGACTGCATGGCCAGCTGATGCGCTTAACATCCGTTGTGCTTAGCCTGTAGGTGACTTCCATCCCCGCTCTGAGCAATGATGCGGAATGGTCGTAGACGAGAGGAAGAACATGGACGAAAGGATCTTGCAGCTAATCGGTGATGCTCAGTTCGAGCGTTGCCTTTATGAAGCTGCGATGTTTAATCTCGAAGACCGCAGGAACAGGCTTCGCTTTCATAACTTCGCCTTTGCTATGCGCGAGCTGGTGGGTCACACGCTGAAGCGCCTGGCTCCAGACGCCGAGGTGAAAAAGTGCATATGGTGGCAGCAGAAGGCAGAAGGCGTTGTCCCGGAGGTAACGCGAGTCGAGCGGTGTGTGTATGCAACGCAGGGCGGGCTTTCCAACCACTACGTGCGAACAAAGCTCCGGTTGGACTTCGCTCAGGAGTTTGAGGAGCTTCGAGATGCCGTAGTCCGTTTGAACGGGTACGTCCACATCACACCAGAAGTTTTCCTCATGGAGGAGGACGACATCGAGCACCTCGCAGTAGAAACAATCGAAGCCGTGGCCGGACTGATGGCCTGCATCCAAGAGTGCAGAGCCGCCGTCGGGGATCGTTTATCGCATGCGATCAATGATGCGACGGTCCAGCAGATTGTTGGGGAAAGTTTGGACGCTGTAGATGAGCTAGCCTCGCACTATTCCCTTGAAGAAATCTATGTGGAATCGCATGAGGTTACCAGTATTACCTCAGAGACTGTACACATCAGGGTAACCGGTAGCATAGGGGTAACACTGCAGTGGGGATCTAACTCTGATCTCAGAAGAGGCGATGGAGCCGAATTGGATGAGTCGTTCGATTACACCTGCGAATTGACCTGCGAAGCGGCAAATCCAAATCCTGAGGCGCTAGAGTTCGTCGAAGACTCTTTGATGGTAGACACGGGCGACTGGCACGATCAAGAGGAGGATTGGATCGACTCTGCGGCGAGTACATCCGAAGACCATGAAACTCTCGATGCATCGGGCATTCGATCGGACTTCTAGGCTCAGTAGTTTAAGCACCGTCCCGTCCATAGCTATCCATTATCAAGGGCGATTATGGAGCCGAAAGCGGGACGTTCAAGCATGCTGATTCCGCCATGCATCAAATGGGTTGGCTATGTGTTGTGACACCATCTCAGTTGGCGCTATCGTCTTTCCCTGTCAACTGATCCAACGCATTAGCACCACTCTTAAACGCCGACGCAAAGATTGCTCTATTTTTCGCCATAAAAATGCTTGCGTCCTCCGCTTGTTTTTCGTCAAGACCTGGTACATTTTTAATGAGAACGGAAGTTAAAATTTCTGCCAATTCAAGCATTTGATCATGTGCATCGGCTAGTTTTCGATCCAAAAAAACCTTCTCCAAATCTCGAGTGCTTCGGTAAAGTACTTCTACTGCCATGATGGCCTCTCAAAAATTAAAGGGCTGCCTACCTGGGGCAATGCCCTGAAAAAAATTCTATCCGATGGATGTTATCTCTACGATCCGTGCTTGTCTTCATATGAACATTGATAACTAGGCATAGGTCCTTTCGAAAATCTATGCACCGCCTTCCTGTATCTGATTTGTCAGTTGGCGTCTAACGCGCTGATTTAAAACAATAAAACAAAGCATTTTGACACTAACTGGACAGGCATTAGGTGTAGAAAACGATAAACAAACGCTCCAGATCTCGGCTGCTGCGGTATACCACTTCGACGGCCATTCACCACCTCACATGCCTTCACGATAGTTGTCTTTTGCTACTACTGTATTTATATACAGCGAAAAGAGTAAGCCAAACCGTGGGGTTTGGGTAGCAGTTTTTTAATGTAGTTGCCAAATAGGCACGGGAGGGGCCGCAACGAAAATTTCTCACCATGGGCCAGGCGCTCGTCTTCATCCCTCTGTGCCTCATGTCATCCCGCTATCATCTTATCCCTGCCTCTGGCCTTTTTTCTGCATGCAGAACAACCGTCACCTCCAACCTGCATTATCCGGTCGAGTCGACCTAAGGAAGCATCATCGTGAAAATCAACTGGGCCGAAAAGCTGCGCCAGAACGTGCATGGGCTCGCTGAGTCGCTGGGTAATCTGTTTGTCGAGACGTTCCACTACCTGGCGTTGTTCGCCATCGGTGCGGTGACCGCCTGGGCGGCAGTGATGGAATTTCTGGGGATGCTGGAGAACGGGCACATCAAGATCGACGACATCTTGCTGTTGTTCATCTACCTGGAATTGGGCGCCATGGTCGGGATTTACTTCAAGACCAACCACATGCCGGTGCGCTTCCTGATTTACGTGGCGATCACGGCATTGACGCGTTTGCTGATCTCCAACGTGTCCCACCACAACCCGCCCGACCTCGGCATCATCTACCTGTGTGGCGGGATTCTGCTGCTGGCGTTCTCGATTCTGGTGGTGCGCTATGCGTCGTCGGCGTTCCCTTCGGTGAAGGTTGAGGGCCCGCGTCGCAAGGGCGAGGCGAGCCAGGAAACCGAGAAGGGTGAGCTTTAAAGCCCGGCGCTGAAGGGCAGGGGACGGCTGGGCGGGCGCTGCAGTACTTTGTGGCTGTCGCCATCCGTCATGACCGCCAGGATCTCCATGGCGCTGTGGCCCTGCTCGATGGCAATGCCGAACTGGATGCTTTGCACCAAACGCTTGAGGCGCTGCGGATCTTTGCGTTGTTCGGCGCTGATCATGCGTTTGGCCACCACGCCACTCTCGTTCGAGAGGGTGAGCATGATGCTGCCGTCCAACCGCTGGATGCTTAAATTGACCCGGTATTTTGGGGTGAAGGTATCGGTGATGATCTGAAAAGGATTGTCCATGGTGCGTTACCGCCTGATAAGAACATGCAGTCATTGACGACCGGCATCTGGATTAGTTCGCGTTGCCTGACCACCGGCCACTCCGTCGCTGAGGGTTCACAAAATCCGTTTGCCCCGTGAGCACTACAGCAAGGGGCGTGCCGTACAGCGACTTATCTGACGCTGGAACACGCATGTGGGAGGGGCTAACCCGCGATTGCGGTCGATCGGCCAAGGATTCATTCGCTGATCCGCCGCAATCGCGGGCGAGCCGTCTCCCACGTGGGTTGGCATCGTGCTTTGTTTCAGGGCAATAGCGAGAAAGCGGTGCATGATTGGCTGGTGCAGGAAGCAGGCGCGCAGAGGCAATGATGAAACGTGCGGGGGCGTAAGAAGATGTAACTAACTCCCCACCCTAACAGCGTTTTTGCTCGTAGTCAGACTTAATTTGTAATGTAGGATTTATCTTTGCAAAGGGCTTGAATTGTTCTTCGGACTGCTCAATTGTGTAACCAAGAGGTCATGGTTTCACCACCCTGGTGTTGCAGTTTGTGATCTCTCGCGAGCTAGCTGAAATAAGGGAAGAACTATGCAAATCCAAGTCAATAGCGATAACCATATTGAAAGCAGCGTCCGACTGGAGGAGTGGGTACGTAATACCATTGAAAGCACGCTCGAACGTTATGAAGAGGACCTGACCCGCGTTGAGGTCTACCTGCGGGATGAGAACGGCGACAAGCCCGGCCCCCACGATTTGAGCTGCCGCCTGGAAGCACGGCCAAAGGGCCATCAACCCGTTTCGGTTCTGCATAAGGCCGATACCCTGGAACTGGCGATCGACGGTGCGGCGACCAAGCTGGACCATGCGTTGGAACACCTGTTCGGCAAACTGCAAGGCAAGCCACGCGCTGCCGCGAAAAACGTGCCCGCCAACAAAGTGAACGATGACGCGCTTGAAGAGGAATTCCTGGAAAACGAAAACGCTGCAATTAATAGCTGACAGTTTTTCATTTGCTGACAATACCCCTCTTTCGAGGGGTATTTTTTATTCTGTTGTTGCGAAAGCTATACCTTGACCTAGAAGAATGTGACCTACATGTAGGCTGCCACGGAGAAATCCTGAGCGGACAAATGCTGCAAAAGTCATTTCCTTGCTAGGCCGAGGCTCCCTCACAAGAATCACCTTCTCACATGCTCCCCAGCACACTCAGGCCTTAGGCCGGGATTTCCCATGGATAAAAAGCAAGCCCAAGGTGAGCGCATACGCCAAAAAGCTCCCGAAGATCGCCGTACCCCATTGAAGTTCTGACCGTCCTTCTAGCACTCTTGATGCCCGGAATAGTCACCCATGATGAACGTCCACTATCCGATCAGAAAACCTGACGGAACGCCGTTCACTGACGCCTCCGAACTTTTTCGAACCCTCGAAAAGGAAACGTATGGGCATTACCTGATGGGCAGTAACAGGTTTTGGCATGGCGGTATTCACATCACCGACCAGAGTGCACCGCAATGCGTCTCGGACGATGCGCTGCATGGCCGATGGGGAAGTTGTGGCATATCGGCTCAATGACGACTATCGGCAAACGACCTTCGGTGACGCGGGCCAGAAACTCAAATACTCCAACTCGTTCTGCCTGGTGCGTCATGAGTACGCCTCAGAGCCCAATCCAGAAGAAGGGCCCAACCACGGCAAACGCAACACCCTGACGTTTTACAGCCTGTATATGCACTTAGTGTCGTGCCTATCGTTCAGGAGGGCGGTGAGGATTGCTACGACGTCAGTGTTGTGGAGCGTGATAAGCCGGTCTCCGGGCTGCTCAAGAAAACCGATGCCGACATTATCTCCGAGCACGACTGGGACAAACTCGGTTTCCAGATTATCGAGGAAAGCAACGCCATGGCCGATGGCTTTGTCGATCCTGACGACATGCCGCGGTTCTTCAGGGACCTCTGTGCCAAAATCGATACTGATGGCGATAGCATCGTGGAACCGGACGAGCTCAAGGCGGCCTTGATGGACCCGGCCACGCGGGATCAGTCGACGCGATTGGTCGCGCACCATCCGACTGAGTGGAAAGAAAAAGCCGATTCGCCCAAGTGGAGCCGACTGGACCAGTTGTTCCCGAGAATCCCGAAAACGCTGAAGCACGAAAAGCAAAGGATCGATAATTACGTGTTTTGGGATGAGTTATCCGGTAGTGCGCAGATGGCCTCCGGCCTGATTTATCATTTTCATCCGATTGCGTTTATTGGCAGCATGCTCTCTCCTACAGGCTTGGCCGCTCCGAACACATGCTCTCATCCGGACATGATGGAAGAGTTGGCCAACTACATCGCGGATGAGGTGAATCGCAATATTCATCACCCGTCCGTAATCAAGATGAAAGAGCTACTTAGCTATGACGTAGCCGAAGAGACCCGCAAGCAAATGGAGTTGCCTTGGTATGTTCAAGCGCGACAAATGACTCTTGCGCCTCTTTGGGAGCCCGCCGAACTCGGAAAAAATCCTTAGCGTACGATTTCTTCCGAATTCTGCGGGCTCGCGAATGCGAAGTGGTGCAGTGCAAGGAGTTATGGATCCGATAATAACGCCGACGTTAGTGCGGCGCTCGGGAGCAGCGATGCATTACGATGTACGCATACGTCGTAAACCCGGGATGCTCAAAGTTCTGATTTTAATAGATCTCCTAAAAATCTATGGACCGTTTAGGTATAAGTCGTTACGCATGTCCGTTTTCGTTTACCTGCCGCGTCGGAAAAAACACCTGCTCAACAACGCCAACCCGCACGCCCCTATGCCCGCGAACAGCATCGCCCAGCCGGCGCCGTGGCGTAGCGCGGCCTGGGCATCCGGGCGCGTTAGGCCCATTGATGCCAGCCCCTCCAACTTGCCTGCTGCAATGTGCTGACTGATGGCGGGCCAATCCGGCGCGGTGGTAGCTGGCAACACGGCGGCCAGTTGATGGCTGATCCCCAGCAAGAGCACCAGGCCCATCAGTGCGATATTGACCGCCAGGGTGATCAGCCGCGCACTGAGGTCGATACCCGAGGCCATGCCCGCGCGATCCGCCGACACCGCGCCGGTGGTGGTATTGGTGGTCGGTGAATTGGTCAGCGCCAAGCCCACGCCCGCCATTGCGCAACTGAACAGCACCAGCACGATGCTGGGATGCGCGGCGGCGTTGGCGGCGGCCATGGCCATAAAACCCGTGCCCATCAACCCCAGGCCCAGCGGGATGATGCGTTCGGCGCCATAGCGCAGGGCCAGGCGTTCGGCCAGCGGCGGCACCAGCAAGGTCGGCAGGGTATAGGCGAGCAGGGCACCGCCGGTGGTCAGGGTGTCGTAGCCCAGACCCGCCTGGAAGTACAAAGGCAGGTAGATCATGAACGGCCAGAAACTGAAATTCATGCCGATCGACCCCATCAACGCGCCGTTGAAACGATGGATGCGAAACACCGAGAAATCGAACATCGGATGGGCGCTGCGCCGCTCAATCAAGCTGAACAGCAGCAGCGCGGCCAGCGATAGGCCAGCCCAAGCCAGCATGGCCGGTGCGCCAAAGCCGTTCTCGGTGCCTTGGGTGATGAAGTAGACCAGCGCAAACACCGACAGCGTCAAGGTGAACATGCCGGCGATATCCAGGCGATGGCTCGCCGGATCGCGCGATTCCTGCACGCTGACATGCAGCAGCACCAGGGTCAGCAAGGTCAGCGGCACGTGTACGAGAAACACCCAGCGCCAGTCCGCTACCGCCAGGATCAACGCCCCGACCATCGGCCCGAAGCCCAGGCCCAGGCCCGCGATCACGCCCCACACCGCGAACGCCCGGGCCCGTGCCGCCGGCTCACGGAACTGGTGCGACAAAATCGCGAACTGGCAGATCATCATCGCCCCGGCGCCCACACCCTGGACGAAACGCGCCGAGATCAGCCAGGACGCATCTTCAGCCAACCCGCAGGCCAGCGAGGCCAGGCCAAACAGGCACAGGCACAGCACCAGCATGCGTCGCCGGCCAAAGCGGTCGGCCAGCGTACCGGCTGCCATCAGCACGCTGGTGCAGGCCAGGGTGTAAGCGTTCATGATCCATTGGGCGTCCTGGAAACCGGTGCCCAGTTGTTGTTCCAGCGTGGGTAGGATCACTGGCACGCTGGAGATTTCCAGGCCGAACATCAGCGCTACCAGGCACACGGCGGTGAGGGCGAGCGCGTTTGTGGCGGTGCTTGTCGGGTTGACAGCCGATACGGCGACGGCGGGAGGCATGGGGTCTTCCTTTCGAGAGGTGGAGCGTGCCATTCTCGCGGGAAGCGAATTCTTTATTCGTGACAAGTTTTCCTTCAATCAGGGAATCAAGGGCGACAATTGCACCATGGCCACCCCACGTTTTGATGGCGTTGAACTCTTTCTGCAGATCGTCGAGAGCGGCAACCTGACCGAAGCCGCTGAACGCCTGAACCTCACCCGTTCGGCCGTGGGCAAAGGCTTGGCGCGACTGGAGGCACGCCTGGGCACGTGCCTGTTGCAGCGCTCCACCCGCCGCCAGCGGTTGACCGAGGATGGGCAGGCCTATTACGAGCATTGCCTGCGCGCGCTGGCCGAGCTGGAAGCGGCCGAATCCGTGTTGGAAAACGGCCGGCAGCAGCCACGGGGGCGCTTGAGGGCGAGCTTGCCGCTGGCCTTCGGGCATCACTATGCGGCACCGGCGTTGTGGGGCCTGCTGGATCGTTTTGCGCAGTTGGAGATTGATATTTCATTTTCCGACCGACTGATCGACGTGGCCCAGGAAGGCTTCGACCTGGCGGTGCGCATCGGCGCGTTACCCGACACCGACCGCTTGAGCGCGCGGCGCCTGGGTGAACAGGCCATCGGGCTGGCGGCGGCACCGGCGTATTTGCAGCGCGTCGGTCGAGTCGAGTGTCTCGAGGATTTGTCCGGGCACCGCGGTATTGCCTACCGCTGCAATGCGCCGCGCCTGGAGTGGGAACTCAATGACGCTCAAGGTCGTCCGCACCGCGCGCGGGTCGCCTCGCCGCTGATGATGGACGACCTCCAGGCCGTGGCCGATGCCGCTATCGCCGGCGCGGGACTGGCCTGGTTGCCGAGTTGGCTGATCGCACACTATGTGTTGCGCGGACAACTGGTCGCGGTATTGCCGAGTTACCGTGAGCAACCTGCGCCGATCCATGTGATCTGGCCCACGGCGGCGCACATGCCGGCCAAGACGCGCTACGCCATCGACGCCTTGGTCGCGGGCACCCCCAGTTGCCTGGCGGGCAGTTAGATGACGCCTTCGTGCCGGTGATTCATCCGTTCTGTTTTGCTTGTGAGAATATTTATCATTAGTATTGCGCGCTGATGAACCTGGCGCTCCCCGCATGAAAAGCAAAACCGCGTTGCCCGTCTCCTATCGTCTTGGCGTGACCTCCCGCGTGCTGGCTGCCGTGGTGGGCGGTTATCTGCTGGCGTCCCTGGCCAGTATCTGCCTGGCGTTGTGGATGCCCACGGCCCGCGCCGATGCGGTGATCACCGGGATGATGAGTTCCTTTGTGTTCTACCTGTTGGCCGTGCTCTGGTGCTTCGCCTGTCGCAGTGCGGCGCGTGCCTGGTTGGGCGTGATGGTGCCGAGTGTGGCGCTCGCCGCCCTGGCGGGCGTGGGTCTGTGGATGGTGCGCACATGAAAGAGGGCTTTCGCCAGGCCATGGCCTGGTTGCACACCTGGGCCGGATTGATATTTGGCTGGTTGCTGTTCGCGATTTTTCTGACGGGTACCCTGTCGTATTTCAAGGACGAAATCAGCCACTGGATGCAGCCTGAAGTGCAGGCCCATCCCCTGGACGACACGCGCAGCCTGAGCGTCGCCCAAACGTATCTGCAGCAAGTGGCCCCGAGCGCCGCGCGCTGGTTCATCAGCCTGCCGGACAGCCGTGACCCCGGCCTGTCAGTGATGTGGCAGGACAAGGTCGACCCCGGCAAGCGCGGTAATTTCATCCAGAAAACCCTCGACCCGGTCAGCGGCCAGGCAGTACAGGCCCGTGACAGCATGGGCGGCGAGTTCTTCTATCGTTTCCACTTCCAGTTGCAGATGCCTCATCCATGGGGCCGCTGGTTGTCGATCATTGCCGCGATGGTGATGTTTGTCGCGTTGATCACCGGCATCATCACCCACAAGAAAATCTTCAAGGACTTCTTCACCTTCCGCCCCCGCAAAGGCCAGCGTTCCTGGCTCGACGGGCACAACGCCGTGGGGGTGCTGGTGCTGCCGTTCCACTTGATGATCACCTACAGCAGCCTGGTGATCTTCATGAGCATGGTGATGCCGGCGCCGATCCTGGCCTCCTATGGCAATGACACCCGCGCGTTTTTCAACGAAGTGTTCCCGGCCACCGACAATGCCCCGGCCCTCGGTCAGCCGGGGCAGTTGAAGTCGCTGGTGCCGATGTACGAACAGGCGCGCGCGCAGTGGGCGGGCGGCCATGTCGGACGCGTGGCGGTGAATAACCCAGGCGATGTGAGTGCGTCGGTGAATGTGTTCCGCGCCGGGTCTGACCGCGTTGTGCACGATTTCGGCAGCACCGTGTCGTTCAACGGCGTTACCGGCGAGCTGCTGCGGGTCAGTGGCGAGCAGTCGCTGCCGGCGGTGATCGGCGGCAGTTTCTATGGCCTGCACATGGGCCATTTCGCCGGCCCGGTGTTGCGCTGGCTGTACTTTATCTGCGGGCTGGCGGGCACGGCGATGATCGGCACGGGGCTGGTGATCTGGCTCGGCAAGCGTCAGTTCAAACATGCGAAAACCGGCGTGATGCCGTTTGAGCTGCGGCTGGTGGAAGTGCTGAACATCGCCAGCATGTCCGGCCTGATGATCGCAATTGCGGCGTTTTTCTGCGCCAACCGATTGTTGCCGGCAAGCTTTGCCGAGCGCTCCGGCTGGGAAGTGCAAAGCTTCTTTATCGCCTGGGGTTTGAGCCTGCTGCACGCGATCCTGCGTCGCGGCCGCCGGGGTTGGGTCGAGCAATTGAGTATTGGCGCGCTGCTGTTTGTGGCGATTCCACTGCTCAATGCATTGACCACTTCCCACGGGCTGGGGGGGTCGCTGGCGACGGGCGATTGGGCCATGGCCGGCTTCGACCTGACGTGCCTGGCCAGCGGCATATTCCTCGCCTGGGCTGCCTGGAAGATGCACCGCCGTGCGGCGCCTGTGCCCAGGGCCGCCCGTTCGCTCAACCTCAAGTCGCAGGTGCTCTGAATGCTGCTCGCGCTATTGATGTGCTACGCCGGGTTTACCGCGCTGTGCCTGTCCACCGACCGGCATCACGGCGAACTGCTGCACAGCAAGCCGTCGCCGCGTCGCCGCCTGGGTTTGCGCATAGCCGGTTGGTTAGGGCTGACAGTGTCGATCTGGCCGGCGGTGGCGATCGCCGGTTGGGGCTTAGGCCTGGTGCAGTGGTGCGCCGTCCTGATGCTCAGCGCACTGTTGCTGGTGCTGTTGTTGCCGTATCGGCCAAGGCTGGCCTTGATCCTCGCGGGTCTTGGCGTTCTCGCCAGTCCCGTTGCGGCTTTCGCCACCCTCTGAGCCTCGTCAGGTTCCTGCTGCTTATTCCAGCGCCGCCATGATTTTCTCGGGGCTGTACTCGCGAATCAGCGTGCCGTTGACCTCCACGAACGGAATCCCGCCTCCGCCCAACGCCTCGTACGCCTTGCGCGCCTGGGCGTCCTTCTCGATATCCACGGCCTGGTACGGAATGCCTTTCTGGTCCAGAAAGCGGCGGATCTGCTTGCAGTAGCCGCACCACTCGGTGGCGTAGAGCACCACCCTCGCTGACGCGCGCGTCTGCTCCGAAACCTCCTGGGACGGGTTGAACACCCGCTCGATCTTGCCCCAGTTCTGGATCACCACCACGACCAGTAGCACCAGCAGGACTTTTTTAAAGACCCCGCCAAGCATCAGTTACGGCGCTTGAGCTGGTCAGTCAGTTGGGTCGGCAGGCCCTTGATGATCAGGGTGCCGGCGGCCTCGTCGTACTCGATCTTGTCGCCCAGCAGGTGCGCTTCAAAGCTGATGGACAGGCCCTCGGCGCGCCCGGTGAAGCGGCGGAACTGGTTGAGGGTGCGTTTGTCGGCGGGGATTTCCGGCGACAGGCCGTAGTCCTTGTTGCGGATATGGTCGTAGAACGCTTTAGGCCGATCTTCATCGATCAAACCCGACAATTCTTCCAGGCCCATGGGTTCGCCGAGCTTGGCCTGGCTGCTGGCGTAATCCACCAGGGTCTTGGTCTTTTCGCGGGCGGATTCGTCCGGCAGGTCTTCGCTTTCGACGAAGTCGCTGAAAGCCTTGAGCAGCGTGCGGGTTTCGCCGGGGCCGTCGATGCCTTCCTGGCAGCCGATAAAGTCGCGGAAGTATTCCGAGACCTTCTTGCCGTTCTTGCCCTTGATGAACGAGATGTACTGCTTGGACTGCTTGTTGTTCTGCCACTCGGACACGTTGATGCGTGCCGCCAGATGCAGTTGGCCGAGGTCGAGGTGGCGCGACGGGGTCACGTCCAGCTCTTCGGTCACTGCCACGCCTTCACTGTGGTGCAGCAGGGCGATGGCCAGGTAGTCGGTCATGCCTTGCTGGTAGTGGGCAAACAGTACGTGGCCGCCGGTGGAGAGGTTGGACTCTTCCATCAGCTTTTGCAGGTGCTCGACGGCGGTGCGGCTGAAGGTGGTGAAATCCTGGCCACCGTCGAAATACTCCTTCAACCAGCCGCTGAACGGGTGCGCGCCCGACTCGGCATGGAAGAACCCCCAGGCCTTGCCTTGTTTGGCGTTGTAGCTCTCGTTGAGGTCGGCAAGCATGTTCTCGATGGCGGCCGACTCGGCGAGCTCGGAATCGCGGGCATGGAGAACTGCGGGTGTGCCGTCGGGTTTTTTGTCGATCAGGTGGACGATGCAATGACGGATCGGCATAGGCTTCTCGGCTGGTTGATAGGGGAGCGGTTGGCCTCCCCGAAAAGTCGCCCAGTGTACCGCACCCATTGGCCAAGACACCCGTCGAAGGCGGTTTTGGCTGCCGTCCCACGGGCCATATGCCTTTTTTTCACGGTTTAGAGCGATAAAGCTGACCAAATGGGTATGTTGAGGCGGATATTTCCCCGTCTCTGTGCTAGTTTTGCCCGGTCTTACGCCAAGACTCGGCGTTAAGCGTGCATTCAGCATCTGTCAGGTCGAACCAATCCCCGTTTCAAGCATCTATAACCCCGATCTCCGTGGTTATAGCCGGGGGGGCCAGGCCGTGACGGTCGGGCTCGACGGCTGACACTGCACTCTGCAATCCATATGAATTTGATAGGGAAGGAACACCACAATGGCTATTACTAAAGACCAACTGATCGCTGACCTGGCTGAAGCAGTAGACGCACCGAAAACCACCGTGCGCGCTCTGCTGGACCAACTGAGCCAAGTTGTTGCTGACCAGCTGGAAAACGGCGGCGAAATCACTCTGCCAGGCGTTGGCAAACTGAAAGTGACCGAGCGTCCTGCCCGTACTGGCCGTAACCCTTCGACTGGCGCTGCCATCGAAATCGCTGCCAAGAAAGTTATCAAGCTGGTTGTGGCCAAAGGCCTGACCGACGCTGTTAACAAGTAAGACGCAGCAAAAAAAACCGTGCTTCGGAGCGATCCGGTCACGGTTTTTTGTTGCCTGCGATTTGTGTCGGGGGAGCCAGCTCCCTCGCCACCCTGTTCAGTCTTTGCGTGCCCAGCGTTGGCGCCACACCTGTTGCTCGCTTTTGGTCTGGAAGGTCCAGGCCACGAAACGGCTCTGCTTCTGGCCCTGGGACATTTCCACCACCTGGCTTTCCAGCACACCGGCTTTTTTCAGCGCGATCTCGATGGCGGGCAGGTTCGACGCTTTCGACACCAGGGTGCTGAACCACAACACCTTATGGGCAAAATG
Organism: Pseudomonas sp. MPB23; assembly: GCF_046605395.1. Lineage (NCBI taxonomy): Bacteria > Pseudomonadati > Pseudomonadota > Gammaproteobacteria > Pseudomonadales > Pseudomonadaceae > Pseudomonas > Pseudomonas sp. MPB23. The sequence goes on along the minus strand of NZ_CP176771.1, from coordinate 6,239,904 downwards.
CGCGCTCTCGGCGATCAGTTGCGTCACAAAGCGTGCTTCGCCGCCTTCACACCACAACTCAGCCGACTGGCCACCGAAGTTCAGCACCGGCAATTTGCGCTTGGGATCCGCCTTGCCCAGGGCGCGCCATTTACGCTCGCTGCCTTTGGTGGCTTCATCCATGGACGCGTGGAACGGCGGATTGCACAGGGTCAGGTCAAAACGCTCGGCCGGCTCCAGCAGGCCCAGCAGGATGTGCTTGGGGTTGGTCTGCAGGCGCAACTGGATCGCCTTGTTCAGTCCGTTGGACTGCACGATGGCCTTGGCGGCCGCGACGGCTGTCGGATCGATTTCCGAGCCGAGAAAGTGCCAGCGATAGTCGCTGTAGCCGATCAGCGGGTAGACGCAGTTGGCGCCCATGCCGATATCCAGCACCTTGACCGGTGCGCCACGGGGAATCTCACCATCGTTGACGCTGGCCAGCAGGTCGGCGAGGAAGTGCACGTAGTCCGCACGCCCTGGCACCGGTGGGCAGAGGTAGTCCGCCGGGATATCCCAATGCTGGATGCCATAGAAGGCTTTCAACAGCGCCCGGTTGAACACCCGCACCGCATCCGGGCTGGCGAAGTCGATACTTTCCTTGCCATAGGGGTTGATGATCACGAATTGCGCCAGTTCCGGCGTGGTCTTGATCAGCGCCGGGAAGTCGTAACGGCCCTGGTGGCGGTTGCGTGGGTGCAGGGTGGCTTCTTTGCGCGGCACCACGGGTTTGGCCGGGGTGGCGGTTTTAGGCTTCTTGCGCGCAGGTTTGGGTGTGCTGGGGGCGGTCATGTTGATTCTGGTGTTGGCTCAAAGTGGCGGGCATTGTCCCACATTCCCCGGCTTGTTATGGCGGGCAAAAAAAAAGAGACCCGAAGGTCTCTCTTTTTAGACGGATTGGCCCTTACAGGCTGGAAATCCGCGCATGTTGCTCGGCCAACTTGCCCAAGGCCTGTTCAGCCTCGGCCAGCTTGGCGCGTTCTTTGTCGATCACTTCAGCCGGCGCCTTGTCGACGAACGCGGCGTTGGACAGCTTGCCGCCGACCCGCTGCACTTCGCCTTGCAGGCGTGCAATTTCCTTGTCGAGACGGGCGAGTTCCGCGCCCTTGTCGATCAGGCCGGCCATTGGCACCAGCACTTCCATGTCGCCGACCAGAGCGGTGGCGGACAGCGGGGCTTCGGCGTCATCCGCCAATACGGTGATCGATTCGAGTTTCGCCAGCTTCTTGAGCAGCGCATCGTTCTCGGTGAGACGACGCTGGTCTTCGGTGCTGGCGTTCTTCACGAACACCGCCAGTGGCTTTCCGGGCCCGATGTTCATCTCGGCGCGGATGTTGCGCGTGCCGAGCATCAGGGTCTTGAGCCATTCGATATCGCTTTCGGCGGCCTCATCGATGCGGGCTTCGTTGGCCACCGGCCAAGGTTGCAGCATGATGGTCTTGCCTTGGATACCGGCCAGCGGCGCGAGGCGCTGCCAGATTTCTTCGGTGATGAACGGCATGAACGGGTGGGCCAGACGCAGAGCCACTTCCAACACGCGTACCAGGGTGCGACGGGTGCCGCGCTGGCGTTCGATCGGCGCGTTCTCGTCCCACAGCACCGGCTTGGACAGTTCCAGGTACCAGTCGCAATACTGGTTCCAGATGAACTCGTACAAGGCCTGTGCGGCCAGGTCGAAACGGAACTGGTCGAGCTGGCGGGTCACTTCGGCTTCGGTGCGTTGCAGTTGCGAGATGATCCAGCGATCGGCCAGGGTCAGTTCGACTTCTTCGCCGTTTTGCCCGCAGTCTTCGCCTTTATCCAGCACGTAGCGCGCCGCGTTCCAGATCTTGTTGCAGAAGTTGCGATAGCCTTCGACGCGGCCCATGTCGAACTTGATGTCGCGACCGGTGGAGGCCAGCGAGCAGAAGGTAAAGCGCAGGGCGTCGGTGCCGTAGCTGGCGATGCCGTCGGCGAATTCGTCGCGGGTCTGCTTCTCGATCTTCTTCGCCAGTTTCGGCTGCATCAGGCCCGAGGTGCGTTTCTGCACCAGGGTTTCCAGGTCGATGCCGTCGATGATGTCCAGCGGGTCGAGGACGTTGCCCTTGGACTTGGACATCTTCTGGCCCTGGCCATCACGCACCAGGCCGTGCACGTAGACGGTCTTGAACGGTACTTGCGGCGTGCCGTCCTCATTCTTCACCAGGTGCATGGTCAGCATGATCATCCGGGCAACCCAGAAGAAAATGATGTCGAAGCCGGTGACCAGCACGTCGGTGGAGTGGAATTTCTTCAGGAATTCGGTCTGCTGCGGCCAGCCCAGGGTGGAGAAGGTCCACAGGCCCGAGCTGAACCAGGTGTCCAGTACGTCGTTGTCCTGTTGCAGCGCCACGTCCGGGCCGAGGTTGTGCTTGGCACGCACTTCGGCTTCGTCGCGGCCGACATAGACCTTGCCCGACTCGTCGTACCAGGCCGGAATGCGGTGGCCCCACCACAGCTGACGGCTGATGCACCAGTCCTGGATGTCGCGCATCCACGAGAAGTACATGTTTTCGTACTGTTTAGGCACGAACTGGATGCGGCCATCTTCCACGGCGGCAATCGCAGGCTCTGCCAGCGGTTTGGTGGACACGTACCACTGGTCGGTCAGCCACGGTTCGATGATGGTGCCGGAGCGGTCGCCTTTGGGTACTTTCAGGTTGTGATCGTCGACGCTGACCAGCAGGCCGGCGGCGTCGAAGGCGGCAACGATCTGCTTGCGCGCTTCGAAACGGTCGAGGCCGACGTATTCGGCCGGGATCGTGCCGTCGATGCTGGTGTTCAGCGTGCCGTCGAGGTTGAAGACCTGGCAGGCCGGCAGTACGGCAGCATTTTTGTCGAAGATGTTCAGCAGCGGCAGGTTGTGGCGCTTGCCGACTTCGTAGTCGTTGAAGTCGTGGGCCGGGGTGATTTTCACGCAGCCGGTGCCGAATTCGGGGTCGCAGTAATCGTCGGCGATGATCGGGATACGGCGACCGACCAGCGGCAGTTCGACGAACTTGCCGATCAGGGCCTGGTAGCGCTCGTCGTTCGGGTTCACGGCTACGGCGGCGTCGCCGAGCATGGTTTCCGGACGGGTGGTGGCGACGATCAGGTAGTCGTGGCCTTCAGCGGTCTTGGCGCCGTCGGCGAGCGGGTACTTGAGGTTCCACAGGAAGCCTTTTTCGTCGTGGTTTTCCACTTCGAGGTCGGAAATCGCTGTGTGCAGCTTGGTGTCCCAGTTGACCAGGCGCTTGCCGCGGTAGATCAGGCCGTCTTCGTGCAGGCGCACGAAGGCTTCTTTCACGGCTTCCGACAGGCCATCGTCCATGGTGAAGCGCTCGCGGCTCCAGTCGACGGACGAACCCAGGCGACGGATCTGGCGGCTGATGTTACCGCCGGACTGGTCCTTCCACTCCCAGACTTTCTCCAGGAACTTCTCGCGGCCCAGGTCGTGACGGTTCTGGCCGGTGGCTTCGAGTTGGCGTTCGACCAGCATCTGGGTGGCGATACCGGCATGGTCGGTACCCGGTTGCCACAGGGTGTTGCGGCCCTGCATGCGGCGGAAACGGATCAGTGCATCCATGATCGCATTGTTGAAGCCATGGCCCATGTGCAGGCTGCCAGTGACGTTCGGTGGCGGAATCATGATGGTGTAGGAATCGCCCGCGCCTTGCGGAGCGAAATAATTCTCGGACTCCCAGGTCTGGTACCAGGAAGTTTCAATAGCGTGCGGCTGGTAGGTCTTATCCATGCGCGGCGGGACCCTAGTTGGCATTAATTCAGGAAAGCCGGCAAGTATAACGGGGGATAGGGCGCAGGGCGAGGTGAAGACAGGCTTAAGGTGCATGCGATCGAGTGTGGGAGGGGGGCTTGCTCCCGATGAGGGCGTGTCAGTCTCCGTCGCCATAAACTGACCCACCGCCATCGGGAGCAAGCCCCCTCCCACAGAGGGGCGGTGTTGTCGGTAAATACGGTATTCAACGAACAAAAATTTCACGGGACGTGTTATATCGTAACGAATTGTGTACAAGCGGGCGTAAGTGGATGCAACTGGATCTAGAAGCGGAGGGCGCCTCGGTGGAAGGCCTGCCGCGTTTTCAGCAAGGGCTGTTTCATGCCCGTCGATTGCGTCAAGCCGGGATCAGCCTGAGCGTTCTGGCCATTGGCGGTTGGGTGCTGGCGTTGTTTGTCGCGCTGTTTGCGCCGTTGTCGATCTGGCCGGTGGTGCTGATCAACTGCGCGTCGGCGTTGTTGCTGCTGGTAAGCCCCCTCCCACAGAGGGATGTGGGTGGCTCAGGACTGGTATTGGCTGAGCAGCCGCTCCATCCGCGCGTCCATGCGCCGCTTGATCTCGGTTTCGATATGCGGGGCAAAGTCGTCGATCACGTCTTGCATGATCAGTTGGGCGGCGGCACGCAATTCGTTGTCCAGGTGCAGCAGCAGGGCGTCGGCGCTTTTTTCGGCGGCGACCGGGGCGACGGGGGCTTCGACAGGCGGTGGCGGCGCGTCCGGCGTGCTGCCGACCATGTCGAACAACAGCGGAATCTGTACATCACCATTGACCGCTTCGGTCAGCAGTGGCGGTTGCAAGCCATCATCACCCAGCAACTGACGGATCGACTCAAGGTCGTCCAGCAGGTGGCCGTCTTTTTTTATAGGGTTGGGAGTGTCCATCATGTGCTCAAAGTCGTTGTAGCCGGTGATCTTGCAAAGGATAGCCCTGTTCGCGGTAGAAACGGAAACTCTCCCGCGCGGCCTGACGAATAGCCGGATCCTCCACCACCACTTCCGCCACACGGGCGAAGGCCTTAGCGAACGGCGGTACTTTCAGGTCCAGATTGATCAGCAGGTCATGGTGATCGCCGCAACTGTCGCCCAAGCCCAATACAACCTGGCCTTCGGGTTCTGCTTCGGCGGTGCCGTGGGGCACGAAGCTTTCACCTTTGAAGCGCCACAGGCGGGCGTCGAGATCGTCGCGCTGGGCAGCATCGTTGCAATGCAGGTAGATGCGATGGCCCATGCGCCAGGCTTTTTCGGTGAGTTTGCAGGCAAAGTCCAGACGCGCGAGCGGGTCGGCGCTGGGCAATATATAGAAGTCGACTTGGGTCATTACATGTCCTGGAGCTGCCGTGGCGACGGCTTACGGCAGGAGCGAACGTGCTCGCGAAAAACCTGAGGACGATGCGTTCATTCAGCATGAACGCGTCATCGTTGATGCGCTTCGCGAGCACGTTCGCTCCTACAGCCAGCCGTGGCCGGTCAGTGATGCTTAGGCCTTGGCGCGATCCAGCAGGTACTGGGTCAGCAATGGCACGGGACGGCCAGTGGCGCCCTTGTCCTTGCCGCCGCTGGTCCAGGCGGTGCCGGCGATGTCCAGGTGCGCCCAGTTGAAGTTCTTGGCGAAGCGCGACAGGAAGCATGCTGCGGTGATGGTGCCGGCTTTCGGGCCGCCGATGTTGGCGATGTCGGCGAACGGGCTGTCCAGTTGCTCCTGGTACTCATCGAACAGCGGCAGTTGCCAGGCGCGGTCGTCGGCGGACTTGCCGGCGCTGAGCAGTTGCTCGATCAGTTCATCGTTGTTGCCCAACAGGCCCGAGGTGTGGGAGCCCAGGGCGACGATGCAGGCGCCGGTGAGGGTGGCGATGTCGATCACGGCTTGCGGCTTGAAGCGCTCGGCGTAGGTCAGGGCATCGCACAGCACCAGGCGGCCTTCGGCGTCGGTGTTGAGGATTTCCACGGTCTGGCCGCTCAGGGTGGTGACGATGTCGCCCGGACGGGCCGCGCCGCCGCTCGGCATGTTCTCGGCGCAGGCCAGGATGCACACGAGGTTGATCGGCAGTTTGAGTTCCAGCACGGCGCGCAGGGTGCCGAACACGCTGGCAGCGCCGCCCATGTCGTACTTCATTTCGTCCATGCCCAGGCCCGGCTTGAGGCTGATGCCGCCGGTGTCGAAGGTGATGCCTTTACCGACCAGGGCGTAAGGCTTCTCGGACTTCTTGCCACCGTTGTATTGCATGACGATCAGGCGCGGTGGCTGGTCGCTGCCCTGGCCCACGGCATAGAACGAGCCCATGCCCAGTTCCTTGATCTTTTTCTCGTCCAGCACTTCGACTTTCAAACCCTTGAACTCTTTGCCCAGTGCCTTGGCCTGTTCGCCCAGGTAGGTCGGGTGGCAGATGTTCGGCGGCAGGTTGCCCAGGTCGCGGGTGAACGACATGCCGTTGGCGATGGCCTGGGCGTGGGTCACGGCGCGTTCGACTTCAGCCTGGGCGGCCTTGATGGTCAGCAGGGTGATTTTCTTCAGGGCGCGCGGTTCGGCTTTCTGGCTCTTGAACTGATCGAACATGTAGCTGCCATCCACCAGGCTTTCGGCCAGCAGGCGCGTCTTGCCATAGCTGTCGCGGCCTTTGACGACGATTTCATCGAGGGCCAGCGCTGCATCGCTGCCGCCCAGGCCTTTGAGGGTGTTGAGGATGCCGCTGATGATCTTGCGGAACGGGCGGTCGCCGAGTTCGGCGTCCTTGCCCACGCCCACCAGCAATACGCGTTCGGCTTTCAGGTTGGGCAGGCTTTGCAGCAGCAGGCTCTGGCCGACTTTGCCGGCCAGGTCGCCGCGCTTGAGTACGGCACTGATCGCGCCGCCGCTGAGTTCGTCGAGTTGCTTGGCGGCGACGCCGAGCTTGCGGCCTTCGCCGATGGAGACCACGAGGGTGGCAGTTTTCAACGTTTCGGGGCTAACGCTTTTTACAACCAGTTCCATTTTCGGGTCCCTTATAAATGTCTGAGAGCCTGGCGTTTGTACCCAGGCTTTAAAGCTTGGCCGTTGTGTAAACCGCCAGCGACAAAGGCCGCAGTTTGAACCTCGCCGGCCGAGCCTGACAACCCTTGGTGCGTGCTTTGTGCCTGCGCGTGAGCAAGCTCCGTGACAGGCGCGGTCAATCACAGGATAATGCGCCATCTTTTTAGCCGGCCCCTTTAAAACGGGCTGACTCGGTATGCTTGCTTGTTTGGCCGCCTTAGCCTGACAACCCTGGAGTGTCTGGTTTGATCGTCTTCCGTTATCTGTCCCGCGAAGTCCTGTTGACCCTGAGTGCCGTGAGTGCGGTGTTGTTGGTCATCATCATGAGTGGTCGTTTCGTCAAATACCTGGCCCAGGCTGCCTCTGGCGCTCTGGACCCTGGCTCGCTGTTCCTGATCATGGGCTTTCGCCTGCCGGGCTTCCTGCAACTGATCCTGCCCTTGGGCCTGTTCCTCGGGATTCTGCTGGCTTATGGCCGTCTGTACCTTGAAAGCGAAATGACCGTGCTCTCGGCCACCGGCATGAGCCAGCAGCGCCTGCTGGGCATGACCATGATTCCGGCCGCCGGCGTCGCGCTGATCGTGGCCTGGCTGAGCCTGGGCCTGGCTCCGCAGGGCGCCATGCAGTTCCAACTGGTATTGAACAAACAGGATGCGATGACCGAGTTCGATACCCTTGAACCGGGCCGTTTCCAGGCCCTCAGTGACGGCACGCGGGTGACCTACACCGAAACCCTGACCGAAGACCGCGCCAACCTGGGCGGGGTGTTCATCTCCGAGAAGCGCCTGGGGCAGGACAAGAAAGACCGCGGTATCTCCGTTCTGGTGGCCGACTCGGGCCGCCAGGAAGTGCGTCCCGATGGCAGCCGCTACCTGATCCTGGAAAACGGCTATCGCTATGACGGCAGCCCGGGCCAGGCCGATTACCGCGCCATCCAGTACGACACCTACGGCGTGATGCTGGCCCGCCCGGACGTCAGTGACGAAGTCACCGACCGCGACGCTCTCCCCACGAGCGCCCTGCTGGGCAGCAAGGAGCTGCGCTCCATCGCCGAGCTGCAATGGCGTATTTCCCTGCCGCTGCTGGTGTTTATCGTGACCCTGATGGCCGTGCCGCTGTCGCGCGTCAACCCGCGCCAGGGCCGATTCCTCAAGCTGTTGCCGGCGATCCTGCTCTATATGGCTTACCTGACCATCCTGATTTCCGCCCGCGGCTCCCTGGAGAAGGGCAAGCTGTCGCCGCTCCTCGGCCTGTGGTGGGTACACGGGATCTTCCTGATGATCGGCCTGGGGCTGCTTTATTGGGAACCTCTACGCTTGAAAATGATGAGCCGTCGTGGCCAGAAGGAGTTGGCTCGTGGCTAAGCTCGATCGCTACATTGGTAGCAGCGTACTGATCGCCATCCTGGCGGTATTGGGCATCATCCTGGGCCTGGCCTCGTTGTTCGCCTTTATTGATGAAGTGGGCAACGTCAGCGACACCTACACCGTGTGGGATGTGCTGAGCTACGTGGCGCTCACCGCGCCGCGTCGTCTTTACGACATGATGCCGATGGCTGCGCTGATCGGCTGCCTGATCGGCCTGGGCAGCCTGGCCAGCAACAGCGAACTGACCATCATGCGCGCTGCCGGCGTGTCCATCGGTCGTATCGTCTGGGCGGTGATGAAGCCCATGTTGCTGCTGATGCTGTGCAGCGTGCTGATCGGCGAATACGTCGCGCCACCGGCCGAAACCACCGCCCAGGCCAACCGTGCCCTGGCCCAGGGTTCGGGCGATGCGCAAAGCTCCCGGCATGGGTTGTGGCATCGTCAGGGTGACGAATTCATCCACATCAACGCCGTGCAGCCCGGCGGCCTGTTGCTTGGGGTGACGCGCTACACGTTCGACAAAGAGCGCCACATGTTGTCGTCCAGCTTCGCCAAACGTGCGCAGTACAGTGCCGAGCAGTGGCAGTTGACCGATGTCACCACCACCTACTTCCGCAATATCGGCCAAGGCACCAAGGCCAGCACCGAAGTCATCAATGTGCCGACCGAGCAGTGGGATATCGCGCTGAAGCCGGAATTGCTCAATACGGTGGTGATGATCCCTGAAAGCCTGCCGATCTCCGGGTTGTGGGGCTATATCCATTACCTCAAGGAGCAGGGCCTGAATAACGGTCGTTACTGGCTGGCGTTTTGGGTCAAGGTGTTGCAGCCGGTGGTGACCGCTGCGCTGGTGCTGATGGCGATTTCATTCATCTTCGGCCCTTTGCGCTCCGTGACCCTGGGTCAGCGTGTGTTCACCGGCGTGCTGGTGGGCTTCACCTTCCGTATCGCCCAGGACCTGCTGGGCCCGTCGAGCCTGGTGTTCGGTTTCTCGCCGCTGTTCGCGGTGCTGGTACCCACTGCCATCTGCGCCCTGGCGGGGTTGTGGCTGTTGCGTCGCGCCGGTTGATGCTGCGCTTATGAACAAAAAATGCCCCGGTCGACTGATCGGGGCATTTTTGTTCTGGTCAGCAAAGATGACGTCTGGCCTGAGCTTCAGGTACAATTCCCGGCTATTTTTCAGCGGGCAATCTGCCTGCAGCCTTTTTGAGTGTTGATCCGTGAGTGATTTGAGTCATATCCGCAATTTCTCCATCATCGCCCACATTGACCATGGCAAGTCGACGCTGGCCGATCGCTTCATCCAGATGTGCGGCGGCCTTGCCGAGCGTGAAATGGAAGCCCAGGTACTGGACTCCATGGACCTCGAGCGCGAGCGCGGGATCACCATCAAGGCCCACAGCGTCACCCTGTACTACACCGCCCAAGACGGTATCAAGTACCAACTGAACTTCATTGACACCCCCGGCCACGTCGACTTCACCTATGAAGTCAGCCGCTCCCTGGCGGCCTGTGAAGGTGCGCTGCTGGTGGTGGACGCGGGGCAGGGTGTTGAAGCCCAGTCCGTGGCCAACTGCTACACCGCCATCGAGCAAGGCCTGGAAGTCATGCCGGTGCTGAACAAAATCGACCTGCCGCAGGCCGATCCAGACCGCGTGAAGGAAGAAATCGAAAAAATCATCGGCATTGACGCCACCGACGCCGTCGAGTGCAGCGCCAAGACCGGCCTGGGCGTCGACGAAGTGCTCGAGCGCCTGGTCAAGACCATCCCCGCGCCGACCGGCAACATCGAAGATCCGCTGCAGGCGTTGATCATCGACTCGTGGTTCGACAACTACCTGGGGGTTGTCTCCCTGGTCCGCGTGCGCCACGGCCGTGTGAAGAAGGGCGACAAGATCCTGGTCAAATCCACCGGCAAGATCCACCTCGTGGACAGCGTCGGTGTGTTCAACCCGAAACATACTGCCACCGTTGATCTGAAAGCCGGCGAAGTCGGTTTCATCATCGCCGGCATCAAGGACATTCACGGTGCACCGGTAGGTGACACCCTGACCTTGAGCACCACCCCTGACGTCGACGTGCTGCCGGGCTTCAAACGCATCCAGCCGCAGGTATACGCCGGCCTGTTCCCGGTCAGCTCCGACGACTTCGAAGATTTCCGCGAAGCCCTGCAAAAGCTGACCCTCAACGACTCGTCGTTGCAATACACCCCGGAAAGCTCCGACGCCCTGGGCTTCGGCTTCCGTTGCGGCTTCCTGGGCATGCTGCACATGGAGATCATCCAGGAGCGCCTCGAGCGCGAATACGACCTGGACCTGATCACCACCGCGCCAACCGTTATTTTTGAGCTGTTGCTGAAAAACGGTGAAACGATTTACGTCGACAACCCGTCCAAGCTCCCAGACCTGTCGTCCATCGAAGACATGCGCGAACCGATCGTGCGCGCCAATATCCTGGTGCCGCAGGAACACCTGGGCAACGTCATTACCCTGTGTATCGAGAAGCGTGGCATCCAGCACGACATGCTGTTCCTCGGGACCCAGGTGCAAGTGACCTACGATTTGCCGATGAACGAAGTGGTCCTGGACTTCTTCGACCGTCTCAAATCCACCAGTCGCGGCTATGCTTCCCTGGACTACCATTTCGATCGTTACCAATCGGCTAATCTGGTGAAACTGGATGTGTTGATCAACGGCGACAAGGTCGATGCCCTGGCACTGATCGTGCACAAGGACAACGCGCACTACAAAGGTCGCCAGTTGACCGAGAAAATGAAAGAACTGATTCCGCGCCAGATGTTCGACGTCGCGATCCAGGCCGCCATCGGCGGGCAGATCATTGCGCGGACCTCTGTCAAGGCTCTCAGAAAGAACGTACTGGCCAAATGCTACGGCGGTGACGTAAGCCGTAAGCGCAAGCTGCTTGAGAAGCAAAAGGCCGGTAAAAAACGCATGAAGCAAGTGGGCAACGTGGAAATTCCACAAGAAGCCTTCCTTGCGGTGCTCAGGTTGGATAGTTAGGTCCTATGTCGCTAAATTTTCCGCTGTTGCTGGTCATCGCCGTTGCCGTTTGCGGACTCCTGGCGTTGCTCGATCTGGTGTTCTTCGCCCCGCGTCGGCGGGCGGCTATCGCGTCCTATCAGGGCAGCGTCAGCCAGCCCGATGGCGTGGTGATCGAGAAGCTGAACAAAGAGCCTTTGCTGGTTGAATACGGCAAGTCGTTCTTCCCGGTGTTGTTCATCGTGCTGGTGCTGCGTTCGTTCCTGGTGGAACCGTTTCAGATCCCTTCGGGGTCGATGAAACCTACCCTGGACGTGGGCGACTTCATCCTGGTGAACAAGTTTTCCTACGGGATTCGCCTGCCGGTGATCGACAAGAAGGTCATCGAAGTCGGCGATCCGCAGCGCGGCGACGTGATGGTGTTCCGCTACCCGAGCGACCCGAACGTCAACTACATCAAGCGTGTGGTTGGCCTGCCGGGCGACGTGATTCGCTACACCAGCGACAAGCGCCTGTTCATCAACGGCGAGTCGGTGGCCGAAAAGCTGCTGGGTACCGAGCCGAACACCCTGGGCAGCGCCGAGCTGTACCAGGAAAAACTCGGGACGGTCGAGCACCAGATCCGCAAGGAAATGACCCGCTACCGTGCACAGCCCGATGGCGAATGGAAAGTGCCGGCCGGGCACTATTTCATGATGGGCGACAACCGCGACAACTCCAACGACAGCCGCTACTGGGATGACCCCACCATTCCCAAGGACCTGCTGGGCATGGTTCCCGACGAGAATATCGTCGGCAAGGCCTTCGCGGTCTGGATGAGCTGGCCGGAACCCAAGCTCAGCCACCTGCCGAATTTCTCGCGGGTCGGGCTGATCAAGTAATACAGGCGGCGCTGTGAACACAGCGCCGAATGCTTTTCTGGGGCTGGGACAAATCGGTCCTGCCTCATGCGGCACCAACCAGGATTTGAATTTGAACACTGCGTCAATCGTCGATGGCCGCCGGTGCCACCAACTAGATATGGGTAAACCGTGAGCGTTTCTTTAAGTCGTCTCGAGCACCTGCTCGGCTACACCTTCAAGGATCAGGAATTGATGGTCCTTGCCCTCACACACCGCAGCTTTGCAGGGCGCAATAACGAGCGCCTGGAATTCCTCGGTGACGCCATCCTCAACTTCGTCGCCGGTGAAGCGCTGTTCGAGCGTTTCCCCCAAGCCCGTGAAGGCCAGCTGTCGCGCTTGCGTGCACGGTTGGTGAAGGGCGAGACCCTGGCCGTGCTGGCCCGTGGCTTTGGCCTGGGCGAGTACCTGCGCCTGGGTTCCGGTGAGTTGAAGAGCGGCGGTTTCCGTCGCGAGTCGATCCTGGCCGATGCCCTTGAAGCGTTGATCGGTGCGATCTACCTCGATGCAGGCATGGAAGCGGCCAAGGCGCGCGTCACTGCCTGGCTGACGTCCGAGATCGAAAGCCTCACGCTGGTCGACACCAACAAAGATCCCAAGACCCGCCTGCAGGAATTCCTGCAGTCGCGCGGGTGCGAACTGCCACGCTACGAAGTGGTGGATATCCAGGGTGAGCCCCATTGCCGCGTGTTCTTCGTGGAATGTGAAATCACCTTACTGAACGAAAAAAGCCGAGGTCAGGGTGTGAGCCGTCGTATTGCCGAACAGGTAGCGGCCGCTGCAGCACTGATTGCCCTGGGCGTGGAGAATGGCCATGACTGATTCAACCGCAACACGCTGTGGCTATGTTGCCATCGTCGGCCGTCCGAACGTGGGCAAGTCCACGTTGCTCAACCACATCCTCGGCCAGAAGCTCGCGATCACCTCGCGCAAGCCGCAGACCACCCGCCACAACATGCTGGGCATCAAGACCGAAGGCAACGTGCAAGCGGTCTACGTCGATACCCCGGGCATGCACAAAGGCGGCGAGAAAGCCCTGAACCGCTACATGAACAAGACCGCTTCGGCGGCGTTGAAAGACGTCGACGTGGTGATCTTCGTGGTCGACCGCACCAAGTGGACCGACGAAGACCAGATGGTCCTCGAACGTGTGCAGTACGTCACCGGCCCGCTGATCGTCGCGCTGAACAAGACCGACCGCATCGAAGACAAAGCCGAGCTGATGCCGCACCTGAGCTGGCTGCAGGAACAACTGCCGAACGCCCAGATCATGCCGATCTCGGCCCAGCACGGTCACAATCTCGAGGCCCTGGAACGCGTGATCGCCGGCTACCTGCCGGAGAACGAGCACTTCTTCCCGGAAGACCAGATCACCGACCGCAGCAGCCGTTTCCTTGCCGCCGAACTGGTACGCGAGAAAATCATGCGCCAGATGGGCGCCGAACTGCCGTACCAGATCACCGTCGAAATCGAAGAGTTCAAGCAGCAGGGCAAGACCTTGCATATCCATGCGCTGATCCTCGTCGAACGTGACGGCCAGAAGAAAATCATCATTGGCGACAAGGGCGAGCGCATCAAGCGCATCGGCACCGAAGCACGCAAGGACATGGAATTGCTGTTCGATTCCAAGATCATGCTCAACCTGTGGGTGAAGGTTAAAGGCGGCTGGTCCGACGATGAGCGTGCACTGCGCTCCCTGGGCTACGGCGACCTGTAAGCACGCCGCAGGGCAAAAAATGTGGGAGGGGGCTTGCTCCCGATAGCAGTGGGTCAGTTGATGGATAAGTGACTGAACCACCGCCATCGGGAGCAAGCCCCCTCCCACATTAGGTTTATGTTGTTTTCAGGATCGAGAACCCCATGTCCCAATCCCCACCTCCCAGCCAACTCGCCTACGTCCTGCACAGCCGCGCCTACCGTGAGACCAGTGCGCTGGTGGACTTCCTCACGCCTCAAGGACGACTGCGCGCGGTATTGCGCAGTGCGCGGGGCAAGGCGGGGACGTTGGCGCGGCCGTTCGTGGCCCTGGATGTGGAGTTTCGCGGCAAGGGCGAACTGAAGAACGTTGGGCGCATGGAAAGTGTCGGCACCTCGGCCTGGCTCAATGGTGAGGCGCTGTTCAGCGGCCTCTACCTCAATGAGCTGCTGATCCGCCTGCTGCCCGCCGAAGACCCACACCCGGCGGTCTTCGATCACTACGCTGCAACCCTGCTGGCCCTGGCCGAAGGTCGTCCCCTGGAACCGCTGCTGCGCGCGTTCGAATGGCGCCTGCTCGACGACCTGGGCTACGGCTTCGAACTGAGCAACGACGTGCACGGCGATCCCATCGCCGCCGACGGCATGTACCGCCTGCAAGTGGACGCTGGCCTCGAACGTGTCTACCTGCTGCAACCGGGCCTGTTCCAGGGCACCGAGCTGTTGGCCATGAGCGAAGCCGACTGGACCGCTCCCGGCGCCCTGTCCGCCGCCAAGCGCCTGATGCGTCAGGCGCTCGCCGTGCATTTGGGCGGACGGCCGTTGGTCAGTCGTGAGTTGTTTCGAAAGCCCTGACTTCCCCGTGTATGCTGTGCGGCGTTTCTTTCCCTTTTCAGGAGCGCTTCCGTGACCACCAGCAATCGCATTCTTCTTGGCGTCAACATCGACCACGTCGCCACCCTGCGCCAGGCCCGGGGCACCCGTTACCCGGATCCGGTCAAGGCCGCGCTGGACGCCGAAGAAGCGGGCGCCGACGGCATCACCGTGCACCTGCGCGAAGATCGTCGCCACATCCAGGAGCGTGACGTGCTGCTGCTCAAGGATGTGCTGCAAACCCGCATGAACTTCGAGATGGGCGTCACCGAAGAAATGATGGCCTTTGCCGAGCGCATCCGCCCGGCGCACATCTGCCTGGTCCCGGAAACCCGCCAGGAACTGACCACCGAAGGCGGCCTCGACGTGGCCGGCCAGGAAGCGCGGATCAAGGCGGCGGTAGAGCGTTTGTCGAAGATCGGCAGCGAAGTGTCATTGTTCATTGATGCCGACGAGCGCCAGATCGAAGCCTCCCGCCGGGTCGGCGCGCCGGCCATCGAGTTGCACACTGGCCGTTATGCCGACGCGACCACGCCGACTGAAGTGGCCGACGAACTGCAACGCATCATCGACGGCGTGAACGTCGGCCTTAACGAGGGCCTGATCGTCAACGCCGGCCATGGCCTGCACTACCACAACGTCGAAGCCGTGGCGGCGATCAAGGGCATCAACGAGCTGAACATCGGCCATGCGCTGGTGGCACACGCGCTGTTTGTCGGGTTCAAAGGTGCGGTGGCTGAGATGAAGGCGTTGATCCTGGCCGCTGCCAAGGCCTGACCGCAAATCAACCTGTAGAAGCGAGCCATCTTTCTGCCATGTGGCAATGCGAACCCTTACTGTTTAGCGGTTGCAGGTGTATCGTATCTGCCCTTTGCAGGCCCTTGGCCTGCGGCAGATACGTGAGGTTGTTGTGTCCCGATCCTTTTCCCGTCGACAAATTCTGGGTGGTCTTGCCGGCCTGGCCGTAGTCGGCGTCGGTGCCGGTGGCGCCTATCGCTACTGGCTGGGCAAGGTCGCCGAGGCCGAGGCGGGGCACGATTACGAGCTGATCGCCGCGCCCCTCGACGTCGAGTTGGTGCCGGGGCACAAGACCCCAGCCTGGGCGTTCGGCCCTTCGGCGCCGGGCACCGAGTTGCGCGTGCGCCAGGGCGAATGGCTGCGGGTGCGCTTTATCAACCACCTGCCGGTCGCCACCACCATCCACTGGCACGGCATCCGCCTGCCGCTGGAAATGGACGGCGTGCCCTACGTCTCGCAATTGCCGGTCCTGCCTGGCGAATACTTCGACTACAAATTCCGCGTGCCCGACGCCGGCAGCTACTGGTATCACCCCCACGTGAGCAGCAGCGAAGAACTCGGCCGTGGCCTGGTCGGCCCGCTGATCGTTGAGGAGCGCGAGCCCACCGGCTTCAAGTACGAACGCACCCTGAGCCTGAAAAGCTGGCACGTGGACGAAGAGGGCGCTTTCGTCCCCTTCAGCATCCCCCGTGAAGCCGCGCGGGGCGGCACAGCCGGGCGCTTGTCGACGATCAATGGCGTGTCCCAGGCGGTGATCGACTTGCCCGCCGGGCAGATCACCCGCGTGCGCCTGCTCAACCTCGACAACACCCTGACCTATCGCATCAACATCCCCGACGCCGAAGCGCAGATCTACGCGCTGGACGGCAACCCCGTCGAGCCGCGCCCGCTGGGCAAGGAATACTGGCTGGGCCCGGGCATGCGTATCTGCCTGGCGATCAAGGCACCACCGGCGGGCGAAGAGCTGTCGATCCGCAATGGCCCGGTGCGCCTCGGCACCTTCCGCTCCGTGGCCAACACCGATGCGCCGAGCGAATGGCCACCGGCATTGCCCGCCAACCCGATCGCCGAGCCGGACCTGGCCAATGCGGAGAAACTCAACTTCAATTTCGAGTGGGTCGGCTCGGTATCGGTCAACGTCGACAACGGCAAGCCGCCGAGCCTGTGGCAGATCAACGGCCAGGCCTGGGACATCACCGACAAGACCTGCGCCGACCGCCCGATTGCCAAGCTGGAAAAGGGCAAGAGCTACATTCTCGAATTGAAAAACATGACCCAGTACCAGCACCCGATCCACCTGCACGGCATGAGTTTCAAGGTGATCGCCTCGAACCGCCACACGGTGATCCCGTACTTCACCGACACCTACCTGCTGGGCAAGAACGAACGCGCTCGCGTGGCGCTGGTGGCGGATAACCCGGGGGTGTGGATGTTCCACTGCCATGTGATCGACCACATGGAAACCGGCCTGATGGCCGCCATCGAGGTGGCGTGATGCGCCAGATTCGTCCCACGGCGATCATCGACCGCAGCCGCGACCAGGACTTCATGCGCGAAGCCCTGGCCCTCGCCGCCCAAGGTGCCGCGCTGGGCGAGGTGCCCGTCGGCGCGGTGCTGGTGCAGGACGGTGAAATCATCGGTCGCGGCTTCAACTGCCCGATCAGCGCCAACGACCCCAGCGCCCATGCCGAAATGGTCGCCATCCGCGCCGCTGCGCAGGCGCTCAGCAACTATCGTCTGCCCGGCAGCACGCTGTATGTGACGCTGGAACCGTGCAGCATGTGCGCCGGCCTGATCGTGCATTCGCGCATCGCGCGGGTGGTGTATGGCGCGTTGGAGCCCAAGGCGGGGATTGTGCAAAGCCAGGGGCAGTTCTTTACCCAGGGTTTCCTGAACCATCGAGTGCTGTTCGAAGGCGGTGTGCTGGCCGAGGAATGCGGGACTGTCCTGAGCGAGTTCTTCAAGGCCCGCCGGGCCAAGCCTCAGATCTAACCAACACTGAGTCTCAAATGTGGGAGCAAGCCCCCTCCACAGGTGATTGGGTTTACACATTTCTATCTGTGAATACAGTCAAGTGTGGGGGCTTGCTCCCCCCTCCCACATTTTGGACCTTCATTTTTTTCAGCGGAATTTACGCTTACTTGCGCGCGATGATCACGGCGCGCATCGGTGCCGGCAGCCCTTCAATCGTCTTGCTGTGATCGTGCGGGTCGAGGAAGTCACTCAGCGACTGATACTTCATCCACTCTGTGCCGCGCTGTTCTTCCACCGTGGTTACGCTTACATCCACACAACGCACATCGCTGAAGCCGGCACGGCGCAGCCATAGCATCAGTGCCGGTACCGAGGGCAGGAACCACACGTTGCGCATCTGTGCGTAGCGGTCTTCCGGGACCAGCACCTGTTGCTGATCGCCTTCGATCACCAGGGTTTCCAGGACCAGCTCGCCGCCTTTGACCAGGGTTTCCTTCAACGCCAGCAGGTGCTCGATCGGCGAGCGACGGTGATAGAACACGCCCATCGAAAACACGGTATCGAAACCTTCCAGGTTCGGCGGCAGGTCCTCGAACGGGAACGGCAAGTGCCAGGCCCTGGGCTCGGACAGGTAACGCTGCACCGCCTGGAATTGGCAGAAGAACAACCAGTTGGGGTCCACGCCGATCACACTGTCGGCCCCGGCGCCGAGCATGCGCCACATGTAGTAGCCGTTGCCGCAGCCCACATCGAGGATGCGCTTGCCTTTCAGGTCCAGGTGCGGTGCCACGCGCGACCACTTCCAGTCCGAGCGCCATTCGGTGTCCACATGCACCCCGAACAGGTGGAACGGGCCCTTGCGCCATGGGCACAGGCCCATCAATGCACTGTGCATCTGCGCGCGGGTGGCGTCGTCGCAATCGGTGTCGAGGCTCAGGCCATTGAGCAAATCGACGTCGCTGGGCTGGATCTTCGGCAACGCATCCAGCGCGCTCTGCCAGCGCTCCAGGTCGCCGTGACCTTTCTCCATCTTGCTATCGAGTTGCGCTTGCAGGCCCTGGGCCCACACGGCCAGGGGAGTGCCGACCAGATGGCGGGCGAGGGGGGACAGATCAATCATGGCAAGGCAATCAACGAGGCAAAGTTAAGACACTGGAACCACGGCACGACTTTCGAGAACCCGGCCGCCAGCAGGCGTTCGCGGTGTTCTTCGAGGCTGTCGGGCTTCATGACGTTTTCGATGGCGCTGCGCTTCTGGGCGATTTCCAGTTCGCTGTAGCCGTTGGCGCGTTTGAACGCGATGTGCAGGTCGGTGAGCAGCGCGTGTTCTTCAAGGTCATTGAAGCGCAGCTTTTCCGAGAGGATCAGCGCACCGCCCGGCAGCAGCGCCTGGCGGATGCGCCCGAGCAACGCCAGGCGCTGCTCGGGGGCGATGAATTGCAGGGTGAAGTTCAGCGCTACCACCGAGGCCGGCTGGAAGTGCAGCGCGAGGATATCGCCCTCGATCACGTCCACCGGCAGCAGCTCCTGGAACATCGAGTCCTGGCCATTGAGGTATTCGCGGCAGCGCTCGACCATGGCCGCCGAGTTATCCACCGCGATGACGCGGCAGCCATCGGTGCGCACATGCCGGCGCAGGGCCTGGGTCACCGCGCCGAGGGACGATCCGAGGTCGTAGAGCACGCTATTGGGTTGGGCAAACTGCGCCGCGAGGACGCCGAGGTTTTCGACGATGGTCGGGTAACCGGGTACCGAGCGCTTGATCATGTCCGGGAACACCCGCACCACGTCCTCGTTAAAGGCGAAGTCCGGCACCTGGGGCAGGGGCTGGGCGAATAGGCGATCGGGTTCTTTGCTCACGGTTGTTCCGGCGACGAAGGGGGAAAGGCGGGCATTTTAGCCAAGTTGCTCCTCCGATGCGCGGGTTGTCTGATGGAACGCCGAGGCGGTGATGCCCCATTGGCCGAGCCAGTAAGTGGCGATCAGCAGATACGGTGCCGCGTCGAAGCTCAGCACAAAGCGATTGATACCGATCAGCGTGTCGGAAACCACAAACGATACGGCCCCCGCCGCCGCCAGTAGCGCCGAGCGCTTGGGCACCGCGCTGCCCAGTCGCGCCAGCGCCCGCCAGAGCATGGCGCTGATTACCAATGCGTAGACCACCACCGGAATCAGCAACTCACCGAGGCCGTGGGCGATCAGGATGCTCAGCAGCATCGCCCCGACGCCCAGCGCCAGTAACAACGGCAGCAGCGCCAAACGGCGGCAGTCACTGAAATAGGCTTTGAGGTAGGCCAGGTGGGCAAAGAGGAAGGCGCCGAGGCCAAAGATAAACAGGTCGCCCGGCCAGGCGAGCAATACATCGCCGACCAGGGAGAAAATCAGCCCCAGGCTGATCCAGCGTCGATAGTCGGTCGGCGGCGCGTCATGCAGCCAACCCAGTAGCGCCAGCACTGGCAACGGTTTGACCAACAGGCACAGTAACGCCGCGTGGACGGTCAGCCCGTAGATAAAGGTGCCGGCGCCCATCAACGCAAGAATCAGCCAGGGCATATCAGTTCACCGTAATGGCGCAGTCGAACACCTCGGCGGGTTCGGCTTCCGGCTCCCAGGGTTGCTGGGAGGTCAGGCGCAAACGGCCCTGGCCGGCCGCGAAGGCCTGGAAGCGCCAGGTGGACTGGCCGCCGCCGCCGATCACACCGGATTCGGTGCTGCTGTAGACCTCGGGACCGAGCCCACGCAGCACGCCGCCAGCGGAATCCTGGATCGCCCAGCGGTAGCCGGTGGTGGGGTTGCTGGGCAGGGTTAGGGTCAGGTTTTGGCCGGTTTTCAGCTGGAGCGGGCAGGCACTCTGGTTGTCCACGCTGACGTTTTGCTTCGGCGCACTGGCGCACGCGGCCAGCAGGGCAAGGCTCAAGGGGAGAAGCAGACGAGCAGCGGTCATGGAGGCTCCGTTGTTGGGCGACGAAGGGCGAGCATAACCGAAGATGAGACAAGGTGTGACAAGGGGGGCGATGGACGTCATCGCGAGCAAGCCCGCTCCCCCATTTTGGCCGCACTCCAAAGGATGTACTCGGTCACGTGTGGGAGCGGGCTTGCTCGCGATGACGCCCGCCCAGGCGCTAAAGGACGATCAGAACAGCACCTTCGCTACATCCGCAAAGCGCTTGGCGAAGTGCACGGTCATCCCTTCCTTCAGATACTCCGGCAATTCTTCAAAGCTGCCGCGATTCGGCTCCGGCAGGATCAACTCGTGAATCTTCTGGCGCCGCGCCGCGATGACCTTCTCGCGCACCCCGCCAATCGGCAGCACGTGCCCGGTCAGCGTCAGTTCACCGGTCATGGCCACGCCTTTTTTCGGTGGCTGGTTGCGTGCCAGGGACAGCAGCGCGCTGGCCATGGTCACGCCGGCACTCGGGCCGTCCTTCGGTGTGGCGCCTTCGGGAACGTGCAAGTGCACGAAGGCTTCGTCGAAGAACTTCGGATCGCCGCCAAACGACTTCAGGTTGGAGCTGATGTAGCTGTAGGCGATTTCAGCGGATTCCTTCATTACGTCACCCAACTGCCCGGTGAGCTTGAAGCCGCGATTGAGCGTGTGGATGCGCGTCGCCTCGATCGGCAAGGTGGCGCCGCCCATGCTGGTCCACGCCAGGCCGGTGATGACACCGGTGCCGGACAGCACTTGCTCGTTGCGAAACACCGGTATGCCCAGGGAGCTTTCCAGATCCTTGGTGCCGATCTTGATCACCGAGTCCGGCGCATCCAGCAGCTTGACCACGGCTTTGCGCACCAGTTTGCCCAGCTGTTTCTCCAACTGGCGCACCCCGGCCTCACGGGCGTAGCCGTCGATCAAGGCGCGCAGGGCGCCGTCGCTGATGGTCAGGCTGGTTTTCGACACGCCGGCTTTTTCCAGCTGTTTTGGCCACAGGTGACGCTTGGCGATGGCGACTTTTTCTTCGGTGATGTAGCCCGAGAGGCGAATCACTTCCATGCGGTCCAGCAAGGGACCGGGGATCGAGTCCAGGGTGTTGGCGGTGCACACGAACAGCACTTTGGACAGGTCCAGGCGCAGGTCCAGGTAGTGGTCGAGGAATTCGACGTTCTGTTCCGGGTCGAGGGTTTCCAGCAGCGCCGAGGCCGGGTCGCCCTGGAAGCTCTGGCCCATCTTGTCGATCTCGTCGAGCATGATCACCGGGTTCATCACTTCCACGTCTTTCAACGCCTGCACCAGTTTGCCCGGCAGGGCGCCGATGTAGGTGCGGCGATGGCCTTTGATTTCGGCCTCGTCGCGCATGCCGCCGACGCTGAAACGGTAGAACGGTCGGCCCAGGGATTCGGCGATGGATTTGCCCACACTGGTCTTGCCCACGCCCGGCGGACCCACCAGCAGCACGATGGAGCCGGCGACTTCGCCTTTATAAGCACCCACGGCGAGGAATTCGAGGATGCGACTCTTGATGTCGTCCAGGCCCGCGTGGTGTTTATCGAGCACTTTGCGCGCGTGTTTCAGGTCCAGTTTGTCTTCGCCGTAGACGCCCCATGGCACTGCGGTGGCCCAGTCCAGGTAGTTGCGGGTCACCGCGTATTCCGGTGAGCCGGTCTCGAGGATCGACAGTTTGTTCAGTTCTTCATCGATGCGTTTTTTCGCCTGGGCCGGCAGCACCTTGCCTTCCAGGCGCTGCTCGAACTGCTCGACGTCGGCGCTGCGATCGTCCTTGGTCAGGCCCAGTTCCTGCTGGATGACCTTGAGTTGTTCCTTGAGGAAGAACTCGCGCTGGTGCTCGCCGATCTTGCGGTTGACCTCGGCGGAGAGTTCTTTTTGCAGGCGCGCGACTTCGACTTCCTTGCGCAGCATCGGCAGGACTTTTTCCATGCGCTTGAGCATGGGCACGCAGTCCAGCACTTCCTGCAACTCGTTGCCGGTGGCCGAGGTGAGGGCGGCGGCGAAGTCGGTCAGTGGCGACGGGTCGTTGGGGCTGAAGCGGTTGAGGTAGTTCTTCAGCTCTTCGCTATACAGCGGGTTGAGCGGCAGCAGTTCCTTGATCGCATTGATCAGCGCCATGCCGTAGGCCTTGACCTCGTCGGTCGGCTCGGTGGGCTGGTGCGGGTATTCGACTTCCACCAGGTACGGTGGGCGGTGGTGCTTGAGCCAGGTGCGAATCCGCACGCGGGTCAGGCCCTGGGCGACGAATTGCAGTTTGCCGTTTTCGCGGCTGGCGTGGTGCACCTTCACCAGCGTGCCGTACAGCGGCAGGGCGGAGGTGTCGAAGTGGCGCGGGTCTTCGGGCGGCGTGTCCATGAAGAACAGGGCCAGGGAGTGGTGGGGGGATTTGCTCACCAGCTCCAGGGTTTCGGCCCACGGCTCTTCATTGACGATCACCGGCAACACTTGCGCCGGGAAGAATGGCCGATTGTGGATCGGGATGATGTAGACCTTGTCCGGCAGGTTTTGCCCAGGCAGGGCCAGGCCGGTGTTGGACGAGTGGGTTTCAGCGTTTTCGGGGTCTGCGTAATCGTTGAGTTCGTAATCAGGAGAATCTTGCTGGTCGCTCATGGGGCACCTGCACAGTGAAGTATGCAAGTTAGATGGGGCAGGGCAGCGGCGGTTTCAATGGCGCGGTGTGGTTAGCAACAAATTGCATGATATTTTCAGAACGGCACCCCTCCCCTGTGGGAGGGCACTGACACGCCGCTATCGGGAGCAACCCTGCGAAAACGTATAGGCGACGTGGGGCACCTGAAAGCGCGGCGTCAACGATGACGCGGGAAACCGGGAAAAACGCGGCGTTCTCAGGTTTTTCGCGGGCAAGCCCGCTCCTACAGGTGGCCGGATAGGGACTCCCTTCAATCAGTCAGCCCTCTGTCGCCAATAAAATGACAGTAAAATCCCCAGTTTTATTGGGTGCACTTATGCTTTGTCCCGGCTAATCTGCTCGAACAAAATTTCCAGTCATAAAAGATGTTTTTTTGACGCGGGGTCGGCAGTTGCCAGGAAAGCATATGACAAAGGGACGCAGTGGCAGAGAGAGGCGAGCGCTGCCCCAGGGCGCTGCGATGCGGTGGCGCCATACGTTTCAAACCCGTATTGCCGGGGTGCTGGCATTGTTGCTGTTGGTGGTGGTCGCCGCCACCTACGTGGCCGTCAAGACCGCCACCTCCCACGCTGTGGAAAACCAGGCGCGTATCCAACTGAAAAACGGTAGCCAGGTGTTTGAACGCCTGTTGGACCTGCGCGGCCGCCGTTTGCAATACGGTCTGGATTGGCTGATCGTCGACGGCCCGTTCAAACAGGCCGTGGCCGCCGACAATCCCGAGGCGATCCTCGCCGCCCTGCGCCGCCACGGCTCCGGCATCCGTTCCAGCGAAGTGGTGGTGCTGGGCCTGGATGGCAAGGTCATGGTCAGCACCTTGCCGGCTCTTTCCCGCGGCCAGCCGTTCCCCTATGACGACGGCCTGCGCCGGGCGCGGCGCTCGGGCCTGCAAATGTTGATCGTGCCCATGGATGGCCGGCCTTACCTGCTGGTGCAGGACGAAGTGATCGACGCGCAGCCCATTGCGCGGGTGGTCATGGGCTTTCCCATGGACCAGTTGTTTGCCAATGAATTGCGCTCCATGAGCGGCCTGGACGTGTCGTTCCTCAGTCTGCAAAACGACCGGCCCGGCACGCTGTTCAGCACCCAGCCCGACGCCCATCAGGCCGCTGCCCTCAGCCTGCTGCGCGCGGCACACCTGGACCCGGCGCCGCAGATTCAGCAGTTTTACGGCCAGCGCGTGCTCAGCCAGGTAGTGCCGCTGGCCAACAGCGGCGGCGCCGATCAAGTGCGGGTGCTGCTGCAAAGCCCGCTCGACCATGCCGTGGAATCCTTTGCGCCGCTGGACCGGCAGTTCCTCGGGATTGCCCTGGGGGTGCTGCTGGTGTCGCTGGCCGGCGCGTTGTTCTTGGCGCGCCGTGTGTCGCGTCCGCTCAATGCCTTGGTGGATGCGGCGGGGCGCATCGGCGCCGGTGATTACCGCACGCCGGTACGGGTGCGCAGCCACGATGAGTTCGGCCTGCTGGCCCGCGCCTTCAATGCCATGCAAAGCGGTATCGCTGTGCGTGAACGGCAACTGGCCCACAACGCGTTGCATGATTCCCTCACCGGCCTGCCCAATCGCGCCCTGGCCATGGAGCGCCTGGGCAGTGCGATCAGCGCGCGGCGGCCGGTGGTGTTGCTGTACCTGGGCATCGAGAATTACCGGGTGATCAACGAAGGCTTCGGTCCCCAAGGCGTCGAGGAAATGCTGCGCGAAGCCAGCCGTTGTCTGTCCATGAGCCTGCAGGCCAGCGACACGGCGGCGCGCATCACCGGCAGCGAATTCCTGCTGTTGCTGGAAAACACCGAGATCGACCGCGCCGTGGCCCGCGCCGACCGCCTCTACGCGCTGCTCACCGAACCCCAGCGCATCGGCAACGATGAACTGCGCCATGAAGTCAGCATCGGCATTGCCGCGTACCCCACCGACGGCCAGCACGTCGAAGAACTGATCGGCCGCGCCGCGATCGCCCGCCACGACGCCGCGGCGCTGCCGGGCTATTTGCAGATCTATGAGCGCGACCGTGACTTGGCCCACCAACGCCAGATCACCCTGATCCGCGACCTGCGCCGCGCCGCCGTCGAAGGTGAGCTGTACCTGTGTTACCAGCCCAAGCTCGACCTCAAGCACGGCCATGTCCTCCAGGCCGAGGCGTTGCTGCGCTGGCAGCACCCGAGCCTGGGGCTGGTGTCGCCGGCTGAATTCATCCCCCTGGCCGAACGCACCGGCAGCATGGGCGGCCTGACGCAATGGGTGATCGAAGAAGCCATTCGCCAGATCGGTGAATGGGGGCAGCGCGGCATGCACATTCAGCTATCGGTGAATATCTCGGTGGATGACCTGGCCGATGACGACCTGGCGATTCGCGTCACCACCTTGCTGGCGCATTACGGCGTGTCGGCCCAGCAACTGATTTTCGAGATCACCGAAAGCGCGATCATGCACAACCCGCAGCAAGCCCTCAGCGTGCTGGAGCAACTGCGCGGTTGCGGCATCAGCCTGTCGGTGGATGACTTCGGCACTGGTTATTCGTCGCTGGCGCAATTGCAGCGCTTGCCGGTGCAGGAGTTGAAGATCGACCAGTCCTTTGTGCGCAACCTCGACAGCACCAGCGGCGACGCGGTGATCGTGCGCTCGACCATCGAAATGAGCCACAACCTGGGGCTCAAGGTAGTGGCCGAAGGCGTGGAGTTCGCGCCCAGCTTGACGCTGCTCACGCTGTGGAATTGCGACACGGCCCAGGGCTACCTGATCAGCCGCCCATTGAACGCCATGGCCTTCGAGATGTGGATGCGCCGCGAGCGTACGCGGACCTGATGGGAAAGGGGCGTACAGCGCGCATGAAAAAGGCGGCTACCTGATGGGTAGCCGCCTTTTTCTGACTGCGGGTAAAGCTTAATCCGGCAGTTTGAATGCCATCACATAGTCACCCTGCTTGGTGCCCAGGGAACCGTGACCGCCGGCCATGACCAGCACGTACTGCTTGCCGTCCTTGCCGGTGTAGGTCATCGGCGTGGTTTGCGCACCGGCGGGCAGGCGACCTTCCCACAGTTGCTTGCCGTTTTTCACGTCGTAGGCACGCAGGTACTGGTCGAGGGTGCCGCTGAGGAACGCCACGCCACCGGCGGTGGTGAACGTGCCGCCCAGGCTAGGTACGCCCATGGTCAGTGGCACCGGAACCGGCGAGCTGTCGCGCACAGTGCCGTTCTTGTGCATCCAGATGGTTTTGTGGGTGGTCAGGTCGACCGCCGCTACATAACCCCACGCTGGCGCCTGGCACGGCAGGCCCATTGGCGAGAGCATGGCTTCGAGGATCACGCCGTACGGCGCGCCTTTGTTTGGCTGCACGCCTTGGGTTTCGCTGATGCGCGGGCCTTGTTTGGCAATGTCGGCGGCCGGGATCAGCTTGGATTTGAACGCCATGTAGCTGGGGTTCACGAAGGCGATCTGGCGTACCGGGTCGACGGAAATGCCACCCCAGTCGAACACGCCGAAGTTACCTGGGTAGACGATCGAACCTTGCAGCGACGGTGGGGTGAAGGCCCCGTCGTAGCGCAGGGATTTGAAGTCGATGCGGCACAGCAGTTGGTCGAACGGCGTCACGCCCCACATGTCACGCTCTTTGAGCGGCGGCGGCATGAAGTTCAGCTCGGACTTCGGTTGCGTCGGCGAGGTGTGATCGCCGGCGACGGCGCCTTGCGGCACGGCCACTTCGTGGACCGGCACGACCGGTTGGCCGGTGGCGCGGTCCAGCACGTAGATGCTGCCTTGCTTGGTCGACGCCATTACCGCCTGCTTCACGCCGGCGTCGGTCTTGATGTCGATCAGCGACGGTTGGCCGCCCACGTCCATGTCCCACAGGTCATGGTGGGTGAACTGGAAGGTCCACTTCACGTGGCCGCTGTCGATGTCCAGGGCAGTCAGGCCGGCGCTGTATTTTTCCGAATCTTCGGTACGGTCGCCGCCGTATTGGTCGGGCATCTGGTTGCCCATCGGCAGGTAGAGCAGGCCGAGTTTTTCATCCACGGCGAACATGGACCACATGTTCGGCGAGTTGCGGGTGTAGGTCTTGCCCTCGGCCAACGGGGTGGTGTCGTCCGGGTTGCCGCTGTCCCAGTTCCACACCAGCTTGCCGGTGTGCACGTCGAACGCGCGGATCACGCCGCTCGGCTCGTCGGTGGAGACGTTATCGGTGACGTGACCGCCGATCACCACCAGGTTCTTGGTCACGGCCGGTGGCGAGGTGGAGTAGTAACCGCCTGGGGCGAAGCTGCCGATATTGGCACGCAGATCGACCTGGCCTTTGTCGCCGAAGTCTTCGCACATCTTGCCGGTGTCGGCGTTGAGGGCGATCAGACGGGTATCGGCGGTCGGTACGAAGATGCGTTTCGGGCAGGCGTTCGGGGCGGCCGCCGGGCTGGCGCTGCCCGTCGGGCTCTGCTCGGACGCGTAGGCGGCGTCATCGTGATACGACACGCCGCGGCAGGTCATGTGCGCCCAACCCTTGAAGTTCTCGGCACCCTGGGTGGTGATCTTCGGATCGAAACGCCAGATCTCCTTGCCGGTGTCCGGGTCCAGCGCGATCACCTGGCTGTGCGGCGTGCACACGTAGAGCATGCCGTTGACTTTCAGCGGGGTGTTTTCCGCGGTGGTTTCGCCAGGGTCGCCGGCGCCGGGAATATCGCCGGTACGGAAGGTCCAGGCCGGCACCAGCTTGTGGGCGTTTTCCGGGGTGATCTGCGCCAGAGGCGAGTAGCGATCGCCATAGGCCGAGCGGCCGTAGGAATTCCAGTCGCCATCGGCCTGGGACGGTGCAGTGCTGGCCATGCCCGGTACCGCGTCGCGGTCCAGTTGGCCTTTGATCTCACCGGGCTGGGTGAATTGGCTGGCAACGGCGGCAGCGCCGGCCAGGACCACGGCGACGCTCAGCGCGCCGGTGCCCAATGGGGCCGGTTGACCACGCAGCAACGGACGACGAAACCATGGGAGCAGCATGACGATGCCGAGGGCGAACAGCAGCGCCAGGCGCGGCACCAACTGCCACCAATCCAGGCCGACTTCCCACAGTGCCCACACGGTACTGGCGAACAGCACCAGTGCGTACAGCCCCAGCGCGGCGCGGCGGCTGGCCAGCAAGAGCAGGCCGGTCAAGGTGATGCCGATACCGGCCAGCAGGTAGTACAGCGACCCGCCGAGCAGGCTCAGCTTGATACCCCCGGCCAGCAAGGCCAGGCCCATGATCAGCAGCAAGACGCCAAGCAGCCTGGGCAGCAGGCGGCTTGGACTTGAGGCACCGTCAGTGCTCATAGTCGTTTTTCTCCGTTACGTTGGAATTATGTGTCCGTGTGTTTCTTCACTGTAGATGACGATTCCACACAGGCTTGGTTCAGCGTTGATGCGGGTTTTCTGCGGATAGCGGCGTTATCCACAGGCGGGCGACTTATCCCCAGGCGCGGATCGGTTTAAGACAGCGCTGTCTTTTGAAGGAAGGAAATTCGGCAAGATCGGGTCGACCGTGGGGATTAAACGTTTCAGTTTGTGTCGGCAAGGATAAAGGGAGTGCGCGCCGAGAGAAAGCGCAAATCGCAAGATGCATTATTTCTGATTGGGTAACAGTGACTAAATGTCGCTGTGTCATGGGCGGCTTGTTTGGGGGTGTGGAGGTGTTGTGGTAAGGGGACAAGCGCCCTCGACCCAACACCTCCGTCGGCCATAAAGGCCGGTCTAGAAGGTGGTACGTACCCCGAACTGCACACTCCGGCCCGGCGCCGGGGCGATGTCGCGCAGGATCGAGCTGGCGTAACGCACGGTCTGGTTGGTGAGGTTTTCACCGTTCACGAACGCCAGCCACTGGCTGCCGCCCATGTTGAAGCGATACCCGGCGCTGGCACCCAGGGTGGTGTAGCCGTCGGTGCCGCTTTCGTTGTCCGGCACGCGGCCCTGGCCGGCGGCATGTTCCACGTCGATCCGCGCCTGCCAGCGATCCAGCTCCCACAATAAACCGCTGTTCAAACGCAGCGGTGCAATGCGCGGCAAGGCTTCGCCGGTATCCAGGTTGGTGGCGCGGGTGTAATCCCCCGATAGCTCCAGCGCGAACTTGCCGTAGGCACTTTCTCCAAGCTTCCAGTGATCCTGGGCTTCAAAGCCGGCGAAACGTGCGCGCACCCCGGAATATTCGTACTCAGGGATGCCGGCGGCGTCTTCTTCACCTTCGTCGTTCAATGTACGACCGGTGCCCAACAAGCCGATGTAATTGGAGAAGTGGCTGTAGAACACGCCGAAGCTGCCCTTGTGGGTGCCAGTGTCAAAGCGCAGGGCCAGGTCGCTGGACACGGCTTTTTCTTTCTTCAGGTGGGCGTCGCCCAACTCGTAGGTGCCGGTGGCGACGTGGGCGCCGTTGGCGTACAGCTCGTAGAAGGTCGGCGCGCGTTCGGTGTAGCCCAGGGTCGCGGCCAGGGACCAGATCGGCGTGAGGGTATACACCGCCCCACTCGACAGGCTGCCGGCGGTGAAGTCATTGCTGTTGTCGGCCCCGGCAAACCGCGCGTTGCCCTTGGCGTCCGGGTCGATGCTGGTGTGTTCCAGGCGCCCGCCGAGGCTGAGTTTCAGGCGTTCGGTGGCTTGCATTTCTTCGAGGATAAACAGCGCGCCGGCGTTGGTGTCGGTCTGCGGCACGAAGGCTTCTTCGCCCAGGGCCGAGAACTCGTTGCGGGTCACTTGTGCGCCGACCACGCCATCGAACGGGCCGATGCGCTGGTGGCGCGCTTCAACCCGCGCCTCGTAGCCCTTGTTCTTGAAGATCGTGCCGGTTTCGCCGCCTTCGATTTCGCGGTGCTCGTAATCGGTGTAGCCCGCGTCGACTTTCACCGAGGTAAACGGGCCTTGCAGGTTGCGGATTTCGGAGGCGAACGCGTAGTGGTCCTGCTTCATGCGGATGCGCACATCCTGTTCGGCGGGGGAGCCGTAGTTGGCGTCGTAGCTGCTGTAGGACAGCCCGGCGTAACCGTCGTCCCACGTGTAGGAACCGCCCACCGCGCCGCCGTCCTGGCGTCCGTCGCTGTTGCCCAGGCGCCCGTTTTTACCGGGGGCGTCATCGGTTGCCGACGCGTGACGACTGCGCGCCTGGCCAGGGATTTTCAGGTCGTTGAATGACCGCGCATTGGCGTCCAGGTGCAAGGCGAACGTGCCGTTGCCGGCTTCCAGTTTGCCCGCGCTGCTGCGCGTGGTGTCGGCGCCGCCGTAGCGCAGCTCGCCCGCGCCGTGGATACCTTCGATGGCTTCGGTGGGGATGCGGTTGTCGAAGGTGTTGACCACGCCGCCGATGGCGCTGCCGCCGTACAGCAGGGCCGCCGGGCCGCGCACGATTTCGATGCGGTCGACGTTGACCGGGTCCAGCGGCACCGCGTGGTCGTAGGACAGCGACGACGCATCCAGCGCGCCGACGCCATTGCGCAGCAGGCGAATGCGGTCGCCATCCTGGCCGCGAATGATCGGCCGGCTGGCGCCCGGGCCGAAGTACGAGGACGACACGCCCGGTTGCTTGTTGAGGGTTTCGCCCAGGCTGCCTTTTTGTTGCAGGGTCAGTTCATCACCGTCCAGTACGGTGGTCGGCGACGCGAGTTGCTCGCTGCCCAGCGGGTTGGCGGTGATGACTTGGGCGGGCAGTTCCAGGGCCTGGGCTTCGGAGCCGATCAGCAGGGCGGCGGCAAGTGGGGTCAAGCGCCAGAGGGGGGAGAGGGACATCGGACATTCCTTGGAAAAACGGCGAAAAGATTTGAGATTTACTGTTACAATATAACATCTCTTTTTTACCGCAAGCGGGAACTTTTTTTACCTGAAGGGGCGGGGTGGTAAGGTGTGCGCCTTCGTGAGCATTTTTTTCATAGGCCCGGCATGACCGCGACAAGCAACGACCCACTCCACGGCGTGACCCTGCAGCACGTCCTCACCACCCTGGTGGAACACTACGAATGGGAAGGCCTCGCCGAACGCATTGATATCCGCTGTTTCAAGAGCGATCCGAGTATCAAATCGAGCCTGACGTTCCTGCGCAAAACCCCCTGGGCGCGGGAGAAAGTCGAAGGGTTGTACGTGAAACTGATGCGCACCAAACGCCCGTTGGATTGACCCCCATGAAGCGGTATGTGGGAGCAGCGGCGCTGGCCGGTTGGGCGGGGTTGGCGATTCAGCAATACCTGATTTTCTATTCGCGCTGGGACACCGGCGCCAGCCTGCTGGGCGGGCTGATCAACTTCTTCAGTTTTTTCACCGTGCTGACCAATACCCTGGTGGCGACGGTGCTCAGCTATGCGTGGGTGCCGCGCGACTCGGCGACCAAGCGGTTTTTTCTGGCGCCCGCGGTCAGCAGTGGCATTGCGGTGAGCATCGTGGTCGTGGGCCTGGCCTACAGCCTGTTGCTGCGGCATTTATGGCAGCCCGAAGGCTTTCAATTCATTGCCGACGAACTGCTGCATGACGTGATGCCGGTGGTGTTTGTCGTGTACTGGTGGCGATGTGTGCCCAAGGGCCATCTGCGCCTCAAACACATCGGCCTGTGGGTGATTTACCCGCTGGTGTATTTCGCCTATGTGCTGCTGCGGGGGGATTTGCTCGGGCAGTATCAGTACCCGTTCATCGACGTCGGCACCCTGGGTTATCCACAGGTGTTTGTGAATGCCGTGGGGATTCTGGCGGGGTTTGTCGCGATTGCGTTGGCGGTGGTGGGGCTGGATAAGTATTTGAAGCCGCCATCCTTCTAATGGGGGAGGGAGCAAGCCCCTCCCACCGGTTTCAGTCTTCTTCGCTGCCCTCGGCACGCCAGTAACCCACGGCCTTGAGGAACGCCTCATCGACCTGATGGGTGTCCAGCAACACGCGTCGTACCTGGCGCGACAGTTTGGTTTCGGTCGCGACAAAGCTGTACAGCGAGCCGCTTGGCAGCGTCAGGTGCCTGACCGTTTCAAGCAGGTCGTCCCGACCCCGCACCACCCAGATCACCTCGACCTCGGCCGCGCTGCGCAAAGCCTGGCGTTCCGCTGGATTGTCGATCTCGATCACCGCCACGACCTTGCGGCCCGCCGGCAGTTCTTCCAGGCGCCGGCCGATGGCGGGCAGGGCGGTTTCGTCGCCGATCAGCAGGTAGCTGTCGAACATGTCCGGCACGATCATCGAGCCGCGTGGGCCGCCGATGTACAGGTGCTGGCCGGGCGCCGCCTGTGCGGCCCAGGTGGAGGCGGGGCCATCGCCGTGCAGCACGAAGTCGATGTCCAGCTCGCCGGTGGCCAGGTCGTAGCGGCGGGGCGTGTAGTCGCGCATCGCCGGCTGCGGGCCGTCGCCTTTGAGGGTGAAGCCCGGGCTTTCCAATGCCGCTTGTTCGGCGGCGTTCTGCGGGAACATCAACTTGACGTGGTCGTCACTGCCCAGGCTGATAAAGCCCGCCAGTTCCGGGCCGCCCAAGGTGATGCGGCGCATCCGCGGGGTGATGTCGACCACGCGCAGCACGTTCAGGCGGCGGCGTTTGATTTCGTGACTGACGCGATGGATGGCTTGACTATTCATTGGGTTTTTCCGTCGGCAATGGCTTGGGCGGCGCCGTTGAGCAGGGCGGCGACCCGCGTGATTTCTTCCGGGCTCCAGCGCCCGTGGTGCGAATGCAAGGCATGGCGCAGGTTGTGTACCGCCTCGTGGATTTGCGCTGGGCGATCATGACCGCGCAGCGAGCGTTTGCTCACGTCCATGCGCATGCGAATGCCCTCGAGGGCCACCGCCTGTTCGCTCAATAAGAGACGACCGGCGTCGGTGATGGTGTAGCGTTTTTTCCCGCCTTCGGCGTCGCCGACGATCAATTCGCTTTCTTCGAGGAAGGTCAGCGTGGGGTAGATCACCCCGGGGCTTGGGCTGTAGGCGCCCTCGAACAGGGCTTCGATCTTGCGGATCAGGTCGTAGCCGTGGCACGGCTGTTCGGCGATCAACGCCGGCAGCAGCAATTTCAAATCGCCGGGGGCGAATACCCGTGGGCCGCGCCCGCCGCGTTCGCGGCCAGGACGTCTCTCGAAGCCGTCGCGGTCTTCACCGGGTTCACGGTGGGAATGATGGTCTCTCATTTTCGTACGCTCGTTGTGTGTGTAAGACATAACGTAAGATATATCTTAAGGCGCGGATAGAGCCATACGACCAACGGTCGTGCGCGGCGCCAGAGCCTTTTGGCGAGGTTGAATTAAATCTGGCACATGACAGTTGCAGAACTATTATTAGAGTCAAAGCTCAAACTTTTATCGGCCGGTGTGGCGCTTGAATTATTAAATTTGTGGTACCGTTCTGACGGCTATTTCATTCTTTGGTCGCATATTTTATTCATGTAGTCCATATCTTACGGACAGAATTAAAGTTTTGGCAAAATGCCATAATTTTCCGTCAAGTCCAGTATCCATTGGCTACGAAGGCATAGGAACGAGCCTGCATACCTGTTTTTGAAGTTGGTGGATTATGTGTCCCGCGTTGCGCTCACTCTAAGTTTCATTGCAACGGATCCCATTGCGCGTTGAGCCATTAGTTCAACTTTCAATGGGGCACTTACTTGTCCGAAAAAACAGGAAATCACCATGTTCAAGAAGTTCGCAATTGCTGCTCCCCTGGCCCTCCTGGCGCTGAATTCGTCGATGGCCCTCGCTGCCGGCGAAGCCAACCACACCGTCAACATCAAGGCCAACATCCCGACCACGGTGTTCCACGCGCAGCCACGTGACCCGAACTTCGGTCGCGATGAAACCCTGAACTACAACATCGTGAGCGGCGAGCTGGCGCCGTTGAGCGCCATCTACGACCTGAAGAACACCAACGGTTCGGTCCACGCCTACATCGAAGGCGGCCCGGCAGTACTGTTCAACGGTAATACCGCGCAAAACATCCCGCTGACCACCACCCTGCACGGCGTTGAGCTCGATGGCACGCCCAAAGAAGTGGTGAACGAAGCGGACTCCACCCCAGGCGTCGGTGCCGAGCTGCGTATTTCGGCGGCCAAGCCGTCGGCGACCCAACGCGGTGCCTACACCTCCGCTGTGGCGCTGGTGTTCGATGCGGTGCTGCCAACGCCTGCACCTTAATGGTGTAAGTGCCCGTTGGGCCGTAAGGCCCGCGGGCGTCCGCGTCCAGGTCGGCTGAACTTCCCCGTCGGTCGGCCTGGTTTTTCACCCTGTCTCCTGGCCCTCAGAGTATTCCTTTCATGTTCCCGATGACGCCCATCGCGGTTGCGCTTGCGCTAGTGATTTGTACGAGTGCCTTGGCCGCACCCACGCCAGGCACCGTCACGCCTGCCAGTCTGTTGACCCAGGCCCAGGGTTTGCCTGCCGGTTTCAGCGATCATTTCTTCGATGTGCCCCTGGCGGTGCAGGTCGAACTGGATCGGCAGCCTCTGGGTGAGGCGCTGATTGTGTTGTCCCAGGACGAGCGCGTGACGCTGCTGGAGTTCACCGACGCCGGTGACAGCAAGGTCCCCGCCACCACCCGCGACACCTGGAAGTCGGTGCTGGAGAACGGCGTTGCCCTTGGCGCCTGTACCCAGTCCTGCCCGCAGCAACTGGTGTCGATGCACTACAACCTGGAAAACTCGCTGCTGTCGATCATCACTCAGAACGTCGAACACAGCAGCGATGCCCCACGCTTTTATCAACAGCCCGAAGGCGGCAGCCGTGGCTTGATCATCAACAACCAGCTCAACCTCAACGGCGGCCAGGACGAAGACCTGGGCGGGCGTTATGGCTTGCAGGCCAGTGCCAGCCTGGGCAACTGGACCCAGGTGTTCAATTTGCAACTGGCGCGCCAGAGTGGCGACGAAGAGCAACTGCGCCATGCGATCCACGAGCTGTACACCCAGCGTGAACTGGAAGGCCGGTTTTTGCGCCTCGGCCATTTCACCCCCAACTCCGATGGCCTGACCCGTCAGTTGCGCAGCTTTGGCGCCAGCCCCGATACGGCGCTGGGCGTCATGTACGGCAGCTCCGACAGCCTGGCCATCAACAACGCCAAGGCCAGCGTCTACCCCATCTACGTCACCGCCAATCGCCAGGCCGCCGTGGAGATCTACCGCAATGGCCTGCTGATCAACACCCAGGCGGTTGCGGCCGGTTTGCAGACGCTGGACACGCGGTCCTTGCCCGGCGGCATCTACGAAGTGGAAGTGCGCCTGGTGGAAGATGGCCTGACCGTCAGCACCACCCAGGAGCTGGTGTACAAACCCAGTAACTGGCGCAATGTCGATGACCGCTGGCGCTACAACGTGTTTGCCGGGCGCGAAACCAAGTTGTTCAGTAATTGGGATGAACAGTCTTCGGGCTCGATCACCGCCGGTGCTTCGGTCAACTACCTGCTGCACCCTCGGGTGATTCTCGGCCTGTCGGCGCGGGAAGTGCGCGATCAACTGCAATACGGCGGTTCGGTGGACTGGACGGTGGCCAACAACACCAGCCTCTACACCAACGTCTACCAGACCCGCGAGCACGGCACCGGCTTGGACGTGCAGGGCCTCTACACCTTTGGCGCCACCAACCTGGTGCTCAGCCATAACCGCAGTTGGCTCGACACCCGCGACACCTACGAAACCCTGCCCGACGGTACCCGCCTGCGGCGCAATACCTTCGTCGGCCAGACCAGCAACTCGGCGCTCTCGGTGAACCACCGGGTCGACGCGCGCAATTCCTGGAACATGCGCCTGTCCCACAGCGAGGGCAATGCCGAAGGCGCCGGCCTCGACCTGGGCTGGAGCCGCCGCGACATCTTGTGGGGCAGCGACGCCAACTGGCGGTTCTCGGTGTTCGACCGACCGGGCACGTCCGGTACCAACGACCAGCGCAACCGTGGCGTGGACCTGTCCGTGAGCCTGGCCCTGGGCGGCGATGGCCGGCAGATCTCCGGCAGCATCGGCACCCGCACCGCGCGGGACGGCGGCCGCGATAATAATGCCTCGGTCACCTACCGCCAGGACCTCACCGACCACCTGCTGCAAAGTGTCTCGGCCACGGCGATCACCGACACCTACGGCGTCGGCCTGTCCGGCATGGCCAGTTTCGACAGCGACGTGGTCAGCGGCGACGGCTTCCTCCAGCGCAGCTCGTTCAACGGCGACCTCAGCGGCGGCCTGAACCTGCACAGCACCTTCGTCGCCGGTGGTGACCAGATGCTGCTGACCAGCCAGTACCAGACCAACGGCGCGGGCATGATCGTCGACGTCGAGACCGACCTGGACGACCTCACCTTGCGTGCCGACGACTTCAGCGGTGGCGGCGCCATCCTGCGTCCGGGGCGCAACTTCGTGCCGCTGGCGGCCTATAAGAGCAGCACGGTGAACTTCGACTTCGACGGCAACCACCCGCCGGCGGCCAACATCCAGCCGGGGCGGACCACCTACCACCTGAACCGGGGCGGGGTGGACTACCGCAAAGTCACGGTGATGAAAACCGTGTCGGTGCTCGGTCGCCTGCTCGATGCCCAGGGCCAGCCGCTCAAGGGCCATCACGTGATCAACCACGCCAGCCGTGGGGTCAGCGAAGTCGACGGGTTCTTCTCCATGGAAATGAGCGCCAGCGCGCCGACCCTGGAAGTCCGCTACCAGAACCAACTGCTGTGCCAGTTCCGCCTGGACCCGGCCACCACCGCCAACGCAAACGACGTGTTGATGATCGGTGACCTGCGCTGCACACCGGACACCCTGGCCGAAAACACCTCCAGCACTCAGACCGCCGGTTGAGTGCCATGACGAGAATGCTAACGATGAAATCCCTCAACACCTTGATCCTGACCATGGGGGCTGCGCTGTGGTTCGGCGCCTCTCCATTGCAGGCGGACGAGCAGATCACTGCGCGGTTCCGGCCCGATCCCGCCAACCCGATGAAGAACGTTTTCGAAAACACCACGCCGATCAGTTCGATCTGTGCCGCGCATATTCCGAACCAGTGCCGGGCGATGGGGATCTTCAGCCTGCGGGACAACGATTTCAGCGCGCTGTCCAACCAGACGATCCTGGCCAATCACGAAGACGAGCGTAAAGGCTTCATGGTCAAGGTGCCGTCGGACTGGCGTGACCTGCAAGTGACTCACACCGCTACCGGGGAAACCGAAACGGTGCAACTGCGTATCGCCGGCATCGGCTCGTTATGGTTTATTCCCCGGCCGCCAGGCGTTTCTACCTGGGCGAAACCGGGATTCAGTTGGCAGAGTCAATGGACAAATGCGCCGGCTCCTTGTCAGCGCACCGGCCACCTTGCTGCGGGGGCCGAGTTTGCTTCGTATTTCTGGCTGACCCCTGAAGGCGCCGGGCCTTGCAGTCGGCAACCGTCCCACGACCTCACAGCCATGCGGTTCAGGACGATGGAATACGCCTACGAACTGAGGACGCCCAACCCGCTGACCATGTCCGGTGGCCAATACCACGGCAGCATCACCTACACCATGGGCCCTGGCGGCGATTACGACTTTGGCGACGTCATGGTCCCAAATAAAAACGCCATCACCTTCAACTTCATCCTGAGTGTGGAACACGACCTCAAGGTCGATATTCCACCCGGCGGCAACCGCATCGAGTTGATTCCCGACGGCGGCTGGCAAGCCTGGCTCAACCGTGGGCGCGCGCCAGCGCGGCTGTACCGCGACCAGACGTTCCGCATCGCCGCCAGTTCGCGTTTCAAGATGCAGCTGGAGTGTTCGGTCGTGATGGGCAACACCTGCGGTTTGCGCAACGCCAGCGGCGACGAAGTACCGTTGCAGGTCGCTGTGACGCTGCCCAGCGGCATCGACGGGCGCGGTAACCAAGCCGTGCAAAAGCGCCCGTTGCGCCTGGATGGCGACGGCACCGAGCTGTTCCAGC
Organism: Pseudomonas sp. MPB23; assembly: GCF_046605395.1. NCBI lineage: Bacteria > Pseudomonadati > Pseudomonadota > Gammaproteobacteria > Pseudomonadales > Pseudomonadaceae > Pseudomonas > Pseudomonas sp. MPB23. The sequence goes on along the minus strand of NZ_CP176771.1, from coordinate 6,202,051 downwards.
CGCTGTTCTACGTCAACGACCGCCCCGGCACCCTGCACTTTGAAGTCCTGCGCGACGACATGGCCGGGATGCTCAACCAGCCCGGCAGCACCTATTCGGGCGTGGCCACCGTGATCTGGGACTCGCAGATTTAATCCGGCCCCGCACCCTCGGCGGGCCTGGCCCGCCGTCTTCAATCAATGAGGCGTAGTAAGCATGAAACAAGCAGTGTTATGGATCGGGTTGTGCCTGATGTCCCTCACGGCCCACGCCGGGCCGCTGATCAATGTCGGGGTGGTGTATGACTACCTGGAAGGCGATCGCAGTTCCTACCTCAAGCGCGTGTTCAACGGCGGCACCAGCACCGCGTTCATCAAGGTCAACGTGCTGGAGATCGTCTACAACCCAGACGGCACCACCCGCGAAATACCGGTGCCGTCGATCACCGACGACAAAGGCGTGACCACCAGCCGCGACGGCCTGATGGCCAGCCCGTCGCGCCTGATCGTGCCGGTCAACGGTCGCCAGGGCACGCGCCTGTTGTACATGGGGCCACGCGACAAGGAGCGGTATTTCCGCCTGCGTTTCATCCCTGTGGTCCCGGAAAAAGACGACAACTTCGGCATCAGCGACGAAGAACGTGCCGACTACAAAGACCATCTGGCCGCCGGGATCAACGTGATGGCCGGTTACGGCACGGTGTTTTTCGTGCGTCCCAAGGACACGCGTTTCGAGACCCAGATCAATGAGACCGCCGACAGCTACCAACTGCGCAACGCCGGCAACAGCACCGTGGTGCTCGACGAGTTCCATGACTGCTCGATGACCAATCCCACCGACTGCGTGCCCACCACCAAGCACCACATCCTGCCCGAGCGTCAACTGACGTTCGAGAAAAAACCGGGCCGGCGCTACAGCTTCGTGCTGGTGGAAGGGCTGGCTAAAAAACCGATGAAGGTCGAGAAAAGTAACGGGTGATCATGATGTTCAAGCAGTTGACAAGACTCGGTGTACTGGCGGCCTGCATGCTGGCGGGCGCCCCCTCTTCGGCGATCCAGGAGCGTCACTCGTTCGACGTCTCGGTGACCATCCCGGTGCATGAGGCCTATGTGCTGCCGTCCGAACCGGACTGGATGGGCCAGGACCAACTGCTGGCCTGGAACCTGGTGACTTCGCAACTGAGCCGCCTGCGCAAGAACTTCGACGTGAAGAACCTCAACGGCGGCGTCGCGGCCCGCCTGGGGGCCGAGCCCTATCTGTACAACGGGCGCAACCGTATCGACTTGCAAGTGCTGTTCAACCACGTGGCGCTGACCTTGGACCCGGTCGAAGTGGTCAACGCCGCCGACGCCAGTGTGGGCCGGCGCGCCGAACTGGACATCGCCGCCATAGAGCCCGAGGGCGGCTATCGCGGCGGCGAGTATTACGGCACGGTGCACCTGGTGTTTGACTTCCTCGCGCCGTGACGTGCCGTCAGGCGCTGGCGCGCAGCAGCGCCTCGCGGGTCAAGCGCCGCGCCAGTTCGGTGTAGTCGCGCTGGATATGGGTGTAGAAGCCCAGCACGGCCGTGTCTGAAAACGCCTGCTCGGCGAGCACCACGTTGTGCGGGATCACCAGCGCGTCGGCCAGGTGGGTTAACTGCCGGCGCAACTCGTCGCTCGGCTCACCGATCCATTGCTCGTGCAGTTCCAGCAGGTCCTGCAGTTGGCTACCGGCCTTCTGGCGCTGTTCGGCCTGGGCATTGAAGGCGTCCAGGTGGGCGTCGTGCAGGTAATCGTTCCAGAACGGCTGTTCCAGCAGGCCATCGACCAGGCCGTCGCCCTGTTGCAAGCGACGGACCGCGCGGGCGGCCCTGTCGAGATGGGCAGGGGTGACCTTGGCGGTGTTGCGGTACACCATGTGTTCGGACAGCCACGGCAGGTCCAGGCGTGTCTTCAGCCCGGTCTGGTAAGCGAGGTACACCTGCACGTCGTCCACCTGGCCGTCGCCGCTGCCGAAGGTTTGCCCCAGGCCGCCGTCGTGCAGCGGCGTGATGCGGTGCAGCACCTCTTCGCGGGCCAGCCGGTTGACTTGGTCCAGGCGCCAGGCTTGCCGGGCCAGGTTTACCAGCCGGCTTTCGCGCTGTTGCAGTGCCCTGGGGGTGTTGTCCTTGAGGATCTGTTCGAGCAGGGTCTCGACCCCCATGCGGTTGAAGATATGCGCGCCGGCATCCGCGCAATTGGCCGGCGTCGCGGCCAGGCTGAAAATCCGCTCGCGAAACTTTGGGTTTTCGTCCACCGCGAACAGCAACTGCCAGACCCGTATGGCCAGGTCCTCGCGTCCCTGCCGGAACAGTTGCGCATCGGTCTCGGTCTGGAATTCTTCCGGCGGGCGCAGCAGCCTGAGCAGGTCGAACAGGCCCTGGGAACCATGCTCTTTTTCGACGTCCTCCCACACCTGGATGGCCTCGGCGCGGGAGTCGCCGCTCAGGCCGGCCAACCAGTGCTGCCGGTCGGCGGCCCCGCCACGTGGCTCGGTGCGGTAAGGGTCGAAGCCGAAGGCACGGCGATAACTGACGAAGCGCGCTTCATCGGCTGCTTCGAGGCGGCTGCGGTCGAGCCAACTGCCCGCCACGATGCGTGCGCCCACCGAGTCCTCGGCGAACTGCGGCACGCTGCTCACGGCGGTATGGGTCATGTCCAGTTCGGGGATGGCCAGCCGTGGACTGTCGAGGCCAGGTGGCCATTGGCTGATGCCGCTCCTGCGCATGGCCAGCCGCCGCAGTTCGGGCATCTGGCTGATATCCGGCGGCACTTTGAGCAGCGTGTGTCCGTCCAGGCTCAATGAGCGCAGCAGCGGCAGGCGCTTGAGCACCTCGTAGTCGTAGCGCCCCCATCTGATCGGGTTGTGGCTCAGGTTCAACGCGGTCAGGTCGCGCAGATCGGTCAGTTGCGGCGGCACGCCGGTCAGTTCGTTGCCGGACAGGTCCACGGCGCGCACGTTGGGGAAGTTGTCGAGAAAGCCCATCTCCTGATCCTGCAGGCGCGTGCCGCTCAGGTTCAGGCGGGTCACGTGGCTGAAGTCGGCCCGCAGCGGTTCCATGTGCTGTACGTAGCGCCCCAGCACCAGTTCGCTCAGGTCCAGCAGGGTGCCACGCACGCGCGGTTGTGGGGGCAACATGCGCTGGTAGGCACCGGCTTCCCAGCAGGTGCGCAGCTCCTTGACGATCAGTTTGCGCATGAGCCGTTCGTTTTCCGCGAGCACGCTGCCGGCCGGCGCGAGCGTGCGCCGCTTGCGGATGTAGCGCAGGTCTTCGCGCAGCAGCAGGTGGTCGGCTTGCAGTTTGCCCAGCAGTTGCTTGCCCGGCGGGGTGTTGAGAAAGGGCATGACGCTGGCGATCTCTTCCTCGTTCAGCAACGGGCATAACTGTGCCAGGGTCTCCTTGAGCGTCGGCGCTTGCACCGGCTGGCGTCGAAACAGACGAGAGAAGGCTTCGAAGCCGGGTTTTTGCAGCAGACGCTGGGTCGTGCGGTCATCGGCCTGGCGCCGCGCGGGCAGCTCCAGCACGGTACGGCGTGCGGCCAGCGGTTGCAGTTGTTCGCGCAGCCAGGCCCTGAAGATTTCACCCTGTCCGGGACGATAGTCGAGGGCCCCGGCCGGAAACACGCGCAACAAAGCTTCGAAAAAACCGTAGTGCGCCGGCGTGGCCGAACCCTGTGCAGCGTCGATCTGGTAGCGACCCTGGCCTTTGTACACCAGGCTCTTTTGCGTGCCGGCCGCGACCGGGCCCACCTGGCAACGCAGGGCGCCGTCGGCGGACTGTTCACGGATCGCGATGCTCAGGTCGCCCAGGGCGTCGGTATTCAGGCGCACGATATTGAGGACCATGCGCTCGGTATCCGGGGTGAGCAAGGCGTCGTCGTACAAACCCTCGCTGGCGTGGCTGGCGCGCACTTCGTTGGCCAGTTCCCTTGCGAGGTTTTTCAGGCGCAGGGGGATGCGCTGTTCGCGGCTTATCACGTCCAGCTCCTGGGGTGAGCTGCGCAGCAGCAGGCGGGTCACCAGTTCGCCGGGCAGTTGCGGGAACTGCTGTTGAAACCGTTGGCCATGGGGCGTGTCGAGCACTTCGCGGGCGCTGTAGAGATGGTTGAAGATCGCGATCCTGTGCGGCGCCAGGCGCTCGGCCAGTTGCCCGCGCAAGGCCTCTATCCGCCCGGCTTTCGTCTCGGGCAGGGGCGGGGGCAGCAGGGCCTGGAGTTCCATTTCGCTCATGAACGCGGTGATCAGCTCGGGCAGCTTGCCGGCCTGCACCTGCGCCAGACTGATGTTCAACGTGTTGGCGGGCAAGGCATCAGCCGCGCCGTAGCGCATGGCGTACCCGCTCATGTCCGGGTTGATGAACACGTCGATGGCTTTGTGCGCTGGCCAGCCGGGCAATTCGCTGGTGGTTTGCACCGCCCAGTTGGTCGGCAGCTCGACCGTCGCGCCAGTGCGGATACGCTGCGCCGCCTGCTCAACCTGGCGGCGCAGTTGCAGGCGCTGGAGGCTGTCGGCCAGCAAGGGCGGCGGCGGTTCGCGGTGGGCATACATCATGCGCAAAGCGCCGTCGTGGGTGCCGCTGGTGGCCAAGGCCTGTTCCCGTTGCGCCGGGCTGAGGCCGTCCACCAGCGGGCCCAGGCGGTCGCGCAGGACCGTGCTGTCCCAGGTGCGCGGGTCTTCGCCTTCATGCAGCCAGGCGCCGCTGTCGTTGTGGTCGAGCCTTGGGGCGTAGGCGTCGGGCCGGTTGGGGTGCTGGACGCGGAAGGTGTCGCTGGCGGGGTCGTGCTTGACCACGTAATGCCGGTCTTCCAGACGCAGGATGCGTTGCGCCCGATGCGTGTGCAGGCCGAGGGCATCGGGGCGCACCTCGGCCGGCAACTGCAGATCGTGGCGGGCGTAGGGCACCAGGTCCGGGTTCCACAAGCGTGGTTGCCCGTTGACATCGACCACGCGCAGATTATCGACAAACAGCGAGCGCCTGAGCTCCGCACCCACGGCGGTGCCCGCGGCAAAGGTCGTCAGTTGCACCACGTCGCGGGTTACGCCCACCAAGTGTTCGGCGGCCTCCTTGAATTGCCCTTCGGCCAGGTCGACGACCCCTTCGATGAGCTCGCTGCTCAATTGATAAGCGGTGTAGGCCAGCATCAATTCGCCGAGAAACGGCACGAACGGTGTGACCACTGTCAGCGCGACATTGAAGATATCCGCGATGATTTTTGTGACGTTGTCCCACCAGGCCCAGCGCGCGGCACTGTCTGCGTCGGCGGTGGCCACCGCGAGACTGCGCCCGTCATTGAGGATCTTGTTGAGGGCCTGCTGATAGGCGTGTTCCCACAGGTCACCGTCGATCCTGAACGCGGAGAACGGCACCCGGTCCGGCAGTTGATCCAGCCCGGCAAAGAAATGCCCGCGCTGGCCATGCCCGACGAATTGGCTGAAGAACTGCCGATACGTCTGTTGCCCCCGCGAAGGGATCGGCGCGTTGGCGTGCAGCTTGTGCGTCAGGTCCGCCATGAACGCCACGCTGGAAGGGTATTCCTTGACCGGGCTTTCGGGGTCGTGGGGGATGTAGGCGATCAGTTTCGACACGCTGGACACCCGGTCCAGGTCGGCGGCGATCAGCAGGATGCCGCTCAGTGGCGTATCCAGGATGTTCAAGCGGTAGAACTGCAACACGCCGCGTTCGCCGCGCAGCGTACGCAACAGCACCGCGTAGGCCGCCGGCGTCAGATCCGCTTTCAGCACCGCCAATTGCGCGGCGGCTTTGAGCGCGGCCTTTTGGCTGGCGATGATGTTGTGTTTGAGTGCGGCGCGGCGGTCAAGGTCGGCCGGCAGCAGATGCTGGTTCAGGTGCTGTTGATAGCGGGCGCCGAGGTCCAGTTCGCGGCACAGGGCCTTGAACTGCTGGATGGGCATCCGATCCGTCAGCGGCTTGATTGCGAAGTGGCCACGGGCATCGGGTTGGGTGATGTAGCTGGAGTCGCGTTCAAAGGTTTCTGCGGCGGCAAAGTTATGCAGCGCCGCGTCCAGCAATGAGACTTTGCGGCTGGTCGCGCCCTTGGCAATATTCAGCGCGTGCCAGGGCAGTTGCTTGGGAATGTAGAGGTTGAGAAAGGTGGCGCTGACGTCGAGGTCCAGGCGGAATTTGTCGCCGATGGCCTGCTTGAGCAGCGGCTCGGCGAATCCGTACAGGTCCTGCACGTCGCGCAGTTGATGGTCCACTGTGTTTTGCGCGCGCCAGCCCTCGGCATTCGCCCGTTGCAGGGTGTCATGTTGTTGGGGCGAGGCGCGGGTGTACCAGGCCGGGCGCGACAGTTCGGTGTTGCTCAGCGCAGCGATCCGGTGTGGGACGGCTGTGGTCAACCAGTCGGGAATCTGCTGTTTGATCAGCGCGTAATGAGGCCCCTTCCAGGGCAGGGCAAGTGAGGATGAATCGGGCATGCAATGGCGCTCGCTAAAGGGTTTCAGCCATTAGCCTATCCATTGAAGTTCAGAACAAAAGTTCAAAATCCTGGGGCGTTTGGCGCGTTGCAAACCCGTTATTCGAATGCAACGCCTGCATAGCTACCACCCTGTTTCAGTGGCTGGCACCGGGTATGTTCGCCGGGTTGCAGGTACGGCGTGAGGATCGGCGCCATGCCCTTGAGCACCTGCACCGGCAAGGCCGAGGTGAAAGTGAACTGCTGCGCCGTACTGCCCGGTACAAACGCGGTGAGCGTGCCGAAGTGCTGCGCGCCGATATAGAACACGAAGGTCGCGGTGCGGTTGATGGACTTGGAGCTGAGGATGCGCCCACCGGCGCCGATGGCTTCGATGCGGTTGTCGCCGGTGCCGGTCTTGCCGCCCATGGTCAGCGGCGTGCCATCGGCCAGCTTGAAACTGCCGGCCACACGTTTGGCGGTGCCGGCATCCACCACTTGCGACAGCGCCCCGCGCAGGGCCGTGGCGACTTCGCTGGGCATGACCCGTTTACCGCGATCCGGGTTGTTGACCAGGCGGGTTTCGTAGGGCGTGTCGGCGGCAAAGTGCAGGCTGTCGATGCGCAGGGTCGGTTCGCGCACGCCGTCGTTGAGGATGATCCCCACCAGTTCCGCCAGCGCTGCCGGGCGGTCGCCGGAGCTGCCGATGGCCGTGGCCAGGGACGGCACCAGGTGGTCGAACGGGTAGCCGACCGCCTGCCAGCGTTGATGAATGTCCAGGAACGCTTCGATCTCCAGCATGGTGCGGATGCGGCTGTCGCGGGCGCTCTTGTGACGGCTCTTGAACAGCCAGCCATAGACTTCCTGGCGCTCGTGCTCGCTGGCGGCCACGGCCTGGGTGAAGGTAGCGTCGGGGTGTTCCAGCAGGTAACCGAGCAGCCACAACTCCAGCGGGTGGACCTTGGCGATATAGCCCTGGTCGGGCAGGTCGTAGGCGCCGGGGCCGTAATCCTTGTAGAGCTTGGCCAGGCGTTCGTCGGTGAGTTTTTCCGGGTTTTTGCTCGTCAGGTGTGCGCGCACGAAGCGGTTGAAGCTGTCTTGGTTGGCCTGGGGCAGCAGGTAACGGTGCACGGCGGCCAGGCGCATGGCCGTGGGGTGCATGCCGTCGAGGAAGGTGTCGAGCCGCGCCTGGGTGTCTTTGTTGCGGTAGCGCTTCCAGAAGCGCAGCAGGAAGGTGGTGCCCTCGCGGTCGGCGAACTGGGCCAGGTATTCCTGGCGGCGCGGGTTGTTGTCGTCCTTGAGCAGTTCGGCGCTGTTGTTGGCGCCCTGATAGGTGCTGTAGCGCACCAGGTCGCGCATCAGGCGGATGAACGGCAGGTTGATCGATTCGCGCAGGGCATCGCGCAGGCTCGGGCTGCGACCGTTGTCTTCGTTGCGAAAATTGTGGAAGTGATGCAGGCCGCCACCGGTGAAAAAGCTTTCGCCGGGGCTGGCGGAATACGGCCGGTCGAGCGCCGCCTCAAGCATCTTCGGCAGGCTCTGGTCGGTGTTTTGCGCCAGGTAATCCACGGCCCAGCGCGACAGGCGATCCTGTTCATCGACCGCAACCTTTTTCAACGCGACGGGTGTTTGCCCGGCATAGCGGTCGTGCAGTTCGCTGATGATCTGCAGGTAGGTGGTCAGCACCCGCAGCTTGGCGGTGGAGCCCAACTCCAGCTTGCTGCTCTCGTTGATGTCGAACGGTTGGTCGGTGTTGTCGGTCTGTACCCGCACCCGTGCGCCGTCGGCGGTCATCTCGTACAGGGTAAAGCTGTAGCGCACTTGCGCGGTGCTGGCGGCGGTCAACAGGCGCGGGCCGAGCAGGCCCAGTTGCCCGGCGAACGCGGGATCGGCCAGGCGCTTGAGGTAGGCAGTGGCCTGGGTTTGTAGGTCGTTCTGCAAGGTGCTGGTGGCGGACAGGTCGAGACGGTCGAGGTCGTACAGCGGGCGGTTGAGCAGCGCAGCCAGGCGACTGCGGGCGACGCTGATGCCCTTGTTGGTTTCAATCGGTTGAAGCGTCGGTTGTTGCTGCCAGTCGCGGTACGTCACCTTGCTCGCCAGGGCGGCGTCGGCCAGGGCCGGTTCGACGATGCCATTGTGCTGGAGCAGGCGGATGTGGCTGTCGGTCAGTTGCGCCAAGTCCAGGCGACCTTTGGACAGGTAATGGGAAGGCCGGCGTTGGGCAATCATCAACGAGAGGACCTCGCGCAGCGCCAGGCCTTTTTGCCCGAGGTCGTGTGCGCTGTTGTCGGCCAGCAGCGCATTGGTGCGGTTGAAGTCGGCGCCGTACCACACCCGCAAACCTTCGGCCATGCCATGCACTTCACCGTGGCCGGGCACGGCGGACAGCGGCACGCTGTTGAGGTAGTCGCGCACGATGTTCTGGCGCGCCTGCAGGGTCTGCGGGCCGCCTTGGTAGGCGCGCACGCTGGCGGAAACCATCTGGCGCAGTTTCTCGCCGCCGGACAGGGTCAGGCCGTCGGGCGAGTGGCGGTATTTTTCCAGCTGGGTCGCCAGGGTGCTGCCGCCGGCGCTCTGCCCGGGCAAGTGCAGCAAGCGTGCGACTTGCGACCAGGCCGCCTTGGCGAAGCGCGGCCAGTCCACCGCCGGGTTGGCCTGGGGCTGGGCCGGGTCGAGCAGGTCGCGGTTCTCGATGAACAGTAGGCTGTTGACCACCACTGGCGGGATCGCGGTGAAGTGCTGGTACGACTGCTGGGGATAGGTGAACTGATACAGCGGCGCGGCGCGGCAGTCGCTGATCGACAACCCGGCCTGGATTTTTTCGGCGTAGGGCACGAACAGGCCATGCTCGGTGTAGGCCATCAGGGGCGCGGAAAAACGCGCCTGGCGCTGGATCAGGTAATTGCGCTTGAGCAGGCGCGGCAGGAATTCATCAAGGGCGCTGTAGCCCAGGCGTTTGTCGAAGGGCCCGTCACCGGGGTACACGATGGCCGTGCTGGCGCCAGGTTCAACGGTGTAGCTCAGCGTCGCGGCCAGGCGGCTCAGTTCGCGGGCCTGCCAGTGGGCGCTGCGCATTTCGCGCTGGGCGGCGACACCCGCGGCGATCAGCGCGATCACCAGCAGCAGCCACACCACTCGCCACCGGTACGACTGCTTGCGGGGGCGTGGTGGCAATGGCTGTTCATCCATGCTGCCGGTGGGAGCCGCAGCCTGGGTTGAATCGGTTTGCCATGAAGCGCCCATAGTCGATTGATCCCATGCCGGCAGATTGATCGGACTTGAACTGAAGCTTAGACGCTGGTTGGCGTTGGGGGCGCAATTGTTGTGGTTGGAGGTGAGGGCACAAGCCGCCTCACCACAGACAACCGCCCTCAACCATGCCTGAAGGCAATTCCTACAGACTCCAGGTGATCCCTCTCTATGAAGTGGGTTGTTGCCGGGACTTATCGCTGAATCTTGCTGTTTATTGAGTGAAAAGCCCTGCCTTCGGCTTTTTATACTGCACCGCCGCCGAGCTGGCCGGTTTCACCTGGCCAGGCGGGCTTGTCCACAAGGCGAGCCTGTGACGACGCGCTCATGACGACCCGTTGTGAGCGTGGACGCTGGGTGGTTCCTATCCAATAACAAGATGAGGTTGTACCCCTATGCCTGTTGGCAATTCCCTGCCCCATGACGAGACCGCTCCGGGCGGCCCGCTCAAACGCGAACTGGGCGAACGGCATATTCGCCTGATGGCCCTCGGCGCCTGTATCGGCGTCGGCCTGTTCCTCGGTTCGGCCAAGGCCATCGAAATGGCCGGCCCGGCCATCATGCTCTCCTACATCATCGGCGGCCTGGCGATCCTGGTGATCATGCGCGCCCTGGGCGAAATGGCCGTACACAATCCCGTGGCCGGCTCGTTCAGTCGCTATGCCCAGGATTACCTCGGCCCGTTGGCGGGCTTTCTGACCGGCTGGAACTACTGGTTCCTGTGGCTGGTGACCTGCGTGGCGGAAATCACCGCCGTGGCCGTGTACATGGGCGTGTGGTTCCCCGACACGCCGCGTTGGGCCTGGGCCCTGGCCGCCCTGCTCAGCATGGGCACCATCAACCTGATCGCGGTGAAGGCCTTCGGTGAGTTCGAATTCTGGTTCGCGCTGATCAAGATCGTCACCATCATTGCCATGGTGATCGGCGGCGTGGGCATCATCGCGTTCGGCTTTGGCAACGATGGCGTGGCACTCGGGATTTCCAACCTGTGGGCCCACAGCGGCTTTATGCCCAATGGCGTGCAGGGGGTGTTGATGTCCCTGCAAATGGTGATGTTCGCGTACCTGGGCGTGGAAATGATCGGCCTCACCGCCGGTGAAGCGAAGAACCCGCAAAAGACCATCCCCAGTGCGATCGGCTCGGTGTTCTGGCGCATCCTACTGTTCTACGTGGGGGCGTTGTTCGTGATCCTGTCGATCTACCCCTGGAATGAAATCGGCACCCAGGGCAGCCCGTTCGTGATGACCTTCGAGCGCCTGGGCATCAAGACGGCGGCGGGCATCATTAACTTCGTGGTGATCACGGCGGCGCTGTCGTCGTGCAACGGCGGTATCTTCAGCACCGGGCGCATGCTCTACAGCCTCGCGCAGAACGGCCAGGCGCCGGCCATGTTCGCCAAGACCGCGAGCAACGGCGTGCCGCGCAAAGCGTTGCTGCTGTCGATCCTGGCCTTGTTGCTCGGTGTATTGCTCAACTACCTGGTGCCAGAGAAGGTCTTCATCTGGGTGACCTCCATCGCCACCTTCGGTGCGATCTGGACGTGGGTGATGATCCTGCTGGCCCAGCTCAAGTTCCGTAAAAGCCTGAGTGCGGTCGAGCAGAACGCCTTGAAATACCGCATGTGGCTGTACCCGGTCAGCTCCTACCTGGCACTGGCCTTCCTGGTGCTGGTGGTGGGCCTGATGGCGTACTTCCCGGACACCCGCATCGCGCTGTATGTCGGCCCGGTATTCCTGGTGCTGCTGACCGTGCTGTTCTATGTGTTCAAGCTGCAACCGACACTCGCGCCGGTTGCGCCCCGTACGGCCTGACGCATCGAGGCCCCGGCGCCGGTCATCGGCGCCGGGGCATGGCTTACGCGTGCAGCAGCGCCGCCTGGGTGGCGACGGTCAGTTGCCGCACCAGGCGATTGTGTTCCGCCTGCTCCAGGTCAACCAGTGACTGACGCCGTTCCAGATACGTGTCGGAATACTTGTCCGGCACTTCCTGGTCCAACTGGCCGACCCTGTAGCGGATGGTGTCCTTGACGGTCGCAAAGGGCTCCGGGTGGCTGCGCGCCAGGTAGTCGATCCAGAATCCCTCCATCAACAACCACTCCTGCAGAGCCGGGCTCTGGCCGAGCCTGCGCAGTTGCTCGCGTGCGTCGTTGATGATGGCATCGGTCACGTAGTCCTCGACGGTGTACAGCAGTTCCAGTGGATGGAACGGCAGATTGAACTCCCGCGCCAGTTTGGCGCGCAGGTAAATCGTGACCTCGGCCGGGTCGACCTCCAGGCCGGCCACTTCCCGATCGTGAATGAACTTGTCGCTGATATGGTCCAGTTGGTTGAGGTAGAACCGCCCGCTGGACAAGGCAATCAGCGCGCGATCACTGTCGTAGCTGCGGCTCTGTACCTTGGCCTGGTGGATCTGGTGTTCCAGCTCCATGTTGGTAAAGGCCAGCAGCACACTGTCGCCACAGTCACCCGAGCCATAGGTGTTGAGAAACACGTTATTGCGCAGCTCGGTCGATTTGCCCATGGCCAACAGCAAGGTCCATACCCGTTGGGTCAATGCCTCCCGCCGCGCGGTGCTTGCCTTGTACGCATAGGTTTGAGTCAGGTCGGTGAGCACCCTGAAGACATCCTCGGGATTGGCGCCTTCATGGTGCTTGAGTTGCTCCCACAGGGCTTTGCGCGCCGCAACATCCTCCGCGGGCACACCGCTCAGCCAGAGCGAAACGCCGTCCGCCACCGGTGGCTGGTGCCGTGGCCCAAGGGCGCCGCCGACCCTGACCCCGGTGGTGCGGCGGTGCTGCTCTATGCGCTCAAGGGTGGTCGCCGACAGCGGGTTTTCATGCAGCAGAATGTTGCGCCCGCGCAGGCCATCGCGCGATGCGGTGAATACCGTTTCGGGGATCTCGGTAATGGCGTTTTCCTGCAGGTACAGCTCGGTCAGATGGGGGAGGGTTTCTGCGCCGACGGGCCATTGGGTCGAACCGGTATTGGCCAGGTTCAAGTGTTGCAACTGCGTCATGGCGCTGACGTTCAGGGTCACGCCCAGGTTCGGGTTATCCCCCAGGTCCAGGCGCTTGAGGTTGACCATCGACGCCAGGCGCTGGGCCGAGGTGTCGGTCAGGCGGATGTCGTTGTCACTGAGGGTCAGGTGCGTGAGTTGCCGCATGTCGGTGATGGCGCTGGGTAACTCGGTCAACCGGCAATCCAGGTGCACGCCGCTCAACCCGCTGAATTTGCTCAGGAAGTCATTTCCGGTGGGCGGAAAGTGGTTGCCCGAGATTTTCAGGAAGTCGATGTGGGCAAAGCCCTGGGTGCCGCTGATGAAATGCACGGGCGGCAGGTTGCCCTCGTCCAGTTGCAGCTCCAGGAACTGAGCGTGAAAAACCCCGGCCAGGTAGGTGATCGAGCGGGTTTCCTGGCGCCAGGCTTCGCGCAGTTGCTGGGCAATGTAGCGGCGGTTGGCCAGGCTCATTCCCAGCGGGTCACGCTGGTGCTCATCGGCGTTCTGGGGGGTATCGGCCCAGCGTGCCAGCTCGACATCCATGTGCTGGTACTCGGTGCGCCGACGTTCGATTTCAATCAGCGCAGCGGGCTCGCTCATGTTCAGCGAGCGAATGAAATCGCGGGCATCGCTGCTTTGCATGCGTGGGTAAATTTCCTGGACTTTGCTGATCAGGTCCGGTGTACGGTTGCCGCCGAATGGCCACAGCCGGCTCCAGAACGGGTACACCAGAAAGCTGCGCTCGACGTTCATCGGCGGCACCATCCAGGGTTGCAGGTGAGGGAGGTCCAGCAGGCTCTTGATCTCGACCCGTTGCGCCAGCGCCAGGGTGAGAATTTGCTGGCGCAGCGCCGTGATTCCTGCCTCATCGGTGGCCTGCAACATGCTTTTTTCCTGATTGGACAAGGCCGACAGTATCACCCGCAGCAACCGGTTCGACGGCTGGCCGAGCGGGTTGCCCGCCGCGTCGTAAGCCTGGTAGCCGCGTGCCGTCTTGGCGAGCGAGCGGCGTTGGATGCCGGTGATCGGGCCAGCGCTCTGCAACAGCGGGCCGTTGTTGTCCCCTTCGTGGATGTCGATGCGCAGGTCCGCGGGCCAGGTGGGCAATTGCTTGAGCAGGTGCAGGGTGATCTTGTCGCTGTCGGCGTTGATACAGGCGTCGCTGTACAGGCCCTCGTAGGCACGGTTCAGGCGCAGGTCGGCGGTAGACAGGCGCGCCTGTTCCGCGAGGCGCAGACCGGGAACCTTCTGTGCTTGCAGTTGCTTGAGTTCCTTGGGCGTGGCGTGGCCAAGGATCGCCTGGACGCTGCTGTTGGGCAATTGCGGATGATGGGCCTTGAATTGGCGGACCAGCGCCGAGCCCTCTTGTTCGCTGCGTTGATAGATCGACTTGAGCAACTGCGGTTTTTCGCGCTCGGTGAACTCGACGATCTGCTTGACCAATTGGAACAGGCGGTCATCGCTGGAGTCCGGCAGTTCACCGAGCAACGCCTGGGTCACCTCATCGTTGGTGATGACCGTGTCCAGCAGCCTGGCGTTTTCGTAGTCACGCTGCTTGACCTGCAAGGCCTTGTCGCCGGGGCGATTGCGCTCGGGGTATTGCTGGATGACCCGGTTGTCGGTGTCGACCACGCGGATCACATGGCTTTCGGGCCAGTTCGGCAGGCTCGACAGCACCAGCAACTGCAAGTCGGGGCGGGCGAAGCGCGACGTGGGGGTGTTGCCCAGCGCTTCAATGAACTGCTGGATTTGCTCCTCGATTTTCAGGCGCTTGCAGGTGTCGGCCAGCAACGGTGGGGCGGCATGCCCGGCATGGTGGACGTGGCGCAAGAGCCTGGCCGGGGTGTCGGTCAGGGCGAGGATGTGTGCGGACTCCGCCTGGGTAAACGAATAGGTGTGGTTACCCAGGCGGTAGAGCAGTTCGTGGTCGTTCCAGGTCATCGGGTTTTCGCCGGCCAGACGCCAGGCGCCGTGGTCGTTGTGGGTCAGCAGCGGCGTGTCGACACCGATTTTCTGGGGGTGGCTCAGGCGCCATTTGTGCACGCGTTTGTCGAATACGATCCGATACAGCGAACCGTACAGCGGCAGGTAATGCCGATCATTCCATTCGTACAGGCCCAGGGCGTTCGTCGTCAGCTCGGCGGGCAGCTTCAGTGTCTGTTCGTACTGCATCAGCGAACCGTTGACCAGGCTGACAAAACCGGCCGCGCTGCGTTGGCTGCTCATGTAGTCGCCCAGTCGGGTGCGCAGGCCTTGGGCGTCTGTGGCGCTGGTCATGCCGAGCAATTGGCGCTCGTGGGGTTGCAGCACCGAGCCGATGGCCAGGTAGAAACTGTCCACGCTGGCGGGCACCGGGATCGTGCCGCCGTTGAGCATGTCGTACGCCTCATACACGCCGTCGCCGTAATGACGCAGTTCCACGGTGGGGTCCTGCGGGCCTTTGGACACGTAGGGTTTGGCGATGTGCCCGGCGATCACTTCGGTGATCACGAACGGGCGCTTGAGGGTGTTTTTCACCAGTGCCGACGCGAACTCCCGGGCCCATTGGTCCGTGTCATCGCTGTAGGCGCGGGCGTGGTACAAGCCGTCGATCGCCGCGTCGATACGCAGCGCGGTACGGTGGTTGTCCAGCAGCTCGTGGAACGCGCCCGGCAGCGTGCCGTGCTGCAAGTACGCCTGTTGCTGGCGGGGCGTGAGGGGGTGTTGTCCAAGCAAGCGTTCGAGATTGGCCGGCGACAAGGGGCGGTTGAGGTCACGCAGTTTTTTCAGCAAGGGCGTGACAGCGACCAGCGGCGGCGAGGCTTTGGCGGGCAGGAAGCGGCGCACATTCGCCGGCACCAGCCGCTCGCCCTTTTCGTAACCGGCATAGTTCACCAGCGCGCTGAACACGCTTATGCGTTCCTGGCCGGTCAGCTCGGTGACCTGGCGCCGGACCACCGTGATGCGTTGCGCAACCGTGTGCGAGGCATGACCTTCCAGGCCCAGGCGCGAAGGGCTCGGTTGCAACGCGATGACCAGGCTCAACAGCGGCTCGTCGGGATTGACCGGCAGGTGCGCGACATCCGGCGCGCTGTAGGTGCCATCCTCGCCCCTGATGATCTCGATGGCGTGGGTGGGAGCCGGCGGGGTTTCGGTTTTGCTGTAGCGCTCGATCACCACCTGCTGTGGGTCGCTGATGCTCAAGGTGGTATTGGCGGGCCAGTCGGGCAATTGCGTCAGCACGCACAACACTGCGCTGTCCCCCTGGGGCGGCAGGTAGCCGGGCTCGTTGAAACGGTCGATGATCAGTTGGATCACCCGGTCGGCTTGCAGGCGCCTGACCCCTTCGATCAGGTTCAAGGGCGCCGGCTCCGACCGCCATACCTTGTCCAGGGTGAGACGGGGGGTGGCGGTGCTGCGCAGCATGGTTTCCAGGTCCGCTGCGGGGGCCAGCGCCGAACCGTCGGGCAGCATGCGTTGTAGCAACTCGATGTCCGAGAGGGTGTGGGTATTGTGCAGGTCGAACACCCACGCCTGTTTCGCCGGGTCGAAGATGATCGGCGGGGTATAGCCATCGGTGCGTTGGTGCGTGAGCACGTAGCGCATCTGTTGGTCATCGTGCTTGACCTTGGCCACCAGGAATTGCTCATCCTGGTTCAGCTTGACGTAGTGCTCGCCGTCGACGTTGTAGAGGCCCAGTGCGTCGGGGCTTCGGCCGTCCAGCAGCGATTGGCGGTCATGGGCATATGGCTGCGCATCGGGTTTCCAGAGGTGTGGGTGGTTGCTGGGGAGGGCGACCTTACGTGGGTTGCCGATGCGCCTCATCAACGCTTGCATGCGCTGCCGCTGCAGGCGGCTGGCAAGGGTGCTGAGTTGGCCGCTGACGATCAGGTCGGCCACGTCCGTCAAGCTGCTGGCAAAGGCGCTGGCATCGCCCTTGGCCGCCTGGTCCACACCCTGGATCACGCTGTAGGTCAGGCTGCCGAGCATCAGCAACTGGAGCGTGCGCATCATGCCGGTCAATCCACCGGGAACCGGGGTGAGGAGCATGTCGAGGACTTCCGACGCGATCGCCTGCGCCGCGTCCTTCAGGGCTTCCCAATCGGCTTCGGAGCGATCGACGGCGAGTATGTCCAGGTCCGCCTGGCAGCGTTGCAGTTGCCGGAACGTCAGGGCTTGCACCAACCCGACCGGCCGCCCGGCCTTGGCGTCGGGCGTGAAGCGGATGTCCTCGATCGTGCGCGGCGGGAAGGCTTTGTGGAACCCGTCGTACAGGCCGCCCGCGAGCCAGCTCATGCATTCCGGTCGTGGTTTGTTGCTCAGCAGCCGGGAAAAGACTGACATGCCCACCAGGGGTAATTGCCGGGAAAACCAGCCCAGGTCGTTCTTTTGATGGCTGTCCAGCAGTTGCTGGCGGAACGCTTGTTCTGCGGCGCGGGTATCGGCGTGATAGCGCAGCGCGCCGCCGGGACGGAAGGGAAAGTACGACAGCACGCCCAGGGCCCCGACGCGAATAATCAGCAGCGGCACTGGCACCGTGTTGTCCCAGGGCACGAAGAGCACGACCGTCACCAGAGTGATGCCCGATGTCAGGCCCATCGAGTCGATTTCCGGTTGCGGCCCGGTTTCATCGATGGCGGCGTTGAGCATGTCGAACATCGCGCGGGTCAGCCCGCTCTCGGTCCGGTTGCGCCAGGCGTCCAGCACGTCGAATTGCAGCAGCGTCTTGGCCGCAACCCCGATCAGGCGACGCAGTGTGCCGTGCTCACCCAAGGTGGCGTTGATGCGTTTTTTCAGTTGGCCGCCGAGGTCGAGTTCACGTGCCACGTCGATAAATGCCTGCGCCGAGAGGCTGCGGTCGTCGCCGGGGCCAATCACCTTGCTGGCTTGTACCAGGCTGTAGCCGGACTCGGTGATCCGTCCAGAGGTGAAGCCAAAGTTCAGGCAAGCCGCCTCCCACAGCGACAGGCTTTTGACATGGTCGATGTAGTGCCAGTCCTCGGTGTAGGAACGGCGGCGAAAGCGCGTGCGTTCGCTGCGTTGAGGCTCCCAGGGGAAGGGCTTGTCGATTTTTTCCCGGTACGTGGTGTTGAAGCGGAAGGCTTCGGGGTCGCGACCGCCGATACGGCTGCGCAACTGGGCCAGGCCTTCAGTCTTGAACGTCTGGACTTCGCGCTCTTTTTCGGTTTCCACCGCGGTCAAGGCTGCCAGGGCATCGCGCTGCAGCTGGATATAGCGCTTTTGTTCAGCGAGCGTGAGGCCGCTCAAAGCGTGCGTGAGGTTTTGCCGGATCTGCTCCAGCGCCTCCTGTTGGGCCCAGGAGGTGCTCGATTGCAGGTTGCCGGACAAACCGTTGAGTAGATCAGAGGTCGGCATGGGTCATTGGCCTTTCACAAATTAAGTGGAAGGCCGATGTAATCACCGCCGGTGCGTCATCAAGGGTTAACTATTTACCCGTGACCGGTTGCGGGTGCCGGGACGCATCCAGGTGTTTGTTGAATTCCAGCCAGGTCGCCAGGGCCGCCATCAGCAGCAGGCCCAGCACGGCACTGAATAGCTGCATCGGCCACGCGTCGTTGGCCTGGGCGTTGAGCATGTCCGCCAGCGGCGCCAGCAACACCCCCAGGCAGAACACTTCCAGGGAATAACGGCCCATGCGGCAGCACTGTTGCGCCGGCCAGTTCTGCGTCCAGCCACGCCCCGGCAGCAGCTTGGCGGTGACATACGCCAGGGCCAGGAAATGCAGGAGCCGCAACGGTGAAAGATCGGTCTTGCTGATGGGGTAGATCAACTCACTGAGCCACGCTGGCATCAGCGTGTCGTGCACCTCGGGCCAGCGCCATGACAAGGTCAGCACCGCCGCCGCCAGCGTGTAGAGCGCCGCCGCCACGAACAACGGCTGGCGCACCAGCGCGCGCTGCTCGGCTGGGCGTTCACGTCCGGCATGGATCGCAGCCGCCCCGCCGAGGATGAACAGGAACTGCCAGGTCACCGGGTTGAAATACCACACGCCATCGGCAATCGCCCGCAGGTTCCAGCCCATCCAGGGCGCCAGCAGGTACACCGTCATGGACGCGCCCACCACCCACCAGGTCTTGCGCAGCAGCCACGGCAACACCAGCGGCAAACCGGCGAGCAGCACGATATACAGCGGCAACGGGTCCATCAGGTTGGGCTTGAAGCGCAGCAACAGTTCATCGGTGAGGGCCTGTTGCGGGTGGGTGACGAAGTGCGTCAGGCCCATCTCTGCGACCAGGTCGCGGGTTTCCACATGACTGTTGGCGAAGAACACGATGCCCATCAGCATCGCCAGCAGGAAGATATGCACCACGTACAACACCCAGGTGCGGCGCAGGATTTTCAGCGAAGTGAACCAATAGCCGTCGCGCTGCAGGATCTTGCCGTAGGCCAGCACGGCGGCGTAGCCGGCGAGGAATACAAAGACCTCTGCGGCGTCGCTGAAACCGACGTTGCGCAGGGTGATCTGGCCGAGGGGATTGTGGGGGACGTGATCCCAGAAAATGAAGATCAACGCCAGGCCCCGAAAAAAATCGATGCGTGGGTCGCGTCCGTTCAGCATGGCAGCGGGCTCTTGAACAATAGGTTTAGTAATGACCGGTGTCGGCACGCATTGTCGTACGCCGCACGTCGGGCGGGCGCAGGTTGGCGTTATTTATAAGCAATTGCAAAGGCTGGGTATTACTGAATGTCTCAACTGCGCGCGCCGGGTACCTGTTAATTCTGACAGTAGACGCATGGGGGTTCGTGTGGCTTGCTGGAGATGGCCACGACAGGACCTGCGCATGACCAGACTGTGGAAGGGATTCAGCCGCTATACGGTGATTGGCATCGCTAATACGGTGATCCATTGGCAGTTGTTTTTTGTGTTGCGCACCGCCTTTGAACTGAGCCAGGCGTTCAGCAACTTGCTGGCTTTCTGCGTGGCGGCGAGCTTTTCCTTCTATGTGAATGCGATCTACACCTTTGCCATGCCGGCCTCGTGGCCGCGCTACGGCCTGTTCATGTTGTGCATGGGCGGCCTGAGCCTGGGTGTGGGTGGGCTGGCGGATCGCTGGCGCCTGCCGGGGCTGGTCACGGTGGTGGTGTTCTCGCTGCTGAGCCTGGTCTGCGGTTTCCTGCTGTCCCGGTGGGTGGTATTTCGCGAGCGTGGGTCATGAGGGTCTCGCTGGTGGTGCCGCTGTTCAACGAGGAGCAGACGGTCGGCGCATTCTACGACGCGGTCCGGCGCGAGCCCGGCTTGCGCGGGCACGCGGTCGACATCGTGTTCGTCAACGATGGCAGCAGCGACCGCACCGCCGAGGTCGCCCGCGCGATTGCCCTGGCCGACAGCGATGTGGCGCTGATCAATTTATCGCGCAACTTCGGCAAGGAAGCGGCGCTGTTCGCCGGGCTGGAACACGCCACGGGCGAGGCGGTGGTGCCAATGGATGTGGACCTGCAAGACCCGATCGAGGTGGTGCCGCAACTGCTGGCCAAATGGCAAGGCGGTGCCGACGTGGTGCTGGCCAAACGGCGCGATCGCTCCAGCGATGGCTACCTCAAACGCCGCAGCGCGTCACTGTTCTATCACCTGCTCAATCGCATTTCCTACACCCATATCGAAGAAAACGTCGGCGACTTCCGGTTGATGGACCGCAAGGTGGTGGCCGTGATCAAGGCCCTGCCCGAGCAGCAACTGTTTATGAAAGGCGTGCTGTCCTGGGCCGGCTTCAACGTGGCCATCGTCGAATACGACCGCGTACCGCGCACCCTCGGGCAAAGCAAGTTCAACGCCTGGAAACTGTGGAACCTGGCGCTGGACGGCATCACCTCCTTCAGCACCGTGCCGCTGCGCTTGTGGAGTTACATCGGCGGCTGCATTTCGCTGCTGGCGCTGGTGTACGCCGGGTACCTGGTGGTGGACAAAGTGCTGTTTGGCAATGCGGTACCGGGGTATCCGTCGTTGATGACGGCGATCTTGTTTTTGGGTGGGGTGCAACTGATTGGGATCGGGATATTGGGGGAATATGTAGGGCGGATTTATATGGAGGCCAAGCATCGGCCTAAGTATGTGGTGAAGGAAATCGTGAGGCTTACAGTTCAGAAAAGTGAACGTGAGGGCGTTGAAAATGTGGGCCGATAGGGTTTTGACTGGAAGGGAAGTTTTTTACTTTTTTTTAGCCGCTTCGATGCTTTATGTGTTTCCTATTATTCATGCTGACTTCAGGTATATCGACGACAACTGGCGTTCGCTGTTGTTGGATTATGATCAGTGGCGAGATCAGGGAAGGCTGCTGCTGGAGTATACGCTGACGGGACTTTCGTTCGTTCCAGCCAAGGTGAATATGTTTCCTTTGCCCTTGTTTGTTTCCATATGGGTAATGGCTGCGGCGATGGCCAGTGTGACGGTGTACTTTTTTCCTGCTCCCTCCGTGTTCACCTGTCTGGTGTTCTTGCCCCTGTTATGCAATCCATTTTTCCTGGGCAATCTGACGTATCAATATGACGGGCCAGGAATGGTTCTGGCAGTGTCAGCCGCCCTCTATGCGATCACGAATAATGCGACATCTGCAGCGTTGCGCTGTTTGGTCTCGGCGATATTGGTTGCGGTGGTATTGGCGCTTTATCAACTGACGGTGAGCGTATTTTTCGGGCTCTGCGTGGTTGAATTTGTATGGAATGTCAGGAATAAGAAGCCCGTCAAAGACGTGTTGTCGGTGATCGTTACCAGGGCCGGGCAGTTGATGGCGGGATGCCTGATTTATTTTTTACGGCTTTCCAGTTGGCGAACAATGAGCGCGGACGATTGCTGCCCCTGAACATGGATGGGTGGGAGAGTGTCGCCACCAAATTGTTATTGACGATGGACAAGGTGATGTTGTTGTTCAACCCTGCGCTGTGGGGGGGCGCGAGTATAGTGTTGGTCGCCGCGGGGTTGAGCTATTTGAGGTGGATGAGGCATTTTAAGGCGATGACGGGGGGCGCGATGGGCAGAACCGTGGTCGTCGGCGTTTATCTTTTGGCTGTTCCAATACTGCTGCTTTGTGTTCCCGGTGCCATGTTGTTTGTGGTGGAGAAGAATTTGGACGCAAGAAACTATGTTGGGTTTTCGGTGCTGTTGGTGTTTCTATTCTTATTGAGTTATGAGCTGTTTTCGACAGTGTGGAAGAAAATGGTCTGTTTTTTAGTTGTGCCCACGATGATAATGTTTTCGTTGTCCTATACCTATGGTCAGGTGCTGGTTGCCAAGAAAGAACTTGAAATTGCGATGGCGACTTATATGGCTTATGACTTGATTTCGCGAAGCGAGCTTAATACGAAAAGGGTGTTTTATTATAGGTCTCATGGTGTTTCCACTAATTGGATTCCCAGTGCCCACGGTGCGATGACTCACATGCCGGTGCAGCGTTATATTTTAAGCGGTTCAAATGCGATGCTGTTTCCGGAATTTTTCCCGAGGTTGGGTATTACGAATGTGGTTAATGGCTATTTTTACGGGTTTCAGAGTGAGGTGGCTGCGCTGAAAAAAGCGGTGTGCGAACCCGTGGTGGATAATCCGTTTTATTCGATCTGTGTGGTCGGTGACAGTGGTTTTATCGCGATCAAAAATAGAGCCGACTCTGAGGACTACACGGAGCGATTCAAACCCTAGTTATTATGCTTTTTACCAGACGCCTTCATTCACGCAAACCTCGGCCGAGGTGGTGGTGAAGGAGGTCGTCAATGTGAAGAAGGGGCGCACACATGGTGAGTGCATCGAAACCGGCGTGGATATTTTTTGGTGGGGTATTTGTCATTCTGGCGCTCGCCACGTCGATGCGTTTTTATGGGTTGCGCGAGCCTTATTTATGGTATGACGAGGCATTTAGTATTCTTTTAAGTCGACATACCCCCGCGCAGATTTCTTCTATCACCGCGCGGGATATTCACCCGCCTCTTTATTATATTTTTTTGCACTACTGGATCGAATGGTGGGGTGATAGCAAATTTGCCGTGCGCTCGATGAGTGTGGTGTTTGGCGTGGGGAACGTCGCGCTGATCATTTGGCTGACCCGGTTGGCCGCCCATCGAAACGCGGCACTTCTGGCCGGAAGTCTCGTGGCACTATTGCCGCTGGCACTGCGCTACAGCCAGGAAGCACGGATGTATGCGTTGGTTGCATTTTTCTTATTGGGTGCAACCCTCGCTCTGTTTTATTGGGTGAGAACGCCTAATCGGCTCAGGTATTTGGTGATCTATACGCTGTTAATGAGCGCGAGCTTTTATACCCATTACATTTCGTTTACCTGTGTGTTGTCTCATTGGCTTTATCTGCTGTTGCTCGGGCAGCGTCAGGAGGGCAAGCCACATTACTTGATGCGCCCGTCTTGGTGGCTGGCCAATGTATTCGTTGTTGTTCTTTATACGCCGTGGTTGTACTCCATTCTGGATTTGGTCTCCCATTTCGACACCTTCGTCGGTGAAGGCGGTCTGGCCTGGATTACACCTACCAGCCTGAATAGCCTGCCATCGGCCTTCTGGATGACACTGACAGCCCGTACCGGTAAAGATGAGTATTGGCTATTTTATCGGCTGCTTCCGTGGGTGTTTTTTCTGATGGCGCTTCGCGTGGCCTACCTTGATCAACGTCCAGGCCTTTTTAAAATGGGCTTGGTGATTTATACAATGCTGCCTTTATTCGTATTGTTTTTGATCTCGTTGATCAAACCGATATTTGTCGAGCGTTATTTGTTTTTTGCGCTGACCTGCCTGCCCATCCTCGTTGCGTTGATCGTGGATAGCCTTCGACGGCGAGTCTGGCAATTTTTCGTTGTTTTAAGCGTGATCGCACTGCAGCTAAATGGCGCTGTCGCGATTTATGGGCGAGAAGAAGAGTACGACGGTAATCGCCAGAACTCCCGATTTGCAATTGAGCCGCTGTCCGATGAAATAGCCGGGCGTTCGAGGCCAGGCGATTACATTGTGGTAGAGGACTCCTATTGGTTCCTTGCCCTTGTTTACTACAATCAAACGACCACTCAGCCACAAGTCTATTACCCGGGAGCGCCGACCTATCACGCATCGGGTTATGGCTCATCGGCACTGTTTTCACCTTATACGGATCAGGTGTATCTACAGGCTCTGAGCGCCTTGCCGGACGGCGGCTGCCGGATCTGGTGGGTCGTTTCGACAGATACCAAAACGATCATTCCTACGCACTGGAAAGAACTGTTTCAGCGTCCGTTTGGGATCGTCTCATTGCATCTACTGGTCACGCCGCCGAGTGCCGACGGCGCCCCCTGTCCTCCTGCGCCACAGATCCGTGATCCAGCTTTGGGGAAGCGAGCTGCACGTCAGTAACCACCAACGTGCAGTGACTTCTCTCCGGCACAGTGCTTGTCGATGTCTCAAGCCGCCGCGACTTCATGCGCCTCAAAACTATCCGCCCGCGCCATCTGCCACATGCGCGAATAAAACTCGCCGTTCACTTCCCTGGTCAGCAATTCCCCGGGCTTGAGGAACACATGCAACTGCGAGAACAGTTTGATTTCGGTCGCCGACATGCGGCGCACCAAATGCTTGGCCGACAGTTGCGATGGATGCTCCAGGCCCGCTGCCGCGAGCATTTCGGCCAGGGCCTTGAGGGTGTTGCGGTGGAAGTTGAACACGCGCTCGGCCTTGTCCGGTACCACCAGGGCGCGCTGGCGCAGCGGGTCCTGGGTGGCGACGCCGGTCGGGCATTTGTTGGTGTGGCAGCTTTGCGACTGGATGCAGCCGATGGCGAACATGAAGCCGCGCGCCGAGTTGGCCCAGTCGGCGCCGATGGCCAGGACGCTGGCGATGTCGAAGGCGCTGACGATCTTGCCGCTGGCGCCGAGCTTGATCTTGTCGCGCAGGTTCAGGCCCACCAGGGTGTTGTGCACGAACAGCAGGCCTTCACGCAGCGGCACGCCGATATGGTCGGTGAACTCCACGGGCGCCGCGCCGGTGCCGCCTTCCTTGCCGTCGACCACGATAAAGTCCGGGAGGATGCCGGTTTCGAGCATGGCCTTGGCGATGCCCATGAATTCCCACGGGTGACCCAGGCAGAACTTGAAGCCCACCGGTTTACCACCGGACAGCTCGCGCAACTGGGCGATGAAGTGCATCAGTTCGATGGGGGTGGAAAACGCACTGTGGCGTGACGGCGAGATGCAGTCTTCGCCCATCAGAATGCCGCGGGTATCGGCGATTTCCTGAGTGACCTTGTGCTTGGGCAGGATGCCGCCATGGCCAGGCTTGGCGCCCTGGCTCATCTTGATTTCGATCATGCGCACTTGCGGGTTCTGCGCCTGTTCGGCGAAGCGTTCCGGGTCGAAACGGCCGTCGCGGGTGCGGCAGCCGAAGTAGCCGCTGCCCAGTTCCCAGGTCAGGTCGCCGCCGTTTTCGCGGTGGTAGGGGCTGATGCTGCCTTCGCCGGTGTCATGGGCGAAGTTGCCCAGCTTAGCGCCCTGGTTGAGGGCACGGATTGCGTTGGCGCTCAGGGAGCCGAAGCTCATGGCCGAGATATTGAACACCGAGGCCGAGTACGGCCGCTTGCATTGCGGGCCGCCGACCATCACGCGAAACGAGCTCGGGTCGCTCAGCGGCGCGGGGCGCATGGAGTGGCCGATGAACTCGAAGCCCGACTGGTACACGTCGATCAGCGTGCCGAACGGTTGGTCGGAGGTCTGGTTCTTGGCGCGCGAATACACCAGCGAGCGTTGGGCCCGGGAGAAGGGCAGGGCGTCGCTGTCGGACTCCAGCAGGTACTGGCGGATTTCCGGGCGGATGCCTTCCATCAGGTAGCGGATATTGCCCAGGATCGGGTAGTTGCGGCGTATCGCGTGGCGGCTTTGCAGCAGGTCGAAGAGGCCGAGCAGGCTGAGGAGGCCGGTGACCAGGGTGATGGGCCATAACCATTCGTGTTCGATGAAAGGCAGGCTGACGAGGGTGAAAATGACGCACACGGCAAACACCGCATAACGGCTTAGCAAGGACAGGCTCATACGGTTACCTTGGGTTCGGACTCTTCTGGTCGGTCGCGCATTCTGCGCCAGTAAGGAAAACCTAAACAACCTATAGGTGTATTCGCTTGGGTCGCATAGACACGGCGGACTGGGCCGATATAGACAGTTGGCGGCGAGCCATGAGGTGAAAAAAAACGCGGGCGCGCAGGTCGAATCTGCCTCGCGCTATGTCGGGGGGGCGTCGCTGAATGTCTGGCGAATAGGCAGCACTACTCGGAACGTGGTGCCTTTGCCCAGCTCGCTGCTGACGGAGATTTCGCCATGGTGTTTCTTGACGATGCCGTACGAAAGTGACAACCCCAACCCCGTGCCTTCGCCCACCGGCTTGGTGGTGAAGAACGGATCGAAGATCTTCTGCTGGGCCTCCGGGGCAATCCCGCAGCCGTTGTCGGCGATTTCCAGCCAGACGTTCTCGCCGTCCACGCCGTTGCTGAGCGTGATGGTGCCGCGCTGCGGTCCGATGGCTTGCGCGGCGTTGATCACCAGGTTCATCACCACCTGGTTGAGCTGCGAGGCCAGGCATTCGATGTCCGGCAAGGGCGTGTAGTGCTTGATCACATCGGCCTTGTACTTGAGCTCGCTGGCGACGATGTTGAGGGTCGAGTCGATGCCTTGTTGCAGGCTGGCCCACTGCCAGGTCTGGTCGTTGTCCACCCGGGAAAAGTCTTTCAAGTCCTTGACGATTTGCGCCACCCGGCCAATGCCTTCCTTGGATTCGCGAATCAGCGTCGGAATATCTTCCCTGAGAAAGTCCAGGTCCAGGCGTTGGCGCAGGGCTTCGAGCTGGCCGTCGTCGATGGCAGCTTCGGCCTCGCGGTAGGCATCGAGCATCTGCTGCAACTGTTTGAAATAGCCGTCGAGGGTGCCGAGGTTGGAGGAGATGAACCCCACCGGGTTGTTGATCTCGTGCGCCACGCCCGCAGCCAGTTGCCCCAGGGACGCGAGTTTTTCCGATTGCACCAGTTGGCTTTCCAACTGTTTGCGCTCGTCGATTTCCTGTTGCAGGGCCTGGCTGGCGTGGGTCAGCGCTTGGGTGCGTTGTTCCACCAACAGTTCCAGGTGGCTGGTTTGCAACGAGGCACGCCGGGCCATGTCCCATTTGGCGGCCAGGGTGTTGGCCATTTGTTGGACTTCGATGTTGTCGAACGGCTTTTTCAGGATCAGCAGGCGGTCATGGGCGCGCAGGCGAAACAGCAGCTCCTCCCAGGAATAATCCGAGTACGCCGTACACACCACGACCTGCAGGTTCGGGTCGACCTTCCACAGTTCTTCGATGGTTTGCGCGCCGTCCCACCCCTGGGGCATGCGCATGTCGACAAAGGCCAGGGCGTAGGGCAGCTGCTCGGCCATGGCCGCCTCAAGCAGCTGTAAACCTTCCTGGCCACCGTAGGCCGAGTCCAGCTCGAACACCTGGCTTTGGGGTTTGTCGCTGGCGCCGAACAGCGTGGCTTCCATCTCGTCCAGGGCCTGGTTCTGTTCCAGGGGCGGCTTGAGGATCTTGCGAAAGTCCTCGTGAATCGACGGTGTGTCATCGATCAGCAGAATGCGCCGGTTCGGGGGTTGGTTCATGTGGGGCCTGCTGCATCGTTGAGGGGGATTTGCAAGGTGAACAGCGCGCCCGTGCCCGGGCCGTCGCTGTGGGCGGTCAGCCGGCCATTCATTTCAATCGCCGCCAGGGCGCAGCTGTGCAGGCCGAAGCCGTGGCCTTCCTTGCGGGTGGTGAAACCGTGGGTGAAGATCCGCGCCATGTTCTCGGCGGGAATGCCTTCACCTTCGTCTTTGACGCTGATTTGCAAGAGGTTGTCCTCAACCGTCTGGATCGACAACGTAATCTTCCGAGGCCGGTCGCTCAGGCTGGACATGGCGTACTTGGCGTTGCTGATCAGGTTGACCATGATCAGCAGCAGCCGGTGTTTGTCGGCCATTATCTGTGGCACCTGGGCGTACTCCTTGACCACCGTCACATGGTGGCGATTGAGCGCGCCGGAATTCATGCGCAGCGCGTCTTCCATCAGGGCGCTGATCTGCACCGGCTCCAGCACGCTGGAAACGCCGGCGTAGGATTGCTGGGTGGAGACGATGTCCTTGATGTGGTCGACGCTTTTGCTCAATTGCGCCAACTCGTCGGTCAGGCCCTGTTGCTCGATGGCGATGGCTTCCACCAATTGGTTGAGGTAGCCGGGCAGCAGTTTGCCTTTTTCGTCTTCGCGCAGGTAAGTGCCCAGGTCGTCAGGGTGCGCGTTGATCAACTGCATGGCCTTGCCCAATCCCTGGGCCTTGCTGGTGCGTAGCTTGCGCGCGACCAGGTCGGCGGAGATGTTCACACTGTTGAGCACGTTACCCACGTTGTGCAGCACATTGGTCGCGATTTCCGCCATGCCGGCCTGGCGGGCGCTGTCGAGCAGTTCGCTTTGCGCGTCCTTGAGCTGACGGGTGCGTTCTTCGACCCGCTGTTCCAGGCTGGCGTTGGCGCTGTGCAGGGCGCGGTTGACCTGGTTGATTTCGGCGAAACTGCGCAACAGCCGGATGGCCAGGTACAGCAGCAACGCCACCAACAGGGTGGAGAACACCAGCAAGTAGTGGTGGTACTTCTGGTCGACCAGGTCGGAGGCCTGCTGATCCTCGTTCAGGTGCGTGGTCAGTTCGTCCAGGCGCTCGGCCACGGGAACCGCGGCGATGTGTTCCAGCAAGGTGTTGACCAGCGGCTGTTCGCGCAGGATCAACGCGATGTGCTTGCTGAGAATATCCACCGGCAGATGGAAGTCAGCCGGCAAGCGTTCTTTGTTCACGGCCAGCAGGTTCAAGCCCAACAGGATCTCGGCCGCGCGTTCGGCGCTGGCGACCTGGGCGAATTCCATGCTGCTGAGCAACACGTCATAGGTGTCGGTGGCCACGCTCTGCAGCGACAGCCGCTGCTCGTCATCGAGCCGGGAGAACGCGGCCTGGATATCGTCTTCGGCGGTCGGCAGGAACGCCAGGGAGTTGCGCAGCACCGCGTTATGGGACTTGAACTGGTCGATCAGCCGCGCTTTGTCCTGGATCGCCGCCTGACCGGCGTCCAGGCTGGCTTGCCACTTGGGCAGGTCTTTCGGCGGGTGATACGACTCGTGCTGGCGCAGTTGCTCCCAGAGTCGGGTGATCTGCGTCAGCGGCGTGACCAGGGGATCGTAGTTGTGGGTCAGGGCGATTCTGGCCTTGAGCACTTCACTGTCCCACTGCGCGTTGAGCTGCTGCATCTGGCGGATCAGGTCGCGGGATTCGGTGTAGCGGCTGGTCTGGTCGGTGCTCGATTTGATGTACAGGAACAACAGGATCGAGGCCAACAGCAGGGTCATGGTGCCCAGCATCAGTTGGACGAGGTTGTGGCGCGAGAGTCTCATGACCGTCTGCTCATAAAGGGTGGCCCGCCCATTGGCCGGTCAGGGTCTTGAGAAATTTGATGATCCGGTCCTTGTCTTCCGTTGAGGGAACCCGGCCCAGCTGGATTCTGAACATCACTTCCACGGCGTCTTCCAGGGTCTTGGCCGAGGCGTCGTGAAAATACGGCGCGGTAACGGCGACGTTGCGCAGGCTGGGCACCTTGAACACGTTACGGTCTTCTTCGTCGTGGGTCACCAGGTAGCGGCCCAGGTCGGTCTCGGCGGGTGGGCGGCCCTTGAAATAGTCATCCATCACGCCGAATTTCTGGAACATGTTGCCGCCGATATTCAGGCCTTGATGGCAGGCGATGCAGCCATAGTCCTTGAAGCGTTGGTAGCCGTATTTTTCCTCGAGGGTGAGGATCTCGGTATTGCCTTGCAGGTATTGGTCGAAACGCGAGTTGGGCGTGAGCAAGGTGCGTTCGTACGTCGCCAGGGCATTTTGCACATTGGCCGCCGTCACGCCGTCGGGGTACACCTGGGTGAACGCGGCCTGGTACTGCGCGCTGGCCGTGAGGTTGGCGACTACGGTTTTCCAGTCGCTGCCCATTTCCGCCGGGCTGATGACCACCTGTTCGATCTGGGCCTCGAGGGTGTCCACGCGACCGTTCCAGAACTGTTTGAAATTCAGGCTGGCGTTGAACACCGTGGGCGTATTGAGCTTGACCGGCTGGCCGTCGAAGCCCAGGGAAAACGGCTTGTCGTCGGCCCCGCCCGTCGCCAGTCGGTGACAACTGGCACAGGACAGGCTGCCATTGACCGACAGGCGTTTCTCGTTGAACAACTGGCGACCCAGTTCCACCGTTGCCGCATCCAACTGGGGCACCGGCGGCAGCGGTTTGAGCGGTTCGTCCAGCGGCGCAGCCAGCAGGGGCAGGGCGGCGCCAATCGCCAGGGCGACGGCGAGGCCGAGCGCCCATGGAGACAGGCGCAGGGAGCGTGAGGGGGGACGGCTCAAGCGTTCGTTCCTTGGGTCACGGTTATCGGTCGGGCATCAGGCTGCGTTGCCCGGCCTGGATCAATCGGGCGAAGTCATCGGCCGCCACGGCTTTGCTGAACAGGAAACCCTGACCCTCCTCACAGTTGTGGGCTTTGAGGAATGCCAGTTGCTCGAGGGTTTCGACGCCTTCGGCAATGATGTTCAAGTCCAGGCTCTTGCCCAGGCTGATGATGGCACTGATCAGTCGCGCATCCTGGCTGTTTTCGCCCAGGCCACGCACGAACGATTGATCGATCTTCAGCACATCGATGGGAAACCGTCGCAAGTAACTGAGGCTGGAATATCCGGTGCCGAAATCGTCGATGGACAGCCGCACGCCCAGGTCTTTGATGGCGCGCAGGGTGACGAGCGTGTCCTCGACGTTTTGCATCAGCATGCTCTCGGTGATCTCCAGCTCGAGCAAGCCGGGCGCCAGGCCTGTGTGCGTCAGAATCGCCGCCAGGTTGGCGACAAAATTGCGCTGGCGAAAATCAATCGCGCAAATATTCACCGAGATACGCAGCGCCGGCAGGCCGGCGGCGCGCCAGGCTTGCGCTTGCTCGCAGGCGTGGCGCAACACCCATTGGCTCAAGGGCACGATCAGGCCGCTGTCTTCGGCCACCGGAATGAAGTCTGATGGGTAGATCCAGCCGCGTTCGGGCTGGTGCCAGCGAATCAGGGCTTCGGCGCCGACGATCCGCCCGCTGGTCAAATCCAGTTTCGGCTGGTAGTGCAAAATGAATTCATCGCGCTGCAAGCCCTGCCGGATCGCGCTTTCCAGGCTCTGCTGGGCCTGGGCGCGCAGGTTCATCTCGTTGATAAAGAAACTGAAGTCGTTGGGGCCATGGGCCTTGCTGCTGTGCATGGCGGTTTCGGCGTTCTTGATCAACTCCACCGCGTTGAAACTGTCGTTGGGGTAAATGCTGATGCCCAGGCTGGCGGTGACGCTCAAGTCATGCCCGGCCACATAGCGTGTCGCGCTGATGGCGGTGAGCAGTTTTTCGGCGATGTACTGGGTTTGCTGGGGGTGCTTGATGTCGTTGAGGATCAGCACGAATGCGTCGGAGCCGTAGCGAAACACCGAATCCGACGCGCGCACCGCGGCCACCAGGCTTTGGCTGACCTGCTTGAGCATTTCATCGCCGACCGGGTAGCCCAGGGCATTGTTGATGCGCTTGAAGCGGTCCAGGCCGATAAACATCACCGCCAACTGGGTGTCATGGCGCCTGCAGACGGCGATGGCCTGCGTCAGCCGATCGCCCAGCAGGGTGCTGTTGGGCAGTTCGGTCAGGGCGTCGTATTGCAGCAGGTGCGAGACCTTGAGCAATTCCTGCACGCGTTCTTCAACCGTGCGCTCCAACCCCATCAATTTGAGCGCCGCGTCCTGGGCCAGTTGCCATTTCCAGGTCAGCGCGCTGGCCATCTGGCGGATTTCCAGGTTGTCGAACGGCTTTTTCAGGATCAGCAACTGGTCGCTGTATTGGATGCGCGCTTCGATGGCTTCGAAGGAATAGTCCGAATAGGCCGTGCACAGGGCGATCTGCAGGTTCGGGTCGACGTTCCACAGTTGCTCGATGGTTTCCAGGCCATCCCAGCCCGGCGGCATGCGCATATCAATGAACACCAGGGCGTAGGGCGCGTTGTCGGCCAGGGCTTTGTTGACCAGGGCGAGGGCTTCCTGGCCCTGGTAGGCGGAGTCCAGCACGAAGGTCTGGCGCACGCTGGGGGCGGTGCCGAACAGGGTTTCCTCGATGCTGTCCAGGGACTGGCTGCCCTCGGCATCGGCACACAGGATCTTGCGGAAGTCCTCATGGATGGAAGCCGTGTCATCGACGATCAGAATCCGTCGATTGGCGCGTCTTGAGCGCGAGTTCATGGCTGACACCGGGACGCCGGCAACTGAAGAGTCTTGCGCATCGGGCTTCCTTACCTTGAATGCTTCGATAAACAGGGTTGGGTAGTGGCTCCATGCCATAAGCATAGCCGGGTCCCTTGAATAAGTACGCCAGTTGGCGTCAAATCAACCCCGTTTACCCCTGCGTGCATCTAGCGCTCATTGCCTGTGCAAGTACAGCGATGGATCGAGGGGTCGCAATGAAACCACTGAGTACCATCGCCAGGAGATGTCGCCATGGATGAACACACTGCTACGACGTCTCCCTATAAGCCCACTATTTTGCTGGTCGACGATGAAGAGTCGATCCTCAACAGCCTGCGCCGCCTGCTGCGCGGCCAGCCTTACGATGTGCTGCTGGCCGGCAGCGGTGCCCAGGCCCTGGACATCATGGCCGCCCAGCCCATCGACCTGATCATGACCGACGCGCGCATGCCGGGGATGGACGGGGCGATGCTGTTGGCCGAGACCCGCCGTCTATACCCGGCCACCACGCGCATCCTGCTGACCGGCTATGCCGACATGACCATGATGATCAAGGCGGTCAACGAAGGTCAGATCCACCGCTACATCAGCAAGCCCTGGAACGACGAGGAAATACTCCTGACCTTGCGTCAGTCCCTGGAACTCCAGCACTCCGAGCGCGAACGCCTGCGTCTGGAGCGTTTGACCCGCGATCAGAACGAGCAATTGAAGGCCCTCAACACCACCCTGGAAAAACGCGTCGAAGCCCGCACCAGCGAATTGCAGCAAACCGCCGACATGCTCGACCTGGCCTACGAGGAGCTCAAGCGCAGCTATGTGACCGGCACCGAGGTGTTTTCCCTGCTGGCCAACCTGCGCCTGCCCCGGCACAAGCAGACCAACCGCCAGTTGATCGAGCTGATCCGCGTGTACTGCAAAGCCCAGGCGCTGGACGAAGCCAGCGCTCGCGACCTGACCATGGCCGCCGCGCTCTACAACATCGGCAAGTTGAGCTGGAGCGACGGCATGATGGCCGCTCCGTCGGACATGCTGCACAGCAACGACCGCGAACGCTATCGCGCCTACCCGACCCAGAGCGAGTCGTTACTGATGACCCTGGAACCGATGAAGGACGCCGCACGGCTGATCCGTCATCACCAGGAGCGCTGGGACGGCAGCGGGTTTCCCGATCACCTCAAGGGCGACGCGATTCCCGAAGGCGCGCGGTTGCTCAAACTGGCGGTGGACTTCATCGAACTGCAGAAGGGCCTGATCCTGGAACGGCAGATGAACAGCGATGAAGCCCTGCTGTACATCCGCAAGTACGCGGGGCGTCTCTATGATCCGGACATGGTCGAAGACTTCGTCCAGGCTTGCGCCGCGTTCCTCAGCGACGTGACCCTGGGCGACCCCAACGTCAAAGTGCTGACCACCCGCGAGCTGGCTGCCGGCATGGTCCTGGCGCGTAACCTCAACGCTGATAACGGCATGTTGCTGCTCAATGCCGGCAAGGTGCTCAACCTGCCGCTGGTGGACAAGCTGATCGCGTTTGAAGCGATGGAGGGCGCCAAGTACAGCGTGTTTATCAAGGAACCGGAAGAGCCGCAGCTATTGGGCTGAGGCGCTTCGTGGGATTATTGGGCCCTTTCATTCAAGGTGATGTTTTCCATGCCAACCACTATCCGTATCGCCGCCGCCCTCCTGATCGGCGGCGACGGCCAGACGTTGCTGGTGCGCAAGCGCGGCACCCAGGCGTTCATGCAACCGGGCGGCAAGATCGATGCCGGTGAACAGCCGGTCGAAGCGCTGGCCCGCGAGCTGCACGAAGAGCTGAACCTGCGTATCGAGCCGAGCCAGACGGTCTACCTCGGGCGTTTCTCGGCCCCGGCCGCCAACGAACCCGGCTTCACGGTACAAGCCGAACTGTTCCAGGTGCGGATCGACGTGCCGGTGGCCCCGGCGGCCGAGATCGAAGAAGTGCGCTGGATCGACCCGGCCGGCGACGGCGGGTTGCTGCTGGCGCCGTTGACGCGTGACCAGATCCTGCCGTTCTATCGCGCCTCGCTGACCACGTCGGCCTGACGCCGATGCTGATCCGCGCGCTCGGCCCCTGCGATGCCGACGCTTATCGGGCCTTGATGCTGGAAGCCTATGGCGCCTATCCCCAAGCGTTTACTTCCAGCGTGGCCGAGCGCGCAGCGATGCCATTGAGCTGGTGGGAGAGGCGCCTGGAAAGCCCGCTGGACCGGGTGCTCGGCGCCTATGTCGACGCTGAACTGGCCGGCATCGTCGGCCTGGCCTTCGAGCCTCGGGAGAAGGCGCGACACAAAGTCACCCTGTTCGGCATGTACGTCACGGCGGCCCACCAACAACAAGGCCTGGGCCGGCGGTTGGTGGAAGCGGCACTTGATGAGGCGCGCAAATACCCGCGCCTCAAGGTGATCCAACTGACCGTCACCGCCGGCAACGCGCCCGCCTTTGCGCTGTACCGGCGCTGCGGGTTCATCCAGTACGGCCTGGAACCGCTGGCGGTGCGGGTGGGCGTCGAGTATTTCGACAAGCTCCACCTGTGGCGCGAAGTGCAGGCCCAGTGAGCGCCCGGTGGCAGTGGGCTTGCTCGCGCTGACGATCGGTGGCGTTCAACGCACCGCGCTGACCCCGTCCAATGTCGAAAACGAGGTGTCCTTGGCCGTCAGCAGAAAATCGCGCATGTACGGTGCGTCGAGCATGTCTGCACGAATCCCCGCATACAGCGTCGCAAACAAGCCTTTCTCGCCCAGGCGCTTGGCCTTCACATACCCGCGCGAGCTGTATTCGTGCAGCGCCCAATGGGGCATGCCGCACACGCCACGGCCGCTGGCCACCAGTTGCATCATCATCACCGTCAGCTCCGAGGTGCGCACCTGGGCCGGTTCCACGTCGGCCGGTTCCAGGAAGCGGGTGAAGATGTCCAGGCGGTCGCGCTCCACCGGGTAGGTGATCAGGGTTTCGGTGAGCAGGTCTTCGGGGACGATGTAGGACTTGTTCGCCAACGGGTGCTGGTTGGCCACGGCCAGCATGGCTTCGTAGGTGAACAGCGGCACGTAGGTGATGCCCGGCAGCTCCAGCGGGTCGGAGGTCACCACCAGGTCGAGGTCGCCACGGGCCAGGGCCGGCAGCGGCGCGAAGGCGAAACCGGAGGCCAGGTCCAGCTCGACTTCCGGCCAGGCATCGCGGAACTGGTCGATGGTCGGCATCAGCCACTGGAAGCAACTGTGGCACTCGATCGCCATGTGCAGGCGCCCGGCGGTGCCGCCGGCCAAACGCGCGATATCACGCTCGGCGCCGCGCAGCAGGGGCAGGGTCGCGTCGGCCAGTTGCAGCAGGCGCAGGCCGGCGCTGGTGAAGCGCAGCGGCTTGGTCTTGCGCACGAACAGCGGCAGGCCCAGGCGCTCTTCCAGCTCCTTGAACTGGTGGGACAGCGCCGATTGCGTCAGGTGCAGGCGTTCGGCGGCTTCCACCAGGCTGTCGGCTTCGCGCAGGGCGTGCAGGGTCTTGAGGTGACGGATCTCGAGCACGGGCTCTCCATGAATACAATTTGTGACAAAATCGAATGACGTGAGTTTGTCTCATGTTGTCGTCTGTGTCGACCATGACCGTCGGGCATTCT
Organism: Pseudomonas sp. MPB23; assembly: GCF_046605395.1. Lineage (NCBI taxonomy): Bacteria > Pseudomonadati > Pseudomonadota > Gammaproteobacteria > Pseudomonadales > Pseudomonadaceae > Pseudomonas > Pseudomonas sp. MPB23. The sequence goes on along the minus strand of NZ_CP176771.1, from coordinate 6,166,477 downwards.
TCATCAAACTGTCATGCAAGTGTGGCAGCGCGCTTGAACGAACTTCATCAGACTCGCGCTCTACTGGGGTTCTGCGTTTCGGTGTTTTTCATGCGTGTGTTCTTTTTACTGGCCGCTCTACTGTTCGGCCTGCCGTCTTTTGCGGCTTCTCGATGTGACGTCAATGTCCCGACCCAAACGGTCGACCTGGCTCAAGTCAGCATCGCCTACCAAAGTATCGGCCGTGCGTCCGACCCGGCCTTGCTGCTGGTGATGGGCCTGGGCGGGCAGTTGATCCATTGGCCCGACGAAGTCGTCGTCGCGCTGTGCCAGCAGGGTTTCCGGGTGATCCGCTACGACAACCGCGACGTCGGCCTGTCCACCTGGCGCCAGGCTCCGGCCAGCGCCAACCTGACCTTCGAGGTGCTGCGCTACAAACTCGGCCTGCCGGTGGCGGCGCCGTATACCCTGACGGACATGGCCGATGACGCCCTGGGCCTGATGGACGCGTTGCAGGTCCAGCAATTCCACGTCCTGGGCGCGAGCATGGGCGGCATGATCGCCCAGCACCTGGCGGCCATGGCGCCGCAGCGCGTGGAAAGCCTCACGCTGGTCATGACCAGCTCCGGTGCCGAAGGCCTGCCGGCGCCGAATGCGGCGCTGGTGCAGTTGCTGTCGCGGCGCAGCGCGCCCAACCGGGAAGTGGCCCTGGAACAACAGGCTGATCTGCTCGCGGCGCTGGGCAGCCCGAACGTGAAGGATGATCGCCAGGCATTGTTGCACCAGGCGGCGCTGTCCTATGACCGCGCCTTCAACCCGGAGGGCGTGAAGCGTCAGATCATGGCGATCCTCGCCGAGCCGAGCCGCGTGCCGTTGCTCAACCAATTGCGCGTGCCGACCCTGGTGGTGCACGGCACCGCCGACCCGTTGCTGCCGGTGATGCACGGTGTGCACCTGGCCGCGCATATCCAGGGCAGCCAGTTGAAGCTGATTCCCGGTATGGCCCATCGTTTCCAGGAAGCCTTCAAGGCGCCGTTGCTGACGGCGGTGTTGCCGTACCTGCAAGCCCACCGCACGGACGCCGCCCATTGGGCGCAGATCGATACGGTGGCGCCTGCGAAGGTGTTGTGAGGTGGTGTATCGTGCAGCCTTTGTGGCGCATGAATGCCAGCGAGGTTGCCTACCATGAGTACTCCCCTGAAAATCGATTTCGTCAGCGACGTGTCCTGCCCCTGGTGCGTCATCGGCCTGCGCGGCCTGACCGAAGCCCTCGACCAGCTTGGCGACGAGGTGCAGGCCGAGATCCACTTCCAGCCGTTCGAACTGAACCCGGATATGCCCGCCGAGGGGCAGAACATCGTCGAACACATCACTGAAAAATACGGTTCCAGCGCCGAAGAGTCCCAGGCCAACCGCGCGCGCATCCGCGACATGGGCGCCGAGTTGGGCTTCGCCTTTCGCACCGATGGCCAGAGCCGCATCTACAACACCTTCGACGCCCATCGCCTGCTGCATTGGGCCGGGTTGGAAGGCCTGCAGTTCAACCTCAAGGAAGCACTGTTCAAAGCGTATTTCACCGACGGCCAGGACCCCTCCGATCACGCCACCCTGGCGATCATCGCCGAGAGCGTCGGCCTGGACATCAAGCGTGCGGCCGAGATTCTGGCCACTGATGAATACGCCGCCGATGTGCGCGAGCAGGAACAGCTGTGGGTGTCCCGTGGCGTAAGCTCGGTGCCGACCATCGTGTTCAACGACCAGTACGCCGTCAGCGGTGGCCAGCCGGTTGAAACCTTTGTCGGCGCGATTCGCCAGATCATCCGCGAATCCCGATCCTGACGCGGGTCCAATGTGGGAGAGGGCTTGCTCCCGATAGCGGTCTGTCAGTCAACGACGATGTTGAATGTGCCATTGTCATCGGGAGCGAGCCCCCTCCCACATGGAGTGCTCACTGGCTTCAATAGATCCCCTGGCCCGTCCCTTGCATTGACCCCCTAAAGCCCATCCGGTATCCGGTTGGGCGCTGCCATTAGGGGTGAAACATTACCTTGAATATTCTTGACCTCGACCACAGCCTCACCGGTCAGGCCCCGATTGCCCGGCGTTTGGCCAGTGGCCGTGCCACACGCATCGACCTGCTGGACCTGGGGCCGAAGCTGCGCCTGTGGTCCAGCGAAAAAACCTGGAAGCGCTTCGCCGAACGCCTGGCCCATCGGCCCCGGCCCACAGACGCGCGGCCGGAAATCCTGTTTGTCGGCTCCGGCGATTATCACCACCTCACGCCGGCGTTTCTCGCCGACCTCAAAGAACCCGTCAGCCTGATCCACTTCGACAACCACCCCGACTGGGTGCGCTTTGCGCCCAAGCGTCACTGTGGCTCGTGGGTTAACCGCGCGCTGAAAATGCCGGCGATCAAACGCATCGTCACCCTCGGCCCCTGCAGCGATGACCTGCATAACCCGCAACTGCGCGGCGGCAACCTCGGCGCCCTCAAGCGCGGGCAGTTGCAGTTGTTTCCCTGGCAGCACGCACCGTCGAAAGTCTGGGGCCGGATCGGCGATGGCGCCGGGCATCAGCAGCAGGAAAACCACCTGCACTGGCGCAACCTGGCGGAGCTGGATTGGGCCGCGTTTCTCGAGCAGATGATCGCCGGCCTGCCCACCGAAGCGATCTGGATCACCATCGACAAAGACGTGCTCGCCAGCGAAGACGCGGCCACCAACTGGGACCAGGGCGGCATGCGCCTGAGCCATTTGCTCCAAGCCCTGCGGGCGTTGGCGGCACGTAAGCGCATCATCGGCATCGACGTGTGCGGCGAGTTCGCCCAGCCGGCGTTCAGCAATGCGTTCAAACGTTGGGAAGCCAAGTCCGACCAGCCGCCACCGGAGCGTTGGAGCGCTGAAGATTTGCAGCGCAACGCGGCGACCAATGCCGCCCTGATCGACCTGTTCGAGGAGCTGTTCCCGTGAGCCTGACCGTGGTGTTACTGGTGGCGTTTTCCATCGTGCTCGATGTGATCGGCCAGTTGTGTTTCAAGATCGGCCTGGACCGTTTACCGGAGCTGGAGGGCGAGTTTCGCCTGAATGCGTTCTGGGGCCAGGTGTTCAATGCGCCGTTGCTGTGGGCGGGCATCGGTGCCTATGCGGTGGAGTTTTTCGTCTGGCTCGAAGCCTTGTCCCGCGCGCCGCTGAGTCTGTTGTTTCCGTCTGCGGCGCTGGCGTATTGCGGCGTGGTGCTGGCGGGCAAAGTGGTGCTGGGGGAAACCGTCAGCCGTCGCCGTTGGCTGGGCACGCTGGTGATCACCTGTGGCGTGATGTTGGTGGCTATTTCCGGGAGTCAGGCATGAGTACGCGCACGATCAATAGCGGTTGGTTGCATGGGCGCGTGGGCACGGCGGTGCTGTGGGCCTTGCTGATCTGCACCGAGAGCGCCGGCCAGTTGTTTACCAAGGTCGCCGGGGATCAACTGGGGCAGATGGCGTTCAACTGGCAGTGGCTGGCCGAGGTGGCGCGCAACCCTGGGATTCTGGCGGCGATCGCCTGTTACATCGGCGCGTTTTTCGTGTGGATGCTGATCCTGCGGCGCAGCAGCCTGTCCCTGGCGTTTCCCCTGAGTTCGCTGGTGTTTGTGGGGGTGCTGCTCGGTTCGTGGCTGGGGCTGGGGGAACATATCAGCCCGCTGCACTGGGTGGGGGTGGCGGTGATTATCGTCGGTATCGCGTTGTTGGCCGACGGCGAAGAAAACTGAAGCCCCCCCACTGTAGAACCGGCTTGTCAGGGTTTGCGGTTTGCCGGCAAAAAGCCCAGGCCATGGGACACCGCAATTACCTTGACCCCCGCCGCGCGTTGCTGCTCGGCGATCTCCCGATGAAACGCCGTCATCTTGGTCCAGTGCATTTTCGGCCGGTAGTGATGCTCGGCGTGGTAGCCGTTGTTCATCCAGATCAGGTTGTACAGCACGCTGTAGGAACTCACGCCCCAGGCGATTGGCAAGTCGGGGTTGGCGCCGAAGTGTTCGTAGTAACCATTGAGCGAGGACAGGCACTGGCCCAAATACCAGAACGGCAGCAGCCACAGCACCGCCTGCCAGTGATAGAAGGCCAGGGCGATATAGAAGGCCACGGTCACTGCGATCTCAACCTTGACCCAGCGCGCGTCCGCCGGGCGCTTGCGTTTCATTTCGTCGTAGAACGGCTTGGGGTCGTCGCGGAAAAAACTCAGGAAGGTGTAGGCCCACGGGTTTTCCGGTTGGCCATTCTTGCCGCGCTGGTAGATCGACAGCGGGTCGATGGTGCGCCCATCCAGCCCCGGCAGATCGCTGTTGCCACGGTGATGGCGGTTGTGGATGTCGCGGTAGAGCGTCTGGGAGAACCCGATGGTCACCGACAGCAACAGGTCGAAGGCGCGGTTCATTGCGTGATGACTGAAGTAGGCGTTGTGGATCTGGTTGTGGGAGATGCTGTTGATGCTCCACGACAGGCTCACGGCGTAGACCAGCGACAAGGGCACCAGAGCCCAGCCGCTCAGGCTTTGGAAGGCCGTGACCAGCCAGATGACAAAGGCGAAATGCGCCAGGCCCAGGGCGATGGGCACCAGGTCCCAGAGCGAATGTTGCAGCAGACGGTAAACGGGGCGAGCCATGAAAAATGTCCTGGAAAAATGGATTCCGGGGCGTTATTGCAAAGCTCAGACCAACCTAATCGAACTTATAGCTAATGGCCGTCTGGACCTGGCCCTGGTTCACGTCGCCGGTCTGCTTGACGATGCTGCTGTTCGACGCCGAACCCACCAGGTGGACCCAACTGGCGCTGGTCAGCAGTGACCAGTGGGTTGCCAGCGGGAACTCGAAACTCTGGGTCAGGGTGAGGTTCTGGAACCCGCCGCTGGCGTTGTAGGCCTTGAAACCCGTGGCTGCGGCTTCGTTAGTGTCGACCCCGAAAAACGTCTGGGTCTGGCGCGCATCGGCGAAGTGCGCGACCAGGCCGCTGCTGCCGATGATCCCGCCGCCCAGCGGGTAGCCCAGCTCACCGCCGATCTTGCCCAGCGCGCCGCTCTGCGCGTGGCCGCCGCCGACGGCCTGGCCCAGTTGGGCGTACACGCGCCAGAAGTCGACCGGGGCGTATTGGATGAAACCGCCCACTTCAGCCATGTCCGACACATTGCGCAGCCGCTGCAACGAGCCGTTGGACGTGCGCCCCTGCAGGTAATTGATGTACGGGCCGGCGGTCAAACCCTGGATCTTCAGGGCGCTCCAGGTCAGGCCGTCGTCGGTGCTCAGGCTGACGTCGCCCCAGTCCAGGTCCAAATACGGGACCGGGCGTGTTTCGTAGCGGCTGGCGGTGGGGTCGTGGGGTTGATAGCTGATGCCTGCGCCGGCCTCACCGGTGATTGCATCCGCCTGGACGGTGCTGGAAAAGCCCCACAGCCCCAGTAAACCGGCGAATACAGCAGAAGTAACCTTGAACATGAAGCTTTTCCTTATCTGGGCATGCGCGCATGAACGCGCGAAGGGCAGCCCTGATGCAAGCACTCATCTTGTTTGTAGCAAGCTACAAAAAATGTAGCTTGTGCGACACGAATTACCCGAAGCACCCGGCAAAGCCCCAGCCCCGCTGGGTAATGGCCAGTTGGCACAGTCTCTGCTCTAGCCCAGTTGCAAGCGCATACAGCGCGCTCCTCTTAGGTAAACGCAGATGATCCACTGGCATATCGTGTGTGACTTCGACGGGACCATTACCCCCACCGATGTCATCGACAACGTCCTCCAACGCTTCGCCGGCCCCGAGTGGGAAACCATCGAACAGCAATGGCTGGATGGGCACATCGGTTCACGCGAATGCCTGAGCCGCCAACTGGCGCTGATCAAAGCCACCCCGGCGCAACTGCTGGCGTATTTCGACAGTGTCGAGATCGACCCGGACTTCCCCGACTTCGTCGATCACGTCATGGGCCTGGGCGCGACCATCGAAGTGGTCAGCGACGGCATCGAACAAGGCATCGCACGCATCCTGTCGCGCAACTACGTGACCTTGCTGCCGATCATCGCCAACCGCCTGCGCCAGGTCGACCAGGACAGCTGGCGCATCGACTTCCCCTACGCCAGCGACGCCTGCCGTGCCGCCTCCGGCAACTGCAAGTGCAAATCCACGCCGCGCAACAAGCGCGTGCTGGTGATCGGCGACGGCAAGTCCGACATGTGCGTGGCCTCCACCGCCGATTTCGTGTTCGCCAAGGGCAGCCTCGCCGATTACTGCGTGGCCCATGACATTCCTCACGCACGCTTCGACACCTTCGCCGAAGTGACCGCACTGCTGGCCCAACTGCCCCAGGGCATCGCCGCCAACGCCACCTCCTTTACCGCTGCCGACAACCAGGAACTCTTCCACCATGTCTGATATCCGCATCGCGAGCGCCGAAGACCAGATTCTTCTGGATAAAGAAGCCAAGTACTGCTCCTACGGCGACACCGTCCACTACATCGAGCCACCGCGTATTTTCAGCCGTTGCGAAGGCTCCTACGTGTGGGACACCGAAGACCAGGCCTACCTCGACCTGCAAATGTGGTACTCGGCGGTCAACTTCGGCTACGCCAACCCGCGCCTGAACAACGCGCTGAAACAGCAGATCGACACCCTGCCGCAAATCGCCAGCCAGTACCTGCACAAAGGCAAGATCGAGCTGTCGGAAATGATCGCGGTCGACGCCAAGAAAAAATTCGGCCTCGACGGTCGCGTGCATTTCAACGTCGGCGGTTCGCAGTCCATCGAAGACTCGCTGAAAGTGGTGCGTAACGCCACCAACGGCAAGAGCCTGATGTTCGCCTTCGAAGGCGGCTACCACGGGCGCACCCTCGGCGCTTCGTCGATCACCTCCAGCTACCGCTACCGTCGCCGCTACGGCCACTTCGGCGAGCGCGCGCAGTTCATCCCGTTCCCGTACCACTTCCGCGGCCCTAAAGGCATGACCAAGGAAGAATACGGCAGCCACTGCGTGCAGCAATTCGCCCGTCTGTTCGAGACCGAATACAACGGCGTGTGGGACCCGAAAGTCGGCCAGAGCGAATACGCCGCGTTTTACGTCGAGCCGATCCAGGGCACCGGCGGCTACGTGATCCCGCCGATGAACTTCTACCGCGAACTCAAGCAGGTGCTGGACCAGCACGGCATCCTGATGGTGTCCGACGAAATCCAGATGGGCTTCTACCGCACCGGCAAACTGTGGTCGATCGAGCACTTCGACGTACAACCGGACGTGATCGTGTTCGGCAAGGCGCTGACCAACGGCCTCAACCCACTGGGCGGCATCTGGGCCCGTGAAGAGTTGATCAACCCGAAAATCTTCCCGCCAGGTTCGACCCACTCCACCTTCGCCTCCAACCCGTTGGGCACGGCGGTGGGCCTGGAAATGTTCAAGATGACCAACGAAGTCGACTACGGCGCGATGGTCATGGCCAAGGGCAAGTTCTTCCTCGAAGGCCTGCAGGACCTGCAAAAACGCTTCCCGATCATCGGCGATGTCGACGGCCTGGGCCTGGCCCTGCGCTGCGAAATCTGCGGCCCGGACGGCTTCACACCGGACAAGGCGACCCTGGACTACATGGTTGAGGAAGGCATGAAAGGCGACATGGTGGTGGACGGCCAGAAACTCGGGCTGATCCTCGACGTGGGCGGTTACTACAAGAACGTGATCACCCTGGCACCGTCCCTGGAAATCAGCTACCCGGAAATCGAGCTGGGCCTGAAGCTGCTCGAGCAACTGCTGGTGCGGGCGACCAATCGGTGAATAACCTCGAGATCGACCTCGGTGACGGTGATGCCGGCTTCGTTCTCGGTGAAGGTCCGGTCGGGATTCTGTTGATCCACGGCCTGACCGGCACCCCGACGGAAATGCGCCAGGTTGCCAAAGGCCTGGCCAAAGCGGGCAATTGCACGGTGTACGTGCCCACCCTGGCCGGGCACTGCGGCGATAACAGCGACCTGCAGGCCACCGGCTGGCGTGACTGGTACGAAGGCGTGCGCAAGACCTTCGTGCAAGTCCGTCGGCGGCATGCGCAGGTGTTTGTCGGTGGCTTGTCCATGGGCGCGGTGATGTCGATGTACGTGGCCGCCGAGCACCCCGGGCAAGTCGCCGGGCTGCTGATGTATTCCACCACCTTGAAGTACGACGGCTGGAGCATCAACAAACTGGCGTTCCTCACGCCGTTGCTGATGAAAATCCCGTTCGGCGTGCACATCTGCAGCTTCGAAGAGAAACCGCCCTACGGCATCAAGAATGAACGCCTGCGGGCCATCGTCGAACGGCAGATGAAGGAAGGGGAGAGCAGCGAGGCGGGTTTGCTGACCATGGAGGGCATCACCGTGCGCGAGTTGCACCGGATGAACGCCGTGGTCAAAAAACGCATGCCCCAGGTCAAGGTGCCGGCGTTGGTGCTGCATTCGATCGAGGATGACATCACCAGCCGCTGGAACGCCGACTACGTGGAACGCCACCTCGGCGGGCCGGTGACCAAGATCCTGCTGGACAACTGCTACCACATGATCACCGTCGACCTGCAGTACCGCCGGGTGATCGAGTTGAGCGCAACGTTCGTCGAGCAACACAGCTCGGCTGTGGATGTTGGCTATCTGGAGGGCCAGGCGGCTCTTTGTGGCTAGCGGGTTTTCTGTGGCGAGCGGGACAAGGCCGCTCGCCACAACCGCCACAAGCTCACTTTTCACCACAAGCCCGACGGATCCAGAAGAAAAAGGGAAACACGTGATAACCACCCAAGCCTTCCCAACTATCCGGGCTCTCCAGCGCAGCGCCTGGAACGACTGCTTTCCCGGTGCCCTGGAGGACTGGGACTACTACGTCGCTGTGGAAAACGCCGCCATCGCTGATTTCCAATGGCGTTACCTGGCGGTTTACGAAGATGGAACGCTGGTGGCTGTGGCCGCCGCGTTCATCACCCATTATCGGCTCGACACCACGGTGTCGGGTGCCGGCAAACGCTTGACCGAGCGTCTGGCGCGGCTGTGGCCCGGTCTCATGCAATTGAGCCTGTACGCCATCGGCTCGCCGGTGGCCGAGCGCTGCGACGCCGGGGTGGCCAGCCACGTCCCGGCGTCGCGTCGCGCGCTGCTGCTCAGGCACTTGCTCGAGGCCGCACGCCAGGATGCCGATGATTTCGGGATCGGCCTGGTCGCGGTCAAGGACGCGCCCAGCCAGGACCCGCACTGGCTCGACAGCTGCCGCGCCGCCGGTTTTCAAAGCATGCCGAGCCTGCCCACGGGGGTGTTGCCGTTGCCCTACGGCTCGGTGGACGCCTACCTCGGCTCCCTGGGCAAATCCACACGCAAGGACCTGCGCCGCAAACTGCGCGCATCGGGCCCGCGGGTGGAGTGGCGGCACAACATCGACGATGTGCTGTCCGACGTCATGCGCCTGTACGAAGCCACCCTGACACGCGCCGAGTTGCAGTTCGAGCGCCTGCCCGCCGACTACTTCACCGGCGTGCTCGAACGGCTTGGGGACCGCGCGGTGTGTGCTCTTTACTGGGTCGACGCGCAGTTGGTGGCGTTCAACCTGATCCTGGTCGACGAGCACCGGCTGGTGGACAAGTTTTTCGGGCACGACGTGGCGTTCACCCGCGATTACAACCTGTACTTTCGCAGTTGGCTGACCAATGTCGACTACTGTATTCAACACAATATTGCGCTGTACGAGTGCGGCCAGGCCGGGTATGCCAGTAAGCTGCGCCTGGGCTGCGAGTTCCTGGGCAACAGTGTGTTTTTCCGGCATCGCAACCGGCTGGTCAACGGCCTGCTCAAGCTTGTAAAACTGTTTATTCGACCGGATCGTTCCGACCCTGCCATGGCTGCTGCGATAAGCGAAACCCGATGATCAACAAGACCCGCCAGAAAGCCCGCCCCTTTGCCATTTCGCGTTGGAGCGTCCAGCGCAAGCTGGTGCTGGCGTTCTGGTTGGTCAGTGTGATTCCCACCATGATCGCGGCGGAACTGGCCGCCACTACGCTGTCGCAGATCTTCGACAGCAACGTGCGTATCTGGCTGCAGGAGTCGACCAAGATCGTCAAGGACGAGATCGGTGACATCCTTCACGACAACGCGCGCATGGCCAAACTGTTCCTGCGCTACATCGGCCCGCCCTCCAGCCGCCAGGCGGCCAAACACGACAGGCTCACCGCCGACATTGCCGATGCCAGCGATATCGACGTGGTCGCGCTGATCCGCGCCAGCGATCACAAAGTGATGTTCAGCACCGCCGCCGATGACATCGTCAAACAGATCAACGTGACCAATAACACGGTGTTGCAGACCGTGCAGGTGGCCGGGGTCACCACCGGCATCGTGGTCTCGACCTTCGAGAGCACCCAGGACGGCGTCGATTACCAGTTGCTGGTCGGGACGTACCTGGACAGCAGCTTCCTCACCAGCGTGGCCGATGTGCACTCCCTCGACCTGCGCCTGTACCTGGCCAAGCCCGAGGGTTTTTCGGAGATTTTCTCGACCCAGCGCTTCGAGGATCACCCTTCGCGCATCCCTAAAACTGTCGAAGCCGCGATGCGCAGCACCCGGCAGCCCAGTGAGCAGTTCACCAATAACTACAGCGGCCTGTACTGGCCGATCTTCAATGATGCCGGCGAGCTGCAAGGCGTGATCTTCAGCGGCCTGCTGCGTCATACCAGCCTGGTGGGGCTGGTGAACCAGAGCAATCTGTTCGTGCTGATTTTCCTGCTCAGTTCGGCGCTGTCGCTGGCGGCGGGGGTGCTGGTGTCGCGGCGCCTGACCCGGCCGCTGCGGGATCTGTCCCAAGGCGTGAGCGCGGTGATTTCCGGCAATTACACCCACCGTGTCGCCGTCAGCGGTGGCGATGAGCTGGCGCAACTGAGCAGCACCTTCAACCACATGACCGAGCGCCTGGGCGAGTTGCATCACCTCGAAGCCCAACTGCGCCGCCGCGATCGCCTGCACGCCCTGGGCGAAGTCGCCATGGGCCTGGCCCACGAGATCCGCAACCCGCTGGGCATCATCAAGACCGCCACCCAGTTGCTGCACCGCCGCGCCGACCTGGCGGAAACCGACAAGCGCCACCTGGAATACGTGATCAGCGAAGTCAGCCGCATCAACGACCTGATCACGGAGTTTCTCGACTTCGCCAAGCCCAACCCGCCGTTGCGCGTGGTGCAGTCGGCCCGTGCGCTGGTGGAAGAGATCCTGGGCTTCTGCGCGCCGGAACTGGCCACCCATAACATCGACGCGCAGATCGATGACCAGGCGCCGGGCGCGACGATCTACGCGGATGCCCGGCAGCTCAAGCAGGCCTGCCTCAATCTGATTCTCAACGCCGTCGACGCCATGCCCGAAGGCGGGCGCCTGACCCTGGGCCTTCGCAGCGTGGACGACAACACCGTGATCAGCATCGCCGACACCGGACAGGGGATTGCCGCCGAGATGATCGAGCGCATCTTCACGCCGTTCGTCACCACCAAGGCCTCGGGCACGGGCCTGGGCCTGGCCAAAGTCTATTCGATCATGGAGAGTCACGACGGCAGCATCGAATGCGTCAGCGAGAAAGATGCCGGCGCCACCTTCAGCCTGTACATTCCGGCGATGGGCGAAGACGACGAGGACAGTCATGACGCATAACATTCTGGTAGTCGACGATGAACCCAAGCTCTGCGACCTGCTGGCCTCGGCCCTGGGCCAGAACGACGTGCAAGTGTTCATTGCCGGCAACGGCCTGCATGCACTCAAGGTGCTGGAGCAGGAAGACATCGACCTGGTGATCAGCGACTGGCGCATGCCGGGCATGGACGGGCCGGCGCTGCTGGCCGAGATCAAGGTGCGCTACCCCCAGGTGCCGGTGATCGTGATGACGGCCTACAGCACGGTGAAAAACGCCGTACAGTCGATCCGCAACGGCGCCTACGACTACATCGCCAAGCCCTTCGATATCGACGAGCTGGACATCACCGTGGCCAAGGCCCTGCAGTTTCGCGACATCCTGCGCGACAACGCACGCCTGCGCGCCGAGCTGGACGAACATGCACAATTCGACAGCCTGGTGGGCGACAGCCCGGCGTTTCGCAAAGTGCTGCAGGCGGTGGACTCGGTGCGCGACAGCAGCGCCACCATCCTGCTCACCGGCGAAAGCGGCACCGGCAAGGAAATGGTCGCCCGCGCCATCCACAAGCATGGCAGCCGTGCCGACAAGCCCTTCGTGGCGGTCAACTGCGCGGCCATCCCGGAAGGGCTGCTGGAAAGCGAAATGTTCGGCCACCGCAAGGGCGCCTTTACCGGCGCCGTGGCCGACCGGATAGGGCGCTTCCAGCAGGCCGACCAGGGCACGCTGTTCCTCGATGAAGTGGGTGATATGCCCTTGGCGTTGCAGGCCAAGATTCTGCGCGCGTTGCAGGAACGGGTGATCGAACCGGTGGGCGATCCCCGCGAGCGCAAGGTGGATGTGCGGGTCATCGCCGCCACCAACAAGAATTTGCTGGAGGCGGTGGCCAACAAGGAATTTCGCGAAGACCTGTATTACCGCCTCAACGTATTCCCGATTCCGCTGCCGCCGTTGCGCGAGCGGGTGGAAGACATCGCGCCCCTGGCCCGGCACTTTGCCCAGGCCCTCAGCGCCACCGCCGGCAAACGCATCACCGGCTTCAGCCCCGAGGCGTTGCAGGCCATGGCGGCGTATCACTGGCCGGGCAATATCCGCGAACTGCAGAACTGCGTGGAACGCGCAACCATCGTGGCGGCATCTGCGGAGATCGAGGACATCGACTTGCCCGGTTATCTGTTTGCGTCCAAACCCGGTGAAGGTGACGTGACGGCGATCCTCAGCGACGGGCCGGGTATTCCCCGCGACCTCGATGCGGCGCTGGCAGAGGTGGAAAAAGCCTACATATTGGCGGCGTTGCAGGAGAGCAATGGCGTACAGGCAACTGCGGCGGCGAAGATCGGGATTTCCGAGCGCAGCTTCTGGTATCGCTTGAAGAAGCTGGGGATTCAAGTGGGCAAGATCGTCCGCTGATCCACCGCGATTAAACCTGTGGGCGTGGGGTGTGTCAGGTGTGCAGGCGTACCCACACGCTGACCAGCACGGTGGCTGCCATCAGCCACGCCACCGCCGCCACGGCGAGCGACGCTTCCAGGCGCATCCGATCGACCATCACGTAAAGCGTCGCCAGGTACACAAAGTACGGAATGATCGACCACATCCCGAACACGATGGTGGTTTTCAGATCCTCCACCGAACGGCCCTTGCCGACGATGTAATGGGCGATCAGGGCAAAGGTCGGAAACAGCGGCACCAAGCCTGCGATGTAATAGTTTTTGGTCTTGGCCAGCGCGGCCAATATCAACACTACCGCCGCGCCCAGGGCGGCCTTGATTAGCAGATCCACACTGTGCTCCTTAGTGGCTCAAACCGTATTTCTTGACCTTGTCGAACAGGGTGGTCTTGGCCATCCCCAGTTCCTGGCTGGCCTGGGTCAGATTGCCGCCGCTGCGTTGCAATGCATCCACGAGCAGGTTGCGTTCGAAGGCTTCCACCGCCTCGGTGAACGCCAGGCCTTGGCTGCCGCTGCTGACGCCACTTTTTTTGAAGGCGGGCAGGCCAAGGGCGAAGCGTTCGGCGACGTTGCGCAGTTCGCGCACGTTGCCGGGCCAATCGTGGCTCATCAGGCTGGACAGCGTCTGGTTGTCCAGTTCCGGGGCCGTGCGGTCAAAGCGCAGCGACGACTGCTGCAGGAAATGTTCGAACAGTTGCAGGATGTCTTCGCGGCGCTCGCGCAGAGGCGGCAGTTCCAGGGTCACCACGTTGAGGCGGTAGTAGAGGTCGCTGCGGAACTGGTTGGCGCGGCTCAATTCGTCGAGATCGGACTTGGTGGCGGCGATCACCCGGCAATCCACTGCCACGCTCTGGTTCGACCCCAGGCGTTCCAGGGTGCGCTCCTGCAAGACCCGCAGCAATTTGATCTGCAGGTTGATCGGCATGCTCTCCACTTCATCGAGGAACAACGTGCCTTCGTGGGCGTGTTCGATCTTGCCGATACGGCGCTTGCCGGCCCCGGTGAAGGCGTTGGCTTCGTGGCCGAAGATCTCGCTTTCGAAGAGGTTCTCCGGCAAACCGCCGCAGTTCAGCGCGACGAACTGGTGGGCATGGCGGCGGCTGAAATCATGCAGGCAGCGTGCAACCAGCTCCTTGCCGGTGCCGGTCTCGCCTTCGATCAGCACGTTGGCGGACGTATCGGCAACGTTGGCGATCAGTTCTCGCAGGTTCTGCATGGCGGGCGAGCGGCCGATGATGCGGCCCTCCAATGAGTCGCGCTCGGCCAACTGACGACGCAACGACCAGACTTCCCGCGCCAGAGCGCGCTGTTCCAGGGCGCGGCGAGCCACGTCCACCAGGCGTTCGGGGGAGAAGGGTTTTTCCATGAAATCGTAGGCGCCATTACGCATGGCGCCGACCGCCATGGAAATATCGCCATGTCCGGTGATCAACACCACCGGCAGGCTTTTATCCAGGGCCTTGAGACGGGTGAGCAACTCCAGGCCGTCGATGCCCGGCAGGCGGATATCGCTGATGACAATGCCCGCGAAGTTCTCGCCGATACGCTTCAACGCTTCTTCGGCACTGCCCACGCCGACGCTGGTGATGTCTTCCAGCGCCAGGGCTTGCTGGCAGCCGAGCAGCACATGGGGATCGTCCTCGACGATCAGCACGGTCAGGTCAGTGTTTTTTTCTACGTTCATGTCGACTCAGCTTTTTGAGCGCCCACCAGCGGCAGGCACAGGACAAAGGCCGTACCACCACCGGCCGGGTGCTCCACGGCGAGGTTGCCGCCGGTGGCCGCCGCGAGGCTGGCAGACAAGGTCAGGCCCAGGCCCAGGCCTTGCTCACCGGGTTTGGTGGTGAAGAACGGTTCGAACAAATGTTTGCGCGCCTCGGGGTCGATGCCGTGGCCGTTGTCGCGTACGAGCAGGCGGTATTTGCCGTCGGCGGCGCTGCCTTCCAGCCACAGTTCGGGGGCCGGTTGTGCCTGCATGGCGTCGAGGGCATTGCCGATCAGGTTGACGAGGATCTGTTCCAGGCGGGTCTGGTCGATCTGCAAGTGGGCCGGGGCGAAGTCACGGTGCAGGGTCAGCGGCAGGCTGTCCAGGCGTGCGCCCAGAACCTGGAACGCGGCGTCCACCGCTTTGCCCAGGCTGGCTTCGCCCTGGTCATCGCCGCGTCGGGCAAACGAGCGCAGGCTGGCGGTGATGCGGCCCATGCGGTCGATCAGTTCGTTGATGGTCTTGAGGTTGGCGCTGGCAGTGTCCAGGGCGCCGCGTTCGAGGAAGCGCACGGTGTTGCCGGACAAGGTACGCAGCGCGGCCAGTGGCTGGTTCAATTCATGGGCGATGCTGGTGGACATCTGCCCGATGGCCGCCAGCTTGCCGGCCTGCACCAGTTCATCCTGGGCGCGGCGCAGGGTTTCTTCGGCCTGGCGCCGTTCGCGGATCTGGCCCTTGAGCCGTTCGTTGCTGGCACGCAGGTCGGCGGTGCGTTCGGCAATCCGCCGCTCCAACTGGCTGTTGGCTTCCTGCAGGGCTTCCCGCGCGGCGAGGCGCGTGGCGATGACCTTGCGCCGCTCGTTCCAGGCAATCAGCAGAAGGGCCACCAGGCCAAAGGCGACGGCCACCAGGATGCCCTGGTTGATCGCCGCGCGGCGCAGGTCGTTGAGCGGGGTGAGCAGGGTGAAATTCCACGGCGTGTCGTTGAGCGGGCGGGTCTGGGCGAGGTAGCTGACCTCGTGCTCGTCGTTCACCACTTCGCTGTTGGCCGGAAAGGTCAGTTTCTCGGTGCCCGCGTTCAGGCGCTCACGGGCCAGGGGTTCCAGCTCGTTCAGCGTGGCCCAGTAATATTGCAGGCTGTGGGCCAGGCGTTCCTTGGTTTCATCGCTCAGCGAGCGCACGGCCTTGAGGCGGCGGGCCGGGTCGCTGGAGAGGATGATGATGCCGTTCTCATCGCTGACAAAGGCTTCGAGGCGGGCGCGCTGCCAGCGTTCTTCCAAGGCTTCGAGACGCACCTTGACCACGGCGACGCCAATGATCTTGCCGTGTTCCTCCAGGCCGTGGGCCAGGTAATAACCGGGTTCGCCGTTGGTGCTGCCGATGCCGTAGAAGCGTCCGGGCTGGCCGCGTACGGCATTCTGGAAATAGGCGCGGAAGGACAGGTCTTCACCCTGGTAACTGTCGGCGTCGCGCCAGTTACTGGTGGCCAGCACACGGCCGGTGGTGTCCATCACGTAGATGGCCCGGCTGCGACTGCGTCGGTTCAGGCCTTCTAGGTAATCGTTGACGGTTTTGCGGGTTTCCTGATTCGGATCGGCCAGCAGCTTGGAGACGCTGGACTCCAGCTCCAGCAGGCTGGGCAGGTAGGTGTATTTGCTGATTTCACTTTCGACGGTGCGGGCATGCAGCTCCAGCTGGCGTTCGCCGGTATCGCTGAGGGTGCGGATGCCATAGTACTCGCTGACCCAAAAGCCGATATAACCCAGGCCGATCATCAGGGCGACGATCAACGGCGGCAGGAACAGTTGGCGGATCAGACGAGGCTTCACGGCAAGTGATGGCGGTGCGGCGCGATAGAGGTTGGGGTCGCATTTCATCACAGATGCCTTGGGTCAGCTACCGCTCACCCCTTCCTGTAGGAGCGAGCTTGTTCGCGAAAAAGCCAAGGGCACCGCGTTCATCCAGGATGTGCGCGTCATCGTTGTCGTTTTTCGCGAGCAAGCTCGCTCCTACAGGAGGAGCGAGCTGTGGCTTTTTTAGTGCTGCAGGATTTTCTCAAGGAAGTGCTGCGCGCGCTCGGAGCGGGCGCTGACGTCGCCGAAGAACTCTTCTTTCGGGCAGTCTTCGATGATCTGGCCTTTGTCCATGAAGATCACGCGGTCGGCCACTTTGCGGGCGAAGCCCATTTCGTGGGTCACGCACATCATGGTCATGCCTTCCTGGGCCAATTGCACCATCACGTCCAGTACTTCGTTGACCATTTCCGGGTCCAGCGCCGAGGTCGGTTCGTCGAACAGCATGACGATCGGGTCCATGGCCAGGGCGCGGGCAATCGCCACACGTTGCTGCTGACCACCGGAAAGCTGGCCAGGATGCTTGTGGGCGTGTTCCGACAGGCCGACGCGCTCAAGCAGTTGCAGACCTTTCTTGGTGGCTTCTTCCTTGCTGCGGCCGAGCACCTTGATCTGCGCGATGGTCAGGTTTTCGGTGATGGTCAGGTGCGGGAACAGCTCGAAGTGCTGGAACACCATGCCCACGCGCGAACGCAATTTCGGCAGGTCCGTCTTCGGGTCGGCGATGGACGTACCGTCGACGATCACGTCGCCTTTCTGGAACGGTTCCAGCGCGTTGACGCACTTGATCAGGGTGGATTTGCCCGAGCCGGACGGTCCGCACACCACGATCACTTCGCCTTTTTTAACCTCGGTGCTGCAATCGGTCAGCACCTGGAAGTCGCCATACCACTTGTTGATGTTCTTGATAGAGATCATACGGCAAACCTTTTTTGCAGACGCTTGACCAGCAGCGAGGCGGAAAAGCTGATGATGAAGTAGACGACACCGGCGAAGACCAGGAACTCATTGGAGCGGCCGATAATGTCGCCGTTGGAGCGGGCGGAGTTGAGGAAATCCACCAGGCCCACGGTGTAGACCAGCGAGGTGTCCTGGAACAGGATGATGCTCTGTTGCAGCAGCAACGGGGTCATCTTGCGGAACGCCTGGGGCAGGATGATCAGGCGCATGGTCTGGCCGTAGGTCATGCCCATCGCTTGTGCGGCGGCCATCTGGCCCTTGGGAATCGACTGCACGCCGGCCCGCACGATTTCACAGAAGTATGCGGCCTCGAACATCATGAAGGCCACGACACAGGAAGTGAACGCACCGATCGGGGTGTCTTCGCCGGTGATCCAGCGCAGCACGAACGGCACCGCCAGGTAGAACCAGGTGATCACCAGCAGCAGCGGGATCGAGCGGAAGTAGTTCACATAGGCGCCGGCCAGGCGCGACAACAGCTTGTTGGAGGACAGGCGCATCAACGCCAGGACCGTGCCGAGGGCTATACCGCCGATCACGCCCATGACCATCAACTGCAAGGTCATGACCATGCCGTTCCACAGGCCGGGGATGGCGGGGATGATGCCGCTGAAATCGAATTCCATTATTTACCCCCCACGGAGATCAGGCCGGGCACGGCGACTTTCTTCTCGATCACGCGCATCAGCAGCATCAGGCTCATGTTCAGGGTGAAGTAGATCAGTGTGGCCAGGGTGAAGGCTTCGAACAGGTTGGCCGAGAATTCGGCGGTCTGTTTGGTTTGCGCCAGCAGTTCCATCAGGCCGATCAAGGACGCCACGGAGGAGTTCTTGAACACGTTGAGGAATTCCGAGGTAAGCGGCGGAATGATGATCCGATACGCCTGGGGCAGCAGCACGTTCCAGTAGATCTGCGGCAGCTTGAAGCCCATGGCGCGTGCGGCGGCTTCCTGGCCACGCGGCAGCGCCTGGATACCGGTGCGCACTTGCTCGCATACACGGGCGGCGGTGAACAGGCCCAGGCACACGACGACGCTCAGGTAGGCCGAGGTGGTTGGGTTCAGGTCTTGCTTGTACCAGTCCTGCAGGTTTTGCGGCAGCAGGTCGGGTATCAGGAAATACCAGATGAACAGCTGAACCAGCAGCGGCACGTTACGAAACAGTTCCACGTAGCAGGTCGCGATGCCCGATACGATGCGGTTTGGCACGGTGCGCATGACCCCCAGAATGGAGCCCAGCAGCAAGGCGATGATCCATGCCACGACGGCGATGGCGATGGTCCAGCCCAGGCCGGTGATGTACCAGTCGAGATAAGTCTCGCTGCCAACGCCGGTGGACTTGAAGAACACGCCCCAGTCCCAGTTGTAATTCATTAGGGTCTCCCCTCGAAATCGATCGATGTACAAGCACCTACTTGGGGAAAATCCATTCCCACCTGACGGTGAACGCCAGGCACACGCGATCGGCTCGAAAACCGCCAGTCGAGTGTTCCAGAAAATAAAGCCAGCAGGTAGTAACAGACGCCTGAGGAAGCAGGGCTCCCTCAGGAGATAAGGTTAGTCAGGATTTAGATCTTTACTTCTGGAGCCGGTTTGTCGGTCGGGTTCTTGATCAGTTCCTTGACCTTGTCGCTCATCGGGAAGTTGAGGTTCAGTTTTTTCGGTGGAATCGGGCTTTCGAACCACTTGCTGTAGATCTTGTTGATTTCGCCGGATTTGTACAGGCCGACGATGGCGTCATCCACGGCTTTTTTGAAGGCTGGGTCGTCTTTACGAACCATGCACGCGTAGGCTTCAAAGGACTGTGGCGTGCCGGTGATGACCCAATTTTCCGGCTTCTTGGCCTTGGCTTCTTCACCGGCCAGCAGGGCGTCGTCCATCATGAACGCTACGGCGCGGCCGCTTTCCAGCATCTGGAAGGACTCGCCGTGGTCTTTGGCGGAGATGACGTTCATGCCCATCTGCTTGTCGGCGTTCATCGCCTTGATGATGCGCTCGGAGGTGGTACCGGCGGTGGTCACGACGTTCTTGCCTTTCAGATCGGCGAAATCGCTGTAGGACGGCTTGCCATCCTTGTCTTTCTTGACCAGCAGGCGGGTGCCGATTTCGAAGATGTTGGTGGTGAACGCGACTTGCTGGGCGCGTTCGGCATTGTTGGTGGTGGAACCGCACTCGATGTCGACGGTGCCGTTCTGGACCAGCGGAATACGGGTCTGCGACGTGACCAGGTTGTACTTGGCCTTCAGGTCGGGTTTGTTCAGGTCTTTTTTCAGGGCTTCAACGATGGCCAACTGAATGTCGTGGGAGTAGCCCATGGGTTTACCCGAACCATCCGCGATGTAGGAAAACGGAATGGAACTGTCGCGGTGCCCGAGGGTGATGGTGCCGGAGTCGTTGATTTTCTTCAGCGTGCCGGTGAGTTCGGCGGCGAATACTGGAGTGCTGATCAGAGCAGCAGCGATAGCTGCGCCCAAGATATGGGGAACGATGCGCATCAATACTTCCTCGACATTTGTTTTTTTTATGAAGCCGCTGAACGGCTCTCTTGTACAGCGAATGCCCGTGACGGCTCCTGAGACGTCCAAGGCATCGTCTAGCAGTGTAGAGCATGAGTCGTGCCAGACCCGATCTAAAAGGCTAAGTCTTTGATTTATATTGATATTAATTTCGCATGATGACGAATTTTCAGCCGTTGGGTACGGCAAACCGAATAGGCTGCAGTATCGCGTTCGGAAAACCGAATGAAAACCTGGGCATAAAAAAGCCCCCGGACCTCGCGGCCCAGGGGCTTTTGTGCGAAAGGTCTGTCAGGCCGCTTCGATCTTGCTGCGGTTTTGCTCAACCTTGCACAGATAACGCTGTAGGTTGTCCTGTTCTTGCGGGGTGGTGAACAGGCCAAGTTTGGTGCGGCGCCACAGGATGTCCTGCGGTTGGGTGGCCCATTCTTCGGTACACAGGTAGTCGACCTCGCGGGTGTACAGGCCACCGCCCAGGTGGTCGCCCAGATCAGCCAGCGATTGCACGCCTTCCAGCAAGCGCCAGGTACGGCTGCCGTAAGTGGTGGACCAGCGACGCGCAATGTCCTTGGGCACCCAGTCGAATTTGCTGCGAATCGCTTCGGCCAGGGCTTCTGGCGTGGTCATGTCTTCGCCGCCCGGCAGGCTGGCGCTGGCGGT
The DNA here is from genome assembly GCF_046605395.1 of Pseudomonas sp. MPB23. Lineage (NCBI taxonomy): Bacteria > Pseudomonadati > Pseudomonadota > Gammaproteobacteria > Pseudomonadales > Pseudomonadaceae > Pseudomonas > Pseudomonas sp. MPB23. The sequence continues at coordinate 6,145,732 of NZ_CP176771.1, read as the reverse complement.
CCAGCTTGGGCGCATCTGGGTGAAGTAGGGCGCCAATTGCGCCATCGCCGACTCGGCGAGCTTGCGGTAAGTGGTCAGCTTGCCGCCGAACACCGACAGGATCGGCGCCTCGCCCGTGCCGCCGGAGAGCGATAAGGTGTAGTCGCGGGTGATGGCCGACGGATTATCCGACTCGTCGTTGCACAGTGGGCGCACACCGGAATAGGTGTGGACGATGTCATCGCGGCTCAACTGCTTCTTGAAGTGCGCGTTGACCACCTTGAGCATGTAGTCGGTCTCGCCTTCGGTAATCGTCACTTTCGCCGGATCGCCGGTGTATTCGCGGTCGGTGGTGCCGATGATGGTCAGGTCGTTCAGGTACGGGATCGTGAAAACGATGCGTTGATCTTCGTTCTGCAGGATGTGCGCATGAGCGCCTTCGTACAGTTTGGGCACGATCAGGTGGCTGCCCTGGATCAGACGGATGCCGTAGGGCGAATCCAGCTTCAAGTCTTCCTTGATGAATTTGGCGACCCACGGCCCGGCGGCATTCACCAGCGCCTTGGCGCGGATCGAGAACAGGCTGCCATCGGCGCGCTCCATGTTCATTTCCCACAAACCCTTGCTGCGGTGTGCGCTTATGCAACGGGTCTGGGTATGGATGTGCGCGCCTTTTTCGCGGGCGGCCATGGCGTTGAGTACCACCAGGCGGGCATCGTCGACCCAGCAGTCGGAATATTCGAAGCCTTTGGTGATTTCGCTCTTCAGCGGGCTGTCGGGGCCGAACTTGAGGCTTTTGGAACCGGCCAGTTTTTCGCGTTTGCCCAGGTGGTCATACAGGAACAGGCCTGCACGGATCATCCACGCCGGGCGCAGGTGCGGTTGGTGCGGCAGCACAAAACGCATCTGTTTGACGATGTGCGGGGCCTTGGCCAATAGCACTTCGCGTTCGGCGAGGGCCTCGCGCACCAGGCGGAATTCGTAATGTTCGAGGTAACGCAGGCCACCGTGGATCAGCTTGCTGCTGGCCGAAGAGGTGTGGCTGGCCAGGTCGTCCTTTTCGCAAAGGAATACCGACAAACCGCGCCCGGCTGCGTCTGCTGCAATGCCGACGCCATTGATCCCGCCGCCGATAACGGCGACGTCATAGACTTCGGCAAGCGGTGGAGCAGGCAAGGTAGAAGGGTTCATCGGCTGGCCTCGCGATCTTTTTCGTATTGGAATTCGAACATTAATGTTCATTTGCGAAAATGGTAGCTGATAAACGCGGGCACAGCCACCCGCATTCGATTGAAAAAACTCATCGAAGGGCGAGAAAAGGAAAATTAATGAACATAAGACCCGTAGGAGTCGGCTTGTCGGCTCCTACGGTGCGGGGGTTAGACGACTTCCAGGCGAACCTTATGCTGGTTCAACAACTGCACCAGCGCCGGTACCGGCTCCTGATCAGTCACCAGGCAGTCCACCAGGCTGATCGGCCCCAGGCGAATCATGGCATTACGCCCGAACTTGCTCGAGTCGGCCGCCAGGATCACCTTGCGCGCATTGGCGATGATCGCCTGGGAAACCCGCACTTCCTGGTAATCGAAGTCGAGCAGGCTGCCGTCTTCGTCGATGCCGCTGATGCCCACCAGGGCGAAGTCGACCTTGAACTGGTTGATGAAATCGACGCTGGCCTGGCCCACCACGCCGCCGTCACGGCGCACGTTACCGCCGGTCAGCAACACATCGAAGTCGTCCTTGGCGCTGAGCATGGTGGCGACGTTGAGGTTGTTGGTGATGATTTTCAGATGGCTGTGATTGAGCAGCGCCCGCGCGATGGACTCGGTGGTGGTGCCGATATTGATGAACAGCGAGGCGTTATCGGGAATTTGCGCGGCGATGGCTTCGCCGATGCGCTGTTTCTCGTCGCGCATCTGGTCGGCACGCATGGCGTACGCGGTGTTTTCGACACTGGAGTCATAGGCCGCGCCGCCGTGGTAGCGACGCAGCAGGTTGGCGTCCGCGAGCTGATTGATATCGCGGCGGATGGTTTGCGGGGTGACAACGAACAACTGCGCCATTTCCTCGATACTGACGTAGCCGCGTTCGCGGACCAGTTCGAGGATTTGTTGCTGGCGGGGAGGCAGATTCATGGGGCGTCCTTTGGGCTGCCATACAAAAGTGGCCCATGATGACGCAGGAATCTGCTCCCTGCCAGTTACAACCCTATATGGGTTCGGCGCTGGGCTTATTCAGCGCCTTCGTGGGGTTCCCAGTCACGGGTGCGGCTCACTGCCTTTTGCCAGCCGGCGTAGAGTTTCTCCTTGGCGGCTTCTTCCAGTTGAGGTTCAAAGAAGCGCTCGATCACTGCCTTGCCGCGCAATTCCTCCAGGCTGCCCCAGAAGCCGCACGCCAGGCCCGCCAGGTAGGCCGCGCCGAGTGCCGTGGTTTCGCGCATTTGCGGGCGCTCGACCTGGGTGCCGAGGATGTCGGCCTGGAACTGCATCAGGAAGTTGTTGGCCACCGCGCCGCCGTCCACGCGCAGGGACTTGAGGCGCTCGCCGGAATCCTGCTGCATGGCGTCCAGTACGTCGCGTGTCTGGTAGGCAATCGACTCCAGGGCTGCACGAATGATGTGATCCACGCGTACGCCACGGGTCAGGCCGAACAGCGCGCCACGGGCGTAGGGGTCCCAGTACGGAGCGCCCAGGCCGGTGAAGGCCGGGACCAGGTACACGCCGTTGCTGTCCTTGACCTTGCCGGCGAAGTATTCGGTGTCGTGGGCGTCGTTGATGATTTTCAGCTCATCGCGCAACCACTGCACGGTGGAACCGCCGTTGAAGACCGCGCCTTCGAGGGCGTAAGCCACTTCGCCACGCGGGCCGCAGGCGATGGTGGTGAGCATGCCGTGCTTGGATTTCACCGCCTTGTCGCCGGTGTTCATCAGCAGGAAGCAGCCGGTACCGTAGGTGTTTTTGGCCTGGCCGGCTTCCACGCACATCTGGCCGAACAGCGCCGCTTGCTGGTCACCGGCGATACCGCCGATGGCAATGCCGCTCTTGGTGCGGCCATAGATTTCCGAGGAGGATTTGACTTGCGGCAGCATTTCCCGCGGTACGTCGAGGATCTCCAGCATCTTCGCGTCCCACTCCAGGGTGTGGATGTTGAAGAGCATGGTGCGCGAGGCGTTGGTGTAGTCGGTGACGTGGGTCTTGCCGCCGGTAAATTTCCAGATCAGCCAGCTATCGATGGTGCCGAACAGCAGCTCGCCGTTGCGCGCTCGCTCGCGGCTGCCTTCGACGTTATCGAGAATCCACTTGAGCTTGGTACCGGAGAAGTAGGGGTCGGTGACCAGGCCGGTGGTGTCGCTGATGTATTGCTCGTGGCCATCGCGCTTGAGCTGCTGGCAGATCTCGGTGCTGCGGCGGCACTGCCAGACAATCGCGTTGTAGATCGGGCGGCCGGTGACCTTGTCCCAGACCACGGTGGTTTCACGCTGGTTGGTGATGCCGATGGCGGCGACCTGATCATGGTGCAGGCCGGCCTGGGCCAGGGCCTCGACCATCACCGCGCTCTGAGTGGCGAAGATCTCCATCGGGTCATGCTCGACCCAGCCGGCCTGTGGGTAATGCTGGGCGAATTCACGCTGGGCCGTGCAGACCACGTTGGCGTCACGATCAAAGATGATCGCCCGGGAACTGGTGGTGCCCTGATCGAGGGCAATGATGTAGTTCTTATTCTGAATATCGGTCATGTCAATTGCCTTGGACGAAATAAGGAAGTCGGAAATCAGCCCGGGCCGCAAAGGGCAGGGGACCGGGCTGGCGCTTTCAGGAGATACGAGTCTTGCCGTTGACAGCCGTGTCAGTTGTTTCAGCTATAGCAGGTGCGGCGCTTGGCAGATGGCGGGCAATCAGCCCGCGATAGGCCGCAGCACCGAGGCAGGCGCCAACGATCGGCGCGAAAATCGGAACCAGGAAGTAAGGAATATCACGGCCACCGGTAAAGGCTATTTCACCCCAGCCGGCGAAAAAGGTCATCAGCTTGGGCCCGAAGTCCCGCGCCGGGTTCATCGCAAAACCGGTCAATGGGCCCATGGCGCTGCCAATCACCGCGATCAGCAGGCCGATCAGCAGGGGCGCCAGCGGGCCACGGGGCAGGCCGTTGTTGTCGTCGGTCAGGGCCATGATCACGCCCATGAGAATGGCCGTGATGACCACTTCCACTAGGAACGCCTGGGCCGTGCTCAGCAGGGCATGGGGGTAGGTGTCTAGTCCTGAAATAGGTTTACACCTATTTCAGTCTCAAAACGCCCGGTGCACTGCATCGGGCGTTTTGTATTTCAGGGATAAGTGCGGCCGCTCCCGATTGTAGATTTGCACCGACTCATCCACCATTTTCACTGCATCCGCCAGGTCTTTGGGACGATGCAGCAAAAACTCAGTCTTCAAAATCCCATTTATCCTCTCCGCCATCGCGTTCTGATAGCAATCATAGCCGTCAGTCATTGAGCACCTGATTCCATGCCGGGTATGCATCCGTTGGTATAAATCGGAGCAATACTGGGCTCCGCGATCTGAATGATGGATGAGCGGTTGATTGGATTTTCGCTGACTAACAGCCTTCTGCAGTGCCCTGACCACCGACTCCGTATGCAGGCTGCCGTGCACATGATGACCCACGATTTTGCGTGAGTACGCGTCTGTTATCAGGCTGACGTAAGCGACACTTTCCCGCGTTGGGAGATAGGTAATGTCTGCGACCCAAACCTGCTCAGGTCTGCTGGCTACAACTTGTTCCGGGCCAGCTTTGAGTAGGTTGGGGTGACGGCGGAAGCGATGATGGCTATGCGTGGTTTTATGATAAGCACGTTTGCGAGGGACTAGCTCTCGCGCCTCTCGCAAGATGGAAAACAGGCGGTCTCGACCGACACGTAGCGTCGCTGCGGCTTCAGTTACCATCAGGTGGTGCAGTTTGCGCGTCCCAAGCCTCGGCTGGCGGCGACGCTTTTCCAGAACGAATTCCACTACCTGCTGGTCTTGGCAAACTCTCGCGTCAAAGGCTCGGTTGCGCTTGTAATACGCTTGGCGCGAAATGCCCATAAACAGGCAAGCCCTGGTAATGCTCAGGTCTTGGATTTGCCCTTGCGAGAGGACTTGCCGGGTCGCTTTTTTACGATGGACACACCGTAATCATTTTTCAAGACGTTCACGACAGCTTCAAAGAACTGGGCCTTCTGATTGCTCAGCGCCAACTGTTCTTCAAGCTCTTTGATCCGCTGTTCGGGTGTCAGCGGGAGGTTGGGGTCGGTCATCGGCCTGCTCCGCAGCGCTCGGATTGAGGCGCCTTGGCTCCAGTCCTGTCGGCCATGCTTGCGTAACCAAACCAGTACCGTGGACCGGCCTTGAATGCCAAAGCGCCGTTGAGCCTCTTTATAACTCAACTCGCCTTTTTCGACTTGATCTACGACTGACAATTTAAAAGCTAGCGTGTAATCGCGCTGGCTCCGCCTTTTTCCCGTATCCATTGAATCCTCCTGAAGATCGGTCAGAAGGTGTAAACCTTATTCAGGACGGGACAAGGTGGAGAACACCGAGGCCAATTCCAGGCTGGCTTGAGTGCCGCGCACCATATGGTGGGTTTGTTCGTAATCGAAAAACAGGTTGCTGTAGAGGGTGTACACCAAGGCCGCCGAACAGAAGGCGCCGGCGACTTGGGCGAGGATATAGAAGGGCAGTTTGCGCTTGTCGAAGTCGGCGAAGATACACAGGGCGATACTCACCGCTGGATTGAGGTGAGCCCCGGAAATCCCGGCGCTCAGGTAGATCGCCATGCTCACGCCGACCCCCCAGATGACACTGATTTCCCACAAACCAAAGCTGGCACCCGCGACCTTGAGTGCTGCGACACAACCTGTACCGAAGAAGATCAGAAGCGCAGTCCCCAGGAATTCGGCCATGCATTGGCTCGAAAGTGAAGGCTGTTGAAGAGCAGTTGTCATGGAAAACCTCGATTGTTGTTCTTGTCTGGCGTTTGGCCTCGTTGGGCCATGCGCGATTTTCACCGTGAAGGGGATCCCCATCTCCGCCACGGCTTACTGCTCGAATCCCGTTGGTCTATTCCTACAGGATTCGGAAACGAAAAAATATAGACAAGAATCACGGCTGTCAAAGGTCGAAAGTGAACTGTCGGTCACTTTCAAACTATTAGCCTGATGAATGATCACGCTCATCCCACCCAAGGCATGGCCCAGGCAGCGGCGCGCTAGAGCGTTTTGCGCGCGCTTGGCCTAGAATTGGCCACCTGTTTGCCACGCCTGGAGACGCCATGACCCCCGCATTGGATTTGTTGAAAAAAGTTCGCGCCGAACATCGTATCCACAGTTATGAACATGATCCCAAGGCCGCTTCGTATGGCCTGGAGGCCGCGGAAAAGTTGGGGCTGGACCCGGCGCAGGTATTCAAGACCTTGCTGGCCAGCAGTGAAAAGGGCGAATTATTGGTGGCCGTGGTGCCGGTCGTCGGAAGTCTGGACTTAAAGGCGCTGGCCCATGCGGCTGGGGTGAAGAAAGTCGAGATGGCCGATCCGGCGGCGGCGCAGCGTTCAACCGGTTACCTGTTGGGCGGCATCAGCCCGCTGGGGCAAAAGAAGCGTTTGCGCACCTTTATCGACGTCAGCGCGCAGCCGTTCGCGACGATTTTTGTCAGTGCCGGCAGGCGAGGGTTGGAAGTCGAGCTGTCGGCTGCGGTGCTGGCAGAGCATACCCAGGCCAAATTCGCGGAAATTGGCCGGGTATGAGCGGGTATCAGGCCGGGCTGTAGCGTCGCACGCTGGAGTCGGACTGAGGTATCTGCGCCGCAACGCTGCCCGAAGCCTGGAACAGCACCAGGTGTTCGGCGGCGACACGAATGCCCACCAGCGCACCCACCTGATGATCGGCATGGCTGGGGAAAATTGATTCCAGCTGTGCGCCGGTTGGCAGTTGCAGGCGGTACAAGGTCGAAGCCCCGAGGAATGTCTTGCCGACAATCCGCGCTTTCAACGGGCTGTCGGGCGCATAGACGATGTCATCCGGACGCAGCAGTACATCCACCGCGCCGCCGGTCGGCCAGCTGTACGCGCGATTGCCGCGCAGATCGCCCAGCTCGGTGCTCACGGACTCCGGCGAGCTCAATTGGCCGCGGATGAAATAACCCTGGCCGATAAAGCTGGCGACGTAGGGTGTCTGCGGTTCGTGATAGAGGTTGTAGGGCGTGTCCCACTGCTCAAGACGACCTTCCTTGAACACCCCGACATGGTCACTGACGGCAAACGCTTCTTCCTGGTCATGGGTCACCAGGATTGCGCTGGTGCCCCGTGCCTTGAGGATGTCGCGCACCTCGTGGCTGAGCTTGCGCCGCAGTTCGCCGTCAAGGTTGGAGAAGGGTTCGTCCAGCAGCAACAGTTGCGGCTCCGGTGCCAGGGCACGGGCGAGGGCGACACGTTGTTGCTGCCCACCGGAAAGCTCATGGGGGAAACGCTTGCCCAGGCTTTTCAGGTTGACCATTTCCAGCAGTTCGGCGACCACTCGATCTTTTTGCGGGTGTTTGCGGATACCGAAGGCAATGTTGTCGGCCACGCTGAGGTGGGGAAACAGTGCGTAGTCCTGGAACACCATGCCGATGCGACGTTTCTCCGGCGCCAGGGTAAATCCGGCACTGGAGATGACTTCACCGGCCAGACTGATCTCGCCTTCGTGCACCGGCTCGAATCCGGCAATGGCACGCAAGGTCGTGGTTTTACCGCAGCCCGATGAGCCGAGCAGGCAGCCGATGTCACCGGCGTTGAGGTGCAGATTGAGGTGCTGCACCACCCGTTGATCCTGATAGCCGCATGCCAGATTACGCAGGCTCAGCAGTAATGGCTGGCTCATGCGTGGTGGTACGACGGCGGGACGAGGAATTCGAGCAGGGCCTTTTGTGCATGCAGACGGTTTTCCGCCTGGTCCCAGGCTACCGAACGCGGGTCGTCGAGCAGGTCGAGGCTGATTTCTTCGCCGCGGTGGGCGGGCAGGCAGTGCATGAACAGTACGTCAGGCGCGGCCAGGTCGAGCAGGTCGCGGGTGACCTGGAACGGCGCAAACAGCTTCAGGCGCTTGGCGGTTTCGTCTTCCTGGCCCATGGAGGTCCAGACGTCGGTGCTGACCAGGTGCGCGCCGACCACTGCATCGTTTGGATCACGCAGGATCTGCACGCGGCCATCGGCTTTGGCCAGGAATTCGGCGGACGGTTCGAAGCCTTCCGGGCAGGCGATGCGCAGGTGGAAGTCGAACTGGATCGCCGCTTCTATATAGCTGTTGCACATGTTGTTGCCGTCGCCGATCCAGGCCACGGTCTTGCCCTGGATCGAGCCGCGGTGCTCGAGGAAGGTCTGCATGTCGGCCAGCAACTGGCACGGGTGCAGGTCATCGGACAGGCCGTTGATCACCGGCACGCGCGAGTTGGCGGCGAATTCGGTCAGGGTGCTGTGGGCGAAGGTGCGGATCATCACCGCATCGAGCATGCGCGACATGACGATCGCGCAATCGCTGATCGGCTCGCCACGGCCCAGTTGGGTGTCGCGGGGCGACAGGAAAATCGCCTGGCCGCCCAGCTGGATCATGCCGGCCTCGAAGGACAAGCGGGTGCGGGTCGACGACTTCTCGAAAATCATTCCGAGTACGCGGTTTTTCAACGGCTCGAACAGTACGCCGCGGTTACGCAGGTCTTTAAGCTCAATGCCTCGACGGATCACGCTGACCAGCTCTTCGGGCGTGCAATCCATCAGGGAGAGAAAGTGCCTTGCGCTCATCATTAACTACCTTTTTGCAACAGACCGCAGATACTCAAAGCCTTGTTTATTGTGAAAACGGGCGAGACCTGCGGCGAAAGCCGCACGGGGCGACGAAATAGGGGAAGGCGCGATCTTATAATTAAATGTCGCGTCTTACCAATAGGGCTACGGTTTCAGGGACGTTCAAGAAGGGCGCGAGAGCGCTTTTGAAGACGATTTCCAGACAGCAGCGGGTCATTTGTACACTGGCGTCGCAACCTTTTGCAATGTGCGGAGACGGGCCCAGGCTTTGCCGTGTCGGTTTAATGACGGGGGCAGGGGCTTTTGAAACATTTGCTAACCCTTGCCCATGGCCCGGCCTGATGCCCATGGATTCACGCGACGAACCTTACTGGCGCCCTTGCCAGTCGCGGGCCATAGTTGGGCCAAAGCCCCTATAAAGAGACTGGCCATGACCAAGACTCTCCACCACCGTGCCTGCCATCTGTGTGAAGCCATCTGCGGCCTGACCCTGGAAACCACCCAAGCCGACGACGGCAGCCTGGCGATCACCTCGATCAAGGGCGACGCGCTGGACACGTTCAGCCGTGGGCATATCTGCCCCAAGGCCGTGGCGCTGCAGGACATCCAGAATGATCCCGACCGCCTGCACCAACCCATGTTGCGGGTGGGCAGCGAGTGGCGGCCAATCCCGTGGGGTGAGGCCTTTGCGTTGGTCGCCGAACGGCTGGCGGGCATTCAGGCACGGCACGGGCAGAATGCGGTGGCGGTGTATCAGGGCAACCCCAGTGTGCACAACTACGGGCTGATGACCCACAGCAACTACTTCCTGGGCCTGCTCAAGACACGTAACCGGTTTTCCGCGACGTCGGTCGACCAGTTACCCCATCACCTCACCAGTCACCTGATGTACGGTCATGGCCTGTTGTTGCCGATCCCGGATATCGACTACACCGACTTCATGCTGATCCTGGGGGGCAACCCGCTGGCGTCCAACGGCAGCATCATGACCGTGCCCGACGTGGAGAAGCGCCTCAAGGCCATTCAGGCCCGCGGCGGCAAAGTGGTGGTGGTCGACCCTCGACGCAGCGAGACGGCGGCGATTGCCGACCAGCATCTGTTTGTGCGGCCCGGTGGTGACGCCGCGTTGCTGTTTGGACTGCTCAACACCCTGTTTGCCGAAAACCTGACCCGTGACAGTCACTTGTCGGTCGACGGCCTGGACGACGTGCGCCGCGCAATCGCGGGGTTTACCGCCGAGGCCATGAGCCACCAGTGCGCGGTGCCTGCCGAACAGATCCGCCAATTGGCGCGGGATTTTGCCGCCGCGGACAGCGCCGTGTGTTACGGGCGCATGGGCGTTTCGACGCAGGCATTCGGCACGCTGTGCCATTGGCTGGTGCAATTGATCAATCTGGTCACGGGTAACCTGGATCGTCCAGGCGGCGCCTTGTGTACCACGCCTGCGGTGGACTTGGTGGCCTCCACCTCCGGCGGCCATTTCAATCGTTGGCAGAGCCGTGTGTCGGGGCGTCCGGAATACGGTGGCGAGTTGCCGGTGTCAGCATTGGCGGAAGAAATGCTCACCGACGGTGAAGGACAGATCCGCGCCCTGATCACCGTGGCTGGCAATCCGGTGCTGTCGACGCCGAATGGTCGCCAGTTGGAGCAGGCCCTGGACGGGCTGGAATTCATGGTCAGCGTCGACCTCTATATCAACGAAACGACGCGTTATGCCGACCTGATCCTGCCGTCGACTTCGGCGCTGGAAAACGATCACTACGACACCACCTTCAATATGTTCGCGGTGCGCAATGTCACCCGTTTCAATCGTGCGATTCTGCCCAAGCCAGCGGGCGCGTTGCATGACTGGGAGATCTTCGTCGGCTTGGCCAAGGCATTTGCCGCGCACACAGGGATTGCGCTCAAGCCTACCCTGCCACCGGCGCAAATGATCGACTTGGGCCTGCGCGCTGGCGTGTATGGCGATGCGTCCAGCCACAAATTGTCGGTGGCGATGCTCGCCGAATACCCCCACGGCGTGGACCTGGGCCCACTCAAGCCCAATCTCGCGGCGCGCCTGAAAACCGCGAATGGCCGGGTGCAGGCCGCGCCGGCGGTGATCCTGGCGGACCTCGCACGCTTCGCAGCACAACCGCTGCCACTGGCCGACGAACTGCTGTTGATCGGTCGGCGGCATGTGCGCAGCAATAATTCCTGGATGCATAACTATCACCGGCTGGTGAAGGGCAAGCCTCGGCACCAGTTGCACATGCACCCCGAAGATCTGGCCCGTCGGCAGTTGAGTGATGGTCAACGAGTGCGCGTGAGTTCGCGCATCGGCATGATCGAGGTGGAAGTCGTGGCCAGCCTGGACATGATGCCCGGCGTGGTCAGCCTGCCCCACGGCTGGGGCCACGGTCGCCCGGGGGTGCAGATGACCATCGCCAGCGGGCAGCCGGGGGCGAGCGCCAATGACTTGACCGACGAGCGGCAATTGGACGAATTGTCGGGCAACGCGGCGCTCAATGGCGTGCCGGTACAGGTAGCGGCCGCTTAAGGCGCCTGAGCACCGCGCTGAGATTTTGCGTTACAATGCGCCACCGTGCCGACCTGTGAGTCGCAAAGTTCCAGCCGAGGTGTTCCATGGATATCATCGAAACGATCAAAGAGCAGATTGCCAACAACACCATTCTGCTTTACATGAAGGGCTCTCCCAACGCCCCGCAGTGCGGTTTCTCCGCGAAGGCGTCCCAAGCCATCATGAAATGTGGCGAGAAATTCGCTTATGTGGATATCCTGCAAAACCCGGAAATTCGTGCCAACCTGCCGAAGTACGCCAACTGGCCGACGTTCCCACAACTGTGGGTAGCCGGTGAGCTGGTCGGCGGCAGCGACATCATCACTGAAATGTTCGAGAACGGTGAGTTGCAGACGTTGGTCAAAGACGCAGCGGCAAAAGCGGCAGCCAAGACTGAAGCTTGATTGCAATAAAAAGCCCCGCTTCTCGTACGAGAGTGGGGCTTTTTTGTGCGTCATCTGTAGGAGCGAGCAAGCTCGCTCCTACAGGGAATGGGGTTATTCACCCATCTGCGATTGCAGGTAGTTTTCCAGGCTGACTTTGTCGATCAGGCCCAGTTGGGTTTCCAGCCAGTCGATATGTTCTTCCTGGTCTTCGAGGATATCTTCCAGCAGTTCGCGGCTGCCGAAGTCGGCCTTGGTTTCGCAATGCGCAATGGCGGCCTTGATGTCGCTGTGGCTCTTGCGCTCAAAACCCAGGTCGCTGCTGATCATTTCCTGGGTGTGCTCGCCGATGTTCAGCTTGCCCAGGTCCTGCACGTTCGGCAGGCCTTCCAGGAACAGGATGCGCTTGATCAGCGCGTCGGCGTCCTTCATGGCCTTGATGGATTCTTTGTATTCACGTTTGCCGAGCTTTTCCAGGCCCCAGTCGTCATACATGCGTGCATGCAGGAAGTACTGATTGATCGCGACCAGTTCATTGGCAAGGATTTTGTTGAGTTGCTGGATGACTGAGATGTCGCCTTTCATGACTGGGGTCCTGCCCTGTAATAGCTGTATATAAGCCGGAGTTTGAGCGGCGCAAACTCTAGTGTCAAACCTAAGTTATTGAATAGTAAATGAAAATTAATCGGAATAAGAATGTTTGTGTTCCGCGTCTTGGGGCTAACTAGTTGAATTAACGGCATAAAAAAGCCGGACATAAGTCCGGCTCTTCAAAATACGTCTATTTAAGCGTGTGTAAACTCTGCTGAGTAAGGGAGCGCGGCATGAGCTGTTTGCAGCTGCGTCAGGGTTTCCCGTACCACTTGCTTGGCGATGCAAGCACATTTGCCGCACTGGCTGGCAACGCCGGTGGTTTCACGCACTTCCTTGTAGCTGCAGCAACCTTCGTAGATTGCTTCGCGGATTTGTCCGTCGGTGACGCCAGTACACAGGCACACATACATAAGGGAGAACCGTCGCGGGTTTAAGGCTTAAGTGCGGTGGATCTTAATGTTAACGAGAATGATTGTCAAAGTAGAATCGTAGGGAATTGTCGGGCACTGCCCGTGCGCTGACGAACGGTTTTTTCCGTGTATGATGGTCGGTCTTCATGAAGCGTGACTGCGTCACAGGCCTGTCGTTTGAATGCGGCAGACTCAAGGCCGGTCCTTTTACTTCAATCGTCACCCTTACATCAGGAGATACCCCATGAGCGTACTCGTCGGCAAACAAGCCCCGGATTTCGACGTCCCGGCCGTCCTCGGCAATGGCGAAATCGTTGACAGCTTCAAACTGTCCGAAGCCATCAAAGGCAAATACGGCCTGGTGTTCTTCTACCCGCTGGACTTCACTTTCGTCTGCCCGTCGGAACTGATCGCCCTGGACCACCGCATGGACGATTTCAAGGCGCGTAACGTTGAAGTGGTCGCCGTTTCCATCGACTCTCATTTCACCCACAACGCCTGGCGCAACACGGCCATCAACGATGGCGGCATCGGCAAAGTCAAATACACCATGGCTGCCGACATGAAGCACGACATCGCCAAGGCCTACGACGTTGAGTCCGAAGGCGGCGTGGCGTTCCGTGGCGCGTTCCTGATCGACGACAAGGGTGTTGTACGCTCCCAGATCATCAACGACCTGCCGCTGGGCCGTAACATGGAAGAGCTGATCCGCCTGGTCGACGCCCTGCAATTCCACGAAGAGCACGGCGAAGTCTGCCCTGCCAACTGGAAAAAAGGCGACAAGGGCATGAACGCTTCGCCAGAAGGCGTTGCGGCTTACCTGACCGAGAACGCCGCCAAGCTGTAAGCGCCTGTTTCGCGGTACAAAAAAACCGGCCTGAGAAGGCCGGTTAATGAGATGGTCCCCCCCAACACCCTGTGAGGGCTACGCTTTCACGGGGTGTTTTGTTTTCGGAGGCCATCATCATGAGCGAGTCAGCACTGATCGGTATCGATCTCGGCAAACATACTTTCCACCTGCACGGCCAGGATAAGTCGGGCCGCGAGGTGTTTCGCAAAAATGCTCACGGGCGCAGATGATGCAGTTTTTCGGCAATGTGCCGAGCTGTGTTGTGGTGATGGAGGCCTGTGCGGGAGGGGGCGCACTACGTTGCTCGCCAGTTGGCGGCAATGGGACACACGGCCAAGCTGATTTCCCCGCAGTTCGTTAAGCCCTTCGTCAAGGGCAACAAAAATGACTTCGTCGACGCTGAGGCAATCTGCGAAGCCGTTTTCCGCCCATCCATGCGCTTCGTTACGCCTAAAACCGAATCCCCGCAAACCCTGTCTGTGCTGCATCGGATGCGCGAATCATGGGTGCATGACCGCACCAAAACGGCTAATCAGATGCACGGTTTTCTGCTGGAGTTTGGGGTCAGCCTGCCCAAGGGATTGGCCATCATGAAGCGTTTGGCGAGCGTTTGGGCCGAGCACGAATTACCCGTTCGTCTGACGGTCTTATTGCAGCGCCTGCACGATTACTTCGTCTATCTGGATGAGCAAATCAAAGCGCTGGATAAAGAACTGGCGGGCCAACTGGCCGACGATGATCTGGGTAGTCGTTTGCTGAGCATGCCGTGTGTCGGCCCGATCACCGCCAGCCTGCTGGCTGTGGAGATGGGCGATGGCAAGCAGTACCGATGCAGTCGGGACTTTGCTGTCTCCGTTGGCTTAGTGCCCAGGCAGTACAGCACGGGCGGCAAGGCCAATCTGCTGGGGATCAGCAAGCGGGGGAACAAGCACCTGCGACAACTGTTGGTGCAATGTTCCAGGGTCTATATGCAGAGGCTGGATCATCAGAAAGGCGCTCTGGCTGGCTGGGTTAAAACCTTGCTCAGTCGACGACATTCAAATGTCGTGGCCTGTGCCTTGGCTAACAAACTGGCGCGTATCGCTTGGGCGATAGCCGCTCGCCATACGCAGTATGAAGCAGGGCCAGACGCTTTGAACGCCTGACCCTGCAGTTGTTGCAGTACCACGATTCACCCTTCAGGTTTTGCGATAGCTGAACAACAGATGATGTGAACGGCACACCGGCCTGGCGAAGATCCTGACATGAAAATCGGCTTCAGAAGCCGACCGGTTTTTAAGGATCGTCAGGCGCGACTCTCATCGTGGCGCTGGGGCATTCCCCAAACAGACGCCGGATAGATTTAAGCAAGCCAACCACACCACCCGTTAATCAGTATTGCAAAAATGGGGGTGACCATAGATTTTTATGCGCGGGGTTCGACCTCAGTCGTTGAAGTCTTCCCAGCCGCCCATCTGTTTCCAGCGGTTGACGATGCCGCAGAACAGCTCGGCAGTCTTCTCGGTGTCGTAGCGCGCCGAGTGGGCCTCGCGGCCGTCAAAGTCGATACCGGCGGCCTGGCAGGCTTTGGCCAGCACGGTCTGGCCATAAGCCAGGCCGGCGAGGGTGGCGGTGTCGAAGCTGGAGAACGGGTGGAACGGGTTGCGCTTCATGTCCAACCGCGCAACGGCGGCATTGAGGAAGCCCAGGTCGAAACTGCTGTTGTGGCCCACCAGGATTGCGCGTTTGCAGCCATTGGCCTTCAACGCCTTGCGCACGCCACGGAAGATATCGGTCAGCGCCGCTTCTTCACTGACGGCCATGCGCAGTGGGTGATCAAGCTTGATGCCAGTGAATTCAAGGGCCGCCGCTTCGATGTTTGCGCCTTCGAACGGTTCGACGCGGAAGAAATGGGTGTGTTCCGGGAACACAAAACCCTGCTCATCCATGCCGATGGTCGTCGCGGCGATTTCCAGCAGCGCGTCGGTGGCGCAATTGAAACCACCGGTCTCTACGTCGATGACTACCGGCAGATAGCCGCGAAACCGCTCGGCCATCGGGTGACGGGAACCGCCACCGCTGTGCTCGTGTTCGTCATCGTAATGGTCTTCACTCACTTGCTTTCCTCCAGCAGGCGCCAGCGCAGTGTTTCACCGGCGCGCAGCGGGATAACAGTCAGCTCGCCAAACGGCAGGCTGGCAGGGGCGGTCCAGTCTTCACGGACCAGGGTGATGCGGTCGGTATTCGTCGGCAGGCCATAGAAGCGCGGGCCGTTGAGGCTGGCGAAGCCTTCGAGTTTGTCCAGAGCGTTACGTTGTTCGAACGCTTCGGCATACAACTCGATGGCGGCAAACGCGGTATAGCAACCAGCACAGCCGCAGGCGGCTTCCTTGGCATGCTGGGCGTGGGGGGCCGAGTCGGTGCCGAGGAAGAACTTCGGGTTGCCGCTGGTCGCGGCATCCAGCAAGGCCACCTGGTGGGTGTTGCGCTTGAGGATCGGCAGGCAATAGAAGTGCGGCCGAATCCCGCCTACCAGCATGTGGTTGCGGTTGTACAGCAGATGGTGGACCGTGATGGTCGCACCGACATTGGCCGAGGCCTCCGTGACGAACTGTACGGCGTCGGCGGTGGTGATGTGCTCGAACACCACCTTGAGGGTCGGAAACAGCTCGACCACGCGGCGCATGTGTTCATCGATGAAGATCTTCTCGCGGTCGAACACATCCACATCGCCACGGGTCACTTCGCCGTGGATCAGCAGCGGCATGCCGACTTCAGCCATGGCTTCGATGGCCGGCAGGATCTTGTCGATACTGGTCACACCGGAATCGGAGTTGGTGGTTGCGCCCGCCGGGTACAGCTTGGCGGCATGCACGAAACCGCTGGCCTTCGCCTGGCGAATTTCTTCGGGCTGGGTGCGGTCGGTGAGGTAGAGCACCATCAACGGTTCGAAGCGGCTGCCGGCCGGGCGTACAGCGAGGATACGCTGGCGATAGGCATCGGCTTCTGCGGCATTACGTACCGGAGGTACCAGGTTAGGCATGATGATGGCGCGGCCAAACGTGCGCGCAACATCGGCCACGGTTTGGGGTAACGCAGCACCATCGCGAAGATGAATATGCCAGTCGTCGGGACGCAGCAGGGTCAGGCGGTCGGACATTGGGGATTCCAGGCGGGTCAATCTGGTGGGAATGCTACCGGAAAAGACTCTTGCAGGCACTCGCTATCAAGTTTTGCAGGATGCATCCGATAGCCTTTCGTATGCCTTAACGATGTATGACGCTTTGAAGTGTTGTAGAAACCAGTGGAGCCGCCCGTGCGCCAGCATTATCTAGCCCTGCTCAGTGCGTTCGCCAGCCTGCCTGCGATGGCCCTCACGTTCCAGACACGTCTGGAGAATATTGAGTGGAAGGTGGAAGGCGACCAGTTCGAGTGCCGCCTGACCCAGCCGATCACCGACTTCGGCTCGGGTGAGTTCGTGCGCCGGGCCGGTGAGCAGGCAACGTTTCGTCTGAAAGCCTATGGCGGCGCGCTGGGCGCGGGCTCTGCCACCTTGTTGGCGGCTGCTGCTCCTTGGCAACCGGGCCGGGGTGATATCAACCTCGGGGCCGTGCGCGCCGGCAGTGGTGATGTGCTGTTCAACAGCTCCCAGGCCCAGGCCGGACGCTTGTTCAATGGCTTGCTCGAAGGGCGCAGCCCGACCGTGCGGCATTACGGGCGTGAGGGCGGCTATTCGGAAATTCGCCTGCTACCGGTGAAATTCAACAAGGCGTACAGCGACTATCAACTGTGCACCACCAAGTTGCTGCCGATGAATTACGACCAGGTCAAACAGACCGAAGTCGGCTTCCCGGGGGGAGGCATCGAGCTGGACGCGGCGGCCAAGAAGAAACTGTCCGTCATTCTCGCCTTCATGAAAGCCGATCCTACGGTCAACCATATCGAGCTGAATGGGCATTCGGACAACAGCGGCAACCGCCTGACCAATCGCGATGTCTCGCGCCGACGCGCGCTGGCGGTGATGGACTACTTCAAGGCCAACGGTATCCCAGAGTCGCAGATCACCCTGCGTTTCCATGGCGAAAGCTACCCCTTGGCGCCCAATACCAACGCGGCCAATCGTGCCCGCAACCGCCGTGTGAATGTTCAGCTTGAGCGGCTGGCTGCCCCCGAGAAACCGGCGCCCCAGGCTACGGGCCCGAGCAATCCGGCGCACACGTCGTAAGGTGCCGCCCAGCGTCGCGCATTCTACATAATCTGTCGCTTTATCTTCATTTGCTGTCGCGCCCCTGTAAATTCACGGTTTTGGTCGGTAGAATCGACGCCTTTCCGTACAACCCCGTGGAGTGATGGCATGGCCGACGTAAACAAGGTCGTTCTCGCGTATTCCGGCGGCCTGGACACTTCGGTGATCCTCAAGTGGCTGCAGGATACTTATAACTGTGAAGTGGTGACCTTCACCGCTGACCTGGGTCAGGGCGAAGAGGTCGAACCTGCACGTGCCAAGGCGCAAGCCATGGGCGTGAAAGAGATCTACATTGACGACCTGCGCGAAGAATTCGTCCGCGATTTCGTCTTTCCGATGTTTCGCGCCAACACCGTCTACGAAGGCGAGTACCTCTTGGGTACTTCCATCGCACGTCCGCTGATCGCCAAGCGCCTGATCGAAATTGCCAACGAAACCGGCGCTGACGCCATTTCCCATGGCGCCACCGGCAAGGGCAACGACCAGGTACGTTTCGAACTGGGTGCCTACGCGCTCAAGCCCGGTGTGAAAGTGATTGCTCCTTGGCGTGAATGGGACCTGCTGTCCCGTGAAAAGCTGATGGATTACGCTGAAAAGCATGGCATCCCGATCGAACGTCACGGCAAGAAGAAGTCCCCGTACTCGATGGACGCCAACCTGCTGCACATCTCCTATGAAGGCGGCGTGCTGGAAGACACCTGGACCGAGCACGAAGAAGACATGTGGCGTTGGACCGTCTCCCCGGAGAACGCTCCCGACAAGCCGCAGTACCTGGAACTGACCTACCGCAACGGCGACATCGTCGCGCTGGACGGCGTCGAAATGACCCCGGCTACCGTGCTGGCGACCCTGAACCGTATCGGTGGCGAACACGGTATCGGCCGCCTCGACATCGTCGAGAACCGCTACGTGGGCATGAAGTCCCGTGGCTGCTACGAAACCCCAGGCGGCACCATCATGCTGCGCGCTCACCGCGCCATCGAGTCCATCACCCTGGACCGCGAAGTGGCTCACCTCAAAGACGAGTTGATGCCCAAGTACGCGAGCCTGATCTACACCGGCTACTGGTGGAGCCCTGAGCGTCTGATGCTGCAACAGATGATTGACGCTTCCCAGGCCCACGTGAACGGCGTTGTGCGCCTGAAACTGTACAAGGGCAACGTGATCGTGACCGGTCGCAAATCCGATGACTCGCTGTTCGACGCCAACATCGCCACCTTCGAAGAAGACGGCGGCGCCTACAACCAGGCGGACGCTGCGGGCTTTATCAAGTTGAATGCACTGCGCATGCGCATCGCCGCCAACAAAGGCCGCTCGTTGTTCTAAGTGTTTAGCCGGTTATGAAAAATGGCCCCTTGTACAAGGGGCCATTTTTTTTGCCTGCCTAATTAGTGCGAAGAGGGGATGTTTATTGCTGTTAAACATTTGTTGATATTGATGGGGTAAAACGCTCTGCCATGAGTTGTTATTAAAGCTTTGTAGGGTGAATGAATTTTTTACACCTATGTAGGAACTAGTCTTACAGAAAATTCACTCATGAAAGTACAGCTAAGGCGAAAATCGCTGAATGGTCTGTAGGACTTATGGGTGTAAATAAATATGTTAAATGGAACTAAAACAGTCGATTTTTTTCCCTTGGCTTCTTCGCTGGGGGCCAGCAGGCAAGGGGCATTTCCTGAAAGTAGTGTGCGGTACGTTTACTACCTACCCCTTAGGCTAGGGAAAATTCACTCAAAATATGTAGTCCCCCGGAAAGGTCTGAAAGGTTCCATAAAACTGGATACATCCGAGTTGGCCTGTTTTTGTAGGGCAATTCCTTTATCGTTGTGGGTTGGGTCTCTGCTTGCTGTTGCTTGGGGGGGAATGCTATGCCAACTAGGAAACGACTAGGCTATTGTGCTTGCTCTAAATAATTCGAACAGCGAAATTGGACTTTCTCATGAATAAAGTGCTGATCGTGGATGATCATCCTGTCATTCGTCTTGCTGTGCGTATGCTAATGGAGCGTCATGGTTATGAGGTCGTTGCCGAGACCGATAACGGTGTCGATGCGTTGCAACTTGCGCGCGAGCATATGCCGGACATTGTCATACTGGATATTGGAATCCCCAAACTCGATGGGCTGGAAGTTATTTGCCGGCTGTCATCTACCAAACAACCCGTACCGTTCAAGGTGTTGGTGCTCACGTCCCAGGCACCGGGGCATTTTTCCATGCGCTGCATGCAGGCGGGGGCCGCGGGCTATGTGTGCAAGCAACAGGACCTGACCGAGTTGCTGAGCGCGATCAAGGCAGTCCTGTCGGGCTACAGCTACTTCCCGAACCAGGCCCTCAACTCGGTGCGCTCCACCATGGGCAATGCCAGCGAGGCCGATATGGTCGAGCGTCTGTCGGGACGGGAAATGATGGTGCTGCAGCAATTGGCTCGCGGCAAGACCAACAAGGAGATCGCCGACGGTATGTTCCTCAGCAACAAGACCGTCAGTACCTACAAGACCCGGCTGCTGCTCAAACTCAATGCACGCTCCCTCGTGGACCTCATCGAGCTGGCCCAGCGTAACGGCTTGGTGTAGAGGACGGGCGCAGCATCGCGCATAGCCAAGCTAACCGGCATAAAAAAGCCTCCGTCAGGGAGGCTTCCGGCCGTGGACTGCTCGATCAGAAATCGAAGTCGTAATCGGCCAGTTGTTTCTGCAAGCGTCGTTCTTCCAGGAGATTGTCGATAGTGCGACGTTTGTTCAGATTGGTCTTGGCCACCTCTATGACAGGGACTTCTGCCCCATCGTCATCCGACTCAACGAGGTCGTCTTCCACTTCCAATTGTTCTTTGTCAGTGCTCATAAGGTTAACTCCAGGCTAAGACTGCCGTTGGCGCTCCTTATAACGATATTCCACGGGTGGGTAAAAAAGATTTTTTCAATCGACCAGCCGGAAAAACTGATGATCTCTCAATCGTCAGACGTCTTGTCCTTGTATTCGCACAGATCTTCGATGCGACAGCTCCCACAGCGCGGCTTGCGGGCCTGGCAAACGTAGCGTCCGTGAAGGATCAGCCAGTGGTGCGAGTCAAGCAGATACTCCTTGGGCACGAACTTCATCAGCTGTTTTTCCACCTCCACCACGTTCTTGCCACGGGCAATGCCGGTTCGGTTGCTGACCCGGAAAATGTGAGTGTCCACGGCCATGGTCAGTTGGCGGAATGCGGTGTTGAGCACCACGTTGGCGGTTTTACGGCCGACGCCCGGTAATGCCTCCAGGGCCTCGCGAGTCTGCGGTACTTCGCTGCCATGTCGTTCTATCAGCAGGCGGCAGGTTTCGATCACGTTCTTGGCCTTGCTGTTGTACAGCCCGATGGTCTTGATGTATTCCGACAAGCCTTCCACACCCAGGGCATAGATCGCTTCAGGTGTGTTCGCCACGGGATACAGCTTGGCCGTGGCCTTGTTGACGCCAACATCCGTGGATTGGGCCGACAGGATGACCGCAATCAGCAACTCGAATGGCGAGGAGTAGGCCAGTTCCGTCTTGGGTTCCGGGTTGTCTTCGTGAAGCCTGCGGAAAATTTCCAGGCGTTTTGCGGCATTCATGGGGCGTTGGTTTCCTTGCAGGCAGTCAGCGTGATTTCAAATAATGGGTCCAGGCCTGGCACCCTGCGAGCAATAAGCCGAGGAGGATAAACCCGGCAGGCATCAATGTGATGTCAGTCACGTCGCGTAACAACCCCATGATCAGCATTAACGCACCAAACAGGCCGAACACCTGCAGGCGGGCCTTCTGCTGGCCGGCGTCAAAAAAGCCGGAATATTCCAGCACCACGCATTGCACGCTGATCAGCGCCAGATAGGCTCCCAGTTGCAGGCACAGAGACAGCGCGAAAGCCGTCAGCAGCACCTGTGCGCTGGCGACCAACGTCGCGGCCAGCATCAGGCTGGCGACTAAGCGCATTGGCGCACCGAGGCGCGCACGCACCAGGTGCATGACGCCAGCGTAAAGCGCCACGATCAAGGTCGACAGTCCGAGAAAACTCAAGGCTTTGGGCAGTGTGTCCGTCACGCCGAGCAACGGTACGAGCATCAGCGAGGTGGCCAGGCCAGAAGGTTTACTCATGGGAACCAGGCTCCAGCAGTGACGGCCGATGCTCATCGAAATAGCGCAAGGCATCGTGAACGGCGTTGATCACGGCGCGGGAGGTCACTGTGGCGCCTGCCATTTGATCGAAACGAGGCGGGGCATCACTGGAATAGCCTTTGAACGCGGCCATCCAGGGGTTGCCCGGTTCACCGATATGGCCGCCGAGGCTCGGGGTTTCCGCTTGTTCCAGGGTTTTGAGGCCCAGCAACCGGCCATCGCGGTCGATGGCGATCAGCAACTCGATAGGTCCGGCGTAGCCGCTGGCTTGCACGTGCAGCAGCACAGCACTGGGTTGGCCTGACAGAGTCGCGAGGTAGCCGCCCTGCAATTGGCTGGACGCCAGCGATTGCGCATGGATTGCCAGGGGGTGGTCCATGGGAAGGTTGTCGTAGCGCTCGGCGGGTAGCAGGTCACGCAAGGCTTGGCGTTGCTGCATCTGTGCCTGGCGGGCGGTTTGATCGACGGTCAGGTGTTGAAGTCCCAGGGGCAGGACGATTCCCAGGAGTGCCATCAGCAGCACCAGTGGCCAACCCTTCATGGCGTCACCGCCGCTTGTTTTGGTGCTACCAGGCGCTCCAGCGTGGGCACCGCCAGGTTCATCAGCAGCACCGCAAAGGCTACACCGTCCGGGTAACCGCCCCACGTACGAATCAGATACGTCAGCAAGCCGACCCCTGCGCCGAACAGCAAGCGAGCCCGCGCTGTCCGAGGCCCGGACACCGGCTCGGTGACGATGAAAAAAGCGCCGAGCAGGGTGGCGCCGCTCAGCAGATGAAACAACGGCGAGCCATGTGAGTCGGACCCCGCGCCGTTCCAGCAAAGCAAGCTGACCACAAAGAGACTGCCGAGCATGCCGACGGGCGCATGCCAACTGAACACCCGTTGGCGTAACAGCAAGAGGCCACCTGCCAGATACGCCAGGCTCACCCATTCATTGCCCCAGGCACCGAAATGACCGAACGCGGGGTTGCCGGAAAACAGCTCGTCGATCGTCAGGCTCTTGTTGGTCCGTAATGTATTGAGCACGGTGGCCTGGGCCCAGGCGTCCGGCGCAGTGCCGTGCAGGCCCAGGACGTGTTGCAACCCGGCTAACAGGTCCAGGCCGTGGGCGCTCGGCCACTGGCTCATCGGCTGTGGAAAGGCCACCAGCATCAGGGCATAGCCGACCATGGCCGGATTGAACGGGTTACGGTTGCCGCCATACAGGTGTTTACCCAACAGCAACCCGCCGATGACGGCCGCGACGCTCAGCCACCATGGGCAATACGGTGGCAGCGCCAACGCCAAAAGCACTGCGCTGACCAGACTGCTCAGATCGCTGACGCGCCGGCCTCGAAGGCGATGGACGAGTGCGTCTACCAGCAGTGCGCTTGCTGCTGCCAGCGATAGATTGATCAGCACGCCCCAGCCGTACAGCCAGAACATCGCTACCATTCCTGGTAGCGTTGCCAGCAATACACGGCGCAGCGCCTGTTGGGGATCAGGTGTCGACATGGGCGTCCACCTGGCGCTGGGCTTCTTCGAGCTTGCGCTGTGCGGCGTTCAGTTCATCCGGGCTGACGCCTGGCAGGCGTTGCAGTTTGCTGACATCGGCGCGGGCATATGCCAGCGCGGTTTTGAGCTGGCGAAGTTGGCCGTCAATAGGGCGTTTTTCCACGCGTTGCAGGTTGGGTCGAGGTTGCTCGGACACGGCTTCGGCGTCATGCAGGGCTTGATCGGCGGCGGCCAGCGCGGCACTCAAGGTGGCCAGTTGCTGAGCATCCGCGTTCTGCTCCTGGGCCTTTTTCAACGCGGCGCGGCGCATGGCCAGTTGGATCTTCGCGCGTTTGAGTTCTGGATCTTTGTAGGTCGGCGGTGATGGAGGGGTGTTGACCTCCAGCGTGGCGAGCGTCTGCTCTGCTGCTTCGAACTGTTGTTGCAGCACAATCAGTTGCGACTGCTGTTCAAAGGTCGGGGGGTGACCAAATGCTTTCAGGGATTTGTGCAACTGGGCGCGGCTCATTGCAACGCCGATCTTGGCTTTCTTGATCGCCGCATCCTGAGCCGCCTGGTGGGTATCGACGTGTGGCGCTTGCGTCGGCGCCGAACGCTTGGCCCGCGTCAGGCGTTCGGCGAGTTTGTGTTCTTCCTCCCGTTGCAGGCGCGCATTACGTTGCTCGTAGCGCCGCCGTGCACGGTCACGCTTGAGGCTGCGTTCATGGCGTTCCTGCTCGTTGGTGGCCAGGCCCCCCACAATCGGCAGCACAGTGACCAGCGGACGCATCTCGATACAGTCGACCGGGCAGGGCGCGACGCACAGGTCGCAGCCGGTGCACTCGTCGGCGATCACGGTGTGCATGAGCTTGGCCGCACCGACAATCGCATCCACCGGGCAAGCCTGGATGCATTTGGTGCAACCGATGCACTCGGCCTCGCGGATATACGCAATCTGTGCCGGGGCCTCGCCGCGGCTGGCATCCACCTGCATGACCGGCACGTTCAGCAACCGGGCCAGCCCGACGATGGTTTCCTGTCCTCCCGGCGGGCACTTGTTGATAGCCTCGCCCTGGGCAATGCCCTCGGCGTAAGGCTTGCAGCCAGGATGCCCGCACTTGCCGCATTGGGTCTGCGGCAGCAGCGCGTCGATACGTTGAATCAAGTTCATGCTTTGATCATTGTGTTGAAACCCAGGAAAGCCAGTGCCATCAACCCGGCGCTGATCAGCTCGATCGGCAGGCCGCGAAAGGGCAGGGGGATATCGTTCTCGGCCATGCGCTGGCGTAGGTCACTGAACAGGCTCAGCATCAGCCAGAAACCGAGTCCGGCACCCAGGCTCAGCGCGATCATGTGCATCAGGCCCTGATCGTCCTGAGTGTCCAGCAGCATCACCCCCAGGACGCCCGCGTTGCCCAGCAGCAATAACCACAGACTGTCCCAATGCATGTTCGGCCGCAGACGGGCCAACAGGCTGAGCACCGGGCTGATCAGCAACGCGATGAGCGGTAGAAACACCCACAACCGCAGGGCCGTCAGCTCCAGTGGCCGCAGCACGTAGTGGTCCAGCAAATGGCCCACTATGCCGCTCAAGACCACTGCCACGGTGGTGGCGAATCCCAGGGCATGCAACTGCGGGCGTGACTCAGTGGCCAGCACCGAGCCGATAGCCAGCGGCATCTGCAACACCAGGTTGCTGATAAGGACGGCGCTGAGAACGGTGAAGAGCATATCGGTCATGGGCATGCCGGTTAAGCAAACAGGGCCTGATTATCCGGCAAGCGAGAAGGGGGTACTAGCTGAAAAGCCCTGTCGCCGCGACGACAGGGCTGTCTTGCAGGGCTTACTTGATACGTTGACCTGGCTTGGCGCCGCTGTCAGGGCTCAGCAGGTAGATCTCTTCACCGCCAGGGCCCGCCGCCATCACCATGCCTTCGGAAACACCGAACTTCATTTTCCGCGGCTTGAGGTTGGCGATCATCATGGTCAGGCGGCCATTGAGCTTGGACGGATCCGGATAAGCACTCTTGATCCCGGAGAACACGTTGCGCTGCTCATCGCCAATGTCGAGGGTCAGGCGCAGCAGCTTGTCGGCACCTTCAACGGCTTCGGCCTTGAGGATCAGCGCAACGCGCAGGTCCACGGCGGCAAAGGCGTCGAAGTCGATCTCGGGCGAGAGCGGGTCCTTGGCCAATTCGCCGTTGCCAGCGGGTTGCGATTCGCCGGTGTCGGTCTGGCTGGCGACCAGGTCTTCTTTCGACGCGTCGGTCATGGCCTGGACCTTGACCGGGTCGATACGGGTCATCAGCGGCTTGAACTCGTTCAACTGATGGTTGCTGAGCAAGGTGGCGTGGTCGTTCCAGGTCAGCGGCGCGACGTTGAGGAACGCCTCGGCGTCGGCGGCCAGCAATGGCAGCACTGGCTTGAGGAAGATCACCAACTGGCGGAACAGGTTGACGCCCGTGGCACAGATTGCCTGGACTTCAGCCTGCTTGCCTTCCTGCTTGTTCAGCGACCACGGCGCCTTGTCGGCGATCCAGGCGTTGGCGCGGTCGGCCAGGCCCATGATCTCGCGCATGGCGCGGGCAAAGTCGCGGGCTTCATAGGCGTCGGCGATGCCAGGCGCGGCGGCCAGGAAGGCTTCGGTCAGCTCCGGCGCGGCGTTCTCGGCCACCAGCACACCGGCGTTGCCCTTGTGGATGAAACCGGCGCAACGGCTGGCGATGTTGACGACTTTGCCGACCAGGTCCGAGTTGACCTTCTGTACGAAGTCTTCCAGGTTCAGGTCGAGGTCGTCGACGCCACGGCCCAGCTTGGACGCGTAGTAGTAGCGCAGGTATTCCGGCGACAGGTGATCCAGGTAGGTGCGCGCCTTGATAAAGGTGCCACGGGACTTGGACATCTTCTGGCCGTTGACGGTCAGGTAGCCGTGTACGTTGATGCCGGTCGGCGTGCGGTAGCCCGAACCTTCGAGCATGGCCGGCCAGAACAGGGCGTGGAAGTTGACGATGTCCTTGCCGATGAAGTGGTACAGCTCAGCGGTGGAGTCCTTGCTCCAGAACGCGTCGAAGTCCAGCCCCGGCGTGCGGCTGCACAGGTTCTTGAAGCTGGCCATGTAGCCGATCGGCGCGTCGAGCCACACGTAGAAATACTTGCCCGGTTCGCCCGGGATTTCGAAACCGAAGTACGGCGCATCGCGGGAGATATCCCACTGTTGCAGGCCGGCATCCAGCCATTCGGCGATTTTGTTGGCGACGGCGTCCTGCAGGGTGCCGCTGCGGGTCCAGGTTTGCAGCATTTGCTGGAAATCCGGGAGTTTGAAGAAGAAATGCTGGGAATCCTTGAGCACCGGGGTGGCGCCGGAAATGGCCGACTTCGGGTCTTTCAGGTCGGTCGGTGCGTAAGTGGCACCACATTTCTCGCAATTGTCGCCGTACTGGTCTTCGGTGCCGCATTTCGGGCAGGTGCCCTTGATGAAGCGGTCGGCCAGGAACATTTTCTTTTCCGGGTCGAAATACTGGGTGATCGAGCGCGTGGCGATGTGCCCGGCGTCCTTCAACCGCAGGTAGATCTGGCTCGACAGCTCGCGGTTTTCGTCGGAGTGGGTCGAGTGGAAGTTGTCGAAATCCACCAGGAACTCGGCAAAGTCGGCGCTGTGTTCAGCCTGCACATTGGCGATCAGTTGTTCCGGGGTGATCCCTTCCTTTTCGGCGCGCAACATGATGGCCGAACCGTGGGCGTCGTCCGCGCAGACATAAATGCATTGATTGCCGCGATGCTTCTGGAAGCGCACCCACATATCGGTCTGGATGTACTCAAGCATATGGCCAAGATGGATGGAACCATTGGCATAGGGCAGGGCGCTGGTGACGAGGATCTTGCGTGGCTCGGACATGGGGCTCGGCTACTTGATGAAACGGAGGTCGGCCACTATAAAG
This sequence comes from Pseudomonas sp. MPB23, assembly GCF_046605395.1. Classification (NCBI taxonomy): domain Bacteria; kingdom Pseudomonadati; phylum Pseudomonadota; class Gammaproteobacteria; order Pseudomonadales; family Pseudomonadaceae; genus Pseudomonas; species Pseudomonas sp. MPB23. Next base: position 6,118,376 of record NZ_CP176771.1, on the reverse strand, counting down.
CGCCGCGAAATATATTTCACCCCGTGGCGCTGTTTCAGCCTCTTTCTCACCTGCGAAAGCGTGCCGCAATGCTGCCGGAACGGTTAGGATAGCCGCCTGTTTCAGTCAGTCTTTTTTCGGGAGTAGCCCATGAGCGCCGTCAATCGCGCAGCGGTGGAAGCCGTTCTTCGCCAGTACACCGACCCCTATTTGAACCAGGACCCGGTCAGTGCTGGCTGTGTTCGCGCCATCGAGATCCAGGGGGATCAGGTGTCGGTCCAGTTGGAACTGGGTTATGCGGCCGGCCTGTTCAAGCGCGGTTGGGCGCAGATGCTGCAAATGGCCATCGAAGGCATCGACGGCGTGGGTTCCGCCAGGGTCGACATTCAGTGTGTGATCGCACCGCACAAGGCCCAGGCGCAGATCCCTGGCTTGGCCAATGTCAAGAACGTGGTGGCGGTGGCTTCCGGCAAGGGCGGCGTGGGTAAATCCACCACGGCGGCCAACCTGGCTCTGGCCCTGGCCCGTGAAGGCGCGCGGGTGGGCATTCTTGATGCCGATATCTACGGCCCGAGCCAAGGCGTGATGTTTGGCATTGCGCAGGGTACGCGGCCGAAGATCAAGGACCAGAAGTGGTTCGTGCCAATTGAATCCTTGGGTGTTGAAGTCATGTCCATGGCGTTCCTGACCGATGACAACACACCGATGGTCTGGCGTGGGCCTATGGTTTCGGGCGCACTGCTGCAGTTGGTCACCCAGACCGCCTGGGGCGATCTGGACTACCTGGTGATCGACATGCCGCCTGGCACCGGCGATATCCAGCTGACCCTGGCGCAGAAAGTCCCGGTGGCCGGTTCGGTGATCGTGACCACGCCCCAGGACCTGGCGCTGCTGGACGCGAAGAAAGGCGTGGAGATGTTCCGCAAGGTCAATATCCCGGTGTTGGGCGTCGTGGAAAACATGGCGGTACACATCTGCTCCAACTGCGGTCACGCCGAGCATCTGTTTGGTGAGGGCGGCGGTGAGAAGTTGGCCACCCAGTACGGTGTCGAATTGCTGGCCTCGTTGCCGCTGTCGATGGTGATCCGTGAACAGGCCGACGGCGGCAAGCCCACCGTGGCGGCAGAGCCTGATGGTCAGATTGCCATGATCTACCAGGAGCTGGCCCGTCATGTGGGCGCGCGTATCGTCCTGCAAGAAGCGGCGACGCCTGCGATGCCGACTATTACCGTCAGCGACGACTGATCCGTCTGGAAGGAAAGCAGCCTCGACAGTGTCGGGGCTTTTTCTTGCCCGCAGGTCGGTCAACGGTGTCCGGTTACGCTTTTGCGCAATAGTGCGTGTAAGCATTCGCTTACTTTTTCGTAAGCGATTGGTTTTTTTGCCGGGCGTGGACGTCTCGAATGCTCGAGAGTGTTTTCTAAGCTATTGAAAAATAACAATTATTTATCGTGTGTTTAGCGTGTGTTTTTGATGATGCGCCGGTTGCATCCCGTTGAACTTCCCTTCGAACTCTTTAACATCAGCCCCGTGTCCAAGGATTGACACAGCCATCACGGAACGATGGCTTGAAGGAACGTCGCAGGATGCGATTCATCAGGATGATGAAAAGGAACACAGGGACTAGGGAAAAAATGTGGGCGGGTCATACCGCCCCTTTTTTTTGTCTGCAGAAAAGTGAACCCCGCTCTCCACAAATGCAAAAAGGCCCGCAAGGGGCCTTTTAGAGAGCAACGACGCAATCAGCGTTCGAGGTGTGGCAACTTATTTTTTTGGCCATCCCACTCAGCGGCATCCGGCAGCGGATCTTTCTTCTCAGTGATATTCGGCCAGATTTCCGCCAACTCTGCGTTCAATTTGATGAATGAGTCCATCCCTTGGGGGACTTCGTCCTCGGAGAAAATGGCGACGGCCGGGCATTCAGGCTCACACAGGGCGCAGTCAATGCACTCGTCCGGGTGGATGACCAGGAAGTTCGGGCCTTCGTAAAAGCAGTCCACCGGACACACTTCTACGCAGTCGGTGTACTTGCACTTGATGCAGTTGTCGGTGACGACGAAGGTCATTTCTAATTTTCTCCTCAGGCGGCGGCAGCGAAACCCTTTGTAGCAGGGCTCGCGAAGTTTGGGAGCGATAGTCTGCGGGCCAGGCTAAAGGCCAGCAGCATCCCAAACCGCGCGAGATTCTATCAGCTTGCAAGCGTCTGCGTTAGACCCGTGTCTTCAGTGAGTAGAGCAATTCCAGCGCTTTACGCGGTGTCAAGTCATCCAGGTCAAGCTTTGCCAACTCATCCAGCACCGGGTGAGGCAGGCTGGCGAACATATCGCTCTGGTGTGGCGCGCTGGGTTTGTTCTGGGTTTTTTTCGGGCTGACGACCACGTTTTCGTGGGGCAGGGCCGTGGTTTCCAGACGGCTGAGGTGCTCGCGGGCGCGGGCGATGACATCGTTTGGCACGCCGGCCAGTTGCGCCACGGCCAGGCCATAACTCTGGCTGGCCGGCCCCGGCAACACGTGGTGCAGGAACACGATGCGCTCGTTGTGCTCGGTGGCATTGAGGTGCACGTTGGCCACCAGCGGCTCGCTTTCCGGCAGTACGGTCAGCTCGAAATAGTGCGTGGCAAACAGCGTATAGGCACGCAAATGCGCCAGGCGCTCCGCCGCCGCCCACGCCAGGGACAGGCCGTCGAAGGTGCTGGTGCCGCGACCCACTTCGTCCATCAGCACCAGGCTGCGTTCGGTGGCGTTATGCAGGATATTGGCGGTTTCGCTCATCTCCACCATAAAGGTCGAACGGCCACCGGCCAGGTCGTCGCTGGAACCGATCCGGGTGAAGATGCGGTCCACCAGGGACAACTCACAACTGGCCGCCGGCACAAAGCTGCCGATATGCGCCAGCAACACGATCAACGCGGTTTGGCGCATGTAGGTGGATTTACCGCCCATATTCGGGCCGGTGATTACCAACATGCGGGTATCGTCGTCCAGCGACAGGTCGTTGGCGACGAACGGTGTGGTCAACACCTGCTCCACCACCGGGTGGCGGCCCTGCACAATGCGCATGCACGGCTCACTGACGAAACGCGGGCAGTTCAGATCAAGATTGAGTGCTCGTTCGGCAAGGTTGCTCAGCACATCCAGCTCCGCCAGGGCGGCGGCGGTGTCCTGCAGAGGCGCCAACTGGCCGATCAGGTCTTCGAGTAAGGCTTCGTAGAGCATCTTTTCCCGAGCCAGCGCGCGGCTTTTGGCCGACAGCGCCTTGTCTTCGAATTCTTTGAGCTCCGGGGTGATAAAGCGCTCGGCACCCTTGAGGGTCTGGCGGCGCTGGTAATCGATAGGCGCCTGTTCGGCCTGTTTGCTTGGCAGCTCGATAAAGTAGCCGTGCACGCGGTTGTAGCCGACTTTCAGGTTGGCCAGGCCGGTACGCGCTTTTTCGCGGGCTTCCAGATCAATCAGGAACTGCCCGGCGTTCTCGCTCAGGGATTGCAGTTCGTCCAGTTCGCTGTCGTAGCCGGTCTTCAGCACGCCGCCGTCACGGATGATCGCCGGCGGGTTGTCGATGATGGCTTTTTCCAGCAGCGCCGCCAGTTCCGGGTAGGTGCCGGCGGTTTTAGCCAGTTGTTGCAGGTGCGGCGTGTCCAGTTCGGTCATCGCCACCTGCAACTGCGGCAGGGCGCTGAGGGCATCGCGCAGGCGCGCCAGGTCACGAGGCCGCGCGTTACGCAGGCCGATCCGCGCCAGGATGCGCTCGATATCGCCGATTTCCTTGAGCTGTGGCTGCAGCTTTTCAAAACGATAGCCGTCGAGCAGGCAGGTAATGGACGTCTGGCGTGCCTGCAATACGGTCAAATCCCGCAACGGGCGGTTCAGCCAGCGGGTCAGCAAACGGCTGCCCATGGCGGTCTGGCAACGGTCGACCACCGATTGCAGGGTGTTGTCGCGTCCGCCGGACAGGTTGGTGTCCAGCTCCAGGTTGCGGCGGCTGGCCCCGTCGAGCACCACCGTGTCATCCAGGCGCTCATGGCGCAGGCTGCGCAAGTGCGGCAGGGCAGTGCGCTGGGTTTCCTTGGCGTAGCTGAGCAGGCAACCGGCGGCGCCGATGGCCAGGGTCAGAGTTTCACAGCCGAAGCCCTTGAGGTCCTGCACCGAGAATTGCTGGCACAGACTTTTCAACGCCGAGTCACGCTCGAAATCCCACGGGGCGCGACGTTTGGTCCCACGACGCTTTTCCGCCGGTAGGTCTTTTGGCCAATCATCGGGGATCAGCAACTCCACAGGATTGATACGCTCAAGTTCCGCCAGCAGGTTCTCCCAGCCTTTGATCTCCTGCACGCTGAAGTTGCCGCTGGTGATGTCCAGCACGGAAAGCCCGAACAAGCGTTCATCGCCCAGCACAGCAGCGATCAGATTATCGCGACGCTCATCCAGCAGCGCCTCATCGCTCACCGTACCCGGCGTGATGATGCGCACCACCTGACGCTCCACCGGCCCTTTGCTGGTGGCCGGATCGCCGATCTGCTCGCAGATCACCACCGACTCGCCCAGCTTCACCAGCTTGACCAGATAGCCTTCGAGCGAATGGTAAGGAATGCCGCACATCGGAATCGACTGCCCCGCCGACTGCCCGCGCGCGGTCAGGGTGATGTCCAGCAACTTGGCGGCCTTCTTCGCATCTTCATAGAAGATCTCGTAGAAGTCGCCCATGCGATAGAACATCAACTGATCAGGGTGCTGGTTTTTCAGGCGCCAGTACTGCTGCATCATTGGAGTGTGGGAGGACAAGTCGGAAGTGTTTTTACTCATTGGATAGTTAGCAAATTCGTTGAATGGAGTGGGGCAAAGGTGGGGCACTCGGCCGTGCTGATTTTGCAATGGCCGCAAGGTTAGCACGCGAGATCGGCCCTTCGCAGTTCGCAAACGGATAGGTCAACGGCCTGGTAAGTGCATGAAATATGCAAATCAGCATTTGCCAACCTGCAAAACTCCCGTCACTATCCGCGCTATGCAAAAACGCAATGTTTCTATCGTCTTAAGAGAACTGCTGGATCGCGACCGGATCTCCCCCACGGAGCTTCACCGGCGTACCGGCGTGCCTCAATCCACACTGTCCCGGATCCTCAGCGGCAAGATCGTTGATCCGTCGGACAAGCACATCTCCCGCATCGCCGAGTACTTCCGCGTCAACACCGATCAACTGCGCGGGCGCGCAGCGGTGGGCGCTTTGCGCGATGACGGGCGCGACCCGATGCATTCGGAACTCAAGGACATAAGCCTGTGGGACGACGACACCCCCGTAAATGACGACGAGGTGTCGATCCCCTTTCTGCGCGAGGTTGAATTGGCTGCTGGATCAGGAAGATTCGTCATCGAGGAGAGCGAGAAGGCCAGCCTGCGGTTCGGCAAGCGCAGCCTGCGGCATAACGGCGTGCAGTTCGACCAGGCCAAGTGCGTGACGGTGCGCGGCAACAGCATGTTGCCGGTGTTACGTGATGGCGCGACAGTGGGTGTGAATGCGGGCAAGAGTGCGATCGGCGACATCGTCGATGGCGACTTGTACGCCATCAATCACAACGGCCAGCTACGGGTCAAACAGCTCTATCGCCTGCCTTCCGGGATTCGCCTGCGCAGTTTCAACCGCGATGAGCATCCGGACGAGGACTACAGCTTCCAGGATATTCAGGATGAGCAGATCAGCATCCTCGGTCATGTGTTCTGGTGGGGCATGTACGCCCGCTAACCTTCTTCTGTAAGACACAGCCCGCCAATGAGCGGGCTTTTTTTCGCCTGCGGAAAATGGTCAAACCCTTCGCCTGCAAGGCTGAAAATGCACTTGCGCATTAAGCGAGTAAAAATAAATGCATCTGTGCATTGACTGTATATGCATACATGCATATTCTTCGTCTCAAGCCAGCCAACAAGGTCTGGTGGAGGCGGCAAGGAAGCTGCCAAGGAAGACAAGGACGGCACGCGACATCGGCAAGGACGCCATCCGAGCGATGGCAGGGAAGCCAGGCAATACCGGCAAGGATGCCGACGCTCTTTAGTGACACCGCTTCAAGGAACAGGCAGCGATGAACCGGCCTCAACGGTTCAGAGGGTTGGCAACTGACCCGGGTGTGCAGCGTAAAGCACCAGAATCAGTTATCCGGCAGACAGGGATCGTGGTCGGAAAAACATCGAGGAAAGATCCGTACCGCGCCAGTAGCGCCGAAAGATCGAGGACATCATTACTGAAAAGCCCGGGCAACCGGGCTTTTTGGAATGCCTACCTATAAATGGATTTACCCAAGAGCCGGCCCTGTTGTGCCGGTAGTGCTCAGCCAGGAGGCGTGACATGACAAACGAGCAGCAAGCGTTAGCGGAAATGCCTATCTGGCTGGTGATCGTACTGGCCCTGATCGGCGGTGTATCCGGTGAAATGTGGCGCGCCGACAAGGACGGCGCCCGCGGTTGGTCGCTGGTGCGGCGCCTGGCCCTGCGGTCCGGGGCGTGCATGGTCTGCGGGGTTTCGGCCTTGATGCTGTGCTACGCCGCCGGCATGTCGATCTGGACCGCCGGCGCCATTGGTTGCCTGACCGCCATGGCCGGCGCGGATGTCGCCATCGGCCTTTATGAACGCTGGGCGGCCAAGCGCATCGGGGTCAACGAGGCCCCGACCTCTCGCCCGGATCAGCAGTAACCGCTGCAAGGACGCAACGCAATGACACTAATCGAAAAACCATCCCAACTGCCTGTGGCGATTGGGCAGGCGCTGAAGAGCGCCTTCCCACAATTGCGCGTAGGCAATCACCAGGACTTTGTCGGCACCGCAGATAAAACCGGGGTACTGATCAGCGTGGAGCGCAACGGCCCCGGCGTTCGCTCCTTTGAAGGGCGCAAGGCGCATGCCTTGTCCGTTTCACTCAGGGTCACGGTGGCCAGCGGGGCTGCCCCTTTTGACGCCTGCGACCTGGCCAGCCAATTGATGGACCTGGCGCTGGATAACCGCTGGGGCTTGCCGCCCGATCAGTGCGATTTGCCCACGGCGATCGTCGCGGCACCGACCGCACTCACAGGTGCCGAAACGGACTACGACACTTGGACGGTGTCCTTCTCCCAGAACCTCTATTTCGGCCCGTTGCTGCTCGAAGATCCCCTAGGTAAGCCGCTGTTTGCCCGCACATGGGAGGTCTCGGACATCGACGATCCGAATCAATATCGTCCCCTGCAGGAGTAGTCCATGTTCGACGCATTGCTACGCATGCAACTGGGGCCGATCGTCGAGCGCCTGGCGGAAATGGAAGCCCAGCTCGAAGACCTGTATCGACGCGCGGAAAGTTTCTGTCGGATTGGCGTATGCCAGGAGGTCGACGCGGCCAGCAATACCTGCAAGGTCTGCCATGGGGATCTGCTCAGCCCGGCCATCCGGTTTTTCAACCCGAGTGCCGGTGCACAGAGCGAAACCCGCATCCCATCCGTGGGCGAACAATGCCTGTTGCTCAACTACGGCGGCGGGGAAGGGGGCGCGCAGTCCGTGGCCTTGTTCGGCCTCAACAGTAGTCTCTTTCCGCCGGTATCCGGCGTGGCCTCGTTGACCCGACGACGCCATCAGGACGGCACCCAAAGCGACTACGACGATGCCAGCCACATCTTCAACTGGGTTAATGGCCCCACCACGTTCAGTGGGTCCCGTGAGCAGGTCGACGTCAACGTCGGCGCCGCCCGCCTGACGATGAACGCCCAGAGCATCACCCTGCAACTCGGTGCCACCAGCTTATTGCTGGATGCCGCCGGGGTGCATTTGAGCGGTCCGGTAGTGGATCACCAAGGCCGCGTGATCAGCAGCGCATAAGGATTTGCCATGATCGGAATCGATAGGAACACCGGGGCAGCCGTCGACGACTGGCTGCAATTCGTCCAGCGCGCCACCCGAGCGCTGACCACCCCCGTGGGCACGCGCCAGAAGCGCCCCTTGTACGGCTCGATGATCCCGCAACTGCTCGGCCAGAACCTCGGCGACGACCTGTTGATCCTCGCCCAGAGCCACGCCGCGCAAGCTTTCTACAACACCCAGAACGGCATCGCCGACTTCCAGCCCCAAGTCATCGTCGCCACCCGCCAGGGCGCAGGTTTGTTGCTGCGTTTTGCCGGCACCTGGAAAAACCGCCAACAATCCTTCGAGGTCGTGACATGAGCATGTTGATCCCTGGCCAGAACCAACTGGCGGAACCGGCGATTATTGCGGTCGACGCGTTCGAGCCGTTGCTGGCCGAGTTCAAGGCGTTTGTCGTCGACTACGTCGCCACCCGCGCACCGCAAAGCGCGGCCAAACTCAAGGTCAGCCTCGACAATGAAAGCGAACTGCTGACCCTGGCCCTGGAAGCGTTTTGCGTACGCTTGCAAACCCACGAGCGTAAGTACAACGCCCGCATCAAGCAGATGCTGGCGTGGTGGGCCACCGGCAGCAATCTGGATGCGCGCTTGGCCGATATGGGGCTGGAACGCCAGGTGCTCGACCCCGGTGACCCGGCCGCTTTCCCGCCGGTGCCGCCGACCCTGGAAAGCGACGACGATGCACGCCTGCGCTATTACCTGGCGCCCCATGCGCCGGCGGCGGGTTCGCGCATGCAGTATCGGCGCGAAGTGTTCACCCTTGGCGAGCGGCCCTCGGTCAAGGTGCAGAGCGCCACGTCGGGCGTGGTAACCGTCAGCTACACCTTTGACCCGGACGGTTATGCGGCTCGGATCAAGGACGGCAATGGGCGGCGCACTGCCCCCGGCGAAGTGATGGTCACCGTGCTGTCCAGGGATGGCGATGGCAGCGCTTCCGCCGATTTGCTTGACGGCGTACGCCGACATTTCGCACGGCCTGATGTACGACCGGAAACAGATTTCGTCACCGTCCAAGGCGCGCAGATTCAGCGTTACAAAATTCGCGTAATAGCCAGGATCAATGCCGGGCCGGATTCGGGCTTGACCCAAGTGGCCGCGCAGCAACTGCTGCAAACCTACGCCGACTCCTGTCATCGCCTGGAAGGCCGAGTGGACCCGAGCTGGATCGACTACGCCATCCACAGCGCCGGCGCTGCGCAATTGCAGATTCTCGAACCGCTGGAGCCGATCATCAGCACGGCGTTCCAGGCCCCGTATTGCACGGGCGTCGAGGTGGAGGTGCGCACGCTATGAGCGAAGCCAAAACGAGCCTGTTGCCCGCCAACAGCTCACCGCTGGAGAAGGCCCTGGACCTGGGGTTCGGCCACTTGCTGGAACGGGTCACGCCGCCGTTTCCCGAGCTGATGGACCCGGATCACACACCGTCGGCGTTCTTGCCCTACCTGGCGGCAGATCGCGCGGTCAACGAATGGAGCACCACGGCCCCTGAAGTCGAGAAACGCCTGACTGTCAAACTCGCCTGGCCCACCGCCCGCCAGGCCGGCACTCGCCAGGCCCTGGAAAACGCCGCCAAGGGCCTGCAACTCAGCCCCGAAGTGCGCGCCTGGTATGAGCAGAAACCGCCGGGCGTGCCCTACAGCTTTGCCGTACGGGCCTGGACCGAATTGCCCTACAGCGAAGCCATCGACGCCCGACTCGACCGCCGCCTGGCCGACGCCAAAAGCGAGCGCGACATCCTGTCGATCTCCGTGGGCCTGAGCGCATCGGGCCGCCACTTTCTCGGCGCGGCGACACTGTGCGGCGAACTGACCACGATTTATCCCAACGTGCTGGCAGGGGTCGAGGCCTCGGGTCGCGCCTTTATGGCGGCCGGTCTCTACACCGTCGAAACCACCACCCTTTATCCACAGGAGCACTAAATGGCTGACTATTACACCCTGCTCACGAACGCGGGAATCGCCTATGAAACCGCCTGCAAGGCGGCCGGCATCCCCATCAAACTGGCGCAGATCTCCGTCGGCGACGGCAACGGCGCCGTCTACAACCCCGACGCCAGCGCCAAGGCGCTCAAGCGCGAAGTCTGGCGCGGTCCGTTGAACACGCTGTTCCAGGACGAGAAAAACGCCAACTGGCTGATGGCCGAAGTCACCATTCCGTCGGATGTCGGCGGTTGGTATGTACGCGAAGCCGGGCTGTGGACGGATACCGGGATCTTGTATGCCGTCGTTAAATATCCGGAGTCGTACAAGCCGGTGTTGGCGACGTCGGGGTCGGGGAAAGAGTTTTATATCCGCTCGATCTTTGAGACGAGTAATGCTGCGATCGTGACGTTATTGATTGATGACACGGTGGTGAAGGCGACTCGGGCTTGGGTGATGGATTACCTGGCGCAACAGTTGGCGAAGGGGACTTATACCAAGGCTGAGATTGAGGCGATGATTGCCAAGGCTTCGGCGTTGCCGGTGGGTTCTATGGTGGCGTTTCCCGTCGACAAGATCCCGCCGGGTTTTCTCGAAGTTGACGGCAGTGTCAAGAGTGCCGCGGCTTATCCAGACTTGGCGAAGTTTCTGGGCACTGCTTTCAACAAGGGGGATGAAGGCGTTGGGAATTTTCGATTGCCTGAATCGCGTGGGGAGTTTTTGCGCGGGTGGGATCATGGGCGTGGGGTTGATGCCGGACGTATGATCGGCGGCTGGCAAGAGGATTTGTTTAAGTCCCATACCCATCGAATGCAATATGGGAGTTATGCCGGCGGAAGTTTAGGGGCGCCCGGATATCAAACGGTAGGTGTTTTGTCAGCTATCGGGGTGGAAGCTACGGGCGGAAATGAGACCCGTCCGCGCAATTTGGCAGTGATGTGGTGCATCAAAGCTTGGAACGCACCAATCAATCAGGGAAATATTGATGTCGCTGCTTTGGTCACTTTTGCCTCTCAGGCAACCGAGACGAATCAGGGTACGGCCAAGATCGCCTCTGATGCGCAGATGCTCGACAGCGTAAATGACGCGGTAATTGTCACGCCCAAAAAGCTACGGTTTGGATTTTCGATCAGCTTGGCCGCCAACGGCTATATCGCGTTTCCAACCTGGTTGGGTGGGCTGATCGTTCAATGGGGGCTGGCTTCCGCCACGGTGCTCGATGGTCGAGTGACGGTGCCTTTTCCGCTTGCGTTCCCTACGGCCTGTCGTTCTTTGGTTGCTGTACCGATCAACCCGGATGTGGACGGTAACATTGATTCCGGTCCACAAATTGTCAGTATTTCATCGCCCAGCTTTAACGCTTACATCCAGAACTATGTGGGTGGGGTCGGCGTTCCAAAAGGGTTTTATTGGCATGCAATCGGACACTAAGGGGATCTACTGTGCGTCTTTATAGCAAAGCTACCGGCAGCACTTATCTGAAAGGAATGCACACTGATATTCCTGACGATGTGATTGAAATCAACGAGGAGTTGTACCGTTCTGTAATTGGAAATCCCGCATCTGGAAAAGTAAGGAACCATGATGAAAACGGCCTTCCTTACTTAGTCGATGAACCTCAAATAGAACGCGATACAACTGTATTTGAGCGTGAATGGCGTGACGCCGAACTGGCTTCGGTTATGTGGTTGCGTGAGCGTCACCGTGATCAACAGGAAATGGGCATTGATACAACGCTCTCAGGCGAGCAGTTTAAAGAACTGCTGGTTTACATCCAGGCGCTACGGGATTGGCCGCAATCCCTCAAATTTCCGAATATCGAATATCGGCCAGTCAAACCGACATGGGTCAAGGAACAAACCGAATAAACGTCCTGCAATCGCGGAACGTTTTCTTTCCCGCTTACAACTTCATCCCAAACCGCGCCTAGCGGTTTTTTCTCGCCTGGAGATTCTCTCTTATGCCCACCCGCCAAACCTACACCGTCCTCATCCCATTCCCCACCGGCGCCGGACATTGGTCCTCCGTCGGCCAGGAGTTGGACTTGCTGGACGTCGAAGCAACCGCCCTGCGCACCGCTGGACGTCTGGAACTCACCAGCGTCTTCAACGCAACCCCGGCCAAAAAGGCCATTACCAAGAAGGCTGACTAACCATGGCTGAAGTCCTCAACTTCGAGCACAACGGCATCACCGTGAATGCCACCGAATCCCCCGAGGCCATGGGTGGCCTCGGTGACAATGTGATCGGCCTGGTCGGCACTGCGCCGAACGCCCATGGGTCGATTCCGAAAAACGCCCCGTTCCGTATCAACAGCTTCACCACCCAAGCGCTGCTGGACCCGACCGGTGCCGAGACCGGCACGTTGTTCCACGCGGTGTACCAGATCCTCAAGGTGGTGAAGGTGCCGGTCTACGTGGTGATCGTGGAGGAGGGCGCCACCCCCGCTGACACGATCAATAACGTGATCGGCGGCGACGAGCCGGTCACCGGCCGCAAGCTGGGCCTGGCGGCACTGGCCAGCGTCCCCGAAGACCTGACCATCATCGGCGCCCCAGGCTTCACCGGCACCAAGGCCGTGGCCGGCGAGTTCGCGGCCTTCGGCAAGCGCATCAAGGCCCGTGTGGTGCTGGATGGCAAGGACGCATCGGTCGCCGACCAGGTGACCTACAGCGGCGAACTGGGCGGTGCCGACCTCGGTTTTGACCGGTGCCTGCTGGTGCACAACATGCCGTCGGTGTACTCCAGGGCGGCGAAGAAAAACGTGTTCCTCGCGCCGTCGTCCCTGGCTATCGCGGCGTTGGCCAAGGTCAAGCAGTGGGAAAGCCCAGGCAACCAGGTGACGTTCGCCGAGGACGTTTCCCGCGTGGTCGAGTACAACATCCTCGACACCTCCACCGAAGGCGACCTGCTCAACCGCTACGGCGTGAGCTACTACGCCCGCACCATCCTCGGCGGCTTTTCGTTGCTGGGTAACCGTTCCATCACCGGCAAGTTCATCAGTTACGTCGGCCTGGAAGATGCGATCAGCCGCAAGCTGGTCAAGGCCGGCCAGAAAGCCATGGCCAAGAACCTCACCAAGTCCTTTATGGATCAGGAGGTCAAGCGCATCAACGACTGGCTGCAAACCCTGGTCGCCGACGAAACCATCCCCGGCGGCAGCGTGTACCTGCACCCGGAATTGAACAGTGTCGAGAAGTACAAGAACGGCACCTGGTTCATCGTCATTGACTACGGCCGCTACGCGCCGAACGAACACATGGTTTATCAACTCAACGCCCGCGATGAAATCATCGAGCAGTTCCTGGAGGACGTTCTCTAATGTTTACCAATCGAGTCAGACAGGCCATTGCGGCCACCCTTCAAGGCCTGCCGTTGTCCGCGACGGTCAACTCGTTCACACCACCGAAGATCGACTTCGACATGGAGTTGATGACCGGCGGACGTTTCATCGGCGAAGAAATGGCCAAGAGCGCCAAGGTGTTGAACGCGACCCTGGAGCTGCAAGGCGCAGGTCCGGAAATCATGCTTGCCCTGGGCGTAACCATGGGGGAGGACATCCTGCTGAATGTCCGTGAGGCCGGCCAGGACCAGGACGGCAGGACGTATTTCACCTACCACACCGTTGGCGGCAAGCTGAAGTCTCTGAGCGAGACCACGCTGAAGATGGGCGAGAAACCCACCACCACCCTGGAGCTGTCCTGCCGCACCTACAACCGCCTGGAAAACGGCATCTCGGTGATCGACATCGACGTGCGTACCCAGAAGTTCGTGCTCAACGGCGTCGACATCCTCGGCGATGCCCGTCGCGCCGTGCTGATGCCTTAACCCTCGGGGGCGGGCCTGCTCGCCCCTTTATTTCACCAAGGAATTGCCCCATGGCCTGGATGCCACCGCTGCACATTCTGCTGTCCCCGATCACCGCCGACACTGGCGCGGTGATCGAGCAGATTCAACTCAAACCGTTGTTTTACGCCGCGCAAAAAGATGCGCTGGCCCGGGCCGGTGACGACGAGGACGATCAGTTCTTTGAACTGGCGAAACTCGCCACCGGCCTGTCGGAAAAAGAACTCGACCAACTCAAGCGCCCGGACTACGTGACCATCGCCCAATACGTACACGAGATGTCGACGCGTCCTGCATCGTTCTTCCTCGATGAGTCCCACCCATCCCCCCACGACCAGCCCGTGCGACTGCTGCTCCCCGTCGACGCCGCCGGCCGCTCCCTGACTGCGCTGCCCCTGGAAATGCCCGCCCTGCGTGCCACCAAAGTGATGAAAAAACTCGCCACCAACAAAGAGCGCGCCGAGTTCATCACCGCCCACTGCACCGGTCTGATGATCCCCGACCTCGCCGGCCTGACCGTGCCCGACTGGACCGAGCTGCAGGAGCGCATCGACGATTTTTTAAATCAACCGGCGGCCTTCTTTCGCAACGCGACATCGACGTGATCCTCGATGTGGTGCCGCTGGTGTATTCGGTGAATGAAGCGGAGATCCTCGATTGGGATGCCGCAAAAGCGTTGCGCCGCTACGACATTGCGATCACTCGCCTTGGCGTCAAACAGGAGTAGAGCGGGATGCAAGAGACTCAATATGGGATCAAGCTCGTCCAGGAAGACGTGCGCTGGATGTTCGGCGAGGCGGATCTGGGCAATGCGCTGGCCCCGTTTTCCGCAAGTGCTGTGGCGCCTGTAAGCCTGGAGGCTGCATCGGGTCCGCAGGTTACGCTCGGCGCTACGTTGGCCACACTCAGTGTGGATATCAACGCTTTGACGCAGGGGCAAGTGCGCTTGCGGGAAACGTTGGAGACGCTCAACAGTGCGTTGTCCGACCCGAGCCGTTCGATCAAGGCCCCGGCCGCCGAAGCCGATAGTCCACTTGTCCAGGCGCTCAAATGGGCGGGGGAGGGCTTGACAGACTCGGCCAGGACCAAGGTTTCGGACAAGGTCATTGAAGGGACGCTTGGCAAGATTCCCGTGGTCGGTGAACTGTTCAAAAAAGACAGCAAGGGGAATGACGCGTGTTGCACGGGCATCAGCGAAACCTTGCGCGGACGCGAGCGTTTTGCTCCACGAAACACCGCCGCGAAGAAGCGCGCTCGCCCATCGGGGCTTTCAACCTCAAAAAAAACCTCAGGTCCCAGTAACAAAACCACTGGGTTTACCGCGACGGCCCGCAAGCTCGGCCCCCTGAAATATGCCGCTGTCGCCATGGACGTGATCCAGGGCGCACGCAACGGCGACGCAAAAGCCATCGGCACAGGGCTGAGCACGGCGGGCGCTGCGTGGGCCGGCGCTTCGGCTGGAGCCGCCATCGGTACGATGATTTTCCCCGGCGTCGGCACCGCTGTCGGCGGCGCAATCGGCGGCTTGCTCGGTAGCGAGGTGGGCGCATGGCTGGGCGACAAACTGTTCGGCTCAACCGATCGCCTTCCCGCTCCTGGTGCCGTGAGCAAAGAGCTCAACAGCGCCCGGACGGACAACGCTCAAATCACGATTGCTCCGAATATTCAGATTACGGGCGTCAACCCGGCCGATGCCCAGCAGGTCGTCAACCAAGTGATCCAGGCCCTGCAATTTCAATGCATGCCGATGGTCACGGACAGCCTGGGCATCCGGCGCAACGCGGCCCTGGCCGACACTGGAGGTGACTGATGCGACAACAAATGGTGTTGGGCGATTTTATATTCGGTCTGTCCCGGGACTTTGCCTACTCCTCGTTGATCCGCAATAGCGATGGCGGCTGGGCAGACCTGACGATTATCGCCAGCAAGCCCCAGTCGCGGCAGAACGGGCAGAAATCGGAAAAGCTCATTTTCGGCGGCACGGCCATGTACGCGGTAGGTATGCAGCGCCTGGATGACTTGCGCGCCTTGCAGAATCTGCGGGTGCCGTTGCCTCTGGTCGACGGCATCGGCCGTAACTGGGGCCTTTGGCGGATCAACGTGGTGGCGGAAACCCAGAGCCGCGTGATTGATGACGGCACGGCCATGGTGGTGGCCTGGACCCTGGAACTCGAGGAGTTCACCAATGCGTAGAGTACGAAGTATCGCCGGTGATTCGGTGAACCTGCTGCTGTACCGCGAGTTGGATCGTTGCGATGACGCCGCGGAAGAAAACCTTTGGCGCTTGAACCCCGCGCTTGCCGAATACGGCCCGGTGCTTCCGGCCGGCGTATGGGTGATCGTGCCCGAAATGCAATCGCGCCCGGCGGCGGTGCGCCCCGTTCTGGCATGGGATTAAGGAGGCGGCATGGCACAGGGATTTACGCCCATTGTGGAGTTTTACGGCGCCAACGCGGCGTTGCTCAATCAGCGCATCATGCACTGGAGCCACACTGATGCGGCGGGCATCGAGTCTGATCGGCTGGAGCTGACCCTCAATATCGAGGGGCTTGAAGGCTTGCCCAGCATGAGCGGCAAGATCGGTTTGCGTGTCGGTTATAAAGAGTCGGAGCTGGTGGAAAAAGGTGAATTCGCGATTACCCAACGAACCCCGGCCCTGTTTCCCATGCGCTTGATGATTGTGGCGACGGCTGCGCCTTTCAGCAGGGTGGACCCCAGCGGCTACCGCCAACGTCGATCCGCCAGTTACGGGCCGACGACCCTGGGGGCGCTGTTTCGCCAGATGGTCGTGCGCCACGGTTTTTCTCCGCGTGTGGCGCCCGCCCTGGAGGATATTGCGATTGCCCATATCGACCAATCCAACGAGAGCGATATGGCGTTCATCACGCGTCTGGCCAAGCGTTATTGTGCGGTCACCAAGCCGTTCAACGAGCTGTACGTGCTGGCTGAGGCCGGGCAAGTCAAGACGTTGTCCCTCCAGGAACTGCCGGAGGTGAAGTTGTCCGTGACCCAAGACAACCGCCCCGGTGACCAAGCCTTTATCACCGCCACGCTCAACGAAAATACCCGTTCAAACTATCAAGGCTGCCGCGTCACTTGGTGGGATGTGGCGGGGGCGCGCCAGCGTGTGGTTCAGGTTGGCGTTGCACCCTTCAAGACGTTGCGGCAGCGCTGTCAGAACGAGGTGGAAGCCCGCGCCGTCGCCGAAGCTGAATTACGCCGCGTGGGGCGTGAAGGCTTGGAACTGTTGATCGACTGCCCCGGCAACCCGCTGCTGGCTGCCGAAGGGCTATTGCGGCTGGACGAGACGTGGCCTTCCTACATGCAGGGGCGCTGGTCAATTACCAAGGTGGTGAATGTGGGCGATCCGGTGACGGGGTATCGCAGTTCGATCACGGCGGGTGGGTTGTCGACGTAGCGTTTTTTTTCAGGATGAAACCGATGGTGATTACACTGCCTCAACTGACTCAAATCATGCCGGGCGCCCGCCTTAATGCGGGTGTTTTTTTGCCCGCTTTAAATCTGGCGTTTACGCGCTACGAGATTAACAGCGCACGGCGCGCTGCCGCCTTCCTCGCTCAAGCCGGCCACGAATCCAGTGAACTGCGCTACGTGCGCGAACTGGGCAGTGATCAGTACTTGAGCAAATACGACACGGGTCTGTTGGCCGCTCGCTTGGGCAATAGCGTTGAGGCCGATGGCGACGGTCAGAAGTACCGGGGCAGGGGCCTGATCCAGATCACCGGACGCCATAACTACCAGGCGTGCAGTCAGGCGCTGTTCGGTGATGAGCGTTTGTTGCAGCGGCCGGAACTGCTGGAGCAACCACAATGGGCATGTGAGTCGGCCGCCTGGTTCTGGCACAGCAATGGCTTGAATGAGTTGGCCGACAAGGGGCAGTTCACGGTCATCACGCGGCGTATCAATGGTGGGCTGAATGGGCTGGAGGATCGCTTGCGGTTATGGGCGCGGGCGAAGGCGGTGTTGGGCGTTGCCTAGGCGCATTCCGTGTCGTGGGTATTTGTCTGCTGATGGCGGCCATAAGCGGCAGGCCCTGGAGCGACAGCTCGGCGCCGGCGATTTGCATGGCCGATGGGCTCCTGTAGGGTAGGCAAATGCCCGCCCACTCCAGGAGACGACCGTGAAGGAAATCACTCAACTTGCCGCTGAACTGGGTCGCCGTCTACAGGTGCTCAATGCCCATGTCACTACCGCCGAATCCTGTACCGGCGGCGGTATCGCCGAAGCCATCACGCGGATACCGGGCAGTTCGGCCTGGTTCGAGGCGGGATATGTCACCTATTCCAATCGGCAGAAGACTCGCCAATTGAATGTGCCGGAAGCACTGTTCGGCACTGTCGGCGCCGTCAGCCGTGAGGTGGTGGAGGCCATGGTCAGAGGCGCCCAGGAAAAAAGCCTGGCGCGCTTCGCCGTGGCGGTCAGCGGTGTGGCCGGCCCCGATGGCGGTTCGCCGGACAAACCGGTGGGCACGGTGTGGCTCGCATTCGGTGTGGGTGACGAGGTCACGGCCGAGCGCCAGCAGTTCTCCGGCAACCGCGAGGAGGTCCGCCGACAAACGGTAACGGCCGCGCTAGAGGGCTTGTTGCGACGAGCTGCAGCAGAAATAGAAAATCAGGGGTAGGCGATCTCCGATCTTTGTGGAACAATACTGTCTACTTATACAGGTGTTGGCCGCCAGGCCTTATTGATTACGTGAGGACTTTAATGGACGACAACAAGAAGAAAGCCTTGGCTGCGGCCCTGGGTCAGATCGAACGTCAATTCGGCAAAGGTGCCGTAATGCGTATGGGCGATCACGACCGTCAGGCGATCCCGGCTATTTCCACTGGCTCTCTGGGTCTGGACATCGCGCTCGGCATTGGCGGCCTGCCAAAAGGCCGTATCGTTGAAATCTACGGTCCTGAATCTTCCGGTAAAACCACCCTGACGCTGTCGGTGATTGCCCAAGCGCAAAAAATGGGCGCCACCTGTGCGTTCGTCGACGCCGAGCACGCCCTGGACCCTGAATACGCCGGCAAGCTGGGCGTCAACGTTGACGACCTGCTGGTTTCCCAGCCGGACACTGGCGAGCAAGCCCTGGAAATCACCGACATGCTGGTGCGCTCCAACGCCATCGACGTGATCGTGGTCGACTCCGTGGCGGCCCTGGTGCCCAAGGCTGAAATCGAAGGCGAAATGGGCGACATGCACGTGGGCCTGCAAGCCCGTCTGATGTCCCAGGCGCTGCGTAAAATCACCGGTAACATCAAGAACGCCAACTGCCTGGTGATCTTCATCAACCAGATCCGTATGAAGATCGGTGTGATGTTCGGCAGCCCGGAAACCACCACCGGTGGTAACGCCCTGAAGTTCTACGCTTCGGTCCGTCTGGACATCCGCCGTACCGGTGCGGTGAAGGAAGGTGACGAGGTGGTGGGTAGCGAAACCCGCGTTAAAGTCGTGAAGAACAAAGTGGCTCCGCCTTTCCGTCAGGCCGAATTCCAGATTCTTTACGGCAAGGGTATCTACCTGAACGGCGAGATGATCGACCTGGGCGTATTGCACGGTTTTGTCGAGAAATCCGGTGCCTGGTATGCCTACAACGGCAGCAAGATCGGCCAAGGCAAGGCCAACTCGGCCAAGTTCCTGGCGGACAACCCGGATATCGCTGCCACGCTTGAGAAGCAGATTCGCGACAAGCTGCTGACTCCGGCACCTGACGTGAAAGCTACCGCCAACCGTGAGCCGGTTGAAGAAGTGGAAGAAGCCGACACTGATATCTGAAGCAAACGATGACTGTTGTACTGGATACACTCGTCGCCGTTCGGCGCACTGCGATGGACCTGCTCGCTCGCCGTGAGCATGGTCGAGTCGAGCTGACGCGTAAGCTGCGTCAGCGCGGTGCGGAGCCCGAGATGATCGAAACCGCCCTCGACCGTTTGACCGAAGAAGGGCTGTTGTCCGAAGCCCGTTACCTCGAAAGTTTTGTGTCTTACCGTGCGCGCTCCGGCTACGGCCCCGCGCGGATTCGCGATGAGCTGAGCCAGCGTGGCCTGCAACGCGCCGATATCGATCTTGCCCTGCATGAATGCGGTATCAGTTGGCAGGCGCAGTTGGAAGACACTTGGCGTCGAAAGTTCTCTGGTCATCTACCCATTGATGCCAAGGAACGTGCGAAGCAAGGGCGATTTCTGAGTTATCGCGGATTTTCGATGGAGATGATCAGTCGTTTGTTCAGCGGCCGGGATATGGACGACTGAGTTGCAGGACAGCCATACCAAAAAGGCTCGCTATGAAAATAGCGGGCCTTTTTTTGCTTCAAAATCACGCCGGTTCTGGCGCCGCCCGCTGCTGCGTTTTCCCCTCAGCCTGCGCCCAGTTCTCCGGCAAGTTGATGTAATCCACCAACTCCCGCAACCGGCCCTGATCCCGCCCATTGAAGTTGAACACCAGCCGCGTCAAATGGCTGAACCGCGGCTCATCATGCTCTTCACCGGTATAGGCAAGCTGCTGGAACTCACCACTGAGCCGCAGGCTGGCAAACTCGCTTTGCAAATAAGCCAGTGCCCGATCACTGAGCGGGTGATTCATGCGCACCACAAACTCGCGTTTCAACCAGCGCGTGGAGTGGAAGTTGGCATAAAACTGGTTGATCTCCTCCACGGCTTCTTCCGCGCTGTACACCAGCCGCACCAGCTTGAGGTCGGTTGGCAGGATGTAGCGATTGGCTTCCAGCTGATTGCGGATAAAGTCCAGGGCGCCCTGCCAGAAACCGCCACCTGGTGCATCCAGCAGCACCACTGGCACCAAGGGGCTCTTGCCGGTCTGGACCAGGGTCAGGACTTCCAGGGCTTCATCCAGGGTGCCGAAACCGCCTGGGCACAGCACCAGCGCATCGGCTTCCTTGACGAAGAACAGTTTGCGGATAAAGAAGAAGTGGAAGGACAACAGGTTCTCGCTACCGTCAATGGTCGCGTTGGCATGCTGTTCAAATGGCAGGGTAATGTTGAAGCCCAAGCTGTGTTCCAGGCCTGCGCCTTCGTGAGCCGCGGCCATGATGCCGCCGCCGCCGCCGGTGATGACCATCAGGTCCGAGCGCGCCAGTGCGGCACCCACTTCACGGGCCAGGACGTACAGTGGGCTTTCTACCGGGGTGCGGGCCGAGCCGAACACGGTGACCTTGCGCCGACCCTTGAACTGCTCCAGTACGCGAAAGGCGTAATCCAGTTCGCGGATGGCCCGCAAGGTGATTTTGGCGTTCCAACGGTCGCGGTCGTCCTGGGCCATGCGCAGCACGGTGAGGATCATGTCGCGATACAAGGGGATATTCGGGCTATTGGGAGCGATTAGCTGGAGTTGAGTTTCGACCTGCTGCGTGAGGTCGGCCCCATTTTCTTCAAAATACCGGGGCAGGCTGTCATTCGGTTCGTAAGGCATTCAACTTCTCCTTCTTCACAGAGACTGGGCCGGCGGCGAGAGATTCGTCCGGGGCCACGACACTGCATGTGTCGCTGCATGCCCAAGGCATTGCACGTGTTCGCCAGGCGGCGAACGGGCTCTGTATGTTCCTTGTGATTTAAAAACTTTTGCACTGCACGTCGCAGGAGGACAACCCTCTTTTGCCCTGAAAATGTTACAGGACGGCGTGGAAACCATTGTGAACGGGCGGCTGGAATGACTCGATCATGGTCCGAAAACCCCTTGGCTGGCAACCGCTTATCGTTTACTCAAAGAGGCGTTCAATGGTTTGCGGCAGAAGTGACAGCGGAGGAGTGCGCGCCGCTGGACAGCCGCGCGCGAAGGTCAGGCGATGATTACTTTTTCTTCTTCTGTGCAGCCGGCGCCGGGCAGTCCGCTTCGATGAACTTCACCGACGCCACAGGACGGTTGGTTTTGTTCTCGGTGATTTCATAGCGCATCACCGCGCCTTTGGCCATCAGCTCGCGATAGCCGCTGTTCAGGCAGACGGCTTGCCCCAGTTGGAAGTACACCGCCTTGGGGTTGGCGCGCATTTTTTCGGCGCGGTCAGGCATGACGCTCAGGTGATCGATCAGTTGCATACCTTCAACGGTGTAGGCCACTTCCAGGGTTTTTTCGTCGATTTCCCGAGGCAGGTCCTTGTTGCTTTCAGCTGCGACGCTTTGCAGCTTCCTGTTCATTTGGGCCTCCAGCAGCGAGGCCGCCTGGGCGCCCACGGGCAGAAGCAGCGCAAGGGCGACGGACGGGGCGACAAGACGCAACATGGAACGCAGCATTAAATTCTCCTGATTCGGTTTGGTGCATAGACCAGCCACTGCGCTGTGCGTTCAGTGGCGCGCGATTATAGGTGACCCCTTGGCACTACAGCCAGGCGTATCGCTGGTAAACTGCGGCGACTTCCGTCTTCCACGAGTTTTTTCCGTGTCGATTTACCCGTTTCTGCGGCGCATCCAATGAGCCACGCCGTCTCCCGCCTGCGTACCCAGCGCCTGGCAAGGGCCTTGAGGCCCTTCCTCAATCGAGGCTCCCGCGCCGAACGCTGTTCCGGCTGTCGGGTCATCCCTGAATACTGCCTATGCGCCTGGCGGCCCAAAGTCCAGGCTAGGTCCGCCATGTGCCTGCTGATGCACGACGTCGAACCCATGAAGCCCAGCAACACGGGCTGGTTGATCGCCGATGTGATCGACGACACCACGGCCTTCGCCTGGTCGCGCACCGACGTCGACCCTGATTTGCTCACGCTGCTCGCTGACCCGCAGTGGCAGCCCTACATCGTGTTTCCGGGTGAATTCGTGGCCCCCGAGCGTGTCGTCAGTACGGTGATGGTGGATGAGGGTAAGCGCCCTTTGTTTATCCTGTTGGATGGTACTTGGAGCGAGGCGCGCAAGATGTTCCGTAAAAGCCCCTATTTGGAGCATTTGCCGGTATTGAGCCTGGCGCCCGAGCAGCTCTCGCGCTACAAACTGCGCCGCTCCAAGCGTGATGATCATTTTTGCACCGCCGAAGTCGCTGCGTTGTGCCTGGAACTGGCCGGCGACGGCACTGCCAGCGAAGTGTTGGATGCTTACCTTGATGTATTCAGCACCCATTATCTGGCCGCCAAATTCCAACAGCCCCTGCACCCGGAGGATATCGTCCATACTCGTCTGGCACCCTATATACCGGCGGTATAACCAGGCGACGTTTGCATGATGGCACTTTAAATCGGTCGCTCGCTAAAATGCCCGTGGGCGTAGTGCTTGACCCTCCAGGCTGCGCTGGGCATGCTGGGCGCCGATTGGGGTACAACCGTGAATTTTCTGACGTCGTTTAAAGTGCTTTTGACGTTGAACGTACCCTGTCGCGATGGCTGCCTGGCCGTCGTCTTGTGTAATGGCGAGCCCTGAACCCCGTCAGGGCTGCCATAAAAACCAGGATCATTTAATCAATGGCCACATACGAAATCCTGATAGCCGATGACCACCCGTTGTTTCGCAGTGCGCTGCATCAGGCGGTGACCTTGGGCCTTGGCCCGAATGTCCGCTTGGTCGAAGTAGCCAGCATTGCCGAGTTGGAAACCCGCCTCACCGAAAAATCCGATTGGGACTTGGTACTGCTCGACCTGAACATGCCCGGTGCCTACGGTTTCTCGGGGCTGGTGCTGTTGCGCGGGCAGTACCCGCAAATCCCCGTGGTGATGGTCTCGGCCCAGGAAGAAGCCGACGTGGTGGTGCGCTCCAAGGAGTTCGGCGCCAGCGGTTTTATTCCCAAGTCCAGCTCCATGGAGGACATCCAGAACGCCGTGCGCAAAGTGTTGAATGGCGATGTGTCCTGGCCGCCACAGGCGTTTGAAGACATCAACGTGTCCCAAGAGGCCAAGACTGCCCGTGATGGCCTGGCCAGCCTGACACCCCAGCAGTTCCGGGTACTGACCATGGTCTGCGAAGGGTTGTTGAACAAGCAGATCGCTTACGAACTGAGCGTGTCGGAGGCGACTATCAAGGCGCATGTAACGGCCATCTTCCGCAAGCTGGGCGTGCGTACCCGCACCCAGGCGGCGCTGCTCTTGCAACAACTTGAGTCAATTTCGCAGCATTGAGCTGTTAACGATTCACGCTTTTTTGACTTGGCGTGATCTAGTTTCCCCACTTCTTTGGTTCAGTTGCCTACATCTATGTCGCCTTTCAAGGGTCAAACCGGTATCAAACGTATCTTCAATGCAGGGGGTTATTCCCTGGATGGCTTGCGCGCGGCCTTCACGGGCGAGGCGGCGTTCCGCCAGTTGGTGTTGCTCAACGTTATCCTGATCCCGCTGAGTTTTTTCCTGCACGTCAGCCGGGTGGAGCGGGCACTGCTGATTGCCGTGTGCCTGCTGGCCTTGATCGTTGAATTGCTCAATTCGGCGGTAGAGGCGGCGATCGATCGCATTTCCCTGGACCGCCACCCCTTGTCGAAAAACGCCAAGGACATGGGCAGCGCCGCGCAATTCGTGGCACTGACCATGATCGCCCTGGTGTGGGCCGTGATCCTGATCTAAGGCTCAGGCAATACTGGGCAGCACGATTTCATCGCTGCGCTGAACCCCAGCGGTGAAAGCGCGGCACAGCTCCAGGAACTCGCGCATGGCCGAGGTCTGGTACTTCTGTTTATGCCAGATGAAGTAGAACTGCCGGGCCAGGTCCAGCTCCGGGGTTTCCACCGGCACCAGGCTGCCACGCCGAAACGCGTCGCGCAGCGCCAGGCGCGAAATACAGCCAATGCCCAAACCCGACTCCACTGCACGCTTGATCGCCTCGGTGTGTTCCAGCTCGAGGCGGATATTCAGCGCACTGCGGTGATGGCGCATGGCCTGGTCAAACGTCAGGCGCGTCCCCGAGCCTTGTTCGCGCAAGATCCACGCCTCATGAGTCAGCTCCTCCATGCTGGCCACGCCGCGCTTGGCCAGGTGATGCTGCGGCGCGCAAAACACCACCAGCTCATCTTCCACCCAGGTCTGCACCTCGATGTCCGGGTGGCTGCAGTCACCTTCGATTAGACCTAGGTCAATTTCGTAGTGCGCCACCTGGTGCACGATATGCGCAGTGTTCTGCACATGCAGCTTCACTTGGCTTTCGGGGTGTTGCTGCATGAAGCTGCCGATCAGCAGCGTGGCCAGGTAATTGCCGATGGTCAGGGTGGCGCCGACCGCCAGGGAACCAAAGCCGGACTTGCCGTTGAGCAGGTCTTCGATTTCCTTGGCCTGGTCCAGCAGCGCCACGGCCTGGGGCAACAGTTGACGGCCAAGGGCGTTGAGGCTCAGGCGTTTACCGGCGCGGTCGAACAATTGGCAGCTGGATTGACGCTCCAGCTCGGTAATCGATGTGCTGGCGGCGGATTGAGATAAGGCCAGAAGGCCAGCAGCGCGTGAGACGCTTTCCTGCTGGGCGACGGCGACGAAGACTTGCAGTTGACGGAGAGTAAATCGCATATCGATATAACCGATAACCCTTATCTTAATAATCCAGTTAACAGATATTGTCGCCGCCATTAGAATGCTGTGCAATTGCGCGCCTCATCTTTGGCGCAGACCCATCTCCAGGAGTCCCCCGTACATGAGCAACATGAACCACGAGCGTGTCCTCAGTGTTCATCACTGGAACGACACTCTGTTCAGCTTCAAGTGCACCCGCGATCCGGGTTTGCGCTTCGAGAACGGTCAGTTCGTGATGATCGGCCTGCAACAGCCCAATGGCCGCCCGCTCATGCGCGCTTACTCCATTGCCAGCCCGAACTGGGAAGAGCATCTGGAGTTCTTCAGCATCAAGGTGCCGGATGGCCCGCTGACTTCCCAATTGCAGCATTTGAAGGAAGGCGACGAGATCATCATCAGCAAAAAACCGACAGGCACTCTGGTGCTTGACGATTTGAAGCCGGGCAAACACCTGTACCTGCTCAGCACCGGCACTGGTTTGGCGCCGTTCATGAGCGTGATCCAGGACCCGGAAACCTACGAGCGCTTCGAAAAAGTGATCCTGTGCCACGGCGTGCGTTACGTCAACGAAGTCGCTTACCGCGAATTCATCACCGAGCACCTGCCGCAGAACGAATTCTTCGGCGAGGCCCTGCGTGAAAAGTTGATCTACTACCCCACCGTGACCCGTGAGCCGTTCCAAAACCAGGGCCGTCTGACCGACCTGATGCGCAGCGGCAAGCTGTTCCGCGACATCGGCCTGCCGCCGATCAACCCCCAGGATGACCGCGCCATGCTGTGCGGCAGCCCAAGCATGTTGGACGAGACCAGCGAAGTGTTGAACAGCTTCGGCCTGAAAGTTTCGCCACGGATGCGTGAGCCGGGTGATTACTTGATCGAGCGCGCCTTCGTCGAGAAGTAAGCGCGGTCAAAAAAGTGTGGGAGGGGGCTTGCTCCCGATTGCTGAGTGTCAGTCAATGCATCCGTTGACTGACCCGCCGCTATCGGGAGCAAGCGCCCTCCCACATTGGTTTTCGGTTTATTCAGCTGCAATCACTTCAAGCACACAGATGACGCCCGCCTCTGGATAGTGCCAGCGCACATCCACATCCCAGAACTGCGCCCCATATTCGCGCTCAGGCCCGGGCGTCTGGTACGCCGGCCGCGGATCCTGCGCCAGACACTGATCGATCAACGCCACCAATGGCTCGCCAAGACGCTGGGCATGGCCTTGTGCCTGCTGCAGCGCCGTCTTCAGCCACTGCACCGCAATCAGCTGCGGCGCAGCGCTGGCGATGCTGTTGATGGCCGTGTCGATGATGTCGGCATAGGGCACATACGGCTTGATATCCAGCACCGGTGTGCCGTCGAGCAAATCGATCCCGGAAATCCACAATCGGCCCGGCTCCACCTTGTCCAGCTTGACCACTGACTGGCCAATGCCGTTGGGGCGATGAGTCGCGCGGGTAGCGAACACGCCCATGGACGTGTTGCCGCCCAGGCGTGGCGGGCGCACTTTGAGGCGCGGCTTGTCTTCCAGGGCCTGGTGAAACAGAAACAGCAGCCATACATGGCTGACCTGTTCCAGGCCCTGCACCGCCTCACCCTGGTCGAACGGCGCCACCAGTTCCAGCACGCCCCGGGCGGCGGGCGCCAGTTGCGGCTGGCGCGGGATGGCGAACTTCTCCTTGAAGCAGGAGCGCACAAAGCCGACGGGTGAGACCTGATAACTCATGGCTTACGCACGAACCCGCAGGGTCAGGCCCTTGAGGAAATTACGCAGCAACTGGTCGCCACACGTGCGGTAGTTGGTGTGGCCGAACTTGCGGAACAGCGCGCTCAGTTCAGGCTTGGACACCGGGAACTCGGCGGCCTTGAGGATGGCGTGCATGTCGTCTTCCTTCAATTCGAAGGCCACGCGCAGCTTCTTGAGGATGATGTTGTTGGTCACCGGGGTTTCGATCGGCTGCGGCGGACGGCTTTCGTCCTTGCCGCGCTTGAACATCACAAGGCCGTCGAGGAAGTGGGCCATGACCTCGTCCGGGCAAAACACGAAGCCTTCTTCCTCGTCTTTCTTGAGGTAAGTCAGCAGGTCTTCCTTGCTCACGTCCATGCCGCCGAGCTTGATGATCTCGACCATCTTGTTGTCGCTGATGTCGAGCATGTAGCGCACGCTGCGCAGTACGTCATTGTGAATCATGGTGGGCAATCCTGGTTTTCAGCGGTGGGCAGCGCCGAGTGGGGCGATGCCTGGAAAGGGGAAGCGGCTTAGAACTTCTCTTTGCCGGACAAGTAACGCCATTGGCCCACCGGCACCTTGCCGATGGACACGCCGCCGATGCGGATGCGGCGGATGGCGACGACCTTCAGGCCAACGGCTTCGCAGAACAGGGCGATCACACCCGGTTGCGGGTTCTTTATCGCAAAGCGCAGACGGTTTTCGTTCTGCCAGCTGGCTTTCACCGCCGGCAGCTCTTTGCCTTTGTAGGTCAGGCCATGGTTGAGGCGGTTGAGGCCGTGGGCGACCATGTCGCCTTCGACTTCCACCACATATTCCTGTTCGATCTTGGCGGCATCGGCGGTCAACTTGCGCAGAATCTTCCAGTCCTGGGTGAACACCAGCAGGCCGCTGGCCTTGGCTTGCAGGTCGGCGCTGGCGGTCAGGCGCAGGAAGTGGCCCTTGAGCGGACGCTTGCTGAAGCGATGTTCCTCGGACAGCGTCCCGGCGCTGATCGAGGCCATCGCCGTCTCGGCATCCACGCCGGCCGGGGCATGCAGCAGGATGGTCACCGGCTCCGGCGCAGTGGCCTTGGCTTCGGGGTCCAGTTCGACCTTCTGGGTGGTGACCTTGAACTGCGGCTCGTCGATCACTTCACCGTCCACCGAGACCCAGCCGCCTTCGATAAACAGCTCAGCCTCCCGACGGGAGCAACCGACCAGTTCGATAAGGCGTTTGGAGAGGCGTATGGGGTCAGTCATGACAAGGGCCGTAACAAAAGGGGGCGGCTATTGTACCTGTGTGGGCGCGGTTAATCCCGGCCCCATTTCATTTAGCCCCTGCGCGCCTCTTGCTGCACCTGGCGCAACCGCAGGTGCAGTAACGGATACGGCTGCCCGAGGCCATCATGCTCCGTGCGTCCGATCACCTCGAAGCCCTGCTTGAAGTAAAAGCCCAGGGCCTGGGGATTCTGTTCATTGACGTCCAGTTCGTCGGCGTTCATGCGTTCGATCGCATAACGCAGCAATTGCCGGCCCAGGCCCTGGCCCCGGTGCTGCGGGTCGATAAACAACATTTCGACCTTGCCGGCGGCCACCCCGGCGAACCCGGTGATGTGTTGGCGTGAGTCCTTGGTGCAGATCAGCATGACGGCATCCAGGTAACGGGTCAGCACCAGGTTTTTCAGCAGCACGATGTAACTGTCCGGCAAGAAGTCGTGGGTGGCTCGCACCGACGCCTCCCAGATACGGGTCAATTGCGCGTAATCGCTGGTTTTAGGTGTGTGGATAACCGAATGCTGACGCATGCCCGCGGCCCCTTGCAGTGATCTGTGCTCGTGGGCAAAACGATAGACCTAAAAAAGCCCCGCATCTTGTCCAGAGGCAGGGCTTTTCGATTTTTTACGCCGCTGAGGCAATCAGTCGCGTTTTTCGGCCCACAGGTCGTATTCGTCGGCATCGGTCACGGTGCACCAGACCTTGTCGCCCGGCTTCAAACCGCTGGCATCGTCGATAAACACGTTACCGTCGATTTCCGGCGCGTCGAAGAAGCAGCGGCCCACGGCGCCTTGCTCGTCGACTTCGTCGATCAGCACTTCGATTTCCTTGCCGATACGCAGTTGCAGGCGCGCCGAGCTGATGGCCTGCTGGTGCGCCATGAAACGCTCCCAACGGTCCTGCTTGATGTCATCCGGCACCACGGGCAGGTCCAGCAGGTTGGCCGGGGCGCCTTCGACCGGCGAGTACTGGAAGCAGCCGACGCGATCCAACTGCGCTTCGGTCAGCCAGTCCAGCAGGTACTGGAAGTCTTCCTCGGTTTCGCCCGGGAAGCCGACGATGAAGGTCGAACGGATGATCAGCTCGGGGCAGATCTCGCGCCAGTTCTTGATGCGCGCCAGGGTCTTGTCTTCAAAGGCCGGGCGTTTCATGGCCTTGAGGATCTTGGGGCTGGCGTGTTGGAACGGGATGTCCAGGTACGGCAGGATCTTGCCGGCGGCCATCAACGGGATCAGCTCGTCCACGTGCGGGTACGGGTAAACGTAGTGCAGGCGCACCCACACGCCCAGGCTGCTCAAGGCTTCGCACAGTTCGGTCATGCGGGTTTTCACCGGCGCGCCGTTCCAGAAACCGGTGCGGTATTTCACATCCACACCGTAGGCGCTGGTGTCCTGGGAGATCACCAGCAGTTCCTTCACGCCGGATTTGACCAGGCGCTGGGCCTCGTCCAGCACGTCGCCTACCGGGCGGCTGACCAGCTTGCCGCGCATCGACGGGATGATGCAGAAGCTGCAGCTGTGGTTGCAGCCCTCGGAAATCTTCAGGTACGCATAGTGGCGCGGGGTCAGCTTGATGCCTTGGGGCGGCACCAGGTCGATCAGCGGGTTGTGGTCCTGGCGCGGCGGCACCACGTCGTGCACGGCATTGACCACCTGCTCGTACTGCTGCGGGCCGGTCACGGCCAGTACGCTGGGGTGCACGTTGCGGATATTGCCTTCTTCCACACCCATGCAGCCGGTGACGATGACTTTGCCGTTTTCCTTGATCGCTTCGCCGATCACTTCCAGGGACTCCGCCTTGGCCGAGTCGATGAAGCCGCAGGTGTTGACCACCACCACGTCCGCGTCCTGGTAAGTGGACACGACGTCATAACCTTCCATGCGCAGTTGGGTCAGGATGCGTTCGGAGTCGACCAGGGCCTTTGGGCAACCCAGGGAAACAAAGCCGACCTTGGGGTTGGCTTTTGCGATGGTGGTGGACATGTCTAACCTCGGTATTGAATGACGCCGCCCGTCGGGCACGACAAGGCAGTGGATGGGCACTTGGCGTGTGCCTCTGATCAAAAAGTGCGCAATTCTAGCGACGGCCAACACACTTGACCAGCTTTATGCAGGGAAATACGACGAGTGCTGCGCTATGCTTCGCGCCGTTGCACACGGGGGAAGTCCCGGGGTCAATAAAACGTCTGTTTCGAGAAGTAAAACAGCGCATGCTAGGGTCAGCTTAGACGCGTTGTTTATAAAAGACCTCAGGTCAAAGGGCAGGAGTGGTTGATGGGTCAGGCAAGTAGTCAGGCAGCGGGTGGCGAGCATTCCAATGCCAAGCCGATTGGCATGCTGGTGGCAGCGGTCGGGGTGGTTTACGGCGATATCGGGACCAGCCCGCTGTACACCCTTAAAGAGGTGTTCGGCGGAGGGTATGGGGTTCAGGTCAACCATGACGGAGTCTTCGGGATCCTGGCGCTGATCTTCTGGTCGCTGATCTGGGTCGTTTCGATCAAGTACGTGTTGTTTATCCTGCGCGCCGACAACCAGGGCGAGGGCGGCATCATGGCCCTCACCGCGTTGGCGCGGCGGGCGGCGTCGCCGTATCCGAAGCTGCGCTCGGTGCTGGTGATTCTCGGGTTGATCGGCGCGGCGCTGTTTTACGGCGACAGCATGATCACCCCGGCGATCTCGGTGCTCTCGGCGGTAGAAGGCCTGGAACTGGCTTTCGAGGGGCTTGAACGCTGGGTTGTGCCGTTGTCCCTGGTGGTGCTGGTGGGTCTGTTCCTGATCCAGAAACATGGCACCGACCGTATCGGCAAGCTGTTCGGGCCGGTCATGGTGTTGTGGTTCCTGGTGCTGGCGGGCCTGGGCGTGCATGGCATCAGCCAGCATCCTGAGGTGCTCAATGCGCTCAACCCGGCATGGGGCGTGCGTTTCTTTATGGTCCACCCTGGCATGGGTGTGGCGATTCTCGGCGCCGTGGTGCTGGCATTGACCGGTGCCGAAGCGTTGTACGCCGACATGGGCCACTTCGGGCGCAAGCCTATCGCCCGTGCGTGGTTTGCCCTGGTGCTGCCGGCGCTGGTGCTCAACTATTTCGGCCAAGGTGCGCTGCTGCTCGAAAACCCCGAAGCAGCGCGTAACCCGTTCTACCTGCTCGCACCGAGCTGGGCGTTGATTCCGCTGGTGGTGTTGTCCACGCTGGCCACGGTGATCGCCTCTCAGGCGGTGATTTCCGGTGCGTTCTCCCTGACCCGTCAGGCGATCCAGCTGGGCTACATTCCGCGCATGCACATTCAGCACACCTCCAGTGCCGAACAGGGGCAAATCTATATCGGCGCGGTGAACTGGTCGCTGATGGTCGGCGTGATCCTGCTGGTGCTGGGCTTCGAATCGTCCAACGCGCTGGCCTCGGCCTATGGCGTGGCGGTGACCGGCACCATGCTGATCACCAGCATCCTGGTGTCGGCCGTCATGCTGTTGCTGTGGAAATGGCCACCGGTGCTGGCGATTCCGGTGCTGATTGGTTTCCTCTTGGTCGACGGGCTGTTCTTCGCCGCCAACGTGCCGAAAATCGTTCAGGGCGGCGCCTTCCCGGTATTGGCGGGGATTGTCTTGTTCATCCTGATGACCACCTGGAAGCGCGGCAAGGAACTGTTGATGGACCGCCTCGACGAAGGCGGACTGCCGCTGCCGATCTTTATCGGCAGTATCCGCGTGCAGCCACCCCATCGCGTGCAGGGCACTGCCGTGTTCCTTACTGCGCGGCCCGATGCGGTGCCCCATGCGCTGTTGCACAACCTGTTGCACAACCAGGTGCTGCATGAGCAGGTGGTGTTGCTGACGGTGGTCTATGAAGACATTCCACGCGTACCCGCCTCACGACGATTCGAGGTGGATGCCTACGGCGAAGGCTTCTTCCGGGTGATCCTGCACTTTGGTTTTACCGACGAGCCGGACGTGCCCGAAGCGCTGAAACTGTGCCATCTGGACGATCTGGATTTCAGCCCGATGCGCACCACTTACTTCCTAAGCCGCGAAACGGTCATCGCCTCGCGCATCAAGGGCATGGCCCGCTGGCGCGAAGGCTTGTTCGCGTTCATGTTGAAGAATGCCAACGGCAACCTGCGGTTCTTCAAGCTCCCGGTCAACCGGGTGATCGAGCTGGGTACCCAGGTCGAAATGTAAGCGGCTGCATCACGGGAGCCGGCAATCGGCTCCCGTTTTCCTTCTGAACCCTGTGCAATCGATCGTTGTCGACTAGGCTCTAAGCACTGTTGTGTAGGCGCGGGCTTGTCCGCGAAAAACCTTAACGGTAACGCGTCAATCCTGGATAAACGCGGTGCCTGTGAGGCTTTCGCGAGCAAGCTCGCTCCTACAGAAGTGCCCATAGAACCCATAAGAGGTGCGCCATGAGTCAGCTTCTCGAACCCTATACCCTGCGCCAATTGACCCTGCTCAACCGCATTGCGGTATCGCCGATGTGCCAATACTCCAGCGTCGATGGCCTGGCCAACGATTGGCACCTGGTCCACCTCGGCAGCCGCGCTGTCGGCGGTGCCGGGCTGATTTTTACCGAAGCCACCGCCGTCACCGCCGAGGGCCGCATCACCGCCGAAGACCTGGGCCTGTGGAACGACGCACAGATTGCCCCGCTGCAACGCATCACGCGCTTTATCACTGCCCAGGGCGCCGTGGCCGGGATTCAACTGGCCCACGCTGGGCGCAAGGCCAGCACCCATCGGCCGTGGATCGGCAAATCCGGCAGCCTCAAGCCGGAAGATGGCGGTTGGGTACCGGTGGGGCCTTCACCGATTGCCTTTGACCCGAACCACACGCAACCCCGGCCCCTGGACGACGCGCAGATCCAGCAAGTGATCGCCGACTTCGTCGCCGCCGCCAAGCGCGCGTTGACCGCCGGTTTTAAAGTGGTGGAGATCCACGCCGCTCACGGTTACCTGCTGCATCAATTCCTCTCGCCCATCAGCAACCAGCGGCAGGACCAGTACGGTGGTTCGTTCGAAAACCGTATCCGCCTGGCCCTGCAGGTGACCGAAGCCGTGCGTGAAGTCTGGCCCCAGGACTTGCCGCTGTTCGTGCGGGTATCGGCCACCGACTGGGTGGAAGATGGCTGGAACCCCGATGAAACCGTGGAACTGGCGCGCCGCCTCAAAGCCCTGGGCGTGGACCTGATCGACGTATCCTCCGGTGGCACCGCCGCCAACGCCGAGATCCCCATCGGCCCCGGCTACCAGACGCGCTTCGCCGAACGGGTGCGCAAGGAGGCGGGCATCGCCACCGGCACAGTTGGCATGATCACTGAACCGGCCCAGGCCGAGCACATTCTGCGCACCTGCCAGGCCGACATCATCTTCCTGGCCCGTGAGCTGTTGCGCGATCCGTACTGGCCGCTGCATGCCGACGATGATCTGGGCGGGCGCAAGGCGACCTGGCCGGCGCAGTACCAACGGGCGACCCACCGCGATCAACCGATTCATGAGTCTGACCTGAGGGATTGATTCTTCGCGCGCCACCCGAACCCACCCTGATCCGGTGGGTTTTTTATTGCCGGAGGCTGTGGGACGTAGCTGTAGGTATTTGTTACCGAAACAGTTTTTTAAGTGAATACTCTAAAAAAATCCCACACCTGACGGGATTGTTTCTACGCTTAGGGTAAGTCTGATTTCTGGCCCAGGAAGTCAGTCGGTTTGCCCACGAAGGCATTGCGCTTCACGGGAGGTAGGTAATGGGCACCAGGAGTATT
This sequence comes from Pseudomonas sp. MPB23, assembly GCF_046605395.1. Classification (NCBI taxonomy): domain Bacteria; kingdom Pseudomonadati; phylum Pseudomonadota; class Gammaproteobacteria; order Pseudomonadales; family Pseudomonadaceae; genus Pseudomonas; species Pseudomonas sp. MPB23. The sequence continues at coordinate 6,084,612 of NZ_CP176771.1, read as the reverse complement.
TGATCGTTATCAGGAGAAACAGTCCATGGCCAAGTCCTATGGTGTAACGGGTGTGGTGGCGTCTTTTCTGACCCGCAGGGTGTCGTTGCGCGGTCGAAAGTTGAGTTCGGACGAGGCTGAATTGCTGGAGCACTATCGCGGCCTGACCGAGAGCGATCAGGTGGCGATGCGCTATCTGATCGGTGCGATGAAGACTGTGTCGCGGTTCTGAAGCGGCGCTGAATAATGCGTACACGGGCGTGTGGGGGTGAGCAAGCTACCTCGCCACCACGCGCCCGCTCCCACTGGTCGCATCAGCTGTACTTGCGCAGGTCCGGTGCCGGCGGGAAGTATTGGTACAACCAGGTTTCACTCAACGTGCGGTCCTGGGTGCGGATAAACAACCGCAGTTCCACCGGCTCCACGCTGTCGTTGGTCGGGTACCAGTCGAACAGGATGCGATAGCCCTTGATGTTGTCGAGCACCAGCACGCTGAAATCTTTCACTTCGCCATTGGAGCACGTCACCACCGGCTCGATGCCGGTACCCGGTGGCAGACGGTCCAGGCCGCCGCCCTTGAAGTCCACGGCAAACCGCCGTGCCCAGACGTCGGGGTAGTGCTCGCCCGGCGCCCAGCCTTCGGTGAAACCGCCCATGCCGGAACGGGTCGCGTCGACTTGCGCCAGCGGTGTGCTCACCGGTGGCAGCGCGCTCCAGTACAGCTTGTAGCCATAGTTGAGTGAGTCGCCGGCCGCCACAGGGGTTTTCGGGGTCCAGAAGGCCACGATGTTATCCAGGGTCTCGCCGGTGGTTGGGATTTCCAGCAGGTCGATCGAGCCTTCGCCCCACGCGGTGGTGGGCTCGACCCACAGGCTCGGGCGCTTGCTGTACCAGTCCACGGTGTCCTGGTAGCTGGCGAACTCATGGTCGGTCTGCACCAGGCCGAAGCCTTTCGGGTCGGTATCGGCGAACGCATTGAATTGCAGCTTGGCCGGGTTGTTCAGCGGGCGGCAGATCCACTCGCCGTTGCCGCGCCACATTGCCAGGCGGTCCGAATCATGGATTTGCGGGTGAATGGTGTCGCACATACGCCGTTCGTGGGTGCCGCAACTGAACATGCTGGTCATCGGCGCGATGCCCAGTTGTTCGATGGCGGTGCGCGCATTGATATGGGCGTCGACGGCCATCACCACTTGGTTGGCCTGGCAGTCGATATCGAAGCGATAGGCGCCGGTGGCGCTGGGCGAGTCGAGCAGGGCGTAGACCACGAAGCGCGTGGCGTTCTTGTCCGGGGTTTCGAACCAGAACTGCGTGAAGTCGGGGAATTCCTCGCGTTTTTTCGCGTAGGTATCAATCGCCAGGCCGCGTGCGGACAGGCCGTACTGGCCGGTGGAATCCACCGCGCGGAAGTAGCTGGCGCCGAGAAACGACAGCACGTCATGGCGATCCAGTTCCGGCGCCTTGAACAGCTTGAAACCGGAGAAACCCAGGTCGCCGGTCAGTTGCTGGGTGTCGACCGTGGTTTTTTCGTAGTTGAACAGCGAAGGGCGGAAATGCACTTCGCGGGCCTCACGGGTCTTGGGGTCGACGCTGTGCATGCGCACCGGCGTCTTGAAACCCATGCCGACGTGGAAGAACTGCACGTCCAGTTGGCCGTTCAAGTCCTTCCACAGCGAATGCTTGCCGTCGTAGCCGATGGCGTTGAAATTTTGCGGGCTCATGGTCGCCAGGGTGGGCGGCAGCACCTGCTTGGTGTCTTTATATGCCGTGCCGGCGAGCTGCTTGGCCTGGGCCTTCAGTGTTTCAAAGTCGAACGCCACGGCCTTGCCGTCGGCGGCACGGTTGCCGGCCCAGGCCTGCGCAGCCAACAGGCCGCTGGCCGATAAACCGGTGTAGGCCGCAATGGCCATGGACGCTTTGAGCAAATTCCTGCGGTGCATAGAGACAACCTGTCGTGAGCAAATCCCGCGCCGGCCCTGGCACGTGCTGGATCAGAGATAACGGTTCGGACATACCTTCGGCCAAACGCAACGGACATTAAACAGACGCCGGATAGCTTAAGCGGTTCGATGGCGTAGGAAAAATGATTGATGGCGGGATGATGGCTTGGCAAATGCGACAAGACATTTCCGGGCTGTGTGGGAGCACATTACCCAGGAATTATGAAGATCCAATGTGGGAAAGGGGGGCTTGCTCGCGACAGGCGCCTGGACACCGCGTTTAATCGGATGCCGCGCATTATCGTCGACGCTCTTCGCGAGCAAGCTTGCTCCTACCGTTAAGGCATCAGCGTGAGGTTCAGTGCTTGAACATCACATGGCGAACGGTGGTGTAGTCCTCCAGCCCGTACATGGACATGTCCTTGCCATACCCCGACAGTTTCTGACCGCCGTGAGGCATTTCGCTGACGAGCATGAAGTGGGTATTCACCCAGGTGCAGCCATACTGCAAGCGTGCGGCCAAGCGATGGGCGCGTCCTACATCGGCGGTCCATACGGATGACGCCAGGCCGTAGTCCGAATCGTTGGCCCAGCCCAGCACCTGCGCTTCATCGCTGAACTTGGTCACCGACACCACCGGCCCGAACACCTCGCGGCGCACGATCTCGTCGTCCTGCTGCGCATCGGCCAATACGGTCGGTTCAAAGAAGAAGCCATTGCCTTCCACCGCCTTGCCGCCGGTGATCAGGCGGATATGCGGCTGCGCCACGGCGCGTTCGACAAACCCGACCACGCGGTCACGGTGTTGCGCCGTGATCAGGGGGCCCAGCTCGGTGTCGGGGTCATCCTGCAGGCCGTATTTGATGCTCGCCACGGCCGCGCCCAGTTTCTCGACAAACGCATCGTAGATATCCGCCTGGGCGTAGATCCGGCACGCGGCGGTACAGTCCTGGCCAGCGTTATAGAAGCCGAAGGTGCGAATGCCTTCCACGGCCGCGTCGATATCCGCGTCGTTGAAGATGATCACCGGCGCCTTGCCGCCCAGCTCCATGTGCATGCGCTTCACGCTGTCGGCGGTGCTGGAGATGATGTTCGCGCCGGTGGCGATGGAGCCGGTCAGCGACACCATGCGTACTTTCGGATGGGTCACCAGTGGGTTGCCCACGGTGGGCCCACGGCCGAAGACCAGGTTGAGCACACCGGCCGGGAAAATCTGCGACGCCAGTTCGACCAGGCGCAGCGCGGTCAGTGGGGTTTGTTCCGACGGCTTGAGCACCACGGTATTACCGGCGGCCAGGGCGGGGGCGATTTTCCAGGCGACCATCATCAGCGGGTAGTTCCACGGCGCGATGGAGGCGATGACGCCCACCGGATCGCGGCGGATCATCGAGGTGTGGCCGGGCAGATACTCGCCGCCGGCCGAACCGCTCATGCAACGGCTGGCGCCGGCGAAGAAGCGGAACACATCGGCGATCGCCGGGATCTCGTCGTTCAGCGCCGCACTGTAGGGTTTGCCGCAGTTATTCGACTCCAGCCTGGCCAGCTCTTCGCCGTGGGCTTCGATCACGTCCGCCAGTTTCAGCAGCAGCAGCGAGCGATCCTTGGGCGCGGTCTGCGACCAGCTTTCAAACGCCGCGTCGGCGGCACGCACGGCGGCGTCGACCTGGGCTTCGCTGGCTTCGTTGATTTCCACCAGTACGCGGCCCAATGCCGGGTTGAATACGGCCTGCGCCGGGCCTTCGCCTTCGACCAGTTGGCCGTTGATCAAGAGTTTGGTTTGCATGCTTTAGTCCTCCGGAAACTATTGTTATTGCCCTGAAAAAACCGGGTTCAATGGAAACGTTATTTACCGCCACTCCCGGCCACGCTTTCACCGCCACGGGTCAGGTAATAGGCCCCCAGAATCGGGAACATCGTCACGATCATCACCAGCATCGCCACCACGTTGGTCACCGGCACATCCCGTGGCCGGCTCAATTGGTTGAGCAGCCACAGCGGCAAGGTGCGCTCATGCCCGGCGGTGAAGGTGGTGACGATGATTTCGTCGAACGACAGCGCGAACGCCAGCATGCCGCCGGCCAGCAGCGCCGAGCCGAGGTTGGGCATGATGATGTAGCGGAAGGTCTGCCAGCCGTCGGCGCCCAGGTCCATCGAGGCTTCGATCAGACTGTGGGAGGTGCGGCGCAGGCGCGCGATGACGTTGTTGTAGACGATCACCACGCAGAAGGTCGCGTGGCCGACGATGATGGTGAACATCCCCGGTTCAATGCCCAGTGTCTTGAACGTCGCCAGCAGGGCGATACCGGTGATGATCCCCGGCAGCGCAATCGGCAGGATCAGCATCAACGACACGCCTTGCTTGCCAAAGAACTCCCGGCGATACAGCGCCGCCGAGGCCAGTGTGCCGAGCACCATGGCGATCAGGGTGGCGATGGCCGCGATCTGCAGCGACAGCTTGATCGCTTCGAGCACGTCCGGGCGGGCGAAGGCCACGCTGAACCACCTCAACGTAAACCCTTGGGGCGGAAAGCTGAATGCCGCCTCTTCGGTGTTGAAGGCATACAGGAAGATGATCAGGATCGGGAAGTGCAAAAACACCAAGCCGCCCCAGGCCGCGATCTTCAGGCCGATGGATGATTTTTCAGAGTGCATCGAAGGCCCCCAGGCGTTTGACGATGGACAGGTACACCGCGATCAGCACGATCGGCACCAGGGTGAACGCCGCGGCCATGGGCATGTTGCCGATGGCGCCTTGCTGGGCGTACACCATGCCGCCGACGAAGTAGCCCGGCGGGCCGACCAGTTGCGGCACGATGAAATCGCCCAGGGTCAGCGAGAACGTAAAGATCGAACCGGCGGCAATCCCCGGCACCGACAGCGGCAGGATCACCTGCATGAAGGTCTGGCGCGGTTTGGCGCCCAGGTCGGCGGAGGCTTGCAGCAACGACGGTGGCAAACGCTCCAGCGACGCCTGGATCGGCAGGATCATGAACGGCAGCCAGATATAGACGAACACCATGAAGCGCCCCAGGTGCGAGGTGCTCAAGGTGCTGCCGCCGACACCGGGAATCCCCAGCACGAACTGCAACACCGGCTCCAGCCCCAGGTGCTGCACGAACCACTGCGCCACGCCGCCCTTGGCCAGCAGCAAGGTCCAGGCATACGCCTTGACGATGTAGCTGGCCCACATCGGCATCATCACCGCGATATAGAAAAACGCCTTGGTCTTGCCCGTGGTGTAGCGCGCCATGTAGTAGGCAATCGGGAAGGCGACGATGGCACTGGCGATCGACACCACGATCGCCATGCTCAGGGTGCGCAGGATGATGTCGAAGTTCGACGGCTGGAACAGCGCGGCGAAGTTGGCCAGGGTCAGGTCCGGCGTGACCGCCATGGTGAAGTCGTCAAAGGTATAGAAGCCCTGCCACAGCAGGGTCAGCAACGACCCCAGGTAGATCGCGCCGAACCAGATCAGCGGCGGTATCAGCAGCATCGCCAGGTAGAGATTGGGCTTGCGATACAGCAGGTTGGAAAACCTGCGCATCGGCGGTTGGGAAAGGGCCAGGCTCATGTCACACCTCGCCTGCAATGTCGGTCAGCGGTGTCATGGCGGCCCGCGCCCAGCGTGCGGTGATGGGCTGGCCGACCTGATAGCCGTTGCTGATGTCCAGCCACTGGTTGTTGGCCTGGCTGATGTTCAGCGCCTGGCCGTTTTCCAGTTTCAGTTCATAGCGGGTGGCGCTGCCCTGGTACTGGATGTCATGCAGCAGGCCGCTGACTTCCACTTCGTCGGCGTTCAGGGGGCCTTCGGCAAAGCGCACGTGTTCGGGGCGGATCGAGAACGGTTGCGCGCTGCCGCTGAGGCGTTGGGCCAGCTCGCCGCGAATCACGTTGGAGGTGCCGACGAATTCGGCGACGAACGCGGTGGCCGGTTTCATGTAGAGGTTGCGCGGGGTGTCGACCTGTTCGATGCGGCCCTTGTTGAACACGGCCACGCGGTCGGACATCGACAGCGCTTCGGTCTGGTCGTGGGTCACGAAGATAAACGTGATGCCGAGCTGGCGTTGCAGCTTTTTCAGCTCGCTTTGCATCTGTTCGCGCAACTTGAGGTCGAGGGCACCCAGCGGTTCATCCAGCAGCAACACGCGCGGGCGATTGACCAGCGCGCGCGCCAGGGCCACACGCTGACGCTGGCCACCGGAGAGCTGCACCGGCTTGCGCTCGCCGTAGCCGCCGAGGGCGACCATGGCCAGGGCTTCTTCGGCGCGATTAAGGCGTTCGCGCTTGCCCACGCCTTTGACCTTGAGGCCGTAGGCCACGTTGTCGCGCACATTCATATGGGGGAACAGCGCGTAATCCTGGAACACGGTGTTGACGTCGCGCTGGTACGGCGGCAAGCCGGCGGCTTCCTCGCCATGGATACGGATCGAGCCTGCGCTCGGCTGCTCGAACCCGGCGATCAGGCGCAGGCACGTGGTTTTGCCTGAGCCGGAAGGCCCGAGCATGGAAAAGAACTCGCCGTCCTGGATATCGATGGAAACCCGGTCAACGGCCTTCACTTCGCCGAACTGACGGGAAACGTGGGTGAATTGGACTGCAAGCGTCATGGTGCGGTGCTCCCAAAAGGCGCGGGTCGTCGCAGCGGCCCGGCCTGGACTTCTGAAAAAACAAACTATCTGTGAATGCGCTCAACCTTGTGGGAGGGAGCAAGCCCCTCCCACAGGGGGAGGAGTGACTAGCGGCCGCCCATGATCGCGATGTAATCCTGGGTCCAGCGGCTGTACGGCACGAACTTGCCGCCTTCAGCCTGCGGGGTTTTCCAGAAGGCGATCTTCTCGAACTGGTCGAACCCGTTGGTCTTGCAGCCCTCGGCGCCGAGCAGTTCGCTGCCGGTGCACGCCGCCGGCACCGCCGGCAGGGAACCGAACCAGGCTGCTACATCACCCTGGACCTTGGGTTGCAGCGACCAGTCCATCCATTTGTAGGCGCAGTTCGGGTGCTTGGCCTCGCTGTGCAGCATGGTGGTGTCGGCCCAGCCGGTGGCGCCTTCCTTGGGAATGGTCGAGGCGATCGGCTGTTTCTCGTTGACCAGGCCATTGACCTGATACGGCCAGGCGCTGGAGGCGACCACGCCTTCGTTCTTGAAGTCGCTCATTTGCACGGTGGTGTCGTGCCAGTAGCGGTGGATCAACGGTTGCTGGGCGCGCAACAGGTCGAGTACGGCTTTGTACTGGGTTTCGGTCAGCTCGTAGGGGCTTTGGATACCCAACTCCGGTTTGGTCGACTTGAGATAGAGCGCCGCGTCGGCGATGTAGATCGGGCCGTCGTAGGCCTGCACGCGACCTTTGTTCGGCTTGCCGTCCGGCAGGTTCTGCGCCTCGAACAGCACATTCCAACTGGTGGGCGCGGTCTTGAACACGTTGGTGTTGTACATCAACACGTTCGGGCCCCATTGGTACGGCGTGCCGTAGGTTTGCTGGCCGACCACGTACCACGGCGCGTCTTTGAGGCGCGGGTCGATGTTCTTCCAATTGGGGATCAAGGCGGTGTTGATCGGTTGCACACGCTTGCCGCCGATCAACCGCAGCGAGGCATCGCCCGACGCGGTGACCAGGTCATAGCCGCCCTTGGCCATCAGGCTGACCATTTCGTCAGAGGTAGCGGCGGTTTTCACATTGACCTTGCAGCCGGTTTCCTTCTCGAAACCGGTGACCCAGTCGTAAGCCTTGTCGCTTTCGCCCCGTTCGATATAACCGGGCCAGGCGACGATATCCAATTGGCCTTCGCCAGCACCCACCGCCTTGAGCGGTTCGGCGGCCTGAAGGCTGGCGCTGGCCAGCAGCGCGGTGGTCAGGGCACTGAGCAGTGCGGTCTTATGCGCGGACATGGGTAATCCCTCTTCTTTAATTATGGTCGGGGCAGTGTGTGAAGCCGTAACGCATGAGCTTAGTTGTTGTTTTAGAGATGCTGGCCGTGGCGCGCCATGATGTGGCGCACCACGCTGTAGTCCTGTAGCGAATCGCTGGACAGATCTTTACCGTATCCCGAGCGCTTCAAGCCGCCGTGGGGCATTTCGCTGACCAGCATGAAATGGCTGTTGATCCAGGTGCAGCCGTACTGCAGGCGCGCCGCGACCTGCATGGCTTTGTCCAGGTTCTGGGTCCATACCGACGAGGCCAGGCCGTATTCGGAGTCATTGGCCCAGTCCACCGCCTGTTCCAGTTCGTCGAAGCGGGTCACGGTGACCACCGGGCCGAACACTTCGCGCTGGACGATTTCGTCATTCTGTTTGCAACCGGCGAGCAGGGTCGGCTGATAAAAGAAACCCGCGCCGGAATGCACGGCGGCACCGGTGATGCGTTCGATGTGCGGCTGGCCGAGGGCGCGCTCGACAAAGCTGGCGACGCGGTCGCGCTGGCGTGTGCTGATCAGCGGGCCGAGTTCGTTGTCGGCGTCGCGCTTGCCGGCAAAACGCAGGCTGCTGACCGCCGCGCCGAGCTCGGCAACCAATTTGTCGTGGATGCCGGCCTGGGCGTAGATGCGGCAGGCGGCGGTGCAATCCTGGCCGGCGTTGTAGTAACCGTAGGCGCGCACGCCTTCGACCACCGCTTGCAGGTCGGCGTCGTTGCACACGATCACCGGCGCCTTGCCGCCCAGTTCCAGGTGTGTGCGCTTAAGGGTTTTCGACGCGGCCTGCAGGATTTTTTGCCCGGTGACGATATCGCCGGTCAGCGACACCATGCGCACTTTCGGGTGGCTGACCAGATGGCTGCCGACCCCTTCGCCGCCGCCACACAGAATGTTGATCACGCCGCGCGGCAACAGCTCTTTAAGGGCCGGCGCGAGGGCGAGGATCGACAGCGGCGTGTGTTCCGAAGGCTTGAACACCAGCGTATTGCCGGCAGCCAGGGCGGGGGCGATCTTCCACGCGGCCATCATCAACGGGTAGTTCCAGGGCGCAATCGAGGCGACGACGCCAATCGGATCGCGGCGCACCATGCTGGTGTAGCCCGGCAGGTATTCGCCGCTGAGCTGGCCGGTCTGGCAACGCACGGCGCCGGCGAAGAAGCGGAATACATCGACGGTGGCGCTCAAGTCATCCTGGCGCGCCAGGTGCAACGGCTTGCCGCAGTTGAGCGATTCGAGGCGGGCCAGGTAGTCGGCTTGTTGTTCGATGGCGTCGGCGATGCCCAGCAGAATGTTCGAGCGTTGCTGCGGCGTGGTCCGCGACCAGCCGGTAAAGGCGCGGTGGGCGGCGAGAATGGCGGTTTCGACTTGCTCGGTGCTGGCTTCGGCGATCTGGGTCAGCACTTCACCGCTGGCCGGGTTGAGGATCGGCTCGACAAAACCCTGGCCCTGGACCAGTTCGCCGTCGATCAGCAACGCAGTGAGCAGCGGGGTGGGCGCGCCAGACATTTTTCGCGATCTCTTTTCTTGCGTGGACATGGGCGTTCTCTTACAAGGCGCCGGACCTTCTCTTACTAGATGCACAGAGACTAGAGGTCGGGCGCGAGGTCAACAAATACTAAATACTGAATGCGGCATTCGATTAAATAGATGGCTTGCGCGGGTGCGGTTGTTCCCGTGCGACGGTGAGGAACGGATCCACCAGCGCCGGCCGCGCGGTGCCACGGCGCCAGGCCAGGCCCACGTCCAGGGTCTGGCTGAGGTCGGCAATCGGTCTGGCTTCAATAATGTCGCCTTCCAGGGACCAGGGGCGGTAGGTCATGTCCGGCTGGATCGACACGCCCAGGCCGGCGGCCACCAGGCTGCGCACCGCTTCGGTCGAGGCGGTGCGCAGGGTCACGCGCGGTTGCAGGCCGGCAGAGGTCCACATGCGCTGGGCGTTATGGCCCATCTCGTCGACGTTCAACTGAATCAACGGTTCGCGGGTCACATCGGCGAGGTTGATGCTGTCGTGTTCCAGCAGCGGGTGTTGCGCCGGCAGCCACAAACGGTGCGGCGAGTGGGTCAGCACCTCGGTCTGCAGGGCGTGGCGGTCTTCCAGGTTGGACAGGATCAGCACGCCCACATCGATCTCGCCGCTCACCAGCAAATGCTCGATATACGGGCGCTCGTCCTCCATCACGCGGATTTCCACGTTGGGGTAGGCCCGCTGGAAACGGGTCAGCAGGTCGGCCAGGTAATAACCGGCCACCAGGCTGGTCACGCCGACGATCAACTGCCCGGCGACCTGATCGGTGCTCTGCTGCAGGCTGCGCTTGGCGTTGTCGACGGTGGCGAGGATCAAGTGCGCCTGGCGCAAAAACTGATGACCCTGATGCGTGAGGGTCATGCCTTTGGCGTGGCGGTTGAACAGGATGACGCCGATTTCCTGCTCCAGTTGCTGGATCGCCAGGGTCAGGGTGGACTGGGAAATGAACGCTGCCTGCGCGGCGGCGGAGATCGAGCCGGTCTCGGCCACGGCGATAAAGTGCCGGATTTGACGCAAGGTCATCATGCTGGAATTACCGCTGGGGTGTTTTTTTCGATGTGTTCGAGTGTATATCGATTTAACCGAAGGATAGTCGCGTTACATCCAGAAGCACTCTACATCGCGGATTTTTGGCACTTAGTTTTACGCTGGAAGCCTATTGGTCCTATGAACCCTAGTGTCTGGAGGCTACGAATGAATACCCGTGGATTGCTTGATCAGTTGCTCAAGTCTGGTCAGGACATGTTGCAGAACAAGACTGGCGGTCAGCGCAAATCAGAGGACAAGGGCGCCCTCGGCGGGCTGCTGGGTGGTGGGGGGCTTGGCAGTTTGCTCGGCGGCGCCGGCGGTGGCGCCCTGGCGGCCGGGGCCATGGGTCTGCTGCTGGGCAATAAAAAGGCGCGCAAGTTTGGCGGCAAGGCCCTGACCTACGGCGGTTTGGCCGCACTCGGGGTGATTGCCTACAAGGCCTACGGCAATTGGCAGGCCCAACAGGCCAGCGCCCCCCAGGGGGAGCCGCAGACCCTCGACCGCTTGCCGCCGGCCCAGGTCGAGCAGCACAGCCAGGCGATCCTCAAGGCTTTGGTGGCGGCGGCCAAGGCCGACGGGCATGTGGATGAGCGCGAGCGGGCGTTGATCGAAGGGGAGTTCGCCAAGCTGGACAATGACCGCGAGCTGCAAAGCTGGCTGCATGCCGAACTGAACAAACCGCTGGACCCGACCGACGTGGCCCGGGCAGCAGGTACCCCGGAAATGGCCGCCGAAATGTACATCGCCAGTGTGATGCTGGTGGATGAGGAGAACTTTATGGAAAAGGCCTATCTGGACGAGCTGGCGCGCCAGCTTGAATTGGCGCCTGGCTTGAAGGCCGAACTGGAGAAACAGGTGCGGCTTAACCCATAAAGGTGAGCCGTCATATCCACCTGTGGGAAGGGGCTTGCGCCCGATAGCGGTGGGTCAGTTGAAATGTCCGCAACTGATGCACCGTTATCGGGCGCAAGCCGCTTCCCACCGATGTTTTTGCATTCTGTGCGCTTTGTATCAAAACCCACTGATAAACCAGTGCTGCTGCTCGGCTATACTCGCTCGCATTTGAATGGCCCCTCGAGGAGTTACTGTGAAGAATTGGACCTTGCGCCAGCGGATTTTGGCGAGTTTTGCGGTCATTATCGCGATCATGCTGCTGATGGTCGTGGTGTCCTATTCACGGTTGCTGAAGATCGAGACCAGTCAGGAAGCCGTCCGGGACGATGCGGTGCCAGGGGTTTACCTCAGCTCGATGATCCGCAGTGCATGGGTCGACAGCTATCTGCTGACGGTCGATATCATCGGCCTGCGCGAGGACAAGACCCTCACCAGCAGTGACAAGACGGACTACAGAACCTTCGACGCGCGCATTGAACAGCAGATGGCCAATTACGAAAAAACCGTCCATGGTCAGGCCGATCGCATGGAGTTCGACAATTTCAAGGCATCGCACATCAACTACAACAAAGTCCTGGCCCAAGTGCTGGAGCGAATCGAAGCCAAAGACCTGCCGGGGGCGAACGTATTGGTTGAGGAGCAATTGACCCCGATCTGGACCGAAGGGCGCATGAAGCTCAACGACATCATTACCAGCAACAAGGGCGTCTCCGACCAGGCTACGGCGACCATCGACGAAGCGGTGCTGTCGGCCAAGATCAGCATGGTGGTGTCGCTGGCTACTGCCATCCTGGCCGCCGGCCTGTGCGGCTTATTGCTGATGCGCACGATCATGGCGCCCATGCAGCGCATCGTCGAAATCCTTGAAATCATGCGCACCGGTGACCTGAGCAACCGCCTGAACCTGGAACGTCACGATGAGTTCGGCGCCGTCGAAACCGGCTTCAACGACATGATGACCGAGCTGACGGCGCTGGTGGCCCAGGCCCAGCGTTCGTCGGTGCAGGTCACCACGTCGGTCACCGAGATTGCCGCCACCTCCAGGCAGCAACAGGCCACGGCCACCGAGACGGCGGCCACGACCACCGAGATCGGCGCCACTTCCCGCGAGATCGCCGCCACGTCCAAAGACCTGGTGCGCACCATGAGCGAAGTCTCCACCGCTGCCGATCAGGCCTCGGTGGCCGCCGGTTCCGGCCAGCAAGGCCTGGCGCGCATGGAAGAGACCATGCACTCGGTAATGGGCGCGGCCGACCTGGTCAACGCCAAGCTGGCGATCCTCAATGAGAAGGCCGGCAACATCAACCAGGTGGTGGTGACCATCGTCAAGGTCGCCGACCAGACCAACCTGCTGTCGCTCAATGCGGCGATCGAGGCCGAAAAGGCCGGTGAATACGGGCGCGGTTTTGCCGTGGTCGCCACCGAAGTGCGGCGCCTGGCCGACCAGACCGCCGTGGCCACCTACGACATCGAGCAGATGGTGCGTGAAATCCAGTCGGCGGTGTCGGCGGGCGTGATGGGCATGGACAAGTTCTCCGAAGAAGTCCGCCGCGGCATGTTCGAAGTGCAGCAAGTGGGCGAGCAGTTGTCGCAAATCATCCATCAGGTACAGGCCTTGGCGCCGCGGGTGTTGATGGTCAACGAAGGCATGCAGGCCCAGGCCACCGGTGCCGAGCAGATCAACCACGCGCTGGTGCAACTGGGCGATGCCAGCAGCCAGACGGTTGAGTCGTTGCGCCAGGCCAGCTTTGCTATCGATGAACTGAGCCAGGTTGCGGTCGGTTTGCGCAGCGGCGTGTCGCGTTTCAAAGTCTGATGAGCGACCTCGCGACTAAACGCGGCGCCCTCCCGGCAGCGAAAAAAGCGTTGTTTCTGGTGTTCCACATCGGCCACGAACGTTATGCCCTCAAGGCCACCGAAGTGGCCGAGGTGCTGCCGCGCCTGCCACTCAAACCCCTTGCCCATGCGCCGCTGTGGGTCGCCGGGATCTTTGCCCATCGCGGCGCGATGGTGCCGGTGATCGACCTCAGCGCCCTGACCTTCGGCACGCCGGCCCAGGCGCGGACCAGCACCCGGCTGGTGCTGGTCAACTACAAACCCGAGCCCTGGCTCGACGCGCGATGGCTGGGTCTGATTCTGGAGCAGGCCACCGAAACCCTGCGTTGCGACCCGGCAGAGTTCAAGCCCTACGGCCTGGACAATCCCCAGGCGCCGTACCTGGGGCCGGTGCGCGAAGATGCCCTGGGCTTGATGCAATGGATCGGCGTCGCGGACTTGCTCACCGATGAAGTACGCGCCTTGCTGTTTGCTGCCGGGTCGAGCCTATGAGCAACGACCCGCGCTTCTTTGCCTTCTTGAAGGAACGCATCGGCCTGGACGTGGCCTCGGTGGGCGAGGCCATCATCGAACGCGCCGTGCGCCAACGCAGCCAGGCTGTCGCGGCCCAGACGGCGGATGAATACTGGCACCACCTGCAATTTTCCCACGACGAACAGCAAGCATTGATCGAAGCCGTGATCGTGCCCGAGACCTGGTTTTTCCGTTACCCCGAATCCTTTGCGACCCTGGCCCGTCTGGCCAAGGCGCGCCTGGCCGAGATCAATCAACTGCGTGCCCTGCGCATTCTCAGCCTGCCCTGTTCCACCGGCGAAGAACCCTATTCGATCGCCATGGCCTTGCTCGATGCCGGCCTGGCGCCGCACCAGTTCAAGGTGCAGGGCGTGGACGTCAGCCCGCTGTCGGTGGCTCGCGCCCAGCGTGGCGTGTATGGCCGCAACTCGTTCCGTGGTGGCGACCTTGAGTTCCGCGACCGCCACTTCACCGAGCAGGCCGATGGTTACCGCATCGAAGACCGCGTGCGCGAACAGGTGCGGCTGAATGTCGGCAACCTGCTCGACCCCGGATTGCTCGCCAATGAACCGAGCTACGACTTTGTGTTTTGCCGCAACCTGCTGATCTATTTCGACCAGCCGACGCAAAAACAGGTGTTCGAGGTGCTCAAGAAGCTGACCCACGTGGACGGCGTGCTGTTTATCGGCCCGGCCGAAGGCAGCCTGTTGGGGCGCCAGGGCATGCGCTCGATCGGCGTGCCCCAGTCGTTCGCATTCAGCCGGCACACCGAACCGGTCAAGCCTGAGCCGGTCTTCATGCCGATCCCCGCGCCGCCGCCTCGGCGCAACATCTTACCGATCGCGCCCAAGCCGCGACCGTTCAGTACGCTCAGCGCCCAGGTGATGCCGGTCAAGGCGCCGCCGTCGGAGGCGGGCGACCTGCTCAGCCAGATCGCGACCCTGGCCAACGAAGGCAAAAGCGCCGAGGCCCGTGCCGCCTGCGAACGTTATTTAAGTCAACACCCGCCGGCCGCCCAGGTGTTTTACTGGTTGGGGCTGCTCAGCGATGTGGCCGGCAGTGCCCTGGAAGCCCAGGGGTTTTACCGAAAAGCCTTGTACCTGGAACCGCAGCACCCGCAGGCCCTGATGCAACTGGCCGCATTGCTTGAAGCCCAGGGCGACATTGCGGGGGCGCGCCGTTTGCAGGCGCGGGCCGCGCGTAGCGAGCGAGCTGACAGTGAGCAAAAACGATGAGTAGCCCCGACGTGCTCGACACTGCAGGTCTGGACCTGACGTTGGCCGACACCCAGGCCATCGACGATTGCTGGAACCGCATCGGCATTCACGGCGACAAGTCCTGCCCGTTGCTGGCGGACCATATCCACTGCCGCAACTGCTTGGTGTACGCCGCCGCTGCCACCCGCCTGCTGGATCGCTACGCGTTGCAGCAGGACGACCATCGCCCGGTCGCCGCCGAAGCGAGCGAAGACATCGTTACCCGCTCCCTGCTGATGTTCCGCCTCGGCGAAGAATGGCTGGGGATCGCTACCCGGTGCCTGGTGGAAGTGGCGCCGCTGCAACCGATTCACTCCCTGCCGCACCAACGCTCCCGCGCCTTGCTCGGCGTGGCGAACGTGCGCGGCGCGCTGGTGGCGTGCCTGTCGCTGGTGGAACTGCTGGGTCTGGACGCCACCAGCCATGGCGCGAGCACCGGGCGTATCATGCCGCGCATGTTGATCATCGCCGCGCAGGATGGCCCGGTGGTGGTGCCGGTGGACGAGGTGGACGGCATCCACGCCATCGATGAGCGCACCTTGAACGCGGCATCGGCCTCCGGCATTCAGGCCAGCGGCCGATTCACCCAAGGCGTGTTGCAGTGGAAAGGCCGCAGCCTGCGTTGGCTGGACGAGGCGCAATTGTTGTCCGCCGTGACCCGGAGCCTCACATGACCCCCGAGCAGATGCGTGATGCTTCGCTGCTGGAACTGTTCAGCCTGGAAGCCGATGCCCAGACCCAGGTGCTGAACGCGGGCCTGCTGGCCCTGGAACGCAACCCGACCCAGGCCGACCAGCTCGAAGCCTGCATGCGTGCGGCCCATTCGCTCAAGGGCGCGGCGCGCATCGTGGGCGTGGATGCCGGGGTCAGCGTGGCCCACGTCATGGAGGATTGCCTGGTCAGCGCCCAGGAAAGCCGCCTGTACCTGCAACCCGAACATATTGATGCGCTGCTGCAAGGCACCGACCTGCTGATGCGCATCGCCACCCCCGGCAACGACGTGGGGCCGGCGGATATCCAGGCCTATGTGGCGTTGATGGAGCGCCTGCTGGATCCGTCGCAGCCGACCGCCCGCATGGCGCCGCCCCCCGCGCCTGTCCCGGTGCCTATCATCGAGGCGCCGCCGCCGGAACCGGAGCCCGCACCGCCGATTCCGCCCTCGCCGCCGCGCCAGAGCAAGCCCATGACCGAGGGCGGTGAGCGTGTGCTGCGGGTGACCGCCGAACGCTTGAACAGCCTGTTGGACCTGTCCAGCAAGTCCCTGGTCGAAACCCAGCGGCTCAAACCCTACCTGGCCAGCCTGCAACGTCTCAAACGCATCCAAGGCAACGGCGTGCGTGCACTGGACCACCTCGATGGTCACCTCAAGACGCTCGGCTTGAGCCTGGAAGCCCAGGAAGCCCTGGCCGATGCCCGCCGCCTGCTGAGCGAAGCCCAGGCCCTGCTGGTAGAAAGAACCGTCGAGCTGGATGAATTCGGTTGGCAGGCCGGCCAGCGCGCCCAGGTGCTCTACGACACCGCGCTGGCCTGCCGCATGCGCCCGTTTGCCGATGTCCTGGCCGGTCAGGTGCGCATGGTGCGTGACCTGGGGCGCAGCCTGGGCAAGCAAGTGCGCCTGGAGATCGAGGGCGAAAAGACCCAAGTCGACCGCGACGTGCTGGAAAAGCTCGAGGCGCCGCTCACCCATTTATTGCGCAATGCCGTCGACCACGGCATCGAAATGCCCGAACAGCGCATTCTGGCGGGCAAGCCGGCCGAAGGCCTGATCCGCCTGCGCGCGTCCCACCAGGCCGGGTTGCTGGTGCTGGAGTTGAGCGATGACGGTAGCGGCGTCGACCTGGAGCGCCTGCGCGCCACCATCGTTGACCGCCACCTGTCGCCGCCGGAAACCGCTTTGCGCCTGAGCGAAGAAGAACTGCTGACGTTCCTGTTCCTGCCGGGCTTCAGCCTGCGCGACAAGGTCACCGAAGTGTCCGGGCGCGGCGTCGGCCTGGATGCGGTGCAGCACATGGTCCGCCAACTGCGCGGCGCGGTGGTGCTGGAACAGACGGCGGGGCAGGGCAGTCGCTTCCATTTGGAAGTGCCGTTGACCCTGTCGGTGGTGCGCAGTCTGGTGGTCGAGGTCGGCGAAGAGGCCTATGCGTTCCCGCTGGCCCATATCGAGCGCATGTGCGACCTGGCGCCCGACGACATTGTGCAACTGGAAGGCCGCCAGCATTTCTGGCACGAGGGCCGGCATGTCGGCCTGGTCGCCGCCAGCCAGTTGTTGCAGCGCCCGGCGGCGCCAAGCAATGACGAAACCCTGAAAGTGGTGGTGATCCGCGAGCGCGATGCGGTGTACGGTATCGCCGTAGAGCGTTTTGTCGGCGAGCGCACCCTGGTGGTGTTGCCGCTGGATGATCGCCTGGGCAAGGTGCAGGATATTTCCGCCGGCGCCTTGCTGGATGACGGCTCGGTGGTGCTGATCGTCGATGTCGAGGACATGCTGCGCTCGGTGGACAAACTGCTCAACACCGGTCGCCTGGAGCGCATCGCCCGGCGTAGCCAGCAGGCCGCCGAGGCACCGCGCAAGCGGGTGCTGGTGGTGGATGATTCGCTCACGGTGCGTGAGTTGCAACGCAAATTACTGCTCAATCGCGGCTATGAAGTGGCGGTGGCGGTCGATGGCATGGACGGTTGGAACGCGTTGCGCTCCGAGGACTTTGACCTGTTGATCACCGATATTGATATGCCCCGCATGGACGGTATTGAATTGGTCACACTGCTGCGTCGTGACAGTCGCCTGCAATCGTTGCCGGTGATGGTGGTGTCCTACAAGGACCGCGAGGAAGACCGGCGTCGCGGACTGGACGCCGGCGCGGACTACTATTTAGCCAAAGCGAGTTTCCATGACGACGCGTTGCTGGATGCTGTGGTGGAACTGATTGGAGGTGCGCGGGCATGAGGATTGCGATCGTCAATGACATGCCCCTGGCCGTGGAAGCCTTGCGCCGCGCCCTGAGTTTCGAGCCCGCGCACGAACTGGTGTGGGTCGCCAGCAATGGCCTGGAAGCGGTGCAGCGCTGCGCCGAATTGACCCCGGACCTGATCCTGATGGACCTGATCATGCCGGTGATGGACGGCGTGGAAGCCACTCGCCGGATCATGGCCGAGACCCCGTGCGCCATCGTGATCGTCACCGTCGATCGCCAGGCCAACGTCAGCCGCGTGTTCGAAGCCATGGGCCACGGTGCCCTGGACGTGGTGGACACGCCGCCCCTTGGCGTGGGCAACCCCAAGGACGCGGCGGCGCCGCTGTTGCGCAAAATCCTCAATATCGGCTGGCTGATCGGCCAGCGGGGCAGCCGTGTCCGCGCCGAAACCGCACCGCAGCGCGCGACCGGCAAACGCCAGCGCCTGGTGGCCATCGGCTCGTCGGCGGGTGGCCCGGCGGCGCTGGAAGTCTTGCTCAAGGGCTTGCCCCGGGACTTTCCCGCCGCCATCGTGCTGGTGCAGCATGTCGACCAGGTGTTTGCCGCCGGCATGGCCGAGTGGCTGAGCACGGCCTCGGGATTGCCGGTACGCCTGGCCCGCGAGGGTGAGCCGCCCCAGAGCGGCGTGGTATTACTGGCCGGCACCAACCACCACATTCGTCTGTTGAAGAATGGCACGCTAGCCTATACCGCAGAGCCGGTGAACGAGATTTACCGGCCTTCGATCGACGTATTCTTCGAAAGCGTGGCCAGTCACTGGAATGGCGACGCCATCGGTGTACTCCTGACCGGTATGGGTCGCGACGGGGCTCAAGGCCTCAAACTGCTGCGTGAACAAGGTTATTTGACCATCGCCCAGGATCAGCAAAGCTCGGCGGTGTATGGCATGCCCAAAGCGGCGGCAGCGATTGATGCTGCTGTTGAAATTCGCCCACTGGACAGCATTGCGCCCCGATTGCTGGAGGTGTTTGCAAAATGAACCGCTCCTCCCGCTGCTGGCAGGCAGGCAGCAATTCAGGTGACTGCACATGAATGATTTACAGATCGACGACATCAAGACCGACGAAAACGCCGCCATGGTGTTGCTGGTCGACGACCAGGCCATGATCGGCGAGGCGGTGCGGCGTGGCTTGGCCCATGAAGAAAACATCGACTTTCACTTTTGCGCAGATCCGCACCAGGCCATCGCCCAGGCGATCCGGATCAAACCGACCGTCATCCTGCAGGACCTGGTGATGCCCGGCCTCGACGGCCTGACCCTGGTGCGCGAATACCGCAACCACCCGGCCACGCAGAACATCCCGATCATCGTGCTTTCCACCAAGGAAGACCCACTGATCAAAAGCGCGGCGTTCGCGGCCGGGGCCAACGATTACCTGGTCAAGCTGCCGGACAACATCGAACTGGTGGCGCGCATCCGCTATCACTCGCGTTCGTACATGACCCTGCTGCAGCGGGACGCGGCGTATCGCGCGCTGCGGGTCAGCCAGCAACAGTTGCTCGACACCAATCTGGTGCTGCAACGGCTGATGAACTCCGACGGCCTCACCGGGCTGTCCAACCGCCGGCACTTCGACGAATACCTGGAACTGGAATGGCGCCGCGCCATGCGCGACCAGACCCAGTTGTCGTTGCTGATGATCGACGTGGATTTCTTCAAGACCTATAACGACAGCTTCGGCCACGTCGAAGGCGACGAAGCCCTGCGCAAGGTCGCCGCCGCCATCCGCGAAGCCAGCAGCCGCCCTTCGGACCTGCCGGCGCGCTACGGCGGCGAAGAATTCGCCCTGGTGCTGCCCAACACCTCGCCGGGCGGTGCGCGGCTGGTGGCCGAAAAGCTGCGCATGGCCGTCGCCGCGCTGAAAATCCCGCACATCGCCCCGGCGGAAGGCGCAAGCCTGACCATCAGCATCGGCCTGTCGACCATGACCCCGGTACAAGGCACCGATTGCCGGAAACTGATCATGGCGGCGGACAAGGGGTTGTATACGGCCAAGAATAACGGGCGCAATCAGGTCGGCATCGAATGACTTGAGACCGTAGCCAATCCAAATGTGGGAGCCAGCCCTCCCACAGGCGTTGTTCATTGTTCTGCAGCGTGCCTGCAAACCCCGCCTTTTCGCCAAGCGGACTGCCGTTGTCGGCTGTTTGCCGTTATACTCGCCGGCTTTCAAAAGTTCGCCAACGAGTGCTGCCCGCCATGGAAATCAACCCGATCCTTAACACCATCAAGGACCTGTCCGAGCGCTCCGAAACTATTCGGGGGTATCTTTGACTACGATCAAAAGCATGAGCGTCTGACTGAAGTCAACCGCGAGCTTGAAGATCCGAGTGTCTGGAACAAACCTGAATACGCCCAGGAACTGGGCCGCGAGCGCTCTGCGCTGGCGCAGATCGTCGACACCCTCGACGAACTGAACACCGGTCTGGGCGATTGCCGCGACCTGCTGGACATGGCCGTCGAAGAAAACGACGAAGGCGCAGTGGGCGATGTCGTCGCCGAGCTGGCCCGTCTCGAGGAAAACCTCGCCAAGCTTGAATTCCGTCGCATGTTCAGCCACGAAATGGACCCGAACAACGCCTACCTGGACATCCAGGCCGGTTCCGGCGGCACCGAAGCCCAGGACTGGGCCAACATCCTGTTGCGCATGTACCTGCGCTGGGCCGACAAACGCGGTTTCGACGCGACCATCATGGAGCTGTCGGCCGGTGAAGTCGCCGGCATCAAAGGCGCCACCGTGCACATCAAGGGTGAATACGCCTTCGGCTGGCTGCGTACCGAGATCGGCGTGCATCGCCTGGTGCGCAAGAGCCCGTTCGACTCCGGCAACCGTCGCCACACCTCGTTCTCTGCGGTATTCGTGTCGCCCGAGATCGACGACAAGGTGGAAATCGAGATCAACCCGGCCGACCTGCGGATCGACACCTATCGCTCCTCCGGTGCCGGTGGCCAGCACGTAAACACCACCGACTCGGCCGTACGTATCACCCACGTACCGACCAACACCGTGGTCAGCTGCCAGAACGAACGTTCCCAGCACGCGAACAAGGACACCGCCATGAAAATGCTGCGGGCCAAGTTGTACGAGCAGGAAATGCAGAAACGCAACGCCGCTTCCCAGGCGCTGGAAGACACCAAGTCGGATATCGGCTGGGGTCACCAGATCCGTTCGTACGTGCTCGATGCGTCGCGAATCAAGGATCTGCGCACTAACATCGAACGCAGCGACTGCGACAAGGTGCTCGACGGCGACATCGACGAATACCTGGAAGCCAGCCTGAAATCGGGCCTGTAAAGACTGTAGGAGCCGGCTTGGCCGGCGATCCCCGGCCGCAGGTCGGGGACAACGAACCTGATGGAAAATCTAAAGACATGAGCGACCAACAACTCGACCCGCAAGCCCTGCAACAGGAAGAAAATTCCCTGATCGCCCTGCGCAAGGAAAAGCTTGCCGCCGAGCGCGCCAAGGGCAATGCCTTCCCCAACGACTTCCGTCGCGACGCCTACTGCGAAGACTTGCAGAAGCAATACGCGGACAAGACCAAGGAAGAGCTGGCAGAGGCTGCGATCCCGGTCAAGGTGGCAGGTCGCATCATGCTCAACCGTGGCTCGTTCATGGTGATCCAGGACATGTCCGGGCGCATCCAGGTCTACGTCAACCGCAAGACCCTGCCGGAAGAAACCCTGGCCGCCGTGAAAACCTGGGACCTGGGCGACATCATCGCCGCCGAAGGCACCCTGGCCCGTTCCGGCAAAGGCGACCTGTACGTTGAAATGACCAGCGTGCGCCTGCTGACCAAATCCCTGCGCCCGCTGCCGGACAAGCACCACGGCCTGTCCGACACCGAGCAGCGTTATCGCCAGCGCTACGTTGACTTGATCGTCAACGAAGACGTGCGCCACACCTTCCGCGTGCGTTCGCAAGTGATTGCCCACACCCGCGCCTTCCTGATGAAGCGTGACTTCCTGGAAGTGGAAACCCCGATGCTGCAGACCATCCCCGGTGGTGCCGCAGCCAAGCCGTTCGAGACCCACCACAACGCGCTGGACATGGGCATGTACCTGCGTATCGCGCCGGAGCTGTACCTCAAGCGCCTGGTGGTCGGCGGCTTCGAGAAAGTCTTCGAGATCAACCGCAACTTCCGCAACGAAGGCGTCTCGACCCGGCACAACCCGGAATTCACCATGTTGGAGTTCTACCAGGCCTACGCCGACTACGAAGACAACATGGACCTGACCGAAGAACTGTTCCGCGAGCTGGCGCAGTTGGTCCTGGGCAGCACCGACGTGCCGTACGGCGACAAGGTATTCCACTTCGGCGAGCCGTTCGTGCGTCTGTCGGTGTTCGACTCGATCCTCAAGTACAACCCCGAGCTGACCGCCGACGACCTGACCGACATCGACAAGGCCCGCGCCATCGCCAAGAAAGCCGGGGCCAAGGTGCTCGGCTTCGAAGGCCTGGGCAAGCTGCAGGTGATGATTTTCGAAGAGTTGGTGGAGCACAAGCTGGAACAGCCGCACTTCATTACCCAGTACCCGTTCGAAGTGTCGCCGCTGGCCCGTCGCAACGATGACAACCCGAACGTCACCGACCGTTTCGAACTGTTCATCGGCGGCCGTGAAATCGCCAACGCCTACTCCGAGCTGAACGACGCGGAAGACCAGGCCGAGCGCTTCATGGCCCAGGTGGCCGACAAGGACGCCGGCGACGACGAAGCCATGCACTATGACGCCGACTTCGTGCGCGCCCTGGAATACGGCATGCCGCCAACCGCCGGTGAAGGTATCGGTATCGACCGCCTGGTGATGTTGTTGACCAACTCGCCGTCGATCCGCGACGTGATCTTGTTCCCGCACATGCGGCCACAAGCGTAACCGTAGGGAAATCCAGAGCCGCCTTTTATAAGGCGGCTTTTTTATGCGGCGTTTATAAGCGTCAAGCAAACAGCGCCGGGTTTTTGATCTATTCAAGGATGTGAGTCGTGAACCGCGTAATCGCTCAAGAAGGCGCCGCCGGCATCGCCGCTGCCGTGGCTGAAAGCGTCCAGTACCAGGGCCGCAAGGCCAGTCGTCGGGGCAGCGAGCAGCGCAGGCAAGACATTCTCGATGCCGCCATGCGCATCGTGGTGCGTGACGGCGTGCGGGCCGTGCGCCACCGTGCAGTGGCGGCGGAGGCGGGGGTGCCGTTATCGGCGACGACGTACTACTTCAAGGACATCGACGACCTGCTCACCGATACCTT
Organism: Pseudomonas sp. MPB23; assembly: GCF_046605395.1. Classification (NCBI taxonomy): domain Bacteria; kingdom Pseudomonadati; phylum Pseudomonadota; class Gammaproteobacteria; order Pseudomonadales; family Pseudomonadaceae; genus Pseudomonas; species Pseudomonas sp. MPB23. The sequence goes on along the minus strand of NZ_CP176771.1, from coordinate 6,061,515 downwards.
CGCCCAATACGTCGAGCGCAGCGCCGCCTTCATGGGCAATTTGTGGGTGCGCAACGAAGGCCTGCTGCGTGAGATGGTCGCCTACGGCGATGGCAGCCCGGAATCGCGTTCGCAACTGGCCGATGACATTGCGCGGCTGACCGCCGATTACGTCATGCGCCAGTTGAGCAACCGTCGCGAACACCTGATGGCCGAACAGGCCTTTCGCCAGGAAGCCTTGCTCAACCCGCGCCTGGCCGAGCTGGTGCGTTCCCACCAGCAGATCCTGTTGCAGGGCACCGGGCAGTTTTTCCAGGTATTGGGCTCGCGTGAGCCGCAACAGGATGCCAAAGTGTTGACGGCGATAATCGGTCGGATGGAATATCAGGGCCTGCTGGGCGGCGCAGAGCCTCTGACCGCTGACGAGATGCTTGAGATCCTCAAGCGTTACATGCATTTGGTGTTGGCCTCGGTCTGACACCGGGGGATGTCCAATGAAAACCTGGCGTGTCGCGGTCATCGCGTTGTCGTTCCTGCTCCTCAGCGGTTGCCTGGTGACCTTCAAGGACCCGCTGCCGGCCACTGAAGCCGCGCCCAAGGCCTTACTGGGCCAATGGAGCAGCAAGAATGCCTGGGGCGAGCCGCTCAACCTGACCATCACCCGCGCCGGGCAACATCGCTACAAAGCCGTGAGCTACCCTACAGCCAAGCCGGGTCAGCGCGATGAGTACCTGTTCAGCGTCTCGCGCCATGGCGGCCGCTGGTACCTGTCGGCGCCGTTGCCGGCAAAACTCGGTGGGCATTACGTCCTGGCCGGCTTTGAATTTGACGATAAGCACGAATTGGTGGTCTACAACCTCGACCTTGAGCAGATCCATCAAGCGATAGGCCAGCAAGCCTTGCATGGCAGCCCTGTAGACACCGTCGAAGGCGCCGGGGTGCTGGTGGACAGCCCCATGAACCAGGTGTTTGCCTACCTGGACAACCCGGCCAACGCCGATGTGTTCGTTGAAGCCGCGCGCTACCAGCGCGCGGGCCAATAACGTTTTAAGAGGAAGCACCGGGTGGACGATTACCAGCAGACGATACGCACCTTGTCTGATCGCATTGTGCTGGCGCAAACACCGATTCGTGTCCTCGACGCGGTGAAATGGGACGAAAACATCCGTCAGGGATTCCTCAAGGCCAAGGGCAAGGCCATGCCCGCCGTGGATCGCGACTATTACCTGAACCGGCCACTGTCGTTCGATTCGAGCGCGGTGAAGCTGGAATTCCAGAACATCGAGCGCGACATCACCCGCCGCCTCGGCCAGTTCAGCCCGGTGGGGCAGATCATGCGCCGCATGTGCCGGGAGTACCGGATGGTGGTGCGCATGCTCGAAGCACGGGGCACCGAGGACTTCGGCCTGATTTCCCAGGAACTCTATGGCGCCGCCTCCGATGCCTTCCACGCTGGCGATCCGACCCTGGCTGACCTGGGCCTGATGCTCTCCGATTACCTGAATAACATCGACGGCCGCGGCGACCTCAAGGACGAAGCCAAGACCCTGACCGCCAAGGACGCCGTTGCCCTGCTGCAAACCCGCCTGAACCGGGTGTTTGGCGAGGCCGAGGAAACCATCCGCGTGTTCGAGTCCGACGGGATCGTCGCCGATGCGGCGGCGGGTGCCGACTACATCAAGATCCGCGCCGATGCGATGTTCAACGAGCGCGACGTGCGTGCGCTGGAAGTGCACGAAGGCCTGGTGCACGTGGGCACCACCCTCAACGGCCTGAACCAGCCGATCTGCACCTTTTTGTCCAAGGGCCCGCCGTCGTCCACCGTGACTCAGGAAGGCCTGGCGATTCTGATGGAGATCATCACCTTCGCGTCCTACCCCAGCCGCCTGCGCAAACTGACCAATCGCACCCGCGCCATCCATATGGTGGAAGAGGGCGCCGATTTCCTGCAGGTGTTCGAGTTCTTCCGTGAGCAGGGCTTTGAAATGGCCGAAAGCTACGGCAATGCCAGCCGGGTATTCCGTGGTTCAGTGCCGACCGGTCTGCCATTTACCAAGGATTTGTCCTACCTCAAGGGCTTCATCATGGTCTACAACTACATCCAGCTGGCTGTCCGTAAAGGCAAGCTGGAACAAGTGCCGCTGCTGTTTTGCGGCAAGACCACCCTGGAAGACATGCGCACCCTGCGTCAACTGATCGACGAAGGCCTGGTGGTGCCGCCCAAGTACCTGCCCGAGCAGTTCCGCGACATGAACGCGTTGGCGGCGTGGATGTGCTTCTCCAACTTCCTCAACCACTTGAGCCTGGACCGGATCGAGGCGGATTACTCCAACATCCTGTAAAGGATGTGACTGACGCAACCGCTTCAAAACATGTGGGGGGCTTGCTCCCGATAGCGCGGCATCAGGCACATAGGTGTCAACTGACACACTGCTATCGCGGGCAAGCCCGTTCCTACAGTCTGATCTCATGGGTCTTTAGATCTACGACCTGCTCACGAGGCTTCAACGGATGAGAATCCTCGGCATTCTTTGCCTGCTACTCACATTGAACGGCTGCAGTTCGCTGCTGTTCTACCCCGAACCCGGCCTGCCGTTCACGCCGGAAAGGGCCCATCTGCCATACCGTGACGTCACCCTGACCACCGCCGATGGGGTCAAGCTGCACGCCTGGTGGCTGCCGGCCAAGCCCGGCGTGCCGCTCAAGGGCACGGTGCTGCATCTGCATGGCAATGGCGGCAACCTGGCCTGGCACCTGGGCGGCAGTTGGTGGTTGCCGGAGCAAGGCTACCAAGTGCTCTTGCTCGACTATCGCGGCTATGGATTGTCGCAAGGCAAACCCTCGCTGCCGGCGATCTACCAGGACTTGGACGCGGCATTCACCTGGCTCGACAAGGCCCCGGAAACCCAGGGCCAGCCGCTGATCGTCCTGGGCCAGAGCCTGGGCGGCGCGTTGGCCGTGCATTACCTGGCCGCCCACCCGGAGCGGCAGTCGCGGCTCAAGGCGCTGGTGCTGGACGGCGTGCCCGCCAGTTATCGTGACGTAGGACAATTCGCCCTGAGCACCGCCTGGTTAACATGGCCATTGCAAGTGCCCTTGTCCTGGCTGGTGCCGGATGCAGACAGTGCGATCCAGGCCATGCCCCGGTTGACCGGCGTGCCCAAACTGCTGTTCCACAGCCTGGATGACCCGATCGTACCCATGGCCAACGTTATCCGCCTGTACCAGGCCGCACCGCCGCCCCGGGTGTTGCAGTTGACCCGCGGTGGCCACGTGCAGACCTTCGCCGACAAAACCTGGCAAACCGTGATGCTGCGGTACCTGGATGACCCGCAGCACTTCAACGGCCTGCGCCGCCTCGGCGAAATTCCGAATTATCCGACTTCCCAAGTTGATTCATCAGAGAGCCCGCAATGAGCGAAGAACGCAATATGATCCCGCTGATCCTCACTGGCATCGGCACCATCATCGGCACCGTCGGTTGCCTGTGGTACTACGGCTACCTGCACTTCGCCAAACCGGAAGATGCATTGCTGCTCAGCGAATTCACCATGCTCAAGACCGTGCCTGGCGAGGACTACAAGATCTCCCTGACCCCGGCGGCCCAAGTGGCGCAATGCGTGGATGGCGTATTGGTGATGTTCGACACCGAACAGAAAGGCCTCAGCGGCGTGCTGGTGAACAATAAGAAACAGGCTGTGCGTTGCGTTGGTCAGGAAACTCCGCAGTTGCAGCAATAACCCACATTTCTGAAATGTTTGGAACCGCATTCCGTGAGAAACCACTGAGTGGGGTGTCAGCAGAGCTGGCACATAACCTACGAATGACGAATCCAGGAGTGTGATAATGGACGTTGGTGCATTAGGCAGGATGTTGGGCATGTCGAGGGGCCAGGACAGCCTCGACCAGAAGGGGGCGCAAGGCAGCGAGCAGCAGAAGGGTGGGATCGATCCGGAGCTGCTCAAGAAGCTGTTGGAAATGCTCTCGGGCGGTGCCGGTGGCGCACAGGGCGGTGGGGGCTCCTCGGGCTCCGGCGGTTCTGGCGGTTCTGGCGGTCAGCCGGATCTCGAACAAATCAACAAGATGATGTCCGGACGCGAAGGCATGCAGGCGATGATGCCGGACAGTGATAACGGTCGCCAAATCCAGGTCTGATAGGCAAAAAGAACCCCACCGTCAGGTGGGGTTCTTCTTTGCAGCATCAATCAATCAGTTCGCCATCGACGAACGTGGCTTGACCGGCTGGTTGTCGTTGGAGATGGTCACTTCGACGCGGCGGTTCATCGCACGGCCCGAGACGCTGCCGTTATCGGCAACCGGGTATTCCTTGCCATAGCCCTGGGTCACGATGCGCGAGATGTCCACGCCTTGCTGAGCCAGTGCACGCTGTACGGAGGCCGCACGACGCTCGGACAGGCTCTGGTTGTACGCGTCGGAACCGGTGCTGTCGGTGTAGCCTTCGACAATCACTTTACGGTCCGGGTTATCGCGCAGGAACTGCGCCAGCTTGGTGATGTTCACCAGGCCGTTGGATTTCAGATCCGACTTGTTGGTCGCAAACAGCACGTCACCGAAGGTCACCAGGGTACCGCGCTCGGTTTGCTTGGCGTTCAGGCTGTTTTGCAGTTGCTTGATCTGCGCATCACGGGCTTCCAGCAGGGCGCGGGCACGTTCGTCGCCGGCGTTTTTCAGCTTGGCTTCGGATTCGCGCAGCGAGATGGTGTCTTTGGCCACTTCCACGCGCTGGTTGGTCAGGTACGCCAGTTGGTCGACTTTCTTCTGGTCTTCCTTGTCGCGGTAGGCCTTGTCAGCCTTGTCCAGCCAATCCTGGGCGTCCTTGGTTTCCAGGGCGGCAACCTTGGTGGCGTTCGGGTTGGCCTGCAGGGCCGAGAAGTTGGTCCGTGCGTTTTCCAGGTTCGCGTTCGGCGGGGTGGAGCAGGCCGCCAGCGCAACGCTCATCGCCAACAGGGCAGGGATCATCAATTGTTTACGCATAGTCGTGTCGTCCTTTCAATTCGATATCAGGTGCGATGCAGTCAAGGGGTGCGTCTTACTGCTGCTGGATAACAGCCGGACGCATGCCTTCCTTGCGCAACTCGTCAACAGCCTTCTGGGAATCCTTCACAGCCTGTTCAGCCTTGGCGGCCTGGGCTTTACGCTCGGCGACGCGCGCGTCCCACTCGGCTTGTTCGGCCAGGCGACGGGCTTCGTCATAGTTCTTGTCGTGCATGGCGATTTCGGCTTGCTTGAGCTTGTCCTGGGCCGACTTCATTTCCACGGCCGCGTACTCGGTGCCGCCGGCGCTGACAGCGCTGTTCACCGCCGATTGGGTTACGGCGTACTGCTCGCTCGGAGGGTTGCCGGCGCAGCCAGCAAGAACGAAGCTGGTACCGATCGCCAGCGCGGCCAGTTTCAGCCCGCGCAGAGGGTTAAACGAGGATTTGGCAGTGCTGGTCTTCATCGTCTTCAACTCCATGGTGTAACTCCTGAAAAACATCAAAATCCATGTCACTGGTCAGCGGTCGCGGCACCGGCGGCAGAGCACCAAGCGCCTTTTCAAACGGCTGTTCCAAGTGATGGCTTACTGGCTGTGACCGGAGGCTTTTTTCAAAAGTTCAGAAAAGATGGCGATTTGCCCGAAAAGATAATTGACTGATCGGTCAGCGAAAAAAAATGGAACTTTGACGGCGCGCAAGAGTATTCCGGGCCTGTGGAAGGCCCGGAATACAAGGAGTTTGCGGGGGAGTGCGCGCGGATCGGTCAGTGCTTGTGTTCGTCGGCGCTGCTGGCCATGTCGTGCAAGTAGCGGCGTGACAAGGTCAGAAAACGCGGGGTAGGGCCGACGTCTTCATACAGCGGATCGCCCTCTTCGTCAGTGGCAACCACCTGTTGGCCCTTGATATAGGGAAAGCTGGCTTCCAGCTCTTCGAGGGCTGCGCCGATCAGTTCGCCGAGCAGTTCTTCGGCGCTGCGCTTGGGGTACATTTCCGCGATGGCCGCCAGTCTGGCCGCGGCCTCCACATCCAGGTGGATCGCGTACTCGGTTTTGGTCAGATGACCCTTGGCATTCTCTTCCCAATGCTGGGCCAGTTCTCGAATTTTCATGGCAACCTCAATAAAACCCAGGGTAACGGGCGGTGATGAGTGACCGGTCGTTCGCGTGGATAAGCGCGGCGACTCAGTAATGAGACTAGCTGTAAACCACAAGGTTTAAAGTCTTGTCATAAACCGACACTGGCGGCACTCTGCAAAGCTTGCGCGTCCCGGATTTCTGGCTGGAGATTGGCTGATGAGTGATATCGATGCACGCTTGCGTGAGGATGTTCACCTGCTGGGTGAGCTGTTGGGCAACACCATTCGAGAGCAGTACGGCGATGAGTTCCTCGACAAGATCGAGCAGATCCGCAAAGGCGCCAAAGCCGACCGTCATGGTGCTGGCGATGCGCTGAGCACCCGCTTGAACCAGTTGCAGGAAGACGAGTTGCTGCCGGTGGCACGGGCGTTCAACCAGTTCCTCAACCTGGCCAATATCGCCGAGCAGTATCAACTGATTCACCGGCGCGATGAGTCACAACCGGCCCCTTTCGAGTCCCGTGTACTGCCCGAGTTGCTGGCCCGCCTGCAGCGCGAAGGTCACAGTAACGAATCCCTGGCCCGCCAGTTGGGCCGCCTGGAAATCGAACTGGTCCTCACCGCGCACCCCACCGAAGTGGCGCGCCGCACCCTGATCCAGAAATACGATGCCATTGCCGCGCAACTGGCACTGCAGGATCACCGCGACCTCACCACCGCCGAGCGCGAGCAGATCCGCGAGCGCCTGCAACGATTGATCGCCGAGGCCTGGCACACCGAGGAAATCCGCCGCACCCGGCCTACGCCCGTGGACGAAGCCAAGTGGGGGTTCGCGGTGATCGAGCATTCGCTGTGGCACGCCATCCCCAATTATCTGCGCAAGGCCGATCACGCCTTGCATGCCGCCACCGGCCTGCGCCTGGCGCTGGAGGCGGCGCCGATTCGCTTTGCGTCGTGGATGGGCGGCGACCGTGACGGCAACCCGAACGTCACCGCGACGGTCACCCGCGAAGTGCTGTTGCTGGCGCGCTGGATGGCCGCGGACCTGTACCTGCGCGATATCGATCACCTGGCTTCCGAGTTGTCGATGCAACAAGCCAGCAAGGCCTTACTGGCCAAGGTCGGTGACAGCATCGAACCCTACCGCGCCGTGCTCAAGCAACTGCGTGACCGCCTGCGCGCCACCCGCCAATGGGCCAATGCCTCGTTGAGCACGCCGACCCCGGCACCGGCCGATGTGCTGCAGAACAACCGCGACCTGCTGGAGCCGCTGGAGCTGTGTTACCAGTCGCTGCACGAGTGCGGCATGGGCGTGATTGCCGATGGTCCGCTGCTCGATTGCCTGCGTCGCGCGGTGACCTTTGGTTTGTTCCTGGTGCGTCTCGATGTGCGCCAGGATTCCAGTCGCCATACCGCGGCCATGACCGAAATCACCGATTACCTGGGCCTGGGGCGTTACGAGGACTGGAACGAAGAAATGCGCATCAGCTTCCTGATGAAGGAACTGGTCAACCGTCGACCGCTGTTGCCGGGCTATTTCAAACCGTCGGCCGACACCGCCGAAGTGCTCAACACCTGTAAGGAAGTGGCCGCCGCCCCAGCGGCTTCACTCGGCTCCTATGTCATCTCCATGGCTGGCGCCGCGTCGGACGTGCTCGCTGTGCAACTGTTGCTTAAAGAGTCGGGCGTACAACGGCCGATGCGCGTGGTGCCGCTGTTTGAAACCCTGGCCGACCTGGATAACGCCGGTCCCGTGATCGAGCAATTACTGCTGCTGCCGGGCTACCGCGCGCGGTTGCAGGGCCCGCAGGAAGTGATGATCGGCTATTCAGACTCGGCCAAGGATGCCGGCACCACCGCCGCGGCCTGGGCGCAGTACCGCGCCCAGGAACGCCTGGTGGATATTTGCCGCGAGCAACAGGTGGAACTGCTGTTGTTTCATGGTCGCGGCGGCACCGTCGGCCGTGGCGGCGGCCCGGCCCACGCGGCAATTCTGTCGCAGCCGCCGGGGTCGGTGGCGGGGCGTTTCCGTACCACCGAACAAGGCGAAATGATCCGCTTCAAATTCGGCCTGCCGGATATCGCCGAGCAGAACCTCAACCTTTACCTGGCGGCAGTATTGGAAGCGACGCTGCTGCCACCGCCGCCACCCGAGCCTGCCTGGCGCCATTTGATGGATGAATTGGCGGCAGACGGTGTCAGTGCCTATCGCGCCGTGGTGCGGGAAAATCCGCAGTTCGTCGAGTACTTCCGCCAATCCACCCCGGAGCAGGAACTGGGTCGCTTGCCCCTGGGCAGCCGCCCGGCCAAACGCCGTGCCGGTGGTATCGAAAGCCTGCGCGCGATCCCGTGGATATTCGGCTGGACCCAGACCCGCCTGATGCTGCCGGCCTGGCTCGGCTGGGAAGCCGCGCTGAGCAAGGCCTTGGCCCGGGGCGAAGGCGAGCTGCTGGGGCAGATGCGCGAACAGTGGCCGTTCTTCCGTACCCGCATCGATATGCTGGAAATGGTGCTGGCCAAGGCCGATGCCGATATCGCCCGTCTGTATGACGAGCGCCTGGTGCAGCCGGACCTGTTGCCATTGGGCGCGCACTTACGCGACCTATTGTCGCAGGCGTGCAGCGTGGTGTTGGGCCTGACCGGCCAGTCGCAGTTGCTTGCCCACAGTCCTGATACCCTGGAGTTTATCCGCCTGCGCAATACCTACCTCGACCCTTTGCACCTGCTGCAGGCCGAATTGCTGGCGCGCTCGCGTCGCCAGGAAGCGGCGCAGGACAGCCCTCTGGAACAGGCGCTGCTGGTATCCGTGGCCGGAATCGCGGCGGGACTGCGCAACACCGGCTGAGGTTTTTTGCCTGTTCTCAACGGTTTGCAGATAAACCCCATCGACCGCCCGAACCGGGCGGTCGATGTTTATGGAGCCGGGTTGCACCCAGGCACACCGCACCTATGACGCGTGTACGGCGTGGGTTTTTCCTACTTTTGGCGGCTTGTGTGGTTTGGGCCCGCTGTGTATCTTGATCAGCCTTTGGCCGTTTGGGCGGCCTGGACCCACATTTTTACGAGATTGGCCCCCGCGGCGAATCCGAGCGTCATCTCTATAAAAAATTGAGGAGCACATCGATGCGCGTCATTCTGCTGGGAGCTCCCGGGGCCGGTAAAGGTACTCAGGCAAAGTTCATCACTGAAAAATTTGGCATTCCACAAATCTCCACCGGTGACATGCTGCGCGCTGCGGTAAAAGCAGGCACCGAGTTGGGTATTAAAGCCAAGAGCATCATGGATGCCGGCGGCCTGGTGTCCGATGACCTGATCATCGCACTGGTCCAGGACCGTATCGCGCAGCCTGACTGCGCCAACGGCTTCCTCTTCGACGGCTTCCCTCGCACCATTCCCCAGGCTGAAGCCCTGGTGACTGCCGGTGTCGAACTGGACGCCGTGGTCGAAATCGCCGTCGAAGACGAAGAAATCGTCCAGCGTATCGCCGGTCGTCGTGTCCACGAAGCCTCGGGCCGCGTGTACCACACCGTCTACAACCCGCCGAAAGTGGAAGGCAAGGACGACATCACCGGTGAAGACCTGGTGCAGCGCAAGGACGACACCGAAGAAACCGTGCGTCATCGCCTGTCGGTCTACCATTCCCAGACCAAGCCGCTGGTGGATTTCTACCAGAAGCTGTCCGCTGCCCAGGGCAAGCCGAAGTACAGCCACATCCCTGGCGTCGGCTCGGTCGAAGCGATCACCGCCAAGGTGCTGCAAGCACTGAGCTGATCGAACGACCGGCTTCATCGACAACGGCCCGCTTGCGGGCCGTTGTTGTTTATACTGGCGCACTTTTTTTCAACTTGGACACCGACACCGATGAGCACCCTGCTGGCCCTGGACACTGCGACTGAAGCTTGCTCCGTTGCCTTGCTGCACGATGGCAAGGTCACGAGCCACTACGAGGTGATCCCGCGCCTGCACGCGCAGAAGCTGTTGCCGATGATCAAGCAACTGCTCGAAGACGCCGGCATCACCCTGGCCGCTGTCGATGCCATCGCGTTCGGCCGTGGCCCGGGCGCGTTTACCGGTGTGCGTATCGCCATCGGCGTGGTGCAGGGCCTGGCCTTTGCGCTGGAGCGTCCAGTGTTGCCGGTCTCCAACCTGGCAGTGCTGGCACAGCGCGCGTTGCGTGAACACGGTGCACGGCAAGTCGCGGCGGCCATTGATGCGCGCATGGACGAAGTTTATTGGGGCTGCTACCGCGAAACGGCCGGCGAAATGCGCCTGATTGGCGTAGAGGCCGTGCAGCCACCGGAGTCGGCGGCATTGCCGGTCGACGCCAGCGGCGATTGGTTCGGTGCTGGCACCGGGTGGGGTTATGGCGAACGCATCGGCGTGCACGTGGCGGGGCAGGACGCTGCGATGTTGCCCCATGCCGAAGACCTGCTGACCCTGGCGCGCTTCGCTTTCGAGCGTGGCGAGGCCATGGCTGCCGACCAGGCCGCGCCGGTTTACCTGCGGGATAAGGTGGCGCAAACCAAGGCCGAACGCGGGATCCTATGAAGGCAAAAAGTGATGGCAATTTGGGCTAAAAGCCGCCAATCATCAGAATTTACCGCCGTTTTTAAACCTTTTTCAAATTATGTGTTCTAGTTATCACCAGAGCATTTGCGCGCCATGGATTGCGCCACTAAAATGCCATCACCGATACCGAGTTCGCATCGATGCGTATAGACGGCTTTTCCTCACAGTCCTACCCCATCAAGCGTAAGCCGCGTAAGGCAAACGCCACGGTAGACGATTCCGTCGAGGATTCGCCGGACTTCATCGACGTACAGTCCGAAGCCCAAGGCGCCGCCAGCGCTCGTATCAGCGGTCTTCCCGCCCGTCAGCAAGACATGGTGTTCCCGCGCTCCATGAGCAAGAACGTCGCCACCGCCCTGGCCAGCTACCTGACCACCGCCGGTTTCGTCGAATGGGATATGGAAGTGCTGGGCCTCGACATCCACATCTGATGTGCCTGCCTTACTACATCGGTTGCCCATCCTGGAGCGAAAACGCCTGGCGCGAGTACCTGTACCCCGCCGATGCCCGTTCCAGCGACTACCTGGCCTTGTATTCCCAAGTCTTCAACGCTGTTGAAGGCAACACCACGTTTTATGCTCGCCCCTCGGCCGCCACCGTGCAGCGCTGGGCCGAAATCATGCCTGACAACTTTCGCTTCACCGCCAAATTCCCCGGCGATATCAGCCATGGTGGCGACCTGCGTGAGCAGTTGCCGGCGGCGGAAAGCTTCGTCGGCCTGATGAGGCCGTTGGGCGAGCGCGTTTCACCGCTGTGGCTGCAACTGTCGGCGAGCTTTTCGCCGCAACGCCTTGGCGAGCTGGCCGGTTTTATCGACGGGCTGGAACGCCCGCTGGCCGTGGAAGTGCGCCACTCGGAATTCTTCGCCAAGGGCGATGCCGAGCGCAGGCTCAATCGGCTGCTGCGTGACCGTGGCGTCGAACGCATCTGCCTCGATCCGCGTGCGCTGTTCAGTTGCACATCCACCTCAGCGGCCGTGCTGCATGCTCAATCGAAAAAGCCCAAGGTACCGCCACGTCCGGCGGCGCTGACCCTGTTTCCCCAGGTGCGCTTTATCGGCCATCCGGAGCTTGAGGCCAACGATCCGTTCCTGATCCCCTGGGTGGAAAAAATCGCCGGCTGGATCGAAGAAGGGCGCACGCCCTACATGTTCCTGCATACCTCCGACAACCGCCTCGCCGCGCAACTGGCCCTGCGCTTCCATGACAAGCTGATGGCGCGCCTGCCCGGCCTGCCGGCACTGCCGACCTTGCATCGCGAGCCCGCTGTGGAGCAACTGGGGTTACTCTAGGGCACCTTTTCCCGCCAGGAGTCAGTCATGGATGCCCAAGCCCTTCGTGCCGAAACCTTCAAGGCCTTGCATGAACGTGATCGTGCGTTTGTGATGCCCAACCCGTGGGATGCGGGCTCGGCGGTCATGCTCGCCAGTCTCGGTTTCGAGGCCCTGGCCACCACCAGCGCGGGCTATGCCTTCAGCCTGGGGCGGCCGGATGCTGAAGGGGCACTGTCCCTGGAAGACACACTGGCCAATGCCGGCATGATTGCCAGGGCGACCACCTTGCCGGTCGCGGCGGACTTGGAAAACGGCTTCAGCGACATCCCCGAAGGCTGTGCCCACACCATCCTGCGCGCTGCGGCCAGCGGTATCGTCGGGGGTTCCATCGAAGATGCCACCGGCATTGCCGTTGACCCGATCTATCCCTTCGACCTGTCCGTGCAGCGCGTGGAAGCCGCCGTGGCCGCCGCTCGCAGCCTGCCATTTCCGTTCACCCTGACGGCCCGCGCAGAGAACCTCCTGCACGGTCGCCTGGATTTGCCCGACACCATCCGCCGCCTGCAGGCCTACGCCGAAGCCGGTGCCGACGTACTCTACGCGCCGGGCCTGAGCAGTGCCGAGGAGGTGCTGGCGGTGGTCAAGGCCGTCGCCCCGAAGCCTGTGAACGTGTTGATGTCCGGCGGGCTGAAACTGAGCGTGGCGCAGTTGAGCGAGATGGGTGTCAGGCGTATCAGCGTGGGCTCGGCCATGGCGCTGGCGGCCTATGGTGAGTTTTACCGGGCGGCGCAGGAGGTATACGAGCGGGGCACGTTCACCTTTACCGAGCGTTCGATGCCCTTCAACACCGCCAACCAGTTCTTCAAGGACTGAGCGCAGCGGGTTTTCAGCGTAACGGGTGTGCCGCCAAGGCTCAGGCGGCCAGGCGCAGGTTGTGGGTAATCAGCGGGCGCGCCCAGTAGTAGTCGAAGTCCAGGGCTTTTTGTTGCGCCACGAGTTCTTCTTCGGGGTATGGCGTGGCGGCCGGTGGCAGCAGATCCAGTTCGAATTCGGCAATCGGCAGGTGCAGCGGACGCGGTTCCGGCGCCGGGCCCGGTTCCGGCACTGGCTGGCCGGCGGTCAGCACGATCGGACGCACCCAGCCGCTTTCGAAATTTTGCTGGCGTTGCTGGGCGACGATTTCGTCGGGTGGGAATGGGGTTGCCGGCGGTGGCAGCAACTCGGTCTCGAACTCGGCTTTCGGCAGGAACAGCGGCTCAGGCGGGGCGATCTCGGTGTCTGTGACGTCGCATTCGCGTTGGGTGAGGATCTGCGACAACAGGTCGGCGCCTTCGCTGGGTTCTACCGTCGGGTCCACCGCTGTCGACGCCTTGGCTGCCAGGGCGTCCTGGTTTTCACCGAGCTGCTCGGCCAGCGCCCGGGCGAAGAAGTCCTGCCACACATGACTCACGCCGGCCAGCGCTTGAGTATTGCGCAGGCCGTAGTGGTTGTGGGTCGGCAGTACACCGATGGTTAGGGGAAGAATGTCTGACATTTTTCTCGGTCGACGCTCAGCTCTGGCAAAATACCTGACTGTTGTTTTTATCGGCCGCTTTTTGCCGATCCTTAATATTTTTGAGCGTAGCGATTGATGAGCGAACAACCCGCGGCCAGCCGCATCCAGGTCGAGGCCTTGGCCGAAGGTTTCCAGGCCCGTGCCGAGCAGGTGGCCAAACAGCTTGGCTTGCCATTAACGCTGGCCGATGCGGATTTTTCCCTGCAGGTCGGGGAACATGGCCTGCAACTGCAACAGCTCGGGCCTGACGCACCGGGGCCGGTGCGCGTCGACTTTGTGGAGGGCGGCGCCGCGCACCGGCGCTTATACGGCGGCGGTAGCGGACAGATGATCGCCAAGGCCGTGGGCATTGCCCAAGGCGTGCGTCCTCGGGTGCTGGACGCTACCGCCGGGCTGGGCAAGGACGCGTTTGTCCTCGCCAGCCTGGGTTGTGACATGAGTCTGATCGAGCGCCAGCCATTGATCGGTGCCTTGCTCGAAGACGGCCTGGCACGCGCGGCGGAGGATTTTGACGTGGCGCCGATCGTGGCGCGCATGAAGCTGCTCAAGGGCAACTCCATCGATGTGATGCTCAACTGGCAAGGTGAGCCGCCCCAGGTGATCTACCTCGATCCGATGTTCCCCCATCGTGAGAAAACCGCTCTGGTGAAGAAGGAAATGCGCCTGTTCCGCCCGTTGGTAGGCGATGATCTGGATGCTCCGGCTTTGCTCGCGGCCGCCCTGGCCCTGGCCAGTCATCGCGTGGTGGTCAAGCGCCCGCGCAAAGCGCCGTGCATCGAAGGGCCCAAGCCGAGCCATGCGCTGGATGGTAAATCCAGCCGCTATGACATCTATCCCAAGAAGGCGCTCAAGCCCTGATCATCAAGGTCGGTAGGCCCGCATAAACAATCCCACCACATCCTGCACATGGGCTTCGGCGGCCTCTTCGCTCAACTGCCCGGCGCAGCCATGCAACAAGCAGAAATTCGCGGTGCCCTTGAGCAGGCAGAAAAAGTGCTCCGCCGCCTTGAACGGTTTATCGATGCTCAGCGCGCCGCTCTGGTCGATTTTGCTCAGCAGGCGTTCCATGCCTTGCAACATGCGCATGGGGCCTGCTTCAAAGAAGATCTGTGAGAGTTTCACGTCCTGATTGCCGGTCGTCATCATCAGGCGATGCAGGTTCACCGACTCCTCGCTGTTGATCAGCCGATGGAACCCCCGCGCGATATTCAACAACACAGTTTCCACCGGCAGGTCGTGGGGCAGTTCGAAGTACATCACCGGCAGTTGTTCCTCGCACTTTGCCACCACCGCGGCGGTGAACAAGGTCTCTTTGTCGGTGAAGTGGCTATAGACGGTCAGTTTCGACACGCCGGCCTCAAGGGCCACAGCATCCATGCTGGTGCTGGCGTAGCCATTGCTCAAAAACAGGATTTTCGCTGCTTCGAGGATAGCCTGGCGTTTTGCCATGTCCTTGGGACGCCCGGGGCTATTGGTGTTGACAGGTTTGTCGGACATTTTCACCTTTAATACTGGACTGGTGAGTTTGGTATTAATAACATACCGGCAAGTATAATTATTCCAAGCTCCATTTGCGAAAGGTCCTTCAGCATGCGCAGCACTTTCCTGCACCTTGCGTTGCCTCTCAGTCTGGCTGTCCTGCTCTCCGCGTGCGGTCGTGAAGAAGCGGCCCAGACCACCCCCCGCCCAGCCATGGTGGTGCAGCCGCAGCCCTCGGCGCAGGCGACGGACAGCTATCCTGGCGAAGTACGTGCCCGTTACGAGCCAGACCTGGCCTTTCGCATCGGCGGCAAAGTCAGTAAACGGTTGGTGGAGGAGGGCGAACGGGTCAAGGCCAACCAGCCGTTGGCGGAGCTCGATCCCCAGGATGTGCGCCTGCAATTGGAGGCCGCCCGCGCCCAAGTCGCCGCTGCCGAAGCCAACCTGAGATTGGTGCGGGCCGAGCGTGATCGCTACAAGACCCTGATGGACCGTCAGTTGGTTAGCCGCTCCCAGTACGACAATGCTGAAAATCTCTACCGATCCGGCGAAGCGCGCCTCAAGCAGATCAAGGCCGAGTTCGACGTGTCCAGCAACCAGGCCGGCTATGCCGTGCTGCGTGCGCCGCAGGACGGCGTAGTCGCCAAGCGTTCGGTGGAAGTCGGCCAAGTGGTGTCCGCCGGCCAGACCGTGTTCACCCTGGCCACCGACGGTGAGCGAGAAGTGCTGATCAGTCTGCCGGAGCAAGGCTTCGGTCGCTTCAAGATCGGCCAGCCGGTCTCAGTTGAGTTGTGGAGCCAGCCGGAGCAGCGCTTTGCCGGGCGCATTCGTGAACTGTCGCCCGCTGCCGATCCCAAATCGCGTACCTTCGCTGCGCGTGTCGCGTTCACCGGCGGTAAGGTCCCGGCTGAACTAGGCCAGAGCGCACGTGTATTCATACAGGCCGATGGCGTTATTCCTCTGTCTGTGCCGCTGTCGGCCCTCAGTGCGCAGAACGGTGTGTCCTACGTCTGGCGCGTGCTGCCGGACAACACCCTCAAGCGCACGGCGGTGCGCATCGGTGCTTTCGGCGAAAAGACCGTACCGGTACTGGAAGGGTTGAATCCCACTGATTGGGTGATTGCTGCCGGTGTGCATGTGCTCCATGAGGGCCAGCAAGTGCGCCCGGTGGATCGCGCCAACCGCGTAGTGAATCTGGCGGCCAAGGAGTAGTCCCCGATGGGTTTCAATCTTTCCGAATGGGCGTTGCGTAATCGCCAGATCGTACTGTTCCTGATGATCTTGCTGGCAGTGGTTGGCACCTTGTCCTACACCAAGTTGGGGCAAAGCGAAGACCCGCCGTTCACCTTCAAAGCCATGGTGATCAAGACCAATTGGCCCGGGGCCACGGCTCAGGAGGTGTCGCGGCAGGTCACCGAGCGCATCGAGAAAAAACTCATGGAGACCGGCGAGTACGATCGCATCGTTTCCTTCTCGCGCCCCGGCGAATCCCAAGTCACGTTCGTCGCCCGCGATGCCATGCGTTCGGCGCAGATTCCCGAGTTGTGGTACCAGGTGCGCAAAAAGGTCAATGACATCCGCCAGACCTTGCCGCCCGATATCCAGGGGCCGTTTTTCAACGATGAATTCGGCACCACCTTTGGCAATATCTACGCCCTGACCGGCGACGGCTTCGACTACGCCGTGCTCAAGGACTACGCCGACCGCATCCAGATCCAACTGCAACGGGTGGCGGACGTCGGCAAGGTCGAGTTGATCGGCCTGCAGGACGAGAAAATCTGGATCGAGCTGTCCAACCTCAAGCTGGCTACCCTCGGTTTACCTCTGGCCGCCGTGCAGCAGGCGTTGCAGGAGCAGAACGCGGTGTCCACCGCTGGCTTCTTTGAAACCCCGAGTGAACGTGTGCAACTGCGGGTGTCGGGTAATTTCAAGACGGTGGAAGAGATTCGCGCCTTCCCGATTCGCGTCGGCGATCGCACCTTCCGCATCGGCGATGTGGCGCAGATCCACCGTGGCTTCAACGACCCACCCGCGCCGCGCATGCGCTACATGGGCGAAGACGCCATCGGCCTGGCCGTGGCCATGCGCGACGGCGGCGATATCCTGGTATTGGGCAAGGCCCTTGAAGGCGAATTCGCACGCTTGCAGAAGAACCTTCCGGCGGGCATGGAACTGCGCAAGGTATCGGACCAGCCCGCAGCAGTGAAAACCGGTGTCGGAGAATTCGTCCAAGTCTTGGCCGAGGCGCTGGCCATTGTGTTGCTGGTGAGCTTTTTCTCCCTCGGCGTGCGTACCGGCATGGTGGTAGCACTGGCGATTCCGCTGGTGCTGGCGATGACCTTTGCCAGCATGTATTACCTCGGTATCGGCCTGCACAAGATCTCCCTCGGCGCCTTGGTGCTGGCCCTGGGCTTGCTGGTGGATGATGCGATCATCGCCGTGGAAATGATGGCGATCAAAATGGAGCAGGGTTACGACCGGCTTAAAGCCGCGAGTTTCGCCTGGACCAGCACCGCGTTCCCGATGCTCACCGGTACCTTGATCACCGCCGCCGGCTTTCTGCCGATCGCCACCGCGCAGTCGAGCACCGGCGAATACACCCGTTCGATCTTTCAGGTGGTGACCATCGCGTTGCTGGCTTCCTGGGTGGCCGCCGTGGTGTTCGTGCCCTACCTTGGGGAAAAACTCCTGCCGGACCTGGCGAAGATTCACGCGGCCAAACATGGCGCTGATGGGCCCGATCCCTATGGCACGCCGTTCTATCAGCGTGTCAGGCGTGTGGTGGAGTGGTGCGTACGCCGCCGCAAAACCGTAATCGTGCTGACCCTGCTGCTGTTTTTCGGCTCGGTCGCGTTGTTTCGCTTTGTGCCCCAGCAGTTCTTCCCCGCATCCGGCCGCCTGGAACTGATGGTCGACCTCAAACTCGCCGAAGGCGCTTCCCTGAGCAACACCGCCGAGCGGGTCAAGCGCCTGGAGGCTTTGCTCAAGGACCATGCCGGCATCGACAACTACGTGGCCTATGTCGGCACCGGTTCGCCGCGCTTCTACCTGCCCCTGGACCAGCAACTGCCGGCGGCCAGTTTTGCCCAGTTCGTGGTGTTGGCCAAGACGATCGAGGAACGTGAAAGCCTGCGCACCTGGCTGATCCAAACCCTCAATGAACAATTCCCCGACCTGCGCTCACGGGTCACACGCCTGGAAAACGGCCCGCCCGTGGGCTACCCGGTACAGTTTCGCGTGACGGGCGAAAACATCGACGAAGTTCGTGGCCTGGCACGCCAAGTGGCGGCCAAGGTTCGCGAAAATCCCCACGTGGCCAACGTGCACCTGGACTGGGAAGAACCCAGCAAAATCGTCTACCTCAATATCGACCAGGATCGCGCCCGCGCCCTTGGCGTGAGCACCGCCAACCTGTCGAAATTCCTGCAGAGCTCCCTCACCGGTTCCAGCGTCAGCCAATTCCGGGAGGACAACGAGTTGATCGAAATCCTGCTGCGCGGCACTGTCCACGAACGTACCGAATTATCGCTGCTGCCAAGCCTGGCCGTGCCCACCGACAACGGGAAAAGCGTGGCCCTGGCGCAAATCGCCACCCTTGAATACGGGTTCGAAGAAGGTGTCATCTGGCACCGCAACCGCCTGCCGACCGTGACCATTCGCGCCGATATCTATGGCAAGGAGCAACCGGCGACGCTGGTCCAGCAGATTCTGCCGACCCTTGAAGGTGTGCGTGCCTCGCTGCCCGACGGCTACCTGCTGGACGTCGGCGGTACCGTCGAAGACTCCGCGCGCGGGCAGAACTCGGTGAAGGCCGGTGTACCGTTGTTTATCGTGGTGGTGCTGACGTTGCTGATGCTGCAACTGCGAAGTTTCTCACGCACGGCGATGGTGTTTCTCACCGCTCCCCTCGGACTGATCGGCGTGACGCTGTTCCTGCTGGTGTTCCGCCAACCCTTCGGTTTTGTCGCCATGCTCGGCACCATCGCGCTGTCGGGGATGATCATGCGTAACTCGGTGATCCTGGTGGACCAGATCGAACAGGATATCAAGGCCGGCCTGGCGCCGTGGCAAGCCATTATCGAAGCCACCGTCCGACGTTTCCGTCCGATTGTGCTGACGGCACTCGCGGCGGTACTGGCGATGATCCCGCTGTCACGCAGTGTGTTCTTCGGGCCGATGGCGGTGGCGATCATGGGGGGGTTGATTGTGGCGACGGCGTTAACCCTGTTGTTCCTGCCGGCCCTGTATGCTGCGTGGTTCAAAGTACGTAAGGACGTCGTGTAATCATGCTGGTCACTGTTTCAGCCTTGTTGTTGCTACTCATTGCCCCGGGTCCTACCAACACCCTGTTGTTTCGTGCCGGGGTGTTGTCGGGGTTTCGGGCTTCGTGGCGGTTGGCGTTTATCGAATGCCTGGCGTATGTGCTACAGGTCTCCCTGTGGGGCATGGCGTTGGTTTACCTGGCGGCCTATTCGCCGTGGGCAGTGAAGGCGACTCAACTGGCGGCAGCCTGTTACCTGCTGTACGTCTCCTACAAGCTGTGGCGGCACAAAGGCGACGCGGTTGACCCGGGCAAGGACCGATTCTCCGGCCTGTATTTCTTTTGGCTGACGGTGATGAATCCCAAGGGGTTGCTGATCGTATCGTTTATCGCGCCTGCCGGTGCCTTTGCCACGCTCAACGGCTATGGGGCGTTCATGACCACGCTCGCGTTAGTGGTGATACCTGTCGGGGCGGCCTGGATCGTGCTCGGCAGCCAATTCAACGGGATTCAAAAGACCTGGCTGAGCCCCTTGAAGATCAACCGTGTGACCTCCGTGGCGATCGGCTGTTTCGCCACGCTCATGATGGGGCGGCTGGCTGATTCGCTTCTGGGCTAGGGCTTATGACTACAGCCGGCAAGGAACCATTCTTGCGTGATCGCCACTCAACGTTACCTGATTGGCAGGTACCGGCTTCTGCTTGAGACAGACGCTGGAACAATTGGAACGCAAGGAGTTCACCATGATCCTCATGCCTATTCTGTTGAGTCCTCTTTCGCTGCTTGGCGCCGCGATGAAGAATGGTCCGTCCCACGGCGGCGGATGCTGCAAGCCTAAGCCAGCCAAGCCATGTGAAGACAGGGCCAATGAAAGGACAGTCAACATTGAGGCGAAAATAAAATATTGAACCCTGGCTGACGCCTGCACGCAAACGCCCCGAATCATCGGGGCGTTTTTCCGTGTTGCGAAGGGGTTTGGCCGGTGTCTACAGCGCGCCAAACACCTTCTTCGCCAGGCTGGTCGCCGCCGCTGCTGGATTCTTGCGAATCGTTTCTTCCTGCTGCGCGATCATCTTGAACAAACCATCCAGCGCCTGCTCGGTCACGTAGTTTTCGACGTTGGCGCTCTTGGCATCGACCGCGCCAAATGCCGCTGCCTTGCCGGCCAGGGCGTTGTACTGCTGGGCGACGCCGACCTTGTCGGTGGCGGCCTTGACGATGGGCAGGAACTTGGCGCGGATTTCTTCGCGGCTGCTCTTGTTCAGGTACTGGGTGGCCGAGTCCTGGCCGCCGGTCAGGATGCCCTTGGCGTCGGTCACGCTCATGTTTTTCACAGCGTTGACCAGGATCGGCTGGGCCTGGGTCACGGCGGTTTCAGCCGCTTTGTTCATGCTGTCTTCCAGTTGTGTGACCTGCTCGCCCATGCCGAACATTTTCAGCTTGTCGGCGACCTTGCCCAGTTTGCCCGGCAGGCCGATCTTTACTTCGGGGTTGTTGCTGAAACCACCGGGTACACCCAGTTGTTTCACAGCGATCTGTGCGCCTTGGGTGAGGGCGTCCTTGAGGCCGCCGCTGGCGTCGCCCTGGGACAGGCTGCCAAGGTCCAGGGCCATGGCGTTGGCACCGAGCAGCAGGCCGGCACACAGGGCAGTGAGGCGAAGGGAGTTGCGGAGCATGGGCGCTTCCTTATGGTCGAGAAATTCAGTGAGCGACAGCGTTGACCCTTAGGCGCAGTGGCTGTGGGTCCTGGCCATTGAGTTGTACAGCGTGCTGTTCGGTGGTCATAAACAGTAGCTTGCCATCCAGTTCGATGCGAGCACTCACCGCATAACGGTGGCCCGGCTTGACCTGTGCCGGATCGTAGCTCAGGTGAAACGGCAGCGGCACCTGGCCCTTGACCGGGCCTTTCTGCTCGGCGAGTGTCACGGCCGGGGCGTCCATCCGCGATACGTCTTGCAGGCTGACGCTCAAGGTCGCTGCGGGCGGCAGGGCGATGCGTTGCAGGTAGAACACTTCGCCATCGAGGCTGGCCGTGGGCGCGGGGGGCATGGATTGGCAGGCGCCGAGCAGGGCGGTGAGGCCCAGGAGGATAATCTTTTTCATGGTGCAGCTCCTTTTCAACGGTGCCGGCATCCAACCGGCACCTTGTTAAATCTAGCGGTTTTCTTCGGGGTTGACGGCTGCAGGTTCGTCCGGCGCCTCGGCCGCGCCGTCCACGCGATGCAAGGCCACCTGGCGAATCGACAGGCGAATATCGGCCGGCAACACGCGCTTGGCGGCGCCCTCGGCCAGTTCGCCGAGCAGGTCGTGGTAGCTCAACTTGCCGGCTTCATCACGGCGCAGCACATCTTGCTCCAGCAAGGTCTGGATGAAATGTCGGAAAAGGCTCTTGTCGAAGAACTCCGGGGCATTGAGGCCATGCAGGATCGACAGGCGCTGGGCCATGATCGTGCACAAGTCTTCCAGCTCTTCGGCGCTGATGCTGTTCCGGCCGCTGTTGAGCAGCAGCGAGATCGCCATGTAAAAGCGTTGCAGGGTCTGGGCGATGCTTTTGGACAGCAGCGTCAGCAGCACGAAGTGCCGCGAGCTCGGTGCCGGGCGCAGGTACACATCATTTTCGAAGCGCAGCAGGCCTTGTTCGACAAAGGCTTCCAGCCACTGGTCGATCACTGTGTCCAGCTCTTCCAGCGACCAGCGGATGAACAGCTCCGATTGCAGGTACGGGTACAGCGCATGGGTGTAGCGCAGGATCTGCTCGCGGCTCATTCGCGAGCTGCTCTGGAAGAAGCTCGCCAGCAGGGCCGGCAGGGCGAAGATATGCAGCACGTTGTTGCGGTAGTAGGTCATCAGGACGGCGTTCTGCTCGTCCAGGTACAGGATCTTGCCCAGGGCATCGCTCTGTTCCGACAGCAGGTGCATGTCCTTGACGTGCTGGATCAGCGCCATGCCATCGCCTTCGGGCAAGGTGGTGTGGGGTGAATAAGGCACGCGGCGCAGTAACGCCAGGTACAGATCCAACTGGCGGGCCATGGCCTGTTCGTCCAGGGCCAGGCGTGTGGTGGACAGCAGCGCCAGGGCCACCAGGTTGACCGGGTTGACCGCCGCCGCTTCGTTCAAGTGCCGCGCCACCTGTTCGCCGAGACGGTGCGTGGTTGCGTTGAGCCAGGCCGGTTTGTAGTGCGGGCCCAGCTCCTGGGCGCGCCAATCCGGCTGCTCGGCGTCGAGGAACTCCGCCAGCTTGATCGGTTCGCCGAAGTTGACCGCGACCTGGCCAAAACGCTGCTTGAGCGCACCGATCACTTTGAAAATATCGAAGATCGACTCTTTCTTCTTGCTCGCGCCACGCAACTCACCGAGGTAAGTGCGGCCTTCGAGCACGCGCTCATAGCCGATATACACCGGCACGAACACGATCGGCATGCGCGAGGAACGCAGGAAGCTGCGCAGGGTGATCGCCAGCATCCCGGTTTTCGGCTGCAGCATGCGCCCGGTGCGCGAGCGCCCGCCTTCGACGAAGTACTCCACGGGGAAGCCTTTGGTGAACAGGGTGTGCAGGTATTCGTTGAACACCGAGGTGTACAGCGGGTTGCCCTTGAAGGTGCGACGCATGAAAAACGCACCGCCACGGCGCAACAGGCTGCCGATCACCGGCATGTTCAGGTTGATCCCGGCGGCGATGTGCGGCGGGGTCAGGCCGTTCTTGAACAGCAGGTACGACAGCAGCAGGTAGTCGATGTGGCTGCGGTGGCAGGGCACATAGATCACCTCGTAACCCTGGGCAACCTTTTGTACGCCTTCGATGTTGTTGACCTTGATGCCGTCGTAGATCTTGTTCCAGAACCAGCTCAGCACCACTTCCAGGAAGCGGATCGCGGTGTAGGTGTAGTCCGAGGCGATCTCGTTGCCATAGCGCAGGGCCTGGGCCTTGGCTTTTTCCGGGCTGATCTTTTCCCGCTCGGCTTCGTCGGCAATCGCCTGGCGTACCAGCGGCATATTCACCAGGCCCTTCACCAGATTGCGGCGGTGGGACAGGTCGGGACCGATCACGGCGGTCTTCAGGTTACGAAAGTGCACGCGCAGGATGCGTTGTGCCATGCGCACGGTGCGTTCGTGACCTTTATTGTGCTCGATCAATTCACGCAGGTTGATGGGCGCGGAGAATTGCACGCGGGTCTTGCGACCGAGGATCAGGATGCTCAGCAAACGGCGCAGACGCCCGGTGACCGCCCAACTGTCGGCAAATAGCAGTTTCCACGGGCTGGACTCGCTATCGGGTGACTGCCCCCAGAACACGCTGACCGGAATGATTTGTGCATTCTCTTCGGCGTGCTCGGTGAGGGTATTGACCAGGCGGGTCAGGGTCGGCGGCGCACCGCGCTTATCCTGGCGGCCGAGCCAGTCCGGTTCCGGTGTGAGGTAGAAGAACGCCGCGGGTTCCATCAGCGGGCCGACCGATACCGGCAGCACCGGGCGCGGCAGGCCGGCCTTGGTGCACTCGGAATCGACCACGGCCAGTTCGCTGAGGGAGGGCGATTGCAGGACGTAGAACACCGGCCGGCTGCGGTCCAGGTTGAGGGTTAGGGACGACTGGTTGATCGTTTCCGAGCGAACCCAGAGGTACAACAGTCGGCGCAGGGTGCCAAACACCAGACGGCGGAACGGGGAGCGGGTCATAGGCGAACTGCTTCAAGTGGAAAAAACCGAGCAGTCGCTCGGGCGAGTAGTGTGCCGTATTCGCCGAAAATCGGCAAAAAAGCAGCGATGTAAACTTGAGTTGATCGTTTTTGAGCCTGTCATATACTCGGCAGTTCAACGCGACCGACTCAACAATAACAATCATGTGGGAGTGAACAGATGGCAACGCGCGAAACCGGTAGTGTGAAGTGGTTCAACGACGCCAAGGGCTACGGCTTTATTCAGCGTGAAGACGGCAAGGATGTGTTTGTGCACTACCGCGCCATTCGCGGTGAGGGCCACCGTTCATTGGCCGAGGGCCAACAGGTGGAATACGCCGTGGTGAGCGGCGAGAAGGGGTTGCAGGCGGAGGATGTGGTCGGTTTGTAATGCGGGTTTTTGTTATACCGCAGAACCCATGTGGGAGGGGGCTCGCTCCCGATAGTGGTGGATCAGTCACTACATTCAGTGACTGCCCCACTGCCATAGGGAGCAAGCCCCCTCCCACATTTTGCTTGGGTTCACCCATTCAGATCAGGCGGTTTTCCAGGTGATCTGCTCTTCGCCGTCCGCGCTGATCCGAATCCAGGTGTCAGCGTTTTCCTCGCCCTCTTCCTCGATCCAGCTCCCCGGCGCGCAGCGCACTTCGACATTCAGCGCGGCAAACGCAGCGCGGGCACAGGCGATGTCGTCTTCCCACGGCGTCTGGTCACTTTCCAGGAACAGGCTGTTCCACTTGCCTACGGCCTTCGGCAGCCAGGTGACGGGCACGTTGCCGGCCTTGCACTTGTAGGTCTGGCCCTTCTGGACCCAGGCGGTGCACGGACCCAGGGCGGCGCCGAGCCAGGCGGCAATGGCCTTGTAGTCGACGTCGGCGTCCTTCAGGTAAATCTCGATATCAGGTTGGCGCATGGATGTTCCTCGTTGCGGGATTCGAAAATCCATTCGCGGATGCTCGGTGGGCGTAGTGCCCGAAAAGTCGGTTATTGAAGCACGAAATAATCGTAGCGCATCGACACAGTGACCAGCAGCGGCTCGGCGGCCTCGATCACCTCGGCGCGGCGCTCGGCACTGGCGCGCCAGCCGTGGGGCGTCATGGCCAGCAGGTTGGCGCGGTCCTGGGGCTCGGCCAGACTCAGGGTGAATGCCAGGGTCTCGCTGTGCGCAAGGCTCATGCCGTCGGGTACCAGGGCCAGGTGCTTGTCGTCGGTGTACTCGCGCACTTCATCGTATAAACGCTCGCGCAGTTCCATCAGGTGGCCGCTGGTGGGGCCGACCTTCATCAAACCGCCGCCGGGGCTGAGCAGGCGCTTGGCTTCCTGCCAGTCCAACGGGCTGAACACGCTGGCGAGGAACTGGCAACTGGCATCGGCCAACGGCACGCGGGCCATGCTGGCGATCAACCAGGTCAGCGCCGGGTTGCGCTTGCAGGCACGCTTGACCGCCTCCTTGGAGATGTCCAGGGCATAGCCGTCGGCGTGGGGCAGGGCCTCGGCGATCTGCGCGGTGTAGTAGCCCTCGCCACAGCCGATGTCCACCCAGCGCTGCGGCGCACGTTCGGCCGCCAGTTCCGCCAGGCGCTTGGCCACCGGCGCGTAGTGGCCGGCGTTGAGGAAGTCGCGGCGCGCCTCGACCATCGCCAGGTTATCGCCTGGGTCACGGCTGTTTTTGTGCTGCACCGGCAACAGGTTCAGGTAACCCTGGCGGGCGCGGTCGAAACGGTGGCCGACCGGGCATGCCACGCCATTATCCACCGCGTGGAGCGGGGCGCTGCAAAGGGGGCAGGCGAGCATCAGGCGAGCAACTTGATCAGGGTTTGGTAGTAAATGTCGGTCAGCACATCAAGGTCGCTGGCCAGGATGCGTTCGTTGACCTGGTGAATCGTTGCGTTGACCGGGCCCAACTCGACCACCTGGGTGCCGAGGGTCGCAATGAAGCGCCCATCGGAGGTGCCGCCACTGGTGGACGCCTGGGTTTCGCGACCGGTAACCGCCTTGATGCTGGCCGAGACCGCATCGAGCAACGCGCCGGGTTCGGTGAGAAATGGCAGGCCCGACAGCGCCCACTCCACGTGCCAGTCCAGGCCATGTTTGTCGAGGATCGCGGCAACGCGTTGTTGCAGGCCTTCAACGGTGGATTCGGTGGAAAAACGGAAGTTGAACACGGCCGTCAGGTCACCGGGGATCACGTTGGTGGCGCCGGTGCCGGCGTTGAGGTTGGAGATCTGAAAGCTGGTCGGCGGGAAGAAGGTGTTGCCATCGTCCCAATGTTCGGCGGCCAGTTCGGCCAGGGCCGGAGCCGCCAGGTGGATCGGGTTCTTCGCCAGGTGCGGGTAGGCCACATGGCCCTGTACACCGCGCACGGTCAGCGTGGCGCCGAGGGAACCGCGACGGCCATTCTTGACCACGTCGCCCACCAGGGTCGTGCTCGACGGTTCGCCGACGATGCACCAGTCCAGGCGTTCCTTGCGCGCGGCCAGGCGTTCGATTACCGCCTTGGTGCCGTGGTGCGCCGGGCCTTCCTCATCGCTGGTGATCAGGAAGGCCACCGAACCCTTGTGGTCCGGGTAGTCGGCGACAAAACGCTCCGTCGCCACCAGCATCGCGGCCAGGCTGCCTTTCATGTCCGCCGCGCCACGTCCGCAGAGCATGCCGTTCTCGTCGATGAGGGCATCGAACGGGTCGTTCTGCCAGGCCTGCACCGGGCCGGTCGGGACCACGTCGGTGTGACCGGCAAAACACAGCACCGGGCCGTCGTGCTTGCCGTGGGTGGCCCAGAAGTTGTCCACGTTTTCGATGCGCATCGGCTCCAAGGCAAAACCGGCGTCCCCCAGGCGCTGCATCATCAGCTTCTGGCAATCGGCGTCGATCGGCGTCACCGAGGGGCGACGGATCAGGTCGATGGCAAGTTGAAGGGTCGGCGAAAGGTCGGCATGGGCCGTCATGGGAAAACTCCGAAAATCAAGGCGGCGACGTTCTAATTGACTGTAGGAGCGAGCAAGCTCGCTCCTACAGTCGTCGGGTGCAAGGCTTGCAAAAGGGCCGTTATCTTATAGCAAAACGGCGGCCAGAGGCCGCCGTTTAGTGCATTGCGCAAGTTTTTACAGTGCGGTTGCCGGCTCTGCTTTCGGTGCCGGTTTCGGCAGCGACGACAGGAACGCCATGATCAACGCCGCCACATACGGCAGCGATTGCACCAGCAGCATCACCACCCAGAAGCGCATGTCATTGCTCGGCAGGCCCTGTACCAGGTAGATCCCCAGTGCCGCGCCCCACAACAGCAGCATGATGAACATTTCTTCCCGCGCTTCGGAAATCGCCACCCAGAAGCCGTGGTTATCCGCGTTTTTCGGTGTACGAAAGAACGGAATGCTGGTGGTGAAGAAGCCATACAGCACCGCTTTGGCGATGGTGTGGGACAACGCCAACCCGGCCAGGGCCGCACAGAATGCGTCCTTGAGGTTCACGCCTACGGCGCGGCGGTACAGGAAGATGATCTTGCCCACCTTGAACACGAACAACGCCAACGGCGGGATCGCGAAAATCAGCAGCGGCGGGTCAACCCGGGTCGGCACGATGATCATTGCCGCCGACCACAACAGCGCGCCGACGGTGAAGAAGATGTTCATGCCATCGGCCACCCACGGCAGCCAGCCCGCGAGGAAGTGGTAGCGCTGGCCACGGGTCAGCTCGGTGTCCTTGCCGCGCAACAGGCTGGCGGTGTGACGCTTGATGATCTGGATCGCGCCGTAGGCCCAGCGGAAACGCTGCTTCTTGAAGTCGATGAAGGTATCCGGCATCAGGCCTTTGCCGTAGCTGTCGTGGTAATACGCGGCCGACAGACCTTTCTCGAATACCCGCAGGCCCAATTCGGCGTCTTCACAGATACACCAGTCGGCCCAACCCAGTTCCTCGAGCACCGAGCGACGGGTCATGGTCATGGTGCCGTGCTGGATGATCGCGTCGCGGTCGTTGCGGGTGACCATGCCGATATGGAAGAAGCCTTTGTATTCGGCGTAGCAGAGCTTCTTGAAGGTGCTTTCGTTCTGGTCGCGGTAATCCTGCGGCGATTGCACCACGGCGATTTTCGGGTCGGCGAAGTGCGGCACCATGTGCTTGAGCCAGTTCGGCGACACGCAGTAGTCCGAGTCGATCACCGCGATCACTTCGGCATCCTTGGCGGTGTGCGGGATCAGGTAGTTCAACGCGCCGCCCTTGAAACCGGCCAGGGGCGCCACGTGGAAGAACTTGAAGCGCGGGCCGAGGGTGGCGCAGTAATCGCGCACCGGTTCCCATACCGCCGGGTCCTTGGTGTTGTTGTCGATGATCAGGACTTCGTAGTCCGGGTAATCGAGGGCCGCCAGCGCGTCGAGGGTCTGTTTGACCATTTCCGGCGGCTCGTTGTAGCACGGCACGTGGATCGACACTTTCGGGCGGTAGTCCGAATCCCCCACCACCGGCAGGAATTCACGCCGACGCTTGTGGGTCCACACCGCTTCCGCCAGTTCGTGGGCCTCGGTCAGCAACACGATAAACACGCCCAGGGCGCCGAGTGCCAGGAGGAAACCGACGGTCAGACTGAACCAGGTGCTGTATTGCTGACTGTAGTCGTAGCCGATCCACACCAGCACCGAACCGCACAGGAACGCGATAAAGGTCAGGAAGGTGCGGCCACGTTGGCGCAGCGCCGAGCCGTCGATCATCAGCAGGGTCAGGGACAGTAGCGCAAGCACCACCGAACCGATGGCCAGCACGCGCCATTGCGGGATCGCCACTACCGGCCCTTCAAAGTTGAATTTCTGCTGGCGCGCGGCGTTGAACACACCCCAATAGGCGCCGACCGAGCCTTCGTCGCTGGCTTTCCACGGCTGGTCGAAGGCCTCGATCACGAAGTAGTTATAGCCTTGGCGATTGAGTTTGTTGACCAGGGTGCGCAGGTAAATCGCCTGGTCGGCCGGCGACGCATCAGCACCACCGCGCATGCGCCCGTTGCTCGGCCAGCCAACTTCCGATAGCAGCAGCGGCTTTTTCGGGAAGGTCTTCTTCAGATCCCGCGCGCGGTCGAGTACGAATTGGCCCGCCTGGTCCACCGGAATGTGTTCCCAGTACGGCAGGATGTGCGCGGCGATCAGGTCGACGTGCTTGGCCAGTTGCGGATTGTGTTCCCAAATGTGCCACTGCTCGGAGGTGGTCACCGGGACTTTCACCGCGGCGCGTACCCGGTCCAGCAGCACGATCAGCGCCTCAGGGGTGATCTCTTCACGGAACAGCGCTTCGTTGCCCACCACCACGCGCACGACGCTGCGCGAACTGTTGGCGATCTCGATGGCACGCTGGATTTCACGCTCGTTGCGTTCCAGATCCGGGCTGATCCAGATCCCCAGGGTCACCCGCAGGCCGAACTCTTCGGCCAGTTTGGGGATATCCCCCAGGGTGCCGTCGACCGAGTAGGTACGGATGTTGTCTGTCAGCTTGCTCATGATCGCCAGGTCCTGACGCATCTGTTCGTCGGTCGGGTACTGGTCTTTTTGCGGGTACTGGCCTTGCTGGAACGGCGAGTAGGAAAAACCGGAGATCTGCTCGGGCCAGTTGGGGGCAGTGACCGGGCGGTTGATCAGCGCCCAGAAACCGGTGAACAGCGCGGCAATTGCCAGCACCACCACCAGGTTGAGTCCAAATTTACGCGATGCCATGGTTATGTCGGGTTCCAAAAGGTGTGGAACGAAAAGAGGTGTCGGCCTGCGCCGGACGGCGCGCATCCTACACTGGCCTTTCACTGACCGTACAGCAAGCCGAGAAAAACCGGACATTGGGCAGCGAAAGTTCATCTAAGTTCTTAACTTGTAGCTTGTTGCTTAAAACTTGTCGCCGCAAAGCCCTATAATGCGCGCCGGTTTTTGGGGTAATGGTCATGAGTGCAGAAGATCCGCGGTTTGCAGGCGTCGCCCGCTTGTATGGCATTGAAGGCCTGGAACGCTTGAAAGCGGCCCATGTGGCGATCGTCGGCATCGGCGGAGTCGGCTCCTGGGCGGCGGAAGCCATCGCCCGTTGCGGGGTAGGCGAAATTTCGCTGTTTGACCTGGACGATGTCTGCGTGAGCAACAGCAACCGCCAGTTGCACGCCCTGGACAGCACCGTGGGCAGGCCCAAAGTCGAGGTGATGGCCGAGCGCCTGCGCGGCATCAACCCGGATTGCACGGTGCATGCGGTGGCGGACTTCGTCACCCGCGACACCATGGCCGAGTACATCACGCCGAACATCGATTGCGTGATCGACTGCATCGACGCGGTCAACGCCAAGGCTGCGTTGATCGCCTGGTGCAAGCGCCGCAAGATCCAGATCATCACCACCGGCGGCGCCGGCGGGCAGATCGATCCGACGCTGATCCAGGTGTGTGACCTGAACCGCACCTTCAACGATCCCCTGGCCTCGAAAGTGCGCTCCACCCTGCGCCGCGACTACGGTTTCTCCCGCACCGTGACCCGCCATTACAGCGTGCCGTGCGTGTTTTCCACCGAGCAACTGCGCTATCCCAAGCCGGACGGCAGCATCTGCTTGCAGAAGAGTTTTGTCGGGGATGGGGTGAAGCTGGACTGCGCCGGAGGGTTTGGCGCGGTGATGATGGTGACGGCCACTTTCGGCATGGTGGCGGCGACCAAAGCGGTGGACAAGATAGTGGCCGGGGTGCGCCGGCCTTCCGAGCGGGTCAAGCCCGCCTGAGTTCCAGATCCTATTGTGGGAGCAAGCCCCTTTGTGTATGGCTGAGTTCCCGCATGCGCTGCAGGACGGCATTGAGGCCATTGCTGCGAGACGGCGACAACTGGCGTGACAGTCCTAGCTGATTGAACCAGTCGGGTAAATCAACCGCCTGCAACTCGTCAGCCGACAGCCCGTTGACCCGTGCCAGCAGCAACGCCACCAGCCCGCGGATCATCCGCGCCTCGCTGCTGGCGGCAAACTGCCACTGCCCCTCGTGCAAGCGTCCCACCAACCACACCAGGCTCTCGCAGCCCTGTACCAGATTGGCCTCGACCTTATCTTCATCCGCCAATGCCGGCAGGCGTTCAGCCCACTGCATCAGCATCCGCGCCCGCTGCTCCCAACTGCCCACCGCCTGAAACGCCTCCAGGGCGGCCACGGCGTCTTTCGGCAGGCTCATCGCAGCATATCCAGCGCCTGGTCCAGTGCTTCAAAGAAGCGCTCCAGGTCATCGGAATCGTTGTACAGCGCCAGTGACACGCGGATCGCCCCCGACAAGTGCAATGCCTTGAGCAGCGGCATCGCGCAATGATGGCCGGCGCGCACGGCGATCCCTTGTTCGGTGAGCAGGTGGGCGAGGTCGGCGTTGTGCACCCCGTCCACCACAAAGCTGACCAGCGCCACCTGCGGCGCCCCGAGCACACGCACGCCATTACGGGCTTTCAAGCCGCGTAACAGGTAGTCATGCAACGCCGCTTCATGAGCGGACACCGCCTGTTGATCCAGCGAACTCAAGTAATCCAGGCTGGCGCCCAGGCCGATCACGCCGGCGATCGGCGGTGTCCCGGCTTCGAAACCCAGCGGCGCGGGGCGAAAGCTCGCACTGTGGTAGTCCGCCTGTTGCACCATCTCGCCGCCGAATTGCCAGTGGCGCAGGTGATGCAGGGCGTCGTTGTGGCCGAACAGCACGCCGACGCCGTCCGGGCCGTACAGCTTGTGGCTGGAAAACACATAAAAGTCGCAGCCCAGGGCCTGCATGTCGTGGCGGCCGTGGACGATGCCTTGGGCGCCGTCGACCACGGTCAGGGCTCCACGTGCCTTGGCCAGTGCCAGCAAGGCGTCCAGCGGCTGCCAGGTGCCGAGGACGTTGGACAACTGGCTCACCGCCAGCAGCCGCGTACGCGGGCCGATCAGCGCGGCGGCGGCGTCGAGGTCGATCACGCCGTCATCGCCGAGCGGCAGGATCACCAGTTCCAGTGCGCGGCGTTTGGCCAGTTGCTGCCAGGGCAGCAGGTTAGCGTGGTGTTCCAGGGCGCTGATGACAATTTCGTCACCGGCATTGAATAAGTGCTCCAGGCCATAGGCCAAGAGGTTCAGCGCAGACGTCGCGCCGTGGGTAAAGATGATTTGCCCGTTGTCGCCTGCATTCAACCATTGCGCAACCTTGCTGCGACTGTCCTCGAAGGCCTGGGTCGCGTGGGCCCCCGGCAAATGCTGGGCACGGTGCACATTGGCGGCACCATTGGCGTAGTAATGGCCGATGGCATCCAGCAGGGCTTGAGGTTTTTGCGTGGTGGCGGCGTTGTCCAGGTAGGTCTGGTCTTGCCGTTGCAGGGTGGCGATGGCCGGAAAATCGGCGCGCCAGGGTGAGGGCACAAGCATGGTGATCAAGACTCGTATAAGCGAGCCGGCCCGAAGGCGCGACCCGCTAGTGGCATCGAGTGGCTGCTTAGTTGTGAGCGTGCAGCGCTTCGTTCAGTTCGATGGCCGATTTGTGGGTTTTGCATTCCACGGCACCGGTCTCGGAGTTGCGGCGGAACAGCAGGTCCGGCTGGCCGGCCAGCTCGCGCGCCTTGACCACTTTGACCAGTTGGTTGCGCTCGTCGAGCAGCGCCACTTTGGTCCCGGCGGTCACATACAGGCCCGATTCCACGGTGTTGCGGTCGCCCAACGGGATACCGATACCGGCGTTGGCGCCGATCAGGCAGCCTTCGCCGACCTTGATCACAATGTTGCCGCCACCCGACAGGGTGCCCATGGTGGAGCAGCCGCCGCCCAGGTCCGAGCCCTTGCCGACAAATACGCCCGCCGAGACACGGCCTTCGATCATGCCTGGGCCTTCGGTACCGGCGTTGAAGTTGACGAAGCCTTCGTGCATCACGGTGGTGCCTTCGCCCACGTAGGCGCCGAGGCGGATACGCGCGGCGTCGGCGATACGCACGCCGGTCGGTACTACGTAATCGGTCATTTTCGGGAACTTGTCCACCGAGAACACTTCCAGCAACTCGCCACGCAGGCGCGCTTCCAGTTGGCGCTCGGCCAGCTCATTGATGTCGATTGCGCCCTGGCTGGTCCAGGCCACGTTCGGCAGTTGCGGGAACACACCGGCCAGGCTCAGGCCGTGTGGCTTGACCAGGCGATGGGACAGCAGGTGCAGCTTGAGGTAGGCCTCAGGGGTGGAGGTCAGCGCGGCGTCTTCGGCCAGCAGGGTGGCGACCAATGGGTTGTGGCTTTCAGCCAGGCGGTTGAGCAGCGCGGCCTGGGCGGCGTCGACGCCCTTGAGCGCGTCAGCCAGTTGCAGGGCCTGGGTGACGGTGAAGGTGATCGCCTGGTTGCCTTCGCTGTAGCCGAGGATCGGCGCGATGGCTGCAACGATTTCAGCCGATGGGTTGAGCAAGGGTTGTGCGTAAAACACTTCCAGCCAAGCACCTTGGCGGTTCTGAGTGCCGACGCCGAAGCCCAGGCTGAACAGGGAATTGGACATGCTGTTACCTCTACAAAAATGGAACGGCTGGCCTACGTGAGGGCCGCCGAATAACTATCTGGCTTGAAGCCAATCAGGGTTCTGTCACCGAGATCAAGCACCGGGCGCTTGATCATCGAAGGTTGCGCGAGCATCAATTCAATGGCTTTCGACTGATCGAGATCGGCTTTGCGTTCGTCTTCGAGTTTGCGAAAGGTGGTGCCCGCACGGTTCAAAACCACCTGCCAACCGTGCTCGTCGCACCATTGGGTCAAGTGTTCGCGGTCGATACCGGCCGTTTTGTAGTCGTGGAACTCATAGTTCACGCCGTGCTCATCGAGCCAGGTGCGCGCCTTTTTCATGGTGTCGCAGGCTTTAATGCCGAAAAGGTGCAACGTTTTGCTTGAAACGGTCAAGGAATTGCCCCCTTCTGGACGAATGAAATTCAAAGGTCACGGATTATGCCACGACCAGCGGCTTTGAGTGCCGCTCCTCAGCATCGTGCGACGTTTGTGCAAAAGCCATCGTGCAGCATAGGCGGCTAATATGGCACTTCAACGGCGAGTTGTTGCCTGATGTGTGTCGTTGCAAGTCGATTGTCCGGGAAACCCGCGTTATGCAAACCGCCTACACCGTTCTTATCCTGCTGATGCTGGTCAGCGTTTCGCGTCTGGTCGGGCGTGTCATTCCTCTACCGCTGCCGCTGGTGCAGATTGGCGCGGGAGCCTTGCTGGCCTGGCCCACCCTGGGGTTGCATGTGGCGCTGGACCCGGAGCTGTTCCTGTTTCTGTTCCTGCCGCCGCTGTTGTTCTCCGATGGTTGGCGCATGCCCAAGCGCGAGCTGTGGCGCCTGCGCGGCCCGATCCTCACGTTGGCCGTGGGGCTGGTGCTGTTTACCGTGGTCGGTGCCGGCTATTTCATCCACTGGATATTGCCTTCGATCCCGTTGCCGGTGGCCTTCGCCCTGGCGGCCGTGCTGTCGCCGACGGATGCCGTGGCGGTGTCGGCCATTTCCCAGAACCGTTTGCCGACACCGCTGATGCATATGCTCCAGGGCGAGGCCTTGATGAATGATGCTTCGGGCCTGGTGACCTTCAAGTTCGCCCTGGCGGCGGCGTTGACCGGGGTGTTTTCCCTGGCGGACGCCAGCCTGACCTTTGTACTGGTCGCCATGGGTGGCCTAGCGGTCGGTGTGGCGTTGAGCTGGCTGGTCGGCCGCCTGCGCGCGTGGATGATAGCCCGGGGTTGGGATGATCCGGCGACCCATGTGGTGTTCATGTTGCTGCTGCCGTTTGCGGCCTATGTGCTGGCCGAACGTCTGGGCGCATCGGGTATTTTGTCGGCGGTCGCGGCGGGGATGATGCAAAGCTGGCTCGACCTGTTGCCGCGCCAGACCAGTACACGCCTGCTCAACCGCAGTGTCTGGTCGCTGCTGGAATTTGCCTTCAACGGTCTGATCTTCCTGCTGCTGGGCCTGCAACTGCCGGACATCGTCAAGGCGGTGGTCAGTCATGAACCGACGTTATGGCCAACCTTGCTGTATCGCTGCCTGGATGTGGTCGCGATCTTCCTGGTGTTGTTGGTGCTGCGCTTTATCTGGGTACAAAGCATCTGGCGCCTGTCAGGAGTGCTCCGCCGTCTTCGTGGGAAAAGTGAACTGACCTTGGTGCCCACCGCGCGTTCCTGCTGGCTATTGACCGTCGGCGGCGTACGCGGTGCCGTGACCCTGGCCGGTGTGATGTCGGTGCCTTTGCTGCTGTCGCGAGGCAAGGATTTTCCCGAGCGCGACCTGCTGATCTTCATCGCCGCCGGGGTGATCCTGCTATCGCTGATCGCCGCGTGTATCGCCCTGCCGCTGCTGTTGCGCGGTATCGAAAAGAGCCCGGACGAGAAGCGTCGCAACGAAGTGCGCGAGGCCTGGAAAAAGACCGCCGTGGCGGCGATCCATGCCCTGGAGACGGAAGAGCCCGCCGAGGTGGAAAGCTCCGACGCCGCCCAGGCGGCATTGGCTACCGAACTCAGGGCGCGGCTGATGTCGGAATATCGGCATCAGTTGCAGGTGTTCAACGATTCGGCCGAAGCCCAGGCGCTGGCGCAGCAGATGGATCTGCTCGAACGCAAACTGCGGCTCAAGGCCCTGCGCGCGCAGCGTCTGGAGTTGTACAGCTTGAGCCGTCATCACCGGATCGGTGATGACGTGTTGAGGGAGGTGTTGGCGGATCTGGATATGAGTGAGGCGAATCTGGGTCATGTGAAATGACCCGCTGGGCGCTTACCGACGACGCTGAATAAAGTCGCGAATCCGCTCAGCCGCTTCCACGCACTCCGCCAATGGCGCGACCAGCGCCATGCGCACACGGCCGGCGCCGGGGTTGATGCCATCGACCTCCCGTGACAGGTACGAGCCTGGGACGACGGTCACGTGCTCTTCTGCGAACAGGTCGCGGCAGAACGCAGCGTCGTCGCCATTCACATTCGGCCATAGGTAGAAGCTGCCGTCCGGGTTTTGCACGTCCAGTACCGGCTTGAGAATCGCCAGCACCGCGTCGAACTTTTCGCGATACAGGTCGCGGTTGGCCCGTACGTGGGCTTCGTCCTGCCAGGCGGCGATGCTGGCCAGTTGGGTTTGCACGGGCATCGCGCAGCCGTGGTACGTGCGGTACAGCAGGAAGCCCTTGAGGATATCCGCATCGCCGGCCACGAAGCCGGAACGCAGGCCTGGCAGGTTGGAGCGCTTGGACAGGCTGTGGAACACCACGCAACGCTTGAAATCCTGGCGGCCCAGTTCGACGCAGGCGCTGAGCAGGCCCGGCGGCGGGGTCTGTTCGTCGAAGTACAGTTCGCTGTAGCACTCGTCGGCGGCGATCACGAAGTCGTATTCGTCGGCCAGGGCGATGAGTTTTTTCAGGGTGTCGACCGGAATCAACGCGCCGGTGGGGTTGCCTGGGGAGCACAGGAACAGGATCTGGCAGCGTTTCCAGATGTCGGGCGAGACCGCATCGAAATCCGGGTTGAAGCCGTTTTCGTCGAGGCACGGCAGGTAATGCGGCTTGGCCCCGGCCAGGAAAGCGGCGCCTTCGTAGATTTGATAGAACGGGTTCGGGCTGACCACCAGTGCGTCGTCGCTACGGTTGACCACGGTCTGGGTGAAGGCGAACAGGGCTTCGCGGGTGCCATTGACCGGCAGGATATTGCGCGCAGGGTCCAGCCAGCCTTTGGGCACGTTGAAGCGACGTTCGCACCAGGCGGCAATCGCTTCGCGCAGGGCCGGGATGCCCAAGGTGGTCGGGTACACCGCCATCTGGTCGAGGTTATTGCTCAGCGCCTCGGCGACGAACGCTGGGGATTTATGCTTGGGTTCGCCAATGGACAGTGCGATTGGGCGTTTATCCGGATTCGGCGTGACGCTGCCCAGCAGGGCGCGCAGTTTTTCGAACGGGTAGGGCTGCAGCTGGTTCAGAGCGTTGTTCATCGGTGGATCTCGTTCAATTCGTTGGAAGCTAAAAAGGGCTTTCGATCAGATGCTCAGGCGTGTCAGCTCGACGCCGGGTTCCTGGGTCACGCTCAACTGCTGGACGATGGCTTCCTGCAAGCGCCGGCACAGCTCAGGGTCGGACAACGGCTGGTTATCCGCATCGGTAATGAAGAACACGTCTTCCACGCGCTCGCCGAGGGTTGCAATCTTGGCGTTCTGCAACGACAGGTCGAACTCCAGGAAGATCCCGCCGATCCGCGCCAGCAGGCCAGGGCGGTCCGGGGCGCTGAGCTCCAGTACCGTCACCGGGCGCTGCGCGTCGTTGGAGAT
Organism: Pseudomonas sp. MPB23; assembly: GCF_046605395.1. Taxonomy (NCBI): domain Bacteria; kingdom Pseudomonadati; phylum Pseudomonadota; class Gammaproteobacteria; order Pseudomonadales; family Pseudomonadaceae; genus Pseudomonas; species Pseudomonas sp. MPB23. Next base: position 6,024,406 of record NZ_CP176771.1, on the reverse strand, counting down.
GGTCACCTGGGGCGCGAAGGCAAAGTGCTTGAGCTGGCGTGGTACGCGGCGCTGGATGATGGTCGGGTAGTCATCCGGGTTGCGCAGCGCTTCGGTCAAGCCTTCGCGGATCTTTTTCACCCGCGCCGGATTGTCGCCGATGGACTCGCCCTCGGTGTCGAGCACGATGTAGGTGTCGAGGGTGAACTGGCTGCTGGAGGTGATCACCCGGGCGTCATGGATGTTCAGGTTGAGCTGGTCCATGGCGGCCACGGTCACGGCGAAGAAGTCATGCTGGTCGGGCGCATAGATGAAGATCTGTGTGCCACCCTCGAATTCGCGCTGGGTGGTTTCCTTGATCAGCACCAGCGGGCCTCCATCGGCCGGCTGCTGCAGAATGGCGTCGGTGTGCCAGGCGACATCGCCGGCGGTGTGGCGCAGGAAATAGTCGTCGCCCAACTGCGACCATAGCTGCTCGACATCATCCGGGTCGTTGCCGCCGCGCACCAGGATATCCAGGGCCGCGCTTTGGGTGCGGCGGATCTGTTCTTCGCGGTCCACCGGGTTTTCCAGGCCTCGGCGCAAGGCGCGCTTGGTTTCGGTGTAGAGCTGGCGCAACAGGCTGGCGCGCCAGGAGTTCCACAGCGTTGGGTTGGTGGCGTTGATGTCGGAGACGGTCAGCACGTACAGGTAGTCGAGGCGGGTTTCATCGCCGACGATCTGCGCGAAGTCGTGGATCACCTGCGGGTCGGACAAGTCCTTGCGCTGGGCGGTGGTCGACATCACCAGGTGGTTCTGCACCAGCCAGACGATCAGGCGGCTGTCCCACAATGGCAACTGGTGGCGCTGGCAGAATGCCTCGGCGTCGACCGCGCCGACTTCCGAATGGTCGCCGTGCCGGCCCTTGCCGATGTCGTGGTACAGGCCGGCCAGGTAGATCAGTTCCGGTTTGGGCAGCTTGGCCATGAGCTTGCTGGCCAGCGGGAATTTCTCTGATACCTGGGTGTACTGCAGCTTACGCAGATGCTTGATCAGGTTCAGGGTGTGGGCGTCCACTGTATAAATGTGGAACAGGTCGTGTTGCATCTGCCCGACGATAAAGCCGAACTCCGGCAGGTAGAGGCCGAGAATGCCGTAACGGTTCATCCGTCGCAGGTTGCGGTGGATGCCGATCTTGCACTTGAACAGCTCGATAAACAGGCTGGTGTTACGAATATCGTGACGAAAATCGTCGTTGATCAGGTGACGGTTTTCCCGCAGCAGGCGGATGGTGTCGGCGCGCACGCCTTTGATTTCCGGCTGCTGGGCCATCAGCACGAAGATTTCCAGCATGGCGAACGGGGTGCGGCGGAATACGTTGTCGTTGCGCGCCTCGATATAGCCGTCGTGCAGTTGGAAGCGCGCATTGATCGGTTGCGGCGGCGCTTCGTCTTCGGGGGCCAGGATCACTTCTTCGAAGTGCTGGATGATCAGGTCGCTGAGCTGGGCAATGCTCATGACCACCCGATAATACTGCTGCATGAAGCTTTCGATGCTGGTCTTCGCGTCTTCGCCTTCAAACCCCAGCAGGGTGGCGATGGAGCGCTGGTGGTCGAACAGCAGGCGGTCTTCGGAGCGCCCGGCGAGCATGTGCAGGGCGTAGCGCACTTTCCACAGGAACTCCTGGGACGAGGCCAGCAGGGCGTTTTCGCTCTCCACCAGGAAGCCTTCGCCGGCCAGGGCCCGCAGGTTCAGGGTGCCGTACTGGCGACGGGCAACCCACAAAATCGTCTGGATATCCCGCAGCCCGCCCGGCGAGCCTTTGACGTTGGGTTCCAGGTTGTATTCGGTGTCGTTGTACTTATGGTGCCGGGCCTTCTGCTCGGCGCGTTTGGCCAGGAAGAAGTCCTTGCTCGGCCACATGTGTGCGGTGCTGGTGACTTCGAGCATGCGCTGGCGCAGGCGCTCGGGGCCGGCGATGGTGCGGCTTTCCATCAGGTTGGTGATCACGGTGAGGTCGGCGCGGGCCTCTTCGGCGCATTCGGCCACCGAACGCACGCTCTGGCCGACTTCCAGGCCGATGTCCCACAACAGCGTCAGAAAGCGTTCGATGGAATCGCGAAAGATCTCATGGTCGGCGCTGTCCAGCAGGATCAGCAGGTCGATGTCGGAGTAGGGGTGCAGTTCGCCGCGACCATAGCCGCCGACCGCCACCAGGGCGATATCGGCGTCTTCGCTCCAACTGAACTGTTCCCAGGCCTTTTGCAGGATGTTATCGACGAACCAGGCGCGGTCCTCGATCAGCCGACGGATGTCCCGGCCGCTGCGAAAGCGCTCGTCGAGTACCTCGCGGGCCTGGCGGATAGCCTTCTTGAAAGCGGCAATGGGGCTCGCCTTCAGGGCCAGTTCGGCCTGGAACTGGCCACGGTCGAAGAGTTCGGGATCCACCTGGGGCATCGATTGGCTTTCCTTTTTATCTAGTCAGTCAGTCACAACACAGCTTGGGAAAACCTTGTCAGCCTGCTTACGCCGAAGCTGCACCCGAAATGCGCGGGATCGTATCGTCGGCGCGCAAGGTGAAGATCTCGTAGCCAGTATCGGTGACCAGCAGGGTGTGCTCCCACTGGGCCGAGAGCTTGCGGTCCTTGGTGATCGCGGTCCAGCCGTCGCCCAACACCTTGGTGTCAGCCTTGCCCTGGTTGATCATCGGCTCGATGGTGAAGGTCATGCCCGCTTTGAGTTCCATGCCGGTGCCAGCGCGGCCGTAGTGCAGGACCTGCGGCTCTTCGTGGAACACCTTGCCGATGCCGTGGCCGCAGAACTCGCGTACGACCGAGAAACCGTTCTTTTCAGCGTGCTTCTGGATCACTTCGCCGATATCGCCCAGGCGGCAGCCGGGTTTGACCAGTTCGATGGCCTTGTACATGCATTCCTGGGTGACCTGGGACAGGCGCTCGGCCCACACCGGTACGGTGCCGACGTGGAACATGCGGCTGGTGTCGCCGTGGTAGCCATCCTTGATGACGGTGACGTCGATGTTCAGGGTGTCGCCGTCTTTCAGCGGTTTGTCACCCGGGATCCCGTGGCACACCACGTGGTTGATCGAGGTGCAGATCGACTTGGGGAAGCCCTTGTAGTTCAGCGGGGCAGGGATGGCTTTTTGCTCGTTGACGATATAGTCGTGGCAGATGCGATCCAGCTCTTCGGTGGTCACGCCGGGCTTGACGTGTTCGGCAATCATTTCCAGTACGTCGGCAGCCAGTTTGCCGGCGATGCGCATGCCGGCGATGTCTTCGGCGGTTTTCAAGGTAACGGTCATACAGGCTCTCTCTAGCGCGAGGCGCTGAAATCAATACGGTTTACGGGTGTGCGACAAAAGGTTGCAGAATTCGCACAAGCCCCAAAAAACGCGATTCTAACAGACGATGGCGTCAAATCATGAGCCTCTGATGATCGCTTCTGTCTATCAGGTGGGGTTAAATTCGCTCTATTCAAAGGGTTACGCCAGTAACGCGTACGGCAAATGTGATTGCGGGTTTCGTTTTCACCCTTCGTGTGGTATAAAATGCGCCGCTTTCCGGGGATACCCCGAAGAGCTTAAATCCACACACGTGTCGACACGATGACCTGGGTGCCGGAGGCCTTGATGCCGCTGGTTGGTCATTGGGATACGTGGAGGCCAAACCCGACTTATTAAGGAACTATCATGTCCCAAGTCAACATGCGCGATATGCTGAAGGCCGGTGTGCACTTCGGTCACCAGACCCGTTACTGGAACCCGAAAATGGGTAAATACATTTTCGGCGCGCGTAACAAGATCCACATCATCAACCTTGAAAAAACCCTGCCAATGTTCAACGAAGCGCTGACTTTCGTAGAGCGCCTGGCCCAGGGCAAAAACAAGATTCTGTTCGTCGGCACCAAGCGTTCCGCTGGCAAGATCGTTGCTGAAGAAGCAGCACGTTGCGGTTCGCCGTACGTCGATCACCGCTGGTTGGGCGGCATGCTGACCAACTTCAAAACCATCCGTGCTTCCATCAAGCGTCTGCGTGACCTTGAAGTGCAAGCCGAAGACGGTACTTTCGCCAAGCTGACCAAGAAAGAGGCGCTGATGCGCACTCGCGACCTGGAAAAGCTCGATCGTTCCCTGGGTGGTATCAAGGACATGGGCGGTCTGCCTGACGCACTGTTCGTTATCGACGTTGATCACGAGCGCATCGCGATCACCGAAGCCAACAAGCTGGGCATCCCGGTTATCGGCGTAGTCGATACCAACAGCAGCCCGGAAGGCGTTGACTACATCATCCCAGGCAACGATGACGCAATCCGCGCTATCCAGCTATACATGGGTTCGATGGCTGACGCTGTCATCCGTGGTCGCAACCACGTTGCTGGTGGTACCGAGCAGTTCGTTGAAGAAGCTCCGGTAGCTGCCGCTGAGTAATTGACGCCCTGGCGTTGACTCAGTAAGCAAAAAGGGGGCTTGGCCCCCTTTTTGCCCCCTCGAAAACCATTTGTCGGCAGCGCAGCTACAACATCTGTAACGTGCAGCGGCCTACAACGGAGATTCGGGAAGAATTGATCGCCCGTTTGATCGGGTGGAATGGTTGAAAACCTATCCAAGAGGATTTTGAAATGGCAGAGATTACTGCAGCGTTGGTCAAAGAACTGCGTGAGCGTACCGGCGAAGGCATGATGGATTGCAAAAAGGCCTTGACCAAGGCCGGCGGCGACATCGAAAAAGCCATTGATGACATGCGCGCTTCGGGCGCCATCAAGGCTGCCAAGAAAGCAGGCAACGTCGCTGCTGAAGGCGCCATCGCTCTGAAGGAGGACGGTAAATCCGCAGTCCTGCTGGAAGTGAACTCGCAGACCGACTTCCTGGCTCTGCAGGACGACTTCAAGGCATTCGTTGCTGCCAGCGTTGAGAAAGCGTTCGCTGACAAGCTGACTGACGCCGCTCCGCTGATCGAAGCTCAAGAAGCTGATCGCCTGGTATTGGTCGGCAAGGTTGGCGAAAACGTCAACATCCGTCGCCTGGTTCGCGTTGAAGGTGATGTTGTCGGTGGTTACCTGCACGGCAACAAGATCGGTGTAGCGGTTGTCCTGAAGGGCGGCAATGTTGAGCTGGCCAAAGACATCGCCATGCACGTAGCAGCCAGCAACCCTGAGTTCCTGCTGCCGTCGGAAGTGTCTGCTGACGCAATCGAACGTGAAAAAGCCGTGTTCATGAGCCTCAACGCTGACAAGATCGCTGGCAAGCCAGAGAACATCGTTGAAAACATGATCAAAGGCCGTATCACCAAGTTCCTGGCAGAAGCAAGCCTGGTCGAGCAGGCGTTCGTCAAGAACCCTGAAGTCAAGGTTGGCGAACTGGCCAAGAAAGCCGGTGCTGAAATCGTTTCCTTCACTTACTTCAAAGTAGGCGAAGGCATCGAGAAGCCGGTCGACAACTTCGCAGAAGAAGTTGCTGCCCAGCTGGCTGCCGCCAAGCAATAAGACAGTTTTCAACTGTCGCCCGAAAGAGGCTGCCCGCTCACGCGCGCAGCCTCTTTTCAAATGGGAAGGCTGATTTTATTTGGCTTCCCCTTGGAACTGGCTTACAAAGCCGTGTTCCGATGGCGCTGTGACAGCGTCCAGCTAGAGTGAACGCAAGCCGTAAACGGCTCGCCAAGAATTTTTAAAAAATACGCCGCAGGAGAGATTCGCAATGGCTCAGCAGGGCAGTGGTTATCAGGCTCGCTATAAACGCATTCTACTCAAGCTCAGCGGCGAGGCCCTGATGGGCTCGGAAGAGTTCGGGATCGATCCCAAGGTGCTTGATCGCATGGCGCTGGAAGTCGGCCAACTGGTCGGTATCGGCGTGCAGGTAGGCCTGGTGATTGGCGGCGGCAACCTGTTTCGTGGCGCGGCCCTGAGTGCTGCCGGCATGGATCGGGTAACCGGTGACCACATGGGTATGCTGGCCACTGTGATGAATGCCCTGGCCATGCGTGATGCCCTCGAGCGTGCCAACATCTCGGCTATCGTGATGTCGGCAATTTCCATGGTGGGTGTGACTGATCACTATGATCGCCGCAAAGCCATGCGCCACCTGAACTCCAAGGAAGTGGTGATCTTCGCTGCGGGTACGGGTAACCCGTTCTTCACCACCGATTCGGCGGCTTGCCTGCGCGCCATCGAGATCGATGCTGACGTGGTGCTCAAGGCCACCAAGGTGGATGGCGTATACACCGCAGACCCATTCAAAGATCCGCATGCCGAGAAGTTCGATCATCTGACCTACGATGAAGTGCTGGATCGCAAGCTGGGCGTGATGGACCTGACGGCTATTTGCCTGTGCCGTGACCACAAGATGCCGCTGCGCGTATTTAACATGAACAAGCCCGGCGCCCTGCTGAATATCGTACACGGCGGCGCGGAAGGGACTCTGATCGAGGAAGGCCAACAATGATCAACGACATCAAGAAAGGCGCCCAAGCGCGTATGCACAAATCCCTGGAGTCTCTGAGCCATGCATTCGGCCAGATTCGTACCGGCAAGGCGCACCCAAGCATCCTGGGGAGTGTGATGGTGCCTTACTATGGCGCCGATACCCCGCTGAGCGGCGTTGCCAACGTCACCGTGAAAGACTCCCGCACCCTGCAAGTCGTGGCTTTCGAGCGCAACATGCTCGCGGCGGTCGACAAGGCCATCCAGAGCGCTGGTCTGAACCTCAACCCGACCAACCTGGGCGAGTTGCTGCTGATCTCCATGCCTGCCCTGACTGAAGAAACCCGCAAGGGCTTCACCAAGCAGGCGCGCAGCGCAGCGGAAGATGCACGTGTTGCGGTGCGCAACATCCGTCGTGATGCCTTGGGCGATCTGAAGAAACTGGTCAAGGACAAGGAAATCAGCGAAGACGAAGAGCGTCGTGCCATCGCCGATATCGACAAGCTGACCAAGGATGCCGAGGCCCAGATCACCAAGGTCACGGAAGAAAAAGAAAAGGACCTGATGGCCGTATAAGGGGTCAGGACGCCTTCATGGAAAAGACCAAGCAGACTGTGCCCTCCGTGGTGCCGCGCCATGTCGCGATCATCATGGATGGTAATAATCGCTGGGCGAAGAAGCGCTTTTTGCCGGGTGTCGCAGGGCATAAAGCGGGGGTTGATGCGGTTCGGGCTGTGATCGAGGTGTGCGCCGAGGCCAAGGTCGAAGTCCTGACCCTGTTTGCCTTCTCCAGTGAGAACTGGCAGCGGCCCGCCGAAGAAGTCAGTGCCTTGATGGACCTGTTCTTCAAGGCCCTGCGTCGGGAGGCCAAGCGCCTCAACGAGAACAACATCAGCCTGCGCATCATCGGTGATCGCTCGCGGTTCCACCCGGAACTGCAAGCGGCCATGCGCGAGGCCGAGGCGATCACTGCCGGTGTCGGCCGTTTTGTGCTGCAGATTGCAGCCAACTACGGCGGGCAGTGGGATATTGCCCAGGCCGCCCAACGGCTGGCCCGTGAAGTGCAGTCCGGGCATCTGCGCCCGGACGATATCACCCCCGAGCTGTTGCAAACCTGTCTGGTGACCGGCGACCTGCCGTTGCCGGACTTGTGCATCCGTACCGGTGGCGAGCACCGCATCAGCAACTTCCTGTTGTGGCAGTTGGCCTATACCGAGCTGTACTTCTCCGACCTGTTCTGGCCGGACTTCAAACACGATGCCATGCGCACTGCGCTGGCCGATTTCGCTTCCCGTCAGCGTCGCTTCGGTAAAACGAGCGAACAGATCGAAGCTGGAGCCCGGGTTTAAATGCTTAAACAACGAATCATCACGGCACTGATCCTGTTACCGATCGCCTTGTGTGGGTTTTTCCTGCTCGAGGGCTCCGGCTTTGCGCTGTTTATCGGCCTGGTCGTAACCCTGGGAGCCTGGGAGTGGGCGCGCCTGGCGGGTTTCGGCACGCAGTTGTCACGTGTGGTGTATGCCGCCGCCGTCGCGCTATTACTGTTCCTGATGTATATCCTGCCCGACGTTGCGCCCTGGGTGTTGGGGGCGGCGGTACTGTGGTGGGCATTGGCGACTTTCCTGGTGCTGACCTATCCGCAGACCAGCAGCCATTGGTCCAGCGTGGCCTGCAAGCTGGTAATCGGTCTGTTGATCCTGTTGCCGGCCTGGCAAGGGCTGGTGCTGATCAAGCATTCGCCCATGGGCAACTGGTTGATCATGGCCGTGATGGTGCTTGTCTGGGGGGCTGATATCGGCGCCTATTTCTCCGGTCGGGCATTCGGCAAGCGCAAGCTGGCGCCGGCGGTCAGCCCGGGCAAGAGCTGGGAGGGGGTCTACGGCGGCCTGGCTTTGACGTTGGCGATCACGCTGGTTGTGGGGCTGGTGCGCGACTGGTCGATCAAGGACATCGTCCTGGCGCTGCTGGGCACGGCCGTGGTGGTATTTATTTCGGTGGTGGGTGACCTCACTGAAAGCATGTTCAAGCGCCAGGCCGGGATCAAGGACAGCAGCAATCTGCTGCCGGGTCATGGGGGGGTGCTGGACCGCATTGACAGCCTTACCGCGGCTATCCCGATCTTCGCTGTGCTCTTGTGGATGACCGCTTCGTGAGCCGCCTGCAGCAAGTGACCGTACTGGGGGCCACCGGCTCGGTAGGGCTGAGCGCCCTGGATGTGATCGCTCGCCACCCTGATCGTTATCAAGTCTTCGCTCTGACCGGGTTCTCGCGCCTGAGCGAATTGCTGGCCCTGTGCGTGCGCCACGGGCCGCGCTTCGCTGTCGTGCCTGAGGTTGCGGCTGCGCGGGGGCTGCAGGAGGAACTGCGGGCTGCCGGGCTGTCCACTCAAGTGCTGGTGGGGGAGGAGGGGTTGTGTCAGGTCTCGGCCGATGCCGAGGTGGATACGGTGGTGGCGGCCATTGTCGGCGCCGCCGGCTTGCGCCCGACCTTGGCGGCGGTCGATGCCGGCAAGAAAATCCTGCTGGCGAACAAAGAAGCACTGGTTATGTCGGGCGCGCTCTTCATGCAGGCTGTGCGTAGAAGTGGCGCGGTACTGTTGCCCCTCGACAGTGAGCACAACGCAATCTTTCAGTGCATGCCCGGTGACTTTGCCCGCGGCCTGAGCCATGTGGGCGTGCGTCGGATTCTATTGACCGCCTCCGGTGGTCCTTTCCGGCAAACCCCGCTGGAAGAGCTGGAGCATGTGTCTCCCGATCAGGCGTGCGCGCACCCTAACTGGTCCATGGGGCGCAAGATTTCCGTGGATTCGGCAAGCATGATGAACAAGGGCCTGGAGTTGATCGAGGCATGCTGGCTGTTTGATGCGCGGCCTGATCAGGTCGAGGTGGTGGTTCACCCGCAAAGTGTGATTCATTCCCTGGTCGACTATGTGGACGGTTCGGTTTTGGCGCAGTTGGGCAATCCCGATATGCGTACGCCAATCGCCAATGCCCTGGCCTGGCCGGAGCGGATTGATTCCGGTGTGGCATCATTGGACCTGTTTGCGATTGCCCGGCTGGACTTCGAAGCCCCGGATGAGCAACGCTTTCCCTGTCTGCGCCTGGCGCGGCAAGCGGCGGAGGCGGGGAACAGCGCGCCGGCGATGCTCAATGCGGCCAATGAAGTGGCGGTGGCGGCGTTTCTCGAACGGCGCATCCGCTTTCCGCAGATCGCGAGTATCATCGAGGACGTCCTGGGTCTGGAGCCCGTAGTGGCTGTGAATGACCTGGGGGCAGTATTCGAGGCGGATACCAAGGCCCGGGTCCTGGCCGAACAATGGTTGAGCCGCAACGCGCGTTAGCCTATCGGCGCGCTTGAGCCTTCAGGCACTGGATTGGAATGCGGAGAAATTAGATGAGTGCGCTTTACATGATTGTCGGCACCCTGGTTGCTCTGGGTGTGCTGGTTACCTTCCACGAGTTCGGCCACTTCTGGGTGGCGCGTCGTTGCGGCGTCAAGGTACTGCGCTTTTCCGTCGGTTTCGGCATGCCGCTGCTGCGCTGGCACGACCGCCGGGGCACCGAATTCGTGATTGCCGCCATCCCGTTGGGCGGTTACGTCAAGATGCTTGACGAACGCGAAGGCGAAGTACCGGCGGATCAGTTGGACCAATCCTTCAATCGCAAGACCGTTCGTCAGCGTATCGCTATCGTTGCTGCCGGTCCGATTGCCAACTTCCTGTTGGCGATGGTGTTTTTCTGGGTTCTGGCCATGCTTGGCAGCCAACAGATACGCCCGGTTATCGGTGCGGTTGAGGCGGACAGCATGGCGGCGAAGGCTGGATTGGTCGCCGGGCAGGAAATTGTTTCTATTGATGGCGAACCCACCACCGGTTGGGGGGCGGTCAATTTGCAGTTGGTCCGTCGCCTGGGCGAAAGCGGCACCGTCAACGTGGTGGTGCGCGAGCAGGACTCCAGCACCGAAAGCCCGCGAGAATTGGCCCTGGACCACTGGCTCAAGGGGGCTGACGAGCCTGACCCGATCAAATCCCTGGGCATCCGTCCGTGGCGTCCGGCGCTGCCGCCGGTGCTCGCTGAGCTGGACCCGAAAGGGCCGGCCCAGGCCGCAGGTCTGAAAACCGGTGACCGATTGTTGGCCCTTGATGGGCAGGTGTTGGGGGACTGGCAGCAAGTCGTCGACTTGGTGCGTGTACGTCCAGATACCAAAATTGTGCTGAAAATTGAACGCGACGGTGCTCAAATCGACGTTCCCGTGACCCTGTCGGTACGCGGGGAAGCCAAGGCGGCCGGGGGTTACCTTGGTGCCGGGGTCAAGAGTCCGGAGTGGCCGCCCTCGATGGTACGAGAGGTCAGTTTCGGGCCGTTGGCCGCGATTGGCGAGGGCGTGCGACGCACCTGGACCATGAGTGTGCTGACTCTCGAATCGCTCAAGAAAATGTTGTTCGGCGAGCTCTCGGTAAAAAACTTGAGTGGGCCGATAACCATTGCTAAAGTGGCGGGCGCTTCTGCCCAGTCGGGTGTCGCGGATTTCCTGAATTTCCTGGCTTATCTGAGTATCAGCCTGGGTGTTCTGAATTTGTTGCCCATTCCTGTATTGGATGGGGGGCATCTGTTGTTTTATCTGGTCGAGTGGGTGCGTGGTCGCCCCTTGTCGGATCGGGTGCAGGGTTGGGGGATACAGATCGGTATCAGTTTGGTGGTCGGGGTGATGTTGTTAGCTCTGGTCAACGATCTGGGTCGTCTGTAACGCTTCGCTGAATTGCGAATCTGCCGCATTTTGCGGCAGTTTGTTTATTGCCAGTTGGAATAAGAAAGGACTTCATGAAACGTCTGCTGCTAACTGCGGTTCTCACCGTATTGATGATCGCCGAAGTTCACGCCGAGTCCTTCACCATCTCCGATATTCGCGTCAACGGCCTCCAGCGGGTTTCCGCGGGTAGCGTCTTTGGCGCCTTGCCGTTGAACGTTGGGGAACAGGCTGATGACCGTCGCCTGGTGGAATCCACTCGTGCGCTGTTCAAAACCGGTTTCTTTCAAGATATCCAACTGGGTCGCGAAGGCAATGTCCTGGTCATCACCGTCGTCGAGCGACCTTCCGTCGCCAGTATCGAGATCGAAGGCAACAAGGCGATCTCCACTGAAGACCTGATGAAAGGCTTGAAGCAATCCGGTCTGGCCGAGGGCGAAATCTTCCAGCGCGCCACCCTTGAGGGTGTGCGTAACGAACTGCAACGTCAGTACGTTGCCCAGGGTCGCTACTCCGCGACCGTGGAAACGGAAGTGATACCCCAGCCTCGTAACCGTGTCGGCCTCAAGGTCAACATCAACGAAGGCACCGTGGCGGCCATCCAGCACATCAACGTGGTGGGCAATACCAAGTTCGCTGACGAAGACCTGGTCGACCTGTTCGAACTCAAGACCACCAACTGGTTGTCGTTCTTCAAGAACGATGACAAGTACGCCCGTGAAAAACTCTCCGGTGACCTGGAGCGCCTGCGTTCCTACTACCTGGACCGTGGCTATATCAACATGGATATCGCTTCGACCCAGGTGTCCATCACGCCGGACAAGAAGCACGTCTACATTACCGTCAACGTCAACGAAGGCGAGAAATACAAGGTTCGTGACGTCAAGCTCAGTGGCGACCTGAAGGTGCCTGAAGACCAAGTCAAGGCCCTGCTGCTGGTGCAGAAAGACCAGGTGTTCTCGCGCAAGCTGATGACCACCACGTCCGAACTGATCACTCGTCGTCTGGGTAACGAGGGTTACACCTTCGCCAACGTCAACGGCGTGCCGACTCCGCACGATGATGACCACACTGTGGACATCACCTTCGTCGTCGACCCTGGCAAGCGTGCCTATGTGAACCGCATCAACTTCCGTGGCAACACCAAGTCCGCTGACGAAGTGCTGCGTCGTGAAATGCGTCAGATGGAAGGTGGCTGGGCTTCGACTTACCTGATCGACCAGTCCAAGACCCGTCTCGAGCGCCTGGGCTTCTTCAAGGAAGTGAACGTCGAGACTCCGGCTGTACCGGGTGTGGACGACCAGGTTGACGTGAACTACGCCGTGGAAGAGCAGGCGTCGGGTTCCATCACCGCCAGCGTCGGATTCGCCCAGAGTGCCGGTCTGATCCTTGGTGGTTCGATTACCCAGAACAACTTCCTGGGTACCGGTAACAAAGTCTCCATCGGCCTGACCCGCAGCGAATACCAGAGCCGCTATAACTTCGGTTATGTCGACCCCTACTGGACTGCCGACGGCGTGAGCCTGGGCTACAACGCCTTCTACCGCACCACCGACTACAAAGACCTCGACGTTGACGTTGCAAGCTATGCGATCGACAGCCTGGGTGTGGGTGCGAACATCGGTTACCCGATCAGCGAGACTTCGCGTCTGACCTTCGGCCTGACTGCGCAGCAGGATGAGATCAAGACCGGTGTTTACACCGTGGATGAAATCTTCGACTTCACTCGCAAGGAAGGCGACAAGTTCCTGAACTTCAAGGCGTCCGCCGGCTGGTCCGAGTCGACGCTTAACAAAGGCGTGCTCGCCACACGTGGTCACTCCCAGAGCCTGACCCTGGAAGCGACGACGCCGGGCAGCGACCTGTCGTTCTTCAAACTCGACTACCGTGGCCAGTTGTTCCAGCCGCTGAGCGATAACTACACCATGCGCCTGCACACTGAGTTGGGCTATGGTGACGGTTATGGTTCAACCAACGGGCTGCCGTTCTACGAGAACTACTATGCGGGTGGTTTCAACTCGGTTCGTGGCTTCAAGGACAGCACCCTGGGCCCTCGTGGTACGCCGAGCCGTGGTGTAGGCGTCACCGGTAACACCGGAACCGTGGCGGACTCGGATACGAGTGCGCTGCCATTCGGTGGTAACGTGTTGATCCAGGGCGGTGCGGAGATTCTGTTCCCGCTGCCGTTCGTTAAAGACCAGCGGTCCCTGCGTACTTCGGTTTTCTGGGACGTGGGTAACGTGTTCGACTCCAAGTGCGAGCAGGTCACCAACCCGAGCGGCGTGAAATCGAACACCCAGTGCAACGATGTGAGCCTCAGCAACATGGCGAGTTCCGTGGGTGTTGGTGTGACCTGGGTGACCGCGCTTGGCCCATTGAGCTTTGCTCTGGCCATGCCGATCAAGAAACCGGATAACGCTGAAACCCAGATTTTCCAATTCTCCCTCGGCCAGACGTTCTAAGCGCCTGACCTAAGATAACGACAACGGATTCTGTAGGAGTACATCGTGCGTAAGTTGACTCAATTGGTTCTGCTGGCAACCGTGCTGGTAGCGACCCCGGCCTTCGCCGAAATGAAAATTGCCGTCCTGAACTATCAGATGGCCCTGCTGGAATCCGATGCGGCCAAGAAGTACGCCGTGGACGCCGAGAAGAAGTTCGGTCCGCAACTGACCAAACTCAAGACCCTGGAAAGCAGTGCCAAGGGGATTCAGGACCGTCTGGTCGCTGGTGGCGACAAGATGCAGCAAGGCGAGCGCGAGCGTCTGGAGCTTGAATTCAAGCAAAAGGCCCGTGACTATCAGTTCCAGTCCAAAGAACTGAACGAAGCCAAGGCTGTTGCCGACCGTGAAATGCTGAAACAGTTGAAGCCGAAACTCGACAGCGCTGTGGAAGAAGTCATCAAGAAAGGTGCCTTTGACCTGGTTTTCGAGCGTGGCGCTGTGATCGACGTCAAGCCTCAATACGACATCACCCGTCAGGTGATCGAGCGCATGAACCAGCTGAAGTAAGCCATGACCGCGATTATCAAGCTCGGCGAGTTGGCCGAGTTCCTGGGCGCCACCTTGCGTGGTTCCCCGGAGAAGGAAATTACTGGGCTAGCCACCTTGCAGGAGGCTGGCCCAGCTCAGTTGAGCTTCCTCGCAAACCCCCAATACCGTAAATACCTGGTCGACAGCCAAGCCGCAGCCGTGTTGCTCAAAGCCGCTGACGCCGAAGGGTTTGCCGGGGATGCGCTGGTGGTGGCCGATCCGTACCTGGCGTATGCGCGGGTGTCACACCTGTTCGATCCTAAGCCCAAGGCGGCCGGCGGTATTCATCCGTCAGCGGTTATTGCCGATGATGCCCAGGTTCACCCTGCGGCCAGCATCGGTGCCTTTGCGGTGATCGAGAGCGGTGCACGCATTGCCGCCGGTGTAACGGTGGGTGCGCATTGCTTTATCGGCGCGCGCTGCGAAATCGGTGTTGACGGCTGGTTGGCTCCCCGCGTGACCCTGTACCACGATGTGCGTATCGGTGAGCGTGTGGTCATTCAATCCGGTGCGGTCATTGGTGGCGAAGGCTTCGGCTTTGCCAATGCCAAAGGTATCTGGAACAAGATTGCCCAGGTCGGCGGCGTATTGATCGGCGACGACGTTGAGATCGGCGTCAATACGGCTGTGGATCGCGGGGCTCTGGCCGATACCGTGATCGGTAATGGCGTAAAGCTCGACAACCAGATCCAGATCGCCCACAACGTGCAGATTGGCGATCACACCGCCATGGCCGCGTGCGTCGGGATTTCCGGCAGCACCAAAATCGGCAAGCATTGCATGCTCGCCGGTGGCGTAGGGCTGGTGGGGCATATCGAAATTTGCGACAACGTTTTCATCACGGGCATGACCATGGTGACCCACTCGATCACCGAGCCGGGTGCCTATTCTTCCGGTACCGCCATGCAGCCCGCAGCTGAATGGCGCAAGAGCGCAGCACGTTTGAGGCATCTCGACGACATGGCTCGACGCCTCAAGCAGCTGGAAAAGCGTGTTGGAGACGTGACCCCTGGCGGTAATGCTTCATCAGAAGGCTGATACCATTTCCATATCAAGTGTGCACAGCCGCTAGACTGCCTCCTTGATTTGCTAGCGGGGCGTACTTTTAGTCCGCCCCCAATCTTTATTACAGGCTTCCCTCCGAAATGATGGACATCAACGAGATTCGCGAATACCTGCCTCACCGTTACCCGTTCCTGCTGGTGGATCGCGTGGTGGACCTCAATGTTGAGGAAAAGCGCATTCGTGCCTACAAGAATGTCAGCATCAACGAACCGTTCTTCAACGGTCACTTTCCCGCGCATCCCATCATGCCGGGCGTGTTGATCATCGAAGCGATGGCCCAGGCTGCCGGTATCCTTGGTTTCAAAATGCTCGATCTCAAGCCTGCCGACGGCACGCTTTATTATTTTGTGGGCTCCGACAAGTTGCGTTTCCGCAACCCGGTCACCCCGGGTGACCAGTTGATCCTGGAAGCCAAGTTCATCAGCTGCAAGCGCCAGATCTGGAAGTTTGAATGCCAGGCTTCGGTGGATGGCAAGCCGGTGTGCTCCGCCGAAATCATCTGCGCGGAACGCAAACTATGAGTTTGATTGACCCTCGCGCAATCATCGATCCGTCGGCCGTACTGGCCGCCGACGTTGAGGTCGGCCCTTGGTCGATCGTCGGCGCAGGTGTGGAAATCGGCGAGGGGACTGTCATCGGGCCGCACGTGATCCTCAAAGGGCCGACCCGCATTGGCAGACACAATCGCATCTACCAGTTCTCTTCGGTAGGCGAAGACACACCGGACATGAAGTACAAAGGTGAAGAAACGCGCCTGGTAATCGGTGATCACAACATCATCCGTGAAGGTGTGACCATTCACCGTGGCACTGTGCAGGATCGTGCTGAAACCACGTTGGGTGACCATAACCTGGTCATGGCCTATGCCCACATCGGCCACGACAGCGTGATCGGCAACCACTGCATCCTGGTCAACAACACCGCACTGGCTGGCCATGTGCACGTTGATGACTGGGCCATCCTGTCTGGGTTCACGCTGGTGCATCAGTACTGCCATATCGGTGCCCACAGCTTTTCCGGCATGGGGACCGCCATCGGCAAGGATGTTCCGGCGTTCGTCACGGTGTTCGGCAACCCTGCCGAAGCCCGCAGCATGAACTTCGAAGGCATGCGTCGCCGTGGTTTCAGCGAAGACACCATCCATGCCCTGCGCCGCGCCTACAAGGTGGTCTATCGCCAGGGGCTGACGGTGGACCAGGCGCTGACCCAACTGGCCGAGTCCGCAGCGTTGTTCCCGGAAGTCGCGGTGTTCCGTGACTCGATCCAGGCGTCGACCCGCGGCATCACCCGCTGATCATGGCCAATCTGCGTATCGCGCTGGTCGCCGGAGAAGCTTCCGGCGACATTCTTGGCGCAGGTCTCATGCGGGCGCTCAAGGCCCAGCATCCGGCGGTCGAGTTTATCGGTGTCGGTGGCCCGCTGATGCAGGCCGAGGGCCTCACTTCTTACTTTCCCATGGAGCGCCTGTCGGTCATGGGGCTGGTCGAGGTGCTGGGTCGCCTGCGTGAGCTGCTGGCTCGCCGCAAGCTTCTGATTCAGACCCTGATCGAAGAAAAACCTGACGTGTTTGTCGGAATCGACGCGCCGGATTTCACGCTCAATATCGAACTCAAGTTGCGTCAGGCCGGAATCAAGACGGTGCACTACGTCAGCCCGTCCGTATGGGCGTGGCGGCAGAAGCGCGTACTGAAGATCCGCGAAGGCTGCGACCTGATGCTGACCTTGCTGCCGTTCGAGGCCAAGTTCTACGAAGAGCAGGGTGTGCCGGTGCGTTTTGTCGGGCACACCTTGGCCGACGCCATCCCTTTGCAGGCTGATCGCAGCGTAGCGCGGGCCGAACTGGGCTTGCCTGACGGTCCGCTCGTGGCGCTGATGCCGGGCAGTCGTGGTGGCGAAGTCGGCCGTTTGGCTAGCGTGTTTTTCGATGCCGCCGAACGCCTTCAGGCCCTGAAGCCCGGGGTTCGTTTCGTGTTGCCCTGTGCCAGCCCACAGCGTCGCGCGCAGATCGAAACCCTGCTGGAAGGCCGCAACCTGCCATTGACCCTGCTCGACGGCCAGTCGCATCTGGCTCTGGCGGCGTGTGATGCGGTGCTGATCGCGTCGGGTACTGCGACTCTGGAGGCGTTGCTGTACAAGCGTCCGATGGTCGTGGCTTACCGCCTGGCGCCGCTGACGTTCTGGATTCTCAAGCGCATGGTTAAAAGCCCCTACATCTCGTTGCCCAACTTGCTGGCCCAGCGTTTGTTGGTGCCGGAGTTGTTGCAGGACGATGCAACGCCCGAGGCCCTCGCACAAACGCTACTGCCCTTGATCGATGGCGGCGAAGAACAGACCCGTGGTTTCGACGATATCCACCGTACCTTGCGGCGTGATGCGTCAAACCAGGCGGCGGATGCTGTGCTGACCTTGATCGGCCACAAACAGGAAGCCCTATGACGACGCAAATGGGCCTGGATTTCAGTCTGGTCGCACAAGCCCACGAACTGGTGGCCGGCGTGGATGAGGTCGGGCGTGGCCCGCTCTGTGGCGCGGTGGTCACCGCGGCGGTGATTCTTGACCCGAACCGTCCGATCCTCGGCCTCAATGACTCGAAAAAACTCACCGAAGCGCGTCGCGAAAAACTCTTCGACGAGATCTGTGAAAAGGCCTTGAGCTGGCATATCGCCCGGGCCGAAGTCGAAGAGATCGACGAGTTGAACATCCTCCACGCCACCATGCTCGCCATGCAACGCGCGGTCGAAGGCCTGCACATCACGCCAAAACTGGCGATGATCGACGGCAACCGTTGCCCCAAACTGGCGATGCCGGCGGAAGCGGTGGTCAAGGGCGACAGCAAGGTGCCAGCCATTGCGGCGGCCTCGATCCTGGCCAAGGTCAGCCGCGATCGTGAAATGGCCGCGTTTGAACTGATCTACCCCGGCTACGGCATCGCGGGCCATAAAGGCTACCCCACGCCCGTTCATCTGGACGCCCTGGCCCGTCTCGGCCCAACGCCGATCCACCGACGCTCGTTCGCCCCGGTTCGCCTGGCTTACGAGATGCGCGGGAGCCTGAGCGAGGTTTAGTCGCGAGGCTGATGTTTTTGCCAAGGCCCGGTACAATCCGGGCCTTGTTGTCTCCACGTTTTTAGACAGGATCACTATGCCGGCTTCATTCGTTCATCTACGCCTGCACACTGAATACTCCCTGGTCGACGGCCTGGTACGGATCAAACCGCTGGTCAAAACCCTGGTGGGCATGAATATGCCTGCGGTTGCGGTCACCGATCAGAACAACATGTGTTCCCTGGTCAAGTTCTACAAGAACGCCATGGGCGCCGGTATCAAACCGATCTGCGGCGCCGACCTGTGGCTGTCCAACAAAGACCCGGATAACCCCTTGAGCCGCATCAGCCTGCTGGCGATGAACGGCGTCGGTTATCGCAACCTCACTGAGCTGATTTCCCGTGGTTTCATCGACGGCCAGCGCAACGGTTCGATCATCATCGAGCGCGAGTGGGTTGCGGAGGCCAGCGAAGGGCTGATCATGCTGTCGGCCGCCAAAGAGGGCGAGATCGGTATCGCGCTGCTGGGCGGTAATCCCCATGAGGCCGAAGTGCTGGCGCGTGAGTGGATGCAGGTCTTTCCTGATCGCTTTTACCTGGAAGTCCAGCGCACCAACCGTCCCAACGACGAAGAACATCTGCACGCGGCGGTAGCCCTGGCCGACAAGCTGGGCGCGCCGCTGGTGGCGACCAACGATGTGCGCTTTATCAAGAAGGAAGATTTCGAAGCCCACGAAACCCGTGTGTGCATCGGCGAAGGCCGGGCCCTGGATGACCCGCGACGTTCAAAGAACTACAGCGAGGAGCAGTACCTCAAAAGCGCCGAAGAAATGGCCGAGCTGTTCAGCGACCTGCCCGAGGCCCTGGAAAACTCCGTCGAGATCGCCAAGCGTTGCAATATCGAAGTGAAGCTGGGCAAGCACTTCCTGCCCAACTTCCCGATTCCCGATGGCATGACCATCGACGAGTATTTCCGCAAGGTCTCCTTCGATGGCCTGGAGGAGCGCCTCTCGGTCCTGTTGCCCAAGGACACCACCGAAGATTACGAAGCCAAGCGTCAGGTCTATATCGACCGGCTGAATTTCGAGCTGGATATCATCATCCAGATGGGATTCCCCGGTTACTTCCTGATCGTGATGGACTTTATCCAGTGGGCCAAGAACAACGGCGTGCCGGTAGGTCCGGGCCGGGGGTCAGGTGCCGGTTCGCTGGTGGCCTATGTGCAGAAGATCACCGACCTCGACCCGCTGGAATATGACCTGCTGTTCGAACGGTTCCTGAACCCCGAACGGGTTTCCATGCCCGACTTCGACGTCGACTTCTGCATGGACGGTCGCGACCGCGTGATCGAATACGTGGCCGAGAAGTATGGTCGCAACGCTGTGAGCCAGATCATCACGTTCGGTTCCATGGCGGCCAAAGCGGTTATCCGTGACGTGGCGCGGGTGCAGGGCAAGTCCTACGGCCTGGCGGATCGTCTGTCGAAGATGATTCCGTTCGAAGTCGGCATGACTCTGGAAAAAGCCTACGAGCAGGAAGAGATCCTGCGCGACTTCATCAAGGTCGATGAAGAAGCCGCCGAAATCTGGGACATGGCGCGCAAGCTCGAAGGTGTGGTGCGTAACGTCGGTAAACACGCCGGCGGTGTGGTGATCGCGCCGACCAAGCTGACTGACTTTTCGCCGATCTATTGCGATGAAGAAGGCGGTGGCCTGGTTACTCAGTTCGACAAGGACGACGTGGAGGCGGCCGGCCTGGTGAAGTTCGACTTCCTGGGCCTGCGAACCCTGACGATCATCGACTGGGCGCTCAAGACCATCAACCGCGACCGTGCCAAGGTCGGCGAGGAACCGCTGGATATCGCGTTTATCCCGCTGGACGACAAGCCGACCTACACGTTGCTGCAAAAAGCCGAAACCACGGCGGTGTTCCAGCTGGAATCCCGCGGCATGAAAGAGCTGATCAAAAAGCTCAAGCCCGACTGCCTGGAAGACTTGATCGCACTGGTGGCCCTGTTCCGTCCGGGGCCGCTGCAATCGGGCATGGTGGACGACTTTATCAACCGTAAGCACGGTCGCGCCGAGTTGGCGTACCCGCACTCCGACTATCAGTACGAAGGCCTCAAGCCCGTTCTGGCGCCGACCTACGGCATCATCCTGTATCAGGAACAGGTGATGCAGATCGCCCAGGTGATGGCCGGCTATACCCTCGGTGGCGCGGACATGCTGCGTCGCGCCATGGGTAAGAAAAAGCCCGAGGAAATGGCCAAGCAGCGTGGCGGTTTCATCGAAGGTTGCGCGACCAACAATATCGACGCAGACCTGGCCGGTAACATTTTCGACCTGGTGGAAAAATTCGCCGGTTACGGCTTCAACAAATCCCACTCCGCCGCCTACGGCCTGGTGTCGTACCAGACGGCTTGGCTGAAAGCCCATTACCCGGCGCCGTTCATGGCGGCGGTACTGTCGGCGGATATGCACAACACCGACAAGGTCGTGACCTTGATCGAGGAAGTGCGCACCATGAAACTGCGCCTCGACGCGCCGGACGTGAACGCCTCGGAGTTCAAGTTCACGGTAAACGACGAAGGCCGCATCATTTATGGCTTGGGCGCGATCAAGGGCGTCGGCGAAGGCCCGGTGGAGGCGATCACCGAAGCGCGCCAGGACGGGCCCTTCAAGGACCTGTTCGATTTCTGCGCGCGTGTTGACCTCAAGCGCATCAACAAACGTACCCTCGATGGCTTGATCCGTAGCGGCGCGCTCGACCGCCTCGGCCCTTACTTCCATGACGAGCCGAAGGCTTACCAGGCGAATATCGACCGCAACCGCGCCGTGCTGCTCACCGCCATGGAAGAAGCGATCAAGGCCGCCGAACAGACCGCTCGTACCCACGACAGCGGCCATGCCGACCTGTTTGGCGGGTTGTTCGTCGAAGAAGACGCCGATGTCTACGCCAACCATCGCAAGGCCAAGGAGCTGACCCTCAAGGAACGTCTCAAAGGTGAAAAAGACACTTTGGGCCTGTACCTCACCGGTCATCCGATTGACGAATACGAAGGCGAAATCCGCCGTTTTGCCCGCCAGCGCATCATCGACCTTAAACCGGCGCGCGACACCCAGACCGTCGCCGGCATGATCATCGCCCTGCGGGTGATGAAAAACAAAAAGGGCGACAAGATGGGGTTTATCACCCTCGACGACCGCTCCGGCCGGATCGAGGCGTCGCTGTTTGCCGATGCATTCCATTCGGCGCAGTCGTTGCTGCAGACCGATGCCATGGTGGTGGTGGAGGGCGAGGTCAGCAACGACGACTTCTCCGGCGGCCTGCGCCTGCGGATCAAGCGGGTGATGAGCATGGAAGATGCGCGCACCAACCTGGCCGAAAGCCTGCGCCTGAAGGTGAAAACCGAGGCACTCAAGGGGGATCAGCTACGCTGGTTGGGCGAGTTGCTCAAACGCCACCGTGGCGCATGCCCGGTGACCATGGAATACACCGGTAACGACGCCAAGGCCATGCTGCAGTTCGGCGAGACCTGGCGAATTGATCCCGCTGATGGCTTGATTCAAGCATTGCGTGACCAGTTCGGTCGTGACAACGTCTTCCTCCAATACCGTTGACGATCAGGTAATGGCAAATCGCCTGATCTCGACCAAACATTTAATCTCGACCTAGATGCGCCTCTCCCTTAAGGTAGGGCGCGAATAGACAACCGGCTGGCCAGGCACCCCTGGCCGTCGACCCAAGACGGACGCTTATGAACCCGAATTTTCTTGATTTCGAACAGCCGATCGCTGACCTGCAAGCCAAGATCGAAGAACTGCGCCTGGTCGGCAATGACAATTCGCTGAACATCGGCGATGAGATCGCTCGCCTGCAAGACAAGAGCAGTACGCTCACCGAAGACATCTTTGGCAAGCTGACCAGTTGGCAGATCGCCCGCCTGGCCCGCCACCCGCGCCGTCCGTACACCCTGGACTACATTCAGCACATCTTCACCGAATTCGACGAGTTGCATGGCGACCGCCATTTCTCCGACGACGCGGCCATCGTGGGCGGTATCGCTCGCCTGGACGACCAGCCAGTGATGGTCATCGGTCACCAGAAAGGCCGTGAAGTGCGCGAGAAAGTGCGTCGCAACTTCGGCATGCCGCGTCCGGAAGGCTATCGCAAGGCCTGCCGCCTGATGGAAATGGCCGAACGCTTCAAGATGCCGATCCTGACCTTCATCGACACCCCGGGCGCCTACCCTGGCATCGACGCCGAAGAGCGTAACCAGAGCGAAGCGATCGCCTGGAACCTGCGTGTCATGTCCCGCCTGAAAACCCCGATCATCGCAACTGTGATCGGTGAGGGCGGTTCCGGTGGTGCGCTGGCGATTGGTGTCTGCGATCAACTGAACATGCTGCAATATTCGACCTACGCGGTGATCTCGCCGGAAGGTTGCGCCTCGATCCTGTGGAAAACCGCCGAAAAGGCGCCGGATGCCGCTGAAGCCATGGGTATCACTGCCGACCGCCTCAAGGGCCTGGGTATCGTTGATAAAGTCATCGCCGAGCCACTGGGCGGCGCCCACCGCGACCCGGCCGCTGCCGCCGCGACCATCCGTGCGGAGCTGGGTTCGCAGTTGGCGATGCTCAAGAAGCTGGATAACGACGCGCTGCTGGCCCGTCGTTATGAGCGCCTGATGAGCTACGGTCTCTAAGCCGACGCCGCACTCAATGTGGGAGCGGGCTTGCTCGCGAAGGTGGTGCGTCAGTCAACAGATCCAGTGACTGACACCACGCCTTCGCGAGCAAGCCCGCTCCCGCATTTGCTTTGTGTATGCTGGTTTATCGCATTCCAGATTGATGGCGGTATTTTTCAATGACGCCCCTCTTGAGCGCCAAACTCCTGCACAGCCTGGCCCCCTGGCGCGATGCCCCGGCCTGGCACGTCGCATTTTCGGGTGGGCTTGATTCCACCGTCTTGCTGCACCGTCTGGCCTCCCTGGCAAAAACCGACGCCTTGCCGCCCCTCAGCGCCGTCCATGTCCATCATGGGCTGCAAGTGGTCGCTGATGCCTGGCCCCGTCATTGCCAGGAGGTATGCGACAGCCTGGGCGTGCCCTTGCGGATCATGCGTGTGCAGGTGCAACCGGGTGCCAGCCTCGAGCGCGTTGCCCGTGACGCGCGTTATCAGGCGTTCAGCGAGGTGACTGGGATAGGAGAGGTGCTGCTCACCGCTCAGCATCGTGACGATCAGGCCGAAACCCTGTTGTTTCGCCTGCTGCGAGGGGCTGGCGTTCGAGGGTTGGCGGCGATGCCGGTCCATCGGCCGCTGGCGGGCGGTCACTTGGTGCGGCCGTTGCTGGATGTCTCACGTGCTGAACTGGAGGCTTACGCCCACCAACACGCGTTGACATGGATTGAAGACCCTTCCAACGCCGATCCGCGGTTCTCTCGAAATTATCTGCGCCACCGCGTGTTCCCCACGCTGACGGAGCGCTGGCCACAAGCCGTCACCACCCTGGCCCGTACTGCCCGGCATCTGAGTGAGGCGCAAGGTCTGCTGGATGAATTGGCCAGTATCGACCTGCGAGCGGCTGATCAGACGTCAGCGTTTCCCTGGCTACCCTTGCCGTCCCTGGCGCTGGCTCCGTTGCGCGAACTTTCCGACGCTCGCCAGCGCAATGCATTGCGTCACTGGCTGAGCCCGCTGACCCGGTTACCCGACAGTGACCACTGGACCGGTTGGCATTCCCTGCGCGATGCCAAGGGCGACGCACAACCCTTATGGCGCCTGGCTGATGGCGAGCTGTACCGTTGCGATGAGCGCATCTGGTGGTTGCCCGCTACTTGGTCTGATTTTTCCGACGCGTCGGTGAACTGGCCTGACCCGCAAAACCCTATAGAGTTACCCGGTAATGGTTGGTTGAGATTGACCGGCAGAGCCCCTGAAGGCCCGCTGGTGATCCGTTATCGACAGGGCGGTGAAGTCATCGACGTGCCAGGTCGAGGCCGGCGTGACTTGAAGCGTTTGCTCAATGAAAGTGGGCTGCCCGGCTTCGTCCGTGGCAGATTGCCGCTGCTCTACCAGGGTGAGCAATTGCTGGGGGTGCCCTGCCTGGCGGGGTTATGGAACACGGCATTGAACGCGGCGCCGGGCGACTGGCATGTGCATTGGATGCCACAGACTTGCGATCAAGGTTTGAGCTGATAGCGCCTTTCCGGTAGACTACGCTCCCTTCTTGATACAACTTCTGTGGATTCGCCTGAATCGCAGCAGTTGCCGATTACCAAGCAGTCTTTGCTGGGCGATTCCAAAAAATGTGTAGCGATCAACGTACCGGTGTTTCATTGCTGGTCTGTCACAACGCGGCGGTTTTTTTGAAAGGTGCACTGTGATTAATGCAGGTGATCGGGGGCTTCGGCCTCTCTTCGCTTTCCCCGGCGGCTCGGACCGCTTTAACGCAGACTTCTAGGGTTTTTCATGACGCGCTACATATTCGTCACGGGCGGTGTTGTTTCTTCATTGGGGAAAGGCATTGCCTCCGCTTCATTGGCGGCCATCCTGGAGGCGCGGGGACTTAAGGTCACCATGCTCAAGCTGGACCCGTACATCAACGTTGACCCGGGCACCATGAGCCCGTTCCAGCACGGTGAAGTGTTCGTCACCCACGACGGCGCCGAGACCGACCTGGACCTGGGCCACTACGAGCGGTTCATCCGCACGACCATGACCCAGAACAACAACTTCACCACCGGCCGTGTCTACGAACACGTGCTGCGCAAGGAGCGTCGTGGTGACTACCTGGGTGCGACCATCCAGGTAATCCCGCACATCACCGACGAAATCAAGCGCCGCATCATCAAGGGTGCAGGCGACGCCGACGTGGCGATGGTCGAGATCGGTGGCACCGTGGGTGACATCGAATCCCAACCGTTCCTCGAAGCCATTCGCCAGTTGCGTTTCGAAGTCGGCGCCAAGCGCGCGATGCTGATGCACCTGACGCTGGTGCCTTACATCGCCACCGCCGGCGAAACCAAAACCAAGCCAACCCAGCACTCGGTCAAGGAACTGCGTTCCATCGGCCTGCAGCCTGACGTGCTGGTGTGCCGTTCGGATCACCCGATCGACATCTCTTCGCGTCGCAAGATCGCGCAATTCACCAACGTTGAAGAACGTGCGGTGATTGCCCTGGAAGACGCCGACACCATCTACAAGATCCCGGGCATCCTGCATTCCCAGGGCCTGGATGATTTTGTGGTCGAGCGTTTCGGCCTGCAGTGCGGCGGCGCGGATCTGTCCGAGTGGGAAGCCGTGGTCGACGCCAAGCTCAACCCCGAGCACGAAGTCACCATCGCCATGGTCGGCAAGTACATGGAACTGTTGGACGCGTACAAGTCGCTGATCGAAGCGATGAGCCACGCTGGCATCAGCAACCGTACCAAGGTGAACCTGCGCTATATCGATTCCGAAGACATCGAGAACCAGGGCACCGCGCTGCTCGAAGGCGTTGACGCGATCCTCGTTCCCGGCGGTTTCGGCCTGCGCGGCGTGGAAGGCAAGATCACCGCCGTGCAGTACGCCCGTGAGAACAAGGTGCCATATCTGGGGATCTGCCTGGGCATGCAAGTGGCCGTTATCGAGTTCGCCCGTAACGTGCTGGGCTGGAAAGACGCCAACTCCACCGAGTTCGACAGCAAGAGCGGCCATCCGGTCGTGGGCCTGATCACCGAGTGGGAAGATGCCACCGGCGCCGTTGAAACCCGTTCCGAAACGTCCGACCTGGGCGGCACCATGCGCCTTGGCGCACAGGACTGCCTGCTGGAGTCGGGTTCGCTGGTGCACGACTGCTACGGCAAGGATGTGATCGTCGAGCGTCACCGTCACCGCTATGAAGTGAATAACAACCTGCTGCCGCAGATCAAAGCAGCCGGCCTGAAAGTCTCTGGTCGCTCCGGTGACGGCAAGTTGGTCGAAGTGGTTGAGGCGCCGGATCATCCATGGTTCGTCGCTTGCCAGTTCCACCCCGAGTTCACCTCGACGCCGCGCGACGGTCACCCGTTGTTCAGCGGTTTCGTCAAAGCAGCACTGACGCAACATCAGAAGAAGGCGTGAACCTGATGGCCCAGAAGATCATTCGCGTAGGCGACATCGAGATTGCCAACGACAAACCCATGGTGCTGTTCGGCGGCATGAACGTACTGGAAAGCCGCGACATGGCGATGCAGGTCTGTGAAGAGTACGTCAAGGTTACCCAGAAACTGGGTATCCCTTACGTGTTCAAGGCCAGCTTCGACAAGGCTAACCGTTCGTCCGTGACCTCCTATCGTGGCCCGGGCCTTGAAGAAGGCATGCGGATCTTCCAGGACATCAAGCAAGCCTTCGGCGTGCCGATCATCACCGACGTCCACGAGCCTGAACAGGCTGCCGTGGTCGCCGAGGTGTGCGACATCATCCAGTTGCCGGCCTTCCTGTCGCGCCAGACCGACCTCGTGGTCGCCATGGCCAAGACCGGCGCGGTGATCAATATCAAGAAAGCCCAGTTCCTTGCGCCCCAGGAAATGAAGCACATCCTGAACAAGTGCGTGGAAGCGGGTAACGACCAGTTGATCCTCTGCGAGCGCGGTTCGAGCTTCGGCTACAACAACCTCGTGGTGGACATGCTCGGTTTCGGCATCATGAAACAGTTCGAATACCCGGTGTTCTTCGACGTGACCCACGCGCTGCAAATGCCGGGTGGTCGTGCCGATTCCGCTGGTGGGCGTCGTGCCCAGGTATTGGATTTGGCCAAGGCGGGCATCAGCCAGTCACTGGCTGGGCTGTTCCTGGAAGCCCACCCGGACCCGGACAACGCCAAATGCGACGGTCCTTGCGCCTTGCGCCTGGACAAACTGGAGCCTTTCCTGGCCCAGCTCAAGCAGTTGGACGAACTGGTCAAGAGTTTTCCGACTGTAGAGACCGCGTAAGCGTCGTTTCTCCGGTAGAATTTCCCACGTTTTATGCTCAGGCCCTCGGGTCTGAGCCTTGTCGTCTGCAAGCCTGCCCCGTTGTTCCCTCCTTGCGGACGGTCAAAAGATTTCCTTCAGCTGCGTCGTTTTCGTCAACTTTGGAGTGTTTACAACAATGGCAAAAATCGTCGACATCAAAGGTCGTGAAGTTCTCGACTCCCGTGGCAACCCAACCGTCGAAGCCGACGTGCTTCTCGATAACGGCATCATCGGCAGCGCCTGCGCGCCGTCCGGTGCTTCCACGGGTTCGCGCGAAGCGCTGGAACTGCGTGATGGCGACAAGAGCCGTTATCTGGGCAAGGGTGTCCTCAAGGCAGTAGCCAACATCAACGGTCCGATTCGTGACCTGTTGCTGGGCAAAGACCCCGTGGACCAGAAAGCCCTGGACCACGCGATGATCAAGCTCGACGGCACCGAAAACAAAGGCAGCCTGGGCGCCAACGCCATCCTTGCCGTGTCCCTGGCCGCCGCCAAGGCTGCCGCGCAGGATCAGGACCTGCCGCTGTACGCCCACATCGCCAACCTGAACGGTACTCCGGGTGTCTACTCGATGCCGGTACCGATGATGAACATCATCAACGGTGGCGAGCACGCCGATAACAACGTCGACATCCAGGAATTCATGGTGCAGCCAGTTGGCGCCAAGACCTTCTCCGAAGGCCTGCGCATGGGTACCGAGATTTTCCATCACCTCAAGGCTGTTCTGAAGGCCCGTGGCCTGAGCACTGCCGTAGGTGACGAAGGTGGTTTCGCGCCGAACCTGGCGTCCAACGAAGATGCACTGAAAGTGATCTCCGAAGCGGTGGCCAACGCCGGCTACACCCTGGGCACCGACGTGACCCTGGCCCTGGACTGCGCGGCCAGCGAGTTTTATGAAGATGGCAAATACAACCTGTCCGGCGAAGGCCAGGTGTTCAACTCTGAAGGTTTTGCCGAATACCTGAAGGGCCTGACCCAGCGCTACCCGATCATCTCGATCGAAGACGGCCTGGACGAGTCCGACTGGGCTGGCTGGAAAATCCTCACCGACAAGATCGGCGAGAAAATCCAATTGGTGGGCGACGACCTGTTCGTGACCAACACCAAGATCCTGAAAGAAGGCATCGACAAGAAGATCGCCAACTCGATCCTGATCAAGTTCAACCAGATCGGCACGCTGACCGAAACCCTGGAAGCCATCCAGATGGCCAAGGCTGCGGGCTACACCGCCGTGATCTCCCACCGTTCCGGCGAAACCGAAGATTCGACCATCGCCGACCTGGCGGTGGGCACTTCGGCGGGTCAGATCAAGACCGGCTCCCTCTGCCGTTCCGACCGCGTATCCAAGTACAACCAATTGCTGCGTATCGAAGAGCAACTGGGCGGCAAAGCCAAGTACAACGGTCGCGGTGAGTTTCGCGGTTGATCAGTAAGTGGTAAAAAGTCGGCGGATTGCGTCGGAAAAATCACGAGAGTGTGAAATTCGACGCTAATCTGATGACGATCAAGTACAAGCCTGGGTTTTCCAGGCTTCGTGCTATCAGTTGCTCCAAAAGTTCTGCATGGCTGTCTTTTTTCACTGGATACCCGATATTCGATGCGCAGTCCCAATTGGTTGTTCCTCGTCTTGCTCTTGTTGCTGGCTGGCCTGCAGTACCGCCTATGGGTGGGTAACGGCAGCTTTGCGCAGGTAGAAGACCTGACTCAGCAAATTGCCGACCAGCACGCCGAAAACGAACGCCTGCTGGAGCGCAACCGCGTCCTCGATGCCGAAGTGCTTGAGTTGAAAAAAGGTACCGAGACCGTTGAAGAGCGGGCTCGTCATGAGTTGGGCATGGTCAAGGAGGGTGAAACCCTCTACCAGTTGGCCCAATGAACAACCGTTTGCCGGCCTTCTGGGCCGTGATTCCTGCCGCGGGCGTCGGTGCCCGTATGGCTGCGGACCGTCCCAAGCAATACTTGCAACTGGGCGGGCGCACTATTCTCGAACACAGCCTTGGCTGTTTTCTCGACCACCCCTCGCTCAAGGGGCTGGTGGTGAGTCTTGCTGTTGATGACCCTTATTGGCCCAACCTGGCGTGTGCTGCTGACCCGCGTATCCAGCGTGCGGACGGCGGCTCGGAGCGCTCGGGGTCGGTGCTCAATGCCTTGCTGCACCTCAATGCCTTGGGCGCTAGCGATGATGATTGGGTCTTGGTGCACGATGCGGCGCGGCCCAACCTGAGTCGTGACGATCTCGACAAACTGCTGGCCGAACTCGCGGACGATCCGGTGGGTGGCCTGCTGGCTGTGCCGGCCCGCGACACCCTCAAGCGTGTGGACAAGCATGGTCGCGTCATCGAGACCGTCGACCGCAGCCTGATCTGGCAGGCCTACACGCCGCAGATGTTTCGCCTGGGTGCGCTGCACCGTGCACTGGCTGACAGCCTGGTGGCCGATGCGGTTGTTACCGACGAAGCGTCGGCCATGGAATGGTCTGGCCAGGCGCCGCGCCTGATCGAGGGGCGCTCGGACAATATCAAGGTGACCCGGCCCGAGGACCTGGAGTGGCTGCGGTTGCGGTGGGCTAACCGGCTGTAGGAACGAGCAAGCTCGCGCCTACACAAAAGCCATCAATGCTCGGCACCGTACTCGGGCCGTTCGGCCAAGCCTGTCTTTAAGTAATCCACCAGCTTCCTGACCTTCGGCGACAAATGTCGCTGCTGCGGATACAACGCCCACACTGCCGTGTTGGGCGGCTGATGCGCCTCCAGCAACGAGACCAGTGCGCCGCTGTGCAAGTGTTCGAGCACGTAATAGTCCGGCAACTGGCACAACCCCACCCCTTGTAGCGCCGCGTCCAATACCGCCTGCCCACTGTTGCAGCGCCAGTTGCCCTGTACGCGTTGGGAAAATTCTCGCCCATCCTGGGCCAATTGCCAGATGTCCGAGCCACCAATCAGACAGTTATGCCGGCTCAATTCCGACAAGCTATGGGGGCGACCATACCGCGCCAGGTAGGAGGGCGAGGCGCACAGGTACATGCGCCTCGGCGCCAGGCGGCTGGCGACCATGCGAGAGTCTTGCAGGCGCCCCAGGCGAATCGCCAGGTCGAGGCCTTCATGCACCAGGTCCAGTTGACGATTGCTCAGCTCGATATCCACCCGCAGTTGCGGGTAAAGCCCCATGAACCGCGTCACCAGCGGCACGATAAAGCGTTCGCCATACGCCACGGCGCAGGTCATGCGCAACATGCCTTTGGGTTCACTGGCCAGGTCACCCACCGCGCGCAGGGCTTCTTCACGACCGTCCTGTAAACGTTGGCAATGTTGCAGAAAGGTCTGACCCGCTTCGGTGAGGGTCACTTTGCGCGTACTGCGATACAGCAAGCGCGTTTGCAAGCGTTCTTCCAAGCGTGCCACCTGCCGGCTGATATGGGACGAAGACACCCCAAGGCGTTCCGCCGCTGCCGTGAATTGGCTGCATTCAGCGACGGCCACAAACTCATCGATGCCTTCCCAGCGGTTTTCCAGCATGACGATTATCCCTGTACAGCAATAAAGTTTTGCTTTCGCCCGGATTATTAATCAGTCAGCCATGTTTTACACTCGTTGTCTCAGTATTCAACTCCCTGGAGAATCCCGGATGATCAAGTCCCGCGCCGCCGTAGCCTTCGAAGCCAAGAAGCCCCTTGAGATCGTTGAAGTGGATGTGGCCATGCCCAAGGCCGGTGAAGTGCTGTTGCGGGTGGTCGCGTCCGGCGTGTGCCACACCGACGCCTACACCTTGTCCGGCGCCGATCCGGAAGGCATCTTCCCGTCGATCCTCGGCCATGAAGGCGGAGCGGTGGTTGAAGCGATTGGCGAGGGCGTGACCTCGGTCGCAGTGGGCGACCACGTGATCCCGCTGTACACCCCGGAATGCGGCAAGTGCAAATTCTGCCTGTCGGGCAAGACCAACCTGTGCCAGGCCATCCGCGCCACCCAGGGCAAAGGCCTGATGCCCGATGGCACCACGCGCTTTTCCTACAAGGGTCAGCCGATTTTCCACTACATGGGTACCTCGACCTTTTCCGAGTACACCGTGCTCCCGGAAATTTCCGTCGCAAAGATTCCTAAAGACGCCCCCCTGGAAAAAGTCTGCCTGCTCGGTTGCGGCGTCACCACCGGCATCGGTGCGGTGATCAATACCGCCAAGGTCAAGCCCGGTGACACCGTGGCCATCTTCGGTCTTGGCGGTATCGGCTTGTCGGCTGTGATCGGTGCGGTCAAGGCCAAGGCCGGTCGCATCATCGCCATCGACATCAACCCGGCCAAGTTTGAAATCGCCAAGCAACTGGGCGCCACCGACTGCATCAACCCAAAAGACTACGATCGCCCGATCCAGGACGTGATTGTCGATTTGACTGACGGCGGCGTGGACTTTTCCTTCGAGTGCATCGGCAATGTGCAATTGATGCGTGCTGCACTCGAGTGCTGCCACAAAGGTTGGGGCGAGTCGGTCATCATCGGCGTTGCCGGTGCCGGCCAGGAGATTTCCACGCGTCCGTTCCAGTTGGTGACCGGTCGCGTCTGGCGCGGATCGGCCTTCGGCGGCGTGCGCGGTCGCAGCGAACTGCCAAGCTACGTGGAAATGGCCCAGACCGGCGAAATCCCGCTGGATACGTTCATCACCCACACCATGGGCCTGGAAGACATCAATAAAGCGTTTGACCTGATGCATGAAGGCAAGAGCATTCGTACCGTCATCCACTTCTGAGGTCGGCCATGAGTCTGGAAAACTTGTCGTGCCAGAAAAGCTTCGGTGGCTGGCATAAACGCTACAAGCACCACTCTGATGTGCTGGATTGCGACATGACCTTCGCCGTCTACCTACCGCCGCAAGCGGAGCAGGGCGGCAAGTTGCCGGTGGTGTATTGGTTGTCCGGGTTGACCTGCACCGATGAGAACTTCATGCAGAAAGCCGGCGCCCAGCGCATGGCCGCCGAGCTGGGGCTGATCATCGTCGCGCCGGACACCAGCCCACGTGGCCCCGGTGTGCCCGGTGACCCCGACAACGCCTGGGATTTCGGCCTGGGTGCTGGTTTCTATCTGAATGCCACCCAGGAACCCTGGGCCAAGCACTATCGGATGCATGACTATGTGGTGCAGGAATTGCCGGCACTGGTCGAGGCGCATTTCCCGGCTTCAGATAAACGCGGGATCAGTGGCCACTCCATGGGCGGCCATGGTGCGCTGGTGTGTGCGTTGCGCAATCCGGGGCGTTACCGGTCGGTGTCGGCGTTTTCGCCGATCAACAACCCGATGGATTGCCCATGGGGCCAGAAAGCCTTTTCCCGCTACCTGGGCGAAGAGCGCTCGAAGTGGCGCGAATGGGATGCCTGCGTGCTCATCAGCGAAGCCTCGCAAAAGCTGCCTTTGCTGGTGGACCAGGGCGACCGCGACGACTTCCTCGCGGTGCAGCTCAAGCCAGAAGCCTTGCAGCAAGCGGCCAAGGCGGCGAACCATCCGCTGGAACTGCGCCTGCAGCCCGGCTACGACCACAGCTACTTCTTTATCGCCAGCTTCATCGAAGACCATTTGCGACACCATGGCCGTGCTTTGCTCGGTTAATGTGAGGCAAAAGTAGGTAGAATCACGCCCTGAATTAAATCGGGGCGTTTTTTTATGCGTATTGGTCACGGCTACGATGTGCACCGTTTTGCCGAAGGCGATTTCATCACCCTGGGCGGCGTGCGGATTGCGCAC
Organism: Pseudomonas sp. MPB23; assembly: GCF_046605395.1. Classification (NCBI taxonomy): domain Bacteria; kingdom Pseudomonadati; phylum Pseudomonadota; class Gammaproteobacteria; order Pseudomonadales; family Pseudomonadaceae; genus Pseudomonas; species Pseudomonas sp. MPB23. The sequence goes on along the minus strand of NZ_CP176771.1, from coordinate 5,991,426 downwards.
CACCATGGGCTGCTGGCTCATTCCGATGGCGACGTGCTCTTGCACGCCTTGAGCGATGCCTTGCTCGGCGCGGCCGCGCTGGGCGATATCGGCAAGCATTTTCCGGACACCGACCCCACTTTCAAGGGCGCGGACAGCCGGGTCCTGCTGCGCCATGTGGTCGGCCTGATCCATGCCAAGGGCTGGAAGGTCGGCAATGTCGACAACACGATCGTGGCCCAGGCGCCGAAAATGGCCCCCCATATCGAATCGATGCGTGCGCTGATTGCCGCAGACCTGCAAATTGAACTGGATCAAGTCAACGTGAAAGCCACCACCACCGAAAAGCTCGGGTTTACCGGTCGGGAAGAGGGCATCGCGGTGCACTCCGTCGCCTTGTTGCTGCGCGCATGAATGACCTGCAACTGCTGGGCCCACGGGCCTACGGCGAGGCCCTGGGCAGCGCGGTACTGAAGGCCACGGCCGAAGACTTCCAGGTTGATGAAGTGCTGGATATCCCGCTGACCGGCGAGGGTGAACACCTGTGGTTGTGGGTGGAGAAGCGCGGTCTCAATACAGAAGAAGCGGCGCGCCGGATCGCCAAGGCCGCTGGCGTGCCGTTGCGTACTGTCAGCTATGCCGGGCTCAAGGATCGCCAGGCGTTGACCCGCCAGTGGTTCAGCGTGCAACTGCCGGGCAAGGCCGATCCGGACATGAGCGCCGCAGAAAACGACGCGCTCAAGATCCTCAAGACCGCCCGCCATAAGCGCAAGCTGCAGCGGGGCGCGCATTCGGCCAATGGCTTTACCTTGCGCCTGACTCAATTGGCCGGTGACACCGCCGCCATCGACGCGCGCTTGCAATTGATCGCACAACACGGCATTCCGAACTACTTCGGCGCCCAGCGCTTCGGCCACAACGGCGGCAACGTCACCGACGCCCGCGAATGGGCCGCCCGCAAGGCTTTGCCGGAACAGCGCAATGTGCGTTCGCGCCTGCTCTCCACCGCCCGCAGCTACCTGTTCAACAAAGTGCTGGCGGCACGCGTCGCCGATGGTTCCTGGCAGCGTGCACAGGTCGGCGACCTGCTGGCGTTTACCGACAGTCGCAGTTTTTTCCCGGCCGGGGAGGCCGAGTGCAGCGACCCGCGCCTGGCGATTCTGGACCTGCACCCGACCGGGCCGCAGTGGGGTGAGGGCGATTCGCCAGCTTCAGGCGCGACCTTCGCCTTGGAACAGGCGGTTGCCGCCGGTGAAGCCGACCTGCGTGATTGGCTGGTGAATGCTGGCATGAGCCAGGAGCGTCGTATTCTGCGACTGCCCATTGGCGGTTTGACGTGGCATTATCCCTCGCTGGACATTCTGCAATTGGAATTCGTCCTGCCGGCCGGATGCTTCGCCACTGTCTTGGTGCGCGAGCTTGTCGATCTGGTGCCGGTGGGGCAGACGGACAACCCATGCGTATTCTGATATCAAACGATGACGGTGCCACCGCACCCGGCCTGGCTGCGCTCTATGCTGCGCTGGCAGATTATGCCGAGTGCGTGGTGGTTGCCCCCGACCAGGACAAGAGCGGCGCCAGCAGTTCGCTGACGCTTGATCGTCCGCTGCACGTGCAGGTATTGCCCAATGGCTTTATCAGCGTGAACGGTACCCCTACCGACTGCGTGCACCTGGCAATCAACAGTTTGTTGGATCACGCGCCGGACCTGGTGGTGTCGGGTATCAATCTGGGTGCGAACCTGGGGGATGATGTCCTGTATTCCGGTACCGTGGCGGCGGCCCTCGAAGGGCGCTTCCTGGGAGGGACGTCGCTGGCGTTTTCCTTTGCCTCGCGCCAACTCGAAAACCTGCCCACCGCGGCGTATTTCGCGCGCAAGTTGGTGGAGGCCCATGGCGCCCTGGACCTGCCACCGCGTACGGTGCTCAACGTCAATATTCCCAACCTGCCCATCGACCATGTCCGCGGCATTCGGCTCACCCGTCTGGGGCATCGCGCCCGTGCAGCAGCGCCATTGAAAGTGGTCGATCCGCGTGGCAAGGAAGGCTATTGGATCGCAGCGGCGGGCGACGCCGAAGATGGTGGCCCGGGCACGGACTTTCACGCGGTGATGCAAGGTTATGTTTCGATTACCCCGTTGCAACTCGATCGCACCTTCAGTGATGCCTTCAGTAGTCTCGATGGATGGTTGGAGGGGCTGCGCTGATGGCTCGTGAACAGGACGACCTGCTGCGCCGGGGTATCGGGATGACCTCCCAACGTACCCGCGAGCGTTTGATCCAGCGTTTGTACGAAGAGGGCTTGTCCAACGCCCAGGTGCTGGAAGTCATCCGGCGCACGCCTCGGCATCTGTTTGTCGATGAAGCATTGGCCCACCGTGCCTATGAAGACACGGCGCTGCCGATCGGGCATAACCAGACCATCTCACAGCCCTATATGGTTGCGCGCATGAGCGAGCTGCTGCTGGCGGCGGGGCCGTTGGACAAGGTGCTGGAGATTGGTACCGGCTCCGGCTACCAGACGGCTGTGCTGGCGCAACTGGTGGAGCGGGTGTTCTCCGTGGAGCGTATCAAGGTGCTGCAAGACCGCGCCAAGGAACGCCTGTTGGAGTTGAACCTGCGCAATGTGGTCTTCCGCTGGGGGGACGGCTGGGAAGGCTGGCCGGCTCTGGCGCCGTACAATGGCATCATCGTCACCGCCGTGGCCACCGATGTTCCGCAGGCGTTGCTCGATCAACTGGCCCCAGGCGGGCGGTTGGTTATCCCGGTGGGCTCCGGCGAAGTGCAACAATTGATGCTCATTATTCGTGAGGACGAAGGCTTTTCCCGGCACGTGCTGGGTGCCGTGCGTTTTGTGCCTCTGCTCAATGGTCCGCTGGCCTGAGCATTTCTTCACCGGCAGTGAATTCTGTTGATGAGGATATGTCTTACGGCGGGGTCTATCGATTCAACATGCTTGGCGATGGTATTCAACACGATGAATGTTTCGTTTCGGTCGTGTGCCGGTAAAAAGCCAATGCCCAGTTATACTTGCGACATATTTCAAGCCTGGTACAGGCGTTCATGTTCAGCCACCACAAAGGGAGCGGCGGGTGAGTCTCACAGGTCTTGCGCAGCGTATGAGTAAAACAAGTTTTCAGCGACTGGTGCTTGGCCTTGTCTTGAGTTCCTTATTGGCAGCCTGTTCGAGTACGCCATCCGGCGGCGCGCGGGTCGTTGACCGTAACAATGCCGCGCCGCAAAAGCCGACGGTGACCACGGGGCAATATGTAGTGCGCAAGGGCGATACGCTGTTTTCGATCGCCTTCCGTTACGGTTGGGACTACAAGGCACTTGCAGCTCGAAACAATATTCCCGTGCCGTACACCATACATCCGGGTCAGACGATTCGCTTCGATGGGCGCACCGGTTCAACGTCTACGACAGTTGTGACAAACAGCGGTTCTTCCCCGTCGTCTTCGAGCAAAACCACCATCATTACGCGGCCTGCGGGCACCGCCGCGCCAACCACTGCGAGCAAGCCTGCACCCGCGCCGTTGCCACCCGCAGGGCCTGCACCGACCGGTTGGGGATGGCCTTCAAATGGAGTGTTAATTGGGAAATTCTCTTCAAACGGTAGTTTGAATAAAGGCATTGATATCGCCGGGGATTTGGGACAGCCTGTTTTAGCTGCGTCTGATGGGACAGTGGTGTACGCCGGGAGTGGATTACGGGGCTACGGCGAGCTGGTCATCATCAAACACAGCGATACCTACGTCAGTGCTTACGGCCACAACCGTAGGCTGTTGGTTCGGGAGGGGCAGCAGGTCAAGGTCGGACAGACAATTGCCGAAATGGGGTCAACTGGTACAGACCGGGTGAAACTGCACTTTGAGATTCGCCGCCAAGGGAAGCCTGTAGATCCGCTGCAATTCCTACCCCGTCGTTGATGTGTTGCCAGCCTGTTCCCTCACGTAGAAGGAACAGGCTCCAGCGTTGCCAAGGATAAAGGCGCCGCTTGAGCTTGAGGTCGAACTCACCAAAGGACTATAACAATGGCTCTCAGTAAAGAAGCGCCGGAGTTTGACATCGACGATGAGGTTCTCCTGATGGAGACCGGCATCGCTACGGACTCGATGTCGAATGAGGGACCTGCTGTACCTTCAGTTCGCACCAAATCCAAGAACTCCACTGCGTTAAAGCAACACAAATACATTGATTACACGCGGGCGCTCGATGCGACCCAGTTGTATCTCAATGAAATCGGTTTTTCTCCTCTGCTGACGCCTGAAGAAGAAGTCCATTTTGCGCGCTTGTCGCAAAAGGGCGATCCGGCTGGACGCAAGCGCATGATTGAAAGCAACCTGCGACTGGTGGTGAAAATCGCCCGACGCTACGTCAATCGTGGGTTATCGCTGCTGGACCTGATCGAGGAGGGCAACCTGGGCTTGATCCGGGCGGTGGAGAAGTTCGACCCGGAGCGGGGCTTCCGCTTTTCAACCTATGCTACCTGGTGGATTCGCCAGACCATCGAACGGGCGATCATGAATCAGACCCGCACGATCCGGTTGCCGATCCATGTGGTGAAGGAGCTCAACGTCTACCTGCGGGCAGCGCGTGAGCTCACGCAAAAACTCGATCATGAACCTTCGCCTGAAGAAATCGCCAACCTGCTGGAAAAACCGGTAGGTGAGGTCAAGCGCATGCTGGGTCTCAACGAGCGGGTGTCTTCGGTCGATGTCTCGCTGGGGCCGGATTCGGACAAGACCCTGCTGGACACCCTGACGGATGATCGTCCCACCGATCCCTGCGAGCTGTTGCAGGACGATGACCTTTCCCAAAGCATTGACCAGTGGCTGTCAGAGCTCACGGACAAGCAGCGTGAGGTGGTTATTCGCCGCTTCGGTCTGCGCGGCCATGAGAGCAGTACCCTGGAGGACGTAGGCCTGGAGATCGGCCTGACCCGTGAGCGGGTGCGGCAGATCCAGGTTGAAGGGCTCAAGCGCTTGCGTGAGATCCTGGAGAAGAATGGCTTGTCGAGTGAGTCGTTGTTTCAGTAACGATTGATAAGATCGCCACGACAGACGCCCGGTGCATGGGAATGCATCGGGCGTTTTGCTGTGCGCCCATATATCCGCAGCAGGAGCCCGGCTTGCCGGCGATGGCGATCGTAAGGGCGCCATCACCGGCAAACCGTGCCCGCGTGACTACGAGGCGGGGCGTCGAAAGGAATGGATAAATCCCAGGCATAAAAAAACCCCGCTTTTAAGGGCGGGGTTTTTTCGACTGGGTCAGTACAAGTTAGATAACTTGAACTTCTTCAGCTTGCATGCCTTTCTGACCGCGGGTAGCGATGAAAGAAACCTGTTGGCCTTCTTTCAGGCTTTTGAAGCCGTCGGATTGGATAGCTTTGAAGTGAACGAACAGGTCGTCACCGGATTGTGGAGTGATGAAGCCGAAGCCTTTTTCATCGTTGAACCACTTAACGGTACCAGTTTGGCGATTAGACATGGTGTATCTCCTTGGACAAAGTTAACTGCGACTCAGGAAAAGCCCTGGCCGAGACTGAGTGCAAAGAGCAGGAAAAATTCTTGGAGATGGTTGGATCGAAATTCAACATATCGTGTAGAGATTCTCAGTGACACAAGCAGCACAGTGGCGCCACCTTAACCCTTTTTCCGAGACGTGCCAATGGTATTTCCGAAGGTTTCTCTATTTTCGTGACTGGCGGTGGTATTTACAGTCATCGCGCACCGGGACAAGGGCCCCGGCCCCGCTGGCTGCGGCTTATAGTGGCCGGCGCATTCGTCAAGAAAACCCCCACGCCCTTTGAACCCCAACGCCTGCCCCGGTAAGATGCCCCACAGAATTTTTCCACCTCGCTATTCAGGACACCCGCCATGAGCATCAAATCGGACAAGTGGATTCGCCGCATGGCGCTAGAGCACGGCATGATCGAACCGTTCGTAGAGCGCCAGATCCGCGGTGAAGGCGACGACCGCGTGATTTCGTACGGTGTTTCCAGCTACGGCTATGACGTGCGTTGTGCCGATGAATTCAAGGTGTTCACCAACATCAATTCGGCGACCGTCGATCCGAAAAACTTCGACGAAAAGAGCTTCGTCGACGTCAAGAGCGATGTGTGCATCATCCCGCCCAACTCCTTCGCCCTGGCGCGCACCGTGGAATTTTTCCGTATTCCTCGCGATGTGCTGACCATCTGCCTGGGTAAAAGCACTTACGCGCGTTGCGGCATTATCGTCAACGTGACGCCGCTGGAGCCTGAGTGGGAAGGCCACGTGACCCTGGAGTTCTCCAACACCACCACTCTGCCGGCGAAGATCTACGCCAATGAAGGCGTGGCGCAGATGCTGTTCCTGCAGTCCGATGAAGCCTGCGAAGTGTCCTACAAAGACCGTGGTGGCAAGTATCAGGGGCAGCGCGGCGTCACCTTGCCACGCGCTTGATCGAAACGTCCTACACGTAAAGTGAATTAGTCTGCGGAAAGTGACTCTATTGGGTGTACTGCCTCGGTGCGTGCAAAGCGCGCCGAGCCACGCTTGAGGAGTACCTTATGAAGATCGACCCGCGAATCAGCGCCGAACTCGCCCGGCTTGAACCCAACCAGATTGGTGTTCTGGCCTGGTCCCTGATGGCTGACCCTGCCTATGCGGGCGGTATCCCCGGTCAACCTGATCCCGATTTCCCGGAACCGACCGAACCTTCCGAACCTGGCGAGCCGACCCTTCCGGACGAGCCACCACCCGTACCGATGGCCTGATACCGCAGCAGAGGTCAGTTCTTCAGCGAAGTGGCCGTGCGGCGGCTGACATTCCCGTAGGGCTATTCCACAGACCCACCTGAGGCGGCAAAGGTTTACTTCAGATTGCCGCTCAGGAACTGCTGCAAGCGCTCGCTCTTCGGATTGCCCAGCACATCCTCCGGCGTGCCTTGCTCTTCCACCAGGCCCTTGTGCAGGAACAGCACCTGGCTCGACACCTTGCGTGCAAAGCTCATCTCGTGGGTGACCATGATCATGGTGCGACCTTCTTCGGCCAGGCCCTGGATCACCTTCAACACTTCCCCCACCAGCTCCGGATCGAGGGCCGAGGTCGGCTCGTCAAACAGCATCACCTCCGGCTCCATGGCCAGGGCGCGAGCGATGGCGACCCGCTGCTGCTGGCCGCCGGACAGGAACGCCGGGTATTGATCGGCCACGCGCGCCGGTAGGCCGACTTTGTCCAGGTAGCGCCGGGCGCGATCCTCGGCGTCCTTCTTGCTGCAACCCAGCACCCGGCGCGGAGCCATGGTGATGTTCTCCAGCACGCTCATGTGGCTCCACAGGTTGAAATGCTGGAACACCATCGCCAGCCGCGTGCGCAGGCGCTGCAGCTCGGCATCGTCGGCCACGCGCATGCCGTGGCGGTCGGTGACCATGCGGATCGGCTTGCCGTCGAGGGTCATGGCGCCGTCGTTGGGGGTTTCCAGGAAATTGATGCAACGCAAGAACGTGCTTTTGCCCGAGCCGCTGGCACCGATCAGGCTGATCACGTCACCGGTCTTGGCCTTGAGCGAGACACCTTTGAGCACCTCATTGTCGCCATAGCTTTTATGCAGGCCTTCAACGGTCAATTTGTACATGGGGCATGCATCCTCAAGGCGAAAGTAGATAACCGCTGCGGTAGGCCTCTGAGCCTGCCACATGGCCGATGACCATCCCGGCCGTGGCCATGCGGCGTAGCGAGCGGGCGTAAAGCAGGCCGGCCTTGCGGCAGTGCACAGGCGTTACGCAGTCAGTAATGGGGTCGATGATTTCGGCGATCAGTTGCCCGGCCTTCAGGTATTCGCCGGGTAGGGCGCTGAACACCAGCAGGCCGCCCACCGGCGTGGCCACGGGTTCGACGCCCGCCAGCGGCGTCGCCGGGTAGGGCAGGTCCGGCAGTGGGGCCACGTCGCCGGTAATCGCGCCGAAGTGGGTCAGATAGTCGATGATCGCCTGGCAGTCGAGTGCCGCCAGGCCATGGTTGACGTCGCCCTGGCCGCGCAGCTCGACGGTCACCGAAAAGCTGCCCATGGGGATCGGGAAGCGCGCGCCGAAACGTTGCTGCAACTGCCACCACACCAGGGTGAAGCACTCATCGAAGGATTGCCCGCCGGAGTCGGTGGCCAGCAAGTTGGCCTCCGAGCCGATGTAGCGCGCCAGCGGTTCCACCTGCGGCCAGGCGGCGGGCGTGGTGTACAGGTGCGCCACCGCTTCGAAGTCGCAATGCAGGTCTAGCACCATGTCGGCATCGCAGGCCAGTCGTTGCAGCACCAGGCGCTGGGATTGCAGCTGGGTCTCGGCGGTGTGTGCGGCCAGGGCACGGGACAGCGCGTTACGGATCAGTTGGACGTTGTGCTGCGGGTCATCGCCGAGCAAATCCTCGACCTGATTGCCGACCTCGTCGCTGAGGTCGACAAACCGGCGATTGAAATTCTGCCCGCTTTCCAGCTCGTACCGGCCCAGCGGGGTATCCATCAACACCTGTTCCAGGCCCGCCGGGTTCGCGATGGGCACCAGCACGATCTCGCTGCGCAGGCACCCGGCCGCGGCCAATTGCGCCAGACGCACCTTGAGGTGCCAGGCCACCAGCATGCCCGGCAGTTCATCGGCATGCAGCGACGACTGGATGTAGATCTTGCCTTCGGCCTGTTCCGGGCCGAAGTGAAAGCTGTGAATCTGCCGCGCCGTGCCGGGCACTGGCGCGATCAGTTCATGAACCTGATGACGCATGAAGGCTCCTTAATGGCTAGGCCCGAGAAACGCCAGCCAGCGGCGCTCGGCCAGGCGAAACAGACCGACCAGGGCAAACGTCACAGTCAGGTAGATCAGCGCCGCGATGCCGAATGATTGAAAGGTCATGAAGGTGGCCGAGTTGGCGTCCCGGGCCACTTTGAGGATGTCTGGAATCGTCGCGGTAAACGCCACCGTGGTCGAGTGCAGCATCAGGATCACTTCGTTGCTGTAGTAGGGCAACGAGCGGCGCAGCGCCGACGGCATGATCACATAGGCATACAGCTTCCAGCCGCTTAAGCCATAGGCCTTGGCGGCTTCGACTTCGCCGTGGGCCATGCTGCGGATGGAACCGGCGAAAATCTCCGTGGTGTAGGCGCAAGTGTTGAGGGCGAAGGCCAGGATCGTGCAGTTCATCGCGTCGCGAAAGAACGCATCGAGCACCGGTTGCGCGCGTACGGCGGCGATGCTGTAGATGCCGGTGTAGCAGATCAGCAGTTGGATATAGAGCGGCGTGCCACGGAACAGGTAGGTGTAGAACTGCACCGGCCAGCGTACCAGGGGATTGCGCGATACCCGGGCGATGGACAGCGGGATCGACACCAGAAAGCCGATGACCAGGGATGCGCTGAGCAGCCACAGGGTCATGGCCAGGCCGGTGATGTGCTGGCCGTCGCTATAAAGAAAGGGGCGCCAGTATTCCTGCAAGAGTTCGATCATCGCACTGCCTCCCGGGAGCCTGCGGAGTAGCGACGTTCCAGACGGCGCAGGACGAAGTTGGACGCGCTGGTGATCAACAGGTAGATCAGCGCGGCGAGTACCAGGAAATAAAACAGCTGATAGGTGCTCTTGCCGGCATCCTGGGCGGCCTTGACCAGGTCCGCCAGGCCGATGATCGACACCAGTGCGGTGGCCTTGAGCATCACCATCCAGTTATTGCCAATGCCCGGCAGCGCAAAGCGCATCATCTGCGGGAAGGTCACATAGCGAAACCGTTGGCCGCGCTTGAGGCCATAGGCTGTGGCGGCTTCCAGTTGGCCACGGGGTACGGCGAGGATCGCGCCGCGAAAGGTCTCGGTGAAGTAGGCACCGTAGATAAAGCCCAGGGTGATCACCCCGGCGCTGAATGGGTCGATTTCGATGTATTCCCATTCCATGAAGTCGGTAAGACCGGTCAGCCAGGTTTGCAGGCTGTAGAAAATCAGCAGCATCAGCACGAGGTCAGGTACACCGCGAATCAGTGTGGTGTAGAGCTGGGCGGGGATGCGCAGGACGGGCAGGCTGGAGAGTTTGGCGCTGGCGCCGAGCAGGCCCAGCAATACGCTGACGGCCAGGGACAGCACCGACAACTTGAGGGTCATCCAGGTGCCTTGCAGCAACAACGGGCCGAAACCCTTCAAGCTGAGTGCGCTCAGCCCGAGGGTTTGCAACAGTTCTTCGAACATAAATCAGGACCTATGGCGAAAAAAAAGCGCCCCTTCAGGAAAGGGGCGCCCCAGGCATTATTTGCCGCTGTACAGGTTCAGATCGCCAAAGTGTTTCTTCTGGATGGTGGCGTAGGTGCCATCATCGTGTAACGCTTTGATACCTTTATCCAAAAGAGCCTTCAGCTCAGTGTTACCTTTTTTGATACCGATGGCGGTTTTCGACGGCAGCAAGGGGTCGTCGATGGCTGCGCTGACTTCATAGTCGGCACCGGCTGGCGACTTCAGGAAGCCCAGTTCGGCTTGCAGCATGTCCTGCACGGACGCGTCGAGACGGCCGGAGGTCAGGTCGGCGTAAACCTGGTCCTGGTTGGCGTAGGCCTTGGTGGTCACACCGGCTTTATCCAGTACGGCCTTGGCGTAGGCTTCCTGGATGGTGCCTTGCTCGTAGCCCACGGATTTGCCCTTGAGGGATTCAGGGGTGGAGTAACCGGCGCCTTTCTTGAACACCAGCGACGTCGGGCCGGAGAACAGCTCGCTCGAGAAGTCGATGGCCTTTTCACGCACCGGGGTGACGGTCATGGACGAAATCACGCCGTCGAACTTGTTGGCCTTCAGGCCTGGAATCATGCCGTCGAAGTCGCTTTCGACCCACTTGCACTTCACTTTCAGTTCGGCGCAGATTGCATTGCCCAGGTCGATATCGAAGCCGATCAGGCTGCCGTCAGCCGCTTTGGATTCGAAGGGGGCGTAGGACGGATCGACACCAAAACGCAATTCCTTGTATTCCTTGGCCAAGGCGGAACCTGCGGCCATGCACAGAGCCAGTGCAGAAAGGGTCAGCAATGCTTTTTTCATTATGTAATCCCTGGAAACCAAGATAGGCGCTTGTGGCGCGTTTAGGACTGTTACTGAACGGTGTCAGACGGATCACAAGTAGCAATTTCTGCACCATAGTTCCGAATGAGCGTTTTAAAAGGTAGGACAAGGGCGTTCTAAGTGTAGGAGATGCCCGAAAGTGGGCATGAAAAAAACAGCGCACCATTTCAGAACATTTGGGGGGCGAAAATGTGGGAGGGGGCTTGCTCCCACATGTTGGTCCGGTGTCTTCAGGGGAACCGGTTATTTGCCTGGCGTCAGGGTCAGCCTGGCTTTTCCATACACCTTGTCGAAGTTCTGCGCTTGCATCGGGAAGCTCAGGTATTGCGCCTTGAGCGACGGATCAATGCCGTTGGCATAGTTCGGGCTGGCCGGGTTGCCGGATTGGCCGATGCCGCCCTGGCCCATCATGGGTTCCAGTTGGCCGAAGTCGATGATCATGCGCAGCGCCGGCACCTGGGTGGTGTTGAAATCCCGACCCCAGCTGTACGGCGCCGGGTTCAAGGTGTTGTGGTCGCCGCCGGATGCCAGTGGGCCTCGAATCACCTGGCCCTGGGTGTTTTTCCAGGTGGTGCTGTGCAATTTGCCCCACTGCCAGGCCTTGTGGTCGGCGCCCAGTTGGCTGTCGCCGGCGCTGATTGCGGCGGCCAGGCTGCGGGCGAGGATGGTTGGTTTGTCTTCTTTCAGCGGGGTGCGCACATCGTCCCAGAACGGGCTGTCTTCACGGCCCAGCAGGTGGTCGGCCTGGGCCGCGTAGGACAAGCCGGCATTGCTGACAAAGGCTTTCCAGCTAGCGCTGTTTTCCGGGCCGAGTTCGTCGAGGAACGTCTGCTTGGTGCTCTCCTGCAGGAACAGCTCGTAGAGCGCGGCGTCGGCGGAGGTGGCCACGAGGCGACCGTCGAAGGCCATCAGGCGCTTGAGGGCTTCCCGTGCCTTGGCCTGTTCCGCCACCGGCAAGGCGTCGATCGCCTGTTTCAGTGGCTGGGCCATGCCCGGCGCCTGGAACATGGTCTTGAGTTTGGCGGCGAAGGTGGTGGTCTGGTCGTACTGCATGGCAATCACACTGCGGCTGTCATGCTTGCCGGCATTGGCCAGTTGCGCCAGGCGTTCGCTGCGCTCCGGCGCATCCCAGGAGTTGGACAGTTGCATGCCATAGCCACGCGGCGCGGTGCGCTGGTTGGCGGTGCCGATCCAGCCTTGGGCCGGGTCCTGATCGTACGGGTGCAGCATCGCGTCGGCGTAACCGTCCCAGTCAAAGCGCGTGTCCCAGCCCGGCGAGGGCAGCAGGCCTTCGCCTTCGCGGCGGTTGGGGAAGCGACCGGTGACTTGCCAGCCGATATTGGTCGCGTCGGCGAAGACCATGTTCAAGGCAATGGCGCGGATTTCACGGGTTGCGTCCGAAGCCTTGGCGACGCTTTGCGCGCGTGACAGGTCGAAGAACGCATCGAGGCTCTTGTCGTCTTTGAAATCGGCGGTTTGCAGGGCCAGACCCAGGCCTGTGGTCAGCGCCTGGCTGCTGTTGAGCAGGGCGCCGTGACGGGTTTCGTACACCACTTCACGAATCGAGCGTTGGCCTTTGACGAAGAAGGTTTCGTTACGCACCCCGGCCGGTAGCCATTTTCCGTTGTTCTCGTAGTACAGCGCGTTGCCCTGGCGTTTGATCTTCTCCAGGAACAGGTCCTGGGTATCGCCCTTGACCGCGCTCATGCTCCACGCCACTTTGCCGTTGAAACCGGACAACAGGGTGGGCAGGCCGGCAATCGAGGCGCCAGCCGCCTGGTACTTCGGCGCGCGAATCTGCACGTAGCTCCACGGCGACGGCGCTTGCGGCTGGGCCGCCAGGTCGTTGGCCAGCAGGCTTTTGCCGCTGCGGCTGCGTTGCGGGCCGATGGCCCAGTTGTTCGACGTGCTCACCGCCAGGGAATTGAGGCTGCTCAGTTGCTGGCTGACTGTGTCCAGCCCGGCAAGGCCGCTGATCTGGCCCAGGTTCACGCCCTTGAGCTTGTCGGCTTCGGCCAGTGGGATCGGTTCGTCCGGCGCGCTCGGTGTGAGCCAGGCGAGTTTGTCGACGCCGACTTTTTGCGCGAGTACCAGCGACGCCAGCTCTTCCTGCAGGTTGGCCGATTCGCTGAAATTCAGCAGGCAGAACAACAGTGCCGAATCTTCCGGCTTCCAGTATTCGGGCTTGTAGCCGGTCTGGGCCAGGTCCGGCGGCAGCTTGTCGCGGTAGCGGAACAGGTAGGCGTTGACGCCCCGGGCGTACACCTCAAAGAAGCGCTTGAGGCGCGGCGTTGACGCGTTATAGAGCTCGCCGGCGCTTTTTTTCAGGTTGACGGCGCGCATGAAGCGGTCGACATCCAGCACGTCGGGGCCGGACATTTCCGCCAGGCGGCCCTGGGCCAGCAGGCGCAACGTGACCATCTGCGTGATGCGGTCGCTGGCATGCACATAGCCGAGGCTGAACAGCGCGTCGTGGAAGGTATTGCTTTCGATCAGCGGCATGCCTTGGGCATTGCGGCGCACCGACACGTTCTGTGCCAGGCCTTTGATCGGCTGCACGCCGGCCAGTGGCGGCAGGGTGTCCTGGGTGCTCTGGAGCTGGCAACCGGCCAGGCTTAATGCACTGGCCACTGCCGCGGCAACGCCGAACCGGGGAAGAAAATGTGAGAGGGCTGGCGAGGCCATGGCAAAGCTCCTGCGGGGGGTAGCGTCAGTAAAGGCGCTACGTTAGTGAGCGCGGCGAAACGACGCAAGCAGGAGCTAAGGCTTATTTTCAGGAGCCCGGTATCAGGCGCCGTGGCACTTCTTGAATTTTTTCTCGCTGCCGCAGGGGCACGGATCGTTGCGGCCAACGTCCTTCAAGGCGTTGCGCACCGGTTCCTGATGCGCGTGGCCGCAGTTCGGGCCGTGGACATGGCCGTGGTCGTGATCATGGTGATCGTGATCGTGGTTGCAGTCAGGACCATGGACATGGGGTTGCTGAGTCATTGATGTCGCTCCGGAATAAAATCGCCGGGGATTATCTCGCCATTGTGGTTCACCTGCACGTCATAACCGATGAATAATCCGGTTTTCAGCTCACCTTCCAGGCGATAGGGCACGGGTTTGTCGGGTTTTTTCAGCATCTGCACCACATCGCGGATTTGCGGCCAGAGGTTGGTGCGCACCGAGACCTTGAAGAAGGCGTGGCCGTGTGGCGGTACGGTAAGCCATTCGTTGGACTCGCCCTCGGTCAGGACAAAGTTACCTAGGGTGACCTTGTAGATCAGACCGCGCACGGTCAGGTCCGAGTCATCGCGGTTGTCCACGCGAAAGTACAGTTTGAATTTCTGCTCCAGCAGCTTGGCGCGCACCACTTCGACCTTGACCAGCGAGACGTGGGGCGGCGGCGAGTCGTCTTCGAACCATGAAGCGCAGCCCGTCAACGAGAGGGTCAACGCCAGCATCAAGCTGTACATCCGAAGCATGGCGTTGTCCTTTGAATGAATTAGAGGTAGCTGGAACAACACTTCTTGAATTTCTGCCCACTGCCGCACAGGCACGCATCGTTGCGCCCGGCCTTGACCTCCACTGTGGGGTCGATGAAGTACCAGCGCCCGTCATTCTGTACGAAGGAGGACTGTTCGCGGTGGCTATGTTCGCCCGTGCTGTCATGCCAACGTGCGGTAAAGGTCACGAAGGCATGTTCCGGTTGGCCGCCGAACACCTCCGAGCTTTCCACTTCCAGGCCGAGCCAGGTGCTCTGGGCGCTCCAGGCGCTGATCGCGTCCCGGTCCAGGCCGGCCTGTTGCGCGGGTAAAGTGGTGGCGACCAGGTAGTCCACCAAGCCCAGTACATACGCGCTGTAGCGTGAGCGCATGAGTGCGCTGGCGCAAGGCGCCGGGTGCCCGGCGTGATAATGGCCGCAGCAGGCATCCAGCAGGTTGCCACTGCCGCAGGGACAAATGGATGTACTCATCGGCTTACCACCAATACTTTCCAAAGTTTTCCGGATTGGCCCAGAACCGGGCGTTGAGCCAGTCCGGCACCTGTTTATAGTCAAGCAGATCGTAGGTGAACAGGGTCAGAACCTGCTCATCACGCTGGAAGCGCTCACCGGCCTGCAGGGCCAGGGAGAAAAAGTCGGTGTCTTTCCAGTCGCAGGCGCCCAGGTCCACCAGCACCGCAATACGGCTGGCATTGAGGTTGCGAATGCCGCCGAGCAGGGTCAGGCCTTGCGGTTTTGACAGGTGTTCCAGGCAGTCCACCACCAGCGCCAGGTCAAAACGCTGCGCTGCAAGTTCCGCCGGCAATGCCCCCGGCACCGCCACGGAAACTTGTGTGTCCGGGTGGGCCGCCTGGAAGGCATCCAGCGCCGGAAACTGGCTGGCGCCCAACAGCAACAGGCGTTTGGGCTGGTGCAGATCCAGCAAGGCGGCCAAGGCTTGCTGAGGTGTACGGGAAGAAATACCAGCGGTCATCAGAGATCCTCACATCAGGACCCTAGAGACTAGCGCGGCTGAGCGTGCGGGCCTAGAGCGTGCGGCTGCGAAAAATCCGATGGGGACGGCCAACCTCAATGAATACGGGGTGTGGCGTAGTGGCGCAGTTGAAAAGAGCGGTCTTTACTCCAACCATCGGCCCCCGCCGATCCCCTCAGGAGAAAGTCAGATGAGCATCATGCGGACAGCTCTACCCTTGGTTCTGCTAACCGGAGTATTGACAGGTTGCGCAGGCTTGCAAAAAACCGATTGGCCGACCTGCGCCGCTGTTGGCGGTGTGACCGGTGCGGCGATTGGCGCGACTGAAAGCTCGGCCTACGCAGGCTATGGCGCATTGCTGATCGGCGGCATGGCCGGCGCCTATTGCTGGGTGCACGGCGATGGCGACGAAGATGGCGATGGTGTGCCGGACAGCCGCGACAAGTGCCCGGGCACCCCGAAAGGCGTACAGGTCGATGCCGATGGCTGCCCACCTGCGCCGCCCGTAGCGGCCGTTGAAGAGGTGGTCGTGGTCAAGGAAGAAACCATCGTGATTCGCGATGTGCACTTCGAGTTCGACTCGGCCAAGCTGACGGCGTCGGATAAAACCACGCTCGACACCATTGCCACGCGCCTGAAAAAAGAAGCCCCGAGCGCCCAACTGCGGGTCAGCGGCCACACCGACAGCGTCGGCAAAGACGCCTACAACCAGAAACTTTCGGAAAAACGCGCCCACTCGGTCACCGATTACCTGATCGGCGCCGGTGTACCGCGCAGTAACTTCGTGTCTGTGACCGGTGCGGGCGAAAGCCATCCGGTGGCTGACAACAAAACCGCTGAAGGCCGCGCGCTCAACCGCCGGACCGAAATCCAGATCAATCGCTGACAGCCCTTGCCCCTGTGGGATCCACAGGGGCATTGCCGGCGATCTTCACCGAAACCTCCCCTTTATTAACTTTTTTGAACCTTCACTGGCAAATCGCCTGTAGAAGTCGTTACTGTGCGTTCAAAGAAAAATTTGAAAACACTCAGGAGCCCCATGATGCGTAAGGTTTTTCTGTTGGCCCTGTTGGTCAGCCCCATCGCCCTGGCCCAGAGCGTCAGTGTCGAAACCAACTCATTGATGCGCCTGCCCAGCAGCACAAGCGTATTGCAGCTAGAGCGCCTGGATGTGGCGGACTACGGCACCTTGCTGATCCCGGCCACTATCAGCCAGGTCACGGTGGATCAATTGCACTTGGGTCGCGACGCCCGCATTGCGATTGCCCCCGGTAATAGCGCATTACAACTGCAGGTGCGGCATGCCCAGTTGGACCACGGCAGCCAGTTCACCTCCCGTGGGGCACCGGGTACCCATGAAAAACCAGCCAAGGCCGGGCGTGACCTGACCTTGCGCGTCAATGCCCTGATGGCTGAAGAACTGTCGGTGGATGCCCGTGGCGGCGCCGGTGCCCAGGGTTATGCCGGGCTGGATGGCGCCAACGGTGAGGACCCCGGTTGCACATGGGGCTCGGCCGGGCACGGGGCCAACGGTGACAATGGTGGCGATGGCCTGCCCGGCGCAGCGGGTGCGCACGTACGGATCGAGCTGCCGCAGGACTTCCCGGCCGAAAAGATCAAGGTCTGGGTAGATGGCGGTGCCGGTGGATTGGCTGGCACAGCAGGTAAACCTGGCAACGGTGGCCAATCCAAAGGCTGCCTGGTGTACCGCGCCGATGGCGGCGAGAAGGGTCGCCCAGGACTCGAAGGACAGCCGGGGCCAGCTGGGCCTGCTGGCGCCGTAACGATCCAGCGCCTCTAACACACCCACTTGTAGGAGCGAGCTCGCTCGCGAAAAACGCATCGGCGACATGGGCTTCCAGAAGCGCTGCGTTATCGTTGACGACCTTCGCGGGCAAGCTCGCTTCTACAGTGTCTGGTCAGAACATCGGCCGAGCCGAAGCAATCGCCACCACCACCAGGCCCACGATCAGATTGATCCCCACCAGTTTGCGAATCTGCCCCAGCGCCGCCGCGCCGGCCGGCCAATCCTCGGCCGCTACCGCCGTGCGCAGTTCCGGGAACTTCAGCGCCTGGATACGGATAAACAGCGCCGTCATCACCAGATACAAACCCATCATCACCTGAACATAACGCGGCGCGGTTTCAAAGCCGTTGAAGCGCAGTTGCAACAGGCCGACACCGCTGATCGGCAAAACCAGCACGGCCACCCAAACCCATACGAAAAAACGTTGAAACACATTTGCCCACAGCTTGAGCCGGGCAGGGCCCTCAAGTGCCGCCACAGCGGCGGGGCGCAGGATCATCCAGGCGAAAAACATGCCGCCGACCCATATCAGGGCGGCCAATACATGCAGGGTGTAAGCGAGGCTAAACGCGGTCATGGTGGTACTCCGTTCTGCGCGGGATTAATTAGCGGGGTATGATAGCGGCCGATCCGAACCACTGAAAATTTATCCAGCGTTTTTGCGCCCGACTATCCATGATCAGCACTGAACTCAAAACCACGATCCAGGGTGCCTATTCGCGTTTTCTCGAAGCCAAGAGCTTGAAACCGCGCTACGGCCAACGCCTGATGATCGCCGAAGTGGCCAAGGTCCTCGGGGATATCGACACCGACGACGAAGGTCGCCGCGAAGGTGAGCCTGCGGTCGTGGCCGTCGAGGCCGGCACCGGTACCGGCAAGACGGTGGCCTACAGCCTGGCCGCGATCCCCACCGCCAAGGCTGCCGGCAAGCGCCTGGTGATTGCCACCGCCACCGTCGCCCTGCAAGAGCAGATCGTCTACAAAGACTTGCCCGACCTGATGCGTAACAGCGGCCTGAACTTCACCTTCGCCCTGGCCAAGGGCCGTGGCCGCTATATGTGCCTGTCCAAGCTGGACGTGCTGTTGCAGGAAGGCCATGCGCAAACCGCGACCGCCTCCTTGTTCGAAGAAGAAGGCTTCAAGATCGAAGTCGATGAAGTCAGCCAGAAGCTGTTCACCAGCATGATCGAGAAACTGGCCGGCAATAAATGGGACGGCGACCGCGACAGCTGGCCCACCGCCCTGGAAGACGCCGACTGGGCACGCCTGACCACCGATCATAGCCAGTGCACCAACCGTCATTGCCCCAACTTCGGCCAGTGCGCCTTCTACAAGGCTCGTGAAGGCATGGGCAAGGTCGACGTGATTGTCACCAACCACGACATGGTGCTGGCCGATCTGGCCCTGGGCGGCGGTGCCGTGCTGCCGGATCCGCGCGACACCCTCTACGTTTTCGACGAAGGCCACCACCTGCCCGACAAAGCCATCGGCCACTTCGCCCACTACACGCGCCTGCGCTCCACCGCCGACTGGCTGGAGACCACCGCCAAGAACCTCACCAAGCTGCTGGCCCAGCACCCGCTGCCCGGCGACCTGGGTAAGCTGATCGAGCAGGTGCCGGAGCTGGCGCGGGAGATCAAGACCCAGCAGCAGTTCATGTTCAGTGCCTGCGAGCAGGTCGCCGACTTCAAGCCCGGCGAAGACGTCGAGGGCCGTGAACGCCCGCGCCATCGTTTTGTCGGCGGGCTGATCCCCGAGCACATGCGCGAAATGGGCATCGAGCTGAAAAAAGGCTTTTCGCGCCTGACCGACCTGTTCACCCGCCTGACCGACCTGCTCAAGGAAGGCATGGATGGCGAGGTCAACATCGGCATCGCCAGCAACCAGGCCGAGGAGTGGTACCCGTTGTTCGGCAGCCTGTTGTCCCGGTCCCAGGGCAACTGGGAGTTGTGGACTGCCTTTACCGTCGAAGACCCGGAAGACAACCCGCCCATGGCCCGTTGGCTGACCCTGTCCGAAAGCGGTGCGCTTTTCGATATCGAGGTCAACGCCAGCCCGATCCTCGCCGCCGAAATGCTGCGGCGCAACCTGTGGAACGTGGCCTACGGCTGCCTGGTGACCTCGGCCACGCTGACCGCCCTGGGCACCTTCGACCGCTTCCGCATGCGCGCCGGCCTGCCGAAAAAAGCCGTCACCGCCGTGGTGCCGAGTCCGTTCCATCACGCCGACGCCGGTGTGCTGCGCGTGCCCGACCTCAAGGCCGACCCTCGGGATGCGCCGGCCCACACGGCTGCAATCATCCGTGACCTGCCGGGACTGGTGGAAGGTTCGCGCGGCACCCTGGTGCTGTTCTCGTCACGCAAGCAGATGCAGGACGTGTTCGACGGCCTCGACCGCGACTGGCGCAAGCAGGTGTTTATCCAGGGCAACCTGTCCAAGCAGGAAACCCTGAACAAGCACAAGGCGCGGGTCGATGGCGGGGATTCCAGCGTGCTGTTCGGCCTGGCGAGCTTCGCCGAAGGCGTGGACTTGCCCGGTGCCTACTGCGAACACGTGGTGATCGCCAAGATCCCGTTCTCGGTGCCGGATGATCCGGTCGAGGCCGCACTGGCCGAGTGGATCGAAGCGCGGGGCGGCAATCCGTTCATGGAAATCTCGGTGCCGGACGCTTCCCTGAAGCTGGTCCAGGCCTGCGGTCGCTTGCTGCGCACCGAGGAAGACCGCGGCACCATCACCTTGCTCGATCGCCGCCTGGTCACCCAGCGCTATGGCAAGGCGATCCTGAATGCCTTGCCGCCATTTCGGCGCGAAATTTCTTAAGCCCCCGTGGGCGAATTCGCCCACTTCGTGGTCTATCTCAATTATGTCATCAGGCCATTCACCGGCCGTTTGGGAGAACCTTGTTCGTATGATTCGCACGCTGCCCGCTCTTTTTGCCCTGCTGTTCGTCGCGCCACTGATGGCCGCGCCCGCCGGGCAACAGACATTGTTCAACTTCGTCCGGCCCGCCGATGTGGTCAAGGTGGCGACCCAGGACGCCAGCCTGCCGCAATACAACGCCGAACAGACCCCCGAAGGCGAAGTGCTGCGCCGCATCACCTTCAACCCGGCCGCCGAACCGAGCCTGGTGCTCAGCCCACAGACCGGCGCCTGGGACTGGTCGCAATCCAGCGCCATGAGCCTGCGTATCCAGAGCGCCATGGACTGGGCGCTGACCCTCTACGTCAAGGTGCAGAGCAACGATGGCAAGACCCTGGTCAGCCGCATCGACCTGCCGGCTGGCCCGGCCCAGACCTTGCTGGTGCCGCTGCAGGCCAACTCGCCATTGAGCCAAGGCATGAAGGCCGGCCCACCGATGCCGATCACCGTGGACGGCCAGCGTGTGTTGCTGGCCAGCAGCGCGGGGGAGATCGACCGCAGTCAGGTGGTCTCGGTGACCCTGTCGATGATCAAGCCTGTCGCCGCCCAAAGCATCCTGTTGGAGCGTTTCGGCGTGCAGGACAGCGAGCCGGTGCTGAAGGCCGCCTATAGCGAACTGGTGGATGCCTATGGGCAGTCGACTCGCGCGCGCTGGCCGGAAAAAGTCAGCAGCGACGAGCAACTCAAGGCCGCCGCCGCCAAGGAGCAGCAACAGCTCAAGGCTTGGCTGACCGAGCGGGACAACTCTTCCCTGGATCAATACGGGGGGTGGAACAAAGGCCCGGCGTTCGACGCCAGCGGCTTTTTCCGTACCGAGAAGCGCGACGGCCGCTGGTACCTGGTGACGCCGGAAGGCCATCCGTTTTACTCCCTGGGCGTCAACACCGTGACGCCGACCAATAACCAGACCTACGTGGCCGGTCGTGAGTGGATGTTCGCGGCGTTGCCCAAGGCGGGAGAACCCTTCGACAAGTACTACGGCAGCGGCGACAACCGCGGTGGCAACGGTGCCGATCTGGGCCGTGGCTTCAATGTCGGGCGCTGGTACGACTTCTATGGCGCCAACCTGCAGCGCACCTACGACACCGAAGGCTTCGACCAGAAGCGCTGGGTCAGCCACACCCTCGACCGCTTGCAGGCCTGGGGCTTCAACACCGTAGGCAACTGGAGCGACTCGGGCCTGGCCGCCGCCGACCGGGTGCCGTACACCTTGCCGCTGTCGATCGTCGGCGATTACGCCAGCATCAGCACCGGCACCGACTGGTGGGGCGGCATGCCCGATCCGTTCGACCCGCGTTTCGCCATGGCCACCGAGCGCGCCGTGGCGATTGCCGCCCGCGATCACCGCGATGACCCGTGGCTGATCGGCTTCTTCGCCGATAACGAGCTGGCCTGGGCAGGCCCCGGCGATGATGCGAAATCCCGTTATGCCCTGGCCTACGGCACCTTGCGCATGACCACCGACGTACCGGCCAAGCGCGCGTTTCTCAAGCAACTGCGCGACAAGTATCGCAACGAAGAAGGCCTGTCGCGGGCCTGGGGTATCCACTTGGCCGGCTGGGAGCTGATGGAAGACCCGGGTTTCGAGCCGCCGATGCCGAGTCCTGAACACCCGGAAATCGAAGCCGACTTCAAATACTTCCAGAAGACCTTCGCCGACGCCTACTTCAAGACCCTCTCCGATTCGCTGAAATGGCACGCGCCCAACCAGTTGCTGCTGGGCGGCCGCTATGCAGTGAGCACGCCGGAAGCGGTGGCGTCCTGCGCGCAGTATTGCGATGTGCTGAGCTTCAACATGTACACCCTCAAACCCCAGGACGGCTATGACTTTGCTGCCCTGCGCGCGCTGAACAAACCGGTGCTGATCACCGAATTCAACGTTGGCTCCAGCGACCGTGGCCCGTTCTGGGGCGGTGTGACGCAGTTGGCCAGGGAAGAAGATCGCGGTGCGGCGTACGGTACGTTCCTCAAGCAGGCCATGGCCGAGCCGTCGATTGTCGGTGTGCACTGGTTCCAGTACCTGGACCAGCCGGTCACCGGCCGCTTGCTGGACGGCGAAAACGGCCATTTCGGCCTGGTCGGTATTACCGATGTGCCGTTCCAGGGTTTTGTCGACAGTGTGCGCAAAAGCAACCTGGCGGCGATCGACCAACTGGGCAAGGAAGCGCAAAAGGCCAAGGCGGCCAACGCAGTGCGTGAAAGCGAAGGCGGCAGGGCATCGAGTGACGGCAAAGGCGCGGGGCAGGGCGCCGGGCATGCGGGCGGACACGCCGGAAATGGTCATTGATTGAGTGCTGACGGGTTCACAAAACCGCTTGGGGCTGGAACAATGCCGGCCACTTTTTACGCTGTCTTTCGAGGGTGCACCGGTGCAGATTCAGGGTCATTACGAACTCCAGTTCGAAGCGGTACGTGAAGCGTTCGCCGCGTTGTTCGATGACCCGCAGGAGCGCGGTGCCGGGCTGTGCATCCAGATCGGCGGTGAAACCGTCGTCGACCTGTGGGCCGGTACCGCCGACAAGGACGGCACCGAGGCCTGGCACAGCGATACCATCGTCAACCTGTTCTCCTGCACCAAGACCTTCACCGCCGTCACCGCCCTGCAATTGGTCGCCGAAGGCAAGCTGCAGCTGGATGCGCCGGTCGCCAACTACTGGCCGGAGTTCGCCGCCGCCGGCAAGCAGAACATCACCCTGCGCCAGTTGCTCTGCCACCAGGCCGGGTTGCCGGCGATCCGCGAAATGCTGCCCACCGAAGCGCTGTACGACTGGCAACTGATGGTCGACACCCTGGCGGCCGAAGCACCGTGGTGGACGCCGGGCCAGGGCCATGGCTACGAGGCCATCACCTACGGCTGGCTGGTCGGTGAGTTGCTGCGGCGTGCCGACGGGCGTGGGCCGGGAGAGTCCATCGTGGCGCGGGTTGCACGCCCGCTGGGGCTGGACTTCCACGTGGGTCTGGCCGACGAAGAGTTTTATCGCGTGGCACATATAGCGCGCAGCAAAGGCAACATGGGCGATGCAGCCGCTCAACGTTTACTGCAAGTAATGATGCGTGAACCGACGGCCATGACTACGCGGGCATTTGCCAATCCGCCGTCTATTCTGACCAGCACTAATAAACCCGAATGGCGACGCATGCAGCAGCCGGCGGCAAATGGTCACGGTAATGCGCGCAGCCTGGCCGGTTTTTATAGCGGTTTGTTGGACGGTAGTTTGCTGGAAGCCGACATGCTCGAACAATTGACCCGTGAACACAGTATCGGGCCGGATAAAACATTATTGACACAAACCCGTTTCGGCCTGGGCTGCATGTTGGATCAACCGCAGTTGCCCAATGCCACCTTCGGCCTTGGCCCCCGTGCTTTCGGGCATCCCGGTGCCGGCGGTTCGGTGGGGTTTGCCGACCCCGAACATGATGTAGCGTTTGGTTTCGTGACTAATACACTGGGGCCTTATGTACTTATGGACCCGCGGGCACAGAAGTTGGTCAGAATATTGGCCGGTTGTCTGTAAACCCCTTGCTGTTTCACGTTTTTTTGTTACAAATGCAACTATAAGAAGACGCTGAAGGAAATGATGTAACTTTAATGTCCTGTAAGCGTCTGTTTAACGGGTCAATCAGACCCCCGTTTCTTTTCTCATTTTGTGGATATCTCATGTTATCGAACAAGTCCTTGGCACTGGCGCTTTGCCTCACTATTACCGGTTGCGCACAAACTCCACAAAATGATGCCGAGGGCGGGCATTGGTGGTCATTTGGATCGGATAAGGCTGCTACCAAGGACGTAGTCACTCAAACCGACGCCAAGCCGGATGCCAAACCTGCCGCCGGGGCCAAGCCTGCTGCACCTGTAGCCGCCGCTGCTGCGCCTGCACCTGCACCGGTCGCCAAGGCTGACACCGGTTCCAGTTGGTGGCCGTTCTCTTCCAAGAATGCCGACGATAAAGCCGCTGTTGCCAAGGCCGACCTGAAAGCCGACGTCAAGGCTGCGGAACCGGCCCCTGCGGTAGCCAAAAACGACACTGAAACCCACTGGTGGTGGCCGTTCGAAAGCAAGCCCAAGCCATTGGCCAAGGTCGATGTGACCAACGTGCCGATGCCCGATCCGAAAATCACCCAGGCCTGGCTGGACGACTATGAGCCGCGCCTGCGCGCCGCCATCAAGGACAGCAACCTGCAACTGGAGCGTCGCGACAACGTACTGGTCGTGATCGCTCCGGTAGACGGTTCCTACAACCCGAAGCGCCCGGAGATGTTGCTGCCGGTCACCTTGGGCCCGTTCACTCGCGTGGCCAAGGCTGTTGAAGCCGATCCCAAGACCGCCGTACTGGTGCTGGGCCACGTTGATGCCACGGGCAGCGCTCCTGCGAGCCAGGCATTGACCAAACAGCGCGCGCAGTCCATCGCTTCGATCTTCAGCCTCAGCGGCTTGAAGCAGGACCGCCTGATGCTGCGCGGCATGGGCGACCTTATGCCGCGTGCCGCCAACGACAGCACCCAGGGCCGTGCGCTGAATCGTCGCATGGAAATCATGTTCACTCAGCGTACAACTATGTTGGCCTTGCTGAGCAAATACCAGTCGGGCAAGACACCGCCTGTGGCTGAAATGGTCGCCGTGCAGGATGTTCCAGCACCGGCCGCCAAAGCGACGGCGAAAAAGGCGCCTGCCGCCAAGAAAGCCACCGCCAAGAAAGCCGCTGCCAAGCCTGCTGCCAAAAAAGCCCCGGCCAAGCCCGCTGCGAAGAAAGCGGCTCCGGCCAAAGCCAAGGCGGCTGACCCGGCTAACGACCAGGCGAAAAACTGATCCGTTGAACCAGAAGGATAACGCTGCATGACCCAGGCACTGGCCGATATGCGCCGTGACTACACGCGGGACGGTTTGAACGAGGCCCAGGCTCCGAGCGAACCGTTTTCGTTGTTCCACCAGTGGTTTGGCGATGCGGTGAAAACCGAGCAGCCGCCGGTGGAAGCCAATGCCATGACCCTTGCCACGGTCGATCAGGACGGTCGCCCGCACTGCCGTATCCTGTTGCTCAAGGGCCTGGATGCGCAGGGCTTTACCTTCTTTACCAACTATGACAGCGCCAAGGGCGAGCAGCTCGCGGCGCGGCCATTTGGGGCCATGACGTTCTTCTGGCCGACCCTGGAGCGCCAGGTGCGCATCGAAGGGCGGGTGGTCAAGGTCACGCCTGAGGAATCGGACGCTTATTACCAGGTCCGCCCGCTGGGCAGCCGCCTTGGTGCCTGGGCGTCCCCGCAGAGCAAGGTCCTGCGTGACCGCGAAGAACTGCAGGAACTGCTCAAGGTCACCGAGCAGCGTTTCAGCGACAGCCAGCCTCACTGCCCCGAGCATTGGGGCGGCTACCGCCTGTTGCCCGAGCGCATCGAGTTCTGGCAGGGCCGCGCCAGCCGCCTGCATGATCGCCTGAACTACCGCCTGCAAGGGGCCGACTGGGTTCGCGAGCGCCTCGCGCCCTGAGCTGGACCTATTGTCGCTTCGCTTGAGTGACGCCCATCATGCCGAAGTCTCTGTTGAAGAGGCTTCAGGCTTATACTGCTGAGCGGTGCTTTTCAGCCAGTCCGGCAAGTCGCTGCGTTTGATCTTCAGCTCATGTGCCTTCTGCAACTGTTGCAGCATAAAGGCCCGTTTGTGAGGGTCATTACCCGCCAGAGAGAGCGCGAGGTCGCGGTTCATCCAGCGCTTGATGCGCAGGTACAGCCAGCCATGGAAGTACAGGCCGGCGAGGGTAGTGACTGCAATAATGAAATAATCCATGAGCGTCCTGATGATGAGAAGACTGCTACCGTTCGTCTGTTTTTGTAGTGCGGGCTGTCTGTACTGAGGCTGAATGAAAGCAATTTTCTGCCGGGCTTGCCGTGACAGACGTCAAGCCTCGGCGTTTAATGAATACCTGTCCTTTGGAGTTGATGCTATGCGTAAGTCCGTTTTACTGGTTGCCTGCGTTACCACCCTGTCACTTCTGCTGGGTGGCTGTGCTTCGAGTCTGACCGGCGACTCGTACTCCCGTGACGAAGCGCGTCGTGTACAGACCGTGCGCATGGGGACCATCGAGTCCCTGCGTCCGGTGAAAATCGAAGGCACCAAGACCCCAATCGGTGGTGCTGCGGGTGCAGTCATCGGCGGCGTTGGTGGCAGCGCCATCGGCGGCGGGCGTGGCAGCATCGTCACCGCTGTGATCGGCGCCGTTGCCGGCGGCCTGCTGGGCTCTGCCACTGAAGAAGGCTTGACGCGTACCCAGGGCGTCGAAATCACCGTCCGCGAAGACGACGGCAGCATGCGCGCTTATGTGCAGGCTGTGCAGGAAAATGAAATCTTCCGCATCGGCGACCGCGTGCGCATCATGACCGTTGATGGCACCAGCCGCGTTACCCGTTAACGGTAAGCAACTGGCCAAGAAAAACCCCAACCGGGTGACCGGTTGGGGTTTTTCTTTGGGCGACTGTTCAGTCCGTTCAGGCTTTCTTGCGACTGGCCATCGCAGTGATCGCGTAACCGATACACGCCGCCAATATCGACCCGGTCAGAATCCCCATTCGATCCTCCCCGGCAAATTCGCTGGCCCCTGGTACAAACGCCAGCGAGCCGACAAACAGGCTCATGGTGAAACCGATGCCGCACAGGATCGCGACACCGAAGACCTGGCCCCAGTTGGCGCCGCTGGGCAGGGCGGCCAAGCCGGTCTTGATCGCCAGCCAGGTGAGGCCAAACACGCCGATGGTCTTGCCTATCAACAGGCCTGCTGCGATGCCCAACGGCACGTGGTGGGTGAAGCTTTCCAGGCTGACCCCGGTGAGTGAAACACCGGCATTGGCGAAGGCGAACAGCGGCAGGATGCCGTAGGCCACCCATGGATGCAGGGCGTGTTCCAAGGTCAGCAGCGGCGAGGGTTCGGCGTTCTTGGTGCGCATCGGGATGCAGAACGCCAGGGTTACGCCGGCCAGGGTCGCATGCACACCGCTCTTGAGCACGCAGACCCACAGGATCAAGCCCACGATCAGGTAAGGTGCCAGCTTGATCACGCCCAGGCGGTTCATTGCAATCAAGGCAATCAGGCAGGCACCCGCGCCCGCAAGGGCGGCACCGGACAGGTCGGCCGAATAGAACACCGCGATGACAATGATGGCGCCCAGGTCGTCAATGATCGCCAGGGTCATCAGGAACAGCTTCAGCGACACCGGAACCCGCTTGCCCAGCAGCGCCAATACGCCCAGCGCAAAGGCAATGTCGGTGGCCATGGGAATCGCCCAGCCGGAAAGTGCCGCAGGATAGTCCTTGTTGATCGCCCAGTAGATCAGCGCCGGCACGACCATGCCGCCGATGGCCGCTGCGCCGGGCAGGACCACTTGGGAGGGCTTGGACAGGTGGCCATCGAGCAGTTCGCGCTTGACCTCCAGGCCGATCAGTAGAAAGAACAAGGCCATCAGGCCATCGTTGATCCACAGCAGGGCCGGCTTGGCGATTTTCAGCGCGCCGATCTGCGCCACCACCGGCACATCGAGAAACGCGCTGTACAGGTGCGACAAAGGTGAGTTGTTGATGATCAGGGCCAGGGCCGCAGCGGCGATCAACAACAGACCGCTGGCGGCTTCCAGCTGGAAGAAACGGGTGAAAGTGCTACGCAGAGGCAAGGGATGCTCTCCAATCAAGGTTCAATAGGTGGGTACCCTAACCCGTACTGTTAGTTGTTAAAACAAAAGTTATATTCTTATTTGTTATAAGTGGGGCACCCTGTCGATGTTGCTGTCACGGCGGGTAATTGTGTGTCCAATTGAGTCGTTACTGTACCTGTGTGCAGTGTAGGAAAACTCCTAAGATTGGCCATGAAAACTCTTAGAGAGCGCCTGCTATGAACGACCACCGGCCCTGGGCCCGCGAAGCCATTCGCATCATTGAAGCTGACTTCCAGCGCAGCGCCGACACGCACCTGATTCCCTTGCCGCTTCCGGGTCTACCCGGTATCGAGTTGTACTTCAAGGATGAGTCCAGCCACCCCACCGGCAGCCTGAAACATCGGCTGGCCCGCTCGTTGTTCCTGTATGCGCTGTGCAATGGCTGGCTCAAGCCGGGCGCACCGGTGATCGAAGCATCCAGCGGGTCGACGGCGATTTCCGAAGCCTACTTTGCCCGTCTGCTTGGCTTGCCGTTTATCGCGGTGATGCCGGCCACCACCTCCCAGGAAAAGATCGCCCAGATCGCTTTCTATGGCGGCAAGAGCCATCTGGTGCAGGATCCGACACAGATTTACGCCGAATCCGAACGGCTGGCCCAGGAAAGCGGCGGTCATTTCATGGACCAGTTCACCTACGCCGAACGCGCCACCGACTGGCGGGCGAACAACAACATCGCCGAGTCGATCTTCCAGCAAATGCGCTTCGAGCAGCATCCCGAGCCGAGCTGGTTGATTTCCAGCCCCGGCACCGGCGGCACCACCGCCACCCTGGGGCGTTATGTGCGCTACCGCCAACACTGCACCCGCGTGTTGTGTGCCGATGCCGAGCGCTCGGTGTTTTTCGATTTCTATCAGAGTGGCGACGCCAGCCTGCGCCTGGATTGCGGTTCGCGAATCGAAGGCATTGGCCGCCCACGGGTCGAGGCGTCATTTCTGCCCAAGGTTATCGATGCGATGGTCAAGGTGCCGGATGCGCTGTCACTGGCGGCGATGCATTACCTGGCCGAGCGGTTGGGACGGCGGGTCGGCGGGTCCAGCGGCACCAATCTCATCGGTGCGCTGGTGGCCGCGCAGCAGATGAAAGCGGTGGGGGAGACGGGCTCGATCGTGGCGATCTTATGTGATGGCGGCGAGCGCTACGCCACCACCTATTACGATCAGGCGTGGCTGGCGGGGCAGGGCTATGCGCTGGAAACGCTGATCGCGGCCGTTGCAGCCAGTGTGGAGTGCGGCGAGCCTTTGCCGGACAGCATCCTGCGCGCCAATATCTGAGCGCGGCAAAACCAAATGTGAGAGGGGCTTGCCCCTCCCACCTGAGGACTGCGGTGTATTCAGGCGTCGATGCCGAGCATGTCCCTTGCCAGCGCCTCGGCGATTCGAATCCCGTCAACGCCCGCCGACAGAATCCCGCCTGCATAGCCGGCGCCTTCACCGGCCGGGAACAGGCCTTTCACGTTCAAGCTCTGCATCGATTCGTTACGGGTGATCCGCAGCGGCGACGAGGTGCGCGTCTCGATACCGGTCAACACCGCATCATGCAGCGAGTAGCCTTTGATCTGCTTCTCGAACGCCGGCAAAGCTTCGCGGATCGCTTCGATGGCGAAGTCCGGCAAGGCCAGGGCCAAGTCACCCAGGGCCACCCCCGGCTTGTAGGAGGGTTCCACACTGCCAAGCGCCGTTGACGGTCTGCCGGCGATGAAATCGCCCACCAGTTGCGCCGGCGCTTCGTAGTTGCTGCCGCCGAGGATGTAGGCGTGGGATTCCAGGCGTTCCTGCAATTCGATACCGGCCAGCGGGCCGCCCGGGTAGTCCACCTCGGGGGTGATACCGACTACGATGCCGGAGTTGGCGTTGCGCTCGTTGCGCGAGTACTGGCTCATGCCATTGGTCACCACGCGGTGCAGCTCGGACGTCGCCGCCACCACGGTGCCGCCCGGGCACATGCAGAAGCTGTAGACCGAGCGGCCGTTCTTGGCGTGGTGCACCAGTTTGTAGTCGGCGGCGCCGAGTTTCGGGTGCCCGGCGTATTTGCCCAGGCGCGCGGCGTCGATCAGCGATTGCGGGTGTTCGATACGGAAACCCACCGAGAACGGCTTGGCTTCCATGTACACGCCACGGCCGTGGAGCATACGGAAGGTGTCGCGGGCACTATGGCCGAGGGCCAGGATCACGTGCTTGGACAGGATCTGCTCGCCGCCGTCGATCACCACGCCGTTCAACTGGCCGTCCTCGATCAGTACATCGGTGACCCGTTGCTCAAAGCGCACTTCACCGCCGAGGGCGATGATCTGCTCGCGCATGTTTTCCACCACGCCAGTCAGGCGGAAGGTACCGATGTGCGGTTTGCTGACGTAGAGGATTTCTTCCGGGGCGCCGGCCTTGACGAACTCGTGGAGCACCTTGCGACCATGGAATTTCGGGTCCTTGATCTGGCTGTACAGCTTGCCATCGGAAAAGGTCCCGGCGCCGCCTTCGCCGAACTGCACGTTGGACTCGGGGTTGAGTACGCTTTTGCGCCACAGGCCCCAGGTATCCTTGGTGCGTTGGCGCACTTCCTTGCCGCGTTCGAGAATGATCGGCTTGAAGCCCATCTGCGCCAGCAACAGGCCGGCAAAGATGCCGCAAGGGCCAAAACCTACCACGATCGGACGTTCGACCAGACCTTCGGGCGCCTGGCCGACCACTTTGTAGCTGACGTCCGGTGCCGGGTTGACGTTGCGGTCATCGGCGAACTTGAGTAGCAGGGCGGCTTCGCCCTTCACGTTCAGGTCGATGGTGTAGATGAAGCACAGCTCCGACGATTTTTTGCGGGCGTCGTAGCTGCGCTTGAACAGGGTGAAATCGAGCAGGTCATCACTGGCGATGCCCAGGCGTTGCACGATGGCGGGCCGCAGGTCTTCTTCGGGATGGTCGATGGGCAGCTTGAGTTCAGTGATTCGTAACATGACGGGATCCGGTGTGCGGCGTCTGGTAAGGCCGGCAGTTTTGCAAACCGGCGATTATAAGCCCCAACCGTGGTTTCCCGTCATGCTAAAACAGCGCGCGCGTCCATCAATCGTCCCGCGAACCGCCGAATGCCGCGCAGCCACGCTGGACCTGACCGTTGATCCGCAACTCGGCGGTCATGTGCTGCAAGCTGCCGCTGACGGCGTCGATGCAGCGTTGCGGGGCCACCCAGAGTTCGATGTGCTGGTTATTGGCTTCGGTCATCAGGTTGAAACGACCGTCGCCCAGTTGCTCTTCCACATACGGCACCGCCAGCGGTGGTTGGCCCTCACGCTCCAGCACCATGCCCTTGGCTGTCACGTTCATCGCCCAGGCCGGCTTGTGGCCGTTGGCCCGCAGGGTCATGCGTTTGAAGTCCGGGTCGTTGCAGGCTGACGTCGAACGCTCGACACGGTAGAGCTGTTGCAGGTCGACGCTGCCCTGGCTGCCGCTGGCGACGCCGGAAAACTTGCCCCGCAAGTCGGCGAACAATGCGCCCTGCTGGCCGGCCAGGGATGCGGCTTCCTGCAGGATGCTGGTGCCGCCGGTGTCATTGACTACGTAGTTGCGTGTGTCGTTGCATGGCTGGAACAGCAGCTTGCCGCCGACGGCCGTGAGTTCGCCTTGCATGCGGGTCAGGCCGACGAGGGACGGCTTGGCCGGCTCGCTTTCGAACATCTGGCAGGCGGCGAACAGGGGAAGCAAGGCAAACAGGACGAGGGTACGGGCGGCGCGCATATCGGGTCTCCAGACAAGTGCCGCCACGTTACGCAGGCTGGCGCCGCATCACAAGCCCGTGCGCCAGCTTCAGGCAATTCTGACAGACGTCCGATTCAACCGACGATAAAGGTCTGACCTGTCTGCAAGCCTTCCACACTTTTGGCGTAGGCCAGGGCCACGTCGGCGCCTGGGGCTGGCTTGTAGCCACGGAAGTACGGCGCGTAGCTGCCCATGGCTTCCACCAGGACGGTCGGGCTCACGGTGTTGATGCGCAGGCCGCGTGGCAATTCGATCGCAGCGGCTTTGACGAAGGCATCCAGCGCGCCATTGACCAGTGCGGCCGAAGCGCCGGTGCGGATCGGATCACGGTTGAGAATGCCGCTGGTGAAGGTGAACGAGGCGCCATCGTTGGCGTACTCACGGCCAATCAGCAGCAGGTTGACCTGGCCCATCAGTTTGTCGCGCAAGCCCAATTCAAAATCGCTGGCGCTCATGTCGCCCAGCGGCACGAAGTTCACGCTGCCGGCGGCACAGACCAGTGCGTCGAACTTGCCGGTCTGTTCGAACAGTGAGCGGATCGAGGCGCTGTCGCTGATATCCACCTGGAAGTCGCCGCGGGTGCGACCGATGCTGATCACCTCGTGACGCTGAGCCAGTTCTGCCTTGACCGCTGAGCCGACGGTGCCGCTGGCGCCAATCAATAAAATTTTCATGATGATGTTCCTCGAGAAGGGTTAGGCACTGTAGGGGCGGGCTTGCCCGCGAAAAACTCGAGAGCGCCGCTGCGTAGTGGGTTGACCGCGTTAGCGTTGGCGATTTTCGTGAGCAAGCTCGCTCCTACAGGGTTAGGTAGCGAGTCTAGAGTGGCTTTTTGACGGGATAAACGTGCTAATAGGCAACCTTTGGTTTTCAAATGGAAACAATCCATGAGCGAGATGGATGACCTGGCGGCCTTTGCCGTACTGATTGAAGCCGGCAGCTTTACCGTGGCGGCCGAGCAACTGGGGTGCAGCAAGGGCCAGTTGTCCAAGCGCGTCAGCCAATTGGAGGCACAGTATTCGGTGGTGCTGCTGCATCGCACCACCCGCAGGCTCAGCCTGACCGCCGCCGGTGCGGCGCTGTTGCCCCAGGCCCAGGCGCTGGTGGTGCAAGTGGATCGCGCCCGTCAGGCACTGGCCCGGCTCAAGGATGATCTGGCCGGGCCGGTACGTATGACGGTTCCAGTGTCCCTGGGGGAAACCTTCTTTGACGGCTTGTTGCTGGAGTTTTCCAAGCAGTACCCGCAAGTGCAGATCGAGCTGGAGCTCAACAACCGCTACCGGGATCTGGCGCGGGATGGTTTTGACCTGGGGGTGCGCTCCGGCGCCATTGAAAACGAGCGTCTGGTGGCCAAACCGTTGCTGGCCTGGCACGAGATGACTTGCGCGAGCCCGGCTTACCTCGAGCAATACGGCGAACCCCAGACCCCCGCAGACCTGGCTACCCACCGTTGCCTGTTGAATAGCCACTACAGCGGTCGCGAGGAGTGGCTGTACCACCAGCAGCATGAATTGTTGCGGGTACGGGTCAGCGGTACGTTTGCCTCCAACCACTACAACTTGTTGAAGAAGGCTGCCCTGGTGGGCGCCGGTATCGCCCGTCTGCCGTCCTACGTGTTACCGGCGGAACTGGCTGACGGCCGATTGCGCTGGCTCCTGCGCGATTATCAGACGAGGAGCATGCCGATGTACCTGGTCCACCCCTATCAGGGCGGCCTGCCAAGGCGCACCCAGGTGCTGGCCGACTATCTGGTGGATTGGTTCAAGCGCAGCGGCGAA
Organism: Pseudomonas sp. MPB23; assembly: GCF_046605395.1. Lineage (NCBI taxonomy): Bacteria > Pseudomonadati > Pseudomonadota > Gammaproteobacteria > Pseudomonadales > Pseudomonadaceae > Pseudomonas > Pseudomonas sp. MPB23. Next base: position 5,957,991 of record NZ_CP176771.1, on the reverse strand, counting down.
GCCCTGGATCGACTTTAGCGGTAGCGGCGGGCGATCCAGTGATCGATGGACAGGCGTCCCGGGCCCTTGGCGACCAACAGCAACAACAACGCCAGCCAGGTGCCGTGTGTCGGGTAGGCTTCGGGGTAGATGAACAACTGGATGACCAGGGTCATGCCGATCAGGGCCAGGGCCGAAAAGCGCGTGGCAAAGCCCAACAGGATCAGCACCGGGAAAAAATGCTCGGCAAACGTTGCCATATACGCCGCCACTTCCGATGGCAGCAAGGGCACGCGATATTCGCTGCGAAACAGAAACAATGTGGAGGCCGCGAGCTTCGGTTCGCCGAACTGGAAGGTGCCGCCGACCAGGTCAATGGCAAAGCCTTCGACCTTGGTCTGTCCGGACTTCCAGAACACCGCGGCAATGGAAAACCGTGCGAGGAAGGCGATCAGGCTGTAGGGGATGCGCTCGAAAAGTGCGATGGCCCGCTTAACCGGGCACGATGGGGATGTGTTCATGGCGATACCTTTTGTTTCGGGTGTAAATGCGTAATGGCGTCGTGGCTGATCAGCAGGGTCAGGCACTGGTGCAGGTCGAATTCGGCGGAGGCTTCGAGGGCGTGGGTCACTGCCGTTTCCAGCGCTGCCCCCCGCTTGAGGCTGTCGATGAACGCGACCGAACCGCTGTCGATGGCGAACACCTTGACCCCCAGGCCTTGGCGCAGCACCAGCGCGCCTTGGGCGTGCCAGGGATTCAACGTGGCCATGGCGCCCTCGGTCTGATGGGCCGCCCATACCGCCACCACCCCATAGGTGGAATTCAAGGTGGCGAGGGAGGGATGCAACTGCAGGCGCAACTGGCCCAGGTTCTCCTGGTTTTGCAGGGCATGCACAACGGTTGGCGGGTCCAGCGGCTGAGCATCCGCCGCGTGATAGGCACGCACTCGCAGGCGTTCAAGCCGTGCGACATCGGCGAGGTAGGGCACGCTGGCCGCCGGTTCAAAACCCTGGATGAAATCGGCGAAAGCGCTGCCGTACTCGCTGATCAGCGGGCTGCCGGGAGGGTTCGTCTGCACGAAGAGCCCCGCCATGGCGCGAAAGAACCTGTCGCCGACCAATTGCGCTGTCACCGGATAAGCCGTTGCCAACGCGTTGATCAACGAGCTGTGCACATTGTTGCGGTACACCGCAAAACGGCTGGCGGGGTCGGCACCGTTACTGCTGAACAGCCCATCGGGGCAGGTCCGGTCGAGCGTCAGCAGGGCGCTGGCAAAATCTTCTTGAAGGCTCATGGGCGTGCCTGCGACAAGTGCCAGTCGGCATGCTCGGCTTCGGCCAGCAGCACGCTGAACGCCGGCAACTGGTTATCCCGCTCGATCAGCGTCGCCACTGGACCGATGCGCGACAGAACCTGTTCGTACAACTGCCAAACAGCGTTATCGATCGGCGCGCCATGGTCATCGATCAGCAAGCGATCGCCGAGGCTGTCGGTGTCTTCGGCAAAACCGGCGAGGTGAATCTCACCCGCCGCGTGTAACGGCAATGCATCGATATAGGCGAGCGGGTCGCGCTGGTGGTTGATGCACGACACATAGACGTTGTTGACGTCCAGCAGCAGGCCGCAACCGGTGCGACGGATGACTTCGCTGATGAAGTCGGTCTCGTCCAGGGTGGAGCGTTGGAACTGCAGGTACGTCGATGGATTTTCCAGCAGCATCGCTCGCTTGAGCGTGCTCTGTACCTGGTCGACGTGTTCGCATACCCGGTTCAGGGTGGCGGTGTCGTAGGCCAGGGGCAGCAAGTCGTTGAGAAACACCGGGCCGTGGCTCGACCAGGCCAGGTGTTCGGAAAAGGACTGGGGTTGATAGCGTTCAAGCAGTGCCGCGAGCCGTGCCAGGTGGTGACGGTCAAGTTCGCCTTCACCGCCGATGGACAGGCCCACGCCGTGCAGCGACAGCGGATACTGCTCGCGGATCAAGCCCAGGTAGTGATGAAACGGCCCGCCGGCCACCATGTAGTTTTCGGCGTGCACTTCAAAAAAACCGATGTCGGGAGAGGTTTCGAGCACTTCGGTGAAGTGCTCGTTTTTCAGCCCGAGTCCGGCCCGACAAGGGAGGCCAGGCACCTGAGCCGGTGAGGGCGTTTGCAGGGATGAAAGCGTCATCATCAGTACTCAGGCTGCGCCGGGTTTCAGGACTTGGCAGCGAATGCAGCTTCCTGGCCGAAACCAGTCGGCGAGGTGGAGCTTGGGGTTTGGGTGCAGGTGCCAGCCGGGACCAGTTTCCAGGCGTCGGCCTGGTCTTTGGTTTTTGAGGTGCCGGCGCAGGAAGTACCGGCGCCAGCAGCGCAATCGTTCTTGCCGGCTTCGGCGACGCCAAAGCATTTCTGCATGTCGTCGGCAGCGTGGGCGGTGGTGCTCAGGGTGGACAGGCTCAGGGCTGAGCCCAGGGCCAGGACGAGGGTAGCGGCGGACAGTGAACGGGTTTTGGTGGTCATGGTGCAGCTCCAGCAGTGGATTGAGGGGCGGGCTTGAGTGCCTGCTTACACCACTAGAGGCGGTATGGCGAATTTCGTTACAGGCCAGCCGGAAATAATTCTTCAGGTACCACGCAAAACAAATGTGGGAGGGGGCAAGCCCCCTCCCACATTAAGGTCCGGTTCATCCAGCAACCGGTTTTTTTAACCGCCGAGGTAGGCCTCGCGCACCTTCGGATCGGTCAGCAACTGCTCGCCGGAGCCTTGCATCACCACCCGGCCGTTTTCCAGCACGTAGGCACGGTCGGCGATTTTCAGCGCCTGGTTGGCGTTTTGCTCCACCAGGAACACCGTCACCCCGTCCTTGCGCAGTTGTTCGATGATGTCGAAGATCTGCTGGATGATGATCGGGGCCAGTCCCAGGGACGGTTCGTCGAGCAGCAACAGCTTGGGCTTGCTCATCAGTGCGCGACCGATGGCGAGCATCTGCTGTTCGCCGCCGGACATGGTGCCGCCGCGCTGGCTGAAGCGTTCCTTGAGCCGAGGGAACAGGTGCAGCACCTTGTCCATCTGCTCCTGATAGTCGCCCTTGTCGGTAAAGAACCCGCCCATGGCCAGGTTCTCTTCCACGGTCAGGCGCGAGAACACCCGGCGACCTTCCGGTACCACAGCGATGCTTTTGCGCATGATGTGCGATGACTGCTGGCCCACCAGCTCTTCACCCATGTAGCGGATGCTGCCGCTATGGGCCTGCGGCGAACCGCACAGGGTCATCAGCAAGGTCGACTTGCCGGCGCCGTTGGCGCCGATCAGCGTGACGATCTCACCCTGACGCACTTCGACGTTGACGCTGTGCAGGGCCTGGATCTTGCCGTAGAAAGTGGAAACGTTTTCGAATTGCAGCATTTTACGCTTCCCCCAGATAGGCTTTGATCACTTCGGGATTGTCGCGGATCTGCTCCGGCGTCCCGTCCGCGAGCGGCGTGCCCTGGTTGATCACCACGATATGGTCGGAAATGCTCATGACCAGTTTCATGTCGTGTTCGATCAACAGCACGGTGGCGTTGTTTTCCTCACGCAGCACGCTGATCAGCGCCTTGAGGTCTTCGGTTTCCTTGGGGTTCAGGCCGGCGGCCGGTTCGTCGAGCATGAGGATCCGCGGGCGGGTCATCATGCAGCGGGCGATTTCCAGGCGACGTTGCTGCCCATAGGCCAGGGTGCCGGCAGGGCGGTTGGCGAACTCGGTGAGGTTGACCTTGTCCAGCCAATACTCCGCGTATTCCATGGCCTCGCGTTCGCTCTTGCGGAACGCCGGGGTCTTGAAGAGGCCTGCGAAGAAGTTGGTGTTCAGGTGACGGTGCTGGGCGATCAGCAGGTTTTCGACCGCGGTCATGTCCTTGAACAACCGCACGTTCTGGAAGGTCCGCACCACGCCCTTGCGGGCGATTTCGTGACCGGCCAGGCCCTGGATCGGTTGGCCATCGAGAAGGATGGTGCCGCCGGTCGGCTTGTAGAAGCCGGTGAGGCAGTTGAACACCGTGGTCTTGCCGGCACCGTTCGGGCCGATCAATGCCACGACCTGTTTCTCTTTCACGGTCAGGGCCACGCCGTTGACCGCCAGCAAGCCGCCGAAGCGCATGCTCAAGTTTTCGACTTTCAGGATCTCGCGGCTCATTTGCGCAGCTCCATGTGTGGACGTTGCATGGGCAGCAGGCCTTGAGGTCGCCAGATCATCATCAGCACCATCATGGCGCCGAACATCAACATGCGGTATTCGCTGAACTCACGCATCATTTCCGGCAGCAGGATCATCACGATCGCCGCCAGGATCACGCCCAACTGCGAGCCCATGCCACCCAGTACCACGATGGCGAGGATGATCGCCGACTCGATAAAGGTGAACGACTCCGGGGTCACCAGGCCTTGGCGGGCAGCGAAGAAGCTGCCGGCGAAACCGGCGAATGCTGCACCGAGGGTGAAGGCGGAGAGCTTGATGATGGTCGGGTTCAGGCCCAGGGCACGGCAGGCGATCTCATCTTCGCGCAACGCTTCCCAGGCGCGGCCGATCGGCATGCGCAGCAGGCGGTTGATCACGAACAGTGCCGCCAAGGCCAGCAACAGCGCCACCAGGTACAGAAACACCACCTTGCTCACGGGGTTGTAGTCGATCCCGAAGTATTCGTGGAAGGTCTGCAGGCCTTCGGCAGCGGTGCGGTCGAACGACAGCCCGAAGAACGTCGGCTTGGGGATGCTGCTGATGCCGTTGGGGCCACCGGTGATATCGGTCAGGTTGCGCAGGAACAGGCGGATGATTTCACCGAAGCCCAGGGTCACGATGGCCAGGTAGTCACCACGCAAGCGCAGTACCGGGAAGCCCAGCAGGAAGCCGAACGTGGCTGCCGCCATACCGGCCAGCGGCAGGCAGATCCAGAAGCTCCAGCCCAGGTAGTGCGACAGCAGGGCATAGGTGTAGGCACCTACCGCGTAGAAACCCACATAACCCAGGTCGAGCAGGCCGGCGAGGCCCACCACGATGTTCAGGCCCAGGCCCAGCAACACGTAGATCAGGATCAGGGTGGCGATGTCGACCGCACCGCGCGAGCCGAAGAAGGGCCAGATCAGCGCGGCGATGATCAGCCCGATGATGATGTAGCGCTGGGTACGCGGCAGGGTCAGGAATTGACTGACCTTGGGCGAAACCAGTGGGCCACGGTTGCTCTTGAACAAGGCGCCGACCTGCTGGGTGAACAGCACGCGCAGGAACATCAGCACCGAGCACAGGGCGATGATGCTCAAGGTCACGGGGCCGGTGCCATGCACTTCCAGGTTGATGCCGACGATGCTCAGTTTGAGACCGAGTACCGGGAACGCCACGGCCCAAACCAACAGGGCGCTGAAAAGCGCCGATTTAAGATATCTGCTCATACTTTCTCAACCTCCGGACGGCCCAAAATGCCGGTCGGACGGAACAACAGCACCAGAACCAACAGGCCGAATGCCACCACATCCTTGTACTGGTCGCCGAAGATATCGGCGCCAAAGGCTTCGGCCACACCCAACACCAGGCCACCGAGCATCGCGCCCGGAATGCTGCCGATGCCGCCCAGTACCGCCGCGGTAAAGGCCTTCAGGCCCACGAGGAAACCGGCGTTGGGGTTGATCACGCCGTACTGCATGCTCAAAAGCACGGCCGCGACGGCCGCCAGCGCGGCACCGATCACGAAGGTCAGGGCAATGATGTTGTTGGTATTGATGCCCAACAGGTTGGCCATCTTGATGTCTTCGGCGCAGGCCCGGCAGGCGCGGCCCAGACGAGAGCGGGAGATGAACAGGGTCAGGCCGAGCATCGCCACCAGGGTGACGACGAAGACCAGGACCTGCATGTACGAAATCAGCACTTCTTGTGCGCCACCCGGGCCGAAGGAGAAGCTCCCCGGGATCAGGTTGGGAATGGACTTGTCCTTGGAGTCCTGGGACAGCAATACGGTGTTCTGCAGGAAAATCGACATGCCGATGGCGGAAATCAGCGGGATCAAACGGTTGCTGCCACGCAAGGGACGATAGGCAACCCGTTCGATACTGTAGCCATAGGCACTGGTTACGACGATCGACGCAAGGAACGCGGCGGTCATCAGCAGCGGCAGGGAGTGGATACCCAGCATGGCCAGCCCGGCAAGGGCGATAAAGGCCACATAGGAACCAATCATGTACACCTCGCCATGGGCGAAGTTGATCATTCCAATGATGCCGTAAACCATTGTGTAGCCAATGGCTATCAAGGCATAGGTGCTGCCAACGGTCATCCCGTTAACCAGCGTTTGGAAAAAATGATAGATCTCAGGCATTACAGCGCTCCTAAAAACCCGATACGCATTTCACTGGTGGAGTCATTTCCGGCTCGGTGCCCTGTTCTGTGGCCAGGTTGCACGAAGCGTTTGCCAGCGAACCGCTGGTGACGGTTTTAAGATTTTCAGGTGAGCCAGCGCCCGGATCGCGGGTGACAGGCCCATAAACCTCGTAAAACAAAGCCCACTGCTCTCACAGTGGGCTTGTTGACCAGTAACGCCTGGCTTACTGAGGGGTAACTTCGGTTTTCGGCTTGCCGAAGTGCCATTCGTAGACCACGAACTTGAAGTCCTTCAGGTCGCCCTTGGCGTCGAAGCTCAGGTCGCCGGTTGGGGTCTTGAAGGTGCCCGCGTGAATGGCGGCAGCCACTTTGGCGGTGTCTTCGCTTTTCGCAGCAGCAATACCGCCGGCAATCACTTCAACCGCCGAGTAGGCCGGGAACACGAACGGACCGGTAGGGTCCTGCTTGTTCTTGGTGAACTCTTCAACGATGGCTTTGTTGGCCGGATCGGTGTCGAACGACTTTGGCAGGGTGACCAGCAGACCTTCGGAAGCATTCTGGGCGATCTGCGAGATGGAGTCGTTGCCGACGCCTTCTGGGCCCATGAACTTGGCGTTCAGGCCTTTTTCCTTGGACTGGCGCAGGATCAGACCCAGCTCAGGGTGGTAGCCGCCGTAGTAGACGAAGTCGACGTTGGCTTGCTTGAGCTTCTGGATCAGCGAGCCGAAGTCCTTGTCGCCAGCGTTGATGCCTTCAAAGAGGGCAACTTTCACGCCTTTGCTTTCAAGGGTCTTCTTGACGGCGGTGGCGATACCTTCACCGTACTGCTGTTTGTCGTGGATGACGGCAACGACTTTCGGCTTCACGTGGTCGGCGATGTAGTTGCCAGCCGCAGGTCCCTGGGCGCTGTCCAGGCCGATAGTACGGAAGACCAGCTTGTAGCCACGTGCGGTGATTTCCGGGCTGGTGGCGGCCGGGGTAATCATGATCACGCCTTCGTCTTCGTAAATGTCGGACGCAGGCTGGGTGGAGCTGGAACAGAGGTGGCCGACCACGAACTTGACGCCGTCGTTGACCACTTTGTTGGCCACGGCAACGGCTTGTTTCGGATCGCAAGCGTCATCGTATTCCTTGGCTTCGAGCAGCTTGCCGTCGACACCGCCCTTGGCGTTGATATCGGCGATGGCCTGCTTGGCACCCATGAATTGCATGTCGCCATATTGGGTCACCGGGCCGGTCTTGGGGCCGGCGATGCCGATCTTGATGGTGTCGGCTGCGAACGAATGGCCGGCAACCCCAGCCAGGACCATAGCGGCAAACAGTTTGGAAATCTGCTTAGTAGCCTTATTCATAGTGCTCCACTCTTACTGTTGTCTTTTTTATAGTTCTAGCGGCCTTGTGAGCTGTAGAACCGGATCGGATATGTCGGATATCCCCCCGGCAGTGCCCTGGCAACTGTACCGGTACAGTGTAGAGCGCCGGTTGATCGCTTGAAAAGCTGGCTGCTGGGGGCAAAACCGGGGCGTGTCGCTTAAATGAAAGAAAAAGACAGAATTGCGGCGGGGTGATGCCAGAGTTTCAGGCAATCCTTGGCTTTCCTGACACTTTCTATCGATAACTCATTTGCAACTGGGTTTTTCTACCTGACGCACGACGTTATGATTGCGCCGATTTTTTCTTCAGGTAGATGCCCATGACGCAAGAACCTAGCACCCTCTATGCCAAGCTGCTCGGTGAAACCGCCGAAATTTCCTGGAAGGAGCTTGAACCGTTCTTTGCCAAGGGTGCCCTATTGTGGGTCGATGCCAGCCTGGATTTGATCGAGGCCGCCGAGGCAATGGCCGAGGACAATCGTGACAAAGTCGCTGCCTGGCTGGCCGCAGGCAGCCTGGGCGAAGTGTCTGCGACGCGGGCATTGGACTTGGTCGAGCGTGATCCCGGATTGTGGGCGGTGGTGGTTTCGCCGTGGATTTTGATCCAGGAAAGGGCGCTATAAGCAATCGAAGCACTCATATGGTGCGCGCGTTGTGCGAGGCCAAGTGTGTAGCGGAGTAACCGCTGCAACGATGATGGCATGTTGCCGTGGAGAAAGGTCACAGGCGAGGGTGACGTTTACGTCATGGCAACAGTTCTGCGGGACGGGGGCCGTGGGAGGAATTGTTTCTCGTTGTAAGCAGGTTGTGATGGCGAGGGAGCACGCTCCCTCGCCACAAACGCCTAGGCCGTCTTGCCGGTATGGTTATTCAACGAAATGACCTTGGTCTTGCCGATGCGGTGACGGTAGATCTCACGCAGGTACTTGATTGCCTTCTTCACACAATCCCGTGACAGGCGAATGTCATTGATCGACACGAACTTCTCTTTGTCGTTGATCAACTCGCGGTACTTCTTCTCATACATCGGTTTGATCGCGTACCAGTTGGTGTCGAGGATCTTCGCCGGGTTTTCGAACTCGTTGAGCAGCTCGTCGATACGGTCTTCGTCGAATTCCTCGTGGATGATGAAATCCAGGATCGAGTTGTCCAGCGTGTCGTCGAAGCGGTACGGGTTGCGCGCGAAGCAGCGCTTGATAAAGGCCACGATCAGGGTGAGAAAGTCATCCGACAGGCAGGGGCTTTTCGCAATCAGGGTGGTCAGCGACAGGTTCGCCGAAGCGCCGATCACCAGGGCATAGCGCTTGAGGGTGGTGTTGGGGAACAGGCTGTTGAGGTGGGTCTTGAGCCGGTTCAGGTCCATGTAGGATAGCTTGTAGTCCTTGGGCAAGGACACGATCGACACCACCGACGAGCAGTTCTTGAAGAAGTGCAGGTCGTGCAGCGCCGCAGCGTCGTAGCCGGAGTTCTTGTACTGCTCCAGGGAGGCCTTGTAGCGCTTGGACTCGATCGGCAGCAGGCTGATACCTTCGATGGCCTGGGTGACCTTGTTGAAGTGCGGCAGGTCGATGGAGCGGAAGAACAGGTCGTCGATGTTAAGGCGCTGGGGTTCTTTGTCGAACACCTTGAACTTGTCGTTCGACGGTGTAGGGGTTTCCGGGACCACGGACTCGGCGTAGGCAATCGCCACCGGGCCGGCCAGGCTCATAAACAGGTCATTGGCGTCCAGGCGAATGGTTTCGCCGATGTCGATGCCGGCGCGACGGAAATAGTTCTGGTCGTAGTCGGTGGTCACGGCCTGGGCCGTAAGAATGTTGAAGATCTGTTGAGAGATGTACTGGTTGGCGTGTTTTTCCATGGCATTGACGTCAATGTTCTGGATGTTGCCGTCATCGCTCTCTTCGGCATACCGCATGATGTCGTTGGAAATCAGCATCATCGCGTTCCACGGCCGGATGCGGCCTTTCACGCTGGTTTCGCTGCTGTCTTCATTGGCGAAGTTGTATGAGAAATCCCATTCTTCTGACAGGTACTTGCACAGCAGCCGCCCGGCGTTGATGTGCAGCGCCTCGGACATTTCGCTGCGATGATCGGAAATATTCGGCAGCACGCAGATGCCGCTGGTGAAGATCGGCTCGAAGACAAAGGCGTGGCCGCTCTTGCTGTCGTGCTCGTCGGCAGGCTTGGTGTCGAACGTCTTGTTCATGTACGAGTGCTGCTGCGCCAGGCCGAACTCCGAGGCCATGCCGGAACCGGTACCGCCGCCGGCACTGAAGATCGAGAAGTACAGGCGCGACTGGTTGGCCTTGATGCCGCAGGAGTCGATCAGGTACGAGTGGATCATCTTCCAGTCGGGGCTGGAAAAGCGCTGGGTGTCTTTGTTGAGGATGATCTTGGCCAGGTACTGGCCCAGGATCGGCGCGTTACCGGCGCCACCGGCATGGACTTCCGACAAGTCCATGATTTTCATCTTGCTGTAGTCGCGCAGGAAACCGCTTTTTTCGCCCTTGCGCGAGAAGCGGATGCGCCCGGCGATGTCCTTGTCCAGGTCGCCCAGCATCACCAGCGGCTCCACTAGAAACACCGGTTTGCTGGCCTTGCCGCTGCCCAGGCGCAGGTTGTTGCGAATCCACTGGGCCGGGCTGTAGCCCTTGTCCAGCGTCTTGTCTTCGGTACTGAATTCGTTCAGGTAGAACTTGCGCGCGTTGTACACCAGTTCGGCCACGTCCAGCGCGATGTTCGAACCGCAGCGGCCCAGGCCGATCAGGCATACCGAGGGAAACTCCTGCTCGCTGCGCAGTTCGCCGTCGCCTTCCGCGTGGGGCGGGCGTGGGAACACCATGTCGCGTAGGCCGTCCAGGTTATCCAGGATGCGATCGGTGTTGGTTTCGGTGAAATACAGATACTGCTGGGTGGCCAGGGGACGGGCGGTGCTCAATGACTTCGAACCTGAGGGCTTTTCCGCAGGAGCTGGGAGCAACACGTCGGATACCACGGTGGAAGCGTTATTTTTAGGAGTCATTGTGCGCCAAGTGCCTGAGCGGACGGCTAAAAAATATCAAGTGGCCATCACGGAGTGAGAGTTCGCGACTTTACAGTGCGTCCTTGTCCGGGACGATCGGGCTTGACCCTGGTGTGCGCAGAGAAAACCTGGCCGGACTCTGATGAATCGGCCGTTTCTCGGCGTTCTTTAGGCCAAATGATGGCGAAATGCCAAAGATTAGGCGTCAGCGAATTGGCCTGAGGGTCGAGATGGCGTCGGTGTGGCCGTGGGAAGGTTGTTCCGGCGCGGGCTGGGTCCAGTTACGCAGGTCGCGCTCCTTGGGTTGCTGCGTCACTATTTGAGCGTTAAGCGCTGATGGGCAACTCCAGCTCTACGGGCGGTGCTTGCAGCGGTGCCAGGCCGAATGCGGCGCGGGCGGCGTCGCAATCGACGTTCTGCACGCCCTGGCTCCACGATGACTCGAACTCGCGGCAGACACTGGAACGCTGTTCATAGATCGAGCAACGGGTGGCCTGGCCGACCGTGCCCTCCAGGCTGCAGCAGCGTGCGGGTTTTTGGTCGGTGCCGATCATCGCCACACGGGTGGGGTTGATCTGTACCACCAGGTCGTCGGGTACCGTGCCCCCCGAGGAGGCGCACTCACCCCAGAAGAAAGACACACGGAAGTGTGAACAGCAGGCACCGCAATTCAGACACGGACTGGCTTCGGACATGGGCGTCATCGATCAGAAAGGTAAGAGGGGTTGTTACAGGAAGGCCCGCCATTCTAATCGCGTCATGGTCGTTGGGAAGAGGGGCGCTCACTTATATTTTTCGTAGGAAAAGCCGCGTGCTTGCGGCTGAAATCATGCCCTATCAGCTTTACGAATCATTACAGACAACCGCCGCCGGCCTGACTATGTTGCAGGGACCTGAGCAGGATGCATCGAGCATCGCAGCTCTCATAACAATAAAAGAGACGGACCCATGCAGAACTCGACCCAAGCGGCGAATGCCTGGCGCATTCTGTTCCTGCTGTTCCTCGCCAACCTGTTCAACTTCTTCGATCGCACGATCCCGGCGATCATCATCGAGCCAATCCGCATGGAATGGCACCTGAGCGACTTCCAGCTCGGCATCATCGGCACCGCTTTCACCATCGTCTACGCCATTGCCGGTTTGCCCCTCGGGCGCCTGGCCGACACCGGCTCACGCAGCAAACTGATGGGCTGGGGGCTGTTCGCGTGGAGTGGGCTGACGGCGGTCAACGGCCTGGTCGGCAGTTTCTGGACCTTCCTGCTGGTGCGCATGGGCATTGGCATTGGTGAGGCCAGCTATGCGCCGGCGGCCAATTCGCTGATCGGCGACCTGTTCCCGGCGCACCGTCGTGCGCGGGCCATGGGGATTTTCATGCTGGGCCTGCCGTTGGGGCTGTTGCTCGCGTTCTTCACCATTGGCGCGATGGTCAAGGCGTTCGACAGCTGGCGCGCGCCGTTCTTTATTGCCGCCATACCGGGGCTGATCCTCGCGATATTCATGTTCTATATCAAGGAGCCCAAGCGGGGTGCGGCCGAAACCGTGCAAGTCTCCCTGGCGCGCGTCGACCGCCCGATCCGCCGCGTGCTGGCGGTGCCGACCTTCCTCTGGCTGGTGCTGGCCGGGCTGTGCTTCAATTTCGCGACCTACGCGTGCAATTCGTTTCTGGTGCCGATGCTGCAGCGCTACTTCCTGATGCCGTTGCAGGAGGCGGCGGTTGCGACCGGTGTGATTGTGGGTGTCACCGGGCTGGTGGGCCTGACCTTGGGCGGTTGGGTGGCCGATAAAATCCATCAGCGGGTGGCCAACGGTCGCCTGTTGTTCGCGGCGTTCAGTCTGATTATCTCTACCGTCACTACGGCTTGGGCCTTGCATGCCGGGCGTATCGAGATTGGTGTGTTTGTCGCCCTGTTCAGCGTGGGCTGGTTGTTTGCCTACAACTTCTACACCTGCGTGTACACGGCGATCCAGGACGTGGTGGAGCCACGCCTGCGGGCCACGGCCATGGCGCTGTTCTTTGCCGGGTTGTATTTGCTGGGCGGCGGAATGGGGCCGATTGTGGTGGGGGGGTTGTCCGATCACTTCGCCCATTCGGCGATGTCTGCCGCCGGGGCGGAGCAGATGACCGAGGCTTTTAAAGCGGTGGGGTTGCATGACGCCATGTACCTGATTCCGGTGGCGCTGTTCTTGACCCTGCTGTTTCTGTTCCAGGCGTCGCGCAGTTTTGTGCGGGATGCCAAGCGGATGAAAGACGGACTGGTGGCGGTGGAGGTGCCGGCTGCTGCTGCGACGGCTTGAAACCATGAATAAAGAAGGCCCGCATTGCGCGGGCCTTCTTTTTAGCAGGGCAGAGCAGTAATCAACCCGCCACCAGCACCCGAATCGCTTCCAGTCGCAACGCGGCCTTGTCGAGCATGGCCAGGCCTTGCTCGCGTTGTTGGCGCAGGGCGACCAGTTCGCTGTCGCGCACGGTCGGGTTGACCGCTTGCAGCGCGGTCAGGCGTGCCAGTTCTTCGTCGGTGTCGGCAGCCAGGCGGCGCTTCGCCTCGGCCACACGCTCGGCGTGGCGCGGGGTGATCTTCTCTTCGCCAGCGTTGATCCGCGGGGTGAGTTGATCGCGCTGGGCCTGCACGAACTTGTTGGCGCTGGCCCGTGGCACGCTTTCCAACTGGTCGTTGAGGGTTTCAAACGACACGCGGCCGGACAGGTCGTTGCCATTGGCATCCAGCAGGCAGCGCAGCGCGGCCGGTGGCAGGTAGCGGCCCAGTTGCAGTGAACGTGGGGCAACCACTTCGCTGACGTACAGCAGTTCCAGCAACACGGTGCCCGGCTTGAGCGCTTTGTTCTTGATCAGCGCCACGGCGGTGTTGCCCATGGAACCGGACAGCACCAGGTCCATGCCGCCCTGCACCATCGGGTGTTCCCAGGTGATGAACTGCATGTCTTCGCGTGACAGCGCCTGGTGACGGTCGTAGGTGATGGTCACGCCTTCGTCGTCGCCCAGGGGGAAGCTGGCGTCGAGCATTTTTTCGCTGGGCTTGAGGATCAGGGCGTTTTCCGAATGGTCTTCGCTGTCGATGCCAAAGGCGTCGAACAGGGTTTCCATGTAGATCGGCAGGGCGAACTGATCGTCTTGTTCGAGGATCGCCTCGACCAACGCATCGCCTTCACCCGCGCCGCCGGAGTTGAGCTCCAGCAGGCGATCGCGACCGGTGTGCAGTTCCTGTTCCAGACGCTCGCGCTCGGCACGGGCTTCGTCGATCAGGGCTTGCCACTCGTCGTCGTCGGCATTTTCCAGCAGCGGCAGCAGACGCGGGCCGTATTGGTGCTGCAAGGCGTTGCCGGTCGGGCAGGTGTTGAGGAACGCATTCAGCGCCTCGTGGTACCACTGGAACAGGCGCTCTTGCGGGCTGGTTTCCAGGTAAGGCACGTGCAGTTCGATCACATGTTTCTGGCCGATCCGGTCCAGACGACCGATCCGCTGTTCCAGCAGGTCGGGGTGGGACGGCAGGTCGAACAGCACCAGGTGGTGGGAGAACTGGAAGTTGCGGCCTTCACTGCCGATTTCCGAGCAGATCAGTACCTGGGCGCCGAACTCTTCATCGGCGAAGTAGGCGGCGGCGCGGTCACGCTCAAGGATGTTCATGCCTTCATGGAACACCGTGGCCGGGATGCCGGAGCGCACGCGCAGGGCGTCTTCGAGGTCCATGGCGGTTTCGGCGTGGGCGCAGATCACCAAAACCTTGGTGCGCTTGAGCATTTTCAACTGGTCGATCAGCCACTCGACCCGTGGGTCGAAGCGCCACCAGCGGTTTTCTTCGTCGATATCCGGCTGCGACTGGAAACTGACCTCCGGGTACAGCTCGGCGTGTTCGCCCAGCGGCAGCTCGAGGTATTCGTCCGGGTTCGGCAGCGGGTAGGCGTGCAGCTTGCGCTCCGGGAAGCCTTGTACGGCGGCGCGGGTGTTGCGGAACAGCACGCGGCCGGTGCCATGGCGGTCGAGCAGTTCACGCACCAGGCGCGCGCTGGCTTCGGTGTCGCCATCGTTGACGGCGGTGAGCAACGCTTCGCCTTCGTTGCCGAGGAAACCCTGAATGGTTTTGTGCGCTTCAGGCGACAGTCGGCCCTTGTCCAGCAGCTCCTGCACGGCTTCGGCCACCGGGCGATAGTTCTCGCTTTCGGCGCGGAAGGCCTTCAGGTCGTGGAAGCGATTCGGGTCCAGCAGGCGCAGGCGCGCGAAGTGGCTGTCCTGGCCCAGTTGTTCCGGGGTGGCGGTGAGCAGCAGCACGCCAGGGATCACTTCGGCGAGTTGCTCGACCAGCGAATACTCGGGGCTGGCGTTGTCTTCATGCCACACCAGGTGGTGGGCTTCGTCGACCACCAGCAGGTCCCAGCCGGCGGCGAACAGCGCGTCCTGGGCCTTCTCGTCGTCCACCAGCCATTCCAGGGCGACCAGGGCCAACTGAGTGTCTTCGAACGGGTTGGCGGCATCGCTTTCGATGAAGCGTTCTTCGTCGAACAGCGCAACCTGCAGGTTGAAGCGGCGGCGCATTTCCACCAGCCATTGGTGCTGCAGGTTTTCCGGTACCAGGATCAGCACGCGGTTGGCGCGTCCAGACAGCAACTGACGATGGATCACCAGGCCGGCTTCGATGGTCTTGCCCAGGCCCACTTCGTCTGCCAGCAATACCCGCGGCGCGATACGGTCGGCGACTTCACGGGCGATGTGCAGTTGGTGCGCGATCGGTTGCGCACGTACGCCACCCAGGCCCCACAGCGAGGACTGCAACTGACGGCTGGTATGTTCCAGGGTGTGGTAACGCAGTGAGAACCAGGCCAGGGGGTCGATCTGCCCGGCGAACAGGCGGTCACTGGCCAGGCGGAACTGGATGAAGTTGGAGAGTTGGGTTTCCGGCAGGGTGACCTGCTCGTTCTGGCCATTGAGGCCGTGGTACACCAGCAAGCCATCGACATCGTCGACTTCCTGCACGGTCATTTTCCAGCCTTCGAAATGGGTGATGGTGTCACCCGGCGAGAACCTCACGCGGGTGAGGGGCGCATTCCGTAGCGCATACTGGCGCGTGTCGCCAGTGGCCGGATAGAGCACGGTCAACAAGCGGCCGTCCTGTGCCAGAACGGTGCCTAACCCCAGCTCTGCTTCGCTGTCACTAATCCAGCGTTGCCCCGGTTGATACTGCTGCGCCATGCTGCCTGACTCCCGCCGTGAAAAAGCCGACTATGTTAACGGAACAAGGTCCCGCGCCCAAGGACTCTGACAAAACTACTGCGTTGCGGGGGCGCTTCGGCAGTCGATTCGACGGGTGGCGGGCACTTGCGAGTGTGGATTGGGTCACAGGTTGGCGAGCCTGCGCTCAAGTCGCCCTGCAACCCGCCGACAGCCTGTTGATCAGGAGAATAATTATTATGTTTCCACCCATGCTGCCCGTGAGCGTCGTGCCGGTCACCTCTCAGCTCGATCCGGTGCGCCAGAAACCGGATATCCCGCCCGTGGTGCCCGTTCAGGCCAGCTCCAACGAAAGCACGATCGATCTGAAAAACGGTGATGCCGAGCAGTCGACCTTACTGCTGCGCGAAGAACAACGTCGCCAGCAGGAACAACAGAAACGCCGGCGCGAAGCCGATGAAGACCCGCAGGAGCACCTGGCGATTCCTGGCGATGTGCTCAACGCCGACAATACCGTGCCGGTGGTGCCGTTGATCGAAGACGCGCCGCGCCAGGGCCTGTGGGTGGATGTCGAGGTCTAATCGCGCATCCCCAGTCCAATAACGTTCCTGCCTCGTGTTACCCGACCCTGCCTGCAAAGCAACAGACAACTCCCTGGTTCAGCGCTTCGCGCTTTGGCGATGGCTGTGTTGCCGCCGGCTGATTTGCCGTGGAGTGGGGGACGTTGCATTATTGAGCCATTCCCGCCACGACGTAGTAAGCCAAGCCATGAGCGACGACAAGCTGATCGACCTGAATGCCGAACGTGCCAAACGTGTGCATGACCTCAATGACAAACGCCTGAATGAAGTGCGCCAGGCATTTGAGCAGGCGATGCCGTTGGGTAAAGTTAAGAAAAAGTCGAAAAACAAACCCAAAAAGCGTTGAAACAGCCTGCATCTATTGATGCAGGTCAGTTATTGCCCTTCTTTACGCCACGTTGCTGGCGACATTGATCCGCGTCAATTTTCCATTCCGCCTTCTCCATTAACTTAGCCCTATCGCAACAAGGCAAGTCCAGGAGGCCGGTCATGTTTATCGACAATGTGGTGTTCGCCGGAGTGCTGACTGTAGGCCTCATGGTGTTGTTTTTTGTAGGGTTTGGATTTTTTATCTGGAAAGACGCGAACAAGCGTAAAAAGCCGTAGGTCTTTCCGGGTTACATGAGCACGCAAGGCATTTTGGGCGACTTCGGTCGCCCTTTTTTTTGCCTGCTATTTAACGACGCTCATTAATACAGGCGCATAAAAAAAGGTGCGGTCTTCATCGAAGCCGCACCTTTTTTATTATTCAGCCGTAGTTTGTCAGTTGCCCAGCGCCGTGGACGCCAACCAGAACAGCCCGGCCGACAGGCCCACGGTTGCCGGCAGGGTCAGCACCCAGGCCATCAGGATGGTCTTGACGGTGCCGCTCTGCAGGCCGCTTTTGTTCGCGACCATGGTCCCGGCCACACCCGATGAGAGTACGTGGGTGGTCGATACCGGCAGGCTGAAGATATTGGCCAGGCCGATCATGCTGGCCGTGGTGATCTGGGCCGACATGCCTTGGGCATAGGTCATGCCCTGCTTGCCGATTTTCTCACCGATGGTCAGTACCACACGTTTCCAGCCCACCATGGTGCCCAGGCCCAGGGCCATGGCGACTGCGAGGATCACCCAGAACGGTGCGTACTCGGTGGTGGCGGTCAGGTCTTTGCGCAGTTTGTCGAGGTCGGACTTCTCACGCGGATCCAGGCCAGGCAACTTGCCGACTTTTTTCGCGGTGTCGTCCAGGCAGAGCAGGTAGCGGCGCACTTCAATGCGCTGATCGGCATTCAGCGAGTGGTAGTCGGAAACACCTTTCAAGGTGTCAACCAGTGCATTGATGGTGGGCTCGGTCTGCTGCGGGTTGCAGCGGAACTTGCCCGGCAGGTCATCCTTTACGCTTTTGCCCAGGGACAGGAACTCGCCCAGGGTTTCGTGATTGCGCTGGTAGAACTGGTTCAAGTGCACCGTGGCATCGCGGGTACGTTCGATCTGGTAAGTGGTGCTGCCCAGGTCGAGGACGAACTGTGCCGGCACGATACCGATCAGCACCAGCATGATCAGGCCGATACCCTTCTGACCATCGTTGGAGCCGTGTACGAAACTCACGGCCATGGCCGAAATCACCAGCACCAGGCGGTTCCAGAATGGCGGACGTTTCTTGTCGTCGACCTTGCGGCGCTGGTCCGGGGTCTTGTGCATCTTCGACAGTGGGCGCCACCATTTCAGAGCCATCAGCACCAGGGCTGCGACCAGGAAGCCGGCCATCGGCGAGAACACCAGGGAGGCGCCGATATCGATAGCTTTCTGCCAGTTCACACCGTCAGCCAGGGGAATGTCGTTGATCAGCGCATTGGCCAGGCCGACACCGAGGATCGAACCGATCAGGGTGTGGGAGCTGGAGGCGGGAATACCGAAGTACCAAGTGCCCAGGTTCCAGGTGATCGCCGCGGCCAATAGAGAGAAGACCATGGCCAGACCATGGCCGGTGTTCACATTGATCAGCAACTCCACCGGCAGCAAGTGCACGATGGCATAGGCGACACCGACACCACCGAGCAACACGCCGAGGAAGTTGAATACCCCGGAGAAGAACACGGCCAGGTGCGGCGGCATGGCTTTGGTATAGATGACTGTGGCCACCGCGTTAGCGGTGTCATGAAAGCCATTGATGAACTCGAAGGCAAGGACAAAGGCCAGGGCGAGCAACAGGCTCACTAGAACCCAAGCATCCAGTCCGCTGAATAAATCGATCATGAAGGTTTTCTGACCCGGTCGTAAGGGGGCGCGATTATGCCAGAAAACCTTGGTAATCGATGCACTAGCTGCTCATCGGTAACATTCTTCAATGAAAAAACAGCTAGGAAAGGCGTGCATCCCAGGGTTTTTGGGGGGTTGGCAAGTCTTTGATTTATAGGGCTGAGGGCGTGCAGGACGCGGATTTGTCACTCAAACGTCATGTCGGAAACATTTGTATGAGATTTCACTGAGGGCAGTGAGGTGCAAGGTTGCCGGTTGCTAGCTATGGGCTAGCAACCGAGGCCGAACCATGAGGCTCTAACCGAATCGCTTATGACTCTTCGGTTTTGAGTTCCTGTTCAATCTTTTGGATTTCCTGGGCAAATGCCTGGTCGAGCAGGCTGGCTCGCTTGCGCCATGGTTTGCGCTCAGGTTCAGGCTGGGCGGCGTAGGTGGTGACTTCCCCGCCGTAAACTTCCTTGTAACGTTGCTCCTGGCGCTCAAGTTCCGCGCGCAGTTCATCTTTCGTCACATTGCTACCTAATTGAGTTGAGTAATTACATTGCAGTGTTATGCCCGAATGCCGCCCTCGGGCTATTCAAAGTTGAATCCTTGCGGTGTTCAAGTTTGAACTAGGTGCGAGCGAGCACGTTTGAGTGCTGTCATTCGAAGCCGGTTGTTTTTATCGGCAATGCACGGCCTGTGCGTCACCGGGCGGGCTCCGGTGCCGATGATGAAATCCGGCGGACCCACACACAGGGTGCATTATAGCGGCGCATTTGAATAACACTATCAGCATAAAGTTAAAAAGCGTCAACGTTGTGTGAGGGTTTTGTTACTCGGGATCGTCGGTATGGGTGGAAAATTTGACGTCATAAGTTCCACATAACTATCGGCGTTATAAAACCTCGCTGAAACTTTGCAGGGCGCGCGCGGGTTGGCTTGCCGGTCGCTGAGATTGCCAAATTGCGATTATCGAATGATCGTCCGATAATCGCCCAATGTTGCCGGGCTTGCCTTGTGCATTCCGACCGACGCGGCTTGTAATAGCGGCCAAACCTCCCTTGCGGTTGACAATAAGAGAAAGGAACCCGACATGAACGATCAATTGCGCAACTCTTTTGCGTCAGCGGCGCCGCCGATCGTTGCCTCACCGGCCAAGCGTATCCAGGCATTCACCGGTGATCCGGACTTCATGACTTCCCTGGCCCGTGGCCTGGCCGTGGTGCAGGCATTCCAGGAGCGCAAGCGCCACCTCACCATCGCCCAGATCAGCCACCGCACGGAAATCCCCCGCGCCGCCGTGCGCCGTTGCCTGCACACCCTGATCAAACTCGGCTACGCCACCACCGACGGGCGCACTTATTCGCTGTTGCCCAAAGTCCTGACCCTGGGCCATGCCTATTTGTCGTCCACGCCGCTGGCGGTCTCGGCGCAACCGTATCTGGACCGCATGAGCGAGCAACTGCACGAAGCCTGCAACATGGCCACCCTCGAAGGTGACGACATCCTCTATATCGCCCGTTCGGCCACCACCCAACGCCTGATTTCCGTGGACTTGTCCGTGGGCGGACGCTTGCCGGCGTATTGCACCTCCATGGGCCGCATCCTGCTCGCGGCGTTGGACGACGCGTCGCTGCAGGATTACCTCGACCACGCCGACCTGCAAACCAAGACCAGCCGTACGCTGACCACCCCCGAAGCGTTGTTCGAATGCCTGCAACAAGTGCGGCAGCAGGGCTGGTGCATCGTCGACCAGGAGCTGGAACAGGGCCTGCGTTCCATCGCCGTGCCGGTGTATGACGCGTCGGGCCAGGTGCTGGCCGCGCTCAACGTCAGCACCCATGCCGGGAGGGTCAGCCGCAGCGAGCTGGAGCAGCGTTTCCTGCCGAGCATGCTCAGTGCCAGTCGTGAGCTGAGCGCGCAGCTGTTTGCCTAAGCTGTTCGGTGATCGCACAGATACGGGTGGGATGAATTGACGCTGTTTCCCCTGGCTCATTAAGGTGCGGCAGCGCTCTGGCGCTCCAATAATAATGACGACCCCAGGTCGTTGGCCCGCCATCGGTGTGGAATAAAAATAATGAATCAGCCTTCTGTCGGTTCCATCCTGGACGTGCAGTCCTTCATCAATGCCCAACCGCTGTCACGCTACCAGTGGCGTGTGGTGATCCTGTGTTTCCTGATTGTCTTCCTCGACGGCCTCGACACCGCCGCCATGGGTTTTATCGCGCCGGCGCTGTCCCAGGACTGGGGCATCGACCGCGCCAGCCTGGGCCCGGTGATGAGCGCCGCGCTGATCGGCATGGTGTTCGGCGCCCTGGGTTCCGGCCCGCTGGCTGACCGCTTCGGGCGTAAAGTCGTGCTGGTCGGTGCGGTGCTGGTGTTTGGTGCCTTCAGCCTGGCTTCGGCCTACAGCAGCAACGTCGACCAATTGCTGGTGCTGCGCTTTCTCACCGGCCTGGGCCTGGGCGCCGGCATGCCGAACGCCACCACCTTGCTCTCCGAATACACCCCCGAACGCCACAAGTCGCTGCTGGTGACCAGCATGTTCTGCGGCTTCAACCTGGGTATGGCGGGCGGCGGGTTTATCTCGGCCAAGCTGATCCCGGCGTTCGGCTGGCATGCCTTGTTGATGATCGGCGGTATCCTGCCGTTGATTCTGGCGGTGGTGCTGCTGGTGTGGCTGCCGGAGTCGGCGCGCTTTCTGGTGGTGCGCAACCGCGGGACCGACAAGGTGCGCAAAACCCTGTCGCCCATCGACCCCGGGATCGTCGCCCGGGCCACGGGCTTCAGTGTGCCCGAGCAAAAAACCGTCAAGGCGCGCAACGTATTGGCAGTGATCTTCTCCGGCACCTACAGCGCTGGCACTTTGCTGCTGTGGCTCACTTACTTCATGGGCCTGGTGATCGTGTACCTGCTCACCAGTTGGCTGCCGACGTTGATGCGCGACAGCGGTGCCAGCATGGAACAGGCTGCGTTCATCGGTGCGTTGTTCCAGTTTGGTGGGGTGCTGAGCGCGGTCGGTGTGGGATGGGCGATGGACCGGTTCAATCCCCACAAGGTCATCGGCACCTTCTACCTGCTGGCCGGGGTGTTTGCCTACGCGGTAGGGCAGAGTCTGGGCAACATCACCGTGTTGGCGACCCTGGTGCTGATCGCCGGGATGTGCGTCAACGGTGCGCAATCGGCCATGCCGTCCCTGGCTGCCCGTTTCTACCCCACCCAAGGTCGCGCCACCGGTGTGTCGTGGATGCTCGGCATCGGCCGCTTCGGGGCGATCCTCGGCGCCTGGATGGGCGCCACATTGCTGGGCCTGGGCTGGAACTTCGAGCAGGTGCTCACGGCGTTGGTGATTCCGGCCGCCTTGGCCACGGCCGCCGTGGTGATCAAAGGCATGGTCAGCCATGCCGACGCCACCTGAGGCGACCATTAGCTAGACAACAATTCGTTCGATAATCGAACGCTGAGTCGATTATCGGATTGTTTGGCCCATGCCCCCAGCTTAACCTTCAAGCACTTCGGCGCGATCTCAGCGCCTCTTTCGATCGAAACCGGGAGCCTAACCCCATGGCTGAAATTCTTGCGTTGCGTGACGCGGTGAAGCAATTCGTGAACGACGGCGATACCGTCGCACTGGAAGGTTTCACCCATCTGATCCCTACGGCTGCAGGTCATGAAATCATTCGTCAGGGCAAGAAAGACCTGACGCTGGTGCGTATGACGCCTGACTTGGTCTACGACCAGTTGATCGGTGCCGGCTGCGCGCGCAAATTGATTTTCTCCTGGGGCGGCAACCCCGGTGTGGGCTCCTTGCATCGCCTGCGCGATGCGGTCGAGAAGCAATGGCCGCAACCGCTGGAGATCGAAGAACACAGCCACGCCGACCTGGCCAATGCCTACGTCGCCGGTGCCTCGGGCCTGCCCTTTGCGGTACTGCGGGCCTACGCCGGTTCCGATCTGCCCAAGGTCAACCCGCTGATCAAGACCGTCACCTGCCCATTCACGGGCGAAGTGCTGGCAGCGGTGCCGTCGGTGCGTCCGGACGTCAGCGTGATCCATGCACAAAAGGCCGACCGCAAGGGCAACGTGCTGCTCTGGGGCATTCTCGGGGTGCAGAAGGAAGCGGCCCTGGCGGCCAAGCGTTGCATCGTCACCGTCGAGGAAATCGTCGATGACCTCGATGCGCCGATGAACAGCTGCGTGCTGCCGACCTGGGCGCTGACGGCGGTGTGTCATGTGCCCGGTGGCGCGCATCCGTCCTACGCCCATGGCTACAACGAGCGGGATAACCGCTTCTACCAGGCCTGGGACCCAATCGCCCGCGACCGTGGGACGTTTACCGCCTGGATTGACGAATACATCCACGGCACCGCCGATTTCAGTGAATTCCAGGCCAAGCTGGCCAGCGCGCAGGAGGCCAAGTAATGACCTACTCGACCAATGAAATGATGACCGTCGCCGCCGCGC
This sequence comes from Pseudomonas sp. MPB23, assembly GCF_046605395.1. Classification (NCBI taxonomy): domain Bacteria; kingdom Pseudomonadati; phylum Pseudomonadota; class Gammaproteobacteria; order Pseudomonadales; family Pseudomonadaceae; genus Pseudomonas; species Pseudomonas sp. MPB23. The sequence continues at coordinate 5,934,843 of NZ_CP176771.1, read as the reverse complement.
GCCGCCTCAAGAACGGCTCGGTTTGCTTTGTGGGCATCGGCCTGCCGTCCAAGGCCGCCAACCTGGCGCGCCTGACCTCGTCGCCGGACGTGGTGCTGATCTACGAATCCGGCCCGATTGGCGCCAAGCCCAGCGTACTGCCGCTGTCCATCGGTGACGGTGAGCTGGCGGAAACCGCCGACACCGTAGTACCGACCGGTGAGATTTTTCGCTACTGGCTGCAGGGCGGGCGCATCGACGTCGGCTTTCTCGGCGCGGCCCAGGTCGACCGTTTCGGCAACATCAACACCACCGTGGTCGGTGACTATCACCAGCCCAAAGTGCGCCTGCCGGGTGCCGGTGGCGCACCGGAAATCGCCGGTTCCGCCAAGAGCGTGCTGATCATCCTCAAGCAGTCGTCGCGCTCGTTCGTCGACAAGCTGGACTTCATCACGTCGGTCGGCCACGGCGAAGGCGGCGATTCACGCAAGCGCCTGGGTCTGCCGGGGGCCGGTCCTGTCGGAATTATTACCGACCTGTGCATCATGGAGCCCGAGGAGGGCACCCATGAGTTCGTGGTCACCGCGCTGCACCCCGGCGTGACCCGCGAGCAAGTGGTGGCCGCCACCGGTTGGGCGATCCGCTTCGCCGACCAGGTGAGCACCACCGAGGCACCTACCGAGGTCGAACTGACGGCCTTGCGTGATCTTGAAGCACGCACCGCCGCCGCCCATGGCCAAGCACCGGGAGAAGCCTGATGCGCGAAGTATTTATCTGTGATGCCATTCGCACCCCCATCGGCCGTTTTGGCGGTGGCCTGTCCAGCGTGCGCGCCGATGACCTGGCGGCGCTGCCGATCAAGACGCTGATCGAACGTAACCCGTCGGTGGACTGGACAGCGGTCGACGAAGTGTTCCTCGGCTGTGCCAACCAGGCCGGTGAAGACAACCGCAACGTGGCGCGCATGGCGCTGTTGCTGGCGGGCCTGCCGGAAAGCATTCCCGGCGTGACCCTCAACCGCCTGTGCGCCTCGGGCATGGACGCGATCGGCACGGCGTTTCGTGCGATCGCCAGCGGTGAGATGGAGCTGGCGATTGCCGGCGGCGTCGAGTCAATGTCCCGCGCGCCGTTCGTGATGGGCAAGGCTGACGCGGCGTTTTCACGCAACATGAAACTCGAAGACACCACCATCGGCTGGCGCTTTATCAACCCGTTGATGAAGGCCCAATACGGCGTGGACGCGATGCCGCAGACCGCCGATAACGTCGCCGACGACTACAACGTATCCCGTGCCGACCAGGACGCCTTCGCCCTGCGCAGCCAGCAACGCACGGCTGCCGCACAAGCCGCCGGTTTCTTCGCCGAAGAGATCGTGCCGGTGCGCGTCGCGCATAAAAAAGGCGAAACCGTGGTGGATCAGGATGAGCATCCACGGGCCGACACCACCCTGGAAACCCTGGCCAGACTCAAACCGGTCAATGGCCCGGACAAGACCGTCACCGCCGGCAATGCCTCGGGCGTGAACGACGGGGCGGCGGCGCTGATTCTTGCTTCTGCCGACGCGGTGAAAAAACACGGCCTGACCGCCCGTGCCCGCGTATTGGGCATGGCCAGTGCCGGTGTGGCGCCACGGGTGATGGGCATCGGCCCGGTGCCGGCGGTGCGCAAACTGGTGGAGCGCCTGGGCCTGGCTGTCAGCGACTTTGACGTGATCGAACTCAACGAAGCCTTCGCCAGCCAAGGCCTGGCGGTGCTGCGTGAACTGGGTATCGCTGACGATGCACCGCAGGTCAACCCGAACGGCGGCGCCATCGCCCTCGGCCATCCCCTGGGCATGAGCGGTGCGCGGCTGGTGTTGACGGCCCTGCATCAACTGGAAAGACCGGCGGTCGCAGAGGCCTGGCGACCATGTGCGTGGGCGTTGGCCAAGGCTTGGCCCTGGCGATTGAACGCATCTAATAAGAGAGGACCGCTTCATGAGTGACAAGCCCGGTTACCGGCGTCCGCAAGCGGGTACTCAACCTGATTACCTGCACCCGGCGTACCAGTCGACGAACCTGCGTTCGCCATCCAAACCGCTGGTGTTCCTGCCCCATTCCCTGTCGGAAATCACCGGCCCGACCGTCGGTGCCGAGCGGGTCAATGAGAAGGACAACGACCTCACCGTCCAGCACGATGGCGAGCCCCAGGGCGAGCGCATCATCATCCATGGCCGGGTGCTGGATGAAAACGGCCTGCCGGTACCGGGCATTCTCGTGGAGATCTGGCAGGCCAACGCCGCCGGTCGCTACAACCACCCGCGCGACCTGCACGACGCGCCGCTGGACCCGAATTTCACCGGCACCGGGCGCACCGTCACCGACGCCGATGGCTGGTACCAGTTCCAGACCATCAAACCCGGCGCCTACCCATGGGGCAACCACCACAATGCGTGGCGCCCGGCGCATATCCACTTTTCGCTGTTCGGGCCCAGCGTGCTGACGCGGCTGGTGACGCAGATGTACTTCCCTGGCGATCCGTTGCTGGAATACGACCCGATTTATAACTGCGTACCGGACACCCGCGCCAAGGAACGCCTGATCGCACGTTTCGACCTGGAAAAAACCATTCCTTTCTATGCCCTCGGCTACCGCTGGGACATCGTCCTGCGCGGCCGCGACGCCACGCCGATGGAGAAATGAGATGACACTCAATGCGACCACGTCCCACACCGTCGGGCCGTATTACCACATCGGCCTGACCTGGTTGAACCGCGAAGACCTGACGGTTGCCGCCACCCGCGGCGAGCGTGTGGCGATCAGCGGGCAAGTGCTGGACGGCAATGGTGATGTCGTCAACGACGCGATGCTGGAAGTCTGGCAGGCCAATGCCGCCGGCAAGTACGACCATCCTGAAGATGAACAGGACAAAGCCGTCGACCCGAACTTCGAAGGGTTCGGCCGTGTGCCGGTGGATGGCGAAGGGCGCTTCCGCTTCACCACCATCAAGCCGGGCAGCGTGCCCGGGCTTGGCGGCACGACCCAGGCGCCGCACCTGGTGGTGCTGGTGTTTGCCCGTGGTTTGGTCAAGCACCTGCTGACGCGGATTTATTTTGACGGTGAGGCGTTGAATGCGGACGACCCGTTGCTCGCCTGTGTGCCCGCAGAGCGGCGCAGCACCTTGATTGCCAAGCCGGATGCAGACGGTGTGCATCAGTGGAATGTGATTTTGCAGGGCACAGACAAGGAAACGGTGTTCTTCGATTACTGACGCGCTCCTACAAGGAATGGGGGGCAGGTGATATCTCTGTAAATGTCTGCTTGCGGAACATGGTTGTTGCAAAGTATGTCTAGGCTAATAACCGTTCCCACTGAGTGAAAAAAAACATGACGACCACGACCAGTCACTACACCGGAGAAGAACGCAGCAAACGGATCTTTGCGATCGTCGGTGCCTCCTCCGGCAACCTCGTCGAATGGTTCGACTTCTACGTCTATGCCTTCTGCGCCATTTACTTCGCCCCGGCGTTTTTTCCGTCGGATGACCCCACGGTCCAACTGCTCAACACCGCTGGCGTGTTCGCCGCCGGTTTCCTGATGCGGCCCATCGGCGGCTGGCTGTTTGGCCGGGTGGCCGACAAGCACGGTCGCAAGAATTCCATGATGATCTCGGTGCTGATGATGTGCGCCGGTTCCCTGGTCATCGCCTTCCTGCCCACCTACAAGGACATCGGCGCCTGGGCCCCGGCGTTGCTGTTGGTGGCGCGGCTGTTCCAGGGCCTGTCGGTGGGCGGCGAATACGGCACCACCGCGACCTACATGAGTGAAGTGGCGCTCAAGGGCCAGCGTGGCTTCTTTGCATCGTTCCAGTACGTGACCCTGATCGGCGGGCAATTGCTGGCCGTGCTGGTGGTGGTGATCCTGCAACAGATCCTCACCGAAGATGAACTGCGCGCCTGGGGCTGGCGGATTCCGTTCGTGATCGGCGCCATCGCGGCGGTGATCTCCCTGCTGCTGCGTCGCACCCTCAAGGAAACCACCAGCAAGGAAATGCGCGAAGACAAGGACGCCGGCAGCATCGCCGCGCTGTTCCGTGACCACAAGGCCGCGTTCATCACCGTGCTCGGCTACACCGCCGGCGGTTCGTTGATTTTCTACACCTTTACCACCTACATGCAGAAGTACCTGGTGAACACCGCCGGGATGCACGCCAAGACCGCCAGCTACATCATGACCGGCGCCCTGTTCCTGTACATGTGCATGCAACCGCTGTTCGGCATGCTCGCGGACAAGATCGGCCGCCGTAACTCGATGCTCTGGTTCGGCGCGCTGGGAACCCTGTGCACAATGCCGATCCTGCTCAGCCTGAAAACCGTCAGCAGCCCGTTCCTGGCCTTTGTGTTGATTACCCTGGCCCTGGCCATCGTGAGTTTCTACACCTCGATCAGCGGCCTGGTGAAAGCCGAAATGTTCCCGCCGCAGGTGCGCGCCCTGGGCGTAGGCCTGGCCTATGCGGTGGCCAACGCGATCTTCGGCGGTTCGGCCGAATATGTGGCGTTGGGCCTCAAATCCCTGGGCATGGAAAACACCTTTTATTGGTACGTCACCGGCATGATGGCGGTGGCTTTCCTGTTCAGCCTGCGCCTGCCCAAGCAGGCAGCGTACTTGCATCACGATCTATAAGAGGTGAGTTATGACACTGCGCACGAGCAATCAGCTGTTCGACGCTTACTTCACCGCTGACAACATGGCCGAGGTGTTCTGCGACCAGGGACGCCTGCAGGGCATGCTGGATTTCGAAGCCGGCTTGGCCCGGGCCGAGGCTCAGGTGGGGTTGATCCCCCAGGCGGCCGTCGCACCGATTGCCCAGGCGTGCCTGGCGTCGCTGTACGACGTGGATGCCCTCGGCGTGGCGATTGCCACTGCGGGGAATTCGGCGATTCCGCTGGTGAAGGCGTTGGGCAAGTTGATTGCCGCTGACGATGCCGGCGCCGAACGCTACGTACACCTGGGCGCAACCAGTCAGGATGTGATGGACACCGGCCTGGTCCTGCAACTGCGGCGGGCCGTGGCGTTGATCGAAACCGACCTGGCGCGTTTGGGCGACATCCTGGCCTTCCAGGCACAGCGTTATGCCGACGTGCCGATGGCGGGACGCACCTGGTTGCAGCATGCGACGCCGGTCACTCTGGGCATGAAAATCGCCGGTTGGCTGGGCGCGGTGACGCGCAGTCGCCAGCGTCTGGCCGAGCTCAAGCCGCGCCTTCTGGTGCTGCAATTCGGCGGCGCGTCCGGCACGTTGGCGGCACTCGGCGAACACGCCATGCCGGTGGCCGAAGCCCTGGCCGCTGAGCTGCAACTGAGCCTGCCCGAACAACCCTGGCACACCCAGCGTGATCGCCTGGTGGAGTTCGCCAGCGTACTCGGCCTGATCGCCGGCAGCCTCGGTAAGCTGGGGCGCGATATTAGCTTGTTGATGCAGACCGAAGCGGCGGAAGTGTTCGAACCGTCGGCGCCGGGCAAGGGCGGTTCATCCACCATGCCCCATAAGCGCAACCCGGTGGGCGCCGCCGTGCTGATCAGCGCGGCGACCCGTGTGCCAGGGTTGGTGGCGACGATGTTCAGCGCCATGCCCCAGGAGCACGAGCGCAGCCTGGGCCTGTGGCATGCCGAATGGGAAACCTTGCCCGAGATTTGCCGGTTGGTGTCCGGGGCCTTGCAACAGGCGCTGCTGGTGAGCGACGGGTTGGAAGTCGATCCTGAGCGCATGGCCTACAACCTTGATCTGACCCAGGGCCTGGTGCTGGCCGAAGCCGTCAGCATCGTGCTCGCCCAACGCCTGGGCCGGGAGACCGCCCACCATCTGTTGGAACACTGCTGCAAACGCGCGGTTGCCGAAGGGCGCCACTTGCGGGCGGTACTGGCGGACGAACCGCAGATCACCGCCGAACTCTCTGCGGCCGAACTGGACCGCCTGCTCGACCCGGCCCACTACCTGGGCCAGGCCTGCACCTGGGTCACTCGCGCTGTGACCGAACACTTTGCACTGAACGCTTGAGGAGATTGCTGTGGCTTTTGTACAACTCGCCGAGGGCGAACTGCATTACCAACTGGAAGGGCCCGCGGGCGCGCCCGTGCTGGTGCTGTCCAACTCCCTGGGCACCGACCTGCAGATGTGGGATCTCCAGATCCCAGCCTTCACCGAGCATTTTCGCGTGCTGCGGTTCGACACCCGTGGCCACGGTGAATCCCTGGTGACCGAGGGCCCCTACAGCATCGAACAACTGGGCCGCGACGTGATCGCGCTGCTCGACGCGCTGGATATCCCGCGTGCGCATTTCTGCGGGTTGTCCATGGGCGGCCTGATCGGCCAATGGCTCGGCATCAACGCCGGGGAGCGTCTGCAACGCCTGGTGGTATGCAACACCGCCGCCAGGATCGGCACGCCGGAGATCTGGAACCCGCGTATCGAGATGGTCCTGCGCGACGGTGCGGCAGCGATGATCGCGCTACGCGATGCCTCGATTGCACGCTGGTTCACCGCCGATTTCGCGGCAGCCCACCCGCATCAGGCCAAGCGGATCACCGACATGCTCGCGGCCACATCGCCCCAGGGTTACACAGCCAACTGCGCCGCGGTGCGCGATGCCGATTTCCGTGAGCAATTGGCCGCGATCAAGGTGCCGACCCTGGTGATTGCCGGCACCCAAGATGCGGTCACACCGCCGGCCGACAGCCACTTTATCCAGGATCATGTGCAGCACGCCGAGTACGCCGAGTTCTATGCCGCGCACCTGTCCAATGTCCAGGCCGGCGCTGCGTTCAGCGACCGGGTGATTCAATTTCTGCTGGCCCGCTGAGGAGTCTTTTGTGGACGAGAAACAACGTTACACCGATGGCCTGAAAGTGCGCCGCGAAGTGCTCGGCGATGCCCACGTCGACCGCAGCCTCAATGCCCTGACCGAGTTCAACAGCGAGTTCCAGGAAATGATCACCCGCCACGCCTGGGGTGACATCTGGACCCGTCCCGGCCTGCCGCGGCATACCCGCAGCCTGATCACCATCGCCATGCTGATCGGCATGAACCGCAACGACGAACTCAAGCTGCACCTGCGTGCCGCCGCCAGCAACGGCGTGACCCGTGCCGAGATCAAGGAAGTGTTGATGCAGAGCGCGATCTACTGCGGGATTCCGGCGGCGAACGCGACGTTTCATATGGCCGAGTCGGTGTGGGATGAGTTGGGGGTCGAGTCCCGTGAATGATCGGCGCTCTACGTGGGGTCGATCAATGCTGTGAGTGACTCTTCACTGTGTAGGTGTTACGCCGAGCGTAGCCCATTTCCTTACGTATGGCGTTTTCCGTGAGTGCTTCGGGGTTGGTTGAGGTCGGCGGGGTCAACGGGTCGTTGTCAAAGTCGAACGGATCGGCAGTGGTAGGCAGTCCGACAGCCTGGCGTTCGGCGTTCGGCGTATCTTCGGCGGGCCCGTCACCGACTTGCTCCGGGGTGCTTCCGGGGAGAAAAGAGCCGGTTGCACCGTTATAGGCGTGAGCCATTTCGTGGTAAAAATTTGTTACCGGAGCGGATTTGAGGGCGTGGTAGTCGTACCGGCTTGAGGGGTCATAGAAGATCGTTCCATCCGTATTGGCGATCCCACGCACTCCATTGCGAACAAAGCCATTCTTTGGCGACTCGTTATCTTCTTGAGTCGGTGGCGTTGAGTTGTCATCCGTCGTGGTGTTTGTGAATGTGTAGCGTGTTTTCTCTCTATGCTCTTGGTCCATATCAAACAGTTCTTTCTCTCCGGATTTGATGTGTACGGGGGCGCCATTTTTTACCGCTGCGTCGTCCAATGCCGCCAGCATTTTTTGCCCGACGGGTGAGCTACGCAGGAGTTCAAAGTCATCCTCGACACGTTGTTTGAAGTCAGGTGTGCCTTGGATGTTCAATCCTTTTTTACCTGATTCATCGGGTGTAATCGGCACCCACGTTGCTCCCGCAGGGCTGATGATCCTGTCGGTGGTTTTCGCATAGATACGGTCATTCCGGTTGTTGGATCTGACAATGTCCCAGCCCTTTCCGCTATAGAAGGTGGTGGAGTCGTGGCCCACCATCAGGTCGTCATTCTTACCGCCATTCATAACGGTGTGACCATTGCCCGCGTACATTTGATCATTCCCGTTGCCGCCGTCCAGATGGCTCCTTTTGGTGGCGGGACCCGCCCCTGCATACATTCGGTCGTTGCCGTTGTTGCCGTACATGATGGCGTTACCGGTGCCTCCCACCATCGTGTCATCGTCGTCATTGCCTTCGGCATACCCCGGGCCGCTGCCGAGTTGAAGATAGTCTTTGCCTTTGCCACCGAACAGACGGCTTGGCCCGCCACCCGCCTTGACGTAATCATCGCCATCACCGGCTTCAACTTTTACCGGAAGCATGACGTCGGCATCGATTGTTATATGGTCGTCACCGGCCTTGCTTTTGATGTAGAGCTGGGTGGGTTTGCCATCCTTCTCGTTTCTGACATTGAAGAGGTACGACTTGCCATTGACCTCGACCTTGAGTCGTCCGTCGGTGTGGTTTCTGACATGAATATTGTCTGCGTGGTCGCCGGTTTCAAGCGTCAGGCTATCGTCTATCAGGACCTGGTTTTTAGCGTCGAACTGAATGGTCAAGGACGTATTGTATGCAGTGAGATTGCCGTCATCGACCAGTCTTGTCTCTTTGACTTTTGGCACAAGATCACTGCCTTCAAGTGAGGCGGGAAGTCCTCGTGCCTCACCCAACGCTGGAGTGGGTGGACGTTGTGTCGATTGGTTGGATGCCGCAGGCGGTGAGGCGTTGTGGGGAGGCAGGAACGGTGTAGGGGCGCGTGGAGCGATAGTATTCATAGATGGACTTCTATTCGAATGCTGTTTCAACAGAACCGGAGTTCTGCTCCCTGCACTTAGATCGTTGTCGGTGCGGGTCGTGAGTGGAACACTCGAGTGAAAGAGTTCCGCAATGGCTACGAATGTGTAGCTGCGGCTTGAGGAAAGTGTGATCGGCCGGGGTACGAATAATGTGTAAGAGGTGGGCCGTCTCTCTGCCAAGGCGAGGTCAGTAGGTGTCGGCCGCCCACACCCAGTTCCACACTCCCGGCAGATGCACCGGTTCGTTCACATCCTTTATCGTGCGTGCCAGCGCCGCGCGTTCCAGCGTGGCGTGGTCGGTGTAGAACGGCTCGGCGGCGGTCTTCACGCCGTTGATCCGGGCGCTGTCCATCAGGATCTGCAGATACTCCTGCAGGTGCCGCGCGGTGTAGCGGTTGATGTCATGGAAAGTCACCACCACCGGGATCACGCCGTCCACCGTAGGCAACTCTCCCAATGCAATGCGCTCGCGGACCACCGACAGTTGTCGATAGAGGTTGGCGCGCCGCCGTGGGCTGGCGTTGAACCCCCAGATCTTGCCGTCATTGGCACTCAGGTCAGTCAGTAATACGTGCATGCCATGGCGCTGGTAGGCGGCGAAAGTGCGGCGGTCGTAGTTCCAGAACGGCGGGCGTACCAGCGCCGGTGGGGCGCCGGTGATTGTGGCGATATCGGCAGCGCCCTGGGTGAGGGTGCTTTCCAGTTCGGCGTCATTGAGCCAGCGATGGTTGGTATGAAAGGCCGTGGCGGTGTGGAAGGCCAGGACATGGCCGCCGGCAAACTCACGTTCCATGGTCTTGCGCCCGCGTGAACTGCCACCGGAGCGGGCCGCTTCGGTCTGCAGGAAGAACACCGCCTTGATCCCCGGCAGCACTGGGTTGTGCGCCAGGTCGGTGAGTACCGAGCGGCTGGGGTTGTTGTAGCCCGACGCGCTGGGGCCATCGTCGAAGGTCAGCAGAAACCGGATCGGTGCCTGGGTTTGCAGGCGTTGTTCGGTCTGCGGCGTCAGGGCGATGGGCGCGCCGATGCAGCCGCCAAGGCTTAAGGTCAAGCTCAGCAGGATAGAGGCAAGGGCAAAGGATTTCATGGTGTGGGTCGGGCTCGTCTGGAGGCCGCCACTGAGTCAGCTCAGTGGCGGCAGGCGCGCACCATACCGTAAGTGCGGCGCCGGTTTACAGCAGACTTATCGGATAGCTGACGATCAACCGGTTTTCGTCGAACTCATTGTTGCTGTAGTCGCGGCGCATGCTCGAGTTGCGCCAGCGTACGTTGAGGTTTTTCAGGCTGCCGCTTTGCACGGTGTAGCCCAGTTCACTCTCGCGGCCCCATTCCTTGCCGTCCGTCACGGTGCCGGTGTGCACGTTGCTACCGCTGATATAGCGGTTCATCACGGTCAGGCCCGGTACCCCGAGGGCGGCGAAGTTGTAGTCGTGGCGCACTTGCCAGGATTTTTCCTGTGCGTTGTCGTAGCTCGAGTTGTAGCTGTCGTTGGCCAACGTGCCGCCGCTGGTGCCGTTGACGCGCATCCACGCGCTGTTGCCGGTGAGTTTTTGCACGCCGACGTAGAAGGTGTTGCCGCCGTATTTGGCCGAGAACAGGCCGGACCAGGTCTTGTTGTCCAGGCTGCCTGCACGTGCGCTGCCGTCGTCCTTGCCGTAGAAGAACCCGAGGTTGGCGCCCAGGGTCCAGTCGCCCAGGGGCTGGGTGTGGATCAGGTTGACGAACTGCTGGCGGTAGATGTCCTTGAGCTGGGCGTTCCACAGGCCGACCTGGGTGCGCTTGTCATTGAATGCGTATTCGCCGCCCTGGAAGTTGAAACGGTCGGAGGTGAACGCGGCTTTACCGGTCATCGACATGTCGTTCATGCTGCCGTCGTCCCGCGGGCTGTTGGCGCGGAACTGGCCGCCGTAAAGAGTCAGCCCGTCTATTTCCTTCGAGGTGATCTGCCCGCCGCGCAAGGTTTGCGGCAAGGAGCGGCCATCGTCCGAACGCAGGATCGGCAGCACCGGCATCCATTCGCCGACCTTCAATTCGGTCTTTGAAATCCGCGTCTTGAATGCCACACCGAGCCGTCCGAAGTTATCCGCCGGGTGGCCATCGCTATCCAGCGGCAACAACTGCGTACCTCCGGTACCGCGGCCGCCGTCTAGTTTGAGCGAGTACAAGCCCAGCACATCCACACCGAAGCCGACGGTGCCCTGGGTGAAGCCGGATTTGGCATCGAGGATGAAGCTTTGCGTCCACTCCTGCGCACCGCCCTGGGTTTTGGTCGGGTTGGTGAAGTTACGGTTGATGAAGAAGTTGCGCAGGTTGAGGTTGACGCTGGCGTCTTCGAGAAAACCGTGTTCTTCGGCGACGACGGGCAGGGCAAGACTGGCGATAGCGGTAGCCAGCAAGAGCCGGCGCGGGTGAAAAGTGCTCATGGTGTCGGACCTGTTGTTATTGAGTTTATGCAGGTGGCGGCCATGGTGCGTGGTGGTCCGGGGGGCTTCAATCGGGGGAGGGCGGGTTGTGGGCGATGATCGAACGTAATTGTGCGGGGCGAACTCGTCAGCTTCCGGCGGGCTGGGGGCGCTGTCTACTGTCAGGTTTCACAGTAGATTCACGGGTTTCAAACGCCTATTTTCTTAGTGATGGCAGTGTCTTTTTTAGGCATTCAAGGGAGACGATCTCATGGGCTTTAGATCAGATATGGGTAACTTTTTATCGTCCGACGATGGATTTAGCGGGTACTTGATCAGTAACGACGACGACAAGAAGGAAGTCGTGGATTTCGATGCCTTGGAGTTGATCATAGACGGCAGTTACTGTTGTATTCGCCTGGGTCTGGAGCACAGGCCAGGCCCCAAAAATGAATTGACCCTTAAAGTCGAACCGCTTCAGCTAACGCCGGGCATGACGTACCAGTTAGGTCCGAAACCATGCCCGGTACAGGTGACTTTTGCATGTGAGGGCTACCTCGAATCTCTGCCGTCGGATTATTCGGGGAGCATGACCATCGACCAAATCTCCAAGACCGATGACAAGACTGTTTTGGGTGGCAGCTTCTCTATTTATTTCACTGCACCGAATCAGGAGGATATGGAACTCAGGTGTACCCGTTTCCAGATCCGTGAATGATTTGGCCCTCATTGGCCAAAATACGCGCATAAAAAAACGCCTCCCTTGCAGGAGGCGCTTTTTTTACAGCGCAGTTATCAGAACAACTTCAACGGCGGTGCTTCTTCTTTCAACGGCTCGGTCTTTCCTGTCTGCTCATTCCAGCCGCCACCGAGGGCCTTGTACAGGTTGACCTCGCTGGTCAACTGCGCCAGGCGGTCGGTGATCAGCGATTGCTGGGCACTGAACAGTTGGCGCTGGGCGTCGAGGAAGGTCAGGTTGCTGTCGACACCAATGCGGTAGCGACGCTCGGCCAGGCGGTAGTAATCCTGGTTGGCGGCGACGAAACCACGTTGGGCCTCCAGTTGTTGCTTGTAGGTTTCGCGCGCGGCAAGACCGTCAGACACTTCCTGGAAGCCGGTCTGGATCGCCTTCTCGTAGTTCGCCACGTTGATCTCTTTCTGGATCTTCGAGTAGTCCAGGCTGGCGCGCAGGCTGCCGGCGTTGAAGATCGGGATGTTGATCTGCGGGGCGAACGACCAGGTACCCGAGCCGCCTTTGAACAGGCCGCCCAGGTCCGGGCTCATGGTACCGGCGTTGGCGGTCAGGCTGATGCTCGGGAAGAACGCCGCGCGGGCCGCGCCGATGTTGGCGTTGGCCGCTTTGAGGTTGTACTCGGCCTGCAGAATGTCGGGGCGACGTTGCAGCAAGTCCGATGGCAACCCGGCCGGCACTTCGCTGAGCAGGTTATCCGATAGCGGCTTGCTGACGAGATTCGCCGGCAGACCGGTGCCGAGCAGCAGGGTCAGACTGTTTTCGTCCTGGGCCACCTGACGGGTATAACGTGCCAGTGCCACCCGGGCGTTTTCCACCGAGGTGCGCGCCTGGCTCAGGTCGAGGGCCGAGGACACACCGACTTCATTGCTGCGTGAGGTGAGCTTGTAGCTCTGCTCGTAGGCGTCGAGGGTTTCCTGGGTCAGCTTGAGCAGTTCCTTGTCGGCCTGCCAGGTCAGGTAGGCGGTGGCCACACTGGCCACCAGGCTGATCTGGGTGCTGCGACGAGCTTCTTCGGTAGCGAAGTATTTCTGCAGCGCTTCCTCGCTCAGACTGCGTACACGGCCGAACAGGTCCAGCTCATAGGAGCTGATACCCAGGGTGGCCGAGTACGAGCTGCTGATGCCCTCTTTACCGGTTTGCGACGAGCGTGCCGGTACGCGCTGGCGGCTACCGCTGCCGGTGGCCGACACGGCGGGGAACAGGTCGGCGCGCTGGATCTGGTACTGCGCGGCGTAGGCGTCGATGTTCAGGGCCGCCACACGCAGGTCACGGTTGTTCACCAGCGCGGTCTGGATCAGCTGTTGCAGGGCAGGGTCATGGAAAAACTGCTTCCAGCCCTGCTCGGCGGCGGCCTGGTTCGGCGCCTGGGCCGACGAATACGCCGGCCCCTGCGGGAACTGTGCGGCCACCGGCGCTTCGGGGCGCTGATAGTCAGGTATCAGCGAGCAGCCACTGAGCACGAATGCCGTGACGGCTAAGGAAAGTAGCGACTTGCTCATTGGCCAGCCTCTTTAGGAGTTTGCTTGGGTTCAGTCGTTTTGCGCTCGCCCATGGCGGACACGGTTGCAAAGAACAGTGGCACCCAGAAGATTGCCAGCACAGTGGCGGTGATCATACCGCCAATCACGCCGGTACCGATCGCATGCTGGCTGCCTGAGCCGGCGCCCGAGGAGATCGCCAGCGGCAGTACGCCGAGGATGAACGCCATGGACGTCATGATGATCGGTCGCAGACGCATGCGCGACGCTTCGATGGCCGATTCGACGATGCCTTTGCCTTGTTCGTGAAGCTCTTTGGCGAACTCCACGATCAGGATGGCGTTTTTCGCCGCCAGGCCCACCGTCACCAGCAAGCCCACCTGGAAGAACACGTCGTTGGACAAGCCGCGCAGGCTGGTGGCGATCAACGCACCCACCACACCCAGCGGTACGACGAGTACCACCGCGATCGGAATCGACCAGCTTTCGTACAGCGCCGCGAGGCAGAGGAACACCACCAGCAGCGACAAGGCGTACAGCGCAGGCGCCTGGGAGCCGGACAGACGTTCTTCATACGACAGGCCCGTCCAGGCGTAGCCGACACCCGCCGGCAATTGCTTGGCGATGCGTTCGACTTCGGCCATGGCTTCACCGGTGCTGTAGCCCGGTGCCGGGGTACCGAGGATTTCCATCGCTGCCACACCGTTATAGCGTGAGAGTTTCGGCGAGCCGTAGATCCACTTGCCCGAGGCGATGGCCGACAACGGCACCATCTGCCCGGAGTCGCTGCGCACGTACCACTTGTTCAGGTCTTCCGGGGACATCCGGCTGGCGGCTTCACCTTGCACGTACACCTTTTTCACTCGACCACGGTCGATGAAGTCGTTGACGTAACTGCCACCCAGGGCGATGGCCAGGGTCTGGTTGATGTTCGACAGCGTGATGCCTTGGGCGCTGGCTTTTTCGTCGTCGACGGTGAGCTCGTACTGCGGCTCATCGTTCACGCCGTTGGGGCGCACACCCGCGAGGATTTTGCTCTGGGCAGCCATGCCCAGGAACTGGTTGCGCGCGGCCATCAACTTATCGTGGCCGACGCCGCCCTGGTCCTGCAGGAACACGTCGAAACCGGTCGCGTTACCCAATTCCAGTACGGACGGTGGCACGATGGCGAACACCATGGCGTCCTGGAACGTCTGCATGAAGTAACCTTGGGCGCGCTTGGCGATTTCGAACACCGATGTGGACGCGTCACGCTCATCCCACGGTTTGAGCATCACGAATGCCAGGCCCGAGCTTTGACCACGACCCGCGAAGTTGAAGCCGTTCACGGTAAAGACCGATTTCACGCCCTTGCCTTCGCCCGGTTCGCCTTCCTTGTCGTTGAGCAGGAAGATACGCATGTCGTCGATGACTTTTTGCGTGCGTTCGGCCGTCGAGCCAACCGGCGTCTGTACCTGGGCAAAGATCACGCCCTGGTCTTCGTCGGGCAGGAATGCGGCAGGGATGCGCATGAACAGCCAGATCATGCCGGCAAAGATCAGCGCGTAAACGAGGAACGCCGGAATCTTGTGCCTGAGCATGTTACCCACGCCGCGCTCGTAGCTCAGTACGCTACGGTCGAAGGTGCGGTTGAACCAGCCGAAGAAACCACGCTTGGGTTGGCCGTGCTTCTCGGGGTCGATCGGCTTGAGCATGGTGGCGCACAAGGCCGGGGTGAAGATCAGCGCAACCAGTACCGACAATGCCATGGCCGAAACGATGGTGATGGAGAACTGTTTGTAGATCACACCCGTGGAGCCGCCGAAGAACGCCATCGGCAACAGTACCGCCGACAGCACCAGGGCAATACCCACCAGGGCGCCCTGGATCTGGCCCATGGACTTGACCGTCGCTTCTTTGGGCGACAGGTGCTCCTCGGCCATGACCCGTTCGACGTTTTCCACCACGACGATGGCGTCGTCCACCAGCAAGCCGATGGCCAGAATCATGCCGAACATGGTCAGGGTGTTGATGGTGAAACCGAACGCGGCCAGGATCCCGAAAGTACCCAACAACACCACCGGTACGGTCATGGTGGTGATGATGGTGGCGCGGAAGTTCTGCAGGAACAGGAACATCACCAGGAACACCAGCACAATCGCTTCGACCAGGGTGTGTACCACGCCGGAGATCGATTCGGTCACAACCGGGGTGGTGTCATACGGCACCACCGCCTTCATGCCTGGCGGGAAGAACGGTTCCAGGGACGCGACCGTGGCACGGATGGCCTTGGCGGTGTCCAGGGCGTTGGCGCCAGCGGCCAGCTTGATCGCCATACCCGAAGCCGGGTTGCCGTTGAACTGTGCGCTGATGCTGTAGGTCTGGCCGCCCAGCTCGATACGCGCGACGTCCTTCAGGCGAACCTGCGAGCCGTCGGTGTTGACCTTCATCAGAATGTTGCCGAACTGCTCAGTGGTCTGCAGGCGGGTCTTGCCGATGATGGTCGCGTTCAATTGGGTGCCGGGCAGGGCAGGCAGTCCGCCCAACTGGCCGGTGGCCACCTGTACGTTCTGTGCCGAGATCGCGGTGCTGACGTCTACCGGGGTCAACTGGTAGTTGTTCAGCTTGGCCGGGTCGAGCCAGATACGCATGGCGTACTGCGAACCGAATACCTGGAAGTCACCGACACCCGCCGTCCGCGAAATCGGGTCCTGGATGTTGGACACGATGTAGTTGGACAGGTCGTCCTTGGTCATGCTGCCGTCTTCGGACACCAGACCGATCACCATCAGGAAGTTCTTCACCGACTTGGTCACGCGGATACCCTGCTGCTGCACTTCTTGCGGCAGCAGCGGGGTCGCCAGGTTCAGCTTGTTCTGAACCTGGACCTGGGCGATGTCCGGGTTGGTACCCTGGTTGAACGTCACGGTGATGGTCATGCTGCCGTCGGAGTTACTGTCCGATGACACATAACGCAGGTTGTCGATACCGTTGAGCTGTTGTTCGATCACCTGCACCACGGTGTCCTGCACGGTCTGTGCCGATGCGCCTGGGTAGGTCACCTGGATATCGATGGCGGTCGGCGCAATCGCCGGGTACTGGTTGATGGGCAATTTCAGGATCGACAGAGCCCCGACCAGCATGATCACCAGGGCAATTACCCAGGCGAAAATGGGACGGTCGATAAAAAATTTCGACATGGGTTACTCCCCTTTGCCAGCAGCAGCGGCAGCAGGAGCGGCGGTACCGGCAGGCTGGGCGTTGTCGGCGTCCTTGACCTTGACCTCGACGCCCGGCTTGACGTACTGCAAGCCTTCGGTGATCACACGGTCACCAGCGTTCAAGCCTTTTTCCACCAGCCAGTAAGCGCCGGCGGTGCGGTTGGCGACCAGAACACGCTGCTCAACTTTGTTGTCCGCGTTGACCACCAACGCCGTCGGGATACCCTTGAGGTCTCGGGTCACACCTTGCTGCGGTGCCAGGATCGCCTTGCTGTTCACACCGGCTTGCAACTGGGCGTGTACGAACATGCCGGGCAGCAGGGTGTGGTCAGGGTTGGGGAACACGGCGCGCAGAGTGACCGAACCGGTGGTCTGGTCAACCGACACTTCGGAGAATTCCAGTTTGCCGTCCAGGCCATAGCTGCTGCCGTCTTCCAGGGTCAGCTTGACCTTGGCGGCGTTGGCGCCGGCTTTCTCCAGTTGGCCGCTTTCCAGGTCGTGGCGCAGTTTCAGCATTTCAGCCGAAGACTGCGTGACGTCGACGTAGATCGGGTCCAGTTGTTGGATCACGGCCATGGCATCGGTCTGGCCATTGCTGACCAGCGCGCCTTCGGTGACCGAGGAACGCCCGATACGTCCGGAGATCGGCGCGAACACCTTGGTGTAGCGCACGTTGATCTGGGCGGTTTGAACGTTTGCTTCGGAAGTCATGCGGTTGGCGACGGCGGTGTCGTATTCCTGGCGGCTGACGGCCTGCTCGTCGACCAACTGCTTGTAGCGGTCGGCGATCGACTTGGTCTGGGACAGGCTGGCCTGGGCGCTTTTCAGGGTGGCCTCATAGACCGACGGATCGATCTGATAGAGCTGCTGGCCTTCTTTTACATCCGCGCCTTCCTTGAACAGGCGCTTGAGGATGATGCCATTGACCTGAGGACGGACTTCCGCGATGCGGTAGGCGGTGGTGCGGCCTGGCAGCTCGGACGTCAGGGTAAAGGCTTGCGGTTGAAGGGTGACCACGCCGACCAGAGGAGCTTGAGCGGGCGGAGCCGCCTCTTCCTTTTTGCATCCGCTGAGCAGCGATGCCAGGGCGACGGCAGTGACCAGAGCGGTAACAGCTGGCTTAAGTTGCATGAAGATCCTCGGGTCAGGCGCGCAGAGTACGCACAAGAAGTGTGGAAGGGTAAAAAACAAGCTGTGAGTAGATAAGTAGCTTGCTACGCAATATACTTACGTTCATGGTTGTTTGTAAACTCTTGACAGGCTCCGCTACTTGTTGACAAAGCAACGCGCCAAGCCTCGATTTTAGTCCGTTCGGCGCCCATGACGGTGTCGTCCCACAATGATGCAGATGATCGTTACCGTCTATTAAAGCTGCGTTACCGATAGTCCCACGTGTTCTGATTGAGGTTTTACTGCCATGGTTCGTCGCACCAAAGAGGAAGCTCAGGAAACGCGAAGCCAAATTCTCGAAGCTGCCGAGCACGCCTTTTATGAGCGCGGTGTCGCGCGGACCACGCTGGCGGACATCGCCACGCTGGCGGGCGTAACCCGTGGTGCTATTTACTGGCACTTCAGCAATAAGTCCGACCTGTTGCGAGCGTTGCTTGACACCCTGCACGAACCCCTGGATGAACTGGCCAGGGCCAGTGAAAGCGAGGATGAAGTCGACCCGCTGGGGTGCATGCGCAAGCTGTTGATTCATCTTTTTCATCAGGTGGTCCTGGAC
Organism: Pseudomonas sp. MPB23; assembly: GCF_046605395.1. Classification (NCBI taxonomy): domain Bacteria; kingdom Pseudomonadati; phylum Pseudomonadota; class Gammaproteobacteria; order Pseudomonadales; family Pseudomonadaceae; genus Pseudomonas; species Pseudomonas sp. MPB23. The sequence continues at coordinate 5,916,415 of NZ_CP176771.1, read as the reverse complement.
CCGAAAACCCGGCGCATCAACGAAATCCTGTTTCATAAGTGCGAGTTCACCGATGAGATGTGCGACATGCGCCGCCAACGCCAGACTCATAGCCAGGAGTGCGACCTGCGGATCAGCCTGACTTTGCGTAATGCGGTCCATCGCGGGCAACTCCCCGAAAACCTCGACACCCTGCGCGCAGCGGTGTGCATTCATGCCTACATCAATGGCTTGCTGGGCCAGTGGCTGTTGGTACCTGACAGTTTTGATCTGCATCAGGAAGCCGAGCGTTGGGTCGATGGAGGGCTGGACATGCTGCGCTTGAGCCCTAGCCTGCGCAATTAAGTCAAAATGTGTAATTGCTTCAAATTATGTCAACAGTAAAGCCCAAGGATCTGCAACCGTCCTTCTGACTTATTGGTGGGATGACTTTATATACGGGCGGGCGGGGAGTTGGTAGGTAACCGCCTACGTATTTTGTAGAGATTTTGTTGCAAGGCTGTGAAGGAATGTTTCCTTGCCTCGACGAAAAAGCCCCGGCTCCTGTGAGTCGGGGCTTTTTCGTTTCAGCGCATTACATCACAGCGCCAGCGTTGGGTAATCGATGTAACCGACCGGGCCTTGACCATAGAACGTTTCCGGGTGCGCTTCATTCAGCGGCGCATCGGCCTTCAGCCGCGCCGGCAGGTCCGGGTTGGCAATGAACGGTATGCCGAACGCCACCGCATCCGCCTTGCCCGCGGCGAGCCAGGCATTGGCGCTGTCCTTGGTGAAACGCTCGTTGGCGATGTACGGGCCGCCGAAGGCTTTTTTCAATTGTGGGCCGAGGCTGTCCGCGCCTTCCTTTTCGCGGGAGCAGATGAATGCGATGCCCCGCTTGCCCAATTCGCTGGCGACATAGGTGAAGGTTTCCGCCAGGTTGTCATCGCCCATGTCGTGGGCGTCGGCGCGTGGTGCCAAGTGTACGCCTACGCGACCGGCGCCCCAGACTTCGATGGCCGCGTCGGTCACTTCCAGCAGCAGGCGCGCACGGTTTTCCAGCGAACCGCCGTATTGGTCGGTGCGCTTGTTGGTGCTGCTTTGCAGGAACTGGTCGAGCAGGTAGCCGTTGGCCCCGTGGATTTCCACGCCGTCGAAGCCGGCGGCCTTGGCGTTCTCGGCACCGGTGCGGTAAGCGTCGACGATGTCGGCGATTTCAGCGGTTTCCAGAGCGCGTGGGGTTGGGTACTCGGCGAGCGGGCGGACCAGGCTGACGTGGCCTTTAGGCTGGATCGCGCTGGGTGCCACCGGCGTTTCGCCGTTCAGGTACGACGGGTGGGAGATGCGGCCCACATGCCAGAGTTGCAGGAAGATCTTGCCGCCCGCGCCATGAACGGCCTTGGTGACATTGGCCCAGCCGCGTACCTGGTCGTTGGACCAGATCCCCGGCGTGTCCGGGTAGCCCACGCCCATCGACGTCACCGAGGTGGCTTCACTGAGGATCAGCCCGGCGGAGGCGCGTTGCACGTAGTACTCGGCCATCAGCGCGTTGGGCACGCGGCCGGCGTCGGCACGGCAGCGGGTCAGCGGCGCCATGATGATGCGGTTCGACAGTTCCAGGTCGCCCAGTGTGATCGGATCGAAAATAGTCGTCATGGGATAACACCCTTCTCTTTAAGTTGATCAGTTGGTCGCAGGGGCCAGGTCGGCATCGCCGCTCTGGCGGAAAGTAATCAAGGTCACCAGCAGCGCGAGGATCGCCAGGGCCGCCGCGGCCAGTGGCACGCTGGTCAGGCCGAAACCGTGGGCGATCACGCTGCCGCCGACCCAGGCACCGAGGGCGTTGCCGATATTGAAGGCGCCGATGTTCAGGGTGGACACCAGGTTCGGTGCGGCCTTGCCGAAGGTCACTACGTTGATCTGCAGCGCGGGGACTGCGGCGAACGAGGCGGTGGCCCACAGGAACAGGGTGATTTCGGTCGGGATCACCGCGATGCTGGTCCAAGTCAGCGCCGTGGACACCACCGCCATGCTGATGAACACGCCGATCAGGGTGGCGGCCAGGCGTTTGTCCGCCAGCTTGCCGCCGATGATGTTGCCCACGGTGAGGCCCAGGCCGATCAGCAGCAGGGTCCAGGTCACGCCTTTGGGCGACACGCCGGTGACGTCGCCGAGCAGCGGTGCGACATAAGTGAACAGGGTGAACATCGAAGCGGCGAACAGCGCGGTCATGGTCAGCGACAACCAGATGCCGGCGCCCTTGAGGGCCGCCAGTTCGGCGCGCATGTCGAGTTTTTCTTCGTCACGCTTGGCCGGCAGGAAGCGGATCAGGCCGATCAACGCGATCACACCGATCACGGTCACCGCCCAGAAGGTCGAGCGCCAGCCGGCTTGCTGGCCCAGGGCGGTTCCCAGCGGTACGCCGAGCACGTTGGCCAGGGTCAGACCGGTGAACATCAACGCCACGGCGGAAGCACGTTTGTTGGCCGGCACCAGGTTGGCGGCGACCACCGAACCGATCCCGAAGAACGCACCGTGGCACAGCGCAGTGACCACGCGGGCAACCATCAGCACGTTGTAGTCGCTGGCCAGGGCGCAAAGCAGGTTGCCAATAATGAAGATGCCCATCAACACGACCAGGGCGGCCTTGCGTGGCAGCCGGGCGGTGGCCAGTGCCATGAAGGGGGCGCCGATCGCCACGCCCAGGGCGTAACCGGTCACCAGCCAGCCGGCGCCGGGAATCGACACGCCCAGGTCCGCCGCCACATCCGGCAGCAAGCCCATGATCACGAACTCGGTGGTGCCGATGGCGAAGGCGCTCAGGGCCAGGATGAGGAGCGAGAGGGGCATTTGCGTGTCCTTGTTACAGTGGTGCGCGGATTTCAGAACTGAGCTCAGTGATGAGCGCAGCGAGGAAGGCTTGGATGGTTTCCTCGTTACGTTTGAAAAAGTGCCACTGCCCGGCCTTTTGGCTGCTGATCAATCCCGCCCGTTGCAAGGTGGCCAGGTGGGCCGACACGGTCGACTGGGACAAGCCGCAGCGTTGGTCGATCTGCCCGGCGCAGATGCCGTATTCGTGGTTGTGCAGTTGTTCGGGGAATTGCACTTTCGGGTCTTTCAGCCAGTTGAGGATGTCTCGTCGTACTGGGTGCGCCAGGGCTTTTATTATTTCGTCGAGGTCGATGGACATGGCAGGTGCTCGGTGTTGTAAAACGTTATATCGCGATGAGGCGAACTTTAAATCGGTATATACCGATATACAAATATGATTTTGCTCTGAGGCCAGGCCAAATCGGTATATCGAGTTATAACGATACGTTGAGGGCAGTGATAAACTGCGCGCCATGAATTATCTCGCACATCTCCACCTGGGCGGCCAACTTCCTGCGCAACTGCTGGGCAGTCTTTATGGCGACTTCGTCAAAGGCCGCCTGCAGGGCCAGTTCGGTCCGTCCATCGAAGCGGCGATCCAGCTGCATCGTTCCATCGACCGTTTCACCGACAGCCATCCGTTGGTCGGCGAGGCGTTGTCGCGCTTCAGCCTGACCCGCAGGCGCTATGCCGGGATTGTCCTCGATGTGTTCTTCGATCACTGCCTGGCACGGGATTGGGTGCTGTATGCCGAGCAGCCCCTGGAGCATTTCACCTCGCAGGTGTACCGCGTGCTGGCGGCCGAGCCGCAATTGCCGGGGCGGCTGGCGCAGATCGCGCCCTACATGGCAGCGGATGATTGGCTGGGGTCGTACCGCGAGTTCGCGGTGATGGAGCAGGTGTTGCGGGGGATCTCGCGGCGCCTGACACGGCCTGAGGAATTGGGCCATGCCATGCAGGAGTTGCGGATGCTATACGAGCCGCTGAGTGAAGACTTCCGGCTGTTTTATCCTGAGTTGCAAAAATTTGCACACGCTCAACTGACCACTGAAAGCTAAATGTGGGAGGGGGTAAGCCCCCTCCCACATTTTGTACTGTGTCCAGTTCCTGTCAGGCGGCGAATGCAGGTCGCGCAGCCACTTGCTCAGTCTCCGGCAGCGGCCCGAACAACGCCTTCTGCACCGCCTGCTGCGCCTGGAACGCCAGCGCCGCACGTTCCTGCCCGGCGCAGGCAATCGGCGTGAGCACGTGGACTTCCACATCGCCCTGGTCGTTGGCAAACAGGCGCATCAGGTGCGAGAGCAAATCGTCATCGCCAATGAACGGTGCCAACGGGTCCACCTCGCCATTGCGCAGATAACGGATCGCCACCGGTTGCAGCGACACGTCCGCGTCGATCGCACTGGCCAGCAAGCGCCCGTGAAAGGTGCGCAGGCTGCGTCCGTCGGTGGTGGTGCCTTCGGGGAACATCAGCAGCGGGTGCTGTTGTTCCAGATGGCGGGTCATCTGCTTGCGGATCAACTGGCTGTCGCCTGCACCGCGACGAATGAACAGACTGCCGGCCTTGGCCGCCAACCAGCCGGCCACCGGCCAGGTGCGCACTTCGGCCTTGGACAGAAACGACATCGGTGCCACCGCGCCCAGCAGCGGAATATCGGTCCAGGACACGTGATTGCTCACCCACAGCATCGGCTGCGTCGGCACTTCACCGTGCACCGTCACCCGGAAGGGCAGGGCATTGGTCAGCCGCGCCATAAAGAACCGCGACCAGCGTTGACGACGCACCATCGAGTTGGCCACGCCCATCCGCTCGAACACGCCAAACACAGTGGCCATGCTCAAGCCCAGCGCCACCACCAGCAACACGCGGGCGATGCGCCCGTACACGCGCAGGCGGCCCATCACATGGCCGCCTTGAAGTGGCGGGCGTAACGCGGGCACAACTCATCGCGCTTGAGCAGGATGAACACGTCGGCCACCTGGAAATCTTCATCCCAGCACGGCTCGCCGCAGATCTTTGCGCCCAGGCGCATATAGGCCTTGAGCAGCGGCGGCATTTCCGCGATCACGTTGGACGGCAGGTCCAGGGCCGGCAGCGGTTTTTTCGGTTCGGCGCGCAGGTGTTCGTTGCACAGGTAGCGTTCGCGCAGGCGCTGCATGATCGCGTGGGCCTGGATGCCGCCGTCGTGCATCGGGATGCTCGCGCAGCCCATCAAGTAGCTGTAGCTGCCCTGGTTGAGCACTTCGGCCAACTCGCCCCACAGCACCGCGATGGTGCCGCCGTTGCGGTAGGCCGGGTCGACGCAGGTGCGGCCGATTTCCAGGATCGGGCCCTGCAAGTGCAGCAAACCATGCAGGCTGAATTCTTCTTCGCTGTAGAACCGACCCAGGGTGCTGGCGGCCTGGTGATCGAGTAAACGGGTGGTGGCCACCAGTCGACCGCTGTTCAAATCCCGCACGCCGATGTGGCTGCAGTGAACATCATAGTCATCCATGTCCAGGCCCAGTTCCGCGCCTTTCAGCTTGGCGTTGAACTCGCCGCTGAACACGTTGAACCGCAGGGCTTGGGCTTCTTGCAAGGCCTGGGCGCCGATCAGGCGTTCGGCTTGCAGACGGCGTTCATTGCCGGTGTCGCTGATGCGGGCGATCTGAGTCATGGCGAATCTCCGAGTGCCAGCCACGTTTCGGCCGGTCGACTTGTTTGTCCAAACTCAGGCTATGTAGGCTCGGTGTCATCTCCATGAAGTTACGGTGACGCTTGGATGACAGGCGCCGATGTCGCCAATCTGTCATCGGCCTCGGCTAGGCTCGCGGGCTTGAATGCCCCCTTGAGTCTGTGTCCATGGTCAGAGGCCTGTTGTGTGCTGCGCTGCTGTTCGTCACCGTCACCACCCGCGCCGAAACCTGGCCTGACCAGGACTGGGCCAAGGGCACGCCGATCGAAGGTCCCGCTGTCGACGCCCTCAACACCTATGCTTTCCCAACGCGTGACGACGCCACCCGCCAGGGCATCCGCACCGATGCGCTGCTGGTGATTCGTGATGGTGAGATCATCTATGAACGCTACGCCGCACCGACCACCGCCCGCACGCCGCACCTGACCTGGTCCATCAGCAAAAGCCTGATGGCCTGCGTGCTCGGCGTGGCCTACGGCGACAATCGTTTCAAATTGTCGGACCCGGCGGCGCGCTTCTACCCGCCCATGAAGCAGCACCCCACGGTGACCCTGGCTGACCTGTTGCATTGGGCGTCGGGCCTGGACTGGCAGGAAGACTACGAATACGCGCCGTTGAAATCCTCGGTCGTCGCGATGCTGTACACCCGTGGCCGTCAGGATATGGCTGAGTTTGCGGCTGACACCGAGAGCTTCAGTGCGCCGGGCAAGGCCTTTCGTTATTCCAGCGGCGACAGCAATCTTTTGTCCGCCGCCCTCAAAGGCATGCTCGGCCACAAGGCCTACATGAGTTACCCGTGGGACGCGCTGTTTACGCCGCTGGGTATTCACGACGCCACCTGGGAAACCGACGCCGACGAAACCTTCGTCGCTTCGTCCTACGCCTACCTCACCGCCCGCGATTTGGCGCGGGTCGGCCTGTTGATGGCGCGCGATGGTCGCTGGGGCGCGCAACAGTTGCTGCCCAAAGCCTGGATCGACTTCAATCGCCAACCCTTCGACCGATATAAAGCCGGCCAGGACGAAGCCGTGCCCGGCGGCCACTGGTGGCTCAACCGCGAAGTGCAGGGCGCTGCGCGACCTTGGCCGGACGCCCCCGCCGACACCTTCGCCGCCCTCGGCCACTGGGGCCAGGCGCTGTACGTGCTGCCCGACGAACACCTGGTGATTGTGCGCTATGGCGACGACCGCGACGGCAGCTACCGCCATAACGAACTGCTCAAGCGCGTGCTCGCGGCGGTGCAGCCATGATCCGTCGTCGGCCGTTGACCAGCCTGTTGCTCTTACTGTTGCTCGCCCTGATTGGCTGGGTGTGGCACGAGCGCGTCAATCTGCAGGCCTTCCCGGACATCATCGCGGCGTATACGGCCAAGGAATATTGCTCGTGTCGGTATGTGGCGAATAACCCGGCGGAGTATTGCCGGGGGTACGTGAAGCAGTACGTGCCGGTTCGCGCGTTTACCGATAACCCGGAGCGCAGTGAAGTGACGGCGAGCGGGTTGGGGCGTACGCACACGGCGCGGTGGCTGGGGGATCGCCAGGGCTGTCGCCTCATCCCCTGACACCCCCCACATTGGATTTGCGCCGTTTGTGACATTGCGCTTAAGGTTCGTGCAGGTTTTTTTGCCCCATGAGTCGTTATGTTCAATGTCAAACCGCTGATCTTCACGCTGCTGACCTGTGCCGCCTTGCCCGCCCACGCCGACTGGTACCTGGACAATGAGTCCTCGCGCTTGTCGTTCGTCACCACCAAAAACACCGAGATTGCCGAGGTGCACCGCTTCCTGGTGTTGCACGGCAAGGTCGACAGCCAGGGTGCGGCAACGGTGCAAGTGGAGCTGGAGTCGGTCAACAGTGGCATCCCGCTGCGCGATGAGCGCATGCGCAATGCACTGTTCGAGATCAAGACGTTCCCCGAAGCACTGATCAGCGCGCAGATCAACCTGCAGCCCATCAACGACCTGGCCCCCGGTGCGCAGCTGGAATTGCGCCTGCCGCTGAGTGTGACCTTGCACGGCAAGACCCAGACCTACAGCGCCGAGCTGTTGGCCACGCGCCTGGATGACCGGCGTTTCCAGGTGGTGACCCTGGAACCGCTGGTGCTGCATGCCGAGGATTTCGACCTGGCGCCGGGGGTGGCGACGTTGCGCGAAGCGGCGGGGCTCACGTCGATCAGTTTGTCGGTGCCGGTGGGTGCGGTGCTGATCTTTACGGCGCGCTGACGTGAGCGGCGCGGTGTTCCCGTGGCGCAGCGCCAACCGGTTCGAGTTGCTGATCGACGGCCCGGATTTTTTCCCCCGGATGCTGGCAGGCATTACCCGTGCAGAGCGGCAGGTGGATCTGGAGTTGTACCTGGTGGAAGCCGGAGCCTGTGCCGAAGCCATGGTGCAGGCGCTGGTGCTGGCGGCCGAGCGTGGCGCGCGGGTGCGTTGTCTGTTCGATGATTACGGCAGCCTGGCGTTCACCCTCGGGCTGCGCAAGCGCTTGACCGACGCCGGGGTGCAACTGCGTTTTTACAATCGTCTGAACTGGCGCCGTTGGATGCGCAACCTGTATCGCGACCACCGCAAGCTGTTGCTGATCGACCAGGACATCGCCGTGGTCGGGGGGACTGGCGTCACCGATGAGTTCTGGACGCCGGGACAGGACACCGCCGACTGGCATGAAGTGATGGTGCAGATCGACGGCCCGCTGGTGCTGGATTGGCAAGCGCTGTTCGACCGTCAATGGTTGGCCAACGACGACCGGCGTGCCTGGAAACCGGCCACCCATTTCGGCCTGCCGCGCTTGCCCAAAGTGCCGGCGAACGGGCCCGGTCTTGGCCGCGTCGCCTATGCCGACGCCCGCCAGCACCGCGATATTCTGCACTCGCTGATCCGCGCGCTGAGCAGCGGCCATCGGCGCATCTGGTTGGCGACCCCGTATTTCCTGCCCACCTGGGGCGTGCGCCGAGCCTTGCGCCGGGCGGCGGGGCGCGGGGTGGATGTGCGTTTGCTGCTGACCGGCCCGCGCACCGATCACCCGTCCGTGCGCTACGCCGGGCACCGCTATTACCCGCGCTTGCTGCGCTCGGGTGTGAAGATCTTTGAATACCAGCCGTGCTTCCTGCACCTGAAGATGGTGCTGGTGGACGATTGGGTCAGCATCGGCTCGTGCAACTTCGACCACTGGAACCTGCGTTTCAACCTGGAAGCCAACCTGGAAGCATTGGACCCTGAGCTGACGCTGGCAGTGGCGGGCAGTTTCGAACGGGATTTTGCCCAGAGCCAGGCGGTGAGCCTGGAGGCGTGGAAGTCGCGGCCGTTGTGGCGGCGGGTGAAGCAGCGGGTGTGGGGCTGGATTGATCGGTTGGTGGTGAACCTGCTCAACCGACGCGGCTGACGCGCCCAACGCGCTTAATTCGCTTAACGGTAGGAGCGAGCTTGCTCGCTCCTACAGAGGACGGGGGCGGGCGTTAGAGCAGTTCGAAGGTCTGCTGCTGCACATCCTGGGAATCCAGCCCGATCTGCACATTGAACTGGCCCGGTTCGGCTGCGTACTTGAGTTGGGTGTTATAGAACTTCAAGTCGTCCTCGGTGATGGTGAAGTGCAAGGTGCGTTCTTCGCCGGCCTTGAGCATGACCTTCTGGAAGTTCTTCAGCTCCTTGATCGGGCGGATCATCGAGCCGGCCACGTCCTGGATATACAGCTGCACCACGGTTTCACCGTCCACCTTGCCGGTGTTTTTCACGGTGACGCTGGCGTCGAGCTTGCCGGTCTTGTTCAGGGTGGTGGACGACAGCGCCATGTCCGACAGGCTGAACGTGGTGTAGCTCAGGCCATAACCAAACGGGAACAGCGGCCCGGTGATGTCATCGAAGTACTGCGAGGTGTAGTTGCCCGGCTTGCCTGGGGTGAACGGCCGGCCGATGGTCAGGTGGTTGTAGTAGGTCGGAATCTGCCCCACCGAACGTGGGAAGGTGATCGGCAGCTTGCCCGACGGGTTGTAGTCACCGAACAGTACGTCGGCGATGGCGTTGCCGCCTTCGGTACCGGCGAACCAGGTTTCCAGGATCGCATCGGCCTGTTGGTTCTCGTCCAGGATCGACAGCGGACGGCCGTTCATCAGCACCAGCACCAGCGGTTTGCCGGTGGCTTTGAGGGCCTTGATCAGGTCGCGCTGGCTTTGCGGGATGTTCAGGTCGGTGCGGCTGGACGATTCGTGGGACATGCCACGGGACTCGCCCACGGCGGCGACCACCACGTCGGCAGCCTTGGCGGCCTTGACGGCCTCGTCGATCATTTCCTGGGCCGGGCGGGTGTCATCCACCACTTCCGGGGCATCGAAATTGAGGAAGTTGAGGTAATCGACCACGGCCTTGTCGTTGGTGATGTTGGCGCCACGGGCGTAGATGATCTTGCCTTTGTCGCCGATGACCGCGTTGAGGCCGTCGAGCAGCGTGACCGATTGCGCCGGCTGACCGGCGGCGGCCCAACTGCCCATCATGTCGATCGGCGCCTTGGCCAGCGGGCCCACGAGCGCGATGGTGGCGGATTTTTTCAGCGGCAGGGTGTCGTTCTGGTTCTTCAGCAGGACCAGGCTGCGGCGGGCGATGTCACGTGCGTCGGCGCGATGCAGGCGGCTTTCGGCGTAGGTGTCGGCCGGGTCGTCCTCGGCCTTGCCGATGCGCAGGTACGGGTCTTTGAACAGGCCCATGTCGTACTTGGCGCCGAGCACTTCGCGCACGGCGTTGTCGATGTCGCTCTGCTCGATCTCGCCGGACTTGAGCAGCCCCGGCAACTCCTTGTCATACAGCGAGTCGTTCATGCTCATGTCGATGCCGGCCTTGATCGCCAGCTTGGCGGCTTCACGCCCGTCCTTGGCCACGCCGTGCTTGATCAGCTCGAAGATCGCACCGTGGTCACTGACGGCCAGGCCCTTGAAGCCCCAGTCCTTGCGCAGCAGGTCGTTCATCAACCAGGTGTTGGCGGTGGCGGGCACGCCGTTGATCGAGTTGAGCGCCACCATCACACCGCCGGAACCGGCCTTGATCGCCGCGTGGTAGGGCGGCAGGTAGTCCTGGTACATCTTGACCGGGCTCATATCGACCACGTTGTAGTCGCGACCGCCTTCCACCGCGCCGTACAGGGCGAAGTGCTTGACGCTGGCCATGATGCTGTCGGCATTCGCGGGGCTGCTGCCCTGGAAAGCCTTGACCATCACTTCGGCGATGCGCGACACCAGGTAGGTGTCTTCGCCGAAGCCTTCGGAAGTCCGGCCCCAGCGTGGGTCGCGGGAGATATCGACCATCGGCGCGAAGGTGATGTCGAGGCTGTCGGCGGCGGCTTCCTGGGCGGCAATGCGCCCGGAGCGGCCGATGGCGTCCATGTCCCAGCTGGAGGCCAGGGCCAGGCTGATCGGGAAGATCGTGCGGTGGCCGTGGATCACGTCATAGGCGAAGAACATCGGGATCTTCAGGCGGCTGCGCATGGCCGCGTCCTGCATCGGACGGTTTTCCGGGCGGGTGATGGAGTTGAACGTGCCACCGATGCGGCCGGCGGCGATTTCCTTGCGGATCAGCTCGCGGGGCATTTCCGGGCCGATGCTGATCAGGCGCAATTGGCCGATCTTTTCATCGAGGGTCATCTGCCCGAGCAGGTCGCTGACGAAGGCGTCCTTGTCGTTAAGCGCAGCAGGCTTTGTTTCTGCCCAGACGGGGTGGGTGGCCAGAGTGGCAACAAGGCCGAGCAAACACAGCTTTTTCATGAATATCCTTTTTCGGCGCACTGCACAGCGGTTAGGCTGACCGGCCAAAATGTGGGGAGCGTCTATTGTTGTTCGGGTGTCGTTCAGATAAATGCAGCACACTCTGAACTCTTTATCGCGCTGGGCATCTTTTTAGCTGATTGGCTCGATGCATTCCAGTAGTGGGGGCGGATTATGCCCCATGCGCGCGGTTTATAGGGCGAGTCGTCACATTCCATCAAAGTTGGGCAGGAGAAACACCATGCAAGCAGCACAAGGTTACCGCTGGGGCTTGAAAGCCGCGGCTTTGCTATTGATCAGCACGGTGCTGAGCGGTTGTGGCATCAACACCATTCCGACCCTGGATGAACAGGCCAAGGCGGCCTGGGGCCAGGTGCAGAATCAGTACCAACGTCGGGCCGACCTGATCCCCAACCTGGTGGAAGTGGTCAAGGGCTACGCGGCCCATGAGCAGGACACCCTCACCGCCGTGATCGAGGCGCGGGCCAAGGCGACGTCGATCCAGGTCGATGCCAGTACCCTCGACAACCCGGAAAAACTCAAGCAGTACCAGCAAGCCCAGGATGGTTTGAGCGGTGCCCTGAGCCGCTTGATGGTGGTGTCCGAGCGCTACCCGGACCTGAAGGCCAATCAGAATTTCCTGGCCCTGCAATCACAGCTTGAAGGCACGGAAAACCGCATCGCCGTGGCCCGTCGCGATTTCATCCAGGCTGTGCAGGCCTACAACACCGAGATCCGCACGTTCCCCGGCCGCCTGTGGCACAGCGTGATGTACAGCGATCTGCCGATCCGCGCCACGTTTGAAGCCACCAGCGCCGATGCCGATAAAGCGCCGCAAGTGAAGTTCAAATAAGGCTTCATTGAGGTGTCGATGCGTTTATTAAGGATAAGCCTGGCGCTGTGGCTGCTGGCTTGCGTGGGCCTGGCCCAGGCAGCGTTGACGTTCCCGGCGTTGACCGGACGGGTGGTGGACACCGCCCAGATGATCGACCCGGCGGTACGCGAGCACATCACCCAGCAGTTGCAGGCACTGGAGCAAAGCCGTGGCGACCAGATCGTGGTGGTCACCGTGCCCGACCTGCAGGGCGTGCCCATTGAAGACTACGGTTATCAATTGGGCCGCCACTGGGGCATCGGCCAGAAGGGCAAGGACAACGGCGCGCTGTTGATCGTCGCCCGCGATGAGCGCAAGTTGCGCATCGAAGTCGGCTATGGCCTGGAAGGCACGCTCACCGATGCGCAGTCGTGGGTGATCATCAACCAGGTGATCACGCCCAAGTTCAAGGCCGGCAATTTCAGCCAGGGCATCAGCGATGGCGTGGCGGCGATGATCCAGGTGGTGGGCGGCGAGCCGTTGGCGGTGCCGGCCCATGTGGCGGATGCCAACTTCGCCAAGGATAATCCGGGGTTTTCCATCGGCTTGTTCATCCTGCTGATCGGCGTGTTGTGGCTGTGCAATCGCATGGGCCTGCCGGTGTGGGCGATCCTGTTGGCGATTCTCAGCAGCAGTGGCCGCGGCGGCAATGGCGGGGGGGGGGGCGGCGGTGGTTTCCGGGGCGGCGGTGGCGGCTTTGGCGGCGGCGGGGCGTCGGGCGGCTGGTAATGACAATAACGAGAAAAGAGCATCTACAACCATGGCATTACTGAGTGAACACGAGCAGCGCCAGGTCGCCGAGGCGATCGCCCGGGTCGAGCAACAGACCGACGCCGAACTGGTGACGGTGCTGGCCGCCCGTGCGGATGACTACGCCTACATCCCCCTGCTGTGGGCCAGCCTGATCGCCTTGGTGGTGCCCGGTGTGGTGCATTACTTGTCGGGCTACCTGACCATGTACACCTTGCTGCTGGCGCAATGGGCGACGTTCATTGTGCTGTGCCTGGTGTTTCGTCTGCCCAAGGTCACTACGCGGTTGATCCCGCGTTCGGTGCGCCATTGGCGCGCGTCGAACCTGGCGCGCCGACAGTTCCTGGAGCAGAACCTGCACCACACCGTGGGCAGCACCGGGGTGCTGATTTTCGTCAGCGAGGCGGAGCGCTATGTGGAGATTCTGGTGGATGACGGGATTTCCAAGCGCCTGGACGACAGCCATTGGGATGGCATCGTCAAGGTGTTCACCCAGCAAGTGAAGCAGGGGCAGACCCTGGCCGGGTTCATTGCCTGTATCGAGGCGTGTGGCGAGTTGCTCAAGGTGCATGTGCCGGTGACGCAGGCGCGTAATGAGTTGCCCAATCGCTTGGTGGTGCTCGAATAGTCGAAGCCCCCTTGGGCAAAAAATGTGGGAGAGGGTTTACTCCCACATTTGAGCCAGCGGTGACCACTGGTCAAATAACTCCGTGCCCTGGTGGGCTATCCCCCCTAAAATGCCCGGCATTCCCAGCCCGAGGCGTTTTTGTTCATGTCCGTCATCGCTCAACCTGCCAGCCTAGCGCCGGATCATCACGCCCAGTTCATCGAGCTGCTGAACACCAGCCTCGCCCACAGTGCCTTCATCAAATTGGTGCTGGCCAAGTACGTGGGCGAAGAAGCCGAGCTGCAACGGCTGATCATCAAGCCGGTGACGGTCAAGGAGCAGGCGTGCCTGTCCTTCGTCTACCGCTACAAGACCCGCGACATCACCAAGAACCTGCCCGTGGCCGATGGCGTGGCGGCGATTGCCGAGCTGCTGCCGGCTTCGTTCAAGAACGCGCACTTGCTGGCGCTGACCGACGAAGCCCAGCTGGAATACAGCAAGAAGAACAAAAGCTCGCTGTTCAAAAGCAAGCCGCAGCAACTGCGCGAGGCGCCCTCGGCGGAGCATAACCGCGAGAAGCATCGCTTCCTCGACCTGAGCCGACCGTTCCTGGTCGACCTGGGTGTGACCGATGCCAAGCACGCGCTGATCCCGTCGATGTCGCGCAAATGGAAGCAGATCAACAAGTTCATCGAAGTGTTCAGCCATGCGCTGATCGCGTCGCCGTTGAGGCTGGACCTGCCGATGCGCGTCGCCGATTTCGGTTCGGGCAAGGGCTACCTGACGTTCGCCATCCACGACTACCTGCGCAACACCCTCAATGTCGAGGCTGAAGTCACTGGCGTGGAACTGCGCGAAGACATGGTGACCCTGTGCAACGCCGCCGCCGCGCGCCTGGAACACCCGGGGCTGACATTCAAATGCGGCGACGTGCGCAGCGTGGCGCCGAGCGAGCTGGACGTGATGATCGCGCTGCATGCCTGCGACGTGGCCACCGATTATGCGATTCACACCGGTATCCGCTCCGGCGCGTCGATCATCATGTGCTCGCCGTGCTGCCACAAACAGATTCGCCTGCAGATCCAGAGCCCGCTGCTGCTGAAACCGATGCTGCAATACGGCCTGCACCTGGGCCAGCAGGCGGAAATGGTCACCGACAGCCTGCGCGCCTTGTTCCTCGAGGCCTGCGGCTATGAAACCAAGGTGTTCGAGTTCATCTCCCTGGAACACACCAACAAGAACAAGATGATCCTCGCGGTCAAACGTGCGGAGCCGCTGGACAACGCGCCGTTACTGGACAAGATCCAGCAACTCAAGGACTTCTATCACATCACCGAGCACTGCCTGGAAACCCTGCTGCGCGAGGATGACTACCTCGGCTGAACACGAAGCCAATGTGGGGGCTTGCTCCCGATTGCGGCGGTTCAGTCATATATGCATCGACTGATAAGCCGCTATCGGGAGCAAGCCCCCTCCCACCGTTAAATCGCACTGGCCTTCGAGATGGGCGCAGCCTGCACCGCAGTCTTGCGCCCCAGCATCACCGTGACGATCACCCCGCACGCAAACAGCCAGGTGATCGGCTCGATATGTTCGCCAAAGAACAACGCCGAAAACGCGATGGTGAAGAAGATCTGCAATAGCTGAATCTGGCTGACCCGCGCGATGCCGCCCATGGCCAAGCCGGCGTACCAGGCAAAGAACCCCAGGAACTGCGAGAACAGCGACACATAGCCGAACGCCCACCAGGTGCGCATGGAAATCGCGCCTTGATGCTGCGCCGCCAGGTACCACACCGGCCCGATCAACACCGGCGTGGACAGCACCAGCGCCCAGCAGATCACTTGCCAGCCGCCCATCTCCTTGGCCAGTCGGCCGCCTTCGGCATACCCCAGGCCACCGACGGCAATCGCACCAAGCATCAACAGATCGCCGGCCTGAATACTGCCGGCGCCAGTGATCAATGCATAACCGAGCACCAACCCACTGCCCAGTGCGGCGCAGGCCCAGAAGGCTTTGGACGGCCGTTCATGGGACAACCACGCCGCATACAGCGCCACACACAGCGGTTGCAGGCCGTTGACCAGCGCGCCATGGGACGCCGGCAAGGTTTGCATGGCCCAGGCCGACAGCACCGGAAAACCGAGGATCACCCCGGCGATCACCAGGCACAGCCCGCGCACCTGGCGCCAGGTGGGCCAGCGTTCGCGGCGCCACAGCAACAGCGCCGCCGCCGGGATCGCCGCGAACAACGCGCGGCCCAGGCCGTTGAGCAACGGGTGGATTTCCTGCACCACGATACGGGTGAAGGGCAGGGTCAGGCTGAAGATGATGACGCCCAGCAGGCCGAGGGCCATGCCGGTGTTTTCGCGCGAACTCATAATGGGGACCGACAACTAGAGGGCTTCAAGGGAAGCCCATCTAGCCACAACCCCCGCCAAACGCGGGCCTACAGCTGAGTGCGGATTTATCCGTACAGTTTTGTAGGCGCGAGCTCGCTCCTGCAGGGGGTGGGGGTTAGAAGAAGCGTGTGATGCTGATCTTTGCGTCGCGCCCTTTGGTGTAGGCACGGTCGCCGCTGAGGGCCGGACGGAAGTTGTTGTTGAACATATTGTCCAGGGTGAAGTTGACCTCGGTGCCTTTCAGGTAAGCCTGTTGCGGTTTCCATTTGGCGAACAGGCCCTGGGTGTTGTAGCGCTTGTTGCCGTACTGGTCGTAGAACAAGTCGCCGACGCTGGAGCCCGGGCCGCCGGAGTATTTGTCGCTGGGCAGGCGATCGGTGGCGCCGACGTACTGCGCCGTCCAACCCACCTGGGCATTCCACGCCGGAATATGGGTCCCCAGCACCAGCACCCATTTGGTCGGCGGAATATCGCGCGCCGAGACATTGGGGCCCCATGGGTTGGTGTAGGCGCCTTCGTGTTCGCCTCTGGCATAGGCGTACGACACCGAGCCGAACAGGTAGGTGGAGTCATAGAACGATTCGACCTCGAAGCCCTTGATGGTCACGCCGCCGATATTGCGGTAGTTGGACATCGGCCCGGCCGGGCACGCGGTGGAAATCGTGCCGCCGTTGACGGCCTGGTTCTCGCAGCCCACGCCGGTGGCCTTGAAGATTTCGTCTTCGACTTTGTTGTGGAACAGCGTGGTACGTACCTGCAGGTTGTCGTCGTGGGTGATCAGGTGATCGAAGCGGGTGATGTTCCCCACGGTGATCGACGTGATGCGTTCCGGGTCCAGGTCGACGCTGGTCGCGGTGCGGCTACCCAGGCCCTGGACTTCGTACTGCTCGTCGATCACCGGTGCCCGCCAGGTCTTGCTCCAGTTGGCGAACAGGCCAACGTTCGGGGTCACGGTCCAGAACAGCGCCAGGCGCGGTGACCAACCGGTGTAGGTGCGGTCGCTGTAGTCGTGGCCGACGGCCGGATCGGGGTTGCTGTAGTACGGCGCGTCGTTGGCCTCGCCTCGGTTGCGCACATGGTCGTAGCGCAGGGACGGGGTGATGGTCACGTCGCCCAGGGTCACGGCATCCTGGATAAAGAAGCTGTTGGTATCGACCTTGCCGTGGGGCATGAAGCCCGGTTGAAAATGCCCGTAGTTGTAGCGCGCGGTGTTGTAGGTGGCGCCGGGCATCCACATTTCGGTTTCACGTGTGTGCTTGCGGATCTGCGTGCCAATGGTCAGCGCGTGCTGCAAGGGACCGCTGTCAAACAGGCTGACGTTGCGGATGTCGAGGTTTTTGTCGGTGTATGCCGTGTCCATTTTGCGCCCGCCGGTGGCCAACTGGAAAAACGCCGTGGCGTCACGCTCGTCGGTCTGTTCGGTGTCGGACTGGGAATACTTGACGGTCAGGTCCACCAGCGGGTTGTCCAGCGGCTGGTATTCATACTTGCCCGACCAGGTGGTGTCGACGGTGTCGCGGTTGGCCAGGAAACGCTTGAGCGCCCCTTCGTAGCCGTAGCGGTTGATGTTGGCCTGGGTCGGCGGCGTTGGGTAGCTGGCGGCGGAAAACGGCGTCCAGCGATTGCTGTGGGACTGCGAGTAAGACAGGCCGACGCTGTGTTCATCGGTGAAATGCGCGTTGACCTTGAACAACTTGCCGTCCACATCCTGGGCCGTATTGGGCAGGCGCTTAGGGTTGATCGGGTACTGGTTGTTCTCGTTGGGCAAGCGCGCGGCGACTTTCATGTCGTCACCGTCGCGCTGGGTCAGGTAGGCCAGCGCATCGAAACGGCCATCATCGGTGCGGCCATACACCGCGCTGCTGTAGACCTGTTCGTGGTCGTTGCTGGAGTAACCGTACTTGAGCATCGCGCCGCTGTTGCGGCCGTCTTCGAGCAGGTCCGGTGCATCTTTGGTGGTCATGTTCACGGTGCCGCCAAAGCCACCGTTACCGCTGAACGGCGAGTTGGGGCCTTTTTCGACCTCGATGCTTTTGATCAACTCGGGCTCGATGAATACCGTGCCTTGCTGGTAGCGCTCGAAGCCGCTTTTGGTGGCGCCGTCGACGGTCAGCGGCACGTCTTCGGCATCGCCGAAGCCGCGGATGTTGATGGTCTGGCCACCGGGTTTCAGCGAGCCGCCCTGGCTGACGCCGGGCAGGGTCTGCAGCAGGCTGGGGATGTTGTTGGCTTGGTAGCGGTCGATATCGGCCTGGCTCAGGGTGGAGCGGCCGACGGTGCTGGAGTCGACCTGGCTGCCGGTGCCGATCACGCTCAGGGTGTCCAGTTGGATGGCGCCGCTCTGAGTGGTCTTGCCCTGCTCGGGGCGCACGACGTAGGTGCTGCCGACTTTGATCAGGGTGAACTCACCGTTTTTGAGCAGGCTGCGAATCGCCCCCTCCGGGGTGAACTCGCCGCTGAGTGCCGGCGCCTGCACGTTCTTGAGCAATGCTTCGTCGAACAACAACGCGATCTTCGCCTGCTGCGCCACTTGGCTCAGGGACGTGGCCAGCGACTGGGCGGGCAATTGCAGGGTGAACGACTCGGCAACGGCCGTGAGGCTGAACGCCAGGCAGGCCGCGATGATGGTCGGACGCAGAAACAGGTGCGAAGCGTGGCAAGGCGCGCGAAACATGAAATCCCCCGGTGTGGCCAAATGGCCCAAAAGGTGTGCGTATCAAACGCAGACCGGAGGAAGACGGGGCAGGCAAAAAAATCCACACCTGCGAATGAAAAATATTCTCAAGTGTGGCGTCGGGCGATTATTTGCTGGATTCGATCCTGATGATGCCATCGGCCGAGGCCACGGTTTTCACCGGCAGCAGGGCGGGCAGGGCGTTGAGCAGGGCGTCGGGATCGTTCACATCCAGATTGCCCGAGACCTTCAGTTGCGCCACAGCGCTGCTCACCTGCAACGGCGCCTGGGGCCGGTACAGGCTCAGTTCGTCGATCAGGCTGGCCAGGTCGCGGTTGCGAAACGCCAGGTGTCCGCTGCGCCAGTCGGCCACCTCTTCGTCGATGAGGGTTTGCTGCTGCACGGTGCCCTTGGCATAGCTGTAGCTGGCGCGTTGCTGGGCGCCGAGCAGGGCCACCGGGCTTTTCGGGCCCGGCTCGAACGCCACCTGGCCGTGGGCGACGCTGACCACCAGTTGCTGCGGGCCGCGTCGCACATCGAAGCCGGTGCCGACCACCCGCACATGGGCTTCGCCCGCCTGCACGAACAGCGGCCGTTCCTTGTCGGCGGCCACCTCGATATACACCTGGCCCTTGTCCAGATGCACGATGCGCTGGTACGCGGTGAAATCCACGCGCAGGCGGGAGTGGGCATTCACATACAGGGTGCTGCCGTCGGGCAGTTGCAGCGTGCGCATGCCCTTGGCGTGGGCGGCCACCTGGGCGTGATACACCTCGCGAGGTGCGCCGAGGGACGGCGCCAGCACGGCACACAACAAGGCGGCGGCCACGGCCAGTGCAGGGCGCCACACCGACGGTTTGCGCGTGGACAGCGCCACGGGTTTGTTCAGTTGCTGCAATTGGGCCAGGTCGGCCCACAGTTGTTCGAATTCGGCATAGGCGCGGGCGTGGGCCGGCACCGCTTGCCACGCGGCGAAGGCCTTGCGGTCGGTGCGGTCCGCGCCGTTACGGTTGCGGGCAAACCAACTGGCGGCTTGGGCATCGATGGAATCGCTCTCCTCGATATCCAGGGCGTCGATGTCGCTCAGGCGGTTCATTCTGGCTGCTCCATGCCGGGTTCGGGTTGAAGGCGTCGCTTGCAATGCAGCAGGGCAAAGGCGATGTGCTTTTCCACCATGCTGGTCGAAATGCCCATGCGCTCGGCGATCTGTGCCTGGCTCAGGCCTTCGAAGCGGTGCAGCATAAGGGCTTCTCGCCGGCGGGGCGAGAGTTCGGCGAGGACTTCTTTCAACTGTTCCAGGCGTTGCAGGCGAAGCGCGGCGACCATGGGATCGTTTTGCTCGTCGCTGAGCGGTTCGGCGTCCCTGTCGGCGTGACCTGCATGGACGGTGTGCCGGACCTTCTGTTTGCGCCAGTGATCACGCAGCAGATTGCGCGCCATCTGGAACAGGAACGCCCGTGGCTGCTCGACCTTGGCCCGGTCGCGGTAGTCCAGCCATTGGGTGAAGACATCCTGGGTCATGTCTGCCGCGTCGCTGGCGTTGTCCGTGCGTTTGCGCAGGAAATACAGGATATCTGCATAAAATCTGCGAAAGGCATCGACCGACAACGGGTCCGGCTTGGGACGAGACATGGATATCCTTCTTGACGAAGCGCGACGTAGAAAAGTCGCGAATGATATCGAGAATTATTGCTATTTGTCTCCATCGGAATGAATGTGTGCAGCCTTCGGTCGGAACGAGCCCCAGGCTAGCGCTCGACCGGCACAGACAGTGCCGCGTTGCCCAAGGGATGAGTGCGCGCGGCAAAAAACTCCAGCGCCACGCCGCTGCCCTCGAACAATGCTGAATACCGGCGTTTCTGCTGGCGAATGAAACCGTCGCTGCGGCCCGATACCGAGATCGCCAGGGTGGACGGCCTGGCCTGGCGAATCGCGTCCACCAAGTGCTTGTCCTGCGCGCCCAGGTCGTGGCCGAAGAGGCACAGCGCGCCCTGATGGGTCAGCAGTTGCTCATAGCAGAACGACAGGTAATCCGAACTGCGGATGGTCTTGAGTTTCTCCTCCACCTTGCCTTCGCTGACGAACAACGGCACATCGTCCAGGGTCTTGATCGTGTTGTTGATCGCGAAACTGCTGAGCAGGGTGCTGTCGGTGCTCGGCAATTTGCGCGCGGTGCCGTCCAGGTTGCGCACCAGGTGCAGGCCGCCGTGCAGGTAGAGGATGCGCGTGGCGTCGGTGCGTGTGTTGCGCAGGTCGAAGCTGGCGTCGGCGCTGCGGAACAGGTCGTCGATGCCGGGTGTGTGCAGGATCGCCCAGTAGTTGAGCAGGTCGTAATTGGTGGTGAACACCGTGGCGTACTGGGCCAGTTCGGCGTTGATCGTCGCCAGCGTCGACGGCTGCACCAGGCGCCACGGGATGTGCACGGCGTGGATGGTGTTGATCAGCGCTTCCTTGATCGCGTAGTAGCGATTGCGCGGCGCCGCCGAGCTGACCGCCAGGGCCTTGTTGACTCGGCTGGTGGTCTTCAGCGCGCTGAGGGCCTGCTCGAAGCTGCGGGTTTGCAGGGCGTCGAACACGCTGAGTTCGGATTGGCTGAGGGGTTTTTCTTCGACGGTGCGCGCGTTCTCGAACAGCGAGTCGTAGGCGAAGTCTTCCCAAATCGCCCGGCTGGCGCCGTTGCCGATCAGAATCGCGCTGAACGCGATGCGGCTGCGCAGTGCGCTCCAGTCTTCAAGGTGGGCGTCAATATCCTGGAAATCCTTCATTGCGGCGGGTCTACTCGAAATCGGCTGGGCAGTGACTTTATCACGGGCGTGGCTTGATCCTGATCAAGACGGGTTATGCGATGCCGGTGGATGCTACCGGCATAACGCCCCAGAGGATTTTTCATGAGCAGTACCTTCTTCATTCCCGCCGTCAACATCATGGGCACCGACTGCCTCGACGAAGCGATGGTCGCTATCCGCAACTATGGTTTTCGCAAGGCCCTGATCGTCACCGACGCCGGCATGGCCAAGGCGGGCGTGGCCAGCATGATCGCCGAGAAGCTGGCGATGCAGGACATCGACTCGGTGATCTACGACGGCGCCAAGCCCAACCCGAATGTGGAAAACGTCGAGAAAGGCCTGGCACTGCTCAAGCAGAGCGCCTGTGATTTTGTCGTGTCCCTGGGCGGCGGTTCGCCCCATGACTGCGCCAAGGGTATTGCCCTGTGCGCCACCAACGGCGGGCACATCGGCGACTATGAAGGCGTCGACCAATCGAGCAAGCCGCAACTGCCCCTGGTGGCCATCAACACCACCGCCGGCACCGCCAGCGAGATGACCCGCTTCTGCATCATCACCGACGAAACCCGCCACGTGAAAATGGCCATCGTCGACCGCAACGTCACGCCGCTGCTGTCGGTCAATGACCCGACGCTGATGGTCGGCATGCCCAAAGGCCTCACCGCCGCCACCGGTATGGACGCCCTGACGCACGCCATCGAAGCCTACGTGTCCACCGCTGCCACGCCGATCACCGATGCCTGTGCGATCAAGGCCATCGAACTGATCAGCGCCAATCTGCGTCTGGCGGTTCGCGATGGCAGCGACAAGGCCGCGCGGGAAAACATGGCGTATGCCCAGTTCCTCGCCGGCATGGCCTTCAACAACGCCTCCCTCGGTTTTGTACACGCCATGGCCCACCAATTGGGCGGCCTGTATGACCTGCCCCACGGCGTGTGCAACGCGGTGCTGCTGCCCCATGTGCAAAGCTTCAATGCCAGCGTGAGCGCCAAGCGCTTGAGCGACGTCGGCCGCGCGCTGGGTGCGCAGATCAAAGGCACCACCGACGAAGAGGGCGCCCAGGCGGCCATCGCGGCAATTCGTGCGTTGTCCCTGGACGTGGAAATCCCCGCCGGCCTGCGTGAACTGGGCGCCAAGCTGCAGGACATTCCGCTGCTGGCCACCAATGCGCTCAAGGATGCGTGCGGGCTGACCAATCCGCGGCGAGCGGATCAACGTCAGATCGAGGAGATCTTCCGCAGCGCGTTCTGATGGGGCTGCCGTAAGCCGCAAGCTGTTAAGCTGCCTGCAACTTGAGCTTGACGCTTGCGGCTTGCCGCTGAGGTTCCCCTATGAGAGTTCTGTTATTCGGTGCCACCGGCATGGTCGGCCAGGGCGTACTGCGCGAGTGCCTGCTGGCCGCCGACGTACAGGAAATCGTCGTGGTTGGCCGCACGCCGTTGGCCCTGGAGCACGACAAGCTGCATCAGGTGCTGCACAGCGACATGCTGGATTTCCAACCCCTGGAAAACCTGCTGCAAGGTTTTGATGCATGCTTCTTCTGCCTCGGCGTTTCCTCGGCAGGCATGACTGAAACCCGCTACACCCACCTCACCTACGACCTCACCCTGGTCGCTGCCAGCACCCTGGCGCGGCTTAATCCGCAGATGACTTTTATCTATGTGTCCGGCGCCGGTACCGACAGTTCCGAGGCGGGCAAGTCGATGTGGGCGCGGGTCAAGGGCAAGACCGAGAATGCCTTGCTGCGCCTGCCGTTCAAGGCGGTCTATCTGTTTCGGCCGGGGCTGATCCAGCCGTTGCATGGCGTGCGCTCCAAGACGCGGTTGTACCAGGCCTTTTATTCCGCGTGTGGGCCGGCGCTTTCGCTGCTGCGTCGGCTCAAGCCGGGCTGGGTGGTGAGCACCGAAACCGTCGGCCGGGCGATGTTGGCGGCGGTGCGCCATGGCGCGCCGCAACCGGTGGTGGAACAGGCCGAGATCAATCGTCTGGCGTCCGAGCGTCCCTGATGCTGCACAAGAGTCTGGTACGTCGCCTGGACTTGATCACACTGCAGCTATTCGTTGCGGTGTTTGAAGAAGGCACCCTGACCCGCGCTGCCGCCCGCGAAGCCATCGCGGTATCGGCGGCCAGCAAGCGCTTGATGGAGCTGGAGCAGGTGTTGGGCGTGAGCCTGTTCGTGCGCCGCGCCAAAGGCATGGACCTCACCGCCGCCGGCGAAACCCTGCTGCACCATGCGCGGCAGATGCTCTTCAACGTGGAAAAAATGGGCCTGGAACTGGGTGAACATAGCCACGGTGTGCGCGGCTATGTGCGGATGCTGGCCAATCTCTCGGCAATCATTCAGTTCTTGCCGGAAGACCTGCGGGATTTTTCCGAGTCGCATCCCGAAGTGAAGACCGACCTGGAAGAACGCCCCAGCAAAGGCGTGGTGCAAGGCGTGCTGGATGGCGTGGCCGACCTGGGGATCTGTTCCAGCGACACCGACACCAAAGGCCTGCCCAGCGTGACCTATCGCCACGACAAACTGGTGGTGCTGATGCCGGCGGATCATCCGTTGGCGGCACGCGCGAGCCTGGCCTTCAGCGAAACCCTGGACAGCGATTACGTCGGCCTGCACGCCGCCAGTTCGATCAACATGCGCACCCACGCCGCGGCGCGAGAGGCCGGCAGGATGCTGCGCCTGCGCATCCATGTGCCGGGTTTTGATGCGATGTGCCGGATGGTCCAGGCGAATATGGGCATCGGTATCCTGCCGCAAAAAGCCTATGAGCTGTTTGGCCGGGCGCTGGGGTTGCACGCCGTGCCGCTCACGGATGCATGGTCGGATCGCAGTCTGATCCTGGTGGTGCGTGACGAAGCACAGCTGTCGCCGGTCAGTCGGTTGCTGTTCGATTATCTGAGCGTTCGCGTTTCGCGAACGCTCCTTGCCAACTGACGGTTGGATTTCTCCCGCGTCTGTCCTCTAGCCTTGGTCGCCTATTCCAAAAATAAGAGGTACAGCCCATGACGGCTCCCCTGAGCGGTATCAAGGTGATCGAGATCGGTACCCTGATTGCCGCGCCGTTCGCCGCGCGGATGATGGCCGAGTTCGGCGCCGAGGTGATCAAGATCGAGGCCATGGGGCAGGGCGATCCGCTTCGTAAATGGCGAAAGCTGCACGAAGGCACGTCGCTGTGGTGGTACCTGCAATCGCGTAACAAAAAGTCCCTGGCCCTGGACCTCAAGTCTGCCGAAGGCCTGGACCTGATCAAGCAACTGCTCGGCGACGCCGACGTGCTGATCGAAAACCTGCGCCCCGGCGGCCTGGAAAAACTCGGCCTGGGCTGGGACGTGCTGCATGCCCTCAACCCCAAGCTGACCCTGGTGCGCATCTCCGGCTACGGCCAGACCGGCCCTTACCGCGACCGTCCGGGTTTCGGCGCCATCGGCGAGGCCATGGGCGGCATCCGCTACACCACTGGCAACCCCGACTCACCGCCGGCGCGGGTCGGCGTGAGCCTGGGCGATTCCCTGGCGTCGCTGCATGGCGTGATCGGCGCGCTGATGTCGCTGCTGCGGGTCAAGACCGGCCAGGGCGACGGGCAGATTGTCGATGTGTCCCTGGCTGAAAGCGTATTCAACCTGATGGAAAGCCTGGTGCCCGAGTACGACATGCTCGGCCATGTGCGCGAGCGCAGCGGTGGCGCTTTGCCTGGCATCGCGCCGTCCAATACCTACCTGACCGCCGACGGCGCCTACGTGGTGATCGCCGGCAACAGTGACCCGATCTACAAGCGCCTGATGACCACCATCGGCCGCGTCGACCTGGCCGAAGCGCCGGAATTTGCCCACAACGATGGGCGTGCCAGACAAAGCGGCCTGCTGGATGCGGCGATCACCCACTGGACCAGCAGCCTGCCCATCGACCAGGTGCTCACGGCCCTGGAAGCCGCCGAAGTGCCGGCCGGGCGCATCTATTCCGTGGCCGATATCGTCAGCGATCCGCACTACCAGGCCCGCGACATGTTGCTCACTGCCGAACTGCCCGGCGGTGTGTC
Source organism: Pseudomonas sp. MPB23 (assembly GCF_046605395.1). Taxonomy (NCBI): domain Bacteria; kingdom Pseudomonadati; phylum Pseudomonadota; class Gammaproteobacteria; order Pseudomonadales; family Pseudomonadaceae; genus Pseudomonas; species Pseudomonas sp. MPB23. Next base: position 5,891,036 of record NZ_CP176771.1, on the reverse strand, counting down.
GGTGAAGATGCCCGGAATCGTGCCCAAGCTCTCGGATACCCCCGGCGCCGTGAACTGGCAGGGCCCGACGTTGGGTCAGCATACCGACGATATCCTCGGCAGCCTGGGCCTGACGGTTGCCGATATTCAACGCCTGAAAGCTTCGGGAGTGGTGCAATGATTCAGGATTATTCCGACCCGTTGATCGTGCAGGAAGTGTCCCCGCGCGATGGTCTGCAAATCGAACCGACCTGGGTCGAAACGGCCGACAAGATCGCGCTGATCGACCAGTTGTCCCTGGCCGGTTTTTCGCGCATCGAAGCCGGCTCGTTCGTCTCGCCCAAGGCCATCCCGGCGTTGCGCGATGGCGAGCAAGTGTTCCAGGGCATCGCGCGCGCGCCGGGTGTGATCTATGTGGCGCTGATCCCCAACCTCAAGGGCGCGCAGCGCGCCGTGGCGTCTGCGGCGGATGAGTTGAACCTGGTGATGTCCGCCAGCCAGACCCACAACCTGGCGAATATGCGTATGCGCTGCGAGGCGTCGTTGGCGGCCTTCGGCGATATCGTCAGCTTCGCCGCCGGGCATCCGGTGCGGCTGAACGGCAGCATCGCCACCACCTTCGGTTGCCCGTTCGAAGGGCGGATCGACGAAGACCGCGTGCTGCAGATCGTCGACGCGTACCTGGAGCTCGGCATCCAGGGCATCAGCCTGGCCGACACCACCGGCATGGCCAACCCGCGCCAGGTGGAGCACCTGGTCAAGCGCGTGTTGCAGCGTGTGCCTGCGCGCGACTTGACCCTGCATTTCCACAACACCCGCGGCCTGGGGTTGTGCAATGTGCTGGCTGCCTACGACGCCGGTGCCCGGCGCTTTGACGCCGCCCTCGGTGGCTTGGGCGGCTGCCCGTTTGCGCCGGGGGCGTCGGGCAATATCTGCACCGAAGACCTGGTCAACTTGTGTGAAGAAGTGGGGATTCACACCGGCATCGATCTGCCGCACCTGCTGCACATGTCCCGTGGTTTACCAGCGTTGCTTGGCCATGAGTTGCCGGGCCAGGTGGCCAAGGCCGGACGCAACGCCGATCTGCATTCGCCACCGGCTTACATCGCCACGTTGTAACGCCGCACCAGACAACAAAAACAATCGGACGCCTATGAGCAGTCCGCTGGAGAGAAATCATGAACGCTAATACGTTAGAGGCCGGCGCGCGCCCGGCTGCTGAAATCGACGCCGAAAAAGCCCTGGTCAGCAAGGTCGCCTGGCGCCTGATGCCGCTGATCATGGTGTGTTACCTGTTCGCGTTTTTTGACCGTATCAACATCAGCTTTGCCAAGTTCCAGTTGCAAACGGACCTGAGCTTGAGCGACACCGCCTATGGACTTGGCGCCGGGTTGTTCGTGGTCGGGTATGTGATCTTCGAAGTGCCGAGCAACATGATGCTGTACAAGGTCGGCGCCCGGCGCTGGATCGCGCGGATCATGATGTCCTGGGGCCTGGCCACGGCGGCCATGGTGTTTGTCACGGCCGAATGGCAGTTCTATGGGCTGCGCTTCATCATCGGCGCGATGGAAGCGGGCTTTGCCCCCGGCGTGCTGTATTACCTGACGCTGTGGTTCCCGCAGCATTTCCGTGGGCGCATCACCTCGATGCTGTTCCTGGCGTCGGCCTTTGCCGGTTTGGTAGGCGCACCGTTCTCCGGCCTGGTGCTGGAACACCTCGACGGCGTGCTGCAGATGCGCGGCTGGCATTGGTTGTTCCTGCTCGGCGGCTTGCCGTGCATCGGCCTGGGGTTCCTGGTGCTGATCCTGCTCAAGGACCGTATCGAGGACGCGCATTGGCTGACATCGGCGCAGAAGGCGTTGCTGTCCAGCCGTATTGCCAAGCACGAGCCGAACAGTCATGGCGGCTCGCTGTTGTCGGCGATCCGCATTCCAGGCTTTTTGATGCTCGGGTTCATCTACTTTCTGATCCAAGTGGCGTCCTATGGCCTCAACTTCTGGGCACCGCAACTGATCCGCAGCGCGGGTACCCAGAGCCCGGTGATGATCGGTCTGCTCACGGCGATTCCCTATGTGTGCGGTGCCATCAGCATGATCGTGATCGGGCGTCTGTCGGATGCCACCGGTGAGCGCCGCAAGTTTGTCTGCGGCCTGGTGGTGCTCGGCGCGGTGGGCTTTTTCAGCGCCGGGATCTTTGCCGACCACACCACCTTCCTGATCATCGCCCTGGGCATGTTGGGCGCGGGCATCATCGCCTCGATCCCGACCTTCTGGACCCTGCCGCCCAAACTGCTGGCCGGCGCCGGTGCCGGCGCGGCGGGTGGGATCGCGGTGATCAACACCCTGGGGCAGTTCGGTGGCATTGTCAGCCCGGTGATGGTGGGGCGGATCAAGGACCTCACCGGCAGCACCACCCCGGCGCTGTATGTGATCGGCGTGTGTGCGCTGTTGGCGGCGGCGTTGCTGATGTGGGGCCTGCCGCAGAAGTTGCGCACCCTCGACAAAGGCTGAACGGCTCGGTAACGCCAATGCGCAGCCCGACTTCGGTGGCAAGCCCGCTTGCCACCGTTTTGGTGTGTCACATTGCAGTTCTCGGCAGAACAGGCAGAATCCCTCCATCGTTCAACCCTCTGTCAGAGTCGCGCCCATGACCCCATCCTTGCTGCTTGCCGTCCTCGCTTCGGGTTTTATCTACGGCATTACGCCAGGTCCTGGGGTACTGGCGGTGTTCGGCATAGGCGCCGCGCGTGGCCGTCGCGCCGGGGCGGGGTTTCTGTGCGGGCACTTGCTCGGCGATGTGGTGTGGTGCAGCACGGCGCTGATCGCGATTGTGGGCGCGCGCGAAGTCGGCAGCACGGCATTCGATGTGTTGGGCGTGCTCAGCGGCCTGTACCTGTTCTGGCTCGGTTGGCGCGCGATCCGCACCCAGCGTCGCAGCAGTGATGCCCCTCAGGGCGCGGCGCGGCATCCGTTCTGGCACGGCATTGTGTTCGGCCTGACCAACCCCAAGGCGTACCCGGTTGCCGTGGCGACGTTCACTGCGTTGCTGTCCAGCCGCGCCGAATTGCTGACCTGGTCGATGCTGCCGTGGTTGATCGTCCTCAGCTTCGTCGGCGGGCTGCTGGCCTATGCGATCCTGATTGGCGTGGTGGGCGCCCAGCGCGTGCGCACGGTGTATCAGCGCCATGAAATCCTGATCACCAGACTCTGTGGCGTGATGTTTATCGGCTTCGCCATCAATGCGCTGGCCCATGCATTGCCGGGCTTGCTCGGCAGCAAACCGGCGTGACATGACGAGGACCGTTCGTCGCACTGAGAAGTTTTTTCTAAACCTTTGCCGCCCTGAAAATTCCAATTCAGGGTGAGGTGTACTCCCTCGCACCTATTTTTGCCCTGGAGGAACCCATCATGAGCCGCATGGCTATCCGGTTACGCGCCGCCAGTTTCGCGATGCTGCTGGGCCTCGGCGCCAGCAATGCTTTCGCCCAGTCGCCTGCTGAATTCATCGAGCAGGCTTCGGCCAAAGGCATGGCCGATATCGAAACCAGTCGCATGGCCCACGCCAAGACCTCGTCCCAGGAAATCAAGGATTACACCATCGAGGTGATCAACGAGCGCACCCTGGCCAATCAGCACCTGGCGGCGATCGCCAAGAAGCTCGACCTGCCCGTGGCCCCACGGGAGAAGATCGTCGACAAGGCCGAAACCCTGATGCCTGAACTCAAGGACGGCGACTCCTTCGACGCCGCCTACACCGCGCAACAGGTCAAGGAAAACGAAGACGCCATTGCCCTGTTCAAGCAGGAAGGCGCGGCGTCCGATGTGCCGGAAATAAAAGCCCTGGTGGATGAGACGCTGCCCAGGTTGCAAGAGCGTCTGCAAAAGGCCCGCGCCCTGGCGTCCACCTACGGGTAGGGTCATCAAGGCGACGGTTGAGCCCTTCACCGACGAAAAACGGCGGTTGGATCAAATCCAACCGCCGTTTTTTCATGCCGGGTGCACGTCAGCCTCGGTCGGTGCCTTCCAGCGCGAGCAGATACTGCTTGGCCGCAAGCCCGCCGGCGAACCCGGTCAGCCCGCCTGACGCGCCTATCACACGATGGCACGGGGCAATGATTGAGATTGGATTGCGTCCATTGGCCGCGCCCACGGCGCGTACGGCTTTCGGGTTGCCGATCTGCTGGGCGATCTGGCTGTAGCTGCGGGTTTCGCCAAATGGAATGGTCAGCAGGGCCTGCCAGACCTGCTGCTGAAACGCAGTGCCGGTGAAGTCCAATTCCAGCTCGAACCGGTTGCGGCTGCCGGCGAAATATTCCCGTAGCTGGCGCTGGGTTTCCAACAGCACCGGATTGGCGTTGGCCTCGTGCAATGGCCCCAGGCGGACACGGTTGGCGCGCTCTGTTTCCCACAGAATGGCGCTGAGTTTCCCGCCGCGCGCCACCAGGGTGAGTTCGCCGACGGGGGAGGGCATGAGTGTGTATTCATAGCGCATAAGGGGGCTCCTGAACGGGTGGGGGATGGCTCAATCTAGATCAACCCATTGCACCGGAAACTTCGTTTCTTGCGGTCGATTTTTCCGCCGCTCTAGAAGTTCCAGTAAACCCTTGAAAGGTAATAGAGCGCCATCAGCCACGAGGCACTCCCCAGCCCAACCAGTGAGACGACATTGAGCAAGGTGCAGATCAACGCCAGTACCGTTACTCGGCGGCTGGCGTGCCGCCTGGCGAACCCTACGCCATAGGCTGACGCGACGATCGCCCCCAGGGCGAGGGCCGGGCCCAGTGGAAACGGCAGTCGCACCAGCGAGACCAGCAAGGGGACGATCAGCACCCAGCCGACCACCTGCGTGCCCCTTGGGTATTAATCGGTCGGCATTCGGTATTGGTTTCAGGCCCGTCGGCATTCTATAAAGACCGCTCAACCTAAAACGAGCGGTTTCATCAAGCAACACGAATTGTCCTCCCGTCGTCGCGCCCTGTAACGTTGGGGGCGCGTACCGATGCTGGTGGGTGGCACTGCGCTTGGCGTGGTCGGGCTAGGTCGTAGGGTTTGCGCTTCGACCTAGAACGACGCGTTCAGCGAAAACGGAATCCGCAACGCGCCAATGGGTCCTTCACGCGTGCCGCACATTTCGTCATGAACGCAGTGCTGCACCAGCACACAGGGAAACGGTGGAACCTGCTGCAACAGGTCGCGCAAATGCGTGGTGGAGCCGATGCGCATCGGCTTGGCGTGATCGTCGAGCAACGTCATTTCGAGGTGTTCCAGTCGGACGCGAGCGATGTAGAAACCGCCTTCCAGCGACAGCAGTTCCAACTCACGTATTTCGCCTTTCTCGGCGAGGTCGATCAGCATGTGCATATTCATGATTCACCTCATTGGCGACGAAAGAACAACGTGACCTGACCCCACTCGACGCCGAACTTGGACATGCTCGAACGGTTGATCAAGGTGTCTTCGTCCATCAAGTACATCCAATCGTCAAAGCTGACTTCGTACACCTCGCCATCCACCGGCAGATTGAGGCGGTAGCGCCAACGCAGCGCGTTGCCGGCCACTTCGCCGATCGCCTCACCGACCACGTCGCCGGCGCGCCCACGCCAGCGTCCAGGGCCGTCCGGGGTCAGCGTCCACACGCGTTGCTGGCGCGTGCCATCGCTGTAGAGGAAGCGCTCATCGAGAATCAACGCGTTGCCCTCGCGCCGGCTGGCGATATCCACCTCAAAGCGCTTGGCCACTTCCCCCGAACGCTTCTGGAAAATGCCCCAGGCTTTCACGGGTTTGCTGAAGAAGCGCTCCAGGTCCAGCGTTGGTTGCTGGTCGGCGTAGTGGTCGACCTCCACATTGCTGCAACTGGTCAAGCTCAAGACCAGCAACAGTGAAACCAGTAGACGTGTCATGGCCTGGCTCTTTGAAAGTGCGAGGCGAAGCGCCACCGCTCGAGCCATGATACTTGTACATAAATATTTATTTGTACAGGTTTTGCCGCGCTTTATTTTCTGGAGGGGAAGTGTTTCAGAAGCTCGATTCCAAATGCCGCTCACAAAAAACCGGCCATCACGGACCGGTTTCTTTGGGTATTCCCGTCAACATTTTGTGGGGGCTATGCCGGCACCGAGTTGCTGATGATGTCTGAAATGATTGGAACGGGCGTCATCAGATGCTCCCTCATCAGGGCGCTCGCTTTTACCGCATCACGAGCCAGGATTGCGTCAACGAGGGTTGCGTGCTCGGCCCGTTTTTGACGAAGCGCCTCTTCGGAGAAGACCGTGCTTTTCAGCCAGAGGTGGCGATACCTCTCCGCTTGGTCCAACAGTTGCGACCTTAGCTGCAGCAGGTGCTTGGACCCGCATCCGGCGGCTATCGCACTGTGAAACGCCTTATGTCGGGCATCCCATATCTCAAGCATCTGCTCTTGCGTTCTGAGTTCCATCACTTTCGATAGCGTGTGGGTTCGCGCAAGAATCGAGGCTTCCCAGGAGTCATCCCCTCGTTCGATCGCAAGCGTGAGGATCATGGCCTCCAGGTTGGCGCGCGCGTCGTAGATGTCGCGCATTTCCTCCATGGACATGGGCGCAACTCGATAGCCTTTTTGGTTTATCGCAATCACCAAGTGCTCGGCGACGAGCTGTGACAGAGCCTCCCTCAGCGGGCCGACCCCAAGCCCGTATCGGTCTTTCAGGGCGCTCATCAATAGCTTCTGCCCAGCCGGGAATACGCCACGAATGATGTCCTTCTTGAGCCTTCCGTAACCCTCGAAAGTAGATTTCAGTGTTGGCTCAAGCTCTTCCATAGCGACCACTCATCGTCAAATTCTCCTAATGATACCCATTTTTAAGAATAGGGCCGAATGGCTACGGAAACATTTTCTATCTATATATTTTAAAAATGTAGACATTTTTTATTTGTGGCGATATTTTTCGCCCGTCGATTCGCCCGATGCTCCGCAAAGCGCTCACCCTCACTACGCCAGGACATAGCAATGAACGCCTTCTCTCAGATAAACGCTCCGGTCATGCAACAGCCCACCGAGTACGTGGGCTTCTCTCTCAAGCCTTCCGCTCAGTCCAAGCGCTTCTTGGCGCTCACCTTTCCTAAGGCCACCGTCGACGCGTTTTTCGCCGCCGTCGCCGAATGGCCCGTTCAGGCCCTTGAGTACAAGTCGTTTTTGCGGTTTCAGTTCGGCAAAATCCTCAACGAAATTTGTGGTGAGACGCTGCGTCCGGTGTTGATCAATACGCTGCTGGACCGTGAAACCGGTGGCCTGTTGGTGACGCCTGAAGGGCTGAACGATGTCTCCCAGGCAGAAGACATGGTTAAATTTTCTACCGCCGTCGCGCACCTGCTTGGGCGTTCCAATTTCGATGCAATGAGCGGACAGTTTTACGCGCGCTTTGTCGTGGAAAACACCGATAAGTCCGACAGTTACCTGCGTGCTCCCCATCGTGTGATGGAGCTGCATAACGACGGAACGTTCGTGAATCAGATCACTGACTACGTGCTGATGATGAAAATCGACGAACAGAATATGCAAGGTGGCAACTCGCTTCTGCTGCACCTCGATGATTGGGCTGATTTGAATAAGTTCTACCGGCACCCCTTGGCTCGCCGCTCTCTGCGCTGGACCGCGCCACCCAGCAAAAACGTCAAAGAGGATGTATTCCATGCCATCTTTGATACCGATGGTGAGGGGCGCCCGACCATGCGCTACATCGACCAATTTGTTCAGCCCGAAAACTACGAAGAAGGTACCTGGCTTTATGAACTCGGTGAGTCGTTGGAAACCAGTCAGGCGAAGCTGTCTATTCCCGTTCCAGTCGGTTCGTTCGTGCTGATCAACAACTTGTTCTGGCTTCACGGACGCGACCGCTTCACCGCGCATCCAGGCCTTCGTCGCGAGCTGATGCGTCAACGTGGCTACTTCAGCTATCCGAAGGTGGGTCACCACCACGGCCAGACATCCAACTGATCAATGGGCGGGCCACAGGCGACTGCGGCCCGCTCCCTGTCCGCCATCCTTGTGAGGTGATAGCTATGTTCGACTTTGTAATCATTGGTGGCGGCATTGTGGGAATGTCTACAGCCATGCAAATGGCCGCTGAATACCCGGATGCAAAGATTCTATTGTTGGAAAAAGAGTCGAGCCCTGCTCAACATCAAACCGGTCACAACAGTGGTGTGATCCATGCGGGTGTCTATTACACGCCGGGCAGTCTGAAAGCCAAGTTCTGCCTGGAAGGAAATCGGGCAACCAAGGACTTCTGTGATCAACACGCAATTCGTTATGACGCCTGCGGCAAAATGCTGGTGGCCACGAACAATGTGGAAATGGAGCGGATGAAGGCCCTCTGGGAGCGCACCGAGGCGAATGGCCTTGAGCGTGAATGGCTCTCGGCCGCTGAGCTTCGTGAAAGAGAACCGAATATTGTCGGGCTGGGAGGTATCTTTGTCCCTTCCAGTGGCATTGTGAATTACGCTGAAGTCACTCGGAGTATGGCGGCAGAGTTCACAAAGTCGGGTGGCGTCATTCACTACAATTCGCAAGTGACCGCGCTCGACGAGCGTGCGGACGAGGTCGTAGTCACGACGTCGACGGGGGTTTACCAAGCCCGTTTTCTGATTTCGTGCTCAGGCCTGATGGCCGATCGGATCGTCAGGATGCTGGGGCTCGAGCCGCAATTCCAGATTTGTCCGTTCAGGGGCGAATACTACCTGCTGCCCAAGCAGCACAATCAGATCGTAAACCACTTGATTTACCCTATCCCCGATCCGTCCATGCCATTTTTGGGCGTGCATCTGACTCGCATGATTGACGGCACGGTCACCGTTGGACCAAACGCTGTTTTGGCGCTCAAGCGTGAGGGTTACAAGAAAACCGATTTCTCCCTGGCTGATATGTTTGAAATGTTCACCTCGCTTGGGGTCTTGAAGGTACTGAAGGCCAATTTGAAACCCGGTCTGATTGAGATGAGGAACTCTCTGTTCAAGGGCGGCTATCTCCAGCAAGTGCAGAAATACTGTCCGTCAATCAACAAGGAAGACCTCACGCCTTATCCCGCGGGTGTTCGCGCCCAGGCGGTTTCGAACAGCGGCAAGCTTATTGACGACTTCCTGTTTGTTAATACCAATAGAAGCGTGAACGTGTGCAATGCACCTTCACCCGCGGCAACGTCGGCCATTCCTATTGGTGCGTACATCGTCAGCAAGGTAAAGGAGCAAATAGGCCAGCGCGCATTTTTTGCCGCGCCCAAGGTCGATCCGAATGACGTTCGGGCATCGGCATAACAAGAAGTCGCTAGTGATAGCGGCTTTTTTAAGCGAAGAAATCATCGCTGATCATCTTCAGTCTGGATAACTCAAGTCGATCATGGCCTTGGATGAGTTCAGGGGGATCAATGAGCCAGGCTGAAACAGGCGAACACCTGAACGAGCAATGCTGAGAACAGTATCCATGTGCCTGGGTCATGAGCTTCCTCCCTGGAAGAAGGCTCTTTTGTTTCTGAAACCTGCATGACTCCAATCTCGAACGCACCGATTATTTCTCGCATGAGAAGCCTCCTGAACGGAGAGGGCCGGCTGCATGCCTAGCTCTCTGCGAACATTAAGATTCTAATCCATATGTATTGTCAACGATATTGACCGCTTTTTTCAGCGGTTTCGGGCATGTCTGAGCGTAACTTTTGGTGTTTTTTGAGCGTTTGTTCGGTTTTTTGTCAGTGTTTGCTGGGTTTTATGCCGGTTGGTGGGGTGCAAAACATTTTCCTTTGACTTCAAATGTATTTGAAGGTATTTCTAGACCTGCGATGAGCGTTCGCGTTTCCAAGAGCAAAAAAATGCTAGATGGCCCTCCTTTCTACGTCGCTGCCGAGAACACAAAAATACGAGGTTGCACCATGACGAATCATCCCGTGAGTTCCCCGGTTGACGTCGACGCCCAGCGTCTTGCGTCCCTGGGATACAAATCAGAATTCAAACGCGATATGAGCCTTTGGGCGAACTTTGCCTTGGGTTTTACTTACCTTTCGCCGGTTGTCGGCATTTACACCTTGTTCGCATCCTCTCTCATGCTGGGCGGCCCACCGATGATTTGGGCACTGCTCATCGCGGGTGTTGGCCAGCTTCTGGTGGCGCTCGTGTTTGGTGAGATCGTCTCCCAATTCCCGCTCGCAGGCGGTGTCTACCCATGGGCCCGGCGTCTTTGGGGGCGCAAGTGGGCGTGGATGACCGGTTGGGTTTACGTGATGGCGATGTTCTCGACTATCGCAGGGGTTGCCTATGGCGCCGCTCCATACACGGCTTCAGTTGTAGGATTCGAGCCGACAACAGGTGCGAACGTAATCTGTGCTCTGGTGATTTTGGCCATTGCGACCGTCATCAACATGATGGGTACCAAGGTCTTGGCGCAGGCAGCGCTGATCGGGTTTTTCGCCGAAATAATGGGGGCTTTGGTTGTCGGCGTGTACCTGCTGATGTTTGAGCGTCACCACGATATGAGCATCTTCTTCAATACGTTCGGTTCGGAGAGTACGGGCTCCTATACCGCAGCATTCTTGGCCGCAAGTCTTATCGGTGTCTTCCAATACTACGGTTTCGAGGCGTGTGGCGATGTTGCCGAGGAAGTTCCAGAGCCGGGTCTGCGTATTCCTAAGTCGATGCGTCGCACGATTTACATTGGTGGGGTAGCCGCAACCTTCGTCTGCTTTGCGTTGATTATGTCCGTGGTCGATATCGGCGCGGTTATCAACGGCACGCTTGCTGATCCAGTGTCCGCCATTCTGGCAAATGCGTTTGGTCCGGTGGGCTCCACTGCCGTGCTGTGTGTCGTGCTGATCTCGTTCCTTTCTTGCGTGATGAGCTTGCAAGCTGCGGCGAGCCGACTGATCTATGCGTACGCTCGCGACAAGATGATTTTTGCCAGCGGCCTGCTTTCCCAGTTCTCTCATGATCGTCATGTGCCACCGTATGCGCTGCTGCTGTCGGCGCTGTTGCCGGGTGTGATTGTTATTGGTTCGATGATTTCAGCTGATGCGCTTTTGAAGATTATTTCTTTCTCGGCAGTCGGCATCTACATCGCGTTCCAGATGGTCGTTCTTGCGGCGTTGCGGGCTCGCTTGAAAGGCTGGAAGCCCAGCGGTGAGTACCAGCTTGGATCGCTTGGCTTGATCACCAACATTGGGGCGCTGGTCTATGGCGTTGCCGCGATGGTGAACATCAGTTGGCCACGCACCCCTGGTGCACCTTGGTATGACAACTGGATTGTTGTGCTGTCTTCTTTCGCTGTCATTGCGGTCGGCTTTCTCTATATGTGGATTGCCCGCCCTCATCTGCGCAGTGCGGCCATCTACGCTGATGCCATTCCCTCAAGGGATGCCGTTGTCATCGGCGGGGCTCGCGGAACCACCGCATAGTTTCTGACGTAATAAAAAGCGCCCTTCAAGAAGGGCGTTTTTTCATTTCTGAAGGCATTTCAATGATGGGCTGTATTCAGTGCAGATCCCGACTTGAACACCGGAGTCTGCAGAGCGCGATGGCTGAGTCGCGCAGTAGAGGAGCAACGTGATGTGGTTCAAAGGTTCATTGAGTGCGGAATTTGATGAGTTGGATCGCGCCCTGCGCGCATTGTTGGAACAAGAGCCTCTCGCCCCGGAGCGTTTGCGGTTATTGAGCAAGACTCATGCGCCGACTTATTCAAATGTGCTGGCTTTGGCACAGCGGATAAAAGCGCTGGAGGGGCAGGTTGAGAGCCTGACGCAGGCACAGGAAACCTGGGCACAAGACGCAATCGTCAGCACGGATAAAATCAGCACCCTGGCAAACGAGGTGGCTTATCTGGAGCGCTGTTCAACCGAGACGCGCCAGGCCTTCGACTCGATCAATACACAACTGACGGCCCTGAGTGCAGAGGCGCAAGTGTGGGAGCTTACCAAGCAGACCCTTACCGAAGGCTGTTGGGATCTCAGGATTGTCGATGGAGACTTGGAGCATCCTTCCAATGAGCTTCGATGGTCCCGTCAGTTCAAAGAGTTGGTTGGATATTCGGATGCGGAGTTTCTTGATGGCTGGGAAACGTATAACCAAATCGTTGATCCTCACGACCTGCCCAGGATACTGAAGATTATCGACGCATATGTACGAGCGCCGCACAGTGCTGAACATTACGTCGTTGAGTATCAAATGAGGCATAAGCAGCGGGGCATGGTTTGGTACCGAGAGCGGGGTCGGGCCCTGACAGGGCCCGACGGCAAGGTATGCAGGCTGATAGGTGCCGTTCGAGACATCTCTTCCGAGCGACATGCCATCGAGTTGCGTCAGCGGGAGCAGGCGGCCATGCAGGCAACCTACGCGCAGATCTCCACGGCGCTTGGCGTGATAAAGGCCATCGCCGATCAAACGACCATGCTTGCACTCAATGCCGCCATTGAAGCCGCGAGGGCCGGGGATTTTGGGCGTGGGTTTTCGGTTGTGGCCGATGAAGTGAAAAAGCTCGCGTCAAGAACGCAAGAGGCCACTCAGCAGATCCACTCAATGCTTTCGAATGTCTCGGTGAGTGAGGCTGGATGAGCTGGTAGCGTGAGCCGCGCGTAGAGAGGCTTAAGCCTCTCTACGCTGACGGCTGTCGGCTTACGCCGCGCCCCGCTGTTTACGCTTGCAGGGTCGCTGGACAAGAGACCAATGTGCAGCGGCTTCGCCGAGTTCAATGACGCGACAGCCTGTTTCCTGGCGATTCATTGCCTGGTGAGCCATATCGCCGACCGTCCAATTGGCGGTGTTGGCGGCGATGATACGGCCCTCCTCGGATACGATCAGGGCTTCGTTTTCCATCTTGATCAGGCTTGAAAGCAGGATTCGTTCAAAGCGATGCAGGGCGATGTCCGCGCCGGCGATCCCGACGAAACGACCCTCGACGTGGATCGGGAGCGAGAACGTCATGATGTACATGTCGGCCCCATAAAGATCGACGTAAGGGCCCACGACAACGTTGTTCCCTGTGTTTTTGGGGCGGGCGAACCACGGCATGCCCTGGTAGTTGTAGAAGCTTTCGCTGCGTCGATTGAAGTTGAGTGTCATGGGCACAGCCTTGCCCGCAGAGCCCATTCGCCACCACTCAAGGTACATCTCGCAGTCGTCTAGCTCTCCCGGCTCCAGCACGACGCCTGTTCCATGAATGCAGGATTTCGAACCTTGGAGTTGAGCGTCAATTTTCGGTTTCAGCACCGCCAGGTCTTTGGACGAGGGCTTCTTGCCCAGTGAAGCCTCACGTCGCCAAATGTCCACGACTTCGTTTGCCAAGATCGTCAACTGATCGAAAACGTTACCGATCGAAGCATTGATACTGTCCGCGCAGACGTCTGCATCGGTGCGAAAAAGTGGTACTGGCATGGTGTATGGCCCCTGTTGCATTCTCGTCACGCAGTTTGAGCTTGATGCCGTGAGTAGCTTCCACTCACTGCGCATCAAAAAGTCGCTTGCGGGAGAAAGAGCAAGGCGCATGCCACTTTCAGGCGACTTCGGATAAGAGATCTAATCTCAGATCTATAAGCCTTTTGATGCCGCGCGTGACATGGGCTTCTGCCAACGCGCCAGCCAGATTGGGATCATTCGCCATGATCGCCTCTGCAATGGCTCGATGTTCTGATTGGACTGCTTCGGGTGTGATGGCGCCTTCCCCGGGAATCCACATCAGCTCACCGATTTCCGCCTGGAGGCTCATTTCTGCGTGGGTCAGCCTGACGGACTGCGCGGCCACGGCAATCTCGATGTGGAAGCGCGCATCCGCCCGGCGACGTTCTGTTCGGGTGGCCGCTTCGCCTAGCGCATCAATGTAGTGCTGGAGTTTGGCGTGATGCTCCGAGGAGGAGCGTTTTGCCGCGAGTCGAGCGGCTGCCCCTGAAATGGCAACGTGTTCGTCGCACAGATCCCGCAGTTCCAGGGCGCTCATGTCCGCAAGGCGAGCACGCAAATGGACTTCTGGAAGTTCTACCGCCGGACACACGAAGCTGCCGCCATTGCGGCCTCTCCTGGTCTCGATGACACGGCGCTCTCGCAAGTAAGCCAACGCTTCGCGCAGGGTGACGGTCGCGACCCCGAATTGCATCGCCAGCTCGTTTTCGCTTGGCAATTGTTCGCCTTCTGCGATGAGCCCCAGGTCAATCACTTCAATCAGCCTGCGGACCACTTCCTCGGTCCGGCCTTCCTGTCGCAACCTCATGAACGAGGCGGTTCTTGCACTGGCGTTGTTGTTCATAATTCATCGGTAGTCAATTTCGCTCGAACGAGCTTAGTCGACTCGCCAATCCTCCCAAATGATTGTGTTTCATCGCCGCAATTTACCAGACTCAGTCAGCACTTCGGGCTAAAACCTCTCAAATAAAATTTTAAAAAAAAGGCCGCTCCCTCGACAGGTGCGGCCAACGGCTCGGGTGGTAAGGCCGAGCAGACATGTTGAGAGACAGGGGGGAATGCTGTTTCTCAACGGATCTGGAAGGGGTAGCTCAGCGAAGGCATCCATTTACGCCAAAGCTGCTCCAATTGACCGTTCGATTTGATAATCGCGAGGGCTTCATTGACTTGTGCGAGCCAGACGTCATTTCCCTTTTTGACCGCAATGCCCCATTTGTTTTGAGTGGGCACGCTGAAACCGATTTCGAGATCGGCTTCTTCAGCCAGGGGAACCAAGGCAACGTCGTCATCGACGAAGGCATCGATTTTTCCGTCGCGCAGCGCCGTCACCATGTCACCCAGAACATCGTCACTGTCGCCACCGAAAGGCACGCAAATACACCCGGTGAACGTTTCTGCCAGGGCCATGTTCAGGCTTTGTGCGATCGCACCGACTTTCTTGCCGACGAGGTCGGACGCCGCTCGCAGATTGGCACCACGTCGAATCATCACTGCTTCATCGAATACCGCGTATGGCTCGGTGAAATCGGCCAGGGTTTTGCGATGATCAGAAATACCCTGACCGCACAAAATGACGTCGCCTTTGCCGGCCTGCAGCGCGGGATAAAAATCTGCCCAGTTTTGATAAGCGAACTGAAACGGGAGGCCAAGCGTGCGCGCCAGAAGCCTGCCCAGGTCGGACTCGTAGCCATGGCGGAACCCGGTGTCATCCCTCCAGAACAGCGGTGGAGCGGGGAGGTCGGCACAAATAACGCGGAATTCGGCTGTTGGATGAGCGTTGTCGATCATGGCAGGTAGTCCAGGTACATTTTGCGTTCCCAGTCGGTCACTACGCCGCAAGAACGCGCCCACTCGTCTGCCTTCAATTCACGGTAGAGCTGGGTCAGCTCGACAGGGAATGCGCTGCGAACAACCTCGTCACGGTCGAACGCTGCAAGCGCATCGCCGAGGGTCAGGGGGATGCCCACCGACGCGCCACCGTCGACATAGCTGTCTTTGCTCTCGGGCTGGCCGGGGCTCGTTTTATTGCGGATGCCATCCAGCATGCCGGCGAGAAGCAGAGTGTGGGAAAGGTACGGGTTCACACTGGCATCGGGGAGTTTGTACTCCAGGCGACCGTTGGCCGACAGGCGAACGGTGCAGGTTTTGTTGTCCATGCCCCAGTTGATTCGAGTCGGCGCAAACTGGCCGGTGTCCCAGAAGCGTTTGTAGGAGTTTACGGTCGACGCCATGATCATCATGGAGCCCGGCGCGTGAGCGAGCATGCCGCCCAGGGCGTGCAGGCCTACATCGGTCAGGTGCAGTTCACGGCGACCAGGCTCGGCCAGAACGTTGCGGTCATCTTTCCACAAGCTGACGTTGTGATGGCAACCGTTCCCCATGCTGCCGGTGCTCGGCTTTGGCATGAAGCTGGCCTTGACACCGAACTCGCTCGCCACCTGGCGGCAGATCAAGCGATAAGTCATCAGGCGATCGGCAGTGAGCTCGCAAGAGTCGAACATCCAGTTCAGTTCGAGCTGACCCGGATCTTCGTAATCGCCTTCGATCATGTCCAGGCCCATGGCGATCGCATATTCCATGACGCGTTTGTAGATCGGGCGCATGAGTTCAAGGTTGCCCATGTGATAGGCCGGGCTTGCTCCCGGGCGGACTTGTACTTCCAGTTTGTCGCCGAACCAGGTCATTTCCGGCTCGCAGCCCGATTTCATCCGCAGGCCAGTTTCTTTGATGAAGGCTTCATGTGAACGGATCAAATGCCCGCGAGCATCGGTACCCAGTGGCGCGCCACCGTTTTCGAGACGGTGATCCGGCTCGTACATGCGGCAGAAGAACGACCCAATGGACTTGTCCCAGGCAAGCACGTTGAAGCTTTCAACGTCGGGGATTGCGGTGAATTCGGCTGCTTGCGCGCCGCCGCCCAGCAGTTCGCCAGACCGGGAGGTTTGCAGATCGGACACGGCGGTGCGGTGGAACTGCACGCCTTTCTCGAGATTGCGCAGCAAATGCTTCGCCGGCACGACCTTGGCGATGACGCGACCGGAGAGGGTGACAACTTGATAGTAGAGGTATTCGACGCCGGCATCTTTGATGCGTTTAGCCAGTTCCTGAGAGGCTTGGGAGCTGGTGTTGAATTCTCTGTGCAGGTCTAACGCAGTCATTCGAGTTCTCCTGGCGCTGCATGGACAAGGCATGGCAGCAGCCCATTTTTTGTATTCCTGCTCTGACGGCTGGCTCATGGCACCTGGCAGGGACGCTTTTAATTTAAGATATTGTTTTATATCTTTCAAGCACTAAATCTGAAAAATGTCGACTTTACAGGTTGCCTTGTGTGTTTTTTATAAGCAAAAAGCACCTGAGTTATGGCTTTTATGGCGTTTTAACAGGAATTATTGAATGTGGAAGGGGGAAAATGGACTATACATTCAGTCTCATAGGTTAACCGAGTCGGCGATGCTTACTTCGCGCAATAGGTACGGAAGAAATCCGAAACCCATTTCGCCACAGGAGACGCATCTACCGGGAGATGAGCGATGGAGTCCAAAGCGTTAGCCGAGACATAGTCGCCCAGCAGGTCGGCTCGGAATTTTTTCGCCAGCGCCCGGGTATATTCGGGCGAGAACTCGGGGTGGTACTGCACGGAGATGGCCGGAAACGAGTAGCGGAACACGCCGTTTTCGCAATGCGTCGATCCGCCTATACGTGTCGCTTGCGGCGGAATGTTTTGAACCTGGTCTTGATGGAAAACAAAGGACGCGCTGCAGGCTGGAAGGTCGGGAATCTCGTAGGTGTATTGCTGGGCGCCGACCCCCCAACCTTTGTCAGATTTCGCATTCAACCCTCCGTATGCCTGCGCCATGATCTGGTGACCGAAGCAAATACCGAAGACGGGAATGTGTTTCTGTCTGAGCGGCAGCAGCAGGGCGATCAGTTCGAGCATCCATGGACTGCGCTCATAGGTGCTGTGTTTCGATCCCGTCAGGATAAAACCGTCAAAGTCATCCGGGGCCGGGAGCTTTTCTCCGCGCACGACGGATAGGTAGGTGAACGTGGCTTCGGGAAGAAAAGGCGATAGCCACTGGTCGATCATGTGGGGGTAGGACCCAAACTCGTCGATCAAATCGTCCGGTGTTCGTCCGTTTTCCAGAATACAAATCCGCATTGGCCGCTGAGACATCTTTGCCCTCATAAGTCGTAGTGCAGCGCGTCACAACGGTCATTCACACAGCGCCCGAAGGCGCTGGTTCGGACGATCGTCATCGGGCTGATGGTCTCGTTCACAGCCCTGACAAAACGGCTTTGGCCCAAGGCATTGCAATGTCAGCGGGCAGTTGCCCTGCGCTGGCGTCGTGTATCCCTCGTTCGCCCACTTGCTCGGCTCCCAACTCAATCAGTGCCTGCGCAATGATCTCGCTGCCCCGATTGAAGGTTTCATAGAAGCTGTCGCCCAGACCAAAGACCGCGAACTGAAGTCCGGACAGATTGGGTTGTTGACGGTTCAGCGCTTCGAAGAACGGCTGAGCCGATTGCGGAAGTTCGCCGTCACCATAGGTCGAGCACACAATGAAATAGAACACGTCATTCGACAGATCGGCGACTGAGTATTTAGACATGTCGAAGCTTTCAATACTCACGTCTGCGCTGAGTGCATCGACGATATCGTCGGCGACCATTTCAGCGTTGCCGGTTTCTGTGCCGTAGAGGACATGAATGTTCATTTGTGGTGTTCTCCTGCTGGATGGGACTGGGCAGCGCCCAACATGGCCATTTTGTTGCGAAATTTTCGGCGTGCGCGGTTGAGAGGGGCATTTTTCAGTTCAGCCATATCGATGCGCGTCCAGTCTTCGTAGCAAACAGTCGGGCGGTTGATGGCCTTTGCGATCGCGCCATAACCGGGTTTCCCAAGCGCCAGGTCGCCTGTCGTCACGGCCTTCACGATGTGCTCGGCCACGTGCCTGGCATCCGCTCGATTGTCCGGGATCGTGCCGGTGGGCCCTCGACGGAACCAGCCCGTGCAATACAGTCCGTCATCCAGAAAACCGTTGGATAAATCGGCGCCTGGGCATGAGAGGTCGGCGCGGCACAGATCGAGCCCTGGGCGCTCTTCGAATCCAATCGCCGTGATAATGCTCGTCGCCGGAATACTGCACTGGCGCTCGGGGTTTTGCGTGTCTTGAAGCACCAGGCCTGCCACATGGTCGACGCCGGCCACACGAATGGGTGTCCATCCAAAGTGGAAGGTGACTGAGCGTTTGGTTGGGTCAGATTCACCAGCCGATTGAGTCAGTGCGAGCAGCGCTTGTACCTTTGCTCTGGCCAGCGGGTCATCGACCGATTCGAGACCAGGCTCGTCGTTGAACTCGAATTGCACATGGGCCAGTTTGGCGAGTTCTTTGATCATCACCGTGTCGAATTTTGCGCATGCGGCCGGAGATCGACCGACGACATCGATGTGTTCTATCGGGCTGCTGGTCAGATGGGCCAGAGTTTCGTGGGACAGGTCCGAGCCATGAAACTCCTGGCCCTTTTTGACCAGCAGTCGCAGCACATCGATGGCGACGTTGCCATTGCCCACGATGATCGGACGCGTGCCAAAGCTTGGAGAAAACCCTTCTTCGTCCGGGTGATCGTTGAGCAAGCGAGTTATCTGCCCGGCGCCATAGATATGATTGAGTGCATCACCCGGCACGCCGAGTTTGCGATCTCCATACAGGCCCGTGGCAACCACCACAATGTCGTAGGCCGCACGAAGATCGGCGAGTGACAGTTCGCTACCAATATGAACGTTCCCCAGGAACTGAATGTTCTCGCGCTCGAACATTCGTTCAAATTGCCGGGTCACGGCCTTCGTACCTGGGTGGTCAGGCGCGACACCGTACCGGACCAGGCCGTATGGAACCGGCAGTCTTTCAATCAGCGTGATCTCGGCGTCCTGCCATTCACGTCGAAGCGCTTGAGCTATGTAGCAGCCCGATGGGCCCGAACCGATTATCGCAATGGTGGGTGCGCTCATGATTACACCTCTGGATCGAACGCCATGGGCATCGCAATCGGGCCCGTGTTACCGCTGTCCGGCAGCCATTGCACTTGGCCATTGAAGCGCGGGTTTTTGATGCGTTGTGCAAGAAGCGCCAAGGCTTCGGTCATGTCGCCGCGGGCAATGAAGTGGCCGATGCAATGGTGAGCACCTGCGCCAAAACCGAAGTGCGCCTGGCGTTTGGCCGTGATATCGAAGCCGGGATTTTCGAATACGCTCGGATCGGTGCCGGCCGCTTGGCTGAACAGGTGGACCGTCGTTCCCTTTTTGATGTCCAGGCCTTGGTAGTTGAAGTCCTCCAGCGCTTCGCGGGTCACCCAGGTGACGGTCGGGCGCACACGCATGACTTCTTCGACAGCCGCTCGTGCCAGTTCAGGATCGTCGCCCAGCAGTTTCCACTGATCGGGGTGCTGGACGAACATGTCCATGGCCAAGGCGATCTGGTTACGTGTGGTGTCGATGCCGCCGAAAATGGCGAGGACGATCATGTCGTACAGTTCTTGATCGCTAAGCGCGGCTTTGTCTTCTTCGTTGGCTTTAACCAGCAGGCTGAGGAAGTCATCGCCCAGGCCGTTCTTTTTCAGGGTTTCAACCGCCATGGCGGCATAACCGAACAGTTTGTCGGTCGCTGCGTTGATCTTTTCTTCGTCCTGCTTGAACGTCACGCCCAGCGCCAGGCCCATGTCGACTGCCAACTGAGCCAGGCCTCGCCACTCGCTGCGCGGTAAGCCGAGGAGGGCGCAGATGACTTGGGTGGCGTAGGGCTCGGAAAAGTCCGCGACGAATTCGCAGGTGCCTTTCTTCGAGAAGCCATCAATGATTTCGTTAGCCATTTCCTGAAAAACAGGTGTGAGTTTTCTCACGAGCTTTGGCGAAAAAGCCGGGTTCGCAAGACGGCGAAGACGCGAGTGATCGGCGCCTTCGCGACTGAGCAGCATCCGAATCCACCAGTCGGCAAAACTGCCCGTCGCCTTATTGTGAGCCGGCCATGCGTAGCTTCCTTGGCGCAGTCGTTGATCCCGAATCAGTGCGTTGACTTCATCGTAACGAAGAACGGCGATGCCATAAGGCGTGCGTGCGAACCAGCTTTTTTCTCGCGCATCGAGCACTTCCTTCGAGCGCATGGAAAAGGAAGGGTTGGCCACGTCCAGGTAGGGCGCAGCTTCGAGCGTAGTGGGAAGACTGGAAGACATTTGGACACCTTCGATCGTTATTAGAAGAAGCGAACTGCCCACGATTCGCACATGACAACCGACGTAGGTTGGCGGGTGGTGCGGGCCGAGACCGCTTTGGGCCTGGCCTGGCGCTGGGGCCGCAGTACGAATTCAATTTAAAATATGGTTTCAGATCTTTCAAGAGAAATTTTCGGTTGTCACCCCGTAATCGAGCTTGTTTTTGTGCTCGTAAGGCATGTCTTGTATAAGAAACTGCCTATTCAGAGCGAAAAGTCTCATCAAACAGGCCTGAAAAAGCTGCTTGGCATCTAATTATCTTTAAGATATGGTTTCATAAGTATTGAGCTTCGGTCAGGGTTTGCTTATGAAGTCGCTGCGCGCCATTGCAATTGTTCACTCCGATACGGATGTCCCCGGCAGCCTGCCCGAGCTCTTGGGTGAGCAGGGTGTCGATTTGGATATCGTCTCCATCAGCCAGGCCCTGCCAGCCCCGGAAGCGCTCGACATCGTTGTGGTGATGGGCAGCCCGGAATCGGCCTATGACCATCGTTTGTCATGGTTGGACGCCGAGCTCAACTGGCTGAAGGCGGTTCAAGCGCGAGGCGTGCCGACCCTGGGAATCTGCTTTGGCAGCCAGTTGCTCGCCCGTGCACTCGGGGGGCAGGTCTATCGAAATTCCACGGCGGAGATCGGTTGGACTGAAGTTCAAACGCTTCAGGACGAGTGGGTCCACAAAGGCCCGTGGCTCAATTTCCATTTTGATGCCTTTACGCCGCCCCCTGGCTCGACCTTGTTGGCCAAGACCGATCTGGCGCCCCAGGCCTACCGCAAAGGCAAGTCCATGGGCGTGCAGTTCCACCCGGAAATCGACGCCCAGATGTTCGATACCTGGACCGACTACTGGCGCCATACCGAGGAAGGGCAGCGCTTTCTCGCCAACGCCGGCGACCTGCCAGAACGAATGCGCGCAGAGATTCAGGCGAAAGAGGCGGCTAATCGAGCCAACTGCCGCCTGCTGCTTCAGGATTTTTTAGCCGCTATCTGAGCCCCCCATTCAACCGTGACCCAGCATACGAATTACGCCAGCTCGACCTGGGCCATCCATCGTGAACCGTGAGGACAACCATGCAACCGTTAACTTTGAGCGACTGGGAAAGCAAAGCTGCACAGCTGAAGATCGAAGGACGTGCGTTCGTGAATGGCGCGTATGTGAGCGCTGCGGCAGGCACTGTTTTTGAGTGCATCAGCCCGGTCGACGGGCGCTTTCTCGCCAACGTTGCCAGCTGCGATGCCGCCGATGCGGATCATGCCGTAAAGGTCGCTCGTGCGACGTTTGACGCCGGAGTCTGGTCGCGTTCATCGCCGGTTTCCCGTAAGCAGGCGATGCTGCGTTTTGCCGATCTGTTGGAGCAGCACGCAGAGGAGCTAGCGCTTCTGGAAACGCTCGACATGGGTAAGCCGATTTCGGACGCACTGAATGTCGATGTGCCGTGCGCCTCTGACGCCATCCGTTGGAGTGGCGAGGCGATTGACAAGATTTACGACGAAGTGGCCGCGACGCCTCACGACCAGTTAGGCCTGGTCACCCGTGAGCCGATCGGCGTTGTCGCGGCGATCGTGCCGTGGAACTTCCCGTTGATGATGGCTTGCTGGAAGTTGGGGCCCGCGCTGGCTTCGGGTAACTCGGTGATTCTCAAACCCTCGGAAAAGTCGCCGCTGACCGCCCTTCGTATCGCCCAATTGGCCATTGATGCGGGCATTCCTGCGGGCGTCTTGAACGTACTGCCGGGCTACGGGCACACCGTAGGTAAGGCGCTCGCCTTGCATATGGACGTCGATACCATCGTCTTCACGGGCTCGACCAGGATCGCCAAGCAACTGTTGATCTACTCCGGCGAATCCAACATGAAGCGTGTATGGCTGGAGGCGGGCGGCAAGAGCCCCAACATCGTGTTTGCCGACGCTGCCGATCTGCACGCCGCCGCAGAGTCCGCGGCTGCTGCGATCGCCTTCAATCAGGGCGAGGTGTGTACCGCAGGTTCTCGTCTTCTCGTCGAACGCTCGATCAAAGACACATTCCTTGCGATGGTCATCGACGCGCTGAAAGGCTGGATCCCCGGCAACCCGCTTGATCCGGAAACGAACGTGGGCGCCCTGGTCGACACTCAGCAGATGAACAACGTGCTGGCCTACATCGAGGCGGGCCACAAGGATGGTGCGCAGTTGGTCATCGGTGGCGAACGCGTTCTTCAGGAAACCGGCGGGACGTATGTGCAGCCGACCATTTTCGATGGCGTCAGCAACGCGATGAGAATCGCCCAGGAAGAAATTTTCGGGCCGGTTCTGTCGGTCATCACGTTCGACTCGGTTGAAGAAGCCATCTCGATCGCCAACGACTCCCAATATGGCCTGGCCGCGGCGGTGTGGACGGCGGATATCTCCAAGGCACACCTCACGGCCAAAGCCCTGCGCGCAGGCAGTGTGTGGATCAATCAATACGATGGCGGTGACATGACGGCCCCCTTTGGCGGATTCAAGCAGTCGGGCAACGGTCGCGACAAATCGCTCCACGCGTTCGATAAGTACACCGAGCTGAAAGCTACCTGGATCAAGCTGTAGACGCTCGCGTACGCGGTCGTGG
Organism: Pseudomonas sp. MPB23; assembly: GCF_046605395.1. Lineage (NCBI taxonomy): Bacteria > Pseudomonadati > Pseudomonadota > Gammaproteobacteria > Pseudomonadales > Pseudomonadaceae > Pseudomonas > Pseudomonas sp. MPB23. The sequence goes on along the minus strand of NZ_CP176771.1, from coordinate 5,867,807 downwards.
GTATCTGATTGAGATTGAGCCGGCGGCTCCCTCTTAGGGAGCCGCACCGTACATTCAGGTGCAGCAAGGCCTCCCGCGATGGGTCATCCCTTATGACAATCGTTTCCTTGGTGCTAAGAGTGCCTGCCATGTTCAGAAGTATTTCTATTCGCCTGAAAATTGTGCTTTTGTCCGGCCTTTGCTTACTGGTGCTGATCGGCGTCGTCGTCGGTCTGAACATGTATCAAAATGCCAAAAGCTCCAACCTGGTCAGTAACGAAGCCATTGCGATGTTTTCCGAAGGCCTTCAAGCCCTGCTTATCTCCAAGGCCGGCGAAAAATCGTCGCAGATTAAAGCCGAGTTCCAGGACGGTTTATCCGTGGTGAATGCCTTGCATGATCACGTCATGCAGGTCGGAAAAATGGATACGTTTACGACGCTGCAGCCCAGTACGGTGAGAAGCGAGCTAAACAAAATCTTGAATGTCGCCCTGCAGCACAACCCACAATTACTTGGCGTCTGGCTGGTACTTGAACCCGATGCATTGGCAGGGGCCGATGCGCGTTATGTCGGGGACCTCGAGAAAGGGGCCAATGAATCCGGGCGTTTTTCCAGCTATTGGAGTCGAGCGAGCGCTCAGGGGCTTAACACCCCCATCACCGAGAAAGACCTGGCGAACTCGGCGCCGGGTATCAGTGGCGTGCCCTACAACATGTGGTACACCTGTCCGGCTTCTACGGGGAAAACCTGCCTTCTGGAGCCCTATCTGGATACCAGCACCGGGCAACCGTTACTGATGACGACGGTGGCTCGGCCATTGTTAATCGACGGCGCAGTAAGAGGCATCGTCGGCGTTGATATCGCCTTGAGCACACTGCAAGACGCGGTCATGAATGCCAGCAAAGAGCTATTTGAGGGGGCGGGCATCGTCACGATCATTTCCTCCAGCGGTGTCATCGCGGGAAGTAGCGACAAACTGATGAACATCGGGCAGAAAATCGACCCACGGGCTCGCGAGGGCGAGGCCTCTCTTGCGGCGCGAATCAAACAAGACGCTCCGGTCGTTGCCCACTACGGCGATACATTCCGGGCCTCGTTCCCGCTTGTGCCAATCCCGGGCGCCACGCCCTGGACAGTCATCATTGACCTGCCTGAACACATCCTCGACGCCAACACCGATCGACTCCGAGCAATCATGAGCCGTTCCGAGAAGCAGAGCGTTGCCGTCACGCTCGCGGGTGCAGCCATCGCGGTGCTGGTCGGCCTGGCGTTGATGTGGATAGTGGCCACGCGCATCACCCGGCCCATCAATGCCGTTGCCGCGAGGCTTAGGGATATCTCAGAGGGTGAGGGCGATCTGACCTGCAGGTTGAGTCACGTGCAACACGATGAACTGGGCGCGCTGGTAGACGGATTCAACCGTTTTCTGAACAAGCTTCAACCCATTATCAAAAGCATCCAGGGAAGTGTTTCAGAAGCGCGGGGCACGGCCAATCAAGCCTCGGAAATTGCCCGGCTGACCAGCATCGGAATGGAGACTCAATTCCGAGAGGTTGACCAGGTTGCGACGGCGTCTCATGAAATGAGCACGACAGCCAGCGAAGTGGCGCGCAGTGCCTCGAACGCTGCAACCGCCGCACAAGGCGCTGATCGCTCCACCAAAGACGGTATCGCGATCATCGAGCGCAGCACCGCGAATATCCAACACCTCGCAGACGAGGTCAGCAACGCTGTGCGTGAGGTCGAGGCGCTCGCGCTCAACAGTCAACAGATTGGAGGCGTTTTAGAGGTCATCCGGGGCGTCGCGGAGCAAACCAACCTGCTCGCGCTAAACGCGGCAATCGAGGCGGCAAGAGCCGGAGAGACTGGGCGGGGGTTTGCGGTCGTGGCAGATGAAGTGCGCAATCTGGCCAGTCGCACTCGGGACTCTGTTGAACAGATTCGCGGAGTGATCCAGGAAATCCAGAGCGGTACCGATGGTGTCGTGCTCACCATGCAGGCAAGTCACGTCAAAGCGCAGGAAAGCGCCGAACAAGTACGGGATGCCTCGGCGGCACTGGAGCGGATATCGCAAGCGGTTTCGGTGATCACTGACATGAACATTCAGATCGCCAGCGCTGCCGAGGAACAGAGCGCGGTGGCCGAGGAGGTCAATCGCAACGTATCGGCAATTCGCGTGGTAACAGAAACGCTGAATGGGCAGGCGAGTGAGTCGGCTCACGTCAGCCAGCAGCTCAATAGCCTTGCAAACCAACAACTGCAACTGGTCGAGCAGTTCAAGGTTTAGCGTTTAACGGTTATTGGCTTGGTGAAGGCAGGCTTGAGCGTTGCTGAGGCCTCGGGAATGGATGGAGCGGGTGAAGGGAATCGAACCCTCGTTATCAGCTTGGGAAGCTGGAGTAATGCCATTATACGACACCCGCTCAGAGCGGCTGACTTTGTACCAGATGTGCGCCGGGATTTGAAGTTTTTCTTTGAAAATTGTGCAGGTTGCAGGTGTTTGCCCAGGCGGCGGACGGACACCTCTGTAGGCGTGGGCTTGCTTGCGAAAAGCTTGAGAACGCCGCGTTAACCCATGAGCACGCGTTATCGTTGGCGATTTTCGCGAGCAAGCTCGCTCCTACAGAGGGTTGGATTTTAGATTGCGAATGCATGTTGGGGTTGGCCCTGGTGATAACGCAATCGACTGGCCTGGCGCGCCGGTTTCAGAAAGCTCACCACCGCTTCGCGACTGTCCCGGCAGGCGGCCTTGTGCTCCATGTCCAGAAAATGCCCGGTGGCCTGGAGGGTGCTGAAGCTACTGTTCGGCACGTATTGCCCGAACAGCTTGGCATCCTCGGCGCTGGTGTATTCGTCCCATTCACCGTTGAGGAACAACACCGGCACGTCGATCTGCCGCGCAGCCTTGAGGTAGCACAGCCGGTCGCTGTACAGCACCTGGCTGATGTGAAAGTGCATCTGCCCGTATTCGTGCTCGGCCAGGCTGCTCACGTGTTTGTAGTTGAAGCGCTTGAACAGCGACGGCAGGTGTTTGCCGATGGTGCTGTTGACCAGGTGGCCGACGCCGTGTCGATCGAGGTTGCCCAGATAGTCGACGCCACGTTCGAGGTAGTCGCGCATGGGCGCGTTGATCACCGGGGAGAACGAGCTGATCACGGCCTTTTCCACGCGGCGGGGGCGCTGGGCAAGGGCGACCAGGGCCGCGGCGCCGCCCCAGGAGAAGGACAGCACGTGTTCGGCGGCGAAGTGGTCGATGAGTTCCAGGAGGATCTGGCCTTCGACTTCCTTCGTCAGCATCTGCTCATGGCGGTTATGGATTTTGGAGCGACCGGCGTAGGGCTGGTCGTACAAAACCACATTGAATTGCGGGTACAGGCTTTTCACGGTTTGGGCGAAGGACGCCGTAGTGGCCATGGAGCCGTTGACCAGGATGATGGTCTTTTCCGCAGCGTCCGCGCGATAGAACTCCGTGTAAACCCGATATTGACCCTGTATATCCAACACAGCGATTTCTGGCCTCATGTCGTAAGACTCCTGGCAAGCGGGTAGGGCGCGCAGATCACTCTGCACGAGCTTTGTGACAGGTAGGCATACGCCTGGAAGAGGAGGGCCCATGTCGATCCGATGACGGCTGGCCGACGGGTATTGTTATGGCGGGCTGTTTGCCGGGAGAGGCCCGTGGATCAAGCGCGGGCGGGGCAAAGTATTTCTTGGAAGTTATAGGTGACTCGCCAGTCACTCGGTGGCTGACGGTTTGATTCAAGCAGCAGACCCGGGATGTCGCAAGTCGCAGAAATGGGTTTTGTCCGTCACCGGCTGAACGGTCGTCAGACCTGTCGGATCTCATCGTCAGTCAACGCACGGTACTGGCCGGGCGCGAGGGACGCATCCAGCGCCAGCGGTCCCATTCGTTCGCGGTGCAGGGCGATGACCTTGTTGTTGAAGTGCCCGAACATGCGTTTGACCTGGTGATAGCGGCCTTCGACGATGCTCAACCGCGCTTGGCGCGGCGCCAGCAACTCCAGGTCGGCGGGTTGGGTGGTGAGGTCCTCGAACGCGAAGTACAGGCCGGCGGCAAAGGTCGGAGCGTACTCGGGGCCGATGTCTTGCTCGGTGTCCACGAGATACACCTTGGGCAATTTGGTCTGCGGTTGGGTCAGGCGCCGCGACCACTGGCCGTCGTTGGTGATCAGCATCAGGCCGGTGGTGTTGAAGTCCAGCCGCCCGGCGATATGCAGTTCGTCGGTGTGCGGTTCATTCAGCAAGTCCAGCACAGTCGGGTGTTGCGGGTCGGACGTGGCGCTCACGCAGCCCTGGGGTTTGTGCAGCATGAAATAGCGCGCCGGCTTGCCCGCCTGCAGCACTTCATCGTCGACGCACACCCGGCTGAATTCGCGCACCTCATGGCGCGGATCGCTGACCGCCAGGCCATCGACGCTCACCCGCCGCTCAACCAGCAGCAGACGCACTTGCTGGCGATTGAAACGCGGCAGGTTGCTGAGGAAGCGATCAACGCGCATGACGCAGTTGCTCGTCAACCTGAGCGCAGCGCGGACACAGGCAGGCCTTGTTGCGCAGTTCGTCGGGCAGGGCTTCGAGCACCGCCGGGTCGATGGTGACGCTGTAGCACCAGCAGGCCCCGCCTGCGGTACGTGGATCAGCCAGGGTGCAGTCGTTGCGCGCACCGCAGGCGGGGCAAAGGGTCGGTGTGGTCATGGGTAGTCGGGCAGGGCCTCGGAAGTCCCTGCACGATACAGCCCCGCTCAGTCCCGTTCCAGCACCACGACCCGTTGCCCGGCGCCGATGCCGCTGCCCGGCTGCACGGGAATCTCCCGCACCACGCCGGCAAACGGCGCCAGCACCGGAATCTCCATCTTCATCGACTCCAGAATCACCAGGACATCGCCGGCCGCGACACGCTGCCCCGCCGCCACCTGGACCTGCCACAGATTGCCCGCGATATGGCTGTCGATGCTGTATTCATTGGCCTGCAACGGCGTGTCATCGCCCAGCAGCGGGGCCGCTTCTTCACTGTCGAAATGCGCCTGACCACTGGCGATCCAGCGCTCGCGCTCGGCGTTGAAGGCGTGTTGCTGCTGCGCCCGAAACGCGTCGATCCCCGCGGCTTCCCGCGCCAGGAAGGCCTGGTAATCCGCGAGGTTCAGCACGCTGTCCTCGATGCTCACCTCAAAGCGGCCCAGGGGGAAATCCCGGCGAATGCGCACCAGCTCGTCGCTGCTCACAGGGTAGAAGCGAATCTGGTCGAAAAACCGCAACAGCCACGGCTTGCCGTTGAACGCTTCGACGGCCCGATAGCGGTTCCACATCTGCAACGTACGCCCCACGAACTGATAACCGCCGGGGCCTTCCATGCCATACACGCACAAGTACGCGCCGCCGATGCCCACCGAGTTCTCAGCGGTCCAGGTGCGGGCCGGGTTGTATTTGGTGGTCACCAGGCGATGACGCGGGTCCAGCGGCGTGGCCACCGGCGCACCGAGGTAGACGTCGCCCAGGCCCATCACCAGGTAGCTGGCGTCGAACACGGTGTGGCGCACTTCATCGAGGTTGGCCAGGTCGTTGATGCGGCGGATGAACTCCAGGTTGCTCGGGCACCAGGGCGCGTCTTTGCGCACGGTGGTCATGTATTTGTCGATGGCCAACTGGCACGCCGGATCGTCCCAGGACAGCGGCAAGTGCACGATGCGCGACGGCACTTGCAGGTTGGGCGTGGAACACACGGCGCTCCACTCGGTGGCGATCAGTGCGAGCAGGTCGGCCAGGGGCAGTTGTTCGGGGTGGTAGTGGATCTGCAGCGAGCGGATGCCGGGCGTCAGGTCGATCACGCCATGCAGTGCGCGGGTTTCGAGGGCTTGCATCAGGGCATGGCCGCGAAAGCGCAGCACCAGGTCCAGTTCGGGCGCGCCGATTTCCAGCAGCAGGTGGGTATCGCCGGCCAATCGGGCAACCAGGCGTGTGTCTTCCTGACCGATATCCAACACCACCGGCGACGCGGGCCAATGTGGGAGCGGGCTTGCTCGCGATAGCATCACCTCGGTCTCCGGGTGGTCCCATTTCAAGGCCAGCTCGCGGGCGGTGCGCAGGTCTACCGGTTCAAAGCGCAGCTTGTCCCCCGCCTTGAGTTGCCCCAGTTGCCAGAGGTCCGCCTCGATCACCGTCACCGGGCACACGAACCCGCCCAGGCTCGGGCCGTCCGGTCCGAGGATCACCGGCATGTCCCCGGTGAAATCCACCGCACCGATGGCGTAGGGGTTGTCGTGGATATTCGACGGGTGCAGCCCCGCTTCGCCGCCGTCCGTGCGCGCCCACACAGGCTTGGGCCCGATCAAGCGCACACCGGTGCGGCTGGAGTTGAAATGCACTTCCCACTGGGTGGCGAAGAAGGTGTCGATGTACTCGGGCTTGAAGTATTCCGGCGCGCCATGAGGGCCATAAATCACCCGCAGGGTGCGCACTGCCGCCAGCGGTTCGGCGACGCACTGCTGCCCGACGCTGACGTCCACCAACGGCGCCAGATGCAACACATCACCGGCCCGCAACGCGCGCCCGCCATGCCCGCCGAACTGGCCGAGGGTGAACGTGCTTTTGCTGCCCAGGTAGTCCGGCACTTGCAGCCCGCCGCGCAGGCACAGGTAACTGCGTGCACCGGCGCCGGCGAGGGTGCCCAGGCTCAAGGTGGCACCCGCCGGGATCAGCAGCGCGGTGTTCATCGGCACCGCTTGATCGTTCAAGTGCAACGCAATTTCGGCACCGGTCACCGCCACGACCGCCGCGCAATTGAAGCGCAGCAGCGGCCCGCTCATGGTGATTTCCAGCGCGGCGGCGCCGTCGTCGTTGCCCAGCAGACGATTGCCCAGGCGCAGCGCGCGGCTGTCCATTGGCCCTGACGGCGGTACGCCCACGGCCCAGTAACCCAGGCGCCCGGGATAGTCCTGCACACTGGTTTGCGTGCCCGCGCTGAGCACCTCGAAGGTGTCGGCGACATAGACCAGGTCTTCGAGGCAGCGCGTCCAGGGCCGGCCACTGGCGAAGGGCGTGGCGAGCAGGATCTGGCGCAGGTAATCGCGGTTGGTTTCCACACCGTAGAGCTGGCTGTCGCTCAGCGCCCGATGCAGGTCCAGGCGCGCCTGTTCGCGGGTGGGCGCCCAGGTGATCAGCTTGGCGATCATCGGGTCGAAGTACGGCGGAATCTCGCATCCGGCTTCCACCCAGGTGTCGATCCGCAGTCCCTCGGCCAGCGGGAACTCCACGCAGGTCAACAGTCCCGGGCTCGGCTGGAAATCACGGCCCGGGTCTTCCGCATACAGGCGTGCCTGGATCGCGTGGCCCCGGGGCTTTATATCCAACGCGCTCAACGGCGGCATTTCCCCCGCCGCCAGTTGCACCATCCAGCGCACCAGGTCCACGCCCCACACTTGTTCGGTGACGCCGTGTTCCACCTGCAAGCGCGTGTTCACTTCGAGGAAATAGAAGCGACTGTCGGCGCTGTCGAAGATGAATTCCACGGTGCCGGCACTGCGGTAATTGACCGCTTTGGCCAGGGTGATGGCCGCCGCACACAACGCATCGGCCATGCCTTCGGGCAGGTTCGGTGCCGGGGTTTCTTCGAGGACTTTCTGGTTGCGCCGCTGCACCGAGCAGTCGCGCACGCCGAGGGCGATGACGTCACCGGTGCCGTCACCGAACACCTGCACTTCCAGGTGACGCGCGTGCTCGATGTACTTCTCGATAAACACGCCGGCATCGCTGAAGTTGTTCTGCCCCAGGCGCTTGACCGCCTCGAACGACTCGCTCAACTGCGCGGCACTGCGGCACACGCGCATGCCGATACCGCCGCCGCCGGCGGTGCTCTTGAGCATCACCGGGTAGCCCACTTCGTCAGCCGCCAGCAATACGGTGTCGAGGCTGTCGAGCAGTTCGGTGCCTTCCAGCAAGGGGATCCGATGCTGTTTGGCCAAGGCGCGGGCGGTGTGCTTGAGGCCGAACACGCGCAGTTGTTCCGGCGTCGGTCCGACAAAGGCGATGCCCGCGTTTTCGCAGGCTTCGGCGAAGGCTGCGTTTTCCGACAGAAACCCGTAGCCCGGATGAATCGCCTTGGCGCCACAGGCCTTGGCGGTGGCGAGGATTTTTTCCACCGCCAGGTAGGTGCCGGCCGCCGCGCCTTCGCCAAGGCTGTAGGCTTCGTCGGCTTGCTGGATATGCAGGCTGGCCGCATCGGCTTCGGCGTATACGGCGATGCCCTTGACGTGCAGCTCGCGCAGGGTGCGCAGGATGCGGCAGGCGATAGCGCCACGGTTGGCGATCAACAGTTTTTCAAACATGGCAAAACCCTGCGGGCCGTCCCGCAAAGTGAGGGAGCACTACGGTCGTCCGCAGTGCATGTCATGAGTGTGGGAGGGAGCAAGCCCCCTCCCACATGGTTCAGCGGTTTTGCAGGCACTGCCCGGCTCGGGCCTGGCAGAGTGCAAATAACCAACGGCGCAAACGCTTAATTTTCAGTTCCATACGAGTAACTCCGCAGGTGTCGGGTTGTAGGCGTTGCACGGGTTGTTCAGTTGGGGGCAGTTGGAGATCAGTACGATCACGTCCATTTCCGCCCGCAGGTCGACGTACTTGCCGGGGGCGGAAATGCCGTCTTCAAAGGTCAGCCCGCCGTCGGCCGTGACCGGCACATTCATGAAGAAATTGATGTTCGGGCCGATGTCGCCTTTGCCCAGGCGACCGTCGTGGGTACAGGCGCGCAGGTAGTTGTCGCGGCAACTGTGCATGTAGCGTTTTTCCAGGGCGTAGCGCACGGTGTTGCTCTCCTGGGCGCAGGCGCCGCCGAGGGTGTCGTGGCGCCCGCAGGTGTCTGCGACGATGGTCAGCATCGGATGGCCGAGGTTGGAATACAGCACGCTGCCGGTGCCCAGGTACACGCTGTTCTGGCGGCGCAACGTGCGTTGCACGTCATAGCGTTCGCGCGGGTTTTTCACGCTGTAGAACAGCGTGTCGACCGCCTGGTTGCCCTCCAGGTCGAGGATGCGCAAGGTCTGGCCGGCCTTGACCTCCATCAGCCACGGCTCGCCGGCGGGAATGGTGGCGCGGTACACCGCCGTGTCGGGTTGTTTCGGTGCAATAGACATGGCAGCTCCTCAGGCGAACAGGCGGTCGGTGTTGATAAAGCCGCGCTCGTTTTCCGGGCGCGAGGTGCGGCAGTGCTCGGCGACACTCGGGTCGGCGTTCATCCAGCTCAGTTTCAGCGGTTGCGGGGCGTAGTCGGGGTTGGGGTCCATCGGATGTTGCAGCGCGGTGAGCACCACCAGGGTGTCCATCGGCGCATAGAGTTCGATGTAGTCGCCGGCCTTGGAATTGCCCGGCACGAAGTGCAGGCCGCCGTTGTCGTCGACGCTGACTTTGCTGAACAGGTTGAGGGTCATCAGCAGGTCGGACAGGCCCAGGCCCCACTTGCCCAATTCCACCAGCAGGTTGTCGGTGCCGTTGCGATAGAAACCGTTGCGCAGTTCCTGATAGCGACCCTGGCCGTACTTCTCGGCCACCTCGGCCGCGCACAGCACGCCGCCGATGCTGTCACTCCAGCCGCAGGTGTCGGCGGTGATGGCGGCCAGCACGCGGCCCATGTCCGAGTACAGGCAATGGCCGCGGGTGAGCTTGGCGGTGTGTTGGCATTTGAGGCTGTCGGGCAGGTTCAGGCGTTCGGTTTTTTCGTGGGCGTTGAGCAGGGTCAGGCTGACGTTGGCGCCCCCGCGGATATCGGTGAGGCGCAGCAGTTGGCCGCGCTTGAGCACGAAGGAACGGTGGCCTCCGCCGGGCAGCATTTCTTCGGCGAACGGCGGGAACAGTTGAGTCGAATCGGTCATTTGGAAGTCGCTCCAAGTTCGGCGGCGAGCGCCTTGCGACGCTCGCTGTTCAAAGGGATGTCGTAGGTGATACGGGCGCCATAGGCGCCGGGGGCGTGGGGGTCGACGCGGACCTTGTCGAACACCAGCAGGCGCGTGCCGAGGCTGAAGCCTTCGCTGAGGTCGTGGGTGACCATGAACACCGTCAGCCGGGTTTCGCGCCACAGTTCCAGCAGCAACTGGTGCATGTCTTTGCGAATGCCCGGGTCGAGGGCGCCGAAGGGTTCGTCCAGCAGCAAGACGCGCGGTTTCATGATCAGGGCCTGGGCGATGGCCAGGCGTTGTTGCATGCCGCCGGAGAGCTGCGCCGGGTATTTGTCCAGTGCGTGGCCGAGGCCGACCTTGTGCAGCAGCACGGCAGCCTGTTCGCGGGCGGCCTTCTTGGCCTTGCCGAACAGCCGTCCCAGCCACGGCGAGCGCGGCAGTTCAAGGCCGAGGGCGACGTTATCCAGCACGGTCAAATGCGGGAACACCGAGTAACGTTGGAACACCACGCCACGGCTGGCGTCCGGTTCGGCGGCCAGCGGTTGGCCGTCCAGCAGGATCTGGCCTTTGCTGGCGGTTTCCTGGCCCAGCAGCAGGCGCAGGAACGTCGACTTGCCACAGCCGGACGTGCCCACCAGCGTGCAGAATTCCCCCTCGGCCACGTGCAGGTTCAGGCCTTCCAGTACTACTTGGTCGCCATAGCGCTGCCACACATTGTTGACGCTGATAAAACTCATGCCCGCGCTCCTTCGTACCAGGGGAACGCGCGCCGGGTCAGGGCCTTGAGGCCCCAGTCCATCAGCCAGGCGAGCAGGGTGATCCACACCACGTAGGGCAGGATCACGTCCATCGCCAGGTAGCGGCGCACCAGGAAGATCCGATAGCCCAAGCCATCGGTCGAGGCGATGGCTTCGGCGGCGATCAGAAACAACCACGCCGAGCCGAGCATCAGTCGCAGCGAGATCAACAGGCGCGGCAGCAATTGCGGGAGCACCACGCGCAGCATCAGGGTCCAGGTGGACGCGCCGAGGGTCTGCGCCTTCACCAGCAGCTCGACGGGGATTTCCCGTGCGCGTTGTTCCAGGTCACGGGCCAGCGCCGGGGTGATGCCGATGACGATCAGCATCACCTTGGACAATTCCCCTAGCCCGAACACGATGAACAGGACTGGCAGGATCGCCAGCGGCGGCACCATCGACAGCACCGTCAGCAGCGGCGACAACGGTGCGCCGAACAGCGGCAGCGTGCCGACGGCGATGCCCAGGCACAGACCGACGAGGGCGCTGATACCGAGGCCGATGGCGAGACGGCGCAGGCTTGCGGCGCTGTCCTGCCACAGCACGTATTCGCCGGTGCGGGTGTCGGCATGCAATGCCAGGCGCTTTACCGCGTCAATCATTTGCCCGGCGCTGGGCAGCAGCTTGTCGTTGGGGTTGTCCGCCAGGCGCTCGGCCGAGCCCACGAAGTAGGCGAACAGCAGCAGGGCGAACGGTAGCAACACCAACAACAGACGGCTGGAGCGGTCCGGGTGACGGTTGATCAGGCGCATGGCCGGGTCCTCTTACAGCTTGCCGTCGGCGGCCATCTGCACGTAGCTGGGGTCGAAATGCAGCTTGAGGTTGGCCTTGTCGCCGCTGGTCACACCGTTGGCGAAGCTCATGCCCACGGCGCTGGTGTCCTTGGCGCCTTCGCCGAGCAGGCCGTGTTCGAACGAGAATTCGGCGACCTTGCGCATGGTGGCCGGCAATTGCGTGCTGGTGGCGAAGGCCAGGGCTTCCTGGGGCGTGGCGAACAACTTGGTGGTGTCCAGTTGCGATTGGAAGCCTTTGAGGTCGGTGCCGGAAGCCTTGGCCATATGCTCCAGCGCTTCGGTGCTGGCGGCGCCTTTGGCGCTCATCAGGGCGACCACTTCAAACCAGGCGCCGGTCAGGGCTTTGCCCAGCTTGGGGTTGTCTTTGAGGGTCTGGGTATTGACCACCATCATGTCCATGATTTCGCCGGGCACTTTGCTCGAGTCGAACACCTCGGTGACGCCGGGCTTGGCTTTGATCTCGGAGAGCATCGGGTTCCAGGTGGTCACGGCCTGCACCTGGTCGGTGTTGAAGGCGGCGGCGATGTCGGCGTCGGAGGTGTTGACCACTTTCAGGTCTTTTTCCGTCAGGTCCGCCGATTCCAGCGCGCGGGCCAGCAGGTAGTGGGACACCGACAGCTCCACCAGGTTGACGTTCATGCCCTTGAGGTCGGCCACCGTCTTGCCGGTGCCTTTGATGACCACGCCATCGTTGCCGTTGGAGAAGTCGCTGACCACCAGCGCGGTGCTGTCCACGCCACCGGCGGCGGGGATGGTCAGGGCGTCCATGTTGGTCATGGTGCAGCCGTCGAACTGGCCGGCGGTGTATTGGTTGATCGACTCGACGTAGTCGTTGAGCTGGACCATGTCGATGGTGATGCCGTACTTCTTGGCCCACTTGTCGAGGATGCCTTGGCTGCCGGCGTATTCCCAGGGCATCCAGCCAGCGTAGATCGTCCAGCACACGCTGAAGTGGTCTTTGCTGGCGGCCTGGGCCTGGAAGCTCAACAGGGCGGCGAAGGCGGCGGCGAGCAGGGCGGGTAAACGGATTGAGGGCATGGGGCTTCTCCAGTTGATCAAGGGCGAGCAGGAGCAACGCGGCACCGTGAACGGTGGCTTGTCTCCCGGGCTTTTATCCCGCCGTGTAACCTCAACTGGAGGTCGCCAACTCTCGGACCAGCCACTCGCGTTTCGCGAGCCGGAACCCTAGTCGGCCATTGCAAATTGTGGTGCCGCGAACCAGTGATGAATCCTGCACGCAAGAGGCAAAGCGAGAGTCGTGCCAAGTGGGGCGCGGGCTTGTAGCACGCGGGTTTGCGCCAAGCGTCCAACGTGCAAGCGCTGACCGCTGCGTCGTGCTGGTGCGCCGTCGCACTGCAATGAGGCGCTCGGTTCGTCCGAAACAGATGTTTCAGTCTGTGTCGGAATCGCACCAGATTCGCTTTTTGATGTCAGATATTTCGTCATTCAGTGAAAGCTGAATGCCGCCCCCCAGCGTCGCTGGAGGTGCTCTTTCGCGGTCCAGGAGGCCGCCATGTATCGACGACTGCTGATCATCGCTTTACTCGGTCTGACCCTTTGCGCATGTGTGCCTTATTACGATGGCGGTGCGAGCTACTACCGTTCCGAGGTCTACACCGCACCGGCGCCGGTGTATTACTACGGCGGGGGCCCGGCGTATCAATATCGCCGCGATTACTACCCCGCGCCGCGTTATTACGCACCGGCCCCGCGTTACTACCAGCCGGCACCGCGCTATTACCCCGCAGGCCCGCGTGCCGGTTATCGGCCGTACCCGAATCAGGGCTGGGGCGATCGCTGGGGCAATGGCGGACGCGGTCATGGGGGCGACCGAGGCGATGGCCGAGGTGGTCATCGCTGATCGGTCTGAAGGCAAGCGGCGCAGGAAGCGCCGCTTTTTTTGCGCGTAAATCCTCAGTAGTCGGACAAATCCGCCAGCGGATGCCGACCTTCCCAGGCCTTGTTGAAGTGCGCGAGCACCACCGCCTCTGGAATCGTGTTGATATCCGGCCAATGCCAGTGGGGTGTCTGGTCCTTGTCGATCAACCGCGCGCGCACCCCTTCGCTGAATTCAGGATGACGGCAGCAGTTCAGGCTCAGGGTGTATTCCATCTGGAACACCTCGGCCAGGGACAGGTGGCGGGCGCGTCGGATTTGTTCCCACACCAGGTGCGCGGTCAGCGGGCAGCCGTCGCTCAGGGTCTTGCCGGCGCGGCTGAATAGCGGGTCGGCGTGCTCACGCAATAGGCTCAAGGCACGCCAGGCACCTTGCACATCGCCCACATCCAGCCACGCGTCGATCTGCGCCCGGCGCGGCAGCCATTGGGCTTCGGGTTGCTGGTCGACGGCTTCCTGGGCCAGGGCCTTGAGCAGGCTGTTGAGCTGCATCGTGGTCTGTTCCTGCCAGTTCAATTGCAGCAGGCCGTCGAGGAGTTCGTCCTGCTGGTCATCACGCAGGAAACGGTCAGCCAGGCCCAGGTCCAGGGCATCCCGACCGTTGAGGTGCGCCCCGGTCAGGCCCAGAAACAGGCCGAGCTTGCCCGGCAGGCGCGACAGAAACCAACTGGCCCCCACGTCCGGGTACAGGCCGATGCTGATTTCGGGCATGGCCAGGCGGCTGCTCGGCGTGACGATGCGCACTGCCGCACTTTGCAGCAGGCCCATGCCACCGCCCAGCACATAACCGTGGCCCCAGCAGATCAGCGGTTTGGGGTACGTGTGCAGGCGATAGTCGAGGCGGTATTCCGCGGCAAAGAACTGTGCGGCCAGGGCCGGTACCACACCGGGGTGTTCCCGGCAGGCCAGGGCCAGGCTGCGTACTTCGCCACCGGCGCAAAACGCCTTGGGCCCCTTGCCGCGCAGTAGCACGCAGGCGATGTTCGGGTCCTTGGCCCAGGCGTCCAGGCGGTCGCCCAGAGCCAGGATCATCGGCAACGAGAGGGCGTTGAGGGACTGTTCCGCGTCCAGGCTGGCGATGCCGATGCGGGCACCGTCGCTGCCGGTCAGCTCTTCGAAGTGCAGGTTCATCGTGACCTCAATCGGGAAAGGGAAGGATCAGTATGATCGTTTGGTGGGAAAGTGCCGGTGGTGTGTCAGATCAATTGACAAGCGGGGTCGGCTTTCCTAGGGTTCGCCTCATTCTTTTTAACAAGACAATTCAACTATGACCGATGGCGACCGTATCAAACTCGAACCCAGCTGGAAACACGCCCTGCGCGACGAGTTCGAGAAGCCCTACATGGCCCAGTTGCGCGAGTTCTTGCGCCAGGAACACGCCGCCGGCAAAGAGATCTACCCGCCCGGCCCGCTGATTTTCAATGCCCTCAACTCCACACCGCTGGACAAGGTCAAGGTGGTGATTCTCGGCCAGGACCCGTACCACGGCCCCGGCCAGGCCCATGGCCTGTGCTTCTCGGTGCAACCGGGCGTGCCGGCGCCGCCGTCGCTGGTCAACATCTATAAAGAGCTCAAGCGCGACCTGAACATCGACATCCCCAACCACGGCTACCTGCAAAGCTGGGCCGACCAGGGCGTGCTGATGCTCAACACCACCATGACCGTGGAGCGCGCCAACGCCAACGCCCATGCGGGCAAGGGCTGGCAGTTCTTTACCGATCGGATCATCGAAGTGGTCAGCGAGCACCAGCCGCACCTGGTGTTCCTGCTGTGGGGCGCCCATGCCCAGGGCAAGCAGAAGCTGATCGATGCCACCAAGCATTTGGTGCTGACGTCGGTGCATCCATCACCGTTGTCGGCGTATCGCGGATTTCTGGGCTGCGGGCATTTCAGCCGCACCAATAAGTTTCTGGAACAGAATGGCGAGACGCCGATTGAGTGGCGGTTGCCGCCGGCGTGAAGGGCGGAGCCGGGGGGGCGGCTCCTGTATCGCTCAGGGTGTATCGGGTCGACAGTTCCAATGGCGGAACAACGGCTCCGCCAGGAACAGCACGAACAACAAGCGCATCACCTGCATCGCCGTGACCAACGGCACCGACAGTTGCAGGGTCTCTGCCGTCAAACTCATCTCGGCAATCCCGCCTGGCATCATGCCCAGGGTCAGTGAGCGCAGGTCCAGATGGGTCAGGGCGCTCAAGCCGACTGCTGCCAACGTCGCGAGTGCCATGGTCAACGCCGTGCCGACCAGGGTACGGCCCATGAACGAAGGCGCCCGACGAAAAAACTCTCGATTGAAGTGACACCCCAACCCGCTGCCGATCAACCATTGGCCGATCTGGCTGCCGCCGTCGGGCAGGCCGATATGCAGGTCCCATACCACGCTGGCAGTGGCACTCACCAGCAACGGACCGAACAACCACGGGTTGGGTTGACGCAAACGCTGCCAGCCCCAGGCCACCAACGCCCCAAGCGCAAACAGCACGGCCAGCCACGCCCAGCTCACGGGCGCCGGATGAAACTGCGGCGCGCCGCCTCCCAGCAGATACTTGAAGATCGCCGGCACGCACAGCACCACCACCAGCACCCGCAAGCTCTGCCCCGCCGCCACCCGGCTGAGCACCGCGCCATTGCGCGCGCCGAGGTTGACCATCTCGCCGGAGCCGCCGGGCATGCTGGAGAAAAACGCAGTGGCGCGGTCTTCACCGCTGCGCCGCATCAACCACACTCCGACCACACTCGACAGGCTGGTCACCAGCGCGCCGATAAAGATCAAGCCGAAATGGCTCATCACCTGCTCGATCACCACCGGCGTGAAGTGCAGGCCGATGCCGATGCCCACTACCCACTGGCCGGCTTTGCGCCCGCCGGGAATCTCCGCCAACTGCCACGGCGTCAGGCAGCGCACGAGGATGATCGCCAGCAACGCGCCGACCATATATGGCAACGGCCAGCCGACCAGGCTGGCCAGGTAACCGCCGGCCAGACCGACCAGCGGTGTTCCCCACCAATGTTTGAAGGTGATTTCAGACATCGGCCACGGCACGACGCTGTTGAGCGCGTTTGCGCCAGATCCGCAGCAGCGGCACAAACAGCATGATCGCGGTCAGCACCCAGACGCCAAAGGTGATCGGGCTCGACCACAGGATTTCCAGCGCGCCGTTGGAAATCGACAGTGCACGGCGCAGGTTCTGCTCCATCAGGCCACCGAGGATAAAGCCCAGCAGCACCGGCGACAGCGGGAAGTCCAGTTTGCGCAGGATGTAGCCGAAGATGCCGATACCCACCATCAGGAACAGGTCGAAGGTGGTGGCGTGGACCGCGTACACCCCGATCGCGGTGATGATGGCGATCACCGGCACCAGCGCCCAGTTCGGCACGGCGAGGATGCGCGTGAAGATTCGGATCATCGGGATGTTGAGGATCACCAGCATGATGTTGGCGATGAACAACGAGGCGATCAGGCCCCAGACGATGTCCGGTTGCTGTTGGAACAACAGCGGGCCCGGCGTGATGTTGTACAGCGACAGCGCGCCGATCATCACCGCGGTGGTGCCCGAACCTGGCACGCCGAGGGTCAGCATCGGCACCAGGGCACCGCAGGCTGACGCGCCGATGGCGGTTTCCGGCGCTGCCAGACCGCGCATGTCGCCTTGTCCGAATTTACCGCTGGCCCCGGCCAGGCGTTTCTCGGTCATGTAGGCGACGGCCGAGGCCAGGGTCGCGCCGGCACCCGGCAATACCCCCATGATGAAACCCAACAGGCCGCAACGGATGTTGACGACAAACACCGAAGACGCTTCCTTCAGGTTGAACATCATCCGTCCGGTGGCTTTGACCGCTTCCTGGCCCCGGTGGGTTTTTTCCAGCAGCAACAGGATCTCGCTGATGGAGAACAGGCCCAACACCAACACCACGAACTGGATGCCGTCGGTCAGGTGGATGTTATCGCCGGTAAAGCGATAAACGCCGCTGTTGGCGTCGATGCCCACCGCCGACAGAAACAGACCGATCAGTGCCGCGACAAAGGTCTTCAGCGGTTTGTCGCCGGCCATGCCGCCGAGGCAGACAATCGCGAACACCATCAGGACGAAATATTCCGCCGGTCCGAAGGCAATCGCCCACTTGGCCAGCAGCGGCGCAAACAGCACCATGCCGCAGGTGGCGATAAACGCACCGATGAACGAACTCCACGCCGACAGCGACAAGGCCACACCGGCCAGGCCTTTGCGGGCCATCGGGTAGCCGTCGAGGGTGGTCATCACGGTGGACGCTTCGCCCGGAATGTTCAGCAGGATCGAGCTGATGCGGCCGCCGTATTCGCAACCCAGGTACACCGCTGCCAGCAGGATCAGCGCCGACTCCGGCGGCAGGCCGAGGGCGAACGCGATGGGGATCAACAAGGCCACGCCGTTGATCGGGCCCAGGCCCGGCAGCAGGCCGACCACGGTGCCGATCAGGGTGCCGCACAACGCGGTCACCAGGTTATAGGGAGACAGCGCAACGCCGAAGCCCTGGCCCAAA
The DNA here is from genome assembly GCF_046605395.1 of Pseudomonas sp. MPB23. Taxonomy (NCBI): domain Bacteria; kingdom Pseudomonadati; phylum Pseudomonadota; class Gammaproteobacteria; order Pseudomonadales; family Pseudomonadaceae; genus Pseudomonas; species Pseudomonas sp. MPB23. The sequence goes on along the minus strand of NZ_CP176771.1, from coordinate 5,849,914 downwards.
TAGCCGAAAGTATCCATATCAGTTCTCCAGAACGTCGAGCAGGCCGAGGGGCAGCGGAACATCCATGGCTTTATCGAACAGCAGATAAAGACCGATGGCCATCAGGCTGACGATCACCACACTGGGCAACCAGCGACCGCCATACAGGCGCGCCATGGGGATGCCGATCAGCATGCTGCTGAGGATGAAACCCAACGATTCAAAGGTGGCGGCGAACACGATCAACAGCGTCACGCAGACGCTGATCTTGACCAGTGTGGCGCGGTCCAGCGCGGGTTCTTCCTCGGTGTGCTGGGTTGGCTGCGGGCGAAACAGCATGTAGATCAGCGCCAGGCTCATCAGCCCGAGCATCAACAGCGGGTAGGCGCGAGGCCCCACGGGCTCGTAGGAAAACGACGCCTGGTACGGCCAGGCCATCAAGGCCAGGACGGCGCAGGCCAGCAGCAGCACGGCGGCGAATATGCGTTGTAAGAGCATGTAGAACTCCTGGACCACGCCCCTGGTTCAACAGGGCATGGCCGCGCGACAGAGGGGCGATTACTGGATCAGGCCGAACTCTTTGGCCAGCACTTTGTAGTCCGCCACCTGTTTCTTCACATAGGTGTCCAGCTCCGGTCCGGTCATGGCGAACGGGAACAGCTCGCGCTGGTCACGCAGCTTGGCGAAGTCTTCGGAAGCCAGCAGTTTGTCGAAGGCGTCTTTCCACCAGGCGTAGTCGGCATCGCTGACTTTTGGCCCAAGGTAGAAACCGCGTACCACCGGCCAGACGATGTCGTAGCCTTGCTCTTTGGCGGTCGGAATATCCTTCATTTCCGGCTCGTCCAGACGCGTTTCGGAGAACACCGCCAGCAGGCGCATGTCACCGCTGAGAATGTGCGGCATGGAGTCGGAGATGTCGGTGCTGCCCACCTGGATATGCCCGCCGAGCAGAGCGGTGGCGATTTCACCGCCGCCTTCGAGGGCCACATAACGCAGCTCACGCGGGTTGATCCCGGCGGCCTTGGCGATCAGCGCGGTTTGCATCCAATCCTGGCTGCCCACGGTGCCGCCGGAACCGATCACGACGCTGCCCGGATCTTTCTTCAGGGCTTTGACGAGATCGTCGAGGGTCTTGTAGGGCGAATCGGCTTTTACCGCGATGGCCCCGTAGCTGGTGCCGACCGCCGCCAGCCAGCGCACGGCGCTCTCATCGAAACGCCCGAACTTGCCCTGGGCCAGGTTCAGCAGCGAGCCGCTGGACCAGGCCACCAGGGTCCCGCCGTCTGCGGGGCGCTGCGCGACTACGGCGTTGTAGGCCACTGCGCCCACGCCGCCGGGCATGTAGGTGACGCGCATCGGCTTGCTCAGCAGTTTCTCGTTGACCAGCGCGCTTTGCGCCAGTTTGCAGGTCAGGTCAAAACCACCGCCGGGGGAGGCGGGGGCGATGCATTCCGGCCGCTTGGGTTCGTCGGCGGCCAGCAGTTGGCCGGCAAACAGCATGCAGCCGGCGGCGAGGGCGAGTTGGCGCAATGAAAGGGTCATGGTTATCTCCGTCTTTGTTGTTATGAGGGGCTATTACCAAAGCGCGATGCTGTAACTGACCAGCAGGCGCATTTCATCCGCATCACGGGCTGAATAGTTGGAGCGATACGTCGCGTTGCGCAGGCGCACCGCCACATCCTTGAACGTGCCGCTTTGCACCACGTACTTGATCTCGCTGTTGCGTTCCCACTCCTTGCCGGTTTCGCCGTTCTTGAGCTTGATGTTGTCACCCGACAGGTAGCGGCTCATGAACGTCAGGCCGGGAATGCCCAGCTTGGCGAAGTCGAAGTCGTAGCGTGCCTGCCAGGAGCGCTCTTCGGCGCCGGCAAAGTCGTTGATCTGCACGAAGTTGACCAGGTACGGGTCGCTGCCATCCACATACGGAAACGCACTGTCGCCCGACATGTGCTGGTAGCCGGCGCTGAGCTTATGGCCATTGAGGGCATAGCTGAACAGGCCGTTGAGGGAGGTGTTGTCGATCTTGCCGCCACGGGCGGCGCCGGTGTCATCGCTGAACGCCAGGCGCAGGTCGGTGGCGAAGGTGCCGGGGCCCATCGGCCGCGCGGCCACCAGGCCGAGGAAGTGCTGGCGGTACACATCTTCGAGCTCGGCGAAGTGGTAGCTGCCGGTGATTTTGTCGGCGAATTTGTAGTCCGCGCCGCCGAAGTTGAAATGCTTGCCGGTGGCGCCACTGACGAAGCGGCTGTTCTTGTTGTTGAGGGCGATGTCCTCGTAGTTGCTGTCGTCGCGGTCCTTGGCTTTATCCAGGCGGCCGCCGGTGAAGACCAGGTTCTTGAACTCTTTCGAGGTGACCAGGCCGCCGTTGAAGGTTTGCGGCAGGATGCGGCCGTCGTTGGGCTTGAGGATCGGCAGCTCGGGGATCAGCGAGCCGATCTTCAGCTCGGTGGCGGAAATCTTCACTTTGCCGGTCAGGCCCAGCTTGGAATACTCGTTGGCGGCGCGGCCATCGTCGTGGGTCGGCAACAGGCCGGTGCCGGTGCGGTCGGGGCTGGAATCGAGCTTGACCCCGAGCATGCCCAGTGCATCCACACCAAAGCCGACGGTGCCGTCGGTGTAGCCCGATTGCAGGTTGAGCATGAAGCCCTGGGCCCATTCGTCGCGCTTGGATTGCTGGGCGCTGGTGCCGTCGCGAAAGTCGCGGTTGAAGTACATGTTGCGGGTTTCCAGGGTCGCGCTGCTGTCTTCGAAGAAGGCAGCCTGGCTCAGCGGCGAAAAGCCGGCAAGGGCAGCGGCACTGGCAAGGGCGGTGTGGGTCAGACGGGAAAAACGTACAGGCATGCAAGCCTGGGGCTGTGTCGACAGCATCGTTGTGCACTCCGTTATTGTTCTTATTTTGGCGAAAACGCTTCGAGGCGTTTTTCGGGCGCTACGGGTCAAGTAGCTGGGTGGACATGAACCACCGTGGCTGGATGCTAAAGGGCGAAGCTTTCACTAACCTTTCAGTTGCCTTTCAATGTTTTCGGGCTTCACAGGCCAGGCCGCGCCTGTAAACTGCCCGGCAAAGCGTGGCGCCGACCACCCCCGAACGAGGTACAAATCCATGCGTGTCCTTCTGGTTGAAGACCATCTGCAACTGGCCGAAAGTGTCGCCCAGGCGCTCAAGAGCACGGGTTTGACCGTCGACGTGTTGCACGATGGGGTGGCGGCGGACCTGGCCTTGAGCAGCGAGGAATACGCGGCCGCGATCCTCGATGTGGGGTTGCCGCGCATGGACGGTTTCGAGGTGCTCGCCCGTTTGCGCTCGCGAGGGAAAAATCTGCCGGTGCTGATGCTGACTGCGCGCAGTGACGTGAAAGACCGCGTACATGGCCTGAACCTGGGCGCCGACGACTACCTGGCCAAACCTTTTGAGCTGACGGAGCTGGAAGCACGGGTCAAGGCGCTGCTGCGGCGCAGTGTGCTCGGCGGCGAGCGCCAGCAGGCCTGTGGTGTGCTGGTCTACGACCTGGACACCCGTCGCTTCACGGTCGGCGGCGAGTTGATGACCCTCACGTCCCGCGAGCAGGCGGTGCTTGAAGCGCTGATCGCCCGTCCGGGCCGGGTGATGAGCAAGGAGCAACTGGCCGCCCAGGTGTTCGGTCTCGACGAAGAAGCCAGCCCGGATGCGATCGAAATCTACATACACCGCCTGCGCAAGAAACTCGACGGCCAGCCCATTGCCATCGTCACCTTCCGGGGCCTGGGCTACCTGTTGGAAGCCCGTGATGCATAAGCCCAGCAGCCTGCGCTGGCGCCTGTTGTGGAACCTGGCGCTGTTGCTGGTGCTGTTGATGCTGGCCAGTGGCATGAGTGCGTACTGGAACGGTCGCGAAGCAGCCGACACCGCCTACGACCGCACCCTGCTGGCCTCGGCACGCACCATCGCCGCCGGCCTGACCCAAGTGGACGGCACCCTGAGCGCCAATGTGCCTTACGTGGCCCTGGACACCTTTGCCTACGACAGCGCCGGTCGGATTTATTACCAGGTCAACGACATCAATCAGAAGCTGATCTCCGGTTACGAAAATCTCCCCGGCCCGCCGCCCGGCACGCCGCGTACCGATGATTACCCGGCGCTGGCGCGTTTCTATGACGCCATGTACCTGGGCCAGCCGGTGCGGGTGGTGAGTCTGCTCAAGGCGGTTTCCGAACCGAACATGAACGGCATGGCGGAAATCCGCGTGGCCGAAACCGATGAGGCTCGCGTCAGCATGGCCCGCAGCCTGGCGGCCGACACCCTGCTGCGTCTGGGTATGCTTGCCATCGGCGCGTTACTGCTGGTGTGGTTTGCCGTCAGTGCGGCGCTGCGTCCGCTGGAGCGCCTGCGCACGGCGGTGGAAGAGCGCCAGCCCGACGACTTGCGGCCCTTGCCATTGGTGCAAGTGCAGCATGAACTCGGCCCGCTGGTGCGCGCCCTCAACCACTTCACCGAACGCTTGCGCGGCCAGTTCGAGCGCCAGGCACAATTCATTGCCGATGCGGCCCATGAACTGCGCACCCCGCTGGCGGCACTCAAGGCGCGCCTGGAACTGGGCCTGCGCGCCGAAGACCCTGCCACTTGGCGCAGTACCCTGGAAGCCGCGGCCCAGGGCACCGACCGCCTGACCCATCTGGCCAATCAATTGCTGTCCCTGGCCCGTATCGAAAACGGCGCCCGCGCGATTGCCGAAGGCGGCGCGCAATTGCTCGACCTCAGCCAATTGGCCCGTGAACTGGGGATGGCCATGGCGCCCCTGGCCCATGCGCGTGGCGTGGCGCTGGCGTTGGAAGCCGACCAGCCGGTGTGGTTGCGTGGCGAACCGACGCTGTTGAATGAATTGCTGAGTAACCTGGTGGACAACGCCCTGGCGCACACGCCGCCCGGCGGCAACGTGATCCTGCGGGTGACGACGCCGGCGGTGCTGGAAGTGGAAGACGACGGGCCGGGCATCCCGCTGGATGAGCGGGACCGGGTATTCGAGCGCTTTTACCGACGCAGTCAGCAGGGCGTGGGTTCCGGCCTCGGGCTGGCGATCGTCGGTGAAATCTGCCGGGCGCACCTGGCGCAGATCAGTCTGCATGATGGCGAGCACGCGGGCTTGAAGGTGCGGGTGAGTTTTATCGCCGGCTGATCAGTAGAACATCGAGCGTGCTTCATCCAGTTCTGCGCGCAAACTGTCGCTGTTGGGATCGACCCGCAGCTTTTTCATCGCCGGTACGTTGGATAACGGCACGTCCGCCAATGGATGATCGGTGCCGCGGTGGCAATACAGCACGGCGATCTGTACCAGGTCGATGTAATCGAGGCTGGCGGAGTCGCGTTCAAGGTTCAGGTATTGGCCCGGCAGGTTGACCAGCATCTCCGGGAAGTCCCAGCCATGCAGCAGTTTATCGCCCAGCATCGGGTGAATGCTCGCGATCATGTGATTGAGGCTGACCGGGTCGGAGAGCAGCTCGTAATGGTCTTCGGCGTAGGTCAGGATCGGCAGTACACCGATCTGATGCACCAGGCCTCCGAGCGCTGCCTGATCCGGCTTGAGCAGGCTGTGGCTGCGGCACAGGGCGTAGCTGACGCCCGCGACCTCCAGGCTGCGGCGCCATACGTCGCGCATTTTCTGTTCGACCACTTCGGAGCGGGCGTGGAAGATCTGTTCCATCACCAGCCCGATGGCCAGGTTGCTGCTGTAGTTGGTGCCCAGGCGCGTGATGGCGGTGTGCAGGTCCGTCACTTCCTGGCTCGCGCGTAACAGGGGGCTGTTCACCACTTTGATCAGGCGCGCTGACAGTGCGGTGTCGCGACCGATCACTTTGCTCAAATGGCTGATGCTGATTTCCGGGTCTTCCGCGGCCTGACGAATCTTCAGGGCCACTTCCGGCAATGTCGGCAGAACCAGCTCATCGTTGTCGATGGCCGTCACCAAAGCCTGTTGGACTTCTTCAGCCAGCTTGTTCATTCATGATCTCTAAGGTGTTGCACAAAGTACGGCGACTAACGCTGGATCTCTCGATCACGGTCGAGTTGGTACGGTAGGTCGAGCAGCTGCAAACCGGGGCCTTCCAGTGTGCCTAGATGTACATCTCCATTATCGGCAGCTTCGGCTTGCAATACAGCCAAAAGTTCAATCACTTGGTCAGCTTTTGCCGCAATCACCACTTCGCCGATCGCACTGTTGTGGCTGGGGGAAAACAGCGGAGTGCCTGGCTCGGGCATTTGCGCCGCGCTGAGGCTCAGCCGATACAAACGACGCTTGAGTTTGCCCAGGTACTGCATGCGCGCAACGATTTCCTGGCCGGTGTAGCAGCCTTTCTTGAAACTCACGCCGCCCACGGCCTGCAGGTTGAGCATCTGCGGGATGAACAGTTCGCGGGTCTGCGGCATGACCTGGCCGATACCGGCGCGGATCTGGCCCAGTAGCCATTCGTTCAGATCGGCTTCTTTCAATTGGGTGGCCAATTGGCTGTGTACGGCTTCGGCCGCCTCGGCAGGCACCCACAGTTCCGCGCGACCGGGGGACACGCGGATGGCGATCAATTGCTCCGAACGCGCCACGCTATCGGTTTCGGCCGGCAGTTCCAGGCCGAGTCCGGCGAGGACCGGGTCCGCATTCGACAAGCCGAAACGCGCCCAGCCGGCACTTTCGTCGGTGAGTTTGGATTTGGAAAACACCGCGTATTTCTTCAAGTCCGCCAGTTGCGGTTCCAGCAGCTCGGTGGCCATGGCCATCAATACGCCGTCGTCCTGCAACAGGATGCGGAAGCTTGATTGCATGCGCCCCTTTTGCGTGCAGCGCGCGCCGAGGCTGGCTTGCGTGTCGCTCAGGTAATTGAGGTTGCAGGTCAGTTGGCCCTGCAGGAACTTGGCAGCGTCGGAGCCGCGGACGGCGAGAACGCCTTCGTGGGACAGGGAGCAGAAGAAAGCAGAGTCAGCCATGGGTCATCGCAGGTCAAAAAGTCATGGGTGCATCATAGAGGGGCGCCCGGCAAATGGATAGTTTCCGTATGGGGCGACCAAAGCCGACTGTTCCCGTGCCGTGGGGCCTGTATACTTGCACCCTATTTGAGGAGCGCTCCATGGTCGAAGATGTAGAACTCAATCGTCTGTACTGGCACAGCCGTCGCGGCATGCTTGAGCTGGATGTGTTGCTGGTGCCGTTCGTCAGGGAGGTTTATTCAACCCTTAACGAGGTGGATCGCAACGTTTACGTGCGGCTGCTGGAGTGTGAAGACCAGGACATGTTCGGCTGGTTCATGGAACGCGCCGAGTCGGAAGACCCGGAGCTGCAACGCATGGTGCGGATGATCCTGGATCGTGTTCAGCCCAAGTAATCGCTTCGAATGCCGCTGGCAGGCCTCACGGCGGTTGCTGACGGCCTATCTCCTTGCCCAGCTGTTCGCGCTGGGTGCGCTGTTGTCGCTCGATTTGTCTTATTCAAGCCTCGGCATTTTGTTATGCCTGGCTCACGCCGCCTGGGTCGTGCCGCGCCATATCCTGCTGACTCACCGTTCGTCGATTCGTGGCCTGCGCCGCGATGAGGACGGCTGGCAATTGTGGAGCGCCGCACGGGGTTGGCATGCCGTGCAACTGCGTCCCGACAGCCTGGCATTGCCGCTGATCGTGGTACTGCGCTACCGGGTGCCGGGCGAGTGGCGGGTGCGTTCCATCTGCGTACCGAAGGATTCGCAGGCCGCCGATGTGCACCGGCGGCTGCGGGTGCGTCTGAAATTCAGCCGCCGTAGGTGGTTGGCACCAGAATAGTGTCTCGGGCCTCGGGCAGCATCTGCGGGTAGTCGAGGGTGTAATGCAGGCCCCGGCTTTCCTTGCGTTCCATGGCTGAGCGGATCATCAACTCCGCGACTTGGGCCAGGTTGCGCAATTCGATCAGGTCACGGCTGACCTTATAGTTGCTGTAGAACTCATCGATCTCATCCAGCAGCAACCGCACCCGGTGTTGCGCGCGTTGCAGCCGCTTGTTGGTGCGCACGATCCCCACGTAGTCCCACATGAAGCGCCGCAGCTCGTCCCAGTTGTGGGCGATGATCACGTCTTCGTCCGAATCGGTCACCTGGCTGGCGTCCCAGCGGGGCAAGGCGGCGGGGATGGGGACGTGTGGCAGTTGGTCAAGAATGTCTGCTGCCGCCGAACGCGCATAGACGAAACACTCGAGCAGCGAGTTGCTGGCCATGCGGTTGGCGCCGTGCAGGCCGGTGAAGCTGGTTTCGCCAATCGCGTACAGGCCGGGCACATCGGTGCGCCCGTGTTGGTCGACCATCACACCACCGCAGGTGTAGTGCGCGGCGGGCACCACCGGGATCGGGCCTTTGGTGATGTCGATGTTGAAGGTCAGGCAGCGCTCGTACACCGTCGGGAAGTGGGTCTTGATGAACGCTTCGGGTTTGTGGCTGATGTCCAGGTAGACGCAGTCGATGCCCAGGCGCTTCATTTCATGGTCGATGGCGCGGGCGACGATGTCGCGCGGGGCCAGTTCGGCGCGCGGGTCGAAGCGTTGCATGAAGCGTTCACCACTCGGCAGTTTCAGGTGTGCACCTTCGCCACGCAGGGCTTCGGTGATCAGGAAACTCTTGGCCTGGGGGTGGTATAGGCAGGTGGGGTGGAACTGGTTGAACTCCAGGTTCGCCACCCGGCAACCCGAGCGCCAAGCCATGGCAATGCCGTCGCCACAGGCCCCATCGGGGTTGCTGGTATAGAGGTAGACCTTGGCGGCACCGCCGGAAGCCAGGATGGTGAAACGCGCGCCGTAGGTGTCGACTTCGCCGCTGGTACGGTTGAGCACGTAGGCGCCGAGGCAGCGCTCGCCCGGCAGACCGAGGCGTTTTTCGGTGATCAGGTCGACGGCGACGTGTTGTTCGAGCAATTCGATATTGGGGCGTTGGCGCGCCTGGTGGAGCAAGGTCTTGAAGATCGCGGCGCCGGTCGCATCGGCCGCATGGATGATGCGACGGTGGCTGTGGCCGCCCTCACGGGTGAGATGGAACTCGAAGCCGCCATCGTCACTGCCCGCGTGCTCATCGCGGGTGAAGGGCACGCCCTGGTCGATCAGCCATTGGATCGCCTCGCGGCTGTGCTCGACGGTAAAGCGTACCGCGTCTTCATCGCATAGGCCGCCGCCGGCGTTGAGGGTGTCTTCGACGTGGGATTGCACCGTGTCGGTGTCGTCCAACACCGCGGCGACACCGCCCTGGGCCCAGAACGTCGATCCATTGGCCAGGTCGCCCTTGCTCAAGACTGCAATACGCAGGTGGCTGGGTAGGGTGAGCGCAAGGCTCAAGCCGGCCGCGCCGCTACCGATCACCAAAACATCGTGTTGAAACTGTTGGCTCATTTGAAGGATTCCGCAAAAAGCGATCCACAGAGGGGGCGCGAACAGGACGCCTGGATCGGCGAATCAAAGGGTCACACGGGCTACTAGTATATAGAGGGGGGGAGCGGCACAATAGCCGGGCATTCGTGGCAATGTGAGATTACGGTGCACAGCTTGGGTAAAATCGGTCGTTTATTGAAGCGGGAACTTTTTGCATAAGCCCCGACTCAATAGCAGGTTGCCCGAAAGCTGGGAAAGTGTTGAGTTTATTGGCCCGTCGGGAGCATTGGACGCGTCAGGAAACCGGCGACAAGATTATTCGCGCAGTCGGCCTTGCCCGTACTGCGTTTTTCGTGTGTGCCAAATCAGTGCGCGCCGGAAACTTGCTTGAAGGGGGAGAACTTTTGCGAAAAGTCCGAGTCTATGTTTGCAAGCCTGATCGTTTAGTTATGCAAGCCTCCTTCAAGTACAACGAGGAGTGTTCATGCTAACCCAGGAAGAGGATCAGCAGCTGGTCGAGCGCGTACAACGTGGCGACAAGCGAGCCTTTGATCTGTTAGTGCTGAAATACCAGCACAAAATTCTCGGGTTGATCGTGCGGTTTGTGCACGACACCCATGAAGCGCAGGACGTTGCACAGGAAGCTTTTATCAAGGCGTACCGTGCACTTGGCAATTTTCGCGGTGATAGTGCGTTTTACACATGGCTATACCGCATCGCCATCAACACGGCGAAAAACTATCTGGTGTCTCGCGGACGCCGCCCGCCGGATAGTGATGTAAGTTCCGAAGATGCAGAATTTTACGATGGTGATCACGGCCTCAAAGATCTCGAGTCGCCGGAGCGTGCATTGCTGCGCGACGAGATCGAAGGCACCGTTCATCGCACGATTCAGCAACTGCCAGAAGATTTGCGTACGGCATTAACTTTACGTGAATTCGATGGTCTGAGTTACGAAGACATTGCCAGCGTCATGCAATGTCCGGTGGGGACTGTAAGGTCACGGATTTTCCGGGCCCGGGAAGCCATCGACAAAGCCTTGCAACCGTTGTTGCAGGAAAACTAAAGACAGCGGCGACAGCCAAGAGAGGAACCGCCATGAGTCGTGATGCCCTGCAGGAATCGCTGTCCGCAGTGATGGATAACGAAGCGGATGAACTGGAACTTCGTCGAGTGCTCAACGCATTCGATGACGCCGAAACCCGTGATACCTGGTCTCGTTACCAAGTCGCTCGGGCGGTGATGCACAAGGATCTTCTAATCCCTCGTCTGGATATTGCTGCGGCCGTTTCTGCCGCGCTGGCTGATGAAGCCGTTCCGGCAAAAGCTGCTCGTGGTCCTTGGCGTAGCCTGGGCCGCCTGGCAGTAGCTGCCTCGGTGACTGTTGCCGTGTTGGCCGGTGTTCGCCTGTACAACCAGGACGAAATCGCCGGTGCCGAACTGGCTCAGCAGACTCAGCAACCGGTCATGGCCGGTCCGCAAGTCAAAGGCCCAGCGGTACTGGCCGGCTACAAGGAAAGCTCCGACACCACCGGCCCTATGGCTAACGGTGTGTTGCAAGGGCAATCCGGCTGGCAGGACCAGCGTCTTCCAGGCTACCTGCGCCAACATGCACAGGAATCGGCCTTGAAAGGCACTGAAAGCGCTTTGCCATACGCTCGTGCAGCAAGTTTGGAAAACCGCTGAACCGTTAGGGAGCCCTATGCGCGCCATACCGCTCCTTACGCTTTTGCTCAGTGGTTGGTTTGCACTTCCCGCCCACGCCGATGAAGCCCAAGACTGGCTGACTCGACTTGGGCGTGCAGAGCAACAGCAAAGCTTTCAAGGTACGTTCGTCTACGAGCGTAATGGCAGTTTTTCTACCCATGACATCTGGCATCGTGTCCAAGATGGTCAGGTCCGCGAGCGGCTTTTGCAACTCGATGGTTCGGCCCAGGAAGTCGTACGGGTGGACGGTCGGACGCAATGCGTCAGCGGCAGTCTTGTCGCCGACCTCGGTAATTCGCGTGATGCACCTTCACGCGCGCTTGATCCGCAAAAACTCACACAATTCTACGAGCTGGCCGTCATCGGCAAATCCCGTGTGGCCGGTCGAAATGCGGTCATTGTGTCGATCACCCCGCGTGACCAATACCGCTATGGTTTTGAGTTGCACCTGGACCGTGAAACCGCGTTGCCCCTTAAATCTCTGCTGCTCAATGACCAGGGGCAGTTGCTGGAGCGTTTCCAGTTCACGCGATTGAACACCTCGATCACGCCGGATGATCGCGACTTGCAGCCCACTGGCGATTGCACGCCTATTGCAGCCGCTACGGCTAAGGCGTCAGAGGTGCAACCTAACGAAGACTGGCGTTTGGAATGGTTGCCTCCGGGATTTCAACTGACCAGCAGCAGTACTCGCAAAGACACCCAGAGCAAAACGACGGTCGACAGCCGGATGTATGAAGATGGGCTGGCACGGTTTTCGGTGTTCCTTGAACCGATCAGCGAATCAGGCGTCATGGAGACCCGTACCCAGTTGGGCCCGACGGTAGCGGTGTCGCGTCGGCTGAATACGGTTGAGGGTGAAATGATGGTCACGGTGGTTGGCGAAATTCCCATCGGCACTGCCGAGCGCATTGCGCTGTCAGTGCGCGGTGAAAAAAAGCCCGCCGCCCAGCCGTGAGTCGTTAATCTTATGTTCATTCTGGCCTTTCACTCTACGTCCATGCGAGGTTGGCTGCCGAGTGGCATGAAATGTCCGGATCAGCATTTTCACTTGCAAAAATCTCTCATGTTTTTTATAGGTCAGGGCTTGTCGGCGCTGACCTTGTTTTGTTCGCGGAACAGAGATGTCGGTCGCAGTTTCCGGCGTTTCCTGAACCCTGTCGCTCAACCTTGCTCGTCGTAACGGGAGCTGTATGTCGATACCACGCTTGAAGTCTTACTTATCCATAGTCGCCACGGTGTTGGTGCTGGCTCAGGCCGTGCCCGCGCAAGCGGTCGAGTTGCCTGATTTCACCCAATTGGTCGAACAGGCCTCGCCTGCCGTTGTCAACATCAGTACCACGCAAAAACTGCCTGAGCGCAAAGTCTCCAACCAGCAGATGCCGGACCTGGAAGGCCTGCCGCCGATGCTGCGCGAGTTCTTTGAGCGTGGCATGCCGCAACAGCGCACGCCCCGTGGTGGCGGTGGCCAGCGTGAAGCGCAGTCCCTGGGCTCGGGCTTCATCATCTCGCCCGATGGTTACATCCTCACCAACAATCACGTGATTGCCGACGCTGACGAGATTCTCGTCCGCCTGGCTGACCGCAGCGAGTTGAAAGCCAAGCTGGTCGGCACCGATCCACGTTCCGACGTGGCGCTGTTGAAGATCGAGGGCAAGGACCTGCCTGTACTGAAGCTGGGTAAATCCCAGGACCTGAAGGCCGGGCAGTGGGTCGTGGCCATTGGTTCGCCATTTGGTTTTGACCACACCGTGACCCAAGGTATCGTCAGCGCCATTGGCCGCAGCCTGCCTAACGAAAACTACGTGCCGTTCATCCAGACCGACGTGCCGATCAACCCGGGTAACTCCGGTGGTCCGTTGTTCAACCTGGCCGGTGAAGTGGTGGGGATCAACTCGCAGATATACACCCGTTCCGGTGGTTTCATGGGGGTGTCGTTCGCTATCCCGATCGATGTGGCCATGGACGTTTCCAACCAGCTCAAAAGCGGTGGCAAGGTCAGCCGCGGCTGGTTGGGTGTAGTGATCCAGGAAGTGAACAAGGACCTGGCTGAATCCTTCGGCCTCGACAAGCCGGCGGGTGCCCTGGTCGCACAAATCCAAGACGACGGGCCGGCTGCCAAAGGTGGTCTGCAGGTCGGCGACGTGATCCTGAGCATGAACGGCCAGCCGATCATCATGTCGGCAGACCTTCCGCACCTGGTCGGTGCGCTCAAGGCAGGCAGCAAAGCCAAGCTTGAAGTCATTCGTGAAGGCAAGCGCCAGAACGTAGAGCTGACCGTGGGTGCCATCCCTGAAGAGGGCGCGACCCTGGATGCCTTGGGTAACGCCAAGCCGGGTGTCGAACGCAGCAGCAACCGTCTGGGTATTGCCGTGGCCGAGTTGACCGATGAGCAGAAGAAAGCCTTCGATCTCAAGAGTGGTGTGGTGATCAAGGAAGTACAGGACGGTCCGGCAGCCTTGATCGGCCTGCAGCCAGGTGACGTAATTACCCACCTGAACAATCAGGCGATCGAGACCACCAAGCAGTTCACTGACATCGCCAAGGCATTGCCGAAGAATCGTTCGGTATCGATGCGCGTGCTGCGTCAAGGTCGCGCAAGTTTCATTACCTTTAAGTTGGCCGAGTAATCCGCTAGCCGGCATCTCAATAAAAAGCCCCGCCTTCGGTTTACGAAGGCGGGGCTTTTTTGTGCCTGATGGGTTTAGCCCATCATCCCTTTCACCAGGCGTTCCTGCTCGATCAGCTCACGCTGGCGTGCATCGATGCGTGACGACAACGGAAAATTGTTGCCGGCGCGACGTTTGGCAAAATCCAACTGTTGGATGGCCTGCTGGAAATCGCCCACCAAGGCGAAGTATTCGGCGCGTGCTTGATGCAAGCCGATGATGTTACCGGACAGACCGCGGGTTTCGGCCACTTGATACCACACATCCGGATCATCCGGGCGGGACTTGAGCAGGCCATCCAAGGCCTTTTCCGCATCGGCAGTGCGGTTCTGTTTGAGCAACAGGTCCACCCGTATCTGGTTCAGGGGATAGTTGCCCGGATATTGGACCAGCATCCTATCCGTGCGCTGCTGGGCATCCGGCAGGTGGTTGTTATCGATATCCAGCTGAATCTGCGCCAGGTTGTAGGTGATGTCATTCGGCGCCTTGGCCAGCAAGGACTGCAGGTTTTCCCGCGCTTGCTTGAACTGCGAGGCCTTGATCTGGGCGATGGCCAAGCCATAGCGCGCCACGTCATTTTTTGGATTCTCGTCCAGTTGAGCCTGGAAACGCTTGGCGGCGAGTCCTGACGTGTCCTCATATTGCAACTGCACCCGTGCGCGAATCAGCTGGTAGCGCAGGCTGTCTTCTTTGCCGCCAGGCTTGGACTGCTCAGCGCGGTTGCGCGTGTCAGCGATCCGCGACTCGGTCACCGGGTGAGTCAGCAGGAACTCCGGTGGCTTGGCGTCGAAGCGGTATTGGCGTCCCAGGCGCTCGAACATGGTCGGCATGGAGCGCGGGTCGTAACCGGCTTTTTCCAGGTTGAGGATGCCGATGCGGTCCGCCTCTTGTTCATTCTGACGCGAGAACCGCCGTTGCTCCTGGATCGCCGCGGCCTGGGTGCCTGCAATCGCGGCAATCCCCGCATCGCCAGCACCGGCGGCGGCCGCAATAATGCCGCCCAGCATGGCGGCCATCATCGGAAGCTGCATACGCTGTTGCGCTTCAACGCCGCGGGCGAAGTGGCGTTGGGACAAGTGCGCTAATTCGTGAGCCAGTACCGAGGCGTATTCCCCTTCGGTCTGGGCATTGAGGAACAGGCCGCCATTGACCCCGACAATACCGCCGGGCGCGGCAAATGCGTTCAGTTGCGGGCTATCGATCAGGATAAACTCCAGGCGCCGGTCATTGACCTGGCTGGTCTCGACCAGTTTGTACACGCTGGTTTCGACATAATCCTTGAGTTGCGGATCGTTGAGCTGCGAGACCTGGCCCCGCAGGTAGGCCAGCCATGCCCGGCCCAATTGGTATTCCTGTTGGGGCGAGACAATGGCAGAGCTGGCGTCACCGAGTGACGGCAGGTCGTCGGCGAAGCCTGGGGAGGCCAGCAGGCAGGCCAACGTCAGCAGGGTAGGGCGCAAAAAAGTCATGCACAGAGCCTTTCGACAAAGAGCTTACTGTAGCCGGACACTGAGCTTCGGACCAGATATTCTAAGCAGCCCGAACGCGTTCCCGGAGTAAAACCATGACCGACGCTGTAGCCTTTGATGCCGAACTCGATGCCAGCGGCCTCAATTGCCCGTTGCCCTTGCTCAAGGCCAAGCTGGAACTCAATCGGTTGGCCAGTGGCGCAGTGCTCAAGGTGATCGCCACCGACGCAGGCTCCCAGCGTGATTTCCGCACGTTCGCCAAGCTGGCCGGTCATACCTTGCTGCATGAAGAAGACGTCGCCGGTGTTTACCGTTACTGGTTGCGCAAGGCCTGAACCGTTCGCCCCACCCATCCGAGGTTGATTGATGTTCAAAGTGTTACGAGACTGGATTCAGCGCTACTTCTCCGATGAGGAAGCCGTGGTGCTGGCGGTCCTGCTGTTTCTGGCCTTTACGGCTGTGCTCACCTTGGGCGGGATGCTGGCGCCGGTATTGGCGGGGATGGTACTGGCTTACCTGATGCAGGGCCTGGTCACCACCCTCGAGCGGTTGCGCTTGCCGGGCGCAGTCGCGGTGGGGCTGGTATTCGCCTTGTTCATGGGGCTGCTCGTGGTGTTCATCGTGGTGGTATTGCCACTGCTGTGGCACCAACTGATCACCTTGTTCAACGAGTTACCGGGCATGCTCGCCAAGTGGCAATCGCTGTTGCTGCTGTTGCCGGAGCGCTATCCGCATCTGGTGTCGGACGAGCAGGTGCTGCAAGCCATTGAAGTGGCTCGCGGTGAGATCGGAAAATTCGGACAATGGGCGTTGACCTTTTCTCTGTCCAGCCTGCCGCTGTTGGTCAACATCATGATCTACCTGGTACTGGTGCCGATCCTGGTGTTTTTCTTCCTCAAGGATCGCGCAATGATCGGCCGCTGGGTACGTGGTTATCTGCCCCGCGAGCGGGCGCTGATCACTCGGGTGGCTGAGGAGATGAATCGGCAGATCGCCAACTACATCCGCGGCAAGGTTATCGAGATCATCATCTGCGGCGGTGTGACCTACATCGCTTTTATCGCCCTGGACCTGAACTACGCGGCCCTGCTGGCATTGCTGGTCGGTATTTCCGTGGTGGTGCCGTATGTCGGCGCGGTGGTGGTCACCGTGCCGGTGACCTTGATCGCCCTGTTCCAATGGGGATGGAGCGACCAGTTCATCTACTTGATGGCGGTGTACGGCATCATTCAGACCCTGGATGGCAACGTGCTGGTGCCCTTGCTGTTCTCGGAGGCGGTCAACCTGCACCCGGTGGCGATCATCTGTGCGGTGTTATTGTTTGGTGGGCTTTGGGGGTTTTGGGGCGTGTTCTTTGCGATTCCCCTGGCCACGCTGTTCAAGGCGGTGCTGGATGCATGGCCGCGGCAGGAGCCGGTGGTGGCGCCTTTGTTGTAGCGACCGGGGCGAACTGTGGCGAGCAAGCTCGCTCGCCACACAAGCTTTTTCGACAAAATGGTGCAGTTCAGGCCTGGTTCAACGCCTGCGCCGCCGCCAGCACGGCGTCCACATGCCCTGGCACTTTCACACCGCGCCATTCCTGGCGCAGCACGCCATCCTTATCGATCAGGAATGTGCTGCGATCCACGCCCAGGTATTCCTTGCCGTACAGCTTCTTCAGCTTGATCACATCAAACAGCTGGCAAACCGCCTCGTCCTTGTCGCTGATCAGCTCAAACGGGAATTGCTGCTTAGCCTTGAAGTTCTCGTGGGACTTCACGCTGTCGCGCGACACGCCGAACACTTCGGTATTGGCCGTGTTGAACGCCGAGTACTGGTCACGGAAACCCTGGCCTTCGGTGGTACAACCCGGGGTGCTGTCCTTCGGGTAGAAGTAGATCACCACTTGCTTGCCCTTGAGCGCGGCAAGGTTGAAAGTCTGGCCGCTGGTGGCCTGGGCTTCGAAATCAGCTACGGGTTTGTCGATGACAACTGCCATGGGACTTCCTTACATTGGGTTCTGTGGGCGCCATGGCTCGATCAGTGCGTCGAGGTTCAGGGCATCGGCAAAGTCCAGGAACTGGTCGCGCAGCCAACTGATCTGCACGCCGGCCGGCAAGGTCACGGTAAACGTGGCATTGAGCATGGTGCCGCCGGTTTGCGGTGCCTGGTAGGTGTCGCAGGTCAGGTTCTCCAGCTCGACGTTGTGGTCGATGAAGAACTGGCACAGCTCATTGACGATGTCCGAGCGATACGCCGAGCTGACATACGCTACATAAGGCAGGGCCTGGGGACGATTCTCCAACGCAGCGCTGCGCACCACGTTGACGGTGAAATCGTGCTTCTTGGCCAGGCCGGGCAGGCCGGTCTCCAGGCGCGCCAGGGCATCCCAGGTGCCGGAAATCTGCAGCACCAGCGCACTGCACTCGCCATGGCGGGTCAGGCGCGAGGTCACGACGGCGCAGCGGTTTTCATGGCTGGCGCGGCACAGGACGTTGGTCAGCTCCATGGGGTTGGCGCCGAGGGCACTGATAACAAGGAATTGTTCGCGAACTGTGGGGGTGGACATGCAGCCTTCCTAAAACGATGAGCGGTCGATACGCTGAGGGCTGTATCGATCAAAGGTTGAAGGGTAGCGAAAAGCGTCGCCAAGGGATAGGAGGTGGCGGTTTCATTGCGCGAACGGCCGGATTTTAGCGTGCTCTCCATGGCGCTTTAGCCCAATGATGGCATTGCCCGTCGTTTAGTTGGTCCAGAACGCATCCTCAGGCGGTACTTCGCTTGTGCAAGCATCTTGGCGCCAGTACCATTACGGCTCTCTTTTTCCGGCAGGAGCGGTTGCATGATTGCGGGCAGTATGGTGGCACTGGTCACACCCATGGATGCACAAGGTCATCTCGACTGGGACAGCCTTGGCAAACTGGTGGACTTCCACCTGCAAGAAGGCACCAACGCCATTGTGGCGGTCGGCACCACAGGTGAATCGGCCACCCTCGATGTGGAAGAACACATCAAGGTGATCGAATTCGTGGTCAAGCGTGTCGCGGGTCGTATCGCCGTGATCGCCGGTACGGGCGCCAACTCGACGCGTGAAGCGATCGAATTGACCAAAAACGCCAAGAAAGCCGGCGCCGACGCCTGCCTGCTGGTGACCCCGTACTACAACAAGCCGACGCAGGAAGGTCTGTACCAGCACTTCCGCACCATTGCCGAAGCCGTCGATATCCCACAGATCCTCTACAACGTCCCAGGTCGCACCGCGTGCGACATGAAGGCCGAGACCGTGATCCGCCTGTCCACCGTGCCGAATATCATCGGTATCAAGGAGGCCACCGGCGACATGCAACGTGCCAAGGACATCCTGGCCGGCGTGAGCAGCGACTTCCTGGTGTATTCCGGTGACGACGCCACCGCTGTCGAGCTGATCCTGTTGGGCGGCAAGGGCAACATCTCCGTGACTGCCAACGTGGCCCCGCGTGCCATGAGCGACATGTGCGCCGCCGCCCTTGCCGGCGACGCCGTGACCGCCCGTGCGATCCACGAGAAGCTAATGCCGCTCAACAAGACACTGTTTATCGAATCCAACCCTATTCCCGTGAAATGGGCGCTGTTCGAGATGGGCATGATTCCGGACGGTATCCGTCTGCCGCTCACCCGTCTCAGCGAAGCCTGTCACGAACCGCTGCGACAGGCCCTGCGCCAGTCCGGCGTCCTGGTTTAATTGAGGAAGCACTACGCATGAAGCGATTGGCCGGACTTTCCGCACTTGCCTTGATTATCTCCAGCACCAGTGGCTGCGGTTGGATCTGGGGCCCGGAAGGCTACTTCCGTGACCGCGGCAGCGATTACCTGGAAGCACAAGCAACCAAACCGATGCAACTGCCGCCGGACGTCAACGTCGCCAAGCGCCTTGACCCATTGCTGCCGATTCCGCGTAACGTTGCCGACGACACCACCAAGGGTGAGTACGTAGTGCCGCGTCCACAGCCGATCTCGGCCGTGGCGGATGCGAGCGACTACAGCCTGCAGAAGAGCGGTGACTCGCGCTGGATCGTGGCTCAGCGCCCTCCTGCCGAAGTCTGGCCGGTGGCCGTGCAGTTCTTCCAGGACAACGGTTTCCGTATCGACGAGCAGCGTCCACAGACCGGTGAATTCACCACGGCATGGCAGCAGGGCAGTGAACTGTCCGCCACCATGGCCAAGCGCCTGCAGGCCGGCGGTGTCGCCGCCGACAGCGAGGCCCGTGTGCGCGTGCGCATCGAGCCTGGCGTGCAACGCAACACCAGTGAAGTCTACGTCGTCAGCGCCGAGCGTCCTGCCGGCAGCACCGCCAACGTCGATTTCACCAATCGCTCGGTCAACACTGGCGTTGACTCGGCACTGGTCGACGAGATGCTGGCCAGCATGAGCCGTATCTCCGAGAAGGGTGGTTCCGTTTCCCTGCTCGCCGCACGTGATTACGACACCCCGAGCCGCGTCAGCCTCACCGAAGACGGCAGCGGCAACGTGGTGCTCAACCTCGGCGAAGACCTGGACCGTGCCTGGGCCAGTGTCGGCCGCGCGTTGGAGCAAGGCCCTTGGCGTGTTGAAGACATCAACCGCAGCCTGGGCCTGTACTACATCAACGTGGCGGAAAAGGCCGAACGTAAAGATGAAGAGCCAGGTTTCTTCGGCAAATTGTTCGGCAGCAAGCCGACCAAGGAAGAAATCGAGACTCGCGCCGAGCGTTATCAGGTTCGTTTGAGCAAGGTTGGCGAAAGCGTGCAAGTCACCGTCGAGAAGAACATCAATACCGTTGCGCCAGCTGAGACAGCGCGCAAAGTGTTGGGCGTGATTCAAGACAACCTGGGCTGATCCGGTGCGTTTTGCCGTTCTCGGCAGCGGTAGCCAAGGGAACGGTACGCTGGTCGCCCATGACGACACGTATGTGCTGGTGGATTGCGGTTTTTCGTTACGGGAAACCGAGCGACGTCTGCTGCGCCTGGGGGTTCACCCCTCGCAGCTGAGCGCGATTCTGGTGACCCACGAACATGCCGACCATGTGCATGGCGTGGGTTTACTGTCTCGACGCTACAATCTTCCGGTGTACCTCAGTCGTGGCACCTTGCGCGGGATGCGCAAACCCATTGAGCCCGCAGGTTTCCTGGCCGGTGGTGAGCAACTGCAAATCGGCGCGTTGAGCATCGATGTGATCGCGGTAGCGCATGACGCTCAGGAGCCCACGCAATATGTATTCAGTGACGGAGAGCGACGTTTCGGCGTACTCACTGACCTGGGCTCCTACTGTGCCAAGGTGCTGGACGGTTACCGGAACCTCGATGCCTTGATGATCGAGTCCAACCATTGCCGAGACATGCTGGCTCGCGGTCATTACCCCTACTTTCTCAAGCAGCGGGTAGGTGGCGAACTGGGACATTTGAACAACCACCAGGCGGCGTACCTGGTGTATGAGTTGGGCTGGCAAGACCTGCAACACCTGGTCCTGGCCCATCTGAGCAGCAAGAACAACCTGCCGCAGCTGGCCCGGCAATGTTTTGTCGATACCCTTGGGTGCGACCCGGACTGGCTGCAACTGGCCGATCAAGATTCAGGGCTCGACTGGCGACACATCGCCTAGCCCACCTCACTCAAAGCGGAGCCCATCATGGAAAAACGTGAAGAACTCTACCGCGGCAAAGCCAAGTCGGTGTACAAGACCGACGACGCCAACCGCCTGATCCTGCTGTTTCGCAACGACACTTCGGCGTTCGACGGCAAGCGCATCGAACAACTTGATCGCAAGGGCATGGTGAACAACAAGTTCAACGCCTTCATCATGCAGAAGCTCGAAGCGGCCGGCATTCCGACCCAATTCGACAAACTGCTGAGCGACAACGAGTGCCTGGTCAAGAAGCTGGACATGATCCCGGTCGAATGTGTGGTGCGTAACTATGCCGCCGGCAGCCTGGTCAAACGCCTGGGCGTGGAAGAGGGCCTCAAGCTCAACCCTTACACCTTCGAGCTGTTCCTGAAGGACGATGCAAAGGGCGACCCGTTCATCAACGAATCCCACGTGGTGGCGTTCGGCTGGGGCACCGCTGAGCAACTGGCGCGCATGAAGGAATTGTCCCTCAAGGTCAACGACGTGCTGAGCAAGCTGTTCGACGACGCAGGCCTGCTGCTGGTGGACTTCAAGCTGGAATTCGGCGTGTTCCACGACGGCACCATCGTCCTGGGCGACGAATTCAGCCCGGACGGCTGCCGCCTGTGGGACAAGGACACCAAGAAGAAAATGGACAAAGACCGCTTCCGCCAGGGCCTCGGTGACGTGATCGAAGCCTACGAAGAAGTCGCCAAGCGCCTCGGCGTACCGCTGTAATCGACGCAAGCATCTGATAGCACGGAAAAAAATCTCTATTCGAGCTTTGCTTCCGCGAAACAGGCTGTTATGATGCGCGCCGTTGGAGAGATGCCAGAGTGGCCGAATGGGACGGATTCGAAATCCGTTGTACCTTCACCGGTACCTAGGGTTCGAATCCCTATCTCTCCGCCATTACATAGAAAAAGCCCCGTAGCTGAATAAGCTACGGGGCTTTTTCGTTTCTGCCTCGGTCTATCGAGAAGCGCTTCGTTTCATAGGCCTAAGTCCTTGTACGCCTTGGATGCTTATACGGCACGCCGTTTCCTCATCATTAGTGCAAAAGGGAAGGGGCAAAGATTCCACTTGTTTCCAGCTCGTTGGAAATCTCCGACAGTACTTTTCTGAGCATCGCTAAAGTCCTGCCCTCACAAGCCGAAATGCTCTCATACGATGTCGTATCCCTTGTCGGAGACCGCCCAAAAAATGTCCCTTCGTAGCCTTTCCATCGCCCGCCGTGCGGGTCTGGGTTTTGCCTTGATTGCTCTGCTCGTGGCCCTGTTGGGTTTTTTCGCGCTGTCGAACATGGCCAGTATCCGCGCCAGTGCGGTGCAGGTTGAAAGCGGGTTGGTGCCGAAGATGCGGCTGGTGGCGGATATTCGCGAGATCATGCTGCGCATTCGTACGATCTCTTTGCGTATGGCGCTGGACCCGAATCCTGCGAGCATCCCGCAATACCGCAGCCAGATGGACACCCGCAGCCAGGACCTGACGAAAAGGTTGGCCGATCTCGATGCGGTGATCGATACGCCTGAGGTGCGCATCCTCTACGACCAGTTCCAGGTTTCGTTGCGCCAGTATCAGCAGGGGTTGGCTCAGTCGTTCATCCTTGCCGACAAGCAGCAGGGCGCCGAGCTCAACAAGTTGTTGCTGGTGGACATGAAAACCGTGGTCGATGGCTCCGGTGCTCAGCTCAACGCTTTGGCCGACTACTACAACGCTCAGATCAACCAGCAGGGCCAGACGGCCGAGTCGCAGTACAGCCGTTCACGCACCATGGTGTTTGGTTTTGTGATCGTGGCGGGTTTGAGTACCGTGGTGCTGGCCTGGTTGCTGACGCGCAGCATTGTCGGGCCGCTGAGTCATGCGCTAAGGGCGGCAGAGAACGTCGCTCAGGGCGACTTGACCCAAACGGTGGAGATCACCGGCGATGACGAAGTGACCCGTCTGTTCGTCGCACTCCAGGCCATGCAAGTCAACCTGCGCGGTACCTTGCAGTTGATTCGCCAGTCGGCGGGGCAGATGGCGTCGTCCGCCACCGACCTGAACGGCATTACCGATCAAAGCAGCCGCAGCCTGCAAAAACAGACCGCTGAAATCGAGCAGGCCGCCACGGCGGTCAACGAGATGACTTCGGCGGCGGATGAAGCGGCGCGCAATGCGGTGTCGACCTCCGAGTCCACGCGGCTGTCCAATGAGACGGCGCGCGAAGGCCAGCATCGCGTGGGCGAAACGGTCAGCGCCATTCAAGCTCTGAGCACCAACATCGGCGAAACCTCGACCCTGGTGCAACACCTCGCCGAGCAGTCGCGGGATATCGGCAAGGTACTCGACGTGATTCGCTCCATCGCCGAGCAGACCAACCTGCTGGCGCTCAACGCCGCCATCGAAGCGGCACGGGCCGGGGAGTCTGGACGTGGTTTTGCGGTCGTGGCCGACGAAGTGCGCGCCCTGGCGCACCGCACTCAGCAATCGACCCTGGAAATCGACCAGATGGTCACCGCCATGCGTGCGGGGTCCGACCACGCACTGACCTCGATGCAGTCGAGCACCGCACGCGCCACCGACACCTTGGCGTTGGCGGAAGGGGCCGGCGGTGCCTTGAGCCAGATCACCGAGTCCATCGATCAGATTCACCAGCGCAACCTGGTCATCGCCAGTGCCGCCGAGGAGCAGGCTCAGGTCGCCAAGGAAGTTGATCGCAACATCGTCAACATTCGCGACTTGTCGGCGCAATCGTCTTCTGGCGCCGGGCAGATCAATGGCGCGAGTCGGGAACTGGCGCAACTGGCGGTTGCGCTGAACGAGGCGGTGGCACGCTTTCAGCTTTAGTGAAGTGCGTCGCGAGTGGCGGCGCGCAGGATGGCGCTAATTCAGCGTCGGTTCTTCCACGATCTCAATATTGATCGCTTGCCACTCGCACCCCCGGGCCTCGTTCCAATTCGTAGGTGACGGTTTGCCCTTTGCGCAGCACTCGACCGCCCTGGGTGGTGCTGCTGCGAAAGAAAACGTCATGTGCATCGTGGATGGCAGTTTCGCTGCTGATGAAGATTGCAGTCTGTGGAGTTTTACTGGGCATAGCCGTTCTCCTTTTTCAGTGCAATGCATGGCCCGTGCTGTTCAACGTCGCGGCGCAGCTGGCTTTTTTTACGCGGCTTAGCGACAAAGCGCCTGCCGCACGGTTAATGATCGTCCGGGGTTTATATCGTCCGAATGGGATACACATAGACGGGAGGAAGTGTTGCGACTTTTCCGCCGCCGTCCTTCGGTCCTATACCATCGAAGAAGATGCTTACGATGATCCTGACATGCGCTGCCAACAGTTCGTCCGGCGGGCGGAAGTTCGAGACCAGGGTATCAAACTGGGTGCCCGGTGCTGTCAGTCGGATCAGCAGTGCCGCATATCGCTCAGGGTCTTCGACACGATAACCGCGAGTATTGGCCACCTCGACGATTAGAGATGCCAAGATCCGGATCACGTCCGGCATTCCCGACTGAACCTGCTCAAAAATGGCCTGCAACTCGCTGCGTCTATCAAGCTCGGCAATGAGAACACGGAAATAAGCTGTCAACTGAGGGGCCGACGCAGCCTTGACCACCTCGATCAACGCAATGATGAGTTGCTCTTGCGGATCGGCTACCGATCGGCTTTCGACCACGCAGCCCAGGTCGATCGCGAAGTCCGACGCGGCCTCTGCCATGACGGCGTGAAACAACTCAAGTTTATCCGAGAAGTGCGCATACACCGTTGTCTTTGAAACGCCTGCCTTGGCGGCTACTGCGTCCATGGACGTTCGCTCGTACCCGTTTGCCAATAGAAGATCGACGGCTGCGGCCATGATCAACTCTCGTTTTGATCTGGAAATCTGGATTTGCGGGCGGGGCATTATTCAGGTCCTACATCAATGTCGCATTGGGAAGGCGCTCACAGAGAGCGCCGACCGTCACCGGCCTTATAGCTTATAAGCATGGGCGAATCAAAAACTTAGTCCCATGGCCTCCTTTCACGGAAACGCAATCACCTTGCCTTCGGCAAAAAGCAATTGACAGTCTGTACTGTACGGTACAGTCTATGTTCAGTCGAAGTTCTTGATCAAAAAAATAAGAGGAGCTCAAGATGTCCAGTAATTTGTCACCGATGCCTGGCGTGCCGCTTGTGTCCAGTGGTCTGAAGGGAGGGCCACGAAAGTGAGTGGATTCAAGATCGTCAACGCCATCGCCGAGATCAGTGATCCCGCTATCTATATGAACTGGCTTGATAACGACGAGTACAAGGCTGCTGTCGCGGCCGACCCGTCGCCAGAGCGCACAGCGATCAAGCGGTTGCTCATTGAGTTCGAGGCCGACCTCTCCCGAATAGTCCGTGACAATGTGGTGCAAGAACGGGTCGCCGAGGTGATGACCAAGTACATTGCCGATGACTACATCCAACACGACCCGAACGCGTTCGGCCACGGCCGTGACAAGCTTATCGAGCAATTCCGGCTTGTGCCCATAGCCGGTTCGACACCGCCCCCCGTGGTGAGTGTCATTCTCGACGGAGAGGTCGGTTGCATCATGATGCGCGAGCTCGCACCCGATCCAGTTGTGCCTGGCGCAACCTACGAGTGGAATATCCTCACCGTCTTTAGGGTCCACAACGGCAAGATCGCCGAGCATTGGAGCACCTTCCGCAAAGTGGTGCCCGGCCAGAACCCGATGGGAAATTGAAAATAGGGTCTGCGGACGAGCCCTCGCCGATGCCTGCACTCGTTCTACCGCCAGGACCCCGTCCCTGACCCAGCCTGACTCTCAACCACAATAACAAAGTAGAGTACAACTGATGACCTTGGACATTACACCACCCGTAGGAGGTCCCCCTTCGGGATTGCCGCCGTTTGGAGGGTCTTTGACCCGCCAGACGAAGTTTTCAGAGTCGCCCTACCTGAGCGACGTCGGGCGTCGGATGCGCGATGAAATCCTCGAGTTGCTGCCGCTGTTGCGCAAGCACGCTGCCGAAGGCGAGCAACTCGGAGCGCTGGCGCCGGCCACCCTTGAGGCTGTCCATCGCGTAGGTGCCTTTAAGATTACGATCCCGATCGAGCTTGGAGGGTCCGCACTGGGTGCGCGCGACTCGGCGGAGATCGTGAAAGCGCTCGGTCAGGGCGATGCCTCCGCTGGTTGGCTCGTGATTGTCTCGAGCGCCGCCAGGAACGCGCTGGGCTTCGATCCGAAGGCTCGCGATGAAGTTTTCGCCTGCATCAGCGACTGGGTCGGGCCAATCATGTTTGGCGCCACTGTCTTCGCGCCAAAGGTCGGCGACGGCCGCAAGGTCGACGGCGGCTACATGGTGAAGGGGAAATGGTCCTTCGGCAGCGGTAGCAAACACGCAGCCTGGGGGGCCGTCGGATTCGAATACGACGATGCGGCAAGCGGAGAACGCCGCCGCGCGATGGGGATACTCTCGCACGACCAGTATACGATCGTCGACGATTGGCATGTCATGGGGCTGCAGGCGACGAACTCGAACAGCGTCCGAGCGGATCAGGAAGTCTTCGTGCCGGACTACCGCACCGTCCACACTAACGACCTGCCGCGACTGACGGAAGCGTTGCGCGGAAAGTACTCCGGAATGGCCTTCAAGCACAGCACGATTGGCAGCATGGTCGCCACTACGTGTTCCTTCGCTGCGCTGGCGGTCGGTATCGCAGAGGGTGCCCTGGACTCGTTCCTCGAGCAGGCGGCGAAGCGGCCACCTTTCAACCTCCCGTACAAGACGATGTCGGAGATGGCGTCAATCCAAGTCGTTGCTGGCAAGGCCCGTGCCGTCATCAACGGGGCCAACGCGGTGCTCTGGCGTCATGCCGACGAGATCGACCGGCGAGCGGTCGCGCAGGAGGAATTCTTCCCGTGGAATGAGCCCGAGATCACGATGGACCTGGTCCACCAAATCCATGAGTGCCTGCGCGTTGTCGACGGCTTGTTGCTTGCACTTGGCTCGTCGGCTGTCGTCCTCAGCAATCCGATCCAGCGCGCTGTGCGCGACATCCATGTGCTGGCGACGCATGGTGCGTTCCGCATCGATCCAATGGCTGAAATCAATGGACGGGACATGTTCGGTTTTGAGCCTTTCCCGATGATGGCTGCCCTCAGTTCTCCTCTTCCGAGCGCCGGCTCGCCACAGGCTTCGCCGTCAGCAGGGATGCCACCTCGGATGCCGCCCGGAGGGATGCCTCCTCGTACTTAGATTCGTTGCGATAGTGCTCAAACGCAGTCACCAATAAAAATAACTGAAGCGCGGCCTCATTGACGCCCGCGTGCACTGAGTTCAAGGAGTTCAGATGTCTCAAGCGAATCTATCTGTAACGACGGGATCTCCCGCAACGCCGTACCCAGATGGAGTAATACCGACGCGCGATGGGGCTCAACCGAAGGTCAGTTGGAGGCAGTACTTCGCCGACTTCATGAAGTCGTCCGGCCGAGCCAAGGGCGCACTCATCGGCAGTCTCATCCTCGTGGCCATGGGCCCGGCCGGTCTTTCGGCACTCACCCCGTTTGTGGTGCCAGCCTTTGCAATGAAGACAGGCACGCCACCGCCGGAAGCGATTCTTCTCTTCGTTACCCTGCCACTGTTCATCGGCCCGCTCGTCCTGCCTATCGCCGGACGTTGGGTCGATCGGCTAGGCGCTCAGCGCATTGCCCTCCCTGCGCTGATCCTGTATGCGGTCACTACGGCGATCATCCCCCTCACCGCGGGTACGACGTGGCTGATGGGTGCACTCCTCATTCTCGCGTCGACCTTCGGATTCGGTGCAAGCTTGGGGATAGCCTTCAAGGTGATCTCGGGGTGGTTCCCCGAGCACCGCGGAATCGGTTTTGGCCTCGTCGGGGTAGCGTCCAGTCTCTTCAGCGCGGTCTTCTCCCCGCTATTTCAGTGGCTCGTGAACGGTAACGCGCCAGCATTGCCACCGATGATGCCGGGCATGAGTACCGGCGCGCCACCGGGCGAACTTACCAGAGGGGCGATTTCCGCCGTCGACCCAGCCGTGTTCGCGGGATTTGGCTGGGACGGCACCTACTATATGATCGCGATCGCGATCGCCGTCATCGGTATCCCAGCTGTCCTATGGCTCATCTGTGAACCGAAGGTGAGCATGACAGCGGTCATGCCGACTACCGTGGATGCCAGTCTGCCCGGCGTGCCGTTCAAGAAGGCGGTTTCGACTCGTGCATGGATTTCCATCACGCTGTTTCTCGCATTAGCTGCCGCAGGACCGATTGCGCTACGCCTTAACGCAGTGGACTTTTACGGCGAGGCTGGCATCGATCCGGCAACGGTCTCTCTCGCGCTGTCCGTACTTTTCAGCACGTCGGTCCTTGGACTGCTAGCCGCCGGGACTGTCCTCGACCGGGCGAGCCGTCCATGGGTCGCGGCGGTGCTCCTCGCCGCGGTACCGATCGGTCTGGCGCTCGCGCTCGTCAATAGCGGTTCTGTTGTGCTCCTCTTTGTCTCGATGTCACTGCTTGGCTTCGCAACCGGCGCAGAGTCGACACTTGCTCCTACATTGATCGCCAGGTACTTCGGACTGAAGTCTTTCGGCGCATTGCAGGGGCTGACCCTTGCGATCACCTCGCCGGCTTTGGCGCTGTCCCCCTTCATTGTCAGTGTGATCAAGACAAGTTCCGGCAGCTACACCGTTCCTCTCCTGATGCTTATCGCAGCCGGTGTGATCGCGGTCATTCTCGCGGCTATGCTCCCGAAGTTTCCCAAGCCGTGGGTGCTCCAACCGACCCAGGAGGAGAAGGTGCCTGGTCGGATGACAACGGCCTCATAACCGCCACGGTTGGCTGGAGGGATCCAGCCGCCTGCGGCGTCGGCAGACCAGCGTGTTTTTTTGCGCGGTGCTGTTGAGGCCCGTTCGGCATTGAGGCTTTTACGAGTCGACGGCCTAGGGGTTAGGGCCGATCGGATAGATGTAGGCGGAGGGCAGTGCTGCGACTTTTCCGTCGCTGTCTTTCGGTCCTATACCATCGAAGAAGATGCTTACGATGAGCCTGACATGCGCTGCCAACAGTTCGTCCGGCGGGCGGAAGTTCGAGACCAGGGTATCAAACTGGGTGCCCGGTGCTGTCAGTCGGATCAGCAGTGCCGCATATCGCTCAGGGTCTTCGACACGATAACCGCGAGTATTGGCCACCTCGACGATTAGAGATGCCAAGATCCGGATCACGTCCGGCATTCCCGACTGAACCTGCTCAAAAATGGCCTGCAACTCGCTGCGTCTATCAAGCTCGGCAATGAGAACACGGAAATAAGCTGTCAACTGAGGGGCCGACGCAGCCTTGACCACCTCGATCAACGCAATGATGAGTTGCTCTTGCGGATCGGCTACCGATCGGCTTTCGACCACACAGCCCAGGTCGATCGCGAAGTCCGACGCGGCCTCTGCCATGACGGCGTGGAACAACTTCAGCTTATCCGAGAAGTGCGCATACACCGTTGTCTTTGAAACGCCTGCCTTGGCGGCTACCGCGTCCATGGACGTTCGCTCGTACCCGTTTGCCAATAGAAGATCGACGGCTGCGGCCATGATCAACTCTCGTTTTGATCTGGAAATCTGGATTTGCGGGCGGGGCATTATTCAGGTCCTACATCAATGTCGCATTGGGAAGGCGCTCACAGAGAGCGCCGACCGTCACCGGCCTTATAGCTTATAAGCATGGGCGAATCAAAAACTTAGTCCCATGGCCTCCTTTCACGGAAACGCAATCTTCTTACCGTCGACAAAAAGCAATTGACGCAACTGTACTGTACGGTACAGTATGTTTCTGGCCGAAGTTCTTGGCTAAAAAATAAGAGGAGCTCACAGATGTCTAGTAACTTTTCGCCTATTCCCGGTATGCCACCTATTCCCGGTGGGCCAAATATTTCCGATATGCCACCACCAGGAATGCCTCCAATGCCCGGAGGTATGCCACCGCCACCCCCAGCAGGGCCCGTCGAATCGCAATGGTTGACCGATTTGGGCCGCGAGATCCGGGATAAGGCCAGAGCACTTATTCCCCTTATTCGGGAACAGGCGCGCCAAGGCGAGGAGATTGGTGCGCTGATGCCGGATGTTCTCAATGCGCTCGAAGCTATCGGCGTATACAAGATGGCTATGCCCACCGAATGGGGCGGCTACGCATTGGGAACGCGTGATCTGGTCGACATCATTGCGACGCTGGGCGAAGCAGATGGATCAGCCGGATGGGCTGGCTTCGTCGCAGTTGGGGTGAAAAACCTGCTGGCTCTTGATTCTGAGGTTGTCAAAGAAGTTCTTGAAGATACGCGAGACTGGGTTGGTCCGACCGTCGTTGGCGCATCGGTTTTCGCAACAAAAGTCGGCGATGGTCGCAAGGTAGACGGCGGCTGGATGGTGAAAGGCCGCTGGGCTTTCGGCAGCGGATGCAAGCATGCCAAATGGGCGATGTTGGGGATCACTTACGATCCGAAGACCGCAGGCGGTACCGGGCGTGGCGTTGTCGTCGTCGATCGTTCGAAGTATGAAATCCTCGACGACTGGCATGTCATGGGATTGGCGGGCAGCGCCAGTAATAGCCTGGCCATCGCCGAAGAAGTATTTGTGCCCGATCATCGATTCCTCGACCTGGCCGAATACCCTGTGCGTTTTCAGCATCTGCACACCCGTTACCAGGGCACCGCTTATCAGCAACGCGGGCTCGCGATGCTTACGACTGTTTCCTTGTGCGATATGTCGATTGCGCTCGGCATGGCCCGCGGTGCACTGAACTGCTTTGTGGAGCAGGCCAAGAAACGCCAGCCTTTTACACTTCCCTATCCGACAATCGCAGACATGGCTTCGGCGCAAGTCGCTGCCGGCAAGGCGCTCGCCATGATCAACGTCTCTGCGGCTGTGATCGAGGGTTATGCTGATCAGGTTGATGCCAGGACAGCAGCAGGCCTCGACTTTACGCCTGATGAAGACTCGGAAATCAGTCTGAACCTCGCTTACGTCGCGAGCCTTTGCGAGGACGCTATCAACCTGCTGCAAAAGACAATCGGCTCATCGACTGTGTCGCTGAGCAACCCCATTCAGCGTTTTGTCCGCGACGTTCGCGTCCTGAGTTCGCACGGTGCCGTCCGACTGGATCCGCAAGCCGAGGTCAATGGGCGGCGGCTTTTGGGGCTCAAGCCGTTCCCCATGTTTGCCGGCGCGGTGCCGGAGCGTTCCAATACTGAAGAAAAGGGGCTGTAAGTACATGACTGATTTCACAATCATTGACGGCATCGCACAGATCCACGACCCGAAGCTCTATGAGACTTGGCTGGACAGGGAGGATTACCTGGCGGCAGTGTCGGCATCGCCATACCCGGAAGTCGCCGCAATCAAGCGCCTGTTAATTGATTTTCAGGTCGCTCTTGCCAAGATGGTTCGTGCCAAGGCTGTCGAGGAAAATGTCGTTTCGGTTATGACGCAGTTCGTCAGCGATGACTATATCCAACATGATCCGAATGCGCTCGGTAACGGCCGGGACAATCTGATTGAGTATTTCCGAAAAGCCCCCTTGGATAGAGGCACGGCCCCACCGGTGGTGAATGTGACCGTCGAAGGGGAACTGGGATACGTGATGTTCAGGCATCCGATGCCGGACCCCCTCGTGCCAGGGCAGACCTACGACTGGTACATCCTCACCGTTTTCCGGGTACGAGGTGGAAAGCTCGTTGAGCATTGGAGCGCCTTCCAAAAAATGATGGCGCCCATACTTCCGAAACCGTCGGCCTAAGCGAAGTTGGCGCCCTAACGCGACATTTGCGGTCAGACCTGGCGATAGTCTGCATGACCCTGCTTCAACATCTGAGAATACGATGAAGAGTGGGGCGGTGAACTCACTATAGGTCGACGTCGCGATGTCGCAACCGTAGGTGGAGCCCGGAACATTCCGGGTTTACGAAACGGGCCGGAGAAAAGTTGTTCGCAAACATATAACGAACCAGAAGCAACGATGAAGTTCGTGCATCGGATTCATCAGTGAGTTGGAACCATGGATGGGCTGCAACTCAATCGCGTAACTCACCTCTCGGCAACTGAAGTGCTGCGATCATCGAAATAACGAAATGAGTAACAGGCGTGCATTAATAAAACCAATAAAAACCAATACAAAAGGAAAAAATTCCTATGGGACAGGCGCAGGTTTCTTCTACTTCCCCGCTTCAAAAAAAACATTGCGAGCCTATTTTTCAGACTTGGTTGGGGCTCCCAGAAAAGCCCGCATAGCTTTGGTTGGATGCCTGATCTTGATGGTCATTAGTCCTGCAGGTTTTTCGGCGATTACCCCTTTCGTGACGGCTGCCTTTTCGGCAGCTACACATCGAGCACAATCTGAAGCGATCCTGATCTTCGTTGCGATGCCGCTGCTGCTCGGTCCGCTCATCCTGCCGATTGCAGGCGCGTGGGTGGATCGCTGGGGGGCGAGAGCGGTCACGATTCCCGCAGTGACTCTATACGCGGTAACCACGGTGCTGATTCCCCTCGTCGGCGAATCGCTGTGGTTTCTGGCTCCTATGATCATCCTGGCGGCGATGTTTGGTTTCATGTGCAGCCTCGCCGTGGTATTCAAAGTCATCACTGGCTGGTTTCCAGAGCATCGGGGCATCGGATTTGCGCTGATTGGCATCCTTTCAAGTTTTACCGGGGCAGTATTTTCGCCATTGTTCCAGTGGTTGATATATGGGAGCGCCGGATCGGTTTCTACGCTCGGCCAGGCAGGTGGCATCGGTTGGAGCGGGGCCTACTTTGTGATGGCTGGTTTGATCGCTGTGCTGGGCATTCCCTCAGGGCTCTTGCTCATTTCAGAACCCGCCGGTCGCTCGCCTGACAAGCTCCTTCCCATGCCCGTACCGGCGCTGCGTAAGAGTGATGCGGCCGGCATACCCCTCGGGGCCGCCATCAAGACAAGGACCTGGCTATCGATCACGTTCTTTCTGGCGATCACGGCGGCGGGCCCGATGACCGTCCGACAGAACTCCGTTGATTTTTTCCAGCAACGTGGCTTTGATTTAGGCGACATCGCACTTTCGCAATCTATTTTATTCATGGCTTCGATCTTGGGCCTTTTTATCGGCGGCACGGTCCTCGATCGCAGTCGCCGGCCCTGGATTATCGCACCATTGCTCGCAATGGTTCCGATGGGGGTGGTCATCGCTTATGTCAATCAAGGCTCGGTGTCTTTGTTGTATGTGGCAATGGGCGCTCTGGGGTTTGCTACCGGTGCGGAGTCAGCGCTCGGCCCCTACCTGGTTGCTCGCTATTTCGGCCCCAAAGCCTTTGCACAACTTCAGGGTTTAACGCTGGCAATCTGTTCGCTGTCTTTTGGCCTGACACCTTTCATTACCAGTGCCATAGCGCAAGTGGTCGGAAGTTACTTCATCCCGTTTGCTGTCCTGACTGGACTTATGATGGTCGCGGTGATATTGGCAGCGCTCCTACCGGACTACCCGCCGGAATGGCCCGTCCCGGTTGAGCTTTACGCAAAGTAAATAACCGGTGTTCATTTGACGGCGTGGTTAGCGGACCCGTTGTGCTCACCAACGATCTCTCGCAACGTGCCATGCGTGGGTACGCTAAGTCGCGCCCTGGTACTCAAACTTCATGTACTTGACAACGTATTGATTCGACGCAGGGCTGGCGTTTCAGTGCGAAGCGCTCGAAAAAGGTTCTTCACTCACTCCCGGGAAACGCAGAAATAGGAACGCCGATTTGTTTGATGATGTTGGTGCGAACAAACACATCTAACAAACCGGCGTTCTTATGCTCGGTAGTAATGTTTTCCTCCCTTTTTGGGAGGGCTTTTCTATTGTCTCGATCAAGCCTATTGGCGATGCGCCACAGATCGATCTGATTCCCCATGCCAGCCGATTCCGGCGCTGTGGAGGCTACGCGTAAACCTGTTCAACCATCGATGAGTAGTCGTCGTGATTTACCCACTCTCGGTTGTGCGGTGTGCCTCCGCGTTTTGCTCAGGCGTGTTGATTGTCGTGATTGTGGAAAGCGCGTGAAGGCCGTCAGTCGGCTACGCGCCGCCTGGCCGATGCACACGGGGCAGTTGGCGGGGATAGACAAGCGAATAAAGGTCATTAAGCGGACGGTGTGCAGTTACCGGGATAGCGAATTCTTTTTTCATGAGGATCAGAACGTCTTTCTCGGTAATCCGTGAACCAAAAAAGGGGGCTACTACGTAGCCCCAACGGGAGCAAGCTTCCTTGCCAGAGCGATTCGAGCCTGGAGTGGATGGCATTGCTGCAAAGCGGTTTTTTTCATAAACAGCAATCCGATCATCGATGTGTCCAGGCTCAGGCCACAGTCTATTCCACGAGTCGAATTACGTTGGCGCTGACGCCAATGCCTGGTCCAGAAAACTCGATCATCTCTGCGCCAAGGTATTCGAGGATTTCAAGATCCGCCAAGCCGTTGATCACATGGGAGGTAGTCGGCAACTGTTCGAATGTTGCGCGATTCCACTTCACTGAGCCTCCCGTCCCCCTCCACTTGCGGAAGTTCGCGTCGGTGAACTTGATTGGCGAGGTGTCGCCCGTCGCGCCCGGCAAAGGTTGCGAAGTGGTTGCATAGGCGATATCGCAGCCGCCGCTACCCAAAGGACCGGTGCGCGGCATGTATTTATAAAACAGCGTTGCGCCGCCGGGGCCGGGGAGTCGTTTGTCACCCAAGGTTTCGGTAAGGCTGTTCAATTTGAGTTCGAAGAACTTGAAGCCAAACCACGATGCCTCCCCGCCAGCCGTACCCGCTTCATGATCGATGTCTAGCAGCGGGATATCGGCAAACAACTTTGGAAAGCCCAGCTCCTCACGGCCCGTCATAATGGCATCTGGAATGCCCTCAAACAGGACCGGACAGAACGAGCCTTCGATCCTTTCCGTCGTGCCGGTGTAGACGACCGGAATTTCCACGTTGAGGATGCCGTAGCCGCGACCGGCCAGCCACCATAGATTATGGAAATAGGCCAGCGAAACATGAACCTGTGGCTCGCCACGCAGAGCGAAGCCGGGGGGCAGGATGCGCTCCAGGCTCGATCGCTCGGTGCGGTAGCTCACGGTCATCCACTGGGCGTTCATCGTGCCTGTTTCTTCTGGGCTCCAGAGGTTGCCGTCGGGTTTCTGGCGCGGGCCTGGCGCGGGCCCGAACACTACAGGCATGCGATAGCGCACGCCGGGTTTGAATTCGAACGTCATGGGACGTCTCCTGTTTTTATCGGTTTTAGAATGGATAGTGGCGCGGCGTCGTCTGAAGCGTCAGCCAGCGCAGATCGGTGAATTCATGTATGCCCGCGCGACCGCCGAAGCGACCGAAACCGCTGCCCTTCACACCGCCGAACGGCATCTGCGCCTCGTCATGCACCGTCGAGCCGTTGATGTGGCAAATACCCGACTCGATGCGCTTGGCCACTTCCAGAGCCCGCGCAATGTCGCCGCCGAACACTGCTGCCGATAACCCGAACGCGTTGTCGTTGGCGCAGGCGATGGCCTCCTCGACACCGTTGACGCGCACGATCGGCTTCACCGGACCGAAGGCTTCCTCATGGTAAATCCGCATGTCCGGCGTCACGTTGTCCAGCAACGTGGCCGGCATCAGCGTGTTATCCGTTTTGCCGCCGCACAGCAGCGTTGCGCCTTTCGCCAGCGCATCGTCGATCAAGGTATTACAGCGTTCGACTGTGCTCATATCGACCACGGATCCAAGCACCACCGGATCCTTGCCGCGTGGATCGCCAAGCGGCAGCGCGCGCGCACGAGCAGCGAGATGCAGAATGAAATCATCGGCAATGCGCGCGTCGACAATGATGCGTTCGGTCGACATGCAAATCTGGCCGGAGTTGGCGAACGCCCCGAAGATCGCACCGTCCACGGCGGCTTCGAGATTGGCGTCGTCGAGTATGACGAGCGGCGCCTTGCCGCCCAATTCCAATACCGCAGGCTTGAGATGCTGTGCGCAAGTGATGGCGATAATGCGCCCCACGCGTGTCGAGCCCGTGAAGTTAACGCGGCGCACGGCGGGGTGCGCAATTATCGCTTCGACCACTGCCGCCGCATCTGCCGGTGCATGGGTTACGAAATTCAACACACCAGGCGGGAAACCTGCTTCGTTCAACGCCTCCACAATCAGGCCGTGGGTGCGCGGACAGAGTTCCGACCCCTTGAGAACCACTGTATTTCCGCAGGCCAATGGCGTAGCGATCGCGCGCATGCCTAGAATCACCGGGGCGTTCCATGGCGCCATGCCAAACACGACGCCAGCCGGCTGCCGTACGGCCAGAGCGAGGTTGCCCGGTTGGTCCGAAGGAATCACCTCGCCGCTGACCTGAGTCGTTAACGCGGCTGCTTCGCGCAGTATCGCTGCCGCCAGTTGTACATTGAAACTTCCCCACGAGACGCTCGCGCCGGTTTCTGCGGCCATCGCCTCGATGAACCGCGAAACACGCGCTTCAACCGCATCGGCGGCCTTCAGAAGCAATTGGCGACGTGCGCCCGGCCCCGTCTGTGACCACGAGACAAAGGCCCGTGCCGCTGCATCGACTGAGGCGCGAGCATCCTGCGCCGTCGCCGCGGCGGCGCGCGAAACCACTTGCCCGGAAAGCGGATTACGCCGTTCGAAGGTGACACCGGATGCCGCAGACACGATTTTTCCATCTATCAGCAATTTGACTTCGAACATCACCGGCCCCTTGGCGTTGAAGCAATATTCGAGTCGATAAACGCAGTTCCAGCCGGCTCTTCGGCGACGGTGTTCTCAATGTGGCCGAGGTGCGCGATCTCCACGCGCACAACGTCTCCGGGCTGTAGAAATTTCCCCAGTGCAATACCAACATTCGCGCATGTGCCCGTCGCGATCAGGTCACCAGGCTCCAGTGTCATCACTTGCGAGAGCTCGTGGATCTGCTCCCAGATGGTGTAGATCATGCCGCCGGTGCTGGCGCTCTGGCGCGGTTCGCCGTTGACCCACAGGTTCATCTGCAGGGCGTGTGGATCGGCGATCTCATCGGCGGTCGTGATCCAGGGACCTATCGGCCCGTGACTGTCGAAGGACTTGCCGAGCGTGTAGGTCTGACTCTTGAACTGCCAGTCGCGTGCGGTCACGTCGTTGGCGACGAAATAGCCACCAACGACGCTTGCTGCCTCTTCAATGGACACATGGCGGCAGCGCCGCCCAATCACGACACCGAGCTCGGCTTCGTAGTCCATTTTGTCCGAGACACTCGGCTTGTAGATCGGATCGTAAGGTCCGGTGATGCAACTGACCTGCTTGTTGAACCACAGCTGATTCTTCGGTATCGCGATACCTGCGCGCGCCGCCTCCTCGGCGTGATCGTGATAGTTCATGCCGATGGCAAGGTATTTCTGTGGATCGGGGATAGGCGCCTCGAGACGGACTTCGGCGAGTGGTACCCCGCCGGCCATGCCTTCGAGCCGTTGCGCAAGCCACTTGATGTACGTTGGTCCTTTGGCAAGCACGTTGCGAATCGTATCGGGCGCTGCAGGATCGAGCGCCGAGAGCGGCAAGACGCGCTCGTCAACGACAACGCCGAGGGTCGTGATACTGGCGTGGGGAGTATTGCCATGGGTATAGCGCGCAAGCTTCATGAGTGTGTCTCCTGAAAAAATTAACTGGCAATACGGTCACTCGTAGAATTCCGGCATCAATGGGGGCGCCCACTGGCTCATTTCATCGTTGGAGATTTCGGCGTGGCCTACGGGCATGCCGTCATTGACCAGGTCTCCGTCGGTCCAGTGCTCGATCTTGTTGCCGAACGGATCACGCCAGTAATCGAAGATCTGGCTGCCTTGAACGTGGCGGCCGACGCCCCACGAATGTTTGTAGTTGCGCGCCATGAGGTATTCGTTACCCTGGAACAGGTCGTCCAGATCCAGTACCTCGAACGCGCAATGGTCGAAACGCGCCACGCCGTCTTGTGCAGCCACCATTGCGATCGTGTGATGATCGGTCCACTGCTCGCCGAGGCCGCAGTGCAGAAATGCGGCGATCGTGTTCTGTTGAACGCCAGCCCAGTAGGTATCCGAGACGCGGAAACCAAGTACGTCGCGATAGAACGCGAGCATTTCCTGAAAGTTAGACACGAGCACCGCGACGTGTCCCAAGCGCATGACCGAACTCGGTCTGCATGCGACGCGTACTTTCTTGCCGAAGCGCTGGCGCCGCACCGCCGGATTCATCGCCAGTGGCTCGCGCGTCGGCAAGGGGGCATGGAGCGTCTGGCCATGAATTACGTCCACCACGAATCCCGCCGGATCGGTGAAGCGCACACGCTTGCCGCCACCGGGCTCGAGGCTGTCTTCGACGCTCAGATTCAGGTGCGCGGCGAGTCGCTCCAGATCGGCGAGCGACTGAGCCTTCAGACCGAAGCCTATGGGAGCGTTCTTGTCGCCGAGTTCACTGATATGCGAATGATGGTCGGCGCCAGCAGCCCGCATGTACAGGGCGCGCTCAGTACGCACAACCTGATGCAAACCAAAGTCGACCAAAAACTGTTCCATGCTCTCCAGGTCGGTGACCTGGTAGCGCACAAATGCGATGTCTTTAACGGTAATCAACGTCTATCTCCTTCCGCTACAGATTCCACGCCAGGTCGCGCCTGGCTCGCTGCGGCTCAATCCACATGACTCTGCTGGCAGCCAAAGATGATTAGGCATCGAAATATCGAAGGGATATAGGTGTATCAATGCCGCTGACGAAGGGGGATTTGTCGGTAAAAAACGATCTCGGGAAGTAGATATGCGATGTGGCGATCATTCATGCGCCCGGCTCGATCAAGAGCAAGAAAGGTCATCAATACTTTTCGGGGGGAATCGCGCGTGGGTGTCGCTGCGCAATCGGGTTTGGTCCATGGCGTGGTGGGCACGACGGCCAATTTCGCAGGTGTGACTCAAGTCGATCAGTTGCCCCCCATGGCGAGCAGACCTACGTCTCTGGTGACGCAGGTTGCACCGGCATTGAGAGGCGTGCGGAACACCAAGATCGCAAGACGCTCTGGTCGATTGCTGCGCGGCCCAGCAGACCGTGCTTTTGGCGCTGTGAAACCTGCGGATGAGGCGAAAACGCTTGTTAAGTGCAGCAGGGGCGTGCCTGAAAAGCGCGTGTTCGCAGAAAATAGACGAGTTGGGAGGGGGAAGGCCTGGTTCACGATTTAATCGACGTTTTTTAACCTGAAACAACGGGCCACTTAAAAACGCCTACCGGCTTCAGACCTTCCTTAATTTGCTAAGGAAATCCTGAAAAAGACTTCCTGATTTGGCAAAATCTCCGGACACCAATCGCCGAGCTTTTCAATGAAGCAAATGACCTTCGCCGATGCCGAGTACGCCGGTAAGCGCAAGCAGACCCGCAAGGAATTGTTCCTGATCGAGATGGATCGGGTCGTACCCTGGAAGGGTTTGATTGCCCTGATCGAACCTCATTACCCGAAGGGCGAAGGGGGTCGTCCGGCCTATCCTTTGATGGCGATGCTGCGGGTTCATCTCATGCAGAACTGGTTCGGTTACAGCGATCCTGCGATGGAAGAAGCGCTGTACGAGACGACGATCTTGCGCCAGTTTTCCGGTCTGAGCCTGGAGCGGATCCCAGATGAAACTACCATCCTCAACTTCCGTCGCCTGCTGGAAAAGCACGAGTTGGCCGCTGGTATTCTCGGCGTGATCAATGGCTATCTGGGCGACCGTGGCTTGTCGCTGCGACAAGGCACCATCGTCGATGCCACGCTGATTCATGCGCCCAGTTCGACCAAGAACAAGGACGGCAAACGCGACCCTGAGATGCATCAAACCAAGAAAGGTAACCAGTATTACTTCGGTGCCAAAGCTCACATTGGTGTCGACGATGAGTCAGGGCTGGTGCACAGCGTGGTGGTCACTGCGGCCAACGTCGCGGACATAACCCAACTCGACAAACTGCTACACGGTGCTGAGAACGTGGTCTGCGCCGATGCAGGCTATACCGGTGTCGAGAAGCGCGAAGAGCATGCGGGACGCCACGTCATCTGGCAGATTGCAGCCCGGCGCAGTACCTACAAAAAACACGGTAAACGCAGCGCGCTGTACAAAGCGATGCGCAAGATCGAGAAAGCCAAGGCCCAGGTTCGCGCCAAGGTTGAGCATCCATTTCGAGTGATCAAGCGTCAGTTTGGTTATACGAAAGTGCGTTTCCGAGGCTTGGTGAAAAACACTGCTCAGATGGTGACGCTGTTCGCCCTGTCGAACCTTTGGATGGCGCGTCGATATTTGCTCTCCAGCGCAGGAGAGGTGCGTCCGTAATGAGGAAAATAGCTGCTGCGAGGAGCGTTCAGCGGAAAAAATGGATGGAATAGGCGGCAGACGTGATCGGTTTTGAACGGCCGCCGTTTTTTGAAAGCACCTATGGCTTAGCAGTCGAAAAATAGCGGCCTACTTCAGACTATCCCTAAGCAGTTGAGGAGCGTACCGCGATAGATGCACCTATTTTTTTGGACCACAGAGCAGATTATGAGCGCTCGTAGCAGTGACAGCTGTTTAGTTCAGCTCAATTAATAATAATAAGGAAAATACTGTGGTCCAAATAAAATATAAGAGAGACTGTGGTTCGCAATTGCCTTGCAGCAACACGGTCGTCGCCCAGGTTAAAGTAACCTTGGGATGCTCCGATCAACTTGCCGCGCAGCGATGGCATGCCGTAATTCGCCCGGCACTCAGCGCTATTCCCTGAAAACGGCCTAATACAGTGTGCGGCGGAGCGTTTTCCGCCCGGTTCTCCGTGTTAAGTGCGCAACTCACCCAAACCCATCAGTCGTTTTCGAGCCATCCACAGGTTCGACAGGGCGAACAGCGTGGTCAGTTGGGCCGTGTTTTTCATCAGCCCACGAAAGCGTACTTTCACGTAACCAAACTGGCGCTTGATGACCCGAAACGGATGCTCAACCTTGGCGCGTGTCTGCGCTTTGCAGTACTCGATCTTGCGCTTAGCTTTGTACAACAGGCTGCGTTTGTTCAGCTTGGAATACGTGCTGCGCCGAGCCGCGATTTGCCAGATCACGTCACGATTTTCGTGCTCTTCACGCTTCTCGACACCGGTGTAACCTGCGTCCGCATAGACCGCGTTTTCGTCCCCGTGGAGCAGTTCAGCGACTTGGGTGACATCGGCCACATTGGCAGCGGTGCCGTGGACGTGATGAACCAGTCCCGACTCAACGTCAGCGCCGATGTGGGCCTTCATACCGAAGAAATACTGGTTCCCCTTCTTGGTCTGATGCATCTCGGGATCCCGCTCGCCGTCTTTGTTCTTGGTCGAGCTTGGGGCATGAATAATGGTCGCGTCGACGATGGTGCCCTGGCGCAGCGACAGGCCTTTTTCCTGCAAATAACCGTTGATGACCGCGAGGATGGCAGGCGCCAATTGATGCTTCTCCAGCAAGTGCCGGAAGTTCATGATCGTGGTGTCTTCAGGGATCGGCGCGCTCAGTGTCAGATGCGCGAACTGACGCATGGGCGTGATTTCGTAGAGCGCTTCTTCCATGGCCGGATCGCTGAGGGAGAACCAGTTCTGCAGCAGGTGAATGCGCAGCATGGTTTCCAGTGGGTAAGGTTTTCGACCGCCACCGGTCTTGGGGTAGAACGGCTCGATCAGGCCAAGCAGACCTGCCCAGGGCACGACCTGATCCATCTCGGCAAGGAAGCGTTCGCGGCGGGTTTGCTTGCGCTTGCCGGCGTACTCGAAGTCGGAAAAGCTCATCTGGCTCATGGGAGGCTCGGATCAGGTGGTCGGGCGATTTTCGCATACCCGGGACTTGTTCGGAGATTCCCTTGCGGGTGTGGTTGTTAACTTTCCTGGGAGCATCTGCATGCATCGCACAAGCTCAAGCACAGGAGAGCACGCAGACGCCAACGGCGCCCGTAGCGAAAACAGCGCAAATCGTCAGCCCTCCACCGTTGGAGGGGACGACACTTCCGCCGGTCGATTCTAAATGCCTCAAATACGATGAAACCAATACCCGTATCATGAGCACGATCTATTTGCCGACGACGTGCGATACCATTTCTCCAACTTTATTCGGTATGCGAGACGCGTTGACTGATGCAGGGTGGGGCATACGAGGCAGGGTGAGTGCAGCGGTAGATTACGATGTTAAAAATAGGTACAGCTCTTCGACGCAGCAAAAATATTCCGGGCAAAACCTGAGCGCTTATACCATCAGCAACATCTATGTTACCTATGATCTGGGTCGAAACGGGTTTCCGTTGGGTTCTCAGTTTACCGGTAGCCTGACTCAAGTTAACTCTTCCGGTGGGCAGGGTGAACCGGCTGATATGGACCCCGCAGTGGCCATTTTGGGCGTCACCGTGCCATTGCTTGATAACGCTCTGGAACTTAAAGCCGGCTACTTTTTGCTGAGTCAAGATTTTGTGGGCAGCAATCTTACTGGGAACGCCGGCACCGTTTCACAAGGTGTACAGAGTTCAATTCCCGCGCTGGTGGGGATGAGCGTATTCACACCCACACCGACGGCTGAGATAACCATCAGGGATCCATGGACGAAAAACTTCTATCTCCACTCTGCCGTATCGAATAGTGTCAGTTCTGAAGGTGCCATTACGGAGTTGGAACGAAATCCTACGGGCCTGAAGTGGGGCACAAAGGACACAGGCCCGATGTATGTCAATGAAGTGGGTTATAAAACTTCAATGACACCAGACAGCCTGCCTGTCTGGGCCAGGGCTGGTTTCATCTACAACACAACCGACTATTCAAAGTTCGACGGTGGGAAATCGGAAGATAACTACGCATCGTATGCTGGTCTGACAATGCAGCTCACCAAAAATGCGACTAACCCAGGTGGATTGAACCTGGATATCAAAGTCGATTCTGCGCCATCGGATCGCAATATCTATACGAAGGACTTCGCGATTAACCTGTTTTATGTGGCCCCGTTTGAGAGTCGACCATTCGATATGGCGTCGATAGGGTACAGTAAATCTTGGGAGAGTCCCGAGTTGCAGGACGCTGTGGCGATGGGTGGAGTTCATGATACGTCGAGACAGACCAGCCAAGTAGCCGTTTCATACGCTTATCGGCTGCGTCAGGGTATATATCTGATATCGACGGCTTCTTACGTCACTAACCCGGGAACAGTGTCGGAATCGGAGATGCCCGCGGCTCTGATTGTCAATGGGGCGCTAATGTTTAACTTCTGATTGTATAAAGACAGTCTGCTAGCCGTTCACGCCGGTTAGCAGCACTCATCGAAAGAGCACCGCGATCCGAGGCCTTCGCATCATGGGCCGATGGCCGCGATGGTGAATGTGCAGTCAGCCTTGAGAAGTCCTCTTTCGGCCGACATGTCATATGTGGTGCCTGCACATCCACACGGCGTAATGCCACGGAACAACATTGGGATCTGCCGGTTTCACCGGATTGAAAGTGACAAACCTGTGCTTGTTTTCGCCCACCAGGAAGAAAAAATCTCAGGCGCATATTGTGATAGATGCACCTATTTTTGGGGGCAAGTAACGGGTTGTGTAGGTTGTGGTAATCATCGCTATTCGATAATAAGGAGAGTGCTGTGGTTAAAATAAAGAGGACTGTGGCTCCGAATGGACCCGTCGTAACAATGTGTCAAATCGTCTTGCTGGTATCGGTGTTCACTTTTTTAGCGCTCTCCGAACGCATGACGGAGGCACAGATACAGGAGGACAGGCAGGCATCGGAGTTTTCCGTAGTGCAATCAACGCAAATCCTCAGTCCTTCGCCCATGGAGGATGGGGCACTTCCGCCGGGTTATGAAGGTTGTCAAAAATACGATAAGTATAATACTCGCATCATGACGACCATTTATTTGCCGTCGACGTGTGACACTGTTTCGCCAACATTATTCGGTGCTCGAGAAGGGTTTGCTAATGCCGGTTGGGGCATTCGAGGTACGATCAGTGCCGCCGCAGATTACGATATTAAAAACAGGTACAGTTCTTCGACAACGCAAAAATATTTCGCGCAAATTCTGAGTGCTTATACAATCAGCACCGTAGATGTCACCTATGACCTGGGTCGAAACGGGTTCCCGTTGGGCTCTCAGTTTATCAACAGTTTCTCTCAATTTTTTGTAGGAATGAATCTGACTGGAAACGCCGGGTCGGTCTCACAAGGTGTGTAGAGTTCAATCCCATCACTGGTGAGGATGAGCGTGTACTCACCAATACCGACGGCAGAGATTACCGTCAGGGATCCATGGATAAAGCATTTTTATCACCATTTCGCAATGTCGCGCAGTATCAGTGCTGACGGCGAGATCCACGAGTTGGACGAAAATCCTACCGGTTTGAGGTGGGGAACCAAAAATACCGGTCCGATATACGTCAATGAATTTGGTTATAAAACCGAATTCGCGCCGGGCAGTTTGCCTGTCTGGGCCAGAGCCGGCTTTATTTACAATACAACGGACTATTCAACGTTCAACGGTGGGCAAGCGGAAGATAACTACGCGGCGTATGCGGGGCTTACGGTGCAGCTTGCCAAAAATTCGACTAACCTTGGGGGGGTGAATTTGGATATCAAAGTCGACTCTGCGCCATCGGATCGTAATATATTTTATAAAAACGTTGCGGTTAATCTTTTTTATGTGGGGCTGTTTGAGAGTCGACCATTCGATATGGCTGCGATTGGGTACAGTAAACCCGGGAGAGTCCTGAGTTGCAAGATGCTGTCGCTGCAGGCGGAACTCGCGATACGTCTAGACTTTCCACTCAAGGGGCTCTTTCATATGCCTATCAGTTTAGTCCAGGTATCTATCTCATCTCGACCGCCTCTTTAGTGACTAATCCGTGAACAGTGCGGAAAACGAGCTTCCAGCGGCGCTGATTCTAAAAAATAAACTGCTCACCGCTCACACCCCGTGAACAGTATTTATGTTTTCGATATCACCGAGCTTCAGGCAGGCCTCCTAAGGATGCTCCGATCAACTTGCCGCGCAGCGATGGCATGCCGTAATTCGCCCGGCACTCAGCGCTATTCCCTGAAAACGGCCTAATACAGTGTGCGGCGGAGCGTTTTCCGCCCGGTTCTCCGTGTT
Source organism: Pseudomonas sp. MPB23 (assembly GCF_046605395.1). NCBI lineage: Bacteria > Pseudomonadati > Pseudomonadota > Gammaproteobacteria > Pseudomonadales > Pseudomonadaceae > Pseudomonas > Pseudomonas sp. MPB23. Next base: position 5,805,051 of record NZ_CP176771.1, on the reverse strand, counting down.
AAGTGCGCAACTCACCCAAACCCATCAGTCGTTTTCGAGCCATCCACAGGTTCGACAGGGCGAACAGCGTGGTCAGTTGGGCCGTGTTTTTCATCAGCCCACGAAAGCGTACTTTCACGTAACCAAACTGGCGCTTGATGACCCGAAACGGATGCTCAACCTTGGCGCGTGTCTGCGCTTTGCAGTACTCGATCTTGCGCTTAGCTTTGTACAACAGGCTGCGTTTGTTCAGCTTGGAATACGTGCTGCGCCGAGCCGCGATTTGCCAGATCACGTCACGATTTTCGTGCTCTTCACGCTTCTCGACACCGGTGTAACCTGCGTCCGCATAGACCGCGTTTTCGTCCCCGTGGAGCAGTTCAGCGACTTGGGTGACATCGGCCACATTGGCAGCGGTGCCGTGGACGTGATGAACCAGTCCCGACTCAACGTCAGCGCCGATGTGGGCCTTCATACCGAAGAAATACTGGTTCCCCTTCTTGGTCTGATGCATCTCGGGATCCCGCTCGCCGTCTTTGTTCTTGGTCGAGCTTGGGGCATGAATAATGGTCGCGTCGACGATGGTGCCCTGGCGCAGCGACAGGCCTTTTTCCTGCAAATAACCGTTGATGACCGCGAGGATGGCAGGCGCCAATTGATGCTTCTCCAGCAAGTGCCGGAAGTTCATGATCGTGGTGTCTTCAGGGATCGGCGCGCTCAGTGTCAGATGCGCGAACTGACGCATGGGCGTGATTTCGTAGAGCGCTTCTTCCATGGCCGGATCGCTGAGGGAGAACCAGTTCTGCAGCAGGTGAATGCGCAGCATGGTTTCCAGTGGGTAAGGTTTTCGACCGCCACCGGTCTTGGGGTAGAACGGCTCGATCAGGCCAAGCAGACCTGCCCAGGGCACGACCTGATCCATCTCGGCAAGGAAGCGTTCGCGGCGGGTTTGCTTGCGCTTGCCGGCGTACTCGAAGTCGGAAAAGCTCATCTGGCTCATGGGAGGCTCGGATCAGGTGGTCGGGCGATTTTCGCATACCCGGGACTTGTTCGGAGATTCCCTAAAGGGGGCGAAGGAGAATCTATAATGCAAGAAAAAACAAATCAGTCTGTTCAATCGCAATCCTATATTTCTTCGCCTCAGGAGATCATTGACGAAGCCCGTAATGGTCGAATGTTCATCTTGGTCGACGATGAAGATCGTGAAAACGAAGGTGATCTTGTTATTCCTGCCCAGATGGCGACGCCCGATGCGGTCAATTTCATGGCGACCCATGGCAGAGGCCTGATTTGCCTTGCGATGACGGAGGAGCGGATCGAGCAACTCAAACTCGAACCGATGAGTCGTTCCAATGGAACACGTCATGAAACCGCTTTCACCGTATCAATAGAGGCGCGCGAAAACGTCAGCACAGGGATCTCAGCAAGCGATCGGGCGCGTACGATTTCCGTCGCCATTGGTGCTGCTAACGGTCCTGCGGATATCACCACCCCAGGGCATGTTTTCCCCCTGCGTGCCCGCGATGGTGGCGTGCTGACTCGAGCCGGTCACACCGAAGCCTCCGTAGACGTGTCGCGCCTTGCTGGGCTGAATCCTTCGGGTGTGATCTGCGAGATCATGAAGGACGATGGCACGATGGCTCGTATGGACGACCTGATCGTTTTTGCAAAAAAGCATGACATGAAGATCGGTACGATCCGGGATCTTATCGCTTATCGGTTGCGCCACGACCATCTTCTCGAGCGCAAGGCCACCACGACCTTCAAGAGTAAATGGGGAGGAGAGTGGTTGGCCTATGCCTTTTGGAATAAAGCCAGCAAGAGCGAGCAAATTGCCTTGGTCAAGGGCATCATCGACCCAACCCGGCCGGTTTTGGTGCGAATGCATGCCCTCTCTATCTTCGCCGACGCCTTCGGTGAAGTCTGTGAGGAATCAAGTTATCTCGCCCGGGCAATGGAGGTGATCGCCGAAGAAGGCGCGGGTGTGGTAGTGATCATCAACAAGCCTCGATCCGATGCATTTACTGCGACCGTTCAGTTTCGCGGCCAGGGGGATCGGGACGCGGAAGTCAGGGAGCTTCGTGACTACGGCACTGGCGCCATGGTGCTGGCTGAGCTTGGGGTTCAGCAAGTGATCCTGCTATCTAATCATCGCCACAGTCTGGTTGCCGTCTCCGGGTACGGGATAACGGTTCTTGACGAGCGTCCTATCGATATTACAGCGCAGTAAAACCGCCCCCGGAAAACGTGCCTTCCTGGCAGCGTCGCTTCTGACCGTTCTCTGCCACTTTCAGCTGGCGATTACGCGTATCAACTGCCAGGTGGCGAATCCCAGCAGGAAAAGGCCTGCGCTGCGGTCGATCCATTGCATGGCGCTAACTCCCAGGCGATGACGGATACTGGACACGCCGAAACTGAGGGCTAGCCACCAGAGTGCAGAGCCGCAGAATATGCCCAGCACCACTACCGCCCCGTTCGCACCGGACATCGCCTCGCCGCCGGACAGGGTGGCGAAGATGGCAACGAAGGAGAGTATGGTCAGCGGATTGCTTAGGGTCAGGAGGAACACCGAGGCAAAGGCCGGCAACGCGCGGGCTTGGTCGCTCGCACTGGCGGCTTGTTCCAGCGGTGTGGCGCGCAACATCTTCAAGCCCATCCAGGCCAGGAACAGGGCGCCGAAGAGGGCGAGTGGGGTGACCAGCGTGACGAAGGTGTGGGTGATTGCGCCGATACTAAAGGCGCCCAGCGCACCATAGCAGGCATCCGCCGCCGCCGCGCCCAGGCCGCTGATGAAACCGATGCGCGCACCATGCCCCAGGGTTCGCTGGATGCACAACAGGCCGATGGGACCTACCGGCGCGGCGATGGACAGGCCGACCAGGACGGATTTGAGAAACAGCAGGGTCGCCATGCGCAGGCTCCGGGACAGTGGACATGGGCGATATTCTGCGTTGCAATGCATCGATCCTGAATACAGGAATTACGGTAGTTTCGAGTAATCACCTGAATAAATTACGAATTCAGAATGGGATGCCTGAAAAAATGGAGCTGGATGCAAAATCCTGGAAAATACTTCAGATCGTGCAACTTGAGGGGCGTATTTCCCTGACAGATCTGGCACCAAGGGTGGCCCTTTCGCTACCGGCCACCTCCGAGCGTCTCAAGCGCCTGGAAGAAGCCGGAGTGATTGAGGCTTACTGCGCAACGGTTTCCGCCGAGAAGGCCGGTTACGGCGTGATGGCGCTGATCGGCATGACCACTCCGCAATTGAACAAGGCGCGGCTGATCGGCCAGTTGCAGCAGATGCCGGAGGTGCTGGAATGCCTGCACGTGACCGGGCAGGACTCCTTTATCCTGCGGGTGGTGACCCGCGACATCCGCGACCTGGAGCGTTTCGTCGGCAGCATCAACCACTTTGGCGAGACGCGCACGTCCATCGTCATGTCGGCGCCCATTCCCTTGCGGGGGGTGGCACCGCCGGGCGATTTATGATTGAGTCGACGTTTTTAACCTGAAACAACCGGCCAGTTAAAAACGGCTACTTCAGGCCGTGTCTATTCATACCTTCCCGGAGCCGGGGACTCGTTCAAGTAAGTGTGTGCCTAAGTGCTTGCCCGGGGGGGGCTCCTCGCTGTTTGAGCCAGCAGAGGTTGCACCGCCATTGCCGTCAACCGCAGTTTTGCGCAACAAGAACATGGCGGCGAAACCCGACAACACGATGAGTACGAGCGCGCAAAGAAAAGCGTGACTAAATACTTGTTGGAGCCCGAGCGAGAGATTTTGCTGCAAGGCCGCAGTGACACCAGAGTGCTCGCTGTTGGCCGATATCCCGCCTGTCAGAATAACTGCAAGCAGTGCGGTGCCGAGTGCGCCACCGGCCCGCTGTATGACGTTGAGCCCACTCGTGGCACGCGCGATCTCATGCTTTCTCAAGGTACTTAGTGCAGCGCTTGTCGCAGGCATCATCGTTGAGCCTTTGCCAAACCCGACAATGAACAACATCACTTCAATGCTCCAGAGCGGCGATGTACTTTCGATCATGCTCAGGAACAGAACAGACATTGCAGCGCATACGATGCCAAACAAAACAACTTTTCCCGCGCCGATTTTGTCGACCAGGTAGCCCGAGAGCGGCATTGCCAGCACGGCTCCTAGCCCCTCCACTATGACGAGAAGCCCGGTGTCGAAGGCCGAGTAACCCCGCACTAGTTGAAAATATAAAGGAAACAAAAGGGACATGCCGAAAGCGGATGCGCTCAACAGAAAGCTAATGATGGCGACGGGGCCAACTGTCCGACGGCCAAACAACCGGATATCGATCAGCGCATCTTCGCGCCTCAGAGCATGCAGGGTGAACCCGACGATCATCGCGAGACCAACGAAGGCACAGCCGTCAGCCGTCAGTGAGTTGAAGTCGCCCACTACCGTGATTTGCGTAAGCCCGTAGATGAAGATCCCTAATCCCGGGGATAGGAGCAAAAATCCGGTCCAATCCAGGGCGTGGTGGGGTTTGGATTCGTCAGTGTCAAGCACACGGTAGGCTGCATACAAAGCAATCGCGCCGATGGGCAGATTGATGAAGAAGATCCAGCGCCAGGAAACCTCGTCCACCAGCCATCCGCCCAAGGTCGGACCCAGGATCGGGCCCAGTACGATGGGCAGTCCTACGATTCCCATCAGGCGCCCCATTCGCTGTGGACCCGCAGCGAGGCTCAGGAGTGTCATGCCGGTTGGCAAGATCATGCCGCCACCGAGTCCTTGCAGCACACGGAATACAATCAGCGATGACATCGACCAGGCGGCGCCAGATAAGGCGGACCCGATTAGAAACAGCAGGATCGATGTCAGGTACAGGCGCTTGGTGCCGAAGCGGTCGGCCGCCCAACCAGCGAGGGGGATGATCGCGGTGAGGGCGAGCATATAGCCGGTCGAGATCCACTGAGTAGTTTCCAGCGGAGCCTGGAAGGTTTTTGTCAGCCCTTGGATCGCAATGTTAACGACTGTCGTGTCGAGGATCGACATAAAGGCACCCAGAACCACCACGCCGGCAAGGCGTAGTAGATGCGGATCCAGTTTGTCGGATAATTCAGAATCTGGATTGGCAGGAGAAAGATCGACGCTGCTCACAAAGTCCCCACTATTTCGCGTTTCATTAATTCGCTTTTGCGCTTGGCCGCATTGACAGCAGCCATTGCATCACCCATTCGGATTGCCCGCGAGATGTCCAGGCTGCAGGCTTGCATCGTCGAGGCGACCTTGCCCGAAAAATAGGTAAGGTCTGCCCACCTCTTACTGAGCAAGGATTGTAGTGCCAGGCTTCGCACGAGAATGACGAGGATCGGGTTGCCCATCATTTCGAACAGCGCATTATCAATTTCGATGAGATCGGTCAATTTGGCGATTTTCTGTGAAGGGAGATCGTTGTTCGAGGAGGGCGCAGTGCCATTGTTGTTGCGTTCGGCGGCTACGCGGACCCCTTCGATCACGAGCAGGCTCGACAGCTCGAAGTTTTGCTCCAGAGAGAGGCCGCAACTCGCTATACCTGAGCTGATCAGGCGTACGACTGTCCCGGTCTTGGGCTGCGTGCTGATCACGCCGCCACTGCGCCCGCGGCAGCATGCGACAATGCCGAGATCCTCGAGTATTCGCAAGGCTGGACGTACGATCTCGCTGGCGAAGCCGTAGCGAGCGCCGATATCCCACTCAGACCCGAGCTTGAACGACACAGTTGCCGCATGCGTCAGAATCTCCTCGACGATCAATCCCGCCAATCGGCCGGAGGAATTTTTCATGTCGAGGAAGGTGGTAGCTTGCTCAAAGCTGACCTGATCCATCGGTCGGTTCGCACCAACCAGATCGAGTGCGTGTATACGATCCTGGATCAGGCAACACGCCGTTTCCGCATCACCTGATCGTATGGCCTTGATGAGGGCGTTATCCACCAGCTCTGTGTGGATCTCGGGTTTTTGGGGATCGGCGGCAACGAAGCGTTGCTGTAGCTCTTCCAGCAGATCGATCAGGAACGTGATCGCCGTATCGCCGGAGGCCTGGGCTAATTGACGATAAAAATCTGATCCCAATTCCTTGCCAGCAATGGGCGGCGCGTTTCGATAGACGAAGGGCATGTTGTGCCGGATCAGAGAACGGATGGCAAGTTGACAAACAATTATACGAGCCTCGCGAAGGGCACGCGGCGAGGTGCGGCTGAGGACGAGATGCAGAATGAGCGCCTGCACTGTGTCGTTCAATCCCGGACGAGAGACGTAGAGGCCACCGCCGACACCTCGTCGGACATTGATGAGTCGGCGTGTCTGCATGATGGCGATGACCTCCTGGCAGACCTTGCGTCCCATTCCGAAGCGCTGCCGCAGGTCTGAAACCGAGCCGATCAGGTGACCTTCCGGCCAGTCCCGGCCGGAGAGATCCTCTTCCATCGCGGCTACGATTTCATGCGCCAATTGATGCGATCTGTTGTCCGGGCCGGCAATACGCTCACTGAAGTCGCGTCGGACCTCACTCCTAAGATCGGGAAAGCTCATGACGTCTCCACCTATTTTTATTTTTGGTTTGTGCCGACGCCCGATTGAGCGCCGGCGAAGTGCCTATATTTTTTCCATTCTCTTGGGCTGCCGCAGCAGGCTATTAAGTGATTTTCTACGGCTGCGGGACGCGTGGAGCGCTCCGGTTTGTTTCCTAATTAATGTTTCTGAGCGTTTTTAACGGTGCTTGCGCTCTGTAATGTGCCGACCGGCCCGCGAATTCGACGACCTGACGGCCAACCAAATTGAGCTGGTTGGCTGTTGTCTCGTCCTGGCAGACACCGTTGACGAAGATTTTTCCACTTGAGTTGATTGCGGCCCCCATGGGCGTCGGCCAGCCGCGTAGCGCGTGGACGATCGAGCGCAGCGCGCCGAGGGTCCCGCCGGTTGCTTGCCAGCCGTAGGCAGTAGCGATCAACCCGATTGGCAGCCCATCCAGATAGACCCTCTCGTCCTTGGACGTTTCCTCGATATAGTCGATGGCATTCTTGACGAGACCGGAGATGCTGCCGTGATACCCGGGGCTGGCGATGATGAGACCATCCGCTGCGCGAACCGCCTCGATCAGTGCCTTTGCGCCACTGTTGAGTGGGCCGCTGCCATAGTGCGGGAGCGCCAGGAGCGCCTCGCCACCGAAGAGTTGGGTCCTCCCACCAGCCGCTTCTGCGGTCGATAGGGCAAGGACCAGTGCCTGTTCGGTGGACGAACCTTTATAGGCAGTACCGCCTATTCCGACGATGAGCGGTTTGTCCGAGGGCATTTTCATGACCGGAAACCTCCCTCCATGACGAGTTCTTCGACCGGCAGCCGGCTGTTCGGCTGCTCGCGTTCCTGCAAGGGTGGTGGCAGCAGACTCTTATCGCCCATCTTGCCGATGGCGATCACTGTTTCGACTCGGAAGGTCTTGGGCACATCGAGCGCTTCGTAGGTGCGCTCGACATCGAAACCGGCCATCGCGTGTGCATACCAACCAAGCCGCGTCGCCTGCAAGGCAAGATAGGCCCAGGCCGCGCCAGCATCGAGCGAATGGGTGTAGGAAGGCATTGGACCTGGGGCACCCGGCATCTGCGCGGTATTGGCGGACACCAGCACGACCAGTGCCGAGGCGCCGGCAGCCCAGCTTTGGTTCATCGGCACGAGAAGGTCGAACAGACGCGACCATTGCGGCGTGTCCTTACGGGCGTAGATGAAGCGCCAAGGTTGCGAGTTGAAAGAGGAGGGGGCCCAATGCGCCGCTTCGAAGATCGTCATCAGGTCCTGGTCGGAAATGACAGCGTCCCGATCAAAGGCACGTGGGGACCAGCGCTCCAGAAAGATCGGATCGATGGGGTAAGCCGAGGTGCGGGTGTTGGAAGGACTGGACATATTTGGTTTTTCTCTGTGTGGAAAGTGTTAGCGCTGTGCCAAGCCGCCAGCGAACATGTTGAAGGGGGGAAGACCAAGAACATGGCGTCCGGCGATTTCTGCCGCTGGATCCCGACGGATGGCACCGTGGGTCAACATCACCCGTGCATCACGAGCGAAGCGTTGAATGGGGTTGCGCAGGCTGACGGTCGAAGAACCGATGCAAAGCTGCATCTCGTCAATGGCCTCACCGCAGAGGTTCGCGGCGTAGACCAGGCTCATTGTGGCGAGGGATTCTTCGCGAGGCGTGAAGTCTTCTGCGCGCCGGGTGCGTGCATCAACTTCGTCGGCCGTCTGCAGGATCAATGCCTCGGCGGCTTTGATCTTGGCGTATACCAGTCCTGCGACGACCTGGGTCGACGGCGTCGCGGCGACCGTTTCATAAGGCAGGTTGAACGGCAGGCGCTTGTTGGCCTGTTCGACGAAGCAATCAAGACAGCCTCTTGCCATGCCGAGGGTGATGGCAATATTGGCGAGTGCCGTGGAAAGCATGGTCGCCATGGGCCCCATCCGATAGGTGAGCCCTTCGTATTTCTGCGAGAGCGCACCCAAGGCTATAGGCAGGTCGGCATGGCGGATCACGCGATACGCCGGAACGAAGACTTCGTTCTTGGCCACGATGCTATTGCTTGAACTCGCGGCCATGCCCATGACATGCCAGTCGTCGAGGATTTCGTATTGATCTCGAGAGATCAGTGCCAAGCCGCGAACGGGTTTGTCATCTTCTTGCCATTCGATACCGACCACTGCCCAGGCGGCATAACTACAGCCGCTGCCATACATCCACTTGCCTTTGACCAGGAATCCCGCGTCGGTGGGGCTGGCCTGCCCAACGATGTTGGAGAAGATCGAAGCCCCCACCGCGGCCGGTCCGACCCAATCTGATATCTGCGCCGAAACTTCATCGACTGCCTGCGGGCTGAAAGCAAGGACCATGCGGATGCCGGATGCAGCGAAACCGCTCCAGCCGGCCGAGCCATCGGCATAGGACGCGGCGGCGATCACTTCTACCAGATCGCGTGCGCCGAAGGCCGAACCGCCGAATTTCTCCGGTAGCGTGATGCGGAAATAACCGGTCTGGTCCAGCGCCCGCACTGCTTCGGGTACGAGCGCCGTGGCTTTCTCGCTTTCCCACGCGGTTTCGCGCAAAAGCGGCGTCAGCGCCAGGATAGCGTCGCGCATCTTCACTGCTTCGGGACTTGGGCCGGGGGCCTTGACGGGCCCGGCGTCGGAATCCGCCGGCTGATTGAGCTTGCTGAGTGGGTTCATTTTCTTGTCGTTTTCGTTGGGTTGAACATGGCGCAGATAGTGGCGCTTGCCCAGCAAGGAAACGAAGTCTCAGAGGGTTACGCTAATCCAGGTTTGGGCACCGACGGTCATGTGTGACGTGTTGTGACCTGTCTGCTCGCGGCGCCATGCGGCATTACCGCAAAAAAGGGATACGATGTGGCAATACGCCGTACGATGGACGAGCACAGCATGAATCCAAGTGTCATCACCACCGTCGACCTCCAAGAGGGCCGCGTCACCGCGGCGCTCCAGGCAGTGTTGCAAAGCGAGACCTTCCAGCGCACGAAGCGTCTGCGAGAGCTACTGCAATACCTCGTGTCCGAAACGCTGGCAGGCCGTGGTGAGCGTCTTAAGCAATTCACTATCGCGGTGGATGCGTTCGGTCGGGATGGGGGCTTCGATCCGCGGGTCGACACCAGCGTACGAACCGAAGCATGGCGACTAAGAACACGGCTGGAACTTTACTATCGGACCGAGGGTGTGATGGACCTGGTGCGGATCTCATTGCCGAAAGGGGGATTCACACCCAGATTCCAATTCATGCCCAAGAGCATTGGCGAGGCGGTGGCGCTGCCTGCTGTGCGCGAGCAGCCTCGCCCACGGCTGCTGGTTCTGCCTTTCTCGGGTCTGAGCATTGATGAGCCCGATTTGGTCACCTCATTTCATGAAGAGATCAGCCTTTACCTCGCCAATCTGCCGAGCGTGGCCGTACTTTCCCAGGGGTCCAGCCAGAAATTCGGCCAAGCGGCGATGGATCTGCGGCTTGTCTCTCGAGCGTCACAAGCGTCCTACGTCATGGAAGGAAGCCTCTTTCGGCAAGGGCGGACCTATCGGTTGAATCTACGCATCATCGATCCCATCCTGGATGTGACCGTCTGGTCGGGGCGCCATGAACAACAGGTTGACGACATGATCGTCTTTCAACGCCAGGTTGCGACCGAGGTTGCTTCCTCCGTTCACGGCTGGCTCTGTTCCCGAGCCACGACGTTGATCGGCGAGGACGAGATGGCGCCGCGCTATGTACTGCGCGATAACATGTTGCTGCGCGAATATTTGCGCGGTGCGATCCGCGACCGAACGGCGGGTGAACAGGTTGTCCTCGGCTTGGGGCGTCTCACCTGCGGCTATGCCGACGAAGCGACCACAATGTTCAATCAGGCGATCATGGCCAGTCCAGACGACGGCTTGCCCCATACCGCGATGGGGTTGGGGTATCTTCAAGCTGGGCGGCTGGAAGAGGCCTACCAGGCGGCCGGGCGCGGGGTAGAACTGGCTCCGCGGTCCGCCTTCGCGGTTTCTTCGTTGGCCGCGATCTGCATGCATATGCGTGACTTCGACGGAGCGATCATGTTCGCCCAGAGGTCCGTGGCTTTGGCTCCCGAGTTCGATGCGGTCAAACTGATGCTGGGCGATTGTTTCCTTTACGCCGGACTCGCCAACACCGCCATCGCTCAATTGGAGGACACTTGCCGGTTAATGGACGAACATCCTATCGCCCTGGCGCATCTGGGCTATGCCTATGCCCAAACCGGACAGAAAACCAAGGCAAGGCGTATTCTCAATGTCCTGCAGGACAGCGGTGATAATCCAGAAGGCCCCAACTCGGCGGCGATGACGATGATTCACGTTGGTTTGCAAGAGGTGGAACAGGCTTTTCATTGGCTGGATCAAGCCCTCACTTCGCGCGCCCATACCCAGGAATTACTGTTACTCACATCGCCCGCTTACGACATTCTGCGTTCCCATCCACATTTCAATTCATTCGCGGGTCGTCTGAACGCTTCCTAGGCCTATTAACAGGATGGGACGTGATGCGACCCTTTGTGACTTACGCACTCCTTTGGCGGCCACTCATACTATTCAACCGGAATCCTGACGCGCCGAAGCTGCAGGGGCCTGTGTTCATGTGATGTTCTGCCACGGGAAATAAAGACTATGACTAACCCGCTCCAATCGACGGATCAAGCCGCTCGCAACCGTCAGCTCGTGATTGATTTCTACCGGCATGTGTTTGATGCTCGCAATCCCGCCGCGATAAAGGATTTCGTGACGGAGGACTATCAGCAACATAACTCTCATCTGCCCGACGGCCGCGCTGGTCTGGAGGCCCTCGTGACCGAAATGTTTCGTGGTCTGTCGCCATTGCCGGTTAAGCCTGACCTGTTGATGCCGTCGACGCTCATCGTTGCCGACGGCGATGTCGTGGTGATTGCGGGCGAGTTCCCTCAACCCGAGCCGGAAGATCCTACGAGGACCTATCCCTTTTTCGTGTTCGATGCCTACCGCGTCCGCGATGGAAAGCTTGCCGAACATTGGAGTGGCATCAACAAGATCGCACCGCCTAAACACCTCGAGATAACGAAGCCTTGAAAGCCTGATCTGAGTTGATGCGTACTGAAAACGAGATGACCTCTGTGACCGACGAGGTGGCGCGCAACGCGGTGTCCACCTCCGAGTTCACGCGCTTATCCAATGAGACGGCGCGCGAAGACCGGATCGTGTGGACGAAACGGTCAGCGCCATTCAAGCGCTGAGCACCCACATCGACGAAACCTCGGCCGGGGGCAAAAGCTCGCCGGGCAGATCAATGGCGCGAGCCGTGAACTGGCGCAACTGGCGGTCGTGCTGAACGAGGCTGCGGCGCGCAGGATGGCGCTAATTCAGCGTCGGTTCTTCCACGATCTCAATATTGATCGCTTGCCACTCGTTCCCCGGCCCCCTGACCAGTTCGTAGGTGACCATTTGACCCTCACGCAAGACCTGACCGCCGTGGGCGGTGGTGCTGCGAAAAAAAATATCTTGCGCATCGTAGGTGGCGGTTCCGCTGCGGGTGGAGATTGCAGTCTGTGGAGTTTTTCTGGGCATGGCCGTTCTCCTTTTTCAGTGCAATAAGTGGCGTGGCGTGACCAGGGGGAGGCCGGTCACTGGAAGGTTTTCAGCCCAGTACCTGGACTTTGTCTGCCTGCATCCCTTTTTGCCCCTGCACGGCCTCAAAAGTGACTTTCTGTCCTTCCTGCAAAGTCTTGAACCCATTGCCCTCGATGGCCCTGAAGTGCACGAACAGGTCGGGCCCATTCTCCGGGGTAATGAAGCCGTAGCCTTTATCATTGCTAAACCATTTGACTGTGCCGTTTTGTCTGTCGCTCATCGCTCGTATCCTCGAAACCCTTATGTACCGCCGCCGACGCATCGTCGGTGGCGATATTCATAATGAAAGTCGCGAAGGCGCGCCCCGTCAATGCAGTGGATGACCGACGGTACTGTCATTTATGACAGGTTCGCCGCGCGCGCCATTGAGGGATACTGCGAAGCTTTGCGGCGCGCATAGCGCCCTCTCTCCTCGCAGACGATAATGCCCCCCACCTCGACCACACTGGCCACCTCCGTGATCATCAACTTCGACCTCAACGACCTTCAAGCCTTCCGCGCGGTGGTAGACAAGGGCAGTTTCAGCGGCGCGGCCGAAGCCATCCGCATCTCGCAACCGGCCCTCAGTCGTCGCATTGAAAAGCTGGAGTCCGCCCTCGACGTCAAACTCTTCGAGCGCACTACGCGGCGCGTCAGCCTGACCATGGTCGGTCGCGCTTTTCTGCCGCAGGTCGAGCGCATTCTCGACGACCTTGATATCGCCCTGATGGGCATCAGCAACGTCGCCTCCACGCGCATGGGCAATGTGACCATCGCCTGCGTGCCGTCCACCGCGTACTACTTCATGCCCCATGTGATTTCCGAGTTCCACAAGCTATATCCGAAAATTCGCATTCGGGTGCTGGATGCCAGTGCCGGCGAGGTATGCAACGCGGTGGAGAGTGGCGAGGCGGATTTCGGCGTGAGTTTCAGCGGCAGCCTGGCCGATGAGGTGGAGTTCGAACTGCTGTTGCAGGAGCGCTATGTGCTGGCTTGTCGGCGTGATCACCCGTTGGCCGGGCGCGTCAGCGTGCCTTGGGCCGAAGCCTACGAGCATGACTACATCTCGGTGGACAAGACCTCCGGCAACCGCTTCCTGCTGGACCAGGCCCTGCGCGGGGTGCGGGTGAAAAAGCCGAGTATCTGCGAGACCCACCACGTGACCACGATGATCGGGCTGGTGGAGGCGGGGTTGGGTGTGGCGATGGTGCCGTCGATTGCCATGCCGGCGGACGATCACCCGATTCTGGTGAGTGTGCCGTTGGTAGAACCGCAGGTGATGCGCAATGTGGGGTTGATCAAGCGCCGCGGGCGGACATTGCCGCCGGCAGCGCTGGAGTTGGAGCGGTTGGTGCGGGAGATGCCGTTTCGGTCAGCGTGACACCGAATCCAGGCCGGTGGATTGCACCACCGGCTGGGCTTCGGGTGACGCCAGGTAGTGCAGCAACGCCCTGGCCTGGGTCGGGTGTTCGGCGTTGACCGGAATGCCCGCCGCAAAGCGCGTCACCGATTGCACATCTTCCGGGAGCTTGCCGACATAAGTCACGCCTGGCACCGGCAACAACTCAGCGACCTGCTGCAAGCCCACCTCATAGTCACCCTTGGCAACCTGTTCGGCCACCGGCAGGCGTTCGATCATGCTGCCTTTGGCCGGCATGCCGAGTTTCTTGAACAACTCTTTCTCGACATACACACCGCTGGCGCTGTCCGAATACGCGATCGACTTGGCCTGGCTCAGCACGGCCCTGAGTTCGGCATCGGTGCCGATCGCAGGTTTTGGCGCGCCTTGCCTGACCACCAGGCCGATGCGCGAGTCCGCCAATTCCACGCGGGACGTGGGGTCGACCTTGCCCTGCTGGATCAGCTCATCCAGGGCGTAACCGACCATGATCACCACATCGGCTTTTTCGCCACGGGCCAGGCGGTTGGGAATCGCTTCCGGCGCCTTGCCCATGGACGGGCCGAGAAGGGTGTCGAGGGTGTCACCGCTTTGCCGGGCGTATTGCGGGCCCAGCAACTTATAGGCAGCGGTGAAACCACCGGAGGTCATCACCTTGAGTGGTTCGGCCTGGGCCGTCAGCGCCAGCGCGCCGAGGGTCAGGGCCGTCAGGATGTTCAACCGCGCTTTCATGACGACGCCTCCTGCATCACCTGCCCACGGGTGTTGGACCGGTGATAGAGCGCCAGGGTCGAGCACAAGGCGCACGCCGCGGCGAACATCATCCAGTAGGCCGGCGAGGCCTTGTCATTGGTGATGTGAATGAACCAGGTGGAGATCGCCGGGGTAAAACCACCGAAGATCGCGGTCGCCAGGCTGTAGGCCAGGGAGAAACCCGCCACGCGCACTTCCACGGGCATGATTTCGGTGAGGGCCGGGATCATGGCGCCGTTGTACATCCCGTAGAGGAAGGAGAACCACAGCAGGGTTTCCAGCATATGGGCAAAGCTGGGGGCATTTACCACGTAGGACAGCGCCGGGTAGGCCGTGAGAACGGTCAGCACAGTCATGGCGACCAGCACCGGTTTGCGGCCGAAGCGGTCGCTCAAGCTGCCGCCGATCGGCAACCAGACAAAGTTCGACACGGCCACCAGCAAGGTCACCAGCAGTGCATCGGAGGTGCTCAGTTGCAGCACGGTTTTGCCGAAGGTCGGTGCGTACACGGTGATCAGGTAGAACGCCGTGGTGGTCATGGCCACCATCAGCATGCCGCCGATGACCACGGTCCAGTTCTTCACCAGGGTCGCCAGCACTTCACGCATGCTCGGGCGGTGTTTGCGGTTGGCGAACTCTTCGGTTTCCTGCAGGTTGCGCCGCAGCAGGAAGATGAACGGGATGATGACGCAACCGATGGCGAACGGAATACGCCAGCCCCAATCGGCAACCACCGCCGGTTCCATCCACACGTTCAGGCCATAGCCCAGTGCGGCGGCGACCACGATGGAGATCTGTTGGCTGCCCGATTGCCAACTGGTGTAAAAACCCTTGCGGCCGGGCGTGGCCATTTCCGACAGGTACACCGACACACCGCCCAGTTCCGCGCCGGCCGAGAAACCTTGCAGCAGGCGGCCCATCAACACCAGCAACGGTGCCCACAGGCCAATAGTGTGATAACCCGGTACAAGCACGATCAACAGCGTGCCGCTGGCCATGATCGACAGAGTCACGATCAACCCTTTGCGTCGACCGACGTCATCGATGTAGGCGCCCAGAATCACCGCCCCCAATGGCCGCATCAGGAAGCCTGCACCGAACACGGCGAAGGTCATCATTAATGACGCAAACTCATTAGCGGCGGGGAAGAACGCGGCAGCAATATAGGTGGCGTAGAAACCGAACAGGAAGAAGTCGAACTGTTCGAGGAAGTTGCCCGAAGTCACGCGGAAAACCGCACCCACTTTAGAACGGGCAGAGTCGGGCCGGGAAAGGCTAGTCATGGTTTTGTGTCTCCAGCGTTCTTTTTAAAATGCTTGTTTCGCTTAAGACTTAAGATAGTGGCTGACACATTTAGAAATGATAAGTGAATAATTTAGATTTATTGATGCGCATAGGTTATCAATCGGCAAGGCGCGTCCACATGACGTGTCCTGTTCTATGCTCTCAGGTGTAACCAACACTTACGGATGGGAGGTGGCTATGGGTCACGAACACAAGCAGCACGAAGCGCCGGAGCATGAACAACCCCGGCAACCTCATGAGGAAGAAAAACCCCAGACCTGGAAGCACCCGGACGACGGTACGGAGCTTTCCGAGCGGGATCAGGAACGTCCGCTCAAACCGTGATAACCAGGGCCGGAACGGCCCATTGGTTGAGCGGGGTTACACCAGTAACGAGGTTGGAAACCCCGCCGCCAGCATCAGGTACGCGACCACCGCCGCCAGGCACAGGCCAACGAACACCCGCAACAAGGTGCGGACGGTGGGGTGGGCGATGAAGCGGATGGCCCACAGACAGAACCCGGCCAGGAGGATGACCAGGACGAGAATGACCAGCACGGTGGTGTTCCTGTGACCTTTGTGCGCTGTTTATAGTCCCAAACCCGCCAGATGAACAGTGTGCGCATAGACGCGGCCCTCCGGGCTTTCTACACTGCGGCCTGTTGTGGGAAAGGGGGAGGCGCCGATGAATCGCAATGAGTTACGCAAGGCCGACATCAATCTGATGGTGGTGTTCGAAGCGCTGATGCTGGAGCGCAATGTGACGCGGGTAGCGGAGAAACTGTTTCTCGGCCAACCGACCATCAGTTCGGCGCTCAACCGACTGCGTACTTTGTTCAACGACCCCCTGTTCATTCGCGTCGGCCACCGTATGGAGCCCACCGCGCGAGCCGAGGAGATCATCCAGCACTTGTCGCCGGCGCTGGATTCGCTGTCGTCGGCCTTGAGCCTGACCCATGATTTCGACCCTTCCGTGAGCACCATGACCTTTCGCATCGGCCTGTCCGATGACGTCGAGTTCGGCCTGTTGCCGCCGCTGTTGCGCGCCTTGCGCCAGGAAGCGCCGATGGTGGTGTTCGTGGTGCAGCATGTGGATTACTGGCGCATTCCCGACTTGCTGGCTTCCGGCGATATCACCGTCGGCATCACCCAGACCCGAGGCCTGCCGGCGAATGCCAAGCGCAAGCTGTTGCGCCATATCCGCCCACTCCTGGTGCGCGCCGACGCCTCGGACCGGCCGTTGACCCTCGATGAATTTTGCGCACGCCCCCATGTGCTGGTGTCCCACACTGCCAACGTGTCCGGGTTCGCCGATGAATGGCTGGCGGAAGTCGGTCGCAAGCGCCACGTGGTGTTATCGGTGCCGCAATACAGCGCGTTGCCGGCACTGCTGGCGGGCACGGATTTGATCGCCAGCGTGCCGGACTACGCCGCCGAGGCGATGGCGCAGTCGGGCAATCTGTTCTGCGAGCCGTTTCCGTTCGAGACGCCGACCCTGGATTTGTCCATGGTCTGGCTCAGCCATGTGGACACCGATCCGGCTGAGCGTTGGGTGCGTTCGCGGCTGGAGGCCTTCATGAGTGACCGGACGCTGACGAAAAAGGCCTGATGCTTTTAACCGTGTTATATCTACGAACCTTCCTACGAATGACTCGGAGCCGTCCATGCCGCACCTGCACCTGGAATACACCGCCAACTTGACTGGCCTGGCCGTCGAGAAAATCCTGTTGCGGCTCAACAACGTGCTGATGGTGTCCGGGCAGTTCGGCTCCGAGTTCGATATCAAGAGCCGGGCGATCAAGGTCGAGCGTTTTCAGGTGGGCACTTCTCTCAGCCCGCGTGGCTTTATCGCGGTGAAGCTGTCGCTGCTCAGTGGGCGGTCCGCGCAGGTCAAGAGGCAGTTGTCGGACAGTCTATTGGCTGCGTTGCAGGACCTGGGCGACTGGCCGGCGGACGTGCAGGTTCAACTGAGTGTCCAGGTGGTCGACATGGATCGTGATTCCTACAGCAAAGTGGTCATTGGCTGACGCTTACAACAGGCCCTGATCCGCACACACTTTCACCACTTGCTCACGAAACCAGGTATTGGCGCTGTCCTGTTCACTGGTTTCATTCCACTGCATATCCAGAGTGAACCCCGGCAACCCGTTGGGCGCCTCGCAGCAGCCGAACACCGATGCCGGCGCCAGCAGTTTTTGCACGCGGCGCGGCAGGGTGACGATGAAGTCGGTGCCGGTGATCATCTTCAAGGCTGCGCTGTAGCTATTGGCCCGGGCGACCACTTGGCGCTTGTGGGCCTGGCGTGCCAGCCAGCCGTCGATCATGTTGGTGTCGGACGTCCACGGCGTGGGGAACACATGGCGCCGTTCGGCGAAGGCTTGTAGGCTGAACGCCGGCTCACGGGGCGTCGAGCGTTTATCGAAGACGCACACCAAGTCGTCCTCCAGCAGCATCTGGGTCTTGAAGTCTTTATGGGCGCGGTGAAAATTCGGACCGAAGCAGATCACCAGGTCGAGGCGGCCTTCGTGCAGGTCATCGGCGGGGATGTCGGTTTCCAGCTTCTGCACATTGACGATCACCGGCAGGTCGGCGCGGTCGAAGTTCTTCAGCAGGCGCGGCAGGATCAACTGTTCAAAGTATTCCGGCGCGCAGACATTGAAGGTCACGGCCTTTTGCGTCGGGTCAAAGACCTGGCCACCGGCGTAGCACAGGTTGATGCTTTCCAGAATCTTCTGCACATGGCCGTACATGGTGCTGGCCTTGTACGTCGGACGCATACCGGCCCGCGTGTTGATAAACAGCTCATCCTCGAAACTGGTGCGCAGTTTCTTCAGGCTGTAGCTCACGGTGGACTGGCTGACGAACAACGTTTCTGACACCTCGGTAACGCTGCTCTGGTCGTAGACGGCGATAAACACCATCAAGTCCTGCATATCGAGTTTTCTGAGCAAGTTGCTGTTTAACATCGGTTCCGTCCGTAAAACCTGTTGTACCGAACTCAGCACAAGGCAGCGCAAAAGCTTAACGGAACGTACGTGCCAATAGAAAGCGCTGTAGGGCGTTTCCATGTTTTGGGTGGGACAAATACTGTTTGCAGCGCGACGTCAGCGGATATGCCGCGCGTAATGCCGTGGGTCGAAGCGCGTGACGATCAGCAACATCACCACGATCACGGCGGTCAACGACCACCAGGCCCATTCAAAGCTGCCCAACCGGTCGCGGATCATCCCGGCGATCAGCGGCGACAGGCCGGCGATCAGGTAACCGATGCCTTGCACGAACGCCGTGAGGCTACCGGCGCGGCGCGGGTTGTCCAGATGGTCGAGGGACAGGATCAGGCTCATGGGAAACAAGCCACCGATGCCCAGGCCGAGCAAGCATGGCCACAGCAAACTCAGGTGTCGGGGGCTGAGGATCAGGCCACAGAACCCGAGGATGATCAGCACCAGCAACACCGCGACCACGCTACGTTTATCCCGATGACGGTTGGCGATGGCAGGCGTGATCAGGCCGGACACCACTTCCATCGCCGTGAGGAAACCCAGCAGCAGGCCGGCATTCTGTTCACTCCAGCCTTGCTCCACGTAGTACGGCGCCAGCCACGCCAGCACACAGGTGTAGGACGCGGTGCCGAGGCCGAAAAACATCGCCAGGCCCATGGCCATGACGGGCAACATGGTCAGCAACGCGGCGCTGCTGAAACTCAACGGTACATCGGCGCGAATCGATGACAGCAGCGGGCCTACGGCAGTCATCGATGGGCGCAGGTTAAGGGCGACCAGTACGACACTGATCATCAGCCAGAGGGCGGTGGTGGGTTTTGCGCGAATGTTTTCCATGGGGCGGGCCTTGAAGGGGCAAGGGCGGATCAGGCCACGCACGGGGGAGGGCGGCAAATGAGAACGTCGCAGGGGCTATTGAAAAATTGCGGATGACATGGATGGAGAAGGGCTGTTTGTGGCAAGCGGGCTCACGACGGTGAGCCCCCTGGCTACCGGATCAGTTAGCCCGAATCACATGCTTGAGTTCCTGAAACGCCTCCAACCCCCACGGCCCCAACTCGCGGCCGATGCTGCTCTGCTTGTAACCGCCCCACGCCGTCTGCGGGAAGATCACCTGCGGTGCGTTGATCCACACCATGCCTGCCTGCAACCCATTGGCCACCCGTTCGGCGGTGGCGGGGTTGGCGCTGACCACACTGGCCACCAGGCCGAAATCGCTGTCGTTGGCCAGGGCGATGGCCTCATCTTCGGTGGCGAAGCGTCGTACACACAGCACCGGGCCGAAGATTTCTTCATGCCACAACGCGCTGTCCAACGGCACATCGGTGAATACCGTCGGGCGAATGAAATAGCCCTTCGCCAGATCCGCCGGGCGTTCACCGCCACACAGCAAGCGTGCGCCCGCCTCGATGCCGCGTTGGATATGCCCCAGCACCCGCTGATACTGCGTGCGGTTGATCAGCGCGCCCATTTCCACGTCCTCGGCAAACGGGTCAGCGACGCGAATTCCTTCAGCCCGCGCCTGCAAACGCTGGAGGAAATCATCCGCCAGGCTGTCGGCCACCAGCACCCGACTGGTGGCGGAGCACATCTGCCCGGCGTTGAAAAAACCGCCGCCGCACGCCAGCTCCACGGCGAGGTCGAGGTCGAGGTCGGCATCGGCCAGCACCAACAACGAGGATTTGCCGCCCAATTCCAGGCTCACACCCTTGATGGTTTCGGCGGCGCGTTGCATCACCTGGACACCGACGGCGTTGCTGCCGGTGAAGGAAATCTTCGCCACCCTGCGGTCGGCGGCCAGCGGTGCGCCGACGGCCAGGCCTGTGCCGCAGACCAGGTTGAATACGCCGGCGGGGAAGCCGGCGTCGGCGATGATTCGGGCCAGTTGCAACTCTGCCAGCGGCGTGACTTCCGAGGGTTTGAGCACCACGCAGCACCCGGCGGCGAGGGCCGGGGCGAGTTTCCAGGCCGTGGTCACCATCGGGAAATTCCACGGCACGATCAACCCCACCACGCCGCATGGCTCGCGGCGCAGGCGTGCGCTGAAGGCGTCGCCGGGCAGCGCCACCGCGCGGTCCTGGTCGGCGTCCAACTGCTCGGCGAGGTCGGCGTAGTAGTCGAAGGTGGCGATCACGTCGTCCACATCAATACCCGCCTCGAACAGCGGCTTGCCGTTGTTGCGGGACTGCACTTGCATCAACTGCTCGCGCTGCGCGCCTACTCCTTGCGCGACCTTGCGCAACAGTGCGGCACGCTCGTGGCCGGTGCTTTTGGACCAGTCGATAAACGCCACGCTGGCCGCATCGACCGCGTCGCGCACGGCGTTCGCATCGCCGACGCTGACGTGCGCCAGGCTCGCCTCGGTCGCCGGGTTGATCACCTCCAGCACGTCGTGGCCGGCACGCCATGCACCGTTGATATACACACCGTTCAATACTGCGCTCATAGTGCTACCTCTTTCATCCAAAGCCCCTGGTCGATTTCAATCAGCGTCGGCCCCTGGCGCTCAGCGGCAGCGCGCAAGGCGTTGCGTAAATGTTCCACGCTGTGGACGCTTTCGGCCGCTGAGCCGAGGGCCTTGGCCACCGCGATAAAGTCCGGCGTATAGATGTCCACGCCAACCGGTTCGATGGCGCGGTTGAGCATGTATTTCTTGATCTCTTCATAGCCCTGGTTATTCCACAGCAGCACGATGATCGGCGTGCGAGCTTCCACCGCGCTAGCCAGTTCCGGCAGGGTGAATTGCAGCCCGCCGTCGCCGATCAGGCACACCACCGGTTGCCCGTCGCCACGCCCGAGCCAGGCGCCGATGGCGGCGGGCAGGGCGTAGCCCAAGGTGCCGTAGCCGGTGGAGGCATTGAACCAGCGGCGCGGGTGGTCGAGGTTCAGGGTCAGGTTGCCGCTGTACACCGGTTGGGTCGAATCGCCCACCAGTACGGCGTCGGGCAGTGCCTCCAGCACGGTGTGGAGGAACAGGGTTTGCGCGCGGGTCGCGGCGTCCCAGGTGGACGCCAGTTCGGCCCACAAACGCGCTACGCGGTGAGCGCCCCAGGTGCTGCTGCGCGCCGCCAATGGCTGGTCGCTCAGCGCGTCCAGCAGGGCGGCGGCGGCGATCTGCGCGTCGGCCACCAACGCCACGTGCGGCGGGTAGTTGCGCACGGTCTGGTCCGGGTCGATGTCGATGCGCAGCAGTGCACCGAGGATCTCGAAGCCGCCGGCGAAGGTCACGTCGTAGTCGGTCTCCGCCAGCTCGGTGCCGATGGCCAACACCACATCGGCTTCGGCGACCAGCGCGCGGGTGGCGACCAGGGTCTGGGTCGAGCCGATCAACAACGGATGCGCGGCGGGCAACATGCCCTTGGCGTTGATGGTCAGGGCCACCGGTGCGCCGAGGGTTTCGGCCAGGCGCGTCAGCTCGGGCGCGGCGTCAATCGCGCCACCACCGGCGAGGATCAGCGGGCGCTTGGCCGCGGCGAGCAACTGGCTCATCTGCTTGACCGCCGACGGCGCGGCACCGGCACGGGCCACGCTGACCGGTGCGCTGCCCAGCAACGCGTCGGCGTTTTCCACCAGCACATCCAGGGGGATCTCGATATGCACCGGGCGCGGTCGACCGGCCTGGAACAACGCAAAGGCCCGCGCCAGCACGCCGGGCAATTCCGCCGCCGACATCAGGGTGTGGGAAAACGCCGCCACCCCGGCGATCATCGCGCTTTGGTTCGGCAACTCGTGCAATTTGCCGCGCCCGCCGCCCAACTGGCTGCGCGATTGCACGCTGGAAATCACCAGCATCGGGATCGAGTCGGCGTAGGCCTGGCCCATGGCCGTGGTGATGTTGGTCATGCCGGGGCCGGTGATGATGAAACACACGCCGGGCTTGCCGCGGGTGCGCGCGTAACCGTCGGCCATGAAGCCCGCGCCCTGTTCGTGGCGCGGGGTGACGTGACGGATGCTGGAACGGGCCAGGCCACGGTACAGCTCCACGGTGTGCACGCCGGGGATGCCGAACACCTGTTCCACGCCGTAGCCTTCCAGGAGGTTGACCAACACTTCGCCGCAGGTCGCCATAGAGGTCGCTCTTGTTATGGATTCGAGGCGGTATTGGACCGGCTGGCCCGTAGCGGCAACAAACGATAAAAAGTCATACTAGCCATGTCCCCACGTCATGGCTCAGCCCCTATGAAACGCCTTCCGCCATTGCCTGCACTGCACACCTTCTGGGTCACCGCCCAGTGCTGCAACTTCACCCGCGCCGCCGAGCAACTGCACATCACCCAGGGCGCGGTGAGCCGCCAGATCGCCGGGCTGGAAATCCACCTCGGTTATGCCCTGTTCCAGCGCCAGGCCCGGGGCTTGAGCCTGACCGAAGAGGGGCGCGAATGGTCGCTGCGCGTGCAGCAGGTCTTCGGCCTGATCGGTGAAGCGGTGGAGCAGATCGGCAGCCGCCGCGCGACCCTGCAACTCAAGGCCTCCACCTGCGTGATGCGCTGGCTGCTGCCGCGCTTGATGCAGTGGCAACGCGAACGCCCGGACGTGCCAGTGGAACTCACCACCACCGTGGCCTACACCGTGGACTTTCGCCGCGAGCCATTCGATGCGGCGGTGATCTATGCGCCCATCGCCGCGCAATCGGCCGAGGCGCGGCACTTGTTTGACGAACACCTCACACCGGTCTGCGCCCCCGCGCTGCTCGACAGCCTGCACACGCCTACGGATTTGCAGCAACAGGTGCTGTTGCACCCTACGCGAGACGAGCGGGACTGGGCGTTGTGGCTGAAGGCGGCGAATACCCGCGTGAACAATTTGAGCCAGGGGCATCATTTTGAAACGTTGGATTTGGCCATGACCGTGGCGTCCCAGGGTTCCGGGGTGGCGATTGGCGACAGTGCGTTGATTGGCGAGGACTTGAAGGCCGGGCGCCTGGCGACGCCGTTCGAACTGCGGGTGCCGACGGGGATGGGCTATTTCCTGGTGTATCCGCCCGGGACGCAGCCATCAGCGGGGCTTGAGGCGCTGATGAGCTGGCTGGTCGATCAGGCCAAACAGCCCTTGTAGGAGCGGTGTGTCAGTAGCCGACGGTGAAGCGTTGGCGCGAATGCTTCGGCTTTTCTACTTCATCGATCAGGGCGATGGCGAAGTCGGCAAAGCTGATCCAGCTGCGGCCTTCGCGGCTCACCAGCAGGTCATCCAGGCCCAGGCGGAAGGTGCCGGTGCGCTCGGTTTCCACGAACTCCGCCGACGGCGACAGGAAGGTCCAATCCAGGGCCTTCTCCTGACGCAGCACGTCGAGAAACGCCGCCCCTGCGCTGGCTTCGGCTTTGTATTCCGCCGGGAAGCCCTCGCTGTCGATCACCCGCCCGCCGCCCGGCAGCAACAACGAACCGGCGCCGCCCACTACCAGCAGGCGTTTCACCCCGGCCTTTTTCACCGGTTCGATCACCGACGCAGCGGGCAGGGTGGCGAAGTGCGCCGCACTGATCACCACGTCGCTGCCGCTGATGGCCTGCTGCAGGGCTGCGGCGTCCAACGCATCGACTTGTTTCACGGTCACGCCAGGACGCGCGGCCAGTTTGTCGGTATTACGTGCGATGGCGATGACGCTATGCCCACGACGCAGTGCTTCTTCCAGCAATTGGCTGCCGGCACGGCCGGTGGCTCCAATGATTGCGATCTTGCTCATGACGTTCTCCAGTACGGTTAGGGGTTGAAACGCTTCACCACTTCATTTCGCCCTTGGCGACTTTGGCGCTCAGTTCCAGCGAGCTTTCGTCGGCGAGGGCGGGGTAACGTTGCTTCATGGCCGCGATCTGGGCGGCGGCGTTCTTGGCCTTGGCGGTCTCGGTGTCGAAGGCCTGGATGTAGTCGGCGGTAAAGGCCACGGATTTCGGCGATGGCGTGCCCAGGTAGTGGCCCGGAATCACCGTATGCGGTTTAAGCTTTTCGATGCGTTGCAGGGTGGCGAGCCAGTCTTTATGGGATTGCGCGCTCTGGGTGTCCGCCATCCACAGGTGGATGTTTTCCGAGACCACCACGCCGCCGATCACGGCCTTGATCGACGGAATCCACACAAAACTGCGATCCGGCTGCGGGCCGTCCAGGCCGATCACCTCCAGCGGGTGTCCTTCAAGCATCAGGCGGTGGCCTTCCAGCACCTGCGGCACGATCGTTTTGCCCGGCGTGTCGGCGCCCATTTTCGGACCCCAGAACGCCAGCTTGCCGGCCACGGTGGCGTTGATATGGTCGACCACCGGTTGCGGGGCCAGCACCTTGGCGTCGGGGAAGGCGGCGGTCAGGGTGTCGAGACCGAAATAGTAGTCCGGGTCGCCATGGCTGATGTAAATGGCGGTCAGGTGTTTGCCGCTGGCGCGAATTTTTTCTACCAGTTGCTCGGCCTGGCGTTTGCCGAATTGGGCATCCACCAGGATGGCGTCTTTGGCGCCGCTGACCAGCACCGAACTGACCGGGAAGATCGCCGATTCTCCTGGGTTGTAGACGTCCAGGGTCAGGTCGGCCGCTGCGGCATGGGCAGTAAAGGCCAGGGCGGCGGTGGTCAGGGTCAGGCGCTTGAGCAACGAGAGCATCGGGCAGTCCAGCAGTCGGGAAAGGATGCACAGAGCTTAGTTGCACCAAACGCGACTAAAAATGCGATGCTGGGACATAGTTTGTTTCTGAAATCGGGCAAATCATGGATCGTCTTCAAGCAATGCGCGTGTTTGTCACCGTGGTGGACCTGGGCAGCCAGTCTGCGGCGGCCGACCATCTGGACCTGTCGCGCCCGGTGGTGTCGCGCTACCTGGCTGAGTTGGAGGACTGGATCGGCGCGCGCCTGCTGCACCGTACCACGCGCAAACTCAGCCTCACGGCGGCCGGCGCGGAAACCCTGCCGCGTTGCCGGCAATTGCTCGAATTGTGCGGCGACATGCAGGCCGCCGTCAGCGAGCCGGATGACGCGCCCCGTGGGCTGCTGCGCTTGGGTGTGAGCACCTCGTTCGCCCAGGCGCAATTGGCCCAGGCCATCGCCGAGTACGTCACGCGCTACCCGCTGGTTACGGTCGACCTGCAGGTGCTCGACCGCACGGTGAACCTGGTGGACGAGCGCATCGACCTGGCGATCCGCACCAGCAACGACCTGGACCCCAACCTGATCGCCCGGCGCCTGACCGTCTGTCGTTCGGTGGTGTGTGCCACGCCGGCGTACCTGCTGGCGCATCCGGCCCCGCATAAAGTCGAAGACCTGGCCCGGCACAACTGCCTGACCCACGCCTATTTCGGCAAAAGCCTATGGCATTTCGAAGAAGGCGGCGAGCACATCTCGGTGCCGGTGCACGGCAACATCACCGCCAATGAGGCCAGCACCTTGTTGCGCGTGACGCTGGCCGGCGCGGGGGTGGCGATGCTGCCCAGTTACCAGGCCGGGGACTACATCCGCCGGGGTGAACTGGTGCGCCTGTTGCCCGATGCCGAGCCCCGGCACATGAACATCTACGCGGTCTACGCCTCGCGCAAGCACATGCCTTCGGCGCTGCGCAGCCTGCTGGATTTCCTGGTGCAAAGGTTCCCGGAAGAGCCGGCGTGGGACATCGGTCTCTGAGCGGGCATCACCGGGTTGAATATCCCCCGATAATGGCAACTTGCCCTGGCTGGCCTATGCTTTAAACAGCACCCGGTAGATCCGCCCAGAGGTCTGTGCCATGAGCATTAAAACCAGAAAATACCTGATGATTCTCAGCCTCTGCGCATTGGCCAGTGCGTTGTACGGCACTGCCGCCTACCGCGTCGAACAGACCCGGATGCAGCCGAGCTTTGCGATCAGCTGCCACCAGGATCAATGCGTTCCCCATACCGGCAGTTTCAGCGCGCTCAGGTAGACGATTCAGCCTTCAGGTGCTCGCGAAATGCCTTGGGTGAGAACCCGACCCGTCGGCGGAACAGCCGCGAGAAGTTGGTCGGGTCGGAAAAGCCCAATACCTCCGACATTTCATTGATGGTCATGCTGGTGTAGGTCAGCAGGCGCTTGGCTTCCAGCAATTGGCGGTCATGCATGATCTGCAGCGCGGGTTGCCCGCCCAATTCCTGACACGTCCCATTGAGGTGTGAGACCGAGATTCCCAGTTTGTGGGCCAGATCTTCGATCTTCGGGTGTTCGCGGTAATGCTGTTCGACCAGTTGGGTAAAGCGCCGAAAATATTCACGCCCCCTCGGTGCCCGTGTGTGACGGCGCTGGATCGCCTGGCGACTGATCCAGACCAGCATCTCACTGACCAGGGCGTGCATCAGCATGTCCCGGGCCGGCAGATCATCGGCGTATTCGTCCTGCAGGCGGGCGAACAGACCGTTGAGGTAATCGCTGTCCTTACCTGCGGGATAGCTGCCCAGCACCTGTAATCCATCGACTGTCGTGCCCAGTTGCGCCTGCAAATGGCTGACCAGCGGCGCCGCCAGGGTCAACACGTAGCCTTCGACCTCTTCGTCGAAACGAAACCCATGCACGCACAGCGGCGGCAGTACTTGCAGGGTGGCTTCGCTGAACGTGGTGCGCTGGCCTTCGATTTCCAACTGTGCCTGGCCTTTGTGCACATACAGCAACTGGCACAGGTCCGCGTGCCGGTGGGGCTGGATTTCCCACTGGTATTCCCGACTGCGCCGGGAAATGGTTTCGCAGTGCAACAAATCGGGGGTCGGCCATTGCAGGCTTTCTCCGTAAAGCTTGAAGACCGGAATCGCGGTTTTAGTCATGGTTTCAATCCGATACTCGGCAGAGTGGTGCGGTAATCGCCCCAATTGGCAAAAAGCGCAGGTTTTGGCTCAGTTTTCACCTTCTTATATCGGCCACTCAAGTGAAAAATGTCAGCAATAAGACCAATGACAACTCTTTCACCCGATCCGTTCGGGTGAAGCTTGCGGACATAAAAATAATGATAACGCTGAAAACTCAAGTCGCCATTATCGGCGCCGGTCCTTCCGGACTGTTGCTCGGCCAGTTGTTGCACAACGCCGGTATCCAAACCCTGATTGTCGAGCGCCAGAGCGCCGATTACGTTCTCGGCCGCATCCGTGCCGGCGTGTTGGAGCAGGGCATGGTCGACCTGCTGCGGCAGGCGGGCGTCAGCCAGCGCATGGACAGCGAAGGCCTGGTCCACGATGGCTTCGAACTGGCACTCAATGGCCAACTCACCCACATCGACCTCAAGGGGCTGACCGGTGGCCAGTCGGTGATGGTCTACGGCCAGACCGAAGTCACCCGCGACCTGATGGCCGCCCGCGCCGAGGTCGGTGCCACCACGCTGTACGAAGCACGCGATGTCCAGCCTCACGATCTTAAAACCGATCAACCCTGGCTGACCTTCGAGCACGAGGGCGAAGCGTTTCGCCTGGAATGCGACTACATCGCCGGGTGCGACGGTTTTCACGGCATCGCGCGCCAATCGATCCCGGCCGAGTCGCTGAAGGTCTTCGAGCGGGTCTATCCCTTCGGTTGGCTGGGCATTCTGGCCGACACCCCGCCGGTGCACGATGAACTGGTGTATGCCACGCACCCGCGCGGCTTTGCCCTGTGCAGCATGCGCTCGCCGACCCGCAGCCGCTATTACCTGCAAGTGCCGCTCGACGAGGCGCTGGACGAATGGTCGGACGCGCGCTTCTGGGACGAACTGAAAACCCGTCTGCCCAGCCACCTGGCCGAGCAGTTGGTGACCGGCCCGTCGATCGAAAAAAGCATCGCGCCGCTGCGCAGTTTCGTGGTCGAACCCATGCAGTACGGGCGCCTGTTCCTGCTGGGGGACGCCGCGCACATCGTGCCGCCCACCGGGGCCAAAGGCTTGAACCTGGCCGCCAGCGACGTGAGCACACTGTTTCGGATTTTGCTCAAGGTGTACCGCGAGGGGCGCGTGGACTTGCTGGAAAAATACTCGGCGATTTGCCTGCGGCGGGTGTGGAAGGCCGAGCGGTTTTCCTGGTGGATGACCTCGATGTTGCATCGGTTCCCCGAGGCCGATGGCTTCAGCCAGCGCATTGCCGAGAGCGAGCTGGCGTATTTCATCGGTTCGCAGGCGGGGCGCACAACCATCGCCGAAAATTACGTCGGACTTCCTTACGAAGCTATTGAGTAGCCTGCTATCGTACCGAGCATTCCCGTGGGGCACCTTTCCCCACGGGCCTTGCTTGAAGGTTCTGCCGTGACTCAGCTCAATCAGCCCGCACTGCCCATTCCTGCCGTGCGCAGCGTCCTTGTCTCCTTGATGATGGCGATTTTCCTCGGGGCCCTGGACCAGACCATCGTCGCCGTGTCCATGCCGGCCATTTCCGCGCGCTTCCACGACGTCAACCTGCTGGCCTGGGTGATCTCCGGCTACATGGTGGCCATGACCGTGGCCGTGCCGATCTACGGCAAACTCGGCGACCTGTACGGGCGCCGGCCCATGATGCTGATCGGCATGGGCCTGTTCACCCTGGCCTCGCTGTTCTGCGGCATGGCGCAAAGCATGGAGCAACTGGTGCTGGCGCGGGTGCTGCAGGGCATCGGTGCCGGCGGCATGATCTCGGTGAGCCAGGCGATCATCGGCGATATCATCCCGCCCCGTGAGCGCGGGCGCTATCAGGGTTATTTCAGCAGCATGTACGCGGTGGCCAGCGTGGCCGGGCCGGTGCTGGGTGGCTACATGACCGAGTACTTGTCGTGGCGCTGGGTGTTTTTGATCAACCTGCCGTTGGGCGCCGGCGCCTGGTACGTGGCCCATCGCTCGCTGGTGGGGCTGCCGACGCCGCAACGCAAGCCGATCATCGACTACCTCGGCACCTTGCTGATGATCATCGGGTTGACTGCCTTGTTGCTGGGGATCACCGAAATCGGCCAGGGCCATGCTTGGCGTGACGATGAAGTGCTGGGGTTGTTGGTCTGTTCGCTGGTGGCATTGAGCCTGTTTGTCTGGCACGAACGCCGCGCGCGCGAGCCCTTGCTGCCGATGCACCTGTTCGCCAACCGCAACGCGGTGCTGTGCTGGTGCACGATTTTTTTCACCAGCTTCCAAGCGATTTCCCTAACGGTGCTGATGCCCCTGCGCTTTCAGACGGTGACTGGCGCCGGTGCCGACAGCGCCGCCTTGCACCTGTTGCCCTTGGCGATGGGGCTGCCGATGGGCGCCTATTGCGCCGGACGCATGACCTCGGTAACCGGGCGTTATAAACCGATGATCCTCAGTGGTGCGCTGTTGAGTCCCCTGGCGATTCTCGGCATGGCCTTCAGCGCGCCCCAGGCATTGGGGCTGACCGCCGTGTTCATGCTGCTGTGCGGAATCGCCGGCGGCATGCAGTTCCCCACGTCCCTGGTGGGCGCGCAGAACTCGGTGGAGCAACGGGACATCGGCGTCGCCACCAGCACCACCAACCTGTTCCGTTCCCTCGGCGGTGCGGTGGGCGTGGCGTGCATGTCGGCGCTGTTGCTGGCGCTGTTGCAGGATTCGGCCTTTGCCCACTTGGCCAGCGGTGTGCAGGTGGGCGAAGGCGGTTCCGGCAACGTGCTGCTCGATGGCCTCAACGCCGCCCCGGGCCCGGCGCAGGACGCGCTGCGCGGGGAACTGGCGCTGACGTTCCGGCATTTGCTGATGGTCAGCGCCGCCGTGTCGCTCTTGGGGCTGGCGGCGGCGATTGCGATGCCCAACCGGGTGCTGCGCGGCCGTGAAGATAAGGCCGGGTAGCCTCACGGGCTGTAGTAACCCACCGCCACCATGAAATGCGCGGTTTTGCGCAAGTAGGCGTGCTTGTTTTCGACCTTGCCCGTCACCGGGTTTTTCCAGCGGTACTGGTATTCACCCTGGTCCTGCTCGGCCATCAGCTTGAGGATCGGTGCGCCCACCGGCTTGCCGTCGGGGTCCTTGACCTTGCTGAAGTCGGTGTTGATCAAACGCAGGTTGGTGCCATGGGCCACGTAGCGGCCGGTATTGAGGTCCACCACAAACACGTAGAGGTCATCCTGCAGGAAGCCGCCCTGCAATGAATTGATCGCTCTGAGCGTGCCGGCTTCATCCGCGAGCATTGCCTTCGCGGCCTTGTCGCGCAGGGCCCGTGCCTGTTCCGGCGTGGCTCGTGGCAGGTAATAACCGACCGCCAGGATGCGCGCGCCCACGCGCTGATAAAACACATGTTTGCGTTCGACCTTGCCGTCGTTCCAGTTCTGCCAACGGTAATCGGCCTGCTGGATGCCCTGGCCTTCCGGCACCTGGAGCGCGTCCTTGAACGACTGGCGCACCTCCGGCTCCAGCACTTCGGACACATCGCGGCCAATCAATACGGAGGAGGGGCCACCACTGGCCAGCAACACGCCTTGGGTATCCACCACGAACACATAGCGGTCCTTGTCGACAAACTCGCCCTGGCGGCTGAATGCGGCCAACGCTTTATCGCCGTTGCTCTGGTAGTAGGCCAGGGCTTTTTCCAGCAAGGCCTTGGCGGCCTGGGCGTCGTCCTCCTGAGCCGTCGCGGCGTGAACCTGGCTCAAGCCCAACAGCAACAGCCAGGTGATGCGCAGCAGTCCCTTCATGTCCTGTCCCTCTATCTTATTGGTGTGACAAGAGCGTAGACGGCTGTGGCCTGGCGCGATGAATGTTTAGTCGCACTGCAACCCTACTCCGTCATCGGTGAATTGAACCGCCTGTCCAGGCGTGTGACGCTGCACGCCTCTTCCTCATTGTGATTTGCGTATGGACGGCCTTCCCGACACTCACGCCGCGACACTGCCGTCCGCGCTGGCCTTCTGGGCTCTGTTCCACTGCCGACACGCGCGCCCGCCAGATTCCTCTCTCCTACGTTGATCTATCCCATGGATGACG
Organism: Pseudomonas sp. MPB23; assembly: GCF_046605395.1. Classification (NCBI taxonomy): domain Bacteria; kingdom Pseudomonadati; phylum Pseudomonadota; class Gammaproteobacteria; order Pseudomonadales; family Pseudomonadaceae; genus Pseudomonas; species Pseudomonas sp. MPB23. The sequence goes on along the minus strand of NZ_CP176771.1, from coordinate 5,773,670 downwards.
CGCACCTGCGCGCATCTGCCCGGCGGCGCCTGCGCGCCTGCCTGACGCAAACGTATGAGAACGCCCATGAGTGTTTTTGCCAGCCTGCACGAAGCCCACGCTTTCCTTGAACAGCACCCGGACATCGAAATGTTCGAGCTGTTTATCCTCGACAACAACGGCGTGCCGCGCGGCAAGCTGCTGCACCGCGACGAACTGTTGGCGGTGTACGAAAGCGGCCGGCCATTACCCAGCACCATCCTCGGCCTGACCATCAATGGCGATGACGTGGAAAATTCCGGCTTGGTGTGGGAGGTGGGTGATATCGACTGCCGCGCCTATCCGATCAGCGGCAGCCTGCAGCCCATGCCCTGGCGCCTGATCCCGACTGCTGCGGTGCAAGTCAGCATGCACCCCACCGAAGGCCTGCCCGCCACGGTGGCCGACCCCCGGCATGTGCTGGTCAAGGTGATCGAGGGCCTCAAGGCCGACGGTTACTACCCGGTGATGGCCGCGGAACTTGAGTTCTATCTGCTCGACCAGAAACCCGACGCCAACGGCCGCCCGCAACCGGCACGGGATGTGGACGGTGGTCGCCCGCGTTCGACCCAGGTCTACGGCCTGCGCGAACTGGAGCAGATCGAGCCGTTTCTGGCGGATTTGTACAGCGCCTGTACCCTGCAAGGCATCCCCGCGCGCACGGCGATTTCCGAATACGCCCCGGGCCAGGTGGAGATCACCCTGGAACATCGCACTGACGCCCTGCAGGCGATGGACGAAGCGGTGCGCTACAAACGCCTGGTCAAAGGGGTGGCGCACAAACACGGGATGACGGCCTGCTTTATGGCCAAGCCGTTCGACGACCTGGCGGGCACCGGCATGCACATGCACGTGAGCCTGGCGGATGCCGAGGGCAACAACCTGTTCGCCAGCGAAGCCGCCGACGGCACGCCGCTGCTGCGCCAGGCCGTGGGCGGCATGCTCGACACCTTGCTCGATTCGCTGCTGATGTTTTGCCCCAACGCCAACTCCTACCGGCGGTTCCAGACCAACAGCTATGCGCCGCTGGTGGCCACCTGGGGCGTCGACAACCGCACCGTCAGCCTGCGCGTGCCCGGTGGCCCGGCCTATTCCCGGCATATCGAACACCGCATCTGCGGCGCCGACGCCAACCCTTACCTGGCCGCTGCGGCGATCCTCGCCGGCATCCACCTTGGCATCCGCGAACAACGCGACCCCGGCGCCCCGGTGGAAGGTAACGGCTACGCCCAGGCCAACGCACTCTTGCCCACCGACTGGCTCACCACCTTGCGCGCGCTGGAGGCGTCAAGCTGGGCGCGGGAGGCGTTTGGCAGTGAGTTCCTCGGCGTCTACCTGGCGGTGAAGCGGGCCGAGTACCGGCAGTTCATGGGCGAGGTGGGGGAGCAGGATTGGCGCTGGTATCTGCATCAGGCGTGAGCCGATTGACGGCCGTGGCGGCTTCGACCTTTTTTTCACGTGGCGCTGGTTAAGCTGCGAATCGAAGTCGTTCATTACCGTTTAACTCACATGAGCCTGTGATGTCGTCACCAACCCTTTCTTCCATCGAGATTGAATACGCCGAGCAGTGTGGCCGTGAACACGCCAGGGTCTGCGGTGACACACGCCCGCCCGGGCTGCGCCGGCGACTGGCCTCGTGGCGCGACGAGTGGTTGGTGCGCCAGGCACTCAAAGTCGCCGGCGAACCCGGGCTCGTGCTCGATCTGGCCTGCGGCTCGGGGCGTTTCTGGCCGGTGCTGGCCGAGCATGTCAATCGGGTGATCCTGGCTTCGGACAACTCCCAGCCCATGCTCGACCACGCGCTGACCCACCACCCGGCGTCCTTGCTCAAACGGGTCAAGACGTTTCAGGGTTCGGCGTTTTCCATTGGCTTGTCGGCCAATGCGGTGGATTGCATTTTCTGCCTGGAATTGTTTCGTCATGTGCCCAGCAGCGAAGGGCGCCTGGCGTTGCTGCGCGAGTTTCACCGCGTCAGCCGCGACACGGTGATCGTGTCGGCGTCGTCGCGTACCCCCGTGGAAGCGGAGTTTCGCCAGGCCGGTTTCAAGGTCCTGAGCTATCAGGAGTTCATCCCGGGCTCCAGCCAGTGGCGGGTCTACGTTCTATGTAAGAGAGGATAACTTCCGCTTGTCGGACTATTCTTCATCTTCTGTCTGAGTTTTCACGACGGCCTGTGCACTGCGGATGCTCGCAAGTCCCTTTCGCGATATATACTGCGCGCCATTCTTCAAGGGAGAGCCGTGTGGCAATCGATATTCACTGGATCTGCGACAACGATAGCCTCGGCCAGCATTGCGCCGAATGGCAGCAGTTGCCATTCGTCGCCCTCGACACCGAATTCATGCGGGTCGACACCTTTTATCCCATTGCCGGGCTGATCCAGATCGGTGATGGCGTTCGCGCTTACCTGATCGACCCCCTGACCATCGACAACTGGCAACCCCTGGCCGCCTTGCTGGAAAACCCAGCGGTGATCAAAGTGGTGCACGCCTGCAGCGAAGACCTTGAGGTCCTGCTGCGCCTGACCGGCAGCCTGCCAGTGCCGTTGTTCGACACCCAACTGGCGGCGGCCTACCTGAACCTCGGGTTCTCCATGGGCTACTCGCGGCTGGTGCAAGCCGTGCTGGATATCGAGCTGCCCAAGGGCGAGACCCGCTCCGACTGGCTGCAGCGGCCCCTGTCCGAGACGCAAATCAGCTACGCCGCCGAAGATGCCGTGCATTTGGCCGAGGTCTACATCCGCCTGCGCCCACGGCTGTCGGAGGATAAATACGCCTGGGTCCTGGAAGACGGTGCGGAACTGGTGGCCAACCTGCGCCGCGAAGTCGACCCGTACGAGGTGTACCGCGACGCCAAGCTGGCGTGGAAACTGTCCCGTGCCCAGCTCGCCGTGCTGCGTGAACTGTGCGCCTGGCGCGAGCAGCAAGCCCGCGCCCGCGACCTGCCGCGCAACCGTATCGTGCGCGAACACTCGCTGTGGCCCCTGGCCAAATCCCAGCCGGATAACCTCGCCGCCCTGGGCAAGATCGAAGACATGCACCCGCGCACCGTGCGTCAGGATGGCCAGTTCCTGCTGGACCTGATCAAGCGTGCCGGCAGCGTGTCCATGGACCAATGGCCGCCCGCCGTCGCTGAACCGCTGCCGGTGGACGCCGCCGCGCTGATCAAGCAACTGCGTGCCCTTGGCCAGACGTTCGCCGAGCGCCTCGACATGGCGCCCGAACTGATGCTGCGCAAGAAAACCCTCGAAGCCCTGGTCAAAAGTGGCTACCCCGACGGGCCTTACCAATTGCCAGACTCGCTGCGTGGCTGGCGCCGCGAGTTGATGGGCCAGGCGCTGCTCGACAGCCTGGCCACTGCCGGAGAACAGCCTTGAAACGTATCTGCTCCATCTATCGCAGCTTGAAACGCAACGAAATGTACCTGTATGTGCTGAAAAGCGATGCCCTGGAGCGTGTGCCGGAACCCTTGATGGAAGCCTTCGGCAAGGCCCATCACGCGTTCGACATGGTGCTCACGCCGGAGCGCAAGCTGTCGCGCGAAGACATCACCGTGGTGCTGGAAAACCTCGAAAAGCAGGGCTACCACCTGCAAATGCCGCCGGCCGAGGACGAGTACATCGAACACTTGCCCGAAGAGCTGCTGCGCCGCAACGACCCGATGTGATCGGTCAGTGCCCTGTTCAGGGCACATTCATCCATGGATTCGTATTATCGGGCGCGGGACGCAAGGATGTGGGCGGCCGTCTGCACTGTTTTTGAAAGGTTTGAAGCATGCGTGTTCTGATTGCTGAACAGGATCATCCTCTATACGCCCGATTGCTGGGTGAAGCGGCGCCGGACCTTGAGGTGCTGACCAGCGGCGACTCGGCCGAGCTGTCGCGCCTGGCCGCCGATTGCCCGGTGTGGCTGGGCCAACCGGACCTGCTGGCGACCTTGCTGCGCCAGGGCCACCACCCGCAATGGCTGCAATCGACCTGGGCCGGCATCACGCCGCTGCTGGCCGAAGGGCTGCCGCGCGACTATCGCCTGACCCGCGCGGTCGGCATCTTTGGGCAGGTCATGGCCGAGTTTGTCCTCACCTACATGCTTGGCCACGAACGTGAAGTGCTGGCGCGGCTGGTCAGCCAGGTCGAGCGCAAGTGGGACAGCCGCATGGGCCAGAGCCTGGCGGGGCGCACTGCGCTGATCGTCGGCAGCGGCGATATCGGCCAGCGCGTGGCGGAGTTCCTCGTGCCCTTTGGCGTCAAGCTCTATGGCATCGCCAGCACCGCGCGGGAGCAGGCGCCGTTTATCGAAGTGGCTGGAATCGACCAATTGGGCCGGCTGGTGGGGGAAGCCGATTATGTGATCAACCTGCTGCCCAATACACCCAATACCCACGATCTGTACGACGCGGCGCTGTTCAAGCAATTCAAGCCGACCGGGTTGTTTATCAACGTCGGACGCGGCGTGGCGGTGGTCGATGCCGACCTGGTCGAGGCCCTGAAAGAAGGGCACCTGGCCGGTGCGGTGATCGATGTGTGCCGTCAGGAACCGCTGCCGCAGCGCCATCCGTTCTGGACCGCCTGGGGCCTGTTGTTGACCGGACACAGCTCCGCGCCGACCTCGCCACCGATGATGGTGGAGCTGTTCGTGCAGAACGTGCGGGCGTATCAGGCCAAGCAAGCGTTGCGTGGCGAGGTGGATTTCGAGCGCGGCTACTGACGGCAGCCCGATCACCGTGGGGCATGTACATAAATCCTGACAGTCAAGCGAGGAACCGCCGTGGCGGCGCGTTCCACCCAGGGGTCGCAAAGGGCGCAAGGTCGCGCTTTTTGAAGGATACCCACTTGACTAAGGACAGGTACTTGCATGATGCCCCTGATTTCGCCCGCTGTTCAGCCACGCCCGTTGGCGCCCTCCGACACCCGCGCCGCCAACCCTCCGTCCGCATCCGTCTTACCCGTTGCATCGGGCTTACAAACCCCGGGCGACACCCGCGATGCCGTGCTTGAGGGCTGGACGGGATTTGACCTGGCGCGCAACCAGCACTGGGGCCAACCGGCTTCGGTGATCGTTGAGCAGTTGGGTCAACACCTGATTGAAAAAGGCTACGCCAACGCACAGACCGCCCACCAGAAAGCGTACCGGCTGCTGGCTACGACGGCGCCCGAATGCCTGGTCAAAGACATTCCCGCCAGCGTGACCTACGGCTGTGTGCTGTGGGCTCAATTGGCAATGGCCGTGGCCAGGATCGAAGCCCACGCCCCAGGCCGCACACTGTCCATGGGCTATGCCGAGATCTTGCTGAGCGCCGAGCAACTGACGAGCGACGCTGCGGTCCGCCAGCGCATCGACTTTCAGGCGCTGAAGGATTGGGCGGTCGCCAACGGTTTTCTCGCCGCCGACGAGGCCCCATCGGTGAGCGCCATGGAGCGCGTGAGGACGGCATATAACCGTCAGCTCAGCGCGCTGAAAACCACCAGTACCCTGCTGCAAACCCCAATCCCCAGTCGAAAGGCAATGGCACTCGCCCAGCTCGAGCAGGCATTTCCCGACCTGGACCCGCGTCTCTTCGAAGTGAAGCACTTCCACAAGGCCCGGCTGACGAAGGGGCGGCCTGGCCTGCATCCCGGCGCGCGCTCGATGCTGGATATCGTCATGGAAGGCGGCCAGTTGAAGGGCGAAGAGCATTGGGTGAGCAATGACAAGCGCCTGCCCATCGATGCGTTTTGCAGCCTGTGCCGGACGGGCAAGCTGGGGGTCGCTACGTCCTTCAAGACCGCGTACGACCAGGCGATAGAGGCGCATGAGCAGGGCCACCACAGCCGGGTCCGGCAACTGATCGCCACCTTGCCATTGGAAGACCGCAAGCACCTGGCATTCGGCAAGCTCGAGTTCTTCCACACCAATCAATACACGATCGCCATGGATTTATTGACCCCGCCCGCGTTGCGTGTGAGGGGGCACACGTTGGAGGTCAAGGCGACGCGAAACGGGCAGGTCAATCTCTATACCTTCGACACGCGACGAGGCACCGTCGAGAAAGCGAACTTCCTGCTGCGTCGGCGTACCGAACCTTACACCGCGCAAAAAATGGAAACGCGTGAGGCGAATGTCCTCTCCAGAACCGTGCAGGTTAAGCCGGACCAGGATGCCCCGTCATTTCTCGCGCAACCGGAGGCGATGGGCGCGCCTGACAGTTTCAACGCCAGGCGCAGCCATGCCATCGCCGACGTATTCGTCAAGTCCCTCGACCTGAAGCACGATGACCTGCTCAATGAGGCCAGGGGCATGACCGCCTATGATCAGGAGCGCGCCAGGAATGAGGCGATTTCCCAGTTCTTCCTGAACCTGATCCCGTTGCGCTCGGCCATCGTCAACTTTCAGAACGGCAACATCGGCCAGGGCGTCTTTGACCTGGCCCTGGACGCCGTTGGCCTGGTCACCTTGGGCGCGGGCAAGGCCGCGCAGGCCGGTAAGGTGCTGGGCAGCGCCTTGTCTTCCACCCGCCATGCGGCCAAGGCGGCGAGGTTTGTCGGGGCAACCGCCGTCGAAGCCTTCAACCCCGCGAGCGGTATGGGCGATCTGCTGGTGGGCGGCGGCAGATGGGTGGCCAGCGGCAGGATGGGCCGTGTGCTGGGCGCATCGAGCGGCGGCCTGAGCAATGCGCTGTTTCGCCAATACAAGGTGGCGGATTCGAGCATCGCCGGGCTCTCTCGCAACAGCCAAGGGGTGTATGTCGGCGCAGATGGCCACCGGTCCTACATCCGCAATACGGACAGTGCCGGCCAGACGGCGCTCTACGAAGTGCGACAAGTGACCCGCACCGCCGATGGCAAGGTGCAGGCGCGGGTTTATCACAACAACCGGCAAACCCCGTTGCTGCTCGAGCGCGTCGAGGACGATCAATGGCGGCGACTGGGCGCGCGTGGCGGTCAGCCGGCTTCGGTCAAGGCCGATCTTGGGCCTGAGATCGGTCGAGGTGGCGAGGGAGTCGTGTATGCCAGCCTCGATGGCAAAAGTGTTTATAAGGATGTTGGGCCGACAAGGTTGACCTCGGCCGAGGGCTACGTCGACATGGAGGTGGTCAACCTCAACCGCTACTACGGCGACGGCTTCGCCGAGGTGATGATCGAGGACGGTCGCAAATATATAAAGATGGGCAAAATCGACGGCGTGGACCTGAGCCGCATCGAGAAGGGCAGTCTGCCCCCAGAGGCGCGCTCATTGCTCGATGACGTCGTGGCGCAGATGCAGGCCAAGGATATTTTTCACAACGATCCGCAATTGAGTAACTTCATGTACTCGAAGAAGGACAACACGCTCTATCCCGTCGACATGGACGGCATGCCTGCCGAGTTCATGGCCCCGGTGGTCAGGCAGGTGTACGACCGCCAAATCACCCAACTGCGTAGCGCTTTCAGTGAACTGATCGCCCGACAGCCTTGAGGGCCCACCCTGGTGCTTGACAGCACCAGGGTGTTCGCGGCGTTAAAGGCTGAAATCGCCTTCGGACACCAGCTCGCTCAATGGTTTGCGCGGGCTCGGTGTTTCGCGGGCCTGCAGGTATTCCGGCAAGGTCGATTTATCACCCAGCTTGCCCACGGCGACGGCCGCGTGCAGGGCATAACCGTCAGGAATCTTCAGCTCCTTGCGCGTCAGTTCCTGATCGAAGCCGGCCATGCCATGGGTGTACCAGCCACTGAGGCTGGCTTGCAGCGCCAGGTGGCCCCAGGCGGAACCGGTGTCGAAGGTGTGCCACAGCGCTGGCGTTTCCTCTGTCGCGCCGGGGGCGGTGAAGTCGGTTTTCGAGGCGACGATCACCAGGGCCGACGCGTGCTGCGCCCAACTCCGGTTGAATTCGTTCAGCAATCCCAGGAAACGCTCCCAGTCCGGCGTATCGCGGCGCGCGTAGAGAAAACGCCAGGGTTGCGAATTGTAGGCCGATGGCGCCCAGCGCGCGGCTTCAAAAAAGCTCAGCAGGGTTTCCGGCGCGATGCTCTCGCCGGTGAAGGCGCGAGGCGACCAGCGCTCAGTGAACTGGGGGTTGATCGGGTAATCGGCAACGCGGGGGGAGGTGCTCATGGGCAGTTCCTGATCGTCAATTCGGCGTTCAAAGCTACTGCGCGCCCGCTAGACTGACAAGTCTTGTAACACCGCCAGTCGTAAGCGCTTGGCCCCAGTGGCCTTGGGCACTAGACTGGCGGCCTTTTCACCTACCGATACCGATGTAGAGCCATGGCCGCCAAAGTCGAACCTTTCTGGATACGCAAAACCCTTGAACAGCTCGACCAGGATGAGTGGGAGTCGCTGTGCGACGGCTGCGGCCTGTGCTGCCTGCAAAAGCTAGAGGACGAGGACGACAACAGCGTCTATTACACGCGCATCGCCTGCAAACTGCTCGACCTGAAAACCTGCCAGTGCACCGATTACCCCAACCGCCGCGCCTCGGTTCCCGACTGCATCCAGCTCACCCCGGGGCATGCCGACCAGTTCAAATGGCTGCCACCCACCTGCGGCTACCGCTTGGTCAGTGAACGCAAGGATTTGCCGCTGTGGCACCATCTGGTCTGCGGCGACCGCGACGCCGTGCACCAGGAACGTATTTCCCAGTCCGGGCGCATGCTCAGCGAAGGCAGCGTGCCCGAAGAAGACTGGGAGGATTACCTGATCTTCCGCGCAGGCTGAACAAGGAGTGTGTATGAGGCTGGAACCCAAGCTGGCGGCAGCGTTCGCGTTGCTGGCGTTGAGCATGCCTGCGTGGTGCGCGAAGAAGGTCGACCTGGATTATCACGTCAAGCTGTTGCCCCAGAGCGATCAGGCCGAGGTGCGTGTGAGCCTGTCCCAAGGTTCGGCGGTGCGCAGCCTGAACTTCGACCTGGGCCACAACGGCGACTACAGCGATTTCAAGGCTGATGGCCAATGGCACGTCACCGATCATCGTGGCCTGTGGCAACCGGGCGCCGACAAGGCCAGCCTGACCTACCGTGTGCGCCTCACCCATGCGCGCAAACCGGGCATTTATGAAACGCGGATGACGCCGAGCTGGGCGCTGTTTCGCGGTGAAGACCTGGTGCCGGCGGCACGGCTCGACCAGCAGGACGGCGTCGAATTGGTCTCGCGCCTGGTGTTCGAGTTGCCGGCGGGCTGGAAAAGCGTCGAAACCGCCTGGCCGCGCATCGGCAAGCACAGCTTCCGCATCGACAACGTCTCACGCCTGTTCGACCGGCCCACCGGCTGGATGCTCGCCGGCAACCTCGGCAGCCGCCGCGTGCGCCTGGGCGAGACCGAAGTGACCGTCGCGTCGCCCAAGGGCCAGGCCCTGCGCCGTATGGATGTGCTGACCTTGCTGACCTTCGTCTGGCCCCAGGTGGAAGCTGCGTTCCCGCGTCATCCGGCCAAACTGCTGGTGGTCGGTGCCAGCGATCCGATGCGCCGTGGCGCGTTCTCGGCGCGCGACTCGATCTACCTCAACAGCCGCACGCCGCTGGTCGGCGAAAACGGCAGCAGCCCGTTGATCCGCGAAGTGGTGCAGGCCATCGGTCGTTTCAATGACCGCGACACCAGTGACTGGATCCGCGAGGGGATGGGCGAGTATTACGCCATCGAACTGCTGCGCCGTGCCGGCGGCATTACCGATGAGCGGTATCAGGCGATCCAGGCGCGGTTGGTCCGGGAAGGCAAGGACGTGACCAGCCTGCGCGGCGAGCACGTCAGCGGCGCGACGGTGTCACGGGCGGTGGTGGTGTTGCAGGAGCTGGACCGCGAGATCCGCGTGAAGACCCACAACAAGCGCTCCCTGGATGACCTCGCACAAGCGGTGATGCGCACCAACAGCATCACCACCGCGGAGTTCGTGCAGCTGGCCGAGAGCATCATTGGCGAGTCGTCGGTGGTGCTGGACTCCAAGCTGTTGCACTGAAGCAGAACAGAATGTGGGAGGGGACTTGCTCCCGATAGCGGTGGGTCAGTCACCAATCCAGTGACTGACACCCTGCTATCGGGAGCAAGCCCCCACATTTGGATCGTCTGGGTTCATCCAGTGGTTTTCGTGGCCTCGTCGGCCGTCACTTGCGCTTTCGTCTTCAGGTTCTTCAACTCGGCACCGGTGCGCTCGATCTGGGTCCGCACGCTGTTCATGTCCTGGCGACCCTGTTCCAGCTTGTCCTTGAGCGTGCTGTGCCCGGTGAAGCCGCGCGCCAGCGCGACACCGCCGATCGCCACCTGGATCAGCCCGAAAATCCCGCCACGGCGCAAGCCTTTGCCCACCATCATCGCGCCGCCGGCCACCGAGGCGATGCGTTCCCAGCCATGCACGTTCTGCGTGGGGCGGGGGTGAAAGGGCGCGTGCTCGATGATAGGTCGCAGGGTTTTGCTGTCGCTCATGATCTGTCTCCAACAAGGGCAAATGTATGTAGCTGACTGCTTGAGGGCGCGGGATGTTCCCGGATAATCAGTATTTGGGGCCCGAACGGGTGTTGTTGCCTTTGGCCATGCGGTCGTAGAGCACCACGTTGACGGTGGCGGCGAGGTTCATGCAGCCGGTCGTCGGGATGTACACCACGTCTTCGCACCAGTCGCGGATGTCTTTATCCAGCGAACCGTCTTCAGGACCGAAGATGTACAACGCGCGGTCGGGGTGGGTGTATTCGGGCAGCGGGCGGGCGCCTTCGACCAACTCCACGGCGACCGGGATACAGCCCAGGGGCAGGATCTTCTTCAGGTCGTCGATGCCGATCAGCGGAATGTCGTGATGGACCTTCTTGGTGTCGGTGATGAAATCCCGGGCGCGCTCGTAACGCACGCCGGTGTAGAACACCGAGGCCACGCCGTAGCAACCGGCGGCGCGCATGACCGAACCGACGTTTTCGGGGGATTTGGGGTTATACAGACCGATGCAGCTGTAGCGTTTATTGCCCACGGGGAAGGGTGCCTTGGCGAAAAACCGCGATTATACGGGCAATGGCCGAAACAATGTGCCTGTGGAGAAGCGGCCTGCCACAACAAGCCACTTCTTCACCGCAGGCCCCTCACAACCCGGTGTCAGTCGTCTTTCTTCATCAACCCCGCCAACGCCGCAAACGGGTTGTGCGTGGCCTTGGCAATGGTCGGGCTGCTGGTGGAGCCTTCGCTGAAATACTGCTGGTCGGTGTAGCGCGAGTGTTCGTTGTCGTGGCAGTACAGGCACAGAAGCTCCCAGTTGGAGCCGTCCTGGGGGTTGTCATCATGATTGTGGTTGCGGTGGTGCACGGTCAGTTCGCTCAGGCGTTTGCCGGCGAATTCACGCGCGCAGCGGCCGCACACGTGGGGGTACATTTTCAGGGCTTTGTCGCGGTAGCCCATTTCCCGGTCGCGCTGGGCATCGGCGAGGATGCGGTCGAGCTTGGCGGTGTGGGAGGGCGGGTTGGTCGAGCTCATCATGGCTCCTGTCGTTGGGTGGTCACGGGTAGGTTGATTCTAGCCAATCGTGGCGCAATTAGCCCTTGAGCTTTTCGGCAATCCAGATGGTATGCCGCGTGCCCTTGTTGCCATGGGCGAACACCTGCACTTCTTCGGCCTTGAAGCCGGCCTTGCGCAGCTTGTCGCTGAACAGCTTGTCGGCGCTGGCCGACCACACCGCCAGCACGCCCTTGGGCCGCAGGGCCTTGGCGCAGGCGGCCAGGCCGCCGGCGGAGTACAGCCAACTGTTGGCCTTTTGCGTGAGGCCTTCGGGGCCGTTGTCGACGTCGAGCATGATCGCATCGAAGCCCTGGGGTTCGGCCTGCAACACTTTGGCCACGTCTTCCAGGCGGATCACCGTGCGTGGGTCCAGCAGCGGGCGGCCGGATTTTTCGCCCAGCGGCCCGCGGTTCCATTCCACGACGCCGGGCACCAGTTCGGCCACCACCACTTCGGCGGTCTTGCCCAAATGCTTGAGCGCCGAGGCGAGGGTGAAGCCCATGCCCAGGCCGCCGATCAGCACCCGCGAACCCGGACGACCGGCGACTTTGCGGCAGGGAATTTCTGCCAGCGCGTCTTCGGAGCCGTGCATGCGCGTGTTCATCAACTGGCCGCCGTCACCGCCCTGGATCTTGATGACAAAATCTTCACCGTATTCGAACAGGCACAAGGCACCGCCGTTGTCGGGGATCGGGGTGGTGTCCAGCAGAACGAAACGTTTCATGGAGATCTCATTGGGAAGGGCATTCTTGCGCGGTTGGGAGTAGCCTTACGACATTCCGGTCAGGCCATGGAGCCATCGATGAAGTGCAGCATTCTAACGGTCATTGTGCTCGGCGCGCTCGCATTGGGTGCGGCGCAGGCTCAGGAGTTGCAAACCGTCCCGGTCGCCCCCGCGCCAACTCCCGGTGCGCCGGGTACACCTACCCCGACGCTCTACCCGCAAGTCAGCCCACCGGCCGTGCCCAAGACGAACGGCTCGCCGCCCCTGGTGCCCATCGTGTTGCCGACGCCGCCGAAGGACCTGACCGTGCCCGGCCTGCTGCCCAACGACAGCAAGCCGAAAACGCCCGGCGGTTAGAACGATTGCGGGGCCAGCCCCAGCACCTTGAACACAAAGGCATATTCGAGCGCTACGTCACGAATGCCCTGGTAACGACCGCTCATCCCGCCGTGACCGGCCCCTAGTTCGGTCTTGAGCAGCAGCAGGTTGTCGTCCGTCTTGGTCGCGCGCAACTTGGCCACCCACTTGGCCGCTTCCCAGTACTGCACGCGGCTGTCGTTGTAGCCGGCGATCACCAGTGTGGCCGGGTAGGCCTGGGCGCTGACGTTTTCGTACGGGGCGTAGGCCTTGATGCGTTCATACACCTCGGGTTCTTCAGGGTTGCCCCATTCGTCGTATTCGGTGACGGTCAGCGGCAGGTCGGGATCGAGCATGGTGTTAAGCACGTCGACGAACGGCACTTCGGCAATCGCCGCCTGGAACAGTTCCGGGCGCTGGTTGAGCACCGCGCCGATCAGCAGGCCGCCGGCGCTGCCGCCGCTGATGACCAGTTGCTTGGCGGTGGTCAGGCCCTGGGCAATCAGGTGTTCGGCACAGGCGATAAAGTCGCTGAAGGTGTTCTGCTTGTGTGCCTGCTTGCCGTTGCGGTACCAGGCTTCGCCCAGTTCGCCGCCGCCGCGCACGTGGGCAATGGCGAAGGCCACGCCCCGGTCCAGCAGGCTCAGGCGCGCGTGGGAGAACCACGGGTCGAGGCTCTGGCCATAGGCGCCGTAGCCATACAGGTACAGCGGCGTCGGTTTGCCGAGCTGGTCACGCTTGACCACCAGGCTGATCGGCACCTGGGTGCCATCGGCGGAGGTCGCCCACAGGCGTTGGCTGATGTAGTCGTCGGCGTTGAACACACCGAGTACCGGGGTTTCCTTGAGCACCTGCTGTGCGCCGCTGGCCAGTTCCAACTGGCGTACCTGGGCCGGGCGGTTCAGCGCTTCGTAGCGCAGGCGGATCTTGTCGCTGGAGAACTCGAGGCTGTTCTGTACGTAGAGGCTGTAGGCGGCGTCAGGCAATTCCACGCGATAGGCCGGCACGCCTTGCGGATGCACTTCGATCACCGGCAGGCCGCCGATGCGCAGGCTCAAGGTCATGGCGCCGGCATTCAGGCTGACGCCGTCGAGCATCACCGCATCGCTGTGGGGGATCAGGTTCTGCCAGTCGGCTTCGGTCGGCACATGGCCAGTGTCTGCGGCGACGAACAGCGCGTAGTTGATGCCGTCTCGGTTGCTGCGGATGAACCAGGTCCACTCGCCGTCAAGCTGGCCGTGGTCGACATCGTATTCATGGTCTTCGACCCGTGGCGCCAGGCAGGTGAAGTCCAGGTGCGGTTGGTTGGCGTCCAACGCCCAGATTTCGCTGGTGGTCTTGCTGCCCAGGGCCAGCAGCAACTGGTGTTCGGAGCTTGAGCGGTAGCAATGCAGGAAGAAACGCCCGTCGGTCTCGTGGAACACTTCCTGCGCGGCGGTGCCGTCGAGGCGATAGCGATGCAGCTTGTGCGGTCGGTGGGTGTCGTCCAGTTCGCCGAAGAACAGGGTCAGGCTGTCATTGGCCCAGGTCATGCTGCCGTCGCAGTTGTCGAATGCCAGTTCGCTGACCTTGTCGGTGGCCAATTCCTTCACGTACAGGGTGTAGATCTCTTCGCCATTGGTGTCCAGGCTGTAGGCCAGGCGCTGGTGGTCGGGACTGATGCTGAAGGTGCCGAGGGAGAAGAAGCCGCCATTGGCCAGCACGTTCGGGTCCAGCAACAGTTCTTCGCTGCTTTCATCCACCTGATTGCTGTCATCGGCCGGGCGGCGGCAGCGGTAATGGCGGGCGTACTCATCGCCGGCGGTGGTGCGTGTGTAATACAGGTACGGGCCCCAGGGGGAGGGCAGCGACAGATCGGTTTCGAGGATGCGGCCCTTGATCTCTTCGAACAGGGTTTCGCGCAGTGTGGCCTGGTCGGCGAGCTGGGCTTCCTGCCAGGCGTTTTCGGCCTTGAGGTAATCGAGCACTTCAGCGCTGTCACGCTCTTGTAGCCAGGCATAGGGGTCTGGGCCTGGGGCTTTGCGGGCGATCGGGGCGGCAGTGATGTGGGTCGATGGCGGCATGGATCACTCTCTGTCTGGCGGATGGTGGCAGGCATTGCAGCCGCGACACGTAAAAGCCGTTATCATAGCGGCCTGTTTGCCTACCTTGCCATGGACACCATGACCGAGAACGACTATCTGACCGCTTGGGGCCTTTACGCCTTCGCCGCTTTGGGCTGCCTGTTGGTGTGGTGGCGCATGACCCGCTGGATCTGGCGCTGGCTGCGCGAGCCGCTGCAATTGTTGATGGCGGTGCTGCTGTTGAGCCCGACCATCGTCGACCCGGTCAAGACCCAGTTCGCGCCGGCCGTGGCCATCACGGCGCTGGACCTGGTGCTCAAGGTCGGCAATAACGCCTGGCGGGCGATTTCCGATTTGTTCATGTACACCATGATCGCGTTTGGCGTGTACCTCGTGTTTGTGCTGATCCGCTGGCCCATCGAGCGCGCCGCCAACGCCCGCCGCGAGCGCAAGGCCGCCGCCGATGCTGCCTTGGCCGCCGAGCCGGAAGACGATGACGAGCCGTTTCGTCGCCCGGCACCGGTGAGCGGTATGCGGGTCGAACCGCGCCTTTAACGTTGACTGCCCTGCATCGAGAGCCCTGGCATGTGTGAATTATTGGGCATGAGTGCCAACGTCCCCACCGATATCGTGTTCAGCTTTACCGGGCTGATGCAGCGCGGCGGGCGTACCGGCCCCCACCGCGACGGTTGGGGCATCGCCTTCTACGAAGGTCGTGGCCTGCGTCTGTTCCAGGACCCGGCCGCCAGCAGCGAATCGGAAGTCGCACTGCTGGTGCAGCGTTATCCCATCAAAAGTGAAGTGGTGATCGGCCATATCCGCCAGGCCAACGTCGGCAAGGTGTGCCTGTCCAATACCCACCCGTTCGTGCGCGAACTGTGGGGGCGCAACTGGTGTTTCGCCCACAACGGCCAGTTGGCCGACTTCGCTCCCCGCGCCACCTTCTACCGTCCGGTCGGCGATACCGACAGCGAAGCGGCGTTCTGCGACCTGCTCAACCGTGTGCGTGAAGCCTTCCCCGAGCCGGTGGACATCGAACGGATGCTGCCGGACCTGATCGCCGCCTGCGCCGAATACCGCAGCAAAGGCGTGTTCAACTGCCTGCTCAGCGATGGCGACTGGCTGTTCTGCTATTGCTCGACCAAATTGGCGCAGATCACCCGTCGCGCACCGTTTGGCCCGGCGCGCTTGAAAGATGTCGACGTGATCGTCGATTTTCAGGCGGAAACCACCCCCAATGATGTGGTGACGGTGATTGCCACCGAACCGTTGACCGACAACGAAAACTGGACCCGCTACGAACCGGGCCAATGGAGCCTGTGGCGACGCGGAGAATGCGTCAGCCAGGGCGTTACCGAGTAAGGATATCGACCATGTTGCTCAGTTATCTGCGGTTGGTGCTGTTTGCCATTGGCCTGTTGGTCGGTGTGCAAGTGCCGGGGTTCATCAACGATTACGCCAAGCGCGTCGAAGCCCACCTGATCGAGGCCCAGACCGGCCTGCGCGGGTTCGAATCCACCGCGCAGCAGTTTTTCAACGGCGACTTGCAGGCCCTGGTGGCCCACTACCGCGCCAGCGACGACCCGGTGTTCCAGAGCGATGCCAAGAGCCTGGGCGCGATGCTCGATCGCCAGGTGGCTTTGGACAAGCAATTCCAGGCGATGCAAGGCCCCTGGTACATCCGCGCCCTGCAAGTGGCGGTGGCCGCCGACCCGGATATCCGCCTGGAGACCTGGAACGGCTACAGCTACCAGATCCTGCTGACCCCCGAAGCCATGGGCTGGGGCCTGGGCGGGGCGATGCTGCTGTCGTTCGGCCTGGAGTGCCTGTTCCGGCTGATTGACTGGGTGGTGCTCGGCGGCAAGCGCCTGCGCCAGAGCCGGCCGATCGAAGAGCGTGACCTCAAGGGCCTCTAAAGACCCGTTGCCCCCCCTGTAGGCGCTGGCTTGCCGGCGATAGCGGTTCATCAGTCATCACCGCTATCGCCGGCAAGCCCATCCCCATGCGCCAATGCTTCGTTCTCCGGCCC
Source organism: Pseudomonas sp. MPB23 (assembly GCF_046605395.1). NCBI lineage: Bacteria > Pseudomonadati > Pseudomonadota > Gammaproteobacteria > Pseudomonadales > Pseudomonadaceae > Pseudomonas > Pseudomonas sp. MPB23. Next base: position 5,757,056 of record NZ_CP176771.1, on the reverse strand, counting down.
CAAGTGTCGGGACAAGTTGCGAGTTCTGCGTAAAAAATCCCACACTACAAAAAAACAGAGCCTACAGGAGCAACCACCGTGAGCCGTCTGCTACTGAACTGCGACATCGGCGAAAGCTTTGGCAACTGGACGATGGGTCTGGACGCCGAGGTCATGCCGTTCATTGATTGCGCCAACGTGGCCTGCGGTTTCCATGCCGGCGACCCGAGCATCATGCGCAAGACCGTCGGCCTGGCGCTCAAGCACGGCGTGCAAGTGGGCGCACACCCGGCGTACCAGGACCTGCAAGGCTTCGGCCGCCGCTCCATGGCCTACACGCCGGAGGAAATCCAGGACCTGTTGCACTACCAGATCGGCGCCCTCGACGGTATCTGCCGGGCGCAAGGCGGGCGGGTCAGTTACGTCAAGCCCCACGGGGCGATGTACAACGACATGATGTCCAACCCCGCGCAGTTGCGCGCGGTGATCCAGGCCGTCGCGGCGTACGGCGACCTGCCGCTGATGCTGATGGCCACCCGCGACAACAGCGCGGCCAAAGCCCTGGGCAATGAGTATGGCGTGATCCTGTGGTTCGAGGCCTTCGCCGACCGTGGCTACGACAACAAGGGGCACCTGATGTCGCGCCAGTTACCCGGCGCCGTGCACCACGACGCCGAGACCATCATCCAGCAAGCGCTGACGATTTCCCGTGGCGAAGCCCTGACGGCCAGCGATGGCAGCCCGCTGGTCTTGCAGGCTAAAACCTTGTGCGTGCACGGCGACAACGCCAGCTCGGTGGCGGCGGTGCAACGCATCCGCGAGGCCTTGAAGCCCGCATGAAACCACGCATTGAAGTGGTGGCCATCGATTGCCTGATGGTGCGTCTGTTCGAGGCGATCGCCGAAGCCAATATGCCGTGGATGCTGGCCGCCACCCAACGCCTGCGCAGCGGATTCGGTGCGGCGTTGGTGGACCTGGTGCCGTCCTATACCACGCTGATGGTGCATTACGACCTCACCCAATTGAACCCGGCACACGCGCGGGAATTGATCGAGCAGGCCCTGACCGACCTGCAACCCCAGGCCCGGGGCAGCGGCCAGCACCATGTGCTGCCGGTGTGGTACGACCTGAGCGTCGGCCCTGAGTTGAGCGTGCTCAGCCAGCGCAGCGGCTTGTCCGTCGACGAGGTGATCCGCCGCCACAGCGCCCACGAATACCCAGTGTTCGCCCTCGGCTTCGCCCCTGGTTTTGCCTTTATGGGGCTGGTGGATGAATGCCTCGCCACGCCGCGCCTCAACACCCCGCGCAAACGCGTGGCCGCCGGCAGCGTCGGCATCGCCGAACGACAAACCGCAGCGTACCCAGCGGTGTCGCCAGGAGGCTGGAACCTGATCGGCCGCACCCCGGCCACACTGTTCGACCGCGACCGCGACGGTTACAGCCTGATGCAACCGGGCGATACGGTGCGCTTCGAGTCCGTGGATCACGCCGAATTCATCCGCCTGGGAGGCGATGACACGCCGTTGGAGGCGCAGGCATGAGCCGCTTGACGATTGAGGCCAGCACCCCGCTGTGCCTGTTGCAGGACGCCGGCCGCTTTGGCGTGCGCCACCTGGGCGTGACCCAGGGCGGGGCGCTGGATTGGGTGTCGATGTCCTGGGCCAACTGGCTGCTGGGCAATGCGCTGGACGCGCCGGTGGTGGAAATCACCCTGGGCGGGTTTACCCTGCGCGCCGAGGAATATTGCCTGCTGGCCCTGGCTGGTGCGGATCTGGGCGCGTCTATCGATGAGCGTGCCATCAGCCCCGGTCGCGGTTTTATCCTGCAAAAGGGCCAGCGTTTGCGCTTTACCCAACCGTTCAGCGGCGCGCGCGCTTACCTGGCGGCGCCGGGCGGGTTTGATGCGCCTGATGTGCTGGGCAGCTGTTCGACGGTGGTGCGTGAGGAACTGGGCGGGCTGGATGGCTTCGGCAAGCCCTTGGCCGAAGGCGGGCGGTTGGGCTATTCCGGTACCGGCGGGGCGATGAAAGTGCTGAGCACGACCGCGCTACCGGCCAAAGCACCACTGGATGTGATTGTCGGTGCGCAGATCGGCCGGTTCAGCGGCCAGAGCCTGTTCGATACCTTCAACACCGAATGGACCCTCGACAGCCGCGCCGACCGCATGGGCATGCGCTTGCTGGGCACGCCGCTCGAGTACCAGGGCCCAGCGCTGATTTCCGAAGGCATTCCCCTGGGGGCGGTCCAGGTACCGCCGGATGGGCAGCCGATCGTGTTGCTCAATGACCGGCAGACCATTGGCGGTTATCCGCGTCTGGGTGCATTGACGCCGTTGGCGCTGGCACGGCTGGCGCAGTGTTTGCCGGGAGAGAAAGTGCGCCTGGCGCCGATGGTGCAGGAGACTGCGCATCGCCAGCATCTTGAGTATCTGCAGCGGTTCACCACAGGCTAGAGAACACTGTGGACCAGAACTGTGGGAGGGGGCTTGCCCCCTCCCACATGGAGGTTGTGTTGAATGGGAGAGGGCGGGTCATTTGGAGAGAAAACGCATGCCTTCTTCCAGACCGCGCAAGGTCAGCGGATACATCTGATCCTCGACCAATTCCCGTACGATCCCGGTCGATGCGGTATAGCCCCAGGTGTCCTTGGGATACGGGTTTATCCAGATCAGCTTCTTGTACTTGGCCATGAAGCGCTGCATCCACACGTACCCCGGCTCCTCGTTCCAGTGTTCGACGCTGCCGCCGGCCTGGGTGATCTCATAGGGTGCCATCGACGCATCGCCGATAAAGATCACTTTGTAGTCGGCGCCGTACTTGTGCAGCAGGTCCTGGGTGGCGGTGCGCTCCGACGTGCGGCGCTGGTTGTTCTTCCACACCGACTCGTACACAAAGTTGTGGAAGTAGAAGTACTCCAAGTGCTTGAACTCGGTCTTGCAGGCCGAGAACAGTTCTTCGCAGATCTTCACATGGGCGTCCATCGAACCGCCGATGTCGAACAGCAACAGCAGCTTGATGGTGTTGCGCCGCTCCGGGCGCATCTGGATGTTCAGCAGCCCGGCATCGCGGGCGGTGTGGTCGATGGTGCCGTCGATGTCCAGCTCTTCGGCCGCGCCCTGGCGCGCGAACTTGCGCAGGCGGCGCAGGGCGATCTTGATATTGCGCGTGCCGAGTTCCACCTGATCGTCGAGGTTCTTGTACTCGCGCTGGTCCCAGACCTTGACCGCCTTGCCCTGGCGCTTGCCGGCATCGCCGACGCGAATGCCTTCCGGGTTGTAGCCGCCGGAACCGAACGGGCTGGTGCCGCCGGTGCCGATCCATTTATTGCCGCCGGCGTGGCGTTCCTTCTGTTCTTCCAGGCGTTTCTTGAATGCCTCTATGAGTTTGTCGAGGCCGCCGAGGGACTGGATCTGCGCGCGCTCTTCATCCGTCAGCGAACGCTCGAACTCCTTGCGCAGCCAGTCTTCGGGGATCAGCGCCTGCAGGTGGTCGTCGAGCTTTTCCAGGCCGTTGAAATAGGCGCTGAAGGCGCGGTCGAACTTGTCGAAATGCCGCTCGTCCTTCACCAGGATCGCCCGGGCCAAGTAGTAAAACTCGTCCATGTCGGCGAAGGTCACGCGCTGTTTCAGGGCGTTGATCAGGTCAAGCAGTTCACGCACCGACACCGGCACCTTGGCTGCGCGCATTTCATTGAACAGGTTGAGCAACATTATCGATTACCGCGACGGCTCATGAATGCCAGACGTTCCAGCAGTTGCACGTCTTGCTCGTTCTTGACCAAGGCACCGGCCAGGGGCGGGATGGCCTTGGTGGGATCGCGTTCGCGCAGCACCGCTTCGCCGATGTTGTCGGCCATCAGCAGCTTGAGCCAGTCCACCAGTTCTGAGGTGGAGGGTTTTTTCTTCAGGCCCGGTACTTTGCGCACGTCGAAAAACACGTCCAGCGCTTCGCTGACCAGGTCTTTCTTGATGTCGGGGTAGTGCACATCGACGATTTTTTGCAGGGTGGCGCGGTCGGGGAAGGCGATGTAGTGGAAGAAGCAGCGGCGCAGGAACGCGTCCGGCAGCTCTTTTTCGTTGTTGGAGGTGATGATGATGATCGGGCGTTTCTTGGCCTTGATGGTCTCGTCGATTTCGTAGACGTAGAACTCCATCTTGTCGAGTTCTTGCAGCAGGTCGTTGGGGAACTCGATGTCGGCCTTGTCGATTTCATCGATCAGCAGGATCACCCGCTCCTCGGACTCGAACGCTTCCCAGAGCTTGCCTTTCTTCAGGTAGTTGCGCACGTCGTGCACTTTGTCGACGCCCAGTTGCGAATCACGCAGGCGGCTGACCGCGTCGTACTCATACAGGCCCTGATGCGCCTTGGTGGTGGACTTGATGTGCCAGGTGATCAGCTTGGCGCCAAAGGATTCGGCCAGTTGCTCGGCGAGCATGGTCTTGCCGGTGCCGGGCTCACCCTTGACCAGCAGCGGACGCTCCAGCGTGATGGCAGCGTTGACGGCCAGTTTCAGGTCATCGGTGGCAACGTAGGCCTGGGTGCCTTCGAACTTCATCGGTCATTCCTCGAATTCATCAATGTCCGGACTATACCGCGCAGCCCCGGCGACTGTGAACGCAGACGGGCTATTCAGTCTCTGAATGGCCAGTCACCGTAGGCGCGAGCTTGTTGTTGTTGTTGTTGTTGTTGTTGTTGTCATTGTCGGGTGGGGGTCAGTCGGCGCTGGGTTTGGGTTGTTCGTAGCGGGCGTTGAAGGCCTGGATGAAACCATTACGCAAAATCGCCAAAAAGGCGGAGAACGCGCTGACATTTTGCTGATGCACGCTGCCACTGAGTTCGACGCGGGTGGCGAATTGGTTCCTGGACTGGTTCTTCAGCACGGTCTCGCTGGCGCCAACCACGGCCTCCCAGATTGAGCGAAAGATGTTCTTGTCCTTGTTTTCCACGTCCTGCTGCCAGTCGAAGACTTCCACATCCCGCAACAGCGGCTTGATGTAGCCGCGCAATTGGCCGTTTTCCGCCTGGGCTTCGATCACCACATCGCCGGTGCCGGCCTTGAAATCGAATTTGCCGTAGGCCGACGCGAAGTCATTCATGCGCTTGAGTTGCAAATCCTTGGCGCGGAAGCGGAACTCGAAATTTTCGAAATTGCTCAACGGGTCAAAGGTGGCGGTGGCTTCCAGCGGCGCCTGGCCTTGCAGCAGGGCCTTGCCGTCGAAGCGGGCATCGCGCTTGCCTTTGACGTCCACCACATTGGTCAGGTTATAGAAGCTGGCGTTGACCGAGGTGGCCGTGATGTTCACCGGCGGTTTGGAGCTGAAGTTATGAAAGGCGACCTTGCCGTCTTCGATGCGCACTTCATCGAGGGTGATCGGCAAGAGTTTTCCCAACTGCGCGCGCCAGTCGGTGCCCTTACCGGTCTGCGAGGCCTGCTGGTTGGCGCCGCCGTCGACGAAGTTCACCTCGGGGTTGATAAAGCGCACCTGGGCCACCACCGCATGGTCGTACCACAGCGAATGCCAGCTCACCGCGAGGTCGATCAGCGGCGCCTTGACGAACGGTACGGGCACCTTGCCGTCGACCTTGACGATCTGCAGGCCGTTGATCCGGTAGGCGCCGCGCCACAGGGCCAGGTCCACGTCGCTCACCTGGCCACGGTAGTCGCCCATGTCGGCGAGCTTGTCATTCAAGTAGTTGCGCACAAGGTAAGGCAGGGCGAGGTCGAGGGCGACCAGCACCACCACCAGTCCGGCGGCGGTCCATAGTGGCCAGCTGTAGCGACGTTTCATCGGGCGGTTCTCCATGCAGGTAGGGGGTGGACTGCGGTGAGGCCTGCAACGTTCCTCTGACTGGACGCGTTGCAACACGAGGCATACCCTTGTGGCCTTCCTGAAAATTGCCCAATAGGACCCGCCATGAGCCGCATCTTTGCAGACAACGCGCACTCCATCGGTAACACGCCACTGGTTCAGATCAACCGCGTCGCACCGCGTGGCGTGACCATTCTGGCCAAGATCGAGGGGCGTAACCCCGGCTATTCGGTGAAGTGCCGCATCGGCGCGAACATGATCTGGGACGCGGAAAGCACCGGCAAACTAAAGCCTGGCATGACCATTGTCGAGCCGACGTCGGGCAATACCGGTATTGGCCTGGCGTTTGTCGCCGCCGCCCGTGGCTACAAGCTGCTGCTGACCATGCCGGCGTCCATGAGTATCGAACGGCGCAAGGTGCTCAAGGCCCTCGGTGCCGAGCTGGTGCTGACCGAGCCGGCCAAGGGCATGAAAGGCGCAATCGACAAGGCCGCTGAAATCCTCGCCAGCGACCCGGCCAGTTATTTCATGCCCGCGCAGTTCGAAAACCCGGCCAACCCCGCAATCCACGAAAAAACCACCGGGCCGGAAATCTGGAACGACACCGATGGCGCCGTCGACGTGCTGGTGGCGGGCGTCGGCACCGGCGGCACCCTTACCGGGGTGTCGCGCTATATCAAGAACACTGCGGGCAAGCCGATCCTGTCGGTGGCCGTCGAGCCGATGGCGTCGCCGGTGATTACCCAGGCCCTGGCCGGTGAAGAGATCAAGCCCAGCCCGCACAAGATCCAGGGCATCGGCGCCGGTTTCGTGCCGAAGAACCTCGACCTGTCGATGGTCGACCGTGTGGAACTGGTGACCGATGAAGAATCCAAGGCCATGGCCCGGCGCTTGATGCAGGAAGAGGGGATTCTGTGCGGGATCTCCTGCGGTGCAGCCATGGCGGTTGCCGTACGCCTGGCCGAGAAGCCGGAAATGCAGGGCAAGACCATCGTCGTGATCCTGCCGGACTCCGGTGAACGCTACCTGTCTAGCATGCTGTTCAGCGACCTGTTTACCGATCAGGAAAACCAGGCTTGAGCCACAGGGGTTGATTTGTGTCAGCCGGTCAGCCGGGGCCTTCTGCATAATGGCCCAACTGTTTATCATGCCCGGCTGCTACGTCCGGTCTCCCGTTGCCGGGCGTCTGTTGGCCGGGCGCTTATTTCCAGGAGTTGCTGCATGACCTTTTCTTTGGCCGCCAAACTGTCGGTGTTGCTGGTGTTTATCGGCAGCACGCTGTACGTGCACCTGCGCGGCAAGGCCCGTTTGCCGATGTTGCGCCAGTTCGTTAACCATTCGGCGCTGTTCGCCCCGTATAACGCCTTGATGTACCTGTTCTCCGCCGTGCCGTCCAAGCCTTACCTGGACCGCAGCAAGTTCCCGGAACTGGATGTGCTCAAGGACAACTGGGAAGTGATCCGCGAAGAGGCCATGCACCTGTTCGACGAGGGTTATATCCGCGCCGCCGAGAAGAACAACGACGCCGGCTTCGGTTCGTTCTTCAAGAAGGGCTGGAAGCGTTTCTACCTCAAGTGGTACGACAAACCGCTGCCGTCGGCGGCAGCGCTGTGTCCCAGGACCGTAGAGCTGGTGAGCAGCATTCCCAACGTCAAGGGCGCGATGTTCGCGCTGTTGCCGGGCGGCAGCCATCTCAACCCGCACCGCGACCCGTTTGCCGGTTCCCTGCGTTACCACCTGGGCCTGTCCACGCCGAACTCCGACGCCTGCCGCATCTTCGTCGATGGCCAGGAATACGCCTGGCGCGATGGTGAAGACGTGATGTTCGACGAAACCTACGTGCACTGGGTGAAGAACGAGACGGAAAAGACCCGCGTGATCCTGTTCTGCGACATCGAGCGTCCGCTGAGCAGCCCGCTGATGACTCGCATCAACCGCTGGGTCAGCGCGCAACTGGGCCACGCCACCGCGCCGCAGAACCTCGATGACGAACGCGTTGGCGGCATCAACCAGGCCTATGCCTGGAGCAAGTCGTTCAGCGACAAGATCAGCAGTGTGGTCAAACAGTGGAAGCGCAAGCATCCCAAGGCCTACCGCGTTGCGCGGCCGGTGTTGGCGGTGGTGGTGGTGGTGCTGTTGTGGAAGTGGCTCTTCGGCTGATCTTCGGTCAAAAATGTGGGAGCAAGCCCCCTCCCACATTTGATTTACAGCGTCGCCTAAGAGGCGATCAACTGGCGCAGCACATAGTGCAGGATGCCCCCGGCCTTGAAGTATTCCACTTCATTGAGGGTGTCGATCCGGCACAGCACGTCGACCTTCTCGCGGCTGCCATCCTCGCGGGTAATCACCAGGGTCAGGTTCATGCGCGGCACGATCTCCACCGCGGTCAAACCGAGGATGTCGATCTTCTCCTTGCCGGTGAGCTTGAGCGCCTTGCGGTTCTGATCCAGCTTGAACTGCAACGGCAGCACGCCCATGCCCACCAGGTTGGAACGGTGGATCCGCTCGAAGCTTTCGGCGATCACCGCCTTGACCCCCAGCAGGTTGGTGCCCTTGGCGGCCCAGTCGCGGCTTGACCCGGTGCCATATTCCTGGCCGGCGATCACCACCAGCGGGGTGCCCGAGGCCTGGTATTGCATCGCGGCGTCGTAGATCGGCATTTTCTCGCCGGTGGGGATGTACAGCGTATTGCCGCCTTCTTCGCCGCCGAGCATTTCATTGCGGATACGGATATTGGCGAAGGTGCCGCGCATCATCACTTCATGGTTGCCCCGGCGTGAACCGTAGGAGTTGAAGTCGCGCGGCTCCACGCCTTGTTCGCGCAGGTAGCGACCGGCGGGGCTGTCGGCCTTGATGTTGCCGGCGGGGGAGATGTGGTCGGTGGTCACCGAATCGCCCAGCAAAGCCAGGACGTTGGCGCCGTTGATGTCTTTGATCACCGGCAGCGGACCGGCAATGTCGTCGAAGAACGGCGGGTGCTGGATGTAGGTGGAGTCCTTCTGCCACACATAGGTCGCGGCCTGCGGCACTTCAATGGCTTGCCACTGCGCGTCGCCGGCAAACACCTCGGCGTATTCCTTGTGGAACATGCCGGTGCTGACCTGGGCGACCGCGTCGGCAATCTCCTGGCTGCTTGGCCAGATGTCCTTGAGGTAAACCGGATTGCCGTGTTGATCGTTGCCCAGCGGTTCGCGGCTGATGTCGATGCGCACCGTACCGGCCAACGCATACGCCACCACCAGCGGCGGCGAGGCCAGCCAGTTGGTTTTCACCAGCGGGTGCACCCGGCCCTCGAAGTTACGGTTGCCGGACAGCACCGAGGCGACGGCGAGGTCGGCCTTCTGGATGGCTTTCTCGATCGGCTCGGGCAACGGGCCGGAGTTGCCGATGCAGGTGGTGCAGCCATAGCCCACCAGGTCGAAGCCGAGCTTGTCCAGGTACTGGGTGAGGCCGGCGGCCTTGTAGTAGTCGGTGACCACTTTGGAGCCGGGCGCTAGGGAGGTCTTGACCCAGGGTTTGCGGGTCAGGCCTTTTTCCACGGCTTTTTTCGCCACCAGCCCGGCGGCCATCATCACGCTGGGGTTGGAGGTGTTGGTGCAGGAGGTGATCGCAGCGATCACCACGGCGCCGTTTTTCAGGCGATAGGTCTGGCCGTCGTACTCGTAGTCGGTTTCGCCCACCAGATCGGCATTGCCCACGGCCACACCGCCGCCGCCTTCGCTTTCCAGGCGACCTTCTTCCTTGTTGGTCGGTTTGAATTGCAGGTCGAGGAAGTCACTGAACGCCTGGCTGACGTTCGGCAGCGACACACGGTCCTGCGGGCGTTTGGGGCCGGCGAGGCTGGCTTCGACGCTCCCCATGTCCAGGGCCAGGCTGTCGGTGAACACCGGCTCTTGACCCGCATTGCGCCACAGGCCCTGGGCCTTGGTGTAGGCCTCGACCAGTTTCACCGTCGCGGCTGGTCGGCCTGACAGGCGCAGGTAGTCCAGCGTCACCTCATCCACCGGGAAAAAGCCGCAGGTGGCGCCGTATTCCGGGGCCATGTTGGCGATGGTGGCGCGGTCCGCCAGGGGCAGGTCGGCCAGGCCGTCGCCGTAGAACTCGACGAATTTGCCGACCACACCTTTCTTGCGCAGCATTTGGGTGACAGTCAGCACCAGGTCGGTGGCGGTGATGCCTTCTTTCAACTTACCGGTGAGCTTGAAGCCGATCACTTCCGGAATCAGCATCGACACCGGCTGGCCGAGCATCGCCGCTTCCGCTTCGATCCCGCCCACGCCCCAGCCGAGCACGCCCAGGCCGTTGATCATGGTGGTGTGGGAGTCGGTGCCCACCAGGGTGTCGGGGAACGCATAGGTGCGGCCGTCTTCGTCCTTGGTCCACACGGTGCGGCCAAGGTATTCGAGGTTGACCTGATGGCAAATGCCGGTGCCCGGCGGTACCACGCTGAAGTTGTCGAAGGCGCTCTGGCCCCAGCGCAGGAAGGCGTAGCGTTCGCCGTTGCGCTGCATTTCGATGTCGACGTTTTGCTTGAACGCGCCGGTGGTGCCGAACTTGTCGACCATCACCGAGTGGTCGATGACCAGGTCTACCGGCGACAGCGGGTTGATACGCTGCGGGTCGCCACCGGCCTTGGCCACGGCGGCGCGCATGGCGGCGAGGTCGACCACGGCCGGCACGCCGGTAAAGTCCTGCATCAGCACGCGGGCGGGGCGGTATTGGATCTCGCGGTCGGAGCGGCGCTCTTTGAGCCAGGCGGCGATGGCCTTGAGGTCGGCGCCGGTGACGGTCTTGTCGTCTTCCCAGCGCAGCAGGTTTTCCAGTAGCACCTTGAGGGACATCGGCAGCGTGTCCAGGTCACCCAGGCGTTTGGCGGCTTCGGGCAGGCTGAAATAGTGATAAGTCTTGTCGTCGACTTGCAGGGTTTTAAGGGTTCTCAGGCTATCAAGGGATGACATTTACATGACTCCTTTTGGTCCGCACGGCTACGGACCTGACGGGACGAACAGAGCTATCAAACTAGCGCTGTTTTCAGTAGCTGGCTAATTACTGGACTCTATGGACAGATCCAAGGTTCCGAAGTCAGCTATCATGCGCGCGTTTTCATGACAGACATTGCGATACCGCAAGTCCGTTGCGTCGCCAGGAGAATCGATGAACACCCTTTTTATGCACTGCCGCCCGGGTTTTGAAGGCGAAGTCTGTTCCGAGATCGCGGAACACGCCGCGCGCCTGAACGTTTCCGGCTACGCCAAGGCCAAGACCGGCAGCGCCTGCGCCGAATTTGTCTGCACCGAGGAAGACGGCGCCCAGCGCCTGATGCACGGCCAGCGTTTTGCCGAGCTGATCTTCCCCAGGCAGTGGGCGCGCGGGGTGTTCATCGACTTGCCGGAAACCGACCGCATCAGCGTGATCCTTAAGCACCTGCAAGGTTTTCCGGTGTGCGGCAGCCTGTGGCTGGAGATGGTCGACACCAACGACGGCAAGGAGCTGTCGAACTTCTGCAAGAAATTCGAAGTGCACTTGCGCAAAGCCCTGCTCAACGCCGGCAAGCTGGTGGACGACCCGAGCAAGCCGCGCCTGCTGCTGACCTTCAAGAGCGGCCGTGAAGTGTTCATGGGCCTGGCCGAGTCGAATAACTCGGCGATGTGGCCGATGGGCATCCCGCGCCTGAAATTCCCCCGCGACGCGCCCAGCCGCTCGACCCTGAAGCTGGAAGAGGCCTGGCACCACTTCATCCCCCGCGATCAGTGGGACGAACGCCTGCACGGCGACATGACCGGCGTCGACCTGGGCGCCGCCCCCGGCGGCTGGACCTGGCAACTGGTCAACCGCGGCATGCTGGTGACCGCCATCGACAACGGCCCCATGGCCGAAAGCCTGATGGACACCGGCCTGGTCCAACACCTGATGGCCGACGGCTTCACTTTCGTGCCCAAGCAGCCGGTGGACTGGATGGTGTGCGACATCGTCGAGAAACCCGCGCGCAACGCGGCGCTGTTGGAAACCTGGATCGGCGAGGGTTATTGCCGTGAAGCGGTGGTGAACCTGAAGTTGCCGATGAAGCAGCGCTTCGCCGAGGTCAAGCGCTTGCTGGAGCGTATCGAGGACGGTTTCAAGGCGCGTGGGATCCGGGTGGAGATCGGTTGCAAGCAGCTGTACCACGACCGTGAAGAAGTGACCTGCCACCTGCGTCGGCTGGTGGATGTGAAGAAAACCAAGGCCCGTTAAACTGCGCGCCTGCTTCAGGAGTAATCAATGAGCGATATGACCGACACCGCCGTCGACGGCATCCTCGACGCCACGGGCCTCAACTGCCCGGAGCCGGTGATGATGCTGCACCAGCACATCCGCGACCTGCCGCCTGGCGGCTTGCTCAAGGTCATCGCGACCGACCCGTCGACGCGCCGCGATATCCCCAAGTTCTGCGTGTTCCTGGACCACGAACTGGTGGGTCAGCAGGAGCAGGCCGGCACCTATCTGTACTGGATCCGCAAAAAAGCCGACTGACGCGCCTACCGTTGGCGAATGCGCCGGCGTGCACTGCGCGCCAGGCGCACCAGCAACATCCCCGCCGCACAGCTCAGGCCCACGATCAGCCCTTGCCACAACCCGCTCGGGCCGCTGGGTTCGCCGAGCCAGTCGGTCAGCCCCAGGGCATAACCCACCGGCAACCCCACGCCCCAATAGGCGAACAGCGTCAGCACCATGGTGACCCGGGTGTCCTGATAGCCGCGCAACGCACCGGCGGCGGTGACTTGGATCGAATCGGAGAACTGGAACAGCGCGGAGAACACAATCAGCGTCGACGCCAGGTGGATGACGATCGGGTCCGGGGTGTAGATCGCTGCAATCTGCTCGCGAAACACCAACATCAGGCTGCAGGACAGGCAGGCATAGGCCAGTGCCGTGCCCATGCCGACCCCGGCGGCGAAGCGTGCTTCACGCGGCTCGCCACGCCCCAGGGCCTGGCCGACGCGCACGGTGACGGCCATGCTCAGGGAGTAGGGGATCATGAACACCAGGGAACTGACGTTCAGCGCGATCTGATGGCCGGACACCACCATGGCGCCCAGGCCGCCGAGCAGCAGGGCGATCACGGCAAAGATGCTCGACTCGGCAAAGATCGCGATGCCGATCGGCAGGCCAATCGCCAATATGCGTTTAATCACCGACCACTGCGGCCAGTCGAAACGCTTGAACAGTTCGCTGCTCTGATACGCCGGGCCCCAGCGTGTCCAGCCGGCCAGGCCGAGCATCATCACCCACATCGCGATGGCCGTGGCCCAGCCGCAGCCCACGCCGCCCATGGCCGGCACACCGAGGTGGCCGTAGATGAAGATGTAGTTCAGCGGAATATTCAGCGCCAGCCCGCACAGGCCCATCACCATGCTCGGCCGCGTGCGACCCAGGCCATCGCTGAAACAGCGCAGCACGTAATACAGCGCAACGGCCGGCATGCCGGCGGCAATGCCATGCAGGTAGCCCATGGACGGTTCGATCAGGTCCGGCTCGACGTTCATGGCGTGCAGGATCGGTTCGGCGCAGAGCAGCAGCAATGCCCCGGCGATGCCGACCACCACCGCCAGCCACAAGGACTGGCGCACCAGCGGGCCGATCTCGCGGTACTGGCCTGCACCGTAGCGCTGGGCGACTTTCGGCGTGGTGGCCAGCAAGGTGCCAGTCATCAGCAGGTACACCGGAATCCAGATCGAATTGCCCAGGCCCACCGCCGCCAGGTCCTGAGGACTGACGCGCCCGGCCATCACCGCATCGACAAAGCTCATCGCCGTGGTTGCCAGTTGGCCGATCATGATCGGCAGGGCGAGGGTCATCAGGTTGCGCACTTCACGGCTGACGCGTGCGGGGCGGGTGAGGGGGGTGGTGGCAGTGTTCACGTACAGATGTCCAGTAAAGCGAAACGCAAGGACGGCGGATTCTACGCCTTGACATAACGGTCAGGAAAAAACCTGTGTTAGCGATTTGTAAGCGTGCGTCGCGATCCCTGTACACTGCGGGTCCGCCAAAGGAGCCTGCCATGCTGATTGTTGCCGACGAAAATATCCCGCTGCTCGATGCATTCTTCCAAGGATTTGGCGAAATTCGCCGGGTACCCGGCCGTTCCATCGACCGCGCCACGGTCGAGCAGGCCGATGTGCTGCTGGTGCGCTCAGTCACCAACGTCAACCGTGCGCTGCTCACGGGGACGAAGGTGCGCTTTGTCGGCACCTGCACCATCGGCACCGATCACCTGGACCTGGACTACTTCAAACAGGCCGGCATCCAGTGGTCCAGCGCCCCCGGCTGTAACGCACGGGGCGTGGTGGACTACGTACTGGGCAGCCTGCAGACCCTGGCCGAAATCGAAGGCGCCGACCTCGGTGCGCGTACCTATGGCGTTGTCGGTGCCGGTGAAGTGGGCGGCCGGCTGGTCAAGGTGCTCAAGGGACTGGGCTGGAACGTGCTGGTGTGCGACCCGCCACGGCAGATCGCCGAAGACGGTGATTACGTCAGCCTGGCGCAGATCATCGAGCAATGCGATGTGATCAGCCTGCACACGCCGTTGACCAAGTCCGGCAACGGTTCGACCTGGCACTTGTTCGACCGCGAGCGCCTCAACCGCCTCAAGCCCGGCACCTGGCTGATCAACGCCAGCCGCGGCCCGGTGGTGGATAACGCGGCCTTGCGCGACGTGTTGCTGGCGCGTGAAGACCTGCAAGCCGTGTTGGATGTATGGGAAGGCGAGCCGGAAGTGGATGTCGACCTGGCTGATTTGTGCGTGCTGGCGACGCCGCATATCGCCGGTTACAGCCTGGACGGCAAACAGCGCGGCACGGCGCAGATTTACCAGGCGTTCTGTGGGTATCTGGGGCAGGAGCCGAGCATTCGACTGAGCGACTTGCTGCCGCCGCCGTGGCTTGCCGAAGTGCACTTGAATGCATCGACCGACCCGGCCTGGGCGCTGGCGACGTTATGCCGCAGCGTGTACGACCCGCGCCGGGATGATGCGGATTTCCGTCGCAGCCTCGTGGGAACCGTGCAAGAGCAACGCAAGGCGTTCGACCTGCTGCGCAAGCATTACCCGGAGCGTCGTGAAATCGATGGCTTGAAGGTGCGCATTAATGGCGAGTCCGCCGCGATTTCAGCAATCGTCTCAGCCCTGGGCGCCGAATTGCTATAGGAGCCGGCTTGCCAGCGAAAAATCTTTAGGCGCCGCGTTCATTCTGGCGACTCGCGTCATCGTTGACGACCATCGCTGGCAAGCCCGCGCCTACAGAAAAAAACCGGCCATCAAGGCCGGTTCTGAAAGAGCGTGGGCGCTTCAGCCTTGCTGCGCAGGCTTGACCAGTCGCTGTTCCAACTCGCTGCACGCTTGCTGGATCATCTCTTCGGTAATCTGCACTTCACAGCCGTTTGCGTCGATGTATGAGCAAGGCAATGGCTGCGGTTGGCGAATCACTTCAATTTTGGCATCGCTGCTATTTTGCAAGGTCATGGCCTGTCTCCTCATCAGGTTTGTACCTACTCTAAAACCCCCGCGTGACCGCACTGTTACAACTCCTTGCACGTTCAGCGGTTCGAGCCCTCAGTCCACCAGAAACCCACAGGAATTTCCAGTCGGGCGTTAGAACGATAGCCTCTAGGGGCCGGCATCGGCGGGCATAATTAACCTGACTCATTGTTATTTGCCCAAGTTCCCCCAATGTAAGAAGGCAGGTACCTCTCTCTCCTTTTTGGTGATGCCCTCCATGTTCTCAGTCCGACAACGCCGCGCCATTCGCCTGGCCAGCCGCTTTATCGCGCCCTACCGCTGGCAGGCGCTGGGCGCCCTGTTGGCGCTGATCGTCACCGCCGGCATCACCTTGTCCATGGGGCAGGGCATTCGCCTGTTGGTGGACCAGGGCTTCATGACCCAGTCACCCCATCTGCTCAACCAGTCCATCGGCCTGTTCATGGTGCTGGTGCTGGGCCTGGCAGTGGGCACGTTTGCGCGTTTCTACCTGGTGTCGTGGATCGGCGAGCGGGTGGTGGCCGATATTCGTCGGCAGGTGTTCAACCACCTGATCTATCTGCATCCGGGCTTCTATGAAAACAATCGCAGCTCGGAAATCCAATCGCGGCTGACCACCGACACCACCTTGTTGCAATCGGTGATCGGCTCGTCGCTGTCGCTATTCCTGCGCAATGCGCTGATGGTCATCGGCGGTATCGTGCTGCTGTTCATCACCAACCCCAAGCTCACCAGCATCGTGGTGATCGCGCTGCCGCTGGTGCTGGCGCCGATCCTGATTTTCGGCCGGCGCGTACGCAGCCTGTCGCGCTTGAGCCAGGACCGTATCGCCGATGTCGGCAGCTACGTGTCCGAGACCCTCGGCCAGATCAAGACCGTGCAGGCCTACAACCATCAGGTGCAGGACGAACAACGCTTCGCCGTGACCGTGGAGCAGGCGTTTACCACTGCACGCAAGCGCATCGCCCAGCGCGCCTGGCTGATTACCCTGGTGATCATGCTGGTGCTCGGCGCTGTAGGGGTGATGCTGTGGGTCGGCGGCATGGACGTGATCAGTGGGCGTATTTCCGGCGGCGAACTGGCCGCGTTCGTGTTCTACAGCCTGATCGTTGGCAGCGCCGTCGGCACCCTGAGCGAAGTGCTCGGCGAACTGCAACGCGCTGCCGGTGCGGCGGAGCGGATCGGCGAATTGTTGCAGTCGAACAACGAAATCCAGGCGCCGACCACGGGCGCCGTGACGTTGCCCGAGCGCGTCAGCGGCCGCATGGAGCTGCAAGACCTGCACTTTTCCTACCCCTCACGGCCAGACAGTTACGCCATCGACGGTTTGAGCCTGACCATCAACCCCGGCGAAACCCTGGCGCTGGTGGGGCCGTCCGGGGCAGGCAAGTCGACGATTTTCGACCTGCTGTTGCGCTTCTACGACCCTCAGCAAGGTCGCATCCTGCTTGAAGGGCACCCGCTGACCGAACTCGATCCCCTCGACCTGCGCCGCCATTTCGCCCTGGTGTCCCAGAGCCCGGCGCTGTTCTTCGGCAGCGTCGAAGAGAACATTCGCTACGGTAACCCGAGCGCTACCCGCGAACAGGTCGAAGCCGCCGCCCGCATCGCCCATGCCCACGACTTCATTCTGCAAATGCCCAACGGCTACCAGACCCACCTCGGCGACGGCGGTATGGGCCTCTCCGGTGGCCAACGGCAGCGCCTGGCCATTGCTCGTGCGTTGCTGGTGGACGCGCCGATCCTGCTGCTGGACGAAGCCACCAGCGCCCTCGACGCCCAGAGTGAACACCTGATCCAGCAGGCGCTGCCGCAGTTGATGCAAGGCCGCACCACGCTGGTCATCGCCCATCGCCTGGCAACGGTGAAGAACGCCGATCGGATTGCGGTGATGGACCAGGGCAAGCTGGTGGCGGTGGGCACGCATCAGCAGTTGATCGCCAGCAACCCGCTGTATGCGCGGTTGGCGGCGTTGCAGTTCAGTGATGGCGTGGAGGAACAGGTAGCGCACTGAAATCGCCGCGCATAAAAATGCCCGCATCCTTCGATGCGGGCATTTTTATGTGTGCGTCAGGCTTTATTGATCGTCGAAATACCGCTCATGCCAATCCACCAGCGGCTGCGGCGAATTGAGCTTCTGCCCGTAGATCACTGAATAAGACAGCACGTTCTGCACGTATTGGCGGGTTTCGTCGAACGGGATGCTTTCCACCCATACGTCGAAACTCAGGTGGTCGGCACCGCGCAGCCACTGGCGCACGCGGCCGGGGCCGGCGTTGTAGGCGGCGGAAGCGAGCACGCGGTTGCCGTTGAACTGGCTATGCACTTGACTCAGATAGGCGGCGCCGAGCTGGATGTTTTTGTCCGGGTCGAGTACCTGGGCCGGGGAGGCCAGCGGGATGCTGAATTTGCGCGCGGTGTCCTTGGCGGTGCCGGGCATCAGTTGCATCAGGCCGCTGGCGCCGACGCCGGAGCGGGCGTCGTCCATGAACGCGCTTTCCTGGCGGGTGATGGCGAACACCCAGCTCGAATGCAGGCCGCGCACCTTGGCTTCGCGCACCAGGGTGTCGCGGTGGGCCATCGGGAAGCGGATGTCGAGGTCGTCCCAGTACTGCGCCTGGCTGATGGTACGGATCGCCGGGAAGTACCACTTCATGTCATAGGCCAGCCTGGCCTGGGCGACCATTTCGTCGCGGTTGAAGTGACGGCTGACGTGGTACCACTCGCGGCGGCCATCCACCACCTGGCCTCGCGCATAGAACTCCAGGGCGCGGCGCACACCGGGGGTGTTGCGCACTTTGTTGATCAGTGCCTGGCTCATCAACAGCGGCTTGTTCATCAACTGGTACGGCGCCTTGGAGCGGTCGGCGGCGAGGAAGCCATAGAAATCCCGCTCCCGCGACAGATTCTTGTACAGCACCAGGGCTTGCGGGTTTTGCGGCTCGGCCAGTTCCAGGCTGCGGGCCTGCCAGTAGCGCCAGCGGTTGGTGGTGGCCAGGTCTTGTGGGAGTTTGCGCGTGAGTTGGTAGGCGTCTTCCCAGCGGGCCAGGCGCAACAGCAGGCGCAGGCGCCATTCGGACACGGTGTTGTCGCGCAGTTCCGGGTCGTACTTGGTCATCACCTCAAGGGCGCGTGGGTCGAAGCGCTTGGCCAGGGTCAGGCCGATCTCACGGGCAATTGCCACTTTTTCGTCACGGGAGAAGTGCATGCTGCTGGCATAGCCATCGAGCATGGCCATGGCCTTGTCCGGGTCCTGGCGCGCCAGGCGACGAAGGCCCAGGCCCACGGCGTCAGACATCGCCTCGGTAGCCGGCAGGAAGCGTGACGGGTCGCTGAGCATCTCCGGCTTTTGCGCCACGTCCACCATCAAGCGGCCTTGGGCGCCGAGGGTCGGCAGGGTTTTTACCAGGCTGTTGGCCAGCGCGTAGTTACGGGCTTCGGCGGCGAGCTTGGCGCGGTCCCAGATTTTCTGTTCGGTGAGTTGGCCATCTGCGGCCCACTGCGCGAACGTCGCGTCACAGGCTGCCGGTTGGGATTTGCCGGTCATCCACAGTTTCTCGGCGGTCTTGTAGCCGTCGGCCTTGAGGTTGTGGGTGAGTTGGAATTGGCTATGCAGGCAATCGAGCTCGACGAAATTGAGCTTGGGGTCGTAATACTTTTCAAAGGTCTGCCAGTCGCCACGGTCGGCCAGCCAGCGCAACCAACGCAGTTTCATCCAGTTGGCTTGGGGCAGGTCGCCGTTTTTCGCGAGGAACTGTTCGATTTCCTCGTTGCTGGCGCTCTTCAGGCGGGCGGTCAACTCGTCGTACGCCAGATAAGGCGTCAGCGGGTAATCGGCCAGGGCCTGGCTGTATTGCATGTAAGGGCCGGTATCGCCCCTGGCCAGGGCGCGTTTGGCTTCATCGTAATATTGACGTTGAGTAGTGATATCCACAGCCAGGGCCGATTGAGCGGCGGTGGCGGAAAGAAGCAGACAAGATAAAAAGTTGAAAAGGCGACTGCGCATGAGACGTCCGTGCAGAGAAATCACGACTAGCACCGGCACCGCCGACACTGATTGCCCCTAGCTTAGCCTTTTGCCAGCGGCCGGTGAAAGCTTTGCTGGGCGGTTCATTGAAGTTCGCCGGAAATGTCCTACAGAACGTCTCGACAGCGAAAATGCTGGCCGCATCCCACCCTCAAGTCAGGTAGAATGCGCGCCCAGTTTTTGGAGAAGCGTATGACCCTGCTCAAATTCAGCGATGTGTCCCTTGCTTTCGGCGCTATGCCGTTGTTGGACAAGGTGTCCTGGCAGATCGCCCGTGGTGAGCGGGTGTGCATCATCGGCCGCAACGGCACCGGTAAATCCAGCATGATGAAGCTGGTGAAAGGCGACCAGAAGCCCGATGACGGCTCTGTCTGGCGCGCTCCGGGCCTCAAGATCGGCGAATTGCCGCAGGAATTGCCGGTGGCCGACGGACGGACAGTGTTCGACGTGGTTGCCGAAGGCCTGGACGGCGTCGGTGAGTTGCTTGCGCAATACCATCACCTGGCGCAGAACTGCGTCACCGAAGAAGACCTGGACAAGCTGATGCACGTCCAGCAGGACCTCGAAGCCCGTGACGGCTGGCGCTTGCAGCAACTGGTGGACAGCACCTTGAGCCGCCTGCAGTTGCCGGCCGACAAGACCCTCGCCGAATTGTCCGGCGGCTGGCGTCGTCGCGTCCTGCTGGCCCAGGCACTGGTGTCCGAGCCGGACCTGCTGCTGCTCGACGAACCGACCAACCACCTGGACATCGGCGCCATCGCCTGGCTCGAAGAAGCCCTCAAGGATTTCCAGGGCGCCGTGCTGTTCATCACGCACGACCGGTCCTTCCTGCAGAACCTGGCCACGCGCATTCTCGAACTGGACCGTGGTGGCCTGATCGACTGGAACGGCGACTACGCCAGCTTCCTGGTGCACAAAGAGGCCGCACTGTCCGCCGAAGAAACCGCCAACGCGCTGTTCGACAAGAAACTGGCCCAGGAAGAAGTCTGGATCCGCCAGGGCATCAAGGCCCGCCGCACCCGTAACGAAGGCCGCGTACGTGCCCTCAAGGCCCTGCGCGTCGAGCGCAGCGAGCGTCGTGAGCGGACCGGCAAGGCCAATATCCAACTGGATACTGCCGACAAATCCGGCAAGCAAGTGATGGTGCTGGAAAACGTCAGCTTCCATCACCCGGACGGTCCGTTCCTGATCAAGGACTTCTCCATGGTCCTGCAGCGCGGCGACCGTATCGGCCTGCTGGGCGCCAACGGCACCGGCAAGACCACCTTGCTCAAGCTGATGCTCAGCGGTCTGAAGCCGACCAGCGGCACGGTGGAAGAGGGCACTCGCATCGACGTTGCCTACTTCGACCAGTTGCGTCACCAGTTGGACCTGGAAAAAACCGTGATCGACAACGTCGCCGAAGGTCGCGACTTTATCGACATCGACGGCCAGAGCCGCCACGTTCTCAGCTACCTGGGCGACTTCCTGTTCAGCCCGCAGCGTGCACGTACGCCAGTGAAAGCCTTGTCCGGCGGTGAGCGTGCGCGTTTGCTGCTGGCCAAACTGTTCAGCAAGCCCGCGAACCTGCTGGTGCTCGACGAACCAACCAACGACCTCGACGTGGAAACCCTCGAGCTGCTGGAAGAGGTCCTGCTGACCTTCAACGGTACCGTACTGATGGTCAGCCACGACCGGGCATTCCTCGACAACGTGGTCACCAGCACCCTGGTCTTCGAAGGTGAAGGCAAGGTGCGCGAATACGTCGGCGGTTACCAGGACTGGCTGCGCCAGGGCGGTTCGCCGCGCCTGTTGGGCGTGACCGAGAGCAAGTCCGGCAAGGCCGACCTCACATCGGCGGTGGTGACGCCTGTAGCCGCCGCTGCACCGGTCCAGGAAGCGGCACCGGCTGCCAAGAAGAAGCTCAGCTACAAGCTGCAGCGTGAGCTGGAAGCCTTGCCGGGTGAGATCGACGCCAAGGAGCAGCAGATCGCTGCGGTCCAAGCGCAAATGGCTGACGCGGGGTTCTACCTGCGTCCGGCAGCGGAAACCGCCGCGGTCATCGCTTCCTTGGAAACGCTGAACCAGGAACTGGAAGCATTGGTGGAGCGTTGGGCCGAGCTGGATGCCTGATTGATCCACACGCAATAAAAAGCCCGGCGTTCACGTAAGTGAGCGCCGGGCTTTTCATATCGGTATTACTTGCTGGTGTCTTTGACCAGTCTTACCGCCAGCACATCGCATGGTGCGCCATGCAGCACGTCGTTGGCAGTGGAACCCAGCAGCAGCGCGAGGCCGTGGCGACCGTGGCTGCCGACCACGATCAGGTCGCAATGGTGTTTCTTGGCAATGTCATGGATTTCCTGGCGCGGTTGGCCATAGGTGAGGTGGGAATTTTCCTTGGTCACTTCGGGGTATTTGAGGATCAGGCGCTCAAGGCGCTCCTTGGCCTGGTCAAACTGTTGTTGCTGCAGTTGGGAAAGGTCCATAGGCACGTCGCCGCCAAAGGCCATGGCCATCGGCTCTACGATATGCACCAGTGACAGTTTTGCACCGCAAGCGACGGCAACGGCGCGGGCGCGTTTGATCACTGGATCGCACTCTTCGGTCAGGTCTACGGCGACCAGAATATGTTCGTATGACATGGGGCGTACCTCCAGGGGACTGCAATAAATTCAGTATGGCTGCTTTCCAAGCGGAAGGGTTTGCATCAGGTCAAATCCGCTCATCTAGAAATTCGGGAGTACACATATGACGGTCTGGATAGTGGTGTCAATCCTTGTGGTGGTTCTGAGCCCTCTGGCATGGCTGCGCCCGTCGCGCCATCAGAGCGGGCGCATGGCTCTGCGCATGGAGGCGCGCCGCATCGGCCTGGCCATGCAACTGGCCCCCCAGGAATGGCCGCACTGGCTCAAGCAGGAACCGCCAAGCCCGTGCGCGCAGTACTGTCGGCCACGGCGCGGCAGTACGCCGGCCACTTGGAGTTATTGGCAGATGGAACCCGGTGTGTGGGTCAATCGGTGGCGCGAAGTGTGTGTGGACGAGAAGTTGTTGCCGCATTTTGCGACGCTGCCGGCCAACGTCTACAAAGTCGAGGCCGACGAGCAAATGATCGCCCTGTATTGGGGCGAGAAAGGCGAGGCGAGCGTATTGAAAGACATCGACGCACTGCTCAAGGCCCTGGCCTGACCCATCCCATGCCGGAGCGAGCTTGCTCGCGAAAAACTCAAGAGCGCCCCATACATCCTGGGTGTACGCGTTATCGTTGACGATCTTCGCGAGCAAGCTCGCTCCTACCGGTGCCTTGAATCGCACGCAATAAAAAGCCCGACATCATCATCGGGCTGGGGTTGGCCAGGCAGGCCGGTAAATCGGTGTTTCCTGCGTCGGATATTCATCCAGGCGCGTTACGGTTGTCGCTAGCCTAGCGGCATATCCGGTTCTGTACAGTCTTTTCCCAGATATTTTTCATTATTGATTTCGTGAATAGTTGAATATTGACGAGGTGCGGCCTTTGGGTCGAGGTTCTGAAAGTGACTGGAAAGTCGCGTTTTTCCGAGCCTTTCGAGCGATTGACAATTGTCGGGAATTGGATGAAGGTGGCGTACCCAAATCAAACGGGCGTATGAATTGAGCGTTTGTCTGTCAGACCGCTCATACAGAATCCCGACTATCGCATTGGCGGGTGTGCCTGGCGCATTGGGGTGAGCATTGACGAAATCATCAATGTCCAACCAGAGGCCAGCGTCCGATGTGTACTGTTCAGCTTCCATATCGTGGAGATCAGTTGATGATTTACGAAGGTAAAGCCATCACGGTTAAGGCTCTTGAAAGTGGCATCGTCGAACTGAAATTCGACCTCAAGGGTGAGTCCGTCAACAAGTTCAACCGTCTAACCCTGAACGAACTGCGTCAGGCCGTAGACGCCATCAAAGCAGATGCTTCGGTCAAGGGCGTGATCGTCTCCAGCGGCAAGGACGTGTTTATCGTCGGCGCCGACATCACCGAATTCGTCGAGAGCTTCAAGCTGCCCGATGCCGAGCTGGTGGCTGGCAACCTCGAAGCCAACAAGATTTTCAGCGATTTCGAAGACCTCAACGTCCCGACCGTTGCCGCGATCAATGGCATCGCATTGGGCGGTGGCCTGGAAATGTGCCTGGCGGCAGACTTCCGTGTCATGTCGGCCACGGCGAAAATCGGCCTGCCTGAAGTCAAGCTGGGCATCTACCCAGGTTTTGGCGGCACCGTGCGCCTGCCGCGCATCATCGGTGCCGACAACGCTATCGAGTGGATCGCCGCCGGTAAGGAAAACAAGGCTGAAGACGCACTGAAAGTCGGTGCCGTCGATGCAGTGGTTGCTCCCGACAAACTGGCCGAAGCCGCGCTGAACCTGATCAAAGGCGCCATCAGCGGCGAATTCGACTACAAGGCCAAGCGTCAGCCGAAGCTGGAAAAACTCAAGCTCAACGCCATCGAACAGATGATGTCGTTCGAAACTGCCAAAGGTTTCGTGGCTGGCCAGGCCGGTCCGAACTACCCGGCGCCGGTTGAAGCGATCAAGACCATCCAGAAAGCCGCGAACTTCGGTCGCGACAAAGCCCTGGAAGTGGAAGCGGCAGGTTTCGTCAAACTGGCCAAGACCTCCGCAGCCCAGAGCCTGATCGGCCTGTTCCTGAACGATCAGGAACTGAAGAAAAAGGCCAAGGCCTACGACGAAGTCGCCAAAGACGTGAAACAGGCCGCCGTACTCGGTGCCGGTATCATGGGCGGCGGTATCGCCTATCAGTCGGCGTCCAAAGGCACGCCGATCCTGATGAAAGACATCAACGAGCACGGCATCGAGCAGGGCCTGGCGGAAGCGGCCAAGCTGCTGGTGGGTCGCGTTGATAAAGGTCGCATGACCGCGGCGAAAATGGCTGAAGTACTCAACGGCATTCGTCCTACCTTGTCCTACGGCGATTTCGGCCACGTCGACCTGGTGGTCGAAGCAGTTGTCGAAAACCCGAAGGTCAAGCAAGCGGTACTGGCCGAAGTGGAAGCCCAGGTCAAAGACGACACCATCCTGGCGTCCAATACCTCGACCATTTCCATCACGCTGCTGGCCAAGGCCCTCAAGCGTCCGGAAAACTTCGTCGGCATGCACTTCTTCAACCCGGTGCACATGATGCCGCTGGTGGAAGTGATCCGTGGCGAGAAGTCCAGCGAGCTGGCCATCGCCACGACCGTTGCCTACGCCAAGAAAATGGGCAAGAACCCGATCGTGGTCAACGACTGCCCGGGCTTTTTGGTCAACCGCGTGCTGTTCCCGTACTTCGGCGGTTTCGCCAAGCTGGTCAGCGCCGGTGTGGACTTCGTACGCATCGACAAGGTCATGGAAAAATTCGGCTGGCCCATGGGCCCGGCGTACCTGATGGACGTAGTCGGCATCGACACCGGCCACCACGGTCGCGACGTGATGGCTGAAGGCTTCCCGGACCGCATGAAAGACGAACGCCACTCGGCGATCGACGCGCTCTACGAGGCCAAGCGCCTGGGCCAGAAGAACGGCAAGGGCTTCTATGCCTACGAGACCGACAAGAAGGGCAAGCAGAAGAAGGTTGCCGATCCGTCGGTCCACGAAGTGCTCGCGCCTGTCATCTATGAACAGCGTGAGGTGTCCGACGAGGACATCATCAACTGGATGATGATCGCCCTGTGCCTGGAAACCGTGCGTTGCCTGGAAGACGGCATCGTCGAAACCGCCGCCGAAGCCGACATGGGCCTGGTGTACGGTATTGGTTTCCCTCCATTCCGTGGCGGTGCGCTGCGTTACATCGACTCGATCGGTGTGGCCGAGTTCGTTGCCCTGGCTGATCAATACGCTGATTTGGGCCCGCTGTACCACCCGACCGCGAAGCTGCGTGAGATGGCCAAGAATGGCCAGAGCTTCTTCGGTTAAGCGTCCCATACACTTGAGCGAGAATATTTATGAGCTTGAATCCAAGAGACGTGGTGATTGTCGACTTCGGTCGCACGCCAATGGGCCGCTCCAAGGGCGGCATGCACCGCAACACCCGCGCCGAAGACATGTCGGCGCACCTGATCAGCAAATTGCTGGAGCGTAACGTCAAGGTCGACCCGAACGAAGTCGAAGACGTGATCTGGGGCTGCGTCAACCAGACCCTGGAGCAGGGCTGGAACATCGCCCGCATGGCCTCCTTGCTGACCCAGATCCCGCACACTGCGGCCGCCCAGACGGTCAGCCGCCTGTGTGGCTCGTCGATGAGCGCACTGCACACCGCGGCCCAGGCGATCATGACCGGCAACGGTGATGTGTTCGTGGTCGGTGGCGTGGAGCACATGGGCCACGTCAGCATGATGCACGGCGTCGATCCTAACCCGCACATGTCGCTGCACGCGGCAAAAGCCTCGGGCATGATGGGCCTCACCGCGGAAATGCTCGGCAAGATGCACGGCATTACCCGCGAAGCCCAGGATGCTTTTGGTCTGCGCTCTCACCAGTTGGCCCACAAGGCGACCCTGGAAGGCAAGTTCAAGGATGAAATCATCCCGATGAACGGCTACGACGAGAACGGTTTCCTGAAACTGTTCGACTACGACGAGACCATTCGTCCGGACACCACCCTGGAAAGCCTGGCGGCCTTGAAGCCAGCGTTCAATCCGAAGGGCGGCACCGTGACGGCCGGTACTTCGTCGCAAATCACCGACGGTGCCTCGTGCATGATCGTGATGTCGGCGCAGCGTGCCCAGGACCTGGGTATCCAGCCGATGGCGGTGATTCGTTCGATGGCGGTTGCCGGTGTGGACCCGGCGATCATGGGCTATGGTCCAGTACCGGCCACACAAAAAGCCTTGAAGCGCGCAGGCTTGACCATTGCCGATATCGACTTCTTTGAGCTCAACGAAGCTTTCGCCGCACAGGCCTTGCCCGTGCTGAAAGATCTGAAAGTACTCGACAAGATGAATGAGAAGGTTAACCTGCACGGCGGTGCGATTGCGCTGGGCCACCCATTCGGTTGCTCCGGTGCGCGTATTTCCGGCACTTTGCTCAATGTGATGAAGCAAAATGGCGGCAACCTTGGGGTTGCAACCATGTGCATTGGTCTCGGCCAAGGCATTGCCACCGTCTTCGAACGCATCTAAGCGTTGGGTTGACGGAAGCCGGGGCCCCAGTGCCCCGGTTTTTGTTTTTCGGTATTTTTTATTATTTTTTTTTAACAAATTTTGTGAGGGGGCCAAAACATGAAAGTCGAACCGGGGCTCTATCAACATTATAAAGGTCCGCAGTACCGCGTTTTTAACGTGGCGCGGCACTCCGAGACCGAAGAAGAAGTCGTGTTCTACCAAGCACTGTATGGCGATTACGGCTTTTGGGTGCGCCCGTTGAGCATGTTCCTCGAATCCGTCGAAGTTGACGGCGAACAGGTCCCGCGCTTTGCTTTGGTGCAGGCCGAACCCAGTCTTTTTTCAGGGCAATAACGGCAGGTCGCGCAGACTGCTGCGCTTGACCTCACCTTGTTGCCACTATATATAGCGTTGCCGCGTCAGGCGCCAACTGCCTTTCACTTCTCGAATTCAGGAATTTTCCGATCCATGGGCAAATCGCTGGTCATTGTGGAATCCCCGGCTAAGGCCAAGACCATCAACAAGTACTTGGGTAACGAGTACGTGGTGAAGTCGAGTATCGGCCATATCCGAGACCTGCCCACCAGCGGTTCGGCTAGCGCCAGCAAGGAGCCTGCCGCCAAGCGCGGCAAGGCCGCCGCGGGCGAAGGTCCGGTGCTTACCCCTAAAGAGAAAGCGCGCAAGCAGCTGGTCTCGCGCATGGGTGTGGACCCGGAACATGGCTGGAAGGCCAAGTACGAAATCCTTCCGGGCAAGGAAAAGGTCATCGAAGAGCTGCGCCGGCTCGCCAAAGATGCCGACACCATCTATCTCGCAACGGACTTGGACCGCGAAGGGGAAGCCATTGCCTGGCACCTGCGGGAAGCCATCGGCGGTGATGACAGCCGCTACAAGCGTGTGGTGTTCAACGAAATCACCAAGAAAGCCATCCAGGAAGCCTTCTCCAAGCCGGGCGAGCTGGATATCGACCGTGTCAACGCCCAGCAGGCCCGTCGTTTCCTCGACCGCGTCGTGGGTTACATGGTCTCGCCACTGCTGTGGGCCAAGATCGCCCGTGGCCTGTCCGCCGGCCGAGTGCAATCGGTAGCGGTCAAGCTGGTGGTGGAGCGTGAGCGCGAAATCCGTGCGTTCAACCCCGAAGAATACTGGGAAGTCCACGCTGATCTCGGCACCGCCAAGGGCGCCAACGTGCGCTTTGAAGTGGCCCGCGAAAAAGGTGAGGCCTTCAAGCCGCTGAACGAAGCCCAGGCCATGGCCGCGCTGGAGAAGCTCAAGGCCTCCAGCTACAGCATCGTCAAGCGTGAAGACAAACCGACCAGCAGCAAGCCGTCGGCACCGTTCATCACCTCCACCCTGCAACAGGCCGCGAGCAACCGCCTGGGCTTCGGTGTGAAGAAAACCATGATGATGGCTCAGCGTTTGTACGAAGCCGGCTACATCACTTATATGCGTACCGACTCCACCAACCTGTCGCAAGACGCGGTGGCGATGGCGCGCACTTATATTGAAAGCGAATTCGGCAAGAAGTACCTGCCGGAGAAGCCGAACGTCTACAGCAGCAAAGAAGGCGCCCAGGAGGCTCACGAAGCGATCCGTCCTTCCGATGCCAACACCGAGCCAAGCAAGCTCAGTGGCATGGAGCGCGACGCTGAGCGCCTCTACGAGCTGATCTGGCGCCAGTTCCTGGCCTGCCAGATGCTGCCGGCGCAATACCTGTCCACCACCGTCAGCGTCGGCGCTGGCGACTTCGAGCTGCGTGCCAAGGGCCGTATCCTCAAGTTCGACGGCTATACCCGCGTCATGCCGCAGATCGCCAAACCAGGCGATGACGATGTACTGCCGGACATGGCCCAGGGCGACACGTTGAAGCTGATCAAGCTCGACCCGTCCCAGCACTTCACCAAGCCGCCGGCCCGTTATTCGGAAGCCAGCCTGGTGAAAGAGATGGAGAAACGCGGTATCGGTCGTCCTTCGACCTATGCGGCGATCATCTCCACCATCCAGGACCGTGGCTACGTGGCGCTGCACAACCGTCGTTTCTATTCGGAGAAGATGGGCGACATCGTCACCGAGCGTCTGTCCGAGAGTTTCTCCAACCTGATGGACTACGGCTTCACCGCCGGCATGGAAGAGAACCTCGATGACGTGGCCCAGGGCGAGCGCGACTGGAAAAACGTGCTGGACGAGTTCTACGGCGACTTCAAGAAGAAACTCGAAGTGGCCGAAAGCCCCGAGAGCGGCATGCGTGCCAACCAGCCAGTCATGACCGACATCCCGTGCCTGACCTGCGGCCGTCCGATGCAGATTCGTACCGCGTCCACCGGCGTGTTCCTTGGTTGCTCGGGTTACAGCCTGCCGCCGAAAGAGCGCTGCAAGGCCACCGTCAACCTGGTGCCGGGCGATGAGATCGCCGCCGACGACGAGGGTGAATCCGAATCGCTGGTGCTGCGTGGCAAGCACCGTTGCCCGATCTGCAGCACGGCGATGGATGCCTACCTGTTGGACGAGAAGCACAAGTTGCACATCTGCGGTAACAACCCGGATTGCGACGGTTACGAGATCGAAGAGGGCAGCTACCGGATCAAGGGCTACGAAGGCCCGAGCCTGGAATGCGACAAGTGCGGCAGCGAGATGCAGCTCAAGACCGGCCGTTTCGGCAAGTTCTTCGGTTGCACCAACCCGACCTGCAAGAACACCCGCAAACTGCTGAAAAGCGGTGATGCGGCGCCGCCGAAGATGGACCCGGTGAAAATGCCCGAGCTCAAGTGCGAGAAGGTCAACGACACCTACATCCTGCGCGATGGTGCTTCGGGACTGTTCCTGGCTGCCAGCCAGTTCCCGAAAAACCGCGAGACCCGTGCGCCGCTGGTGCTGGAAATCGTGCCGCACAAGGATGAGATCGATCCGAAGTACCACTTCCTGTGTGAAGCGCCGAAGAAGGATCCGGACGGTCGCCCGGCCGTGATCCGCTACAGCCGCAAGACCAAGGAGCAGTACGTGCAGACCGAAGTGGACGGTAAGCCTACCGGTTGGAAGGCGTTCTACGAGGGCGGCAAGTGGAAGGTCGAGGACAAGCGCCAGGGTGCTTGATCGGCTCGGTCGAGTAATACGCAGCCGCCTAAATACAGGCGGTGTGTAAAACACAACTTATACCGGGCGGTTGCAGAAGCTGAGTGCAACACGGTTATTGATTTGAAGCTGGAGCATGATGCCGCATAGCCATGGCTTCCTGCATCACCTCGCCCATGACTTCGATCGGGCACTTGAAATCGAAGCGTTTACGGGGGCGCATATTCAGCTCCAAGGCGATGGCATTCAATTGCTCTTGACTGTGTACCGACAAGTCAGTCCCCTTGGGCAGGTACTGGCGGATCAGGCCGTTGATGTTTTCGTTGCTACCGCGCTGCCAGGGGCTGTGCGGGTCGCAGAAGTAAATAGCGACCCCTGTCTGCTGGGTGATTTCAGCATGCCGCGCCATCTCCCGGCCCTGGTCGTAGGTCATGCTCTTGCGCATCGCCAGCGGCATGCTGTTGAGCGCTGCACTGAAGCCCTCCATCGCCGAGGTCGCCGTTGCGTCGTTCATCTTCATCAGCATCAGGTAGCCACTGGTGCGCTCCACCAACGTGCCTACCGACGAGGCGTTGGCCTTACCCTTGATCAGGTCGCCCTCCCAATGCCCCGGCATCAGCCGGTCTTCGATCTCTGGCGGGCGAACATGAATGCTGACCATCTCAGGGATCTGGCCGCGCCGATCCACGCCACCAGAGCGCGGCCGGCGCGTCGTCTTGCCTTGGCGCAGGCAGACGATCAGCTCCTTGCGCAACTCGCCGACCGGCAAGGCATAGATCGCGTTATAGATCGTCTCACGACAGACGTAGGCATCTCTGAGGTTGGGTATGGTCATGCTGCGCAGCTTGCCGGCAATCTGCTCGGGAGACAAACGCTTACGCAGCATGTGGGCCACCAGTTCGAAGCGCTCGCTGCCCGGCACAAGCTTGCGCTTGGGGCGACAAACCTGGCGCCGAATGTTCATCTGTTGCTGGGCGCAGCGGGCCGAGTAAGCACCACTACTGCCTCGATTGCGCTTCAGCTCTCGGCTGATGGTCGAGGGCGACCTGTCAATCAGGCGAGCAATGCCGCGCAGGCTGAAGCCTTGAGCTTGACTGAGTTGAATGATGGCGCGCTCTTCGACGCTGAGTTCGGAATAGGACATAGGGGCAGCACCGTACCGGAAAGGTCAGGTGTTGCACTCAGTTTTCGCGGCCGCCCCGGCTGAAAGCAAATGCCCCGACTTGTCGGGGCATTTGCTTTTGCGGCCTATCAACTTCGGCACTCCGGTTGCGCTTATGGCTTGATAGCGCGCATAAAAAAGATGCGCATATCCAACGACACCGACATTCTCTTGGATCGACGGCAGATTGCTAAGTTTTCACGCAGCCTGTGAAGAGGTGGCTTTTCGGATGTGCCAAGCAGGCTATGTCATAGGTAAGCACCACTGTCTGGGCGTGTAGGGCTATCAGGAAAAAGAGCTGTAGGTGAAGGAACGTTTCCCATAAAGCTGACCACTTATTTGTCGGGTAAATAACCCGCCAATTATCAAGCGAAGGATCAAGTGAAATGGGATTGGAAGTTCTGTTGATGCCCGCAATTAAAACCGCTGAATATTTGATCGGGGAAGGCGCCGAGGCTATTGTTAAACACTTTTAAAAGAAAAAGCTCGAGGGGGAAGAGTCCGGAAAAACAGAAGACAAACAAAAACGTGAGACGCCTCCCCAAGTAAGGTATTAAACCGAACGCGTAAACTAGAAGCTCATAGTGAGCCGTTCAAAAAGGTACTGCCCCCTCTGTTCGAATGAGTTATGCAGTACAACGTATGGCATGTCGAGTTTCCTCACCCCTCTGTAGGGTGATGCGAGAGGGGTGGATATTCATCTGCCGCCTACTCTGTGCTTGCGGTGTGCGCAGTTGATCCGTGACACTGTTGAGCTAGCATCATGCCTATTCGTTGTGGAGGTTGCCGTCATGGCCAACGAACTCTATACCCGTACCAATCAGAAAATTTACTTCGCGGGTTTGTCCCTGGAAGCCCTTGGCCGCGCCGAGGAAGGGAAGGAGATGAACGCCATCGCGCTGGTCCTGGCGGGGCGTGAAGCCGCCTTGTTCCACCTGTATGGCGCCTTGCTGGGGTTGTGCCATGAGATTGCCGGGTTCTACCGCTTGCCCCAGGCCGGTTCGCCCCGCGCGGAAATGATCATCAGCCGCGAAGTGCTGGAGACCATGGCTATCCCAGAGCTCGCCGAGCTGGTGGAAATGGCCCAAAGCCCGGACAGTTGGGTCGCGCGTTTACTCAAAGCCCATGCCGATATGTTCCAGCCACCGCGAATTCCCCGCGTGCCCAAGGGCGACGTGACACAGCCGCTGATCGTGGCGGTTGCGCTGGAAGAGGATGAGCCCAAGCCCCTGAGTCGGGAAGAGCTGGAAGGCTGGCGCCAGGAGCTGAAAAAGATGGCGCTGCGCTTTCGTGAGGGCCTGAACGAGTGCTGAAGACAGGTTCGATTTTGTGTGCACCGTTCATCAAGCGGTAAAGAAACCCCCTCAGATCCTCAACGAGGCCGGGCGGATGACTGATATAATCCCTGCCTTTCGTGGAGAACAGACTTTTATGCCGACGTCCTTTCTGGAAATTGTTGAGTTGCCTGACGGCCGAATCGAGCTGCGCCGTGCTGAGGACGAAGGTTCTCTGGTTATTCTGGATTTTTCCGAAGATGCAAAAGTGTTTCTGCAGGGCCAACACGTTGAAGTGGCCAAAGCCATGTTGAGCGTTGGTGTGCAGATGGCCGGTCGCCTGGCGGAAGGCGAGCCGGAAAAAGAGGATGGGCCACGGGTTCTTCACTGAGTTTCAGGGTGAGCAAGCCCCTCGCCACGTTACCCCAATCGGATATTCAAGCTCTGTGCATCGCCTGTAAGCGCGGCGCTGATCAGTTGTTGCTTGGCAGTGGCGTTCAGCGGGTTCAGCCAGCTCACCACCGTGTGGCTGCGGCCCAGGCGCAAGGCTTCGCAGGTCAATTGTTGGGCGCTTTGGGTGCCGCGGGGTTGCAGTAACAGGATGCGCTCGCGGTTGAGGCCGGCGT
Organism: Pseudomonas sp. MPB23; assembly: GCF_046605395.1. NCBI lineage: Bacteria > Pseudomonadati > Pseudomonadota > Gammaproteobacteria > Pseudomonadales > Pseudomonadaceae > Pseudomonas > Pseudomonas sp. MPB23. The sequence goes on along the minus strand of NZ_CP176771.1, from coordinate 5,724,495 downwards.
CCCGCAGCCAGGCCTGGGTCAGACTGGCGGGTGGCGCGATCAGCGTCAGCCAGCGGGCATCCTGCTCCTCGCTCAGTTCGCGAAGGATCGGTGCCAGTAGGCTCAGGCAGCTCCCGGCCGCACCGCGCAACGACAGTTCACTGAACACCTCGGGTTCGGCGCTCCAGGGCGCTTCGACCGTTTCCTTGAGGATCGGCGCAAGGGGTTGGGCCAGAAAGGCCTCGAACAGCGACAGTTGTGTGTGTTGTGGGGTGTGAACGAGCTGCATGATGCCTCCTTTAGCGGCGAATGACGCCGACGCTCAGGCCTTCGATCACCAGGTCCTGGTCTTTCAGGTTGACTTCAATCGGGGCGAACTCAGGGTTCTCGGCCAGGAGCCAGACCTTGCTGCCTTCGCGCTTGAAGCGTTTGACGGTGACTTCATCGCCGATACGGGCGACGACGATCTGGCCGTTACGGGCTTCGCGGGTAGTGTGGACGGCCAGCAGGTCACCGTCGAAAATGCCTACGTCCTTCATGCTCATGCCATGGACCCGCAACAGGTAGTCGGCGCGGGGATGGAAGAAGGTCGGGTTGATGTTGCAGGATTCCTCGACGTGCTGTTGCGCCAGGATCGGCGCACCGGCGGCGACGCGACCAATGATCGGCAGGGTCGATTCGTCGGCCTTGGCTTCGAAACCCGGGATGCGAATGCCCCGCGAAGCCCCTGGAGTCATCTCGATCGCACCTTTGCGAGCGAGGGCCTTGAGGTGTTCTTCGGCGGCATTGGGGGATTTGAACCCCAGCTCCAGCGCAATTTCCGCTCGTGTCGGCGGGTAGCCGTTGTCATCGAGGCAGCGCTTGATAAAAGCCAGAATCTCAGCTTGGCGTGGCGTCAGTTTTAGCATGTTGATCGCTTTGTCTTTTTATACAGTGACTGGGATTATATACAGTGGACTGTACTTGGCAATCATCCTTTTTTGCGCGTCCGCTGGACGGTCATCGGTTATCTCTCCTACAAAGCAAAGACAGCGCTGCCTACAGAGTTGAAAGGATGTGATTAAATGGTGCTCAAATAGATGACTGCCCGGCCGGAAAGCGAACCCATAGACTTGACAAGACACAGGCTGAAACGTATGTTTCAAACAAGTGTTTGTCAGGCGGAGTAGCCATGGCCCAGTCGGAAACCGTTGAACGCATTCTCGATGCTGCCGAGCAATTGTTCGCGGAAAAAGGATTTGCTGAAACCTCATTGCGGCTGATCACCAGCAAGGCAGGGGTCAATCTCGCCGCCGTGAACTATCATTTCGGCTCGAAAAAAGCCCTGATCCAAGCAGTGTTCTCACGTTTTCTCGGGCCGTTCTGTGCGAGCCTCGACCGTGAGCTTGAGCGCCGCCAGGCCAAAGCCGACCATAAGCCAAGCCTGGAAGAACTGCTGGAGATCCTCGTTGAGCAAGCGCTGGTGGTGCAGCCGCGCAGCGGCAACGACCTGTCGATCTTCATGCGTCTGTTGGGCTTGGCATTCAGCCAGAGCCAGGGCCACCTGCGTCGTTATCTGGAAGACATGTATGGCAAGGTGTTCCGCCGCTATATGTTGCTGGTCAACGAAGCTGCCCCGCGTATTCCACCGATCGAATTGTTCTGGCGCGTGCACTTCATGCTTGGCGCCGCAGCATTCAGCATGTCCGGGATCAAAGCGTTGCGGGCGATTGCCGAGACCGATTTTGGCGTCAACACCTCCATCGAGCAGGTGATGCGCCTGATGGTGCCATTCCTCGCTGCCGGCATGCGCGCCGAAACCGGCGTGACCGACCAGGCCATGGTCGTCGCTCAATTGCGTCCGCGCAGCAAATCCACACCCATCCCCGCTAAGGTTTGACCGTCCCGGGTGTGCGTGGCCGCTGGCATCCGCTAAGCTAGCCGCCCATGCCGATTTCAGCTATTTACGCGCAATCCGTTGTGCTTGCCGCGCTTATCGCGCCGGGTGAGTGCGGTGGATTGTGTGCGTTATTTAAGGAAGGTTTATGACTGCTGCCCTGCAAGGTTCTTTGATGGTCGACGTTGCCGGTACCTGGCTGACGGCCGAGGATCGCCATCTGTTGCGCCAGCCTGAGGTGGGTGGCCTGATCATTTTTGCGCGCAATATCGAGCATCCGCGCCAGGTGCGGGAATTGAGTGCGGCGATTCGTGCCGTGCGCCCGGACCTGCTGCTGGCGGTCGACCAGGAGGGCGGTCGCGTGCAGCGTCTGCGCCAAGGCTTTGTGCGCCTGCCGGCCATGCGCGCGCTGGCGGACAATCCCAATGCCGAATACCTCGCCGAGCAGTGTGGCTGGATCATGGCCACCGAAGTCCTGGCCGTTGGCCTGGACCTGAGCTTCGCTCCGGTGCTGGACTTGGACTACCAGCGCAGCGCCGTGGTCGGCACCCGCTCCTTCGAGGGCAACCCCGAGCGCGCCGCGGTGCTTGCCGGTGCCTTTATCCGTGGCATGAACAGCGCTGGCATGGCCGCCACCGGTAAACACTTTCCGGGTCACGGGTGGGCTGAGGCCGATTCCCACGTTGCCATTCCCAATGATGAACGCAGCCTGGAGCAGATTCGCGCCAATGACCTGGTGCCTTTCGCACGCCTGAGCCGGCAATTGGCGGCGGTGATGCCGGCCCACGTGATTTACCCGCAAGTCGACGCCCAGCCCGCCGGTTTCTCGCGTCGCTGGTTGCAGGACATTCTGCGTGGCGAACTGCAATTTGACGGGGTGATTTTCAGTGACGACCTGTCCATGGCCGGTGCTCATGTGGTGGGGGATGCGGCCAGTCGGATTGAGGCGGCGCTGACTGCCGGTTGCGACATGGGCCTGGTGTGCAACGATCGTGCGGCGGCTGAGCTGGCACTCAGTGCGGCTCAGAGGATGAAGGTCACGCCGTCGGCTCGTATCGCACGTATGCGTGGGCAGGCGATTGCTTCGACTGAGTATAAGCAGGATCCACGCTGGTCGACCGCCCTCACGGCATTGCGCGGGGCTCAACTGATCGACTGAAACCCCCGATCTAGCTGTCAGCGTTTTTCTTGCTTGTTGGGCAGCGGCGCAAACAGCGCCTCGATATCCTCGTTGCCCAACTGCCAATCCCCGGTGGTCCGCCCATCCAGCACGCCGGCTGCAAGATCGGACTTTTCTTTCTGCAGGTGCTGAATTTTTTCTTCCACCGTGCCGCGCGCAATCATCTTGTACACGAACACCGGTTTCTCCTGGCCAATGCGATACGCACGGTCGGTGGCCTGGTTTTCCGTGGCCGGGTTCCACCAGGGGTCATAGTGGATCACGGTGTCCGCTTCGGTCAGGTTCAGGCCTACACCGCCCGCCTTCAGGCTGATCAGAAAGATCTGCAGCTTGCCGCTCTGGAAATCCTTCACCGGCGTGCGCCGATCACGGGTCTGGCCGGTCAGCAGCGCGTAGGCGACGCCGCGTTTTTTCAGCTCGAGTTCAATCAGGCTCAGCATCGAGGTGAACTGGGAAAACAACAGGATCCGACGCCCTTCGGCAAACAGCTCTTCGAGCATCTCCATCAGGCTGTCGAGTTTGCCCGAGCTGCTGCCACGGGCGGGCAGGCTGGCATCGTTGACCAGGCGCAAGTCGCAGCACACCTGGCGCAACTTGAGCAGCGCTTCAAGAATGATGATCTGGCTGCGTGCCACGCCTTTGCGGGTGATCTCGTCGCGGACCTTTTTATCCATGGCCAGGCGCATGGTTTCGTACACGTCGCGCTGGGCTTCATTGAGGTCGACCCAATGGATGATCTCGGTCTTGGGCGGCAATTCCGTCGCCACCTGTTCTTTGGTCCGGCGCAGTAGGAAGGGTTTGATCCGACCGTTGAGGTGCTGCAATCGTACATCGCTGCCGCGCTTTTCTATGGGGGAGCGGTAGTCACGGTTGAAGCTCTTGACGTCGCCGAGCCAGCCCGGCAGCAGGAAGTGGAACAGCGACCATAACTCGCCCAAGTGATTTTCCAGCGGGGTGCCGCTCAGGCACAGGCGCTGCCGTGCATTCAGCTCGCGCGCGGCTTGGGCTGCTTTGCTGGATGGGTTCTTGATGTACTGGGCTTCGTCGAGGATCAGTACGTGCAAGGGCAGGGGGGCGAGCTGTTCGATGTCCTTGGGCAGCAGTGCGTAGGTGGTCAGCAGCAGGTCATAATCCTGCAGGGTTGCGAAGTGTTTCTTGCGCCCCGCACCATACAGCGCCAGCACCTTGAGTTGCGGGGTGAAGTGCGCCGCCTCGTCGAGCCAATTGGGGATCAGGCTGGTGGGCATCACCACCATGCAGGGCCGGTCCAGACGGCCAGCGGCTTTTTCAGTGAGAATGTGCGCCAAGGTCTGCAGGGTTTTGCCCAGCCCCATGTCATCCGCAAGAATCCCGCCTACCTCCAGTTGACGCAGCGACTGCATCCAGCTCAAGCCTTCGAGCTGATAAGGCCGCAGCGTTGCGTTCAACCCTTCGGGAGCCACGCAGGTGAAGTCCTTGATGTCCCGCAGGCGCTGGGCAAAGTTGCGAATCTTTTCGCCGCCTTCCCATTGCAAGGGCAGGTCTTCCAGCGGGTTCAAGCGGATTGCATCGGCTTTTGCCAGGCGCAGCGTGGTGGCACCGGGTTCCTGCAGATAGAACTCGCCGAGGGTTGCCAGCACCGGTTTCAATCGGCCATAGGGCAACGCCACTTGCAGCGGGCCATGGCCGCCATTGGGCAGGCCGGGGATATTCACCAGGATCAGCTCATCATCACGCCGCCGGGCGATTTTTTCCGGGAAGAGGATCTCGGTGTGGGAGCGCATCAGGTTGAGCAGGATCGGCAGCAGGCTCAGGCGTTCGCCATTGACGATGATCCCCAGTTCCAGGTCGAACCAGTCGCGCTCTGGCCCTTCGTCGACGGTGGCATACCAGTCTTCCACCGGGCTCAGGTCAAAACCGAAGTCGTCGTCGATCTGCAGTTCCCAGCCTTCGGCCCGCAGTGTCGGCGATGCGTTGAGGGTGAAGTTCAGCCAGGCGCTGTCATTGACCATCTCGAACAGCTCGCCAGCGCTTTCCGGCAGGGCCTTGCTCTGGCGTGTGGCGATCTTGAAGCCGAGCAGGCGCAGTTGCTCGCGGTACCGCTGCTCCAGCTCGGGATGGCGCTTGATACGCAGGCTCTGGGTTTCCTGACGCACGATGATGTCAGCGTTCTTTTGCCCGCTGACATAGTTGCCCAGATAGTTGAACGACAACGCTGCCCGGTGCTGGATATAACGCTGCATCTTGCCGTTGCGCGGCTCGAACGCACTGAATTCGGCGCTGGCCAACCACAAGCGCGGCACAGGCAACACATCTTCCATCACCACCTGCGGCAGTACTACGCGGTTGTCCAGCACGGCCTGGAGTTTTTCCAGCAGTTCGGCATCCTGGGCAGCGGCCGGATAGGCCAGGGTTTCCTGAACCTTGAGCAGCACGGCGGCAATATGTTTGCAGTTGGTGTGCACCGGGCAAGTACAGCGGCTGTCCACCAGGATCAACGTGCCCTTGGCTGATTCGCGCAGCGAGATGGTCTGCCGATAGACGTTGCTGCCCGAGCCTTCGCAACTGGCGATGATGGTGCTGTCGCCGCACTCGACAATGCGCACGCGATTTTCCAACGCATAACGCCGCCCACGCTCCAGGCTTTGCTCTTTGAAGCGATTGGCCCACGAGGGGGCCAGGGGTTTGGTCAGCGACGACGTCAGGGGCATGGCGCGGGATCAGTCCTGAATATCGGGCGGTGGTGCGCTGGGTGGTTTGGCGGTCAACGAAGTGATCTTGATCAGCAGCGCCAGGTGGCCGCCGTCCAGATAGTTGAGCTGGTTGTTCTTGGTGCGCACGTCCTTTTGGGTCATGTGCTCGCTGGCGATCACGCTACCGTTGCTGTCGAAGCGGTTGATCCAGAAGTCCGCATCGATATCGGTGAAACGACCCAGTTGCAGGCTCAGCACGCCCTCGATGGGAAACTGGCCGAACTGTTCCTGGCCTTCGGTGATCGCGATTTTTACCGGCTGCTCACCGAGGTTCTGCTCCCAGGCCTTATGGACGAGCACGGTGTAGCTGGTGTCTGCGCGCAGCTTGTCGACGATCGTGCCCAGGCGCGGCGGGCTCATTTTGTCGCCCAGGTGTACGGCCCCGGCGTCCCAGTCCTCCGGCGCGGCGCGGCTGCTGTCGAGCTCCGGCTCCGCGTTCTGGCGCACCAGGATCATTTCCACTTGGTACGGGCTGTCGGCGTACGCCGAGGGTGCGAGTACCACCAACATCAGGCTCAGAATGCGGAACAGGCGCATTGGGGCGTCCTTCAAACAGATTTCGGGATGAGGCGCTCAAACAGCGCCTCCAGGGTATTGAAGCGTTCTTCGGCACGCTCCATAGGGACCATGAACTTGAACAGCGTAGCCCCTTCGAACTTGTAGCGGTTGGGCTGGCCCTGGATCAACTTGATCAGTACCAACGGGTCCACCGGCGTCTGCGCTTCGAATTCGATGCGCCCGCCCTGCGGCCCGGCGTCGACCTTCTTGATCCCCAGTTGCTCTGCCTGCAATTTGAGCAGGGTCAGGCGCACCAGGTTCTTGGTTGGTTCGGGCAACAGGCCGAAGCGGTCGATCATCTCGACCTGCAGGTCCTTGAGGCCTTCTTCGTCGGTGGCCGAGGCAATGCGCTTGTACAGGATCAGTCGCGCGTGCACATCCGGCAGGTAGTCTTCGGGAATCAATGCCGGCAAGCGCAGGTTGATCTCCGGACCGCCGCCCAGGGGTTGGTCGAGGTTCGGTTGCTCGCCTTTGCGGATGGCTTTCACTGCACGTTCGAGCATCTCCATATACAGGGTGAAGCCCACGGCCTGGATCTGCCCGCTCTGGCCGTCGCCAAGCAATTCGCCGGCGCCACGGATTTCCAGGTCGTTGGTGGCCAGCACAAAGCCGGCGCCCAGGTCCTGGGTGTTGGCGATGGCTTCCAGGCGTTTTTCCGCGTCACCGGTGATTTGCTGGCGCGGTGGCGTCAGCAGGTAGGCGTAGGCCTGGTGGTGACTGCGTCCGACGCGGCCGCGCAACTGATGAAGTTGCGCCAGGCCGAACTTGTCCGCGCGCTCGATGATGATGGTGTTGGCGCTCGGCACGTCGATGCCGGTCTCGATGATGGTCGAGGCGATCAGTACGTTGAAGCGCTTGTGGTAGAAGTCGCTCATCACCTGTTCGAGGTCGCGCTCGCGCATCTGCCCGTGGCCGATGGCAATGCGTGCTTCCGGCACCAGTTCGGCGAGGTCGGCGGCGCATTTCTCGATGGTTTTCACATCGTTGTGCAGGTAATACACCTGTCCGCCGCGCAGCAATTCACGCAGCAGCGCTTCCTTGACGGTGCTGTTGTTCTGCTCCATCACGAAGGTGCGCACCGACAGGCGCCGCGCCGGTGGGGTGGCGATGATCGACAGGTCGCGCATGCCCGACACCGCCATGTTCAGCGTGCGCGGAATCGGCGTGGCGGTGAGGGTGAGGATGTCGACTTCGCTGCGCAGGGCCTTGAGCTGTTCTTTCTGACGCACGCCGAAGCGGTGTTCTTCGTCGATGATCACCAGGCCCAGGTTCTTGATCTTCACATCGTCCGACAGCAGTTTGTGCGTACCGATCACGATGTCGATCTTGCCTTCCGCCAAATCGGCGACGGCGGCATTCACTTCCTTCGCGGACTTGAAGCGGCTCATGACTTCGACGGTGACCGGCCAGTCGGCAAAACGGTCGCGGAAACTGTTGTAGTGCTGCTGGGCGAGCAGGGTGGTCGGCACCAGGATCGCCACTTGCTTGCCGCCATGCACGGCGATGAAGGCCGCGCGCATCGCCACTTCGGTCTTGCCGAAGCCCACGTCGCCGCAGACCAGGCGGTCCATCGGTTTGGGGGCGAGCATGTCGGCACGCACGGCTTCGATGGTGGTTTGCTGGTCCGGGGTTTCTTCGAAGGCAAAACCGGCGCTGAAAGTGGCGTAGTCGGCTTTCGGGTCGGCGAACGCATAGCCTTCGCGGGCGGCGCGACGGGCATAGATGTCGAGCAGCTCGGCGGCGACATCGCGCACCTGTTCGGCGGCCTTGCGCTTGGCTTTCTGCCAGGTCTCGGAACCCAGGCGGTGCAACGGCGCCAGGGCGTCGTCGCTGCCGGTGTAGCGGGCGATCAGGTGCAGGTTGGCCACCGGCACGTAGAGCTTGGCGCCTTCGGCGTATTCCATGGTGAGGAATTCGGCGGCCTGGTTGTCGATTTCCAGCGTTTGCAGGCCCAGGTAGCGACCGACGCCGTGATCGATGTGCACCACCGGCGCGCCTTCGCGCAGCTCGGTGAGGTTTTTGATCACCGCGTCGTTATTGGCGTCGGCGCGTTTTTCGCGGCGACGACGCTGCATCACGCGCTGGCCGAACAGCGGGCTTTCGGCGATCAGCGCCAGGGCCGGATCTTCCAGCAGCAGGCCTTCGTCCAGGGGGGCGATGGTGATTGCCAGGCGGTCCTTGCTCGCGACAAAGTCCGACCAACTGTCGACGGTTTTCGGGCGCAGCTTCAGGCGTTCCAGCAGTTCCAGCAGCACTTCGCGGCGCCCGGCCGATTCGGCGGTAAACAGCACACGACCGGCGAAGTCGCCGAGGAAGTTGGACAGCGCTTCGAGCGGCTGGCTGGCCTTGGCCTCAATCGCCAGGTTCGGCAGGTTTTGCGCGGGGAAGCGCATGCGGCCGCTGCCTGCGTCCACATCCTCTTGGCTGGCGACCACGCGCGGCCAGTTTTTCAGGCGGGCGAAGCAGTCCTCCACCGGCAGGAACAGTTCGGCGGGCGGTAATAAAGGACGGGATGGATCAACGCGGCGCTCTTCGTAGCGGTTGCGCACATCGTTCCAGAAGTTTTCCGCCGCCTGTTCGATACCCGGCAGCGAGAACACCTGGGTGTCCTGGGGCAGATAGTCGAAGAGGGTGGAAGTTTCGTCGAAGAACAGCGGCAGGTAGTACTCGATACCGGCCGGGGTAATCCCGCTGCTCAGGTCCTGGAAGATCGGGCAGCGGCGGAAGTCGACGTCGAAGCGTTCGCGAAAGCGTGCCTTGAAGCGCGTCACCGCGTCTTTCTGCAACGGGAATTCTCGCGCCGGCAGCAGCTTGATCGACTCGACCTTGTCGATGGAGCGCTGGTTTTCCGGATCGAAGGTGCGCAGGGTCTCGATTTCGTCATCGAACAGGTCGATGCGGTACGGCAACTTGCTGCCCATCGGGAACAGGTCGATCAGCGCCCCGCGCACCGCGAATTCGCCGTGTTCGTAGACCGTGTCGACGCAGCGGTAGCCGCTGGCTTCCAGGCGCGTGCGCATCTGCTCTACGTCGAGCTTCTGGCCGATATCCAGCACCAGGCTGCTGCCCAGCAGGAATTTGGTCGGCGCCAGGCGGTGCAGCGCCGTGGTAATCGGCACCACCAGCACGCCGTGGGCCAGTTCCGGCAGGCGGTACAGGCTGGCGATGCGCTGGGAGATGATGTCCTGGTGCGGCGAAAACAGGTCGTAGGGCAGGGTTTCCCAGTCGGGAAAATGCAGCACCGGCAAATCGGGGGCGAAGAAGCTCAGCTCCTGCTCCAGCCGTTCGGCGCTTTGGCTGTCGGCGGTGAGCAGCAGGGTAAAGCGCTTGGCTGCGCTGGCAGCCTCGGCGATGGCCAGGCTCAGGGCGGCACCGGGCAAATTGCCCCAGTGCTGTTTACCTGCCGCGGCAGGGAGTTGCGGTAGACGCAGAACGGGCACGGAAGGTTGAGCTCCAAGCGTTGCGACAAAGTCGGTAATTGTAACGGCCCCAGGTGCCGCCTGTCAGTTGCTGACTGAGCCTATTACGGTTTGTGGGAAATGTGGTGGCTAAGACAAACAATGGCGCGTTTTGACGCAATATGTAGTGCCGAAATGCATATAGTTTTCGGAGGGTTACGGACAAGTCGTGCTGCCCGCTCAAGTGATGGCCTTCTGGAACCCGCGTGTTTACTGGGCTGCAGCGAGGTGGCTTTTTTGGGTAAGCGCTTTTTGTTGTAGGACGCGCATTGCTCCGGGGGCGGGCGGGCGGCATAATGTAGCCCCTTTTTTCAGCCCCTACATGTGGAAGGTTCCCGTGACTCAGAAGCCCGACCAGTGTCTTGGTGAATGGATCGACCGTGAAGCACTCGCTGAAGCGATGATCCCGCTTATCGGTCAGCTGTACCGCAATAACAATGTGGTGAGCTCGATCTATGGCCGCAGCCTGATCAACCAGTCAGTCATTGCGATTCTCAAGGCGCATCGCTTTGCTCGCCATCGTTCTGCCAACGACAGCGAACTCTCCGTCCACGAAACATTCCCTCTGCTTAAAGCCATGAGCGAGCTCAAGCTCGGCGCGGCTTCGGTAGACCTGGGCAAGCTGGCCGCCAAATTCCGCGCCCAAGGCAACGGCCGTTCCGTCGAGCAGTTCGTGCGTGAAGAAATGGCCGATGTGGTTGGCAAGCAGAACGCCTCGGCCCGCAAAGGCACCGACGTTGTGCTCTACGGCTTCGGTCGTATCGGTCGCCTGCTGGCCCGCATCCTGATCGGCAAAACCGGTGGCGGCGACGGCCTGCGCCTGCGCGCCATCGTGGTGCGCAAAGGCGCCGAGAACGACCTGGCCAAGCGCGCGAGCCTGTTGCGTCGCGACTCGGTACACGGTCCGTTCAACGGCACCATCGTCATCGACGAAGAAAACAACACCATCACCGCCAACGGTAACCTGATCCAGGTGATCTACGCGAAGAACCCGACCGAGGTGGATTACACCCAGTACGGCATCAAGGACGCCCTGCTGGTGGATAACACCGGCGTATGGCGCGACGCCGAAGGCCTGGGTCAGCACCTGACCTGCCCAGGGGTTGCCCGCGTTGTCCTGACCGCACCTGGCAAGGGCAAGCTGAAGAACATTGTTCACGGCATCAACCACGCCGAAATCACCGCTGAAGACAAGATCGTGTCCGCCGCTTCCTGCACCACCAACGCCATCGTGCCGGTGTTGAAGGCTGTCAATGACAAGTTCGGGATCATCAATGGTCACGTCGAAACCGTTCACTCGTACACCAACGACCAGAACCTGATCGACAACTTCCACAAGGGCAATCGCCGTGGCCGCAGCGCTGCGCTGAACATGGTGATCACCGAGACCGGTGCTGCCACCGCTGCTGCCAAGGCCCTGCCTGAACTGGCTGGCAAGCTGACCGGTAATGCGATCCGCGTGCCGACGCCAAACGTGTCGATGGCCATTCTCAACCTGAACCTTGAGAAAGCGGCTACCCGCGACGAGATGAACGAGTACCTGCGCTACATGGCGCTGCACTCCGATCTGCATAAGCAAATCGACTTCGTCAACTCCCAGGAAGTGGTCTCCACCGACTTCGTTGGCTCGCGCCATGCCGGCGTGGTGGACGCGGAAGCGACCATTACCCAGGACAACCGCGTTGTGTTGTACGTGTGGTACGACAACGAGTTCGGTTATAGCTGCCAAGTGGTTCGTGTGATGGAAGACATGGCTGGGGTCAACCCACCTGCATTCCCGCGCTAAGCATTTGCGGTAAATGAAAACGCCCCGACTTGTCGGGGCGTTTTTGTATCTGGCATCACCTGATAACGCTGGGAACCTGATGCCGCGCGGTGCTCTCGGGTTTTTCGCGAGCAAGCTCGCGCCTACAGGAGCAGTTTGTTGCGCAAGCTGTCTGAGAGCCCCTTGGGGGCCAACCAGATGCCCAGATAGGCCCTTGCCAGTTCGTCGTCCCGACTGCTGAACACGACTTCTCCATTGATCTCCAGGTTCAAGCCTCGGCCTGGGCGTACATCCAGGGCGTAGCGATCACCGCTGCGGATGTTGCGAAAGCTGGCATGCAGCCGTTCCAGCTCAGGCTTCAAGCGGGCGCTGGCCTGCTGGCGTTCCAGGGTAGCCGTGGCTGCCTTGATGACATCGTTGCGATCAATGTTGCGAAAGTAATACAGCACAAGGCGCAGGGCCTTCTGTTGATCCCATGAAGGTTTTGCCTGCATGTCGGCCGGCGCATACAACGCTGCGGCATACACATCTGCCCAGAGGTATGTCAGCACGGCCTGGTTTTTCAGCACCAGTTGCTGGGACTGAGCCGGAAAGTTCGCCTGGGTGAGACGATCCGCCTCATCGGCGAGCGCCGGGAGTGCGAACATCAGCCATAAACAGATAAGCGCATGCCGCATAATGGTGGGTCCTGGAAAGGTGTGTGCCTACAGGTTAATTCAATTTTCGACGGCGATTAGGTTTATGGGTAACCTGCGACAGATAGTGGCGGTATGCGGTTTTGCGGTGCTGGCCGGCTGTGGCGGCGATACGCTGGAGCAGTTTGGTGGCCCGACCATGGGCAGCACCTATTCGATCCAGTACGTCAGAAGTTCGACGGCACCCGCGCCGAAAGAGCTCCAGCGCCAGGTAGAAAGCATCCTGGGGGACGTTGACCGACAGATGTCGACCTACCGCAGCGACTCCAATATCGAACGTTTCAACCACCTGCCAGCCGACAGTTGCCAGCCGATGCCCGCGCCGGTTCTGCAACTGGTGCGCACCGGCGAGCAACTGTCCCAGGCCAGTGCGGGGGCGTTTGACCTGACGGTGGAACCGCTGCTGAACCTGTGGGGTTTCGGGCCCCAGGCCCGGCAACTGACGGTGCCGGACCCCGCGACGCTGGCACAGGTGCGCCAACGGGTCGGTCATCAGCATCTGCGTATCAATGGCGAGCAACTGTGCAAGGACGCCGCCGTCGAAGTCGACTTCAACAGCATTGCCGCCGGTTACGCGGTGGATCGTATCGCCGAGCTATTGAACGGACTGGGTATCCACCACTACCTCGCCGAAGCCACTGGCGAACTCAAGGCTGCCGGCCACAAACCGGATGGCTCGCCCTGGCGCATCGCACTGGAAGAACCCCGCGACGACCGGCAGGTCGCTGAAAAAATCATCCGTGTAGACGGCTTTGGTGTGTCCACGTCAGGTGACTATCGTAATTATTTCCAGCAGGATGGCCGGCGTTATTCCCACACCCTGGATGCGCGGACCGGCGCGCCGATTACCCATCAACTGGCATCGGTGACGGTGTTGCACCCGTCGGCGCTGATGGCCGATGGGCTGTCGACGTTGCTCCTGATCCTTGGGCCGGAGCAAGGCTGGGATTACGCTGAGCAGCACCAGATCGCCGCGTTTTTTGTACTGCGCCAGGGGGATGCTTTCGTCACGCGCAGCAATCAAGCGTTCGAGCAAATGACGGCGCTGAAACCGTAATTCCCGCCGTGTAGTAAAGGCAAAACTGGCCTACGACGCGACCAAGGGTTAATGTGCGCGGCGTTGAGCCTTATATAGACTGTGCCCCGGTTCACACACTTGAGCCAAATTGTCCTTCATGACCGCTGGCCGCGGCATGATTTAGCCAGGCGTCCAACCGTGGGCCTGGCCTGTTCTGAGGAGTACGCATGGCTGTCTACAACTACGATGTAGTAGTACTGGGTTCCGGCCCGGCTGGAGAAGGTGCGGCGATGAACGCCGCGAAGGCAGGGCGCAAGGTGGCAATGGTCGATAGCCGCCGCCAGGTCGGCGGTAACTGCACCCACCTGGGTACCATCCCGTCCAAGGCCCTGCGTCACTCGGTCCGCCAGATCATGCAGTTCAACACCAACCCGATGTTCCGGGCCATTGGCGAGCCGCGCTGGTTCTCGTTCCCGGACGTGTTGAAAAGCGCAGAAAAAGTCATCTCCAAACAAGTCGCCTCGCGTACCGGCTACTACGCCCGTAACCGCGTCGACCTGTTCTTCGGCACCGGCAGCTTCGCCGACGAGCAAACCATTGAGGTGGTGTGCCCCAACGGCGTGGTCGAGAAACTGGTGGCCAAACACATCATCATCGCCACTGGTTCGCGCCCGTATCGTCCGGTGGATATCGATTTCCTCCACCCGCGTATCTACGATAGCGACACCATCCTGAGCCTGGGCCATACCCCGCGCAAACTGATCATCTACGGCGCCGGCGTGATTGGCTGTGAATACGCCTCGATCTTCAGTGGCCTGGGTGTGCTGGTGGAGCTGGTAGATAACCGCGACCAGTTGCTGAGCTTCCTCGACTCGGAAATTTCCCAGGCGTTGAGCTACCACTTCAGCAACAACAACATCACCGTGCGCCACAACGAAGAGTACGAGCGGGTCGAAGGCCTGGACCACGGGGTGATCCTGCACCTCAAGTCCGGCAAGAAGATCAAGGCCGATGCCTTGCTGTGGTGCAACGGTCGTACCGGCAACACCGACAAGCTGGGTATGGAAAACATTGGGGTCAAGGTCAACAACCGTGGCCAGATCGAGGTCGACGAGAACTATCGCACCTGCGTGACCAACATCTACGGTGCCGGTGACGTGATCGGCTGGCCGAGCCTGGCCAGTGCCGCCCACGACCAGGGCCGTTCGGCCGCCGGCAGCATCGTCGACAATGGTAGCTGGCGCTATGTGAACGACGTGCCGACCGGGATCTACACGATTCCCGAGATCAGCTCGATCGGCAAGAACGAGCACGAACTGACCAAGGCCAAGGTGCCTTACGAAGTGGGCAAGGCGTTCTTCAAGAGCATGGCGCGTGCGCAGATCGCCGGTGAGCCGCAAGGCATGCTGAAGATTCTGTTCCACCGCGAGACTCTGGAAGTCCTCGGCGTACATTGCTTTGGCTACCAGGCCTCGGAGATCGTGCACATCGGCCAGGCGATCATGAACCAGCCAGGTGAGCAAAATACCCTCAAGTATTTCGTCAACACCACGTTCAACTACCCGACCATGGCGGAAGCCTATCGGGTCGCGGCCTACGACGGCCTCAACCGGCTTTTTTGAGCGGCTCCGGCCGGTGGCCTGAGCCGGCCGGGGAGACCGATTTCAGTAATTCTCGAGGGTGGCAGTGGCCAAACCGGGAAAGTCTGTAATCAGGCTATCTACGCCGAAGTCGGCGAGCCTGCGCATCAGCGCAGGTTCGTTGACCGTCCACACGGATACGTGCAAACCCTGGCGCTGGGCTTTTTCCAGACGCTCGGGGGTGCACAACGTCCAGTTCAACGCCAGCATCTCACAGCCATAGTTCTGCGCGACCTTCAACGGGTCGAGCCAGGCGTATTCGGCTACCAGGCCGCGTGACAGGTCCGGGGTGAGTTCAACCGCCGCTTTCAATACTTCCCGCGAGCTTGAGGTCACGGTGACCTTGTCCATCAGGCCAAAGCGTACGGCCATTTCGCGGATGGCCAGCACGGTAGTGGCGGCACGGGTGCGCGAGGCGCTTTTGACTTCCAGTTGCCAGTGGTCGAAGTCGCACTTTTCGAACAGTTCTTCCAGGCGTGGAATCGGGCAGGGCTTGATCCAGCCAGGGCCGCCTTTGCGCGCGTCCATCTTCACCAAATCCGCCGCCGAATACTCGACGACTTTGCCGCGCCGGTCGGCAGTGCGCTTGAGGGTCGGGTCGTGGATGACCATCAGTTCGCCGTCCAGGGACAGGTGCAAATCCAGTTCGCAGCGGCGTACCCCGTGCTTGAGGCATTCCTGGAAACTGGTCAGGGTGTTTTCCGGTGCTTCGCCTTTGGCACCGCGGTGGCCGTAAATCAGGGTCACAGTTGCTCCTTTACGCCAGGTGTCCTGGCGGGGTGAATACGAATTCAGGTGTCTTGGGCGTCGCTTTGTTCCCGCGCCAGGCGCCGTTGCTGGGCTTGTTTCTGCAGGATATAGCGCGCCAGCAGTTGGCGTTGGGTGTCGGGGATGGATTCGAACTCGGTGCCCACTTCGAAGCCGTCGCCCTTGGGGTCGCAATGGGTGACCCGCGCACGCAGCAGCAGGCCGAGCGCCTGGGGCATCAACACCAGTTTGACGGCCAGGTGCGCACCGATGGCGAGGGGGGCAGGGTGCTGGAAGTCGATGCCGCCTTCGGAAATGACCACCGGTTGCGGGGCGCCGAGTTCATCGCGCAGGCTTTGCGCCATGATCTGGCTGAGCAGGTCCAGGCGTTTGTTCTGGACTTTGAGGAAGGCCGCCAGGGTACGATCCTTCTCGCTGAGCTGGCGTAACAGGTGCTGAGCTTCGAATTCGCTCAGGTGCAGTTCGCTGAGCAGATTGAACAGCGGCGAATCATCCAGTAACACTTCCTTGCTCGCTGCTTCCGGGGCCGACAGGCTTTTGATTTGGAGTGCGATCATGTCGTCGATACGGTAGTATTCGCGGCGATCTTCTTCATCTAATGTCGACATGGCGAACCCCAGGTAACGGTAATGGTCTGAGTGTAAAGCTGCTTACCAGACCCCGCCACCGGGACGTCTTCTTTTCCTCCGAACAAGCCCCGACATGTTCAGACCTCTCTTCGTATTTATCGGCACGCGTTATACCCGTGCAAAGCGTCGCAATCATTTTGTGTCGTTCATTTCCTTGACCTCGATGATCGGGCTCGCCTTGGGCGTGGTCGTGATGATCGTGGTGCTGTCGGTGATGAACGGCTTCGATCATGAGATGCGCACCCGCGTGCTGGGCATGGTGCCCCACGCGACCATTGAGTCGGGTGAACCGATCAGCGACTGGCAAAGCCTGGCCGACAAGGTCAAGCAGAACCCCAAGGTTTTGGCGGTCGCGCCGTTTACCCAGATGCAGGGGTTGCTGACCAACGACGGCAAGGTGCAGAAGATCCTGCTCAATGCCATCGACCCGGTCCAGGAACGCAAGGTCTCGATCATCGACAAGTTCATGTTGCAGGGCAAACTGGACGACCTGTCGCCCGGCAGCTTTGGCATCGTCATCGGTGACAAGGCCGCGGCCAAGCTTGGCGTGGGCATCGGCGACAAGCTGACCTTCGTCGCCCCGGAAGTCACCGTGACCCCGGCCGGCATGTTCCCCCGCATGAAACGCTTTACCGTGGTCGGCACCTTCCACGTGGGGGCCGGCGAGATCGACGGCTACCTCGGCCTGACCAACCTCACCGACCTGGCCCGCCTGCACCGCTGGCAGCCGGATCAGGTGCAGGGCCTGCGCCTGAAATTCAACGACTTGTTCGACGCCCCGCGCGGCGCCTGGGAAATCGCCCAGCACCTGGGTGAAAGCCAGTATTACGCCCGCGACTGGACCCGTACCCACGGCAACCTGTACCAGGCCATCCGCATGGAAAAAGCCATGATCGGCCTGCTGTTGCTGCTGATCGTCGCCGTCGCCGCCTTCAACATCATTTCCACCCTGGTAATGGTGGTGAACGACAAGAAGGGCGACATCGCCATCTTGCGTACCCTGGGCGCCACACCGGGGCAGATCATGGCGATCTTCATGGTGCAGGGCACGGTGATCGGCGTGGTCGGCACCTTGATCGGCACGGCGGTGGGCATTCTGGCGGCGCTGAACGTCAGCGCCGCCATCGCCGGCCTCGAAACCCTGATCGGCCACAAGTTTCTCAACGCCGACGTGTACTTCATCGACTACTTGCCGTCCCAGGTTCAGGCCCAGGACGTGTTGATGGTAGGCGGCGCCGCATTGGTCCTGAGTTTCCTTGCCACCCTATATCCAGCCTGGCGCGCGGCACGTACCCAGCCAGCACAGGCCTTACGTTATGAGTGAATCGGGCATGAGTGAAAAAGCAATCCTGAGCTGCCGCAACCTGGGCAAATCCTACGAGGAAGGCCCTGAATCGGTTGTGGTGCTGTCCAACCTGCAACTGGAACTTCACCCTGGCGAGCGCGTGGCGATCGTCGGCAGTTCCGGTTCCGGCAAAAGTACCTTGCTTAACCTGTTGGGCGGCCTCGACACGCCGTCCCAGGGCAGCGTGTGGCTGGCCGGCGAAGAGTTGTCGGCCCTCGGCGAGAAAGCCCGTGGCCAGTTGCGCAACCGTTCGTTGGGCTTCGTGTACCAGTTCCACCATCTGTTGCCGGAGTTCACCGCCCTGGAAAACGTGTGCATGCCGCTGCTGATCGGCAAGACCGCGATTCCGGAGGCGCGCCAGCGTGCCACCGCATTGCTGGAGCGCGTCGGCCTCGGCCACCGCCTGGAACACAAACCGGCGGAATTGTCCGGCGGCGAACGCCAGCGTGTGGCGATTGCCCGCGCCCTGGTGAACAACCCGGGCCTGGTGATGCTTGACGAGCCGACCGGCAACCTCGATTCCCACACCGCCCAGGGCATCAAGGACTTGATGCTGGAATTGAGCACCCAGATGCGCACTGCGTTCCTGGTGGTGACCCATGACATGAGCATGGCCCGGCAGATGGACCGCGTGTTGCACCTGCAGGAAGGTCATCTGGTCGCCATCTGACCCGTTTCAAGCCTGACGCCTGGCGTCGGGCTTTTTCATTTTTTCAGGCGGTGCAAGCCAATGTTCAGACCGTTATCGATTTTCATCGGCACGCGCTATACCCGCGCCAAGCGCCGCAACCGTTTTGTTTCGTTCATCTCGATGACTTCGATGATCGGCCTCGCCCTGGGCGTGCTGGCGATGATCGTGGTGCTGTCGGTGATGAACGGTTTTCAACGCGAAATGAGCTCGCGCATCCTCGGCATGGTGCCCCACGCCACCATCGTCGGCGTCAAGCCGATCGACGATTGGCAGCCGGTGGCCGCCGCCGCGATGAAAAATCCGCAAGTCACCGCCGCTGTACCGTTCACGCAGATGGACGGCATGTTCTCCTACAAGGGCGCCATGCAGCCGATCGAGATCAGCGGCGTTGATCCGGTCCAGGAAGGCAAGGTGTCGATCGTGGCCCAGCATATCGTCAAAGGCAAACTCGAAGACCTGAAGCCCGGCGAGTTCGGCGTGGTGGTCGGCGACATCACGGCACGGCGCTTTCGCCTGAACGTGGGCGACAAGCTGACCCTGATCGTCCCGGAAATCAGCAGCGCGCCGGGCGGTATCACCCCGCGCATGCAGCGATTGAACGTGGTCGGCATTTTCAAGGTCGGCGCCGAGCTGGATGGTTCCATGGCCTTGATCCACATGGCCGACGCCGCTGAAATCCAGCATTGGCAGCCGAATCAGGTACAAAGCGTGCGCCTGGCGGTAAAAGACCTGTACGCGGCACCCAAGGTCTCGGCGGACATCGCCGCCAGCCTCGGTGCGGCTTACAAGGCGGATGACTGGACCCACACCCAGGGCAGCCTGTTCAGCGCGATGAAAATGGAAAAGACCATGATCGGCCTGCTGTTACTGATGATCGTGGCCGTGGCGGCGTTCAACATCATTGCCACCTTGATCATGGTGGTGAACGACAAGGGCGCGGACATCGCGATCCTGCGCACCATCGGCGCCACGCCACGGCAGATCATGGCGATCTTCATGGTGCAGGGCACGGTGATCGGCATCGTCGGTACCCTGATCGGCGGTGTGTTGGGGGTGATTGCGGCGTTGAACGTCAGTGAGTTGGTGGGCTGGCTGGAGCGGGTGACCGGGCAGCATATCTTCAGTTCGGACGTGTATTTCGTCAGCAATCTGCCTTCGGAGTTGCAAGGTGGGGATGTGCTGCTGATTTGCTCGGCCGGGTTTGTGTTGAGTTTTTTGGCGACGATTTACCCGGCGTATCGGGCGGCGAAAATTGAGCCGGCGCATGCCCTGAGATATTCGTAGTATTCAAGACCGCTATCGGGAGGCCTGCTCCCGATAGCGCCCGTCCGGCTTGCATCAATACCCCTTCGGCAACTCGATCACAAACCGCGTCCACCCCGCCTCGGACTCGCAATAAATCCGCCCTCCATGGGCTCGCACAATCGACTGGGTAATTGCCAGCCCCAGCCCCGCGTGTTCGCTGCTGCCTTCATGGCGGGCCGGGTCGGCCCGGTAGAACCGGTCGAACAACCGCGGTAGTACCTCCGCCGGAATGCCTTCCCCGCTGTTCTCAACCGTCAACGTCACGGCCTGTGCGGTTTCAACCATCGTTACCCGCACTTCGCCACCCGCTGGCGTAAACCGCAGCGCGTTATCCAGCAGGTTCGACAAGGCTCGGCGCAACATGCCGCGATCGCCGGCGGTGTGGGCGTTTCCTTCGTGTACCAGGCTGATTTGCGCGTCCTCTGCGAGCAGGGCGAAAAACTCCAGCAATGCCTGCACTTCATCGGCCAGCGCCAGCGGTTCGCGCTTGGGGATCAGCAGGCCGTGGTCGGCTTTGGCCAGGTAGAGCATGTCGTTGACCAACTGCGCCATCCATTGCAGCTCTTCCAGATTGCTGTGCAGCGCCTCGCGATAATCCTCCAGCGGGCGTGGCTGGGTGAGGATCACCTGGGTGTGGGTCAGCAGGTTCGACAGGGGTGTGCGCAGTTCGTGGGCGATATCGGCAGAGAAGGCCGACAGGCGCTGGAACGCGTCGTCGAGGCGACCGAGCATGGCGTTGAAGGCCTGGGCCAGTTCCGCCAGTTCCACCGGCATGTGCTGCTGGGGTAGGCGCTGGGTCAGAGAATGGGCGGACACGCTGGCGGCCACTTCGCCCATGCGGCGCAAAGGCCGCAACCCACTGCGCGCTGCCCAGGCACCGAGCAGGGCGGTGGCCAGGGCGCTGAGGCCGACGGTGAGCCAGATCAGATGCTGCATGCGCTGCAGGAAGTGCTGGTGATGGGTGATGTCGAGTATCAGGCTCAGGTGCGGTGAATCCGGCTGCTCCGGCCGCAATGGCGCGTTGTACACCCGGTAATCGGTGCCTGTGTTTTGCAGGCTGTGCAGGCCGGGTGTTTCGGGCAGGGTGATGGTCGGTGCGCCATCGAACCAGCGTTGTTCGCCCGCCGTGATGCGCAAGGCAAGATCGGGCTGGCGATTGAGTTCGGCGCGCAGTTGCGCTTCGCGTTGAGCCAATGATTGCGCCGAGTCGACCCCCCGTAAGGTGCTGCGCAGCACGACCAGTTTGCTATCGAGCAGTTGCTGGTCCAGCTCGATAAAGTGCGCCTCGCTGGCGTGGTTGAAGAGCACGCCGGCCAGCAAGGACACCACCGCAGTGCAGGCGGCAAACAGCAGGGCCAGGCGGCTGGTCAGGGACAGGCGCTTGATCAATTGCACCGTTCCTCCAGCACATAGCCCATGCCGCGCACGGTGTGGATCAACTTGTCGGGGAAGTTGTCGTCGACTTTCAGGCGCAGACGGCGGATCGCCACTTCGATGATGTTGGTGTCGCTGTCGAAGTTCATGTCCCACACCTGGGAAGCGATCAGCGACTTGGGCAGCACTTCGCCCTGGCGGCGCAGCAGCAGTTCGAGCAGCGAGAATTCCTTGGCGGTGAGGTCGATACGCTGGCCGCCCCGTTCGACACGGCGGCGAATCAGGTCCAGGCGCAGGTCGGCCAGTTGCAGGGCGGTTTCCTGCGGTGCGCTGCTGCCACGCCGCAACAGGCTGCGCACGCGCGCCAGCAGCTCGGAAAACGCGAAGGGCTTGACCAGGTAATCGTCGGCGCCCAGTTCCAGGCCATGCACGCGGTCTTCCACGGCATCGCGGGCGGTCAGGAACAGCACAGGCGTATCCAGGCCCGCGTTGCGCACGGCTTGCAGGATCTGCCAGCCATCGCGACCGGGCAGCATCACATCGAGGATCAGCAGGTCGTAGTCGCCGGTCAGTGCCAGGTGCTGGCCGCTGGTACCGTCGGCCACCAGTTCGGTGGTAAAGCCGGCCTCGGCCAGGCCCTGGCGCAGGTAATGGCCGGTTTTGGGTTGGTCTTCGACGATCAGCAGTTTCATGGGCAGCTCTTGGCAGCAGGTCACGTCGGGCTTTATACCGTGGTGGCCAGGGGAGGGGCGCAACCTGACAAAGTTGTAATCTAGCAGTCAGCTAGCTGGCAGCGCTGCAATCTTAAAGTGGTCCCCAGACTGATCCCACACCTTTGGAGAATTGAGATGGCATTGCGTACCCCCCTGTTGTTGGCGACCTGCCTGTTGGCGTTGAGTGTCGGGGCGATGGCTGACACAGCCCATACCTATGCATTCGGCCAGCCGGCTTCTGCCGACAAGGCCACGCGCACCGTGGAAGTGGTGATGCAGGATATGTCCTTTTCGCCCAAGTCCCTGGATGTAAAGGCCGGTGAGACAGTGCGCTTTGTGCTGGTCAACAAAGGCCAGTTGCTCCACGAGTTCAACCTGGGCGACGCGGCGATGCATGCTGAGCATCAGAAGCAAATGATGCAGATGCAGGCCAGCGGTATGTTGAACGCCACCGGGATGGGCAAGATGGACCACAGCGCCATGGGCCACGGCGATATGAGTGGGATGAAGCACGATGATCCCAACAGCGTACTGGTAGAACCGGGTAAAACCGCCGAGTTGACCTGGACGTTCAGCAAAACCACGGGCCTGGAGTTTGCCTGCAATATTCCCGGGCATTACCAGGCGGGCATGGTGGGCAAGATCAACGTCGAATGAGCGCGTGTTAAGGGCGGGGGCAAAGGCTGGTAGACTGGCGGGGTTTATTTAGCCAGGTTTCCGCCATGCATCCCGCTGCCGAACATTCGCCGCTGGGCAAGTCCAGTGAATACATTTCCACCTACACCCCTTCGTTGCTGTTCCCGATTCCGCGCGCTGCCAAATGGGCCGAGCTGGGCCTGAGCGCCGAAACCCTGCCCTACAAGGGCGTGGATTTCTGGAACTGCTTCGAGTTGTCCTGGCTGTTGCCATCGGGCAAGCCGGTGGTGGCCATCGGCGAGTTCAGCATCCCGGCCGATTCGCCGAATATCATCGAATCCAAGTCGTTCAAGCTGTACCTCAACTCGCTCAACCAGACCGCGTTTGCCGATGTGCCGAGCCTGGAAGCGACCCTGCGCACCGACCTCAGTGCGGCTGCCGGCAAGCCGGTGAGCGTGCGCATCCGCAGCCTGGCCGATGTCGAGGCCGAAGGTGTGCAGGCCTTGCCGGGCATCTGCATCGACGATCTGGACATCAGCGTCAGCAACTACGAGCACCCGCGCCCGGAATTGCTGCGTTGCGATGATTCGCGCATCGTCGAGGAGTGCGTGCACAGTCATTTGCTCAAATCCAACTGCCCGGTCACCAGCCAGCCCGATTGGGGCAGTGTGGCGGTGGACTATCGGGGTTCGGCACTGGATCACGCCAGCCTGCTGGAATACCTGGTGAGCTTTCGCCAGCACTCGGATTTCCATGAGCAGTGCGTGGAGCGCATCTTTCTCGACCTGCAGCGTTTGCTCAAACCTGAGAAGTTGACGGTGTACGCGCGGTATGTGCGGCGAGGTGGGTTGGATATCAACCCGTACCGCAGTACGGAGGATGTGGCGTTCCAGAACGTGCGCCTGGCCCGCCAATAAACACACCGCATCTTTGTAGGCGCCCGGCTTGCCGGCGATGGTGGCCTTTAGTTCGCCATCGCCGGCAAGCCGGGCGCCTACAAAGGGGGTCAGATGCCGATATTGCCCAGGGTTATCACGATATTGCGCAATGTCCCGGCAATGCCCGGATGGTCCAGTTCGAAACCTTCTACCGCCCGGTTCACATCGTCAGCGATGCTGGGTGGCTGGGTGGCCGGTTCCAGTTCAAGTTGCACTTCGAACTTGGCAAGCAAGGCTTCCAGCGCTTCACGCTTTTCGGCTGACAGCGGTGGGTCCTGTTCCAGTTGCTCGCGCAGGATGTTGACCTGTTCTTGCAGTTTTTCGCGGGCAGGCATGGTGGTTTTCCTTTTATCGATAGGCACTGGCATAGACCACGGCACGCCGAGAAAGGTCTATGAGAGGAGCTGTAGATTAATCTACCGGCGCCGTCTGTGCATGATCTTGATCAGGGCTTTTCGCCTTTGAGCTGGCGCAGGCTGATGTCGGCCAGGCAACTGCCGAGTTCGCCCAGGTGATCGATCACCGAATGCACGCCCAACCCGTACAGCGCCACCGTGGCCTTGCCGCGTTTGCGCTCGCGTTCCTGCTCGCTCAGTGCCTGCCACTGTTCGGGGGCCATGCCGCACAGCGAGCCGCAGGAGGCCAGGCCGATGGTCCATAGCCCGGCGTTCAACGCCGATTGCAGTAAGCGCGGTTCGCCGCTGACCAGGACGCAGCCTTCCAGGCGCTCGATATTCAGTTCCATCAAGGCTTGCCAGCAGGCATGGGGCGCCGGCCAGCGGAAGGGGGAGGGCGATGCGGCCTTGAGCCAGTCCGGCAGCGCAGCGGCCAGCGGGGTCGTCACCGAGGGCGGCAGTTCATCCAGCCAGGCGCAGGGGACGCCTTGTTCCTTCAGGCTGCGCAGGATTTTCAGGGCGCCCGGTGTGGCTTGGGAATCAGGGGAGGGGGAATCGGTGCGTGCCCGGGAACCGAAGTCCACCAGGCATCCACTCAGGCCAAACAAAACAGCCGTCAAGGCAGGCGTGGTAGCGGTGGCAATCTCGGCGTGAGGCATGTCGACATCCCTGAAATAGCCATGACGCTATCGGGGCAGGATGACAATGGGATGACAGTGGGATGAATTGCAGGAAATTTGTCTATTGTCTGTATGTCTTTTCCTGACTGCTGCCTAATTGCACGCTTCCGTCATATACTGGCCACCTCATTCAGGGCATAGCGCCCATGACAGACCATTCAAGGAGCAAAAGCTATGCGCTGGAGCCACTACTTCGCTCAGCTTTCAGTGTGTGCCACTTTCCTGCTAGCACCCTTCGTCGCACAGGCCGCATCGGAAGATGACCCATGGGAAAGCATCAACCGTCCCATCTTCACCTTCAACGATACCGTTGACACATACGCCCTCAAGCCATTGGCTCAGGGCTATCAGTTTGTGACTCCGCAATTCGTACAGGACGGCGTGCACAACTTCTTCCGCAATATCGGTGATGTCGGCAACCTGGCCAACAACGTGCTGCAGCTCAAGCCGCATGCCGCAGGTGTGGACACGGCCCGTCTGTTGATGAACACCACGTTTGGCGTGCTGGGCTTTATTGACGTCGGCACCAAAATGGGGCTGCAACGCAGCGATGAAGACTTCGGCCAGACCCTCGGCTATTGGGGCGTGGGCAGTGGTCCATACGTGATGATCCCCCTGCTGGGCCCAAGCACCTTGCGTGATGCGCCGTCCAAATACGTGGACAGCTACACCCAGCCTTACCGCTACATGAACGATATCGGCTGGCGCAACAGCACCTTCGGCCTGAACATCGTCGACACGCGCGCCAGCCTGCTCGACAGCGAGAAGCTGATCACTGGCGACAAATACACCTTTATCCGCAATGCTTACCTGCAGAACCGCGAGTTCAAGGTCAAGGATGGCAAGGTCGTCGACGACTTCTAGGTCGCGACGTCTTGAAACGAAAAAAGGCGACCACGTGGTCGCCTTTTTTGTGCGCGGCTATTAGCGCATTTTCAGGATTTTCAGCCCCAAATGCTGACTGTCGCCCTCATTCTTCCCCCACACCACCTGGGTGTCTGCCTCCAGGCCCGCGAGGGCGGGATGCTCCGACTCGATGCGCACGGTCAGCAGATCGCCCACCGCGAACTGGCGAGGTGCCTGCACCTGCATGCCGGAGCTGGAAAGGTCCACGCAAACCCCGTCAATCTCCTGCCCGGCGTGGATCAAAGACACATCGGCACCCACTCGCATGCGGATGAAATCGCGCTTTTCAGCGTAGTCGCGCTCGTGTTCGCTCACAGCTTCCATCCTTACTTTGTGTTGTGGTGATGGCTGTTCTTATAACTCCCGGTGATTTGCGATGTAAAGACGCTCGGCGACCATCGGCATGAGCTTGAAACCCCTGGCGGATGGGAGTACCGTCTGCGCCTTAGAAGGGCACCTCTGCTTTACCATTGTGCGTGGGGAAAAACCCCATGGTTTGTAGGACAGAGAGGCTAGAAAGCGAATCCAGTACGTGAGCCCGGCCATTGCCGAGCCGCCTACGCCAACCTAATTCTGGCGCCGTTTGCCCACATGCCAAAAACCAGTGCCACGCTGCTGATAATCGATGACGACGAAGTAGTGCGCGCAAGCCTTGCGGCCTATTTGGAAGACAGTGGCTTCAGCGTCCTGCAGGCCAGCAATGGCCAACAGGGTCTTCAGGTATTCGAGCGCGACAAGCCCGACCTCGTGATCTGCGATCTGCGCATGCCTCAGATGGGCGGCCTCGAACTGATTCGCCAGGTCACCGAGCTGTCTCCGCAGACGCCAGTGATTGTCGTGTCCGGTGCCGGGGTGATGAACGATGCCGTCGAAGCCTTGCGCCTGGGCGCTGCCGACTACCTGATCAAGCCCCTTGAAGACCTGGCGGTGTTGGAGCACTCGGTACGCCGCGCGCTGGATCGTGCACACCTGCTATTGGAAAACCAGCGCTACCGCGAAAAGCTCGAAACCGCCAACCGTGAACTCGAAGCCAGCCTGAACCTGCTCCAGGAAGACCAGAATGCCGGTCGCCAGGTGCAGATGAACATGCTGCCTGTCAGCCCCTGGACCATCGACGAATTCCAGTTTGCCCACCAGATCATTCCGTCTTTGTACCTGTCGGGTGATTTCGTTGACTATTTCCGTGTTGATGAGCGACGAGTTGCGTTCTACCTGGCCGACGTATCCGGCCATGGAGCTTCCTCTGCTTTTGTGACCGTGTTGTTGAAGTTCATGACCACACGGCTGTTGTTTGAATCCAAGCGCAATGGCACCTTGCCGGAGTTCACGCCCTCCGAGGTGCTGGGCCACATCAACCGAGGCCTGATCAGCTGCAAGCTGGGCAAGCACGTGACGATGGTCGGCGGCGTGATTGACGAAGAAACCGGTCTTTTGACCTACAGCATCGGCGGTCACCTGCCGATGCCTGTTCTGTACACTCCTGACAGTGTGCGTTACCTGGAAGGGCGTGGTCTGCCGGTCGGCCTGTTCAACGAAGCGACCTACGAAGACCACATCCTGGAGTTGCCGCCGACGTTCAGCCTGACGCTGATGTCCGACGGCATCCTGGACCTTCTTCCAGAGCCTACACTCAAAGAGAAAGAAGCCGCCTTGCCCCAGCGGGTCAAGTCGGCGGGCGGCAGCCTGGATGGCCTGCGGCAGGTTTTTGGATTGGCCACGCTGGGGGAGATGCCGGATGATATCGCCCTATTGGTGTTGAGCAGGAATCTTTGATGAGTACCGGAAGAATCCAATTCGCCGAGCAGGACGGGACCTTCGTCTTGAAGTTTGTCGGTGAAGTGCGCCTGACCTTGTGTTCGGCGCTGGATGCAACGATTGAGCGGATTTTCACTGCCTTGAATTTCTCGGCGATCGTGATCGATCTGACCGAAACCCGCAGCATCGATAGCACCACCCTTGGGCTGTTGGCCAAGTTGTCCATTCTGTCTCGGCAGAAAGTGGGCCTGTTGCCGACGGTCGTCACCACCCATGAAGACATCACCCGTTTGCTGCAGTCCATGGGTTTCGACCAGGTCTTCAACATCGTCGACCGCCCGATCCCTTGCCCTGAATGCCTGACCGACCTGCCGTCCCAGGATCAGTCCGAGGAAGTGGTACGGGTCAAGGTGCTGGAAGCGCACAAGATCCTGATGGGCCTGAACGAATCCAATCGCGAAGCATTCCACGACCTCGTCAACGCCCTCGAACGCCACTGACCGCCCTGTTCGAGCGCACTCCAAGTGTGGGAGAGGGCTTGCTCCCGATTGCGTCGGGCCGGTCAATGCATTCCTAACCGATTGACACAAAAAAAGGGCGGCACCCTCACAGGTCCCGCCCTTTTTGTCGCCGCCTGTTTTTACAGCTTGGCAGTCAACAGCGCTTCCAGCTTCTCCTGGTCGCGAGCAAACTGACGAATCCCCTCCGCCAGCTTCTCGGTCGCCATTGCATCCTCGTTGGACTCCCAACGGAACTGCGCTTCGGACAGATGCACCCGCGCTTCACCGGCATGGCCAGGCGACAGCTTGCGCTCCAGCTTGCCGGTATCGGCCGCCAGTTTTTCCAGCAGGTCCGGGCTGATGGTCAGGCGATCGCAACCGGCCAGCTCTTCGATCTGGCTCAGGTTGCGGAAGCTCGCCCCCATCACCACCGTCTTGTAGCCATTGGCCTTGTAGTAGTTGTAGATGCGTGTCACCGACTGCACGCCCGGATCTTCGGCGCCGGTGTAGTCGTTGCCATTGGCTTTCTTGTACCAGTCGTAGATCCGCCCCACGAACGGCGAAATCAGGAACACGCCGGCTTCTGCGCATGCCACGGCCTGGGCAAAGGAGAACAGCAGGGTCAGGTTGGTCTGGATGCCTTCTTTTTCCAGTTTCTCCGCCGCGCGGATGCCTTCCCAGGTGGAGGCGATCTTGATCAGGACACGGTCACGGCCAACGCCGGCTTTTTCGTACAGGTCGATCAGGCGATGTGCACGCTTGAGCACCGCATCGGTATCGAACGACAGGCGCGCATCCACTTCGGTGGAGATGCGTCCCGGCACCACTTTCAGGATCTCCTGGCCGACGGCTACCGCAAAACGGTCGCTGGCCAGGCCGACGTCACCGTTGCAGTTCTGCACGCACTCATCCAATAGCTTGGCGTACGCCGGAATCGACGCGGCCTTGAGCAACAGGGAAGGGTTGGTGGTAGCGTCTTGTGGCTTGAGCTTGGCGAGGGCTGAAAAATCGCCGGTATCGGCTACGACGGTGGTGAACTGCTTGAGTTGTTCCAGCTTGGAAGTCATGGGCGTGCTCTGTCCTATGGGTCTGATGACATTACCCGAGCGCTGGCAGGCGCTCAAGGGCGCAAATGCGTTCGATCGTTTGCGAGGGCAACAACCTGAAAACAGCCGTTTGAATGAATGATCTTGCTGGTAAATAGGAGGGCAAAATGCCGGACAGGTTCAACCCGAAATGAATTCTGGCGGGGAAGCTTGTGCACAGCTACCAGCAAAGTCGGCGGGTCTTCAGCGCCCTTCCAGCAGGGCCCCAGCCTGATCCAGCAATGCCAACGGATCGGTCGCCTTGTGAATATCCACCGACAACAACTGCCGAAACTTGCGCGCCCCTGGGAAACCCGTCCCCAACCCCAGCACATGCCGAGTGATGTGATGCATCGCCCCGCCCGTCGCCAGATGCTCGGCAATGTAAGGCCGCAACTGCGCCAATGCCTCAGCGCGGCTCACCACCGGCTGCGTGCTGCCAAACAACTGCTGATCCACCTGCGCCAGCAGATACGGATTGTGATAGGCCTCGCGACCCAGCATCACCCCATCAAACGTCTGCAAGTGCTCATGGCACTGTTCCAGGGTCTTGATCCCGCCGTTGAGGATAATCTCCAGCTCAGGGAAATCCCGCTTCAACTGCGCCGCCACGTCGTAGCGCAAAGGTGGAATGTCACGGTTCTCCTTCGGCGACAGCCCCTCCAGAATCGCGATCCGCGCATGCACGGTAAAACTGGGGCAGCCTGCGTCTTTCACCTGGCCGACAAAATCACACAACTGCGCATAACTGTCCCGGCCATTGATCCCGATGCGGTGCTTCACCGTCACCGGAATCGACACCGCATCGCGCATCGCCTTCACGCACTCCGCCACCAGCGCCGGATGACCCATCAAACACGCGCCGATCATGTTGTTCTGCACCCGATCGCTGGGGCAGCCGACGTTCAGGTTCACCTCGTCATACCCCGCCGCCTCAGCCATACGCGCACACGCAGCCAAATCGGCCGGAACGCTACCGCCCAATTGCAGCGCAAGCGGATGCTCGGCGTCGTTGTGGCGCAGGAAACGCTCGTGATCGCCGTGGAGGATCGCGCCGGTGGTGACCATTTCGGTATAGAGCAGGGCGTGTTTGGAGAGCAGGCGCAGGAAGAACCGGCAGTGGTGGTCGGTCCAGTCCATCATCGGGGCAACGCAAAAACGACGAGAAAACGGAGCTTTTTGTAGGGACATTGGAAGTCTGAGTCAACGAGGCGAATGGCGCAGTTTATCAGGGATGTATCTCCGGTGTCGGAGCGGCGTGTTCCGCACGCTTCACCACTGCGTGTGTGAAATACACCGCTCTTGTGCTCTGCGCCCCCCGAAACTCCAATGCCGCAACCTGAACCCACCCAGTCATTTAGCAAAGTTTCATAATTCCTTGAACCGTTGAGGTCTACGATCATTGTAAAGAGGTGACTCCCGCGCCTCCGGCCCACAGGAAACCGAAACAATGATCTCGAATCTGCTCAAAATCGTGATGATCGCTGGCACGTTGCTGTTGGGCGCTTGCTCGTCAGGTGTGAGCAGCGACCCTTGTTTTACCGGAGGATGCCAAGCCTTTGGTGATCGCAGCCCCAGCAAAGCCACCAAGATGAGTTTTGGGGGGAGTGGGCTTGGTAGTAGTTATGGTGAGTATGGTTCTGGGTTGCTGCATGATGACTGATGGGGTGGTTGCCTCGTCGCTATCGTTAACCTCTGCCATAGGGGGGGGCTTTGGTGATTTTGGAATTGGGGGCATTAGTGATCACCTTTCCTGCGGTGGGCGATCAGATAGATGCCTAGGCGGACTAGCGCAGTTGCCGTGCCAGACCATGGCCCTTGAGATGAATACCAGGGGCGCCGGGCATGCGTGTTCCCATGCCTGCCCGATGCGTGCAAGATTACTCGCCGCGTGTCCTGGCGATCGGGATATGATCGCGTTCTATGAATCAGACTTCCCCATGACTTATGGCTGTTGATCTACAAGCGCTCTACCCCAAACTCATCCATCTGATGCTGGATACGGTGTTTGTGGTGGATAGAGACGACCACATTGTTTTTGTGAGTGATGCCTGTGAGGCCCTGCTGGGTTACCGTCCTGACGAACTGAACGGCACCGCGATCACGCGCTATATGCATCCTGAGGACCTGGCTGCCACGCGGGCCTCGATTAGCCGCGTGATGAATGGTCAATCCCACTTCGATTTCCGCAACCGTTACATCCGCAAGGATGGAGGCGTGGTGTACATCCTGTGGGCGGCATTCTGGTCGGAGGAGGTCGGTGCAAGGATTGGTGTGGCGCGCAACGTGACGGCTTTAATTCAGGCCGAGGAGGAATTACGTTTCCTCGCTCATCATGATCCGCTGACAAAATTAACCAACCGGTCGCTGTTCAATGATCGCCTGGAGTCCGCCCTGCGCGCGGCGCATCGCCACAACCGTCAGTTGGCTTTGCTGTTTCTGGATGTGAACGACTTCAAGCGTATTAACGATGTCCATGGCCATGCGGTGGGGGATCGTGTTCTGTGCGTGATTGCCCATCGTCTGGAAAGCTGCATGCGTGAGACGGACACCGTGGCCCGGATGGGCGGCGATGAATTTACGGTGCTGCTGACCGATGTCCAGTCGAGGAGCGCCATTTCCAATAAGTTAGAACAGATTCACAACATCATGGCTGCCCCACTGGGTCCTGAGTTCGGCGCACTGCAGATGCCGTTGTGCAGTATCGGCGTTGCCTATTACCCGGAGGACGGGAAGGATGCCGATACACTGCTCACCCATGCGGATGGTGAAATGTACCGGATGAAAAAGCACCGTCCTTTAGACAATGAGGCGCCTGGGACATAAGTGAAATTCAAGAAAGGGTAAGCAATGAGGGGGTGTCGTGATAGGAGTCCCCATTATCCCGTAACAACCGTTCCCTTATGAAAAATCTCGCGCCGCGCCCGGCGGCTTATATTTTCATGCTTGCTCCGCGCGTACATCTCGTCAAAACGGTCGCGATCAATGCCTTCATACTTGGCTACCTCTTCCAGCACCCTCTGGTCGTATTCTTCTTCGATCACGAATCGGTAAATCTCCCGCCGGTAGTAAAAGCCGAATTGAAACGCCAGCACCTCGGTCAAGTAATCCGAGGCAGTGAGAAAGCAGTTTTCCAGGTCGATTGCCTTGGCTCGCATTGGTTGCTCAAGGTTGACCATCACGTTGTTAGCCCAGAAATCCATGTGCACGATGCCCTTGCCGTGCAAGGAGCGCAGCAGTTTGAACGACACCGTGATCAGACTCTGGATGTCGCGCTCCTGTTTGAGCCATTCCAGGCCATTGAGATAACCTTCCAGTAGTTTGGTAAAGATGAAAAATTCCTGGATCAAGCCCAGCGCAGACTTTCTATAACCGAAGCCATACAAGCCGGCGACCGGTGCGCCGCGTTGTTGGGCGCCCAGGGTGTTGATGACTTCCTCAACCGGCCAGTCGAATGTTCCGTCGCGTTTTGCACGACCGAGGGTGACTCGCAGTTTGGGCCTGAGGCTGTCGAGCGGCTGGGATTTGGCGAACAGGTTGTTCTCCATTCCTTTGAGCGGTGCGCTGATGCGGTTT
Organism: Pseudomonas sp. MPB23; assembly: GCF_046605395.1. Lineage (NCBI taxonomy): Bacteria > Pseudomonadati > Pseudomonadota > Gammaproteobacteria > Pseudomonadales > Pseudomonadaceae > Pseudomonas > Pseudomonas sp. MPB23. The sequence continues at coordinate 5,692,298 of NZ_CP176771.1, read as the reverse complement.
TTGAGTGGTTGGCGGGAATCGATCAGCTTCTGAATCGCCTGTTGGACGCTCTGGTCAACCGCATGTGTGGTGAAAATCTTAGCGTTGCGGTGATGGAGTGTCGTCGGGAAATTTTGGAGCACGCTGCTGTCGGGAAAGCTCAAAACACGTCCTTGTCGTTCGGGAAAATATGACAGAAATACTACATGATGGCGTTGTGATATTAAACCTGAATCATACCTGTCTAGAAACAAAATAGCCAAAGCGGCAGGCTTGAATGTATTGACAAGATTAATTTTATGCGAGTTTTTATTTTTTGTTGGCGGTAAAAATCGCCGCGAAAAAAGAGATCCGATGCGATAATGGCCTAGAGCCATTATCGTACGCTCTCATAAGTGCTCTTAATGAAAATGACATTTTTCGCGAAGTTTTTTATTGTTTTTGTTATTTTGATACTGGTCTGTATTATTTATTGGTAGGCGAGTTTTTATCGTGTGTTTAAGGGCGATTGGTTTGTTTGTATTGGCGAATAATAAACCTGCCAATTACAAAAAAAACTGCCTAGGATAAAGCCTAGAAAACCACCCAGTAACGCAAATTTTCTCGTGTTCTTACTGTTGGCGATTTTTGCTTCGTCAAGGGTATTAAATGCTCGCACGTTATTGCCAGTCGACAAGGATGGCAAGTTAAGCGCAATGGCTTGATTGTTTGCGGTGTTCAATGCGGCTTTCAACTGCGCTCTTGCCAGCTCTGCAGTTGTAGCTGTGGCCGAGGCAATATACAGAATGGATTCGTTTTTGCCTGTCTTGGGTACGGTCTCTTTCAATGTAATGGAATTCGCTGCCATCACGCCCATCGCGGTATAGAATACGTCGTTTTGAATCGAGTTGTACAGTTTGGTTTCCAGAGGCGGTGAGTTTACTGAAGTACTCGCGTCTTTTTCCTTAACTTCTTTATATAAGCTGTACAGTGATGATTTGGTGATGTAAGTGCTGGCGGTCCATTGGTCGGGGGACATTGCAGTGATCAAAAATAAAAAAAATGGCGCCCACCACTGTCGTGGCAATGACGGTTTTCTTACTCGACCATAAAGTCTGGAGAAGCGGAATCAAATCTATTTCATCATCAGTGGGGCGGGTTTTCGGGTTCGTTGAAATGCTCACGACAAGTTCCTTTTTTTGCGTTTTCGAATTGTAGAGAAAACGCCACAATACGGCATGTATTATTTACTGTTGTTTTAAATGCGAACCGCTCCCCTTTGTTTTGCAGGGCGCCGCGCCATTCTTTCACACATATGAACACGCTTGCGTGGCAATCGTTCACGGCGTACGTGCCGCCGCGGCTTACGTTTCCCTGCCCGTTGCTGTTCAATCCCCGCCTGCATCCGCCGTGCGATCAGGTAAACACCCAGCGCTGTCGCTGACGACCCTGTGACCCCTCGTCGCGCCTGTCAGGCTTGACACTCATCCCGATCAGTCTCGCTAAAACCAATATGCGAGTGATGTCAATTGGCCAAACAGCGCATATCGGCTGTTTGGCGTGATATTCTGCGCGCCATCCTGGTCTAGCCTTTCTCCGGTACGTAAACCCGTATACGTAGCGGTTCTTGGCTATTTCCCGGGTAGCTGAAGCCAATAATGATAAGAAGTCAGCGCAGAAGGGACATAAAAGTGAGGTCGATACGTCGGCCTTGTGTGCCCACCCTGCGGCCCTGAAGTGAGTCAGGGGCGGTGGGGCGGATGGCGTTTATCATAGGTGCTACTGATGTTTAAAAAAGTGAACACTGCCCTGTTGGGGCTGGCGTTGTCGATGGGGATCGCGTCCGCTCATGCGCAGGAGGCAAAGAAAGTCGATGTGCTGTTGATCGGCGGCGGCATCATGAGCGCGACCCTGGGTGTATGGCTCAATGAGCTGGAACCGGACTGGTCGATGGAAATGGTCGAGCGCCTCGACGGCGTCGCCGAAGAAAGCTCCAACGGCTGGAATAACGCCGGTACCGGTCACTCGGCCCTGGCTGAGTTGAACTACACCCCGGAAGACAAGAACGGCAACGTTGAGATCCCCAAAGCGGTCGAGATCAACGAAGCGTTCCAGATCTCCCGTCAGTTCTGGTCCTGGCAGGTCCGGCAGGGCGTGCTGAAGAACCCGCGTTCGTTCATCAACTCCACGCCGCACATGAGCTTCGTGTGGGGCGATGACAACATCAAGTTCCTCAAGAAACGCTACGAAGCCCTGCAAGCCAGCCCGCTGTTCGCCGGCATGCAGTACTCCGAAGACCCGGCGCAGATCGCCAAATGGGTTCCGCTGATGATGCAAGGGCGTGACCCGAGCCAGAAAATCGCGGCGACCTGGAGCCCGCTGGGTACCGACATGAACTTCGGCGAGATCACCCGCCAGTTCGTCGCGCACCTGCAAACCACGCCCAAGTTCGACCTGAAACTGTCGAGCGAAGTGCAGGACATCACCAAGAACACCGACGGTTCGTGGCGTGTCAGCTACAAAAACCTGAAAGACGGCACCAAGACTGAAACCGACGCCAAGTTCGTGTTCATCGGCGCTGGCGGCGGTGCCCTGCACCTGCTGCAGAAGTCGGGCATTCCTGAAGCCAAGGAATATGCGGGCTTCCCTGTTGGCGGCTCGTTCCTGGTGACCGATAACCCGGCTGTTGCCGAGCAGCACTTGGCCAAGGCCTACGGTAAAGCCTCGGTGGGCGCGCCACCGATGTCGGTTCCGCACCTGGACACCCGTGTGCTGGATGGCAAGCGCGTGATTCTGTTTGGCCCGTTCGCGACCTTCTCCACCAAGTTCCTGAAGGAAGGCTCGTACCTGGACCTGCTGACCAGCACCACCACCCACAACATCTGGCCAATGACCAAAGTCGGTATTCGTGAATACCCTCTGGTCGAGTACCTTGCCGGCCAACTGATGCTGTCGGACGACGACCGTTTCAAGGCGCTGCAAGAATACTTCCCGAACGCCAAGAAAGAAGACTGGCGCCTGTGGCAAGCCGGTCAGCGCGTGCAGATCATCAAGCGTGACGAGGAGCAGGGCGGCGTGCTGAAACTCGGAACCGAAGTGGTCAGCTCTGCCGACAACACCATTGCAGGTCTGTTGGGTGCATCGCCAGGCGCGTCCACCGCGGCTCCGATCATGCTGACCGTGCTGCAGAAAGTGTTCAAGGACAAGGTCGCCACCCCGGCCTGGCAGGAAAAACTGCACCAGATCGTGCCAAGCTACGGCACCAAGCTGAACGACAGTCCTGAGGCCGTTGCCAAGGAATGGGCCTACACCGCCAACATCCTGCAACTGACTCCACCGCCTGCGATTCCGCAGATGGCTGCGCCAAAAGCCACCGAGGCTGCCAAGCCTGCGGCCGAGCCGAGCAAGCCGGCGTCGGACCTGGCGTTGTAAGTCGTTGGTGAGGTCTTGGTAACAGGGCTGAGCCGATGTGCAAAAGCCCGCTGAACCGGTAACGGTCAGCGGGCTTTTTTGCAGGTGCGTGTCTATGGCCGGGAGCGGGAACGATCGACCGGAGGCACTTCGACGGTCCGTTGGGCCGCCGCCAGCGCTGCTTTCAAGCCTGCCTGGTCCAGCGCAACGCAATACGCCGGTTTGGCCCGTTCGAAGCGCCAGCTTTCATCCAGTCCGCCGGCATCCACGGTGTCGAACCCCAGCTCGTCGAGCAACTGGATCACTTGGGCTTTCGCCGCTACGTCATCGGCGGCCACCGGCAATGCGCGGCGCTCGGGTGCGCCGTGGGGGCGGGCGTCCTGCGTCAAGTCCGGCGCAAAGATCGCATTGAACACCTTCACCACGTGGGACCGGGGCAAGTGATCGGCGAGCAGCCGGCTGGTGGTGGTTTCAAAGCGGTCCAACTCGGGGATATGCCCATCACGCTCCGGGTAGTAATTGTTCGCGTCCATGACCGTTTTGCCTTCCAGCCCCTGTACGGGCACGCTGCGATAATGCGCCAGGGGAATAGCCACGAGCACCACATCGCCAAATTGTGCCGCGTCTTCTGCGCTGCCCACATGAACGCCCCAAATGCCGCTGAGCACGCTGCTCATGGTCTGTGGGCCGCGGGAGTTGCTCAACATCACCTCATGGCCGGCCGCCAGTGCCAGTTGTGCCACGGAGCGCCCGATGAAACCTGCTCCAATAACGCCAATCTTCATGTCTTTGCTCCAGAGAGAAGGGGGAGGGGGTTATGATGATTGGCAACCAACAGGCGATAAATAAGCGCTCTGTCGTTGATGTTATTACTGAGAGTGGGGAATGATGGATCGTCTTTCCAGCATGAATGCCTTTGTGATCGCTGCCGAGTTGGGCTCATACGCCCGCGCCGCCGAGCGTTTGAACATGTCGGCGCAGATGGTGGCCAAACATGTTGCCGCGCTGGAACAGCGCCTGGGGGCGCGCTTGCTCAATCGCACTACGCGCCGGCAAAGCCTCACTGAGCTGGGTAGTGCGTACTACGAGCGTTGCAAACATATCCTGACAGAAGCCGAGGCCGCCGATTCTCTGGCGCAGATCATGAATGACACCCCGCGTGGCAAGCTGAAAATCACCGCGCCGGTGACCTTCGGCTCCTGCAGCCTGATGCCCCTGGTGACTGCGTTTCTGCGCGACAACCCCGATGTGAACATTGACCTGCACCTCACCGATCGTTTCGTCGATCTGGTGGAAGAAGGCTACGAAGCCGCTTTTCGGATTGGTCCCCTGGCGACCACTGGATTAACCGCCAGACCCCTGGCGCCCTATCGTCTGGTGGTCTGCGCGGCGCCTGTCTACTTGGCGGCACGGGGTATACCGCTGCGACCGGCGGACCTTCAACACCATGAATGCTTGGGCTATGTCTTCTGGTCACGTCCAGCCGATCGCGAATGGGTGTTCTACCAGGGGACGGTATCGCACAAGGTGCAGGTTGCCAGCCGTTTGCAGATCAACGAAAGCAGGGCCTTGATGTCGGCTGCACTGGATGGGTTTGGCATTGTGCTCGGCCCGGAAGATTTTCTACGTCCGGCCCTGGACCGGGGTGAGTTGGTGCGGGTGCTCCCGGACTTTGATGCGCCGAGCCGGCCCATGCATTTGGTCTACACCGCCAACCGGCAACGTACTGCCAAGTTGCGGCGTTTTGTCGAGGCGGTGCAGGAGCGTTTCGGCCCTGCGTGTGAGTTCAGCAACCTGACAGACGCCACCTGTTAAAAAGTACCCAGGCCCTGCAGGAGCGCGGCTGCAACAAGGGGGCACTTTTTTACGGGCAGGTTGTTGGGCGTCAGCGCCCGAGGGGGTTGTATGTGGTTACGTTATGCAGCATTGGCGGCGATGGTCGTCGCGGCATCCGGGTGTGTGCAGGAGCGTGTCGTGCATGAGCGCAGGCCGGTGCAACGAGAGTATGTCGAAGTGATCGCGCCACAACCGCCGCCGGTTCAGGTGATCGAAGTCGAGCCTGCGCCGCGCTACGGCTATGTGTGGTCACGGGGTTACTGGCGTTGGGACGGCGGGCGTTACGTCGCTGTACACGGTCATTGGGAAGCGGTGCGTGAGGGCTATCGCTACATGCATCCGCATTGGGTGCAGCGCAATGACGGTTACCACTGGCAGGGTGGGGGTTGGGTTCGCTGAATCCTGGCTAGGTCGGCTTCTTCGTACCCAGGAGCCGAACCTCCCGCAGCAGCGCCGCGCCTAATTGGTTGCTGCCCAGTTCCCGATAGCCCACGGCCTTGATCTCACCGTTCTCTTCGGCCTGGATCAGGATCAGCGCTGGTGACGGTTCAGGCCAACCGCTGCATGCCCGTTGTCTTGACCGCGTCGAGGTCGAAGGTGGCGGTGTACTCGCACCCCACTGCGTGGGCGCAGCGCTCTATCAGGCAGTCGGCAAAATCGGCGTTGTTCGCTGAGAACCGTCGCAGTGCCTGCCAGATGATATCGGCATGCTCGATGGTCAATTCACGGGTGCGCAGCAGTGTTTCCAGGACTGTCACCACGTCGCGCTTGGCTGACTGGTAGCAACTTTGTAAAACCCACACCAGCTCGACGACGGACACCAAGCTGACAAATCCAGGCGAAAACGTGGTGAGCGATTCGATCAGTTCGTTGGCTTTGGGGGGCTGAACCGGATCATCCTGGGTGACATAGCGCACCAGCACATTCGTATCCAGTCCGATCACCCGGCTTTCGCTCCTTGGGCCGCAATGGCGCGGTTCATGTCCTCGATGGAAACGGGCGTGGCAGGCTTGCGGATCAACCCCTTGAGGTCGTGAACGGTTTTGCTCGCGGCAATCATGGAAAACTGGCCGTCTTCCATTTCGACGAATTCCACCCGATCTCCGGTTTCCAGGCCCAGGGCGGTCCTGACTTGGATGGGAATGGTGATTTGTCCTTTTGAGGTGAGGGTGGCGGTGGCCATAGTGAAGATCTCCATCGTGGAGCTCCTTACCTTAGGGTAAGGAATTATGGCGGACAAGATCCGTTGGTCCATAGGTTGCTCATCGTGTGGGGTGGTCGGAATAGATAAAACGATAGCCCGATTCCGCACGCCCACACGGCTGAAAGCGACCGTAAAGCGCTACAACATATGACTGGCCGCCACCGGTGGCGGCGCCCAGTCATGGGACGCAGCAGCGTTCGATCATTGCACTACGCGGTAGCACGGCACGTATGCCGCGCCCCCTGGCAACTTCATGCGGTGCTGGGCGACAAAGGCCTGCAGCAGTTCGTCCAGCGGTTTCATGATGGTCGCGTCGCCGTGGATTTCGTACGGACCGTGCTCTTCGATCAGGCGGATGCCCTTGTCCTTGACGTTGCCCGCCACGATGCCGGAGAACGCGCGACGCAGATTGGCCGCCAGTTCGTGAGGTGGCAGTGCATGGCTCAGTTGCAGGCTGGCCATGTTTTCGTGAGTCGGATCGAATGGGCGCTGGAAGCCTTCGTCGATCTTGAGCAGCCAGTTGAAGTGGAACGCATCGTTGCGCTCGCGACGGAACTGCTTCACCGCCTTGAGGCCGGTGGTCATCTGGCGCGCCACTTCGGCCGGGTCGTCGATGATGATCTGGTAGTGCGCCTGCGCCGCTTCGCCCAGGGTTGCGCCGACGAAGGCATGCAGTTGTTGCAGGTACGGCGCGGCGTGTTTCGGCCCGGTGAGGATGACCGGGAAGGGTAGGCCGCGATTGTCCGGGTGCATCAGGATGCCCAGCAGGTACAGGAACTCTTCGGCTGTGCCGGCGCCGCCAGGGAAGATGATGATGCCGTGGCCCACGCGCACGAAGGCTTCCAGGCGCTTCTCGATATCCGGCAGGATCACCAACTCATTGACGATCGGGTTCGGCGCTTCGGCGGCGATGATGCCCGGCTCGGTCAGGCCCAGGTAGCGGCCGCCGGTAATTCGTTGCTTGGCGTGGGAAATGGTCGCGCCCTTCATCGGACCTTTCATCACGCCAGGGCCGCAACCGGTGCACACGTCGAGGCTGCGCAGGCCGAGTTCGTGGCCGACTTTCTTGGTGTATTTGTATTCTTCGGTATTGATCGAGTGCCCGCCCCAGCACACGACGATTTTCGGCTCGACACCGGGGCGCAGGGTACGGGCGTTGCGCAGCAGGTGGAACACGTAGTCGGTGATGCCCTGGGAGTTGCTCAGGTCGATGCGCTGGCTGTCCAGTTCGTTCTCGGTGTAGACGATATCGCGCAGGGCGCTGAACAGCATCTCACGGGTACTGGCGATCATCTCGCCATCAACGAACGCATCGGCCGGCGCGTTCAGCAGTTCCAGGCGCACGCCGCGATCCTGCTGGTGGATGCGCACTTCAAAGTCTTTGTAGGCGTCGAGGATGGTCTTGGCGTTGTCGATATGCGCGCCGGTGTTGAGGATCGCCAGGGCGCACTGGCGGAACAGGGTGTAGATGCTGCCGGAACCGGCTTCGCTCAGTTGCTGGACTTCACGTTGTGACAGGGTTTCGAGGCTGCCCTTGGGGCTGACGGAGGCGTTGATGACTTGACGTTGGGGCATTCTGAGTCCTTGAAAGCGCAGCCACCGCACCCGCAGGAGGGCGATGGCTTGAGAATGATGGGTGCCGAATTCGGTCGCGCAAGACGGTTATTTACCAAAGGCATAAGGCCGAGTGCAAACACCGTCCAGCACCATCATGCCGCAGAACTTACTGAATCAGCTTCCAGTTTTTGTAGAAAACCCGACGCAGTGTAAAGACCATCCCGGCAAACCCGGCAATCACGGCGTTGAGCACCGAAGGCAGCGGGGTCGGGCGCACGATATCGATAAACAGGCAGTAGCGCTTCGCATCGTTCTTGTTGAAGGACGCATGCATCAGCGTGTCATCGAAGATAAACAGCGGGTCGTCGTGCCAGTAATGCTTGTGCTTGCCCACCTGAATGTAGACGCCGTCGTGCTGAGGCGCTGGGGCCATGTTGTAGAGCACGCGAAACATCATGCGCAGGGGGCCGAAGTGAAAAGAGGTCGAGCGGTTTTCATTGAACACCGACACGCCGATGGTTTTCACGAATGGCAGCTTTTTGCGCAGTTCGGGAATATTCAGCGTGGTTTCGATCGGCCGCCCGTACCATTGGAAAAACAACATGCCGCGCTTCTTCTCGGCCATGCGCGTGTCCAGGTAACCGATGATTTCATCCTTGTGGGCCATGGCGTCGTTGATCACCTGTTGCAGGTCTTCCTGCCAGGTGGGCGGCAGGTCGCGCATCGTATAAATATGACGGTTGCGGGAGCTCAGCAGGTCGAACAGCGTGTTGAACGGCGCGAGCAGCCAGGTGTTGCGACCGCTGCCGACAAAGTATTTCTTGATGCTGGGCGTGTCATACAAGCCGTTGCGCAGAAAATCGTAAATACCACAGACCAGCACCAGGCTGAGAAACACCAGTGTGGTTTCGGGGAAGACATCAATGATCAGCAGTACCCCGAGAGCCCAGGCGACTGATATCGCCTTTTTACGAAAAGCAGGCTTGTTCATGACGCTCAGCTCCGGCAGGACGCCATTCGACAGGTCCAGATGCTTGGCTGCGAGTGGTGGGTTTTAGAAATATTTTGAAATACCTGCGTCATCATAAGGCGTTCGCCCCTGGAAAGGCGTTTTAAATATTGCAACATTGTGAAGGCTCTCCAGGGTTTTTAACCCTTGCCAGCCTTGATCCGCGTTTTGTGGATCGGATTTTGTAAACAGAAGATTTGCGTCTATCGTGACGCTTCGGTTTTTCGGACGTCATAGACCGGTACGATTGAAGTTGAATGGCCACCACTGGCCTTCGGCACCTTGGAAGAGGCAGAAATTTTATGATCATCAAACCGCGGGTTCGTGGCTTTATCTGTGTGACCGCTCACCCTGTTGGCTGTGAAGCGAACGTCAAGCAACAGATCGACTACGTCACCGAGCACGGCGCCATCGAAGGCGGCCCGAAGAAGGTGCTGGTCCTCGGCGCTTCCACCGGTTACGGCCTGGCGGCGCGCATCAGTGCCGCGTTCGGTTGCGGCGCCGACACCCTGGGCGTGTTTTTTGAGAAAGAAGGCGAAGAAGGCAAGCTCAGCTCCGCCGGCTGGTACAACAGCGCCGCGTTCGAGAAGTTTGCCGTCGAAAAAGGCCTGTACGCCAAGAGCATCAATGGTGATGCGTTCTCCGACGACATCAAGCGCCTGACCATCGAGACCATCAAAAAAGACCTGGGCAAGATCGACCTGGTCGTCTACAGCCTGGCCGCGCCGCGCCGCACCGACCCGCAAGGCGTGGTGCACAACTCCACCCTCAAGCCGATCGGCAAGGCCGTGACCCTGCGCGGGATCAACACCGACAAGGGCGTCGTCGTCGACACCACCCTTGAGCCGGCCACCCAGGAAGAAATCGACGGCACCGTGAAAGTCATGGGCGGCGAAGACTGGCAGCTGTGGATCGACGCGCTGCGTGACGCCGACGTACTGGCCGAAGGCGCCAAGACCACCGCGTTCACCTACCTCGGCGAGAAGTTGACCCAGGACATCTACTGGAACGGCTCCATCGGCGAAGCCAAGAAGGACCTGGACAAGAAAGTCCTGACCCTGCGCGACAACCTCGCCGCACTGAAGGGCGACGCCCGTGTGTCGGTGCTCAAGGCCGTGGTCACCCAGGCCAGTTCGGCGATCCCGATCATGCCGCTGTACCTGTCGCTGCTGTTCAAGGTGATGAAAGAGCAAGGCACCCACGAAGGCTGCATCGAGCAGGTCTACGGCCTGTTCAAGGACAGCCTGTACGGCAGCCAGCCGAAACTCGACGCCGACGGCCGCCTGCGCGCCGACCTGGCCGAACTGGAGCCGAAGGTCCAGGACGCCGTGGCAGCGCTGTGGAACCAGGTCACCGACGAGAACGTCAACGAGATCAGCGACTTTGCCGGTTACAAGGCTGAGTTCCTGCGCTTGTTCGGCTTCGAGATCGACGGCGTGGACTACGAGGCTGATGTAAATCCGACCGTGAAGATCAAGGGCCTGATCCAGGCTTAAACGCGGTTGAAAACATGTGGGAGGGGGCTTGCTCCCGATAGTGGTGGGTCAGCCAGTCCATTCGGTACTGACATTCCGCTATCGGGAGCAAGCCCCCTCCCACTTTTTTTTGTGTGCTTTTCAGATCCGTCTTACGCTCCGGCGCGTACCTCCCACTGGGCAAATCTGCCAGACTCCCTCGGCTATCACATTCAGGCTAACGGAGGATCTGATGACGATTCGTGCAGTGGTTTTTGATTTCGGCGGTGTCCTGTTCGACTGGAACCCGCATCACCTGTACCGCAAGCTGATTGCCGACGATCACGAACGGCAATGGTTCCTCGACACGATCTGCACCCAGGCCTGGAACACCGAGCAGGATGCCGGCCGCAGCCTGGCTGATGCCACGCGCAGCCTGATCGACGAATACCCTCACCACCAAGCCTTGATCCAGGCTTACTACGACCGCTGGCATGAAATGCTGCTTGGCCCGTTGCCCGAAGGCGTGGCTATTCTCAAGGCACTGCACCAGGCCAATATGCCGCTGTTCGGACTCACCAACTGGTCGGCCGAAACCTTTCCTTATGCGCGTGCCAATTACCCCTTCCTCCAGATTTTTCGTGACATCGTGGTGTCCGGCGAATTGAAGCTGATCAAGCCTGACGCGGCGATCTATCACGCCAGTCTCGACCAGGTGCGTGGGCACCTGCCGGATATCCAGGCTCGGGAAGTGGTGTTCATCGATGATGTCGCCGGCAATATCGAGGCGGCCATCGCCCTTGGCTGGCAAGGCATTCACCATGTGTCGGCCGAGCGTACCGCTGCGCAATTGCGAGCGTTGGGCGTGGGTTTCTAGCGCGCCCACTTTTCCATGACGAAATCGACGAACGCTCGCAGCTTCGGCAGGCGATAGCGGTCCTGGGCGTAGAGCACGTGCATGGGGCGGCTGGGCAGTTGATAGGTGGTCAGCAAGGCCACCAGCTTGCCGCTCTGCACATCCGGCTGCACCAGGGCATCGGGCAGCATGACGATGCCCATGCCTTGCACCGCCGCCTGGCGCAAGGCTTGGGAGCTGTTGACGGTCAGCGAGCCGGACACCGGGATTTCCACTTCACCCTCGGCGCCGCTCATGCGCCATAGCTTGTCGGCATCGCGCCAGTCATCGGTGGAGGGGTAGGCGAACGCCAGGCAGTCATGTTGCTGCAGGTCTTCGGGCTTCGACGGCGTGCCGCGTCGCGCCAGGTAATCCGGCGAGGCGCAGAGGGTAATGGTGTAGTCCAGCAGGGGGCGTGCGATCAGGCTTGAGGGTTCCAGTTCGCCCAGGCGGATAGCCACGTCGAAGCCGCTGTCGATCAGGTCCATGCGCTGGTTGCTGAGCACCACGTACAGCTTGATTTGTGGGTAGCGCTGGGAAAATTCGCTCAGCGCCGGCGCCAGGCGTTCGGTGCCGAACGCGGGTGGGGCGGTGATGCGCAAGGTGCCTTTGGGAATATCGCTGCGGGCCTGTTCGGCCAATTGCTCGGAGTCGGCCACCAGGCCGAGCACTTCCAGGCACCGTTGGTAATACTGCCCGCCGAATTCCGTGAGGCTTTGTTTACGGGTGGTGCGCTTGAGCAAGCTGACGCCCAGCCGCTGCTCCAGGGCGCGCAGGTGGTTGCCGACCATGGTGGTCGACAGCCCGCAGGCCTGGGCGGCGGCAGTCATGCTGCCGGTTTCCACAACCTTCACGTACACCGACATTGCCTGGAACAGATCCATTATCAATCCCTGATTTAAAGTCATTGCAGGAATGCGCAGTTTATCCAGCAGAGGTGGCTAACGATACTGCAGCCATCACAACGATGCACTGGAGCTCCCCTCATGACCGCCACTTGCCTGATGACCACCTATCAACCCCTGGCCCTGAGTTTTACCCGTGGCCTGGGCACGCGCCTGTGGGATCAACAAGGTCGCGAATACCTGGATGCGGTGGCGGGCGTGGCAGTGACCAATGTCGGGCACTCCCACCCCAGGTTAGTGGCAGCCATTAGCGAACAGGCGGGCCTGCTGCTGCATACGTCCAACCTGTACAGCATCGACTGGCAGCAACGGCTGGCTCGGCGCCTGACGTCGCTGTCCGGCCTGGACCGTGCCTTCTTCAACAACTCCGGCGCCGAAGCCAACGAGACCGCGCTGAAACTGGCGCGCTTGCATGGCTGGAAAAAGGGCATCGAAGAGCCGTTGGTGGTGGTGATGGAGAACGCCTTTCATGGCCGCACCCTCGGCACCATGGCCGCGAGCGACGGCCCCTCGGTGCGCTTGGGTTTCCAGCGCCTGCCAGGGGATTTTCTCAAGGTCAGGTTTGGTGATATGGCGGCGATAGACGCGATCACCCAGACGTTCGGCACGCGTATCGCGGCGGTCCTGCTTGAGCCGATCCAGGGCGAAAGTGGTGTATTGCCGGCGCCGGCCGGTTACCTGCAAGCCCTGCGCGATCATTGCACCCGTCATGGCTGGCTGATGATGCTCGACGAAATCCAGACCGGCATCGGCCGCACCGGTACTTGGTTTGCGTTCCAGCACGAAGGCATCCTGCCGGACGTGATGACCCTGGCCAAAGGCCTCGGCAACGGCGTACCCATCGGCGCCTGCCTGGCCCGGGCCGCCGTGGCGCAACTGTTCACACCCGGCAGTCACGGCAGCACCTTTGGCGGTAACCCGCTGGCCTGTCGTGTGGGTTGCACGGTGCTGGACATCATTGAAGGACAAGGCTTGTTGCACAACGCCGCGCAACAGGGCGAACGCTTGTTGGCACGGCTGCGCGTGGAATTGAGCGAACACCCGCAGGTACTGGCAATTCGCGGGCAGGGCTTGATGATCGGCATCGAACTGGCCCGCCCTTACCGCGACCTGGCGCAGCGCGCCGCCGAGGAACACGCGCTGCTGATCAACGTGACACGCGGCAAAATCATTCGCCTGCTGCCGCCGCTGACCCTGGACGCCAAGGAGGTCGAGATGATCGTGCGCGGCATCACCCGGCTATTGGATCAGGACCATTGAGCCATTCCTGGTTGAGTGTCCGGGTATCCCCCAGGTAATCCAGCAACCACGCCATGGTCGGGGACAGTTTGTTCTGGGCCCAGGCTACGCATGATGGGCTGGCCGGGAAGGGGCGCTTCAATTGCAGCGCCACCAGCTCACCGCGTTCGATCCACGGCATTACCTGATGCGCCGGTGCCATGCCGACGCACAGGCGGCCGGCGGGGGTCAGCTCCACGTCGCGATGGCGGCGCACGGCACCGAAACGTCCGACAGCGGAACCTGAACCGGCGCGATTCGGCTATGGACAGTTGCTCACCTCGCGCGTATTTACCGGCAATGTGATGATCTTTGCTGCCTGCTCGGCCAGTTTGCGGAAAATTCCGGCAAGGCGGCAGCACTGCAAAACACCCTGCAACTGGGGTTGTGCTTTCTCAGCAGCCTGTTGGTGTCGTCGATGATCGACCAGGCTCTGCTGATCACCGTGCTCGTGATGCTGGCGACTGCGCCCTTGGCGGTATTGGGTTACTGGCTGGCGCGGCCGAAGGCAGACCGCTCGGCAATGGCCGCTGATTTGAAGTGAGCTTGTATGGCAATGGAGGGATTATTTTTGTAACGCCGATCATGGTGCTTTGTCGGATTAATTGTATACAACTAGATGGACATCCGGTCCTAACATTGCATACAGTGGCCGCACAACAAAAACAGAGAACCCCTCACCATGACTTTCCCGAAGGCGTCACCGCAGCGGCCCGAAGATGAAAATCTCGGCGTCGCCGCGAACATGGCTTACGGCCTGCAGCATGTGCTCACCATGTATGGCGGTATCGTCGCGGTACCGTTGATCGTCGGCCAGGCGGCCGGGTTGTCGCCGGCGGATATCGGCCTTTTGATCGCGGCGTCGTTGTTCGCCGGCGGCCTGGCCACGCTGTTGCAGACCCTTGGCCTGCCGTTCTTTGGCTGCCAGTTGCCGCTGGTGCAGGGCGTGTCGTTTGCCGGCGTGGCAACCATGGTGGCGATTGTCGGCAGCGACGGCGCGGGTGGCGTGCCCGCGATTCTCGGGGCGGTGATGGCCGCGTCGTTGATCGGGTTGTTGATCACCCCGGTGTTCTCGCGGATCACCCAGTTTTTCCCGCCGCTGGTCACCGGTATCGTGATCACCACCATCGGCTTGACCTTGATGCCCGTGGCGGCGCGCTGGGCCATGGGCGGTAACAGCCGCGCGGCGGATTTCGGCAGCGTGCCCAATATCGGCCTGGCGGCGCTGACCCTGGTGCTGGTGCTGCTGTTGAGCAAGGTCGGCAGTGCCACCATATCGCGCTTGTCGATCCTGCTGGCGATGGTGATCGGTACCGTGATCGCGGTAATGCTGGGCATGGCCGACTTTTCCGGCGTCACCCAGGGGCCGATGTTCGGCTTCCCCGCGCCGTTTCACTTCGGCATGCCGACCTTTCATGTGGCCGCGATCATTTCCATGTGCATCGTGGTGATGGTGACCCTGGTGGAGACCTCGGCGGATATCCTGGCGGTGGGTGAGATTATCGACACCAAGGTCGACTCCAAGCGCCTGGGCAATGGTCTGCGTGCGGATATGCTGTCGAGCCTGTTCGCGCCGATCTTTGGCTCGTTCACCCAAAGTGCCTTCGCCCAGAACGTCGGGCTGGTGGCGGTGACGGGGGTGAAGAGCCGTTTTGTGGTGGCCACGGGTGGGGTGTTCCTGGTGATCCTCGGCCTGTTGCCGTTCATGGGCCGGGTGATCGCGGCGGTGCCGACCTCAGTGCTGGGCGGTGCGGGGATTGTGCTGTTCGGTACGGTGGCGGCCAGTGGCATTCGCACCCTGTCCAAAGTGGACTATCGCAACAACATGAACCTGATCATCGTCGCCACGTCCATCGGCTTTGGCATGATCCCGATCGCCGCGCCCAGTTTCTACGATCAGTTCCCCAGCTGGTTCGCGACCATTTTCCACTCGGGGATCAGCTCCTCGGCGATCATGGCGATCCTGCTGAACCTGGCGTTCAACCACTTCACCGCCGGTAACTCGGACCAACAGTCGGTGTTTGTCGCAGGGACCGAGCGCAGCTTGTGTTTTCAGGACGTGGCGGCGTTGCGCGAGGGCGATTACTTCAGTGGCGGCAAGCTGTTCGACGCCGAGGGTAAGGAGATTCCGTTGCTGGCGGATGCCCCCAGGAAGAGCGCAAAACCTGAAACCAGCGAGGTCTGAATGTGGGAGAGGGCAAGCCCCTCCCATCGTTGAACTCAACCGGCTATCGAGCACACCTCATCCAGAAACTTCACCACCGTGCCCATGCACGCCTGGCGCTCTTCCACGTGAGGCATGTGGCTGGAGTCCTCGAACAGCGCCCAGCGCACATCGGCGATTTCATCCAGGAACGGCTTGACCACCAGCGGCGTTGCCTCGTCATGTCGACCGGAGATCACCAGGGTCGGCACCTTGATCGCCGACAGGCGGCCGATTGATTTCCAGTCCTTCAGGCTGCCGATCACGTGGAACTCGGTAGGGCCGCTCATCGCGTGGTACACCGTCGGATCTGAGTCGACCTGGGCGAAGGTGCGCGCCACTTCTTCCGGCCACGGGTTGACCCGGCACACGTGCTGATCATAGAAAACCCGTGAGGCCGCGAGGTATTCCGGGTCTTGGTAGGTGCCGGCGGCTTCGTGCTTGAGCAGGGTTTCGTGCACGCCTTCGGGCAACAATTTGCGCAGGCGGTTGGCTTCGCTGACCCAGGTGCGCATGCACGTCGGTGAATTGGCCGGGATAAACGCACGCAGGCCCTTGGGTTGCAGAATCGCGTGTTCGCTGCCGAGCATACCGCCCCAGGACTGACCGAGGATCGCGTAGTTATCGCTGATCTGCAGGTGGTCCAGCAGGTTGTTCAGTTCGTCGAGGAACAGGCCGACGGTCCAGAAGGACGGGTCTTTGTCGGGCAGGTGGGTGGAGCGGCCGTTGCCCAGTTGATCGTAATGGATCACGGCGTGACCACTGGCGGCGACGTCCTTGAAGGCGTCGACATAGTCGTGGGTGCAGCCGGGGCCACCGTGGAGGATCACCAGGGGCGTGCGACCGCTGGAGAGGTCACCGGTGACGCGGTACCAGGTCTGGTAGGCGCCGAACGCCGCATACCCTTCGCGGATTTTTTCGATGAATTCCATTTCGTTCCCTGCTCTGAGAAAAAGGCTCAGGGAGACGATAAGTCGCTGGTGAAATTTAGGTAACTAGCAAAACAGCTAGGTTTTTATCGATGACTCAGTCTTCCAGGAGGCGGTAATGGGTGGCGCGCACCACCGCCTGCACCCGGTTCTTGGCCCTCAGTTTGTGCATCGCTGAAGCCAGGTGCAGGGTGACCACGGCCAGCGACCGGCTCAATTGCGCGGCGATTTCGGCGGAGGTCAGGCCTTCGGCGGCCCATTTGAGGCACTCGCGTTCGCGTTTGGTCAGGTGAATGTGGGGGTAGGTGTGTAGCTCCTTGCTGAACAGCGGGTAGGCCGCTTCCTGCAACGCGTGGGAAATCAGGCTGAAATCCGACAAGGTCTGCTGTGCATCCAGCAGCACCGTGTTGGCGTTGCCGGTGCGCAGGCCCGTCAGTGAAGCGAAACCGCCACGAGGCAGGTGGATCGGCACGCTGACGCCGCAGGTCAATTGCTGTTCGTGCAGGTAGGAAGACACGGGGGCATGGCAGGGATCGATGATCGTTTGCAGGGCGGTGTCGGCCTTGGCCTCGTAGGACCATACGAACGGCGATACGGTACGCAGGGCCAGGTGTTGCACCGGGTCGATCTGGTAGAACCCTTTGCTGCACCACAGTGCATGCCAGTCGGGCGGGGTATTGCGCAGTTCCAGTACCGAGGGGGTAATCAACGCACCATCCTGGTCGATCGGCACCGGGGCGTAGTCATACACCAGTGCGTCGAAGCCCAACTGTTGGGCAAGAATGAACGTGTTGTCCATCTGCTCGTCCAGGCTCCTGCCCGGCATCAGACGGTGATTGAAGGCAGTCAGCTTGGCCAGCATCCGTTCTGCTCCCGAAGTCATATGAATCTCGATTTCCTGCAAGTAGAATGCCACGCCCCGGCGAAGGACTGCCAGGCCAAACCTATAAGAAATGCTAGGTTATGGACGCGCGGCATCCTCGGTAGTGTTGGCCCGATGAACGGCCGCTACCCGCCAGGCCGATACAACACAAGGAATGTATGCATGTGGCGTGAAATTGCCCCCGACCAGCAGTACAACGTGCAAGTCGACGGCCATAACCTCGTGGTCTACAGCTTTGGCGAAGGCGATGAGGTGCTGTTGTGCCTCAATGGCGGCCCGGGCCTGCCCTGTGACTACTTGCGCGACGCCCATGGCTGGCTCAAGGACCATAACCTGCGAGTGGTTGCATTCGACCAGCTTGGCACCGGGGCATCAGCCAGACCCACCGACGTTTCCCTGTGGGAAATCCGCCGTTATGTCGAAGAAGTTGAAACCGTACGCCAAGCCCTGGACCTGGGGCGTGTGCACTTGCTCGGGCATTCCTGGGGCGGCTGGCTGGGCATTGAGTACGCCATCTATTATCCCGACGCGCTGAAAAGCCTGATCCTGGAAAACACCGTCGGCGACATTCCGCACCTTTCCCAGGAGCTCGAACGCCTGCGCGGCGCCCTCGGCAGCGAAACCGTGGCTATGATGCAGCGCCATGAGGCCATGGGTACCCTGGACCACCCGCAGTATCAAGCCGCCATCACCTTGCTCAACTACCGCCATGTGTGCCGCCTGGATGAATGGCCCGAGCCGGTCAAGCGCTCCCTCGGCGACTGGAACATGGGCCCCTATGAAACCATGCAAGGCCCCAACGAATTCCTCTACATCGGCAACCTCAAGGACTGGAACCGCCTCCCCGAAATGGCCGGTTTCAACATGCCGATCCTGATCACCACCGGCCAGCACGACGAACTCACCCCGGCCTGCGCCCTGCGCATGAAGATGGCAGCCCGCCACGCCGAATTGCATGTATTCCCCAACAGCAGCCATATGCCGTTCTACGAAGAACCTCAGGCCTATTTCCCGGTGCTGCTGGACTTTCTCGCTCGCCACCGAGGCTGACGGATGAACCTGGCGCGCTACCGTTTTGTCCTGTCCCGGCCCCTGCAATTGCTGCCGGTGCTGTTTGGCATCAGCCTGATCACTTTTGTGCTGGTGCGCTCGATCCCCGGCGATCCGGCGCGGGCGCTGCTGGGGTCGCGCAGCACGCCGGATGCCTTGCTGAAAATCCGCGCCCAGTACGGCCTCGACCAGCCGCTGTGGCTGCAATATTTCTATTTCCTGAAAAACCTGCTCAAGGGCGACCTCGGTCAATCGCTGCTGTACAAGGTCGACGCACTGAAGCTGATCGTCACCCGCATCGAGCCAACCCTGGTGCTGGTCCTGGGCAGCGTGGCGCTGGCGCTGCTGATCGCGGTGCCGCTGGCGACCTTGGCGGCGCGCAATAAAGGCGGGTGGGCGGATAACCTGGTCCGCGTGTTTACCACCGTGGGCCTGGGCATGCCGGCGTTCTGGCTGGGGTTGATGCTGATCCTGTTGTTCAGCGTGCAGTGGGGGCTGTTTCCGGTGTCCGGTTATGGGCGGACCTGGCTGGACAAGGCCCACCACATGGTGCTGCCGTGCCTGACCATCGCGCTGGCGCTGTCGGCGGTGTTGGTGCGCAATTTGCGCGCAAGCATGCTGATGGAATTGCAGGCCGACCATGTCACCGCTGCCCGGGCACGCGGGCTATCGGAAGCCGTGGTGTTTCGTCGCCATGTGTTGCCCAATTCCCTGGTGCCGGCGGTCAACCTGTTGGCGGTGAATATCGGCTGGTTGATCAGCGGCACGGTGGTGATCGAAAGTCTGTTCGCCATTCCTGGCATCGGCCAATTGTTGGTACGCGGGATTTTCACTCGCGACTACATGGTGGTGCAGGGCGTGGCCATGGTGTTGGCCTGTGCGACGGTGGTGGTCAATTTCGTCGCCGACGTGGTGACCGTCGCCCTCGACCCACGGGTGAAGATGCAATGAGCAGCCGCCCGTTGATCGCCCCGTGGCGCCTGCGCCTGCGCTTTGGATTTCGCAATGGCCGGCTGACGGCGGCGTGGGGCCTGTTGATTTTGCTGGTGTGGCTGGCCCTGGCGCTATGCGCGCCGTGGATCGCCCCTTATGACCCGATCGCGCAGAACACCGATTTCAGTTTGCTCGGCCCGAGCCTGGTCCATCCATTTGGTACGGATAACTACGGCAGGGATATCCTTTCGAGGGTGATCTGGGGCGCGCGTATCGACCTGCAATTGGCGATTGTCGGGGTGATTTTTCCGTTCATGATCGGCACCTTCATCGGCGCGGTTTCCGGCTATATCGGCGGGCGATTCGACAGCGTCTGCATGCGCGTGATCGACGTGATCCTCGCGTTTCCGTTCCTGGTGTTGATGCTGGCGATCATGGCCATCCTCGGCCCGGGCCTGAAGAGTTTTTATATCGCGATGGCGCTGGTGGGCTGGGTCTCGTATGCGCGGCTGATCCGTTCGCAGATCCTGGTGCTCAAGGAGAGCGACTTCGCCCTGGCCGCCAAGAGCCTGGGCTTTGGCCATGGACGCATCCTGTTCCGGCATTTGCTGCCCAACGCGATGTTCGGTTCGATTGTGTTTTCCATGTCTGATGCGGTGCTGGTGCTGCTCAACGGTGCGGCCGTGAGCTACCTCGGCCTGGGTGTGCAACCGCCGACCGCCGAGTGGGGCACCATGGTTGCCGAAGGGCAGGCCTTTATCACCACCGCCTGGTGGATCTGTACCTTTCCGGGCCTGGCCATCGTGACCCTGGCCATGGGCTTCAGCCTCCTGGCCGATGGCGTCGCGCAAGTGCTGGGAGATCGCACATGAGCCTGTTGCAGGTGCGGGACCTGAGTGTGATCGCCAACAATGCCGGGCGCGATGTGACCCTGGTGGACCGCGTGTCCTTCGACCTGGCCGAAGGTGAAATCCTTGGCCTAGTGGGCGAGAGCGGCTCGGGCAAGACCATGGCCTGCCGTGGCCTGATGCGATTGTTGCCGTCGCCCAACCTGCGGGTTCAGGGTGGGGCGGTGCGCCTGGCCGGCCAGGATTTGTTGCAACTGGATGAGGCCGGTATGCGCACCGTGCGAGGTGGGCGATTGGGCATGATCTTCCAGAACCCCAGCAGCCACCTCGACCCGTTGATGCGTATCGGCGAGCAGATCGCCGAAGGCATCCGCCTGCATCAAGGAGCCTCGAAAAAAGACGCGCGCCGCCAAGCCATCGAAGTATTGCGCCAAGTGGGCATTCCCGATCCTCAGGCGCGGGTCGACAACTTCCCTCACGAATTTTCCGGCGGCATGCGCCAGCGGGCGATGATCGCCGTGGCTCTGGGCTGCAACCCGCAAGTGTTGATCGCCGACGAGCCGACCACGGCCCTGGACGTGACCGTACAGGCGCAGATTCTGCGGCTGTTGCTGGAGCTGCGCGACACCCGCGGGCTGTCGATCATCATGATCACCCACGACCTCGGCGTGGTGGCGCAGACCTGCGATTCCATCGCGGTGATGTACGCCGGGCGCCTGTGCGAGCACGGCAGCAAATACGACCTGCTGGCTCATCCCCGGCATCCCTACACCGCTGGCCTGATCGATTGCCAGCCGGCCCACAGCAGCGGGCATGCGTTGCTGCGCACCATCCCCGGCCAGCCGCCGTTGCTGGATGCGTTGCCCGCCGGTTGTCGCTTCAACCCACGCTGCCCGCAGGTCGGCGCCTTGTGCACCACGCTATTGCCGGAAGGTGCGCGGGTGGCCTGCCACTATCCGTTGGGGGAGCGTCCATGAGCCTGTTGCAGATCAAGGATCTGGAGGTGCGCTTTGCCGCGTCCGGCACTGGTGTGTTCGGTTTGAACAAACAGTGGGTGAGGGCGGTGAATGGCGTGTCGCTGAACCTGGCGGCGGGCGAAACCCTGGGTTTGGTCGGCGAGTCCGGCAGCGGCAAGAGCACCCTGGGCCGGGCGATCCTGCACCTCAACCCGATCAGCGCCGGCCAGGTGTTGTTCGACGGTATCGACATGGCCCAAGGCAGCGCCATTGACATCGCCCGTCTGCGCCACGAGACCGCGATGATCTTCCAGGATCCGTATGCCGCGCTGAATCCGCGTCACACCATCGGCGAAACCATCGCCGAAGTCTTGCAGGTGCAGCGCAAGGTCGCGCCGGAGCAGATTCCAGCGCGTGTCGTTGAGCTGCTCGAGCTGGTCGGCCTGCGCCCCGAACTGGCGAGCCGCAAACCGGGCTCCCTCAGCGGCGGTCAGTGCCAGCGCGTTGGCATCGCCCGGGCGCTGGCGGTGGAGCCGCGCTTGATCATCGCCGATGAGTGCGTGGCGGCGTTGGATGTGTCGATCCAGGGCCAGATCATCAACCTGCTGCTGGAACTGCAGCAGCGTATGAACCTGGCCATCCTGTTTATCGCCCATGACCTGGCCATCGTGCGCCGCCTGTGCGACCGCGTGGCCGTCATGTACCTGGGCAAGATCGTCGAGGAGGGGCCGGTGGAAGCGGTGTTCACGACGCCGCGTCATCCGTATACGGCGGCGTTGATCCAGGCGATTCCGGAGATCGACCCGCATCGGCCGTTGCCTGCGCAGCCTTTACCCGGTGAGCCACCGAGCCCGCTGAATTTGCCTACAGGCTGTGCCTTTCACCCGCGTTGCCGGTATGCCACCACGATGTGTTCCGTGGTGTTGCCGCCTACTCATTTTCTGCACGAGCATCGGTACAGTTGCGTGCTTGAAGAACCTTTGCTTCAACCCACCCCTGCCATTCATGAACAAGGAGTTATGACATGCAATCGCGCCACTTGAAGTTGCTCGCCGCCGCCACGCTGACGGCCTGGTCGCTGACCGCCGGTCTTGCCCAGGCTGCTGGCGTCCTGACCATCGGCTGCCGTGAAGACAGCACCACGTTCGACCCGATCAAAAGCGCGCAAAACCGCGACACCTGGGTATTCGCCAACGTCTACGACACCCTGGTGCGCGTGGATAACCTGGGCACCAAGATGGAACCGGGCCTGGCAGAAAGCTGGGACATCTCCAAGGACGGCCTGACCTACACCTTCAAGCTGCGCGACGCCAAGTTCTCCGATGGCTCGGCGATCACCGCTGAAGATGCGGCGTTCAGCCTGTTGCGTATCCGCGACAACAAGGCTTCGCTGTGGGCTGATCCGTTCAATCTGATCGATACGGCCAAGGCGGCCGACCCGAAAACCCTGGTCGTTACCTTGAAAACCCCGGCAGTCGCGTTCCTCTCGCAATTGGCGTCGCCGACGGTGTCGATCCTGTCGGAAAAAGCCATGACCAAGATGGGCGAGGACGCCTACTCGGAAAACCCGGTGACCTCCGGCGCGTTTACCGTGGACGAGTGGCGCAAGGGGGATCGGGTGATCCTGAAGAAGAACCCGAACTTCTGGCAGGCCAAGCGTGTGAGCCTGGATGGCGTGGAATGGGTGTCGGTCACCGACGACAACACGCGCATGCGCATGGTGCAGAACAACGAGCTGGACACGGCGATCTTCGTGCCGTTCTCACGGGTTGAAGAACTGAAAAAAGACAAGAATGTGGTGATCCACGCGGACCCGTCCACCCGTGAGGATCACTTGCTGATCAACCACGCGCATGGCCTGCTGGCCAAGCCCGAAGTGCGCCAGGCGCTGGACATGGCCATCGACAAACAATCGCTGGTCAAGACCGCCACTTACGGTCAAGGCACTGTGGCCTATTCCTACATCCCCAAGGGCTCGCTGTACCACTACGCCAACAACCTGCAACGCCCGTATGACCCGACCGCCGCCAAGAAACTGCTGGCCGACGCGGGTGCCAAGGACTTGAAGCTGAACTACGTGGTCAACGCCGGCAACGAAGCCGACGAGCAGATCGCCGTGATCATCAAGGATCAGTTGGCCAAGGTCGGCGTAACGGCCAACCTGCAGAAAGTCGACCCGACCCAAAGCTGGCAGATGCTGGTGGACGGCGACTACGACATCTCGGTGATGTACTGGACCAACGACATCCTCGACCCGGACCAGAAGACCACCTTCGTGCTGGGCCACGACACCAACCAGAACTACATGACCCGCTACAAGAACGACAAGGTCAAGGACCTGGTGGCGGCAGCGCGGATCGAAGCCGACCCGGTCAAGCGTGAGCAGATGTATGTCGAACTGCAGAAACTGGCGAAACAGGACGTGAACTGGATCGACCTGTACTACAGCCCCTACATCAATATCTCACGCAAGAATGTGAGCAACTTCCTGCAAAACCCGCTGGGGCGCTTCACGCTTGAGGAAGTGGTGAAGAACTAAGTTCCAGAGAACACCCGCAATACACGTGTGGGAGGGGGCTTGTCCCCGATAGCGGTGGGTCAGCCAAAGATACAGTGACTGACAGTCTGCCATCGGGGGCAAGCCCCCTCCCACATTGGGTTCAACGGTGTGCCTTACTGCGCGTCAAACGCCTGCCCATTGATGCCGGTACTGTCCGGCCCCATCAGGTACAGGTACACCGGCATGATTTCTTCCGGCGTCGGGTTGTCGCTCGGGTTTTCCCCTGGATACGCCTGGGCCCGCATGCTGGTGCGCGTGGCGCCGGGGTTGATGCTGTTGGCGCGCACCGGAGCGACGTTTTCGAGCTCGTCGGCCAGGGTTTGCATCAAACCTTCGGTGGCGAATTTCGACACGCCATAGGCGCCCCAATACGCCCGGCCCTTGCGGCCCACGCTGCTGGAGGTGAACACCACCGAGGCGTCCTGGGACAGCTTGAGCAGCGGCAGCAGCGTACTGGTCAGCATGAACATCGCGTTGACGTTGATGTGCATCACCCGCATGAAGTTCTCACCGGACAACTGTTCGATCGGCGTGCGTGGGCCGATGATCGAGGCGTTATGCAGCAGGCCGTCGAGGTGGCCGAACTCCTTTTCGATCATTGCGGCCAGCTCATCGTATTGATGGGGCAGGGCGGTCTCCAG
Source organism: Pseudomonas sp. MPB23 (assembly GCF_046605395.1). NCBI lineage: Bacteria > Pseudomonadati > Pseudomonadota > Gammaproteobacteria > Pseudomonadales > Pseudomonadaceae > Pseudomonas > Pseudomonas sp. MPB23. Next base: position 5,667,788 of record NZ_CP176771.1, on the reverse strand, counting down.
GTTGAACGGGATCACCACCGGTTGCGGATGGCCGGCGGCTTCGATCTGGTCGTACACCTGAGCCAGGTTGGCCTCGGTCTTGCCCAACAACAACACGGTTGCGCCATGGGCGGCATAGGTTTTCGCCGCCGCCGCGCCAATTCCACGACCGGCGCCGGTCACCAGGATGATCCGGCCTTTGAGCAGTTCCGGGCGTGCAGAGTAATCAAACATAAATAGCCTCGACAAAATTCAACATAGGCAAACACCGAACCTGCATGTCGCGAAGATCCCCTGTGGGAGGGGGCTTCATAGGTCAGCAGGACCGGTAGACCATCAGCAACTGCACAGGGCGTTATCCAGCACTTTGCGCAATTCCAGCGGGTGGTCCACCACCACATCGGCGCCCCAGTGGCGTGGGTTGTCATCCGGGTGGATGTAGCCATAAGTGACCGCCGCTGTACGCGTGCCGGCGTCGCGGCCGGACTCGATGTCACGCAGGTCATCGCCCACGAACAACACGCTGGCCGGGTCCAGGTCGAGCATTTTGCACGCCAGGATCAGCGGCTCCGGGTCCGGCTTGCTGTTCTTCACGTGATCCGGGCAAATCAGCAGCGCCGAACGCTCGGCCAGGCCCAGTTGCTGCATGATTGGCTCGGCGAAGCGCACCGGCTTGTTGGTGACCACGCCCCAGATCAAGTTGGATTTCTCGATGTCTTCCAGCAGTTCGGCCATGCCGTCGAACAAGGTGCTGTGGATCGCGCAGCCCTTGAGGTAGCGCTCCAGGAACTCCAGCCGCAGCTCTTCAAAGCCTGGGGATTGCGGGTCCATCGAGAAGGTGACGGCGACCATCGCCCGCGCGCCACCGGAGATTTCATCGCGGATGTGCTGGTCGTGGATCGGCTCCAGGCCGCGGTCGGCGCGCATGGCCTGGCAGATGGCGATAAAGTCCGGCGCGGTGTCCAGCAGGGTACCGTCCATATCGAAGAGAACCGCTCGCAACTTCACAGGCTTATTCCTCGCGCAGGGTCTGGATCATGTAGTTGACGTCAACGTCGCTGGCCAGCTTGTAGTGCTTGGTCAGCGGGTTGTAGGTCAGGCCGATGATGTCCTTGACGGTCAGTCCGGCCTGACGGCTCCACGCGCCCAGCTCGGACGGGCGGATGAATTTCTTGAAGTCGTGGGTGCCGCGTGGCAGCAGCTTCATGATGTATTCGGCGCCGATGATCGCGAACAGGTACGCCTTGGGGTTGCGGTTGATGGTGGAGAAGAACACCTGGCCGCCGGGCTTGACCATGCGGAAGCAGGCGCGGATCACCGAGGAGGGGTCCGGCACGTGTTCGAGCATTTCCAGGCAGGTGATCACGTCGAACTGTTCCGGCATTTCTTCGGCCAGGGCTTCGGCGGTGATCTGGCGGTATTCGACGTTCACCCCGGACTCCAACTGATGCAACTGGGCTACGGCCAACGGCGCTTCGCCCATGTCGATTCCCAATACGGTGGCGCCGCGCTGGGCCATGGCTTCGCTGAGGATGCCGCCGCCGCAACCGACGTCCAGCACTTTCTTGCCGGCCAGGCTGATGCGTTCGTCAATCCAGTTGACCCGCAGCGGGTTGATGTCGTGCAGGGGTTTGAATTCGCTTTCGCGGTCCCACCAGCGATGGGCCAGGGCTTCGAATTTGGCGATTTCGGCGTGGTCGACGTTGCTCATGGTGCATCCTCTAAATCTGATAAATCGGTGGGCGGTGCTGAACGCACGGGTTCAGCACCGGCGTTATTCGTGGTGCCCGCTGATGCGTTGGCCCCAGGCGATGGCCATGGCGGTCAACTGTTGCTCATCCATGCGGGTCAATTGCCGGTCGTCGAGCAACTGCTTGCCGGCGACCCAAAGGTGTTTCACGCAATCACGTCCGGTGGCATATATAAGCTGTGAGACCGGATCGTAGATCGGTTGTTGCGCCAGCCCAGAAAGATCAAAAGCCACGATATCCGCTGCCTTGCCCACTTCCAGTGAGCCAATCTCGCTTTCCAGGCCCATGGCACGGGCACCGTTGAGGGTGGCCATGCGCAGCGCGCGGTGCGCATCCAGAGCGGTGGCCGAACCGGCGACGGCCTTGGCCAGCAGCGCAGCGGTACGGGTTTCGCCCAACAGGTCGAGGTCATTGTTGCTGGCGGCGCCATCAGTGCCGATGGCCACATTGACGCCAGCTTGCCACAGACGCTCGACCGGGCAGAAGCCGCTGGCCAGTTTCAGGTTCGACTCCGGGCAGTGGATCACGCTGGTGTTACTTTCTACCAGCAAAGCCAGGTCGTCCTCGCTGATTTGGGTCATGTGAACGGCCTGGAAGCGCGGACCCAGCAGCCCAAGGCGACCCAGGCGCGCCAACGGACGTTCGCCGGTCTGTTCGACCGCCCGTTGTACCTCATGGGCGGTCTCGTGCAGGTGCATGTGGATGCCGGCGTCCAGCTCTTCGGCGATCACCCGGATCTTTTCCAGGTTGTCATCGTTCACTGTGTAGGGCGCGTGGGGGCCGAAGGTGACCTTGATGCGCGGGTGGTGCTTGAGGTCGCCGAACAGCTCGATGCCCTGGCGGATCGCCTCATCGGCACTGCTGGCACCGGGGATCGGGAAGTCGAGGATCGGGATCGCGATCTGTGCACGCATCCCGCTGTTGTGCACGCAGTCGCTGGCGATCTTGGGGTAGAAGTACATGTCGCAGAAGCAGGTAATGCCGCCCTTGAGCTGTTCGGCGATGGCCAAATCGGTGCCGTCGCGCACGAAGGCTTCGTCGACCCATTTGGCCTCGGCGGGCCAGATGTGTTTTTCCAGCCAGGTCATCAGCGGCAGGTCATCGGCCATGCCGCGAAACAGGCTCATCGCCGCATGCCCGTGGGCGTTGATCAAACCGGGGCTGAGCAGCATGCCCGGCAGCTCGCGCACTTCGCTGGCCGAAAGCTTCAAGGCCGCCGCCCGTGGGCCGATAAAGGCGATGCGCCCATCACGGATACCCAGGCCATGTTCCTTGAGCACCACACCGGCGGGTTCGACAGGTACCAGCCAGGTCGGCAGCAACAGCAAGTCGAGCGGGGCGGCAGTGGCGGTCATCGCGGGCTTCTTCCGGGGCAGCTATCAAAGAGGGGCGAAGTATACCCGAGCGTCCTGGCTGGCGGATCGCTATAATCGGCGGCTTTTGTTCATGAGAGCGGGGTGAGGGATGCGCGATCGACTGTTGGCAGCGGAGAGAGTGAAGGCCATCGATTGGCATGATGGCGCACTGCATCTGCTCGATCAGCGAGTGTTGCCGTCCCGGGAAAGCTGGGTGACCTGCTCGACGGTCGATGAAGTCGCAGCGGCCATTCGCTCGATGGTGGTGCGCGGCGCGGCGGCCATCGGTATCAGCGCCGCCTATGGTCTGGTGCTCGCGGCCCGTGCTCGAATCGCCGAAGGCGGTGACTGGCAGGCTGCGTGGGAGGAAGACTACGCGCTGCTGGCCGATACCCGTCCGACCGCGTCCAACCTGTTCTGGGCCCTCAAGCGCATGCGCGACCGCCTCGACCGCCTGAAGAAGCACACCGATCCGCTGGCGGTGCTGGAAGCCGAAGCCATCGCGATCCATGAAAGCGACCGCGAAGCCAACCTGACCATGGCGCAATTGGGCGTCGAGTTGATCCGCAAGCACCAGGGCAACGCCCAGGCCATCCTGACCCATGGCAATGCGGGCGCCCTGGCCTCCGGCGGGGTCGGCACCGCCCTGGGCGTGATCCGCGCCGCCTTCCTGGAAGGCATGGTCGCGCAGGTCTACGCCAACGAAACCCGCCCGTGGCTGCAAGGCTCGCGGCTGACCGCCTGGGAGTTGGCGGGCGAAGGCATTCCGGTCACGGTGAATGCCGACTCGGCGGGCGCGCATATCCTCAAGACCAAGGGTGTCACTTGGGTGATCGTCGGCGCCGACTGCATCGCCGCCAATGGCGATGTGATCAGCAAAATCGGGACTTACCAACTGGCGGTGTGTGCCATGCACCACGGGGTGCGCTTCATGGTGGTGGCGCCCAGCTCCACCCTGGATTTGATGATGGCCACCGGCGATGACGTTGCCCTGGAAGAACGCGATGCCGGCGAGCTGCTGGAAGTCGCCGGGCAGCGCTTTGCCGCGGATGTAAAGGCCTATAACCCGGTGTTCGACGTGACCCCGGCCGACCTGATCGACGTGATCGTGACCGAAAAGGGCATCGTCGAGCGGCCGGATACCGCCAAGCTGGCTCAGTTGATGTGCCGTAGACGTCTGCATTAAGCCTATTTGCCGCCGAAATCGGGGGTGGACCCGGCTCTGAGCCCCTCTCGTCGCCCTCAAGCCTGTCATCCGTCAACTTACTATGCTCCATGCCCATCAGGGGGATAGGTGCGTGGCGGCGATTGTGATAACATCCGGCGGTTTCCAGGGCCGCCCCGAGGGGTTGCCCATAACGTGCAGATCCGTGTCATAACTCGTTGATTTGTCGTAAGTCGTTGCCAGGCACTCTGCCGGCAGCGGCGAGCTTCGTTCGTCCCATATGGATGTGACGAGGTTTCACCCGAAAAAGGAATCAGGCTTCTCATGGGCGAACTGGCCAAAGAAATCCTCCCGGTCAATATCGAAGACGAGCTGAAACAGTCCTACCTCGACTACGCGATGAGCGTAATTGTCGGTCGGGCACTGCCTGATGCGCGCGATGGCTTGAAGCCCGTGCACCGGCGTGTGCTGTTCGCGATGAGCGAGCTGGGTAACGACTGGAACAAGCCGTACAAGAAATCTGCCCGTGTTGTCGGTGACGTGATCGGTAAGTATCACCCTCACGGTGACACTGCGGTGTACGACACCATCGTTCGGATGGCCCAGCCGTTTTCCCTGCGCTACCTGCTGGTAGACGGTCAGGGTAACTTCGGTTCGGTCGACGGCGACAACGCCGCGGCCATGCGATACACCGAAGTGCGCATGACCAAGCTGGCGCACGAGCTGCTGGCCGACCTGCACAAAGAAACCGTGGACTGGGTGCCGAACTACGACGGCACCGAAATGATCCCGGCCGTCATGCCTACTCGGATTCCCAACCTGCTGGTCAACGGCTCCAGCGGTATCGCCGTGGGCATGGCCACCAACATCCCGCCGCACAACCTCGGTGAAGTCATCGACGGTTGCCTGGCCCTCATCGACAACCCTGAGCTGACCGTCGATGAGCTGATGCAATACATCCCCGGTCCTGACTTCCCGACCGCCGCGATCATCAACGGCCGCGCCGGCATCATCGAAGCCTATCGCACCGGTCGCGGCCGCATTTACATGCGCGCCCGCTCGATCATCGAAGACATCGACAAGGTCGGTGGCCGTCAGCAGATCGTCATCACCGAACTCCCGTACCAGTTGAACAAAGCGCGTCTGATCGAGAAGATCGCCGAGCTGGTCAAGGAGAAGAAGCTCGAAGGCATCACCGAGCTGCGCGACGAGTCCGACAAAGACGGTATGCGCGTGGTGATCGAGCTGCGTCGTGGCGAAGTGCCTGAGGTGATCCTCAACAACCTCTACGCCCAGACCCAGCTGCAAAGTGTGTTTGGTATCAACGTCGTGGCCCTGATCGACGGCCGCCCGCGCATCCTGAACCTCAAGGATCTGCTGGAAGCCTTCGTCCGTCACCGTCGCGAAGTGGTCACCCGCCGTACCGTGTTCGAACTGCGCAAGGCCCGCGAACGCGGCCACATCCTGGAAGGCCAGGCGGTTGCGCTGTCGAACATCGACCCGGTCATCGCCCTGATCAAGGCTTCGCCGACCCCGTCGGAAGCCAAAGAGGCGCTGACCAAGATGCCGTGGGAATCCAGCGCCGTCGTGGCGATGGTTGAACGCGCCGGTGCCGATTCCTGCCGTCCCGAGACCCTGGACCCGCAATACGGCCTGCGCGACGGCAAGTACTTCCTGTCGCCGGAACAGGCCCAGGCCATCCTGGAACTGCGCCTGCACCGCCTGACCGGCCTTGAGCACGAGAAGCTGCTGGCCGAGTACCAGGAGATCCTCAACCAGATCGGCGAGTTGATCCGCATCCTCAGCAGCGCTGTGCGCCTGATGGAAGTGATCCGCGAAGAACTGGAAGTGATCCGTGCCGAATACGGCGACGTGCGCCGTACCGAAATCCTTGATGCCCGTCTCGACCTGACCCTGGGTGACATGATCCCGGAAGAAGAGCGCGTCGTGACCATCTCCCACGGTGGCTACGCCAAGACCCAGCCTCTGGCTGCCTACCAGGCCCAGCGTCGTGGTGGTAAAGGCAAATCGGCTACCGGCGTGAAGGATGAGGACTACATCGCTCACCTGCTGGTCGCCAACAGCCACACCACGCTGCTGCTGTTCTCCAGCAAGGGCAAGGTGTACTGGCTCAAGACCTACGAAATCCCGGAGGCCTCCCGTGCCGCCCGTGGTCGTCCGCTGGTCAACCTGCTGCCGCTGGACAGTGATGAATACATCACCACCATGCTGCCGGTCGAGGAATACACCGAAGGTCACTTCATCTTCATGGCCACCGCCAAGGGCACCGTGAAGAAGACCCCGCTGGAATCCTTCAGCCGTCAACGCAGCGTGGGCCTGATCGCCCTGGAGCTGGACGAAGGCGACGTACTGATCTCCGCCGCCATCACCGATGGCGAGCGTGAAGTCATGCTGTTCTCCGACGGCGGCAAGGTCACCCGTTTCAAGGAATCCGACGTTCGCGCCATGGGCCGTACCGCCCGCGGTGTGCGCGGCATGCGCCTGCCGGAAGGGCAGAAGCTGATTTCGATGCTGATCCCGGAAGAAGGCAGCCAGATCCTTACCGCATCCGAGCGTGGTTATGGCAAGCGTACCGCCATCAGCGAGTTCCCGGAGTACAAACGTGGCGGCCAGGGCGTGATCGCCATGGTCAGCAACGACCGCAACGGCCGTCTGGTCGGCGCGGTCCAGGTGCTCGATGGCGAGGAAATCATGCTGATTTCCGACCAGGGCACCCTGGTGCGTACCCGCGTGGCTGAAGTGTCGAGCCTGGGCCGTAACACCCAGGGCGTGACCCTGATCAAGCTGGCCAAGGACGAAAAACTGGTCGGCCTGGAGCGTGTCCAAGAGCCATCGGAAGTCGAAGGCGAAGAGCTTGAAGGTGAAGCGTTTGAAGGCGAGGTGATCGCCACTGGCGATGATAACGTCGACGAACCGACCCTCGACGCTGCCGCAGACGAAGAAGAACCGCAGGAATAAGCGGACACACAGGGGGCGGATGAAGATTCGCCCCTTGTTGTTTGTCCCCTTTGAAATATCAATGCTCCTACAGGCAGCGTTAGCAGTTAATATCCGATTTATTGCACCACCCCACCAGATCAGAGTGAGATTGGATGTGAGCAAGAGAGCCTATAACTTCTGTGCCGGTCCCGCGGCGCTTCCTGAAGCAGTCCTGCAGCGCGCGCAGGGTGAACTCCTCGATTGGCATGGAAAAGGCCTCTCTGTGATGGAAATGAGCCATCGCAGCGATGAGTTCGTGTCCATCGCCACCAAGGCCGAGCAGGACCTGCGCGACCTGCTGGACATCCCCTCCGACTACAAAGTGCTGTTCCTGCAAGGCGGCGCCAGCCAGCAATTCGCCCAGGTGCCGCTGAACCTGCTGCCCGAAGACGGCACGGCCGACTACATCGACACCGGTATCTGGTCGCAGAAAGCCATCGAAGAAGCTGCGCGCTACGGCAACGTCAACATCGCGGGTACCGCCAAGCCTTACGACTACTTCGCGATCCCAGGTCAGAACGAGTGGAAGCTGTCGAAGGATGCGGCCTACGTACACTACGTAGCCAACGAAACCATCGGCGGCCTGGAATTCGACTGGGTGCCGCAAGTGGGTGACGTGCCGCTGGTGTGCGACATGTCTTCGGATATCCTCTCGCGGCCTATCGATGTGTCCAAGTACGGCATGATCTACGCCGGCGCGCAGAAGAACATCGGCCCGAGCGGCATCCTGGTCAACATCGTCCGCGAAGACCTGCTGGGTCGCGCCCGTTCGTTGTGCCCGACCATGCTCAACTACAAGGTCGCGGCCGACAACGGCTCGATGTACAACACGCCGCCGGCGTTTGCCTGGTACCTCTCGGGCCTGGTGTTCGAGTGGCTCAAGGAGCAGGGCGGTGTGGCTGCCATGGGCAAGCTCAACGAAGTGAAGAAGCGCACCCTGTACGACTTCATCGACGCCAGCGGCCTGTACAGCAACCCGATCAACCTGACCGACCGCTCATGGATGAACGTGCCGTTCCGCCTGGCCGACGATCGCCTGGACAAGCCATTCCTGGTCGGTGCCGAGGCGCGTGGCCTGCTGAACCTCAAAGGCCACCGTTCGGTCGGCGGCATGCGCGCCTCCATCTACAACGCTGTCGACATCAACGCCATCAACGCGCTGGTGGCCTACATGGCAGAGTTCGAAAAGGAACACGGCTAATGTCTGAGCAAGAACTCAAGGCCCTGCGCGTGCGCATTGACAGCCTGGACGAAAAAGTCCTGGAGTTGATCAGTGAGCGTGCGCGCTGCGCCCAGGAAGTTGCACGGGTGAAGATGGCGTCCCTGGCTGAAGGCGAAGTGCCGGTGTTCTACCGGCCTGAGCGTGAAGCCCAGGTGCTCAAGCGTGTGATGGAGCGCAACAAGGGGCCGTTGGGTAACGAAGAGATGGCGCGGTTGTTCCGTGAAATCATGTCGTCGTGCCTGGCCCTGGAGCAGCCGCTGAAGGTGGCTTACCTCGGTCCGGAAGGCACCTTCACCCAAGCGGCAGCCATGAAGCACTTTGGCCATGCGGTGATCAGCAAGCCAATGGCTGCGATCGACGAAGTGTTCCGCGAAGTGGCGGCCGGGGCGGTGAACTTTGGCGTGGTGCCGGTGGAAAACTCCACCGAAGGTGCCGTCAATCACACCCTCGACAGCTTTCTCGAGCACGACATGGTGATCTGCGGCGAAGTCGAGCTGCGCATCCACCACCACCTGCTGGTGGGCGAGAACACCAAGACCGACAGCATCAGCCGCATCTATTCCCACGCCCAGTCCCTGGCCCAGTGCCGCAAGTGGCTGGATGCCCATTACCCGAATGTCGAGCGCGTGGCGGTGTCGAGCAACGCCGAAGCGGCCAAGCGGGTCAAGGGTGAATGGAATTCGGCGGCGATTGCCGGTGATATGGCGGCAAGCCTCTACGGCCTGACGCGCCTGGCCGAGAAAATCGAGGACCGCCCGGACAACTCCACGCGTTTCCTGATGATTGGCAGCCAGGAAGTGCCACCGACCGGCGACGACAAGACCTCGATCATCGTCTCCATGAGCAACAAGCCCGGCGCGCTGCATGAGCTGCTGGTGCCGTTCCACGACAACGGGATCGACCTGACACGCATCGAGACGCGTCCTTCGCGCAGCGGTAAATGGACCTACGTGTTCTTTATCGACTTCGTTGGCCATCACCGTGACCCGCTGGTCAAAGGCGTGCTGGAGAAAATCAGTCAGGAGGCCGTGGCACTCAAGGTGCTGGGCTCTTACCCGAAAGCGGTTTTGTGAGGCGTTAACATGAGTGCCAACTTCCTCGCCCTGGCTCAGCCGGGCGTGCAACAACTGTCGCCTTACGTTCCGGGCAAACCGGTGGACGAGCTGGCGCGCGAGTTGAACCTGGACCCGGCAAAGATCGTCAAGCTGGCCAGTAACGAAAACCCGCTGGGCCCAAGCCCCAAAGTGCTGGCGGCGATTCGTGAAGAGCTGGCCGAACTGACCCGCTATCCAGACGGCAATGGTTTTGCCCTCAAGTCCCTGCTGGCGCAAAAGTGTGGCGTCGAGCTGAATCAGGTGACCCTGGGTAACGGCTCCAACGACATTCTTGAGCTGGTCGGCCGTGCCTTCCTGGCGCCGGGCCTGAACGCCGTGTTCAGTGAGCACGCCTTTGCGGTCTATCCGATCGTCACCCAGGCCGTCGGTGCCGATGCGCGCGTGATTCCTGCCAAAGACTGGGGCCACGACCTGCCGGCGATGCTGGCCGCGATCGATGCCCAGACGCGCGTGGTATTTATCGCCAACCCGAACAACCCCACCGGCACCTGGTTCGATGAGCAGGCGCTGAACGAGTTCCTGCAAGACGTGCCGGAACACGTGCTGGTGGTGCTTGACGAAGCCTACATCGAGTACGCCGAAGGCGCTGACCTGCCGGACGGCCTGGACTTCCTGGCGGCCTATCCGAACCTGCTGGTGTCGCGCACCTTCTCCAAGGCCTATGGTCTGGCGTCGCTGCGCGTCGGTTACGGTTTGTCTACCGCGGTGGTCGCGGATGTATTGAACCGCGTGCGCCAACCGTTCAACGTCAACAGCCTTGCCCTTGCGGCGGCGTGTGCGGCGGTGAAGGATGTCGAGTACCTGGAAGAAGGCCGTCGCATCAACGAAAGCGGCATGCTGCAACTACAGGAAGGCTTCCGGGAGCTGGGCCTGAGTTGGATTCCCTCCAAGGGCAACTTCATTTGCGTCGACCTCGGCCAAGTGGCTGCGCCGGTGTTCCAGGGCTTGCTGCGCGAAGGCGTGATCGTGCGTCCGGTGGCCAACTATGGCATGCCGAACCACCTGCGTATCACCATCGGCCTGCCGGCTGAAAACAGCCGCTTCCTGGAGGCGTTGGCCAAGGTTCTGGCTCGTGGTTGATGTCACAGCACTGCAACCTGTTGTACCTATGATCGGTCGCCTGGTGGTGGTCGGCCTGGGATTGATCGGCGGCTCCTTCGCCAAAGGCCTGCGAGAGAGTGGGCTGTGTGGCGAAGTGGTCGGCGTGGACCTGGACCCGCAATCGCGCCAGTTGGCGGTTGAGCTGGGCGTGGTGGATCGCTGTGAGGCGGACCTGGCGCTAGCGTGCCAGGGCGCTGACGTGATCCAGCTCGCGGTGCCGATCCTGGCCATGGAGAAGTTGCTGGCGGCGTTGGCTGGCATGGACCTCGGCCAAGCGATCCTGACAGACGTCGGCAGTGCCAAGGGCAACGTCGTACGTGCGGCGCAGCAGGCTTTTGGCAGCATGCCGCCGCGCTTTGTGCCGGGGCATCCGATTGCCGGTTCCGAGCAGAGTGGGGTGGAGGCGTCCAATGCGCAGCTATTTCGCCGGCATAAGGTGATCCTGACGCCGCTGGAACAAACCGATCCTGCTGCGCTGGCCGTGGTGGATCGTCTCTGGCGCGAGCTGGGGGCGGATGTGGAGCACATGCAGGTCGAGCGCCACGATGAAGTGCTGGCGGCGACCAGTCATTTGCCCCACCTGTTGGCCTTCGGCCTGGTGGACTCCCTGGCCAAGCGCAACGAGAACCTCGAGATTTTCCGTTATGCCGCCGGTGGTTTCCGTGATTTCACGCGCATTGCCGGCAGCGACCCGGTGATGTGGCACGACATCTTTCTCGCCAACCGCGAAGCCGTGTTGCGCACTCTGGACACCTTCCGTAGCGACCTTGACGCCTTGCGCGACGCGGTCGATGCCGGGGATGGCCATCAATTATTGGGTGTGTTCACCCGTGCGCGGGTGGCGCGTGAGCATTTCAGCAAGATCCTGGCACGCCGGGCCTACATGGAAACCGCTGTGAACGCCGATGATCTGATCTTCCTCGCCAACCCGGGCGGCCGCTTGAGCGGGCGTCTCCGGGTGCCGGGTGACAAGTCGATCTCCCATCGTTCGATCATGCTCGGTTCGTTGGCCGAGGGCGTGACTGAGGTCGAAGGGTTCCTCGAAGGCGAAGATGCCCTGGCGACCCTTCAGGCGTTTCGCGACATGGGGGTCGTGATCGAGGGGCCGCACCATGGGCGCGTGACCATTTACGGTGTGGGCTTGCACGGCTTGAAGCCGGCGCCTGGGCCGATCTATCTCGGTAACTCCGGTACGTCCATGCGCCTGCTCGCCGGGTTGCTGGCGGCGCAGCGTTTCGACAGCGTGTTGACTGGCGATGCTTCCCTGTCCAAGCGTCCGATGAATCGCGTGGCCACGCCGCTGCGGGAAATGGGCGCGGTGATCGAGACCGGTCCTGAAGGGCGTCCGCCGCTGACCATTCGTGGTGGTCAAACCCTCAAAGGCATGTGCTATTCCATGCCGATGGCCAGTGCGCAGGTCAAATCCTGCCTGTTGCTGGCGGGTTTGTATGCCGAAGGCAAGACCTCGGTGACCGAGCCTGCGCCGACCCGTGACCATACCGAACGCATGTTGCACGGTTTTGGTTATCCGGTAGCGGTGGAGGGTGCGACAGCGTCGGTGGAGTCGGGTCATGGGTTGACCGCGACCCATATAGAAGTGCCGGGGGATATTTCCTCGTCGGCATTTTTCCTGGTGGCGGCTTCGATTGCCGAGGGTTCCGAGCTGTTGCTGGAGCATGTCGGCATCAATCCGACGCGCACGGGCGTGATCGACATCCTGCGGCTGATGGGCGCAGATATCAGCGTGGAGAACCCGCGTGAAGTGGGTGGTGAACCTGTGGCTGACCTGCGGGTGCGTGCGGCGGCACTCAAGGGGATCGAGATTCCCGAGGCGCTGGTGCCTTTGGCGATCGATGAATTTCCGGTGCTGTTTGTCGCAGCGGCCTGCGCTGAAGGGCGAACCGTATTGCGCGGTGCGCAAGAGCTGCGTGTGAAAGAGTCTGACCGTATCCAGGTCATGGCCGACGGTCTGCAGGCATTGGGGGTGAAGTGTGAACCGACTCCCGATGGGATTATCATCGACGGTGGCCCGATGGGCGGTGGTGAAGTGCATGCCCATGGCGATCACCGGATTGCCATGGCTTTCAGCGTGGCGTCCCTGCGGGCGGCGGCGCCGATTCGTATTCATGACTGCGCCAATGTTGCTACGTCTTTTCCGAACTTTCTTACACTGTGTGCCCAAGTCGGCATCCGTGTTGCCCAAGAGGCTCAATTGTGAATATCAAAGCACCGGTGATTACCATCGACGGGCCGAGTGGCTCGGGCAAAGGCACGATCGCCGGCATTCTGGCCAAGCGCCTGGGCTGGTGCCTGCTGGATTCCGGCGCGCTGTACCGCCTGTTGGCATTTGCCGCACGCAACCATGGCGTCGACCTGACCAACGAAGAATCCCTGAAGCTGCTGGCGGCGCACCTCGATGTGCAGTTCGTCGGTGCGACGGAAGGTCATCCTCAGCGCATCATCCTCGAAGGCGACGATGTGACCGATGACCTGCGCAACGAACAGGTCGGTTCCTGGGCATCCCAGGTTGCCGCGCTGCCGGCCGTGCGTGACGCATTGCTGCAGCGTCAGCGGGCGTTTCAGGAGCCGCCGGGCCTGGTGGCCGATGGCCGTGACATGGGCACCGTTGTGTTTCCGGATGCGCCGCTGAAGATTTTCCTGACCGCCAGTGCCGAGGAGCGAGCCCGCCGCCGTTACTTGCAGTTGAAGGGCAAAGTCGATGGTGTTAGTCTGTCGAGTCTGCTAGATGAGATCCGTGCACGCGATGAGCGTGATACCCAGCGCGCAGTAGCCCCGCTCAAGCCGGCGGCTGATGCCATACAGCTGGATTCCACGGAGTTGTCCATCGAGCAGGTGCTGGAACGCATCTTGAGTGAGATCGCCCTTCGCGATATCACCGGGTGACCAAGAAGGCCGCAGGGGACCAGTCATAGTCCTGTGGTGCTTCTTTTAATTGAAACTGACCCATACCGTCTGGGGTGTGGAGATGGGCGTATTCTTCGCCCTTATCAACAGGAATTAAAATGAGCGAAAGCTTTGCGGAACTCTTTGAAGAAAGCCTAAAAACCCTGAACCTTCAGGCAGGCTCCATCATCACCGGTGTTATCGTTGATATCGATTACCAAGCTCGCTGGGTAACCGTTCACGCTGGTCTGAAGTCTGAAGCTCTGATCCCGCTGGAACAGTTCTACAACGATGCTGGTGACCTGACTATCAATGTTGGTGACGAAGTTCACGTTGCTCTGGACTCGGTTGAAGACGGTTTCGGTGAAACCAAGCTGTCCCGTGAAAAAGCCAAGCGCGCTGAATGCTGGATTGTTCTCGAAGCAGCCTTCGCAGCTGAAGAAGTGGTCAAGGGCGTTATCAACGGTAAGGTTAAAGGCGGCTTCACTGTCGACGTTAACGGCATCCGTGCGTTCCTGCCAGGTTCTTTGGTCGACGTTCGTCCAGTGCGCGACACCACGCACCTGGAAGGCAAAGAACTCGAATTCAAGGTCATCAAACTCGACCAGAAACGCAACAACGTTGTCGTTTCCCGTCGCAGCGTCCTGGAAGCAGAGAACTCCGCCGAGCGTGAAGCTCTGCTGGAATCCCTGCAGGAAGGCCAACAAGTCAAAGGTATCGTCAAGAACCTCACCGATTACGGCGCATTCGTCGATCTGGGTGGCGTCGATGGCCTGCTGCACATTACCGACATGGCTTGGAAGCGTATCAAGCATCCGTCCGAAATCGTCAATGTTGGCGACGAGATCGATGTCAAGGTTCTGAAGTACGATCGTGAGCGTAACCGCGTTTCCCTGGGTTTGAAGCAGCTGGGCGAAGATCCATGGGTCGCTATCAAAGCTCGTTACCCAGAAAGCACTCGCGTAACCGCGCGTGTAACCAACCTGACCGACTACGGCTGCTTCGCTGAGCTGGAAGAAGGCGTGGAAGGCCTGGTACACGTTTCCGAAATGGACTGGACCAACAAAAACATCCACCCTTCGAAAGTCGTACAAGTCGGCGACGAAGTGGAAGTTATGGTTCTGGACATCGACGAAGAGCGTCGTCGTATCTCCCTGGGCATCAAGCAGTGCAAATCTAACCCATGGGAAGATTTCTCTGGCCAGTTCAACAAGGGCGATAAAATCTCCGGCACCATCAAGTCGATCACCGATTTCGGTATCTTCATTGGTCTGGACGGCGGCATCGACGGCCTGGTTCACCTGTCCGACATCTCCTGGAACGAAGTGGGCGAAGAAGCTGTTCGTCGCTTCAAGAAGGGCGACGAGCTGGACACCGTTATCCTGTCGGTTGACCCAGAGCGCGAGCGCATCTCCCTGGGTATCAAGCAACTGGAAAGCGATCCGTTCTCCGAGTACGTTCAAGAGAACGACAAAGGCGCAATCGTTAAGGGCACTGTGAAAGAAGTTGACGCCAAAGGCGCCATCATCACTCTGGCCGACGATATCGAAGCGACTCTGAAAGCCTCCGAAATCAGCCGTGACCGCGTTGAAGACGCGCGCAACGTTCTGAAAGAAGGCCAGGAAGTAGAAGCCAAGATCATCAGCGTTGACCGCAAGAGCCGCGTGATCCAACTCTCCATCAAGTCCAAGGACGAGATCGAAGAGAAAGAAGCTATCCAGAGCCTGCGCGACAAGCCAGCTACCTCTGACATCGCTTCGGGTCCGACCACTCTGGGCGACCTGCTGCGTGCACAAATGGAAAAACAGAACTGAGTTCTGTCAGACCATAGAAAAAGGGCGACTTCGGTCGCCCTTTTTTGTGTCTGAAATTTGTTGAAGCAACAAGCGAGAACCAAGAGGCGCCGGCGACGGTCAGAACTGACTATAGTCTTAACAAAAGCGCGTTGGGCGTTGTTGTTTCAATAAGGATTTGAATGAACAGGCTTATCGTAATATTCGCAGTGCTCATGCTAGCAGGCTGCTCTGCCACCAGCGCCAAGACTCATGCCAAGCGCGGCGTCAGCGGTATCGAGGTTGACTGTTCAGGTCTTGGCAATAGCTGGGAAAAGTGTGAAAAGCGCGCCGCCCGGGAGTGCAAGCAACAGGGCTACAAGGTGATCACCCGTTCCAGTGACGCCAAGGACGAGGAGGGCGACTACCTGTTCGGTTGGAACCCTGCTGGGGCCGTAACCCGTACCATGTTGGTGATCTGTAATTGAGCATGGAAAGAGCCTGCAAAGGCCTGCGATCTATCCCGCATATAAGTTGCCGGCTGGGCTGTTCAAATTCATCAAGTCATGCTAAAACCTTCGAAGCGCTTTTCCTAGCTGCTTGAAAAAGAAGGGAAAAATATGACGAAGTCGGAGTTGATCGAACGAATTGTCACCCATCAAGGGCTGCTCTCATCCAAGGATGTGGAGCTGGCTATCAAGACCATGCTTGAGCAAATGTCCCAGTGCCTGGCGACCGGGGATCGGATTGAGATTCGTGGTTTTGGGAGTTTTTCGCTGCATTACCGAGCGCCGCGTGTTGGGCGCAATCCCAAGACTGGACAATCTGTCAGCCTTGACGGCAAGTTCGTGCCTCACTTCAAACCGGGTAAAGAATTGCGCGATCGAGTGAACGAAGACGAGGAGGAAGGCGTCTGAGAACGTTTGGATCGGGAGAAGTTTATGCGTGGGTCTAAGCGTTTTGCATTAGTTGCTGTGATTTTATTCTTCGCTTTGGCCGTTATGGCTTTTGTGCTGGAAAATCAACAAGGTGTGGTGCTTTCGTTTCTCGGCTGGTCCACTCCTGAACTTCCGGTTTCCGTCATTGCAGCATTGGCATTGGTGGCGGGAATGCTCATCGGATTTGCGCCGGGCCTGATCGTCGGGCGCAAAAAAACTCGCTAAAAAAGCTGATCGGCTTTATGTAAAGCAGCGCTTTCGAATAAATATCGAGCGCCGTCTTCGTGTTTATATTTGATTTCTTTCAGCATTCAATTTCACTTGGCAGACGTAATCTTAAACGTGAGGCAAGGTTCTATCCTGTTTTTTGAATGCGGCGGTTAAGTTAGCGAAGAAATTGATCGTTTATCTATTTGAAAATATCCGCCATATCGAGATATTGCCCTGTCAGCGCTATTCTCCGTTTGTGCCAGCCAAGCTGGGTTCACGTCTCAAGGCAGTCAAAAAGGGTTTTGTTGCACGTCCGTTATCTGTGTTCGCTTTTGACTTTAAGGGCATAGGCCTTAAAATAGT
The DNA here is from genome assembly GCF_046605395.1 of Pseudomonas sp. MPB23. Taxonomy (NCBI): domain Bacteria; kingdom Pseudomonadati; phylum Pseudomonadota; class Gammaproteobacteria; order Pseudomonadales; family Pseudomonadaceae; genus Pseudomonas; species Pseudomonas sp. MPB23. Next base: position 5,650,913 of record NZ_CP176771.1, on the reverse strand, counting down.
CACTAATTTCCATACCTTTCACCTTTAACTGCACCACGCAGCGCTTGTTTTTCGGGCTGTTTGCTAGCGAGCTTCGACGTTTTCCTTGAGTCTCTCACCGTTGAGCATTCCAGGTGGCCTTTTGGCTTGCTGGTCGATAGGCATTAAGGTGAGTGGCCGGCTAGAAGCTTGTCGTGCTGTGCGCGTTGCTTTAGGACTTACTATGTTCAGCGGAAAAACGCTACTCATCACCGGTGGCACTGGCTCATTCGGCAACGCCGTTCTCAAGCGTTTCATCGACAGCAAAATTGCTGAAATTCGCATTTTTAGCCGTGATGAGAAAAAGCAGGATGACATGCGCAAGCGTTATGCCAATACCAAGCTGAAGTTTTACATAGGCGACGTGCGCGACTATCAGAGCGTTCTCAATGCGACCCGGGGTGTGGACTATATTTTTCACGCGGCGGCACTCAAACAAGTGCCGTCCTGCGAATTTCATCCTATGGAAGCGGTAAAAACCAATGTTATCGGGACCGAAAATGTCCTGGAGGCTGCCATTCAGAACGCCGTCAAGCGCGTGGTGTGCCTTAGCACTGACAAAGCAGTTTACCCGATCAATGCCATGGGTATTTCCAAGGCGATGATGGAAAAAGTCATGGTGGCGAAATCCCGCAACGTAGATGATGCGAAGACCGTCATCTGCGGCACGCGCTACGGTAATGTCATGGCTTCGCGCGGGTCTGTTATCCCGCTGTTCATCGAGCAGATTCGTGCAGATCGCGCGCTGACATTGACCGACCCTAGCATGACTCGCTTCATGATGACGCTTGCCGATGCTGTGGACCTGGTGCTGTACGCTTTTGAGCATGGTCGCAACGGGGACCTTTTTGTTCAGAAGGCGCCGGCTGCGACGGTCGAAACGTTGGCCAAGGCATTAACCGAAATGGTCGGCAAACCTGAGCACCCCATTCAAGTAATCGGTACTCGGCATGGCGAAAAGCTTTTTGAGGCGCTGTTGAGTCGTGAAGAAATGGCCTGCGCTGAAGACAAAGGCGACTATTACCGCATTCCTCCAGACTTGCGTGACCTGAACTATTCCAAGTTTGTGGAGCAGGGAGAGGAAAAGATCTCTCGTACTGAGGATTACAACTCCCACAATACAGAGCAACTGGATGTGGCGGGTATGCAACGCCTCTTGCTCAAGCTTGAGTTCATGCAGGCTATCCAGCGTGGCGAGCCAGCTACGCCGGAGGAGTGAACCATGAAGGTATTGATCACAGGGGCCAACGGTTTCGTCGGCAAGAACCTGATCGTGCACTTGAGTGAGCGAAAGGATGTCGAAGTTGTTGCTTTTACCAGGGATAACAGCGTCGCTCAGTTGCCCTCGTTACTCTCTGGCGTCGACTTTGTCTTTCATCTAGCCGGGGTCAATCGGCCGCAATCATCGGATGAGTTCAAGGTCGGTAACACCGATTTGACCCGTGCGCTCTGTGAGGCAATCAAGGCGAGCGGCAAACCTGTACCGGTGCTTTACACCTCATCGATCCAAGCTGACCGTGATAACTCCTACGGTGTCAGCAAGTTGGCCGCAGAGCAGGTTTTACAGGATTTACAGGCAAACCATGGCTCTAGGGTTTGCATCTTGCGCTTGCCAAATGTGTTTGGCAAATGGGCGCGGCCAGATTATAACTCGGCAGTTGCGACGTTCTGCCACAACATCACCCGTGGCTTGCCGATCCAGATCAATGACCGAGATGCCAGGATCGACCTGGTATATATCGATGACGTGATCGATTGTTTCATTCGTGTCATGGAGGCGGACTCAGCCACTGTTGTGGAGGTGTCTCCGGTATACAGCATCACGGTGGGGGCGTTGGCCGATCAGTTGTACACGTTCCGCGACAGCCGTGACACGCTGGTCAGTGAGGCTGTAGGTACGGGGCTGGTACGTGCACTTTACTCCACTTATGTCAGCTATCTGCCTGTTGAACAGTTCACCTATGACGTTGCAAAGTTTGCCGATCCGCGTGGTGTTTTCGTCGAAATGCTGAAGACCAAAGACAGCGGGCAGTTTTCCTACTTTACCGCGCACCCTGGTGTGACGCGTGGTGGTCACTATCATCACAGTAAGACCGAGAAGTTCCTGGTTATCAAAGGCAAGGCGTGCTTCCGTTTTCGCCATATCGTATCTGGCGAGTTCTATGAGCTATTCACCGAGGGTGAACAGACGCGCGTGGTGGAGACGGTACCTGGTTGGACTCACGACGTTACCAATGTCGGTGAAGAAGAGATGATCGTCATGCTCTGGGCCAACGAGATTTTTGATCGTGAGCGGCCGGATACTTTTTCGATGCCGGTTGGTACTCAAGCCTGAGGCCGGGTCTGTGGGGCCGGGCCGAGACCAATGATTCTGGAAGAGTGTGAGATGAAAAAACTGAAAGTTGTCACGGTTGTGGGTACACGCCCGGAGATCATTCGATTATCACGGGTGATGGCCAAGTTGGATGAACACTGTGAGCACATTCTCGTGCATACCGGGCAGAACTATGATTACGAACTGAACGAGATTTTTTTCCAAGATCTCGGTATTCGTAAACCGGATCACTTTCTCAATGCAGCTGGTACCAGTGGTGCACAGACTATTGGTAACGTGATCATTGCTGTGGACCGTGTTCTGGAGGAGGAAAAACCAGAGGCGCTTCTGGTCCTTGGTGACACCAATAGTTGCATGGCGGTGATTCCAGCCAAGCGGCGGAAAATCCCAACTTTTCATATGGAAGCCGGTAATCGCTGTTTCGATATGCGCGTGCCTGAAGAGATCAATCGTCGTATTGTCGATCACACCGCCGACATCAATTTGACCTATAGCAGCATCGCACGCGACTACTTGCTGCGTGAAGGTCTGCCGCCGGATATGGTGATCAAGACCGGTAGCCCCATGTTTGAAGTGCTCAATTACTACCGTGACGGTATCGAGGCTTCAGATGTGCTGGACCGTCTTGGCTTGAAGGCAGGTGCATTTTTTGTGGTGAGCGCACACCGCGAAGAGAACATCGACTCCGACAAAAATTTTCTCAAGCTGGTCGAGGTGCTGAACACCGTTGCTGCTCATTATGACTTGCCGGTGATTGTGACAACCCATCCACGTACGCAAAAACGCGTAGACGCCATGGGCGTTACCTTTCATAAAAATGTGCAGTTGCTCAAGCCGCTTGGCTTCAAGGATTACAACAAGCTTCAGCTGACTTCCAAGGTAGTATTGTCGGACAGCGGCACCATTAATGAAGAGTCGTCGATCCTGAATTTTCCGGCACTCAACCTGCGTGAGGCTCATGAGCGTCCGGAAGGAATGGAGGAAGCGGCGGTGATGATGGTTGGCCTGGAGGTCGAGCGTGCAATGCAAGGTTTGCAGCTTTTGGAAAGCCAGGCGGCAGGAGAGGAGCGGACATTGCGACTCGTGGCGGACTACAGCATGCCAAATGTTGCAGAAAAGGTTGTGCGGATTATTCATAGCTACCGCGACTACGTCATGCGCACTGTATGGAAGCAGTATTGATTGGATAGGTTCTCGCAGGAAAGGCCACTCAAGATTCTGGTGGTAACCCAGTATTTCTGGCCTGAAAACATGCGTATCAACAACATGGTTGAAGGCTTTGTTGCAAAAGGTCACGAAGTAACGGTGCTTACCGGCCAGCCCAACTACCCGGAAGGTCAGGTTTACGCGGACTATCGGCGTGATCCCGCGCAGTTTTCCAGTTATCACGGAGCCCGTATAGTTCGGGTTCCGATGTTCGCCAGGGGCAAGCGAAGCATCACCCTGGCTCTGAATTACCTTTCCTTCTTTACCAGTGCGTCGACCATCGGTAGCTACAAACTGCGTGGTCAGCCGTTCGATTCTATTTTTGTGTTTGGCGTATCGCCGATCATGGGGGCAATTCCCGGAATAGTACTTGGGCGTCTGAAAAAGGCCCCGGTGTTTATCTGGATCCTGGATCTGTGGCCGGAAAGCCTCAGGGCGGTCGGGGTTGTCAAAAGTCCGAGGCTGCTTGGATGGGTTGGCAAAGTGGTGTCGTGGATCTATAACCGCGCCGATTACCTGTTGCTGCAATCGCGCTCTTTCGATGAGAACGTCAAGCAGTACTGTACGCGTGCGATTCCTGAGGACCGGCTCGTGTACTTTCCGAGCTGGGCTGAGGATGATTTTTCCGGAACAGCGCCGGTTGTCTCTGATCTTTTGCAGCGCGACGATTCGGTCTTTACTCTACTGTTCGCCGGCAATATCGGGGATGCACAAGATTTTCCGGTGATCATGGAGGCGGTCAAAGCCGTCAGGGCAGACCTGCCTGTACGCTGGGTGATCGTAGGGGATGGCCGCGCGGGTCAATGGCTTGCCAGGCATGTGGCGGAACATCGAATGGACAATGTCCTGTTGCTCGGAAGGCATCCTCTCGAAAAAATGCCAGCGCTCTTTGCTGTCGCAGACGCACTACTGGTGTCGTTGAAAACGAATGAGGTCTTTGAGAAGACCATTCCGGGCAAAGTCCAAGCCTATCTTGCCTCGAGCAAACCCATTATTGCCATGATCGATGGTGAAGCGGCCAAGGTCGTGGCAGATTCGGGCGCGGGTATGGTGTGTGGTTCAGGAGATGCCCAAGGGCTGGCGAATATTGTGCGCAGCATGGGGGCTTTACCCGCGTCCGAGCTCGAGCGCATGGGGCTGCTGGGCAGGCGCTATTACCTTGAGCATTTCTCCAAAACAACGTTATTCGACCGTTTGGAGGTGCTTTTTAGAAAAGCCACCTTGAGGCGGAGCGATAAATGACGGGAAAAACATTGCTCGTCATTACCATTCATAAAGTGCACAGCCCGACGGGGGGCGAGGGCCTTTTGCAATGCCTATTAATATCGGCCTCCGAAAAGTGCTTAGCCCATTCTTGCCCGCATCTGTTTCAGGAAATCTCTCTTACATGCCCATCTGGTTAGTGTTTGCCGCAGTGCTTGTAGCGTCGCTTCTATCGACTTGGGTTCTGCGTCGCTACGCGTTGTCACGCAGTTTGATGGACATTCCCAACAGTCGCAGTTCGCACTCGGTGCCGACACCACGAGGTGGCGGTGTCGCGATCGTGCTGACGTATCTGGCAGCGTTGGTTTTTGTAGCGTTTGCGGGTTGGGTAAGTTGGAGTGTTACGTGGCCGCTATTGGGGGCAGGGGTGCTGATAGCCGTAGTTGGGTTTCTCGATGACCACGGTCATATTGCTGCACGCTGGCGTTTGCTGGCCCATTTTGGTGGCGCGATCTGGGCGTTGTCGTGGATGGGCGGCCTGCCTACGATAAGCCTTGCAGGGATTGAGCTTGAGCTGGGGTGGCTCGGTCATGTGTTGGCCGCCTTGTATCTGGTCTGGATGCTCAACCTGTACAACTTCATGGACGGTATCGACGGGATTGCCAGCGTCGAGGCCGTTTGCGCCTGCTTAGGGGCGTGCCTGGTTTATTGGCTGACTGGGCATGAAAACCTCATGCTCACTCCGATGCTCTTGGTTGTTGCCGTCATCGGCTTTTTATATTGGAATTTTCCTCCTGCACGTATTTTCATGGGCGACGCGGGCAGTGGCTTTCTTGGTATTGTGATAGGCGTACTGTCTCTGCAGGCTGCCTGGGTAGCCCCTCAAATGCTTTGGGTATGGCTGATCTTACTGGGCGTGTTCATCGTTGATGCGACTTTCACCCTGGGGCGACGCCTGATGCGCGGAGACAAAGTCTACGAAGCGCACCGCAGCCATGCCTATCAGTACGCATCGCGCAAGATGGGACGCCATTTGCCTGTCACGCTCGGGGTGGCTGCCATCAATGTGTTTTGGCTACTGCCTGTCGCCGTCTGTGTTGGCCGGGGTCTCGACGGTGCTCTGGGTCTGGTCATGGCGTATGTTCCACTGGTGCTTCTAGCCGTTAAGTTTCACGCGGGTGAGTTGGAGAAAACGGGATAACCGATCGAACACCGGGCCTGAAGAGCTTGCTACACACTCACGCAGCTGCCATTTTTGTTGGTAGCACTAGGGACTGAGGTATAAAAGGGTTTATGGATAGTCTACGTGCCCGATTGGTGGGCTTGCCGCGCAGGCAAAAACGTTTCTTGCAAGTGATCGTCGACATCGTGCTCGTATGGGCAGCGCTGTGGCTGGCGTTTGTCGTTCGTCTAGGATTTGACGATCTCAACAATCCTTTCGTCGTCCATCTGTGGCTGTTTCTCAGTGCGCCAGTTATCGCCATTCCGCTTTTTGTTCACTTTGGCATGTACCGTGCGGTGATGCGTTATTTTGGCAACGACGCGCTGATCGCCATTATCAAGGCTGTCAGCCTGTCAGCGTTGCTGCTGGCCCTGGTGGTTTACCTCTACAGCAACCACCAGACGGTGGTGCCGCGTTCGATCGTTTTCAACTACTGGTGGCTGAGCATGGTCATCATCGGTGGCCTACGCCTGGCAATGCGTCAGTATTTTCAGGGGGACTGGTTTACCGCGGCACAGCACGTGCCTTTCACCAGTCGAAATGACGGTCTGACCAAGGTCGCTATTTATGGTGCCGGGGCTGCGGGCAATCAATTGGTCGCGGCCCTGCGCCTGGGCCGTGTAATGCGTCCTGTGGCTTTTGTCGATGATGACAGCGGTATCTCGGACCGCATCATTTCGGGCTTGCAGGTATACAAGCCCAAGCGCATCCAGCAGATGATCAACGAGACCGGGGCCGAGGAACTGCTGCTGGCAATCCCTTCCTCCACGCGTGCTCGCCGCAGAGAGATTCTGGGTTACCTGGAAGGGTATCCGTTGCACGTGCGCAGTGTTCCCGGGTTCATGGACTTAGCCAGCGGCCGGGTTAAAGTCGATGACATCCAGGAAGTGGATATCGCTGACCTGCTGGGCCGTGACTCAGTGCCAGCGCAGCCTGAGTTGTTGGAGCGATGCATTAAGAATCGCGTGGTGTTGGTTTCCGGGGCGGGTGGTTCTATCGGCTCGGAGCTTTGCCGTCAGATTCTTTCGCTGGAGCCGACGAGTCTGTTGCTGTTTGACCACAGTGAATACAACCTCTACTGCATTCTGTCTGAACTTGAGCAGCGTGTTCAATCAGAGGCGCTCAGCGTGAAGTTGCTACCGATTCTTGGCTCGGTACGGCATCAGGACAAACTGCTGGATGTCATGAACACCTGGTCGGTCGATACCGTCTATCACGCGGCGGCTTACAAACATGTGCCCATGGTGGAACACAATATTGCGGAGGGTATTCTCAATAATGTGATCGGTACTCTTAATACCGCGCAGGCCGCATTGCAGGCCGGTGTTGAGAATTTTGTGCTGATTTCAACTGACAAGGCGGTGCGGCCGACAAACGTCATGGGCAGTACCAAGCGCCTGGCGGAGCTTGTGTTGCAAGCATTGAGCAGAGAGTTGGCGCCAACCCTGTTCGGGGATGCATCGAACATCTCACGTGTTAACAAAACCCGCTTTACCATGGTTCGCTTTGGCAATGTATTGGGCTCATCGGGTTCGGTGATTCCATTGTTCCATAAGCAGATCCAGGCAGGGGGGCCCCTGACGGTGACCCATCCGAAAATTACGCGCTATTTCATGACGATACCTGAGGCGGCGCAACTGGTAATCCAGGCGGGTTCAATGGGCCAGGGGGGAGATGTCTTCGTGCTCGATATGGGCGAGCCTGTGAAAATAGTAGAGCTTGCTGAAAAAATGATTCATCTGTCTGGCTTGAGTATCCGCTCTGAAAAAAATCCTCACGGGGATATTCTCATCAATTTCAGTGGGCTGCGTCCCGGTGAAAAGCTGTATGAAGAGCTGTTGATTGGCGACAATGTTGCCGCTACCAGACATCCGATGATTATGCAGGCTAGCGAGGAGTTCCTGGCGTGGGAGGTGCTCAAGGGTAAGTTGCAAGGGCTGTTGAGCGCTGTCGAAGAGGGTGATTGCGTACTCATCAGGCAACTGTTGAAAGACACCGTCAGTGGCTACAGCCCGGAAGGCGACATTGTCGACTGGATGCACATTCAACGGCACCGTGAAGTCTGATCACCCGACTATACTGACAGGCCAGCTATCTGGTTTGTCAAAAAATGGTTTTATAAGGGATCATCGCTTCTGCCGCACCGTTCAACGATACGGTGAATGCTACCGCAGCAACTAGCAGGTGTGCGAGGAACAGGGGTTTGTAGTTCTTAGCGGTTGAGTAGTAAAAACCCGAAAGTACACACGAAAATAATACCGAAGCGACGTTGAACGTCCGGGTCCATAGCGCAAAATTGTTAGGGAACAACAATATAAACGTGGCCGACAGCATGAGGGACGTCACCGCGAGGTTCAGTGTAAGCTTTTCTTGGCGAGTGTGTGACAAGTAGCCGGCCTGTTTTTTTTCTATACGTTCCAGCCAAGCCAGGCTGAGTGCACAGCAGGCAATATAGAATCCGAATAAATAAGTCCTGATGCTAAATTCATAATCCCATACCGAGTACTCCATCAGCTTCGCAGAAAATGAAGATGGAAGCATCAGCGAAAGTAACTGGTAAAGGTTTGAACCCAAGTGCATCGCGGCAAATACACCTGCGGCCCCAACCGCCCATAAGGTGATATACCTGAACGTATTGCGGGTGAGGAGGGAGATTGCGAATATGAATATATAAATTAGTGCGGAAATCTGAAAGCAGGTGCTCAGTGCTAAGAACAGGGCTGTCAGCTTCTTGTTTGAAAGCTTCAGGTATGCCCATATCCCAAGGAAAAATAGTCCCACGGCAATGGACTGGCGTACTGTTGAAAAATGCATGTAGATGAAGTTGTAAGAAACATAGATGACGAAGATGAAAACCCTGTTCCCCGGAAAAATGCTCGCAATCAGATAAGTGCTTAACGCGCAAAAAACAGAGGCTACTAGGAAGACGCTCTCCAACCCGCCGCCCAAGTATTTGATCGTGTAATTCAGTAGGAAGTAGCCGAACTCGAAAGCTAGTTTGTAGCTGTTCTCAGCGTAGGAAACAAGAGGTCCTTGCTCGACCGAAATCGATTCAAAATAATCTGCATATTGAGGCCAATCCATGCCGGTCTCGAACCTGATGCCGCCGAGTATGCCAATGAAGGCATACAGGAACAGCGTCAGCGGCAGGTCTTGGCGCAATGCAAAGAAACGCACGATAGCGATATAAAGAATGGCCAGATAGCCGAGCAAGTAAAAACTCATATTAAAGTTTCCAGAGCTTTCTATTGAGCCTGAAACTGGACAGGTAGACGAATAGCCTCGATATGTTCATGAATCGGTTTGGTCCCATGACATAAAGGACCCCTTTTAATAATGAGTTGATGATCTGGAGCTTCCCTGAGTGGGACTGCGCATCTCCAAAACCAGCAGGCTTGTAAGGGCCATTCGTTTCAAACAGGTAGTTCTTTCCGGCAAACGTGTAGACGGGGCCATTCGCGTCGAACGGGTCATGGCCCGCTGGCAACTCGTCAAGCACGCTAGCGTATGCCCTTCTCAGGGTGGGGGAGATATACTTCCCGTCACTCATATAGTCAAACGCATAAGCAGCGCTGGAAGGGAATGACGAGAAGTGTGAGAGGCGCTCCTTGTAATAGGTGCTGACTTCCAGCAGATCCTGTCGTTTTTCCTCTCGACCTGCAAATGTGCGTTTGCTCAGAAGTTCCGGGTTTTTCTCATCAAAAGAACTAAAGTGGAAGAAAATCAGTGGGAATGTCCCGTTTACGATGTATCCACCTTGCCCATCAGGCGAGAGCGTCCGCTCATGGCTGTTCCAAAAGGCCACGTTGTAACCGAGATTGAACGAAACGTGCAGGGTTGGGAAGAAGCAAGGGGCGATACTTACCCACTTTTGGTCGGTGGACAGTCCGAATTGAGTTTCAAAATAGCAGTGATCCAGGCAGCGCTCGTTCCACCATTGGAGAAAACGAGTGGCTTCCGATGTATTTGCAACCGCGTAAAAGCCCAAGTTGAAGGAGCCGAAGCGTAGCATCCCGATGTCGCCGTCAACATGCGGGGTGACGTAATGGGGCGTTAGAATAATGTCGTGGGTATCGAGTTCGTTCCACAGGCCATCGAGACTATTGAATATGCAGGTATCGGGGTCCAGGAAAACAACTTTGTCGTGTTGCTCGAGCAGCGTCAAGGTAATCCAGGGCTTGAGGCTGGTACTGAACTCTACGATGTCGTATTTGAACGCGTAGTGTCGAACATCGGCCAGCCCGATTTCTTCAACCCAATGAAACTCCGCCAGGTCGGTCGGAAGATCTATCTCTACCTTTCGATCGAAGATATAGATCTTCAGTTTCGGTTGATTGAATTTGACCAACGACTCGGCCAGTACCAGTGCCTTGGACAGGTAAGCTAGGTTACATACGGTAAAAATGGCCGATCGCTCGCCGGTCATAGTTTGTTCATCAGCCACGTTTGAATATTCCTAATGTATTGATGATCCTGACAAGAACCTGAGAGGCACAATAGATAATCAGTAATCTTGTGATTTTAAGTGCGAAGCCGAACTGAGCGCTTTTGATCGCGGAGAAAATGAGTTTTACGTTGGATGATAGGGTGTCTTTTATTCTAGACCACGAATATGCCCGCATCGAATAAGTGCGACCTGCAATCCGGTAGCGACTGTCTGCTTGTTCGGTGACATGATCAAAGCCGGGGGTGCTGCCACAGGAGCCGATTCGATAGCCTTTATTCAAGGAGTCCAGGCAGAGTTTGTAATCCACACTGTCGACGAAGTAGTCGCAATCAAGCCAATTCAGGGTCTTGAGTTTATCTAGGAAATAAAGGCTGCCGCTGTTAATCAGCAGTGGTACGTCCTGCAGTAACGCTTGCCCACCAGCTTTGAAGGCAATTGCGCTGAAGTTTTCATAGGCGTCGGTGTTGTTTATATAGCTGCTTTCTATATAGGACAACGTTTCGCTGTTGTAACCCGTGTCTTGATCAAAAAATAAAAGTGCGGAGTGCCCTTGCAGATGCGCATTGGCGCATACCGTCGAAATTCCTACGCCAAGTCCCAAGTTTTTCCCACAAGTGAAATAGTGGATGCGCGGATGGTATTCGGCAAACTCCCGTACGTTGGCGATATCAGGCGAATTGTCAAATATATAGACTTCAAACCCGTCTGCTGAAGTCAATTCAAGCCTGCGCAATAATTCCAAGCCAGCGTGATAGACAACAATACCTACTGCAATTTTACGCGTCATGCCATACCTTTGATGTGTGGGGCCATCCGTGTCTTGTCACGCTTATACACTTAACCATCTGCTCTCTTTGTCGTTCCATATTTTCACGACCCTGGCAGGGTTGCCTACGGCGATGACGTTGCTGGGAATATTTTTGGCAACAACACTATTGGCACCGATGATTGAGCCGCTGCCGATAGAGGTGTTGGGGAGTACCACGACATTGTCCCCGATCCATACGTTGTCGCCAATGGTTACGGGGCCGCTGCTGCCAAGCTTTCGATCAAAAGGTGCTTCGTAGGGGCTGGATTGACCTTCCCCTGTGTATATGCCGTGGGAATGGTCTGTAATATGAATCTTGCTACCCATCAAGACGTTGCTGCCGATGGTAATTTGATTGCAGCAAGCGATATGCAGATGGTCGCTGGCGGAAAAATTCCCGCCAATCTCGATGTGCGGATTGTAGCTGAAGGTATTGTACTGAGAGACGGCGTGTAGCCAAAGTCCATCCCCAACCCTGAAGTTATTACCTAGCGTGATATGCTCCATGCCGAAGACCTTTGGTGCACGACCAATGTAGGCGCGACGCTGAGACCCTGGAAGGGTTTTCAGGTGAATAAGTGCTCGCCATACCAATAAAAAACGACCTATCACTATAGGTACGATGAACAGGTGGTGCTGTTTGAGTTTTTTCAGGAAGTATGACATTTCGTTTTACTCATGACCCGGAGCGTGTATTTGGGATTGGTTTGAGCTAAAAATTGGCTACAACCCTGTGCGTAGAGAGTGTGCAGGGTGATGTCATATGTACGATCTCTTGAAGGTTCTAAAAATCCAGAACACCCAGGGAATTACTAAGAAAGATGCGCTGAAAAAACCTAGAAATAAGTAGTCAAATGGAAGGTAGATCGCTATGGCCAAGGTCGTCGCTGCTACACATAAACCTTGCACTACGGATGCAGTAACCAGTGGCTCCTGCTTATGGGCCCGCATGTAGCCGGCCATTGAGGTAACCCATAACTGCATTAGCCAGCCGAGTGCTACCAACACAAGGGCTGCCTGTGATACTAGGCGCTTGGCAACTGGGAGATAATCTTGAAGCAGTTCGATGCCGACAAACAGGCTGATCAGACCCAGCATATAGGTCAATGTAGAGAGCAAGACCGCGCGCTTGAAAGTGCTATTCAGAGTTTTGTAATCCTGCTGCGCAACGTACATGTTCATTTTGGGCGTATTAATCGAAATCCAGATATTTGCGATACTGAATATTGCGCCGCATATAGCCATGGATAGGCCGACTTGTCCTGCTTCTACCGTTCCGTAGAAGTGGAACGCCAGCGGAGTAAAAATAGACAAAGTAAAGTAACTGCTTATCCAACTAACTGAAAAACGCCACATTAATGGCATGATTTCGGGTGCCCATGAATGGCTGTTGTTTTTTCCTATTTCATACAGTTGCCTAAACATTTTTTGATAGCGAAAGCTGATCAGGAGTACCCCAGCCAGCGCGCCCGCTAATAACGCGATAGACAATGCATAGAGACCCACTCCACGGACCAGTAACAGCGCCGTGACGACGACCGTCGTGAGGCTGATGTAAAAGCGGATCTTTTGTACATCACCGACACTGTCACAGCCTTCGATAAATGACAGCAGCATGCTGTTCAGGAAAACCAGTATCGAGGCGGCGCCATAGATCAGCCAGGGTAGTTGCCAATTTATATTTGAGCCTTTACTGCCGAGAAAGAAATGACCTGCTACCAGCACCACGGGAAAAACCACAATTGCCATGGTGCTCGACCACTTCATCGCGAATTTACCGAGAGTGGCCAGGCGGATCAAATGCTCCGGGCTACCTGCTAAGGTTTTGTCCGGGTTAAATTTGAGATGCGCGAACTCATAAGATGAAAATAACAGCAGGATGGACGAGAACCCCATGTCCGCGAAAACTGCCAGTACGGCCAAGCTTATGAACGTGTACCAATAACCCTGAACTTCTGCGGATAGATAAATAGGTACTAGCAATAGAAGCAATGGCCCAGAGAACAGTCTCCAGAATAGATTGATGGCAGAGTGGCGAACGTCGTAGCTAAGCAACGTTTTGAGCAGATTGGTTTTCACGGTTGATGGCACATTTTATTTTTCATATCCGGCAGCGGCGGGGTGTTATCCGGGAAGGCGCTCAGAGATGGTCTCTTATATTTTTGGGATGTGCCAGGCTTTTGCCGGGTTCTTCTGTAAACGTTTTGTGGTTGGGCAGTGTAGCAATGGACATGCGTCACGCATCGCGCTCAAGGTTGACGATTGCTTTTCGTTTTGCTCTGTAGCCAAGGCCTATTGCCACCAATACTCCGAGCATGGCTCCCAAGGTTGCGCCAATTATCAGGGCGCGTGGTTTATTCGGGCTGAAGGGGGTTCCTAAAACCGTTGCAGGACTTTCGACCCGATAGATATTCGCAGTTGTGAAGCGAGTCGTGATTCCCAGGCTTTCCAGAAACTCATTGGCTTCCTGGACGCTTTGGTCTGCAGAGACCCGCACAAATGAATCCAATCGTGCTCTCAGGCTGCCCGGGGACGGGCCTGTCGCGGTAACCACAATGTTATTGCATCCGGAGCGAGCAAAGGATTGGCTCACTTTGGCGCAGCGTTGCCTGTCTTCGATCACGGAGAGATTGATGGATCCGTCTTCAATTGCCTGGACAGGCTGAAGCTGTTGACGTTCGGACCGCGACATCAGATTTCGCTTGAGGATACCCATAACGCTTTCAGATAACTCTGAAGCCTGATCAAAGACGTTATTACTCTGACGTGTGGAATGCTCGTTGATCTCACGAACTACGCCACCCATCGTTGCAATGGACGCTGGCGTAATGACCATGGAGCCGCTGTAAACGGGCGGACTCAAGAGGCAGTGCGGTAGGGCTGCCAGCGTCCCCAGCACAGCTAAAAACACAATCAGCAGTTTTTTGCGCCACAGCAGAACCCAAATATCACAAAGGGTAAACTCTTCCATTTGAATATCAGGTGTTACACTCACCTGTTCCCTGTTTTTGCTACCCATGTGCGTTGACATCTCCTCTAGTCTTGTTCTGAACGTCACACGACATTCAACGCGCATACTACATGCCGTTGGCTAATGGCACGTTAAGTAAGTTTTAATCAATCTACCGCGCCAGGATTTGTCGTCTTTCCTGATAGCGAATGTTACTCGTGATGATCGGCCATCGAAGACCTTCCGTTTGCTCACCCCCTTGGGAGCGAAAAGGCAACTGGGCTCGTTGTTCACAAAATTGGCAATAGGTACAGGTATTGAAGCATGGCTGCCGATTAAGTCCTTGATTCTACCTGTTTTAGGCTTTAATTGGAAATTCATAAGGGGAAACGCTTACACAAGCGGTAACGTAGTGGACATTGAATACTGGGCACTATTGACTAGCTTTCAAAGGCAGCTGCATACAGCTGCTCTCAATTTGAAACGCCCAAGGAGTTTTACCCATGCTTAAAGGACTTATATCTGCTGTCGTAGTGTCTGCTTTTCTGGGGTTGGTGCCGGTGGCCAATGCCGCGCCAGATAGCTCGGCGAAGCACTCGTCGAGTTCGTTGGCGGCCATATCTGCCCCTAGGCTGAACCTCAACACCGCCGGCGCTGAAACCTTGCAGCGCGACCTCTTCGGTATCGGCGCGGCCAAAGCCAAGGCCATCATCGCCTACCGAGAAACCAACGGGCCATTCACGGCGATAGATGAGTTGCTGGAAGTAAAGGGCATCGGCAAGGCACTGCTGGAAAAGAACCGCGACCGACTCGAGGTGAATTGAGGATCTGAAAACTAGCGAGGAGGCCGGTCATTGACCGGCTTTCTTCTAGTCCACGACTTCTGCCTTCAAGCTCCCCCGCACTACCTCGATAATCCGCGTCGCCAGCTCGGTACTCTCCACACTCCTTGCCAATACCAGCGCCCCACCAGCGTCGACATCAGCACCAGGCTCTGCTCCCCGGCATTCGGGTTACCAAGCGCCGTTTCAACCTGCTTGAGTCGAGCATTGAGGACTTCATCCGTGATGCTGCTGTTATGCCCCCTCAACCCCATCTCCGATGATATCGTCGTCATAAGGCAGCCTTGATCCGGCGAGGTCTGGTTCCATTCAGACAGATAGCTGTCGATGAACGCCTTCAACGGCCGCTACTGGCTGAACAGCATTCGCAATGTGCATCCAGCTCTGCAGCGGCGGCTTGCAAGGCCTTTTCCACCAACTCGTGTTTGGACTTGAAGTGCGAATAAAACTCGCCATGGGTCAGGTTCAGCGCTTTCATCAGATGCTGGAGGCCGGTTGCGCCAATGCCGGTGCGGCGAAAGCGTACGGAGGCCTCCTTGATAATGCGCTTGTGGGTTTGAGCTTTGTGGCCTTGTGAATAGCGCATAGAGTAGCCTCCGAAACATAAGGCCATATTAACCAAGCTTGCCTGGGCTTACGCGGGTGTTTACAACATTGTGCAGCTCATCGGTGGAGCTGCCTCAGGCTCAGCGATCCTGCGCATCCTTGGCGTCCGCCTGGGCGTTGCGCTCGGCCACGCGCTTGCGTTGTTCGTCGGTGAGTTCCACCTTGTTGGCGCTGTCACGCAGCATCATCAACCCGCCGACGATCGACCCGATCGCGACTACCATAATCAACCACGCATACCACGGCATAAGGCTCTCCTTGAGGCGGACTACCGTGGGAGAGTTTTCCCACGGTAATAACGGCTTTGAGTAACAGGCTTTCTTAGTAGTTCAGTGTAGGCCTGTTCCGCCTCATTAACCTTACAGCCCGGTCAACATCGCATCCGCCGGTGCATCGGCGCGGTCCTGGGCGGTCAGTTGGAAGTAGATGAAGCCCGCCAGCATGAAGCCCAGGAAGATCAGCCCGATCAGTGCGTTGAACCAGGCCATGGCCACCAGGCACACCACCGCCAGCACCAGCGCAATGCCCGGCACGATTGGGTAACCCGGCGCGCGGAAAGTGCGTTCCAGCAGCGGTTCGGTCTTACGCAGTTTGAACAGGCTGAGCATGCTCATGATGTACATCACGATGGCGCCGAATACCGCCATGGTGATCATCGCCGCAGTCAGCGTCATGCCGCCCAGGTTGATCAGGCCATCGCTGTAGATAGCGGCGATGCCAACCACGCCACCGGCGATGATTGCCTGGTGGGGTGTCTGAAAGCGTGACAGTTTGGCCAGGAAAGACGGCAGGTAGCCGGCGCGGGCCAGGGCGAAGAATTGGCGTGAGTAGCCAAGGATAATGCCGTGGAAACTCGCCACCAGGCCGAACAGACCGATCCACACCAACATGTGTAGCCAGCCGGAGCTTTCGCCCACCACGGTTTTCATTGCTTGGGGCAGTGGGTCGTTGATGTTCGACAGGGTGCGCCAGTCGCCTACGCCGCCGGCGAAGAACATCACGCCCATGGCCAGGATCACCAGGGTCAGAATGCCGCTGATGTAGGCCTTTGGAATGGTGCGCTTCGGATCTTTCGCTTCCTCGGCCGCCATGGCCGCGCCTTCGATGGCCAGGAAGAACCAGATGGCAAACGGAATCGCCGCGAAAATGCCGGCAATCGCCGGGGCGCCGAAGGTGTCGGAACCGGCCCAGCCATTCAGTGCGAAATTGCTGAAGCTGAAGGCCGGAGCGACCACCCCCATAAACACCAGCAGTTCAGCAACGGCGAGCACGCACACCACCAGCTCGAAGGTGGCAGCGAGTTTCACCCCGAGGATGTTCAGGCCCATGAAGACGATATAGGCGCCGACGGCCGCGTGTTTCGGGTCCAGTGCGGGGAACTGCACGTTCAGATACGCACCGATGGCCAAGGCAATCGCGGGCGGGGCGAAGACAAATTCGATCAGTGTCGCCAGGCCGGCGATCAAGCCGCCTTTTTCCCCAAAGGCGCGACGGCTGTAGGCAAACGGCCCGCCGGCGTGAGGAATCGCGGTAGTGAGCTCGGTGAAACTGAAGATAAAGCAGGTATACATCGCCGCCACCATCAGCGAGGTGACTAAAAAGCCCAATGTGCCTGCCACGCCCCAGCCATAGCTCCAGCCAAAATACTCCCCGGAAATCACCAGCCCGACCGCGATGCCCCATAAATGCAGGGTGCCCAAGGTGGGTTTGAGTTGTGTGTTCATCGTGTTGCGCTCCCTGAACGGTTTGGAATGATTCAAGGTGTTGCAGCGGCCATGCCAGCCTGAGAATCATTGTCGTAAAGCGGCGCATCTGTCGTCTGGGGGATGGTTTGGCGTTTGAAGTTATCTGTCATTGCACCAGATAAGTGCGGTGCTGACTGAGCCGGCGCTATCGGGAGCAAGCCCAGACGCTGGAACCCCCGTGTAACCCCCGCATAAACCCATTCTTTACGCCATCTTTACGCCCCACCCACCCCCTCGCTCTCGTTCCTTTACGTCACTCCTGCCGACAATTGCCCCACACGCGGCACTCGCCGCTAAACGGAGAGACTTCCATGAGCGTTCTGGACGGGGTGTCACTGCTATTGGCCGTGGCGCTGTTCATTTATCTGCTGGTTGCGCTGTTACGCGCGGATCGGAACTAGGAGCAGGCTATGCACAGTTATGACTATTGGCTGATCATCGCCTTCTTCGCGATGGTGCTGGTGCCGGCGCCGTTCCTCGGGCGCTTCTACTACAAGGTGATGGAGGGCCAGCGCACCTGGCTGACCCCGGTGTTGGGGCCTGTCGAAAGAGCCTGTTATCGCTTGTCCGGTGTCGACGCTCATGAGGAACAGAGCTGGCAGAAATACATGCTGGCCTTGCTCGCGTTCAACCTCGCGGGCTTTGTGTTGTTGTTCGCGATCCTGTTGTTCCAGGGCTACTTCCCACTGAACCCGCAGAAGTTGCCGGGCCTGGAATGGACTCAGGCCTTCAATACCGCAGTCAGTTTCATCACCAACACCAACTGGCAGTCCTACAGCGGTGAGGCTTCCTTAAGCTACCTCAGCCAGATGGCCGGCCTGACCGTGCAGAACTTCGTCAGCGCGGCCACCGGGTTGACCGTCCTGGTCGCGTTATGCCGTGGGATCGGTCGCAAATCCACCAAGACCCTGGGCAACTTCTGGGCCGACATGACCCGCGCCACCTTATATGGCCTGCTGCCGTTGTGCCTGGTGCTGGCGTTGTTCCTGGTGTGGCAGGGCGTGCCGCAAACCTTCGCCCATTACGTGGATGCCGTGACGATGCAGGGCGCGGATCAGGTGATCCCCCTCGGCCCGGCGGCCAGCCAGATTGCGATCAAGCAATTGGGCACCAATGGCGGCGGTTTCTTCGGTGTCAACTCGGCGCACCCGTTTGAAAACCCGACAGCCTGGGCCAACCTGTTTGAGCTGGTCTCGATCATCCTGATCCCGGTGGCGCTGGTATTTACCTTTGGTCACTACGTGAAGGATCTGCGTCAGAGCCGCGCCATCCTCGGCTGCATGCTGGCGCTGTTCCTGATCGGCGGCGCGACCTCGCTGTGGGCTGAGTACCAGCCCAACCCGACGCTGAATAACCCGGCCGTGGAGCAGACCGCACCGCTGGAAGGCAAGGAAACGCGCTTCGGCACTACCGGCACTGTGCTGTGGTCGGTGACCACCACTGCAGCGTCCAACGGTTCGGTCAATGGCATGCACGACAGCCTTAACCCCCTCAGCGGGATGGTGGCGCTGGTCAACATGATGGTCGGCGAGGTGATCTTCGGCGGCGTCGGCGCCGGTATGTACGGGATGTTGCTCAACGTGTTGATCGCGGTGTTCCTCGCCGGCCTGATGATTGGCCGCACGCCGGAATACCTGGGCAAGAAACTCCAGGCCAAGGAAGTGCAGTTGTTGGTCGTGACGCTGATGGTGATGCCGATCGGTGTGCTCGTGCTCGGTGCCATCGCTGCCAGCCTGCCTGGCCCGGCCGGTGCCATCAGCAACCCCGGGCCCCATGGGTTCAGTCAGTTGCTGTATGCGTACACCTCTGCCGGTGCCAACAACGGCTCGGCGTTCGGCGGTTTCAGTGCCAACACCCCGTTCCACAACCTGATGTTGGGCCTGGGCATGTTGATTGGCCGCTTCGGCTACATCCTCCCGGTACTGGCCCTGGCCGGCAGCCTGGCGATGAAAAAGACCGCACCGATTGGCCAGAACAGCTTCCCCACCCATGGCCCGCTGTTCGTGACCCTGTTGACCGTGACCATTTTGCTGGTGGGCGGCCTGACCTTCCTGCCGACGCTGGCACTGGGCCCCATCGCTGAACACCTGAGCATGGGCTTCTGATTAAGGGATATGAAAATGAATATGCCTGCAAAAAACGCGGCCCCGGTCAAACCCCAGGAGTCCGCCAAAACCGCCATCTCTGCCCTGTGGCGCCCGGCGCTGGTCCAGGCTTTCGTCAAGCTGGACCCTCGCCAACTGCAACGCTCGCCGGTGATGCTGGTGGTCGAACTGACCGCCATCCTTACCACCGTGCTGTGCTTTGTCCCCGACACCGCCGTGCCGACCTTTGTCGCCGTGCAAATCGCCGTGTGGTTGTGGTTCACCGTGCTGTTCGCCAACTTCGCCGAAGCCTTGGCCGAAGGGCGTGGCAAGGCCCGCGCCGATAGCCTCAAGGCCGGCAGCGAAGGCCTGAGTGCACGTCGCAAGGACGCCGATGGCAGCTTCAAGGTCGTGCCGGCCACCAGCCTGCGCAAAGGTGATGTGGTGCGCGTTGCCGCCGGGGAAATGATTCCGGGTGACGGCGAAGTCATCGAAGGGATTGCGGCGGTCAACGAAGCGGCGATCACCGGCGAATCCGCGCCAGTGATCCGCGAGTCCGGCGGCGACCGTTCGGCGGTCACCGGCAACACCCGTCTGGTGTCGGACTGGCTGTTGATCCGCATCACCGCCAACCCTGGCGAGTCCACCCTGGACCGCATGATCGCCCTGGTGGAAGGCGCCAAACGCCAGAAAACCCCCAACGAAGTGGCGCTGGATATCCTGCTGATCGGCCTGACCCTGATCTTCCTGCTGGTGGTCGTGACCTTGCAGCCGTTTGCCCACTTCACCAATGGCAGCTTGCCATTGGTGTTCCTGGTCGCACTGCTGGTGACGTTGATTCCTACCACCATCGGCGGTTTGTTGTCGGCCATCGGTATCGCCGGCATGGATCGCCTGGTGCGTCTCAACGTGATCGCCAAGTCCGGTCGCGCCGTGGAAGCGGCGGGTGACGTGCATGTGCTGCTGCTGGACAAGACCGGCACCATCACGTTTGGTAACCGTCGCTGTGCGGCAGTGGTCGCGGCCCCCGGTGTAAGCGGCAGGGAATTGGCCGAAGGTGCGCTGCTGGCGTCCTTGGCCGATGACACCGCAGAAGGCAAGTCCATCGTTGAATACCTGCGTGCCTTGCACCCGCAGGCCGAGCCCTCTCTGGATGAATTGACCGTCGTGCCATTCAGTGCCGAAACCCGTTTGTCCGGGGTCGACTATCAAGGCCGCGTACTGCGCAAAGGCGCCGTGGACTCGCTGATGGCCTTTATCGGTCAGCCGCGCAGCGAATTGCCAGCGGCGTTGTCGCGGGAAGTCGACAAGATCGCCCAGAGCGGCGGTACGCCGTTACTGGTGTGCGCCGATGGCAAGTTGCTCGGTGCGATTCATCTGAAGGACGTGGTCAAGCCCGGTATTCGCGAGCGTTTTGCCGAACTGCGCAAGCTGGGCATCCGCACCGTGATGGTCACTGGCGACAACCCGTTGACTGCCGCCGCGATTGCCGCTGAAGCGGGCGTGGATGACGTGTTGGCCGAAGCCACTCCGGAGAAAAAACTCGCACGCATCCGCCACGAACAGAACGACGGTCGCCTGGTGGCCATGTGCGGCGACGGCGCCAACGACGCGCCGGCGCTGGCCCAGGCGGACGTCGGTATGGCGATGAACGACGGCACACAGGCCGCCCGTGAAGCGGCCAACATGGTCGACCTCGACAGCGACCCGACCAAGCTGCTGGACGTGGTGCAGATCGGCAAGGAATTGCTGGTGACGCGCGGCGCGCTGACCACCTTTTCCATCGCCAACGACGTGGCCAAGTATTTCGCGATCCTGCCGGCCTTGTTCGCCTCGATCTATCCGCAACTGGGCGTGCTCAATGTGATGCACCTGCAAAGCCCGCAGAGCGCGATCCTGTCGGCCATCGTGTTCAACGCGTTGATCATTGTGGTGCTGATCCCCCTGGCCCTGCGCGGTGTGCGTGTGCAGGCGGCAAGTGCGGCGGCGTTGCTGCGGCGCAACCTGCTGATCTACGGGCTGGGCGGGATTCTGGTGCCGTTCGTGGGCATCAAGGCGATCGACATGCTGCTGACCGCGCTGCACCTGGTGTAAATCCAACTGATTCGAGGAGTCTGAAATGTCCACTATGATCCGTCCGGCCCTGAGCCTGCTGGTGCTCATGACCCTGATCACCGGCGTGGCCTACCCACTGGTGGTCACCGGTGTCGCCCAAGTCGCCTTCCCCGAGCAGGCCAATGGCAGCCTGGTGCGCGACGCCAGTGGCAAGGTGCGCGGCTCCAGCTTGATCGCCCAAGACTTTAGCGGTGACAGTTGGTTCCACCCGCGCCCTTCGGCCGGCGCCTTTGCGACCGTCTCCAGCAGCGCGAGTAACCTGAGCCCC
The DNA here is from genome assembly GCF_046605395.1 of Pseudomonas sp. MPB23. Classification (NCBI taxonomy): domain Bacteria; kingdom Pseudomonadati; phylum Pseudomonadota; class Gammaproteobacteria; order Pseudomonadales; family Pseudomonadaceae; genus Pseudomonas; species Pseudomonas sp. MPB23. The sequence goes on along the minus strand of NZ_CP176771.1, from coordinate 5,629,064 downwards.
AGCAACCCGGCATTGGCCACTCGCGTGTTTGATGACGCCAATAAACAGCAGGTGCCTGGCCAGGGCCCGGTGCCTTTGGCGTCGCTGACGACCTCCGGCAGCGGCCTTGATCCCCACTTGCCTCCCCAGGCAATTGCCTATCAACTGGCGCGAGTGGCTGCGGCGCGGAATGTGCCGGTGTCGACCTTGCAGCGGTTGCTCGATGAACATATCGAAAGCCCGCTGGTGGGCCCGCCGGTGGTGAATGTGCTGGCGCTGAACATGGCCCTGGAAAAACTGTAACCGTTTGTGGGAGCGGGCTTGCTCGCTCCCACATTGGAGCTTCAGTGGGCTTAATACCTGAACACCTGAAGGAACCGTAAAGCATGAGCGACTCCGGCCGCGCCGATGCCCTGTTAGCCGATCTGCCCCGCAATGGCCGTGGCCGGCTCAAAGTCTTCCTCGGCGCCGCGCCGGGCGTGGGCAAGACCTATGCCATGCTCCAGGCCGCTCACACCCAACTGCGCCAAGGCGTGAAGGTGATCGCCGGCGTGGTCGAAACCCATGGCCGCGCCGAGACGGAAGCCTTGCTCAGCGGCCTGCCGCAACAACCGCTGCTGCGCAGCGAATACCGCGGCGTGATGCTTGAAGAGATGGACCTCGACGGTTTGCTCGCCGCCAAACCCAAGCTGGTGCTGGTGGACGAGTTGGCCCACAGCAACGCCCCCGGTAGCCGTCATGAAAAGCGCTGGCAGGATATTCAGGAACTGCTCGACGCCGGCATCAATGTGTTCACCACGGTCAACGTCCAGCATCTGGAAAGTCTGAATGACCAGGTGCGCGGGATTACCGGTGTGCAGGTGCGTGAAACCCTTCCGGACTGGGTGCTGCAAGAAGCCGACGAACTCCTGCTGATCGACCTGCCGTCCCGCGAACTGCTCGAGCGCCTGCGCGATGGCAAGGTCTACGTGCCTGAACAGGCCCGGGCGGCCATCGATGCGTTCTTCACCCAGACCAACCTGATGGCCTTGCGTGAACTGGCGATGCAAACCGCCGCCGCCCACGTCGACGACGATTTGGCCCAAGGCTATCGCCAGCTCGGTCAAGCCGCACCGGCGGTGCGCGGTCGCCTGCTGGTGGGCGTGGATGGCGATGCGCAAGCCGAACGCCTGGTGCGCCACGCCAGTCGCGTCGCCCAGCGTCGGCATTTGCCCTGGAGCCTGGTGCATATCGATAACGGCCGCGCGGTCGACGAGCAATCGCGCCTGCGTCTGCAAAACGCCCAGCAACTGGCCGAGCGCTTGGGCGGGGAAGTGGTGCTGCTGCGTGCGGGGGAGGTGGCCAAGACATTGATCCAGCATGCCGTCGAACGCCGCGCCAGTCTGCTGTTGGTGGGGCAGTCGCGGATGCGCTGGCGGCGGCGCCTGTTTGGCGGCGGTTTGGCGATGCGTTTGCTGCGTCATGCGCGGGGCCTGGAAATCAGCGTGCTCGACAGCGACGACATCCCCGCCGCGCCGCGCCTGCCGGATGTGCGTGGGTTGGTCTGGTTCGATTACGCCCTGGCAGTGGTCGCAACCATCGTCGCCGCCGCCGTGGCGTGGGCCGTTTCCAGCGTGTTGCCGCTGCCGAATATCTCCCTGGTGTTTCTCGCCGCCGTGTTGCTGGTGGCGGTGCGCAGCAGCCTGGGTCCGTCGCTGGTGTGCGCGGCGTTGTCTTTTCTGACTTACGACTTCCTGTTTATCCCGCCGAATTTTTCCTTCGCCATCCAGCGCGAAGAGGACGTGCTGACCCTGCTGTTTTTCCTGCTGATGGCGGCCCTGACCGGCAACCTCGCGGCACGACAACGCCGACAGTTGCAGGCGTTGCGCGATACCCAGGAAGAAACCAGCGAACTGCTCGACCTGTCACGCAAACTCACCGCCGCCACCGATCGCCAGGCGGTGATCAGTGCGGCGGCGCATCACTTGGAAGGCTGGAGCGACCTGGATCTGTGCCTGGTCAATCGCGACGGTCAGGGCGGTTGGAAAGTCGAGACCGGCGGCCCGTTGACCTTCACCGAAGCCGAGCGCGCCGCCGCCGATTGGGCCTGGCAGCATGACCAGCCGGCGGGCAAGGGCACCGGTACCTTGCCCTTCGGGCGCTGGTGGTGGTGGCCGCTGTCGGGCGAAGACGGGCCGTTGGGTCTGCTCGGCGTCAGCGCAAAACCGGGGCTGGAACTGAGCGGCCAGCGTCGTCGCTTGCTGACCGCGTTGAGCCAACCGCTGGCCCAGGCGCTGGCGCGCGCCCAGTTGGCGCAGGATTTGGAGTCGGCGCGCCTGCACGGCGAAACCGAGCAATTGCGCAGCGCCTTGCTGGCCTCGGTGTCCCATGATTTGCGCACGCCGCTGACGTCCATGCGTGGCAGCATCGACAGCCTGTTGGCGCTCGGCGAAGCCATTCCCCTGGAAGACCGCCGCGAATTGCTCGAAGGCACTCGCGATGAGGCCGAGCGCCTGGACCGCTATATCCAGAACCTGTTGGACATGACGCGCCTGGGCCACGGCGCGCTGAAGTTGGCACGGGACTGGGTGTCGCCTGGCGATATCGTCGGCAGCGCCCTCGGTCGTTTGCGTGCAGTGCTGGCGCCGTTGCAGGTGAGCACCGATGTGCCGCCTGAGCTACCGTTGCTGTATGTGCATGCGGCGTTGATCGAACAGGCGCTGGTCAATGTGCTGGAAAACGCGGCGCGCTTCTCGCCGCCCCATGGCCGATTGCAACTGAGCGCTGGCGTATCGGGCAACCAGCTGTTTTTCGCCGTGGCCGATGAGGGGCCGGGAATTCCCGAGGATGAGCGCGCGAAGATCTTCGATATGTTCTATACCGCCGCGCGTGGCGATCGCGGCGGGCAGGGCACGGGCCTTGGCCTGGCGATCTGTCAGGGCATGGTCGGAGCCCATGGTGGGCATATTAAAGTGGCCGATGGCATTGAAGGGCGCGGTACCTGCATCACCTTGTTCCTGCCATTACCGACGCAACCTGGCTTGGAACGTGATATGTAGGCGCGAGCGCGCTGGCGAAGTTCTGTAACGAGAATGATGACATTCTGAATACACGCGGTGCCCTTGCATCTCTCGCGAGCCAGAACCACGCGTCCGCCCTCGCTTCTACAATGAGTTGTCACATGGATTTTGATGGGGCCCCATGAGCCAGACCGCGACGATTTTAGTCATTGATGACGAACCGCAGATCCGCAAATTCCTGCGTATCAGCCTGGCCTCCCAGGGCTACAAGGTGATCGAAGCCAGCACCGGTAACGAAGGCCTGGCCCAAGCGGCGCTGAGCAAGCCGGATTTGCTGGTACTCGACCTCGGCCTGCCGGATATGGACGGCCAGCAGGTGCTGCGCGAATTTCGCGAGTGGTCGACGGTGCCGGTGCTGGTGCTGTCGGTACGCGCCAGCGAACTGCAAAAGGTCGAGGCCCTCGACGGCGGTGCCAATGACTACGTGACCAAACCGTTCGGCATCCAGGAGTTTCTGGCCCGTGTGCGCGCGTTGCTGCGTCAGGCGCCGGCGGGGGAGGCTCAGGAAGCGGCTTTGCGGTTCGGTCCGTTGACGGTGGACCTGGCTTATCGCCGCGTACTGCTGGACGGTACTGAAGTGGCGCTGACCCGCAAGGAATACGCGGTGCTGGCACAACTGGCGCGCCATCCCGGGCGGGTGATCACTCAGCAGCAGTTGCTCAAGGATATCTGGGGGCCGACCCACACCGAAGACAGCCATTACCTGCGCATTGTCGTGGGCCACTTGCGCCAGAAACTGGCGGATGACCCGACCCAGCCGCGTTTTATCGTGACCGAGGCGGGGGTGGGCTATCGATTGCTGGACGCTCAGGCCTGATGGATCTTCGTGGGTTGCCAGGGCCCCATTTCAGCGTTGCTCACTCTCATACCGATCCAACGTGTCACTGGCGATTTCCCGCCCCAGGGCGATCAATTCCGGCGCCTTGTAGAACTCGAAAAACCGGCACACCCGCTTCGGCACGTTGATCAGGATATCCGGCGGGTAACCGGCGATCTTGTACTGCGCCAGCGACGTCTGCATCACCTCGAAGCTCTGGTTGATCAGGTCCAGCAGTGACGCCGGGCCGACGTTATCAATGATGAACGAACCGGTGGCCGACTTGGGCGCGCCGGGCTTTTCCGGTGCGGCGGCGGGTTGCTGGGATTCGGGTTCCGCCGATTCCAGCCATGGGTTGATCTCCGCGGCCTGGGCCTGCAGGGCTTCCTGTTCCAGCTTTATTAACTGTTCGGCCTGCTTGCGTCGAAACGGCAGGTGCGACCCCAATGACTTCGCCAGGCTGTTGAAGCGGCTCTTGAATGCCGGCGGGCGTTGGATCACCGGTAATTGGTAGTGCTTCTGGTTGGTGGCGTTGAGATTGACCGCGATGATCAAGTCGCAATGGCTGGACACCACCGGCACGATAGGCAGCGGGTTGAGCAGGCCACCGTCCACCAGCATGCGATTGCCTTGCATCACCGGGGTGAACAGGCTCGGGATCGCCGCCGAGGCGCGCATGGCCTGATGCAGACAACCCTCCTGGAACCAGATTTCCTGCTGGTTGGTCAGGTCGGTGGCGACGGCGGTATAGGGAATGCGCAGCTCTTCGATATTGATTTCGCCGACGATCTTGCGGATCTGCCCGAACACCTTCTCGCCGCGAATCGCGCCAAGGCGAAAACTCACGTCCACTAGACGCAGCACGTCGAGGTAGTCGAGGCTTTCAATCCAGTTGCGATACTCGTCCAGCTTGCCGGCGGCATAGATCCCGCCCACTACGGCGCCCATGGAGCAGCCGGCGACACAAGCGATGTCATAGCCGCGCCGTTCGATTTCCTCGATCACTCCGATATGGGCGTAGCCTCGGGCGCCGCCAGAGCCCAGTACCAAGGCAACACGTTTCTTCATGGTCGATGTCCTTCACTGAGCAGGCGTTCACAATGCACCTAATGAGGGGGGCGCTTCAATCTTCGTGAAACGTGCAATATTTTTCCAGAATAGCGACTAGGCTCGGGTATGCTCTGGCAATAAGCGCTTCTGATTTCAGGCTGCGGATAAGGCACTTTTCCTTGTAGGCAACGTCTACACCGTACGACTGTGTTTCTTTATTTTTGAGGTGTCATCGATGAAAGCCTGGATGTGTGTGCCTGTGATCCTGTTGGCCCTGGCCGGTTGCGCCGGGAAAACGGCGTACCGCGACAGCTGCGGCACGCAATTGGATGCTGCCTGGAAAGAGTTGGACCTGGCCAAAGCCGAAGGTTTTGCCGGTACCGTGAGCTACTCCAAGGCATTGTCCCTGTTGACTGGCGCCAAGACCCAGCAGCAATTTGAGGCGTTTGAAGGCTGTTCCAACAAAGCCGAGAAAGCCCGGTTCTATATTCGTGAGTCGCGCGCCGGTCGTTGACCCGTAGCCGTTGCCGAGCGCAACGAGGTGGCGTCAGCGATCTTGAGTACCGCAGGGTTTTTCATTGTCTGGGGAGGAAGGGATGTCAGCTTTGGTCGATCAGTTAGTCGCTCAAGTCATTGGACTGGAAGTAGGGTTACTGAGCTGCCAGGCTCGCCTCGCCGCCGTTACCGACGATGAAGCCCTGCACGATCTGCGCACCACCGTGCGCCGCCTGCGCAGCTTGTTGCGCCCCTTGCGCGGGCTGCCGGGAGTGGAGCAGCTCGAATCGGCCGCCAGCGCGGTCGGTCAATTGACCACGCCGCTGCGTGACCGCGAAGTCCTGGCGGCGTATCTGTATCAGCATGGCCATCAGGATGCCGCAGATCGCCGCCTGCGCCTGCAACCCGAGGCCTATCGTCGGGTTGCACAAAGCCAGGAGCTGGCGCAACTGCTGCAAATCCTCGATGCATTCCCGCGTTTTATCCGCGCTTCCCAACACCAGAAACTGCTCAAGGGCCTGCGCCGCCGCATCGAGAAACGTCTGAGCAAGCAATGGCGCAAGCTCGATGACGCACTGCAGGACCCCAGCCATGACCGCCACCGTTTGCGTTTGTTGATCAAACGCGTGCGTTATGCCGCCGAAGCCTATCCCGAGCTGGATAAGCTCCCCGCCAAGTCCCTGTCACACCTGAAAAAAGCCCAGGTTGCGCTGGGTGATTGGCATGATTGCTGGCAGTGGTTGGCCCAGGCGGAACATCAAGCCGATCTGCTGCCCTGCGTTGCGGTGTGGCATCGCACCATGGCTGAAGCGGAAGGGCAGGCGGATCGGGTGTTGGACAAACTCAGCGGCGATTGTTTCTAAACCGGTCCGGTTTTTGGCTGGAATGGGCGCTGTGCCTGGCCGGCAGCATGGTTAAGATCCACCATCCGTTTCGTTTGATGTGAGGTCGCCATGCGCTTTAGTGATTTGCTCGACGCTGTCCGTAGCAACCCGCTGGATGTCACCATCCCCGCCGAATGGGCCCAGGGCCGCGCCACATTCGGTGGCCTGGTCACCGCCTTGCAGTACGAAGCGTTGCGCGCCCAGGTGCCGGCGGATCGCCCTTTACGCTCGCTGGCGATCACCTTTGTCGGCCCGGTGGCGCCCGATGTGCCAGCCCGTTATCAAGTCGAAGTGCTGCGCGAAGGCAAGGCTGTCAGCCAGTTGCTCGGTCGTGTGGTGCAGGACGGTGAAGTGGCGACGCTGGTCCAGGCCAGTTTCGGCGCATCCCGCGAGTCTGAGATCGATGTGGCGAGCGAACCACCACCGGTGTTCAAGCACTGGGATGAATGCCAGGAACTGCCTTATATCAAGGGCGTTACACCGGAATTCATGCGCCATCTTGCGATGCGCTGGAGCGTTGGTGGCCTGCCGTTTACCGGCAATAAGTCGCGCGAGATGGGCGGTTGGGTCCGGTTGCGCGGGGATGTGAAGGAGGAGCCACTGACGGAGGCCCACATCCTCGCCTTGGTGGATGCCTGGCCGCCGGCCTTGTTGCCGCACCTGAAAAAACCAGCGCCGGGCAGCACCCTGACCTGGACTATTGAGTTCATCCAGCCGCTGCAGGACCTGACGACCCTCGACTGGTGCCAGTACCACGTCACCATCGAGCACGCCCGCGACGGCTACGGCCATGCGGCCGCTGCACTGTGGAGCCCGACCGGCGAGCTGATCGCCATCAGCCGCCAGACCGTGGTGGTCTTCGCCTGACCCTCAGTGCCGGTGGCGCTGACGCCAGGCCCGCCACCAGCCGCCGCTCAACACAAAGCGCGGAAAGGTCACGAACTGCTCGACCACCAGGCGCTGCACCGCATCTTTGCGATCACTGAACGGCTCACTGGCCTGGGCTTCCAGGCTATGGCCATGACGCTGCAATGCCAGGCCCGCCAGGATGCCGACTACACCAACGGCGAAACTGGCCAGGCTCAGGCTGAACACTCCGGACACAATCAACAGAAACCCGATGATAAACAGCGGCACGGCAATCAGGTGCAACGCCAGGTTGGTCGGGTGCTGATGGTTTTGCGGGTAGTTACGCCATTGCCAGGCGGGGAGATTGGGATGACGTTTGCCCATGATGGTGAATCCTCTGTCCGTTGAAACAACATGGACAGAGTTTAGGTGGGGGGCGGGCGGGTGGGCGAATTGGGGTTGGCTATGGGGGCCATAGGGGGCACGTATTCAAAAGTTATTACTGTCTAAAAAAGTAATCACCTGGCCCGTTTATGTAAACGTTTGGTTCCACAAGTGAAATGAACTTAGCTTTGAATTCAATTAAAGCGTTCTTATTAGTCGCCTGAAAATGGAACTGGTTATTTTCCTTGGCAATTTTGACAAAAAACACCTCCCGAACAGGAATATTTTGTATTCTCAAGTCTTGAATGCCATGACAGTCGATCCCCATTCTGCAAGTGTTGTAGCCTTTGCCTTCCCATTTTTTGGCAATATGTCAGGAAAGTCCGGTATGTCGAATCCCAGTCCCACAGAAGGTCGATCATTTTCTATTTGCAAAGAAAAAGAGCAATCCGCCCAATTTCTACAGGTTCGCTAAAGATTTTTTCAAAAAATATATTTTGATCCAAGTCGTTCCAGTAATTTATCGATTACTCCTGAAAATTGTAATGTTCCTTGGCTCCAGGTACGTTTCCGTTCCTAGGCTTTTCTATTGGTCGTAAATTGAAGTGCGCTTTTTGATCACCTATCCCGTCCGCCCTGCCGAATTTATGCCCTGCAGAGTGGTCTTGGATAAGAACCTTTGAACCATCTGCTCTTGTAAATTGATAAACCCTTGTATTTATGGTCCTGCCATTTTCATCCAAAATATTGTCATCATTCAAATCAGTCATTTTTTCTATTTTGTATTGTGTCGTCCTTCCTGACTTCGGGTGTGTCATAACATAGCGAGGACATTCCAGAAGCGTGTATGCCTTGGCCTTTTGGGCATTCGTGTTCCAGGACTTGCTCGCCACAGGGGAAGTGCGTTCAGGGGCGGTGGTGTACTCACCAAGTTGATGGGTCTTCGAGGCTGGCTTTTTGGAGGTCTTCTTTCCAGATATCGTTGGCTAGTCGATAGATGTCGGCGAAGAAGCCTCGGGGATCATTAATCTTTGTTTCGTCCCAGGCCATGGTTGAATATGCTTCTGGATCGTCCTCAAAGTAGGAGTGGAAATTAAAATTTTCTGTATTTAAAGCAAGGGATAAGCTTTCAACTAATTTGTATTTATGGCGATATGAAAGCTTGTTGTATGGATCCAGACAATATTTAAGTATGAGGTTTTCTCTGTCTGCATTGTCGTTAGGATTATAACGAGCGAGCTCCTCTCCCTTGGTATCCTCTCTGTCGTAAATGTCAAAAATCCCTACGAAATAATATAAGCTGGCGTCGAAGGGTATGTGCTGGGAAGTTGGGTGGAATAGCATTTTTCATTCCTTGATGGGAAATAGAGTGAAAGGCGTGCCGTCTTCGCGAAATTTCATTTCTGCACCATTCATAAGTGGATTAGGTATGGGGGTTATTTGGGGATTTCTTGTTTGGTCTGTAGCCGCGTTCAGCCCCTTATAGTTCTAAACGCAAGATATCGTTTTTGTTGTCATCAACGGCTCGGCTGGGAGCATTAGAAATGCAGGCACTTGGCTCAATACTCGCCAGAAATCATAATTCACATTTTTTGACGCGATAAAGGTTTCCCTTTCAAGGTCGTCTGTGTTGTCAATGTCATAAGTTAACAACAATCCGCGGATTATCGACATGTCAGGTTTTCTTTCATGTTCGTTGAGCCCAACGACGTTGCATGGCCGTTTTTTCTAAAAATAGACTGTGTTCGATATGTCGCATTCAGTTTGTCTCTATGACTAATGTTGTGAGTTGCTGAAGTTCGTGTTTAGGCTCTCCTTCCTTCCTCTCTGAAATCTCGCTCGCCACAGGGGGGCGAGTTTACGTCTTTTGTTAATAGGTACTGATATATTGTTTTAGACGGTCCAGTAATGTTCTCATAAATGCTTGCTGATCAGTCACAGGGGTGCTGAAATAAGTTGTCATTGTGTTAAGTGCTGCATCGAAATTGTCCTTAATAGCAAGATAGTACTCAATCGATTCAATGAGTCGCTCTTGCTCTGGCTTTATATAAGATAGAAATTCTGATTTGGTTAATTCGTCAAAAAGTTCAATGAGTTATTTTTTGTTGTTTATATTTTTTGAGGAGATAAGGTTTTCTCTCTCAAGGTCGTCGGCGTTTTCAATGTCGTAAGTGAAGAGTAATCCACGAATTGTTGACATGCTCTGCGTTCTTTTCATATTCATACCTCGGTGTAAGCGGTTTTAGGTTTTTGATTTTTTCAGTATTGTGCGTGCGTTACGTTGGGGGGGGCTATAGTTTTAAACTCTGAAATACCTCCTCGCCGATAATTTCCCCCAATTTCATTGGCGCCATTGATGCAGGGTGATTGTTTTTCCTGAAAATTAAGCGCGTTCGATATGTTGAATAAAACTGGTCGTCCTGGTTCTGGAAGTCAATTGCAGTGGTAGGTATTTAAACTCTATTTTTTTGTGGTCTTTATGTATGTGGTTTTACCGCTCTAGTTGTTGAATTCTTCGCTGTTTTAACACTTTAAAGTTGAGGCTCCAGTGTTGTTTGCGCTCCTTTTTTCTCAGAACGTGCGCGCCCGCCATGGCATTCGGCGATCGGTTTGTCATCTCGTCAGAAAGGCTCGGTACCCCGGTCATATCCGAGACAGCGTGGCGCTTGGAGGCTATGTTCCTGCCGGACATTGTGACAAGCCTGCTCGCCACAGGGGGTTGTGCTTTCAGGGACGATGGCGGTGTGCTTACCAAGTTGATGGTTCTTCGAGGCTGGCTTTTTGGAGGTCGTCCTTCCAGACCTCGTTGGCTAGCCGATAGATGTCTGTGAAGAAGCCTCGGGGGTCATTAATCTCTGTTTCGTCCCAGGCTATTGTTATGTACTCATCGTAATTACTTTCAAATTCTTTGGCGAAGTCAAAGTCTGGAGTGTTCAGCGCGTCTTGAAGCGTTGAAATTAATACGAATCTATGTCTGTAAGAAAGATGCATAAGTTCTTTGAGAATAAAATTCTTTATGATGATTTCTCGTTCGTCAATATCATTAGGATCGTATTTCCACAGGGCCTCACCTTTGGTTTCTTCAAGGTCATATATTGATAGTGCCACCAGAATGTACGAAATCGTCGGCGTGAAGGGCCTGTCACTAAATGGGGATTTCAGCATCGTAAACTCAGTATGGGGATGCAGGGAAAGGACGGGTTATTTTATCTTTGTTAAGTCTGACTTCCACGTGGTCATTGTTTCTAAATGTTTTGGGTTGTTTTTTATTACTGGGCTTGCATCTGATATTAACATGCGTATTCTTATTGCCGGGTTACCGAAGGAGCTATGTTCTATATGTGAAAAATTGTTTCCTCGTATTGCTATGCATCTTGGAGTTGCTTGTTGTGGCGAGCAGGCTTGCCCTGCGTTGGGCTGCGCAGCAGCCCCAAAACCAGTCCCACGACCTCACTGAACAACCTCATCACGTTGACTGGGGCCGCTTCGCAGCCCAACGCAGGGTTTTGTGCTTTCAGGGGCGCGCCACTGTTTTTACCATGTTAATTGGTCTTCTAGACTGGCTTTTTGGAGGTCGTCTTTCCAAAAAATTTGAGCGAGCAGATAAATCTCATGTAAGAACGCTCTCGGATTTTCAAGTTCGTACCATTCCGCTCTTGGCCACGAGGCTGCCTCGTCATCACTTATTTCAAATAAGCTCTGAAAGTTATAATTTTTGTCGTTCAGGCTGCATTCTAATGACTTGATTAAAGCGTACTTGTGTCGATATGAAAGGTAGCTCAAGTCTAATGCGTAATTTTTTATGAGTTCCTCTCTATCAGCTTTGTTATTTGGGTTGTATTTCTCAAGCTCTGTGCCTAGTTCCTGCTCTCGGTCGTAAACATCGAATACACCAATAAACCATTTTAGGTCGGGGTCGAACGATTTATTTAAAAAAGGATTTTTTAACATTATTTTTTCTCAGTGGGAAAGGCAGTGAATGGGCGAGTGTTGTCATTTTTATCAAACTTTACCTCGAACCAATTCAGTTTTTCATTTAGGTGCGGGGTTGCAGTATCTTTTTTATTCGGTCGGTAGCCTCGTCCCGATCCCGGTGACTCAAGCTTAAGTATGGGGTTGTGGTCGTGATCTTCCCCGTTGAAACGATCTAGTCCAAGGGAATCGCGCGTCAACGCCTTGTTCAAGGCGATCAGTTGCATTCGCCAATTATAAAACTGGGAGCTTAAATTGCCTTTTCTGCTCGGTTTTATTAACCGGGCATTGGGGGCTGTTCCATCAATTGCCCTCTGCTTCAACGCGGCATCAGTGATTTCAGGACTGTGTTTAGCAACGGTGTGCATATCATATTTCTCTTCAAGCTCCAGCACTCGTCGTTTTGCATTCGCCTCAGTTAGAAGTTCAATGCGCGCTTGGCGTTCATCCCCGCTTGGCCTAGGGAGTGGCGGTTGTCGCTCGTCAACTTTGGTCTTTTCAGTCGGGCTTTCTAACCCGCTGGTGGGCTTGCATCCATCCGCACCTGGGCAAGTATTCAACCCCAGCGGATCCACCCACCCCGTAGGATTGGGCGCGTACTGGTACCTATTGATCCCACCCGCCAACTTCACCGGATCCGGCGTCAGGTAGCGACCAATATCCGGATTGTAGTAGCGATGACGGTTGTAGTGCAGCCCGCTTTCTTGATCGAAGTATTGCCCCTGGAAGCGCAGGGGATTGTCGATTTTTCCGCTGTCGAGGCGGGCGATTTCGCCGTAGGCGCGGTAGTGGGCGGACCAGACGATTTCGCCATCGGCGGCGGTGAGTTCCTGTGGGGTGCCGAGGTGGTCGAGTTGGTAGTGGTAGGGCGTTGTTTCGTTTGGACCAAAGCCTTCCAGCAGGGCCAGCGGGCGGAAGCTGTCGGGTTCGTAGAGGTAGCTGCGATGGCGCCCGGCATGGTGTTCGGCGATGAGTTTGTCGCCTTGCCAGAAAAACTCGGTCGTTACGTCATCAACGGTCTTGCTGATGCGCCGCCCGAACGGGTCGTAGCGATAACTGGCGGTTTGGCCGTTGGGCTGGGTAATGCCGATCAGGCGGTGTTGGCAGTCGTAGCGGTACTCGGTGACTAACGCGTGCCCACGTCCTCGCCGTTCGCGAATCAGATTGCCGAAGGCGTCGTAGTCGTAGGAGCGATCGCCCTGGATCGTCAGGCGGTTGCCGGCCACGATGTCGGGACCTGGGCGGTTTTGCATCAGCAGGTTGCCGGCCGGGTCGTGGGCGAAGCGTTCCTGGACGTCTTGGGAGTGGTCGGCGCGGGTCAGGCGGTTGAGTGGGTCGTAGTGGTAGCGGTGTTCGCCCTTGCGGGTGTCGAGCAGGCGGGTGAGGTTGCCGGATGGGTCGTAGTCGTACTGGCGTTGGTAGCGGTGCTGCGCCTGTTGGGTGACGGTGTGGGCATGCAGGCGTTGCTGGTCGTCGTAGTGGTAGTGGCTGAGCAGTTGGCCTTGCTGGCGTTGATGCTCCTGGCCGGCTTTGAATAGATGAGAGGTCAGCAGAGCGCCGTTCAACTCGACGGTGGCGAGGTGGCCGCCTTTGCCGTGGTTGAACACCACGCGGTTGTTGTCCGGCAGGCGCAGGTGTTGAAGTTGGCCGCAGGCGTCGTAGCCATAGCGCAAGGTGCCCCAGCCTTGGTGTTCGGCGGTGAGGCGGTCTTGGTGGTCGTATTCGTAGGCCAGCGCCCAGTGGCCGTCGTTGACGCTGAGGAGGTTGCCCTGGCGGTCGTAGGCATAGTCGACGGTGCTGCCATCGGGCAGGGTTTTTCTTACGAGGCGGCCGGCGTGATCGCGCTTGTAGCAGGTAATTAGCTGACTGCCGTCGTCGCCGTGTTCGGTCTTTTCCTGCAGGTTGCCGTTGAGGTCATAGGCGTAAGCGGTGCGCTGGCCGTCAAAGCCGGTTTCCTGCCGGATCAGGCCATTGGGGTGGTAGTCGAGCGTGTAGGACTCGCCGACCTCGTTTTCGACCTCGGTCAGCAATAACCTAACGTTGTCATAGCGGTATTTGACCTGGGTGCCATCGGCATTGATGCGGCGGCTGATCAGGTGCAGGCCGTCGGCGTATTCGTAGCGGGTGACGTGGCCGCGTTCATCGCGCTCGGCGGTGATTTTTCCGTAGGGGTTGTAGCTGTATTCCCTGATCGCGCCGCCAGGCTGAGTGAGTTTCAGCAGGCGCCCGGCAGCGTCCCATTGGTATTGGGTCAGCGCACCATGCTCGTCCTCCCGCGCAATCTGCCGGCCCAGATCGTCATAGCGATAACGCTTGATCCCGCCATTGGGCAGTTGCTCCTCAAGCAACTGCCCACGCTCATTCCACACCAGCCGATGACAGCTATGATCCGGGTACCACACCCCAACCAGTTGCCCGTATTTGTTGTAGCTGTAGTCGGTCACGTGACCAGCGGGATCGGTCTTACGCGTGACGTCGCCCTGGTCATTGCGCTCGTACTTCCAGACCGCCTCGCCGCGCCGCACAACCCGTACGAATCCGTGGTCATGCTCGTAGGTCGTCGGCTCATCGTCCCCCGGAAACAGCGCCACCAAGCGTCCGGCGTCGTCGTATTGATAGGCCGTCACCGCGCCGAGCGGATCCTGCTCAACCGTCAGCCGGCCTTTGTCGTCGTAGGAATTGAAGTGCGTGGCGCCATCCGGGTCGACGCGCTGCACCAGCCGCGCACGTTGATCGTGGATATACACTTCCTGGCTGCCATCGGCGTTGTGCACGGTGACGCGGCCGTCATCACCCCAGGCATAACGCGTGTCCATCTGGGTAAAACTGGCCCAATGCCGGACACATCTGGCCGCCTTGCCAGCGCCTTCCCACGCCCAAAAGAAACTCGCCCCACCGGCCAGTTGGCGTTCGAGAATCACGTGCTGCTCGTCGTACCGATAAACCTCGCGTCCACCGACGGCATTGGTCGCCGAGGTGAGTCGTCCCGCCTCGTCATAGGCGTAGGAAACGACGTTTTGTTCGGTCACCCACTCGAACGGTTCAGGCCCCTTGGCACGCTGAATCTGGTAGTCCACGGCCACGATACGGCCCGCCGCGTAGCGCAGACACAGCGAGCGACCCACGCCGTTATCCAGTCGTTCGATGCGCCCCAGGGCATCCCGGAAAATCCGCAGTCGGTTGTCATACGCGTCGCTGATCGCCGTCAGCGCCCCGTCGCGAAAGTGGTAGAACTGTGAGGCCTGCGCCAGCACCAGCTCATCCGGTGAAGCGCCCAGATAGATCGCCGCTTCGGCCAGGCTATTGGTGATCGCCGGTCGAGAGTCGGAAGGCAGCGGAAACGTCGTAGTCCGATTCTCATGGTCCGTCCACACCACCGAATCGCCCGACACCGACAGCCGCTGCGCCAGCGCGTGACTCCAGCCAAAGCCCAAGCCGCAATCCACGTCCACCGCACTGGTGCGGTACACACGCGTCCACTCGAATGGCAGGATCCCGTCCAACACCCCATCGGTCAGGGTCAGCAGTTCCTCGCCGGTGACCATCGACACCGGGCAACCGTGGGTGACGGTTTTGTCCGACGCCGCCACCGCATCGCCATTCGGATTTTTCGCCGAGGTCGGCACGTCATCCACGGGCTCCTGCCTGACCAGCGCCGTGTGCTGGCGTTTATCCCGCACCGCCGGCACCGGGTTGGAAACCAACTGATCGCCCGCTTTCAACGGCGCAACCGGCACGCTCCTGATCGGTGTCGCCGCGCTGCCCAACAGCAATGGCCTGGCCGCCTCGGCATGCGCCTCCAGCTTGGGCCCGACGACCTGATCGGCCAGCCGTTCCAGCCATTGGCGCGCACGGCCTGACTTGACATGACTCAACACCTGCGCGCCCAGGCGAATCTTCACGCCCATGCCCCGCGTGGCCCAGACCAGGAACAGATTGATCAACACCTCGCCGGTGATCTCGCCCAGCAGTTCGTACATCTGCGGCGGTGGCAGCAGCCGTATCCAGCCGACCATGGCGGCTAAATAGATAAACAGCAGCGGCTCGTCGCTGAGTATCAGCAGGCCGTGGGCAATTGCGTCTTTGCTGAGCTTGAGCAGCTCATCGAGTTCGGCCTGGGAGAGGTACTGCAGCAGCTTTTCGCTGTTGGCCTTGAGGTCCGCCAACAGGTCGTATAGCTGGGTGACGTTGTCCCAGAGGTTGTAGAGCGCCTTGGCAATCCCACTGGAAAACGCCACGCTCTGCAAGGCGCTGCGCTCGAACGGCGCGGCGTTGGCGAAGTCGCTCCATTGCGCGCTGAACGTCTGCGTCCACTCATCACGCAGGTGATTTTCTAGCTGCGCAATCAGCGCCTGATAGGACGCATACAGCGCCTTGACGTGAGCTTCGCAAACGTTGGGATAAAAGGTGATCTGGTAGCGCTGATCGCGGGCGCAGTCCTTGACTTCAAGTATGCCGCTGGGGCCAATCGTGTGATGGATCGGCGCGCCCATCGGGCTGCCATCCGCGGCAATGGCTTGCAGCATCACCGGCGTATTGCCGATGGGCACAAACTGCGCGCTTTCAAACAGATGCACCAGGGTCAACGACCCCTGGGCCTTGCACGTGGCCACGGTGTTGCTGGGGGCCGTGGAGGAAGCCGGCGCGACCAGCGCCACCTCATCCCCGACCTTGAATACCTGCTCAACCTCCAGCGCCGAAAAGCTCCAGAAGCTCGACGCCCATTGGTCAAAGGTGTTCAGGCACGTCCTGAAATCACGAAAGACGCTTTCGACGTCCGGCGCCTGGGCATTCATGGGGGCCAGGACGAAGCTGGCGATGACCGGAATCAAGAGGCAGCCCCGTTGAACGGGGCTGGGGTGGAGAAGTGCATCGGCGGTCCCTCGCGCTGGTTGGTCAGGCGAGAGACTTTGGAGAGGTTGGCGGGGGAAAGAAGTCGGCGTTATTCGCCGTGATGACTCGGAAGTTTCGCCAAAGCCTCAGGTAAACCGAGGCTTTGTTGTAGGCGGGGGATTACGGGTTGAAGAGTCCTACAGCTTCAACTGCCCAATCGCTTTGCTCAATTCCCCAGCCAAGGTTGCCAGTTCATTGCTGGTGGTCGCCGAACTCACGGTCTGCTGCACGGTGTTCTCGGTGACATCGCGAATACTCACCACCGCGCGGTTCATTTCTTCGGCCACATGGCTTTGCTGTTCGGCAGCGACGGCGATCTGAGTGTTGCTTTCGCGCATCTGCGCCACGGCGCCGGTGATTTCGGCGAGGGCGGCGCTGGCTTCCTGGGCTTGCTGTACGCAATCGTCAGCCTTGAACGAGCTTTCCTGCATAAAGTCCACCGCGTCACGGGTGCCGGCCTGCAGCGCCGAGATCATGAGGGTGATTTCGTCGGTGGAGCTTTGTACGCGTTTGGCGAGGTTGCGCACTTCATCGGCGACCACAGCAAACCCGCGGCCCATTTCCCCGGCGCGGGCGGCTTCGATCGCGGCGTTCAGCGCGAGCAGGTTGGTCTGTTCGGCGATGCTGTGGATCACACTGACCACGCTGTTGATTTTCTGACTGTCCTCGGCCAGCTTCTGGATCATTTCGGCGGTCTGTTGCACGCCGCTGGACAGGCCCGCGATCGACTGGCGAACACGGGTCACGACAGCCTGGCCGCTGCCGGCGAGTGTATCGGCGGTCTGGGACAGGTCGCGGGTGGCGCCGGCGTGTTGGGCGATATGGTGAACGGTGGCCGTCATTTCGTTGATGGCGGTGGCGGCCTGGTCGGTTTCGCTTTGCTGGCCAAGCATGCCGTGCTGCACCTCGTTCATGCTGCTCGCCAGTCGTGCGGCCCCTTCATCCAGTTGCTGGGCGGTGCGCGCCACGGTACCGACCACGCGCTGGTAGCCAGCCTGCATGGCGTTGAAGGCGGTGGCCATCTGGCCGACTTCATCCTTGCAGGCCAATGGCACACGGGCCGAGAGGTCGCCGGTTTTTTCGACGTGCAGCATTACGTCCTTGAGGGTGTTGAGTTGGCTGAGCAGGAAGCGGATCAACAGCTGCGAAGCCCCCAACATTGCCAGCATCAAGATCAATACCGCTACTGCATAGTTGGCGAAGCGTTCGCTGAACACTTGGCTCAGGCTGGGGGCATAGGCGAGCACGGCAACCTGTTGGCCGCCAGGACGCGTGATCACTTCAGCGCCCTTCAGCGGATTCTCGCCGAACAGGGGCATGTGATTGAGTTCGACCCAGCCGTTGGCGCTGCTCAGGGCTGACAGATCCATGTCAGCCAGTTGTGGGGTTTGGCCATGGGCGAATGTCAGCCAGTGCTCATCTTTGGGCAGAGCTTTGTCAACCGGCCAGGCGCTGAGCAATCGCCCTTGTGCCTGTGCCGAGGCTTGGGATGCGTCGCTGCGTGCCTGTTGTTCGAGCTGCACGGCATAGAGCACCAGCAGCAGGGTGGTAATGAAAGCGACCGCGTTGACGGCCCAGAATTTGTACTTCAGCGAGATATTGCTAAGCCAGGCACCCATAGAAGGTTTTTCTCTGATAGCGGAAACAGCATTGGCAAGGTGCCATTATTGTGCCGCTACTCAGGAAAACGGTTTTGACATGGGTCAATGCGTCGCTTCAGTGCACGGCGGACAATCCAAAAAAAGCGCGTGCGCTGGCGGTGCTGTGTTCGGCCAGGTCTTCCGTGCTTTCGTTGCGGTGCAGGGCCACTTCGCGCAGCACTTCCGGTAGGTAGGCGGGTTCATTGCGGCCGTTTTTCGGTTTGGGCCGCAGGGTGCGCGGCAACAGGTAGGGGGCATCGCTTTCCAGCATCAGACGGCCCCGGGGAATTTCCCTGACCAGCGGGTGCAGGTGCGTCCCACGGCGTTCGTCGCAGATCCAGCCAGTGATACCGATGTGCAGGTCAAGGTCGAGGTAGCTGAACAGCGCCTGCTGCTCGCCGGTGAAGCAATGCACCACGGCCGCAGTGAGGTGGTCGCGGTAGTCCTTGAGGATCCCCAGCAGGCGCTGGTTGGCGTCGCGTTCGTGCAGGAACACCGGCAGTTTGAGCTCGACGGCCAGGGCCAGGTGTTCTTCCAGGACTTTTTCCTGCTGCAGTCGCGGGGAAAAATCCCGGTTGAAATCCAACCCGCATTCGCCCACGGCACGTACGCGAGACTCGCTGAGCAAACCACGCAAACGTTGGGCGCTGTCGCCGTTCCAGTCACTGGCGCAGTGGGGATGGATTCCTGCGGTGCTGAACAGACGTTGGCCGCTTTCATCCAGTTTCAGGCAGAGTTCCAGGGCCTGTTCGCTACCGTCGACGCTGGTGCCGGTGAGCACCAATTGTTGCACGCCGGCGGCATAGGCACGTTCGAGAACGGCCTGGTGCTTCTCGTCGAAACTGGAGTTTGTGAGGTTGACGCCGATATCAATGAGTTGCATGGTGCTATCTCCGCCTGCGGCCGGAAAGCATATCAGAGCTGTAGATTTATAAGAAAACCGAAGAACTACAACGAGTTATAGCTGTCTTTGAACGTCGCAAGCGACATTGCAATGGGCTACTGGCCTTTTCCAATGCCGTCATTGCGTCACTTGCCAGCGCATAAAGCGCTCTGTTTCTGACCCCCATCGCCTCGTTTTTCGCGAGGACGTTGGCCAGTATTCTTTCCGGAGAGCGGATGATCCGACCCTCGGCGTTGCTTATGTTGTGCCTGACGTTACTGCTGCCCATGGCGGCGGTCGCGCGTCTGGACGGGCCGCTGGAAGTGGCCAAGCCCGGCAAGGTGCGCGATCTGGCGGACATTCGCTCCAGTCGTACCTTGCGCGTCTTGGTCAACCAGAGCCGCAACAGTTCCGGCGAGATCCAGGGCCAGGCCATTGGTGTCGAATACCATCGTTTGCGCGCCTTCGAGCAATACCTTAACGGTCACGCCCAGGATGGCCAGGAAATCAGCCTCAAGATCATTCCCAAGGCCAAGGATCAACTGCTCGGTGCGCTGGCCCGTGGGGAAGGCGACCTGGTGGCTCCCGGCGAATTGCTCGATGTGAAGGACGCGCACAAGATCAGCCGCAGTGATCCGATTGCCAGCGGTGTGCCGTTATGGCTGGTGGGCGTGAAGGGTGAGCGGCGGTTTACCCGGTTGGAGCAACTCTCCGGGCGAACCTTGACGTTGACCACTGGCAGCGCCGCAGCGGATGCCATCAACCAGGTCAACCAGAAGCTGGCCTTGCACAAGCAGCCGCCGATCAAGGTGGAGTGGGTCGATCCGTCCCTGGCTGTTGAAGATGTGCTGGAGATGGTCCAGGCCGGGATTTTTCACCTGACTATTGTTGAGAAGCCGATTGCCGAGCGCTGGTCGAAGATCCTGCCCAAGTTGCGCTTCGACAAGCAGGTGGCCATCAACGAACCTGGCGACGAGTTCTGGTTCGTGCGCCAGGATGCTTCGATGCTGCGTGCCAGTATCGATCGATTTATCAAAACCTATCGAACCCCCTCCGACCAGGATGTGGCATTCCAGCGTATTTACCGTCGCCTTTATCAAGTCCGCAACCCGCTGGCGCTGCTCGATCGCCAGCGTTTGGAGAAACTGCGTCCGGTCCTGCAAAAACATGCGCGCGAGCAGGGCATGGACTGGCTGAACCTGGCTGCACTGGCCTTCAAGGAGTCGGCGTTCGACCCCGGGGCGCGTAACGGCGGCGGACCCACAGGTCTGATGCAGATCACGCCCTCGGCGGCGCAGCGAGTGGGGGTCAGCAATATCGAGAACCTTGACAGTAATGTGCAGGCGGGCGCGCGTTACCTGGCGATGATCCGTCGCAAGTTCTTCGCCAGCCCCAAGCTCAACGAGCGCGAGCGCATGGCTTTTGTACTGGCGGCTTACAACATGGGGCCGGAGCGTGTGCAGGGCATGCGCACGGAGGCGAAACGCCGCGGGCTCAACCCCAACCAATGGTTTTTCCAGGTTGAACGCATTGCCATGGAGCAGGTGGGCATGGCAGCGGTGAGCTATGTTAATAGCGTCAACAAATACTATTTGGCGTTTGATCGGGACCGGGAGTCCTTGGAGCCACTGGCACCGAAGGTTGCCTCACGTAAATAATCGAATTATTCGATGTTAATAGTGCGTTTTTTCGGCTTTTATCATTGTTTAAACTGATTGATATGGCGGCCAACCCACCCTGTCTTGAAAAGGATTGACACCATGAGCCCATTGATCAAAAGCATTCTGTCCACCCGTGCAGGTTTTGGCGTGACCATTTTGCGTATCGTTGTCGGCATCATCTTCGCCGCCCACGGTTCGCAAAAACTCTTTGGTTGGTTCGGTGGCTACGGCCTGGCGGGCACTGCCCAGTGGATGGAAAGCATCGGTCTGGCCCCTGGTACGCTGATGGCGCTGTTGTCGGGGGGGACCGAATTCTTCGCCGGCCTGGCACTGATCATTGGTTTGTTGGCTCGCCCGGCGGCGTTGGGCCTGACCATTCTGTCGTTGGTGGCGATCTTCTCGGTGCATATCCATAACGGTCTGTTCATGGCCAACAATGGTTACGAGTTCGCACTGGCCCTGCTGGGCGGTTCGCTGGCGGTGCTGCTGGAAGGCGCGGGCAAGCTGTCTGCCGACCGTGCCATTGCCGACTGATCCCCTTGTAAAACCCAGAGCAGGCCCGCCTATGTGCGGGCCTTTTCGTTGCCTGGGATTCTTGACACCGCCCCATCGGCTTCTCTAGGATGCCGCTCATGCGCCGATTTAAACAGCTAATTGCGGGGCGCCACTGGGACTTCCTATAGCCCGACAGAAGCCTGGTCTCCCTTGCCGAGACCGCTTTGAAATACCGCTAAAGCGCTGGTTCGGTGTTGCCTCTCACCTGCCCGCAGACTTTTGAGGCAGAGACACGACACGATGAATGCATCACGCCCCCTGATACGCCTGGCTCCGATCACCGTAGCCCTCACTCAACGCAACCCGAAAATCCTCCTGGGCGGTAAGCACCAGCCGACGCTATTGCGTTACCTGGATGGCTGGCCGCGCCGTGCCGGGCGGGCATCGGCGTTCCTGATCCAGTTTGTCGAAGACGGCGAATCCCTTGCCCGGTTCGCCACTGGCAGCTTCGACCTGGCGGTTATCCAAGCCCCCAGTGCCGCTGATGCGGAAGAAGTGATCCGCCAATTGACGCGGATTGCTCGGCAGGGGCTGATCGCCAGGCGTTGAAGGCTCAGTGAAACGCGGTGCGACGCCGGCGTTGGCCAAGGAAAACCACCCACGCTGCCAGGCATAGCGCCAGCGGTATTGTGTAGGTCACGATCAGTTTGATCGCCAGTTCCAGGCGATGCACCCGTGCGTACGCTTCGACCCGCAACGCATGCAGCTCCATGGGCAAGCGCAGGCGTTCCTTGTTGAGCGCTTGCAACTGTGTCGTGGCATCCACCGCTTGGGTGCCGAGGACGGTTGCCTGTGGGCTCAACAGTTGCCATTCCTGTTCCGTACGTTGCAGACGTTGCTCCAACTCGCTCGCCTTCACGCGATAAGCCTGTTCGGCGGCGCTGCGCATGGTTTCAAGCGCCGTCGGCGACGTTTCCATCTGCGCGCGAGGGTGAATGCTGGCGAGTGCATCAAGGGCGGACAGGCTATCCAATGTGTTCAAGACAAACAGCGCGTTGTTGTCAGGCGTCAAGCTGCTCACCTGATCCATAAGCAAGTCCGTATCGGCGACGACGACGACGTGGATCTGCGCGGCCTTTTGCAGACCGGGCGGTTGCCCCTTGATGCCATCAGGAAATGCCGAATAGCCCGGCCCTTCGATACGGGCGGCAATCACGTGGCGTTTTCCTTTGATGGGCGTGTTATCAATCAACGAATCTGGCGCGGTACCGCCCGCGAAGCCTTCAACGTTGAGCAATTCGGATTGCTCGGAACTCTGCAGTAGAGGTGTGAAGGTTGTACGACTTTTACTGCGTCGGGAGAGGGCGCCGCTACTCGATACCGTCATCCCATTCAATTTCCATGTGCTGATATCCTGTGTGTTCATCGCCTGCTGTGGCAGCCTCAACCGGCCGGGATGATGCGCCCCTTTCTTTTCGGTGCCGGGCGTCTCCGACGGCGCGTAGAGGTTATCGACCAGCCATTTGTTCGCCGGCATCTGGATCCCCCAGGCGGCAAGCAGTTCATCCAGGTGGGAATTGGCCGGCTTGGCGTTCGGGCTACGTTCGCTGATGGGGTCGATGAACATCATCAACTTGCCGCCTTTCAATACAAATTGCTCAATCGCGTACAGGGTTCGCTCAGGTAACACGCGCGGGTGCACGACCATCAGTGTCTTGACGTGTTCCGGGATACGCTCGGTGGTTGATTCCAGCGGGGCCAGGTTGAAATGCCGCTGCAATTCCTTCAGCAATCGCCGGGCGGACTCCTCCATTGGCAATCCTGACAGCAGCCCGATGGTCGGGCGCTCCGGGTGCTGCAACTTATAGATCAGGTGGCTGATTTCATAGTTGAGCAAGGGCTCCCGGTCGAGGCTGAATGATTCGATGCGTTGTGCACCGTGACCGGCGCGGGTACCGATAAGGCCGATAAACCCTAACTTGTCATCGAGGCCAAATAACCGAGCTCTGTAGGCGTCTTCGGAAAAGGGGGCAGGGTCGATAAGATGCAGGTTGATCATGCCCTTGGCTGCTTTTTCGTATTCCTTGAGCACATCCTCAATGCGTTTGCCATAGCGTTTTAGTGCGTAACTTCTCTGCGAGTCGCTGTTTGCACTGAAATAATACAAGTCCAGCGGGGTTTGCAACGAACCGAGAAATTGACGTAGGGGCACCGATAATGTGTGGGTTTTTTGTTGGGTAAAGTCCCATCGGATATTGGGGATTTTGTTTACCCAAACCAAGTTGAAGGCCAGAAAAAGTAACGCGATGACCGTGAGTGTCATGCCGGTGCGCAGCGCTGATCGCATTAAGGACTTTCCTTCTCAGCTGTGCTTATAGTTGAGGATCACTGTTGTCGCAGTGAGAAAAGCCAGGATCAAACTAATGAAGTAAAGCGTATCGCGGAGCGTGAACTTTCCATTGTCGATCATGCTGAATCGAGAAAGCGGGCTGAGGGAGGCATAGCTGTCGATCACCCAGACAGGCGCCTGGTGTTCCAGTGCATCTACCACAGCAGAAAGTCCGCTGGCTGAGAGCAATAAGCCCACCGTCAATACGAAGATAACGATGCGCTGGCGTACCAGTGTAAAAATAAAACAGGCAACAGAAAGGTAACTGCCTGCCAGCAACCAACTCGCCAGGAATTGCGAGGCAATGATGCTGTTGTCCGCCGTGCCCAGATAGTTGGCAATGATGACCAGGGGGAACATCAGCAGCAGTGCCATGCCGGCGACGGCCCAGGCGGCAAGAAATTTACCGATGACCCATTCAACCGTCGTGACAGGCAATGTTTTCATCAGGTCGAGAAAGCCGGTATTGGATTCATCCGACCAGAGTTGCAATGCCAGAGCAGGGATCAAGAGTAAATAAAGCCAGGGATGCAACTGGAAGAAAACCTGTAAGTGGCGGGTGTCGCGTTCCAGCCATGGGCTCATGTACAACCCCAATGTCACCGACAGTACCAGGAAAATGGCAATACTCAGGTAGGTGCCAGGCGTGCTTGCATACGTGACGATTTGACGCTTGAAAATGACAGGCAGCAGTTTCAAAGAGGGGCCTCGCGGCTCAGATGGTGAACTACATCGTGCAGGCGACCTGGTTCCAGGTTCAGTGAGTTGATTTTCCAGCGGCGATTGGCGATGAGGGTATTGATGTGGGGGTAGATCGCATGCCCCGGCATGGCCAGGACGGTCACGGTGCCGGGTGCATGCCGATGTTCTTCGATACCGGCGACTCCGGGCAGTACGGCGAGGGCCAGCAGGTCCAAGGGGGTGTCGGCGGCAAGGGTGACCGCCTGGAAATGGCGAGAGTCGCGTTGCAGCTCGGACAGTGGTGTATCGGCGACCAGGCGACCGCCTGCGATAACCAGCGCGCGGGTACAGACCTGTGACAATTGCTCGCAATCGCGGGAGGCGATGATCACCGTCATTTCTTGCGTCAATGACTGGATCAGGGCCCTGAACTGGTGTTTTTGATCCGGCGCCATCCCCTCGGTTGGTTCATCCAGCAGTAACAAGGCCGGCGAATGCAGGATGGCCTGGGCAATCGCGACTTTGCGCTTCAACCCGGTGGAGAGGGCGTCGAGCGGTGCGTTGAGTACCGACAACACGTCCAGCCGCGTGGCGACCTCTTCTACTCGTGCTCGTTTTTCGCTGCCGCGCAACCCACGCATGGCGGCGATGAAGCCAAGAAATGCGTTAACCGACAGGGTGGGGTGATCGAGGTTCTGGTCGAGCTGGTAGCCGACAAGTTCTCTTGTTTTAAAGGGATGGGTTTGAGTATTGAAACCCTGAATGTTTATATAGCCGCTGGAAGGTTGCATCAAACCCGATATCAGATTGAGCAGTGTAGTTTTAGCGGTATGGTCTTCTCCAAATAATCCTAGGCATTCTGGGTGGTCGGCACTGAAAGAGAAGTCGCTGATTATTTTTTTCTTGTCCAGATGTTTTGTCAGATTGCTTATTTCGATCATATTTTTACCGAATAAGTTTGGTATGACGTCAGTGGCTAGATCGAAAAAGGTTACGGGCAATAGACGTTTTTGGGAACGCCGAGCGGCATTAATAAGACAAGTCCTACGTGCGCGACAAGCGGGTCGCTGAAACAATTGTTTGGTGTTTTATAACTTCTAATTGTCGAATGTTTATTTGTTGTTTATTTAAACTTTCCGCCGCTTGTGATGAGGCCTGATTATCATGATGCTTCTACGTACGCTTGTTCTTGAACGTAACGGTCAGGGTGCGCCAGTCAACGGTGCATTGCTTTGTGGCTTTGCCATAGGACAGATTGCCTCCAACTTTCTTGTTTACAGCCTTGATGAGGAAGTGGAACCGGGGAGTTCCAGAGTCTACATTGCGGCCTTACGCAAAAAACTCGAGCGGTATTTTTTAGGCGGTGTTGAGTCCAAAGAAGATTTGCAAGTGGCTATGCATGTTTTCAAGCAAATCCTGACCCTGGCCGCGTCGGGCGCCAAGCCAGGCGGTGTGACCGAAGCCCAGGTTCCTTATCATTTTGTCGACTTGAAAGGCTGCAAGCTGCCGCCAGCCAGGCCCGAGGATCATCATTCGGTGATCATCAAGAAGGCGCTGGTGATGAAAGTGATCACGCTTGGAGTGTCTGCTCCAACGCTTCCTGCCATTGAAAGTGCTTCCTTGATCGTGCCGTCCATTCGCTTCTCATCGCAAATGAGCTCGGCTCCAAAGGTGGCGAATCTGCCGGAACCTGAGCGTCTGCCTGCACCTGAGCATTCCGTTCAGGAGGTGCATGAGGCATCTGTTGAGACGTCCTCAAACGGTGTTCAGGCTGCGCCTGTTGTACCTCGCGAGCCAGACGCTACGGCACAGTCGAGGCTTCCCGCGTCAGTGGGGGACAGCGCTTTGTTTGAAGTGGACAGTACGTTGACCAACCTGGCGCGCGTCGCTCAGGAACTGACTCAACAAAAACTCGCTGCAATCGAACGTGAAACGGCGCTTGAGCAATGGCAAGCCCGATTGCAGCAAGAGCAGAGCCAACTGGATGAAAAGGCCCGTGAACTGGAGCGGCGCACCGCGCAGTTGCAGGAGCAGTCGCAGGCGGTCAGCCAAAGGACCGAAACGTTGACGGTGATGACATCCCAGGTCTCAGGCCTGCGGCAGAGCTTGCGAGGCATGTTGCTTGAATTGGATCAGGCGTTGGATCGTTAGACTGGCCTGGCTACTTTGCCGCGTTCATTTATCATCGACCCCAGTCAGCCGACGCCAGGCTACGAATGCCTGGCCTATCGGCACCTATGGACATTGCCTGGGGATGCGAGCGTTTGAGTACCAAGCTGATTACCAAAGAAGGTCATGAAGCGCTGAAGAAAGAGCTGGATTACCTGTGGCGTGAAAAACGCCCGGACACTACGCGCAAAGTGACATGGGCCGCTTCGCTGGGGGACCGCAGCGAAAACGCCGACTACCAGTACAACAAGAAACTGCTGCGTGAGATCGACCGTCGTGTGCGCTACCTGCGTAAGCGTCTGGAAGACATGCGGGTGGTGGAGTACATGCCCGAGCAGGAAGGCAAGGTGTTTTTCGGCGCCTGGGTCGAAATCGAAAACGAGCAGGGCGAGACCAAGCGTTTTCGCATCGTCGGTTATGACGAGATTTATGATCGGATGGACTACATCTCCATCGACTCTCCGATGGCCAGGGCGTTGTTGCGCAAGGAAGTGGACGATGAGGCCATCGTGCAGACGCCGGGGGGTGAAGTGTGCTGGTGGATCACCCGTATCGAGTATGTGAAGTGACCGCCGCTGGCGCGTTGCCTGGACAGGAGGCGCGCCAGCGAGGTCTCAGCCCTCGCGCAGTACGGTCAGCGGGCTGGCATTCAATGCACGGCGCGTACCGAATACTCCGGCTCCACCGATCAGCACTGCACCGATCACCGGCAGCAGCAGCAACCACGGGTGCGGATGCCAGGCCAGGTCAAATGCATAGCGGTACAGCACCCAGGTCACCAGTTCTGTCCCCAGCGCCGCCAGCACGCCGCTGACAGCCCCCAGCAGACCGAACTCGATGCGCCTGGCCTTGACCAGTAACTTGCGTTCGGCACCCAGTGCGCGCAACAACGCGCCTTGACGGATACGCTCATCGAGGGTGGCCTGCAGGCCGGAGAACAGCACCGCCATCCCGGCCGCCAGCACGAACAGCAGCACGTATTCCACCGCCAGGGTCACTTGGGCGAGGATGCTGCGCAACTGCTCCAGCAGCGCCTCGACCTGCAGGATCGTGACCGCCGGGAATGCCCGCGACAGGTCGACGATCTGCTGGTCGTGGCCGGGGGCCAGGTAAAAGCTGGTCAGGTAGGTCGTGGGCAGATCCTTCAAGGTGCCTGGCTGGAAAATCATGAAGAAGTTGGGCTGGAAGTTATCCCAGTTGATGGTGCGCAGGCTGGTGACCCGTGCTTCACGATTTTCCCCACCGACCGTGAAGACCAAGTGGTCGTTGAGTTTGAGTTTGAGGCTTTGTGCCACCTTGGCTTCCACCGAGACCCCGGGAATGTCATCGGTGGGTTGTTGCGACCACCACGACCCCGCGGTCAGGGCGTTGCCCGGCGGCAGGTCGGCGGCCCAGGTCAGGCTCAAGTCACGTTGTACCGCGCGGTCACCGCTGGAGTCCTTGCTGACAAGCTCCTGCACCGGTTCGCCGTTGATACTTATCAGTCGGCCTGGCACTACCGGATACAACGGCGCCGATTGTGCCTGCACGTCCAGCAGGCGTGCGCCAAAGGCGTCTTTGTCGGCGGGCAGGATATTCAGGGCGAAATAGTTGGGCGCGTCCTTGGGCAACTGGTTTTGCCAGGTGTCGAGCAACTCGCCGCGCAACAGGGCAATCAAGCCCATGGACAGCAGGATCAGGCCAAACGCCAGGGACTGGCCTGCCGCTGCCAATGGGTGGCGCAGCAACTGCCCCAAGCCCAGGCGCCAAGGCAGGGACGCACGGGCCAGCAGTCGACGCAGGCTTTGCAGCAAGAGCAAGAGCAAGCCGCCGAGGATCAACGCGGCCACCACGCCACCGCCCAGCAGGGCGAAGGTCAGTACCAGATCCAGGCTCAAGCGCCACATGATCAGGCCCAGGGCGAACAGTGCCGCGCCATAGACCATCCAGGTGCTGGACGGGATGGGCAGCATGTCGCGACGCAACACCCGCAGCGGCGGTACGCGGCCCAGTGCGGCCAGCGGTGGCAGGGCGAAGCCGGCCAGGGCGATCAGCCCGGTGCCGATCCCGGCGATGGCTGGCAGCAAGCCGCCAGGGGGAACGTCCGCCGGCAGCAGGTCGTGCAAAAAGTAGAACAGGCCGAATTGCGCCAGCCAGCCCAACAGGGCGCCAGTCAAACTCGCGAACAGGCCCAGGACGCTCAACTGCAGGCTGAAGAGCAACATGGTTTCGCGTCGTGACAAGCCCAGGCAGCGCAACAATGCACTGGCATCGAAACGTCGGGTGGCAAAGCGGTTGGCCGACAAAGCCACGGCCACGCCAGCCAGCAGCACCGCAACCAGGCTGGCCATGTTCAGGTAACGCTCGGCCTTGCCCAAGGCGCCGCCGATCTGCTGGTTGCCGTCCCGTGAGTCCTGCAAGCGCTGGTTGGCGGCAAGGCCCGGCTTGACCAGGTCACGGTAGGTTTGCAGTGCCGTAGTGTCCGAGGGGCCGCGCCACAGTTCGCGGTAACTGACGCGGCTGCCGGGCTGGACCACGCCGGTGGCATCCAGGTCCGCGAGGTTGATCATCACCCTGGGCGTGAGGCTGTAGAAATTACCGGCGCGGTCCGGCTCATAGGTGAGCACGCGGGCCAGGCGCAGGGTCTTCATGCCCACGTCGATGCTGTCGCCGACCTTGAGGTCCAGGGCCGTCAACAGCCGTGCTTCCACCCAGGCTTCACCGGGTTTCGGGCCGCCGCCAGGGGTTTCATCGCCAAAGGGCGCGGCGGCGCTCTTCAGTTCGCCCCGCAGCGGGTACTGTTCGTTGACCGCCTTGATGCTGGAGAGCTGGATGCCGTTGTCGGTGGCAATGACGCTGGAAAACTCCACGACGCGGGCGTGATCCAGGCCGAGTTCAGTCCCGGACCTGATCTGTTCGTGCCGCGCTGGCGAGCTGCCTTCGAGCACCAGGTCGGCCCCCAGGAACTCGGTGGCGCGCAACAGCATGGCGCCGTTAAGGCGGGCACCGAAGTAACCGATGGCGGTACTGGCGGCGACGGCCACCAGCAGGGCGAAAAACAACACGCGCAGTTCGCCGGCGCGGGCATCGCGCAGTAATTGGCGCATGGCCAGGCTGAACAGACGCAATAGCGGCAAACGTGCCATCAAGGCTCCAGGGGCGCGACCATCAGGCCGGCTTCAAGGCGGATCAGGCGTCGGCAACGGTGGGCCAGGCGCTCGTCGTGAGTGACCAGTACCAGGGTCGTGCCGTTCTCTTTGTTGAGTTCGAACAGCAGGTCGCTGATGCGCTCGCCGGTATGGCTGTCGAGGTTGCCGGTGGGTTCGTCGGCAAACAGCACGTCCGGCTCGGCGGCAAAGGCGCGGGCAATCGCCACCCGTTGCTGCTCACCACCGGAGAGTTGGCGTGGCGAGTGGGTCAGGCGTTGGCCCAGGCCGACACGTTCGAGCAGGTGCCTGGCGCGCTCGCGGGCATCTTTGCGGCCGTCCAGCTCCAGCGGCAGCATGACGTTTTCCAGGGCGTTGAGGCTGTCGAGCAATTGGAAGGACTGGAACACGAAGCCTACGTGCTCGGCGCGGATGCGCGCCCGCTGGTCTTCGTCAAGGGTGCTCAGGGCTAGCCCGGCAAGCGTGACTTC
This sequence comes from Pseudomonas sp. MPB23, assembly GCF_046605395.1. Classification (NCBI taxonomy): domain Bacteria; kingdom Pseudomonadati; phylum Pseudomonadota; class Gammaproteobacteria; order Pseudomonadales; family Pseudomonadaceae; genus Pseudomonas; species Pseudomonas sp. MPB23. Next base: position 5,599,148 of record NZ_CP176771.1, on the reverse strand, counting down.
GCCGCTGCTGGGAAGGTCGAGGCCGGCCAGCAGGCCCAGGAGGGTGGATTTGCCGGAACCGGAGCTGCCGACGATCGCCAGGCTATCGCCCTTGTTCAGTTCCAGGTTCAGTTCGTGCAGGATAGTCAGTTCACCTTCCGCGCTGGGAACCACTTTGCTAAGGTTCCGCGCGATGAGAATGCTTGCGCCCATGGAGAATCCGATGCGAATGTGGTTTTTGAGTGCTGGCCTGGCCCTGATGTGCATGGCCCAGAACGCAGCGGCGGGTACAGTCCTGATCGTTGGCGATAGTATCAGTGCCGGTTTCGGCCTGGATACCAGCAAAGGGTGGGTGGCCTTGCTGGCGCAACGGCTCAAGAAGGAAGGTTTCGACGATAAAGTGGTTAACGCCTCTATCAGTGGCGACACCAGTGCCGGAGGCCTGGCACGGCTGCCGGCGGCGCTTGCAGCGCATAAGCCGGACGTGGTGGTGATCGAATTGGGCGGTAACGACGGCTTGCGCGGGCAGCCCCCCGCGCAATTGCAACAAAATCTTGCGTCGATGATCGACCAGTCCAGGGCCGGCGGTGCCAAGGTGCTGTTGCTGGGCATGCAGTTGCCACCCAATTACGGCCCGCGATACACCCAGGCGTTCACTGAAGTGTATGGCGTGTTGGCCAAGGAAAAAAACGTCCCGCTGGTGCCGTTTTTCCTTGAAGGCGTGGGCGGGCATCCGGAGCTGATGCAGGCCGATCAACTGCATCCGGCGGTCGGTGCCCAGGGCAAGTTGCTGGAAAATGTCTGGCCGACGCTAAAACCGCTGCTATGACGCTTTTCTACCGGCAGGCTTTCGGCTAAGGTGGCGCCCCCCCGATTTGGAGCCCTCGATGTCGCGTCCTGCCTGGTCCCTGTTTAATTATCAACTGATCGAGCCGGACGAGCAGTTGGATCTGTTCGCCTGCCAGGAAGTGCGGGTGCATCTGGTGACGCGTCAATTGGAACTGGGCGGCTCCATCGATCGCACGCTGTGCGGCACTTTATTGCCGGCGCAACCGCGCTGGTCGCTGGTCGACCGTTCGATCTTCCAGGACCAGCGTTTGTGCCCCTTGTGCCGGGCGATCCTCGAGTCGCAGAAGCGCGGCACGCCACCGATCTGGCCGGAGCTGCGTTTTGAGCTGTAGGCGGCTGCGACAACCTTGCAGCTAGATGCCTACTTCACGTATACAATCGATTTTTTAACTACCCGTCGTTCTGCGAAGGATTTTTTCGGATGTTGTCGCGCCTTTCCGTCGTCACCTGCTGCCTGTCGCTTGTTGCCATGTGTGCGGCCGGTTCTGCAGCCGCCTTGCAGTTGCCCTTGCCACCCCCTGGTGAAGATATCGTCGGTCAGGTCCAAGTGATCAAGGCCAAGTACGAAGACACCTTTGCCGACCTGGGTACCACCTATGACCTGGGGTATTCGGAGATGGTCGCGGCCAACCCGGGCATCGATGCCTGGTTGCCGGGCGCGGGTACCGAGATCGTGCTGCCGACGCGTTTCATCCTGCCGCCGGGCCCTCGGGAAGGCATCGTGATCAACCTGGCGGAATACCGGCTCTACTATTTCCCCAAGGGCCAGAACGTGGTCTATACCTTCCCGCTGGGGATCGGTCGTGAAGGTTGGGGCTCGCCCATAGCCCACACCAGTATTATCGCCAAGACGCCGAACCCTACCTGGACCCCGCCGGCCTCGATCAAGGCCGAGCATGCCGCCAATGGCGATCCGTTGCCCAACGTGGTGCCGGCTGGCCCGGACAACCCCTTGGGCCCGTTCAAGTTCACCCTGGGGACGCCGGGTTACCTGATCCACGGTTCCAACATGAAGTTCGGTATCGGCACGCGTACCAGTCACGGTTGCTTCCGCATGTTCAACAACAACGTGTTGGAAATGGCCAGCATGGTGCCGGTGGGTACGCCGGTGCGCATTATCAACGATGCCTACAAATTCGGCAGCAGCGGCGGTAAGGTCTACCTCGAAGCGCATACGCCCTTGAACGATGATGGCACGCCGTCCGTGGTCGACAAGCACACGGCGGTGATCAACGCTTTGCTCAAGCGCCAAGACCTGGCTAACAACCTGCGGGTGAACTGGGATCAGGTGCGTGACGTGGTTGCCGCCGAAGATGGCCTGCCGACCGAAATCGGTGTGCCGGGTGCCGCATCTGTGGTGTCGAGCACGCCACTCGATCTTCAGTAGGTGCGAGCTTGCTCGCGAAAAAGCTCAGGGCACCGTGCTAATTCAGGAATCCCGCGTCATCGTTGAAGATCTTCGCGGGCCAGTCCGCTCCCACAGGTGGGAGTCATGAATTTCGGGCAATAAAAAGCCGATCCAAGAATGGATCGGCTTGGTAACAACCCCGAAGGACTATTACTTGCGGCTAGCTTTTTCAAGCATGCGCAGAGCACGCTCGTTAGCTTCGTCAGCAGTCTGTTGTGCTTTTTGAGCAGCAGCCAGAGCTTCATCAGCTTTACGGTAGGCTTCGTCTGCACGAGCCTGGGAGCGAGCTGCTGCGTCTTCAGTTGCAGTCAGACGAGCTTCGGTTTCTTTGGAGACGCTGCTGCAACCGGTAGCCAGAACTGCGGCCAGAGCCAGAGCAGAGAATTTCAGAACGTTGTTCATCGTGTTCCCCTTCAAGGACTTTCTATTAAATGGCTACTTTCTCAGAGTGAGCTAATAGCCGGCGTACATACTACTCATTACTTGTAGTAAGTAAACTGACGTAGCGCAAGAAGCAAAAAAAAATTCTGTGGCGAATCTATTTTTGCTAATCCTTTGCCGGATTGTATAAAAAGTGTTCAATTTTTTGCCGTTAGCTGAACATGGGGGCCCGCCTGAGAGGGCCGGCCCGCATGTGTCAAGCCTTGAAGATAAATGAAAATTTATATATCGAAGCTAGCACTTTCGTACAGGTTGACTTTGCCAAACCCTGTATCTTTTACACATGTAGAGGTGACTTTAACAGCACCTGTTCGTCTCAAGCTTCAACTGCCGGCAATGTTCAGGCTTTCGGTCGCGATTGATCGAGGCCCTTTCTATATCCGCCAGCCACAGGGATGACGAGTGCGTCTTGAGCAATTTCAGGATTGCTGCCTACTATTCTCTGCGTGCTGGTTGTGAGCGCTCAGGGTTTTCTCGTTGTCGAAACCGGCACGGGGTGGCGTAGATGTTCCTTCGCCGGAAAAACATCGGTAAGGTAGGGGTCAAAATTCAAGACCCGCGAGGAGTAGTGATGAGCGAGGCGTTGTCCATCCACCATGACCAGGCTGGTCATCAGTTCGAGACCAATGTGGACGGTCATCGTGCCTACCTGACCTATATGGACCTCGGGAAACAGACCTTGGACATCTATCGGACCTTCGTGCCCAACGCACTGCGAGGCCGCGGTATCGCGGCTGCATTGACCGAGGAAGCCTTGAAGTTCGCCGAAGAGGCCGGTTACACGGTGATCCCGTCGTGCTCTTACGTCGAGCGCTACATGGAGCGCCACCAGCGCCATGCCGCAAAGCTGTAAGGCATGAACAGCAACATGAAAAACGCCGGGCTTAGCCCGGCGTTTTTGTGTGCGCAGATAGGGGTCAGGAGCGTTTGCGGTTGGGCAATACGTCCTTGAGCTTGGCGTGCATGCTGCGCAGGGTGTTTTCGGTGGTGGACCAGTCGATGCAGGCGTCGGTGATCGACACGCCGTACTTCAAGTCGGCCAGGTCCTTTGGAATCGCCTGGCAGCCCCAGTTGAGATGACTTTCGACCATCAGGCCGATAATCGACTGATTGCCTTCGAGGATCTGATTGGCGACGTTTTCCATCACCAGTGGCTGCAGGGCCGGGTCCTTGTTGGAGTTGGCGTGGCTGCAGTCGACCATGATGTTCGGCTTGATCTTGGCCTTGGTCAGCGCCTGCTCGCACAGCGCAACGCTGACCGAGTCATAGTTGGGCTTGCCGTTGCCGCCACGCAATACCACGTGACCATAGGCGTTGCCTTTGGTGGTGACGATGGAGACGCCGCCTTCCTGGTTGATGCCGAGGAAACGGTGAGGGCTGGAGACCGATTGCAGCGCGTTGATCGCCACGGTCAGGCCGCCGTCGGTGCCGTTCTTGAAGCCCACGGCCGAAGACAGGCCGGATGCCATCTCGCGGTGGGTCTGGGATTCGGTGGTTCGTGCGCCGATGGCCGACCAACTGATCAGGTCCTGCAGGTACTGCGGAGAGATCGGATCGAGGGCTTCGGTGGCGGTGGGCAGGCCCATTTCGGCCAGGTCCAGCAGCAATTTGCGACCGATGTGCAAGCCATCCTGGATCTTGAACGAGTCGTCCAGGTACGGGTCGTTGATCAAACCTTTCCAGCCGACGGTGGTACGCGGTTTCTCGAAATAGACGCGCATCACCAGGTACAGCGTGTCAGACACTTCTGCGGCCAGCGCCTTGAGGCGCTCGGCGTATTCGTGGGCGGCCTTGAGGTCATGGATCGAGCACGGCCCGATGACGACGAAGAGGCGGTGGTCGGTGCCGTCGAGAATGTTGCGGATGACTTCGCGACCCTTGGTGACGGTCTGCAGGGCAGCGTCGCTCAGGGGAATTTCGCGCTTGAGCTGATCGGGTGTGATCAGGGTCTCGTTGGATTCGACGTTAAGGTCATTGATCGGTAAATCAGCCATCGTGTTACTCGCCAGGGTCACGGGTGCCGGCCGCCTGCCATCCCCGTGCGGCGGGCACAGCATGATTTGAATGCAGGGGGGAGGAACCTTAGCGCGTAACACGGGCCCGCGACAATGGGCAAAGCCCGCTTTAATCCCGTGCTGACCGCACAAACGCCTCATGGGAGAACTCGCCGGCATGGCGCGCCACCCACTCACGGGCCAGGGCTTCGAGTTGCTCGGGGGTCGGGTCGGCGTCTTCGTGCTGGCGGCAATAGCGCTCCATCCGGCATGCTTGCTCACCCATGCGTGCACCGAACAGGGCATGCTCATCGGTAAACGAAATGCCGATGCGATAGCCGTTTTCCACCTTGCGGCACCATGCCACATACCCTGGGTAGCGGGCACTGGCGCCCAGGGAGGGGATGCGCAGATCCACGGCCGTACCCTGGCGCCAGGCGCGCGGCCAATTGCAGGCGATGCCGCCCAGGCCGATAGTGTGCAGGCGTTGGCGGGGTATGGCAGGAGAGGGACGTTGGATTAACTCGACAGCGACATCATCAGGGTGAGGTAAAAAACGACCCATGTACACGGACTCCGAGCACCGTCCAGTTGACGGCGGTGGCAGCAGTATAGTGAAGGAACTGGAATTGACCGATCTGGATATTGACCAGCAACTGCTGGCTTTACCAGGCATTTCGCTGGTCGTATTCACCAGCGCCGGTTGTTCCGGTTGTCGTTGGGCTCGCCAGCAGTTGCCGGGCTGGCGCTTGCCGGTGGACCGTTTGTGTTGGGTGGATGCCGGGCACAACGGCGGCGCAGTCGAACGCTACCAGATCTTTCATTTGCCGGCGCTGTTTGTGGTGTGCGAGGGTCAATTCCTTGGGCAAATACAGACACGTCTTACGCTTTCTGACCTTACCGACGCGATCAATCAAGCGCTCGCCCGCACGCCAGAGGACTTGCCATGACAGTACAGTCGCCACGCATTGGCATCATCGGCACCGGTGCCATCGGCGGTTTCTACGGCCTGATGCTGGCACGCGCCGGATTCGATGTGCACTTCCTGTTGCGCAGTGAATACGCGGCCGTCCGCGAGCAGGGTCTGCGCGTCAACAGCAGTGTGCATGGCTGTTTGCACCTGCACCCGGTGCAGGCCTACGCCCGCGCCGCCGATATGCCGCCGTGCGACTGGCTGCTGGTGGGTACCAAGTCGACGGGCAATGTCGAGTTGGCCCCGACCCTCGCCCAGGTCGCGGCGCCGGATGCCAAAATCGTCCTGTTGCAAAACGGCCTGGATGTTGAGGACAGTTTGCGCGAACACTTGCCGGCATCGCTGCATCTGCTCGGCGGCCTGTGCTACATCGGCGTGCACCGTGCCGCACCTGGCGTCGTCGAGCATCAGGCGTTGGGCCGGGTCAATCTGGGTTACCACAGCGGCATGGCAGCCAACGATCCTGCCCGCCAGCAGGCCATCGTCGAAGCCGGTGCCGCGTTGTTTCATCAGGCCGGCATCGAGTCCCAGGCCATGGCCAACGTGCATCAGGCCCGCTGGCACAAGCTGGTGTGGAACGTGCCCTACAACGGCCTGTCCGTGCTATTGGGAACGGGTACCACGGCGATGATGGCGGACGAATCCAGCCGCGAACTGATCCAGGCGCTGATGGCCGAAGTGGTGCAGGGCGCGCGTGCATGCGGCCATGAAATTCCCGCCAGCTACGCGGAACAAATGTTCACCATCACCGAAACCATGGATGACTATTTGCCGAGCATGTACCACGACCATGTGCACAAGCGCCCACTGGAACTGGAGGCGATCTACGCGCGCCCACTGGCCGTCGCCAAGGCCGCTGGATGCGAGTTGCCGCGGATTCAGGCGCTGTACCAGGCCTTGAGTTTTATTGATCGGCATAACCGCTGAGTCGAGGGGGAGCATCATGGTTAAGGGATTGGGCGACAAACTGGTGCTGGCGATTTCATCGCGAGCACTGTTCGATTTGAGTGACAGCCACAAGGTCTACCTGGCGCAAGGGGTCGAGGCCTACCGTAAATATCAGATCGAGCATGAGGAAGAAATCCTTGAGCCCGGCGATGCCTTCCCGCTGGTCAAGAAGCTGCTGAGCCTCAATGCCAGCCTGGGCCGTGCCCGGGTCGAAGTGGTACTGGTATCGCGCAACAGTGCTGACACTGGCCTGCGCGTGTTCAACTCGATCCAGCATTACGGCCTGGATATTTCCCGCGCTGCTTTTGTCGGCGGGCGTAGTCCTTACCCATATTTGGCCGCGTTCGGTTGCCATCTGTTTCTTTCCACCCATGCCGAAGATGTGCGCAGCGCCCTCGATGCCGGCTTTGCCGCAGCGACGATTCTGTCGGGTGGTCCGCGTCGCGCGTCCAGCGAGGAACTGCGGATTGCCTTTGACGGCGACGCGGTGCTGTTTTCCGATGAATCGGAGCGCGTGTATCAAACCAGCGGCCTGGAGGCGTTCCAGGCCAGTGAACGCGAGTCGGCGCGTCAGCCTCTGCACGGTGGGCCTTTCAAGGGGTTTCTGGCGGCCCTCAACTTGTTGCAGCGCGAGTTTCCGGACGAGGCCTGCCCGATTCGCACCGCATTGGTCACTGCCCGTTCGGCGCCGTCCCATGAACGGGTGATTCGTACTCTGCGTGAGTGGGATATCCGCCTGGACGAGTCATTGTTCCTCGGTGGCCTGGAAAAATCCGCGTTCCTGGAGGCGTTCGCTGCCGATGTGTTTTTCGATGACCAGGCCGGTCACTGCGAGAAAGCCAGGGATGTGGTGGCCACCGGGCATGTTCCCCATGGCATCAGTAATGAGGTGGGGGTGAAGTCCGAGAGCTAAGTCAGTCGAATTCTCCGAGGCGCTGCTAAGCTGATTTGATCTCCGCCATCCTGGCAATCCAGGAGGTTCTATGATTCGTTCGATGCTGTACGCCACGGATCTCGGTCTGTATGCGCCTTATGTGATGCAACATGCACTGGCGCTGGCGCGAACGTTCAAGGCTGATCTGTATGTGATTCATGTGGTCGAGCCCATCGGGCTGTTCGCCGAATCGGTGTTGCAGAGCTACCTTGATGAAAAGGCCCTGAATGAATGGCAGAGCCAGGGGCTGACCACTGTGATGGCGACGATTGAGCAGCGGGTGCTGGACAGTTTTCGCGAGGAATTGGGGGAGGGCGAGCAGGATCTGAAGTTGATTCGCTCGGTACGGGTGATCCAGGGGGACCCGTGCGAGGTGATACTCGACCAGTTGCGCAGATTGTCCGTCGACCTGCTGATCGTAGGCAGTCATAGCCATGCAACCTGCGCCGCGACACCACTTGGGCGCACCGCTGCGCGAGTGCTGCAGTTGTCCACCGTGCCGGTTTACCTGGTGCCTTCGTTACAGCGCCGACGCAGTGATGACGTGTGACGGATAGGAGTCGATAAAAAGTTCTAGATTTATCCGTCAAACCTTTAATATAGTTATATACCGTCGCTGATACCCGTGGCGTCTATCTGCTTTGAGGGACACATATGAAGCTTCAACAACTGCGCTACATCTGGGAAGTGGCGCACCACGACCTCAACGTTTCCGCTACCGCTCAAAGCCTCTACACCTCGCAACCCGGTATCAGTAAGCAGATCCGCCTGCTCGAAGACGAGCTGGGTGTCGAAGTGTTCGCACGCAGCGGCAAGCACCTCACCCGAGTTACCCCGGCCGGGGAACGTATCATCACCACCGCCGGCGAAATCCTGCGCAAAGTCGAAAGCATCAAGCAGATTGCCCAGGAATTCTCCAACGAGAAGAAAGGCACCCTGTCGATCGCCACCACCCATACCCAGGCGCGTTATGCATTGCCGCCGGTGATCCGCGATTTCATCAAGCAATACCCGGACGTTGCCCTGCATATGCACCAAGGCTCGCCGATGCAGATCGCCGAAATGGCCGCTGACGGCACCGTCGATTTCGCGATTGCCACAGAAGCCCTGGAGCTGTTCGGGGACCTGGTGATGATGCCGTGCTATCGCTGGAACCGTTGTGTGGTCGTGCCCCAGGGTCACCCGTTGGCCAAGCTGCCGAAGCTGACCCTGGAGGCCCTGGCGGAATACCCGATCGTGACCTATGTATTCGGTTTCACCGGCCGCTCCAAACTCGACGAAGCCTTCAGCCATCGCGGCCTCACGCCGAAAGTGGTATTCACCGCCGCCGACGCCGACGTGATCAAGACCTATGTACGCCTGGGCCTGGGCGTCGGTATCGTCGCCAAGATGGCAGTAGACACGGTTCTGGACAAAGACCTGGTGGTGCTCGATGCCAGCGAACTGTTCGAGTCCAGCGTGACCAAGATCGGCTTCCGTCGCGGCACGTTCCTGCGTGGCTTCATGTGCGACTTCATCGAGAAATTCGCACCACACCTGACCCGCGAAGTGATGGCCAAGGCGATCCAGTGCCACAACAAGCAGGAACTGGAAGAGCTGTTCGACGGTGTCGAATTGCCCATTCACTGAGTGAATGAACCCGATCCATTGCAGGCGCGAGCTTGCTCGCGAAGAACGTCAACGATAACGCTGTGCTTGCGGTTCAGCACGCGCGCTCAAGTTTTTCGCGAGCAAGCACGCTCCTACAGCGACTTATTTGGCCTCGGTCACCGTAAACAGTTGCCGAGCGCCGGCCGCCAGAATCTCCACCTCGTCACCTTCGAACTTGCCCAACAGGCTTTTGCCAATCGGCGAGCGCGGGGTGATGACGGTGACCGGTTGGCCGACCACGTCCACTTTCAATCCCGCCGCATCCGGTGCCAGGAACAGCCACTGCTGGCGACCGTTCTCGTCTTCCAGGCCCAGTAGCGCGCCGACTTCTATTCCCCGCTGATCATCGTAGGCACGCAGTTGCAGGTTCTGGCACAGCGCCAGCGCCTGCTTGATTTCCTCGACCCGCTTGGCTTGCCCCGCCGCCAGGTAAGAGGCCTCGAGCCCTAGGGTGTCGTATTTGTTCTCGGCGATATTTTCTTCGTGGGTTGCAGTTTCGTAGGCGGTCTGCGCGGCGCGTTGGGCAATATCGAGGTCGGCGGCGAGTTTTTCCAGGATCAACTGGAGGACGGCGTGTTTATTCATGGTCATCAATCGCAGAATTGCAGGACATTGGCCCGAGTCTTTTCGGTGGGCGCGTTCTGGTCCTGTTGCAGCCAGAACTGACATTTGGGGTTGGACAGGTTGCGTGCGTTGTTGCGGGCGTGGTCCAGGGCTTGCTGTTGTTCCTGTTTGCGAAGGTTTTCCTGGTACTGCTCGAACATGCGGTTCGGCGGTTCGGGCGCAACGGGCACAACGGGCGCCGGCTTGCCCAACTGCTCAACCGCCTGGGCCACGGGGGCCAGGCTTTGCGGGAACAGGTAGCGCGACGCCAGCCAGGTACTCACGGCAATGGCGATGAACCCCAGCCACAGGCCCAAGGCGATGGCGAGTGTGAGCTTTGGCAGCGACAGCGGACGATCAGACATGGTGGCCTCCTGGCAGGCGTTTTGTGGCGGGGCCGCGATTGTCGCACAGCCGCCGTGAAGAATAATCGCGATCAAGCCTTCTGCATCGGCGCGTTTATGCGGACAATCGAGCCTTTGAGCGTTGGAGCCCGGAATGAAAGCCCGCTGGGATATTTTTTGCAGCGTCGTCGACAACTACGGCGACATCGGTGTGACCTGGCGCCTGGCCCGGCAATTGGTGGTGGAGCACGCCTGTGAAGTGCGCTTGTGGGTCGATGACTTGCGGGCCTTCGAGCGCATGTGTCCCGATATCGATGTGCGCCTGGACCAGCAATGGCAAGAGGGTGTCGACGTGCGCCATTGGCCGGCCGAATGGCTGGCGGTGCCAGCGGCGGATGTGGTGATTGCCGCATTCGCCTGCCAGTTGCCGCCTGATTACATGGACGCCATGGCCGAACGCGAGCGCACGCCTTTGTGGATGAATCTGGATTACCTGAGTGCCGAAGACTGGGTGGTGGGCTGTCACCGCCTGCCCTCGGTGAAGTTCAAGGGCGTCCAGAAGTACTTCTTTTTCCCGGGCTTCCGGCCCGGCACCGGCGGGCTGTTACGCGAGGCGGGGTTACTGGAGCAGCGTCACGCGTTTCAGCAGGATGTCGCCGCGCAGCAACATTTCCTGCATGGCCTGGGCGTATTTCCGCTAGCCGGTGCGCGGCTGATCTCGCTGTTCGCCTATGAAAATGCCGGTCTGGCCCGTTGGCTGGACGTTTTGTCGACGGACGGGCGTGCCACTCATCTATTGGTGCCGGAAGGGCGCATTCTCGGCGATGTGCAGCGCTGGCTCGGTGTCGTAGGCCTGGCGGCGGGGGCTGTGCACCAGCGTCAAGCCCTGACGGTACAGGTGCTGCCGTTCGTGCGTCAGGAGCAATACGACCGTCTGTTGTGGTGCTGCGACTTCAACGCCGTGCGCGGCGAAGACTCGTTCGTGCGTGCCCAGTGGGCCGGGCGGCCGCTGTTGTGGCACATCTATCGCCAGGACGAAGACATCCATCTCGACAAACTCGATGCGTTCCTGGAACTGTACACGGCGGCCTTGTCGCCCGCCGCAAGGGTGGCACTGGTCGCGCTCTGGCAAGCCTGGAACACCGAGGGCGATATGGCACAAGCGTGGAAAATGTTCATGGAACACTGGCCAGAGATGCTTGTGCACGCCGAGAGGTGGTGTCTGGAACAAGGCTTGCAGGCCGATCTTGCGACGGCGCTGGTACAGTTTTATGAAAGTTGGATATGATACGCGACCTTGATTTTTGTAAACCCCATCCAAATTTCGGATATCTGCAATGAAAACTGGTAAAGAACTGAAACCCGGTATGGTGATCCGTATCGACAACGATCCTTGGTTGGTTCAGAAAGCTGAGTTCACCAAGTCGGGCCGTAACAGCGCGATCATGAAGACCAAGCTGAAAAACCTGCTGACCGGTTACAAGACCGAAACCGTTTACAGCGCCGATGACAAGCTGGACGACGTGATCCTCGACCGCAAAGAAGCGACCCTGTCCTTCATCAGCGGCGACGCTTACACGTTCATGGACACCACCGACTACACCATGTACGAGCTGAACGCTGAAGATATCGAAGCCGTTCTGCCGTTCGTTGAAGAAGGTATGGAAGACGTCTGCGAAGCTATCTTCTTCGAAGACCGCCTGGTTTCCGTAGAGCTGCCGACCACCATCGTGCGTAAGGTTGCCTACACCGAAGGGTCCGCTCGCGGCGACACTTCGGGCAAGGTCATGAAGCCTGCCAAGCTGGCTAACGGTACCGAGCTGCAAGTGGCCGATTTCATCGAAATCGACGACATGATCGAGATCGACACCCGTGAAGGTGGTTCGTACAAAGGTCGCGCCAAGAAATAATTCTGGCCTCGCCGATGTCTAGTCCTGAAATAGGTTTACACCTATTTCAGTCTCAAAACGCCCGGTGCACTGCATCGGGCGTTTTGTATTTCAGGGATAAGTGCGGCCGCTCCCGATTGTAGATTTGCACCGACTCATCCACCATTTTCACTGCATCCGCCAGGTCTTTGGGACGATGCAGCAAAAACTCAGTCTTCAAAATCCCATTTATCCTCTCCGCCATCGCGTTCTGATAGCAATCATAGCCGTCAGTCATTGAGCACCTGATTCCATGCCGGGTATGCATCCGTTGGTATAAATCGGAGCAATACTGGGCTCCGCGATCTGAATGATGGATGAGCGGTTGATTGGATTTTCGCTGACTAACAGCCTTCTGCAGTGCCCTGACCACCGACTCCGTATGCAGGCTGCCGTGCACATGATGACCCACGATTTTGCGTGAGTACGCGTCTGTTATCAGGCTGACGTAAGCGACACTTTCCCTCGTTGGGAGATAGGTAATGTCTGCGACCCAAACCTGCTCAGGTCTGCTGGCTACAACTTGTTCCGGGCCAGCTTTGAGTAGGTTGGGGTGACGGCGGAAGCGATGATGGCTATGCGTGGTTTTATGATAAGCACGTTTGCGAGGGACTAGCTCTCGCGCCTCTCGCAAGATGGAAAACAGGCGGTCTCGACCGACACGTAGCGTCGCTGCGGCTTCAGTTACCATCAGGTGGTGCAGTTTGCGCGTCCCAAGCCTCGGCTGGCGGCGACGCTTTTCCAGAACGAATTCCACTGCCTGCTGGTCTTGGCAAACTCTCGCGTCAAAGGCTCGGTTGCGCTTGTAATACGCTTGGCGCGAAATGCCCATAAACAGGCAAGCCCTGGTAATGCTCAGGTCTTGGATTTGCCCTTGCGAGAGGACTTGCCGGGTCGCTTTTTTACGATGGACACACCGTAATCATTTTTCAAGACGTTCACGACAGCTTCAAAGAACTGGGCCTTCTGATTGCTCAGCGCCAACTGTTCTTCAAGCTCTTTGATCCGCTGTTCGGGTGTCAGCGGGAGGTTGGGGTCGGTCATCGGCCTGCTCCGCAGCGCTCGGATTGAGGCGCCTTGGCTCCAGTCCTGTCGGCCATGCTTGCGTAACCAAACCAGTACCGTGGACCGGCCTTGAATGCCAAAGCGCCGTTGAGCCTCTTTATAACTCAACTCGCCTTTTTCGACTTGATCTACGACTGACAATTTAAAAGCTAGCGTGTAATCGCGCTGGCTCCGCCTTTTTCCCGTATCCATTGAATCCTCCTGAAGATCGGTCAGAAGGTGTAAACCTTATTCAGGACGGGACACGATACGAAAAAAAGCCCGACCTTGAGTCGGGCTTTTTCATGAGCGTCTACAGGTCACTTGAGGTGCTGCTTCAGCTCATCCGAGGCTTGCAGCAAGGCCGAACGTACCGCCGGCACTTGGCTGACCACGTTGAGCAAACCGTAGTCGTGGATCATGCCGTTGTAGCGCACTGCCGTTACCGGTACACCGGCCTGATCCAGCTTGCGGGCATAGGCTTCGCCTTCATCGCGCAACACATCGGCACCGGCAGTCTGAATCAGTGCGGGCGGCAAGCCCTTGAGCTGATCCGTGGTAGCGCGCAGTGGCGAGGCATAGATCTCGGCGCGCTGTTTGGCATCGGTGGTGTAGTTGTCCCAGGACTCTATCAGTTCCCTATCGGGCCCAATGAATACAGGGGCTTGAGCTGATGAACACTGAAAACCATGATCACCGTGTAACCAATGCTGTAACAACCCGCATAGCTGCTCCCTATTACTACCGACGCCAAGGGGTCTACTACATGCGTCTACGGCCTGTAGGGCTCGCCGTGGGCCATGCGGTATCCTTACGTACCACTGACAGGAATCAAGCAATGGCCACCTCACAGGACCTCAGAGCAGCCCTTCAGGGCTTCCACCTCGACAATCCACAGGCGACTTGGGATGACATCAAGGGCGCTATACGTGCGTTTGCCTGCGAGGCCCTGGCGATGGATCACAGCGATGACCCGATGCAAGAATATGGCAGGGTTTACAGTGACCTCAAGGGGCACTTGATAGGCCACGCAATGACAGCCCCTCTGACCGCCTTGCAGGCCAAGGGTCTCGACAAGGCTCTCTCTGCCCTTACTGGTGCCGAGCGGCGTCTCTCAGGGGATCTGAAGGGTCTTACAGGGATTATTGAGGAACTTGATGATAACTCAAGGCCTAATAGCTCAAGTCAATTAATAGATCAAAGCTATCAGCATTCAATCTCTAATAGAGAATCATCGTCTCTTCCTGTCCTAATCTGTAAGCACAATTCTCCCAAAGGGCCCACTGAGTCCACCTCTACGCCTCACACCTTCAGGAACCTATCTGACGCCTACTTGGCCGAACATGCCGACAACGTGAAGGCTTCTACATTGAAAGCGCTCAGAGCTTCGTTAGGGACCGTTGCGGACTGCCTTGGCGATACCGATATGGCTACACACGATAGAGCTGTGATGACTGACTTGAAGGCGATCCTCGGGGTTGATCGTGCTAACTCAACGGTCAATAAGTTGCTGACCACAATGACGACAGTCCTCGATTGGGCGGTGAATAATGGATTGATCCCGCGCCACTTCGCCAAGGGTCTCAAAATCAAGCGTGATGTCGGCAGTGATCGCAAAGCTTTCACCGAGGCACAGGTCAAGGCGATCATGGGTAAAGCCGTACAGGACCCTACAGACGCCTCTACGCTGATCCAACTGGCGACTATCACCGGGGCTCGACTCAACGAGCTGGCTACGCTGGTCAAGGAAGATATTAGGACCGTAGCGGGTGTGGTGGTGCTATCTATTAACGAAGATCACGACCACAAGTCGCTCAAGAATAAACAGAGCGCCAGACTGATCCCGCTTGTGCCAGCCCACGGCTTTGACCTTGGAATCTTCCTTGCGATGGTCGAGGAGCTGCCAGAAGGTGGCCGTCTGTTCTCCTATGGAATCAACGTGGGCCGTATGGTCAACGCAAAGCTGAGGACCTTCCACGGCCAAGCTGATGACAAGGCTCTGGTATTTCACTCCCTGCGTCATTCGTTGGCTACGGCCATGAAGATCCACGGGGTTTCCCTCGACCACGCACAGGCGATCATGGGGCATGCTACCGGATCTATTACATTCGACCTGTATGGCAAGGGCGGCGGGGTTGACCTGATGGGCCTTCGCGAATCCTTGGTGAAAGCCTTGGGGTAGGCGGGAGGTGCTCGTTAGGGCGCTCCTGTGTGAAATCTGAGGGAACACCTGGGCCATAGGCCTGCACAATTTACATAGCGTCACCTTGAGCCTGCAAGTGCCCGTAATCATTGGGCCTTGTGGGCTTTTTGTTGCCTTGGGTCTGACCTTGTGACGGCTGGTGTCGCTAAAAACCCCCACAAGAACCGATGTAGCCACAACGGCTGACATGATTTCAAGTGAGGACCATATGACCAGCTACGATCCAGCTCTACACGAGGCCGATTACACTGCATCTATCTCCAGCGTCAAGCGAGGTCGAGGCCGTCCTACCAAGGAAATAACCAACCTGTTCTGCGGCTTCATAGGCCCGACTGAGCCCGACTACGGCCAGTACCCTTTCTTTGCTATGGACATTATTGAAGGGATCGCTCGACTTGACTGGCATGACCGGGCTATCGGGGTTGGTGGCTCGTCTAAACCTCTGTCAGTGAAGCGCCTTGTAGCGATCCTCGCGGACCTCGAAGTCGTCTCAACGGCCACTGTAATGGCTCACAGCCGGTTGGGCCTACGTCAGGCGCAGCGGTACGTGAAGGCCATCGAGTTAGCCATGCCACGCCTGCTTAAGAGTAGACCTGATGCGCTTAGCCATCTGATGCGCTATGGCTTCCTGAAGGATGCGCCGCAACGTTCGAGCCAATGGGAGGACCAGCTTGAGCCGCCAAGCCCAGAAGCGATTGCACAGTTGCACTACGACCTGCGAACACTGGGCGTTGGAAGCGTCTCTGATTAAATGCCGCATACTATTAATAACCAAATGACCCTTGGGTTGAGGCGAAAAGATCTTTACGTGTCTTGGGGTAAAAACTCACTGGATGCTCATTGCGGATCCCAAGGGCGTTAGGTGGACCCAAGGTGAAGGGATTTGCTATTGCAAAATAATCCCCTCCCTCTAAGTCAACGTTAGGGATCTTAAGGGTCTTAGCGAGGACCCAGATCTGAGGGAAACCGATGTGGAAATTTCAACATCGTCCATGGTGATAACGGCGGCGCATCAACGGGTCTCGCCATCCTGTACGGACTTCATGATTCCCTAAAGGATTCTGAGTCGCCCGTCAAGAAGATTTAAAAACCCCCACAATAACCAGGACGACCAGCACATGGTCTGCCCGCGCTTCACTACGCCCGTCGCTGGGCATCTCAATATCCAGTTCTTCTGATAGTGCCTTCCATGCCACAGCCGGTTCCCTTGTTCGGGGTCTGGATGCTCGGCGGTGGGTGCGAACTTGGAAGGCACTACCAAAAGGAAAACGAACAATGAACAGCACCAACAATACCGACCTGCTGCCAATCGTGATTGAGGGGCAAACCTTCAAGCCGAACGCCGAGGGCCTGTGGAGTTTGAATGAGATCCATCAAACCTTGGGTCTGCCTGAGGCAAAACGTCCGGGGCAATGGAACAACGAGATTCGCACTGCGCTCGACCAAGGTGGGAATTTCCATCTTGCTTATGGTGGCGCCAATCCGGGTACGTGGGCTACAGAAGCCGGCACCATCGCCTACGCAATGTGGGTCTCGCCAGCCTTTTATCTGATGGTAGTCAGCGCTTTCATCGCCATGCGTAACGATTCTATCCTCAGTGCCCGCATGGCTCTTCTTGCAGCCGCTGATGCAGAGTCACGGCTTGCTACAGCCGTTCCCAAAGTTGACCTTGTTGACCGCCGCTTGCTTGGCATTGGGGTCCCGTGGAACGAAGCGTGCCGTATGGCCGGGGTGACCAAGCCTCAACTGGCTAAGCATTACATGGTCGCAACGCGCCGTTTCGTCTCCACTGAGCACCCGACCGAGTACCGCAAGATTATCAAGCCATCTTCTCGTGGATTCGACGAGGGCTACTTCAAGCGCTGCTCCAACCTTCACGGTAACGATGACGGCTTCAGGGTCACCGCCAAGGGTCTGGCCTGGATCCAGGGCAAAGCTATGGAAATCAACACCGACATTGCTGAGCGAGCCCGTAAAAAGGCTGCTGATGACCGTGCCACGAAGCTGAAGAAGCAGGTGATCCAATGAATCACGTCCAGCGGATGACCTTCGCCCAACGGCACCGTCTCACCCTTGTCCTTACCATGATGCTGCAAGGCCATACCCACGAATATCGGGTCGCCAAGCTTGAGCGCTTGCGCAAGGCCCGTCAGGCCAGAAAGAACAGAGCGCCTCACCGTCACGCATGGTGGGAAGCCAAGAAGGCCTCCGACGCCAACAAAGTAGCTGCGCAGGTCCATGGCGTGGATCTTGAGACTATCGAGCTGATGAAACGCTATGAACTTCTCTGAACAGCTCAGCGCATTTTTTACGTCACCAGCAAGTCGAACCAAGCTGATCACGCTGCGCACCATCTGGCGAGACCGGCATGTTCGCGAACAGGTCGTCACCAGCGATGAACACGGTGTGGACTACCAGAAACTTATAGGGCACCTGAAGGCTACCAATCCGGCCTTGGTCGCACTCGTCGAGGCGATCACCACCACAACCAATATGAGCATTGACGCCGTTATGCGCGCCCCTATGCGCATTCCGCTGACCCGCCAACCGATCACCATCCCGCTTTAACTCACACCGCCGTCCGCCATCGGCAAAACAACCCACCTTTTAAATCCAGAAAACATCGACAAGCCTTGAAGGCCACCGGGTGACGTACTCCTTCGTCTCTGGTCCCTGTGCGCCTATAGCGGCAAGGCTTGATCAATGTTTCCGAATAGGAGACACACAACCATGAAGCTGAATATTCAAAACGTTACCCCTGAGACTGTGGAAATCCAAGGTCAATCCGTAACCCGTACTTACGCCGAGGGCGTCATGCTGACCATGTTGGTCGCTACCGCTGGTAAGAACGAACCAAACATTGCGTCCATTGGTCGCCAATACGCTGAAGCTGGTCTGAGACTCGAAGGTAGCCCTGCTGCCTATGCCGCGTACATTCGTGCGGATAAAGCCGCTGCTGTGGAACGAACCAAGCAAGAAGCAGCCGCTAAGACCCACGCAGAGCGCTTCGCTTCGTACAACCCAACGGCCCTCGAAGTCGCCCGTAAGGCAGGCGCGCGCCGAGCCCGTGAAGACAAGTATCGGGCCATGGGTGCCGCTATCCGTTCGGCCAATGGTCGTTCGTCGTGGTCCTCTGGCGACTTCGAATAAACCAACCTTGTGATTCCCTTGGTGACGCTGGCCCTTGTTGGCGTCTCCCTGAACCCTTTAAGCAACTACTCAGGAGACTTCCAGATGACTACCCGTACCCCCAATTCCTTCAAGAACACCGATCACCGTGAACACACCGACCGCCCTCAAGCAGTGACCGCCTACGAGCAGGCTGTGTGGGGCAATGGCGGTGACCTGCGCTTTAATACCCAAGCTTCCACTTCTGCAAGTGCCCCTGATGCGAGCGCGGTGGCCCAGGCGGTGGTCCAGGGTATTGACGAATTCTTCAATGGCGGCGAATGGCACCAACGCGCTATCGACGCTATCCCTTGTGAGTTCCGTCCGCGTGGCACCGAGCCGACCCCTGTGCAACTGGTCAATATGGTCAACCGCAACATCGAATTCGACCCACGCCAGTCGATTTATGATCACTCGCTGGTGACTGAAGGCGAGGCCGTAGCTGGTGACTTCATCTTCACCGAGCCGACCAATACCGCTGCATTCTTCTCGCACCGCTTCACCCTGTTGGATGCTCATGTGGTCGCTGGTTTCACCGGCAACGGCATGGAACAGATGATGGATAAGATGCTGGCCGACTTCGAGAAGGCTTGCGGTTCGACCATTGTAGACATCCTGATCAAGTCCCCAAGCACTGAGGAAAAAGAGGTCACCATTGCAGGCACCTCGCCACGCGACCGTGCTGAGGACTGGATCGACGCTTTGACCCTGACCATCAACCAATCGGTGGGTAACTCCTTGAGCGACTTCGTGTTGCTGATGCACATGACCGAACAAGCTGTTCTTGAACGCGCCGCCCAACGTGCTGGTGTGGATGACGTTGAGGACCTGTTGGGTTGCCGTACGCAGTTCTACTCGGGCACCAACCGTGGCGTATTCATGCTGCCTAAAGGCTTCGCCTCGCTGTCGTTCCGTGAAGGCAATAACGGTGACGTGTGGTCGATCCATGCTACCCGTAACGCTGGCATCCAAGGTTGGGATATCGAGATCACCGGCATTGCTGACGTGATGGCCCAGGCCAAGGTCAAACTCAAGCTGGCAAACCCAGCGGACCCTACTGAGAAACTTCAGACTGAGGTCGTGAGCTTCCCACTGATCACCCGTGTGGTCGCAAAGCCGTAACACCTGCAGTATCCATGAGGTCCTTCACGGGCCTTGTGGGCTGACCTGAGCGTCTATCCACGCGGTGGACCTTCAGTTGAGCCCATTCCGTATCACGTTCCTACGCGCAAAGCGCAAGGCAATGACCCACATTCAAACTCACATTCCACGCAGGAGCCCGCTATGGACGCCAAGAAACCATGGTTGGCCGTCCTTAAGGCCCTGTTGACCTCGAAGGCCACGTGGAAACTGATAGGCACCGTAGCGGTTCTTTACGGTGCAGCCCATGGCGAGCTGATCGCTGAGCTGGTCGGTGAGGTCGTAGCGGATACGTTAGGGGCCCTTTGAGAATCTGGCACAAATTTCCCTGAGACCACCTGTCATAGCTGACCTGCGCGCTTACCCCCGTAGGCCCTCGCACACGCCTGAGCTTTATGGCGCCCGTGCGTGATCCTTATCGCGTGCCTGTCGCGTCACGTAAAGGTTTTCAGATGCCTTGGGAGCTGGGTCAGAGGATGACCACTTGATGGGTATGCAGTGTGCTGCGTGTGTAACCAACGCTGTAACAACCGTGTCACCAATAGACTTGACTATGGCTACAGGCCCCGTGCTTAATGGTTCTACCCGACAGGCGCTGAGTTGTCCCAGAACCACGTCATCATGTTCTTGGTGAGGAAGTGTCCTTCGGCGTACTGGTTGTAGGAATTGGTGTTGAAGTTGGCGTCGGTCACCGGCCACAGCAGCAACTGGAACTTGATCGCCGGCGTGCCCTTGTCCTTAGCCATCAGGCTGACCACTGCCGCCATATTGCCGCCGACACTGTTGCCGGCGACCGCCAGGCGCTTGCCGTCGACGTTGATCTCTTTGCCGTGCTCGGCCACCCACTTCGTTGCGCCGTAGGCCTGATTGATGGCCACCGGATAATGCGCTTCCGGTGACGGCGTGTAGTTGACGAACACCGCCACTGCACCCGAACCCACCACCAGGTCTCGCACCAACCGTTCATGGGTCGGGTAATCCCCCAGCACCCAACCCCCGCCGTGGAAGAACATGAACACCGGCAATGTGCCTTTGACCCCGGCTGGCCGCACGATGGTCAGGTCCAGCGGCTGGCCATCGACCTGGATGGTCTTCTGGCTGACATCCGCCCTGGGCAAGGTCAACTTCACCCCCGCCTGGGCGCCGCTCAGTACCGCGCGGGCGTCCTTGGGCGCCAGTTGCTCTATCGGTTTGCCGGTCCCGGCGTTCAACACATCCAGGAAGGCCTGGGTGGTGTGCTCGACATCGCCGGTCGCGGCAAAGGCGTGGGTGACGGACAAGGCGAGCAGGCTACCGGTCAGTGCTTTGGCCAATGTGTTCATGTTCTTCTCCTCCAGTGACAGCGACGCTGATTAGACGGTTACGTGCAGACGCACATCGACATTGCCACGCGTGGCGTTGGAATACGGGCAGACTTGGTGCGCTGCGTCGACCAGGCTTTGCGCATCGTCCTGGGCCAAGCCCGGCAGGCTGATATGCAGGTCGATGTCCAGGCCGAAGCCGCCGGGGATCTGGCCGATGCCGACGTGAGCGGTGATCGAGGCGTCATCCGGGATTTTGCGTTTGGTCTGGCTGGCGACAAATTTCAGTGCACCGATAAAGCAGGCCGAGTAGCCGGCGGCGAACAGTTGTTCAGGGTTGGTGGCCTGGCCGCCGGCACCACCGAGTTCTTTAGGGGTGGAGAGTTTGACGTCGA
Organism: Pseudomonas sp. MPB23; assembly: GCF_046605395.1. Lineage (NCBI taxonomy): Bacteria > Pseudomonadati > Pseudomonadota > Gammaproteobacteria > Pseudomonadales > Pseudomonadaceae > Pseudomonas > Pseudomonas sp. MPB23. Next base: position 5,577,846 of record NZ_CP176771.1, on the reverse strand, counting down.
GGATGTTGTCGCTGGAGACAGCGCGACCATCACGGCCGCCGGTGGCGGTGGCTACTGCGGTGTAGAGAGTTTGCATGGTGTCGTCCTCTTGAATGTTTAGCGCTAAATGTTTGTGCGCTAAGTAGTTGGTGAGGTGAATGTATAGCGCTAATGTTTAGCGCGCAAGATAAATGTGCAAATATTTTTTGAGTCGCTAGAAACCGATGTGGGAGGAGGCAAGCCCCCTCCCACATATTGAGTGTGTTGTTGTGTTTAGATTGCGTTCTGCAGATTGCCCCGCAACGCAAGCAAATCGGCCTGCAGCTTGCGCAACTGCTCCAATTGCAGACCGCTGGCGCCGAGGATGCACTGTGGAATCCCCATGGCCTTGTCCTGCAAGGCGCGACCGGCGGCAGTCAGCTCTACCACCACCACGCGCTCGTCTTCGCGACTGCGGGTGCGGCTGAGCAGGCCTTCAGCTTCCAGGCGCTTGAGCAGTGGCGTGAGGGAGCCCGGATCAGTCAGCAGGCGGCTGCTGATTTCGCCGACGGTCAAACCGTCGTCTTCCCACAACACCATCATGGCCAGGTATTGCGGGTAGGTCAGGCCAAGGGCTTGCAGCAGTGGCTTGTAGACCTTGGTCATCAGCAGCGACGTGGAGTGCAGGGCGAAACATAGCTGGTTGTCCAGCATCAGGGATTCGCAAGGATCAGGATTTTTGCGCATGGCGTGCCTCGAAAAAGCGTGTCTGGGCTGGAATCTAGCGGGCAAATCTTTAATGCGCCAGATAATTCTGTGCGGGCGGTCAGACCAGCCCGCTTTGCAGTGCCAGATCCCAAGGCGGCATGGGGCTGAAACGGGATTTGAGGTATTCCAGCAGCAACCGGCTGCGGGCGTTGGGTTGTTGTTCCAGGCGCAAGGCATAGATGCCAGCGGTCTCCGGACTGGGCAGACCATCTTCGCAAAACAGCGGCAACAGTTCGCCACGCACCAGGTATTCACTGGCCAGCCAAGTGGGCAGATGGGCGATACCCAGCCCGGCAAGGGCGCCGGACAACAGCGCTTCGGCGTTGTTGGCGCTCATACGGATGCGCTGCGGACGATAGGTGGCACGGCGCCCGTCCAGCTCAAAGCGCCAGGCGAACATGGGCGCCAGGCCATCCCAGTCCAGACCGTCATGTTCGCTGAGTTCGCGCGGATGCGTCGGCGTGCCACGGCTTTTCAGGTAGGCCGGGCTGGCGCAGGCAATGCGCACGATACTGGCCAACGGCGTGGCAATCAGCCGGGTGTCGACGATATGCCCGGCGCGCAACACCAGGTCGACCTTACCCAGGTGCGCGCCCTGCATGTCGACAAAGCTGTCGATCAAATGCAGGTGCACATCCAGCCCCGGATACACATTCAGGAAGTCGGCAATCACCGGCGCCAGATGGCGCCGGCCAAACGCCGCCGGTGCATCCACGCGAATCAGCCCCTCCGGCGCATGGCTCAGGGACACCGCTTCGGCCCGCGCCAATTGCAACTCGCTGACAATCCGCCGCGCCCGCTCGGCGAACGCCAGGCCCGCCGGGGTCGGTACCACCGCATGGGTACTGCGCTGGAACAAGCGGCTGCCCACCGAGCTTTCCAGGCTGTCGATGCGCCGAGCCACCGCCGAGGGCGTCAGCGGATGGCGCCGGGCGGCGGCGGAAAAACTGCCGGTTTCCAGCACATCGAGAAACAGGCTCAGTTGATCGGTCAGGGTATTGGGGTTCATTGATGAATGCTTATGCGAGATTGGCACAGCCATTGTGCGTTGCTGTGCGTTTCCGCGCCAGACTCGACTGCGTAGCATGCAACCCCTGGATTGTGGAGTAGCGCGCAGTGTTGGATTTAGTGATGTACCTGGTATTGGGCGCGGCCCTCGGCACGGTGGGTGGGCTGTTTGGCATTGGTGGCGGGTTGATTGCGATCCCGGTACTCGGCGTAGTGTTCGGGCTGGATCAGCAGCTGGCCCAAGGCACGGCGCTGGTGATGGTGGTGCCGAATGTGATGCTGGCCTTGTGGCGTTACCACCAGCGCAACCGCATCGAACTGCGCCACGCACTGCCGCTGGGGGCGATGGGCTTCACGTTCGCCTGGCTGGGCTCGATCTGGGCGGTGGGCCTGGATGCCGGCGCGATGCGTATCGGTTTTATCGCCTTCCTGGTGGCGCTGTCGGCCTACAACCTGTTGCGCATGTTCACGCGCAATGCGCCACCGACGGCGCAGATGCGTTATGGCTGGCCGTGGCTGGGTGTATTGGGCGCGGCTTCCGGTTCCATGGGCGGCTTGTTTGGCGTCGGTGGGGCGGTCGTCGCCACGCCGGTGCTGACCAGCGTGTTCGGCACCTCTCAGGTGGTCGCCCAAGGTCTGTCCCTGGCCCTGGCACTGCCCAGCACCGGTGTGACCCTGGTCACCTACGCCTGGCACCACGAAGTCGACTGGATGATCGGCGTGCCGCTGGCCGTCGGTGGCCTGCTCAGTATCAGTTGGGGCGTGAAAGTCGCTCATGCGCTGCCGGAGCGCGTATTGCGCGGCCTGTTCTGCGGCTTCCTGGTGGTGTGCGCGGTGATGCTGACGTTTAAAGTCTGAAGCCTTCGAGGATGTATTCCGCCAGGCATTCGGTGATCGGCGAGGTCATGGTCGGATTGCGCAATAACCGCAGATCTACAGACGGCAGCGATGGAAACCCGTCCTCGCTGCCCAGTATCCGCAGGTCCTCGGTCACCAGGCTTTCCATGCTGACAGTAACCGCCAGGCCGGCACCCACCACCGCTTGGATCGCGGCACCGTTGGAGCTGTGATACGCCAGGCGGTAGTCACGGCCGATGGCGTCCAGCGCGGAGCGCGTCCATTGGGTACAGAAGCTGTCCATGCCGGAAATGGCCAGCGGCAGGGACTCGTGCTCGTCGACACAGAACGACGGCGCCGCCACCCAAACCATCCGCTCATTGCGCAACAGTTCGCCGATCTCGCTCCCCGGTGCACGGCTGATGACCGTCAGCGCCAAGTCGCGCCGCTGCACCAGTACCAGCGACGATTCGCAGTGCATCTCGAGCTGAATCAGCGGGTATGCCTTGGAAAACCGTTTCAGAATCCCCGGCATGAAGCGCATGACGTAGTCATCCGGCGTGCCGATGCGCACCAACCCCACCATATGCGGCTCGCGCAAGGTGTTGAACACTTCGCTGTGCAGTTTCAGGATGCGCCGCGCGTACCCCAATAACACCTGGCCTTCGGGCGTGAGCCGCACCTGGCGGCCATCGCGCTCGAACAACTTGCGTTGCAGCACGTCTTCTTCCAGGCGTTTCATCTGCATGCTCACCGCCGACTGGGTGCGGTTGACCCGTTCGGCGGCGCGGGTAAAACCACCCTGGTCGGCGATGGCGACGAAGGTGCGCAACACGTCGGTGTCGATGCTCGGGTAGACGGACAATTGATCAATCTCTGAGATGTATTGCATAAGAAACATTCGTTGGATTGATCATAAGGCCCGGCACACACTCGCGTCATCCCCACGGGAGGGCGAGAAGATGAAAGGTCAAAAAGGCTTTGTGTCGCTGGGCAAACGTCCGTTTTCCGGGCTGTTTCAAAGGATTGCCCGTTGGCGCGCGTTGCATGAGGAGCGTCAGATGCTGGCGAGTCTGAGCGATGATGCCCTCAAGGATATCGGGCTCAATCGCGGCGACGTCGAACAGGATCGCCGCCTGCATTTCTGGCAAGACCCGCTGCAGAAATGATCCTGAATGCAGTAGGGTAGTCGGCGAGTCCACAAGGAGCGTCTCATGCCCGTCGACCTGTCGTTTTCCGTCAAGCAAGCTCGACGCATGGCCCTGGCGGCCCAAGGGTTTTCTGGACGCCTGGGGCCTGCAACGATCAAACCCGCGCACCTCAACCGCATGATCGAGCGCCTGGGTGTGCTGCAGATCGACTCGGTCAACGCGGTGGTGCGCTCCCATTACTTGCCGCTGTTTTCCCGCTTGGGCCACTACACTCCGATGCTTCTTGAGCAGGCGGCCTGGAGCCAGGGGCGGCGGCGTTCGTTGTTCGAATACTGGGGGCATGAAGCGTCGCTGCTGCCGATGGCGTTATACCCGTTGATGCGCTGGCGCATGGCGCGGGCCCGGCAGGGGCAGGGCATCTATGCGCAGATGGCGCGCTTTGGTCGCGAGCAGCAGGCGATCATCCAGCGGGTACTGAGGACGGTCGAGCAGCAAGGCGCAGTGGGCGCGGGCAGTTTGTCGACCCGCGAGGAACGCGCCGGCCCCTGGTGGGACTGGAGTGATGAAAAACATGCGCTGGAATGGCTGTTTGCCGCGGGCCTGGTCACGGTTGCCGGTCGGCGTGGGTTTGAGCGTCTCTACGATTTACCGGAACGGGTAATCCCCGGCGACATCCTTCAAATAACCGTGGACGAAGCCGAGGCTCAGCGCGGTTTGTTGCTGCACAGCGCCACTGCACTCGGTGTCGGCACCGAAAAAGACCTGCGCGATTACTTCCGTCTCGACCCGGTCGACAGCCGCAATCGCCTGGCCGAACTGGTGGAGGACGGGCAATTGCTGACCTGTCGGGTACAAGGCTGGAAGTCTCCGGCGTACTGCCTGCCCACGCCGAAAGTACCGCGCAAGGTGCCGGCCAGCGCACTTTTGTCGCCCTTCGATTCATTGATCTGGGAACGCAGCCGTACCGAGCGCCTGTTCGATTTTCGCTACCGGTTGGAGATCTATACCCCTCAAGACAAGCGGGTGTATGGCTATTACGTGCTGCCGTTTTTGCACAACGAGCGTATTGCCGCGCGCATCGATTTGCGCGCCGAACGCGCGAACGGGCGCCTGGCGGTGCATGCGGTGCATGAAGAAGAGCCGGGACTGGACGACGAGGGCATGCTGGCGCTGGCGTCGAACCTGCGGCAAATGGCCGACTGGCTGGGATTGGAGCAGGTTCAGCTCAATTGCCAGCGGCCCAGTGCCGCCCGATTGCGGGCGGCGATGCTAAAGGCATGAGGCCGTGTGGCAAGCGCGCTTGCCACAATAGGCGCTAGCGCTTGACCTGTTTCAAGGTCTCGGCAATCAGGAACGCCAGCTCCAGCGACTGATCGGCATTCATCCGTGGGTCGCAATGGGTGTGGTAGCGGTCCGACAAGCCGTCTTCGGTAATCGGCCGCGCGCCGCCGATGCATTCGGTGACGTTCTGCCCGGTCATCTCGATATGAATCCCGCCAGCATAAGTGCCCTCGGCCTGGTGCACCTGGAAGAACTCCTTCACTTCGCCGAGGATCTGCGCGAAGTCGCGGGTCTTGTAGCCGCTGCTGGCCTTGATGGTGTTGCCATGCATCGGGTCGGAACTCCACAGCACCTGTTTGCCTTCACGCTGCACGGCGCGAATCAGGTCTGGCAGGTGGTTGCCGACTTTGCCCGCGCCCATGCGTGCGATCAGGTTCAGGCGACCGGGGTCGTTGTCCGGATTGAGGATGTCGATCAGGCGGATCAGGTCGTCGGGGTTCATGCTCGGGCCGACCTTGACCCCGATAGGGTTGTTCACCCCGCGCAGGAATTCGACGTGGGCACCGTCCAGTTGACGGGTGCGGTCGCCGATCCACAGCATGTGGGCCGAGCAGTCGTAGTAGTCGTTGGTCAGGCTGTCGCGGCGCACGAAGGCTTGTTCGTAGTTGAGCAGCAGCGCTTCGTGGGCGGTGAAGAAGCTGGTTTCGCGCAGTTGCGGCGAACTGTCCATGCCGCAGGCGCGCATGAAGGCCAGGGTTTCGTCGATGCGGTTGGCCAGTTGGCTGTACTTTTCGGCCAGGGCGGAGTTGGCGATAAAGTCCAGGTTCCACTTGTGCACTTGGTGCAGGTCGGCAAAGCCACCCTGGGCAAAGGCGCGCAACAGGTTGAGGGTGGCGGTGGACTGATGGTAGGACTGCAGCAGGCGGTCCGGGTCCGGCACACGGTTTTTTTCGTCGAAGCCAATGCCATTGACGATATCGCCACGGTAGGCGGGCAGGGTGATGCCGTCGATGGTTTCATCGTTGGCCGAGCGCGGCTTGGCGAACTGGCCGGCCATGCGTCCGACTTTGACCACCGGGCAGCCGGCGGCGAAGGTCATCACGATCGCCATCTGCAGCAGCACCTTGAAGGTGTCGCGGATTTTGGCGGCGGAGAACTCGGCAAAGCTCTCGGCGCAGTCGCCGCCTTGCAGCAGGAAGGCCCGTCCTTGAGTCACCTCGGCAAACTGACGGCGCAACTCGCGGGCTTCCCCGGCAAACACCAGCGGCGGATAGCTGGCCAGGCTCTGCTCCACCTGCAACAGGTGCGCAGCGTCCGGGTACTGGGGTTGTTGCTGGATCGGCAGGGCGCGCCAGCTGTCGGGGCTCCAGGGTTGGCTCATCGTGAACTCGATAGGGTGATTGACGGTCGGGCGCCAATGTTATCAGCAATTAGTGCGTGACCTGTTGCCGTCGGTTGGCCGACAATCGCGCCTTTGCCGTGCGGTAAACCGTTTAGGAGTAGTAATGAGCGAGGAGCGTGTCGAGCACCTGCTGGCCGAAGTCCATGATGAATTCGGCATGATCCGTGTGCTCGAAGTGGCCGATTACCGGTTTCTCGAATTCGGCGACGCCATCGAACAAAGCTGCGTATTCACCGCCGACCCGAGCTGGCTGGAGTACGACTACACCCGCGCCATGTTGATCGGCGCCTTGTGCCATGAACAGCCGGAGAGCGCGCTGTTCCTCGGCCTGGGGGCGGGCACGCTGACCCAGGCATGTCTCAAGTTCCTGCCGCTGGAAGACGTGGAGGCCATCGAGTTGCGCCCTGACGTGCCGCGCCTGGCCATCGAGTACTTGGGGTTGGACGACGATCCGCGCCTGTATATCCGCATTGGCGATGCCCTGGAACTGCTCGAAACCGCCGAAACCGCCGACCTGATTTTCGTCGACCTGTACACCGACGTCGGCCCCGGCGTCGGGCACCTGGCCTGGACGTTCCTGGAAAACTGCCAGAAGAAACTCAACCCCGGCGGCTGGCTGGTGATCAACCAGTGGGCCACCGACGACGGCAAGCCGTTGGGCGCGGCCTTGCTGCGTGGGTTGTATCACCGGCATTACTGGGAACTGCCGGTGAAGGAGGGCAATGTGATCCTCTTGGTGCCTTCGGAGTTGGATCAGACGCTGGATCATGCGGCGCTCTCTGCTCGCGCCGAAGCCTTGGCGCCGCGTTTGGGGTATTCGTTGCAACCCTTGATCAAGGCCATTCGTCCTGCGACTTGATGCCAGACGCCTACAGGCCCCTGAATATCCCGGGGCGCTTTTCGATCATGGCGCGCACGCCTTCCTTGGCGTCTTCGCTGTTGAGCAGTTTATCGACCAGCGGCGGTAACGCGGCGGCGGCAACGGCTTCGCCTTCCAGGCGCGCCAGGCGGGCGGACATCAAGGTGGCTTGAACCCCAAGCGGTGCCTGACGCGCGATGCGGGTGGCCAATTCGATGGCGCGCGGTAGCAGGTCTTCGCTGGCCATTACCTCCTGTACCAAGCCCAGGCGCAGGGCATCGTGGGCATCGAATTCGTCGCCGGTGAGCAACCAGCGCATCGCGTTGCCCCAACCGGCTATCTGATGAAAGCGTAGGGTCGCGCCGCCGAATGGAAAGATCCCACGCTGCACTTCCATTTGCGCAAAGCGCGTGTTGCTCGCACAGAGATTGATATCCGCCGCCAGCATCAACTCGATGCCGATGGTCAGGCAGTAGCCCTGGGCCGCGACGATCACCGGTTTGCTGACGCGCGGACCTGCGAACACGCCCCACGGATCGCATCCCCCCGGTGGCGGTTGCCAGCCTCCCGCCATCACACCCCTGACATTGGCCAGGTCCAGTCCAGCGGTGAAGTGGTCGCCGTGGGCGAATACCACCGCTACCCGCGCTTCGTCGTTTCGATCAAATTCGCCATACGCCAGGCTCAGCTCATTGAGCAAATCCAGGTCGAAGGCATTGCGCTTGGCTACCCGATTCAGGCCCAACAACAGGACGTGGCCCTGAAGTTCACGGCTGACGCGGCTACTGCTGGCTTGATTCATCGGGTGTGCCCTCGGGCGCGGGGAAGGGTTTCAGACCAAAGGTCTCAGTCGCTGGGTGAACCGTTTAAGTGTTTTGACCAGCAGGGCCGGGCCTTTGAAAAATAGACCCTGGTGCGCCGATCTGCAAAGGCGGTGATGCAGCACGGTATATCGGCGCTTTGCGATAAAAAAAGCTCCCTTTTTCAGCTATTTCCGGTATAGTGCGCGCCGGCCTTTAACCGGGCCGCGTTTAGGTAGCGCAATTCCCCGAAGTCAGCTTCGGCTGCACGTCCGCACAGCGGACTCTTCCTTGACGAATCTTTTTCATTCATTCGTTTTCGCAAATCCCCGCCGACAAAGCAGCCAGGGCGACTCTTGAGTCTCAACACGGCATGCGCAGCTTTGGAGCATGGGTCTTTGCGGATGCACTTAGAGGCAGACCCATGACCCAGGAAACCGGCGGCTTCGCCGCTTTTAATCTTAACCCGAACATTCTTGCTGCCGTCATTGCGACCGGCTACGAAGAACCTTCGGCGATTCAGCAGCAATCGATCCCGATCATCATGGCCGGCCATGACATGATTGGCCAGGCGCAAACCGGTACAGGTAAAACCGCCGCGTTCGCCCTGCCTATCCTGCACTGCATCGATCCTGCCAAGCGCGAACCGCAAGCCCTGATCCTGGCGCCAACCCGTGAGTTGGCGCTGCAAGTAGCAACCGCTTTTGAAACCTACGCCAAGCAAATGCCAGGCGTAACCGTTGTAGCCGTCTACGGCGGCGCACCGATGGGCCCGCAACTCAAGGCTATCCGTAATGGCGCACAGATCGTTGTGGCCACCCCGGGTCGTCTGTGCGACCACCTGCGTCGTGACGAGAAAGTCCTGTCGACCGTGAACCACCTGGTTCTGGACGAAGCTGACGAAATGTTGAAGCTGGGCTTCATGGATGACCTGGAAGTCATCTTCAAGGCGCTGCCACCGACCCGTCAGACCGTCCTGTTCTCGGCCACCCTGCCACAGTCGATCCGTGCCATTGCCGAACGCCACCTGCGCGATCCGCAACACGTGAAGATCCAGACCAAGACTCAGACCGTTACCGCGATCGAACAGGCTCACCTGTTGGTTCACGCTGACCAGAAGACCTCGGCTGTATTGAGCCTGCTGGAAGTCGAAGACTTCGACGCGCTGATCATGTTCGTGCGTACCAAGCAAGCGACCCTGGACCTGGCCAGTGCCCTGGAAGCCAAAGGCTACAAAGCCGCTGCGCTGAACGGTGACATCGCCCAGAACCAGCGTGAGCGTGTGATCGACTCCCTCAAGGATGGCCGCCTGGACATCGTTGTGGCGACCGACGTAGCCGCCCGTGGTCTCGACGTTCCGCGTATCACCCACGTGTTCAACGTTGACATGCCTTACGATCCAGAGTCCTACGTTCACCGTATCGGTCGTACCGGCCGTGCCGGTCGCGAAGGTCGCGCATTGCTGCTGGTGACTCCGCGTGAGCGTCGCATGCTGCAAGTGATCGAGCGTGTAACCGGTCAGAAAGTCGCGGAAGTCCGCCTGCCGGATGCCCAGGCCGTTCTCGATGCGCGCATCAAGAAACTGACCAACAGCCTGTCGCCGCTGGTGGCTGACGCTGAATCGACCCACGGCGACCTGCTGGACCGCCTGACCGCCGATATCGGCTGCACCCCGCGCGCTCTGGCTGCCGCCCTGTTGCGCAAGGCCACCAATGGTCAGGCCCTGACCCTGGCAGCCATCGAAAAAGAACGTCCACTGGTACCGAACAGCGCGCCACGCGGTGATCGTCCAGAGCGTTCCGGCGACCGTCCAGAGCGTAGTGATCGTGAGCGTCGCGCTCCGGTGCCGTTGGCTGAAGGCCGTGCTCGTTGCCGTACCGCGCTGGGTGCGCGTGATGGTATCGCTGCCAAGAACCTGCTGGGCGCTATCCTCAACGAGGGTGGTTTGGCACGCGAAGCCATTGGTCGCATCCAGGTCCGTGACAGCTTCTCCCTGGTGGAGCTGCCGGAAGACGGTCTGGAAAAACTGCTGACCAAGCTGAAAGACACTCGCGTTGCCGGTAAGCAGTTGAAGCTGCGTCGCTACCGCGAAGATTGATCCGCCCCTGGGCTGATTGATCGCACATAAAAAATCCCCGACTGGTTCGGGGATTTTTTTTGCCTGCTGCCAGGGGAAAAACCGGCGTTAGCCGAACCGGTAGATGTCCATGCCCAGCGCGCCCATGGTAAAGCCCTGGTGCGCCACGCTGAATTCGCCACCGGCGCCGCGTGCAAAGTACAGCGGCAGCAAATGCTCATCGCTGGGATGGCTGCGCACGGCATTCGGCGCTTGGCGGCGATAGTCATGCAAGGCGATTTCATCATTGGCCGCCAGCTTGGCCACCATCCAGTCGCGGAAGTCCCTGGCCCAAGGTTCGATGCTCTCGGGGCCGGCATGCCAGTCAAGTTCACCCAGGTTGTGGGTGATGCTGCCAGAACCGATCAACAGCACGCCTTGCTCGCGCAGACTGGCCAGGGCGTGCCCGACTCGTGTCTGCAGGGCAGGGCCCATGCGGGTAGGCAAGGAAACCTGCACCACCGGGATGTCCGCCGCCGGGTACATCAGTGACAGCGGCACCCAGGCACCGTGGTCAAACGGGCGCTTTTCGTCGATGCGCGCATTCAAGCCATCGGCGCGCAGCAGATCGACGATTTCACCTGCCAGTTGCGGGTCGCCCGGCGCAGGGTACTGCACGGCAAACAATTCACGGGGGAAGCCGCCGAAGTCGTGCCAGGTTTCGGGGGCGGCGCTGCCGGTGACGAGTAGTTCCTGGCTTTCCCAGTGCGCCGATATCACCACGATCGCCTTCGGCCTTGGCAGTTCCGCGGCAAGGCGCGCAAGTGCCGGGCCACTGGCGCCGGGTTGCAGGGCGAGCATGGGCGAACCATGGGAGATAAACAGGCTGGGGAGCATAAATAGGGTCCTTGGCGTTAACATGAGCCCATCTTCAATCGGATCATTGATCTAAATCTAATATAAGTTTTAGCACCTTATGATCGAATTTTCAGGGTGATTCATGGAACCTAAGTTTTGGCAGGCGCGCTGGGCGCGTAATCAGATCGGCTTTCACTTGCCAGAGGTCAATCCCTACTTGCTCCGGCACTGGCCGCAACTGGCACTGGTCGACGGTGCCAAGGTGCTGGTGCCTTTGTGTGGCAAGAGCCTGGACCTGATGTGGCTGGCCAGCCGTGGCTTTCAGGTAATGGGCGTAGAGCTGTCGGAGCAGGCGGTCGAGGCCTTCTTCAGTGAACAGAACCTGACGCCGCGTATCAGCAGCCAAGGCGCGTTCAAGGTGTATCGGAGCGACGGGATCGAGATATGGTGCGGCGACTTCTTCGCGCTCGATGCTGACGCCGTGGCCGATTGCCGTGCGTTTTACGACCGCGCTGCACTGATTGCCTTGCCACCTTTGATGCGCGAGCAGTACGCGGCACATTTGCACACGCTCCTGCGTCCGGGCTGCCAAGGGTTGCTGATCACCCTTGACTATGACCAGACACAAAAAGCCGGTCCGCCGTTTGCCGTGACGGACGATGAAGTGAAGGTGTTGTTCGGATCGCATTGGGCCTTGGCGGCGCTGGAAGAGCAAGACATCCTGGGAGACAGTTGGAAGTTTGTGCAGGACGGCGTCACGCGGCTTGTCGAGCGCGCTTATCGGCTTACCAGGGTGTAAAACGCGCCCACAAAAAAGGGGCGATTGGATCGCCCCTTCGTTGCAGTGCCGGCTGTCAGCCCCGACGACGCAGTGCGTCGATGCGTTCTTCCAGCGGCGGGTGGCTCATGAACATACGCGCCAGGCCCTGCTTGATACCGCCGTTGATGCCGAAGGCGGTCAGGCTGTCCGGCATATGCACCGGCAGGCCCTGTTCGGAGCGCAGGTGTTGCAGCGCTGCGATCATCGCTCCGGTACCGGCCAGGCGGGCGCCGGCTTCGTCCGCGCGAAATTCGCGTTTGCGCGAGAACCACATCACGATCGCGCTGGCCAGGAAGCCCAGTACCACTTCAGCGAAGATGGTTGCCACGAAGTAGGCAATGCCGCGGCCTTCTTCGTTCTTGAAGATCACTTTGTCGACGAAGTTACCGATGATCCGCGCGAAGAACATCACGAAGGTGTTCACCACACCCTGGACCAGTGCCAGGGTGACCATGTCACCGTTGGCCACGTGGCCGATCTCGTGAGCCAGCACCGCTTTCACTTCATCGTACGAGAAGCGTTCCAGCATGCCCTGGCTCACCGCAACGAGTGCGTCATTCTTGTTCCAGCCGGTGGCAAAGGCGTTGGCTTCATAAGCGGGGAAAATCCCGACCTCAGGCATCTTGATACCGGCCTCGCGGGACAACTGCTCGACGGTCTGCAGCAACCATTGCTCATGTCGGGTGCGTGGCTGAGTGATGACCTGGGTACTGGTGCTCATCTTCGCCATCCACTTGGAGATGAACAGCGAAAACAGTGAGCCGGCAAAACCAAAGACCGCACAGAAGATCAGCAGCTGATTGAGGTTCAGGTCAACCCCGTTGGCCGCCATGAACCCGTTGAAGCCGAAAAGGCTCAGGGTAATGCTGGCAATCAGCACGACCGCCAGGTTAGTGGCCAAGAACAGCAGGATGCGCATCATGGTTGTAGGGTTCTCCTCATGCTTAATATGTCGCGTACTGCGGGGTATATAAGGTGCGGCATGGGGTGATTCAACCGAGCGACTATTTCAAACTGTGTCCTACAGCCAGAATGAAGTGCCTTGAAGGGATTTTCCGACTCGCAAGAAGCGGTTTGATCACCCTGCCCATTGCCGTGAAACCCTCTGATTATAGGGGCCAGATGGCCGGCTGGGGAGCCGGCATGTGCCGCTAAGGCCCAGGGGCAGAGAAGTGTTGCCAGATAATCGCTGTACGATCGAATGTCGGTCGTACAGCACAATATTTATGACTGGCGATAGGATTTGAGGAAGTTGCCGATGCGACCAATGGCCATGTCCAGGTCATCCACACGCGGCAAGGTCACCACGCGGAAGTGATCCGGCCACGGCCAGTTGAACGCAGTGCCCTGGACCACCAGCAGTTTTTCCGACAGCAGCAGGTCGAGCACGAACTTCTCGTCGTTGAGGATCGGGCAGACTTTCGGGTCGATGCGTGGGAAAGCGTACAACGCGCCCATCGGCTTCACGCAGCTAACGCCAGGAATATCGTTGAGCAGTTCCCAGGTGCGGTTGCGTTGCTCCAGCAGGCGGCCTTGAGGCAACACCAGGTCGTTGATGCTCTGGTAGCCACCCAGGGCGGTCTGGATCGCGTGCTGGCTCGGTACGTTGGCACACAGGCGCATATTGGCCAGGATGTCGAGGCCTTCGATGTAGCTCTGGGCGTTGTGCTTGGGCCCGGAGATGGCGATCCAGCCAGAACGGAAACCCGCCACGCGGTAGGATTTTGACAAGCCGTTGAAGGTCAGGCACAGCAGGTCTGGCGCCAGGGAGCCGGTGCAGATGTGGACGGCGTCGTCGTAGAGAATCTTGTCGTAGATCTCGTCGGAGAACACCACCAGGTTGTGCTGGCGTGCCAGTTCGAGCATGCCCAGCAGCACTTCCTTGGAATACACGGCGCCGGTCGGGTTGTTCGGGTTGATGATCACCAGGGCCTTGGTGTTGGGGGTGATCTTGGCCTTGATGTCGGCCAGGTCCGGGAACCAGTCGGCGCCTTCGTCACAGAGGTAGTGCACCGGGTGGCCGCCGGCCAGGGTCACGGCAGCGGTCCACAATGGATAGTCAGGTGCCGGCACCAGCACTTCGTCGCCATTGTTCAGCAAGGCCTGCATGGACATCACGATCAGCTCGGACACGCCGTTGCCCAGGTAGATGTCTTCGATACCGACACCTTCGACCTGCTTCTGCTGGTAGTACTGCATCACCGCCTTGCGCGCGCTGAACAAACCCTTGGAGTCGCTGTAGCCCTGGGCAGTGGGCAGGTTGCGGATCACGTCCTGGAGGATTTCGTCCGGTGCTTCGAAACCAAAGGGCGCCGGGTTGCCAATGTTCAGCTTGAGGATGCGATGACCTTCCTCTTCCAGGCGTTTGGCGTGCTTGAGCACTGGGCCGCGAATGTCGTAGCAGACGTTGGCGAGCTTATTCGATTTGCTGACCTGCATGGCGATGTGATCCTGAAAATGAACGATCCAGACGGTGCGGAGCCTACCGTGCTGAGAAGCCTGCGTCGGTCGCACCCATAAATACGTTTGAATGCCGCTAACGCGGGTGCCAGACTGGCGGATTGAAGAGGCGCAATCATACGTGCCGCCTGATCCCTGGAAAAGACACAGATCAGGGTTTTTCAGTTACCGAGGTGTACTGATGGAAAAGCTGCAAAAAACCATTGATGAATGGAAAGCGATGCTCGATCCGGAGCAATACAACGTTTGCCGTCTGAAGGGCACCGAACGGCCGTTTTCCGGCAAGTACAATGCCACCAATACCGACGGCGTGTATCACTGCATCTGCTGCAATGAACCGCTGTTCGACTCCACCACCAAATTCGATTCCGGCTGCGGCTGGCCCAGCTTCTACGCACCGATCGCCGAAAACGCGATGATCGAGATCCGCGACATCAGCCACGGCATGATCCGCACCGAAGTCACCTGTGCCAAATGCGATGCGCACCTGGGGCATGTGTTCCCGGACGGCCCGCCGCCGACCGGCCTGCGTTACTGCATCAATTCGGTGTGCCTGGATCTGGTACCGCGCTAGAAAGACGTGCCGTGGTGATGAGGGGGATCGTTCACCGGCGCCAACGACTGCTGCGCAGTCGAGCGGGAGCAAGCACCCTCGTCACAGCAGCAGTCATCGGCTGATGGCGCGTTATCAATGCGATCAATTCAATTGTGTGCAATTGAATTGATCGCTATTTTTCATTTCGTCCCCACTTTCCGAGAGGCACCGCCATGAGCGATACCCTGCTGAGCATCCCTTGCACCACCATCAAGGGTGAGCAAAAGACCTTGGCCGATTTCGCCGGCAAGGCCGTCCTGGTGGTCAATACCGCCAGCAAGTGTGGCTTCACCCCGCAGTACAAGGGCTTGGAGCAGCTCTGGCAGCAATACAAGGACCGCGGCCTGGTGGTGCTGGGCTTTCCCTGCAACCAGTTCGGCAAGCAGGAGCCGGGTAACGAAGGAGCGATTTTCGAATTCTGCGAGCTGAACTACGGCGTCAGCTTCCCACTGTTCAAGAAGATCGACGTTAACGGCGCCGATGCCCACCCGCTGTTCGTGCAACTGAAAAAACAGGCGCCGGGCCTGCTGGGCTCCAAGGGCATCAAGTGGAACTTCACCAAGTTCCTCATCGGTCGCGACGGCCAGGTGGTCAAGCGCTTTGCCCCCACCACCAAGCCCCAGGACCTGACTCAAGAGATTGAAGCCCTGCTCAAATGACCGACCTGTCCAGCGTGTCCCTGGCCCTCGACGACCAGCTGTGTTTCAAGCTCTATGCAGCGTCGCGGGCTGTGACCCGTGCCTATAAGCCGATGCTGGATCGGTTGGGCCTGACTTACCCGCAATACGTGGTGATGCTGGTGCTGTGGGAATGGCATGCCGTTGCTCCGGCCCAGCCCACGGTCAAGGCCTTGGGCGAGCGCCTGATGCTCGACTCGGGCACGCTGACGCCATTGCTCAAGCGTCTTGAACAACTCGCGCTGGTGAGGCGCCAGCGCGGTGTCAGGGACGAGCGCGAGGTGCATTTGAGTCTGAGCGAAGCCGGCGTGCACCTGCGCGAGCAGGCCCATGGCCTCAAGACCCGGCTGTTGTGCGACAGCGGTATCGACTTGAACCAGGCCGACGCCTTGCGTGACGGCCTGGACCAGTTGCTGCGGCAGATCAAAGACTCGTCGTCGTTGGCACCCACAGATCCAGCAGGCTGCTGAGTTCTTCGCGGCGAAACGGTTTGGCCAGGTAGTCGTTCATGCCCGCGGCCCGGCATCGTTCGCGTTCTTCGGACAAGGCATTGGCGGTCAATGCGACGATCGGCAGGTCCGGCCAACGCCCGCTGCGACGAATTTGCCGGCTGGCTTCGTAGCCGTCCATCACCGGCATGTTGCAGTCCATCAACACCATATCGAAGCGTTGTTCTTCCAGGAATTTGAGCGCCTCGCCACCATGGGCCGCCACGATCACTTCACAGCCCAGTTTGCTCAGCATGCCCTTGGCCACCAGTTGGTTGACCGGGTTGTCTTCCACCAGCAGGATGCGCGCGCGGTGAACCAGAGGCGCAGCGTCTAGCTGGATGGGGTCGAGGATCAGTGGGGCATCGCTGCGCAAGTTGCGTTGCAGGATCTGGTACAGCGCATTACGGCTCAACGGGCGCGCCTGTTGCTGCAATGGCGCGAGCGCCGCGACCTCTTCGCCGGGCATGAAATTGCCATAAGCGGTCACCAGCAGGATCGGTGCGGTCATGGTGGGGCGCAAGCGGAACAGGCATTCCGGGCAATCGCTGATTACCAGGTCTGGGGTTTGGCCGCTCAAATCCTCGTCTTGTCCGTAGCAGCGTGGTATCAGCCCCCAATGGGGCAGCAGGGTGGTGAGCAGCTCGGTCAGGCCGCTGCCGGCGCTGGTGATGGCGATCACCTCACCTTTGAGCGGCGGCTGTTGCGTGGCGGGTAAATGCACAGGCAGCGGCAGGTCGGCGCAGAACTGGCTGCCAAAGCCGACTTCCGAGCTGATGCTCAGACGGCCGTTCATCGCTTCGCACAGATTGCGCGTCAGCGCCAAGCCCAGTCCAGTACCGCCGAATTGACGGGTGATACCCGCGCCAGCCTGGGTGAAGGGCTGGAAGATTTTCACCTGGGCTTCCTGCGCAATACCGATACCGGTATCGCACACTTCGATACGCACTCTGCCGTTCAAGGCGCTCAGGCGCACGTCCACTCTGCCGAAGCGGGTGAACTTCAAGGCGTTGGACAGCAAGTTACTGACGATCTGCCGCACGCGGGTGGGGTCGCCGAGTACCTGGGCGGGAAACAGCGGGTCGATCAGGCATGTCAGTTCGACGCTGGGCGCGGCGTTCTGCGACAGCAGGTTGGCGGTGTCCTCCACCAGCGAACCGAGGTCGAACGGGATCGACTCAAGCTCGAGCTGGCCGGCGTCGAACTTGGACAGGTCGAGGATATCGTTGAGCAACTCCACCAGCACCTTGCCCGAGTCATGGGCGATGGACAGTTGCTGGCGCTGTTCGGCGGTCAACGGGCTGTCCAGCGACAGCGCGATCATCCCCAGCAGGCCGTTGAGCGGGGTGCGGATCTCATGGCTCATGTTCGCCAGGAACGCTGCCCGGGCCTGGGCCATGCCCAGTGCGGTCATCTTCGCCGCTTCGAGTTCTTCGTTGGACTGGCTCAGCCGTTGGTTACTGGCCTTGAGCTCAAGGGTGCGGGCCGAGACGATGTCTTCCAGTTGGCCCAGGTATTCGGTCAGCCGGTCCTCGGCATGACGACGTTGCTGGATTTCGGTCTCCATGTTTTCAAATTGCTGGTTGGCGACGTTTACCAGCACGCCGATTTCGTCATGTTCGTGCCCGGGCGGGCAGTCCAGGCGTGCCTGCTTGCGGTTGCTCAATTCACGAATAATGCGCACCAGCGGTTGGGTCAGCATCGTGTAGAACAGGCCCAGCAGGATGCCGGTCAGCAGCAGACTGCGAACAAACCCATTGAGCAGGGTAATCTCGGCGCGGCGCAGGAAGCGGCTGCCAAAGGCGTAGGTGTCCACATCCAGGCGCAGCACGCCAAGGGATTCGGTGGGCATGTGCCCCAGAAACAACCGGTCTTCAAATTGGCGGTTGGCGCCAAACAGGAAGTCGCTGATGGGCCGGTAGGGGCTTTCCTTGCGCGGCCGTTCTACATCAGCCAGCACCAGGCCGTTGTTGTCGATCAACTGGGCGTGAATGATCGCGGGAGAGTGCAGCAGGCCCTGGGCCAGTTCCTGGGCGAGTTCGGCGTCGATGTTGTAGGCGATGCGCGACGCGGGGTTATGGCTGATTTCGATCAGCGAGCGAATTTCACGGTTGATGGATGCGTCTTCGCTGGCATAATCAATGCCGATTTGGATCAGGCTGAGCAAGGTTCCCAAGACGAAACCGACCAGCACAGTCAATCTGGCTTGTTTATAAGACAAGCGGTGGGCGAACTTGATATCCATCGAGCATTGAACCACTTCACGTTTCCCTTCGCCCGGCAAGCATAGCTGAACATCCACAGGCTCTGGCTTGCCCGACATGTATCGTTGTTTACGCGGCCTCGTGCGATCTGCCGCAGGGTTGCCAATACGCCATCTTTTGCAAAAACTTGCCAGAGGAATAATCGTGGATTCTCGATTGAATGCCTTTCTTGAGCGGGCCGACGCCGTACTCGCACGTCTTGAGCCCTTGTTGCCTAGGCCACGCCACGCCATCGACTGGAGCCAATGCCTGGCCGCCCGCTGGCAGCGCGAAGGCCGCAGTGGTTTCCTGTTGCCGCTGGAGGTCAGCCTGGACATGCGCCTGTCCGACCTGATCGGCGTGGACAAGCAGCGTGAAACACTGGCGCGCAACACCCAACAGTTCCTCGACGGCCTGCCCGCCAACCATGCGTTGCTCTGGGGTTCGCGTGGCACCGGCAAATCATCCATGGTGCGCGCCTTGCTCGCCCAACATGCCAAGGCCGGCTTGCGCCTGATCGAAATCGAGCGCGATCACCTCGCCGACCTGCCGCGCGTGGTCGAACAGCTGCTCAAGCTGCCGCAGCGTTTTATCCTGTTTTGCGACGACCTGTCATTCGAGGCTGGCGAAGGCGATTACCGTGTGCTCAAGAGCGTGCTGGACGGCTCCCTGGAACAGGCCCCGGAAAACGTGCTGCTGTATGCCACGTCGAACCGCCGCCATCTGGTACCGGAAAACCAGAGCGACAACGACAACTGGAAGCGCGTGGACGGTGAACTGCACCCGAGTGAAGCCGTGGAAGACAAAATTGCCTTATCCGACCGTTTCGGCTTATGGCTGTCGTTCTACCCATTCACTCAGGAGCATTTCCTGGATGTGGTGGAGCACTGGATCGGCGAGCTGGCGAACAAGGCCGGTTTGCAGTGGCAGCGCGATGAAGCGCTCGACATCCTTGCCGTACGCTGGGCCACCGGGCGCGGCAACCGCAACGGTCGTTGCGCGTATCAATTCGCCCGTTACTGGGTGGGCCTCAAATTGCTGAAGCGTCAACCATGATTGATCTACAACACGCCGGCACCGGCCTCGATGGCTATGCCATGCTTTGCGCGCAGCTGGAGTCGCTGCTGGCCGACGAGCGCGATTTCATCGCTAACAGTGCCCAGTTTTCTGCCTTTCTGTTCAACCAGATGGATGACCTGAACTGGGCCGGCTTTTACCTCAATCGCAATGAAGAGCTGGTGCTGGGCCCGTTCCAGGGGCAGATCGCGTGTGTGCGTATTCCGTTTGGCCGTGGGGTGTGCGGTGCCGCTGCGGCGACACGCCAGACCCAGCGAGTGGAAGATGTGCACGCGTTCCCTGGGCATATCGCCTGTGACAGCGCGTCCAACAGTGAGCTGGTGGTGCCGTTGGTCAAGAACGGCCAGTTGATTGGCGTCCTTGACCTCGACAGCCCGTCGCTGGCCCGCTTTACCCTGCAGGACCAGGCGGGCATTGAACAGCTTGCGGCGATTTTCCTGCGGTTGACCGACTGCTGACGCAACAGGGGCGGGTCACGCCCTCTTACTGGCCATCCAGCCCGTGAAGCTGCACTTGCAGCATCCTTTCCAGTTCCAGCATCAGCTTTTCCAGGGACTTCGCCCCGGCTTCGATCAGAGGCCGGTCGTCACCCCGCGCACAGGCCTGTTCGAGGGCTTCGCACTGAGAGGCCAGGGCGCAGGCTTGAACGATGCGGGCAGCGCCCTTGATCTTGTGCGCCTGTTCGATGATGTCCTGGCGCGAGGCTTGCGCATCCATCAGTGCGAGCAATTCCTGGCGATCCCGACGACTGCTGCTCAATAGCTCTTCCAGCAGGCGCCGACTCATCTGCGGGTCTCCACCGGTCAGGGCCTCGAAGTTGCCGAGGTCCAGAATCCGGCTGGCGGGTCGAGGGCTGATCCGTGCCAGTTGTCGTTCCAGTGCAGTGAGGCTGATGGGTTTGAACAGGCAGTCGTTCATGCCGGCCTGTGCGCAGCGCAGTTTCTCTTCGGGTTGGGCATTGGCGGTAAACCCCAGCACGACACAGGGCGTCAATTGTTCGCGCTGTTCGTATTCGCGGATCGAACGACTCAACTCATAGCCATTCATAATGGGCATGTTGCAGTCAGCGATGACCAGGTCGAAGTGCTCCTGGCGCCAGGCCTGGAAGCCGGCGGAGCCGTTGTGGGCGGCTGTGAACTGATGGCCCAGGTAGCCAAGCTGCTGGCACATCAACAGCCGGTTGGCCGGGTGATCGTCCACCACCAGCACGTTGAGCACGGGCGCCGTCACCGAGGCCTCGGGCTTGAGCTCGTCCACGGCCAGCACTTGCTGCAGGCGCGTCATGTTCAGGTTGACATGCACTTGGGTGCCCACCATGGGCACGCTGCTCAGGCTCAGTTCGCCCCCCATCATGGCGCACAGGCTGCGGCAGATCACCAATCCCAGGCCTGCACCGCTGCGGGCCAGTTGACCGGAGTTGTCGGCCTGGGCAAAGGGTTCGAACAGACGCAACTGATCGTCACGGCTGATACCGATGCCGGTATCTTCCACCACCAGTTTCATCTCGACCTGTTGCGGCAGTGGAGTGGGGAGCACCTCGACCTTTATTTTGACCTGTCCCTGCTCGGTGAACTTGATTGCGTTGCTGACCAGGTTGGACAGCACCTGCTTGAAGCGCAGCGGGTCGATCAGGACTTCGGTGTCGTCGAGGTCGGGCTTGAATTCCAGCAACAGGCTCAGGGTCTTCTGGCGTGCCAGGCCGTCGAACACGCGCACCACCGACTCGATCACTTCCCGCAGGTTGACGCGCTCCGGCGCCAGGCTCAGGCGCCCGGATTCGATACGAGCGATGTCGAGGATATCGCCGATCAACTCCAGCAGGTCCTTGGCCGAGTTGTAGGCCACTTCGATGGCGGGGCGATCGAGGTGGCCCTGGTCCGCCCGTTTGAGGGTCAGCTCCAGCATGCCGATCACGGCGTTCATCGGCGTGCGGATTTCGTGGCTCATGGTGGCCAGGAATGTACTCTTGGCGCGATTGGCTTCGTCGGCGCGTTCCTTGGCGGCACGGAGTTCGTCGAATAACTGGCGTCGCTCGCTGATGTCGATCCAGCCGCCAATGATGCCCTGGACCTCACCGACAGAGTCGCGGTACGGCAGGATCCAGTGGTAGATGGTCAATTTTTTTCCGCGAATATGCAGGGTGCGATCCAGGATCAGTGGGTTGCCTTCGGCCACCACGCGTTGATAGTCGGCGTGGTATTGCGCCGCTTCGGCGGCGAGGGCGGTACTGATCTGAATCGCGCTTTTGCCGATCACGTCTTCGCGCTTGACGTCGAAGACCTGCAGATAGCTATCGTTGCAGGTCTGCAGCAGGCCCCTGCGGTCACGGACGTAGATCGGGTGCGGGGTTTCATTGACCAGCGCGCGCATGAATTCGAACTGATCATTGAGGGCGCGCTCGGCCATTTTGCGATGCTTGATCTGGCGACGCATGTAGGCGTTCCAGCTCAAGGAGATCAGGAGCAGCAACCCGGTGCCGATGACGATACGGGCAATCAGTTGGTGATAGTCACGCCAGTAGCTGTCGGAGGCGGCGGTATAGCCGCGCCAACGACTGTTGATCACGCCCAGTTCATCCGGTGCGATGCTGAGCAAGGCCTTGTCGAGAATGGCGCTGAGTTCGGTGGCGCTGCGCGATGTCGCCAGTCCGAAGGTGGCAGGCATCGTTCCAATGCTGAAGCTGATCTGGAGCTTGTCCTGGAACATCTGCGACGACAGCAGATAGTTGGCGACCACCAAGGTATTCACCGCGCCTTCCACATGACCTTGTACCAGCAGTTCGGCTGACTTGAAGGTGTCACCCGTTTCAACCAGTTGGATCTTCGGAAAGTTCTCGCGCAGGAATTTTTGCAGCGGGCTGCCCTGGGTCACCGCCAGGCGCTTGCCCTCCATTTCCTCAAGGCCGGTTGGGGCGTGGCTCTCCTTGCGCGTCAACATCACGTAGGAGTTTTCCAGGTACGGCCGGCTGAAGTCCAGCTGGGTCTCCCGCTCGACGCTGGGGATGATGGCGCCGACGATGTCCGCCTTGCCGGCTTCGACCTGGTCGATCATTGCGTTCACATCCCGCCCTCTCAGGATCTCGAAGCGCAGTCCGGTGCGCAGGCGAATCAGTTCCAGCAGGTCGGCCGTGATCCCACGAAAGTTGCCATCGGCGTCGAAGAATGTAAGCGGTGCAAAGGTGGGGTTCACGATCACCCTGACCACTGGATTGTCTTTCAGCCAGCGCTCTTCGCGAAGGGTCAGTTGCAGTTTCTGGTCGGTCAGCAGGATGTCGCTGCCGGCACTCCAGCGCTTGGCGATCGCTTCCCGTTCGTTGGTGGGCACGGCCCTCAGAACGGTGTCGACGATACTTAACAACATGTGCTCGTGCTGGCGCATCGCAAAGCTGAAGCCATAGGCTTCGTGTTTGCCGAAGTTGGCCATGCGGATGTTTTTCAGGTAGCCCTTGTTGATCATGTAATGGGTGGAAATGGTATCGCCGAGAAACACGTCGGCCTGGTCGAATGCCACGGCATTCAAGGCATTTTGATAAGAGGGATACGCGCGGATGATCGCCTTGGGGTATAGCTTCTCGACCTCGCCCAGCGGCAAGTAGTGATAAACCAGTGCCAGGCGCATACCGGCGAGGCCCTCGCTCAGGCTGCGGGTTTCGCCTTCGCGGGTGACCAGCACCGGCCGGTCCACGGCATAGGGCTCCGACAGAATGAGATTGAGGTTTGCCGCTTCGAAGCCATTGGAGGATCCGAGTAAATCGATATCCCCCGCTTCAAGGGCACGGATCGCAGCCTCCCGCGAGGGGTAGCGCAATACCTTGACCGGCAAGGCCAGCGCCTTGGACAGCAGGCCAGCGTAGTCGGCGGTGAGCCCTTCATAGTCGCGGCCACTGGACGTGAGGTCGAAGGGGGGATAGTCCGGGAATGCCGTGCCCAGCACCAGTTCGCGTTTGTTCTGCAGCCACTGGCGCTGGACCCTGCTCAGTTGGCTTTCCAGTTGTACGGAGCTTGCGCGACTCAATAAGTTGAAATGTCCCGGGCCCGACGGAGGTACGGCAGGCACTGCGGTGCTGAAGCACAAACCGGCACTCAATATAATCAGATAGTCCTTTATACATCTGGGCATCCGCTTTCTCACACTAGCGCGTTTCGTTTTGCCATCTCGATAAGTTCTACCAAGGACTTGGCTTGAAGTTTTTGCATCAGCCTCTTTTTATATGTGCTTACGGTTTTATTACTCAGGAACATGCCTTTGGCGATTTCCTTGTTAGTGCGGCCTTGTGCAAAAAGTTGCAACACCATCAACTCGCGATCGTTGACGGCCTTGAACAGTTCAAGCTCCTTGGACTCCATGCCGTCCACACCGCTGGCGCTCAAGGCCTGGCTGGGGAAATAGTTGTAGCCCGACAGCACGGCGCGGATGGCGCTCAGCAGTTCGCTCAGATCACCTTCCTTGCACACGTAGCCATCGGCACCCGATCGCATGCAGCGGGTGGCGAACAGGGTGGGGGACTGGGCGGTCAGCACCAGGGTTTTCATCGAGGTATTCATGGCGTTGAATCGGCAAAGCACTTCGAGTCCGTCGAGTTTCGGAATGCTGATATCCAGGATGATGAGGTCTGGCAGGCATTCGCGGACCATTTGTATGGCGTCGCAGCCGTTATCCGTTTCGCCCACCACTTCATAACCTTCGTGCTCCAGCAACATTCGGATAGCCAGTCTTATAACCGGATGGTCATCAATAATAAAAACGGTGTTCATGATCACATTCCATGCAAGTGCAAATAAAGCGGGCACATTAGCTCAGAAGCTGAGGGGTGAGCATGAACCCAAGGGGGAGTAGATATAAAACAGGAAAGTTCCTACATTAAAAAAGGTAAGGGCCTACCAGTTGCTTAGGCTTTGTGACGCGAGCGATCAGCGTTTCGCTGCCGGGCACGCTGAATCGTGAAGTCAGGGATTCAATGGGCGTTATGCAGGAACTTTTCGACGGGTTTATATGTTTTAAGTCCTACATTCATGGCGTATGGAACAAGTGGGTCAAACAGGCAAGCTCATCCTTGTTCAATGGTTTCGACAAGTAACCGAGCAGGGGCAGGCCGCGCTCCAGCGCTTGGGTTTGCAGTGTGTACAGTTCTGCTTCGGGGAGGCCGCTGAGCAGGATGGCACCGGTGATAAAGCGTCGGCGGCTGGCGATTTCAATCAATTCAATCCCTGGCAGGTCTGGCAAGCACTGGTCGCACAGGATGATGTCGAAAGGCGCCTCGGCCAGGGTCATCAAGCGGATTGCCTGCTCGGCGTTTTCGGCCGGGGTCAGTCGCTCGAAACCGAAGCTTCTGAGCAGGCACTGGGTGGCGAGCAGTTGAAAGGGATGGTCCTCCACCAACAGGATGCGAAGGGAGTAACTGGGCATAGAAGGCACACGGTGAGTCAAGCGTCGATGGGGGGCATGTAGGAACTGTTCGCCAGATCTGCCCGGAGCGTGCGCGATTATTCTTCGTGTGTTTGTGCGAATTCGATCAGGCCGCTCTGTTCCCGTCGTAGGCAGATTCTGTTCAGTGAACAGGCGGCATGATCAGGCAGGTCATTGAGGGCCGGAGCGCCCGGTCATTTCACGCGCCATCTCGGTGGCATAGCTGTCGGTCATGCCGGCAATGAAGTCGATCATGCGCAGGAATGACGCGTGCAACGGCCATGCGGGGTCTGGTGCGTTGTTGCCCAGCAGGTCGAGAATGCGCCGGTTCTTGAAGGAGGGCGTACGCCCGCCATGCTGCTCCAGTGCCGCGCCGCAAAAGGCGTTCAAGAGAATCTCCAGGGTGGTGTAGGCGCCGATCTCATGCAGAGTCTTGCGCTTGTCCTGAAAGATTTTCTTGCGTGCCATGTCCTTGGCGTCCAGCACGCAGCGCTTGGCGGGGCCGTGCATGTGCTCCACCAGGTCGCCGGGCAGGGTGCCGGCGAGCAAGGCATCCTGCTGTTCGACGAAGGCCCGTGCCGCCGCGTTGGTCAGATGCTCGATGGCCTTGCCGCGCAGGATCGCCAGCTTGCGCCGGCGTGAGTCCTGGGCGCCTAGTTGGCGATAGGTCTGCGGCAGGTCGTCGCCGACCAGGTCGAGCAGCAGCGACTCGACTTCGGCGTATTGAAGCAAGTCCATTTCCAGACCGTCTTCCAGGTCGATCAGGGCATAGCAGATGTCGTCTGCCGCCTCCATCAGATAAACCAGTGGGTGCCGGGCCCAGCGCTGTTCTTCGAGTTGCGGCAGGCCGAGTTTGTGGGCGATCTGTTCGAGGAGCGGCAGTTCACTCTGGTAGCAGCCGAACTTGTGTTTCTTGTAGCCCAAGGAGTCGGCGTGGCGGGCGGTCCAGGGGTATTTCAGGTAGGTGCCCAGGGTCGCATAGGTCAGGCGTGTGCCGCCGTCGAACTGGTGGTATTCCAGTTGGGTCAGCACCCGGAAGCCCTGGGCGTTGCCTTCGAAATTGAGGAAGTCATTGCGCTCGGCGCTGCTCATATCATCCAGCCAGCCGCGTCCGGCCGCCTGCTGGAACCAGTGGCGGATGGCATCTTCGCCGGAATGCCCGAACGGTGGGTTGCCGATGTCGTGGGCCAGGCAGGCCGATTGCACCACCATGCCCAGATCGCTCGGGTCGCACCAGTCGGGCAGGGCGCTGCGCAGGGTTTCTCCGACCCGCATGCCCAAGGAGCGGCCAACACAGCTGACTTCCAGGGAGTGAGTCAGGCGGGTATGGATGTGGTCGTTGCTCGACACCGGGTGCACTTGGGTCTTGCGGCCCAGGCGGCGGAACGCGCCGGAGAAAATAATGCGGTCATGGTCTTTGTGGAACGGGCTGCGCCCCAGTTCTTCCGGGCTGTGCAGGGGCTTTCCAAGACGTTCGCGAGTCAGCAGGGTGGGCCAATCCAAGGCGGGTACTCTCCGTGCGGTAAATGACCCGCCCAGCTTCCCGGTTCCGGGTGGGCGGGGCAAGCGAAAATCTACAGCCCGGCGGCGTCGATATCGATTAACAGCAAGCGCTGACCGTTATCGAAGAATTGTCCGGCGGTGAGGCAATACTGGTTGGTGGTGGCGTCGCGGTAGGTCGAGGACAAGGTCAGTCGCCGCTCCTCCCAGCCTTCGGCGAGCAGATGGTAGAAGTACGGCCGCCACGACCAGTTGTGGCCCAGGTAGCGGCTGTCGGCTTGCCAGGCGTCCTGGCGCCACTCGAAGTTGGGCGTCAGTTGGGTGCCGTGCCGGTCGCACTGGTAAAAGCGCAGTAGCCAGGGAAAGGCCGGTAGTTGCGGCAAGTGATTCAGTGGCGCCTGGGTCTGGGCCCAGGTTTGCAGGATGTTCATCAGTTCGGCCAGTTGCTGGCGCAGTTGCCTGATGCGTCCACGTTCTGCCAGTTTCTGTTGGACATACGCTGCGCGCAGTTGGTCAAAGCGCGGCACGAAGGCGTCGGCGGCGAACCAGTCCAACTGCGCCTGGGCGAACAGATAGCCCTGGACATACCGCGAACCGCATTCCAGGGCGAAGCTCAATTGCGCTTCGGTTTCCACGCCTTCGGCAATGATCCAGCACCCGGTCTTTTCTGCCATCTGCGCCAAAGCCCGCACCACTTCGCTGCTCGGTCCACCCCGGGCGGCTTCCTGGAACAGGCGCATGTCCAGCTTGAGAATATCCGGTTGCAACGCCAGCACCCGATCGAGTTGCGAGTAGCCAGCGCCAAAGTCATCGATGGCGATGCGCGCACCGGCCTCGCGATAGCGCACGACCACATCGGTCAGGCGCTGGATGTCGCCGCCCAGTTCGGTGATCTCAAACACGATGCGCGCCGGGTCGACGCCATGCGCGTGAATCTGTTTCAGACTCGGCAAGGCTTGGCCCGGGCGCAGTTGGTTGATCCAGCGCGGTGAGATGTTCAGGCTCAGAAACCAGTCTTCAGGGGCTTCATGCAAGCGGCGCAACGCATCGTCGCGGATCTGCCGGTCGAGGCGGCGCAAGGTGACGCCCGGCGTGCGCGGGTCGGCGAACAGCGGGCCCACGGACTCCAAACGGCCGTCAGCCTGGCGCAAGCGGCCCAAGGCTTCGACGCCGGCGATACGACCGGTGGCGGTGTCGATGAACGGTTGGAAGCAGGCAAGCGGTTGCCCGTCGATCACGGGGCCTCCTTAAGAGAGGTGGAGAAAAAAGGCCCGACCCTTGAAAACGAGGGCCGGGCCGATTCTGTTAGCAAGAATGCAGCCAGTAAGCCTTACTGTTTGCGCGAACTGCCCTGCATCGCCAATTTGATCAGCGGGATCAAGCCGGCGCCTAGTCGCACCAGGCGCGTCAGATTGGCGATGCTACCGCCCTTGGCGCCTTTGCCGGTAAAGAAACCTATCAGCGTAACGGCGGCCACGCCCCACAGCGGCGCGTGCTTGATGCCCAGGCCGTCTTGCCAGCTATGCCCCAGGTTGCGCACTTTGTTCAGGGGCGCCATCAGTTGCTGGGACTCGTGACGGATCTCCTGACGGTGCATTTCCATGCGCAGGCGAATCAACGCCTTGCGCATTTCGCGGCGGGAGGTGGTTTGCGGGATCTCAGTCAGGCTCATGGCAGCAGGCGCTCCCGGTCATTGGCCAGCTCTTCGAGGGTGGCGTGGAACGGCGTGGACTCATCGAACACCGCCGCTTTCAAGCGCACCGCGCAAAACGCGGCGGCCAGGGTATAGAACACGCAGAGGCAGATGATCCCGGTCAGGCGGTAGCCGGTGTCCCACACCAGAATCATCACCAATGTCGACAACCCCACCAGCAACAGCAGGGCAAACACCAGCGCCAGGCCGGCAAACAGCAACAGGCTGACGGTGCGCGCCTTTTGTTCCTGCAGCTCGATCCCGAACAGCTCGACGTGGCTGTGCAGCAAGCCCAGCACAGCCGCGCCCAGGCGTCTGGACGTTGAACTTGGGCCCATGGACGAGCCGGATTCGCCGATAGACATGATTTAGCGCCTTGTAGCCAGCAGACCGATCAGGAAGCCCACGCCAGCGGCGATACCCACCGACTGCCACGGGTTGGCCTGCACATAATCTTCGGTGGCCGTGACCGCCGCCTGGCCGCGTTCGCGCAGCGAGTCTTCGGTCAGTTGCAGGGTTTCGCGGGCTTTGAGCAGGCTGTCGTGGATCTTGCTGCGCAGCTCGTCGGCCTGGTCACCGGCGAGGATCGAGGTGTCGTCCAGCAACTTTTCAGTGTCGTTGACCAGGGTTTGAAAATCCGCCATCAGTATTTCTTGAGCAGTCTTTGCAGTTCTTCTGGCCATGGATATCTCCGTGATTGGCTGATGTGTACGTGTGGTTTCGAGTCACCGGTATCGGTGAAGGTTCAGTGCAATTGTGTGGTACAGCTTTTGCTTTGCCTTGGTGCGCATGCCTCTGGCTCTGCGCCGAATCCGGGCGACCTGAGGCCAATGCCTTGAAAAACCTTACTCTAAATCACTCAATCTCGCGGAAAAACCCTGTCGGGAACAGCCTGTTGTGTTGATCGCTGCGCTAAAGCGGTTCACGCCCTCTGAAGAAGGGTGACGCCGATGGAGCTAATTTAGTGCACGAAACGCTGGCGTGAACCGCTTTGGTGCTTTTTGCCTTTAATGTAGGCCTGCCAACCTCCATGGAAAATTTGCAAAGTGCGGTGGATACCCTTGTCCACAGTTCCAATACCCTGTTCATCCTGATTGGTGCGGTCATGGTCCTGGCCATGCACGCCGGCTTTGCGTTCCTTGAAGTCGGTACGGTGCGTCAGAAAAATCAGGTCAATGCCCTGTCGAAGATCCTCAGCGACTTCGCCATCTCCACCCTGGCCTACTTCTTTATAGGCTATTGGGTCTCCTACGGTGTGACCTTCATGCAACCGGCGGCGGTGATCAGCGCCGATCATGGCTACGGCCTGGTGAAATTCTTCTTCCTGCTGACCTTTGCGGCGGCGATTCCGGCGATCATTTCCGGGGGTATTGCCGAGCGTGCACGATTTGTTCCGCAACTGTGTGCCACGGCGCTGATCGTCGCGTTTGTCTACCCGTTTTTCGAGGGCATGGTCTGGAACGGCAATTTCGGTCTGCAGGCCTGGCTGCTCGCCACCTTTGGCGCCAGCTTCCATGATTTTGCCGGTTCCGTGGTGGTGCACGCCATGGGCGGCTGGCTGGCGCTGGCCGCCGTGCTGCTGTTGGGGCCGCGCAATGGGCGCTATCGCGAAGGGCGTTTGGTGGCGTTTGCGCCGTCGAGCATTCCGTTCCTGGCGCTGGGTTCGTGGATTTTGATCGTGGGCTGGTTCGGTTTTAACGTGATGAGTGCGCAAACTCTGGACGGTGTCAGCGGCCTGGTGGCGGTCAACTCGTTGATGGCCATGGTCGGTGGCACCGTCGCGGCCCTGGTGATCGGTCGAAACGACCCCGGCTTCCTGCATAACGGCCCGCTGGCCGGGTTGGTAGCGATCTGCGCCGGCTCGGACCTGATGCACCCGGTCGGTGCACTGGTGACGGGCGTGGTGGCCGGCGGTTTGTTTGTCTGGTTCTTCATTGCGGCCCAGGACCGCTGGAAGATCGACGACGTGTTGGGTGTGTGGCCACTGCATGGCCTGTGCGGCGTGTGGGGCGGCATCGCCTGCGGCATCTTCGGCCAGACGGCGCTGGGTGGACTGGGGGGCGTCAGCCTGGTCAGTCAACTGATCGGTACCGCCCTCGGTATTACCGTGGCGCTGGTGGGCGGTCTGCTGGTGTATGGCGTGATCAAGCGCGTGCACGGGCTGCGCTTGAGCCAGGAAGAGGAGTATTACGGCGCGGACCTGTCGATCCACAAGATCGGCGCGGTCAGTCAGGATTGATCGGCGCCTCTTCTTCGCTGCTCGGGTGCGAGTAAAAACCGTGGAGCAGGCGGTAGCGGTTATGCCGCACTTCATCGACCCGCGCCTGTACCTGGTGGTCCGGTAGGCCCAGCATGATCAAGGCGTGGGAGGCGAGCATCAGGCTCGACTCCAACAACTCGGGCACCACTTCGCTGGCGCCCGCGGCTTTGAGCTCAGCCAGTTGGCTGTCATCGCGAGTGCGCACCAGGATCGGCACCGTCGGGTTGAGCCGACGGGCCTCCTTGAGCACCACCAGCGCCACGTCGCTGTTGTCCACGGCAATCACCACCAACCGGGCGCGCTCCAGGCCGACCGCGGTGAGCAGGGCGCCGCGCCGGCAATCGCCGTAATGCACGCTGCTGTCGTCGGTGGCCGCTTCCTGCACCCGTTCCGGGTCGTCATCCAGAGCAATGAAGGCTTGCTGCTCGCGGCGCAGGAAGCGTCCGATGGATTGCCCGACCCGCCCGTAGCCGCAGATCACCGCATGGCCCTGCAACTGCGCATTGAGCGCGGTGATTTCTTCCAGTTGCACTTGCTGGTTGGGCTTGCGGTGCAGGCGCAGGGCAATGGCTGGCGCGGCGCGCAGCAGCAGCGGGGTGAGCAGCATCGAGCAAAAGGTGGCGGCGAGCAGCAGACCGTTGAATTCATCCGGTATCAGGCGGCTCTGCTGCATTTGCGCCATCAACGCAAAACAGAACTCGCCGCCCTGGGCCAGGGCCAGACCGCTGCGCCAGGCGGTTTCACTGTCGCTGCCGCGCAGTTTGACCAGCGCGGCGACCACACAGCCTTTGACCAGCATCAGCGCGAGTGTCATGCCGAGGATCAGCAGGCTGTGGCTGAGGAACAATTGCAGGTCGATCAGCATGCCGATGCTGACAAAAAACAGCCCCAGCAGGATGTCGCGGAACGGTCGTATATCCGCTTCGATCTGATGGCGGTAATGGCTCTCTCCCAACAGCATACCGGCCAGGAACGCACCAAGGGCAGGGGACAGGCCCAGCAGGTGCGTCAGCCAAGCGGTGAGCAACACAATCACCAGTGCCAGCAGCACAAACAACTCGGCCGAATGGGACGCGGCCACCTCACGAAACAGGCGCGGCAACAGCCAGCGGCTGGCCAGCAACAGGCCGACGAACAGGATCACGGTCTTGCCCAGGGTCAGCGGCAAGGCCAGATACCAGGTGTGCTCGCTGTCGCCGGCGAACACGGGGACCAGCGTCAGCAGCAACACCGCCACCACGTCCTGGAACAGCAAGACACCAATCGCGTTCTGGCCATGGCTGCTGAAAATTTCCCCAAGGCTGGTCAGTTCCTTGCTGACGATGGCGGTGGACGACAGCGCCAGTCCTGCTCCGAGCAACAAGGCGATGCCCGGCGCTACGCCCAAGGCCATCAGCAAGGCCCCCAGCAGCACCCCGCAACCCAATACCTGCAGACTGCCCAGGCCAAACACCACGCGGCGCAGGGCGAGCATCTTGCTCAAGGAGAACTCCAGGCCCAGGGAAAACAGCAGGAACACCACGCCCAGTTCGGCGAGGTCGGGCAACTCTTCGCTGTCATTCACCCAATCCAGCGCAGTGGGCCCCACGGCCAGGCCTACGCACAGATAGCCCAGCACGGGCGGCAGTTGCAGCCGGCGAAACAGCGCAATCACCACCAGGGATGAGGCCAGAATGATCAACAGGTTGGCGAACACACGCATCTTCCTTGCAGGGCGGCGGCAAAAAGCCGCGAGAGTCGTTGAATCAGTTATAGGTCATGGTGATTTGGATCAGGGTTTGGTGTGGCGGGTGGACTTGTTGTGGTGAGCCGGGTTGTTGTGGTGAGCGGGACAAGCCCACTCGCCACAGGTATTCAGCGGGCTTAGAATGATGGCCCACTTCTGATCAGGTCTTTTCGTCATGCCTCCTGAATGCCAGTTGTTTACCACGTTGGGGTGCCATCTGTGCGAACTCGCCGAAGAGGAAATCATGCCGTTGGTCGAACATGGGTTGATGGTCGAGTTGATCGACATCGCCGATTCAGAAGCCCTGTTTGAAGCCTATGGCCTAAGGATTCCGGTACTGCGCCGGGTGGATACGGGTACCGAACTGAGCTGGCCGTTCGACGTTGAGCAGGTGGTTGCCTTCCTGCGTTAGCATTTGGGCGATGGCGGGTTTCCAAATATTAAGTTACTGTACGTTTGTACAGCTATTGAGTAGAGGGAACGCCCGTGGTGAATGTTGAGCAACTGAAAAGCAGCGTCAATCGCATGTCCGCCGACGTCGTGCGCGATGCGGTGAACGAGCTGCGCCTCGACGGCCTGGTCACGGAAGGCAAGACGCCGTTTAACAAAGTGCATTTCAATACCTGCTTTGCGGAGATCGAGGCGTTGTTCCAGCGCGCCGGCTACCACAAGCAGTTGGATGTGGTGGGGTATCAGGGTTTGTTATACGCGCTTTATGATCCTGGCCGCTGGGAAGCGGTGGACGTGCTGCGCTGGCTCAAGGAATTCACCGATGCCGCCAGCGCGTCGCCGATCCTGCGCGCGGAGTTGGTCAAGGCCTGAGATCCGCCCTAGGCTCAATCCCGCTCCATGCGGGATAATGCCCGCCTGTTTTTCCAGGCGTCGAGCATGTTCATGTCCACTTCCGCTTTCTCCGCGTCCCAGCACCAAGCCAGCACCCTGTACCTGCCACCCGGCCCTTGGGCGACGGTGCTGGAGTGCCTGTGCGAGCACTTCCCGGCCATCGACCGTGAACAGTGGCTGGACCGCATCGCCCGCGGCCGGGTGCTGGATATCAACGGCAGCCCGATCCATCTGGACCTGGCCTACAGGGAAGGCTTGTGCATCTATTACTTTCGCGAGGTGCCGAACGAGAAGGTGATTGCGGTGCAGGAAACCATCCTGTACGCCGACGAGCATCTGGTGGTCGCCGACAAACCGCACTTCCTGCCCGTGACCCCGGCCGGTGAGTACGTCGAGCAAACCCTGTTGCGCCGCCTGATCCGTCGCCTGGACAACCCGTCCCTGGTGCCCCTGCATCGCATCGACCGGCATACGGCGGGGCTGGTGCTGTTTTCAGCCAACCCGGCCAGTCGTACGGCTTATCAACAGTTGTTTCCCACACGCCGGATCGACAAATTCTACGAAGCCATCGCCCCGGCCTTGCCGAACCTGACTTTTCCGAGGGTGCACAAAAGCCGCCTGGTGGATGGCGAACCTTTCTTTCGCATGCAGGAAGGCCCCGGTGCCAGCAACACCGAAACCACCGTGGAAGTGCGCGAGAAACATGGCGATTTATGGCGCTATGGCCTGTTCCCCGTGACCGGCAAAAAGCACCAGCTACGGGTACATATGACGGCGCTCGGTGCGAGTATCTGCAACGACCCGTTCTACCCCGATGTGATCAAGGACGCCGTGGACGACTACGCCAATCCCTTGAAACTGCTGGCCCAAGGCGTACGTTTCATCGACCCGGTCAGCGGTGAGGAGCGCAGTTTCCACAGCCGGATCACCCTCGATTGGTGAACCCCGCAAACGACAAAGCCCGCGCGAGGCGGGCCTTGGGTGCAAGCGCGTAAGGCTTACAGGTCTTTAACGGTGCGAACCTGATCTTTATTGATGCGGGTGCGTTTGCCGTCAAGCTGTTCGAATTCGTAGAAACCCGAGGCTTCGTTGTATTTCGGGGTGTCGACGGCCTGGATTTCGCGACCGTCATTCAGGGTGATCACTGTCGGCGAAGCGCAACCGGCGAGGGTGGCCAGGCCCAGTGCAAGCATGAGAGCGGCGATGGTCCGTTGAGTCATGGGTGTGTCTCCAAGAAAATTCTTTTTAATTGCTGACTGTGTGACGTGTGAGACGTCGCCAAAGTTCCTTGTATGAAAGTTCATTCTGACACGTCAGACCTTGGCTGTAACAGCGTTGGCGTATTCAGGTTGGCCAGGCGAGGGTCATCTGCCGCGCATTCCATCCCCACAGCGCCCAGTTGCAGCAAAATCTTGCGCGGGCTGCGCTCGCCTGCGTGCCAAGCCTGTTCTACCTCGGTTCGCAGGTAGGCAGGGATGATGCAGATCAAGGGTTCCCAAAATTCGCCGTGACGCACCATTACCGGCAAGCGTGGATTGCGCTGCGCCGTCTTGCGCAGGTCGGTCAGTAATCGCACGTCGATGTTCGGCACATCGCACGGCAGTATCAGCAGGTGTTCATTGTGTGCGGCGGCTAACCCGGCGCGGATACCGGCCAGCGGCCCGGGGAAGTCCGGGCTGTCGTCGCTCACCAGTTGGTCGGCGTAGGGCGCGTAGCGATCGTGGTTGCGATTGCACGAGATGAGCAAGTCGTCAGTCAACGGGCGCACCAGGCGCTGCAAGTGTTCGATCAAGGGCCGACCACGCCACTCCAGCAAGCCTTTATCCTGGCCCCCCATACGCTGGCCACGGCCACCGGCCAACAGCAGGATCGAACAGGACAGGGGCAGCGAATCGAGTGGCATGTGGGTTCCGCGCGGGCAGGTAAACAGGGCCCTGTGATATAACACTGGGCTGTTCCTTCGACAACCGGACCGTGCCATGAAAGCCAAGGCTGATGCGCCCTTCGTACCCCTGAACATCGCTGTATTGACCGTCAGCGACACCCGCACCCTGGACACCGACACCTCGGGCCAGGTCTTCGTCGATCGCCTCACCGCCGCCGGCCACCACCTCGCCGAGCGCGTGTTGCTCAAGGACGACCTCTACAAGATCCGCGCCCAGGTCGCTCACTGGATCGCCGAAGACGTGGTGCAAGTGGTGTTGATCACCGGCGGCACCGGCTTTACCGGCCGCGACAGCACACCGGAAGCGGTGAGCTGCCTGCTGGATAAACAGGTCGACGGCTTTGGCGAACTGTTCCGCCAGATCTCCGTGGCCGACATCGGCACCTCCACCGTGCAGTCCCGTGCCCTGGCCGGCTTGGCCAACGGCACCCTGGTGTGCTGCCTGCCAGGTTCCACCAATGCGGTGCGCACCGGCTGGGACGGCATCCTCGCCGAACAGCTGGATAACCGTCACCGCCCGTGCAACTTCGTACCGCATCTGAAACAGGCCGAACCCTGTGAATCCCGTGGGTAAGCCGGGCAAGGGCGGCGGGTTGATGCCGGTGGAGGACGCGCTGGAGCAACTGCTGGACATGGCCGCCGCCGCGCCGATCCGTGAACAGGAACAATTGCCCCTGGCTGCGTGCGATGGCCGTGTATTGGCACAGGACCTGATCTCCACCCTCGACCTGCCGCCCTGGCCCAACAGCGCCATGGATGGTTACGCCCTGCGTCTTGCGGATTGGACAGGCGAGCCCTTGGTGGTCAGCCAGCGCATCTTCGCGGGCCAGGCACCACAGCCGTTGGCCGCCGGTACTTGCGCGCGGATCTTCACCGGTGCGCCGGTGCCCGAAGGTGCGGACTGCGTGGAGATGCAGGAAAACGCCGTGGTCCACGCCGATGAGCGCGTGAGCTTTACCGAGCCTTTGCGGGCCGACCAGAACATCCGCCCCCAAGGCCAGGAAACCACGGTCGGCGAGTTGGTGCTGCCCGCCGGCACCCGCCTGGGCCCGATCGAACTGGGCCTGGCCGCGTCCCTCGGCCATGACCGCCTCGACGTGATCCGTCGCGTGTGTGTGGCCGTGCTGTCCACCGGCGATGAGTTGATCGAACCCGGTTTGCCGCTGGGGCCGGGGCAGATCTACAACAGCAACCGCCGCGTCCTGTGTAGCTGGTTGACGCGCCTGGGCTGCGAAGTGATCGATGCGGGCATCCTGCCGGATGACTTGGAACAAACCCGTGACCGCCTGGCGGGCCTGGGTGCGGTCGACCTGATCCTGTCCACCGGCGGTGTATCGGTGGGCGAGGCGGACTTCCTCGGCATTGCCTTGCGCGAAGAGGGCGAACTGGCCTTGTGGAAGCTGGCAATCAAACCCGGTAAACCGCTGACGTTTGGCCATTTTCGTGGCGTGCCGGTAATCGGCTTGCCCGGCAACCCGGCCTCGACCCTGGTGACTTTCGCGTTGTTGGCGCGGCCGTACCTGCTGCGCCGCCAGGGTGTTACAGACGTGGCGCCGCTGCGTTTTGACGTGCCGGTGGGGTTCACCTGGCCCAAACCGGGTAACCGCCGCGAATACCTGCGCGGGCGCATCGAGCAGGGCAAGGCGATCATCTACCGCAACCAGAGCTCCGGCGTACTGCGCAGCGCGGCGTGGGCGGAAGGGTTTGTGGAGGTGTTGGAGGGGACGACGTTGGAGGTGGGGGATCGCGTCAACTTCATTCCGTTGAGTGAAGTTCTGAACTGACCTCCCCTGTGGTAGCGGGCTCGTCGTGGCAAGCCCGCTACCACAGGACTTGCCTGCTTTTCATGGTGGGGGCCCTCAGTAGTCCTCGCCGCGTTCAGTCACATCCCGCTCCACCGGCCCCGCATCCGGGTCGTACCCCACCGGGAACTTGCCCTTCAATGTCCACGCGAACGCAATGATCTCGGCGATGGTGCGGTACAACTCCTCGGGAATGCTGTCGCCCAATTCCATGCGCGCCAGCAGCTTCACCAGTTCGGCGTTTTCATAGATGGGGACTTCGTTTTCCCGTGCCAGTTTCAGGATCGCTTCGGCCAGGGCATCGTCGCCCTTGGCGGTCAGGGTCGGCGCTTGCTGGCCGTCGTATTTGAGGGCAATCGCCTGGCGCGGTGGGGTAGCGTTCTTCATGCGGTTTCATCCACCCAGCGATGTTCCAGTCCGGTTTTCGGCCCGCGCGGTGGCGTGCCAAGGTGACAATCCAGGTCGCCGACGTTGAGGCCTGAGGTCACCAGGCGCTCGCGCAAGGTGCCCAAATGGCTTTCGATCAAACTGGCGGTGTATGGCCGCGTCGCCCACAACTGGCTGGACAGTTTGCCCTGGGTCAGTTGCGCCTGGACCTGCAAGGGGCCCAGCGGTTCCATGTCGAAGGCCAGTTCGACGCGCCACAGCATGTGCTTGGGGTCCTTTTTGTCTTTGCGTTCGGGTTCGTCCTTGTCCGGCGCCGGTTCTTCGCGCTGGAACTTGAGCTGCAACGGCACGATGTCCTGCAAGGTGCGCATGGGAATTTCCAGTTGCCAGGTGGTTTGCAGGCGACCATCGGCGGTGGTGCCGGTCTGTTCCAGGCTCGACAACTGGTGGCTCTGCAAGCGCGAAATCGCCCCGGCGGCCAGGCGCAGCAGGTTTTCCAGGTCGCCTTCGCCTTCCAGTTTCGCCATCAGTCGCTCCGGCAGCGGGAAGCCAGCGGGGGCCTGCCGAGCCCCGACTTGCCCCAGGGTTCCCAATGGGCTGCGCACAAAGTTCGGCAACACTTGGGCCAGGGTATTGGCGGCGAGGATGGCATTCATATTGGTGCTGGCGGGCAAGGCGGGTAATAAGTCCGCAACCAGGCGCAGCAGGGCACCCTTCATGTCCAGCGGCGGGACCTGCGGGTTTTGCCCGGCGAGCAGTTTGGCTTCCAGAAAGGCGCCGCTGTTCTGGATCACCTGCGCCAGCACCTTGGGATTGCTGACTTGAGCCAGGTCGGGCAGGGCGGCCAGCAAACGGTCGGCAGCCGCGCGCAGGTCGGCCGAGGTGCTATCGCCACGCGGCAGGTTTTGCAACGCGCTGAAGACGGCATCCAGCGAGCCTTGGCGACTTTGCTGGGTGGACAGTTGTTGGGTGACGGCCAGTTGATCCTTGAGCCCGCTCAGCGGCACGAAATTAAGGGTCTGCGCGTTCTGCACCACGGCGCTGAGCAAGCTGCCGACCCGTAACGGTTGCGGGCTCTCCACGGTCAGGGTGGCACCGGCCAGGGCGTTGTTGAGCACGGTCACCAGTGAACGGTAGATCGCCGGCTGCGTGGTGCCTTGTGGCAGCATCTGCGTGGTCAGCACCTTGGCCTGCAACAGCGTGCCCTCGGGCATTTGCGTGGTATCGATGCGGGTCAGGGCGGCGACGTTGGCGCTCAAGGCCTGTTGCAGGCTGAGGGTCAGGTTGCCCGTTGGCGTCTGGCTCACCGCCACCGTGCTGCCCAATGGCAAGGGCTGCGCGCTGCTGGCTTGCACCAGGGTCTGGCGGCCACTGTCGAGGGTCAACTTGAGCAGCAACTGAAAGGCTTCACCGCCCTGTTTGAGGGCAATCA
The DNA here is from genome assembly GCF_046605395.1 of Pseudomonas sp. MPB23. NCBI lineage: Bacteria > Pseudomonadati > Pseudomonadota > Gammaproteobacteria > Pseudomonadales > Pseudomonadaceae > Pseudomonas > Pseudomonas sp. MPB23. The sequence goes on along the minus strand of NZ_CP176771.1, from coordinate 5,539,514 downwards.
CTTCGGCGTTTGCGGTTTTTCCCGGGTCGATCAGCCCGATCTGCGGCTCCAGCAGTTTGAGCAAGGCCCCCGTCGCAGGCGCAGGGCTTTGCCCGGCAGCCGGAGTGGAAGGAAGCGTAGGAAGGTTGATCTCACCGGTCATCGCGCGCGCCGTCTCTGGGGAAATTGCCCTCTTTAGAGTAGGGCATCGCATGTATAATGCCGCCCGTCTGTAAAGAGAGCGGTAAAAACCTCACAACTATTTGATCCAGCTCTCTAAAATCGGTCGCCAAAGCCGTTATTGTGCATCTCTCTTTAACGGCCACTGCACCGCCGACTTGAACCGTAAAGGCCCGCGATCTCTTGACCAGCCCCCTTCTTGAAGCCGTAGCGCTCTCCTGTGAACGCGACTTGCGCCTGCTGTTCGAGCATCTCGAACTGCGTCTGGCCAGTGGCGACATGGTGCAGATCAGCGGCCCCAACGGCAGCGGTAAGACCAGTTTGCTGCGCCTGCTGGCCGGGTTGATGCAGCCGACGGCCGGTGAAGTGCGCCTCAACGGCAAGCCCCTCAACGAACAGCGCACCACGCTTGCCCGCAACCTGGTCTGGATCGGCCACGCTGCCGGGATCAAGGACGTGCTGACCGCCGAAGAAAACCTCAGTTGGCTCAGCGCCCTGCATCATCCTGCTTCCCGCGATGCCATCTGGCAGGCCCTGGCCGCTGTTGGCCTCAAGGGTTTTGAAGATGTGCCCTGTCACACCTTGTCCGCCGGCCAGCAGCGTCGTGTGGCCCTGGCGCGTCTATACCTGCCGGGCCCGCCGCTGTGGATTCTCGACGAACCCTTCACCGCTCTCGATAAACAAGGCGTCGCCCAATTGGAAGAACACTTGGCGCAGCACTGCGAGCAGGGCGGCCTGGTGATCCTCACCACTCACCACAGCCTGACGCGCCTGCCCGCCGGTTACCGTGACCTGGACCTGAGACGGTGGTCGGCATGAGTGTGTTTGCCCTGCTGGTTGCCCGTGAAGCGCGTCTGCTGTGCCGCCGACCGGCTGAGTTGGCCAATCCCTTGGTATTCTTCGCCATCGTGATCGCGCTGTTCCCGTTGGCGGTCGGTCCGGAAACTAAACTGTTGCAAACCTTGTCTCCGGGACTGGTCTGGGTCGCGGCACTTTTGTCCGTCCTGCTCTCGCTGGACGGGCTGTTTCGCAGTGATTTCGAGGACGGTTCCTTGGAGCAGTGGGTCCTTTCGTCGCACCCCCTGCCACTTCTGGTGTTGGCCAAGGTACTGGCACACTGGGCGTTTTCCGGTCTGGCGCTGGTCTTGCTTTCGCCGCTGTTGGCGATGATGCTGGGGCTGCCCCTCGAATGCCTGCCGATTCTGCTCCTGAGCCTGTTGCTCGGCACGCCGGCCCTCAGCCTGTTGGGCGCGGTGGGCGCGGCGCTGACCGTGGGCTTGAAGCGCGGCGGCCTGTTGCTGGCGCTGTTGATTCTGCCTTTGTATATCCCGGTGTTGATCCTGGGCAGCGGCGCTCTGCAAGCCGCGCTCATGGGCATGCCAGCGACCGGTTACCTCCTGTGGCTGGGTAGCCTGACCGCCCTGGCGGTAACCCTGACACCCTTTGCTATAGCGGCCGGCCTGAAGATCAGCGTCGGCGAATAATGAGGTCTGACCGGGCGTTATGCCTTAGTCAGTAAAGACCCTAAGCTTCTTGCCAAGACGAGAAGCAACCGTGACGGAAACAGCAATGAACTGGACCTGGTTTCACAAGCTCGGCTCGCCCAAATGGTTTTACGGTATCAGTGGCAAGCTGCTGCCGTGGTTGAGCCTCTTCGCCGTGCTGCTGATCGGCATCGGCGTGGTCTGGGGCCTGGCCTTCGCGCCACCGGACTACCAGCAAGGCAACAGCTTTCGCATCATCTACATCCACGTTCCTGCCGCGATGCTGGCCCAGTCCTGCTACGTGATGCTGGCCGTGTGCGGCGTCGTCGGCCTGGTGTGGAAGATGAAGCTGGCGGACGTGGCCCTGCAATGCGCCGCGCCCATCGGTGCGTGGATGACCGCCGTGGCGCTGGTCACCGGTGCGATCTGGGGCAAACCCACCTGGGGCTCGTGGTGGGTGTGGGATGCGCGACTAACGTCCATGTTGATCCTGCTGTTTCTGTACTTCGGTCTGATTGCCCTGGGCAACGCGATCAGCAATCGTGACAGCGCCGCCAAGGCCTGCGCAGTGCTGGCGATTGTCGGCGTGATCAACATCCCGATCATCAAATACTCGGTGGAGTGGTGGAACACCCTGCACCAGGGCGCCACGTTTACCCTCACCGAAAAACCGGCAATGCCGGTGGAGATGTGGGCGCCGTTACTGCTGATGGTGCTGGGGTTCTACTGTTTCTTCGGCGCCGTGCTGCTGATGCGCATGCGCCTCGAAGTGCTCAAGCGTGAAGCCCGCGCCAGTTGGGTCAAGGCCGAAGTGCAAACCAGCCTGGGAGCGCGTGGATGAGTTTTGCTTCTTTCAGTGATTTTCTCGCCATGGGCCACCACGGCCTGTATGTCTGGACCGCCTATGGCATCTGCCTGGTCGTGCTGGCCCTCAACGTCGCGGCGCCGATCCTGGCCCGCAAGCGTTACCTGCAACAAGAGGCGCGTCGTCTGCGCCGGGAGACCGAAAAGTGAATCCGCTGCGTAGAAAGCGTCTGTTGATCATCCTTGCCATCCTGGCCGGCGTCGGCATTGCCGTGGCCCTGGCCTTGAGCGCCCTGCAGCAGAACATCAACCTGTTCTATACCCCGACCCAGATCGCCAACGGCGAAGCCCCGCTGGACACGCGCATCCGCGCCGGCGGCATGGTGGAGAAGGGCTCGCTGAAGCGTTCCGGCGATTCCCTGGACGTCACCTTCGTGGTCACCGACTTCAACAAGGCTGTGACCATCACCTACCGCGGCATCCTCCCGGACCTGTTCCGCGAAGGCCAGGGCATCGTCGCCCTGGGCAAGCTCAACGCCGACGGTGTGGTGGTGGCCGATGAAGTGCTGGCCAAGCACGATGAGAAATACATGCCGCCGGAAGTCACCAAGGCGCTCAAAGACAGCGGCCAATCCGCGCCAACCCCCGCAAAGGAGGGCTAAGTGATGACGTCCGCACTGTTTATTCCGGAATTGGGCCAGTTGGCGATGATCCTCGCCCTGTGCCTGGCCATCGTTCAGGCCGTGTTTCCCTTGCTCGGCGCCTGGCGCGGCGACCGCCTGTGGATGAGCCTGGCGCAGCCGGCCGCCTGGGGCCAGTTTGCCTTTCTGTTGTTCGCGTTTGGCTGCCTGGCCTACGCCTTCATGACCGACGACTTTTCCGTCGCCTACGTCGCGAATAACTCCAACAGCGCCTTGCCCTGGTACTACAAATTCAGCGCCGTATGGGGCGCCCACGAAGGCTCGCTGCTGCTGTGGGCATTGATCCTCGGCGGCTGGACCTTCGCCGTGTCGATCTTCTCCCGCCAACTGCCGCAAGTCATGCTGGCGCGGGTACTGGCGGTGATGGGCATGATCAGCATCGGCTTCCTGCTGTTCCTGATCATGACCTCCAACCCGTTCAGTCGCATCTTGCCGCAGGTGCCGGCGGACGGGCACGACCTCAACCCGCTGCTGCAGGACATCGGCCTGATCGTGCACCCGCCGATGCTCTACATGGGCTACGTGGGTTTCTCCGTGGCCTTCGCCTTCGCCATCGCCGCCTTGCTCGGCGGGCGCCTGGATGCCGCGTGGGCACGCTGGTCGCGGCCTTGGACCATCGTCGCCTGGGCGTTCCTCGGTATCGGCATCACCTTGGGCTCGTGGTGGGCCTACTACGAACTCGGCTGGGGCGGCTGGTGGTTCTGGGACCCGGTGGAAAACGCCTCGTTCATGCCCTGGCTGGTGGGCACCGCGCTGATTCACTCGCTGGCAGTCACTGAAAAACGTGGCGTGTTCAAGAGCTGGACGGTATTGCTGGCCATCGCGGCGTTTTCCCTCAGCCTGCTTGGCACCTTCCTTGTGCGTTCGGGCGTGCTGACGTCGGTGCACGCGTTTGCGTCCGACCCTGCGCGCGGCGTATTCATCCTGATCTTCCTGCTGTTCGTGGTCGGCGGTTCCCTGACCCTGTTCGCCCTGCGCGCGCCGGTGGTCAAGAGCCAGGTCGGCTTCAACCTGTGGTCGCGGGAAACCCTGCTGCTGGGCAACAACCTGGTGCTGGTGGTGGCCGCGTCGATGATCCTGCTCGGCACCCTCTACCCCCTGGTGCTGGATGCCCTGAGCGGCGCCAAGCTGTCCGTCGGCCCGCCGTACTTCAACGCGTTGTTTATCCCGCTGATGGGCCTGTTGATGGGGGTGATGGCGGTCGGCGTGCTGGTGCGCTGGAAAGATACGCCGGTGAAATGGCTGGTCGGCATGCTGATGCCGGTGCTGCTGGGCAGTGTGGCCCTGGCGGTGATCGCCGGGATTGCCTATGGCGACTTCAACTGGGCAGTGCTCGCCACCTTCCTGCTCGCCGCCTGGGTATTGCTGGCCGGCGTGCGTGACATCTTCGACAAGACCCGTCACAAAGGCCTGATCAAAGGCCTGCCGGGCCTGACCCGTAGCTACTGGGGCATGCAGATCGCCCACATCGGCATCGCCGTGTGTGCCCTGGGCGTGGTGTTGTCCAGCCAGAACAGTGCCGAGCGCGACCTGCGCCTGGCCCCGGGCGAGACCATGGACCTGGCCGGTTATCACTTTATTTTCGAAGGCGCCAAACACTTCGAAGGTCCGAACTTCACGTCGGACAAGGGCACCGTGCGTGTCGTGCGCAATGGCAAGGAAGTGGCGGTGCTGCACCCGGAAAAACGTCTGTACACCGTGCAAAGCTCGATGATGACCGAAGCCGGGATCGACGCCGGTTTCACCCGCGACCTCTATGTGGCGCTGGGTGAACCCTTGGGCGATGGCGCCTGGGCCGTGCGGGTGCATGTCAAACCGTTCGTGCGTTGGATCTGGTTCGGTGGGTTGCTCACCGGGTTCGGTGGTTTGCTCGCGGCGCTGGACCGGCGTTATCGGGTCAAGGTCAAGAGCCGGGTGCGTGAAGCGCTCGGTTTGCAAGGAGCGGCGGTATGAAGCGTTGGTTGATGGTGCTGCCGCTGGCGGCATTTCTGGTGGTGGCGGTGTTCCTGTATCGCGGCTTGTACCTGGACCCGGCCGAGTTGCCCTCGGCGATGATCGGCAAACCGTTCCCGGCGTTTTCGCTGCCGACGGTGCAGGGCGACAAGACCTTGACCCAGGCCGATCTGCTGGGCAAGCCGGCGCTGGTCAACGTGTGGGGCACCTGGTGCATCTCCTGCCGCGTCGAACACCCGGTGCTGAACAAACTGGCCGAGAAGGGCGTGCTGATCTACGGCATCAACTACAAGGACGACAACGCGGCGGCCTTGAAGTGGCTGGCGGAATTCCACAACCCGTATCAGTTGGACATCCGCGATGAAGACGGCAACCTCGGCTTGAACCTCGGCGTCTACGGCGCGCCGGAAACCTTCTTTATCGATGCCAAGGGTGTGATCCGCGACAAGTACGTCGGCGTGATCGACGAAGTGGTCTGGCGCGAACAACTGGCCGCCAAATACCAGGCCCTGGTCGATGAGGCCAAGCCATGAAGCGTCTGATAGCCGCCGCGGTCCTGGCGCTCGGATTGGCCGGCGTCGCCCACGCCGCCATCGACACCTACGAATTCGCCAACGACGCCGAGCGTGAGCGCTTTCGCGATCTGACCAAGGAACTGCGCTGCCCCAAGTGTCAGAACCAGGACATCGCCGACTCCAACGCCCCCATCGCCGCCGACCTGCGCAAAGAGATCTTCCGCATGTTGGGGGAGGGCAAGGACAACCAGCAGATCATCGACTTCATGGTCGACCGCTACGGTGATTTCGTGCGTTACAAGCCGGCCCTCACCGGCAAGACCGCACTGCTCTGGTTCGGCCCTGCCGGGCTGCTGCTGGCCGGTGTGGTCGTCATGGTTGTGATCGTCCGCCGTCGCCGCGCCGCGCCTACCGATGGCTCGGACACACTATCCCTCGAAGAGCGCAAACGCCTCGACCAATTGCTGGACACCAAGACTGATGATTGATTTCTGGCTCGCAGCCGGCTTGCTGCTTCTGATTGCCCTGAGTTTCCTGTTGATCCCTGTGTTGCGCGGCCGCCGCGCCCAGCGTGAAGAGGATCGCACCGCGCTGAACGTGGCGCTCTACCAGGAACGCGTGGCCGAACTGCAAGTGCAGCAGGACGAAGGCGTGCTCGACGCCGCGCAACTCGATACTGGTCGCGCCGAAGCCGCCCGCGAATTGCTGGCCGACACCGAAGGCGTGGAAAAGCCCCGCGAATCGCGCCTGGGCAAGCCGTTGCCATTGCTCGCTGCGATTCTCGTGCCTGTGTTGGGCCTGGGCCTGTACCTGCACTTTGGTGCCAGCGACAAGGTCGAGCTGACGCGCGAATTCTCCCAGCCGCCGGTGTCCCTGGAAGACATGACCCACCGCCTGGAACGCGCCGCCGCTGCGCAACCGGATTCGGCGGAAGGCTTGTACTTCCTCGGTCGTGCCTACATGGCCCAGGACCGTTCCGCCGACGCCGCCAGAATCTTCGAGCGCACCGTGGCCCTGGCCGGGCGCCAACCTGAACTGCTCGGCCAGTGGGCTCAGGCGCAGTACTTCGCCGACAATAAACAGTGGTCGCCCAAGGTCCAGGCGTTGACCGACGAGGCGTTGAAGCTCGATCCGAAGGAAGTCACCAGCCTGGGCCTGCTCGGGATCGCTGCCTTCGAGGGCCAGCGTTATCAGGACGCGATTGATTACTGGAGCCGCTTGTTGGCCCAACTGCCACCGCAAGACAACTCCCGTGCGGCGCTGCAAGGTGGTATCGATCGCGCGGCCGAGAAGATTAAAGAAAGCGGGGGCACCGTGGCCCAGAAGGCGCTGATGAAAGTGCGTGTGGACCTGTCCGCCGAGGTCAAGGCCCAAGCGCTGCCCACCGACAGCGTATTCATCTTCGCCCGCGCCGTGAACGGCCCGCCGGCGCCGCTGGCCGCCAAACGCGTCACCGTGGCCGAACTGCCCGTCACCGTCGAATTGGGCGATGCCGACGCAATGATGCCGCAGTTGAAACTGTCCAACTTCCCTGAAGTCCAACTGGTTGCGCGCATATCCCGGGCCGGTCAACCGACCGCTGGCGAGTGGATCGGCCGCAGCCAACCCTTGGCCAGCACCACGACTGCGCTGCAGCAGCTGACCATCGACCGTCCGGACAAGTGACTTCGAGGAAATACCTATGACCGCCCTTGCACGCATCACCCTGCTCAGCCTGGTACTGGGGCTGAGCGCTTGTGCGGTCCACCGGCCACCTGCCGCGCCGAGCGGCCCGACCATTCCGCCGTCGGGCCCGTCGACCCAACCGGGCACCCGACCTTCGGGCCCGGTCACCGCGCCACCCAAAGCACCACCAAGCTCGTCACCCACCTTCGCACCGCCACCGGGCGCGGCCAGCCACTGGGACGGCAAGATGCAGGTGTACGTGCTGGACGACCAGCCCGACACCTTCTACCGCCAGCGCACCTACTACCGCTGGAGCAACGGCTGGAGCCGCTCCATCAGCCCCAACGGGCCATGGGAAGACACCGACGTACACGGCGTACCGCCGGGGTTGAGCAAGCACTACGCACAATGACAAAAGGCGACTTGCGAGTCGCCTTTTCAATGCCTGTACGCCACACCTCTGCCATAACCCCTGTAGGAGCTGGCTTGCCAGCGAAAAACGCCCAGCCACCACGGCCATCCTGAATGCCCACGTCATTGTTGATGACCATCGCTTGCAGGCCGGCTCCACGAATTGCTACCCCGAACGTGATGCACCGCAGTGCACAGTCGGGTAATGTGGCCGCCGCGAAAGGCTTTCAGTCGTGCAATACGTCTGGCGACAGGCGAAGAGGGTGTTTTGATGGCGGGCAGGTTGATCTATCTCATCGGGCCATCCGGTTCGGGCAAGGACAGCTTGTTGGATGCCGCGCGCCCATGCTTGGCCGAGCGCGGTTGCCGCATTGTGCGCCGGGTGATCACGCGTTCGGCGGAGGCGGTGGGCGAGGCGGCCCATGGTGTGAGTCCGGAACAGTTTGCCGCGATGGACGCCAATGGGGCGTTTGCCTTGAGCTGGCACGCCAATGGGTTGTCCTATGGCATTCCCCAGGAGATCGACGACTGGCTGGCGGCCGGAGATAACGTGTTGGTCAACGGCTCGCGGGCGCATCTGGCGCAAACCCGTGAGCGCTATCCCACCTTGCTGGTGTTGCTGCTGACGGTCGATCAAGCGGTGCTGCGCCAACGCCTGGTCGCGCGAGGGCGTGAGTCGCTGACGGACATCGAGGCGCGCCTGGCGCGCAATGCGCGGTTTACGGCGGAGCTGATCGCCGCCCATGGCGCGGGGTTGTTCGTGCTGGATAACTCCGGCCCGTTGGCGCACACGGTCGAGCGGTTGCTGTGCTGCCTGGATTCGTCAGCGGTTTAACAACTGCTCCACATACGCCACAAAGGCCCGGGCCTTGGCGCTTGCCATGCGGCCGGTGGGGAACACTGCCCATAAGTCCCTTGCAGGCAAATGCCAGTCGTCCAGTACGGTCTTGACCTCGCCGCTGGCCAGTTCCGGCGCGAACATCCAAGTGGACGACAGGGTCAGCCCCAAATGACTCAGCACCGCGGCGCGCACTCCTTCCGCCGCCGTGACGCGCACGCGACCGTGGGCGACCAGCGGGTATTGCGTGTCCCCTCGGGTGAAGTTCCAGTGCGAGCCTTCGACCCTTGTGTAGATGATGGCCTGGTGGTGCAGCAAATCCTGCGGGGTCGCGGGTTCGCCGGCGCGTGCGAAGTAGGCCGGGGTGCCCAGGATGACGCAGGGCGATTCGCCGATCTTGCGCGCCGTGTGGCCGGAGTCATTGAGGTCACCCATGCGCAGGGCGACGTCGATGCCTTCTTCCACCAGGTTGAGGTTGCGGTCGTCGAGCACCACGTCCACCGTCATGTCGGGGTACTGCTCCAGGAAGGGCGCCAGGTGCGGAATGATGTGCATGCGGGCGAAGGTCACCGCTGCGCTGATCCGCAGGTTGCCTGATAGCCCGGCGCCGGCACCGCGTGCGGCATCGTCGGCGTCGTTGGCCTGTTCGATGGCACGCTTGGCCTTCTCGAAAAACGCCAGGCCCGCTTCGGTGGGCGTCAGGCCCCGTGTGGAACGCATCACCAAGCGTACCGCCAGGCGCGCCTCCAGTTGCGCGACGCTTTTGGAGACCGCCGGCTGGCCGATGCCCAGGCGCTTGGCGGCGGCGGAGAACGAGCCGGTTTCGACGACGTGGACGAAGGTTTCCATGGCAGTGAGGCGATCCATCGACGGTTCCTTGCTGGATTGGGCGCAACGTGAGGTGTTGCGGCCTACAAGCCTAAGGGGAATGGCCGTGGGGTGTCATCCGCTCGAGGGATTTCAACATGAAGCAAAACAACCACCAATCAGGCTGACCGATTCTGTGTTTGAGTTAAAGATAACTCTAGGGTTATTTTAATTCAGGCCGGGCCAAGGAGGCTGAGGTGCAAAGCAGGCTATTGATCAAGGAGTTGCAAGAAGCGGGTTGGGTGCTGGATCGGGTTACGGGCAGCCACCCCATTTTTATCCACCGCTATAGCCCCTACACGATTCCGGTGCCGCATCCCAAGAAGGACCTGCCCCTGGGCACTGTCACAAGCATCAGGACACGCGCCGGACTGTTTCAGTTTTAAGGAGAGCATGCATGCAATACCCAATCTGTATCGAGTGGGGCGACGACTTTACCGCCACCGGCATTCAGATCCCCGACATCCCGGGTGCGGTCACCGCCGGGGACAGTTTTGAAGAGGCCTATAACGCTGCCGTGGAAGTCGCGCACATCCTGCTGCAGGAGATGGCGGCAGAGGGCACGGCGATACCGATGCCGACGTCGGTCGCCAATCACCATGGCAATGAGGCGTACGCGGCAATGGGCTGGGGAATGCTGGAGTTGGACATCTCGCCCTATCTGGGCAAGACCGAGAAGGTCAATGTGACCTTGCCCGGCTATGTCATTCAGCGTATCGACCGTTATGTGCGTGAACACAAGGTCAAAAGCCGCTCGTCATTTCTGGCGGACGCGGCGTTGGAGAAATTGGTGCGCTCCTAGGCGGTTGCGACCGTTGCCTGCCGCGATGCACTCAGGAACCGCAGCAATGCCACCAGCGGGAACGCGCTGCCCACCAGCATCACTCCGAGCCAGCCGCCGTGCTCGTACACGCTGCTGGCAATGGCCGAGCCGAACGCGCCGCCGATGAAGATGCTGGTCATGTACAGCGCATTGAGACGGCTGCGGCTGTTGGCGTCGAGGGCGTAGATGGCGCGTTGGCCGAGCACCATGTTCATCTGTACACAGAAGTCCAGGACCACGCCGGTCACCGCCAGGCCGATCACGCTGTACAGCGGGTGGACAAAGGCCGGCAGGAAGCTCAGCACGGCAAAGAGCATGGCCAGCAGCGAAGCGCGGTGAGTGTGGCCGGCATCCGCCAGGCGTCCGGCGATGGGCGCTGCGATGGCGCCGATGGCACCGACCAGGGCGAAGATCGCGATCTGGGTCTGGCTCAGGCCATGGTTGCGTACCAGCTCCAGTGGGGCGGCGGTCCAGAACAGGCTGAAGGTGGCGAACATGCAACCTTGGTAAAAGGCACGTTGGCGCAGCAGCGGTTGTTCACGCAGCAGGGTGCCCAGGGAGCGCAGCAGTTGGCCGTAGCTGGCGCTGTGGTCAGGCTGGCGCTTGGGGATGGTGAGCATCAGCACGATACTGATGAAAGCCATCAGCGCAGCCGCCGCCATGAACATCGCACGCCAGCCGAAGTGGTCCGCTACCACGCTGGACACCGGCCGTGCCAGCAGAATGCCCAGCAGCAGCCCGCCCATGATGCTGCCCACCACACGGCCTCGCGATTCAGCCGGTGCCAGGTGGGCAGCCAGCGGGATCAGGATCTGCACCGACACCGAACTGAAACCGATCAACAGCGACACCAGCAGAAACAGGTTCGGCTGTTCGGTGACCGCTGCACCCAGCAGGCTGGCGATGGCGACCACGGTGGTGGCGATCATCAGTTTGCGGTTTTCCAGCAGATCGCCCAGAGGCACCAGGAAAAACAGGCCCAGGGCATAACCGATTTGTGTCAGGGACACGATCAGGCTGGCCATGGCGGGAGTGAGGCCGATGTCCGGCGCGATCAGTTCGATGATCGGCTGTGCATAGTAGATGTTGGCGACGATGGCGCCGCAGCAAAACGCAAACAGCATCACCATCCCGCGGGTCATGGTGCTCGTAGCGTGTGAGGTAGCGTTCATGGTGTTCTCATAAAAGCGAAGGAAGATAGCGAGCGAGAATAAAGGCAAGGCCCGGAGGGCAGTAGGCCGCTGGCGGTGATAACACTCATGCCGGGCATTAATGACTGAAACGTTAATTTGCGGGTCGAACGGCAATGATACATTCAGACATAACTGCCGAAACAGGAAATCCCTTGCGATGAAAATCACACTGAACAAGATGCTCCTGGCATCGACCCTGGCCGCCGCGATGGCCGTCGGGCTGGCGAATGCCGCCGAGGCGCCCCGTGTGGGCGTACGGGGCGCGATCACCGCGATGGACGGCGACGCGATGCACGTCAAGGTCAACAGCGGCGAAGACGTGACCGTGCGCCTGACCCCGGCCACCCAGGTGCGCGCCGTGACCCTGGCCAAAATCGACGAGATCAAACCCGGCAGCTACATCGGCTCGGCCGCCATGCCCAACGCCGACGGCACCTTGACCGCCCTGGAAGTGCACGTGTTCCCGCCGGCCATGGCAGGCACGGGCGACGGGCACCGGGCGTTCGACTTGAAAGAAGGCAGCAGCATGACCAATGGCACCGTCGGCGACCTGGTGGTCAGCCACGGGCGCACGTTGACCGTCAAATACAAAGGCGGCGAGCAGAAGATCGTGGTGCCGGAGGATGTGCCGATCGTCAACCTGGAACCGGGTGACCGCAGCTTGCTCAAACCGGGGGTGAAGGTGGTGTTGTTTGCGTCGCAGGGGGCGGATGGGACTGTTACGGCCCAGGCCATTTCCGCCGGCAAGGATGGCGTGACCCCGCCGATGTAACCCGAAAACTGTAGGCGCCGGCTATGAGGCCAGTGGCAACGCCGCCAGCCTCAAGAGTGCATCGCCGTTCAAGCCGGCTACAGGGGGACGATTTACTTATTGGCCGGAGTAGATCTGGTCAAACACCCCACCATCATTGAAATGGGTTTTCTGCACGGTGCGCCAGTCACCGAAGGTCTTCTCCACCGACAGGAAGTCGACTTTCGGGAAGCGGTCGGTGTACTTGGCCAGCACCTTCGGATCACGCGGGCGCAGGTAGTTGTTGGCGGCGATCTCCTGGCCTTCCGGCGACCACAGGTACTTCAGGTAGTCTTCGGCAGCCACGCGGGTGCCTTTTTTATCGACCACTTTGTCGACCACCGACACCGGCGGCTCGGCTTCGGCGGAGACGCTTGGGTAGATCACTTCGAACTGATCACGGCCGAATTCACGGGCGATCATTTCCGCTTCGTTTTCAAAGGTCACCAGCACGTCGCCGATCTGGTTGGTCATGAACGTGGTGGTCGCCGCGCGGCCGCCGGTGTCCAGCACCGGTGCCTGTTTGAACAGCTTGCCGACAAAGGCCTTGGCCTTCTCTTCATCGCCACCGTTTTTCAGCACATAGCCCCAGGCCGACAGGTAGGTGTAGCGGCCGTTGCCCGAGGTTTTCGGGTTGGGGACGATCACCTGCACGCCATCCTTGAGCAAATCCGGCCAGTCTTTCAGGGCTTTCGGGTTGCCTTTGCGCACGATGAAGACGGTGGCCGAGGTGAACGGCGCGCTGTTGTCCGGCAGGCGGGTGACCCAGTTGTCCGGCACCAGTTTGCCGTTGTCGGCCAGGGCGTTGATGTCGGTGGCCATGTTCATGGTGATCACGTCAGCCGGCAGGCCGTCGATCACCGAGCGCGCTTGTTTGCTGGAGCCGCCGAAGGACATCTGCAAGGTCAGCTTGTCGTTCGGGTGCTCGGCTTCCCAGTGCTTCTGGAAAGCGGCGTTGTAGTCCTTGTAGAAATCGCGCATTACGTCGTAGGAGACGTTGAGCAGAGTGACCGGAGCCGCCTGGACGGCGCTCGCCAGGGCAAGGCCGGCGGCCAGAAGAGAGGCGCTTACGAGTTTTTTCACTGCTCATTCCTTATTGTTCGGGAGAAGAGGGGGGAGGCATTTTGCCAGCGACTATAGCCGGCCCTGCATAGACGTTTAAAGATTAAAACGTACTTTGCTTATTCCAGTTTCTTAAACAACGCATTGCCACAGCGCGAGCAGAACGCCGCATCGGGTTCATGGGTGCTCTTCTTGCACACCGGGCAGTCGGTTTGCAGTTGCTCACCGCGCATGGCACTGGCCAGTTCGGCGGTAAAAATCCCGGTGGGCACGGCGATGATCGAATAACCGGTGATCATCACCAGCGACGAAATCACCTGGCCCAACGGCGTCTTGGGCACGATATCGCCGAAACCCACGGTGGTCAGGGTCACGATCGCCCAGTAGATGCCCGTTGGGATGCTGGTAAACCCGTGTTCCGGACCTTCGATCACGTACATCAAGGTGCCGAATACCGTCACCAGGGTGCACACGCTGACCAGGAACACCACGATCTTCTGCTTGCTGCCGCGCAACGCCGCCATCAGGTAGTTGGCTTGCTTGAGGTACGGGCTGAGCTTGAGTACGCGGAAAATCCGCAGCATCCGAATGATACGAATGATCAGCAGGTACTGCGCGTCGCTGTAATACAGCGCGAGGATGCCGGGCACGATGGCCAGCAAATCCACCAGCCCGTAAAAGCTGAAGGCATAGCGCAGCGGCTTGGGCGAACAGTACAGGCGCAGGCCGTACTCGATCAGGAAAATCAGCGTGAAGCCCCACTCGATGTAGGCCAGCACATCGGCATAGCCCTGGTGCACCTGATCGATGCTGTCGAGCATCACGACCACCAGGCTGGCGAGGATGATCAGCAGCAGAATGCCGTCAAAGCGCCGCCCGGCGGCAGTGTCGCTTTGAAAAACCATGACGTAGAGGCGCTGGCGCCAGTCGTTGTTGCTGTCCATAAAACCTGCCTGCATCGAATATCGAGCAAGCCTAGGGGGATTCGAAGGGGCTGTCCATGCGGTGTTTCCTGAGTGTTCGACGGCCGGCACGCACCAACCAACAGGCACGAATGAACGGGTCGCCCCCTTCGCGAGCAAGCCCGTTCCTACAGGGAGCGTGGTGGGGTTATTTGTCGCGGATCGAGCAGTTCGCCATATGTTCCAGCCCCTTGATCAGCGCCGAATGGTCCCAGTTGCCGCCCCCGAGCGCGGTGCAGGTGCTGAACACTTGCTGGGTGGCGGCGGTGTTCGGCAGGTTGATCCCCAGCTCCTTGGCGCCGGTAAGGGCCAGGTTCAGGTCTTTCTGGTGCAGGTTGATACGGAAGCCCGGATCGAAGGTGCCCTTGATCATGCGTTCGCCATGCACTTCCAGGATCTTCGACGAGGCAAAGCCGCCCATCAGCGCTTCACGCACCTTGGCCGGGTCGGCGCCGTTTTTCGCGGCGAACAGCAGCGCTTCGGCCACCGCCTGGATGTTCAGGGCGACGATGATCTGGTTGGCGACCTTGGCGGTCTGGCCGTCGCCATTGCCACCGACGAGGGTGATGTTCTTGCCCATGCTCCGCAGCAGCGGCAACGCGCGTTCAAACGTCTGCGGTTCGCCACCGACCATGATGCTCAAGGTGCCGGCCTTGGCACCGACTTCGCCGCCGGACACCGGTGCGTCCAGGTACTGCGCGCCAGTCTGGTTGATCCTGGCGGCAAAGGCCTTGGTGGCGGAGGGGGAGATCGAACTCATGTCGATTACCACGTTGTTCGGCGACAGGCCGGCGGCCACGCCGTCGGCACGGAACAGCACATCCTCGACCTGGGGTGTGTCGGGCACCATGACGATGATGAATTCGGCTTCCTGGGCCACTTGCTGCGGGCTGGCCAGGGCGACTGCGCCGGCATCGATCAGCGCTTGTGGGGCTTTGCCGTGGTGTTCGGACAGGAACAGTTGGTGGCCGGCTTTCTGCAGGTTGGCGGCCATGGGTTGGCCCATGATGCCGGTGCCGATAAATCCGATGTTAGCCATGCTTCAATCCTCTTTTTATTCGGTAGGCAGCGACCTGCCATATGGATCAGGTGTTGTCAGTCAGATGGCGTTATGGGTTTTGAGCCAGCCCAAACCTGCTTCGGTGGTGGTCAGCGGCTTGTACTCACAGCCGACCCAGCCCTGATAACCGATGCGATCCAAATGCTCGAACAGGAAGCGGTAGTTGATCTCACCGGTGCCCGGCTCGTTACGGCCTGGGTTGTCGGCCAACTGGATGTGGTTGATCTCACCCAGGTGCGCGGCCAGCGTACGGGCCAGGTCGCCTTCCATGATTTGCATGTGATAGATGTCGTATTGCAGGAACAGGTTGGCGCTGCCCACCTGCTCGCGAATCGCCAGGGCCTGGGCGGTGTTGTTCAGGTAGAAGCCCGGGATGTCGCGGGTGTTGATCGCTTCCATCACCAGCTTGATGCCCGCCGCTTGCAGCTTGTCGGCGGCGTATTTGAGGTTGGCGACAAAGGTCTTTTCTACGATGGCATCGTCCACGCCCTGTGGCCGGATGCCCGCCAGGCAGTTGACCTGGGTATTGCCCAGCACCTGGGCATAGGCGATGGCCAGGTCGACCCCGGCACGGAACTCCTCGACCCGATCCGGGTGGCACGCCAGCCCGCGTTCGCCCTTGGCCCAGTCGCCGGCCGGCAGGTTGAACAGCGCTTGGGTCAGACCGTGGGCGTCGAGTTGCGCCTTGATCTCGGCGCAGTTGAATTCATACGGGAACAGGTACTCCACACCGGTGAAGCCGGCATCGGCAGCGGCCTTGAAGCGAGCGAGGAAATTCTGCTCGGTAAACAGCATGGACAGGTTGGCGGCAAAGCGCGGCATAGGGTTCTCCTTAATCGAGCAGGGAAATGGCGGTCGGCGCATCGTTGCCGACCAGGGCCAGGTCTTCGAATTCGTTGACGGCGTTGATCTCGGTGCCCATGGAAATATTGGTCACGCGCTCCAGAATAATCTCAACGATCACCGGCACCTTGAACTCTTCGAGCATTTCCCGGGCGCGGCGCAGCGCCGGCTGGATCTGGCCCGGCTCGAACACGCGCAGGGCCTTGCATCCCAGGCCTTCGGCGACGGCGACGTGATCCACACCATAACTGTTGAGTTCCGGAGCATTGAGGTTGTCGAACGACAACTGCACGCAGTAGTCCATTTCAAATCCGCGCTGGGCCTGGCGGATCAGTCCCAGGTAGGCGTTGTTCACCACCACGTGGATATACGCCAGCTTGAACTGCGCACCCACGGCCAGCTCTTCGATCATGAACTGGAAGTCATAGTCGCCCGACAGCGCCACCACTTTGCGGCTCGGGTCGGCCTTGACCACGCCGAGCGCCGCGGGAATGGTCCAGCCCAGCGGGCCGGCCTGGCCGCAGTTGATCCAGTGCCGTGGCTTGTACACATGCAGGAACTGCGCGCCGGCAATCTGCGACAGGCCGATGGTGCTGACGTAGCAAGTGTCTTTGCCGAACACCTGGTTCATCTCTTCGTACACCCGTTGCGGCTTGATCGGCACGTTGTCGAAGTGGGTCTTGCGCTGCAGGGTGGCCTTGCGTTGCTGGCAGTCTTGGAGCCAGGCACTGCGGTCCTTGAGCTTGCCGGCGGCTTTCCATTCGCGGGCCACTTCAATGAACATCGTCAGCGCGGAACCGGCGTCGGAAACGATCCCGAGGTCCGGGGTGAACACGCGGCCAATCTGTGTCGGTTCGATGTCGACGTGAATGAATTTACGCCATTCGGTGTACACCTCCACTGACCCGGTATGACGGTTGGCCCAGCGGTTACCGATGCCCAGTACCACGTCCGACTTCAGCAGCGTGGCGTTGCCATAACGGTGGGACGTTTGCAGGCCGACCATGCCCACCATCAGCGGATGGTCGTCGGGGAGGGTGCCCCAGCCCATCAGAGTCGGAATTACCGGGATGCCGGTCAGCTCGGCGAACTCCACCAGCAGGTCGCTGGCGTCGGCGTTGATGACGCCGCCCCCGCTGACCAACAGCGGGCGCTCGGCCTGGTCCAGCAGGGCCAGGGCTTTCTCGACCTGGATGCGCGTGGCCAGTGGCTTGGCCAACGGCAGCGGCTGATAGGCGTCAATGTCGAACTCGATCTCGGCCATCTGCACGTCGAACGGCAGGTCGATCAGCACCGGGCCTGGGCGGCCGGAGCGCATTTCGTAGAAGGCTTTCTGGAACGCGTAGGGCACCTGGCCCGGTTCGAGCACGGTGGTCGCCCACTTGGTCACCGGCTTGACGATGCTGGTGATGTCCACGGCCTGGAAGTCTTCCTTGTGCATGCGGGCACGTGGGGCCTGGCCGGTGATGCATAAGATCGGGATCGAGTCGGCCGAGGCGCTGTACAAGCCTGTGACCATGTCAGTGCCCGCCGGGCCCGAGGTGCCGATACACACGCCGATATTGCCGGCCTTGGTGCGGGTGTAACCCTCGGCCATGTGCGAGGCACCTTCAACGTGGCGAGCAAGGACGTGATCGATGCCGCCCACCTTCTGCAAGGCCGAATACAGCGGGTTGATCGCGGCGCCTGGGATACCGAAGGCGGTGTCCACGCCTTCACGGCGCATCACCAGGACGGCGGCTTCGATTGCTCTCATTTTGCTCATAATATTGGTGCCTCTTGCGTTTTGTAATTGTATACAAGTGGTGTTTTGTCGAAGTGTATTCACGGCGGGCGGCGCAGGTCAATCCATTTTATTTATGGGGCTTTACGTTTGTCGGAAGGCATTTTTTCGACATATGGAGAGCTTTGGTGGGAATACTGTATACAAAATTAATATTAATTGTGTTCTATTTGTTCGATAGGGTATCCGGTCGAACAGGCCTCCACTGCTATCCCAATAACAAAAGAAGGACGGCACCATGAACGCTTTAACCTTGAATATCGCCACCCAACTGGCTAGTCAGGCCATCACCGCAGGGCGCAGCCTTTCTGCGGCGCCGCTGACCATCGCGGTGCTCGACAGCGGGGGGCACTTGATCACTTTGCAACGAGAAGACGGCGCCAGCCTGCTGCGCCCGCAAATCGCTATCGGCAAAGCCTGGGGCGCAATCGCCCTGGGCAAAGGCTCGCGCTTGCTGGCACTGGACGCGCAGCAGCGTCCGGCGTTTATCGCGGCGTTGAACAGTTTGGGGCAGGGCAGCGTGGTGCCGGCGCCAGGTGGGGTGTTGATTCGGGATCAACAGGGCGTGGTGCTGGGGGCGGTCGGGATCAGCGGAGATATGTCAGATGTCGATGAGCAGTGTGCGATCACAGCGATCGAGGGGGTAGGGTTGTGGGCGGACGCAGGGGTGAGTGCTTGATGTTGCAGTGACTGCCAGGGCCTCATCGGGAGCAAGCCCCCTCCACAGGTGATTGGGTTTACACATTTCTATCTGTGAATACAGTCAAGTGTGGGGGCTTGCTCCCGATGGACACAGGCACTGGGGGCGCTCAGTCGGGTTCGCAGCCTTTGAGCACCAACCGAATGATCGTCTGCGCCGCCGCTTCATAGTCGGCTTCATCCAGCTTGGCCTTGCCGGTCACCGCTGAGATCTGCCAATCGAAATCCGCATAGGTCTGGGTCGCTGCCCAGATGCTGAACATCAGGTGATGGGGATCAATGGCGGCGATCAAGCCGCGATCCACCCAGCTCTGGATGCAGTCGATGTTGTGCTTGGCCTGGGCATTGAGCTGATCGACCTGATCGACGCTCAGGTGCGGGGCGCCGTGCATGATTTCGCTGGCGAACACCTTGGAGGCGAAGGGCAGGTCGCGGGAGATACGGATTTTCGAGCGGATGTAGTTGCTCAGCACCACCGACGGTTCGCCCTCGGGGTTGAACGGCGTAGAGGCGGCCAGAATCGGCTCGATAATGCTCTCGAGCACCTCGCGGTAGAGGTTGTCCTTGGACTTGAAGTAGTAGTAGACGTTGGGCTTGGGCAGCCCGGCCTTGGCGGCGATGTCGCTGGTTTTGGTCGCGGCGAAGCCCTTGTCGGCAAACTCCTCGCTCGCCGCCCGCAGGATCTTTTCTTTATTGCGCTCGCGAATGGTGCTCATAAACCAGGAGATTCCTTGCCATGACAGGCGGTTGCGCATGGTAGCACCGGCCATCCGCGAGCCTCAACAATGTGCCCGAGAAGCCCAGGCGCCATCTCGCGCTCACGGATGTCTGATTCATGGCAGGAAGCAACGGGTTGGTGTTGATCGATGCATCCTCTCGGCGCAAATCATCGCCATCACCCTCGGCACCGGCGCCACGCGCAAGGGCTGCTGCGCTGAAGGGGGGCCGAGCGTGAACTACAGCGCGCTGTAGCCTTGTTCGCTGAATGCCTTGAGCAACTGCGCTTCCGATCCGGCTGAAACGCTACCGAATGAGCCGAAGCCCTGTACATGCTGATCGTTTTGCTGGGTCGGGGCCTGGCGCGTCAGGGCTTCGCGCCCGTCAATGTACTTTGCGACTTCTGCCAGGTTGTACGCTGCATTTGCGCGTGATTCGGGGTTTCGGTTGGCCGCACTCCAATCGCCGGTCTGATCCTTGAGCTTATTGAGGAAGTTGCTCGCGAAAGGCCCGTCCTGCTTGAGGATATCCTTCAGGATCGGCATGTCTTTGAAGATCTGTTCTGCGCTGCGGTTATCGCCGGCCGGTCGACCGTGTGCGCCCCTGGGGGCTGCAGCGTCGGGTGTGGTGGGCGTTTGCGGTTGAGCTGTCGCAGTTGTGCTAGCGACGGGGATGATCGGCGGGTGGGATACGGTGAGTGCCATGTTGAAAGTCCATGCCAAAGTTGCAGTTAAGTTACGGGCGTCATCCTGTTGGAATCAGGCTTGTTCACCCGTATGCCTGGACTTTACGTGGCATGTTTGTATGAATAGGTTCCGCATGCCGGTGTTGAATTCGCCGGAGCCGGAATGAAAAAGGGCCATTCAATCGAATGGCCTTTTTGTCAGCGTTTACTCGGCGATCTGTAACTTGCGCGATTCCGTATAGATGTAGCGCACCTTTTCATACTCGAACGGCGAGTTCAACTGGCCATAGCGGAAGCTGGTCTGGTAGCGCTTGTCGACGACGCGCAGGGCCCAAATCTCCGGGTGGTTGGAGCTGACTTCGGCGACGTTGAGGAAGTTGATCTCGTTTTCAGCGCTGTAATCGACGATCAAGCCGCCGGTGTCACGCAGGTTCGACGGGCCGAGAATCGGCAGCACCAGGTAGGCGCCGGCGGGCACACCGTAGAAGCCCAGGGTCTGGCCGAAGTCTTCGGTCTGGCGCGGCAGGCCCATGGCGGTCGCCGGGTCCCACAGGCCGGCGACGCCGATCGTGGTGTTGAGCAGCAAGCGTCCGGTGGTTTCCAGGGAGCGGTGACCCTTGAGCTGCAGCAGGCTGTTCAACAGGTTGGGCACGTCGCCCAGGTTGTTGAAGAAGTTGCTCACGCCGGTGCGCAGGAAGCTTGGCGTGACGTAGCGGTAACCGTCGACCACCGGCAGGAACACCCATTGGTCGAAGCGGTAGTTGAAGTGGTACACGCGACGGTTCCACGACTCCAGCGGGTCATAGACGTTGAGCGCGGTCAGCGACGAACGCTCGAACTCCCGCTGGTCCAGGCCGGGGTTGAACTTGAGCTTGGTCAGCGGTTCCTTGAAACCGTCGGCGCCGACCACGGTAGGCGCGTGGGCCTTGCTGTTGTCGGCATTGGCCATGCCTGCGCACATCAGGGCGGCAAGCAGCAGAAGATATTTAGCCACGGAAGAACTCCAGCATGGCGTCGGCGTTGACGCGGTAATTGAGGTTGCCGCAGTGGCCGCCCAGGGGATAGACGGTCAAGCGATCGCCGAAGGTTTTACGCAGGAAACCGAGGTCGCCAGGGCCGAGGATCACGTCGTCGGCGTTGTGCATGACCGCGATTTTCGGGCTGGCATGCAGGTAGTCCTTGAGGGCGTACAGGCTGACCTGGTCGACCAGTTGCAGCAGGCTGCCGCCGTCGGAACGGGCGCGCCACATCGGGATCACTTGTTCGGTGAGGTAGCAATCGAAATCGCATTGCAGCGCACGCTTGAGGAATGGCGTGAGGCTGGTGCCTTCGGTGATCGGGTATTTGGGCGGGATGATCAGGCCGCGACGGTTGATCAGGTCCGAAGTGAACGCGATGTCGGCCGACGAGAAACGGAACGAGGTGCCGATCAGCATGGCCATCTGTTCGTTGGTCAGGTGCTGCTTGGAGTTCTGGAAGTCGTAGAGCAGGGCGTCATTGAGGTCGATGTAGCCCTTTTGCTGGAAGTAGCGGGTCAGCTTGTTCAACACCAGTTCATAAAAGGTGGTGGTGTTGTTGATGCCCTTGACCTCGGTCTGCACCAGTTTGTCGAGGTTGGTGATCGAGGTGTAGAGGTTGACCGGTGGATTGAGCAGCAACACTTTCTTGAAGTTGAAGCTGCGGCGGGTCTCGTCCAGCTTGCTGACGAACGCCGCATCCAGGGCGCCGAGGCTGTAGCCGGTGAGGTAGAAGTCAGTCACCGGCAGCGAGGCATTCTGGGCGCGCACGGCCTGCATCACGCGGTACATGTCTTCAGCGTCTTCCTGGCTGATGCCTGGGGTGGCGAAGCGCGAAGCCGAGGCGATGAAGTCGAAGCTGGTGGGCGACGACAGTTGCACCACGTGGTAGCCGGCCTGGTAGTACAGTTTTTTCAGGTATTCGTTGATGCTGCTGTCAAATCGCGCACCAGTGCCGGCGATCAGGAAAATCAGCGGCGCGGCGCGATCCTGCTTGGCGATGCGGTACGTGAGTTTCTTCACTGCCCAGAAGTTGTCCGGCAGACTGAATTCGCGCTCGGGGCGCATGTTCAAGGTGTAGTCGGACTGGTTGATCTGGTCGTCGGTCGGCAGTGTGGGCCGAAGGTCGGGCGGGGTGGTGGCGATGGTCGCTTCGAACGGGTTCGTCAAAGGGAAGCCATAGCTGGCTTGGTCGATATCGACGGCCAGTGCTGACGCACTCAAAAAAACGCTGCCCAGCAAGGCAGCACAGCGCAAGGAACGGAGCATGACTTAATCCCTAAGAGGAAACGTGCTTGATGAAGTTCGCAGGCTATGACCACCGCGTTGCCACCGAAGTGCCAGCTCTCGGCACGAAAAGTCGGAAAATAACGTCGGAATCGGGGCAATAGTAGCCAGACGATACACTTTGCCACGTATTGGTGAACACTAATTGTGTGTATGCACCTTGCTTCCGGCCACCGGCGCATTAAGCTGAGCGCCGTTTTTGCCTATCGGAGTGCCCCATGTCCCGCCCCTTGCCGTTAATCCTGCTGCTTATTGCCCTGCCGTTATGGCTGGCTGCCAGCTATGGCGCGCGTTATGGCTTTATGGAAGATGGCCAATGGGTCGGCATCTGTGCTGATGAGGCCAGCCGCTGGGAATGCCAGGTACGTTCGAACCTGGGCTTGATGATTCACTTCAAGGTGTTGGGCTGGGCGGCCTTGATCACCGCCGTGTTGGGGTTCGTTGTGCCGGGGCGCGCGGGATGGGGTCTGGCGGTGTTGGGGCTGGTGTTCGGGTTGCCGGCGTTAGCGTTGTACAACACCACGTTTGCGGTATTTGCGGTGGTGATTGCGGCGTTGCGGTTGGTCAGGAAGCCAAGGGCGTCTTAAATGACCCTTTTCCCCTGTAGGTGCGAGCTTGCCATGGCGAGCAAGCCTGCTCCGACAAGAAGAAGCGTCAGGCCTTGCGCACCCGCAGGCAACGCCACAAAGCCACTACCATTAATCCGCTGACCATCGCCCAACCCCACGCTTGCTGGTTCAACAGACCTTCGCGGAACAGTTGCGGCGCAATGCCGGCACCGATGATAAAGGTCAGCAAGGCAATCTCCCGGCGTGGTCCGGTCACCGGACGAACCAGGTAGACGAGGGCCGGCAGCAACAGGGCCGCACTGGGGAAGCTGCGGTAACGTGGGTCGAACACCAGTGCCAGCATCATCACCGCACCGGCAAACCCGGCGAATGCCACCAGCCAGCCTGCACGTTGTTCCAGCCAGTTGAACGCCCGCTCGCGCCATCCTTCACGGGTGCTCAGGGCCAGGGCGGCATGGGTCAGCACCAGCAGGTTCAGCGCCACCAGCAAGCCGGCCCACACCCACTCGTCATTAAAGCGCGCGGTTACGCGGGTCAGTTCGGCCCAGGTGCCGATGGAACAGGCGGCCACTGCGCCCAGCAAAGGCAAGGCCAGCGCGGCGCGACGGTTGTGAACACGGCCGCCGAGCACCAGCGTCCCCAGCAGGATGAGCCCACCGACACCCAGCCACATCGGCCAATACGGCACATTGGTCACGGGCCCGACGAGGATGCCTTTGTCCTGGCGATCCGCATCGAACAGACCCCAGTAACCACCGACCGCGCCTTCGCTGGCACGCTTCCATGGCTGGTCGAACGCTTCGATCAGGTTGTAGTGCCAGCCATTGGCTTCGGCCATGGCTACAAAACCGCGCATGAACTTGGCCTCGTTGACCCGGCTCGGCACGGCAGTTTCGCGCTGGCGACCTTCGCTGGGCCAGCCGGTTTCGCCGATCAACACGTCCTTGGGGGCGAACTTGTTGCCGAAGGTCTGGCGCACATCGCCCACATGCTTGAGGGCCTGGTCGATGCCGGAGGGGTCGTCTTCCCAGTACGGCAGCAGGTGGATGGTCAGGAAATCCACCGCCGGGGCAATTTCCGGGTGTTGCAGCCAGAACTCCCAGACGTCGGCGTAGGTGACTGGCTGCCGGATCTGGCTTTTGACTTTATGAATCAGCGCCACCAGTTGTTTGGCGGTGACTTCCTTGCGCAACAAGGCTTCGTTGCCGACGATCACTGACGTCACGACGTCCGGGTTGGCGTTGGCGGAGGCGATAAGCAGGTCGACTTCCTTTTCGGTCGCCAGCGGATCGCTGCTGACCCAGGCGCCTGCCATCAGCTTCAACCCATGCTTGCGCGCCAGGTCCGGCAAGCCTTCCAGGCCGGTCATGGAGTAAGTCCTGATGCACTCGAAGCGGGTAGCCAGCAAGGCCAGGTCGGCGTCCATGCGCTCAGGGCGCAGGGTGAACGGCTGGTCGAAGGGCGACTGGTCCTTGTCGAACGGGGTGTACGACGCACATTGCAGCTTATGACTGGCGCTGGCGACATCTGGCAGCACCACTGGCCGACCGAGGCCATACCAATAGCCGATAAGGGCCAGCAGGCCGAGAATCAAGGCGAAGCAATAGGGCAGGGCAGGGAAGCGGGCAGTTGCGGGCATGGTCGGCTTATCTGGGGGGCAAAGGCGCGCATCTTACCCGGATTTAGCCCGTCCCAGTGGGGCTGCATAATTTTGACATGCAAAGTTCGGGCGGGATTCTGGCGCCAAGTCCTACAAAACGACTTGCTGGCGATGTGATGTCGTTTCTTGCTTGCGTGAGGTCGCTGACAGAGCAGGTCGAAGGCCCCGGCAGGTTGATGATCAAAGCGTCAGCACTCCACTGATGTCGCAGCAGCGGGATCGATGCGCGTGAAGGGGGCGCGGTGCACCACATAACAACAGGTTGACGTCGCTCGGCATCCGTCGGGCGCAGCACTTTCGGGGAAGTACGATGAAGATGCGACGACTCTTGGGCGCAGCTGCCACGCTGGTAGTTGCGATGAGCTCCACACTGGCCAGTGCCGACAGCAAGACCCTGAGCATCGGCTACGTGGACGGTTGGTCCGACAGCGTTGCCACCACCCATGTGGCGGCGGAGGTGATCAAGGCAAAGCTCGGTTATGACGTGAAACTGCAAGCGGTCGCCACCGGGATCATGTGGCAGGGTGTAGCCACCGGCAAGCTCGACGCCATGCTCTCCGCCTGGCTGCCGGTGACCCACGGCGAGTACTGGGCCAAGAACAAGGACAAGGTGGTCGACTACGGCCCCAACTTCAAGGATGCGAAGATCGGCTTGATCGTGCCGGAGTACGTCAAAGCCAAGTCCATCGAAGACCTCAAGACCGACACCACGTTCAAGAACAAGATCGTCGGCATCGACGCCGGTTCAGGCGTGATGCTCAAGACCGACGAAGCCATCAAGGCCTACGGCTTGGACTACAAGCTACAAGCCAGTTCAGGCGCGGCAATGATCGCCGAACTGACGCGTGCCGAAGACAAGCAGGAATCCATTGCAGTCACCGGTTGGGTGCCACACTGGATGTTCGCCAAGTGGAAACTGCGGTTCCTGGACGATCCAAAAGGGATTTATGGTGCTGCTGAAACCGTCAACAGCATCGGCAGCAAGGGCCTGGAGAAGAAAGCGCCGGAAGTCGCTGCCTTCCTGAAAAAATTCCAGTGGGCCTCCAAGGATGAAATCGGCGAAGTCATGTTGGCGATCCAAGACGGCACCAAGCCTGACGTGGCGGCCAAGGACTGGGTTGCCAAGCACCCTGAGCGTGTGGCCGAGTGGGTCGGTAAATAACCCCCGATAAAACTGTGGGAGCGAGCTTGCTCGCGAAGAACCCAAAGGTAACGCGCTCATCCTGAATGAGCGCGTTATCGTTGACGACCTTCGCGAGCGAGCTCGCTCCTACAATTGTTTCTGCGCCCCTCTGAACCCTCGCTACACTCCCTCTAATACTAAGGTCGTCTGGAACCTGTCCCGTAGCCGCATACAGTGGCTATTGTTTCAATAATAACAAAGCTGTGCTGCGAGGATAAAAACAATGAACGACAGCATTTACCTCTCGATTCAAAACAGCCCGCGTTTCAAGGAGCTGGTTAGAAAAAGGGAAAGGTTCGCCTGGATTCTCTCGGCGATCATGCTCGGGCTTTACTCCGGATTCATCCTGTTGATCGCCTACGGTCCACAATTGCTGGGCGCTAAGATCAACCCCACCTCGTCCATCACCTGGGGAATCCCTATCGGTGTCGGGCTGATTCTATCGGCCTTTGTCCTCACTGCGATCTACGTGCGACGCGCCAACGGCGAATTCGACGATCTGAACAATGCGATTCTCAAGGAGGCTGCGCAATGATCCGTCGTCTATTGGCTGTACTGGCTGCTTCGGTCTTCGCGCCTGCTGTATGGGCGGGGGAAGCATTGACCGGTGAAGTGCAAAAACAACCGCTGAATATTCCAGCGATCCTGATGTTCGTGGTCTTTGTCGGCGCGACGTTGTGCATCACTTACTGGGCGTCCAAGCGCAACAACTCGGCGGCCGACTACTATGCGGCCGGCGGCAAAATCACCGGTTTCCAGAACGGCCTGGCGATTGCTGGCGACTATATGTCCGCTGCGTCCTTCCTGGGTATTTCCGCGTTGGTATACACCTCTGGCTACGACGGCCTGATCTACTCGATCGGCTTCCTGGTGGGCTGGCCGATCATTCTGTTCCTGATCGCCGAGCGCCTGCGTAACCTGGGCAAATACACCTTTGCCGACGTGGCGTCCTACCGCCTCGGGCAAACCCAGATCCGCAGCCTGTCGGCTTGTGGTTCGCTGGTGGTGGTAGCGTTCTACCTGATCGCGCAGATGGTAGGCGCGGGCAAGTTGATCCAGCTGCTGTTCGGCCTTGATTACCACGTAGCGGTGATCATGGTGGGTGTCCTGATGTGCATGTACGTGCTGTTTGGCGGCATGCTGGCGACCACCTGGGTGCAGATCATCAAGGCAGTGTTGCTGCTGTCCGGTGCTACGTTCATGGCCGTCATGGTGATGAAGCACGTCAACTTCGACTTCAGCACGCTGTTCTCCGAGGCGATCAAGGTTCACCCTAAAGGTGAATCGATCATGAGCCCCGGCGGCCTGGTGAAAGATCCGGTCTCCGCGTTCTCCCTGGCCCTGGCACTGATGTTCGGTACTGCCGGCCTGCCGCACATCCTGATGCGCTTCTTCACTGTAAGCGACGCCAAGGAAGCGCGTAAGAGCGTGTTGTACGCCACTGGCTTCATCGGCTACTTCTACATCCTGACCTTCATCATCGGCTTCGGCGCGATCCTGCTGGTCAGCACCAACCCGGCGTTCAAGGATGCAGCAGGCGCTTTGTTGGGTGGTAACAACATGGCGGCGGTGCACCTGGCCAACGCAGTAGGCGGCAGTATCTTCCTGGGCTTCATCTCGGCCGTGGCGTTCGCTACCATCCTTGCGGTGGTTGCCGGTTTGACCCTGGCCGGTGCTTCGGCGGTGTCCCATGACCTGTATGCCAGTGTGATCAGGAAAGGCAGGGCCAACGATAAGGACGAGATTCGCGTCTCGAAGATCACTACCATCGCTTTGGCGGTGCTGGCGATCTGCCTGGGTATCCTGTTCGAAAGCCAGAACATTGCGTTCATGGTCGGCCTGGCGTTTTCTATCGCTGCCAGCTGTAACTTCCCGGTGTTGCTGCTTTCCATGTACTGGAAAAACCTCACCACCCGTGGCGCGATGATTGGCGGCTGGTTGGGTCTGGTCAGTGCCGTGGGCCTGATGGTCCTGGGCCCGACCATCTGGGTCTCGATCCTGCATCATGAAAAAGCTATCTTCCCGTACGAATACCCGGCGCTGTTCTCGATGATCATTGCGTTCGTCAGTATTTGGTTCTTCTCCATCACCGACAAGTCGGCGGCGGCAGTGAAAGAACGTGCGCTGTTCTTCCCGCAGTTTGTGCGTTCGCAGACGGGTCTGGGGGCGAGCGGGGCGGTTGCTCACTAAGGGTGTAGCTCAATAGGAAATGCCCCGGTCGATAGGCCGGGGCATTTTTTTTGGCTGGGCTATTGCTATCGGGAGCAAGCCCCCACAGTTGATTGCATTCCAAGGTGGGTAGTCGGTCAGGTGGTAGTCGGTCAGGTTTTTTTGGGGGGGCTCAATGGGAAGTGTCCCGGTCGATAGGCTGGGGCTTGCTCCCGATAGCTGAATTTCAGACACAACAGTTTCTTAGTTCCTGCACAAATAAAAACGGCCTCCATGAAGGAGGCCGTTTTTTTATTGCGCGTCAGTCAGATGCTTACTTGCGATCTTCCAACTTGGTAATGTCACGCGACTCGTAGCCGGTGTACAGCTGGCGCGGGCGGCCAATCTTGTACGGGCTGGAGAGCATTTCTTTCCAGTGGGAGATCCAGCCCACGGTCCGCGCCAAGGCGAAGATCACGGTGAACATGCTGGTTGGAATGCCGATCGCCTTGAGGATGATCCCCGAGTAGAAGTCGACGTTCGGGTACAGCGAGCGTTCGATGAAGTACGGGTCGGTCAGGGCGATCTCTTCCAGGCGCATGGCCAGTTCGAGTTGCGGATCGTTCTTGATCCCCAGTTCCCTCAACACTTCGTCGCAGGTCTTCTTCATGACGGTCGCGCGTGGGTCGCGGTTCTTGTAGACCCGGTGACCGAAGCCCATCAACTTGAACGGATCGTTCTTGTCCTTGGCCTTGGCGATGTATTTGTCGATGTTCGAGACATCGCCGATTTCATCGAGCATGGTCAATACGGCTTCGTTCGCACCGCCGTGGGCAGGGCCCCACAGTGCGGCGATACCGGCAGCGATACAGGCGAACGGGTTGGCGCCCGAAGAGCCAGCCAGGCGTACGGTGGACGTCGAGGCATTCTGTTCGTGGTCGGCGTGGAGGATGAAGATCCGGTCCATTGCCTTGGCCAGTACCGGGCTGATCGGTTTGATCTCGCACGGGGTGTTGAACATCATGTGCAGGAAGTTTTCCGCGTACGTCAGGTCGTTGCGCGGGTACATCATGGGTTGGCCCATGGAGTACTTGTAAACCATTGCGGCCAGTGTCGGCATCTTGGCAACCAGGCGGATCGCGGAAATTTCGCGATGCTGCGGGTTATTGATGTCGAGAGAGTCGTGATAGAAGGCCGACAGGGCGCCGACCACGCCGCACATGACGGCCATCGGGTGGGCGTCGCGACGGAAGCCGTTGAAGAACGTCTTCAACTGCTCGTGAACCATGGTGTGGTTCTTCACGGTGCTGACGAACTCAGCTTTTTGCTCGGCTGTTGGTAACTCGCCATTGAGCAGCAGGTAGCAGGTTTCCAGGTAGTCCGATTTTTCAGCCAGTTGCTCGATCGGGTAGCCCCGGTGCAACAGAATGCCATTGTCGCCATCGATATAGGTGATCTTCGACTCGCAAGATGCAGTCGACATGAAGCCTGGGTCGAAAGTGAAACGGCCCGTGGCCGTCAGGCCCCGTACGTCGATAACATCAGGACCAACGGTGCCGGTTAAAATGGGCAGCTCGACGGGGGCTGCGCCCTCGATGATCAACTGCGCTTTTTTGTCAGCCATGTGGCCTCCTATTTATGCTTCAAATCATCAGACAGACCCCCCACGCAGGGCCCGCACCACTATAGTGAGATAAATTCAGATGTCAATTTGCCTAAAGTCTTGCTCCAGCAGGCTTTAACCGGACTTTTTTCGCGAAATTTGCCGCCATTTACGCCTTTTATTGCGTCAGCGCAATCCGCTATTAGCGTGAGGTGCGCGCGTTGTCATTAGTAACCTAACTGTCTATACTCGGCCACCGACCGCCAAGGGCTTTTGGGCTTGCTTTCATTGGGGGTCGCACTCCCTGGGTGGTGCTTACCTGACCAGTTCACTCCCCAACAACTTTGCCCTGATTGTTAGGGGCTCTTCAGTGTGAAAAAAAGCCGTGAATAGCCAACGACCTGTAAACCTAGACCTAAGGACCATCAAACTCCCCATCACCGGCGTTACGTCGTTCCTGCACCGTGTTTCCGGCATCATCCTCTTCCTGGGCTTGGGCATCATGCTTTATGCATTGAGCAAATCCCTGGGTTCCGAGGAAGGTTATGCCGAGGTGAAGGCATGCTTGACCAGTCCGCTGGCCAAGTTCGTAGCATGGGGTCTCTTGTCCGCTCTGCTGTATCACTTGGTAGCCGGCGTGCGCCACTTGATCATGGATATGGGCATCGGTGAGACGCTGGAAGGCGGCCGCCTGGGCTCGAAAATCGTCATCGCCATTTCCGTGGCGCTGATCGTTCTGGCAGGAGTTTGGATATGGTAACCAGCGTAACGAATCTGTCGCGTTCTGGCCTCTATGACTGGATGGCACAACGTGTGTCTGCGGTCGTTCTCGCGGCTTATTTCATTTTCCTGATCGGATACCTCGTCGCAAACCCGGGCATCGGCTATGAGCAATGGCATGGCCTGTTCTCCCACAATGCGATGCGAATCTTCAGTCTGCTGGCCCTTGTAGCCCTGGGCGCTCACGCCTGGGTCGGCATGTGGACCATCTCGACCGACTACCTGACGCCGATGGCGCTGGGCAAGTCCGCGACAGCAGTCCGTTTTCTCTTCCAGGCAGTATGCGGCGTCGTGATGTTCGCTTATTTCGTCTGGGGTGTGCAGATTCTTTGGGGTATCTGATTCATGGCTAACATTCCAACTATTTCATTCGACGCCATCATTATTGGTGGCGGCGGTGCAGGCATGCGCGCTGCGCTGCAGCTGGCTCAGGGTGGTCACAAGACTGCCGTGATCACCAAGGTGTTCCCGACACGCTCCCACACCGTATCGGCCCAGGGTGGTATCACCTGCGCCATCGCGTCCGCCGACCCGAACGATGACTGGCGCTGGCACATGTACGATACCGTCAAGGGTTCCGACTACATCGGTGACCAGGACGCTATCGAATACATGTGTCAGGAAGGCCCGGCTGCGGTATTCGAGCTGGACCACATGGGTCTGCCGTTCTCCCGTACCGAACAAGGCCGTATCTACCAGCGTCCATTCGGCGGTCAGTCGAAGGATTACGGTAAAGGTGGCCAGGCTGCCCGTACCTGCGCTGCGTCCGACCGTACCGGTCACGCGCTGCTGCACACCCTGTATCAGGGCAACCTGAAAGCCGGCACCACGTTCCTCAACGAGTACTACGCGGTTGACCTGGTG
Organism: Pseudomonas sp. MPB23; assembly: GCF_046605395.1. Lineage (NCBI taxonomy): Bacteria > Pseudomonadati > Pseudomonadota > Gammaproteobacteria > Pseudomonadales > Pseudomonadaceae > Pseudomonas > Pseudomonas sp. MPB23. The sequence continues at coordinate 5,508,390 of NZ_CP176771.1, read as the reverse complement.
AAAAACCAGGACGGCGCTTTCGTTGGCGTGATCGCCATCTGCATCGAAACCGGTGAAACCTCCTACATCCGCGCCAAGGCTACCGTGCTGGCGACTGGCGGTGCAGGCCGTATCTACGCGTCGACCACCAACGCCCTGATCAACACCGGTGACGGCGTTGGCATGGCACTGCGTGCTGGCGTGCCGGTGCAAGACATCGAAATGTGGCAGTTCCACCCGACCGGCATCGCCGGCGCCGGTGTACTGGTTACCGAAGGTTGCCGTGGTGAAGGTGGTTACCTGATCAACAAGAACGGCGAGCGTTTCATGGAGCGCTACGCTCCGAACGCGAAAGACCTGGCTGGCCGTGACGTAGTGGCCCGTTCGATGGTGAAAGAAATCATCGCCGGCAACGGCTGTGGCCCGAACGGCGACCACGTGTTGCTCAAGCTCGATCACCTGGGCGAGGAAGTGCTGCACAGCCGTCTGCCAGGTATCTGCGAACTGTCCAAGACCTTTGCTCACGTTGATCCGGTGGTTGCTCCGGTTCCGGTTGTTCCGACTTGCCACTACATGATGGGCGGCGTGCCGACCAACATTCATGGCCAGGCGATCACTCAGAACGCCGAAGGCGTGGACGAGATCATTCATGGTCTGTTCGCGGTAGGTGAAGTGGCGTGCGTATCGGTACACGGTGCCAACCGTCTGGGCGGCAACTCGCTGCTCGACCTGGTGGTATTCGGTCGTGCGGCCGGCCTGCACCTGGAAAAAGCATTGACTGACGGCATCGAATACGATGACGCCACTGACGCCAATATCGAGGCCGCCCTGGCGCGCCTGAACGCTCTGAACGGGCGTACCGATGGCGAAGACGTGGCTACCCTGCGTCGCGAGCTGCAAAGCTGCATGCAGAACTACTTCGGTGTATTCCGTACCGGCGAATACATGCAGAAGGGTATCGCCCAACTGGCCGATCTGCGCAAGCGCATCGCCAACGTCAAGATCAACGATAAGAGCCAGGCATTCAACACCGCTCGTATCGAAGCCCTTGAGCTTCAAAACCTGCTGGAAGTGGCTGAAGCGACTGCGATTGCCGCCGAGGTTCGTAAAGAGTCCCGTGGTGCTCACGCTCGTGAAGACTACGAAGACCGTGACGATGAAAACTGGCTGTGCCACACCCTCTACTTCCCGGGTGAAAAACGCGTCTCCAAGCGTGCCGTTAACTTCTCGCCGAAGACGGTTCCGATGTTTGAACCGAAAATTCGGACTTACTAAGGGTGGCTGCCATGTTGAAAGTCAGTGTGTATCGCTACAACCCTGATCGGGACGCTGCGCCGTTCATGCAGGATTTCCAGGTCGATACCGGTGGTAAAGACTTGATGGTGCTGGATGTGCTCGCCCTGATCAAAGAGCAGGACGAAGGGTTCTCCTATCGTCGCTCTTGCCGTGAAGGTGTATGCGGCTCCGACGGCATGAACATCAACGGCAAAAACGGCCTGGCGTGCATCACGCCGCTGTCCGCCGTGGTGAAAGGCAACAAGCTGATCATTCGTCCTCTGCCAGGGTTGCCGGTTATCCGTGACCTGGTCGTCGATATGAGCATCTTCTACAAGCAATACGAGAAGGTTAAGCCGTTCCTGCAGAACGATACGCCGGCTCCGGCCATCGAGCGTCTGCAGTCCCCGGAAGAACGTGAAAAGCTCGACGGTCTGTACGAGTGCATCCTGTGCGCTTGCTGCTCGACTTCCTGCCCGTCCTTCTGGTGGAACCCGGACAAGTTCCTGGGCCCAGCTGCCCTGCTGCAAGCGTATCGCTTCCTCGCAGACAGCCGTGACACCAAGACATCCGAGCGTCTGGCTTCGCTGGATGACCCGTTCAGCGTATTCCGCTGCCGCGGGATCATGAACTGCGTCAACGTATGCCCCAAAGGCCTGAACCCGACTAAGGCCATTGGTCACATCCGTAACATGTTGCTGCAAAGCGGCGTGTAACCGACGTTGTAACAAAGCAGGACCGTTGTGCCCGTAAATGCTACGGCGCAGGCTTCAACCGGCGCCGTGGTTTTAACCTGAGCAGCGACTTACAAAGCCGCGGCTCTTATTTTGAAGAAATGAGACAAGCAGGGGCATTCGGGTTGGTACCCGAACTATCAGCGTGATCCTAGTGGCTTGTTTTGGTCGCTGCACTTGGCCTTTTGCAAGCAGACTCGGTGTTTTCGCCGGTGGTGTCCCCAAATTGAGGGTGACCAAGCATGCAAGAAAGCGTGATGCAGCGCATGTGGAACAGCGGCTATCTATCAGGTGGTAACGCTGCCTATGTGGAAGAGCTTTATGAGCTCTACCTGCACGACCCTAACGCTGTGCCAGAAGAATGGCGCACCAAATTTCAGACGTTGTCTTCAGACGGCAACGCTGCCACCGATGTATCGCACGCAACAATTCGCGATCAGTTCGTGCTGCTGGCAAAGAACCAGCGCCGCGCCCAACCGGTTTCTGCCGGCAGCGTGAGCAGTGAGCACGAGAAGAAGCAAGTTGAAGTATTGCGATTGATCCAGGCCTACCGAATGCGCGGCCACCAGGCGGCCCAGCTCGATCCGCTGGGGCTCTGGAAGCGTCCTGCACCTGCAGACCTGTCGATCAATCATTACGGCTTGACCAATGCCGATCTTGATACGACCTTCCGTGCCGGCGACCTGTTCATCGGCAAAGAGGAGGCGAGCCTACGCGAAATTCACGAAGCGTTGCAGCAGACATATTGCCGCACCATTGGCGCTGAGTTCACGCACATCACCGATTCCGAACAGCGTCACTGGTTCCAGCATCGCCTGGAAGGCGTGCGTGGCCGCCCGGTGCTGTCCGCCGATGTGCGCAGCCACCTGCTTGAGCGCGTGACCGCGGCCGAAGGCCTCGAGAAATACCTCGGCACCAAATACCCAGGCACCAAACGTTTCGGCCTGGAAGGCGGCGAAAGCCTGATTCCGATGCTCGATGAGCTGATCCAGCGTTCCGGCTCCTACGGCACCAAGGAAATCGTGATCGGCATGGCCCACCGTGGTCGCCTGAACGTGCTGGTCAATACCTTCGGGAAGAACCCGCGCGATCTGTTCGACGAATTCGAAGGCAAGAAGAAGGTCGAGTTGGGTTCCGGTGACGTTAAGTATCACCAGGGCTTCTCGTCCAACGTGATGACCACCGGCGGCGAAGTTCACCTCGCCATGGCGTTCAACCCATCCCACCTGGAAATCGTTTCTCCAGTGGTCGAGGGTTCGGTACGTGCTCGCCAGGATCGTCGTAACGACACCACCGGTGAGAAGGTTCTGCCGATTTCCATCCACGGTGACGCGGCATTCGCCGGTCAAGGCGTGGTCCTGGAAACGTTCCAGATGTCGCAGACTCGCGGCTTCAAGACCGGCGGTACCGTTCACATCGTCATCAACAACCAGGTGGGCTTCACCATCAGCAACCCGTTGGACGCGCGTTCCACCGAGTACGCCACCGACGTTGCCAAGATGATCCAGGCGCCGATCCTCCATGTGAATGGCGATGATCCGGAAGCCGTACTGTTCGTGACCCAACTGGCCATCGACTACCGCATGCAGTTCAAGCGTGATGTGGTGATCGACCTGGTTTGCTACCGCCGTCGCGGTCACAACGAAGCGGACGAACCAAGCGGCACCCAGCCGTTGATGTATCAGCAGATCACCAAGCAGCGCACCACCCGTGAGCTGTATGCCGAAAGCCTGACCAAGGCCGGCGTGATCGACGATGTGCGTGTTCAGGCGAAAGTCGACGAATACCGCAACGCGCTGGACAACGGTCTGCATGTAGTGAAGAGCCTGGTCAAAGAGCCGAACAAAGAGCTGTTCGTCGACTGGCGTCCATACCTGGGCCACGCCTGGACTGCGCGTCACGATACGTCGTTCGATCTGAAAACCCTGCAGGAACTGTCTGCCAAGCTGCTGGAAATTCCAGAAGGCTTCGTGGTACAGCGCCAGGTCTCGAAGATCTACGAAGACCGTCAGAAGATGCAAGCCGGCGGCCTGCCGATCAACTGGGGTTACGCCGAAACCATGGCGTACGCGACCCTGGCGTTCGAAGGTCACCCGATCCGCATGACCGGCCAGGACATCGGCCGTGGTACGTTCTCGCACCGTCACGCGGTTCTGCACAACCAGAAAGACGCAAGCACCTACATCCCGTTGCAACACCTGTACGACGGCCAGCCACGTTTCGACCTGTACGATTCGTTCCTGTCCGAAGAAGCCGTACTGGCGTTCGAATACGGTTACTCGACCACCACGCCTAACGCGCTGGTGATCTGGGAAGCCCAGTTCGGCGACTTCGCCAACGGTGCCCAGGTGGTGATCGACCAGTTCATCACCAGCGGCGAGCACAAGTGGGGCCGTCTGTGCGGTCTGACCATGCTGTTGCCGCACGGTTATGAAGGTCAGGGTCCGGAGCACTCCTCGGCCCGTCTGGAGCGTTACCTGCAGTTGTGCGCCGAGCACAACATCCAGGTGTGCGTGCCGACTACCCCGGCCCAGATCTACCACTTGCTGCGTCGCCAGGTCATTCGTCCGCTGCGCAAGCCGCTGGTAGTGCTGACTCCGAAATCGCTGTTGCGTCACAAATTGGCCATCTCGACCCTGGAAGATCTGGCAGACGGTTCGTTCCAGACCGTGATTCCAGAAATCGACACCCTGGACGCGGCCAAGGTCACTCGCCTGGTCCTGTGCAGCGGCAAGGTTTACTACGACTTGCTGGAAAAACGCCGTGCCGAAGGCCGCGAAGACATCGCTATCGTGCGTATCGAGCAGCTTTATCCGTTCCCGGAAGACGACCTGATGGAGGCCATCGCGCCTTATACCAACCTCACCAATGTGGTGTGGTGTCAGGAAGAACCGATGAACCAGGGCGCGTGGTACAGCAGTCAGCATCATCTGCGTCGCAGTATCGGTAACCACAACAAGGCCTTGGGCCTGGAGTACGCCGGTCGTGATGCGTCTGCGGCACCTGCGTGTGGTTATGCGTCGATGCACGCCGAGCAGCAGGAAAAACTGCTGAAAGATGCTTTCACTGTCTAACGCCTTTGCGCTGACTGAAACCGAATTTTAAGGACACACAGATAATGGCTATCGAAATCAAAGCCCCGTCATTCCCGGAATCGGTTGCCGATGGCACCGTTGCCACCTGGCACAAGAAACCCGGTGAGGCCGTCAAGCGTGACGACCTGATCGTCGACATCGAGACCGACAAAGTCGTGCTGGAAGTGTTGGCCGAAGCTGACGGCGTGCTGGGCGCAATCATTGCCGAAGAAGGCGCGACCGTTCTGTCGAACCAGGTACTGGGTTCGATCGAAGAGGGCAGCGCTGCTGCTCCTGCTCCTGCCGCCGCTGCCCCGGCCGTTGCCGCTTCGGCACCGGCTGCTGCCCCGGCTGCTGGCGCCGAAGATCCAATCGCTGCACCGGCTGCACGCCAGCTGGCCGAAGAAAACGGCATCAACCTGGCTTCCCTCAAAGGCACCGGCAAAGACGGTCGCGTGACCAAGGAAGACGTGGTTGCCGCTGTTGAAGCGAAGAAAAACGCACCCGCTGCCGCACCGGCCAAGGCTGCTGCCCCGGCTGCCGCTGCACCTGTGTTCGCTGCTGGCGACCGCACCGAGAAGCGCGTACCGATGACTCGTGTACGTGCCACCGTGGCCAAGCGCCTGGTTGAAGCACAGTCGAACATGGCGATGCTGACCACTTTCAACGAAGTCGACATGACCGAAGTCATGGCGCTGCGTTCGAAGTACAAGGACCTGTTCGAGAAGTCCCACAACGGCGTGCGCCTGGGCTTCATGTCGTTCTTCGTGAAAGCGGCCACCGAAGCGCTGAAACGCTTCCCGGCAGTCAACGCTTCCATCGACGGCGGCGACATCGTTTACCACGGCTATGCAGATATCGGCGTTGCCGTATCCAGCGACCGTGGCCTGGTAGTTCCGGTTCTGCGTAACGCCGAACTGATGAGCCTGGCTGAAATCGAAGGCGGCATTGCCGGCTTCGGCAAAAAAGCCCGCGATGGCAAGCTGACCATCGACGAGATGACCGGTGGTACCTTCACTATCACCAACGGTGGTACCTTCGGTTCGATGATGTCGACTCCGATCGTCAACCCACCACAAGCCGCGATCCTGGGCATGCACAACATCATCCAGCGTCCGATGGCCATCAACGGCCAAGTCGTGATCCGCCCAATGATGTACCTGGCACTGTCTTACGATCACCGCCTGATCGATGGTAAAGAAGCCGTGACTTTCCTGGTGACCATCAAGAACCTGCTGGAAGACCCGGCTCGTCTGCTGCTGGATATCTGATAGAAGCAGCTGCAGGCCTCAAGTGACAGGCTGCCGGATAAGGCAGTCTGGCTTGGGGCTTGTGGCTTGAAAGCTTGCTGCTAAATAGAGGAACTATTTTCATGTCGCAGAAATTTGACGTTGTAGTGATTGGTGCAGGTCCTGGTGGCTATGTTGCCGCCATCAAGGCTGCACAACTGGGCCTCTCGACTGCTTGCATCGAAAAATACACCGACAAGGAAGGCAAACTGGCGCTGGGCGGTACCTGCCTGAACGTCGGTTGCATTCCTTCCAAGGCGCTGCTGGACAGCTCCTGGAAATTCCACGAAGCCCAAGACGGCTTTGCGATCCACGGCATCCACCACGCTGGCGTGACCATGGACGTGCCAGCAATGGTCGGCCGTAAAGCCAACATTGTTAAAGGCCTGACTTCCGGCGTTGCCACCTTGTTCAAGGCCAACGGTGTCACTTCCCTGCAAGGCCACGGCAAACTGCTGGCCGGCAAGAAAGTCGAAATCACCAAGCCTGACGGTTCGGTTGAAGTCATCGAAGCCGAGAACGTGATCCTGGCTCCAGGTTCGCGTCCAATCGACATTCCACCGGCTCCGGTTGACCAGAACGTAATCGTCGATTCGACCGGCGCCCTGGAATTCCAGGCTGTGCCTAAGCGTCTGGGCGTGATCGGCGCTGGCGTGATCGGCCTGGAACTGGGTTCCGTCTGGTCCCGCCTGGGTGCCAAAGTGACTGTGCTGGAAGCCCTGGACACGTTCCTGCTGGCTGCCGACACCGCGGTGTCCAAAGAAGCCTACAAAACCCTGACCAAACAAGGTCTGGACATCAAGCTGGGCGCTCGCGTGACCGGCTCGAAGGTCAACGGCGAAGAAGTGGTCGTGACCTACACCGACAAGGATGGCGAACAGACCATCACTTTCGACAAGCTGATCGTAGCCGTGGGTCGCCGTCCAGTGACCACCGACCTGCTGGCTGCCGATAGCGGCGTGAACATCGACGAGCGTGGTTTCATCCACGTTGACGATCATTGCGCTACCACCGTTCCAGGCGTCTACGCCATTGGTGACGTGGTTCGCGGCATGATGCTGGCGCACAAGGCTTCCGAAGAAGGCATCATGGTTGTCGAGCGCATCAAGGGCCACAAAACCCAGATGAACTACGACCTGATCCCATCGGTTATCTACACCCACCCGGAAATTGCATGGGTCGGCAAAAACGAACAGCAGTTGAAAGCTGAAGGCGTTGAAGTTAACGTCGGCACCTTCCCGTTTGCTGCTTCTGGCCGTGCCATGGCTGCCAACGACACCGGTGGTTTCGTCAAAGTCATCGCTGATGCCAAGACTGACCGCGTATTGGGCGTCCATGTGATTGGCCCAGGCGCAGCGGAACTGGTTCAGCAGGGTGCAATCGGTATGGAATTCGGCACCAGTGCCGAGGACATCGGCATGATGGTTTTCTCCCATCCGACCCTGTCCGAAGCGCTGCATGAAGCCGCGCTGGCAGTGAATGGCCACGCCATCCACATTGCCAACAAGAAGAAGCGCTAAAAAAAGAGATAATAAGAAACCACGGCGGCTGCCCGTCGTGAGCCTTGCGCGCAAGACTCACCGCGGAATGTCCGCCGGACGCAGTCTTGCGCAGCTTGACCGGGCTTAAGTCCGGCGGGTTGCGCAAGCAGCAGTCACAGGTGGTGCGGCACTCATAATGAGTGCAGCGCCGAATGCGCAGTACCTAACGAAGACGGTAAAAAGCATGAATCTTCACGAGTATCAGGGTAAGCAGCTGTTCGCTGAATACGGCCTGCCAGTTTCCACTGGTTACGCAGTAGACACCCCGGAAGCAGCAGCAGAAGCTTGCGACAAAATCGGTGGCACTGAATGGGTTGTCAAAGCCCAGGTTCACGCCGGTGGTCGCGGTAAAGCGGGCGGCGTTAAGCTGGTTCGCAGCAAAGAAGACGCCAAGGCCTTCGCACAGCAGTGGCTGGGCAAGCGTCTGGTGACTTACCAGACTGATGCCAATGGCCAGCCAGTCACCAAAATCCTGGTTGAATCGTGCACTGATATCGCTAAAGAGCTGTACCTGGGCGCTGTCGTTGACCGTTCGAGCCGTCGCATCGTGTTCATGGCTTCCACCGAAGGTGGCGTGGACATTGAAAAGATCGCTCACGAAACCCCAGAAAAAATTCTGAAAGCCACTATCGATCCACTGGTTGGCGCTCAGCCATTCCAGGGTCGCGAGCTGGCTTTCCAGTTGGGCCTGGAAGGCAAGCAAGTTGCCCAGTTCGCCAAGATCTTCGTCGGTCTGGCCAAACTGTTCCAGGATCACGATCTGGCCCTGCTGGAAGTGAACCCGCTGGTGATCAAGGCTGATGGCGATCTGCACTGCCTCGACGCCAAGATCAACATCGACGCCAACGCGATGTACCGTCAGCCTAAGCTGAAGACTTTCCACGATCCGTCGCAGGACGATCCGCGCGAAGCGCACGCTGCCAAGTTCGAGCTGAACTACGTAGCCCTGGAAGGTAACATCGGTTGCATGGTCAACGGTGCTGGCCTGGCCATGGGTACCATGGACATCGTCAACCTGCATGGCGGCAAACCGGCCAACTTCCTCGACGTGGGCGGTGGTGCTACCAAAGAACGCGTAACCGAAGCGTTCAAGATCATCCTGTCCGACTCCAACGTCGCAGCAGTACTGGTCAACATCTTCGGCGGCATCGTTCGTTGCGACATGATTGCCGAAGGCATCATCGGTGCAGTGAAAGAAGTCGGCGTTAAAATCCCGGTTGTTGTTCGCCTTGAAGGTAACAACGCTGAACTGGGCGCTAAAGTACTGGCAGAAAGCGGTTTGAACATCATCGCGGCTACCAGCCTGACCGACGCTGCTCAACAAGTTGTCAAAGCTGCGGAGGGCAAATAATGAGCGTCCTGATCAATAAAGACACCAAAGTTATCTGCCAGGGTATTACCGGTTCGCAAGGTAGTTTCCACACCCAGCAAGCCATCGAATACGGCACCAAGATGGTTGGCGGCGTAACGCCGGGCAAAGGCGGCACCGAGCATCTGGGCCTGCCAGTGTTCAACACCGTGAAAGACGCTGTAGCTGCCACTGGCGCCACCGCCAGCGTGATCTACGTTCCAGCTCCTTTCTGCAAGGACTCGATCCTGGAAGCAGCCTTCGGCGGCATCAAGCTGATCGTGTGCATCACCGAAGGCATTCCTACCCTGGACATGCTGGACGCTAAAGTTAAGTGCGACGAGCTGGGCGTAATCCTGATCGGCCCTAACTGCCCAGGCGTGATCACCCCAGGCGAATGCAAGATCGGCATCATGCCCGGTCACATTCACTTGCCAGGTAAAGTCGGTATCGTTTCCCGTTCCGGCACCCTGACCTACGAAGCTGTGAAGCAGACCACTGACGCCGGTTTCGGTCAGTCGACTTGCGTCGGCATCGGCGGTGACCCGATCCCAGGCTCCAACTTCATCGACATCCTGAAGCTGTTCCAGGAAGACCCGAAGACCGAAGCGATCGTCATGATCGGTGAGATCGGCGGTTCGGCTGAAGAAGAAGCCGCTGCCTACATCAAGGCACACGTGACCAAGCCGGTTGTTTCCTACATCGCTGGTGTGACTGCTCCTGCAGGCAAGCGCATGGGCCATGCTGGTGCAATCATCTCTGGCGGCAAAGGCACTGCAGACGAGAAATTCGCTGCACTGCAAGACGCAGGCGTTAAAACCGTGCGTTCGCTGGCAGACATCGGCAAGGCCCTGGCCGAGCTGACCGGTTGGGCTGTCAAGTAAGCCTCGTGCTTAGCTGACGCTTCACCCACACAAAGGCCACCTTCGGGTGGCCTTTGTGCATTCTGGATTGAAATGTACTCGATCCCATGTAAGAGGGGGCTTGCTCCCGATGACCGTGGTCCAGTCACTGAGGATGTGACTGAACCTACGCTATCGGGAGCAAGCCCCCTCTTACATTTATTGTCTGTATTGCCAAATTAAGTGTGAAAACGCGACATAACAATGTCGCTTATCGGACAGTTTGCCCCGCAACGGTGCGTTTATCTGCCTAATTCTGTACCCTAGCCGCCTCTTTATGCGTCCGCCTCCCAAAAGGAAGCTGCGCGCTAGACCGCTCGGTCTCCACAAGGACCGGCAGTAGTTCCCTCATCCATAGGGAATCCCTCTCTAAATTCCGATTCAGTAGTGTGGTATTTCCTCAAATGAACGTGTTGAAAAGCCAGGATATCCTGGCGTTGGGCTTTATGACCTTTGCCCTGTTCGTGGGCGCCGGCAACATCATCTTCCCGCCTATCGTTGGTTTACAGTCCGGGCCGCATGTCTGGATGGCCGCGCTGGGCTTTCTGATCACCGCGGTCGGTCTGCCGGTGGTGACGGTAATCGCCCTGGCCAAGGTCGGCGGCGGCATGGACGCGTTGAGCAGCCCGATCGGCAAGATCGCCGGTGGCCTGCTCGCGGCGGCGGCGTATCTGGCGGTAGGGCCGCTGTTCGCCACTCCGCGTACCGCGACCGTATCCTTTGAAGTGGGCCTGGCGCCGCTGACCGGTGAAAGCCCGCTGGCGTTGTTCCTCTACAGTTCGGTGTATTTCCTGGTGGTGTTCTTCGTCTCCCTGTATCCAGGTCGGCTGCTGGACACCGTGGGGCGTTTCCTCGCGCCGCTGAAGATCGTCGCGCTGTCCATCCTCGGCATCGCCGCGTTTGCCCTGCCGGCTGGTGAGGTGGGCGTCGCCACCCCGGAATATGTGGCTGCACCGTTCTCCCACGGCTTTATCAATGGTTACCTGACCATGGATACCCTGGGTGCGCTGGTGTTTGGCATTGTCATCGTCAATGCCATTCGCTCCCGTGGCGTCGAATCGCCCAAGTTGATCACCCGGTACGCGATCATCGCCGGGCTGATTGCCGGTGTGGGCCTGGCCCTCGTGTATATCAGCCTGTTCCGCCTCGGTTCGGGCAGCCATGCCGTGGCAGCCGGTGCCGGAAACGGCGCAGTGGTGCTGCATGCCTACGTGCAACACACCTTCGGCTCCCTGGGTAGCGGCTTTCTTGCGGTGCTGATCTCCCTGGCATGCCTGGTCACCGCGGTGGGCCTCACCTGCGCCTGCGCCGAGTACTTCAGCCGCATCCTGCCGCTGTCCTACAAGACCCTGGTGGTGATCCTGGCGCTGTTCTCGCTGTTTGTGTCGAACCTGGGCCTGACCAAGCTGATTGCGTTCTCGATCCCGGTGCTTACCGCGATCTACCCGCCGTGCATCGTGCTGGTGGCCCTGAGCTTCTGCAAAGACTTCTGGCTGGACCAGACGCGTATTGTCGGCCCGGTCATGCTGGTGTCGTTTATCGTAGGTTGCATCGATGCGCTCAAGAGCGCTGGCGAGGCGGATCGGTTGCCCTCGCAGTTGGCGAACCTGCCATTGAGCGACCACGGCCTGGCCTGGCTGGTGCCGGCGGTGATGATCTTGGTGGTTGCCGGGGTGATTGATCGCATGCTCGGCAAGCGCACCGAAGCCATCGCCTGACACTCAGGCTTCGCGCTGTACTGAAATGCCCCGTATCGATTGATGCGGGCCATTTTTATGGGCCATGAGCAGTGTCTTTTTCTATGGGCTATCGTCGAAAGGGCTGCCAGACTCTTTAAGTCGAAACACCGTGTATAAGGACCCGCATGTCGTTCATCGAAACCAATCAGATCCACTTGCTTGCCGCTCTCTGGTTCGTCCTGTGCTGGGGTGGCTACACCCGTTACGCCACATGGAAGGCCCGCGACACCGCCTGTCTGGCCAGCGTGCTGCATTTGTATCGTGAAGACTGGATGCGTCGCATGCTGCTGCGGGACAACCGCATTGCCGATGCCAGCGTGATCGGCAATCTGGAGCGCAACGCCTCGTTCTTCGCCTCCAGTACCCTGATTATCCTCGCTGGTATTCTCACCGTGCTGGGCGCTTCCGAACGTGCGGTGTCGTTGCTGGCAGACATCCCTATGGTCCAACAAGCCTCCCAGGGCATGTCGGAAATCAAGTTGCTGTGCCTGGCGCTGGTGTTCGTCTACGCCTTCTTCACCTTCAGTTGGTGCATGCGCCAGTACAACTTCGCCGCAGTGCTGGTCGGGTCGGCGCCGATGATCGGTGAGCGGCATGTGTCGGAGCAGGAGCGCAAGGCGTTTGCCTTGCGTGCGGCGAGGGTGATCTCCATGGCCGCCAACCAGTTCAACTTAGGCCTGCGCTCTTATTACTTCGGCATGACCATGCTGGCGTGGTTTGTCAGCCCTTGGTTGTTCATGTTGATGAGCAGCGGGGTGGTGTTCGTGCTGTACCGTCGGGAGTTTCATTCCGACGTACTGCAAGTGATGGTGTATACCCAGACGGATACGCCGCTGCCGGAGGCTGTCAAAGAGGCGGCTTAGTCTGAACCTGCGTATTCGCGCAGCGATTGAAAGCAGCAGACAAAGTAAAGCCCGCTATTTAAGCGGGCTTACTTTTTACGATGAAGCTAATTCAAACCGCGGTCTCAAGAACCGGTGGCTGGGGTCGCAGGTGCTGCTTCTTTTGCTGCCGCTTCGTTCGATTCAGCCTGAGCTTTGGCAGCATCGGCGTTTTCTTTCGCAGCGTCGTTCACTTTATCCTGTGCTTTGGCCATATCTTTTTGAGCTTGCTCAGAGTGCGCTGCGGCGTCTTGGGCTTTGTCTTCGGATTTCTTATCGCAGGCAGCGAGACCGAGGGCAGCGGCCAACATCATGGAAATAGCTAAAGTCTTACGCATGGGGTGTTTCTCCTTAGTGAAGATATCTACTGGCCTTTCGAGCGTGGGCGTTCGGCATTAGTTCCTTTTATTCCATAGATATATAAATCGCGGGCGTGAAGGAACTTTCGCTTGCTCCGCCTATTCGGCAAATAAACACTAATAAGAGTCTGCGACGAATGACCGAAAATCCCTTGTTAGAGCGTGCGACACGCTTCGTATCGGCCCTGCGTCATTGCCAGGTGTTGGGTATTACCGCTCATCATGCTGACGAGGAGGGCATCACGCTCGTCATGCCCTATGCCTCCCATCTGATCGGTGACCCCAGCACCGGCGTGATCCACGGCGGCGTCTTGACCTCTTTGATGGACACCGCCTGCGGCATGGCAACCTTGTGCGTGCTGCCGGAGTTCGAGGTGTGCCCGACTCTCGACCTGCGAATCGACTACATGCATCCCGCCGAACCGCACAAACCGGTCTATGGGTTTGCGCAATGCTATCGGGTCACCACCGACGTGATTTTTACCCGTGGTTTCGCCTATCAGGATGACCGACAGCAGCCTATCGCCCATGTCGTTGGCACTTTCATGCGCATGGGCAAACGTCTCAAGGGGACGCAAGGGCTGGGCGAGACGATCAAGGGAGGACACGCCTGATGCACCGATTCAAGACCCGACTGGAGCAGGCCCATGAACGCGGCAACTATGGGGCGCTGCTTGACCTGATTCCCTACGCCAAGCTGATCGGCATCGAATGCACCCGGCTGGGTGATGAGTTGCTGTTTCGCCTGCCGGCCAATAAAGACAATATTGGTAACCCCATATTGCCAGCGCTCCACGGCGGGGTCATCGCCGGCTTCATGGAGCTGTCCGCGGCGTTGCACTTGCTGGTGTTCACCGGCGCGCCGGGCATTCCGAAGATCATCGACTTTTCCCTGGATTACCTGCGTGCCGGGCAGTTTCGCGACACTTACGCCACATGCCGGGTGTGGCGCCAGGGCCGACGGGTGGCGAATGTGGCGATCACCGCCTGGCAAAGCACCTCGACCGAGCCCATCGCCACTGCCCGTGCGCATTTCAAGATCGAGGAAGTGCCCCGCCCTTGAAATTCTGGTCTTAGCCCCCAACTTTGATGACAACCCGCCGCCAACCCTCTTGGGCGCGGCCACTGCCATCCAATTGGAGTTTGATGACCATGAGTGTGGAAACTCAAAAGGAAACCCTGGGCTTCCAGACCGAGGTGAAGCAACTGCTGCACCTCATGATCCATTCGCTGTATTCCAACAAGGAAATTTTCCTTCGCGAATTGATCTCGAACGCCTCTGACGCTGTCGATAAATTACGTTTCGAAGCCCTGTCCAAGCCTGAGTTGCTGGAAGGCGGCGCGGAACTGAAAATCCGTGTGAGCTTCGACAAGGACGCCAAGACCGTTACCCTCGAAGACAACGGTATCGGCATGAGCCGCGAAGAGGCGGTCACCCACCTGGGCACTATCGCCAAATCCGGCACCGCCGATTTCATGAAGAACCTTTCTGGCGACCAGAAGAAAGATTCGCACCTGATCGGCCAGTTCGGCGTGGGCTTCTACTCGGCCTTTATCGTCGCCGACAAAGTTGAAGTGTTCAGCCGCCGTGCCGGCCTGGACGCCAGCGAAGGCGTGCACTGGTCCTCCAAAGGCGAGGGCGAGTTTGAAATCGCCACCGTCGACAAGGCTGACCGTGGTACCCGTATCGTGCTGCACCTGAAATCCGGTGAAGACGAGTTCGCCGATGGCTGGCGCCTGCGCAACATCATCAAGAAATACTCCGACCACATCGCCCTGCCGATCGAACTGCCGAAAGAACAAGCAGCCGCCGAAGGCGAAGAGAAGCCTGCGCTGGAATGGGAAACCGTCAACCGCGCCAGCGCCCTGTGGACCCGTCCGCGTACCGAGATCAAGGACGAGGAATACCAGGAGTTCTACAAGCACATCGGTCACGACTACGAAAACCCGCTGAGCTGGAGCCACAACAAGGTCGAAGGCAAGCTCGAATACAGCTCGCTGCTCTACGTACCGGCCCGCGCGCCGTTCGACCTGTATCAGCGTGAAGCGCCCAAGGGCCTGAAGCTCTACGTGCAGCGCGTGTTCGTGATGGACCAGGCGGAATCCTTCCTGCCGCTGTACCTGCGCTTCATCAAGGGCGTGGTCGACTCCAACGACCTGTCGCTGAACGTGTCGCGGGAAATCCTGCAGAAAGACCCGATCATCGACTCCATGAAGTCGGCGCTGACCAAGCGTGTACTCGACATGCTGGAAAAACTGGCGAAGAACGAGCCGGAGAAATACCAAGGCTTCTGGAAAAACTTCGGTCAGGTCATGAAAGAAGGCCCGGCGGAAGACTTCGCCAACAAGGAGAAAATCGCCGGCCTGCTGCGCTTCGCATCCACCCTGGGCGATGACGGCGAGCAAGTGGTAGGCCTGGCCGAATACCTGGCACGCGCCAAGGAAGGTCAAGACAAGATCTACTACCTGACCGGCGAAACCTACGCTCAGGTCAAGAACAGCCCACACTTGGAAGTCTTCCGCAAGAAAGGCATCGAAGTGCTGCTGCTGACCGACCGTATCGATGAGTGGCTGATGAGCTACCTCAACGAGTTCGACGGCAAATCCTTCGTCGACGTGGCCCGTGGCGACCTGGACCTGGGGAACCTGGACTCCGAAGAAGAGAAGAAAGAAGCCGAAGAAGTTGCCAAGGCCAAAGAAGGTCTGGTTGAGCGGATCAAGGCGTCCCTGGGCGATGCGGTCAGCGAAGTGCGGGTTTCCCACCGCCTGACCGACTCTCCGGCGATCCTGGCCATTGGCGAGCAGGACCTGGGCATGCAGATGCGCCAGATCCTTGAGGCCAGCGGCCAGAAGGTACCGGATTCCAAGCCGATCTTCGAATTCAACCCGGCTCACCCGCTGATCGAGAAACTCGACGGCGAGCAGAGCGAAGAGCGTTTTGGCGACTTGTCGCACATCCTCTTCGACCAGGCAGCCCTGGCCGCCGGCGACAGCTTGAAGGACCCGGCCGCTTATGTGCGCCGACTGAACAAGCTGTTAGTTGAACTGTCGGTTTAACACCGTTGTAGAAAAACCCGCTTCGGCGGGTTTTTTCGTTGTAGGCGCGAGCTTGCTCGCGAAAAACGTGAGCTCGTCGCGCATCATCCAGGATGCCCGCGTTCTCATTGACGTTTTTCGCGAGCAGGTTCCCACAAAACCCTCAACTGGAGTAAATGATGAGCCAAGTCACTGTGCGTTCCGTGGTCTATCAGATTGATGGCCAGTCTTATGAGAGCCGCCTGGCGTTCGATGCTAGCCACAAAGGCCCGCTGCCGGGCTTGCTGATGGCGCCGAACTGGATGGGGGTGAGTGCGGGGGCCGAAGAGATCGCCAAGGCCGTCGCCAGCAAAGGCTACGTGGTGCTGATCGCCGATCTCTATGGGCAAACCGTGCGACCGTCGAATAACGATGAGGCCGGTGCGGCGATGATGCCGTTGAAAAACGATCGCCCACTGCTGACCAAGCGTATGAAGGCTGCCTTCGAGCAGTTGCAAGGTCAGACCGAAGCGGCGGTCGACACATCGAAGCTGGCGACCTTTGGTTTCTGCTTTGGCGGTTGCTGTGCCCTGGAACTGGCTCGCACCGGTGTGCCGGTCAAGGCGGCCATCTCGTTCCACGGCACCCTCGACACGCCGAACCCGGCCGATGCGAAGAACATCAAGGGTGCCGTCCTGGTGCTGCACGGCGCGTCCGACCCCTTGGTGCCGAAAGAGCAACTGCCAGCATTTGAAGCAGAAATGAACGCTGCCGGGGTGGATTGGCAGTTACTCAGCTACGGCGGTGCGGTGCATTCCTTTACTGACCCCAACGCCAATGTACCGGGCATGATGATGTACGATGCGAAGACCGCGGCGCGGGCGTTCCAGTCGATGCATAACCTGTTGGATGAAGTGTTCAAGGGCTGATTTTTTCAGCGCCTGTTCCGAGCTTTTCGCGAGCAAGCCCGCTCCCACATCCGATCGCATTTGTTCTGTAGGAATACGGTGGGATGTGGGGGCGGGCTTGCTCGCGAATGCTATCTCACAGGCAACTCAATCCTTTCTGTTTCGCCCGGCACCGTTGGCCAATCCCCGGCCGCCCAACGCTGTCGCGCCTCCTCGATCTTCAACGGATCGCTCGCGACGAAGTTCCAATTGATCCGCCGTGGCCCATCCAGCGGTGCTCCACCGATGATCACCAGGTGGCAATCGGACTCGGCAAACAGCGTCATCGCCTGTCCGCTCGGCAACACCACCAGGCTGTGCACTTCCAGCGTTTCTCCATCCAACTGTGCTTCACCTTCCAGCACATACACCGCGCGCTCCTCATGTTCATCGGGGATCAGCAGCGTCGTGGCCGTTTGCATCCGCACGTCGGCATACACCGTAGGCGACAGCACCGGCACCGGTGATGTGAGGCAAAAACCGTTGCCGGCGATCAGGCAGATCTGCACGCCCAGGCTGTCACTGACGGGCAGGCTGGCGGCCGGGTGATGGCTGTAGTGCCCTGGTCCCGTCTCGTGGTCCTTGGGCGAGGCCAGCCATACTTGCAGCCCATGCAGGCTGAAACCACTGTCCTTCAATGCCGCGGGTGTGCGCTCGACGTGGGCAATCGCACTGCCGGCCTTCATCCAGCTGACATCGCCGGGCTGCACCACCTGGTCCGATCCCAGGCTGTCTTTGTGTTGCAGCACGCCTTCGAACAGGTAGGTGAGGGTCGACAGGCCGATATGTGGGTGCTGGCGGATATTCATGCCGGTGCCTGGCGCATAGCGGGTGGGCAGCATGTGGTCGAAGAACACAAATGGCCCGACCTGCCGGCATTCGCGCGACGGCAGCGGGCGCAGGATGGGTTGTCCTTCGACATCTTCGGGGCGAGGGCGGATCACGGTGAGGGTGTTCATGGTGCGTCCCAGTCTGAGCGGGTTGGATGACCCAGAGCATAACCCGCTCGACGGGAAGTCGGCGCTACTGGCTGAAGGCGCCTTCGGACAATTTGGTCTCAATGGTGACTTCGGCCGTGGTCATCAGCTTGTGCACCGGGCAGCGATCGGCGATGCGGTGCAGCTCACTGCGCTGTTCGTCGGTGAGTACGCCCTTGAGGGTGAGCTTGACGTTGAGCTTGTATTTGCCTTTTTGCTCTTCGGCGTCATCGCGGGTGACTTCCACGGTCACGCCGGTCAGCGGAATGTCTTTTCTCTTTGCGTAGAGCTTGACGGTCAAGGCCTTGCACGACGCCAGCGCGGCATCGAAGTAATCGTGGGGGGAGGGCGCCGAATCATCACCGCCCAGGCTCTTGGGCAGGTCGGTGAATAGCTCGTGGTTGTCGATATTGACGCTGTGGCGGAAGTTGTCATGGTTCAGCGTATTGACGGTAACAGGCATGGTAAACCTCACAGGCTGACAGGATTAAAGGTCATGCAGTTATAGAACATGCTGGGGCTTGGGTGTTCCGCGATGCAGGATTTTCAGTCACCCATGAAAAAGCCCCGAACCAGTCGGGGCTTCTTCATGTGATCAACCTGCGGGGCTTATTTGCCCTGCCAGCGTCTCAGCACCAGGGTGGCGTTAGTGCCACCGAAGCCGAAGCTGTTGCTCATCACGGTGTCGACTTTTGCGTTTTCAATGGTCTTGGTCAGGATCGGCATATCGGCGACGGCCGGGTCGATCTCTTCGATATTGGCCGAGCCGGCCATGAAGTTGCCTTCCATCATCAGCAGGCAGTAGATCGCTTCGTGAACGCCGGCGGCGCCCAGGGAGTGACCGGACAGGCTTTTGGTGGAGCTGATGGCCGGGGCCTTGTCGCCGAATACCGCACGCACGCCTTCCATTTCCTTGGCGTCGCCGACCGGAGTCGAGGTGCCATGGGTGTTCAGGTAGTCGATTGGGGTGTCCACGGTCGCCATCGCCATCTGCATGCAACGAATGGCGCCTTCACCGCTTGGCGCAACCATGTCGTAGCCGTCGGAAGTGGCCCCGTAGCCGACGATTTCCGCGTAGATCTTCGCACCACGGGCCAGAGCGTGTTCCAGCTCCTCGACCACCACCATGCCGCCACCGCCGGCGATGACGAAACCGTCACGCTTGGCGTCGTAGGCACGGGAGGCCTTTTCCGGGGTGTCGTTGTACTGGGTGGACAGGGCGCCCATGGCGTCGAACAGGAACGACTGGCTCCAATGCTCTTCTTCACCGCCGCCGGCGAACACGATGTCCTGCTTGCCCAGCTGGATCTGCTCAACGGCAGTACCGATGCAGTGAGCACTGGTGGCGCATGCGGAGGAGATCGAGTAGTTCACGCCCTTGATCTGGAACGGCGTGGCCAGGCAGGCCGAAACGGTGCTGCCCATGGTCCGTGTGACACGGTACGGGCCAACGCGCTTCACGCCTTTTTCGCGCAGGATGTCCAGCGCTTCCATCTGGTTCAGGGTGGATGCGCCGCCCGAACCGGCGATCAGGCCGGTGCGTACGTTCGATACCTGGTCTTCGCTCAGGCCGGAGTCGGCAATTGCGTCTCTCATGGCCAGGTAGGCATAGGCGGCAGCGTGGCCGACGAAGCGATAGATCTTGCGATCGATCAGCTCTTCGAGGGGCAGGTCGATGGAGCCGGAAACCTGGCTACGCAGACCCATTTCGGCATATTCCGGGTTGAAGCGGATGCCAGGGCGACTTGCACGCAGGTTAGCGGTGACGGTCTCTTTGTCATTGCCCAGGCAAGAAACGATGCCCAGACCAGTGATAACGACGCGGCGCATGCGGATAACCCTTAAAAGTTGTCAGTGGAAGTGAACACGCCGACCCGGAGGCCTTCGGCAGTATAGATCTCGCGACCGTCGACAGTCACCGAACCGTCGGCGATGGCCAGGTTCAGCTTGCCCTTGAGGACGCGCTTGATTTGAATGTTGTAGGTGACTTTCTTGGCGGTCGGGAGAACCTGGCCAAAGAACTTCACTTCGCCCGAACCCAGGGCGCGACCACGGCCTGGCAGGCCTTGCCAGCCCAGGTAGAAACCGACCAGTTGCCACATGGCATCGAGGCCCAGGCAGCCTGGCATTACAGGGTCACCTTCGAAGTGACAGGCGAAGAACCAGAGGTCCGGGGTGATATCCAGCTCGGCGACCAATTCACCTTTGCCGTACTTGCCACCTTCTTCGCTGATATGGGTGATGCGATCCACCATCAGCATGTTCGGGGCGGGCAGTTGCGCGTTACCTGGGCCGAACAGCTCACCGCGACTGCAGCGCAGCAGGTCTTCCCGAGTAAAGGCGTTTTGTTTGGTCATGCGAGCTCCTCAATAATCCCATGCGGCAGGGTGGGGCAAATCTTCCCGAACCGAATGAAGCGTTCATGCCTCATGTCGGCAGCCTACACATAGACTATTGCGTTGTAGTGAAAGTCACAGCGGCAAGGCACTGAATGTACACTTGTTCACTGAAATTTTAAACCGGGCCTGTTTATCGGTCCGTTCGGGTGCCTAAGACTGCCGCACTTTCGTCTTTCACGCCAGTCGGAGTTGGCTGATCGCGCGGCACTATTGCACCCAACGCTGTAGGATTTGCTGCAAATCCGTACGTTTGAACGGCTTGGCCAGGTAATCGTTCATTCCCGCTGCGAGACAGGCTTCACGGTCGCCCTGCAAGGCGTTGGCGGTCAACGCGATGATCGGCAGGTCGGCGCAACCCGGCAACTGGCGAATCTGCCGGGTGGCTTCGTAGCCGTCGATCAGCGGCAGCCGGCAATCCATCAGGATCGCCGTGAAAATCAGGCTCTCGGCGCTGCGGATCGCTTCGGCACCGTCGGTGGCCAGGCTCACCTCGAACCCCAGGCTGCGCAGCATGGCTTCGATCACCGTGCGGTTGACCGGGTTGTCCTCTACCAGCAACACATGGCGACCGTTGCCCGCGCTGGCTTTGCCTTCGGCGTTGGCGGCAATGGCTGGCACGCTGTGCTGGTCGATGGCCAGGGGAATCTCCAGGGTGAACACCGAACCACGGCCTTCTTCGCTCTGCGCGCGCAAGGTGCCGCCCATGCGTTCGGCCAGGGTGCGGGCGATGGGCAGGCCCAGGCCGGTGCCGCCGTAACGTCTTGAAATGGAACTGTCGGCTTGCTGGAACGCATCGAACATCAGTTCCAGGCGCTCGGCGGAAATGCCGATGCCACTGTCGCGCACGGCGCAGGTGAACCACACCAGGTCATGATCGAGGCTCTGCCAGTGCGGCTCGATGCTGATCGTGCCGTGCTCGGTGAACTTGAGGGCATTGCCGATCAGGTTCACCAGGATCTGCCGGATACGCGTCGGGTCACCCAGCACCCGCAAGGTGTCCATGCCCGGCGGGATCGGCAACGTGAGCGTCAGCCCTCGCTGCTGGGCGCTGTGCTGAAAGACCTGGGCGCAGTTGTTGATCAGGTCTGCGAGGTTGAACGGGATGTGCTCCAGCTCGAGGGCGGCGCGTTCGATGCGCGAGAAGTCGAGGATATCGTTGATGACTTTGAGCAGGTGTTCGGTGGACTCTGAGGCCAGCGCTGCATATTCGGCTTGCTCCTCGGTCATCTCGGTGGTTTCCAGCAACTGCAACATGCCTAGCACGCCGTTCATCGGAGTACGCAGTTCGTGGCTCATCATCGCCAGGAAGTCCGACTTGGCGTTGTTGGCGCGTTCGGCCTCTTCCCGGGTCTGGATCAGTTGGGCCATGGCCTGCTGCTGTTCGCGACTGGCCTGGTTGAGGCCTTCGGCGAGGTTGTTGATGTGCCGCGACAGGTCACCCAGTTCCGAATCATCCACGATCGGCAGCGGCGTCTTGTAATCGCCCTGCTGGATGGCCTTGACGGCATGGCCCATGGCGCTGATCGGCTGCGACAGGCTGGCCGCCAGGCGTCGCGCGAGCAGGAAGGTAAACAGTAGGGCGAACAGCGCGAGAATCCCGGCTTTGAACAGGATCTCCTGCTGGCGCTGGCTGAACGCATCGTTGGACATGCCGACAATCACCCGGCCCAGGTAGTCCGCACGGGGCGCCTTGGGTTCGTTGAGGTTGTCCTGGAAAAAGTCGTTGCCCAGTTGGATATGCTGCAGGCGGATCGGCGCCTGGAACACTTTTACCGACAGCGAGCGGTCGTTTTTTTCGGTGGACTGCTCGACGTACACCAAAATGTTCTCGTTGCTGTCCTGAATCTCCAGGAAGCGCACATGGGGCGTGGCCAGCGTGGCGCGCAGCAGGCTGTCGAGCACGTCGTTGTTGCCGGAGATCACCCCGTATTCGGTGGCGGGCGCCAGTTGGTTGGCGATCAGTTGGCCGGTGTGGTCCAGTTCCTGACGCAGGTCCTGGATACGCACGAAAGTGAAGAAGCTGATCAACAGCAAGGTCAGCAACAGCGCCGGGCCCAGGGTGATGAGCTGGGTGCGGGTGTTGATATCCCAACGACGACGCAAGGTCATGGGCGTTTTTCTCCTTCGGCCAATCGGGCGGCGACGCCGGTTTCATCCACCTGTTCGATGCCCAGTGAGCGCGCGACTTGCGGGTTGCCCACGACTTTGAAGTGTTCCGGGTACAGCGTGCGCGGCCAGTTGGCCGGCGGGTGGTCCAGCAGGTCGTCGAGCACGGCCAGCCAGTCGGCCTGGTCGCTGTAGGTGCTGGCCAGGCTGCCGGCCCGCACGAATCCTGCATTGGGTCCCACCAGCGGCAATTGCTGGGCGTAGCTGCTCAGCAACAGGTTTTTCGCGGTTTTCGGGTTGTACAGTTGCGGGTCGTCGAGGCCGAGCAGCACGTCGCTGCTTCTGAATAGGCTCTGCAGCGGGCGGCTGTCGTTGGTGTTGTCCCAGCGCTGGGGCACGATTTCCAGGCCCAGGGGCTTGGCATGCTGGCGCAGTTCGGGCAGCAGGAACTCACTGTCGGCGCCATAGAGCACACCAATACGCCGCGCCTGGGGCAAGATGCTGGCAATCAGCTGCAGTTGGCGCTCCAGCGGTGGGTCGCTCCACAGCAGGCTGATTCGTGCGTGCTGCGTGCTGCCCAGGCGCTGATGGGCCTGCAGGCGGCTGATGCGCAGCACCAGGGTCGCAGGGCCCTGGGCATCCTGCAGGCGCCAGTCGAGGCCGGGCAGGTCGAGCAGGATCAAGCGCGTATTGGCGGGCAGCCGGCTGGGGGGCGGCAAGTCCTTGAGGGGAGTGAAGGTGATGTGGTCTTCCGGGCGTTGCTCGGCGAGGGCCTGGGTGAAGGCCTGTACACCCACCCCGTCTTCGGCGGCAGTCAGCAGGATGTCCGCGCTCCACGCCGGCAGCGCCAGCAGCAGGCACGCCAGTAGCGCGCCGCGTCGGCAGAGTGAGTGGATAAAGCAGAAGGTCATCCGTGACGAGTCGCCCATGTCAGAACTCTAACTCCGCGCTGAAGTAGAGGACGTGGCGATGGTCATAAGTGTTGTCGGCCCATGTGGTGGGCTGGTTATCGAGGCGTTGTTGCAACATGCCGGCCAGCTCCACGTTGGCTTTGCCCAAGGCAATGCGCTTGGCCACCCGCAGGTCGACCCGTTCGAAGCGATATTGGTTGAGTGCATCGTCGCCATAGTAGAACAGCGCGCTGGACCAGCCTTGCCCCCATTCGCGCATCCAGCCGGCCGAGCCACTGTTACGCGCGGTTTGGGCTTTGTCCAGTGGGTTACTGGTGGTGGCATCGACATAAGCGTAAGTCAGCCGCAGGCGGTCGGCGTTGCTCATGCGCCAGTCGAATTGGGATTCGGCGCCAGTGAACCGCGAGCTGTTGGCGTTGCTGGCAATGTACTGGTTATTGCGCAGTGGCGAGCTGATCATGTTGGTGATTTCGTCGTAGAACAGCTTTACGTCCATGTTCAGCCCGATGTCGGCGAAGAAGCCGTTGTAGCCCAGCTCTCGCGAGCGCATCAGTTCTTTGTCGAGGTTGCCCGGGCCGCGTGTCTTCACGAAGTACTGCCCGGATGACTGCCCATAGGCCGGGGAACTGAGGTTGGTGACGCGGTAGCTCCAGTTGACGTTGTTCTCGAACATGTCCGGCGAACGGATTGCCTCGGAGTACACCGCGCGCAGGCCGTGGCGCGGGTTGATCAGGTAGTTGACCGCCACTCGCGGCGTCAATGAGTTGCCGCTCAGGTGGGTATCTTCATACATGGCGCCGCCCTGCAGCAGCCAATGTTCGCTGGCACGCCATTCAAGCTGGCCGAACAGGCGCCAGGTGGTGTCGTCCAGGGTGCCGTTGAAGTATGTGTCGGAGTCGGCGCGATCGTAGCGATAGTTCATGCCGCTGACCAGGCGCAGGCTGTCGGACAGGCTGAGGGTGTCCTGGACCTCCAGGTCGTAGCGGCTTTCGCGGGTGCTCTGGTCGATGTCGCCGCACACGCTCTGGCTGGCGCCGTTGCGCCATTGGTCCAGCACCTGATTGGCCAAGGCTTGCTCGGCGGCGCTGCCGGGTGGTGCGGAGCCCTGGCTGTAGGTGTCCATGTGCCGGGCCAGCAACTCGGCATAGTTGGGGTTGAGCTGCCATAGCTGGGTGAGTTCCGGGCTGAACGAGACCTTGGCGTCGCACGCCTTCCAGATTTGCCGACGGTCCCACTGTTGGGCCGAGCCCTGGATATACAGGCTGTGCTCGGGGTTGAAATCAAAGTTCCAACGCAGGGAGCCGGCATAGTCCTTGGCCGCAACGTCGGAATTGTTGCCGCCTTCGGTAATCCCGGCAAATACCGGCCTGTAGGTATAGGGGCGCTGGTTGGTGCCTTCCTTGGCATCCAGTTGCCAGTCGATGCTCTGCTGCGTGTTCAAGGTCTGGCTCACCGCCAGGCTGAAGCGGTTGAGGCGCCGACCGTCACGGCGGTCGGCGCCGACGGCATCGCTGTCGAAGCCATCGTCCTGTTGCCCGGACAGGGACAGGCGCAAATCGCCGGTCTCCCAGCCCACGCCCTGGCTGGCATAAAAGTCGTTGATGCCGCGTTCGCCACGCACCACCTTCACCCGTGAACCGTGGCTGTTGGCCGGCGAGCGCGTGAGGATATTGACCACCGCCATCAAGGCATTGGCGCCGTAGCTGACGGTGTTGGGGCCTCGGAATACCTCGATCCGCTCGATGTCCTCCATGGCCACGGGAATGTCGCTCCAGTCCACGGTGGCCAGGCCCGCGCGGTACACCGAACGGCCATCGATCAGCACTTGCATGCGCCGCGCATCGCTGGCGCTGGTGCCGTGGTAGTTCACCGCCGCCTGGTTGCCGGTGGTATAGCCGACCATCATGCCCGGCACCAGGCGCAGCAGTTCGCTGATGTCGCGGGCGCCGCTGGCCTTGATCAGTTCACTGTCGATCACGGTCATGCTGCCGGGTACCGCGGCGGCCGATTGCTTGAGGCGTGTGGCGGTCAACACCTGCGGCAGCGGTTGACTGTCGAGGAACAGATCATCAGCCAGTACAGGGCTACTACCCAACGGAATGCCCAACAGTAATAGCAACAGAGATGAACGGGGAGGAGGGCCCAAATACACGGCACGGCCTTGATAATTGCGGATAGCCGCCCATGTTAACTGAGGTGGGGCCTTTTGCCAGTCGTGGAACTTGCAATTACGTCGCACCTGTCTGGCCTTTTCCGACAAGCGTACGAATTGACACGGGGGCTGGCCGCAAGCGGGTCGCTCCGTATAATGCCGGCATCGCCACTGGTATGGATTAACGGATTGCATATGACTGAACAGCGCCCTATTGCGGTCCTGGGAGGCGGAAGTTTTGGTACCGCCGTGGCTAACCTGCTGGCCGAGAACGGTCACGCAGTGCGCCAGTGGATGCGTGATCCCGAGCAGGCCGAAGCCATTCGGGTGCACCGGGAAAATCCGCGTTACCTCAAAGGCATCAAGATTCATCCGGGCGTCGAGCCGGTGACGGACCTCCTGGCCACGTTGACCGACTGCGACCTGTGCTTTGTCGCGCTGCCTTCCAGCGCCTTGCGTTCGGTGCTGGCACCCCACACCGAACGGCTGGCGGGCAAGCTGCTGGTGAGCCTGACCAAAGGCATCGAGGCGCACACCTTCAAGCTGATGAGCGAGATCCTCGAAGAGATCGCCCCCCAGGCGCGCATTGGTGTGCTGTCCGGGCCGAACCTGGCGCGGGAAGTGGCCGAGCACGCGCTGACCGCCACCGTGATCGCCAGTGAGGACGAAGCGTTGTGCGAACGCGTCCAGGCGGTGCTGCACGGTCGTACCTTCCGCGTCTATGCCAGCAG
Organism: Pseudomonas sp. MPB23; assembly: GCF_046605395.1. Taxonomy (NCBI): domain Bacteria; kingdom Pseudomonadati; phylum Pseudomonadota; class Gammaproteobacteria; order Pseudomonadales; family Pseudomonadaceae; genus Pseudomonas; species Pseudomonas sp. MPB23. The sequence goes on along the minus strand of NZ_CP176771.1, from coordinate 5,482,031 downwards.
CGACCGCTTTGGCGTGGAGCTGGGCGGCGCGTTGAAAAACGTCTACGCAATCATCGCCGGCATGGCCGTGGCGCTGGGCATGGGCGAGAACACCAAGAGCATGCTGATCACCCGTGCATTGGCGGAAATGACCCGCTTCGCGGTGAATCAGGGCGCCAACCCGATGACCTTCCTCGGCCTGGCGGGCGTGGGTGACCTGATCGTCACCTGTTCATCGCCGAAAAGCCGCAACTACCAGGTAGGTTTCGCCCTGGGCCAGGGCTTGAGCCTGGAAGATGCGGTGACGCGCCTGGGCGAAGTGGCGGAAGGGGTCAACACCCTCAAGGTACTCAAGGCCAAGGCCCAGGAAGCGGGCGTGTACATGCCGTTGGTCGCCGGGCTGCATGCGATCCTGTTTGAAGGGCGCACCTTAAACCAGGTCATCGAGCTGCTGATGCGTGCCGAGCCGAAAACCGATGTCGACTTTATTTCCACCAGTGGTTTCAACTGAGGAACGCGCCATGAACGATCCGAAAGCAGCGCCCAAGTACGAATCCATTGTCCTGCGCATCCTGTGGATGCTGGTATTTGCCCTGGTGTGGCAAGTGGCCCAGTTCCTGCTCGGCGCCTTGGTGGTAGTGCAACTGATTTACCGCCTGATCTATGGCGCGCCGAACCTGGGGCTGATGAACTTCGGCGACAGCCTCAGCCAGTTCCTGGCGCAGATCGGCCGCTTCGGCAGCTTCCACACCGAGCAAAAACCTTGGCCGTTCGACGATTGGCCCACCCCGCGCGCGCCCGAGGGCGAGGCGGCCCATAGCGTGCCGCCGGCGCCCCATCCGGTGCGTGATGAAGAGCCAAAACTGTGAGGCTGTGGATTTTGCGCCACGGTGAGGCGCAAGCGCATGCGCGTACGGACGCCGAGCGCAACCTCACCGAGCATGGCCGTGCCGAAGTGTTGCGCAGCGCGGCGCACCTGATCGGCCAGCCCATCGACGCCATCCTCGCCAGCCCCTATGTACGGGCGCAGCAGACCGCGCAGTTGGTACGCGAGGCGCTCGGGTTCGAGTCGGACATCCACACCGTGCCGTGGCTGACGCCGGAAGGTAATCCGCAACAGGTGCTGGAGAAACTCGACGCCGATGCCAATGTGCTGTTGGTCAGCCATCAGCCGCTGGTCGGCAACTTGATCGGCTTTCTACAGCATGGTCATCTGCGTCAGCCACATCCGATGTACACCGCCAGCCTGGCGGAACTGGAGGGGGAGTTCCCGCTGGCGGGGCTGATGAGCCTGGTCAGTGTGAAGAATCCGTAGGCTTTGTCGCTGCTTTTTGTGTGCTATATAGTCAGCCAAGCAAGTGCTTGGTTGGCTATCGTCGGACCACAAAGGAGCGCGTCCCATGCCCGTCGCTGTTCGTTTGCCGTTGCAGGTCTTCTTCGAACGTGAAGCGCGGCATCCGCGCAAACCCTTTCTGGTGCAGCCCATCGGCGCGGGTGAGGTGCAGGCCCTCACCTGGGGCGAGGTCGGCCACCAGGCCCGTTGCGCCGCGCACTGGCTGCGTGCCAGGGCATTGCCGCCAGGCTCGCACATTGCCCTGATCTCGAAAAACTGCGCCCACTGGATCATCGCCGACCTGGCTATCTGGATGGCCGGGCACGTGTCGGTGCCGCTTTACCCCAACCTCACCGCAGACTCCGTCGCCCATGTGCTCACCCACTCCGAGTCGGCGCTGGCGTTTATCGGCAAACTCGACGATTGGCCCGCCATGGCCCCCGGTGTGCCGGCGGACGTGCCGACCATCAGCCTGCCGTTGTGCCCGGCTGGCGCATTCGATTTCAGTTGGGCCGACCTGCAAGCCTGCCCGCCGCTCCAGGGTGGCCCGCTGCCCAGCGCTTCGGACCTTGCCACCCTCATCTATACCTCCGGCACCACCGGCTTGCCCAAAGGCGTGATGCACAGCTTTGGCACCCTGGGTTTTGCGGCGACGCGCGGCAGCGAGTTGTTCGGTTTGGGGGAGGAGGATCGGCTGCTGTCCTACCTGCCGCTGTGTCATGTGGCGGAGCGGATGTTTGTGGAGATGGCTGCGATCTATACCGGGCAAACGGTGTTTTTCGCGCAAAGCCTCGACACCTTTCTGACGGACCTGCGCAGGGCGCGGCCGACGGCGTTGTTCGGTGTGCCGCGTATTTGGAGCAAATTCCAGATGGGCGTCTACGCCAAGGTCCCGGCGAAGCGCCTCGATACCCTGCTGCGCCTGCCCTTTATCGGCAAACGCGTGGGGCACAAGGTGCTGGCCGGACTGGGCCTGGACGCCCTGCGCATTGCGCTGTCCGGCGCGGCGCCGGTGCCTGAGGCGCTGTTGCGCTGGTATCAGCACCTGGGCCTGGATGTGCTGGAGGTCTACGGCATGACCGAAAGTTGCGGGTACTCCCATGTCTGTCGCCCAGGGCAGCAGAAAATCGGTTGGATCGGTCTGCCATGCCCGGAAGTCGAAGTGCGCATCGACCCCACGGGCGAGGTGCAGGTACGCAGCGGTGCGACCATGGTCGGCTATTTCAAGGACCCGGAAAAAACCCTTGAGACCCTCACCGCCGACGGCTTTCTGCGCACCGGCGACAAGGGCGAGCAGGACGCCGACGGCCGTCTGCGCCTGACCGGGCGGCTCAAGGAAATCTTCAAGACCAGTAAAGGCAAGTACGTGGCCCCGGCGCCGATTGAAAATCGCTTGGCCGAACATGCGCGCATCGAGCAGGTCTGCGTGGTCGGCGACGGCCTCACCGCGCCAATCGGCCTGTGCGTGTTGTCGGCCGTGGGCCAGGACCGGCAAGCGTTGCACAGCAGCCTTGAACGCTGGCTGGAACAGGTCAACCAGGCCCTGGATAAACATGAGCGTTTGCGCCAGTTGGTGGTGGTCAAGGACAGTTGGGCGGTGGAAAACGGTTTTCTGACCCCGACCTTGAAGATCAAGCGCAACGTGATCGAAGCAACTTATGGTGCACAGTTCCAGTCTTGGAGCGAGCGCGCGGACGTGGTTCTGTGGCAGGATTAGGGTCATCATAAAACCCAAAAGGACACCCGTATGAGCCTGTGGCGTACCCAACCGAATATCGAGCACCTCAACGCCAGCCAGAAAAACACCATCGGCGAGCTGCTGGATATCCGCTTTGAGAGCTTCGACGATGAATCGTTGACCGCCAGCATGGTGGTCGACCACCGCACCCATCAGCCCTTCGGCCTGCTGCACGGCGGCGCGTCGGTGGTGCTGGCCGAGAGTGTCGGGTCCATGGCCGCTTACCTGTGTGTCGACACCAGCAAGTTCTATTGCGTGGGCCTGGAGGTCAACGCCAACCACTTGCGCGGTGTGCGCAGCGGGCGGGTGACAGCGGTGGCCAAGGCGATCCATATCGGCCGCACTACCCAGGTGTGGGACATCCGCCTGAGCAACGATGACGGCAAGGCCAGCTGCGTGTCGCGCCTGACCATGGCCGTGGTGCCCCTGGGCGAGAACCCACCGGCGCGATAGGCGTGGCGTGAGTGTCATCATTCCTGGCAGTTACAGTCATTGCTGAGTTGCCCGGGCATGGTGACAATTGATTTCTGTTCTTGAAGGTGGGGCCGGTATGTCGCAGCACGTGTTTTTTGCCCACGCCAATGGGTTCCCTTCGGCCACCTACGGCAAGCTGTTTGCCGCTCTGGCCCCGGAATATACGGTGGCGCATCTGCCCCAGCACGGTCACGATCCCAGGTTCCCGGTGGACGATAACTGGCAGAACCTGGTGGACGAACTGATCCACCACCTGGAGCAGCAACCCGAGCCGGTATGGGGCGTGGGCCATTCCCTGGGTGGCGTGTTGCATCTGCATGCGGCCATGCGTTGCCCGCACCTGTATCGCGGCGTGGTGATGCTGGACTCGCCGGTACTGACCCGCGCCGACCGCTGGGTGATCCGCGCCGCCAAGCGTTTCGGTTTCATCGACCGCCTGACCCCGGCCGGTCGCACCCTGGGCCGGCGTGAAGAGTTCAGTGACCTGGACGCCGCCCGCAGCTACTTTGCCGGCAAGACGCTGTTTCGTGGCTTCGACCCGGAATGCTTCGATGCCTACCTGCAACATGGCCTGCAACAGGTGGGCGATCGTCTGCGCCTGCGCTTCGACCCGGCCACCGAAATCAGTATCTACCGGGGCGTGCCCCACACCAGCCCCGGCCAGGTGCGCCAATTGAAAGTGCCGCTGGCGGTGGTCCGTGGTCGGCAAAGCCGCGTGGTGATGCGTCACCATGCCAGCGGCGTCGGACGCCTGCCCATGGGCGAAATGCTCACCATGCCGGGCGGTCACATGTTCCCCCTTGAACGTCCGCAGGACACCGCGACCTTGATCAAGGACCTGTTCGCCCGCTGGCAAGCCCGTGAGCGTGACTGCGCATGAGCATGCCCGTCGAAGAGGTTCGCCTGAGCCTGCCGCATATCGAGTTGGCGGCCCACCTGTTTGGTCCCGAGGACGGTTTGCCGGTGATCGCCCTGCATGGCTGGCTGGACAACGCCAACAGCTTTGCGCGCCTGGCGCCGAAGCTTGTGGGCTTGCGTATCGTGGCCCTCGATATGGCGGGGCATGGGCATTCGGCGCATCGTCCTGCAGGCGCGGGCTATGCCTTGTGGGATTACGTCTTCGACGTGCTGCAAGTGGCCGAGCAACTGGGTTGGAAACGTTTTGCATTACTTGGCCACTCCCTTGGCGCCATCGTTTCTCTGGTGCTGGCCGGTGCCTTGCCGGAGCGTGTGACGCACCTGGGGTTGATCGATGGCGTGATCCCGCCCACCGCCAGTGGCGAGAACGCGGCCGAGCGACTGGGCATGGCGCTACAGGCGCAACTGGGCCTGCAGGACAAGCGCAAACCGGTCTACGACAGCCTCGAACGCGCGGTAGAAGTGCGGATGAAAGGCCTGGTGGCTGTCAGTCGCGAAGCCGCCGAACTGCTGGCCCAGCGTGGTTTGATGCCGGTGCCGGGGGGGTACACCTGGCGTACGGATAGCCGTTTGACCCTGGCCTCGCCGCTGCGTCTGACTGATGAACAAGCCATGGCGTTCGTCCGTCGCGTAGGTTGCCCCGCACAGTTGGTGGTCGCCGCTGACGGTATGCTGGCGAAACATCCCGAATTGCTTTCCCAGCTACCCTTTACCGTGACAACCCTGCCAGGCGGCCATCATTTGCACTTGAATGACGAGCCTGGTGCGGTCCTTGTTGCAGACTGTTTCAATCGGTTCTTCTCCATGCCTTGACTTGGCACGGTCAACTGCCGAGGCTGGGCGGATCGAAAGGGAGTCAACCATGCACTATCGCGACACTGATCTTGAAACAGCAGCGACCTCCGATGGCCAGGACTCAACGATCCGATGAGCCTGCGTAAAGGATGTATCCGTTTTCTGGGGCTGTGTGCATTCAGCCCGTTGGTATTCGCCGCCGACGTGCCGGGTAGCCAGGACTTGCCCGCAGTGGTTCGCCAGATCGACGCGCAAATCGTCGACTACCGGCCCGCCGAAGAAAAAGAACGCATTTATCCCATGGGGGCGATCCGCAAGATCAGCGGCCAACTGCGTTATGAAGGCCAGGCCATCGCCCGGGGCCAAAGTACCGCCATTACCTACGAACTGCCCGCCGAACACAACGCCAGCGACGCCTTTACCGCCACCCGTGAAGCCTTGCAGCAAAAGGGCGCGCAGTTGTTGTTCTGGTGCAAGGCCCGCGATTGCGGTGAGAGCAGCCTGTGGGCCAACGAGATTTTCGGCAATGCCAAACTGGTGGGTGCCGATAGCCAGCAGGAATATCTGTTGCTGCGCCTGGCCGAGCCGCAGGCCAACTCCCTGATTGCGCTTTACGGTATTACACGGGGCAACCGCCGCGCCTACCTGCATGTCGAACAACTGGATGCCAGCGCACCGCTGGGGGATCTGTTGCCCACCTCGGCAACGTTGCTGCGTGAATTGAAAAGCACCGGCGATCTGGACTTCCCCGCGCTCGGTGCCGAGCCGGACGATACCTGGCTGACCCTGATTTCCCGTGGGTTGAACCTCGATACCACGTTGCGCGTGAGCTTGACCGGGCCGAATGCCGAGGCCTGGCGCCAGGCCTTGATCGACAAGGGCGTGCGTGCCGCGCGCATGGAAATCGGCAACGCTGAAACCAAAGGCCTGCATGTGCATCTGATACGCTGACCGATACAGGGCGAACGGACCCGTGCCGTTCGCCTAAGCTCTCTTCCTACAGCCTTCCTCTAGAGATACCCCATGTTCAATAACGATCGCCTGCTGGTGCAAATCCTGCTGCTGGTGCTGTTCGGGGCCAGCCTCTGGGTGATGGCGCCGTTCTGGTCGGCGCTGTTCTGGGGCGCGGTGCTGGCCTTTGCCAGTTGGCCGTTGATGGTGCTGCTCACGCGTTGGCTGGGCGGTCGGGAATCCCTCGCTGCCGGCATCCTGACCCTGGGTTGGATGCTGCTGGTGGCGGTACCGTTGGTGTGGCTGGGGTTCAACCTGGCTGACCATGTGCGTGATGCCGTGGCGTTGATCAAGGACATACAGGTCGACGGTCTGCCCGAGGCGCCGAGCTGGTTGGGCGCTATCCCGTTTGTCGGCGAACGGCTGGTGGCGATGTGGAACAGCATCGATCAGCAGGGCGCGGCGCTGATGGTCAGCCTCAAACCGTATCTGGGGCAGGTCGGTAACTGGCTGCTGGCGCGCAGTGCGCAGATCGGTGGCGGTATTCTCGAATTGACCCTGAGCCTGGTGTTCGTGTTCTTTTTCTACCGTGACGGGCCGCGCCTGGCCATGTTCGTGCACCGCTTGCTGGAGCGCTTGATCGGCGAGCGTGCCGGTTACTACATCGAACTGGTGGCCGGCACCGTGCAACGGGTGGTCAATGGGGTGATCGGTACGGCTGCCGCCCAGGCTGTGCTGGCGTTGATCGGCTTCCTGATCGCCGGTGTGCCGGGCGCGCTGGTGCTGGGGATCGTGACTTTCCTGCTGAGCCTGATCCCCATGGGGCCGCCGCTGGTCTGGATCCCGGCCACGGCCTGGCTGGCGTGGAAGGGCGATTACACCTATGCGGTGTTCCTCGGCGTATGGGGCACGTTCATCATCAGCGGCGTGGACAACGTGCTCAAGCCTTACCTGATCAGCCGCGGCGGCAACCTGCCACTGGTGATCGTGTTGCTGGGCGTGTTCGGTGGGTTGATTGCCTTTGGCTTTATCGGGCTGTTTATCGGTCCAACGTTGCTGGCGGTAGCGTACAGCCTGCTGATGGATTGGAGCGCGACTCAGGCCCAGGGGCGTCGCGAAGACAAGCCCCTCTAAACCCGTGGCAGCCACATCACGGCGGTCAAACCGCCGCCTGGCGTCTCCTCCAGGGTCAGGCGGCCGCCGAGGCGCTCAACCGCGTCCTTGGCAATGGTCATGCCCAGGCCGACGCCACCGGAGTTGCGGTTGCGTGAGCCTTCCAGCCGATAGAACGGCTCGAACACCGTCTCGCGTTTATCGGCGGCAATCCCCGGACCGTGGTCGATCACCCGGATAACCAGGGCCTCGCGGCTGTCTTCCAGTTCCATGCGTGCGCTGCCGGCGTAGCGCAACGCGTTGTCGATCAGGTTGTTTAGGCACGAACGCAGCGCCATCGGCTGCACCTGCAAGGGCGCGCAGGTGCCGGCAAATTGCACATCGCTGCCCTGATCCTGGGCGTTTTCACTCATGGACTCGACCAACGCCTGCACATCCAGCCACTGCCGGGTTTCGCTGGTGCGCTGTTCGTGCAGGTAGCTCAGGGTGGCGTCGAGCATGCCGATCATGTCGTTCAGGTCCTGGCGCATCTGGCCTTGCAGCCGCGTGTCCTCGATCTGTTCCAGGCGCAGCTTGAGGCGTGACAGCGGGGTGCGCAGGTCATGGGAGACCGCCCCCAGCATGCGCGCGCGCTGGCTGACCTGTTCGCGGATACGTCTTTGCATCAGGTTGAAGGTCAATGCCGCCTGCCGCGCTTCCCGAGGCCCGGATTCGTCGAGTGGGGCGCTGTCCAGGTCCAGGCTCAAACGTTCGGCCGCTTCGCTCAGGCGCTGGATTGGTCGGCTCAGCAGTTTGGCACCGTACCAGGCCGCGATAATCAGCGAGAAAAACTGAAAGGTCAGGGGCACCACGGGACCGCCGAACCAGGGCCGGTCGTCGTTCTCGCGCGGCGGCGGCGGCCTTGCCCCATCGGGCGGTTCGATAAATTGCTCATGGCGCGGTGGAGGCGGCGGGGGCGGTTGGCCGTAATGGTGAAACCAGAAATACGCCAGTCCATGGGCGAGCACAATCGCCACCAGCAACACGCCGAACAGCCGTCCGAACAGTGTGTTGAAGGGGGCACGCATCAGCCAATATCCCGGGCGTCGAACAGATAGCCTTCGCCACGCACAGTCTTGATCAACTGCGGCGCCTTTGGGTCATCCCCCAGCTTTTGGCGCAGGCGCGAGACCAGCAAGTCGATGCTGCGATCAAAGGCCTCGATGGAGCGGCCCCGGGCGGCATCCAGCAATTGTTCGCGGCTCAGCACGCGGCGCGGACGTTCGATAAACACCCACAACAGGCGGAATTCAGCGTTGGACAGCGGCACCACCAGGCCATCGTCGGCCACCAGTTGGCGCAGCACACTGTTGAGTCGCCAGTTGTCAAAGCGGATATTGGCACGCTGTTCGGTGCGATCGTCACGCACGCGGCGCAAGATGGTCTGGATGCGCGCCACCAGCTCACGGGGCTCGAAAGGCTTGGACATATAGTCGTCGGCGCCCAGTTCCAGGCCGATGATGCGGTCTGTGGGCTCGCAACGAGCGGTGAGCATCAGGATCGGGATGTCCGATTCGCCGCGCAGCCAACGGCACAGCGACAGGCCGTCTTCGCCCGGCAGCATCAGGTCGAGCACGACCACATCGAAGGTTTCGGCTTGCATGGCCAGGCGCATAGCGGTGCCGTCGGTCACGCCGGTGGCGAGAATGTTGAAGCGGGCCAGGTAATCGATCAACAGTTCGCGGATCGGTACGTCGTCGTCAACGATCAGCGCGCGGGTGTTCCAGCGCTTGTCATCGGTGATCACCGCGGCTTTTTGCTCGTCTTTCACTGGGACGGGTGGGGTTTGCATAGTGCGATCATCTGCCTGGTTGTTGCGGTCAGCATAGGCGCCCAGCCCCATGGCTGGAAGTGCTGCTCGGGGTCGTGCGGGCGAGGCTAGTCGTGCGGCGTGTTGGGGGCGTGTCGTGAATGTATCAGGTTTGAAATAATTGGCCGAAATGTTCGCCGGATAGCGCTTGGTCAGTATTTACCGATCATCGGACCCCGTAACAGTGTCGCTTGCGCTACAATCCGCGCCGATTTCGACTTGCCTGAGAGCCCATTCCAATGTCCGTCTGCCAGACTCCTATCATCGTCGCCCTGGATTACCCTACCCGTGACGCCGCACTGAAGCTGGCTGACCAGTTGGACCCCAAGCTTTGCAGGGTCAAGGTCGGCAAGGAACTGTTCACCAGTTGCGCCGCGGATATCGTCGGTACGCTGCGTGACAAAGGCTTCGAGGTGTTCCTCGACCTGAAATTCCACGATATCCCCAACACCACCGCCATGGCGGTCAAGGCCGCCGCCGAAATGGGCGTGTGGATGGTCAACGTGCACTGCTCCGGCGGCCTGCGCATGATGACGGCCTGCCGCGAAGTGCTGGAACAGCGCAGCGGCCCCAAGCCTCTGCTGATCGGTGTGACCGTGCTGACCAGCATGGAGCGCGAAGACCTGGCCGCTATCGGCCTGGACATCGAGCCCCAGGAACAGGTGTTGCGCCTGGCTGCTCTGGCGCAGAAAGCCGGTCTCGATGGTCTGGTGTGCTCGGCGCTGGAAGCCCACGCCCTGAAAACCGCCCACCCATTGCTGCAACTGGTGACGCCGGGTATTCGCCCGGCCGGCAGCGCCCAGGATGACCAGCGCCGCATCCTGACCCCGCGCCAGGCACTGGACGCGGGCTCGGACTACCTGGTGATCGGCCGCCCGATCAGCCAGGCGGCGGACCCGGCCAAGGCGTTGGCAGCGGTGGTCGCTGAGATCGCCTGAAACCTGAAGCGCACACGGCAAAAATTGTGGGAGGGGGCGAGCAAGCCCCCACACTTGACTGTATTCACAGATAGAAATGTGTAAACCCAATCACCTGTGGAGGGGGCTTGCTCCCACATTCATAGCTGCGCCGTGTCAGCTGACCTTGAGCACCAACTTCCCAAAGTTCTCGCCGTTGAACAGCTTCATCAACGTTTCCGGGAACGTCTCCAGCCCCTCCACGATATCTTCCTTGCTCTTGAGCTTGCCCTGCGCCATCCAACCGGCCATTTCCTGCCCGGCGGCGGCGAAGTGGGCGGCGTGGTCCATCACTACAAAGCCCTCCATGCGCGCGCGATTGACCAGCAGCGACAAATAATTCGCCGGGCCTTTCACGGCTTCCTTGTTGTTGTACTGGCTGATGGCCCCGCAAATCACCACCCGAGCCTTCATCGCCAGTCGGCTGAGGACCGCGTCGAGGATATCGCCGCCGACGTTGTCGAAGTACACATCCACGCCTTTGGGGCACTCGCGCTTGAGGGCTGCGGGCAGGTCTTCGTTTTTGTAGTCGATGGCGGCGTCGAAGCCCAGCTCATCCACCAGGAACTTGCACTTGTCGGCGCCACCAGCAATGCCGACCACGCGGCAACCTTTTAGCTTGGCAATCTGCCCGGCAATGCTGCCCACGGCGCCGGCTGCGCCGGAGATCACCACGGTGTCGCCGGCCTTCGGTGCACCGGTTTCCAGCAGGGCAAAATAGGCGGTCATGCCGGTCATGCCCAGCGCCGACAGGTAGCGGGGCAGGGGCGCCAGTTTCGGGTCGACCTTATAGAAGCCGCGCGGCTCGCCCAGGAAATAATCCTGCACACCCAAGGCGCCGTTTACATAGTCGCCGACGGCAAAGTTCGGGTTGTTCGAAGCAATCACTTTTCCTACACCTAGCGCACGCATCACTTCGCCGATGCCCACAGGCGGAATGTAGGACTTGCCTTCGTTCATCCAGCCACGCATGGCCGGGTCGAGGGACAGGTACTCATTACGCACCAGTACCTGCCCGTCCTGGGGCGTGCCCACCGGTACTTCCTGGTAGGTGAAGGTTTCCCGGGTGGCCGCGCCGACCGGGCGCTTGGCGAGCAGGAATTGGCGATTGGTCTGGGCGGTCATGGCAGGGACTCTTCTGGAAATGAACCTGAAGTGATAGACCTTGAACGATTCGAGAGCAAGTCTCTCCGGCGGTACGAATGCTTGTCGATAGGTGTTGCTGATAGTGATCCCGGCAGCCTTATCACTGCGATTCATGCAGCTTCAACCGGCCTTTTGATAGTGCTGACGTGTGTGCCAGCCCGTTGACTAGACTCGACCCACGGTTATTTTTCCCACAGGACATCCCCCATGAGCATGACGTTTTCCGGCCAGGTCGCCCTGGTCACCGGTGCCGCTGCCGGTATTGGCCGCGCGACTGCGCTGGCGTTCGCCGCCGAAGGTTTGAAGGTGGTCGTCGCCGACCTGGATGTGGCCGGCGGTGAGGGTACGGTTGCATTGATCCGGCAGGCCGGCGGCGAAGCGCTGTTTGTGCGCTGCAATGTCACCCTGGAAGCGGATGTGCAGCAATTGATGGCGCGCACCATCGACGCCTATGGCCGCCTGGACTATGCGTTCAACAACGCCGGGATCGAGATCGAGAAGGGCAAGCTGGCTGACGGCACCCTGGACGAGTTCGATGCCATCATGGGCGTCAACGTCAAGGGCGTGTGGCTGTGCATGAAGCACCAGTTGCCGCTGCTGCTGGCCCAGGGCGGCGGGGCCATCGTCAATACCGCATCGGTGGCGGGGTTGGGCGCGGCGCCGAAGATGAGCATTTACGCGGCCTCCAAGCATGCGGTGATCGGCCTGACCAAGTCGGCGGCGATTGAGTACGCGAAGAAGAAAATCCGCGTCAACGCCGTGTGCCCTGCGGTGATCGACACCGATATGTTCCGGCGTGCCTACGAAGCCGATCCACGCAAAGCCGAGTTCGCTGCCGCCATGCACCCGGTCGGACGCATTGGCAAGGTCGAGGAAATCGCCAGCGCGGTGCTGTACCTGTGCAGCGACGGAGCGGCGTTCACCACCGGCCAGGCGTTGGCGGTGGACGGTGGGGCAACCGCAATCTAGGACCTTGCACCGCAGGCTATTTGAAAAGTTCTGGGGGGGCTGTGAGGCTTTTCCAGCGCTGGCAAAATGCCGTGGCCGAATGTGTATCAGTAGGTAAATAAGTCAATAAAATCAATACTTTAATAATTGTTTATGGCCGGTCGACACAGGCTTCTGTGCTTAACTCTTTGGGTTGATAACAGACAGTGAAGTGAGTGGCTCATGGATTTAGGGATCGATCGACAAGCCCTTGTACCGGTGGTGCAGCAAATCGTCAGCGCCGTGGCAGAGTGGATTCGCAAGAACGGCGTGAGCCCCGGTACACGCCTGCCGTCCATTCGGCAGTTGGCCCTCGATAACCTGCTCAGCCAGTCCAGCGTGATCGAGGCATTCGAGCGGATGGTCGCTCAGGGTTTGCTGGCTTCCAGGCAGGGTTCGGGCTTTGTAGTGGCCCAGCCGCCTACGCTGCATGAAGGTCATTGGTATGAAGGTGCAGAGCGGGAGTGGGGCGCCTTTGCCGATAATCCATTGGGTGAGCTGAAACTGGGATGCGGCTGGTTGCCGGATGCCTGGCGCGAAAGCGACGACATCAGTTATGCGATTCGCGAAGTCACCCGCACCGACACCGCCGGCCTGTTCAACTACAGCACGCCACTGGGGTTGCCGGCGTTGCGCGAGCAACTGCTCAAGCACCTGACCCGGGTGCATATCGCCACCAGCCTTGATCGTATCCTGACGACTGCCGGCGCCAGCCATGCCCAGGACCTGCTCATCCGTACGTTGCTCAAGCCCGGTGACAGCGTTGTGGTCGAAACCCCGGGCTATGGCAACCTCTATCGCCAACTGGCGTTTCATGGGGTCCGGTTGCTGGAAGTCCCGCGCACCCGTGGTGGCCCGGACATTCCGGCGCTGGAAGCGCTGTTGCAGCGCCATCGACCCAAGTGCGTGTTCATCCACAGCCTGTATCACAATCCCACGGGCAGCAGTCTGTGCCGTGCAGTGGCCGAGCGTTTGCTGGAGTTGGCGGCCAGCCACGACTTCCTGATCATTGAAGAGGACGTCTACGGCGACCTGCAACACGCCAGTTGCACGCGCCTTGCGGCGCTGCCTCACGATGACCGGGTGATTTACGTGGCCAGTTTTTCCAAGACCCTGAGCAGTGCGCTGAGGGTCGGCTACCTCAGCGCCGGCACGACGCTCATCGAGCAATTGGCCAACCTCAAGACCTTGACCGGCTTCGGCACCTCGCGATTTGCCGAGGCCGTGGTGGCGACGCTGCTGGCCAATGGCACGTATCGCAAGTGGGTGCAGCGCCTGCGCAAGCGGCTGAGCACGGAAATGGCCGCCACCTTGCAGGTGCTGGAGGACGAGGAGTGGGAGGTATTCGCCGTGCCTGCCGGGGGCATGTTCGTGTGGGCGCGGCCATGGAGAAGCGACCACTCCCGGTTGCAAGCATGCGCCCGGCGGCTCGGCGTGTTGTTGTCGCCGGGGGCGCTGTTCAGTCCGACCGGCGAGCCCAGTGAGTGGCTGCGGATCAATGTGGCTTATGCGGCGGACCAGCGGGCCGTGGCGCTGTTCCGGGCCATGGGCCCCGCCAGATCGACATCGACCATTCTGAAAACGACGAGCGTGTAGCTTTTTGCCATTATTCCGGCGCCAACGTCTTGTGTTCAGTGCCCTGTGATTGCCAATCTCGCTTCTTGTAACCGGGCTTGATGGCATCTGCCATTGCAAGAGGACTCAACTGCAATGATTTCAGGCGCACAACGACGTTTCGCCAACCTTGGGATGGCAAAAAAACTGGGCTTGGGCTTCACTCTGGTGCTGCTGCTGACGGCGCTGGTGGCCGCTATTGGTGTGTGGTCCCTGCAAACCGTTGGGCAGCGTTTCGAAGGCCTCAAGGCCATGTCGTCGCTCAACAGCGGCTTATTGAACGTGCGCCTGATCGAGCAGGACTATGCGTTGCATGCCGACCCAAAGTCGGTCGACGCCTTGCACGAAAGTGTCGACGCCCTGATGGCCCAGGCCAATACGCTCAAGGCGCAGTCGGTCGCCAACGGGCTGGTGATGACTGAGGTCGAACAGGCCCTGGCCGCTTATCGCAAGGCTTTCGACGAGTTTGTCGAGTTGACCCAGACCAAGGACTTGGCCCTGGAAATGGCCAGTTGGTCCGTGTCCAGCGTGGCCAATAACCTTGATGTCTTGCAGGCCGGTCTGGCCGACGACGGGGCTTATGGCCTCAAGGAAAGCCAGGGCAAGGAGGGTGCCGAGTTCATCGAGCAGGCCGGGCAGGTCAGCCAGGTCTCGCGCTTGATGTTGCAGGCAATGAACGAGGCCCATGTGCGCCTCGATCAGAGCCGCAAGGGGGATGAAGACGCCGCCGGGCAAGGCAAGATCGAACAGGCCGACCAGGCCTTGGCCCAGGTTGAGCAACTGAAAACCTCGGTCAAGGACTCTGGCTACCAGACGGTGCTCAACGAAGTCTCAGGGCATATCGCCGCTTTCAGCGAAAAACTGGGCGAATACACCGGTCTGCTGGCGCAGGAAAAAGTGGTCTATAAGCAGTTGCATGATCGCGCTGCCCAAGTAGTCAGCCAGGTCAACCAGGCCTATGCCGCCGAAGACCTGTCGATGCAGACGCAGTTGAAGAAAAGCGCGCTGTTGATCATCGGCTCGTCAGCCCTGGCCTTGCTGGTGGGTTTGATTGCCGCCTGGGTGATTACCCGGCTGATCGTTGCGCCGTTGCGCAGGGTGATCGCTGTGGCCGAGCAGATCGCCGCCGGCGATTTGAGCGGACGCATGGATGTCAGCCGCCGCGATGAAATCGGCCAGTTGATGCAGGCGATGCAACAGATGGGCAATGGCTTGAGCCATATGGTCAGCGGCCTGCAGGCCGGTATCGAGCAACTGGCCAGTTCGGCGCATACGTTGTCCAGCGTCACCGAGCAGACCAATGTCGAGGTCAGCAGCCAGAAGGAAGAAACCGAACAGGTCGCCACGGCGATGAACCAGATGACTGCCACGGTGCATGACGTGGCGCGCAACGCCGAAGAGGCGGCGCAAGCTGCGCAGACGGCGGATGACAAGGTCGACAGCGGTCAACGAGTGGTGCGTCAGAGCTTGCAACGCATTGAGTTGCTGGCCACTTCCAGCACCAGCGCCAGCGCGAGTATCGAGAGCCTGAGTGCGGAAATCCAGAACATCGGCACCGTGTTGAGCGTGATCAAAAGCGTGGCCGAACAGACCAATCTGCTGGCGCTCAACGCGGCCATCGAAGCCGCCCGCGCCGGCGAGCAGGGGCGGGGCTTTGCGGTGGTGGCAGACGAGGTGCGGGCATTGGCCAAGCGCACCCAGCAATCGACCGAGGAAATCGAACGGCTTGTCAGCACCTTGCGCGGCGCCGCGCAGTCATCGGTGCAGCAGATCCGGCAAAGCGGCGAGTTGGTGAAGCTGGCGGTCAGCGATGCCCTGGAAACTGAAAGCGCCTTGGGCAGCATCGCGGTGGCCGTGTCGTTGATCCAGCAGATGAACCAGCAGATTGCTGCAGCCGCCGAGGAGCAGAGCTCGGTGGCCGAAGAGATCAACCGCAGTGTCACCAGTATTCGCGCGAGCGCCGATCAGTCGGCGTTGAGCATGCAGGGCAATGCAACCTCGAGCATCCAGTTGGCACAGTTGGGGACCGAGCTCAAAGGGATGGTGGGGCACTTCCGGCTGTGATCGCCGTCTGGTGACGGCGATCCATTTGCAGGGTGGTCAGTTGTGACTGGCCAGGAATGTCAGCAGCGCGCCATTGACGAACTCCGGGTTTTCCCGGCTGCAGATATGCCCCGCGTCTGGAATCAGCACCAGCGGGCAGCCAATCAGTTCCGCCATTTCTTTGGCCTCGGCGGGTGGTCGAGGCTGATCCTCTTCACCGCACATCACCAACGTTGTCCCGGCGTTCAGGTGTGGGAGTTGATTCAGGATATCGCTTCGGCCGAAGGTGTGACGACCCAGTGGCACGATGCTGTCGCGCAGGCGCTCTGTGGAGAAACGAGTCAGCGAGTGACGGAAATTTTTGTACAAGGCTGATTCACGATCGATTCCAGGACGGAAGAAGATCGGTGCGACGATGTCCAGCAAGTTTTCCGGGAAGTAGCCCATGTCCTCGATCGTCTTCAGCAGCGAGAAGTAGTATTCGCGAGTAGCGTCAGGCTCGGCGCCCAGGTAGGTGTCCATCAGCACCAGGCTGTTGATGCGTCCCGGTACCTTTAGCGCCAGGCGTGCCCCCCACATACCGCCTACCGACAGACCTACCAGATTGATCTTGTCGATTGCCAGATGGTTCAGCAGAAGCAATGCCTGGCGTGCCAGATCATCCAGGGACGCGTTTTGCTCGGGCATCTGGCCGGATTCGCCGTGGCCCCATAATTCGGGGACGATCACTCGGTAATATTTGGACAGGGCGCTGATCTGCGGTTCCCACATGTCCCGGTCCCAGAGGTAGCTCTGGCCCAGGAGAACAACCGGGCCGGTGCCCTGGTCGACGTAGTGCAGCGGTTGACCATCAATGATGGCGACAGGCATGGAGGGCCTCGGGCTTCAGGAAGTCAGGAGCCCTCTTTTACCTCGGTCTTGAGTGTGGGGATAGGTGCAAAGTGATGGCATATGGCGAACTAGGTTCGCCATATAGGGGGAAGGGGTAGATCAATCGTAGATGACTTTCTTTTTCCACTCGGCATCGGCGTCGACCGCCTTCATGCCTTCGGTCAATTCGTTGACCTCGTCTTCGGTTTGCTTGCTGTTGGTCAGCACGGTGGAGTTGGCGCGGGCCAGTTGACCTTCCAGCAATTGCAGTTGCGCACTATAGAGTACGGGCTCCGGCTGCTTGCGCAGGTACTGTACGCCACGCTCGAAGGCGAGTCGCGCCTGGCCCGGTTGGCCCTGCTGCAGGGCATGCTGGCCGAGGTTGTTGAAAAACTCGATGTGCAGCAACACCAGGATATGGCGAATTTCCTTGATCCAGTGCTTGGCCTCGTTGGTCGACAGGAAGCCGTCCTGGGCGGCGCGGGTGACCTGGCCGTGCAAGGCTTCCAGCAGGAAGCGTACGTCCTTGGCCTTGGCTTCGGTCTGGATCGGGGCGGGCGGGTTGGCCACCGGGATCGATTCACCCTGGGCTACCAATGCATTGAGCTCGACGATGCGGGCCTTGAGGGGCGCACTGGTTCGATTGAGGTTCAGCAGGCGCTGGTTGACGTTGAGCTCCAGACGGGTCAACAGCAGCTTGAGCGCCGGGGTCATCAACTGGCCTGGGAATGTCTCGGTGATTTCACCGCAACGGCGCAGGCGATCATTAAGCTCGATCTCGGTGCGCTTCTTTTCCAGCTTGTTGTTTTCCACCACGTGGTTCATATAGCCAATGGCGATCAGTATTACGATCCCGGCTATTACCAGCAGGGTGATCATGAGTGGTGTCACCGGTGCGACCTCTTTATAGGGTTTGCTGTGGAGTGTAGTGACTGAGTCATCCGGCGGATAGGACTGATCGACCAGTTGCCCAGGTAGTTTCTTCTATATAGGTAAGCGTCCCGTGGATGGATGCACATTGCCATCATTTGCTGAGGTGGACTATAACGTCTTGTCGGACGCCAGAATATAGGCGCCAAAGCCCGGACGGGCAGAATCCCCGCACAGGCCGTTAAACCGGGGCGAAGTCATTGATTTAAATAAATTTATCCTTAGGGGTTGACGACCTTTCAATCCATCCATAGAATGCGCGCCACTTACAGCGTAAAGCACACAGCGAAACGCGGTAGGGAGTGAATGTTGTACGTGTGTCCCCTTCGTCTAGTGGCCTAGGACACCGCCCTTTCACGGCGGTAACAGGGGTTCGAGTCCCCTAGGGGACGCCAATGCGGGAATAGCTCAGTTGGTAGAGCACGACCTTGCCAAGGTCGGGGTCGCGAGTTCGAGTCTCGTTTCCCGCTCCAATTTTTAAGCAGTGTTGCTCTCGGGCGGCATTGAGTGAAACCAGGACCAAGTCTTCGGATGAGGCCTCTGGGCACTGAAATACACACCATGTGTTTCAGTAGCGTGTCCCCTTCGTCTAGTGGCCTAGGACACCGCCCTTTCACGGCGGTAACAGGGGTTCGAGTCCCCTAGGGGACGCCATTTGCGGGAATAGCTCAGTTGGTAGAGCACGACCTTGCCAAGGTCGGGGTCGCGAGTTCGAGTCTCGTTTCCCGCTCCAAATATAGATCTACAGACTTCCACTGGCATCTGTAGGTCGTTGAAAAGAGGAGCTTCGGCTCCTTTTTTCATTCCAGCAAACGTCACGGACTTCCACCGACCGCCAGCGTTTTTGAGGCCAAAGAATGCGGGTGGTGCCGGTTCCGGGTTGTTGCTGGGGTTGGATCAGGATGACCAGCAGCATCGAGCCTAAGTCTCATGACTTAGGAGTTTGATGATGGCACTCACTGATCTGACCGAGCGGCAAGCCAAGGCCGCCGAGAAAACCTACAGCATCCCTGACACCGACGACGGCCTCGGTCTGGTGGTCGCCCCACCGGCGGCAAATCGTGGCATCTGCGCTACTACTGGCTCGGCAAGCAAAAGCGAATCTCCCTGGGCAACTACCCCGAGGTCGTACTGCGCGAAGCACGCACCTTGCGTGATGAAGCCAGGGCGCTCGTGGCGAAGGGCATCATCCTCATACTGGCCGCAAACAGAAGCGACGCGCTGTCAAGCTTGCCTCGGACTACACGTTCAAGCCCGTTTTCGATGTCTGGGTCGAGCAACGCGCGAAGGAACTCAAGGAAGGTAGAAACAGCACGTTGTCGCAGATCCTGCGAATCTTCGGAAAGGCCGTGCTGCCCAACTCTGGCGACCTGCAGCGCTCTGCGCTCGAACCGCTCAGCAGCCTGCTGCTAGGTCGCAGCAGGTGCGTCACGATCTCGTAGGGTCCGTCGGACAACGGTCGCATGCTGATCCCCCCAATGCATTCGCTCGCTGAACGCGTGATTGTGCGGACACCCCTATGCCATAGCCGGCCGCCGCCCATATCGCCATCATCTCGACGGATGTCACGCGCCGAATGCACTACTCGTCTGCCGGCATGAAGGAGGACAGCCGCTCATCCAGCAGAGGACAAGCCTCTGCCGGCCGGCGGAACAGGGGATAGTCCAGCAGTTCGGCGATCGTGAGTGTTGCTTGGCTGAGCGATGGGAACCGCAACGGCACGGCAACGGCCATGTTCTAGATCCACAGGCGCTGGCTCTTCAGGATCGGATCGCTCAATCCCTGAAGTAATAGCCCTGCGTCGTAGATATCTTCACGAAGTCCCGCAATCAGGGCATCACTCGTGAGTTCAAAAAACGCGATAGTGACTTCCGGATCTTCCGCGCACTGCAGCGCAAGCAGCGCCGAGAGATGTGAGGATTGCACGCCTTGCGCGATAGCGAGCCGGAGATTGGAAGCATGACTGGTGGCGTCGTGCATGAGAGCCCCCAAGATGCGATCGGATCAGAAAAAGGCGAGCCTGGTTCAGCCTTTGAAATGTTCTTGATGCTGCGCAACCTAGGGGCGCCTTGGACAGAGCAGCGTTGACGCAGATCGGTGCCCTGCGCGAACGCTTTCACTTTGAGCCGGGTAGACGAGTCTATCAGTTTGTTTTCCCGTCGATTCAGGAGCGTATGTGCACCGGAATGGCAGACAGCCACGCGTTGATATTCAACCAGCTATTCGGCCTGACAACAGGTACTTGAGGGCCTAATCCGCGCTATGCGCCGAGAACCCTACCTGATGGCTTACAGCGATACGTTTTACCTTTCCTGTGTCGTCCTGATACTGTTCGGCATCACGACGTTGGCCTAGCGACAGCCAGCAAAAAGCTGAACACATTCAAGCAGCACTGGCCGCTCAGCGCCGCTTGCCAAACACCGATTTGGGCGGCCTGCCGAAGAACCGCGTAAACGCTGCACTGAAGTTATTTGGGAATTTATACCCTACCTGGTAAGCCGCTTGCGCCACCTGACAGCCGCTTTCGAGCAGGGTGTAGGCCTTGCTCATACGGATTTCGTGCAGCATGCGATGCGGGGTGGAATTGAAGCGGTAGTGCAGGCCTTCTTTGAGCTTGAACTCATTGAGCCCTACTGCGGCGCACAGGTAGGTGACGGTCAGCGGCTGGTCCATCTGTTCGATCATGATGTCCCGTGCGCGGTCGAGCTTTTCGATGTCGTTGGCACTGAACTGCAGGCTCTCCGGACGGGTGTCGGCGCTCAGCAGATTGAGCTGTTCGGACAGAAGGCTCAGGGTGTGAATGTGCATTTCCAGCCTGCCGATCACGCCTTGATTGAGGTAATGGGTCAGGGCGCTTGCATGGCTGGCGCTGGCCGCCGTGGTCTTCTGGAAGGCCAGCTGTCGAACATTGCCGTTGCCCAGCAACTGGCGGGTGCGCTGTTCGCCGATGTATTTGTTCAGCATGCTCTCGCCGATCAGCAGGCGCAGTTGCGACACCGTTGCGCCGGCTTCATAGCAGCGTTCGCCGAGGCTTAGTTGGAAGGAGGTGATCGTGGTGAAGCCCGCCTTGAACGAAACTGCTGCGCCATCCGCGCCCTTATAGCCTGAATCACCCTGCATGCCGAAGGTAATCACCAGCATGTGGCGGTTGTGCGGGTTCACGGTTTCTTCAATCAGGTTGCGCGTGGGGCGATAGCGCGAGCGCACCACCATCAGGTCGTCATCGAAACTCAAGCGTTCCGAATAGCATTCGCCTAGTTCTTCCGGCAATTGCTGGCGCATCCAACCGCAGGCTTGAGTGCTGACCAGCCGCGAGTGAGTTGACGCTACTCGATACGACTGGGAAATCCTTTTTAAAACCGACACTTTTAACGCCCTCCCTAGAGTTTGCTCCGATATGCATACGGATTGATCCGAAATACATATTCATGCACATGATAAGTATTCGCATTAATGAATAGCATGTTTCCCCAGCAACTGCCATCGCCAAGACGCGCAATGGGGTGATTCATTGAAGGGGAAAACGGGTGAGTACAGGTGTTTTCAGGGGAGTACTGGTGTGGGGTTGTTGTCTAGGTAGCACTGGCGTCGCCATGGCGCAGACGGAGCTGGCGCCGGTAAAGGTCACCGCTAACAAGATTGAGCAGGCGCAGGAGGAGGTGCCCGCGAGCCTCACGGTGATCACTGGCGAAGACTTGCGCAAGGGCGGCATCGATGACCTTGAGCAGCTTGCCCGCACCACGCCGGGCTTCACGTTCCAGCCGTTCGGCCAGTCGGGCACCAACCTGCCGGTAGTGCGCGGCCTGAGTTCTGGCGCCACTGCATTTTCATCCTCGATGCTGATGTTGGTGGACGGCGTGCCAACCCTGATGGGGCAGGGGTTCGACCACAACCTGCTGGGTGTGGAGCGCATCGAAATCCTGCGTGGCCCGCAGTCGACCCTCTACGGGCGCAATGCCGAAGCCGGCGTGCTGAGCATCCACACCCGTCAGCCTGGCGACACGCCCTACGCCCGCATCGAAGCTGGCACCGGCAGTCGCGACCTGCGTACCTTGAGCGCCGACGCCAGCACCGCCCTGGTGCCTGGCACCTTATATGCCAGTGTGTC
The DNA here is from genome assembly GCF_046605395.1 of Pseudomonas sp. MPB23. Taxonomy (NCBI): domain Bacteria; kingdom Pseudomonadati; phylum Pseudomonadota; class Gammaproteobacteria; order Pseudomonadales; family Pseudomonadaceae; genus Pseudomonas; species Pseudomonas sp. MPB23. The sequence continues at coordinate 5,460,227 of NZ_CP176771.1, read as the reverse complement.
CGGACAGTGGCGTGAGCAGGACGGCTTTATCGACAATGCCTATCGAGGCGGCCAGGCCGATGACCGTGAGCGCCAAAGCGCGCGCATGGTGCTGCGTTGGACGCCGTCGCTGGCCACCGACGTCAACCTGCGCTACAGCCGCCAGGACTACCGCGACGGCGGCTCGCAGTGGGGCGCCGCCGCCTCAACGCGGCGCGAAGTGCGTTCCGGCACGCCGAGCTGGAACCATTCCAGCGGCCGCAGCCTGTCGCTGGATGTCCTGCACGAGTTCGACTCCGGCCTGAAGCTGCGCTCTATCACTGCCCGCAACGATTTCTATGATCGCCTGCAGCAAGACACAGATTTTCTGCCGGCCGATCAACTGCACCTGAGTCGCGACTATCACTTCAACACCCTGTCCCAGGAATTTCGCCTTGAAGGTCAGTGGCGCGACAACCAGTGGCTGCTCGGCGCCTATGCCGACCGCGACGACCACGACCTGTCCTACCAACAAAAACTACCCCTGCGCCTGACCCAGATCGACAGCCAACTGGGCGGCAACACCACCGCTTTGTTCGGCCAATGGTTGATGCCGTTGGCTGATCGCTGGACCCTCACCCTCGGCGCACGTGCCGAGCAAGACAAAGTCCACATCGACCCTGCCGTCGGTAGCCGCCAAAGCGCCAGTTGGCAGCGCTTCACCCCCAAGGCCGCGCTGCAATACGAATGGCAACCCGATGCCTATGTCTACGCCAGCTACGCCGAGGGGTTCCGCGCCGGTGGCTTCAACGCCTTCTCGAGTGCTGCCAACTACCCCGGCTACGACCCGGAAAAAGTCAAAACCTATGAACTCGGCGCCAAAGGCTGGCTGGCCGACAAACGCTTGCGCTACTCCGCGGCGCTGTACTGGATGGATGTGCGCGACATGCAGGTCCAGCAGATTATCCAGCCGGGTGTGGTGTACATCACCAACGCCGCTACGGCGCGCTCCACCGGGCTTGAGCTGGAAGCTGAATACCTGGTCGCCGACGACTGGCGCGTGGTCAGTTCCGTAGGCCTGAACCGCACGCGATTCGAGCAGTTCAGCGAAGGCAGCAACGATTACAAAGGCAATCGCAACCCCTACGCTCCGGACCTTACCGGCCACGTCAGCCTGCGCTACGACGCTCCTGCCGGCTGGTACGCCCAGGGCGGCGTCAGCGCAGTCGGCAAGACCTACCTCGACGCGGCCAACCAGTACAGCCGTGGCGGCTACGGCCTGATCGACTTGAATGCCGGCTACGACTTCAGTCACTACGGCATCAGTGCCTACGTGAAAAACGCTGCCGACAAGCGCTACGACACCGTCGGCTACCTAAATGGCACCACCCGCGTGTACAGCCCGGGCCGTGAAGTCGGCCTTCGGGTCAGCTATGAACTGTGAGCGATAAACCTATGAGCCTGTCTACTCCCCATGCCCTGCAACCCTATTGGGACCTGACCCTGGCAGCCGTGCGCGCCGACGCCCTGCGCATTGCGCTCGAATGGAAGCTCTTCGACCTGTTGCAAGTGCCGGCCTCGGCCGATTTGATCGCCCGCCGACTGGAACTCGACGCTGCCAACACCGGCTTCTGGCTCGAAGCGCTGTGGAGTATGGACCTGCTGGCGCGTGATGAACGCCAGCCCGCGCATTATCGAAACACCCCGGTTGCCAGCGATTACTTGCGTAGCAACGTGGCGGATTATTGCGGTGACGCCTGGACCTTTCGCCTGCGCGGCATGCGTCGTTTTGGCAGCCAATTGGGCGAGCAGGTACGCGCCGGCCAGCCCGACAGTCAACCCGCCGACATGACCACCACCATCGACAACTGGACCGCCGCCGCTCGCTTGCAAATCGCCCAGGAGCAACGCGCGGTCACCGTCGACGTGGCGTTGCGCCTGATGGCCCGGGTGCCCGAATTCACCCAGGCCCGGCGCTTGCTTGACCTTGGCGGCGGTCCCGGTCTGGTGGCGATTGCCCTGCTGCGCGACAACCCGCTGTTGACGGGCAACGTGTTCGACTTTGAAAAAACCGTCGCGGTGGCGGCGGACAACATCCAGCGCGCCGGCCTGGAGCAACGCCTGGGCGTGCTCGGCGGCAACCTCGCCACTGACGCGATTGGCGAAGGCTACGACGTGATTTGGTGCTCCTCGGTGCTGCATTTCGTTCCGGACCTGCCCGCCGCGCTTGCCAAGATCCACGCCGCCCTGCGTCCCGGCGGCGTATTGATCAGCGCCCACGCCGAGATTCCCGCCGACCCTGAGCACGCGCGACGTGTCATGCCCTATTACCTGTCGATGCAGATGCTCGGTCGCCATGTCAGCGAATCGGGTGGGTTGAGTGAGGCCTTGCATCGCGCAGGCTTCGTCAACATCGATAGCTACCCGGACGTGGCCTTCGCTGTGGCGCCGGTCTCGGTGCTGGTCGCCCGTCGGAGCGCCTCATGATCCCGCCGGTGTGGCGCCTGCAATTGCTGTTTGGCTGGCTCGGTTTTGTGCTGGTGGTGCCAAGCATCTACCTGCTGCTCGGGCTGCCGTTGGTGATGCGCGAGCACGGGTGGTCCGGCACCGATATCGGCCTGTTCCAACTCGCCGGTTTGCCGGCGGTGTTCAAGTTTTTACTGGCGTTGCCCGTGCAGCGTTATCGCTTTCAGCGCGGGCATTACCGTCATTGGGCGATGGTGTTGTGCCTGCTGCTGGCGGTGTTGCTGGTGGTGGCGAGTCAGCAGTCGATCAGTGGCAATCCGCTGTACCTGTTCGGCTTGGCCTTCGTGGCCTCGGTGCTGGCGACCTGGGCCGATATCCCGGTCAACGCGCTGGCAATCAAGCTGCTGCCGCAATCCGAACAAGTGCGCGCCGGCAGCATCCGCTCGGTGGCGCTGTTTCTCGGTGCAATCGTCGGCGCCGGCGTGATGTTGCTGGTGCAAAACCGCTGGGGCTGGCAAGCGCCGTTCCTGCTGATGGCCGGTGGCTTGGTGCTGGCTTTATTGCCCTTGGCGTGGCTGCGTGAAAGCAGTGCCAAGCACGCCAGCCCAACGCCGATCAACCCGGCGTTCGCCGACTGGTCGGGCTACTTCCGGCAACCCGGTGCGCGCCTGTGGACTTGGGTGCTACTGACCAGCTTCCCGTTTGTCGGTGCGGCGTGGCTGTACCTCAAGCCGCTGCTGCTGGACCAGGGCATGGCCGCGCCAAAGGTTGCGCTGATTGCCGGTGTCGGTGGCGGTGTGGTGGGGGCCGTGGCCAGCCTGCTCGGCGGTCGGGTAATCCAGCGTATCGGGCTGGGACGGGCGATTCCGCTGTTTATGGTGTGGGCGTTGATTTCGTTATTGGCATTGACTGCCGCCGTGGGTCTGCACGCCGGGATGGTCTGGCTGGTGCTTGCCGCGTTGTTGCTGGCCACGGCGATGGGGGCGGTATCGACACTGGTGTTCGCCTTGATGATGTTTTTCTCCCGCGAGCATCGCCAGGCCGCCGACTATGGCTTGCAGGCCAGCCTGTTCGTGTTGACGCGAATGCTGGTGCCGATCGCTGCCGGCGTGTTGCTCGACCGTAGTGGGCACGTCGGCATGCTCGCGGGCCTGTCGCTGGCGATGGCGCTGGTGTGCAGCGTGGCGCTGCTGGCTCGGCGCTCGCTTGCGCTGGCCACCGGTGATCAACAGGGCCCGGTCATTTGATCCTCAGTCTGATTTGAATAGGGATAAGTTCATGAAGGCAACCTTAGGTATCTGTCTGATTACCCAGGCCCAGCCGCTGATTGAGGACGTGACGTTTGTCATCGAGCATTTGCAGGCCGGCTTGCAGCCGCTCCCGCGTGCCGCTGACTGGCCCGTCACCGGCGGCGATTGCGAAGAGATGCACCAGGCCCTGGGCCCACGGCCGCGCAGCGATGCAGTGCTGGAAACGCTGATGGTCCAGGCCCGGCGTTACCTGCAAGGCAGCCCGGCGCATGCGGCGGCGTTGCCCGAGATGTGGTTGATGAGCTTTACCTCGGTGCAGGCCGCCGAGGCGCGCTTGCGTCAACAGACCCCGCCGTTGTCCAACGAGTTGTTTATTCTCGACCTCGGCGAGAGGGCCGAAGCCGGAGCGGAGGATCCGTTCGACGCGCTGATCGCCGCAGCCCCCGAGGCGCGGCTGTCACCGCATTCGGCGCTGCTGTACTGCGCCTTGTCAGCATTGCCCGGCTGGATGAACCGCATCGGCGGTAACCGGCACTTGCGCGTGTTCAACGACGACCGCGCCGCGCGCCGTGCGGACCTGTTGCGGATCATCCTCGACCACCTCGAACATGCCCACTTCAACCGGCTGCTGGCGCGCTCCATCAGCGGCCCGCTGCTGTCGGTCAGCCTGGCCACCGAAGTCACGCGGTTTATGCGCAGCCGCTGGCAGGAGCGCTGGGACTTTCATGCCTACACCGGCTCCATGGTCGCCGGCCTGATCCAATCCATGCAGCAGAACGTCGCCGGCACCGGCGTGCGTTGCCTCAGCGGGTGCAACGAACACAGCCTAGCGGTGGGCGCCATGGCCGGCTGGCAACTGTTCGGCCGCGCCTATGTGATCACCGTGACGTCGGGCATGATCGATGAGTTTCGTGGAACCCTGGCCAACCTCAAGCGCATCGGTGCGCCGGGACTGATCATCTGCGCTGACAGCCCGGAAAACGTCTGGTATGCATTCCAGGGCACCCATGACAACGACAATGATGGGCGCCAGGTCATTGAGGCCAAAGGCCTGCGCCAAGTGTTTATCCGCAAGGTCGAGGAGATCGGCGCCTGTCTGGAGCAAGCCTTTGCCATGCTCGCCGAGCGCGCCGAACCGGTGTTCATCCTGGCTACCCAAGGCGTGCTCGAGTCGCGTCCGCAAGTGCCGCTGAATGTGGCATTGCCCGCCGCGCCGTCGATAGAGCATCCGCTGCTCAGCGGAACGCAGATCGACGCGCTGGACCAGGCGCTGGACCTGATCAACCGCCAGCCACTGCACCTGCTCTGGCAATGCGGCAAGCTCAGCGATCAGCAGCGCCAGCGCGTGCATGCATTGGCCGAGCGCGGCGCTATTGCGCTGTCTGACAGCATCACCCAGCCTGGCAGCGTTGGCCCGTATCACCAGGGTCGCGCCATGCCGAACTATCTCGGGCCGCTGTCGTTGTATGGCTTCAGTCGCCGGGTCTACCAGTTCGTGCACACCGGGCATGAGCTGAACGGGCCGCAAAGCCATTGCGTGTTTTTTCTCAAGGGCAAGGTCGATCAGGCCGCCACGCCGTTTTCCGAAGGCAAGCTCAAGCGCCAACTGCGGGTGGTGCAGGTCAACCATGAACCCCGGCATTTGTCGCCGTTCACCGACCTGGCGCTGGATGTGCCATTGGACGTGTTCCTCGATCACGTCGAGCGTGGCCTGCAGGTCGAGACAGCGGTGCTGGCCCTGCGCCGGGCCAAGCTGGCACTAGTGGCTGCGACCAGCGAAAGCGTGGCGGCAGACCATATCGAAACCCTGCCGATGACCGCCAACTACTTTTTCCGCCGCCTCGGCAACCTGGTGCGCGAGTTGATCGAGAGACATGACTATCGCTATACCGGCGTGTACGACGTGGGCCGCGGCGCCATTTCGGCACTGCGTAATGTGCCGCGCACCGGTCCGGGTTTTTCCGGCTGGTACGGGCGCGCATTGATGGGCGACGGGCTGATGGCCTTGCCCTATATCGCCATGACCGGCAGCGGCAACGTACTCGCGTTTGTTGGCGATGGCGCCCGTGCGCTGGTGCCGGATATAGAGGCGCGGTTGACGCAGGGCCTGATCGACGACCCCGACGCGCCGAAGCGCAACGTCACGCTGTTCTATCTCACCAACGGCGTGTTGTCGCTGATCCAGACCTACCTCGACAAACGCTACGCCCATAACGGCGCGCAACAGGTCGCCGTCAGCACCCCCGACGCAGCTGAGCAGCCCGTGCAGCGCCTCGGCGGCATCAGCCTGAACCGCGAGCGGCTGGTGAGCTTCGACGAAGCGCATCTGCGCAGCGCCCTGACCCAACCCGGACAATTGAATATTTTCGACGTATTGCTGGCCCACAACTCGGAAGGCGATGGCTTGAGCCTGGTCTCCGAAACCGCCTGGAACCGTCAGTGAGACCCCAAGGACACTCCCCCATGAAATTTGGCTTTATCGCTCACCCGACCTCTATCGCCCTGCAACGCCAAGTGAAGATCATCGACCTGCTGGACCGCACCCTCGCCGAGCAGGATCGTGGCTATCAGCCCGAGCTGTGGCAGCCGCGCAACCTGGTGCCATTCGCCGATTTCGGACGCATTGTCAGTGCCACCGGCGCCACCTGCGAAGGCATCCTGCATTACCTGCCGTTGACCGCCGAGCAAATGCTCAGCCAGCCGCGCAGCATTGCCGCGCGTGTGCTGGAAGGCGTGAACAGCCTCAAGGAGCAGGGCGCTCAACTGGTCGGCCTCGGCGGTTTTACCGCGATTGTCGGTAATCGCGGCGTGCAGACCCTGGACCGCAGCGGCGTGCCGGTGACCACTGGTAACTCCCTCACCGCCTACGCCGCGTACAAGAACGTGCTGGAGGCCATGCAACGCCTGGAAGTGGACCCGGCCGACAGCGAAGTCGCGGTGGTCGGCTACCCGGGTTCCATCGCGCTGGTCATCGCCAAGTTGCTCGCCCACCATGGTTGCCGCCTGCGTCTGGTGCATCGCGGCAGTGTCGAGCAGGGGCGTGAAAGCCTGGCCTATTTATCGCAGGACATGCACAGCCAGGTGCGCCTCACGGCTGATATCGACAGTTGCTACGACGAGGTGCGTTTCTACGTTGCCGCGACTTCCAGCGGTGGCGTGATCGACCCCTATCGCCTGGCCCCCGGTTCGGTGGTGATCGATGCCGCGTTGCCCCGCGATGTGCTGGCGTTCAACCACGACCGCAATGACATTCTGATCGTCGACGGCGGCTTGGTTTCGGCCAGCCAAGCCCTGCGGTTCGGCACCGAAAACCTCGGCCTGGCGCCAAAGAAATTCCTGAACGGCTGCCTCGCCGAAACCCTGGTGCTGGCGTTGGAAGGACGCGCCGAAGCGTTCTCCATCGGCCGGGAATTGCCCGAAGAAAAGGTCCTGGAAATCGGTCGCATCGCCGAGCTGCACGGCTTCTCGCCGTCGCCCATGGCCTCCTATGGTGAGCGCCTGCGTGACGATGATTTCCAGTCACTACAGCGTTTCCATCGGCGCAGCAGCGCCCGCCCGGAAGTGGCAGCGCCTGCCGAACTGCGCGCCGAAGCCCTGCGCTGTTTTGGCCAGCACATCAACCCGGTGCTGCGCGAGTTCTACCAGTTCAACCATATCGAACGCGTGTTCAGCCAGGGCAACGGTTGCTGGCTGACCGACCTCGATGGCGGCCGCTACCTGGATTTTGTCGCGGGTTATGGCTGCCTGAATACCGGGCATAACCACCCCAAGGTCAACCAGGCGTTGCAGGCGTTCCTGCACAACCAGCACCCGACTTTTGTGCAGTACGTGTCAGTGCCGCTGCACACCAGCTTGCTCGCCCAGCGCTTGAGCGAGCTGGCGCCGGGTAATCTGGAACGCGTGTTCTTCAGCAACTCCGGCACCGAAGCCATCGAGGCTGCCTTGAAACTGGCGATGGCTGCGATGCATCGCCCGCGCGTGCTGTATTGCGACAACGGCTACCACGGCAAGACCCTCGGCGCGCTGTCGGTGACCGGCCGTGACAAACACCGCGACCCGTTCAAGCCGCTGCTGTCACGCTGCGATTCGATTCCCTTCGGCGACCTGCACGCCCTTGAAACCGCGCTGCAACAAGGCGATGTAGGCGCGTTCATTCTTGAGCCGATCCAGGGTGAAGGCGGCGTGATCCTGCCGCCAGCAGGTTATCTGCAACAAGTGCGCGAACTGTGCACGAGGCATGACTGCGTGATGATCCTCGACGAAATCCAGACCGGCCTCGGCCGCACCGGCAAGCTGTTCGCCTGTGAATGGGAAGCGGTAGTCCCGGACATTCTGGTGCTGTCCAAATCCCTCTCCGGCGGCGCGGTGCCCATCGGCGCAACGCTGTCCAGCGCGGCACTATGGGACCGCGCCTACGGCAGCATCGACACCTTCGCGCTGCATACGTCCACCTTCGGCGGCGGCAATTTCGCCTCGGCCTCGGCGCTGGCGACGCTGGATGTGATTGCCAGTGAAGACTTGGCCGGCAATGCCGCATGGGTCGGCGCTCAACTCAAGGACGCCTTGAGTGAAGCCGTCAGCAACTACCCGTTTATCCGCGAAGTGCGTGGCCTGGGCCTGATGATCGCCATCGAGTTCGAGTACAGCTACCAGGGCGGCGTCGAGGCATTTGTGCGTGAATTCGCCAGCCGCATGCCGGGTAACGCGACGGGCACTTATCGCATGCTGTCGGGCAAGGCCAAGCGGCACATCGAAGAGGCGATCAGCGAGGTCGAGAAAAACTTCGAGGAAATGTTCGTGCTGCGCTTCGTCAGCAAATTATCCAGGGAGCATGGCGTGCTGACCTTTGTCACCGCCAACAACAACCGCGTCATGCGCATCCAACCGCCGCTGGTGCTCAGCGAGTCCGAGGCGCAGCACTTTGTGCAGGCGTTCAGCGCAGTGTGCAAAGACATGGCCACCTTCCTCACCTAACCCACCTGTTCCTGTAGTGAGCGGGCTCGTCGAATCGTCACACCGCCCAGCCACACCACATCTGAGTCCACATCCATCCCCCCTCCCAGGCGAAGGTTTTGAGTTTAATTAAACGCATACAAAAATATCCCTTATGCATATGAAACCCATGGCCTATTGAATTGATTAAACCAAGTGTTTACTTGAGAATAAGTTGCATTCAGAAACAGGTATTCGAGATGAAACTTCCTGCACTTGTAGAGCCACTTGCCCACCTCAGTAACGATGAAATAACCCGTTATAGCCGGCACTTGTTAATTCCTGACGTCGGCCTTGATGGCCAGCGCCGTTTAAAGACCAGCAAAGTATTGGTTATTGGCGCTGGCGGCTTGGGGTCGCCCGCCTTGTTGTATTTGGCGGCGGCCGGAATCGGCACCTTGGGCATTATCGATTTTGATGTGGTGGACGAATCCAACCTGCAACGCCAGGTGATCCACCGCGTCGCGACAGTCGGCCAATTGAAGGTCGACAGCGCCGCTGCGGCGATCCGCGATTTGAACCCCCATGTGCAGGTCAATCTCTACAGCCTGCGCCTGGAGCCGGAAACCGCCGTGCAACTGTTCAGTGAGTACGACCTGATCCTAGACGGCACCGACAACTTCGCTACCCGCTACCTGGTCAACGACGCCTGCGTGCTGGCCGGCAAGCCTTATGTGTGGGGCTCGATCTACCGTTTCGAAGGCCAGGCCTCGGTGTTCTGGGAAGACGCGCCCGGCGGAGTCGGGCTCAACTACCGCGACCTCTATCCCGAGCCGCCGCCGCCGGAATTGGCGCCGTCCTGCTCCGAAGGCGGGGTGCTGGGCATTCTCTGCGCCTCGATTGGCGCAATCATGGCCACCGAGGCGGTGAAGCTCATCACCGGCATCGGCGACAGCTTGCTGGGTCGCCTGATGGTGTACGACGCCCTGGAAATGTCCTACCGCCAAATGCCCCTGCGCCGCGCGCCCGGACGTCAGCCGATTACCGCCCTCAGCGATTACCAGGCGTTCTGCGGCCTGCTCGCGCCTACGGGCGTACAGGCTTCGGACATCCCGTCCATCAGCGCCCGCGAGCTGCAGGCCCTGCGCGAGCGACGTGAAGACCTGCTGCTGATCGATGTGCGTGAACAGACCGAATGGGACATCGTGCACATTGCCGGCGCGCAACATATCCCCAAAGGGCCGAACACCGCGCAACTGATCGAAACGCGCTTTGGCAAGCACGCCAACCTGGTGTTGCATTGCAAGTCCGGCATGCGTTCCAGGGCCGTGCTGCTGGAGTTGCAACAGCGCGGGTTCAGCAACGTGCGCAACCTTGACGGCGGCGTGCTGGCCTGGGTGCGTGACGTCGAGCCGACGTTGCCGAGCTACTGACCCAATGCTGAAAATTCGCGCCGGCCTGCTAGAGGCAATGCAGGAACAAGCGCACCGCGACCACCCGCTGGAAACCTGCGGCATCATTGCCGCCCCCGTGGGCGAGGCCACCGCCCAGCGACTGATCGCGATGGACAACGCGGCGCGCTCGCCGACCTTCTTCAGCTTTGCGCCCAAACAGCAATTAACGGTGTGGCGCGAGCTGGATGAACGGGACGAGGAGTGCCGGGTGATCTACCACTCCCACACTGCCAGCGTGGCTTATCCCAGCGCCGAAGATGTGGGTTATGCCAGTGATCCAGCGGTGCACTACGTGATTGTTTCAACGTTGCCGGAAGTTGAAGTAGCAGTGCGCAGTTTTCGTATCGTCAAGGGCAAAGTGACGGAAGAAGTTATCCGCATCGTTAATTAACACGTTATTCAATTATTCATAGATGGGCCAAATTAGGCTCAGGGAGTTCTGCATGTCGATTTCCGTGATGGTGCCAACTTTATTGCGCACTTTTACCCACGATCAGAAGCGCATTGAAGTGCAAGGCAATACAGTTCTGGACGTTATCGAACAGATGGAACGCGACTATCCAGGCGTCAAGGAACGCCTGATTGGCGACGGCAAAGTGCATCGCTTCGTGAACATCTACGTCAACGATGACGACATCCGTTTCGCCGACAACCTGGGCACCGCGCTCAAGGCCGGTGACGCCATCACCATCCTGCCGGCAGTCGCGGGCGGCTGATTGCTTGCCGCGTTTCGGGCTGGCGCGGCGTACCTCACTCGAGGTCGCGCGTGCAGCGGTCAATCACCTTACTGGCGAATGTCGAATGTCTTCTCTTTTACACGGCTGTAGCCTCTCTGGCTCCTTTGCCACTGCACCGGCCGGGCTGGCGTCGATAGCTGCGTCATTGCGCTACCAAGCGACGGCGCTCGGCCTGGCTGCGCACGACAGCGGTGACGTCGATGCACTGAGCATCCGCCTGCTGCATCCCGATCTCAAACCGCTGCAAGGCCAGATTCATGGCTGGGCCGACGGCACTCACAGCGGCGCCACCGAACACACCGTACAAGCGGCCTGCGGCCTGATGTCGGTGCACGGCCGGGCCAGCGGCAAGGCGCAGGGACTGGGCGTGGATTACGTCTCCACACTGGGCGCCAGCCTCGCGCTGCAAGGCGTGATGGCTGCTGCAGTCGGTCAACTGCGGGGCGGCGATTTCAGCCGTGTGCGCACTTCCATGGTTGGTGCTGGCGTGTTGAGCATCGCCCAATACCTGGCCGGTGCCACGGCGAGCGACGAAGCTGAGCGCCTGTTGCCGGGTGCAACCTGCGCGAAGAACCGGCCGCCGTTCATGTCGGCGGATGGCGTGTGTTTCGAACTGGAAACCCTCGACGCCGAACCGTGGCGGCGCTTCTGGGCACAGGTCGGTATCGACGGGGAACAGGCCGGGCAGGGCTGGAAGGCCTTTCTGTTGCGGTATGCCAAGGCGGTGGCGCCGATGCCGCCGGTGTTCCGCCAGGCCATGGCGCGTCTGTCGATGGCGCGTATCACTGCACTGTGCGCCTTGAGCGGCATGGCGGTGTGCCCGTTGCGCAGCCTGGCCGAACGGCGTGCCGATGGGGACCTTCAGGCACCGTGGAGTTTTGCCGTTGGCGCCGCCAGTGGTCAGCCATTGTCCGCGTTGGACGGTTCGGCGTTGCCCTTGGGCGGGTTGACCGTGATCGAATCCTGCCGCCGCATCCAGGGCCCGTTGGCCGGGCATTTGCTGGCGCTGCTCGGTGCCGAGGTGATCCGCGTCGAGCTGCCGGGCGGCGATCCGCTGCGTGGCATGCCGCCCTGTGTTGACGGCGTGTCGGTGCGCTTCGACGCGTTGAACCGGCACAAGCAGGTCCGTGAGTTGGATATCAAGTCCCAGGCGGGCCGCGAGGAACTCTACGAACGCGTGCGTGACGCAGATGTGTTCCTGCACAACTGGGCGCCGGGAAAAGCGGCGGAACTCGGTTTGGACAGCGCCGACCTGGCGCGCATCAACCCGGCGCTGGTGTATGCCTACGCCGGTGGCTGGGGCCACGACCGGCCCGGCGAACCGTTGCCTGGCACCGACTTCATGGTGCAGGCCTGGTCCGGCGTCGGCGAACAGATCGGCCAAGCCTCGAACACGCCCGGCGGTTCGTTGTTCACCGTGCTCGATGTGCTGGGCGGCGTGGTCGCGGCCCAAGGCGTGAGTGCGGCGCTGCTGCATCGCACCCTCAGCGGCCTGGGCGCGCGGGTCGATAGTTCGCTGCTCGGCGCGGCCAACCTGTTGACGGTGCAGGACGTGCAACCGACCAGCCTGCTCAAAGGCGTGTACCTAACGCAAAGCGGCCTGCTGGCCATCGACTGCCAAACCACCGCGCAACTTGCACAGCTGGAAATCCTCCTCGGCAGCGACCTGCACAGCGCCCCTGAAACACGTGACGCAGTGATTCGCAGCGCCCTGGCGTCGCAACCCGCGGCTACCTGGCAACAGGTGCTGGGCGACGCCGACATCCCGGCCGCGGTGGCCGTAGAAGACCTGTCAGCCCTGGCTCAAGACAGGCGATTGAAGACGTGTTTAAGCGTGAATGCCTATACCTCGGTCAACGCTCACTGGAGTTTTCGATGAATAACGCAGGCATTATCGATCTGGTTCCCGCCGCTGTGCGCAGTGTGTGGGAACAGGACGGCACCTATCCCAACCGTTCGGTTTACCAACTGTTTCGCGAGCACGCCGAACGTGCGCCGCACAAACCGGCGGTGCTTGAACCCGACAGCCGCATTACCTACGGCGAGCTGCATGATGCGGCGCTGCGCATGGCTGCCAGTTTGCGCAGCGCAGGCATCGTTGCCGGCGACGTAGTAGCGTATCAGTTGACCAACAGCTGGCGCAGTTGCGCCATCGATCTGGCAGCGGCGGCACTTGGTGCAGTAGTCGCGCCGTTTCCACCGGGGCGCGGCAGCCTGGATATCCAATCGCTGGTGCGCCGCTGCGATGCGCGCGCGGTGATCGTGCCGGCGCAGTACGCCGGGATCGATTTGTGCCAGGTCATCGAGGGCCTGCGCCCGACGCTGTTGTCGCTGCGCGTGCTGATCGTCGAAGGCGAGGCGCGCCAGGGCTGGCTGAGCCTTGCGCAGATGTTCCAGGCCGAGCCCTTGAGCGAGGCGCAATTGCCCACGGTTTGCCCGAATTCTCCGGTGCGGTTGCTGGTGTCCTCCGGCACCGAATCGGAGCCTAAATTGGTCGCGTATTCGCACAACGCCCTGGTCGGCGGGCGCGGGCGCTTTCTGCAACGCATTCACCCCGAGGGCGGTACGTTCTGCGGGCTGTACCTGGTGCCGCTGGGCTCGTCGTTTGGCTCCACCGCGACGTTTGGCAGCCTGTCGTGGCTCGGCGGTTCGATAGCGGTGTTGCCGCAGTTCGATGTCGGCGCGGCGATTGAAGCCATCGCGCAATTATGTCCGACCCACATCCTCGGTGTGCCCACCATGTTGCAACGCATCGCTGCCGATGCGCGCCTGGCCCAGGTGGATAAATCCAGCTTGCTCGGTTTGATCTGCGGCGGTTCGCTGATCGATGAAGCAACCGTGCGCCGATGTGTCGATGCGTTCGGCTGCGGCTTTATCAGCCTCTATGGCTCGGCCGATGGGGTGAACTGTCACAACACCCTCGACGATGCCCTAGACGTGGTGTTCTACAGCGTCGGCCGGCCAAACCCTGCGGTGTGTGCGATCAAGATCTTTGACGAAGCCGGCGTGGAATTGCCCCAGGGCAGCATCGGCGAAATCAAGGCGCGTGGTCCGTTAAGCCCGATGCAATACGTGAACGCGCCGGAGCTCGACGCGCAATACCGGGATGCCGAAGGCTGGGTCAACACTGGAGACCTCGGTTACATCGACAACGATGGCTACCTGATTCTGGCCGGGCGCAAGAAAGACATCATCATTCGTGGCGGCGCAAACATCAGCCCGGTGCAGATCGAAACCCTCGCGACCAGTCACCCGGATGTGGTCAGCGTCGCCTGCGTCGCCGTGCCCGACCCGGACCTCGGCCAGCGCGTCTGCATCTGCGTGACCCTGCGCGACGGCGCGCCGCGTTTCTCTCTCAGCGAACTGACCGACTACCTGCGCGAGCAAGGGCTGGAGGTCAACAAACTGCCGGAATACCTGCGCTTCTATCGCCAGTTGCCGCTGACGCCGGCGGGCAAGATCGACAAAAAATCCCTGGCCGCCGAAGTGGCGTTCCTGGAAAACGGGGCGGGCATCGCATGCTGATGGCCGAGCGGGTTCGACGCTTTGTCAACGAGCGCATCATTCCTCTGGAAGCCGAACTGGCAGCCAACCCTCAACTCATCGCCGAGTTGAGCCAGCAGGCACGGGCCGAAGGCTTGTGGGGCAGTTTTTATCCCCAGGCGCGTGGCAGCCTGCGCGAATACCTGGCGATTGCCGAGCAGGAGGGACGTTCGGAATACGCGCCGGCGATTTTCGGCGACGACGCCACGCTGGATTTGCACATGCTCAGCCGACATGCCAGTGAAGCCGTGCGCCAGCGTTTTCTGGAACCATTGGCGAGCGGGTCGATAGTGTCCAGCTACGGCATGTCCGAGCCGGACAGCATTGGCTCGATCCCGGCGACCATCACCAGCCATGCAGAGTTGATCGACGGCCAGTGGCGCTTGAATGGGCGCAAGTGGTTTATCTGCCGCGCCGAACGTGCGGCGCTGGTCACGGTGGTTGCGCGCACGGCGGACGGCTTGTCGATGTTTCTCGTGCCGACGGATGCTCCGGGGTTTCGCGTGGTACGGCCGTTGTCGATCCTTGGTCGCTTCAGCGGGCAAGGCGAGTTGGCCTTCGAAGATGTCACTGTCGCGCCGAGCCATGTGCTTGGCCAACCGGGGCAAGGGCTGGCGCTGATGCAGGAGCGCCTGGGACTCGGGCGCATCCTGCGTTCGGTGCATTGGCTGGGCCTGGCCCAGCGCTGTTTCGACCTGATGTGCGCGCGCATTCACTCGGGGCGTGGGCAGCAGGCGCGCCTGGCTGACAAACAATTGGTGCGCCTGCGGGTATTCAACGTGTACCAGGCCATCGCCAGCGCCCGTGCGTTGTTGCAGGATGCGGCGGCCAAGCGTGATGCGGGTGTGGACAACAGTGTTGAAGTGAATATCGCCAAAGTCGCCGCCTCCCAGGCGCTCAGCGTGGCGGCAGACTCGGCGATCCAGATCATGGGGGCCGAAGGCTTGAGCGAATGGTCGCCGCTGCCGGGGATCTACAGCACCGCGCGCACCACCCATATTCTCGATGGTACCGACGATGCCTTGATCAGTGCAGTGGGTCGCCAGTTGCTGGACAACTGCGGCGAGGGCGGGCTGGACTTTGATCGACCGTCCGGACGGTCGAGGGCGCGGGGATGACGAATACCCCAGGGTTGCGTGTAGTACTCACCAGCGCCATGGCCCTGCCGATGCTGATCTTCTACGCAGTCGGCACGCTCGGCCCGCTGATGGTCGCCGACCTCGGCGTGCCCACTCCGTGGCTTGGTTGGTTGATCACCAGCACCTTCGGGTTTGCCGCGTTGCTGTCGTTATGGGCCGGACCGCTGGTCAATTGGCTTGGCAGTCGGCGCGCGCTGGCGCTGTTGTTCTGGAGTACGGTCGGTTCCTACAGCTTGCTCGCTGTACTGCCGGGGTTCGGTGGTGTGGTGCTGGCGTTGGCGGTGTGCGGCATCGCCCAAGCGCTGGCCAACCCGGTGACCAACCTGCTGATCGCCGAGCGGGTTGAGCCCCGGTTCAAGGCGGCGGTGGTGGGCTTGAAGCAGTCCGGGGTGCAGGTATCGGCTTTGTTTGCCGGCGCGCTGTTGCCGACCTTGGCGGCGAACCTCGGCTGGCGTGGAGCGCTGGCGTGTCTGCTAGTGCCTGCGGTGTTGCTGGCGGTGCTTGGGCCACGTGTGGCGCCGGGTCGGCATGCAGCTAAACCGATGCGCTTCAACGTGGTGCGGCCCTGTGGACGGCTGGGCTTGTTAATGAGTATCCAGCTGTGCGTGGGCATTGTGTTGTCGTCCTTTGTGACTTTTCTCGGGGTGTTTGCCGCAGGGCAGGGCATGTCGACCACCGCGATTGGCGGTTTGGTCGCGGGCTTTGGTGTGATGGGGATTGTCGCGCGGACCGTGCTCACCCCACTGGGGGCGCGCATGGCCGATGAGTCCTGGCTGTTGCTGGCGCTTTTGCTGCTGGCGAGCCTGGCCTTGTGGTTGACGTCGCAGGCCACGGCAGATAGTCACTGGCTGTTGTGGGCCGGTGCGCTGGGCATGGGTTTGACGGCAGTTGCGACCAATGCCATCGCCATGAGCATGGTGCTGCGCGACCCCGGCTTTGGCGCGCCGGCGCCGTCGGCAGGTTTGCTGTCGGCGGGTTTTTTCGCAGGGTTTGCGCTGGGGCCGCCGTTGTTCGGGCTGGGTTTTGTCCGGGCCTGGTCGATGCCCATCGGCGTGGTGCTATTGGCGTGTGTGCTGTGCCTGGTGTTGACGCGGCTGCGCCAGCGTTTTGCGGCGGGCTTGCAGGGGGGCAAATGAGCGCGATCGTGGTGTTGGACCGGCCCCTCACTGGCGCCGAGACACAGCGGGCCATCGAGGCCATCCTGTCTCGGCTGGAACAGATCGATGCTGTCTGCGGCAAGGGCTTCCCGCTGTATTACGACGGTGCCTGGAAGGTCTCGGCGGGTGGCTCGTGGCTGGGCGGTTTCTGGGCCGGCCTGTGGTGGCTGCGTGCCGTCCACTCCGGGCGGCCGACGGACCGGCAGCAGGCACTACGCATCGCAGAACGCTTGCGGGACAAACTCGACTGCGACAGCCATCATCGCAGCCTGATCTTCTGGTACGGCGCAGGCCTGGGGGCGCAGTTGTTGGCTGATCCCCAAGCTGCAGCGTTGGCGTCTGCGGCCACGCAACGGCTTGCCCATGCGTTTGATCCGGTCCTCTGTTGCATTCCCTTGGGCCGCGAATTGGGCGGCGGCGCGCAGGGTGATCAGCGCCTGAGCATCGACCCGTTGGCGGCGACCCTGAACCTGTTCGCCCTGAGCGCCGACCCTGGCCTGCTGAACCTCGGGCGCCAGCATCTGCACGTCTCGTTTCGTGCCTGTGCCGGCATAGGTGGCGCTTGGAGCAGTCACGCACAGTCTGTGCAGGGGCAGTGGCAGCCCGGCGACCGTCCTGGCAACTGGTCGCGCGGGCAGGCTTGGGCCATGCTCGGCCTGGGCATCGGCGCACGCCTATACGGCGTGCCATTCAGGGATGACGCCCAGCGGGCTACCCAGTATTGGTTGCGCAGCCGGCCAATGGAGGCGCCGCTCAATCGGCTTGATCACACCGACGGGCCGAACGACCCCTGCGCCGCTGCCATGGTTTCGCTGGCCCTGCAAGCACAGGCACGGGACTACACAGATGGGGAGGTTCTGCTACAGGAGGCAGGTCGGCTGCTCGCGCCCATCGTGCGTGGCAGCGACTTTGACGACGGCCGTTTCATCGGGCATTGCTATCGCACCTCGCCGGCGCTGGAGCAGAAAGTCGAATCGGTCTGTGGCAGCTTTTTCCTGTTAGCGGCGTTGATGTCGTTGGCCGCAGAGATCGATCCGCGCCACATTTGAGAATGGCTTAGTGCGCTGATACTGCTGATATAAACGGGAAACCCCATTAGGCTTTTGAATCCATCCGATATCGGGATTTGGGGATCAACGGAGCAGAAAGTGCACTTAAGCTCTACCAGCGTCGCTCAGTACCATAGCCTCCGCACCTATAGGTTTCCTGATCAGCCCGCTACTTCAGCCAGTCGCAGGCCATGAGCCTTCGTGCCTGCACTTTGAGGGCAAACCACTCGTGCAGGAGTCAGATCATGGCAAAGAACTGCGTGCAGTTTCAGCCGGGGCTGTCGCTGCAGGCCTTCCTAGCTGGCTATGGCAGCGAAGGACAATGCGAGCACGCCCTGGAAGCGGCCCGCTGGCCCGACGGCTTCGTCTGTCCGCGCTATGCGGGCCAGCGCAGCAGCAAGTTCCACCGTCACATGCAGGCACTACTGGCAGTGCTCGGACTCTCGCCACCAGAGCAGTCTACGCTCGGGAACGGTGTTCGAGCACAACCAATTGCCGCTGACGACCTGGCTATTGGCAATGTATCTGGCGAGCCAGAGCAAGACGAATCTATCGGCGCTGGAATTGATGAGTCACATCCGTTCAATAATGTTGCGCTGCCGGTACTTGGCCGATCAAACAACCGGGCCAAGCCAGGCTTGGGTTTACGCGGTATAGCGCGCGGCGGGATCACCGGCTGTATTTGATAACGCTCTCAGAAGTGACGCAAATACTTGGCGTCATACCTTTTGTAATCCAGTAGCTGGGGTACGCGATCATCATTTAGCGTTTCGGCCCTTGTGCGATTGAGCAGACGACGTTGGCGTACTGCGCTGTCCAGGTTTCGACAAAAGATGAATCATTTTAATGAGGCTTCTCAGGGAAGAAAATCCGGTAGCTGTTATTTTTGCTCGGATGGGAATACAGCCGTCCTACTTAAAAGTACTACAGGAATGCTTTTATAAGAGCGTTTCAATACTTCAAATTTTTCAAGGTTGAAGGCCCGATATTGGCATGCGTCCTCCATGAACGTACTGCGGTCTTTAAATAGGTTTTTATTGATTTATCTTAGCTGTAGGTTTTACATGTTTTTGCGTAAGTGAGGGACAGCTCACGATGGCGTTTAACCGGATAGAAGGCTGGGTTGATGCTTTGTATCAGGCAGATATCATCAGCCTTGAAACTTTCGACGCGCTGGATACTGCGGGCTATCTGGTGCGTCATAAAACGATTAAAAAATCGAGACCGGCCGGTGAGTGTGTGTGACTGTATCTCGGTCCTTTACCCGCGCGATGAGTTGTTAAATGCCTGGTCCTGGAATTGGGTATTGGACGCCAATATGCTGCTATGCGTCGGCTGTGGTGTCGGGCAGGGGGAGCGGAACGCCGATCAACCATTCCTCCATGTTGATGGCTGTCGCCTGGCCAGCGGCTTCGCCAAACACCCTTGGATTGAATTGCGCGCCCTGCTGACCGACCTGCCACCGGTGCAGGCACTAGCGCAGTGTCATCCCTGAGCGGGATCACCCTGCCGGAATTGATCGGCACCAAGCTGGCCAATCACCTGGCACGTCTCGGCCGTGCTGAGGATCCGCGCATCCTGGAGCGGGCCCTGGCATGAGCGGAGGGCTTTGACGAAGGCGTAGAAGCGGCACGCGCGCTGACCCGAGCCACCGTCGAGGCCCGCTGTTCATAGCGGTTGACGTTGACGACCTGTGATTCCCACCCCTTCAACCCCTCGATTCGTCCGAGTGAGAGAATTCATCAAACCCCCGCAAGATGGGTGCCAGCACGATCCGGCCCACGACATGAAGGCCTGGGCTTCGGTATGATGGCAGCCAGTTTTTCCTCTACCATCTTCTCCTTCAATGCCACTAACACGAACGTGACCATGCGCCAAATTTGCTGCGATTGTTCGTTGAGTTCTTTCTCAATTAATTCTCGCGCTTCAAGCGGCGACAAGGGGGTACAAGGCGCAAGGACCTTACTCATGTTGCGAGTAAGTTTGAGGAGCTGATGCTTTTCCAAGCGCTTCCAGAGGTTTGCAAATGCACGCTGTTGCGTTGCGTTGCGTTGCGTTGCGTTCCGTTCGCGATCGCGTTTGCCAGCCCTTCGGTGGCGTTTCCTGGCATCTGAACGCGACCTGGCGCTGAGAACATTTGATGCTTGTCGATGTCGTGTCGCGGATGCTCGGCGAGCGGATCAATGTCCACGGTCACTTCGCGCGTTGCCGTACCCTGCGGAGCTGTGCCGAGACGCATGGAAAAGGCTAAGACGGAGAAAAGCGCCACGCGCCCATATATTTGGCCGTCAGATCCATCAATACCGACCGTCACTCGATGCCCAAATCCCACCAAATTGGCGCAGCGCCTCCGAAGGGCTCAAGCGCAGTCGCCAATGCCATGCGTGCCTCGATCAATTCATCGCATCTTCAGACTGCTGTTCACAGCCACCAAGCGTCGCGACCTTGGCTATGGCCTGCGTGTAGCTAATGAAGTTAGACAGAACTCCTGATCGTGCAACCTCTGGGAATTCCTGGGCGAAGAATGTTTGCGTTATGTATGCGATGGCGCCCAAACCACATGCGCCACCGAAAGCACGCTTATGGTGGATAGAGCCTATGATGTACTGCCGCGCGAGCGGCTTCGACAAGGAAGTCCACTCGTGTCCGCTGGCTTCCATCGCCTCGATGAAGTGCTTTGCCGACTGGTGGTCTGGAAAACTCAGTTGCAGTGCTTCGCCCTCGTTGGCAGAAGGGCGTGAAATGACCCAAGGCTTCGTGAACCTGATTCCCTTCGCGGAAATGGATACGGTCTCGCCTGTCAGCGTGTCTTTGGCAAAGGCTTTTTTGGGTTGCTTGGAATGGTCTGGGATAACGCCAAGATGCGCTTTGAGAAAGTCGAGTTGTCCGGCAATCTCGTTGACGAGGCCCGAGTAGCTGTTGTCGTGCTTGGGACAATAGATGCCTGAATTGACCCGTCGACCTCCAAGAGCTGCTGGGAAGACGTGCTCTCCAGAACCTGCGGACGGTCCGCATACGATGCAAAAATGCCCTCCATATTAGGAGGGCATTTTTTTTGAGGCGGGTTGCATCAATCCTGTCACCCCGCGTCTATGTCATGTACGCAAGGTTCGGGATTGATGGGAGGCGTTAGAGCTTTTTCGCCATGTCACGCAGCATGAACTTTTGGATCTTGCCTGTCGAAGTCTTCGGCAATTGTGTGAAAACCACGGTGCGCGGCACTTTGAAGCCCGCCAGGTGTTCGCGACAGAAGCTGATGATATCGGCTTCGCGAATGTTCTGGTGGTCAGCCTTGAGGGTGACGAAGGCGCACGGCGTCTCGCCCCATTTTTCATCGGGGCGGGCGACCACGGCAGCTTCCAGGATTGCCGGGTGCCGGTACAGCACACCTTCAAGTTCGATGGTGGAGATGTTCTCGCCGCCGGAGATGATGATGTCCTTGAGCCGGTCGCGGATTTCAACATAGCCGTCGGGATGGGTCACCGCCAGGTCGCCGGTGTGGAACCAGCCGCCTTCGAACGCTTCGGCGGTCGCCGTAGGGTTCTTCAGATAGCCCTTCATCACGGTATTGCCCCGCATGAAAATCTCACCGATGGTGTGGCCATCATGGGGGGTGGGTTCGAGGGTTTTCGGGTCGGCGACCATCACCCCTTCCAGGGTCGGGTAGCGCACACCCTGGCGAGCCTTGATCTGCGCACGTTCGTCGAGGGGCAGCTCATCCCATTTCGAGTGCCAGGCGCACAGCGTCACCGGGCCATACACTTCGGTCAGGCCGTAGACGTGGATCACCTTGATGCCCATTTCTTCCACGGCGCCGATGACCTTGGCGGGCGGTGCAGCACCGGCGACCATCGCGTTCACTGGGTGGTCGATGGTGGCCTTGGCGGAGTCGGGCATGTTCACCAGGGCGTTGAGCACAATCGGCGCACCACACAAGTGAGTGACCTGATGCTCGCGGATCAGGTTGAGGATTTTCTGCGGGTCGACGCGACGCAGGAATACGTGGACCCCGGCCAATGCCGTGATGATCCACGGGTAGCACCAGCCGTTGCAGTGGAACATCGGCAGTGTCCACAGGTACACCGGGTGGTTGCCGATTGCCCAGATCATTTGGTTGCCCAGGGAGTTCAGGTAAGCCCCGCGATGGTGGTAGACCACGCCCTTGGGGTTGCCAGTGGTGCCTGAGGTGTAGTTCAGCGAGATGGCTTGCCATTCGTCGTCAGGCCACTGCCAGGCGAAATCCGGATCGCCCTCGGCGAGAAACGCCTCATAGTCCAGGTCGCTGACCGGTTGGCCTTCACCGTATTCCGGGTCGTCGACGTCGATGACCAGAGGCGGATGGTCAAGCATGCCGATGGCGGCATGCACCACATCGTGGAATTCGCGGTCGGCGATCAGTACCTTGGCTTCGCCATGAGCGAGCATGAAGGCGATGGCTTCGGCATCCAGGCGCACGTTGAGTGCATTGAGTACCGCGCCAATCATCGGCACGCCAAAATGCGCTTCCAGCATGGCAGGGATGTTGGGCAGCATGACGGCTACGGTGTCGTTTTTGCCGATCCCGCGACCGGCCAGGGCCGATGCCAGGCGCCGGCAACGGCTGTAGGTTTGTGCCCAGGTGGCGCGTATCGATCCGTGGATCACGGCAGGGTAATCGGGATAGACGCTGGCAGTGCGTTCGATGAAGCTTAAAGGTGAAAGGGCAATGTGATTAACGTTGGTCGGCTCGAGGCCTTGGTCAAAAATGGACATGGTACGGATACCCGATGGCTGATTATTAGCTCTATTGTTCGAGACGCTGGTAACGGCAGACAGGCTGATGATGCTGGCCTGGGGGCTTTATCGTTGGCAAGCCGATCCCTGCGGGAAAAGCTCGAAGACCTCTCCGGCGGCTTTTATATACTGTTCGTGTGGATATATGGAAGTACTACCTGTGTTGTATAGTATATGTACTATATCTTGATTAAACGCTTCCGCTGACCTCAACGTTGTCCACCTGCAAAGGTTTCCTGATGATCGGCCATTCCGCACCCTTACCAAGCGGCTCACCCCTGCTCGGGCATGACCCGCAGCCGAGTCTTCTGCTGGATATTCAGGCGCAACCGCTGGAGCTCAACGCCGCGTTGCGGCTGTTGCTCGAACAGTTGTCACTGGCCGATTGTATGAGCCTGTTACCGATCAATTGCTTGCCGCTGGTCCAGGCCTGCCTTGTGCAGCGGCGGGCGATCGAAGACGTCGAGGCGCAATTCGCCGACCGCATTCTGGTGTGGACCTTCATTCCCGACCCTGTTGAAAATCGCGTGCTGGCCCGTTGCCGGGAAGCCAGCGCACAGATCGTGGCCGAGCGTGAATCCACCAAGGCGCGGCGGCTGTATCGGCTAATCATCGAAAACACCACCGACCTGATTTCCCGGCACACCCCGGACGGCGGTTTTCTCGATGCCTCGCCGGCTTCCTGGGCCTTGTTGGGGTATTGGCCGGGGGAGTTGCGCGGGACACTGGCCCAACGCCTGTTCCATCGGCAGGGCTTGGCGGCGATGGTGCGACGGGCCCGGGAAGGCCTGGAGCAGGACGGTTACTACACCATGACCTATCGCATCCGCCATCGCCGCGGCCATTACCTGTGGTTCGAAACCGCCTGCCGGGCGATCCGCGAGACTTACACGGGCGCAGTGGTGGAGGTGGTCAGCGTGTCCCGCGATATCACCGCCAGGGTCCAGGCCGAAGAAACCACACGGCGCCTGGCCGATGTCGTGGAAGCCAATACCGACCCCGTGTTGTTTATCCAGCCCGATGGCGCCGTCACGTATCTCAATCCTGCCGCGCGACGCATCCTGAAGTTGGCTGAATCGCCCAACATGCCGAGCCTGGCACAGTTTCTGGGCAGCGATGTATTGGCGCGCCTGCAACGCGAAGGTTGGAGCAGCGCCGAGCGCGATGGCCGTTGGAGCCTCGACACGCGCCTACAGCCGTTGGGTGTGGCTGTGTCGGTGCCGGTGGTGCTGATGGTGCTGGCCCATCGTTCCGCCAGTGGCGAGCGTTTTTATTCGCTGGTGGTCCGTGATCTTACCGAGCGCGAGTTGCGCGAGGCCCAGCAGCGTCATCATCAGGACGAATTGGCTCACACCGCGCGTCTGGTGACCTTGGGTGAGCTGGCGTCGGGGATCGCCCATGAAATGAATCAGCCATTGGCGGCGGTGGTCAATTACGCCAATGCCAGCCAGCGTTATTTGACCGCTCTGGGCAGCGATTCGCCGGCGGCCGAGCGGGTGGCGCAAGGCCTGGAGCGGATCTCGGTGCATGCCAATCACGCCGCGCAGGTGATCAAGCGCTTGCGTGCGTTTCTGCGCAAGGGGCGCCGCCGCATGGAGGCGCTGGACCCCGGCGAGGTGGCTCGCGAAGCGGTGCGCCTGTGTGCCTGGGAAGCCAACGATTGTCGGGTAGCGATCGAGGATCGCCTGCCGGATAATCTGCCGCTGATTTATGCCGACCGGGTGCTGCTCGAGCAGGTGCTGCTGAACCTGCTGCGCAATGCCATTGATGCGAATCGCGAAGCCCATCCCGGCCAGCCTTCGCTGATCGTCATGAGCGCGTTGGTGCAACGTGACGGTTGGGTGCAGATCGACGTGAGCGATCAGGGCCCCGGTGTTTCGCCAGCGCAGTTGGAGCAGATATTTACGCCGTTCTACACCAGCAAGGCCAATGGCTTGGGTCTGGGCTTGTCCATGAGTCGCAGCATCATCGAAGGCTTCGGTGGCGAGTTGCAGGCCGAGCCGATGCCGGTCGGGCTGCAAATGTGCTGTCGCTTGCCGGCACTCGCCCAGAGCGGTGCCCCACAATAAGAAGAGGAATCAAGTCATGGTGAGCGTGACGGAGCAGGTGGTGTATGTGGTGGATGACGACCAGGGGATGCTCGACTCGACCGTCTGGTTGCTGGAGTCGGTGGGCCTCAAGGCGCTGCCGTTTACCAGTGGTCGCGCGTTTCTCGACGCCTGCGACAGCCGCCTCAACGCCTGCGTGCTGCTGGATGTGCGCATGCCGGGCATGGGCGGCCTGAATGTGCAGGAACACATGCGCAGCCGTGACCTGCACTTGCCGGTGATTTTCGTCAGCGGTCACGCCGATGTGCCGATTGTGGTGCGCGCATTCAAGGCCGGGGCGCATGACTTCATCGAGAAACCGTACAACGAACAGTTGCTGCTGGACAGTGTGCTGCAAGCGCTGAGCAAGGCCGATCATCGCCAGAGCCTCGGTGAAGGGCCGGCGCGGGTACAGGCGCGGATGCAGCAACTCACGCCACGGGAGCGGGATGTGTTACTCCCGCTGGTGCAGGGTTATACCAATCGGGAAATCGCCGAGCAGTTGGGTGTCAGCGTCAAGACCATTGACCTGTATCGCGCGCGTGTCATGAAGCGCATGGCGGCCACCCACTTGCCGGAATTGGTGGGCATGGCGATTGCCGTTGGCCTGGTGGACCCCCTGCAACTGCGCTGATCGACCTCAGGCCACGGCGATCTGCAGGTTTGGCCGGTCGCCGGCGCGCGGTGCCAGTACGCGCTCGATGGCGCCGGTCAGCAGGTTTTCCAGTAACTCAGTGCGTTCTGCATCGTCCAGCGGCTGCCCGGCCAGCCAGCTCGGCGCATTGTTCAGGAGCGTGGCGATGGCGTGGCCGGCCGCTTGCAGGGCGTGGACACTCAGCCGCCGCGGTCGCCCGAGCATTTGCAGCAAGCGACGCTCGTATTGTTCGCGCAATTGCCGGACCCGCAGTTGCTGGTCCTCCGTGAGGCAGCCGCAATCACGCTCGGCCAGGCGAAAATGCCAAGGCATTTCCTGATGCAAATTCAGGTGGGCGTGAATCAGCCGTTGCAGATTGTCCTGGCGCGCGCGCGGCCGTTGTTCGACGCGCCCCAGGGTGGTGAGCAATTCTTCGTAGAACTCTTCGATCCAATCCAGCAACAGGTGCTGCTTGCTGGGGTAATGGTGGTACAGCGAGCCTGGGGTCAGCCCCAGGCTGCTGGCCAGCTCGCGCATGCCGACTTGACCGAAGCCTTTGCTGGCGAGCAACTCCAGGGCCTTGTTACGGTGTTCGCACAAGCGCGAGCGATACTCAGCCATAGGTGTGGAAGCCGCGCCCGGTCTTGCGCCCCAGGTAACCGGCGGCCACCATTTCCCTGAGCAATGGCGCGCTGCGGTATTTGCTGTCCTGGAAGCCCTCATAGAACGCCTCGAGAATCGCCAGCAAGGTGTCCAGGCCGATCAGGTCGGCAAGGGCCAGCGGGCCGATCGGCTGGTTGCAGCCCAGGGACATGCCGGCGTCGATGTCTTCGGCGCTGGCCAGGCCTTCCTGGAGCACCAGGATCGCTTCGTTGATCATCGGCACCAGAATCCGGTTGACCACGAAACCCGGGCGGTTGCCGGCGGTGATCGCGGTTTTGCCCAGGTGCTGCGCCAGCTCGATGGCTTGGGCGTGGGTGGTATCGCTGGTCTGCAGGCCACGAATCACTTCGATCAGGCCCATCACCGGCACTGGGTTGAAGAAATGCAGGCCGATAAAGCGCTCGGGCGCATTAACGCCGGCGGCCAGTTCGGTGATGGACAGCGATGAGGTGTTGGAGGCGATCACGCACTGCTCACTGACGTGAGCGGCGATCTGCTGCAGCACACGCCGCTTCAGTTCCAGGTTTTCCGTGGCCGCCTCGATGACCCACTGGGCATTTTCCAGGCTAGCGTAGTCGGTGCTGGTGTGGATCTTGGCCAGGGCCGTAAGCTTCTGGGATTCGTTGAGGATGCCTTTGCTGACTTGGCGATCGAGGTTCTTGCTCACGGTGGCCAGGGCTTTTTCCAGGGCGCCGGCGGAGATGTCCAGCAAGGTCACGTTGATGCCGGCCACGGCGCAGATCTGGGCGATGCCGTTACCCATGGTGCCCGCGCCGATCACGCCGATATTCTGCAGATTCATTGTCAGTCTCTCTTCAATTGTGCGCTGCCGTCGCACGGCAGACATGCCTTGCAATACGGTCCATTGGGCGAGAGTCTAGGGCCCGACAATGTGGAGGCCTATGCCGAAACCTGTCAGTTGTATTGGCGTTTCTTACCATGTGTCCGCTACAGGAACTCAGAATGATGCCCCCCCGGGAAAAGGATTCGGTTGCCGTCTACTTCGTGCAGGTCATGATCCATGCGCTGCGCGATCAGCCCGAGCGACTCGCCGCGGTGCTGTGCGAAGCGGGCATCGCGCCGGCGCTGCTGACCCAGCCCGAGGCCCGGGTGCCGGCCAGCGCGTTTGCGGCGTTATGGCTGATTCTGATTCGTGAGTTGAACGACGAGTTCTTCCGCCTGGACTCCCATGGCATGCCACCGGGCAGTTTTGCCCTGATCTGCCGTGGCCTGATCCAGGAACCGAACCTGGGCAAAGCGCTCACCCAGTGCCTGGCCAGTTTCGCCCTGTTCCTGCGCGACTTTCGCGGCAGCCTCAGCGTGCATGGCAAGCGCGCGGTACTCAGCCTGGACGTCGGCGGTGGCGATGAAGAGACGCGTCGTTACGGTGAAGAAACCTTTCTGGTGCTGATGATCAGCCTGTTGTGCTGGCTGGGCGGACGCCGCGTGCCCATTGATCGCGCCGACTTTCGCCATGCGCGTGCGCCCCTCAGCGACGATCAGTTGCTGTGGGGCTACAACCTGACGTTTGGCGCGGCCCGCACCGAAATCGAATTCGCCAGCAGCTACCTGCGTCTGGCCGTGGTGCAGGACCTGGCGTCGCTCAAGGTGTTCCTGCGCAGTGCGCCGCAATGGCTGGTGATCCGCTTTCGCAACCAGGACGGCGTGGCGACCCAGGTGTATCAACGCCTGCGCGCCAGCCACTACAGCCAGTGGCCGGCCCTGGAGAAACTCGCCGCGGACTTGCACATGAGCCCGAGTACCTTGCGCCGGCGCCTGGAGCGTGAAGGGTGTTCG
Organism: Pseudomonas sp. MPB23; assembly: GCF_046605395.1. Taxonomy (NCBI): domain Bacteria; kingdom Pseudomonadati; phylum Pseudomonadota; class Gammaproteobacteria; order Pseudomonadales; family Pseudomonadaceae; genus Pseudomonas; species Pseudomonas sp. MPB23. The sequence goes on along the minus strand of NZ_CP176771.1, from coordinate 5,432,588 downwards.
TTTCAGGAGATCAAGGACGAAGTGCGCCGCAGCCTGGCGCTGGAGCTGCTGTGCCAGACGCGAGCCAGCATCGGTGAAATCGCCGCGCAATGCGGTTTTCAGGAACCCAGCGCATTCCATCGCGCGTTCAAGAAGTGGACCGGCGAAAGCCCTGGCCGCTACCGCGAGCGGGTCCAGGGCAAAGTGGTTCGGCCTGAACGCCTGGACGCCTGAGTCATTTTCGGTTGAGCGCTGCGTCGCGGTAGGTTCTGGGTAACTCGCCGGTCCATTGGCGGAAGGCTCGGGTGAATGCCGACGGGTCCGAGAAGCCAAGCTGTTGCGAAGTCTGATTGATCGACATCGACGTCTGGCTCAAGTAGTGAATGGCCATGTCGCGGCGCACCCCATCCTTGAGTTTCTGAAACTTGCTGCCTTCGGCCAGCAACTTGCGCCTGAGTGTCCTTTCCGTCAGGTGCAGTTCACTGGCGGCGCTCTGGATGGTGGCCTTGGCAAGATCGTCGGCGTTCTCCAGGTGATCCAGCACCCGCCGGGTGTAAACCGGGTAATAGGCGGGGCGAGTGAACCAGTCCACCGGCGCTCGCTGCAGGTGATAGGCCAGGGTTTCGGCGGTCTGCACCAGCGGCGCGGTGAGGATCCGGGCGTCGAACACCAGGCAGGTCTCGGATTGGTCGAAGTGCGTCGGGCACGGAAACATCAAGCGGTATTCCGCTGAATGGACGGGCTCGGGATGGTCGAACGTCACCCGCTTGAGCGTGATCCGCTGACCAATCAGCCAGCTCGGGAACCGATGCCAGAGCAACAGTAAAAACCCCCTCAGCAGGTACTCAGGGTCCAGGCTTGGGTCACTCAAGGCCATGGAAAACATGGCTTCGTCACCGACGACGTTCAGCTCCAGGCGCAGCGAGTCGTTCATCACGTTGTAGAAATGGCTGAGCTTGTAATACACCGAATGCAGGTTATGGGAGTGGATCACTTGCTTGGCCATGATCGCGAAGCAGCCCTTCGGGCAGCGCTGTGAGCCCGCGCCGAAAAACTCGTCGTCACTCAAGCGCCAGACGGCCTGCATCAAGCGGCTGAACTGGTCGGGGGTGATGCGCAGGTGCAGGTTATCCAAGCGCTTTGGGCTGATGCCGGCTTCCTTGAGTAATACCTCTTCGTCAAGCGCAAGGCGGCGCGCGGCCGCCATCAGGATATGGGCGAAGTACATGGAGATGGAATAACGCTCGATGCCCATCGTTCAGTGGTCCGGTAGCAGGGGGAGGGTAGTTTAGCCAAAAGTGACTGTCCGTTTATGTCTGTTTTTAGACTGATTTTGTAATTGCCACGCAGGGCTGGATCGGAGGAAGCTGAATAGAGCTATGCGCTGCTGGCGCTATCCCTGCTTGATACCGTCCCTGGCTTTTAAGGTAATGGCCGTTTTGGTTAATTACCCGGTACGGAGCAACGGGCAAAGGGGGAGCGGCCTGTCTAACGAGTGAATGAGGAAAGTAACAATGAGTGGTTATGCCCATCCGTACCGCGACACCGAATTCGTGCTGGAGGCGCTGGTCGGATTTGAGCAACTGTGCGCGAACGCCCAGCTTCAGGATGTCAACAGCGAGCTGGTCTCGGCCATCTTGAGCGAGGCGGGCCGCCTGGGTTCCGGCGTGCTGGCGCCGCTCAACCGGGTCGGTGATACCCAAGGTACGCACCTGGGGGAGAACGGGGTACAGGAGGCGCCGGGTTTTGCCGATGCATATCGGCAATTCCAGGAAGGCGGCTGGCCCTCGTTGACCGCTAAGGAACAACACGGCGGGCAAAACCTTCCGAACGTGATCGGCACTGCCGTCAATGAAATCTGGCACTCCGCCAATATGGCCTTCGCCCTGTGCCCGATGTTGACCCAGGGTGCCATCGAAGCCATCGCCCATCACGGCTCGGCCGACCTGCAAGCGGCCTACCTGGACAAACTGGTAAGCGGCGAGTGGACCGGGACCATGAACCTGACCGAGCCGGATGCCGGCTCCGACCTGGCGGCCATCAAGAGCCGCGCCGTGCCCCAGGGCGACCACTATCTGATCACTGGCCAGAAGATCTTCATCACTTGGGGCGACCACCAGATGACCGACAACGTCGTGCATTTGGTCCTGGCACGCTTGCCGGATGCGCCCGCAGGCGTCAAAGGCATTTCGCTGTTCGTGGTGCCCAAGTTCTTGCTCGATGCCCAGGGCCAGCCGGGCGTGCGCAATAACGTGCAGTGCATCTCCCTGGAACACAAATTGGGCATTCACGGCAGCCCGACCTGCGTGATGAATTTCGGCGATCCCGAGGGCGCGGTCGGTTATCTGATCGGCGAGCCGCACATGGGCCTGGCCTGCATGTTCACCATGATGAACCACGCCCGCCAGAGTGTCGGCCTGCAGGGCTTGTCGATTGCCGAGCGTGCTTACCAGCAGGCCCGTCAATATGCCAAAGACCGTCTGCAGGGCACCCGCAAGGATGGCAGCCGTTTCTCGATCATTCACTTTCCCGATGTGCGCCGGATGCTGATGCAGATGAAAGCGTCCATCGAAGCGATGCGCGCGTTGTCGCTGGTGGCCGCCGCCGAAGTCGACCGTGCCGCGCATGCGCCCACGCCAGAGCTTGCGCGCGAGCATCAGGGCCGGGTCGATGTGTTCACCCCGATCGTCAAAGGCTGGCTGACCGAATTGGCCCAGGAAGTCACCTCCCTCGGCGTGCAAATCCACGGCGGCATGGGCTTCATCGAAGAGACCGGTGCGGCACAGCATTATCGCGATGCGCGCATCCTGACCATTTACGAAGGCACCACCGGCATTCAGGCCCTTGACCTGGTAGGGCGCAAGACCCTGCTGAACCAAGGCGCGTTATTGAACAGCCTGCTTGAAGAAATGGATCAAACCGTCGAGCAACTGCGCCACATCGACGCCCTCGACTATCAGGCAGCGGCGTTGGCAGCCGCGCTTGGCGCAGGGCGCGAGGCCTTGTCGCTGTTACTCGACAACGCCAAGGGCGATGCGAATTGGGCCGGCAGCGTCAGCGTTAACTTCCTGATGCTCTTCGGCTACCTGTCGGGCGGTTGGCTCATGGCGCGTTCTGCCGTGCAGGCGCACGCGCAGTTGGAAGCCGGCACGGGCGATGCCGCGTTCCTCAAGGCCAAGGGCGTCAGCGCACGCTTCTACGCGGAGCAATTGCTGCCTCGGGTACACGCGTTGTTGGCGGCGGTCAGCGCTGGGAGCGCGAGCATCATGGCGTTGGATGAAGAGCAGTTCTGACATTGCGTTGGTTTTTGTGCCTAACTTTTTTGAGGTTCACCCCATGCATCACCAGCGCATCCGCCTGGATTCCTTGCACGAAAAAATCATGAGCGCGGCGCAGGCCGCCGCGTTCATTCAAGACGGCATGACCGTGGGCATGAGTGGTTTCGGTGGCGCAGGGGACGCCAAGGCCGTGCCACTGGCGCTCATCGAGCGGGCCCGGCAAGACCCGCTCAAGATCAACCTGATCACCGGCGCGAGCCTCGGTCGTGGCCTCGACGGGCAGATGGCCGAGGCCGGGTTACTGGCGCGACGCATGCCGTTTCAAGGCGATCCGGTGCTGCGCAAGGCGATCAACGAAGGCCGTGTGGTGTTTATCGACCAGCACCTGAGCGAAGTGGTCGAACAACTGCGTGACGGCAGTCTGCCCAATCCGGATATTGCGGTGATTGAAGCGGTGGCGATCACCGAAGAGGGCCATATCGTGCCGACGTCTTCAGTCGGCAATTCGGCCAGCTTCGCTCAGACGGCACGCCAAGTCATCGTTGAGCTGAACCTGGCCAGCAGCCCTTATTTTGAAGGGATACACGATATTTTCCTGCCCCACGGGCGCCCCGGCCGCGGGCCGATTCCGATCATCAGCCCGGATGATCGCATCGGCACCCGGGCCATTGAGATCGACCCGGCCAAGATTGTCGCGATCGTGCTCTGCGATACGCCGGAATCGGCCATTCCCATGCTGCCGCCCGATCATGAGACCCAGGCGATTGCCGATCATCTGGTGGCTTTTTTCGAGCAAGAGGTGGAGCACAAGCGCTTGGGCAGAAGCCTGGCGCCGTTGCAAGTCGGCGTCGGCTCCATTGCCAACGCCGTCATGTGCGGGCTTATCGATGCGCCGTTCAGCGATCTGGTGCAGTACTCGGAGGTGTTGCAGGATTCGACCTTTGAATTGCTCGACGCGGGCAAGCTCAAGTTTGCCTCTGGCTGTTCGATCACCCTGTCCGGCCCTTGTGGTCAGCGGGTGTTCGGCAACCTGGACACATACGCCGACCGCCTGGTGTTGCGGCCCCAGGAAATATCCAATCACCCGGAAGTGATTCGACGGTTAGGCGTGATTGCCATCAACACCGCGCTGGAGTTCGACCTGTATGGAAACGTCAACTCCACTCATGTTTGTGGCACGCAGATCATGAATGGCATCGGCGGCTCGGGCGATTTCGCCCGCAACGCGCTGCTGTCGATTTTCGTGACCAAGTCGATCGCCAAGGACGGTGCGATTTCCCGCGTGGTGCCGATGGTCAGCCATGTCGACCACACCGAGCATGACGTCGATATCCTGGTGACTGAACAAGGGTTGGCTGACCTGCGTGGCCTGGCGCCGAAAGAACGAGCCGAGTTGATCATCAACAACTGCGTACATCCGGATTATCGCGAGGCGTTGAGAAGCTACTTCACGGCGGCGTGTGCCAAGGGTGGGCATACGCCTCATGTCTTGAGCAAGGCCTTGAGCTGGCACATCAACCTGCAGGAAACCGGATCCATGCAGGTGGCGGCCAGCGTTTAGGAAACGCTTGAAACAAGCCCGCCATGACGGCGGGCCCTTGCTGTATTCCACAGCAGCAGTTACGGCATCATTCGATGTTGTAACGCACCGACAACACGCCCTTCTTTTCGGACAGGGCCAGGATCGTCACCTGGCCCAACTCGCTTAACACCTGCACATGGGTGCCCCCACAGGCATAGGCTGGCAACGGGCCGAAGCCCACTTCGCGGCTACCGTCTTCCAGGGTCATATGGCGCGGGTAGTCCGCAGCGATCCATTGATCTATCTGCTGTTGAATCATCTCGGCCTCCATGGCTTGCGCGGCGTCGCCACGGATGAAGGAGACCTTGCCTTCGCCTGGCCAGTGGTGGGCCTTGATCGGCATCCAGCCCAGGGCTTCGCCGGCATTGCCGATCAAGTGTCCGGCCGGATGCAGGCGGGTGTGCAAGGCGCGGCGTTGTTCATCGACGCGCGCGGTGATCGGGCCGGGTTTCACCGGGCGGTCGACGTAGTGCAGCACGTGATCGGCTTCCTGCATGACCCGCAGCACCCGGCTGTCGCCGAGATAACCGGTGTCGAACGGCTGGCCACCACCCTGGGGGTGGAAAATCGTTGACTGCAGGGTCACCGCAAACTGGTCTTCGTGGGGTGTGCAGTCCAGCACTTCAAGTTCTGCCGTCAGGTGGTCGTGGGTGAAAAACAGGCGCTCAGTCATCATCTACATCCGCATCAAGGTTCTGCGCCAGTATAAATAGTGCTTGAATGGGTGATAATCCGTTCAAATATCAATGGACCTGTGCGTCATGAGCATCAATCTTCCTTTGCCGCTGCTGGGTGAAATGGCGATTTTCGTCAAAGTGGTGGAAGCCGGCAGTTTCTCCGAAGCCGCGCGGCAACTGAGCGTTTCACCCTCGGCGGTGAGCCGCAGTATCTCGCGACTCGAGCAGGCCCTGGCCACGCGTTTGCTGCAACGCACCACGCGCAAGTTGCGCCTGAGCGAAGGCGGGGAAGAGGTGTTCAAGCGTTGCCAGGAGATGGTCAACGCGGCGCGTTCGGTGATGGAGATCAGCGGCCAGTTCACCCACGAAGCCGAGGGGTTGATACGGGTCAGCGTGCCCAAGGCCGTGGGACGGTTCGTGGTACACCCGCATATGCCGGAGTTTCTGCGCCGTTATCCCAAGGTGGATGTGCAGTTGATCCTCGAAGATCGGCAGGTGGACATGATCGATGACAACGTTGACCTGAGCATCCGCATCACCGACAGCCCGCCGCCGGGCCTGGTCGGGCGGCAGTTATTGCCCATTGAGCACCTGCTGTGTGCGACGCCGCAGTACCTGGCTGAGCACGGTACGCCAAGCCATCCCCATGATTTGCTGGCGCACAGTTGCATCTACCTGGGGGAGACACCCGGCGACTCACGCTGGAAGTTTCGCCAGGCGGGCAAGGCGGTGACGGTTGGCGTGCGTGGGCGTTATGCGGCGAACCATACCGGCGTGCGCCTGGATGCGGTGTTGCAGCATGTGGGGATCGGCAGCTTGCCGTACTTTACGGCACGCCATGCCCTGGATGAGGGGCGCTTGGTGCAGGTGTTGCCGGCGTGGGACTTTATTGCGTCCTACCATGGTCAGGCGTGGTTGCTGCATTCGCCGACGCGTTACCTGCCGCCGAAGGTGCGAGTGTTTATTGATTACCTGGTGGCGTGCATGGCCACCGAACCGACGTTGCGCCGATCCGACGGTGGGAGGGGGCTTGCTCCCGATAGCGGTATGTCAGTCAGCCTATCGGAGACTGATCCACCGCTATCGGGAGCAAGCCCCCTCCCACATGGGGTTCTGTAGCGCCCCGAATGGTCAGTGCTTGCTCTGGTCCTGCGGCATGGCCAGCAGTTGCTTTTCCTGGTTCCAGTCGAACGGTTCGTCGTTCTGTTCGGCTTCAAAGCGACGCTCTTCCAGAGCCTGGTAGAGGTCCAGTTCTTCGTCGGGCATGAAGTGCAGGCAATCGCCGCCGAAGAACCACAGCAGGTCGCGGGGCACCAGATGGGCAATCTGTGGGTAGCGCAGGATGACCTGACTCATCAGGTCCTGGCCCAGGTACTGGCTTTCGATCGGGTCGATCGGCAGCAGGGCGCGCAGTTCGTCGAAGCGCTCCAGGAACAGGGTGTGGCTTTCCTCGGGTACCTGTTCGGCTTCGCCGACGGCAACCAGGATGCTGCGCAGGTGGTCGAGCAAGACGAGATGATCGGCAACGACGTTGGACACGAGATAAGTCCTCTAAAGCAAAAACGGGCGCGAGAGTATATGCCTCTCGCGCCCATTTTTATATGACCGCTCGACTCAGCGGACTTTACCTTCAGCCTGGGTCAGCTCTTCCTTGCTGAAGTCATCCACGTCGATCACCTTGCGTCGTGCCGCTTCAGCGTCACGCAGGGTTTGCGCTTCGGCCGGTTGCAGCACGCCAGCATGCAGCGCGGCGTCGATGGCGTGTTCCCCGGCAGCCGGTTTGACCTGGCCGCTTTTGAGCGCGGTATGCAGTTTCTTCTGCAGCGCATGACTGGCGCCGAGCAAGTCGTAGGCCTGTTGCAGGGCGCCCACCGGATCTTCCGCCGATTGCGGGCGGTAGCAGCCGGCCAGCAGCTCTTCCAGGGTCGGGTCGCCCTTGGCGCGCCCGATCACGGCGGCTACCTGTGCATCCAGTGCGTCGGACGGCCCGCTATGGCGACGCCCGAACGGGAACACAATCACCCGCAGCAGGCAGCCGAGGATCTTGTTCGGGAAGTTGCTCAGCAGTTCATCCAGTGCGCGCTCCGACTCGCCGAGGCTTTCTTCCATGGCCCAGGCGAACAGCGGTTCCAGATGGTCCGGCGAGTCCAGGTCGTGATAGCGCTTGAGCGCCGCCGAGGCCAGGTACATGTGGCTCAGCACATCACCCAGGCGCGCCGACAAGCGTTCGCGGCGTTTCAACTCGCCGCCCAACAGCATCATGCTCAGGTCGGCGAGCAGGGCGAAGGCGGCGGCCTGGCGGTTCAGCGCGCGGAAGTAACCCTGGCTCAAGCGGTTACCCGGCGCTTTCTCGAAGCGGCCGATGCCCAGGTTCAGCACCAGGGTGCTGGCGGCATTGCTCACGGCAAAACCGATGTGTTGCATCAGCAGGCCATCGAATTCCTTCAATGCCTGGTCGTGGTCTTCGCGACCGGCCAGGGCCATTTCCTTGAGGACAAACGGGTGGCAGCGGATCGCCCCCTGACCAAAGATCATCAGGTTGCGCGAGAGGATATTCGCGCCTTCCACAGTGATGAAGATCGGCGCGCCCTGCCAACTGCGGCCCAGGTAGTTGTTCGGGCCCATGATGATGCCCTTGCCGCCGTGCACGTCCATGGCGTGGCTGATGCACTCACGGCCGCGCTCGGTCAGGTGGTACTTGAGGATCGCCGACAGCACCGAGGGTTTTTCCCCCAGGTCCACGGCGTTGGCGGTGAGCATGCGCGCACTGTCCATCAGCCAGGCGTTGCCGCCGATGCGCGCCAGGGCTTCCTGGATGCCTTCGAAGGCTGACAGCGGCACGTTGAACTGTTCGCGCACCTGGGCGTATTGGCCGGTGACCAGGCTGGTGAACTTGGCGGCGCCGGTGCCGACCGCGGGCAGGGAGATCGAACGGCCGACCGAGAGGCAGTTCATCAGCATCATCCAGCCTTTGCCGAGCATCTCCTGGCCACCGATCAGGAACTCCAGGGGGATGAACACGTCCTTGCCGGAGTTGGGGCCGTTCATGAACGCGGCGCCCAGGGGCAGGTGACGGCGACCGATTTCCACGCCGGGGGTGTCGGTGGGGATCAGTGCAAGGCTGATGCCCAGGTCTTCTTCTTCGCCCAGCAGGTGATCCGGATCATGGGCCTTGAAAGCCAGCCCCAGCAAGGTCGCGACCGGGCCGAGGGTGATGTAGCGTTTTTCCCAGTTCAGGCGCAGGCCCAGGGTTTCCTTGCCTTGCCATTCGCCTGTGCAGATCACCCCGGTGTCGGGCATGGCGCCAGCGTCAGAGCCGGCCAACGGTCCGGTCAGGGCGAAGCAGGGGATATCGTCGCCACGCGCCAGACGCGGCAGGTAGTGGTTGCGTTGCTCGTCCGTGCCGTAATGCAGGAGCAATTCGGCCGGGCCGAGGGAGTTGGGGACCATCACGGTGGAGGCCAGGTCGCCGCTGCGGGTGGCGAGTTTCATCGCGACCTGGGAGTGGGCGTAGGCGGAGAAGCCCTTGCCGCCGTATTCCTTGGGAATGATCAGCGCAAAGAAACCGTGGGTCTTGATGTGCGCCCAGGCAGCGGGCGGCAGGTCCATGGCCTGGCCGATTTCCCAATCGCTGACCATGGCGCAGAGCTCTTCGGTAGGGCCGTCGATAAACGCCTGTTCTTCTTCGGTCAGTTGGGCCTTGGGGTAGGCCAGCAACGTGTCCCAGTCGGGGCGACCGCTGAACAGTTCGCCGTCCCACCACACGGTGCCGGCATCGATGGCATCGCGTTCGGTTTCGGACATCGGCGGCAGGACTTTTTGAAACCAGCTGAACAGCGGCTTGGTGAAGTATTGGCGACGCAGGTCCGGCAGCAGCAAGGGTGCGGCCACGATTGCGATCAGTACCCAGAAGATCAGCAGCAGCCAACCCGGTGCGTGACTCCAGGCGCCCATCGCCAACAGGTAGACGGCGACCACGCCCAGGGCGGGCAGGGGCGCGGTGCGGCGGTGTGCCAGGTAGGCAACGCCGACCACCAGAACCAGTATCCACAACAACAGCATATTCAATCCTCCGTGAAACCAAGGGCGAAACCAACAAGGAGCTTAGTCGGCATCCGAGCAAGTGGGGTGATCAGGGTGTAACGAGTTGCACTGGGAGCACCCAGCACCAGGCGCTGACATTTGGCCGAATCGTCGTTATCTCTGTGGCAGACCTGTCGTTAAACTCCAGGCTTCCCTCGGAGATCACGCTCATGGATACGTACCTGAGTCCCAGCCGCTTCATCGATAGTGACCACCCTGCGGTGGTGGAGTTCGCCGAAAGACATCGCGGTTCCAGCGCGGATTTATGTGACCAGGCAGTCAGCCTTTATTACGCCGTGCGTGAGGCGATTCGCTATAACCCCTACACCTTCAGTCGTGACCCGCACACCCTGAGCGCCAGCTTTGCCTTGGCCGCCAGCGAAAGCTACTGCGTGCCCAAGGCCACCTTGCTCGCCGCATGTGCACGGCACTGTGGCATTCCTGCGCGGATCGGCCTGGCGGATGTGCGCAATCACCTGTCGACGCCGCGCCTGATCGCGTTGCTCAAAAGCGATGTGTTCGCCATGCACGGTTATACCGAGCTGTACCTGAACGGTCGCTGGGTCAAGGCCACGCCGGCGTTCAACAGCCAACTGTGCGAGGTGTTCGATGTCGCGCCGCTGGCGTTCGATGGGGTCAACGACAGTGTGTTCCAGCCCTTCAACCGCCAGGGCCAACGCTCGATGGAGTACGTGGTGGATCACGGGCAATTCCCTGACGTGCCCGAGGCATTTTTCTTCGCTCATCTTCAGCAGTGCTACCCGCACCTGTTTGCCGGGGACATGCCGGCGCTGCTGGGCGACATGCAGGGCGATTTGAGCCGCACATGAACCGGCGTATGCTGCTGCTGCGTTCATCAACAATAAGGTGCGGTCATGCTGAAGATCTGGGGTCGTAAAAATTCATCGAACGTCCGCAAGGCACTGTGGTGCGCCGAGGAACTCGGCCTGGACTATGAAGCCATTGATGCGGGCGGGGCTTTCGGTGTGGTCGATACGCCGCAATACCGGGCGTTGAATCCCAATGGCCGCGTGCCGGTGATCGAAGACGGCGACTTTGTGTTGTGGGAATCCAACACCATCGTGCGCTACCTTTGCGCCAAGCAGGCGTCGAGCTGGTACCCCGTCGATCTGAAAGCACGGGCCAATGCGGAAAAATGGATGGACTGGACCACCTCGACCCTCGCCGAACCGTTCAAGGCGGTGTTCTGGGGCATTGTGCGCACCCCGGCTGAAAAGCAGAACTGGGACAGTATCAACGCCGGGCGCCAGGCCTGTATCGACGCGCTCAACACCGTCGAGCAGGCCCTCGCCAGCCAACCTTACCTGTCGGGCGATGAGATCGGCATGGGCGATATCCCCCTGGGCTGCTTTATCTACGCCTGGTTCGAAATGCCCATCGAACGCCCGGCAATGCCCCACCTGGAGGCCTGGTACCAGCGCTTGCAACAGCGCCCGGCCTACCGCAAAGCGGTCATGACCGCGTTGACTTAATACTGACTATTAATACAGGTGACTGTACTTGTGCGGCGCGGGCAAGCACCATGCTTGTACTGCGCCGCCGTTGAACGGCGTGCGGTGTAGCCTCATCTATTGTTCCTATTCCCTTCTTTGGTGCGTATTCAGATATGAGTTCCGCTCTGTCCATCCGGCAGCTAACCAAAACCTACGGCAACGGTTTCCAGGCCCTGAGTGGTATCGATTTGGACGTTGCCGAAGGTGATTTCTTCGCCTTGCTCGGCCCCAACGGTGCCGGCAAATCCACCACCATCGGTATCCTCTCGACCCTGGTCAACAAAACCAGCGGTACGGTGAATATTTTCGGACATGACCTGGACACCTCCCCGGCGGCGCTCAAGCGTTGCATCGGCGTGGTGCCCCAGGAGTTCAACTTCAACCAGTTTGAAAAGACCTTCGACATCGTCGTGACCCAGGCCGGTTACTACGGCATTCCGGCGAAAATCGCCAAGGAACGCGCCGAGCAGTACCTGACCCAACTGGGCCTGTGGGACAAGCGCGATGTGCCTTCGCGTTCGCTGTCCGGCGGTATGAAGCGCCGGCTGATGATCGCCCGCGCACTGGTGCACGAACCGCGCCTGCTGATTCTCGATGAGCCCACCGCCGGGGTGGACATCGAGCTGCGTCGCTCGATGTGGACGTTCCTGACCGAACTGAACCAGAAAGGCATCACCATCATCCTCACCACCCATTACCTGGAAGAGGCTGAGCAACTGTGCCGCAACATCGGCATCATCGACCACGGCACCATCGTCGAGAACACCAGCATGCGTAATCTGCTGGGCCAGTTGCATGTGGAAACCTTCGTACTCGACCTGAAGAACAATCTGTCGGCGGCGCCGCAGTTGCTCGGCTACCCCAGCCATCTGGTGGACAGCCGCACCCTGGAAGTCCAGGTGGACAAAGCCATGGGCATCACGGCGTTGTTCGCCCAACTGGCGACTCAGAACATCGAAGTGTTGAGCCTGCGCAACAAAACCAATCGCCTTGAGGAGTTGTTCGTGTCCCTGGTGGAAAAAAATCTGGCGAAGGTGGCGGTATGAGTTCCGAACTGCAACCCAACCTCATCGCGTTGCAAACCATCGTCTACCGCGAAGTGAAACGCTTTACCCGGATCTGGCCGCAGACCCTGCTGCCGCCGGCGATCACCATGGTCCTGTACTTCGTGATCTTCGGTAACCTGATCGGCCGGCAGATCGGCGATATGGGTGGCTTCACCTATATGGAATACATCGTGCCGGGGCTGATCATGATGTCGGTGATCACCAACTCCTATGGCAACGTGGTCTCCAGTTTCTTCGGCAGCAAGTTCCAGCGCTCCATCGAAGAGCTGATGGTGTCGCCGGTGTCGCCGCACACCATTCTGATCGGCTACACCCTGGGCGGTGTGCTGCGGGGCTTGATGGTCGGCGTGATCGTGACCGTGCTGTCGCTGTTCTTCACCGACCTGCAAGTGCATCACCTCGGCGTCACCCTGATCGTGGTGGTGCTGACGGCGACAATCTTCTCGCTGCTGGGCTTCATCAACGCAGTGTTTGCGCGCAACTTCGATGACATCTCGATCATCCCGACCTTCGTGCTGACGCCGCTGACCTACCTGGGCGGGGTGTTCTACTCCATCACCTTGCTGCCGCCGTTCTGGCAGACCGTATCGCTGGCCAACCCAGTGCTGCACATGGTCAACGCGTTCCGCTACGGCATTCTCGGCGTGTCGGATATCAAGATCAGCGTGGCGATCACCTTCATGATCGTGGCCACGGTGGTGTTGTACATCGGTTGTGCGCGGTTGCTGGTGAGCGGGCGCGGGATGCGGACCTGAGTACTGACTTCAACGCGATAGAACGTGTGGGAGGGAACAAGCCTCTCCCACATTGGGTTTTGTGTAGGGTCTTTAGGCCTTGAGCGCCAGTTCGATCAGGGCATGCAGCTCTTCAACGGTCAGCGGTGCCGTTGAAAACAGGATGCGGAACACCGTCGGCGCCGCCAGCAGGTTGATCAAATGGTCTACGCTCGGTGGCGCCTGGTCCGGGTAGCGGTCGACAATCGCCTGCAACTGCCCGCTCAGGATGCTCACGCAGTAGCCTGGCGTCACCCTGCATTGCAAGTCGCGCATCATGTTGCGCCCCGGCTCCGAACTCATTTCGTCCAGGTATTGCTCGGCCCAGGCTTGCAGGTCGCCGCGCAGGCTACCGGTGTTGGCCGGTTCGCTGTCGGGGCGCATGCGGGCCAGGGCCACGTCGGCCAGCAGTACGGAAAGATCGCCCCAGCGCCGGTAGATGGTCGAGGGGGTGACGCCCGCGCGCGACGCAATCATCGGCACGGTGACACTCGAGCGCTCATGGGCTTCCAGCAGTTCACGCACGGCCGAGTGGACCGATTCTTGTACCCGGGCACTACGGCCCCCCGGGCGAAGGCCTTCTTTAATCGCCATGTTTGTGACCTTAACACAAAGAATTTGCTTTAAGCCTTGATGGGTAGCACACTGCGCAAAAGCAAAATATTAGCTTTAGTGGAGCGTGCCCATGTCCAGTCCTACTTCTCATCGTTGCAGCCTGGGGTTCCTGGCGTTCACCTTGCTGACATTCCTCGCGGCGTCCAGCGCGCCGACGCCGTTGTATCACGTGTATCAGGAAGGCCTGCATTTTTCGGCGGGCATGCTTACGCTGATCTTCGGTGTCTACGCCCTGAGCCTGTTGGCGGCGCTGTTGACCGTCGGCTCGCTGTCGGACCACCTGGGGCGCAAGCCGGTGATTTTTGCCGCGCTGATCCTGGAGATGCTGGCGATGTTGCTGTTTATCAATGAAGACAGCGTGGCCTGGTTGATCGCTGCGCGCACTGTGCAAGGCTTCGCCACTGGCATGGCCACCTCGGTGCTGGGTGCCGCGCTGCTGGACACCGACCGCCAACAGGGGCCGCTGATCAATAGCGTCGCGCCCTTGCTGGGCATGGCGTGCGGTGCGATGGGTTGCAGCCTGTTGGTGGAGTTCGCACCGTTTCCGACCACCTTGATTTACTGGACGCTCTTGAGCTTGATGCTGCTGCAGGCCCTGTCTCTATGGCGCCTGCCGGAAACCGTCAGCCGCATTCCGGGCGCGCTGGCGTCCTTGTGGCCCACCTTGCACGTACCCCGCCAGGCCCGCCGCGCATTGTGGATTGCCTTGCCGGTGGATGTCGCCGTCTGGGCCATGAGCGGTTTCTATCTGTCCCTGGCGCCTTCGCTGGTGCGTGCGGCCACGGGATCGACCTCCAACCTGATCGGCGGCGGCCTGGTGGCGGTGCTGACCTTGAGTGGCGCAGTGATGATTTTCAGTCTGCGCAATCGCCCGGCGGACAAGACCCTGCGCCTGGGGGCCGTGTTGTTGGCAGTAGGCGTGGCGCTGATCCTGAGCGCCGTGCACGCTGCCAGCCTGCCGTTGTTTTTCCTCGCGACGCTGATCGCCGGCAGCGGCTTTGGTGCCGGGTTTCTCGGCGCCTTGCGCAGTGTCGTACCCTTGGCCTTGCCCCATGAGCGGGCGGGCTTGATGTCTGCGTTCTACGTCCTGAGTTACCTGGCGTTCTGCGTGCCATCGCTGCTGGCGGGCAACCTGACGCGCACGTTCGGCTTGATTGCCACAACCGATGCCTATGGCGTGTTGCTGATCGTGCTGGCACTCAGTGCCCTGGTGGCGCTGCTGCAGGGTTCCGCCCGGGCCAGGGCGACATCGAGCCCGTGATGCGTTCATAATCGCCGACCCCCCGACAGCCATGAGATTCAAGCATGAAGATCATCCGCAGCAAGGACTTCACCGGCAGCCGTGCCTGGGAGGCGCTGGATATCGCCAACATGAACGGCATCACCACCCGTTTGCACTGGACCGACCAGCCGTACCGCTGGCACATCAACGATGGAGAAGAGGTCTTCGTGGTGCTCGATGGCCGGGTACACATGCACTACCGCGATGGCGGCTTGGAGCAGGTGGCGGAACTGGCCGTGGGCGACATCTTCTACGCCAATGTCGGCACTGAACATGTGGCCCATCCCCAGGGCCCGGCGCGCATCCTAGTGATCGAAAGCGAAGGCAGTGTGTAAGCTATATCTGCAAAATAGATAACAGTTAGAGATATTACCCGTTATATAGATATGTGCTCAGGTTCTACCATGGCCTCAACCTCATGCGAGGAAGAGGATCGCCATCATGACCTGCTCGACGACCATCAGCTACAAACCCTTCAGCCATCTGACCCGTCCCCGGGAAGTGATTCGCCAGTTCACGCCGAACTGGTTCGCCGCCACCATGGGCACCGGCGTATTGGCATTGGCCCTGGCGCAATTGCCAGTCAATCTGCCGGGGCTGCGCACCCTTGCTGAAGGCCTGTGGGTGTTCACCATTGGCCTGTTCGTTCTGTTCAGCCTGCTCTATGCCGCGCGGTGGGTGATGTTTTTCCACGAGGCGCGGCGCATTTTCGGGCACTCCACGGTGTCGATGTTTTTCGGCACCATTCCCATGGGCCTGGCGACGATTCTCAATGGCTTGTTGCTGTTCGGCCTGCCGCGCTGGGGCAGCGATGTGATCCCGTTGGCCGAAGCCCTGTGGTGGCTGGATGTGGGGATGGCCCTGGCTTGCGGCGTCCTGATCCCGTTCATGATGTTCACCCGCCAGGAACACAGCATCGACCAGATGACCGCGGTATGGCTGTTGCCGGTGGTTGCCGCCGAAGTCGCGGCGGCCAGCGGTGGTTTGCTGGCACCGCACCTGGCGGATCCCCATGGACAACTGCTGATGCTGGTGACCAGCTATGTGCTGTGGGCGTTTTCCCTGCCGGTGGCGTTCAGTATCTTGACCATCCTGATGCTGCGCATGGCCCTGCATAAACTGCCCCACGCCAATATGGCGGCGTCGAGCTGGCTGGCGCTCGGCCCCATCGGTACCGGTGCCCTCGGCATGTTGCTGCTCGGTGGCGATGCGCCGGCGATCTTCGCGGCCAATGGCCTGCCCGGTGTCGGGGAGATCGCCAGCGGCCTGGGGCTGGTGGCGGGCATCACCCTGTGGGGGTTCGGTTTGTGGTGGATGCTGATCGCGGTGTTGATCACCCTGCGTTACCTGCGCGCCGGTATCCCGTTCAACCTGGGGTGGTGGGGGTTTACCTTCCCGTTGGGGGTGTACGCCTTGGCCACCCTCAAGCTGGCGAACGTGCTGCACCTGGGTTTCTTCAGTGTTTTTGGCTGCGTGCTGGTGGCGGCGTTGGCGCTGATGTGGCTGATCGTCGCCAAGCGCACCCTGCAGGGCGCCTATAAAGGTGAGCTTTTTGTTTCACCGTGTATTGCGGGATTAGGGAATAAGTAAGCGCGATTAGGTAAAGTCGTGGCCTGGAAAACCAACAATAGCCTTCAGGCCACGCAGGAACACGGACGATGAGCCACCCCTCACAATTCACCTTGCTGCGCACACGGCGCTTCCTGCCGTTTTTCATCACCCAGTTGCTGGGTGCCTTCAATGACAACATCTTCAAGCAATCGCTGATCCTGGCGATTCTGTACAAGCTCACCATCGACGGGGACCGGGCGATCTGGGTCAACCTGTGCGCCTTGCTGTTTATCTTGCCGTTCTTCCTGTTCTCGGCGCTGGCCGGGCAGTTTGGCGAGAAATTCAACAAGGACGCGCTGATCCGCGTGATCAAGATCGGCGAGATCGTGATCATGGCCGTGGGTGCGACGGGCTTCCTGTTCAATCACCTGGAACTGATGCTGCTGGCGCTGTTTGCCATGGGCACGCATTCGGCGCTGTTCGGGCCGGTGAAGTACTCGATCATGCCCCAGGCGCTGCACGACGATGAGCTGGTGGGGGGCAATGGCCTGGTGGAAATGGGCACGTTCCTGGCGATCCTGGCCGGGACCATCGGTGCCGGGATCATGATGTCGTCCACCCATTACGCGCCGGTGGTGTCGGTGGCCATCGTCGGCGTGGCGGTATTGGGTTACCTGGCCAGTCGCAGCATTCCGCGTGCGGCGGCGTCCAGCCCGCAGTTGCGCTTGAACTGGAATATCTTCAGCCAGTCCTGGGCAACCCTGCGCCTGGGCTTGGGGCAGACCCCGGCGGTGTCGCGCTCGATCGTCGGTAACTCGTGGTTCTGGTTTGTCGGCGCGATCTACCTGACGCAAATCCCGGCTTACGCCAAAGAGTGGTTGTACGGCGATGAAACCGTGGTGACGCTGATCCTCACGGTGTTCTCGGTGGGGATCGCCCTCGGTTCGATGCTCTGCGAAAAACTCTCCGGGCGTAAGGTGGAAATCGGCCTGGTGCCGTTCGGCTCCTTTGGCCTGACCGTGTTCGGCCTGCTGCTGTGGTGGCACTCCGGCGGGTTCCCGCAGAACGTGCAGGTCAACGACTGGCTGGCGGTGCTCGGTTACGGCCAGGCATGGTGGGTGTTGTTGGATATCCTGGGCCTGGGGGTGTTCGGCGGCTTCTATATCGTGCCGTTGTACGCGCTGATCCAGTCGCGCACCGCCGAGAACGAGCGGGCGCGGGTGATTGCGGCCAACAATATTCTCAACGCGTTGTTCATGGTGGTATCGGCGATCGTGTCGATCCTGCTGCTGAGCGTGGCCAAGCTGTCGATCCCGGAGTTGTTCCTGGTGGTGTCGCTGCTCAACATCGCGGTCAACGCCTATATCTTCAAGATCGTCCCCGAGTTCACCATGCGCTTCATGATCTGGCTGCTCAGCCATTCCATGTACCGCGTGGAGCATCGCAATCTGGAACTGATTCCGGATGAGGGCGCAGCCTTGCTTGTGTGCAACCACGTGTCGTTTGTCGATGCGCTGTTGATTGGCGGCGCGGTGCGTCGGCCGATTCGCTTTGTCATGTACTACAAGATCTACCGCTTGCCGGTGCTCAACTTTATCTTCCGTACCGCCGGAGCGATTCCGATTGCCGGGCGCAACGAGGATATCCAGATCTATGAACAGGCCTTCACGCGCATTGCCCAGTACCTGAAGGACGGTGAGTTGGTGTGCATCTTCCCGGAGGGCAAGTTGACCGCGGACGGGGAGATGAACGCGTTTCGCGGGGGCGTCACGCGCATTCTGGAAGAGACGCCGGTGCCGGTGATTCCGATGGCATTGCAGGGGCTGTGGGGAAGTTTTTTCAGTCGCGATCCGAACAAGGGGATCTTTCATCGGATCTGGTCGCGGGTAGTGTTGGTGGCCGGTGAGCCTGTCGGGGTCGAGGCCGCGACACCCGAACAGTTGCAGGAGAGGGTAGGGGTGTTACGCGGTCAGCTCAGGTAAGGCACGTCCCCACTGAGTGGGAACGCGCCAAGGGCTCAACTGCTGATCTTGAGCCCGATCAACCCGGCAATGATCAAGGCCACACTGGCCAGCCGGAACAGCGCCATGGATTCGCCGAACAGGATAATCCCGGCGATCACCGTGCCCACGGCGCCCACGCCGGTCCAGATGGCATAGGCGGTGCCCAGGGGCAGTTCCTTCATGGCCAGCCCCAGCAAGCCGAGGCTGATGGCCATGGCGGCGATTGTCAGGGCGGTGGGCAGGGGCTTGCTGAAACCGTCGGTGTATTTCAGGCCGACGGCCCAACCGACCTCGAACAGGCCGGCAAAAAACAGAATGATCCAAGACATGATGACCTCCCTTTGTATAGGCGGGGTCGTCCCCTGGTGAGCGCTCGATAGCGTCGCGGGGTCGTCCCCGCGAAGTTCGGTAGAGTGCCGAATATGGATCGCTTGATCAAGTTTGCGGCGTGTTCTCAAGTACGCGGCGGTCTTCCTTCTCGCTCATGCGACGGAAGTACGTCGAGAGCAACGCCCCGGAAATGTTGTGCCAGACACTGAACAGCGCGCTCGGCACTGCCGCCAGCGGTGAAAAGTGCGCGCTGGCCAACGCGGCGCCCAGCCCGGAGTTCTGCATGCCCACTTCCAGGGCCAGCGACTTGCGCTGGGCCAAAGGCAACTTGAACAGACGCCCGGTGAAGTAACCCAGCACGTAGCCGAAGCTGTTGTGCAGCATCACCACCGCCATGATCAGCAGGCCTGATTCGGCGATCTTCGCCTGGCTGGCGGCTACCACGGCGGAGACGATAATCACGATGCTCACCACCGACACCAGCGGCAGCACCTCCACCGCATGGCGCACCCGTTCACCGAGCACACGTTGCGCCACTACCCCCAGCACGATCGGCAGCAGCACCACTTGCAGGATCGACCAGAACAATTCCATGAACGACACCGGCAACCAGGCCGACGCCAGAAGCCAGATCAATGCCGGTGTCAGCAGTGGGGCGAGGAGGGTGGTGACGGCGGCGATGGCCACCGACAAGGCCAGGTCGCCACGGGCCAGCCAGGTCATCACGTTGGACGAGGTGCCGCTTGGGCAGCAGCCGACCAGGATCACGCCGACGGCAATTTCCGGCGGCAGGTGAAACGCCTGGCACAACAGCCATGCCACGCCCGGCATGATCACGAAATGCGCGACCACGCCCAGGGCCACGCGCCACGGATGGCGAGCGACCTCGGCGAAGTCATCAAGTTTGAGGGTCAGCCCCATGCCGAACATCACCAGGCCCAGCAGCGGGACGATGGCGCTTTTCAGGCCGATGAACCAGCCGGGTTCGACGAAGGCCAGCACGGCAAAGATCAACACCCAGTAGGCGAAGGTATTGCCGACGAAGCGGCTCAAGGCGGCGAGTGCGCGCATGGGGATGTCCTTATTATCAGGTGCACGGAAAAACCACTGTAGGAGCGAGCTTGCTCGCGAAAAACCTCAGCGCGCCGCGTGCATTCAGAATGCCCGCATCATCGTTGACGATTTTCGCGAGCAAACTCGCTCTTACAGTAAGGCGATAGTGCGCTTAGATACCCTGTGGGGTTTCTTCGCCGCCCAGCGCTTCGATCAACGCCGGCAGGAATTCGCCGAAGGTCAGCATCATCAGGGTAAAGCTGGCATCCAGTTGGCCCAGGGCTTCGTCGCCGCCGTCCTGTTCGGCCTGGTCTTGCAGCAGGTCTTCGAACTTCAGGCGCTTGACGGTCATCTTGTCGTCGAGCATGAAGGACAGCTTGTCCTGCCAGGCCAGGGACAGTTGGGTCACGACTTTACCGGTGGTGAGGTGCAACTGGATTTCCTCGCCGGTCAGGTCCTGGCGCTTGCAGCGCACAATGCCGCCGTCTTCGTGGGTGTCGCGCAGTTCGCATTCGTCGAGGACGAAGAAGTCATCGGCCGGTTTCTGGGTGGTGACCCAGTCGGTCATGATCGCGGTGGGGGCGGTTTTCACGGTCAGCGGACGTACCGGCAGGGTGCCGATCACTTCACGCAGGGTCGACAGCAGGTCTTCGGCGCGTTTCGGGCTGGCCGAGTTGACCAGGATCAGGCCCTGTTTCGGCGCGATGGCGGCGAAGGTCGACGAACGACGGATAAACGCGCGCGGCAGGAAGGCCTGGATGATTTCATCCTTGATCTGGTCCCGTTCCTTCTTATAGACCTTGCGCATTTGCTCGGCTTCGATCTCTTCGACTTTCTCTTTCAGTGCATCACGCACCACGCTACCCGGCAGGATGCGTTCTTCCTTGCGTGCGGCGATCAGCAGGAAGTCACCGCTGACGTGAACCAGGGGAGCGTCTTCACCTTTACCGAACGGCGCGACGAAACCGTAAGTGGTCAACTCCTGGCTTGCACACGGGCGCGCCAGTTTGGTGGCCATGGCCGCTTCCAACGCCTCGGCATCAACAGGCAGATCTTGGGTCAGGCGATAGATAAGCAGGTTCTTGAACCACATGGGGTGAGTCTCTCCTTTATACAAAGGGGGCATTATTGTCTTGATAGCGGCTGAGGCCAACCCTGCCTAAGCCATTGGAAGGCCTCAAAAAAAAGATTTAAGAAAGTGCTTGCCAGACCCAGGGTCGCTCCGTAGAATGCGCGCCACACCGAAACGAAGGGTGATTAGCTCAGCTGGGAGAGCATCTGCCTTACAAGCAGAGGGTCGGCGGTTCGATCCCGTCATCACCCACCATTCGCTTCAAGTGTTACGCGCAGCGGTAGTTCAGTCGGTTAGAATACCGGCCTGTCACGCCGGGGGTCGCGGGTTCGAGTCCCGTCCGCTGCGCCATATTCGGTAATCTGGAACACTGAACGCCAGGTCACCACAGAAAGCCCGCTCATCGAGCGGGCTTTTTTTTGCCTGGGATTCAGCGCCCTGGCAGCGTCAGGTCGGCGACGGCCCCATTCTGATCAGCCTGATCCACGAGGCCGGTAACCTGCGTTCGCTGTGTGGTGAGAACGATCGGGAGTACACTTTCGCGGGCAATCTTGCGAACCAGCTTACTTCTCGCGCTTTTTTATGCGCGGCAGGGGACACCTCGAAGGCAGCAACATACGGTGAATATCGATACCCGCATCAAATTCCGCCATCTGGTGTGCTTTCTCGAAGTGGCGCGCCAGGGCAGCCTGGCGCGCGCCTCGGAAAAATTGGCGATCAGCCAGCCAGCGCTTTCCAAAACCCTCAAAGAACTTGAAACCCTGCTGACCGCCACATTATTTGTGCGCAGCAAAAGTGGCGCGGCGTTGACTGAAGCCGGAGTGGCTTTTTTGCGGTATGCCGGGCCGAGCGTACAAGCGCTGCGTGAAGGCGTGAACAGCCTGCGTTCCGGCGAGCACGAGCCTTTCACCGCCAGGCTCGGCGTGCTGTCCACCGTGGAAAGTTTGCTGGTGCCCGAGGTCGTCTGTCGTTTGCATGCCCGACATCCTGCGCTGGTCGTGAGCGTAGTGACCGGGCCGAGCGCCTACCTGTTGTCGCAATTGCGGGTGGGGGAACTGGATCTGGTGGTCGGACGCATGACGGACAGCCCGCAGATCCTTGGGCTGATGTTCGAACACCTGTACAGCGAATCCATGACCCTGGTGGTGCGTAGCGGCCACCCGCTGTTGACCGATCCACAGGCGCACGAACATATCGAAGATTATCCGCTGGTGTTGCCGCTGGCAGGGACGACGATTCGCAAATTCGCCGACAGCTTGTTCGTGCAGCACAGTATCAATCCGCCGCGCCAGCGTCTGGAAACCCTGTCGTTGATCTTGAGCCGACGTTATGTGCAGTGCAGTCAGGCGATCTGGGTCGCGCCTTTTGATGCGGTCAGACAGGACTTGAGTCGAGGTGATCTGTTTGAGCTGGAGTTGGGGATTCGCGAACCGGGTGGTTCCGTGGGGCTGTGCAGCAATCCTGCGCTGACGATGTCCTTGGCGGCTCAATGGTGTGTGGAGGTGCTGCGCGAGGTGGGCCAGGAATATCGCGAGGGTTTCTATCCATAACCATTTGGATATGGATAGAGGCGGTTTTTTCAATTTTGGATAGCGCCTCATCAGGGGACACTGGGTCGTTGATTGCTGTTTACCCAGCGTTCACCCCTGATATTTATCCATAATAAAAAGGAAACCGACATGTCTGATGCGGACAACAGCCGTTTCGTCATTCGTGACCGTAATTGGCACCCCAAAGCCCTGACGCCTGACTACAAAACCTCAATCCTGCGTTCCCCGCGTCAGGCCTTGGTGAGCATTCCCCAGTCCCGGTCGGAAACCAGCGGCCCGGACTTTTCCCACCTGAAGATGGGTCAGCACGATAACGATCTGCTGCTGAACTTCAACCACGGCGGTTTGCCCATCGGCGAGCGCATCATCGTCGCCGGTCGGATCTGTGACCAATACGGCAAGCCGATTCCCCATACCCTGGTGGAGATGTGGCAGGCCAATGCCGGGGGACGCTATCGGCACAAGAAGGACAGCTATCTGGCGCCCATCGACCCTAACTTCGGTGGCGTCGGCCGTGCCTTGACCGACCGCGACGGCAACTACAGTTTCCGCACGGTCAAGCCTGGCCCGTATCCATGGCGCAATGGTCCCAATGACTGGCGTCCGGCGCATATTCACTTCTCCATCAGCGGCCCGTCGATTGCCACGCGATTGATCACCCAGCTGTATTTCGAAGGTGACCCGCTCATCCCGATGTGCCCGATCGTCAAGTCGATCGCCAATCCGGATGCGGTGCAGAGCCTGATCGCAAGGCTTGATATGAGCATGGCCAATCCCATGGATTGCCTGGCTTATCGCTTTGATATCGTTCTGCGCGGTCAGCGCAAGACCCACTTCGAAAACCGCTGAGGAGGCCCGATCATGCCCGTTGAACTTCTACCTGAAACCCCGTCGCAAACCGCCGGTCCCTACGTGCATATCGGCCTGGCGCTGGAAGCGGCGGGCAACCCGCCCCGCGAGCAGGAAGTCTGGAATGAAATGGCCAAACCCGGCGCGCCGGGGGAGCACATCCTGTTGCTGGGCCATGTCTATGACGGCAACGGTCACCTGATCCGCGATGCATTCCTGGAATGTTGGCAGGCTGACCACGAAGGCGTTTACGACAGCGACTACAACCTGGAAAAGCCCTTCAACAGTTTTGGCCGCACGGCGACCACGGATACTGGCGAGTGGCAGATCCATACCGTCAAGCCGGGCACCGTGAAGAACGCTGCGGGTGTGCCGATGGCGCCACACGTCAATGTGTCGCTGTTCGCGCGGGGCATCAATATTCACTTGCAGACCCGTGTGTACTTCGATGATGAGGCCCAGGCCAATGCCGTCGATCCGGTGCTGAATCTGATCGAACAGCCTCAACGCAGGGAAACGCTGATCGCCAAGCGTTGCACGGTTGATGGCAAGTCGGCTTATCGTTTCGATATCCGCATGCAGGGCGAAGAAGAAACGGTGTTCTTCGACTTCTGACGGGGCACGCCCGGAAGCCCGCTCATTGAGCGGGCTTTTTGCTGTCTGGGGGTTAGAAATCCCAGCGTGTGGTGACCATGAAGTTACGTGGCTCACCGTAGGCCGCGGAGTTATAGAAACCGATGTTGGTGTAGTAGGACTTGTCGAAGAGGTTGTTCACGTTCAGCGTCGCCGACAGGTTCTTGGTCACCTGATAGCGGGTCATCAGGTCGACCAGCCAATAGGCGTCCTGGGAGAACTCTTCATACTGTTTGTGAGGGTTGTTGTAGATGTCCTGCCAGCCCATGCTCTGCCAGCGCACGCCGCCGCCGACGGTCAACTTGTCGAGGTTGCCCTTGAGTTTATAGGTGGTGTACAGCTTGATTTGGTCTTCAGGCTCGAAGGTGGAAATCTTCACGTCCTTGTCATCGCGCACCACCTTGTGGGTGTAGCCAGCCTGGAGTTGCCAGCCGGGCGCAATCTCGCCGGACATCTCCACTTCATAACCCTTGGTGACGGCCTTGCTGCTCTTGTACGCGTAGTTATTCGGGGTCGGCGTCTGGTTGTTGTATTCATCATCCGAGAGCGCGCGATTGGATTCGTGGATTTCAAAGTAGGCCGCGCTGGCGTTCACGCGGCCGTCGAGGAAGTCCGCTTTCATGCCCAACTCCCAGTTCTGGCCTTCATCCGGTTCAAGCAGCTTGTTGTCGCGGTCGCGGTTGTAGTTTTCCTGCGGCATGAAGATATCGGTGTAGCTGGCGTAGACCGCATAAGTGTCGTTGAGGTCGTACACCGCGCCGATGTACGGCACGAAACGTCCGGACTCGCGGTAGTTGGGGTTATAGCCTGTGACCTGGTAGTTGACCACGCGCCCGCCCAGCAGCAGCTTGAGGTCATCGGCCAGATTCAGGCGCGTGGTCATGTAGGCGCCGGTCTGGCGCACGGTGTCGTCGGTCAGCGATTGAGCGGTGCCCCAGTCCGGTTCGCGGGCGTTGCCGTGCCAGTTATTGAAGTCGACGATATTGGGGGAGAGGTTCCAGTAGCCCTTGCCTTTCCATTCCGAGGCGCTGATAGAACCGCCCAGCACCAGCTCATGCTCGCGCCCGCCCAGGCTGAACGGGCCGCTCACATATAGGTCGGCGGAATCGCTGACCGTTTCCCCGGTGTACTTGCCCGAGGTGAGTTGCGCGGTGCCGTCGGGCTGTGGCTGGTCGCCCTGGATCGAGCCCATCAGCGCGTGGTAGCCATTGATCTTGTGGTCCAGTTGCAGCTTGCCGACCCAGCCGTTGCCCAGGTCATGTTCAAGCATGGCGAACACGGTGCGGGTGTATTGCTCCCAACTGCTCCAGTCGGCGGCATTGTTGAACGAGCGCTTGACGCTATTGCGCTCGCCGTTGGCGTTGATCAGCGGGAAGCTGCCGGACCACGACGAGGCGGTTGGCAGGCTGTCTTGGTAGTCGCCGCCGACGGTCAGCAGGGTGTCGGGTGACAGGTCGAATTCCATGATGCCGTAGTAGGTCGGGCTCTTGCGTGAGTAGCGGTCCATGAACGAGCGCTTGTCTTGATAGGCGGCAACTGCCCGGCCACGCACATTGCCGCTTTCGGTCATCGGGCCGCTGACGTCCAGCTCGCTGCGATAGTTGTCCCAGGAGCCGGCGCCGAGGGTGGCATGCCCCTGGAAATCCGCGGTGGGTTTCTTGCGCACCAGGTTGATCGTTGCGCCCAGCGAGCCGGCGCCGGTGAGCAGGCCGGTGGCACCCTTGAGCACTTCGACGCGGTCATAGATCGCCATGTCGCTCAGGGTGTTGCCTGCCGAATAGGCGACGTTGCGCGCGGTCGAGGGGATGCCGTCGTACTGGAAGTTGTTGATGGAAAAGCCACGTGCGTAATAGTTGCTGCGCTCGGTGTCGAAGGCCGACACCGTGATGCCGGGGGTATGGCGCATCACGTCGTCGACGTTGTTCAGGCCGAAGTCGTCCATGTGCTTGCGCGTGATGACGCTGACGGACTGCGGGGTTTCCTTGGGGGTCAACACCAGGCGAGTCGCGGTCGCAATACTGCCGGGTGTGTAGGAACTGCTGTCTTCGGTGACGTTGCCCAGTTGGTTGGCGGTGACCTGCGTCGGGCCCAATTCCATGACGCCATTGCTGCTAGTCGGCATGGGCTGCAGCGCATACACCTGGTCGCCCTTGACCGCACGGTAGCCGCTGCCTTGCAGCAAACGGTCAAAACCCTCCTGTGTGGCGTACTGCCCTTTCAGGCCGGGGCCGTTGAGGCCTTCCAGTTCGTGGGACTGGAACACAATCGCGACGCCGGCCTGCTGGGCAAAGCGATTGAGCGAACTGCCCAGCGGTCCGGCGGGAATGTCATAGGCCTGTGTCGCGACGTTAACCGTGTCCGCCTGGGCCAGGTTGGCGGTCATCGCGCTCGCGGCCAACATGGCCAGGGAAAACGGCGCGCTTTTCAGCAGGCCAAAGCGCCTGCGTGGGGAGGAAGGGGTGTGCATGGTGGCGGCAATCCTTTACGTGTCGAATTACCTTGCTTGACGGGCAACCTCGAAAAAACCGGAAGCAAATGCGAATAATTATTTATTGGGCGTTTTGTCTGGGACCACCCGAATCAGCCACGGCGTGTAGGTGTGCACCTTGATCGGCAGGGTTTGTGCCAGCCATTGCAGGGCGCGGTCGCTGTCATCCAGGGGGATCACGGCCGACACACGCAGGTTTTGCAGCGCGGCCCGATCGAATTGCAGGTGGCCGGCACGATGCCGTGCGATTTCATCGAGGACTTCGGGTAATGGCCGGTTTTCCACCACCAGTTGATGGCGGCGCCAGGCGTCGTTGATGCTGGCCGGGTCGATGCGGCCGGCCAGGCGTACGCTGTTGGCACTGACCAGCGCCTGGGAGCCGGCGTCGACTTCCAGGGTTTGCCGGGCATTGGCACTCTGTGCGGCCACCCGCGATTCCAGCATGCTGAGCACGGTGACATCGCCGTCACGCTTGACCACAAACCGTGTGCCCAGCGCCCGCAAGGTGCCTTGGGCCGTCTGCACGATAAACGGCCGCGCCGGGTCATGAGCCACCTCCACCAGGATTTCGCCTTGCAGCAGGTCGATGCGGCGCTGGGTGGCATCGAAATGCAGGTTCGCCGCGCTGATACCGTTCAACGTCAGTGCCGAGCCATCCGCCAGGTGCAGGGTTTGCCACTGGCCGGGGCCGTTGCGCAAGTCGGCCATCCATCGTTGTGGAAATGGACTGATCAGCAGCGCCGCCGCGGGAAGGGCCAAGCTGCAAGCGAGCAGCAGGGTGCGCATCGCGTGTTTATTGCGGCGCGATGGTTTATCGGCAAACGCCGCATCCAGGGCCGCCCGCGCCGGTGATTTTGTCTCGCGCAGGGCCTGCACCCTGACAATCACCGCCTCCATGCGCGCAGCGGCGGCGGCGTACTGCGGGCCTTGCTGTTTCCAGCTCTCGAACGCCAGGCGTTGGGCCTCGCTCAAGGGGCCTTCATGCAACTGCAGCAGCCATTCGGCGGCTTGTTCTTCGATGTGCTGGCGGGTATCGGGCATGGGTGGTCAGGTGTCCATGCTGTGGCCGCAATGCACCAGCGCCTGGATCAGGTACTTGCGCACGGTCCGTTCCGACAGCTTGAGCTGCCTTGCGATTTGCTGCTGGGTCAGTTCTTCGAGGTAGTACAGCACGAAGGCCTGGCGTGAATAGGTGTGCATGCCTTCGAGGATAAAGGCAATGTGCTCCAGGGCTTCGAGGGTGGTGTGGATCTGCTCCGGCGACTGGAACCCTTCCAGCGCATCCAGGGTCAGCGCCAGCTCTTGCAGGTAGGCCTGTTCGATTTGCCTGCGCCGGGCCTGGTCGATAATCAGGCGCCGGGCGGTGGTGCTCAGGTACGCCCTGGGTTCGCGAATGGTCGCCACGCATTCGCGGGTGTGCAGGATGCGTGCAAAGGTGTCCTGTGCCAGGTCAGCTGCATTCTGCCGACAGCCCAGCTTGCGCCGTAGCCAGGTGAGCAGCCAGCCATGATGCTCGCTGTAGAGCTGGGTTATTTCCCGTTGGTATGGCGGTTCACCCACAGACATAGGCGTGGCTCAAGAGTTATTGAGAATGGTTTTTAATTGTGCGGCCTGGGGTGGGGCAAATGCAATAGACTCGCGTTTGGCACGCAAGGCGCGTGTTTTCAGGGCTGGCGCGTCGGTCGAAAATTTATTTCAAATAAAGTGCATTTAAATCAACACATTGCAGATTTTTCGTATATGATGCGCCCCACACCGAAAGTGAAGGGTGATTAGCTCAGCTGGGAGAGCATCTGCCTTACAAGCAGAGGGTCGGCGGTTCGATCCCGTCATCACCCACCATTCGCTTCAAGTGTTACGCGCAGCGGTAGTTCAGTCGGTTAGAATACCGGCCTGTCACGCCGGGGGTCGCGGGTTCGAGTCCCGTCCGCTGCGCCATATTCGGTAACCTGGAACACTGAACGCCAGGTCACCACGCAAAGCCCGCTCATCGAGCGGGCTTTTTTTTGCTTCGAATTCCACCCGGATCAATCTCCAGCCACGGTTTCCAGTGCACCGCTGGCACCGCCTTTTACCCTCTCTTGCATACCCGATTTTACGATTTGATCGTTGCCTGGGCAGTCGAGCTGCTATGTTGCAGGCGGTTGGACGCCTTGCCTGTTTGACGATGTGGCGTGCACGGTGTCGACTGGCTAACCTCGCTGTTCCTATAAGAACACAAACATCCAGAGAGCCTGCCCCATGGATCGTTTACTCAGTGTCGAAGCTTTTGTACGTGTTGCCGAGACCGGCAACTTCGCCAAGGCGGCTCAGCAATTGGGCGTCACTCGCTCGGTGATCACCCACCGCATTCAACAACTGGAACAGTTCATCAACGCGCCGCTGTTCCATCGCAGCACGCGTCATGTGCGGCTCTCCGAGGTGGGGGAGACGTACTACAAGGAGTGCGCGGACATGGTCGCGAGTTTCAACTCGCTGACCGAGCATATGCGCGAATTGCGCGCCAAACCCACCGGCAAATTGCGCGTGCAGATGCTGCCGGGTTTTGCCATCGGCCACTTCGGCAGGATGCTGGCTGAGTTCACGCGGCTTTATCCGGACATTGAGGTCGACGTCATCGTCAATGACCGGGTGGTGGACCCTATCGAAGAAGGCTTCGATGTGGCGTTCCAGATGTTCCCGCCACTGGCCGAGACCCTGATCGAGCGCAGACTGTTCACTGTGCGCCGGCTGTTTTGCATGTCCCCCGATTATGCCGCCGAGTTCGGCGTGCCCACGCACCCGCAGGAACTGTTGCAACACAAGATTGCTTTGTACGAAGGCTATCCCTCGCGTAACCGTTGGATCTTCACCGGGGCAGGCGAGCAGGTCGAGTTGAGCCTGCCAGGGCATGTACGATCAAACTCGGTGCATTTACTGCGCGACTATGCGTCGACGGGAGTCTGTATCGTCTGCCTGCCGACCCTGGTCGCCAGCGATGATCTGCTCAGCGGCCGGCTGATTCCCGTCCTGCCTGAGTACACGCTGTCCTCCTTCAATTTTTCCGCGGTGTACCCAGCTACCCAGCGCAGAGCCTTGAAGGTGCGCACCCTGATTGATTTTCTGGTGGATAGCTTTGGCGATGAGCCGTGTTGGGACAAACCGTTGCTGGCGCGTGGCTGGATCCGCTGATCAGTGCGTTACCCGCGCATTGTTTGCGTTTTGCGAACACTGTTGTCGCCGGCGCTCTCATTGTTCCCGAAGAGGGCACGACGTACTGTGGGTTCACTGTGACTACAACAACAAAACGGTGAAAAACCATGAGCAGCGCTGCAATCGAAACGGTCTTCGGCTCGCTGGACAACTACAGCAAAGGGTCGGTTGAAATCATTAGCGGCCAGGCCAGCCATTACGCCTTTTCAAATATCTTCGAGGTGGCGGAAAAATCCCTTCCCTACGAAAAAGTCGTTGTCGGCCTCAACCTCGGCTACGTCATTGAAACCCTGCGCGCGCAAGGCCAGTCGCCTTGGTACACCGCGGCGCACGACGAGTTCGCTATCGTCATGGACGGCGAAGTGCGCGTCGATTTCCTCAAGCTCGACACGCCTTTGACCGACGGCGAGGGCACCCGTTTGGCGGGTGAGATGCCTGCAGGCAAGCCGATGGGCTACGTGCTGCTCAAACGCGGCCATCAATGCCTGTTGCCGCACGGCGCCGCCTATCGCTTCGAATCCAGCCGTCCTGGCGTGTTATTGCAGCAGACGATCAAAGGCCCGTTGTCGGTCGAGAAGTGGGCAGACATCTGCTTCAAGTGATCACCGTCGTTTTCCACTCAGAATAATCAGAAGAACTTGAGGAATCCTGTCATGGCCATGCTTGAAAACGCTGCCGATAACGCCACCTTTGCCGAAGACGAAGTGCAGGTCAGCCTGCCCCATGCGGCCACGGGCT
This sequence comes from Pseudomonas sp. MPB23, assembly GCF_046605395.1. Classification (NCBI taxonomy): domain Bacteria; kingdom Pseudomonadati; phylum Pseudomonadota; class Gammaproteobacteria; order Pseudomonadales; family Pseudomonadaceae; genus Pseudomonas; species Pseudomonas sp. MPB23. The sequence goes on along the minus strand of NZ_CP176771.1, from coordinate 5,402,279 downwards.
ACTGTGCTTTCAAACTCGGCGCTTTCGAGCTGTCGCGCGACGAGTACTTTGCCCGTATCACATGGCCTGCCAAAGGTCAGACGCGCTCGCACCTGATGCCGATTGATGCCTTTCTGCGCGCGATGATGCGCGATGTGGCCTGGGGCTTTTTCTATGGTTGGGTCAACTTCGACCACGTCATCGGCACGCGCAATTACTACGGCAAGGTCGACCTGTATGCCGGCACCTTCAACGGCACGCTGAAAGCCGCAGGCGTCAACTACACCGAAAACTTTGAAACGCCGCTGATCATGGCGACGTTTAAAGCCATCTTGCGCGACTGGACCAATGTCACCTTCGACCCGTTCGCGGCGCCGGAAGAAACCGGCACGGCGTTCGGTCGCAAAAATGGCAGTAACATCGAAGCCATTGAGCGCTTCCGCATCGCCACCAGGCGCATGCCTGGCCTGGCGGACGACTCGCCGCTGCGTAACGATCTGCCAGTCAATCGCCAGTTCACCGATGTCTCTCAAGGCGAGCCGGAAGTCCATGCCGCCGAAGGCTTTGAAGGTGAGCTGCATGCCTTCAGCCTGTTCAAATACTTGTCGCGCTCCGACGTGACCTGGAACCCGTCGGTCACCTCGGTGTGCAAGGCCAGCCTGTTCTGCCCGACCACCGAAGAATTCATTCTGCCGGTGTTCCATGGCAATGACCGGGTCGAGTGGTTCCTGCAACTGTCCGACGAAATCCTCTGGGATGTCGGTGACAAGGATGACGGCAGCCCACGCGCGCGCATCACCATGCGTGCTGGCGATATCTGCGCCATGCCGGCGGACATTCGCCACCAGGGCTATTCGACCAAGCGCTCGATGCTGCTGGTGTGGGAAAACGCCACGCCGAACCTGCCGCAACGCTATGAAAGCGGCGAGCTCACGCCGTATCCGATCGCGTTCTAAGCCCCTTCTCCAGCCCGGTTCTCGCCGGGCGATGTATCCGGATCAAATCGTCAGACACTGCGCCATTGGCGCGGTGCGAGGAAAATATTATGCAAAATCAGCTGTATATCGATGGACGATTTGTTGATGCGGTCGCTGGCGGCACCATTGACGTCGTTTCACCCCATGACGGTGCGTTGATCACTCGCGTTGCCGCCGCCGAAGCGGCTGACATCGACCTTGCTGTCGCCGCCGCCAAGCGCGCGTTTCCCGCCTGGTCCGGCCTTGGCGCCGCCGAACGCGGGCGCTTGTTGCTCAAGCTGGCAGACAGAATCGAAGCCTGCAGCGAAGAACTGGCGCAGCTTGAATCCCTCAATACCGGCCACCCGATTCGGGATTCCCGCAGCCTCGATGTTCCGCGCACGGCCGCTTGTTTCCGCTATTTCGGTGGCATGGCGGACAAGATCGAAGGGTCGGTGATTCCGGTCGAAGCCGGGTTTCTCAATTACGTACAGCGCAAGCCGATCGGTGTGGTCGGGCAAATCGTGCCGTGGAATTTTCCGCTGATGTTCACCAGTTGGAAAATGGGCCCGGCGCTGGCCGCCGGTAACACCATCGTGATCAAACCATCGGAAATCACACCGCTGTCGACCTTGCGCATTGTCGAGCTGATGACCGAAGTGGGCATCCCCAAAGGCGTGGTCAACGTGGTGCCGGGTTACGGGCATACCGCCGGGCAGGCACTGGCCGAGCATCCCGATGTCGGCAAGATCGCCTTCACCGGTTCGACGGCGACCGGTCGCCGGATTGTTGAAGCGTCGACCGGCAACCTCAAGCGCATTCAACTGGAATTGGGCGGGAAGGGGGCGAACATCGTGTTCGAGGACGCCAATCTTGAAGCGGCCGTCAACGGCGCTGCGTGGGCGATCTTTCACAATCAGGGCCAGGCCTGCATCGCAGGTTCGCGGCTAATCCTGCATAAAGACATCGCCGACCGCTTCCTCGAGCGGTTTATCGCGTTGGCCAAATCCATACGCCTGGGCAACCCGATGGACCCCGAGACTGAAATGGGCCCGTTGACCTCGGCACTGCACCGCGACCGCGTGCTGGCCTATATCGATATCGCTATCGAACAGGGCGGCAAGATCCTCGCTGGCGGTAAGGCACCGGACGATCCCGCATTGGCTGATGGTTTTTATGTTGAACCGACGGTTGTCGAGGCGTCGCCCAACGATCGTGTGTGCCAGGAAGAAGTGTTCGGGCCATTCGTCACCGTCGTGCGATTCAGCACTGACGAAGAAGCCTTGGCCATCGCCAATAACACCGATTATGGCCTCGGCAGCGGCCTGTGGACGCAGAACCTGACCCGCGCGCACAAGATGGCCAACGCCATTCATGCCGGGATGTGCTGGATCAACTGCTACAAGCGCGTCAGCCCTGGCAGCCCGTTTGGCGGTGTCGGGCAGTCGGGCTATGGCCGTGAGATGGGTTTCGAGGCGATCCATGATTACACCGAGGCGCGCTCGGTATGGGTCAATGTCGACGCCAACATCGCTGCGCACTTCAAACGTTGAGGCCTGTCATGAATCCTTTTGTGTACCAAAGTCTGCCTACCCGCGTGGTATTTGGCTGGGGCAAGCTCTCGGCGCTGGCCGATGAGATCGACCGTCTCGGCGCCAGGCGCGCGCTGATTCTCACCACGCCTGAGCAACAGGCCTTGGGTGAGCAAGTCGCCGCGCTGCTCGGTGATCGTGCGGCGGGCGTCTATCCCCACGCCGTGATGCATGTGCCGCTGGAGGTGGCACAAGCAGCGCGCATCGAAGCGGCCCGGCTTGATGCCGATTGCTGTGTGGCCGTGGGGGGCGGTTCGACGATTGGACTGGGCAAGGCGATCGCGATGGATTCGGGCCTGCCGATCGTGGCGGTGCCGACGACCTATGCCGGTTCGGAAATGACCCCGATCTATGGGCTCACGGAAAACCGCCTGAAGAAAACCGGGCGCGATCTGAGGGTTTTGCCCAAAACCGTGATCTACGACCCGCAGTTGACGCTGACCTTGCCGGCGCAGATTTCCGCCTGCTCGGGGATGAACGCCATGGCGCACGCGATTGAAGCGCTGTATGCCGATGACGCCAATCCGATCATCAGCTTGATGGCCGAAGAGTCGATTCGCGCGCTGGCGCTCGCCCTGCCGGGCGTGGTCAATGATCCAAACGATCCGCAAGCCCGCAGCCAGGCGCAGTATGGCGCATGGCTGGCGGGGATTTGCCTCGGGTCGGTGGGCATGGCCTTGCACCACAAGCTTTGCCACACCTTGGGCGGAACATTCAACCTGCCGCATGCCCAGGCCCATGCGATCGTGCTACCACACGCCGCGCACTACAACCGCGAAGCGGCGGCCGGCCCTTTGCAACGCGCCGCCCGCGCACTGGGCGGCAGCGAGGCGAACGAGGTGGGCGCCTTGTTGTATGCACTGAACCAGAAATTGGGCATCCCGTTGGCGTTGGCCGATATCGGGTTACCTGAAAAGGGGGCGGCCGAGGCGGCGAAAATTGCCTGCGCGAGCCCGTACTACAACCCGCGGCCGTTTGAACAAGGTCCGATCGAAGCGCTGTTGACCCGCGCCATGCATGGCCTGGCGCCGGCCTGATCCTTCGGTGTGTCTATCCTCGTCGGAATAACAATAATGACCGATCAAGACAACGTCATAGAGTCACTGATCTCCCAGCAGGCAGTGCGCAGCTTCAACGGCGCTCCCGATGCGCGCTACAAGCAGATCATGCAAAGCCTGGTTCGCCATCTGCATGCATTTGTCAGCGACGTCGAACTGACCGAGCAGGAGTGGTTTGAGGGCATTCGCTTTTTGACCGAAACCGGCCAGACCTGCGACGGCCTGGTGCGCCAGGAATTCATTCTGCTGTCGGACACCTTGGGCGTGTCGATGCTGGTCGATGCGATCAATCATCGACACAGTGCAAACGCCACCGAGACCACGGTGTTCGGCCCGTTCTACATCGAGGGGATGCCGGATCGCGAGTACGGCGAAAACATGGCGTTCACCGCCGGTGAGCCGGCCCTGGTGCGTGGACGGGTGGTCAATACCCATGGCGACGCACTCGCCGACGCGGTGCTGGATGTCTGGCAGACCGCTGAAAACGGCATGTATTCGGGTCAGGACAGCACGCAGCCGTTCGGCAATTTGCGCGGTCGCTATCGCACCGATGCCGACGGCTATTTTGCGATTCGCACGATTGTCCCGGTGTGCTACCCGATTCCCACCGACGGTCCGGTAGGGCGCATGCTCAATGCCGCCGATCGTCATCCCTGGCGGCCTGCGCACCTGCATTTCATGATCCACCGACCCGGCTATCGCAAGCTGGTCACCCACCTGTTCAATCACGATGATCCTTACCTGGACTCCGATGCGGTATTTGGCGTCAAACAGTCGTTGCAAGTGATCTATGAACAGCGCATCACGCACGACGATTTGTCCGAGAGCCTTGGCCTCCAATTGCCATTCAAGCGGGCGTGTTACGAGTTCGTCATGGAGGCGGAGTGAATCATGGGGCATTTTTTTGCGGTATTCGCAACGGACCGCCCGGACTCATTGGCCTTGCGCCAGCGCTTGCGGCCCAGTCACCAGGCCCACTTGCGTGCTACCGAGAGGCATCGGGTGATTGTCTGGCTTGGCGGGCCGACGCTCGATGATGCGGGGGAGGCGATGAATGGCACCTTGCTGGTGATCGAGGCGGGCAGTTTGCCGGAGGTCGAGGCGTTTCTCGAGGAAGACCCCTATGTCCGGGCCGGGTTGTTTGCCACGATTCAGATCCGTCCGTGGCACTGGAGCCTTGGCAACCCACAATTGCGCGGCTGATCATGAACGTCATTACGTTGTGCCGACTGGATGATATTGCCGATGGCGGTGCCCTGGGGTTGCCCGAACAGCAGCACCTGCACCCCGGCGGGCTGGTGGCGGTGCGCCAGGGCGAGCAGGTCCGGGTGTACGTCAACCGATGCCCGCATTTTTCGGTGCCTCTGGATTATCGTCCGCAAGAGTTCTGCACCTACCGCGGCAAGATCCTGATGTGCGCTCACCACAGTGCGATGTTTCGTTTTGAAGACGGGCATTGCATCGATGGGCCCTGCAAGGGCGCGCGCCTGGAGCCGGTGCCGGTGCGTTGGGTCGAGGATCGGTTGGTGCTGGATCTCGAACGCTAGCCGTAACCCCTCTGTTTTACCGCGCAATCCTGCGCCTCCTTCCTCCGATCCGATAGGGCCTCTGCTCACGCAATCGGTGGGCTTGCGAGCCACGATAGGTGAGCGTAGGTTGATCTGTGTAACCTGACTGGAGTGGCCGAATGATAACGCGACTGCGAACCCTCGATCGTGGCCTTGACGTTCTGGGGTATCTCAATAAAGTACGGTCCGCCTCGGCGCAGAATATTGCCAAGGCGCTGAAGTTACCCTTGCCAACTGTCTACCGAATCATCGAAACGCTTGCTCAAAGTGGTTTTGTCGAGCGAGTGAACCCCGATGAAAATATCTATCACCTGACCATCGCGGTACGTCGCCTGAGCGGTGGGATGACCTGTGAATCGGTGTTCGTCTCGGTGGCCACGCCGGTGCTTTTTGGGCGCCGGCAACAACTGAAGTGGCCCAGCGCGGTGTCGACGTTCGAGGACGATGGCATCGTCGTGCGTGAGAGCACGGATCGCTTCACCCCGCAGTCGATTGGATTGAGTGCTGTCGGCAGGCGGATTCCGCTGTTGTCCACCCCGCTGGGTTGGGCGTACCTGGCGTTCGCCCGCGACGAGCAACGCCGTGAGATCCTGGCGCATCTGCGCAAATCCCAGGCCCCGGAAGACCAGGCCGCCCGTGACTCACACCGCATCGTTCATATGATCCGTTCGGTCCAGGTGAAGGGCTACTGTACGTCCGATGATGTTCCCTACAAGCGATGCAACAGCATTGCGCTGGCGGTGTTGTGCCAGGGCCGGGTGTTCGGCTGCATCAGCACTGTGTGGCCTTCTACGCTGATCAGCCCGGATGCCGCCATCGCGCGCTGCCTGCCGGTATTGCGCGAGGCCAAGGCGGAAATAGAACATAACCTCGAAACCGCGGGCATCGAGTGGTAGGTCACCCACCGAGCGGTTTGAAAAAAAGGCGGGGAGCTTGATGCTCCCCGCCTTTTTTTGGGTTTCAGGCATTGGGTTTGGAGGAGTGTTCCATGCGTTCAGGGGAGGAGGGCAGGCCCCACCCTTGCACGCCACTGGCCTTCGGCGGGCCGATCACGCGGAGCAAGACCATCGCGACCGCCGTCATGATCACAATCACGAGGATGACCGGTTGGTAGCGACCGGAGCTGTCGAAATAGACGCCCGCCGCGATAGGGCTGACGGCAGCGCCGGCGGTCTGGATCAGCAGCCCGAGCGCGGTCAGCATCGGGAACACCTGGACACCCCAGTAGCCGCTCAGCAGCACCATGGGACCGACCTGCGCGGCGCCGAAACCCAGCCCGTACAGGATCGCGTAGCCGTACAAACCGACTGAGCCGGTCGCGTAGATCAATGTGAACAGGCCGACCCCGAACAACACCAGGGCACCGAAGTAGGCTCGGCGTGGGCCAAGACGTTGCGCCACCGAGCCGATCCCGAAGTTGCCGACGACCATGGCCGCGGAAATGATCGAAATGGTCGCGGCAGCCAGCACCGGTGAGTGCCCGATATCGCGCAAATGTGCCTGCGCATGCGCAATGACGAAAGCCGAGCCGCAGGTTGTTGCAAACATGCTGAAGTAGATGGCCCACAAGGCCGGTGAACTCAGGACTTTGCGCAGCCCCTGATCCAGGTTGAGCGGTGCAGGGGGCGGAGCGAACGGCCGTGCGGCCAGGCGGTGGCTGTCAGCAAGCTCCCACGCGTCGAATTGATCGGCGTCGGGCTTGTTGCGCACCAACAGCAGGGTGACCACCAGGCCGATAGCCGAAAAACCGAAGAACACCCAGCAGCCCATGCGGTAGCCGATCGTCGAGCCTTGGATGGCCCACGTCATCAGCCACACGAAGATGAAACCGCCGATGCCCATGGCCGCATAGAGCAATGACAGCGCAAACGGTCGGCGGTGGCCGAACCAGGCGGCGACGGCCGTTTGGCAGGGGATGATACTGGCGAACGTTGCCGCCACGCCAATCGCCCCGAATGTCACCGCCGCTTGCCACGGTGCGGTGACCCAGGTTGCCAGTGCAATCGAGGCGGCCGCCATGAGGATACAGCCGATGATCAGGCACCCGCGCACGCCGATTTTCGTTGTCAGTGCGGCGACCAGCGGCGCGCACAAGCCATTGGCGGCCATGTTGGCCGCGATCAGCAGCCCCAGGGTGCTGCGTTCCCAGTGGAGCTCTGCAGTCATATAGGTGCCGAGCACGCTGCCGCCGTAGATGGGGAGCGCCATGCTGACGCACATCATGAACGCGAGTGCGCCCAGTACAACCCAACGCGAATGCAAAGCTGTCTTTGTTTTTATTGTTGTCATGAGGATCTGCCAATCAGAACTGAGGTCTGTCCAATCACTCGGCGTGGGCCGAGTGAGTTCTTGGGTGAGACGGCAACGCAAGACATATCGCCGAACAAACGCAAGCCGTGCGCTCTTGCTGCATACCGCCGAGCTGAAGAGGTGCTGGCTGCCACCCGCCCGATAGCGATGGCGCGGCTGAGACGATGAGATTCGCGGCAGGCAAATCCGTGACCAGTATCCGCTTTCGCGCGCCGGCTCACTCATCTCGTTTGTGCACCGCGATCAGGCGGGCTTATCGCTGTCAAATCTAACGAAGCGTGTTCAGCAGCGCCTTCGCTTCCTTGGGCGCAAGCAATTTCAACTTGAGTGACAGCGGGCCGCCCATGCCGTGCAATTTCCCGCCTTCAACCAGCGAGCCCACGTCTATCGGCTCACCTCCCAGATCGCGAATCAGCTGGGCGACCGTGGCCTTGGCCTGGGCGTCATCGCCGGAGAAGAAGATCGCACCGCTGTCGCCTTCCGCGGGCAGGCCGCCGGCAAACACGGGGATCGGCTCGTAGTTGAAGGTTTTCACCACATGAGCCCCTGGAATCATCTGTGCAATGACTTCACTGGAGCCTTTGCCGCCGATATCAATCAAGTCTTCAGGGCGTGGACCACGGCGGTTGTTGGTCGCGTCGATCACCACCTTTCCAGCCCATGAGCCCGCAGCCGCGAGGGCGGCAGGCGTTTTTTCCCAAGGCGTGGCCAGAATCACCACGTCGGCCTCAGCGAGCATCTGCTCCGGCGTCGCCGCGCTCACGCCGCTCCCCAATTGCTGGATCAGCAGCTGCAGGGACTCGGGGCCCCTTGAGTTACTGATGATGACGTGATGCCCTCCCGACACGAGTTTGGGGACAAGCATTTGCGCCATTTTTCCTGCGCCCAGAATTCCAATCGCCATGATGTTTAATCCTTCATTTGTTCAGGTTGGGATGAGCGGTGCTTACGCTTCGTTTGCAATCACATTGCGCAGCACGCCGATTTCCGCGATTTCCACTTCGACCACGTCACCGTCCTTCATGAACAGTTGCGGGTTGCGACGCGCGCCTACGCCGCCGGGCGTGCCGGTAACGATCACATCGCCTGGCTCGAGCTGGGTGAAGGTGGAGCAATAGGTGACGAGTTCAGCAATCGAAAAGATCATTTGCCGACTGGTGGCGCGCTGCACTTCCAGGCCGTTCAAGCGGGTGCTCAGATGCAGTTCGGGATCGTTGCCGAATTCGTCGGCCGTGCTCATCCAGGGCCCGAACCCGCCGGTCTGCAAAAAGTTTTTTCCCGGCGTCCACTGATGGGTATGGCCTTGCCAATCGCGAACCGACGCGTCGTTGTAAGGCGCATAACCGGCGATGTGCTCCCAGACCTGATCGGACGGAATACGGCGTCCGGCCTTGCCGATGATGACGGCGATTTCGCCCTCATAGTCGAGCTTCACCGATTCGGGCGGCAGCGGAATCACGCCCAGGTGGCCCACTTGCGAGTTACTGAAACGTCCGAAAATCGGCGGCTTGAGCGTAGGTTCGCGGCCGATCTCAGAGCGGTGTTCTTCGTAGTTGACGCCGATGCAGATGATTTTGGGCGGCGAGGGAATCACAGGCATAAACGTGATTTGCTCAAGGGTGAAGTCAGGTTCAGCGCCCTCCAGCACCTCGGCAACATGGGGGAGCGCGCCCGCTTGCAGCACGCTCAGCAGATCAGGAAATTTACCGGCCAGGCGTTGCGTCAAATCGACGACCCCGCCGTTGACCCAGGCACCGAATTTCGGTGAGCCATCAACTTCAAAACTCAGGAGCTTCATCGTCTCTTCTCTCTATCAGGGTGTCGGCAATCGTCCCTTGGGCCAAAGGCACGTGATGCAGCGCATCAGGCAGGCCTCGCCCGGGTCGATGAAGACTAGTCCCGCGCTGAAGCGGCGAACAAGCACGCCACTGGTTCTGTCCGGTGTGTGTATCAGGGGGGCGCAAGATGCGATGGCGATTGATGCGAACGGTTGAAATCGACGGCTGCCGATCCGTGTGCCGGACGGCGGCTTGATACACAGAACGGACAGAACCAGTGGCGTGCTTGTTGGGTGGCCTGCGTGGGCACTAGTCTGATTTTGCCCGAGTGGGCCTGGCCGATGCGTTGCATCGCAGCCATTGCTGAAACCCTAATAAGAGAGAAACGAGACGATGAAGCTCCTGAGTTTTGACGTTGGAGGTCCGCAGCGATTCGGTGTCTGGATCGCGCGCGCAGTCGCCACACTGACATTGCGCCTGGGCGATAAAGCGCCACAGTCGCTGTTCAACGATGAGCCGCTGTCTTTTTTTGCCGCAGGCCTTTCGGTGGAGGATGACAGTGGGGTGATCTTCTTTTCGCGTGAGGCTGTTCCAGCCAGGGCGAAAACGCCGCTCGATATGGATCGTTGCGTTTTCAATAACGAACCTTTCCTGTGTTCCCATCCAGCATTGCGGGGCTCCAAATGATCGATCCACTCAGCTTTCGTGACGGCATGTCTCGCCTCATCGGCGCAGTCACCGTCATTACCACCGATGGTCCCGCCGGCCAGGGCGGTTTCACGGCGTCCGCCGTCTGCAGTGTGACGGACGACCCACCGATGCTGCTGGTGTGCATGAATCGCAACAGTCGCCAGCACAACGTTTTCAGCAGCAATGGCGTCTTGTGCGTCAATGTGCTCACTGCCGACCAGGAGACCATCTCCAGAACGTTTTCCGGCGCGGCGACGGTGCAGGAGCGCTTCCAGATCGATCGCTGGAGCGTGCTGGAAACGGGCGCACCCGCGCTGGAAAATGCGTTGGTCAACTTCGATGCGCGCATCGTGCAGACCATCGAGGCGGGCACTCACAGCATTTTCCTGTGTGGCATCGTGTCGGTGCGGGTAGAGCCGCAAGTCCACTCAGGCCTGGCTTATTACGCTCGCAAGTACCACCCGATCGCGGCACACCGGCGAGAGGAATGAGTGGGCCTGGGCGCCTCGCCCCCTGTGCGGGCGACCAGGTGTTTGGCTAAACACTGATCTGCCCAGGGCCCCCCCTTATCCAGAGTAAGTAAGCGGCGAAATGACATTCGCCGCAGGCGGGTCAGTGGGCAATCGCAAGTGCCACGAGGAATCGGGAGACCATGTTGTAGGCGGCAATCGTCGCGACCAACTCCACGACTTCCTGTGGGTTGAACCGCGCGTTCACACGCGCCATCAAGGCGTCCGGCACGGCCACTTCTTGCGTCATCTTGTCCGTGAGTTCGAGCACGAGGGCCTGATTCTCGTTGAACAGTGTGGCGTCGAACCCATCGGCGGTGCGCAGGCTTTCGATGGCGTGCTCACACACGCCAGCGCTGAGCGCGTGCGGCACGTGCGCCTCGAATTCATAGGTGGCTCGGTTGAGCACGGCGACTCTCAGAATCGCGAGCTCGCGCAAGTCGGCCGGGATCGAGCTGTGGTTGCGAACCGCCGACAGCATCTGTTCCCAGCCGCTGGCAATCGGGGCGCTATTGAGCAGTACCTGGTAGAGCAAGGAAACATGGCCACCACGTTGCTTTTTGATTCTGTCCTCAAGCTCGGCGAGCTCGGGTCTTGTACCTGGCGTGACAACGGGAACTCGAATCTGACTCATGAGAAACCTCTGTTGGGTCGGCGACGCGCCGAGCATCGGGGTGCAGTTGTCTGGAGTGTCGATATTCGTCAGCGCCGGTTCATGGCACGGGGTGATGTTGGCCCACGAGGCCCGGTGCGCTGTCGCGTGATGAGGCCAGTTCAATCTGTCGGGCGCTGTTCTTCATCAGCTCGATCAGTCTGGCTTGATCGGTGAGGGCGAAGCGCGAGCGGGTCGTCACCAGAATCAACGCAGCCGGTTCCAGTGATGTACCTGTGTACAGCGGAACGGCGGCGCCGGCGGCGTCGGGATCCAGTTCGCCCACCGAGATGACGTGTCCCTCATGCTGGATCTTGAGCATGTGGGCTCGGAACGCTTTCCATGTGTCGCCAAGGCCCGCCTCGGCGATTTGCGCCGCGTAGCTTTCATAGAGGCGCTTGTGCCTGGCTGGCGAGAGCGCCGCGAGGATGACTTTCGATCCGCCGCCGCGAAAGAGCGGCATGGGGCGGCCCCGCCCATATGCGACGGGGCACGCCAGTTCTCCCTGCTCCTGGTGAACGGCCAGGATGCGCACACCATAGATGCTGGCGAGCAAAATGTTGCAGCCGGTCTCCTGTGCCAATCGGCTCATCACCGGTTGGCAGGCGATCAAAAGCCTGTCGCTTTGACGGATGTAGTAGTCCATCTCGATGATTCGCGGCCCTAGCGAATAACCGCCCTCCGCGCGCCTGAGAAGGCCTGAGTCGCACAGTTCCTTGAGATAACGGTATCCCGTCGGCCGGGACAGGCCTGTTTCGGCGATCAAATCCTCGGGGGACCAGGTGGCCTTGTCGATCGAGAAAAAGTCGAGCATCGACAGCATCTTAGTTAGGCTGGACATTGGGCGCTTCAGAGGGAGGTTAGGACGCCAGCATGGTAGTCAGCGTAGGTTGAGCGTGCAAGCAAACGGCGCAGCGCCCGCAGGCTTCCACCTGGGCGCCTGCGGGCCTGCAACGGCACGCGTTCTATTGGCTGGCGGCATATTTGCCGGTCAGTTGCGCAGAGAGCGCGTTCAGTCCCCGGGTTTGCCTTTGCAGGCGCGTTTCGTTCGACCAGGTTCGACGCAGGTCGTCTTTGACGTTGACCGACAGCGTGCCGAGGCCTTCGACCGAGAGTTCGAGGACGTCGCCGTCCTGAATGGCGCCAAGGCCGCGATGGTTGGTACCCGTCGCGATGATGTCCCCGGGTTCGAGCGGGTGGATATGGCTTAGCCACTCAATGCTTTTTGCGATGCTGTGGGCCATGTCATTGGTGTTGAAACGTTGCCGGGGTTGGCCATTGAGGTTCATGGCGATGTCCAGGTTCTGCGGGTCGGCGATCTCGTCCTCGGTGACGATCCACGGGCCCATCGGGGCGAAGGTGTTCCTCGATTTTGCCTGGAAGAAACTGTTCTTTTCCGGCTTCATTCCCCGGGCCGAGCCGTCCATGAAATTGGTGTAGCCGAACACATAGTCGCGCCAGTCCGCCGCCGCGACCTTGTCGGCCCGGCGTCCGATAATGATCGCGAGTTCCGCTTCCGCTTCGAAGACGACCGCCGGGATATCGGGCAGTTCCAGGGTGTCTCCCGGCCCGATCACACAGGAGGATGCCTTGTGAAATGCATTGATCAGTGGCGGCTCCGCCAGGGTGCCGTCTTCCATGTAATTGACCGCCATGCAGACGATGTTGCCCGGCTTGGGCAGCGGTGCCCGCAGCCGAACGCCAGACAGGCTGATGCGTTGCCCCAGGCGTTGCGCCTTCTCCAGTGCGTCCTTGTATTCATCGAACCGCTCAATCAGATGAACCATTGCATCGTTGGGGTTGGCGTAGGGAAATCCACTGATCAATGACGAAATGTCCACGATCGAGTCGTCGACGATCAGGCCGAGTCTGTAGGAGTCGAAGAACGCAAGTTTCATTGGCGGTAGTCTCTGGTTGATGAGGCATTGGACGCGGGACCCGCAAAGGCTTGAGGTTTGGAGGCTGGCTGAGCGTCTGTGTGATCACGTGGACCTCGTTGGCCGCCAAACGGGCTGTTGCGGTTTTGTTTTGATTGAATCTATCACTGTGAGATTTGATCGTAAAACATAAATTCTGTTTTGAGTGCGATTTATTCGTATATATAAAGTTAAATTCATATTTATCAGGCTTTTATAGCGATTTTCATGATTTATTTTAAATTTAGCCAATTCTCATAATTCAAGATTTGATTGATGTTTTTATTTTGCATGTGCTACGTTTTGCTCCAGCGCGCCATGCGCACGTGCGGCGCCGCGACAGGCAGAAGAGGCCGCTGCGCCGCAGGCCCCAGTGACCGCAGGCGTCTACGCCGGCCCAGGAATGTTCTCGATGACCCTCATTGATACGCTTGCTCAACGGATCGCCGCAGGGCCTTGCAGCGACGCAATGGAATCTGCCGCGCAAACGCTCTCGGTGCATGTGCTCGATACCGTGGGTGCCTGGATTGCCGGGCGCGCAACCCGCGAGGGACGGCTCCTCAATGGGCTGCGAGGGGAGCATGCGCCGTTCAATTCGTCGACGCTCGATGCCGTAGGGCTGTTTACGGCCACGGCACGATTGACCGAGGTCGACGCTATCCACATGGCCTCGTGCACCACGCCGGGTGCGCTGGTGGTCATGACCGCGTTGACCCTGGCTGCGAACCTGCCGCGCGGTTTGCTTGGCGCGGCGCGTTTCGCCGAAGCGGTTCACGTGGGCTATGAAGTGATGACCGGACTGGGGGAGGCGGTGTCGGGCCCGAACATATTGCACCAGGGCGTTTGGCCGAGCCTGCTGCTCGCGCCGGTCACGGCGGCGGCCATCACGGCGAAGCTCTTCAACCTGGACGCGGAGCAGACGGCCCACGCGCTGGCGATTGCGCTGACCTCGTCCAACGGCCGACCGGGGGGCAATGCGAGTGCCGGGGTTACATCGGGGCGGGGAACTTCGGCCCGATGGCTGCTGTTCGGGATGGCGGCCCGAACCGGTTGCGCCGCGGCCATGAGTGCCGCCGCGGGCTTCACCGGCGACCGTGGCCTGCTTGAGAATGATCAGGCCTCGCCGATGCGCGGGCTCACCCTCTCCCACGAACGCATCGCGAGTATCTTGCAGGGCCGTCCCGCGATCCTGGAAACGAGCATCAAGCCTTACTGCGCGGCGAAGCACAACATCGCCGCAATGTTCGGGTTCCGGCAGTTGCTTGACCAAGGTATCGACCACGCGTCGCTGACGGCGGTGCGCGTTCGCTTGCCGCCTTCACACGCGAACATGGTGGCGCATTACGACGTGGAGATCGGCCGGCTGTCCCGTGTCACCAGTTGCGCCTACAACCTTGCGCTGGTGGGCGTGATGCCCGATGAGCTGCTGGAGGTCGAGCGTGCGAAGGCCCATCGCGGGGTTGAGATGACGCGGCTTGCCGACAAGGTTGAAGTGGTGGCCGACGAGCAACTGCAAGCGGCGACACCGCACGCTTATCCGGCGGTGGTGGAGCTGCTCATCGGCGAGCGGATCATCGCCAGCCAGACGATCATTCATGCCTGGGGCGATCCGCAACGGCCCTTTCACATCGACGAGGCGAGACAAAAGTTTCGCCGGCTGTCCAGGGACGTGCTCGAGCCGAGCACGGCCCTGGAGATCGAGAACCTCTGCCTGGCGGCTCCGGACTCGGCGCACGCTCGCGCCAGCGTGTGGAACCACCTCGTGGACATCGACCGACGCGAGTCGCAACGGGATTCGCTGCAATTGACTCACCCTCGCAACTAACGGGGCTCGCTTTACAGGAGCGCTAAGCCCTCTGGATCAACCCCCATCATGAGCATTGTCATGAGTAATTATTCAGACGTCATTATTGTTGGACTCGGGCCTACGGGAGCCACGCTCGCCAATCTGCTCGGGACCTTTGGGCTCTCGGTGACGGTGATCGAAGCCATCGACGAGACTTTTCCACTGCCGCGCGCGACGCATTTCGATGGTGAAATCATGCGCGTGTTGCAGTCGATCGGCCTGGCCGAAGAGGCGCTGCCGTTCACCCATGTGAACCCCGGCATGACCTTTGTGAACCTCAATCGCGAGGTGATTTTGAGTTGGCCCAGGCCGGACACCGTCGGCCCGCACAACTGGCACCCCAGCTATCGGTTTCACCAGCCCGCGCTGGAAGCCGTGTTGCGAAAAGGGCTCGATCGCTTTGCGCACGTGAACCTCAGGACCGGATGCGAACTGTTGTCCGTGGTGCAATCGGAAGACGGGGTGCAGGCGCAATTCATCGCGCGAGGCAAGACCACGCCAGAGGTCGTCAACGGCCAGTATTTGATTGGCTGCGATGGCGGCCGATCGCCGGTGCGCGGCCTCCTCGACGTGCCTCTGGAAGACTTGGGCAGCCACGAAAAATGGCTGGTGGTCGACCTGATCATGAATCGGGAAGTCGAGGGCCTCACCGACGGTACCGTTCAATTCTGCGATCCCCAGCGGCCCACGACCTACATGCGATGCGTTGGCCAGCGGCGCCGCTGGGAATTCATGGTCATGCCGGGCGATGACATCGAGGCCCTTACGTCGCCTGAAGGTGTCTGGGGGTTGTTGTCACCGTGGCTGGTTCCCGCTGACGCGCAAATCGAACGCGCCGTGACTTATATGTTCCATGGGGTGATTGCCCATCCGTGGCGGCGCTCGCGGGTAATGCTGGCTGGCGATGCCGCTCACCAGATGCCTCCGTTTCTTGGTCAAGGCTTGTGTGCCGGTCTGCGGGACGCCGCCAACCTGGCCTGGAAGCTGGACTGGGTGATCAAGGGGCGCGCATCGGCGGACCTGCTCGACACCTATGAACAGGAACGGTCCGCACACGTTCGCGCGACCATCGAACACGCGATCGAAGTCGGCGGGATCATCCAGACCATCGACCCCGAACAAGCCCGGGAAAGGGATGCCAAGCTCGGCCAGGGACCGCGAAAAATGAGCTCCCTCGTGCCTCGGCTCGGGGCGGGACTGCATCGCGCCGAAGACGTTTCTGCAGGCTTTATCTTCGCGCAGCCGATACTCGAATCCGGCGTGCCCCTCGATGAATTCGTGGGCTCGAACTTCGCGGTCATCGGTGATCGCCAGTTGCTGGATGCAGTGTCACCGGGCACCAGGATGCTGTGGGACATCAATGGCGTCGTACGCCTGCCGGACGAGGCGCAGCAATGCCTGGACGAACTGAATGCCGGGGCGGTCATCATTCGCCCTGATCGGTACATCCTGGCGGTTGCCAATAGTGTCGAGGCGTTGGAGCACGTATCAACCTATCTCCCCGGAGGAAACGAAAATGAGCACGCACGCCGTACCTGAAACATCACCGGTAGCCGCTCTGGCGGCGCCGCTGAAAATTGGCATGCTGTTGCCCTCGAGTAACGCCATGGCCGAACCCGAGATTCAACGAATGCTGCCACCGGGCGTTAACGTATTGACGACCCGCTTGAAACTGGCCGGCTCGTCAAAGGCCGCGCTGCTGGGGATGACCGACAAGATCGAAGAAGCCAGCAGCCTGCTGGCCGACGCGGCCGTGGACTTGATCGTGTTCAACTGCACGGCGGTCTCGACGTTTGATCCGCGCATGGGTGAACAGCTATCTGTGCGGATTACTGACGCCAGCGGTTGTCCGGCGACGGCGACCTCGGATGCGTTGCTGGCCGCCTTCAAGGTGCTGCGGGCCAAGCGCATTGTCCTGATCACGCCCTATATCGAGGAGGTGAATCTGCGTGAGGTCGAGTATCTCAAGCATTTTGGGTATGAGGTGCTGAGCCAGGTTGGATTGGGTCTGCTGGAAGGCACGAGCATGGCCGCGGTGCCGCCAGCCAAATGGCTTGAACTCGCGCGCAGCTATCGAGACGACTCCACCGATATTTACTTTCTCAGCTGCACGGCAATCAACGTGTCGTCGATCATCGACACATTGGAGACTGAGTTGGGGCGGCCGGTCGTGACGAGCAATCAAGCGATGTTGTGGCACTGCCTGCGCCTGCTGGGGCGGACTGAGCCTGTGCACGGGTTTGGCAAGTTATTCGAAATGGCCTGACGGTCTGAAGCGCGTCCGGGCCAATGAGGCCCGGCGCGACAATCAAGGGGTTGAACGGTTTATCTGCCGACGATCGATCGGCCCGAACTCCGGCGCACGCGAGTGCTGCCGGAGTAAGCGTCGAGGGTTTTTATCTGGACAGACCACTGATACGGCCAATGTCGATGACGAACGTCAGGGCGAACAACCAGCCGCTTTGAGTCGGTCCAACCAAGGCGTTTGGACCTTGTCTGTTCGGATTCAGAAAGTACTGGGCCGAGGCGTTGGCCAGCACGCCGGGGGCGACGCCGTACTGACCGTGCACGTCAAACGTGAACGTGTCTCGGTGAACCTTATCGTCGCCCCAGCCGCTTGCCGCGCTGGTCTGTTGCTCGTTTAAAGCGCGTCCCTTGCTCAGCTGTAGATAGCGCACAGTCGAGCCCACCAGTGCCGCCGGGTTACCTTTGATAAAGCCACCATATTCGGTACCGGCGTACAGCTCGAGGGGAAATGACTGACCGGAGCCTGGGGTGACAAATGCGCCCCCGTACACCGCAACGTTAGGTGGAACGATGCCGTCCGCGTCGGCTTTGGTCCAGAGCACCTTTCTGGCCTGGCCGTAAAAGCCCGAGGTGCCGCTGTCATGGGTCACTGCGGTGCCAAAGGGGTTCTGCGATTGCGTCGAGCCGTCCTTGTTGTACAGGTCATCCGTGTACGGACTGGTGTTGTGGTACACACCGACTTCAGCGTTCAGTGGATATCGGCTGTCGGAGAAGTCGCTGGTGTACGTCATATTCCCCAGCCATATCCAGCCTTTGCGGGTGTCAGAGATCCAATCCCATCCGGATGACTGGCTGAAAAGGCCGTAATTGTCCTCGGTCACGCCCAATCCCAGGCGAGTATGGGGCGATAGTTTGTAGGCGACTCGTGCCCCCCAAAGTGATTTATCGAAGGGCGGTACGCCCACCGTGATCAGCGGTGTCGATGTGATGCATCCGGCGCACATTGTCGCGACCATGAAATCATCGCCCAGGTTCATGCGGCCATATTCAAGGTGAAGCTGTTTATCAAAGAGGTCGTGGGACAGTGTCAGCTTGACCAGGTTTGAACTTGTGGTTGTCGCGGGAAAGGGCGCAAGGGAAGAGCCGACTTTATAGGAGTAATCGCCGTTGTTTTGAGACAGCGGTTCCCACGCCTCCGTGATGTGCAGTTGTGTATTGGGAACCCCTAGGAGCTTGGTCAGATCGGCGTTGGCCGACATGAACAATGCCGGGGAGTCCATGGAACTGCCCGGTTTGATACCCGCCGTAGGGTTGGTGAAATAGCCATTGGTAAAGAACAGACCGAACGTGAATCCCTGCTTTTCAAGTTCATCGCCTAACTCGCTGAGCGGCCCCTTGCGGGTGGGTGGGGGAATATCGGCCGGAGGTCGTACGCTGACGCTCGCGACACCTGGTGGGTTCTGCCCGGTTTCAGTCTGGGCTTGCAGGAAGACGCCTCTGATGAGTTTTTTGGTGGGGTCGATTGAGCTGTTGGCGGCGACTGAAGTGCTCGCATCCAGTGTGCTAGTTGTTGCATCGGTCGAAGCCATTGGCGTCTGCTGACCTGAGTCGGCAGCGGTCGCGGTAAGGGCTGAGAATCCCAGTGCGAAGACAATCGTTTTGGCACGCGTGACATTGATGACGCATTTCATGTGTTTCCTCCATTGTATTTATTGTTGAGTCAACGCGCCGAAGCATAACGAGCGACCCTATGGAGTTAACCCAACACCTGGTTGCTGTCCGCTGGGTGTACGGGCGCGGACCGGCAAGCGGCTGAAGACACAATGGGGGGCGGTTGCCAATAGAGGAGGGGGCGTGCGATGCGTTTGGAACCTGGCGCCGGATACGGCAATCGGGTGATCGGTACACCCAGCGGACACTCGCCAGAACATACGATCATGCGCGCGTGGCACACGATAGACTCCGAGACGTATTGCACGTTTAGAAGGTCTACGGCAGTTGCCTGAGCTCAACAACAATAGCGACTGCCAATTAGCGTATGCGGCTGCCTGCCGCAGTCTGTCCACCGAGAGAGGAAGTAGCGATGACGATTGTCACAGTGAGCAAAAGTGTCAAATTGAAAGCTGGCGCGTCGGATGTCTGGGAATTCGTTAAGGACTTTGCCGGCTTCGCCGCCTGGCAGCCCCATATCAATTCGGTGGAGATGCTGCCCAATGGCGATCGCAAGGTGTTATTCAAGCGTGGCAACACCATGCTCGATCGCATCAAGCATCTGAGCGATGAGTCGAAGACGTTGACCTACGAACTCGTTCCCGGCCAGGAAACCCCACCGGGTGCACCGCCGATCAAGAGCCTGGATGCAACCTTTGTCGTGGTCGCCGACGGCTCGGGCGCCGACGTCACCTATACCATTGAAGCGGATGTTCCTGCGCCCATGGTGGAGTTGGCCCCCAAAGGTATCGGCGCGGATATCGATGGCGCACTGGGAGGTCTGAAGACGCAGTTCGGTAGCTGAAAAAAACGCACGCACGGAGTGACGATCCGTCCCCGCGAACGTCCCTGTGTTCGCGGGTGGATCAAAGGTCATATCGGGTCGATGTGACGGTGCTTCCAGTGTGTTGCGGTGGAACTCGCGGTTAACCCCGCGAGCGCTCGAAACCCATCTTTATCAGGCCGGCTTCCATGTCGAGCTTGGTCTGCAAGAGGTCAGGCAGGTAACGGCTGACCACCTCATCGTAATCAATCGTCGCGGCCACCCACACAATGTTGATACAGGCGATCACGCTCTGTTTGTACAGGATGGGGACGGCGATGCTGGCGCACTTGGGATGCTCCAGGTCGCGGCAGTTGCTGTAGCCATTGGCATGCGAGCTGCTGATCATTTTTTGCAGGAACGCTTCGTCGCGGCTCAAGGCGTTATCCGGATCCTGCGAGCGGCGCAGTGAGGCAAGAATATCCTCACGCTCGTCCTCGGGACAAAACGCGAGGTATGCGCGCCCAAGCGGGCTTTTCAGCAGGTGGCGTTTGCGTCCGATCATCCCCACGTCGACTGAGAAGGGGCTGAAGCTATGGGTGCTTTCCCGAATGATCATCGCATCGCGTTCAAAGGTCGCCAGATCGGTGGGCCACAATACCTTCTCGCCCAGGCGCTGCAGCAGCGGCGCCCCGAGGGTGCGAATCCACTCTTCATCGGTAAACCCTGCGCTCAACTGGCGCACCGCGTCGGTCAGGCGAAATACGCTGTCGGACACACTGCGATAGAGCAGCCCGCGGTCTTCCAGGGTTTCGAGGATGCGGTACACGGTGGGGCGTGGAAGTTGGAGTTCGAGAGCGATCTCGTGCACGGTGGAGGCGCGAACCGTATTGAGGTACTCAAGCACTTTGAGCCCTCGGTCCAACGAACAAATCGTCTTATAAGTCATGAGCGTTTCCCGGCGTTCGTTATGGTCGATTTTTTGTGTGCGGGATGAAGTAGCCATTGAAGGGGGCGCGCGGCGTGCCGTGTTTCACCCTCCTCAACGATCAAGGTTATACACCAAACACGCCTGGGTAAATCGACGCGCCGCCCGGCGGCCAGGGTGATGTGAGTGTGCAAAAGGCCTCGCTGCAGAGTCGCAGGTTGGGGCTGTGCCGGCGCCACGCCGCCCGGCGTGCCTGCGCGCCTGTCGGCCGACATCGCGCCTGCCGGTTTGGGCCTCAGATACACAGGCCGGACAGCCATCAACCGCGTCTTGTTCCGCCTGATCCGGGAGGACTACTGTGGGTTCTCATAGTAGCTATCCATAGAAGATTGCTAAGGAGATACCGATGGTCAGTACGCTTAAGAAAAACATGGCCGGTAACATGGCGCCGCCTGAGCCCGGCTTGACTGCCGAAACATTGATCGCGCGGGCGGTGGCATTGCGCCCGGCGTTGCTGGAGGGGCAGGCCGCCGCGGAAGAGCGCGGAACCTATTCGCCGCAAATGCACAAAGCGTTTGAGGAGGCAGGCTTTTATCGGACCTTGCAGCCGCAACGTTATGGCGGATACGAATTCGACGTGCCGACGTTCGCGCGCATGGTCATGGAAGTTGCACGTGGCTGTCCGGGGAGTGCCTGGTGCCTGGCATTGTCGGCGGGGCATGCATTGAATGTGGCGCAACTGTTTGGCGAGCGTGCGCAGACCGAAGCGTTTGGCGTCGATGGGCACTTCGCTGCAGCGGCACGCGCCATTCCTTCGGGCACCGCCACTCGTGCCGATGGTGGCTGGCGCCTGGAAGGTACCTGGGATTATTGCTCCGGAGTCCCGTACTCAACCCACGTGATGGTCGGGGTCAGAGTCATTGAGGAAGGCGGCGCGCCGCAGGCAGCGGTGGCGTTGGTACCGCGTTCGGAATGGAAGATGCTCGACAACTGGGGCGACTTTATCGGCATGCGCGCCAGTGGTTCCAACAGCGTGGAGATGCACAGCGCCTGGATTCCGGAACACTTCCTGGTGCGCGAGGATTTCTTCGCGCCGAATATCTCCCAAGGTACCGAAGGGGCGCGGTTGCATGGCAACCCGATGTACGCCGGCGGCACGTTGGGTTTTTTCCAGACCGAGATCAGCTCGATCATGGTGGGCGTTGGCTTTGCCGCGCTGGATGAGTACGAGAACATCATTCGTGCCCGCAAGGCTTTTGGTCCTAACGCAGTGCTGCAATCGGAACACCCGGATTACCAGCGCCCTTATGGGATTGCCCTCGGCAAGCTTGAAGCGGCGCGTCACGCAGTGGTCGGTGCAGCACAGGAATATATGGACCTGGCCCGCCTGAGCATGGAAGGAAAACGCACCTACCTGCGCTCCGATGACCAACGTCTGCAAGCCGGGCTGCAGCATGCGGCGCAGTTGTCTTTCGAGGCCGTGGACATGCTCTACCGCGCCTCGGCGACCAGCGCCGCAGCGAAGAACGGCACCCGCATGCAGCGCTACTTCCGCGATATCTCCATGGCGCGCACCAACCCCGGTTTGCAGTTCGAGCTGAAGGCCGCGGATCTGGCTCGACAATTGTTCGCCGAACGCGACCAACGCCAAGGGAGCAAGCAGCCGTGATCGACGCTGAACAAGCTCGTGATCGGCAGAGATCACAACCGGCGTCGACGGCTGGCGGCGCCATCCCGGTTCCCGAGGTCAACTTGACGCCGCAGGAGATGATCCGCCGTGCCACCGCGATGCGCCACACCTTGCGCGATCGGCAGGCGGCGACCGAGGCCGAGGGTCGACTGCTGGCGCAAACCAACGAGGAGTTCATCAACGCAGGCTTTTACCGCGTGGTGCAACCACGCCGGTTCGGCGGCTACGAATTCGATCTGACCACCTATGTCCGGGTGATGAGCGAAGTCGCACGCGGCTGTCCTTCAAGCGGCTGGGTGCTGGCGTTGACCTCGGGCCACCCCATCATCCTGGCCGATCATTCCGAACAGGCTCAGATCGAAGCGTACGGCAACGATGGGGAATACCGTTGCCCGTCCCTGGGTTCGCCGATACCGGTGCAGCCTGTGCCGGGTGGGTACCGGGTTTCGGGTTTCTGGGATTTCGCCTCTGGCTGTGACATTGCAACCCACATCATGGCAAGCGGCTTGATCGCGCAGGAAGGCGCCGCGCCCAAGCCGGTGCTGATGCTGATTGATCGCCAGGATTATTCGATCACCGATAACTGGAACATGCTCGGCATGCAGGGCACCGGCTCGCGCCGAGTGGTGGTGGAAAACCTGTTTGTGCCCGAGCACCGCGTGGCACCGCTGGCCATGTGGGTGGGGGCCGCTGGCGACAAAGTGCATCCCAATCCGATGTACAACGGGCGCAAGGCCGGGTTCTTCATGATCGAGGGCGGGGCCGTGTTGATGGGCACCGCACGGGGCATGCTCGATCTCTACGACGAACTGCTGCGCAACAAACCCATGCGCTTCGCACCCAAGACCAAGCTCATGGAACACCATGAGTTTCAACACTACTTCGGTGTGGCGCAGGCGCTGATGGACAACGCCGACGCCGCGCTGCTCAAGGCGGCGCAGGACTACATGGATGCCTGCACGGCGCAGTCGGAGCAGGGGGTGGAGTTTTCCGAGGAGGAGGACCGGCGGATATTCCTGATGGTGCAGCAGGCGACACGCCTGGCATTCGAGGCCGCCGACCGGCTCTTCACCACGGCGGGCACCCAGACCGGCCAAAGCACGTCGATGTTTGGGCGCTACTACCGTGACCTGGCGATTCAACGCACGCACTTCACCCAGCAGATGGACCGAACCGCGGTGAACTTTGCGCGTATTCACTTCGGCTTCGCGCCCCTGTCACCGTTCTAAGGAAAGCGACCATGCCCTCTGAAGCGACGGCCTCCCGCATCCGGGAGAATTTCAAACAGCGACGCGGTTATTGGAACGATGAGTGGGAACGGCTGATGCACAGCAATCCGGCCTATGTGGCGGCGTATCTGGAGTTGTCCGCCTACACGTCGGAGCGCGGCAGTCTTTCGCCGAAACTGCGGGAGTTGATCTATGTGGCCACCAACTGTTCGCCCACGCACTTTTTCGAGCGCGGCGTGCGGCAGCATGCGCGTTTCGCCCGGCAATTGGGTGCCTCGCTCGAGGAACTGATCGCGGTGGCGATGATTGTCAGTACGGTCGGCATTCAGACCTATCTGCTGGGGGCGGCCGCGCTTGAGGAACTGGTGCCGGGCGCACTGACTTCAAGCGACCATCAGGCGCATGTCAAGGCAGTGCATAGCCGGCATCTCCAATTGCTGGGCGCAGCCCTGCCCGAGGTCGATGCTGCGATCCATGTCGATCCTGCGTTCTATGCGGTCTGGTTGGATTTTGCCGAGGCCGCGATAGGTACCAACGGGTTGCTCTCGGCCAAGGACAGTCATCTGATCGCCTTGGCCGCGTACGCCCAGTGCACGCAGCTATCGGGCCCCGGCGTGCGGCAACACATGCGGGCGGCACTGGCGAACGGCGCCACGCCGGACGAAATCATGGACGTGTGCAAGCTGATCACCAGCATGGGCGTGCATGCGGTGGTGCTACCGGTTCCGGTGTTGATCGACGAGTGGGAGAAACTGTCTTGAGTACGACAACGTCACTGCGTTATAGCGCCGATGGCCTCAGCTTCTGCGGCCAACTGGCGTGCCCGGATGTGCAAGGCAAGGTGCCCGGCATCCTGATCTTTCCAGAGGCGCCAGGCGTCGGGTCGCATGTGATCCGTCGCGCCGCTGCCCTTGCGCGGATGAACTACGTCGCCCTCGCCGCCGACGTCCACGGAGAGGGCGTGCTGTTCGACGATCCCACGACCATGCGCGCGCGTATCGATCAACTCAAAAGCCAGCCCGAACGACTGGTCCGGCGGCTGCAGGCAAGCCTTCAGGCGCTCGCACAGGTCCCACAGGTGGACCCGCAGCGCATGCTGGTGATCGGTTACTGCTTTGGCGGCTGGTGTGCGCTGGAGCTGGCGCGCACGGGGGCACTGCTCCTGGGGGTCGGGGTTTTCCATGGCGCCTTGATTCCGACGCAGGCCAATACCGCTAACCGGATCCAGGGCAAGGTACTGGTCTGCACGGGGGCATCCGACCCCTTGGTGCCTACGGAACAGATCACCGCGTTCACGCAGGAAATGGCGGCGGCGGGGGTTGATTGGCAAGTCCACCTGTATGGCGGCACCGGCCATGGGTTCACCAGCCCCGAGGCCGGTAGCAACCCGCGCCCCGGCTTCGGTTACTCGGCATCGTCCGATCATCGTGCCTGGGCGGCGCTGGGCGTATTTCTGAATGAGATCTTTGACATGGGAAAAGACTGATGGAATTTGCGAATAAGACCGTCCTGATTACCGGCGCGGCAACCGGTATTGGCCGCATGACCGCCAAGAAACTCGCCTTGCTGGGCAGTCGCGTCGTCATCGCCGATCTCAACGGCGAAAAAGCCGAGGAAGTCGCGAAGTCGATTCAACTCGAAGGGGGCGATGCGATAGGCGTGCGCTGCGACGTCACCCAGGATGCGGACATCGCGTCGTTGATCGCCACGGTCGTCGCCACCTACGGCCCGGTCGACGTGCTGATCAACAATGCGTCGATGCCGCCCATTGCAGGGCGTATCGAGGACATTCCTTTTGCTGCCTGGGAAACCGCGCTGCAAGTCAACGTGCTGGGCTACGTGCGCATGATCAGCGCCGTGTTG
Organism: Pseudomonas sp. MPB23; assembly: GCF_046605395.1. NCBI lineage: Bacteria > Pseudomonadati > Pseudomonadota > Gammaproteobacteria > Pseudomonadales > Pseudomonadaceae > Pseudomonas > Pseudomonas sp. MPB23. The sequence goes on along the minus strand of NZ_CP176771.1, from coordinate 5,376,995 downwards.
CCCGCCATGATGAAGCGCGGCAGCGGTTACCTGGTCAACACCGCGTCGTCGCTGGCCATCCTGCCCGATCCCCCCACGCGCTTTCAGATTCCCTACACCACCACCAAGGGTGCGCAACTGGCCATGAGTTACGGCCTGGCGCACGCGTTGAAACCCCATGGCGTGCGCGTGTCGGTTTTCTGCCCGGGCATCACGGCCACCTCGGATCGCCCTGGCGGCCAAAGCCTGACGACCTCGGGCACCGCGATCCCGAGCATGGCCGAGTTTCTTGACGGCGTTGACCCTCGGCGCGGCAAGCCTGCGACCGCGGAATTCGCGGCATCTACGTTGATCGAGGGGCTGCTGCAAGAGAAGTTCTTGATCAGTTCGCAAGTGGGTTACGAAGAGCAGATCGTGGAGTTTGCGCGGGCCGGCCTTGACCCTCTGGCGTTGATCGTCGGCGAGGGCGTCTGATCATGGCCCGCGTACGTTATCTCGACCGAGAAGACCTGGCCCCTGAATTCCAGGACATGCCGCGCATGAAATCCAATATCACCCGCGCGCTCGCCAACAGCCCGCGCGGCGCCCGGCATGTGGCTGGCACCGGCATGTACCTGCGGCACGAGAGCAGGCTCAATGCGCGTCTGCGCGAACTGGCCATTTTGCAGGTGGGCTACTCGACCGGCAGCGAATACGAGTATGCGCACCACGTCGATGTTGCGTTGTCGTTCGGTGTCAGTGAAGCAGACATCCTGGCCATCGCCGCCGACAGCGCCGGGCAGCCAAGCACACTCGAACCGCTGGCCCGTGCGGTGTTGCAGGCCGCGCGCGAGATGACCGAGCGGCTGAGCTTGAGTGATGCGACGTTCGCAATATTGAGTGAAGCACTGGACGCCGAATCGCTCATTGATCTGCTCATCGCCATCGGCGAATACAACGGCATGGTCCGCATCATGGCGGCGCTTCAGATCGACCTGGAACCGGAATTCGTGACCTACCTGGAGCGGTTTCCGCTGCCTGTGCGTCACTGACGAACCGCGTTACTCCAACTGAAAAGGTTAAAGACTATGGACTTGGGACATGTGGGAATTCATGTGCGCGATTTCGACGCCATGCTCGGTTTCTATCAGCGCGTATTTGGCTTCGTGATCAGTGATATCAAGCGCGGCCCGGAGCGGTCGATTGTTTTTCTGACCTCGGAGCCCGAGGTCCATCACCAGTTCGTCATCGCCAACGGCAGGGCGGCCGACGACCACTCGCGCGTCATCAATCAGATCTCGTTTCGCTTGTCGAGCCTGGCTGAATTGAAACGCATCGGCACCGCGCTCAAGGGCGAGCAGGTCGAAGACCTCGACATCATCACCCATGGCACGGCGTGGTCGATTTACTTCCGCGACCCCGAAGGCAATCGCGCCGAGGCGTTTGTCGATACGCCGTGGTATGTCGACCAGCCGTTTCGCGCACCGATCGATCTGGATCAACCCGAAGACGTATTGCGTCGCGAAACGCAAGCGTTGTGCCGCAGGCAGCCCGGGTTTCAGGACATCGAGCAGTGGCGGCTCAAGCTGGCTCAACGCTTTGAGGCGGCCAAGGCACAGCCCTCTGCGGCGGTGTGAATCGAAAGGGCGAACGCGTGCAGGTTCACACTGCGGACACTCGCGCGGTGTGCCTGGCCGCCCGGTACCGGGGCCATTAACGTGTAGTGATCGCAATGTGTCTTGGAGTACTACGTGAGCTTAAATGCAAAGGCGGTAATTGTAGGTGCTTATGAGCACCCGGGCCGAGACCTGCCGGATCGCTCGGCCCAGCAGATTCACGCGGAGGTGGCGTTTGGCGCGCTCGCCGACGCGGGGCTGGGACTGCAGGATATCGACGGTTTTTTCTGCACCGGCCAACTCGGCTTCGGCGCCATCTCGCTGGCGGAGTACATCGGTCTTAAACGCCTGCGTTACACCGACTCGACGTTTACCGGTGGCTCTTCCTATCTGTGTCATGTCGGCCACGCCGCGCTTGCCGTGGCGAGCGGCAAGTGCCGTATCGCCTTGGTGACACAAGGTGCAAGGGTTCGCGGCATCGTCCGCGGCGCAAAGCTGCCGCCGGACACCCCCGAGTACGCCTTCGAGGCGCCCTACGGCGAAACCAACCTGGGCATCTATGCACTGGCCGCACGGCGGCACATGCACGAATACGGAACGACCGCACGACAAATGGCGGAAGTGAAGGCGGCTGCGTCGTATCACGCACAGTTCAACCCCAACGCGATGCTGCGCAAACCCGTCACCCTTGACGAGGTACTCGCGTCGCCTTTCGTTGCCGACCCGCTGCGGCGCATGGATTGCTGCGTGGTCACCGATGGCGGCGGCGCCGTGATCGTCACGACGCCGGAAATCGCCGCCGGATTGAAGCGTCAATCGGTCGAAATCCTGGGGCATGGCGAAGCGATCAAACACACCATGGGTGGGCGTCTGGACATGACCTACACCGCCGCCGTGTGGTCGGGGCCCGCGGCGTTCGAGGAGGCTGCGGTGACACCGGCCGACATCGACTACGCCTCCATTTACGACTCCTTCACCATCACGGTGCTGATGACCCTGGAGGACCTGGGGTTTTGCCAGAAAGGGCAAGGGGGCGCGTTCGCGGCGGACGGCGCGTTGCGGGTGGGTGGACGCCTTCCGGTCAACACCGATGGCGGCGGCCTGTGCAACAACCATCCTGGCTATCAAGGCGGCATGGTCAAAATCATTGAGGCCGTTCGACAGCTTCGCGGCGAGGCCCATCCCCAAGTGCAGGTCGACAACTGCCGACTGGCCTTGGCCCATGGCACCGGCGGCGGGATCTCACGCCTGTGCAGCGCGACGTTAATTCTTGGTCGAGGTGATGCATGAGTGGTTCTGAACTCCCGGCGCCAGCCCCACTGGTTGTGCCGGAAACCAAACCTTTCTGGGATGGGACAAAGGCCGGTCGGCTGATGCTGCCGCGCTGCCTGGGGTGCAGCTTTGTGATTTGGTATCCGCGCCAGTTCTGCCCGGAATGCGGACACGATTGCGTCGAATGGTTTGAAGCGAGCGGACGCGGTTCGATCTACAGCTTCACCATCGTGCGCCGTGGCGAAGGCGCGTACCGCGAGACGCCCTCCTATGTACTGGCCTTCGTCGATCTTCACGAAGGCCCGCGCGTGATGACAAACATCATCGACTGCGACGCCACGCAACTTCAGATCGGGCAGCCCGTGAGCGCCGTGTTCTGCGATGCCGGCGATAGCGCTGCGTTGTTGCGATTCCGTCCACTCCTGACTGAGTAAGCCCCCATGACAAAAATATTTTCTTCTCCCGAGGCCGCTGTCGCCGATATTCCCGACGGCGCATCCGTCGCCATTGCCGGCTTCGGCGTGGGCCACAGCTATCCGAACAGCCTGGTGATCGCCCTCAAGGAGCAGGGCGCGCGCGACCTCTGCGTGGTGGCCAACTCCCTGGGGGCGGGTGAATACCGGCCGGAACTGCTGCTTGAAAATGGCCAGGTCAGCAAGGTGATTTTGTCCTTCTCCGCGCGGCCCGGCCTTGCGTCTCTGGTGGAGCAACGCGCCGCTGCCGGCGACGTGCAGTTGGAGATGGTGCCGCAAGGGATTCTGGTGGAGCGCTTGCGTGCAGCCGGCGCCGGCTTGCCAGCATTCTATAGCCCGGTGACCGTGGGCACGCGCCTGGCCGAGGGCAAGGAGTTGCGCGAGTTTGACGGCAAGGAGTATGTGCTCGAGCGGGCGCTGCCGGTCGACTATGCGCTGGTACGGGGATTCCGCGCGGATGCGAGTGGCAACGTCGAGTTTCGCGGCAGCAGCATGCATTTTCATCCGAGCTTCGCCAAGGGCGCACGCGTGGCCATTGTGGAGGTTGATGAGATTGTTGAGGTCGGCGCTATCCCGCCGGAAAGAGTCGGCTTGCCCGGCGTGTTTGTGGCGCGGGTGGTGCTTGCCACCAAGAAGGTCGCCGTCCCCAAAGGGGCGCTGGGGCGCCGCGCGCCAGACACTCGACGCGAGTACTTCGGCAAGCCGGCGCTCTCGCGGCTGGAGTTTGCGCAACGCGCCGCCGCGCTGTTGCCGGAGCACGGTTACGTCAACCTGGGGTCCGGCTTGCCCACGTTAGTCGCCTCCCATGTCAGTGGGCGCAGCATCACGCTGCATGCCGAGAACGGGGCGCTGGGCTATGAATTGCTTGACGACACCGGTGTCCCCGATCCTGACTTTTTCGATGCCGCCGGCGGCTTTATTGACATGCGCCCAGGCGGTGCGTTGTTCGACAGCGTGGTGTCGTTCGAAGTGGCCCGTTCGGGAAAACTGTCGGCCGTATTGCTGGGCGCCTACCAGGTGGCGCAGAACGGCGACCTCGCCAATTGGAGCGTTCCGGGTCAGGTCGGTGGTGGCATCGGTGGGGCCATGGACCTGATCGCCGGCGCCAGCAAGCTCATCATCGTGATGGAACACAGTGACAGCAAGGGCCGCTCCAAGCTCGTGCGTGAGTGCCTCTACCCGCTCACCGCTCCGCAGTGCGTCGATGTGATCGTGACGGACCTGGCCTTGCTGGTGCGTCGAGGAAACCGCTTTGTCCTTGAAGAAATCGCACCGGGCTTTTCCGTGGAAGAGATCCAGCAACTGACCGATATGGAACTGCTGATCGCCGATGACCTTCGCGTCATGCGGCCCGACGCCGAGCCGGTGTGAGCTAACCCCGCGCTTTGTCCGACGACGTCCATGTCGCCGGACGCTGCTCGCAGGCCACGTCATGCTGATGCTGCGTGGCCTGTTTCATTTTGACCTCTGGCAATCCTCCACGCGAAGGTGATGTGTGACTTCACAGGTTGTACTCGATCCGCGCACGGCACGCTTGCTGCCCTGGCTGGTGGCGGTAGCGTTTTTCATGCAAACGCTGGACGGCACTATTCTCAACACCGCATTGCCGATAATGGCCGTCGATCTGGGAGAAAGCCCGCTGCGCATGCATGGGGTGCTGATCGCCTATCTCATCACCGTGGCCATCGTGATCCCGGCCTCGGGCTGGCTGGCCGACCGCTTCGGTACCCGCAGGATTTTCTACGCCGCGATCATGTTGTTCTGCTTCGGCTCGTTGCTGTGTACCCAGGTCGAGACCCTGCAAGCGCTGATCAGCGCACGCGTCATCCAGGCCCTGGGCGGCGCGCTGATGATGCCCGTCGGACGTCTGGTGGTGTTGCGTGCCTACCCGCGCAGCGACCTGATACGGGTCATGAGTTTTGTCACCTTTCCCGGACTGATCGGCCAACTGACAGGGCCGACGCTTGGCGGTTGGCTGGTGGAATACGCCAGTTGGCGCTGGATCTTTGTCATTAACCTGCCCATCGGTCTGCTTGGGGCCTACGCGGCCCATCGATTGATGCCCAATCTTCGCCCGGTCCTGGCCACGCGCTTCGATGGGGTCGGCTTCATGCTGTTCGGCGCATTTACCCTGTCCATCATCCTGGGGATCGAAAGACTGTCCCATGATTCGCTGCAGGCTACAGGCGTGTTGCTCGCTTTGGCGGTGGGCGCGTTGCTGCTGTATGTGCTGCACGCCGCACACAGCCAGCATCCGTTGTTTGCGCTATCCCTGTTTCACGTGCGCAGTTTTTCGGTGGGGGTGAGCGGCAGTCTGATGTCCCGTTTGGGCAGTGGGGCGATGCCGTTCCTGACGCCATTGATGATGCAAGTGGGGCTTGGCCATTCACCTTCGGTCGCGGGGATGAGCATGATTCCTCTGACCTTGTCCGGGATGGCCACCAAACCGTTTATCAGCGGGGTGATCCGGCGTTTCGGTTTTCGGACGGTGCTCGGTTGCAATACGTTGGTTCAGGGCGGGCTGATTTGCAGCATGGCACTGGTCGGGTCGCAGACAGCGTTGTGGTTGATCATCGTTTTGCTGGCGATGATTGGTGTCGCCAACTACATCCAGTTCACGGCCATGGGCACCGTGACCCTGATCGAACTGAACGATCGCCAGGCCAGCGGCGGCACCAGCTTGATGTCGGTCGTCACCCAACTGTCGGCCGGCCTGGCCGTTTCGATGGCCGGTGCATTGTTGGTGGTATTCAATCCGGGTGATGGGGCGTTGGCACAACCGAGTGTCATGGGGGGCTTCTCGATGGCCTATCTCTGCCTTGGCACGCTGACCATCATCTCAACGCTGCTGTTCCTTCGGTTGCCGCGCAAGGTTTAGGGGTGTTTGGCAACGCGCGGGCTGCGGATCGGCGGCCTGCATGGCGTAGAAGAATTCGTCGCCGAACGCTTGCTCACACCCCGCCAACCGTTAGCCCTCCTGCAATTCGGTGGCGACGCACTGCGGCTGCACCGGGTTCACACTCCAGTGCTTGCCGCCTATACGCCATATGCACGGCTCCCTCTGCGTCACAAATTACGACTGTGCCGGTAATCGCTGACGGCTTCGTACACCGCTTTGCGCAACCGGTTGATCCCGCCGATGGGGCGATGCGCCTCCAGCCCGAACCATGGGTTGAATGACTGGTTATCGCACGCCAGGTTCAACGCCGGGGTGTCGAAATCCTGAGGGGGGATCTTCACCCTGGCCACGGTTTCATACGGCGCATCGCTTTCCTTCCATTCGATGCTGGTGTCTTCGATCGGCATGAACTTCTGCGGGTTTTGCCGTTGGATCTGCAGTGCGAAACACGCCGGCACGCGGTCGGTGGACAATTGCTGGTTGAGGGCGCTGCGCAGGAAGTTCGGCAGGTTCTGGTTCTGTGTGGGCAGTACGTATTCCGGGCAACTTTGCGGGTCGGGGGCGACGCGGAACTTGGCGTTGGCCGTGCCGAACTTGTAGGGCGATACCGAAAAGTAGGTGGTCTGGGTCGGGCTGGCTGGCGCGGGGGCCAGGGTCGCCAGGGCGATGAACAGGTGACGGACCTGCCAACTGCGCGGGTCGGCCTTGGGGAAGAACGCCAGGACTTTCTTGCCGTCGGCTTGAGCGCCGATGTTCTGTGCGTACTCCGCCACATCGCTGACAAAGAAGTTCGGGTGGCTGAACATCACGAAGTCCTGTTCCGTGCGCGATTGCTGGTCCGCCAGTAGCTGTTTGCCCGGTACGTCCAGCAGCTTGAGCGCCATGCCGCGGGCGTCGCGGATGCTGTCGAACTGCGGGTAGGCGTTGCCGTTGGACAGTCGCATCAGCGCCTGCCAGGTTTTGCCCGGCTCGGCGAACACACCCTGGCGCAACGCCGGGTCAAGGTCTGGCAACACACTGACTTCGGCCTTCACGCAACCATGGGCCTTGGCGTGGGCGTCACGCAGGTAGCGCGTGCCTTCGCGATGCTGGTCAACGATGCGCACGGCGGTCTGGATAATGCCTTGGGTCATCGCCGTTTCACCCGCCGGGATCTGCTCGTCCGGCGACACCGGGCCGCTGTGCTGCCAGGCATACCAGGCGGTGGCGGCCAGCCAGCCGAGTAGGCCAAGGCCGGCCACCCACAACAAGGTCTTGCCGAGAAACGCGCCGAGACGCAGCCAGAGTCGGGCGAGCAGGGAGCGTTCGTGGTGGTTCGATCGGAAAATCATGGCAATTGTTGCTCCAGGGGGCCGCCCAGCACTTTGAGGTATTCCAGCAGCGCCCAGCGTTCCTGCGGCAGCAAGCCGCGGCCGATGACGCCATTGCCACGCTGGCCGGCACGGAATTCGTGGCCGCTGTTGTGGTTGCCGGTGATTTTGGTGTCGAACAGGAAGGCATTCTTGAACGCTGCGGTCTCGAAGCCCAGGTGGCGCGGATCGTAGTCGAAGGTGCCTTTATAGAAGGTGGTGCTGCGTTCGTCCTGGGGCGAGAGCAACTGGTAGATCGTTGGCACCGAGCCGTTGTGCAGGAACGGCGGCGTGGCCCACACGCCGGCCAATGGACGGGCCTTGTAGGCACGCAGCTCGCGCACGCCGATGGGCAGGCCATAGCCATCCAGGCGCGGTCGTTCGGCCGGGGTGACACCGGCAGCGCGGTAGGCGTGGTCTTCGACGAAGGCGGTGACGTAGGCCAGGCCCTTGGCCACCGACATTTTTTTCAGGTCCAGGGGCTCGGTCGGCGTGGGGTGCAGTTCGACATTGAGTTTGGCCAGTTCCGCCGGGTCCCACTGCAGGGCGCTGAGGTCGTAGCGCTGGTCGGCAATGTTGCTGGCAGTGCCGGGGTCGGTGCCGATGTAGTCCACGGGCAGCATCTTCAGTTGTTGCACCGGTCGGCCGTTGTCCTGGGTGACGGTCGGCACGTGGCAGCCGGCGCAGTTTTCGGCAAACAGTGCGCGGCCCTGGGCGGCGAGGGGCTTGTCGATGGTGCCGAACAGCGCTTCGGGCCAGGCCGGCGGCTTGAGGCGTTGCAGGGTTTCTTCGATCAGATTGAGGTCGCGTACCCGCACGCTCGAGGGGTAGCGCGCGTCGCCCTGCAGCGGTTGGCCGGCGCTGTCGAAGAACGTCAACGTCGCGCCCACGCCCAGGGCTTCGCCGATATTGCGCGCCATGGGCTGCTGGGCCGAGCCGTTCCACTGCACCCAGTCGAAGGTCCAGATATCCCACAGCTGGGGGTAATCCACCGGCGCATTGGCGATGCGGTAGTTGTCCGGGGAAATGGCATCGCCAAAGCTGGCATTGGCAATCCGGCCAAACGCGTCGGTACGGCCCGGGCCTTCTTCGGTGGGGTAGAGGCCGCGGTGGGTGTCGTTCCAGGCGACTTTGATGAACCTGTTCAGCGATTGCTTGAAGTCCTGGCGCAGTTGGCCGTGCTCGGCCTCATAGCGGTCCCCCAGGACCTGGCGGGCAAACCGTTCGAATTTCCAGGGGTTGTAGTAGGTCGCGGCGAGGCTGGCGACCAGGGCCTGGCCGAAGCTGCCACCGCGCAGGGTCGGGACACTGGAAGGCAGCACGTGCTGGGCCGAGCCGCCGTCGATACGCAGGGCCTGGCCGTTGAAATGCAACTCGCCGGTATGGCAGGCGGCGCAGGTGATATCCAGGTATTCAACGTTGCTGCCGGCGTTTTTGTGGCGGGCGAAACCCACGGGCAGGTTGCCGGGATTTTGCGCGGTGGGCACTTGCCTGGGGTCGACCAGGAAGCCGAAGCGTGCCAGGTACTCGGGCGCGGCGAAGCGCTGATCGGAAAACGGCAGTTCAAGTGCAGTGAACCAGTCGTAATGCAGGCCCTTCACTTGGGTTCCCTGGGGGGTGAAGTAGTAGGTCTGGCGGTCGGCTGCACTCCATTGGTCCTGGTAGTGGACCTGCTGCACGGGAACGTAGTCCGGCAGCTTGGGGTTGACGATGTAATAGATCACCACGGCCAGCAATAGGGCCAAAAGGGCGAAGACCAGCAGTAAAACACGGGAAAAAATGCGCAAGATGGCTATCCTTGTCTCGGTCTTGTCGGATGATTGGATTGTTATGCCATCACGCCACGGGTGCGGCAAGTGGCCATGAGCCTGGTAGCAGGCAGTCCCACGATCCGTCGCGGGTCTGCATCATGAATGAAAATGCGTTTAAACACGTGAACTTATCCGAAGTTTCCTGCTCACATGCCGGTAGCCATTGGTCGTGGCCGCCTGATAAGCTCGCGACTTTATTCGAATGCCCTTTTGGCGCATGAACAAGGAAATAGCATGAAACAGCATCGGTTGGCGGCGGCGGTGGCCCTGGTTAGCCTGGTACTTGCGGGTTGTGATTCGCAGACCAGCGTAGAGCTGAAAACCCCGGCGCAGAAAGCTTCCTACGGTATCGGCCTGAACATGGGCAAAAGCCTTGCCCAGGAAGGCATGGATGACCTGGATTCCAAGGCAGTAGCCCAGGGCATCGAAGATGCCGTCGGCAAAAAAGAGCAGAAGCTCAAAGACGACGAACTGGTTGAAGCGTTTGCCGCACTGCAAAAGCGTGCTGAAGAACGCATGGCCAAGATGAGCGAAGAGTCGGCAGCCGCCGGCAAGAAATTCCTCGAAGACAATGCCAAGAAAGACGGCGTGGTCACTACCGCTTCCGGTCTGCAGTACAAGATCACCAAGAAAGCCGACGGCCCTCAGCCTAAGCCGACTGACGTGGTGACTGTCCACTACACCGGCAAGCTCACCAACGGCACCACCTTCGACAGCTCCGTGGATCGCGGTAGCCCGATTGACCTGCCGGTCAGCGGCGTGATTCCAGGCTGGGTCGAAGGCCTGCAACTGATGCACGTTGGCGAGAAGATCGAGTTGTACATCCCGTCCGATCTGGCCTACGGTGCCCAGAGCCCGAGCCCGGCGATTCCAGCCAACTCCGTGCTGGTATTCGACCTGGAACTGCTGGCCATCAAGGACCCAGCCAAGGCTGAAGCCCCTGACGCACCAGCCGCCAAGAAGTAATCGGCGCCTGAACACCCAACGCCCCGTCTCGACGGGGCGTTGTTGTTTCTGGGGCTGACGGTCCGTCCGGCGTACATCCAAGCGAACCCCTGGAACCTGAGGCAGTCAGATACAAGACTTGGCTGTGGGTATCCGCACATCAGGGCCAAGTCAATGAAATATTGGGTTTTTTTATGTGCGCAAAAAACGCCCGATCTGACTGGGCGCCTTGTAATCCGTGGCTTTCAGCCCTGAAAACGGGCTCTGTTCACAAGGTTATCCACAATTTGTGTGGATAACCTTTTATGTCGCCTGGAACTGGAGTGACGAATGAAACCACCCTTCAATTTCACCCGCTTTCTGCCCATGGCTGCCCGCTTGCTGGGCCGTGGGCGTCTGCCGACCTTGCTGTTCGCTGTTGCCGCCAAGGGCTCGAGCCAGGGCAATCGCCTGGGCGGGCTCAAGGATGATCTCAAGCTGCTCCAGGCCCTGTGTCTGGCCTATTGGCGGGGTGAATATCGAGCGATCAGCCCCAAGGCGCTGATCTCGGTGGTGGCGGGGCTGATGTACTTCCTGAGTCCGATCGATGCGATCCCGGACTTTATCCCTGTGTTCGGTATGCTCGACGACATCGCGGTACTGGCATGGGTCATGAAGAGCCTGAACGGCGAATTGAGCGCTTTTCGCGCCTGGCGCGAGGCGCAGCGCCCGGAAAAGCTTGCCGTGGTGGAGCGGCTGCCTGCGACCCCAGCCTTGCTGGCCAAGGAAAACCCGCAAAAAAACTGAAGACACGCCTATCCCCTGCGACCTTTGTGGCTGTTAGGATTACACTCCTAAGGAAAAGGATTACTTAGTAAGTGTTGTTATCCTACGGGGCAGTCATGGATATTCAGATAATTTCACGCAATGGCGAACCCGAATATGCGGTGTTGCCATGGGATCAGTACCAGGCGCTGCTAAAAGCTGCCGGTCAGCCACAACCGACTCCATCTTCTGTCACGACTGCCCAAGCCGCCCCCGATCAGGACCTGCGCCCGTTCGCAGACCTGCGCGGCTTGCGCGAAGCCAAGGGCCTGGCGATCGAGACCCTGGCCCGTACCGTGGGGATCAGCCCCTCGTATCTTGGATTGATCGAAAGTGGTGAGCGCCAGCCGGATGCCGCGATCCGCCGCAGCCTGGCCTGGGAATTGGGCGTTGCAGGTTGGAGGGATGAATCTTGAGCCTACGTATCAGCCGTCAACATTGGGATGGGTTACTTAACGAACTGGACCAGGCGCGCCGCCAGCGCCATCTGCTGACCTACCGTGCGCTGCTGGAACGCCTGCAATTTCCCACGCCGGCCATGCAAACCCTGGCTGCCGCACTGGAGCACTTGGCGGCGCTGGACGCCAAGGCCGAGCAGCCGTTGCGCAGCTCCCTGGTAATCAGCCAGGGGGCCAGCCGTCTGCCGCGTACCGGTTTCTTTGAGTGTGTGGAGCGTCTGGGGCGTTTCAGCGGGCCCTCCGATGGTGTGGCTGCCGCTTCCTGGCACGCCTCGGAAGTGGTGCGCGTATTCGAATATGAGTACCCGGAATCCGCCGAGGCCTAAAGCTGGGCCAGCGCGTCCATGCTGTCGATCACATGGATGCTGTAACCAGCCATATGCTTGGCGTGGTGCTTGGCCTGCGACGCCAGCTCCGCCAACTGGCTGGCATCAAGTTGTCCACAGGCCTGTGGATATAAGTGCACGACACCGATGGACAGTGACAGCAACGCAAACTCCTGGCGCACACCCTGGCGGTTCAACGCCACGAAGCAGCCTGCGTCGAGATGTTCGGCGCGGTAGAAGCGGCGGCACTGAGTGTGGAAATCATCCAGTAACTGGTTGAGCCGCTTGCGCCAGTCCAGTGGCCCCAACACCAGCAAAAAGTCATCGCCACCAATGTGCCCGACAAAGTCGCGGCTCGGGTCGACCCGGTCGTTCAGGCATTGGGCCAGGCACAGCAACACCTCATCCCCACGCCCATAGCCGTAGATATCGTTGAACGGCTTGAAGCTGTCGATATCCACGTAGCAAATCACCGATTCGCGTTGTTGCTGCAATAACCGCGTGAGGCATTGCTGGATCGGCACGTTGCCCGGCAGCAGGGTCAGCGGGTTGGCGTAGCGCGCCTGCTGGATTTTCAGCTCGGTGATCAGCTTGAGCACGTCGATCACGCGACCCAGGCCCAGGTAGTCGCCGTTGAGTGTGATGATGAAATCTTCTTCGATGCGCTGGCGGGCGCGACTGGTCAGCAGGCGGCTGACTTGCTGCAACGACTGGCTGAGCTCCACCGCGAGGAAATCCGTGCTCATCAGCCGGCTGATGGGCTTGCGCGCGAACAGGTCGGTGGCGAAGGGCTTGAGCAGGGCGTCGGACAACGAATGCCGATGCACGATGCCGACCGGGTGACCACGGCCATCCAGCACCGCCAGGGAATTGAGGTTGGCCTGGCGGCGGAAAGACTCCAGCACCTGGGCGGTGGCGGTGTCTTGATCCACGGCGGGGCGTTCGTTGAGCAGTGCGCTGAGGTCGCTGCCTTCCTCACTGAGGGCGATGTTGGCATTGTCCGGTTTAGGCAGCATCAGGCGTGCTTCCTGGGGCGGTTTTTCCTGTGGGCGGCAGAGCAGGTAGCCCTGGACCAGGTCGACGCCCATCTCCGTCAGCACCGCCAACTCTTCCGGCAGTTCGATGCCCTCGGCAATCACCTGGGCGCGGGAGGCCCTGGCGATCTGCAGGATCGAGCCGACGAACTCACGCTTGAGCGCGTCCTGATGAATACCGTCGATGAAGTGCCGGTCGATCTTCACGTAGTCCGGGCGCAGCTCTGACCACAGACGCAGGCTGGAATAGCCGGCCCCCAAATCATCGAGTGCAATGGCGAAGCCCATGTCGCGGTAATGATGCAGGGCGGTTTGCAGCAGATCGAAATCGTTGGTGGGCGTCTGCTCGGTGAGTTCGATCACCACCTGGCTGGGCGGAATGCCGAAGTCGCGCAGTAATTGCAGGGTGCGCCCCGGTTGGTGCGCGGTCTCCATCAGGGATTGCGGCGAGATATTGAGAAACAGCTTGCCCGGCAGCTTCTGGTCACTGAAACGTCGGCACGCGCTTTCGCGGCAGGCCATTTCCAGCTCGTTGAGGCGCCCGGCATGGCCGGCCACGGCGAACAGAGCGACGGGGGAGTGCAGCGGGCTGTTGGACGGACCGCGGCTGAGGGCTTCGTAGCCGAGGATGCGTCGTTCCGAGAGGCAGATGATCGGTTGGAACAGGCTGTGCAAATTGCCTTGAGCCAGGATAGAGCCCAATGCATTCAGCTGTTCGGTCATGGTCATGGTGATCTCGATCGAAAAAAAAGGACCGCTGGCGTTAAGCCTGCGGTCCTTCATTTCACGACAGAATGATGTCTATATGATGACACTCCAAGGAGCGATCACATTAAGTCGCCATCATTTACTGCTTGGCCACCTGTTTGGTGACTTTCAGGTAGTCCAGCAGAATCCGGCCCGTCTCGGCCAGGTAGGCGTCGTCCTCCGGCTTGGTTTTATCCGCCTCGGTTGGCAGCGCATCCTCATCCTCTTTCTTCAGCTCCTTGAGCGGATCTTCACCCTTGGCCTTGCGGCGGATGTTTTCCAGGGCAAGTTGCTTGTTTTCGATGTCTGTGTGTTGGGCGCGGCGGTCGACTTCATTGAGGCTGACGGTTTTTTCTTCCATCAGCTTCTTGGCCAGGGCCAGTTTGTCGCGGATGAATACGAACTCGGCATCCTTGGCGGAGCGGGTATCGTGGTCAGCCTTCAACTGCGTCAGGAATGGCTTGAACGGATCGGATGCAGGCTTGATCGCTGGACGGATGGTATCCCACGGCATGGCTTCCGGTAGGGCGCTTTCGCCGATTTCCTTGGTGTCGATGACCGACGGGAAATCGATATCCGGCAGCACGCCCTGGTGCTGGGTGCTCTGCCCGGAAACCCGGTAGAACTTGGCCAGGGTCAGTTTCAGTTCGCCATGGTTCAGCGGCTGAATGGTCTGCACGGTGCCTTTGCCGAAGGTCTGGCCGCCAATGATCAGTGCACGGTGATAGTCCTGCATGGCACCGGCGAAAATCTCCGAAGCCGAAGCCGACAGACGGTTGACCAGCAGCGCCATCGGCCCTTTGTAGAAAGCGCCCGGGTTCTCGTCTTCCAGCACGTCCACGCGGCCATCAGCGTTGCGTACCAGTACGGTCGGGCCCTTGTCGATAAACAGGCTGGTCAGCTCGGTGGCTTCCTGCAGGGAACCGCCGCCGTTGTTGCGCAGGTCAATGACCACGCCGTCGACTTTTTCCTTCTGCAGTTCTGTCAGGATCTTCTTGACGTCGCGGGTGGTGCTCTTGTAGTCCGGATCGCCCGCACGGAACGCCTTGAAGTCCAGGTAGAAGGCCGGAATTTCAATCACGCCCAGCTTGTAGTCCTTGCCATCCTGCTTGAGGTTGAGGACTTTCTTCTGTACGGCTTGGTCTTCGAGTTTCACCGCTTCACGGGTGATGGACACGATCTTGCTGGTCTGGTCGTTCGGCGCATTGGTGTGCGGAATCACTTCCAGGCGCACCACGCTGCCTTTCGGCCCACGGATCAGCTTGACCACTTCGTCCAGGCGCCAGCCGACCACGTCGACCATTTCTTTGTCGGCCTGGGCGACACCGATGATTTTGTCGGCCGGAGCGACCTGCTTGGTCTTGTCCGCCGGACCTGCTGGCACCAGGCGCACGATCTTGACCTGGTCATTGTCGCTTTGCAGGACGGCACCGATGCCTTCCAGCGACAGACTCATATTGATATCGAAATTTTCCGCGTTATCTGGCGACAGATAATTGGTGTGCGGGTCGTAGGACATCGCGAAGGTGTTGATGTAGGCCTGGAAGATATCTTCGGCACGGGTCTGATCCAGACGCGCCAACTGATTCTTGTAGCGCTTGGTCAACAGCTCCTGGATGGCCTTGGGGTCTTTGCCGGCGATCTTCAGGCGCAGCACTTCGTCCTTGACGCGTTTGCGCCACAGGTCGTCGAGGGCGGCGGTGCTGGTCAGCCAAGGGGCGTCCTTGCGGTCCACCAGAAGGGTTTCCTTCTGGGTGAAGTCGAGCTTGTCGACGCCTTTGTCCAGCTCGGCCAAGGCGAAGTCCAGACGCGCTTTGACGCGGTCCAGGTAACGCTTGTAGATGGTGAAGCCGGGTTGCAGGTCGCCGCTCTTGAGGAAGTCGTCGAACTGGGTCTTCCACTTGTCGAACTCAGCGATATCGCTGGCCAGGAAGTAGCTGCGCGACGGGTCCAGCAGCTTGAGGTAGCTGTCGTAGATGATCACCGAGCGTGCGTCGTCCAGCGGCGGCTTGCTGTAGTGATGGCGCTTGAGCAACTCCACGACGTTCAGGCTGGCAATCACCTCGTCGCGATCAGGCTGAAGGTTGTCCCAGCTATTGGCTGCGAACGTATTGGTCGACATCGACGCGAAGCCGAGACCAATGAAAAGAGCAAGGGCGGTGCTAGGGAACAAATGCTTCATGCTGATTCGACGCGGGGGCAATTGATAACGCATATTAGGCCGTCTTTGAAGTCGCCGGTTCCATTTGGGCCGGTCGCATAATGCAAAAAGCCCGGTAGCTGCTGCTACGGGCTCAGTCCAGACTCACTATGGAGGCACTGTGAAAGCATTGCAAGGCGTTGACGGTCATGTGGAGTGGGTTGAGGAGCCAAGTCCTACGTGTGATGTAGGTCAAGTTCGTATCCGCGTGGCGGCTGCGGGCCTCAATCGCGCCGATTTATTACAGCGTGCGGGGCTGTATCCACCGCCGGCAGGCGCCAGCCAAATCCTTGGCCTGGAGTGTTCCGGGGTGATCAGCGAGGTGGGCGCCGGCTCGTCCTGGCAGGTGGGAGATCGCGTCTGTGCGTTGCTGGCCGGCGGTGGCATGGCCGAAGAGGTGGTGGTGGACGCACGGCACGTGCTGCCGGTACCGGAAGGTATGTCACTGACTGAAGCGGCGGCGCTGCCTGAGGTCTACAGCACGGCGTGGCTCAATCTGTTCCAGTTGGCCGGCCTCAAGCCCGGTGAAAAAGTCCTGCTGCATGCCGGCGCCAGTGGCGTGGGCTCGGCGGCGATCCAGTTGTGCAAGGCGTTTGGCAGCCCGTGCTGGGTCAGTGTCGGCTCGGCCGAGCGCCTGGCGTATTGCGAGGCCTTGGGGGCCCAGGGCGGCGTGGTACGTACCGACGGTATCGACGGGCTACGGGATTTTGGGCCGTTCGACGTGATCCTCGATCCGGTCGGCGGCAGCTATGCGGCGCTGGACCTCAAGTTGCTGGCGCTGGACGGTCGTTGGGTATTGATCGGCCTGATGGGCGGTCGCGAGGCGCAGCTCGACCTGGCGCAGGTACTCGGCAAGCGTGTGCAACTGCTGGGCTCGACCCTGCGCAGCCGCGATGATCAGTTCAAGGCCGACCTGTTCAGTGACTTGGGCCTGCATGTGTGGCCACTGTTTGCCGAAGGGCGCTTGAGCCCGCAACTGGCCGAGACGTTTCCGATCAAGGATGCCGATGCGGCGTTTGAAGTATTGGCGAGCAACCAGATTTCCGGGAAGTTGGTGCTGGTGATCGACGAAACTCTGACCTGATCCCGGATTGGAATGCGGTCGATGTGGGGGCTTGCTCCCGATGGCGGTGGATCAGTGAAGAATATTTCATCTGAAACATCGCCATCGGGAGCAAGCCCCCCACACACACATTTGATTGGGTTTCAAGTCGAGAGGCGCGGTGTCAGCTCCAGTCGTGGATCGGCCAGCCGGCTTTTTCAGCGTGTTCGCGCAACACCGGATCGGGGTTCACCACCTGTGGGTAATCCACCTTCAGCAGCAACGGCAGGTCATTGCGCGAATCCGAATAGAAATACGCGCCGTCCAGCGATTCACCTTCACGCTCCAGCCACTCCAGCAGGCGTGTGATCTTGCCTTCGCGGTAGGTGAGAACACCGACGGTACGGCCGCTGTACACGCCATGGCCAACGTCCAGATCAATCCCAAGCACTTCGTCGATACCGATACGCGCCGCAATCGGCGTGACCAGGTGGGTACCCGAGGCGGAAATCACCAGGACCCGGTCACCATTGGCGCGGTGGCGGGCGATGGTCTTGGTGGCGTCGCTGTAGATCAGTGGTTCGATAAAATCCTCGACCCATGGCTCGACCAAGTGCTCGATTTCCTCCGGGGTGCGCCCGATCATGGGCTCCAGGCTGAAGTCCATGAACTCTTCCATGGCCAGCTTGCCCTGGCTGTAGGCGTCCATCAGTTCGTTGTTCCTGCGCATGAACGACTCCGGGTCGACCCAGCCCAGGCGGCCCATCTGCTCGCTCCACAGCGTGGCGCAGTCGCCGTGGATCAGGGTGTCGTCCAAATCAAAAATTACCAATGCCATCCGTTACGCTCTCTCAATGAATCACTGCCTGTCAGGCTACTTCACACAGCGCACTGGGGTCGATGGAAAGTGCCAGGCGCTGGCCGTCCGGGTGCAGATCGTCCGCCGAGCGGTTGAGCACATCCACCACCAATTCCACGCCGCGGGCTTCGATGCGGTAGCGAATCACGTTGCCCAGCAGGCTGTGGCTGCGCACCAGGGCGTCGAGTTCGCCACTGCGGCTCAGCTCGATAGCCTCCGGGCGAATCGCGATACGCCCGCTGATCGGCCGTTGCAACAGTTGGCTGGCCTTGTCGGCGTCCAGCAGGTTGTAGTTGCCGATGAAACCGGCCGCAAATACATCCACCGGCGCGGTGTAGAGGGTTTCGGCGTCGCCGCTCTGCACGATCTTGCCCTGGTTCATCAGGAAGATGCGATCGGACATGGTCAGGGCTTCTTCCTGGTCATGGGTCACGAAAATCGTGGTCAGCCCCAGTTCGCGCTGGATCTGGCGGATCTGTTCGCGCAGGTGCTTGCGAATCCGCGCATCCAGCGCCGACAACGGTTCATCCAGCAGCAACAGGCGTGGGCGGGTGACCAGGGAACGGGCCAGGGCGACGCGTTGGCACTGGCCGCCGGACATCTGGTGCGGGTAGCGGCCGGCGAGTTCCTTGAGTTCCACCAGTTGCAGCACCTCCTGCACGCGCTTGTGGCTGTCGTCGGCATTGACCTTTTGCATGCGCAGGCCGAACGCAACGTTCTGCTCCACGGTCATGTTGGGAAACAGCGCATAGCTCTGGAACACCATGCCGATATGGCGTTTCTGCGGGCTCAGGGGAACGATGTCCTGCCCATCGAGCAGGATTTTCCCACTGTCCACCGAGGTCAGGCCGGCGATGCAGCGCAGCAGGGTGGACTTGCCGCAACCCGACGGACCGAGCAGGGTGACGAACTCGCCCTTGGCGATTTCGCAGTTGATATCACTGAACACCGGCGTGCCGGCGTAGCCTTTTTGCAGGTGTTGGACGCTGACGAAGCTCATTGGCTTTTGTCCTTGTTCAAGATGTTGGCGGCCCAGGTCAGCACCAGCACAAAGAAGAAATAGGAAATGACCACGGCACTGGTGAAGTGGCCGCTGCTGTTGCGCATGTTGTTCAGGTACACCTGCAGGGTTTCGTAGCGGGTGCCCACCAGGATGTTGGCGAACACGAACTCGCCGAACAGGAACGAGAACGACAGCAGCAGTGCGACCATCAAGCCTTTGCGCAGGTTCGGCAGCACCACCAGGATCGCCGCCTGCCAGGTGCTGGCACCGAGCAGTTGCGAGGCATCCATCAGGTCACGCAGGTTGATGGCTTGCAGGTTGTTGGTGATCGCCCGGTACATGAACGGCAGCGCTACGGTGAAATAGCAGCCGATCAGAATCCACGGCGTGCCCACCATCGCAAAGGGCCCGGAACCATACAGTTGCAACAGGCCCACGGAGGACACGACCGGCGGCACCGCGAAGGGCAGCAGGATCAGGATGTTCATCAGGGCGTCAAGCTTGGGAAAGTGGTAATGCACCACGAACAGCAGCGGCAAAATCAACACCACCGACAGGATCAGCGCGCCCACGCACACCAGTAACGATTGCGCGAAGGCCATCAGGAAGCGCGGGTCGCTCCACAACTGCGCGTACCACTTGAACGTAAAACCGGCGGGCAGGATGGTCGCTGACCAACTGCTGGCGATGGAGTAGACAAAGGTACCGACCAGCGGCAGCACCAGGATCGCGAACAACAGGTACACCACGACCCGATGATAGAGGGAGGCCGGGCCGGCTTCAGCGCGAGACATGGTAGCTCCTCTTGAGCAGCAGTTGATGGACCACGGTGACCAGGGTCATCAGTGCCACCAGCACCACGGCCAGTGCGCTGGCCAGGTTCGGGTCGAGCGACACATCCCCCGACACCAGGCCGGCGATGCGGATCGGCAGCACGTTGAAGTTACCGGTGGTCAAGGCGTAGACCGTGGCGTAGGCCCCCAGGGCATTGGCCAACAGGATCACGAACGTACCCAGCAGCGCCGGTGTGAGTACCGGCAGGCCGATATGCCGCCAGAACTGCCAGCCATTAGCTCCCAGCAATGAAGCCGACTCGCGCCAGTCTTCGCGCAGGGCGTCGAAGGCCGGGTAGAGCAGCAGCACGCCGAGGGGAATCTGGAAGTAGGTATAGAGGATGATCAATCCGGTTTTGGAGTAGAGGTTGAAGTCCTCGATGATCCCCGCCTGCTTGAGCATGATGGTGATGCTGCCGTTGAACCCCAGCAGGATGATGAACGCGAACGCCAGGGGGACGCCGGCGAAGTTGCTGGTCATGTTGGCGAACGCGGTGACGAAATTGCGCAGCGGCGAATCCACCCGGCGCAGGGAGTAGCTGCCCAGGGTAGCGATGACGATGCCGAAAATGCTGGAGTAGAAGCTGATCTCCAGGCTGAGCTGGATGGCTTGCAGATAGAACTTCGAGCTGAAGATCCGCGTGAAGTTGTCCAGGCTCCAGCCGGCGTCTTCCGTTTGCACGCTGTTGATCAGGACCCATACCAACGGGGCGATCTCGAACACGATAAAGAACAATGCGAAAGGCACGAGGCAGAGCAGTGCCAGCCATTTGCTGCGGCTCAGGGTATTCACTTCAGCAGCTCCCGGCAGACAGGTTTGTCGTGGGGCACACCCAACAGTTCGCAAACGGTGCCGCAGAGGTCGGTCTGTTTCGGCGCGGCGTCGGCATTCAGGCTGAAGGCGTCGCCCAGTACGAACAGCGGTACTTCTCGCTCTTGGGGCAACAGGCCGTTGTGGGAGCGATCGTTGTTCATGCCATGGTCGGCAGTCACCAGCACCTGGTAGCCGGCATCGAGCCAGCCTTGCAGATAGTCGGCGAGGATGATGTCGGCCGAGCGTGCGCTGTTGCGGTATTGCGGGGTGTCGAGGCCGTGCTTGTGGCCGGCGTCGTCGATATTCATCGGGTGCACCACCAGAAAGTTCGGCGTGTGCTTGAGCCGCAGGCTCTCGGCGTCGGCGAACAGGTGGGAGTCCGGGTAGTGGTCATTCCAATAGAAATGCCCGTGCTGGATCGCCAGCGCCTTGTCGTCGGTGTGACGATCACGGGCGGCGAGAAAGGGCGTGCGGTTATACAACTCGCTGACCCAGTGGTAAGCCGCCGCTGCAGTGGTAAGCCCTGCGTCAGTGGCGTAATGGAAAATGCTGCGCTGGTTGGACAGGCGCGAGACGTTGTTGTGCACGATGCCGCTCTGGATCGGTGGCACGCCGGTGAGGATGCACTCATACAGCGGACGGGACAGGCTGGGCAGTTCACATTCCAGTTTGTAGAGGGCTGCGCGTCCTGCGCCTATATAGGCCTGCAAGTGCCCCATGGCGTGCTGGGCAACCTCGAAGTTCAGGCCGTCGAGCACGACAAGGATGACATTGTGCTTCATGGGGGCTGGAGCTCCGCAACAGATGGGCTTGGAACCTGATCTGTAGGCGCGGGCTTGTCTGCGATGGCGATGTATCAGCCAACATTAGATGTTGAATGTTCGAGCGCTATCGCCGGCAAGCCGGCTCCTACAATGACCGTGTCAGGCTTTGAGCCCGATTACTTCATTTCTACGATGACTTGCTCGTTCCACAGTTGTGGCAACTTCTTGGAGGTTTTTTCCCAGGCATCGGCGTCCTTGATCGGTTGCGGGTTGGCCTTGGTGTACTGCTCGCCCGGGATCAGGTTCTTGGCGATATCGGCCGGCAGTTTCAGGTCGGTTTCAGCACGGATCGGACGCGCATTGCCACGCGCCAGGTTGAGTTGGCCGGCATCGCTGAAGATATACTCACGAGTCAGCTTGGCGGCGTTCGGGTGCTTGGCGTATTTGTTGATGATGGTGGTGTAGCCGGATTTCACCGAGCCATCCGACGGGATCAGCACCACGTAGTCATCCGGGTTGGCCATCTTGGCTTTGTAGCTCAGGCCGTTGAAGTCCCAGACGATACCCACTTCGATTTCGCCTTTTTCCATGGTGGCGATGGTCGGGTTGGACAGGCCGAGTCGACCTTGCTGGGCGATCTTGGTGAAGAACTGCAGGCCGGGGGCGATGTTCTTCTCATTGCCTTTGTTGGCGATGGCTGCGGCAAGTACGGCGTTGGATGCCTGGGCCGCGGTGCTCACGTCACCCACGGAGACTTTGTATTTGCCGGTTAGCAAGTCAGCCCAACGGGTAGGGACTTCGGAGCCGTGCAGCAGTTTCTTGTTGACGATGAACGCGATGGTGCCGGTGTAGGCCAATGCCCAGTGACCGTCTTTGTCTTTCGCCCAATCCGGCACCTGGGCCCAGGTGGACGGTTTGTATGGCTGGGTGACTTTTTCCTTCACCGCGATCGGGCCGAAGGCTGCGCCCACGTCGCCGATATCGGCGCTGGCGTTGTCTTTCTCGGCTTTGAACTTGGCGATTTCCTGGGCCGAGCTCATGTCGGTGTCGATGTGCTTGAGGCCGTAGGTCTTGGCCAGGTCTTCCCAGGTGCCTTTCCAGTTGGCCCAGTCATCGGGCATGCCGACGCTGTTGACGGCGCCTTCCGCTTTCGCGGCGGCTTCAAGGGTTTTCAAATCGGTATCAGCGGCCATGGCGGCGCCGCACATGGCAATGGTCGAGCCTAACAGTGATGCCAGGAAAAGCTGTTTCATCCGAAGCTCCTATGGGCGTATTCAACGCGGCGTTTTTTTTCGACGGTGTTGTTGGTCTAGGTCAGAGCAATACCTGAGCCAATCTAGACGCGATGGATGACAGTTTCGTGTCGATGTCGTTTTTAAAGCATGAATGTCGCTTAGCGCAGGCTTAGCGTAGACCATGCTCAAGTGCCCGTAGAGTCTGGACTTGGCCGATGTATTGCAGGGTGTACTCAGGGGGCTCGACATGAGTTGTCATCTGTCGGTCATCTGTAATGCCTAGGCTGGCAGGCAACAGCAAAAGCCCAAATAGAGCGCGGTTTGTGCACCTGAACGGTGCTGGTCTAGTCCAGATAGGTAACGTTGATGCGTGATGAGGCAATCAAGGCGGTGACATCCATCGGCCTGGCACTGCAAGAGCAGATCGACCACGGCTTGTTGCCGCCTGCAAGCAAACTGCCCGCCGAGCGCAAGCTCAGCGAGTTGTTTGGTACCACTCGAATTACCGTGCGGGAAGCCTTGTTACAACTGGAAGCTCAAGGCCAGATTTATCGTGAGGAACGCCGTGGCTGGTTTGTCTCGCCGCCACGGCTGGCCTACAACCTGATGCAGCGCAGCCACTTTCACGCCATGGTCAGCGACCAGGGACGCGTGGCATCGACCGAAGTGATCTCTGCGCGGCTGCAACCGGCGTCGGCGGCGGTGTGTGCGTGGTTGCAGTTGCCGGCGTTGTCCAGTGTGATCCAGATCTGCCGGAGGCGGCGGATCGACGGGCGGCTGGTGTTGTATGTGGAGCACTACCTGAACCCGCAGTATTTCCCTGGAATATTGGCGTGCGATTTGAATCAGTCGATGACTGAGCTGTACGCCCGCAAGTACGACTTGCACTACGGGCGGGTGCGTTTCGAAATCGTGCCAACCTCACTGCCGGTGGAGGCCGCCGCTGCATTACGGGTGTCGGTGGGCAGCCCCGGCTTGCGTATTGCCAGGGTCAATTACGACCAGCACCAGCGCTTGATCGACTGCGACCTGGAGTTCTGGCGGCATGATGCGATTCATGTGGGCGTGGATGTGGTGTGAAGGTGCACGTCGGACAAGCTTCATGTGGCAAACCGTCCGCTGTGGCGAGCCCGCCCTTCATCGGAGGTGCTTTCAGTTTGGTGTGAGCGCTTTGATCACCTGATCCACATTGGTTTGCAGCTCTGTCACCGGTTCTGCGCCATCGACGTTCAGCACTAACAGTTGCGCACCGCCCGCCGCCACAGCGGTTTTCACCGCTTCACTCGGCTGGCGATGGTGCAGCACCACGGCCACCTGGTTGTCCTTCAGGTCGGCGCTGAGTTTCTGCAACGCTTCGGGCGTCCAGTCGGCGTCGGGCCGTGCGTCGGTGTTCAGCACTTCCAGGTTCAGGCTACTGATCAGATAGGCGAAGTGATCGCTCAAGCTGACTACGCTGAGGTTGTCCGCCTCGGCCAATCGCGCTTCGCTGTCCGCGGTGAGCTTGAGCAGGCGCTGTTTGAGGGCGGCGAGGTTGGCGTCGATCTTCGGCTTGGCGTTGGGCGCCAGGCGGCTCAGATCGGCGGCCATTACATCGGCCATGCGTCCCATATTGTTGCTCGATTGCCACGGCTGGCTGTTCAGGCCATCGGTCACGCCCGGTTGCACGGCGATCCCCGGCAAACCACCGTCCACCGGGCGGGCGGCGTCGACTTCGACGATGCGGATATTGCTGCGGCGTGCCACGGGGTAGAGCGGGTCATCGGCCCATAGCGAGCGCAGGCCGATGGCGGCGTCGGCATCCACTGCCAACTTGCTCAGGGCCGGTGCGCCACGTCCGGTGAAGTACGACACCTGTCGCGAACCGGGCAGGTTCGCCGGCGCGGCGCGTTGCAATTGCACATCGGTGCCCTTGAGCAGCACGTCGGCCAGCCCATAAGTGATGGGCAGAGAGGCCAGGACCGTGAGCGGCTTTTTCGTCTGGGTCAGGGCGGCATGGCCGAGACCATGGTTGGCCTTGAAGTCCGTGGTGTCGAACCCGTCGACGGCCAGCGCCGAAGCACTGATCAAGCAGGCGATGGTCAAGGCCAGCGGGCGAAGTAGAGGGCGCATTATCCAAGATTCCCTTTGAGGCTGGGTACAGTGCCGCGCGCGATGGCAGCAAGGGCGAAGGCGATACCGGCCACCAGGATGATCGCGGCGCCGGACGGAATAGGCAGGTCGAAGATGATCGGCAGCAGGATGCCGCACAGGGTGCTGAGGGTGGCGATCAGCACCGAGATCCAGAAGAAACCCTTGAGCGACTGGCTCAACAGGCGTGCCGCCGCAGCCGGGATCACCAGCAGCGCGCCCACCAGGATCGCGCCGATCACCTTGACCGCGGCCACGGTGATCAACGTCACCAGGATCACGAACAGATAATCCAGGGTCTTTACCGCCACGCCGCGCACCGCCGCCAGTTGCGGGTTGAAGCTGGCGAGCATGATGCGGTTGTACAACGGCAGCGCCAGGGCCATCACCAGCGAACCGACAATCGCCAGCACCAGCAGGTCGTTGCCGTTGACCGTCAACACCGAGCCGAACAGCACGTTCTCCAGGATATGCACGTTGATCTTGCCCGCCAGGATCAACAGCAGGCTTGCACCCAACGCCAGTGACACCGACAGGAACACGCCGATCAAGGTGTCCGGCGCGAGCCCCGTGCGGTTTCGCAGGTAGTTGAGCAGAATGCCGAACAACAGGCAGTAGCCGAACAAACTGCCATAGGGCCCGGTGTACGGTTCACCGAGCAGAATGCCCACGGCCACGCCGGTCAGTGCCGCATGGCCAACCGCTTCGGAGAAAAACGCAAAGCGCTTGACCACCACCAGCGTGCCCAGGCCGCCTAGTACCGGCCCGATCAGCAGGCCGGCGAGCAGGGCGTTGACCACAAAACCATAGGCCAGCGCCTCCGGCAGATAGCCGGAAGAGGCCCAGCCCTGGACCATCAGGCGAAACGCTTCATAACTCATTGCACCGGGCTCCGAGGGTGGGTGGAGAACAGGGTCAGCAGGCGGTCCGGGGTCAGTGCCTCTTTGGGCGTGGCGTCGAACAGCACGCGGCGGTTCAGCCCGGTGACGCGGTCGGCCAGGCGACCCACGGCTTCCAGGTCATGTTCGATCCACAGCACGGTGATCCCGGCCAGGCGCCAGTCGTTGAGCAAGCGTTCGAACACCTGGATGCCGGCTTCATCGAGGGCCGACATCGGTTCATCCAGCACCAGCAGTTGCGGCGCCGGGATCAGGCCCTGGGCCAGCAGCACACGCTGACGCTCACCACCGGACAGCGCGCCCATGCGCCGCTTGCGTTTGTCCTGCATGCCGACGCGTTCCAGGGCCTCGCCAATCGCGGCGGCGTAATGCCTGGACACACCGAGAAATGCCGGGCGCCGCTGGCACATGGCAGCCATGAAATCATCGACGGTCATCGGCAGGCCCCGGTCGAACTCCAGCGCCTGGGGCACATAACCGATAGTGCCGGGCGTGGCCGGCCACTGCAGGCTCAATCGACCCTGGTGCGGCGTTTGCCCCAGCAGCGTCTTGATCAGCGAGCTTTTGCCGCCGCCGTTCGGGCCGACCAGCGCATGGATGCTGCCCGGCTGGACCTGGAAGCTCACGCCATCGAGGATCATGGTGCGACCGAGGATCAGTGACACCTTGTCGAAGTCGAGCGTCGGGCCAACGCTGGCAACTCTCAATTGTTGCGCGGCCGTCATGTCCCCGACTCCTGAATCGCCCGCACCACGGTGTTGAGGTTGCCGGTCATTTCGACTTCGTACTTTTGCGCGCTGTATTCACCGTAGGAAATATGTGACAGCGGGTACAGCTTGACCCCGGATTCACGCTGGATGGTCTCGACGTAGGTGGACGGGAAATCCATCTCCGAGAAGATCACCTTCACGTCCAGCGCGCGCAGTTCATCGATGGTTTTTTTCAACTGGCTGGGGCTGGGCTCGATACCGTGGGCGGGCTCGACCACCGCCGTGACTTCCAGGCCGAATTCGCGCAGCAGGTAGTCGTAGGCCGCGTGCACGGTGGCGACGCGCAGGTCCGGGTTGGGGGCGCTGGTGAGCTTGGCCAGGGCGTCGGCGCGCATCTGGCGCAGGCGCTTGCCATAGACGCGGGCGTTCTGGGTGTAGGTCTTGGCGTTGTCCGGGTCGAGCTTGCCCAGTTCGCGGGCAATGTTGTTGACCTGGGCGATGGACGCGCTGATCGACAGGAACGTGTGCGGGTTCACCACCTTGCCCGCACCGCGCGCAGCATTACCGGTGGCGGCCAGCAACGGCACGTTGGCGTTGGCTTCGATCACCGGGATGTCCGGGCGCTCGCTGGTGGCGATCATGCGGTCGGCGAAATCGTCATGGCCGACGCCGTTGAGCACGATCACATCGAGGGTGCCGATGCGCTTGATGTCGTCGGCGCGTGGCTCGTAGGCATGGGGGTTGAAGCCGGCCGGAATCAGCGGCACCACCTCGGCCTTGTCGCCGACGATATTGGCCACGTAGCTGTAATAAGGGTGCAGGGTGATGCCGATGCGCAGGCGCTTGGTCGCGTCGGCGTGGGCAAGGGGGGCGAGCATCAGGCTGAACAGGCCAACCAGCAACAGGCGCAACAGGGGAGATGAAATAGACATGGGCAATCGGTCTTCTCGTTCAGTGACGGTGCTGGCGGGTGACGCCGGCATCGAATTGCGCGACCACCTGCTGCCAGCCGGCTGCGATCAGCGTCTGGTCAGTGAGGTCGGAGGGGGCGGCCAGGTCATTGCCGCGGTTGAGCCAGATATCCGGCTCTTCGCCCTGCACGCGCATCAGCAGCGAGCCGCTGGTGGCGGGCGTCTGGCTCAGGCCCAGGTACGCCGAAGGCGCGAGCAACTGCCAGCGATGGGCGCCACGGCTGACCGAGCTGGCGTCCTGGGCAAAGGGCGCAAAGCCTTCTTCGGCCAGTTGCTCAGGCGTCGGCAGGGCGTTTTGCTCCTGCTGCAGCACGTGGATTTCATCCAGGGTCACGCGCAGATCGGCATAGATGCCTTGTTCGGCGGCGCTGAGGTCGCGGCGGGCGTCCAATTGGTGGCTGGGCACGGCGGCAACGGTCTGCGACTCGCCGCGCAGCGTCACGACTGTGCCGGCCACTGCGAGGATGATCAGGCACAGAAGCAGGACGTAGAGGGTTTCGTGCCCGGCACCGGCGGGGCGTACAACCTGTGTCGTGGTCATTGAGGCTGGATATCCGCTTGGTCGATTTCCACCACGTGACCGGGGCCCGCATCGAACAGTACATAGAACTCGGCCGAGGGCTTCTTGAAGGTCACGGTCGAATCCTGGCCGAGCTTGCCGGGCACCAGGATGGTTTCGTCGTAGCCGATCACATCCAGGGTCACGCCGGGCGCACCGCTGCCGTCGGAGAAGCCGCCTTTGCACTGGATCTGGTCGCCGGGGATTTCCTGGCACTCGCACATCGGGTTGTGGGCCAGGGCAACGCTACTGAAACCGGCGCTCAGCAACAGTGCGACACAGGTTCGGGACAGGCGCATCAACGTCATGGTTTAACTCCTTGCTTGTTCAGCCAGGCAATGGTGGCAGGCGAAGCCTGACTCAGCGGGATGGAGCCCTGGTGCATCGTGCCGTCCCAGCCTTCCATGGTGATCCACAGTTCGGCGTCGACAGGTGTGCGTTCCGGCACGGGCAGGGTGGCGCCCATGCGGTAGGGCGTGCCAAAGAAGATCACCCCGGCGGCGCGCAGGCTGCGTGGTTTGCCGATACGCAGGTAGGTGGCCTTGACCTGGTCGGCGCAGGTGTCGCACAGGGCGGCGTTGAAGAACTTCATCGGGCCGGCCGCGTCCGGGCGCGGGCCTTCGTTGCGGAACTCGGCAAGCTTCAGGCGCCAGGGCCCGACCTGCACATCGCCCACCACCCGCTCGCCGATGCCGGTGTCTCCGCGAAACAGCGCGGCGTCGGCGAAGTATTTGGGCATGAACCCCAGTGGGATCAGCAACAGCAGCACATTGATATGGAATCGCCATTTCAGCCACAAGGTCCGCAGGGGCGAAGGCGGTGTTGCGCTAGCGACCTTGCTCATCGATTGGCCTCCGAGGTTTCAGCCTGCATGGCCGGGATGGACACGGGCTGCCGTTGCGTCTTGGCTTCGCGCTTGAGGGCGTTGAGGGTGGCCAGGGCCGTGCGTTTGGTCCAGATCAGCAGGCCGCTCAACACCATCATGCTCAGCACCAGGCCGAAGAACGCCCAGATCAGCTTGATCCAGATGCCGCCGAAGTCGCCGGTGTGCAGCGGGCGCATGGATTCGGTGACGAACTCCAGGGCGGTACGATCGGACAGTTGGTGCGAGACGGCGATTTCACCGTCATAGGGGTTCAGTTGCGCAGTCTGGAACATCAATGGGTACCAGCCCCGGCCGCCGATCTGCAGGTGGCTGTAGGCGTTGAGCGGCAGGAATACGAACGTGGCTTCCAACCCCGGTATGCGCTCGCCGGCAATCCTGATCGCCTCGTCGAGAGGGATCGTGGGGGCCGGCACGCCGGGCGCGGACATGGGTACCTTCTCGCGGGCGATGACCGGGACGATCGGCTCGCTGGAGATCGAAATCTGGTTATCGCCGAGGATCGCCTGGATCAGGAACCAGGTCCCGGTGATGGAGATCACCGCGATGAACCAGATCGACCAGATCCCGCTCAGGCGGTGGAAGTCACCCCAAAAGATCCGTGCCCCGTGGCGAATACGCAGGGTCGGCCGCAGGAAACCTTTCCAGAAGCGCTTGTAGACCACCAGCCCGGTGATCAAGGAGGCCAGTAGCGGCAAGCCGAGTGCCGATACCAGGTACCAGCCCCAACTGAAGCCGTTGGTGAATGGCACCAGCCACCAGCCGTGCAGGGCGCGGGTAAATTGCTTGAAGTCGAACGAGGGGCTGATGCCCTGGATCGCTCCGGTGTAAGGGTTCACGTAGACCTCCACCGAGCGGCCGTCGGGGTAGCTCAGGCCGACACTCAGCGCGAAGTGCGATTCGTCCGGACGAATGATGGACTTCACGATTACCTGCGGTTCTGCGCGCTTGATGGCGCTGATGACCTGATCGAAGCTCAGCGGTTGGGCATCGTCCGACGGCTTGCTCGCGCGGATATCCGGGTTGGCCAGCCATACGATTTCCTGGCTGACCACCGCCAGGGTGCCGGTGACGCAGACGATCAGTACAAAGAACCAAATGGGCAGCGCCAGCCAGCTATGGACGAGAAACCAGAGTTTGGAGCGTGACTTCTTCGACATGTGAATGAGGGGTCTTGATCGGAGAGGGGCAATGGGATGCCCGGAAAAGGCCGGTCGTAGCTTCTGCTGACGCGACAGGCTGTATCTAAGTTAAGACGGATGAGAATGAGAAATCCCTAAGCCGCAAATGAAAGAAAATGTTTCAGGTTCGCATTCGTGGTGCTTTCAGAGGCTCTGATACAACGTCGTTCAAATGGTGGGAGGGGGCTTGCTCCCGATTGCAGTGTGACAGTCGCCTTAGCGTTGACTGATCCACCGCCATCAGGAGCAAGCCCCCTCCCACACATTTCCCGTCTCGAGCAGGGGGGTATGTCCGCTTAGCCTTGCTTGAACATCGCCATGGCGCGTTGACGGATCTGTTCTTCGGTCAGGTCTTCCATGCGCGTGGCGAGGTACCAGAGGTGACCGAATGGATCCTTCACGCTTCCCGAACGGTCGCCATAGAAGCGGTCCTCCGGTTCGGACACCACGCTGGCGCCCGCGGCAACCGCTTGTTTGAACTGCGCGTCAACGTCGCTCACATACAGTTGCAAAGCGACGCTGGTGCGTTCAGCCGGACTACTCAGGGACATTTCATCGCAAGGCGTGCCCAGCATGATCATTGAGTCACCAATGCGCAGCTCGGCATGACCGACCCTGCCATCGGGCATGTCCAGGCGCATGGCTTGGGTAGCGCCAAAGGCTTTCTTGTAGAAATCGATGGCTTCAGCCGCTTCGTTGATCCCCAGATAAGGCGTGACGCTGTGATAACCCTCGGGAATAGGTTTAACGCTCATATCGTTCTCCTTGGTTGTGGTTATGGAGGGACGGCGTTTTCACTATAGGTCACGTCCGCAGAGGCTTGCGACCAGTCGACGAGGTATTTGCCTGGCGACGGTGTGCGGTAAAAATCAGGGGGTGGGCTCCAGCAACTGCGCCCCCGGCCCTTGCTCACCGAGCTGATCATCCTGATTACGCAGCGGGCAGGCGTCCAGCGACAAACACCCGCAGCCAATACAGCCATTGAGCTTGTCGCGCAGCATGATCAGCTTGTTGATGCGCTCATCCAGGTCTTCCCGCCACAGCGCCGACAAACGCTCCCAATCCTGAGCGTTGGGCGTGCGCCCCTCCGGCAACGTCTGCAACGCCTCGCCAATTGTCGCCAGCGCAATCCCCAGGCGCTGGGCGATCTTGATCACCACCACGCGCCGCAACACGTCCCGCGGATAACGTCGCTGGTTTCCGGCATTGCGATTGCTTTTGATCAGCCCCTTGGACTCGTAGAAGTGCAGGGCCGTAACCGCCACACCGCTGCGGGCAGCGAGTTGGCCGACGGTGAGTTCCTTGGTCACCATGAAAAACTCCAGTGAGGTGCTTGACCTTGACTTAACTAGAGGTTTTACCCTGCGTGGTATCGAATCGCAAGATTCTGCCTACATAGAAAGGGGAGTATTCATGCAGGTATCAGAGAAGAATCGCAGCTTCACTCAATTGATCGAATTTCAGATCGAGCCGCAGCAGCAAGTTGCTCTGGTGGCGGCCCTGTCCACCCAAAGCGAACGCCTGGCCCAACGCCACGCAGGCTTTATCAATGCGAGTGTGCAGGTCAGCGAAGATGGGCGGCGGGTGCTCAATTACCTGCAATGGCACTCCCGCGAGGACGGTGAGGCGGCGTTCAAATGCTTTGAGCACGGCGAGGAGGATTTCTGGACGCTGATCCGCGCCCATCAGGCCACGGCGGTGACCTTTGGTTCGTTCCAGGTGCTGCGCAGCTTCGAGCGCAGCCATGACAACGCGTTGCATTGCCGCCTAAATGGATAAGTGCAGCATGCGCTCGCCCTGCAGGTTCTCTCCGGGGCGGCGCTTGTTCACCGCCAGTTCGCCGATCTTGATCAGGCGCGTACGCGTGACGTTGCGGCTCAGGCCCAGCAGGTTGGCGGTGTGCACCTGGTTGTAATGACTGAAGCGGTAAGCGGCGCGTAATAACGCATCTTCGACTTTTTCATGCAGTGCGCCGGCCTGTTCTTCGAACAGTTTCTGAAAGGCCCGCTCCAGCAGGGCTTCGGCGCTGTTGTCGGTGCCGTGCGGGCTGTCGTCCTGACGCTCGATGCGCATGTTCGACAGGCGCAGGTCGTCGCGCTCGATCACGCCGTGACGGCAGATCAGCAGGGTGTGGTGAATCACGTTTTCCAGTTCGCGGATATTGCCCGGCCAACTGTAGCTCTTGAGCTTGTGTTCGGCTTCGCGGCTGATGGTGATCTGGCCGTAGCCCAGGCGCTGGCTGTAGGCTTCGATAAAGTGCCGGGTCAGCGGCAGGATATCGCCGGGACGCTCGCGCAGTGGGCTGAGCTCCAGGCTCACCACGTCGAGACGGTAGTAGAGGTCTTCGCGAAAATGCCCGGCGTTGATGGCTTTTTCCAGTTGCACGTTGGTCGCGGCCAGTACGCGCACATCAATTGGAATGCTCTTGCGCGAACCCAGGCGCACCACTTCGCGCTCCTGCAATACCCGCAGCAACTTGACCTGGATCGCCATCGGTAAATCACCGATTTCATCCAGGAACAGCGTGCCGCCGTCAGCCTCCTCGAACCAGCCGGCCTTGGCGCTGAGGGCGCCGGTGAACGCGCCTTTTTCGTGACCGAACAGCTCGGCTTCCACCAGGGATTCGGAGAACGCCCCGCAGTTCACCGCCACGAAGGGCCGGTTGCGCCGCGCGCTGAGGTTGTGGATATGCCGCGCCACCAGCTCTTTACCGGTACCGGTCTCGCCGATGATCAGCACGCTGGCTTCGCTGGGCGCCACTTGCTGGATGTGGTCGAGCAGCGCCTGGGATTTCGGGTCTTCGAAGACCTGGGCCGTGGCGCGGATCGAGGTCGCGAGGGCGGGCGAGGGCGGTAAGGTTAAAAGCTGCATAGGCACCTCTCTTAGGAATAGAACGTGGGAATCGGCAGGGATTGGTTCAACGCCCAATCCCCCAGTTCGTGGAGTTTGTAGTCCACCGGGTCGTGCAGGCTTTGTGTGCGCAGGTTGCGCCAATGGCGGTCCAGGCGCAGCGACGCGTGGGTGGAGCGCGCACCGGTGACTTCAAACAAGCGGCTGCACAGTTCCAGGCCCTGGCGGGTGGAGGCGACTTTGGCGGTGGCGATCGCGATAGCCAATTGGCCGCGTTCGTTCTCGCTGAGGCTGGGGCCTTTGGCCCACGCCTGGTCGAGCAACTCTGAGGCACGTTCCACCAGCAGGCGTACGCCTTCCAGGGCCACCCAGAACTCGCCGTAGTGATGCAGCACGTAAGGGTCCTGGCGCACGTCTTCAGCCGAGGATTTGTGCCATGAACGGGTCTCGGTCAGGGTGTAGTTGCGCGCTTCGTCGAAGGCGCCTTCGGCAATGCCGAGGAACATATGGGTGAACGTCAACTGGGCGATCAACGGGCGCAGGCAGGCGAAAGGCGTGCTCAGCGGGCCCGGGTCGAGTAGCAATTCCGATTCCTCGACGCGCACCCGCTCGAAGCTCGCGCTGCCGCTGTCGGTCTGGCGTTGGCCGATGTTGTTCCAGTCGTTGTGCAAGGTGATGCCGCTGCGGCCGCTGGGAATCGCCGCGATCAGCAGCTTGCCGCCGGCGCTTTCATCCACGGCCGATGCGATCAGCATTTCCGAGTCGCTGGCGCCGGAGCAGAAGCTCTTCTTGCCGGAGAATTCGCGCCAGCCGCTGAAGTCCTTGACCACGGTGCGTGTGTCCAGCGGGTTGAGGGCGTTGCCCCAGAACCAGTTTTTGCGCGCGGTCTGCTCGAACCAGGGTTGCCATTGGTCCGGCCGCGAAAACAGCCGCACCGTGGCGAGCATCAGGTGGTGGAAGCCGAAGACGTGGGCGATGGAACTGTCGACCTTGGCGAATTCGCGCACGATACCCAGGGTCTCGCTCCAGCGCGCGCCGAGGCCGCCGTACTGGGTGGGAATGCTCAGGGCCAGCAGGCCGCTCTGGCGCAGGGCGTCACGTTCGGTCTTGGGGGTACCGCCGCGCTCGTCACGTTCGACGGCGGTGAGGGCAAATTCGGCGGCCAGCAGTCTGGCGGTCTGCAAAGGCGACGGTAGGACACTGTGGGGTTTGGCTGTCACGGGGTTTCCTCTTTATAGGCAGGAACGGCCAGGGCCATTCCCGCCGCTGCGCCGATCAGGACTTGGCGGGCAGTACATCGTTGGCAATCATTTCGCCGAACGGGCCGGTGAGGTTGGTGACGCCGCGTCCGGCCAGGCTGGCGTAGGGTTCCGGCAGCAGTGGGAACACCAGTTCGGCAAAGCGATACGCTTCTTCCAGGTGCGGGTAGCCGGAGAAGATGAAGCTCTCGATGCCCAGGTCCGCATATTCCTTGATGCGCTCGGCGACTTGCTGCGGGTTGCCCACCAGCGCCGTGCCGGCACCGCCGCGCACCAGGCCGACGCCGGCCCACAGGTTGGGGGCGATTTCCAGGTTGTCACGGCGCCCGTCGTGCAGGGCGGCCATGCGGCGCTGGCCTTCGGAGTCAAAGCGCGAGAAGGATTTTTGCGCGGCTGCGATGGTTTCGTCGCTGATGTGCTCGATCAGTTTGTCGGCGGCTTTCCAGGCGTCTTCTTCGGTTTCGCGCACGATCACATGCAGGCGAATACCGAACTTCACGGTGCGCCCGTGACGCGCTGCGCGTTCGCGGACATCCGCGAGTTTTTCCGCGACGGCGGCGGGCGGCTCGCCCCAGGTCAGGTACACGTCCACCTGTTCGGCGGCAAGGTCGTGGGCGGCGTTGGAGGAACCACCGAAGTACAGCGGCGGGTAAGGTTTTTGCACCGGTGGGTACAGCGCCTTGGCGTTCTGTACGCGCAGGTGTTTGCCTTCAAAGTCCACCGATTCACCCTGCAACACGCGGCGCCAGATGCGCAGGAACTCGTCGGAGACTTCGTAGCGTTCGCTGTGGTCGAGGAAGCTGCCGTCGCCACGGTTTTCGTCGGGGTCGCCGCCGGTGACCACGTTGATCAGCAAGCGGCCGTTGGACAGGCGGTCCAGGGTGGCAGCCATGCGTGCGGACACGGTGGGCGAAATGATGCCTGGGCGAATTGCCACCAGATAGCGCAGGCGCTCGGTCAGTGGTACCAGTGCCGAGGCGATGACCCAGGAGTCTTCGCACGAGCGTCCGGTTGGAATCAGCACGCCGTAGTAACCCAGGCTGTCAGCCGCTTGGGCGACTTGCTTCAGGTAATTGAGGGTGACCGGCCGAGCACCTTGAGTGGTGCCCAGATAATGACCGTCGCCGTGAGTCGGCAGAAACCAGAAAACATCCATGACAAATCCTTAAGCGATTTTCAGCAGAGAAGGGGAGTGCGCCGCGAACAACGGCGCGGCGCGTTCTGCCGCCAGTTGAATACGGGCTTTTAGCAATTCACTGGTGATTTGATAGTCGGTGAAGTCGGCCTCGGTGGCGTACACACCGATTGGTAGCGTCAGGGCCTGGAAGAAACTGAACAGAGGGCGTAATTGATGATCCAGGACGAGCGCGTGGCGTTCGCTGCCGCCAGTGGCCGCGAGCAAGACCGGGGTGTTGATCAAGGCGTTGAGGTCGACCAGGTCGAACAGGTGCTTGAGCAGACCCGGATAGGAACCTCGATAGACCGGCGCGGCGACGATCAGCAGGTCGGCCTGTTCGATGGCCAACAGTTGGTTTTCGACTTCGGCCGGCAGTTCATCGCGGGACAACGCACCGCCCAAAGGCCGGGCAATGTCGCCCAGTTCGATCAGGGTGGCCTGGATCGGCAGCAAAGTGGCCAGCTCAGCCAGCACGGCCTGTGTGAGCACGAGGGTGCGGGACGGGCGCCAGGTACCGCCGGAGAGGGCTACGACATTCAGGGGACGGGTCATGAACAGTTCCTTTTTCAACAGTGGTTCATAGCAGGTGTGGTGCAGCGGGTTGAGCAAGAGCTGTACCAACGGCTGCAGGCCTTGAACGGCGTGGTCTGCGGGTTCTCTGCTGAAGAATGCTGCTGTTGTCTGACTGGTGATTTGTTGAATGGCTGTTGCCAGGACAACAGTTGCGTGGCGAACAGTACCGGTCAGATGAGGAGTCATTTATAGAGGGTTACATTTATTCCGTAAATGAACGTATTTCCATATTTATAGATCTTAAAAGAATATGAAGGATCGCCATCGCACGTGCTGCGTCAGGTGATAGCAACTATCACGGACGATGATTTTTAACTGCGTTAGGGCGGGAGTAGCCTGTGTCCATTGATTTGAAACCTACTTTCCAGAGCCTGCGCCATGAACCGATTTCTCGCTGTGTCCCTTCTGTTTGTCACCGC
Source organism: Pseudomonas sp. MPB23 (assembly GCF_046605395.1). Classification (NCBI taxonomy): domain Bacteria; kingdom Pseudomonadati; phylum Pseudomonadota; class Gammaproteobacteria; order Pseudomonadales; family Pseudomonadaceae; genus Pseudomonas; species Pseudomonas sp. MPB23. The sequence continues at coordinate 5,340,945 of NZ_CP176771.1, read as the reverse complement.
AGTCCTTGCTGGTTGTGCGACCAGTCCTTCGCCCGAATTGCGCCCGTACACAGCGGAAGAAACCAAAGAGTTGGCCTTGGAGGCGCTGAGCCGTCGCGGACTGTCGTTTGATGAATATCAACAGCAACGTGCGGCACTGACCGGCCAGCCACAGAAACAGTTTGGTTTTGATCACCAGGGTGAAATGAATGCCGAGCACAGCGTGGCACTGAAAGATCGTCCCAGTTGAATCCGCTTCCCGCAGCCAAACGCCCGAGGATTCCCCCAAGGAACCTCGGGCTTTTTGTTTTCCATGGTGCGACTTCAGCCTGTTAAGCTGAATTTCAGGAGCGTTCCTACGCACATTTGCATAAAGTGGTCCTTCTTTAATGGCACTCGATCCGGTAAACCTGACGACCTCTGTTCCGGTTGATGCCCCTGAGACGCTGCTCTCGGGAACCTGCTCTGCGAGTCTTAATTGTCATGAATAAACGTCCGCTGTATTTCGACTACGCCGCCACCACCCCGGTGGATGAGCGAGTCATTCAGGTAATGGTCGAGTGCCTGGGCTTCAATGCCAATTTCGGTAACCCCGCATCCAGCTCCCACGCATTCGGCCAAGCGGCCCGGCAAACGGTCGAACAGGCGCGTCGGCAGGTGGCCGAACTGGTCGGTGCCCAGCCTGAGCAGATCGTCTGGACCTCCGGCGCCACCGAGTCCAACAACCTCGCCATCAAGGGCGTGACCCAGGCGCGGGGCGTGGCGGGTGGGCACATCATTACCAGCCAGATCGAACACAAGGCCACGCTGGACACCGCACGGCAGTTGCAGGAAGCCGGCATAGCGGTGACCTTCCTGGTGCCGGACGCAGACGGCTTGATCACTGCCGACGCCGTAAGTGAAGCATTGCGTGAGGACACGTTCCTGATTTCGCTGATGCTGGTGAATAACGAGTTGGGCACGCTGAACGACATCCCGGCCATCGGCGCACGCGTACGTGAACACGGTGCCTTATTGCATGTGGACGCGGCGCAAGGGGCGGGCAAGGTGGCAATCGACCTGGCGCAATGGCCGGTGGATTTGATGTCGTTTTCCGCCCATAAGCTGTACGGACCCAAAGGCATCGGCGCGTTATATGTGGGGCCTCGGGCGCAGCAGAAGGTGCTGGCGCAGATTCACGGCGGCGGCCACGAAGGTGGCTTGCGCTCCGGCACCCTGGCCACCCACCAGATCGCTGGCATGGGCGCGGCGTTTGCCCTGGCCGGCGAGTCCTTCGCCGAAGAGACGGCCACGATCGTGGCCTTGCGTCAGCGCTTGCTCGATCAATTGGAAGCAGTTGCTGGCGTGCGCCTCAATGGCAGCCCGACCCAACGTATTCCCCATACCCTCAGCCTTACGTTTGGCGAGGGCGAATTCAATTCCGCCGCCCTGAGTGCGGGCATCGCGTTTTCCGCGACATCGGCGTGCAACTCGGCCAGTAATGCGCCGTCCCATGTGCTTCTGGCGCTGGGGCATGACGCACACAGCGCCAGCCGAACCATTCGCTTGAGCCTGGGCCGTTTTACCTCCGAGCAGGATATCGATCAGGCGGTGCAACTGATCAAAGCCATGCTCGCCAGTGCGCCGGCGTTTTGGGCCGTCTGATTTACATAACAATTATTCGTGGTTAGCAGGAGACACAATGAGTACGCAGCCTTTGACCCATGGAACGGTACCCCAGCGCTTGGCGCATACCCGTGAATTGATGAGCCGCGAGGGTATCCATGCTCTGTTGGTGCCTTCGGCCGACCCGCATTTGTCCGAGTACTTGCCAGGTTACTGGCAGGGCCGCCAATGGCTGTCGGGGTTTCATGGTTCGGTGGGGACGCTGATTGTCACTGGCGATTTCGCCGGTGTGTGGGCGGATAGTCGTTACTGGGAACAGGCGACCAAGGAACTCAAAGGCAGCGGCATCGAGCTGGTGAAACTGCAGCCAGGCCAACCAGGCCCCCTGGAGTGGCTGGCCGAGCAAACACCCGAAGGCGCTGTGGTGGCGGTGGACGGCGCGGTCATGGCGGTCGCCTCGGCGCGGACCTTGGGCGGCAAACTGGCCGAGCGCGGTGCGCGGCTGCGCACCGATATCGACTTGCTGAGCGAAGTCTGGCAAGACCGCCCTGCATTGCCGAACCAGCCTATCTATCAACACCTTCCGCCGCAGGCCACGGTCAGCCGTGGCGAGAAACTTGCGGCCCTGCGTGCCAGTTTGAAAGAGAAGGGCGCCGATTGGCACTTCATCGCCACCCTGGATGACATCGCCTGGCTGTTCAACCTGCGCGGCGGTGACGTTTCGTTCAACCCGGTGTTTGTGTCTTTTACATTGATCAATCAACAACAGGCCACCTTGTTTGTGGCTCTGAGTAAGGTCGATGCCGAGCTGCGGGCTGTGCTGGAGCAGGATGGCGTGACACTGCGCGATTACCGTGAAGTGGCGGACGCGCTACGTGCCGTGCCGGCAGGCGCCAGCTTGCAGGTCGACCCGGCGCGCGTGACTGCGGGGTTGCTGGAAAACCTCGATGCCGGCGTCAAGCTGATCGAAGGGTTGAACCCGACCACGCTGGCCAAGTCCCGCAAGAGCCTGGCCGACGCGGAACACATCCGCCAAGCCATGGAACAGGACGGCGCGGCGTTGTGCGAATTCTTCGCCTGGCTTGACCGCGCGCTGGGGCGCGAACGTATCACCGAACTGACCATCGACGAACACCTGACTGCTGCGCGTACCCGGCGCCCGGGGTATGTGTCGCTGAGTTTCAACACCATCGCCGCGTTTAACGCCAATGGTGCGATGCCGCATTACCATGCGACCGAAGAAGAGCACGCCTTGATCGAAGGTGATGGCTTGCTGTTGATCGATTCGGGAGGCCAGTATCTGGGCGGCACCACGGATATCACGCGCATGGTGCCTATCGGTACGCCAAGCGAAGAACAGAAACGTGATTGCACCCGGGTGCTGAAGGGCGTGATTGCCTTGTCCCGTGCACAGTTCCCCAAGGGCATTCTGTCGCCACTGCTGGATTCGATTGCGCGCGCGCCGATCTGGGCTGCGGGTGTGGACTACGGCCACGGTACCGGGCACGGCGTAGGGTATTTCCTCAATGTGCACGAAGGTCCGCAAGTCATCGCCTACCAGGCTGCTGCGGCACCGCAAACGGCGATGCAGCCGGGCATGATCACGTCCATTGAGCCGGGCACTTACCGTCCGGGGCGTTGGGGGGTGCGAATCGAGAACCTGGTATTGAACCGTGAAGCGGGCAAGACCGAGTTTGGTGAGTTCCTCAAGTTTGAAACCCTGACCTTGTGCCCGATTGACACCCGTTGCCTGGAGCCGTCCCTGCTGACGGCAGATGAGCGCGAGTGGTTCAACGACTACCACGCCGAGGTGCGTGAGCGTTTGAGCCCTTTGCTCAATGGCGCGGGGCTTGAGTGGTTG
>NZ_CP176771.1:1365000-5332500 GCF_046605395.1 Pseudomonas sp. MPB23 | reverse complement strand
GCTAATCAAGCTCGGAGATAGCTGGTTCTCCTCGAAAGCTATTTAGGTAGCGCCTCATGTATCACTGTAGGGGGTAGAGCACTGTTTCGGCTAGGGGGTCATCCCGACTTACCAAACCGATGCAAACTCCGAATACCTACAAGTGCCGAGCATGGGAGACACACGGCGGGTGCTAACGTCCGTCGTGAAAAGGGAAACAACCCAGACCGTCAGCTAAGGTCCCAAAGTTATGGTTAAGTGGGAAACGATGTGGGAAGGCTTAGACAGCTAGGAGGTTGGCTTAGAAGCAGCCACCCTTTAAAGAAAGCGTAATAGCTCACTAGTCGAGTCGGCCTGCGCGGAAGATGTAACGGGGCTCAAACCATACACCGAAGCTACGGGTATCACTTAGGTGATGCGGTAGAGGAGCGTTCTGTAAGCCTGTGAAGGTGAGTTGAGAAGCTTGCTGGAGGTATCAGAAGTGCGAATGCTGACATGAGTAACGATAATGGGTGTGAAAAACACCCACGCCGAAAGACCAAGGTTTCCTGCGCAACGTTAATCGACGCAGGGTTAGTCGGTCCCTAAGGCGAGGCTGAAAAGCGTAGTCGATGGAAAACAGGTTAATATTCCTGTACTTCTGGTTATTGCGATGGAGGGACGGAGAAGGCTAGGCCAGCTTGGCGTTGGTTGTCCAAGTTTAAGGTGGTAGGCTGAGATCTTAGGTAAATCCGGGATCTTAAGGCCGAGAGCTGATGACGAGTTATCTTTTAGATGACGAAGTGGTTGATGCCATGCTTCCAAGAAAAGCTTCTAAGCTTCAGGTAACCAGGAACCGTACCCCAAACCGACACAGGTGGTTGGGTAGAGAATACCAAGGCGCTTGAGAGAACTCGGGTGAAGGAACTAGGCAAAATGGCACCGTAACTTCGGGAGAAGGTGCGCCGGTGAGGGTGAAGGACTTGCTCCGTAAGCCCATGCCGGTCGAAGATACCAGGCCGCTGCGACTGTTTATTAAAAACACAGCACTCTGCAAACACGAAAGTGGACGTATAGGGTGTGACGCCTGCCCGGTGCCGGAAGGTTAATTGATGGGGTTAGCTAACGCGAAGCTCTTGATCGAAGCCCCGGTAAACGGCGGCCGTAACTATAACGGTCCTAAGGTAGCGAAATTCCTTGTCGGGTAAGTTCCGACCTGCACGAATGGCGTAACGATGGCGGCGCTGTCTCCACCCGAGACTCAGTGAAATTGAAATCGCTGTGAAGATGCAGTGTATCCGCGGCTAGACGGAAAGACCCCGTGAACCTTTACTATAGCTTTGCACTGGACTTTGAATTTGCTTGTGTAGGATAGGTGGGAGGCTTTGAAGCGTGGACGCCAGTTCGCGTGGAGCCAACCTTGAAATACCACCCTGGCAACTTTGAGGTTCTAACTCAGGTCCGTTATCCGGATCGAGGACAGTGTATGGTGGGTAGTTTGACTGGGGCGGTCTCCTCCTAAAGAGTAACGGAGGAGTACGAAGGTGCGCTCAGACCGGTCGGAAATCGGTCGTAGAGTATAAAGGCAAAAGCGCGCTTGACTGCGAGACAGACACGTCGAGCAGGTACGAAAGTAGGTCTTAGTGATCCGGTGGTTCTGTATGGAAGGGCCATCGCTCAACGGATAAAAGGTACTCCGGGGATAACAGGCTGATACCGCCCAAGAGTTCATATCGACGGCGGTGTTTGGCACCTCGATGTCGGCTCATCACATCCTGGGGCTGAAGCCGGTCCCAAGGGTATGGCTGTTCGCCATTTAAAGTGGTACGCGAGCTGGGTTTAGAACGTCGTGAGACAGTTCGGTCCCTATCTGCCGTGGACGTTTGAGATTTGAGAGGGGCTGCTCCTAGTACGAGAGGACCGGAGTGGACGAACCTCTGGTGTTCCGGTTGTCACGCCAGTGGCATTGCCGGGTAGCTATGTTCGGAATAGATAACCGCTGAAAGCATCTAAGCGGGAAACTAGCCTCAAGATGAGATCTCACTGGGACCTTGAGTCCCCTGAAGGGCCGTCGAAGACTACGACGTTGATAGGTTGGGTGTGTAAGCGCTGTGAGGCGTTGAGCTAACCAATACTAATTGCCCGTGAGGCTTGACCATATAACACCCAAGCAATTTGCGTCGAAAGGCCAGATTGCGGTGTGTGAAGACGAAATGAACCGAAAGTTCGAATCTCACAAAACACCGATCGCTATCACGTACCCAATTTGCTGAAGCGAGGCCATCAGGTCACGAGTCAGTACCCGAATTTCTTGACGACCATAGAGCATTGGAACCACCTGATCCCATCCCGAACTCAGTAGTGAAACGATGCATCGCCGATGGTAGTGTGGGGTTTCCCCATGTGAGAGTAGGTCATCGTCAAGATTAAATTCCGAAACCCCTGTTTGCTTACGCAGACAGGGGTTTTGTTTTGCGCGTTCGGAAAGTAGCCTCACGATGACTGGCCGACTTCCTTAAAGCCTTCTCTGCTGAACAAGCTGGATCAGACCTCTCACCCCGCCTGAACATGTCGCCTTTCTGGCTAATAGAGGCGCAATGGATGAAGCGGCGGCGTCGATTCTCCAACGACACGATCGCTTGCCAGCATGCCGTTCGGGAAATCGATGCAAAGTGTTTCTGCATTTTTGGTATGGTGCAGCACATTTTCACAGGGACGGATCTTTTATTCGCAGGATGCGGCGTCGACTTTTTTCAACGAGATGCTGTAGAAATGCCCGAACCGATACCGATCAAGGACCACGAAAAAGAAAACCGCCTGGTCAACAAGCGCCTGCTCGCCTGCGCGCTGCTGGTGATTGGCATTACCTGTGCCTTGGTTGGGCGCATGTATTTCCTGCAGGTGGTGCAGTACGACTACCACTCCACTATTTCTGAAAATAATCGGGTCCACGTACTGCCCATCACACCGACTCGCGGGTTGATCTACGACCGTAACGGCGTGGTGTTGGCCGACAACCGTCCCAGTTACAACCTGACCATTACTCGCGAGCGTACTACCGACCTCAAGGAAGAGTTGGATGCCATCGTCAATCTATTGCACCTGCCTGCTGAAGATCGTGCGGTATTCGACAAGGCGTTAAAGCAGGCGCGACATCCCTTTGTCCCGGTCACGCTGTTTTACGAACTGACCGAAGAGCAGATTGCCGTATTGGCCGTGAATGAGTTTCGTCTGCCGGGGGTAGATGTTGAGCCTCAATTCGTCCGTCATTACCCGTTGGGCGTCCACTTTGCGCATTCCATTGGCTATGTGGGACGGATCAACGAGAAGGAATCCAAGGCCCTCGACTCGGTTGAGTACCGCGGCACGCAATCCATCGGCAAAACGGGTATCGAACGCTTCTACGAGTCCGAGTTGCATGGCCACGTCGGTTATGAAGAGGTCGAAACCAATGCCCAGGGCCGCGTGCTGCGCGTGCTCAAGCATACCGATCCGATCCCCGGCAAAAACATCGTTCTGAGCCTCGACGTCAAGCTCCAGGAGGCGGCGGAAGAAGCCCTGGGTGATCGGCGTGGTTCGGTGGTTGCACTTGACCCGCAAACCGGCGAAGTGTTGGCCATGGTCAGCAAGCCAAGTTTCGATCCTAACCTGTTCGTCACCGGGATCAGCTTCAAGGAATATGCCGCACTGCATGACTCTATTGATCGACCGCTGTTCAACCGCGTGTTGAGAGGCCTCTACGCGCCGGGCTCCACCATCAAGCCGGAAGTCGCCATCGCCGGCCTCGATAGTGGTGTAGTCACTGCCCAAACCCGCGTGTTCGACCCCGGTTACTATCAGTTACCCGACTTCGACCACAAATACCGCAATTGGAATCACAGTGGCGACGGTTGGGTCGATATGGACGCCGCCATCATGCGCTCCAACGACACTTATTTTTACGACTTGGCGCATAAGCTTGGCATCGACCGCTTGCACGACTACCTGGCTGAATTCGGCCTTGGACAGAAAGTCTCTCTGGATATGTTCGAAGAATCGGCGGGTTTGATGCCGTCTCAAGCCTGGAAACGCGCCACCCGACGCCAGCCCTGGTTCCCGGGTGAAACCGTGATCCTCGGCATTGGCCAAGGCTACATGCAGGTCACACCGCTGCAATTGGCCCAGGCAACTGCATTGATAGCCAATAAAGGTGTATGGAACCGACCGCACTTGGCCAAGACCATCAATGGCGTGCCGCCAGTGGATGAGAATCCGATGCCTAACGTGGTTCTCAAGGATCCGCGTGACTGGGAACAGGTGAATCACGGTATGCAACTGGTGATGCATGACCCGCGCGGCATCGCCCGGGCCGCAGCGCAAGGTGCGCAATACCGTATTGCCGGCAAGAGCGGTACGGCACAAGTGGTCGCAATCAAGCAAGGCGAGCGCTACAACCGTGACAAGACCCTGGAGCGCCACCGAGACAATGCCCTGTTTGTTGGCTTTGCGCCGGCCGAGCATCCGAAAATCGTGATCTCGGTGATGATTGAAAACGGCGAGGCCGGCGGTAGGGTCGCGGGGCCGGTGGTACGGCAGATCATGGACGCTTGGCTACTTGACCAAGAAGGCCACCTGAAGCCGCAATATGCAACGCCAACCAAGGCACCGGGTGACCCGCACGTCTAGGTCATGCTGTCCATTCGTCCCACTGCTCGACGCCTTCATAAGCAAGCCAGGGCACATCGTGGGCCGTCCAAATGTGTGAGGTGGGCCTGATGCCAGGATCATCATCCAGCGTCGCCACCCGCACAATCACATGGGGTTGATGCCCACGTTCTGCCATTAGATGTGAGCCGCAGCGTGCGCAGAAATGTCTGAGCTTGCCCGGCGACGATTCGAAGGATGACAACAGCTCCTCACCTTGCGTCCAGCGAAAATGCTCGCGCAACACCCCGGCCGTTGCAACGAATGCGGCCGCGTGCACCTTGCGGCAACTGGCGCAGTGGCAGTGGCTGATGGGCATGTCCAGGCGGTCTACCTGGTAGCGCACGCCTTTACAGAAGCAACTTCCATTCAATGGGTCAGTCATAACAGAGGACCGGCTAAGGGACGGGGCATCATCATTGCTTACAACCCCAGGTTGCGCATTGTTTGATGTCGCCTACTGTCAATGGAGGAGGTGACATATGCACGTATTAGATCGCATAGAACGGAAAATCCTGCTGGCCGTTTCGCGTAAACAGGTGTGGGAAGCCCTGGTCGATGCCGAGCAATTCGGTGTTTGGTTCGGGATCGCCCTCAAGGGCAAAATCTTTGTCGCCGGGGAAACCATCGAGGCGCCCATTACTTATCCAGGCTACGAACATGTGATCTGGAAAGCCAGGATAGAACGTATCTTGCCGCAAACGCTGTTCTCTTTTTGGTGGCATCCCTATGCGGTAGATAAGGACGTTGATTACGACCAGGAAACACCCACTCTGGTGGAGTTCACGATTGAAGACCGCGCGCCAGGCATTCTGTTGCGGGTCGTTGAGTCCGGCTTCAACACCATACCCGAGGGGCGGCGCCAGAAAGCCTTCAAGATGAACTCCCGCGGATGGGATGAGCAGATGGGTAATATCGAAAACTATGTGAGCCGCCCCCTACAGGCCTGACCCCAACGAGTATCAGTGCAGATATCCGCGCTGAGCGCTCAGGTTAGAAGTCGATGGTCGCCGACAATTCGGCCGCACGCGGATCACCTGACTCATGCCCCTATATCAAAGCGGTTCCAGGCCGCCTGCTCGATTCGGTAGACACCCGGCGTTGCGCCATTTTGTGTGATTGCACTCTGCGCGTGCGTAAACGTGCAGGGTTTAGGTATATGCCGAGTAGAATCGCGCTCTGAAAGCGATTCCTGAGGTGCGGTACGGTGGATTTACAGCAGGGGTTTGTCCTGACCCGGCATTGGCGCGATACCCCGGCGGGCACGGAGGTCAGTTTCTGGCTGGCCACGGATCAGGGCCCGCGGTTCATCCGCCTACCTGCACAGACCTCGGTGATGTTCATTCCCGAGGCCCATCGCAAGCCGTTGGACTGGCTGCTCAAGGGCGAGCGCGATGTCGAATTGCGCCCGCTGCAACTGTGCGATTTCCATCACCGACAGGTTTTGGGCCTCTACACGCGCCAGCACCGCCAGGCGATGGACTTGGAAAAACGTCTGCGCGCCGCGGGCGTCGACGTCTACGAGGGCGATGTACGCCCGCCCGAGCGATACATGATGGAGCGCTTCATCACCGCGCCGGTCTGGTTCGGCGGTACCCCCGACGCAACTGGCGTGCTGTGCGATGCGCAGATGAAACCCGCTCCCGACTACCGCCCACCGCTGAAGCTGGTGTCCCTGGACATTGAGACCACCGCCCAGGGCGATCTGTATTCCATCGCCCTTGAAGGTTGCGGTGAGCGCCAGGTGTACATGCTCGGTCCGCCGAACAACAGCAGCGCAGTGGACTTCAAACTCGACTACTGTGACACCCGCGCCCAACTGCTCGAACGCCTCAACCAATGGCTCGCCACCCACGATCCCGATGCAATCATCGGTTGGAATGTGGTGCAGTTCGACCTGCGTGTGCTCCACGAACACGCCCAGCGCCTCAACGTGCCGCTCATGCTTGGGCGGGGCGATGAACCGATGGCCTGGCGCGAACACGGCATCCGCAACCATTACTTCGCCGCGGCGGCAGGGCGGCTGATCATCGACGGGATCGAAGCGCTGCGCTCGGCCACGTGGAGCTTCGAATCCTTCAGTCTGGAAAACGTTGCGCAAACCCTGCTCGGCGAAGGCAAGGACATCTCCACGCCGTATCAGCGCATGGATGAAATCAACCGCATGTTCGCCGAGGACAAGCCCGCCCTGGCGCGTTACAACCTCAAGGATTGCGAGCTGGTCACGCGAATTTTCGAGAAAACCGAGCTGCTCAAATTTCTGCTCGAACGCGCCAGCGTCACCGGGCTGCCGGCCGACCGCAGCGGTGGCTCCGTCGCCGCATTCACCCACCTGTACATGCCCCTGATGCACCGCCAGGGCTTTGTCGCGCCGAACCTGGGGGACAAACCGCCCCAGGCCAGCCCTGGCGGCTTTGTCATGGATTCACGCCCCGGTCTTTACGAATCGGTATTGGTGCTCGATTACAAAAGTCTCTACCCGTCGATCATCCGCAGTTTCCTGATCGACCCGGTGGGCCTGATCGAAGGCCTCAAGCACCCCGACGACAGCGAGTCCGTGGAAGGTTTTCGCGGCGCGCGTTTCTCCCGCACCCGGCACTGCCTGCCGTCCATCGTCGCGCGGGTTTCCGAAGGCCGCGAAGAGGCCAAGCGTGAGCACAACGCACCGCTGTCCCAGGCGCTGAAGATCATCATGAACGCGTTTTACGGCGTGCTCGGCTCCAGCGGTTGCCGATTCTTCGACACGCGGCTGGCGTCGTCGATCACCCTGCGCGGCCACCAAATCATGCGCCAGACCCGCCAGTTGGTCGAAGCCCAGGGCTATGAAGTGATCTACGGCGACACCGACTCCACGTTCGTCTGGCTCGGCAGTGCCCATTCCCAGGCGGACGCCAGCCGCATCGGTCAGGCACTGGTACAGCACGTCAACGACTGGTGGCGTGAGCACCTGCATACGGCGTACGGCCTGCAAAGCGCGTTGGAGCTGCAATACGAAACCCACTTCACGCGCTTCCTGATGCCGACCATTCGTGGCGCGGAGGAGGGCAGCAAGAAACGCTACGCGGGCCTGGTGGTGAAGGGCGACGGCAGCGAGCAGATGGTCTACAAAGGCCTGGAAACCGTGCGCAGCGACTGGTCGCCCCTGGCCCGCCAATTCCAGCAGGAACTGTACCAGCGCATCTTCCATCGCCAGCCCCATCAGGACTACATCCGCGACTACGTGCGACGAACCCTGAGCGGTGAATGGGATGAGCTGCTGATCTACCGCAAGCGCCTGCGCCGCCCGTTGGACGACTATGAGCGCAACGTGCCGCCCCATGTACGCGCCGCGCGCCTGGCCGACGAATACAACGACCGCCTCGGGCGTCCGCGTCAGTACCAGCGCGGTGGCTGGATCAGCTATGTGATCAGCGTCAACGGCCCCGAACCATTGGAAGTGCGCCAGGCCCCCATCGACTACGATCACTACGTCACTCGGCAATTGCAGCCGGTGGCCGATGCGATTCTGCCGTTTGTGAATGATGATTTCAGCACCTTGGTCGGCGGGCAAATGGGTCTGTTTTAAAACGCTTGCCTCGCCGGGGCGCAGGACGGCAGGCTTGACTGCGGTCGGCAGGCACAACTGCCGCGATAGGAGGACATACCCATGTATACGCTCTACGGCACCGACGACTCAGGCTCCTGCATGATCGAAATCGCCCTGCAACGTTGCGCGGTGCCGTGGCATCGGGTGGACGCCAGTTCCTGGCAGGACGGCGAGGGCAGCGAAGCCCTGGCGCGCATCAACCCACTCAAACAAATCCCCACCCTGGTCACCCCCGATGGCCAGGTGCTGACGGAAAGTGCGGCGATCCTGATCCACCTGGGCCTGGAATTTCCCGCGTCCGCTCTGCTGGCTGGCAACCGCGCGCAGATCCTGCGCGGCTTGGTGTACATCGCGGCCAACTGCTACTCGGCTATCGGCATCATCGACTACCCGCAACGCTGGTTGGGCGATGTCGATGAAAAGGCGCGGACGCGATTGGTCACGGGCGCCCGCCGCTATCTGCATCAGGCCTGGGTGGTGTGTGCCGATCAGTTTGCCGACCAGTTGTTCGCACCCAGCGGCGCGCCGAATGCATTGGGCCTGATGGCAGCGGCAGTGTCGCGCTGGGAGGCGGCGCGAGAGGCGTTGAGCGCCCTGGCGCCAGGGTTTGCCCGGAGCCTGGCGCAAGTGGATGCCGACCCCATTGTGGCCCCCGTGTTTGCTCGGCATTGGCCGGATTGGAAGGTCTCATAATGTTTCCGTAATCAGAGGAAACAATGACCACTGCACGGATCCAAACCCTTGCGTAGCGGGCGCCCTGACCTACGCTTTCTGGACGTGGTGTAGGAATCATCCTTGAATTTGACTGTCGCAGACATGAAACTCAAGAACCCTGCACGGAATTCAAAGGAGGTGCGCATGCTCATCCGGTCGCTGACCCTGGCTACCTTGATGGCTTTTACGGGGCCGCTGTTGGCTGCTGCTGATATCAACCCGCTCAAGCAGGACTTGGGCAAGGCCCGACCGCTGGTGGTGGTGGAGCTTGATTCTGGAAACACCACCTTGGCGGATCTGAAGAAAAAACTCGATGAGCCAGCCACCAAGCAGTCCTTTGAAGAGCGCAGCATGGTGCTCTATACCGTGAAGTTCGGCAGCATCGGGGCCGAAGGGGAGAAGTTCGCCAAGGACCCCAAGGACAACAAGAAGCTCACCCCGCCTGAAACCAACGCGTTGATCCGTGCCCTCAAGCTGGGCGCCGGCAGCGGTACCAAAGTGATCCTGGTGGGCAAGGACGGCGAGAAAAAAGTCGAGAAGACCGTGCCACCCGACCCCCTCGACCTCAACGCGTTTTTCAGCGCGATCGACCAGATGCCCATGGCCGAAAAAGAAACCGCCGCACCGGCCGAGCCTGAACCTGCTGCCGCACCGGCAGCGAAACCAGCGGCCAAGGCCGGCAAGCCCACCAAACATGCAGCGCCTCAGCCATTAGATGACTGACCCTGGGCAGTCGTCGTCGGATTTTTGGGGAGCGCTTCGCACTCCAGCGCAAGCGAGCTTGCTCGCCTCGCGTTCAGCCCAGCCGCGCCGCTGCCCGCGCGACGATTTCTCCGCGTACCCGGCGCGACTCGACGGTGCGCTGGTTGGCCTCCTTCAGCACTGCCAGGGGCGCGGTGTCCGGGCTGCCCGAATCGAACGGCGGCGCCGGTGCATATTCGATCTGCAATTGCACTAGCTGTGCCGTCGCCTCGCTGTACAACTCGGCCGCCAGGGTCAAGGCGAAGTCGATGCCGGCGGTGATGCCGCCGCCAGTCAACAGGTTGCCGTCACGCACTACGCGCGCCTGTACCGGGATGGCGCCGAGCGGCGCGAGCATGTCGTGGTAGGCCCAATGGGTGGTGGCCTTGCGCCCGCGCAGCAGGCCCGCCGCGCCGAGCACCAGCGAGCCGGTGCACACCGACGTCACGTAGCGCGCGGTCTGTGCCTGGGCCTTGAGGAAGTCCAGGGTCTCTGGGTCTTCCATCAGCGCGCCGACACCGCCCCCCCCAGGCACGCAGATCACATCCAGCTTCGGGCAGTCGGCGTAGGTCATGGTCGGGGTGAACACCAACCCGGTGCTGGACGTGACGGGCGCCAGGTCCTTCCACACCAGGTGCAACTTCACGTCCGGCAGCGAGCCCAGCACGTCATAGGGGCCGGTCAGGTCCAGTTGCTGGATGCCGGGAAACAACACAAAGCCGATCTGCAAGGTCATGGATAGCGCTCCGGTAAAGGGGTAGACGGCTTCACTGTAGAGGCCTAGGCTTTGGCGAATACGCCATTGAGCCCACAAATCACGCCAATCATGACCCGAACCGTCTATGTTCTCGCCTTCAACAACGCTCAGGTGCTCGATGTGACCGGGCCATTGCAGGTATTCGCCTCCACCAACGACCTGGCCCGCCAACGCGGCTTGCCGTTGCCTTACGCCGTCTGTGTGATCGCCGCCCAGACGGAACCGGTGATGACCTCTGCCGGCCTGGCGTTGATGGCTGAACCGCTGCCCGCTGTCGACGCGCCCTGTGACACCCTGGTGATCGCCGGCGGCTGGGGTGTGTACGGCGCCGCCGAAGACCCGGCGCTGGTGGACTGGGTGCGCGAGAAAGCCCGGCATACCCGGCGCATGACGTCGGTGTGCACCGGCGCGTTCCTGCTGGCTGCCAGCGGCCTGCTCGATGGTTGTAGGGTCGCCACCCATTGGACGCGTTGCGAAGAACTGGCGCGCAAGTTTCCCGCGCTGACCGTGGAATCCAACCCGATCTTTATCCAGCAAGGCGCGGTGTGGACCTCCGCCGGGGTGACCGCGGGCATCGACCTGTGCCTGGCCCTGGTCGAAGAAGACTTGGGCCGCGCTGTGGCCCTGGAAGTGGCGCGGCACTTGGTGGTCTTCCTCAAACGCCCCGGCGGCCAGTCGCAATTCAGTGCGACCCTGGCCCTGCAAGAGAGCGGCAGCCGTTTTGCCGAGCTGCACGCCTGGATCGCTGAACACCTCACCCTCGACCTGACCCTTTCCACCCTGGCCGCCCAGGCCGGCATGAGCGAGCGCAGTTTCGTGCGCCACTACCGCGCCGAGACCGGCCAGACGCCGGCGCGTGCCGTCGAACTGATCCGCGTGGAAACCGCGCGCCGGCAACTGGCCGACAGCACGGTGCCGATCAAACGCATTGCCGTGCAATGCGGATTTGGTAGCGAAGAAACGTTGCGCCGCAGCTTTATGCGCGCCTTGGCGGTGACCCCCCAGGCCTACCGCGAGCGTTTCTCGCCGGTGGCCTGAGTCAGCAATTCCAGCAACGCTTCAAGGGTGGCCTGTGGCGCTTCCTGCGGGATGTTGTGACCCACGCCTGGCAACACCCGGCGTCGGTAAAAACCGCTGAAGTGTTCCGTGTCGTCATCCTCTTGCGAGGGCGGGCCCACGCCATCATCGGCGCCGCACAACGAAATGCTTGGCACCGTGATCGGAGGTTGCAGCGCCAGCGCCGCTTCGATGTCTTCGAGCGCCGGGTCGCCGGGTGCATACATGAAACGATGGCGATAAGAGTGAATCACCACCTCGACAAAATCGGGGTTATCGAATGACGGCGCCGTCAGCCCATACAGGCTCGGTCCCTCGGCCCAGGACGGCGACCAGAGTGTCCACAGCAACTCACAGAGCTCGCGACGGTTGGCGGTCAATCCGTCCACACCGCGTGGGGTGTGAAAGTAGAACTGGTACCACAACCGATGTTCGGTCGCAGGCGCTCGGGGCGTGATCGACTGGGCAATATCCTGGATGTTATAGCCATCGCCGGTCACCAAGCCGCGCACTCGCTCAGGCCACAGCGCGGCAACGATGCACGCAGCACGTCCGCCCCAGTCATAGCCCGCCAGCGTCGCGCGTTGGATCGACAGCCCATCCATGAACTCCAGCAAATCCTTGGCCAGCGCCGCCTGTTGCCCGGAGCGCATGACCTGCGTGTTGATAAAACGCGTGGGGCCGTAACCGCGCAAGTAAGGTACCAACACCCGATAACCGCGCGCCGCCAACGCCGGTGCGATGTCGTCATAACCGCGAGGGTCATAGGGAAAACCATGCAGCAGGATCACGGGCTCACCGTCAATGGGACCGTGGGCTTCATACGCCACATCGAGCATGGACGTGCGCACGTAGAGCAGGGCAAAGGGGGGGGTCATGATGGGCACCTGTCGATTGGCCAGAGGTGCTGAAACTCTAGCGCAATCGACTCGACCTCAGGGCTGCCAGGTGGTCTTTTCCCCACTGAGCTTGCGGTCCAGAAAGCACGCCGCGCTGATCAATGCCAGATGACTCAAGGCCTGGGGCGTGTTGCCCAGGTGGCGGGCCTGGTTGTCGAATTCTTCGGCGTACAGTCCCAGCGGGTTGGCGTAGCGCAGCAGTTGCTCGAATTCCAGGTGCGCCTTCTCCACTTGCCCGGCGCGGGCCAGGCATTCGACGTACCAGAACGAGCAGGCGGTGAACGCGCCTTCGGTGCCTTGCAGGCCGTCGATCGGGTTGTCGTCGTTGCGGTAGCGGTAGACCATGCCGTCGCGCACCAGGCTGTTCTGGATGGCTTCCAGGGTCGAGAGCCAGCGCGGATCGGTCGCTGCGACAAACCGCACCAGCGGCATCAACAGCATCGAGCCGTCCAGCGCCGTGCTACCGATGTGCTGCACGAAATGCCCGCGTTCCTCATTCCAGAAATGACTCCAGATGTCGGCGTAGATCGCTTGGCGGGTCTGGTCCCAGCGTGCGAACGGCGCCGGCAGTGAGCGTTTGGACGCCAGACGGATAGCGCGGTCCAGCGCCACCCAGCACATCAGCCGCGAATGCAGGAAGTGGTGCTGCTCGCCGCGCATTTCCCAGATGCCGACGTCTTTGCGGTTCCAGATTTCGCAGACCTGGTCGGCGACTTCCACCGTATGTTTCCAGCCCTCGTGGGAGATGGCCTCGCCATACTTGTTGACCAGATACACCGCGTCCATCAACTCGCCATAGATATCCAGCTGGATCTGCTCGACTGCCCCGTTGCCGATGCGCACCGGCGTGGCGCCGCCGTGGCCGCGGAGGTGCTCCAGGTGGGTTTCGGGCAGTTCCTGGCGACCGTCGACGCCATACAGGATGTTGATCTTGGTCGACTGGCCGCAGCCGTCGCTGACCCGCCCCCTGAGCCAACGCATATAGGCATTGGCTTCGTCGACGAACCCCAGGCGCATGAACGCGTAGACGGTGAACGAGGCGTCGCGGACCCAGGTGTAGCGGTAATCCCAATTGCGTTCGCCGCCTGGGGTTTCCGGTAGGCCGAAGGTGGCGGCGGCAATGATCGCGCCGTGTTTACGCGAGGTCAGCAGCTTGAGGGCCAGGGCCGAACGGTTGACCATTTCGCGCCAGCGCCCGCGGTAGTTGGACTGCGCGATCCATCCGCGCCAGAACGTCAAGGTGTGGGCCAGCGCCAGGTCGGTACAGCCGCTGTCCACACGCTCATCGTCCTGGCCGCCGAGCACGAACTCGGCGCCTTCTCCCTGGTTCAGGGTAAAGCTGGCCACGGCGGCATTGTCTTCGAGCGTCAGCGGGTGGCTGCTGGACAGGCGTAAACCCGGTTGGTCCGTGGCACTGAAGCACACCGTGCCTTGGTCGATGGCTGCACGGGTGGGGGCGCGTGCATAGTCATGGCGCACGGCGCAGCGCAGATGAATCCGGGCCTGGCCGCTGACCACGCGCACCCGGCGAATCAGCAGGGGCAGGTCGTCGACTTCGTCGCTGACGCTCAGCAGGTCGGTGATTTCCACCACGGCGTCATCGCTGAGCCAGCGGGTTTGCAGCACGTTGGTGTCGGGCAGGTAGATCTGTTCGCGGCGGGCGTTGGGCAGGTCCGGGGTAAGTTGGAAAGTCCCGGCATCGGGGGTATCCAGCAGCGCGCAGAAGATCGACGGACTGTCGAATTCCGGCCAGCAGAAGAAGTCGATACTGCCTTTGTCGTTGACCAATGCGGCACTGCGCATATCGCCGATGATGCCGTGTGCATCAATGGCGCTTTGTGGCTCGTTCTTCAAATCAACCATTGTCACGAAACTCCAGATAAAGGCTCATGCCGCCATCGGCGAACAGGATGCTGTCCACCCAGCCTTGAATTCGTGAGCGCAGTCAGATGACTGATGGTGCGCAACGGAAGTTCATCCGTGTCGAAAGCGCGTCACCGGCTATTGGCAAAAGTTGAATAAAAAACAACATGAATATAACTATAAGATACTAAAAAACCGTTCAAAAGCGTTTGACAGGATTTTTAGCCCCGTGTCTTATAGGCACACCTCAACCCGCTCCGCTGGTAGTTCGGAAGTCATCGCGGGGTTACCTATGAGAAATGCCTATGTGTCTATCGGCAGGTGTAGGGGAACTACCAGAACAGGGGAAAACAGCCGCCGGTATTATTGGCGTGCCCAAGTTGGTGATCTTCGATTGCGACGGCGTACTGGTCCAAAGTGAAGAGATCACCTTGTCTGTGTTGATTTCCATGCTTAATACCCACGTGCACGGCAGTGCGACCCTGGACCGGGCGCAGTTTATCGAGCACTTTCGTGGGCGCAAGATCGCCGACTGTTTGCGCGACGCTGAACAGTTATTGAATATTCGTCTGGATGATCAGTTCGAGCGGCGTTTTCGACAACATGCGTTAGAAGCATTAACGCTCAACTTGCAAGCTACCGATGGCATTGTCGACGTCTTGCAGAACCTGGAGGTTCCCTATTGCGTGGCGTCCAGTGCGCCGCGTGAAAAAATAGAGCATTGTCTGCGCCTTACGGGGTTATACGCTTATTTCGAAGGGCACATATTCAGTTGTTACGAACTGGGCAAGTGGAAGCCCGATCCGCATATTTTTTTAACCGCCTGTGAAACATACAACGTTGATGTTGGTGAGGCGCTGGTAATTGAAGACAGTGTCGCCGGTATCCATGCGGCGGTGGCCGCCAATATTAAAGTGATGGGCTTCGGTCCGCCCGCTCGACATGTGATGTTGCTCGAAGCCGGGGCCATTCCTTTTTCCGATATGCGCGAATTGTTAGCCGCTATTGATCAATGAACTTATTCAGGAGGGACCGTTGTGAGCACATTAGGTTACCTGGAACGGCTTAAGCGTAATGATCAAAGTTCCGAAGTATGGTGGGACTCATCGCCGGTCGTGTACGCACCTTATAAACAACACTTGCTCGATAAGTACCCGGCGGCGGCGGCCCATATAGAACAGTTGATGCCGGACGATTTCGCTCAACCCCACGGCTTCAGCAGCGTGACCACCAACCCCCGGCTGGTGACGGCGGCGATCCTCGAAAAGCGCGAGTATTGGTCCTCGCGCTTCAACCCGGCGAGCCTGTCTCCCGGGGAGTTGCACAAAAAGCTCTACAACGAAGTGATTATCGAGGGCGCATCGGCGCTGCAGTCGCGCTGGGTTCGATCGGCCCAGGCCGAAGGGTGGATGTGCGCCCAGGTTGACCCGGTGGACGTGCGGTGCACCGAACGCATGAGCGCCAGGGGGCTGGAGTTGCATCAACTGGCCCCGAACGTGATGGTCAAGGTGCCGGGAAGCCTGGAAGGCCTGGCCACCGTCGAACACCTGGTGGCCCAGGGCGCTTCGGTCAATATCACGTTCTGCTTCAACGTCTCGCAATTCCAGGCCGGTATCCAGGCCATAGAGCGGGGCATGGCCAGCGCGCGCAGCAACGGTATCGATACCCGGCGCTGCCAATACGTGATCACTTTCATGATCGGCCGGTTCTCCTGCCAGCCCGAATTGGCCTTGCAGGCGACGGAGCGCAATCTGACGCTGAGCCCCGAAGAACGGCGTTGGGCCGAACTGCTGATTTACGAGCAGATACAGGCACTGGTCGGCGCCTCGAACGTGCCGGTCAGAACCCTGCTCTCCAGCATCAAAGTCGACGTCGATGAGCGCGGCAACAAGCATTGCTGGCACCTGGAAAAGACGGGTCTGAACGCGACCTGCTACACGTTGACGCCGGATGTGGTGGAGTTTCTGATCGAGCGTGAAAGCCACGGCAAACCGGTCGCGCCGGCGACAGAACTGCAACAGCCGCCGCCCTTGACCTTCGCCAAACTGATCCGCATCCCGTACTTCTGCGAAGCCTACTTTATCGACAGCATCGAGCCGTATGACTTCGGCAACCATGAGGCCTTTCTCAACGCCTGCCAGGAAGCCAATAGTGCTCACCGACGCCTGGCCGACTATTGCGTGCGCCTCTGCCCGGTGGCGAAACCCTTCAGGCGCGCGCTCAACGCGTTGCTGGCGACTGAGTTCGGGGTGGTCGCATGAACAAGATGGTCGGGTTATGGGCGCACCCACGTTCGCGCTCCACGGTATTGGAGCGGGTGTTTATCGAGCGGGGGGATTTTGAGGTTTTTCACGAACCCTTTGCGCATATGGCGTTTTCCGCAGAGTCGGCCATTCCTTCGGATGAATGGGATTACAGTTTGCCGACCACTTACCAGGGCATAAAACAGCACTTGCTCACGGCCAAGGAACGCACCCATGTGTTTCATAAAGACATGTGTTACCACTGCCTGGATGACTTGAAAGGCGATCTGGAGTTTCTGGCGCAGCAGGACAATATCTTTCTGATTCGCGAACCGGCCAGCAGCATTATTTCCCATCACCGGGTACATCCCGACATGCCGTTGCAAGCCATCGGCCATAAAGCCTTGTACGAGATCTTTTGTGTTGTCACCAAACTCACCGGGAAAGTGCCCTATGTGATTAACGCGGATGATCTGGCCCGCGAGCCGGAGCGGGTGATTGGCAAGTTATGCGATTACTTGGGGATTGAGTTCCTGCCCCATGCCATGAGTTGGAGGCGCGAGTGCCCACCACAATGGAAAACCTGGCGAAGTTGGCATGTGGCGGCCGAAAACAGCGAGCGCATTGTTTCGCCGGACCCACAGCCTTTCGATATGGATGTCCTTGAGCAAGATCCAAAGTTGCGGCACTTGTACGAATACCATCGAACGTTTTACGCGCGCATGAACCAATTCTGTCAATAAGGACTATTGGATGAACAAGTTGATCGTTACGGGTGCGGCCAATGGAATTGGCCGGGCAACAGTGGAAAAGGCCATTCAAGCGGGTTACTTCGTTATTGCCGCCGACAAAGATGCTGAAGGCTTGCGCGCTCTGAACGCGCGCTATGGCGTGGCTGTGTTGGAGACCCACGTTGCCGACTTCTCGGATAATGCCGTTATCAAAGGCTTTATTGCGCAGGTGTATGAACGCCACGCCACGGTTTATGGGCTGGTCAACAATGCCGGTATTTATCACGGTAAAAGTGTCTACGCCTATACCGATGAGCAGATCGACGAAATCCTCAATGTGAACCTCAAGGCCCTGGTTTATCTGTCCAAGGATTTCGCCGAGCGGGAAATGAAACACGAAGCCCCGCGCAGCATCGTCAATATCGCTTCGGTGGCAGGTGAAGTGGGCAGTTGTGATGCCCTCTACGGCGCCACCAAGGCGGCGGTCATCGGTCTGACCAAAGCCAATGCCTGGAATTTCGCGCCGTTTGTACGGGTCAACGCGGTGTCGCCGGCGCTGATCCACGAAACCGCTATCTACGACACCATTCCCGAGTACCGGCGTGCCGAGTACGCCCGCCAGGAAATTCTCAAAGACCCCATCCTGCCCAGTGGCGTCGCCGAGGTGATTGTGCTGCTGATCGGCGAAAGCTTTCGCCACATGACCGGCAAGGTCATTGCGGTCGACAACGGAGCCTATCCACGATGAGCGAGCCGCTGCGCAAGCATAAATTGCTATTGGTGGGCGCCGGCAACCTGTGCCTGCAGATCCTGAAGATTCTCGGCCCGAAGAATACCTTCGAATTTGTCGTGCTGGGCCGCGATGAAGAGGCGACGATCCGCTTGTGCAATCTGGTGGCGCTGTCATGTGCGCAACTGGGGCAATACATCGCGATCAAGCCGGTGATCGCTGATTTGACGGACATCGCCAAGGTCACGCGGGTGCTCCGTGAAGAGGCGCCGGACATGCTGGTCAACTGCGCGTCGTTGCAGTCATGGCGGGTCATCACCGAGTTGCCCAAGCCGTCGTTCGAACAGCTCGATCAGGCGCAGTTCGGCCCCTGGTTACCCATGCACCTGACGCTGATGCACAGCTTGATGCAAGCGGTGAAAGCCTCGGAAATCGCGGCCATCACCGTGAATGCGGCCTTTCCCGATGCGGTCAACCCGATTCTGTCCAGGATCGGCCTGGCGCCGGACATCGGTGTGGGCAATGTGGCCAACCTGATTCCCGCCGTGCGGTGTTCCATTGCCCGGCTGCTGGAGTGCGCGCCCGTCGACGTGCAGGTGCGGCTGTATGCCCAGCATTTTTTCAGCCACTACGTTCCGCGTGGCGGTTTGCCAGCGCGGGCCAGCTACCGCTTGTTGTATGAGGTGAAGGACCGGCCGGTGGTGCCTCGCCTGCCGGCCGAGGCGATTTTCGCCACGGTGAAATCCGAGTTCCGGCGCCTGGGTGGCATCGACGGGCAGTTTCTTACGGCATGCTCGGCGGTCACCGTCATTGAAGGGCTGTTTTCTCCCACGCCGGTGCTGGTGCATGCGCCGGGGCCCCTTGGGCTTCCGGGCGGGTATCCGGTAGCGCTGCGCGAGGGGCGGATCGACGTGCAGTTTTCTACCGATTGCCCGCAGGACGAAGCGGTGCGCATCAACAGCATTTGCCAGAGCCAGGATGGCATCGACGAAATCCATTGCGATGGATCGGTCACCTACAACCCGCAATGCATGGCCGTCATGCAGGCGATGCTGGGGTATTCGAAGAAAACCATGGCCATCGAGCAATCCGCCGACTTTGCCCATGAGTTGGCGAGCAAGTACCGGACCTTCAAACATTCAGCCTGGTAGGTGTGTGATGAATCTGATGTCGGCGCATAAGCACAACGAAGTCTGCAGTTATTCAGCGCAATACTCGGCCGATTTTGTCGAGCGTTGGGACGAGTTGATCGACTGGGAAAAAAGAAAGAAAGGGGAGGGTGGTTTTTTTGAACAGCTGTTGCGCGCCCATGGCGTGCAATCGGTCATCGATGTGTCGACGGGCAGTGGCTTCCATGCGGTCCAGTTCAAGGAGGCCGGGTTCGATGTTGTCGCCTCGGACGGCAGCAGCACGATGCTGACCAAGGCGCGGGCGAACTTTCGGCAACGTGGCTTGGAGATCGAGTCGCACTATATGGATTGGCTGGAACTCGATCCGACCGTGCTCGGAACATTCGACGCGGTGGTGTGCCTGGGCAGTTCGCTGTGCCATGTATTCGAAGCCCATGAGCGATTGACGGTGCTGGACAAGTTCAGGGCATTGCTCAAACCGGGCGGGTTGCTGATCGTCGATCAACGTAATTTTTTTGCCATTCGCGCCGGTAAATTCAAGTCCAGCGGCAATTATTACTATTGCGGGACGAACGCCTCCGTCAGTCTGGGGCAGGTCGATGAAGACCTGTGCGAGTTCATTTACTCCTTTGATAACGCGGAGCAATACCGGTTGAAGGTGTACCCGCTACTGCCTGGAGAATTGACCGAAGAGATACTCGCGTCCGGGTTTTCACGGCATGAGAGCTATGGTGATTTCCAGTGTGACTACGACAGGCTGAATTGCGATTTCATCATCCACACCGCACGCGCTGTGTGAGGAGCAGACGATGAGCACACTCGTACAGAGCAATACCCGCACGTTGGACAGTGTGGTCCTGGCGGTGGTGTTGACCGGCTTCGTGGCCAGCACCTACGGCTTCGGCGTTTACCTGTTCGCCAACCTGGTGGTGGACATGCGCCGCGACATCGGTTTTGGCTACACCACGGTGGGTGTGATCACCGGCGGCGCGCAGATCGGCTTCCTGTTGTTTTCATCGGTGACCAGCTATATCAGTCGCTTTTTCGAGGGCTGGAAAATCAGCCTGGTGTCCACCGTGATGACGTCCCTGGCGCTGTTGGGGTTGAGCATCAGTGACAGCATCTGGTTGTCCGGGGCGCTCCTGATTTTGCTCGGCGGGTGTTCTGCGTCGGTGTATATCCCATTGGCGGAGATCGTCACCAAAGGCTTCAGCCCCGGCAATCGTTCGCGGGTCATGGGCCTGATTTCCAGCGGCACCAGCTATGGCGTGTTTATCAACGGCCTGCTGGTCTCGTTTCTCACCTTGCACGGCGGCTGGCGCTCGATCTGGCTTTCTGCCGGTCTGATATCCGTGGTGTTGTGTGTGGCGGCCTGGTTTTTGTTGCGCAACCTGGACGCGGGCCGGGACACCGGTTTTGCCGGCGAACGTTCGACGTCATTCGACAGCCACGTCCCGTGGCGCAGCCGTGCGCTGTACCTGACCTGGGCGATCGCCTTTCTGAACGGGATGGCGTTGCTGCCGTTCCAGACTTACCTCGCGCCCTTCCTTCGGGATGAGTTGGGGGTGTCGGTGCAGGACACCGGGTTTATCTGGACCACGATCGGCGCCGTGGGCATGGCCTCGGGCTTCCTGGTGGGGTGGATCGCCGACAAGATCGGGGTCAGGGCGTCGCTGGCGATGTGCTTTCTCAGTGCCGGGCTGGCCGCCGGGTTGGTGTTCAGTTTCAACAGCGTGCCGCTGTTCTACCTGGCGGCGTTTTTGTTTGCGTTGGCGTTTTACCCCATCTTTGGCCTCGTCCCCAGTTACATCGGGCAAATCGTGCCGGTCAGCCGACTGACCCAGGCATTTGGTATCGCCAATGTATTGATCGGCCTGGGTGGGGTGTGCGGCAACTTCCTGGGCGGCTTTTCCAAGGACCTGACCGGGTCGTTCTCGACGGTTTATTGGGTGGTCGCGCTGTTGCTGTTCGCGCAATGCGTGATGGTGCTCATGTTGGGTAAACCGGCGGTCACGGAGGGTCAGCGACCATGAGTTATTTTCCAGACCGTCCAGAACAGCCTCTGCATGCGTTTGCGTTCAGCCATTTACGCGGCGGTCACGCGCGCCTGCAGCAAACGCCCCTGGTCATCTGGTTGACGGGCATTTCCGCTGCCGGCAAGTCGACCATCGCCGATGCGCTGGACAGAGCTCTGCAGGCACAGGGACGGTTTACCAGCATCATTGACGGCGACTCGGTGCGTGGCGGGCTGTGTCGGGACCTGGGTTTTACCGACAGCGACCGCGATGAGAATATCCGGCGGGTTGCGGAAGTGGCGCGCCTGATGGTGGAGGCGGGGTTGATTGTGATCGTGGCGCTGATCTCGCCTTCGTCGGCCAGCCGGCACTGTGCGCGTTCCATTATCGGCAACGAGTATTTTGTCGAAGTGCATGTGGATGCCCCGTTGGAAACCGCCGAACAACGCGATCCCAAAGGCTTGTATAAAAAAGCCCGCGCCGGGCTTATCCCGCACTTCACCGGGATTGACTCGAATTATGACGTGCCGGTTTTTCCGGAAGTGCATGTCAATACTCAGGCGTTGACAGTCGAACAGTCCGTGGACGCTATCCTGGATTGGGTGACCCGCCACGACGATCACACTTAGCCGTTGGTCTTTGCACCGGGATGAGCCTGTTTGCACCTTCAGAAAACGCGGTAATCTGCGCCATCGTCGCATTACCGAGTTCTCTGAGGAGCAGGCATGACGCACTTTACGGGTACTGCAAAATCGATCCGGCTGATTGGCGGGGCCCCAGTATTGGACTTTATCAATACCACCAATGGCCGGCGCCCCGGTACCGCACTCAAGGCGGTAGAAGAACGGCTCACCAGTTTTCAGTTCTTCTTTGAATGGGCGTTACATGCCTCGCTGATCTCGGCCCAAGAGTTCGATGCCTACAAGCCCATGGTGTTTGAGTCGCCTATTTCCTATCGACCCGACCTGGACGCCATTCTTGCGTTCAGGGAGTGCCTGTACGCGGTGTTTTACCCGCTGTCATTGCACCAGGCTGCGCCGGATGAGGCATTGCAGCAGATCAACCACAGGTTCCAGCAGGGCGTTACCTGGCGGGTGTTGCGTTCGATTGACGGCAAGCCGACCTGGGCGTGGAAACCCTGCACCAGTGCGCAGGAACTGACCGCCATGTTGATGGGGCGTCTGGCCATCGAGGCCACGCAATTGTTGGTATCCGATGCCCTTTCGGGCTTGCGATGCTGCAGTTCCACCGATTGCGATTGGGTGTTTCTGGATATCTCCAAGAACAAACTGCGCAAATGGTGCCAGATGAGCGTGTGCGGCAGCCGCGAGAAGCTCAGTCGTCTCAAGCAGGTGGCCGGCCAGCCTCGGGTTTGAACCATGGGCCAGGCGCGACGGGTAGCAATTGCTCTGCTTAATAGGAAGCATTACTATTCACGCCCCCCGTCTGCGCAGTGCACCCGCGATGTCCCCTCAGCCGCCCCGCAGAACAGGCTTTTTCCAGCACTACGAAGAGTTGATCGGGACCTGGACGCGCCGCCTGAGAAACCGTCAGCAGGCCGAAGACCTGGCCCATGACACCTTTGTGCGGGTGCTTGAGTCCAAAGCCGACGCTGTCTCGCAACCGCGCGCCTATCTGCATCAGACCGCGCGCAATATTGCGGTGGACGCCTACCGGCGCGAAGCCCTCGCGTTGCAAGCTTTCGATCAGCGTTCGCCCCACAGCGGCGACCCGGAGCATTTCATGCACGCGGTCCAGTTGGCGGATTCCATCGAACGGGCCTTGGCCGAGTTGCCGCTCAACTGCCGCAGGATTTTCATCTGGCAGAAAATCGAGGGCCTGACCCAGCAGGAAATCGCCGAGCGCCTGGGCTTGTCTAAAAACATGGTGGAAAAGTATATGATCCGCACCCTGCGGCATCTGCGTGACCGCCTGGACGCAATGGCGCCATGACCCATGCCCGCTTTGAAACAGGACCTTCCATGATGGATAGCCGTATTCGCGACGAAGCCGCGCAATGGTTTGTACGCCTGCAAGCGGCTGACGTGAGCCATGAAGAGCGTCAGCGTTTCGACGCATGGCGTACTGAACGTCCCGAGCACCAATACGAGTTCGACGTGCTGCAAGGCCTGTGGAGCGCCACGGAATGGCTGCCCAAGGCCCGGCTGCAGGCATTGTGTGAGGCGCCCGCCGAGCAGCCCGGGCGGCGTGGGGTGTTGCGTTACGCGGTGGCGGCCAGTGTGGTTGCGGTTGCCCTGGGGTTGGGCCTCTTCAGCGGGCTGGATCATCCCAAGCCCTACAACGCCGAGTTCAGCACCCGCCTGGGGGAACATCGCCAGGTCGCGTTGCCCGATGGTTCGGTGATGGACCTCAACAGCCGCAGCGTCGTCGCGGTGCATTATGAAAACGGCCGGCGCGCTGTCGAGCTCAAGCAGGGCGAGGCGATGTTCAGCGTCGAGCATGACACCCGCCGGCCCTTTGTGGTCGCCGCCGGGGCAGGGCAGGTGACGGTGACCGGTACACGTTTTGACGTGCGCCGCGATGACGACCAGACCCTTGTGGTGGTCGAGGCTGGAACGGTCAAGGTGCAAGGGCGCTTGCCGGACAAGAGCGTGACGCTCACCGCGGGCCTGGGCACACACATTGATACACAGGGCCACGTGGTGGCCGCCTATGCGGTCAAGCCCGAAGAACTGACCGCCTGGCGCACCGGCAAGCTGGTGTTCAACAACGCCACCCTGGGTGAAGTAGCGCGGGAAGTCTCACGCTATCGCGAGCAACCGTTGCGGGTCAGCGCGGCGGCCGTGAGCAATCTGCGCTTGACCAGTGTGTTCAAATCCAACGACACCGAGGCCTTGCTCAAGGCCCTGCCACACATCCTGCCGGTCGCCGTACGCACCTTGCCGGACGGCAGCCAGGAAATTATTTCGCGCTGACATTCAGGTTTTTTTCGCGTTCTTCGTCTTCTTCTGCAACTGCAACTGGTTTGCATTAACAGCCGCGTACTCTTGCGATGACAGGACTAGGTTCGACGTGAAAAAACTCGCCGTGAACAACAAAAAAAATTCTCGCTGGGTGCCGCTGGCCCTGGCGCTCGCCGTCAGTGCCGCGCTGCCTTTGGCTGACGCTGCCGAGGGCATTCATATCCAGGCCCAGCCTTTGGGCGCAGCGTTGAGCCAACTGGGCCAGCAGACGTCCCTGCAAGTGTTCTTCAACTCCGATATGGTCGCGGGCAAGCTGGCACCGGCGGTAGACGGCAACCTTTCCCCCGAGCAGGCCCTGCATCAACTGCTACAGGGCAGCGGCCTGGACTACCAGCTCGATGCCGGTTCCGTGACGCTGCGCCCGCTGAACAACGGCAGCGCAGAGGTCGGCTCGCCGCTGGAACTGGACGCCACCCATATCAAGGTGGTGGGTGACTGGCTCGGCGAGGCCAACGCCGAAGTGGTACAGAACCACCCGGGCGCGCGTACGGTGATTCGGCGCGAAGCCATGGTGGAGCAGGGCGCGATGAATGTGGGGGACGTGCTGCGCCGCGTGCCCGGCGTGCAGGTGCAGGAAGCCAACGGCACCGGCGGCAGCGATATTTCCCTTAATGTCGGCGTGCGTGGCCTGACGTCGCGCCTGTCGCCACGTTCCACCGTGCTGATCGACGGCGTGCCGGCGGCATTCGCGCCGTATGGCCAGCCACAATTGTCGATGGCGCCGATTTCCGCGGGCAACCTGGACAGCATCGACGTGGTGCGCGGCGCCGGTTCCGTGCGTTATGGGCCGCAGAACGTTGGTGGCGTAATCAACTTCGTGACCCGTGCAATCCCCGAGACGTTCTCCGGCGAAGTCGGCAGCACCCTGCAAACCTCTGCCCATGGCGGCTGGAAGCACATCGACACTGCCTTTATCGGCGGCACCGCCGACAACGGCATCGGCGCCGCTTTGCTGTACTCCGGGGTCAATGGCAATGGCTATCGCAGCAGCAACAATTCCAACGATATAGACGATGTGATCTTCAAGACCCACTGGGCGCCGACCGACGAGGACGACTTCTCGTTGAACATCCACTACTACGATGCCAGCGCCGACATGCCCGGCGGCCTGACCCAGAAGCAGTTCGACGCCAACCCATACCAGTCGGTGCGCGATTGGGACAACTTCAGTGGCCGCCGCAAGGACGTGTCCTTCAAGTACATCCGCCAGATTGATGAGCGGACCCAGGCCGAAGTGCTGACCTACTATTCCGACAGTTTCCGCGGCAGCAACATCGCCAACCGCGACCTGAAGACCCTCGGCTCCTATCCGCGCACCTACTACACCTTCGGCATCGAGCCACGGGTCTCCCATGTGTTCGACGTGGGCCCCAGCACCCAGGAGGTCAGCGTCGGTTATCGCTACCTCAAGGAAGGCATGCATGAGCAAGCCACCAGCCTGAGCCTGGTCAATAACGTACCGACACCGGTTGGCCAGAGTGACGGCCATGTCTATCAGGATCGTACCGGTGGCACTGAAGCCAATGCCTTCTATATCGACAACAAAATCGATATCGGTAAGTGGACCGTTACCCCGGGCATCCGTTTTGAAGATATCCGCACCGAATGGCACGACCGTCCGGTGATTGCGTTGAACGGCACCCTTACCCAGGAAAAACGCCGCGAGATCCACAACAACGAACCGCTGCCGGCCCTGAGCGTGATGTACCACGTGTCCGACGCCTGGAAACTGTTCGCCAACTACGAGACCTCGTTCGGCAGCCTGCAGTATTTCCAACTGGGCCAGGGCGGCAATGGCGACCAGACTGCCAACGGCCTGAACCCGGAAAAGGCCAAGACCTACGAGATCGGTACCCGCTACAACGACCGCGTGTGGGGTGGCGAGCTAACGTTCTTCTACATCGACTTCTCCGATGAACTGCAATACGTCAGTAACGATGTGGGCTGGACCAACCTCGGCGCCACTCGGCACACCGGTATTGAAGCCTCGGCACACTACGACCTGTCGAACCTGGACCCACGCCTTGATGGCCTGACCGCCAATGCCGGTTTCACCTACACCAAGGCCACCTCCGAGGGTGACGTCCCCTTCAAGGGCCGCGACCTGCCGCTGTACTCCCGTGAAGTGGCGACCCTGGGCCTGCGTTACGCCATCAACCACTGGACCCACAACCTGGATGTGTACGCCCAGTCCGGCCAGCGCGCACCGGGCACCACCAGCACCTATGTCACCCAAGGCACGGCGGACGGTCAGTTCGGCGATATCCCCGGGTATGTCTCGGTCAACGTGCGCAGCGGCTATGACTTCGGCGAACAGTTGTCGAACCTGAAGCTGGGGGTGGGCGTTAAAAACGTCTTCGACCAGCAGCACTACACCCGCTCCAGCGATAACAATGCCGGGTTGTACCTGGGCGAGCCGCGTACGTTCTTCGTGCAGGCCAGCGTCGGGTTTTAAGCCCCACACGCTCGGAAAAAATCGCAGCTTTACCAGGGCTGCGATTTTTTTTGCCTGTTTCCTACACCTTAGTAGCGTGGATTGCTGAAGGATCAGGAACCGCTTCCGACAAATACGCCACACAGGGGATAGCGGCTGGGCTTCGACGCTACGTTGGAGCGACACGCTGAACATCGCGTCTACTGTAATGGAGAAACTTATGTCGGTATCGACGCTCGATACACCTGTAAATACCTCATCGAATCCCAATCTGTCGCGGGCCAGCACCGGGCCTGAAGCCAAAGCCAAGGGGCCGGCGCCTGCCGCACCTTCGTTCAAGGGGCACAACGCGACCCATGTGAATTTCCAGGCGCGGGATAACCACCGTGGGCCGGTATTCGGCAATCATCAACCGGCACCGGCCCATCAGCGTCACGCCAATCACTCTGGTCATCACTACGGCACGCCTGCGATGCCGGCCTTCCTGGATCAATTCAAACAGTGGCTGGGCCACTGTTTTGGCGGGCACCGGCCAAGCCTGCGTCCAGGCTGCAGCAACCCACCGCCAAGGCCGATGCCCGGCGTAAGCAACCCACCGCCACGGCCTTTTCCGACCATTGGCAGACCGTATCCGAGCCCGCCAGGCCGGCCTGATCCGCAGTATTCTCTGAAAAACAACGAAGATTTGGCCAAGCAGTTGCGTGACAATTTCAACGCCTTCATCGATCCCCGAAACCCGGGGGCTGTGACCATCGACAGCATCCATGCCATGGCAGGAAAAAGCTGGTCCTGGAACCCGGCCATGAATGAAAACATCCGCTTGGCCAACGAACTGCTACGGCGTCCTGATCTCCTGAATGCCCTGGATCGGCACAGCACCACCGGCGCACTGGACGGCCTGATCGACCGGCAAAACGTGAACCTGGTCATCAGCGGAGAAAACTACTTCAAATACAAGACGGACAAGGAGTTGGCCGCGGAGATGTACGAGCACTTCAATGACTTGAAGGGCGCGCCCTGGAAGCGAGAGCTGAACATCAGCGACCTGAAAAAGTTGGCCCGCCAACCCCTGACCGGTGATTCTCCCAAGGATCACCTGATCCAGTTGGCCCAGGAAGTCCTCAAGCGCAGTGATGCGTTGAAACGCATGGACCAAAACAACGACGGCCGTATCGGCCGGGATACGCTGTACTGGCTTTCCCGCTGACTGCCGCCCGGACGCCGAGATTGGCTCGCGGCGTCCGGGTCACGCAGGTCGACCTCGCCGGCTTTGATCAAACCGCTCGTTTTTCAGACTCCGAGTCAGGGCTTATCAATGACTTCAACCTCTTTCCAATCCCCTCACTCTGCCTGTCACGGTGCCTTTCGCAAGGTACATGAGGGCGACTCGCCAGCCGGGAGCGGCATGGCGTTGCAGGCCCCTCTGGTCCCGTCGGATGTGCACCAGGCCGAAGCTCGTCGAATGAAGGCCTTCGCTGATCAGCGTCAATTCCAGGCACCGGTCGCGGATGATTTTTCGCGGGGCATGCTCGCCGACGGGCATGCCCCGGGTGACGGCGGCAATTCGCTGAAACATAACGGGCTGCTCGACAGCCTGATGGCCTGGTGGCATCGCAAAGGGTGGGGTTGACCCTGGTGGGTGGTGGTGTTTTTACATGCTGTCATGGGTATTCGTCGATCACCCGGAACTGGCGGTTTTATCCAACCACATAGGGGTGCTTGCCCGAGTGAAGTCGATTCAATGAGTTCGGCCATCGTGCCGGCGATGACTCGCTGGGCTTGTACCTGAAAAGCCTTGGAGAAAAACCATGACAATCGAGGGTCTACTACCTCACCGTCGGCCCCAGGTCCTGGACGGACCGCCCGAACGATCAACGGCGCCATCCCCGGCGGCCCATCCTGACCTACGGGATGAGCAGCGCACGGGTCCCCCGGACGATTCACCCCGCCGGCCCTTGCTGTTGCGCGGAACATTATCCGTGCTGCATCACCGGACGTTGCAGAACCCAAACGTCGCGCGCACGAACCCTTCCGTGCCCGGTGCAACGTCGATGGACAGCCACCTGGCGACGGCCCTGGAGAAGTCCTTCGGCCTGCTGCACCCCTTCCTGCACGAAGGACGCCTGACCTGGTCGTCATTGCAACGGGTGGCCGCAGAGCCCATGGGGCAAAGCGAGGAGTTGGACCGCGCGATCCTGGTGGTCAGGGAAATGCTCAAGCGCCCGCGCTTGAGTGACGCGATCCTGAGCCGCGATGGCGATATCACCCGCGACAGCCTCAACGCGGCGGCCTCGGCATTGCCGGGCAACAGCTCGCCGAGCGTGTTCAGCCAGGACCCGTTCCATGCCCAGGGCAACGCCCAGGTGGTTCAGGCGCTGCAAGGTCAGTTCGAGCACTTGCGGGACAAGGCCCAGGATCGGACGTTTCTCTTCGAGCAGCACCAATATCTGGAGATCGCCAAGCTCAAGAGCGTCATGCAGGACCCGTACGACGTCGATCGCCAGGGCGCCCCCGTACTTGATCCCGCGACCGGCATGCCCCGGCCCAAATACAGTGAACTGTGTGTCTATACGGCGAAGAACATCCTGGAACGCCCGGGGTTGCTGCCGTCATTGGAGCGCGCGAACGGCACGCGACTGTTCGGTCCACCCCACAAGCAAGGCTGGCTCAGCAACAAAAGCCTCGACCGCTGGCTGGAACAGGACGAGGCACGCAAGGCGCGCTGAACGCCTTGCCTAGACCTTCAGCACTTTGCCGCTGACGGCCACCGCCGCCAGCAATACCGCGATCAGCACAAAGGCGGTGCTCAGGCTGCTGCCGTGGGCGATAAAACCGATCACGGCAGGGCCGGCAAGAATGCCGGCGTACCCCAAGGTGGTGATGGCCGGCACGGCAATATGTTCCGGCATGACCTGTTGCTTGCCGACGGCGGAATACAGCACCGGCACGATATTCGAACAACCGGCGCCCACCAGCGCATACCCCAGCAGCGCGGTTTCCCAGGCCGGGAGCAGGGTCGCCAGCAACATGCCGGCGGTGGCCAGCGCGCCGCCGATCACAATCACGCGGGTCGCGCCCAGGCGCCGGACGATGGCATCACCGGTCAGGCGCCCGGCGGTCATGGTCAGGGCGAACGCGGCATAGCCGAGGCCGGCATAGGCTTCGTTCAGGCCGCGTTCGGCGCTGAGGAACACCGCGCTCCAGTCGAGCACCGCGCCTTCGGCCAGGAACACGACAAAACACAGGCAACCGATAAACAGCACCACGCCATGGGGGATCGCAAAGGCCGGCCCTGAACTTTCACTGCCGTACGGCAGCAGATGGGGGCCAGCCTTGAGCAGCGCCGCCAGGGTCACGGCGATCACCACCAGGATCGCCAGCAGCGGCGACAGGCCCAGCCCCAGCAGCGCGGAAACGCCCGCCGCGCCGACGATCCCTCCCAGGCTGAACAACCCATGAAAGCCGGACATCAGGGTCTTGCCGCTGGCCCGCTCGACGATCACCGCCTGCAAGTTGACCGTGGAATCCACCGTGCCCAGGCCGGCCCCGAAGAGGAACAATCCTGCTATCAGCCAGGGCACCGAACTGACCGTGGCCAGCATCGGCAGGGCCAGGCAGATCAGGATCGTCCCGACGCTCAGCACACGCCGGCAGCCATAGCGCGAGGCCAACGCCCCGGCCACCGGCATGGCAATGATCGACCCCACCCCCAAGCACAACAGCAGCAGTCCCAGGGTGCCTTCGCTCAGTTGCGCACGGGCCTTGGCGTAGGGCACCAGAGGCGCCCACGCGGCAATGCTGAAACCGGCGATGAAAAACGCGACACGGGTCGACATTTGCTCCAGTCGCCCGGGAACCACGGGCGCAGAAGTGGGGATGGCAGTCATGAAAAATCCTTGGTCTGGCGTTCAACGAACGATGTCCGGCGCGACATCCTTGCACATCAGGCCGGGGTGAGCGAGCAGGGTTCCCCTGGGGATCGCCGGGTCTGAAGTTTATTTTTACAAACGCGGAACGCCAGCGACGTTGCCAGCCACACAGGGGTTATCGTTTCCGTAGGAGACGGTCTGGAAGGTGCGTAATCCCTGTGGGAACTGATGAACCCCAGGCTTCTTGCGGTGGATTACCACCTTCCAGGCCGCCTCCCACCGCCGGTGTGTTCTGTAATACATTGCTGAGCTTGTAGGCAGGCAACCAGACGGACGAACCGATGAATATGTACAGGCAGGTGGCGGCATGACCCTGTTCTACGACGCGCGGGGCAATATCTACGGGGTGGTCAGCCCGGCGTTTTTACGCACGCGCGGCATCGACGTGCCCGACCGTGCTGCCGACGCGGCGCGTGCACGCACGGCGTGGGCCGCGTCGGCCATCGCCAGCGAATGCGAATGGGGCTCGGCACCGCGCCCGGCGCAGGCCAAGGCTCACCGCTGCGATGGCCTGCTGGTCGGACCGTTCCAGGCTGAACAACCACCGTTTGACCTGTTGATCGTCAACACCGACGGCTCCCTGGCCGAGCGCAGTGGCAACGGCCTGACGATTTTTGCCCAGGCGCTCACCGACCAGGGCTTGATGCACGAGGCCTGTGAGTTGCGGGTGCATCACGACAAAGCGGATGCGCTGTCGCCGGTGGCGACGCGGGTCGAGCCTGCCGTCCATGAACACGTCGCGGGATTCTGGCTGGCGCTGGGGCTGCCCGCGTTCGGGCCGTCGGCGGTGGGCGCGCAGGACGTTGGTCGAACTTCGCTGGATGGCACTGAATTCAGCCACGTGCGCGAACTGGCGGCGATCGACCCGCAATGGGCACGCAGTCAGTTCGTGCGAATAGGCAATCCCCATTGTGTGACCCTGGTCGAGCAGGTGTCGGCGTTGCCGGACAACCTGCCGATGCAGCAGCCGACGCTGTTCGAGGCACTCAAGGCGATTGCCTTTGCGCCCCCGGCGGGAGACGGTCGCCCCTGCACGGCCGGGGTCAATCTGCAATGGGCGGCGCGGCAGGCTGGCAATCGCGTGATCGCACGGGTATTCGAGCGGGGCGAGGGGCCCACCGCGTCCTCTGGCACCAGCGCCAGCGCCGTGGCTTGTGCGGCGTGGCGTGCGGGCTGGGTCCAGGGCGGCGATGTCGCGGTGGTGATGCCCGGTGGCACCGCGCCGGTACGTTTGCAGGTTCAGGCCGAGACGCTGCTGAGTGTCAGCCTGTTCGGCACGGCCCGGCGGCAAACGTAGGGTGTTTCACACAAACTCCACCCGCGCCGGCTGACGTTTCATCAGCACCTTGCCGTGGCGAATCGAGTACAGCGGCAGGCCCTGGCTGCGAATCACCTCGTAGTCGCTGTCCGCCGAGAGGATCAACAGGTTCGCCGGCCGTCCGGGCTCCAGACCGTAGCGGTCGCCCAGGGCCATGGCCTTGGCGCTGTTGTCGGTGACCAGGTCGAGGGCGCTTTGCAGGTTGCGGTAGCCGAGCATATGGCAGATGTGCAGACCGGCTTCCAGTACCCGCAGGATGTTGCCATTGCCCAGGGGATACCAGGGGTCGACGATGGAGTCCTGGCCGAAGCACACGTTCATGCCGGCTTCCAGCAGTTCGTTGACACGGGTGACGCCACGGCGTTTCGGGAACGAGTCGAAGCGGCCTTGCAGGTGAATGCTTTCGGTCGGGCAAGAGACGAAACTGATCCCGGAGTGCCCGAGCAGGCGAAAGAGTTTGGCGCAGTAGGCGTTGTCGTAGGACCCCATGGCCGTGGTGTGGCTGGCGGTGACGCGGGCGCCCATGTCGCGGCTGCGGGCTTCTTCGGCCAGCACTTCGAGAAAGCGCGAGTGCGGGTCGTCGGTTTCGTCGCAATGCACATCCACCAGGCAGCCGGTGCGCTCGGCCAGGTCCATCAGGAATTTCACCGAACTCACGCCCTGGTCGCGGGTGTATTCGAAGTGGGGGATGCCGCCGACCACATCGGCGCCCAGGCGAATGGCTTCTTCCATCAACTGGCGGCCATTGCGATAGGACTCGATGCCTTCCTGGGGAAACGCGACGATTTGCAGGTCAATCAGGTGCGTGCTTTCTGCGCGCACTTCGAGCATGGCCTTGAGCGCGGTGAGGTCCGGATCGGTCACGTCCACGTGGGTGCGCACATGCTGGATGCCGTGGGCGGCGAGGGCCTGGATGGTCTGTTTGGCGCGGGTCTTGGTGTCTTCCTGGGTGATGGTGGCTTTGCGTTCGCCCCAGCACTCGATGCCTTCGAACAGCGTACCGCTCATGTTCCAGCGCGGCTCGCCGGCGGTGAGGGTGGCGTCGAGGTGGATGTGCGGTTCGACAAACGGGGGGATGACCAGGTTGCCGGCGGCGTCGAGGTCGTCGGCCCCCAGTACCGGCGTTACGGCGTGGGGCGTGATGCTGGCGATCCGGCCGTGTTCCAGGTGCAGATCATGCAGGCCTTCACGGTTGCGCAGGCGGGCGTTGATGATGTGCATGGGCAAGTTCCTCTTGGCTAAAGACAGTCAGGCAGACAGCCGCCAGATCATCAGGGCGATGCCGATGTCCAGGCGGTCATAAGCGTTATCCAGCGTCAGGCCGCACAGGGCTTCGATGCGCTGGACGCGGTGGGTCAGGGTATTGCGGTGTACGGCCAGGCGTTGGGCGGCGGCCACAAGGTTACCATTCTCGTGAAACCAGGCTTCCAGCGTCGGCATCAGGCTTGGGCCATGGTGCAGGTCGTGGCGCAGCAGCGGGCCCAGGCGTTCATGGAGAAACTGGTCGAGCAGGGCGCGATCGCGTACGCCGCTGAGCAGCTTGAGCACGCCCAGTTCGTCATACACGCACAGCCCGGCGCGTTCGCTGAAGCGTCGCGCCGCGGTCAACGCCTGGCGGGCCTCATCCTGCGCCTGGGCCAAGCGCCCGGGCGGATGCGCGGCGGCACTCAAGCCGATAAACAATTTAAGCGGCGCCAGGCGCAGGTTGAGCGGGTTCAACCAACTGGCCAGTTGCTGACGGTTGGCCAGGGCCGTGACGGCATCCGGGGCCGGCAGCAGCAGGGTCCATTGCCCAGCCCGCCCGAGCACCGGCAACACACTCGACAGCTGGCGCAGGCGCCGACTGATGTTGTCGTGTTGTCGGGCCAACTGGGCTTCCACCTGCGCCGCGTCGTCTTGGGCAAACAGCAACTCACTGCCTTCCAATTGCAGTTGGGCGACCTGCCAATGCCCGGTCAGCGCCAGGCCCAATTGCGCGGCGCGGTGCAGCAGCACGTCCAGGGACTGGTAGTCGCCGGTGAGCAACCGCTCCAGCACATCGTGCCGCGAGCGTCCCAGTTGCTCGGACTGGATCAAGGCCGAACCGATCGCCTGGGTCACCAGCACCATTTTCAGCGAGTAGGGCTGTTCGATCAGCGGCATGCCGGCGGCTTCGGCGGCATCCAGCAGGCGTGGGGGAATCGCCTGGATATACGCCGGCCCCGTCAGAATCACCAGGCCGGCGACCTGACGCTGGCAGGCTTCGTCCAGCAGTTGCAGGAGGTTGGCCTCATCCCGCGGGTGGTTGATGCCGGTGACGAACACCAGTTCACCCCCCAGCACCCATTCGGCGATGCCGCTGTTTTCCGCCACGTACGGCCAGCGCACTGGGTTATCCAGGCCCGCCGCGCCAGCGCGCAGGCGCATGGATTCGAGGCCCGGCAAGGCCAGTACGTCGGCGAGGGTCAGGCTCATGCCTGGGCGTCAGCCAGTGGCGCGCGGATGCGCAGGGCTGCGGTCAGCGCGATGTAGGTCAACGATGCGGCAGCGATCCCCACCAACGGCGCGACCCACGGCGAATTGAACGCCAGCACGGTGCCCACCCCATACGCCACCAGCCCCGGCCAGTTGAACGCCGGCAGGCGCGCATCGGCCAGGCGCGGGTACTGGCCGCGATAGCGGTAGAAGAAGTCCGCCATGATCACCCCGCCAATCGGCGGAATCACCGTGCCCAGCAGGATCAGGTACGGCACCAGCATGTCGTACATGCCCAGCAAGGCCAACAGGGTGCCGATCACCGCGCCGCCCAGGGTCACGGTCTTGCGGCGTTTGGTGCGCAGCAGGTTGCAGCCGGCCACGGCGAAGTTGTAGATGGTGTTGTCCTGGGTGCTCCAGATGTTGAGCAGCAACATGGCCATGGCCGCCATGGCGAAGCCTTGCAGCAGCAACACTTCCACCACGTCGGGCTGCTGATAGACGATGGCGCCATAGGCCCCGATCAGCACCATCAGGCCATTGCCGACAAAGAAGCCGATCAGGCTGGCCAGCACCGCAACCTTGGCCGAGCGGGAAAACCGCGTCCAGTTGGTCGCCTGCGTCGCGCCGCTTACAAAGGTGCCGAACACCAGGGTAATCGCCGTGGACAAGTCCAGCGCACCGCTCGGCACCACCGCCAGCAGCCCTTGCAGCCCACCGATCTTGACCGTGGCCACCCACATCGACAGAACCAACAGCAAGCCCATGGCCGGCACCGCGATGTAGGACAGAATCTCCAGCCCGCGATAACCCACGTAGGCCGTGGCGCAAAACAACAGGCCGAACAGCACCATCAACGCCAGCACGCTGCCCTGGCTCAGCTCGAAATATTTGCCCAGCACCACGGCGGCGGTGGCGGTGCCCCAGGCGTACCAGCCGATCTGGGTGAAGCCGAGGATCAAATCACTGAGCTTGCTGCCCACTTCGCCAAAACAGAAGCGCCCCATCAGCACCGAATTCAAGCCGCTCTTGAACGCGATGTAGCCCAGGCCCGCCGCGTAGATACCCAGCAACAGGTTGCCCAACGCCACCACGCCAAGCATGTCGATGAAACTGAACGCGACCCCCAGCTTGCCGCCGGCAAACATGGTGGCGGTAAAAAAGGTAAAGCCCAGCAGCACCATGGCGGTGGACGCCAGGCCTTTGCGCGCGTGCATGGGGACTTCGCTTAAGGGGTAGTCGTTGCCCGGATCTTGCTGCGTCATGTGCCTTGCTCCCTGAATGAGTGACGCAGGCCTATTGCACCGCGCGTGCCAAATCGGCGGCTGTGACGTGCGCACGGTCGGCGTTGTGCACGGTGCACAGTATTTATAGCCAAACAGGGGGAAAATGCCGGCGCAGGTGGTCGGGGTGCCCAATCGGGCACGAAAGCGGTGCAGTGGTGATACAAATTGGATCAGTCGAACAGCGTGCGGGTGATTTCGCCGCGATGAAAGGCAAAGGCCGCTTCCAGATCACTTTCGATGGTGCGCCCACGGGACAATGGCGGCAGGTCATTCAGCGTGAAAAAACCGACCTCGGTGGTCTCGGACCCGGCCATGGGCGCCGCGTGGTCCGTTCGCTCACAGAGGAAATACAACTTGTAGAAGTCCCGCACATCCGGCCGGTACAAGCCTTTGGCTTTGTGGGTCACGCTGTAGAGCGCACGCGCGGTCACGGTCAGCCCGGCTTCCTCACGAATCTCCTTGACGATGTTTTCCGCCGCCGACAGACCGATATCGGCATAACCTCCCGGCAACGCCCAACAGCCATCAGTGGCTTCGCGCACCAGCAGAATCCGCTCGCCTTCGATAACCGCGCCGCGCACATCGAGCATAGGCGTCGAATAGCGCGTCGCGAAATCCGACACCAGCCCGGTGATGCGTTCCAGCGGCACGTTGCCCAATTGCGCCAGCATGCTGTGGGCAATCTCGGCAATTTCTTCCAGGCGCTCACGCTCGAAATCATCGGTGCAAAAGTGCAGCCCCGTGGAGGCCAGCGCTTGCAAGCGCTTGGCCTGGGCCAGCCAGGTGTTTTCCATGGGAACCTCTTGGATGGGCGAGTGGTGTGCTGAGCGAAGGGTGCAATGGCGCCCACAAAAAAACCACCGCGCGGGTGGTTTTTTCAGATTGCTGGCTTACTCGCCGCGATAGATGCAACCGCTGGTGCAGGTCTCATGGATGCGGATCGCACTGAGTTCCGGCAGCAGGGGTTTGAGTTCAGTCCAGATCCACTTGGCCAGCACTTCGCTGGTGGGGTTTTCCAGGCCTGGGATGTCATTGAGGTAGTTGTGGTCGAGGCGTTCATAGAGCGGCTTGAAAATCGCCTTGATCTCCGAGAAGTCGCGAATCCAGCCGGTATGGGGGTCCAGGTCGCCGCTCAAGTGGATCGCCACTTTGAACGAATGCCCATGCAGGCGCCCGCATTTGTGGCCTTCCGGTACGTGGGGCAGGCGGTGGGCGGACTCGAAGGTAAACTCTTTGAAGATTTCCACAGTATTTTTCAGCTCGGTCAGGTATCTGGCAGGCGGCGAGTTTAACAGCTTGATCCTTTGCCGCGCATACCGTCCCTCGCAGGAGCGAGTTCGCTCCTACAAGTAAAGCGGCGTTGGGTTAGAGGGCCTGTAGGCGTTCGCCCAGTCCGCCGTTATCGGCCAGTTGCAGAAACTCATCGCCCAATCGCCGGCTTTCGCTCATCGCGGTCTGCCAGTACTTGTTGCGGCTCGGGTCATCGCCCATGAAGCGCTTGAAGTCGCTGCGGTCCGGCAGTTTGCCGTGGGGCAGGCGGGCCAGGTAGTCCCTGGACGGCGCCAGCAGCAACACATCCTGCAAGCCTTGGGGATGGCTGCGCCGCCATGGCAGGCCCTTGTCGAACCAGCCGGGGATGACCCGGTCGGTGAAGTGCGGGTACAGCACGATGTCGTCGCCGTGGTAGGGCAGGTCGAGGTGATAGTCCAGCAGGCCGCCGTCGCGGTAGGTGCCCGCACCCGCGCCAGGCAGGTCACGCACGCCCTGCATCACCATGGGGATCGAGCCCGAGGCCAGCAGCGCCTGGCGCAGGTTGTCCAGTTCCAGATTGACGAAGCGCGACGGAAAGTCCCGCAGCGCATGCACCGGTGGCGCCTGGCGCGGGTCGTGGATGATCAACCGCTCGAAGTGCCGCGCCAGTCGAGCGCGGCCACGCAGGTTGTCGGCGATCACCGACGACAGGCCCAGCCCCAGGCGCCCGCGATGGTCATCGGCGAGCAGGCCGTGACTCTTGACCACCATGATGTTGAGCCGATAGTCGGGGTTGTCCAGCACCCGCGCATCGCGGCCGGCCAGCAGGTCGTCGAGCATGCGCTGGCAACTGCGGCTGACCTCGGCCATGGTCACGCCTTTGGCAAAGCGCTGTTCGTTGTACAGGCGACCGAGGTCCAGCAGGCCTTGCACCGGGTCGGGCAGGCACGCGCTGGCAAACCGCCAGGAGCCGATGGACGCGCCGATCAGTGCGCGCTCGCGGGGCGCGCGCGGCAGCCAGTCGCCGAACAGCGCCAGGTCCAGGCCCTGGATTCCCAGCGCCTTGGGGCCGCCGGCCGCCCCTGGAAGGATGCCCACATCCGCAGGCGCAAGGCCCTGCTCACGAATGCGCGCAAACGCGCGTCTGCCGGCCTTGAGGGTCAGGGCGGGGAATTTGATGTGGATGGCTGTCATACCGGTCTCTGTGAGCGCGAGCGGGGCATTATAGAAAATCTCGTACGATGTGGGAAAAGGGGCGGGCCTTGCATTGTCAGGGTGGCAATTCAGTTTCAGTTAAGTTGCCGCCGCTACCGTGCCAGACGTAGGAAAAACATTGTGTAACGGAGACTTGTCATGAAACGCCTCACAGCTCTGGTTACCGCCGTTATCATCGCCTCCACCGCGATCCAGGCCCGGGCTGTGGGCCCCGATAAGCCACTGACCGTGCCGGCCACTGTTACTATTGTCGCCTTCGATCGCCTGGAAGCGGCGGCCATGGCCCTGCATCCGGGCTCGACATTGCTCGATACCGACCTGGACGAGGCTTACGGCAAATATGTCTATGAAGTCGAGTTGGAAGATGCCGACGGCATTGAATGGGAGATTGAATTGGACGCGCTCACCGGGCAGGTTCTCAAGAATCATCAGGATACGTAATGAAGGTAAATCTATGCGCCGGCGCTCGGGTAGCGTTGCTGCTCATGGCGTTCAGCTCAAGCCTGGCGGCCCGTGATCTCAATCAGGATGAAGCCTTGGCGTTGCGCCAGCAGGGCGTGATCCTGCCGCTGGAGCAACTGTTGCAACAAGCCATGGCGCGCCATCCCGGTTCCCGCCTGCTGGAAGCCGAGCTTGAGAAAAAACATGGCCAATATGCCTATGAAGTCGAGCTGGTGACCATTGACGGCGTGGTGCGCGAGATCAAACTGGATGCGAGCACCGGTGTGCTGATCAAAGACGAGGAAGACTGATGCGCCTGCTTCTGGTGGAAGACAACGTACCCCTGGCCGATGAGCTGTTGGCCGGCCTGCAGCGCCAGGGGTATGCCATCGATTGGCTGGCCGATGGGCGCGACGCCGCGTACCAGGGCCGCAGCGAGCCCTATGACCTGATCATCCTCGACCTCGGCCTGCCTGGCTTGCCCGGGCTCGAGGTGCTGGCGCAATGGCGTGCCGCCGCGTTGACCACCCCGGTGCTGGTGCTCACCGCCCGCGATTCCTGGGCCGAGCGCATCGAAGGGCTCAAGGCCGGAGCCGACGACTACCTGAGCAAGCCGTTCCACCCGGAAGAGCTGCACCTGCGCATCCAGGCGCTGTTGCGGCGTTCCCATGGGCATGCCAACCAGCCCACCCTGCAAGCCGCCGGCCTGCACCTGGATGAAGGTCGCCAGTGCGTGCTGCGCGAGGGCGAGGAGATCCAACTGACCGCTGCCGAATTCCGCCTGTTGCGCTATTTCATGCTGAACCCCGAACAAATCCTCTCCAAAAGCCATCTGGCCGAGCACCTGTACGACGGTGAGACCGAGCGCGATTCCAACGTGCTGGAAGTCCACGTCAACCACCTGCGCCGCAAATTGGGCCGCAGCGTGATCGAGACCCGTCGCGGCCAGGGTTACCGGTTTGGCGCCAGCCCTGCATGAAGTCGATTCAGCGCCGCCTGAGCCTGGGCCTGATCAGTGTGATGGTGATCGTCGGCGTGGTGCTGGCGCAGACCAGCCTGTGGTTGTTCGAGGCCGGTTTGCAGCGCTACCTGGAGGCCGGTCTGCGCAACGATGCCGAGAACCTGCTGGTGGCGCTGGTGCGTGGGCCCAACGGTGTGCAGTTGGATGAGCAACGCTTGTCGCCGGCCTACCAGCGACCGTTTTCCGGGCATTATTTCCGTATTGATTTCGCCGACACCCATTGGCGCTCCCGTTCGCTGTGGGACCAGGAACTGCCCCGGCTGGCCGAAGCCGGGCTCAAGGGCAACCTGCAACTGGGCCCAGAAGGCCAGCAATTGCTGGTACTGCGCGCCGACTACAAGCGCTTCGGCCAGTCTATTTCCATCAGTGTGGCCCAGGACTACACCCCTGTGCGGGACAGCTTTCACCTGATGCGTCAGATCGGTCTGGTGCTGGGGCTGGCGGCGCTGTTGCTGGTGTTGATCCTGCAACGGGTCACCGTGCGCCGCGCCTTGCGCCCGCTGGAGACCGCACGCAACCAGATCGCCCAACTGCAACAGGGGCGGCGCTCGCAACTCGACACCCAGGTGCCGCTGGAACTGGAACCGCTGGTGGCCCAGATCAATCACCTGCTGGCCCACACCGAAGACAGCCTCAAGCGTTCGCGCAACGCATTGGGCAACCTTGGCCACGCCCTG
The DNA here is from genome assembly GCF_046605395.1 of Pseudomonas sp. MPB23. Taxonomy (NCBI): domain Bacteria; kingdom Pseudomonadati; phylum Pseudomonadota; class Gammaproteobacteria; order Pseudomonadales; family Pseudomonadaceae; genus Pseudomonas; species Pseudomonas sp. MPB23. Next base: position 5,292,384 of record NZ_CP176771.1, on the reverse strand, counting down.
AAGACGCCGCTGGCAGTGCTGTTGAGTGCGGCCTCCAGCGTGGCACTCAAGGATCACCCCGAACTGAGCAAGCTGCTGCGCGTCCAGTTGGAACAGGTGCAGCAACGCCTCAACCGCGAACTCAACCGCGCGCGCCTGGCCGGCGAAACCCTGCCCGGTGCCTTGTTCGACTGCGAAAAAGAACTGCCCGGACTGCTGGCCACTTTGAGCATGATTCACGGCGATCACCTGGACCTGAGCGACCACGTCACCCCAGGACTGCAACTGCCCTGGGATCGCGAAGACCTGCTGGAGCTGCTCGGCAACCTGCTGGACAACGCCTGCAAATGGGCGGATGCCGAAGTGCGCCTGACGGTCAGTGAAACCGAAAAAAGCTATCTGCTGACTGTGGAAGACGACGGCCCCGGCATCCCGGAAACCCAGCGCGACCAGGTGTTCAGCCGTGGCGCGCGCCTGGATGAGCAGATCGACGGCCATGGCCTGGGGCTGGGGATTGTGCGGGATATCGTCGAGGTGTGGGGCGGGGTGCTGCAGTTGCAGGAAAGCGCGTTGGGCGGGCTGAAAGCCGTGGTCGAATTGCCCAAACGCCACGGCTGACCCGCGCCGATTCATTAGCCTGTTCCGACAGTGGCTCGGTCATGTCGCGCGTGGTCACCACAGCTTTTTTGACAGGCGGCCGCGCCTGCTGCAAAGTGCGCGCCCTCTAACAAGACCTCCTTCACGCCTGCACGCTGGCGGCCGTTTCCCATGGCTGCACGTGCGGGCATGCCTGTTTTTTATGTTTCTGCTTGAGGTAACCATGATTAACGCAGTTATCGCCGCGGTCGGCACCATGCTGGTGCTCAGCCTGTCCCGCGTGCATGTGGTCATCGCCATCATTGTCGGCGCCGTGGTGGGCGGGCTGACGGGTGGCCTGGGCATCGAGGCGACGCTCAATGCCTTCAACGGTGGCCTGGGTGGCGGTGCCACGGTGGCGTTGTCCTACGCGTTGCTCGGCGCGTTCGCGGTGGCAATCGCCAAATCCGGCCTGGCCCACGCCCTGGCGGACAAGGCGCTGCTGCTGGTGGACCGCCAGGACGCCAGCGGTGGCAGCCACGTCAAATGGCTGCTGATCGGCCTGTTATGGACGGTGGCGATTGCCTCGCAGAACATCCTGCCGATCCACATCGCGTTTATCCCGTTGCTGGTGCCGCCACTGCTGTATGTGCTGACCAAGTTGCAACTGGACCGCCGCTTGATCGCCTGCGTGATGACCTTCGGCCTGATCACGCCGTATATGTTCCTGCCGGTGGGCTTCGGCAATATCTTCCTCAACCAGATCCTGCTGGCGAACGTGGCCAAGAGCGGCGTGGACGTCAGCCAGGTCAACGTCACCCACGCCATGGGCCTGCCCGCGCTGGGCATGGTGGTCGGCCTGCTGGTGGCGGTGTTTGTCAGCTATCGCAAGAAGCGCGTGTACGACCTGGAAAAAATCGAGCGGGTCGAGCAAGTGGCGGTGCAGTACAACCCGCTGACGCTGTTGGTGGCCGGCGTGGCGATCGCCGCGGCGTTCGTCATTCAGCTGTGGCTGGACTCGATGATCATCGGCGCCCTGGCCGGGTTCCTGATCTTCTCGGTCTCGGGCATCGTGCGCTGGCGCGACACCGACGACCTATTCACCGAAGGCATGAAGATGATGGCGATGATCGGTTTCATCATGATTGCCGCCTCGGGCTTCGCCGAAGTGCTCAAGGCCACCGGCGATGTGCGTTCGCTGGTGCAAGCCTCGGCGGCGTTCATCGGCCATAGCCGTGGCATGGGTGCGTTATTGATGTTGCTGGTGGGGCTGCTGGTGACCATGGGCATCGGCTCGTCGTTTTCCACGGTGCCGATCCTGGCGGCGATCTTCGTGCCATTGTGCGTGCAACTGGGGTTCAGCCCGCTGGCCATCGTGTGCATCGTCGGTACAGCCGGGGCGTTGGGCGATGCGGGGTCGCCGGCGTCGGATTCCACCCTGGGCCCGACCTCCGGCCTGAACATCGACGGCCAGCACCACCATATCTGGGACACGGTGGTGCCGACGTTCCTGCACTACAACATTCCGTTGCTGGCATTCGGCTGGCTGGCTGCTATGACCCTCTGATGACTCCACTCGCGTCAACGATAACGTGGGGCGCCAGATACCCAGCGGCGCTCTCGGGTTTTTCGCGAGCAAGCTCGCGCCTACAGGTTTGATGTGATTGGCCGATAACCTCTTAAAGTCGCTATCAATAAGAGAGAAAAGCCATGCGTCTGAGTCTGAAGGCTAAAGTGCTGTCCCTCGCGGTCGTGCCGGTGTTGCTGTTTGCACTGGTGATCAGCCTGACGACCGTGTGGATTCTCCAGGGGCAAGCGCGCAACGAGGTGGATGAAACCCGCCAGCGCCTGCTCAGCGATGCCAAGGCCACCCTGCAAAGTTATGTGGAAGTGGCCATGAGCACCATCAAGCCGCTCTACGACGCCGCTGCGCCGGGTGATACCGCCGCGCGGGCCGAGGTGGTCAAGCTGTTGTCCAACACGGGCTACGGCAAGGACGGTTACTTCTTCGGCTACGACTCCGAAACCATCCGGCTGTTCAAGGGCAACAGCCCCGACGGCGTAGGCAAGAGCTTCAAGGACAACCGTGACCCCAACGGGGTCTACGTCAACCGCGACCTGGTCAAGGTCGGCAAGGACGGCACCCATTACCTGCAATACAGTTCGACCCAGCCGGGGCAGACCGAACTGGTGCCGAAGATGGGCTACACCGAATACCTGCCGAAGTGGGACATGGTCATCGGCACGTCCGTGAACCTGGACGGTATCGAAGCCCAGGTGGCGGTGGTCGAGGCCAAGGTCGAGAAGCGTATGGAAGGCGTGCTGTTGAGCATTTTCGGCGTGGCCGTGGTGGTGGTGCTGGTGCTTGCCGCCGTGGGCATGCTGCTGGCCAACACCTTCCTGCGTCCGTTGCACCTGATGAAAGCCAACCTTGACGATATCGCCGCCGGCGAAGGCGATTTGACCCGCCGCCTGGCCATCACCAGCCAGGACGAGCTGGGCGACCTGGCGGGCGCGTTCAACCGTTTCGTCGACAAGATCCACGGCCTGGTGCGGCAGATCACCGAAATGACCGGCCAACTCACCGGTCTGGTTGGCCAGGTATCCGACCAGGCGCAGCGTTCGGAACACGCCATGGAGCGCCAGCGCCACGAGACCGACCAGGTGGCCACCGCGATCAACCAGATGTCGTCCGCTGCCCAGGAAGTGGCACGCAGCGCCCAGGGCGCTTCAGTGGCCGCCCAGCAGACCGATGTGGAAGGCCAGGCGGCCAAGCGCGTGGTGGACGCCAGCATCGCGCAGATCCATGCGCTGGTGAACGACATCCGCAGCAGCGGCGTGTCCCTCGACAGCCTGCAACAGGACGTGTCGTCGATTGTCAGCGTGCTCGGTGTGATCCGTTCGATCGCCGAACAGACCAACCTGCTGGCGCTCAACGCCGCGATCGAAGCCGCGCGGGCCGGGGAGGCCGGACGTGGGTTTGCGGTGGTCGCCGACGAGGTGCGCGCCCTGGCCAGCCGCACCCAGACCAGCACCCAGGAAATCCAGGGCATGATCGACCGCCTGCAAAAAGGTACCGTAGCCGCCGTGGAGGCCATGCGCCGTTCCAGCGATGCCGGCGACGGCACCTCGGCCCAGGCCAACGAAGCCGGTGCTTCGCTCGACACCATGGCGCAACTGATCGGCACCATCAATTCGATGAATGCGCAGATCGCCAGCGCCGCCGAAGAGCAGACGGCCGTGGCCGAAGAGATCAACCGCAGCGTGCATCAGATTGCCGTGGCGGTGGACAGCGTTGCCGATGAAACCCAGTTGGGCGCCCAGACGTCCCGCAGCCTGGCAGACCTGGGCCAGCGCCTGGGCCAACTGGTGGGTCAGTTCAGGATCTAGGCCGTTCAGACATCGCGCATCAACAGACCGAAGCGCAGATCCATCTCCGCCGGCAAAGGCACATACACCGTGTGCCCGTCTCCCGGCGCTACCTCGATGGCTTCACCCTTGGCGTTGTGCAGGGTGGCCAGGTCGAAGTGGAAGTTGCCGGCGGGGGTCATCAATTCCAGGTGATTGCCCACCGCAAAGCGGTTCTTCACCTTGACCTCGGCGAGCTCGCCGCGACGCTCACCGGTCAATTCGCCGACAAACTGCTGACGCTCCGAGACTGAACTGCCGTTCTGGTAGTTCTGGTATTCGTCATGCACATGCCGGCGCAGGAAGCCTTCGGTGTAGCCACGCTGGGCCAGGGATTCCAGGTCGGTCATCAGATTGCGGTCAAATTCGCGACCGGCCACCGCGTCGTCGATTGCCTGGCGGTACACCTGAGTGGTGCGCGCGCAGTAGAAGTGGGATTTGGTGCGGCCTTCGATCTTCAGCGAATGCACGCCCATGTGGGTCAGGCGCTCCACGTGCTGCACGGCGCGCAGGTCCTTGGCATTCATGATGTAGGTGCCGTGCTCGTCTTCGAACGCGGGCATTTGTTCGTCGGGGCGGTTGGCTTCTTGCAGCAGGAACACTTGGTCGGTGGGCGCGCCGATGCCCAGGGTCGGCTCCGGCTGGCATTGCTGGACGATATCGCCGGTGGCGTTTTCCACCGCGGGGGTGGCCTGGTACTTCCAGCGGCAGGCATTGGTGCAGGTGCCCTGGTTGGCGTCGCGTTTGTTCATGTAGCCCGAGAGCAGACAGCGCCCGGAATAAGCCATGCACAAGGCGCCGTGCACAAACACTTCCAGCTCCATGGCCGGTACTTGCTGGCGGATTTCGCCGATCTCTTCCAGGGACAATTCCCGCGACAGAATCACTCGGCAGATCCCTTGCTGCTGCCAGAACTCTACGCTGGCCCAGTTCACCGTGTTGGCCTGCACCGACAGGTGGATCGGCATCAAGGGGAAGTGCCGGCGCACCAGCATGATCAGGCCAGGGTCGGACATGATCAGCGCATCCGGGCCCATGGCGATGACAGGCGCGAGGTCCTTGAGGAAGGTCTTGAGCTTGGCGTTGTGCGGGGCAATGTTCACCACCACGTAGAAGCGCTTGCCCTGGGCGTGGGCTTCCTGGATGCCGAGCGCCAGGTTGGCGTGGTCGAACTCGTTGTTGCGCACGCGCAGGCTGTAGCGCGGCTGGCCAGCGTAGACCGCATCGGCGCCGTAGGCGAAGGCGTAGCGCATGTTTTTCAGGGTGCCGGCGGGGGCGAGCAGTTCGGGAGCGAGAATAGGAGGCATGGTCGGCACTTGGGGCAAAAGTGCGGCAGCGTAGGGCAAGTCGACGCGGGCTTTATTGATCTGGGTCTACCCTTGTCACAAAAGATGGCACTTCACAGGGTTCGCGGCGGACTAAGCACCAGGGTGCGCACATGCACCTTGCTCTTCTGACATGGACCGGACATGAATCAAACCAACCTGCAATTCAAAACCCTGCTGTTACTGCTGGTGCTGGTGACCATCGCCTTTATCTGGATATTGCTGCCGTTCTATGGCGCGGTGTTTTGGGCGGTGATCCTCGGCATCATCTTTGCCCCGATGCAACGCCGCCTGCAGACGAAATTCGGCTGGAACCGCAACCTCACCTCCCTGACCACCTTGATGGTGTGCCTGGTCATCGCGATTCTGCCGGTGATCATTACCAGCGCCTTGCTGGTGCAAGAGGGGGCCACGCTCTACAAGAACGTCGAAAGCGGCAAGCTTGACGTCGCCGGTTATATCGAGCAGTTCAAGAACTTCCTGCCGCCGTACTTCCAGCACCTGCTGGACCGCTTCGGCATGGGCAACCTGGAAGGGCTGCGGGAAAAGATCGTCAAGAGCGCCATGCAGGGCAGTCAGTTCTTTGCCACGCAGGCGTTCAGCTTCGGCCAGGGCACGTTTGATTTTTTGGTGAGCTTTTTCATCATGCTGTATCTGCTGTTCTTCCTGTTGCGCGATGGCCCGGAACTGGTGCGCAAGGTGCGTACGGCGGTGCCGCTGGCCGAGCCGCAGAAGCGCCGGTTGCAGCTCAAGTTCAATCGGGTGGTGCGCGCGACGGTCAAGGGCAACGTGCTGGTGGCCGTGACCCAGGGCGCGCTGGGCGGTTTGATCTTCTGGTTCCTGGACATTCCCAGTGCGTTGCTCTGGGCGGTACTGATGGCGTTTCTGTCGCTGCTGCCGGCGGTGGGCGCAGGCATTGTCTGGGGCCCGGTGGCCGCCTATTTCCTGTTGAGTGGTTCAACCTGGCAGGGCGTGGTGCTGGCCTTGTTCGGTGTCTTCGTGATCGGCCTGGTGGACAACGTGCTGCGCCCGGTGCTGGTGGGCAAGGACACGAAGATGCCGGACTACCTGATCCTGATCTCGACCTTGGGCGGGCTGTCGGTGTTCGGCCTCAATGGGTTCGTGATCGGGCCGCTGGTGGCGGCGTTATTCATCTCGAGCTGGGCGCTGTTTGTCGAAAGCAAGCCGCGGGTCAAACTGCCATTACCATGAGCTTCAAGCGTGGAGCCTGAACCTCGAGGCGTGTTGCAGCTGTTTTTCGGCGGCGCAAAGGGATGTGAGCGGGCCGCTGATGGTCTCGCCATCGCTCACCAGGTACCAGCAGGCGAGCAACCCCAGCGCCCGTAGAGGGGCGGGGACGGCGCTGCCGATGACAGACATGATCTGGACAGTGGGCATAAGGACCTCCAATTGCGATGGAGGTCACCTTACGGGGGGCCGGCGCGTAGGAAAAATCACCTGCCTTGATAGTCGACATCGACGCCAGGCGTCATTCCACCACATGATCGAGCATGTTCACGACTTCGTGCTCGCTGAGCAGGCCTTTGAGCACCAGGTTTTCCGTCAGCAGCGCAAGGAATTTGGCACTGCGATGGCCTTCCAGGTGCTTGAGTTCGGTGAGGGCACTGTAGACCTTGCTGGACGTACAGAGTCCAGCGGTGCGGTGCGGGTTTTGTGTGGGCATGGTCAGTCGTCCTTATTGTTTGGGGCGGACAGGCTCGAGAATGGGCGTGTGTCGTGACGCAAACATGACAGCGCGAGTCCCGATCAGGCAAGTAGACATTGGTGTCAATAATGTGGGATTGAACCCGGAGCATTGTCCTCATAGCGACCTTGGCGCGATAAATCCGGACTTTGCGCGCAAAAAAAGGCCTCGCGCGAAGGCGAGGCCTGTTTCATGCAGGACGATGGCCGGTTACCAGCCACGACCGTAGTAGCCGTGGGGAGGGCCGTAGTAACCACGCGGTGGGCCGTAATAGACCGGCGCCGGGCGGTAATACACCTGCTGTTGCACATACACCGGTGGTGGTGGGGCGTAATACACCGGCGGCGGCGCGGCATAGACTGGCTGCGGCTGCACATACACCGGCTGCTGCACATAGACTTCCCGGGGCTGGCTGGCCACCACGGAGCCTACAACGGCGGCACCGACCAACGCACCCAGAACGGCCGGGCCACCCCATCCGCCACCACCGTGGGCGGAAGCTTGGCCTGCCATAGCGAGTGCACCGATAAGCAAGGCGATCTTGGGGATTTTACGAATCATGGTCATTCCTCGGTTAGCCCCTGCGCTTGTGGTCTGCAATCAATAGACTCAAGTAATGTCGCGGGGATACTTTTAAGACAACGTATTTCTGAAAAACAGCACGGGCGATAGGTAAAGGTTGTGTAAGGTCTGTACCGATTTGCTTACTCAAAGGAGTTATCCATGCAGATGCATCCCAACAAGGACACTCAACTGTGCATGTCACTGTCGGCGCGCCCCGGAAATTTCGGCCTGCGTTTTCATAATCATCTGTACGAACAACTAGGGCTGAATTTTTACTATAAAGCCTTCAGCAGCCAGGACTTGCCTGGTGCGATAGGTGGTATCCGCGCGCTGGGCGTGCGGGGTTGCGGGGTTTCCATGCCTTTCAAGGAAGCTGCCATTGCCTTAGTGGACGAACTCGACGATTCAGTTCAAGCCATCGACTCGCTGAACACCATCGTCAATACCGACGGCCATCTCAAGGCCTACAACACGGACTACATCGCTGTTGAACAATTGCTCAAAAGGCACGCTGTGCCCAAGGCATCGACGTTCGCCTTGCGTGGCAGCGGCGGCATGGCCAAAGCCGTGGCCAGTGCGTTGCGCGATGGCGGTTATGCCAACGGCGTGATCGTCGCGCGCAACGAAGCGGCGGGCCGCGCACTGGCGCAGAACCTGGGGTACGAGTGGCAGGCGGACCTGGCTGACTTGCGCCCGCAGATGCTGATCAACGTGACGCCCATCGGCATGACCGGCGGGGCTGAGGCGGATGCCCTGGCGTTCGAGGCGGATGCTGTGGACGCAGCGGAGACTCTCTTCGATGTGGTGGCGATTCCCGCCGAAACGCCGCTGATCGTGCGGGGAAGGGCACAAGGCAAGCGGGTGATTACCGGGCTGGAAGTCATCGCGATTCAGGCATTGGAGCAATTTGTGCTCTATACCGGCGTGCGCCCGACCCAGGAACAGTTCGAAAAAGCCGTGGTCTTCGCCCGTGCGTAAACGCGCTTTTCTGTAATAGGAGCGAGCTTGCTCGCGAAAATCGTCAACCTTACCCCGTTAAACCTGGCCCCTCCACGGCACTCTCAGGTCCAACGCGAACAGGTTCGCTCCTGCAGAGCCTCTATTCCAGGCGTGCCAGCCGCTCTTCCAGGGCGGCAATCCGGGCTTCCAGCTCTTCAATGCGTTCAACTGAAACCCCGCCAGCCCCACGCTCCACCGGACTGCCCCGCGCCGCCATAATCGCCTCGATCTCCGCCGGGTCCCCCAGCGCATGGGTATAACGATCTTCCCGTTGCCCCGCCTGGCGTGGCACCAACAGCGCCAGCCCTCGTGCAATCAGGCGCTCCAACTGATGCACCACCTGCTCGGCATCTTCAAAGTCATGCATGCGCCCGCTGCGGGTCAGCAATTCATTGACCGTCTGCGGTCCGCGCAAGAACAGCAGGCCGGTCAGGATCACTTGGGCCGGCACCAGTTCCAGCGCCTTGTCCACGCGATGTTCCCAACGGTCGGCGCGGCTGCCCATCACCAGGCGGGTGAAGCCTTGGCCTTCCAGCACACGCAGGCTTTGGCCGACCTGGCCCTGGCTCAAGTTCATCACCGGCTCGCGACTGGTTTTCTGGTTGCAGGCCAGCACCAGGGCATTGAGGGTCAGGGGGTAGGTTTCCGGGTTGGTCGCCTGTTTTTCGATCAGGCAGCCCAGGATGCGGATTTCCGTGCTGTTCAGGCGCGGCTCAGGGGTCTCGGTGTCGTGCTCGGCGGTCATCGCGCTTTCCCTATGCAGTGAAGGCCACTAGCCTAATCCTGAAAAAATAAAAGACAAGCAGCGGGCATGGCTATAATCGCCGTTGCTTCCAACCCTGCCACTACCCACGAGACTGCCATGACTATTTCCCTGTATGCCGCCTCCATTCCAGTCTTCAAGCAGATGCTCACCGCCCTGAGCGGTGTGTTGAGCAAGGCCGAGGCCCACGCCACCGCCAAGAACATCGAACCCAACGCCCTGCTGCAAGCGCGCCTGTTCCCGGACATGTTCCAACTGGTACGCCAGGTGCAGATCGCCGTCGACTTCGCCAAGGGCGTTTCCGCGCGCCTGGCCGAGATTGAAGCGCCGAAATACGACGATACCGAAGTGACCTTCGCCGACCTGCAAGCGCTGATCGCCAAGGTCCTGGCATTCATCGACACCATCAAGCCCGAGCAAGTCGACGGCAAGGAAGGCATCGAGATCATCACCCGCCCAGGCACCCCGAAAGAGAAGCGCTTCAGCGGCCAGTCCTACCTGCTGACCTACGGCCTGCCGCAATTCTTCTTCCACGTCACCACCGCGTACGCTTTGCTGCGCCATAACGGTGTGGAAGTGGGCAAGCGTGACTACATGGGCGCGTTCTAAGCACCCAGTTACAAAAAAGCCCGCGGCCGTTCTGCAACGAACGCCCCCGGGCTTTTTTTCGCCTGGTGTTTAAGCCAACTGCTCTTCCTTGCCCAAGCACGCGGCCGCGGTAAACAACACGTCGGTGGACGAGTTGAGCGCCGTCTCCGCCGAATCCTGCAGCACACCGATGATGAAACCGACGGCCACCACTTGCATGGCGATTTCGCTGGGAATGCCGAACAGGCTGCACGCCAGGGGGATCAGCAGCAGCGAGCCGCCGGCCACACCCGACGCGCCGCACGCACAGATGGCCGCGACCACGCTGAGCAGCACGGCAGTGGGCAGGTCGATGACGATGCCCAGGGTGTGTACCGCTGCCAGGGTCAGCACGGTGATGGTGATCGCAGCACCGGCCATATTGATAGTGGCGCCCAGCGGGATCGACACCGAATAGGTGTCTTCATGTAGGCCCAGGCGTTTGCTCAATGCCAGGTTCACCGGGATGTTCGCCGCCGAGCTGCGGGTAAAGAAGGCAGTGATGCCACTTTCGCGCAGGCACATCAGCACCAGCGGGTAAGGGTTGCGTCGCAGTTTCCAGAACACGATGGCCGGGTTGATCACCAGCGCCACGAACAGCATGCAACCGATCAGCACCACCAGCAGGTGCGCATAGCCGAGCAGGGCGCCGAACCCGGAGGTGGCCAGGGTCGAGGCCACCAGGCCGAAAATGCCCAGGGGCGCGAAGCGGATTACCACGCGCACAATCAGGGTCACGCCGTTGGACAGGTCGTCGAGCACGGTGCGAGTGGTTTCGCCAGCGTGGCGAATGGCTATGCCCATGCCGATGGCCCAGGCCAGGATGCCGATGAAATTGGCATTCATCAGGGCGCTTACCGGGTTGTCCACCACGCTGAGCAGCAGGCTTTGCAACACTTCGCCGATGCCGCCAGGGGCGCTGACAGTCGCGTCATGGGTGGCGAGTACCAGTGCTGAGGGAAACAGCGTGCTGGCGATCACTGCGACCACCGCTGCGGCGAAGGTGCCGAGCACATACAGGAACAGGATCGGGCGGATATGGGTTTCCTGGCCGTGCTTATGGTTGGCGATCGACGCCATGACCAGCACAAACACGAGGATCGGCGCCACGGCCTTGAGCGCCGTGACGAACACCTTGCCGATAAATCCGGTGGCCCTGGCCGCCTCGGGCAGCAGCAGGGCCAGCAGGATACCGGCGACCAGGCCGATGACGATTTGCGTGACCAGGCTGACGCGCGCCAGTCGTTGCAGGAGGGAAGGGGCAGCAGTCATAAACGTTGTCTCGAATTTTTTTAATAGGGCGAAGCGGTGCATGAAGAGCAGGGGGGTAGCGTGCAGGGCGCGGAGTCTAACATGCTGTAGGACGGGTCCCGATTGCTGCGGCATTCCGTCACCCGCGTGCGTGGGCTTTCGCCAAGGGCGGACATGTTCTGTTAAGATTCTCGCCTCTCATCTTTCCTATCCGTCAGCGGGCCCTTCGGGCTGTCGCTGATGTCTTTGTTTCTGGAGTTTTCATGTTGTTTCCGATCCTGCTGCTGTCGGCCGCCGGCTTTACCGTGCTGACCACGGAATTCATCATCGTCGGTCTGCTGCCGTCCATTGCTCGGGACTTGAACGTCAGCGTGTCCCAGGCCGGGCTGCTGGTGACCCTGTTCGCGTTTACCGTGGCAGCCTTCGGGCCGTTTCTGACGGCGTACTTCGCCCGTTTCCCACGCAAACGCCTGTTTATCAGCATCCTGATCCTGTTTGGCGTGGCCAATACCGTGGCGGCGCTGGCGCTGAATATCTGGGTGATGGCCCTGGCGCGGTTGATCCCGGCCTTGGGCTTGCCGGTGTTCTGGGCCCTGGCCAGTGAGACGGCGGTGGATATCGTCGGCCCCGAATACGCCGGGCGCGCCATTGAGAAGATCGGCTTCGGCATCGTTTGTGCGACGGTGTTCGGTATTCCGGTGGGCACGCTGATTTCCGATATGTTCGGCTGGCGCACCGCGTTTGCCCTCCTCGCGGCGGTGGCGCTGGTCAAGGCCTTGCTGCTGTTCATCTACCTGCCGGTGACCACGCCGAAGAATGATCAGGTGACGTTGCGCTCGCAGTTCAAGATCCTGCGCAACCCGCTGATGCAGGGGCATATCCTGCTGTCGATCCTGGTGTTCAGCGGCATGTTCACCGCCTACACCTACCTGGCGGACATCCTTGAGCGCCTGGCCGGCTTCGACGGCACCCTGGTTGGCTGGTGCCTGATGGGCTTCGGAGCGGTAGGGCTGATCGGCAACTCTTTGGGGGGGCGCGCGGTGGATCGTCACCCGCTGATCGCCTCCATGGTGTTCTGCGGTTTCATGATCGCGGGCATGGTCGCGCTGGTGCCGGCGATTCACTCCACTGTCGGCCTGGCGGCGGCGATGGCCGTGTGGGGCGTGACCCAGGCGGCGATGTTCCTGGTCAGCCATGTGCGCTTGATGAAGGCCGCGCCGCATGCGCCGGCATTTGCCGCGTCGCTGAATATTGCCGGGGGGAACCTCGGTATTGGTCTGGGGGCTTTGGTCGGTGGGCATGTGATCGACACCCTGGGCCTGGAAAGCCTGGGGTTTGCGGCCTCGGGGTTCATCCTGGTGTCGATCCTGCTGGCGCTATGGCTGATGACCGCCAAGCAAGCGGTCGCCTCCAATGCCTGAGCCGTCAGGGCAGGTCTGTAAACAACTCGCGACGCGCCCCTTCGGTGATCGCCACGATGCCGGGGTGCTTGACCTTGCGCTCCACCGAGATCGCATAGAACGACTCGGTTACGGCAAGGGTCTGGCCAATCAGCACCACGCCATACTGGCGCACCACCTCGTCGGCGATCACGCTGGGGGCGATGAAAATGCCGCTGCCGGATTGGCCAAATGCCTGCATCAAGGCGCTGTCGTCGAACTCGCCGATGATCTTCGGTCGGATCTGCTGCTCGGCGAACCAGCGCTGCAAGCGGCTGCGCACCACGGTTTCCGCGCCAGGGATCAACAGTGGTGCGCTATGCAGGCATTGTGGGAAATCACCGGCATACCTGTCAGCCAATGCCGGGGTGGCGAAAAAGCTGATGCCGCATTCCCCCAGCTTCTGGCTGTAGCCTTTGATGTCCAGATGGCTGGGCATCGGGCTGTCGGAAATCACCAGGTCCAGGCGCTGGATCGCCAGGTCGGCCAATAAGCGTTCGAGTTTGTCTTCACGGCAGGTGATGCGGATCGGCTCGCTCAGTTCCATGGTCGGCGCGATCAGCCGGTAGACGATGGACTTGGGCACCACATCCGCCACCCCGACCCGGAACAGGATCTGCTGCTCGTTGGGCTGCGCGCGTAGCATCGCCTCCAGTTCGTTGCCGGTCTGGAACATTTGTTCGGCATAGGGCAGGGCCTGGCGCCCGGCCTCGGTGAGTTCAAGCTGCCGGCCGACCCGTTGAAACAGCGCAATACCGTAGGTCTGCTCCAGCAGGCTGATCTGCCCGCTGATGGTCTGGGGCGTGAGGTTCAATTGCTCACAGGCGCGCACGATGCTGCCGGTCTTGGCCACCACCCAGAAGTAATGCAGTTGCCGGTAATTGAGCATGAGGGTCAACACTTCGTAAAAATCGAAGTATACGCGAGAAAAATACGAATTTTTCTGAACTGTTCGCCTGCATAGAATGCCTCGCTATCGCGGGGCCACTATTTGGACCCAATGGTTCTAACGAGGAAAACATCATGAAACTCAATTCCCTGGGCGCGGCATCGCTGCTTGCGCTTTCATTAGTGGTGATCAGTGGTTGCGACCAGGTCGAAAAAAGCGCGCAGCAGGTGTTGGGCAAGGCCACCGAGTCGGCCAGGCAAGTGATCGATGACACCCACAAAGCCGCCGAGCAGGCGTTGAGTGAAGCGACACAAGGCCTGATCAGTCCACAGAAAAAGGATGATCAGGAACAAAACGAGTCTGAATCGAACAGCAAAGAAGCCTAATTCCCCAGCACAACGTCAGGACTGACCTATGGACTACCTCTTACAACTGGCCGCCAGCCCCACCGCCTGGGTTGCACTGGCCACCTTGATCGTCATGGAAATCGTGCTGGGCATCGATAACCTGATCTTTATCTCGATCCTCACCAACAAATTGCCCGAGCAGCATCGGGCCAAGGCACGGCGCATCGGTATCAGCATGGCGTTGGTGTTGCGCCTGGGTCTGTTGAGCACCATCGCGTTCATCGTGCAATTGACCACGCCGGTGTTCGAAATCTTCGGCCAGGCGTTTTCATGGAAGGACATGATCCTGATCGCCGGCGGCCTGTTCCTGGTGTGGAAGGCCACCACCGAGATCCATCACAGCATGGACCCGGAGCCAGAAGAGAAGGCCAGCACCAGCAATGTCGTGACGATCGGCTTTGCCGCGGCCATCGGGCAGATCCTGATGCTCGACCTGGTGTTCTCCATCGACAGCATCATTACCGCCGTGGGCATGACCGAGCATTTGCCGATCATGATCATCGCCGTGGTGACCTCGGTCATCGTGATGCTGGTGGCGGCTGAACCGCTGGCCAAGTTCATCAACGATAACCCGACCGTAGTGATGCTGGCCCTGGGCTTCCTGATCATGATCGGTATGACCCTGATCGCCGAAGGCTTCGGCGCCCATGTGCCAAAAGGCTACGTGTATGCGGCCATGGCGTTCTCGGCGGCGATCGAGTGCCTGAACATCGCCCGGCGTAACCGGCATAAGCGTTTGCTGGCCGCTCGTCAGTAATCGCTGAACCCCAAAAGCCGGCTGTGCTCGCGAGAGTCCAGCCGGCTTTTTGCTGTCTGTTAGAATCCCTGCACTTGATAGCTTGAGGTCCACCATGAACGAGCCGATTCGCCTTACCCAGTACAGCCACGGCGCGGGGTGCGGCTGCAAGATTTCGCCCCAGGTCCTGGAAGTGATCCTCGCCGGCAGCGGCGCGCAAAACCTCGACCCCAACCTGTGGGTGGGCAACGCCTCCCGGGACGACGCGGCGGTCTACGCCATCGATGACGAGCGCGGCGTGGTCTCCACCACTGACTTTTTCATGCCGATTGTCGATGACCCCTTCGACTTCGGCCGCATCGCCGCCACCAACGCGATCAGCGACATCTACGCCATGGGTGGCGACCCGCTGATGGCCATCGCCATTCTTGGCTGGCCGGTAAATGTACTGGCGCCGGAGGTTGCCCGCGAAGTGATCCGTGGTGGCCGCTCGGTGTGTGACGAAGCCGGGATTCCCCTGGCGGGCGGTCATTCCATCGACGCCCCCGAACCTATCTTCGGCCTCGCCGTGACCGGCATCGTGCAAAAGCGCCATATGAAGCGCAACGACACCGCCACCGTCGGCTGCCGCCTCTACCTGACCAAGCCCCTGGGTATCGGCATCCTCACCACCGCCGAAAAGAAGGGCAAGCTGCGCGAGGCGGATATCGGCCTGGCCCGTGACTGGATGTGCACCCTCAACAAGCCAGGCAGCCGTTTCGGCAAATTGACCGGTGTGACGGCAATGACCGACGTCACCGGTTTCGGCCTGTTGGGCCATCTGGTGGAAATGGCTGACGGCAGCGGCGTGACAGCACGCATCGAGTACACCAAAGTCCCACGTCTGCCTGGGATCGAGGACTACTTGGACCAGGGCTGCATGCCCGGCGGCACCCTGCGCAACTTCGACAGCTATTCGAGCAAAATCGGGCGCCTGCAGGAATTGCACAAGCGCGTACTGTGCGACCCGCAGACCAGCGGCGGCCTGCTGATCGCCGTAACCCCCGAAGGCGACGCCGAATTTCACGCTGTGGCCCGTGAACTGGGCCTGAACCTCGAGCCCATCGGCGCGCTGGTTGAGCGACAGACCCACGCGGTAGAGGTGTTTTGATGGCAACTGACATCACCGATTACCGCGACATCTTTCTCAACGACCGACCAATGATGGATACCCGCGCGCCGGTCGAGTTCACCAAGGGCGCCTTTCCGGGCGTGATCAACCTGCCGCTGATGACCGATGACGAGCGTCAGCGGGTCGGCACCTGCTACAAGCAGCAGGGCCAGCAAGCCGCCATCGTGCTGGGCCATGAACTGGTGTCCGGGACGATCAAGGCCGAGCGCATCGAGCAATGGGCGCGGTTTGCCCTGGCCCATCCCGACGGTTACCTGTATTGCTTTCGCGGCGGGCTGCGCTCGCAGATCGTGCAGCAATGGCTGAAAACCGAAGCTGGCATCGAATACCCCCGGGTGGGCGGCGGCTACAAAGCCATGCGCACCTTTTTGTTGGACACCGTGGAGCACGCCACTGCGCAATGCGACTTCGTGCTGCTGGGCGGCATGACCGGCACCGGCAAGACCGAAGTGCTCGGCCAACTGCGCAACGCCCTCGACCTGGAAGGTCATGCCAACCACCGGGGTTCCAGCTTCGGCAAGCGGGCCACGGCGCAACCGTCCACCATCGACTTTGAAAACCGTCTGGCCGTGGACCTGCTGAAAAAGCGCGCGGCGGGCATCGAGCAGTTTGTGGTCGAGGATGAAAGCCGCATGATCGGCAGCTGTGCACTGCCATTGCCCTTGCACAAGGGCATGCAGACCTTTCCCATGGTGTGGTTGGAAGACAGTCTCGAAGGTCGCGTCGAGCGCATCCTGCGCGATTATGTCGTCGACCTGTGCGCGGAGTTCATCGCCGTGTTTGGCGAGCAGGGCCAGGCGTTGTTTGCCGAGCGCTTGACCCAGAGCCTGGCCAATATCCACAAGCGCCTGGGCGGTGAACGCTTTCAGCGCTTGCAGGCGATTCTGCAGCAGGCCCTGGCGGAACAGGCGCGCAGCGGCGCGGTGGACGTGCATCGCGGCTGGATTGAAGGGCTTTTGCGCGAATACTACGACCCGATGTACGCCTTCCAACGGGAAAGCAAAGGCGCACGGATCGAGTTTGCGGGAGAGCAGGGCGCCGTGATGGCGTATCTGCGCGAGCGCGCCCTGATCAGAGGATAAACGCCCCGATCAACCCGCAAACCACGCCCATCAGCATGGTCAACCCGGCCACCGTCACCAGCACCCGCGCGTCGAAATCCTTACGCAGCATCAGCAGCGACGGCAGGCTGACGCTGGGCAGGGTCATCAGCAGGGCCACGGCCGGGCCGGTGCCCATGCCCAGCGTCATCATGGTTTGTACGATGGGAATCTCTGCCGCTGTCGGAATCACAAACAGCGTGCCGACAATCGCCAGCGGCACCAGCCATATCAGGTTGTCGGCCATCGCCCCATCCACATGGGGAAACAGCCAGACCCGTGCCGCGCCGAGGATCAGCACCGCCAGGATGTAGATCGGGATGGTGCTCCAGAACAGTTGCCACAGGGTGCGCAACCAGCGGCTGAAAAACGGTTGCGATTCGACGGTACTGGCCTCGGCCACCGCGTCCAATGCTGCTTCCGGTACTTGTTCAGGCCGGGCAATGCGTTGTGCCACCAGGGACACGCCCACCACCAGCACAATCCCCGCCACCAGCCGCAGCGCGGTAAAGCCCCAGCCCAGCACGAACCCCATGAACACCAGGGTCGCCGGGTTCAATACCGGGTTGGCGATCCAGAACGCCAGCGCCGCGCCCACCGACACGTGCTGGCGACGCATGCCCGCCGCCACCGGCGCCGCACAGCAACTGCACATCATCCCCGGCAAGGCGAACAGCCCGCCGCGCAGGGTCGAGCCCAGTCCGGCGCGGCCGAACAGGCGCAGCAACCAGTCGCGGGGGATCAGCACTTGCAGCAGCGAGCCGAGGATCACCGCCAGCACCGCAGCTTTCCAGATCGCCAGGAAATACACTTGGGCATAGGCCAGCGCCGCGGCCAGTGGCGAGCTTTGTTGATCGTTGAGGATCGACGCGCCGATGCTGTGGTTATCGGCCGCCACAAACGCCTTGAAGTAGTACGGCGACCATTTCACGTAGTAGAGGCCGACGCAGGCGACTATCAGGAACAACGCTGGTTTCCACCAGAACGACCAGCCCCGGACGGGCTGGGTGGAAGTGAGGTTGGGCATGATGTGGGTCCGCAGATGAGTCAGTAGCGGCGCATCATACGCTGTCAGCCCTCGGCACTCACCTGAGTTGGTTCAGGGCAGGTTTCGTCGCCATCGTTCAAGCCCTGCTTGTAGTTGCGGCTCAGCAACGAGGCCTTGCCGTTGTGCCAGGTCAGCGTCAGCACATACAGGGTGTCGTAGTCGCTGCCGGACCAGTCGTCGGTGATGGTGTGCTTTTCGCCCGACGCCTCGCTGGCGACCTTGTTGATCAGCTCCGGCAGATAGCCGTGGGACCAGGCGGTGTAGATGGTGGCGTTGTGGTACTTGTCCTCGACCAGTTCGTCGGCGAGGGCACTGGTGTCATTCGCGGAGAACTTGATGTTCACCGGCAGGCCCAACTTGATGGCGCTGGGGCTGATCGTCATCAGGGGACGAATGTAGCTGTAGGAATTGTCCAGCTCGCCTTCCTCGACATTGCGCGTCGGGTTGGCGGCGAACACGAAGTTGGCCTTGCCGAATTTTTCCGGCAATACCGTGGCCAGGTTCATCGCCCGGTTGAGGCCCTGGCAATTGAGCTGGCCCAGGCCGCCGGCGGGTTTTTCACCGTGGCGCAGGAACACCAGGGTTTGCACGCCGTCCGCCGGTTCGGCGCTGCTGGAGCGTGACTCCAGGGTCAGGCCGATGGCGCCACCAACCAGCAATAGCGGCAGAATGATGTAGGAATAGCGTTTGAGGCACAGCGCAAGGCACAGAGGCTTGATTGTCATTAGTGTGGCGTCTTCAGTGCTTCGAGTGAGGGGGGACAAGCCCGGCCCCAGTCACGCCAAGGGCGTTCTGCGGGGTTCCCTGTCGATAGAGCAAGGTGCCTCCATTCACCGTCAGTGCGCACTTAAGAGTGCACACGGGCTGGTTGGTTCGCCCATGCGGGATATTAGCCGGCCGATGTTGCGCATTGATGACCCATGCAGGGCTCAGGACAGATGGCTATCATGGGGCTTTACGCCAAGGGACATCCCGATGAACCCAATCGCCGCCTTCCCGATCAACAGCAAATGGCCCGCCCAGCATCCGGAGCGCCTGCAACTGTACTCGCTGCCTACGCCCAACGGGGTAAAAGTCTCGATCATGCTCGAAGAGTTGGGCCTGCCTTACGAGGCACACAAGGTCAGTTTCGAGACCCAGGACCAGTTGTCTCCCGAGTTTCTGTCCCTGAACCCCAACAATAAAATTCCCGCGATCATCGACCCCGATGGCCCCGGCGGCCAGCCGTTGGCGCTGTTCGAGTCCGGCGCGATCCTGATCTACCTGGCGGAAAAAACCAGCCAGTTGCTCTCCGAAGATCCGGCGACACGTTATGAAACGATTCAATGGCTGATGTTCCAGATGGCGGGCATTGGCCCGATGTTCGGCCAGTTGGGCTTCTTCAATAAATTCGCCGGCAAGGCCTACGAAGACAAGCGCCCCCGCGACCGCTATGCCGCCGAATCCCGGCGCTTGCTCGGGGTGCTGGAAAAACGCCTGCTGGGCCGTACCTGGATCATGGGCGACGAGTACAGCATCGCCGACATCGCCACCTTCCCCTGGATTCGCAACCTGATCGGCTTCTACGAGTCGGGCGACCTGGTGGGCATCGCTGACTTCCCCAATGTACTGCGCGCGCTGGATGGCTTTGTCGCCCGGCCGGCAGTGATCCGTGGTCTGAATATTCCGAGCTGACGCATGCCGACTTTCAATTTCAAACAACTGGATGTATTCAGCAACGTACCGCTCAAGGGCAACCCGCTGGCGGTGGTACTGGGGGCAGACAGCCTCAGTGATCAGCAGATGGCTGACTTTGCCAAGTGGACCAACCTCAGCGAAACCACGTTCTTGCTGACGCCCCGCGACCCGCGGGCGGACTACCGGGTAAGAATTTTCACCACCTTGAAGGAGCTGCCTTTCGCCGGGCACCCGACGCTGGGCAGTTGTCATGCATGGCTGCAGGCCGGGGGCGTGGCGAAGGGCGCGCAGATCATCCAGGAATGCGAAATCGGCCTGGTGCGTGTCCGTCGCCAAGGCGATGAGCTGGCGTTTATTGCGCCGCCGTTGTTGCGTTCAGGCGCGGTGGAAGCGCCGTTGCTGGAGCGTGTGCGCTTGGGGCTGGGCCTGGCGCCTGGGGCGATTGTGCGCAGCCAGTGGGTCGATAACGGTGCCGATTGGTTGGCGGTGATGTTGGCTGATCGCAATCAAGTGCTGGCCTTACAGCCGGACTATTCGCAGTTGATGGGGCTGGCCGTCGGCGTGATCGCCCCCTGTGACCCCGCCCGCGACGATGTCGACGCGCAATTCGAGGTGCGTGCCTTTGTCGCAGGCGATGGCGCCCAGGAAGACCCGGCCACCGGCAGCTTGAACGCGGGCGTTGCACAATGGTTACTGAGCCAGGGGCTGGCGCCCGAGCGCTATGTGGTCAGCCAGGGCACGGCCATGGGCCGCGCGGGGCGTATCCGTATCGAGCGCCAGGGCGATGAAATCTGGGTCGGCGGGGCGGTCGCGGCGTGCATCGAAGGGCGTCTACAGCTTTAGATCAATGAATTATTCCGGGCCTCGCAATACACTGTTGGTCTCCCGGCATTTGTGCTGCCGGGGCCAAGGGGCATAAGCTTTTGCCCCACAGTTTTCAGTCTTTAGCCAGGAAATCCATGACCAGCCAGTTCCCCCAAGCCCGCCCACGCCGCCTGCGCCGCTCCCCGGAGTTGCGTGGCTTGTTCCAGGAAACCGAGTTCACCCTCAATGATCTGGTGCTGCCGATTTTCGTCGAAGAAGAAATCGACGACTTTTTACCAATCACCAGCATGCCCGGTGTGAAGCGTATCCCTGAGAAAAAGCTGGCCGGCGAGATCGAGCGCTATGCCCGCGCCGGGATCAAGTCGGTGATGACGTTTGGCGTGTCCCACCACCTGGACGCCAGCGGCAGCGATACCTGGAAGGAGCGTGGCCTGGTGTCGCGCATGTCCTCGATCATCAAGGACGCCGTGCCGGAAATGGTCGTGATGTCCGACACTTGCTTCTGTGAATACACCGATCACGGCCACTGCGGCGTGATGCACGGTGCCCATGTCGACAACGATGCGACCCTGGTCAACCTCGGCAAGCAAGCCGTGGCCGCCGCCCGCGCCGGTGCCGACGTGATCGCGCCGTCGGCGGCGATGGACGGTCAGGTCCAGGCGATTCGCCGCGCCCTGGATGACGCCGGTTTCACCCATATCCCGATCATGGCCTACTCCACCAAATTCGCCTCGGCCCTTTACGGCCCGTTCCGCGAAGCTGGTGGCAGTGCGCTCAAGGGCGACCGCAAAAGCTACCAGATGAACCCGATGAACCGCCGCGAAGCCGTGCGTGAGTCGCTGCTGGACGAACAGGAAGGCGCGGATGCGCTGATGGTCAAGCCGGCCGGTGCCTACCTCGACATCATCCGCGACATCCGCGAAGCCTCGCGCCTGCCGGTGGCGGCGTATCAGGTCAGCGGCGAATACGCGATGATCAAGTTCGGCGCCCAGGCTGGAGCGATCGACGAGGACCGCGTGGTGCGTGAAACCCTGGGTTCGATCAAGCGAGCCGGTGCGGACCTGATCTTCACTTACTTCGCCATGGACCTGGCGCTGGCAGGGATCTGAAGCGCCCAACCTGTGGGGCGGGCAAGCCCGTCCCCGCAGTGGATTGCAGCATTTGTCAGCGCTGTGCGAGCGCCAGGTTCAACCCCAACCCCGCAAAGGCCGCCGCAAAACTGCGCCGCAGCCAGTTCTGTACCCGCGGTGACTCGATCACCGCGCGGCGAAACACATTGGCCAGCAGGCCATACACCACAAACACCGCGAACGTCATCGCCATGAACACGCCGCTCAGCACCAGCATCTGCAGGGCCGGCGCCGTACCGCCGGGCATGACGAACTGAGGCAGGAAGGCCAGGAAGAAAATGGTCAGCTTGGGGTTGAGAATATTCAGCAGAAAACCGCGGATCATCAGGCTATGCGCGGTGGCTAGCGTCGGCGCGTCGTTCATGGCGAAGGCCGCCCGGCGAACCCTGGTTAGACTTACCTGTCAATATCGGCAATGCCTGGCCCGTCGTTATCCAAGGAAGCCTCATGTACCCAAGCCGCCTGATCCTATGCCTCACGACTTTGCTGGTGTTGGCCGGCTGTTCCACTACCCGCAACCCGCAGCAACCGGAGCGCAGCGAAGCCGAGGTGAAAGCGCAGATCGTGCGGCTGCTGCCGACGACGGTGGCGGACCGCAATGGTTGGGCTCAGGACATCTACACCGCCTTCGACACCCAGAAGATCTACCCCAGCACCGAGAATATCTGCGCCGTGCTGGCGGTCACCGAGCAAGAATCCACCTATCAAGTCGACCCCCCCGTACCCAACATGGGCAAGATCGCCCAGGACGAAATCCTGCGCCGTGCCGGCAAGGTCCATGTGCCGGCCTTTGTGGTGCGCAGCGCCTTGCAGCTACGCTCGCCCACCGGCAAGTCCTACGCTGATCGCTTGAGTGCTGCACGCACGGAGAAGGACCTCAGCGGAATTTTCGATGACTTCATCAGCATGGTGCCTTTGGGGAACACGCTGTTTGGCGGCTTCAACCCGGTGCACACCGCCGGTCCCATGCAGGTGAGCATCGACTTTGCGCAGAAACAGGCGCGGGGGTATCCCTACACGGTCGATGGCACGATTCGTCGTGAAGTCTTCACTCGGCGCGGCGGCCTGTACTTCGGCATCGCCCATCTGCTCGGTTACCCGGTGAACTACGACCAGCCGCTGTACCGCTTTGCCGACTTCAATGCCGGTTGGTACGCCAGCCGAAACGCGGCATTCCAGGCGGCCGTCAGCCGCGTCTCGGGCACCGACCTGGCGCTGGATGGGGATTTGATTCGCTATGGTTCACTGCTGCCCGGCACCACCGAATTGGCGGTGCGCTCATTGGGCGCGAAGCTGGATATGCGCAACCCCAGCATCCGCAGCCAGTTGGAGCAGGGTGAACAGTTGGATTTTGAGGACACCCCTCTCTACACGCGCGTGTTCGCCCTGGCCGACAAAGCCGCCGGCAAGCCAATGCCCCGGGCGATCCTGCCGGGCATTGTGCTCAAGAGCCCGAAGATCACCCGCAACCTCACCACGGCGTGGTTCGCCAAACGCGTGGATGAGCGCTATCAACGCTGTATGAAACGCTAGCTGGGGATTGGTGCTGCAGAGACCGGTGGTAGCGCGGGCAAGTGCGGTGTTTGCAGTGCCGCAGGGGCGGGAGTGAGGGGAGAGAAAAGGCCAGGCTTTTCGTGGAGCCGGGCCTTTTCTGTATGACGCGCTACCGCTTTTTTGTAGGCGCGAGCTTGCTCGCGAAGAACCGACAGACGCCGCGCACTACCAGGCAAGCGGCGTTATCAGCAAGCGCGCGCCTGCATAATCAGTTGCGCTCGAGGGCGAGGGCGACGCCTTGGCCGCCACCGATGCACAACGTCGCCAGGCCTTTCTTGGCGTCGCGCTTGATCATTTCATGCAGCAAGGTCACCAGTATGCGGCAGCCTGACGCGCCGATCGGGTGGCCAATGGCAATTGCGCCGCCGTTGACGTTGACCTTGTCGGTGTCCCATTCCAGCTCCTTGGCCACCGCGAGGGATTGCGCGGCAAAGGCTTCGTTGGCTTCGACCAGGTCCAGGTCGCCCACGCTCCAACCGGCTTTGTCCAGGCAGCGACGGGTGGCCGAGACCGGGCCGATGCCCATGATGGCCGGGTCGACGCCAGCATTGGCGTAGCTGGCGATACGCGCCAGCACGGGCAGGCCGAGGGCCTTGGCCTTGTCGGCACTCATCAGCAGCACAGCGGCGGCGCCGTCGTTGAGGCTGGACGCGTTGCCGGCGGTGACGCTGCCGTCTTTCTTGAACGCGGGTTTGAGTTTGGCCAACGACTCGGCGGTGGTGCCGGCACGTGGCTGTTCATCCACGGCGAAGGCCACCGGGTCACCTTTGCGCTGCGGGATCAGGATCGGTGTGATTTCATCCGCAAAGCGCCCGGCTTCGATGGCAGCGATGGCTTTTTGCTGGGACGCGGCGGCGAAGGCGTCCTGGGCTTCACGGCTGATGCCGTACTTGTCCACCAGGTTTTCGGCAGTGATGCCCATGTGGTAGTCGTTGAAGGCATCCCACAGACCGTCGGTGATCATGCTGTCGATCATCTTGGCGTGGCCCATGCGCAAGCCGGTACGCGCGCCAGGCAATACGTAGGGAGCCAGGCTCATGTTCTCCATCCCGCCGGCGATGACCACGTCGGCATCGCCACAGCGGATGGCCTGGGCGCCCAGATGCAGGGCCTTGAGGCCCGAGCCGCAGACCTTGTTCAACGTCATCGCGGGTACGGCATGGGGCAGGCCGGCGAGGATCGTTGCCTGGCGCGCCGGGTTCTGGCCCGAGCCTGCGGTGAGTACCTGGCCGAGGATCACTTCATCTACCTGGGCCGGGTCGAGGCCGGTCTGCTCCAGTAGGCGACGGATCACGGCAGCGCCCAACTCCGGTGCCGGGATGCTGGCCAGCGATCCTTGAAAGCTGCCTACGGCGGTACGGGTGGCAGCAACAATCACAACGTCTTGCATGGAATGTGTCCTCACTGGAAGTGCATTTCTGGAACATGGTCGGGGACGATCAGTTTACCGGCTGTCTTGCTGACAATCTCTTCAATACTGACCCCAGGGGCACGCTCCTTTAGGATAAAGGCGCCGTTGTCGATTTCCAGGTAGGCCAGGTCCGTCAGTACCCGTTTGATGCAGTGGGCACCGGTCAGCGGCAGGGTGCATTGGCTGAGCAACTTGGACTCACCGTCCTTGGACGCGTGGGTCATGATCACGATGATATTTTCCGCACCGGCCACCAGGTCCATGGCGCCGCCCATGCCTTTGACCAATTTGCCGGGGATCATCCAAGACGCGATGTTGCCCTGTACGTCCACTTCAAACGCGCCGAGCACGGTGAGGTCGACATGGCCGCCGCGAATCATTGCGAAGGACTCGGCGGAGGAGAAGATCGAGGCACCGATGCGCGCGGTCACCGTTTGTTTGCCGGCGTTGATCATGTCGGCATCGATGGTGTCTTCGGTAGGAAACGGCCCCATGCCCAGCAGGCCGTTTTCCGATTGCAGCATCACTTCCATGCCTTCGGGGATGTAATTGGCCACCAGGGTCGGAATGCCGATGCCGAGGTTGACGTAGAAACCGTCCTGCATTTCGCGGGCGACGCGTTGAGCCATTTGTTCGCGGGTGAGAGCCATTGTGCTGTTCCTCTTATTCTCTTCGGGCTGGAGGGATTATTTGCGGACGGTGCGCTGTTCGATGCGCTTCTCGAAGGTGCCGCAGATGATCCGGTCGACGTAGATGCCAGGGGTGTGGATCTGCGACGGTTCCAGCTCGCCCGGTTCGACGATTTCCTCGACTTCGACCACGGTGATCTTGCCGGCGGTGGCGGCCAGCGGGTTGAAGTTCTGGGCGGTGTGGCGGTAGATGACATTGCCGAAGTGGTCGGCTTTCCAGCCTTTGACGATGGCGAAGTCGCCGGTGATGGATTCTTCCATCAGGTACGGACGACCGTTGAACTCGCGGGTTTCCTTGCCTTCGGCGACCGGGGTGCCGACGCCGGTGGCGGTGAAGAAGGCCGGGATACCGGCGCCGCCGGCGCGCATTTTTTCCGCCAGGGTGCCTTGGGGGGTGAGCACCACTTCGATTTCGCCGCTGAGCAGTTGCTTCTCGAACAGGGCGTTTTCGCCCACATAGGACGCGATCACTTTGCGGATCTGCTTTTCTTCCAGCAGCACGCCCAGGCCAAAACCGTCGACGCCGCAGTTATTGGAAACCACTGTCAGGTCGCGGGTGCCTTTGCGCTTGATCTCGGCGATGAGGTTTTCCGGGATGCCGCACAGGCCAAAGCCGCCAGCGAGTACGGTCATGCCATCTTCCAGGCCTGCAAGGGCTTCTTCATAGGACGCCACGCGTTTATCGAAACCTGCCATATGCACCTCTTTTATTGTATGTGGGTCAGCCAATGCCCGGAGTGTTGCGCCGACGGATTGATTTGTTAAGTTGTTTTTTAAGGTCGATTGATTTAAAAAACAGCATAGTCAACCGCGCTTCTGGAGCAGCCTCATGACAGTCAAACAGATGCGTGCCTTTCTGGCCGTGGCCCAGAGCCTGAGTTTTGCTGCCGCCTGCGAGCGTCTGCACCTCTCCCAATCGGCACTGAGCCTGACCATCAAGGGCCTGGAAGAAGGGTTGGGCGGGCGTTTGTTCAGCCGCAATACACGCAATGTCGCCTTGACCCCTGAAGGTGAGTCCCTGTTGCCGCTGGCGCGTCGGTTGATTGCCGACTGGGACAACGCCGAGGATGAACTGCGCCAGCGCTTCACCTTGCAGCGCGGGCGGGTAACGGTCGCCGCGATGCCGTCGTTCGCGGGTAACCTGTTGCCGCCGATCCTGAAGATATTCCGCGCGCGTTACCCCCAGGTGAATGTGACCGTGCATGACCTGATCAATGAGCAGGTGTTGGAGATGGTGCGCGACCGTCAGGTGGAGTTGGGGGTGGCGTTCGAGCCGGCCGAAGGATCATCGCTGGCGTTTACCCCGTTGTACCTGGACCGTTTCATTGCCGTGGTGCCGGGCGACTCGCCGTTGGCCACATGTGCCGAGATCGACTGGAAAACCTTGCTGGAGCACCCGTTCATCACGTTGCAGCGGCCCTCTACGGTGCGGGTGATGCTGGAAGAACACTTGGGCGCCTTGCAGATGAAGTTGCCCGTAGCGTTGGAAAGCCATCAGTTGGCTACAGTGGGCAAGATGGTCGCCAGCGGGTTGGGCGTCAGCGCCGTACCTGCATTGTGTGCGCGGCAGATGGAAGAGGCGGGAGCTCATTGCATCACCTTGACTCGTCCGGTGATCGAGCGACCGATTGGCGTCTTGACCAAACCAGGCCATGAACTGTCGGCGGCGGCGCAGGTGTTGTTTGATATTTTTCGGGAGGAGGCGGGGAAGGGCAGGTTTCCAACTTTCTGAACAGGCTACAAACAAGTAGGGGAGTTGGCGATATGCCAACTCCCCTAGGTGTTGTACTTACTTAGTAGTAGCGGTCGATGACTTTAACTTGCGAGTTATCTTTGAAAGATTCCCAAGCATGGTTAAGTGTATCGAACACTTGCTGGATAAAGTTGCGATCGGCCGCAGCCTTCTTCCCGACATAACCCTGACCACGGCGGTACACCTTCAGGCGTGCGGCCAGTTCACGGTTGTTGCGGTCGAACTCGGCTTCTTCGGTGTGGGGCGCCAGGCAGTCAATTTGGACTTTGCCCGATTTGCCAATCCACAGGATATGGTCGTCGAGTGTGTCTTTCTGCGCTGCGAACATCTCAGCCAATTGTTCGATAGTTGGTTGGTTGTTCAGATTCATGTGTAAGCCCCTTGACCAGTTGGCGATCTATCAGTTGATTCCGTTAAAACTGCTTAGTTGTCTCCGGTTACGAAAACCGGGCGTCAGTGACGGTCTGCCGAATACGGGCAGGGTCTTGAACCTGATGCATGTAGTTTTGCTGATGAACTGCTACGCAATGGTTTCATAACGAAGACAAGCAGCATTTGAGCTTCTTGTACCGGGCCTTTCGGCTCGGTCAGCTTCATCAATCTGCCTTGTGGGCAGTGCACATCCGGAAAAAACAGCTCGGCGGTCAGACGAGCTCTTTCAAAACGCTTGTTACCAACGCTCCCGATCCGGGAGACGTCTAGATCATGCAAGGACAAAAGGGTTACGTCAACGCTTATGTAGTGATTTTTTTAGATCACTACATAATTTGTTGTGGGGGCGGGAGAATGGGCGTGAACGTGACTCGGGCGTCACCTTTGGCGTTGATGGTGCGCACGGTCTATTGCAGCCGTTCGACCAGCAAGGGTAACAACCGCTCGCACGAGGCTTCGATCTTGGTCTGCAGCAGCTCATCTCCCCGGGTCTTGCCCAGGTTGATGGCAATGACCGGCTTGCCCTGTTCCACCATCGCTTTGCACAGGCGAAACGCCGAATAAGCCATCAGCGACGACCCCACCACCAGCAATCCTTGGGCATGCTCCACGGCAGCCATCGCCCTGGCCGCGGTTGCCGGCGCCACGTTCTCGCCAAAAAACACCACGTCGGGTTTCAGCCGCTCGCCGTTGCAGTGGGGGCAGCAGGGGACCTGGAAGTGCTCTTCAAACGCGGTGTCGAGCAAGGTGTCGCCATCAGGCGCCTGCACCGCATGGACGTGCGCCATGTGCGGGTTGTCGATTTCCATCTGCCGCTGGATTACGTCCCGCGCGCTGTGCAGGTGGCAATCCAGGCACAGCACCCGGTGCAGGCTGCCGTGCAATTCGATCACTCCATGGCTGCCGGCCTGATCATGCAGTGTGTCGACGTTTTGGGTAATCAGGCCGGTGATGCGCTGGCGTTGTTGCAAGGTCGCCAGCGCCCGGTGTGCGTTGTTGGGTTGGGCGATATGTACACGCGGCCACCCCAGCATTGCCCTAGCCCAATAACGGCGCCGTGCCTGCGCGGTGGCGAGGAACTCCTGGTACATCATCGGCGCCTTGCCCCGGCGGACGCCTTCGCTGTCGCGATAGTCGGGAATGCCCGAGGACGTGCTGATACCTGCACCGGTCAACACCAGAAAGCGCCGTTCGGCCATGGCGTGGTGCAGAGTATCGAGGTGATCCTGTTGATGTTCCTGGGTGTCGAGCATGGAGGCCCCTATTCGCCGCGGATGTATTGCTCCAGTTGCTTGATCAAGTTCGCCTGTTCGGCAATGGCTTCCTTGACCAGGTCACCGATGGAGAGCAGGCCCAGCAGTTTTCCGTCGACGACCACCGGCAAGTGGCGCAGGTGGCTGTCGGTCATGATGTTCATGCAGGCTTCGACCGTCTTGTGGGCATCGACCGTTATGACTGGAGAGCTCATGACCTCGTGGACTTTGGTGGTAACGGAAGAAAGGCCTTTGAGTATCAGCTTGCGTGCGTAATCACGCTCGCTGATGATGCCAACCACCTCACCCTGCTTGACGACCGGCAGGGCCCCGACGTTTTTCGATGACATCACCACCAGTGCTTCGAATACGGTGTGATCCCATTCAATGGTATGGACTTCCTGGTTTTTCAGGTCCTTGGCTTTGAGAACTTCTGCAACGGTTTTCATGTCGGCCACTCCGGTGTTGTTGTTAGGAAGTCAGCAAGCCCCTACAGAATCCTAGACAGCCGACGCCGTAGCAAGGTCCAAAGCGGCGTTAACCCCGTCAAAAAACGTCATTCACCGTTTTTTTTGCCTTTCACCCGGCTTTTGGCGACTTTTTTGCCTGTTTGGGAATCGCTGCTGTCTTGCGGGGTGCGGCCTTGCGTTTCTTTTTCCACGGTGCGGCACCAACACCCGTCGGGCTGGCCGGACCGGTGATGGTCATGCGCATGCCGTTGCAGCGCGCCACCTGCTTGCTCATCCAGGCTGCTTGTTTGGCGACAAATTCTTCCAGGCTCATCTCACCGCTTTGCACCATGTCCAGCGCCTGTTCCCAGATCGCGGTGGTGCCGGGGTCGGCGATGGCCCGGGGCACCGCGTCGATCAGGCTGAATGCCGCCGGTGTGGCCGCCAGTGCCTTGCCGTGTTTGACCAGGTAACCGCGGTCCAGCAGCCCCTGGATAATCCCGGCGCGGGTGGCTTCGGTACCGATGCCGGTGGTGTCCTTGAGCTTCTGCTTGAGCAGCGGGTCTTCCACCAGCTTGGCGACGTTTTTCATCGCTTTGATCAGGTCGCCTTCGGTAAAGGGCTTGGGCGGCTGGGTCCACAGGTCCTTGAGGTGGACCTTGGCCACCGCATAATCCTGGCCCTGCGCCAGTGCCGGCAAGGCTTGTGGTGCCGGTGCTTCACGGCCTTTGGCCGGCGCCAGGGCTTCGGGCAAGGCGCGTTTCCAGCCCGGTTCGATCACCACTTTGCCCACCGCGCGCAATGCAAAGCCCGCGCAGTCTAAATCCGCCTGGGTGCGATCGTATTCATGATTGGGCAGAAATTGCGCCAGGTAACGCGCGCGAATCAGCGTGTACACCGCTCGGTGCTTGCCGGTGAGTTGCGCCAGGTCCTTGCCGGCTCCGGTGGGAATGATGCCGTGGTGAGCGCTGACTTTGGCGTCGTTCCAGGCCCGCGAGCGGCGCTGGGGGTCGATATGCGGCATCAGCTCGTTCACCGCCGCGTCCGCACGGGCCAGGGCGGCGAGGATTTTTGGCGCCTCGCTGTGCTGGCTCAGTGGCAAGTAGCCGCAGTCGCTGCGTGGGTAGGTGATGACCTTGTGGGTTTCATAGAGGGATTGGGCGATATCCAGGGTTTCCTGGGCGCCCAGGCCGAGCTTCTTGGAGCAGATTTCCTGCAGGGTACCGAGGTCGAACGGCAGCGGCGCCACCTCGCGCATGCGTTCGGTGCGCAGCTTGACCAGCCTCGCGCTGGCGGCGTTGCCCATGGCCTCGGCCGCCTCCCGTGCCAGTTGCGGGTTGAGGCAGCGGCCTTGATCGTCACAGGCGTCTTCGGCCGCGCGCCATTGGGCGGTGAAGGTCATGCGTTCGTGGCGCAGGTCGACATCGATGGCCCAGTACGCCACCGGCACGAAGTCGGCGATGCTGCGGTCGCGGTCCACCACCAGGCGCAAGGTCGGCGTTTGCACCCGGCCCACGGGCAAGACGCCCTGGTAGCCGGATTGACGCCCCAGCAGGGTAAACAGGCGGCTCATGTTCATGCCGATCAGCCAGTCGGCGCGGGAGCGGCCCAGGGCCGAGTGGTACAGGCTGAAGGTGTCGGCACCCGGCTTGAGCGCCGCCAGGGCCTTGCGAATGGAGGCATCGTCCAGCGCCGACAGCCATAAACGCTGGATCGGCCCGCGATAGCGGCAATGCTCCACCAACTCGCGGGCAATCATCTCGCCCTCACGGTCGGCGTCGGTGGCGATCACCAGCTCCTGGGCTTCCCCCAGCAGACGCTTGACCGCCTTGAATTGGCTGGCGGTCTTGGGTTTGACGCGCATCTTCCAGGTGTCCGGGACGATCGGCAGGTCGGCCAGCACCCAGCGTTTGTACTTGGCATCGTAGGCATCGGGCGGGGCGGTTTCCAGCAGGTGGCCGATGCACCAGGTGACGGTGACCCCATTGCCGAGCCAGCACCCGTCGCCGCGGCGATTGGCGCCGAGTACGGCCGCGATATCCTTGGCTTGGGAGGGTTTTTCACAGAGGTACAGCCGCATGCTCAGCCCATTCGTTACACCATTGAATGGGAAGCAGCATGGGCAAAAGAGGGGAATTGATCAACCTTTATATGGATGGATATACAGCAATTTGTGTGAGTAACGCAGGATGGCTGATGCGAGCTTGCTGGCGAAAAACCTGAGAACAACGCGTTTGACCTGGAAGTGCGCGTTATCGTTGACGTTTTTCGCGAGCGAGCTCGCTTTTACAGGGTGCAGGCCTCAGTTATTGTCGATATCCACGTGTCGCGTTTCCTTGAGGCAGAACAACCCGACGATCAAGCTCACGCCGGTCACCACCACCGGGTACCACAAGCCATAGAAGATATCGCCGGTGTACACCACCAGGGCAAACGACACGGTCGGCAGGAACCCGCCGAACCAGCCGTTGCCGATGTGGTAGGGCAGGGACATCGAGGTGTAGCGGATACGCGTCGGGAACAGTTCTACCATCAACGCCGCCAGCGGCCCGTAGCACATCGCTGCAATCAGGATCAGCACGACGATCAGCACCACCACCATCACCTTGTTGACCTGCGCCACATCCGCCGAAGACGGGTAGCCGGCCAGGGTCACGGCGGCGCGCAGGGCCGACTCATCGAAGCCATCGATGCGCACATCACCCACGCTCACCTGCACCGGGCTGCCGGCAGGGGCGGCGGCGCTGCTGTAGGGCAGGCCTTGCTTGACCAGGAAGGTCTTGACCTTGTCGCAGGGGCTGTCAAACCGCGCCTTGCCCACCGGGTCGAACTGGAAGGTGCAGGTGGCCGGGTCGGCCAGCACGGTGATTGGCGCCTGGTGACTGGCCTGGTCCATTGCCGGGTTGGTGTAGTGCGCCAGGCCCTTGAAGATCGGGAAGTACAGCACGGTGGCCAGCAACAGGCCGAGCATCAGCACCGGTTTACGCCCGACCTTGTCCGACAGCCAGCCAAAGAAAACAAAGAACGGTGCGCCGATCACCACGCTGATGATCAGCAGCATATTGGCCAGGGCCGGGTCCATTTTCAGGAACTGCGTGAGGAAGAACAGCACATAGAACTGCGCCGCGTAGAAGGTCACTGCTTGCCCGCCGTTGATGCTGAACAGCGCGATCAGCACCACCTTGAGGTTTTCCCATTTGCCGAACGACTCACGGATCGGCGCCTTGCTGGCCTTGCCTTCCTCTTTCATTTTGAGGAACGCCGGCGACTCATGCAGGCTCATGCGAATCCAGGTGGAAATCCCCAACAGCACGATGGAAAACAGGAACGGAATGCGCCAGCCCCAGACTTCGAACTGATCGCCGGTGAAGTAACGGCAGGCCAGCACCACCAGCAGCGACAGCAGCAGGCCGAGGGTGGCGGTGGATTGAATCCAGCTGGTGTTCAAGCCGCGTTTGCCCGGTGGCGCATGCTCGGCCACATAGGTGGCTGCGCCGCCGTACTCACCGCCCAGCGCCAGGCCTTGCAGCATGCGCAGCACGATCAGGATGATCGGCGCGGCGATGCCGATGCTGGCGTAGGTGGGCAGCAGGCCGACGCAGAAGGTCGCCACGCCCATCAGGATGATGGTCACCAGAAAGGTGTACTTACGCCCGATCATGTCGCCCAGGCGGCCGAACACCAGCGCACCGAACGGGCGCACCACAAAGCCGGCGGCAAAGGCCATCAAGGCAAAGATGAACGCCGTGGTGTCGTTGACCCCGGCAAAGAACTGCTTGCTGATCACCGCCGCCAGGGCGCCGTAGAGGAAGAAGTCATACCACTCGAAGACCGTCCCCAGGGACGAGGCGAAGATGACTTTTCTCGATTCGCTAGCGGTGCTCGCGCTGACCGGCGAGCCCAGGGTTTGAGCATGTTCTGACATCGGGTATCCCTCACAGTGATTATTTATTGTTGTTCCACTGTCGGCGCCAACCTCGGCGCCGCTATTTCTCAATTCCTATGTAGGCGCGAGCTTGCTCGCTCCTACGGTGTTCGGTGAAAGGATCAGTCGCGCGGCTTTCTCCGCGATCATCAGCGTCGGTGAGCAGGTATTGCCGGAGGTGATGCGCGGCATGATCGACGCGTCGGCAACGCGCAGGCCCGGTACGCCGTGGACCCGCAGTTGGGCATCGACCACCGCGTCCTTATCGCTGCCCATGCGGCAGGTGCCGACCGGATGGAAGATCGTCGTGCCGATGCGCGCAGCGGCTTCGTGCAATTGCTCCTCGGTTTGCAGCGCGTCGCCGGGCAGGTATTCCACTGGTTTGAACGGGCTCAGGGCCGGTGCGGCGACGATGCGGCGGGTCAGGCGAATCGCGTCGGCGGCGACCCGCAAGTCTTGCGGATGGCTGAGGTAGTTGGGGCGGATCAGCGGCGCGTCCGTCGGGTTGGCCGAGCGAATATCCACACGCCCGCGGCTTTGCGGGCGCAGGTCGCAGACCGACGCGGTAAACGCCGGGAACGCGTGCAACGGCTCGCCAAAGCGCTCCAGAGACAGCGGCTGCACGTGGTATTCAAGATTGGCCGAGGTCTGTTCCGGGCCGGAGCGGGCAAATGCGCCGAGCTGGCTGGGTGCCATCG
The DNA here is from genome assembly GCF_046605395.1 of Pseudomonas sp. MPB23. Taxonomy (NCBI): domain Bacteria; kingdom Pseudomonadati; phylum Pseudomonadota; class Gammaproteobacteria; order Pseudomonadales; family Pseudomonadaceae; genus Pseudomonas; species Pseudomonas sp. MPB23. The sequence goes on along the minus strand of NZ_CP176771.1, from coordinate 5,258,601 downwards.
ACAGTGGGCCGCTGCGGTCATACAGGTAGCGCAGGCCCATGCCCATCTTGCCCCACATGCTGCCTGCGATCTGGTTCAGGGTGCGCGCGTTTTCCAGCTTGTAGATCAGCCGCAGTTGCAGGTGGTCCTGCAGGTTACCGCCGACGCCCGGCAGTTCGTGCCGCACCTCGATACCGAGCGGCTTGAGCACGCTGGACGGGCCGATCCCCGAGCGTTGCAGAATACCCGGCGACCCCACGGAGCCGGCGCACAATACGATTTCCTTGCGTGCTTTCCAGCTCACCGCCTGGCCGTGTTGACGTGCGAGCACCTGGGAGGCGCGGCTATTTTCCAGCAGTACACGGTCGACCTCGACGTCGGTCAGCACGGTGAGGTTGGGCCGCTGGCGGATCGGCTTGAGAAACGCCTTGGCCGCATTCCAGCGCACCCCGGCCTTCTGGTTGACCTGGAAGTAGCCGCAGCCCTCGTTATCGCCCTGGTTGAAGTCGCTGATATTGGCGATGCCGCTTTGCGCTGCGGCCTCGCGGAACGCATCCAGAATCGGCCACGACAAGCGCTGTTGTTCAACCCGCCATTCGCCGCCATCACTGTGGAATTCCGAGCCGCCGGCAAAATGGTTTTCGCTCTGCTTGAACAGCGGCAGCACGTCGTTCCAGGCCCAACCCGCGTTGCCTGCCGCCGCCCAGCCGTCGTAATCCTGGGCCTGGCCGCGCATGTAGATCATGCCGTTGATGGACGAGCAACCGCCGAGCACCTTGCCCCGCGGATAACTCAGCGCACGGCCTTGCAGGCCTTCCTGGGCTTCGGTCTTGAAGCACCAGTCGGTGCGCGGGTTGCCGATGCAGAACAGGTAACCGACGGGGATATGAATCCAGGGGTAATTATCGCGGCCACCGGCTTCGAGCAGCAGCACGCGGTGGGCCGGGTTGGCGGAGAGTCGATTGGCCAGCAGGCAGCCTGCGGGGCCGGCGCCTACTACCACGTAATCGTATTCAGCAGCTGCAATGGGCATCTGAGGTCTCGCTTGTTTTTCTTATTGGCCCCATCCTAGTTGTTAGTTTTCGTCTTAAAAATGTTAGTTTTTGCCCAGCTGCTGTGCGTTTTTAAACAGCGCGGTTCGAGCTCAAGCAATGGAGGCGCAATGTTCGACTGGAATGACCTGCGGTATTTTCTCGAGTTGCAGCGCAGCGGCCGTCTGCTCACCGCCGCGCAGCGCCTGAAAACCACCCACGCCACCGTGGCGCGGCATATTGATGCGATCGAGAAAAGCCTCGGCACCGCGCTGTTCGTGCAGCATGCCCAAGGCTATGAATTGACCCCCGCCGGCGAAGCCCTGCTCAAGCATGCCGAGGCCATGGAAAACGTCGCACTGCTGGCCGAAGACGAGCTCACCCATAGCGCCGCGCCCCTGGGCAAGATCCGCCTCGGCGTGGCTGAAGGGCTGGGGGTGATGTTCCTTGCCAGCCGCATGGGCGGGCTGTTCGAGCGCTATCCCGGATTGGAAGTGGAGTTGGTCGCCGTGCCGCGCTTCGTCAGCATCCTCAACCGCGAGGCGGAAATCAGCATCCACCTCGAACGTCCCAGCGTCGATCAACTGGTCACGCGTAAACTCACCGATTACCGCCTGGCCCTCTATGCCAGCCGCGCCTATCTGGACCGCCATCCGCCGATCGAAAAGCGCGAAGACCTTGCCGCTCACGCCTGGATTGATTACGTCGATGACCTGCTGTTCAGCCAGGAACTGAAGTTCCTCAGCAGTTTCTGCCGCAACCCCAAGGTGGTGTTCCACAGCACCAGCGTCATCGCCCAGCACCAGGCGGCGCGTTCCGGGCTGGGGGTCGCGGTGTTGCCGTGCTTCATGGCCGCCGGCGACCCGCAACTGGTGCCGTTGCTGCCGGCGGAGAACATCCAGCGCAGCTACTGGATCAGTTCGCGCAGGGAGCTGCACAAGTCAGTGCGGTTACGGGTGTTGTGGGATTACGTGGTGGAGTTGTGCGCGCGCGAGCAGCCACTGTTGCTTGGCGAGTCCATTTGAAGGAACTGGATCAAAAATGTGGTGTTGCTTGAACTGAGTCAATCGCGCAAGACGAATTCAGCGCTGCCCAGTCGTTCCCCATTCACCAGCACATGCACCGTGTGTGTGCCGGGGTAGTGCTTGCGCGTGGTCAGTTGGCGGATGTGCTGCTCGCGGCTGATGCGGTGGTGTTCCCCTGCATTCAGGGTAAACGCCTTGAGCTTGAACACCTTGGCCGCGCTATGGCCGGCGCTTTTGACGTAGTCGATGGCATAGTCCACCACCAGTTTTTGCGCGGTGGCGGCGGTCGATTCCAGGCTGAACGACAGGTTGATGCGTTCGCCCAGCCTGATTACCGCCGGCGTAACGCTCAGGTGATGCAGGTTCACCTCGGCCTTGGCGCCGGCACCCATGATCGTCAGTGCGCGGGTGTTGCCCTGCTTGATCAGGCTGCGCAGGGCATGGCGGGCGATCCAGGCGGTGTGGGGGGGGGCCAGGTTCCAGCCTTCGATGAGGTCGAGTACCCAGTCCGGGTGATCCTTGGTGATGTCGTTGAGATGGTTGGCCACGGACTTGCGCACATACAGGCTGCTGTCGGCCTTGAGGTTGTCGAGGATCGACGCGCACAACTCAGGATTGGCCTGCACGTCGGCCAGGCGAAACGACCACGGCAGTCGCGGTCGCGAGCCTTCGCTGGCCAGGCGGCGCACGTGTTCGTTGGCGTCCAGCGACCACGCCTGCATCACTGCCAGGGTGCGTTGCAAGTCGTGCAGCAGGAAGTGGCGGATGGCGAACTCGGCCGAGCCAAAGGTGGTGAAGTATTTGAGCGCGGCCATGGAACGCGTGAAGTCGTCGCGCCCGTAACTGGCCACATAGTGCGGCAGGAACAGGCTGACAAACCCGCTGTTGAGGCGCGGGGCGAGGGCGTAAAGCCGCGTGAGCGTCTGCGGATAATCCAGCGGGATCACCGCATGCAGGCTCTCGCTGACCCGCGCCATGCGCTGCATCACCGACAACTCGGCCAGCCCCGCCTTGGCATGCTTGAGAAAACCCTTGGCGTCGAACGCCGGGTACACCGCCGTCATCTCGGTGGCGATGTGTTGCAGGCGTTCGACGTTGAAGATTTCCTTGAGGGCCGGGGCGCTTTGATCGGTCATCGGTGCTTCCATCGGGTTAGAGAAACCAGCGGTATTCCCGCGCGTTGATTTCCTGTTGAAACGCCAAGTGATCCTGGCGCTTGTTTTCGCAGTACACGTCGACAAATTCCGCGCCCAGCTTATCGCGCACGACCGCCTGATGTTGCATGGCGCGCACTGCATCGAGCATATCCAGGGGGAAGTCGGCGCCGCTGGTACGGTCGTCGTTGAGCGGGGCGATGGGCTCGCGCTTGGCGTCAAGGCCATGTTCCAGCCCTGCCAGAATCGCGGCCAGTACCAGGTAGGGGTTGGCGTCGGCGCTGGCCAGGCGATGCTCGATACGCAGGTTGCGCGGGTCGGATTCAGGGATGCGCACGCAGGCGTCGCGGTCCTCGAAGCCCCAACTGGCGCGGGTGGCCGCGTTGACCGTGCCGCCCAGGCGGCGGAAGGCGTTGTGGTTGGGCGAGAAGATCGGCATGCAGTGCGGCAGCAACTCCAGGCAGCCGGCCACGGCGTGGCGCAGCGGTTGCTGCTGATGGGCCGCCAGCAGGTTATTGCCCGCGCCGTCATACAGACTCACGTGCACATGCATGCCGCTGCCGGGAAATTGCAGGTAGGGCTTGGCCATGAAGCTGGCGCGGTAGCCATGCTTGAGCGCCACGCCGCGGGTGCTGCGGCAGAACAGGGCAGCCCAGTCGGCGGCGCGCAGGCCGTCGTCGAGATGGCCGAAATTGATTTCAAACTGGCCGGGGCCGAGTTCGGCGGTGATCACCGTGATGTCGATGCCCTGGTCCTTGGCGGTCTGTGCCATATCGTCGAGCACGTCACTGAAACGCGACAGCCGTTCGATATGCAGGTTGGGCTGGTCGTCGGTGTCATCGCTCAATGGGTCGCGGGCGAATTGCGGCAGGCCGTTGTCGAGTTTCTTGTCGAACAGGTAGAACTCCAGCTCGAACGCCACCACCGGGTGGATGCCCTTGTGGTGCAGGCGTTCGAGCACCTTGGCCAGCACTTCCCGTGGTTCGAATTCGATCGGCGCGTCGGTGCCGTCCGAGGTGATCAGCATCTGGCCCAGGGGCTGGGACTCCCAGTTCACCGGCTTGAGCGTGCCCGGCACCAGGCGGCGGTTGGCATCCGGGTCGCCGTCGTGGAAGCAATAATCGCCGATCTTGAACAACCCGCCCTGAACCCCCAGCAGCACGGCGTTCTGGGGCAATTTCAAGGGGCTGCCGGCGGCGACTTTTTCCAGCATCTCGATCGGGTAGCGCTTGCCGTAGAAATGCCCCGGAATGTCCAGGGCGATCAGGTCGACGTAACGCACGTCGGGATGGTTCTGGCGAAAGGTCCGTACTTCGGCCAGCAACGTGGACGGTTGGCTATTCACGGGGGGGTGCTCCTAGTTGTAAACCCACAATACGCGGGCGGGCAGGTCGGTCAGGTTGGCGTAGCGGCAGTGGGCGAAACTGGCCAGGTGGAAGCTGTCGCCGGGGCCGAGGGTCACCGAATCGGCCTCGCCCTCCACCCACAGCGTCAGTTCGCCTTCAAGGACAAAACCGGCCTGTTCGGCGCGGTCGCTCATGGTTTGCTCGCCACTGTTGGCGCCGGGGGCCAGCAGGCTGTCGAGCATCGAGAAGGCGCCGTTCATGCTCGGGGAGACGAGGATGTCGGTGATGCCATTGGCGTAATACACCGTGCGCCGCTCATTGGGACGGGTCACCCAGTCGACCGCCTTGGGTTTGGGCAGGCTGTAGAAGTAAGTGGTGGGCACGTCGAGGGCATGGCTGATGGCGGTCAGGTCCGCCACGGTCGGGCGCGACAGACCGCGCTCCACCTGGGACAGAAACCCCACCGAGCGTTCGATCTTGTGCGCCAGTTGGGCGAGGGTGAGCTTCTTGTGCTTGCGCAGGTCGTGGATCAGGGCTGCGAGGGTGGCGAGTTCTTCTTGTTGGGTCATGAAATTTATATCGAATAATTTCATGAAAAATTACAGGATTAATTTCATGGTGGCAATGGGGAAGATCGGCGGCGGTGAATTTCCTGTGCCAGGGGATCTCGGATGAATGATTGCCTGCGCCTGCGGTCGGAGCCTGGGTACGCGCCATTCATTCAAGGAGCACCCATGAAGTCCAAAACCCTAGCCGCCTGCGTTCTGGTCGCCGCCAGCCTGTCCACTGCCAGCCTTGTCGTGCAGGCCGGTGATACCCCCCAGGAAACCGTGAAGCCTTCGAGCATCAATACCCGTGATCTGAAAGAGGGCGACCGCGCGCCGGATATCCTGATGCGCAAGGAGTCAGCCGTCAGCGACTGGAAAAAGCGCGGCCTCAAGCAGCCTGAAGCAGACAGCCAATGGTCCCGTGTCGGGGACAGGTTCGTATTGCTCAAGACCACCAACGGCACCATTCTTGAAATTACTCCGGTCAAGAAGTAACCCGGTTTTTTGCCTGGCTCTTGCGTTAAGGTAACCGGCCTACAGACCGCGTTACCTAGGAAGAATGAGAGCTGGATGCTTGCCACAATAAGAAACTACCCCCGCACCGTGAACCTGTTGCTGTGCGCCACGTTGCTGCTGACGTTGGCCAAGGCCATCACGTTTCCGTACCTGGTGATCTACCTCACCGACCACTTTGCCCTGGACATTGCCCAGGTTGGCCTGGTGATCGGCAGCTCGTTGATCGTCGGCTCGCTGCTCAGTGTCTACGGTGGTTTTCTCGTCGACCGCATCAACAGTTATCGGCTGTTGCTCGGCTTGAGTGCGCTGTTTGTGCTGGGCTTTATCGGTACGCTGCTCGCGCAGGATATCTGGACGTTCTACAGTTGCCTGATCCTGATCAACCTGGCCTACGCGGTCATCGATATTGCCGTGAAAGCCGGCTTCGCCAGCCTGTTGCCCGAGCAGGCGCGCAGCGAAGTGTTTTCCATCAAGTACACCCTGACCAACATCGGTTACGCCGTGGGTCCGTTCCTGGGGGCGATGGTGGCCAAGCTGGACATCAGCGTGCCGTTTTTCCTTTCGGCGCTACTGGGGCTGGGGTTTTTCCTGCTGTACTGGCGCTGGGGCGATCGTACCCTGGCCAGCGTCGACGTCGCGCAAAAGCCGGTGTCGTTCCTGGCCGTCGGCCGCGTGCTGCTGCGTGACCGGCGCCTGGTGTGCTTCACCGTTGGCGGCCTGCTCAGTGCCGTGGTGTTCGGCCAGTTCACGGCCTACCTGTCGCAGTACCTGGTGACCACCACCACCGCCGAATACACCTATACCGTCATCAGCGCCGTGCTCACCACCAACGCGGTGCTGGTGATTGCCTTGCAGTACGTGATTGGCCGACGCATCTCCCACCGTTACCTCAGCCAGTGGCTGATCTTCGGCCTGAGCATGTTCATGTTGGGTGTGATCGGCTTCGCGCTGTCCACCAGCGTGCTGGCGTGGGTGTTGGCGATGGCGGTGTTCACCGTGGGCGAGATCGTCGTATTTCCGGCCGAGTACATGTTCATCGACCGGATTGCCCCGGACCATTTGCGCGGCATGTACTACGGGGCGCAGAACCTGTCCAATCTCGGCGCGGCTCTGGGGCCGGTGTTGTGCGGGCTGGTGTTGGCCAGCCTGCCGGCCCATTACATGTTCTACATGCTGGGGGCGTTTATCGTGGGGGGCGGGGTGTTCTATTTCATGGGGTCGTCGTTGAAGGCCAGTCATCCAGCGTGAGTTTGCCCATGTTGTTGCTCCGCAGCTCGTAGCGCAGCTCTTCGACCATTTTTTCCACTTCTTGCGGGGTCTGCAGGCGGTTGGTGCTGATCCCGGTGACCACCAGGTCCACGCGGCCGGTGTCGGCGTCGAAGACCTTGAGGGTCAACGACGCATCCCGACACAGGGTGAATTCACACGTCAGCGGCGCCAGGCCTTCTTCGATGCAATTTCGCAGTTGAGAGAGGGTAAACATGAGGGTTCCTTCAGGGTGTCGTTTCGCGATGGCACAGGCGCAAAAGCCCTGTACTCACGCCCTGAAGGTTAAGGATTACCCCGTTGCGCCATAAGGCGAATTCGCACTAGCCCTACTAGTGCAATTGCACTTTATTTTTTACCTTTGACCCGTAATTCGCCGGCAAACAGCCCACGTTCACGGGCCCAGACGATCGCCGCACTGCGGCTATGCACCCCCAGCTTGGAATACACCGTGGCCACATGGTTGCGCACGGTGTTGGGCGCCAGTTTCAGGCGCGAGGCGATCTCTTTGTCGGCCAGGCCTTCACAGATCAAGCCCAGCACATCGCGCTCGCGGGCGGTCAGGTCGGTGAAGCTCACATTCGGCCGGTGGGGGCTGTTGACGCTCTTGGCGTTGGCCAGTTTCTCGATCAGGGTCTGGCTGAACCAGGACGCGTCCTGCATCACTTCCTCGATGGCCGCCACCAGTTCCAGCTCCGAGCGTTTGCGTTCGGTGATGTTCATCATCACCAGCAAGTAGCACGGTACGTCCTGGAGGGTCACCGTGTCGGCGGAGACCACGCAGTCGATCACCTCGTTGCCTTTCTTGCGCACCTTGAGGTCCTGGCCGTCGAGGTTGCCGGCTTTCTCCAGGGTGACGAACAACTGGGCGGCGGCCTGCTGGCTGTCGATGAAGTCGATGTCTTCGACGGATTTACCGATCAGTTCCTCGCTGGTGTAACCGGTAATCGTCATGAAGGCTTCGTTGATGTCCAGCACCTGCCGGTTCGCGGCGTTGCACACCAGGGTCGGCACCGGCGTCAGGCGGAACGACTTGGCGAAGCGCTCTTCACTCTGGCGCAGGGCGATTTCGGCCTTGCGGCGCGGCTCCAGGTCGGTGAAGGAAAACAGCATGCAGTCTTCCTCGTTCATGTCCAGCGGCTGGCCGGCGACGATCACCAGTTTGCTGCCGCCTTCGGGCAGGCGCAGTTCGGCCTGCATCTGCGGGATGGTCGCGCCGTCGGCCAGGCGCTGGATGGCCAGGTCTCTGCGCTCGGCGTGTTCCAGCACATCCAGCTCATATACCGAGCGGCCGATGACCTGGTCGCGGTTGTAGCCGGTCATCTCCAGGAAACCCTGGTTGACCTTGATGTAGCGCAGGTCGCTGAGGCGACAGATCACCGCCGGTGCCGGGTTGGCGCTGAAGGTCTTTTCAAAGCGTTGTTCGGCGCTGGCCCATTCGGTGGCGTCGGCGAGGATCAGCACCAGCCATTCCGGTTCACCGCGGGCGTCTCTGATCACCAGGCTGCGCAAGCGATGCACCCAGGTTTTCTCCGGGGCGGCGGTGGGCGTGACGTCCACCACCACATCGCTGAATTCCTCACCCGCCGCTGCGCGCGCGAGGGGGTAATTCTCCGCCGGCAAGGGATGGTTATTGCGATAGCGCAGGGCGAAACGCTCAGCGTATTCCAGGGTATTGGCGCCCAGTGCCGCGACGTCATCCACTCCGTGCATCGTCAGTGCGGCGTCGTTGGCCCAGAGGATTGTCTGGTCGACTTCGGCGAGGATGATCCCATCGGACAGCCCGGAGATGATCTGCTGTAACTGGCGGCGGTTGGTTTCTTTGGCAAGAACATCCTGGGACATGGTTTCTCCTGGGGTTGGGCACATGGGACTACGACCTCCAGGCTTCAGGATAGTGCTGCGCCATTAGCCCGATGAAGGCGGGTCACCCGTTGGCGGACGCCGCTTGGCTTGAGTACCTGTTAACTTTGACAGTAGGCACGACCGGTCAATATTCGTAGGCTGGGCTTAATCACCGTGGAATATCGTAGAAGGAGCCAGCCATGACTAAGTCCGAATTTCTCGTTTACCTGGACACGGAAATTTCAGCGTCCCAGGCACGCATCTCAACGAAAAACACCAAGTCCGACAGGGTTGATACGGGCAGGGTGGAGTTCTTGACTGTGATTAAAAACATGCTCACCAAGAACGCCACGCCCGAGGACGTGGGGCGACTGGGGGCGTTCAACGATGTTGCGCAGAAACTGGGTGTGCTGACGAGTTCGGAAACCTTGTTGTCCGGGCTTGAAGGTTGAGTTTGGGGGCATGGGGGGCGGGGAGCGCTCACCCCAACATGCGCCGCGTGCTCAGCGCGGCTGCATGCGTCCCCGCCCTGCATGATGCGTGCAGTGGCAGGGCGGGTTTACGTTCAGGCTAACCAGCCCACCAATGGGACAATCAACAGCGTACTCAACGCCATTGAAATCACATTGCCAATGTATGGATGAATGTGAGCAGGCAGTCTCGCCGCGATTGCACAAGCCAACGGCGGTGCGATCAATGCGCCAAGCGTCGTACTCAAGGTAATCACGATCCAACTGTCGCCATGGGCCAATATGGCCGCGGGTACCACCGATACCAGAGGAACATAAGTCGGATACCAACCGCGTTTTATCCATTGCGATCGCCAGATCACGACACCCAATGCCGATGTCAGTGCTTGTGCCCCAACAATGGACAAAAGCAGACCAGAGCCATACGCCGGGCCAGTGGGATTGAGGGCGTAAGCGAGCAGCACGCCTGCCAATAACCCAAGGCTGGCGAGCTCATTTCCAAAAAACGGTGCTTCTGAAAAGTCCGCCAACACTCGACGCAGACTCCAGATCAGTCCGTAGCTGGGTGGTTTGGTAGGCATTGGCCTGGCTGGGGCAATGTGGTCCGAGCGCACCAGAGAAGGAACCCAGCGACACAGTGCAAATGCGACAACGCTGCCGGCCGCCATCCCGAGTACATTGCCGATCACCGCTGGCAAACCCAAGGGGGTGCACACCAGATTGACGATTAACAAGCACATCGGGGTAACCAGCAATGCCCCCAGTACTGCACCGTTGAGGGTGATCTTCCAACCGCCGCCAAACATGAGCACCATCGCGGCCGGCAATGAAACAAAGGCCGCAAAGGTCGGCTGCCAGGTTTCGGCGGTTACGCTCCAACCCCACATCAGGTTGCTCAGCAGAAGCCCGGTCAATGAACTGGTCACCAGCCAAGGCCATAATCCGGTGCCATAGCAAATAGAAAAGCCTTGCCAGACCTTACCGTGCTTGCTCGCCCACCAGGCTACATAAGCTCCGCTTAACAGGCCCAGTGAGGCGAGTTCGTGCTTATAGAAGGCAACCTCGCTGATATCGCCCAGTATCCATCGTAACCAGGCGACCGGTTGGGGCAGGCCGATAACCATCTCACTGTATCCCGGCCAGGATCCCTGGTGACTGAAGATAACCCAGAGCACCAGCAAGGCCGCGATTAGCCCCAGGGCAGTGATGGTGATATCAGCCCGTGAATAAGGTAGAGATTTCTTTATAAATAAGTTTTCCATGGCAGCCCTCTGCTCAGCGAGCCAGGGCGGGGTGTTGGGTGTACCCGAGCATCTGATCGTAGAGATCATTGCGCCGGTCACGCTGCAGATCATTGAGGTTGTTCCAGATCGGTGCGCTGCGGGCACTGGTGATGTCGATGTCTGCGAATAGAATCTCCTGACGATTAGCTGACGCCACTGCCCCAATCGGCCAGCCGTTGGTGCCGGCAATCAAGGAGCATCCGAGGTAGCGGGCATCCCGTTCCTCACCGATGCGGCTGGCAGCCGCAATAAACACGTTATTCACATGCGCCGCAGTCATGGTCAGGTACGACGCCATGCACTTTCCCGCTTCATCGAACAACGGTGGTGGCGTCCAGACCCAGTTGTTCAGGCTGCAAATGATATCGGCGCCTTGCTGGCTGAGAATTCGCGGTACCTCAGGGAACCAGATGTCCCAGCAGATCAGTAGGCCAATGCGACCGATCGGCGTTTCAAACACTGGAAAACCAGTATCGCCAGGGGTGAACCAAAGCTTTTCCAGATTCCATAGATGGGCCTTTCGGTACTTGCCTATAAAACCGTCGGGGCCCAGCAAGACCGCAGTGTTGAAAAGCTGCATGCCGTCTATTTCGCTCAGGCCGGCTACCAGGTACACCCGGTGCTTGCAGGCAAAATCAATCCACTCCCGCATACTTGGACCGTTTGGTACTTCCTCTGCATGCTCAAACGCGTCTTGGCGATTGCTGAAGAAATACCCGCAATTGGAGAGCTCCGGCAGCACGATCAGATTGGCGCCACCGTTTGCCGCTTCAGTCGCCAGCAAAAGGCTTTGACGCAGGTTATCTCTTCTATTGGCGGTGCCGACCTGGGGATTGAACTGAATGACAGCGACGCGGGCGGGACTTGTTGGCTCACTCATGGGTTGACCTCTTATTGTTATGCAACCGGGGTTGGTTGGATGTTTATAAGAGGCGATGATGCGTTTAAAGAAAAGTCAGATGATTCCTCTTGCGCTGTAGCCTATTTCTCGTATTTTGATTTAACTCTCCGTTTTATACTCTGGGTAGTCACGCATGTTAAATCCACCATTGAAGCGTGCTTGAGTGTTGCTGCAAATATTGATCACTGTGTCGATCGCGCCCCTGAAGCATGGTTCTGTCCAGCCGGCATCTACAGAAAACAATTCGTCGCACAGGTAGAGTCCGGACTTATGGGAGAAGTCTCTATTATATTTCATCAGGCCGACAGCAGCGTAGTAAGTGCCCGGACGATAGAGTTTTGCGCAGCCAAGAGAGTGCTTGTCATTCATCCAGCGTTGAACGATTGCCTGATCACGCGCTATGTAGGGAGAAATGCGCTCTTTGATGTTTGTTGAGTTTAAAAGAATTCTATCCAGTTCTTCAATGCATTTATCGACGAGTTCTCTGTCGCTAAAAAGTGAGAGTTTTGTTGCATCGTCTTCCCGTGTGTAACTTAAAAGTATGCAGTCGTAGGCGCCATTGTCGTTGTAGCGGTAGGTATAGACATCATGTATGAAACTGTCAGTTACGATGGCTTGAGGGATACGTCTGTTTCGTGAAAGAAAAGTTTTCTTGAGCGGTGCATAGACTTTGCAGCTAGTTTCCCAATGGGCTGTTTTATAGGCGGTGATGGTTTCAAAAGGGAGCATTTCTTGAGTGAAGTTCTCAAGTGCGATTTGAGTTTCTATCAGCCATGAGGGAAGTGTCATTATGACCCAGTCAGCGTCAATGAACTTTTTTTCTGTTTTCTCCGGTTGTGCAGTGTTCCAGTCGTAGTGGACTCTTGTTTTTCCACTTTTTAGTTTTTTCAGTTTTGTCACGGCGGTACTGGTAAGTATGCCGGTGGGGCTTTTAATTAAATGTTCATAAAGTGATTCGCGGGTCTCGCGAGGCTTTATGAAAAGTAATGACTCCGCCAGCGCTCCGAGACCAATATAATTTGGCTTGTTGAAGTAAAGACCTGCCGAATCGATGACTCCGGTAGCGTTCAGATAGGGCGATGGCACTGGCGTGCCCTCTAAGTCTACCCGGCCGTGGATCAACTGTAGATGGCTACTGAATCCAAATATAGCCGTCCGTATTGGGTAAATGCAGCAGACATCATAAAATGCTCCCCAACTACCGTCACCAATGCCAATAGAGTAAAAAATAGCGGACTCCTGCGCGGTCATGCCCATACCGCCAAAATCGCCGGGGTCACGTTCACTCCATTGATCTATGATTGGCATTTTTACCAAGTCACGGAACGAAATGCTTTCGTATTTTTTTACTATGGAATCCCACATGGCCTCCCAGTGTTCGGAGCCATAGTGTTCGGATACGTGTCGCGTCATGCGTTCGGAAAAGGCTTTCCACTTTGCGAATACTGCACCCAACGCTTCACCTGGGGGGGCTGTCTTTCCGTCGGCATTTTTCCATATAAGCATGGTTGGATTACTGTCGCTCTCTAAACTGCCTTCTCTCAGATAGATTCCAGTCGAACGAACTGCGGGGCTGCCTGGGTTTGGAAAGTCAGAATGGACTAACTCAAATTCGTTGGCGTAATAGGCCATGAGTGAGCGACCGTCTTTGGGGGATTCGTGGGACTTGTTGAAGAATGGCATTCTCATTGCGCCCATCTCGAAAGGGGGGCGTCCGAGAGTACGAATGTTGTTACTCCCCAGCGCTGTCAGGTGCCGACCTCCGATTCGCTTGGCTTTTTCAATCAGTGTGATGTTTGTGAAGCCGCACCTGTGTAATTCTCGCGCCGTTGTCAAACCTGTAATGCCCGCACCGATAATGCAAATTTTTTGACCGGTATTATTTGCTTTGGCGATGCCGTTTTCTTGCTCCACCCACGTACGATAGTCAAAACACAGGTCGGGTGGATTAGGAAATGTCGCTCTCCATTTGTTATTAATGGCGCGCTTTTTTTTGCTGCATCGCTGAGCGATGTCTGCCGGATAATTGAAATTGGAACCAATGGTCATTCTGATATTCCTTCTTGGGGTAAATTCTCCATTCATAGGTTGAGCATCGGTTCCGAGAGTGAAAATAAGCACGGGGTGATTTTTGGCTAAGGTATGTCGTGGTTTCTCGTAGGGGAAAGGAAAGGGAGAGGTCATAAGTCCGGGTGTATGTGAACTTGCAAATCCCCCCCGATTCTGGGAAAACCCCACCCTTTGCGCCTCCAACGAGACTTCCCATGAGCAACGACACACTCCAGATCACTGACGTGCGCATTGGCACCGGAAAAACCGTGGTCAAAGGCGCGCTGATCACCACCCAATACACCGGCACCCTGGAAGACGGCACGGTGTTCGATTCGTCCTGGACACGGGGGAAGCCGTTCCAGTGCGTGATCGGCACCGGGCGGGTGATCAAGGGCTGGGAGCAAGTATTTCGTATGTGAGTACAAACAATCTTACCGTCCGTCGCAACCAATAGAAAATATTTGCTTTTATCATGCAGATATGCTTGACATATGGCATATGTCATGATAGTCTATTAGTGAGATAGGGGATTTTTCTCAGTCCTTCTTCATCCCCCTCCTGCAACACTCCGATTTCTCCTGAGGCTTTCACGAGCTTCAACCCGGCCCGGTATCCATGCCGTCCGAACGCCAGCAGTCGTCGAGCCACAACTGTTAGACAGGCTGGTTACTTGTCGCATCGCAGCCCCTCGATCTAGTGGAATGGGGCAACAACTTCGTAACACCACAACGAGCATCGGCTACATCTTAAAGGCGAGAACCTTAAACCTCTCGCCTTTTTCTTTGCTTTCGATTCAACAACGAAACTTCCGAAACAACTTCACCATTCAACAGGAGGGCCACCCATTGGCCGTAATCCAAAGACCCTGCCGCCATTGCGGCAAGTTATTCCCAGCAAGAACAAGTCGAGCAATGTTCTGCTCTGACAGTTGCCGAACATTACACGGGCGAGCAAAGCGCGCCAGCACGAAGACAGTACGTATTGGGATTCTATCTGTAGAGTTTCAAAACGTCGCTGATAAATCACTCGAAGAGCTTCAAGCTCTTGTAGAAAACGAACTAACCCCGGAAATGTTAGCCATCGTTCGCCCAGAACATCCAGCCCAAACAGGAGAAATACAACATGCTTAAACAGCCAGATTCAGTAGAGCTTCAAGCTCGCATCGAAAGTGCCCAGACGGGCTACAGAGACCGCAAGGCAGGTCTTGATATGAACGCTGGAACCGACCCAGTAAGTGGACGGGCAGTACCCAAACAAGTTGACGGCGGTACAGTGGTATTCTTCTGTCCTCATCCTTTAGACATCCTGCCAACTTATCTTGAGCAGGTGCAGAAGGGTTACCAGCCTCACCCGCTCTCAGTTGTGCAGATTGATCATGCGCGATTCGACGTGTACTTCTTCAAGCCAGAACCAGTTATCAAAGCAGCGCTTGAGCAAATCGCTCAAGCTGTGACAGCTCAGTATCACGAAGAAATCGCAGTTCATAACGAACAGTTCATCCAACAGCAAGTTGACGCCCAGTTGCGAGTTGATCTCGCCAGAGAAGAGCGCGAGCGTGCAGTAAAAGAGGCTGAGCGTAGAGCGGCAGTTGAAAAACAGATTCGTGAAACATTCCAGCCAGCCGAAACTGCCGAAGCTCCAGCACCAATTAAAGGCCGTAAATGATGGATGGATTAACCAAGTTGCTCCTTCGCAGGTACGCTCCTAATGACCCGCGTCTAACAGAGCCCTCAGGGGCTCTTGCAGCAGTTGCAAAGTCTACAGCCTCGCTACCTAATGCCTCTGGCATTAAAGTGTCTCCAGAGGCGTTAGAGAAGGCTACAGGCATGACAGTTATCCTAAGCTCGGAGAAGTATAGTGAGAGTGTCATTTTTGAAGCCGTCACTAAGTTCAATCGTGAGCATCCAGAGTACATGTCTAATTCATTCGTATTGCCTACGGCTACTAACGGTATTCCTGCTGGTAGCTGGGTACTAACCAGCATCGAGGATCTTGATGGAAAGATTTGAAACACCCGCTCCACTGGTGACACGTATTGCCAGACTTGCAGAACCCGCTCCACGTCGCGTTATCTTCAAACTAAGCTCCGATACAGTCCTTGATATCAAACGTATCCTTGGAAACTTCAAGGATGTGGTTCAGCGCGTTTACGGCAGACAGAATTACAGTGTTCTGTGGTTTCGATGCAAAGACGGAAGTATCATCGTTGCAATCTCTGGCACTCGTCCTGTAGTTGCACATGTCGAGCTGTTTCTAGCCCATGGTCGCATGTCTGGATTGTTTGAATCTGGAAAAATACTATATGAGGGTATGGGCGCCGGATCTTTCGAGGTGCATATAGAGCGACAGTTACGTCACTACACCGCCACTTCCGTAGCACACAGCTTCGGAGGTAGCCACCCATGAGCCTGAATGAAGAAATTGCACGCCTAACGGGCTTGTTGGTTTTCAAAACCGACTCTACGGGCCTACAGCGTTTTATGGGCTTGCTCAAGTCTGCTGAAGTTGCAATGGAAAAGGTTGGCAAGCAAGCTGACGCTCTCTCTGCAAGGATGAACAAGTCTCTTGGGCTTAGAGTTGATACTGCCGCTCAGGCCAAGCTGGACAAACAACTGCGCTCTTCTTTGGATCGTGAACTCCGTGGGGAAGTTCTTCTCCAGAAGGCAAAGCGAGCCACTTTCCAGGCTGAGTTGCAAGGTCAGAAATTGCAGTTTGCCGGGCAGAAAGAACTGGCTTTCCTGAGTACAGCGGCCATCCGAGACAAGCAAGCCTTGGCAGTCCTTGAAGCGAAGACACAAGCAGCCCAGGCAGCAAAGCTCAAGGTACAGGGACTGGCTATCAAGAATGAGGACGCCCTGGCTCAAGCCAAGGCCCGCCAAGTGCGAGCCGAATCCATTCTTGCCACCCAGCAGGCCCGCACCGTCGCTCTCCAGGCTCAGCAGCAACGCACCATGAGCGCCACTCAGCGTATTGAACAAGCAATGCTCGAGGGTAGAGCCCGTGGGCAGCGTGCCGCGATTAGATTTGCTGAGACGCAGGCAGCGCAAAAGGTGAGGGCACAGCGTCAGGACGTAGCCTTTCAGCAGCGAGCCGAACGGCATGCAGCGTTTCAACAAAGACAGGTCCAATGGGAGGCCAATCGCAACAAGCCAGTACCCTCTACGGGCTTTCTGGGGCTTGGTACAGGCGCTTTAGCCGTAGGTGGTGCAGCCGCTGGAGTAGCTGCAATCGTGGGCGCTATCAGTGCCTTGGGCGCCCGTATGGAGGCTGTGCAAGGCCGCGTCAGCGAGAGTCAGCAACTTGAAAACGTGCTCACCCAAGCCGGGGGCAAGAACCCTGCAAATGCTGAATTTGCTAAGACTGAATGGCTACGGATCAATGCAAAATACGGCACCGAAGCCAGCCTTGAGTCTGCGAAGGCATACCGTACGTTCCTGATGGCCGAGGTGGCACGTGGTCGTAGCTTGAGTCAGGCCACTGGCACCTACGAGACCCGCCAAGCGGCATTCCGTGGTGCTGGGATGACTGCCGAGGAACAGCGCCGGGCCAACTTGCAGCTCCAGCAAATTGCCAGCAAATCACAGAGCGACCGTGAAGACCTGAACACATTTTCAGAGGCAGCACCTTTGCTGGTAGAGCCAATTCGCAGGGCGTGGGCAGCACGTAACAAGCACGCCTTGGACGGCAACTTGGAAAAAGACTTTCGTGCAAGCACCACAGCTGGGAATCTCAAGGCCGAGGACTTCACGAAGGGTATCGAGCTGTTTGTAAAAGAGAACGCCGACGCTATCGCCCGACAGAGCGCTAGCATCGACGCCAACGCCACAAGGCTGTCCAACGCCCAGTTCTTGCAGCAACAAGGCTTGGACCAGAACCCGGAATTGATTGGGGCCATCAACGAGCGTTTGAAGTCTGAAATGGACCTCAACGAGGCAATGAAGCCTCTCAAAGAGACCGCCGTTCAACTGGATATCGCGCTGAACAAGTTGGTCACTTCTGCATTGCGTATGGCAGTTGGTAAAACTGCCGACGGTGAGGCAATGACACCCGAAGAACGAGCCCGTCAGATTGGCAATGCTGGTGTAGACGGAGTTCTAACTTTGCCCGGTGGCAGCAGCGACACCCTTACAACTCAGCAAAGGCTTGACGCAGACACCCGAGACCCTATTTCCAAGCTTTGGAGGTTGCTGGGTGTAGGTAAAGACTTACAGAAAGTTGCTGACGATAACCGTGAACGATGGGGTGGTGTCGGTTTTAGTGACCACGCTCCTTGGGATATTCGCCCAGAGCCACTTGATCTAAGCAGCCTGAATACAGGCGGGCTTCCAAACTACGGCAAACGCTTAGAAGACTTACTCAGTCAGAGTGATCCAAATGCCGCTGTAGCTAAGTTTGCCACAGCAGCCGCTGCTAATGCATCGCGTGCAACCTCAGGTAGTCGTGGTGAGTGGGTTTCTGATGAGCGAGCTGTTAAGTCGGAACCTGTGACTAACAATGTTACAAACAATACACCTATTACTGTTGAAGTTAATATCACGACCAAGACAGATGCAAGCGCTGCTGAAATCGGCGCTACCGTATCTGGACAAGTTCGAGAAGAAATTCAGAAGGTGTTCCAGTCTTATCAACCTAAAGAAGTTCATTAAGCCTATCGCGAGATAGGCTTCACCCTTTCATATAACTAGCAAGATCAAGGAGGCTCCGTGCCTGAACTAAAGATTATAAAGCGATTGCTTGCAACAACGATAGCTATAATTCTGCTGAATATCGGTGTTACCTCATACGGAATCATTCGTAACGAAAGGACATACGCCCAGACAGCGGAACAACTAACAGATTACGCAATTCGGCGAGAAAGCGAACTATCCAGCCAGCTACGAGACTACGTTGAGCATCAGGCAACTAGCCTAAGAAACAACTGGTACGACTGGCAACAGGAAGACCTTGCCCGCTCAAGAAGGTTTGCAGAGCTTGAAGTGGCGCGACAGTTACATGGATATACACGTCAATCTTTTGGAGAACAATAATGAACCAGATTTACCATGATGCAAATGCGGCAATGCATGCCGCGTATGCACTTTCAAAGATGCTCCGCAGGCCAGTATGGCGCCATACAGGCGTTGATAGTCGTGGGGCTATTGTGTGGGTGGTTAGTCTTGAGAGTGACGCTGCAATCGCTCTACAAGAGCTTTCGACCTAACCCATTACAGTAACTTGTATAACCTCAAGCATCTTGACAAAATAGGGTCGTCTGGCGTATAGTCGCCAACTTTCCAGCAAGCCAACACCGAGCGTTCTCGACTTGCCCTAGTGCAACGTCAGGCGGCGGTTTCGTGCTGCCTGGAATTTGACCTATCTAACTACCAGAGGCAAATGCCTATGAAATGAAAATTACAGGAGCACAACTATGGCGGCACCATTTGTTTTAAATCTTATTGACTACACAGAGTCAATCCAACCGGCACCGACGAAGCGTGGGCGAAAGCCACGCAGCACGGCCAATCCCATTGCTCACATCATTGCCGAGCTATCATTCCCTGAGGCTCGCCCTCAGTGGTTTGACGACATTGTTTTTGGTAGTTGCCTCAACAGCGCAGGTCAGTCTGGGAACGTTTGCAACGTATCCATGGACGAGGTTACCGGGGCGCTTCACTTGCGTACATTCGTAGTTCAGCCCCTTCTCGATGCTGGAATGGCAAGGCGGAAAGCCCAGCGAGTGGTAGCAGCTGCACGCCACGCTGCCCACGGGTTATTCACCTATCTGATTCGACGACCAGAGCTGCTTGAACGTTACGAGGAGGACGCGCGTATTGAGGCCAAGCTGGCCTACTCCCATGTTGCGCTTGTGCCGTATACACCGCTAAGACAGGTTCCGCGCCACATCGAAGAGTTACGAGAAGCTGGAGATTACTTAGCATACGGCGAGGCACTCCGAGAGTTCCGCCTTCAAGGAACTCATTAACGTCGGAAAGAAGAAAGACCGTAGGTCTGAGCAGATTAAAGCAATTAACGTCGGAAAGAAAAGAAGCCAGTGCGAAGCACTAAAGTTGAATCGCCCATAGAGTGACGTTAGTCGTATCGTCCCGATTTTGGATCAGCCCACCAGTAAATACATCCAGCATCACCACAACCCAAAATGCTCTTGCTCTTGATCTGTTGCACCGAAGGTGATGGCAATAGCTGTCAGCGAA
Organism: Pseudomonas sp. MPB23; assembly: GCF_046605395.1. Classification (NCBI taxonomy): domain Bacteria; kingdom Pseudomonadati; phylum Pseudomonadota; class Gammaproteobacteria; order Pseudomonadales; family Pseudomonadaceae; genus Pseudomonas; species Pseudomonas sp. MPB23. The sequence continues at coordinate 5,238,994 of NZ_CP176771.1, read as the reverse complement.
CGCTGACGATGAACTGCTGAATGCGAACGCATTCGTTTATGCACGAAAATCTAAGATCAAGATCAAAGGCAGAAGCGGTTCTGTGGTGATTTCTTTATGTATGGCTTCGGTTGGACTGGAAGTCCTGTGGCGATACGTCCACCGGGAGGTGGAGACATTGGAGTGAATCAACTTACAGCTCACGCTGTTACCACCTTTTGACTAGATGGGACCATACGGCGACGTATGATGCTGACTCACTCCATTGGCGGACTAACTCTTCGTGCTATCGATGGCAAAGTTAATGAACGCCGAGCAAGTGATCAACATAAAGCGAGCGTCTGCTTGAGTAAGATCTGATTCGTTATCCATTAGGGAATGACGAATGCCGCTAGCATCGTTGGTATACCCGTAGAGTGCGGAGAAGGCAGTCTTGAGACTTGAGTGAAGGCTGTGATGCTTTTCTAACACTTTCAGAGCTTGGCCTAGAGTAGCTTTGTCATCGCCAACAAGTTTCTTTGCTAGAGACTCAACAGCGCTAATGCTCTCTTTGATGGAGTTTCGATAGTCTGGGTTGAGCTTGTCCGTCAGAAACCCAAGTGCCGTTTGTATATGAGTTCTGACACCCGTATATTGATCGGATATTGTAATCGCTCGCTCGACTTCTTCTATTTCATCTTGCGATGTAATTGGTGTGATCTTGCCTGCGACGAAGCGATAGGCTGAGTTTTCCCTCTCTAGTATCTGGTTACAGGTTTTTATAAAGAAATCAGCCCTTGCTGTTTGTCCCTGTTTGTACTCGGGAGCATGCTGTGGTGTAAATTCTATAAATGCGTAAACTCTATCCCAAGTGCAACTGAAAAAGCTTTCACGAACCTTGGCAAGGAATTTATTCCAATGGGTGTCAATAGTGTCGATGGATTTTTTATAATGAAGAGAGTATAGCTTTCTTGAGTAGCTACCGAAGTTTGATCCCTTTACGTAGTCGTACATTCGGTTTGCTGAGGTATATTGGCTCCAGTACGTTTCGATTAGGGCGTTCCATAACGAAATGCGTAAATCCATATCCATATCATCTACTTGAATTACTTTGGATTCTGGTATCAACCCCATTCGCTGTGAGAAATCCATTACCACCTCGCTCATGCCCTATTCAAGAATGCTCCGTTGAACGCATCCTTTCTCACGCCATTATCCATGGTGGCGATGTGGCGGCATACCCCCACCGGAAACCCCTCCTGAAACCTCAAATAACCCCCTGAAAACCTCCCCAAGGTTGTCAATATAGTCCTTGGCTATTGGTTATTACTTATTGATAGTTGCGGTTGGTATCCTCTACAGCCCAGTGTTTCCGTAGGACATGTCACAAGCGGACAAGCTCGCCTCTGTGAGAAACATCGCCAAACTGGTTTCGAACATTCAGAACGAACAAAACGCGTCCAAATGGCGAAATTCAGCAAGACGACAACACCCAGCCCAGGCAGTGGAGCTACCAAGCCCGCATTGCTGCAACGAACTCAGCAGTCCCACTACCAACAGCGGATGAGCTTACGGTTTAGCAGGCTTATGCACTGGGAGCGTCTTATGTTTGTCTTTGTTTTCCGGGTTTACGTGGTGCCTTCTGTCGTCCTTGCCATCGTCTCGTGCTGGTTTGGGGCCGGGCTTGATGTTGGTAAACATGTGCTGTCCTTTTCGTTGGCGGTGCTCACTGTTCAATGGGCAGCTGTTAACCATCCCCTTGACCACGCGGATGAGAAATCCCACCCGCCTGACATAAGTAGCGGCAATCTGCCATATGTCAAGAAGGGTGACGGCGGGGTATGTGGACAGGATCATCAAACGACCGTTAAACGATACCTTCCAGGCAGACGGTATCCGGCATCATCAAAATAGGCTTTCATATTTAATGATACCTTGGTAGTGTGATCCTACGTTAAATGATCCCAAGGAGCTACCACCATGTCCCGCACCTTCCTGTATTGCCGTGTCAGCACCTCGACTCAGTTCACTGAGAACCAAGTGCAGGAAATTAAAGCCGCTGGCTTTGAGGTGCAGGCGAGTCGGGTAGTCGAGGAAACTATCTCAGGCAGCATCGCTGCCAATGAGCGTCCCGGCTTTGCCAAGCTGCTGGAACGCATGGAAGGTGGAGACGTGCTGATCGTAACCAAGCTGGACCGCCTGGGGCGTAACGCGATGGACGTACGTCAGACCGTTGAGAATCTAGCTACTGCGGGTATCCGTGTTCACTGCCTCGCCCTGGGTGGGGTGGACCTAACATCACCAGCGGGCAAGATGACCATGCAGGTGCTGGGGGCTGTGGCAGAGTTTGAGCGTGATTTGCTGATCGAGCGGACCCAACAAGGGCTTATGCGTGCAAAGGCTGAGGGCAAGAAGTTGGGCAGGCCTGAGGCCACCAGCACTACAGCAGCAGTGCAACGTCTCAAGGCGAAGGACATGACACAGGCTCAGGTAGCAGCCGAACTGGGTATGGGGATTGCCACCATCAAGAGACACTGGAATAAGGATTGAATCCACCTGTAACGTCCCACAGAGCCCGCTATGAGTGGGCTTCGTTGTATCTGCTGAACCCACAGCACCACGCTCTACGCCCTCCAGAAGCAGGCTCAGCGGCACCCAGGCCAAGGTTATTTTTGATTTGGTCAGGGTTACCTGACTTGTCGGGATGGCGCGTTAAGCAGCTCAGATAGGTATCCATCCCTCCAGCTTATTTTCAGCCAGGAGAACCCAACCGACTGTCGAATCGCACTAGAAATTTTGGCGGGCAGGGGCTTGCTTGGAAAAGGCTCCCGTTTCGGTAGTGCCAAGGGGTGGCTTTTTCCTTTCACCTCTCATACCCTCCAACAAGAATCCATCGCGCAGTGCTGGTAGCAAGGACGAAATCAAGTGAATGATATGGTCGTAGGTTTTCCGGGAGGCTCGAAGTCGCGCGTCAATGCTGCTGGTTATAGCATCCGTGACCAGCGTGCGAGCGTTGAAGATATGCACGTAATTGATGAGTGGCGAGCAGCCCACCGTATCGTCTTGAATACTTTCCAAGCGAGCTTGCGAAGTCGCACTCGAGGTAAGCAAATCGTTGTTGCTCAAAGGCACAAACGCAAGAACACGATCTTCCATAAGCTGATGCGACTTCCAAAGATGGAATTGTCCCGCATGGATGATGTAGCGGGATGTCGCCTCATATTTCGCTCACTTGAAGAGCTTTATGAATTTCGAGAGAACTTTCATAAAGCACGATTCAATCACAAGCGCAAAAATGAAACCGATAAATACGACTATATCAAGCGCCCGAAACAAACAGGCTACAGAGGCATTCACGATGTCTACTCATATGATGTGCGGTCTAAAAACGGCGATCAGTACCGTGGGCTGCTACTCGAAATCCAGTATAGAACCCTAGTTCAACATGCGTGGGCAACGGCAGTTGAGGTTATTGGCTTCATCACTGAAAGCCAGCCAAAGTTCCAGCAGGGCGACAAAAGATATGAAAACTGCATGGCTCTCGCCAGCGAAATTCTCAGTAGAGCCCACGAAGGAAAAACTGGCCCATTTCCTGAGTATAGCGATGGGGAACTACTACAGAGATTTGAAGCTGTTGATAAAGAGATCCATATCATCAGAACTCTTACAGGGTTGAATTCTTCGGAGACGGTGTATACAGACAGTCGAAACTCCATTCTAATTTTCAAAGAAGATGGCAGTCTCGAGGTAAGGAGTTTTAAAGAAGCTCCAGACGCATTAAGGGAGCTATTTCGATTGGAGAGGGATTATCCCACCCTTGATGTTGTTCTCGTAAAGGCGGACACGAATGAAGAGATTCGCATGGCGTTTAAGAACTACTTCTCTGATGCAAAGGATTTCATAAAGCTACTGACGGATGGACAGCAACTCCTCGAGTTGACTCTCTGAGTTGACGAAAGTTTAGAGCCCGCCTTTGAGCGGGCTTTTCTTTTTACTCACTTCTTAAAGACCGGTAGACCATTCGCACAGCAATAGTCGCTCATATTCGGCCCCACGCTGGGCATAAATATCGACAGGCTCAACAGAAGTGGGCATTTGGTGTAATCGGCCTGATCCTTGGTTACTGGTTTGAGAAGTAACGCTCGTGTGTGGCAGGGCGCTATCTGTGTTGGCGTTGTAGGTCGGCGTAGTCTTCTTCCAGCCACACCGATCCAGCCATGTCCTCTGCATCGAAGGGCTCCCAATAAGGGTGCTCCGTCGCTTTCTTTTCGATCAGGATCAACTTGTCTCCGTTCAAGAGTTTGTACATGTCAGCCTTACGGTCCACGCCCGTGTAGCGAAATGTCTCATTGGCATGGGTGGAGGTGATTCGTCCGTCAGCGTGGACAGTGATCGAGTACCCAACTGTTCGTAGCATGGCGGCAAGCCGCTGGGGGTCTTCCTTCTCCAAGGTCCAAATTTCCCCCTGTGTTCTCCATCCCTGGGTAGCCGGTACTACCACAGTCGCACGCAATAGGGTCACGGCTCTTTCGGCTGCATCGCGGTCTGATTGTGCCTGACGGAGAGCTGCGATCAGTTCGGGCATTGGCCCTACCTGGGTAACCGTCTTGGCAAGGTTTTCCACCGTCTTGGAAACTGCACTCAGCTCAGCTTCATGGCTGAGAATTTCTTTCTCGTTAATACCAAGCTCTTGCTGCGCTATCGCCTCCTGAGCCGCCCTAGGGGATGTGTAGGCGTAAACCCGATCCATCACTGGCTTGGGTACGGTGTGTGAATTCTCGCAGCCCTTGAGGTTCTGCCTCGTACGGCAGCGCATGGAGTGGGGCACACCGTCCTTGTTCTGCATGATGTAGTTCTTGCCGCATGATCCACATCGCACCAATCCCACAAGGAAGTTGCTGGCTGTTTTAACCGGACGTTGAGTCCGTACTCTATCGGCGTGAATTTGTGCCCGATAGAACAGGCTTGCTTCAATGACCGCCGGGTATACGTCATCGATAATTTGATGTTCCGGCGTACCCTCAAGTGTTTCCCATTTGCCAATCACTGCCTTGTTTCGTAGCCAGCCTTCAACGGTAGGGCCACTGCATTTGGCGAGAAGCTCTACACCCGAATCACGCATACGCTTTGCAATGGTGGCCTTGCCCAGTCCAGATATATACAGCTCGAAAGCTGTCTTGATCCAGGGGGCGACATCTTCACGAATGGAGCCGTCACTGTTGAGCCAAACGGGTGTCATACGCTTGGGCGTAACTCCCTTTTTCGCTTCTTTACGGCGAGTCGCATATGACGCGGCTACTCGCCGGGACAGAGTTTTCGAGTATTCGTGTGCGGCTTGGATTTTCGCCAGGAGCAGAAATACTTGAGTACCGCCTACAGAGGCTTCCGTGTATTCCTGCTGATCGTCCAATGTGACGATGGACACGCCTGCCTTGAGGATTGGACCAATGACCAGTGTGAGCATATCTAATGGGGCGAGGCGTCCAGCGCGGTCCATGGCTTCCACAAGTACAACGTCACCTGATCGGATGGCACCTTCTGTGATGGCGACAAGGAGTTCTCCGAAGCCGCCCCCAGCTTCAATGTGTTCACCGTGGAATCCGCTTTTGCCAAGGTCTTTAAACTTCAAGTCACAGAGGTCGTAATCCGGATGATTGCGCAGCCAGTCGGCAATCATGGATTCTTGACGTTCTACACTTGACCCGGACTTTTGTCGGCTATCCGAAAACCGGACGTACGAAATGGCCTTTCTCTTCATTGCTGAGCCCCTGGCTGATGCTGGTAAAATAGCAGGTATCAGGGTTACATGTGAAAGGGCTGGGACCAGGGCTTGATGGGCATGCAGGTAGGCGGCGTGCGCACGTTGTTCGTGCCGGCGCACCTGGCCTATGGCGAGCGGTCGATGGGCGCGCATATCACGCCCAACAGCAATCTGCGTTTTGAGATCGAGTTGTTGGAAGTGCTGACACGGGACGATTGACGCCGACCTGGCATCGGTTGCGCGGTACCGTCCGAAAACGCCTTCCTGAACTCTCCCTGAAGAATCTTCTTATTCGTCCTGCGAAGACTTTCCTACGGTTTACTCTCCTGAAATCGGGGCGTAAGCTTCGCGCGTTTTCATCAATAGCGGAGACCCTCAGTGGGTACTTGTTCGAGTGACAGTCGTCGGCCGGTTTCGGTAACCGGCACAGACTTGGCAAGGTAACGCGCATTCTTTCGATGCCGTTGTCTCGCCACAAAAGCGAGAAGCGGCATCCCGGCAGCGGCCAGTCCCGGCACCTGCCCGATCCTCTCTCATCGACGCTGACCAGCACCTGACTTACCTCGGGATGCTACGGACGCGCCTGCCTTTCACGGCCGGCGAGCCAATCTGACTGTGCCCATGAACCGGGCGCGGTGCAGACGGCCGTACCTGCACGACGGTTTCCCCGCGCAGGAGTAACACCATGAACCTCACTCTGTTGAAAGAGTTCTTCGCCGGTTTCCTGCGGACCCGGCATATCGCCCGGCACTTCCGCCGTCTGGCGATGCTCGAAACTATGACCGACGCCAGCGTCAGCCGCGAAGTCCCACCCACCCTGGCGCAAACCCTGGTGGTCGCGGCCAACAGCAGTGCTGTGCAATTGCTCGGCACCCTGGGCAGTCACTGCGAGGGCTTGAACACCCAGGAAGCCGACGCGCTGCGCGTGCAATACGGCCTCAATGAAGTCGAGCACGAACAGCCGCTGCCGTGGTGGGTGCACGTATGGCACTGCTACAAGAACCCGTTCAATCTGCTGCTGACCTTGCTGGCCGTGATCTCCTGGCTGACCGAAGACATGAAGGCCGCCACGGTGATTTTCTCCATGGTGGTGCTCTCGACGCTGCTGCGTTTCTGGCAGGAGGCCAAGTCGAACAAGGCCGCCGATGCGTTGAAAGCCATGGTCAGCAACACCGCCACGGTACTGCGCCGTGACGGAGGCAAGCGCATCGAATTGCCGATCAAGCAACTGGTGCCGGGCGACCTGATCGTGCTGTCGGCCGGCGACATGATCCCCGCCGACTGCCGCGTGCTCAGCGCCAAGGACTTGTTTGTCAGCCAGGCGGCGATGACCGGCGAATCGATGCCGGTGGAGAAGTTCGCCCATCAACGGGACGCCAAGACGCGCAACCCGCTGGACCTGGAAAACATCCTGTTCATGGGCACCAATGTGGTCTCCGGCGCGGCGACGGCGGTGATCTTGACCACCGGCAACAGCACCTATTTCGGGGCGCTGGCGCAACGCGTGACCGCTACCGACCGCGCGACCACCGCGTTCCAGCATGGCGTCAACAAAGTCAGCTGGTTGTTGATCCGTTTCATGTTCGTGATGGCGCCGCTGGTGTTGTTCATCAACGGGTTCACCAAGGGTGACTGGACCGAAGCGCTGCTGTTCGCGCTGTCGATTGCCGTGGGCCTGACCCCGGAAATGCTGCCGATGATCGTCACCTCGACGTTGGCCAAGGGCGCGGTGTTCCTGTCGCGCAAGAAGGTCATCGTCAAGCGCCTTGACGCGATCCAGAACTTCGGCGCCATGGACGTACTGTGCACGGACAAGACCGGCACGCTGACTCAGGACAAGATCTTCCTGGCCCGCCATGTGGACGTATGGGGCGAAGAGTCCGACGACGTGCTGGAAATGGCCTACCTCAACAGTTACTACCAGACCGGCCTGAAAAACCTGCTGGATGTGGCGGTGCTGGAGCATGTGGAGGTCCATCGCGAACTGAAGGTTGGCACCGCCTTCCAGAAGGTCGATGAGATCCCGTTCGACTTCAACCGTCGGCGTATGTCGGTGGTGGTGGCCGAGGAGGGGCGGCCGCACCTGTTGATCTGCAAGGGCGCGGTGGAAGAGATTCTGTCGGTGTGCAATCGGGTGCGTCACGGCGACACCAATGAAGCGCTGACCGATGAGTTGCTGGCGCGCATCCGCCAAGTGACCGCAGCATTCAACGAAGAAGGCTTGCGGGTGGTCGCGGTCGCCGCGCAGCCGATGCCAGCGGGGCGCGATACCTACAGCCTGACGGACGAAAACGAGCTGACGCTGATCGGTTACGTGGCCTTCCTTGATCCGCCCAAGGAGAGCACCGCGCCGGCCCTCAAGGCCCTCAAAGCCCACGGTGTGGCGGTCAAAGTGCTGACCGGCGACAACGAACTGGTCACCGCCAAGATCTGCCGCGAAGTGGGCCTGGAACAACAGGGCCTGCTGATGGGCAACGACATCGAAGACATGACCGACGCCGAACTGGCCAAGGCCGTGGAAACCACCAACGTGTTCGCCCGGCTGACGCCGAGCCACAAGGAACGCATCGTGCGGCTGCTCAAGGCCAACGGGCATGTGGTGGGTTTCATGGGCGACGGCATCAATGACGCACCGGCGCTGCGCACGGCCGATATCGGTATTTCAGTGGACAGCGCGGTGGATATCGCCAAGGAGGCGGCGGACATCATCCTGTTGGAAAAGAGCCTGATGATCCTCGAGGAAGGCGTGCTCGAAGGCCGGCGCACCTTCGCCAATATGCTCAAGTACATCAAGATGACCGCCAGCTCCAACTTCGGCAACGTGTTCTCGGTGCTGGTGGCCAGTGCGTTCATTCCGTTCCTGCCGATGCTGCCCATGCATCTGCTGGTGCAAAACCTGCTGTACGACATTTCGCAGATCGCGATTCCATTCGATCACGTCGATGAGGAGATGCTCGCCAGGCCGCAACGCTGGCAGCCGGGAGATGTCGGCCGGTTCATGCTGTTTTTCGGGCCGATCAGTTCGATCTTTGACATCACCACGTTCGCACTCATGTGGTACGTGTTCGATGCCAACACCCCGGATCACCAGACCCTGTTCCAGTCCGGCTGGTTCGTGGTGGGGCTGCTGACCCAGACGCTGATCGTGCACATGATCCGCACCCCGAAAATCCCGTTCCTGCAAAGCCGTGCGGCGATGCCATTGATGGTGATGACGGGGGTGATCATGGCCGTGGGGATTTTCCTGCCGATGGGGCCGCTGGCGCACTACTTCAAACTGCAGGCGTTGCCGTCGCTGTACTTTGTGTTCCTGCCGGTGATCCTGTTGGGGTACATGGCGTTGACCCAGGCGGTGAAGGGCTACTACATCCGTAAATTCGGCTGGCAATAAACCGAGCCTCCACCTACGCGCCTACCTGTCATGGAGACTGTTTATGCAAGCACTCAACAACATCAACCTCAACTCCCTGATCGATACCTTGGTCAGCCTCACGGCGGCGTTTATGCTCGGCGGGCTGATCGGCTTCGAACGTCAATATCGCCAACGCACGGCGGGCTTGCGAACCAACGTGCTGGTGGCGGTGGGCGCGGCGATTTTCGTCGACATGGCCAACCGCCTGGGCGGCGCGGAAGGTGCGGTGCGGGTGGTGGCCTACGTGGTTTCGGGCATCGGCTTTCTCGGTGCCGGTGTGATCATGCGCGAAGAAGGCAATGTGCGCGGGCTCAACACCGCCGCCACGCTGTGGGCGTCGGCGGCGGTGGGGGCCTGTGCCGGCGCCGACCTGATCCTCGAAGCGCTGCTGGGCACCCTGTTCGTGCTGGCGGCCAATACCCTGCTGCGACCGATCGTCAACAACATCAACCGCCAGCCGTTGGATGTGGTCTCGGCAGAGGTGACCAACATCCTCTATGTCATTGCCCGACGTCATCAGCAACAGGCCGTGATGGTGTTGCTGGAAGCCGAGCTGGCGCGCTGCAACTACCCGGCCAGCGATGTCGACGTGCGGCCATTCGGCAGTGAAGAAGTGGAAATCGAAGCCACCCTGGTCGCGACCTCGGTAGACGGCGATGAACTCGATGCTCTGGTCGCACGGCTCTCGTCCTCGACCCTGGTGGTACAGGCTTTTTGGAGTCCGAGTACCACCGACTGATGCCCTTGCTCTACGCCTGGCCAATCCCAGGATTGGCTATGCTTTGGTGAGGAAAAGTCCTACATGCAGTCAGGACTATCCCTTCAGTTGCCACATCACTCCATTGCTAAGGTTGCGCCTTTGCGGCTGGCCTGCGGCAAAAGTTACAGCTTTATGTGTTGGTGGTGTTTTCAATCGAAGGGACCAGGCAACGCCTGGCCAGCGCCCTGGAGGTGTGCAGCGCCGCTCGTCGGAACTGTCATTTCTCACAGGTACCTGGGTCCCGTTTGATGTGTCAGGGTACTTTGTCCTCCCAGGGGTCTTTTATGAGCAAAGCGTTAATAGTGGATGATCATCCGTTTATCCGCGCCACAGTGCGGTATCTGTTGAGGAAAGAAGGTTTCAAGCACATCGAAGAAGCCGGAAACGGTGCCGACGCGGTGCAGAAGGCCAGAGAGGGGCGCCCGGATCTGGTGATCCTTGACTTGGCGATGCCCAAGCTGGGAGGGCTGGAGGTGATCGCCCGGATCAAGGCGCTCGGCTTGCCGTGCAAGATCCTCGTACTGACGTCCTACCTGGCGGTGTTTTTTTCCACCCGCTGCATGCGTGCCGGTGCCATGGGGTTTGTGGCCAAGACCGGCGAGCTGGACGAACTGCAAAAGGCGATCAAGGCGGTGATGTCCAACTACAGTTGCTTTCCCAGCCTGCCGACCAGTTCAGTGCGCCGCGACGATTTGCAATCCAGCGAGATTGAACTGGTCGAAGCACTGTCGGACCGCGAGTTGACGGTATTGCAGAAACTGGCCCTGGGCCTGGGTAACAAGGAGATTGCCGAGGACATGTTGCTGAGCCACAAGACCATCAGCACCTACAAGACACGACTCAAGGAGAAGCTGCACATGTCGTCGGTGGTGCACCTGTCCAAGTTTGCTCAGCGCAATCATCTGATCTGAAATGAACACCCGCCGGCTGATCACCTTCACGGCCATTGTGCTGATCGGGCTGTTGCCCTCGGCAGTGATGGCCCTGGACGAGCCACACAGCCTGCGGCTGCTGGGCCACTCCACCCTTGAAGACGTTACCGTGAGCCTGGATGAGGCCGATTGGCGCTGGCTGCGGGAGCGTCGTACGTTGTCGATGGGGGTGTCGGCGCCCGATTACGCGCCCTTCGACCTGAGCAACAACCAGAACGAACTCGAAGGCATCACCGCCGATTACGCGGCGCTGATTGCCCAGTTGCTGAATGTGGTGATTGAGGTGCGGCGCTACGACACCCGCGACGAGGTGATCGAAGCCCTCAAGACCGGCGCGGTGGATTTTGTCGGTTCGGCCAACGGTTATGAGGCCGTCGACCCGCAGTTGGTGTTGTCGCGTTCCTACGCCAACGATCAACCTGCGCTGGTGACGCGCGCGGGTGACAGCCACGCGCTGAGTGCCGACCTGGCGGGCAAGCGCGTGGCGATGCTTTACCACTATATGCAGCCCGACGCTGTCCAGGCTTTTTACCCCGACGCGCAGTTGCTGTTGTTCGCCTCGACCTTCGAAGCAATCGGTGCCGTGGCGTTCGGCCAGGCGGATGTGTACCTGGGCGACGCCATCAGCGCCCGCTACCTGATCAACAAAAACCACCTCAATAACGTGCGCATGGCGGACTTTTCCGCCCTGGAGGTCAACCCGTTCGGGTTTGCTTTCGTCAAGGGTAACGTGCGCCTGCTGAACATCATCAATGCCGCGCTGGCGGCCATTCCGGTCAACCAGCAGATGGACATCCTGCGACGCTGGAGTGCCGGCGGCAGTGGCTTCCTGGAGGCCGATCGGTTACGCCTGAGTGACAGCGAGCAGCGCTGGCTGGAGAAGCATCCGCGGGTGAAAGTGGCGGCGGTCGACAAATTCGTACCGTTGTCGTTTTCCAACGAAAAGGGCCAGTTCGAAGGGTTGAGCGCCGAGGTGCTGTCACGGATCAGCCTGCGCACGGGCCTGAAATTCGATGTGCAGCAGGGCAGCTCACTGCCGCGTCAAATCGACGAAGTCAGTAGCGGGCGAGTGGACATGCTCGCGTCAGTGATCCCGAGCATCGAGCGTTCCGAGAAGATCCGCTTTACCCGGCCTTACCTGTCCAACCCCTATGTGTTGGTGGTTGCCGCCGACAACGATCGGCTGATCACCCTGGAAGATATGCCCGGTAAGCGCCTGGCGCTCATCAACGGCAACAACCTCATCATGGAAATAGCCCGGGATTACCCCGGCATCGGGTTCGTCGATGTCGAGAACCCCGAGCAGGCCATGGACCTGGTGGCCAAGGGCAGCGTCGATGCGACCGTGGTGCCATTGATCAGCGCGCGCTACATGATCGCGCGCCATTACCGTGAACGCCTGCACATCACCAGCACCGTCGGCAGGGAGCCTGCGCGCATTACCTTTGGCGTCAACCGTAGCCAACTGGAGTTGTATTCGATCCTCGAAAAGGCGCTGTTGAGCATCACCCCCGAAGAGATGGACGAGCTGACCAACCATTGGCGCAGCGAGATCATCATCGAAGACAGTTACTGGGCGCGTCACCGCAATGTGATTATCCAAGGGTTCGGCTTGGCCGCGTTGTTGTTGCTGGTCACCCTGGGCTGGGTGTTTTACCTGCGCAACCTGATTCGCAAGCGGGCCCAGGCCGAGCGGGCGTTGAGCGACCAGATGCGGTTCATGAGCGTGCTGATTGATGGCACGCCGCATCCTATCTATGTGCGTGATCGCCAAGGCCGCTTGATGGCGTGCAATAACGCCTACCTGGATGTATTCGGTTTCAAGCTGGAGGATGTGATCGGCAAGACCGTGGTGGAGACGGACACCGGCAACCCGCCCCAGGCCCAATCGTTCCATGCCGATTACTTGCGCTTGATGGAGGAGGGCGAACCGCAGATCCACGACCGCGTGCTCAAGGTGCCCGGCGGCGGTGTAATGACCATCTACCAGTGGATGCTGCCGTACCGCGATAGCAACGGCAAGGTGGTGGGCATGATTGCCGGTTGGGTGGATGTCAGCGAGCGCCAGCGCCTGCTGGGCCAGTTGCAGGAGGCCAAGGAGGACGCCGACGCCGCCAACCGCGCCAAGACCACGTTCCTGGCGACCATGAGCCACGAGATACGCACGCCCATGAACGCCGTGATCGGCATGATCGAGCTGGCGTTGAAAAACGCCGAGCAGGGCCAGGTCGACCGCGATGCACTGGAGGTGGCGTCGGTGGCCTCGCGAAGCATGCTGGAGTTGATCGGCGATATTCTCGACATTGCGCGGATCGAATCCGGGCACCTGTCCCTCAGTCTGGAGCCGGCCAACCCGCACGAATTGCTGGCTTCGGTGGGACGGGTATTCGAGGGGTTGGCGCGGGACAAGGGCCTGGCGCTGCAAGTGGAACTCGACCCGCAGATCGATCGGGTGGTGTTGATCGACCCGCTGCGCTTCAAGCAGGTGGTGTCCAATCTGCTGGGCAACGCGATCAAATTCACCGCCACCGGCCAGGTTCGCCTGGGAGCCGAAGGGGCGCTGGCCGGCGACCAGTTGAGCCTGCGCCTGTGGGTGGAGGACACGGGCATTGGCATCAGCGCCGACGATCAACAGCGCTTGTTCAACCCCTTCATCCAGGGCAGCAATAACGAGCAACCGGCGCGCAGTGGTTCGGGCCTGGGGCTGGTGATCAGCCGCAGCCTGTGCGAAATGATGGACGGGCGTTTGCACTTGAGCAGTGTGCTGGGCAAAGGCACGCGGGTGGATGTGACGTTGACCCTGGCGACCAGCACCGCGACGCCGGTGACCTCGGCGGTCCCGCACATTCCGCCGGCCAGGGCGTTAAACATTCTGGTGGTGGATGATTACCCGGCCAACCGCCTCCTATTGGCGCGACAACTGGGTTTTCTGGGGCACCGCATCACCACGGCCGAGGACGGCGCCCAAGGGTTTGCACTGTGGCAGGCCGGGCATTTCGACGGTGTGATCACCGACTGCAATATGCCCCTCAAGGACGGTTACACGCTGGCCCGTGATATTCGTGCACAAGAGCGCCTGCACGGACTCGTGCCTTGCCTGTTGCTTGGCTTCACCGCCAACGCCCAGCCCCAGGAGACCGAACGCTGCCGACAAGCCGGCATGGACGGTTGCCTGTTCAAGCCGACCGGGCTTGATGATCTGCGCGCGGCCTTGGCGCCGCGCACGGCTAACAGCACAACGGATGACGCCGAACCGCTGTTTGATGTGAGCTCGCTGATCATGCTGACGGACGGCGACAAGGCCGCACTCAACGAGTTGTTGCTGCCCTTGCTCAATAGCCTGAAAGAAGACCGCGCGCAGTTGAGGGTTCAGCAGGCCCAAGTGGATTTCGCCAGGCTGCATGACCTGGCCCATCGCGTCAAAGGGGGCGCGCGCATGGTCAAGGCCGTGACGGTGATCATCGGCAGCGAAACCTTGGAGGGCGTATGCGAACGACACGACAGCACTGCAGTGGGCGCGACGGTGGAAGCGTTGGGGGTGGCTATTGAGCGTCTGTATGAATGTCTGGAGCGCTATTGCCATCAGGATTGATTGCGATAGGTAGCCGTTCAGTGGATTTGGGAGAACTCCTACACGAAGGGGGAACTTGCCTGATTTTGTCGTCGGAATATGTCTGGAGAATGGGCGCCGCTCACTGACGAGCGCTGCCTGCCCAGGGGTTCGCCATGCCAAACAAAGCACTGACCATCCTGATTGCCGATGAACAACACCTGCAACGGTTGTACATCGAAAAAATGCTCAATCGGTTGGGGTACCACCGGATCGTGCCGGTGCAAACTTTTGACGAAGTCCAGATACTCACGGCCATCCCGACCGAACCCTTCGATGTGCTGATCATCAATGCGGGGCTGACGGCCCATAGCGACGGACCGCCACTTCAGGTGCGTCATGTACTGGTCTACGATCACCTGGCCCTGGGCACACCGACCGGCGCAACGCCGACGGTGCTGGTACGGCTGCCCGGTGTGCCGGACAACGTCAACCTCGAACACTTCATGGACATCATCGACCCACCCGAGGCCGCCACCGGCCTGCGGGTATTGCCGTGGCTGCGCGAGTTATCACGCACACCCGCGGCCAGGGTTCAGTCCCACATCAGCACGTCCTGATTGGTCAGGCCTGAGCGCGCAGACGTTCGGCGGCACTGCGCAGCAGCCGCTCGGTGCCATCCCAGCCCAGGCAGCCGTCGGTCACCGACACACCGTATTTCATCGATGCGCTCAACGGCTGGCAACCGTCAAACAGCTGGCTTTCAAGCATCATGCCGATCAGCGATATGTCGCCCTGCAAGCGCTGCTCCAGCACATCATTGAACACCGCCGGTTGACGCAATGGGTCCTTGCCGCTGTTGGCATGGCTGCAATCGACCATGATGCACGCCGCCACCTTGGACTTGGCCAGGTCGTGCTTCACCTGCGCCACGCTCTGTGCATCGTAGTTCGGCCCGCGATGACCGCCGCGCAGCACCAGGTGCGTGTCCGGGTTACCCGGGGTCTGGATGATCGCCGGGTGGCCCTGGCTGTCGACGCCGAAGTGGCGGTGCGGGTGGGAGGCCGAGCGCATTGCGTCACTGGCAATCGCGACGCCGCCGTCGGTACCGTTCTTGAAGCCTACGGGCATGCCCAGGCCGCTGGCCATTTCGCGGTGGATCTGCGATTCGGTGGTGCGCGCGCCAATCGCCACCCAACTGAGCAGGTCATCGAAGTAGCCGGCGGCCATGGGTTGCAGCAGCTCGGTGGCGACCGGTAGGCCCAGGCGCAGCATTTCGCGCATCAGTTCGCGCGAGAGCGTCAGGCCGGCAGCCATGTCATCGCTGCCGTCCAGGTGCGGGTCGTAGGCCAGGCCTTTCCAGCCGACGGTGGTGCGCGGTTTTTCGACGTAGGCGCGGATTACCAGCAGCATCTGGTCGCTGACGTCCAGGGCCAGCTTCTTCAGGTTGCGCGCGTATTCCATGGCCGATTCGGGGTCGTGGATCGAGCACGGGCCGACAATCACCAGCAAACGTGAATCCTGGCCATTGAGGATGGCGCGCACGGCTTGGCGATGGGCGTGGACTTGTTCGTTGAGGAACGGGCTGAGGGGTAACTGTTGCTTGAGCTCCAGGGCGCTGGGCAGGCGCTGGGTCAAGGCTTCATTGGCGCAGGTCAGGGTGGAAACGGGCAGAGCGGCAACGGAGGAGTTCATATTCAAGGCTTCCTGGGCAGCGGCGGGTTATTCCCGCGCACTCGGCCCTACTGGGGTGTTCGACAATTGGCCGTAGTGGCGACGTGTGTTGGCTTGCCACCGATGGGTGACCGATCGGAGGCGGCAGGCTGTCCCGAGCGGAGCTTGCTAAATCGCCATGCAGTGCACGTGTCGTAGCGGTAATAGGTGGCGTAGTTCATGTCGTGATTCCTTTAAATGTGCTTGATCAAACAAAGTGTTCAGGGCTGAAAAAACAAAACCCCCGATCGGGGAGCCGACCGGGGGTTAGATTTCTCTGGTAGGCGACCCCTTGAGCAGTGGGCGCCGATTTCAGGTATCAGGCGCGCCAGTGGCTAAACCAATACCCAAAATAAAAGCTTACAGGTGCGCTCGAACCATGCACACAGGTAGCCGATACCGGGCGCGAGGCGCTGGCAGCAGGACAAGCCTGAATGTGGGTGAGTTGCAACATGGCGTGTCTCCAGATGATGGACGGAGCTTACTAGAGGCGCCCGGGAGGATTCAATCAGTAATTTCTATTGTGTGGAGGTACTCACCGCTATGGGGCGAGTACCGATATGCTTACCGGACATTATTAACGATTGCTCGGACGCAACATGACTGCCTTGACCCTTGCTGCTGCTCAATCCATCTCCATCGCCGGCGATGTGCCGGCCAACATCGAACGGCACCTGGCATTCATGCGGGCGGCTGCCAGGTATGGTGTGCATTGGGCTGGCCAAGGGGTGGGGGTCTAAATGGCGTTTTACCTGCGCGCCGCAACAGACCAGGACCTGCCATTCGCGCGGACGCTGACCCACGACGCCATGAGCCGCTATTACGTGCAGTACGGCTTGTTGTGGTCCAACGATGGTTTCGATATCGCCTGGGCTGGTCGCGAGAACTGGTTGATTTGCAACGACGATGCCGTGATGGGCTTTATCAGCCTGAGTCGCGACAGCAAGGCCTTGTATATCCGCGAGTTGCACATGCTCGAAAACTTCCGCAGGCAGGGCGCGGGTAGTTGGGGACTGGAGCAGATGGCACTCAAGGCGCGCCTGCAGGGTCTGGGGCTTTTACGGTTGACCGTGTTCAAGACCAATCCGGCGCGAAGGCTGTACCAGCGCCAGGGGCTGACTATCGTCGGGGAAGAAGATTGCTTTTGGCGTATGGAGCGTGAGTGTCGGGCGGCGCCCACGGAGTAAAACAGGCACGCCCCATGAATAAGCGCATACTGCTTAGAGAAAGCAACTTCATTTGTCGCTGTGCTGGACTTCAGGCTCGTCCAGAATAATCCCTTCCTTCATGCCCAACAGGACCGCCACCTTGTGGGCCTCTCCACGACGTCCCTTTTTACGCCCAGCGAGCACTTGATACGTGGTTGCCGGGTCCACGCCGTGTTCCCGGGCGAACGCTTGAACCGACTTTCCTTGGTGTTCGAGCCAAGCCTTGGCTTGTGCAGCAGTGCGGATTCCGGGCATGGTTCAAAACCGTTCAAGTTTGTTTAATTGAAGAGATGAGTGTGTCACCTCTTGGGGTGTGCAAATTTAGGATCATACATCCAAATGAGTGGAATCGGTTCGCGTTTACGGCAGGAAAGAGAGCGACTCGGCCTGTCGCAAAAGATTTTTGGCGAAATAGGAGGTGTTGAAGCCAACGCACAAGGCAAATATGAAAATGGAGGGCGCGCGCCAAAGGCTGACTATCTGTCCCGCGTCGCCGAAAGAGGCGTGGATGTCCTGTATGTATTGACCGGCACCCCTACGCCGATGCAAATGGATAATCTGAGTCACCTTGAAGAGAAGGTACTGGGTAATTATCGAGCGATGTTCAAGGAAGATCAGGAGGCAATCCGCCGCTTGACCACCACCTTGGCCGAGCATTCGTTAACGTTGAACGGAAAAGCCAAGCCGCAGCTTGAGGATTCTTGACCTTTAACCCAGGAAATAGCGCCGTTGGTCATTCGACGAACAGGTGCAGCGCGCTGAAACTCTATATATATGACACTTGCAACTAGGTCTGCGCCTTGGTTTTTTGCTAAGGTGTTCAGCAACCTATAAGACCATATCGCGAGGTGTCTGCTTGATTAGGGTGCTAGTAGTCGATGACCATGATCTCGTTCGTACAGGCATTACACGAATGCTGGCTGACATCGATGGCCTGCAAGTGGTCGGCCAGGCTGAATCAGGGGAGGAGTCCCTGATCAAAGCTCGGGAGTTGAAACCCGATGTGGTACTGATGGACGTCAAGATGCCGGGTATCGGCGGCCTTGGCGCCACCACCAAGCTGTTGCGCAGCCATCCCGACATCAAGGTCGTGGTGGTGACGGTTTGCGAGGAAGACCCTTTTCCCACTCGTCTGTTGCAGGCGGGTGCGGCAGGCTACCTGACCAAGGGCGCGGGCCTGGCGGAGATGGTGCAAGCCATTCGCCTGGTGTTTGCCGGCCAGCGTTATATCAGCCCACAGATTGCCCAGCAGTTAGCAATCAAATCCTTCCAGCCCACCAGCGATTCGCCATTCGACGCGCTGTCGGAGCGGGAAATCCAGATCGCCTTGATGATCGTCGGGTGCCAGAAGGTACAAGCGATCTCCGATAAGCTTTGCCTGTCACCCAAGACCGTCAACACCTACCGCTATCGCATTTTCGAGAAGCTCGCCATCAGCAGTGATGTTGAATTGACCCTGCTCGCAGTGCGCCACGGCATGGTGGACGCCAGCGCCTGACATGACCACACCGTTTGATCCAAGTGCCTTTCTCTCGACCTGCAGTGGCCGCCCCGGTGTGTACCGCATGTTCGACAGCGAGGCGCGCCTGCTTTATGTCGGCAAAGCCAAGAACCTGAAAAGCCGCCTGGCAAGCTACTTCCGCAAGACCGGCCTGACAACTAAGACCGCCGCGTTGGTGACGCGTATCGCTCAGGTTGAAACCACCATCACCGCCAATGAAACCGAGGCGCTGCTGTTGGAACAGACGCTGATCAAGGAATGGCGGCCGCCCTACAACATCCTGCTGCGTGACGATAAATCCTACCCTTACGTGTTTTTATCCGACGGCAATTTCCCACGCCTGAGCATTCACCGGGGTGCGAAAAAGCAGAAGGGCAAGTATTTCGGTCCGTATCCCAGCGCCGGTGCGATTCGTGAAAGCTTGAGCCTGCTGCAAAAGACCTTTTTTGTGCGCCAGTGCGAAGATAGCTTCTTCAAGAACCGCACCCGGCCCTGCCTGCAATACCAGATCAAACGCTGCAAGGCGCCTTGTGTGGGTTTGGTCGAGCCGGCGGAGTACGCCGAGGATGTGCGCCATTCGGTGATGTTCCTCGAAGGACGCAGCAATGCGCTCACCGATGAGCTGTCCGGTGCGATGGAGCAGGCGGCGAGCACCCTGGATTTTGAGCGAGCCGCCGAGCTCCGTGACCAGATCTCCCTGCTGCGTCGCGTCCAGGACCAGCAAAGCATGGAGGGCGGCACCGGTGACGTCGATGTGATCGCGGCATTCGTCAACCCGGGCGGCGCCTGTGTGCACCTGATCAGCGTGCGTGGCGGGCGAGTGCTGGGCAGCAAGAACTTCTTCCCCCAGACCGGTATCGACGAGGAAGTGGCCGAAGTCATGGCCGCTTTTCTTGGCCAGTATTACGTCAGCAGTCCCGAGCGCGATTTGCCGTCCGAGTTGATCGTCAATGTGGTGCACGAGGACTTCCCGACGTTGATCGAGGCAATCCACGAACTGCGCGGCCGCGAGCTGGACATCAGTCACCGTGTACGCGGCACCCGTGCCCGCTGGCAGCAACTGGCGGTGACCAATGCCGAACAGGCCCTGGGCGCACGTCTGGCTAACCGACAACACGTCGCCGCGCGCTTCGAGGCCCTGGCCGAAGTCCTCAACCTCGACGAGCCACCCCAGCGCCTGGAGTGCTACGACATCAGCCACTCCAGCGGCGAGGCCACGGTGGCGTCCTGCGTGGTGTTCGGGCCGGAAGGGCCGATCAAGTCCGATTATCGGCGCTACAACATCGAGGGCGTCACCGCAGGCGACGACTATGCCGCCATGCATCAGGCCCTCACACGGCGCTTCAGCAAGTTGAAGGACGGGGAGGGCAAGCTGCCGGATATCCTGCTGGTGGACGGCGGCAAGGGCCAGCTGTCCATGGCCCGTGACGTGCTCAACGAGCTGGCGGTACCCGACTTGATCCTGCTTGGCGTGGCCAAGGGCGCCACGCGCAAGGCCGGCTTCGAGACCTTGTACTTGAATGATGCCGCCCATGAGTTCACCTTGAAGGGCGACTCGCCGGCGTTGCACCTGATCCAACAGATTCGTGACGAAGCCCACCGTTTTGCTATTACCGGCCACCGTGCCCGTCGCGGCAAAACCCGGCGAACCTCAACCCTGGAAGGGGTGGCGGGTGTCGGACCGACACGCCGTCGTGACCTGCTTAAACATTTTGGTGGCTTGCAGGAGCTATCCCGTGCCAGCATTGACGAAATAGCCAAAGCACCCGGTATCAGTAAAAAGCTCGCTGAGCTGATTTATGCCAATCTGCACAGCGAATAGAATGCCTTTCCACCTCGTAGCCAGTTGTGCCGATGAATATCCCTAATCTGATCACCGTTCTACGCGTCCTGCTTATCCCGATTTTCATTCTGTTGTTCTATTTGCCGTATGAATGGAGCTATTTGGCCTCCAGCTCAGTGTTCGCTTTTGCAGCTGCGACCGACTGGCTCGACGGCTACCTGGCTCGTCGCCTGGAACAGAGCACGCCGTTCGGCGCGTTCCTCGACCCTGTGGCCGACAAACTGATGGTCGCCGTCGCCCTGGTCCTGCTGGTGCAGGAACACGGCAATCTGTGGCTGACCCTGCCAGCAGCCGTGATCATCGGTCGCGAAATCGTCGTCTCGGCCCTGCGCGAATGGATGGCCGAAATCGGTGCTCGCGCTCACGTCGCCGTTTCCAACATGGGCAAATGGAAAACCGCCGCGCAAATGCTTGCGCTGGTGATCCTGCTGGCCAACCCGTCGGACTTCACCTTCTGGGTCCTGCTGGGCTACGCCTTGCTGCTCATCGCCGCAGGCCTGACCCTGTGGTCGATGCTCCAGTATTTACGCGCTGCCTGGCCTCATCTGCGCACCACCGTTGAAAAGAAATAAAACTTTTTTGAATCAAGGGGTTGACGGGTGATCAGGATTCTATAGAATGCGCATCACCAAGACGCGGGAATAGCTCAGTTGGTAGAGCACGACCTTGCCAAGGTCGGGGTCGCGAGTTCGAGTCTCGTTTCCCGCTCCAAGCATTAAAAAATGGATCTCTGAAAAGAGGTCCATTTTTTTTCGTCCAGAGAAAAGTCTTTCTTTGACTTTTGCCCTTCTCCTTTGAAAACACTTATATCCAGCCCGAATGCCCGCACTTTCCAGTGCGTCTGTCCGGCGCTTGATAGTCCGGACGGCCGCAGCAGCCCCCGCTTCAATCGGCCGCTGAGTCGGCTGGCAGTGAGGGTACTCAGGTTGAGATGAGGCGCGGCCGCACAAAGGGCAATCATGTCCGACCAGAACAACGACGGGCATAGAGTCTCTTTAGCCAGACTGAGTCAATGAAGGCTCTGTCGCTGCTACGTGTGTTTTGTTGGAGTGAACTCGCGTGAGACTTGCTATAAGAATTATGGGTACCATTAATTGTCTATATGAGTGAATTCTTCCCAGCAACCCCCATCAAAGCGCAGTAATTTTTCAGATGAAAGTGCCCACATGACACCGTCTTTTGATTCGATGCAACTGACTTCTTTAGCCATGATATGGAGTTTTTTGATTTTGTTATCGGTGATTTTATAAATGCCATCACTGGCACCTATATAGACAATGCCTTGGAATTCAGTTGCTGAATAAAAGTCAGCATCTATTTTCTTGCGCGCGAGCACTTTAAAGCCCAGTTGTGCGTTCCCGCTAATAACTGTCCCTTGTGAACCTGCTATCCAGACAATACCAGAGGACGAAATATATACACAATGAAGATCGGCGGCTGTAATTCGCGGCAATTTATGCCATTGGGTGCCATCGTGATTTGCTAGAAAACCATCGGTTCCCACGACGTAGAGGTCGCCTCTTGAACCATCTATATCAAATAAATCGAGTGTTTCGTCTATGGAAAGTTTGACCCTTTCCATAAAGCTCATGTCAGGGTCTTCTGTGATTAATTTGTTTTTTTGAAGTATGTGGTCGTCAAAATGCTCCCAGGCAGATTCATTTCTTCTATAGATCTGTCCTCTGCGGCCACAGCTATACATCTGGCCATCTATATATTTCAGTCTGTTGACATATCCATACATTTTGCTGGATGGGTCGAGGCCAGCATCTTGTATCTTCTCAGTGCTAATTGCATCTCTGCTAAAACATTCAATATAGCCTTCCTCGCTTAGTGCATAAATTTTGCGTATTGTTCCTAAGGTCGGTGGAGGGAAACAGGTTGAGACCACATGCCAGTCTGGCTGGTCATGATAGAACCACTTGTCCTTGTTTTTGTCTTGGTAGAAAAAAAGTCGAGAATAAGGTTCGTCTAAAGCGCGATCTGTGAATGAACATGACATGTAGTACATATCCCTGTCGATTGCTGATCCCGTATTCATAATCAGGGTTTTGGCATGTTTCGAGGTCATCTCTATCTTCCTTTAGAAGTCACCAGCGCCGACTTTACCAAGGGAGCCTGGTGGGGTGGATTTTATGATTTTTCCTGACTTGTCAGCCCTGACTCTGAGTTGTGAGGGTAATCCTTTCGTTTCGTGATAGGTGCGAAGTTGAGCGGCTAAAAGTCCAGAGTTGCACCCAGTAACTCGTGCAACTGCCAATGCACCCATTACTTCAAGCTTTAGTAAGGTAGTGGTTCCGGGTGGTGTTTCAGATAATCCAAGCGCCGTTTCAAGAGGGTCATAAATTCTGTGTATTTTTCCGTGTTGGTCCGTAAGTCCTTTTCCTTTTACACAAATAACTAACCCCTCTGACTCGGAAAGGCCTCCAGGGATTTGTTTTCTGTCGGGTCCCTGGCGCGGGCCTTGTCTGAATGCACGATCTGGTACTACATGATGGCCTGTTAAGCCTTTTGCTTTGCATGTGTCTGGTTTGTAAGGGCGTAATAAACACTTCTCACTGCCTAAAAATTTCCCGCCATTTTTCCCTTTGGGGGAAGGTGGATCTATTGCTTTTGTTTCAATGGTACGTGCAGCTCTCTCGGATACCTCCCGGCCACTCTGAGCTCCAGCTTTGTTGATGCTTTTTCCAATTAATACACTGCCTTTTAGCGCATCGCCTGCAAAGGGTATCGCCGCAACTGCTGAGAGGCTAGCATTGACCGCATCACCCTCAGCAGCGTAGATCCCGGCATTAATCAGGTCCGGAATCGCACCCAGCCCCGGCACGAAGCCCAGTACATCCAAGCCGCCGTGAACCCATGGGCTTGCACTGGCCCACCATCCCTTTTCTGCCTCTGTTTCCGTTTCTATTGGTGGATTTGCCTGTGTGGCGGGAACGGTGGCGGGGGCTGTTTCACCGACGACGCGCCCAATGGTATTGCCGTTCTTGAACGAACTGAATGGCGGCATGTTCGCCAGCTCGCGCTCCAAGTGATACCTGCGCAACTGCTCGTATTCCTGCTCGTTTACAGTGCGGGACTCATGGTAAGGCTTGCCCTGCGGATCCGTTCCGAAGATGTCAACGTGCACGGTATCGTCGCCATTGGCCTGCAACATCATTTCGTCGAACGTGTGTAGCTGTGTCGGATCTGGACGCATCGGTAGGCTGATCGCATGCACCCGCACCGGGGCTAGGTTGATCGGTTCTGCCATGCGTTAAGCCCCATTCATCCAGAACTTGTCGCCATGGCGCACCACCAACTTGCCTTCGGCGCGCACCGTGCTGCTCTTCTCCAAGGGGTAGCACTTGCCGCCGACGGTATTGCTCTTGATGCCTTTGGCCGCGCCAGCTCCATCGCCCTCGGTGGTCGGCACCAGGCTCTTGTCGAACACCACCACGGGCTTGCCGTTGGCGCGTACGGATTTGGCCACGCCTGTGGCGGTTTTCAGTTCGGCAGTGACAGGGTAGGGCACTGGCGGTATGGCACTGCCCATCGGGGTTTTGCACACGTCGGGGACTATGCTGACCACCTTCCATTTGCCTTGCTTGCGGGCGATGACGTTATCGGCCATGTCAGAGCAGCTCCTTTGCGGTGCGCTTGATCAGTGCTGCATTCGGATCAGTTTCCAAGCGCGCTTCCAGGACGCGGATGTCCAGGTGGTTGGGCAGGCTGATACGGTGGGTCAAGGCCAGGGTCATGGCTTCGGTGTCGATGCGCAGGGTGTCGGTGGGCATTGGCAGCGGCAGCATGGCGCCGTTGTGCAAGCGCAGGAGGGCAAAAGGGCGATGGCCAGGGAGTTCGACGCATAACGAGCCGTCGGGAGTGAACTCGGGAGCGGTCAGGTTGAACAGTTCAAGACGAAACGCCGGTGGTGGAAACTCGATCTGCTGGTCGGCCGGCGCGCCGTTCCAGTAACCAAAATCAAAATCTGTCGGCAGCCCCGGCCAGCGTTCCTGTTGCCATGGGGTGTCATAGGTTCCTGCGAGTGGCAGGCGTGGCGCCCAGGCCCGGCCCACAATGCTAAAACCGGCCGGTTGGTTCTTGTAGTTGGCCGCGATCCGCGCCATGCCGTTAGCGTCGGGCTCACCCTCGGGATGTTTGGCCCGGACGAGGCGCCATACCGGTTTGTCGATAGGCTCGATCTGCGGTGCGGGAAGTTCGCGCAGCGGGTTGTCCAGTTGATAGCCCAGATCTTCCTGGCGCTTTTCGATCCAGCCTCGGCCCAGCGGGTTGCTGTAGCAGACTTCGTTGAGCAAATAGGGCGCAGTGTTTGTATCAACTGCATATTCGGGATTGGGCACCACACTGCTGCCTCCGAAGGCATATTCCCAACGCAAAGGCACCAAGGTGGCCGGTAGTGGTGCGGACAATTGCCAACCGCCGAACAGGCTGTGTGTGAACTGCCGTGAGCCGGTGAATTTCAGGTGTTTTTCCAACAAGTAGCGGCGTGTCGGCGCTTCGGAGCGCTGCTTCAACGCCTCTTGCCGGGCGGCTTGCCAGGCAAATAATTGGTCCTGGTTCAGCCGTTCACCGGGGCTCAACGGTGTTGGCAGCGGCACGTCGATACTGGGTGGTGCCACTGGCACACTGATTCGCAGGCCGGCGTTCCAGTGCACGGCAGGTTGACCCTGTGGTGCATAAGCATTGCCCACCACAATCACGTCACAGCGTGGTTTGAACGGCGCCAGATCGCTTTCCTCACAGACGCTGCTCGCTCCTTCCTCCCCGTAGTAGCTATCGGCGGTGCACAGCAGCAACGGATCCTCCTCCAGCACCTCGACTCGAAATTGCCCCGTTTGCCCGTCAATCGGCAGCAGCCGATAACCCACTTTCATGACCAGCACCGGATACTCTTGATCGTCCATGCCCAGCGCACTGAAACACAGCGCATCGAAGGGCGTCAGATTGCGAAATTCCATGACGCCCCCTAGTTGATATCCACGTCTTTACCGTTGATTTGCACCGCGCCGGTGGCGTTGAAATCGAAGGTGCGGCCATTGATCAGTACGGTGCCGTCGGACTTCATGACCAGGGTGGATTGGCCCACCGTGACCTTGAATTCATCACCGGCATCGATGCTGAAACGCTTGCCGACCACCACCGACTTGTGGATGCCGATCTGCTCGCTCTGGCTCAGGCCCACGGTGGTGTTCATCGCCGCGCCGACGCTGGTCTGATAAGCCGCACCAATAGTCAACGCCTTGGCCAAACCAATGGTTTCGGCTTTGGCCAACTTGATGGTTTCGACCTTGTTGCCGCCGATGGTCACGCTGCGGTTGGCGCCGATGCTGATGGTTTCGTTCTGGCCGACGTCTTCGGTGCGGTGGTCGCCGATGGACACGGTTTCGTTGTGTTCGACCCGCTCCTTGCGGTCATTGCCGACGAAGATGCCGTTGTTGTGTTTGATATGGACGTTCTTGTCTTTTTCAGCGTGGATGAACACTTCCTGGTGGCCCAACTCATCTTCAAAGCGCAGCTCATTGAAGCCTTCGCCCTTGTGGGTGCGGCTCTTGATGGTCATCCGCGTCTTGTGTTTGGGCAGCTCATACGGCGGCAGGTTGGTCGCGCGGTAAGTACGACCTGTGGCGATGGGCTGGTCCGGATCGCCGTCGAGATAGCTGATGATCAGTTCCTGGCCGACACGGGGAATCGCCATGGCGCCCCACGTGGCACCCGCCCAACCCTGCGCCACCCGAATCCAGCACGAGCTCTGGTCGTTGTTTTGGTCCGAGCGGTCCCAGGGAAACTGCACCTTGATCCGGCCCCATTCATCGCAATAGATCTCCTCACCGGGCGGGCCGACCACCGTGGCGATCTGCGGGCCGTCGATGCAGGGTTTGTCGCGCAGCGGGGCTTTCCAGTCGCAGGTCCAGCGGATGGCGCTGGCCTGCATTTCATAGGACGTGCCAAGACCGCTGCCGAACGATTCTTCCTGCAAGCTGGTGTGCTGTTTGCCTTCGTGCTTGATGGCAATGGTGCGCCAACGGTCGTTGAAGTCCTCACGTGGATGATCGTTGAGGTCAAAGGCCAATCCCGGTTGCAGGCGCGCATCGTCGCCTTCCAGATGGGCCAGCTTGGCGTCGTTGCGCAGGGCGGCCAGGCGCGTCTTGGTGAAGGGCTTGCCGGCGATATCGCGCTTGTAGCGGCCAGGGTAGTCGTAGCGTTCGTAATCCTTGTGCTGGTTGTTCAGGTCCTGGTCGCCGGTGGCGGTGTGTTGCTGGTTGTAGCGCGGGTGGGTGAAGGTGTAGTCACGCTGCACCTGCACGGCGGTGCGCACTTGCTCGGTGTAGTGGAAGCGGTTCAGTGCCGGCTCATTGGAATCGCCGCCACTCATGGGTTGGTAGATCACCGGGCAATCGGTGTGGGTGCCGATGGTACCCAGGCCGCCGATGCGGTCGGTGAGGACCAGGGTGTGGCCGTCGACGCGGTGTTCAAAGGTGTAGAGCAGGCCTTCTTCGGCGGCCAGGCGGGCGATGAAATCGAGGTCGGTTTCGCCGGCCTGTACGCAGTATTCGCGGGGTTGGTGGTCGAAGCAGATGTCCGTGCGGATGTCGCTCAGCTTTTGCTCGGCCAGCAGGCCCGTGATGATGTCGGGCACGGTCTGGCCCTGGAAGATGCGCCAGTTGGAGCGTAGATCAAAACGCGCCAGGGTCGGTTCGACCACGGCGGTGTAGCGGGTGCGACGAAAGCCGGTGTCGCCCTGCTGGAACAGGCTGACCAGGCCGTGGACGTAGCGCACCGGAGTCTCACCACGCCATAAGGTGAATAGCCCCGCCAGATCCAGCACCCGATTGAAGTCGATGGCGGCATCGAAGCTCACCAGCGCCAGTACGAGCTTGAACGGCTGGGACAGGCCTTCTTCGAGGGTGAACGAGACCACCTCGAAGGGATCGCCCCGCAGCGGTTCGAAGGTGTAACGCAGGTCGCTTTGGCGCGGCATGGTGGCTAATCCTTACGGTCACGATTAAAAATGGCAACCCGCTGATAAAGCTCCGGCTCCCAGCCCTGCGCCGTGGTGTCATGCATCAGCCGCGCAACGCTGGCGTACAGATCGTCCGCCAGCCACGACAGGCCACGCGACGCCAACAGATCGGCGGCAATCACCGTGGCGTAGCTGCGCTGGCGCGGGGCGTCATGGCTCGCGTGCAGCGCTTGCAGGCGCAGCAGCACCACTTCCACGCCTTCGGTGTTGAGCTGGCTGGCCAGTTCGTCGTGCAGGCTGGCGTATTCCTGTACCGGGCTACCGGTGGTCTGCGACTGATCGGCACCGGTGATCCAGGCCTGGGTTTGCGCATCCACGAATGGCGTACCGTCGCTGAAACACAACTCCAGCAAAGCCGGCAAACGGCAGACAAAACGCTCGCAGGTCTGGCGGATGGCGGCGGCCACTTCTTCCATCGCCAGGCGCGCGGCGACATTGGCGGCCAGGTAGCTGCCACGCAGCCAATACGGCGAGGCGCAGACGCTTTTTTCGAGGCGCAGCAGCAGGTTCGGGTCCAAGGCGTTGTGGTTCAGTGCGTCCTGATAGCCATCGACGATGTCTTTGGGCACGGCGGTCAATTCAGTGCGGCGATCACGGGTGATGAGCGGCGCGGTGCGCAGGTGCGACCACAGGCCGAAGCGCCGCAGTTGGTAGCCGGTGGGGTCGTAAGGGTCTTGCTGGTTGATCTGCTCGGCCATGTTCAATACGGCGCGGCGTTGTTCGCGCTCATTGCTCGGCGCTTGCGGTTTGGGACTGTTAAAAAACGCTGAATCCAGCACGCTGCCGGGGGTGGCCGCACGAGTGGGCTCAATGGCGACGAGCGGCTCGCTGTATTTGTCCAACTGGCGTTGCAACGCCTCCAGCGGCATGGGGTCGAGCTTGGCGCTTTCGGCACAGCGTTGCAGATTGGCCAGGGCCAGTTTCGCCGCGCCTTGGTAGGCCGGTTCAAAACTGCTGCGCTCCAGGGTCGGCAACACCTGTCCCAGATCGCCCAGCAGACGCTGCACTTGCTTGCGTTTGTTCAGGTAACCGGTGGGGCCAGGCTTGGGGTGGGCACTGTCCCAATACAATTCGACCATGCCGGCCAACAAACCCAGGGCATCGGCCCAGCGCGCCCATTGTCGGGTGCGCAGCCACACCCCTTGTAGATGGGCGAGGATGCGCCAGTGCTTACACTGGGTGGCCAGGTATTGGCGGGACGCTTCGTCGATATACGGCCAGTCGATGTCACCTTCACGCAGACCACCGAGCTTGACCATTTCCTGGTCGATGGCCTGGTAGGTTTCGTCCTCCACATCGAAATGCCCGGCGGGTTGCTCAGGGTCGATCGGGGTCAGCAGCAGCTTGACCGTGTCCGCCGGCACGTCGATCACCAGCGACATACTTGGCGCTCCTGCTCGATCAGCTCGCCCAGCCCTTCAGCGTCGAAGACCAGGCCGTGCAGCCGGGGGTAGTCACTCTCCAGCCGCAGACGCTCGCCGCCGCCCATGTTGCGCAACAAGGCAATGGCCTGCAGCCCGCGCCCGGCATCCACCACCAAACCGGCGTCGTCCAGCACCTGCCACTGGTAAGCCTCAGACACCGGGCGCTCATCTTTGAACAGTTGGATGCGAATCTTGTTGGGCTTGGCCGGCTCATCCAACACCAGTTGCAGGCGCGAGATTTTCGATTCGCAACTGATGGCCAGGTAAGGCCGAGGCGGCAACGCGCCCAAAGCCGGGGCCGAGATCACCAGCCGGTGTTGCTGGTCGTTGTCCGGCTCCGGGAATGACGACAACAGAAAACGCTGATCCTCGGGTGGACGCTTGGCCTCATTGCGTTGGACCAGATCGACAATCGGCAGCACCCGGCCGAGGGGGCGTGGCGGCGCAGGTGGCTGATGAATGGGCGTGCCGGCCGCCAGATCAAAACATTCCAGGCGCTTCAAGGGCGAGACGATGGCAGGGCAATCCTGGGTCGCTGCCTGCGCATCCACTATGGCCACAGCCATCAAGCAGAGCCCCCATTTCCATCCTCGCCATCCGTCGCGCATCAACGCCTCCTAATCTGCCTCGTCGAAATCCAAACCGGACACTTTTCAACGTTCGAACTAATGCTGTTCAGCTTAAAAGTGCGACTTCACAACTTCGCGAGCGTCACCCGAGCTCAATGAATAGGCAAGTAAAAGACGAATATCGGAGCGTTAAAACTCAAATAAAAAGAGCCCCCTTTCAGACCTATCCACAACAATCGTAGGAAAAATAACCAAAACACCATCAAATCTTTTTCCTACATCTAAAGCCCACGAATCGCGCCCATAGCGTCCTACAAGACAAACCTTGCAACAGCTGTTTCTAATACGCCGACCTTACGAAAAGGATTCTTCTCATGTCGAAAACTCAGGGTTCTGTCGCGCCCAAAGAACGCGTCAACATCAAGTACGTCCCGGCCACGGGCGATCAACAAGCAGAAGTCGAGCTGCCCCTGAAGCTGTTGATTACCGGCGACTTCAAAGGCCACGGCGAATTAACCGCGCTTGAAGATCGGCAATCGGTTCGAATAGACAAAGACACGTTCAATGAAGTCCTGATCAAAGCCGAAGTTGCGCTGGACATGGCAGTTCCGTCTCTCTTGAATAACGACCACGACACCGACTTGAACGTGCAACTTCAATTCAAAAACATCAATGACTTCGGACCCGATGCGGTCGCCCGCCAAGTACCGGAATTAAACAAGTTGCTGGAACTGCGCGAAGCCTTAGTTGCGCTCAAAGGCCCGATGGGCAATGTCCCGGCCTTTCGCAAACACCTGCAAAACCTGCTGACCGATGAAGCCGCCCGTCAACGCTTGGCCAGTGAACTGAATCTGGTGCTCGACGCGCCCAATAACTGACTTGAACGCACTTCTCAACGGAGTAATCCCCATGCCTATGGAAAGCGCCGTCGCCCATGTGTTGGTGGCCGACGAACCATCATCGTTGCTCGACCAATTGCTGGCCAACACCACCATCACTCCCTCCCAGGAAGGCTACGCAGTCGCTCGCCAAGGCGTGGCCGCGTTCATCAGCGAAATCCTGCAAAGCGGCGATCACCAGCAGCCGGTCAACAAGCACCGGGTCGACCAGATGATTGCCGAAATCGACCGGGCGCTGAGCAAGCAGATGGACGTGATCCTGCATCAGCCCCAATTCCAGCAACTGGAGTCGGCGTGGCGCGGCTTGAAGCTGCTGGTGGATCGCACGGATTTTCGCGAGAACATCAAGCTGGAAATGCTGCATGTCACCAAAGAAGAGCTGCTGGACGACTTCGACAACGCCGGCGACATCACCCGCAGCGGCCTGTACAAGCACGCCTACACCGCCGGGTACGGCCAGTTCGGTGGCGAGCCTATCGCGGCGATGATTGGCAATTACACCTTCGGCCCTTCATCCCCGGACATGAAGCTGTTGAGCTATGTCGCCTCCGTGGGCGCCATGGCCCATGCACCGTTCGTGATGGCTGCCGGCCCTGAATTCTTCAACCTCAAGAGCTATCAGGATCTGCCGTCGGTCAAGGAAGTCAGCGACATCTTTGAAGGCCCCG
This sequence comes from Pseudomonas sp. MPB23, assembly GCF_046605395.1. NCBI lineage: Bacteria > Pseudomonadati > Pseudomonadota > Gammaproteobacteria > Pseudomonadales > Pseudomonadaceae > Pseudomonas > Pseudomonas sp. MPB23. The sequence goes on along the minus strand of NZ_CP176771.1, from coordinate 5,207,772 downwards.
GCCACACCAAATGGCGCAGCCTGCGTGAGATGGAAGACGCCAAATACATCGCCGCGACGCTGCCGCGCTTTCTGCTGCGCTCACCTTACGACGGGCTGGAGAATCCGATTCGCAGCTTCGGCTACAACGAAACCGTCGACGGCAACCACGACAATTACCTGTGGGGCAACACCGCATTCCTGATGGCCTCGCGCATCACCGACAGCTTCGCCCGCTACCGCTGGTGCCCGAACATCATCGGCCCGCAGTCCGGCGGCGCGGTGGACGATCTGCCGGTGCACCTGTACGAATCCCTCGGCCAATTGCAGGCCAAGATCCCTACCGAAGTGCTGATCTCCGACCGCAAGGAATTCGAGCTGGCCGAAGCGGGCTTCATCCCACTGACCATGCGCAAGGACAGCGACAACGCCGCATTTTTCTCGGCCAATTCAATACAGAAACCGAAAAACTTCCCCAAGACCCGCGAAGGCCAGGAAGCCCAAACCAACTACAAGCTCGGCACCCAGTTGCCGTACCTGTTTATCGTTAATCGCCTGGCCCACTACATCAAGGTGCTGCAACGCGAACAGATCGGTAGCTGGAAGGAGCGTCAGGACCTGGAGCGCGAACTCAACACCTGGCTCAAGCAGTACATCGCCGACCAGGAAAACCCCTCCTCCGATGTACGCAGCCGTCGCCCTTTGCGCGCCGCGCAAATTGTCGTGCAGGACGTGGCGGGCGATCCGGGCTGGTACCAGGTGTCGTTGGCGGTGCGTCCGCACTTCAAGTACATGGGCGCCAACTTCGAGATCTCCCTGGTCGGTCGGCTGGACACTCAATAAGTGGGCGGCAGCCTGTTTGAACGCCTGGAACCCGACGCACCGCGCTACCACCCCGGCGGCGCGGATGAACAGGCGCACCCGCGTGTCGAAGCGATCAAACGCCACTTGGAACAGGTGCTCAACTCACGTCAGGGCTGCTCGCAAAGCAGCCCTGAACTGGGCTTGCGCGATTTCAACGGCGTCACCCAGGCCAGCAGTGATCTGGTGGTGGTCATCAGTGCCGATATCCGGCGCGCGGTGGAAGCGTTTGAACCGCGCATCAAGGTCACGGGCGTGCGTTATCAGCCTGACCCGGACCTGCCGCTGGAGCTGAACTTTCGCCTGGATTGCCAGGTGCGGGTCAATCACAAGGAAGAACAGGTGCAGATCGAGGTGGCCATGCACGGCCGCGACGGCTACACCCGCGTGAGATGAGGATGCGATGGACTTGAAACAACGCTTTGCCGAGGAGCTGCGCTACCTGCGCGAACTCGGCCGCGAGTTCGCCGAGGACAACCCGCAACTGGCGCAATTTCTCGGCGATCAGGCCGGCGACCCGGACGTGGAGCGACTGCTGGAAGGCTTTGCCTTCCTCACCGCCAAGCTGGGGCTGAAGATCGATGACGACTTGCCCGAACTGACCCATCCGCTGTTGCAGATGCTCTGGCCCAACTACCTGCGGCCGTTGCCCAGTGCGACCATCATCCGCTTTACACCATTGCCCAATGCGATCAGCCAGCGCCAGGTGATCCCCAAAGGCACGCTGTTGTTTGCCAAACCGGTGGATGGCATCTCCTGCCAGTTTCGGACCTGCACTGACGTCAACCTGTACCCATTGGCGTTGCAGGAAGTCAGCGATGCCCACAGCCGCGAAGCCTCGGTGATGCGCATCGACCTTAAGGTGTTGACCGAGCAACCGCTGACCAGCATGGCCTGCGACCAGCTGGATTTTCATCTGAGCGGGGATAACGCCACCGCCATGACGTTGTACCTGTGGCTCGCCCACTACTTGGACAGCGTCACGCTGCACGTTGATAAACAAAGCTATCGCCTATCGGCCAACGCTATCGGCTTTCCCGGTTTCACCGCCGACGAGGCGCTGCTGCCCTACCCACGCAATGTGTTCGATGGCTACCGGATCCTGCAGGAATATTTTGTGTTCCCGCAGCGTTTTCACTTTTTCAGCCTGACCCAACTGGCGCGTGTCTGGCCGCAGGTCAGCGCCACCAGCCTGCGCTTTGAATTTCAGTTCAGCCGGCCTATGCCGCCCGATATCCGCCTGCGCAGCAGCGATCTGCACCTGTACTGCGCGCCGGCGGTCAACCTGTTCCACCACGATGCCAACCCGATTGCGCTGGACGGGCGCAGCCTGGAGCGGCGTATCAGCCCCAGCGGAAATCGGCCCGAAGCCTACGAAATTTTCAGTGTCGACAAGGTGGCCGGTTGGGATGCCGCCGACAAGGAGCGCAAGGGCGATCCATTGCGGCGCTTCACCCCGTTCGAGTCGTTCCAGCATGAGATCGAACACGCACGGGGTCGCACCGCACTGTATTTCCGCACGCATATCGAAGAGTCCCACAGGCGAGAGGGCTTGCGTCATCGCATCGCTTTCGTGCGCGGCGATGAGAGCCTGTACATCGGTGAGCATGAAACGGCGTCCATCGAGTTGACCTGCAGCAATCGCGACCTGCCCCGACTGTTGGGCGCAGGGGATGTATCGCTGTCTACCGAGGTCACGCCGTCATTTGCCACCTACACCAACCTGATCGCACCGACTCGAAGCTATCGGCCAGTGTTGGACAGCAGCCTGCATTGGAGACTGATTTCCAACCTGTCACTGAACTACCTGTCGTTGCTGTCGGCCGAGCCGCTCAAGGCGGTAATCCGCGCCTATGACTTCGCTGCCTTGCACGACCTGCAACAGGCCCGCGCCACGCGCAAACGCCTCAATGGCATCCACGAGGCCGTGACCACTCCCATTGACTGGCTGATGAAAGGCCAGCCGGTACGTGGCGTGCAGACCCGTTTGCAACTGGACCAGAACGCCTTTCTCTGCGAGGGCGAGTTGTACCTGTTCGCCAGCGTGCTTTCGCACTTCTTCGCGCTGTACGCGAGCATCAACTCCTTCCATCGCCTGGAAGTGATCAATACCACTAACAACGAGCGCTACGAATGGCCACTGTTGACCGGCAGACACCCCGTGATCTAGCCGATGTGCTGCTGGCCGACGCGCGGAACTACTCGTTTCACCGTCTGCTGGAGCACTTGCACGCGTTGCACGGCGATGATCTGGAGGCGCAGCCCTTGAGTGCGGCGACGCTCCGCCGTGTGCGCCTGCAAAGCCATGCGGGGCTGGGCTTTCCGGCCTCCGACGTGGTCGAGGCGGCGCGCCTTGAGGACGATCGCGAAGAAGTGCGCTATCGCTTGCAGACCAGCTTCTTTGGTTTGCACGGTGCCGACTCGCCACTGCCCGGTTATTACCTGGATCGCCTGGCTTACGAGCAGGCCCAGGAGCGCGGGATTCGCCCGGCGTTCATGGATTTTTTCAACCATCGCTTGCTGACCCTGCTGCACCACAGTTGGCGTAAATACCGCTACTACATTCGCTTTCAGGCCGAGGGCCGCGACCGGTTTTCGCGTTACGTGTTTTCCCTGATCGGGTTGAACGACAACGACCTGCGCGGCGCCACGCCGCTGCCATGGGGTCGCCTGCTGAGCTTTGCCGGGTTGATTGCCAGCCGTAGCCGGTCGCCCTCGGTGGTGTCTGGCATTGTCGAGCACTGCTTTGATTTGCACGGCGTGTACATCCGTGAATTCGAGGTGCGCTCAGTGAGTTTGCCGCAGCGTCAGCGCATGGCGTTGGGTCAGGCCAACGGCACCCTGGGCAGCGATTTTGTGGTGGGTGATCGCAGCAAGACCCGCGCCAGCAAGTTCACACTGGTAATACCCAACCTGACTCAGGCGCGCTTCCGGCAGTTCTTGCCCAGCGGCGAACAGTTCGGGCGGTTGCGCCAGTTAATGGATTTTTTACTGCGCGACGTCACCGCTTACGACCTGGAGCTGGGGCTGCGCGAAGAAGATGTACCGCCCTTCAACCTGCTCCGTGACAGCGGCACCCACCTGGGCTGGACCAGCTTCATCGAACATCAAGAACACCGCCATCCCGCCGTGGTGCGGATTCGGGGGCGCGCATGAAACTGACTTTGGTTATTAACAATCCTGCGCAGTTGTTGCACGGGTATTTGCCCATTCACCGGTTTGGCCTCCAAGGCGGCAGCATCGGTAGTGCCGCGGCGGATTGGCGCCTGGAGGATCGCCACAACAGCGTACAGCCCAACCACTGTGACATCCGCGTTGTCGAAGGGCGCTTCTGCGTGATCGACCGCAGTGGCAGCACCTACGCCAATGGTCATGATTTGCCGTTGGGTCGCAATGTGGCGGTCAGCCTCAACGATGGCGACCTGTTACAGATTGGCGCGTATCGGGTTGCAGTGCAGTTGGGCGAGCACGCCCCAGGCCAGCGTTCACTGGACGAGCTGTTCACCGGCCAGCCGAAAGGCATGCAAGCCTGGCACCTAGAGGACCGGCCGAGACTGCTCCTGCTCGATCCGCGGCCGGCTACTTGCCCGGAGTTCGAACGCCTTTGCCAGCCGGTGGATTTGACTGAGCAAGGCGACCCGCTGCGAGCACTGCAAGCAGCACCGCACTCAAAGCAGCCGCCTGAAGTTCGCCCGATGGTGCCAAAACCTCCCGTCCCCCGGTTCAGCAACCTGCGCCTGGGCACCTTGCTATTGGCGTGTCTGACCCTGGGCGGCTGCACCATGCTCGGCAAAATCGGCCAGGTGATCTGGACTCCGTCGATCCCGGTTGGCGGCCCCGACGACCAGCCCAGCCGCTACTCCCTGAGCCTGCACGCCAGCGACGACGTCAACCCACGTCTGATCAGCACCGGTACTGCACTGGATGAAGACGCGAGCCGTTCGCCCTACACCCTCAACGTGCAGGCAACCAGCCCGCAGGCACTGACGGACAAGGTGCAAACCCTGCTCAACCACCTCTATGAAAACGTACCGGCCCAGTCGCCGCTGACCCTGGAGCCAGAACCCGTGGTGCCAATGTCACCCCTCGAAGACGCGCGATTGGGTGACTACGACGCCCAAGGCGTCAGCCTGACCACCCCGTGGGGCAACCCGACGCTACAGCACATCGCCACGCCAATCGCCTTCAAGGTCTTGCAGTTGACCGACGACTCGCGGCTGACCAACGCCAGCCCCCAGGCCATGGCCGAGGACCTGAAAAAGACCCTGGGCAGCACCTACATCCGCGCCGACGACTACCTGCTGCAGCCCGGCCAATTCAAGTTCGTCGATTTGCGCGCCCTGGATGAGGACACCCGCTTTATCGCGGTGATCGCCAACTACCACAGCACCGACGTCGGCCAGTGGAAACAGCGGCTGCGTGTCGAGCCCAAGGGCCGCCAGTACGCCGTGCTAGTGCAGTTGGATGCCGCCCGGGTCAGCCTCAAGGGAGAAATCCGATGACGCCTTTTCCAGCCGCTTTTGCCCCGAGTAACCACCAATGAGTTCACGCAACCCCGTCATCTGGCATGAAGGTTTGTTCGTCAAACCCCAACACTTCCAGCAACAGGCTCGCGCCGCCGAAGCCGCCGTGCATCAGCGCCTGCACAGCCTGAACGATGCTCTCTACGGTTTCAGCGAACTGGCGTTGAACACCGAGTATTTAAGCTTCGGCAAGATCGCCATTACCCAGGCACGCGGGATCATGCCCGATGGCAGTGTCTTCGATATCCCTCACGACCTGGCGCCACCCGCCCCGCTGGAGATCGCCGACAGTAGTGCGGTCAACCAGATCGTCTATCTGGTCCTGCCGCTGCGCTCCAACGGCGCCCTCGAAGTGCGCTGGCCCGACCAGTACGGCAACAGCCGCTATATCGCCCGCCGCGAGGAAATCCGCGACACCCACAGCGATGACGGCGATCAGGTGGGCATGGACCTGGCCGTGCCCAACCTGCAACTGATGCTCGAACGCAACGACCGCAGTGCCTTTACCGGCATCGCCCTGGGCAGGATCAAAGACAAACGCCCGGACGGCAGCCTGGTGATGGACGAACATTTCTACCCCACCAGCCTGTCCCTGCAAGCTGTGCCGGCGCTGCATCGCTATCTAGGCGAAGTGGCCGGGCTGATGCGCGAGCGGGCCAAGAACCTGGCCCGGCGCATCGGCTCGCCAGGGCAGTCGGGCGTCGCCGATGTCACCGACTTCAACCTGCTGCAAACCCTTAACCGCTTGTTCCCGCTGTTCCAGCACCTGGCTCGCCAACGCCAAGTTCACCCGGAACGGCTGTATATCGCACTGGCCCAGGCCTGCGGCGAACTGGTGACCTTTACCGATGAAGGTCACCTGCCCCAGGAATACCCAGCCTACCAGCACGACAACTTGCGCGAGTCCTTCCAGCTGTTGGAACACACCCTGCGTCGCGCCTTGGGCACCGTGCTGCAACCGCGTGCCGTGTCGCTGCCGATCATTGAGCAGAAGTACGGCGTACGCACCGCCACGTTGAACGACAAGCGCCTGCTGGACAACGCCGAATTCATCCTCGCCGTGCGCGCCGAACTGCCAGCGCAAACCCTGCGTCAGCAACTGCTCAAGCAGATCAAGATCAGTTCCACCGAAGGTTTGGAGCAATTGGTCAGCCTGCAATTGCCGGGTATCCCGCTGATACCGCTGCCTGTGGCGCCACGACACCTGCCGTTCCATGCCGGCTTCAGCTACTTCGAACTCGACCGTCACCATCCCACCTGGCAAAGCCTGAGCAGCGGCAGCGGGTTTGGTTTCCATATTGCCGGTGACTTCCCGGAACTGGAGCTGCAGTTCTGGGCGATCAGGAGTGAAAAAGATGAGTGAGGTGAAGAACGGCGCCAACCCCGAGCTAGACGCCACAAGCAAGCTGGAACCTGCCGAACCAGCGCAGCCGAAACCAAAACCCGAACGGCTGCTCGCAGATCCTGAATTCGATATGCGGGGCCTGGCCTGGAACCCGCTGTGCGATGCCGCCACGCCCCTGATCGGCCTGGTGATCCGTCTGCGTCGACTGGACCAACACGACGATGTGCCCGCGCTGTACCAAAGCGTCAGCAACCAGATCACCACGATCACGGAGGAAGTCAGCCAGCTCGACTATGACGCCGGCATGCTCAAGGCCTACTCCTATAGCCTGTGCCTGTTGATCGACGAGGTAGTCATGCGCACCACCTGGGGCAGGCTTTCCACTTGGAGCGCCCGCTCATTGCTCAGCCAATTCCATGGGGAAACCCAAGGTGGCGAAAAATTCTTCACTGTCATGAACAACATGATCCCCGAAGCGTCCCGGTACCAGCATGTGCTGGAGTTCATGTACCAGTGCCTGATCTCCGGCCTCAAAGGCAAATACGGCGCCCATATCAAGGGTGATGACGAAATACAGAAAGTCATCAACCAGTTGCATAGCGTGTTGCGCCCGCTGCGGGGGGAAACGCCCAAGCGCCTGACCGACCCGTTGGCCAACGTCGCGCCGCGTAATTATCGGATCAAACGCGCCTGGCCATTGTGGACGCCTTGGGCATTGGCAGCTGTCGTGCTGACAGTCGCCTACACGATCTACTCGATCCGCCTGAACGCTATCACTCAAGAAGTGCTGGTGTCCCTGGAGCGGATTCTCAACCTGTAACCGATTTTCAGCGTGCTCATCCCGAGCGCCTGCAAAGCCATGGCCGTTTCGGCCATAACCCGCGCCCCAAAGGGTCGCTCACTTAACCGCGACAAGGAGCATGTCATGCCAACACCCGCGTACATCAGCATCCACGGCAAAGAGCAGGGCCACATCACCAAAGGTGCCTTCACCGCAGATTCGGTGGGCAACGTCTTTGTGGAAGGCCACGAGGACGAAATCCTCGCCCAGGAAATCGACCATCAGATCGGCGCGCCCACCGACCCGCAAAGCGGTCAACCCACCGGACAGCGAGTGCACAAACCGCTGATTTTCACCAGTGCGCTGAACAAAGCCTCACCACTGCTTTATCAGGCCCTGGCCACCGGTGAAATGCTGACGACCGTCGAGGTCAGGTGGTTCCGTACCTCCACCGATGGCAAAAAGGAACACTTTTTCACCACCAAACTGGAAGACGCCACCGTCGTCGACATCCACACCGTGTTGCCTCACGCCCAGGACAGCGAAAACGAAAACTACACCCAGTTGATCAAGACCAGCCTGGCTTATCGCAAGGTCAGTTGGACCCACAAAGTGTCCGGCACCGAAGCCTCGGATGACTGGCGTAAACCGGCAGAGGCGGGCTAAACACAGGCCCGTTCCGTCGCTGCGGTGCGTGCAGCGGCGGGACCTTCACTGACTCAACCTGGTTAAGAAGGAGGTTTCATGCCGCGCCAAAGCGACCTGCGTTACACCTTCGAACCGCTGCGGGGCGATCCCTTCGAGGTGGTCTCGTTCACCCTCGAAGAAGGCCTGTCCCAGCCGTTCAAGCTCGTACTGGCGCTGGTGAGCTTCGATGCCGCCATCGACTTCAATCGGGTGCTGGATCTGGCGGGGCTATTCACCTTATGGCGTGGTGAGACTCCGGTGCGCTACGTCCACGGCCTGGTCAGCCTGTTCCAGCAGGGCGACACCGGCTTTCGTCGCACCCGCTACACCGCCGTGGTCGAACCGACCCTGGCGCGTTTTGATCTACGCTCCAACTGGCGCATCTTCCAGGGCCAGACCGTGCCCGACATCATCACGGGCCTGCTGGCCGAGCAAAAGCTGAGCGACATCCGCACGGACATCTGCTTCGACCACCAACCCCGCGAATACTGCGTACAGGCCGGTGAAACCGACCTCGATTTCATCGCCCGCCTGGCCGCCGAAGAAGGCCTGCTCTACACCTTTGAACACCGCGTCGACGGCCACACCCTGGTCCTCACCGACCACGTCGGCGGCCTGGGTACCATCGGCACCCACACCGATTGCCCGGTGATCTACCAACCCATGAGTGGCGGCGACTCCAATGAGCCGGCACTGAACCGCTTCCACTACACCGAGCAAGTGCGCACCGCCGTGCAGGTGCAGCGTGACTACACCTTCACCCACCCGCGCTACAACCAGCAACACACCGCCACCGGCGACCAGGACCTGAACAACCAGCACAAGGATTACGAACGCTACGACTACCCTGGCCGCTACAAGCGCGATATCGCCGGCAAGCCCTTCACCAAGACGCGCCTGGCCGCCCTGCGCAACGACGCCAAGCTGGCCCATCTGGAAGGCGACGATGCGCGCCTGCAACCGGGATTGGCCTTTGACCTCAACGATCATCCACGTGAGGACTTCAACGACCGTTGGCGCACCATCGCCATCAAGCACGAGGGCAAACAGCACACCCGTTTGCAGGAGGAATCGTTCGGCAGCGGTCTTGGCACGTCCTATGAAATGCAGGCCAGCGCCATCCGCTGGACCTGCGACTGGAAAGCCCCGCTGCGCGACAAACCCTGCATCGACGGCCCGCAGATCGCCACGGTGGTCGGCCCGCCCGGTGAGGAGATCTATTGCGATGAATGGGGCCGGGTCAAGGTGCAGTTTCCCTGGGACCGCTCGGACCAAAACAACGACCAGAGTTCGTGCTGGATTCGGGTGGCGCAGGGTTGGGCGGGTGCCACGTGGGGCGCCATGGCGATTCCCCGTGTCGGCCAGGAACTGATCATCAGCTATCTCGACGGCGATCCGGACCAGCCCATCGCCACAGGTCGTACTTACCGCGCGACCAACCTGCCGCCGTATGAGCTGCCCAAACACAAGACGCGGATGACCATCAAGAGCCGCACCCACAAGGGCGAAGGCTTCAATGAGCTGCGCTTTGAAGATGAGTTGGGCCACCAGGAAGTGTTCATCCACGCTGAAAAAGACAAGAACGTCCATATCAAACACAACAACGGCATCTTCGTCGGCAATGACCGCAAGGAGCGGGTCGAACACAACGAAACCGTGTCCATCGGCGACCACCGCACCGAAGACGTCGGCCAGAACGAAACCATCAGCATCGGCGCCAACCGCAGCGTGACCATCGGCGGCAACAAGGTCGAAACCATCAAGTTGGCCAAAGCCGAAACCATTGGTTTGGCCAAGGCATTGACTATTGGTGCGGCTTATCAGCGGACAGTGGGTGGGGCCATGAATACAACGGTGGGCCTCAGCCAGAGTGAGCAAGTTGGGCTGAACAAAGCGGAGTGCATCGGACATACCTACGCTATCGACGTCGAAGATGAGTTTTCGATTGTGGTGGGTAAATCAATTCTGGTGATGAAGTCTGACGGCACCGTTCTTATCAACGGCTGTACGTTCGACTTCAGTGCCACTGGGGCAGTCTTCATCAGCGGCGCAGAGGTGGATCTCAATATCAAGCTGGCTGAGCACGACAGCTCGATACACATCCACCGGCCGCCGCTTGAGTTGCATTACACCTATGACGATTTGAAGCCTGAGGTCGGGGCACTGTATCGAGTTGACTTTGAGGACGGCACGCAGAGAACCGGCAAGCTCGATGATCAGGGGACTGCGCTAATCGACAACCCTCCAGGCGCGGGAGTGGCCTATTTCGGCTATGACATCAGAGAATCGTTTCCCACCAACAAACAGACAAAAAATGACGTGTTTGGCCTTTTACCCAATACGCCGGGGGAGGCGGAGCAAACCATTGAGCGCTACCGGCGGCAAGAAGAGGAACACCGACAAAACACTTACTTTGCCGATGAGATTGAGGCGCTAGAAGCTGGCCGTCTGGACTACGACGACATGATTGAAAGCTATGCCTATACCGAGGACCCCGCCACTGAAGAGTCAGACCTCGTGACAGCCGGTGAGCATGAACAGGTTTCCTTAGTGATCGATCAAGAGGACGTGTCATGAGTCACCCCAGCACTTCCCGCCTTGAAGACGACACCTTTCTGCAGGTCCTTACCTGGGTCGAGGAGGTCGTCGAAGGACGTGGTGCTTCGCTGGCGCAGATGATGGTCAGTACGGTGCTGGGGCTGATCCCGTTTGTGGGGCAGGCGGTCGATGCGTACAACATTCTGCGTTGTCTCTATCAGCTCACACGCACCCCTGACAGCCACCAACACTGGCTGGACCTGGTGTTATCGCTGGTCGCGCTGGTGCCGGGATTCGGCGATGCGCTGAAAAACGTCTTCAACATGCTGCGTCACGGCAAGCCCATGGGGCGCATTCTCGACAGCCTGCCGCGCCATGTGCGCGGCGATATCGAAATCTGGTTTCGCCAGCTGGATTGGGCACGCTATACCGCCGAGATCCTCCAGAACATCGACGCGATTCTGTCCGGGTTGATCACCATGCTCAGCCGCAGCCTGTCGACCTGGGCGCTGGGACGCAACGGCGTGCAGCGCCTGATCGAGCAGTTGCGCCAGCTTCAGGATATGGCCCAGCGCCAGATCACCGAGGCGATGAACACCCTCAAGCGCGCTCACCAAAAAGCCCTGGCTGATCCGTTGCCCAGCACCACGGCGCGCACCCCTGCCGCGCCGGGCGGAAGCAAAGCGCCTGCGCCCAACAGTCAAGCCAGCGGCAATGTGGCGACCACGACGGCGGGTACTCAGTTACCGGCGCAAGGGCGGGTCTCGGCGCAACAGAGGCAGAGCGAACGCTCCAGTCAAAGGCCTCATCAGATCAGCGTCTCGGGTGAACACATTGCCGATTACTACTTCGTCAAACGCCAGCGGCGCCGGGCCAAGGTCAACCATCGCGGCAAGCTCTATGAAATGAGCCAGCCAGGGCATCGGGGGATTGACCATGTGTGGCATGGCGGCGGCTTGCCGGTGGGTTATCGCATCAGCGACACCAAGGGCACGGGTGGCGCGTTTCATCGATTGGAAACGGCCAAGGCGGTGTTTGCCGGGCTGGAGTATGGGATCGATGCGTACTTGGGGATGGAGGATGAAAAACGTGTGGAACGAGCGGTGAACAAACCCACGGTGGGGGATGGGCGACAGCTGAGTCATAAGTGGATTGCGGCGAAGATTCGGGATGCTCAGTTGACGAATGCTCACAGTGGAAAACTAGTGGACGCTATCGAGGCCTGGGAGCGAGTTGATTTCAAACTGGGTGCTAAAACCCACGTTGAGGTTGGTGAAGCTAACCGCCAACTGGTGAAGTGCCCTTATGACCGCAGTTTGATCACCGTGGTCGGCCCCAACCACAACCTACACGAGCGAGCTAAGGGGCCTGTCACGCCCAAATGCTGCAAAGCCTCAGTGTCGCATCAGATCGGCACCGAGTTCGTTTTACCTACCCAGATGCTAATCAAATGAGTGAAGCCATGCCTAATTTGCCTATTCCCGATTGGCCCCGCTGGTTCAGTTGGGAGATCACCGAAGCCGATTTTGAAAAGCGTCGGGAACGTTATGTGCTCTTTGAAAATTATGAGAAGCGTTTTGAGCGAATGCTGAATGGTATGCACATGATCACCACGGACTTGCCCAAGCATCGCGAGCGCTCTAAATCGGGAGGGTTGATGACTTCAACCCGGCGTCGACTCTGGGACGCCCTCGACTGGACCAACCTGCAATATTCCGCCGGTGCCCCTGTCGAGCAACTGGCCGAGGTCTGGCCTTACGCACTGGAGTGGGCAGAAGAATACGGCTACTTCGATGCACTGTTCGACCAGTCGCCCGAAGCGGGCAATTACATGGCCCCGCATGCCGCGTTGCGCACCGAAGAATACTGGATCGTCGCCCTGCGTCTGACCTGCTTTGGCCTGCTCAGCGGCTACGCCCATACCATGCCAAGGGTCATGGCGTTTCTCGATTACGCCAATGAACTGATGGGCGTGCGCGACGGTTTACTCGAGCACTTGGTGCGTCCGTTTGTGCCGGATCGTGGCCTGCCGCCGGATAAATGCACCCGGCACCTGCCGTATCGAAAACTGCTCAAAGTGTTCAGCACCGCTCCGACCAAGCGTGCGGAACTGATGAAGACCTATCTTGACGAGTGGTACCACGCCAGCCGCCGCGAACCCTATATCGATCAGCACGAAGAGGGCGGCTATCTCCACTACGGCTACTGGTCCTGGGAAGCCGCGGCCGTCACCTGGCTGCTATGCATCGACGACAGCAGCTACCGCGACATGCAGTTCTACCCCAAGGACTGGGTCGACTACGCCCGCCAATATCCGCCACCGCCCATCGAATCGGTTCTGCATTCAGGCCAGGCCTGCCCACAAAGCGGTTGGTGGTGGAGCGATGCCAGTCACCAGTCCCTGCGTCGCTTCGAGGCGGGGGATATTTTCCCGGACATTGCCAGCGGCCCAGCCCGTGGAATTACCGTGTGGCGTTGGTCGCTCGACCAGCGGCAGGGGGGATAAAGCAATGAGTCATCCCGCCATTTCCCGCCTTGAAGACGACACCTTTCTGCAGGTCCTCACCTGGGTCGAGGAGGTCGTCGAAGGACGTGGTGCTTCGCTGGCGCAGATGATGGTCAGTACGGTGCTGGGGCTGATCCCGTTTGTGGGGCAGGCGGTCGATGCGTACAACATTCTGCGTTGTCTCTATCAGCTCACACGCACCCCTGACAGCCACCAACACTGGCTGGACCTGGTGTTATCGCTGGTCGCGCTGGTGCCGGGATTCGGCGATGCGCTGAAAAACGTCTTCAACATGCTGCGTCACGGCAAGCCCATGGGGCGCATTCTCGACAGCCTGCCGCGCCATGTGCGCGGCGATATCGAAACCTGGTTTCGCCAGCTGGATTGGGCACGCTATACCGCCGAGATCCTCCAGAACATCGACGCGATTCTGTCCGGGTTGATCACCATGCTCAGCCGCAGCCTGTCGACCTGGGCGCTGGGGCGCAACGGCGTGCAGCGCCTGATCGAGCAGTTGCGCCAGCTTCAGGATATGGCCCAGCGCCAGATCACCGAGGCGATGAACACCCTCAAGCGCGCTCACCAAAAAGCCCTGGCTGATCCGTTGCCCAGCACCACGGCGCGCACCCCTGCCGCGCCGGGCGGAAGCAAAGCGCCTGCGCCCAACAGTCAAGCCAGCGGCAATGTGGCGACCACGACGGCGGGTACTCAGTTACCGGCGCAAGGGCGGGTCACGGCGCAACAGAGGCAGAGCGAACGCTCCAGTCAAAGGCCTCATCAGATCAGCGTCTCGGGTGAACACATTGCCGATTACTACTTCGTCAAACGCCAGCGGCGCCGGGCCAAGGTCAACCATCGCGGCAAGCTCTATGAAATGAGCCAGCCAGGGCATCGGGGGATTGACCATGTGTGGCATGGCGGCGGCTTGCCGGTGGGTTATCGCATCAGCGACACCAAGGGCACGGGTGGCGCGTTTCATCGATTGGAAACGGCCAAGGCGGTGTTTGCCGGGTTGGAGTACGGGATCGATGCGTACTTGGGGATGGAGGATGAAAAGCGCGTGGAACGAGCGGTGAACAAACCCACGGTGGGGGATGGGCGACAGCTGAGTCATAAGTGGATTGCGGCGAAGATTCGGGATGCTCAGTTGGTTGAGCCGCACACGTTAATTCTGGGGCGGCAGATTGAAGCTTGGAGGAGCGTCGAGTTCAAGATGGGGGCTGAAACCCGTCTCGAAAACGGTGAAGCCACTCGCCAGTTAGTGAGGTGCCCCTACGATCGCAGCCTGATTACGGTGGTTGGCCCCAACCACAACCTGCACGAACGAGCTAAGGGGACCGTCACGCCAAAATGCTGCAAAGCCTCAGTGTCGCATCAGATCGGCACCGAGTTCGTTTTACCTACCCAGATGCTAATCAAATGAGTGAAGCCATGCCTGATTTGCCTATTCCCGATTGGCCCCGCTGGTTCAGTTGGAAGATCAATGAAGCGGATTTCGAGCAGCGCCGTGAACACTATATTCTCTACAAAAATTATCCAGAGCGTTTTGATGACTTCATGGGCCGTATGCACATGATCACCACGGACTTACCCAAGTATCGCGAACGCTCAAAGCCCAGTGGGTTAATGACTTCTACGAATCAGAGACTCTGGGACGCCCTCGACTGGACCAACCTGCAATATTCCGCCGGTGCCCCTGTCGAGCAACTGGCCGAGGTCTGGCCTTACGCACTGGAGTGGGCAGAAGAATACGGCTACTTCGATGCACTGTTCGACCAGTCGCCCGAAGCGGGCAATTACATGGCCCCGCATGCCGCGTTGCGCACCGAAGAATACTGGATTGTCGCCCTGCGTCTGACCTGCTTTGGCCTGCTCAGCGGCTACGCCCATACCATGCCAAGGGTCATGGCGTTTCTCGATTACGCCAATGAACTGATGGGCGTGCGCGACGGTTTACTCGAGCACTTGGTGCGTCCGTTTGTGCCGGATCGCGGCCTGCCGCCGGATAAATGCACCCGGCACCTGCCGTATCGAAAACTGCTCAAAGTGTTCAGCACCGCTCCGACCAAGCGTGCGGAACTGATGAAGACCTATCTTGACGAGTGGTACCACGCCAGCCGCCGCGAACCCTATATCGATCAGCACGAAGAGGGCGGCTATCTCCACTACGGCTACTGGTCCTGGGAAGCCGCGGCCGTCACCTGGCTGCTAGGCATCGACGACAGCAGCTACCGCGACATGCAGTTCTACCCCAAGGACTGGGTCGACTACGCCCGCCAATATCCGCCACCGCCCATCGAATCGGTTCTGCATTCAGGCCAGGCCTGCCCACAAAGCGGTTGGTGGTGGAGCGATGCCAGTCACCAGTCCCTGCGTCGCTTCGAGGCGGGGGATATTTTCCCGGACATTGCCAGCGGCCCAGCCCGTGGAATTACCGTGTGGCGTTGGTCGCTCGACCAGCGGCAGGGGGGATAAAGCAATGAGTCATCCCGCCATTTCCCGCCTTGAAGACGACACCTTTCTTCAGGTCCTTACCTGGGTCGAGGAGGTCGTCGAAGGACGTGGTGCTTCGCTGGCGCAGATGATGGTCAGTACGGTGCTGGGTATGATCCCGTTTGTGGGGCAGGCGGTCGATGCGTACAACATTCTGCGTTGTCTCTATCAGCTCACACGCACCCCTGACAGCCACCAACACTGGCTGGACCTGGTGTTATCGCTGGTCGCGCTGGTGCCGGGATTCGGCGATGCGCTGAAAAACGTCTTCAACATGCTGCGTCACGGTAAGCCCATGGGGCGCATTCTCGACAGCCTGCCGCGCCATGTGCGCGGCGATATCGAAACCTGGTTTCGCCAGCTGGATTGGGCACGCTATACCGCCGAGATCCTCCAGAACATCGACGCGATTCTGTCCGGGTTGATCACCATGCTCAGCCGCAGCCTGTCGACCTGGGCGCTGGGACGCAACGGCGTGCAGCGCCTGATCGAGCAGTTGCGCCAGCTTCAGGATATGGCCCAGCGCCAGATCACCGAGGCGATGAACACCCTCAAGCGCGCTCACCAAAAAGCCCTGGCTGATCCGTTGCCCAGCACCACGGCGCGCACCCCTGCCGCGCCGGGCGGAAGCAAAGCGCCTGCGCCCAACAGTCAAGCCAGCGGCAATGTGGCGACCACGACGGCGGGTACTCAGTTACCGGCGCAAGGGCGGGTCTCGGCGCAACAGAGGCAGAGCGAACGCTCCAGTCAAAGGCCTCATCAGATCAGCGTCTCGGGTGAACACATTGCCGATTACTACTTCATCAAACGCCAGCGGCGCCGGGCCAAGGTCAACCATCGCGGCAAGCTCTATGAAATGAGCCAGCCAGGGCATCGGGGGATTGACCATGTGTGGCATGGCGGCGGCTTGCCGGTGGGTTATCGCATCAGCGACACCAAGGGCACGGGTGGCGCGTTTCATCGATTGGAAACGGCCAAGGCGGTGTTTGCCGGGTTGGAGTATGGGATCGATGCGTACTTGGGGATGGAGGATGAAAAACGTGTGGAACGAGCGGTGAACAAACCCACGGTGGGGGATGGGCGACAGCTGAGTCATAAGTGGATTGCGGCGAAGATTGAGGGGGCGCAGATCACGGAGGCTAACTATCTTCGGTTAACGCGTCAGATCAAGGCTTGGGAAAGTGTGGATTTTAAGCTTGGTGCTGAAACCCAATTTGAAAATGGTGAGGCTACGCGCCAGTTGGTGAAGTGCCCTTACGACCGCAGTCTGATCACGGTGGTCGGCCCCAACCACAATTTGCATGATCGAGCCCAAGGCCCCGTCACCCCCAAATGTTGCAAAGCCTCGGTATCGCATCAGATCGGTACCGAGTTTGTGCTGCCAACCCAGATGCTACGAGAGTGATGCCCATGCCCCCCCTACCTACCCCTGACTGGTCCCGATGGTTGACCTGGAAGATCAGCGAAGCCGACTTTGAAAGGCGCCGTGAGCGTTATGTGCTTTTTAGGAACTATTCGATCAATTTCGACGATAACGTCAATCGAATGGTAATGATCACCACGGACTTGCCCAAGTATCGCGAACGCTCCAAGCCTGGCGGCCTGATGACCTCAACGCGCCGACGGCTATGGGACGCCCTCGACTGGCTCAACCTGCAATATTCCGTTGGTGCGCCAGTCGAGCAACTGGTCGAAGTCTGGCCATACGTACTGGACTGGGCGGAAGAATATGGCGACTTCCACGCGCACTACCATCAGTCGCCCGAAGCAGGCAATTACATGACGCCCCACGCCGCCCTGCGTACCGAAGAATACTGGATCGTCGCCCTTCGCCTGACCTGTTTCGGCCTGCTTAGTGGTTACGCGCACATGATGCCAAGGGTCATGGCGTTTCTTGATTACGCCAACGAATTGATGGGCGTACGCGACGGTCTACTGGAGCGTCTGGTACGTCCGTTTGTGACGGATCGTGACCCGCCACCGGACAGTTGCACGCGGCACTTGCCCTATCGAAAACTGCTCAAAGTGTTTAGCACCGCTCCGACCAAGCGTGCGGAACTGATGAAGGCCCACCTTGACGAGTGGTACCACGCCAGCCGTCGTGAACCTTATGTGGATAGACATTTTGAGGGCGGATTCAGTCATTTCGGCTACTGGTCCTGGGAAGCCGCGGCCGTCACCTGGCTGCTAGGCATCGACGACAGCAGCTACCGCGACATGCAGTTCTACCCCAAGGACTGGGTCGACTACGCCCGCCAATATCCGCCACCGCCCATCGAATCGGTTCTGCATTCAGGCCAGGCCTGCCCACAAAGCGGTTGGTGGTGGAGCGATGCCAGTCACCAGTCCCTGCGTCGTTTCGAGGCGGGGGATATTTTCCCGGACATTGCCAGTGGCCCAGCACGCGGAATTACCGTGTGGCGTTGGTCGCTCGATCAGCGGCAGGGCGGGTGAAGTAATGGCGCGACTCGCCACTGATGACAATCAAACTAGCTAGGAGCGATTCATGAAAATGGTCTGGAGTTACCTCAAACGCTGGGGCTTGCCGGTACTGCGCCAGTTCAACCAGGCGGTGCCGGTCCTGGTATTGCTGGGCATGGTGTTGTTATTGATCGTCATTGGGTGGCTGGGCCCGCAGTGGATGTGGCGTGGGCATCAGCCGCTGGGTGAGTTGGCGATGCGCGTTTCGGCCAGTGTCGTGGTGCTGGTGGTGCCGCTGCTGATCTGGGCGTGGCGGGTGCGTAGTCGCTTCCAGCGTTTGCAACTTGAGCGCCAACATGAGACCGCGGTGCAAGTCGATCCTTGTCTGCCTTATGTCGAGGCGCAGGAGCGAGCGCTGGACCGCAGCCTGGGCAATTTGCTGAACAACATGGAGCGCCGCGGCTCGCTCTATCAACTGCCGTGGTATCTGGTGCTGGGCGAGGAAAATGCCGGCAAGACCAGCCTGATCACGCGTTCCAACCAGAGCTTTGCCTTGTCCCATGTGACCAAAGCCGGGGTCAGGGCGCATCAGGAAGAGCAACTGGCCTATCCGGTGGATTGGTGGATCGGTGACGCGGCGGTGTTGATTGACCCGCCGGGTGAGTTCCTCAGCCATCCGGAACCGATGCCTGACAATGTCGAGCAGCAGGGCGTGACCCAGGGCAAGTTCAAACCCGTATTACCCGCCGGGACTCATCCGCGGTTATGGCTGCACCTGCTCGACTGGCTCGCCCGCAACCGCAGCCGTCGAGCGTTGAACGGGGTGGTGTTGGTGGTCGATGTGCAGGCCTTGTTGGCGCAACGTCCCGAACAACGCAAGGCCCACGCCAACCTGCTGCGCACCCGGCTGTTTGAGCTGACGCGGCAATTGGGCACGCGTTTGCCGGTGTACGTCACGCTGAGCAAGTTCGACCTGCTGGAAGGCTTCGAGGAATTTTTCGCCCGGTTATCGCGCAGTGGGCGCGAAGACCTGCTGGGCTTCACCTTCAGTCTGGATGCGGTGGATGATTTCGATGCATGGCTGGCGGAGCTGACGCGCCAATACCAGGCCTTTGTCGTCTGCCTCAGCGAGCAGGTTTTCGACAGCGCCAATGAGTCGCGTACGTTGACTGAGCGCGATCGCTTGCAGGCGCTGGTGCATCAGATGGCGGGCCTGCGCCCGGCGCTGTTCGGCTTCCTCAGCGAAATGCTTGGCAGCGATCGTTTCACCACGCCGGCGTTGGTGCGCGGGCTGTATTTCTCCTCGGTGCTTCAGCAAGGCACCCTGAGCAACGCCTTCGTCAAAGAAGCAGGGCAAGCCTATCAACTGCCGCCACCGCCACCCGAAGTCAAACCGGCCGGTGGCACGGCCATCTACTTTGCCCAACAACTGTTCCAGCGAGTGATCTACCCCGAAGCGGGCCTGGCAGGGGACAACATCAAGGTAGCCCGCAACAAGCGGCGGCTGCTGATCGCCGGATTCAGCGTCGCGTCCCTGGGCTGTCTGGTGGTCATCGGGACTTGGCAGTTTTACTTCACTATCAATCGCGACAAGGCTGCCAGTGTGTTGGCCAAGAGTCAGGAGTTCAGTGGTCGGGACATCGACGCCAAAGTCGACACCACCGGTCGCAATCTGCTGGTGCCGTTGGAGCAGATTCGCAATGCGGTGCTGGTCTACGGCGACTACCGCGAGGCGTGGCCGTTGCTGTCGGACATGGGGCTGTATCAGGGGAGGGCGATTGGCCCGACGGTGGATGAGGCCTATCTGAATCTGCTGTCCAAACGCTTTTTGCCGGCCATTGCCAGCGGTGTACTGGAGGCAATCAACACCGCGCCCGCCGGCAGCACTCAGCAACTGGCGGCCTTGCGCGTTTACCGCATGCTCGAAGAACGACAGAACCGCCGCCCGGCCATCGTCGAGGAGTGGGTCGCCAGGCAATGGCAGCGCGCCTATCCGGGCCAGGGCCAGTTGCAGGTCGACTTGATGGGGCACTTGGACTACGCGCTGAAATACGCCGACGCCGACCTGCCGCACTACCGAGAACGCATAACCCAGGTGCAACAGCAATTGCGCCAGTTGCCCATGGCCGAACGGGTCTACATGAGCCTGAAACAGGATGCACAGCAGCGTTTGCACCGCCCACTGGACCTGCGCAATGAGGTCGGCCCGGCGTTCGATATCGTCTATCGTCCGCTGAGCACCGATCAAGAAGGCAGCGGCTTGCTGCTGGCGCCACTGCTCACCGCCAAGGGCTTCAAGGATTACTTCGAGCCCGGCACCGAGGGCATCATCGAGCTGGCCATGATCGACCAGTGGGTGCTCGGCGAACGGCAACGCCCGGACTACTCCGACGAAGACCGTAAAGTGCTGACCCAGCGCATTCGCGCTCTGTACAGCGCCGACTACGTGGACAGTTGGCGGCGCGCTTTGAATCGGTTCGCGGTGACTGACTTCGATGACCTCAGTCACGGTGTGGCCGTGCTGGAACAGGTCACCGGCCCGGCCGCACCGCTGCGGCGTTTACTGGAAACCCTGCGCGACAACAGTGTGATTTACCCGTCGGTGCCTTTGGCCGAAGGGCAGGCGCCCCTTGCGCTGGACAAGGTGTCGGACGGCCAACAACAGGCGGCAGGGATTCGGCGCGCGTTCTCCAGTCTTGCAGAGCTGATCATTACGCGAGGCGAGCAGCCATCTTATTACGAAGAAACCCTGCGTTCGGTCAGCGGCGTCTACGACTACGCCAAAGCGGTGCGCGACAATCCCGATCCCGGCAAGGCGGCGCTGAAAGCCGTACTCAACCGCTTCTCCCTGGGCGGTGCCGACCCCATCGCCAACCTGCAACGCGTCGCCGTGGGCCTGCCCGAGCCGCTGAATCAGCACGTCAAAAAGCTCGCCGACCAGACCTCACAGGTACTGGTGATTGCGGCGTTGCGCGAACTGGAAAAGCGTTGGGACAGTGAAATCTACCGTTTCTACCGTGATCGCCTGGCAGGCCGTTACCCGTTCAAGGCCAGCGGTGAGGACGCCTCGCTGGAAGACTTCGAAGCCTTCTTCGGCCCCCAGGGGCGCCTGCAGCAGTTTCACGACCAATACCTGAACGTATTCCTCAAGGACAACCTCGACGCCCTGTACTCCGACAGCCTCGGCGGCTATCTGGTGCGCAGTGATGTGCTGGATCAGCTGAAAAAGGTCGAGCACATCCGCGACACCTTCTTCAACCATCGCGGCCACCTGGCGGTGCAACTCACCATCGAGCCCCTGGCCCTGAGCGCCACCCGCCTGAGCAGCATGCTCAGCGTCGACGGCCAATTGATCCCTTACCAGCACGGCGCACCACAACGCACCGGACTGGTGTGGCCCAACAGCCTGGGCAATACCAATGGCAGCCAACTGACCCTGGTGCACAGCACCGGCAATACCGCCAGCCTGAGCTATCGCGGACCGTGGTCAC
Organism: Pseudomonas sp. MPB23; assembly: GCF_046605395.1. Classification (NCBI taxonomy): domain Bacteria; kingdom Pseudomonadati; phylum Pseudomonadota; class Gammaproteobacteria; order Pseudomonadales; family Pseudomonadaceae; genus Pseudomonas; species Pseudomonas sp. MPB23. Next base: position 5,186,148 of record NZ_CP176771.1, on the reverse strand, counting down.
TGTTCCGGCTGCTCAGCCGTGGGCACCTCAATGGACGAACCGACACCAGTGTGGACCTGACCTTTGCCGTTGCCGATGGGCTGATGCGTTATCGGATTGGCGCGGAGAAAGCCAACAACCCGATTACGCAGCGCAGTTTTGAAGGGTTTGTGTTGCCCAGGACGTTGCTGGAGGAACGTCGATCAAAGAGAACCATAAACAAAGTTGAAGATGTCGCCGTAACGGCGCTCAGCGATGAGCGCACCTAAATCAGCGCGTGCTGGATACGAAGTAATCACAAGTGAAACAGGACCGTTTACATGGCAATCAGGCTACAGATGTTGACTGAAGACCCCAAAGAAATTGAGTTGATTGAGCGTTACTGGGCCGTCGACGAGTCAGGGCAATACCTCGAGAAAGTCAGTGCTCTAGAGGGCATCGTTGAAATGGCTCAGGGCGTTACCCTTGCCAGTTTCATACGGCAACGTTGCAATGCGTTCGATGAAAATCAGGTCTGTCCCAAGTGCGCGGGGCTGGTCGAAATCAAGAATCGCTCACAGGCTAAAAAAGTCTCGCAGCCCTCTATCAAGCTTTGTACGTTGTGTCAGGAAGATCAGGACGCTATTGCCTTAGAGGCTCAAAAGGCGAAGGCAGCGGAGCTTGCGCGGCAGTTGACGGAGTATGTCCGCAAGCAGTCAACCCGAACGGTGGACTACTCAACTATTGCGGATAGGCAGGTGCTTCTTCTGTTGGCGTTAGACAGGGCCGTTACGCCGAGATTGACCCATGGCGGCTTCACCGTAGGTGACTGCCGAGGACTTGCGCCCAGGTACGTCGGTGACTTTTTGCAGCAATTGCGTGAGGCCGGGCTGGTCCTTGATGACCCCACCAAAGCCAGGCCGGGCACCTACTATTGGGAGGGCGACGAGATTTGGATGTTCCGGGATCAAGTGGTTTATCGTTTGGCGCCGGATGCCGCGTCAAGAAGTGCGGATGAGGTCATTCGGAGCCTGCAGGATAGGGTGTACACCGACGCTGAAGGGCTCTTCACTCTGTGGCTTGATTATTCAGTGGCTGACGTCATGCGTTATTTGGGTGCCCAATGTGCACTCTACAACCATGAACTCTCTGAGCGGGAGCTGGAGGAAATTAACAGCACCCTGCGCTCAGCGCTGGAAACCTACAGTGTCTCGCAGCTCTGGTCGGTGGTCTGGAAGGTCGTCAGGGACGCCGCCAGTTTAGCTAATCGTGAGTATTACAACCGCCCCAAAGCGGCTGCGACCATTCCTGGGAAGATTCGGCGGAACTTGGAGAAGGTGCAGCGCGAATCGATTGAACTCAAGGCATGGAGTCGCCCGGAGCAACATCCCGCAGGCACATTGGGGATGGTGTTGGGCGAGATTTTGGGCGTTGATGAAAATACATCAGGCCATAGGGTCTCTTCCCTTGTTACCTGGTTCACCGGGCAGGCTTGTTCACCCACCGTCGAAGCCGAGCTTCATGAGCCGGTGCGGGAGTTGATGACCATCGCGCTGGCGCATGACGTTGGATCTAGCGTTATGCTTCGGTTTGCCGAACTGATTCGTGCGGGTCATGACGTGGGTTCTGCGGTCGAGGAAATTGGGAGTGCTTTGCGATCGTGAATGGCAGTGCGTAGTTCAGTCTGAACCTACCGCCACGCATGACGCGCTACTGGGGGAGGAGTCTCTGGCCCGGGCTCTGTTCAGGCGCTCGAACGGGGGGGAGCGGCATCCAATACGGTCGTAATCGCCGATCAACCGGCACGAAAAAAGGCGGGAGCTGGATGGGGGCTCAGGTGTGTCGCTAGGTATTGAGTCAAGGTTGATGATAGGTTTTGCGTCCAAACCATCCTCTGCGGGAGATAACCGATGTTTGGCGTGACCGACTATGGCGCTTTCATCATCGCATTCATCATCGTCCTGGCCATTCCCGGCCCCGGCAATTTTGCCCTGATCACGGCCACCGGCAAAGGCGGCATAAAAGCGGGTTTGGCGGCGACATGCGGGGTGATTCTGGGGGATCAGGTGCTCTTGTGGTTGGCGGTGGCGGGTGTCGCAACCCTTCTGGCGGCGTATCCGGCAGCGTTCCATGCCATTCAATGGCTGGGCGCGTCGTACCTGGCGTGGCTGGGCCTGCGGATGCTGTTCAGTAAGGTGGGCAGCGCGCCGCGCAAGAGCCGCATGGATAACGGCCATTACCTGCGCCAGACCATGATGATCACCTTGCTCAACCCCAAGGCGATCGTGTTCTACATGGCCTTTTTTCCCCTGTTTGTCGATCCGGTGAAGCATCAGGGCATCGTGACATTCGCGTTGATGGCCGCGACCGTGGCGGTGGTGACCTTTCTCTATGGTTTGATCGCGGTTCTATTGACCCACAAGCTGGCCCAGCGCATGCGGGCCAATCCGCGCATTGCCAATGTGCTCGAGCGCCTGGCCGGCGTTTGTCTGGTGGGGTTTGGCATCAAACTGGCAGCCATGCGCTGAAAGGCGCTGGGTTTAATTGTTCTCGGTAAAATATTTTATTGACTAAAATTATTTGTCGGTTAATTATTTCTGCGCATCTGCTTTCACGCAGAGTCATTTCCAGGGTTATTTCCCATGGGCCAGAAAATCACGCCATCACTGGCGAATCTTTATACCGACAGCCTCCAATCGTCATCCCAGCCTCGCGTGGCGCCTTTACTGATGCAGGGCTTCCCGGCGGAGGCTAAACACCGGGTTACGTGGAACAACTGGATGCGCTCACCCTTCAGCCAATGGGGGTTTCGTAATCTGGGGCGACTGCGTCCTACCATCGATGTGCAGGCGGGCGCCGGGCCTGTCGGTCCTCTCAAGACTGCCCCGCTCGCATTGGACACGTTGCAGTTCGACAGTGAGTGCGGCGTGAGCGTCAGCGTCATTGATCATCTGCGGGCCAGTCAGACCGACGGCTTTGTGGTGATGCAGGGCGACACCGTGTTGTTCGAGCGCTACTTCAACGGTCAACGTGCGTGTGACCGGCACATCATGTTCTCGGTGACCAAATCTCTGATTGGCACGCTGGGCGAGCAACTGGTTACCCACGGCGTGCTCCGGCCCGAATTGCCGGCAGCGCACTACGTGCCTGAGCTGGCGGGCAGTGCATTCGGGGATGCGACGGTGCGCCAGTTGTTCGATATGGCGGTCGGCGTCGACTACAGCGAGGTCTATGACGATCCCGATTCAGAGAGTTCGCAGTACGGTTATGCCTGCGGCTTTCAACCGGCACCGGCGCACTACGCCTCGTTCGAGTCGTTGTACCAATACCTGCCGTCCCTCAAGAAACGCGGTAGCCATGGTGGGTTTTTCCACTACGTGACGGCGACCACCGAAGCCTTGGCGTGGGTCATGGAGCGTGCCTCGGGCAAGGCCTGCAGTCAGTTGTTGCAGGACGTCTGGGAGCGATTGGGGTGTGAGCGCGACGGCTATTTCATGGCTGATCCCTGGGGGCGTAACGTCGCCGGGGCGGGCTTCAGTGCCACGTTAAGAGACATGGCGCGTTTCGGCGGCCTGCTGGCCAATGAGGGGCGTCATGAAGGGCGTGAGCTGTTGTCGCCCGAGACCGTGGCGCGCATTGCCGCCGGGGCCGATCCGGCGATCTACGCCAAAAATACCGAGTTCTCCCGTTGGACACCGGGTGCTTCCTATCGAAGCCAGTGGTACGTGTTCAACGATCACAGCCAAGCGCTGATGGCCGGCGGTATCCACGGCCAATACCTGTTCATCGACAAGCCCTCCGGCGTGGTGATCGTCAAGCAATCGTCCCTGACCGATGCGGTCGGGCCGTTCGATGCCGACAGCGTGCGCATGCTGCGCGCGATCACCGCCCACCTGAGTCGCTGACACACACCCAAAAAACAACAATCTTGCGTTTTGTTCGCCTGGCTAGACCAGGCGTTGGCGGCGCTTTGCGTCGCTATTGACTGCCCTGTAACAACAATAATCACACAGGAGCTTCTTATGATTTTCAGCAAGCGTTTCTCTCGGGTGCTCTTGGCGCTCGGTTTACCCCTGACCACTCACGTCGCGTTGGCGGGCTACACCTTCGAGGATGGCGACCTCAAGGGCGAAGTCAACCTCACGGCAGGGGGGGCGACGCTATCAACCCGTGGCGTCAACTTCGGTAGTGGACGTGTCGATGCCCGCAACGGTAAAAACGGCGGTGCCGAGATCAACTGGCAAGAGTTCTACGTAAAACCAGGGGTCAAACTCGACTATGCGTTGCAACCCGATTTCAGCCTGCTGGCGGGCGGTTCCCTGGTGGCGGCAAGCACTTTCGGCGATGGCGATGCTGGCGGCTTCACCCGCAGTTCCGACGGCAAGGTGGCGGCGGAAGAACTCTACGGCGGGTTTCGCGCCGGTGAGTGGACGTTCACGGCCGGCCGCCAGAACTACATGATTGGCACGGGCTTCATCGTCATGGACGGCAACCTCGACCAGCTCAAGGATGGCGCCTACTGGCTGGGCCCTCGAACCGCCTTTAAGGATTCGGCGGTTCTGGCCTGGAGTCATGGGGCGGTGAAGTCGCAGGCATTCACCTTGCGCACCGATGACGATCTGGGGGATTTCCGCATGACGGGCGTCAACCTGGATTACAACGTCGACGATCAGCTGACACTGGGTGCCATGGCCATGAAGGTCAATGCCCTGGGGCCCAAAGGCAGTACACTGCCGCGTCGGCGCGACGGGATGCTGGTGTACAACCTGAGGGCGCTCAATGCCAAGCCGCCCGGCATAGAGGCACTGACGCTGAATGCCGAGTACGCGCTGGAGCGAGGCAGCGGCGAAGGGGTCGATTACGACGCCAACGCCTGGTATGGCCAGGCGGACTATGCCTTCAGCACATTGCCGCTGACGCCCGTCGTGGGTTATCGCTACGCGAGCTTTTCCGGTGACAGCAACCTGGCCGATAACCGGCAAAAAGCCTGGGACCCGCTGAGCAAAGGCTTCGTTGACTGGAGCACATGGCTTGTGGGCGATGTGGTCGGCAACTACCTGCTGTTCAACAGCAACGAAAATGTCCAGCAGTTCTCACTCAAGACCCACCTCAATCAGACCCTGACCCTCGGCGCGATTCACTATCAGTTCTGGCTGGATGAGAAAAACTACATGGGCGCGGCGGTCAGCGATCGACGTTTTGCCGACGAGAGCGTGGTCTTCCTCGACTGGACGCCGACCCCGTCTTTCTATACGTCGCTGTCCTATAACTGGGTCAAGCCATTGGCCGCCGCCAAACAAGTATTCGGTGATGACCGTACGTTCAGCGCGCTGGAACTGTACTTCACCTATCGCTATTAAGTGCTGCGAGCCATCGCGGCCGCGCTGGAGTGTTTTCTTATGAACAGGTTTTTGCGTAACACCTTGCTGGGCACTATCGCTTCGTTGCTGATCAGTGGTTTTTGCCTGGCACAAGAAAGAACGGTACGGATCTACAACTGGATCGAATACCTGCCCCCCGAGGTGCTCAAGAGCTTCCAGGACGAAACCGGCATTCGCCCGATTTACGATGTGTTCGACAGCGCCGAAACCATGGAGTCCAAGCTGCTGACGGGGAACTCCGGGTATGACGTGGTGTTCCCGGGCACCGCCAACCTGGGGCACCTGATCACCGCCGGCGCGGTGCAGCCACTGGATCGCAAGCAACTGCCGAATTGGCAGCATCTGGACCCGCAGTTCATGCAGTCGCTGGAAGCGGTGGGTGACAGTGGCAATCGCTACGCCGCCCCGTACCTGTGGGGCACCACGCTGATCGGTTACAACGTCGATAAGGTGCGCAAAGCCCTGGGCCCCGATGTGCAGATGAATACCTGGGACATGATCTTCAAGGAAGAAAACCTCGCCAAACTCGCCAGTTGTGGGGTCGGATTTCTCGACGCCGGCAACGAGATCGTGCCCATTGCCTTGCACTACAAGGGTCTCGATCCCAACAGCCAGAAGCGTGAGGACTATCCCCAGGCCCAGGCCGTGATGATGAAGATCCGCCCGTACATCACTTACTTCAACTCGTCGCGCTATGGCATGGACCTGGCCAACGGTGATATCTGCGTGGCCGTGGGCTGGTCCGGCGGTGTCGCATTGGCCAAGCAATTGGCCGATGCCGCGGGCAAGGGCGTCAAGGTCGAGATGGCATTACCGAAGGAGGGCGCGCCGATGTGGTCGGACGTGATGATGATACCGGCCAACGCACCCGATCTCCCGGAGGCCCATGCGTTCATCAATTACATCCTGCGCCCGGACGTGATTGCCCGAATCAGCAACAAGATCGGCTACCCCAACCCGAACAAGGACGCGACCGCACTGGTGGATGCGAGTATCCGCAACAACCCCAACATGTATGTGCCGGACGAAGCGCGTAAGACCCTGTTCGCCCTGGAGCCGGTTCCGCCCGCAGTAGAACGCATCCGTACCCGGACCTGGACCACCATCAAGACCAACCGTTGAACGATATGGCCCGGTGCACGTGCGCCGGGCCTGGTGGTGATTCATGCCTATCGCTTTTACTGAGCGTCGACCCAGGGATGGGTCAGGCCTGCATGCCGTAGAACACCAACTCGGTGATTCGCTTGACCTGCGCGGAGTGCGCGTCGATGTCCGGGGTTTCCTGGTTCACCAGTCGGAATAGCTGCAGGTGGGAGTAGTCGTTCAACAGGAACGCGGCCAGCTCGACATCCAGTTGGGGTCGCAGCTTGCCGGCCCGTTGCAGCTCCCGGAGCAGCTCGCTGATTTGTGCCCTGAGCGCGTCGTTCATGGCGCGATAACCTTCGGGCAGTTCATTGTTGCCGCCGAACAGGATCAGAGGGAGCAGTTCGCGCCAAAGGCTGGGATGCATGACTTCCAGGGCATAAGCCGTGAGGAGCCGTTCCAGATGGCAGAGCGCCTCGACCGGGTCCTCGATCTCTTGGATCAGGCGGCGGGTGTCGGTGATGGCGCGTTGATCGGCGTGATGCAGGATTTCCAGAATGATTTCCTGCTTGTTGCCGAAGTACTTGAACACCGTCGGCGCCGACACGCCCGCCTGGCTGGCGATCTGTTCGATGGTGGTGTGTTGGAAACCCTGGCGCTCGAACAGTTCGATTGCCGCCTGACTGATGGCTTGCCGGCGTTCGGCTTTCTGACGTTCACGCAGTCCGCTCACGGGAGATCCTTGTCACGAGGAAGAAGAGGGCGTGTGTCGCCCATTACCCGTGCAAAATACTTAATTGGGTAAAGCTTTTAAAGCACTTATTGCCAGTCCGAGCTTTTTGCCGCCAAAGGCAACCCGCTGCCGATCAGCGGGCTGCACACGGTTCAGGCGTTGGTGCGGCTGGCCGTCCCAGCCTCGGGCCGGTTCAGTGGCGTCGTGCGCACCAGCACACTGATGATGGTCAGTGCGGCGATCACCACCCCGGGGGACGTCGCCAGCAGAACCCCCGCAGTGCCAGCGCCTGCAGCGAGCAGTTGCCCGGCCGCCAGCGGCCCGGCCACCGAGCCGAGTCGGCCGATGGCCACGGCGGCACCGACGCCGGTGGCGCGTACCGTCGTCGGGTAGGAAGGCGGTGCCGATGCATAGAGCACCAACTGCGCGGCCATGACGAACAAGCCGGCGGCGAAGCCTGCGATGGCCATGGGCACGATGCCCGCCGACAGCCCGACACCGGCCAGCGCGGACAGCAAGCCGGCGTACACGAACAGCACCACTTTGAGCGCGTTGCAACGGTCCAGCAGTACACCGCCGAGCAGCGAGCCCAGGGCGCCGCCAATGTTGAACAGCATCTGCACCATGCCCGCCTGGGGCTTGCTGAAACCCTGTCCCACCAACAGTGAAGGCAGCCAGTTGAGCAGCATGTACATCACGGTCAGGGTAAAGAAGTAGCTGAGCCACAAGGCCAGTGTGGTGCGTGCGCGACCTTCGCCGAACAGCGCCTGGCGCGTGGAGGGGCGGGCGCCGGGCGTGCGTTCGAGCTGTTGGCGAAAGGCGTTGGATTCAGGCAGCAGCAGGATCATCAACGGCACGGCCAGCAACGGCGCCAGGCCGCCGATGATAAAGGTGGTCTGCCAGTGCTCGCTGGAAAACATCGCCACCACCGCAGCCAAGGCGCCACCCAGCGGCACGCCGCAATACATCACGCTGATGGCGGTGCCACGGCTGCGTTCGCTGACCGCTTCGGCGCACAGGGCGATCAGGTTGGGCAGCGCGGCGCCCAGTCCCAGGCCGGTCAGAAAGCGCACCAGCAGCAGGCTCGAGTAGCTTTCGACAAACGCGGTGCTCAGGGAGAACAGCCCGAACAGCAGCACGGCGATCACCAGGATCTTCTTGCGTCCGATGCGGTCAGCGACCCAGCCCCCGAAGAACGCTCCCGGCAGCAGGCCAATGATCCCGACGCTGAATACCCAGCCGAGCATCTTCGGGTCCAGGGCAAAACTCTGACGCAACCCCGCGGCGGCGGTGCCGGCGGCCTGCAGATCGAACCCCTCGATCAGCGCAACGATAAAACACAACGCAATAGTCAGCGTCGAACGACGCGATGGACTGTCCATGGGCAAACCTCATTGTTGTTTTTGTTGTGGTGGCGAGCCTGACCGGCCGCTGGCAATTAAGATAACAAATATAACTATAAAAAGAAGGGTGCCGAATTTCCGCGAAAAAACACGATAAGAGCCTTCTAGATCAATGGTTATAGATTCTCGTCAGTAGACAATCTGAAAATAGATATGTTTATTAATGTTCGATTATCGGTCATTTACAGTTGACGAGTGCCGTCAGCTGTTTCCATTCTCTGTTCGCCAGGCCGATTGGGCCGAGCGCGTGTCACCCCCAAAAACAACAACAAAAAATGGACATCGAACATGCAAAAACTTCCCACGGGCGCCGTCGCGGCGACCTGCTGTGCGTCGAACAGCACCCCACGCCTGATCAGTGCGTTGCTGATGTTGAGTGTGCTGCCCACCCCACTATGGGCGGCCGGCTTTATCGACGACAGCCACGGCACCTTGACCCTGCGCAATTACTACCTGGACCGGGACTACAAGGACGACGGTGCGAAGACCGCCGCGCGGGAATGGGCCCAGGCGTTCATCCTCAACCTGGAATCGGGATACACCCCAGGCCCGGTAGGTTTTGGCCTGGATGTGCGCGGGTTGATGGGGGTCAAGCTCGACTCGTCGCCGGACCGCAGCGGCACCGAGTTGTTGCCGGTATCGGCCAGCGACAAGCGGGCCGCCGATGAATACTCACGCCTGGCGCCCACCGCCAAGTTGCGATTTGCACAGACCACGGTGAAAACCGGTGACGTGTCGATCTTCCTGCCGTTCGCCTTTGCCAGCCCGTCGCGCCTGCTGCCGCAGACCTTTCGCGGCACCACCCTGAGCTCCAAGGACATCGACGGCCTGACGCTCAACACCGGCTATATCGACCGCATCAACAAGCGCGATTCCACCGACTATCAGGCCATGACCGTCGCCTCGCCCAACCGGCGTTTCAACTCAACCGCCACCACCTCGCACCTGGCTTACGTGGGCGGCGATTACCAGGTCAACAAAGACCTCAGCCTGCGCGCCTACCACTCCCAGGTGGCAGACCTCTACCAACAGGACACCCTGGCGTTGCTGCACAATCTGCCGGTGGGCGATGGCGTGCTCACCAGCGACCTGCGCAGTTTCTTCAGTCGCGAGGACGGCAGTGCCAAGGCCGGCAACGTGGATAACCGCAACCTCTCGGCGCTGTTCGGCTATCGCCTGGGCGGTCACAAACTCAGCCTGGGTTACATGCACTCCAGCGGGGACACGGCCACGCCCTATATCTCCGGGACGGAGCTGATGGGCATGAGCGAACTGACCATGAGTTCGGACTTTCTCAACGCCAAGGAGCGCACCTGGCAGGCGATCTACGACTACGACTTCGCCGCCTCGGGCGTGCCGGGCCTGAAGGGCCGGCTGCGTTATGTGCGGGGCGACAACATCGAGCTGGCGGCTTTCAATGCCGAGGATCGCAAGGAGCGCGAGTTCCAGATGGAGCTGGGCTACGTGATCCAGAGCGGCCCGCTGAAGAACGTCGGGTTGATGGCGCGCAAGTCGATCTATCGCAATGACTTCCCGAGCGGCGCGGCGTTTCGCGATGAAAACCAGACCCGTTTCCTGGTGCTCTACACCGTGGCGCTCTGGTAACCCCGTCAGTCCTGATAGACCTTCTTGAGCAAGCGCAGCAGCTCTGCACGTTCCTCACCGTCCAGGGCTGCGGTGGCGTCAAGGTCACTCTGGGCGGCGATCTCTTTAAGCGTCTTGAGCAGGGTTTCGCCGGGCTTGCTGAGGAAGATCCCGTAGGAGCGCTTGTCCGGCTTGCAGCGCACGCGTACGGCGAGTGCGCGGCTTTCCAGTTTGTTCAGCAGGGGCACTACCTGGGGCGGCTCGATGGCCAGGGCGCGGGCCAGGTCGGCCTGCATCAGCCCGGGGTTCTGTTCGATGATCGCCAGGGCCGAGAACTGCGCCGGGCGCAAGTCGTGCTCGGACAGCCGGCCGATCAGGTTCTGGAACAGCTTGAGCTGGGCGCGACGCATGGCATAACCGATCAGGTCGTCCAGGGCCGAATCCAGCGGCGCAGGCCCTTCGGGGGTGTCGGGCAGGGCCAGGTTGGCGTCGGCGATAGTGGAAGGCTTGGCCATTAGCAGTGCAATCCTCAGAAGGTGGAGGTTAAGAAAGCTATCTAGTTTGCCGAGGTTGGCGCGCCATGGCTATGCCGGCTTTTCATAACGCCCCAGCAGCTTAGGGTTTACACGGGGAAAATATTGGTTATGCAGATTAATAGTTAATTGACATAACTATATTTGCGGTTTAATTTCGACTCATCTTCCAACCAAGAACAAGAGCGTACCGTCATGAGCAATTACGAAGGCCGTTGGACCACTGTCAAGGTAGAGATCGAGGAAGGCATTGCCTGGGTCATTCTCAATCGCCCGGAAAAACGCAACGCCATGAGCCCGACCCTGAACCGGGAAATGATCGACGTCCTGGAAACCCTGGAGCAGGACCCCGCCGCCGGCGTGCTGGTGCTGACCGGTGCCGGCGAAGCCTGGACCGCCGGCATGGACCTCAAGGAATACTTTCGTGAAGTGGATGCCGGCCCGGAAATCCTTCAGGAAAAAATCCGCCGCGAAGCCTCGCAATGGCAATGGAAACTGCTGCGCATGTACGCCAAGCCCACCATCGCCATGGTCAATGGCTGGTGCTTCGGCGGCGGCTTCAGCCCATTGGTGGCGTGCGACCTGGCGATCTGTGCCGACGAAGCCACCTTCGGCCTGTCGGAAATCAACTGGGGCATCCCGCCGGGCAACCTGGTGAGCAAGGCCATGGCCGACACCGTGGGACATCGCCAATCGCTGTACTACATCATGACCGGCAAGACCTTTGGCGGGCAGAAAGCCGCCGAAATGGGCCTGGTCAACGAAAGCGTGCCGTTGGCGCAACTGCGTGAAGTGACCATCGAACTGGCGCGCAACCTGCTGGAAAAAAACCCGGTGGTGCTGCGGGCCGCCAAGCATGGCTTCAAGCGTTGCCGCGAGCTGACCTGGGAGCAGAACGAGGATTACCTCTACGCCAAGCTCGACCAGTCACGCTTGCTCGACACCGAAGGCGGTCGCGAGCAGGGCATGAAGCAGTTCCTCGACGACAAGAGCATCAAGCCTGGCCTGCAGGCGTATAAACGCTGAAGTGTGCGGCCTGCGGGCCGCACTGCTGTGACCCTGCTTGAACGTGTTCCCGATAAAGACAATAAAGAGGAATCACCATGCTGGACGTGCCCCTGTTGATTGGCGGCCAGTCGTGCCCCGCCCGCGACGGTCGAACCTTCGAACGCCGCAACCCGGTGACCGGTGACGTGGTTTCGCGGGTTGCCGCCGCGACCCTGGAAGATGCCGACGCCGCCGTGGCTGCCGCCCAGGCCGCGTTTCCCGCCTGGGCCGCGCTGGCGCCCAACGAACGCCGCACTCGTTTGCTCAACGCCGCCGAGCAATTGCAGGCGCGCAGTGATGAGTTCATCGCCGCCGCCGGCGAAACCGGCGCCATGGCCAACTGGTATGGCTTCAACGTGCGCCTGGCGGCCAACATACTGCGCGAAGCGGCCTCGATGACCACCCAGATCACCGGTGAAGTGATCCCCTCCGATGTGCCGGGCAGTTTTGCCATGGCCCTGCGTCAGCCGTGCGGCGTGGTGCTGGGGATCGCGCCTTGGAATGCCCCGGTCATCCTCGCCACGCGCGCCATCGCCATGCCGTTGGCCTGCGGTAACACCGTGGTGCTCAAGGCCTCTGAACTGAGCCCGGCGGTGCATCGCCTGATCGGCCAAGTCCTGCAGGATGCCGGCCTGGGCGATGGGGTGGTCAATGTCATCAGCAATGCGCCGGAAGATGCCGCGGCGATTGTCGCGCGGCTGATCGCCAACCCAGCCGTGCGTCGGGTCAACTTCACCGGTTCGACCCATGTCGGGCGGATCGTCGGCGAACTCTCGGCGCGCCACCTCAAGCCGGCCTTGCTGGAGCTGGGCGGCAAGGCGCCGCTGCTGGTGCTCGACGACGCCGACCTGGACGCAGCGGTGGCAGCGGCTGCGTTTGGTGCCTACTTCAACCAGGGGCAGATCTGCATGTCGACTGAGCGCTTGATCGTCGACACGAAGGTCGCCGATGCGTTTATCGCCAAGCTCACCGCCAAGCTCGCGACCCTGCGCGCGGGCGACCCCGCGGCGGCGGATTCGGTACTCGGCTCCCTGGTGGACGCCAGCGCCGGCACGCGCATCAAGACGCTGATCGACGATGCCCTGGCCAAGGGCGCGCGCCTGGTGGCGGGTGGGCAACTGGAGGGCAGCATCCTGCAGCCGACCCTGATCGATGGCGTCACCGAAGACATGCGCTTGTACCGCGAAGAATCCTTCGGCCCGGTGGCGGTGTTGCTGCGCGGTGACGGTGATGAAGCGCTGCTGCGCCTGGCCAACGACTCCGAGTTCGGCCTGTCGGCGGCGATCTTCAGCCGTGACACCGGGCGCGCGCTGGCCCTGGCGCAACGGGTGGAATCGGGCATTTGCCATATCAACGGCCCGACCGTGCATGACGAGGCGCAGATGCCCTTCGGCGGGGTCAAGTCCAGCGGCTACGGCAGTTTTGGCGGCAAGGCCTCCATCGAGCACTTCACGCAATTGCGCTGGGTGACCTTGCAGAACGGGCCACGGCACTACCCGATCTGAGCCTGTGCCGCGACATAACAATAACAAGGCGGCGTTGATCCGCCTTGATGGAGGACACCCTTGTGAGTTCCGAATGCAGACCGCAACCCCAGTCCGAGCAACACCCGCCGCGATACCGAGCGGTGTCCATCGGCCATGCGCCGGTCGAGGTGACTGAAGAGCAGGGCGTGCTGCATATGCGCTCCCTGGAACCCCTGGCCGAGTTGCCGACGCGCTTGCTCGACCGGCTGGTGCACTGGGCCCAGGTGCGGCCCGAGCAGACGTTTATCGCCACACGCCAGTCTGGTGGCGATTGGCGCCGCGTCAGTTACCGTGAAATGCTCGCCAGCGTGTGCGCGATTGCCCAGGGCCTGCTGAGCTATGGGCTGTCGGCGGATAAGCCGCTGGTCTTGCTGTCGGGCAACGACATCGAGCATCTGCAGGTGGCGCTCGGCGCGATGTACGCCGGCATTCCCTACTGCCCGGTGTCGCCGGCCTACTCATTGCTGTCCCAGGATTTCGCCAAGCTGCGGCATGTCTGCGACCTGCTGCAACCGGGGCTGGTGTTCGTCAGCGATGCGGCGGCCTACCAGCGTGCGATCGACGCGGTATTGCCCGCCGAGACGCCGCTGATCAGCGTGCGCGGCCACGTGCCGGGGCGCGTCCAGGCCAGCTTCGCCAGCCTGCTGCAAACCCCCGCTGGCAGTGCTGCCGAGCAGGCCTTCAAGGCCACCGGCCCGGACAGCATTGCCAAGTTTTTGTTCACCTCGGGCTCGACCCAACTGCCCAAGGCGGTGATCACCACCCAGCGCATGCTCTGCGCCAACCAGCAAATGCTGTTGCAGACCTTTCCGGTGTTCGGCGAGGAGCCGCCGGTGCTGGTGGACTGGCTGCCGTGGAACCACACGTTCGGCGGCAGCCACAATGTCGGCATCGTGCTTTACAACGGCGGCACCTTTTACCTCGACGAGGGCAAACCCACGGCCCAGGGCTTTGCCGAGACCCTGCGTAACCTCAAGGAGGTGTCGCCCACGGCCTATCTGACGGTGCCCAAGGGCTGGGAAGAATTGGTCGGCGCCCTGGAGCAGGACGCCGAACTGCGCGAGCGTTTTTTTGCGCGAATGAAACTGTTCTTCTTCGCCGCCGCCGGCCTGTCCCAAAGTGTCTGGGATCGTCTTGACCGCGTGGCCGAACGGCACTGCGGCGAACGCATCCGCATGATGGCCGGGCTGGGCATGACCGAAGCCGCACCGTCCTGCACCTTCACCACCGGGCCGCTGTCCATGGCCGGTTATATCGGTTTGCCCGCGCCGGGCTGCGAGGTGCGCCTGGTGCCGGTGGACGGCAAGCTCGAAGGCCGCTTTCGCGGGCCGCACATCATGCCGGGCTACTGGCGCGCCCCTGAGCAAACCGCCAAGGTTTTCGATCCCCAGGGTTTTTATTGCTCGGGGGATGCGATCAAGCTGGCCGACCCGAATCGGCCGCAACTGGGGCTGATGTTCGACGGGCGCATTGCCGAGGATTTCAAGCTGTCCTCCGGGGTGTTTGTCAGCGTCGGTCCATTGCGCAATCGCGCGGTGCTCGAAGGTTCACCCTATGTGCAGGACCTGGTGATTGCCGCGCCGGACCGCGAATGCCTGGGCGCGCTGGTGTTCCCCAGACTCTACGAGTGCCGCCGACTGGCGGGCCTGAACGCCAACGCCAGCGACGCCGACGTGTTGGCCAGCGCGCCGGTGCGCCACTGGTTTGCAGACTGGTTGCAGCGCCTCAATCGCGAGGCCACCGGCAATGCCAGTCGCCTGGAGTGGATTGCGTTGCTCGACGAGCCTGCGTCCATCGACCGGGGGGAAATCACCGATAAGGGCTCGATCAATCAGCGTGCAGTGCTGCAATGGCGCGCGGCCAAGGTCGAGGCGTTGTATCGCGGTGAGGACGCCTCGATCCTGCGTGGCGGGTCCCGGCCTTGAAGCGCATCGGTCAATACTCGGCGTTCGCCGACGTGGTGATTTTCGAGGCGGCGCGCACACCGTGGGTCGACCTCGGCGGGGCACTGTCCCAGGTTTCCCCCATCGACCTGGGGATCAAGGTCGGTCGTGAAGTGCTGGGCCGCGCGGGCATCGACCCGCTGGCGGTGGACAGCGTACTGGCCGGCTCCATGGCCCAGGCCAGCTTCGATGCGTACTTGCTGCCACGGCATATCGGCTTGTACAGCGGTGTGGCGCAATCGGTCCCGGCGCTGGGGGTACAGCGCATCTGTGCCACCGGTTTCGAGCTGTTGCGCCAGGGAGCCGAACAGCTGCGCGACGAGGCGCAACTGGTGTTGTGCGTGGCCAGTGAGTCGATGTCGCGCAACCCGATTGCGGCCTACACCCATCGGGATGGTTTTCGTCTCGGCGGCGCGGTGCAATTCAAGGATTTTCTCTGGGAAGCGCTGTACGACCCGGCGCCGGGCCTGGACATGATCGCCACCGCCGACAACCTGGCGCGTCGCTATGGCCTGAGCCGCGACGCCGTGGACCGCTACGCCTGCGACAGTCATCAGCGCGCCTTGCAGGCGCAGCGTGACGGCGCCTGGGTTGACGAGATCGTCACGGTCGACAACGAGGTGTTCGCGCTCGATGGGTATCAGCCAAGGGGCATCAGCCTGGCACGCCGGGCCTCTGCCGTCAGCGAAGACAGCCACCCGCGTTCCACCACCCTTGCCGCCTTGGCGCGCTTGCGCGCCGTGCACCCAGACGGCGTGCAAACCGCCGGCAACAGTTGCGCGGTGGTCGATGGCGCGGCGGCGGCGCTGGTGGGGCGTGCCTCGGCCTGCACGCGGCCGGCCCTGGCCCGGCTGCTGGCCAGCGCGGTGGTCGGCGTGGCCCCCGAGTTCATGGGCATCGGCCCGGCGCCGGCGATCCGCCTGCTGCTGCAACGCAGCGGGTTGAACCTGAGCGACATCGGCCGCGTCGAGATCAACGAAGCCCAGGCCGCCCAGGTGCTGGCGGTGGTCCAGGAACTGGAACTGGACAGCACCCGGCTCAACGTCCAGGGCGGTTCCCTCGGACTGGGGCATCCACTGGCCGCCACCGGCCTGCGCCTGGTCATGACCCTGGCCCGGCAATTGCGCGAGTACAACCTGCGCTACGGGATTGCCGCTGCGTGTGTCGGCGGCGGGCAGGGCATGGCGCTGTTGATCGAGAACCCGGCGTATCGCGCCTGAGTTGCTCAGCGGCACTCCTTTTTCTGATTCGATGAGGTTTCCCATGTGGAGCTATCAGGCGCCCCTGCGCGACATGCAATTTGTACTTGAACACTGGCTGCAAGCGCCCCGGGCGTGGAGCGCTAGTCCAGCCTTCGAGGCGCTGGACATGGCCTTGGCCGTTCAGGTTTTGGAAGAGGCCGGGCGCTTCAGCCAGGGCGTGCTGGCGCCGTTGAACAGCAGCGGCGATCGTCAAGGTTGCCGCTGGGTAGCCGGGCAGGTCAGTACCCCGGAGGGGTTTGCCGAGGCCTATCGCGCTTATGTCGACGGCGGCTGGCCCGCGCTGGCCTGCGCCGAAGCGTTGGGCGGGCAGGGCTTGCCGCAACTGCTCGACGCCGCGCTGCAAGAGATGCTCTATGCCAGCAATCACGCCTGGGCCATGTACACCGGGATCTCCCATGGCGCCTACCTGTGCCTCAAGACCCACGCCGCGCCCTGGCTGCAGGCGCGTTACCTGCCCGACATCGTCAGCGGCCAGGCCTTGCCCACCATGTGCCTGACCGAGCCCCAGGCCGGCAGCGATGTGGGCTTGCTGCGCTGTCGCGCCGAGCCGCAGGCCGATGACAGTTACCGCCTGAGCGGTAGCAAGCTGTTTATCTCCGGCGGCGAGCACGACTTGACCGCCAATATCCTGCATCTGGTGCTGGCGCGCTTGCCCGATGCACCGCCGGGCAGCCGTGGGATTTCACTGTTCCTGGTGCCCAAGTTACTCGACGACGGCCAGCTCAACGGTGTGCGCTGTGACGGAATTGAACACAAAATGGGCATCAAGGGCAGCGCCACCTGTTCCCTGGTCTTCGACGGCGCCCGAGGCTGGTTGATCGGCGACGCCAATCGCGGCCTGGCGGCGATGTTCGTGATGATGAATTCGGCGCGCCTGCATGTCGGCCTGCAAGGCCTGGGGCATGTCGAGGCCGCGTGGCAGAACGCCCGGCAGTACGCCGCCGAGCGCGTGCAGATGCGCGCACCGTCACGGCCCGAAGGGGTGCCGGCCCGGGCGGCGGATCCGATTGTGTATCACCCGGCCATGCGCCGCGTGCTGCTGGAGTTGCGCACCACCAGCGAAGGCATGCGCGCCATCGGCTATTGGGCCGCGCACTTGCTCGATCAGGCCGAGCACGACCCCGACCCGCAGGCGCGCGAACGCGCCGGCCAACTGGCGCCGTTGCTGACGCCGATCATCAAGGCGTTTTTCACCGAGCAGGGTTTTCGTCAGGCGAGCAATGGCTTGCAGGTGTTCGGCGGTTACGGTTACGTCGCCGAGTTCGCCATCGAGCAAACGCTGCGGGACAGTCGCATCGCGATGATCTATGAGGGCAGCAACGAGATCCAGGCCAATGACCTGCTGCTGCGCAAGGTGCTGGGGGACGACGGCCGCGCCTTCGGCCTGCTGCTGGCAGCGCTGCGCACCGAGGCTGGGCAGGGCAGCGAATGTGCCGAGTGCGCGGAGTTTGCCCGCGCACTCGGCAGCCTGTGTGATGCGCTGGCCGGTGTGGTCGAGGCCATCCGCGAGCACACACGACACGACAGCGAGTACCCCTATCGGGCGGCGCCGGACTTTCTCCAGCTCTGTGGCGTGAGCCTGCTGGCCATGGCCTGGGCGCGGGCCGCACGGGTGTCCAGGGCGTTGCCCGACGACGATCCGTTGCGTACCGCCAAGCTGCAGAGTGCCGGGTTCTTTTTCGATTACCTGCCGTCCCGGCTGGCCCAACACCTGGGGGCGATAGACGCTGCGCGCGCGGCCTTGGCGTTCGTCTGACGAGGTCAGGCGCTTGCGGTACTATGGCGACCCACGGTTTTTCTGGAAGTCGCCTGGATGAGTAAACCCGGTCAATTGGTGCTGGTCGCACTGCGCAAGATGATTGCCAGCGGAGAGTTGGCGGCCGGCGAGCGGCTGATGGAGATTCCCACCGCGCAGCGCTTCGGCGTGTCGCGCATGCCGGTGCGCATGGCGTTCCGAACCCTTGAGCAGGAAGGTTTGCTGGTGCCGTTTGGCGGGCGCGGCTATCAAGTGCGTTCGGTCAGCGCCAGTGACATCGCCGGCGCGGTCGAAGTGCGTGGCGTGCTCGAAGGCCTGGCGGCGCGCCAGACCGCCGAGCGCGGCTTGTCCGATGAGGCGCGTGCCACGCTTGAACGCTGCCTGGTCGAAGGCGACCAACTGTTCGACAAGGGCTACGTGACCGAGGACGACCTTGAGGTCTATCACGACCTGAACATGCGCTTTCACCACGTTATCGTCGAAGGCAGCCACAACCCGGCGATCGCCGACGCACTGGCGCGCAACGACCATCTGCCGTTCGCCTCCGTCACGGCGCTGGCGGTGGATCGCGAAGACATGGCCCGTGAATACCGACGCTTCAACTATGCCCACATGCAACATCACTCGGTCTTCGATGCCCTGGTCAATCGCCAGGGCGCGCGGGCCGAAGCCATCATGCGCGAGCATGCCAACGCGACCTTGCGTTATGCCGAGATCTTCGGTTCCGCCACCGCCAATGCACGGATGAAGGTCATTCTGCCCACGCCGTGATGCGGTTCAGATATCGAGCACCAGCAACGGGGTCTTCGCGCGCGAGCAGCAGGGCGTGAACTGGTCGTTGAGCGCTTGCTCCTGTTCGGTGAGGAACAGGTCGCGGTGCTCCGGGATGCCGTCGAGCACGCGGGTCAGGCAGGTGCCGCAAATCCCCTGTTCGCAGGACACGGCAATCTCGATGCCGTGGCTTTCCAGGACCTGGACCACGCTCTTGTCGGCAGGAATGTCGAAGACCTGGCCGCTGCTGGCGACCTTCACCGAAAACCTCCCATCGAGACTGCTGTCGGTCGGCGTCGCGGCGAAATACTCGCGATGCAGACGCTCCTCCTGCCAGCCCTGAGCCCGGGCGCTGTCGAGCACATGCTGCATGAAACCGCCGGGGCCGCAGACGTACAGGTGCACGTCATCTGCGGGCGCCGCCAGCACCTCGGCGGCATTCAGGGCGGTGTCGGGCTGCTCATCGAAATGCAGGTGCACCCGCTCGGCAAAGGCCGACGCCTTGAGGCGCTGCACAAACGCCGCGCGTTCTTCGGCGCGGGCGCAATAGTGCAGGTGGAAGTCGGCGCCCAGATGGGCCAGGCGCTCGGCCATGCACAGGATCGGGGTGATGCCGATGCCACCGGCGAACAGCAGGCTGCGTCGGGCGTCGTGGGCCAGGGGGAAGAGGTTGCGCGGTGCGCTGATCTGCAGGCGGGCACCTTCGTGAATCAGTTCATGCAGGCTGCGCGAGCCTCCCCGCGACGCCGGGTCCTTGAGCACGCCGATCAGGTAGCGATGGCGTTCGTCAGGGTGATTGCACAGGGAGTATTGCCGGATCAGCCCACCCGGCAGGTGCACGTCGATATGCGCGCCGGCACTGAAGGCCGGCAGCGGCTGGCCATCGACGCTGGCCAGTTCATAGCTGCAAATGTCCTGGGCTTGCGTGCGACGGGCTGTCACCACGACCTCAATCATGTTGGTTCTCCGGCGCGTTCCCTGGCGATCAGGCGTTCGAGGACCTTGCGCGATTGCACGCCGCCGGCATCGATATTCAGCTTGAGCAGGTTGCGCGTCGGATGGGCGAGCAGGTTCTGTTGCTGGCGCTCGAGCATCTCCAGGTCCTCGCTGAAAATCTTGCCCTGGCCTTCGCGAATGCTCGCGGTCAGTGCTGCGTCGTGGGGCTGGAAGTTGCGCGCCATGCCCCAGAAATACCAGATCGAGGTCTCGGTTTGCGGGGTGATGAAATCCACCACGATGCTTGCGGCCTTGTGCTCGGGCGCGGCGTGGTAGCCGCCCTTGCCGGCGTGGGCCACGCCGACTTCGATCAGCACATGGCTGGGCGGGGTGAAGCGGCAGATCTGCCAGCGGTCCACCGGCACATCATCGGCCAGGTTGTTGCCACGCAGGGCCATGCGCCAGAACGGCGGGGCCATGATGTTTTCCATGTGGCGCGCAGTCACCACTTCGTCGCCGTGCACCGTGGTCACGGGCGGCGCTTCGTCGATTTCCTTCTGGCCGATGCTGGACGCGTGGACGTAGGTCTCGTGGGTCAGGTCCATCAGGTTGTCGATCATCAGGCGGTAATCGCACTGGATATCGAACAGCCCGCCGCCATAGGCCCACTCATCACTCACGGCCCATTCCAGGTGATGGATCAGCGCCGGGTCGGCCTGGCTCTGATCGCCCGGCCACACCCAGATGAAGCCATAGCGCTCCACGGCGGCGAACGTCTTGTTGCAGGGAAAACCGCGCACGCGCTGACCGGGCATGTCGACGGTCTTGCCGTCGCCGCCCATGACCAGCCCGTGATAGCCGCAGACCAGCTTGCCGTTTTCGACATAACCCAGCGAGAGCGGCGCGCCGCGATGAGGGCAGAAGTCCTCGACAGCCACCACGACGCCTTCCTCGCCACGATAAAACACCATTTTTTCGCCGCAGATCTGCCGGCCCAGGGGTTTTTGCGCAATTTCATCGGGGGTGCAGGCGACATACCACGTGTTCTTGGGGTACATGGTGACTCTCCAGGCAATGGATTATTTTTATTTGGTGGATCCATTAAATTGGAGGCTGCTTGGAGAGTCAATCTTTGACAAAGGTTTTGTTGGGCGATTATCGGCCATTTGGTATTTAATGGATCCATTGGCGGGTTGGTCTCAGTAGCGAATCATCACCGACTTCAACTCGGTGTAATCCTCGATAAAGGCGCCGCCGAACTCCCGCCCCATCCCGGAGGACTTGTTGCCGCCGAACGGGACCGCCGGATCAAGCAGGGTGTGCATGTTCACCCACACCGTCCCGGCCTCGGCCTCTTTTTCAGTTCCATTCGAACGCACAGCGTTCTGATCGAGACCTTTTGGTTTCCGTGGTTCCAATATCGGGGATACTGTTGCGCTGTTTTTCAATTATCAAGTTGTCTTCAGTTCCCGCGCCCCGATCAACAATGGGCGTGGCATGGACTGGGTTGTGGAGTCTCGATGCACAGTATTTCCGCAGTGTTGGCCCAGGCGTTAATGAATGCCGTGGTCCTTGCGCGCCCTCACGCTACTGATCCAGACGTCACGCTCTCTGGAACCCCTTCACCGGGGGCAGGGGGCATTCGGCAAATTCCACTGGATGAACTCAACGAGTTTTTCTTGAGGGCGCAACGGCACAGTGGCAGCGAAGATATCGGCTTGTTGGCTTACCAACGAGCCCATCCCGGCAATTTGGGCGTTTTGGGCTATGCGATCATGTCCAGCCCAACCCTTCGTTGCGCGCTCAAGTGCATCACCGATTTTTACCCTACCGTGGGAACGGGTTTTTGCCTCTACCTTGATGAGCAACCTACGCTGCTGAGGATTGTCGGCGCGTCGGCAGACTCCTCCACCCCGCCATTTCCCCGAGTATTCCTCGATGCGATCGCCGCCATCACGCTCGGGCTTCTGCATTGGCTCACGCCCAACACGCGGATAATGCCGCTGCGCGCTGAGTTCACCTACCCAAAGCCTCACGATACGCAGCCACTGCAAACGTTGTTTGGCCCCAATCTGGTGTTTTCTGCCGCCGTCAATGCGCTGACATTCAGCTGTGAAGATGCTGATTTACCCATCGCGACGTTCGATGCGTCCCTGCAGCAAATACACAATGATTACCTGAGCCGAAAAACGAGTGAGCTGATCAATGACACTTTAATCACGCGCCTCAGGCGAGCCGTCATGCAGCGGTTGTATCAAGCTCAATCGCTGATGATTGAAGATGTTGCCCGGTCTATGAACCTCTCCGTGCATCAGTTGACCCGGTCGTTAAAGATTGAAGGTGTCAGTTTTCAACGGCAGGTGGACGTGGCACGGCGTCAATACAGCCAGCATCTACTTATCAATACCGGGCTGACACTCAAGCAGATCAGCTACCGGCTCTGCTTTAAAAACCAAAGTGCTTTTAACAAAGCCTGTGAACGCTGGTTCGGTATGTCTCCGGGGCGCTACCGCTCTTCAGGACAGTCGTCGGTGTCACACGCCGGCAACTAGCCGCGCCGTTTCGTTGCGCACTGCGCCCGGCCTTTTTTATCCCCGTACCGCTTTCAGTTATCCGCGCCTTATGGCGCGCCTGAACGATCACTGAAAGTGGGGGAGAATCGCTCTCAAGCTTTCTCTCCCCCATGGACCCTCTGATGCTGTTAAGACAATTCAAATTCGCCACACGCCTGTATTTGTGCTTCGCGGTAGTCATCCTGGCGTTAATCGGAGTCGGGGCTTTCGCCATTCTGCAAGCCAAGCACATTCGCAATGCAAGTCTGGTGATCGAAACCGATGCACTGCCGGGTATTGCACTGGGTGACGACATCACCTTGGCATTTGCGAAAGTTCGCTTTCGCATCTTGAGCCTGCTGACCTCACCCCGTCCCGACGTATTGCAAGCACGCTACGACGCACTTATTGCCGAGACCCGCGAGTTTGCCGCAGCGCAGGACGCTTATCGGCCCTTGATAACCGGTGAGCAGGAGCGCGACATTTTCAACCGTATCGGCTCAGGGTATGCCACGTACCGGACCGCGGCCTTGACCGTGTACGAGCACCTCAAACAAGGGCGCAACGCCGAAGCACAGGCGTTGGTCAACGGTGACATGACCCAACTGGCCCAGAGCATCAACGCACTGTTGGGCGAGTTGGAAACCCTCAATGACGACGCGCAGAGGCGCGCAAGTGAGGTCGGTCAACGTGCTTATGACCTGTCGCTGAAGATCACATTGATGGCTATTGTCCTGGCCACGTTGGGCGCGATCGTCATTGCCCATCGCCTGACGGTCAGCATTGCCCGTCCGATTGCCCAGGCGCTGGAGTGCGCCGATATCATTGCCCAGGGCGACTTGCGCGTCGCGCAGATGGACGTGGCTGGAAACGATGAAGCGGCTCAACTCCTGCGGGCTATCGTGGTCATGCGCGATAGCCTCAGTGATACGCTCTCCAGCGTCTACCAGGTGGCCAACCAACTGACGGGCGCGGCCGAAGAACTCAGCGTGCTGGTGGCCAGCAGCAATACGGATCTGCAGTTGCAAAACAGTGAAATCGAACAAGCCGCCACGGCGATCACTGAAATGAGCCAGGCTGTCGACGAAGTCGCGCGTAACGCACTGGGTACATCAGACGAGTCGAAAGTCTCTTTGCATTTGGCAAAAGACGGCCAACAGCAGTTGGATTCGACGATGAGCGCGATTGCCCGCCTGGACGTCAGTGTCAGCGGCGCTTCGGAGCAAGCCAGCGTATTAGCTACCAATACGCTGGAGATCAGTAAAGTTCTGGAAGTGATACGTTCGGTCGCCGACCAAACCAACCTGCTGGCACTCAACGCAGCCATTGAAGCCGCCCGTGCAGGCGAAGCCGGTCGTGGATTTGCCGTGGTGGCCGATGAGGTGCGTTCCCTGGCGCATCGCACCAGCATCTCCACCATGGATATCGAGCGCATGGTCGTTCATATACAAACTGGCACGCAGCACACCGTTCGCGCCTTGGACGACAGTTCGGCCCAAGCGTTCCAGACCCGCCGGCAAGCGGACTCAGCCAACACCGCGCTGCAGGGCATCACCCGAACGGTGGGCCGCATTGATGAGCGCAACAGCTTGATTGCCACCGCCTGCGAAGAACAGGCGCTCGTCGCCAAGGAGATTGATCGCAGCATCATTCGTATACGTGATCTATCCGTTCATTCTGCTGTCCGTTCCGACCAGACCCGCGCGGCCAGTCAGGATCTGGCTCAGATTGCGGTGGACCTTAAACAGCGCCTGGACGGCTTCGTCTTTGTCTGAATCGCTCGGTGAATATTGGGGGGCATTCCCATTCCTGTGTTTATTTGACTCGCTGAGGTGTCCGCGATGAAGCCTGAAAACCCACTCACCAACAGTTTGACCTGCCTGCTTGAATGTTTCGCCAGCCGACGGGGCGAGATTGACCCGACGGACCAGAAAAAACTGCTGGACGCCTTGCAGCAACTGTATGCGGCGAATGAAAGTTTGAAATGCCAACTGCAGTCTCTGGCGGCGCAGTTGCCAGAAGTCGGGCGCCAGCGCCCGGTTTTATTCCTGGTGAAGTGAACCTGCGGTTATCAGAGCGGCCCATCCCGGCGTCCGACGGTGACGTAGGGGCCGTACGACGTCGTCCGCAGCAACCTTCAGGTGCGCCTCAACGCAAAACGCCCCGGTAAGCCGGGGCGTTCTGCAGCGGATTGACCTGCCGGGACGTTACCAGAGCGCCAAGGTGTAATCGATGTTCACCCGCAGCTCGTTGTCATCGCGAAACGAAGCGGTCGAGGCGAAGTCATTGCGGTACCAGGCGTGGCGCAAGCGGAACGCGACGTTCTTTAAGGTGCCGCTCTGCACCACGTAGGACAGCTCGATGTCTTTCTCGCTCTCGCTGCGATCTTTGCCGCCCAATGCGGTCGGCAGTTCGATATGGCTGGCGTCCAGGTACCGCACCATGCCCTTGAGACCGGGAACCGCCAGGGCGGCGAAGTCATAGTCGTAGCGGACTTGCCAGGTGCGTTCCTTGGGGTTGAGGAACTCGCTGCTCAAGGCGCCTTCGCTGACCACCATCGGTTCCGAACCGGCGATGTAGGGCATCGCGGTGTCGCCGCTCAGTTGCATGTAACCGAGCCCCAGGCTGTGGGCGCCCAGGTTGTAGGTGCTCATCACGCCGAAGGTGCGGTTGTCGACCTTGCCCGCTTTGGCGGGGCCGTCTTCGCCGCTGATGTGGTAGCGCACATCGGTTTTCACCCGCCCAGGGCCCAGGGGGCGGTTGTCGATGAAACCGACGAAGTCCTGGCGATAAATGTCCGCAAGTTCGGCGTGGTAGTACTTGAGCGTGAGGGCGTCGGACCATTTGTAGTCGCCACCGGCAAAGCTGAAGCTGTCCGATTCGGCCGCGCCGTTGAAGCGTCGGTTTGGCGAGGCCAGGGTGATCTTCTGGTAGTTGGTGGAGTCACGCTGGTTCATGCGGTCGAGCCGGCCGGCGTTGAGCGTCAGGTTGTCGATGTCCTGGGACTTGAGCTGGACGCCGCGAAAGGTCTGGGGCAGCAGGCGCGTCGGGCTGGCAAACAGGATGGGCAGGTTTGGCGTGAGCGTGCCGCCTTGCAGTTCGGTGTTCGACACCTTGACCTTACCGGTCAGCCCCAGCTCCGAATAGCTGTCGTTCGGTTCGCGGGTGACCGGGTCGTACGGCAGCAGACCGGTGCCGGTGCGGTCGGGGCTGGAGTCGAGTTTCAAGCCGAGCAGGCCCAGGGCATCGAGGCCGAAACCCACGGTGCCAGGGGTATAGCCGGAGGTGAAGCGCAGGATGAAACCCTGCGCCCATTCACGGGTCGCCGATTGCGCCGAGTCACCTTTGTAGTCGCGGTCGAAGTAGTAGTTACGTGAAGTCAGCGTGGCCTTGCTGTCTTCGATAAATCCCTGGGCCAGCAGCGCGGGGCTGATGCTGCACAGCGTACCGAGGGCGAGGGTGGTGTGAACCCGTTTCAGAGTGCTCATGGAGGTGACCTTTTTATTATTGTCGTCGAGGTTATTCAGGTGCATGCAAGAGGACCCATTGCTGGTCCTGTACCGTCACCAGCGCGCGCGCCCGCTGGTCGTGGCCGAAATGGTCGGTGGCGCTCAGGTTGTACACGCCGTGGGTGCCGACCACGTTGCGGGTCTGTTCGAGCTGGTCGCGCAGTTGCTCGCGAAACGCCGGCGTGCCCGGGGTGCTGCCTTTGAGCGCGGCGGGCACGGCGGCCTCCACCAGGCGCATGGCGTCGTACAGGTAGGCGCCGAACGGCGACAGGCTGTTGGCGCCGTACTGGGCCTGGTAGTCCTGGGCGTATTGGCTGGCGATGGCTTTGGACGGGTGGCTGGCGGGCAGTTTGTCCCACACCACCACGGGGCCCACGGGCAGGATCGCGCCGTTCAGGGCTTTGTCGCCGATGCGCAGGAACGCGCTGTTGGCCGCACCGTGGGTGTGATAGATGGCGCCCTTGTAACCCAGGCGCCGCAGTTCGGTGTGGGGCAGGGCTGCGGGGGTACCGGTGGCGCCGATCAACACGGCGTCGGGCTTGCTGCTCATGACCTTCAGGGCCTGGCCGCTGACCGACGAGTCGGTGCGGTTGAAGCGTTCGTCGCGTACCAGTTGGATGCCTGCCGCCGGCGCCATCTGACTCAGCACTTTGTACCAGTCCTCGCCCCACACATCGTTGTAGCCGATGTACGCCAGGGTTTTAACGCCGGCTTTTTGCATGTGCTCGATCAGCGCCTCGGCCATCAGGGCGTTGGTCTGGGCGATGGTGAAAATCCAGGCCTGCTCGCCACTGGCCGGGGCGAAGGGGGCCAGGGCGATCTGCGCGGTCTTGCTCTCCTTGGCGATTTGCGCGACCGCCGCCGAGGTGGGCACGGTGGTGGAGCCGATCAACAGGTCGACACGGTTTTCGCTCACCAGTTTGCGCGCGTTCTTGGCGGCGGCCGTGCTGTCGCTGCCGTCGTCCAGGACCACGTATTTCACCGCCTGACCGGCAATTTCCTTGGGCAACAGGGCCACGGTATTGCGCTCGGGAATACCCAGCGAGGCACCGGGGCCGGTGGTGGAGAGAATCACGCCAACGGTCATGTCCGCCTGTGCGGCGGTAGACAACGAGGCGAGCAACAACAAGGGAAAAATGGCTTTCATACACGCTCCTGATATTTTTTTTATGGTGGGGCAAGGGCTGTGGCGGGGCGCTACGTGCCGGTAGCGCGAGGGACCTCCGGGGTGGTGTGGGCGGGGCTGCGGCCCAGGTAGATTTCGGCCACCCGGGGGTTGTTGGCCAACGCATGGGCGCTGCCTTCAAGCACGATTTCGCCGACTTCGAGCACGTAGCCGTAGTCGGAAATCTTCAGCGCGGCGCGGGCGTTTTGCTCGACCAGCAGGATCGACACGCCGCTCTGGCGCAACGTCTCGAAGATCGTAAAGATCTCGCCGATCACTCGCGGCGCCAGGCCCAGGCTCGGTTCGTCGAGCATCAGCAAGCGCGGCTTGGCCATCAGCGCGCGGCCGATGGCAAGCATCTGGCGCTCGCCGCCCGACAGGGTGCAGGCCTGCTGATGACGCCGTTCGTACATGCGCGGGAACAGGCCGAAGACCTCGTCGAGGGTGTTCTGATGGTCGCGAAACCCGCGCCGATGCCGGCTGAAGGCACCCAGGCGCAGGTTGTCCTCGACGCTCATCAGGCCGAACAGTTCGCGGCTTTCCGGCACCAGCGCCATGCCCTTGTCGATGCGCTGGGCGACATCGTGGTGAGCCAGCAGCGGCTGGCCGGCGTAAGTCACTTGGCCCTGGGACGGCAGCAGGCCGATCAGCGCCGCCATCAGGGTGGTCTTGCCGGCGCCGTTGGGGCCGATCAGGCTGACGATCTGGCCTTCTTCCAGGCACAGGTCGAGTTGGCGCACCGCCTCGACCTTGCCGTGGCTGATCGACAGGTTGCGCACATCCAACAGGCGACTCATTCGACACCTCCAAGGTAGGCGGCAAGTACCGCCGGGTTTTGCTGTATCTGCAGGGGCGTGCCGCCGGCCAGGCGCTGGCCGAACTCCATCACCACGATCTGGTCGGCCAGGCCCATGACGAACTCCATGTCGTGCTCCACCAGCAGCACGCCCAGGCCTTCGCCGCGCAGTTGTTCGAGCAGGTGCGCCAGCGCTTGTTTTTCGCCGTAGCGCAGCCCGGCGGCGGGTTCGTCGAGTAACAACAACAGGGGATCGCTGCACAGCGCGCGGGCGATTTCGACGATGCGCTGCTGGCCCAGCGGCAGGCTGCCGGCGGGGGTGTGCAGGGCGTCGCCGAGGCCCACGCGTTCGATCTGGCGCCTGGCTTCGGCGAGCAGGGCGGCTTCTTCTTTGCGCTCCCAATGCAGCATCGAACGCAGCAGCCCGGCCTTGCCCCGTGCATGGGCGCCGAGGGCGACGTTTTCCAGCACGCTCATGTCCGGCAGCAGGCGCACGTGCTGGAAGGTGCGGCTGACGCCCAGTCGGGCGATGGCACGCGGGGACAGGCCGTCGATGCGCTGGCCGAGAAAAACGATCTGGCCGGCATTGGGCGCCAGCACCCCGGACAACAGGTTGAACAGGGTCGACTTGCCGGCGCCGTTGGGGCCGATCAGCGCGGTGATTTCAGCACCATGGACGGTCAGGCCCATGTCTTTGTTGGCCACCAGTCCGCCGAACTGTTTGAGCAGGCCTTCGGCGACCATCAACGGCTGCCCGTTGGCGGGCATCGTCCGGCGCGGCAGCGCATGGGCCTCGTGTTCGGGCAGCGGGCTGGGTTTGGCCGCCGGGACGAGGCGGCTCAGCACCGGCAACAGACCGCCGCGGGCGTATTGCAGCACCAGGATCACCAGCACGCCGAAGAAAATCATCTCGACGTTATCGGCGTGTCCGAACAGCTGTGGCAGTACGTCTTGCAGCACCTGTTTGATCAGCGTCAGCAGGGTTGCACCGAGCAGTGCGCCCCAGAGACTGGCAACGCCGCCGAGCACAATCATGAACAGGTACTCGATCCCCATCACCACCGAGAACGGCGTGGGGTTGACCACCCGTTGCAGGTGCGCATACAGCCAGCCCGACAACGCCGCGAGCAGCGCCGCAATGATGAACACCTGCAAGCGGCTGCGCGCCGTGTCGATGCCCATCGCCTCCGCCATGCCGGCGGAATCCTTGAGGGTGCGGATGGCGCGGCCCTGGCGGCTGTGCAGCAGGTTGTCGAGCAGCCACAGGCTGATCACCAGCAGCACTCCGATCAGCAGGCTGAAGTCGGCCGTGTCGCGGATCTGCCAGCCGAACAGGCTGATGTTCGGCAGGTTTTGCAGGCCGCCGAAGCCGCCCAGCCCAGGCAGGTTGCCGAACAGGTAGAACAGCGCCAGGCCCCAGGCCAGGGTGCCGATGGGCAAGTAGTGGCCGGCCAGGCGCAGGGTCAACAGGCCCAGGGCGGTGGCAATCACCAGGGTGATCGCCAGTCCTGCGAGCAAACCGAGCCAGGGTGACAGGCCATAGTGGGTGGTCAGCACAGCGCTGGCATACGCGCCGATACCGACGAACGCGGCCTGGCCGAACGAGGTCATGCCGCCAATGCCGGTCAGCAGCACCAGGCCCAGGGCGACCAGGCTATACAGGCCGATGTAATTCAGCAGGGTGACGTGGAAGCTGGGCAGCAGCCGGGGTGCCAGGCCGGCCAGGAGCAGCAGGGCAAGCAGGGGGATCAGTCGACGGATCATCAGTGTTGCTCCTCAAGGTGAGGGTGCTTCAACGAAAGCCACAGCAGGACCGGGATCACCAGGGTGAACACGATCACCTCCTTGTAGGCCGAGGCGCCGAAGTTGGCGAAGCTCTCCAGCACGCCGACGAAAAACGCACTGGCCGCCGCAATCGGGTAACTGGCCAGCCCGCCGAAAATGGCGGCGACAAACCCCTTGAGGCTGATCAGAAAGCCCGAGTCGTAGTACAGGGTGGTCAGCGGGCCGATCAGCACGCCGGAAATGGCGCCGATCAACGCCGCCAGGCCGAACGCCGCCTTACCGGCCAGTTGCGTCGGGATGCCCACCAGTTGCGCGCCCTTGCGATTCAGCGCCGTGGCGCGCAGGGCCTTGCCATACAGGCTGTGGCCGAAGAATGCGTAGAGCAGGCCGATCAGCAGCAGGGCGCTGGCGATCACCAACAGGCTTTGCAGGCCCACCGGCAGCTCACCGAGCATGAACACCGCTTCGGCCAGGGCATCGGTGCGCACGCCTTCTGCGCCGAACATCAGCAAGCTGAGGCCCACCAACGTGATGTGCACGGCCACCGACACGATCAGCAGCAGCAACACCGAGGTTTCGGCCACCCGTTGATACACCAGGCGATACAGCAGCGGCCCCAGCGGCGTGACCAGCGCCAGGGTCAGCAGGATTTGCAGCACGGCCGGCAAACCCGCCAGCTCGAAGGTGTCCAGCACGACCCACAGCACCATCGGCAAGCCCAGGTAGCGCACTAGCAGGCCGGGAACCCGTCGCGATTGACCACGGCGCCATGCGGCGACGCTGTCCAGCGTGCAGGCGGCCAGTGAACAGCCGATCAGCAGCCACAGGGTGCCGGGCATCAGCCCCAGTTGCAGGGTGGCCAGGGTCAGGGCGCTGTAGGTGACGAAGTCGCCCTGGCATACCAGGATCGTGCGCGTCACCGAAAACACCAGCACCAGGGCCAGCGCCACCAAGGCATAAATCGCACCCGTGGTCAGGCCGTCCTGGGCGAGAAACGCCAGTATCGAAATATCCATGAGCAGGCCTCAGCGAGCGGTAGGGAAGGGAGGCGGGAGTGCGCGACAGCGGGCGCCGGTCGGGGTTGTGCCAGTGGGGGTTCGTCGGAAGGTCGAGGGGTCAAGCGCGCAGGGCGTGGCCATGCGGACGCGTGCATGCAAGTGCATAGTGAGGTACCCGTTTTCTATTCTTATTGTCGTGTGGATAAGCCTGAGAGAGCGCCATACACCGCTTTAAAATACACATGTGAATGTGTATGTATAGACTACGCGGGAGGGTGGGCGCTTTGTCAATAGGCCCGGTTGTAACGGTTTGTTTAAAGGTGTTTGGCTGATTTATCTGGTTGTTTTTTATGTAAAAAATAAAATATTTTTTTACGCGATCACAACCAAGGATCACGTGCTCTGGCTATTTTTTGATCTTTAAAAATACATGTGTGTATTTTTTTTGAATGCCGACGCGTGTCGGCATCCGGGCTCAGGCGGGGAGGGTGCAGGGTTCGGGGATCAGGATGCCGGCCATGCGCTGGCTGCGTTCCAGGCGTTGTTGCGGGGTGTCTTCGCTGTGCAGCAATGACAGGCTGATCTGGTACGCATAGATCAGGTAGGCACGGTCCTGGGCATCGCCGCTGGGCACGCCCGCCTGGATCAGCAGGCCTTCGATGTAGCTCAAGCGATGGCTGTCGACTTCGTCGATGGCCTGGCGCGCCTGTTTGTCGCGACGGGCCCAGCCGCGAATGCCCAGTTCGATTGAGGCGGCGTCCTTGGCGGTCTGCCCGTGGGAGGGCAGTTCGAGCAGGCGTTGCAGTTGTTGCAGCGGCGAGCTGTGGGCATTGCGCAGGTGCAGGATCACATCTTCGGTGGCGCGGGCGCGCCAGTTGCCGAGGATGCCTTCGAGCAGTTCCCCGCGACTTTTGAAGTGGTAGTAGAAGCTGCCACGGGTGATCTTCAATTCTTTGGCCAGGGTGTCGACCCGCACAGCGTCGACGCCGCTGGTAACCAGGACTTCCTGTGCCGCATGAATCCAATCTTCCCGCGTGAGGTTAGTGCGTGATGACATTGTCTAGGGGCCTTGTCCAACAAGCTGGATAAGCGCCAGGGCACAGCAGCGTTCGACGCTCGCCTTGGCAGCGAGCCGCCATTCTAACGCCCGGTACAACCGCGACGCCATTGCCGCTGCACCGGCGGTGGCCTGCGCACGGGCCCTGCATCGGTGCGAATTTCAAAGTACATCTGTGTAGGTTGGCTTTCGGATTATTTGCACAAACCCATATTTTTTTAATTGACGCAGGTCAAAACGGTAAATAGCATACAGATACACATCTGTATGTTAAGAATAAGAACCGGAGGCCGACATGAGCGCAAATCCAAAGACTCTGCTCGCAGCAGGGCACACGACCCACTACCACGAAGCCGGTCAGGGCGAGGCCTTGTTCCTGTTGCATGGTTCGGGTCCCGGTGTATCGGGCTGGGCCAACTGGGCCAATACCGTGCCGGTGTTCGCTGATCGCTGGCGCGTGGTCGTGCCGGACATCGCCGGCTTCGGCTTCACCGAGTTCAAGGAAGACGCCAAGTACGACATCAAGCTGTGGGTCAGCCATCTGCTCGGCATCATGGATGCGCTGGACATCGAAAAAGCCTCGTTCATCGGCAATTCGTTTGGCGGCGCCCTGGCCATCGGCCTCGCGGTGTTTGCGCCGGAACGCGTCAACAAGCTGGTGCTGCTCGGCACCCCGGCCGGTGAATTCGTGCAGACCCCGGGCCTGCGTGGGGCCTGGGAATACGAGCCGTCGCTGGACAACATGCGCGAACTGATGAAGCTGTTCCCCTATGACGTGTCGCTGATTACCGATGCGATGGTGCAGGCACGTTACGAAGCCAGCGCACGTCCTGGCGCCCAGCAGGCGCTGCGCAAACTGATCCCGCAGCCGGCGGTCGACGGCCCGACCTTGGTCAAGGGCTTTCCCGCCGCCGCGCTGGCCAAGATCGTCGCGCCGACGCTGGTGGTGCACGGCCGTGAAGACCGCGTGGTGCCGCCCGAGTGCGGGCTGCTGATCGCCAACAGCATTCCCGATGCCGACCTGCACCTGTTCGGGCGCTGTGGGCACTGGGTACAGAGCGAGCAGCCGCGCCGCTTTGCCGCGCTGGTCCGCGATTTCCTCAGCGAGTAAGCCGGTATGAGCAGAAACGTAATGGAGCGTGCGCTCTGGCAACTGTGCGTCGAGCGGGCCGCCAAGGAGCGCTTTCGGCAGGACGCGGCGGGATTTCTCGGGCGTTTTGCCTTGGACGAGGATGAGGTCCGCATGATCGTCGAGTTCGACGTCGCCGGGCTGCAGGCGGCCGGGGTCAACCCGATGCTGACCATGGGCTTCTGGCAGGAGCTTGCCCCTGACCGCAACATGAGCCTCTATAAACAGCGCCTGGGCGCTACCGACGAACACAGCGCGGGGTTTTCCGCCGCGCTCAAGGGGTGAACCGATGGGCAAGATAGTGGGCGGCTTCTGGATGCCGCATGACCCGGTAATGTTCGTGGCCCCCGACGCGCCGCCGGCGGCGCAACGTGAAGCGGTATGGGGCGCCTACGCAACCTGCGCCGAACGCCTGGCGGCCTTGCAGCCGACCTCGGTGATCATCGTCGGTTGCGACCATTACATTCTGTTCGGCACCCATTGCCTGCCGCGCTATGTGATCGGCACCGGTGATGTGGACGGCCCCATCGACCGTCTGCCGGGGCTCGACCGTGGCGCGGTGCGCAACCATGAAGCGTTGGCCACGCACATTGTCGAGCACGGCGATGGGCACGGCGTGGACTGGACCGTGGCGCGCAGTTTTACCGTCGACCATTCGTTTTCCATTCCGCATCAACTGGTGGTCAAGCCGGCCGAGGCTTTGCTCGGGCGTGAGTTGCCGAGCATCCCGGTGTACCTGGCATGCGGCGTGGACCCGTACATCTCGCTCAAGCGTTCGGCCGATCTGGGCCGGCAACTGCGCGCGGCCGTCGAAGCGTTCGATGCCGATGAGCGCGTGGTGATTATCGGCAGTGGCGGGATCAGTCACTGGGTCGGCACCGCCGAGATGGGCCGGGTCGCCGAAGACTTCGACCGCGAGATTCTCGCCCACGGCGTCAATGGCGACCTGCAAACGCTGTGCGCCTACAGCGACGAAGAGATCCTGGGCCGGGCCGGCAACGGCGCGATGGAAATCCGTAATTTCGCCTGCGCCCTGGCCGCCATCGAGCGCCCGCAGGGTGAAGTGATTGCCTATGAAGCCGTACCCGCCTGGGTCACCGGGCTGGGCTTTGTACAACTGAGTGTGAGGGCCGAGCATGAGCCGCGTATTACTTTGCCAACGTGATGAGCTGGCGCCAGGGGAGCTGAAGAAGGTCACCCACAGCGAGGGCGACGCCATCTGCGTCTACAACCTGGGCGGCACCTTCTACGCCACCACCGACATGTGCACCCACGCCACCGCGTCGCTGGCCGAGGGCGACCTGGAAGACGACCTGATCACCTGCCCGGTGCACTGGGGTCAATTCCATGTGCCCAGCGGCAAGGCGGTGACGTTTCCCTGCGAGCGCCACTTGCGCACCTACAAGGTCATCGTCACCGACCGCGAGGTGTTCGCCGACGTCGCCCTGGAGGCCGACGAGGCGCTGGCCGCCGCCAACAGCCCGGTGTGATCGGGTCGCTGTTCAACCGTATGCCTGTGAGTCTGAACCATGGATAACAACAAACACATACCGCTCAGAACCATTGAAAGCACGCCTGCCCTGGGCAACCTCGATCGCATCTGCGACATGGAAGAAGGGCGCCTGTCCGGCAAGGTCTTCTGGGACCCGGCCATTTACGAGCAGGAGCTGGAGAAAATCTTCGCGCGCTGCTGGCTGTTCGTCGCCCACGAGTCGCAGTTGCCCAAGTCCGGCGACTACCTGACCACCTCGATGGGGGAAGACGAAGTGCTGGTGGTGCGCCAGAAAGACGCCTCGATCAAGGTCTTCCTCAATGCCTGCCCGCACCGTGGCAACAAGGTGTGCTTCGCCGAGGCCGGCAACGCCCGCGGCTTTATCTGCAACTACCATGGCTGGTCGTTCGGCGCCGATGGCGGGCGGCTGATGGGCATGCACGAGTCCAAATGCTACGAAGAAAGCCAGTTCGACAAGTCCAAGCACGGCCTGCGTGAAGCCCGTGTCGCCAGCTACAAAGGCCTGGTCTTCGCCACGTTCGCCAGCGATGCACCGACCCTGGAGGAATACCTCGGGCCCATGACCTGGTACATGGACGTGATGCTCGACATGGACGAAGGCGGCAGCGAGTTCCTCGGTGGCTGCATCCGTTCCACCATCGAATGCAACTGGAAGATCGCCGCCGAGAACTTCGTCGGCGACATCCTGCACGGCGGCTGGACCCACGATTCGGCGGCCAAGGCCATGCTCGGCGGGCCGGTGGCGAATGTCGGCGAGTTGCCCGAGTCGTACTCGGTGAACTGGAACGGCCACGGCTACGAGTTCGCCACCGACGTGGTCGGCAACGCCGCGACCCTGGGCGAGAAAGACATCAACAAATACCTGCACGTGCTGCGCCCGAAGGTGGCGGACCGTCTCGGCGAGTTCCGCTCGCGGCTGATCGGGGCGATTTCCTCGTTCACCGTGTTCCCCAACTTTTCCTTTCTGCCGGGGCAGAACACCGTGCGCATCTGGCAGCCGCGCGGGCCGCACAAAATCGAGCTGTTCACCTGGGTGATCGTCAACAAAAACGCCCCGCAGGAGATCAAGGACAAATGGCGGCGCGGCGCGATGATGACGTTCTCGCCCACCGGGGTGTTCGAGATGGACGACGGCGAGAACTGGGAGTACTGCACCAAGAGCAGCCGTGGCGTGGTCACGCGTTATCAGGACCTGTACGTCGGCCTGGGCATGCACACCCGTCTTGAAGACAGCGAGTTGCCCGGCAATGTGTTCAAGGGCCAGCTCAACGAATGTAATGCGCGCGCGTTCTATCAGCGCTGGAAGGACTTGCTGCAGGCACCGACCTGGGCCGATGTTCCAGACCGCAATGGCACGCTGCGCTGAGGGGGACCCGATGACACACGAACAACAGGACAGCCTCGTTTCAGTCGAGGAAACCCGCCGCGTCGAACAGTTCCTGCTGCGCGAAGCGCGCCTGCTCGACGAGGAGTGCTGGGACGCATGGCTGCATGGTCTGAGCGAAGCCATCCACTACTGGATGCCGGGCATCGAGAACCGGCGTCGCGAAGACAAATCCGGGCCGTATTGCCTGGACCACATGGCCTTCTTCGATGACGGCATGCGCGAACTCAAGCGCCGCGTGGCACGCTTCAAGCAGCCGTCGGCCTGGGCCGAGAACCCGCCGACGCGCAACGTGCACCTGGTCAGCAACATCGAGGTGTACGCCGGCGCGGCGCCAGGCGAATACCTGGCCTACTCGTGCTTTATCAACGTGCGCAGCCGTGGCCTCGACGAGCATCACCAGATCGCCGGTCGGCGCGAAGACGTGCTGCGCCTGGAGGCCGACGGCCTCAAGTTGCTCAAGCGCAAGATTCTGATCCCCAACGCGATGTTGCTGTGCAAGAACATCAACACCTTCCTCTGAGGGCTGGCATATGGCTTGGTTAAAAGGGCAGGTGGCCCTGGTCACCGGTGGCACCGGCGGGATCGGCAGCGCCATCGTCCGTCGTTACGTGGCCGAGGGCGCGCGCGTTGCGGTCATGGGCCGCGATGCGGCGCAACTGGCTGCATTGGCTGACACTCTGGGCGACGCGATCATCACCATTGAGGGGGATGTGTCGCGGTATCAGGACAACCAGCGTGCGGTGGCGGCGACCCTGGAGGCGTTTGGCAAGCTCGACACCTTTGTCGGCAACGCCGCCGTGTTCGATTACTTCACCCGCCTGGACCGGATTGCCCCGGAGGATTTCGAGGCGGCGTTCCAGAAACTCTTCGCCACCAACGTGCAGGGTTATCTGCTGGGCGCCCAAGCCTCGATCGAGGCACTGCGCGAAACCAGCGGCAGCATGATTTTTACCCTCTCCAACAGTGCCTTTTATGCCGGCGGCGGTGGCATTCTTTACGTCACCGCCAAGCACGCGTTGGTGGGCATGATTCGTCAGTTGGCTTACGAGCTGGCGCCGGACATCCGCGTCAACGGCGTGGCACCGGGGGCGACCAACACGCCGATGAAGAGCCTCGAAGGGCTGAACAGCCGCAGTGTGCCGCTGAACCAGATCCCGGGCTTCGAAGCGGGGGCGGCGCAGGCGGTGCCGTTGCAACGGATTGCCGAGCCTGAAGACCACACCGGGCACTACGTGCTGTTGGCCTCGCGGGAGAACTCCGGCCTGACCACCGCCAACATCATCCACAGCGATGGCGGCTGGGAGATCCGCAGTGCCGGTGTGGCCAAACCACGCAAGGTCTGAACCAGGCGATGCCTGGATCACTAAAATAAGAGAGATGCGTGATGACAAGAACAAGCCTGAGTGCACCGCAACAGCAACTCCTGAACCTGTTTGCCGGGCTCAACCTCCCGGTACTCGCCGCACCGATGTTCCTGGTCTCGGGGCCGGACCTGGTGGCCGCCTGTTGCCAGGCCGGCATCGTCGGCAGCCTGCCGGCGCCCAATGCGCGGACGGTCGAGCAATTGCAGCAATGGCTGGAGCAGATCGTCCGCGAGCGTGACCTGGCGCGGCAACGTGGCGAGCAGTGGGCGCCCTGGATGCTCAACATGATCGTGCACAGCACCTATGACCGCTTCGAGGCCGAACTTGACCTGGTGCGCCGTTATCAGCCGCCCATCGTGTCCACGGCCCTGGGCAGCCCCAAGCGCGTGCTTGAAACCGTGCACGCCTATGGCGGCGTGGTGATCGCCGACGTCATCAGCCCGGCGCTCGCGCGCAAGGCGGTGGCCGCCGGTGTCGATGGCCTGGTGCTGGTGTGCAACGGCGCGGGCGGGCATACCGGCAGCTACAACCCGTTCGCCTTCGTTGCCGAAGTGCGTCAGTTCTGGGACGGCCCCCTGGGGTTGGCCGGGGCGATTTCCAACGGCCGCGACATTCATGCCGCCCAGGTATTGGGCTGCGATTTTTCGCTGGTCGGAACCCGGCTGATCGCCGCCCACGAAAGCCTGGTGGAACCCGCCTACCGCGACATGCTGGTGGCCTGTTCGCTGGATGACGTGACCACCACCAAGGCGGTCAGCGGCGTGCTCGCCAACTGGATGCGGCCGTCGCTGGAAAAGGCCGGCATCGACCCCGGTGCCGAAAGCCGCGCCAGCATCGACTTCTCCGGTGACATCGCCACGGCCAACAAGGCCTGGAAGCACGTGTGGTCGGCGGGGCAGGGCGTAGGCCAGATCACCGGCACCTACAGCGTGGCGCAACTGGTGGACGAGTTGCACCAGGGTTACCGCGACAGCCGCGCACGTACGTTGTGAGTCATCCCGAACCGTTCAGGAGCAACCCCCATGCACCACGAAAACCTTCAGGCCGCCGCCGCTGCGCTGGCCCTGGCGCGGTCGAGCCGCAGCCCTTGCCCACGCATTTCCGAGCGTTTTGACATCCAGTCCCTGCACGATGCCTACGCCGTGCAGGAGATCAACACCCTGGCCGCCCTGGCGGCCGGTCGGCGCCTGAGCGGGCGCAAGATCGGCCTGACGTCCCTGGCGGTACAGCAGCAATTGGGCGTCGATCAACCCGACTTCGGCATGCTGTTCGCTGACATGGAATACCGCGACGGCGAGACCATCGACAGCAGCCGGCTGATCCAGCCCAAGGTCGAAGGCGAGATCGCCTTTGTGCTGGGGCGCGATCTGCCCCATCCCGATACGACCCTGGGCGAACTGCTGCGCGCCGTCGACCACGTGCTGCCGGCCCTGGAAATCGTCGACTCGGCGATCGAGGACTGGAAGATCACCCTGGTCGATACCGTGGCCGACAACGCCTCATCGGGCCTCTACGTGCTGGGCAAGACCCCCGTCAGCCTGCGCGGCCTGGACCTGGCGCTCGAAGGCATGCTGCTGGAGAAGAACGCTGCCCAGGCGGCCATCGGCGTGGGGGCTGCGTGCATGGGCAACCCGCTGGACGCTGCGCTGTGGCTGGCGCGCACCATGGCCCTGACCGGCCGCCCACTGCAGGCGGGCGACGTGCTCTTGTCTGGTGCCCTCGGGCCCATGGTGCCGGTGGTGGCGGGCGATAGCCTGCGCCTGCGCCTCACCCGTCTGGGTGAAGTGAGCTGTCGGTTCGGCTGAGGCCGGCAGGCGACAACCCTGCTGCCGAGCTGACGATTCGGTGGCGACTACAACAATAAAACCAGTGAGCAGCGGGCTTATGACCTGCGGTATTCACGAGGGCGTGCAATGTACGATTTCTTTACTGATCCAACCCAATTGGCCCCTGCCAAGGTGCTGTATGAGGCGCGCGCCGACGGCAGCTTCGTGCTCAGTTCGCCCGAGCCCCTGCAGCCCTATGCGCGCTGCATCGGGCAGTGGCTCGAACACTGGGCCGCGCAGGCGCCGGAACGCGCCTACCTGGCCGAACGGCGCGGCGCCGGCTGGTTCAGCCTCAACTATGCCCAGGTGCGCCAGCGGGTCGGCGCGTTGGCCCAAGGCCTGCTGGAGCTGGATATACCCGCCGGGCGCCCGCTGCTGATGCTCTCGGAAAACGATCTGGACCAGGCCTTGCTGACCTTGGCGGCGCTGCACGTGGGCATTCCGGTGTCGACCGTTTCGGTGGCCTACTCGCGCAACACCGGCAGCGGTTGCAGCAAGCTCAAGGCGATTGTCGAGGTGCTCAAGCCGGCGCTGATTTTCGTCAACGACGGTGATGCCTATTGCCGCGCCATCGAGCTTATCAACCCGGATTGCCCGGTGGTGGCGGCGCGCAATGCCCAGGAGATCCGTGGGGCGCTGGCCTTGCCGCAGTTGTACAAGAGCGAAAGCCCGGCGGTGATGCATGCGTTCGCGCGGCTCGACGGCGACACCCCGGCGCGCTACCTGATGACCTCCGGTTCCACCGGCGCGCCCAAGGCGGTGGTGCATACCCACGGCATGCTCTGTGCCAACCAGCAGGCGATTGCCCAGTGCTGGCGCTTTCTGGAGCACGAAGAACTGATCGTGCTCGACTGGCTGCCCTGGAGCCATGTGTTCGGGGCCAACCACAACTTCAACCTGGTCCTGCGCAACGGCGGCACCTTGTACATCGATGACGGCCTGCCGTTGCCGGGGCAAATCGACCGCACCGTGGAAAACCTCAAGTCGGTGCGACCCACCCTGTACTTCAACGTGCCGCGCGGCTACGAGGTGCTGCTGCCGTACCTCGAACGCGATGAGGGACTGGCACGCGCCCTGTTCGGGCGCCTGCGCATGCTGTTCTACGCCGCTGCCGCGCTGCCCCAAAGCAGTTGGACACGGCTGGCGGCGTGCGCCACCAAGGTCCGCGATACGCCGCTGTTCTTCGCCACCGAGTGGGGCTCGACCGAGACGTCGCCGGTGGTCACCAACGTGCATTTCGCCGCCGACAAGGCCGGCATCATCGGCCTGCCGGTGCCGGGTACGCAGCTCAAGTTCGTGCCCTGCGGCGACAAGCTGGAGATGCGCGTGCGCGGCCCGTCGGTGTTCCCGCGTTACCTGAAGGACCCCGCCGGCAGCCTGGCGGCGTTCGACGAGGAGGGCTTCTACTGCATCGGTGACGCCGGGCGCCTGGTCGACCCGCAACGGCCCGAACTGGGGGTGCAGTTCGACGGTCGGGTGACCGAAGACTTCAAGCTCAGCAGCGGCACCTGGGTGTCGGTGGGCACCCTGCGTCCGCGCCTGGTCAGTGCCCTGGCGCCTTACGCCAGCGATTGCGTGATTTGCGGGCATGATCGCGACGTGATCGGCGCGCTGATCTACCCGAGCCCGGCCCTGCGCGATTTGCTCGGTGCCGACGGCCAACACATGAGCGGCGCGCAACTGGCGATGCAGTCCGAGGTGCGCCTGGCCTTGTGTTCCGGGCTGCTGGCGCTGGCCAAGGAATTCCCGGCCTCGTCGCAGCACGCCGTGCGCGTAGTGATTCTCGACTCGCCGCCCAGCCTCAACGACGGCGAAATCACCGACAAAGGCTACATCAACCAGCGCATGGCGCTGAGCCTGCGCGCCGAGGCCGTGACGCGGCTGTACGCCGACAGCCTCGACCCCAGCGTCATCCTCCTCGCTGAAGTTTACGGAGAAGCCGTATGAACCCTGCAACACTCAAAGTCGCCATCATCGGCTCCGGCAACATCGGCACCGACCTGATGATCAAGATCCTGCGCAACGCCAAGCATCTGGAAATGGCGGTGATGGTCGGCATCGACCCCGCCTCCGACGGCCTCGCCCGCGCCCAGCGCATGGGCGTGGCCACCACCCACGAAGGCGTCGAAGGCCTGACCCGCATGGAGGTGTTCAAGGACATCGACTTCGTCTTCGATGCCACCTCGGCCGGTGCCCATGTGCAGAACGATGCGTTCCTGCGCGCGATCAAACCCGGTATCCGCCTGATTGACCTGACGCCGGCGGCCATCGGCCCGTACTGCGTGCCGGTGGTGAACCTGGAGCAGAACCTCGAGCAGCTCAACGTCAACATGGTCACCTGCGGTGGCCAGGCGACCATTCCGATGGTCGCTGCGGTGTCGCGGGTGGCCAAGGTGCACTACGCCGAAATCGTCGCTTCGATCGCGAGCAAATCCGCCGGCCCCGGTACCCGCGCCAACATCGACGAATTCACCGAAACCACCTCCAAGGCCATCGAAGTGATCGGCGGCGCGGCCAAGGGCAAGGCGATCATCGTGATGAACCCGGCCGAGCCGCCGTTGATCATGCGCGACACGGTGTTCGTGCTGTCCGAAGCGGCGGATCAGGTGCTGGTCGAAGCCTCCATCGTCGAGATGGCCGCTGCCGTGCAGGCCTATGTGCCGGGTTATCGCCTCAAACAAAACGTGCAGTTCGACGTGATCCCGGCAGACGCGCCGCTGAACATTCCCGGCCTGGGCAAATTCTCCGGCCTGAAAACCTCGGTGTTCCTCGAAGTCGAAGGCGCCGCCCATTACCTGCCGGCCTACGCCGGCAACCTCGACATCATGACCTCCGCTGCCTTGGCCACCGCCGAGCGCATGGCGCAGTCGATGCTGAACGCCTGAGGAGACCGACATGACCTTCAACCCCGGCAAGAAACTCTACATCTCCGACGTGACCCTGCGTGACGGCAGCCATGCGGTGCGCCACCAGTATTCGCTGCAGAACGTGCAGGACATCGCCCGCGCCCTCGACAAGGCCAAGGTCGACTCCATCGAAGTCGCCCACGGCGACGGACTGCAAGGTTCGAGCTTCAACTATGGCTTCGCCGCGCACACTGATCTGGAATGGATCGAAGCCGCCGCCGACGTGATCAGCCACGCCAAGATCACCACGCTGCTGCTGCCCGGCATCGGCACCGTGCACGACCTCAAGGCCGCCTACAACGCTGGTGCTCGCGTGGTGCGCATCGCCACCCATTGCACCGAGGCCGATGTCTCCAAACAGCACATCGAGTACGCCCGCGAACTGGGCATGGACACCGTCGGCTTCCTGATGATGAGCCACATGATCCCCGCCGAGCAGCTCGCCGCCCAGGCGAAGCTGATGGAAAGCTACGGCGCGACCTGCGTGTACATGGCCGACTCCGGTGGCGCGATGAACATGCAGGACATCCGCGATCGCTTCCGCGCGTTCAAAGCCGTGCTCAAGCCGGAAACCGAAACCGGCATGCACGCCCACCACAACCTCTCGCTCGGCGTGGCCAACTCGATCACCGCCGTCGAAGAAGGCTGCGACCGCATCGACGCCAGCCTCGCCGGCATGGGCGCCGGGGCCGGCAACGCACCACTGGAAGTATTCATCGCCGCCGCCGAACGTTTGGGCTGGAACCACGGCACCGACCTCTACACGCTGATGGACGCCGCCGACGACATCGTGCGGCCGTTGCAGGACCGCCCGGTGCGGGTCGACCGCGAGTCCCTGGCGTTGGGGTATGCCGGGGTGTATTCGAGCTTCCTGCGCCATGCCGAGATTGCGGCGGCCAAGTATGGCCTCAAGACCGTGGACATCCTCGTCGAACTGGGCAAGCGCCGGATGGTCGGTGGCCAGGAGGACATGATCGTCGACGTGGCGCTGGATCTGTTGGCCGCTGGCAAGCACACACACTGAGGAGGCGCCCATGAGCTATCAACTGCAGATTCTTCCGGTCGACCTCAGTTGTCCGCTACTGCCTGGACAGACCGTGCTGGACGCGGCGCTGGCCGACGGCCTGATGCTCAAGCACAGTTGCCGCACCGGCACATGCGGCAGTTGCAAGGGCCAGGTGCTCAGCGGTGACGTGGACCACGGCGACAGCTCGCTGGAGGTGCTCAGCGCTGCCGAGCGGGCACAGGGGCTGGCGCTGTTTTGCTGCGCCACGGCGCGCTCCGACCTGGTGATCGAGGCGCCTGAAGTGACGGCGTTGCGCGGCATCAGCATCCAGCAGATGGGCGTGCGTGTGGCCAGCATCGACAAGGTCAGCAGTGACGTGGCGGTGCTGCGGCTGATGCTCGCGCCGGGCGCCGGGTTTGATTATTTTCCCGGCCAGTACGTGCAAGTGCTGCTCAAGGACGGCAGCCGGCGCAGCTATTCGATGGCCACCCGCAGCCCACGTGACAACCAGTTGGAGCTGCACATCCGGCACATGCCCGGCGGTGTGTTCAGCGGGCACGTGTTCAACGCCTTGCAACCCAAGGCCATCCTGCGCATGGAAGGCCCGTTCGGCTCGTTCTACCTGCGCGACAGCGAGCGGCCGATGATCTTCCTGGCCAGCGGCACCGGTTTTGCGCCGATCCAGGCCTTGCTCGAACAACTGCGTGAGCGCGACAACCGGCGTCCGGTCTACCTGTATTGGGGCGGCCGACGTCGTGAGGATCTGTATCGCCATGAGCAGTTGCTGGCCTGGGAAGCCCAGTTGCCGTGGCTGCGCTACACCCCGGTGCTGTCCGATCCGACCCCGGCCTGCGATTGGCAGGGCGCGACCGGCTTCGTCCACCGCCAGGTGCTGAGCGACTTCCAGAGTCTCAAGGGGTTTGAAGTGTATGCCTGTGGTGCGCCGATCGTGGTCGATTCGGCGCGGCGCGACTACGTCGAGTTGCGGCAATTGGAAGCGACCGATTTCTATGCCGACGCGTTCGTCTAGTTCGCCACGCTGCGTGTTTTGGCGTGTGTGCCCCTGGCCAGATGAAACCGGCGGCTGTTCCTGGCCGCCGGTTCGCTTGCCTGCCCAAGAACAAAAAACCTGAGAGGCTTCATGCTGAATCTTAGAAAATGGCGCATCACTACCCGTATTGGCGCGCTGGTGGTGGGCTTGGGCGTGTTGATCATTTGCCTGGCCGCCTGGCTGGGCCTGCTCCTGCAGCGCTCATTGCTCGAAGAAAAAATGGCCGGCGTCGACACCGCGCTGAACACCGCCAACTCGATCCTTGCCTACTACGCCGGGCAAGTGGACAGCGGGCACATGAGCCTGGAATTGGCCCAGCGCCAAGCCGCCGAGGTGGTCGGGACCCTGCGCTATCTGGGCGATAACTACCTGCTGATCCTCGACCTGGACTATCGGATGATCATGCATCCGACGGCGCCGGCGTTGGTGGGCAAGGTGCTGGGCGACTTCAAGGACCAGAACGGCAAGCCGTTTTCCCGCCAGTTCGTGGACGGCGCGCGCCAGCAGGGGCGGGTGTTGGTGGACTACTACTTCCCCCGTGCCAATGGCGCGCCGGCCGAATACAAACTGTCCGAGGCGCGCCTGTTCAAGCCCTGGGGCTGGGTGGTGGCGAGCGGCATCTACCCCAGCGATGTGCAGCGGGTCGTCAACCGCGTACTGGTGGCGCCGGCCTGGATCAGTGGCGTGGTGCTGCTCGGGTTGATGCTGTTTGCCTGGATGATCATCCGCAGCATTACCCGACCGCTGCGTGAGACGGTCGATGCCCTGGGCGCAGCCGTCAGCGGGCAGACCGATCTCACCCTGCGGCTGCCTGCGGTTGGCAATGACGAGCTCACGCAACTGTCACGCAGTGTCAACAGCTTGATTCACGCCGCCCATGACGTCAGTCAAGGCACGGCCGTGGCCAGCGG
The DNA here is from genome assembly GCF_046605395.1 of Pseudomonas sp. MPB23. NCBI lineage: Bacteria > Pseudomonadati > Pseudomonadota > Gammaproteobacteria > Pseudomonadales > Pseudomonadaceae > Pseudomonas > Pseudomonas sp. MPB23. Next base: position 5,141,277 of record NZ_CP176771.1, on the reverse strand, counting down.
GCAAGTGCTGCGCCTCAGTGATGACCTCGGCGAAGTCACGGCAGCGACCCAGAGCAGCCTCGACCACCAACTGTTGGAAACCGACAGTCTGGTCACCGCCATGAATGAAATGGTCGCGACCGTGCAGGATGTCGCGCGCAACGCTGCCGTGGCGGCGGATGCCACGCGCCTGGCCGAAGAGCAGGCCAGCGATGGGCAGCACATCGTCCAGTCCACCATCGACGCGATCCAGCAATTGGTCGAAGCGCTGTTTGTCACCCATGCCATGGTCAAGCAACTGGAGGCCGACGCCAGCCGCGTGGGCAGTGTGCTCGATGTGATCAGCGCGATTGCCGAACAGACCAACCTGCTGGCGCTCAATGCGGCGATCGAAGCCGCGCGGGCGGGCGAGTATGGGCGCGGGTTCGCGGTGGTCGCCGACGAGGTGCGGACCTTGGCTCAGCGTACCCAGACCTCCACCGTCGAGATCAAGCAGATCATCGAGCAGGTGCAGTCAGGTGCCAGTGGCGCGCTGGAACGTATCGTCGCCAACGTCGAAACCGCACGCGTGCCGGTCGAGATCTCGGCGAAGGCGGGCGATGCCTTGAAGCGCATCACCCAGTCGGCCGCGACCGTCAGCGACATGACCTTGCAGATCGCCAGTGCCGCCGAGGAGCAGGCGGTGACGGCGGATGAAATCAGCCGCACCCTGGCGCGCATCCACACGCTGGTGACGGTCAGCGGCGCGTCCAGCGTCAGCACGCGTGATTCCAGCGAGGCGCTGCGGCGGTTGGCGCGGGTGCTGGAAGGGCAGGTTGAGCAACTGAGGCTTTGAATCCGTGAGGTGACATTGGTCGAGCTTCAACCGAGCGGCGATTCGGTGTTAGAGTCGCCGCCATGAAACTGACCCGCCCAGACCGCTCGCTCATTGCCTGGATGCTGTATTTTTGCGTCCTGTTCAATGTGTTCGCCTGCGGTTTGGCTCACGGACAGGTGACGGGCCTGGCGCTCAATGGCGTCGGCGGGCAGTTCTGCTCGACCCAGGGCAGTTCCGCACCGACCTCGAAAACGGACCTCGCCGATCTGGCCGCCAGTGACTGGGCCGGAAGTTTTGCCTGTCCGATCTGCTCATCCGTGACCTTGAGCATCGCCTTGCTGTTCTGCCTGGGCTGGTTGTTGCGGATCGGGCCGGTACGCCGGCCTGACCGCGAACAGCGCTGCAAGGCCCCCCCTCGCTATTCCTGGCCCTCGGCCAACCCCAGAGCCTCCCCCGCACTGTGCGCATGACCGCGTTTGTATAAGCCCCCTTGTCCCTGTTGACCCCGGTCAGCCAGGCGGCGCGGGGGTTCCACGGTTAAAGGTGACACGGGAAGGAGCACACAATGGCTCATGTATTTACACGCCTCAATCGCCGGCTACGGCCAGGATTGTCTGCGGCCGGTTACGCAAGAACACACGCAAAGTCCGCAACCGCACCGATCGGTCGGAGGTCGCCATGCGCGCACTAGCCGTGCCCTCGGGGGCGTCGCGATTGGTCAGCAAAGCCTCGCGCCTGCGTAATCAAGGCGATTTCCTGCTGCCGTTTCCGGACTACCCCGGTAATGCACGCAGCTTCGTGCATCTGGATGCCCGGCTGCTGCCTTACTGGCACACCTTGTTCGATGTGTGCCCGGGGTTGCTCAAACTCGATCCGCCCGATGGCCTGAATATCTTTCGCGGCTTCATGACCTGGGCCTATCGCAATCATCCGCCGTTGAACTGGACCTATTACCTGAGCGTCTGCCGCTGGCTGCTGGGCTCCAAGTATCAGGCGCGGATCAACGAAGAGCACATCGAGTCCTTTATGTGCGCGGCGGCCGCCCGCTGGATCAACACGGACGACAGCCAGGCCCGCGGGCTGGTGCTGGCCTGGCAGGGCGCGGCGCAAATGGTGTTCGATTGGAAGCAGGCGCCTCGGCTTGTGCCTGGGCTTGAAGCGGACCTGGAGGAGTTCCCGCCCGTGCCCTGGGACTTTGCCTGGTGCCCGCTGACCGGCAAGGGCGGAGTGGGCTTTCGCCGCTGGTTGCCGATTCCCTGAGCGGGATTTGCCCCTGTGTGGCGTCAGTGACCTGCGACAGAACGCCACGCTTGATCGGCGTTCGTCACTGGCGCCGCCCGGCCCGTGGACCGGACCGAACAGAGCACACGCTGTGGCCGATTGTCGCAGTTGTTACCCTGGGACGGCGCTCATACAGTGGGCAGGCTTCGAGCGGAGGCAGACACTTCCACGGTTGCTCGGGGTGCGGCATTTGAACCCGTGCACATGCGGGCGCCAGGCCCTCTTCCCAGAGGGCTTTTTTTTGGTTTTACGGCGTTCAGACCCAGCGCGGCACACAATGCCCTGCGGGCAAGTCGAGGTAAGCGGGCATTATTTAAGCAAACCAGATTTTCCGATCAGGGCAAGCAACGTCATAGCGCTTAACAAGCCGATTACACTCCATTGTATTAATGCCAGCTTTCGCTTAAGTGGCGCCGGAAAATTGTTTAAGTCCTCAGCACTCAACCCACCTCTTTTGAGATAGAAACCGGGAAATGTCACGATCCCGGAGATACCACCAATCAATAAGAGTTTTCCCCAAGGGCCGCCATGCCTGAGTGGAGCCCGATTCATGATGGCCGAGCAGTTTTTAAAATGCTCCAGCATTAAGTCCATCTTGGTATAGGCCATATGCAGTGCAATGCCAATCCAGACAAACATGCAGACGATCACCAGGGCGCTTAGATAGCCAACGACAAACTCAGCGGTGTTCATTTCGTATTCTCGTAGATCACATCACCCGCCATTTCTCCGATCAATCCTCCGACAGCACCGCCTGCAAAAGATCCAGCCCCGACGGCCACAACACCACACGCCAAAGTCAATAAACCACCTGTCGGCACCCCCAACCCGATACATAGCCCAGTGACCATAGAGCCGGTCAACAATGCGCCCGCCGTTGCACCCCCTGCGACACCCCCGGCAAAGCTACCCACTTCTGTAAATTTGACTTTCTTGCAAGCCTCGGCGTTACCCGCCGTGCAAACGTCCTGGACCTTTAAGTACGAAGCGCCACCGCCAAGGGCGATTCCAATCCAGCCGCCGTATCGAACAGCTTTGGCAGCCTGGGACACACCTTCGATGTGCGTGGCATATCCGGGGATTTGCCCCGCAGCACCGGCCTTCGTCCAACGGTGAACCACGCTGCGACTGGAAATTCCCAGCGCACTTTTCAAGTTCGGATGATCAGGGAAGCCAATGCCTTTTCGGGTCATTGCAGTCAGGTTCGTATTGAGCTGCGCGAGCAGACGCTTACGTTCAGCAAAAAACGCTGGCGAGCGTAGATGTCCATCGGCTTGGAATGTGCGTTTGTGCAGTGCTTCGATTTCAGTCAACACGGTTTTCACGCTCTCAAGATTCCTGGAAAACATCGCTTCACCGATGCCGATACCCGCCGAGCCCGCAGACAAAAAGGTTTCAATTTCGTCGCGGTGCCGAACCATGAAATCGGCCTCTTCCGGGCTGAGCGGTTTGAGGGCCTCATTCGCCGTGGCCGCTGCTTCCATCAACAGCGCTTCTTCGTGGGTGCATTGCAGGTTATCTGGATCGCCGAGCACGATCATCGTGCCCGCTTTAACGTCGTTCAGATTGGGGTTTAACGACTTGAATTTTTGGATCACGGCGGGGTTCTTCGAAGAGAACAGCGTCGACTCCAGTTTTTCGGCTGTCGTGCTTTTCGGTACGACGTAAAAGCCTGGCTCTTGTGGTTGCGGTTTGACTACCGGTTCAGCGTCAGGCAGCGATGGTTTCTCTTGAACGGCAGGTTTACGAAAACCACCGGCTGTCCAGCCCTTGCCGGTGATGTGCGAATACTTGCCGAACGTGTCATTGCTTAACGGGCTGAAGGGGTTGCTCGACACCAACAACAGCTCCCCCTTTTCAACCGCTTCGAGAATTTCTTCCTGGCTCCAAGCACGACCATACGAACGGACGTCCAGCCCCTCGATCCGTGAGAATGCACCGCCATAAAAAGCTTCCTGAACTTTGGATCTAGCAAAAAAAGGCGACTCGATTTTGCTGATGCTGATACCTCGACGCTCACGATCTTGCCAATGAATAAGGCGCATAACGTAGTGTCCTGAATTGAGAGAGCCGATCAGGCAGCAGTCTGCGCAGCTCAATTGATGGCTGGCGAAGCGTAACCGGCGTTAGGCAGCACTAAAATACCGGCTTATTGCCATTAAGCTGGAGGGGAGGCGTTGAGCGCGCCGTGTTGCGAGGGAAGAAAAAACTTCGCGTAAGGGACGTCATGGATAAATGCTCGCGGCCGAGTGCGACGAGGCGTGGAGGCCCCTCGTGCGACAGCCCGCCACACTCAGGCAGGGAGAGCGCTCAGGTGTGGATCTTGATGGTGCAATGAGGTTCCGCCTGTGGTGGTTTGTCGCAGGTCAGGTGGTGTGCACGGGCATGTTAGATTCTGCGTCGACACGGCATTTTCCCTTGGCAGGGTTTTGGTCGCGTTACTGAGCGCCAGGAATCGCAAGGTTCCTGGCGCTCCTTTGATGTGTGTTCGAGCCTCAACCGACGGTTGCGGGCGCTGCAGATTTACGGTTGAAGCACGGAACATGTCCTGTCCAGGACATTGCTGACGACATCACAATGGCAGGGATTCTTGCATGCTCTCCAACAGGCACCCGCGGCACGCTCGGCTCCCCCTCGGCCTTCTGGTCTGCCTGTTTGCGTGCCTGCTCCAAGCCCTGGCCTGGGCGAGCATGCCTCTGCCAATCCCCGCCTCAACGGGCGAGCGGGTGGTCATTTGCACGGCCAATGGCATGCAGAGCCTGTCCCTTGCCGACTTCAAGGCCCGTGCCGGCCAGCGTCAGGATGACCAGGACGCCCCGGACGCCTCGCCCGGCTGCGCGCTGTGTCCCTTTGTCGGCGCACTGGCCCTGACGCCTGCGGTTCCCGTTCTGCCGGCGCTCGTTCTCGGGCATTACCCTTATGCCGCGATCGCGAACACCAACCCCGTTGTTGTCCCCACCTTCGAGATCTCGCAGGCCAGGGCCCCTCCCGGCATCGCGTGATGTGCATTCTCCACGCCGACTCTGAATGTTCGGGGGCTCGGCGCTTTTCCTGATTAGCTTTGGAAGTCCTGTCATGCCTGCTATGACCCAGGTCGCGGCCGCCTTGTGCGTTGCCGAACCTTATACTGCGCGCCGTTTTCCTCAGACTCTGCCTGGCCTCAAGGGCACGGCGGACGTCGACCGCTTCACCCTGTCGCTATTGGCCGCTGCGTGCGCGTTGTCTGTCACCGGGGCCTATGCGCAGCCCGTCACCGATGATGACGCGCCGTTGTCCTACGAGCTGGAAAGCACGACGATCACCGCGACCCGCACCCCCAACAACCGCTTTGCTTTACCGGCGTCTGTATCCACCGTCGATCGCCAGCAACTGGAGGATGCCCAAGCCAATACGCTGTCCACGGTGTTGCGAACCCTGCCCAACGTGAATTACGGCGGTGGTCCCCGGGCTGCGTCGCAAAGCCCGGCGATCCGTGGCCTGCAGGGGCCAAGGATCATCCTCACGGTCGATGGCGCACGGCGTAACAATGATGGCGGCGTGAATACGCCCTTGCTGATCGACCCGGACTTGATCAAGCAGATCGACGTGGTGCGCGGCCCGATGTCTGCCGCCTACGGCAGTGGCGGGCTGGGCGGGGTGATGGCAATCCAGACGCTGGACGTCGAGGACATTCTGGACCCGGGCAAAACCCTGGGCGGCCGGATCAAGGCTGGCTATCACAGTGCCAACGAAGAACTGTCCAGTAACCTGACCGTGGCCGCCCGCGGCGAGCGCGCCGATGTGCTCGCCAGTGTCACGTACCGCGACTACGGGACGATTCATACCGGGGCGAGCGGCGATGACGCGAAGTATCCCAACGACGGGCAACTCAAGAGCGGCCTGTTCAAAACCAGCTTTTCGCCGAATGAGTTGAACCGTTTCGAACTGGGCTACCAGCGCTTTTCGGACGAGATGGTCGGCCCCACCAACCCAGGTGGCAACCTGCTGTTTCCGTTTTCGCAGAAGCTCCAGCGCGAGCAGGAGCAGTACAACGCCAGTTGGGCGTTCCAGGACGCCGAGCAGCAACTGCTGGACGGCAAACTGGCGCTCTACCAGACCCGCTTCACCCTCGATGGCGACAGCCGTTCGGTGCCACGTCAACCCACCACTTCGACCCAGACCAAGACCCTGGGGGCGAGCCTGCAGAACAGCAGCCGTTTTGACGCCGGGACCTGGTCGTCCCATCGTTTGACCTACGGGGTGGACGGCTACCGCGACACCAACGAGAACGCCTCCGACGGTCAGTCCAACAGTGTCCTGCCCAATGGGCAGATGCGCGCCCTGGGCGGCTTTGTGCAGGACGAAATGGCGTTTCTGGACGACTGGACCCTGATCGCGGCGCTGCGCCACGACGACTACCGCCTGACATCTCCCGGCCAGGAAGACTCCAGCCACAACCGGCTCTCGCCCAAAGTCGCCTTGAAGTACCAGCCCTGGGCGTTCCTCGGGGTATTTGTCAGTTATGGCGAGGCCTTCCGGGCGCCGACCATGACCGAGATGTTCGGCAACCTGAACACCCGCCGGGCGCTGTTCAACTTCCGCCCGAACCCCGCGCTCAAGCCGGAAACCAGTAAGACGAAGGAAGTGGGCGCGACGTTGGCCTTCGACGACCTCGTGGCCGGTGGCGATAGCCTGCGGGCGAAGGTCACCTACTTTACCGAGGACGTCGACGACCTGATCGACCAGCAAGTGGTGGGCGTCTACAGCCGTCAGGCGCCGTTCGCCGGAACCGGCATGGTCTTTCAGCGAGTCAACGTGGCCCGGGCCGAGCGCCATGGCGGTGAGCTCGAATTGACCTATCGCTGGCAGCGCCTGTCGTTGGCCGCCGGCTACTCGCGGTTGCGCTCCCGGAACGCCGAGACCGGTGCCCAGCTGTATGCGCCGCCGGATAAGTTCGTGTTGGGCAGCCAGTACCGGTTGGATGACAACTGGTCGCTGAGCTACCAGGGGCAATACGTGTGGGCCCAGGACTACGACGCCACCGAACTGCGGCGGCGCCAGGGCTATGTGATCCACGACATCGGCGCGGCCTATGAGTACAAGCAATACCGCGTCGATCTGGGGGTGAGCAACCTGTTCGACAAGGTCTACAGCACCTACCAGCAGTCCCTGGCCACGACCTTCACCTATGAAGAAGGCCGCAGCGTGAACCTCGCCTTGAGTGCACGTTTCTGATCCCCTGGAGCCCCATCATGCGTTCATTATCCGTAAGCCTGACCCTGACCGCCGTGGCGTGCCTGGCGGGCTGTGTGACTCAATCGCCCGCGGAACAACCGGTGAGCCTGAGCTTTGCGCTGGTGGCCGGTGAGCAGCCGGTGCGCTGTGGCAGCGCCTTTGGGCCTTTGGGGCGCGACCCTAAACGCGTGTCGCTGCGCGATGCGCGGTTCTATGTGCAGGACGTCGCCTTGATCGACGACAGCGGCAAGCCCGTGCCCGTGCGTTTGCAGGTCAACGACTGGCAGGACGCCAAGGTCGCGTTGCTCGACTTCGAGGACGGCAGCGGCCATTGCGTCGGCGGTACGCCAGCGACCAACACCCAGGTCATCGGCAGCGTACCGGCCGGACACTACCGCGGCGTGAGCTTGACCCTGGGCGTACCGGAGTCCTTGAATCACACCAGCCCCGAACTGCAAGCAGCGCCGCTGGACCTGGCGGCCATGGGCTGGAGCTGGCAGGCCGGGCGCAAGTTCATCAAGCTTGAAGTCGACCCCGAAGGCGGCGTCAGCAAAGCCGATGGCTCAAGGGCCAACACCTGGTACCTGCACCTGGGCTCGACCGGCTGTAGCGGCAACCCGGTGACCGGCGAGACGGTGGCGTGTCAGCGGGCCAACCGTATCCCTTTGCGCTTCGACGGGTTTGACCCGGCGACGCAAGCGGTGGTGCTGAATGTGGCCGCATTGTTGCGCGACAGCCGCCTGGCGGTGGACGAGGGCGCCGCAGTGGGTTGCATGAGCGGGCCGACCGACCCTGAGTGCGTCGCGGTGTTCAAGCGCCTGGGTGTGTCGTTGAACAGCGGCTTACCCCTTGAACCCGGCTATTCCCCGGCGTTTTCGGCGCGTCAAAAGCCATGAATCGAGACTGCTTGCGGTTGGCCGGCGGGCTGCTTTTGGGCCTGGCGCTGGCCTGGCCCGTGTCGGCCCAGGACTGGACATGGGAACTGCCGTCCCATGTACCGGCGCCCCGGGTGCCTGCGGATAACCCCATGTCGGCCGTTAAAGTCGAACTGGGCCGGCGCTTGTTTTATGACCCGCGCTTGTCCGCCGGCGGCAACCGTTCCTGCGCCTCCTGTCACCAGCAGGCGCGGGCCTTCACCGACGCCAAAGCGCTGTCCGAGGGCGGTACCGGGCAGTTGACCCACCGCAATGCGCCCGGTCTGGCCAACAGCGCCTGGAATGCGACCTACAACTGGGCAGCGCCGGCAGTCGTGACGCTGGAGCGCCAGATGGAGATCCCGCTGTTCGGTGATGACCCGATCGAAATGGGTGTTAACGATGGCAATCGCCAACAGATCCTCGAACGCTTGCGGGCCGAGCCGTTGTACCCGCCGCTGTTCCAGGAAGCTTTCGCGGATCAGGCGCAGCCGCTGAACATGGCCTCGGTGATCAAGGCCATCGCGGCCTTCCAGCGTTCCATCGTGTCGGTGGACAGTCGTTATGACCGCTACTTGCAGGGCAAGGTCGCGTTGAATGCCGCCGAGCAACGCGGCATGAGCCTGTTCTTTGGCGAGCGGGCCGAGTGTCATCACTGTCACGGCAGTTTCAACTTCAACGACCAGGTGGTGCATGCCAGGAGCCGGGTGGTGCAAACCCCGTTTCACAACACCGGGCTCTACAACATCGACGGGGCCGGCGGTTTTCCCTTCCCCAATCGCGGGCTCTACGAGAGCACCGGCACGCCCGAGGACATGGGCGCGTTTCGCGCGCCCAGCCTGCGCAATGTGGCGGTCACCGGGCCTTATATGCACGACGGCAGCATCGCCACCCTGGAACAGGTGATCGACGTGTACGCCGACGGTGGTCGCGTCATTGAGAACGGCCCGAACCGGGGGGATGGGCGACTGAACCCGTACAAGAGCGGGCTGATTGCCCGGATCGAGCTCAGCCCGCAGGAAAAGCAGGACTTGCTGGCTTTCCTCAAATCCTTGACCGATGAATCGCTGCTCAACGACCCGCGTTTCAGCGATCCCTGGAAGCACAAACACTGACCTGACCCCAACCATGACCGTTCCCGTCGGGAGCAAGGAGGCTGCCAGCCGTCAAACCGTCGTTGTCTGCTGCACCTACACGGCGAATTCGCCAAACCGCGGACATCCGTGCCTGGCACCGATGCCGCTCACTGAAAAAGGAGTGACACCCGATGAGCATCAAAATCGCGAAGAAATACACCCTGCAAATCGCCGGTCGTGCCGGTGCCTGTTGCGCGTCGTGCTGCGCCCCGCTGGGCGTGAACTGAAGCATACCCTCCACGGCGGCTAACGCGCCCGTGGAGGGTCTAGACCAAGGAGGTGCAGGACCATGCTGATCGGCTTCAACTACACCCTGGGCGACACCGCACCGTTGGTGCGCAAACTCTTGGCCGGCCGGCACATCGACTATGTCGAGCTGCTGATCGACAATTTTCTGGCCGTCCCCCTCGAAGAACTCATGGACGGTTTTGCCGCCCCCGTGGGCTTTCACATCATGTTTTCCAAGTTCATCGAAAACGACACGCCCGCGCTTGAGCGCCTGGCCTATCGCTTGCGTGAACTGATCGACCGACTACGGCCGTTGTACGTCTCCGACCATGTGGCGCGCTTCAGCCACGAGGGGCGCCAGCTCTACCACCTGGCAGAGATCGACTACCTCAACGATTACGCGCGGGTGCGCGAACGGGTCGACTGGTGGCAACAGGCACTGGGGTGCCAGCTGTTGTTGGAGAACTACCCCTCGATCATGGACGGTGGCCACGATGCGCCGGCCTTTCATGAACGGCTTTACCGCGATACCGGTGCCGGGGTGCTGTTCGATGCGTCCAACGCGGTCTGCGCACACCTCAACTGCGGGGTACCGCTGGAGGCCTGGGAGGGCATCATCGAATCGTCATCGCATTTCCATACGGCAGGCTACAACCTGTCGATTCTGCAACCCCATCTGATCCTCGACACCCACGATCAGGCCCTGTCCGATGCCACCCTGGACTTTCTCCAGCGTTACCGCACGCAGTTCGACACGCCGCACGCGACCATGACCTACGAGCGGGACGACCGCTTCGACGAGCACGAGATCGTCGCCGATCTGCAACGCTTGCGCGGCGTCTTTATGCCGCCGTCACAGGCGCTTCAGTCATGAGCGTACGGGGGTTATCCCCTCGAACCGACGCTGACCTGCTGGATGCGTTGAGCGTGCCCGAGCGCCAGGGCGACTACCCTCGCGACTCGCGGGCGTTCGTGCGTATCGACAGCAGCCTGCGGGTCTATTGGCACACGTTGTTCGACATTTGTCCGGGGCTATTGACGCTGTCGGGGCCGGATGGGCTGGCGATATTCCGGCCGTTCATGGGCTGGGCCGCCGAGCATCGCTTGTCGCTCAACTGGACGTATTACCTGTGGGTCGATGTCTGGCTGCAACAGTCGCAGTTCCGGCAGCAATTGACCCCGGCATTGCGCTACAGCCTGATGGGCGCCTCGGCCGCGCGTTGGGCCACCGGTGATCGCTCCGAGTCGAACGGCATCATTGTGTCTGCTGCGGATCTGCCCGACCTGGTCTGCGCCTGGAAAACCCAGTCCCTGGAAGGTGCCCGGGAGGTCGAGCAGATTGAATTGTCCGAACCGCTGCCGACGCCGGCGGCGGCTTTCGGGTTTTTCACGGTGGCCAGTCGGAACCTGGAAGAGGGATTTCCCGGCTGGACCGATGTGCCTCGTTGAAGAGGGGCGCGCTTCGCCGGTCTGAGTGATTGGGCTCAGGGCCCAACCGCGAGGCGCGATCAGTTGCCGACCGTGAAACCGTAGGCACCGTCGCTTTTATGGGTATCGACCGAGACCGCATGCCATTCAACTTTGTACGTGCCGGCGGTCAACGGTTTTTCAGGTGTGACGATCAGGGTTTTCTTGTCGCCCGGTGCTGTCACGATGCTTTTGATCGCCACGGCTGCCGTGCCGTTGCTGACCTTGACCTGGGTGAACTGGGCTTCGACGCCTTCGGAGAATACCAGGCGCAGTTCCTTGGGGGCGCTGACGGTGGCGTCTGCCGCCGGCAGTTCGCTTTTCAAATGGGCGTGGGCGAACGCCGAGCTGGCGGTGGCGAAGGATGCAAGCAACGCCACGGTCGTCAGGACTTTCTTCGCAAAATGAGCAGACATCGGTAGTACCTCGAGTGGGTGATGGTGTTGCGGTATGAGCCTGATCGCCGGGGCTCTTTGAGCCCCAGCGGTGTTTTCAATCAGAAATCCAGGGTGACGCCGGTATACAAGGCACGCCCGTCGCCGGGTGAGTGCAGCGAGGCCTGGGCGCCGTCCGGGTCGTACCAGACGTATTCATAGTAGCGGTTGGTGAGGTTTTTCAATTGCACGTCGACACTCACCGATTCAGTCACCTGGTAGGTGGCACCGAGGTTCATCAGGACGTAGCCGCCGTAGGTGCCCTTGGTGTTTTCGCGCTCCAGGTAGTAGTTGGTCTGGCCGTTCATCCAGGCCGTCAATTGCAGGTCGCGGGTGGCCTTGTAGCTGACGCCGGCGTTGTACAGGTGATGGGGGATGTGGTCGATTTCCTGGCCTTTACTGTTGGGCAGGGTCGCGCTCGGCTGGAGGATTTTCGAATACTGCCAGGAGTAGGCCATCCAGATGTCGGTGCGTTCGTTCGGGTGCAGGTTGACCTGCGCATCGTAACCCCAGCGTCGGGTTTCGCCGACGTTATCCGACTCGCCGCTCGGGTCGTTGAGCCGGCGGCTGACTTCGCCGCTGGCCTCCTGTTGCCAATAGGCCACGCGCCCGTCGATCCAGTCTGCCGGGGTGAACTTGACCCCGGTTTCCCAGCCTTCGTTGATCGACGGCGCCAGGTCCGTGTCCCGTGGCGGAATCTTGTAGGCCGCCGCGCCGGTGCCGACCTGGAAGGTGCGCCCCCAGTTGGCGTAGATGCTGGCGACCTTCCAGGGTGAATACACCACGCTGAGCTTGGGTTGTTTGATCAGCCCATAGTCGTTGATGTCGTAGTCCATGCCGGTCATTTCGTTGGTGAAGTCGCCCTGGATCTTGTCGACGCGATAGGCCGGAACGATCTTCAGCGATTCGAACGGTTTGATCTCGGCCTGCACATAGGCGCCGTAGGTATCGAAGTCGAATTGCTGGTCGCGGGTCTGGGCCAGGCGCACGCGGTCCTGGGTGCGGTAGCGCTCGCTCTTGTTCTGTTGTTGCTGCATGTCCGCGCCGCCTTCCAGGGCAAAGTCATACAGCCAGCTGACTTCCGGGCGCCAGGTCAGGGAGGTGAGGGCGCCGTACTGGGTTTCGTAGGCGTCGCGCTCCTGCTGGGAACTGGTGCGCCAGTATTGCGTCCAGCGTCGGTCGTCGAAGGTGTTGACGTAGGTTTTCGCTGACCAGGCCAGGGTGTCGGCCAGGTCGGTGTCGAAGTGCACGCTGACCTGGTTCATCCGCCGCGTGCCCTTGTCGGTGGCGTTGTAGCTGTTGGTCATGCTCGGGTGCCGGTGGGCATCCTCTTCACTCAAGTAACCGGGTTCCTGTGCCTCGGTTTCGTAGTGACGGGCGATCAGGCCGATGCGGTAGCTGTTGTCGTCCGGGGTGTAGAACCATTTGCCGGACAGGGAAAACTTGTCCGCCTCGGCGTGATTGCGGTAACCGTCGGACTTCTGGTACGCGAAGAAGTAGTTCTGCGTCCAGTTGCTGCCTTCGATGCCCTTGGCCAGTTGGGTTTCCTGGGTGTTGTAGCTGCCGTAGCGAATCCGCGCCTTGGTGTAGTCGCCGCCGGTGCGGGTCAGCATATTGACGTTGCCGGCGATGTTGTTCAGGCCGTAGCGCGCATCGCTGGTGCCGCGCACCACTTCGATGCTGTCCAGCTCCATGGGGAAAATCATGTCCATGAACGGCATGTTGCCGTCGTTGCTGTTGCTCGGGATGCCGTCGATCAGCAACTTCACCGCGTTGACTTCACCTTCGCCGTTGAAGCCGCGAAAGGAGATCTTGCCGGACGTGGTGCCCTGGTTGAATTCGGTGAGTATCACCCCCGGCGCACGGCTGAACAGTTCCCAACTGTAGTTGACCGGCATTTTTTCCAGGATGTCGGCGCCGAGGATGTCCACCGAACTGAGCACGCTGCTGGTGCTCAGTGGGCCGCTGCTGGCGCTGGCGCCCTGGACCGTGACGGTGCCCAGGGTCAGGGTCGAGTCTTCGACCTTGGCGGTTTCCGCGAGGGCGCAAGGCAATGGCGTCAAGGCGAACAGACCGCACGTCAACAGCGACCATTTGGACGGGGACACGGGCAGAGCCTTTGCGCGAGGCAAAGTCGTAAAAGCAGGCATAACACAGGCTTCCTGATGACCAATAGCTTTCCGGGGGGCGCACATCGGTGCGCACAACCCCCAGGCAATAGAAACCACGCCGAGCAGAGGCCGGCGGGCCACGGGTGGGGCATCAGGCGGTGGGTGAGGCGCGGGGGGTCAGGCTTGGCCAGCGTACCCTGGGATGCAGGGCGGGCAGTCGCGGGTTATCGAAGGCGATATCGGCGGTGTAGCGCGGTAAATGATGGCGGTAGTAATCGCCTGGCAGGGCCGCAAGACCGGCATGCCCACAGCAGCAATCGCCATGTTGCATGGCGCTTTTTTCCGGGGTCGTCGGCAGTGTGTCCAGGCGTTGGCTGAGCGACGCCGGCAGGATCCGGGAACTGCCGCCCGAGCAAAAACCACCCCAGAGCATCAATTGCATGTCTGGCGTTTGCATCGCGCGGCTCAAGGGCATGGCCAGCATGTTCAGGAGCAGGGCCAGGCAGGCGATCCAGGGGCTCAGGCGCTTGAATGTGAGCATCGGCGAGTCCGGCGGGCAGTGTTCGATGGGGCGCTATCTTGCCTGATTTTTTCGCGCATCGGGACCGTAAATTGCAGCCGTCCACAGGCCAGGCATGGGACAGGTTGACGCAGTTTGTCGAGGCGTGGGGCATTTCTCTGAAAGGAGGGGGGGCGGGTGTGACACGCTGTCGCAGTTTCGGACGTGGAGCCCGGGGAGTCACTGGGTCAGCTCTGCGACTTTCCGAGCAGGCGCCGCTTGTGTTTTTCCAGGAAAAACATCACCTCAAGCTTCAAACCATCGGGATCGAGGAAATAGACCGCGTAGTAGCCCTCGCCGTAGTCCGGATAATCGGCGGGGGCGTCGACAATCGTAACCCCCTGATCCAGCAGGAACGCGTAGAGCGCGTCGACGTCCTCACGCGCGCCCAGCTCGAACGCATAGTGGTGAAAGCCGACATCGCCGGTCCGGTGCTTGTGTTTGCGCCCCTGGGCATCGGCTTCGGTGATCCAGAACATGGTTTCGCCGTTGGTCCAGCCAATCACCCGGTCGAACGCCCACTCAAGGGTGAATCCCAGGAAACCGAGAACCTGATCGTAGAACGCCTTGGAGCGTTCCAGATCACTGACACGAATGGCCAAGTGATCGATGCCGATGACGTTCACCATGCCAGGTCTCCTCGATTTCGGTTGCGGTTTCCAGGGACAAAGGGCTGCGTTTGAACTCAGAAGGGGGCGTCGATATCGACCACGACAATCAGCTTGTGGTTGACGAACTCCTTGAGCCCCAGCCCTATCAGCTCGCGGCCATACCCCGAGCGGCGTACGCCACCGAAAGGCAGGTCGGCTTCGACCTTGGTGGGATGGTTGACGAACACCATGCCCGTGGAGATTTTCTTCGCGACTTCTGCGCCATGGACCGTATCCGAGGTGAACACCGAACCGCCGAGGCCGAACGGCGAGTCGTTGGCGATGCGCACTGCATCGTCTTCATCCTTGGCGCGGAACACCAGGGACACCGGGCCAAAGAACTCCCAGTAGCGAGCAGGGTTGTCCTCGGCGACATCGGTCAGGATCGTCGGCTGCACGAATGCCCCTTCGACCGGCACGGGCGGCCCGACCTCTTCGGCCTTGGCGCCGAGCTTCACGGCGTCGAGGATCTTTTGCTTGACCTCATTGGCGGCGCTTTGCGAGGACAGCGGCGCCAGGGTGGTCTTCGCATCGAAGGGATCGCCGGCCACCAGCTCCGCGACGCCCTTGCGATAGCGCGCGAGGAAGTCGTCATAGACTGCATCGACCACGATCATGCGCTTGGAGGACACGCAGACCTGCCCGGCATTCCAATGCCGGCCGAACACCGCCCATTGGCTGGTTTTCGCCAGGTCGGCGTCAGCCAGCACGACGAAGGCGTCGGCGCCGCCGAGTTCCAGGGTGGACTTTTTCAGGGCTTTGCCCGCTTGCGACGCCACCACCGCACCGGCGCCTTCGGAGCCGGTCAAGGCCACGCCCTGCACCCGTGCATCGTTGATGATCAGTTCGATCTGCGAGCGCGTGGCGTACAGGTTACGGAAGGCACCGTCCGGCAGACCGGCATCCTTCATCAACTGTTGAAAGCGCGCCGCGCTCTGCGGCACATTCGCTGCGTGTTTGAGCAGCACCGTATTACCGGCCGAAAGCTGCGGCGCCAGAATGCGGGCGATCTGGTAATAGGGGAAATTCCACGGCTCGATGGCCAGCAGCACGCCGAGCGGCTCGCACACGAGCATCGCCTCGCCCTCGGCCGGATCGAGCACCGGGAGTTTCTCCGGCTTGAGCAAGGTTTCGGCGTTGCGCACGTAGTATTCAAAGATTTTTGCCGACAACTCGACCTCGGCTTTCGCCTCGGCAAACAGCTTGCCCATCTCCAGCGTCAGCAGCTTGGCAAAGGCATCGCTGTCTTTGCGCAGCAGATCGGCCGCATTTTGCAGGATGCGTGCACGCTCGGCGAACGGCGTGTCCTTCCAGGCCAGAAACGCCTCATGGGCCTTGCCGATGGCCGCAGTGACCTCGGCATCGGTGGCATCGGGGAAGGTTTGCAGTGTCTCGCCCGTATAGGGATTGATCGTTGCGTACGCCATGTAAACGCTACTCCAGAACCGTTTCGACTAATGGGCCAACCCGCCGCCGAGTGCAGGCGCCGGGGTTGACGAAGGTACAGCAGTGACAGGTTTCACACGTGAAGCGAAAGGTCGCACGTCCGCGCGCGCGCGGCATGCCGGGTACATCACTTGGTCTAAAGGACCGTGGCGATAGTCACTCAAAGAGGTCACGATGCTCTGTCGATCAGCGTCGCCAATTGATCTTCGTCATAGAAAGGCAAAGAAGGGGCGTCCTGGCGCGGCTTACCTGATGAGTAGGCATGCCTCTTTGCAGCGACTTGTGCCATAAGAGCGATAGCGTCGGCGACCCGATGGCGCAGCATTGCACCGGGCCTCGGACCGCTTGAAAGGTTGTGCGCTCCTGTTTTGGCACTTGTCGGACCTGCTGTAACCCAAGCTCACTCACGGATACAAGGAGATAAGCATGAAAGCTGCAGTTGTTGCCCAAGGGCAACGCGTGAATGTGATCGAAAAAACCTTACGGCCTCTGAAGCACGGTGAGGCGCTCCTCAAAATGCAGTGCTGCGGCGTTTGCCACACGGACCTGCACGTCAAGAACGGTGATTTCGGTGATAAAACCGGGGTGATCCTGGGTCATGAAGGCATCGGTGTCGTGCAGGCGGTAGGGCCAGGCGTCACCTCGCTGAAACCCGGCGATCGGGCCAGCGTCGCGTGGTTCTTCCAGGGCTGCGGGCATTGCGAATACTGCAACAGCGGCAACGAGACCCTCTGCCGCGACGTCAAGAACTCCGGGTATACCGTGGATGGTGCCATGGCCGAAGAGTGCATTGTCGTCGCCGATTACTCGGTGAAAGTGCCTGACGGTCTCGATTCTGCTGCCGCAAGCAGTGTGACCTGCGCCGGCGTGACGACTTACAAAGCCGTGAAGGTCTCCAATATCCGCCCTGGGCAATGGATCGCGATCTACGGGTTGGGCGGCCTGGGCAACCTGGCGTTGCAGTACGCAAAAAACGTGTTCAATGCCCGAGTGATTGCCGTGGACATCAACGACGATCAACTGCAATTCGCCAAGGAAATGGGCGCCGATCTGGTCATCAACTCGCGCAGTGAAGACGCCGCAAAAGTCATTCAGGAGAAGGTCGGCGGCGCTCACGCGGCGGTCGTGACGGCCGTCGCCAAGGTCGCCTTCAACTCCGCAGTCGGCGCCCTGCGTGCCGGCGGACGCCTGGTCGCCGTCGGACTGCCGCCGGAAGCCATGAGCCTCGATATTCCGCGTTTGGTGCTTGATGGGATCGAGGTGGTGGGCTCACTGGTCGGCACCCGCCAAGACCTCGTCGAAGCCTTCGAGTTTGCCGCACAAGGCAAGGTCGTGCCGAAGGTCACGCTGCGCCCGATCGAAGATATCAATGACATCTTCGACGAAATGCAGCAGGGCAAAATCAAAGGCCGCATGGTGATTGATTTGAGTCATTGATTGACCATTGGCAGCCGCTTGGGCGGCTGCCAATGCTGTTGGTTCCTCACACTATTACCTTCGCATTCTCAGCGGCGAGTATGTCGCCAAGGTGATGAGCCGCGCCCATGTCAGTGCGGCCGACCTGGCCGATGGAATCGTGCTCGCCTGCCGGGTTTTACCCGGCAGCGACTTGTCGGTAGCGGTCACCGGCAAGATGAAAAAGAGCGTTTGCAAGCCGCTTTAACGCGAGAGGGACACCGCGATTGTTGTCCGAATGCATAACAGTCTTTATCAGATTCGAGGCTGTTTCTCGGGGGCGCGCAGGCATAAAGTTCTTCCTGCCAGCACAGCAAAAGGCTTACAGCCCGCAGTCACTTGTAATCGTCGGCAGACAACTTGTTTGGTTTACAGCGACTGATCGTTCTGTGCATTTCATCGATAAAGTTTCCGATTTGAATCATCGAAACTTAATTAAAGGAAAGCCCCATGAAAGTTTCAGTCGCTATGTTCGCCCTGTTTGGTTTCAGCAGTTTGGTTATGGCGCAAGAAGGCGCAGCTCCGGTTGACGATCAACAAGTGCAGGTTGAGCAATACACTTACGCCACACATCTTGACGTTGCCAAAGTGATCTCTCAAACCCAAGCCTCCGATGAGTGCGCTGTAGTACCGATGCGCATGACCTATGAAGACTCCCAGGGCAAACGTCATATCCTGGCATACGAAGCAATGGGCAACGGTTGCAGTAACGGTTGATTGATCAACCGCTAAAATACTTGCGCCTCAGGGTAGTTACACTGAGGCGCGAAGAGAGATCGAACACGTTTAAAGTTGCTATTCGCTTCTGCCAAGTGCTTTAGGCCTGGCATCATTCAAGGCTCGCTGAGCCTGCCGCGTTAGTTCCCCCGCCGAATTTAATCTGCTTGCTTCAGGCAATCAGTTCCTGAGCTGTCATCATCAACTGAGAACCGATCCGGGTTTTTAACAAAACCATCAAATTCAGCGCATTCGGCGCGCCAGACGTACTTGAGCTGGCAGAGGTTGTCGATCCTGAAGTGCGTCCCGCCGACTTGCTGGTACGCCGCTGTCACGGGCGGCCGATGCCCATCGCCGGATGGAGTCGTCCGAAAACGTGGGGAAAATCATCCTGACGCTGCAACCTGCGGACTTGCTTTAACGCCGGACCGGCTCTGCAAGGTCGTATTTCTGCCGGCCTCCCATGGGGCCGGCGCATTTAAAGCTGGCGTCCCAGGCACATGATTGATAATAATTAGCATTACCAAATATGTGTTCTGGGGCCTCCACTTGAAACCTTCCAAATCCCGTGCGCGCATCGCCGTTGCGCTGTGCACCACTTTTCCGTGTCTGGCATTCGCCGATTCAGCGTCGTTGGAGCTTCCTGCCAGCGTTATTCAAGGTCAGGAGCAGACGCAGGAGGCGGGCAGCTACACCCAGGCCAAGGCCAGCACTGCCAGCAAGACCGAGACACTCATCAAGGACGAAGCCCAGAGCGTCAACGTGGTCACCCAGCAAACCCTGGACGATTTCCAGGTGAAGTCACTGGACGATGCGATGAAGTTCGTCAGTGGCGTCTCGCAAACCAACACCTTGGGCAACACCAAGGATGCCTTGGTCAAACGCGGCTTTGGGGCCAATGACGATGGTTCGATCCTGCGCGACGGGATTCGCTCGGTGGTCGGCCACAACCTCAACGCCACCACCGATCATGTGGAAGTCCTCAAAGGGCCGGCGTCACTGCTTTACGGGGCGATGGACCCGGGCGGCATCATCAATGTCATCAGCAAGCAGCCGCAATTTACCCGCCAGACCACGATTACCGGTTCGGCCTTCAGTGAAGGCGGCGGTACCACTGGCGTGGACACCACCGGTGGCGTGGGTGACACCGGGTTTGCCTACCGGCTGATCGCCGAGCGCAGCCACGAAGACTACTGGCGCAACTACGGCACCAATGAACACACCCTGGTCGCTCCATCGCTGAGCTGGACCGGCGAGCGCGCGAGCGTGAGCCTGGCGTATGTGAACAACGACTACTCGAGCCCGTTCGACCGCGGCACGGTGTTCGTGAACGGTAAACCCGCGAACATCAGCTACAAGGACCGACTCGACGAACGCTGGGCCAAAACCGTTGGCATCAGCGAAACCGCCACCGCGAAATTCGAGTACCAGTTGAGCGATAGCTGGAAGACACGCCTGGTCTATGGCTGGAACAACGATCGCTACAGCCTGGCGATTGCCCAGCCGGTCGCCGCAGGCAGCAACCTTGCCGCCGGCACATTGCGGCGCCAGGCCAATGGCGGCCATTACGACTATGAAACCCGCTATACCGCCCTGGATTTCATCGGTGACCAGATGCTTTTCGGCCAGCGTCACGAACTGCTGATCGGCGTCGATAACGAAGCGCAGGATCGCTATCGCGGCAAGACTTACCGCAATACCAGTACGGCTGCAGGCAATATCAACATCAACAACCCGGTCTACGGCAACCTGGCCGAACCCAGCACCGTCAGCACCACGCAAAGCAATGCTAAAAACCAACTGACCTCGACCTCGCTGTACCTCAAGGACAACTGGCACCTCAACGACCAGTGGATTCTGGTGTTCGGCGGGCGCCAGCAGCATTACGACCAGTACGCCACTCAGGGCCTTGGCAGCGACTATAAGTTATTGCGCGACAGCAATGGCGATCAGTTCATTCCCTTCGCTGGCGTGGTGTATCAACCCACCGAGGCCTGGTCGCTGTACGCCAACTACAGTCGCTCCTTCGTGCCGAACACCGACACCGATGACCAAGGCAATACCTTCGATCCGGAAGAGGGCGTCAGCCGTGAAATCGGCGCCAAGTTCACGCCATCGGACGCGCTCAACGTCAACCTGGCCGTGTTCGATATCGTCAAAAAGAACGTGGTGACCACCACCACCCTGGCCAACGGCGACACCTCGTCCGAAGCCGCGGGCAAGGTCGGCTCGCGCGGTATCGAGCTGGATGTCACCGGGCGTCTGGCGCCGAATTGGGACATGATCGGCACGTACGCCTACACCCACACCGAAATCCTCGACGACCCCAAGAACGAGGGCAACCGCCTCAACAACGCGCCGATGCACACCGCCAGCCTGTATGTGAGCCACCACCTTACGGTATTCCCCGAAGCGACCGGGCAATGGCATGTCGGTGGCGGCGGGCGCTATGTCGGCAAGCGCGCTGGCGACAATGAAAACAGTTTCTGGATGGACAGCTACACTGTGGCCGATGCGTTTCTGCGTTGGGACTTGCCGGTGTCGGACTACAAGACCCGGCTGCAGCTCAACGTGGACAACCTGTTCGACAAGCACTACTACCCGTCCAATACCGCCAGCGGTCAACTGCAGGTCAACGAGGGCGAACCGCGCACCGCGCGATTGACGGCGAGTGTGACGTTCTGATTTGCCTCGCCGGCTGATCTCGCCATCACCGGCGCGGCGCTCAGGGTCGATGGTGGGGGCGTCGACGATATTGTCTGATCAGCGGCCCGCCTGCCGGGCCTGTTGCACCTGATCGACGATGTACTCGGCATCGCGGGCGACGCCGCTGAAGCGGCCCGATCCCCAGGTGTGCAGCCACGGCAAACCGAGGAAGTACAGGCCGGCGTGAGCGGTGACGCCGCGGCTGTGGCCGGGGTAGTGGCGGCCGTTGAACACCGGCACATCGACCCAGGAGAAATCCGGCTGGAAACCGATGCACCAGATGACGCTGGTGATCCCCGAATCTTGCAGCTCCAGTTGGGTGATGGCTTCCCCAGGTGTCCACAAGGGTTCGTAGACACTCCCCGGCGGTGCTTGCAGGTGGTTCTCGGCGATGTGCTTGTCGATGCTGGCATTGATCCGGTTGTACACCGCATCGGCGGCATCGAGTTTCGCACTCAAGTCCCCGGCGAAATTGAGCTGTGTGCCGTGCAGGCTTTCCAGCCGGCCGAACAGTTGCATGCCATCGAGGGCAAAGCGGCGCAGGTCGATATCGCGGCCACCGTCGCGACCGGTGACGTAGTGGTTGGTGTTGTCGCGCACCCCTTCGCGTAATGGATGAATATCCACGCCGATGTCGTAGTAGCCCATCTCGGCCAGCCAGTCGACGACATCTTTGCCGCGGTAAAAACGCGCGCACCGCGGCGCATCGCCCACGGCGAGAAACACCTTGCGCCCGGCCAGGTGCAGGTCTTCCGCGATCTGCGCGCCCGACTGACCGGACCCCACCACCAGCACCGCACCTTCGGGCAGTGCCTGCGGGTTGCGGTACTGTTCGGAGTGTAGCTGGGTGATCTGCACCGGCAGCCGCTCGGCGAGGCGCGGGATGATCGGGGTGTGGTAGCCGCCGCTCGCGACAATCACTTGATCGGCACTGAACGTCCCGGCGCTGGTTTCGAGGCAGTAGCCGCCTTCGGCACGGGGGCTGAGCCGTTGTACGGCGACCCCTTCGCGCACCGGTGCGTTCACCGAGGCGATAAAACCGTCGAGGTAGCGAATGATTTCATCTTTCTTCATGAACCCGTGGGGATCGTCCCCGACATACGGATAGCCGGGCAACGCGCATTGCCAGTTGGGCGTGACCAGGCAGAACGCATCCCAGCGTTGGGTGCGCCAGGTGTGGGTCACGCTGTGTTTTTCCAGCACCAGGTGATCAATATCGTGCTGTTGCAAGTGATAACTGGCCGAGAGTCCGGCCTGGCCGCCGCCGACGATGATTGCGCTGTAATGGGTCATGCTGATTCCTCGTTGGATGTGCGGTTCACAGGTCGCCGAACGCGGCATAGCTGACGTGGCCTGCCGTTTGATGCTTGATGCTCAACACGTCCACCACAGGGTCGCCATCGGTGAAGGCCGCGGCCCGCAGGCGCAGGCTTTCAAGGCTGTCCATGGCGGAGCTGCAATAGAACCCCTTGATCTGTTTGACGCGCTCCGAGGCGGCGTTGAAGCCGGTTTCGGCGCGCTGCAGAAACTCGCTCAAGGGGTAGCTCTTTCCGGCGTCGAAATACTCATAGATGCGGGTGGAGGGCGAATAGGTGTTGGTTTCCTGGCCGTCGGGCCAGCGTAAACGGATCGTCACAGCGGGCATGTCAATGCTCCTTGGGGTAGCTGAAGCCGGTGAAGGGATGGTGGTGCAGGTCCCAGAATTGCAGGTGTTGCTGCTCAAGGCTGACGTGCAGGCGTGCACTGGCATCGACCTGGCCAATGGCGGCGCAGTGCAGGCCTTCAACGCTGAAGGCGGCTTGCACCGTGGCCAGGTCTTCATGGCGCAGGGTCAGCAAAAAGCCATAGCTGGGGAAGGCTTGCAGCCAGCGCTCGAGTGGGGCGTCGGCGGGGCGGGGCAGGCGCGCCAGGTCCACCTGGGCGCCGCAACCGGTGGGCTCGAGCAGCATCAGCAATGTGCCCAGCACGCCGGCATTGCTGATGTCCTTGGCGGCCAGCAGCAGCCCGGCTTCCGCCAGACGTGGAATCACTTCGAGCTTGGCGCGCAGGCGTTCGCCCGGCACGCCTTCAAAGGCCTTCCAGTAAGGGGCGTCGCCGTGCCATTGACCGTCCAGGTCGACCACCATGGCCAGGCACTGGCCCGGTTCGACATGCAGCGTCGACAACAGGCTGCGTGCCCACCCGGTAATCGCGACCGCCAGGGCTGTCGGGTTGCCGGGCGCCTGGCTGGTGTGCCCGCCGACCAGGCGCACACCGTAGGCCTGGCAGGCATCGCGAATGCCTGCCAGTAGGCTGTCGGCTGCCTGCAGGTCGTGGTGCCAATAGGCGTTGACCACCGCCGTTGCGCGTCCGCCCATGGCGGTGATGTCGCTGACATTGGCCATTACTGACGACCATCCCGCGAACCACGGCGCCTGGGCGACGAAGCCTGGGAGCATGCCTTCGATGGCCAGCAACTGATAATGGTCGCCGCATCGAATCGCCGCCGTGTCATCCCCCGGCAACGCATACAATGCCTCGCGCTCCCGGCAAGGCGCAGAGCCTGCCAGGGCTTGCGCCGGATGTTGGATCGCCTGTTTGGAGCGCATGGCCGGCGAAGCCTTCAGCGCCGCCAGCAAGCCGTGCAGATCAACGTGCATGGCCGCTACTCCGACGCGCTGGCAACGCCGCCTGCCGGGGAATGAACGGGTACTGATCCAACTGCGCCTGCATCAGCACATGGGGCTGGCCCAGCAGTTCAAGGCCATGCAGGCTCTGCCAATGCAGGCTGTGGAAGTACTCTTCGTTGGCCTGTTGCACGGTCGCCAGAAAGGTCGTGCAGCCTAGGTCGATGGCGCGTGAGACCGCTTCATTGACCAGGGCTTTACCGATCATGCCGTGGCGACGATAGTCCTGGTCCACACACAAGCGGCCGCCGTACCAGATGCCCGGCTCGGTGCTGTAGATGCGCACCGCGCCGATCACCTGATCCGGCATGCCGCAATGCCGGGCCACGGCCACGATTGGGATCGCCTGGAAATCGTGGCTGTCCTTGTCCTGTTCCAGTAGACCTTGTTCAGTCGAGAACACCGCGTGGCGCAAGGCGTAATAACCGGCGCGTTCCCAGGCTTCGACGGCGGACTTGACCAGCATGTCGCCGGCGAGGAAGTCGACGAAAGTGTCGTGGGTGAGGGCGAAGGCATGGAGGGCCATGGTCAGGCTCCTGTCACTCGTGATGTTTGAGGGCCGAGCACGCACCACATTTGGCGCAGCCGGCGTTGATGGTGTCCGAATGCAGGCCGTGACGGCGCAGGCTGGCGCCGATACGGGGGTAGAGGCGCTGCATGAAGGCACTGTCCGGCTTGGGGTGGTTGGCCAGCGGGGTGCCGTCGATCGGCACAAACGGCACGACAAACGGGTACACACCGAGGCCGGCCAGGCGTTCGCTCATCTGTGCAATGGCGTCTTCGCTGTCGCCCAGGCCGGCGAGGATGTAGGTGCTGACCTGGCCGTGACCGAACACCTTGACCGCCGCCTCGAACGCGCTGAAGTAGCGGTGCAGCGGCACATCGGCCTTGCCCGGCATGATGCGTTGGCGCACCTCGTCGGTGACGGCTTCCAGGTGCATCCCCAGCGAAACCACGCCGCTGTCTTTCAGGCGCTCGAACCAGATGTCGTCATCCGGCGGCTCGCATTGAGCCTGGATCGGCAGGTCGACTGCGGCGGTGACGGCGGCTGCCGATTCACACAAAATCGCCGCGCCGCGGTCGGGTGATTGCGGGGTGCCGGTGGTCATCACCATGTGTTTGACGCCGTCGAGCGCAACCGCTGCCTTGGCCACGGCGGCCAATTGGGCCGGGCGCTTGCGGGCGATGGTCTGGCCTGCTGTGAGCGATTGGGTGATCGCGCAGAACTGGCAGGAGGTGGCGGCTTCGTTCATCCGAATGCAGTGTTGAAGCACGGTGGTCGCCAGCACGTCCTTGCTGTGCAGGGTGGCAATTTTCCAATAGGGAATGCCGTCCTCCGTGGTCAAGGCATAGAAGTTCGGCACGCCGGGCAGTTGAACCTGACCCACTTGCAGGCCTTCACGAAAGATCAAGGCCTGCGCGCCGATGGCATCCGGCACGGCGCTGTACGGCGAATCCTGTGAGGCGCGGTTGAGCATCGGCACCATGGCCGTGTGGCTGCCCAGGCTCAGGGCTTTATGGTCCGAGGGGCCGGCGCCGCCTTTGCGACTCAAACCATCGGCACCTTGCCAGCGCACGCCATGGCATTGCAGTTCGGCCAGCAGGTGGGTGCTGATTAACGGGCTATTCATGGGGGGCGACCTCACTGCGTTCGTGCACGTGGAGGGCAGGGCGACGGTCCACCAGCAGGCTGAGTAACTCCGGACGGCTGTAGTGGCCGACCGAATCCATCATGCGTTTGCGCTTGTCGATCAGGGCGAAATCGAGGTCGGCGATAATCACGCCTTCACCTTCGGTCAACTGCGCCAGGACTTTGCCTTCAGGCGAGACGATGGCGCTGAAGCAACCGCCGGAAATCGGTTCGACGCTGCAACCGGTGTCGGCCATGATCTGCGCCTGTTGCTCGGGGTTCAGCCAGGCAGTGGCGTTGACCACGAAACAGCCACTCTCCAGGGCATGGTGGCGAATGGTCGCTTCCATCTGCTCGGCGAAAATCGGCCCGACCAGCGAGCCGGGAAACATCGCCGCGTGGATTTGTTCACCGTCCGCCATCAGGGCATACCGGGCCAGGGGGTTGTAATGTTCCCAGCAGGCCAGGGCGCCGATGCGGCCGACGGCGCTGTCGGTGGCGCGCAAGCCCGAGCCGTCACCCTGACCCCAGACCATGCGCTCGTGGTAGGTCGGGGTGATTTTGCGACGGTGCTGGATCAGGCTGCCATCGGCGTCGAAGAGCAATTGCGCGTTATAGAGGGTGCCACCGTCGCGCTCGTTCACACCGACGCAGGCCACCAGTTGGGCTTCGCGACAGGCTTCACCGATCTGGCGGGTCACGTCACTGGGCACGACGACCGACTCTTCGAGCAGGAGCAGGTGCTGTTTGCCCATGGCGAACGGCGGCTGCACAAAAGAGAAATAGGGGTAGTAAGGCACCACGGTTTCCGGGAAAACCGCGAACTGCACGCCTTCGCGGCCCAACGCCAGAATCTGCTGGCAGAGTTTGTCGACGGTGGCCTGGCGTGAATAAAGCACAGGGCTGAACTGCACGGCAGCGGCGCGGATAACAGGCATGGCGAGGTCCTTGAACAGAGAGTGTGGAAGTGAGCCCCATCACCAGGGATGGGGCCGTCGCATCAAGCTGTCCAGGTGTCGATGATCATCGCGCCTTCACGGCGCATCAGCAGGCGCAGGTCCATCACGTCCAGCGGATTGATCGGGCGGATGCCTTCGATCAGGGCTTTTTCGGTCTGGCCATACAGGGCCTGCAGGGCAAACCGGCAGGCATAGACTTCGCCACCTTCCGACATGAACGCCTTGAGTTGATTGTTCACGGCCAGATGGCCGGGGAAGGCTTCGGCGCCCAGCGTTGGAAAGCCCCGTTGCACACCCAGTTGCACGCCTGGGCCGTAGAGCAGGATTTTGGTTTCAAAGCCTTTGCGCAGCAGGCGCTTGGCTTGCAGCATGTTGACCAGGCCGATGGAGCCTTCGAACGCGATCGTGTGGAAGGTGATCAGGACTTTTTCGCCAGGTTCGGCCTTGACGTCTTCAAAGACTTTTTCTTCGTAATTGACCAGAAAGTCGCCGTCTTTGTATTGGGCTATATCCACGTTAGGCATGTCGTCTTCTCCAGTGATCGTAGGGTCATCGATGGCCGGTGCGGCTTCTCGGTTGCCAGGGGACTAGAGCGAACGGCGTGCCAGAAAATGCCCATTGTTTGAAAGGCTGGCTAAGTCATTGAAATAGAAGGGCAGTGAATTCTGATACGGTTTTAATCGACCTTTCTGATCCTGTTTTGAAACTACGAAACGCCGTATAAGTACGAACGTTCGTAGGGTTCACAACGAGATTTCGTAGCATGAGCGATGACGATTACCTCAGCGGTTGGGCGGATCTGGCCTACTCCTCGCGGCACATGGTGTTTGAACACTGCGCCGAAGCCATCGCGCTGCTCGATCCCTATGCCGATCACATCGGCGACCTGAACATCGCCACATGCCGGTTGTTGGGCTACAGGCGTCAGGAGTTGCTGGAAGTGCCGGTGAGCAAACTGTTCGGCCATCAATTGGCTGACCTGATCGTGTTTACCCAGGGCGTGCTGGAAAAGGGCAAGGGCTGGACCGACGAATTGAGCTGCAATTGCAAAAGCGGCGAACGCATGGCCTTGGAGATCAGCGCCACCACGCTCAGCGTCAGAGGCCAATTGCAGATCATTCTGGTGCTGCGCGAGCAGCGTCAGCAGCGCTATCAGCGCGACCAGTCGCAGACCGAACGCACCATGCGCGCTGGTTTGATCGAGTGGCGCACTATCCTCAACCTGTTCCAGGAAACCGAGCGCGATAACCAACTGTTGCTCAGCGCTGTCGGCGATGGCATCTACAGCATCGATGATCAAGGCCTGGCCACCTTCGTCAACCCGGCCGGTGCGCGCATGCTCGGCTGGGAACCCAAGGAAATGATCGGCAAGAATATCCACCGCATCCATCACCACAGCCACGCCGACGGCAGCCATTACCCGGTGGAAGACTGTCCGATCTATCGCGCCGTACACGACGGCATCGTGCATGAGGGGCGCCAGGAGGTGTTCTGGCGCCGTGACGGCAGCTCGTTCCCGGTGGAATTCACCAGTACGCCGGTGATTTCCGACGGCCGTCTGGTCGGTGCCGTGGTGGTGTTTCGCGATATCACCGAGCGGCGAACCACCGAACTGCAACTGCACAACGCCCTGGAAGAGTTGCAACTCCTGAAGGTGCGGCTTGAAGAGCAGAACGCTTACCTGCAGGAAGAGATTCAGATCGAGCACAACTACCGGGAAATCGTCGGCCAGAGCGAGCCCATCCTCAAGATCATCAAGCAGATCGACGTGGTCGCGCCGACCGATGCCAGCGTGTTGATTCACGGCGAATCGGGCACCGGCAAAGAACTGATCGCCCGGGCCATCCACCAAGCCAGCAAACGGGCTGCGCACCCGTTGATTCGGGTGAACTGCGCGGCGATTCCCGCCGAGCTGTTCGAGAGTGAGTTTTTCGGGCACATGCGCGGTGCGTTCACCGGCGCCATTCGCGACCGGGTCGGGCGTTTTGAACTGGCCGATGGCGGCACGCTGTTTCTCGACGAGATTGGCGAGATCCCCCTCGACCTGCAAAGCAAGCTGTTGCGGGTGCTGCAGGAAGGGCAGTTCGAACGGGTCGGGGAGGAGCGTACGCGCAAAGTGGATGTGCGCATCGTCGCCGCGACCAATCGCAACCTGCGTGAAGAAGTGCAGGCCAAGCGCTTTCGTGAAGATCTCTACTTTCGCCTCAACGTATTCCCGCTGCAGTCGCCGGCGTTGCGCGAGCGGCCGATGGACATTGCGCCGCTGGCGATGCACTTCATCAAGGAAATCGGCAAACGCCTGAACCTGCCGGGCAAGCGCCTGCGGGCATCGGACATGGAGCGGCTGCAACGCTATTCGTGGCCAGGCAACATCCGCGAGCTGCAGAACGTGATCGAGCGCGCCCTCATCACGTCCCCCGAGCCGCACCTGAACCTCGACCTGCCGGACGACAGCGCCCAGGCGCTACCCGCCCGTCCAGACGTGACGCCGACGATCCTGACCGATGAGCAGATTCGTCTGTTGGAGCGCAACAACACCCTCGCGGCGCTGCACGCCTGCCAAGGCCGTTTATTCGGCAAGGATGGCGCTGCGCAATTGCTCGGACTCAAGCCCACGACCCTGGCATCACGCCTGAAACGGTTGGGGATCGAGAGCTGAGCGCGTGCCCCTAACGCAGCGGCGCGGCGCTCAGGGTCGAAGGCTCCCCCGGTCAGCCTGAGTATTCAGGCAATAAACACTCAGGCTGCAAGGGTGCGGGGGTCAGATCGGTTGTTCGTAGAGCTTTTTAAAGCGCGTCTTGTTAATGCTGAACAGATCCTGCCAGGCATCGTCGACGTCGGATATCTTGAATTCGAGCTTTCTGATATCGGTGCCGACCGAACGGTACTCTTTTTTCAGGTGTTTGTGGTTGAAGAGTTTGTCCAGTCCACGCTCCATGTCCCGGAGCGATGAAAACTCGACGACGCCGAGGTTAGGGTCGTAGAAATAGTAAGTTTTAGTCGTACCTTTGACACTCACGCCGGCTGTCATTGCATGGTTTGGCATTTCAATCATGACTGACTTTGAACCCGTCGCTTCGCCGAGCTCTTTTATCATGTTCTGGTACGTGACTTGTCGGACAGGTTGACGCGCGTGAAACACACTTGCGCCACTTACCGTGTCTTGAAGTTCTTTCAGTGTGCGCATGAACTCTATGGATTTTGGGTCCTTTGGCATGGCAGCGGCGCGCCGTAAGTTTCGAATAAACGTGGTGCTTTTGCCTTCAGCCACGGCGGTCGCCATGGTCCGTGAGAGGGCTGCGCATTGGCCATTGGAGAACTGTGAGGTCAAACTCAGGTAGGCCGTTTGCGGTACCCCTCGCACGATCCCTATGCCATGTTGGCTCTCATGAAAATGAGTGACGGAGGCCTTGCCTTTGGAATAAAGCAGGTTGTCGTATTGTTTGACCAGTGAGCCGACTTGTTCAGCCGTCAGGTTGGGGTTTTTTTCTACCAGCGCCATCAGATCCAGAGGTTTCATGTTTTCGGAAAACCCCGAGACATTGACCGGCTTTTCAAGTGCGTAACCCGCCTCAAAGGCTGCTTTATTCGCAACTGATTTTTTGTCTTTGACGGTTTCTTCCCATTTATTGATGGTGTGGCTGACTTTTTTACTACGCACTTTAGGCCCCGTGGCCCAATCGCCAAGTTCGTCTACGTTTTTTTGCAGAGAGGGCACAAAGTCATCAAGCGCTTTGCCGAACGGCGTGCCGGAAACGGCGTCGTAAGCGTGCCATTTGCCGCCGGTCAGTACGGCGGGGCCCTCTGCAATGGTGCCTTGAAGTTTGAAAGTGCCCAGGCTGGAGGCGTCAAAGCGTTTAGCAGCCGAAGCGAGGTCATAACTGCCGGTGTTGGCAAAATAATTGAAGCCTTTGTGGGTCAATTTGGTACCGCCCTTCACCAGGTCAGCGAGGCCATCCACGGGATTCAGGGCTCCAATGGCCGTTCGGCCGACAATCTTACTGACGCGCAGCACTTTGCCGAATACTGAAGTTGCAGTCGAGATGGCCTTGGCGCTCTTGGTCGCTGCTGAACTGCCAGGGATTAAAAAGCCCATGGCGTCCAATCCCAGTTCGGCAAATCCTTCGGCAATTTTACCCTCCATGAAGTTGACAATGGCCGATCGTCCGGGAATTAGATTAAGCAGGACTTCGGACACGACCTCGGAGATTTTTATTTGACGGTCAAACGTCGTGGCGCCCCGGGCCTGCGCTTCAAATTTGGGGATATTAACGTGATGGACATAGGCATCCGCCAGGTATGAAGTTTTTTCGCTGGCAAAGCTGTTGGGGAGCGCTGTAGGCGGTGTTTTTTCATGGGTGATATCAGCGGGGTATTTTTCGCGCGAGCGAGGCGTCAATGCAACGTATTCAGTGTCATACCGCGTGCTGCCGCGCGGGTATGTTCCGGGGGTTATAGTGTTCAGGTCGTCGCGCTCTTTGAGTGCTCCATTTTTTAAATCAATTTCATAAACCTTCGTCCTGCCGTTATATTTGACTTTTAGCAGAGGGTTATTGTTTTCGCTGTTTTTAACGTGAGGTTTAATAACGCTGGACGTGCCCTCTCTGACCGGACCCCAACCTATCTTATCCTCTCGAAGTAGCGTGATTTCACCGTTTTCTATCGCTTTCCTGACGCCCAATGGTTGTTGCGAAATCATGTATTTCAGTTGCGCGGAGATACCTTTTTCCGCTTTTTCGCAGTATTCGGAAAACGTGCGCTTGAACAATTCTGGAATAGCAGGAAGCCGTTTGGAGGCATACTTTACTAGGAACTCATTAATATTGACGTCTTTGGAAGAGGATACCCAGCGGCTGTTTTCTTCGACACCGAGCAATACATCAATGACCCCCGGGGTGGGAGGGTTGAGGATGAGTTTATCTTGCAGATACAGGTCGAGGATTGAATAAGGTCCTTTGTAATCGACGTTGGCCGGGTACAACGTGATGCATTTTTTTTCAAACAGGGCCGGGTCCATATCCGGCATGGCTTCTTTCAAGTATTTCAATGCCAAGTCTTTACCCGTCGGCATCGGAGTGCCGAACGCCTCTGAGGCGGCTTTCAACTCACCGATTTGCGCATTGAACGCCTCGCGGATGGTGTTCATTTGTGCCGCCGTCTGCGGGTAGGGCATGCCATTGGCAGCCCCCCAATCCTTGAGTGCTTCATGCTGGGCGAGGTATTCAGCCTGGCGGTCTGCCACGGTAATGGGAGCAATGGAGGCCTGGCTCATGACCTCGGAGTAGGTCATTGTCGACGTCGAGCCGGGGGCTTTGGCTTCAAGGCGGCCTACCGCCGTGACGAAGCTGACCCAACTGTGGGTGCCGAAGGCCACCTTGTCTGGAATGTCCTTGACCAGATACTCGGGCGCACGGGTTGATAGCAACAGATGTGCTTTGACCCAACCCTGATTAAGGTTCGATGCTTTGCCTTGGATAACCTGGGCTTCAGCCAGGCGACCGACGAAAGATGATGCGCTGCGGCCAGCCTCTTCAGGTACAGCGAACATCGCCCCGCCCATGCGGGCTTTCGGCGAAACACCGGGAGCGGGCGCCTTATCGTCTGGATCAATGCTCAGCGCTGCCAATAGCCAGTCATTGACACTGCCCTTGACTGATCGAGCCTCGAACTCGGCTTGCAGCGCCTTGCCCAGTGCCTGGCCCTTGGGCGATTGGATCAATCGATCGATCAGTTGTCGTGGTTGGCGCGCCTCGGCGTAGGTGAGCTTCAGGTCACCCATCAAATACTCCGCCACATTCTTGAAGGGGCTCAGGTTAATGTCGCCGACTTGTTTCTGACTCAAAAGGGTCTTGAGATGCACCTCGCTGTCGTCGTCAAGCGGGATCGGCCATGCCAACGCCCCGCCATAATTGGCATGGGGCGGACTCTGGGGGGGCGGGTTGAGCAGCCCGGCCGCAAGGTTTTCAAATTCACGCTGGTTAGTCGGTATTGCCAGCCCGTTGTGTTCCAGATACTGCAAGAGATTGGTCCGGCCCGACTTGATTTGCCTGTCTTCAGGATAGGAACTGTCGGGGTGAACATTGAACTCCTGCCCTCTCAAGTATTCTTCAATCAACGCATCGGGAGCGTTGTCTCTGCGCATCTCATCGGATAGGAACGTGAGGTTCCGTTTTGCCTCATGCGCGTTGATATGGTCGCCGAGTTGAGAGCGTTGCTTGTCGAGCGCTTCTTCGCTGCGTGTCGCTTTGGCGGCCGCTGGTTCGTCGGGGAATACCTGGTCCCGTTGCAGAACACTGGCGTATTCGCGCGCCTGCTCCGGCGAAAACCTTTGTGGCATGCCATAAAAGCTGCTCACCAACGATAACGGTGCTTTGGATTGAGACGGGTAGATGGGCGGATGAAAGCGGGTGAC
This sequence comes from Pseudomonas sp. MPB23, assembly GCF_046605395.1. Taxonomy (NCBI): domain Bacteria; kingdom Pseudomonadati; phylum Pseudomonadota; class Gammaproteobacteria; order Pseudomonadales; family Pseudomonadaceae; genus Pseudomonas; species Pseudomonas sp. MPB23. The sequence continues at coordinate 5,108,496 of NZ_CP176771.1, read as the reverse complement.
ACCGCTGCCTTCGGCGACGACTTTCGCGGCCGCCAGGATCGAACCGCTGATGGCTGACCACTGCTTGTCGCCTGGCCCGAAGGTCTTTATCAAGCCTTTGGGTGCGGTCTTGAAGGAAATCTCGCCTTTCTCGGGAGCAATCATCAGTGTGCGAGCATCGCTTATACCCTGTTCGATCGCCCATTCGCGAATAGCCGGATGGGCCATGGCACGCCCCAGTTGCGCCCACCATTGGCCGAATGTCGAGTTTTCGGTAACGTAAACCGTGGCCGTGGGGTCCGGTCGAGCCGCATTCTCCACGATCGCTTCGGCGACATGCTTCGCCAGAGAGCGGTCGTTCCTCGTCAGGGTCTCGGCAGCCGGCTCGACTGATATTTCGGTCTCCCGCTTGTGTCGCGTGATCTTCAGCGGATCAATGGGGGATTGCGCGGGTGGCATATTGATGGGGCGTTGAACGTTCGTATTGCCGGAAATAAGCATGGGCTGTCAGTCTCGTCGGGTCATTCGAAGGCTCACCGGCGATACGTCTTATCCGTCGGTTTACGTCTTCGTACCCGATGCACCGCCGACGATTCCAGTTGGCGATCACGAACACGTTTCAGGTTCTTGCACACATTCACGGCGCATTTGAGTGCCGATGCGAGCTAGCACAATGCGGCCGTGGGCCACACAACATCCTCCTCAACGCATCTGCAAGATAATCGGACTGGCACTGGCCGGGTCCGTATGCCCGCGCAATGTGCCGACGGCCTTCGCGTCGATCGCGCCAGCGCGGTTGCCCCAGGTGCTGCGCACGTAGGTCAGCACCTGGGCGATTTCTGCGTCGGACAGTTGCTCGCGAAATGCCGGCATGCGATAGGCGTCGGGCACGCCGGCGGCGACGATGCGTTGCGAGCCGTTGAGGGTGATGTTGATCGCCGAGGCGCTTGCCTCTACCGCAGGGCCGCCGCTGCATAGCGGCCTCAAACAGAGCGCTATGCCTCGACGCCAATGAACAGTTTCAACTGTGTTGGGAGTGCCTGACCTATCAATTCTGAAATCTGTGCTACTTGCTCGCTAGTTAACAACCATTCGCCTTCTGCCATTGCATCAAGGCTTTTATGGCCGAGCACTTGGACGATTTGATCGTTAAAAGAACTATCAACATCAAGCTCAAATTTAAGCGAATCATCCTCTGGATCGTTTGGTAAAAAACCACTGATACACAGGTACATAGGGACTCCTATTTTTCTACTGTTCGACCCGGTTTTGCTGGTTTTGTCTGCTCGCCCGTTTCAGCGTCAAACTCTCCTAAATGTTTGCCTTGCTTATCGTAAATTTCAACGGCTCCATGCTGACTGTCCCATTCATAAATACGACCTTTACGATCCTTCCAACGCTTACGAATGGCTCCACCGCCTTGCACTCTGGTTTTAGCTTCTGCTTTTACAGCATCAGGGAACGCAGTAAGCCGTTTAGGGGGTGGGTGATAGCTATGATCCCCCATCACGCTCAGCGAGATATAAATCGGCTGAATTCCGGTGTTTGGAAACCAGATGATCGCGTCTTGGTAGTCTGGCGGATACACCGGATTGACCAATATCGCATCGGCTTGTTCGGTGGGCGGGTATACCCATGTGCCAGGTTTCAGCGATGCACCTTCTAGCGCTGGAATGCCCAGCACCGTATTCGGTGCTGCTGCTGGGGTCCAGATGATCTCAATTCCGTCCCCTATGTTCGCAATCAGTTGTTCACCACGCGCTTGCGCCTTGATCACTGGAACCCGCTGCCATTGCGTCTTCCTTCCGGTATAGAACCCGTACAGATTCACAGAACCGTCCGGCAGGTGCTTCACGTTCACCCTTACTCGCGTGTTGCCTTGGCTTAACTGGGCGTACTGCTCAGATGTGTAGAACGCGCTGTCGGGTGAGGTCGTGTTTGGCAGCACCATGCCAATGACGATCTTCATGTTCGGCGGGGCCAGCGTCGACAAGCTGCCCCCCAAGCGCTTGGCCAGCTCCATTGTGCTGCCAGAGCCGCCAATCCACTCCAGCGTTGTACCCTCCGAAGATACAGCCTTCCCCATGCCCAGCACCGCATACGCGCCGTATTGGCTGAGCGACTCCAGCGGCACAAACCCGTTCGGGTTGTTGTGGTCGATAATTCCATCTGGCAGCGCACGTGACTTGGCGAAAACGTAGCCCCTTGGTGGCGGGAGCGACGGAGCCTTTTTTGTTTGAGGAGGAGGCTCCGGTCGCGGCGGCGGCTCGATCAATTGACGGTTCCGTTTTGCGCGTAATAGCGCGTCCAGACGTACTCTTTCTTTCATCGCCTGCTCGTAACACACCTTGCAGTGGTGTCCTGTCCAATTTTCTTCCGCCATACCATGTTCATCCTGACTATTCAGGTAATAAGGCTACTGTTTATGGCGTAAGTAAGGCCAGTTCAAGTTACTTGGCTGCTCGTAGTTAATCCGAGCTGAAAACCGTGCATTGCGCTGATTGCGAGCAAGGTCACTTTCGATGACAAGCGATGAGAACTAAGGCTTAAATTGGCTTTTTGGTTCCATTGCTCCCCAAACATCTTCTCCAAAACAACACAGTCGGCTTTAGAAAATGACAATTGTCACAATTTGTTATTCTGGTCGATGTCCGGCGCACCCTTATCGCACTGAGGCTCTGAAGTATCGACACGAGGGCCATCCACTTGACGGTGTCACCCGCCCAGTGACAGTTTTAATTCTTTAAACGCGCACTATGAGATAGATTGCCCGAGCCTCCATTGCTGGTGCTCGCTCACGCATCGCCGCTTACTACGCCGATGCTCGCTGCGCAGGTGCGCGCCAATATCTACGCCCACGACCCGTACACCGAGATCAAGATCCTCTACACCATTCCACGCAAACGGCGAGGGCAGCGCCTGCGCTGAAACGTGTCCAGGCAGGCTGACAAGCAAATGACGTAGAAACGCCCCGGTTGGCCTGGCCAAACCGGGGCGCTTTCGGCTTATCGACAAGGCTGCCGTGGCGTCAACGCATCTGCAAGATAATCGGACTGGCACTGGCCGGGTCCGTATGCCCGCGCAATGTGCCGACGGCCTTCGCGTCGATCGCGCCAGCGTGGTTGCCCCAGGTGCTGCGCACGTAGGTCAGCACCTGGGCGATTTCTGCGTCGGACAGTTGCTCGCGAAATGCCGGCATGCGATAGGCGTCGGGCACGCCGGCGGCGACGATGCGTTGCGAGCCGTTGAGGGTGAGGTTGATCGCCGAGGCGCTTTCCGTGGCCAGGGCCGAGGTGGCGCCGGCCAGCGGGGGCATCCAGTCGGGTTGGCCCTTGCCGTCGAGGCCGTGGCACGAGGCGCAGCGGGTTGCGTAGGTGTGGGCGCCGGGGATGTCCGCGCGGGTGTCGGCGGTTGCGTACTGCCAGGGTGTGCCGTCGCGCTGCGGGTCGCCCGGTAGTGACTTGAGGTAGCGGGCGATGGCGGCCAGGTCGTCGTCGCCCATGAACTGCGTGGAGTTGTTGAAAGCTTCGGTCATCGAGCCGTAGACCACCGCGTGCCGGTTGCGCCCGGTCTTGAGGAACTGCACGATCTCTGGCTCGCTCCAGCGGCCCAGCCCGGTGTTGTGGTCCTGGCGCAGGCTCGGTGCGTACCAGCCGTCGAGCAGGGCGCCGGCGAGGAAGGGCGCGCCGGACTCGTCCAGGGCCTTCTCGTTGAAGGCCAGGCCGCGTGGGGTGTGGCAACTGCCGCAATGGCCCGGACCCTGGACGATGTAGGCGCCGCGGTTCCACAGTGCGTCCTGGTTGGGCTTGGCCGCGTAAGTCGCGGTGGGGGCGAACACGCCGTTCCACAGGGCGATGGGCCAGCGCAGGTTGAGCGGGAAGGGTATCGCGCTGGGGATATTGGGCTGCCTGGCCGGTTGCACGCCGTGCATGAAAAACGCGTACAGCGCGCGGATGTCGTCGTCGCTGAACTTGGCATAGGACGGATAGGGCATCGCCGGGTACAGGCGGCGACCACCCGGTGCCACGCCGTGACGCACCGCGCGGTCGAAGTCGGCCAGGCTGTAGGCGCCGATCCCGGTATCGCGGTCGGGGGTGATGTTGGTGGCGTGGATGGACCCCAGCGGCGTGGCCATCTCCAGGCCGCCGGCAAACGGTGCCTTGCCGGCCAGGCTGTGGCAGGCCACGCAGTCGCTGAGGCGGGCGACGTACTCGCCACGGCTGACCAGCGCCGGCTCGACGCTGGCGGCCGGTTCCTGTGTGAACGGTGAAGCGGGCTGGCGCGTGACATACCAGGCCAGCAGCGCGGCGACGACCAGGCCGGCCAGCGCGAGCCAGCCTACGGTTCTTGCGAATCGGCGGTTGTTCATGGGCATTCCTTGTCGGTTAGCTGAAGGTGTAGCGGCTCAGGGGCAGGCTGCGGATGCGCTGGCCGGTCAACTGCGCGACCGCATTGGCCACCGCGGGCGCCACGGCTGGCAACGGCGGCTCGCCGATGCCGCCCATCTTTTCGCCGCTCTCGACGATCTTCACGTGCACTTGGGCCATGCGCGACGCCGGCAGGATCGGGTACAGATCGTAGTTGCGCGCCCGTGGCTGGCCGTTTACGTACACCGCTTCCTCCAGCAAGGTTTGCGACAGGCCCAACGCCACGGCGCCATTGACCTGGGCTTCAACGATCGCCGGGTTGACGATGCTGCCCGGATCGATGGCTTCCCAGATGTGATGCACCTTGACCTGGCCATTGTCGATCGACACTTCGGCGATCACCGCCGCGTGGGAACCGAACGGCGACGCCATGGCCACGCCACGCGCGCGGCGGGTGCCATCGTCGGCCGTGTAGGGGCCGCGCTTCCAGCCCCCGGACAGCTCGCCTACGGCGTTGAGCAAGGTGGTCAACCGTGGGTTGTCGCGCAGCAGGTGCAGGCGCAGCTCGAAGGGGTCGCGGCCGCCTTTGTCCGCCAGCTCATCGAGGAACGCTTCGTAGAAGAAATCGTTGAGTGAATTGCCCACCGACCGCCAGTAACCGAGCATGGCCGGGCCTTTGACGTAGATCTGCGCGATGCGCTTATTGGGGATCGCATAGCTCTTGCCCGACAGCCCTTCAAGGGCGGTGGGGTCGATTTTGTCGCCCTGTTTGCCGGCGATGGCTTCACTGGGGCCTTCGGTGGCGCTGACCGCTTCGATCGCCACCGGCAAGCCGTCGGCATCCAGCGCGGCGCGGAACTTGACCACCGCGACCGGGCGCAGCACATCGCGCAGGAACTCTTCCTCGCGGCTCCAGATCAGCTTGATCGGACGGCCCACCGCCTTGGCCAGGGCGACGGCCTGCGGGTAGGGACTGGCCGAGTCATACAGGAAGTGCCGGCCGAAAAAGCCGCCCAGCAGTGGCGAGTGCAGGTTGACCCTGGATGGGTCGAGGCCGGCACGCTTGGCGATGTCGGCGCGGAACATGTCGGGCGCCTGGTTGGGCAGCCAGACGTCCAGCGAGCCGTCGGGGTTGAAGCGCGCCAGGGCCGACGGCGGCTCCAGTTGGGCGTGATTGACGTATTGGTTGTGGTAGGTGGCTTCGATTTTGGTTTTGGCAGCGGCCAGGGCGGCGGCCACGTCGCCTTGGTTTTCGTCGTCGCGGGCCGGGCCTTGCTGGGTGGCCAGAAAATCGCGGTACTTGTCGCTGGAGAAATCCGCCGGCATCACGCGCACGCTTGAATCGGCCGGCGCTTCCTGCCACTCGACCTGGATCGCCTCGACCGCACGCTTGGCGTGCCACCAACGTTCGGCCACCACGGCCACCGCGCCCGGCAGTTGATGCACCGAGTGCACGCCTTTCATGGCTTCGACCTGGGCCTGGTTGCGCAGGCTGGCGACGGTCATGCCCAGGCGCGGCGCGTGCTGCACGGCGGCGTGGAGCATGCCGTCGACTTTCATGTCGATGCTGTACAGCGCCTTGCCGGTGGATTTGTCATAGGCATCCAGGCGCTTGACCGGCTTGCCGATCCAGCGGAACTGGCTCGGGTCGCGCAGGGTGATGCTGGCCGGGTCGGGCACCGGCATGTCCAGGGCGCGACCGGCCAACTCACCGTAGCCCAGCGAGCGGCCGGACGCGGCATGCACCACGCGGCCCGGTTGGGTGGTCAACTCGGCCACCGGCACGCCCAACTGCTCGGCGCCGGCCTGCAGCAGCATGGCGCGGGCGAGGGCGCCCAAGCGCCGCATGACCGGGTAGCTCATGCGCACCGACATGCTGCCGCCGGTGATGCGCATACCGTTTTCCATCACCACATAGGCTTCACCCGGCGGCGCGGCTTCGACGATGAACGTAGCGGGGTCGGCATCCAGCTCTTCGCCGACGATCTGCGCCATGGCCGTGTGAGTGCCTTGCCCGCCTTCCATGAAGGGGCTGAGCAGGCGCACGCTGCCGTCCGGGCGGATTTCCAGGAACGCCGGCACCTGGGTGCCGCGCTCGGCGGTGGCGGCGGCCTGTACCCGGGCCGACCCCAGGGGCAAGCCGAAACCGATGACCAACGCGCCTACCGCCGTACTCGCCAGAAAGCGCCGGCGCGACAGGTTGATGGGTTCGCCCAAGGGCAGGTCGGGGCGTTCGTGGGGCGTGTTCATGCGGTGCGCTCCTGCTTGGCCAAGTCATGCACCGCCGTGCGAATGGCGTTGTAAGTGCCGCAGCGGCACAGGTTGACCATCGCCGCTTCGATCTGCGCATCGCTGGGCGCGGGGGTGTGTTTGAGCAGCGCAGTGGCCGCCATCACCTGCCCGGACTGGCAGTACCCGCATTGCGCCACTTGGTGTTCGACCCAGGCGGCGACCACCCGTTGGCCCACCGGATCGGCTTCGACCGCCTCAATGGTGGTGATCTCCCGACCCACCACCCCCGACACCGGCGTGACGCAGGAACGCACCACGTTGCCGTCCACCAGCACCGAGCAGGCGCCGCATTGGGCCAGGCCGCAGCCGTACTTGGTACCGGTCAGTCCGAGGTCATCGCGGATCACCCACAGCAGTGGCGTGTCGGCGTCGGCATCGACCTGGTAGGACTTTTGGTTGATTCGTAGCTCCATGGTCTGTCGCTCCGTGGCTCATCGGCTGATCTTCGGTTGGGTGAGGCTTTTTTCTTATGCGAGCGATGGGCGCTCATTGTCGAACTCTAGACCAGGGTGCAAGGGCTATCTATGAAAAAGCCGATATCTCGGAGGATCAGGCAAGGATTCAAGAGGATTGAGCGAGGGCGAGGCGCAATGTACGCATCTGTACCTTTTCTGTGCGCCTTGCCGCTTGGCGTGTAGAGTGGCCGCTCATGCTCAACGAGAGGTAAACCCCGGATGTCTGCACCGGAAAAATCGCGAGGCAAGGCCCAGGACACAGGTTGGAGAGGCTCGGTCGATGTATGGCTGGATGCCGCTTACGACGCGTTGAAAGAGTCGGGCATCGATGCGGTGCGCGTGATGCCGCTGGCCAAGCAGTTGGGGCTGTCGCGCACCAGTTTCTATTGGTTCTTCGAGGACCGCGAGCAACTGCTCGACGCGTTGCTGAGCCGCTGGCGCGAGAAAAATACCGGCAGCCTGGTGCAGCAATGCGAGAACTACGCCGAAAGCATCAGCGAAGCGATTCTCAACGTCTTCGAGTGCTGGTTGAACCCGCAGTTGTTCGACTCCCAGTTCGAGTTTGCCGTGCGCAGCTGGGCCATGCAGTCAGCCGAGGTCAGCGCAGAAATCGCGCGGGCGGACGACACCCGCATCAACGCCTTGACCGGGATGTTTCGGCGCTTTGGCTACGATGAAGAGGCGGCGGACGTGCGCGCCAGGACCCTCTACCTGACGCAGATCGGCTATATCTCGATGAAAACCACCGAGGACGTGGTCGTGCGATTCCGGCGCATTCCCCACTATGTGGGCGTGTTCACCGGCAAAGCGTTGAAGCGCCGCGAGCTGGATCGCTTCTACGGCAAGTTCGGCTACGCCGAAACCTCGCCCGGGGTGTTCGTGCCATTGGCCGACACGTTCGAGGCATCCTGACGGCGAGCTTGCCCGCGCAAGCTCGCGTCGCACGTGAGGGCTACAGGTCCTTGACCAGCCGCAGCGCATCGTAGATCGCCGCGTGGGTATTGCGCGCCGCCACCGCGTCACCGATGCGGAACAGTTGGAAGCGGCCCTCGGGGTGGGTCACGATCGCTTGCGCATTGCCCGCAATCAGGTCGTGCTGCTCGACAGCACCGCCGTTGCTTGAGTGCGGGCGCAGGTCGAAATACAGGTCATCCAGGGGCAGCGTGCCGTGGTTGACCACCACCTGGTCGACCACCCGCTGCTTGTGTACCTGGCCATAGTCACTGCCGAAGGTGACCAGCAGCCGACCGTCATGGCGTTGCACTTTGTCGACCCGATACGTCACGGTAAAGGTCACCTCCAGGTCCTGCAGGCTGCGCATATAGGGCACCAGGTTCATGGCCATGACTTCGGGGGCGAACGCACGATCCGGGGTGACAATCTCCAGCGTGGCCCCGCTTCGGGCAATCACTTCAGCCGCTTGCAGGGCCGCATGGTCGCCCGCGTCGTCGAACACCAGCACATGGCGCCCCGGTTTGACGTCCCCGGAAATAATGTCCCAGGTCGACACCACCAGCTCATTGCCCGCGGTCAGCACCTCGGTGTGCGGCAGGCCACCGGTGGCGACGATCACCACGTCCGGCTCATGGGCCAGCACCGTTTCGGCTTCGGCCCAGGTATTGAAGTGGAAGGTCACGCCCAGGCGTTCGCACTGGCTCATGCGCCAGTCGATGATGCCGATCATCTCGCGGCGTCGTTCGCTGAGGGCGGTCAGGCGGATCTGCCCGCCGGGCTGGGCCGCCGCTTCCATTACCGTCACCGCGTGCCCGCGCTCTGCGGCCACCCGCGCCGCTTCAAGCCCGGCGGGACCGCTGCCAATAACCAGCACCTTGCGCTTGACCGTCGCCTTGGCAATCTCATGGGGCATGCTGGTTTCCCGGCCGGTCGCCGGGTTGTGGATGCAATAGGCCGCGCCGCCCTGATAGATGCGGTCCAGGCAGTAATTGGCGCCGACACAGGGGCGAATGTCGTCTTCGCGCCGCTCGATGATCTTGCGCACGATGTGCGGGTCGGTCATATGGGCGCGGGTCATGCCGACCATGTCCACCTTGCCCGAGGCGATGGCATAGCGGGCGGTGGCCACGTCGGGGATTTTCGCCGCGTGGAAGGTCGGGAAACCGGTAGCCGAGCGGATCTCGCCGACGAAATCCAAGTGGGGCGAGTTGCGCATGCCCTGGATCGGAATCACATCGGTCAGGCCCGCATCCGTGTCGATGTGCCCGCGCACCACGTTGAGGAAGTCCACCAGCCCGCTGTCCTTGAGCATGTGCGAGACCTGCAGGCCCTCGCGGGCGTCGAACCCGCCCGGCAGGGTCTCATCGCCGGTGTAGCGCACCCCCAGCAGGAAGTCTTCGCCGACGCGCTGGCGAATGCCGCGCAGGACGTCGAAGGTAAAGCGCATGCGGTTTTCCAGCGAGCCGCCATACGGGCCGTCGAGGTCATTGGTGAGCGGCGACCAGAACTGGTCCATCAGGTGGCCGTAGGCTTGCAGCTCCAGGCCGTCCATTCCGGCCGCTTGCATGCGTTCGGCGGCGTCCACGTAGTCCTTGATGATGCGCTCGATGTCCCAGTCTTCCATCTTCTTCGGGAAGGAGCGGTGCGACGCTTCGCGACGGTGCGAGGGCGAAACCACCGGCAGCCAGTCGGCCTTGTCCCAGCGCGTGCGCCGGCCCAGGTGCGTGAGCTGGATCATCACCGCCGCGCCGTGTTCATGGCATTCGTCGGTCAGGTCCTTCAACCAGCCGACCACTTCGTCCTTATACGCCAGCACGTTGTTGAACACCGGCGGGCTGTCCCGCGACACCGCGGCAGAACCGGCGGTCATGGTCAGGGCCACGCCGGCCCTGGCGCGTTCGACGTGATACGCGCGGTACAACGCCTGCGGCATGCCCTCCACCGGATAGGCCGGTTCGTGGGCGGTGGTCATGATCCGGTTACGCAAGGTCAGGTGCTTGATTTTATAAGGCTGCAGCAGGGGATCGCTGGACATCGTCGCGTACTCCGTAGTGGGCATCATCAGGCTCGGCGATGTGAAATTAGGGTAAATGTACATAGGTGTCAACAATGGTCGACATGCATGTACATTTTGATTGCGCAGCCCGTGCAGCGTCGATAAGATCGCGATCACCACCCCTAGGAGGACGCCTGATGAATGCCCAAGTGCTCTATCGGAAAAAAGCCTGTGCCTACCTGCTCGGCGTTGTACTGAGTGCCAGTGCACTGTTCAGTCACGCTGAGGAAAAACAGCCGGTGCGGATCGGTTGGGTGAACTGGTCAGACACGGAAATCACCGTGAAGCTCGCCAGTACTGCGTTGCAGGAACATCTCAAGCAGCCGGTCAAACTGGTGATGGCCGACATCGGCATCCAGTTCCAGGCGTTGGCCAATGGCAACATCGACCTGATCCCCATGGTCTGGCTGCCGGGCACCCATAAAGCGTTCTATGACAAGTACAAGGACCGGCTCGAAGACCTTGGCGTGCTGTACGAAGGGCGCATCGGCATGGCGGTGCCCACTTCCGTGCCCATCAGCGAGGTGGCCAGTGTCGAAGACTTGAACAAGCCGGGCATCCGCGAAAAATTCGACGGCAAGATCTACACCTCGGAGGTCGGCAACGGCCAGTACAAACTCACCGTCAAGGCCATCGACGACTACAAGCTGGCAGGCTACAAACTGGTGGGGTCGTCGGAAAGCGGCATGCTCAACGAGCTGGATCGCAACCTCAAGCGCGACAAATGGTCATTGGTCAACGCCTGGAGCCCCCATTGGATGTTCTCCAAATGGTCGTTGCGCTACCTGGATGATCCGAAGAAGATTTTTGGCGGTGCCGAGCAGATCCACGCGATGGCTCGCAAGGGGTTCAGCGCGCAGCATCCTGATGTGGCGTATTTCTTTGCGCATTTCTCCATCCCCCAGGCCGACCTTGAAAACCTGATGATGCAGGCGCGGCAAACCACCGCGGATCAGGCGGTGGCGGCGTATTACGCGGCCAACAAGCCACGGTTTGAGGGCATGTTCGAGCCGGCCAGCACGGCATCGCGCTGATAGGCGGGCGGGCCCGGCGGTGCCTTCACGGGCGCCGCCGGGGTTGTCTCAGGCGAAATCTTCCTCGAAGTGTTCGTGCTCGCCCCGGGTATCGCCCTGGCGTCGCACCACCTCCATCTGGCGCAATTCCACCCGGCGGATCTTGCCGGAAATGGTCTTGGGCAGCTCGACCACAAATTCGATCCGCCGCACCCGCTTGTACGGCGCCAGATGCTCACGGGCAAAGGCCAGGATATGGCGGGCCAGCTCGGCGCTGCCGGGGGCGTCGTGGGCCAGGATCAGGAACGCCTTGGGCACCGCCAGGCGCAACGGATCCGGGCTGGGCACCACGGCCACTTCCATCACCGCCGGATGTTCGATCAGCGCGCTCTCCAGCTCGAAGGGGCTGATGCGGTAGTCGGAGGCCTTGAACACGTCATCGGCGCGGCCCACGAAGGTGATGTAGCCCTCGGCGTCGACCTGCGCGGTGTCGCCGGTGCGGTAGTAACCGTCGCGCATCACTTCGGCGGTTTTTTCCGGGCTGTCTTCGTAGCCCAGCATCAGGCCGAGGGGGCGCACCGCCAGCGCCAGCGCGACTTCGCCTTCAGTGCCCGGCACGCCATCGGCGTCAAGCAGCACCACCTGGTAGCCCGGCAACGGACGGCCCATGGACCCCGGCTTGAGCACCTGGCCCGGCGTGTTGCCGACCAGTGCAGTGGTTTCCGACTGGCCGAAACCGTCCCGCAGCGGCAAGCCCCAGGCGTGCTGGATCTGCTCGATGATTTCCGGGTTCAGCGGCTCGCCAGCGCCCACCAGTTCGCGCAGGTTCAGGCGCGACCGGTAACTGGCCAGGTCTTCCTGGATCAGCATGCGCCACACGGTGGGCGGCGCGCACAGGCTGGTCACGCGGTAACGCTCCAGGGCGGCGAGCAAGGCCGGCGCACTGAAGCGTGCGACGTTATGAATGAAGATGCACGCGCCGGCATTCCACGGCGCGAACAGGCAGCTCCAGGCATGCTTGGCCCAGCCCGGCGACGAGATGTTCAGGTGCAAGTCGCCCGGTTGCAGGCCGATCCAGTACATGGTCGACAGGTGGCCGACCGGGTAGCTCTGGTGGCTGTGCAGCACCATCTTGGGTTTGGAGGTGGTGCCGGAGGTGAAATACAGCAGCATCGGGTCGGTGGCCAGGGTGCGGCCTTCGACCTCGAACTGCTCGGGGTACTCGAACGCGGCGCGGTGCGCGACCCAACCGGCAGGCGCGGTGCCCACGCAGACGCGGCTGCAGCCGTCGCCCAGCCCGTCGAACTTGCCCACATGCGCCTCGCCGACCACCAGATGCCGCACCTGCCCGCGCTCGATGCGGTCGCGCAGGTCGTCGGGGTTGAGCAGGGCGGTGGCGGGAATCACCACGGCGCCGAGCTTGAAGGCCGCGAGCATGGTTTCCCACAGCGCCACGTCGTTGCCGAGCATCAACAGCACACGTTCGCCCCGGCGCACGCCGAGGGCGCGCAGGTGGTTGGCGACCTGGTTGGAGCGAGCGGCCAGTTGCGCGAAGCTGTAGCGCTGCTCGCTGCCGTCCTCTTCGACGATCCACAGCGCATCGGCCGCATTGCCCTCGGCCATGGCATCGAAGTAGTCCAGCGCCCAGTTGAACTCACTCAACTGCGGCCAACGGAAATCCCGTACGGCAGTGGCGTAGTCGGTGCGATGGGCGAGCAGAAAATCCCGGGCAGCCAGGAAGGACTGGGTCATGGTCGGTGTCCTTAATTATTGTTGTGGGGACTGACCCCCCGGTTCCACCAGGAGGCTGGACCGAGTATAGGCACGCATAAATCAGAGCAAAACGCTCAAAAACACCGGTGCGTTGTGCAAAAAAGTCATGGGGGCGGTCTTGGGTTTTTCGCCCGCATGCCCGTTTGCGCACATGTGCGGCTCAGTGCTTCAGCCGTTGAAGCGAAATCCACCCGCCAGCGTGTCCTTCAAATAGCCGACCAGCGCCGTCACCGACTTTGGCACATGGGGCGAATACGGGCGGATCAGGTAGATCTCATCGGCAAACGCGCCCTTGAGCGTCCAGCCCGTGAGCACCTGCACCAACTGACCGCTGGCCAGTGCGGCCTGGGCGCTGAAGTCCGGGAGCAGGGCGATTCCCAGGTGATTGAGTGCGGCGTCGCGCAGGGCTTCGCTGTTGTTGGTGGCGAAGCTGCCGGCAATGGGCACGGTCAGGCGTTCGACCTGTTTGCTGCCGCGCTCGAAGGTCCATGCCGGCTGGTCGGCGCCGCGCGGGTAGAACAGGCAGTTGTGGGCGCTGAGGTCGCCCGGCTCGCGGGGTTCGCCGTGGCGTTGCAGGTAATCGCGGGTCGCGACCAGCACCGAGCCGGTGTCGCACAGCTTCCACGCCACATGGGTTTCCGGCACCTGGAAGCCATGGCGCACCGCCAGGTCGTAGCCCTCGGCGGCCAGGGAACTCAAGGCGTCCGACACGTCCAGTTGAATGCGCACCTGCGGGTACTGCTGCAGGAACGCGGACAAATGCGGCACCAACTGTTGCCGGGCGAATGCCACGGGAGCGGTCAGGCGCACCAGGCCGCGAATCTCCCCGGCCGAGTCGCGCACCGCCGAGAAACTGCGCGCGATGTGTTCGTAGGCGCTGCGCACTTCGCGGGTCAACGACAGGCCGGCGTCGGTGAGGCGCACGCTGCGGGTGGTGCGGGTGACGAGTCGCGTGCCGGTGGCTTTTTCCAGGTCGGAGATGCGCTGGCTGACCGCCGACTTGCTCACCCCCAGGCGCGCGGCGGCGGCGGTGTAGGTGCCGTGTTCTTCCAGCACCGAGAGCCAGTGAATGTGGGTCCACAGCCCTTCGATTTCAGATTTTTCCATGGGGGTATTGTTCGCATATAAGGACAATAAGTTCTGGATTCTGCTCTGGTTTGGAACAAAACCAAAGCCTATCGTGTGTCCCAACGCTACCCACCTGGGACCTATTGCCATGATCACCACCCTTGAGCACTACATCAACGACCAGCGCGTGAGCCGCGATGATCGCTATCAGGACGTGTACAACCCGGCCACCGGCGCAGTGACCGCCCGCGTCGCCCTGGCCAGCCGCCAGACCGTCGACGAAGCCGTCGCCGCCGCCCAGGCCGCGTTTGCCGACTGGGCCGACACGCCGCCGATCCGCCGCGCCCGCGTGCTGTTCCAGTACCTGCACCTGCTGCGCGAGCGCAAGGACGACCTGGCGCGCATCATCGTCGCCGAACACGGCAAGGTCTTCACCGATGCCCAGGGCGAAGTCGACCGTGGCATCGACATCCTCGAATTCGCCTGCGGCATTCCCAACCTGCTCAAGGGCGAACACTCCGACCAGGTCTCCCGTGGCATGGACAACTGGACGATGCGCCAGCCCCTGGGCGTGGTGGCCGGCGTCACGCCGTTCAACTTCCCGGTAATGGTACCGATGTGGATGTACCCGATTGCCATCGCGGCGGGTAACACCTTCATCCTCAAACCCAGCCCGACCGACCCGAGCGCGTCGCTGTTCATGGCCGAGCTTTTGCGTGAAGCCGGCTTGCCCACCGGCGTGTTCAACGTGGTGCAGGGCGACAAGGAAGCGGTGGACGCGCTGATCGAACACCCGGACGTCAAGGCCGTGAGTTTCGTCGGCTCTACCCCGATTGCCCAATACATCTACGAAACCGGCGCCCGGCACGGCAAGCGCGTCCAGGGCTTGGGCGGCGCGAAAAACCACATGGTGGTGATGCCCGACGCGGACATCGAAAAAACCGTCGACGCGCTGATGGGCGCCGCCTACGGCAGTGCCGGCGAACGCTGCATGGCCATCTCCGTGGCGGTGCTGGTGGGTGATGTGGGCGACAAAGTCATCGCCGCCCTGACCGAACGGGCCAAGCAACTGCGCATCACCGACGGCCGCGACCTCAAGGCCGAAATGGGCCCGATTGTGTCCCGCGCCGCCCTGGAACGCATCAGCGGCTATATCGAACAAGGCGTGCAAGCCGGCGCGCAGTTGCTGCTGGACGGGCGCGACTATGTGCCGACCGAGGCCGGTCTGGAAAACGGCTTCTGGCTCGGCGCGACGCTGTTCGACCACGTCACCCGGGAGATGAGCATCTACCGCGAAGAAATCTTCGGCCCGGTGCTGGCCTGCGTGCGCGTGAAGGACTTTGGCGAGGCGATAAAGCTGGTCAACGACCACGAATTTGGCAACGGCGTCAGTTGTTTCACCCGCGACGGCCACATCGCCCGCGAATTTGCGCGGCGCATCCAGGTAGGCATGGTCGGCATCAACGTGCCGATCCCGGTGCCGATGGCCTGGCACGGCTTTGGTGGCTGGAAGAAGAGCCTGTTCGGCGACATGCATGCCTATGGCACCGAGGGCGTGCGTTTCTACACCAAGCAGAAGTCGATCATGCAGCGCTGGTCGGAGAGCATCGAGCAAGGCGCGGAGTTTGCGATGCCCGTCTCCAAATGACAGCCTAAGGAACACAGAGAAACCCATGTGGGGGCTTGCTCCCGATGGCGGAGTGGCAGTCACTGCTTGAGTGCCTGAACCAACGCTATCGGGAGCAAGCCCCCACATTTTTTTGTCCGTGGTCAGGCAGTGGTCCTTGAAGGGGTCAATATTCTGCCATCGTGCAATGGAACAATTTCTTACCTCTGTGCCACACAAGGAGGACAAATCTACCGCTGTGTTTCCTTCCGCGGTTGAGAGAACATTCCACTAGCGTGATGATGAATAATGACCACCAATATTCTTACACTTCCTACCGATCGTCATTGGGCCAGAGACGTTGAAGGGGGCGCAGAAACAAGGGGCCGTCGCACCAAACGATCCGTTGGTTCTCACGCAGTGGACAACAGTGAGGCGCCCAAATCAGCATCAGGGCCCTCGGCAGCCAATCCGCTTCAGGTCACTGGCGGCTCATCGGCCCATGCGGGCAAAAATAATGCTCCCACAGAACTCAGCAAAAGCTCCGTGAGCTGGGTGAGTTTTCAGCACGGTGTCAACCTGGCCGAGGCCATCGAGCCGGGCTCTTCGAAGCGGATGACCCAGGATGAACTGATCGCCTTGCCCGGTAAAATGAGTGCTATGGCGGTTACACCCGAGCAAGAGCTTTTTGTTGCGTCGACACGCATTGGCCCCGCACTGGAATGGGCCGTTGCCAATGGCGTTCTTGAAGAGAAAACCGACTTTTCGCAAACGGACATTCAAAAAGCCCTTGCCGCATTGGATCAGCATCTTGAAAAGGTGGCGGGTGCAATCGGTAGCCTCTCTACCCCCATGCCAATGAGGAAGGATTATTTCACTGGGACACAACTCGTATCGCCCATCAAAGGCCATGACGACCCAGATAATAAAAAATATCCGGTGGCTATTTACGATGACCAAAAATTCGGGGAAGACTTCAAAGCTGATCTGGCGACCAAGAAAACCGCCTACGCAACGATAATCCAATACACCCTGTCAACGCTTTCCCCGGCGGATCAAATGGCCATAGCGCACGGTGAAGTCGGTGTGTATGCAATGAAGTCGCCGGGAGAGGGCGGCGAGCTTGAGCGCAGTACGTTCTTGATTAAAGCCGTTCACAAAGGAAAGACAACGGTATATGAAGTCAACCCCGAGCGGGGGACCGTGATTAAGCGGGATAACTATGTCGGCATATTCGAGGGCCACAGTGTCATCGGAAAACAACGTTTACCCGACGGCAGTTATTCGAACGCATTCACCGCGTGGCCAAAACCCAGCATTCAAGGGCAGCGGTATGAGACGAAAGTTGATCGGCAAGCGGGCGCTCGACCGGACAATACGCCTTTTTTCGCCCAACTTTATACGTTGGAACCATTGGCGATAATTCCGCCACCTGCGCAAGGCAGTGCCGCAGAGCCAAACCACCAGGCACAATTCGTGGAGCGTGCCGGCCAGATCGGCACGAAGGTGTCCGAAACACTGTTTTATATGAAGGATCTGGATTTGCTGTACAAGGCAGAGGAGGATCCGGAGCGCGTCACTGAAGCTGAGAAAGCGGATAGAGACAACTATCAAACATTTAAGGAAGACAGGGAGAAGCGTCGTGAAATCCTTAAAGGTTTCGTGCCTTTTTGGCGCGGTATTGAGGCAATAGTTGCGGGTCGCCCGCTCGAAGGAATAGGCCAAATATGGATTGATCTTCTTTCACTCATGCTACCTGTTGAACAAGTTGCTGCTGGCCTTACGAGGGGGGCTATCCGACTGGTTAAACCCATCATCCCGAAGTTCTTGAAACCGTCGGTAAATTTTGCGAGTTACAGCCTTAAGCCTGGCGTTGCCGGGGTTAAATGGGAAGGCGGCGTACAGGGTTTGACGTGGGCACCCAATGCTTCCAAAAAAGCCGCTCAGGGCATTGAACAGTTTAAGGTTACCGCCGGTCCGTTGCCCCGCAGTCAACCGGGTGTAAGGCAGATTGAGCTGAACGGTGTGAAATATTTCGTTTCCGGAAAGCCTGATGCCGGCGATGGTATGCACTATGTGTTACGCGTAGAAAAACCTGATGATCCAACAAAGTTAGTCAGCAGCGGGAAAATTGCCAAGCCTGATGACGCAGGTGTATGGAGGAGAAGAGGCGTAGAGGGCGGCGGGAAGATATCGCAGGCGTTTTCGCAAAAATATAGAGACGCACGCAAAGAACTGGCTGCCGTTGTGGAAAAACACAATCATTCAGGTGACGCGCTCACCGAGCAGCAGAAAGACGAATTCACACAGACACTCACTAAACTTATCGGAGAAAGTAATGCGGATAACTTTGAGCATGTGGGTACTTATATTCACGCTGACTCAGACTTCGTCAATCAGCCCCTGCGTGCGAATCGGCGTACGCCGGAACTTGAAGAGTTTTTGCGTGAGTTTGACCAATTAAAGCCTTATGAGGGCAAGGCGTATCGTTCGGCGTACGTCACCCCAGAGGGCGCAAGTAGGATTAAAAATGGCGTAGGCAAAGTCTTCAAGGATCCTGGCGTACAGTCCGCCTCGGCGACCGCACACAATTCAGTGGAGTGGGAAGGCTGGGCGAAAGGCGTTGCAAAAGGTCATGGGGATGCCACTCAGCAGGTCGTCTACGTATTTGATGAGTCCATACCGAAAAAGAACTTATCGACTAGTTTCTTGAAAGATCACGTCGCGATAGGCGCTGGCCAGCCCATGAAAGTAATGGCTGTCCAGGAGCAGGGTGGAAAGTTGTTCGTCTATTTTTCGGCTCCCTCTGAGGTCCCTGGACATATCTACAATATTTACGATGGCGCCAAGATTTATTGACGTCGTGTGCTTCCAGCATGGTCATGATCATCCCCACATCCAGTGAGAATGATCGTTGCTGCTTACCGCCGCCCGGCCCGCGTACTGACATCCACCCACACCGCCAGCACTAAAATGCTGCCCTTGACGATCATCTGCCAGTAACTGTCCACGTCCAGCATCGACATGCCGTTATCCAGGCTGGTAATCACCAGCGCCCCGAGCAGCGCGCCGTACACCGTGCCCGAGCCGCCGCGCATGGAGGTGCCGCCGATAAAGCACGCGGCGATGGCGTCGAGTTCGCCCATGTTGCCCGCTGACGGTGAACCGGCGGCGAGGCGGGCGGTGTTGACCAGGCCGGCGAGGGCGCACATCACGCCCATGATGCCGAAGATCCACAGTTTCACCGCCTGTACGTTGATGCCCGACAGGCGCGTGGCTTCCATGTTGCTGCCCACCGCATACACGCGGCGGCCGAACACGGTCTGGCTGGTGACGTAGCTGAACACCCCGAGCAGCACCAGCAACAGCAGCACCGGCACCGGGATGCCGTCGTAGCTGTTGAGGGTGGTGACGAACCCGGCGAGCACCGCGCCGATCACCACCACGCGCAGCACGTCGCGTATCAATGAGTGCGCGGCCAAGCCATGCAGCGCGCGGTTGCGCCGTTGTTTCCAGGTGAGGAACAGGGTCAGCGCGAACAGCAAAACACCGAGCCCCACCCCCACGTGATGCGGCAGATAGCCCTGGCCCACATACACCAGCGACGGCGACACCGGCGCAATCGTGGTGCCGCCGGTGATGCCCAGCAGAATCCCGCGAAACGCGAGCATGCCGCCCAAACCGACGATAAACGAGGGGATGCGCAGGTAGGCGGTCATGTAGCCATTGGCCAAACCGATCATCAAGCCGCACAGCGCCACCAGGCTCAGGTTGGCCAGCAGCGGCAGGTGATAGACCACGTCCAGAATCGCCGCAAGCCCACCCAATAACCCTAGCAACGAACCCACCGACAAATCGATCTCGCCGCTGATGATCACCAGCACCATGCCGCACGCCAGAATCCCGGTGATCGACATCTGCCTCAGCAGGTTGGACAGGTTGCGCGGGGTGAGGAAACCGCCCTCGGTCTGCCAACTGAAAAACAGCCAGATGAACGCCACGGCGATCACCAGGGCGAGCATTTTGTAGCGGGTGAATAGCTGTTTGAGCTGATTCATCTAAGCGGTCTTCCGATCATTATTATTTTGGCTGAGCGCGGCGGCGAGCACCTGTTCCTGGGTGAGCCCCTCGTTGATGAAATCGCCGCGCAACTGGCCGTCGCCGATCACCAGCACGCGGTTGGACACGCCGAGCACTTCGGCCAGTTCCGAGGAGACCATGATGATCGCCACGCCTTCGGCCGCCAGCGCGCCCATCAGCTTGTAGATCTCGTACTTGGCGCCCACGTCCACCCCGCGCGTGGGCTCGTCGAGGATCAGCACCTTGGGCTTGGCCATGAGCATTTTCGCCAGCACGGCCTTTTGCTGATTGCCCCCGGACAGGCTGGTGATCGGCAGGAACGGGCTGGCGGTCTTGAGGTGCATGCGCGCGATTTGCTGGTCGATGCTGCACAGTTCGGCTTCGGCGTCGATGCGCGTCAGGTGTGCGTAGGTGTCGAGCACCGCCAGGGTGATGTTCTGGCCCACGCCCAGGTCGGGAATGATGCCTTGGCGCTTGCGGTCCTCGGGCACCATGCACAGCCCGGCGCGGATCGATTTGAGTGGCGTGCGCGTGTCGATCAGTTGGCCATCGAGCCAGACTTCGGCGCTGTAGCGACCGGGGTAGGCGCCGAACAAGGCCGAGACCAACTCCGTGCGCCCGGCGCCGACCAGCCCGGCAATGCCGAGGATTTCCCCGCGCCTGAGCACGAAGGAGATGTCGTCCACGCGTTTGCGCCTGGGGTTGTCGACGTCGTAGCAGGTGACGTGGCGCGCTTCGAACATCACCTCGCCGATTTCATGGGGCTCGGTGGGGTAGAGGTTGCTCATTTCACGCCCGACCATCTGCGTGATGATCCGCGGGATATCCATGTCGGCCATGGCGGTGGTCGCGATGTGCTGGCCGTCGCGGATCACCGTGATGGTGTCGCATACCGCCGCCACTTCATCGAGCTTGTGGGAGATGTACACGCAGGCCACGCCCTTGGCCTTGAGGTCACGGATGATATCGAGCAACACCTCGATTTCCGAGCGGGTCAGGGCCGAGGAGGGCTCGTCGAGGATCAGCAGGCGCGCCTGTTTATTCAGGGCCTTGGCGATTTCCACCAGTTGCTGGTAGCCGCCGCCGTACTGCGACACCGGCAGCGCGACGTTCATGTCCGGCACTTTGAGCTCGCGCATCAGTGCTTCGGCGCGGTGGATCATCGCCGGGTAGTTCATGCGTCCGCCGGGCAGGGTCAGTTCGTGGCCCATGAAGATGTTTTCGGCCACCGACAGGTCGGGCACCAGGGTCAGTTCCTGGTGAATGATGACGATGCCGGCGGCCTCGGTTTCGCTGATCGACTGGGCCTTGAGTGGCTGCCCGTCCCAGAGAATTTCGCCGTCCCAGGTGCCATGGGGATAGACCGCCGACAGCACCTTCATCAAGGTGGATTTACCGGCACCGTTCTCGCCGCACAGGCCGACACATTCCCCCGGCCGCACCTTGATGTCGATGCCGTTGAGCGCGTTGACACCGCCGAAGCGTTTGACGATGCCGTTCATTTGCAGCAGGTAGTCGGCCATGGCGGTCATTGGCCGCCGATCTGCTCTTTGGTGTAGAACCCGTCTTTCTCCAACAGGTCGATATTCGCCTTGGTCAGCGGGGTCGGGGTGAGCAGGATGGTGTCGACTTTCTTGCTGCCGTTGTCGTATTGCGAGCTGTAGGTGGGCTTTTCATTGCGTGCAAGCTGCACCGAGAGCTTGGCGGCTTCGGTGGCGATCAGTTTGAGCGGTTTGTACACGGTCATGGTCTGGGTGCCGTCGATCACGCGCTTGACGGCGGCGAGGTCGGCGTCTTGCCCGGAGATCGGCACCTTGCCCGCCAGCTTCTGCGCGGCCAGGGCCTGGATCGCACCGCCGGCAGTGGCGTCGTTGGAGGCGACGATGGCGTCGATTTTGTTGTCGTTCCGGGTCAGGGCGTTTTCGACGATGCTCAGGGCTTCGGTGGGGTTCCATTCCTTGACCCATTGCTGGCCGACAATCTTGATATCGCCCTTGTCGATGGCCGGTTGCAGCACCTTCATCTGGCCTTCGCGCAGGACCTTGGCGTTGTTGTCGGTGGGCGCGCCGCCGAGCAGAAAGTAGTTGCCCTTGGGCGCCGCTTGCAGCACGCCGCTTGCCTGCATCTCGCCGACTTTTTCGTTATCGAAGGAGATATACGCGTCGATGTCGGCATTGAGGATCAGGCGGTCATAGGACACCACCTTGATCCCGGCCTTCTTGGCTTCGGCGACGGCGTTGGTCAATACGGTGGCGTTGAACGGCACGATGACGATCACATCGACGCCGCGGGAGATGAGGTTTTCGATCTGGGAAATCTGTTTCTGCTCGTTGGCATCGGCCGACTGCACGAAGACCTTGGCATCGAGTTTCTCCGCCGCTGCGACGAAGTAATCACGGTCGCGGGACCAGCGTTCCAGGCGCAGGTCGTCGATGGAAAAACCGATTTTCGGATGGGCGGGGTCGGCCATCACCGGCAGGGCGAGCAGGGCCAGGGCAGTGGCGAGGAGGGTGCGTTTAAATGACTTCATGGTGGTGCGTCCTTTTATTGTTGTTGGAAAGACACAGCGTGATGCGGATAGAACTGTAGAGCGTGCTTCGACGCCTTGTGCATAGATTTGTCGCGCAAATGTCACCGCCGCGATCCCTTGTAGGAGCGTAATCAGGTGTAGATAAACCGATTCACGATGCCCTCCAGCATCTCTTGCCGACCACTCACGGCCTGGGGGTTGAGCTCATGGGCAAACGCATGTTCGGCCAGGGATGCCAGGCTGAATTCGCCCGCCAGGACCGCCTGGCCCAACGGTTGCTGCCAGCCGGCATAGCGCTGGTCCTTGAACTGCTGCAACCGGTCGTTCTGCACCATCGCCGCGGCGCGTTCCAGGGCCAGGGCGAGTACATCCATGGCGGCGACATGCCCGTGGAACAGGTCGATTTCGTCCAGGCTCTGGCGGCGCACCTTGGAGTCAAAGTTATAGCCGCCATTCTTGAAACCGCCAGCCTTGAGGATTTCGTAGGTGGCCAGGGTCATTTCCTCGACGCTGTTGGGGAACTGGTCAGTGTCCCAGCCGTTCTGCGGGTCGCCGCGGTTGGCGTCGATGCTGCCGAAGATGCCCAGGGACACGGCGGTGGCGATTTCATGATGAAAACTGTGCCCGGCCAGGGTCGCGTGGTTGGCTTCGATGTTCACCTTGATCTCGTGTTCCAGGCCGTATTCATGCAGGAAGCCGAACACCGTGGCGCTGTCGTAATCGTATTGGTGCTTGGTCGGTTCCTGGGGCTTGGGTTCGATCAACAGGTCGCCCTTGAAGCCGATCTTGTATTTGTGTTCCACCACCATGCGCATAAAGCGCCCGAGCTGTTCGCGCTCGCGCTTGAGGTCGGTATTGAGCAGGGTTTCATAGCCCTCGCGACCGCCCCACAACACATAGTTGGCACCCTTGAGCCGCAGCGTGGCGTTCATTGCGCTGCACACTTGGGCGGCGGCGTAGGCGAATACTTCCGGGTCCGGGTTGCTCGCGGCGCCGGCGGCAAAGCGCGGGTTGCTGAAGCAATTGGCGGTGCCCCACAACAGCTTGACGCCGGTCTGTTCCTGGTGGCGCTCCAGGTGGTCGACCATCTGCGCGAAGTGGTTGCGGTATTCCTTCAGCGAGCTGCCTTCCGGCGCCACATCGGTGTCGTGAAAGCTGTAGTAATCAATGCCCAGCTTGGAGAAAAACTCAAAGGCCGCCTCCGCCTTGCCGATGGCCAGGTCCATCGGCTCGCCGCTGCGCTGCCACGGACGCTTGAAGGTGCCCACGCCAAACATGTCCGCGCCGGGCCACACGAAGGTGTGCCAATAACAGGCGGCCATGCGCAGGTGCTCGCGCATCGGTTTGCCGAGGATCAGTTTGTTGGCGTCGTAGTGGCGAAAGGCGAGCGGGGCGTCGCTGGCGGGGCCTTCGAAGCGAACCTTCTCGACACCGGGGAAGTACGTCATGGCGTGTTCCTTATTGTTCTTGGCGGTGTCTGGATACTAGCAACGGCGCTGGGCTTGCCGATTATGAAAATCACCAAGGCGTAGTGCGATTTTGAGTCATGGGTACTGGTCGGCGCGTTGTGGGTATTTCTGTAATCAAACCCTTACCTTATTTGCGGAAGCGTCCGACTTTACGCCCAGTAATTGCCTCTTCAGAGTTCGGCTCGCCAGTCAGTGTGACGGTGTGGCGGAATGTCCCATTGGATAAGGATTCTGAAATGAGCATCGGTTATTTCATTGGTCTGGGTGACAAAACGACGTGCGGGGGGGAGGTGCTGGACGGCGATAGCAGCGTCAACCTGTATGGCCTCCTTCATACCTGCGAGGGGGACCGCGTCACGTGTGGAAGGAACGGAGAAACGTATCGCATCGTTGGCGGTATTTCACATATCAACAGCCGTGGCAGGCGTATGGCCGGCACGCTGGATAGTTTCAGCGGTTGCCCTTGCCAAGCCACATTCATTCCCTCGGTTCACACCGCTACTTACAGCAACAAGGGCTATGAAGCGCCAGCCACGAGTCGCCCGATCGCGTCGCAACCGTCGGCCTATGGCCCTTCGCACGCTTCGGCAGCCTCTGCCGTTAACGGGCTGACGGGCGAGGAGCCCGGTTTCTATATCGTGCCCAACAGCATGAGCCGCGAGGCATTGGAGAGCCTGCTTTTCCCCGTGCCCGATCCTGCTGTAATGAGGAAATTTCAGGC
Source organism: Pseudomonas sp. MPB23 (assembly GCF_046605395.1). Classification (NCBI taxonomy): domain Bacteria; kingdom Pseudomonadati; phylum Pseudomonadota; class Gammaproteobacteria; order Pseudomonadales; family Pseudomonadaceae; genus Pseudomonas; species Pseudomonas sp. MPB23. The sequence goes on along the minus strand of NZ_CP176771.1, from coordinate 5,084,133 downwards.
CCTCAACCCTAAGACCAGCAACGTCAAAGCTGGCTCGATGATCGTACTCAGTGATCCAAACAACACCTCCTGTACCTATCAGGAAGCGCAGCTTATGCAGGCTGCTCAACAGGTGAAGCAGCCCTTGATCCTCTTACGCCGGACGAGGCCGACTTCCTGTACCGACACGGTGCAGAAATCGCCAGTTTTATCGGCCATTCCTCAACGTGGCTTGGTGTCAGCGCGGTAGTGATGGACACCCATCTGGCCAATCTGCGCAACACCCTGCAAGCCATCGAGCGCTTGCATCAGGAACAGTATCGGCAGCACGGTCACCTCAAGTCGCCGCAGTTCTTCGCCGAGCGCCAGCGGCTGCTCGTCCAGTTGGACGCGCACCTGCTGAACTCCACCCGCCTGCGTGGCCAGACGACGCTGGGTGATCATCCCAAGTTGAAAACCGCGCTGGGTATCTCCAGTCGCAGCCTTGTGCATCATTGGGACAAGGCGGGTGGGCCGGGGCAGATCCCGGGGTATTGCGCTCATGTGGAGGCGGTTAGTCGTGCTACCCAATACATGAAGATGGGAGGGTATATCGGGATTGGAATTGGTGGAGTGGCTTCGGTGTTGGCTGTTCAGCAGGTGTGTAACGGTGGCTCTGCGCAGGCTTGTGAGAGGGTCAAGTTTACTGAAAGCGGTAAATTTGCTGGAGCCACACTGGGTGGTGCTTGGGGTGGAGTGATAGGTCAACTTGCCAGTGCTCCCATCTGCTTGGCACTTGGTGTGGCAACAGGTGGTATTGGAGGGGTCGCCTGTGTCGCGGCCATAGTCGGGACTGGCGCATGGGTGGGCACGACGATCGGTGGTGCCGGAGGGGAGGAAATTGGAGAAAAACTGTACGAGAAAACGACGCAATGACGACGCAGGAAATTTGGAAATCCTGGCCCGCTATCTGGTTTTTAGTCGGGCCTTTTCTGCTCGAACTCGGGAGTATCGCGTACAGCTTGTATCTGAGTCATCGTCACTTGGACGCGATAAAAGAGGCATTGAAAAACAGTCGCTATATTTATCTTTGGGGGCCGAGTTTGGGAAATCGTGGCTTGATTTGGTCCTTGTTGGAGATGGCAAAAATCACTGGGATGATAACGATGCCAAGGGTATATATCCGCCTTGGTGACTTGAATCCTATCGATCATGAAAACTTTCCCCTTTACCTTAAGCGTTTACTGAAAATCCATTTAATAATGATAATGGGTACTGGTGTTTGGCTAGTGAGTGTATTCGTACTTCTAAAGGTCCAGTAACTTGAGCGGGCCTCACCCGAGGCCCGCTATCAGGACTGACCTAATACGCAACCCATCGCGCAGCCAAATCATTGAGATCTCCAACCCGCGCGCTTAACCTGCACCGACCGGCCCCAGGACAAAAACAATGAAAACCCTACCGCCTGTCCACCGCATTGCCCTGTTGTTCAACGGCAGCAAAATCTACGATCGCGGCATTATTGCCGGCATCGGCAATTACCTGAGTAGCACCCGCGCGTCCTGGGATTTGTTCCTGGAGGAAGATTTCCTGTGTCGCCTCAAAGGCATCGAACGTTGGCAGGGCGACGGCATCATTGCTGACTTCGACGACCCGCTGATCGGCGAAGCGCTGGCCGGTAGTAAGCTGCCGGTGGTGGCGGTGGGCGGCTCTTATGCGGATGCGGGCGCCTATCCCCAGGGCATCCCCTACGTGGCCACCGACAACCATGCCTTGATGAAGCTGGCGTATGAGCATTTGATCGAGGCCGGCCTGACCCGTTTTGCCTGTTTCAGTCTGCCGCCGGCCCAGGCCAATCGCTGGGCCCAAGAGCGCGAAAAGGCCTTCAAGCACCTGTTGCAATGCGACGGTTTGCCCGTGGAGGTGTATCGCGGCCTGGGCACCAGCGCGCCGTTGTGGGACAGCGCGGTGGAACAGCAGATCGCCTGGTTGCAGAGCCTGCCCAAGCCCATCGGCATCATCGCCGTCACCGACGCACGCGCCCGGCAATTGCTGCAGGCCTGCCTCACCGCCGGTATTGCGGTGCCGGAAGAAGTGGCGCTGATTGGCATCGATAATGACCCGCTGACCCGCACCCTCACGCGGGTGCCGCTGAGTTCGGTGATCCAGGGCACTGAAACCATGGGCCGCACCGCCGCCGCGCTGCTGCATCAGATGCTGCACGGCAAACCCTGCGCCGGCACGCAGATTCTGGTGCCGCCGGATGCAATCAATGTGCAGGCTTCCAGCCTGCATCAACCCTTGGGCAATCCCTATGTGATGCAGGCGCTGCTGTTTATCCGCCAGTACGCCTGCCAGGGCATCAAGACAGCCCAGGTGGCGGCTTATGTCGGCGTGTCGCGCTCATCCCTGGAATCTCACTTTCGCAAGGAGCGCGGGTGCAGCGTGCATGACGAGATCCTGCGCTTCAAGCTCGCCGCCGCCGCCAAGGGCCTGGAAAACCACGGCCTGGCGATTGCCGAGGTGGCGCAGCAGTGCGGCTTCACGTCGGCGCAGTACCTGCATACGGTGTTTCGGCGGGAGTTTGGGTGTACGCCGCGGGAGTATCAGCAAGGCGCTTATGCCTAGGCTTGCTGAGGTCGATGCACGGCCCTTTTTAAAGGAGGGCGTCGGAGCTATCATCCAGCCCAGAGGTGCAGCAGTGCAGCTTGCCGGGAGAATCTCTATGAAAAAAGAAGCGAAGAAGGTTTCAGACCGCGAAATAGAGGCATTGGAACTTTTGGTTCCAAGCCAAGCTAGTAAAGCCACTCACTCCGCGTATTTTCGAGCACTGTCGGTTAGTCAGCGAGGTGTTCTATGCATTGAAGCCGGGAATTTGGTCCGCGTCGCGCAGGACGGCAGCAAAATCATCGTGGAGAAAGCCAAACCACGTCGCAAAGTCACGGTGGATGAAGTGATCACCGTGCGTAAGGTCGACAGGCATGCGGCAGGTGGTTGTGCCTAGACTTCGTGTATTTGCTGGTCCTAACGGCTCAGGTAAAAGCACGATCAAAGGTGAATTGGACCCTGCTTTAATCAAGACGTATGTGAACGCTGACGAGCTGGAAAAAGAGGCCAAAGCCAGTGGCTTCGTCGATCTTTCGCCGTTTGATATCGAAGTTGCACTGCCTGAACTGCTCGCGTTCCATACCGAGCACCATCTGCTCGTTAAAAAGGGGTTGATGGGCCAGGCTGAAAAGCTAGGTCTGCAAGGTTCTAAGGTTGACTATTGAAATGTCCAGATCGACTCGTATTTTGCGTCGGTGATCGCTGACTTTATCCGGCAGCGTTTGCTGGAAAAAGGTGTGAGCTTCACATTTGAAACGGTGATGTCTCATCCCAGCAAGGTTGAGTTCATGCAGGACGCGCAGACTCGCGGGTATCGGACCTACCTCTATTTTGTTTCAACGGAAAACTCAGACATCAACATTGACCGTGTGGAAATCCGCGTTCGGGAAGGTGGTCATGGGGTTGAGCCTGAGAGAGTGCGTGAGCGATATATAAAATCGTTGAAGCTGCTGCCGCAGGCGGTTGCCGCGAGTGATCGAGCCTACATCTTCGATAACTCCGGTGACAGTTCCGTACTGCTGGCGGAAATTACCGGCGGAACCCGACTCCAGTACCGTACAGAAGATGTTTCAGATTGGTTCTTCCGATCATACGTCGATGAAGTGGGTTCCTGACACGCGCCGGTCCGGCCTTATTCAAAACACCGCCTTGACCTGTAAACCGAGTACCAGCGCATTGTCGATGTCCTGCCCGGAAAACGCCCCCGGCTCGATGATGTATTGCACATCCGGGCGCAGGTTCAGCCAAGGCGTGGCCTGGTAGCCGTAGCTGAGTTCGATCAACTGTTCGGCATTGCTCAGGTTGGGATAATCCGCCCCGGCGTTGAACGCGGCCAGTTCCTGCACATCGCGGCTGCGCGGGTTCTGCACGGCGCGGCCGTAACCCAGGGCGAGGGTGTCCCTTGGCCTGCCTTCGAACGGTTTGTACAGCACCACGCCCGCTCCATACCACTTGCTGAACGGCGAAGCGGCTTCGCTGGCGGCGGAGTATTGGCCGAAGGCGTGCAGCACACGACCTGCCGAGGCGCTGGACGCCCAGACTGCCTGGTCGATCAGCAGGTAGTGGCCGCCGCGTCCGCTGACCTTTTCATTGCTGCCGATGCGTTTGACGTCGGAGCTGTCGTAGTAATAGCCCAGCTTGTATTCACCCGGCAGCGTGCCGGCCTGTTTGTACACCAGCTCGATCGGTATCACTACGCCGGTGGTGTGCTTGGGGCTCAGCTTCCAGGCGCGACTGGCGTTGCCATTACTCTCCGGGTCCACGTTGAAGGCGGCCACGCGCAGTTGCCAGGACGGCGAAAAGTCGTATTTCACCCGCGCGCCCAGGCGCGCATTCGGGTAGTTGGTCCAGCCGCTGCCGCCGGACATGTTCAGCGGGTGCCCGCAGAAACCGGCGTTCATGAAGGTGCAGAGGATGCCGCTGTCCAGACCGCCGAGGTCGTTGCCCATGGCCATATAACCGAGTTTGAGGTTCAGCGCCGGGGTGAACAGCGTGCGCTCGTAGCTCAACTCGGTCAGGCGGGTGTAGAGGCCGCCGTAGTTTTCCTGGATCGGCAGGCGGTTGCCCACCAGGTCTTCGGAGGCGCTGTTGCCGCGTCGGTCGTTGAGGGTCAACTGGATACGGTCGCCGTTGTTCAAGCCATACAACTTGCCCAGGTCGAACTGCACGCCGAGCTTGAGGTTTTGCGAGTAGCGTGCCGAACGGTGTTGGCCACCGTGGGCGTTGTACGCGGTTTCGCCGCTGTAGTCGCCGGTGAAGCGAACACCCTGCTCGTCGAGCTCACGGCGCAGGCCGCCCCAGTCGCCGGTCAAGGTGTTGTCATCGGCTTGGGCGGGCAGGGCGGTACCAAACGCCAGGCCCAGCAGCAGGCGCCCAACGAGGTTGTTGGGTAAAAAGTGAGAAGCAGGAGGCATGCGTGGTCTTCCAGAAACAGGACGCGCGGTACGGGGGTACCGCGCGAAAGGACAGGGTTATGGCAGGGCGTAGGCGATCACGTAGTCGCCACGGTCGGTGGACTGGCGCGCACCGCCGGCGGTGATGACGATGTACTGCTTGCCGGTTTTCGGTGACACGTAGGTCATCGGGCCACCCTGGCTGCCGACGGGCAGGCGGGCTTTCCAGATTTCTTCGCCGTTGCCGCTGTTGAAGGCGCGCAGGTAGAAGTCCTGGGTGCCGGCGATAAAGATCAGGCCGCCCTGGGTCGACAGGGTGCCGCCGAGGGTCGGCAAGCCGATCTTGATCGGCAGGTGCATGCGGATGCCCAGCGGGCCGGTGTCTTCCACGGTGCCGACCGGTACTTGCCAGGCGATTTGCTGGGTCTTCATGTCGATGGCGGTGAGGGTGCCGAACGGCGGCGCCTGGCACGGAATGCCGGCCACCGACAGGAAGCGGTTTTTGTTCACCGCATACGGCGTGCCCTTGAGCGGCACCGCGCCCATGCCGGTGTTCAGCGCTTCGCCACCGGACGTGGCCTGGGCCTTGTTCTGCGAGGGGATCATCTGGATCCACAGGCCCAGGCGCATGTCGTTGACGAAGATAAAACCGTGTACCGGGTCAGTGGAAAGACTGCCCCAGTTCATGCCGCCCAGGGAACCGGGGAAGCTCAGGGATTTGTCGGTGCCCGGCGCGGTGTACAGGCCGTCGTAGCGCATGCCCTTGAAGTCGATGCGGCACAGCAATTGGTCGTACGGCGTGGCGCCCCACATGTCTGATTCGGTTAGGGTCTGTGCGCCGATCTGCGGCATGCCCACGGATTTTGGCTGGGTTGGCGAGTACGGTTCGTTGGGGATATTCGCGGCCTTGACCGGCACTTCTTGCACGTCGGTCAGCGGCTGGCCGGTGGCGCGGTCGAGCACATAGATCTGCCCGGCCTTGGTGCCGATCACCACCGCCGGTACGGCCTTGTCGCTGCCCGGTGGGGTGAAGTCGATCAGGCTCGGTTGCATCGGCAGGTCGAAGTCCCACAGGTCGTTGTGGACGGTCTGGTAGACCCATTTTTCCGCACCGGTGGAGGCGTCCAGCGCCAGCACGGAGGCGCCGTATTTGTGGTTGAGCGCGGTGCGTTCCACGCCGTAGATGTCGGTGGACGAACTGCCCATGGGCAGGAAGACCGTGTTCATCAGCGGGTCATAGGACATCGGCGCCCAGCTGTTGGGCGTGCTGCGCACATAGGTGCTGCCATCCGCCGGGGCTTTTTTGTCGTCCGGGTTGCCGGGATCGAAGGCCCAGCGCATCTGCCCGCTGATCACGTCGAAGCCACGGATCACGCCGCCGGGCATGTCGGTCTGGACGTTATCGGCGACGCGGCCGCCGACCACAACGGTGGTGCCGGCGATCAACGGCGCGGAGGACAGTTGGTAGTAGCTGTCCGGCACATTGCCCAGGCCAGCCTTCAGGTCCACCTGGCCGTGGGTGCCGAAGTCTTCGCAGAAGTGGCCGGTGTCGGCATCCACGGCGATCAGGCGCGCGTCGATGGTGTTGGTCAGCAAGCGCCGCTGGCACTGCGCACCGGCGGGCACACTGGCGGCGATGATCGGCGAGCTGTTTGGCCGGGTCGGCTGGGCGATCGGTGCGGTGGCGTCGAAATACGCCATGCCCCGGCAACGCTGCCAAACCGCCGACTTGGCGTTGATATCGTTCTTCCACAGCTCTTTGCCGGTGTCGGCGTCGAGGGCGATCAGGTTGTTATGGGGCGTGCAGATAAACACCTTGTTGCCGATCTGCAGGGGCGTGAGTTGGTCTTCGGCGCCGTTGCCGTCGCTGAGGGCCACGTCGCCGGTGTGGTAGGTCCACGCCACGTTGAGTTTGTCGACGTTGGCGCGATTGATCTGGTCCAGCGCGGCGAAGCGGCTGCCGCCTTCGGTGTTGCCGTAGTGGGCCCAGTCTTTCTGCGCATCGGCTGCGGCCACCGGCGTGATGCCGGGGCCTTTGCCGGTCGGCGCGACGCTGGGGTGAGCGACGAACATATTGCCCGCCGCCACCGCCACGCCCACCGCCAATACCGCAGCGACGCCATAGGCGCCGCGCGCGGGCTTGCCGGCCAGCAGCGGATACACCAGCGCCACCACCAGGCCGATCACCGCGAACATGAACAGCCGCGAGAACAGCGGCCAGAACACCAGCCCCACATCCGCCACTGCCCAAATGGCCGTGCCCACCAGAAACGCTGCGAACAGCCACGCGCCCGCCGTGTTGCGCCGGGCAATCAGCAGGCCGGCCAGCGCCATGGCGACGCCGCCGATCAGGAAGTACCAAGAGCCGCCCAGGCTGACCAGCTTGACGCCGCCAACGGCCAGCGCGAGGCCGAGCAGGGCGATGATGACGCCCAGGCCCAGCAGGAGGAATCTTGAGGCGCCGGTGGCGCGCGATGCTCGTTTCATATCGACAGGACTCGAAGGTGAGAGGGCAAAGACGCGATTTTAGCAACATAAGTAACTGGTTAGTACATTTTGATCGGCAATAGACCCTTTCCGATCACGTGACGATAGCGGGCAGCAAAAAGCCGCTTGCTCGGTGAAGAGGCAAGCGGCTTTGAGCGTTACCGATCAACGAAACGCGGGCACGACCTGCTCGATAAACAGCGCCAGGGATTTTTTCTTCTCGGCATGGGGCAGGCTGTTGTCGCACCAGAAGCTGAACTCATCCACGCCCAGTTCCTGGTAGTACTTGATGCGCGGGATGATCTCTGCGGCGGTGCCGATCATTGCGGTCTTGTGCAGGCTGTCCAGCTCGAACTCCGGGCGGCCGGCGAATTTTTCTTCCGGGCTTGGCGCCAGGAAGCCATTGACCGGCACTTCCTTGTTGCCGAACCAGGCATCGAAGGTGCGATAGAACTTGGAGATTGCCTTGGCCCCGACTTTCCAGCCTTCGGGGTCGTCGACGGCGTGCACGTGGGTGTGGCGCAGCACCATCAGTTGTGGGCGCGGCACGTCGGGATTGTTGTCGAGGGCGGTCTGGAATTTGTTTTTCAGGTCCAGGACTTCTTCGTCGCCCTTCATCAGCGGCGTGACCATCACGTTGCAGCCGTTGGCCACCGCGAAGTTGTGGGAGTCCGGGTCGCGGGCGGCGATCCACATCGGCGGGTTGGGTTTCTGTACGGGCTTGGGCACGCTGGTGGAGGTGGGGAATTTCCAGATGTCGCCGTCGTGGGCGTAGTCGCCTTGCCACAACGCGCGGACCACCGGGACCATCTCACGCAGCGCCTGGCCGCCGCTGGCCGCGGGCATGCCGCCGGCCATGCGGTCGAATTCCACCTGGTAGGCGCCACGAGCCAGGCCGACTTCCATGCGGCCGTTGCTGATCACGTCGAGCAAGGCGCATTCGCCCGCCACCCGCAGCGGGTGCCAGAACGGCGCGATGATGGTGCCGGCGCCCAGGTGGATCGTGGTGGTCTTGGCCGAGAGGTAAGCCAGCAACGGCATCGGGCTGGGCGAGATGGTGTACTCCATGGCGTGGTGTTCGCCAATCCATACGGTGCTGAAGCCACCGGCTTCGGCCATCAGGGTCAATTCGGTCAGGTCTTCGAACAACTGGCGGTGGCTGATGCTCTCGTCCCAACGTTCCATGTGTACGAACAGGGAAAACTTCATGACGCTTACCTCGGATCTAGTGTGATCGGCCGGTCGACCGCGGGCCCTTAAGTGCTCACGCCGTTGTGAAGCTGGCCGGTAATGACAGCTATTCGGCGGATTGATTGTTGGTATACCATAATATGGAATATCCGCAAAACTTTTCTCTCCAACGCTTACACCCTCACCTGACAAGGAAGGCGAGTCCGATGAACATAAAACAAAAATTGATCCTGGCCTTTGCCGCGATCGCCAGCCTACCGGTGATTCTGGTAGCGGTGTTGATCATCCTCAACGTGCGTCATGAGGCACGGGACAGTTTTATCGACGGCAGCGGGCGCGAGATCCGCCAGGTCGACAATGCCATGCAACTGTTTTTCGAAGGCATCAGCCAGAACGTCGCCTACCTGGCCGCGCACCCGCAGTTGCAGGCGATCAATGCCGATGTGAAACGCTACCTGGCCAGTGATGCCGCGCAAGTCGCCCCCGGCGCGCGCGACCAGCAACTGTTCGCGCTGTTCGAGGGCCTGGCCAAGAGTCACTCGGCCTACACCTACCTGTCCCTGGGCACCGAAGACGGTGGCTACGTGTTCTGGCCCGGCGACCCCAAGCTGGCCAACTACGATCCGCGCACGCGGCCCTGGTACAAGACGGCCATGGCGCAGCCGGGCAAGACCCTGCGCACCGAAGCCTATTACTGGGCCGCTGACAATGTGGTGCTGGTCAGCACCGTGCAGAGCTTCAACAACACCCAAGGCAAGGCGAGCGGGGTGGTGAACATCGACGTGTCGCTCAAGCAGCTCACCGATCTGGTCAAGCAGATCAAGCTGGGCGAGAGCGGCTACCTGATGCTGATGGAAGCCAACAATACCGTGCTGGTGGACCCGAGCGACCCCTCCCACAACTTTAAAAAGCTCGGCGAGCTGGGCGATGGCTATCGGCAGTTGAGCGAAGCCGGCCAGGGCCTGGTGCAAGTGGAACTGGCCGGCGAGCGCTACATGGCGCTGGTGTGGCCGTCCAAGGCCTTGGGCTGGCGGTTTGTCGGGCTGGTGCGCGAGAGCGAGGTGATGGCCGGCGCGGCACGCCTGACCTGGCTGATTGCGGCCATCGCGTTGGTGTGTGGGGTGTTGTTCGCGGTGGCGGGGGCCGGGTTTGCCGGGCTGATCGTCAAGCCGATCCGCGGCGTGGCCAGCGGCCTGGAAGGCATCGCCCAGGGCGAGGGCGACCTGACCGCGCGCCTGGCCGTGAAGGGCCGTGATGAGACGGCGCAACTGGCCGGCTGGTTCAACCAGTTCCTCGAAGCGATTCGCACGCTGATCCAGCGCATCGGCGAGGCGGCCGGGCAGATCCACAGCAGCTCCACCAGTGCCACCGACGTCTCGGTGGAAATGGCCGACGTCGCCGAGCGCCAGCGCGAAGCGGTGGACATGGTGTCCACGGCGTTTCATGAAATGGTCGCCACCTCCAACGAAGTCGCGCGCTCCTGTAGCCAGGCCGCCGACTCGGCCGATAACGGCCAGCGCCAGGCCCGCACCGGCCAGCAGCAGATCGACGCGGCGGTGAGCAGTGTAGGGCGCTTGAGCGAAGAAATCGGCCACTCCGCCGAGGCCATGGAGCAACTGGAAAAAGACAGCAACGACATCCAGTCGATCCTCGGCACCATCCGCTCGATCGCCGAGCAAACCAACCTGCTGGCGCTCAACGCCGCGATCGAAGCTGCCCGCGCCGGTGAGCAAGGGCGTGGCTTTGCCGTGGTGGCGGACGAGGTGCGCGCCCTGGCCAAGCGCACGTCGGATTCCACCGGCGAAATCGACGGGTTGCTCGGCAACCTGGCGCGGCGCACGCACCAGATGGGCAAGCAGATGCACGCGAGCCTGGAGGTGTCCCAGGAAACGGTGGTGTCGATCAATGACGCCCGCGCAAGCTTCGGTTTGATCCGCGAGTCGGTGGACGTGATCCGCGACATGAACACGCAAATCGCCACCGCCGCCGAGGAGCAGCACCAGGTGGCCGAAGACATCAATCGGCATATCAGCCAGATTCACGGGGATGCGCAGTTGGTGGCGAGCCTGGCCGACGCCACGCGCGGGGATGCGCAGCAATTGACGGCGTTGTCGCAGACGTTGAACCAGTTGGTCAGTCGCTTCCGCACCTGACCTTGTGGGAGGGGGCTTGCTCCCGATAGCGGTGGGTCAGCTACAGATAAGCTGGCTGTTCCTCCGCCATCGGGAGCAAGCCCCCTCCCACATGATTGGCTGTGGGGCCTAGGCCGGCATGGGCAATGCGCCCATCTTGCCGTGGCAATACACCAGTGGCCCGGCGTTCTGCCGGGGCACGATCAGGTTCTTCACCGAGCCGACCATGATCGCGTGGTCGCCGCCTTCGTATTCGCGCCACAACTCGCACTCGATCACCGCCGTGGCATTGGCCAGGATCGGGTTGCCCAGCTCGCTCAACGTCCATTCGATGCCTTGGGCTTTGTCTTTGCCTTTGCGCGCGAAAGCATAGGCTTCGGTTTGCTGCCCACCGGACAGGACGTGGATGGCGAAGCGTTTGTTCTTGATCAGGATCGGGTAGGAATCGGAGCTGTAGTTGGGGCAGAACAGCACCAGCGCCGGGTCCATCGACAATGAACTGAAGGCGCTGGCGGTCAGGCCGACGATTTGCCCGTCGTCATCGAGGGTGGTGATCACCGTGACCCCGGACGGAAACGAACCCATCACTTGTTTGTAGATAGCGGCGTCGATCATGGGGCGGTCCTCTTGGGGCGATAGCGTGGTTTTTATGAGCTTGTAGGTCTGATGGTATACCGTAATACAAACCTTGCAACTGCTTTTTCAGTCGCCCGATGAACGTCAATCCTGGGTCTTTTAACCAATAAATACAGGGATTATGCCGAGAAATGGCAATAGGCCATGTGGCACAATGGCGGATCAGATGAGCGCCAGGATTGCGGATCAGCCTTGTGAAAATGTTGGAATACCATAATATGGTGTTCATCTGAGGGGCCGCCGTAGAGCGCCCCCGGTGTGGCGTCAAACAACTATAAGATCAGACAAACACGAGTTCATTTCCATGCCCCAGATGTCCCGGCAAGACCCGCTGATCGAGCATCACACGGTCGATTACGTTCCCCTCGCAGAGCGCCACGGAAAGGCCCGCGACCTGTTCACCTTATGGTTCAGCACCAACATCGCACCGCTGCCCATCGTCACCGGCGCCATGGTGGCCCAGGTGTTCCATCTCAACCTCGTGTGGGGGTTGTTGGCGATTGTCCTCGGGCACCTGCTCGGCGGCATTGTGATCGCCCTCGCGTCGGCCCAGGGCCCGCGCATGGGCATCCCGCAGATGGTCCAGAGCCGCGGCCAGTTCGGCCGCTATGGCGCGCTGCTGATCGTGTTCTTTGCGGCGCTGATCTACATCGGCTTTTTCATTTCCAATATCGTCCTGGCCGGCCAGTCCATCGTCGGCATCGTGCCGTCGGTCCCGGTGCCGGCGAGCATCCTGATCGGCGCGCTCAGCGCCACGGCCATCGGCGTGATCGGCTACCGGTTCATCCATACCTTGAACCGCATCGGCACCTGGGTGATGGGCAGCGCGTTGCTTGCTGGTTTTGTCTACATCTTCGTCCATGACCTGCCGGCGGACTTCCTCAGCCGTGGCGGTTTCAACGCGGCGGGCTGGTTGGCCACCGTGTCCCTGGGGGTGATCTGGCAGATCAGCTTTTCGCCCTACACCAGTGATTACTCGCGCTACCTGCCGGCGGATATCGGCATCACCCGGCCGTTCATCGCCACCTACCTGGGGGCGACCCTGGGCACCATCCTGTCCTTCGCGTTTGGCCTGGTCGCGGCACTGGCCACGCCCGAAGGCACCGAAGCCATGCTCGCGGTCAAGCAAGCCACCGGCTGGCTGGGGCCGATCCTGATGGTGCTGTTCCTGCTCAATATCATCAGCCACAACGCCCTGAATCTGTACGGCGCGGTGCTGTCGATCATCACCTCGATCCAGACCTTCGCCAGCCAATGGACACCGAGCATCAAGGTACGTGTGGGGTTGTCGGGCGTGGTTCTTTTCGGTTGCTGCGTGGTGGCGCTGGGCGCATCGGCGGACTTCATCTCGCAATTCATCGGCCTGGTGCTTGCGCTGTTGCTGGTGCTGGTGCCGTGGGCGTCGATCAACCTGATCGACTTCTACGTCATCAAGCGCGGGGTGTACGACATTGCCTCGATCTTCCAGGCGGATGGCGGGGTGTATGGGCGTTTCAACGGGCATGCGATCGTCGCGTACTTCATCGGCATCCTCGTGCAGTTGCCGTTTGCCAATACCTCGCTGTATGTGGGGCCATGGGCCAACCTGGTCAACGGCGCGGATTTGTCCTGGCTGGTGGGATTGATGGTGACGTGCCCGCTGTATTACTGCCTGGCGACGCGTCAGCGCACGCAGGCGGTCAGGGCGGGGCGGTTGGGGTATACCGACTGAATACAACTATCTCTCTGACACGCCACGATTCAAATGTGGGAGGGAGCAAGCCCCCTTCCACATAAGAGGCCCGTGGGTTCTCAGGCCATGAGCCTCTCATGTTTCATCCGTTGTGCAGACCGCTCCCGCCAAATTCCTCCAATGCATCCCGCAACGCGCCCTCGAAGTATTCCTTCGAGGCGCGGTCCCAGAGGATGTGGAACGCTGGCGCGTCGACGCTGCCCGAGTGGATGACGATGGCGTTGATGCGTGCCACCGATGTCTGCGCCACCGCCCCCGGTTTGAACGCCGGAAAACTGAGGTCGACGCCGCACAGCTTGGCCATCACCCGCGCAATCACCGCGCCGCTGAGCAGCACGCAGGCGTGGCTGTCCTGGCGCGGCAGCAGGTAGTTGGCGCGGTGGTCGAGTTCCCAGCGTGCTTCTTCATCGGCGATGCGCTGGCCTTGATCCGCCGGGCTGCCCAGCAGCAGGTATTCGTTCTGTGACAGGCGCGCCACCCAGCCGCCGTCCGCTTGCGCGGTCGCTCGGTTGGGCGCGTCGGGCAGGGTGAAGCCGCGGGCGTTGAGGTAGTCAGCGCTTTGTGTGCCGCGAAAGCCAACCCGGGGCAGGTCGGTCTGGTCGATCAGGCGGCAGGCCGGCGTGAGCAAATCGTGGGTTTTCAGACTGGTCATGGCTTAACCCTCCTGGCGTTGGTTGGCGGGATCGAAGAACGGCAACTGCACCACCTCGGCCTGGACGACGATGCCGCCCTCGACGCGAATCGGAATGCATTGCCCCGGTGTGCTCTGGTCGATCCCCGCATAGGCCAGGCCGATGATCCGGCCCAGGCTGGTGGAGTATTCACACGAGGTGACGTTGCCGCTGATGTCCGGGCCGTTGAGCACCAAGTGGCCTTCCAGCGGTTGCACGCTGCCCTTGGGCAAGGTGAAGCCGACCAGTTTGCGTTTGAGCGGTTGGGCTTCGAGGATGTCCACCGAGCGGCGGCCGATGAAGAACGGTTTGTTGCGGCTGACGGCCCAGCCCATGTCGATTTCCGCCGGGTGGGTCATGCCGTCGGTGTCCTGGCTGATGATCACGTGGCCTTTTTCCAGGCGCAGCAGGCGCTGGGTTTCGACACCGAAGGGGCGAATGTCGAAGGCTTTACCGGCGGCCATCAACGCATCCCACAGCGCCAGGCCATGCCGCGCAGCCACGTGGATTTCATACCCCAGTTCGCCGACGAAACCGACCCGCAACAGCCGCGCCTTGATCCCGGCCACCGTGCCCTGGCGCACGCCCAGGTACGGGAAGCCCTCGGCGCTCAGGTCGAGGTCGCTGCACAGTTGTTCCAGTACCTTGCGCGAATCCGGCCCGGCCACGTTCACCGCGCAGATCGCGGCGGTGACGTTGGTCACGTCCACGTCCAGGCGCCATTGCGCGTTCCACTTGATCATCTGCTGGTAGATACGGTCGACGCCGCTGGTGGTGGCGGTGACGTAGAAGTGCTTGTCGGCCAGCCGCGCGCACACGCCGTCGTCGATCACCACCCCGTGTTCATTGGTCATCAGCGCATAACGCGAACGGCCCACCGGCTGCTTGAGAAACGCGAAGGTGTACATCCGGTTGAGCAGCTCGGCGGCATCCGGGCCGCGCACGTCGAGGCCGCCGAGGGTCGACACATCAATCAGCCCGACCTTGTTGCGCACGTGCAGGGCTTCGGCCTGCATGCACGCGTCGCGGTCTTCGGCCTTGCCGTAATAGGCCGGGCGTTGCCAGATGCCCGCGGGCATCATCTTCGCCCCGGCCTGCACATGCCGCGCATGCATCGGCGTTTGCCGGTAAGGGTCGAAGGCCCGGCCGGCGACGTGGGCGAGTTTCTCCGCCACGAACGGCGGCCGAGCGGTGGTGACCCCGGTTTCGCTGATGTTGCGCTGGGTCGCCCAGGCCACCAGGCGTGCGGTCGGCAGCGCGGAGTGGCGGCCCTGGGACGGGCCCATGCCGACGGTGGAGTAGCGTTTCACCAACTGCACATCGCGGTAGCCGATGCGGGTGGCGTTGACGATATCCGCCACTTGCAGGTCTTCGTCGAAGTCGACGAAATCCTTGCCCTTGGGGTGCGGGAAGATCGGCCAGTTGAAGTTGACCTGGGCTTCGGCGCGCAGCGGAGTACGCACTACGGCAGGGCTCAAGCCGAGGGCGAGGGCGATGTCGTGGGCGGCGTTGGTTGCATCCGTCAGCACATTGTCCAGTTGGTGCCGACCGTGGACCGAGCCGGCCACGTTGAGGTGCTGCGGCAGGCCGCTGAGGCTGAATTCCGCCCGAGTGTCCTCATAGGCCAGCTTGCCGCCGGCCTGGCACAGCAGTTGGTACACCGGCATGTAGCCGGCCGACATGCACAGCAGGTCGCAGTCGATCACCTGCCCGCTGTCGCTGACCTGACCCTGGCCGGTGATCTGACGTACATCGACCGCCTTTACATGGCGCATGCCTTTTTCGTGCAGGGCCTCGAACACGGTGCTGTTGGTCAGGCAACGGATCTTGCGCTGCGCCAGCGCGCCCGACAGCGCCGTGTCGGCGGGGGCGTGGCGCAGGTCGATGACGGCGGCGACGTCCACGCCCTGGTCATGCAGGTCGAGGGCGGCGAGGTAGCCGTCGTCGTTGCCGGTGAGCACCACCGCGCGTTTACCGGGCTTGACCGCATACAGTTTCATCAGGCGTTGCGCGGCACTGGTCAGCATCACGCCCGGCAGGTCGTTGTTGCGAAAGATCACCGGTTGGTCGAACGAGCCGCTGCACACCAGGCACTGCTGCGCGCGCACTTTGTACAGGCGCTTGCCCTGGATCACCGGCAGGTAGTTGTCGGTGAACCAGGCGTTGCACGTCGCCTCGGTCAGCACCTGGATATTTGCGTGTTGCTGCACCGCGTCGAGCAATGCATGGCGCAAGGTGTCGGCGCGGGTGCCGGCGATGTCAAAGCGCGCATAGGTCAGCGAACCGCCGAGCACCGGCTGTTGCTCGATCAGCAGCACCTTGGCCCCGGCATTCGCGGCGGTCAGTGCCGCCTGCAAACCGGCCGGGCCGGCGCCGATGACGGCGAGGTCGGTGAACAGGTAGGCCTTGTCGTAGTACTCGGGCTGGAACTTCAGGTCGAGCACGCCCAGGCCGGCCTTTTTACGAATGATCGGCTCCCAGACTTTCCACATGCCCTTGGGCTTGTAGAACGAGCGGTAATAGAAGCCCACCGGCATGAATTTGGAGAACTTGCCCATGTAGGCATCGCGGTCGTGGTCCAGCGTACCGTTGACGTTCTGCGCGGTCACCGCCAGGCCGTCGGTCAGCGCGTGGGCATCGGCCAGCACGTTGGGTTCCTGGGGCAATTGCACCAGGCTGTTGGCGTCCTGGCCGGCCATGCTCAGCGGCCCGCGTGGGCGGTGGTATTTGAACGAGCGCGACATCAGAAAGCGCCCGTTGGCGAGCAGGGCGCTGGCGATGCTGTCGCCCTGCAAGCCCTGGTAGGGCTGGCCATCGAAACTGAAATCGAGTGGCTGATCGCGGTGGATCAGCAGGCCCATGGGGGCGGGGAGGCGGTTCATCCGGCGATCTCCTGAGGGGTGTTGAAGTCGACGCGGTGGGTGAACAGTTCCTTGGGATCGAAGGTGCGCAGGATCTCGTCGGTGACGGTGTGGCGCTCGGCGAGGAACCAGTAGCTGGACGGCGTGTGCATCCACCATTCGCGCACCACACCGGCGAGGTTGTCGGTGTTGAACACGTAGTCGGCCCATTCGGCGTCGCTGCAGTTGACCGGATCGGGCATGGGCTTGAGCTCGCCGCCGTAGGTGAACTCGCTGATATTGCGCGGCCCGTTGAGCGGGCAAATCATGATTTTCATAGTCCGCTCTCCATCAGTGACTGGCCGCCGTGGCGCCCATCTCATTGACTTGCTGGAAGGTCGAGAAACGTTCGAGGCCGAAAGGTTTGATCAGCGCCGGCACCTTGCCGCCGCTGGCGACCAGCTCGGCCATGGTCTTGCCGCAGATCGGCGTGGCCTTGAAACCCCAGGTGCCCCAACCGGCGTCGAGGTAGTAATTCTTCACCGGCGACAGGCCCATGATCGGGCTGTAGTCCGGGGTCATGTCGGTGATCCCGGCCCACTGGCGCATCAACTTGGCGTTGGCCAGGAACGGGAACATCTCGATGGCATGGGCCAGCAGGCTTTCCTTGAGGTCCAGGGTCGAGCGCGTGTTGAACAGCGGGTAGGGGTCGGAACCGCCGCCGAACACCACTTCGCCACGGCTGGTTTGCTGCACGTAGCAGTGCAGGGCCGAGGAGCTCACCAGCGGGTCGAGGAACGGCTTGAACGGCTGGGTGACCATGGCCTGCAACGGGAAGGTCTGGATCGGCGAGCGGATGCCGGCCTTGGCCATCAGCAGCGAACTGTGCCCGGCAATCGCCTGCACCGCGCAGCCGCACCGGATGGTGCCGCGATTGGTTTTCACGGCGGTGATGGCGCCGTTTTCGATGATCAGGTCCTGCACTTCGGTGAGCTGGTGGATTTCCACGCCGCGCTTGGCCGCCTGTTTGGCGTAGCCCCAGGCCACGGCATCGTGGCGCGCGGTGGCGCCGTCGATGTGCCAGAGCCCGGCGAGCACCGGCAGGTGGCCGGGGTCGAGGTTGAGGCTGGGCACCAGTTCGCGGATCTGCTGGCGGTCGATCATCTCGGTGCGCCCGCCGAAGTGCTTGTTGACCTCGGCGCGCTGGCGGAACGAACGCACGGTGGCGTCGGTGTGGGCCAGGGTCAGTTGGCCGCGTTCGGAATACATGATGTTGAAATCGAATTCGTTGGACAGCGCCTGGAACATCTTCACCGACTCGGCGTAGAAGCGCACCCCGTCGCTGGTCAGGTAGTTGGAGCGGATCACCGCCGTGTTACGCGCGGTGTTGCCGCCGCCCAGGTAGGACTTCTCCAGCACGGCAATGTTGGTGATGCCGTGGTATTTGGCCAGGTAGTAGGCGGTCGCCAGGCCGTGACCGCCGGCGCCGATGATCACCACGTCGTAACTCGACTTGAGCTCTTTGGGCGGTGGCAGGTCCACCTCCACCGGGTACTCCGAACTCAGCCCGTATTTCAATAGATTGAATGGCATACGGCCTCCGATTGGCTGCGTAGGGCGTGATGTTGCGCAAGGGCGGCGGTCACGGTGTTTTTCATCAGGAAAGCAATGGTCATCGGGCCAACGCCGCCGGGGACCGGGGTGATGGCGGCGACGATGGGCAGGGCGGCATCGAAGTCGACATCGCCCACCAGGCGGCTGCGGCCGTCGTCGTCGATACGGTTGATGCCGACGTCGATCACCACCGCGCCGGGCTTGAGCCAACTGGCGTCGATCAAGCGTGGACGGCCCACGGCGGCGATCACGATGTCGGCCTGGCGGCACAGCGCTTGGGCGTTGTGGCTGCGCGAATGCAGCACGGTGACCGAACAGTCGGCCTGCAGCAGCAGGGCGGCCATGGGTTTGCCGACGATGTTCGAGCGGCCGATCACCACCGCGTGTTTGCCGCGCAGGTCGCCACAGGTTTGCTCCAGCAGGTACAGGCAACCGCTGGGGGTGCACGGCGTGAGCACTGCGCGCCCCTGGCTGAGACCGCCGACGTTCTGGCTGTGGAAACCGTCCACGTCCTTCTGCGGCGCGATGGCCTCCAGGGCGCGCAGTTCGTCCATCTGCCTGGGCAGCGGCAATTGCAGGAGAATGCCGTTAATCGCCGGGTCAGCATTCAACTGGGCGATCAGGATCAACAGTTGTTCGGTGCTGGTGTCGCTGGGCAGCCGATGCTCCACGGAGCGGATCCCCACTTCTTCGGCGCGCAGGATCTTGTTGCGCACATACACCTGGCTGGCGGCGTCGTTGCCCACCAGGATCACCGCCAGGGCCGGATTAATGGCTTGCTCGTGCAGGCGCGCGACGTCCTCGCGCACTTGCAGCAGCACCCGTGCGGCGGCGGCTTTGCCGTCGATCAGTATGGGCGCGCTCACCGGAACACCACCGTTCTGTCCTGGTTGAGGAAGACCCGGTGCTCCAGGTGGTACTTGACCGCTTTGGACAGGGCCACGGTTTCGGTGTCACGGCCGATGGCGACCAGGTCGTCGGGCTTGTACACGTGGTCCACACGCTGGACTTCCTGTTCGATGATCGGGCCCTCATCCAAGTCGCTGGTCACGTAGTGCGCCGTGGCGCCGATCAACTTCACGCCACGCTGATAGGCCTGGTGATAGGGCTTGGCGCCTTTGAAACCGGGCAGGAACGAATGGTGAATATTGATCGCGCGTCCCGACAATTGCCGGCACAGGTCGTCGGAGAGGATCTGCATATAGCGCGCCAGCACCACCAGTTCGGTGCGGGTGTCATCGACGATCTTCATCAGTTCGGCTTCCTGCGCGGCCTTGGTGTCCTTGGTCACGGGCAGGTAGATGAAGCGGATGCCCTCGCGCTCGGCCATGGGCCGCAGGTCGAGGTGGTTGGAGACGATGGCGGTGATGGTCATGTCCATCTCGCCCTTGTGGTAGCGGTAGAGCAGGTCGGTGAGGCAATGGTCGAACTTGCTCACCATCAGCATCACGCGCATCGGCTCGCGGGTGTCGTAGAGCTCCCACTGCATGTCGAAGGCCTGGGCGACGTCGGCGAAACCGGCGCGGATCTGTTCCAGGTCGCCGGCGTGCCCATCGTTGAAACGGAACACGGCACGCATGAAGAAGCGACCGCTGAAATCATCATCGAACTGCGCCATCTCCCCGATGTAGCACGCGTTGTCCGCCAGGTACGTGGTGACGGCAGCGACAATGCCGGACACCGCGGGACAAGTGACCTTGATGATGAAATGGTTTTTTTCGTGTTGCATGACACGTCCTCGGGATGATGGCGGCAGCTCATCGCATAGCGAAAAAACGTCAGAGGACAGCAGGCTCGTTCCGTGAGCGCATTTTCTTGTGAGGAATAAAATATTCCTGAAGTGGCTTTATAGGGGAATGGGGGCGGGGCGTCTAGGGGTTTTGGGAAAGTTTTTTAACTGAGGGGAAATTTTCACAGGCCCAACACAATCAAAAATGTGGGAGGGGGCTTGCTCCCGATAGCGATCTACCAGTCAAAACCAATGGCGACTGGTACACCGCTATCGGGAGCAAGCCCCCTCCCACAGGTCGATCTTCATGATTCCTTGTCGTTCCCGTAGTTCATGATCGACAGCAGGCGAATCGGCACCCGCACCAGTTGCTCAGGACCATGGGGAATCTCGCCCTCGAACGTCAGGCTGTCGCCGGCTTCCATCCGATACAGCTGATTCCCATGCCGATAAATCAGCTCGCCTTCCAGCAAGTGCAAAAACTCGGTGCCCGGGTGGGCGAAGGTCGGGAACTCTTCGCTGGCGTCGTCCATGCTGACCATGTACGCCTCGAAGCTCTTCTTCGGCCCGCGCGTGTGGTTGAGCAGATGGTAGGTGTGCCCCTTTTCAGTCCCTCGGCGCACCACTTCCATGCCTTGGTCGGCTTTGACCAGCAAGGCACTGCCGTCCTGTTGATCGTATTCGGCGAACAATTTCGATAACGGCAGCCCGAGCACGTCGCACAGGCGGCTGAGGGTGTCGAGGCTGGTGGAGACCTGGGCGTTTTCGATCTTGCTCAACATGCCCTGGCTGATATCGGCGATCTTCGCCACGTCGGACAGCTTCAGGTCCTGGGCCTGGCGCTGGCGTTTGATCTGCAAACCCAGGTATTGCTCGAGTTTGAGGCGGGGGGCGGTTTCGGTGGACATAGTCATCTGATCCTGCACACTTTCCGTTCAGTAATATTAGTTTCGCACTAGGAAAGTGCAAACGGCGACCCTTGGCGGTCGCGTCCTGGTACGTATTCCCACGGGGAAAAGAATTTTCCCATATATACAGCACAAAAGCGCTTTCACCGGCACTTCAATCACTAGCTCGCGAATCTGGCAAGGGTATTGCATTCCTGTAGAGAAACTAACTTTCTTTTTAGGAATAAAAAGAAAGTCTAGGCCCACCCACACGGTTTTGCCTTTCGCGAGGAGTGACACGCAATGTTGCCAGCAGAAACCCAGCGCATCATCGACAAGTACGGCATCAAGTACGTGCTTGCGCAGTTTGTGGATATACACGGTGCGGCCAAGACCAAGTCGGTGCCGATTTGCGGGCTCAAGACGGTGGCCGAAGAGGGCGCCGGGTTTGCCGGCTTTGCCATCAGCGGCATGGGCATGGAGCCCCACGGTCCGGACTTCATGGCGCGGGGCGACCTGTCCACGCTGATGCCGGTGCCCTGGCAGCCGGGCTACGGGCGGGTGGTGTGCGTCGGCCATGTCGATGGCAAGCCCCATCCCTATGACAGCCGCTACGTCTTGCAGCAGCAAGTGCAGCGCCTGCAAGACAAGGGCTGGACGCTGAACACCGGCCTGGAACCGGAATTCAACCTGATGCGCCGCGACGAACAGGGCAAGCTG
This sequence comes from Pseudomonas sp. MPB23, assembly GCF_046605395.1. Taxonomy (NCBI): domain Bacteria; kingdom Pseudomonadati; phylum Pseudomonadota; class Gammaproteobacteria; order Pseudomonadales; family Pseudomonadaceae; genus Pseudomonas; species Pseudomonas sp. MPB23. The sequence continues at coordinate 5,062,536 of NZ_CP176771.1, read as the reverse complement.
CAACTGGTCGACCCCAGCGACAACCTCGACAAGCCTTGCTACGACTACAAGGGCCTGTCGCGCTCGCGGGTGTTCCTGGAGAACCTGACCGAAGCCTTGCAGGCGGTGGATTTCGAGGTCTATCAAATCGACCACGAAGACGCCAACGGCCAGTTCGAGATCAACTACACCTACAGCGACGCCCTGACCTCGGCCGACCGTTTCACCTTCTTCCGCATGGCCGCCGGCGAGATCGCCAACGACCTGGGCATGATCTGTTCCTTCATGCCCAAGCCCGACCCGAAACGCGCCGGCAACGGCATGCACTTTCACCTGTCGATCAGCAGCGCCGAGAACAAGAACCTGTTCCACGACGCCAGCGACCCGAGCGGCATGGGCCTGTCGAAAATGGCCTATCACTTCGCCGCCGGCCTGCTCGCCCATGGCCCGGCGTTGTGTGCGTTCGCCGCGCCCACGGTCAACTCCTACAAGCGTCTGGTGGTGGGCAACTCGTTGTCCGGCGCCACCTGGGCCCCGGCCTTTATCGCGTTTGGCGCCAACAACCGTTCGGCCATGGTGCGCGTGCCTTACGGTCGCCTGGAATTCCGTCTGCCGGACGCCGGCTGCAACCCCTATCTGGTCAGCGCCGCGATCATCGCCGCCGGCCTGGACGGGATTGATCGCCAGTTGGAAATCGACCACGTCTGCAACGAAAACCTCTACAGCCTGAGCCTGGAGCAGATCGCCGAGCGCGGCATCAAGACCTTGCCTCAATCCCTCAAGGAAGCCTGCGACGCGCTGGAAGCCGACCCGCTGTTCGCCGAGGTCATGGGCCCGCAGATCGTGGGCGAGTTCATCAAGCTCAAACGCATGGAATGGGTGGAATACAGCCGCCATGTGAGCGACTGGGAAATCCAGCGCTATACCGAATTTTTCTGACACCGTGTGACGGAGACTTGATATGTGTGGAATCGTAGGTCTGTACCTGAAAAACCCGCGACTGGAACCCCAGCTCGGCCAACTGTTCGAGCCGATGTTGCAGGCCATGACCGACCGTGGCCCGGACAGTGCCGGTTTTGCCATCTACGGTGACGAAGTCGCCGACGGCTGGGTCAAGCTGACCCTGCAAGCCACCACCGAGGCCTTCGACTGGAAAGCCCTGATGGGCGAGCTGGAAGGGCGCCTGGGTTGCTCGCTGGACTGGTTCCAGAACGCCAGCGCTGCGGTGCTGAAGATCCATGCCGACGAGGCGCCGGTGCGTGCGGCCCTGGCTGAACTGGCGCCAAGCGTGCGCATCATGAGCGCCGGGCAGAGCATCGAGATCCTCAAGGGCATGGGCTTGCCCCAGGAAATTTCCCAGCGCTTCGGCCTGGCGGGCATGCAGGGCAGCCACATCATCGGCCACACCCGCATGGCCACCGAAAGCGCCGTGACCATGGAAGGCAGCCACCCGTTTTCCACCGGCGCCGACCTGTGCCTGGTGCACAACGGTTCGCTGTCGAACCACTTCCGTCTGCGCCAGGAACTCAAGCGCGAAGGCATCCATTTTGAAACCGACAACGACACTGAAGTCGCCGCCGGCTACCTGACCTGGCGCCTGCAACAGGGCGATTCGCTCAAGGACGCGCTGGACCATGCCCTGGAAGACCTCGACGGCTTCTTCACCTTCGCCATCGGCACGCGCAACGGTTTTGCGGTGATCCGCGACCCGATCGCGTGCAAGCCGGCGATCCTCGCCGAGACCGACGACTACGTCGCCATGGCCTCCGAGTACCAGGCGCTGTCGAGCCTGCCGGGCATCGAGAACGCGCGGATCTGGGAACCGGCACCGGCCACTTTGTACATCTGGGAACGCCAGTCAGCTTAAGGAGCGCACACATGAAAACCATCGACCTTTCCACCGCCACCGTGCGTGACCTCAACCAGGCGCTGCACGCCCAGGCCATCGACGACGAGTGGCGCGTCACCCACTCCAACGGCAAGCACAACCTTGCCGTGGGGGTGAATCAGGCGGTGTCCATCGATATCGAGGGCCACGCCGGCTACTACTGCGCGGGCATGAACCAACAGGCGTCGATCACCGTGCACGGCAACGTCGGCGTGGGCTGCGCCGAGAACATGATGTCCGGTTCGGTGCGCGTCAAAGGCAGCGCATCCCAGGCGGCCGGGGCCACGGCCCATGGCGGTCTGCTGGTGATCGAAGGCGACGCCGGCGCGCGTTGCGGGATTTCCATGAAAGGCATCGACATCGTGGTCGGCGGCAGCATCGGCCACATGAGCTGCTTCATGGGCCAGGCCGGGCGTCTGGTCGTCTGCGGCGATGCCGGCGATGCGCTGGGGGATTCGCTGTACGAAACCCACATCTACGTGAAGGGCAAGGTGGAGTCGCTGGGCTCCGATTGCATCGAAAAAGAGATGCGCAGCGAACACCTGCAAGAGCTGCAAGAACTGCTCGACCGCGCCGGTTTCGCTCACCAGGCGGCGGATTTCAAACGCTACGGCTCGGCCCGCCAGCTGTACAACTTCAAAGTCGATAACGCGTCCGCGTACTGAACCAGGAGCTACACCATGAGTGAAAAAACCCCTCCAGTGTTGCGCGAGTCCGCCACCTTCGACCGCCTGACCATCCAGGAAATCCAACGTGCCGCCGAAACCGGCATCTATGACATTCGCGGCGGTGGCACCAAGCGCAAGCTGCCGCACTTCGATGACTTGCTGCTGCTCGGCGCCAGCGTGTCGCGTTACCCGCTGGAAGGCTACCGCGAAAAGTGCGGCACCGACGTGATCCTCGGCAACCGTTTCGCCAAGAAGCCGATCCACCTGAAGATCCCGGTGACCATCGCCGGCATGAGTTTCGGTGCGTTGTCGGCCAACGCCAAGGAAGCCCTGGGCCGTGGTGCGACCATCGCCGGCACCAGCACCACCACCGGTGACGGCGGCATGACCCCGGAAGAGCGCGGCCAGTCCCAGCACCTGGTGTATCAGTACCTGCCGTCGCGCTACGGCATGAACCCTGATGATCTGCGCAAGGCCGACGCCATCGAGATCGTCCTCGGCCAGGGCGCCAAGCCCGGCGGTGGCGGCATGTTGTTGGGCATGAAGGTCACCGAACGCGTGGCCGGCATGCGCACCTTGCCGATCGGCGTGGACCAGCGCAGCGCCTGCCGCCACCCGGACTGGACCGGCCCGGACGACCTGGCGATCAAGATTGCCGAGTTGCGTGAAATCACCGATTGGGAAAAACCGATCTACGTGAAAATCGGCGCCAGCCGCCCGTATTACGACGTGAAGCTGGCGGTCAAGGCCGGCGCCGATGTGATTGTGCTCGACGGCATGCAAGGCGGCACCGCGGCGACCCAGGAAGTGTTCATCGAACACGTCGGCATCCCGATTTTGTCGGCGATCCCGCAAGCGGTACAGGCTTTGCAAGAGATGGGCATGCACCGCAAGGTCCAGTTGATTGTGTCGGGCGGGATTCGCAACGGCGCCGATGTGGCCAAAGCCATGGCGATGGGCGCGGATGCGGTGGCCATCGGCACGGCGGCGCTGATTGCCCTGGGCGATAACCACCCACGGCTGGACGCGGAACTGAAAAAGATCGGCTCGGCCGCCGGCTTCTACGACGACTGGCAGAACGGCCGCGACCCGGCCGGCATCACCACCCAGGACCCGGAGCTGTCGAAACGTCTGGACCCGGTGGAAGGCGGCCGTCGCTTGGCCAACTACCTGCGGGTGATGGTGCTGGAAGCCCAGACCATGGCGCGTGCGTGCGGCAAGTCGCACCTGCACAACCTCGATCCTGAGGACCTGGTGGCACTGACGGTGGAGTCGGCCGCCATGGCCCGGGTGCCGTTGGCGGGGACCAGCTGGATACCGGGTTCCGGTTACTGAGTTACGAGCCGGCTTGCCGGCTGCTACGGCGTTCCACCCCTGTAGGAGCGAGCTTGCTCGCGAAGGTCGTTAACGATAACGCGGGCATCCTGGATGCCCGCGTTGCCTGGACGTTTTTCGCGAGCAAGAACTAGGCGTCCCCCTCGCTCCTACATGCATCTCCCCTATCTTTTGCAGGAGCTTTGAACATGATCAATCGTCTTCTCGGCAAATCCCTCTTGGGCTTATTGGCCGCCAGTGCCTTCGCACCCTTGGCCCAGGCTGCCGATGCACCCACCTTGAACACCGGCAGCACCGCCTGGATGGTCACCGCCGCCGTGCTGGTGTTATTCATGTGCCTGCCGGGGCTTGCGCTGTTCTATGGCGGGTTGGTCCGGGCGAAAAACATGCTCTCGCTGTTCACCCAGTGTTTTGGCGTCGCCGGGCTGGTGGGCGTGCTGTGGGTGATCTACGGCTACAGCATGGTGGTGGACACCACGGGCATGGTCGAAGGGCAGGTGACCTTCAACAGTTTTGTCGGTGGCTTGAGCCGCGCGTTCCTGGCGGGCATGACCCCCGAGAGTCTGGTGGGGGATATTCCGGAAGGCGTGTTCGTGACCTTCCAGATGACCTTCGCGATCATCACCCCGGCGCTGATCGCCGGCGCCTTCGCCGAACGCATGAAGTTCTCGGCGGCGCTGCTGTTCATGGCCATCTGGTTCACCCTGGTGTATGCCCCGGTGGCGCATATGGTCTGGGGCGGTTCGGGGGCCTTGATGCATAACTGGGGCGTGCTCGATTTTGCCGGCGGCACCGCCGTGCACATCAACGCCGGTGTGGCCGCGCTTGCCGCGTGCCTGATCCTCGGCAAGCGCAAGGGCTACCAGAACACGCCGATGCCTGCGCATAACCTGAGCCTGACCATGGCCGGCGCAGCGATGCTCTGGGTCGGCTGGTTCGGCTTCAATATCGGCTCCGGCGGCGGCCTCAACGGCACCTCGGGGATTGTCATGCTCAACACCCAACTGGGCGCTTGTGCGGGGATTCTCGGCTGGATGTTCACCGAGTGGTTCAAGGTCGGCAAACCCAGCGCCCTGGGCCTGGCCAGCGGTGCATTGGCCGGTCTGGTGGGCATCACCCCGGCGTGCGCCTATGTGGGCGTTGGCGGTGCGTTGGCCATCGGCTTGCTGTGCGGGGTGTTCTGCTACTTGAGCGTGACCGTGTTGAAGCGCCGCTTCGGCTACGACGATAGCCTCGACGTATTCGGCCTGCACGGCATCGGCGGCATGATCGGCGCGGTGCTCACTGGCGTGTTCTGCGTGCCGTCCATGGGCGGCCTGGTGGAAGGCGTGACCATGGGCGCACAGGTGGTGGCACAGATCAAAGGGGTGTTGCTGACCACGGTGTACTGCTTCGTGGTCAGCTGGATCATTCTCAAAGTGGTCAATGCCCTGGTCGGCCTGCGAGCCCATGAGTCGGTGGAAGAAATGGGCCTGGACCTCGCCGAACACAACGAGCGGGCCTACAACCACTGATCCTCTAAACGCAGCTCAAAATGTGGGAGGGGCGGTGCGACGATTCGACTTGCTCCCGATAGCGGTGGGTCAGTCAGCTTGTTTGTAGCTGACCCACTGCAATCGGGAGCAAGCCCCCTCCCACATTTGCCTTGCTGCGCTGCAACTGGCTAGTCACGGTGGATGGGGTTGGACCTGGCCGAGCATAACGAGCGGGCCTACAACCACTGATCCTCCCCCTGAGTAAACGCAGCTCAAAATGTGGGAGGGGCGGTGCGACGCTTCGACTTGCCCCCGATGGCGCCGGATCAGTCAGTTTGTTTGTAGCTGACCCACTGCAATCGGGGGCAAGCCCCCTCCCACATTTGTCTTGCTGCGCTGCAACTGGCTGGCCACCAGGGTGTTTTTCAGCAGGTAGGCAATGGTCATCGGCCCCACACCTCCTGGCACCGGCGTAATCGCGCTGGCCACGGTGCGGGCGCTGGCGTAGTCCACGTCGCCCACCAACCGCGTACCGGTCTCGGTATTGATGCGGTTGATCCCTACGTCGATCACCACCGCGCCAGGCTTGAGCCAACTGGCATCGATCAACTGCGGGCGGCCCACGGCGGCGACGACGATGTCGGCCAAACGGCACAACGCCGGTGCATCGACACTGCGCGAGTGCACCACGCTGACCGAGCAGTTGGCCTGCAACAGCAGGGTCGCCATCGGTTTGCCGACGATGTTCGAGCGACCGATCACCACCGCGTGCAAGCCACTCAAGTCGCCGCAGGTTTCATGCAGCAGGCGCATGCAGCCGCTGGGCGTGCAGGGTGTGAGCACCTCGATGCCTTGCACCAGGCCGCCGACGTTCTCGCGGTGGAAACCGTCCACATCCTTGATCGGGTCAATCGCATGGATCACCGCCGCCTCGTCGATGTGCGCCGGCAGCGGCAACTGCACCAGCACGCCGTTGACCGACGCGTCGGCGTTCAACTCGGCCAGCAGGTCGAGCACTTGCGCCTGGCTGGCATCAGCCGGCAGACGGTATTCAAGGGAGCGGATCCCGACTTCCTTGGCCCGTAGCAGTTTGTTGCGCACATACACTTCGCTGGCCGGGTCGTTGCCCACCAGCACCACGGCCAGGGCCGGGAAGATATGTTGGGCGGCAAGCAGCAGGACTTCTTCGCGAACCTCGTCAAGCACCAGGGCAGAAATGGCCTTGCCGTCGATATCGCGGGCAAGGGGGGGGCGTGTGCTGGTCAAAAGCGTCACCGTTGTCTGGAAAAATAAGGGAGCTGAGGGATAAATCCCTCAGCGGTAGGCAGCCCAGGGCAATCAGGCTACCAGTTGATGGCAGGCATACACCACCAGCACGCCGGCGATCAGCGTGGCGTAGGGCAGCCAGCCGGCGCGGCGTTGGCCGTCATCGTCCTGGATATGCAGGTCACTGAGCATGGCGGCGGGGAAGCGGCCTTTGTCCTGCACATAGTGGCGGTAGCAGAACACCGGCAGGATCAGCAGCGCCAGCAGCAAGCCGGTGACCAGCGTGCCCGCGCCCCAGATATCCGCACCCAGGCCCATGCAGGCCAGGTTGACGAAACTCAGCACCCCGCCGGCCGCGAGCAGCACGGTGGGGGCTTTGTACGGGCGTACCCAGTCGGGGCGGTCGAGGCGATGGATCCAGCCGGCGTTGAGGTTGAGGAAGTTGAAGATGATGTAGCTGACGTTGGACGCCGCCAGCACGAACACATAGTCCGACATCAGCAACAACAGCAGGTTGAACGACAGGTCAGTCCACATCGCCGCCGTGGGCGCGCCGTGTTCGTTGGTGCGTCCCAGGTACTTGGGCAGCCAGCCGTCCACCGACGCCTGGTACAAGGTGCGCGACGAGCCGGACATCGAGGTCATGATCGCCAGCAATGTAGCGAGCACCAGCATGATCAGCACGATATTGGCGACCACCTTGCCGCCGCCGATGCTGTCGGCCATCACCTGGCCAACGCCCATGCCGCTGTAGATCGCCGGCGACAGCAGGCCGCTGTACACCGCCGGAGTCACCACCGCGCCGCTGGCGTCGAGCACCGCCGGGGTCACCAGTTGGCCGAGTCCGAGGCTGCCTTGAAACGCCAGGGGCACCAGGGTGAATACCAGGATGCACAACAGGCCGGCGTAGAAGATCGCCTTGAAGGTGTCACGCTTGGGGTCCTTGAACTCACGGGTGTAACACACCGCCGTTTCGAACCCGTAGGTGGACCACGCGGCCATGAACAGCCCGCCGGCCATCAGCGACCAGCCGGAGATATCCCACGGGCCGTCGATGACTTGCCCGGCCGCGTCATGGGCCAGCGGGAACAGCGGCAGGAAGTTGGCCTGGGCCGCATCCCCGGTGAACAACGGCACCACGCCCACCAGCAACAGCGGAATCAGCGAGGTGACGCCCAGCACCAGGGTCAGTCGCGCCGAGCGCAGGATGCCGCCATGCTGCACGGCAAACACCGTGAGCAGAATCAACAGGCCGATGGCGAAGGTGGCGTTGATGCGCAACGACAGGCCGGTCTTGACCCAACCCAGGTCGAGCAGGGTCAGTTGCCAGGTGTTGATCAGCGCGTCGGCGGGAAACAGCGCGGTGAGGATATACCCCGCCGCCAGCCCCGAGCCGATGGACAGCACCGGCGACCAGGCCAGCCAGTTGCACCACACCGACACCGGCGCGATCAACTTGCTGTAGCGCACCCAGGCCACCGCGCCGTACACCGAGGCGCCGCCGGACTTGTGCGGGAACAGTCCGGCGATCTCGGCGTAGGTGAAGGCCTGGATAAACCCGAACAGGATCGACACGATCCACACGATCCAGGCCGGTTTGCCCACCGTGGCGGCAATCGCGCCGATGGAGAACAGCACCAGCGCGGGCACTCCACTGGCGACCCAGAATGCACCGCGCCAATCGATCTTGCGGTGCAGGCTGCCCACTGATCTGGCAGCCTGCGGTACAGCCTCGAACGTCGTTGCTTCCATCTTCGTATTCCCATGTCTGAATTAGAGCGGGACCCGTAGGAGCCGCTTGCCGGCGAGCTCCCAAAGGTGCGGGTGTGGGCAGTCAAAAGTGAGCAAGACGTCGATCAGCTACGCACGCGGCTCTTGTCCGGGTCATAGAAAATCGCTGCGCTGACCGTGGCGCTGATGCGCTTCTGCAGGCCATCGACTTTGCCAATCTCAAGCAGGGTGCCGGGCTCGGCGCAGCTCACGTCCACCCGGCACAGCGCGATATTGCTGGCCAGCAACGGTGAGCGGCAGGCACTGGTGATGACCCCGACCTGGGCCCGGCCGTGGTACACCGGGTCGCCATGGTGCACAGCCTCGTTGCCGCTCAGTTGCAGGCCGACCAGCTTGTGGCTGGGATGGGCGCTGCGCCGCAACAGGGCATCGCGCCCGATAAAGTCATCGGTCTTGCTCTTGAGTGGCACGCTGAAGCCGATGCCAGCCTCGAACGGATCGGTCTGGTCGCTGAACTCGTAGCCGGCAAAAATCAGCCCGGCTTCGATGCGCAGCAGGTCCAGGGCTTCCAGGCCCAGGGGCACCAGGCCCAGGGGTTGGCCGAGTTGCCAGATGCGGTCCCACACCTGTTCGGCGTCTTCGGGCTGGCACCACACCTCGAAGCCCAGTTCGCCGGTGTAGCCGGTGCGCGAAATCATCAGCGGGCAGCCCTCGAAGCTGTCCAGCCGCCCGACCAGGAAGCGGAACCAGCCGAGGCTGTCCACGCCCGGTTGGGTGGGCGGCGTCCAGACCATCTGCTGGAGCAGCTCGCGACTGCGTGGCCCTTGCACCGCGAGGTTGTGAATCTGCTCGCTGGCGGACTTGACCCACACCTTCATCCCCAGTTTTTGCGCCTGCTCGCGCAGCCATACGCCGGCGTAGTCTTCGCCGCAGATCCAGCGGAAGTTGTCCGGGCCCAGGCGCAACAGGGTGCCGTCGTCGAGCATGCCGCCGTGTTCGTGGCACATCGCCGAATAGACCACTTGCCCCACCGCCAGGCGCCGCACGTCGCGGGTCAGGCAGTATTGCAACAGGGCTTCGGCGTCGGGGCCGATGATCTCGAATTTGCGCAGGGCGGTCAGGTCCATCACCGCCACGCGTTCGCGGCAACCGAGGTATTCCTCGGTGGCGCCATAACCGTCGTAGCGCAATGGCAGCCACCAGTTGCGGTACTCGGTGAAGCTGCCGGTGAGGGCGCTGGTGCGTGAGTGGAACGCGGTCTCACGGGTCAGTATCGGGTCGGCATCGGCCGTGGTTCGAGTGCTCATGGCGATGGAAAAACGCTCCTTCTCGCTGTAGATACGGACATGGATGTCGGTCGGGTTCCAGCCATTGGCCGGGTCGATGTCATCCGGGCACGAGGTACTGCCGCACACAAGCTCGGTCATGGCCCGCAGCAGCACGTAGTCGCCGGGCCGCGACCACGGCTCATCCAGGGTCATCTGCTGGTGTGCATCAATGCCGGTGTTGAAGAAGAAATTGATCGCCGGCCAACCGTTGCGCGCCTGTACGCCGTAGGGGGCGAGTACGCGGTTGAGGTTGTCGCTGCAGTTGTCGTGCCCGAAATAGCCATGGGATTCGTAGTAACGCGCCGCGCACGCCAGGGCGAAGGCGTCGTGGCGCCCGACGGTGTCCTGCACCACCTCCAGCATCGGGTGCATCTGGCGGTCGAAAAACTTCGAGAACAGCCCCGGCGCCGGGTAGGCGCTGCCGTTCAGCGTGCGCGTCACGGTCTGGTCCAGGTCCAGCTCCACGCCGCGATCCAGGGCGCGGCGGTCGAGGGCGACGAAGTCCGAGCACTGGCGCCCGGCGACGTCCAGTACCTGCACGTACTGGCCCTTGGCGACGGTGTAACTGTGGGCCGTGCCCGCGCGCACGGTGAACTCGTCCAGCACCTCGCCCAACGGCTCGGGCAGGGCCGGCACCAGCAATGGCGACGGGTTGGCGCGGGTCACCAACAGGCGCAGTTCGCTGGGCCGGTATTGCCGGTCGACGGCGGTGGGCCCGGCGGGGGCGGCGACGATCGCCAGCAGGCGGTCATGGGCGACGAACTGCCGGGTGTGGCCGGGCGGGCTGTCGTCGTCCCACAGCACGGCGGCCAGCGGCAATGCCTGGGTGTCGATGCCGCGCCGCGCGAGCACCTGGCCGATGCGCGAGGGCACGCGGCAGGCACTCGAGCCACTCAGGCCCCAGCTCGTCAGGGCGCTGCGGCCGCTGGCGTCGAGGGCCAGCAGTTTGCAGGTCTGCCGGCCTTCGAGGTCGATCACCTGCAGGCCGTCGCCGGGCTGCAGGTCGACCAGGGTCACACCGCCGGCGGCCACGCGGTAGCGTTCCAGGTTCGGCGCCCGGGCGAACAGCCCGGGTTCTCGCGGGTGGGAAACACGCGGCGCATTCATCATGGCCACCCGCTCAGCCGACTGACTTGATGGGCGTCACCGGCTCGCCCAGGTACGCCGCCATCGAGTCGTCCAGAGCCTGCAGCCACGGGGTGTGGTGCGGTGGCGACTGGGTGCCGGTCATCAGCGAGCGGTAGGACTTGTCGCGATAGCCCATGATGTTTTCCGCCTTGTCGTGTTTCCAGTGCAGAAAGGTCTCGTTGACGGCGGCGATGTCAAAGTTCGGGTAGTCGGTAGCATCCACCAAGTGCTGGATGTAGGCGCCCTGGAACTCGAACATTTCCTGGTTGGTTTCCAGGGTCAGTTCCCGTGCCTGCCATTGCTGGCTGTCGGCGATCATCTCGGCCTGGCTGGGCAGTTGGATGCGCCCGAGGATCACATCGCGGACATACCAGGCCTGGGCGTCGAACATGTTGAACGAGTACCACTGGTCCTGCATGCCGAGGTAAATCATCCGCGGATTGGGTTCCCAGAACACGCCTTTGTAGAGGTTCATCGGCCACAGACGGTTGTCGGTCCTGAGGCACAGTTCATCCGGCAGGAACGGGAAGTGGTGCTTGTAGCCGGTGCACAGGATCACCGCGTCGACGTGCTTGCTACTGCCGTCGGCAAAGAACGCGCGGTTGTTTTCCAGGCGCTGCAGCAGCGGTTTTTCTTCCCAGTTGTCCGGCCAGGCGTAGGCCATGGGCGCGGTGCGGTAGCAACTGGTGATGCTGCGCGCGCCGTATTTGTAGCATTGCGAGCCGATGTCCTCGGCCGAATAACTGCTGCCGACGATCAGCAGGTCCTTGTCCTTGAATTCCAGCGCCTCGCGAAAGTCGTGGGCATGCAGGATGCGGCCGGCGAACTGCTCGAAGCCCTCGAAGTACGGGACCTTGGGCGTGGAGAAGTGGCCGCAGGCGTTGATCACGTAGTCGAATTCTTCACAGGTCATGGTGTCGTGGGTGTAGTCGTGGGCGTACAGGGTGAAGCGCTGGGTCTGTTCGTCGAAGGTGACCTGGCGCACCACATTGTTGAAGCGGATGTAATCGCGCACACCGGCCTTTTCCACGCGGCCCTTGATGTAGTCCCACAGCACCTCGCGGGGCGGGTAGGAGGCGATGGGCCGGCCGAAATGTTCTTCGAAGGTGTAGTCGGCGAACTCCAGGCATTCCTTGGGGCCGTTGGACCACAGGTAGCGGTACATGCTGCCGTGCACCGGCTCGCCGTTTTCATCCAGGCCGGTGCGCCAGGTGTAGTTCCACATACCGCCCCAGTCCTGCTGCTTCTCGAAGCACACCAGTTCGGGAATGTCGGCGCCCTTGTCGCGGGCCGACTGGAAGGCGCGAAGTTGGGCCAGGCCGCATGGGCCGGCGCCGATGATTGCTACACGTAGAGTCATGAGCGTGCTTCCTGAGGGTTTCAGCGAAAGATCACTGTCTTGTCGTGGTTGATGAACACCCGGTGTTCCAGGTGGTATTTCAGGGCTTTGGACAGTGCGACGGTTTCGGTATCGCGGCCGATGGCGACCAGGGAATCGGGCAGGTGGGTATGGTCGACGCGCTGGATTTCCTGCTCGATGATCGGGCCCTCGTCGAGGTCGCTGGTGACGTAGTGGGCCGTGGCGCCGATCAGTTTCACGCCACGGTCATAGGCCTGGTGGTAGGGCTTGGCGCCTTTGAAACCGGGCAGGAACGAGTGGTGAATGTTGATCGCCCGCCCCGAGAGTTGCTGGCACAGGCCGTCGGACAGGATCTGCATGTAACGTGCGAGCACCACCAGGTCGGTCTGGGTGTCTTCGACGATGCGCATCAGTTCGGCTTCCTGGCTGGCCTTGGTGTCCTTGGTGATCGGCAGGTAGATGAAGCGGATGCCTTCACGCTCTGCCATCGCCCGCAGGTCCAGGTGGTTGGAGACCACGGCGGTGATGGTCATGTCCATCTCGCCTTTGCGGTGGCGGTAGAGCAGGTCGGTGAGGCAATGGTCGAACTTGCTGACCATCAGCAGCACGCGGGTCGGCTGGCGTGAGCTGAACAACTGCCAGTGCATGTCGAAGCCGCCGGCGAGTTCGCCCAGGCCTTTGCGCACGTCGGCGATATCGCCGTTGACGCCCTTGTTGAAGCGGAACACCGCGCGCATGAAAAACTGGCCGGTGAACTCGTCGTCGAATTGCGCCAGTTCGCTGATGTAGCACTGCTGCCGGGCCAGGCAGGCACTGATCGCGGCGACGATCCCGGACGCGGCCGGGCAGGTGATCTTGAGAATGTAATGTTCGCTTGAGGCGTCCATTGAAGGCTCCTGAATAAGAGGGAAGGCAGGCTCAGCCCTTGGCCGTGCGTTTGGTTTTTTCCGGGTCGTCGAAGGGCAGTGCGTGGGTGGTGGCGGCGCCTTCGAGGCTGCCGCGCACCTGCAACGCAATGCCGGGGACGGAACAGGCGACATTCATGCGCGCCAGGGCCATCGAGCGTTTGCTCAGGCGCGAATACATGCCGCAGGTGATCACGCCGACTTGCTGATTACCCTGCCACAAGGTGTCGCCGGCCTCGGCCGCGCGCACGCCGTCGAGCAGCACGCCGGTGATCTTGAAGCGCTCCTGGCCGCGCAGGCGCAGGTGTTCCTCGGCGCCACGGAACGCTTGTTTGCCGGGCGATACGGTGAAGTCCAGGCCCATTTCCCACAGGGTGTCGCCGGCCTTCTGGTCGGCGAAGGGATACATCTGCGAGTTGTCGTAGGGGAAAAACATCAGCGAGCTTTCCACCCGCAGCCAGTCCAGGGCGGTGAAGGCGCAGGGGATAATCCCCAGGCTCGCGCCCTGTTCGAGAATGCTGTCCCACAGGAACGGGGCGTCGGCGGCCTTGCAGAAAATCTCGTAGCCGCGCTCGCCGGTGTAGCCGGTGCGGGAGATCATCACCGGGCGCTCGAACAGGCGCGTTTGCAGGTGATGGAAGTACGGCAGCTGGCGGATGCCGGGCACGTGCTCGGCGAGAAAATCCACCGCCAGCGGGCCCTGCAGCGACAGGTCGTGCAGGTCGTCATCGAACAGCACCGCCACTTGGCGGCCCTGGGCCGAGCGCACGAGCATTTCATGCCCGGTGCCGGCGCCATGCACCACCATGAACGCGTTGGGCCCGGTGCGGTAGACGATGCAGTCGTCGACGAATTTGCCGTCCTCGTCGAGCATCGACGCATACACCGATTTGCCCGGATAGAGCTTGGCGATGTCGCGGGTGGTAGCCCACTGCAACAGGCTTTCGGCGTGCGGGCCGACGTAGTGGACTTTTTTCAGGCCCGAGACGTCCATCAGGCCGGCGCGGGTGCGGATCGCTTCGTGGTGGTCGGCCAGCGCGCTGCTGTAGGTCCAGGCGGTGCCCATGCCGTTCCAGTCTTCGAGGTTCGAGCCGAGCGCGCGGTGCCGCTCGGCCAATGCAGAAATACGCCAGGAGTGGGTCATGTGAGGTTCCTTGTCGAGAGAAGAAGGTCAGGCAAGTGGATCGAACTGGCTCAGCCACGCCACCAGGGTCTGTCGATAGCGGGTCATGCCCTTGTAGTCGGCGATGGCATCGGGCAGGTCGCGCAGCACGCGGTGCAGGCGGCAGCCCCAGCCGGGGTGGGTGACCAGTTCGTCGAGGCTGATCAGGTAGGTGCGAATGCTGAACATCACCGCATTGCTGCGCGGCAGGCGCGCCATCACTTGCAGCTCGACCCGCAGGTGCACTTGTTGGCCGACGTTCTGTGCGGTGATCCGCCCGCGATCGGCGCCCCATTGGTGGAAGGTTTCCGGCGACGAATCCAGGCGCGGGTTGATGGTCAGGGTCCAGTTCAGGCGCCGCACCGGCTGGCCGGCCTGCAGGTTGAGCAGGTACTTCAGCGCACGGTCGAACACGCCCATCTGGTTGGCCATGGGCACCGGTGCGTGCCACTGCTTGAAACTCATGCCGGCGTCGAACGCCAGGGACCAGTCGGCCGGGCTGGTGACGATGCCGGCGTCCATGTACAGGTCGTCGTCGCGCTGGTCGAGCAGGGCGAAATCCCCCTGCACCTGGCGGCCGATATATTCCAGCGGTGCGTAGGGCAGGGTGGTGGCATCGCCGAAGACAAAGCGCTGGTCGATCGGCAGCAGGTGATTGCGCCAGTGCCAGCGGTCGCCGTCGCGCTCCAGGCTGAACCACTGTGGGTAGTCGGCGGCGAGGTTTTCCATGAGCATTTGCAGCGCGTCCCAGGCTGCCGCTTGCATGTGCGGCATCGCCAGATAGCGGCGCGGGTCGTTGTCCAGGATCAGCGCACGTTCGGCCATTTCCGAGCGGTAGTGCTCGTCGATGTCGAAGGCATGCTCGTAGACGGAACCCGGGTCGCGGGCGGTGGCCGGTTCGATGTTCACCGAATACCGGTAGTTGTCCTCGATGAACGGGAAGGGGAAGCGACGGATTGCCGCCGGGCTGTTGCGAAAGCTGAAGTCGTCGCGATAGCTCAGCACAGGGCTCGATTGCAGGGGCATGGCACTCACTCCTATAGGTCCAGCGAAACGCAGGGGCCGGTGCCGCGCGAGACGCAGGGCATCAGAAATTCGGCCTGCTCGGCCGGGCTGAGGAAACTGTCGCGGTGTTCGATGGCGCCGCCGTGGTGGCGCGTCATGCACTGGCCGCAGACCCCGCCACGGCACAGGTTGGGCACTTGCAAGCCGGCGTGTTCCAGGGCTTCGAGCAGGCTTTGCTCGGCCTCGACATGCAGGTGCCGGTCACTGCGCACCAGGTGCAGGTCGAACGGTTGGCCCGGCTGCGCGCCTTTGAAGGCTTCCGAATGCACGCGCTTGAGCGGCCAGCCGAGGCGCGCGGCGTGTTGCTCGACCGCTTCGAGCAAGGCTTGCGGGCCGCAGGTGTAGACGTGGCTGCCCAGCGGGCGGTTGGCGAGGATGCGGTTCAGGTCCGGGCGCTGCGCGTAGACATGCAGACGCGGGCCGAGGCGCTGTTGCAGCTCATCGAGGTAGGCATCGCTGAGGCCCGGCCGGAACAGGTAATGCAGTTCGAAATCGGCCTGCTGCTGTTCCATCGCGGCGATATAGGCCATGAACGGCGTGATGCCAATGCCGGCGGCGATCAATATGTGCAAGCGTGCGGTGCCATGGGGCGCGAACAGATTGGCCGGCGGCGAAATCTGCAAGGTGTCGCCGACCTGCACCTGCTGATGCAGGTACTGCGAACCGCCGCGCGATGCGTCCTGCAGGCGCACGGCGATGCGGTAGTCGCGGGTGTTCGCCGGGTCGCCGGTCAGCGAGTAGGCGTTGCGCACTGTGCCCTCGGCCAGCGGCAGATGCACCTGGACGTGGCTGCCGGGCGAGAAAGCGGGCAGGGCGCCGTCGCAGGCGCTGAGGGTGAACTCGCGCACCACCGGCGTGAGCATTCTGGCCGCACTGACTCGGACCTTGAGGGCGGCGCTCATGGCTGGAACCCCGCGTAAGGCTGGTCGGGATTGCTGCACACGCCGAGGTAAGCCCCCAGGCGCCGGGAAAAATGCGTGCGTACTTCCAGCCCGACGTTGCAGCCGATGCAATTCAACACGGGCTCCGAGCCTGCGGTCTGGGTCAGCCCGCAATGGGCGCAATACACCTGGCGCAAACCGGGCATCGTGCAGGTCACGCTGATCTCGTCGTCGTCCAGGCCGGCGGCGCGGGCCTCAGCGTGAATGCGCCAGACAAAGGCTTCATCGCCCAGCAGATAGAGCCGACAGCCCACCGTGGCGTTGGCCAAGGCGTGTTGCAGGCGCCGGGCAAAGTCGGGCTGTTCGCCGTTCAGCAGCAACGGGTTGTCCAGTTCGGTGACCACCTCTGTGGGGGCGGTTGCCGATTGCATCACCACGATGGGGCGGTTGTGGGTGTGCGTCATGCGGGCTCTCCAAGGTGCGTTTTGTTTCCTGTTGGGAGAGATACTTTCCTATGAGGAAAATCTTCTCAATCTGGAAAAAGGGCTATGCCTTTGGAGATAAGCCTTGCCGCACCCGCGTTCGGGGCATGGAAGTTGCTGGTCTTGGGTTAACGCTCAGCAACGGGACGGGGAGTTATCGAAGAGTGCTAACACGACCGAAGGGCTGGCCGCTCTGGTTGGGGCCTGTGCGCCCCGAACAGGCGCGTAGCGTGCGCAGGCTGCTGGCCGGCTTGCCCCTGCACGCTGACGGTGCCTTGTCGGGTTTTCTGGACCGTTTCGATGCACTGCTGCCCGCTGCCCGGCTGAATCTGATCCTCGGCGGCGAAGACCTGGGCCCGACGCGGCGTGGCTTGATCGAGGGCTGCCAGGACGTGGCGCGCTGCCCCTGGCGCGACGCGAGCGCGACGGACACGCCCCAGGCTTGTCGGCCATGCTGGCAACGGGGCGTGCACCGATTGGTGTGCGCCTTGCCCGAGGGCGAAAAGGGCGCGTTGCTGCTCGATACGCCGAGGCGCGCCGGCGCGAGTTGGCGCCAGTTGCTGGAGGAAGCGGCGTACGCGGTGGGGGTCGCCGTGCGTCTGCGCAGCGACCAGCGTGAGCAACAGCGCCGACAGGCGACGTCGCGCCACGGCGCCCTGGCCCGCGAGCTGCACGATTCGGTGGCGCAGCAGTTGGGCTACCTGGCGTTCCAGGCCCACGGGCTGCAATCACAGCTAGGCGCGCCGGCCCTGCAAGACCTCTGCGCCGGCCTGAGCCAGTTGCAACGCCAGGTGCGCGAGCTGATTACCAGTGCGCGCCTGACCATGGACGGACGCTCGCTGCGTCAGGCCCTGGCCGATTCCGTCGCGGAGTTTTCGCGGCGCTGCATCATTGTGTTTGAGCTGGACAACCGCCTGGCTGACGACGCTCTGAGCCCGGAAACCGAATTGCAGATCCTGCAGATCGTGCGCGAGGCCCTGGCCAACGCGGTGCGTCACTCCCACGCGCGGCATGTGCGCATCGAACTGCGCCAGACCCAGGACGGCGAGGCCTCGGTGTCGGTGGAGGACGATGGCATCGGCCTGAGCCCGGCGTGCGATGAGCACAACCATTTCGGCCTGGCGATTATCCGCGAGCGCGCCGCCAGCATCGGCGCGCGCCTGAGCATTGAAGCGATCCGCCCGCACGGGGTGCGTGTGCACCTCGGCCTGCGCCGCCACCACGACCTGCCACAAGGGAGTCTCGATGGACTGCACGACCTTATTACTGATCGATGATCACCCGCTGTTTCGCAAGGGCCTGGCGCAGTTGTTCGACGCCAGCGACGACTTCGAGGTGGTGGGGCAGGCGGCCAGTGGCCGGGAAGGCATCAACCTGGCCGTGAGCCTGACGCCGCAGCAGGTGTTGCTGGATCTGCACATGCCGGGCCTCAGCGGTCTGCAAGTGCTGGACGAACTGCGCCAGTTGCGCCTGGACTGCCAGGTGGTGGTGCTCACGGCCTCGATGGACCGCGCCGAATTGCTCACTGCCTTGCGCCTGGGCGCCAGCGGTTACGTGCTCAAGGAAACCGAACCCGACGCGCTGCTGGCGTATATGCGCAACTGCCACAAGGGCGCAATCGTGCTGGATTCAACGCTGATCGCCTTGCTCGCCGACCAGGCCGAGCCCACGCAGCCGGGCGAAGCGCCGGGCGGCGACCACCTCACCGAGCGCGAAGGCCAGACCCTGGCGCTGATCGCCGCCGGCATGAGCAATAAACAGATCGGCAGGGAACTGGGGATCAGCGACGGCACGGTGAAAATCTACGTGCGCAGCCTGTTGCAGAAACTCGGCCTGCATTCGCGCCTGGAGCTGGCGGCCTGGGTGCACAGCGGCGCGTTGCTCAAACACGAGGAGCGTCATTAGATGAGGGAAAGCCCCGAAGCCTGGGTACAGACACCGCCCGCGCACCTGATGGATTATTTTCCCGCGGCCTTGCTGCACCTGCGCGACAGCGGCCAGATTGCCCACTTCAACCTGGCCTGGGCCGAGTTGATGGGACCGCCGGGCGCCGAGCGCAATGTCGTCGATTACGTGCACCAGGAAGACCGCCCGCTGTGGCGCCAGGCCTTGCATGAACTGCGCCGGCGCCCCGAGACCTCGTTCAACCAGCGCCTGCGTTTCGTGCACCCGTGCGGCGAGCTGCGCTGGTTCGAGGTCAGCCTCAAGCGCGGCCCGCAGGGTTTCTACCTGGTGGCCGGGGATATCACCGTGCACAAACGCCGCGAAATCGCCCTGCAGGCCAGCCAGCGCAGCAGCATGAGTTTGCTCGACAGCATGCCGGGCCTGATCTATCGCGGCCGCAACAACCGCGACTGGACCATGGAATTCGTCAGCGCCGGCTGCCTGCAATTGACCGGCTACCCCGCCGAGCGTCTGGTGGACAACCATGAGTTCACCTACAACAGCCTGATCCTGGCCGAAGACGCCGACTACGTGTGGCGCGAGGTGCAATATGCGTTGTCGCGGCAGGAACCGTTCGAACTCAATTACCAGATCCGTTGCGCCGACCAGTCGATCAAGCACGTGTGGGAGAAGGGCGTGGGGATCTATGCCGACACCTGCGAGGTGCTGGGCATCGAGGGCGCGATTTTCGAGCGCAGGCTCTAACCGCTAAACACTGTTCAAAGCCCCCACTTCAAAGGCCCCTACACACAAAGCCCTCTCACAAGGCTTGCTGTCACAAGGCTGACTCAATGGGCGCCGGCGGCTTTGTTCAGATCGCTTTCGGCCCATTCGGTGTACACGCAGGCATCCGCCGTGGCCCAGCGTACGCGCACCGGGTCGCCGGTCTTGAGCGGCATGCCGGCGGCGGACAGCGCCTTGACCGTCATTGAGGTGCCCCCCAGGGTTTTTACGCTGCAGGTCTGGCTTTCGCCGAGGAACAGCACTTCGCCGACAATCGCCGACACTTCGTTCCAACCGGCCGCCAATGGCTGTTCGGCGGCTTGTTCGACGCTCAGCGCCAGGGCTTTTTCCGGGCGCACCATCAGCAATACATCCTGCTCGCTGCACAGCCCGCTGGTCAGGCGGATCGACAGCGATTGCCCCTCGAACGACGCCGCCGCATTGCCCTGGGCCTTGAGCTTGAGGAAGTTGGAGTTGCCCAGGAACGAGGCGACGAATGCATTCGGCGGGTTCTGGTACAGGTCGAAACCGCTGCCCAGGCCGACGATCTTGCCGTGACTGAAAATCGCGATGCGCTGGGACAGGCGCATGGCTTCTTCCTGGTCGTGGGTCACGTAGACGATGGTGATGCCCAGGCGCCGATGCAACTGGCGCAGTTCGTCCTGCAAGTCTTCACGCAGTTTCTTGTCGAGGGCGCCGAGGGGTTCGTCCATCAGCAGGATGCGTGGTTCGTACACCAACGCCCGGGCGATGGCGACGCGCTGTTGCTGGCCGCCGGACAGTTGCGACGGGCGGCGATGGGCGAATTGTTCCAATTGCACCAGCTTGAGCATGGCGTCGACACGCTTCTCGCGTTCGGCGCTGGCCAGTTTGCGGATCGCCAGGGGAAAGGCGATGTTGTCGCGTACCGACAGGTGCGGGAACAGCGAGTAACGCTGGAACACCATGCCAATGTCGCGCTTGTGCGGCGGTACATTGACCAGCGACTGACCGCCCACCAGGATCTCGCCGCTGCTCGGCGTTTCAAAGCCGGCGAGCATCGACAGGGTGGTGCTTTTGCCCGAGCCGCTGGAGCCGAGGAAGGTGAGGAACTCGCCGTCCTTGATGTCCAGCGAGATGTTGTCCACGGCGGCGAATTCGCCATAGAACTTGTTCAGGTTGCGCAGGCTGACCAGGGTTTGGCCAGGGTTTTGCGCGGCATCTTGGATCACTGCACTCATGTCTTGCTCCTCGGCGCTCAAGCGCGGGTTTCTGTGCGCCGGCGAACGGCGGCGGCAATCACCATGACCAGTACCGACAGGCCGATCAGCAGCGTCGAGGCGACGGCGATCACAGGCGTCAGGTCCTGGCGCAGGGTGGTCCACATTTTCACGGGAAGGGTTTGCAGGGTCGGGCTGGCCATCATCACGCTGAGCACCACTTCGTCCCACGAGACGAGAAAGGCGAACAGCGCACCGGCCACCATTCCCGGGCGGATCGCCGGGAAGGTCACCTTGAACACCGCCTGCAGGCGCGAGGCGCCGCAGATCACCGCCGCGTCTTCAATCGACTGGTCGAACAGCTTCAGCGAGTTGATGATCGAGATGATGGTGAACGGCAGCGCGACGATCACATGGCTGACCACAAAGGCGAACATCGTGCCGGTGTAGCCGAGCTTGAGGAACAGCGCGTAGACCGCCACGGCGATGATCACCAGCGGCACGATCATCGGCAGGGTGAACAGGCCGTAGAGCATCTCGCGACCGGGGAAACGCCCGCGCACCAGGGCAAACGCGGTGGGCAGGCCCAGCGCCACGGCGAACACGGTGGTCAGCACCGCGACCTTGAGGCTGGCCATCGCCGCGTTCATCCAGTCGGCGTTGGAGAAGAACTGGCCGTACCATTTCAGCGTCCAGCCCGGCGGTGGGAACACCAGCCATTGGGACGAACCGAACGACAGCAGCACGATAAATACGATCGGCAGCAGCAGGAACAAACCAATCAAACCGGTGGTGGTGTAGAGGCCCAAGCGCATCCTGCGGCTCATGGCATTGGGGGTCAGGAGCATGACGGCTTACCTCGCGTTGCTGGCGCCAACCGGGGATTCCGGTTGAAGCTTCAGGTAGAAGTAGAACAGCACCAGCGTGATGAGGATCAACAACGCGGCACCGGCACTGGCCAGGCCCCAATTGAGGAACGATTGCACCTGCTGAATGATGAACTCGGGCAGCATCATGTTCTGTGCACCGCCGAGCAGCGCCGGGGTGACGTAGTAACCGAGGGACATCACGAACACCATCAACCCACCGGAAAACAACCCCGGCCGGCACAGCGGCAGGAACACCCGGAAGAAGTTGGTCCAGGGGCTCGCGCCACAGATGGAGCCGGCCTGCAGGATCATCGGGTCGATGGCCTGCATGGTCGCCTGCAACGGCAGCACGATGAACGGGATCATGATGTAGCTCATGCCGATCACCACGCCCGTCAGGTTATGCACCATCTCCAGGGGCACATCAATGATGCCCATCGCCATCAACGCCTTGTTGATCACCCCGGAGGCTTGCAGCAAGACCAGCCAGGAATAGGTGCGGGCCAGCAGGCTGGTCCACATCGACAGCAGCACGATATTCAAGATCCAGCGCCCCCAGCCGCGGGGCACCAGGGTAATTGCCCAGGCCAGCGGGAAGCCCAGCAGCAGGCTGAACAGGGTCACCAGGCCCGCCACCGAAAAGGTGTTGAGCAGCACGCGGGCATAGGCCGAGTTGGCGAACAGTTGTTCATAGTTGCCCAGGCCCGGCACCGGCTCCAGCACGCCGCGCAGCAACAGGCCGATCAGCGGTGCCAGGAAGAACAGACCGAGGAACAGCAGGGCCGGGATCAGGTTGCCCGCCCCGCGCCAGCGCTGGGCCAGGGACGGCGCCCCGGCGTTGCGGGACACCGCACCGGCAGCGCCGAGGGCGCTCCCGGTCGGCGTGGTTGCCGTCATTTTCATTTGACTAGCCATTCATTCCACCGTGTCGCAATGGCCGGACCGTTCTTGGCCCAGTAGGCGAAATCGAGGGTGATCTGGTCCTTGACGTAGGCGGTCGGCAGGTTCGGTGCGAGGACCGAATCCAGGCGCTGCACGCTGTCGATGTTCACCGGTGCATAAGCGGTCAGGTTGGAGAAATCGGCCTGGCCCTTGGCGCTGCTGGCACTGGCCAGGAACTTCATCGCGGCGGCTTTGTTTTTGCTGCCTTTAGGCACGACGAGGATGTCGGCCATGACCAGGTTCTGCTTCCAGCTCACGCCCACTGGCGCGCCGTCTTCCTGCAGGGCGTGGATACGGCCGTTCCAGAACTGGCCCATGCTGACTTCGCCGGAGGCCAGCAGTTGCTGCGATTGCGCGCCGCCGCCCCACCAGACGATGTCTTTCTTGATGGTGTCGAGTTTCTTGAAGGCGCGGTCCAGGTCCAGGGGGTAGAGCTTGTCGGCGGGCACGCCGTCGGCGAGCAGGGCCAGTTCGAGCACGCCAGGGCTTGGCCATTTGTAGAGGGCGCGTTTGCCGGGTAGGTCTTGGTGTCGAACAGCGCGGTCCAGTCCTGGGGCTTGGCGGCGCCGAGCTTGCCTTCGTTGTAGCCGAGCACGAAGGAGAAGAAGAACGAACCGACGCCATGGTCGGAGACGAAGCGTGGGTCGATCTTGTCGCGCTGGATCACCGAGAAATCCAGCGGTTCGAGCAGGCCTTCGGCGGCGGCGCGCAAGGCGAAGTCGGCCTCGACGTCCACCACGTCCCACTGCACGTTGCCGCTTTCGACCATGGCCTTGAGTTTGCCGTAGTCGGTCGGGCCGTCCTGTACAACGGTGATGCCGCTGGCCTTGCTGAAAGGGTCGGCCCATGCCTGTTTCTGCGCGTCCTGGGTGCTACCGCCCCAGCTCACGAAGTTCACGCTTTCGGCCGCCATGGCCGCGTGAGTGGCCGTGGCCAGTAAACCTGCGAACAGAACCGCAGTTACACGTTTGTTCAACACCATTTTCACGCCCTCATTTGTTGTGTTTTTGAGCGGGCTTGGTAATGCCCGCCTATCGGGAGCAGTAGGTTCATCGAGGCCCCTATCGGGGGCCTCAAAAGGCGACCGTGCCAAGGGCTGTTATTGGTGCTGTCCCTGGCGGGCGCACTTGGCGAAAGCGTTCGGTCTATGGAATATCATATTATGGTATTCCAAACTTTGTGCAAGCATTTTGCCTTACCGGTTATCTGTCATTCGGTGAAGGGAATGCTCTCGACCACCTCCAGGTCGTAGCCGGTCAGCCCGGCGTATTTCAGCGGCGGACCCAGGTGACGCAGCTTGCCGACACCCAGGTCCTGCAATATCTGCGCCCCGGTTCCCACTTCCGAATAAATCCGCGATTGCGAGCGGTTGAACGGGCGCGGCGTCTGGGTCAACTGCGGCACGCGCTCCAGCAATGCCTGGGACGATTCATGGTTGGCCAGCACCACCACCACGCCGCTGCCTTCGGCGGCCACACGCTGCAAGGCCGCCCACAGCGTCCAGTTGGACGGGCCGCTGTACTCGGCGCCGACCAGGTCGCGTAGCGGGTCGATCACATGCACGCGGACCAGCGTCGGCTCGTCGCGGCGTAAGTGACCCATGACCATCGCCATGTGCACGCCGCCGTCGATACGGTCTTCAAAGGTGATCAGGCGGAACGTGCCGTGCACTGTAGGCAGGTCGCGTTCGCCGATGCGCACCACGGTGCGCTCGGTGCTGAGGCGATAGTGGATCAGGTCGGCGATGGTGCCGATCTTGATGCCGTGCTTGCGCGCGAAGATTTCCAGGTCGGGGCGGCGGGCCATGGTGCCGTCGTCGTTCATCACTTCGACGATCACCGAGGCCGGCGTGTGCCCGGCCAGGCGCGCCAGATCGCAGCCGGCTTCGGTATGGCCGGCGCGGGTCAACACACCGCCGTCCCTGGCGCGCAGCGGGAAGATATGCCCCGGTTGCACGATATCGGCCGGGCCGGCATTGACGTCCACGGCGGCCGCCACCGTGCGCGCGCGGTCGGCGGCGGAGATGCCGGTGGTCACGCCGCTGGCGGCTTCGATGGACACGGTGAACGCGGTGCTGAACGCGCTGCCATTGCTCGGCACCATCTGCTCCAGGCCCAGGCGCTGGCAGTGTTCGTCGGTGAGGGTCAGGCAGATCAGGCCACGGGCTTCGCGGGCCATGAAGCTGATAGTCTCGGCGGTGCAGCAAGCGGCGGGCAGCAACAAATCGCCTTCGTTTTCCCGGTCTTCGTCGTCCACCAGCAGCACCATCTTGCCTTGGCGGTAGTCTTCGATGATGTCTGCGATGCTGTTGAAGGACATGTGAAATGCTCGTTTTGTTGGTCGTATGTATTATGGTATACCACAAAAACCAAACAAGAGGATGTCGTGATGAAGGCCTACTGGATTGCCCATGTGGATGTGTCCGATGCAGAGCAGTACACGCAGTACACCCAGCGCGCGCCAGCGGCGTTTGCCAAGTTCGGCGCGCGGTTCCTGGCCAGGGGTGGGCGCAGCGAAGCGATGGAAGGCGGGCCGGCACGCCAACGCAATGTGGTGATTGAGTTCGACAGCTATGAGCAGGCGGTGGCGTGTTACGAATCCGCCGAATATCAGGCGGCGAAGGCGCATCGCGAGGGCGTGGGGGAGGCGCAGATCATCATTGTGGAAGGGCTGGTGCCCTGACAGGCGGGCGGGGCCCAAATGTGGGAGGGGGCTTGCTCCCACATTCGACTCGCTTCGGCTGGACGATCAGCGGATGAAATGCACCTTGCCGCTGTCGTCATTGCCGATGTAAATCCCGTACACCCCGGCCTGGCGTTCCGCGATGTAGCGTTCGAGGATCTGCCGGATCGCCGGGTAGTAGATGCTGTCCCAGGGAATGTCCTCGGGCGCGAAGAATTTGTAGTCGAGGGTTTCCGGCCCGAACTGGCCGGTGATTTCCAGCGCGATGGCGCGGAAGATGATGTACACCTCGCTGATCCTCGGCACGCTGAAGATCGAGTAGGGCGAGAGGATCTCGGCGCGTACGCCACTCTCTTCCCACACCTCACGCAACGCGGCCTGTTCGGTGGTTTCGCCGCCTTCCATGAAGCCGGCGGGCAACGTCCAGGTGCCGGGGCGCGGTGGGATGGCGCGCTGGCACAGCAGGTACTTGCCGTCCTGCTCGATGATGCAGCCGGCGATGATCTTGGGATTGACGTAGTGGATGTAGCCGCAACCGCGGCACATCAGGCGCTCATGCGTATCGCCCGCCGGCCGCTGGTAACCGAGGTCACTGCCGCCGCATTGCGGGCAAAAGCGTGGGCTGGACACGGTCAGTGACCTATGCGCGGTTCTTTGAGGGCGATGGGCAGGGTGATCTCGGGGATCTTGCCGGTCTCTTCCTGTTTGCGCTTGAGGTAATCCAGGGCCACGGCCGCCGCGGCGCGCACGTGATCGACGCAGGCCTGGTGGGCCGCCAGCGGGTCGCCGCTCTTGATCGCCTGGACCATGCGTTCCATTTCCTGGTTGCTGGTGCCGCGACGGTTTTCCTGGGACACCGACGTGGCGCGCAAGTAGCTGATGCGCGCCTGCAACTGGCGCAGTTGGGTGGCGGCCACGTGGTTGCCCGAGCCTTCGAGCAACACGTCGTAGAAGCCCTGCACCGAATCGATGACCTGTTGCAGTTCGCCGTCCTTGAGGGCCTTGCGGTTTTCCTCCAGGGCTTTTTCCAGGGCCTTGATGTCCTTGGCCTTGGCACGCAGGGTGAATAGCTGCACGATCAGGCCTTCGAGCACGCAGCGCAGTTCATAGATGTCGACGGCGTCGGCCAGGGTGATGATCGCCACTTGCGGGCCCTTGGCATCGGCGAATTCCACCAGTCCTTCGGACTCCAGGTGACGCAAGGCTTCGCGCACCGAGGTGCGGCTGACGCCGAGGCGGTCGCACAGGTCGCGCTCCACCAGGCGGTCGCCGGGCAGCAACTGGAAGTTCATGATGGCGCTGCGCAGTTTTTCCAGCACGATTTCGCGCAGGGTGACCGGGTTGTGATTGACCTTGAAGCTGTCGTCGAGGGGCGCGCGTTTCATGGGGTCTGCTCTGAATGGGGCGGTTAACGGGAGGCCTCGGCATCGGCTTCGGCGAAGGCTTCCCGGGCCAGCCGGAAGCTGTCCACGGCGGCGGGAACCCCGCAATAGATGCCGACCTGAAGCAGAATTTCGCGTATTTGTTCACGACTCAGCCCGTTACGCAAGGCGCCGCGTACATGCAGCTTGAGCTCGTGGGGCCGATTGAGGGCCGAAATCATTGCCAAGTTTATCATGCTGCGTTCTTTAAGCGACAAACCCTCCCGGCCCCACACATGGCCCCAGCAGTATTCGGTGACCAGCTCCTGCAGCGGCCGGGTGAAGTCGTCGGCGTTCTCGATCGAACGCTGCACGTAGGCTTCGCCCAGCACCTGGGTGCGAATCTTCAGCCCCTGCTCATACTTTTCGTTGCTCATTGCACAGTGCTCCTCAGGCCAGGGTGGGCAGCGGGCCCAGCTTGCCTTTGTGATAGATCATCGGCGTGACCGGTTGCTCGGGCAGGATCAGGTTCTTCACCGCGCCGACGATGATCGCGTGATCGCCGCCGTCGTATTCGCGCCACAGCTCGCACTCGATGATCGCCGTGGCCTTGGCCAGCAGCGGGTTACCCAATTCGCTCAGGTGCCACTCGATGCCCTTGGCTTTTTCCTTGCCCTTGCTGGCGAAGGCATAGGCTTCGGCGGTCTGGTCGGCGGACAGCAAGTGGATCGCGAAGCGCTTGCTGTCACGCAGGATCGGGTAGGTGTCCGACGCATAGTTGGGGCAGAACAGCACCAGCGCCGGGTCGATCGACAGCGCGCTGAACGCACTGGCGGTGATGCCGACGATGCCGCCGTCCGGGTCGAGGGTGGTGACCACCGTGACGCCGGACGGGAAGGAGCTCATGACGTCTTTATAAATGCCGGGTTCGATCATGGTGGTGGTCTCTTAACGCATCACAAAGGGGTCAGGCATGGGCGCCTGGGAGAGGTTGATCCACACCGTCTTCAGCTCGGTGTAGGCCAGCACCGAATCGATGCCGCTTTCGCGTCCATAGCCACTGTTCTTGAAGCCGCCGATGGGCGCCATGGCCGACACCGCTCGGTAGGTATTGACCCAGATGATACCCGAGCGCACATCCCGCGCCAGGCGGTGGGCGCGGCCCAGATCACGGGTCCAGATGCCGGCGGCGAGGCCGAACTGCGAGTCGTTGGCGATGGCCAGCGCTTCGGCTTCGTCCTTGAAGCGGATGACCGAGGCCACCGGGCCGAACACTTCTTCCTGCATGATCTTCATCGAGTTGCGGTCGCACTCGAACAGCGTCGGCTCATAGAACCAGCCTTCGCCCAGGTTCTGCGGGCGCTTGCCGCCGGTGCGCAGGCGCGCGCCTTCGGCGATGGCATCCGCCACCAGGCCTTCGACCACGGCCAGTTGCTGCGCGGTGGCCATGGGGCCCATTTCGCTGGCGTCGTCCTGGGGGTTGCCGATGCGGATGCGCTGGGCGCGCTCGACCAGGCGCGCGACGAATTCGTCGTAGATCTCATCCTGCACCAGCAGGCGCGAACCGGAGACGCAGCTCTGGCCGGACGCCGCATAGATACCGGCAATCGCACCGTTGATGGCGCTGTCGAGGTCGGCGTCGGCAAAAATGATGTTCGGCGACTTGCCGCCCAGTTCCAGGGACAGCTTGGCGAAATTTTCCGCGCTGCTGCGCACCACATGCCGCGCCGTGGCCGCACCGCCGGTGAAGGCGATCTTGCGCACCAGCGGGTGGCGGGTGAGGGCGGCGCCGGTGCTTGGGCCGTAGCCTGTGACCACGTTGACCACGCCCGGCGGAATCCCGGCTTCGAGGGCCAGGCGCGCGAGTTCCAGGATGGTCGCCGAGGCGTGTTCCGACGGCTTGATCACGATGGTATTGCCCGCGGCCAGGGCCGGCGCGAGTTTGATTGCGGTCAGGTACAGCGGGCTGTTCCACGGAATGATCGCGGCGACCACGCCCATGGCTTCGTGCACCGTGTAGGCGAACAGGTCGGGCTTGTCCAGCGGCAGGGTGCCGCCTTCGAGCTTGTCGGCCAGGCCGGCGGTGTAGTGGAAGAACTCCGGCAGGTAGCTGACCTGGCCACGGGTTTCGCGGATCAACTTGCCGTTGTCGCGGCTTTCCAACTGGGCCAGGTGTTCTTTGTTCTCGGCGATCAGGTCGCCCAGGCGGCGCAGCAGTTTGCCCCGCGCGGTGGCAGTCAGGCCGCGCCAGGCCGGGCTGTCGAAGGCGCTTTGCGCGGCCTGCACGGCGCGCTCCACGTCGGCTTCGTCGGCGTCGGGCAGTTGCGCCCAAGGCTCGGCGAGGGCCGGGTTCAGGCTGTCGAAGGTCTTGCCGGACAGGGCATCGACCCATTCTCCGTCGATGCACATCTGGAAGCGTTCAAGCGTCATGCCACGATCCCCTTTATCGGGTGCTGTTGGGAGTGTGCCGTGTCGAGAAAGTCCAGCAGCAGCTGGTTGACCAGGCGCGGCGATTCGACCGGCATCATATGCCGTTGCTCGGGCAAGATGGCGACGGTCGCGCCGGGAATGCGTTCGGCCAATTGCCGGGCCATTTGCGGTGTCGAGCCCGGATCGAGCTCACCGGTGGCGACCAGTGTCGGCGCCTGAATGCTGCCCAGGTCCTCGGCGCGGTACATGTCCTGGGTCGCGAACAATTCATAGGTGGTCAGGTAGCCCTGGGGATCGTTGCCGGCCAGGGTCTGGCGCAGCGCGGCGATCTGCGCCGGGTTGGCCGCCTGGTATTCGCGGCTGAACCAGCGCGACAGGGCCGCTTCGGCATTCGCGTCCGGGCCGTGTTCGGCGGCCTGGGCGGTGCGGGCGATCACGCCGGCACGCTGTTCAGGGCTGCGGTCGAACACACTGTTGAGCACTACCAGGCTATGCAGGCGCTCGGGGTAATGCAGGGCAAACGCACGTGCGACCAGACCGCCCATGGAAAACCCGATCACCGTGGCCTGGGGCACTTGTAGGTGGTCGAGCAGTTCCAGCAACTGGTCGGCATAGCCAAGCAGCGGTGTGCCGGCGGCCGGGCGCGGGCTGGCGCCGTGGCCGAGCATGTCATAGGTGATCACGCGGTAGTTCGTGGCCAGGCCAACGACTTGCCCGCCCCACATTTCTTTGTTCAGGCCCACGCCGTGGATCAAAACCACAGGCTGGCCTTGGCCGGTCGCCAGATAACTGGTGCCAGCCGGGGTGCGTTCAGCGGTGAGCCGAATCATGGAGCGCTCCTGCATACCTTTTTGTTAGAGGTGTTACCCGCCGGGATTACTGGGCCTTTCGGCGGCCAGTTCTTCTAGGTCGATGTAACGGTTACCGATCCGTGGGTGCAGGCGGCCGCCATCGGCGCAGCCCAGGACCACGACGATTTCGTCGGCACGCGGTGCATCTTCGATCTGCATTTCCAGGGTGATGTAGTGCGAACGCAGGCCTTCGTCGTCCTTGTGCATCATCGGGATCTGGATCGACGTGCCCGGGCCGCCGCGCTTGTTGGTGAAGCTCAGGTAGCTCTTGGCCTTGACCGCTTCACGGTAGTGGTTGCCGAAGCGCAGGGTGTGGATGATCGCGCTGGCGTGTTCGATCTCGCCATCGGCGCCCACCACGGCGGCCTTGCCGTAGGCTTCGATTTTCTCGGCGCCGCCGATGATGCCCACCAGGCGCTCGACCATCAGCGCACCGAGGTCGGAACAGTTGGCACGGATTTCAGGCTTCAGGTCTTCGACGAAACCGCGACCCAGCCACGGGTTTTTCAGGACCACGGCCAGGCCGACCATGGTCACCGGCGTGTCCGAGGCTTTGCCGCCTTCGATAAAGGTTTCTTCGACATAACTGACGATCTTGCGGATTTCGAAACTCATGAGCGGCTCCATCAGGTGTGGGGGAGTGGATTGCGTATGATGGTATACCATAATACGCAAAGCACAAGCGTCACAAATGAGTTCGCACGGGGCGAGGCGATAAAGGGTCGTGCGTGAAATTCACTTCGATGCAATGTTAAAAAATGTTAGATCGAAAAAATACTTCACATAATCTGTTCATTGGTGGATGATCGATCCCAATTCCAACGCGGCTCGCCGGTGTGGTGTCAGCCACCGTTTTCCCCTGGAGTACCCATGAATAATAAGAATGTCGGTGTGATCGGTTTGGGCGCGATGGGGCTGGGCATTGCCCGCTCGCTGTTGCGTGCAGGTTTCAATGTGCATGCCTGCGATGTGCGCGAGACGGTCACCCAACAGTTCGCCGATGAAGGCGGGGTGGCGTGCGCGTCACCGGCGCAGATGGCCGAGGCCTGTGACGTCATCGTCACCGTGGTGGTCAACGCCGAGCAGACCGAAACCGTATTGTTTGGCGAACGCGGTGCAGTGGCTGCATTGCGCCCTGCGAGCCTGGTGATCGGTTGCGCCACCGTGGCCCCGACCTACGCCGTGGACCTCGGCCAGCGCCTCGGCGAACTCGGCCTGCTGTACCTGGATGCGCCGATTTCCGGTGGTGCGGCCAAGGCCGCCGCCGGCGAGATGACCATGATGACCTCGGGCCCGCAGGCCGCCTATGCCAAGGCCGATGCAGTGTTGGTGGGCATGGCCGGCAAGGTGTATCGCCTGGGCGACTTCCACGGCCTGGGCTCCAAGGTCAAGATCATCAACCAGTTGCTCGCCGGGGTGCACATCGCCGCCTCCGCCGAAGCCATGGCCCTGGGCCTGCGCGAAGGGGTGGACGCCGATGCCTTGTACGAGGTGATCACCCACAGCGCAGGCAATTCCTGGATGTTCGAGAACCGCGTGCCGCACATTCTCAAGGCCGACTACACGCCACTGTCGGCGGTGGATATTTTCGTCAAGGACCTCGGCCTGGTGTTGGATACCGCGCGTGCGAGCAAGTTTCCGCTGCCGTTGTCCGCCACTGCGCACCAGATGTTCATGCAGGCCTCCAGCGCCGGCTTTGGCCGTGAGGACGACTCGGCGGTGATCAAGATTTTCCCCGGCATCGACTTGCCGACTGCCAAGCCCGAGCCGGTGTAAGGAGCGCTTTATGACTAATCACACCACGCGCCCGTTGCTGGGCTGCATCGCCGACGACTTCACCGGCGCCACCGACCTCGCCAACATGCTGGTGCGCGGTGGCATGCGCACGGTGCAGAGCATTGGCATCCCCAGCCGCGAAGTGGCGGCGGGGCTGGATGCGGACGCCATTGTCATAGCCCTCAAGTCGCGCACTACGCCGGTGGCAGAGGCGGTCGAGGAATCCCTGGCCGCGTTGGACTGGCTGCGCGAGCAAGGCTGCGAGCAGATTTTCTTCAAGTACTGTTCCACGTTCGACTCCACCGCCGCCGGCAATATCGGCCAGGTCAGCGAGGCCTTGCTCAAGGCGCTGGGTGGTGATTTCACCCTGGCCTGCCCGGCGTTCCCGGAAAACGGCCGGACGATTTTCCGTGGTCACCTGTTTGTGCAGGACCAGTTGCTCAATGAGTCGGGCATGCAGCATCACCCACTGACGCCCATGGGCGACGCCAACCTGGTGCGCGTGCTGCAAAGTCAGACCGCATTGCCGGTCGGGCTGCTGCGTTACGACACGGTCTCTGCGGGGGTGGACGCAACGCGCGCGAAGATCGCCGAACTGCGCGAGCAGGGCGTGGGCATTGCCATTGCCGACGCGCTGTCGGATCAGGACCTTTACACCCTGGGCAGCGCCTGCGCTGACTTGCCGCTGCTGACCGGTGGTTCGGGCCTGGCCCTGGGCCTGCCGGGCAATTTCCGCCGAGCGGGTAAATTGCGCGATTTCGACGTGAGTGCGTTGCCCACGGTCAGCGGTGGCGAGGTGGTGCTGGCCGGCAGTGCCTCGGTGGCAACTCTCGGCCAGGTCGCGGCCTGGCGTGAGGCGGGCCGCCCGGCATTGCGCATCGATCCCATCGCCCTGGCCGCCGGTGAACCGGTGGTGGCGCAGGCGTTGGCCTTTGCCCGCGACAGTGCCCACAGCGTGTTGATCTACGCCACCAGCACCCCGGCCGAGGTCAAGGCGGTGCAGCAACAACTGGGTGTCGAACGCGCCGGCGCCCTGGTGGAAAACGCCTTGGGCGAGATCGCTGCCGGCTTGCGCGAGCAGGGCGTGCGGCGCTTTGTGGTGGCCGGAGGGGAAACCTCCGGTGCGGTGGTCAAGGCCCTTGGCGTCAACCTGTTGCAGATCGGTGCCCAGATCGACCCGGCGTACCGGCCACGGTCAGCAGTGGTGCCGAGCCGCTGGCACTGGCGCTGAAATCCGGCAACTTCGGTGGCCGTGAGTTTTTTGCCAACGCCCTCGCGTACCTGGCCGGAGGTGCCCAATGAGTGGCATCGACGAACAGGCCCTGCGTGAAGAAATCTGCGATGTCGGCCACAGCCTGTATCAACGTGGCTACACCGTCGGCAGCGCCGGCAATATCAGTGCGCGCCTGGACGATGGCTGGTTGATTACCCCCACCGATGTCTGCCTGGGGCGCCTGGCGCCAGGGGCGATTGCCAAGGTCAACCTGCAAGGCGAGTGGGTATCCGGCGACAAGCCCTCGAAGACCCTGGCCCTGCACCGTCAGGTGTATGACCGCAACCCTTTGGTGGGCGGGGTGGTGCACACCCATTCCACCCACCTGGTGGCGTTGACCCTGGCCGGGGTGTGGCGGGCGGACGATATTCTACCGCCGCTCACGCCCTATCAGGTGATGAAGGTCGGGCACATCCCCTTGATCGGCTACCAGCGTCCTGGCTCGCCCAACGTCGCTGAACAAGTCGCGCAACTGGCCAACAGCGTGCGTGGGGTGATGCTCGAGCGCTTGGGGCCGGTGGTCTGGGAAAGCTCGGTCGCCAAGGCCAGTTACGCCCTGGAAGAGCTGGAAGAAACCGCCAGGCTCTGGCTGATGAGCAACCCCCGGCCCGAGCCGCTGAGCCAGGCCGCCCTGGATGAACTGCGCGAGACGTTCGGCGCGCACTGGTAAGCCGTAGACCGACACTACAAGCCCCCCCGCGAGACCCGCCTGCGGATCTTGACGGGAGCGGCGTGCACCCAAAAACAATAACAACAGGACATTCTCGAATGAGCCCACTGATTTTGATGTTGACCGCAGGCGCGGGTATCGCGCTGCTGCTGTTTCTGGTCCTCAAGTACAAATTTCAGCCGTTTGTCGCGCTGATGCTGGTGAGTATCGTGGTGGCGCTGGTGGCCGGGGTGAAACCGGCTGACTTGGTGGCGACGATCGAAGGCGGCATGGGCAAGACCCTTGGCCATATCGCGATCATCATTGCCCTGGGCGCGATGATCGGGCGGATCATCGAGCTGTCCGGCGGTGCCGAAGCCTTGGCCAAGTCGCTGATCGAGCGGTTTGGCAACAGCCGTACGCCGCTGGCGCTGACCATCGCCGGGTTCATCATCGGCGTGCCGGTGTTCTTTGAAGTCGGGGTGATTATCCTGATGCCGCTGGCCTACGGCGTGGCACGTCGGGCGCGCAAGCCGCTGCTGATGTTCGCGTTGCCGATGTGTGCGGCGCTGCTCACCGTGCATGCGTTTCTGCCGCC
Organism: Pseudomonas sp. MPB23; assembly: GCF_046605395.1. NCBI lineage: Bacteria > Pseudomonadati > Pseudomonadota > Gammaproteobacteria > Pseudomonadales > Pseudomonadaceae > Pseudomonas > Pseudomonas sp. MPB23. The sequence continues at coordinate 5,028,586 of NZ_CP176771.1, read as the reverse complement.
CCATCCAGGCGCTGTGGCCGCTGCCAGCCAACTGGGCGCCGACCTGGGCCGGGTGCTGATGTTCGGCCTGCCGATCACCGCGTTACTGTGCTATGTCGGCTACCGCGTGGCGGGGCGCATGACGCGGCGCTTCTATCCGATGACCGATGACATCCGCGCCGAAGTCTATGGCCCCCACGTGACCAATGAAGACGTGCGGGTCTGGACCCACGGCAACCAACAGGCGGTGCAACAAAGCGTCGTGGCCGAGTCCCACTTGGGCCTGGAAGAGTCCACCAGCGCCATCGCCGCCAAGCTGCCGGTGGCGCCTGCGCCGGGCTTCGGGCTGATTGTCAGCCTGATCCTGCTGCCGATTGTATTGATTCTGCTGGGCACCCTGGCCACGTCATTGCTCCCGGTCGAATCAACGTTGCGCGGGGTGATGACGGTGCTGGGGGCGCCGTTGGTGGCGCTGCTGATCGACACCTTGCTATGCGCCTGGCTGCTGGGTTCGCGCCGTGGCTGGAGCCGTAGCCAGGTGTCGGATGTGATCGGCTCGGCCTTGCCGGGCGTGGCCATGGTGATCCTGATCGCCGGTGCCGGTGGGGTGTTCGGCAAAGTGCTGGTGGACACCGGGATCGGCGCGGTGGTCTCCGACCTGCTGCGCACCACGGGCCTGCCGGTGCTGGCCCTGGGCTTTTTGCTGACCATGTTGTTGCGGGCGGTGCAGGGTTCCACCACCGTGGCCCTGGTGACCACCGCCGGTATCATCAGCCCGCTGATTGCCACCCTCAACCTGACGCCCAACCACCTGGCTCTGCTGTGCCTTGCCATGGGCGGTGGCGGGCTGGCCATGTCGCATATAAACGATGCCGGCTACTGGATCTTCACCAAACTTGCCGGGCTCAACGTGGCCGACGGTTTGCGCACGTGGACGGTGATCACCACCGTGCTCGGTACCTTGGGTTTCGTGATTACATTGCTGATCTGGCCTTTTGTCTGATTTTCGGGAGTTCCTATGCCTCGTTTTGCTGCCAACCTGAGCATGCTGTACCCGCAACATGACTTTCTCGAGCGCTTCAGTGCCGCGAAGGCCGACGGTTTTGACGCGGTGGAGTACCTGTTTCCTTACGACTACGACGCGCAGGTGCTCAAGCAGCGCTTGAGTGATAACGGCCTGGTGCAGGCGTTATTCAACGCTCCGCCCGGTGACTGGGCGGCGGGGGAGCGGGGCATCGCGAGCCTGCCGGGGCGTGAGGCCGAGTTTCGCAGCGGCTTCGAGCGCGCGCTGGAATACGCCGCCGTGCTCGGCAACGACCGCGTGCACGTCATGGCGGGCTTGCTGCCCTCGGAAAGCCAGCGCCAGCGCCATCAGGCCGTGTACCTGGAAAACCTCGCCTACGCCAGCGCGGCGGCGGCGAAGGTCGGCGTCACCGTGTTGCTGGAACCGATCAACACCCGCGACATGCCGGGGTTCTTCCTCAACCGCCAGGATCAGGCCCAGGCTATCTGCCGTGAAGTCGGCGCGAGCAACCTCAAGGTGCAGTTTGACTGCTACCACTGCCAGATCGTCGAAGGTGACGTGGCCACCAAGCTGCGCCGTGACTTCAATGGCATTGGCCATATCCAGATCGCCGGGGTACCGGATCGTCACGAGCCTGACCTGGGCGAGTTGAACTACGGGTTCCTGTTCGACCTGATGGACCAGTTGGGCTACGACGGCTGGGTCGGCTGCGAATACCGTCCAAAGGGTGATACCTCGGCGGGCCTGCAATGGCTGCGGGACTGGAAAGCGGCTCGATAGTCGAGGCGCCTCCCCGGTCACGCTGATTGGTCCTGATCTTGTCGCGCTTGAACAGGTCTGTCGTCGACGTCCCGTGCGGGCGCTGTATTGCATGCCGACATTTCACAATCCTCGGGGCCTGGACCTTAAACCGTGAGCATGGGCTGATTCTTTTGGAGGATGCGGCCTACGCCGTCCTCGCCGAATACGCGCCACCACCGCTGGTGCAGTTGGCGCCGGAGCGCACGCTGTACATCGCCTGGCGCTGGGGTCCGTGGGCAAAAATGCGCTGCGTGCGGCGTTGTTGAAGGTGCGGTGGGCGGCGGCGGGTTATTGAGATTGGCCGAGGGTCGAACGGTGTACGGTTCAGCCGCTAGGCATTGATCCAGGAGTGTTCAGCGCCAATCTTGACTTTGAACTGGTAGAACAGCGGCATGTAATGCTCCTTGACCCTTAGCACCTGGAGGCCGAGCAGGTCGGGTGGGGTAATGCCCTTGCTTTGGTAGTAATTGCGAGCGTTGGCTTCGATGTTGACGATTGGCCCGGATGAGACGAGCTGCCCGTCGACGAGCTTTGATTCTTTGATGATGCCATCAAAGCCCAACTCGTACATATCCGGTCGTTTTGATTTAAGGGTCTCATTAAACAGGTTGGGCCCCACCGTATCGAAAATCTTGCGCTCATAGGCTTCGAATTCCGGGGTGTATTGCACTCGACCATTGGCCCCTTTGGACACCGTAGGCCGATTGGCGGTGAAATAGGCCTTGTTCTCGGCAAATCGTTTGTTCATGTTGGCGATCACCTCGCTAATCACCGGGTTGCCAGGTTGCGTTGCAAAGTTGCTGGTGTTGTAGAACGGTTTGTAGTCCGTGAGGCTATGAGCAACAGGCTTATTGAGGAGTACGTCATTCGCTCCGGCATTCAATACGGTACTGCCGATATTGGCTTGGATCACATCATCGGTGTCGAGATAAATGCCGCCGTATTTGTTCATGATCGGATAGCGCGCGACATCCGAGGCCGCCGCCAGGTTTTTGCCTTGTCCTTGGCGAAAGTAGTTGTACATCTCACCATTTTTCAGTTGCTTGAACACTTCATCATCATTGAGGTTCATCACGGTCAGGCCAGGGGCTTTGCGCTCCAGGTCACTTTTTATTGTTTGAAAGATGGCGGGGTTGTCGGCATCCACGTGCAGGATGGATTTGTACCCCGGGGACTTGGCTGCATTGTTGGCCATGTTTTCCACCAGGTTTGGCGGGATAGTCTGCCCGGCCCAAAAATAGTGAAGCTGTTTGGGCAGAGGCTTTATATCTTTGGGAATGGAAACCGTTGTCGGCGCGGCGACATCTACAAATTGGAATCGATGGGCGTCAGTCTGCTTGGCCTTTTTCAACTCACTGAACGGCCCCCGCTGCCATTTGCCTTTGCCACTTCTCCAGAAATACGTCGAGCTGTGCGCTTCAATACCGGTAGAGACGTTGGTGGCTTTCCAGGCACCGGCTGAACTGTCGAAGGTGACGCTATGGTCCACGCCCTTGTAGGTGAGCGAGTAGGGAGAACTTGGATTGTTGTTGATTTTGATGTCGTCCATCGGCACGACATAAGTGCTGTCGCCGAGCTTCCAGGGCGTGGGTGCATTTCCCACACCGCCGAGCAGACGGTTGCTCCGTGAGGTGGGTTCCCACCCGCCGATGCCCAGATCCCGCACGGGGATATCCGGGCCTGCGCCGCCAGCGTGACGGATCACGCGCTGGCCTTCGCTCAAGCGCGACTCATACAACAGCCCATCGACTTTTACATATTCCTTATGGCTGCGGCCTACATAGATATTGCTCTGTGGGCCCTTGAGCTTGAGCTCGTCTACCGCGATATGTTTGGCTTCATAACCCAATAAATCGCTGTTGAGCGATCGCACCTCGCCATTGGCCGCCACCTGATTGGCTTTGAACTCTTTCAGCGGCGGGCCGAAGGCGCGTTTTTTCAATGTGTCGTATTGATGCCAGTTGCCTTGAAACATCACCACTGGGCCCTCCACCGTCTCCCGCCCAATCTTGAACGTGCCGGAGGCCGCCAAACCATGCTCTTGGCTTATCGCTTGGGTGCCATTCTGGCTGCCGATTGCACGCAGGCTGTTGGGGTCATTTGTCTTGGTGGGATCAACCGCAAAATTTTCCAGAGCTTTGCCGTAGGCCTGATTTGTACGTGGGTCAAAGGCGTACCACTTGTGGGTCGCCTCATCGAATTTAGCCAGGGCTCTGCTTTCAGCCGCGCCATTGGCCGCCTTGTAAGTGCCTTCGGCCAGGTCGGGTTTTTTGGCCAGCTCAAGCAGATTGACGCTGCGGTAAGAACCGCGCAGGGATTTAACCCCCTTGTGAGCGGTGCGCCCCAGGCTCACCACACCGCGGGCCAAGTCATCCACACCGCCCAATGGATTGAGCGCGCCGATTGCCGCCCGGCCAATGATCTTGCCGGCATTGGCAGCTTTTGAAAGGGTCGAGGCCCCGACAGCCAGGGCTTTCGTGCCTTTGGCCGCAGCCCCCAGGCCGACGGCGAAACCGAAGATATCAAAGGCCAGGTCGACAATGCCTTCACCGACTTTTCCGTCGATAAAGTTCTTTATGGCGGAGCGGAACGGGATCAGATTCAGCGCGACTTCTTCGACTATTTTGTACGTCGGTACTTCTGTCTGAAAGGTTGTTGCACCTCTGGCGTAGGCCTCGACCGCCGGCAGCTCCATATCGGTGATTATCGCATCGGCAATGTATTGGGTCCTGGGACTCCCGAAACTGTTGGGTGCGCTGTCTGACGCCGGCTTTTCATCCGTTATTCCAGGCGAAGACTGCCCCGTCGGCTTGACCGTATCAAAGCGCTTACCGCCCGAGGAGTGTAGAAGGCCGCTTCTGGGCTCGAACTCCTTGTAGGCCTGGTCTGGCCGTCGAGTCACCGTGCCTTTCAAACGATCGATGGCGTAGGTCATGACATTGCCATTGCGTTCGGTCTCGACCAGCAGCACGCCCGGCTCCACACGAATCGGGTGATCGGCGCGGTTGTAGCGTATTTCCTTGCGGATGGTTATTTTGCCGAACTCCAGATTCTCCCGATCTTCCAGCGGCAGCTTCGAAATCAACAGCTTGATCTGTGCCGACGTAGCTTTTTTGACGGTATTGGCGTAATCGCCAAATGTCTTTTTGAAGGTTTCCAGCGGGCGCGGCAGGTCTTTGAGCCTGGGTAAAACCTTGTTGAAGTCGACCTCATTCGAGGACGAGATCCAGGCGGCGCGTCGGCCATCAGCGGGAATATTGACTTGGTCAAGGGTCACGACCTGTACAAAATCCCGGCCAAATTTTCCCAGTCATCGGCCGAGACCGGCGCGCCCAGCAGTGCGCGGCCATCGATATACAGATCCAGTATCGAGTAGGGGCCGGGAAAAAACCTGCTGGATGGCTGTGAGTTGATGCATTTTTTTTCGAACAGTTTCGGGTCCATGTCTGGCAGTGCTTTCTTCAACTGCTCCAGGGCAATGGCTTTGGTCGTAGGCATTTCTGAGGGGGGAGGCGATTCGGCGGCTTCGCGCAGCTCGCGAACTTGTGCGCTGAACGCCTCGCGCACGGCATTGACTTCGGCTTTGGTCACGGGGTAACCCATGCCGTTGGCGACCCCCCAGTCCTTGATCGCTTCGTTCTGCGCGGCATATTCAATCTGGCGTTCTTCATCGGTGATTGGCGCCGTTTCGGCTTCGAGCATGACTTGCGCGTAGGTCATCGTTGCCGTTGCCCCTGGCGCTTTTGCTTCAATGCGCGCGGTGGCCGTGACGAAGCTGACCCAACTGTGGGTGCCCACCACCACCTGGCTGGGAATGTCCTTGACCAGGAAGGCGGGCGCCCGGTTGGCCAGTAACAGGTGCGCCTGGACCAGGGCCTTCTCGGGGGACGACGTTCGGTTGATGTCGCGCAGGTGGGCAGCCAGTTCCTCGATAATGGTGGCGGGCGACTTGCCGGTATTGGCTGGCGAGATGAGTCGGTAACCCTGGATCTCGCTGGGCGGCTTGCCCGTACCGCTGTCCAGTTCCACGTTCATCGCCGCCAGGATCCAGTCATTGGCAGTGCCTTTGATGTTGCGCGCCTCGAATGTGGATGCGATGGCGTTCCCCAGTTGCTGACCCCTGGGCGAATTGATCAAGTTGGCAATCAATAGACGTGGATTGCGCAGCTCTTCAGGGGTGATCGGCCGATTGTTCAACAGATAGTCGAGCACGGTCCTGAAGGGCGATAACGAGACATCGCCGAACGTGCCGGCGCTTATGTCCGTGCGCAGTTGTGCCTGGTTGTCCTGGTCAAGAGGGGCTGGCCAGGCCAGCGCTCCGCTCAGGTTGCCATGGGGGGCAGCCTTGGGGGGCGGGGTGCCAAGGGCGGTTGCCAGGTTTTCCAGTTGTTGGTGGGTGGTGGGGATATCCCAGCCGTGATCCTGCAGCAATTGCAGCAGACTGACCTCATAGCCGGGGCCGCGATTGGCGGGCTGATAGCTGCCGTCGAATGCCAGGCTGACGGTCGTGTTCTGTAATTCAGCTTTGATTTGTCCGGCACTGTGGGCGCCGTCTTTTACGGAGGTCGCCAGGTGACGCAGTCCGTTGCTGGCCAGGCTACGGTTGTAGATGTTGCCCAGGTAGGCTTGCTGGACCTGGAGCGCGTTGTCGCTTCGCGCTTGAATCAACGTGCCTGCGGTCGCCGGATCAAGTGGCTTGAACCCTTGAAACTGTTCTTTCTTTTGATCCCATTCGATCTCTTGTGCACGCCGGCGCATGGACGGCGCGGTAAGGTTCTGCGGCTCATTGTAAAACCTGCCCACGAGCCAATAGGGAACCGGCTGATCAAGGTCGCTTTGCGGGGGCGTGAAGGTGGTATCGCCGTGGCCAGCATCAATCACCCGTGCGGCCTGCAGGATTGGTCCGCTGATCGCGGCCCAGTGCCTGTCGTCTTGCCCAATGGTGAGACGCTTTTGTTCGGGATCAAGATGACCTTGGCGCTTGAAGGAAATTTCGCCCGTGTTCAGATTGAGCTTGATGGAGCCCGGGCTGATGCCTTTTTCTTTCATCCACTGACGTACGTCGGGCGATTTGAGGGTGTTTCGCAAATGCGCCCACCACTGGCCAAAGGTAGAGTCCGGCGCAATGGTGTTGATCGTGACATTTCTCTCGCGGTTGGCGTCCAGGATCAGCGCCGAGCGGTACTCCATTGCCAATGCGCGATCACCTTCAGCGCGAGCACTTTGGGGCGATTGCGCTGGCGGTGGGGCATCACGTTTGGGGCGAGAGGGTAGCTGTGCGTGGGCAGGATTGGCTAAGGTGAGCGGGTTGGATTGTAGGGGGAGGCGATTGGAAACAGTGCTCATTAGGTCTGCTGCCTGACGGTAAGAGAAGGGGCTACGGCGGTTGGGGTCGTAGCCTTGTGTGGCGATTTCCACAGGCTGATTCCCGCGCTCGGCCAACAATCCATTCTCTTTGTGTTTCAAGCGACTCTTCTGAAGCAAAAAATCCCTGGTTTTCAACTGCTGCAATTGAGCGTTGAAAACAGGGATCTAAAGCAACATTTTCATCGAGGTTCGGGTAGTCCACCACGTTGCCATTGACGTCTTTGGGGCTGCCGTAGTCCTTGCCTTTCCAGTGAGCGTTGAAAGCGGAGCCACCCTCGACCCGTTCATGCTCACGGCCCAATCGCTAACGCTCGACATCTCCCTCAGGAGATCAGGCCGATGGCGGATCCCCCGGCAGCATCAATTCAATCCCGCGTTTGCGGATGCCATCTGCCGCCGCCGGGGCCAGGCCGTCGTCGCTGATGATCATGTCGAACGGTTCCAGTCCGGCGATGCGGTACATGCTGAAGGTGCCGTACTTGGAACTGCTCGCCACCAGCACGACCTGGGACGCCGATTGCATCGCCACTTGCTTGACCTCGACTTTCAGCGCCGAAGGGGTGGTGATGCCTCGATGCAAATCCCAGGAACTGGTGGACACAAAGGCGATGTCGGTCACCACCTGGCGCAGGGTCGCCACGGCCAGCCCGCCGACGGAAGAATGGTTGTCATGGTCCAGTTGGCCGCCGGTATGGATCACCGTGACCTGGGGCGCATCCATCAAGGCCTGCACGATCCCGAAGTCGTTGGTGACCACCGTCATTCCCGACAGCGCCTTGATATAAGGCACTATCTCCAGGGTGCTGGTGCCGGCATCCAGGTACACCGTCATGTCTGCGTGCAGCAACCGCGCCGCCAGTCGTGCCATGGCCTGCTTTTGCGGCAATTCCACCACGGCTTTGGATTGATGGCTGGGCTCGCTGTGCAACTGGCTGGCGATCCTGACCCCACCCGTGACGGAGTACGCCCGGCCTTCCTGCTCCAGCAGGGCAATATCGCGGCGCACGGTCATGTGCGAGCAATCGAACATCTCCATCAACTGATGCACGCTCATCACCTGATGCTTGCGTAACTGCCGCAGGATCTGTTCGCGGCGCTGCTCGGGAATCATCGGGGTGCTGCTGTCGGCGGCCGTGTCCTTGGGGTTGGGCATTAAGGCTCCGGGGTGGTTGGGTAGGCGGCGGGGAGTGCGTAGCTATAGTAGCCAATACACGCCCCCGCAGGCGACCCCGGTGTGACAGCACTCAGAACTTGAAGCGGCCTACCAGACTTTTGAGTTGCCCGGAAATATCGGTCAAGCGACCTGAGCCGGTCTGTGCCGACTGGGCAAAACCTTCGACCAGTTGCGCATCGGCATGGATCTGCGCGATGTGGCGGTTGATCTCTTCGGCGACCTGATGCTGCTCTTCGGCGGCCGTGGCGATCTGGGTGTTCTGGTCGCGAATCGAGTCCACCGAGCCCTGGATCTTGTTGAAGCTGTCGCGGGCCTGTTGGATGCGTTCGACGCTGGTGTGCGAGACCTGCAGGCTGCCCTGCATCTGCAGGGTGACTTCCTGGGTGCGGCGGGCGAGGTTGCCGAGCAGGCTGTCGATCTCGCCGGTGGAGTCGGCGGTGCGGCGGGCCAGGGCGCGGACTTCATCGGCGACCACGGCAAAGCCACGGCCCTGGTCACCGGCGCGCGCGGCTTCGATCGCTGCGTTGAGGGCCAGCAGGTTGGTCTGCTCGGCGATCGAGCGGATGGTGTCGAGGATGGTGTTGATGTTTTTGCTGTCCTGCTCCAACTGCTGCATGGTCTGGGTCGACTTTTGCAGGTCTTCGCTGAGCTTGAGCACGCTGCCGGTGGCTTCGCCGATGTGCTGCTGGCCGTCGTGCACATCGCGGTAGCCCTCATCGGCACTCGACGCGGCGGCGCTGCAGGAGCGGGCGACTTCGTTGGCGGTGGCCACCATTTCGTTGAACGCGGTACTCACCAGTTCCACCGCTTCGCGCTGGCGACCGGCGGCCTGGTGCATGTTGTGGGCGACTTCGCTGGTGTCGGCGGCGGCGGTCTGCAGGTCGGAGGAGGCGTTGCCGATGCGCTGCACCAGTTGGGCGATCATGCCCAGGAACTGGTTGAACCAGCCGGCCAGGCTGGCGGTTTCATCCTTGCCTTGCACGGCGAGTTGGCGGGTGAGGTCGCCTTCACCTTCGGCGATCTCTTGCAGGCCCTCGGCGACGCCGCGGATCGGGCGCACGATCATGCTGGCGAAGCTGGCACCGACAATCGCGAACACCACGGCCAATGCCGCTGCGATGGCCGCGATCAGCCAGGTGAGGCTGGTGGCTTCGGCCATCACTTCGTCGCGCTTGATCAGGCCGATAAAGCGCCAGCCCAGGTCTTTGGAACTGACCACGTTGGCCATGTACGGCACGCCGTCGATCTCGACCTGGGTCACGCCGTCGCCGCGCTTGGCCAGTTCGGCATAGTTGGCGCCCAGGTCGGCGAGGGGCTTGAAGTTGTGCTTGGCGTCGCTGGGGTCCACCAGCACGTTGCCATTGGCTTCCACCAGCATCAGGTAGCCGCTGTGACCGAGCTTGATGTTGCGCACCAGTTCGGTGAGCTGTTTGAGCGACACGTCCAGGCCGACCACGCCGAGGATATTGCCGGTGGCGTCGGCGACGGTATGCACGGTGCCGATCAGCACCACATCGTCCGGCGCCCAGTAATAGGCGCCGGTACGCACGGTGGTGCCGGGCGCGGCGATGGCGGCTTTGTACCAGGGGCGTACGCGTGGGTCGTAGTTGTTCAGCTTGGCGTCGTCGGGCCAACTGGCGTAGCCGCCATCGGCGAGGCCCAGGGACAGGTAGGCGGTGCTGGGATGGCTTTTGGCGAACTGGTCGAAAATCGCCAGCAACTCTTTATTGGTCGCAGTGAGCGGGATTTGTGCGGCGTCGGCGCCGGCGTAGCTCTTGATGTCCTTGGCCGCGACAATGCGCGGGTCCTTGGCCACGTATTCGACGTTCTGGCTGATGCCATCGAAGAATTGCTTCATGCCATTGTCGATCTGGCGGATCTCGCGACCGCTGCTGTCGAGGAAATTGGCCAGGGCCCCCTCGCGCACGTTCAGCACCACCAGAATGGCGACCAGGATGACCGGCAGGCACGCAATGGCCGCAAATGCCCAGGTCAGCTTCTGCTTGATATTCATGACTTCACCCGCGGGTATTTATAGTTTTGGCAAGGAGAAAACAGTAGCGTCGAACGTCGCATGCATTGTTATAAGGCGGGCACGCGTACCCCCTGTATATCGACAGGGGGGGCAAGCACTTGAGGCCTGAGCGGATGTTTAACCGATGCGCTCGCCACCCAGCGCATCACGCTGCATCGACTGCAGGTTTTTTTCGATGGTTTCGCAGAGGCTTTCCATCTGGATCTGGTGTTCGCTGGAGTGAAACGGGCTTTGCAGGTCGGTGCCGATGCGCTCGATGGCCAGCAGCATGAACCCCACCACCGTGGAAGCCAGCGGCGTGAACCAACCCAGGGATTCCACCAGGCCCACTGGCACGATCAGGCAGAACAGCGAGATAAACAGGCGCGGAAAATACACATAAGGGTAGGGCAGCGGTGTATTGGCGATACGTTCCATACCGCCCTGGGCATTGGACAAGTCCACCAGGGTCGACTCCAGTCGCGCCAGGCGAATGCTGTCCAGGCGCCCGGCCTTGTATTCCCTGGCCAGCAGCGCCGCCGAGCCGGTGAGGATATCGTTGGCGAAGTTATTCGTGGCGCCGCTGCGCGCGAATTCCTCGGCGGGAATGAACGCTCGCACTTCGTCGGGGCACGGCTGGCCCCTGAGATGAGCGGCCAGGCAGTTCACATAGGCCACATGGCGGCGCAGCAGGGTGGCCTTGACCGGGTTGGCGTCTTCGCCGGCGTCGTCCAGCAGGGTCAGTACCTGGCGCGCGAAACTGCGCGAGTTATTGACCATCGCCCCCCACAGCGTGCGCGCTTCCCACCAGCGGTTGTAGGCGCTGCTGTTACGAAAACTGATCAACACCACCAGCGCCGAGCCCAGCAGGGTCAGGGGCATCAGCGGCAGGTTGATCTTGGCGGTGAGAAACAGCATGAAGTCCACGGTGACGGCGACGTCCCACAGCAACAGCCAGAACAACGACCAGCCCATATAGCCCATGGTCTTGATGACCAGGCGGTATTTCTTGGTGATAGCGGCTTTCAAACGCAGACCTCGTGGGAGCGGTAGGCAACAGTGCCTGAACTCGGACGGTGGTTTGCGGTGAAAGGTTCGCGGTCAAGGGTTGCGAAAGCTGAATCGTTTTTCAGTGCTGGGCCAGAATGCTCGCCAACAACCCCGGAAAGCGCGCCTCAAGAACATCACCACGCAACGAGTTCATATGAGTGGTGCCGACATTGCGGGTCTGCACCAGGCCGGCGTCGCGCAACACGCGAAAGTGATGGGACATGCTCGACTTGGGCCGTCCGCCGTCCAGTTCGCCGCAGGTGGCTTCGGGCACAGTGGCCAGGCGGCGTACGATGTCCAGGCGCACCGGATCACTCAAGGCGTACAGCAGGCGCTCGAGGGTCAGGGCTTCAAGGGGAGGGTGTTTAAAGGCTCGCATGAAACGAATCATAACAGGGGGGTATCGTAGAAGACTATAGTTCGATTACCATCGAACTATCGAATCAGCCACCCACTCCCTCGGAGCGCCCTCATGTCTGCATTGTTTGAACCGTTCAAGCTCAAAGACGTCACCTTGCGTAATCGCATCGCCGTCCCGCCAATGTGCCAATACATGGCCGATGACGGCATCGTCAACGACTGGCATCACGTGCACCTGGCCAGCATGGCCCGTGGCGGTGCCGGTCTGGTGGTGGTCGAGGCCACCGCCGTCGCACCTGACGGGCGTATCACCCCAGGTTGCGCCGGTATCTGGAGCGATGCCCATGCCCAGGCGTTCGTGCCGATGGTCAAGGCCATCAAGGCGGCCGGTTCGGTGCCGGGCATCCAGATCGCCCACGCCGGACGCAAGGCCAGCGCCAACCGCCCGTGGGAGGGCGACGATCACATGCAGTCCAGCGACGCCCGTGCGTGGGAAACCATCGCACCGTCGGCCATCGCATTCGGGGCCAATCTGCCCCAGGTGCCACGTGCCATGACCCTGGACGACATTGCCCGGGTCAAGCAGGACTTTGTCGACGCCGCCCGCCGTGCCCGTGACGCCGGCTTCGAGTGGATCGAACTGCACTTCGCCCACGGCTATCTGGCCCAGAGTTTTTTCTCCGAGCATTCCAACCAGCGCACCGATGCCTACGGTGGCAGCTTCGACAACCGCAGCCGTTTCCTCCTGGAAACCCTGGCCGCCGTGCGTGAAGTCTGGCCGGAAAACCTGCCGCTGACCGCGCGTTTCGGCGTGATCGAATACGACGGCCGTGACGAGCAGACCCTCACCGAGTCCATCGAACTGGCCCGTCGCTTCAAGGCCGGCGGCCTCGACCTGCTGAGCGTCAGCGTCGGCTTTACCATCCCCGACACTAACATCCCATGGGGCCCGGCGTTCCTGGGCCCGGTCGCCGAGCGCGTGCGTCGCGAAGCCGGTATTCCGGTCACGTCGGCCTGGGGATTTGGTACACCGCAACTGGCCGAAGGCGCGTTGCAGGCCGGCCAGTTGGACCTGGTCTCGGTGGGCCGCGCACACCTGGCTGATCCGCATTGGGCGTACTTTGCCGCCAAGGAGCTGGGCGTCGAGAAGGCCTCCTGGACCTTGCCAGCGCCTTACGCACATTGGTTGGAACGCTATCGCTGAGGCGCGCTTCTGAGGTGATGAGCCACTCAATCGAGTGGCTTTTTTCGACCTGGATTTGAGCCGGATACACAGTGGATACTCGAAAAACAGTGAATGAGAACGTGTATCAAACAGTAATGATTTGGTATACCATCCACGCCGCGTTTTTGGCAGATCTGCCATTCCATTCGGCTCATTCATTAGGTCCAGCATCCATGCGTCGTACCCTGATTTCAATCTGTGTGCTCCAGGCGTTTTCCCCGTTCACCTGGGCCGAGGTTGCCTCCACCGAAACCACCCCGCTCGAACTGCAAGCGACCAACATCACCGGCGCAGCGGACTATGAGACCGCCCAGGGCCCGGTTAAGGGGTATCACGCCACACGTTCGGCCAGCGCGACGCGTACCGACACCTCGATTCATGAAACACCGCAGTCCATCAGCGTCGTGTCCAAGGACGTGGTCGAGGACATCGGCGCCACCCGCCTGCAGGATGCCCTCGACTACGCCGGCGGTGTCGGTCGCGCCAACAACTTCGGCGGGCAGGGGCTGACCACCTTCACGGTGCGCGGCTTCACCACCGGCGAGTTCTATCGCAACGGATTCCCGATCAACCGTGGCTACCCGAACATGCCCGACGCCAACAGCATCGAACGCCTGGAAGTGCTGCGCGGGCCGGCCACCATGCTCTACGGCCGTGGCGATCCCGGCGGTACCTTCAACGTGGTCTCCAAGCAACCGCTGGCCGAACCGACGGTGACCCTGGGCAGCCAACTCGATGACCAGGGCATGCAGCGCGCCACCCTCGACGCGTCCGGCCCGTTGGACGAGCAAGGTCGCCTGGCCTATCGCCTGAACGTGGTGGGCGAGGGGGGCGACACCTTCCGCGACCATGTCGAAACCGAGCGTTATGGCGTGACGCCGGTGATCACCTGGCAAGCCACCGATGACACCAAGGTGATTTTCGAAGGGGATTTCATGCGCAACAACCACCCGCTGGACCGGGGCCTGACGCGCTATGCCAATCAAACAGGCACGCCGTCGCGCGACACCTTCTGGGGCGAAAAAGACGCCGGCAAACTGCACAACGACAACAGCATGGCCCAACTGCGTTTCGAGCACCTGCTCAACGACAACTGGACCCTGGGCGGTGGTTTCCAGTGGCTGGACGGCACCTTGCAAGGCAACGCCGTCGAAGCCAACAGCCTGGCCGCCGACGGGCGCACCCTCAGCCGCAACTTCAACTACCGCAAGCTGGAATGGACCGACAAAGACACCCAGCTCAACCTCACTGGGCACTTCTCCACGGGCGGGTTCGATCACACCTTGCTGACGGGCGTCGAATTCGAGGATTACGACTACAAGTCGATCATCCAGCGTTCCAGCGGCGCGGCGGGCAGCTACGCCATCGACATCTTCGACCCGGTGTACGGCCAGGCCCGCCCGGCCCTGACGCGCACGCCAACCCACGACAAGGAAAACCTCAAGACCTACGCCGCGTTCGTCCAGGACCAGGTGGCCCTGACCGACCGCCTGAAAGTGCTCGCCGGCGCCCGTTTCGAGCGCTTCGAGCACGACTACCACACGTATGTGCCCGGCGGCAAAAGCTGGGAAGCCAGCGACAACGCCGTTACCCCACGGGTGGGCGTGATCTACGACCTCACCGAAACCGTCGCGGTCTACGCCGACGCGGCGCGCTCGTTCAAGCCCAACACCGGCGCCGCCCGCGAGGGCGGTGGTTTTGAGCCGGAGAAAGGCAAGTCCTACGAGATGGGCGTCAAGTGGGAGGCCCTGGATCGACAGTTGAGCGTCGATGCGGCGATCTACCAGATCGAGAAGAAAAACGTGCTGACCACCGATCCGCTGGACTCGACCTTCAGCGTTGCCGCCGGCCAAGTGCGCAGCCGCGGGTTCGATCTGAACGTGGCGGGCAACATCACCCCCGAGTGGCGCGTGATCGGCGGTTATGCCTATGTGGATGCCGAAGTCACCAAGGACAACACCCTGCGCACCGGCACCCGTTTGCTCAACATCCCGCGCAACAGCTTCAGCCTGCTCAACGTCTATGAGTTCCAGGACGGCACCCTCAAAGGCCTGGGCCTGGGGGTGGGAGGTAAATACGTGGATGAACGCGCTGGCCAGACGTCCAACAGCGCCTTCTCCATGGACGCCTACACCGTGGTGGACCTGCTCAGCTACTACAAGGTCAACGACAAGGTGCGGCTGAACCTGGATGTGAAGAACCTGTTCAACCGCGACTATGAAGAGGGTGCGTTCGGTAACGTGTACGCGTATCCGGGTGAGCCGCGCACGGTGCAGGTCGGCATCGCCTACACCCTGTAACGGCGTACACCGCTTCAAATGTGGGGGCTTGCTCCCACATTATTAAAGCGGCGTCAGCACATTCATCACCGTATCCAGCGCTACCCGCGTGTCATCCAGCTGCACCAGCGACGCGTGCCGGGCGCCGAGGGCGTCGCGGTTCTGGATCGCGGTGAGGATCGCCTTGTGCCGGGGCAGGCTCAGGCCCTGGATGTCCGGGCGGCGGTTGGTGATGTTGATCGACTCGCGCAGCGGCAGCGACAGCATGTTGCACATGTAGGCGAGGAGGTCGTTGCGCGTGGCGTCGGCGATGGCGCGATGGAAGTCCAGGTCGGCCTGCAGCAGTTGTTCGTGGGTTTGCGCGGTTTCCATGCCCCGGTAGGCTTCTTCGATGGTGGCGATGTCTTGCGCGGTGGCCGTGGTCGCAGCCATGGCGGCGATTTCCGGTTCGAGGATGCGCCGCACGCCGGCCAGGGTGTTGAAGAATTCGCTATGGGGCGTGGACTGCATCAACCAGGACAGCACGTCCGGGTCGAGCAGGTGCCACTTCACCCGCGGCCGCACCACCGCGCCGACCCGTGGCTTGGAATACACCAGGCCCTTGGCGCTGAGCACCCGGGTCGCCTCGCGCAGTACCGAGCGGCTGACCTTGTACTCCTCGCACAGCGTGGCTTCCATGGGCAGTCGTTCTTCGGGCTTGAAGCGACCTGAAACGATGTGCATGCCCAAGTCCTGGACGATCTGGGCATGCATGCTCTTGCGCGGCTTGGACGGCTGGTGATCCATAACGACAGGGATGCTCTGGCTAAATAGGCGGCATCATAGCATCCCAATTAGTGGGAATGACGGGGGACTTCCGCCCCTCGGCAACCGACCAGGAAATCGAAGTCGCAACCCTGGTCGGCCTGCAGCACATGGTCGATATACAACTGGCGATAACCACCGACGATCAGGTTCTGCGGCGGCTTCAGGTCGGCCATGCGCGCGGCCAGCTCGGCATCGGAGATGTCCAGGTGCAGACGCCCGTTGGCGCAATCGAGTTCGATCCAGTCACCTTCTTGCACCGCAGCCAACGGCCCGCCGGCGGCCGCTTCCGGTGCCACATGCAAGACCACCGTGCCGTACGCCGTGCCGCTCATGCGTGCATCGGAGATGCGCACCATGTCGGTCACGCCCTGGGCCAGCAGCTTGGCCGGCAGGCCCATGTTGCCGACTTCGGCCATGCCCGGATAACCCTTGGGCCCGCAGTTTTTCATGACCAGGATCGAGTTGGCGTCCACATCCAGTTCGGGGTCGTTGATGCGTGCCTTATAGATGTCGAAGTTGTCGAACACCACCGCACGCCCACGGTGCTGCATCAGTTCCGCGCTGGCCGCCGACGGCTTGAGCACCGCGCCCAGAGGCGCCAGGTTGCCGCGCAGGACACAGATACCGCCATCGGCGCGGATCGGGTTGTCGAGGGTGCGGATCACTTCGTCCTGGCCGTAGATCGGCGAGTCCTTGGTGTTCTCGCCCAGGGACTTGCCGTTGACGGTCAGGGCATTCGGGTGCGGGATCAGGTTGGCTTCACCGAGACGGCGCAGCACCGCCGGCAGGCCGCCAGCGTAGTAGAACTCTTCCATCAGGAAACGCCCGGACGGTTGCAGGTCGACGATGGTCGGCATGCCGCGGCCGATGCGGGTCCAGTCGTCCAGGTCCAATTCCACGCCGATGCGTCCGGCGATGGCTTTCAAGTGAATCACGGCGTTGGTCGAACCGCCGATGGCCGCATTCACGCGGATCGCGTTTTCAAACGCCTCCTTGGTGAGGATCTTCGACAGCTTCAAGTCTTCGCGCACCATCTCTACCGCGCGCATGCCGGACATATGCGCCAGCACATAGCGCCGTGCATCCACCGCCGGGATCGCCGCGTTGTGGGGCAGCGACGTACCCAGCGCTTCGGCCATACAGGCCATGGTCGAAGCGGTGCCCATGGTGTTGCAGGTGCCCGCCGAACGCGACATGCCGCCCTCGGCCGCGAGGAAATCGTCCAGGGTGATGGTGCCGGCCTTGACCTGTTCGCTGAGTTGCCAGACCACGGTGCCCGAGCCGATGTCCTGGCCCTTGTGCTTGCCGTTGAGCATCGGCCCGCCGGTGACCACGATGGCTGGCACGTCGCAACTGGCGGCGCCCATCAGCAGCGCGGGGGTGGTCTTGTCGCAGCCGGTGAGCAACACCACGCCGTCAATCGGGTTGCCGCGAATGGCTTCTTCCACATCCATGCTCGCCAGGTTGCGGGTCAGCATGGCGGTGGGGCGCAGGTTGGACTCGCCGTTGGAAAACACCGGAAATTCCACCGGAAAGCCGCCGGCTTCGATCACGCCGCGTTTGACGTGCTCGGCGATCTGGCGGAAATGCGCGTTGCACGGCGTCAACTCCGACCAGGTGTTGCAGATACCGATGATCGGTTTGCCATGGAACTGATGGTCGGCGATGCCTTGGTTCTTCATCCAGCTGCGGTACATGAAGCCATTCTTGTCGGCGGTACCGAACCACTGGGCGGAGCGTAGGCCGGGCTTTTTATCAGGCATGATGGTTTCTCTTATTGTATGACTATATGTTCTATGCGTGCTTAAACATAAGCGCAAAATCGCTGCTTTGGAAGAGTTGTTTTGCAAATAGTCCTACTATATAGTCTGGCTTAACTGAGGTATGACCCTGGCGGATGTTCGCGAGAGGCGTCCCCCGAGCTTCTATAAAAACAACAATCGGAGATCGACCCCCATGAGCCAGGAACTGCGGCTTATTCGGCGCATCACGCTGAAACTGATTCCCTTCCTGATCCTGCTGTACCTGATCGCCTACGTGGACCGTTCCGCCGTGGGCTTTGCCAAGCTGCACATGGGCGCCGACATCGGCATCGGTGATGCGGCCTACGGCCTGGGCGCAGGCTTGTTCTTTATCGGCTACTTCCTGTTCGAGATTCCCAGCAACCTGATGCTCGATCGCTTCGGCGCGCGGCGCTGGTTTGCGCGGATCATGATCACCTGGGGCGCCATCACCATCGGCATGGCCTTCGTGCAAGGGCCTCACAGCTTCTATGTGATGCGCTTTCTGCTCGGCGCGGCGGAGGCGGGGTTCTTCCCCGGCGTGCTGTACTACATCACCCAATGGTTCCCGGTGCGCCATCGCGGCAAGATCCTCGGGCTGTTCATCCTGTCCCAACCGATTGCGATGATGATTACCGGCCCGGTGTCCGGCGGCCTGCTGGGCATGGACGGCATCCTCGGCCTGCACGGCTGGCAATGGCTGTTCATCGTCATCGGCACCCCGGCGATCCTGCTCACCTGGCCGGTGCTGCGCTACCTGCCGGACGGCCCCAAACAGGTCAACTGGATGAGCGAGGACGAAAAAGCCTGGCTCACCGGCGAACTGGCCAAGGACCTGCAAGCCTACGGCCAGACCCGCCACGGCAACCCGCTGCACGCCCTCAAGGACAAGCGCGTGTTGCTGCTGGCGCTGTTCTACCTGCCGGTGACCCTGAGCATCTATGGCCTGGGCCTGTGGCTGCCGACCCTGATCAAGCAGTTCGGCGGCAGCGACCTGACCACCGGCTTTATCTCGGCGGTGCCGTATATCTTCGGCATCATCGGTCTGCTGATCATCCCGCGCAGTTCCGACCGTTTGAATGACCGCTACGGCCACCTCGCCGTGCTCTATGTGCTGGGCGCCATCGGCCTGTTCTGCAGTGCCTGGCTGAGTGTGCCGGTGCTGCAAATGGCGGCGCTGTGCCTGGCGGCGTTCGCACTGTTTTCCTGCACGGCGGTGTTCTGGACCTTGCCGGGGCGGTTTTTCGCCGGCGCCAGTGCGGCGGCGGGCATTGCCCTGATCAACTCGGTGGGCAACCTCGGCGGCTATATCGGCCCGTTCGTGATCGGCGCGCTCAAGGAGTACACCGGCAACCTGGCTTCGGGCTTGTACTTCCTGTCGGCGGTGATGGTGTTCGGGCTGGTCTTGACCGGCGTGGTTTACCGCGTGCTGGAGCGCAAACATGTGCTGCCCGCCGACCAATTCGCCGCCAGCGCCCGTGGCGCCACCCGTACTTAATCGAGGAGAAGTTTCATGCGTTTAGTTCAGTTCGAGTTGGGCAACGGCGAACGCCGGGTGGGTGTGGTGGAAGGCTCCACGCTGCGTGAAGTGAAGAGCGCCCGCAGCGTGCGCGAACTGGCGCTGGCCGCCATCGAAGCGGGCGTCGGCCTGGCGCAGCAGGTCGACCGCCTGGGCCTGGGCGACAGCCATGATTACGCGGCCTTGCTGGCTGACCTGAGGATCCTGCCGCCGCTGGACCATCCCGACCCGGCCCATATGCTGATCAGCGGCACCGGCCTGACCCACCTGGGCAGCGCCTCGGCGCGGGACAAGATGCACCAGGCCGGCGACGACCGCGCCCTGACCGACACCATGCGCATCTTCAAGTGGGGCGTGGAGGGCGGCAAGCCAGCGGCGGGCGAGGCGGGCGTGCAGCCCGAATGGTTCTATAAAGGCGACGGCAGCATCGTGGTGCGCCCTGGCGCGGCGTTCCCGGTGCCGCCCTTTGCCGAAGACGCCGGCGAAGAGCCGGAGATCGGCGGCCTGTATGTGATCGGCCACGACCGCAAGCCCTATCGCCTGGGCTTTGCGGTGGGCAACGAGTTCTCCGACCACGTGATGGAGCGCAAGAACTACCTGTACCTGGCCCATTCCAAATTGCGCAGTTGCAGCTACGGCCCGGAGTTGCGCGTGGGCGAATTACCCCAGCACCTGGCGGGCACCAGCCGTATCCTGCGTAACGGCGAGGTGATCTGGCAGAACGAATTCTTAAGTGGCGAGGCCAATATGTGCCACAGCCTGGAAAACCTCGAATACCACCACTTCAAATACAGCCAGTTCCTCAAGCCGGGTGATGTGCACATCCATTTCTTCGGCACCGCCACCCTGTCATTCGCCGACGGTATACGTACCCAACCGGGGGATGTGTTCGAGATCAGCCAGGCCGAGTTCGGCGCGCCCCTGGTCAACCGGGTCGGCAGTGCCGACGCGGCTTTCGAACCCGGCGATGTCATCACCCTTTAACGGAGATCCATATGACCCAGTTCCTCGGCCACAACTACATCGGCGGCCAGCGCAGCGCCAATGGCAGCATCACGTTGCAGAGCATTGATGCGGCGACCGGCGAAGCCTTGCCCCAGGATTTCTACCAGGCGACCCCGCAGGAAGTCGACGCCGCCGCCCAGGCTGCTGCCGCCGCGTACCCGGCCTACCGCGCCTTGAGTGCGGCGCGCCGCGCGCAGTTCCTCGACGCGATCGCCGACGAACTGGATGCCCTGAGCGATCACTTCATCGACCTGGTGTGCCGCGAAACCGCGCTGCCCGCCGCACGCATCAAGGGCGAGCGCGGGCGTACCAGCGGCCAGATGCGTCTGTTCGCCAACGTGCTGCGTCGCGGTGATTTCTACGGCGCGCGCATCGACAAGGCGCTGCCGGATCGCCAACCGCTGCCGCGTCCGGACCTGCGCCAATACCGCATCGGCCTGGGGCCTGTGGCGGTGTTTGGCGCAAGCAACTTCCCCCTGGCGTTTTCCACCGCGGGCGGCGATACCGCTGCCGCGTTGGCGGCCGGCTGCCCGGTGGTGTTCAAGGCCCACAGCGGACACATGGCCACGGCCGAGCGCGTCGCCGATGCGATCATCCGCGCGGCCGAGGCCACCGAAATGCCGGCGGGCGTGTTCAACATGATCTTTGGCGGCGGCGTCGGTGAAGCGCTGGTCAAGCACCCGGCCATCCAGGCGGTCGGCTTTACCGGCTCGCTCAAGGGCGGTCGCGCCTTGTGCGATATGGCGGCGGCGCGCCCGCAACCGATCCCGGTGTTTGCCGAGATGTCGAGCATCAACCCGGTGATTGTCTTGCCCCAGGCCCTGCAAGCACGCGCCGACAGCGTGGCCCGCGACCTGACCGCCTCGGTGGTGCAAGGCTGCGGTCAGTTCTGCACCAACCCCGGCCTGGTGATCGGCATCGCCTCGCCGGCCTTCACCGCGTTCACCCAACAGGTGGCCCGCCTGATCGGCGAGCAACCGGCGCAAACCATGCTCAACGCCGGCACCTTGAGCAGCTACGGCAAAGGCCTGGACACACTCCGCGCGCACCCTGGCATCCAGCACCTGGCCGGCGACGTCCAGGCGGGCAACCAGGCGCAGCCGCAATTGTTCAAGGCCGATGTGCGCCTGCTGATCGACGGCGATGAAGTGCTGCAAGAAGAAGTGTTCGGCCCCACCACCGTGTTTGTCGAAGTCGCTGATCAAGCCCAGCTCAGCGCCGCCTTGCACGGCCTGCACGGCCAGCTCACCGCGACGATCATCGGCGAGCCGGCCGACCTGCAACAGTTCGCCGAACTCACGCCGCTGCTGGAACAGAAAGTCGGGCGTATCCTGCTCAACGGCTACCCCACTGGCGTGGAAGTCTGCGATGCGATGGTGCATGGCGGGCCGTACCCGGCGACCTCGGATGCCCGTGGCACCTCGGTCGGCAGCCTGGCCATCGACCGCTTCCTGCGCCCGGTGTGCTTCCAGAACTACCCCGACAGCCTGCTGCCGGACGCGCTGAAGAACGCCAACCCGTTGCGTATCCAGCGCCTGGTGGATGGCACCCCGTCACGCGACTCGCTGTAACGCACACCTGAGAACAATAACAATCCAGGAGGCAACATGCCGTTTCACGCCGTTACCGCGCACCGTGCGCAACTGGGAGAAGGGCCGTTCTGGGACGTGCCCACCCAGGCGCTGTATTGGGTCAATATTGCCGGCAAACAGGCGCTGCGCCTGATGGAAGGGCGGCTGCAGGTATGGCAGTTGCCCGAGCCTGTCTCGGCGTTCATCCCGTGCGAACGCGGCGACGCGCTGGTGACCTTGAGCAGCGGCGTGTATCGGCTGGACCTGGTCACCGAAGCCTTGACCCTGCTGTGCGTGGCCGACCCGCAACCGGGCAACCGTGGCAATGAAGCGCGCTGCGATGCCCAGGGCCGGCTGTGGCTGGGCACCATGCAGAACAACATCGGCGAGCAGGGCGAAGATCTGCCGATCACGCGGCGCTCCGGCGGCCTGTTTCGCATTGATGCCGATGCCCAGGTCACGCCGTTGCTCCATGGCCTGGGCATTCCCAATACCTTGCTGTGGAGTGACGACGGCGCGCACGTGCACTTCGGCGACAGCCTGGATGGCACGTTGTACCGCCATGCAATCCAGGCGGACGGCCAGTTGGCGCCGGCCCAGGCGTGGTTCGGGCCGCACACGCGCGGCGGGCCGGACGGCTCGGCCATGGACGTCGAAGGCTATATCTGGAACGCGCGCTGGGACGGCAGTTGCCTGCTGCGCCTGACGCCCGACGGTGCGGTGGAGCGCATCGTCGAACTGCCCATCAGTCGCCCCACCAGTTGCGTGTTCGGTGGGCCGAACCTCACCACGCTGTACATCACCAGCGCCGCCAGCCCCTTGGATCACCCCCTGGATGGCGCGGTATTGGCCATCGAGGTCGATGTGCCAGGCAAACCGTGTCACCGCTTTGCCGGCTAAACGCTCTACCGCTTCACCGTTTTACCCCTGTAGGAGCGAGCAAGCTCGCTCCTACAAAAAACAACAACAATAAGGAGTCAACCGTATGAATCGTCGTCGTGCTATCCGTTCCTTGTGCTGCGCCGCTGTGGCGGTCTCGGCCATCGGCTTGAGTGGGCTGTCGCTGGCCGCTGAAGCCGTGAAAATCGGCTTCCTGGTCAAGCAAGCCGAAGAACCCTGGTTCCAGACCGAATGGGCCTTCGCCGAAAAAGCCGGCAAGGAACATGGTTTCACCGTGATCAAGATCGCCGTGCCCGATGGCGAGAAGACCCTCTCGGCCATCGACAGCCTGGCCGCCAACGGCGCCAAGGGTTTTGTGATCTGCCCGCCGGACGTGTCCCTGGGTCCGGCTATTGTTGCCAAGGCCAAGGTCAATGGTTTGAAAGTCATGGCCGTGGATGATCGCTTCGTCGATGCCAAGGGCAATTTCATGGAAGACGTGCCGTACCTGGGCATGGCCGCGTTTGAAGTCGGTCAGAAGCAGGGCGCGGCGATGGCCGCCGAGGCGAAAAATCGCGGGTGGGATTGGAAGGACACCTACGCGGTGATCAACACCTTCAACGAACTCGATACCGGCAAGAAACGCACCGACGGTTCGATCAAATCCCTCGAAGAAGCCGGCATTCCCAAGGACCACATCCTCACCGCCGCGCTCAAAACCCTCGACGTGCCGGGCAGCATGGACGCCACCAACTCGGCGCTGGTCAAGCTGCCCAGCGGCGCGAAAAACCTGATCATCGGCGGCATGAACGACAACACCGTGCTCGGCGGCGTACGTGCCACCGAAAGCGCCGGCTTTGCCGCTGCCAACGTGATCGGCATCGGCATCAACGGCACCGACGCCATCGGCGAATTGAAGAAAGCCAACAGTGGTTTCTTCGGCTCGATGCTGCCCAGCCCGCACATCGAGGGCTACAACACCGCGTTGATGATGTACGAGTGGGTCACCACCGGTAAGGAGCCGCCGAAGTACACGGCGATGGACGAAGTGACGCTGATCACCCGCGCCAACTTCCAGGAAGAACTGAGCAAAATCGGGCTGTGGAAATGAGCGCAGCAGCGCTGCGTTTTGACGGCATCGGCAAAACCTTTCCCGGGGTCAAGGCGCTGGATGGCATCAGCTTCAGCGCCCAGCCGGGGCAGGTACACGCGTTGATGGGCGAGAACGGCGCGGGCAAGTCGACGCTGCTGAAGATCCTCGGCGGCGCCTACATTCCGAGCAGCGGCAGCGTGCAGATCGGCGCGCAGACCATGGCGTTCAAATGCGCCGCCGACAGCATCGCCAGCGGTGTTGCAGTGATCCATCAGGAGCTGCATCTGGTGCCGGACATGAGCGTCGCCGAGAACCTGTTCCTCGGGCACTTGCCGACGCGTTTCGGTGTGGTCAATCGCCGGCTGCTGCGCCAACAGGCGCTGGCGTGCCTCAAGGGCCTGGCGGATGAAATCGACCCGGATGAAAAGCTTGGGCGCCTGTCCCTCGGCCAGCGGCAACTGGTGGAAATCGCCAAGGCCTTGTCCCGTGGCGCCCATGTGATCGCCTTCGACGAACCCACCAGCAGCCTGTCGGCGCGGGAGATCGACCGCTTGATGGCGATCATCACGCGCCTGCGCGACGAGGGCAAAGTGGTGCTCTACGTGTCCCATCGCATGGAAGAAGTGTTCCGCATCTGCAACGCGGTCACGGTGTTCAAGGACGGCCGCTACGTGTGCACCTTTGACGACATGAGCACGCTGACCCACGACCAGTTGGTGACGTGCATGGTCGGCCGCGATATCCAGGACATCTACGATTACCGCCCGCGCGAGCACGGTGACGTGGCGCTCAAGGTCAAGGGCCTGCTCGGCCCCGGCGTGCGTGAGCCGGTCAGTTTCGAGGTGCGCAAGGGCGAGATTCTTGGCCTGTTCGGGCTGGTGGGCGCCGGGCGTACCGAGCTGTTTCGCCTGCTCAGCGGCTTGGAGCGCGCCAGCGCCGGCAGCCTGGAGCTGTGTGGTCAGCCGCTGCAACTGCGCTCGCCCCGCGACGCCATCGCCGCCGGCGTACTGCTGTGCCCCGAGGACCGCAAGAAGGAGGGCATCATTCCGCTGTCCAGCGTCGCGGAGAACATCAACATCAGCGCGCGCGGCGCCCATTCGCGCTTCGGCTGGCTGCTGCGCGACGGCTGGGAAAAGGGCAACGCCGAGCGGCAAATCACTGCGATGAAGGTCAAGACGCCGAACGCCGAGCAGAAAATCCTCTACCTGTCCGGCGGCAATCAGCAGAAGGCGATTCTGGGCCGCTGGCTGTCGATGCCAATGAAGGTGTTGCTGCTCGACGAACCCACGCGCGGCATCGACATCGGCGCCAAGGCCGAAATCTACCAGATCATCCATAACCTGGCGGCCAGCGGCATTGCGGTGATCGTGGTGTCCAGCGACCTGATGGAAGTGATGGGCATTTCCGACCGCATCCTGGTGCTGTGTGAAGGCGCGATGCGCGGCGAACAGACCCGCGCCCACGCCACTGAATCCAACCTGCTGCAGCTGGCGTTGCCGCGCGGCCTGGCGAACTGAGAGACGACCATGACCACTCAACACAAGCTGCTGGCGACGGCACGCAAACCCCTCGATACGCGTGCGCTGCTGGACAATTGGGCGATGCTGCTGGCGGCGCTGGGGATTTTTCTGCTGTGCGCCTTACTGATCGACAACTTCCTCTCGCCGTTGAACATGCGCGGGCTGGGCCTGGCGATTTCCACCGTGGGCATCGCCGCGTGCACCATGCTGTTCTGCCTGGCATCCGGGCACTTCGACCTGTCAGTGGGCTCGGTGATCGCCTGCGCCGGGGTGGTGGCGGCGATCGTGATGCGCGACACCGACAGCGTCCTGCTGGGCATCGGCGCGGCGCTGCTGATGGGCCTGATCGTCGGGCTGATCAACGGCATCGTGATCGCCAAGCTGCGGGTCAACGCACTGATCACCACCCTGGCGACCATGCAGATCGTGCGCGGCCTGGCGTATATCTTTGCCGACGGCAAGGCGGTGGGCGTGTCCCAGGAACAGTTCTTTATCTTCGGCAACGGCCAGTTGCTGGGCGTGCCGGTGCCGATCCTGATCACGATTGTGTGCTTCGTGTTTTTCGGCTGGCTGCTCAACTACACCACCTACGGACGCAACACCATGGCCATCGGCGGCAACCCGGAAGCGGCGTTGCTCGCCGGGGTGAACGTGGACCGCACCAAGATCCTGATCTTCGCCGTACACGGCCTGATCGGCGCGTTGGCCGGGGTGATCCTCGCTTCGCGCATGACCTCGGGCCAACCGATGATCGGCCAGGGCTTCGAGCTGACGGTGATCTCGGCGTGCGTGCTGGGCGGGGTGTCGCTGAGCGGCGGGGTGGGGATGATCCGCCATGTGATCGCGGGGGTGTTGATCCTGGCGATCATCGAGAACGCGATGAACCTGAAGAACATCGACACGTTTTACCAGTATGTGATCCGGGGTTCGATCCTGTTGCTGGCGGTGGTGATTGACCGCATGAAACAACGCTGAAACCTCTGTAGGAGCCGGCTTGCCGGCGATAGCGGTGTGTCAGTCAGTAACCTGATCAACTGAACCACCGCCATCGCCGGCAAGCTCGCTCCTGCCGTCAGTCGGCGGAGAATTTGAATACGGTGTGCTGGGTATAGGTCTGCCCCGGGTTCAAGCGTGTGGTGGCGAAGTTCGGCTGATTGGGCGCATCGGGGAAGTGCTGGGTCTCCAGGGTGAAGCCACTCCAGTGCCGATAGGTTTTGCCGCCCTTGCCCTTGACCGAACCATCCAGGAAGTTGCTGGTATAGAACTGCACGCCCGGCTCGCTGGTGTAAAGCTGCAAGCGTCGACCCGAGGCAGGGTCATGCACCTCGGCGGCCAGTTGCTTGACGTCGCCTTGGGTGTCCAGCGCCCAGTTGAAGTCAAACCCGCCCTGTTTCGGCTCGGCGAATTTGAGTTGCGGATGGTCGTCCTTGATGTGCTGGCCGATGGCGGTGGGTGTGAGGAAATCCATCGGCGTGCCTTTGACCGGGGCGAGTTCGCCGGTAGGGATCAAGGTGGCATTCACCGGTGTGTAGTGGCTGGCGTGCAAGCTGGCGACGTGCTTGAGGATGTCGCCGTTACCCGCGCCGGCCAGGTTGAAGTAGCTGTGGTTGGTGAGGTTGAGCACCGTCGGTTTGTCGGTGGTGGCCGTGTAGTCGATGTGCAGTTCGTTCTTGTCGTTCAGGCGGTAGGTGACCTCGGTGTTCAGGTTGCCGGGGAAGCCCATTTCACCGTCCCTGGACAGGTAACTCAGCTTCACACCGACTGAGTCCTTGTCCTTGACCGGCTCGGCTTTCCACACGCGCTTGTCGAAACCCTGGGCGCCGCCATGCAGTGCATTGGGGCCATCGTTGAGCGGTACCTGGTAGCGTTTGCCGTCGAGTTCAAAGGCGCCACCGGCCAGGCGATTGCCGAAGCGGCCGATGGTCGCGCCGAAAAACGCCGTACCGCTTTGATAGCCCTGCACGTCGTCAAAGCCCAGGACCACGTCGTCGAGCTTGCCGTGTTTATCCGGCACTTTCAGCGACTGCAACACGCCGCCGTAGGTGATCACTGTGGCTTGCATGCCGTGGCTGTTACGCAGGATGTACTGTTCGACGGCAGTGCCGTCGTTGGTTTTGCCGAAGGGTTTTTGCTCGCTGGACAAACCGGCAGCCTGAGCGCCGCCGCTGGCGATCAACAGGGAGAGCGCCAGGCCGGAGAGCAGGTATCGAGGGTGCTTCATGGTCGAACTTCCTTTTGTTGTTTTGGTTGGAATAGTTCTACTAATTTGCGGTATTTTGTCGACACGACAGCGAATTTATAGCCTTTAACCCCAATTTCGTAAAATAAAATAAGACTAATTGAGCGAGGCATTCTTTTATGAGCACTGAACACGCGGTTTATCCCGACCTCAAGGGCAAGGCTGTATTGATTTCCGGCGGCGCCTCGGGGATTGGCGAATTCATGGTGCGGGCCTTTGCCGCGCAGGGTGCCAAGGTGGGGTTTGTGGACCGCGCTCAAAGCCAGGGCGAACGCCTGGCGGCGCTGTTGAGTTCCCAGGGGCATACCGTTGAGTTTGTCTGTTGCGACATCACCGATGAGATCGCCTACAAGGCAGCCATCGCGCGCTTTGAACACTCACTGGGGCCGATCACCGTGCTGGTGAACAACGCCGCCAATGACGTGCGCCACACCCTGGAGGAAGTCGATTCGCAAACATTCGACAGACTGATCGCCGTCAACCTCAAGCACGCCTTCTTCGCCGCCAAGGCCGTGGTGCCGATGATGAAAAACGCAGGCTCTGGTTCGATCATCAACCTCGGCTCGGTCGGCTGGATGATGGCCTCCGCCGGCTACCCGGTGTACGCCGCCAGCAAAGCCGCCGCCCACGGCATGACCCGCGCGTTGGCCCGCGAGCTGGGGCCGAACGGTATCCGCGTCAATACGTTGGTTCCGGGTTGGGTGATGACGGAAAAACAACTGGCCCTGTGGGTGGATGACGCGGCTAGGGAACTGATCAGCCGCAGCCAGTGCCTGCCGGGGAGTGTGTTGCCGGAACACATCGCCAACATGGCGTTGTTTCTTGCCTCGGATGTGTCGGCGATGTGTTCGGCGCAGAACTTTATTGTGGACGGCGGTTGGGTGTAGACCGGGTTATTCGATGGGGTAGCGCTTGAACGCCGGGTGCTGCTCCAGCCGCTCGGCGTGGCGTTGCAGACGGGGAAACGCAGCGGCCTTCACCACCGACGCCACGGTGAACTGGCTGAAGGACCAGGCCACCGCCGCCGTCAGCGAGGCCTGGCTCAGCGCTTCGCTGTCGGCCGGGGCCAGGTGTTTGTCGAGCAGCGTATAGGCGGCCAGCAACTGGCCGGTCACGCGTTCGAGCCAGGGCGCGTGCTGCTTCTCGGCCGGCCGCAGGTTGTGTTCGTAGACGATCTGCACGCTTTTCTCGCAGGCAGCCAAGGCGAGCCCGAGTATCTGCAGGTCACGGGCGCGGGCGGCGGGCGGTTGGGGCAGCAGCTTTTTGTCGGCCGGGGCCAGGGCTTCCAGGTAATCGAGGATCAGGCAGGAGTCCATCAACACGGTGCCATCGTCCAGCACCAGGGTCGGGGCCTTGACCACCGGGTTGATCCGGGAAAACTCGGTGAACGTTCTGAACACCGACAAGGGTTCATGCACAAAATCCACCCCATACAGGTCCAGGGAAATTGCGACGCGGCGCACATAGGGCGAGTCCAGCATGCCGACCAGTTTCATGAAGCCTCCATTTTTTACGTCAGGGTTATGTTCAACGTTTGGTGTGGGTGCTTGAAGGACTTGCGCGGATCGACGCGCAGTCCAGAGGCAGTATTGTTAAATTGAGGTTACTTTATAGCGAGTCTTGCCCTGGCAATATTGATAATTTTTACCCGAAAAGGTTAGTTGAACTTACATGAGCGCATTTCCTCCGTTGACCTGTCTGCGCAGTTTTGAAGCCACTTCCCGGTTGGGAAGCGTCACCCTGGCGGCCAAGGAATTACACGTCACGCACTCGGCGATCAGCCAGCAGATCAAGGTATTGGAGGAGATGGTCGGGTTGACCCTGTTCGTGCGCGAGGGGCGCGGCTTGCGGGTCAGCGAGGATGGGCGCCTGTACGCATTGCAGATCCGCAAAGCCTTGGGGGATATCGCCGAGGCCACGCGATTGATCCAGGCACAACCCAAGATCGACGAGTTGGTGGTGGCGGTATTGCCCTCGTTCGGCCGTTCCTGGCTGTTGCCGCGGCTCCCGGCTTTCCAGCGGCTTTACCCGCATATCAGTATTCGCCTGCAAGCGAGCCTGACGGTCTCCAACCTGCATCAAGAGTCGGTGGACATCGGCATCCGCATGGGCAAGGGCGATTGGGAGGGGGTCGAGCAGCAGTTGTTGTTCCACGACGACGTGGTGGTGGTCGCCGCGCCTCATTTCAATCGCGGGTGCCTGCCGCAGACGCCGCAGCAGATCGTCGACAGCCCGATCATCTACAACACCGAGTCCTGGCTGCCCTGGTGCGAGGCCGCAGGCGTCGAGATGGGCCGTGAGCGCAAGGGCCTGTGCAGTAACGATTCCAACCTGGTACTGGAAGCGGTTCGTCTGGGGCAGGGCATCGCCCTGGAACGCCGCAGCCTGGTGCACGACGCCATCGCGCGGGGAGAGCTGGTGCAGTTGAGCGATGTCAGCGCGCCCTATGCCTATCCCTATTGGCTGGTCTGGCGGCCGCGGGAGCGTTCGGAAGGCAAGCAACGCGAGTTTTCTCAATGGTTGTCCGGGGAAGTGGAACGCTACCTTGGGCAGCTCAAAACACCCACTTGAAAGAGGTTTGCCCCCACCTGCCTTTCGTTTAGGCTGGAGCGCTTCGTTAAGCGCAAGCGCCCCTGGAGCATTCAGCATGACCGATTACGTACCTGCGAAAGTCTGGACCTGGGACACCGAAAGCGGCGGCACCTTCGCCAGTATCAACCGCCCGATTGCCGGCGCGACCCATGAAAAGGAACTGCCGGTCGGCAAGCACCCGCTGCAGTTGTATTCCCTGGCCACGCCCAACGGGCAGAAGGTCACCATCCTCCTCGAAGAGCTGCTGGCCCTCGGGCATACCGGCGCAGAATACGACGCCTGGCTGATCAAAATCGGCGACGGCGACCAGTTCGGCAGCGGTTTTGTCGCAGTCAACCCGAACTCGAAGATCCCCGCGTTGATGGACCACAGCGGCGCCCAGCCGATTCGTGTGTTCGAGTCCGGCGCGATCCTGCAGTACCTGGCCGAGAAGTTCGGCGCGTTCTTCCCCACCGAGCCTGCGGCCCGCGCCGAATGCCTGTCGTGGCTGTTCTGGCAGATGGGCAGCGCGCCCTACCTGGGCGGTGGCTTCGGGCATTTCTACGCCTACGCGCCGAGCAAGATGGAATACCCGATCAACCGCTTTGCCATGGAAGCCAAGCGTCAACTCGATGTGCTGGACAAGCGCCTGGCCGTGAGCGAGTACATCGCCGGCGACACCTACACCATCGCCGACATTGCCATCTGGCCCTGGTACGGCGGCCTGGTCAAAGGCCGTTTGTATGGCGCGGCGGAGTTTCTGGCGGTGCATGAGTACAAACATGTGCTGCGCTGGGCCGATGCGATTGACGCACGGCCGGCGGTGCAGCGTGGGCGGCGGGTGAATCGGGTGTCCGGCGAGCTCCATGAGCAGTTGGCTGAGCGGCATGACGCCAGCGATCTGGACTGATTGAGAACCCACACTGGATTCATGTGTGGGTCATTTCTCAGCAAGACCGAACCGGCGTTGTGCCGCGCATTAGACACCGAGCTAAAGCCACCACAGACCCCTGTGGGGGCTTGCTCCCGATAGCGAGCTTTCAGCCAATACCGATGTAACTGACCGAAACCCCTTCCCCTATTCTGTTGTCAGGTACCCGACTGCCAGCCACCGCCCAGCGCCGTCACCAACCCGACACTCGCCTGCAACTGCCGCGTTTGCACCGCTTGCAAGGTCCTTTGCGCCTCCAATGTCGCTGTCTGTGCGGTCACTACATCCAGATAACTCACCGCGCCGGCCTGATAGCTGTTCATCGCCAACGCCTGTGTGTGCTGCGCGGCATCCGCTGCCGCCTGTTCATCCTGTGCCTCCTGCTGCAAATCTCTTAGCTGCGCCAGGTTGTCTTCCACTTCGCGCACGGCCTTCAGCACTTGGCTGCGGTACTGCGCCGAGGCTTGTTCAAACTCGGCCTTGGCTTGGCGTTCGTTGGCGCTCAAGCGACCGCCGTCAAAGATCGGCACGTTCATCAGCGGCCCCAGCGCCCAATAGCGATTGCCCGCCGACAGCAAATTCCCCACGCCTTGGGTTTGCCCGCCGATCAAGCCGGTCAGGCTGAAATCCGGGTACCACGCGGCTTTGGCCACGCCGATATTCGCGTTGGCCGCAAACACCCGGCGCTCTGCCGCCGCAATATCCGGGCGACGTTGCAGCAGTTGGCTTGGCAGTTGTGAGGGAATGCCTGGCAGGGCGATCAGGTGTTGGCTCGCGGGTAGTGTGAAGTCGCTGGCTGCCACGCCGACCAGTTCACCGATGGCATGCTCGGTGAGGTGGCGTTGTCCGCGCACCTCATCGAGTTGCGCCTTGGCTTCGGCCAGCTGATTTTGCGCGCGGGTCAGGTCCAGTTCCGACGCGATCTGGCCTTCATAGCGGCTGCGGGTCAGTTGCAGGGCCTGGCTGAAATCCTCCAGCGAGCTGTCGAGAATCCGACTCTGCGCATCCAGCCCATTGAGCTGCACGTACAAGCTCGCCAACTGGCGTTGCAGGCTCAAGCGCGCCACCGCCAGGTCATCCGCAGACGCTTGCGCCTGGGCATCGCCGGCCGCGACCTGGTTGCGGATCTTGCCCCACAGGTCCAGGTCATAACTCAACGAAAACCCGGCGGTGTTGCTGTTGTACACCGATGGCTGCGTCTCCCCGCGCAGCGGGCGTGAGTCGGATTGGCGCTGGCGCAACGGCTGCGCGCTGGCGCTGATCTGCGGGAACAGCCCGGCATGCAACTGGCTGGCATAGGCCTGGGACGCATCGAAGTGCGCCAGCGCCGCCGCCAGGTCCGGGTTGGCCTTGAGCAGTTGCTGTTGCAGGGCGTTCAGGCGCGTGTCGTGGTACAGCGTCCACCATTGCGGCGCCAGTTGATCGGACGGCTGCGCGCTGTGCCAGGGGCCGTCGCTGGTCTGTTCGCGGTAGTTGGCCGGCAGGTCAAGCGCTGGCACTGTGTAGGTCGGCGCCAGCGAGCAACCTTGCAACGCCAGCAGCATCAGCGCCGCGAGGGGCTTAAGCCTTGGGCGCATGGGCACCTCCGCTGGCGTCGGCCAGTTGCACCGGGTCGCCTTCGCGCAGGGCGTCGGGCGGGTTGTCGACGATGCGGTCGGCGGGTTTCAGGCCCTGGTCGATCACCAGGCGTTCGCCCAGGTCCAGGCCGATATGGATGGTCTGTAGGTGCACGTGGTTGTGTGGGTCCAGCACCGCCACTTGCGTGCCTTGGGCGCGGAAGATCAGCGCGCTGGCCGGAATGCTCACGCCATGGGTGTCCGCCGGGATCGGCAGGGTGGCTTCGGCATAGTCGCCGGGGAGCAATTCGCCATTGGGGTTGTCGGCGACGAACTGCGCGAGCAGGGTGCCGGAGCGGCGGTCGATGGCGGTGGAGTCGCCGATCAGGCGCGCCTTGAAGTGCTCGCCGGGGTGTTCGGGCACGGTCAGTTCGGCCTCCAGCCCAGGGTGGATGACTGCCGCGTAGTTCTGCGGCACCGGCACATAGAGGCGCAACTGATGGGTGTCGGCAATGTTGAACAGCTCCGGATCGCTGTCGGTGTCGGCCTTGATCAACTGGCCGATGTCGGTGTTGCGCGCGGTGATGGTGCCGGCGAACGGCGCGCGCAGGGTCTTGTAGCTTTCCAGCGCCGACAAGCGTGCGTAATCCGCTGCGGCAGCTTCGGCGTTGGCTTTGGCGGCGGCGGCGTTGGAGGTTTTTTCATCGGCCTCCTGGCGCGACACCGAGTGGCTGGCCAGCAGGTTTTCCCAGCGGGTCGCGGTGGTGGCGGCCAGGCGCGCATTCGCCTGTTCCTGGATCAAACGCGCATGGGTCTGCGCCAGTTGTTGATCGAGATCGGGGCTGTCGATTTCGGCGAGGATCTGCCCGGCCTTGACCTGGCTGCCGATGTCGACTTTCCAGTCCTTCAGGTAGCCGCTGACCCGCGCATGGATCGGCGCTTTGCTCCAGGCTTCGAGGTGGGCGGGCAGGCGCAACGTGTCGCCGGCCACGTTCTGTTGGGGCTGGAACACCATCACCTGGGGGATGGCCGCGGTTTCGGTCCAGGCCGTGACGGAGCGTTCGTGCATTGTGCGGGCGTACAGGCCGTTGGCGACCAGCAGGGCGGCCAGGGTCAGGCCGCCGACACCCATGAGCATCAGACGCTTGCGCGAGGGTTTGTGATCAGACGACATGGGGCGTTTCTCCAGCAATTGCGCGAGTAGGGTGACGGCCGTGGACCAGGCTGAAGACCACGGGAACAAATAACAGGGTGGCGGTGGTGGCGAGGATCAGGCCACCGATCACCGCGCGGCCCAATGGCGCGTTCTGTTCTTCGGAAAGGGCCAGCGGCAGCATGCCGATGATCATCGCCAGGGCGGTCATGCACACCGGGCGAAAGCGTGTGTAGCCGGCTTCCAGTGCGGCCTTGAGCGCATCGCCATGCTCGGCCAGACGCTCGCGGCAGAAGCTCACCACCAGGATCGAGTTGGCGGTGGCCACGCCCATGCACAGGATCGCGCCGGTCAACGCGGGCACCGACAGCGACGTGCCGCTGAGGAACAGCATCCACACAATGCCCGCCAGCGCCGCCGGCAACGCGGTGATGATCACGAACGGGTCGACCCACGACTGGAAGTTGACCACGATCAGCAGGTAGATCAGCACCACCGCGCCGAGCAGGCCGAAGCTCAAACCGCTGAAGGCTTCGTGCAGTGCGTCGATCTGCCCATGCAGGCTGATCGTTGCGCCTTTGGGGCGCAGGTGCGCGGTGTCATCCAGCACCTTTTGCACGTCGCGGGCCACGCCGCCGAGGTCGCGGCCTTGCACGTTGGCGTACAGGTCCAGGGTCGGTTCGATGTTGTAGTGGGTCACCACCGCCGGGCTTTGCACGCGGGAGATGCTCGCCACGCCGCCGAGGATCTGCGACTGGCCATCGGCACCGGTCACCGGCAGCGCTTCCAGCGCCGGCAGGCTGTCGAGGCGGTATTGCGGGGTGGCGGCGACGATGGAATAGGACACGCCGTTGGCCGGGTTGAGCCAGAAGGTCGGCGCGGTTTGCGAGCTGCCGGCCAGCGACGCGACCATGCTGTTGGTCACGTCGCGCTCGGTGATGCCCAGGCCGTTGGCGCGCAGGCGGTCGACGTTGACTTGCAGCGACGGGTAGCCGGTGGACTGCTGGATGCGCAGGTCGGCGATGCCCGGTACGTGTTGCAGACGGCGTTCGAGTTCCACGGCGTAGGCGCGGTTTTCGGCATCGCTGCGCCCGGAGATTTTCACGTCCAGCGGCGCCGGTGTGCCGAAGTTGAGGATCTGGCTGCTGATGTCCGCCGGCAGGAACGCGAAGTGGCTGCCGGGGAAACTTTGCGGCAGCGCTTCACGCAGTTTCTTCACGTAGTCGGCGGTGGGCGCGTGGTGTTTTTTCAGGCTGACCTGGATGTCGCCATCCTGCGGGCCGATGGTGCCGCTGCTGCTGTAGGCCATGTCGATGCCGCTCAGCGGAATGCCGATGTTGTCGACGATGGTGTCGAGTTCTTCGGCGGGGATCACTTCACGAATCCGCGCTTCGATGCGGTCGAAGGCGGCGGCGCTTTCTTCGATGCGCGTGCCCAACGGCAGGCGCACATGCAACGCCAGCGCGCCGGCATCGGTGGCCGGGAAGAA
Source organism: Pseudomonas sp. MPB23 (assembly GCF_046605395.1). Lineage (NCBI taxonomy): Bacteria > Pseudomonadati > Pseudomonadota > Gammaproteobacteria > Pseudomonadales > Pseudomonadaceae > Pseudomonas > Pseudomonas sp. MPB23. The sequence continues at coordinate 4,993,199 of NZ_CP176771.1, read as the reverse complement.
GTCTTGGCCCAGGCTCGGCAGCAGCAGGAACGAGGCGAGCACGCAGGCCAAAAAGCCTGCGATAAAGCCCTTGCGGTTGCCCAGGGCCAAGGTCAGCAGGCCATGGTAGGTATCGCGGATGTTCGAGAAGTGCCGCTCGAACCCCTGCTGGAAATTCAGCACCGATTGCAGCACGGCATTGCGCGGTTTGCGGTGCTGTTCGCCCTCGTGGTGGTTGATGAACGCATCTTCCGGGTGGTGTCCCGTACCGGGTTCCGGCGTGTGCGGCTTGAGCAGGTACATCGCCAGGGTCGGCACCAGGGTGCGCGAGAGGATGAACGAACTGGCCATGGCAAAGATCACCGCCAGGGCCATCGGCCGGAACAGGTAGCCGGCGATGCCTTGCAGCAGAAACATCGGCACGAACACGATGCAGATGCACAGCAGCGAGACGAACGCCGGGCCGACGATCTGCGCGGCACCGTCGAGGATCGCGGCCTTCACCGCCTTGCCCTGTTCCAGGTGCCAGTTGATGTTTTCGATGGTCACCGTGGCGTCGTCGACCAGAATCCCCACCGCCAACGCCAGCCCGCCGAGGGTCATCACGTTGAGGGTTTGCCCGCTGACCGCCAGCAGCGCGATGGCCGACAGCACCGCCAGCGGAATCGACGCGGCGATGATCAATGTGGAGCGCCAGCTACCGAGGAACAGCAGGATCATCGCGCTGGTCAGCAACGCGGCGATGATGCCTTCCTGGGCCACGCTGCCCACCGATTGCTTGACGAACACCGAGGCGTCGCCCAGCAGCGAGGTCTTCAGCGACGGCGGCAGGGTTTCGTTGATGCGTGGCAGCATCTGGCGGATGCCGTCGATGATCGACAGGGTGCTGATGCTGCCGTTTTTCAACGCCGGCATCAGCACCGCGCGATGGCCGTCGACGCGCACGATGTTGGTCTGGGGCGGCGAACCGTCGCGCACATGGGCCACCTGGCCGATGGTGATCAGCGCGCCGTCGACGGTCTTGATCGGCAGGTCGTTGAGTTCGTCGATGGCCTTGGGGCTGTTGTTGAGCAGGATCGTGTATTCGTCGGGACCAAGCTTGGCGGTGCCCACCGGGATGATCTGGTTCTGCAACGCCAGGGCATTGCCCACGTCCTGGGCCGACAAGCCTTTGGCGGCGAGGGCCTGCGGGTCGAGGTCGAGGGTGATCTGCCGCTGCTTGCCGCCCATGGGCGTGGGCATGGCCAGGCCGGGCAGGGCACTCAGGGGCAGGCGGATATTGTTCTGCACCAGGTCGCGGATCCTGGCTTCCGACAGCGTTGGGCTGGAGAACGCCATTTGCAGGATCGGCACCGTCGATGCGCTGTAGTTGAGGATCAGCGGCGGGGTGATGCCCGGTGGCATTTGCTTGAGCACGGTTTGTGACACCGCCGTCACTTGCGCGTTGGCGGTGCGGATGTCGACGCCAGGCTGGAAGAAGATCTTGACGATGCCCATGCCCGGCAGGGATTGCGATTCGATGTGTTCGATGTCGTTGACGGTGGTGCTCAGGGAGCGTTCGTAGGTGTAGATCACCCGACCGGCCATGGCGTCCGGCGACAGCCCGTTGTACTGCCAGACCACGGCGACCACGGGGATGCCGATATCGGGGAACACATCGGTGGGCGTACGCAGGGCCGCCATCGGCCCGATGATGCAGATGAATAGGGCCAACACGATAAACGTGTATGGCTTTTGCAGTGCGGTCTTTACCAGCCCGAGCATGCGTGAACCTCCAAAGGCGCAGGATTGCAAACCCCGGCAGTCTTGCCCGACCCACCTAACACGCACCTTTCAGCCAGGTGAAGGAAGATTTAGGTAAGAGCTGAAGATCGTTTCATAGGTATTCATTTGTTCTACACAGGCAGGCTCTCCAAGCTTGTAGCCCAACAGACGCGACGCCTTTTCGCCGCGTCTTTGTACGAATGTCCTTTGGAGCCCTGCCATGTCACTCAAACCTTTATTGTTGATTCCCGCCCTCGGTGCGGTGTTGTTGCTGTCGGCCTGCGCCGGCCCGATCCCCAAAGCCGACCCGAGCGAAGCCTGGATCGGCCTGAAAGAAGACGCGCCGAACGATCTGATGGCCGAGCGTGTGGACGGCAAACGCGTGGATGACGGGCGCTTTTTCGAGGTGACCCCAGGCAACCATCGCTTGGACGTGACGTTATTCGAGGAAGAACCCGGCGACGACAACCAGCAGGACTGCCAGGGCAGTGTCGAGTACAAGCATTTCAAGGCGGGTGAGCATTACACCCTGGTGGAGTCGAGCCTGGGCACGACCGTGCGCGCATCTCTTGAGGATGGTCACGGCAAGGAAGTAGCGGCCACCCAGGACTTCAATTGCATGCCGGGCTAGGCGTGGTGCACCGCTGCCTTATGGCGCTTGGCGGGTGCAGCGGGTTTGACGTGGGGGTGATGGTGCCGGCGGGTAATGCGCAACACCCCCCACAACATGGCACTGGCAACGGCCAGCCAACCGCAGATCAACAGGAAAATCGTTGTTGCAAGGCTCATTCTGGCCTCCTTTCGCCCCGTTCGGGGCACACACAGTCTGCTCAAGGGACAGTCTAGCTACCCGCCGGTTGCCTGCTATTGACCAATGGTCGAGTCGCTCCAACTTCTTTGCTCTATCGCCGCGGGTTTATAGAGCGGACGGCGATTCTTTGATGACGCGGGTTATCGGGGAGAACGCGGCGTTCTCTGGTTTTTCGCGAGCGAGCTCGCTCCTACGGGGAACATCCCGCGTGATTGGGCTATGATCGGGCCCCTCACCGGCAGTAGATCAAGGGGTTAAAAAATTGCGGTTACGGTCGAACGTTAAAACATCCTTATTGTTGGCCTGTGCCCTGGGGCTTGCGGCGTGTTCCAGTGTGTCGAAACTGCCGGGCCTGCCGGAGCGCGTCGAACTCAACGGCGTGCCGAGCTTTCGCAGCGATGCTTATCAGAGCGGTCCTACGGCTTTGGCCAGCATGCTGTCGCAACAAGGCATTGTCATGACACCGGGGTTGCTGGATAAGCCGTTGCGCTTGCCGGGCGGTGAAGCGGACCTCGAGCGCAATATGCAGGTACTGGCGCGCGAATACGGGCTGATGGTGTACCCGCTGGATGCCAAGCTCACGGCGGTATTGGCGCAGGTGGCGGCGGGTTACCCGGTGATGGCGCGGGTTGGCGGCGGTCTGTTGTCCAGCACGCACTACGTGGTCGTGGTGGGGTTCAACCAGCAGAAAAGCACGGTGCTGCTGCGCTCAGGCATGGATCGGCGGCTGTTGATGAGCTTCAGTGACTTTGAGTCGAAGTGGAGCAGCGCCGGCCACTGGGCAATCCTCACCCAGCGCCCGAGCCAGTTGCCGGCCAATGTGGATGCGCAGCGTTGGCGCGACGCAGCCAACGCCACCGCCCAGGCCGGGCAGGAGCGGGCTGCGGCCCAGGCGCTCAAGGTGCTGGCCGAGAGCAAGTAACCGCTCTCGCGTCGGCCCTATACCGTGGCGCCGAAGATCGCCCCCACGGCGGCCGTGATGCCCATGGCGAGTGCACCCCACAAGGTCACGCGCCAGGCGCCGATGAAAATGTTCGCGCCGCCGGCCCTGGCCGCAACGGCGCCCAGGCTGGCCAGGAACAGCAGGGACATGCCGGATATCCACGGTACGACGCTGTGGGTTGGGGCGATGAGGGTTACCGCCAGCGGCAACGCGGCACCCACCACGAAACTGGCGGCCGAAGCGAGCGCCGCTTGCAGCGGTTTGGCCGTGAGCGTCGCGCTGATGCCCAGTTCGTCCCGCGCGTGGGCGCCCAGGGCGTCGTGCGCCATCAATTGATCGGCCACCTGATGGGCCACTTCGGGTGACACCCCTCGGTGCATGTAGATGTGGGCGAGCTCGCTGTGTTCGGCCTTCGGGTTGCTCGCCAGTTCCTCCCGTTCCCGTGACAGGTCGGCGCGCTCGGTATCGGCCTGGGAATGCACGGAGACGTATTCGCCGGCCGCCATCGACATCGCGCCCGCCACCAGCCCGGCCAGGCCGGTGACGATCAGCGAAGCGTGGGTGGCGTTGGCGGCGGCGACGCCGATCAACAGGCTGGCGGTGGAGACGATGCCGTCATTGGCCCCCAGGACCGCGGCGCGCAGCCAGCCGATACGGTCACTGCGGTGGGATTCGGTGTGCCGGTGCATGAATTTCATGGATGTGCGGGACTCACGTGCGTGGGCGGGGTGGGGTCGGACGGTTTTCAATCTGCGCCTGCAGAATACCGCCGACAATGGATATTTCCTTGAGTTGGTCACCCTCGCGCAGCACGAACAGCGCGTCCATCCCGCGTGCCTGGGCCAGACGTGGGCCTTCGCTTTCGCCGAGCACCATCAGCGCCGTGGCCCAGGCGTCGGCGAGCATGCACGAGGCGGCCACCACCGTGACGGCCGCGAGTGTATTGCACAGCGGTGCGCCGGTGGCCGGGTTGATGGTGTGAGCATAGTCGCGGCCCTTCACGTCAATCCAGTGTCGGTAGTCGCCGGAGGTGGCGATGGCGGCATCGCTGAGTTCCATGATCCCCATCACCTCGCGCGCGCCACGGCAGGGCTTTTCAATCGCCACCACCCAGGGGTGCGCATCCGGCTTGGTGCCGCGGGCGCGCATCTCGCCGTCGATGCCGACCAGATAGCGGGTCAGCCCGAAGCCGTCCAGGCAACGCGCCAGTTCATCGACGCCAAAGCCTTTGGCGATAGCGTTGAGGTTGAGCTGCAGCGGCGCGCGTTTGCGCACTTGCTGGCGTTGCGTGTCCACCGTCAATGCCGCAGTGGCCGACAGGCTGCTGCGCGACGGCAGGGCGTCGATGGTTTGTTCGGTGATTGAGGGGGTGCCGGGACCGAAGCCCCAGGCGTCCACGACATCACCGACCGCTATGTCGAAGGCGCCGCCGGACTGCTGGCCGACCCGCAGCGCGGCGGCCAACACCGTGGCCAGCTCTGTGGGCACTGGCAGCCACACCTGCTCGGGGGCGGCGTTGAGGCGATTGAGGTCGGAGTCGGCTTTGCAGATCGACATCTGCTGGTCGACCCGGCCCACGGCCTCGGCCAGACCGCGGTTGATCGCGTCGGTGTCGAGGCCGGCCTCGGCATAGAACACGGCGGTGTAGCGCGTGCCCATGGTCTCGCCGTTGAGGCTGTAGCGGTGTGTCTCAGTACACGTCTTCACGGTAGCGTCCTTGTGTCTTGAGGGCTTGTACGCTCAAGTTGAGCGGCGCCAGCACTTCGTCCAGGGCCTGCATCACGCCTTTGGCCATTTCACGGCTGCCACACACCAGCACCTGGGCGCCTTTTTCAATCAGCCTGCGCAATGCCAGGGCATCGCTGAGCAGCCGGTCCTGCACATAGCTGCGGTCCTGGACCTGGGAAAACGCCGCGCACAAGCGCGTCAGGCGGTGGTCTGCCAGGTAACGGTTGAGCTCCGGTTCATAGAGGAAATCCGACGCCGGGTTACGCCCGCCCCAATACAAGTGCATCGGGTGTTTGGCGGTGTTGTTGCGAATAAAGCCGGCCAGGGGGCCGATACCGGTGCCGGCGCCGATCAGAATCACCGGGTGTGTGCCCGACGCCGGACGAAACTGCGGATTGGGCTGGATAAAGGCGTCGACCGACGCACCAATCGCCAGGCCATGCAGGAACGCCGAGCACAGACCGCCTTCATGTTTGCGCACGCAGATCTCCAGCACCCCGTCTTCAGAGCGGCTGGCCAGCGAGTAAAAGCGCGGCGCCGGGTTGTCCGGCGGGAAAATACCGACCAGATCACCGGCCTGGAAGCTCGGCAGCCCGCCCGCAGCCTTGAAGCGCAGGACGTGGGTCGGTGCGTTCACGGCTTCGCCATAGACAATGCGCTCGGTCAGTTCCAGTTGACGGGTGCTCGGGCGCTGCGCCGTGTGGATCAGCGGCAGATCGTGGCCCAATGGCGCCGCCAATGCGTCGCCCCAGCGTGCAAATTCCTGCACGGATTGCCGATTCACGGTTTCCAGCCCCAGCAATGGCACGCCGCCGGCCTGCACCAGCGCGTCCTGCACCTGATGGGCGTACTGACAGAACCTTGGAAACTGCCGATCGCCAAACCCGAGTACCGCAAAAGGCAGGCCGGGTTTGAGGCCGACTTGCTTGAGGCGTGCCAGGAACTGCGTGGCCGATGATGGCGCATCGCCATCGCCGTGGGTGGCGGTGAGGATGAGCAGGCGCTGGGCCCCGCGGTACTCGCCTTTCCACTCATTCATCGCGGCACTGTGAACCCGGTGCCCGGCCTGGTGCAGCGCCGCGTGCAAGGTGTGGGCAAAACCCCAGGTGCTGTTGTTTTCGCTGCCCACCAGAATCACGCTGTCGGCGGCGTGGGCCGGGCTGTTATGGCGAATCTTCGGCGCGGCTTTGCGGCGCCGCCACCACAGCAGGATGCCGGTCACGCTCATCAACGGCACGCTGAGGGCGCAAACCCCGAGGATCAAGCCCAGCCACCAGAGGCCTTCACCGGTGTGCAATTGATAGATCAATTGATACAGGTCGTGCATTGAGTCGTGGGGCTGATACGCCAACAGCGCGCCACTGACCGGGTCCACGTAGCCGTCACCCTGGGCGGTGCGCAGGGAAAATACGTCCTCGGGGTTGCCGGGGCTCGGGTAAACCAATTCGCGCAGGTCATTCAAATCGGTGGCCTGCAACGCTTGCAGGTTGGCCACCGGTTGCGCCGCGCCGACGCTGATAGACGCGGGGAAAGCCGGTTCAGCCTGACTGCCATCGGCGATCAGGCCGAACGTCGTGGCGGACATATACAACCCGCTCAAGGCCGACAGCAGCAGCCCGAGCACCGCCAGGCGCCCGACTTCGGCATGCCAGCGCTGGCTGAACGTGCCCCGCAGCGGCCGCAACAGATTGCGCAGGCCTCCCAGGCGGCGCGCCAGCAACAGCGCGCCGGACACCGAGAGCAGCAACATGGCAAATGCACCGACGCCCGCGACCCCGTGCCCCGCCGTGCCCATGAACAGCGAGCGGTGCAGGTCTTTTACCCAGCGCGAAACGGCGGACGGCTCATAGGCCCCGAGCCCTTGGCCGGTGAGCGGATCGACGGTCTGCGCGCCGGCCTGGCCGTCCTGGTTGTAGTAGATGATCAGCGTGCCGGACGGCGTGCGCTGGATCTGCTCCACCCCTGGAAAGTGCTTGGCGATGCGTCCCGCCAACTGCCCGACATTGACCTGCCCGGCCTCGGTGGACGTACCGTGCAGGCGTTCCAACGCCGGATTGACGGACAGCACGGCGCCGCTGATGGCCAAGAGCATGACCAGCAGGGCGGCGATCAGGCCGGGCAGTGAATGGAACTGGCGAAGCATGTTCAGCCTCCAGAAGTCGCGGGTGTTACAGGTCGTAGGTGAAAGACTTGACGTACGTGCTGCCGCTGACCGGCTTGTGCGCACCGCTTGAGGTCAGCGGGACGCTCACGTCGGCGCGGCTGTCGCGCTTGTCTTCCACGGCGCTGTCGATACGGATCTGATACCCGGCGTCGATCAAGGTGTCGGCCAGTTCGACACTGACGGTGAGGGTGTCGCCGCTGCCGACGCTGGCGCCGCTGAGTCCGTCGAACTCGCTCGACTTCATGCCGCTGCCACGCGCCCAGTCGCTCAGGTGCCGGTAGTACTTGGCCTTCTTGCCGGCGACCCAGAGGGTTTTCTGGTACTGGCCGTTGGCGTCGGTGACGTAGATCGCCAGGTACGCGCCGTTGCCGCTGTAGTCCTTGAGTTGGGTGGTCAGGGTCACTTCGCGGGCCTGGGCCAGCCCCGGCAGGGCAATGGCACCAGCGAGACAGGTTGCAGCAATGATTTTTTTCATGGGGATGTCCTGGTTGAACGGTGTGGCGAGAGCCTGGACCTGCTGGCTGACAGCAACCTGAAAGCCGTGGAAAAACGCGATGTTCATTCAGATCCGAGGCGGTTGAGGTAATCCCGGGCGTCGCCGTTGTCGCCGAAGTGGATTTCCAGTTTGCGCAGGCGCAGCGAGCCCGGTGTGTAGCTGGCTTCGATTGCATTGCCCTTGCGGTCGGTGCCCTTGAGTTCGTAGCAGCCGTCGTCGACCTTGATGCGCTGCACGCTCCAGCCGTATTGCTGTTCCACGTGTTGGCGCAGGGTTTCGCGCGGTTGCCAGTCGCTGACCGGTTCGCTGCAGTCCTCATCGGCCAAGACGTGTGTGCCGAGCAGGGCGCCCAGCAGTGCGGTGCTGACAATAAAAGCTGATTTCATGATCTGTCTCCGGCCGGATTGGCATTTGCGGCTTACCCTAAAGGTCATTCCTGACAACTAGCTGAATCTTCAGATTCACGTCAGGTTGGGCGGGTAGGGTGCTGCACGACATCCATCACAGGAGGTACCAGATGCGGGTTTTATTGGTCGAGGACGCGCCCGGGCTGGGCGAGGCGGTGCGCGAACAGATTGCCGATGACGGCCACGCGGTCGATTGGGTGCAGCGCCTGGACCATGCAAACGCCAGCGTGCGCACCACGCCCTACGACCTGATCCTGCTGGACCTGATGCTGCCCGACGGTCGTGGGCTGGACTTCCTGCGCCAGCAGCGCGCGGCCGGCAACGTGACCCCGGTGATTATCCTTACCGCCCAGGACCAGATATCCGATCGCATCGCCGGCCTCAATGCCGGTGCGGACGATTACCTGGTCAAACCGTTCGACCTGTTCGAGCTCTCGGCCCGGGTGGCTGCCGTGGCCCGCCGTTACAGCGGCAACCCCAACCCGCAGATCAGGCTCGGCGACCTGCAAGTCGATATGAACGCCCGCACCGTGCAGCGCGCCGGTATCACCATCGACCTGACGGCCCGCGAGTGGGCGCTGTTCGAGGCATTTGTGCAGCGCCCCACCGCATTGCTGTCGAAGGCGCAGCTCGAAGAGCGTTTGTACGCCTTTGGCGCGGAAATCGAGAGCAACACCATCGAGGTCTATATCAGCCGCCTGCGTAAGAAACTGGGACGCGACCTTGTGGAAACCGTACGTGGCATGGGTTATCGGTTGATGGCCGTATGAAGTCGCCGATCAGCCTGCAAAAACGCCTCGGCCTGGGGTTGACCCTGGGCATGACCGTGCTGTGGCTGGGCGCGACCGTCGGCGCTTGGCTGGTGGTGCAGCATGAATTGAACGAGGCGTTCGACAGCGCCCTGGAAGAGACCGCGCAACGCATCCTGCCCCTGGCCGTGCTGGAAATCAGCAACCGCGAAGAACCGCGCACCGCCCAGCACGTCGCCACCCTGAAGATGCACAAGGAATACCTGACGTACCTGGTGCGCGATGCCGAGGGCCGGATCCTGATGCAGTCCCACGATGCCAACCCGAAGATCTTCAACGAGCACCCGAGCGAAGGTTTTTCCACCACCCACAAATACCGTCTGTATGGCGCGAGTGCGCTGCGTAACACCCTGTTCATTGAGATCGCCGAGCCGCTGGGGCATCGCCGTGAAGCGGCGCGGGAAGCCTTGCTGGCCTTGTTGGTGCCGTTATTGGCGCTGATCCCCATCAGCCTGTTGGGCACGTGGCTGTTTGTGCGCTTGAGCCTGCGTAGCGTGTTGGCGTATCGCCGTGCCGTGGAAGCCCGTGGCGTCGGGGATTTGTCGCCGATCAGCGTGGCGCGGCTGCCGGCGGAAATCGACCCGTTGGCCGATGCGGTCAATCATCTGCTGGAGCGCTTGCGCAAGGCATTGGAGGCCGAGCGCAGCTTCACCGCCAACAGCGCCCATGAGCTGCGCACGCCGTTGGCAGTGACGTTGGCGCAGATCCAGCGCTTGCGCCAGGAAGCGCCGCAAGGCCCGTTGCGTGTGCGTGCGGCGAAGATCGAAGACTCCTTGCGCGAGCTGGCAAGGCTGTCGGAAAAGCTCATGCAATTGGCCAAGGCCGAGGGCGGCGGGCTGCTGTCCGAGGCGCCCCAGGACCTGATTCCGTTGTTGGCCCATGGCGTCGATGAGTGGAATCGCAGCAGCGGTCAGCGCATCCGGCTGCGACTGCCGACCGAGGGCAGCGTTTATTGCGCGATCGATCCGGACGCGTTCGGCATCCTGCTGCGCAATTTGATGGAGAACGCATTGAAGTACGGCGCTGCGGATCAGCCGGTCGACGTCAGCCTCACGGACCAGGCGCTGCTGCGGGTGATCAACGGTGGACCGGTGGTGCCGGCGCCGGTGTTGCAGCGCCTGACCGAACGCTTCGTGCGCGGCAGCAGCGAAACCAGTGGCACAGGCTTGGGCCTGGCGATTGCCAAGACCATCGTGCAAGGGGTCAAGGCGCGTATGACCCTGGCGTCGCCGGCGACCGGGAGGGCGGATGGGTTCGAGGTCACTGTGCAGTTTTTGCGTGTGCCGACTGTTTGAATGAGTCGTCCTGAGCGTCAATCAAAAAAATGCCCCGATCGGATCGGGGCATTGGCTGGACGGACGCCGTATCGTGCGGCGTGGTTCAGCGACTGACTTCGACAGCGTTCCCGCGATTTTTCAGGTTCTTGTCGGCCTTGTAGCGCAACGCAACGTCTGGCACAGAACCGCCCTTGCCCGTCTCGACCCAGTTGCGAATGCGGTTGGCATCGGCGAAGTGGGTGAGTTTGCCGAAGGCGTCGAGGATCACCAGCGACACCGGGCGGTTACCCATGCTCGTCACGAGCACCAGGCAGTGGCCGGCCTGGTTGGTGAAGCCGGTCTTGGTCAGCTTGATGTCCCAGTTGGCACGGTTGATCAGGTGGTCGGTGTTGGAGAAACCCAGGGTGTAGTTGGGCTTGCGGAACGCCACGGTCTTTTCCTTGGTGGTGCTCAATTGGCTCAGCATCGGGAATTTGCGCGCGTAGGCCAGCAGCTTGCTCAGGTCGCGGGCGGTGGACACGTTATGGATCGACAGGCCAGTGGGTTCGACGTAGTGGGTGCTGGTCATGCCCAGCGCCTTGGCCTTGGCGTTCATCGCCGCGATGAAGGCTGCGTAGCCGCCCGGGTAATGGTGGGCCAGGCTGGCGGCGGCGCGGTTTTCCGAAGACATCAGGGCGATCAGCAACATCTCTTTGCGCGGCATTTGGCTGCCGATCTTCACGCGCGAGAACACGCCTTTCATCTCTGGCGTGTCGGTGATGTTGATGTCGATGTACTCATCCATGTTCTGCTTGGCCTCCAGCACGATGAGGCCGGTCATCAACTTGCTGACCGACGCGATGGGCACCACCACGTCGGGATTGCTGGAATAGATGACCTTGTTGGTCTGCAGATCGACCAGCATCGCGCTGCCGGAAGCGATTTGCAGTTTGGAGGTATCACGCGGGGCCAGGGTGGATTCGGCGGCGTGCGCAAAGGTGCCTGTGAGAGCAAACAATAGGCTGACGAGAGAGAGACGAATTTTCACGCGGATGAACTCGCTAAAGAAGTAAAGAAATCCCGTTCTGCAACGGGCTTTATGACAAATGACGTTACATTTTAGAAGTATGGATCAGAAAACGATAGAGAGCCTTTAAATAAAGGCTGTAAGCCGATGATTGGTTGGGCTTACTCATGCGTAGGCAAAAAAATGGCCCGCTTGTCGGGGGCCAAATGGAGTTCTTCAAAGGAGTAGGGGTAAGTTGCGCTCTATCCCGTCGATGCCGGGTGAAAAGGATGTCGAAGAAACGAGAAACCCGAGCAGTTGTCAGCGCCGGCATTTCAAGGCGGCTGCCTGCATCTTGCCGCCTTCGCCCACATGGATGACGCTCACGCTGTCACCGCCCACCTCGGCGGCTTTATTGAACGCCAGGTTCAGTGCATCCCCGTTGGAAGATCCTTGCACGGTGAATGCTTTGACGACGCTGCACCCCTGGGCGGATGAGGCTGTGACGAGGTGGATCTGCTTGCCCGCTTCAGTGAGCTGGGTGGTGCAGGCAGGGATCAGTACAGCAATGAGAATCAACAGAGGGACGGCATGAAGATTGCGCATGACTGAAGCACTCCTGGGGTTCTTGCGGCATCTGGCGGACAGCAAAAATAGCCGCAGGCGCACGATAGCAGAGCATGAGGTTCACCCAAAACAAAAAGCCCTGCGCTAAGGCAGGGCTTTTTTCAGCGCGGTGTCCCGTCCTGAATAAGGTTTACACCTTCTGACCGATCTTCAGGAGGATTCAATGGATACGGGAAAAAGGCGGAGCCAGCGCGATTACACGCTAGCTTTTAAATTGTCAGTCGTAGATCAAGTCGAAAAAGGCGAGTTGAGTTATAAAGAGGCTCAACGGCGCTTTGGCATTCAAGGCCGGTCCACGGTACTGGTTTGGTTACGCAAGCATGGCCGACAGGACTGGAGCCAAGGCGCCTCAATCCGAGCGCTGCGGAGCAGGCCGATGACCGACCCCAACCTCCCGCTGACACCCGAACAGCGGATCAAAGAGCTTGAAGAACAGTTGGCGCTGAGCAATCAGAAGGCCCAGTTCTTTGAAGCTGTCGTGAACGTCTTGAAAAATGATTACGGTGTGTCCATCGTAAAAAAGCGACCCGGCAAGTCCTCTCGCAAGGGCAAATCCAAGACCTGAGCATTACCAGGGCTTGCCTGTTTATGGGCATTTCGCGCCAAGCGTATTACAAGCGCAACCGAGCCTTTGACGCGAGAGTTTGCCAAGACCAGCAGGTAGTGGAATTCGTTCTGGAAAAGCGTCGCCGCCAGCCGAGGCTTGGGACGCGCAAACTGCACCACCTGATGGTAACTGAAGCCGCAGCGACGCTACGTGTCGGTCGAGACCGCCTGTTTTCCATCTTGCGAGAGGCGCGAGAGCTAGTCCCTCGCAAACGTGCTTATCATAAAACCACGCATAGCCATCATCGCTTCCGCCGTCACCCCAACCTACTCAAAGCTGGCCCGGAACAAGTTGTAGCCAGCAGACCTGAGCAGGTTTGGGTCGCAGACATTACCTATCTCCCAACGCGGGAAAGTGTCGCTTACGTCAGCCTGATAACAGACGCGTACTCACGCAAAATCGTGGGTCATCATGTGCACGGCAGCCTGCATACGGAGTCGGTGGTCAGGGCACTGCAGAAGGCTGTTAGTCAGCGAAAATCCAATCAACCGCTCATCCATCATTCAGATCGCGGAGCCCAGTATTGCTCCGATTTATACCAACGGATGCATACCCGGCATGGAATCAGGTGCTCAATGACTGACGGCTATGATTGCTATCAGAACGCGATGGCGGAGAGGATAAATGGGATTTTGAAGACTGAGTTTTTGCTGCATCGTCCCAAAGACCTGGCGGATGCAGTGAAAATGGTGGATGAGTCGGTGCAAATCTACAATCGGGAGCGGCCGCACTTATCCCTGAAATACAAAACGCCCGATGCAGTGCACCGGGCGTTTTGAGACTGAAATAGGTGTAAACCTATTTCAGGACTAGACACGGCGGCTGATCAGTCGTGCAGGGTTTCTGCGGCATACAGGGTGTTTTCCAGCAGGCAGGCACGGGTCATCGGGCCGACGCCACCGGGTACCGGCGTGATCCAGCCGGCACGGGGCAGGGCGGTTTCGTACACCACGTCGCCGACCAGTTTGCCGTCTGCCTGGCGGTTGATGCCGACGTCGATGACGATGGCGCCTTCCTTGATCCACTCACCTTTGACCAGGCCCGGCTTGCCGGCGGCCACCACCACCAGATCGGCGCGGCCGACGTGGCCGGCCAGATCCTTGGTGAAACGGTGGGTGACGGTCACGGTGCAGCCGGCCAGCAGCAACTCCATGGCCATCGGGCGACCAACGATGTTCGACGCGCCGACGATCACGGCGTCGAGGCCGTACAGGTCGACACCGGTGCTTTCCAGCAGGGTCATGATGCCTTTGGGCGTGCACGGGCGCAGCAGCGGGATACGTTGGGCGAGGCGGCCGACGTTATACGGATGGAAGCCATCGACGTCTTTGTCCGGGCGGATGCGCTCTAACAGCTTGGAGGCGTCCAGGTGCGGGGGCAGCGGCAGTTGTACCAGGATACCGTCGATCGCCGGGTCTTCATTGAGACCGTCGATCAGGTCGGTGAGCGCCTGTTGGGTGGTGTCGGCAGGCAGGTCGTAGGCCTTGGAGATAAAGCCGACCTCTTCACAGTCTTTACGCTTGTGCGAGACATAAACCTGAGAGGCAGGATCGCTGCCGACCAGGATCACCGCGAGGCCCGGCGTGCGCAAGCCTTGCTGGCTACGCTCGGTGACGCGTTTGGCGATCTGCTGGCGCAGGCTGGCGGCGATTGATTTGCCGTCGATAAGTTGTGCAGTCATTACGCGTGATTAACCATCGAGAGGGGGAAGAAAAGTGCGAGCATTCTCGCATGCCAAGACGTGAGGGCAAAGGCGCTTGGTCTGCAAATTGGCCTAACCCCTTAAATAAAATGAATTTTTTTTAAAAAAGATTTGACGGGTTTCCGGACCCTCTATACTATTCGTCGCACTTGTCGGGCACAGCCTAGCACTGGTTAAGAAGGTCTAGCAGGATTGTTGTTCTGCAAGGCTGGAAGCACTTAGTTTGTAATCCTCCAAGAGTACAGATTAATCAGGCGCCCGTAGCTCAGCTGGATAGAGCATCCGCCTTCTAAGCGGATGGTCGCAGGTTCGAGTCCTGCCGGGTGCGCCATTAGGCAGCTTTGGCACAAGTAGCGCTATATGGTGGGCGTAGCTCAGTTGGTAGAGCACGGGATTGTGACTCCCGTTGTCGAGGGTTCGATCCCCTTCGTCCACCCCATATTTAGAAAGGCGCCAGATTAATCATCTGGCGCCTTTGCTTTAAGAGCTTCAAGCGCGGATGTGGTGGAATTGGTAGACACACTGGATTTAGGTTCCAGCGCCGCGAGGCGTAAGAGTTCGAGTCTCTTCATCCGCACCAATTAAAGCATTGCTCAGCCATGGGCGGAGCAGGGCTAAACAAAGAAGTGGTTTGGTTTCTTTGTTAATGCAATATGGTGGGCGTAGCTCAGTTGGTAGAGCACGGGATTGTGACTCCCGTTGTCGAGGGTTCGATCCCCTTCGTCCACCCCATATTCGAAAGGCGCCAGATTTAACAGTCTGGCGCCTTTTTTTGTTTTAGCGTTTCGAGTATCGGCGGCTGCAGGTAATGGGTCGCACTGGCTGTGCGTTTCGTCGTATTTCTGTATCTCGATGATGCTGCGCCGCCTGCCGGTCCCGTTCGCGGGATTGGCCGTCAGGGAGATGATTGTCGAGTTCTTCTATATATAGAAGGGTTGGCGCAGAGCCCTGGCGTGATTGGCTGTATTTGTCACCGGGGCGAGGTGCATTCGTGCATT
Source organism: Pseudomonas sp. MPB23 (assembly GCF_046605395.1). Taxonomy (NCBI): domain Bacteria; kingdom Pseudomonadati; phylum Pseudomonadota; class Gammaproteobacteria; order Pseudomonadales; family Pseudomonadaceae; genus Pseudomonas; species Pseudomonas sp. MPB23. The sequence goes on along the minus strand of NZ_CP176771.1, from coordinate 4,977,902 downwards.
CGTACCGATAAATTGCCTGCTGTTTTTTTACCCGTTTCCAGTAGGGTGACTTCTTGAGTTTGACCCACTAGAATGCATGCCCTTGGTGCGACACGCGTGGCGTGTCTCCTAAACTTCGAGGTGTAGAGTCATCTTGAAGGGTTTTCGAAAGAGAGCCGAGAGCTTGGGTGCCCAATCCCAAGAAAAAAAACCCCTCCCAGAAGTCCAATGCCTTCAAGGACTTGCCGCAGCGGCGGTGGCAAACTCAAGGTCGATTAGCGCTCGGTGGCTCGACCGCAGTACTGGATTTCCGGTATTGGAGTGCCTACTACACATCAGCCCTATTCAGGGCTAAACCCATGCGGGAGAGAATCCCCGCTGGGGTTCCCTCCTGCTTTTGAAACAGGAGGTAACAATTCTTTGAGCATGCTGCCTCGGCAGTCCCTGTTCACATCAAACCGGAGACATGAGCGAAAGCTCTGTCTGTCATTGTCCAACCATTGCCTGTTCGGAGTGGCAGCGGACTCGTTGTGCGACCAACGATAGCCTAGGAAGACATGCGTCACTGGTAACGGTGGGGTGTGAAGCTCTTCCAACAATGTAGCCCCCGTATGGGTGCGTCTTCGCCGTGAGGCGGAGCGCAGATACTCGGAGCAGTACCGGGTTGAGGCGCTAGGCTGGCTGGTATGGGTAACACAAGTGAACTGCTAATAAACGTCGTCAGCATTACGGTGCCTAATCTGCTGATAGGCATTAACCAAAAAGGTGATGCGACCGGTTGTTCTGGTCAAGGGTCGGAACACGTCGTCACATAAGGTCGCCGGCGAATAGGCAGACTCTAACCCAGTCGTGTGACAGGCAGGGAACGTGGTAAGCCCGTATGGCTGCCTTCGGGCAGGTGAACCGCAAGGTGATCCGTTGGCTGTGCGGGTATGGGATCGCAGAGAAAGCGAAAGCCGGGCTGTAATGGCCCGGATAGGGGCTGGAACATTGCTCCACGGGAAACCGGGCAGACTTCTGCGTGGTCTTTCGTCGCATGAACTCTGAGTGAACCTGTCTCAATAAACCTAGAGATCCAGCTGTAACGGATCTTCTATTAATCCAACCCTGGCGGGAGCGTCCATTCCCGTCAGGGGATGTGTGCGTCTTTCGCTTGGGGCAACTTGAGAGGAAGGCAGCATGTTAGAACATAGCCAATTGGCCGTGTCTGCGCCTTCCGGCGCTCCGCAACAATGGCATGACATCGATTGGTGGCGTGTTCAGCGGAATGTCCGGGCGATGCAGATACGGATTGCGAAGGCTTGTCGGGAAGGCAACTGGCGCAGGGTGAAAGCCTTGCAGCGGATGCTGACCCGCTCACGCTCGGCCAGATACTTGGCCGTACGGCGAGTCACTGAAAACCAGGGTAAGCGCACGGCGGGAGTCGACCGCGTGCTCTGGGATACACCCGATGCCAAATGGAAGGCGGCAAATGGGTTGAAGCGCCACGGTTATAAACCACGGCCTTTACGGCGTGTGTTTATTCCGAAGTCAAATGGAAAAGAGCGCCCTCTGGGCATTCCGACCATGACGGACAGGGCAATGCAGGCGTTGTATTTGCTTGCTCTGGCACCCATTGCAGAAACCACCGGCGATCCAAACAGCTACGGCTTTAGGATCGAGCGATCTACGGCGGATGCAATGGGGCAGTTGTTCGTATGCCTATCCAAGAAGGTTTCGGCCCAATGGGTTTTGGAGGCGGACATCAAAGGCTGCTTTGACCATATCAATCATGACTGGCTTATCACCAACGTCCCAACGGATAAGGTGGTTCTCCGAAAATGGTTGAAAGCTGGCGTGATTCATAAAGGCCAGCTACAGGCAACGGATGCCGGTACGCCACAGGGCGGGATTGTCTCGCCCAGCTTGGCGAATCTGGTGCTGGATGGGCTGGAGTCACAACTTAAGCAACATCTGGGTGTGACCAAGGCCAAGAAGCTGAAAATCAATGTGGTGCGTTATGCGGATGACTTTGTGATAACCGGAACCTCGCGAGAGGTGCTGGAAACTGAAGTCAGACCTTGGGTAGAGCAGTTCCTAGCAGTGCGGGGGCTGCAGTTGTCACTCGAGAAGACGCGTGTCGTCCATATAAAGGAAGGCTTTGACTTTCTAGGTTGGAATTTCCGCAAGTACGATGGGAAGCTTCTGATCAAGCCAAGCAAGAAAAACGTGAAAGCGTTCTATAGCAAGGTAAGGGAGGTCATCAGTACCAGCAAAACGGTAAGGCAGGAGGATCTGATCCGACAGCTGAATCCGATACTGCGTGGCTGGGCGTTCTATCACCAGCCTGTGGTAGCCAAGAAAGCGTATAGCCGCATGGATTACATGATCTTTCTGGCTCTATGGCGTTGGGCAAAACGGCGACACCCTAAGAAAACACTCCAGTGGATCGGAGCGAAATACTTTAAACCCATGAAGGGGCGGAAAGGGGTGTTTGCTACCGCGACGATGAATGACAAGGGAGAGATGCGAACGATCGAGTTGTACTCGCTAGCGAGCACTCCGATCGAACGACACAAGAAGGTGAGTGGGGAGTACAACCCCTTCGATCCTTCTATGGAGGAAATGGGTGAGAAAAGGCGTATGGAACAGATGCTCAAAAGGCTGGCGTACCGTAAGCAAATCTTGAGCCTTTTCCAGAGTCAGAAAGGATTGTGTCCAATATGTAAGTTACCGATTACGAAGGAGACGGGGTGGCATGATCACCACATTCTGTACCGCACAAAAGGCGGTGGAGACTCCCTAAATAACCGGGTACTATTGCACCCCCTTTGTCACCAGCGGCTACACGCTCGCGGATTGACAGTGAACAAACCGGCTCCCCTTACCGGGGGTTTTGATTAGGCCCGAGCCGTATGCGGGGAAACTCGCACGTACGGTTCTTAGGGGGAGGTGGGCCAGTAATGGCCCATCTCTACCCGACATTCTTGGGTCGGAAACGGCCGGCTAACGTCTGTGCAACGAGGAATATCCATGCAAGTTTCTGTTGAAAATACTACTGCTCTCGAGCGCCGCCTGAGCATCACCGTGCCGGCAGAGCGTATCGAAACTGCGGTCAACAAGCGTCTGCAGCAGACTGCCCAAAAGGCCAAGATCGCTGGTTTCCGTCCAGGCAAAGTGCCAATGAGCGAAATCAAGCGCCGTTTTGGTGCCGATGCGCGTCAGGAAGCTGTCGGTGACGTGATCCAGGCTTCCTTCTATGAAGCTGTCGTTGAGCAAAAGCTGAACCCGGCTGGCTCGCCTTCGATCGAGCCTAAGTCCCTGGAAGCTGGCAAGGACCTGGAATACGTTGCCGTATTCGAAGTGTTCCCAGAGTTCGAAGTTGCCGGTTTCGACGGCATCGCTATTGAGCGCCTGAGCGCCGAAGTGGCTGATGCTGACCTGGACAACATGCTGGAAATCCTGCGCAAGCAGAACACTCGTTTTGAAGTGGCCGAGCGTGCCGCCCAGAACGAAGATCAGCTGAACATCGATTTCGTGGGCAAGGTTGACGGCGAAGCATTCGCTGGCGGCTCGGCCAAGGGTACTCAGCTGGTGCTGGGTTCCAACCGCATGATCCCTGGTTTCGAAGATGGTCTGGTTGGCGCAGAGGCCGGCGAAGAACGCGTACTGAACCTGACTTTCCCGGCTGATTATCAGAACCTGGACCTGGCTGGCAAAGCCGCCGAGTTCACCGTGACCGTCAACACTGTTTCCGAGCCTAAGCTGCCAGAACTGAACGAAGCGTTCTTCGCTCAATTCGGCATCAAGGAAACCGGGATCGAAGGTTTCCGCACCGAAGTTCGCAAGAACATGGAGCGCGAGCTGCGTCAGGCCATCAAGTCCAAGGTCAAGAACCAGGTCATGGATGGTCTGCTGGCCACCAACCCGATCGAAGTGCCTAAGGCGCTGCTGTCCAACGAAGTGGATCGCCTGCGCGTGCAAGCGGTTCAGCAGTTTGGTGGCAACATCAAGCCGGACCAGTTGCCGGCCGAGCTGTTCGAAGAGCAAGCCAAGCGCCGCGTCGTGCTGGGCCTGATCGTGGCTGAGGTGGTTAAGCAGTTCGACCTCAAGCCTGACGAAGACCGCGTTCGCGAAATGATCCAGGAAATGGCTTCGGCCTACCAGGAACCTGAGCAGGTTGTGGCTTGGTACTACAAGAACGACCAGCAACTGAACGAAGTACGTTCGGTTGTGCTGGAAGAACAAGTTGTGGATACTGTTCTGCAGAAGGCTAAGGTGACCGATAAAGCGGTCTCTTACGAAGAAGCAGTCAAACCGGCGGAAGCAGCACAAGCCGACTGATTGTCCAACTCGTTGGAAATTCAACCATAAGCCAGCCTCGCGCTGGCTTATGCGTTTTCAAGACATGACTATTTGGGAGTAACTGCAGAGCATGTTCCGTAATTCCTATATTCAGCAGAACTCTGATATCCAGGCCGCAGGCGGACTGGTCCCGATGGTTGTCGAGCAGTCCGCTCGTGGCGAACGTGCCTACGACATCTACTCGCGCCTGCTCAAGGAGCGAGTGATCTTTCTGGTGGGCCCGGTAGAGGACTACATGGCCAACCTGATCTGTGCGCAACTGCTGTTCCTTGAAGCGGAAAACCCGGACAAGGACATCCATCTTTACATTAACTCTCCGGGCGGTTCGGTAACGGCGGGCATGTCGATCTACGACACCATGCAGTTCATCAAGCCGAACGTATCGACTACGTGCATTGGCCAGGCATGCAGCATGGGTGCATTCCTGCTCACCGCAGGTGCCCATGGCAAGCGTTACTGCCTGCCGAACTCCCGCGTGATGATTCACCAGCCACTGGGCGGTTTCCAGGGCCAGGCGTCGGATATCGAAATCCACGCCAAGGAAATCCTGTTCATCCGCGAGCGTCTCAACACGCTGATGGCCAAGCACAGCGGGCGTACCCTGGAAGAAATCGAACGCGACACCAACCGCGACAACTTCATGAGCGCGGAAATGGCTCGTGAATATGGGTTGATCGACGAAGTGATCGAAAAGCGCCCCGCTTAATATAAGCCGCTCAAAATAGGGCTGTTCGGCACGTCCGACACCTGCGGGCTTGAAAAAGCCCGCATAAGCCTTCATCTTGTGTTGCAAGCCTATCGGATTTGGATCGAACGAATGACTGACACCCGCAACGGCGAGGACAACGGCAAGCTGCTCTATTGCTCCTTCTGTGGCAAAAGCCAGCATGAAGTACGCAAATTGATTGCCGGCCCCTCGGTCTTTATCTGCGACGAGTGCGTCGACCTGTGCAATGACATCATCCGTGAGGAGGTGCAGGAAGCACAGGCCGAAAGCAGCGCGCATAAATTGCCTTCGCCTAAAGAAATCAGCGGCATCCTTGACCAATACGTCATCGGTCAAGAGCGTGCAAAGAAGGTTTTGGCCGTAGCGGTGTACAACCACTACAAGCGGCTGAACCAGCGTGACAAGAAAGGCGACGAAGTCGAACTCGGCAAGAGCAACATCTTGCTGATAGGTCCTACAGGCTCGGGTAAAACCCTGCTTGCGGAAACCCTCGCTCGCCTGCTGAACGTTCCGTTCACCATCGCCGACGCCACCACCCTCACCGAGGCTGGCTACGTGGGCGAAGATGTCGAGAACATCATTCAGAAACTGCTGCAGAAATGCGATTACGACGTAGAGAAAGCCCAGATGGGTATTGTCTACATCGACGAAATCGACAAGATTTCGCGCAAATCCGACAACCCGTCGATCACTCGGGACGTTTCCGGTGAAGGCGTGCAGCAGGCTCTGTTGAAACTGATCGAAGGCACGGTTGCTTCCGTACCGCCACAAGGTGGTCGCAAGCACCCGCAGCAGGAATTCCTTCAGGTTGATACGCGTAATATCCTGTTCATCTGTGGCGGTGCGTTCTCCGGTCTGGAAAAGGTTATTCAAAACCGTTCCACCCGTGGCGGCATTGGTTTCAGTGCAGAAGTGCGCAGTAAGGAAGAAGGCAAGAAAGTGGGCGAGTCCCTGCGTGAAGTCGAGCCTGACGATTTGGTCAAGTTCGGTCTGATCCCGGAATTCGTTGGCCGTCTGCCGGTCCTGGCCACGTTGGATGAGCTGGATGAGGCTGCTCTGATTCAGATCCTCACCGAGCCGAAAAACGCCCTGACCAAGCAATACGCCAAGCTGTTCGAAATGGAAGGTGTAGACCTCGAGTTCCGTACCGACGCGCTCAAATCCGTGGCCAAGCGGGCACTGGAGCGCAAGACCGGTGCACGTGGCCTGCGTTCTATCCTTGAAGGCGTGTTGCTCGACACCATGTACGAAATTCCCTCGCAATCCGAGGTGAGTAAAGTGGTGATTGACGAAAGCGTTATAGAAGGTAAGTCCAAGCCACTGTATATCTATGAAAACAGTGAGCCGGCTGCCAAGGCTGCGCCAGACGCATAAGCGTTTCGCGGTTTCGGTACAAACAAGGGGCCTCTAGGGGCCCCTTTGTTTTTCATAAGAATTTTTACTGCGCGTAACAGCAGGCATTGAGCTTGTTTTTTTTACACGCAGCCCCCATCTTGGCTTCAAGCTTACTTTTCAACTGTCATAGAGGCGAAATCATGAAGACAACCATCGAATTGCCTCTCCTGCCGTTGCGTGATGTCGTCGTCTATCCGCACATGGTTATCCCGCTGTTCGTGGGGCGCGAGAAGTCTATCGAAGCCCTCGAGGCTGCGATGACGGGCGACAAGCAGATCCTGCTGTTGGCCCAGAGAAATCCTGCTGATGATGATCCGGGCGAAGACGCTCTGTATCGCGTTGGTACTGTTGCGACTGTGCTGCAACTGCTCAAGCTGCCCGATGGCACCGTCAAGGTGCTGGTGGAAGGCGAGCAGCGCGGTGCGGTCGAGCGGTTCATGGAGGTGGACGGCCACCTGCGCGCCGAAGTGGCACTGATCGACGAAGTCGAAGCCCCTGAGCGTGAATCCGAAGTTTTTGTACGCAGCCTGCTCTCGCAGTTCGAGCAGTATGTGCAGTTGGGCAAAAAAGTCCCAGCTGAAGTGCTGTCGTCCCTCAACAGCATTGATGAGCCAAGCCGCCTGGTCGACACCATGGCCGCGCACATGGCGTTGAAAATCGAACAGAAGCAAGACATTCTGGAAATCATCGACCTGGCCGCCCGTGTTGAACACGTGCTGGCGCTGCTGGATGCCGAAATCGATCTGTTGCAGGTCGAGAAACGCATTCGTGGTCGCGTGAAGAAACAAATGGAGCGCAGCCAGCGCGAGTACTACCTGAATGAGCAGATGAAGGCCATTCAGAAGGAACTCGGCGACAGCGAGGAAGGCCACAACGAAATCGAAGAGCTGAAAAAACGCATCGATGCCGCCGGCTTGCCGAAAGACGCCCTGACCAAAGCCAATGCCGAGTTGAACAAACTCAAGCAAATGTCGCCGATGTCGGCCGAAGCCACGGTGGTTCGTTCCTATATCGATTGGCTGGTACAGGTGCCGTGGAAGGCCCAGACCAAGGTCCGCCTGGACCTGGCCCGTGCCGAGGACATCCTCGATGCGGACCATTACGGCCTCGAAGAAGTCAAAGAACGCATCCTCGAATACCTCGCTGTGCAAAAGCGCGTGAAGAAAATTCGTGGCCCGGTGTTGTGCCTGGTCGGTCCGCCGGGTGTGGGTAAAACCTCGCTGGCCGAGTCCATCGCCAATGCCACCAACCGCAAATTCGTGCGCATGGCCCTCGGCGGCGTCCGTGATGAAGCGGAAATTCGTGGTCATCGCCGTACCTACATCGGTTCGATGCCAGGAAGATTGATTCAAAAGATGACAAAAGTGGGTGTGCGCAACCCACTGTTCTTGCTCGACGAAATCGACAAAATGGGCAGCGACATGCGTGGTGATCCGGCATCGGCATTGCTGGAAGTGCTCGACCCCGAGCAGAACCACAACTTCAATGACCATTACCTGGAAGTCGATTACGACCTCTCCGATGTCATGTTCCTGTGCACCTCCAACTCCATGAATATTCCGCCAGCGTTGCTGGACCGGATGGAGGTGATTCGTCTGCCGGGCTACACCGAAGACGAGAAGATCAACATCGCGGTTAAATACCTCGCGCCTAAGCAGATTTCGGCCAATGGCCTGAAGAAAGGCGAGATCGAATTCGAAGTCGAGTCGATCCGTGACATGGTGCGCTACTACACTCGCGAGGCTGGTGTACGTGGGCTTGAGCGCCAGATTGCGAAGATTTGCCGCAAGGCGGTCAAGGAACATGCGCTGGAAAAACGTTTCTCGGTGAAGGTCACGGCCGATGTGCTGGAGCACTATCTCGGCGTGCGTAAATTCAGTTACGGCTTGGCTGAACAGCAGGATCAGGTAGGGCAGGTGACTGGCCTGGCGTGGACCCAGGTGGGCGGCGAATTGCTGACCATCGAAGCTGCAGTGATCCCAGGCAAAGGCCAATTGATCAAGACCGGCTCCCTCGGTGATGTGATGGTCGAGTCCATCACTGCCGCGCAGACCGTGGTGCGCAGCCGCGCGAGGAGTCTGGGGATTCCCCTGGACTTCCACGAGAAGCACGACGTGCACATCCACATGCCTGAAGGGGCGACCCCGAAAGATGGTCCTAGTGCAGGCGTAGGCATGTGCACGGCGCTGGTATCGGCATTGACTGGCATCCCCGTGCGCGCCGATGTCGCAATGACCGGGGAAATTACCCTGCGTGGTCAGGTATTGGCTATCGGTGGTTTGAAAGAGAAACTGCTGGCTGCGCATCGGGGTGGCATCAAGACCGTGATCATTCCAGAAGAGAATGTTCGCGACTTGAAGGAAATTCCGGACAATATCAAGCAGGATCTTCAGATTAAACCAGTTAAATGGATTGACGAGGTCCTGCAAATTGCGCTGCAATACGCGCCGGAGCCCCTACCGGATGTAGCTCCGGAGATAGTCGCGAAGGACGAAAAACGCGAGTCTGATTCCAAGGAAAGAATTAGCACGCACTAATCCGCTAAAGCCTGGGGGCTTCCTTGACAGCTTTTTAGAGCCCTTGTTATAAAGCGGCTCTTAAGTGTCTGTAGGCCATTCAGCACTGGTTTTTGCTTTCACCAAAAAACTTAGAATCATACTCAATAGATATATAAGGGGACTTAGAGTGAACAAGTCGGAACTGATTGATGCTATCGCCGCATCCGCTGATATCCCGAAAGCTGCTGCTGGCCGTGCGCTGGACGCAGTAATCGAATCCGTCACTGGCGCTCTGAAGGCCGGCGACTCTGTGGTACTGGTAGGCTTCGGTACTTTCTCTGTGACTGACCGCCCAGCTCGTACTGGCCGTAACCCACAGACTGGCAAAGCACTGCAAATCGCTGCTGCCAAGAAACCAGGTTTCAAAGCCGGTAAAGCCCTGAAAGAAGCTGTTAACTAAGCGTCGATCAAGCCTTACCTACCCGGGTCGGACACCGTCCGGCCTGGCAGCGGAGCGGCAGCTGACCCATGTATCCATCGGGTCACCAAGCCGGGGGTGTGGGTTAAACCCCCCGTCCGCTCCGCCAGTTACGAGAAGGCGCATCCTCGGATGCGCCTTTCTTCTATCCGGACTCTACCCACGCTCCACGGTTGCCTATTTTTGAAGTTCAACCGTTTCTGGGGGACGCATGCTGCAAAATATCAGGGACAATTCACAAGGCTGGATTGCCAAGACAATTATCGGGATCATCGTCGCATTGATGGCGTTCACCGGTATCGAGGCCATTTTTCAGGCTTCGACCAATACCAAGCAGGACGTGGCCAAGGTCAACGGTGAAAAAATCACCCAGACCGAACTGAGCCAGGCCGTCGACATGCAACGTCGCCAGCTGATGCAACAGTTGGGCAAGGATTTCGATGCTTCGCTGCTGGACGAAAAACTGCTGCGCGATGCCGCCCTCAAGGGGCTGATCGACCGCAAGCTGCTTCTGCAAGGTGCGGCTGATTCCAAGTTTGGCTTCTCTGAAGCGGAGCTGGATCAGGTGATCCTGCAGACGCCGGAATTCCAGGTGGACGGCAAGTTCAACGCCGAACGCTTTGACCAGGTGATCCGTCAATTGGGTTACAGCCGTCTGCAGTTCCGTCAGATGATGACCCAGGAAATGCTGATCGGCCAGGTTCGTGCGGGCATCGCAGGCAGCGGTTTTGTGACCGACGCCGAAGTGCTGGCATTCGCCCGTCTGGAGAAACAGACCCGCGATTTCGCCACCGTCAATATCAAGGCCAACCCTGCGGCGGTGAAACTCACCGACGATGAGGTCAAGGCTTACTACGACCAGCACGCCAAGGAGTTCATGACCCCGGACCAGGTGGTCATCGACTATCTGGAACTGAAGAAGTCGTCCTTCTTCGACCAGGTCAGCGTCAAGGACGATGAACTGCAGGCGGCCTATGAGAAAGAAACCGCCAACCTCGCTGAACAGCGTCGCGCAGCGCATATCCTGATTGAAGTGAACGACAAGGTCACCGACGCGCAAGCCAAGGCCAAGATCGAGGAAATCCAGGCACGCCTGGCCAAGGATGAGAAATTCGAAGCCCTGGCCAAGGAGTTCTCCCAGGACCCTGGTTCGGCCAACAATGGCGGCGATCTCGGGTTTGCGGGGCCTGGTGTCTATGACCCGGATTTCGAGACCGCCTTGTACGCGTTGAACAAGGACCAGGTCTCGGCGCCGGTGCGCAGCTCCTTTGGTTGGCACTTGATCAAACTGTTGGGCGTTGAGGCACCGCAAGTGCCGACGTTTGCCAGCCTCAAAGGCAAGCTGACCCGTGAGCTCAAGACCCAACAGGTCGAGCAGCGTTTTGTTGAAGCCACCAAGCAACTGGAAGATGCGGCATTCGAAGCTTCCGACCTGGCCCAGCCCGCGTCTGACCTGAAGCTGACCGTGCACACCTCCGCGCCGTTTGGCCGTGAAGGTGGCGACGGTGTTGCGGCCAACCGTGCCGTGGTCACTGCTGCGTTCAGCCCGGAAGTATTGGATGAAGGTGCCAATAGCACCGCCATCGAACTGGACCCGGAAACCGTCATCGTGCTGCGTGCCAAAGAGCACCTCAAACCTACGCAACTGCCGCTGGAAAGCGTTGCCACGGCGATTCGTGCACAGATGACCAAGGAGCGCGCCAGCGCAACGGCCAAGACGCATGCGGACGAGTTGATCGCCAGCCTGCGTGATGGCAAGACCCCGCTGAGCCAGCCGATTGATGGCCAAGCGTGGAAAGTCACCGCAGCGGCTACCCGTGGTCAGGAAACGATTGATCCGGCGGTGCTGCAAGCTGTGTTCCGCATGGCCAAGCCTGTGGCCAAGGACAAGCCGACCTTCAGCAGCGTGACCCTGGCTGACGGTAGCCTGGCAATCGTGCGCTTGAACGGCGTCAATGAAGCCGTTGCTCCAACGGACGAAGAAAAAGCGCAGTACCGCCGCTTCCTCGCTTCCCGTATTGGTCAGCAGGACTTCGCGGCGTATCGCAAGCAACTGGAAGCCAAGGCTGACATCAAGAAGTACTGATGTCGGTTTGAACGAAAAAGCCCCCGGCCTGAAAAGACCGGGGGCTTTTTCATGGGCGTTTGCCCAGCGCCAGCAGCATCAACAGTGCCACTGCCCAGGGAAACGCAACTACGCCCCAGCTCTGTAATAGCAACCCGCCCGCCAACCCGCCTCCGGCAATGCCCAGGTTCCACACGGTCACCAGCATCGACTGCGCGGCGTCCGCTGACTCGCCGGCTGATTTGGCCAGCGCGGTTTGCAGCAGGGCCGGCAAACCACCGAATGCCAGACCCCAAACCGCCACAGCGCTGTAGATGACTATCGGTGAGTCGATCCAGAACGCCAGCGCCAATGCCAGCAGACCAAACAGCAAGCAACTGATCAGCACCAACAGTCGCAGCCATCGGTCGATGAGCAGCCCTACCAGCCAGATGCTCAACAATGCCGAGAGGCCAAACACCAGCAGGACCTGATCTATGTCGCCTTCGATTCCTGCTGGCACCAGCAGGGGCGCGATGTAGGTATAGAGAATGTTATGAGCCAGCACGTAGGCGAAGGTTACCCATAGCACCGGACGAATGCCTGGCAAGCCCAGCACTTGGCGCAGTCCCAAACGTTTATCCGCCTGTTCGCCGGAAAAATCCGGCAGTAGCAGGCGCGCCCATATCAGCAGCACCAGCGTCAACCCGGTCATGATCGCAAAGCTCAGGCGCCAGCCAACGGTGGTACCGAGGAAAGTCCCCGCAGGCATGCCCAGTGACAGCGCCAACGGTGCGCCCACCATCGCCACGGCAATGGCGCGACCTTGCAGATGAGGTGCCACCATTCGGCTTGCATATCCGGCCAGCAGTGCCCAGAGCAACCCGGCGAACACCCCGGCAAAAAAACGTGCTGCCAGGGTCAGCCCGTAGTGGCTCGAAACCGCGGTTATGCTGTTGACCAAGGCAAAGCCGCCGATGGCGAGCAGCAGCAACGGGCGCCTGCGCCAGCCACGGGTCAGCAGTGTGAGGGGGATGGCCGCCAGCAGCGATCCCAGGGCATAAACAGTGACCAATTGGCCAATCAGTGCGGGCGACACGCCGAGCCCTTCGCTCATTTGCGGCAGGAGCCCTGCGGGCATGGCTTCGGTAAGGATGGTGATGAAGCCGGCGCACGCCAGGGCCAGCAAACCACCCAGCGGCAGCGCATCAGGTTGGGCGGGCGCTGGACAATCAGTCAGTGAGGGGCTGTTGTTCATGAGGTCGTCTCCATGCAAAAGGGCAAGGACGCAGGGTAGAGGGCTGTGATGCACGGAAAAACAGGCTAAGGTTCCTGACTTATCGGACGTCGGTGTCCGTAATGGGCAAGGATGGGGTCATGGACAGCTTGGGCAGCCTTTCGGTATTTGTGCAGGTGGCGGACACGCGCAGTTTCACCGCCGCAGGCCGCGTGTTGGGGGTGTCGTCGTCGGCAGTGGGCAAAAGCATTGCGCGCATGGAAGAACGCCTGGGCGTGCGCTTGTTTCATCGCAGCACTCGCAGTATCACCTTGACCAGCGAAGGCTCGCTGTTTCTTGAGCGGTCGCGGCGTATTCTCGCCGAGGTGGAAGCGGCAGAGCGGGAGCTGACGCTGGCCAGCACCACGCCCAGGGGTAAGTTGCGCGTCAGCGTGCCGCAAGTGCGGGGCTTGTTGATGCCGGTGCTCAGCGATTTTATGCGCGCTTATCCGGACATCGAGTTGGATGTGGATTTTTCCGACCGTATGGTGGACGTAATCGAGGAAGGTTTCGATGCGGTGATTCGCACCGGCAAGCCAGAAGACTCGCGCTTGATGGCTCGTCATCTGGGTCACTACCATCTGGTGCTGGTGGGTACGCCGGCCTACTTCCAACGACACGGCACTCCGCAACAGCCCCGGCACTTGAGCGCGCATGCCTGCCTGCGCCACAAGTTCTGCGCCACGGGCAAACTGGAGCCCTGGCCCTTGCGGCAGGAGGCTGGCGCTGTGGAGCCCATGATGCGCACCCCGTTGGTCAGCACCACGATCGAGTCCCTCAATCATGTGGTGCACGAAGGGTTGGGCATTGCCTGTCTGCCGGACTACATGGTCAACCAGGCCGTGGCAGAGGGGCGGCTGCAACGGGTGTTGGATGACTATCTCGAGCATCAGGGCAGTTTCTGGATGCTGTGGCCATCCAGTCGTCATGCTTCTGCCAAATTACGCGTGTTTATTGATCATATGTGCGCCGGGCTTTTTCCTGCAGGCCCCGCTGTGTAGGCTTGTGACGTTTTACCGACAGGAATGCGCGCGCCAAGGCCTCGTTCTGTTGCACAATACGGCCCTGACTGTTTTCCTCAGGATTTTCAATGTCGACATCATTTCACTTGCGTAGCCTCGGGTTGGCGCTGGTGCTGGCGGGCGCTGCGGGCTGCTCGTCACCCAAGACCGCTATTTATGAACATGAGAGTTTCGACGACTCCGGCACCTTCTCGCGAGATTATCCGGTCACAGATGTCGCCGCATGCGAAGCCGCTCGGCGTGCATTGCTGAGCCAGGGTTACATCATCACCAGCAGCGATCCGAAACTGGTCGTGGGCAACAAGAGCTTCCAGCAGACCGGCGAGACTCACCTGCAGATCAGCTTCAACGTGGTGTGTGCCGACGACGGCAAAGGCAAGAACCACTCGACGATGTTTGCCAACGCCTTGCAGGATCGCTATGCGCTGAAGAAGGTCAACAATTCCGCGAGTCTGGGCGTAGGCGTGCTGGGTTCGGTGTCGATGCCGATCGGTTCCACCGACGACTCGATGGTGAAGGTGGCGAGCGAGACCGTCTCGGCGCCGAAGTTCTATGAACGTTACTTTGCGCTGGTGGATTTGTTCCTGCCCCAGGAAGTGAAGAAGGCCGAGCATATTCCCGAGAAGCCAAAAGCGGATCTGGGGGTGCCTGAGCCTAAAGCAGCACCGGCGGTCGAAAAGGTCGAGGCACCGAAGGAGCAGCCCGCCGCCGCAGCGCCTGCGGTTTCCGAGCCTGCCGCACCGCAGCAGGAGCCGGCACCGAGTGTCCCGCAACAAGAGCCGGCCCCCGCCGCGACGAGTTCGGAACTGCCGGCCCCGACCGAGGCGATTCCACCGTTGCCGACACCTGCGCAGTGAAAGGCCGGCCGGTGGTGATCCCCGGCTGATAAATTCTCCAGGCGCTACTACGTTTAATCCTGTAATGCAGGAACGTCATGGCGCTGACTTTTTTTCGTCATCGCGGCACTTTAGGCTGGTCTTGCAGGTCATTAATTTGCAGCTGCTTTGAACCCTAAGGAGCCTTATATGGACGATTACCAGGAAGAACTGCTCGAGTACCAGGCGTTTGAGTTGGACCCGCTGGAACCGGACGACGCAACAGAGCTGTAAGACCGACTTCAGGCGGAGTGCCGCTGACTGCGGCGAAATTCCCCTGGGGTCTGGTTGTTCCATCGCCGGAACGCCCGCTGGAAGGCCTGGGCCGAGGCGAAACCGAGTAAGTAGGCGATCTCGCCGAACGCCAGTTCCGTGTCGCGAATGTAGGTCATGGCCAGGTCGCGACGTGTATCGTTGAGAATGGCGCGAAACTGAGTGCCTTCTTCGGCCAGTTTGCGGCGCAGCGTCCAGGTTGGCAGCTTCAAGCGTGCCGCCACTTCTTCCAGGTCGGGTTCCCGGCCGCCATTGAGCATCGGCCCGAGCAAGCGGGTAATGCGCTCGCGCAGGCTGCGGGTGCGCGTCAGTTGCTCCAGTTCCCGTTCACACAGTTGCAGCAGCAGTTGCCAGGTGCTCGGACAGTGCTGCGGGTTACGCAGGGCCAGGCTTTGCTGGTTCAGGCGCAGTTGATTGGCCTCGGCGCCGAAGTGGACCGGGCTGTCGCTCAGGATGCGGTACTGCTCGCTGTACTCGGGGGCGTCGAATTCGATGTCGATACGCTGTGCCTGCACCGTCTGCTGGGCCAGGTTGGACAATTGCTGCAGCCAGCCGGCGATGATCGAATCCACCACAAAACGGTTGTAGGCGTTGTAGGGGCTGATGGAGTAGAACCGCAGCCAGGCGCCTTCGGCATCTTCATGGAAACTCGACTGCCCACGATAGTTGGAGCCGTACAGGGCTTCGAAGCGGGTCAGCGTGCGGGCGGCCTCGCGTACGTTGGGCGCCTGGGCGGCGGTGACGCCGGCCAGCCCGGCCTGGCTCAAACGGCTGAGCTGGCCCATGCGCAGGCCCAGGCCGGGGTCACCGGTGAGTTGGATGGCCCCATGGCCCAGGCGCATATAGCGCGGGATCGACAAGCGTGCGCCCGCTTCGGCGAGTCGCGCCGGGTCGAGGCCGTATTGCAGCAGCAGCGGTTGCGGGTCGAGGCCGTGGCTGTGGACGGCGTCGGCCAGGGTCTGCACGAAGCCTACCGACAGATCCCCCAGGCGCACTGGCTTCATGGCATTACAGCCAGATATTCAGCAAGCGCGCGCCACGGGCGTCGCCGTCGGCACTGATTTGGCCGTTGCTGCTGAGAAAGCTGCGCCCGGCGGTACCGAGGTCCCAGAATTGCCCACGTAGAAATACGCTCATACCGGCGACTGCCTGGCTGATCGGTTGCTGGCTGATCAGCGTAAGGCGCCGCCACGCTTCGCCCTCACTGAGTTCTTCAGGCTTGAGGCTGACTTCCGGCGGCGTCGACACGCTTTTGAAGCCGCGCCAGGGTCGGTCCCACGTATCGCGACCCAGCACAAAGGCCGGCACGGCGATCAGTTGCGCGCCGCGCTCGTTGAGTTTGCGGTAGTTGTCCGGGTACCAACTGTCACTGCCCACCAGCACGCCCAAGCGGCCAGCCGGGGTGTCGACCACGCTGACGACGTTTTCATCGCCGGGCTCGATAAAGCCGCGCTCATCGTAGATCGGATAGAACTGACGCTGCGGCTCGCCGATCGGCAAACCGTCTGCGGCAAACACCACACTGGCGTTGTACAGCGCACCATGGCCGACCTGCAATTGACCCAGGCTGACACTTGGGTTCGGCAGCGCGATGGAGCCGGCCACCAGGGTGACGCCGAACTCCTTGGCCAGACCGCCGAACAGCACCTGATAGTCCCGCGCCATGGCTGGGGCTTTCATGCGCAGGTAGGCGTCGTCGGTACGGTTGTCGCCGGTGGCGCTGATCCAGGCGCGCAGGAACAGCACCGGGTTGCTGATCGCCAGCCAGTTCATCGCATCCTTGGCGTGCAGCGCCTGGTACACCTCGTTCTTTTCACCGGCGAGCATCAGCCAGGTGCCAATATGTTCGGGCAGCACCACGATGGTCTTATCGTTGATCAGCCCCTGTTCCCGAGCCTTTTGCAGATAGGCTGCGAGTTTCAGGTGCAGGCGTTCCAGGCTCTGGTAGTCGGCAGGGAACAGTTCCGGCTGGATGCCCAGCAGGTTGCCGCGATCGGCAGGCAGGCCTTCATTCACGGCGAGGGTAATGCGCAGGTCCGACAGGTAATGCGCCACGGGGCGTTCCTGGATCCAGGCCAGATACGCGGCGACGGCGGCAACGAGGGCCATGGCGAGGGTGAAGGCGAGAAGTTTACGCATGGGGCAACAGACAACAGACCGTGTGCTGGGTTCGCCGACTAGGGTAGGGCCCATGCACGGGCTTGCCAAGGGGCGCTGTGCATTTGGATCAATAACTTGTCAGTTTCGGTCATTGAGCGGTAATCCATCGCCTCTTAGTCTGTGGGACATAAACCGATGAGGCGTCATTCGAACGCCTCACGTCCCGTGATGATCCGTTGTGGAGCTTGACCATGACCGCTGTTGCCTACCCGCACCTGCTGGCCCCGTTGGACCTGGGTTTTACCACCTTGCGCAACCGTACCCTGATGGGCTCGATGCACACTGGCCTTGAAGAAAAGCCAGGCGGCTTCGAGCGCATGGCGGCCTACTTTGCCGAGCGCGCCCGTGGCGGCGTGGGCCTGATGGTCACCGGTGGCATTGGCCCCAATGATGAAGGCGGCGTGTATTCCGGCGCGGCCAAGCTGACCACGGACGAAGAAGCGCAGAAGCACAAGATCGTGACCAAGGCCGTGCACGAGGCGGGCGGCAAGATCTGCATGCAGATCCTCCACGCCGGCCGTTATGCCTACAGCCCCAAGCAGGTCGCACCGAGCGCGATCCAGGCGCCGATCAACCCGTTCAAGCCCAAAGAGCTGGACGAAGAGGGGATCGAGAAGCAGATCCGCGATTTTGTCACCTGCTCGTTGCTGGCCCAGTCCGCCGAGTACGACGGTGTGGAAATCATGGGCTCGGAAGGCTATTTCATTAACCAGTTCCTCGCGGCCCACACCAACCATCGCACCGACCGTTGGGGCGGCAGCTATGAGAACCGCATGCGCCTGGCAGTCGAGATCGTGCGCCGTGTGCGTGAGGCGGTTGGCCCGAATTTCATCATCATCTTCCGCCTGTCGATGCTCGACCTGGTGGAAGGCGGTAGCAACTGGGAAGAGATCGTGCAGTTGGCCAAAGCCATCGAGCAGGCGGGCGCGACCCTCATCAACACCGGGATCGGCTGGCACGAAGCGCGCATCCCGACCATCGCCACCAAAGTACCGCGTGGGGCGTTCAGCAAAGTTACTGCCAAGCTGCGCGGTGCGGTGCAGATTCCGCTGATCACCACCAACCGCATCAACACGCCGGAAATCGCCGAACAGATCCTGGCCCAGGGCGATGCCGACATGGTGTCGATGGCGCGACCGTTCCTCGCCGACCCGGAGTTCGTCAACAAGGCCGCGGCGGGCCACGCCGATGAAATCAACACCTGCATCGGTTGCAATCAGGCTTGCCTGGACCACACCTTCGGCGGCAAGTTGACCACTTGCCTGGTCAACCCGCGCGCCTGTTACGAAACCGAGCTCAACTACTTGCCGGTCAAGCAGATCAAGAAAATCGCCGTGGTCGGCGCCGGGCCTGCGGGGCTGGCCGCTGCCACTGTGGCGGCCGAACGCGGTCATCAGGTGACGCTGTTCGATTCCGCCAGCGAGATCGGCGGTCAGTTCAACATCGCCAAGCGCGTGCCGGGAAAGGAAGAGTTTTTCGAAACCCTGCGGTATTTCAATCGTAAATTGCAGACCACCCACGTCGAGGTGTGCCTCAACACCCGTGTCGATGTTGCGCAACTGACGGCGGGCGGCTACGACGAGATCATCCTGGCCACCGGGATTGCGCCGCGGACGCCGGCGATTCCGGGGATCGACAATGCCAAGGTGCTGAGCTACCTGGACGTGATCCTTGAGCGCAAGCCGGTGGGCAAGCGCGTGGCGGTGATCGGCGCCGGTGGTATCGGTTTCGACGTGTCGGAATTCCTCGTGCACCAGGGCGTGTCCACCAGCCTGGACCGTGACGCGTTCTGGAAAGAGTGGGGCATCGACACCCAATTGCAGGCTCGTGGCGGTGTGGCCGGCATCAAGCCTGAGCGCCATGCGCCGGCACGCGAGGTGTTCCTGCTGCAGCGCAAAGCCTCCAAAGTCGGCGACGGCCTGGGCAAGACCACCGGCTGGATCCACCGTACCGGCTTGAAGAACAAGCAAGTGCAGATGCTCAACAGCGTCGAGTACCTGAAGATCGACGACGAGGGCCTGCATATCCGCATCGGCGCCGAGGGTGAGCCGCAGCTATTGGCAGTGGACAATGTCGTCATCTGCGCCGGCCAGGACCCGCTGCGCGAATTGCAGGATGGGCTGCTCGCCGCGGGCCAGAATGTGCACCTGATCGGCGGCGCCGATGTGGCGGCCGAGCTGGACGCCAAGCGCGCCATCAACCAGGGCTCGCGCCTCGCCGCCGAGCTGTAAGACCCAAGAAGGGGCGGTGTTAGACTACCGCCCCTTTTTCATGCAGATGTCCCTCCGATGGGTCCTTTCGATTGGCTTCCCCATGCCCCGCTTGAATCCGTGCAGTTGGATTGGCTGAACGGCGTCGAGTTGGCCGTGCTGCGCCTGGATCGTATCGACCCGCTGATCAGCGGCAACAAGTGGTTCAAGCTCACCGAGCACTTGGCCCAGGCGCAGCAGGTCGGCGCCAGCGGGATCATCAGCCTCGGCGGCGCTTACTCCAACCACCTGCATGCGCTGGCGGCGGCGGGGAAACGCTTTGGTTTCCCCACCGTCGGCCTGTTGCGCGGCCACCCCCAAGACACCCCCACCGTCCTCGACCTGAAAGCCTTCGGCATGCAGCTGCATTGGCTCGGCTATGGCGGCTATCGCGCGCGGCATGCGGCGCAGTTCTGGACGCCGTGGCGCGAGCGATATCCGGGTCTCTTCCCGGTGCCCGAAGGCGGCGGCGGGAGGGCCGGGGCGTTGGGATGCGGTGTCTTGGTCGAGCAGGTTCGCCAGCAATTGAGCGACGTGGGCTGGGCCGATTACGACGCCTGGTGGTTGGCGGCAGGCACCGGGACTACGCTGGCGGGTCTGGCGCTGGCAGAGGCGCACGCGCGTCCGGTCTACGGTGCACTGGCGGTGCCGGATGATCATGGCGTCGCACAGAACGTGCAGGCCATCGTAACGGGCGGGTATGTGTTGCTGGACGCCAGCCGGGGAGGCTTTGCGAAGGTCGATCCGCTCTTGCTCGAATTTATCGACACCACCGAACAGGCCTGCGGTGTACCCCTGGAGCCGCTCTACACCGGTAAAGCGTTGCTGGCGTTGAAGCAACAGATCGAGGCCGGGCGTTTCGCTCCCGGCACTCGCCTGATCTTCGTCCATACCGGCGGCTTGCAAGGCCGCCGAGGTCTGGTGGCCTAGCGCTTGGGCATCATGCGCAGCACGGTGTTATCGCGCATGAAGTAGTGATGGTACAGCCCGGCCAAGGCGTGCAGGCCAATCAACCAATAGCCGATCGTGCCGCCCAGCTCATGCCACTCTTTGATCTGCTTGGACAGGTCCTTGTTTTCGCCAATCAACGGCGGCAACTCGAGCCCGTAGAACATCACCGAATGGCCTTGGGCGCTGACGATCAACCAGCCGGCAATCGGCATGCCGATCATGAACAGGTACAGCGCCCAATGCATCAGGGTCGCCAGCAGCGATTGCCATTGCGGCGGTGCCGGGATGATTTTCGGTGCGACCCCCAGGGAACGTGCAAACAGGCGTAGCCATACCAAGACAAATATGGTCAGGCCGAACATGAAGTGCATCTCCACGATCAACGCCCGTCCGCCACTGCCTTTGGGAAAGATCCCGCGAAACTCAATGCAGGCGTAAACCACCGCCAGCAGCACCAGCATCAACCAGTGCAACGCAATCGACAGGGTGCTGTAGCGCGTATCGGAATTTTTCCACGGCATCGCTTTTTTCCTCACTCATCAGGGCATATCTCCGTTCTTCGGCGACGAAGTCCTTTTACTGTATGCCTGTTTGGTGGGATTTGCCTGAAGCTAATGCCCTTGTGTTGACCTTGATCAGTGACTTTGCGGCATTTCTCCGCGGGCCAGGCGCGCGTTGATATCCGCGATGACCGCCGGCAGTTCGGTGAGGGTGTCGATCAGGTAGTGCGGGCGCGAGCCTTCGAACATCGCCTCGATGCGTTGACGTTCACTGCTCAAGGTCGCGGCATCCAGGGCGCGGAATTGCGCGTAGGTCAGGCCCAGGGCATTGCCGGAGCAGGTCAGGGCCACGGTCCACATGCCGGCACGGCGACCTTCGAGAATGCCGGGCACGGTGTCGTCGACCTTGACGCACGCCGCCACATCGTCGATGCCCAGCGCGATCACGTTGGCCAACGCCTGGGCCGGCCATGGGCGGCCGTTGGGCACTTCGTCGGTGGCCACCACATGGTCGGCGACGTAGCCGTTGGTGGCGGCGAGTGCGACGACCTTGTCCATCACTTGCTTGGGGTAGCCGGAGCAGGAGCCGATCTTGATGCCTTGCTCACGCAGTTGGCCGATGGTGTCGAGGGCGCCGGGGATCAGCGCTGAGTGTTCGGCGATCTTTTCGATCTGCAGCGGCATGAAGCGCCGGTAGATGGCGGTGACGTCGTCGTCGGTGGGCGTGCGACCGAACGCCTGGCGGTAGCGCTCGGCGACTTGCGGCAGGTTGCAGAGGGTGCGGATGTGGTCCCACTTGCCCATGCCCATCGGGCCACGGGCTTCTTCGATGGAAACCTGCACATCGAACTCGGCAAAGGCCTCGACAAAAATCTGCGTGGGCGCGAAGGAGCCGAAGTCGACCACGGTGCCGGCCCAATCGAGGATGACGGCCTGGAGGGTGTTGGGATGTTGGTAATTCATGATTCAGATCCTGTAGGTAAAGACACTGTAGGAGCGAGCTGGCTCCTACACATTGCTTGCAGCACTTGGCCGATCGCCTTGACCGCAGCGTGCATGCCTGCCGCGTTGACATGGCCGATGCAGCCCACGCGGAAGGTGTCCACCTGGGTCAATTTGCCGGGGTACAAGATGAAACCCTTGGCCTTGACCCGCTCGTAGAAGTCCTTGAACTGGTAGCGCGGGTCTGTCGGTGCATGGAAGGTCACGATGATCGGCGCCTGGATCGCCGCCGGCAGGAAGCTGCGCAGACCCAGATCGGCCATGCCGTCGAGCAGCACCTGGCAGTTGTCGGCGTAACGTTTGTGGCGTGCGGGCAGGCCGCCTTCTTCCTGGTATTGCAACAGCGCTTCGTGCAGGGCTGCGACCACGTGGGTCGGCGGGGTAAAGCGCCATTGACCGGTCCTGGCCATGTAGCTGTGCTGGTCGAACAGGTCCAGTGCGAGGGAATGGCAGTTGCCCTGGGCGGCCGCCAACGCCTGTTTGTTGGCGAATACAAAACCCATGCCCGGCACACCTTCCAGGCATTTGCCGGAGGCGGCGATCAGCGCGTCGAACGGCACTTCGCGGGCATCGATCGGCAACGCGCCGAAGGAGCTCATGGCGTCAATGATCAAGCGCTTGCCGTGTTGTTTGACGACCTGGGCGATGTCCGCCAGGGGGTTGAGAATGCCGGTGCTGGTTTCGCAGTGGATCAGCGCGACGTGGGTGATGGTCGGGTCGGCGTGCAGCAGGCGGTCGACGTCGGCGGCGGTGGTGGGTTCGTCCTCGGCGGTTTCAAAGGTACTGAAGTCGCGGCCGAGCACTTCGCAAATCTTCGCCAGGCGTTTGCCATAGGCACCGTTGATCAGCACCAGCACCTTGCCATCGCGGGGCACCAGCGTGCCCACGGCGGCTTCGACGGCAAAGGTGCCACTGCCCTGCAACGGCACGCAATGGTGGCTGCTTTCTCCATGCAGAATCGCCAGCAGTTGCGCGCAGACGCTGGCGGTGAGGGCGTTGAAGCGGTCATCCCATGAACCCCAGTCTTCCTGCATGGCCTGGCGGGTGCGGGCAGACGTCGTCAGGGGGCCGGGGGTCAGCAGGATCGGCGCGGCAGTGTTCATTTCAAGTTCTCGCAAGGCGTCGGGGTTGAAGCTACGGCGCCTAAATTGCAGTTTGGCTTGTCATCAATCAAATTGTTTGTTGTTATGCGAGCTATCAGTGAGGCCGATAGCTATGAACCTGTTCCAACTGCGCGCATTCGATGCCGTGGCCCGCGAGGGCAGTTTTACCCGTGCGGCGGCGCGGCTGTTCATCAGCCAGCCGGCGGTGACCGGGCATATCAAGGCCCTGGAAGAGCACTATCAGATCCCGTTGCTGCGTCGCACGGCGCGTCGGGTGGAGTTGACCGAGGAGGGCGCGCGGCTGGCGGCGATCACGCGGGCGATCTTCGGCCTGGTGGACGAAGCGCAGACGCTGCTGGAGGCCAACCGGCAACTGCTCACCGGACGCCTGGAGGTCGCGGCGGACGGCCCGCACCTGGTGATGCCGATGATCGCCAGCCTGCGCGCGCGCTACCCCGGGATTACCGTCAACCTGCGCCTGGGTAACGCCCAGGAAACCCTGGCCGCGCTGTTGTCCGAGCATGCGGATGTGGCGGTGCTTACCGAAGTGGAACCGCGCAATGGCCTGCACCTGCAAGCGTTGGCGCAATCGCGGATCTGCGCCCTGGTGCCGGCCAGCCACGCGTGGGCGACGCACGTCAAGGGCATTCGCCTGGAGCAACTGAACGACGTGATCATGGTGTTGCGCGAGCCCGGTTCCATCACCCGGCGCACCTTCGATGACGCCTGTGTGGCTGCGGATGTGCGCCCTAAAGTGTTGCTGGAGCTGGACAGCCGCGAGGCGGTCACCGAAGCCGTCGCCGCGCAATTGGGGGTGGGCGTGGTCTCGTCCATGGAGGTCAGCCCGGACCCACGGGTGCAGGCGGTGGCGATCCAGGGCGACGGGCTGGTCAACCGGCATATGCTCGGTTGCATGGAGCGGCGCCGCTCATTGCGCTTGATCCAGGCGTTTTTCGAGTTGGCGCCCTGATGGTTTTTTGGTGGAACGATGGGTTCTCGCGCTATAAACTCTGCCCCCAAAGCGCCGGCCAGTAGACGTTTCGGCGCGATGGACAGAAGAGAGTGAGTCATGGGCGCACAGTGGAAAGTCAAACATAAAGAAGCAGCAGCCAATGCCAAGGGCAAGATCTTCGGCAAGCTGGTCAAAGAAATCACCATCGCCGCCCGCAACGGCGCCGACACCGCGACCAACGCCCACCTGCGTCTGGTGGTGGAACAGGCCAAAAAGGCCTCGATGCCCAAGGAAACCCTGGACCGCGCCATCAAGAAGGGCGCCGGTCTGCTCGGCGAAACCGTGCAGTACCATCGCGTGACCTATGAAGGGTTCGCCCCGCACCAGGTGCCGCTGATCGTCGAGTGCGTGACCGACAACATCAACCGTACCGTGGCTGAAATCCGTGTGGCCTTCCGCAAGGGCCAATTGGGCGCTTCCGGCTCCGTGGCCTGGGACTTCAATCACGTCGGCCTGATCGAAGCCTCGCCGGACAGCCCCGACGCCGATGCGGAAATGGCCGCCATTGAAGCCGGCGCCCAGGATTTCGAAGCCGGCGAAGAAGAAGGCACCACCCTGTTCATCACCGAGACCACCGACCTCGACGCCGTGCAAAAAGCGCTGCCGGAGCAGGGCTTTACCGTGCTGTCGGCCAAGCTGGGCTACATCTCGAAGAACCCGGTCAGCGGTTTGACCGATGAGCAGATGGCTGAAGTCGAGGCGTTCCTGGAAGGGCTGGACAACCATGATGACGTGCAGGACATGTTCGTCGGCCTGGCCGGCTGATCCATAACTGAATAAACCCGGTCAAACATGTGTGTGCGGCACGGCTTCCAGCAGTGCTTCGACGTCTTCGAAGCTCGGCCGTGCCAACACCTCGGGCTGACAGCAACGCGCCTGCAAGCCTTCCAGTAGCTGACGCGCTGCGTCGCTCAAGCCCGTGTCAATCCGCTCCAGCAACTCCCCGAGCAACACCCCGAACGCGCGCACTTCAATACGCTGCAACGCCCGGGTCTCCACGCTGTCTGCCGTGGCATGGAACGACGCCGCGCCAAAGTCCCCCAGCAGGCAATCCCCCGCTGCATTCCACAAAATATTATGGCCGTACAGGTCGCCATGGGTGATGCCGTGTCGGTGCAAGTGCGCCGCCACCGACGCAATCCCCCGTGCCATGCGCAGCGCCACCTCGAGGCTGAACCGGGTGCTCGGCTCATAGATATCCCGGGTGCACGAGGCCAGGCTCGGCAGGGCGGCGAGGTTGCGGTAGCTCGGGTCGATCAGGTCCATCACCAGCGCGGCCTGCGCCTCGGGGTGGCCGACCACGCGGCCTTCCACCTTGATCAAATTGGGATGCAACCCGGCGGCGATGCAGGCCTGCATTTCGTGCAGGGGCGAGCCGTCACTGGTGATGGTGCCTTTGTAGAGCTTGACCGCGACGGGTTGCGCCGAGGGTTTCCACAGTGCCTTGCGAATCACCCCGGAAGCGCCTTCGCCCAGCACGTCGGCCACTTCCAGCTCGGACCAGGGAATATTCGGTGTGGTGTCATCCGTTGCCGCCTTCTCGGCGATTTCCACCGGGTTACCGGCGTAGGCCAGCCAGGTCAGGCTTGGCAACGCCAGCAGCCACTCAGGCAGACGCGTCAGGCGGTTGGAGGCGATGCGGATCAGTTCCAGGTTTGTGCACTGGGCCAGGCTTTCTGGCAGATGAGCCAGTTGATTACCGGCCAGCATCAGCTTTTGCAGCAGCGGCCGCTGGCCCAATGCGTCGGGCAATTGGCTGATGCGGTTGTCGGTGAGGATCAGCCAGCGCAACTGCGGCGGCAGCGCGGCGGCAGGGACATGGTGGATCTGGTTGGCCTTGAAGCCGATCATGCTCAGCTTCGCACACTGGCCCAGGCACGCCGGCAGTTCGGTAAAGCGGTTGTCCGAGCAGAACAGCACGCGCAGGTGCGGCAGGCGGTGCAGATCGTCGGGCAGGCTGCTCAGGGCGTTACCGCTGAGGTTGAGGATTTCCAGGGAGTCGGCCAGTTCGAAGATTTCCCGCGGGAATTCGGTCAGCCCGCAGGACAGGTCCAGGCGTGTGATGCCGGCCAATTGGCCGGTCTTGAGTTGGGCGAGGGTATGCATGAACGGCGCGGTCACTCGGCAAGAGGGCTTGAATGGCGCTCATGATACTGGCTCGGACAGGGCTTGCGGGGTGGCCTGTTGCAATTGGTTCAGGCGGCTGGCGGTGCGCGCCAGGTCGATGGCCTGTCCCGCCAGGCACTCGTTCAGAGGCCGTTCGCCGATCAGGATCAGGTGCTTGTCCTGGTCGTACAGCACGTCCACCAGGTTGATAAAGCGCTGTTGCACGGCAATCGGGCAATCCTCCAGCAGAGGCAGGCCGTCGATGATCCAGTGGTCGAAGTCCTGGCACAGCAGCAGGTAGTCCATCACCGCTGTCAGTTGTTCGCAGAGGTCGCCGAAGGTAAAGGCGAGGGTGCGGGCTTGATGGTGGCGGGCTATCAGATGGCGGTTGCCAACCGTCAGGGACTGCGCCGGGCCATCCATGGCAGGCAGGCCGAGCGCTGCACGCTGGGCCGCCGTGCCCGGCCACACGTATCGGCCGATGGTAAAACGCTGCGTGGCATGGGCCTGGGGCAGACTGCGAAAGTCCTGGGGCGAACTGACTTCCAGCACCTCCATCCGCGCGGCGATCAGGTCGATGACCGGCTTGAAGCGCTCGTGGTACAGCGGGTTGGGCAACAAGCCTGCGGGCGGGTAGTTGGAGGTGACCAGCACCAGTACACCACGCTCGAACAGCGCCTTGAACAGTCGGGTGATGAGCATCGCATCACCGATGTCGTGGACATGGAACTCGTCGAAACACAGCACCCGGCAGTCCGCCAGTTGTTCGTCGAGGCTGACGGCCAGGGCGTCGGCATGCTCACGGTGCTTGAACAGGCTGCGGTGCAGGTGGGCGAAAAATCCGTGGAAATGCACGCGCTTTTTCTCGGCGAGCGGCAGCGCCTGGAAAAAACCGTCCAGCAGCCAGCTTTTGCCGCGCCCCACCGGGCCGTGCAGATACAGGCTGCGCGTGGGCTGGCCGGCGAGCAGGCGTTGGCATTCGCGGGACATTGCGGCAATCGCCAGGGCCTGGCCGGCGCTGAGGGTGTAGCCCTGTTGTCGGGCCTTGTCCTGAAAGAACGTCTGGATGGAGGTGGCGTTGTGGGCGTCGGTTTTTTTACCGAGCAGACGACGAATCAGCGGTAGCGCGGCCAATGGGAGTCACTCTGTAGTGCGGTGGTCGCTCACTTTAGGCGGCGCATCGCCATTTGACCAATAGAGAAGTGCGCCGCCAGCCATCTCGAAACGGCATGTCGCAGGTGTAAGGCGACGCCGCTGCCGAGGGCGGGCGTCTAGAACTTCAGCATCGGTGGGGCGGGCTGATCGCTCGGACTGACCACCGCATAGTTGTAGCCGTCGCCGGACCAGTATTGCGCCTGCAGCCCATCGGCGCTGCGGCTACCAGGGGGCAGGAAGCCGTTGTCCGGTCCCGGCGGGCGGATGTAGAAACTGATGCGCCGTCCTTGCGGGTCTTCATACAGCACCATGGCCGCCGCACCTTGGTCGGTGGTGAGCAGACGCCCGCTCACCGGGGTGAACCCCGCCGCGCTCAAGTCAGGCAGGCGGTGGGCCTGGTGGAAGTAGCGGTCGAGCCAGGCTTGCATCGTGCCGCGGCCCTGGGTGTTGTAGTCGGCGGGCATGATGCCATCCTGGGCAAACAGGCGGAACGCTTGCATCGCATCGGCCATGGGCAGCAGGGGGGGCTGCGTGGCTTCGCGGGCATGCCAGCCGCCAAGGCCGCCGAGGCTGACGGCCATCAGCAGCAGCGCCGCCGTGGCGAGGTGGCGGCGCGACTGCTGTTTGATGCGTTGACGAATCAGCGCCGGGTCCAGGTCCGGGTTGGCCGGCTGTTGCAGCGCACCGGCCAACGACGCGCGCAGCACTTGCGCGTCCTGTTGCCAGGCGTGGACCTGGGCGGCGACATCGGGGTGGGCCGACAAGTAGGTTTCAAGCACGTGTCGGTCGCTCTCCGGTAACTGGTGATCGACGTAGGCATGCAAATCGCGTTCGCTGGGGGGCAGGCTGATCATTTGAGTATCCGCAGGGCAGGGCTGGCGATTTCGCCATCGCTGAGTTGACGCAGGGCCTGGCGCGCCCGGGACAGGCGCGACATGACGGTACCGATTGGCACATCGAGGATCTCGGCGACTTCCTTGTAGCTCAGGCCCTCGACCGAGACCCACAGCAGCAGGGCGCGCTGTTCGGTGCCCAGTTGATCGAAAGCTTGCAGGGTCGACTGGGCGATCACCGTTCGCTCCACCGACGGCTGCGCATCGTCACGACCGGTGAAGAAGTCGAGCATGCGCGCATAGCGCCGGCTGCGACGGTGGGCATCGAGGAACTGCCGGTACAGGATCGAGAACAGCCACGCGCGCAGATCGCCCTCGACGCGCTTGTCGGCCCAGCGACTGATCGCGCGTTCCAGGGTCGACTGCACCAGATCGTCGGCACTGCTGGCGTTACGGGTCAGGGACACGGCGAAGCGCCGCAGCCTGGGGATGAGTTCACGTAACGGTTCGTCGAGTTCATGCATGGGGATGGGAGTCTAGCCGGTTGTGATGAGGTAGACGGTGGCCGTTGTAGGTTATTCCACGTTCGCAGAAAGAAATCTTACGGAGCACAAGTGGGAAAGCTCTGCATCGCTTGAGAGTCTGTAATAGCGAGTCACGTCCTCTATCCACCCCCTTACCTGCCGGCAGTGAGTTGGCAGTGAAACGATGAGGGTGTGTCTATGACGTGTTCACCAACCGGTAAACCGTGTTTTTCCCGCCGTGCGCTCGCTCACTTGCCGGACGCGCAGCAGGCGCTGTTCGAAAAGTGGGGGCGCGGCCCGTCGGGCCTACCGGACTTTCACAATGTGCACCACGCAATCGAAGCGCACGCAGCGCGGGCACCCGAAGCGACGGCGGCGATGGCCGCCGGCCAACGCATCAGCTATGGGCAACTCGACCGCCAGGCCAATCGCTTGGCCGCGCGGTTGATCGAGCAAGGCGTGGCACGCGGCGACACGGTGGCGCTGTTCGTCGAGCGCTCGATCCCCATGCTGGTGGGGTTGCTCGCAGTGTTGAAGATTGGCGCGGCGTATGTGCCCCAGGACGCACGGATCGTGCCGCCGCTGCAACTGGCGATGGTCCTCGATGCCTTGAGCGCGCCGGTGATATTGACCCTGTCGAACCTGCAAGGGCGTGTGCCCGAAGCGCAAGCGCAGCGTTGCCTGTGCCTCGATGCGTTTCTGGCCGAGGAGCCCTGGGTGGCCGAGGACAATGCTCGGGTGTTGGCCGCAGTCGGGCCGGACGACCTGTGTTTCGTGCTATTCACCTCGGGCACTACCGGGCGTCCCAACGGCGTTCGTGTCAGCCATCGCAACCTGTGCAACATTTTACTGACCGAGCCTGGGCGGATGGGCATGGCGCCGGGGCGCAGAGTGGGGCAGATCCTCAATATCGGATTCGACATGGCCGCCTGGGAAATACTCGGCTGCCTGGCCCATGGCGCGACCTTGATGATTCGCGGCAAAGACATCGCGCGCACCGCCGCAAAGTGTGACGTGCTGATTGCCACGCCCTCGATCCTCGCCAGCCTCGATCCGCAACGCTGCCCCGATCTCAAGGTGGTCGCGGTGGCCGGTGAGCCTTGTCCTCAAGGGCTGGCCGACCGCTGGGCGGCTCACTGTGACTTCTACAACGGTTGCGGGCCGACCGAAACCACCATCGTCAATACCTTGCACCGGCATGTGCCTGGCACGCCGTTGAGCATCGGCCGGCCGACAGCCAATAACACCGTGTATGTACTCGACGCTCAGGGCCGCGCCTGTGAACTGGGCGAAACCGGTGAAATGTGGGCAGGCGGTGCCGGTGTGACCGCCGGCTACCTGGGCAATGCCGAACTCACGGCGCAGCGCTACCGGCCGGATCCCTTTCTGGGGGCCGGCGCCGTGATGTTTCGCACGCGGGACCTGGGACGCTGGACGCGTGACGGGCAGCTCGAACACCTGGGGCGCGTCGATGATCAGGTCAAGGTTCGGGGCTTTCGCGTGGAACTGGACGCCGTGTCCGTCGCGCTGGAAGCCGAAGAGGGGTGCACGCGTGCGGTGGCGCTGAAACTCGACGAGCGCACCCTGGTTGCGTTCGTAAGCCCCGCCAGCGCCGATATCGACGCTTGCCGGCACCAGTGCGAGCAGCGCCTGGCCTATTACTGCATGCCTCGGGCGATCTATGCCCTGGATCAATTCCCCCTGACCGCCAGGGGCAAGGTGGATAAAGCGCAGTTGCTGGACTGGGCGCGGCAACGACAGGACGTGAAGGAGGCCGGCGATGTTTGAGGTCTTGACCCGCAGCCCCGTCCCGCCCAAGTCGACACGGTGGCACAGGGTGTCCGCGCTGCCCCTGTTTTCCTATTACCACCGGCTTTTTGCCCTGGTCATAGCCTGCAATGCGATGGTCTTGTGGCAAGGGCCGGGCATACAGGCCATGGGCCTGGAAAGCCTCTCGATCCTGGTGCTGATCAACCTGGCGCTGGCGACATTGATCCGCCAGCAATACCTGATCAATGCGCTGTTCTGGTTGGCTACCCGCGTGCCGCTGGGCTGGCCACTGGCGATCCGACGGCGGGTGGCGAAGGTCTATCACGTTGGCGGCTTGCACAGCGGCGGCGCGCTGGCGGCCACCGGCTGGTTCGCCGCCATGGTCTGGGTGCAGGCGCTGATGCACGTAAGCGAGCCTGGCAGCGTTTCGTCCCTCCGGCTGTGGCTCACGGGCGGCTTGATGGTCTTGCTGCTGTCGATGGTGATCATGGCGTTGCCGTGGGTGCGAGGCCGTTTTCACAATGGTTTCGAGCGTGTTCATCGGTTCGCCGGCTGGAGCGTATTGCTGGTGTTCTGGGGACTGACGCTGCTGGCGCCCGTCGAAGATTCGGCGAACCCGCTGTGCAGCGGCACGTTTTGGATGCTGGTGCTGCTGAGCCTGAGCATCGCCTTGCCGTGGCTGCGTTTGCGCAAAGTGCCGATTGCCACGGTGCGGCCTTCCGGGCATGCAGTCATCGCGCGGTTCACCCACACCACGCCCTTTGCCGGTTCTTCCACCGCCATCAGCCGGAACCCGCTGCTGGAGTGGCATTCATTCGCCAATATTCCTGCGCCGGGCCAGCCGGGGTTTCGTCTGATCATTTCCCGGGCCGGGGATTGGACGGGGCAGTTCATCGAGCAGTCGCCGTCCCATGTGTGGGTCAAGGGGATTACCACGGCCGGGGTCGCGAATGTGGAGACGCTGTTCAAGTCGGTGCTGTACATCGCCACCGGCAGCGGTATCGGCCCGGTGTTGCCGCACTTGCTGGCCGGCAACGTGCCGCTGCACTTGATCTGGTCGGCCCGCAACCCGCGGCAAACCTACGGTGACGCGTTGGTGGAGGAGATCCTGCAGGCCCAGCCGCAGGCGCTGATCTGGGACACCGATGTGCGCGGCAAGCCTGACCTGGTGCAACTGGCCTGTGGCGCCGTCCAGGCGTTCGGGGTGGAGGCGGTGATCTGCATTGCCAACCAGGGCTTGACCCGGCGCGTGGTGCAGGCGTTGGAATCCAGGGGAATACCGGCCTATGGCGCGATCTGGGATTCGTGAGACGGCGTCGTGGGTCAACGAAATCAATCTGTGGAGGTGTATATGAATGTAGTCATCGAGCGTCACGATCGGGTGGTACTGGCGCGGCTCAATCGGCCCGAAGTCAAGAATGCGCTGAGTTCGGCATTGATGAGGCAACTGCGTTCGAGCCTGGAGGCACTGGATCAGGATCTCGAGGTCGGCTGTTTTGTCATCACCGGCACGGCCGATTATTTCGCCGCAGGGGCCGACATCAAGAAAATGAGCGGCAAGCATCCTTCAACCGGTCGTAAAGCGATGAGGCCCCCGGTAATCCACCTGCTCTGAAAAAAACTACAGTGAATGGGGAATAAACCTACGTGGGATTCGTCCCATAGCACCTTTCCCCTGTGGCCACGTGCCCTGGAGCTATTCATGGTAGATCATTCATCACCGCCCAAACCGCCCCTCAGTACCGCCAGCCGGGTCATCAGGCTGGCGTGTATTGCCGGGGTAGTGGTGGTTGTGGCCGGGGCATTTGCCTACGTCAACGGGACCCTCGACCCACAGCGCCTGCGCCCGAAAACCCTGGTCAATGCCCTGGAAACCAACAATGGTGTGCATCCGGGGTTTCGGCGTAACCATGCCAAGGGCGTATGCGTCGCCGGGTATTTCGAGAGCAGTCCTGAGGCGCGGACCTACTCCAGCGCCCAGGTGTTCAGCGAAGCCAGGACGCCGTTGATCGGCCGGTTCGCCTTGCCCAGCGGCAACCCCTATGCGCCGGACAGCAGCGTGCCGATCCGCAGCTTTGCCGTGCAATTCAACCAGGCCAACGGCCAGCAATGGCGCACCGGGATGAACAGCATGCCAGTGTTCCCGGTGGGCACGCCCGAGGCGTTCTACCAGATGCTCAAGGCCGGCGCGCCGGACCCGGCCACCGGCAAGCCCAACCCTGCGAACATGCCGGCGTTTTTTGCCGCCCATCCCGAGACCGCGGCGTTTCTGGCGTGGGTCAAGACCGCCAAGCCTTCGGCCAGTTATGCGACCGAAACCTATAACGGCATCAATGCCTTTTACTTGGTGGGTGCCGATGGCAAGCGTCAGGCGGTGCGGTGGGGTGTCGTCCCGCAGAGCCAGGACGCGCCTGGTGTTGTGGCGCCGGCAGGCAATGATTTCCTCGAAAAAGACCTGGTGCAGCGCCTGGCTTCAGGGCCGTTGCGATGGCAGTTGAACATGACCCTGGCCAACCCCGGCGACCCACTGGATGACGCGAGCAAGACCTGGGCCGGTGAGCACAAGGTGCTGAACGCCGGCACCCTGGTCCTGCAAAGCAGCCAACCTCAAGCCGATGGCGATTGCCGCGACATCAACTTCGACCCGCTGGTGTTACCGAGCGGTATCGAAGCTTCCAATGATCCGCTGCTGGCCGCGCGTTCGGCGGCGTATGCCAGTTCATACCTGCGCCGTGCCGGTGAAGTCGGCCCGTTGCACAGCGCCCCCCAGGAGTCGAAGCCATGAATGCCCAACCCCGGTTTTTCGCGCCCCTGGCGCGCCTGTTGCACTGGCTGATGGCGCTGATGGTCATTGCCATGCTGTTTATCGGCGCGGGCCTCGCGGCGTCTGTTTCCGAGCGGCATGAATGGTTGATCCACCTGCACAAGCCCTTGGGGATTGCGATCCTGGCGCTGGTGATCGTGCGGCTGGCGGTGCGTTTCTCCACGCGCCAACCGCCGTTGCCCAGCGATTTACCGCTGTGGCAAGTGCTGGCGGCCAAGGCATCCCACCTGGTGCTGTATGCCTTGATGCTGGTGCTGCCGCTGTTGGGGTGGGCGATGATTTCGGCGGCGGGCGACCCGGTGATGCTCAGCAGTTCCCTGCGGTTGCCCGCACTGGTGGCGGCCAATGCGCCGCTTTTCGCCATACTGCGCAAGGCCCATGGATTTTTGGCTTATGTGCTGTTCCTGACGGTACTGGTGCACCTGGCGGCAGCGTTGTTCCATGGGCTGATTCGGCGTGACGGCGTACTGCAGAGCATGACCGGCACCAAGGACTGACGCCTAGCGCAAGGACGTGACGATATCCGCCACCGTACTCAACACATCCTTGCCCAACTGCATCGAGCGCTTACCTGACCAGCCGGTTTGCGGGTTGGGGGCGTCGTCGTTGTCCTTGAACGGCATTTCCAGGGTCAGGGACAGGCAGTCGTACTTCTCGCCCACTGCGTTGCAGGCCAGGGTCATGTTGGCTTCGCCCGGCAGGTCGCGGGTGTAGCCATGGACGGTCTGGAAGTCGCGGGTCAGTGCGCTCAAGTGGCTGCGAAAGCGCTTTTCCAGCGCTTCGATGCGCGGGGTGTAGCCGGGGTTGCCTTCGCAACCGGCAGTGAAGACGTAGGGGATTTCTTCGTCGCCGTGGATATCGAGGAACAGGTCCACGCCGTATTTTTCCATTTGCTGCTGCACGAACAGCACTTCAGGGCTGTACTCTTCGCTGGCGCTCTGCCAGGCACGGTTGAGGTCCTGGCCCTTGGCGTTGGTGCGCAGGTGGCCGTGGAAGGCGCCGTCCGGATTCATGTTGGGCACCAGGTACAGGTCGGCGACCGCCAGTAGTTTTTTCAGTTCGGCGTCGCCGTCCTGTTGCAGGCGTTCGATGATGCCTTCCATGAACCACTCGGCCATGTGTTCGCCGGGGTGCTGCTGGGCGATGATCCACACGCTGCGTCGGCCTTCGCCGCCTTTACCGCGGCGCAGCAGTTGGATGTCGCGGCCTTCGACGCTCTTGCCGGTGGCCAGCAACTGGGTGCCGGCGCGGTTCAGCGCTCGCTCGATCAGCCAGTCGTGGCGTTCGCGGCTGTAGGGTTCGAAGTAGGCGAACCAGGCGTGCTTTTCGCGGGTTTCGAGGCTGATGTGCAAAATTTCGCCGTCAAACCGTGTGGGGACGCGAAACCAATGGACATGGTCGTAGGACGCCACGGCGTTGTAGCCGCTCCATGCGTGCTTGTAGGAGGACTTGCCTGCGTTGCTCAGGCGAAAGGTGTGGGTGTGGCCCACATGCATGCCTTCGGCCTTGAAGTGGAACCATTGGAAATGGGGGCTGCGCGTATCGGGGTTGATCGCCAGCAATAACTGGTAGGCATCGCTGGCGTCGAGTACCTGAATATTGCCACTGTCGAAGTCGGTGCTGATCCTGATGGAGGTCAAAGCCACTGTCATAGTCTGGGTGCCTGATTATGAGTGTTGTGGCGGCTATATTACACAGGACCCCGGTAAAGACTGGATGCAAAATTGTTGCAGGGAGGAGGGGGCGTCGTCCATGACGCTGTCGCAGCTTAGGTTCTATGAGATTGATTCTCAAGTGCTATTTCGCAAAGAGCGAGGCTAGAGCGTTCGGTTGGCTTTCTTTGCGTGGTGGTCTTTTGCTACCATTCGCGGCATTGAGCAACACAGTCTTCATTAGCCTGAAGCCAAGCCAGGAAAACTGGCAAAAAAAAGACCCGGCCAAAGAGCCGGGTCAAAAACCGTGATTAGCCTGATGAGGAGATATTCCAAGAGTCCGACCTAAGGTCCCTTGGTCTATCGACTGATCTCGCGATCAGTTGGGTCCAATAATAATCATTATCATTTGCAAGTCAAATGTTTTTATCCGTGGGATAGAAATATTTTTGCTTCGTCACCGCTATACGTTTGCCTGAGCCTGCGGCGCTTGCAACGATCGCTCCACCATCGCCTTCGCCATATCGATCAGATACACCACTGAAAACGCCAGGTCCCGGTGGTTGCCCTGATGGCTGCTCGCCGACTCATAGGCCGTGGCCGCCGCGCTGCGCAGCAGCTCCGAGGCGTGCACCAGGGCTTCCTCCTGGCTGATGCTCGGATTGATGGCGAACAGGGCGCCGTCCGAGACTGATACCGACATATTTTCTTTCAAGTAAAAGTCCAGTGCGCGCTGAGCGGCGCCGCTGCTGCGCAGGTCATGCAAGTCATCGTGTTGCGGGGGTTCAGGCAGGAGGTGCGGGCTCGTGGTCATAAGGGGCGGTACTCTCAAGTGGGTGTCGAAAACCTTATGTTCGATGATAGTACGTATCGTATTTATGTCGTTTTATGGATTACTACAAACTGTTTATTGCCCTGAAAAATACCTGACGTATCGTCATGCCCCATGGATAAGTGGATAGCGTTGGTGAAGACCAACATGGAAGACCGCAAGGTCACGCAGGGTGAGCTGGCTGAACGCTTGGGCATGTCCCAGGGCGGCGTCGGCCATTGGCTGAACAAGCGTCGTGCGCCGAGCCTGGCGGACATGAACCGGGTGCTCGAAGCGCTGGGGCTCGGGTACCTGGAAGTTGCGCTGGACATTCGCGAAAGACGCGACGAGCACCTGGCTGCACCCGCTCGTTACAACCCGTATTTCCGTTATCCGGTCAGCGACTGGAAAGGCCTGTGCGAAGTGCGCGAAGAACGCGCGACCTATGGTGTGCACCGCTTCGAATCGAGCGATTATCACGCCCGCGGCGAGGCGTTCTGGCTGCCGGTCACGGGCGACGCCATGACCGCCCCCGCCGGCCTGAGTATCAGCGCCGGGATGATGATTCTGGTGGATCCGGCCATCGCCGCCGAACCTGGCAGACTGGTGGTCGCCCAATGGGCCGACCATCCCCAGGCCACCTTCCGCCAGTTACTCGAAGAGAGCGGCCAGCGCTACCTGGTGCCGCTCAATCCTACCTACCCGAAGCGGTTGTTCACCGACGATTGCCGCATCCTCGGCGTCGTCGTGCAGGCCACGGCGAAGTTTTAATCCGCTGTTTCGAGCTCCACCAGCGCGCAACCTTCGGCAACCATCTCGCCTTCCTGGCAGAACAGCGCCTTGATCACTCCGGCCTGGGGCGCACGGATGCTGTGTTCCATCTTCATCGCTTCGAGCACCACCAACTGTGTGCCGGCCTCGACGGCCTGGCCCACTTCCACCAGCACCCGCACGATGCTGCCGTTCATCGGCGCGCTGAGCCCACCTTGATGGGACTGGTTGGCTTCGACCGCCGCAATCGGATCGAACAGGCTCACGCCGTGCATTTCACCGTCCCAGCGCAGGAACACAGTGCCTTCGCTGCGTACCGCCAGATGCCCACGACGCACGCCCTGGCGTTCGATCAGTAACTGCTCGCCCCGCAACGGCGCAGCCGCGCCCGCCAGCGTCACCAGCCGATCCTGCCCGTTGCAGCTCAAATGCAGCGAGACTTCGGCCGGCAATCCAGCGCGAAACCCACGCGTGTCCGCCCAAGGCCCATCGCCCGCCGGCAAGCTCTGCATGAAAGCCGAACCCGCCGCCTGCCAGAATTCGTCACTCAAAGGCCCGGCCTGGGGCAGCAGTTCGTCCTGATAGCGCGGGATGAACCCGGTATCCAGTTCAGCCGCCGCAAACGCCGGATGCCCGATAATGCGCCGCAGGAAGCCCAGGTTGGTCTTGAGCCCGCCGACGGCAAATTCATCGAGCATGGTCAGCAAGCGCAGGCGCGCCTGTTCGCGGTCTTCGCCCCAGGCAATCAGCTTGCCGAGCATCGGGTCATAGAACGGCGAGACGCTGTCGCCTTGTTCGACGCCGCTGTCCACCCGGCGCCCAGGGCCTGCGGCCGATTCGCGGTACAGCGTCAGGTGCCCGGTCGCCGGCAGGAAATCGTTCGACGGATCTTCGGCATACAAGCGCACTTCGATCGCATGGCCGATCAGCGGCACCTGCGCCTGAGTGATCGGCAGCGCCTCGCCCTGGGCCACGCGAATCTGCCAGGCCACCAGGTCGAGGCCGGTAATCGCCTCGGTGACCGGATGCTCGACCTGCAGTCGCGTGTTCATCTCCATAAAGAAAAAATCGCCGCGCGCATCCAGCAAAAACTCCACGGTACCGGCGCCCACATAACCGATGGCCTGGGCCGCCCGCACCGCCGCTTCGCCCATCGCGCGGCGTTGTTCAACACTCAGCCCCGGCGCCGGCGCTTCTTCCACGACTTTCTGATGACGACGCTGGATCGAACAATCGCGTTCGTTGAGGTACAGGCAATGCCCATACTGATCGGCAAACACCTGGATCTCCACATGGCGTGGTTTGAGCAGGTACTTCTCCACCAACATCTGCCCATTGCCGAACGACGACAGCGCTTCACGCTGGGCCGACGCCAGGGCTTCGGCCAATTGACTGACGTCTTCGACCACCTTCATGCCCTTGCCGCCCCCGCCGGCCGTGGCTTTGAGCAGCACCGGATAGCCGATGCGCGCGCAGGCGTCGCGGAAGGTTTCGAGGTCCTGGGCTTCGCCGTGATAACCCGGCACCAGCGGTACGCCGGCGATTTCCATCAGGGCCTTGGCTGCCGATTTGCTGCCCATGGCATCGATGGCGGAGGCGGGCGGGCCGAGGAAGATCAAGCCCGCGGCCTCGATTGCACGGGCAAATCCGGCGTTTTCCGACAGGAACCCGTAGCCCGGATGAATCGCCTGGGCGCCGCTGGCGTGGGCGGCGGCGATCAGTTTGTCGATTTGCAGGTAGCTGTCGGCGGCTTTGCTGCCGCCCAGGTCGACACGGATGTCCGCCTCGCGGCTGTGGCGCGCATCACGGTCGATGGCGCTGTGGACCGTCACGGTGCTCAGGCCCATGGCTTTGGCGGTGCGCATCACCCGACAGGCGATTTCGCCACGATTGGCCACCAATACGCGGGTCAATGTACTCATGAGCGCGGTTCCTGTGGCTGCCAACTGGACGGACGTTTTTGCAAAAAGGCGCGCAAGCCTTCCTGGCCTTCGGCGCTGACGCGGATGCGCGCGATGGCATTTTCGCAATAGCGGCGCAGGGCCGGGGTGAGTGCACCGTTGCCGACTTCGCGCAGCAGGTCCTTGCTGGCGCGCATCGCCGCCGGGCTGTTGTGCAGCAGGTTGGCGATCCAGTGTTCGACCTGTCGGTCGAGTTCGCCAATCGGATAGCTTTCCGCCAACAGGCCGATTTCCCGCGCGCGCTGGCCGCCAAATCGCTCGGCGGTCAGGGCATAGCGCCGCGCCGCGCGCTCGCCGATGGCCTGTACCACGAATGGGCTGATCACCGCCGGCGCCAGGCCGATGCGAACTTCCGACAGGCAGAACTGCGCATCGTCGGCGCCGATGGCCATGTCGCAGCAACTGATCAGGCCCAGCGCGCCGCCATAGGCCGCGCCTTGCACCACTGCCAGCGTGGGGATTTTCAGCTTGGCGAGGTTGTACATCAGCTCCGCCAGTTCGCGGGCGTCGTCCAGGTTGGTGGCGTAATCCAGTTCGGCCGATTGCTGCATCCACGCCAGGTCGGCGCCGGCGCTGAAGTGCTTGCCACGCCCGCGCAGCACCAGGAAGCGCAGGGATGCATCCGCCTGGACCTGGTCGAGGGCGATGATCAGTTCGCGGATCATCTCGGCATTGAACGCGTTGTTCTTGGCTTCACGACTGAGCCACAGCGTGGCGAAACCACGGCTGTCGGTGATCAGTTCGAGGGTGTTGAAATCGCTCATGGGGGACAGCTCCATTTACATGCGGAACACGCCGAAGCGGCTCGGCTCGATGGGGGCGTTCAGCGCAGCGGACAGCGCCAGGGCCAGCACGTCGCGGGTCTGCAATGGGTCGATGACGCCGTCATCCCACAGGCGCGCGCTGGAATAGTAGGGATGGCCCTGGGTTTCGTACTGGTCGAGGATCGGCTGCTTGATCGCGGCTTCTTCCTCGGCGCTGAAGGCGACCCCCGCGCGTTCGGCCTGCTCGCGCTTGACCTGCACCAACACACCGGCCGCCTGTTCGGCGCCCATCACGCCGATGCGTGCGTTAGGCCACATCCACAAAAAGCGCGGGTCATAGGCGCGCCCGCACATGCCGTAGTTACCGGCACCGAAGCTGCCGCCGATGATCACGGTGAATTTCGGTACCTTGGCGCAGGCCACGGCGGTGACCAGTTTGGCGCCATGCTTGGCGATGCCGCCGGCTTCGTATTTCTGGCCGACCATAAAGCCGGTGATGTTCTGCAGGAACAACAGTGGAATCCCGCGCTGGCAGGCCAATTCGATAAAGTGCGCGCCTTTTTGCGCAGCTTCGGCGAACAGAATGCCGTTGTTGGCCAGGATCGCTATCGGGTAGCCGTGCAAGTGCGCAAAGCCGCACACCAGGGTGGTGCCGAACAGCGCCTTGAATTCATCGAACACCGAACCGTCCACCAGCCGCGCGATCACTTCGCGCACATCGAACGGCTGCTTGGCATCGGCCGGGATCACCCCGTAAAGCTCTTCGCCGCTGTACAGCGGCGCCACCGGCGGGCGTTGCAGCAGCTCGCCCTGTTTGCGCCAGTTGAGGTTGGCCACGCTGCGGCGGGCCAGAGCCAGGGCGTGTTCGTCGCTGTCGGCGTAATGGTCGGCCACCCCGGAAATCTTGCAGTGCACATCGGCCCCGCCGAGGTCTTCGGCGCTGACCACTTCACCGGTGGCGGCCTTCACCAGGGGCGGGCCGGCGAGAAAGATAGTGGCCTGCTGGCGCACCATGATCGCTTCGTCGGCCATGGCCGGCACATAGGCGCCGCCGGCGGTGCACGAGCCCATCACCACGGCGATCTGCGGGATGCCCTGGGCGCTCATGTTGGCCTGGTTGAAGAAGATCCGTCCGAAGTGCTCGCGGTCCGGGAACACCTCATCCTGACGCGGCAGGTTGGCGCCGCCGGAGTCCACCAGGTAGATGCACGGTAGGCGGTTCTGCTCGGCGATGGTCTGGGCGCGCAGGTGTTTTTTCACGGTGAGCGGGTAGTAGGAGCCGCCTTTCACCGTGGCGTCGTTGGCGACGATCATGCATTCGACGCCTTCCACGCGGCCGATCCCGGCGATCACGCCAGCGGCGGGCACTTCCTCGCCGTAGACCTGATGGGCGGCCAGTTGGCTGAGTTCGAGGAACGGCGAGCCGGGGTCGAGCAGGCGATTGATGCGCTCGCGCGGCAACAGTTTGCCCCGCGAGGTGTGCCGCTCCTGAGCCTTGGCGCCGCCGCCTTGCTGCACCTGGGCGAGCAGGGTGTGCAGAGCGTCGACCTGTTGGCGCATCGCCGCGCTGTTGGCGGCGAATTCCGCCGAGCGCGGGTTGAGCAGGGTGTGCAAGGTGGCCATGGCGCGCTCCTTCAGCGGGTTTCGTTGAAGAGTTCGCGACCGATCAGCATGCGCCGGATCTCACTGGTGCCGGCGCCGATTTCATACAGCTTGGCGTCACGCAGCAGGCGTCCGGCGGGGAATTCGTTGATATAGCCATTGCCGCCCAGGATCTGGATCGCGTCGAGGGCCATTTGCGTGGCGCGTTCGGCGCTGTAGAGGATCACCCCGGCGGCGTCCTTGCGCGTGGTCTCGCCGCGCTCGCAGGCCTGGGCCACCGCGTAGAGGTAGGCGCGGCTAGCGTTGAGCTGGGTGTACATGTCGGCGACCTTGCCCTGGATCAGTTGGAATTCGCCGATGCTCTGGCCGAACTGCTTGCGGTCGTGGATGTACGGCACGATCAGGTCCATGCACGCCTGCATGATCCCGGTGGGGCCGCCGGAGAGGACGACGCGCTCGTAGTCCAGGCCGCTCATCAGCACTTTGACGCCGCCGTTGAGCACGCCGAGGATGTTGTCCTCGGGCACTTCCACGTCATCGAAAAACAACTCGCAGGTGTTGGAGCCGCGCATACCGAGCTTGTCGAACTTGTTACTGCGGCTGAAGCCTTTCCAATCGCGTTCGACGATAAAGGCGGTGATGCCGTGCGCGCCTTTTTCCAGGTCGGTCTTGGCGTAGATCACGTAGGTGCTGGCGTCGGGACCGTTGGTGATCCAGGTCTTGCTGCCGTTGAGCACGTAGCAGTCGCCGCGTTTGTCGGCGCGCAGTTTCATCGAGACCACATCGGAGCCGGCATTCGGCTCGCTCATGGCCAGGGCGCCGACGTGCTCGCCGCTGATCAGCTTCGGCAGGTACTTGAGTTTCTGTTCGTGGTTGCCGTTGCGGTTGATCTGGTTCACGCACAGGTTGGAATGCGCGCCATAGGACAGCGCCACCGACGCCGAACCGCGGCTGATCTCTTCCATGGCCACCACGTGGGCCAGGTAGCCCATGCCGGCGCCGCCGTATTCCTCCGCCACGGTAATGCCCAGCAGGCCCATGTCACCGAACTTTCGCCACAGGTCTTCGGGGAACAGATTGTCGCGGTCGATCTGTGCCGCGCGGGGGGCGATCTCCTGGGTCACGAAGGACTGCACCTGATCGCGCAACATGTCGATGGTCTCGCCGAGGGCGAAGTTCAGGGACGGGTAACTCATGGACAGGCACCTTAATGTGAACATTGTTGTTGTGCGGATTGGGCGCCAGGGGAGGGCGCTCACCTTTACGTTAACGTAAGCTTGCGTTGCGGCGCTGTCAATCGTAGTTTACGTTTACGTCAACCTACAAAAAAGACAACAGGGGTCGTTATGGATCAACCGAATCTGAGCTACAGCCGTGGCTCCCAGGACAAGACCTTGCTGGCCATGACCATTGGCCAGGCCTTCGACCGTACCGTTGCGCAGTATCCAGACGGCGAAGCCCTGGTGGTGCGCCATCAACGGCTGCGTTACACCTGGCGGCAACTGGCCGAGACCATCGACTTGCACGCCCGCGCATTCCTGGCCCTGGGCATGCAAACCGGGGATCGCCTGGGTATCTGGGCACCCAACTGTGCCGAGTGGCTGATCTGCCAGGTGGCCAGCGCCAAGCTCGGGGTGATCCTGGTCAATATCAATCCGGCCTATCGCAGCAGTGAGTTGGCGTACGTGCTTGAGCAATCGGGCTGCCAATGGCTGGTGTGCGCCGGCGCGTTCAAGACCTCCGATTACCACGCGATGCTGCAAGCGCTGAACCCCGACCTGCGCGGCCTCATCAGCCTCGATCCCAGCCCGCCGCCGGGGTTCATGCCCTGGTCGCAACTGGCGGCCCTCGGCGCCGGTGTCCCGCCCGAGCAACTGCACACCCGCCAGGCCAGCCTGCACTTCGATCACGCCGTGAATATCCAGTACACCTCCGGCACCACCGGTTTTCCCAAGGGCGCCACACTCAGTCACCACAACATCCTCAATAACGGTTACATGGTCGGCGAAAGCCTGGGCCTGACCGCGCAGGATCGCCTGGTGGTTCCGGTGCCGCTGTATCACTGTTTCGCCATGGTGATGGGCAACCTGGGCTGTATCACCCATGGCACCACCCTGATCTACCCGAATGACGGCTTCGACCCGCTGCTGACCCTCAGCGCCATCGCCGAAGAGCGCGCCACCGGCCTGTACGGCGTGCCCACCATGTTCATCGCCCTGCTCGATCACCCGCGCCGCAGTGAGTTCGATCTGAGCAGCCTGCGCACCGGGATCATGGCCGGCGCCACGTGCCCCATCGAAGTGATGCGCCGGGTCATCAGCGAGATGCACATGGGCGAAGTGCAGATCGCCTATGGCATGACCGAAACCAGCCCGGTGTCCCTGCAAACCGGCGCGGATGACGACCTGGAACGCCGCGTGACCACGGTCGGGCGCACCCAGCCGCAACTGGAAAACAAGCTCATCGACACCGATGGCAACACTGTGGCGCGCGGTGAAATCGGCGAACTGTGCACCCGTGGCTACAGCGTGATGATCGGCTAT
Source organism: Pseudomonas sp. MPB23 (assembly GCF_046605395.1). NCBI lineage: Bacteria > Pseudomonadati > Pseudomonadota > Gammaproteobacteria > Pseudomonadales > Pseudomonadaceae > Pseudomonas > Pseudomonas sp. MPB23. Next base: position 4,934,698 of record NZ_CP176771.1, on the reverse strand, counting down.
TGGAACAACCCCGAAGGCACCCGCGCCGCCATCGACGACGCCCGCTGGATGCACACTGGCGACCTGGCCACCATGGACGAGCACGGCTATGTGCGCATCGTCGGGCGCAACAAAGACATGATCATTCGCGGTGGCGAGAACGTGTACCCGCGGGAGCTCGAAGAGTTCTTCTTCACCCACCCTGCGGTGGCTGACGTACAGATCATCGGCATTCCCGATGCGCGTTACGGCGAAGAAATCGTCGCCTGGATCAAGTTGCACCCCGGCCATGTGGCCACTGCACTGGAGTTGCAAGGCTGGTGCAAGGATCGGATCGCGCACTTCAAGACCCCCAGGTATTTCAAGTTCGTCGACGAGTTCCCAATGACCGTGACCGGCAAGATCCAGAAATTTCGCATGCGCGAGATCAGTCTCCAGGAGCAGCAGAGCGCCGGCTGAAGCACCCTGCATGTCTACCGCTTGACGCTGGAACGCATTGCCTAGAGTGGCGGGATATTCCGCCATTTAAAGGTCATGCATATGACAGATAGGGTCATCGATCCCGCCGCGCTCACTGCTGAGGATGAGCAGAGTCTTCACGCCGGGGTCATCAGCGACAACACGCCCACGTGGTACACCGAAGCCCTGGACACGCGTAAAACCGAACTGGCCGCGCTGGATCTGCGTATTCCGGATTGGTACCGGCAGGCGTCGGCGACGGCCAGGGAACGGATGAAGGAGGTCCATGGGCGCAGCCGGCGCTCCTTGAACCAGTTGGACCAATTGTTCAGCCAACTGAAAAATCCGGCGGACTACGCCGAGCCGTTGCTGGTCGGCGAAATAGAGAAAACCTTCGGTCAGCGCCTGGACGTCAGGACGCTGTTCTACGCGCGCAAGATGGAGCAAAAGGAATGCATCCCCGGGCCCCGGGAGGTCTCTACCGACAGCGCCAGTGCGCTGGCGCCTCAGTTCTATTTCTATAAAGGCCTGAGCCTGCTCGAAGCGGCGCTGAACAATTTCACGCAGGAGGAGGCCTCGCAGCCGGTCTGCGCGGATTGTCACCTGATCACCCGCTACGATTTCCACCAATATTCTGCGAGCAGGTTGCATGTTCCGGCGAATGTTCGGGCGCTCAAGTCGGACCTCGATGCCCATAGGTTCGCGGCCATGTGCCGGGAGCTGGACCTGGGGCGCTCGTATTTCGAACATGTGCGTTCCACCCTGAATGCCCATATCCGCCCGCAGGCATCAGGTGCGCAGTCTGGAAAACTCTACTCCACGCTGATCACCTGCTATCGCAACCAATTGGAGCTGGCCGCCGAAATCGCCTTGATGAAGGGCGATATCCAGGCGTCTCAGCACGCCCTGATCAAAGCCATTCTGATCAACCAGAGCGGACAAAAATGGGGTGAGGACGACGTGTCGTTCTGCCGCTTCAAGCTGTACGCGTTCGAGTTGGAAGGCATCCTGATCATCGGCCCGGTGGTGTGGCAGGAGTTTCTGGTCAACTCCGAACTCCAGCCGCGGCCGTGCATGGTGTATATCCCCGGCGACCCGCTTCACCCGCTCAAGGCCTACGACACTATCGGTGCCTTTACCGAACAACTGACCACCCGTTTGTGTGCTGTGGAGTACCGCCAGTTCTTCAGTCAATTCGTCCCCTTGTCCAAGCAGGATGCGTTTTATTCAAAGCTCAAGACGTTGCTTGACCCAGGCGAGGCCTTCACGCACGACGAGGATTTCGATGCAGCGAAGAAAAGCAAAATCCACACCCAGGGGCATTACGGTAAACGCTGGGGTGACCTGTGGATGGACAGCGCCATGCAGCGCGTGCGCTTGATCATGGACAACGCCAGCGCCAGCGCGGTCTCGACCCAGGACATCAGCGATCGCGTCTACAACGCCTGGCTCTGGTCCTGGGGCAGCAAGGCCCTGGATATCCTCAACCTGGCGGCATTCGTGGTGCCGTTCCTCGGTGAAGCGATGCTGGTGGTCGGCGCGGTGCAGATGGCCTATGAGGTGTGCGAAGGGTTTGAGTCGTTGTCCGACGGGGATACGAGCGCCACCTGGGCGCATTTCTCGGCGGTGGCATTGAACCTGGCGGGGCTGGCCATTCCCAAAGTGCTGCTGGCGGCTAAGGACTCGGCGATTGTCCGGCGCCTGATGCATGTCGAGTTCGGCGGGCGCACCCGTTTGTATGACTTCAATCCCGCCCACTACCGGCATCAAGTCAGGTTGCCGAGCGATCTCAAGCCCGATGCCAGCGGCCTTTTTGCCCACGAGGGGCGCACGTACCTGCCGGCCGAGGACGGGCACTATCAGGTGCAGGCCACGCCAACGCGCAATGACTTCAGGCTGATCCATCCCGACGGCGACTCACGCTATGCACCGCGCATCCGCCATAACGGCGAGGGCGCCTGGGTGCATGAATTCGAGCAGCCCCTGAGCTGGAATCGCAGCACCTTGCTGCGGCGTCTCGGGCCGCGCGTCGAACACCTGAGCGACAGTCAACTGGAACAGATCCGGATGATCAGCGGCGTGTCGGATGACGACTTGCGACGGGTCTACGTGGACCAGCAACTGCCGCCGCCGTTGTTCAGGGACACCCTCAGGCGTTTTGAATGCGCCGCCAGGCATCAGGCGTTCATCGATCGGTTGAGCAGTGCCGACCCACAGGTATTCAGCCGCGTCGACTGGGCCCTGCAACTGAAGGTGATGATGGATACGGGCATGTGGCCCAGCTCCAGGGTGTTGGTGGTGTTCGATGCAGAAAATAATCTGGTGTGGCGCTCGGGGCAGGTCAAGACGCGCGCGCAAGTCGTGAAACTGGATGAAGCGCAGATCGACAGCGGCAGGTTACTGCCGTCACTGCTCAATCAGTTGAGTGAGTCTGAAATCGCTCACTTGCTGGACGAGGCGGGTATCAAGAACTATTTTCGTGGGCGCCTGGCCATGGCGGGCGGTCTGAATCTGGACGGCACCTTTACGCTCCGACCGCCTAACGCTGAGGCGCTTGATGCCCAGGCGGAGCGAATGATGCAAGCGCGGCGCACACCCGAGGCGCAGGCATTGCGTTACCGCGACCGGTTGTTGAAAGCGGCCAAAAGCACCCGAGGCAAGCTGTTCAGGGATGAGGTGGCGGCGGGCGATATTTCCAATGACAGCCATGTTCAGTTGATCCAGCGCAGCTTTCCGTCCCTACCCAAACTCGTCGCGCAAGAACTGGTCGAGCACGCCAACAGTCGCGAGCTGACCCAGATGGATAAGACCTCGCGACTGCCGTTGCGTCTGGCCGAAGAAGCCCGCCGCTACCTGCACAAAGCCCGGATCATGCGTGCCCATACCGACTTGCTGTTCGACACCGAACTGACCATGGACGGCGTGCATCTGGCGCTGCACAAGCTGGCTGCACTGCCTGATCGCCTGAAGGGTGTGGGCATCGAGTTGCGCGCGGGTACCTATGACGGTGAGTTACTGGACCGCATCGGCCGCGCGGGTGCCCCCCGGCAGTTTCGCCTGGTGTGTATCAGCCTGAAGGAGTGGGCGTTGTACAGCGGGCCGCAAATGATCGAGTTCTGGCGTTCAGACCCCGATACGTTCTATGGCGCGCTGTGTATTGCCAGCCAAGGCACGTTCGTCGACGTTTCCCGGTTCAGGGCCTCGATCCAGGCCTTGAAGGCCGAGATTCTCGCGCAGCCCTTGACTGAGCAGACGAGCCGGCAAGTCCTGGGTCTGCAAGCGATCAAGCCGGGTTACAAGTCGCCTATGCGCTTGTCCGATGGGCGCGTTGGTTACCCATTGAGTCCGATAGGCGGTATCGAAGGCGTACCGACGCCCTGCGAGATGAAAGCGCAGTTTCTGTACCCCACGAAAACCGTTGAAGAAGTCGTCGAGATGCTGGCGCTTCAAGGCCGGGGGGCGGCCGCCTTGCTGTCTCGATTGAACCAACTCGAACAGGAATTCGCGCAACTGAACTCTGAGCTGATCGCCTGGCAGCAGGAAGGCGGGCCGGGCTACCGCAATGCCAGGGTTATCGTCGGGGGCTTGATCAAGGATGCCTGGCAGCGTCGGTCACCTCTGGCATTTGCGGCCGATCAAACCCCGATCGGACATGTTCTGGAACTGTCCGATGAGGCCATCGGCGAGCTGCCCGAGTTGTCTGCCAACATGGACCATGTGGGCAGCCTGGTTTTGCGGCGCTTGTACCTGTCCGACAGTTCCTTGCCCTTTCTCCAATCGTTTGGCGGTTTGCGCTGGCTGAATATGAAAGAGAACAACCTCACCCGCCTGCCGGAATTTGCCAACGGTGGCGCAGGGCTGACCAAGCTCAACCTGAGTCGAAATGACATCCAGCTCACCGAACAAAGCCGTGTGCGCCTGGAAGCCATGCAGAACCTGAAAATCCTCAACCTCTCCGACAATCGTCGCCTGGGCTGGACCGCCGACCTGCGAGGCATGCGCAGCCTGAACCAGCTTTACCTGCAAGATACCGGCACCACGACGTTTCCTGCCGGGGCCGAGCAGTTGACCAACTTGGCGAGGATCGATCTGCATGCCAACCGGATCACCACGCTGCCGGAATACGCTTACCAGCATCTGGAACGCATCAACGTGCATGACAACCCGCTGTCGGCACCCACGCTTGCGCGCATTCAGTTGGAGGGACCGCTGGATCCGGCGCAATGGGACGATCACGTGACCGCAGAGCAGGCGCGGCTGGCATGGTTGCTTGATTCGCCGGCCAGCGTGCAGTCCCGGCGTGGCGAGCTGTGGGACGACGTCCTCGCCGAGCCGGAGTCGGCCTCGCTGTTCACCGTGCTGGCCGACACCACTCGCAGCGCCGAGTACGCCTCGCAGGCCACCCGCGCGGCGTTGGCCGAGCGGGTGTGGGACATGCTTGAAGCGACTCGGGAAAGCCAGGAGGTCCGCGACATACTCTTCAGCACCGCTGATGATCGCGTCACCTGCGGCGATGGCAGTACGGTCGAGTTCATGAACCTCGAAAGAGAGTTGATCGGCGCCAGGGCGCTGGCGCTGGCGGGGGAGGCGAATACCGAGGGCGCATTGATCGACACCGCCAGAAAGCTGTTTCGTCTGCACTTGGTGGACGCCGTTGCACAACGCGACGTCGATGCCCGCGGGCCTGGTTTCACGGAGCAGGTCGAAGTCATTCTGGCCTACCGCATCAGGTTGGCGGACCGGCTGCAACTGCCGCTCAAGACCCGGGACATGTTGTTTCCCCACCAGGCGAATGTGAGCGAGACCGCGATCGAAGCGGCGTACGAGCACGTTATCCGTGACGAACGGGTGGCGGCTGACGAAACGAGGTTTTTCGTGGACCAGGGCTTCTGGCAAAAACACCTGCGTAGCCGCTATTCCCAGGAGCTCGAGGCGTTGATGGCGCCCGGTCGTGCGCGGCTCACGGAAAAGGCCGAGGCGCTGGACGATCTGTCGGAGTGGCAGGCCAGGCGGGAGAACACGGTGGATCAGGCTCAGTGGCAGGCACACCACCATGAGTTGGTCGACACCCTGGGACGGCTGCTGGGCAAGCGCCGGGACGAAATCCTGGTCGATGGTTCGATGCAAAGTGCTTTTTACGTTGAGCAGTACAACGCGCTCGGTGTTGAGCAGCAGGCGCAGGAAGCGCAGGCGATGGGCAGCTTGACGCGCTCGGTACTCAATAATTTCGCGGCGGTGCAAGGGACCGACGTCTGAAACGTCGCCACCGCAAAGCACAAAGGGGACCCAAAGGTCCCCTTTAATTTGTTGTTACGTGCTCTTTTTTTATTATTGAGGGGCGGTCTATTGTTGTTTTTGGTAACCGTGGCCCTTTACCGCTGTTTTTGGCGACCCCCATGCGGGATCAAGAGCAAACGTATTTTTTTGAGCGCTGAGCTGCTTCTTCGTTAACGATCCAACCAGTGGGTAGCTACCTGAGGTAGTTTTATTTTTCTCTAACCGGTTGCGGGTGACGGCATGCCGTTCCCTGCGAAGCACATCTTCTCCAAAAAAATCTGTTAGCTGCGTCTCTGCCGTGTTGTTTTTGTTATGTCAGAGTCGTTACGTCTTATTTTTATTAGGTTTGGCGCTTTTTATTCTTGTTATGCAATAGAGATAGCAGAAGCCGTGCCAACTTTTAAAAGTCTTTTAAAATCAATGATTTAATTTTTTGGTGGGAAATGTCTGGCGGCAGATACGACAAAATATGTTCCCGTGTTACTCGATGTGTAGGCGTGCGGTAACACATTGTCACGGTCGCGCTACTCAACCGGCGTTACGTGCCTTGGCCACACGCGAGCCGGTGGGCCGGTCCAGGACGTCGCTGATCTGCCGGCCCGCGAGAATCAATCGCTCCAGGTCGATGCCTGTCTCGATCCCCAGGCCGTTGAGCAGGTACACCACGTCTTCGGTGGCGACGTTACCGCTGGCGCCCTTGGCATAAGGGCAGCCGCCGAGGCCCGCGATAGAGCTGTCGAATACGTTGATCCCTTCCAGCAGGCTGGCGTAGATGTTGGCGATGGCCTGGCCATAGGTGTCATGGAAGTGGCCCGCCAGCTTGTCCCGTGGCACTTGCGCGCCGACCACCTCAAACAGACGCCGCGTGGCGCCTGCCGTGCCGGTGCCGATGGTGTCGCCCAGGGACACCTCGTAGCAGCCCATGGCGTACAGTTCCCGTGCGACCGCCGCGACTTGTTCGGGGGCGATTTCACCTTCGTACGGGCAACCCAGCACACAGGACACATAGCCGCGCACACTGATTCCCTGCTGCCTGGCCGCGGCCATGATCGGCGCAAAGCGCTCCAGGCTGTCGCTGATGGAGCAGTTGATATTGCGCTGGGAAAACGCCTCGGACGCCGCCGCGAACACCGCGACTTCCTTCACGCCCGCCGCCACCGCATCCTCAAACCCGCGCAGGTTCGGCGCCAGCGCACCGTAGGTCACCCCCGGTTTGCGCTGGATCTGCGCGAACACCTCGGCGGAACCGGCCATCTGCGGCACCCATTTGGGCGAGACGAAACTGCCCACTTCGATGTAACTCAAGCCCGCCGCGCTGAGGGCGTCCACCAACCGGACCTTGTCGGCCACGCTGATGGGCTGGGCTTCGTTCTGCAGGCCGTCGCGCGGACCGACTTCCACCAGGCGTACGTGTGAGGGGAGGGGCATGGCAGTTACCTTCTGGTCAATGGCCGACCTGGGCCATGGTTTGGGCCAGGGCCTGGGTGCAACGCTCTTCGGCGGTGTCCAGTTCCAGCTTCATCTGTTCGATATCCAGCAGTTGCTGTTCCAACTGTTCGCGGCGTTCGGCGATCTTGGCCAGCATGCTGTTGAGTTGCACATGGTTACCGCTGGTGGGGTCGTACAGTTCGATCAACTCGCGGCATTCGGCCAGGGAAAAACCGATGCGCTTGCCGCGCAGGATCAGCTTGAGGCTGACCTTGTCCCGCGCCGAATAGATGCGCTCCTGGCCCCGGCGTTCGGGGGCCAGCAGGCCTTGTTCTTCATAGAAGCGAATGGCGCGGGTGGTGATGTCGAGCTCGCGGGCGAGGTCGGAGATGCTGTAAGTCGTGCTCATGGGGGCGCTCAAGAAGGTCTTGGCGCTAAGCTAATGGCAGGTTGACGTAAACGTCAAGCCTGCAGGCTGTTCTCGCTCCTACACGGAATGGGCTTGCAGTTTGTCCAGCTTCTTCTCATGGGCTGTGACCTGCTGGCACAACTCGATCATCTGCTCGCGCATCCAGCGGTTGGCTGGGTCCTGGTCGGTGCTTTCGTGCCAGTACAGGTGAGTTTCCACCGGCGGCACGTCATTGACCGGCAGGTTGAACCAGTGCAGTTCATGGCGGCGGGCGAAGCGTTCGGGCACGGTCATGACCATGTCGGTCTGTTGCAGCACTTGCGAGGCCATCAGGTAATGCTGGGAGCGCAGGGCGATCTTGCGCTGGATGCCCATCTTGCCCAGGGCCAGGTCGACATGGCCCAAGCCGTTGCGGCGACTGGAGATATGGATGTGGGTCAGCGACAGGTAGTCGTCGAGGGTGAACTTGTCCTTGCCCGCCATCGGATGGCCCTTGCGCATGGCGCACACGTAACGGTCTTCCATCAGCTTGACGTGGCGCACCTGCGGGTCGGTATTGAGCGGCGCATCCACGGCAAAATCCAGACGCCCGGCGGCCAGCTCCTTGGTGGTTTCGCGGCGTTTAGACAGGAAACTCTCGATCACCACCGTCGGCGCAAGGCGGCGCAGGCGCTGGAACAGCGGCGGCAGGATCACCGCTTCGGTGAGGTCGGTCATGCTGATGCGGTAGGTCTTGGCCGCCTGCTGCGGGTTGAAAATCCGGCTTTCCTGCACCGACACGCGCAGCAACGACAGGGCATTGCGCACCGGGCCGATGATGTTCTGCGCCATTGGCGTGGGCACCATGCCTTGGGCGGTGCGCACGAACAGCGGGTCGTTGAAGGTTTCGCGCAGGCGCGCCAGCGCGTTGGACACCGCCGGCTGGGTGATGCCGACAATCTGCCCGGCGCGGGTCAGGTTGGCTTCGGTGTAGATCGCGTCAAAGACGATAAACAGGTTGAGGTCGACCTTGCTCAGATTCATTTCGTTGCGCTCTTATTGTTAGGTGTCCATGCGCCGATCATATATCGGTGATGAATGTTAATACACGCCGAGAATAGGCTAGGTAAATTATCAACGCTGTTCTAGCATCGATTGCATGACCTAAACAACCTCTCAAAGAAGGGAGCTGCTCATGGATTTCGCCTATTCGCCCAAGGTTCAGGAACTGCGTGAACGCGTCACTGCGTTCATGGACGCTTACGTTTACCCGGCCGAGCCGGTGTTTGAACGCCAGGTCAGCGAAGGCGACCGCTGGCAGCCCACCGCGATCATGGAAGAGCTCAAGGCCAAGGCGAAAGCCGAAGGCCTGTGGAACCTGTTCCTGCCCGAATCCGAACTGGGCGCCGGCCTGACCAACCTCGAATACGCGCCGCTGGCGGAAATCATGGGCCGTTCGCTGCTGGGCCCGGAGCCGTTCAACTGCTCTGCGCCGGACACCGGCAACATGGAAGTGCTGGTGCGCTACGCCAACGCCGAACAGAAACAGCGCTGGCTCGAACCGCTGCTGCGCGGCGAGATTCGTTCGGCCTTCGCCATGACCGAACCCGACGTGGCCTCCTCGGACGCCACCAACATGGCCGCCCGCGCCGAGCGTCAGGGCGATGAGTGGGTGATCAACGGCAAGAAATGGTGGACCTCCGGCGCCTGCGACCCGCGTTGCAAGATTCTGATCTTCATGGGCCTGAGTAACCCCGACGCGCCGCGCCACCAGCAGCACTCGATGATTCTCGTGCCGGTGGACGCCCCCGGCGTGAAAATCGTGCGTCCGCTGCCGGTGTTCGGTTACGACGATGCGCCCCACGGCCACGCCGAAGTGCTGTTCGACAACGTGCGCGTGCCGTACGAAAACGTCCTGCTGGGCGAAGGCCGTGGCTTTGAAATCGCCCAGGGTCGTCTTGGCCCGGGCCGTATTCACCACTGCATGCGTTCCATCGGCATGGCCGAGCGCGCGCTGGAACTGATGTGCAAACGCGCCATCAGCCGCACCGCGTTCGGCAAGCCGTTGGCGCGCCTGGGCGGCAATATCGACAAGATCGCCGACTCGCGCATGGAAATCGACATGGCGCGCCTGTTGACCCTGAAAGCGGCCTACATGATGGACACCGTGGGCAACAAAGTGGCGAAGAGCGAAATCGCCCAGATCAAGGTGGTGGCGCCGAACGTGGCGTTGAAGGTGATCGACCGCGCGATCCAGATCCACGGCGGCGCTGGCGTGTCCAATGACTTCCCGCTGGCCTACATGTACGCCATGCAACGCACCCTGCGCCTGGCCGACGGCCCGGACGAAGTGCACCGCGCGGCGATCGGCAAGTTCGAGATCGGCAAGTATGTGCCCAGGGAGCTGATGCGCGGCGGCCAGTAACACCGGGTTGCCTGCTACCGGGAGCAAGCCCCCACAGGTTGGAATGCATTCCAAGTGTGGGAGGGGGCTTGCCCCCGATGACGTCGGACCAGGCAATACAGATCCGACTGTCCTCAGTACACCCAAACCTCCACCCGCCGATTCTTGATCCGCCCCTCATCCGCCGTATTCGCCGCCACCGGCATCTGCGCGCCGAACCCGCGGATATCGCGCAGCACCACGCCGCTTTTCACCAGTTCCCGGCGCACTGCCATCGCCCGCAACTTAGACAGCAGCGCAGCGCGTTGCGGGTCGTTCTTGGCATCGCCGAACCCCACCAGCGTCACCTGCTTGTCCAGCTTGTCGTGGTTTTTCAGATACGCCACCACCCGCTGCAAATCCTGGCGTGCCTTGTTATCGAGGCTGGCGCTGCCCTCTTCGAAGCGAAAATTCACCGTCAGGCGCTGAGCGTCGCGCGCGATGGCCTGATAGTCCTCGGGCATCGACGCTCGTGGCTCCACGGCCATCGCCTGCACCTGCTGCGCGATAAACCCGTTGGCCGCGACAATCGCCTGGCCCTTGCTGCTCTGGGTAAAGTCCACCAGCGCCTTGGCCCACGGGGTCTGGCTGGAGGGGGGCAGGTAAAAGAACAACCGACGCGACAGAGGGTAGTCCTCGGTGGCAATCAGGCTGTTCAACGGCAACATCGGTTGCGAGTCACCATCGACGATCGCCACGGCCTTGGCCTGGCGCACATACGGCAGGCCGATGAAACCGATGCCTTGTGGGTCCTGGCTGACGGCGTCGGATAGCTGCTCGCTGGATTCGAAACGTTTGGCGGACGCGGCCAGGGGCTTGCCGCGCAGGCGTAGCACCAAGTCCTTGAAGGTGTCGTAGGTCCCGGATTGATCATCCCGCGCGTACAGGTGAATAGGCCCGCCGATCCCACCCAGGGCTTCCCATGTACTGACCTCGCCGTTGAAGATCTGCGCCAGTTGCTCGGTGTTCAGGGTATCCAGCGGGTTGCGCGGGTTGAGAATGATCGCCAGGCCGTCGATCGCGATCACTTGTTCGGCCTCCGGGCTTTTCAGGTCGCCCAAGGGTTCAAGGTCTACCAGTTCGCTGTCCTTGATCGGGCGAGAAGAGGCGGCGAGGTCGGCGCTGGCTTTTTTCAATGCGGCAAACCCGGTGCTTGAACCATGGGCCGCGACTTCTATGGTGACCGTCTTGCCCTGGCGCGTCTTGCCGACCACGCGCTGTTCATTGGCGCCGCCGCCCGGTTCACTGTGCACCGCCTGCAGGCCCTGATGCTCCATCAATCCCTTGACCAAGGCGGGGCCCAGCGCCGCGCCAATGGTGTTGGAACCCTGGATGCGCAATGCAGGGCCCTGGTCGGGGACGGGGAGGGGGGCGGCAACGATGGAAAAGGAACACGCGCAACACAGCAGGAACAAAACGCGCAGCAGCATGCTGGCACCATCTCAATACAAAGGAAGTGCTGCGAGATTAAGTCAGTAAGATTGCAGCAATGTGACTGATGTTCAGCGGATCAACAGGTGGGAGCGGGCTTGCTCCCACCTTTAACCGAGGACCGCCGGAAAATCAGCTCAACTCGAGCCAGATCGGCGCATGGTCGGACGGTTTCTCCAGGCCGCGCAGTTCGTAATCCACGCCGGCATCCTTGACCCGTGGCACCAGGCCGGTGGACGCCATGATCACGTCGATACGCAGCCCGCGCTTGGGCTCATCCTCAAAGCCGCGGCTGCGGTAGTCGAACCAACTGAAACGGTCGGTCACGTCCGGGTTCAGGTGGCGGAAGCTGTCCACCAGGCCCCAGTTTTTCAAGCGTGCCATCCATTCGCGTTCCTCGGGCAGGAAGCTGCACTTGCCGGTTTTCAGCCAGCGCTTGGCATTGTCGGCGCCGATGCCGATGTCGCAGTCTTCCGGGGAGATATTCACGTCGCCCATCACCACCAGGGCCTGGTCATTGCTGAACTGGCTCTCCAGCAGGTGTTGCAAATCTGCGTAGAAGCGCTGCTTGGCCGGGAACTTGGTGGGGTGGTCGCGGCGTTCGCCTTGTGGGAAATAGCCGTTCATGATCGTGACCGGGTTGCCATGCTCATCGGCGAAAGTGCCCCAGATAAAGCGGCGCTGAGCCTCTTCGTCATCGCTGGCAAAACCTTTATGCACGCTCAACGCTTCCTGGCGCGAGAGCAGGGCCACGCCGTAGTGGCCTTTTTGGCCGTGGTAATAGACGTGATAGCCCAGGGCCTGCACTTCAGCGAGGGGGAACTGGTCGTCGTGGACTTTGGTTTCCTGCAGGCCAATCACATCGGGTTGATGCTTTTCAATCAGCGCCGCCAACTGATGAGGGCGGGCGCGCAGCCCGTTGATATTGAAGGAGACGATTTTCATGGTCGGCAGTCCAGTCCTGGCAAAAGGGCGATGCTAGCCGACAAGTCAGACGGGGGCCAGCGTGGCGGTAGGACAGATGCACTGCTAATGTCTGGGAACGACTGGTGCTGCGTAGGTTCGTACCCATAAGAACGCCATCCTTTGAGTGGCGCACAGGGAGATTGATTGTATGCCTGAGACTTTGAACGCCGTTGCCGAAATCCGCCTGCTCAACAGCGACTATTCCCGCGAGGCTCGCTCGCTGTTGTACCAGGCCTATCGGCATGAGCCGACGTTCGCCTACATCTTCGAGGCGGAACGCCCAGGCTATGAACAGCGGGTGCGCGCCACGGTGCGCGAGCTGGTGAAGCAGCATTTCTTTCAGAAACTTCCCGCCATTGGCCTGTTCGTCAATGATCGTCTGATCGGCATCGCGCTGATCGCGCCGCCGCAACGGCGCCTGGGCATTACCGAGAGCTGGGCCTGGCAACTGCGCATGTGGTTGAGCACCGGTGTGCGCGGCACCCGGCGCTATCTGGATTACTACAATGCGGTGCTGGCCTGCTTGCCCAGCGAGTCGGTGCATGTGCTGCCGCTGCTGGGCATCCACCCGCAATTGCAGGGCAAGCACTACGGCGAACAATTGCTCGAAGCCGTGCACAACTGGTGCGCCGAAGACCCGCATTCGTCCGGCGTGGTGCTGGATACGGGCAATTCACGTTATCTGGACTTCTATAAGCGCCAGGGCTACGAGGAAATCGGCGAAGTCGCCGTAGGACCGATCCTGGAACATGTGTTTTTCCACCCCAATCCCCAGGTGTCACATGCTGCAACGGCTTAGCGCAGAATTTTTCAGAATTGTCTGAGCTCTAAGTTTCTCCTCAGCTCGTGTAGCATCCGCGCTTATGAAGTTTCCAGTAAAAGTTACCAGCGGCTTGATTCTGCTGTTCACAAGCTGCAGCGCGTTCGCGCAAAGCGAATTGGATGTGCGGATCAAGCCATCCAACGATGCGCTGAAAGCCAATATCGAAGGCTACATCGGCGGGGTGGGCGATCGTGATGAAGAGGCCTTGCTGCGGTTCAGCCGTGGCGCCGAAGAGCAGGCGCGCAAAGCGGCCCAGGCGCTGGGTTTCTATCAGCCACGGATCGAAAGTTCCGTCGCGGGCGGCAAGAACCCGCGCCTGACCCTCACCATCGACCCCGGCGAACCGGTGCATCTGCGCAACGTGACCATCCGGGTCGATGGCCCGGCCGCGGACCTCAAGGCCTTTCGCGTACCCACCAGCAACGAGCTCAAATCCGGCGCGGTGCTCAACCACGGGCATTACGAAGACGCCAAGCGCCTGATCCAGAACCAGGCTTCGCGCTACGGTTTTTTCAGTGGACGTTTCACCCGCCAGACGCTGGCGGTAGACCCCAAGGCCGGCGTCGCCGATATCGAACTTGTCTACGACAGCGGTCCGCGCTACACCTTGGGCAAGGTCAGCTTTGCCGGCGATACGCCGTTCGACGAAGAACTGCTGCAACGCATGGTGCCGTTTAAAAGCGGCGATCCTTACGACTCCGAGCTGATCGCCGAACTCAACCAGAACCTGCAGGGCAGCGGCTTTTTCGAAGGCGTGCGCGTGGACGCCGCGCCGGCGGCCTCGGCCAATGATGTGATCCCGGTGGCCGTCCGCCTGGAAACCCGCAAGCCGCGCACCATGGGCCTGGGCCTGGGTTTTTCCACCGACGTCGGCCCGCGCGGTAAAGCCAACTGGACGCGCCATTGGGTCAATCCCCAGGGCCACAGCTACGGTTGGGAGGCCGAACTCTCGGCGCCGCGCCAGAACGTCGGCCTGTGGTACGACATTCCGCTGGACCCGCCGCTCACCGATAAACTGCGTTTTGCCGGTGGTTACCAGAATGAAGAAATCGCCAACACCGACACCCTGAGTAAATTGCTCACGCTAGGTCCCGAATGGCACAGCAAGTTGCCCAGTGGCTGGACCCGGGTGATCTCGTTGAAATACCAGCGCGAGGAATATCGCCTGGGCAACGACTCCGGCCTCAGTAACCTGCTGATGCCCGGGATCAGTTACTCCTACCTGCGCAGCGATAATCGCATCGACCCCCACCATGGCTACCGCCTGCAATTCGACTCCAAGGTGGCCAAGGAGGGCCTGGGTTCGGACACCAACCTGCTTTACGGCACAGCCATGGTCAAGGGCCTGACCACCCTGTGGGACAAGCATCGTTTCCTCGCCCGGGCGCAGGTGGGCGGCAGCGCCACCAATGGCTACAAATCGGTGCCGCCGTCGTTGCGCTTCTTTGCCGGTGGCGACCAGAGCGTGCGCGGCTACGAGTACCAGAGCCTGTCGCCGGAAAACGACCAGGGCGACCGCATCGGTGGCCGCTACATGGTGGCGTTGAGCGCCGAGTATCAATATTCCATCGCCGAGAAATGGCGGATCGCGACCTTTATCGACCAGGGCAACTCGTTCAACACCCTGGAAATGCCCAGCCTGAAAACCGGCGTCGGCGTGGGCATCCGCTGGGTCTCGCCGGTGGGGCCGATCCGCCTGGACCTGGCCCACGCCCTGGAAGATCCGGGTGGCGTTCGATTGCACTTTTCCATGGGGCCTGAGCTGTGATGCGTGGTTTGAAAATCGCGGGGCTGGCCGTCGCGGCCGTCCTCGCCCTGGTATTGCTGGGAGTGTGGACGGTACTTGGCACCCCGGCTGGCAGCCGCTGGGCCTTGGGCCAGGTGCCGGGTTTGAGCGTGGAGAACTTCCAGGGGCGTTTGGGCGGTCGGTGGAGCGCCGATCATCTGCTGTGGCAACAGGACAGCAGCCGCGTCGAACTCACTGCGGCGACAGTCGATTGGTCGCCGGCGTGCCTGTTGCGCATGACCCTGTGCATCAACCGGCTGGACGTGGAACAGGTCGGTCTGCAATTTCCACCCGGCACTGAAGACAGCAGCGGGCCGATCCAGCTGCCCGAGCTGAAACTGCCCCTGTCCATCCAGTTGGGCGACGTTCGCGTTGGTAGCCTGCTGTTTAACGGCAGCGAAGAACTCAAGGGCCTGCAACTGGTGGCGCATTGGACTGCTGCCGGCCTGCAGATCGACGCCGTGCACCTGCAACGGGACGACCTGGTGCTGGACCTGGCCGGGCTGTTGCAACCGACCGGCGACTGGCCGTTGAGCGCCAGTGGCAACCTGAGCCTGCCGTATGCGCCGGGCGGTGCGCCCTGGACGGTCGCGCTCAAGGTCAACGGCGATCTGCTCAAGACCCTCAAGCTCGATGCCGACAGTAGCGGTTACTTGCCCGCCAAACTCAGCGGCGAGCTGCAACCCCTGGCGGACAACCTCCCGGCCCAGGTGCGTATTACCGCCGATGGCTTCAAACCCAGTGCCGATCTACCCGACACCCTGCAACTCAATCAACTCGATCTCACTGCCAAGGGTGACCTGAAAGACGGTTATCAACTGCTCGGCAAGGCGGTATTGCCGGCGGAAAAAGGCCCGGTGGACCTGCTGCTGCAAGGCAAGGTCGACGCCAGGGGCGCACAGATTACCGGCCTGGAGTTGACGGCCGGCGACCAGCAGAGCCTCAGACTCAGCGCCCAATTGGATTGGCAGCAAGGCTTCAGCGCCGAGGCGAAAATCGCTTGGCTGGATTTCCCCTGGCATCGCCTCTATCCGTTGATCGACGAACCTCAGGTGGTTTTGCGCACCTTTAATGGCGAGATTTCCTATAAGGACGGCAACTACCTCGGCAATCTCAAGGCCGATCTCGACGGTCCCGCCGGCAAGTTCAATGTGGTCACGCCGTTCAGTGGCGACCTCAAGCAGATCTTCTTGCCGGAGCTGAAACTGACTGCCGGCCAAGGCAAGGCTGAAGGCCATCTGAACCTGCAATTCGACGATGGCATCGCCTGGGATACGGCGCTGGATTTGTCGGCGCTGAACCCGGCGTACTGGGTCGCGCAATTGCCGGGCACCCTGGCCGGACCGCTGCGCAGCACCGGTGAGTTCAAGAACGAACAGCTCAAGCTGAACGCCGACCTCGACCTCAAGGGCCGCCTGCGCGGGCAAACCGCGGTGCTGGCGGCCAAGGCCGAAGGCGCGGGCGCGCAATGGACCCTGGCCAACCTGGACATTCGCCTGGGTGACAACCGCATCAACGGCAGCGGCAGCCTGCAACAACGCCTGGCCGGGCAGATCGACATCAAGCTGGCGCGCCTGGCCCAGCTGTGGCCGCAGCTGCGTGGGCAGGTCAACGGTCGACTCGACGTGGCCGGTAGCCTGAAAGCGCCCCAGGGCAAGCTCGACCTCAAAGGGCAGCAATTGGCGTTCGCCGACAATCGCCTGCAAAGCCTGACCCTCGCCGCCAGCCTCGATAATGCCCAGCGCGCGCAGATCGACCTCAAAGGCAGCGGCATCCAAAGCGGCGACACCCAGGTCGGCACGCTCAACGCCAGCGCCCAGGGCGATATCAACAGTCAGAAAGTCCGGCTGGAGCTGGCGGGCCCGTTGGTCCAGCTCGCCCTGGCCCTGGACGGCAACCTCGACAAAGGCAACTGGCGCGGTCGCTTGGCCAGTGGCGACATACAAGCCGGCGGCCAGGACTGGAAGCTGCAAGCCCCGGCAAAAATCGAACGGCTGGCCGATGGCAAGCTGACGTTCGCGGCGCACTGCTGGGTCTCCGGCCCGGCCAGCCTGTGTGGCGAAGACCAGCGGCTGATGCCCGAGCCCAAGCTGCGTTACCACCTCAAGCAGTTTCCCATCGACAGCCTCGCCGCGTTCCTGCCCAAAGATTTTGCCTGGCTGGGCAAGCTCAACGCTGACATCCAGCTCGACCTCCCCGACAGCGGCCCCAAAGGCGTGGTGTCGGTGGATGCCAGTGGCGGCACCTTGCGGGTCAAGGACAAGCATCAATGGCTGGATTTCCCCTATGACACCCTCACCCTGGAAACCACCCTCAACCCCACGCGCATTGACACTCGGCTGAACTTCCGTGGCGGCAAACTCGGTGAGTTGTTGCTGCAGGCACAGATCAACCCGCTGCCGAAAAACAAGCCGATCAGCGGAAACTTCAGCCTCACCGGCCTTGATCTCGCGGTGGCGCGACCGTTTGTGCCGATGGTGGAGACGCTCCACGGCAGGCTCAACGGCAACGGGCGTATTTCCGGCGGGTTGCTGGCGCCGCAGGTCAACGGCAGCGTGAATCTGTTGGACGGCGAGATTTCCGGGCCGGAACTGCCCATCAGCCTCGAGGGTTTGAATGTGCAAGCGTTGATCGCCGGCGAAAGCGTCCAGCTCAATGGCGCCTGGCGCAGCGGCAAGGCCGGGCAGGGCAGTCTCAAGGGCCAGATCGAATGGGGCCAGGCGTTGGCCGTGGACCTGCGCCTGCAAGGTTCGCAACTGCCGGTCACGGTCGAACCCTATGCCGTGCTGGAAGTGGCGCCGGACCTGAAGATCAGCTTGAAGAACGACCACCTGGCGATTGCCGGCAAGGTACGGATCCCCCGCGGTGACATCACCGTGCGCGAACTGCCGCCCTCGACGGTAAAGGTCTCGGACGACACGGTGATCATCGGCAGCCAGACCGAGGAGGGCAAGCCGCCGATGGCCATGGCCATGGATATCGACGTGGCGGTGGGTGAAGACCAGCTCAATTTCTCGGGCTTCGGCCTCACCGCCAAAGTGCAGGGGCACGTGCATATCGGCGATAACCTCGACACCCGTGGCGAGCTATGGCTTAACGATGGCCGCTACCGTGCCTATGGCCAGAAACTCGATGTGCGTCGCGCAAGGTTGCTGTTCGCCGGGCCGCTCGACCAGCCGTATCTGGACATCGAAGCGATCCGCAAGACCGACGATGTGATCGCCGGAATCCGCCTGAGCGGCAGCGCCGAGCAGCCCACCACGCAGATCTTCTCGGAACCGGCGATGAGCCAGGAGCAGGCGCTGTCCTACCTGGTGCTGGGCCGTCCACTGAGCAGCACCGGCGAAGACAACAACCTGCTCGCCCAGGCCGCCCTGGGCCTGGGCCTGATGGGCAGCGCCGGGGTGACTTCGGACCTGGCCAGGGACCTGGGAATTAAGGATTTCGAACTCGACACCCAGGGCAGCGGCACCACCACGGCGGTGGTCGCCAGCGGCAAGATCACCGAGAAACTCAGCCTGCGTTATGGCGTGGGGGTGTTCGAACCGGCGAGCACCATTGCCTTGCGCTATCTGTTGAGCAAGAAGGTGTACCTGGAAGTGGCCAGCGGCGTGGCCAGCTCGTTGGATATTTTCTACAAACGAGACTTCTGACCCACCCCTCTGTAGGAGCCGGCTTGCCGGCGACAAACGCCCAGGCGCCACGTTCATCCTGACGGCTCACGTCATCGTCAACGACCCTCGCTGGCAAGCCATCTCCGGTTTTGCATTTGCTCCGGTCGTCGGTCAATTAGCAAGCAAGCTAATTATTCATTTTGATATTCGCTGCCTAAGCAGTAACATCCGGTCATACATTCGCTGCTTAGGCAGTAATAAGGTGACTTTCGATGAAACACTTCACCCCCGAAAACTTCCGCAACTGCCACCTTGGCCTGTTGCTGGGCCGCGCCGCGATTCTCAAGGACCGCATCATCGACACCCACATGGAACCCCACGGCATCACCGCCGCGCAGTTCAAAGTGTTGATCATCATGGCGCAGTTCGGCGTCGACACCCCGGCGGAGCTGTGTCGCCACCTGTCCCTGGACAGCGGCTCGATGACCCGCATGCTCGACCGCCTGGAGCAAAAAGACTTGCTCAGTCGCAAGCGTTCCGAGCTGGACCGCCGCCAGGTGCAGTTGGTTCTCACTGAAGACGGCCAGCGCCTGGCGGACATGCTGCCGCATATCGGCGCCGAGGCGTTGAACCAGTTGGCCGGTGCATTGGATCCGGGGGAGTTGCAGACCCTGGAAAAGATCCTCAAGAAAATTCTGATAGCTGCCGGTGACTCCATCACCCTGCAGCGGGTAGGTAAAGAATGAACACACGTGCCTTTTGCCTGGTCCTGGTGGCCATGAGCATGGCCGGTTGCGCCAACTTCAGTGGACTCGATACCCAGGGCCAACGCTTGGATGCCAACACCTTGCAAACCGGCAAATCCCTGAGCGGCGTGACGCTGTCGAGTGCCGCCTGGCCGCGCGCCGACTGGTGGAAAAGCCTCGGCGACCCGCAGCTCGACAGCCTGATCTCCGAGGCTCTGCAAAACAGCCCGGATATGCAAGTGGCCAGCGCCCGCGCCCATCAGGCCGAGGCCGCCGCCTATGCCGCGAATGCCGCGCGCCTGCCGACCTTGGATGCCAGCGCCGGCGTGAGCCGCTCGCGCCTGGCCAGGGACCAGGACCCGCTGGGGCAGGGCGATACCTATTCGACCGTGCGTAGCATCGGCGCCAGCTTCAATTACAACTTTGACCTCTGGGGCGGCCAGCGCGCTGCCTGGGAAGCCGCACTGGGCCAGGCCCGTGCCGCCGAAGTCGACCAGCAGGCCGCGCGCCTGACCCTCGCCGCCGATGTGGCCAAGGCGTATAGCGATCTGGGTCAGGCCCATATCGTGCGTGACCTGGCCAATGACGACCTCAAGCGTACCCGGCAAATGCTTGATCTGGGCCGGCGTCGACTGAACTCGGGCATCGATAGCCAGTATCAGTACCAGCAGACCGAAAGCCTGGAAGCCAGCTCCCAGTCCCAACTGATCGATGCGGAAAAACAACTGCAGAGCGCCAAGATCGCCCTGGCGGTGTTGCTTGGCAAAGGTCCGGACCGTGGCAATGAGCTGGCCCGGCCGGTTGTGCTCAAGCCCAGCGCGGTGGCTGTTCCTTCGGTACTGCCCGCTGAATTGCTCGGCCGGCGCCCGGACCTGATCGCCGCCCGCTGGCGTGTGGAGGCGGCAAGCAAGAACATCGCCGCCGGCAAGGCCAGCTTCTACCCCAACCTCAACCTCAGCGCGAGCGCCGGGGCCGAGTCGTTGCTGGGGGATGCGATGTTCGGTTCGGCCAGCCGCTTCTTCAACATCGCGCCGACGATCTCGCTGCCGATCTTCGATGGCGGCCGCCTGCGCGCCAATCTCGACGCGCGCGACGCCGACTACGACCTGGCCGTGGCCCAGTACAACAAAACCCTGGTGCAAGCCCTGGGCGACATCGGCAACACCCTTTCACAACTGCGCGACACCGGTCGGCAGATCCAGGCCCAGCAACACGCTGCGGACATTGCCCAGCAGTCCTACGACACCGGGATGCAGCGCTACAGCTCCGGGATCGGTAACTACCTGGATGTGCTCAGCATCGAGCAGCAATTGCTCCAGGCCCAGCGTCAGCTAGCGACCCTGAATGCCGCGCAGATCGATCTGTCGATTCAATTGATGCAGGCCCTGGGCGGCGGCTACGGCGCCGACAACGTGGCAGCGACCACCCCAGCCACACGCACGGAATAATTCGAGGTATTTGTCATGGCCACTGCCGAAAGCACCACCGCACCACAACCCAAAGACAACAATCCACGCAAGCGTAAAGTCATGCTGATCGGCCTGGCGCTGATCGTTATCCTCAGTATCGTTGGCGTGTGGGGTTGGTATGAACTCTACGGGCGCTTCAACGAAAGCACCGACGACGCCTATGTGAACGGCAACGTGGTGGAAATCACGCCGCTGGTCACCGGCACCGTGGTCAGCATCGGCGCCGACGATGGCGACCTGGTCCACGAAGGCCAGGTGCTGGTCAATTTCGACCCGAACGACGCCGCCGTCGGCCTGCAAAGCGCCCAGGCCAACCTGGCTCGCACCGTGCGCCAGGTGCGCGGCCTGTACAGCAACGTCGACGGCATGAAAGCCCAGGTCAATGCACAGAGAGCCGACGTGCAAACCGCCGAGGACAACTTCAATCGCCGTAAAACCCTGGCCCAGGGCGGCGCGATTTCCCAGGAAGAACTGTCCCACGCCCGCGACAGCCTGACCGCCGCCAAGAACGCCCTGACCAACCTTGAGCAACAGCTCAAGACCAGCAACGCCCTGGTGGATGACACCGTGATTTCGTCCCACCCGGACGTGCAGGCCGCCGCCGCACAACTGCGCCAGGCCTACCTGACCAATGCGCGCAGCACCTTGATCGCGCCGGTCACCGGTTACGTGGCCAAGCGCACTGTGCAATTGGGCCAGCGTGTGCAGCCGGGGACTGCGCTGATGGCGGTGATCCCGCTGAATCAACTGTGGATCGACGCCAACTTCAAGGAAACCCAACTGCGCGATATGCGCATCGGCCAGCCAGTGGACATTGAGTCGGACATCTACGGCAGCGACGTGAAGTACAGCGGCACCGTGGACAGCCTGGGCGCCGGGACCGGCAGTGCGTTTGCCCTGCTGCCGGCGCAGAACGCCACCGGTAACTGGATCAAGATCGTCCAGCGGGTGCCGGTGCGCATCCATATCAACGCCGAGGAGCTGGCCAAGCACCCGCTGCGCGTGGGCTTGAGCACCGTGGTCAATGTGGACCTGCATGACCAGAGCGGCCCGATGCTGGCGCAACAGCCGCCGCAAAAGGCTTCGTTCACCACCAACGTGTATGACCGCCAACTGGCCGAGGCTGACGCCATGATCACCCAGTTGATCCATGACAACAGCATCGCCGCGCCCAAGGCTGTGCAACGCTGATGAGCCATAACGCGTCCTTCACGCCGCCCAGCCTGCTGATGGCCACCATTGGCCTGTCGCTGGCGACCTTCATGCAGGTGCTCGACACCACCATCGCCAACGTGGCGTTGCCGACGATCTCCGGCAACCTCGGCGTGAGTTCGGAGCAGGGCACCTGGGTGATCACCTCGTTCGCGGTGAGCAACGCCATCGCTTTGCCGCTGACCGGTTGGTTGAGCCGGCGCTTTGGCGAGGTGAAGCTGTTCCTGTGGGCGACGATGCTGTTTGTGCTGGCGTCGTTCCTCTGTGGTATTTCCACCTCGATGCCCGAGCTGATCGGCTTCCGGGTACTTCAGGGGTTGGTCGCCGGGCCGTTGTACCCGATGACCCAGACGTTGCTGATCGCGGTCTACCCGCCGGCGCGGCGCGGCATGGCCCTGGCGCTATTGGCGATGGTCACGGTGGTGGCACCGATTGCGGGGCCGATCCTCGGCGGCTGGATCACCGACAGCTACAGTTGGCCGTGGATCTTCTTTATCAACGTGCCCATCGGCGTGTTTGCGGTCATGGTGGTGCGTTCGCAACTGAAGACGCGCCCGGTGGTCACCAGCCACCAGCCGATGGATTACGTGGGGTTGCTGAGCCTGATCGTCGGGGTGGGCGCCTTGCAGATCATCCTCGACAAGGGCAACGACCTGGACTGGTTCGAATCCAACTTCATCCTTATCGGCGCGGCTATTTCGGCGATTGCCCTGGCGGTGTTCATCATCTGGGAACTCACCGACAAGCATCCGGTGGTCAACCTGCGGCTGTTCGCCTACCGTAACTTTCGCATCGGCACCATTGTGCTGGTCCTGGGCTACGCGGGGTTCTTCGGCATCAACCTGATCCTTCCGCAGTGGCTGCAAACCCAAATGGGCTATACCGCCACCTGGGCCGGCCTGGCGGTGGCGCCGATCGGGATCCTGCCGGTGGTGATGTCGCCGTTCGTGGGCAAGTACGCGCCCCGGTTCGATCTGCGTCTACTGGCAGGCCTGGCATTCCTGGCGATTGGCTTGAGCTGCTTCATGCGTGCCGGCTTTACCAATGAGGTGGACTTCCAGCACATCGCTCTGGTGCAGCTATTCATGGGCATCGGCGTGGCGCTGTTCTTTATGCCGACCTTGAGCATACTGATGTCCGACCTGCCGCCGCATCAGATCGCCGACGGCGCCGGGCTTGCGACCTTCCTGCGCACCCTGGGCGGCAGTTTTGCCGCGTCGCTGACCACCTGGATCTGGATTCGCCGCGCGGACCAGCACCATGCGTACATGAGCGAGAACATGACCACCTACGACGCGGCGACCCGCGATGCGTTGCAGGCGCTCGGCGGGGCAGGTCACAAGGCTTATGCGCAACTGGACCAGATCCTCACCAGCCAGGCGTACATGATGTCCACCGTGGATTACTTCACGCTGCTGGGGTGGATGTTCATGGGGTTGATGTTGCTGGTGTGGCTGGCCAAGCCGCCGTTCACCGCGAAGGCGGGGCCGGCTGCATCAGGGCACTGATCGGCCAAGGCTGGAGTGCAATCAACTGTGGGAGGGGGGCCGATAGCGGTGGGCCAGCTTCAAATAGGCTGACTGATACACCGCCATCGGGAGCAAGTCCCCTCCCACAGTTGATCGATGGCGTGTTTGAGTCAGGCGCCGGGCAGTGCCAATTGCGGGTTGACGAAATCGAACGCTGCCAACTGAAACCCTTGGCCATCGACCTGCAGCGCCCAGCCTTGCTTGTCCCAATCCCCCAGCACAATGCGCTTGGCCGCCTGGTCGCCAATCTGCAACTTATGGATGGCCGGGCGGTGCGTATGGCCGTGGACCAGGGTGCGTACGCCGAACTGCTGCATCACCCGTGGGACTTCCTCGGGGGTGACGTCGACAATATCGTTGGTCTTCATGCGTGTCTGCGTGCGGCTCTCGCTGCGCAGTTTGCGCGCCAGCCTGTGGCGGGTGCGCAGCGGCAAGTGGCGCAGGATAAACAGCACGATCGGGTTACGCAGGATGCGCCGCAGCTTCATGTAGCCAAGGTCGCGGGTGCAGAGGCTGTCGCCGTGCATCAGCAGCACGGGCTCGCCATACAACTGCACGACACTCGGGTCCTTGAGCAAGGTGGCGCCAGTCGCTTTGCAGAACGCCTTGCCGATCAGGAAGTCGCGGTTGCCATGCATGATGAAAATCGGGGTGCCACTGTCGCTCAGTTCACGCAGAGCGGCGCAGATCGAACGTTGGAAATCGGTCATCCCATCGTCGCCAATCCAGGCTTCGAAGAAGTCCCCCAGAATGTACAACGCCTGGGCGCCACGGGCGCGGCCGTGGAGCAGATCCAGAAACGCCCGGGTAATGTCCGGGCGCTCCTCTTCCAGATGCAAATCTGAAATCAGCAATATCACTCAATGATCTCGGCTTTCTCGATGATCACGTCTTCGACCGGTACGTCCTGGTGACCGGCTTTACCGGTGGTCTGCACGCCTTTGATCTTGTCGACGATGTCAGTGCCTTCGGTCACTTTACCGAACACTGCGTAGCCCCAACCCTGCACATTCTTGCCGCTGTGGTTCAGGAAAGCGTTGTCGGCGACGTTGATGAAGAACTGCGCGGAGGCCGAATGCGGCTCCATGGTACGGGCCATGGCGACGGTGTACTTATCGTTGGAAAGGCCGTTGTCCGCTTCGTTCTGGATGCTTGGGCGCTTGTCTTTCTTTTCTTTCATGCCCGGCTCGAAACCACCGCCCTGGATCATGAAGTTGCCGATGACGCGGTGGAAAACCGTGTTTTCGTAGTGGCCGGCTTTAACGTACTCGATGAAGTTGGCGACGGTGAGCGGCGCTTTCTCGGCGTTCAGTTCGATGACGATGTCACCGTGGTTGGTGCTCAGTTTGACTTGAGTCATATCTACTACTCGTTCAGGGAATTCGTGGGGCGCACGTGTCAGGCGCCAGACCTGTATGGCTAAACAGCGGCCAAGGCGCGCAGTTTAGCGTGCCCGCCAGGAATTTCGAGGTGGTTTTTTACCGCCCGGGCAATTAAAGCCGCAGTTTTCGGCCGCGCTCTGTCAGCGGGTTGACAGGTTCGGCTATGATAAGCGCTTTGTTTTATCGGCCTAACCTGGCCCAGTACTTCCGTCTGTTCAAGGATCCTATGAGCAAGCCCACTGTCGACACTACCTCGAATTCCAAGGCCGGACCTGCCGTCCCGGTCAACTTCCTGCGCCCGATCATCCAGGCGGACCTGGATTCGGGCAAGCACACGCAGATCGTCACCCGTTTCCCGCCAGAGCCCAACGGCTACCTGCACATCGGTCACGCCAAGTCGATCTGTGTGAACTTCGGCCTGGCCCAAGAGTTCGGCGGCGTCACGCACCTGCGTTTCGACGATACCAACCCGGCCAAGGAAGACCAGGAATACATCGACGCCATCGAAAGCGACGTGAAGTGGCTGGGCTTCGAGTGGTCCGGTGAAGTGCGCTATGCCTCGCAATATTTTGACCAGTTGCACGACTGGGCCGTGGCGCTGATCAAGGCCGGCAAGGCCTACGTCGACGACCTGACCCCGGAGCAGGCCAAGGAATACCGTGGCAGCCTCACCGAGCCAGGCAAGAACAGCCCGTTCCGCGACCGGTCGGTGGAAGAGAACCTGGACTGGTTCGCCCGCATGCGCGCCGGTGAGTTCCCGGACGGCGCCCGCGTACTGCGCGCCAAGATCGACATGGCCTCGCCGAACATGAACCTACGCGACCCGATCATGTACCGCATCCGCCATGCCCACCACCACCAGACCGGTGACAAGTGGTGCATCTACCCCAACTACGACTTCACCCACGGTCAGTCGGACGCCATTGAAGGCATCACCCACTCCATCTGCACCCTGGAGTTCGAGAGCCACCGCCCGCTGTATGAATGGTTCCTCGACAACCTGCCGGTACCGGCGCACCCGCGTCAGTACGAATTCAGCCGTCTGAACCTGAACTACACCATCACCAGCAAGCGCAAGCTCAAGCAACTGGTCGATGAAAAGCACGTCAACGGCTGGGACGACCCGCGCATGTCGACGCTGTCGGGCTTCCGCCGTCGCGGCTACACCCCGGCGTCGATCCGCAACTTCTGCGACATGGTCGGCACCAACCGTTCCGACGGCGTGGTCGACTTCGGCATGCTCGAGTTCAGCATCCGCCAGGACCTGGACCAGAACGCCCCGCGCGCCATGTGCGTGCTGCGTCCCTTGAAGGTGGTGATCACCAACTACCCGGAAGACAAGGTCGAGCACCTCGAACTGCCGCGTCATCCGCAGCAAGAAGACATGGGCGTGCGCGCGCTGCCGTTTGCCCGTGAAATCTACATCGACCGTGATGACTTCATGGAAGAGCCGCCAAAAGGCTACAAGCGCCTGGAGCCGAGCGGCGAAGTGCGCCTGCGTGGCAGCTACGTGATCCGCGCCGATGAAGCGATCAAGGATGCCGATGGCAACATCGTCGAACTGCGCTGCTCGTATGATCCAGAAACCCTGGGCAAGAACCCTGAAGGCCGCAAGGTCAAGGGCGTGATCCACTGGGTGCCGGCCGCGGCCAGCGTCGAGTGCGAAGTGCGTCTGTACGACCGCCTGTTCCGTTCGCCGAACCCTGAGAAGGCTGAAGACAGCGCGAGTTTCCTCGACAACATCAACCCTGACTCCCTGCAAGTACTCACTGGTTGTCGTGCCGAGCCATCCCTTGGCAGTGCACAGCCGGAAGACCGTTTCCAGTTCGAGCGCGAAGGTTACTTCTGCGCGGATATCAAGGACTCGAAACCAGGCGCTCCGGTATTCAACCGTACCGTGACCTTGCGTGATTCGTGGGGCCAGTGATTTAAGGAACCGTCGTGCTAACGATCTACAACACGCTCAGCAAGAGCAAAGAAGTCTTCAAGCCGCTCGATGGCAACAAGGTGCGCATGTACGTGTGCGGCATGACCGTGTACGACTACTGCCACATCGGCCACGGTCGCAGCATGGTCGCCTTCGACCTGGTGACCCGCTGGTTGCGTTTCAGCGGCTATGACTTGACCTATGTGCGCAACATCACCGACATCGACGACAAGATCATCAATCGCGCCAACGAAAACGGCGAGTCGTTCGACGCGCTGACCGCGCGGATGATCGCCGCCATGCACGAGGACGAGGCACGCCTCAACATCCTCAAACCGGACATGGAACCGCGCGCCACGGACCATATCCCGGGCATGCACGCGATGATCCAGACCCTGATCGACAAGGGCTACGCCTACGCCCCGGGCAACGGTGACGTGTACTACCGCGTCGCCAAGTTCATGGGCTACGGCAAGCTGTCGCGCAAGAAAATCGAAGACCTGCGCATCGGTGCGCGCATCGAAGTCGACGAAGCCAAGCAAGACCCCCTCGACTTCGTGCTGTGGAAAGGCACCAAGCCCGGCGAGCCAAGCTGGGAATCGCCTTGGGGCGCCGGGCGTCCGGGCTGGCACATCGAATGCTCGGTGATGTCCACCTGCTGCCTGGGCGAGACCTTCGACATTCATGGCGGCGGCAGCGACCTCGAGTTCCCGCACCATGAAAACGAAATCGCCCAGAGCGAAGCCGCCACCGGCAAGACCTACGCCAACGCCTGGATGCACTGCGGCATGATCCGCATCAATGGCGAGAAGATGTCCAAGTCCTTGAACAACTTCTTCACCATCCGCGATGTGCTGGAAAAGTACCACCCGGAAGTGGTGCGTTACCTGTTGGTGTCCAGTCACTACCGCAGCGCGATCAACTACTCGGAAGACAACCTCAAGGACGCCAAGGGCGCCCTGGAGCGTTTCTACCACGCGTTGAAAGGTCTGCCCTCCGTGGCACCGGCGGGTGGCGAAGCGTTCGTCGCACGGTTCACCGAAGTCATGAACGACGACTTCGGCACCCCGGAAGCCTGCGCGGTGCTGTTCGAGATGGTGCGCGAGATCAACCGTTTGCGTGAGACTGACCTCGACGCGGCGGCGGGCCTGGCGGCGCGCTTGAAAGAGCTGGCGAGCGTGCTGGGCGTGTTGCAGATGGAAGCCGATGACTTCCTGCAAGCCGGCGCCGAAGGGCGCGTGGATGCGGCTGAAGTGGACGCGCTGATCCAGGCGCGCTTGGCCGCTCGGGCCAACAAGGATTGGGCGGAGTCCGACCGTATCCGTGACCAACTGACCGCGATGGGTGTGGTGTTGGAAGACGGCAAGGGTGGGACGACGTGGCGCTTGGCTGATCAGGCTTGATCTGTAAGCGCTGAATGAAAAACGCCCCGACTGGTTCGGGGCGTTTTTTTGAAGCTTCTAATATTGAAAGCCAATGCGTGCAAAGTCGCTCAGAGCTGATGTCGTATGATGAATATGTTGCAATCACCAAATATTAATCACTTTAGATATGTGTTTGTTTGATAAGCACTGTGACTGCACAGCGCATAGATTAGTGCGTAGAAGATTAGATTTTAAGTAGTTGGCGGAGTTGGCGGCGCACATCCGATCCTTCGCCTAGCCTCGATCCAAATGTGGGAGGGGGCTTGCCCCCGATAGCGGTGTGTCAGCGACAGCTGCATTCACTGACACCCTGCTATCGGGGGCAAGCCCCCTCCCACATTTTTTTGACCGTGTCGCATCAGAACTCAGCGACGGCTGCTGACCTCGGCGGGCACATCGTCACCGGCCATGCGCTTGCGGAACAGCGCGGTGCGCGCCAGCAGCAGCGTCGTCACCGGCACGGTGATCGACAGCAAAATCGGGATCAACCACCCGTGCAACACCGGCCCGGACTTGAGCACCGAAAAGTAGATAATCGACGCCAACGCCACGCTCCACGCACCCAACGTCGAGGCCAGTGCCGGCGGGTGCATGCGCTGGAAGAAATCCTTCATGCGCAGCAACCCGATTGCGCCAATCAGGGCAAACACGCTGCTCAGCACCAGCAACACGGCCACGCACACTTCAACCCATAACGGCATCATTCGATCACCTCGCCACGCAGCAGGAATTTGGCCAGGGCAAATGACCCGACAAAGCCAAACAGCGCAATCAACAGCGCCGCTTCGAAGTAGGTATCACTGGCATACCGAATGCCCAGCACCAGCATCATCAACATCGCCAGGATGTACAGGTAGTCCAGCGCCAGGACCCGGTCCTGGGCGGATGGGCCTTTGAACAGGCGCACCAGGGCCAGCACCATGGCCAGGGAGAACAGGAACAGGCTGAACAGGATCGCATTGGCGAGCAGGGGGCTCATTCGAAGATCTCCATCAGGGGCCGCTCATAGGTGGTCTTGAAGTGCTCGATAAACCGCGCTTCATCGTCCAGATCGAACACGTGCAGCAACAGGATGCTGCGGTCCAGGGCCAGTTCCGACCAGATGGTGCCGGGGACAACGGTAGTGATCATCGACAAGGCGGCCAGGCCGTTGGCGTCGCGCAGGTCCAGGGGGATCTTGATAAAGCGCGAGCGCGGCGGACGCGAGCCGCACACCAGTACACCCCAGGCCACGTGCAGGTTGGACACGATCACGTCGCGGCCCACCAGGAAGAACAGGCGGATGATCGTACCGGGACGTCGGATGCGGATCGGCAGCGGACGCAACGGCGCCATCAGCAGCGGCGCGAGAAAGCCCATCAACGCACCCAGCAGCAGGTTGCCGGGGCTGGCCGACAGGTTCAGCACCAGCCACAACACCCACAGCGCCAGGGACAGCCACGGGGCAGGGAACAGCCGTTTCATGGTTGCACCTCCAGCGCGGCGGTCTTGGCTTCAGGGCTGGGCACCGGACGCGTCGCCATCACGGCCATCACGTAGCGTTCGGGGTTGTTCAGGCTTTCGGCGGTGGCCCGGGTGTAGCGCATCAGCGGTTCGGCCTTGAAGGTCAGGAGAATGCTCAGGCCGAGCAGGAAGAAGATCGGTACGCACTCATAGCGGCGCAGCAGCGGCGAGGGGCGTTCTTCCGGGGTCCAGAAACGCTGGATGCCCAGGCGCGCAAAGGCGATCAGCGACGCCAGCCCGGACAGGATCAGCAGCGCCACCAGGCCCCACGCGGCAGGGCGGATCGGTGTGTCGCCGCTTGCCCCCAGGCCGAGTGGATTGACCAGTGCGCTCAACAGGCCGAGCTTGCCGATAAAACCAGACAGTGGCGGCATACCGATGATCAGCAGTGCGCAGGCAATAAAGCTCAGGCCGAGGAACGCCATGGTCCAGGGAATGACCTGGCCGACCACGGCCTTCTGTTCGTCATCGAGGTTCACGCCGGGCCGCGGATGCAGGGATTCCATAGCCTTGGGCAGCGCATCAATTTCTTCGTCCAGCGGCAGGTCGTTGGCCGAGCGCGACCGCTCGATCAACTCGGCCAGCAGGAACAATGCACTCAACGCCAGCGTAGAACTGACCAGGTAAAACAACGCCCCGGCCGTCAGGCTCGGCTGGGCAAAGCCCACCGCCGACAGCAGGATCCCGGCGGACACCAGGATGCTCAGGCTCGCCATGCGTTCCAGGCGTTGCGCCGCCACCATTGCCAGTGCCGCGCAGACGATGGTGGCCATGCCGCCATACACCAGCCAGTCGCCGCCAAACAGTGCCGAGGCGCCAGCCTGGCCGGAGAACAGCAGGGTCCACAGACGCAGCACGGTGTACACGCCGACCTTGGTCATGATCGCGAACATCGCCGCCACTGGCGCGCTGGCCGAGGAGTAGGCCGGCGCCAGCCAGAAATTCAGTGGCCACATGCCGGCTTTGGCCAGGAAGGCGGTAGCGAGGATCGCCGCACCGGCGTGCAGCAGGCCGCGATCGGCTTCCGGCACCAGCGGGATTTTCAGCGCCAGGTCGGCGAAGTTCAGCGTGCCGGTGACGCCATAGATCATCGCCGCCCCGATCAGGAACAGCGACGATGCCAGCAGGTTGATCGCTATGTAATGCAACCCCGCCGACACCCGCGCACGGCCGGAACCGTGCAGCATCAGGCCATAGGACGCCGCGAGCAACACCTCGAAGAACACGAACAGATTGAACAGGTCGGCGGTCAGGAAGGCGCCGTACAGGCCCATCATCTGGATCTGGAACAGCGCATGGAAACTGGTGCCCGCCCGGTCCCAGCGGGCCATGGCGAACAGCAGCGCACTCACGCCGATGATCCCGGTGAGCACCATCATCAGCGCCGACAGTTGGTCCACCACCAGCACAATGCCGAACGGCACCTGCCAGTTGCCCGGCAGGTAGACGCCAATCGAGGCGGGGCCGCCTTTTTGCGTCCAGTACAGCAGCAGGATCGCGATACCCAGGCCGAGCATGCTGGAGAACAGGTTGATCCTGGCTTTGAGCGGGCGGCGTTTCTCGCCGAGCATCAGCATCAGCGCGGCGGTGAGCAGCGGCAGCAGGATCGGCGCGACGATCAGTTGATTCACCCAGTTCATTCTTTGGGCTCCCGGCCGTCCACATGGTCGGTGCCGGTCAGCCCTCGGGATGCCAGCAGCACCACCAGGAACAACGCGGTCATGGCGAAGCTGATCACGATCGCCGTGAGCACCAGCGCCTGGGGCAGCGGATCGGTGTAGTTGAGCAGGTCTTGTGGCACGCCGTTCTTGATGATTGGCTCCTTGCCGATAAACAGGCTGCCCATGCTGAAAATGAACAGATTGACCCCATACGACAGCAGGCACAGGCCCATCACCACCTGGAACGTCCGTGGCCGCAGGATCAACCAGACGCCGGAGGCCGCCAGGACCCCAATGGCAATTGCGATGACTTCTTCCATCAGGCGGCTCCTTCCGTTACGGCAACCACTTTGGTCTGGTTGCTCGGTTTATGGGCCCGCACGGATTGGTGACCGAGGGCGGTGAGCATCAGCAGGGTCGAGCCGACAACCATGGCATACACGCCGACGTCGAAGAACAGCGCGCTGGCGACATGAATATCGCCAAGCACCGGCAAGCTGAAATGCCAGGTATGGGTGGTAAGGAACGGGTAGCCGGCAAACAATGCGCCAAGCCCGGTGAGGGTGGCCGAGAACAGGCCGAAGCCCATCCAGCGCATTGGCCGCAGGCTCATCTGCGCCTCGACCCACTGGGTACCGGCCACCATGTATTGCAGGATAAACGCCACCGACATCACCAGCCCGGCGACAAACCCGCCGCCCGGTTGGTTGTGGCCGCGCATGAACAGGTAGAACGACACCACCAGCGCAATCGGCAGCAGCAGGCGCACCAACACCGCCGGTACCATCATGAAGCCCAGGGCAGTGTCGCTGGCCTGGCGCGGGTTGATCAGGTCGGTGGCCACGTCCGGCGCCAACTGACGCTGTTGCACGGGCAGTTGCATGCTTTCTTTGGAGGGGCGGAAGCGGCGCAGCAGGGCGTACACGGTCAGCGCCACCGCGCCGAGCACGGTGATTTCGCCGAGGGTGTCGAACCCACGGAAGTCGACGAGCATCACGTTCACCACATTGCTGCCGCCACCTTCGGGCAGGGCGCGGCTCAAGTAGAACGAGGAGATGTCGTTGGGGGTCTGGCGGGTCAGCATCGCGTAGGACAGCAGCGCCATGCCGCCGCCCACCACGGTGGACAGCAGGAAGTCACGCATCCGGCGAATCCGCGCCTTGCGCAAGGTGTTCGGCAGTGGCGACACCTCTTCGATCCGCCGTGGCAGCCAGCGCAGGCCCAGCAGGATCAGCACCGTGGTGACGACTTCCACCACCAGTTGCGTCAGCGCCAGGTCCGGCGCCGAGAACCATACAAAGGTGATGCAGGTCATCAGGCCGCACACGCTGACCATGGTCAGGGCCGCCAGCCGGTGGTACTTGGCTTGCCAGGCGGCGCCCAGGGCGCAGGCAATCGCCAGCAGCCACAGGGTCACGAATACGATGGAACCCGGGATTTTCGGGCGGTCGCCCCAGCTCAGGCCACTGTTGAGCATCGGGATCATGCCGCCGATCACCGCCACCAGCACCAGCAGGAACAACTGGGTCTGCAGGCGCTTGGTGCTGATGCGTTTTTCAATCCGGCGCA
Source organism: Pseudomonas sp. MPB23 (assembly GCF_046605395.1). Taxonomy (NCBI): domain Bacteria; kingdom Pseudomonadati; phylum Pseudomonadota; class Gammaproteobacteria; order Pseudomonadales; family Pseudomonadaceae; genus Pseudomonas; species Pseudomonas sp. MPB23. The sequence continues at coordinate 4,901,682 of NZ_CP176771.1, read as the reverse complement.
CGCCGCGCATCATCACCACCAGGCTGCGCTCGAAGCCACGCTTGCCATTGAAGTAGCTGATGATCGGCGGGTACTTGAAGCGGCCGCGCTTGAGTTGCTTGCGCAGCAGCAGGTACAGCACCACGCCGCCGGACATGGCCACCAGGCTCATGATCATCGGCGCGTTCCAGCCGTGCCAGATCGCCAGGCTGTATTGCGGCAGCACGCCGCCCACCACCGGCAGCGCGGCGGCGGCGAGGATCGAGCCGACCACCTGGGCCGGGAAGATCCCCACCAGCAGGCAGGTGAACACCAGCAGCTCCACCGGGGCGCGCATCCAGCGCGGCGGTTCGTGGGGCGTGTGGGGCAGGTCTGTGGCGGGCGGGCCGAAGAACACATCGACCGTAAACCGCAGGGCATAGGCCACGCTGAAGGTACCGGCAATGGTCGCGATCACCGGCAGGGCGATTTCCACCCATTTTGTCGCCGAGATAAACACCGTTTCGGCGAAGAACATCTCTTTGGACAGGAAGCCATTGAGCAGCGGCACCCCGGCCATGGACGCACTGGCCACCATCGCCAGGGTCGCGGTAAAGGGGATCAACCGCACCAGGCCACTGAGCTTGCGGATATCCCGCGTGCCGCTTTCGTGGTCGATGATGCCCGCCGCCATGAACAGGGAGGCCTTGAAGGTGGCGTGGTTGAGGATATGGAACACTGCGGCGACGGCGGCCAGCGGGCTATTGAGGCCCAGCAACAGGGTGATGAGCCCGAGGTGGCTGATGGTGGAATAGGCCAGCAGGCCTTTGAGATCGTTTTGGAACATGGCGCAGTAAGCGCCGAGCAGGAGGGTGATTGCGCCGGCACCGCCGACGATCCAGAACCATTCTTCGCTGCCGGACAGCGACGGCCACAGGCGGGCCAGCAGGAACACGCCGGCCTTCACCATCGTCGCCGAATGCAGATAGGCCGACACCGGCGTCGGCGCCGCCATGGCGTGGGGCAGCCAGAAATGGAAGGGGAATTGCGCGCTTTTGCTCAAGGCGCCGATCAGCACCAGGGCCAGCATCAGCGGGTACAGCGAATGCGCGCGGATCTGATCGCCCGCCGCCAGCACCTGGTCCAGGTCATAGCTGCCGACGATATGCCCCAGTAGCATCACGCCCGCCAGCAGGCACAAGCCGCCGGCACCGGTGACCATCAACGCCATATAGGCACCGCGCCGGGCGTCGGCGCGGTGGTGCCAATAGCCGATCAGCAGGAACGAGAACAGGCTGGTCAGTTCCCAGAAAAATACGATCTGGATCAGGTTGCCGGAGATCACCAGGCCGAGCATGGCGCCCATGAAGGCCAGGAAAAACGCGAAGAAACGCGGCACCGGATCGTCCGGCGACATGTAGTAACGCGCATACAGCGAGACCAGCGCGCCGATGCCCAGCACCAGCATCGAAAACAGCCAGGCGAAACCATCCATGCGCAACACGAAGTTCAGCCCGAGGCTGGGCAACCACATGAATTCTTCGCGGATCACGCCACCATCGGCGATCTGGGGGTAGAGCAGGGCGACTTGAAGGGTACCGACCAGAGCGACAAGGCCGGCCAACAGGGATTCGGTGTTACGTGCGTTGTGCGGCAGCAAGGCCGCCAGACAGCTGCCGATGAACGGCAGAAGCAGTAGAACTATCAGGGACATAGGCTTCTAATCTGCGGGAGTTTGGGATGCATCATACGTGCCGCTTTGTCGATCACCAAACGGCAACATGTGGCAGGATCCTACAAAGTAGGCCGAAACCCCCAGCTCGGCATGCTTTGCGAGCTTACCCCTGCTGCTCTTGCTCCCTTTCTTCCTGCAATTCGATGGCCTTTTGCCCGCGCGTCTTCAACTCGCTCACGATGACCGCCAATACAATCAACGCGGCCCCCACCATGGCAATCGGCGGGAAACGCTCCCCGGCAATCCGCCCGACCACCCCGGCCCATACTGGCTCACCGGCATAAATCAACGTGGCCCGGGTCGGCGAAACACTCTGCTGCGCCCAGTTCATCGCCACCTGGATCACCGCACTGGTCAGGCCCAGGCCCACCGCGCTGAACAGCAGCAACCACGAAAAGCCCGGTAGCGCCTCGCCCATCGGCACCACCATCAGGAACGACAGCAACGACGCAGTGGCCAGTTGCACCACGGTGACCCGGCGCACATCCACCTGGCCGGCGAAGGCGCTGATCAGAATGATCTCGGCTGCAATCGCGATGGCGCCGATCAGCGTGGCGATTTCACCGGGGCTGAAATCCAGCGAAGCGCCGGCCGGGCCGGTCAACAACATCAGCCCGGCAAACGCCAGCATGATGCCAAGGCTCGGCATCAAGCCCGGACGACGGCCGAGCACCAGCCATTGCAGCAATGGCACGAACGGTACGTAGAGCGCGGTGATGAAAGCCGACTGGCTGCTCAGGATCGTCTGCAGGCCGATGGTCTGCAGCCCATAACCGAACATGATCGCCACGCCGATGAACACGCCGGCCTTCAACTCGAACAGGGTCAGCTCGCGCAAGGTGCGCAATGAGAAGAAACCCACCACAATGGCTGCCGCCGCAAACCGCAGGCCGACGAAGAACATCGGTCCACTGACGGTCATGGCGTGCTGCACCAGCAAAAAGGTACCGCCCCAGATCATGGTGATGAACACCAGGATGCATTCGGCTTTGCTGAAGCGGTTGAAACGCGAAGGAGAGTTCGGGGAGGTCATGGCGGCTCGGTCTTGCAAGGGAAAGGCACGGACCGCACAATGCGCCGCACGCTGGGCAGTATACTGCGCACCCCCACCCATTGAGCAATATAGTGCACAAAGAAAATCCACAACGGGCTTCGGTCCTGCAGCACGTCAGCCAGAACGTCCGTCGCCTGCGCCGCGCCGCCGACATGAGCCAGACGGCGCTCTCGGAAAAGTCCGGGGTCAGCCGGCGCATGCTGGTGGCCATCGAAGCCGGTGAGAAAAACGTCAGCCTGTCCACTCTCGACCGCGTTGCCGAAGCGCTGGACGTGGCCTTCAGCGACCTGATCCAGGCCCCGGACGCACCCGATCACAGCCGTATCAACGAACTCGCCTGGGCCGGTGACATCCCCGGCAGCAAGGCGGTCTTGCTGGCCAGGGCCCACGCCCGGCGTGAAGTCGAGCTGTGGGAAATGCGCCTGGAACCGGCGGACTGCTACAGCCCCGAGTCGGACCCGGAAGGCTGGAGCGTGCAGTTGTTTGTGTTCGAAGGCCGCCTGACATTGGTGCTGGACGGCCAGGAAAAACATGTCGCCGCCGGTGAGTTCTTCATGTTCGCCAGTCGCCAGGCCCACGCCTATCGCAATGATGGCGACGTGGCCGTGCGGTTTGTGCGCAATGTGGTGATCTAACTGTTTGCCCGGCAACAGTAGATGGACACTTTGCTGGATTGCACAGTGGTAAGCGCGCTTAAAAACCTGGCAACACCCTGATTTTATTGACGATTAATTTCAGGCACGACTCCTGCAATCACTCCAGTAATCCCCTCGGACCCTGGAGTCGGCCCATGTCAGCCCACCCTCAACACCCTGCTCATATCATCCGCTCAGACGCGGAAGCCATCGAGGTCGCCAAACGCCTGGCCGAACGCTTCGCCGTCGACGCCAGCGTGCGCGACCGCGAGCGACGCCTGCCAGTGGCGGAACTCGACGAATTTTCCGCCAGCGGCCTGTGGGGCATTACCATCCCCAAGGCCTACGGCGGTGCGCAAGTGTCCTATGTGACAGTGGCAGAGGTGATCAAGTTGATCGCCGCCGCCGATCCGTCTCTGGCACAGATTCCGCAGAACCACCTGGGCGTGGTGGATATCCTCCTGCAAACCGGCAGCGAGGAGCAAAAGCGTTACTACTTTGAAAAGGTCCTGGCGGGCTACCGTTTCGGCAACGCCTTTTCCGAGGCCAAGAGCAAAAATGCCGGGACTTTCGATACCCAGATCCGCGTACACGGTGATCACGCCCGTATTGATGGCGAGAAGTTCTACTGCACCGGTGCGCTGTTCGCCCATATCGTGCCCGCTGTCGGCACCAACGAAGCGGGCAAGGCCTTTATTGCCTTTGTCGAGCGCGATGCGCCGGGCCTGACGGTCATCGACAGTTGGGACGGCTTCGGCCAGCGCACCACCGCCAGCGGCGGCGTGACCCTGGACGGCGTGACCGTGCCCTTGAGCGCAGTGATTCCGGCTCACCTTGCGTTCGATAACCCCACCGCCGACGGCCCGATCTCGCAAATCATCCAGGCGGCGATTGACACCGGCATCACCCTGGGCGCCCTCGAACACGCGAAGCTTTACGCGCGCCAGGCCCGCCCATGGATCGACAGCCAACAGGATCACGGCTGGCAGGACCCGTTCACCATCGCCGCCATCGGTGATCTGCAATGGCGCGTACACGGCACCGAAGCGATCCTCGCCAAGGCCGGTATCGCCGTCGATCAAGCCCTCGCCGAGCCGAACGAAGACACCGTCGCCAACGCCTCGCTGATCGTTGCCCAGGCCAAGGTCCTGTCGGCCGAAACCGCGTTGCTTGCCAGCAGCAAGCTGTTCGAACTGGGTGGCACCCGCTCGGTGACGGGCAAGCACAACCTCGACCGCTTCTGGCGCAACGCGCGCACCCACACCCTGCACGACCCGGCTCGCTGGAAATACCACCTGATCGGTAACTTCGTGCTCAACGGCGTGAAACCCGCACGCCATGCCTGGAACTGAGGAGCCTGCCCCATGAATGCACTGACCCAACCTACCGCGCTTGACCGGGCTCGCCAATTGCTGGAGAGCACCCGCCGTTTCGTCAAGCACAGTGATGACCCTTACGTGATCAGCCGCTTCGGCGACTGGCAGATCCGCGTGGACGTGGCTGCCGCCTTGCAGGAATACGCCGACACCCACCCGACGCCTGTCGCCGCTACCGAAGCGCAGATCGCCGCCGCAGAGGCCTTGCTGTTTGCCAGCGCCGCTGAATTTGAACTGACCGGCCAGCGCACCGCGCTGCCAGCGACTCTTGAAGACCCGCTGCGCTGGAAGTACCAGCTTGTCGGCAACTACCACCTTAACGGTGTCGCCCCGGGGAGTGCCGTTTGATGGCTCGTGAAATCCGCTTGAACGCCTTCGACATGAACTGCGTCGGCCACCAATCCCCCGGTTTGTGGGCGCATCCGCGTGACCGTTCGTGGCAGTACAAAGACCTGGAATACTGGACCGACCTGGCGAAAATCCTCGAACGCGGCAAGTTCGACGGCCTGTTTATCGCCGATGTGCTGGGCATCTACGACGTGTACAACGGCAATGGCGACGCGGCGATCCGCCAGGCGACCCAAGTGCCGGTCAACGATCCGCTGTCGCTGATCGCGCCCATGGCGTTGGTCACCGAACACCTGGGTTTCGGCCTGACGGCGTCGCTGTCTTTCGAGCACCCGTATCCGTTCGCCCGCCGGCTTTCCACCCTCGATCACCTGACCAAGGGTCGCATCGGCTGGAACATCGTCACCTCGTACCTGGAAAGCGGCGCCAAGAACCTCGGCCAGAAAGCCCAGACCGAACACGATGCGCGCTACGACTACGCCGAGGAATACCTGGAAGTTTGCTACAAACTCTGGGAAGGCAGTTGGGAGGACGGCGCCGTACTGCGTGACCGCGAGCGCCGGATTTTCAGCGATCCGAGCAAAATCCACGAAATCCACCACGTCGGCAAACACTTCCAGGTGCCCGGCATTCATCTGTGCGAACCGTCGCCGCAACGCACGCCGTTGCTGTACCAGGCGGGCGCGTCCAGCCGTGGCAAGCAGTTCGCTGCCGAACAGGCCGAGTGTGTGTTTGTCGCCGCACCGTCCAAGGCGCTGCTGAAAAACACCGTCGCCGACATTCGCCGCCGCGCCGCCGAGGCCGGGCGCGATCCGAGGAAAATCCTGATCTTCAACCTGCAGACGGTGATCGTCGGCGAGACCGATGCGAAGGCCAAGGCCAAGTTCGACGAATACAAATCCTACGTCAGCTACGAAGGCGCGATGGCGCTGATCTCCGGCTGGACCGGCATCGACTTCAGCCAGTTCAAACCGGACGAACCGCTCAAACACGTGCACACCAATGCAATTCAATCGGCAGTTGAAGCCTTTTCCACGGCGGACCCGAGCAAGGTCTGGACGCCCAAGGAACTGGCCGACTGGGTCGGTATCGGCGGCTTTGGCCCGCTGTTCGTCGGCAGCCCGCAGACGGTCGCGGACTTGTTGCAGGAGTGGGTGGAAGACACCGATGTGGACGGCTTCAACCTGGCCTATGCGCTGACCCACGAAACCTTCATCGACGCCGTGGAACTGCTGGTGCCGGAGTTGCAGAAACGTGGGGTCTACAAGACCGAATACGCCCAGGGCACGCTGCGCGAGAAGCTATTCGGTGAAGGCCCGAGGCTACCGTCGAACCACCCCGGCGCCGGCTATCGAGACCTATCAGGCTCACATAAAACCAGTGTGGGAGGGGGCTTGCCCCCGATAGCGGTGGGTCAATCAAAGGTGTTCTAACTGACACACCGCCATCGGGAGCAAGCCCCCTCCCACCTTTGGATTTTCATTGCCTGATCAACATCAGCCAGCGGACCACCGCACGCTTGACCACCCAATAGGAGCATCACCCCTATGAGCGTGCACGCCCTCAAACGTCCGCTGGTTTTGGAATGGCCCGCCGAACGGCTCGACAACCTGCCCAATGCCCTGGCGCAACTGCACCACTGGGCGCAGATCACGCCGCTGCGCACGGCGTTGCGCCACAAGCGCCAGGGCCAGTGGTATGCCTGGCGCTGGATCGACACGTTGCGCGATGTCGAGCGCCTGGCCGACGGTTTGCGCCAACAGGGTTTCAACGAGCAGTCACGGCTGGCCCTCAGCGGCGCGTACGAACCCAACCTGTTGTTGCTGGCCCTCGCCGCGCAGTCCGTGGGCGGTCAGGTCCTGACCCTCGCCGACGACCTCGATGCCGAGGCCTTGCAGCAACAGGTATGGCGTATTCATCCCACCCATTCTTATGTGCAGGGCCGCCAGCAGGTGCGGCATTGGCAGGCCGCCAACGTGCTGGACTTCAACCAATTGCTCGGCCCGGCAGACCCGCCGCGACACGTGCAGCGCTGGTGGCAGCCGAGCGACGAAACGCTGTTGTGGAGCGAGGAGGGCACTCACTGGCAAGGCGGCCTGGCGGTCGTGCTGGGGCAATGGCTGAGCAGTGGTCATGGCCTGGCCTTCCCGGAAAGCCAGGCCTCGGCCCGGCGCGATCGCAGTGAAGTCGCGCCGACCGGCTTGCTGCTGTCATCCCAGCGTTTGCAGCACGTGGCCGACGACATCGAAAGCCGCCTGGCGCCCCACGGTACCTGGCGTCGTCGCCTCTGCGACTGGGCCATCGCCCACCCGCAAAGCGGCCTGCGCCGTCTGCTGAAAAACCGCGTGCGCAAACTGCTGGGCTTTCAACGCCTGGCCTATATCTGGCAACCGCTTAAATCCACCGACGAGCCCACGTGGCTGGCTGAATTCAAACGGGACATCGCATGAGTCAAGCCATTCTCCAGGTGCGGGACATCTCGCTGTCGTTCAAGGGGGTCAAGGCGATCAACGCCTTGTCCTTCGATGTACAGCGCGGCGAGATCTGCGCGCTGATCGGCCCCAACGGCGCCGGTAAAAGTTCATTACTCAACGTGCTTAACGGCGTGTACCGCTTCGACGCCGGCGAGATCGTGTTCGAGGACCAGCACTTCCAGCGCATCGACCCCTTGGGCGCGGCGCGCCGCGGCATTGGCCGTACCTTCCAGAACAACGCGCTGTTCAAGAAGATGAGCGTACTCGACAACATCCTCACCGGCCTGTCGCGGCACATGCGCAGCACCTTTATCGAACAGGCCCTCGGCTTGCCCCGTGCACGGCGTGAAGCCGAGGCCTTTCGTCTGCAGGCCCAGGGCATCCTCGAATTTCTCGAGCTGCAAGCCCACCGCGATGTGCTGGTGGGCAACCTGTCCTACGGCCTGCAAAAGCGCGTGGAACTGGGCCGTGCCTTGATCGCCGGGCCCAGCCTGTTGCTGCTCGACGAACCCATGGCCGGGATGAACGCCGAGGAAAAACAGGAAATGGCGCGCTTCGTCGCGGATGTGAACCGCGAACTGGGCACCACCGTGGTGTTGATCGAGCACGACATCGGCGTGGTCATGGGCCTGTCCGACCACGTGGTGGTGCTCGACTACGGACGCAAGGTCGGCGACGGCACCCCGGCCGAGGTGCAAGCCAACCCCGAGGTCATCGCGGCCTACCTGGGAGTCAAGCACTGATGACGTTCTTCCTCGAAACCCTGCTCGGCGGGCTGCTCGCCGGCACCATGTACTCACTGGTCGCCATCGGCTTCGTGCTGATCTACAAGGCCAGCGGCGTATTCAATTTCGCCCAGGGCTCAATGCTGCTGTTTGCCGCGCTGACGTTTGTCTGCCTGCATGACCAGGGTGTGCCGTTCGCGTTGGCGTTGTTGCTGACGGTGATCGTGATGATCGTCGGTGCCTTGTGCATTGAACGCCTGGTGCTGCGACCACTGGTCAACCGTTCGCAGATCACGCTGTTCATGGCCACCCTGGGCCTGTCGTTCGTGATCGAAGGCCTGGCCCAAGGCTTGATGGGCTCGCAGGTGCGCGCCCTGGACCTGGGCATCGATGACGTGCCGCTGTTCGTCGGGCCCTTGATGCTCAGCCAGTTTGACCTGATCGCGGCGGCGGTCGCCGTGGTGCTGGTGACGGTGCTGGCGCTGCTGTTCAACAAGACCCGCATCGGTGTGTCGCTGCGCGCAGTGGCCGATGACACCACAGCGGCGCTGTCCATCGGCATCAACCTCAACCGCATCTGGCAGATCGTCTGGGCGGTGGCCGGGATGGTCGGGCTGGTGGCCGGCCTACTGTGGGGCGCACGCCAGGGGGTGCAGTTCTCGCTGTCGCTGGTGGTGCTCAAGGCCTTGCCGGTGTTGATCATCGGCGGCTTCACCTCGATTGGCGGGGCGATTGTCGGCGGGCTGATCGTCGGCGCGGCGGAGAACCTTGCCGAGGTGTATATCGGCCCGCTGATCGGCGGCGGCATCACACCGTGGTTCGCCTACGTATTGGCCCTGGCCTTCCTGTATATGCGTCCCGCCGGCCTGTTCGGCGAGCGCGCCATCGAGCGAGTCTGAAACCATGTCGCTACCTGTTGCTCAACAAACCGCGCCGCTGCTGCTGATCCAGCGCCGCGTGCCCTTTGGCTTGATCGGCCTGCTGGTGCTGGCTTTTATCGTGGTGCCGCTGTGGGGCAACGATTATTGGCTCAATGCGATCCTGATCCCGTTCCTGGTGTTGTCCCTGGCCGGTCTGGGCCTGAACCTGTTGACCGGCTACACCGGGCAGACCTCGGTGGGCGCGGCCGGTTTCATGGCCGTCGGCGCGTTCGCCACCTACGGGTTCCTGCTGCGCCTGCCGGAGCTGGGCTTGCCGCTGGCGCTGCTCGGCGGCGGGCTGATCAGCGCCGTGGTCGGCCTGGTGTTCGGCCTGCCCAGTTCGCGGATCAAGGGGTTCTACCTGATGGTCACCACCCTGGCGGCGCAGTTTTTCCTGGAGTGGGTGTTTGTCAAATTCCCCTGGTTCTACAACTACGGCTCGTCGGGCACTATCTCCGCGCCCAGGCTGGCGCTGTTCGGCCATGACCTGAACACGCCGCTGGGCCGTTACCTGCTGACCCTGGTGACGGTGCTGCTGCTGACCTGGACCGCGATCAATCTGGTGCGCAGCCAGGTGGGCCGCAACTGGATGGCGATCCGCGACATGGACACCGCCGCCGCCGTGGTCGGTATCCCGGTGGTGCGCTACAAGCGCCTGGCCTTCGCGGTCAGCTCGTTCTACCTGGGTATCGCCGGCGCGCTGTGGGCCTTCGCCTACCTGGGCACGGCCAGCGCCAGCAGCTTCGATATCAACCGTTCGTTCCAGATCCTGTTCATCATCATCATCGGCGGCATGGGCAGCATCGCCGGCAACTTCGTCGGTGCGGCGTTCATCAGTTTGCTGCCGATCTTCCTCAGTCACGCCGGGCAACTGCTGTTCGGCGGTTCGGTGGATGCGGGGCAGTTGCAGAACCTGCAGAAAATCATCTTTGGCGTGTTGATCATCGTGTTCCTGATCAAGGAACCCGAGGGCTTGATTCGCCTGTTGCACAACCTTCGCGATCGGCTGCGTCAGTGGCCTCTACGTTTCTGACCTCTATGAGAATCCCCATGCGTGCATCCTTGAACCGTTCACTGGCCGGCGCCGCGCTCTCGTTAGCCGTCCTGGCCGGCGCAATCCCCCAGGCCCTGGCTTCGGCCGACCAGCAATTCTTCCCCTTGGCCACCTACCGTGTCGGCGCCTATGCCTCCAGCGGCGTGCAGGTGTGGGCCGGGATGATCGACTATTTGCGCTACATCAACGAGGTCGAAGGCGGCATCAACGGCGTCAAATTGGTGTGGCAGGAATGCGAGACCGAATGGACGGCGGAGAAGGGTATCGAGTGCTACGAGCGCTTTAAAAATGGCCTGGATGGTGCGCCGGTCGCGGTGTATCAGCCCAACGGTGCGCCGGCGGCTTATGCCCTGAGCGAACGGGCGGAAGTCGACAAGATCCCGCTGATCACCCTCGGTTACGGTCGCACCGAAGCCACCGACGGCACGGTGTTCCCCTATAACTTCCCGGTGATGCTTACCTTCTACAGCGAGGCGTCGAGCCTGGTGAACTACATCGCCCAGCGCGAAGGCGGCTTCGACAAACTCAAAGGCAAGAAGATTGCCACGGTCTACCACGACTCGGCCTACGGTCGCGAAACCCTCGGCCCATTGAAGTTGCTCGCCGAGAAATACGGCTTCGAGAATATCCAGATCCCGGTGGCCGATCCCGGCAACGAGCAGTCGGCGCAATGGCGCCAGGTGCGCCAGGCCAACCCGGATTGGGTGTTCCTGCGCACCTGGGGTGTGTCCACTCCGGTGGCGGTGAAAACCGCCGCACGCTTCGGCTTCCCGGTGGACCATATCATCGGCGATATCTGGGCCAGTTCCAGCGAAGACGTGTTGCCCGCCGGCGACGCCGCCAAAGGCTACCTGGCGCTCACGCCATACCCGGCCGGGGCGGATTTCGAGATCCACAAACGCCTCAAGCAGTACGTACTCGATAAAGGCCACAGCGACCTCAAGGACCTGAAAAACTTCGGCAGCGTCTATTACAACTCAGGCCTGGTGAACGCCGCCGTGGCGGTCGAAGCGATCCGCACCGCCCAGGCCCGATTCGGCAAGCGCCCTCTCAATGGCGAAGAGGGCCGCTGGGGCCTGGAACACCTGAACATCGACGACGCACGGCTCAAGGCCATGGGCTACCTGGGCCTGATGCAAAACCTCAAGCTGTCGTGCCGCGACCACGAAGGCGGCGGTTCGGCGCGGGTGCAGCAGTGGGACGGCAGCCAGTGGACGCTGGTCAGCGAATGGATCGCCGCCGACCGCGCCTTGTTGCGTCCGCTGATCGACGCAAAGTCCGCAGCGTTCGCCAAGGAAAAAGGCCTGACACCACGCACCTGCACCGGGGATGAATAAACCATGAGCCAGACTGCCGCTGTATCCGCCAGCCCGTCGTTGTTGAGCGTCAACGACATCGAAGTGATCTACGACGGTGCGATCCTTGCCGTCGCCGGGGTGTCGCTGAGTGTGCCCAAGGGCGCGATCGTGGCGCTGCTCGGCGCCAATGGCGCCGGCAAGAGCACCACGCTCAAGGCGGTTTCCGGGCTGGTGCGGGCCGAGCGCGCCGAGGTCAGCCGTGGCGTGATCGAATACGCCGGCGTCGACCTCGCCGGCGTCGATCCCAGCCAGCGTGTGCGCCAGGGCATGGTGCACGTGCTCGAAGGCCGCCATGTGTTCGGCCAGTTGACCGTGGAAGACAACCTGCGCAGCGGTGGTTTTGTACGGCGCCTGAGCCGCAAAGCCATGGAGGCGGACCTGGAGCGCATCTACGCCTGGTTCCCCCGGCTCAAGACCAAGCGCCACACCCGTGCCGGGCTCACGTCCGGCGGCGAGCAGCAGATGGTCGCCATCGGCCGGGCGTTGATGACCCGTCCTACTTTGGTACTGCTCGACGAGCCGTCCATGGGTTTGGCGCCTATGATCGTGCAGGAAATCTTCGAGATCATCGCGCAGCTCAACCGTGAACAGCAGGTGAGCTTCCTGATCGCCGAGCAGAACATCAACGTCGCGCTCAACTATGCGTCCCACGGCTACGTGCTGGATACTGGCCGCGTGGCCTTGAGTGGCAGCGCCGCCGAACTGTTGGCACGGGGCGATTTGCACGACATTTATCTGGGTAAACAGTAAAGGCGAATGTGCATGACTGAAACCATCCGCAACGCTGATGTCCTGATCATCGGCGGCGGCCTGAGCGGCACCCTGCTGGCGGCGCAACTGCTGCGCCTGCCTGGGCAGCGGCAGATTCTGGTGATCGAACCGCGCACTGAACTCGGGCGCGGCGAGGCCTACAGCGCGGTCGAACTGGGCCACACCTTGAATGGCAATGCGGCGCGCATGAGCGTCGATCCAGACAACGCCGACGACCTGACCCAATGGCTCACTGACTACATCGGCGCCGGTGGATGGCCGCAGGCGCACGAGCAGCCCGTGCCCATCAGTGAATTGTTCCCGCCACGCGGGATTTTCGGTTTGTACGCGCAGCAGCGGCTGGCCGAAGCCAAGGCGCAGTCGGCATCCACCGTCGAGCATATCCGCGCCGAAGTGGTCGACCTGCAAGTGGACGCCGATTCGATCCTGCTGACCCTCGATAACGGCCAGCAACTGCGCGGTGCCCAAGCGGTCCTGGCCACCGGCATGTTCCCGGCGGCGCGCACGCCGCAAACCCAATCCAGCGGCTTGAACGCCGCCGCCGTGGACCCATGGGACGTGGCGACCATGCGCCAACTCGACCCGCTGTCGACGGTGCTGATCATCGGTTCCGGGCTGACCATGGTGGATGCCGTGGTGTCCCTGGAGCAGGCCGGGCATCGCGGGCCGATCGAGGTTTTTTCGCGCCACGGCCTGTTGCCTCATGTGCGCCGGCAGCCGCCGGGCTGGGAGGATTTTCTTGGCGCCGACCACCGCCTGCGCAGCCCTCGGCAATTGTTGCGCGAGGTGCGTCGCCAATGCCGGATCGCTGTGGCGCAGGGCATCGATTGGCAGGCGCCGCTGGACACGGTGCGCGCCCATATCGGCCGTTTGTGGAGCCAGGCCAGTGAGCGCGAGAAACGTCAGTTCGTGCGCCACGTGCGGCCCTGGTGGGAAAGCCATCACCACCGCTCGCCGCCGTTGAGCGCGCAGTTGGTGGCGCGGTTGCATGAAGAGGGACGGTTGCGGATTCGCGCCGCGTCGTTCAAGGGGCTGGCGCCTGGTGGGGAGGGCGTGACGATCCGCTTGCGCGCGCGGGGTGAGCAGGCGCTTACCCAGGTATCGGGCGCCGCGCTGATCAATTCCAGCGGCATCGAATACGACTGGCGCCGGGTGGCAAGGCCGTTGCCGCAGCAGTTGCTCAAGCGTGGGTTGATCCAGCCTGGGCCATTGGCGTTGGGGATTGCGGCGGATACCTCTGGTGCGGTGCTGGATGCTCGGGGGCAGGTGAGCCAGCGCCTGTTCGCCATGGGCCCGCCTTTGCGCGGGATGTGGTGGGAAAGTACGGCAGTGACGGATGTGGCGTTGCAGGCGAAGGCGTTGGCTGCGCGATTGGGGCGTGGCTGACGGGGGCGCCCCTCACCCCCCGCCCTCTCCCCGGAGGGGAGAGGGGCCGATTGGGAAATATTGGCGCTTTACATCGACCTGAAGCTTGGTCTTTGAATCCATAATCGACTCATTATTTCAGGTCGATGTATCAATCTGCACAACTCGGTCGGCTCCCTCTCCCCCCTGGGGAGAGGGCTGGGGTGAGGGGCCAATCTCAAGCCGAACCCCGCCTCAAGACCCCACCCGCACAAACCCCGCCTTCAACCCAAACACCTCAACCCCCTGCGGCGTCGACTGCCCGGTGGTCACCGTTACCCGCTCCACCGGCTGGTCCATCGCCGCGCGGTACTCCACCGTCATGTCCGGCCGGATCGCCTGGCTCGGAATCACGATCGCCTGGGCATTGTTGTACGTGACGATGGTCAGCCGCGCACTCATCCCCAGGCGCACGCGCTGCACTTGCTGGGGCGTCAGTCGGGGGATCGACAGGGTCACCGGAAACTGCGCGCTGCCCTGGCTGTCGCTGGCAATCGCCAAGCCGCTGACCACGCTCACCGAGCCGTTCAGGCGCTCGCCGTCAAAGCCATCGCCCAGCACTTCCACCGCCTGGCCCTGATGCAACTGGTTGATGTCCAGCTCGGAGACTTTGGCGATGATTTTCAAGCGTTCGATATTGGCCAGCCCGAACAGCACCTGGCCTTGACTGACCTTGCTGCCGGCCTGCACGGGCACGTTGTTGTTGTTGTTGTTGGCGCCGCCCTGGGGTGAGTTGTTGCCGGGCGCGGGCACCACGATGCCGGAGAAGGGCGCCTTGACTTCGCGGCCTTCGAGCAGCTTGCGCAAGGCGTCGTATTTCACCGTGGCGTTAGTCAGTTCCATATCGGCGATCTGCCGGTATTCGCCCTGGCCTTGCTCCAGTGCCTGTTGCAACTCGCTGCGCGCCGACGCGAGGTCCAACTGCTGCTGCTGGACCTGTTGCTTGAGGTCGTCGAGTTCATTGCGCGGGATGATGCCGCGCTGGAACAGGTTTTCGCTTTCGGTGAGTTTGCGCTGGGTGTTGCCGGCGGTCATTTGCGCGGTGCGCAGATTGCGGCGGGCGCGGCTGACGGTGGGGCTGCTGTCCCAGTCCTGCATCTCTTGCACGGTGCGCCGGGCCTTGAGTTGGGCGGAGAGGGCGTCGCGCAGTTGCACTTCCAGGGTGGACGGGTCCATGCGCAGCAGGACCTGGCCGGCCTCGACCCGTTGGCCTTGCTCTACCAGGTTGGCCTGCACATTGCCGTCGAAGGGCGCAGTGAGGGTCTGGGTGGTGTCGGGCTCGATCTTGCCCACCAGGCCGATCTGGTGCACCAGCGGGTCCGGCTTGACCGCCAGCCACTGTTCGGCGGTGGTGGCCGGGTTCGAAGCCGGGCTGCGCAAGGCCAATCCCGCGCCGGCCAGCAACACGATCACAACAGCGCCGAGCAGACGTTTCTGATTAGTAGTCATTGAGGGCGATTTCCCAACTTTCCAGCGTCATGCCCAGGGTCAAGTCGAGCTGGGTCTGGGCGTTCAAATAAGCGATCAACGCATTGAGTTGTGCGTTCTCGGCGTTGCGCAGGTCGGTCTCGAAGCTCAGCACCTGGAAGTTGGTGGAGCGACCGGCGCTGAGTTTTTCCCGCTCGATCTCGATCTTGCGCCGCGACAAGTCCACGGCACGCTGGGAGATTTCATATTGGCGCCACCGGGTGCCGAGGTCGCGCACCACATCGTTGACGCTGCGTTCCAGTTCCTGGCGGGCGTCGGTGATGCGGATCTGCTGGTCTTCGACGTTCACCCGCGCGCGCATTTCGGCCTGGCGCGTGCTGATATCGCCGATGGGGATCTGCACCTGCACCCCGGCGTAGCTGTCCCAGGTGCGGTTGTTGCTGCGGCCGGCATCATTGTCGTAGTTGTCGCGGACCTGGTTCGCGCCGGCCACCAGGTCCACTTGCCAGCGCCCAGAGTCCTTGGCGATCACCAGGTTGAGGTCGGCCTGCTGGCTGCCGAGCAGGGTGGCGAGGTATTCCGGTTGCTGGGTCTGCGCGAGGTTGAAGGCTTGGCGCTTGTCGAGCTGCATGGGCTTGGCCTCCAGGGCTTCGGTGGCGCGAATCGGCGTGGACAGGTCCAGGGCCAGCAGGCGCAGGAGCGCCAGGCGGCTGGTGTCCAGTTGGTTCTGCGCCTCTTCCACGCCCAGTTGTTGGGTGGCGATGTCGGCCTCGGTCTGCACGATTTCGAACTCGGCCATGCGCCCGGCGCTGATCAGCGCCTTGTTCACTTCCAGCAAAGTGCCGGAGCGCTTGAGCGCGTCCTGCACGATGCTCAGTTGCTCCTGGGCGCGCAGCAACTCGCGGTAGGTGGCGATGATCTGGCTGATGGTCTGCGCCACGGTGGCCTTGAGGTTCAAGCGGTTGGCCTGTTCCGCCAGGCGCGACAGACGCAGCGGCGCGGTGGTGGCGTCCCAGCCGGCGCCGCGCATCAATGGCTGGATCAGCGCCAGGTCCAGGCCGTCGCTGCGGTAGCGGCCAGCGCGGTCGGCGTTGTTCAGTTGCTGGGTCCAGGCCATGCTCAGGCGTGTGCCGTACTCGCCGAGCAGGCTGGTGGCCGGCGCCACGTTGGCGTTGCGCGAATTGTCGCTGGAGCCGCGAGTGCCGCGGTAATAGCTGTTGAGGGTGAGCTTGGGGTTGAACGTATCTTCGGCCACGCGCAGGTCGAACTTCTGCGCCACCCGTTGCAGGTACGCGCTGCGGATCGCCGGGTTGTTGCGCAGGCCCAGGTACACGGCGTCGCCCAGGGTCATGCTGGTGGTCTGGGCATTCAGCGACACGCTGCGCTCGTAACCACTGCGGGTGGTGCTCGGCGCCGACGGTTTGATGACCACCTCGGCGGCCACCCCGGGCAGGCACACCAACGCGAGTAACCAGAGGCCTTTACTCATCGCGCAAGGCCTCCACCGGTTGCAACCGCGAGGCCGAGACCGCCGGGTAGATACCGAAGAACAAGCCCACCAGCAGCGTACTGCCGATCCCCAAGGGCAGGGCGGCGACGGCCAGGGCAAACGCCCAGCCGGACAGCCACGCATACAGCCAGGCGGCCGTCATGCCCAGTACCGCGCCGCACAGCGCACCCACGGCCGTGAGCGTCACCGCTTCGAGCAGAAACAGGTTGCGGATATCCCGCTGGCGCGCGCCCAACGCCATGCGAATGCCGATTTCGCGGCGGCGTTCCGAGACGTTCATCAGCATCACGTTCATCACGCCGACACCGCCACCGATCAGGGAGATCGCGCCCAGGGCCAGCAGCAGGTAGGCAAAGGTGCGGCTTTGGCGGGTCATGCCGTCGATCATTTGCTGAGGCACCGTGATGCCCACCTCGTGGTCGGTAAGTTGGGCGTTCAAGGCGGTGGCGACCTGTGTCGCGATACGCTCCATGTCCTGGTCGGGCGCGGCACGGATGATCACGTTACCGATTTGCGGGGTGGCGTAGATCCGGCGCATGCCTTCGGCGGGGAGGAACAGCGACTCGTTGGCCTGCACCGGCATCAGCATCGCCCGTGGTTGAGGGTGCAGAAGACCCACCACCACAAACAGGTAGTTGTTGATGCGCACGCGCTCGCCCACTTTCAGCGCATCGCCCGGCGCGCTCAGGCTCTGGGCCAATTGGTCGCCGATCACGGCGTAGGTTTCGTTGGCGTCGAAGCTCGACAGGAAACGCCCGTCCCGTACCAGCAGGCGCATGGCGTCTTTGATGTCCGGGGTGATGCCGACCACATTGGCGTTGGCGCTGCGACCATGGAACACGATGGGCCCGCTGAACAGCGTGAGCGCGCCGATATGGGCAATGCCCGGGACGGCCTGGCGCACGGCGTCGAGGTCGAGGCGGGTACGCATCGGTACGTTGCTGTTGCCCTTCGGCGGGAACTGGGCGACCAGGGTGTCGGTGCCCATGTCCTTGAAAATCATCGCGGCGTCCACCGCCGCGTTGTGGCCGATATTGATCAACGCCACCACCGATGAACTGCCGATCACGATACCCAGCAAGGCCAGGATCGAGCGTTTGCCCAGGGTGCGCAGGCTGACGAGCGCCTCGTGCAGCAGTTGGCTCAGGCTCTGTTCGACCCGCTGGCTCATAGGCGCCCCGCCTCTTGCACCACGCCGTTGCGCACCAGGATCTTGCGTTCCAGGCGCTCGGCGATGTGTGAGTCGTGGGTGACGATGATCAGCGTGACCTGTTGCTCGCGGTTCAGCGCCAGGAGCAGATCCATGATCTCCTGGGCGGTGGTGCTGTCGAGGTTGCCGGTGGGCTCGTCGGCAAGGATCACCGACGGCTTGCCCACCAGTGCGCGGGCAATCGCCACGCGTTGGCGCTGGCCACCGGAGAGGTCGGCCGGACGATGGTGGGCGCGCTCGGCCAGGCCGACCTGTTCAAGCATGCGCAGGGCCTGTTCCACCGACTCATGGCGCGAGACACCGCGATAGCTCAGGGGCAGGGCGACGTTGTCCAGGGCGCTGAGGCGCGGCAGCAGGTTGAAGCTCTGGAATACAAAACCGATTTGCTGGTTACGGATCGCGGCCAGTTGGTCGGGGCTGGCGTTGAAAATATCGTGGCCGGCGAAGTGGTACTGGCCACAGTTGGGCAAGTCCAGCAGGCCGAGGATATTGAGCAGGGTGCTTTTGCCGGAGCCGGAGGCGCCGAGGATGCCGCAGCTGTCACCGCTGGCGATGGACAGGCACACATCATTGAGAATTGACAGGTGTTGCCCGGCCAACTGATAGCTTTTGCCGATGCCTTGCAGAGAGATCAAGCCTGGGTGCGCGGGGGTGTCTGTCATCATGACTACGCCTTCAGTCTCGATGCTGCCGTCATGCCCCCTGAAAAGCTTTGTAACAAGTTCGGGAGCCGCCTGGTACGCGTCACGGACTGGTTTTATTTCTTGTTTTTAAAATATTCTTTGAATACTAACCGGGTTCCGCTGGCTTCGCCAGCCATCGAAGTAGAGCGTTTTTACTCTTTGAAACGATTTCATCAGCGGGTATTCAGGCCCATCAACGAACCCTTGACCTGCCTTGAAAAGCCCATCAGCAAAGGCTTTTGACCGTATGGCGGAGTGTCATCACTTGCTTTAGGCCGGCGGGCCCGGTATAAAAAATCAAATTATTTTTTAAAACAATATTTCCCACGTGGAACTTTTATGGTCGCGAAGAAACTCAGCGCTCCAAACATTACCAAGACTCGATTGCTGGATGCGACAGAGGCTCTCTTCATCAAATACGGCTATGACGCCGTTCTGCTACGGCAGATTACCGAGCGTGCCCAGGTGAACCTGGCCGCCGTGAATTACCACTTCGGGGACAAGGATTCCCTGATGAAAACCCTGCTGATGCAGCGTCTGGAACCGCTCAACGAGCAACGCCTGGAACTGCTGGCGCGCTGCGAAGCCGAATCCGACGGCCCGCTGGACTGCGACACCCTGCTCGGCGTGCTGTTCGCCCCGGCCATGGGCCTGGAGCGCAGCGATCCGGCCAGTGGGGAAGGGCGCTCGTTCATTCGGTTCCTGGGCCGGGTCTATAGCGATACCTCGCCGTTCATCCAGGAATACCTCAAGGTGCATTACCAGCCGGTGTTCCAGCGCTTCTTTGAAGCCTTTGCCCTGGCCTTGCCGGATTTGCCGCGCAATGAGCTGGGCGTACGCCTGCAATTTGCGCTCAAGGCGATTTCCGGGGTGATGGCGGGGACTGAACTGCGCTTGCTGATGAACTCCATGAGCCTCGGCCGCCCGGCCACGGATGCCGAAGTCATGGCCAAGCTGATCACCCTGGTCTCTGCGGCGATTCGCGTGCCGCAGCAAAGCCCGCAAGCCGAAAATGCACTGGCCAAGGTGCTGGATACCCAGCGGGCCATTCGCGAGCAAGCGGCGGCACCCGCCAACAAAGCTTCACGCTGATCCCCCGCAGGCCGAAGAGCCGCAACAGTAACGCCGGCGTTCGAGTGAACCCCGGCGTTGTTGCGTTTCGCGCGGGCGGTTTGTTGCTGGTTTATTTGGGCGAAAAAAAAGCCCGCTGGGGCGGCGGGCTTGATGTGCAACGTTTGTAACGGATGAGGCTTTACCCTACGTCTCTGGATGTGAATAAAGCGTGAAAAATATGTAAGAGAAAGTGTGAAAGTGCGGCCGTGGTATTGAGGGCGCTTTCGCTTGAAGCACAGCGCGATGCTGTGCCATTCGTCGCCACTGTCAACGTTGACAGCTAGACGCTCCTATTGGCTGGGTGTTTGATTTTCCATGTCCTGCGCGCTCATAGCGTCTTAACAAGGAGTCTCGCCATGCCTGACAATCCGATTGTTTCTGAGTCTATTACTCCCTCTGGACCTGCACTGCCTGATAGGGACTTTTGCACCCGCTGCGAAGGTGGAGGTATCTTCGTTGAAGACCTCGACTCCCCCTACGTCAATAACGCGGTCCAACCCGTGGTGTATGCCGATAGCGGGTTGGGAATCCGTCATATTGAAAACAAATTGTTCATAAACTTTGAACGCTGGTTCAACCTGAAGGCCGGTGATGTGTTTGAGTTCTTCATGGGGAACGAGCGGTTTCCTTTGGCCTGGGACGAAATCAGGCCGGGCGAAGATAACCAGTTACGTTACCAACTGGCTATCAGCCGCGAGCTAGTGCCGCTGGGGTTTGTCTACCCCTGCTTCGGGCGTGTGTTGCGGGTGGGTAGCAATAATGAGAGCACTTCTCCCAAGCAGACGTGGTTTGTCAAGGACACTCGGCCAGGTGGTGTCGATCAGGATCCTGGGCTGCCTTACCATTCCGAGTTGAAGGTGAGTTTGCCCCCTGACCTCAGCGCGCCGGGCGCCGTGCTGGACCCGGAACGAGCCCTTCATGGTGTGGTGCTGACGATCTTTCGTTATCCCGAAATACGCGTGCGCGACACCATCGAGTTGTATTGGAACGGTCACTTGGTGCTGATGCGGCTGGATGACGATCATGTTTCCGGGGCGAGGCCCATTGAAATCCTGGTAGAGCCGGAGATCATCTTTCGGCCCCATGGCAGCGGCCTGTTGACCATCCGGATTCGGGTCCAGGATGAAGTGCTGAATTATTCCGGCGAGCTGCAGCAATGGTCCCAGGCTGTTCATCTGGAAAGCGATCTGGACCCCTCCCTGCTCGAACGTCCCTACTTTCTGGTGGATGGCTACGACATCACCGATGTCGATTTCGATACCCAAGGGGACGGTCACTTTGAGGTTGAGGTTTATGTGCCCAACCGCCTGCCCGATGGTTCCTTGACACCTACCGGTACCCAGATCGTCGTGACGTTGAACGGTACGCGTCACGACGGTTCTCCGTTGGTCGTGCAGTTACCTCCGTTCCCGGCCCGGATCAACCGTTCTGCGTTTACTGATGTGGACAATGACCTGATCAAGCAACTGATCAATGGCACGCTGCAGATCAGCTACGAGTTACAGTTCCCTCTGGGAACTGTACTGGGGAGTTCCCGTCGCCTGACAGTGACGGTGTTCGGCGTTGTCTCGACGATGCCAGCCGTCAATGTCGTGGAAGATGATGCGGGGTTGATCGACCCGACCCTGGACTACATCACGGTGGAGTTTCCTGAATATACCCCCTATGACCGCAACTACAACGTGACCCTGCGCTTGGAAGCCCTGCGGCCTGGCGGTGGTGTGGAATTTTATGAGCAGACATTGCTTGCTGGTGCTCCACCGCCACCGACGCGTTTCCGGATTGTGCCCCGCACCGAGTTCCAGCGGTTTGTCGGCCTGGGCGATGCGAGGCTTTTCTACCGCGTGGACGACGGTGTGATCGGTGTACTTGGGGGCATTGGTGCGCTGGCGATCAGGGAGTCGGAACACCTGGTCGTGAAGTTCGGAGAGCGCGTGGCCGAAATGCCCGCACCGCTGCTGCAAGGGGTTGACGAGCATGACAACCTTGACCCGGCGGATGTCATCGGCATTGCCATTGTCACACTGCCCTATCTCCGCACGGCGCCAGACGACACCTTTATCTGGCGCTGGGTCGGTTCAGGTGTTGGTGGAAGCACCGGCGACGAAATAATCCTCAACGGGGGGACCGCTGGTAGGCCGGTCGAGTTTCCGGTGGACAAGGTTTACGTCGACCTGAACAACAATGGTGAGCTGCGGCTGAGCTACACCCTGATCCCGGGGAACGGCGGGCCAGCGCTACGCTCCGAAGTGCTGGTGGTCAGTGTGGGGCCGGCCCTGGGCGATTTGATCAGGCCCGAGGTGTTGGAGGCTTCCCGCCACCCCGATCAGTTGACGCCGGAGGCGGCCACGGCGGGAGCCACCATTTGGGTGAGCTTCCACCAGATGCGTCCCACGGATCGGGTTCGGGCCTGTTGGAGCGGTATTCCCGGTGTCGGCAGCCATTGTGAAACCAAGGATGGCAATAGCCACCAGACCCTGGAGTTCAATGTGCCTGCCACCGTGGTCGGGGCCAATATTCACCCGGATGGCCGTCACATTACGGTGCAATATTTCCTGATTCGCGGCGCCCGGGAAACGCCTTCCGAAGTCCTCACATTGCAACTGCTCGCCCTGACCACTTTGCCGATCCCCACCATCGAGGGCATTGGCGACAGTCCGGTGCTGGATTTGTCTCGCTTGGTCGGTTACGAACGCACAACCATCAACCGCTGGCCCTTCATCCATCGGTTGCAGCGGATGTGGATGGAGTATGAGGGAACGTATGCCGATGGCAGCCTCTATTTTGAGGCTACTTACACCAACAATCTGGTCACCGCCGACGGGGAAGTGGATGGCATCATGCCGCCGACGCCGGTGGATGAACTTCGTCACTTACGTGATGGCTCACAACTGACCATCCGTTTCTGGGTCAGCTTTGATCGTGGCACCGACAGATCCACTGCGCTGTTGTTCCGGGTGCGTGAGTATCAGGTGCAGGCATTACCGGGTGTCTTGCCGCACCCGTTTATCGCGGGGGCTTCGGGGACCGGACCGAGCGTGACCGTGGAGCCATTGTCGATTGAAAACAATGTAAGGGTCAGTGTGCGCTACGACGGCATGCTCAACACGGACAAGATCTCGTTGGAATGGATCTATCAAGACGCCAGCATTCACAGCGCCACGCTGGACGGTCTGGAGGGTGGCACCGTGGTGTTCACGTTCGACAACGCGATCCTGGCCCGGAGTGTCAACAGCACCATAGTGCTGCGCTACACCCTTCTGCGTAATGGCAACACTGTTCCCTCTGAGGATCAGACGGTAAGGATCAACACCATTGCCGCCGCCAGCCTGCCGCGACCATTGATTAACGGTATTGCCAACGCAGGCTTGTTGGATCTCAACACCTTCAACGGAAATGCCCAGGCAGCGGTCGCCAAGTGGCGCTTGAGTACAAGCGGGCAGCGGGTATGGCTGACCTGTAAACGGACGTCAGGCTCAGAGTTGGCGGTGCTCAATGGTGTTGCGATTACGGCGTCGGAGGCTCTGAATGGATTGGCGAACAAAGCCGTGCTGCGTAGTTGGCTGCAAGCCTTGCCGAACAATAGCCAATTTACCGTGGAGTGCAGTGTCACCTTTGATGGTGGATCTGATCGTGCTCGCGCGGTGAGCTTTCCTGTCACGACCTACACCGTGGCGCAGGCACTGCAGATTGATGCTTCGGTGATGTACTTGAATGGGTACGCAATCATCGCATTCAACTGGCCCAGAAATGGACAGGATTATCCGGGCAATGCGCTAACCCGCTTGGCGACTGGTGGTAGTCCTCCCTATACCTATACCTCGCGGAACGCGGCCATTGCGCAGGTGACCTCGGGTGGAAAGGTGGTGGGGTACAGTAACGGCAGCACTGTCATTGATGTTCGAGACGGGGTCGGACACACGGTTTCATACAGTGTCAGCGTTTCTAATGTATGGCGTGTACGTGAGAACGCCAACTCGTTAACCAGTACTGAAGCCTATAACTGGCGCAGGTCACTACCGGGCGCCATAGGGTTGGATTGGACCAATGGCATTGAGTACATGCAGAGGGTATATGGTCCTGCTTCCCAATTCCCGGTCCCCTATGACGCGTACTACTGGGTGTGCATAGACAACGGTGTTTATTGTTTCTGGCTGGTCGATGCCACTTGGGATACCCGGCAGCCTGCACAGATTTCGTGCCTGGGGGTCAACTGGCGGGCCTGGGCATGGTGTTTGCAACCAACGTAGTCCGATAGTCGTTACTGACGTTAGGCAACAGGTATGGGCGTGATGACGTGCGGGATAGGTCAATTGATGCTATCCCGCATTTTCCCGCGCTTGTTTAGCCGGGCGTCAAATCTTCCAGTGCGTGGAGGTCTGCGCCAAACGCTGGCGCATCGCATCCACATTCGCCGCCAACTGAACCGTCAACAACCGATACCCATCCAGTGCGCTGTACACCGGCGCATCCAGCCCAGGCTCGCCGCCCGTGAGGTGGCTCGCTCTCTCCAACCGCGGCGTCACCCCCGATTTCAACGCCCGCGCCATCCCCACCAACTGCACCCGAATCTGCCGGTGCTCGGCCTTCAACATCAGTTGCATCCGCGCCATCGCCTGTTCGTCGTGTGGGTCCGGGCGGGTATTGCCGAGAATCTCCAGGGTGCTGATGCACAGGCGCAGGTGCCGTTGGATCGCGTCCAGTTCGGTCATCGAAATGCGCACTTCCTTGGACACCGAGGGCATCAGCGAACGCAGTTGCAGCATCGCCGCATTCAGGCGGTTGAGCAGTTTCAGGTGCTCATCGTCGGTGACTGACTGGCCATTGATGATCCGGCTGTAGATCTGTGCGCAATCACGCAAGGCACTGGCCAGGTTGTAGCGCCACGAGTACACGGCATACAGCGGCAGGGCGAAGGAGAACGCCAGGGCCAGGGCGATGCCGATCAGGATGTCGACGGTGCGCCACAGGCCATCGGAAATCGGATTGTCCCCGTGGCCGGCGACGATGAACACCGTGATCGCCGACAGCAGCGCGATGTAACCGCCCTTGCCAATGGCGTGATAGGAAAAGAACCCGCACACCCCCGACATCAACAGATAAGTCAGCAGCGGCTGGCCGAAGTAGGCCTGCTGCAGCACGATCAACAGACCGACGCTGGCGCCAATCAAGGTGCCATAGGCGCGTTCCACGGCTTTCTTGCCGATATTGCCGTGGTGTTGTAAACCGCCGATCACGATCAGCATGGTCACCGATGCCCACTCACCATGGGGCAGGTTGATGCCGGTGGTGAGCAGGATCGTGGCCAGCAAGCCGATGGACACGCGCACGGCGTGGATCAACTTGGCATGGCGATAGCGGCGGTACGGGTCGAGCAATGGGCGCAGCAGGCGCCGGGCAAACGCAGGCAAAGGCAGGTTAATCAACAGCGCGTCGTCCTCTAGAAAATGTAGTCGGTGGTCAGGAAGCTCGAATCACGGTTGTGCAGGATCTCACCCAGCAGCGCCTTGTTGCTTTCCTGGAACTTGGTGGCTACCAGGGTGCGGATCGAAAACACGCGCAGTGCGTCATGTACCGACAGCGTGCCCTCGGCCGAGTTCTTGCGCCCGTTGAAAGGGAAGGTATCCGGCCCGCGTTGGCATTGGGCGTTGATGTTGATGCGGCCGACCTGATTGGCGAAGGTGTCGACCAGGCGCCCGATGTCCGCCGGGTTGGTGCCGAACAGACTCAGTTGCTGGCCGAAATCCGAGTCCAGCACGTAGTCGATCACCGTCTCCAGGTCGCGATAAGGCACGATCGGCACCACCGGGCCGAACTGTTCCTCGTGGTACACGCGCATCTGCGGGGTCACGGGGTACAGCACCGCCGGGTAGAAGAACGAGCCGCGACTGATGCCGCCGTTGTCATTCACTACCTTGGCGCCGTGTTGCGTCGCATCGGCTACCAGCGCGTTGAGGTAATCCACCTTGCCCACCTCGGGCAATGGCGTCAGCGACACGCCGTCTTCCCAGGGCATGCCGGGTTTGAGCGTGGCCAGCTTGCGGTTGAATTTCTCGATAAAACTGGCGACCACATCCTCGTGCACAAACAGGATTTTCAACGCGGTGCAGCGCTGCCCGTTGAACGACAGGGAACCGGTGATCGCTTCGCTGACGGCGTTGTCCAGGTCCACCTCGGGCAGCACGATGCCGGGGTTTTTCGCATCCAGGCCCAGTGCGGCGCGCAAGCGGTGCGGCTTGGGGTGCAGTTTTTTCAGGTCGCTGGCGGCCTTGTTGGTGCCGATAAAGGCAAAGATGTCGATCTTGCCGCTGGCCATCAGCGCGCTGACGGTTTCGCGGCCACTGCCGTAGATGACGTTGATCACCCCGGCCGGGAAGCTGTCGCGGAATGCTTCCAGCAACGGGCGGATCAGCAGCACGCCGAGCTTGGCCGGCTTGAACACCACGGTGTTGCCCATGATCAGCGCCGGGATCAGCGTGGTGAACGTCTCGTTCAGCGGATAGTTGTAGGGGCCCATGCACAGCGCTACGCCCATCGGTACGCGGCGGATCTGGCCGAGGGTGTCCTGTTCCAGCTCGAAGCGGCTGGAGCGGCGGTCGAGTTCCTTGAGGGCGTTGATGGTGTCGGTGATGTAGTCGCAGGTGCGGTCGAATTCTTTCTGCGAGTCCTTGAGGTTCTTGCCGATCTCCCACATCAGCAGCTTGACCACCGCCTCGCGCTGTTCGCGCATACGCCGCAGGAACGCTTCCACATGCTGGATACGCTCGACCACGCGCATCGTCGGCCAGGCACCCTGGCCACGGTCATAGGCGCGCACGGCGGCGTCCAGGGCGGTGAGGGCGGTGTCGGCGTCGAGCAGCGGGGTGCTGCCGATATGCACGCGTTCGTCCCCGAATTGCACCGGGCTGATGACCTGGGCCAACGGGCCGTTCCACACCTGCAACTGGCCATCCACCAAGTAATCACGCTGTTCGATGGGCGCCGCCAGGCGGTATTGCTCGGGAATATCGGCGGCGCTGGCGGGAAACAGTTGGGCAAGCAGGTTGCTGGTGGTCATGTCGCTACCCCTGAAATGGTTTCAAAACATGACTAGAGAGTCACCCAACAACCGGCTTCATGGCAAGACTTGTGCGCTTTGCAGTTCGCACGGTGGCATGTGCCGGGTAAACTCTGTGGCTTTCTTGAAGGAGTTCACATGAGCCAGTACCAGCCGGGCATTCTTGCCGCACCGGTGCCTTTGCAGGCACGCCATCTGTTTTTTACCGTGGATACCCTGGCAGCCGTGCCCGCTGCGCTGGACGCGCTGGTGCAGTTGGCCGACGCGGCGGCAGTGGTCGGGTTTGGCGAGCCGCTGGTGAATGCGCTGGGCGCGGGCATTGACGGCTTGCGTGCCTTCCCGGACGTGAGCGGGCCGGGTGCACATAATCCGTCCACCCAGCAGGCGCTGTGGGTGTGGCTGCAGGGTGTGGATCGCGGCGAGCTGTTGCTGCGCAGCCGTGCGTTCGAAAAGGCCCTGGCCCCGGCGTTCCGCCTGGTGCAGTCGATCGAAGGCTTTCGCTACAAGACCGGCTTCGACCTCACCGACTACGAAGACGGCACCGAAAACCCCCACGATGACGCCGCCGTTGAGGCCGCCCTCACCGACAGCGGCGCCAGCTTCGCCGCGATCCAGCAATGGCAGCACGACCTCGACGGCTTCGCCGCCTTGCCCGCCCAGGAGCGCGACCACATCATTGGCCGCCGCCATGGCGACAACGAAGAACTCGAAGACGCCCCCGAATCCGCCCACACCAAGCGCACCGCCCAGGAAAGCTTCACCCCGGAAGCCTTCGTGGTACGCCGCTCCATGCCCTGGGCCGAGAACGGCCAGGCAGGTTTGATGTTCCTTGCGTTCGGGCATTCCTTCGATGCGTTCGAAGCGCAACTGCGCCGCATGAGCGGCCTGGAAGACGGGATTGTCGATGGCCTGTATCGCATCAGCACGCCGTTGACCGGTGGCTATTACTGGTGCCCGCCGGTCAGGGATGGGCGTTTGGACTTGAGTGCACTGGCAGTCCAAGCCCACTGACGGCCTGGGCAGTGCCGGCACTTAGGGAAGTGCCTGTCTTTAAAAGGCGAACCTTCTGACATTCGGCGCGGATAGCAACTCTTTACTCTCTGGGACTTCGCAGACCCAGGAACTTATGCGGTTCTCTGGGTTGCCCTTTTGCCGACCTTGAGTGAAGCGCGCCATGGAGAATCAGAGAGTTGACCTTTCCAGCCCAAACCGAAGTGAGCCGATGTATGTTTCAGACAATCCTTGTGCGCCGCCTCAACCGCCTGCACAAATAAGTGACGACACACTCGCGCCACTGAAGAACTGGTGCCATCCCTTCAAGGATAAGACCAACCCGTTGCTGCAATTGACCCAGATGGCCAATGCGGTGGCGGGGTATTACCCCTTGGGACGCAATGGCCTTTGGCACGGCGGGGTGCATTTCGACGGTGGCACAGCCGCCACTCTGGACCAATCGAGCGTGCATGGCCTGGCCGATGGTGAAGTGGTGGCCTACCGCATCGACGAGCACTCGCCGACCACGACCTACGTCGTTGAACAGCTGTGCGTGCCAAAGCCCTTTTCACGCAATTTCGTGCTGGTACGCCATCGACTTGTCGCACCCGAAATCGAAGGAAGCCCGGACGAACCGCCAAGCCTGACTTTTTATAGCCTGTACATGCACCTGCGGGATTGGGCGGTTTACAGGCATGACCCTTCCATTCCCCGTCCGGCCTTCTGGCCCGAGGGACTAAGCGGCCATGTTAAAGCAACGGCGGGGGATACACTCCCAGGCCATCCCAGGGAACAGGGTCTGAAGGTTTACAACCAGGCGCAGCACGGCAAAGCGCTGGGATTGCTGTCACCGGGGACGCCAGTGACGGTCAGCGGCAAAGGTGAATTCCGAAAACTGGAAAACACCCATGGGCCTGATCGCTTGAAAAGCGCCGATGGCTCGCTGCTCGGTTACCTTCACATTGACTATCTGGCCCACATCGCCGGTGATGAGTATCGGATCAAGGCGAATCCCTCACTGCGCGTGCGCGCCGAAGCCAACATCAGCAGCACCATCCTGATGGAGCTGCCCCATGGCACGGAAGTTACCGCCAGCGGCGAAGGCGCATTCCGTAAGCTGGAGCGCGTCAATCAGTATGTTCACTTCGACTCCTTGGACGGTGTGCGCGAACCCATAGCGGACCGCATTGTGGTTCTCGATCAGCCCATCGCGATCAAAGCGGGCGACTTGATCGGTCATATGGGGACTTACCAAAACGGCGATGCGGAACACCCGGAAACAAAGTTGCATCTGGAAGCGTTCAGCGCTGACTGCGTGGAATCATTCATAGAGACGAGCCGTGCCTGGGCACAACGACTGCCCATCACAGGCAAGACTTGGCTGAAACTTGCCAAGGGCACTACCCTCGTAATGCATCAGGCGCACTTCAGCGCCACCTACCCACCCAGCCTGAACGAAGCCAACACACTCAGTGATGCCGATCTACTGGTGCCTGA
Source organism: Pseudomonas sp. MPB23 (assembly GCF_046605395.1). Lineage (NCBI taxonomy): Bacteria > Pseudomonadati > Pseudomonadota > Gammaproteobacteria > Pseudomonadales > Pseudomonadaceae > Pseudomonas > Pseudomonas sp. MPB23. Next base: position 4,872,379 of record NZ_CP176771.1, on the reverse strand, counting down.
CAGCTTGCTCAATGGCCTCCCAGCCGAGAATAAAATCACTATCGCGGCAACGGCAGACCGAAAAACCTGCCACTGGTACCGCCTTGATGGATTACTCCACGACGCGAATGGCACGTTACTCGATGGCTGGCTGCGCGAAGAAGTGGGCATCACTCCGAGGGTCAACCCGTGGTCGTGGGAAGGCTACGACGTCATTTTCAACGACGAAGCCCCTGGACAATCCCTGGCGTCCTTTTTTCGAGCGGTTGGCCAGTTCAGCGAGGCAGAACTCGAACGCCATGGGGACTTGGCCGACAAGTCGGATAAAGGGCCGCTAAAGAGCCGTCTGTACGACATCATCGACCGTGACCGAGATGGGAACATGACCGCTGCCGAGTTGCAGTCAGCCATTGGCCTACCCGCGTACGCTCAATCGCTGGCGCAACTGATCGTCCACTACGAAAGCGAATGGCGCCACACCCCCCATAAGTGGGACGCGCTGGATGAAGTGCTTGACCATAGTGCTTCGACCCCACTGCGGAACTGGCTGGCGGAAAAGGAGCGGATCAAGCAGATCAGTTGGTGGAATGAAGTGGCACCGAAAGTGGGGTTGCCGGTGCATGGGCGGGTGTATCACTTGCATCCGGTGGGGTTGGGAGCTCGTTTCTTAGTCGTCAGTCCTCTAGAAATCACCTTCGCGCAGTTGAAAATGATATTTCCTACTGCTGATGATAGTGATATTGATGTAGTGCTTGGTGAGATAAACGGTCGCTTAAGCGAGTTTAAGTTAGATACTAGACTGCGGCAGCGCCACTTTTTCGCTCAGATTAAAGGGGAGGTGGGTTCCTCTATGAGAGGCGTCTCTGAGAGTTGGGAGTATTCACGGGAAGTCCTGAGATCATTTAGTGCTTACTATCGCGCGTATCCGATCGAAGCAGAAGAGGACGGATACTTGAAAGATAAGCAGGGGCGGATTGTTCGCAGGGCTAATCAGCGAAATATTGGTCGCAAGCATTTTCAGCGATTAAATGGTAATCGGGAGTCATTTCCTGATGATGGATATAATTTTCGTGGCAGAGGTTTAATACAGATAACGGGGTATGAAAAATATAATGGATTCATGCAGGCGTATTCTAAGTATTGGCAGGGCGCCGTACCCAATACAGTGGAGGATCCGGATCTTATTAATGAAGAGCCTAATGCCATACGAAGCGCTTTGTGGTTCTGGCTGAATTATAGGATCTATGATGCAGAGTGTGGAAATGGTTTTTCGGATGTTGGCGGTGTGACAAGAAGAGTGAATGGAGGGGGCGTTGGGCTTGAAGAGAGAAAGGCTGCATATGAACTTGCGGAGAGGGTTCTGACTTGAGCGTAATCAACGGTAGGATGGTGGTTTTTTTGACTTCTCTGGGCGTGAGTTTAGATTCGTACAGTGCTGGATTCAGTCTGTGTGCACCTGATGAGTTGATCATCGCTTCTTGTCAGTTGGAGGAAGCAAAGAGCAGGACGGTATCTTTTTGTGCTAGTGCTGATAGGGCGATGGTTAGTTATAGGTTTGGTTTGAGTTCGAATGTGGAGATGAACTCTGTTTTTTTCAGTGATAGGACGTTAAGTCGGTGGGTGGATCTCGCCACCTATACTGTTTATCTAGGGTTTAGGCGAGGTGAATATAGTTATGTTTTTGGTGTTCCACAGGAGAGACCTGGTGCTAAATCTTTTCTGGACGTGTTCAAGGATAACAAGGCTATCATGAGTGCTAAATGCACCGATAATTCATTTGGGGAAAAGGACATAAGGAGCAGTGCGATAAAAGAGGTGGCAGATGAATTCGTTAGAGGTTATGGCTTTGTGTTTCCGCCTAATGATATTACAGAGCACTAAAGTGGTTATTGCGCAGGTTGAGTGTCAATGAATTCGTTAAGGAAGGTTCAGCTGTTCCGTAGGGTGAAGTATCTTTTGGCATGGGTGTTTTCTTGGGGCTCGCGCATGAAAATTCTGACAGACAAGCAATCGCGCACTGAAAAAATCCCCGGCTGCCCGTAATCTAGACGCCTCTGTTACCTGCACGGACCGTTCATGTCTTCTGTTGTCGATGGGTTGCCCCTCAATAAACGCCTGCCGGCCGTCATCGCGATTTCCCTGGGAATCGGCATGGCAACCCTGGACACGGCCATCGTCAACACCGCGTTGCCCACGCTGGCGGAAGGGATCGGTACCGATTCCGCCTCGGTGATCTGGGTGGTCAACGCCTACCAACTGGCGATTATTGCCACGGTGCTGCCGTTTGCCTCGCTCAGTGATGTGCTGGGGCATCGACGGGTGTACCTCGGCGGGTTGCTGCTGTTTATCCTGTCGTCGTTGTTCTGCGGGCTGGCCGGTTCGCTGGTCACCCTGACCGTCGCGCGGGTGGTGCAGGGGCTGGGGGCGGCGGCGATCATGAGCGTCAATACTGCGTTGCTGCGGCATATCTACCCGTCAAAAATGCTTGGGCGTGGCCTGGGCTATAACTCGCTGGTGGTGGGCTTGGCATTTACCCTGGGGCCGACGGCGGCGTCGGCGATTCTGTCGGTGGCGACCTGGCATTGGCTGTACCTGATCAACGTGCCGCTGGGGTTGCTGGCCCTGGCGCTGGGCTTGCGTTCATTGCCGGCCTTGCCGATGGCCGGGCATGCCTTCGACCGTCTGGCGGCCGTGTTGTGTGCCGGGTTGTTTGCCCTGCTGGTGTTGGGGTTGGGCACGGCAGTGCATGGCGTTCAGGGCGCGCTGACCCTGGGCTTGATTGCGCTGGCGCTGGTGTGCGGCGCCTTGTTGCTGCGCCGCCAGGCCGGTCACCCCGCGCCGATGCTGGCCCTGGACCTGTTCAAGCGGCCGGTGTTTGCCTTGTCTTCCCTCACTGCGATCTGCGCCTTCAGCGCCCAGGGCCTGGCCTTTGTGTCGCTGCCGTTTCTGTTGCAGGCGGTGCTTGGCCATAGCCAGGTGGAAACCGGTTTTCTGATGACGCCATGGCCTGCCGTCGTGGCGGTGATGGCGCTGGTGGCGGGGCGCTTGGCGGACCGTGTGTCCCTCGGTGTGTTGTGCGGGCTCGGCCTGTTGATGCTGGGCGTGGGCATGGCCGCCTTGGCGAACCTGGGCACTGGCGCATCGGCGTTCGATATCGGCTGGCGCATGGCGCTGTGTGGCGCCGGTTTTGGTTTCTTCCAGTCGCCCAACCTCAAGGCCTTGATGACCAGTGCGCCGTTGGCCCGCAGCGGTGGGGCCAGCGGTATCGTGGCGATTTCGCGGTTGTTGGGGCAGACGCTGGGCGCGTCATTGGTGGCCCTGTGTTTCCACCTATCGCCGGGCAGTGGCCCGCACTATGCGCTCTGGCTGGGTTGCATGTTTGCGCTGGTCGGCGCTGTGGCCAGTGGCCTGCGTTTATTGCCCTATGGGAAAAAGGCGTGATTGGGCGTTGTAAAGCAGCGGTCGCGAAGGCTACCGTGACGACCTGAATATTTCGGGATGTTTCAGATTTATGTCCAGCCTGGCCCTCCGCACTGCTGATGTCACTTCCCGCCGCGCCGCGCTGACCCTTGCTTTATGCCTGCCCAGTGATGTGTTGCTCTACCTGCTGCTGCCCATGGAATCCCAGGCCTTTGGTATCACGCTGGCCCAGGCGGGAGTGCTGCTGGCGGCCAACCGTCTGGTGCGGATTTTCGGTTATCGCCATGTGTTGAATTTCTATGCGCGCAATGGCGACCGTCTGACCTGCATGATCGCCGCCGGCGCCGCGACGTTATGTGCCCTGGGCAACTCGATGTTGTCGGGCTTCGCGGCACTGCTGGGACTGCGGCTGGTGTGGGGCCTGTGTTTTGCCGCGTTGAACCTGTCGACCCAGGTGTTGGCCACCTCGGAACCGACAGGCGCCGCGCGCCGGGCAGGGCGTTCACGCGCGTTGATCGCCCTGGGGCCGATGCTGACATTGCCGCTGGGTGGGTGGCTGACGTTATGGGCGGGGCCGCGTCCGATCTTTCTGATTCTCGCCGGCTGCTGTCTGGTGGGACTCTGGATGGCACGCGGGCTGCCCAGCGCCGGACATGATCTGCACAGCACACCGGGGCGCCGCTTCAAGTGGCCCGACAGCGTGGCGATGTGGTCGTTTATCGAAGGTGTGGCGCTGGATGGGCTGTTTATTTTTGGCCTGTCGATCCAGGCGCAGAAACTGCTTGGCGGCGATGCGGTGCTTATCGCCGGGGCTTTGATGGCGCTGCGTTATGTCTCGGAAATGCTCCTGAGCCCGTTGGGCGGTCATGCGGCCCAGCGGTTTGGTGCCACCTCGATGCTGTTGTTGTTTTCGTTCCTGAGTGCATTGGCGCTGACCGCATTTGGCAGCTACTGGGTGATCGTCGGCGCGGCGGCGGTGCTGGTGCTGCGCGCGTTGCAACTGCCGCTGGTGACCACCCTGGTGGCCGAACGCAACCCTGGGGTGATGCGGGTGTCGGCGCTGGCCTCGAATGCCGTATGGCGCGACATCGGCGCCGGCCTGGGGCCATTGCTGGCCGGCCTGTTGCTGCCGATTGCCTCGGCACCGCTGGTGTTCGGCCTGGCGGGTACGGCGATTGCGGTGAGCGCGATATTCTGCTGGCGAGCAAAAATTTCCCACTGATGAGATGAGGTTGTCTGTGTGTCTTCAAGAGTCTTTCGTACAAACGCTGGATGATGCCTACCGACACTGGACCGGCCAGGGGCTGCCGGCACCCGCGCACCTGGACCCGCAACAACGTCTGGCCTGGCTGCATCGTCACGCGCCCTACAGCCTGCTGGCCCACGACGGCGCGGCGGACCCGCGTTTTACCTACGTCAATGAATGCGCGCTGAAGTGCTTCAAATACCCGCGCGAGACCTTCATCGGCATGCCTTCGCGTTTCAGCGCCTCGGAACTCGACCGCGCTGCACGCCAGGTGTTGCTGGAGCAGGTCACTGCCAACGGTATCGCTGAGGGCTACAGCGGCTGGCGGGTGGATGCGCATGACCAGCCTTTCATGATCCACGCCGGCGTAGTGTGGACCTTGCTGGATCAGGCCGGTCAACCCGTCGGCCAGGCGGCGCTGTTCTGGCCGGACGAACAGCGCATCGGCGTGTTGGCTTAAGCAGCCTTCAATTGTTCCAGCCAGGCGGGGTCGAGGCGGGTTTGCTCGGTGTCGATCCCCAGCGCATGCATCTTCGCCTGATGGGCTTCGATTTCCCCGACCAATTGCGCCTGGGCACTGGAGTTGGCATCCAGCGCATGCATCTGCGTCAGCCCCAGGTGATAGAAGCGCAGCACTTTGATCGCCGTCGGGTCGTTGGCCTGCACCCGTTCGGTGACGGTGTGCATCACATTGGTCACGCGCATCAGGTTGCGCTTGAGCTGCCAGCCATACACCGCCGGTGCCAGCCATGGCTGGGTCCAGAACGGGCCACGCACCAGGGCGAGGGTGATCAGCACCCCGGCGAAGACGCCGCCGACGTTGAAGCGAAAGTTATCGCCGCCGGCTTCGCCGAACAGCATCACCGCCAGGCTCGACAGCAGCATCGCCAAGGCAATGAACAACACGGCCACGATCAGCGTGCTGCGGCGGGTTTGTTTACGGTAGGTGACGGGGTCGCAGGGTTTGAGCTCGAACATCCGGGTTATATCTCCATAAAGGACCGGCATCTTCGCATGCTTTGGGCAATCAAGTTGAACGATGGTAACGGCGCCTTTCTCTAACCCTGTGCAGGCCACCCACTCCCGCGAGGTGAACCATCATGCCCGAATACAAACAGCCCCCACCCGGCACCCCCGACCCCGATCGCACGCCCGGTGAAGAAGAGCGCGACAACGATGCATTGCGCCCCAATGACCCCAAAGAGCGTGACGAGAACGATGACGCAGCGCGGGTCGAGCAGGATCTCGAAAACCTCCACGACAGCGCTCGCCCGCTTTAACAGGAGACCGTGATGAACAAGCGCCCAGATGGCCCTCGTTCCAACGAACAGGCCAGCAATCCGGATGAGTTGGATTTCGATCCTGACTCGCCGGACGTTTCCGACCCGCAGGTCGATCCCATCGGTGCCGCTATCGCGCCGCTGGACGAGCAGAAAGACCCGGCGAAAAAAAAGCCGCCCTACGATCCGTTGGGCGACTTGAAAAAGTAAACCGAGCCCCGCCATCGAGCGGGGCTTCTGTTTATCTGGGGGGTGTCCATTTGACGTCGGTAATCCCGTACTTCTCGGCCCAGGGGCGTGTGGTCTTCTTCACTTGTTCATGGCCCACTCGGCCTATTCGACTCACGTGGGCAATGTCGGCATCAACGGCCGCCCAATGCCAGGCCTCGGCGTTATTCATCACTTCGGCACGCACCACAAAGGACTTCGGCTGGCCGTGCAAATGGTAGTGGATGGTGTAGATTTTTGCGGTACTCATGTTGCCTCCCTGTCTTGTTATAGATGGATAGGGATGCGTTCGAAAAGGTTCATTCAAAATGACAATCTGCAGGGTTGAGTGACATAGGCACTTCTCCACGCACCTTAATTGCCATGGGTAGAGCCAGTGCATCAAAGCTATCGACCCGTTCGGAAAAAACCGTGGTGAGCGGGCTTGTCCTCCAGAACGCAAAAACGGCGCCCGAAGGCGCCGTTCTGTTTACCGCATCCCGCTAAGCGATCAAACGCCCAGCACCGCGTGCTGCACCAGGGTGAGCAACGGTTGTGGGTACACGCCGAGGAAGAAGGCGAGCACGGCGATGGCCAGCAGCATCACGCCGCCGGCTTTCTGTTCCCAGTGCAGTTCGGCGTCCACACGGCGCAGGTTGGGCTCGATCAGGTACAGGGTGACCATCACGCGCAGGTAGTAGAACACGCCGATGGCGCTACCCAGGATCAGCGAGGCAACCAGCCACCATTGGTGCGCTTCGACACCGGTCGCGATGATGTAGAACTTGCCGATGAAGCCCGCAGTCAGAGGGATACCGGCCAGGGACAGCATCATCAGGGTCAGCACGGCGGTCAGGTACGGACGACGCCAGAACAGGCCGCGGTACTCGTACAGGGCGTCGGCATCACGACCTTTGTATGGCGAGGACATCAGGGTGATCACCCCGAACGCGCCGAGGCTGGTGATCACGTAGGTGACCAGGTACACGCCGATCGCTTCCAAAGCCAGGCCTTTGCTCGCCACCAGGGCGATCAGCAGGTAGCCGAAGTGGGCGATGGACGAGTAACCCAGCAGACGCTTGAGGTTGTTCTGGGTCAGGGCCAGCAGGTTACCGAACAGGATCGAGGCAATGGCGATCACGGTCAGCACGTTGCTCAGCACGCCGGTGTTGGCCGCCGGCGAGATCTGGAACAGACGCACCACCACCGCAAACACCGCCACTTTCGTTGCCGTGGCCAGGAACGCGGCCACCGGCGCCGGGGCGCCTTCGTACACGTCGGGGGTCCACAGGTGGAATGGCACCAGGGACAGCTTGAACGCCAGGCCGATCAGCATCATCGCCAGGCCCAGTTGGGCGATCGGCGCAGGCATGCTGGTGGTCGCCAGAGCGTGGCCGATACCGGTGAAGCTCAGGCTGCCGGCTTCGGCGTAGAGCAGGGCCATACCGAACAACAGGAACGCGGAACCGGCGGCCGACAGCACCATATACTTGATGCCGGCTTCCAGGGAGCGCTTGTTGAAGAAGGCATAGGCCACCAGGCCGTAGGTCGGGATCGACAGCAGTTCCAGGCCGATGAACAAGCCGGCCAGGTGCTGCGCGCTGACCAGCACGATGCCGCCGGCCGCAGCCAGCAGGATCAGCAGGTACAGCTCTTCGCGGTTGCCCGGGTAGCCAGTGCCGCCTTCGCCGAGGTAGGCGTGGGCGAGGGTGACGCAGGCCAGGGTGGCGACGAGGATCAACGCGATATACAGCAGCGCGAAGTCATCGATCATCATCAGCGGGGTCACCGCCAGGGGGGCGACCTTGAGTGCCGGGATGATCGACAACAAGGCCAGGTTCAAACCCGCACAGGACAGCAGGAAGGTTTGCGCATGATTGCGGCGGCAGGCGATCGCCAGCATCACCACCACAATGGTGAGGCTGGTGATCAGCAGCGGCGCAAGCGCGATAAAGTGTTGGATCGTGAATTCCATAGCGCTCTTACCGGGCCGAAGCGAGTTGAGAGAAGGCGATGCCGAACCACTGCTGTACGCCATGCATCGTTGCGGCAGAAGTGTCCAGGAACGGTTGTGGGTACACGCCGATGTAGATCAGCAGGACCGCCATACCGAGCACCATGATCAGTTCGCGAGCATCCATTCCACGCAGGACGGTGTCCGACTTGGCCGGACCGAAGTACGCACGGTGGATCATGATCAGCGAGTAGACCGAACCGAATACCAGGCCGGACGTGGCGATGGCGCTGATCCACGGTGTCTGCACGAAGGTGCCCATCAGGATCAGGAACTCGCCGATGAAGTTACCGGTACCCGGCAAGCCCAGGGACGCGGCAGCAAAGAACAGACTGATCGCCGGCAGGTAGGCGATGCGCGACCACACGCCACCCATTTCACGCATGTCACGGGTGTGCAGGCGCTCGTACAGCTGACCACTGAGGATAAACAGCGCGGCGGCCGAGACACCGTGGGCCAACATCTGGATCACGGCGCCTTGCAATGCCACCTGGCTGCCGGAGTAGATGCCGATCAGTACGAAACCCATGTGGGAAACGGACGAGAAGGCAACCAGACGCTTGATGTCGGTTTGGGCGAAGGCCAGGAACGCACCGTAGAAGATCCCGATCAGACCCAGGGTCATGGCGATCGGCGCGAACTCGGCCGAGGCATTCGGGAACAGCGGCAGGGCGAAACGCAGCAGGCCGTAGGCCGCGGTCTTCAGCAGGATACCGGCCAGGTCCACGGAACCGGCGGTCGGCGCCTGGGCGTGAGCATCCGGCAGCCAGGAGTGGAACGGCACCACCGGCAGCTTCACCGCGAAAGCGATGAAGAAGCCCAGCATCAGGATGTACTCGGTGGTCAGGGACATCTTGGTTTTCAACAGGTCGGCGTAGTTGAAGGTAATCACGCCCGTGCTGTTGAAGTTGACCAGTACCAGACCCAGGATCGCCACCAACATGATCAGGCCGGAAGCCTGGGTGAAGATGAAGAACTTGGTCGCCGCGTAGATCCGGGTTTTCTTGCCGTCCGAAGAACTGTGACCCCAGAGCGCGATGAGGAAGTACATCGGCACCAGCATCATTTCCCAGAAGAAGAAGAACATGAACAGGTCGAGGGCGAGGAACACGCCGACCACACCGCCCAGGATCCACATCAGGTTCAGGTGGAAGAAGCCCACGTGACGCTGAATCTCTTTCCAGGAGCAGAGTACCGAGAGGACACCCAGCAGGCCGGTCAGCAGGATCATCAGCAACGACAGGCCGTCGAGGGCCAGGTGTACGTTGATGCCGAAGCGCTGGATCCACACGTGCTTGAATTCAAGCGCGAAGGTGGGATCGACACCGGGGGCCGGAGCAAATGAATAGTCGCCATGGGCCCACAGCCAGAGGCCGAGCGCGAGTTCCAGGGACATGGTCAGCAACGCAATCCAGCGGGGGAGGGTGGCGCCGAAGCGTTCACCCATCCAGCAGAGCAGGCCGCCGATAAAGGGGATCAGGATTAGCCAGGGCAGAATCATGACGGGCTCGTTTCCTTTCGCAAGTTCGCAAAGTTCGCAATGTACTTAGACATGGTCAGACCGCTACCACAACGATGGCGCCGATCACCAGGACGGCACCGGCCGCCATGGAAGCTGCATACCAACGTAATTGGCCAGTCTCGCTGCGGCTCAGGGCAATGTGGCTAGCCTTGGCGGCACGCGGGATCAAACCGATGGTCTGGTCGAGCGGGTCTTTGCGCAGTACGTGGCTGATCGCAAGGTAAGGCTTGACGAACAGTTTGTCGTAGATCCAGTCGAAGCCCCAGGCAGCGAACCACCAGGCCGAAAGGAAGCGACCGATGCCACTGTTGGCGACGGCAGTGACGAAGCGACGCTTGCCGAGGAACAGCAGGGCTGCCAGCAGGATACCGGCGATGGCAATGGCGCCCGAGGCGATTTCCAGGCTGTGCTGGGCGTCGCCGCCGGCATGGCCGACGCTTTCAGGCAGTACGCCGGCCAGTGGCGGGGTGATCAAGGCGCCGATGAAGGTCGACAGGATGATCAGCACCGACAGTGGCAGCCAGTGGGAGATGCCATGGCCTGCGTGCGCTTCGGTCTTGGCTTCACCGTGGAAGGTGATGAAGATCAGGCGGAAGGTGTACAGCGAGGTCATGAATGCACCGACCAGACCTGCATACAGCAGAGCGTGGTTACCGCTGGCAAAGGCTTCCCAGAGGATTTCGTCTTTCGAGTAGAAACCGGCGGTCACCAGTGGCAGGGCAGCGAGTGCGGCACCACCGACGATGAAGCTGGCGTAGGCCAGTGGCAGTTTCTTCCACAGACCGCCCATCTTGAAGATGTTCTGCTCGTGGTGGCAGGCAACGATTACCGCACCGGAAGCGAGGAACAACAGGGCCTTGAAGAAGGCGTGGGTCATCAGGTGGAAGATCGCCGCGTCCCAGGCGCCGACGCCCAGGGCCAGGAACATGTAGCCGATCTGGCTCATGGTCGAGTAGGCGAGGATACGCTTGATGTCGGTCTGCACCAGCGCGGCGAAGCCGGCCAGTACCAGGGTCACGCCGCCGACCACGCCCACCAGGTGCAGGATGTCCGGCGCCAGGGTGAACAGGCCGTGGGTACGGGCGATCAGGTAGACACCAGCGGTCACCATCGTTGCAGCGTGGATCAGTGCCGAAACAGGCGTCGGGCCGGCCATCGCATCCGCCAGCCAGGTTTGCAGCGGCAGTTGCGCGGATTTACCCACGGCGCCACCCAGCAGCATCAGGGTCGCCAGGGTAATCCAGAAGTCGCCGACCTGGAATTTCTGCGGTGCCAGCACCAGCAGTTCCTGGATGTTCAGCGTGCCCACCTGTTGGAACAGGATGAACAGGCCGATGGCCATGAACACGTCGCCGATCCGGGTGACGATAAAGGCCTTGAGTGCGGCGTTACCGTTGTTGCGGTTGCTGTAGTAGAAACCGATCAACAGGTACGAGCACAGGCCCACGCCTTCCCAGCCGAAGTACAGGAACAACAGGTTATCGCCCAGCACCAGGAACAGCATGCTGGCGATAAACAGGTTGGTGTACGCGAAGAAGCGTGAGTAACCGGCTTCACCGCGCATGTACCAGGACGCGAACAGGTGGATCAGGAAGCCCACGCCTACCACCACGCCAAGCATGGTGATCGACAGGCCGTCGATATAGAGGGCGAAGTTGGGCTTGAAGCCCTCCACCGACATCCACTGCCACAACACCAGGGTGTAGTGGCCGCCTTCCGGTGGCGCGACGTTGAATTGCCAGATGACGTAGGCAGCGATGATCGCCGACAGGCCAATGGAACCCACACCGATCAGGGCCGAGAGGTTTTCCGACCAGCGCCCGCGAGAGAACGACAGCAGCAGGAAACCGATCAGGGGAAATACGAAAGTCAGAAAGATCATGTTCATCCGCGCATCTCACTGGCAGCGTCGATATCAAGCGTGTGGAAGCGACGGTACAGCTGCAGCAGGATCGCCAGGCCGATACTGGCCTCGGCGGCTGCCAGGCTGATCACCAGGATGAACATCACTTGTCCATCCGGCTGGCCCCAACGTGCACCCGCTACGATGAACGCCAGTGCCGCAGCGTTCATCATGACTTCCAGGCTCATCAACACGAACAAAATGTTACGGCGAACCATCAGGCCGACCAGGCCAAGGCAGAACAGGATGCCGGCAACCGCCAGACCATGCTCCAAGGGGATAGCAGGCATCGTCATTGCTCCTTGGCTTCGTTACGGCCCAAGTGGAAGGCGGTGATGGCCGCAGCGAGCAGCAGCATCGAAGCCAGTTCGACCACCAACAGGTACGGGCCGAACAGGCTGATGCCCACGGCCTTCGCGTCGACGGTGGTGTGGCCGATGGCCTGGCCGCTCTGATGAGCGAACAGCACATACAGCAGTTCAGCCAGCAGCAGCGCTGCCAGGATCACCGGGCCGAGCCAGATGCCGGGCTTGAGCCAGACGCGTTCCTGGGCGACCGAAGCCGGCCCGAGGTTGAGCATCATCACCACAAACACGAACAGCACCATGATGGCGCCAGCGTAGGCAATTACTTCCAGTACACCGGCGAACGGTGCGCCGAGGCTGAAAAAGGTCATGGCCACGGAGATCAGCGAAATGATCAGGTAGAGCAGGGCGTGCACGGGGTTGGTGTTGGTGACCACACGAAGCGTGGACACTACGGCGATACCCGATGCGAAATAGAAAGCGAATTCCATCTTTCTTCCTTAAGGCAGCAAGCTCTTCACGTTGATCGGCTCGGCTTCGTTTTGTGCGGCGCCTTTCGGCTTACCGGCAACGGCCATACCTGCAACACGATAGAAGTTGTAATCAGGGTTTTTACCGGGACCAGAGATCAGCAGATCTTCTTTCTCGTACACCAGGTCCTGACGTTTGAACTCGGCCATCTCGAAATCCGGCGTCAGCTGGATCGCGGTGGTCGGGCAAGCTTCCTCGCAGAGGCCGCAGAAAATGCAGCGCGAGAAGTTGATGCGGAAGAAGTCCGGGTACCAGCGACCGTCTTCGGTTTCAGCTTTCTGCAGGGAGATGCAGCCTACCGGGCACGCCACGGCGCACAGGTTGCAGGCTACACAACGCTCTTCGCCATCGGGGTCGCGGGTCAGCACGATGCGACCGCGATAGCGCGGCGGCAGGTACACCGCTTCTTCCGGGTATTGCAGGGTGTCGCGTTTGCGGAAGCCGTGACCGAACACCATCACCAGGCTTCGCAACTGGGTACCGGTACCCTTAACGATGTCGCCAATATATTTGAACATGGGTCAAATCCTCACTGAACCGCGCCCGCTGGCGTGTTCAACAACACAACGGCAGCAGTCACCAGCAAATTGATCAGGGTCAGCGGCAGGCAGAAGCGCCAGCTGAAATCCATCACCTGGTCATACCGTGGACGCGGAATGGAAGCGCGCAGCAGGATAAACAACATGATGAAGAACGCGGTCTTCAGGAAGAACCAGAAGAACGCCAGCTGCGGCAGGATGCCGAACGGACCGTGCCAGCCGCCGAAGAACAGCGTGACCAGCAGGGCCGAGATCAAGATGATGCCGATGTACTCACCGACGAAGAACATGCCCCATTTCATGCCGGCATATTCAATGTGGTAACCGTCGGCCAGTTCCTGTTCCGCTTCCGGCTGGTCGAATGGGTGACGGTGAGTCACGGCCACGCCAGCGATGAAGAAGGTACAGAAGCCGAAGAACTGCGGAATGATGAACCACAGGTTCTGCGCCTGGTACTCGACGATGTCGCGCATGTTGAACGAGCCGACCTGCACCACGATGCCCATCAGCGCCAGGCCCATGAACACTTCGTAGGACACGGTCTGGGCCGAAGCCCGCAAGCTGCCCAGGAGGGCGAACTTGTTGTTGCTCGACCAACCGGCGAACAGCACCGCGTAGACCGACAGGCCGGCCATGGCGAAGAAGAACAGCAAGCCGATGTTCAGGTCCGCCACGCCCCAGGTCGGAGTGACCGGGATGATTGCGAAGGCGATCAGCAAGGCGCTCATGGCCACGACCGGTGCCAGGGTGAAGATCACCTTGTCGGCAAACGGCGGGGTCCAGTCTTCCTTGAAGAACATTTTCAGCATGTCGGCAGCGATCTGGAACATACCGAACGGGCCGACGCGGTTCGGACCGTAACGGTCCTGCCACCAGCCCAACAGGCGACGTTCGACGAAGCTGAGCAGCGCGCCCGCCACGACCACGGCCAACAGGATCACGATGGCCTTGACGACCGAGATGATCACGTCGATCACTTCAGGGGTGAACCAAGTCATTGCGCTGCCTCCTGCAGACCATCAACGGTTTTGCCAAAGATGGCCGGCGGGATACCGGCGATGCCCTTGGGCAGTGCGACCAGGCCGGCGCCCAGTTCTTCGTTGATACGCAGCGGCAGACGCAGGGTCTGGCCAGCCACGTTCAGGCTGAGCAGGGCTCCGTCGTTGACACCCAGGCGATCGGCTTCGGACTTGGCCACGGACACGTAGGCTTCTGGAATGCGTTCTTGTACCGGCGCGGCCTTGGAAGAGGTCTCTTCGCTGCCGAACAGGTGGAAGAACGGCACAACCTGCCAGGTGCCCTGGGCCGGGTTGAACGGACGCGGTACGGCGGCGAACCAGTTCAGCGCATCGCCCTGGGGTTCGATCAGGCGGGTGCCCGGGTCGCCAGCGCGGATGTGACCACCGACTTCGTCCTGGAACTTGTTCCAGGCCTGCGGCGAGTTCCAGCCCGGCGACCAGGCAAACGGCACCTGCTGACGGGGCTCGACCGAACCCGAGTAACCTTCCATGGAGAAGGCGAACGCGGTGTCCTCGTCCTGCGGGGTACGCGGCTCGTGCACGCTGATATTGGCACGCATGGCGGTACGACCGGAGTAACGCAGCGGCTCACGGGCCAGTTTCAAGCCCTTGATGCGGAACGCGGCGGACGGCGCGGCGTCGACAATGCGCGCCAGTTGCGGTGCGCTCGCGGCGACGGCGGCGGTGACGTGGTCGAGCAGGGTCCAGTCGATCGGCTGGTTCAGCAGGGTCGAGCGCAGGGCATGCAGCCAGCGCCAGCCTTCGTGAACCAGGATGCTGGCGTCCATGTACTTCGGATCGAACACCTGGAAGAAGCGCTGGGCGCGGCCTTCCTGGCTGACCAGGGTACCGTCGCCTTCGGCGAAGGTGGCGGCCGGCAGCACCAGGTCGGCACGCTCGCTGGTAGCGGTCTTCTGGTGGTCGGCGACGATCAGCACTTTGGCGGCGTTCAGTGCCGCGTCAACCTTGGCGGCATCGATGCGGGTGTACAGGTCGTTTTCCAGCACCACGATGGCGTCGGCCTTGCCATCGATCACGGTTTGCAGGGCTGCGTCCAGGGACTCGCCACCGAGCATGGCCAGGCCGAGGCTGTTGGCTTCCGGTACGACCAGGCTGATGGAACCGTTCTTGTCGCGCAGTTTCAAGGCCTTGGCGATGTTGGCAGCGGCTTCGATCAGTGCCTTGGAACCCAGCGAGGTACCGGCAATGATCAGTGGACGCTTGGCCGCCAGCAGGGCGTCGGCGATGCGCTGGGCAAGAGCCACGGCTTCAGCGTCCAGGCCTTCGACGGCAGGCGCGCTGGCGTCGAGGGCGTGGGCCACGGCGAAGCCGAGGCGGGCCAGGTCGTCCGGCGCGGCGTGTACGCATTCTTCGGCGATGTCGTCGAGCTTGGTTTCGGCCAGGCTGGCGATAAACAGCGGGTTCAGCGCGTGCTGGCCGATGTTTTTCACTGCGGCGTCGAGCCAAGGCTGTACGCGCATGGATTCGGCCATGGCTTCGGCCTTGCCTTTGACCGACTGGCGCAGCGACAGGGCGATACGTGCGGCGGTCTGGGTCAGGTCTTCACCAAGCACGAAGATCGCATCGTGGTCTTCGATGTCGCGCATGTTCGGCACCGGCAGCGGGCTGTCGTTGAGCACCTGCAGGACCAGGCGGATGCGTTCCAGCTCACCGGCTTCGATACCACTGTAGAAGTGCTCGGCACCCACCAGTTCGCGCAACGCATAGTTGCTTTCGAGGCTGGCGCGGGGCGAACCGATACCGACGATGTTGCGACCGCGCAGCAGGTCGGCGGCTTTATCCAGGGCTTCGTCGGTGTTCAGCTTCGCGCCGCCGGCCAGCAGTGGCTGGCGTGGACGGTCTTCGCGGTTGACGTAGCCATAGCCGAAACGGCCACGGTCGCACAGGAAGTACTGGTTGACCGAACCGTTGAAGCGGTTTTCGATGCGACGCAGTTCGCCGTAGCGCTCGCCCGGGGAGATGTTGCAACCGCTGGAGCAGCCATGGCAGATGCTCGGTGCGAACTGCATGTCCCACTTACGGTTGTAGCGCTCGGAGTGGGTCTTGTCGGTGAACACACCGGTCGGGCAGACCTCGGTGAGGTTGCCGGAGAATTCGCTTTCCAGTACGCCGTCTTCAACGCGACCGAAGTACACGTTGTCGTGGGCACCGAAGACGCCGAGGTCGGTGCCGCCGGCATAGTCTTTATAGAAACGCACGCAGCGGTAGCAGGCGATGCAGCGGTTCATTTCGTGAGCAATGAACGGGCCGAGTTCCTGGTTCTGGTGGGTACGCTTGGTGAAACGATAGCGGCGCTCGTTGTGGCCGGTCATCACCGTCATGTCTTGCAGGTGGCAGTGACCGCCTTCCTCACAGACCGGGCAGTCGTGGGGGTGGTTGGTCATCAGCCATTCGACGACACTGGCGCGGAACGCCTTGGATTCTTCATCGTCGATGGAAATCCAGGTGTTGTCGGTGGCTGGGGTCATGCACGACATGACGATACGACCACGGGTGTCGTTCTCGTCGGTGTACTGCTTGACCGCACACTGGCGACAGGCACCGACGCTACCAAGCGCGGGGTGCCAGCAGAAATACGGAATGTCGAGGCCTAGTGACAGACATGCCTGTAACAGGTTGTCCGCCCCATCGACTTCGAGCGCTTTGCCGTCTACGTGGATAGTGGCCATGGTTCAAAGTTCTTCGTTGGCCCGTTGTCAGCGGGCGTGGCTAATGGAATCTTGTTATTCATGTGCATCAACACAGCCTTGACGGCGTCAGCACATGACGAGGCGAAGGGCACGGACCTTTCGCCTGTTTAAGCGTTACGCGCCGACTACGATCGGCTTCGCCAGAGGCGGGACGGCGGCGCGGGTAGGCGCGATGCCGGCTTCGAACTCCGAGCGGAAATATTTGATTGCGCTGCCCAATGGCTCCACGGCGCCCGGTGCGTGAGCACAGAACGTTTTGCCTGGGCCGAGGAAACCGACCAGACCCAGCAGGGTCTCGATGTCACCCTCGCGGCCTTCGCCTTTTTCCAGGGCCATCAGCAGCTTGACGCTCCACGGCAGACCATCGCGGCACGGGGTGCAGAAGCCACAGGATTCACGGGCAAAGAATTGCTCCATGTTGCGCAGCAGCGAGACCATGTTCACGGTGTTGTCCACCGCCATCGCCAGGCCAGTACCCATCCGGGTGCCCACCTTGCCGATACCGCCGGCATACATTTGTGCGTCGAGGTGCTCGGGGAGCAGGAAGCCGGTACCGGCGCCACCTGGCTGCCAGGCCTTGAGGGTGTAGCCGTCGCGCATGCCGCCGGCGTAGTCCTCGAACAGCTCGCGTGCGGTCACGCCGAACGGCAGTTCCCACAAGCCAGGGTTCTTGACCTTGCCGGAGAAGCCCATGAGCTTGGTGCCCATGTCTTCACTGCCTTCGCGGGCCAGCGATTTGTACCAGTCCACGCCGTCGGCGATGATCGCCGGCACGTTGCACAGGGTTTCGACGTTGTTCACGCAGGTCGGCTTGCCCCACACGCCGACGGCGGCAGGGAAGGGCGGCTTGGAGCGCGGGTTGGCGCGGCGGCCTTCGAGGGAGTTGATCAGTGCGGTTTCTTCACCGCAGATATAACGCCCGGCGCCGGTGTGCACGAACAGTTCGAAGTCGAAGCCCGAGCCAAGGATGTTCTTGCCCAGCAGGCCCGCAGCCTTGGCTTCTTGCACGGCACGGTTGAGGTGCTTGGCGGCGGTGGTGTATTCGCCACGCAGGAAGATGTAGCCACGGTAGGTTTTCAGCGCGCGGGCGCTGATCAGCATGCCTTCGATCAGCAGATGGGGCAGTTGCTCCATCAGCATGCGGTCTTTCCAGGTGTTCGGCTCCATTTCATCCGCGTTGCACAACAGGTAGCGGATGTTGATGGATTCGTCTTTGGGCATCAGGCCCCACTTCACACCAGTGGGGAAGCCTGCACCACCGCGGCCTTTGAGGCCGGCATCTTTGACGGTCTGGACGATGTCGTCCTGGGCCATGTCGGCGAAGGCTTTGCGCGCAGCGGCGTAGCCGTTCTTGGCCTGGTACTCGTCGAGCCATACCGGCTCGGCATCATCACGCAGGCGCCAGGTCAGTGGGTGAGTCTCGGGCGACCGCTTGATGCGGTTGGCCGGGCCGAAGGAAGTCAGGGTCATGGGTAGCCCTCGAGCAATTGGGTCACGCCAGCAGGCTGCACGTCACCGAATGTGTCGTCGTCGATCATCAACGCCGGCGCCTTGTCACAGTTGCCCAGGCAGCACACCGGCAGCAGCGTAAAGCGGCCGTCCGGGGTAGTCTGGCCGAGGCCGATGCCCAGCTTGGCCTGGATTGCGCTGACCACCGATTCGTGGCCACCGATGTAGCAGACCATGCTGTCGCACACGCGAATGATGTGGCGACCTACTGGCTGGCGGAAGATCTGGCTGTAGAACGTGGCCACACCTTCAACGTCGCTGGCAGGGATGCCGAGGATCTCGCCGATGGCGTAGAGGGCGCCATCCGGCACCCAGCCACGTTCCTTCTGGACAATCTTCAAGGCTTCGATCGACGCCGCGCGCGGGTCTTCGTAGTGATGCAGCTCGTGCTCGATGGCCGAGCGCTCGGTTTCACTCAAGGTGAAACGGTCTGTCTGGATAAGCGTGTTATTCATGCTTAGCGGTCCACGTCGGCCATAACGAAATCGATACTACCCAGGTACGCAATCAAGTCCGCGACCATCTCGCCTTTGATCACCGAAGGGATCTGCTGCAAGTGGGCGAAGCTTGGGGTACGAATCCGGGTGCGGTAGCTCATGGTGCCGCCATCGCTCGTCAGGTAATAACTGTTGATACCCTTGGTCGCTTCGATCATCTGGAAGGACTCGTTGGCCGGCATTACCGGGCCCCACGAGACTTGCAGGAAGTGCGTGATCAGGGTTTCGATGTGCTGCAGCGTGCGCTCTTTCGGCGGCGGCGTGGTCAGCGGGTGATCCGCCTTGTACGGGCCGGCCGGCATGTTGCGCATGCACTGTTCGATGATCTTCAGGCTCTGGCGCATTTCTTCGACGCGCACGATGCAACGGTCGTAGGCATCGCCATTGGCCGCCAGCGGTACTTCGAACTCGAAGTTCTCGTAGCCGGAGTACGGGCGTGCCTTGCGCAGGTCGAAGTCGCAACCGGTGGAGCGCAGGCCGGCACCGGTGACGCCCCATTCCAGGGCTTCCTTGGTGTTGTACTGGGCAACGCCGATGGTCCGGCCCTTGAGGATGCTGTTGTCGAGGGCGGCTTTCTGGTACTCGTCCAGACGCTTGGGCATCCAGTCGATGAATTCCTTGACCAGTCGATCCCAGCCGTTGGGCAGGTCGTGTGCCACACCGCCGATGCGGTACCAGGCCGGGTGCAGGCGGAAGCCGGTGATGGCTTCGATGACCTTGTAGGCGCGCTGACGGTCGGTGAAGGTGAAGAACACCGGGGTCATGGCGCCGACGTCCTGGATGTAGGTACCCAGGAACAGCAGGTGGCTGGTGATCCGGAAGAACTCGGCCATCATGATGCGGATGGTGTCGACGCGGTCCGGCACCTTGATCCCGGCCAGCTTCTCGACCGAGAGCACGTACGGCAGGTTGTTCATCACGCCGCCGAGGTAGTCGATACGGTCGGTGTACGGGATGAAGCTGTGCCAGGACTGACGCTCGGCCATCTTCTCGGCACCACGGTGGTGGTAACCGATGTCCGGCACGCAGTCGACGATTTCTTCGCCGTCCAGTTGCAGGATGATACGGAACGCACCGTGGGCCGAAGGGTGGTTCGGGCCCAGGTTGAGGAACATATAGTCCTCGTTGGTGCCGGAGCGTTTCATGCCCCAGTCTTCCGGACGGAAGCGTGCAGCCTCTTCTTCCAGCTGCTGCTTGGCCAGGTTGAGGCTGAAAGGGTCGAATTCGGTGGCGCGGGCAGGGAAGTCCTTGCGCAGTGGGTGACCTTCCCAGGTCGGCGGCATCATGATGCGCGTCAGGTGTGGGTGACCCGGGAAGTCGATACCGAACATGTCCCAGACTTCACGCTCGTACCAACTGGCGTTCGGCCAGATACCGGTGACAGTCGGGACGCTCAGGTCGCTCTCGGACAGGGCGACCTTGATCATCACGTCGCTGTTACGTTCCAGCGACATCAGGTGGTAGAACACGGTGAAATCGGCGCCGCTCGGCAGCCCCTGGCGCTTGGTACGCAGACGCTCGTCCACGCCATGCAGGTCATAGAGCATGACGTACGGCTTGGGCAGGTTGCGCAGGAAGGTCAGGACTTCGACGAGCTTGGCGCGCGCCACCCACAGCACCGGCATACCGGTGCGTGTGGCCTGGGCGGTGAAGGCGTCAGGGCCAAAACGGTTATTGAGTTCGACGACCACATCCTGGTCGTCTGCCTTATAAGGCGGGATGTACAGAGCACTGCCTGTAGTCATGGTTTTTTATCGCTTTCGGTCAACGTAAAGAATGAAGCCAGGTTTTCGTTCTATGAAAGAAGCGGCGCTGGATCAGACTTCGTCGGGGCTGCGCAGGTTGGTGACCTGAATACGCTGTTCGCGGCGCTGTTCCTTTTGTGACGGCATCTCGGCGCGGTAAACGCCTTGATCTCCGACAACCCAGGAAAGTGGGCGACGCTCCTTGCCAATCGATTCCTGCAACAGCATCAAGCCTTGCAGGAACGCTTCAGGGCGGGGCGGGCAGCCAGGCACGTAGACGTCCACGGGCAGGAACTTGTCCACCCCCTGAACCACGGAGTAGATGTCGTACATGCCACCAGAGTTGGCGCACGAACCCATGGAGATAACCCACTTCGGCTCGAGCATTTGCTCGTAGAGACGCTGAATGATCGGCGCCATCTTGATGAAGCAGGTTCCGGCGATAACCATGAAATCCGCCTGGCGCGGTGATGCCCGGATGACTTCGGCGCCAAAGCGCGCGATGTCGTGGGGCGCCGTGAAGGCGGTGGTCATTTCCACGTAGCAGCAGGACAGACCGAAGTTGTACGGCCACAGGGAGTTCTTACGTCCCCAGTTGACCGCGCCACTCAGCACGTCTTCCAGCTTGCCCATGTAGATGTTTTTGTGGACTTGGTCTTCTAACGGATCGGAAACGGTTTCCCGTTTGCCGATGGGGTACTGCTCGTTAGGAGCATCCGGGTCGATCCTGGTGAGATTGTATTGCATCGCCAAAGCCTCATTGTTTCAGCTTCGCTTGCCGCTTACGACGAGCTTCCGGAGCCCAATCAAGGGCGCCCACTCGAAATAGGTAGACAAGGCCTGCCAACAGAATTGCTATGAAAACGAGGGCTTCGACGAATCCGGTCCAGCCGCTTTCGCGGACGGACACAGACCAGGCAAAGAGAAAGAGGGCTTCGATATCGAAGATCACGAACAGCATCGCGACCAGATAGAATTTGGCTGAGAGCCGCAGGCGGGCGCCACCTGTAGGTAGCATGCCGGACTCGAACGGCTCATTTTTGCTGCGGCCCCAAGCTTTTGACCCGAGGAGGCTGGAGACGCCGAGCATGAAGGCACAGAGGCCGACAACACCGAGGAGGAAAATGGCAAAGCCCCAGTTGTGGGCCATGAGTCCTGTCGCTTCGGTCATGCTGGTAATCCTTAGCAGAGAGCAAAGGTCTCTGAGCTCGAAAAAGTAATAATGCAGTGACGATATGTCGCAGCGCAATCAATCGCGTTGATTTTATGGCTAAACACCGGGCAAGTAAAATTCCGATGGTGAAATTATTCGATGGAATAAGGACATAGTGTACCTTCCTGGGGCTGCAGCCCTTGTAGTACGGGCATTAGCGAGCATTTGATCAAATGTGTTTTGTTTAACCTGTAACAGCGTTTTCACGCCCTAAATGATAATGAATGTTGTTTGGGTGGGTTTTAAGCGGATGGTTGTGGTGGGGTGGGGGAAGTTACCGTTACTTGCTTGATTACCGCTTAGTTGCCGGTACGGATCTTTTAACCGATTTGATCTCGGTGAATGCCGCTCTGGATCAATGTTTTTTAAAAAAACTTCAGGCTGGTCACGCTTCCCGGTGTGGGAGCAAGCCCCTCCCGCATTTTTGCTCCTGGTGGCCTCCAGGGCGCATTTTACCGCGCAAAAAAAACGCCCCGAACCAGTCGGGGCGTAATTGTCGCGCGGCACGTCGGTTAGCTCTTCAGCGGATCCGCAGTGGCCGTGTTCTCACTTCAATCAGTGGAACTGCTCTTCTTCGGTCGAACCGGTCAGCGCGGTCACGGACGAGGTGCCGCCCTGGATCACGGTGGTCATGTCGTCGAAGTAGCCAGTGCCGACTTCCTGCTGGTGAGCCACGAAGGTGTAACCCTTGGCGGCGTCAGCGAATTCCTGCTCCTGCAGCTTCACGTAGGCGGTCATGTCGTTGCGGGCGTAGTCATGCGCCAGGTTGAACATGCTGTGCCACATGTTGTGAATGCCGGCCAGGGTGATGAACTGGTGCTTGTAGCCCATGGCGGACAGTTCGCGCTGGAACTTGGCGATGGTCGCGTCGTCCAGGTTTTTCTTCCAGTTGAAGGAAGGCGAGCAGTTGTAGGACAGCAGTTGGTCCGGGTATTCCTTTTTGATCGCTTCAGCGAAGCGACGGGCTTCTGCCAGGTCCGGCTTGGCGGTTTCGCACCAGATCAGGTCGGCGTACGGGGCATAGGCCAGGCCGCGGGCGATGGCCTGGTCGAGACCGGCGCGCACTTTGTAGAAGCCTTCCTGGGTACGTTCGCCGGTGACGAACGGTTGGTCGTACGGGTCGCAGTCCGAAGTCAGCAGGTCGGCAGCGTTGGCGTCGGTACGGGCCAGGATGATGGTCGGTGTACCGGCAACGTCAGCCGCCAGGCGGGCAGCGGTCAGCTTCTGTACGGCTTCCTGGGTTGGTACAAGTACCTTGCCGCCCATGTGGCCGCATTTCTTCACCGAGGCCAGTTGGTCTTCGAAGTGAACGCCGGCGGCGCCTGCTTCGATCATGCTCTTCATCAGCTCGTAGGCGTTCAGTACACCGCCGAAACCGGCTTCGGCGTCAGCCACGATCGGTGCGAAGTAGTCGATGTAACCTTCATCGCCCGGGCCTTTACCGGCTTTCCACTGGATCTGGTCGGCGCGACGGAACGAGTTGTTGATGCGCTTGACCACGGTGGGTACGGAGTCCACCGGGTACAGCGATTGGTCGGGGTACATGGATTCAGCGGAGTTGTTGTCCGCAGCCACTTGCCAGCCGGACAGGTAGATCGCCTGGATACCGGCTTTTACCTGTTGTACTGCCTGGCCGCCGGTCAGGGCGCCCATGCAGTTGACGAAATCTTTGTCGGGACGGAAGGAAGGCTTGGCGCCCTGGGTGACCAGGTTCCACAGCTTCTCGGCGCCGAGTTTTGCAAAGGTGTGCTCAGGTTGAACCGAGCCACGCAGGCGGACGACGTCAGCAGCGGAATAAGCGCGGGTCACGCCTTTCCAGCGTGGGTTTTCAGCCCAATCTTTTTCAAGGGCTGCAATTTGCTGTTCGCGTGTCAGTGCCATGGGGAAAAACCTCGTCGCATAGGTCTGGGTGGAAAATTCCGTTTGCCAGCCACGTTTTCAGTGCGTGGCAATGGCTGCTCGCTGACCAGAAGCTTAGGTGTTCAAGTCAAGTTCGGCGGAGAATGCGACGGGATGAACGAAGAGGCTCAAGGGCGGAATTGAGCAGGTAAGGGCAGACTGCGAACGGTCTTCGGGCGTCGTGGGCCTTTGTACGATCCATCAGTGTGTAGCCGGGTTACCTGGTTAGCTTCCGTCCCTCGGGACAACTTCGTTCCAGTCGCAACCTCGTCAAACACACCTTGTGGGCGGTACAGACACGAATCGGCTCAGGTGGATAACTTGGAGCGACGATCCGAAGGCCCTTGCCAGGGCCTCTGATTAGCGGGAGCGAGGCCATCATGCCCATGCTTTTTTGGATCGTCAAATGTTTTGTAGTGCTTTTTTTTAGCCACTACATCTTTAGTCTTAGGCGACTCGTCAGTCAGGTTTTGATGCTTCAGTTCAGAGTGTCGACTTTGACCCGCAAAGTCAGGTCATCACGGCCCTGGGTAGCGTAACTGCGGGTTGTAGTGTATTTGCCGGCCTGGGTCTCGCGATTGATGCCGGCCAGGGTAATCCATTCGCCCAGGCGGCCGCTGATGGTTGTGTCGGTGCTTTGCACATTCACTACATCGGGGCGTTCCTGGCTCATGCGGTCACGATTGGTGCTGATCGCCAGGTGCACGGTCTCGCCCGTGACACTGGCGGTGACGTAGAAACCCTGGGTGACATTGCGGTACTGGGTCTGATTTTGCGGGCGACCGTAGCTGTCGGGCTCGGTGGTGGTCAGGGGGACGCTCTGGCCCACCTGGATCAGTGCGGGTACGCCTTCGCTGGCCTGGATCTGCTGGATGCCGCCATCCCGGCTGGTGGTGCCGTAGCTGATGATGCGGGTCTGGCTGTCACCGCTGTTTTGCTGGTTGTTTTCGTTGGTGTCGACGGTGATCAGCAGGCGTTTGGCGGGTGTGTCCAGTTGGGCAAGCAGGGCGCGCAGGTCCTGGATTTTGCCGGGGTCAGCGTTCACGATCAGTTGATTGCCATAGGCGCTGACGGTGCCGTCTTTACCGATGAAGTTTTGCGCTACAGGCAATAGGTCGGCGCTGGTGCGATTGCTCAGATTGACGACTTCGGTGTCGGCCACTGCTGTGAAGCTGGCGGTCAGGAGGAGGGCGGTGAGCAGGGTGCGTAGGGACATGTCCGTTATCTCTGCGAGTCAAAGGCTTGATAGTGCCACTTTGTCGGCCTGGCAGGTCGCAAGTTGAATCGTAGACGGCAAAACACCCTGGCATCGGGGGATGGCAGGGTGTTTTGTGGTGCTCTCGATAGCCGCGACGCGGTCCCGGATCAGCCCTCGCGCACCATATCGACGTGCGGAATCCCGACTTCGAGGAATTCCTCGCTGACGATCTTGAAGCCCAGTCGCTCATAGAACGGCGCAGCATAGACCTGCGCACTGAGGAACTGTTTGTCCTGGCCGCGCTTCTCGGCTTCGCCAATCACGGCTTCCATCAGCTTGTCGCCGACCTTGAGCCCGCGCCAGTCCTTGAGCACCGATACGCGACCGATCTCGCCGCTGGGCAGCAGACGCGCCGTGCCAATCGGAAAGTCACCCTCAAACGCCAGGAAATGCACAGCATCAGCGTCGTCCGCATCCCACTCAAGCTCGGGTGGGACTGATTGTTCAGCGATAAATACCGCTTCACGAATGCGCCGAATCTCAGCGATATCCTTTTGCCAGTCCGCGACACGTACGTGAATCTTATTCATCGGCAAACCCCAGGCTTCCTTGCTTGACCAGTTCGCACAACAGGTCACGGCCATCTTCGTCCGCCAGCCATTCGCCGAGGTTTTCGCTGTGCAGCGCGTCGGCCGAGCACACCAGTTTCAACAGTTCACGCAGTTTGCCTGGCAGGTAACGGCTCTGGCCGCTGGCGAACAGCAGCACGTCGTCGTCGACTTCGGACCAGGCCATGCGTGCGCTCGGGTTGCGCACCAGAATCGCACCGTCTTGCAGGCTGCTGATGAAGTCTTCTTCGATCAGTTCTTCGCCGGCGATCAGTTCCGGGTAGCGTGGCTCGGTCATGAACTGGCCGAACCAGGTCAGCAGCATGCGCTCGTCGCTCATGTGCTCGGCCAGCAGGCTCTTGAGGCGGTCCAGGGCGTCGCTCTGGATCTGGTGCGGGTCGCTGACCGGCTGGGCGTCCGCATCGGTGTAACGCTCTTCGTCGGTCAGGTACTGGGCGAGGAAGTCGGTGAAGTGGGTCAGTACTTCGGCGGCGCTCGGAGCGCGGAAGCCGACCGAGTAGGTCATGCAGTCGTCTTCAGCGATACCGAAGTGGGCCAGGCGTGGCGGCAGGTAGAGCATATCGCCCGGTTCCAGTACCCATTCGGCGCTCTCTTCGAATTCGGCGAGGATGCGCAGGTCTGCGTGTTGCAGCATGGGGCTCTCGGAGCTGCACATCTGACCGATTTTCCAGTTGCGCTTGCCATGGGCTTGCAGCAGGAACACGTCGTAGTTATCGAAGTGCGGGCCCACGCTGCCGCCGGGCGCGGCGAAGCTGATCATCACGTCGTCGATGCGCCAGCTCGGCAGGAAGCGGAACTGCTCCAGCAACTCGGCGACTTCCGGCACGAACTGGTCGACGGCCTGCACCAGCAGGGTCCACTCGCGCTCGGGCAGGGTGCTGAAGGTGTCTTCGGTGAATGGGCCGCGACGCAGTTCCCACGGGCGTTCGCCGTGTTCGATCACCAGGCGCGACTCGACTTCTTCTTCCAAGGCCAGGCCTGCCAGTTCGTCGGCGTCGATCGGGCTTTCGAAATCAGGAATGGCCTGACGGATCAGCAACGGTTTTTTCTGCCAGTAGTCGCGCAGGAATTCCCGTGCCGTGATGCCGCCCAAAAGTTGAAGAGGGATATCAGGATTCATGTGTAACCTATTGAAAAAAAGCACTTTTAAGACTGAAATAAAAACGCCCGGCGCGGCCGGGCGTCTCAAAGGGGCTTGCGATGATCAGATGCGCTTGGCTTGGGCCACGGCATTGCCGATGTAGTTGGCCGGGGTGAGCAGTTTCAGCTCGGCCTTGGCAGCGGCGGGCATGTCCAGGCCGTCGATGAAAGTTTGCAGCGCTTGCGGGCTGATGCCCTTGCCGCGCGTCAACTCTTTGAGCTTCTCGTACGGGTTTTCGATGTTGTAGCGGCGCATCACGGTCTGGATCGGCTCGGCCAGGACTTCCCAGCATGCATCCAGATCAGCGGCGATTTTCTGCTCGTTGAGTTCCAGCTTGCTGATGCCTTTGAGGCTGGCTTCGTACGCGATCACGCTATGGGCAAAGCCCACGCCGAGGTTGCGCAGCACGGTGGAGTCGGTCAGGTCGCGCTGCCAGCGGGAGATCGGCAGCTTGCTGGCCAGGTGCTGGAACAGCGCGTTGGCGATGCCGAGGTTGCCTTCGGAGTTTTCGAAGTCGATCGGGTTGACCTTATGCGGCATGGTCGACGAACCGATTTCACCGGCAATGGTGCGCTGCTTGAAATAGCCCAGGGAGATGTAGCCCCAGATATCGCGATCGAAGTCGATCAGGATGGTGTTGAAGCGCGCAATGGCGTCGAACAGTTCGGCGATGTAGTCGTGCGGTTCGATCTGCGTGGTGTAGGGGTTGAAGCCCAGGCCCAGTTCGTCTTCGATGAAGGCACGGGCGTTGGCTTCCCAGTCGATCTCGGGGTAGGCCGACAGGTGGGCGTTGTAGTTGCCGACAGCGCCGTTGATCTTGCCCAGCAACGGGACCGCAGCGATCTGAGCGATCTGGCGCTCCAGGCGGTACACCACGTTGGCCAGTTCTTTGCCCAGGGTCGTCGGCGAGGCCGGCTGGCCGTGGGTGCGCGACAGCATCGGCACTTCGGCGAAACGAATGGCCAGGTCGCGGATGGCTTCGGCGGTCTGGCGCATCAGCGGCAGCAGCACGTCATCACGGCCTTCGCGCAGCATCAGGGCGTGGGACAGGTTGTTGATGTCCTCGCTGGTGCAGGCAAAGTGGATGAACTCGCTGACCTGGGCCAGTTCCGGCAGCTTGGCCGCTTGCTCTTTGAGCAGGTACTCAATGGCTTTGACGTCGTGGTTGGTGGTGCGCTCGATCTCTTTGACACGCTCGGCGTGCTCCAGAGAGAAGTTTTCCGCCAGGGTGTTCAATACCGCATTGGCTTCGGCGGAGAACGCCGGCACTTCACTGATGGCGGGGTGAGCGGCCAGGCGCTGGAGCCAGCGCACTTCAACCAGTACACGGGCACGGATCAGGCCGTATTCGCTGAAAATAGGGCGCAGGGCCTGGGTCTTGCCGGCGTAGCGGCCGTCAACAGGGGAAACCGCAGTGAGCGAAGAAAGCTGCATGGGGTGTTCTCGGACAGTCGGGCAACGAAATGGGGCGCGTATCATACATGAAAAAATCCGCCGGTCCGTTGCCAACTGACCGGCGTATTACGCGTAACGGCTTGAAAAGGGCCTGTTGCTGCGACTTATTCGTTGCGCATCAACGGGTAAAGCTCTTTGAGTAATTTGCGACGGCTGATGACCAACTGCCAACGATGACCGCCCAATTGGCGCCACAACCGCGCCGATCGAATACCGGCCAGGAGCAGGGCACGGATTTTCGAGGCGTTGTTCGGTTGCTGCAGATTGCGCATGTCGCCATGCACCTGGATGCGCTGGCGCAAGGTGCTCAAGGTGTCCTGGTACAGCGCGCCGCAGGCGGCGATGACGTTTTCATGGGCTGGGCCGAAGTGTTCAACCTGGGACTGGATCTGCGGCAGGCGCTTGCCGATCGTTTCCAGCAGGTCGTTTCGCTTGGCCAGTTGACGCTCGAGACCGAGCATCGACAGGGCGTAGCGCAACGGTTCGCGCTGCAAGGTGCTCGGGTCGCGTTCCAGTGCGCCTACCAGTGCGCGGTAGCCTTCACGCAGCGCCAAATCGTCACCGCCATAGACTTCCAGAGTGTCCTTGGGGTCGCGGATCAGCAGGCTGCCGAGCATGCAGGTCAGGCCGGCTTCGGTGACCTGGCCGGTCTTGGCGATCTTATCCACCAGTACCGCAGCGAGGAATACGCCGCCCAGTGCTGTCAATTGCTCCTGGGTCGGGGTCATGCCGGGTTGCTCCAGGGTTCGGCGACTTCTATCACGCCGCCGCCCAGGCACACCTCGCCATCGTAGAACACCACGGACTGGCCAGGCGTGACCGCGCGTTGCGGGTCATCGAAGGTGGCGCGGTAACCGCTGGCGGTTTTTTCCAGGGTGCAGGGCTGGTCGCTCTGGCGATAGCGCACCTTGGCGGTCAGGCGGCGCGGCGCGCTCAGGTCCACCGGGTTGACCCAGTAGATGTCCGAAGCGAGCAGCGCGCGGGAGAACAGCCAAGGGTGGTCATTGCCCTGGCCGACGATCAGTTCGTTGTGTTCCAGGTCCTTGACCAGTACGTACCATGGCTCGTCACCGGCGTCTTTCAAGCCGCCGATGCCCAGTCCCTGGCGCTGGCCGATGGTGTGGTACATCAGACCATGGTGGCGGCCGATCACTTCACCGTCTGTGGTCTTGATCTCGCCCGGTTGTGCTGGCAGGTACTGCTTGAGGAAGTCGCTGAAGCGACGCTCGCCGATAAAGCAGATCCCGGTGGAGTCCTTTTTCTTTGCCGTGGCCAGGTCGTGCTTTTCGGCAATCCTGCGCACTTCGGGTTTTTCCAGTTCGCCCACCGGGAACAGGGTCTTGGCGATCTGTTCGCCGCCGACGGCGTGCAGGAAGTAGCTCTGGTCCTTGTTTGCATCCAGGCCCTTGAGCAGTTCGGTGCGTGCGTCGATGTCGCGGCGGCGCACGTAGTGGCCGGTGGCAATCAGGTCAGCGCCGAGCATCATGGCGTAGTCGAGGAACGCCTTGAACTTGATCTCGCGGTTGCACAGGATGTCCGGGTTCGGTGTGCGACCGGCCTTGTATTCGGCCAGGAAGTGCTCGAACACGTTGTCCCAGTACTCGGCGGCGAAATTGGCGGTATGCAGCTTGATGCCGATCTTGTCGCAGACAGCCTGGGCGTCCGCCAGATCGTCCATGGCGGTGCAATATTCCGTTCCATCGTCTTCTTCCCAGTTCTTCATGAACAGGCCTTCCACCTCATAACCCTGCTCCATGAGCAGAACGGCGGAAACGGAAGAATCCACGCCGCCGGACATACCGACGATGACGCGCTTCTTTTGTGTGTCAGAAGGGGCTGGATCACGCATAGGGTTTCAACGGGTGTCTTGAAAAAGGACGCGATTCTATCAGGCCGCAGCCTCTAAGGCTAAAGAGAAGGTCGGATCAGTTCGAGACTGTGGCGCTGGCCGCTCAAATAATCATCGATGCAGTGGATGATCAACTCGCTGCGCCAGGCATCGCGCAGGGCCATCAGCTCGTCACGGGTCAGCCAGCGGGCACGCACGATGCCTTCATCCAGTTGATAGTCCGGGTGGTGTTTCAGGGCCTTGGCGGTGAAGCACACGCGCTGGTAGGTCACACCGTTGCTGGGGGCGGTGTAGAGGTAGATCCCGACGATGCCGGTGGCTTCGACGTCCCAGCCGGTTTCTTCGAGGGTTTCGCGCACGGCGGCTTCGGTCAGGGTTTCGTGCGGATCAAGGTGGCCGGCGGGCTGGTTGAGCACGGCGCGGCCGCCCTTGAGTTCTTCGACCATCAGGAAGCGGCCGTTGTCTTCGACGATGGTGGCGACGGTGATGTGGGGTTGCCAGGTCATGGAGCGCCTCGATTAAAAGGGGGGATAAGCAGAAACCCCGGCGCAGGGCCGGGGTTTCTTTGTATCGCTACAACCTTACACCAGTGCAGCAATCGCCGCATTGAGCGTGTTGCTTGGGCGCATGACCTTGCTGGTCAGTTCCGGGTTCGGCGCGTAGTAACCGCCGATGTCCACTGGCTTGCCCTGTACGGCGTTGAGCTCGGCAACGATGGTTGCCTCGTTCGCGGCCAGGGTCTTGGCCAGTGTGGTGAACTGCGCTTGCAGTGCAGTGTCTTCAGTCTGCGCGGCCAGGGCTTGAGCCCAGTACAGCGCCAGGTAGAAGTGGCTGCCGCGGTTGTCGATGTTGCCGACTTTGCGCGATGGCGACTTGTTGTTGTCGAGGAACTGGCCGGTGGCCTGGTCCAGGGTCTTGGACAGCACGAGGGCTTTCGGATTGTTGTACGTCACACCCAAATGCTCAAGGGACGCGGCCAGGGCCAGGAACTCGCCCAGGGAATCCCAGCGCAGGAAGTTCTCTTCCAGCAGTTGTTGCACGTGCTTGGGTGCCGAACCGCCGGCGCCGGTTTCGAACAGGCCGCCGCCGTTCATCAACGGCACGATCGACAGCATCTTGGCGCTGGTGCCCAGCTCCATGATCGGGAACAGGTCGGTCAGGTAATCGCGCAGTACGTTGCCGGTTACCGAGATGGTGTCCAGGCCCTTGCGAGTGCGCTCCAGGGTGAACTTCATCGCGTCGACTGGCGACATGATGCGGATGTCCAGGCCTTCGGTGTTGTAGTCTTTCAGGTAGGTCTGGACTTTCTCGATCACTGCACCGTCGTGGGCGCGCTGTGGGTCCAGCCAGAAGATGGCCGGGGTGTTGCTGGCGCGGGCGCGGTTGACGGCGAGTTTGACCCAGTCCTGGATCGGCGCGTCTTTGGCCTGGCACATACGGAAGATGTCGCCGGCTTCGACGGGCTGCTCCATCAGCAGCTTGCCCTTGCTGTCGGTAACGCGGACGACGCCGTCAGCCTTGACCTGGAAGGTCTTGTCGTGAGAGCCGTACTCTTCGGCTTTCTGTGCCATCAGGCCAACGTTCGGCACGCTGCCCATGGTGGTCGGATCGAACGCGCCATGGGCCTTGCAGTCTTCGATGACGGCTTGGTAGATGGTGGCGTAGCAGCGATCCGGGATCACGGCCTTGGTGTCGTGCAGTTTGCCGTCAGTGCCCCACATTTTGCCGGAGTCACGGATCATGGCCGGCATCGAGGCGTCGACAATAACGTCGCTCGGCACGTGCAGGTTGGTGATGCCTTTCTCGGAGTTGACCATCGCCAGGGAAGGGCGCGCGGCGTAGACCGCCTGGATGTCAGCTTCGATCTGGGCTTGCTGCTCGGCCGGCAGGGCCTTGATGCGAGCGTACAGGTCGCCGATGCCGTTGTTCAGGTTGAAGCCGATCTGCTCCAGTACGGTGGCGTGCTTGGCCAGGGCGTCTTTATAGAACTCGGCAACGATCTGGCCGAACATGATCGGGTCGGAGACCTTCATCATGGTGGCTTTCAGGTGAACCGACAGCAGCACGCCTTGTTTCTTCGCGTCTTCGATTTCGGCGGCGATGAAGCTGCGCAGGGCGTTCTTGCTCAATACGGAACTGTCGATGATTTCGCCAGCTTGTACGGAAGTCTTTTCCTTCAGTACAGTCGCGGTGCCATCTTTAGCGATCAGTTCGATTTTGACCGCGTCGGCTGCCTCGATCTGTACGGCTTTTTCGCTGCCGTAGAAGTCGCCGTGGCTCATGTAAGCGACGTGGGACTTGGAGTCGGCAGCCCAGGCGCCCATCTTGTGCGGGTGCTTGCGCGCGTAATTCTTGACCGACAGCGGTGCGCGGCGGTCGGAGTTGCCTTCGCGCAGTACCGGGTTCACGGCGCTGCCCTTGATCTTGTCGTAACGTGCGCGGGTTTCTTTTTCCGCGTCGGTGGTTACGGTTTCCGGGTAGTCCGGCAGGGCGTAGCCCTTGGCTTGCAGTTCCTTGATCGCCGCCTGCAACTGAGGGGTCGAGGCACTGATGTTAGGCAGTTTGATGATGTTGGCTTCAGGCGTAACGGCCAGGGCGCCGAGTTCGGCGAGGTGGTCCGGGACGGCTTTATTGCCCAGTTGCTCGGGGAAGCTTGCGAGGATGCGCCCGGCGAGGGAAATGTCGCGGGTTTCCACGGCAATATCAGCGGAAGCGGTGAAGGCCTCTACGATAGGCAGCAGTGAATAGGTGGCGAGGGCTGGTGCTTCGTCGGTGAAGGTGTAGATGATCTTCGAGCGGGTGGGCATATTCGGATTAACTCTCTTCTTTGCTGAAAGCGTGCGCAGAAACTCGAGATGCGCCGGGTAGAGCGCGTTCGTTCAAAGTCATCCATGAGCGAAAGGTCGAGGTTTCTTCGCGGTGATGTTGGGTTGCATCAGTCGAGCGTCAAGCGGGTGGGCTATTGTAATAGCCCTGCTTTCTGGCGGAGGGCTCGGTTCTAGAGCGGTCCGCCGTTGTGACTCTTTGGTCAGCGGCGGCATTATACATAGGTCGCTATGCTTACGCCGAGCCTTCATACAAAAGGTGGGTCGTCCATTGGTCTAAAGGTCGCAGGTACCGGGTTACGCCTAAAGTCGCACGATGTGCTCAAGATTGGCATTTTTCCCTTTGCTTTCAGGCTTGTAGGCGACAAATTATGCTGTTTTCGATGCAATTGAGCGTGGCGTGAGGTTTCGGTCGCCATTTATCTGGAGTAGGCTCGAACGCAGCCAGATGTTTAATCCATAGATGGAGTTCAGCATGGGATACAAGAAGATTCAGGTTCCGGCAGTCGGCGACAAAATCACCGTCAATGCAGACCATTCTCTCAATGTTCCTGACCAACCGATCATTCCTTATATTGAAGGTGACGGTATTGGCGTCGACATCAGCCCGGTAATGATCAAGGTAGTCGACGCCGCTGTTGAAAAAGCGTACGGCGGCAAGCGCAAGATTTCGTGGATGGAAGTTTTCGCCGGTGAAAAGGCCACCCAAGTCTACGACCAGGACACCTGGCTGCCCCAGGAAACCCTGGACGCGGTCAGGGATTATGTGGTGTCCATCAAGGGTCCGCTGACGACGCCGG
The DNA here is from genome assembly GCF_046605395.1 of Pseudomonas sp. MPB23. NCBI lineage: Bacteria > Pseudomonadati > Pseudomonadota > Gammaproteobacteria > Pseudomonadales > Pseudomonadaceae > Pseudomonas > Pseudomonas sp. MPB23. The sequence goes on along the minus strand of NZ_CP176771.1, from coordinate 4,838,943 downwards.
TCGGCGGCGGCATCCGTTCGTTGAACGTCGCTCTGCGCCAGCAACTCGACCTTTATGTGTGCCTGCGCCCTGTGCGCTGGTTCGAAGGCGTGCCAAGCCCCGTCAAGAAGCCGGGTGATGTGGACATGACCATCTTCCGCGAAAACTCCGAGGATATTTACGCCGGGATCGAGTGGAAAGCCGGCTCGCCGGAAGCGATCAAGGTGATCAAGTTTCTCAAGGAGGAAATGGGTGTTACCAAAATCCGTTTCGACCAGGACTGTGGTATTGGCATAAAGCCGGTTTCCAAGGAGGGCACCAAGCGCCTTGCGCGCAAGGCCCTGCAATATGTAGTGGATAACGACCGCGAGTCGCTGACCATTGTGCACAAAGGCAACATCATGAAGTTCACCGAAGGGGCCTTCAAGGAGTGGGCCTATGAAGTGGCGGCCGAAGAGTTCGGCGCGACGCTGCTTGACGGTGGGCCGTGGATGCAGTTCAAGAACCCGAAAACCGGCAAGAACGTGGTAGTCAAGGACGCTATTGCCGACGCCATGCTCCAGCAGATCCTGCTGCGTCCGGCTGAGTACGACGTGATTGCTACCCTCAACCTCAATGGCGACTATCTGTCTGACGCCCTGGCAGCGGAAGTGGGCGGTATCGGTATTGCGCCTGGAGCTAACCTGTCCGACACCGTGGCCATGTTCGAAGCCACCCACGGTACTGCGCCCAAGTATGCGGGCAAGGATCAGGTCAACCCAGGGTCGCTGATTTTGTCGGCGGAAATGATGCTGCGCCATATGGGCTGGACCGAAGCGGCCGACCTGATCATCAAGGGCACCAATGGCGCTATTTCGGCCAAGACGGTGACCTATGACTTTGAGCGCCTGATGGATGGCGCGAAGCTGGTGTCGTCGTCAGGGTTTGGGGATGCGTTGATTTCGCATATGTAAGTCGAAGGCTATAAAAGCCGGCCATTCTGATGAATCAGGATGGCCGGCTTTTTTTCGGGCTATTTACTCAAACGCTGATCAGGCCGTTTGTTTGGTTTTCGATCGAACGGATTGATCTGTTTGAGGCTTCGCTTCATGCGTTTCCGTGTGGGCTTTTCCGGGCACTCCCACGCAGGCGGCACAAATACCGACGGCGTGCAGCCCCTTGGGTCCTTGAATGATTTCAAATTCCACGCGTTGGCCCGCTTTCAGCGTCTTGTATCCGTCCATGTTGATCGCTGAGTAATGCGCAAAAAGGTCTTCGGACTTGCCATCTTCAACAATGAAGCCATATCCCTTGGCATTGTTGAACCACTTGACCTTGCCACTGATCTTGACGCCAGACATACCCATATCCCTCTGCACCAGACTCCATCACTGGGGTATCATCCAGTTTATCCGTCCTAACCCGAATAAATAAGGTTGACTGCGCGGACCTTTTTTACCCACTGTGGGTTCTATTGGTTGTAACACCGATTTGCCGATAGTCAAGGCGACCGGGTGGTCAGAGTTGAAAATCTGGCAGGTCGCCCCCACCACTGTATTTGAACCACTGACGAACCTTTCTTTCCATGCATGCAATCAGCCAGATTCGACTAACATTCAATCAGGATCGACCGGATCACGAACACGATGACGACGGTTCTGCAGGCATTGCTGTTCAGGAGGCCAAGCCTGCTCTACAGGCGCCGCCGATGTACAAGGTGGTTTTGTTCAATGATGACTACACACCGATGGATTTCGTGGTCGAAGTGCTCGAGGTGTTTTTTAACCTGAACCGCGAGTTGGCGACCAAGGTAATGCTGGCCGTTCACACAGAAGGACGGGCAGTATGTGGAGTGTTTACCCGCGACATCGCCGAGACAAAGGCCATGCAGGTCAACCAGTACGCCAGGGAAAGCCAGCATCCGCTACTCTGTGAAATCGAGAAGGACGGTTAACGCCGACCACTTGGGTATGAGGTGAAGCTATGTTAAACCGCGAGCTCGAAGTCACCCTCAATCTTGCCTTCAAGGAGGCTCGTTCGAAGCGTCATGAATTCATGACTGTCGAGCACCTGCTGCTGGCACTTTTGGATAACGAAGCTGCCGCCACCGTGTTGCGTGCGTGCGGCGCCAACCTCGACAAGCTCAAGCATGACCTGCAGGAGTTTATCGACTCCACCACGCCACTGATCCCCGTGCACGACGAGGACCGTGAGACCCAGCCAACCCTGGGTTTCCAGCGGGTATTGCAGCGCGCCGTTTTCCATGTACAGAGCTCCGGTAAGCGTGAAGTCACGGGGGCCAATGTGCTCGTGGCGATCTTCAGCGAACAGGAAAGCCAGGCGGTGTTTCTGCTCAAACAGCAGAGCGTTGCCCGTATTGATGTCGTCAACTACATCGCCCACGGTATTTCCAAAGTGCCTGGGCACGGCGATCATTCCGAGGGTGAGCAGGACATGCAGGACGACGAGGGCGGTGAGTCTTCTTCTTCGGGCAATCCACTGGATGCCTATGCGAGCAACCTCAATGAGCTGGCGCGCCAGGGGCGGATCGATCCGCTGGTGGGTCGCGAGCTTGAGGTCGAGCGCGTGGCGCAGATCCTGGCGCGTCGTCGCAAGAACAACCCGTTGCTGGTGGGTGAGGCTGGCGTGGGTAAAACCGCGATTGCCGAAGGCCTGGCCAAGCGCATCGTCGATAACCAGGTGCCTGACCTGCTGGCCAACAGCGTCGTCTACTCCCTTGACCTGGGCGCCTTGCTCGCCGGGACCAAGTACCGTGGCGATTTCGAGAAGCGCTTCAAGGCGTTGCTCGGCGAGCTGAAAAAACGCCCGCAGGCGATTCTGTTCATCGATGAAATCCACACGATCATTGGTGCCGGTGCGGCGTCCGGTGGGGTGATGGATGCCTCTAACCTGCTCAAACCGTTGCTGTCGTCGGGCGATATCCGTTGCATCGGATCGACGACGTTCCAGGAGTTCCGCGGTATCTTCGAGAAAGACCGTGCCCTGGCGCGCCGCTTCCAGAAAGTCGACGTGTCCGAGCCTTCGGTTGAAGACACCATCGGTATCCTGCGTGGGCTCAAGGGGCGTTTTGAAGCGCACCATGGCATCGAGTACACCGATGAGGCCCTGCGTGCTGCTGCCGAGCTAGCGTCGCGCTACATCAACGATCGGCACATGCCGGACAAGGCCATCGACGTGATCGACGAGGCCGGTGCCTATCAGCGCCTGCAGCCGATCGAGAAGCGTGTGAAGCGCATCGATGTGCCTCAGGTCGAGGATATCGTGGCGAAGATCGCGCGGATTCCGCCAAAACACGTCACCAGTTCCGACAAGGAGCTGCTGCGTAATCTGGAGCGTGACCTCAAGCTCACCGTGTTTGGCCAGGATGCGGCCATCGATTCGTTGTCCACGGCGATCAAGTTGTCGCGTGCGGGCCTTAAGTCGCCGGACAAGCCGGTTGGTTCGTTCCTGTTCGCCGGCCCAACCGGTGTCGGCAAGACCGAGGCAGCGCGGCAGTTGGCCAAGGCGATGGGGATCGAGCTGGTTCGTTTCGACATGTCCGAATACATGGAGCGCCATACCGTGTCGCGCCTGATCGGTGCGCCTCCGGGCTATGTCGGTTTCGACCAGGGCGGCCTGTTGACCGAGGCGATCACCAAGCAACCGCATTGCGTGCTGCTGCTCGATGAAATCGAGAAGGCGCATCCGGAAGTCTTTAACCTGCTCTTGCAGGTGATGGATCACGGGACCCTGACCGACAACAATGGGCGCAAGGCGGACTTCCGCAACGTGATCGTGATCATGACGACCAACGCCGGTGCCGAAACGGCCGCGCGGGCTTCGATTGGCTTCAGCCATCAGGATCACTCTTCCGATGCCATGGAAGTGATCAAGAAGAGCTTTACGCCGGAGTTCCGCAACCGTCTGGACACCATTATCCAGTTTGGTCGCCTCAGTCATGAGGTCATCAAAAACGTGGTGGACAAGTTCCTTACCGAGCTTCAGGCGCAGTTGGAAGACAAGCGCGTGCAGCTGGAGGTGACGGACGCGGCACGCAATTGGCTGGCCGAAGGTGGTTACGATGCGGCAATGGGCGCTCGTCCGATGGCGCGTCTGATCCAGGACAAGATCAAGCGGCCATTGGCCGAAGAGATCTTGTTCGGTGAGCTTTCCGACCATGGTGGCGTGGTGCATATCGACCTGAAGGACGGCGAGCTGACCTTCGACTTCGAAACCACGGCCGAAATGGCCTGATCGTTCTGCAGCGATGCAAAAGGCGCCGAAAGGCGCCTTTTTGCTGTCTTGAAATGCAGCTGTCAGAACAATGGAGACCCAATCTGGGAGGGGGCACAGGTAAATCCTATGCACACAAAAACGCCCGGCATAACCGGGCGTTTTGTATTGACTTGTTTAACGAGCGCGGTAAGTGATGCGCCCTTTGCTCAAGTCATAGGGCGTCAGCTCGACGCGCACTTTGTCACCGGTAAGAATACGAATGTAGTTCTTGCGCATCTTGCCGGAGATATGCGCGGTTACGACGTGCCCATTTTCCAACTCCACGCGAAACATGGTGTTGGGCAGGGTGTCGACGACAGTGCCTTCCATTTCGAAGCTGTCTTCTTTCGACATGCAGTAAAGCCCTCGGTATCCAGTGAATGGCCCGGTGCAACTGCGCCAGGCAAAAGCGGCGTGCATTGTGCCCGAAAAAGGGGGTTTAAGCCAAGGGGTTCTAGTTAAGCGTGACCCATCTTTGATTAATCAGCAGTTCAATGGGCCGATATTGGGTCTTGTAGTTCATCTTTTTGCAGTTTTTGATCCAGTAACCGAGGTACAACGCCTCCAGTTCCTGGCGCAATGCTTCGCCAATTTGCCAGAGGATGGCAAAACGCCCCAGGCTACGGCGCTCCTCGGCCGGTTCATAGAAGGTGTAGACCGCAGAAAGGCCGTTGGGCAGCAAATCGGTCACGGCGACTGCCACCAGGCGACCGTCGAGGCGAAACTCATAGAACCGCGAGAAGGGCAGGTCGCGTACCAGAAAGGTGGAAAACTGGTCGCGGCTGGGTGGGAACATATCGCCGTCGGCGTGACGTTGTTCGATGTAGCGCTGGTAAAGATCGAAATACTCTTCGGTAAATCTTGGCTTGCTCGCAGTCACCGTAAGGTCGGCGTTGCGTTTGAGGATGCGTTTCTGGTTGCGGGCCGGCACAAATTGCGCAACGGGGATGCGTGCCGGAACACAGGCATTGCAGTTCTGGCAATGGGGTCGGTACAAATGATCGCCGCTGCGCCGAAAGCCCATTTCCGAGAGATCGGCATACACATGCACGTCCATAGGCTGGCTGGGGTCGAGGAACAGTGTAGTGGCCTGCTCGTCGGGCAGATAGCTGCAAGAGTGGGGTTGAGTGGCATAAAACTTCAAGCGCGCCAACTCGGTCATGATCAACCCTCGGATAAGCTTTGAAATAAGTGTAAGCCAGGTGCGCGCAAGTCGCCTAGGAAACCCATGGTCCAGTATTGGGTTGATCGAGAAAGTCGCGCAGGAAACCCGCGAATTCGCTGCGTGGAATAGCACGCGCGCCCAGGCTGTGCAGGTGATCATTGGGCATCTGGCAGTCGATCAGCACAAAACCCCAGGCCTGCAATTGGTGAGTCAATGTCACAAAGCCGAATTTAGAGGCGTTGTCCGCGCGGCTGAACATGGATTCGCCAAAAAACAGCTTGCCCATTGCCAGGCCATACAGGCCGCCCACCAGCTCGCCGTTGTCCCATACTTCCACTGAGTGGGCGTAGCCGCGCTTGTGCAGCTCCAGGTAGGCGCTCTGTATGCCTTCGGTGATCCAGGTGCCATCGGCATAGGCGCGTGGCGCAGCGCAGGCCTGGATGACCGCTGCAAAGTCCTGGTCGAAGGTGACGGCATAGCGCTGCTGGCGCAACAATTTTGCCAGGCTGCGGGAGACATGCAGCTCGTCCGGGAAGATCACGGTGCGCGGGTCGGGTGACCACCAGAGAATCGGCTGGCCTTCCGAAAACCATGGAAAGCAGCCATGGCGGTAGGCCTGGATCAAGCGATCGGCCGACAGGTCGCCACCGGCGGCGAGCAGGCCATTGGGTTCGCGCATGGCTTTGGCCAGCGGAGGGAAGGTCAGGGTGTCGCGTTGTAACCAGGTCAGCATGGCATCCAGGCTTATGGAAGGGGAGTGGAGTGGCAGGTAGGTCGTCTGCCCCAAGGGGATGATTATTGTCGAGCCAGCGCTGTGGGGCCAGCCCGAATCTGTCAGGGGGGAACATTAGGGTTAGCGGGTGTTTCTGCAACTCTATGCATAAGGCGTGGTCGTAATCGGGTCTGGTCGATGCAGGCCATTTGCCAAGCTTGCCTGGATTGGTAAAAACCGCTCATAAGCCTTTGTCAGCAAAGACAATGCATGCTCAAATTGAATATGTTGCGACATGCTAATGGCTATGCTGTTGGAAGACCGCCGAGCGGCGTGGCATCGAGGACGCAAACCCGTACAATGCGGCCATTGTCGCGTTATCGCCATTTCATCCAGCAATCGCTCAGTGTAAAAAGTAGATTCAACGACGCTCGTTCATTTTTCAACTGCCCGGATTCGGCAGTATTTGCAGTCATTCAATAGATGGACGCGCTAAAGGCGCAGGAAAAGACCCGTTTTGAAGAAAACCACCGCGACACCCAAGACAGTCGTGCCGGCCTGGCGTCAGCACCTGCATTATCGACTCAAGGAAGGTGCGCTGATCGCGATCGGTGCGCTGTGCCTGTTCCTGATGATGGCCTTGCTTACCTACGGCAAGGACGATCCGGGCTGGAGCCATAACAGCAAGATCGAAGACGTGCAGAACTTCGGTGGGCCTGCCGGTTCTTACAGCGCCGATATCCTGTTCATGGTGTTGGGTTACTTCGCCTATATCTTCCCGTTGCTGTTGGCGATCAAGACCTGGCAGATCTTTCGCCAGCGTCATGAACCGTGGCTGTGGAGCGGTTGGCTGTTCTCGTGGCGCCTGATCGGTCTGGTGTTCCTGGTGCTGTCCGGCGCGGCGCTGGCGCATATCCATTTCCATGCGCCTACCGGCCTGCCGGCGGGCGCGGGCGGGGCGCTCGGCGAAAGCCTCGGCGACCTGGCACGCAAGACCCTGAATATCCAGGGCAGCACCCTGATGTTTATCGCGCTGTTCCTGTTCGGCCTGACGGTGTTTACCGACCTGTCGTGGTTCAAGGTGATGGACGTGACCGGCAAGATCACCCTCGACCTGCTGGAGCTGTTCCAGGGCGCCGCCAACCGCTGGTGGGCGGCGCGGGTCGAGCGTAAGCGCATGGTGGCCCAGTTGCGCGAGGTGGACACCCGTGTCAACGAGGTAGTGGCGCCAAGCACGCCGGACCGTCGAGAGCAGGCCAAGGTCAAGGAACGCCTGATCGAACGGGAGCAGGCCCTGAGCAAACACATGTCGGAGCGCGAGAAGCAGGTGCCGCCAGTGATTGCCCCAGCACCGCCCAAGGCTCCCGAGCCGAGCCATCGCGTGCAGAAAGAGAAACAGGCGCCGTTGTTTGTCGACAGCGCCGTCGAAGGCACGCTGCCGCCGATCTCGATTCTCGACCCGGCCGAGAAGAAACAACTCAACTACTCCCCTGAGTCCCTGGCGGCCGTCGGCCATCTGCTGGAAATCAAACTCAAGGAATTCGGCGTCGAAGTGTCGGTGGACTCGATCCACCCGGGCCCGGTGATTACCCGTTACGAAATCCAGCCAGCGGCCGGGGTCAAGGTCAGCCGCATCTCCAACCTGGCCAAAGATCTTGCCCGCTCCCTGGCCGTGACCAGCGTGCGCGTGGTGGAAGTGATCCCCGGCAAAACCACCGTGGGCATCGAGATTCCCAACGAAGACCGCCAGATCGTGCGCTTCTCCGAAGTGCTGTCGACCCCGGAATACGACAACTTCAAGTCGCCGGTCACCCTGGCCCTGGGCCATGACATCGGCGGCAAGCCGGTGATCACGGACCTGGCGAAAATGCCTCACCTGCTGGTCGCCGGTACCACCGGTTCCGGTAAGTCGGTGGGGGTGAACGCGATGATCCTGTCGATCCTGTTCAAGTCTGGCCCGGAAGACGCCAAGCTGATCATGATCGACCCGAAGATGCTGGAATTGTCGATCTACGAAGGCATTCCGCACCTGCTCTGCCCGGTGGTCACCGACATGAAGGACGCCGCCAACGCCTTGCGTTGGAGCGTCGCCGAGATGGAGCGACGCTACAAGCTGATGGCGAAGATGGGCGTGCGCAACCTGTCCGGCTTCAATGCCAAGGTCAAGGAAGCCCAGGACGCCGGCACGCCGCTGACCGATCCGCTGTACAAGCGCGAAAACATCCACGACGAAGCGCCATTGCTGACCAAGTTGCCAACCATTGTGGTAGTGGTCGACGAATTTGCCGACATGATGATGATCGTCGGCAAGAAGGTTGAGGAGCTGATCGCGCGTATCGCCCAGAAGGCCCGTGCCGCCGGTATCCACTTGATTCTCGCGACCCAGCGGCCGTCGGTGGATGTGATCACCGGTCTGATCAAGGCCAACATCCCGACGCGCATGGCGTTCCAGGTGTCGAGCAAGATCGACTCGCGGACCATCATCGACCAGGGTGGCGCCGAACAACTGCTGGGCCACGGTGACATGCTCTACATGCCGCCAGGCACCAGCCTGCCGATTCGCGTGCATGGCGCGTTCGTTTCCGACGATGAAGTGCATCGCGTGGTGGAAGCCTGGAAACTGCGCGGCGCGCCGGAATACAACGACGACATCCTCGCGGGTGTTGAAGAAGCCGGCAGCGGCTTCGATGGCGGCAGCAGCGGTGGCGATGATGATGCCGAAACCGACGCGCTGTACGACGAGGCCGTGGCCTTCGTGCTGGAAAGCCGTCGCGCCTCGATTTCCGCGGTGCAGCGCAAACTGAAAATCGGCTACAACCGCGCCGCCCGCATGATCGAGGCCATGGAAAATGCCGGCGTCGTCACCGCAATGAACACCAACGGTTCGCGCGAAGTCATCGCCCCCGGGCAGATGCGCGACTGATCCCGCGCCGCGTGGCAGCACGCGGCGCGTCCTAACAACTCAATGAGGACTCCCATGCGTCTTATCCGCATGCTGTTGTTGCCGGCACTGGCCCTGACTGCTGTTTCGGCTCACGCTGATCCAGCCTCCGTCACCAGCCTGACCAACCTGCTGGACAAATCCAAGACCCTGACCGCACGTTTCTCCCAGTTGACCCTGGACGCCGGCGGTACCCGGTTGCAGGAAACCGCCGGTGAAATGGCCGTGCAGCGTCCAGGGCTGTTCTACTGGCACACGGAAGGCAAGGCCGAGCAGACCATCGTTTCCGACGGTCAGAAGGTCACGCTGTGGGACCCTGACCTGCAACAGGCAACCATCAAAAAGCTCGATCCGCGCTTGAACCAAACTCCCGCGCTATTGCTGTCAGGCGATGTGTCGAAGATCAGCGACAGCTTCGAGATCACCTCCAAGCAAACCAGCAACGTGATTGAGTTCACCCTTAAACCGAAAGCCAAGGACACGTTGTTCGACACCCTGAACCTGTCGTTCGGCAACGGCGTGATCAATAACATGCGCCTGATCGACAGCGTCGGCCAGCGCACCGATATCCTGTTTACCGGGGTCAAGGCCAACCAGCCTGTGCCGGCATCCACGTTCAAGTTCGACATCCCCAAGGGTGCCGACGTGATCCAGGAATAATCTGCCTAGAGGTTTCAAGCGCTGCCCATGGACCTGTTTCGAAGTGACCCGATCGCTCAACCCCTGGCCGCACGCTTGCGTTCGACCAACCTGGATGAGTACGTCGGCCAGGAACACCTGCTCGCTCGCGGCAAGCCTTTGCGCGAAGCCCTGGAGCAGGGTGCGCTGCATTCGATGATTTTCTGGGGGCCGCCGGGAGTGGGTAAGACCACCCTGGCGCGGCTCCTGGCGAAAGTCTCGGATGCGCACTTCGAAACGGTTTCGGCGGTGTTGGCCGGGGTCAAGGAGATCCGCCAGGCGGTGGAAGTGGCCAAGCAGCAGGCCGGGCAGTACGGCAAGCGCACCATCCTGTTCGTCGACGAAGTGCATCGCTTCAACAAGTCGCAGCAGGATGCGTTCCTGCCTTATGTCGAAGATGGCACGCTGATTTTTATCGGTGCGACCACCGAGAACCCGTCCTTCGAATTGAACAACGCCTTGCTCTCGCGGGCGCGGGTGTATGTGCTCAAGAGCCTGGACGAAGCGGCGATGCAAAAGCTGCTGCACCGGGCGCTTAGCGAAGACAAGGGGCTGGGCAAGCGCCAACTGAGCCTGAGCGATGAAGGCTTCAAGATCCTGCTCAGCGCCGCCGATGGCGACGGCCGCCGCTTTCTCAACCTGTTGGAAAACGCTTCCGACCTGGCCGAAGATGGCAGCGAGATCGGTGTCGACCTGCTGCAAAGCCTGCTTGGCGACACGCGTCGGCGTTTCGACAAGGGCGGCGAAGCCTTCTACGATCAGATCTCGGCGCTGCACAAGTCCGTGCGCGGTTCCAACCCTGACGGCGCGTTGTACTGGTTTGCGCGGATGATCGACGGTGGTTGTGACCCGTTGTACCTCGCGCGTCGCGTGGTGCGCATGGCCAGCGAAGATATCGGCAACGCCGATCCCCGGGCGTTGAGCCTGTGCCTGGCCGCGTGGGAAGTGCAGGAGCGCCTGGGCAGCCCGGAAGGCGAACTGGCGGTGGCCCAGGCCATCACTTACCTGGCCTGCGCGCCGAAAAGCAACGCGGTGTACATGGGCTTCAAGTCCGCGTTGCGGGCCGCCGCCGAGCACGGCTCCCTCGAAGTGCCGCTGCACCTGCGCAATGCGCCGACCAAACTGATGAAGCAACTGGGCTACGGTGATGAATACCGTTATGCCCACGATGAGCCGGACGCTTATGCCGCCGGCGAAGACTACTTTCCCGATGAGCTTGAACCGCAGCGGTTCTACCAGCCGGTGCCTCGTGGCCTGGAACTGAAGATCGGGGAAAAGCTCAATCACCTCGCCCAACTCGACCGGTTAAGCCCCAAACAGCGGAGAAAGTAATGCTCAAGACGATTCTTGCCGTGTCCGCAGCCGGCATCGCTGGTACATTATTGCGTTTCGCCAGTGGCACCTGGGTCAGCACCCACTGGCCAAGGCATTTTTATGCGGCGACCCTCGCGGTCAATCTGGTGGGCTGCCTGATCATCGGGTTGCTGTACGGCTGGTTCCTGCTGCGCCCGGAAGTGCCGATTGAAATTCGTGCCGGCTTGATTGTCGGCTTTGTAGGCGGTCTGACGACCTTTTCATCCTTTTCACTGGATACGCTGCGCCTGCTGGAAAGCGGGCAGGCCCTGGTCGCCTTCGGGTACTTGGGCATCAGCGTGTTCGGCGGGCTGCTCGCCACCTGGGCCGGCCTGTCCTTGACCAAACTTTGATAAACGAGAGACCGACATGCTCGATTCCAAACTGTTACGTAGCAACCTTCAGGACGTAGCGGACCGCCTGGCATCCCGTGGCTTCACCTTGGATGTCGCGCGCATCGAAGCGCTGGAAGAACAGCGCAAGACCGTCCAGACCCGCACCGAAGCACTGCAGGCTGAGCGCAATGCACGTTCCAAATCCATCGGTCAGGCCAAGCAGCGTGGCGAAGACATCGCGCCGTTGATGGCGGATGTCGAGCGCATGGGCACCGAGTTGTCCGACGGCAAGGTCGAGCTGGACAAGATTCAGTCCGAGCTGGATTCGATTCTGCTGGGCATCCCCAATCTGCCGCACGAGTCGGTGCCGGTGGGGGCGGACGAAGACGGCAACGTCGAGGTGCGTCGCTGGGGCACGCCAAAAACTTTTGATTTCGAGATCAAGGATCACGTCGCCCTGGGCGAATTGAGCGGTGGCCTGGATTTCGAAACCGCCGCCAAGTTGTCCGGTGCGCGTTTTGCCTTGTTGCGTGGCCCGATCGCACGCCTGCATCGCGCCCTGGCGCAGTTCATGATCAACCTGCACACCGGCGAGCATGGCTACGAAGAGGCCTACACCCCGTATCTGGTACAGGCTCCCGCACTGGTGGGCACCGGCCAGTTGCCCAAGTTCGAGGAAGACCTGTTCAAGATCAGCCGCGACGGTGAAGCGGACCTGTACCTGATTCCTACCGCCGAAGTGTCGCTGACCAACATCGTGTCCGGCGCGATCCTCGACGCCAAGCAACTGCCGATCAAGTTCGTCGCTCACACGCCGTGCTTTCGCAGTGAAGCCGGGGCGTCGGGTCGCGACACTCGCGGCATGATCCGCCAGCACCAGTTCGACAAGGTTGAGATGGTGCAAGTGGTCGAGCCGTCGACCTCCATGGAAGCCCTGGAAGGCCTGACCGCCAACGCCGAGCGCGTGCTGCAACTGCTGGAGCTGCCGTACCGCGTACTGGCCTTGTGCACCGGCGACATGGGCTTCAGTGCCGTGAAGACCTACGACCTTGAGGTGTGGGTGCCGAGCCAGGACAAATACCGTGAGATCTCGTCGTGCTCCAACTGCGGCGACTTCCAGGCCCGTCGCATGCAAGCGCGTTTCCGTAACCCGGAAACCGGCAAGCCGGAACTGGTGCATACCCTCAACGGTTCGGGCCTGGCCGTAGGCCGTACCCTGGTGGCAGTGTTGGAAAACTACCAGCAGGCCGACGGTTCGATCCGTGTGCCTGAGGTGCTCAAGCCTTACATGGCGGGCATCGAGGTCATCGGCTAAATGGAATTTCTGCCGCTGTTTCATAACCTGCGCGGCAGCCGTGTGTTGGTCGTTGGCGGAGGGGAGATTGCCTTGCGCAAATCCCGGCTGCTGGCCGATGCCGGTGCACTGCTGCGGGTGGTTGCTCCCCAGATCGAAGACCAACTGCGTGAGTTGGTACTGGGCAGTGGCGGAGAGCTGATTATGCGCGGTTATCAGGAGGCTGACCTTGACGGTTGCACCCTGATCATCGCCGCGACCGACGACGAGCCATTGAACGCGCAAGTGTCCAGTGATGCCAAGCGCCGTTGCGTGCCGGTCAATGTGGTGGACGCGCCGGCTTTATGCAGCGTGATCTTCCCGGCGATCGTCGACCGTTCGCCGCTGGTGATTGCGGTGTCCAGCGGCGGCGATGCGCCGGTGCTGGCGCGCTTGATCCGCGCCAAGCTGGAAACCTGGATTCCGTCCACCTACGGGCAACTGGCCGGGCTGGCCGCGCGTTTTCGTGCCCAGGTCAAAAGCTTGTACCCGGATGTGCAGCAGCGCCGCGCGTTCTGGGAAGAAGTGTTCCAGGGCCCGATTGCCGATCGCCAATTGGCCGGGCAGGGCGATGAGGCCGAGCGTCTGCTGGTCGAAAAGGTCAACGGCGCGCCACCCCATGCGCCGGGCGAGGTGTATCTGGTGGGCGCAGGCCCGGGTGATCCGGACCTGCTGACCTTTCGGGCGTTGCGCCTGATGCAGCAAGCTGACGTGGTGTTGTATGACCGCCTGGTGGCGCCGGCGATTCTCGAATTGTGCCGCCGTGATGCCGAGCGGGTTTACGTCGGCAAGCGCCGCGCCGACCACGCCGTGCCGCAAGACCAGATCAACCAGCAGTTGGTCGATTTGGCCAAGCAAGGCAAGCGTGTGCTGCGCCTCAAGGGCGGCGATCCGTTCATCTTTGGGCGTGGCGGCGAAGAAATCGAGGAACTGGCGGCCCATGGCATTCCGTTCCAGGTGGTGCCGGGAATTACCGCCGCCAGTGGCTGTGCGGCGTATGCCGGGATTCCGTTGACCCATCGCGACTATGCGCAGTCGGTACGCTTTATCACCGGACACTTGAAGGACGGGACCTCGGACCTGCCCTGGCATGATCTGGTGGGGCCGTCCCAGACCCTGGTGTTCTACATGGGCTTGATTGGCTTGCCGATCATCTGCGAACAGTTGATCAAGCACGGGCGTGCGGCGAATACTCCGGCGGCGTTGATCCAGCAGGGCACCACGTCCAACCAGCGCGTGTTTACCGGCACCCTGGCGGACCTGCCGCGCATGGTGGCGGAGCATGAAGTGCATGCACCGACGCTGGTGATCGTGGGTGAGGTGGTGGTGTTGCGTGAGAAGTTGAAGTGGTTTGAAGGCGCTCAGGCGCAGGTCTGAGTCTGAAAAGCATCGGGGGCTTGCTCCCGATGAGGCGTTCAGACACAGCCCATCTTTCGGATCAGCGCCAGACGCCATTCCCGCCTAACCGCTCCCGATCATGCGGGGCATCAAACTTCTGCAACGGCCCCTTCGGCACAATCCCGGTGGGGTTGATGGTGCGGTGGCTGGCGTAGTAATGGCCCTTGATGTGCTCGAAATCCACCGTCTCAGCCACGCCCGGCCACTGGTACACCTCTCTGAGCCAATTCGATAAGTTCGGATAATCGGCAATCCGCCGCAAATTACATTTGAAGTGGCTGTAATACACCGCATCAAAGCGAATCAGCGTGGTGAACAGTCGCACGTCGGCCTCGGTCAAGTATTCGCCGGCCAGGTAGCGGTGGTCGCTCAGGTGCTGTTCCAGGTGATCCAGCTCGGCAAACACATCATCGAACGCACTTTCGTACGCCTGTTGCGAAGTGGCGAAGCCTGCGCGATACACGCCGTTGTTGACGGCCGGGTAGATCCGCTCGTTCAGCGCGTCGATGGCAGGGCGTAGTGCTTCGGGGTAGAAATCCAGGGTGTTGCCGGTCAAGTCGTTGAATGCGCTGTTGAACATGCGGATGATCTCCGCCGATTCATTGCTGACGATGCGATTGAGCTTTTTGTCCCACAGCACCGGTACCGTGACGCGCCCGGTGTAGTCGGCGGTGTCGGCGGTGTAGCGCTGGTGCATGTAGGTCAAGTCATCGAGGCTATCGCCACTGGAACCGTGGGCCTTGTCGAAGGTCCAGCCGTTTTCCAGCATCAGCCAACTGACCACCGAGACGTCGATCAGGCCTTCCAGTCCTTTGAGCTTGCGCAGGATCAGTGTGCGGTGGGCCCAGGGGCAGGCGAGGGACACATAGAGGTGGTAGCGACCGGCTTCGGCCTTGAACCCCCCTTCGCCCGTCGGGCCCGGCGCGCCGTCGGCGGTCACCCAATGGCGGCGTTGTGCCTGTTCGCGTTGGAAGGCGCCATCTGCACTACTTTCGTACCACTGGTCTTTCCAGTGTCCTTCGATCAGCAAACCCATGACTGGCTCCTCGACTAATAAACGTTGGAGCCCAGTCTAAAGGGATGAGTTCGAACTAAAAGCGCAAAGACACGGAGTGAATTATCGATTAAATCGATTTGTCCCGTGCATCCCAGTACTGCTGGGCCAATTCGAACGCCTGCTCCCTTGGGTGGCCAAGGCCGCGCAACGCCAACGCCATGGTCGCGATCAGCGCCAGTTGCGGGTAGCTGTCCTCGATGGCGCCTCGCCATACCGCCTTTAGCTGTTCAGGCTCAAGCGTGGCCGGTTTGACGTGGCGCTGGGCGGAGAGGGCAGGCCATTCTTCATCCCAGCTCTGGCCTCCCGTGGTGCCGTAAAGATGGCTGAGCGTGTCGGGGTTGATTTCGATCTCGCCGCCGTCGCCCTTCACCACAATCACATTGTCGCCCAGCAGGCCACTGGCATCGCGGTGCACACCCTGGTAACCGGGGTGAAAAATGCTCTGCAGGCCACAACGGGCATTGAGCGGGTTGAGCAGGCGCGCCAGCGAGTGGATTGGTGAGCGCAGGCCCAGGGTGTTGCGCAGGTCGATCATGCGTTGCAGTTGCGGTGCCCAGTCGCCCAGGGGGATGAACGCCAGGTTGCCTTGCTCGAAGGCCGCCTCGACCTGTTGCCAGTTGCGGCACCGCGGGATCTGCAAGGTGTCGAGCAATTGTTCGGTGTACAGCCGGCCGGCGGTGTGCGCGCCGCCGCCGTGCATGAGGATGCGCACGCCATTTTGCGCCAGGCACTTGGCCGCCAGCAGGTACCACGGCAGGTGGCGTTTTTTGCCGGCGTAGGTCGGCCAGTCGACATCGACGTTCAACGCCGGTGCGTGCAGGCGCTCGCGCACGGCTTCGGTGAAGCCAGCAAGCTCTTCTGGGCTTTCTTCCTTGTGGCGCAGCAGCATCAGGAAGGCACCGAGTTGGGTGTCCTCGACTTTTTCGTCGAGCAGCATGCCCATGGCTTCGCGGGCTTCTTCACGGGTGAGGTTGCGCGCGCCGCGTTTGCCTTTGCCCAGGATGCGCACGAATTGCGCAAATGGGTGCTCGGCAGGGGTTTCGAGGGTCAGCGGGGCAAAGTCAGTCATAAGCAATTCGTCGGCCTGGGCAGGCCCGCCAGCTTGGCGGCGAGTTTGGCGGGAGTGCCGTTGAACAGTTTGTTGAGGTGCAGGCTGTTGCCCTTTTCCGGGCCCAGCTTCAAGGCGGTGTA
This sequence comes from Pseudomonas sp. MPB23, assembly GCF_046605395.1. NCBI lineage: Bacteria > Pseudomonadati > Pseudomonadota > Gammaproteobacteria > Pseudomonadales > Pseudomonadaceae > Pseudomonas > Pseudomonas sp. MPB23. The sequence continues at coordinate 4,822,547 of NZ_CP176771.1, read as the reverse complement.
TTTGATCAGCGGGCGTGTGGCGGGGGAGAGCTGGAACTCGGCGTAGAAGCCGCGCAACAGCTCGAGGATTTCCCAGTGGTCCGCGGTCAGTTCCAGGGCTTCGGCGGCGGCCAGGGCGTTGGCCACCTCCGCTGACCAGTCGTTCAGGTCAACAAGGTAACCGTCTTTGTCCAGTTCGAGGCTGCGCGAACCTACAGTCAGGGTGTTCATAGCCAGGTGTTGACCTTGTCGTAGTCGATCGACAGTTGCACGAAACCCGGGTAGTCCACGCTGTCGGCCCAGTCCGGTAGCGGCATATTGCGCGCCTGCATGTCTTCAGCCAGCACAAAGACCTTCACGCCCTTGGTTTGCAGGGCCGGGTTGTGCAGCCCGTAGGCGCCATCGCCGCACAGCAGGATTGCGTCTTCGGCGCCGCAGATGCGCAGGCAACTGTCGAGGCGGCTGTCGGTAAACGGGGAGTGGGACACCACATGTAAAGTCGACATCAGAGGGTCATCACCTGGTCATAACGGTCAATCAATTTGGAAATGGCTTCGCTGTCCAGCGGCTGGGCGCTGACAGGATGGATGAGCCCGCGCTCAGCCAAGCTATGGCTGCAAGCGAACACGTCCTCAATGCCAAACAGCCCCAGTGCCTGCAAGTTGGCGCTGAGGTCTTTCTGTTGCACGGCCTTGGCGTCCTGGTGCGGCGCGAGCTGGAACACGCCGTCGTCCATGAACAGCAGGCCGATGGGCAGATCGAACGCACCGCCGGCCAGCACGATATCCAGCGCTTCCCGCGCACTCGGCCCGGACCACGGTGCCTGGCGGCTGATTACCAACAAGGATTTGGACATATCATGGCCCTCCAAAGCAGATCAGGCGGTCGGCCGTCTGCGCAGCGTCGTGCAGTTGCCCCAGGCCCGACAGCGTCCACGGCGCTTCCAGGTTGACCGCGTTGCGCTGATAGCGCGTGGCTTCCTCCTGGTTGAGCACGCCACGGCGCAACGCGGCGGCGATGCACACCACGCCGTCGAGCTGATGCGCATCGACCAGTTCACGCCATTGGCGGGCGATGTCCTGTTCATCCTGAGGCGCAACGATGTTATTGGAGGCGCTGTACACCCCATCCTGATAGAAAAACAACCGCACAATCTCATGCCCGCCGGCCAGCACCGCCTGGGCGAACAGCAGGGCGCGGCGCGAGGAGGGCGCATGGGCGGCGGAAAACACGGCAATCGCAAACTTCATGGAACACTCTGCAAGCAAACGTGGGCCAATGATAAGGCCGCTTGCCTGAAAAAGCCCGCCGTGATCAAAACGGTCACTGTCGCTGATCGTTCTGACGATTGCCCATAGGCCCGTAGCTGCCTAGTCTGTGGGGATTCGAAACCCCAATGGAGTCTCCATGACCGGTCCCCTGGCGTCCCTCAAAGTATTGGATTTTTCCACCTTGCTGCCCGGCCCGTTTGCGTCCTTGATGCTCGCGGACATGGGCGCCGAGGTGCTGCGGATCGAATCGCCCACCCGCATGGACCTGCTGCGGGTATTGCCGCCCCATGATCAGGGCACTTCGGCCAGCCATGCCTACCTCAATCGCAACAAGCGCAGCCTGGCGCTGGACCTCAAGCAGCCTGAGGCGCTGGAGATCGTGCACGCGCTGGTCAAGGACTATGACATTGTCCTCGAACAGTTCCGCCCAGGGGTGATGGAACGCCTGGGCCTGGGTTATGAGGCGCTCAAGGCGATCAATCCTCGTTTGATTTATGTGTCGATCACCGGTTACGGCCAGACCGGCCCTTACAAGGATCGCGCCGGACACGACATCAACTACCTGGCACTCGCCGGTGTGGCCAGTTATACCGGGCGTGAGTACAGCGGACCGTTGCCCTTGGGGGTGCAATTGGCGGATGTGGGCGGTGGTTCGCTGCATGCGGTGGTGGGGTTGTTGGCGGCGGTCATTGCCCGGCAAAACAGCGGCGTGGGCCAATACCTGGATGTGAGCATGACCGATTGCACCTTCAGCCTGAACGCCATGGCCGGCGCCGGCTACCTGGCCTGCGGGGTGGAGCCGGAGAGGGAAAGCCACGTGCTCAATGGCGGTAGTTTCTACGACTACTACCGCTCCCGGGACGGGCGCTGGATGTCGGTTGGCAGCCTGGAGCCGGCCTTCATGCAGCAACTGTGCGCGGCCTTGGGGCGCCCGGAACTGGCTGGGCAAGGTTTGTCACCCAGCCCCGAAGCGCAAAAAGCCCTCAAGCTGGCGCTGCAAGTCGAGTTCGAGAAGCGCAGCTTTGAGGAGTTATGCGCGTTGTTTGCCGGGGTGGATGCGTGCGTGGAACCGGTACTGCGTTTGAGCGAGGCCGTGGAGCATCCGCAACTGAAGGCGCGAGAGCTGGTGAGCCAGGTTCCACGAGCGGATGGCACGACCCAGGCGCAAATCGCCTGCCCGCTGAAGTTCTCCGAGGGATTGCCGGAACCTCGGCACATCGGCGCCGCGGTGGGCGCGCACAGTGATGAAGTGCTGGGGGAGCTGGGTTTTAGCCCGCAACAAATCAGTGAACTGCGGCGCGCCAGGGTGATTGTGTAATTCAGTGATCTGAATGTGGGGGCTTGCTCACGATGAGGCCCATACCGGCAGCGCCCATCTCACTCGACGCGGGTTTCGCCGGTAAACACCAGGGTCTGCCGACAGCGTCTGCACAAATAACGCCGTCCTTGAGCCACCATGCCATGGCGCTGCGGTGAAAACGGAAAGTCACTGTCGGCACACGGGCAACGGTAGATGTAGCGGGTCACCTGGCGGCGCTTCACGGCATAGGTGTGGCAGCGGTCCGGCGGCAATTCGTAGACCCCGCGCATGATCAGTTGCCATTCCTCACCATGGGGCTGGATGCGCTCACCGAACAATTGGTGGGCAATCAGGTGTGCCACTTCGTGGGCCACGGTCTGTTTGAGGAAATGTTGGCTGTTTTCGCGGTACAACTGCGGGTTGAAACGCAGCAGGTTCTCGTGCAAATGCGCGACACCGGCCTTCTGGCCCCGCAGCTTGAGGCTGACCTGAGGGCGTTTGAAGCTTCGTTTGAAAAAGGATTCGGCTAGCAGGAAACAATCTTCGACGCGGGTATTGAGTTGCTCGGGCATGCTGTACATATCTCCAGAGACGTCCAGTATGCCGCAAAGCGCAGTGTTTCCGAATCTGTCAGGCGCCGAATGGTCATGCATCACGCACAAAGCCACCTTGCGGTGGCTTTGTCTACGGGTTTATCCGCTTAGTTGGTATAGATAGGCCCTACGCCGAGGCCCCAGACGACCACGGTAAACGCCATGATTGCCACCAGTACCACCAGCCCTACGGCCAGTATTGAGCTGGAAAACAGGAACCCTTCATCCGGGTCGATGCTCATGAAGGTCGGCACGCCGACATACAGGAGATACACCGTGTAGCAGATCGCCGCCGTGCCGACGACCATACCCAGCCACATATGCGGGTAGAGCGCCGCCAGCCCGCCGATGAACAGCGGTGTCGCGGTGTAGGTGGCAAACGCCACGCAGCGCGCCATGCTGGGGCTGGCGTCGTAGGTACGGGCCATCCAGTGAATGAACGCACCCATCACCGCCACGCCACACAGCATGGCGGCGTACGACATGATGGTCATCCATAACGCGCTTTCCTGGGTCAGCATGACCGGCGAGCGGTTGCCGATGACCCAGCCGACCTGTGTGGTCCCGATAAAGGCTGATACGGCGGGGATCGCCGCGAGAATCAGCGTGTGAGTGAGGTACATGTGGCCGATGCTTTCTTCTTTATCGCCACGAATGTCCCGCCATTCCTGGTCGGGATGGGTAAAAAGCCCCACGACGTGATGGATCATGCCAGTCACTCCTGTCGTTATTACCATCGCCCCCCATTGGAGCGCCTACGGGCCAGGTGGCCTCAAAGGTCTGGATATGTGTGCGACCTTTAGTCGCAGTATAGGAAGTGATGACCGGAAAAACTGTGGGGCTTTAGAGCAAATCGCGCTGTAAACAGTGGGGTTAATCGCGGTGGGGTCTGTAGTGGGCACTGCAGTTGAGTGTGAAAGGGAGCCAGCCCCTTCCTACATTGGAAGTCGGCCAGCCTTACCGGTAAAATACCCGGCTTTTCGTCACACACCTCTAGCGGATCCAAGCGCCATGGGCACTCTTACGGTCAACCAGAACAAACTGCAAAAACGCCTGCGTCGCCTGGCCGGTGAAGCGGTCGCCGATTTCAACATGATCGAGGATGGCGACAAGGTCATGGTCTGCCTCTCCGGCGGCAAAGACAGCTACACCATGCTCGATGTGCTGCTGCACCTGCAGAAAGTCGCGCCGATCAAGTTCGAGATCGTCGCCGTCAACATGGACCAGAAACAACCGGGTTTCCCCGAGCATGTGCTGCCGGCCTACCTCAAAACGCTGGGCATCGAGTACCACATCGTCGAAAAAGACACCTACTCGGTGGTCAAGGAACTGATCCCCGAAGGCAAGACCACCTGTTCACTGTGCTCGCGTCTGCGCCGTGGCACGCTCTACACCTTTGCCGATGAAATCGGTGCGACCAAGATGGCCCTGGGTCATCATCGTGACGACATCGTCGAGACCTTTTTCCTCAATATGTTCTTCAACGGCTCGCTCAAGGCCATGCCGCCCAAGCTGCGGGCCGATGATGGGCGCAACGTGGTGATCCGCCCGCTGGCGTATTGCAACGAGAAGGACATCCAGGCCTACTCCGACTTCAAGCAATTCCCGATCATTCCGTGCAACCTGTGCGGTTCCCAGGAAAACCTGCAGCGCCAGGTGGTCAAGGAGATGCTGGTGGACTGGGAGCGCAAGACCCCAGGTCGCACCGAAAGCATCTTCCGCAGCCTGCAGAATGTGATCCCGTCGCAGTTGGCCGACCGCAACCTGTTCGATTTCACCAGCCTGAAAATTGACGAGAGCGCGGCTTCGCGCTTCGTCAATGTTGTGAACCTCTGAGTGCCTTCCATGCTCTGAGACACGGCGCTTGCGGGCGCCGTTTTCAATTCAATTGCCAGCATTCAACAGCAGGAGAGGGCATGCGCGATTACAAGTGGCTGCACGAGTATTGTCTGAATCGCTTCGGTTCAGCGGCCGAACTGGAAGCCCATCTGCCTGTCCCCAAGACCCCGGCGCAATTGCGCAAAATCAGCGATGACCGCTATTTGTCGACCCTGGCGCTGCGCGTATTCCGTGCGGGCTTGAAGCACAGCGTGGTCGATGCCAAGTGGCCGGTGTTCGAGCAGGTGTTCTTTGGCTTCGACCCGGAAAAAGTCGTGCTGATGGGCGCCGAACACCTTGAACGGCTGATGCAGGACACGCGCATCATCCGTCACCTCGGCAAGCTCAAGAGCGTGCCGCGCAATGCGCAGATGATTCTGGATATCGCGCAGGAAAAAGGCAGCTTCGGCGCGTTTATCGCCGACTGGCCAGTGACTGATATCGTTGGGTTATGGAAGTACCTGAGCAAGCACGGCCACCAGTTGGGTGGGCTGTCGGCGCCGCGCTTCCTGCGCATGGTCGGCAAGGACACGTTCGTGCCGAGCGATGATGTGGTCGCGGCCTTGAATGCGCAAAACATCGTGGACAAGGCCCCGACCAGCCTGCGCGATCTGGCGACCGTGCAGGCTGCGTTCAACCAGTGGCATGCCGAGAGCGGGCGGCCGATGTGTCAGTTGTCGATGATGTTGGCTTATACGGTGAATCATTGAAACCGTGGGGGGCATCGCCGGCAAGCCGGCTTCTACATGGCTTGTAGATCTGCAGTCAACCGGCGGTTCCACTGATGCCGCCACCGCACATACAGCAGCGCGGTGCAAAACACCGCCAGGCTCGCCAGCATCTCCAGTACCCCGAACCACTGGCGGTTCGGGTCGTACGCCGCCAGTGCTCCCTTGATGAAATACAGGTTCACCGCAAAGCACATCCACGAATGCCCACGCGCACTGCCCAGCAGCATCCCCGGCGCGAGTATCAATAGCGGCACCAGTTCGATCAGCAGGATTACCCACGGACGCGCGCCGTGCAGGTCGGCGACGAACAGGTAGTACACACACAGCAAACCCACCAGGCCGAAAAATGCCAGCAGGCTCAATGCGCGTGCGGCCTTGACCCGTGGTGCCAGCCACGTCTGGGGCGGCAGGATCTTAGGTTTTCTGGCCACGGCCGGTCTCCAGCAAAGTCGCGGTGGTGGCCAGGCGCAGGCCCAGGGCCCGACACAGGGTGATTTCATGTTGATCGAGCAGGCGTTTGCCATCGGGGCCGGCATGGTGGCTGGCACCGTACGGCGTGCCGCCGCCCTGGGTGTCGAGCAGCGCCTGTTCGCTGTAGGGCAGGCCGGTGATCAGCATGCCGTGGTGCAACAGCGGCAGCAGCATCGACATCAGCGTGGTTTCCTGGCCGCCATGCAGGCTGGCGGTGGAAGTGAACACCCCGGCGGGTTTGCCGACGAGCGCACCGGTCAGCCACAGGTTGCTGGTGCCGTCGATAAAGTACTTCAATGGTGCGGCCATATTGCCGAAACGGGTCGGGCTGCCCAGGGCCAGGCCCGAGCAGTTCTTCAAGTCATCGAGGCTGGCATATAGAGCGCCTTCGTCCGGAATGCTCGGCGCCACGGCTTCGCATTCGGTGGAGATCGCCGGCACGGTGCGCAAACGCGCTTCCATGCCGCCTTGCTCGATGCCCCGGGCAATCTGCCGGGCCATTTCGCTCACCGAGCCGTTGCGGCTGTAATACAGGACCAGCACATAGGGCGTGGTCACGACAGGATCTCCAGCACATTCTCGGGTGGACGGCCGATGATCGCCTTGTCGGCGGTTTCCAGGATCGGGCGTTCCATCAGCTTCGGGTGCTCGGCGATGGCGGCGATCAACTGTGTTTCGTCGAGTGTCGTGTCAGCCAGGTTGAGGGATTTGTATTCTTCTTCGCCGGTGCGCAGCAGTTGGCGCGCGCTGATCCCTAGTTTGGCCAGCAGGGCCTTCAATTGCGCGGCGTCCAGCGGGGTTTCCAGGTAGCGCACCACGGTGGGGGTGAGGCCGCGGGCTTCCAGCAGTTCGAGCGCTCCGCGGGATTTCGAGCAGCGCGGGTTGTGATAAAGCGTCAGATCGGTCATGTGCGGGTCGCATCTTGCGTAAGGTGGCGGGTATTCTACCTGCGCTGCGCCCGGTCCTTAAACCGTAAGAGGCGATCCGTCGCAGCCAACGTTCATATTTGCGAAGGATTACCCCATGACAAGGCGACTGATCGGTGCATTGGCGATCATCACAACCCTGCTGCTCAGCGGCTGCGGCAATGACTATGGCGTTGACCAGTACGGCCAGAAAGTCGCGGCCGAGCGCTTGGACAAACAATGGCTGGTGGTCAACTACTGGGCGGAATGGTGTGGCCCATGCCGCACGGAAATTCCGGAGCTCAACACCCTGGCGGAGCAGTTGAAGGGGCAGGGCGTGGGCGTGTTCGGGGTCAACTTCGACAATGTGCAGGGTGCCGAGCTGAAGGAAGCCAGCGAGAAGCTGGGGATCAAGTTCACGGTGCTGGCACAGAATCCGGACGGTATCTTCGATATTCCGCGCAGCGAAGGGTTGCCGGTGACCTACATCATCGATGACAAGGGCAAGGTGCGCGAACAGCTGATGGGCGAGCAGACCGCAGAAGGGGTGTTGGCCAAGCTCAAGGCCCTCAAAGGCTGACGCCATTTACTGTAGGAGCAAGCTCGCTCCTACAGTAGGGCGTGGGATTAGCCCTCTTCAAGCCACAGGCGAATGGGCTTGCCCTCGACCGGCCAGAAACGGGTCTGCTCGATCGGCGAGATGTCCCAGCGCTGCACGCCTTGCAGTGCCTGGAAGAAGCGGTGTTCCTGCTCCATCAGAGCCTCGGCGCATAGCTTGCGAGTGCTGCCGATCTTGCCAAAGCTGAGCTTGTCGCCCGCGACCGTGTACGGTGCGAACCAGTGGTTGCAACCGCCATTGCCGTAGGCGCGGCCATCGGCGCCAAGGGTGACGCTCAGGTGCGCGTAATCCATCAGCGGCCGCTCACCAATCCATTCCACCACATAGCTGTGATCCTGCTTGAGCTGGACCGCATCACCGGCGCAGCCCGCGGTGGCTGCACCAACGACGGCGAGCAGCAGCAACCCCTTCATTGCGCGGCCTTCTGGCAGGTCGGACAGCGATGCTTGCCGCCCTCGCTGGCCCAGCCCAACTCCTTGATGCGCGCGTTGGCGGCCGGTTGCAGCGGCTCCTTGCTCAGCTTGGTTTCCACCGAGAACTCAAACTCCAGTACGGCGTCGCAGCTGTCGCAATTGACCTTCCAGGTGTGAATCTCCAACTCGCCGAATGTCGGCCCTTGGGCCATGGCGACCCATTGGCCCGCCGGGCGGATGGAATAGCGTGCGTCGCCTTCGACGGTCAGACGCATCGACAGGGTTTTACTGCCGCGCAGGGTGACGATCAGCACGTCGCCATGCTTGATCGAGCCACCGTTGCCGGTGACCTGGTAACGGCCCGGCACCAGGGCGCGGCATTCGATCAGGGTGTGTTGCGGGCTCAGCAAGCTGAAGCGGAAATCGTGTTCGGCCATGGATCCTCCAAATAGGCGCGGCATCCTATCACGGGTGCCGGCCTATCATGAGCGCGGTATGTGACCGCTGATCATCCTTCGACAAGGTTCTGTGCGCGGCCATCGGCCCATGCCGCAATGTTGGCCAGGGTGGTGCCGGCGATCGCCGCCAGGGCCTCGCGGGTGAGAAACGCCTGGTGCGCGGTGATGATCACGTTGGGGAAGGTCAGCAGGCGCGCCAGTACATCGTCTTGCAGGGGCAGGTCGGAGCGATCTTCGAAAAACAGCTGGGCTTCCTCCTCGTACACATCCAGCCCCAGGTAGCCGAGCTGGCCGTCCTTGAGGGCTTCGATCAGCGCCGGTGTATCGACCAGGCCACCGCGACCGGTATTGATCAGCATCGCGCCGGGTTGCATCTGCGCCAGGGACGCGGCATTGATCAGGTGCTTGCTGCCGGCGGTCAACGGACAGTGCAGACTGATGATCTGCGCGTGGGCCAACAGCTCCGGCAGCTCCACGTAGCGTGCTCCAAGGGCCTGGACCTGCGGGTTGGGGAACGGGTCGTAGGCCAGCAGCGTGCAGCCGAAACCGGTCATGATCTTGGCGAATGTGGCGCCGATCTGGCCGGTGCCGACCACGCCGACGGTCTTGCCCACCAGGTCGAAGCCAGTGAGGCCGTGCAGGCTGAAGTCGCCATCGCGGGTGCGGTTGTAGGCGCGGTGCAGGCGACGGTTGAGGGCGAGGATCAAGGCCACCGCATGTTCGGCGATCGCGTGGGGCGAATAGGCGGGGACGCGCACAATGGTCAGGCCCAGGCGCTTGGCGCTGGGCAGATCCACATGGTTATAGCCGGCCGAGCGCAGGGCGATCAGGCGGGTGCCACCGTGGGCCAGTTGTTCCAGCACCGGGGCGCTGAGGTCATCGTTGATGAAGGCGCACACCACTTCGTGTTGCGCGGCCAGGGCCACGGTGTCGAGGTTGAGCCGGGCGGGTTGGAATTGCAGTTCCAATCCCTGTGGCAGCGGTTCACCTAGAAAGCTGTCGCGGTCGTAGGCTTGGCTGCTGAAAAGAATCACGCGCATTGAAAATGCTCCCTGCGACTTTTGATTAATGCGTTCAGGCACTGACCCGCGCTTCACTGGCCAGTCGGGCGATGGCCATGTCCAACTCGTCCAGTGCTTGTATCGCCTTGGCGTCGTCCTGCTTGAGCAGCGTTTCGGCGCGTTGGCAGGCGGCGCGCAGTTGCGGGACGCCACAGTAGCGGGTAGCACCGTGCAGGCGGTGGACGCGCTCGATCAGGGCGTTGTTGTCATTGGCGTCGCGGGCGATGTTGATGGCCAGACGGTCGGCCTCCAGCGATGCCAGCAGCATGGCCAGCATATCGGCGGCCAGGTCGGTCTTGCCGGCGGCCAGGCGCAAGCCCTCCTCATGGTCCAGCACGGGCAATTGTTCGCGAGAGGCCAGGCCGTCGGCACTGCGTTCCGGCCCCTGGTTACGCAGGGCCAGGCCGGTCCATTTCAACACCACCTGGGCCAGTTGCCGCTCGCTGATGGGTTTGGTCAGGTAGTCGTCCATGCCGCTTTGCAGCAACGCGCGTTTCTCGTTGGCCATGGCGTGGGCGGTGAGGGCGACGACTGGCAATGGCGTGCCATGGCGCTCGCTTTCCCACTGACGGATCGCCTCGGTGCTCTGGCGCCCGTCCATGCCGGGCATTTGCACGTCCATCAGCACCAGGTCGAAGGTGTCCTGTTTCACCGCCTCGACCGCCGCATAACCGCTTTCCACGGCCCGCACTTTTGCCCCCATGTCTTCCAGCAGGGTCTGCACCAGCAGCAGGTTCGCTGGGTTGTCATCCACGCACAGCACGCGCGGCGCCCGGCTGGACAGCGGTTCGCCGGGCTCACTGCGCGCCGGCCGCGGGCTGACGAGATCGGACAGTGCCCGGCGCAGCTTGCGCGTGCAGGCCGGCTTGGCCTGCAACTGGCTGTTGGGGTTGGGCACCGACTGGTTGAACAGCATCTGTTCAGTGGTGGGGCACAGCACCAGCACTTTACAGCCCAGGTGTTCGAGATCCCACAGGTGCTGGTTGAGGCGCTCGGGCGGAATGTCGTTGGCGGTGACGCCGAGTACCGCCAGGTCGATGGCCTGTTCGGTCTGATGGGCACTGGTAATGCCGTTGGTCAGGCTTTCCAGGGTATTGAATGGTGTGACTTGCAGGCCGCAGTCTTCCAGCTGATGTTGCAGAGCCTGGCGCGCCAGCTCGTGGTTTTCCAGTACCGCCACGCGATGGCCGAGCAAAGGCGCGCAGGGCAGGTCTTCGACATCGTCGCGGGTCTTGGGCAGGTTGAGGCTGATCCAGAATTCCGAGCCCTCGCCTGGCGTGCTGTCGACGCCGATTTCACCGCCCATCTGCTCGATCAGCCGCTTGGAAATCACCAGGCCCAGCCCCGTGCCGCCAGGTTGGCGTGACAGCGAGTTATCCGCCTGGCTGAACGCCTGGAACAGCGCGCGCACATCCTGGTTGGACAGGCCGATGCCGGTGTCCTGCACGCTGATACGCAGTTGCACGCTGTCTTCCTGTTCGTCCTCGATCATTGCGCGCGCGACGATGGTGCCTTCGCGGGTGAACTTGATCGCATTGCTGATCAGGTTGGTGAGGATCTGCTTGAGGCGCAGCGGGTCACCCACCAGCGCCAGTGGGGTGTCGCGGTAGACCAGGCTCACCAGTTCGAGCTGCTTGGCATGGGCGGCAGGGGCGAGGATGGTCAGGGTGTCCTGCAGCAAGTCCCGCAGGTTGAAGGGGATGCTGTCGAGTACCAGCTTGCCGGCTTCGATCTTCGAGAAGTCGAGGATCTCGTTGATGATGCCCAGCAGGTTGTCGGCGGACTTTTCGATGGTGCCCAGGTAATCCAGCTGGCGTGGGGTCAGTTCGCTTTTTTGCAGCAGGTGGGTAAAGCCCAGTATGCCGTTGAGCGGCGTGCGGATTTCATGGCTCATATTGGCCAGGAACTCCGACTTGATGCGGCTGGCCTCCAGGGCCTCTTTGCGCGCCAGGTCCAGCTCGATGTTCTGGATCTCGATGGTTTCCAGGTTCTGGCGTACGTCTTCGGTGGCCTGGTCAATGCTGTGCTGCAATTCTTCCTGAGCGTTTTGCAGGGTTTCGGCCATGCGGTTGATGCCCGAGGCGAGCTGGTCCAGTTCCTGGCTGCCGAGTGCCGGCAGGCGGGTTTCCAGGTTGCCGTCCTTGAGTTGGGCCACGGCTTGCTTGATCAGCCCGATGGGTGAATTGATCGAGTGGCTGATGCGCAGGGCCAAGGCTGCGGTACAGATCAGGCCGATGGCAATCAACAGCAGACTGGCGAACAGGCTACGGTAGCCGCGCAGCAACATGCCGTTGTGAGACAGTTCTACCTCGACCCAACCGAGCAGGCGGTCGGCTTCATCGGGGACCAGGTCGCCGGCGAGGTTGCGATGGCGACCGAATACGGGCAGCAGATACCGGGTGGCGTCATTGCCGGTGCGCTGCAGCAGGTGGGAACTGTTACCGACGGGCGGCGGGTTCAGCATGGTCGGGCCGGCGTGGGCGAGGGGGCCGCGGTCTGCGGCGAGGAACGACACGGCGCGCACGTCCGGCTGTTCCAGGGATTGGGTGGCGATCCGCTCCAGCAGTTCGGTGTTTCGCGTACTCAAGGCAGGCGCTGCCAGCGGCGCCAATTGCTCGGCGATCATTTCGCCGCGTTGCAGCAATTGGGTCTGGAGTTCCGAGAGCTGCATCCAGGTGAAATAGCCCCCCAACAGCGAGGCCATCAGGCTGGTCGGTAATAAGGTCAGCAACAGTACGCGGCCCTTTATCCCCATTCTTCTAAGCACGCCACTCTCCTGCTACCACAGTGTTATCGATGATGGGAGTGGGCATCCGGCCCGCACCACCTGCGCAGTGTAGCCATTTGCGCGGCGTGGAATCTTGCAAATTGATGTCAGGCGGCACTCTTCGAGCCATTTTGCGGGGGTTGTGATTGCCTGTGGCGGGGTAATCTTGAATAATTGGTGACTGAGAATTAATTGCAGACGCTAATGAATCCCGCAACTTTTGGCCTACCCCGTATCCTGACCATTGAAGATGACCCCGTGCTGGGCGCTTATGTCCACGAACACCTGGGGCGTTGTGGGTTCCAGGTCACCTGGTGCCAGAACGGCCAACAAGGCCTGCAGTTGGCGCGCGACCAGGCGTTCGATGTGGTGTTGATGGACATCCTGCTGCCGGGGCTGGATGGTTTATCGGTCCTGACCCATCTGCGCCGGAGCCATTCGATCCCGGTGATCCTGATGTCTGCGCTGGGCGCAGAGGCCGATCGCGTCAGTGGTTTTCGCCTGGGCGCCGATGATTACCTGCCCAAACCGTTCAGCATGATCGAGTTGCGGGTGCGCATCGAGGCGATCCTGCGCCGAGTGGCTCTGGATCGGCGCCCATTGCCCAGCCTGGTGCCCGTGCGCGGAGACGTGAACACCCTGCGCTTCGACGATGAACTGTGCGATGTCTTCCATCTGCATCACTGGGCCGGTCTGACCCGCAGCGAATACCGCTTGTTGGAAACCCTGCATCGCAACAGCGAAGAAGTGCTCAGCAAAGCCTTCCTTTACCAGCATGTGTTGCAACGCGGTTATGCCCCCCATGATCGCAGCCTTGATATGCACATCAGCCAGATCCGCCGCAAACTCAAAGCCATCGGCTACAGCGAATACCAAGTGCGCACCGTGTGGGGCAAGGGCTACGTGCTGAGCGGTCACGATGCCGGGCTTTGATCACCCGTTGAAGCGGCTGCCGGGCAAGCACTCGTTATTCTGGAAACTGGCCTGTCTGTTGATCGCCTTTTGCTTGCTGATGATCTGGCTCAGTTGGTCCTGGGGCCGGTATATGGAGCAGAAGAATGCCTACCTGTCCGATGAAGCTCGGAGCACCTTGAGTGGTTATGCGGCCGGCGCGGAGGAGGCCTGGAACCGGGATGGCCGTGCTGACATTGATACGTGGCTGCAGGCGCTGGGCAAGCACGAAAGCACGTGGGTAGGCGTGATCGGCAATGATCTGCAATCGTTGAGCAGCTATCCATTGACCGACAAGGAGAGCCAGCGCCTGACGTTCCTGCGCGGTCTGGACTGGCCGGTCAGTCGTCACGTCAAAGGGCTGCCCTGGTTGAAGATCCCGTTTCCGGTCGATCCCAGTGTCGGCTCGCTGGTGATCGAGTTGCCGCAGCGTTTCATGCCGGGACGCTATCAATTGTTCTGGCGGGTGGTGACCAATGGTCTGATCCCCGGCCTGTTTACCCTGTTGCTCTGCATTGGCTTGTATCGATTGCTGATCATCCCCCTCAACCAACTGCGCGAGCAGGCCAACGCCTGGCGTGCCGATCAATTGAATACGCGGATGTCCCACGATGCCACTAGTCGTCAGGACGAGTTGGGTGAGCTGGGGCGGGCTTTCGACCATATGTCCGAGCGTTTGCAGGGGACCGTGGTGCTGCAGCAGCAGTTACTGCGGGACATGTCCCATGAACTGCGCACACCGTTGAGCCGTTTGCGTGTGGCCTGTGACAGTGAGCAAGACCTTGCGCAACTTCGGGAGCGGTTGGGCCGGGAGATCGACGCCATGCAGCGCCTGGTGGAAGACAGCCTGCAACTGGCCTGGCTGGATACCGAACGGGCGCCATTGCCACAGGAAGATATCCAGCTTCAGGCTTTGTGGGACATGCTGCGGGAAAACGCCTGTTTTGAAAGCGATTGGCCTGCGTCGCGCCTGCCCTGTCTGTTGGCCGCTGACTGCTGGGTCCGGGGTAACCTGAATGCCCTGGCCCAGGCGCTGGAAAATATCCTGCGCAATGCCATACGGCATTCGCCAACGGACGGTGTGGTGCGTCTGGATGGACGTCGTGACGGTGAATACTGGCATCTGTGGCTGGAGGATCAGGGCGGGGGCATAGATGAGCAGGATCTGGAGCGGATCTTTGCGCCCTTTACTCGTCTTGACGGCTCGCGGCCAGGCGACGGCGGCTTCGGCCTGGGCTTGAGCATCGCGCGCAACGCCGTGCAGCGCCAGGACGGCAGCCTGTGGGCAGAAAATACCGGGAGTGGCCTGCGCGTGCACCTGCGCCTGCGGGCTTGCTGACCTTCAGGTGCGACGTTGTTTACGTTTCTTCCACTGGTGCGCCACCCACCAGCGCCAGTAGCCCATGGTCAGGCAGTAAGCCAGCGCGCCCAATACCAGCCCCAGTACCACCGAACCCAGCAGGAACGGCTGCCATAACGTGCTCAACTGGCCGCTTATCCACTCCCAGGTCAGGTCATCGGGCAGACTGCGGGGTGGCACGTTCATCAACCAGGCGCCGGTCATGTAGGTGCAGAAAAAAACCACTGGCATTGTGATCGGGTTGGTCAGCCACACCAGACTGATCGCGATGGGCATATTGCCACGCACCGTAATCGCCAGGATCGCCGCTAACAGCATCTGCAGCGGAATCGGGATAAAAGCCGCGAACAAACCCACGGCCATGGCCCGCGCCACTGAGTGCCGGTTCAGGTGCCAGAGGTTCGGGTCATGCAGCAACGTGCCGAGAAACTGTAATGACTTGTGTTCCCTGATACTGGTGGGATCGGGCATGTACCGTTTGAATAAGCGCCGAGGCATAAGGGGTCCAGGTCTGTTCAAGGGGCAAGTATGCCCGCATTCTATAAACAGGAAATTCAGACTTTGTGACAAAACATCATAGGTCTTGCCGGGCGCTCGACTAAGACTGAGTGGATCACTTGAAAGGGATGATTCATGAGGACAGGGATGTTTGCGCTCGCGCTGGGGCTGTTGGCCTTGCGTTTTTTACCGGCTCTGCCGTCTATCGGCTGGCTGATAGCGATGCCGGTGGTGGCGCTGATGCTATTGCCGTTTCGCACCTACCCGTTGGCGTTTTTCCTGCTGGGGCTGAGTTGGGCCTGCATCAGTGCGCAATCGGCACTTGACGATCGCCTGAAGCCGGCATTGGACGGCCAGACACGTTGGGTGGAGGGGCGGGTCACCGGGTTGCCGCAACAGACGGGCGAGGGGGTGCGTTTTGAGTTGACCGACAGCCGGTCACGCAAGGCGCACTTGCCTAAGCGCATTCGTGTGTTCTGGCGTGGCGGGCCAGAGGTGCGCAGCGGTGAGCGCTGGCGTCTGGCAATCGCCCTAAAGCGGCCGTTCGGGCTGCTTAATTTCCATGGTTTTGATCAGGAGGCCTGGCTGCTGGCCCAGCGCATCGGTGCCACGGGCTCGGTGAAGGACGGTGAGCGGCTGGCACCGGCGCGTAACGCCTGGCGCGACAGCATCCGCCAGCGCCTGATGGCGGTGGATGCTCACGGTCGGCAAGCTGGCCTGACTGCCCTGGTGTTGGGCGACGGCTCGGGATTGGCCGCTGAGGATTGGCAAGTACTGCAGGACACCGGCACCGTGCATCTGCTGGTGATTTCCGGCCAGCACATCGGCTTGCTGGCAGGCCTGGTCTATGGGCTGGTGGCCGGCCTGGCGCGCTACGGGTGCTGGCCGCGGACCTGGCCATGGCTGCCTTGGGCGTGTGGCCTGGCATTCGCCGCGGCGCTGGCCTACGGCCTGTTGGCAGGGTTCGGTGTGCCGGTCCAGCGCGCGTGCGTGATGGTGGCACTGGTGTTGCTGTGGCGGTTGCGCTTTCGCCATCTGGGGATCTGGTGGCCATTGCTGCTGGCGCTCAATGGGGTGCTGATGCTGGAACCGTTGGCCAGTTTGCAGCCGGGCTTCTGGTTGTCTTTTGCGGCGGTGGCAGTGCTGGGCCTGGCGTTTGGTGGGCGGCTTGGGCCTTGGAGTTTCTGGCACGTGTGGACCCGTCCGCAATGGATGATCGCCATCGGCCTGTTTCCTGTGCTGCTGGTGCTCGGGCTGCCCATCAGCCTGAGTGCGCCGCTGGCCAATCTGGTTGCCGTGCCGTGGATCAGCCTGGTGGTGTTGCCATTGGCGTTGCTGGGGACTGTGCTGCTGGCGCTGCCGTTCGTGGGGGAGGGCTTGTTGTGGTTGGCCGGTGGGGCGCTGGATGGATTGTTCATGGGCCTGGCGTGGCTCGCCGGGCATGTGCCGGCGTGGGTGCCGACGCAGGTGGCGCCGATTTACTGGTGCATCAGCCTGATGGGGGCGCTGCTGTTGCTGTTACCCAAAGGGGTGCCGTTTCGCTTGCTGGGCTGGCCGATGCTGTTGCTGGCAGTGTTTCCCCCTCGAGCGCTGGTGCCCCATGGGCAGGTGGAGGTCGTGCAATTGGATGTCGGGCAGGGGCAAGCGTTGATCCTGCGCACGCGTCACCACACGCTGCTCTACGATGCCGGCCCGCGTTCAGGAGCGTTCGACCTGGGCGCGCGGGTGGTGCTGCCGTCGTTGCGAAAGCTCGGGGTCGGGAGTTTGGACATGATGCTGCTCAGCCACGCCGACGCCGATCATGCCGGCGGCGCGGTGGCGATTGCCAATGGCATGCCGATCAAGCGTGTCGTCGGCGGGGAAACCGAGAGGTTGCCGGCAGTTCTCGGCACCCAGCCGTGCGTCAGCGGTGAACAATGGCGGTGGGACGGCGTTTCATTCGAACTCTGGCAGTGGGCTGACGCTGTCGCCGGCAATCCGAAATCCTGCGTACTGCTGGTGCAGGCCAACGGCGAGCGCCTGTTGTTGACCGGCGACATCGACCGCGCGGCTGAACAGGCGTTGCTCGGCACGCCGTTGGCGGTGTCGACCGATTGGCTGCAAGCACCGCACCACGGCAGCCGAAGCTCTTCATCCCGGGCCTTTTTGCAGCGGCTGGCGCCCAAGTCAGTGCTGATATCGCGTGGACGTGGCAATGCGTTCGGCCACCCCCATCTGCAGGTGCTGGAGCGCTATCGGGCATTAGGCAGCCGGGTGTACGACAGCGCGGAGCAGGGCGCCGTGCGCCTGCAACTCGGGGCCTTTGCACCGCCGGTTGTTGCGCGCAGTCAACGCAGGTTCTGGCGTGAGCGGTTACCCTGATCATACTGTCGGCAGCGCCATGGCCGACGAACCCCGCCGCCGAGCCTATATGGTAAAGTGGCGCACTTTTTCAAGGGGACATTCACTGTGTGGGAATTGGTTAAATCCGGCGGCTGGATGATGTTGCCGATCATCATGAGTTCTATCGCCGCACTCGGCATCATTGCCGAACGCCTGTGGACCCTGCGCGCCAGTCGCGTGACCCCCGAGCATCTGCTGGGGCAGGTCTGGGGCTGGATCAAGAACAAGCAACTGGACAAGGACAAACTCAAGGCACTGCGAGCCGACTCGCCGCTGGGGGAAATCCTCGCGGCGGGCCTTGCAAACTCCAAGCATGGTCGCGAGATCATGAAAGAGTGCATCGAAGAGGCCGCGGCCCGAGTCATCCATGAACTGGAACGCTATATCAACGCGCTCGGCACCATCGCCGCCATGGCGCCATTGCTCGGCCTGCTGGGTACGGTGCTGGGCATGATCGACATTTTCAGCTCGTTCATGGGCTCGGGGATGACCACTAACGCCGCTGTGCTGGCCGGCGGTATTTCCAAGGCATTGATTACCACGGCGGCGGGCCTGATGGTCGGTATTCCCTCGGTGTTTTTCCACCGCTTCCTGCAACGGCGCATTGATGAACTGGTGGTCGGTATGGAGCAGGAAGCCATCAAGCTGGTGGAAGTGGTGCAGGGCGACCGTGATGTGGACCTGGTTGAGGGCAAAGCGTGAAATTTCGCCGCAAGCAACGGGAAAATGTCGATATCAACCTCGCGTCGCTGATCGACGTGGTGTTTATCCTGCTGCTGTTTTTTGTCGTCACCACCACATTTACCCGACAGACCGAACTGCGGGTCGACCTGCCCGAAGCGGTGAGCGGTTCACCGGCCGAAGATCAGGAAGTCAAGCAACTGGATATTGCCATCAGCGCCGAAGGGGTGTTTTCGGTGAATAACCGGGTGCTGGAGAAAAGCGACCTCAACAGCCTGATGGATGCGCTGCAGAAGGAGTCCGGTGGCGATACCAAGATGCCGCTGTCCATCAGCGCCGATGGCAAGACCCAGCATCAAGCCGTGATCACGGCCATGGATGCCGCCGGTAAGCTCGGTTTCAGCCATCTGCGCATGAGCACTGTCGAGGCGGCGAGCCAACCCTGATGGCCATGTCCGATCGTTTGCTCAAAGCCTGGTACGAGGGCCATCCGGCGCTGACGTTGCTGCGTCCGCTGGAGTCTTTGTATCGCCGGGTGGTAGAGCGCAAACGCGCGCGGTTCGTGGCGGGTGAGGGCGAGATTTATCAAGCGCCGGTGCCGGTGGTGGTGGTCGGTAATATCACCGTGGGCGGCACCGGCAAAACGCCGTTGATCCTATGGCTGATCGAACACTGTCAGCGCAGTGGTTTGCGCGTCGGCGTGGTCAGTCGTGGCTACGGCGCCAAGCCCCCGCAGTTGCCGTGGCGGGTCAAGGCCAGTCACAGCGCCGAGGTGGCCGGTGATGAACCGCTGTTGATCGTGCAGCGCTGCGGCGTACCGCTGATGATCGACCCCGACCGCAGTCGCGCGGTCAAGACGTTGCTGGCCACTGAGACCCTGGACCTGATCCTCTCCGACGATGGCTTGCAGCACTACCGCCTGGCCCGTGACCTGGAACTGGTCCTTATCGACGCCGCCCGCGGCCTGGGCAACCGCCGCTGCCTGCCTGCCGGCCCCTTGCGCGAGCCGGTGGAGCGTCTGCGGAGTGTCGATGCGTTGCTCTACAATGGTGCCGCCGCCGATCGTGAGGATGGCTTTGCCTTTCGCCTGCAGCCTACCGCACTGGTCAATCTGCAGACTGGCGAGCGCTACCCGGTGGATCACTTCCCGCCAGGCCAAGCGGTGCATGCGGTCGCCGGTATCGGCAACCCGCAACGTTTCTTCAAGACCCTTGAAACGCTACACTGGCAGCCAATACCCCATGCTTTTGCCGACCACGCGCCCTACAGCGCCGAGGTCTTGAATTTTACGCCGTTATTGCCGCTGGTCATGACCGAGAAAGACGCGGTGAAGTGCCGCGGATTCGCCCGACCCGACTGGTGGTACCTTGCAGTGGATGCCGTGCCGTCGCCAGCGTTCGTCGCCTGGTTCGACACACAGTTGATGCGCCTGCTGCCCGCCCGTCTTTTGCCTTAAACGCTGCTATCCAGCCAGGAAACACTCATGGACACCAAACTACTCGACATCCTCGCTTGCCCGATCTGCAAAGGCCCGCTCAAGCTCAGCGCCGACAAAACCGAGCTGATCAGCAAGGGCGCCGGCCTGGCTTACCCGATCCGTGATGGCATTCCGGTGATGCTGGAAAGCGAAGCCCGCACCCTGACCACCGATGAGCGTCTGGATAAATGACCACAGCCTTTACCGTCGTCATTCCTTCCCGCTACGCCTCGACCCGCTTGCCGGGCAAGCCACTGCAACTGATCGGCAGCAAGCCGATGATCCAGTTGGTGTGGGAACAGGCCTGCAAAAGCAGCGCCGAGCGCGTGGTGGTGGCCACCGATGACCCGCGCATCATCGAAGCCTGCAAAGGCTTTGGCGCCGAAGCCGTGTTGACCCGCGAAGACCACAACTCCGGCACTGACCGCCTGGCCGAAGTGGCCACACAGCTTGGTCTGGCGCCTGACGCCATCGTGGTCAATGTGCAAGGTGACGAACCTTTGATCCCGCCGAGTGTGATCGACCAAGTGGCCGCCAACCTGGCGGCCCACGGCGAAGCGCGTATGGCGACCCTGGCCGAGCCCATCGAAGACATCGAAACCCTATTCAACCCGAACGTGGTCAAGGTGGTCAGCGACATCAATGGCCTGGCGCTGACCTTCAGCCGTTCGACCTTGCCCTGGGCGCGCGATGCGTTCGCCAAGCATCCTGACGTGTTGCCGGAAGGCGTACCGTACCGGCGCCATATCGGCATCTACGCCTACCGCGCCGGTTTCCTGCATGACTTTGTCCGTTGGGGCCCGTGCTGGCTGGAAAACACCGAGTCCCTGGAGCAACTGCGTGCCCTGTGGCACGGTGTGCGTATCCATGTGGCCGATGCGTTGGAAGCACCGCCGGCAGGCGTTGACACCCAGGAAGACCTGGAGCGCGTCCGTCGCTTGTTGGGGGCTTGATGGAGGTTTTGTTTGTCTGCCTGGGCAATATCTGCCGCTCGCCAACTGCCGAAGGCGTATTGCGCCATAAATTGCGCGAAGCCGGCCTGGTGGGCCAGATAGAGGTGGCATCCGCCGGTACCGGCGAATGGCATGTCGGCAACCCGCCCGACCCGCGCAGCCAACGTGCGGCGCTCGTGCGCGGTTACGACCTGTCGACGCAACGTGCCCAGCAGGTATCCCGCGCCGACTTTGCGCGCTATGACCTGATCCTGGCCATGGACCACAGCAACCTGCGTAACCTCAAGGCCATGCAGCCAGGGCAGGGCAAGGCGGAGCTGGACCTGTTCCTGCGCCGCTTTGATGCTGAAGTGGACGAAGTACCGGACCCTTATTACGAAGGCGAGCAAGGGTTTGAACGGGTTCTGGACCTGATCGAGCGCGCCTGTGATTTATTGGTGATCGAATTGAAGGGGCGGTTATGACCTTGCACGTGCTTGCGCAGGTATCGCTCAAGCCATTCAACAGTTTTGGTATTGATGTGCGTGCCCGGTTGTTCGCCGAAGCCCACAGCGATGACGATGTGCGCGAGGCGCTGGCCTACGCAGCCGCAAACGCATTGCCCCTGCTGGTGATCGGTGGCGGCAGCAATCTGTTGCTGACCCAGGACATTCCAGCACTGGTCCTGCGTATGGCTACCCAGGGCATCCGTATCTTGCAGGATGACGGCGCACGGGTGGTAGTCGAAGCCGAAGCAGGCGAGGCCTGGCATCCGTTCGTACTGTGGACGCTGGAGCAGGGGTTCTGTGGCCTGGAAAACCTCAGTCTGATTCCCGGCACCGTCGGGGCTGCACCTATGCAGAACATCGGCGCCTACGGCGTGGAGATCAAGGATGTGTTCGCCGGTTTGACCGCCTTGGATCGTCATACCTGCGAACTGCGGGATTTCAGCCTGGAGGAATGCAACTTTGCCTACCGTGACAGCCTGTTCAAGCACGAAACCGGACGCTGGCTGATCCTGCGCGTGCGCTTTGCCCTGAGCCGCGCCAGCCACCTCAAACTCGACTACGGTCCGGTGCAACAGCGTCTGGCCGGGCAGGGCATCACCGAAGCGACGCCGAGTGATGTCAGCCGGGCGATCTGCAGTATTCGCCGCGAAAAACTGCCGGACCCGGCAGAACTCGGCAATGCCGGCAGTTTCTTCAAGAACCCGCTGGTATCCCAGGCGTTGGCGGCAGAGCTGCAGGGTTTGTATCCGGACCTGGTGGCCTATCCCCAGGCGGACGGGCAGATGAAGCTCGCCGCTGGCTGGCTGATCGACAAGGCCGGCTGGAAGGGCTTCCGTGAAGGTGATGCCGGTGTGCACAAGCTGCAGGCGCTGGTGCTGGTCAACTATGGTGGCGCCACGGGGCACGATATCGCCAACCTGGCCCTGCGTATCCAGCGAGACATCGCCGAGCGCTTCAAGGTCGAGCTGGAAATGGAACCCAACCAGTACTGAAACCATGAAAACAAAAATGCCCCGTATCTTTCGATACGGGGCATTTTTTTTACCGCTATGAATCAGTCATCACGGCTCATGATGCCGAAGATCTGCAACAAGCTGATAAACAGGTTGTAGATCGACACATACAGGCTAACTGTCGCCATGATGTAGTTGCGCTCACCGCCGTGGATGATTGCGCTGGTCTGGAACAGGATGCACACCGAGGAGAACAGCACAAAACCTGCGCTGATCGCCAGTTGCAGGCCGCTGATCTGGAAGAACATGCCTGCGACGACGGCTGCCAGCAGCACGAAGAAACCGGCGGTGATGAAGCCACCCAGGAAGCTCATGTCCTTACGGGTAATCAGCACGTAAGCCGACAGACCACCAAACACCAGGGCGGTCATGGCAAACGCCGAGCTGACGACTTCCGCGCCGCCGGCCATGCCGAGGTAACGGTTGAGGATCGGGCCGAGGATAAAACCCATGAAGCCTGTCAGGGCAAATGCCGACAAGAGGCCCCACGCCGAGTCGCGCAACTTGTTGGTCAGGAAGAACAGACCATAGAAGCCGATCAGCACGACAAAGATGTTCGGGTAGCCAACGCGCATCTGTTGCGCTACGAACGCCATCACGCCGCTGAATGCGAGGGTAAGGGCGAGCAAGCCATAGGTGTTGCGCAACACGCGGCTGACTTCAAGCTGCTCAGCCTGCACGTTGCCATTCACTGCGTAATTCTGTTCGCGCATGGCGACACTCCTTCGGTTTTGAAACGTTCAGTCGCAAAGATCATAACAGACGCTCTGTAACAAGCGATGGCGAGAGTTTGACAGTGTGTTTCATTCGGGTATTATGGCGCCCGCTGAGACGGGATGGGCTATTATGATTCCGTGACGCGCAAGGGAAATTGGCAGAGTGGTTGAATGCACCGGTCTTGAAAACCGGCGAACGTTAATAGCGTTCCCAGGGTTCGAATCCCTGGTTTCCCGCCAAGATTCAAACGAAAGCCCCGCACTGCGGGGCTTTTGTGTTTCTAGGGTTAGGGTGGCGCACGACGGTTTTTGATAGGCGTCCGAAACTTTTCCTATTTGGAGGGTTTAGCGGTGGCGTCAATCCGCCTGTAAACCCGCTTGGTGATCTCCTGTTTGCTATGGCCCAGTAGTAGGCTTGCATCGCTGATATCGGCAATTTCCGATGCTGCCTTGGGCCGGATGTCACGAAACTGAAACCCTCCAATTTTTGCTGCAAGCATAGGGTCGCCCTGATCCAGCAGCGTTCTGCTGCGCCTCTTCCCCTGCCTTGTCCCTGCGCAGATAGGCCCTGTATACGTCCTGGTGGTACCTGCTAGAGTCGCCAAAACACATGGAGGCTTGATATGCGGAAAATACTCATCGCCATGGCACTACTTGTATTGGCGGGATGCGCAACATCGCCAGTTCCGATCACCAAGGCTAGAAGTGCTCCCGCAGATAGATTGCTCGCCTATCAATCTGAGCAAGTTGGCTCAGGCAAGATCATCGTAATCAGGGACAGTGGATTCCTCGGTGGAGGATGCTATGCGACCATTTTCCTTAACGGTGAGCGTGTCGCAAAGATCGACACAGAGGAAAAAGCGACCTTTATCCTACCGCCTGGCGAATGGGTGATCGGTGCAGCTCTAGAAGGTAGTGGCCTATGCGGCGCAAATGAGAAACGGACCGAGGCGGAGACGACATTGAAGCAAGGCCAGGTTAAGAGCTTCAGAGTGTTCTCATCGCCAGATGCAGGGCTAGATGTCAGGCCCACCACCCTATAACAGACAACCAATCTACATGACCGCCTACGGGCGGTTTTTTATTGCCCGGAGAAAAGTATGAGTGATGTAGTCAGCTATAAATCCATGGCTACCCACCGCGTGCGGGCTATTCACGTTAGGAGCTTGTATGCCAATTACTCAGCAGCAGTTGCTGCAGATCCTTCCGAACGCCGGCCGCCAAGGGTTTGCTTCCGATATCCGCCCAGCTTGGGGGGATGGCGCGAGATGAAGAGTCACAGCTAAACGACCAAGCTAGATCAGCTTTGTTTGATCGCTAGCAAACGGACCTTGGACATGGTGCGACCCGCGCATTGGGGTAGGGATTTTCCTATCCGGTTTTCCAGCATTCCTACCCCAGAACAGGGATGTATCACCATCACTACCGACGAACAGCAGCGTCAAACCCGCATCGCTTCGTTGAGCGGCTACCGCAGCACGTTGCAGAACACCATCATCCATTACGAACCCTTGGTTACCGGGCCGGCAGAGCGTGAGCTCTACCAGCCAGTGAGCGATGATGCGCAGCAGTATTTGAAGCTGGTGGATGAACTGGAGCCGTTGTTGCGAAGTGGTGATAACGCCGCAGCCATTACCCTGATCAATACCCGCATCAGCCCGATGACCAATACCCTGCAGGACAAGCTGAACAAGCTCTCGGACTTTAATGATGAGGGCGCTAAGCGTTCAGGTCTGGATGCTGCCGCTACGTACAGTAATGGTGTGACGCTGGTGGTCGGTCTGCTGGTGGTAACTGTCATCCTCACCGCGGTGCTGGCTGCGGTGTTGACCCGCAGCATTACGTCGCCGCTAAGCGATGCCCTGGCCGTTGCCGAGCGGATCGCCGGCAGCGACTTGTCCCGGGAAGTTGGGATCAGTGGCCGCGACGAGGCCGGTCGCTTGCTGGCTGCTCTGGCGAAGATGCAGAGCAACCTGCGGGAAACCATCGCCCATATCGCCGATTCCTCTACCCAATTGGCGTCAGCCTCTGAAGAAATGACCGCGGTCACTGAGGAGGCTAGCCGTGGGCTAGTACGGCAAAACGATGAGGTCAATCAGGCCGCCACCGCGGTGACCGAAATGAGCGTCGCGGTGGACGAGGTGGCACGCAATGCGGAAGCCGCCGCCCAATCTTCCCGCGAATCAATGGAGTTCACCCGCTCGGGTATCGAGAATGTGGCGCAGACCCTCATGGCCATCGAAAGTCTGGCCAGCAACGTGGCCAGCACTGGGGACCAGGTTAAGGCCTTGTCCGGCAAAGCCCAGGACATCAGCAAAGTAGTCGAGGTGATTCGAGCAATTGCCGAGCAGACCAACCTGCTGGCGCTGAACGCGGCCATTGAAGCAGCCCGCGCCGGGGAGCAAGGCCGTGGCTTTGCGGTGGTAGCAGATGAAGTGCGGGCCCTGGCCCACCGCACCCAGCAGTCGACCCAGGAAATCGAACAGATGATCAGCTCGATTCAGACCGACTCGACCCAGGCTGTGGGCGCCATGAACGTCAGCGCACAGATGGCCAGCAGCTCAATCTCCGTTGCGCAGAGCGCCGATCTATCGCTCAAGCAGATCGCCGAGGCCATCACCAAAATCAACGAGCGTAACCTGCTGATCGCCACAGCCTCCGAAGAGCAGGCTCAGGTGGCCCGCGAGGCTGACCAGAACCTTACCAGCATCCGCGAACTCTCAATCCAGAGCTCGGCAGGCGCCAGTCAGACCGCCAGCGCCTGCAGTGAGATGGCCAATCTGGCGATTGAATTGAATCACCTGGTGGCGCGCTTCAAGGTCTGACATGCGGCGTTGTCGGGGCCTGTACTTACCTTGGCTCCAGGCGGCAGATCCCTTGCTCTTCGCGCAGGCGCAGCAGGCTGCTCTGCTGGTAGACCGGAAAGTACTCGACCATGTTGCGCAGGGCCCGACCCAAGGTGGGCGAAGAGGTTGTCAGGTAGCCCAGCAGCCCCAGCGCCCCGGCAACGCCTGATTTCCAGGTCGATGACCTCGAATAGATTCGTTACGGCGTCGAAGGGCCTCCATGGCCAGCAGTAACAGTAACGCGCCCAGAACCATCATGGTCGCCGCGGCGGCGATGGTGGGATTGAGGTTCTCCTTGATGCCCGCGAACATTTGCATCGGCAGGGTACGTTGGGAGGGACTGGCTAGAAACAGCGTCACGACGACTTCATCGAATGACGTGGCGAATGCGAACAGTGCACCGCTCAGGACGCCCGGTGCAATGAGCTGTAGCGTCACTCGCTTGAACCCATACCAGGGCGTTGCGCCAAGGCTGGCGGCGGCGCGTGTGAAGTTGCGGTCATAGCCTTCCAGCGTTGCATTGACGGTGATCACGACAAAGGGCACCCCCAGGACTGCATGCGCAATCACCAGGCCGAGATAGCTATTGAGCAATCCCCAACTGGCAAAAAAGAAGTCCAACCCGACCGCTACGATGACCACGGGCGCGATCATCGGCGAAATGATGATCGCCATGATGACCGCCTTGCCGCGAAACTCACCGCGAGACAATCCGACCGAGGCGAAGGTGCCAAATACCGTGGCGAGCAAGGTCGCGGCCGGAGCGATCTTGAGGCTGTTCAGCAGCGCAGGCATCCAGTCGCCGGAGTTGAAAAACTCGTGGTACCAGCGCAGCGAGAGACCACTCAACGGGTAACTCAGAAAAGACCCTTCATTGAATGACAGCGGCACGATGACCAAAATCGGAATGATCAGGAACATCAGCAAGGCCAGACTGTAGAGGCTCAAGAAGGGGCGCAGCAGGCGTATTTCGAACGGTTCGACATGCTTCATTGCAGACCCCTCAGGCTGGTCGATTGGCGGGGCGCGAGACCTTGGCGTAGACCCAATAAAGCAAAATGACGATGAGCAGCAGTTGACTGCCCAGCGCCGTCGCCATGCCCCAGTTGATGGTGGTGTTGGTGTAGTAGGCCACGAAGTAGCTGATCATCTGATCGCCCGGACCACCCAGAAGGGCCGGGGTGATGTAGTAACCGATGGCCATGATGAACACCAGCAACGCACCTGCCGCCACGCCGGCAAATGTCTGCGGCAGGTAGACCCTTCGGAATGCAGTGAACGGGTGAGCCCCCAGAGAAATCGCCGCGCGTTCGTAGCGGGAGTCGATGCCTTTCATGACGGCATAGAGCGGCAGGATTAAAAAGGGCAGCAGAATGTGGGTCATCGATATCAATACGCCTGCGCGGTTGAAGACCAATTGCAATGGCTTGTCGAGCAGGCCTAGATCAATCAACGTGTTGTTGATCAGGCCACCGGATTGCAGCAGAACGATCCAACTGGCCGTGCGCACGATCAGTGACGTCCAGAACGGCAGCAGCACCAGGATCAGCAGCAGATTCGCGCGTCGGGCCGGTTGCCGCGACAGCCAGTACGCCAGCGGGTAGCCCAGCAGGACGCACAGGACCGTGACCAGCCCGGCGATGGTCAGGGAGCGTTTCAGTACGTCGAGGTACAAGGCTTTATCCGGCGCTACCGCGCGGATCTGGCCGGCGTCCATCTTCAGGTCGAAGGCGGCCAGCCAGTAGAAACCGGTGTAGGGTCGCCCAAGCTGTTTGAGGGTCGCCCAAGTCTTGATGTCGGCCAGCGTCGGCACGCCTTTTATCAGCGCGTCACGCACATTGACGCCGTCGGCCGGCAACCGCCCCAACACGGCGGTCGAGAGGCTGCGCAAGCCGGTGCTTTCGTAACCCAATCGCCGATTGAGGGCGAATAGCTGACCATTGCTGCGCGCACTGCGCAGGTCTTCACCGAGGGCGCTGAACACGGATTCATCCGGCAGTGTCTGGTCATCCCAGTTGACCAGCAAGGCGAGGGTCTTGGGCAGGGCGGTGGCCACTTCCGGGTTTTCCACGCTCTTGGTCAGCAGCGATCCGATCGGTGTTAAAAACCCCACAACCAGCAAAGCCAAGAGCGGCAGGATGAGCAGCATCGAACGTCGTAGGTAAGCCCGTTTGGTAGCCTGTAGTTGCCTGTGCAAGCGTTGCGTCTGAACCTCTGACGACGTGCGGGCAAGGGCGAGCGTTTCGGACATGGGAGTCTCCTTTCGTCAACACGGCCCGGATGTGCCGGCAGTCATCGCCGACGCTATCCGGGCAGTCTGTGCGGGTAAGCGGTCAGCGCGCTGCCCAGGCATTGAAACGTTGCTCCAGCTCTTCGCCGTGGTCGATCCAGAAGTTGGTATTCACTTGAAGGGCGTTCTCGAGGTTGGCCGGTGCCGTCGGCAGTTGCTCGCGGGTTTTGGCATCGATCAGTGCCAGCGTGTCCTTGTTGGTCGGCCCGTAAGGGATGTTTTGCGCGAAGACTTTCTGGTGTTGGGGCAGGTTGGCGAATGCAATGAATTGCTCACCCATCGCCTTGTTCGGCGAGCCTTTGACGATGGCCCAGTTGTCGATGTCGTACAGGCTCTGATTCCATACCATCTTGAAATCATGGCCCTCACCCTGGGCGGCGGACACTCGACCGTTGTAGGCCGACGTCATGACCACGTCGCCGGCGACCAGCCATTGCAGGGGTTGGGCGCCGGCTTCCCACCATTGAATATCAGGCTTGATCTGGTCGAGTTTTTTGAAGGCGCGGTCAACACCTTCGGGCGTGCTCAATACCTGATACAGCTCGGCGGGTTTTACGCCGTCGGCCAGCAGGGCGATTTCCAGGGTGAATTTGGCGCTTTTGCGCAGCCCGCGTTTACCGGGATAGGTCTTGGTATCCCAGTATGCTTCCCAGCCTTTCGGCGCGGATTTGAGTTTTGCGCTGTTGTACGTCAGGTTGGTCGACCAGAGAAAAATCCCCGCGCCGCATTCACTGACGGCGCCACTGACAAATTTGCTGGCATCGCCCAGTGTGCTCCAGTCGAGCGGTTCAAACAGGCCTTCGGCGCAGCCGCGAACCAGGTCGGGGCTTTCGACCTCGACCACATCCCAACTGACTTGTCCGGTTTCCACCATGGCGCGGATCTTGGCCATTTCGCCGTTGTATTCCCCGGCCTGGACGGCGCCTTTGCCGGCCGCCGTGAACGGTTGATAGAACGCTTTTTCCTGGGCTTCCTTGTTCAGCCCGCCGAACGACACGACGGTCAGCGGTTGAGCATTTACCTGGCCGCCAAAGGCAGTCAGAACAGTCAGTGCAGCGAGACGCTTGAGCATGGCAAATATCCTGAGGTCATCAACAATGGAGGGGGGGATCAAGCTGGCATGGCATCGAGCGCCGAGGCGTCCGCGCTGTGCCAACAGACGGGGACACGCTGGCCTTCGCGCCAGTGGGATTGCATCTGGGCGATGGGCACTTTGACGTTGAAATCCGGGTTGCCCGCGACGTTCAGGCGGATACGCACGTGGTCGCCCAGATAGATGCACTCCTCGATGCAACCGTCCAGACGGCTGTCATAACGGGCGTCGCCATCGAGGGTGACCCGTTCGGAGCGAATCGAAAGCGAGGTGCGGCTGCCTGTGGTCAAGCCAGGGGTGGCGCGGGCCGTGAGGTGTGCGCCCTGATCGAGTTGCACCTGACAGCGCTCGGCACTGAATGCGCCCAATACGCCGGGCAGGACATTGGTATCGCCCATGAACGTGGCCACGAAAGCGTTGGCCGGACGCTCATAAAGCGCCTGGGGCGTGTCGACTTGCTGGATCACACCGTCGTTGAAAATCGCGATGCGGTCGGACAAGGACAGCGCCTCGGCCTGGTCATGGGTGACGAACACCACCGTCAAGCCAAGGTCGCGATGCAGACGGCGGATTTCTAGCTGCATCTGTTCGCGCAATTGTTTGTCCAACGCGCCTAGCGGTTCGTCCATCAACACCAGTTTCGGTTCGAAAACCAGCGCGCGGGCGAGGGCAATGCGTTGCTGTTGGCCCCCGGAAAGTTGTGCGGGGAAGCGTTTGGCGAGATCGCCCAGACGTACCATTCCCAGGGCTTTTTTGACCCGGGTTTCTATCTCGTGGCGCTTCATGCCCCGGACTTGCAGGGGGAACGCCATGTTTTCGGCGACGCTCATATGCGGGAACAGTGCGTAGTTCTGGAACACCATGCCGATGCCGCGACGATGGGCCGGGACGCTTTCAATGGCATTGCCTTGCAGAAAGATCTGCCCCTTTGTCGGGGTTTCGAACCCGGCCAGCATCATCAGGCTGGTGGTCTTGCCGGAACCGGACGGGCCGAGGAGGGTCAGGAACTCGCCCTGGGCAACATCCAGGTCTAACCGTTTAACCACGGTCTTCAGACCGTCGTAACTTTTCTCCACCCCTTTGAAGCGGACGAAAGCGCTGGCGTTGTTACCTGTCATCTCAGACCCTCCAAATGCGTTTCTTTTCTGAAGCATGATGCATCATGTTTTTATAAAAGCAGAATCCGTGCCATTGAACGTATCCAGCCTGGGATGAGGTTCTTCGGTGGGAAGCGCTCGTGAGGCCGCACTACAACTGTGCGAGGGGGTTTCAGCCGCTCCGGATTGGGAGCCTTGTACGGGCGTCGATGCAGGCTGCAACAAGCCTGCGAAGACAGGAGGTGATGCTTAGTTGAGGTCGCTCAGGGTTTGATCCAACCGTTCGAGCAGCAGATCCGCGTGTTCCCGAGCGAATACGAGCGGCGGACGAATTTTCAGAATGTTGGCCTGTGGCCCCGTGGCGCTGATCAATACCTGACGGCGGCGCATGCCGTTGACCACTGCTGCCGCGGCGGCTGTCGCCGGGGTTTTGGTCGCGCGGTCGGTCACCAGCTCCACGCCGATGAACAGACCCTCGCCGCGCACATCGCCAATCACTTCATGGCGCTCGGCCAATGCCCGCAGCCCGGCGTTGAGGTAGTCGCCGACCTTCAGCGCGTTGGTTTGCAGGTCTTCTTCGCGCAACACCCGCAATACTGCATGGGCTGCGGCGCAGGACACGGGATTGCCGCCGTAGGTATTGAAATAACGCTGTTGCCGACCGAATTGATCGAACAGCGCCGAACGTCCGACCACCGCCGCCACCGGGTGGCCGTTGCCCATGGGTTTGCCCAGCGTGACCAGATCCGGAATCACTGCTTCGCGGGCAAACCCCCAGCGTTGCCCGCCGGTACGGCCGAACCCCGGCTGCACTTCATCGGCGATGTAAAGCCCACCGGCGTCGCGCACGCATTGCGCGGCGGCTGCCAGTTCGCCATTCGCCGGGCAGAACACGCCGTCACTGGAGAAAATGCTGTCGACCAGCAGCGCTGCGGGTTTGATGCCTTGTGCTTGCAAGTCATGCACCGCCGCTTTGACGCTGGCGACGAAATCGCCTCGACGATAGGCGTCCGGCGCTTCCACCAGGCGCACGTGGCTGGCAGTCGGAAGGCCTGTGGCGAGCGATGGCGAGACTTCGGCCAATGCACTGGTCACACCGTGGTAGGCCCAGCGGGTAACGATGATGCCCGTGCCGCCGCTGTGGCAGCGGGCAATGCGCAGCGCCAGGTCGTTGGCCTCGCTGCCGGTGCAGGTCATGGTCATGTTATCGAGCTGCGGGGGAAACTCGCTGAGCAAATCTTCGGCGTATTCCACAATTGAGGGATGCAGATAGCGTGTGTGGGTATTGAGCCGGGCACTTTGTTCGGCAATGGCCGCCACCACGGCAGGGTGGCAGTGACCGATGGACGCCACGTTGTTATAGGCATCCAGGTACGCGCGGTTGTCTTGGTCGTAAAGCCACACACCTTCTCCTCGCACCGGGGCGAAGGGTTCTTCATAAAACAGTCGATAGCTGGCGCCCAGCGCGCGTTGGCGACGAGCGAGCAATTCCGCGGCGGTGGACGAACTCATTGGGCCTCCGGTGTGCAGGCGTTGATCAGGCTTTGGGTCAGCAACCCTTCGGGCAAGGCTGTGAGGCATTGCAGGTTGCGCCAGGTCGTGCGCAGGTTACGCAGGACATAGGTGCGGTTTTCCGGATACAGACTGGCGCGCCACTGGGCGATGGTGATGGCCATGGCCATGCGCATGGCGATCAATTCGCCCAACACCTCCAACTCCTCGCGCTGCAGCGTAATCCGCGCGTTGTAGGCGGCGACGAAGGCCTTGATCTGCCAAAGCGGATCGTTTGCGTCGGCGTCGAACTGATAAGAAAGTGCCGTCCCCAGCTCGTTGATCAGCGGCGCGTAGAGCGCGTCACCGAAGTCGATAATGGCCGAGACGCGGCTGCCGGTGGCGCAGTCGAGCATGACATTGTGCGGGTTCAGATCGTTATGAATGACCTGCGCACGGAGTTTGGCCAGGCGCGGTTTCACAGAGGTTTCGTGGTTGTCCAGCAGCCTGGCCACCAATGGCAGTTGGTCGGCATCCAAGGAGTCCAGATACGGCCTGACCCGCTCCGCGTGGCCGACATCCCAGAGCAGGTCACGGTGGGCCGCCGGATGCCGAAATGCCTTGAGGGCCAGATTGACGTCGGCAAGAGAGGTCCCAAGTTCGTGCATCAGTGCGACGCTGGGCGTACCCAGGTTCTGCGAAATACCGTCCAGGTAGCTAACGGTGCGCAGTGTCAGCGGCTGCCCGTTGACCCGCACGTTTGGCTCCACTTCGCCATTGCGCGAGGGCAGTACACGCGGAACCGGCAGGTGCGCGCCATGTGCCTTGATGTGCAGCAATACTTGGGTCTGGAAGCTGATGACGTTGGGGTCTTCGGCCGCATTGATAAATTTCAGGACGAAGGCGCCGGTGTTGGACTGGATGAGAAAGTTGGCATCGCGTTCGCCATTCAACGGCTTCAGCGTGCCTTTGAGGCCATAGACGCGCTCGGCGATTTCCAGCACTTCGTGAGTCGAGACGCTTGGCGCCTGGGTGGTCATCAAATCGGCGCAACACACCGTGTCTATGATGGCCTCAGACATGTTGGCCTCCATTGACGTGAATTTCCGCGCCGTTCACGTAGGACGCGCCGCTGGTGCAGAGGAAATAGATCAGCGAGGCGACCTCTTCGGGTTTACCCAGGCGCCCCATGGGCACGAGTCGCTCGACGATATCGGCGGTGCCCGGAGACAGTATGGACGTGTCGATTTCGCCCGGCGCAATCGCATTGACCCTCACGCCATGCGGGCCGAAGTCGAATGCCATTTCCCGAGTCAGGGCCGAGAGTGCTGCCTTGGAGGTGGCATAGGCGACTCCGGCGAAAGGGTGCACTTTGGAGCCGGCGATGGACGTGACATTGATGATGCTGCCCTGGGCGGCCTTGAGTTCATCGAACAGGCCACGAGCCAGGAGGGCGGTTGAGAACAGGTTGACGTTGAACACCTTCAGCCACGTGGCGTAGTCGGTCTCCAGCACGCCAAGTCGCTCACCTTCCGGGCCTTTGGGCGATACGCCGGCATTGTCCACCAGGGCATCCAGGCGACCACCGAGTTTTTCCTTGATGTTCGCCAGGCTGGCACTGACGCTGTCGATATCCTCAAGATCGAGGTGTATGTGGTTGAGCAAACCTTCCGCCCACGGGCATTCAGCGACCCAGTTCTGGCGTGAGGCGGTGAACACTTCCCAACCAGCTGCGTTGAAGTGCTTGACCGTCGCATGCCCGATACCACGACTGGCACCGGTCAAAAGAAGCTTTTTTTTCTCGCTCATGAGCTGATCCGATTTGATTGATGTTTGATGCATCATCAATTTGGGCGTCATCACTGTCAATAGCCATTCAGGGAAAACTGCCGCTAAGAGGCGGCTTCCTGACTGACTGCGATGAACTCCAGCATTTTCTGATTGCCATCAAGAATGTCAGTCTGGATGGCATGTTTAGCCGCCGCCGCGTCCTGACGTCGCAACGCATTGAGCACCTCCACATGGTGTTCGATGGCCATGGTCAGGGAAAAGTGCACGTATGCCTGAGCGATCAACGGACCTGCGCGCATCCACAGGCTATCCAGGTAGCTGCGAAGCAAAGGCATGCGCGCAGCCTCGGCGACTAAAAAGTGAAACTCACTGTTCAGGCGCAGGGCTTCAGGGAGGTCATTGTTATTGATGGCCTCAAGGTTGCGTTGGATGTTTGCATCGATGAGCGCCAGATCGCTTGACGTCGCGAGTCGCGCCGCAGTTTCGGCGCCCAGACCTTCGAGATTCAGCCGCAGCGTACGGATTTCAAGATAGGCGTCGCTGTCGAGTACGGGCACCCGGATGTCTTTAGGCGTTTTCAGTACCAGCGCTTTCTCTTTTGCCAGTTGCAGGATGGCGTCACGTACCGGTGTGACGCTCGTCCCAAGCTGACTGGCCAGGTCTCGGATACGCAGTCGGTCATCTGGCTTGAGCCCACCGGTGATTAACGCATTGCGCAGTTGAGCGTAAACATTGCTGCCCAAATAGGTGTGGGTGATAGCGTCGAGAGGGTAAGACATGGATCACCGAAGGCTGTAAAGCGGGTTGGTCGGTAACTATACAACATGATGCATTATCTTATTTTGAACATTTGCGATGGGGCAGTGCTGTATGTTTATTTCGCCCCTCGGGCTTGAGGTGTTCCTGAGACGTTGTCATTGCTTGCGGCTGGACAGCGTGTTTGAAAACCGACGGATAGTTCGCGCGGGAGCCCGTGCAACGTATTTCAGAGCATCGGATGGATGACTCACAGAGCGCTGTGCTCAAACATATCCTGGGTCGCCCTCGCGGTAACCATGACAGTCCGATTCTTTGATATCGATTTACCGGCCTGAGTTCGCCAGCTCGGCATAAAGACTTGGTGGATTTTGTCGATAGGGTGTGTGTTTGGAACGACAATTAACCGAGTTGTCGGGCTATCCCTTCAGTGCCATAGACATTTTCCATTCTTACGCCCGGTGATCACATCGAGTTTTTTATTTGTGCTCCGGCGTACGATCTCGTATAGGCACTTTTTTTCCTATGGAGCGTGATGTGGAACGAGATCAGAAGCTGTTAGTAAAAATCTTGGAAGTGTGCATCATGGATTCTGAAGAGTGGCGATTGAATATATCGGCAAAGGATATTCGCGACCACTTTTCCGTTGAGCAATGCGATCACTGGTCTCTGGTGGTCGTGAATGGCCATATCGAGTTGCTGGTCGATTTGGGGTGCGTCAATGTTCAGGGAGAAGCACCGGATATATTTATCCAGCGTGTTACAAATGCGGGATACAACTATATAGACCGCAGCAAAAGATTAAGCGGTCGGTACAATGAGCTACTTATCCACTAGATGACGATACGTTGAGCCCTGCCTGGTGCAGGGCTTTTTTTATTTGCACGCCCAAGCGATGACGATGAATGCACGGCCAGCTCTGGTATCATTGCGCCGCTACTCGTCAATCTACCCTCCATCCCTCTCATTGAGGGGCGGCGGGGGCGGGGGGGCTATCCCGACTAAGTCGGTTTTTTATTGCGCTCACATTGTTTGAGACCAGTAAACAGGGTCTCGGACTGCACACAGGGAGAGCGTCATGGTGTTACGTGGCATGGCACAGATGCATGTAGACGACTTGGCGGAAAGATTCAAGACGTTGGTGGTAAAGGCTTGCGGTAAGGCGGACATTCAATTTGCATGGGTTGTCTTTTACCAGGGACGAATGTTTGGCGCGTACGCGACTGCTGAGCAGGCTCTCCAGAAAATAACGGATATCGAGCACTGCATCAGCGTCGATGAGGCGCCGGTCCCTCAAGCCTCATCTGACTGATCCCTCATTCACGCCTTGCCGTGCGCAGGGCGTTTTCGTTTGCGGGCAAGGCAATGAAAAAAGAACGGCATGGCAGAATGCCGATCGGGTGAGTGATCCTGGTATACGGGGCACTGGTCAAGTTAACGTACAAGACCAGTGCCGGTGATGAAGCCAACCGCGTTTATATGCTTATGTAAAAGCACTTTCTTTTCATTATGCTCAATCTCAACCAGCACGTAATCTTCTGCGACGACTGCTATTCTTCCAGGAAATAAGTGACCGGCGAATTCAAAAAGTGCTTGTATGTCCTGATTGTGCATGTACTCAAGCTTGTCGGTGAATGCTGACATGATATGCGCCTCTGCCTGGGTCTGAAGCTCCGTGCTCGTTGTCGACTCACTGTCAGTATGTTCGTACCCGGCTTCAAACGAAGCCGGGTACTTAGCAGACGATTAGGGATTTTTCTTGCTATTGCTATCAAAGGTTAAATTTTGTCCAAGTTCCGCTGCTTAGCCTCTCGCCAAGTCGACGGCTGCAATAATTGCGGTGCGGGCTTGGGGATTGTCACTTGAACAGTCAGGGAGTTCCCTAGGCTGATTGGATTGATGGGTCATTGCGAGGGGGGTTGCCCTGCAAGCTGCTTGATTAAGGGCGCTACATCGAGGCGGATGAAAGGCAATACCTTCCCACGCCGCAATCGCAGCTTAAATCAGGAAGCCGTCACGCGGTGCTCAGAAAAACAGCTGAGCCACCGATATCAGGCAAATAATTTGCACAACCACTTGAGCTCGAATGGGGTGTTTCATTGCGGATACCCTCCTGTCCAGCTGCTGGTAAGAGTGCAGTGGGCAATGTAGATCCCCCTTGGATCGCCAGTCACACTCGCAACTGTGCGTTGAGTATAGATACAGAAACGAACTTTTCACGCTTGAGCGGTCCCAACCGCCCAGCGGCGTTGGTTACAACAATCTGCCCACCGCCTGCGCACTTTTTTTGATTTCTTCGATCTATCTCTGTCTCAGCCCCGTCGATCACCGCTCGGGCACAAGAACCAGATCGGGTGCCGATGGCTCGCACGTTACTTTCATTCAATATTCGACGAATGCGCCGGCCGCTGTTGCTGGCGGCGGTGCTATCGCTTTGTGTGGGCGGTTGCACCCAGCAGCAGGGCCGGGATATCGCCAAGCAGTTCAGCAACGGCAAGCCCGATGAGTTCTTCCAGACCAGTGTCGATCGCATGGCGACCCTGGGCATGCGTGACAATCTGCAAAGCCTGTATTTGTTGATGAACAAGCTCTACCTGCGCAATCCCAACCAGTGGCGACAGTCGGGTTATCCGGATGCGGTGAGCGCTGCGCGGGAGATTCGCCAGGCGATCGAGCAGCGCCGATCACTGCCTGCCCTTGGCGATCGACATGACCTGGCGGCCCTGAGTTACTCCTTGAGCCCCGAGTTCAAAGGCGACCGGGTCGGCGCGTTTATCTACGCCATCGGCAGCATGCTCGTGACCGCCCACGGCGGGCGTACCGAGTTCTACATCACCGATTCGATCAACCCGCAATTCGTCAGCAACGCCGCGCGCAATATCGAGAAGGCCACCTGGTTGCTCAGCCAGCGCCAGGATGCGAACGGCGTGCTGCTGCTGTTCTCCAACGAGATCTCGGAGGAGGGCAGCAACCTCAGTTTTGCCGTGGAGTTCGGCAAGATTGTTGCGCGCCTGGATCTGTTGACCCAAATGCTCGATGAGCGCTACCGGCGCATTGGCGTCAATTACGCGCAGAGCTTGTTGTTGATGAATTTCCTGCCGGTGCAGTAAAGGGCTTCTTGGCTCAGCCGTCGCCGATCAACAGCCAGAAAACGCCAATGATCAGCAGGGCCATCGACAGGCCGTCGAACAAGGTCGGTGGCCCCGGCGGCTTGGGCGGGTTGGTAAACAGCGGGTTGGGAAAAAGAGGACTCATGGTCGATGCCTTCGATAGATTTCACGGCGACTGGGTCATTGGATACCAACCCCGGAAAACATCTACCGATTCACTTCCCTTGCAACTGTAGGACGTTTCTCAAACCTTCGGTGCTGTGGGTTTGGTGCGCTATTTCCGTAACAAATGTAGGAAACGGCCTATCTTGCTTTCCGATGCTTGAAACGCCCTGCTGTGCGCAATAGCCTCGGATTTTTCCGAAAAAAATGAGGCTCTCCCTTGGGTAAGCGAAAAACGGTTTGGCCGACCGACCGCGAAATACGCCTGCGCTTTATCCTTTTTTCCGTGATTGATGCCGCGAGTATCCAGGGTGTTGCTGCCGAGTTGTTACTGCCTGCGCACAAGCTGCTGCGCAATTCACCGACAGAAGCGCAGTTGCTCGGCACCCTGGATGAAATCCTCGCCACTGATGAAATGCACGGGTTCAGATTTCCCCTCGGGTCAGACGCGGAAGAGTTGATGCGAACGCTGGAAGCGTCCGCTCGCTAGGGCTGTCCGTTAGATCGTTTTTTTTGCATCCATCCAAGCGCTCAGGATAAGTGATCAGCAGGAACGCCATCGCCTTGCTGTCCGCCGTGTCAATAAGGCGTGACCTGAAGGACGTCCCCGCCTTCCCATCACTGTTCGCGTGCCTGGCCCGGCCTTGCACGCCCCCGAACTCCAAGGATTTGCCCCCATGCTGCTGCGCCGCCCTCCGTTCCTGTTCGCCGCTCTGACCTTAAGCTCGCTGGTGCACGCCGAAGACCTGCAATTGGCCCCGGTCGAGGTCACCGGCAGCGAAGCCAGTGCCGGCGAGGCGGCTCAGGCGCAGCTCAAGAGCGTGCCCGGCGCCACCAATTACATCGACATGAACAGCGTGCAGCAGGGGCGGGTGAGCACCAACGAGGATGTGTTCAAGTACCAGGCCGGGGTGTACGCCAAAGCGGCGAATAACGAAGGGGTGAAGCTGTCCATTCGCGGTTCGGGCCTGAACCGCAGCCCGGGCGCCCATGCCTCCGGTTTATACGAAACACTCGACGGCTTGCCGCTGACCGGCCCCGGCGGCACGCCTTACGAACTCAAGGATCCGTTGTGGCAAAGTCGCGTCGAGGTGTTGCGCGGCGCCAACGGCTTTGATCGCGGTGCGCTGGCCTTGGGCGGCGCGGTCAACTATGTCACGCGCACCGGCTACGACGCGCCCAAACTGCAAGTGCGCTATGAGGCGGGCAGCCGCGGCTACGCTCAGCGCGAGATCAGTTCGGGCCAGGTGCTGGGGGATGCCGACTACTACATCAGCCTCACCGACTCGGCGTCCGACGGCTATCAGCACCAGAGCGCCGCCACCGGCAAAGGCGTTGCCGCCAACTTCGGCTACCGTTTCAGCCCGGAGCTGGAAACCCGCTTCTATTTCCGCTACCGCGAAACCACCAACGACACCCCCGGCAAACTCACCCGTGCGCAGATCAGCCACGACCCGCGCGCTGCCAACAGCCTCAACGCCGCCCGCGACTCCAAACGCCTGCAACCGGGGTCGACGTGGATTGCCAACAAGACCACCCTGCAGTTGGACGACAGCTCGCGCCTCGAAGTCGGCCTGGCCTATCACGATTACCCGATGGACCTGCGCGAAGGCACCAACCGCCTGAAAGTCGCCTACACCGACATCAGCGGTACCCTGAATTACATTCGCCAGGACACGCTGTTCGGCCACGACAGCACCACCACGGTCGGTCTGCGCACCACCCAGGCGATGCCCAACAACGGCGCGTCGGAATACGTGCGCACACCGGCCGGCAACACGGCTACCTACGCTCCCGGCACCAAGACCCGCGACTACAGCTACCTGGGCTCTGACACCGTGCTGCATATCGGCAACGACCTGGAACTGGTCCCGGACTTGTGGCTGACCACTGGCCTGGCGGCCATCTACACGCGCCGCGAAACCCAGGTCACCTACCCCGAGGGCCAGGCGCCACTGAGCCAGCACGATTGGGACTACGCGCCGCGCATCGGCCTGCGTTATGAGTTCAGCCCGCAACTGCAGGTGTATGGCAACCTGAGCCGCTCGGTCGAGCCGCCGCATGCGTGGTCGATGATCTGGGGTTCCAACAAGTATTTCGCCAGCGGTGCGGCCAAGGGCTTGGCCCGTGAAGGCGTGAGCCTGAAAAACCAGACCGCCACCACCCTCGAAATCGGCGGCCGGGGCGAGGCCGTGTTCGGCCAGTGGGACCTGGCGCTGTACCGCTCCGAAGTGCGTCACGAACTGCTCACCGTGGAAACCCAGGCCCAGACCCAGACCAGCAACGCCATCGTCGCCGAGTCCAACGCCAGCCCCACCGTGCACCAGGGCGTGGAACTGAGCCTGCTCAGCCCGCTGTGGGACGGCGGTCGCAGCGGTAAGCTCGATATGCGCCAGGCCTACACCTTCAGCGACTTCCACTACCGCGACGACGATCGCTTCGGCGACAACAC
Organism: Pseudomonas sp. MPB23; assembly: GCF_046605395.1. Lineage (NCBI taxonomy): Bacteria > Pseudomonadati > Pseudomonadota > Gammaproteobacteria > Pseudomonadales > Pseudomonadaceae > Pseudomonas > Pseudomonas sp. MPB23. The sequence goes on along the minus strand of NZ_CP176771.1, from coordinate 4,782,494 downwards.
CTTGCCGGGCATCCCCAAGCACTACTACCAGGCGCAAGTGCGCTACAGCCACCCGACGGGTTTCTACACCAGCCTCAACACCGAGCATTCCTCGCGCGTCGCGGTGGACTACGCCAATTCCTACTACGCCGCGGCCTACACCATTTTCGGCGCGACCTTCGGCTACGACGCGCCGAAGCAGGACTGGCAGGCCTGGGTTGACCTGCGCAACCTGACCAACCGGCGCTACGCCAACACCGTCACGCCGGGCTACGACGACAAGGGCCTGGATGTCGCCCGTTCCACCCCGGCGGACGGCCGAGGCGTCTACACCGGCGTGTCATGGAGCTGGCGCTGAAGCGCGGGGCTTGCTCGCTACGGGAAGGCCCACGACCGGCCGGAGCTGAGCCTCTCTAGGCGTCGTTCTGGCGCAGACGCTTGTACAGGGTATTGCGGCTCACCCCCAGTTCCCGCGCCAGGTGGGAAATATTCCCGCCGACGGCCTTCAAGCGCTGGCCCAGGTCGACGCTGTCGTCCAGGTCCTCACCGGCGGGCGGCGGCGCCAGGTTCAAATCGACAAAGAAATCATCCGGCAGATGCTCCGGGCGGATCGGTTGCTCCTCGGCCATTGCCAGCGCCACCTGGAGCACGCTGCTCACCTGGCGCAAATTGCCCGGCCACGGATGCTGCTCGAACAGCCTCAGCACCTCGGCGCTGAGCCCGGCCCATTGGGTCGGTTCGCGGTGTTGCTGCCACAGATGCTGGAACAGCGCCTGCTTGTCACTGCGCTCGCGCAGGGGCGGCAGCTCCAGGGTCAGGCCGCCGATGCGGTAGTACAAATCCTCACGAAAGCGCCCGGCCTGCACCTGCTCGCGCAACGCGCGGTTGGTGGCCGAGATGATGCGCAGATCCACCGGGAACACCTCGCTGCTGCCCACCGGCTGCACACAACGCTCCTGCAATACACGCAACAGTCGCGCCTGGGTCGGCAGCGGCATATCGCCGATTTCATCGAGAAACAGCGTGCCCTTGTCCGCCTTGCGGATCAGGCCGATGCTGCCTTTCTGGTTGGCGCCGGTGAACGCGCCTTTTTCGTAGCCGAACAGTTCCGATTCCACCAGCTCAGCGGGAATCGCCGCACAGTTCACCGCGATAAACGCCTGCTGGCTGCGGGAACTGGCCTGGTGCAGGGCTTTGACGAACACCTCTTTGCCCACACCGGTTTCGCCGTGGATCAGCAGCGGAATGTCCTTTTCCAGCAGACGCTCGGCCTGGCGCACGGCTTTTTCCACGCGAGCATCGCCGAAGTGCAGGGTCTGCAGGCCAATCGCGGCCGGCTTTGGCGCCACGGGCGCGCTGAACACCCGCGCCTGCACCGGCATCTGCTTGGGCCGCTTGAGCAGGCACTGGAACCGATTGCGTCCCGCCGCCTGCAGCGAAAAGGGCAGGCCCTCCGGCTGATTGAGCAGCTCCAGCAGCGACACCTTGAACAAACTGTCGATCATCACCCGCGACAAACTGATGCCCAGCAGGTTGTCGGCGCGGCGGTTGGCCGAGAGCACCTGGCCGCTTTCATCAAAGATCAGCAGGCCTGCCCATTGGCTGTCGAGGTTGCTCAGGCCGGTGTTGAAGGTCAGTTGGAAATGTTCGCCGCGAAACAGGTTGAGGATCAGCCGGTTCTCCACGGTCTGGCTCATCATCTTGACCATGCCCAGGGTGTGGGAGGGCGGCAGGTAGCTGTCGCTGGACACGTCCAGCACCGCGATGATTTCGCGCTGGGCATCGAAGATCGGCGCCGCCGAACCGGTCATGAAACGGTTGGCCTTGAGAAAGTGTTCGTCATGTTCGATATGCACCGCCTGGGCACAGGCCAATGCGGTGCCGATGGCATTGGTGCCGCTGGAACGCTCCCTCCAACTGGCACCGGCGCTGAAACCCCGGGCCAGCGTGGGCTCGATAAAGCGCTGGGTGCCCCAACTGGTCAACACCTGGCCCTGGTTGTCGGCCAGCATGATCAGGCAGTTGGAATTGCTCAGGATGTTTTCGTAGTAGGGCAGCACCTCCTGATGGGTGGTCTGTACCAGGGAATGCTGGCTTTCCAGCAGTTGGCTGATGCCCTCGGCGGGCAGTTGGTCGAAGCTGGGCGTGCTCTGGTGGTCCAGGCCGAAGGCGCGGCAACGGCGCCAGGATTCCTGGATAAGGGTGTCGTGCGCCAAGGGTTCGGCCATGGGAATGGGCTTCCGGTTTTTATTGTTCTTATGGATGCACGCCCCCTACAGGGGGGTGAAGCCTATTGAGTGTTGTTCATAACTGTTCATTGTCAACCGCCAAATTGTTCAGTTGTTCAGCCCAGACTGTTCATTTCTGTTCACTCCTGAACATGCCCCGGCGCCCATTTCCTTGTGAATCAAACACCTGCCATTTTTGGCACGAAACTCGCTCTGACGAGCGGGCAGATTCATTCCAATAATAAAAAGGGCGTGTCATGTCATTGACCCTGGAACATGTCTCCCGCGTTGTTGATGGTCAGACTTGGATCGACGATGCCAACCTGCGTTTTGAAGCCGGTTCCTTCAACGTATTGCTCGGCCGTACGCTTTCCGGCAAGACCAGCCTGATGCGTCTGATGGCCGGCCTGGACAAGCCCGACAGCGGCCGCATCCTGATGAACGGCGTGGATGTCACGCAAAAACCGGTGCGCCTGCGCAACGTGTCGATGGTGTATCAGCAGTTCATCAACTACCCGACCATGACCGTGTTCGAGAACATCGCCTCGCCGTTGCGCCAGGCCGGTGTGGCCAGTGAGCTGATCCACAGCAAGGTGCTGGAAACCGCGAAGATGCTGCGCATCGAAAAATTCCTCCAGCGCCACCCGCTGGAGTTGTCCGGTGGCCAGCAGCAACGCACGGCCATGGCCCGGGCCCTGGTGAAAGACGCCGAGCTGATCCTGTTCGATGAGCCCTTGGTGAACCTGGACTACAAACTGCGCGAAGAGCTGCGTCAGGAAATGCGCGAGCTGTTCGCCGCGCGGCACACCATCGCCATCTACGCCACCACCGAACCCAACGAAGCCCTGGCCCTGGGCGGCACCACCACCATCCTCCACGAAGGCCGGGTGATCCAGAGCGGTAAGGCGGCCGAGGTCTATCACCAGCCGCAGAGCGTATTGGCCGCCGAGTTGTTTTCCGAACCGCCGATCAACCTGATGCCGGGGCGTATCAGCGGCAACGAAGTGAGCTTCGCCAATTTTGTGCATTTCCCACTCAATGTTGACCTGCGTCCCATCGGCGACGGTGAGTTCCGCTTTGGTGTGCGCCCCAGCCATATCAGCCTGGTGCCAAGCAACGACGATGACCTGGAGCTGGCGGTGACCGTGGAAGTCGCCGAGATCAGCGGCTCGGAAACCTTCCTGCATGTGCGCAGCGAACACTTCCTGCTGGTGCTGCACCTGCCGGGGGTGCACGAGTACGACGTCGACGCGCCGATCCGCGTGTATATCCCCACCCATAAACTGTTTGTGTTCGATGGTCAGGACCGTTTGGTCCAGGCCCCCGGGCGCCGTGTCGCGAGGGTTGCCTGATGGCCGAGATCCATTTGCAGAACCTGGCGCACAGCTACAGTCCTTCGCCGAACGGCCCTGAGGACTACGCCATTCGGGAAATGAACCACGTGTGGGAGCAGGGCGGTGCCTACGCCTTGCTCGGGCCTTCGGGCTGCGGCAAGTCGACCCTGCTCAATATCATCTCCGGCCTGCTCAGCCCGTCCGAAGGCCAAGTGCTGTTCGACCATAAAGTGGTCAACGAGCTGACCCCGGAAAAACGCAATATCGCCCAGGTGTTCCAGTTCCCGGTGGTGTACGACACCATGACGGTGTTCGACAACCTGGCCTTTCCGTTGCGAAACCAGGGCATGGCCGAGGCGAAGATTCACAGCAAGGTGCAGGAAATCGCCGAAGTCCTCGACCTGCAAAACCTGCTGAGCAAAAAGGCGCGCAACCTCACCGCCGACGAAAAACAGAAAGTCTCCATGGGCCGTGGCCTGGTGCGCGACGACGTGTCGGCGATCCTGTTCGACGAGCCGCTGACGGTGATCGACCCGCACCTCAAATGGAAGCTGCGGCGCAAGCTCAAGCAGATCCACGAGCAGTTCAATATCACCATGGTCTACGTCACCCACGATCAGTTGGAAGCCTCGACCTTCGCCGACAAGATCGCGGTGATGTACGGCGGGCAGATCGTGCAGTTCGGCACGCCCCGCGACCTGTTCGAGCGGCCGAGCCATACCTTTGTCGGCTATTTCATCGGCAGCCCGGGGATGAATCTGATCCAGGTGCAGGCCGAGGCGGGCGGGGTGCGCTTTGCCGGCACCCATCTGCCCTTGTCCGAAGCGCTGCAGCGACGCATTGCCCATACCGACTACCAGACACTGCAGGTGGGTATCCGCCCGGAATTCATCCACGTGTGGGACGAGTACAACCCTGACGCCCTGCAGGCCGACGTCACACATGTCGAAGACCTCGGCACCTACAAGATCCTGACCCTGAGGCTGGACGGCGTGCCGCTGAAAATACGCCTGGCCGAAGACAAGCCGGTGCCCGATGGCAAGGCCTCCCTGAGTTTTCCCGCGCAATGGCTGATGGTGTATGCCGACGATTACCTGCTGGAGGTCCAGCCATGAACAAGGTGCAGAACAACAAGGCCTGGTGGCTGGTGTTGCCGGTGTTCCTACTGGTGGCGTTCAGTGCGGTGATCCCGATGATGACCGTGGTCAACTACTCCGTGCAGGACATCTTCGACCAATCCAGCCGCTACTTTGTCGGCGCCGACTGGTACAAGCAGGTGCTGCTCGACCCACGCCTGCACGACTCGCTGCTGCGCCAGTTCATCTATTCGGCCTGCGTGCTGCTGATCGAAATCCCACTGGGCATTGCCATCGCGCTGACCATGCCGACCAAGGGCCGCTGGTCGTCGCTGGTGTTGATCGTCCTCGCCATTCCGTTGCTGATCCCGTGGAACGTGGTGGGCACCATCTGGCAGATCTTCGGCCGCGCCGATATCGGCTTGCTCGGCTACAGCCTCAATGCCATGGGCATCAGCTACAACTACGCGGCCAACACCATGGACGCCTGGGTCACCGTGCTGGTGATGGACGTGTGGCACTGGACGTCCCTGGTGGCGCTGCTGTGCTACTCGGGGTTGCGCGCCATTCCAGACGTGTACTACCAGGCGGCGCGGATTGATCGGGCTTCGGCCTGGGCGGTATTCCGACATATCCAGTTGCCCAAGATGAAAAGCGTGCTGCTGATCGCGGTGATGCTGCGCTTCATGGACAGTTTCATGATCTACACCGAGCCCTTCGTACTGACTGGCGGTGGACCGGGTAACGCCACCACCTTCCTCAGTCAGACGCTGACCCAGATGGCGGTAGGCCAATTCGACCTGGGCCCGGCGGCGGCGTTTTCCCTGGTGTACTTCCTGATCATCCTGTTGGTGTCCTGGCTCTTCTACACCGCCATGACCCATTCCGACGCCAACCGCTAGGGCCGCCGACATGAGCAAGCGCAAAGTCATACCGCTGCTGATCTACATCCTGTTCCTGCTGGTGCCGATCTACTGGCTGCTGAACATGTCCTTCAAGAGCAACACCGAAATCCTCGGCGGGCTGACCCTGTTTCCGCAGGATTTCACCCTGGCCAACTACAAGGTGATCTTTACCGACCCGAGTTGGTACACCGGTTACCTCAACTCGCTGTACTACGTCAGCCTGAACACGGTGATATCCCTGAGTGTGGCGCTGCCGGCGGCGTATGCGTTTTCGCGCTACCGCTTCCTCGGCGACAAGCATTTGTTCTTCTGGCTGCTGACCAACCGCATGGCGCCACCGGCGGTGTTTCTGCTGCCGTTCTTCCAGTTGTATTCGTCCATCGGCCTGTTCGATACACACATCGCCGTGGCCCTGGCCCACTGCCTGTTCAACGTGCCGTTGGCGGTGTGGATTCTGGAAGGTTTCATGTCCGGCGTGCCCAAGGAAATCGACGAAACCGCCTACATCGACGGCTACTCGTTTCCCAAGTTCTTCGTGAAGATTTTTATCCCGCTGATCGGCTCCGGCATCGGCGTTACCGCGTTTTTCTGCTTCATGTTTTCCTGGGTCGAGCTGTTGCTGGCACGCACGCTGACCTCGGTCAACGCCAAGCCCATCGCGGCGGTGATGACGCGCACGGTGTCGGCGTCGGGCATTGATTGGGGCGTGTTGGCGGCGGCGGGGGTGTTGACCATCCTGCCGGGCATGCTGGTGATCTGGTTTGTGCGCAACCACGTGGCCAAGGGCTTTGCCCTCGGCCGGGTCTAGAGGAGTCGATGATGGAATGGATGGCCTGGACCACCCCCACTGCGCTGTTCTTTGGCGGCATTGCCCTGATTCTGGCGGGCATGACCACCTGGGAACTGCGCGCGCCGAGCATCCCCCGGCGCGGGTTTCTGCCGATCAGTACCACCCGTGGTGATCGTTTGTTTATCGGTCTTCTCGGAAGCGCCTACCTGCACCTGCTGGTGATTGGCGTAACCGACTGGAGCATCTGGGTGGCGTCCGCGCTCTCCCTTGTATGGCTGTTGTGTGTGATGCGTTGGGGCTAGGCATGGCCCCTGTAGGCGCGAGCAAGCTCGCTCCTACAGGGGGGTGTGGCGTTTGTAGTCCCTTTTGAAATCAACCAGGAGGTCTCTATGTTCGATAAAAACAATAAGCTGCGACATAGCATTTCATTGGCCGCCGTATTGGCCCTCAGTGGTTTGAGCGCCACGGCCTGGGCCGATGCGTATGAAGAGGCGGCGAAAAAATGGATCGGCAGCGAGTTCAAACCGTCGACCCTCACCGCTGACCAGCAGCTCGAGGAACTCAAGTGGTTTATCAAGGCCGCCGAACCGTTCCGTGGGATGAAGATCAACGTGGTGTCGGAAACCCTCACCACCCACGAGTATGAATCCAAGGTGCTGGCCAAGGCCTTCAGTGAAATCACCGGGATCAAGCTGACCCACGACCTGTTGCAGGAAGGTGATGTGGTGGAAAAGCTGCAGACCCAGATGCAGTCCGACAAGAATATCTATGATGGCTGGGTCAACGATTCCGACTTGATCGGTACGCACTTTCGCTATGGCAAGACCGAATCCATCACCGACCTGATGGCCAACGAAGGCAAGGCCTTCACCTCGCCGACTCTGGACATCAAGGACTTCATCGGCATCTCCTTCACCACCGCGCCGGACGGCAAGATCTACCAGTTGCCCGACCAGCAGTTCGCCAACCTCTACTGGTTCCGCGCCGACTGGTTCGAGCGTCCGGAGCTCAAAGCCAAGTTCAAGGAAAAATACGGCTACGACCTCGGCGTGCCGGTGAACTGGTCGGCCTATGAGGACATCGCCAAGTTCTTCAGCGAAGACGTCAAGGAAATCGACGGCAAGCGCATCTATGGGCACATGGACTACGGCAAGAAAGACCCGTCCCTGGGTTGGCGTTTCACCGACGCCTGGTTTTCCATGGCCGGCGGCGGCGACAAAGGCCTGCCCAATGGTTTGCCGGTGGACGAGTGGGGCATTCGTGTCGAGGACTGCCACCCGGTGGGCTCCAGCGTGACCCGTGGCGGCGACACCAACGGCCCGGCCGCCGTGTTCGCCACGCAAAAATACGTGGACTGGATGAAAGCCTACGCGCCACCGGAAGCGGCAGGCATGACCTTCTCCGAATCCGGCCCGGTGCCGTCCCAGGGCAATATCGCCCAGCAGATCTTCTGGTACACCGCCTTCACCGCCGACATGACTAAGCCGGGCCTGCCGGTGGTGAACGCCGATGGCACGCCGAAATGGCGCATGGCGCCGTCGCCGGTCGGGCCGTATTGGGAAAAGGGCATGAAGAAGGGGTATCAGGACGTGGGTTCCTGGACCTTCCTCAAATCGACGCCGGAGAAACAAAAACTCGCAGCCTGGCTGTACGCGCAGTTCGTGACCTCGAAAACCGTGTCGCTGAAGAAAACCATCGTCGGCCTGACGCCGATTCGCGAGTCCGACATCAACTCCCAGGCCATGACCGACCTGGCGCCGAAACTCGGTGGTCTGGTGGAGTTCTACCGCAGCCCGGCGCGGGTGGAATGGACCCCAACCGGCACCAACGTGCCGGACTATCCTCGCCTGGCGCAACTGTGGTGGAGCAACATCGCCGCAGCAGCCAGCGGCGAGAAAACCCCGCAACAGGCCCTCGACAACCTGGCCAAGGAACAGGACGCGATCATGACGCGCCTGGAGCGCTCCAAAGTGCAACCGGTATGCGGCCCGAAAATGAACCCCGAGCGTGACGCGCAATACTGGTTCGACCAACCGGGCGCACCGAAGCCGAAACTGGCCAACGAGAAACCCAAAGGCGAAACCGTGGGCTACAGCGATCTGCTCAAGCAGTGGGAGGCAGCACGTCAATAACCCCATCCGGGCATGAACGACAAAACGGCACCCAGCGTGCCGTTTTGCTTTGCCCCCTCTGTAGGAGCAAGCTTGCTCGCGAAAAACACCCAGGCAACGCGGACTCGCTGAAGCGCTGCATTATCGTTGACGATCTTCGCGAGCAAGCTCGCTCCTACCGGGGATTTTGCGGGGCTGCGACAAAGCGCCTGGCCAGGAAGCCATAGAGCAAGTACCCGAACGCCAGCACCAGCATCGCGCCAAATACCGCCTCTTCGCCGCAGGCATAAATCGCATACAGCGAATACCCCACCGCCACCAGCACCACCAGCGTATTGCGCGCCTGCACCGACGGGCTGGCATGGGCCTTGTCCATCATCACCAGCAAGCCGGTGAGGGCGGTCACGTAGGGCACCAGGTTGGTCACCACCGCCAGGTTCACCAGCTTGCTGAACTGTGCGCTGGCCGTGGGCGAGATGGTCGACAGGGCAATCAGGCTCTGCAGCGTCGCACACGCCAGCAGCCCCAGTATCGGCGCATTCGCCTGGCTGACCCGGCTGAAAAATCGCGGGAACAGACGCTGGTCGGCCGACATCTTGGCCGTCTGCGCCAGGGTGAATTGCCAGCCCAGCAGCGAGCCGATGCAGGCCACCACGGCCAGCGCCATGATCACCTTGCCGACCGCAGGGCTGAACATCTGCGTGTAGGCCAGCGCAAATGGCGCCGAGGACGCGGCCAATTCGGCATGGGGGACGATGCCCTGAATCACCGCCGTCGACAGCACATACACCACGGCCACGCTCAGGGTACCGAGCAGGCACGCCAGGGGCACGGTGCGCGTGGGGTTCTCGACGGCGTCATAGCCCTGGGCGGCCGTCTCCATGCCGAGAAACGCCCACAGCGTCAGCGGAATACTCGCGCTGATGGCGTCCCACAGGTGCCGATCGTGAGGGTTCCAGGCCGCGCTGAACACCTCGGGTTTGAAAGAGAACCAGCCGATCACACACAGCCCCGCGACCGGAATGATCACGCCCCACACCGTCACCACACCGATGCGCCCAGTGATGCGCGGGCCGCCGAAGTTGGCCGCGGCGGTCAACCAGATCAACCCCAGGCTGCCGACGAACAAAGGCAGCGGCCCACTGCCCAGCCACGGAATAAACGCCGACAGGTAACCCACCGCCGAAATGGCGATCGCCACATTGGCGATGATCAGCGAGAGGAAATACAGAAACGAGCACATGAAGAACCCGGACTTACCGTGGGCCTCTTCGGTGTACGCCGACATGCCGCCGCTGCGCGTGCAGAACAGCCCGCATTGGGCAAAGCCATAGGCAATCGCCATCGAACCGATTGCCGTGACCCCCCACGACAGCAACGAAATCGCGCCCAACTGCGCCATGCTGGCGGGCAACATCACGATCCCCGAGCCCATCATGTTGATCGCCACCAGCGTGGTGAGGCCCAGCAGGCTCATTTTTTTGCTTGGCTCGGCCATTGGGGTTCCTTGTGGTGGACGCGCGCAGAGCAGGCTAGCACGGCGTCACCGCTTATGGGCGGCTCGCCCCATCCACCTCACCTGTCAGACCGCGGTCAGGCGCTCGCTTGCGGCTGGAGGTGCAGGTCGCCCTCCACATCCTTGACCAACCCACTGCCCAGAAACAGCGGCACCAGGCGCTTGTGCAACTGCGGTTCGACAAATTCCTTCACCGTGTCCAGCGCCAGCGCACCACTGGGCGGCAGCTCGGCCTTGGTGTAGGACAACCAGGCCTTCTTCAGTGCCATCAACACATCGCTGCCCGTCGTGGACGCAAAGCGGCGGTGGGCAGGTTTGCCGTCGAAGCTGAAGGTGTGCTGGAACTCAAAACCGGCTTCATCCCCGCCACGGGTGGTGCAGCGGACGCAGGTGCACGCGCCGTCGCCGAAGGCACTGCGCAGGTAGGCGTTGAAGTCCACCACGGGTTTGAGTGACAGGCGCTTATCCACCTCGAACAGGTCCCCGGTCATTTTTTCGTCAGTGTTCAACGTCCATTTCCTCGCAGTGTGTGGCTGTTTTACAAAGCGCGGCACAATACCAGCCACACGCCGATTTGGGGATTATTTGCATAACAATAGATCCCGATATTCTTTTCCAGTCTTAAAAATCGTAGCTAGGCTCCATCATCTTCTTAAAAACGCGGCAGATCCCCATGACTTTCAAGCGATCCTCTCTGACCCTGCTGGCGGCTGCGACAGCCTTGACCAGCCTTGGCGCCCAGGCCGAAGGCACGATCAGCATCGCCCAGCAATTCGGTATCGGCTACCTGATCCTCGACGTGGTGCGCGACCAGCACCTGATCGAAAAACACGGCAAACAACAGGGCCTGGCTATCCAGGTGGAGTGGAACAGCATCTCAGGCGCCACCGCCATGAACGAATCGCTGCTGGCCGGCGCCCTGGACGTGGTCTCGGCCGGCGTGCCGCCGATGCTCACCCTGTGGGACCGCACCCAGGGCAAGCAGAACGTCAAGGCCATCGCCTCCCTGGGCTCGATGCCCAACTACCTGCTGACCAACAACCCCAACGTGAAGACCCTCAAGGACTTCACCGAAAAAGACCGCATCGCCGTGCCGGCCGCCGGCGTGGGCTTCCAGTCGCGCACCTTGCAGATCGAAACCGCCAAGCAGTTCGGCGACGCCAACTACAAGAAATTCGACGACATCTCCATCAGCCTGGCCCACCCAGACGCCACGGCAGCTTTGATTGCCGGCGGTTCGGAGATCAACGCGCACTTCTCCAGCCCGCCGTTCCAGTACCAGGAACTGTTGAATCCCAACGTGCACAAGGTGCTCAGTTCCTACGACATCCTCGGTGGCCAGGCCACGTTCAACGTGCTCTATACCACGCAGAAATTCCACGACGAAAACCCCAAGACCTACAAGGCGTTCTACGACGCGCTGGCCGAAGCCGAGCAGATCATCAAGGCCGACAAACCCGCCGCCGCCAAGGCGTACATCCGCGTCGAGCAGTCGAAGTTGCCGCTGGACCTGGTGGAGAAAATCGTCCAGGACCCGGAAATCGACTTCACCATCGTGCCGCAGCGTACCTATATCTATGCCGAGAAATTGCAGGAGTTGGGGGTGTTGAAAAACAAAGCGGCGAGCTGGAAGGGCTACTTCTTCGAAGAAGCCCACGGCGGCAACGGTAGCTGATAGCCCCTCCGAATCCCATACTCGCCCCCTCTGTAGGAGCCGGCTTCTACGGGTGTCAGCGGAAAAACTCCCCGGGTGTGGCATCGAACTGCTGGCGAAACGCATTGATAAACGCCGAGGTGGATTCATATCCGCAGCTCAACGCCACGTCCGTGACCCGTTCGCCTTGCTCCAGGGCGGGCAGGGCGCTCAGCAGGCGCAGGCGCTGGCGCCAGGCGCGGAAGGTCAGGCCGGTGTCGCTCAGAAACAGGCGGCTGAGGGTTTTCTCGCTGACCGCGAGTTTGCGGCTCCAATCCCCCAGCGTCGTCTGCTGCTCCGGGTGCACATTCAAACTGCGATAGATCTGCCGCAGGCGCGCATCCAGCGGTAATGGCAGCATCAGGTCCACCTGGGGCGCGGCGGCCAATTGGTCCAGCAGCACCTGGGCCAGCCTGCCATCCGGGCCGTCCTCGGCATATTCCACCGGCACTTCGCTGAAGCGGCGGATCAACTCGCGCAGCAAGTTGCTCACCTCCAATACGTGACAATGCTCGGCCGCCCACGCGGTGACGCTGCAATCCAGGTACAGGCTGCGCATTTCCGTATGGGGCGAGCTGTACACCCGATGCGGCATGCCCGCTGGAATCCACACCGCGCGCTGCGGCGGCGCGACGAAGCGACCGGCGCTGGTCTGGATCTCCAGCACCCCGGAAATCGCGTAGGACAATTGCACCCACGGGTGGCTGTGCCGGCGGGTCAGCGCACGGTTGGGCAGCGACTCGGTGCGCCCATACACCGGCCGTGGCAGGCTGGACAGCCCGGGAATGCTGCGGCGTACGGTGTTGGCATGTCCTTTAGGCGGCATTTACTGGCTCATTGGCGTTAGTCGGTAATAAGTGGTTACGTTAGAGTCGCCCAGACGCGCTTGGCAACCCCCCGGATGATCTGCTTATGACTCGCCCCCGTTTTCTGCCCGACAACTTCACCCTGACCTTGATCGCCACGGTGATCCTCGCTTCCCTGCTGCCCGCCAGCGGCCAGACTGCCGTGGCCTTCGGCTGGTTGACCAACCTGGCGATTGCGCTGCTGTTTTTCCTGCATGGCGCCAAGCTCTCGCGCCAGGCTATCGTCGCCGGTGCCGGCCACTGGCGTTTGCACCTGCTGGTGTTCAGCCTGACTTTTGTGCTGTTCCCGCTGCTGGGGCTGGCGCTCAAGCCGCTGTTGTCGCCGCTGATCGGCAAAGACCTGTATATGGGCATGCTCTACCTCTGCGCGCTGCCGGCCACGGTGCAATCGGCGATTGCCTTCACTTCGCTGGCGCGCGGCAATATCCCGGCGGCGATCTGCAGTGCGGCGGCTTCCAGCCTGTTCGGGATTTTCCTCACGCCGTTGCTGGTGACGCTATTGCTCAATGTGCACGGCGAGGGCGGTTCCACCGTGGATGCGATCCTGAAAATCAGCGTGCAACTGCTGCTGCCGTTTATCGCCGGGCAGATCGCCCGCCGTTGGATCGGCGAGTGGGTCGGCCGCAATAAGTCCTGGCTGAAGTTCGTCGACCAGGGCTCGATCCTGCTGGTGGTATACGGCGCGTTCAGCGAAGCGGTCAATGAAGGCATCTGGCACCAGATCCCGCTGTGGGAGCTGGGCGGTCTGGTCGTCGCCTGCTGTGTGTTGCTCGGCCTGGTGCTGGTGGCGTCCGCGGTGTTGGGCAAGGCCTGCGGTTTCAACCAGGAAGACCGCATCACCATCCTGTTCTGCGGCTCGAAGAAAAGCCTGGCCACCGGTGTGCCGATGGCTCAGGTGCTGTTCGCCGGGGCAACCATGGGTGTGCTGATCCTGCCCTTGATGTTGTTTCACCAGATTCAATTGATGGTGTGTGCGGCCCTGGCGCAGCGCTATGCCAACCGCCCGGAGTCGATCCCGGAACTGATGGGACAGGTCGATCCTTGAAGCGTCGTGCTACTATTTTTCCGCGCAACTCGAGGGTCGGCACTGGGTCGGCTTGATCTGCGCGGAAACCGAGTACGACAACCTGTCAATGAGCCATTCAGCCGTAACCCCCCAAGCCAATTGGCAACCGGTCATCGCCCTGGCGCTGGCCGCGTTTGTGTTCAACACCACCGAATTCGTGCCCGTCGGGCTGCTCAGCGCCATCGGCGCCAGCTTCGACATGCCCATCGCCAGCGTCGGCCTGATGCTCACCATCTATGCGTGGATCGTATCCCTGACCTCGCTGCCGGTGATGCTGCTGACCCGTAACGTCGAGCGGCGCAAATTGCTGATCGTGTTGTTCGGCCTGTTTATCGCCAGCCATATCCTCTCCAGCGTCGCCACCAGCTTCGGCATCCTGATGCTCAGCCGGGTCGGCATCGCCTTGTCCCATGCGTTGTTCTGGTCGATCACCGCATCCCTGGCAGTGCGTCTGGCGCCGGAGGGCAAGCAGGTGCAAGCCCTCGGCCTGCTGGCCACCGGTACCTCGCTTGCGATGGTCTTGGGCATTCCCCTCGGGCGCCTGCTCGGCGAAGCCATGGGCTGGCGCACCACGTTTTTGGTGATCGGCGCGTTCGCCGCCGCCCTGGTGTTCTGGCTGGCGCGCACCTTGCCGCTGCTGCCGAGCCAGAACTCCGGCTCGCTGCGCAGTCTGCCACTGCTGTTCAAGCGTCCGGCGCTGGTGGCGCTGTACGTGCTCACTGCAATGACAGTGACCGCGCAATTCACTGCCTACAGCTACATTGAACCGTTCGTCGAAGGCGTGGCGGGCATGAGCGGCAGCACGGTCACTTTGATCCTGCTGGTGTTCGGCGGCGCGGGCATCATCGGCTCGCTGCTGTTCAGCCTGGTGCACCGCTTCAACCCCCACCTGTTCGTGGTCGGTGCGGTGTTCCTGCTGGCGGCGTGCCTGGCGCTGTTGCTGCCGTTGAGCGGCGCCGAGTCCTACCTGGTGATACTGAGCATCGTCTGGGGCATGGCGATCATGGGCTTCGGCCTGGCCATGCAATCCAAGGTGCTGGTGCTGGCCCCGGACGCCACCGACGTGGCCATGGCGATGTTCTCCGGCATTTACAACATCGGCATTGGCGGCGGCGCCTTGATGGGCAGTTGGGTCGGCAGCCACTTCGGCTTCGCCTGGATCGGCGCGGCGGGCGGCTTGCTGGCGGCGGTCGCCTTGATCGGCTATTGCCTGGCGATCCGGCGGTTTGGGACGGGGGTGACGCAACACTGACGTAGGAGCCGGCTTGCCCGCGAAAAACGCCCAGGCACCGCGTTCATCCTGGCGACGCGCGTCATCGTTAACGACCATCGCCGGCGGTCATGGTTTCCAGGTCTGTACGTCCTTGGCATCCACCGCCTTGGGCAATAACCCCGCCACCTGGAGCACGACCTGCGCCACGACCGCGCCGACGAGTTCGTCGAAGTCGCGCTCAAGCTCTGGAACAGTTGGGGCAAGGGCGCGCTGAAGTTGGATCGCGAGCGTGGGGGCTGGCCGACCCGGCACTGATCCAGGCCGGCTCGTCCGGGCGCGGTCGACGCTTCGGGGCGCGTTGGGCCGAGGCGATTTTCACCATTCACCTGCACCTGTCGCCGTTCGCGCTGAGTGCCGACCAACTGGCCGAACTGTTCGAGCAGGGCGGTTGCGACGGCTTTGTGATTTCACCGGCGTACCTGCCGGGTTCGTTCACTGAATTTGTCGAGAGCGTGATTCCACCTCTGCAGCGCAAGGGCGTGTTCCGCAAGGCCTATGAAGGGTCGACGTTGCGTGAGCATTTGGGGTTGCGGGCGTTGAGCGATTGACGGTGTGGTGAGCTGACTTGCTGTGGCCAGTGGGCTTGGTGTGGCGAGCCCCTGGGCAAACTCGACTCGCTGACGCACATCCCCCGAAGGTGGTCGACGGCAAGTTGCAGGCCATGCTTCGCGTCGAATGGGAGCAGCCGTTGCCGCCAGTGACGGCGTTCGCGTTGTCGGTATTTGTGGCCGATTGACCCGCGCGTTTGAGGTATCCTCCGCGCCCCGCAGGCCACTGACTCAAACACCGATGACAGGACAACACATGCAGGCGCTGCTTTCGTCGATTCTCGAGGAAGTGCGTCCACTGATCGGCCTCGGCAAAGTGGCGGACTACATTCCCGCGCTGGCCGACGTGCCCGCCAACCAACTCGGCATCGCCGTGTACGGCAACGACGGCGCCTCCTACTGCGCCGGCGACGCCGATACGCTGTTCTCGGTGCAGAGTATTTCCAAGGTGTTCAGCCTGGTGCAGGCCATCCACCACGGCGGCGAAACCCTTTGGGAACGCCTGGGCCATGAGCCGTCGGGGCAGCCGTTCAATTCCCTGGTGCAACTGGAATTCGAGCGCGGCCGCCCGCGCAATCCGTTTATCAACGCCGGCGCGCTGGTGATCTGCGACATCAACCAGTCACGCTTTGCCGTGCCGATCCTGTCGATGCGCGACTTCGTGCGGCGGCTGTCGGGCAACCCGCAGATCCTGGTCAACAGCGTCGTTGCCGAGTCCGAAGCCCAGCATGGTTCGCGCAGCGCGGCCATGGCCTACCTGATGAAATCCTTCGGCAATTTCCACAACGACGTCGACGGCGTGCTGCACAGCTATTTCAACTACTGCGCGTTGCAGATGAGCTGCCTGGATCTGGCCCGGGCCTTCAGCTTCCTGGCCAACGGGGGCGTGAGCGCCCACAGCGGCGAGCAGATTTTGACCGCGCGCCAGACCAAGCAAGTCAACTCGATCATGGCCACCAGCGGGCTGTACGACGAGGCGGGCAATTTTGCCTATCGCGTCGGCTTGCCGGGCAAGAGCGGGGTAGGGGGTGGGATCGTTGCGGTGGTGCCGGGGCAGTTCACGGTGTGCGTGTGGTCGCCGGAGTTGAATGCTGCGGGGAATTCGCTGGCGGGGATGAAGGCTTTGGAATTGTTGAGTGAGCGGATTGGGTGGTCGGTGTTTTGAGATCGCTCCCGCGGGTGGGGGAACGATCTTCACAGGCATTACGCGGCGGGATGGGTTTCATCCAGGGCCTTTTCCACCAGCAGTTGCACGCCTTCGAGCAGGCGGCAGATATCCAGCGCCACATTGCATTGGGCGCCGTCGATTTCAAAGGCGAGGTGGGTGGCAATGTCGGTGATGGAGGCCAGGTCCTGGGAGGCGTTGACCAGCAGGGTTTCCGTGCCCAGGTTCGGGCGTACGGTGAAGAGTGATTCTGGGGGATTGGGGGCGTCTTTAATCATGGTGAAACTCCGTCGATAAATGGAGCTGCCACTGATCGCGGTCAAACGAATGGGGTGGCAGCTGTACGCGGGTTGACCGACCGGTTATCAACGAACCCGGCATACCCGAAGGTATCCCGCGTACAGCCGCCGCGACACGATACCTCAGGCACAAAAAAAACGCCTGGAATAGGCGTTGGGCGTTGCGAGTCGTTGAGTGTTCGGACGGTCAAATCCGGTCGCTGAATAGGCAGCGACGGTGGAGAGGTTAGTCAGCGAAGTTCCGAGCGACAACCTGAAAGCCTTGTGGGAAAGCTCCTAGAGCGTTCATGACCGCGTGCGTTGTCAGCCTATTCAGGGCCTTTTTTGCGCGCCTTCGACCACGGCAGAATCATGCCCACTTCCTGCTGATACCGCCGATACCGCTCACCAAACAACGCCACCAGATCCTTCTCTTCAAAACCGGCGCCAATGAAGACATAAACCGTCATCGCAAGCGCAAATAACAGATGCCCCGCCGTCATGTGCGGCGTTGCCCAAAAGGCGATCAGAAACCCCAGGTACAGCGGGTGACGAACGACCTGGTAGAACCACGGGGTTTTGAAGACTGGTGCGTGTTGGGCCCTATCGCGCCAGCGATCAATGGCCTGCTTGAGCCCAAAGAGTTCGAAGTGGCTGATCAATAACGTCGCCAACAACACGATGCCCCAGCCCAGGCAGAACAGCCCCGTCAACAGGGCCCGTGCCCAGCTCGCTTCAACGCGCCACAGCGTGTATGGCATGGGTTGCCACAGCCAGAACAACAACGCGAGTACCAGGCTGCTGAACAACACATAGGTGGAGCGTTCCGCTGCGGCGGGGATGAGGGTGACCAGCCTGCTCTTGAAGCTTTTACGCGCCATGCCGCTGTGCTGGATGCCGAACAGAATGATCAGCAGACCATTGATCAACGCTGCCAGTGGCCAGTCGATGGGTGGGCCGTCGTTGATGTTCTTCGGCACTGTCACGCCAGCCACGAAGCCTACCAGGTATAAAAACGTGACCAGGAAAATCAGGTAGCAGCCAGCGCTGTATACGAGCCCGAGCAGGCGCGCCGGTAAGTTGTTCGAGCTGTTTTGCAGGTTCATGGACGATTCCTTTCGCGCATGGTGAAGGGGTCAGCCAGTCGACGATTGAGGTGCGACTGGCCAAGGCTAGCGGTGTTTGGGGGGGCGGTAACCTGTGAGAGTTGACAGTCGCTTAGACTGTTTGGCGATTGATCTTCAACTGATGTGCAAGCGATCCAACAAGCTGTACCACGCCACGCCCGCCCCAATGTAAAACCGCTGCAACCCATGCAACGGCAAGCGCTGCAACGGTGTTATCGGGTAGTTGAACTCCGCCTTGCTGTCATACAGCCGTCCCGCCAATTGCTGCCCCAGGCTGGTACACAATGCGATGCCTCGCCCGTTGCATCCCAACGCCAGGGTCAGCCCCGGTGCCGGTTCGTGCACGTGGGGCATGAAGTCACGGGTGATCGCGATACGCCCGGCCCAGCGATATTCGAACGCCAACGGCCCCAATTGCGGAAACAGCAACGCCAGGGAACGTTCCAGGTGCGCAAAATCGGTGGGCGATGTGGGATCGTTGAACAGGCCGCGCCCGCCCATGAGCAAGCGCCCGTGGCTGTCCTTGCGAAAATACAGCAGCAACCGTTGTGCCGTGGACACGGTTTCCTGCCCCGGCAAAATGCTGTCCGCCGCACGCCCGCTCAGTGGCTTGGTGGCGACGATGAAACTGTTCGCCGCGAGGATGCTCTGGGCCATGCCCGGCCATAGGTTGCCGCTGTAGCCATTGGTCGCCAGCACCACTTGATCGGCGGTCACCTGCGCTCCGCCGGCCGTGTGCAATTGCCAGCCGGCACCCTGGCGCTGTAGCCCTGTGACCGCGCTGTGGCCGTGGATGCGCGCGCCCGCCGCCAACGCCGCGCTCACCAGCCCACGGGCGTATGCCAACGGTTGAATCGCCCCGGCGCGGCCATCCAGCCAGCCGCCGGCAAACGCCTCGCTGCCCAGGCGCGAAGCCACCGCTGCCGCGTCCAGCCGCTGCACCGGTACACCGCGCCTGGCCCATTGATCAGCCCGTGCATGCAGCCCGGCCACGCCTTTGTCGGTGTACGACAGCTGCATCCAGCCCTTGCGCACCGGCGTGCAGTCGATGCGATGGCGTTCGATCAACCTGAACACCAGGTCCGCCGAATTCGACACCGTGGAGATCAATGGCTCGGCCCGCTCCGGCCCGTACATCTGCACCAGTTGCTCCGGGTCGTATTTGAGCGTCGGGTTGACCTGCCCACCGTTACGCCCGGATGCACCCCAGCCAGGCTCGTTGGCCTCCAGCACGCACACGCTGACGCCACGCTCGGCCAGGTGCAGGGCGGTCGACAGGCCGGTATACCCGGCGCCGACAATTGCCACGTCCACCTTCACCGATTCACTCAACGCGGGCGTCGCCACCACCGACGGCGCGGTCGCCGACCATAAGGACTTCATGACAGGCTCCGTGCAGTACCCGTGGGGTGCAGCACCCTGCGCAGAAAATCCTGGGTGCGCGGGTGTTGCGGGTGGCCCAGCACCTGTTCGGCCGGGCCGCTCTCGACGATGTAGCCGCCGTGCAGGAAGCACACGCGGTCGGCGACTTCCCGCGCAAAGCCCATCTCATGGGTGACCACGATCATGGTCATGCCTTCGTCCGCCAGGGTGCGCATCACCGCCAGCACATCGCCGACCAGTTCCGGGTCGAGGGCGGAGGTGGGTTCGTCGAACAGCATGGCGTCGGGTTTCATCGCCAGGGCGCGGGCGATGGCCACGCGTTGCTGCTGGCCGCCGGATAGCTGTTCCGGGTAGGCGTCGGCCTTGGCGCTCAGGCCGACTTTTTCCAGCAGCACCAGGGCTTCTTCGCGGGCCTGTTTGAGTGGCTCGCCTTTGACGTACACCGGGCCTTCCATGACGTTTTCCAGCACGGTGCGGTGGGGGAACAGGTTGAAGCGCTGGAACACCATGCCCATGCGGCTGCGCAGGGCGTGCACGCTTTTGCTGGCGCGCTGCACGGTTTGGCCGAACACGTTGATGTGGCCGCCGTCGTAGGCTTCCAGTGCATTGATGCAGCGCAGCAGGGTGGATTTGCCCGAGCCCGACGGGCCGATCAGGCACACCACTTCGCCCTTGGCCACGTCGAGGTCGACGCCGTGCAGCACGTGGTGGCCGCCGTAGTGTTTTTGCAGTTGGCGAATCTCGATCATGCTTTTTTCCTCCGGCCCAGGTGCTGTTCCATGCGCCGCAGGCCATACACCAGCGGCAGGCTCATCAGCAGGTAGAGCAGGGCGACCAGGGTGTAGACGGTCATGTTCTGGAACGTGGACGAGGCGATCAATTGGCCCTGGCGGGTCATCTCGGCCACGGTAATGGTGGACACCAGGGACGAGTCCTTGAGCATCATCACCAGGGTATTGCCGTAGGGCGGCAGGGCGATGCGAAACGCTTGCGGCAGGACCACCCGGCGCATCATCAGTGCCGAGCGCATCCCCAAGGCTTCGGCGGCTTCGCGCTGGCCCTGCTCCACGGCGATGATGCCGGTGCGGAAGTTCTCGGCCTGGTACGCCGAATAGGCGATGCCCATGCCGATGACTCCGGCGTAGAACGCGGTCAAGTGCACGCCCATGTCCGGCAGCACGAAGTAGATATAGAACAGTTGCACGATGATCGGCAGGCCCCGGATCACGTTGATGACGGTGCTCGCCGCCCACGACAGCGCGCGGATCGGCGACAGCTTGAGCAACGCCAGCACCAGGCCGATGGCGCTGCTGAGCAGGAACGACAGCACGGTGATCTGAATGGTTACCCACGCGCCTTGCAGCAGGATCGGCAGGAAGTCCGTGGCGTTTTGCAGGAATTCAGACAGGTTCATGGTGCCACCGGGGTTTGGAGTCCCCACTTCTTGAGGATGCTGTCCAGGGTGCCGTCGGCCTTGATGCTGGCGATGGCGGTGTTCAGGCGTTCGAGGGTTTGTGCATCGCCCTTGCGCACCACCAGGCACACGTCGCCGACATGGGTGGGCTTGTAGTCAGGCGCCAGCTTCACGCCTTTGAACAGCTGCTGGCTGATCTGGTAGGCGACCACCGGCTGGTCGCCCACGGCGGCCTTGATGCGACCCAGGGACAGGTCGCGCACCATCTCGCCGATGGAGTCGTAGGTGCGGATTTCCTTGAAGATGCCCAGCTTGTTCAGTTGGTCGTAAAAGACCGTGCCGGCCTGCACGCCGACCACCTGGTCTTTGAGCGGGGTGAGGTCGGGGTAGGCGCTGTTGTCGTCGGCGCTGATGATCAGGCCTTCGCCGTAGGCATACACCGGGGTACTGAAGTCGACGACCTTGGTGCGCTCGTCGGTCTTGAGCATGCCGGCGGCGATGAAGTCGAGCTTGCCCGAGGTGAGGGACGGGATCAGCGCGGCGAAGTTGGTCTGTTCGATCTGACTGGTAAAACCGCCGGCCTTGCCCACGGCCTGGGCCACATCGACCATCACCCCCTGGATGCTATTGCTTTTGATATCGAGGAAGGTGAACGGCGAACCGCTGGCCGTTGCACCGACTTTGTACGAGGGCGCACTTTCTGCGTGCACCGCCGTAACACACAGCGCGGCGCAGAAACCGAAGGCAAGGCGGCGAAACAAGGGCGAAAGACTGTTCATCGGGTTACTCCAGAAGGAAAACGGATCGTCAGTACCGCAAGCGGCTACCGATGAAACCGCAAGCTCTGTGCCATTTCGATTGAAATAAATCGATTATCGCTATACAAAATCGACAAAATGAACCTTTTGTATCGATATGCGATATTTAGTGGTCTATTTTTGTGATCTGGAGTAGAAATAGCGCCACGCCTGATCGATCTGACCGTGAGTCCGCCATGTCCGAAGAACGCAACAGCTTGCACAACCAATCCCTGGAAAAAGGCCTGTCGGTGCTCAAGGCCTTCAGCGCCCAGCGCCGTAGCATGAGCCTTGCAGAGGTGGCCGAGGCGGCCGGCATGACCAAAAGTTCGGCCCAGCGCATGGTGTTTACCCTCGAAAGCCTGGGTTACCTTCGGAAACATTCGCGCACCCGACATTACCAACTCACCCCTCATGTGCTGGAGCTGGGCTTCAGTTACCTGGATGCGCATTCGCTGATCGAAGTGGCCAACCCGTTTTTGTCCGAGCTGACGCGGCTGACCGGCGAGACGTCGTGCCTGACTGAACCGGCGGGCTACGACATGACCTATATCGCGCGGTTCGTCAGCTCGGGTTTTGTGCCGGTGCACATGCCGATCGGCTCGCGGGTGCCGATGTACTGCACGGCGTCGGGGCGTGCGTATTTGAGCGCGTTGCCAGCCGACGAGGCGTTGGTGCTGATCGAGAACAGCCAGCGGGTGGCGCACACCAGCCATACGCTGACCGATGTCGACAAGATCGTGGCGTCGCTGCAACAGGTGCGCGAGCAGGGTTATGCGGTGAATAGCCAGGAGTTGTTCCTGGGCGACATGACCATCGGCGCTCCGGTGCTGGGCGCCAATGGCCGCCCGGTGGCGGCGGTGCATGTGGTGGCGCCGACCAGCCGGTGGAGCAGGGCGGACGCGGAACGGCAGTTGGCGCCGGCGTTGTTGCAGTGTTCGCGGGCGCTGAGCAACTCGGCGCGCAACCTGGAATAACAGACACCCTGAAACCAACTGTGGGAGGGGGCTTGCCCCCGATTACAGTGTGTCAGTCAATACAGCTGTGACTGATCTACCGCTATCGGGGGCAAGCCCCCTCCCACATTTTGGTTTGGTCTGCTATCGCCTATCAGGCAATCGCATCCCAGGCACGATCACCGTTCTCGTCTTTGATCCGAGTCGGCAACCCCATCACATCCAGCGCTTTCAGGAACGGCTCAGCCGGCAGTTCCTCGACGTTAACCATGCGCTTCACATCCCACTGACCACGCGCTACCAGCAGCGCAGCGGCGACCGGCGGCACGCCGGCAGTGTAGGAGATGCCCTGGCTGTCGGTCTCGGCGTAGGCTTCTTCGTGATCGGCCACGTTGTAGATGAACACCTCGCGCGGCTGGCCATCCTTGGTGCCTTTGACCAGGTCGCCGATGCAGGTCTTGCCGGTGTAGCCGGGGGCGAGCGACGACGGGTCGGGCAGCACGGCCTTGACCACTTTCAACGGCACCACTTGCAGGCCTTCGGCGGTGGTGACCGGTTTTTCGGAGAGCAGGCCGAGGCTGTTCAGCACAGTGAACACGTTGATGTAGTGCTCGCCGAAGCTCATCCAGAAACGCACGTTGGGCACGTCGAGGTTTTTCGACAGCGAGTGCACTTCATCGTGGCCGGTGAGGTAGAGGTTCTGCGAACCGACCACGGGCAGGTCGTCGGTGCGTTTGACTTCGAACATGGTGTTGCTGGTCCACTGGCTGTTCTGCCAGCTCCACACCTGTCCGGTGAATTCGCGGAAGTTGATTTCCGGGTCGAAGTTGGTGGCGAAGTATTTGCCATGGGAGCCGGCATTAACGTCGAGAATGTCGATCGAATCAATGCGGTCGAAATGCTGTTGCTGCGCCAGCGCGGCATACGCGTTGACGACACCCGGGTCGAAGCCCACGCCAAGGATGGCGGTGATGTTCTTCTGTTTGCACTCTTGCAGGTGGTTCCATTCGTAGTTGCCGTACCACGGCGGGGTCTCGCAGACCTTGCCCGGCTCTTCGTGGATGGCGGTGTCGAGGTAGGCAACGCCCGTGTCGATGCAGGCACGCAGTACCGACATGTTGAGGAACGCGGAACCCACGTTGATGACGATCTGCGATTGTGTCTCGCGGATCAGGGCCTTGGTCGCTTCCACGTCCAGGGCGTTCAGCGCGAAGGCTTGGATGTCGGCGGGAACCTTGAGACTACCCTTGGCCTTGACGCTGTCGATGATGGCCTGGCATTTGGAGATGTTGCGCGACGCGATAGCAATACGACCGAGTTCGTCGTTGTGCTGCGCGCACTTGTGGGCCACCACCTTGGCGACACCTCCTGCACCAATGATAAGAACGTTCTTTTTCAATTGCTTTATCTCTCCTTTATCCGCCAGCTTACGAAAGGCTGGACAGGTAGTCGTCGTAACCAAATTCACGAACCACCTCGACTGTACCGTCGAGTTGTTTCACTACGATGGACGGCATTTTCAGGCCGTTGAACCAGTTTTTCTTGACCATGGTGTAGCCTGCGGTGTCGATGAACGACAGCCGATCGCCGATGGCCAGCGGACGATCGAATTGATACTCGCCGAAGATGTCCCCGGCCAGGCAGGATTTGCCGCACACCATGTAGGTGTGTTCACCCTCGCTCGGCGCCAGCTTGGCGTTGAGGCGATAGATGAGCAGGTCCAGCAGGTGGGCTTCGATGGAGCTGTCGACCACGGCCAGGTGCTTGCCGTTGTAGAGGGTGTCGAGCACGGTGACTTCCAGGGAAGCGCTGTTGGTGATCGCCGCTTCGCCGGGTTCCAGATACACCTGCACGCCGTACTTCTCGGAGAACGCCTTCAAGCGCGCGCAGAAGGCGTCCACGGCATAGTCTTCACCGGTGAAGTGGATGCCGCCGCCGAGGCTGACCCACTCGACCTTGTGCAGCAGCGCGCCGAAGCGTTCTTCGATGGTGCCGAGCATGTTGTCGAACAGGCTGAAGTCGTCGTTCTCGCAGTTGTTGTGGAACATGAAGCCGGAGATCTGTTCGATCACGCCTTCGATCTTCACCGGGTCCCATTCGCCCAGGCGGCTGAACGGACGCGCCGGGTCGGCCAGCAGGTAGTCGGAACTGCTCACCTGCGGGTTGACGCGCAGGCCGCGGGTCTTGCCTTCGCTGCGTGCGGCAAAGCGCTGTAGCTGGCTGATGGAGTTGAAGATGATCTTGTCGCAGTTTTCCAGCATCTCTTCGATTTCGTCGTCGGCCCAGGCCACGCTGTAGGCGTGCGCCTCGCCTTGGAATTTCTGGCGACCGAGCTTCAATTCATACAGCGACGACGAGGTGGTGCCGTCCATGTATTGCTGCATCAGGTCGAACACCGACCAGGTGGCAAAGCATTTGAGCGCCAGCAGGGCCTTGGCGCCGGACTGCTCGCGCACGTAGGCGATCTTCTGCATGTTGACCAGAAGCTTCTGTTTGTCGATGAGGTAGTACGGCGTTTTGATCATTTTTGAGAGCCTGCGGCGGTGCCTGCCAAAAAAGGACACGCATTGTGCCCTCACTTGGAGCAGATCGAAAGGTTAGTGGGCGGAATTTGCGCGTCGGGTTTTCCAAGCATAGCCATGCAATATGACTGTCCAACGGCATGCACCGGCCCAATGTGGGAGGGGGCTGACATCAAACCGTCATCTGCCCACCACGTGCCTGCCACATTGCGCCGCTAATGTCCTCGCCAATGAGATCGATCTCAAGCGAGTAATCATGACTGACCTGAAAGACGTTGCGCGGCTGGCCGGGGTGTCCCGTGCCACCGCCGCCCGCACCTTTGCCACCCCCGACCAAGTGCGCCCGGCCACCCGTGAGCAGGTGT
Source organism: Pseudomonas sp. MPB23 (assembly GCF_046605395.1). NCBI lineage: Bacteria > Pseudomonadati > Pseudomonadota > Gammaproteobacteria > Pseudomonadales > Pseudomonadaceae > Pseudomonas > Pseudomonas sp. MPB23. The sequence continues at coordinate 4,757,102 of NZ_CP176771.1, read as the reverse complement.
TCGCCGCCGCCCGCGAGCTGGGGTTTCGCCCCAACTTACTGGGCCGCCAACTGCGTTTGCAAACCACCCAGTTGATCGGCGTGGTAGTGCCCAACCTGCTCAATCCGGTGTTCGCCGAACAATTCCAGGCCATGGAACGTGCGGCGCGGTTGCGCGGCTACAGCCTGTTGCTGGCGACCACCGACTACAGCAGTGAGCGCGAATGCATTGTGGTGGAAGAACTGCTGCGCCAGCGCGTCGATGGCCTGGTGCTGACGGTCACCGATGCCGAAAGCAATAGCGTGCTCAGCAGCCTGAACAGCGAAAAAACCCCATTCGTGCTGGCCTATCACCAACCCAGCAACCCCAACTACAGCGCGGTGTCGGTCGACAATCGCGCGGGCATGGCCTTGGCGACCCGCTATCTGCTGGACGCCGGGCATCGCCGCATCAGTATGGTCGCCGGCCCCGCCTTGCAGTCCGACCGCGCGCGGCTGCGCTATGCCGGTTACTGCGACGCCATGACTGAATACGGCCTGCACAGCCGTCCGGTGATCGAGATGCCGGCCCATACCGAGGCCGAATTCGCCGCCATCGCGCCGTTTTTGCAGGGCCCCGAGGCGCCCACCGCGCTGGTGTGCTCCAACGATTTCCTGGCCATCAGCCTGATCGCCGAACTGCGCCGCAACGCCTGGCCTGTGCCGCAGCAGTTGTCGGTCGTGGGCTTTGACGGCATCTCCCTGGGCACCCAGATGCACCCGACCCTGTGCAGCGTGGTGCAGCCCATCGCGCTGCTGGCCAACACCGTGATTGACCAACTGCTGGCGCAAATCGCCGGCAACGCCCCGACGTCCCATTGCCTGCCTTGCCATATCCGGCCGGGCGAAAGCACCCAACCCCTTGAGGAGACCCCTGATGCGCGCATTCAGTAAAACCCTGGCCGCCGTGCTGCTGTGTGGCGTGGCCAGCCTGGCCCACGCCGCCGAGACCGCAATTTGCTACAACTGCCCGCCGGACTGGGCCGACTGGGGCACCCAGCTCAAGGCCATTGCCGCCAGCACCGGCGTGCAAGTGCCGCTGGACAACAAGAACTCCGGTCAGTCCCTGGCGCAACTGGTGGCCGAAAAGGCCGCGCCGGTCGCCGACGTGGTGTACTACGGTGTGACCTTCGGCCTGCAGGCGCAAAAGGCCGAGGTGGTCGGCACCTACAAGCCCGACGGCTGGGAGCAGATTCCCGCCGGTTTGAAAGACCCCGCCGGCCACTGGTTCGCGATCCACTCCGGCACCCTGGGCATCATGGTCAACGTCGACGCCCTCGGCGGCTTGCCCGTACCGCAGAGCTGGGCTGACCTGCTCAAGCCACAATACAAAGGCATGGTCGGTTACCTGGACCCGTCCAGCGCCTTCGTCGGCTACGTGTCGGCGGTGGCGATCAACCGCGCCATGGGCGGCGACCTGGACAACTTCGCCCCGGCCATCGACTACTTCCAGAAGCTGGCGAAAAACGCGCCCATCGTGCCCAAGCAAACCGCGTATGCGCGGGTGTTGTCCGGTGAGTTGCCGATCCTGGTGGACTACGACTTCAACGCCTACCGCGCGCGCTACAAAGACAACGCCAACGTTGCCTTCGTGATTCCCCAGGAGGGCAGCATCAGCGTGCCCTACGTGATGAGCCTGGTGGCCAATGCCCCGCACCGCGCGAATGCCGAGAAGGTCCTCGACTTCGTGCTCTCCGATCAAGGCCAGGCGCTCTGGGCCAAGGCCTACCTGCGCCCGGTGCGCCCGGTGAAGATGCCGGCCGAAGTCGCCGCGCAGTTCCTGCCCGACAGCGATTACGCGCGCGCCGGCGTGGTGGACTACCAGAAAATGGCCGCAGTGCAGGAAGCCTTCGCCGCCCGCTATCTGAACGAGGTCAAGTAAGTGGCCGCATCGGCAAAACATGCCGCCTGGGCCCTGGCTCCGGCGTTTGCGCTGCTGCTCGCATTCTGGTTGCTGCCGCTGGCACACCTGATGGTGCTCGGTGCCGAACGTCGCGACAGCCTCGGCAGCGGCTACTGGCAGGTACTCAGCAGCGCGCAGTATCTGGGCAGCCTGGCGCAAACCTGCGCGTTGGCGGTGTTCGTCACGCTGGTGGCGCTGCTGATCGGCGGCATCAGCGGGGTGTTTCTGGCGCGCCAGCGGTTTTTCGGGCGCTCGGCGCTGGTGGCGTTGCTGACCTTTCCGTTGGCGTTCCCCGGCGTGGTGGTGGGCTTTCTGGTGATCCTGTTGGCCGGGCGCCAGGGCTTGCTGGCGTCTTTGGGCCTGCAACTGACCGGTGAGCGCTGGATCTTCGCTTACTCGTTGGCCGGGCTGTTTGTCGGCTACCTGTACTTCTCGATCCCGCGGGTGATCCTCACGGTGATGGCCGCGTGCGAAAGCCTCGACCGCAGCCTCGAAGAAGCCGCGCATTCCCTGGGCGCCGGGCACTGGCGCGTGGTGTGCGACGTGATCGTGCCGGGCCTGGCGCCGGCGTTGGCGTCTTGCGGCGCGATCTGCTTCGCCACGTCCATGGGCGCCTTCGGCACCGCCTTTACCTTGGGCACACGCCTGAACGTCACCCCGGTGGCGATCTACAACGTGTTCACCAACTACGCCAATTTTGCCGTCGCCGCCGCGTTGTCGGTGGTGCTGGGCGCGCTGACCTGGGCCGTGCTGCTGCTCACTCGGCGTCTGGTGAAGAATGCGGGGACTGTCCTGTGAAACGCTCATCGCTGTTCGTGATGCAACTGCTGTTTACCCTGTTGGTGTGCGCCTTCATGTTGGTGCCGGTGTTGATGTCGTTGCTGGCCGGACTGACGCGCAATTTCTTCGTCGGCCTGTCCAGTGGCCTGACCTTCGACTGGTTGATCCAGGTGTGGCAGGCCTATTCGTCGACGGTGTGGCTGTCGCTGCAACTGGCCCTGGCCTGCGCGGTGTGCGTCTGCGTGATCGGCGTGCCGGCGGCCTACGCCCTGGTGCGCCTGAACAACCGCTTCAGCCGCGCCTTCGAGGAATTGATGGTGCTGCCGGTGGCGATGCCGGGGCTGGCCAGTGCGCTGGCGTTGCTGCTCACCTACGGCCAGTTCGGCACGTTTCGCAGCAGTTGGTTGTTCATCCTTGTCGGCCATGTGCTGTTTACCTTGCCGTTTCTGGTGCGCCCGGTGATGGCGGTGATGCAACGCCAGCACTTGCCGGTATTGGAGGAGGCGGCGGCCAGCCTCGGCGCCGGTCCCATTAAGCGCTTCTTCAGTGTGGTGGTGCCCAATTGCCGGGCCGGGATTCTCGCCGGGGTGCTGATGGTGGTGACCTTGTCCCTGGGTGAATTCAACCTGACCTGGATGCTCCATACGCCCATGACCAAGACCCTGCCGGTGGGCCTGGCCGACAGCTACGCCTCGGCGCGCCTGGAAATCGCCAGCGCCTACACCCTTATCTTTTTGCTGATGATCGTGCCGCTGCTGATTGCGCTGCAGGCCATCAGTGCCCGTCTGTCCCGTGGAGAGCGTCGATGACCGCTATCACTATCCGCCTGCAAGGCTGTCGCAAGGCGTTCGCCGACGGCACCGTGGCCGTGCATGACTTGAACCTGAGCGTCGAAGGCGGCGAGACCCTGGCCATTCTCGGCCCGTCCGGCTGCGGCAAAACCACGACCTTGCGCCTGATCGCCGGTCTGGAACGCCCGGACGTGGGCCAGGTGTTTTTCGGCGACCAGGACTTCACGCGCCTGCCCATCGAGCGCCGCGACGTGGGCATGGTGTTCCAGAACTACGCGCTGTTTCCCAACCTGGATGTGGCGGGGAACATCGTCTACGGCTTGAAGATACGCGGCCTGTCGGTGCGCGAGCGCAACACCCGTTGCGACGAGCTGCTGGAGCTGGTCGGCTTGCAGGCTCACGGCCAGCGCAGCATCCACGAATTGTCCGGTGGCCAGCGCCAGCGCGTGGCGCTGGCCCGTGCATTGGCGCCGCGCCCCAAGGTGCTGTTGCTGGACGAACCGCTGGCGGCCCTCGATGCGCAATTGCGCGAGCGTCTGCGCAGTGAGTTGGATCAACTGCTGCGCGGCCTGGGGATCACCGCGGTGTTCGTCACCCATGACCAGGGCGAAGCCATGGCCCTGGGCGATCGCATCCTGGTGATGGAAAAGGGCCGTGTCGCGCAACTGGCCAGCCCCCGGGAAATCTACCAGCAGCCGGCCAATGCCTTTGTCGCCGGGTTCGTCGGCAACCTCAATGCCTTCCCGGTGCTCGCGCACTCGGTGCAGGGTTTGAAAGTCTACGGCGGCGAACTGCCGTGGCATCAGGCCAACCGGCCGGACACCGTGTACTGCCGCCCCGAACACCTGCGCGTGATGGACGGCGAAGGGCACCTGCACGGCCATCTGTTGGCGCAGTTTTTCCAGGGCGCGCAAAGCCGTCTGCTGGTGGAGGTCGGCGGCCCGCAACCGTTGCTGGTCGACAGCAGCGACAACCCGTTGTACGCCGTCGGCGCGCCGATTGCCCTGGCCGTCGCGCCGCACATGTTGTTCACCCTGAATGCGTGAGAATTGCCTTGTGAACCGTCCGTTTCTTGTCGCGCAGATCAGCGATCTGCACCTTAAAGCCGGCCAGCGCCTGACCTACGGCGTGGTCGATACATTGGCCGCGCTGCGCCGTGCGGTGGAGCAGTTGAACGCCAGCCATCCGCGCCCCGATATCGTGGTGATCAGCGGCGACCTGGTGGACTTCGGTCGCGCCGATGAATACGCCGTGCTGCGCCCCGAACTCGCACGCCTGCACATGCCGGTCTACCTGGTGCCGGGCAACCACGACAGCCGTGGGCCGTTGCTCGATGCATTTGGCGATCACACCTATTTGCCGGTGTCGGCCGACGCCCCGTTGGACTGGGTGGTGGACGAACATCCGCTGCGTCTGATCGGCCTCGACACGACCATCCCCGGCGACCACGGCGGCCAGTTACTGGACAGCCAACTGCAATGGCTCGATGAGCAACTGGCATTACGGCCGGATGCCCCGACCTTGCTGATCCTGCATCACCCGCCGTTTATCAGCGGCATCGGCCATATGGACCGCGAACCCTTCATCAACGCAGCGGCCCTGGAACGTGTGGTCGCTCGCCATCCGCAAGTGGAACGCCTGCTGTGCGGTCACCTGCACCGCCCGATGCAGCGGCGTTTCGGTGGCAGCCTGAGTTGTGTATGCCCCGGCACGTCGCACCAGATCGTGCTGGACCTGCAAGACGCCGCGCCCGCGCATTTCAACCTGGAGCCGGCGGGTTATCTGTTGCATCGCTGGGATGCGCAACACGGTTTGATCAGCCATAACGGCGTATTTGGAAAATACCCCGGGCCTTATCCGTTCTATGACGCTCAAGGATTGATTGACTGAAGTTTCCCGGAGGTCCACTTCGCTCGACTGACCACCTGAATCACCGTTAACGCCCCGGCCAACATCCCGTGTGGCCGACGGCATCCTGCTGCCCTTTTTTTGCGCCCGGAACTTGGATTCCGCGCCGGAGCTCGTCCTGATGAAAGCCACTTTGAATGTATTAAGCGTATTGACCGGCAGCCTGGGCATTGCCCTGAGCCCCTTGGCGTCGGCCGATTTCTTGAGTGACAGCAAAGCCAACTTGAGCCTGCGTAACTTCTACTTCAATAACGACAACCGCGACGGAACTGCCGCACCGTCGAAGACTGAGGAGTGGGGCCAGGCATTCATGCTCAACTACCAGTCGGGCTTTACCGACGGCACCGTGGGCTTTGGCCTCGACGCCGTGGGCATGTTCGGCATCACCCTCGACAGCAGCACCGCCCGCCATGTGGGCAGCTCGATGATCCCCACCGACGACGGCAAGGCCGTGGACAGTTGGACGCGCGGCGGCGCCACGGCCAAGGCGCGTTTCGCCAAGACCGAAGCGCGCTACGGCTACCTGCGCCCGAACCTGCCGATCCTGGTGAGCAACGACGGTCGCCTGTTGCCGCAGTCGTTCGAAGGCGGGCAAGTCACCAGCAAAGACATCGACAACCTGACGCTCACCGGCGGCCAGCTCCAGCACACCACCGGCCGTGGCTCCAGCGACAGCAGCGGCCTGGCGGCGGCAGGCGGCACCCGCGAAAGCAATAAATTCAACTACGCCGGTGCCGACTACCAGGTGAGCAAGGACCTGATGGTCCAGTACTACTACGCCAACCTCGAAGACTATTACCAACAACACTTCGCCGGCCTGATACACGTATTGCCGCTGGGCGACTTCGGCTCGTTGAAAACCGACCTGCGCTACTTCAAGACCACCTCCGACGGCAAAAACAGCAGCGCCGCCGGCCGTGCCGAAGGCTACAAAATCAGCGGTTACACCAAGAACGGCAGCGGTGAAATCGACAACAACACCTGGAGTGCCGCGTTTATCTATTCCCTGGGGCCCCACGCGATTACCGCCGGTTACCAGCAAGTCTCGGACGACAGTAACTTCGCGCAGTTGAACCAGGGTGGCCTGGTGAACAAAGGCGAGGGCGGTTCCAGCCTGTACCTCTACACCGACCGCACCGTACAGACCTTCATCCAGGCCGGCGAACGCACCGCGTTTGCACAGTACGCCTACGACTTCGCGGCGCTGGGTGTGCCGGGCCTGAAGGCTTCGCTGATGTACCTCAAGGGCGAGCATATCCTCACCACCAGCGGCAACGATGCCAGCGAATGGGAGCGGGATATCTCGTTGGATTATGTGGTGCAGAGCGGCACGTTCAAGAACGTCGGGTTTGGCTGGCGTAACGGCGTGTCGCGCAGCGAAGTCGCGCGGGACCAGGATCAGAATCGCGTGTTCGTGAGCTACTCAATCCCCTTGATGTAACCCCCCGCCCCTTGTAGGCGCGAGCAAGCTCGCGCCTACAAGGGGACGGTGTTCAGGGTTTTTTAACATGAGCGAATCTTGTGATGATCTGGAATAAAATGAGTTTGTCTCACTATCGTCCTCTGCCGACAATGGCCGCCATTGATACCTACAGTGGAGTTGTAAGTCATGGCAGTCGCTCATTCCCTTGGATTTCCGCGCATTGGACGCGATCGTGAACTGAAAAAAGCGCAGGAAGCGTTCTGGAAAGGTGAGCTCGACGAAGCCGGCCTGCGTGCCGTGGGCCGTGATCTGCGCAAGGCCCATTGGGACCTGCAGAAACAGGCGGGCATCGAGTTGTTGCCGGTGGGTGATTTCGCCTGGTACGACCAGGTGCTGAGCCACTCGCTGATGTTTGGCGTGATCCCCGAGCGTTTCCGCCCGGCCGATGGCCAGGCCACCCTGCAGACACTGTTCGGCATGGCCCGGGGTGTCAGCGACAGTTGCTGCGGCGGCGCCCACGCCCAGGAAATGACCAAATGGTTCGATACCAACTACCACTACCTGGTGCCTGAATTCAGCGCTGACCAGCACTTTCACCTCGGTTGGGACCAGCTCTTCGAAGAAGTGCAGGAAGCCCTCGACCTGGGCCACACCGTCAAGCCGGTGGTGATCGGCCCGCTGACCTACCTGTGGCTGGGCAAGGCCAAGGGCGGCGATTTCGACAAACTCGAGCTGCTCGAGCGCCTGTTGCCGTTGTACGGCCAGATCTTCCAGCGCCTGGCCGATATGGGCGTGGAGTGGGTGCAGATCGACGAGCCGATCCTGGTGCTGGACCTGCCGCAAGCCTGGAAAAACGCCTTCGAGCGCGCCTACAACCTGATCCAGCGCGACCCGCTGAAAAAACTCGTGGCGACCTACTTCGGTGGCCTGGAAGAAAACCTCGGCCTGGCCGCCAACCTGCCGGTGGACGGCCTGCACATCGACCTGGTGCGCGCGCCGGAGCAGTACCCGACCATTCTCGACCGCCTGCCGGCGTATAAAGTGCTGTCCCTGGGTGTGGTCAATGGCCGTAACGTCTGGCGTTGCGACCTGGAAAAAGCCCTGGCGACCTTGCAGCACGCCCATGAAAAACTCGGCGATCGCCTCTGGGTGGCGCCGTCCTGCTCGCTGCTGCACAGCCCGGTGGACCTGGGCCGTGAAGACCAATTGGATGCCGAGCTGAAAAGCTGGCTGGCGTTCGCCGTGCAGAAGTGCGCCGAAGTCGCGGTGCTGGCGCAAGCGGTCAACCAGCCCGACGCGCCACAGGTGCTGGCGGCCCTGGCGCAAAGCCGCGCCGTGCAAGCCGGTCGTGCCGCGTCGCCGCGTATCCACAAACCGGCGGTGCAAGCGCGTGTCGCGGCCATTACCGCCAGCGACAGCCAGCGCCAATCGCCGTTCACCCAGCGTATCGAGACGCAGCGCGCCGGCCTCAACCTGCCGCTGTTCCCGACCACCACCATCGGTTCGTTCCCGCAAACCGCCTCGATCCGCCTGGCGCGCCAGTCGTACAAGGCCGGCAAGTTGAGCGAAGCCGAATACGTCGAAGCGATGCACAGCGAAATCAAGCACGCCGTCGAAGTGCAGGAACACCTCGGCCTGGATGTGCTGGTGCACGGCGAAGCCGAGCGTAACGACATGGTCGAATACTTCGCCGAGCAACTGGACGGCTATGTGTTCACCCGCTTTGGCTGGGTGCAGAGTTACGGTTCGCGTTGCGTGAAACCGGCGCTGATCTTCGGTGACCTCAGCCGTCCGAAGGCGATGACGGTGGAGTGGATTCGCTATGCGCAAAGCCTGACCGGCAAAGTGATGAAGGGCATGCTGACGGGCCCGGTGACCATGCTGATGTGGTCGTTCCCGCGCGAAGACGTGAGCCGCGAGGAGCAGGCCCGTCAACTGGCCCTGGCGATCCGTGACGAAGTGCTCGACCTGGAAGCCGCCGGGATCAAGATCGTGCAGATCGACGAAGCGGCGTTCCGCGAAGGCCTGCCGTTGCGCCAGGCGCAGTGGCAGCCCTACCTGGACTGGGCCACCGAAGTGTTCCGCCTGTGCGCCTCGGGCGTGCGCGATGAAACCCAGATCCACACCCACATGTGCTACAGCGAGTTCAACGATGTGATCGAGTCCATTGCGGCGATGGATGCCGACGTGATCACCATCGAGACGTCGCGTTCGGACATGGAACTGCTGGACGCGTTCGAAGCCTTTGCGTACCCCAACGACATCGGCCCGGGCGTCTACGACATCCACTCGCCACGGGTGCCCCAGGCCTCGGAGATGGCCAACCTGCTGCGCAAGGCGGCCAAGCGGATTCCGGCCGAGCGCCTGTGGGTGAACCCCGATTGCGGCTTGAAGACCCGCGGCTGGCCGGAGACCGAAGCGGCGTTGATCCACATGGTGACAGCCGCCCGCCAACTGCGCGCCGAACTGGCCTGACCCAATCAACCCTGTGGAAGGGCTTGTGTGGTGTATTCAGGCGAGCTGTTGGCAGGTTCGTGGAGCGTATACCGACCACAAGCCCTGAGTTGAAATAGACGCCTCAAAACAATGCAAATCCAGGTGTGGGGGCTTGCTCCCGATGGCGGAGTGTCAGTCAACGGTGATGTTGAATGCGCCACCGCCATCGGGAGCAAGCCCCCTCCCACAGTTTTGATGCAGTTGTGCTTTAGAAGTGTTTGAGCAGGAGCATCTTCAATACCCGGCACTTCATGCAGCACCTGCCCAGGTCCTGAGCTGTAAACCCAATCCAATGTGGGAGGGGGCTTGCTCCCACAGTTTTGATGCGGTTGTGCTTTAGAAGTGTTTGAGCAGGAGCATCTTCAATACCCGGCACTTCATGCAGCACCTGCCCAGATCCTGAGCTGTAAACCCAATCCAATGTGGGAGGGGGCTTGCTCCCACAGTTTTGATGCGGTTATGCGTTAGAAGTGTTTGAGCAGGAGCATCTTCAATACCCGGCACTTCATGCAGCACCTGCCCAGATCCTGGGCTGTAAACCCAATCCAATGTGGGAGGGGGCTTGCTCCCACAGTTTTGATGCGGTTGTGCTTTAGAAGTGTTTGAGCAGGAGCATCTTCAATACCCGGCACTTCATGCAGCACCTGCCCAGGTCCTGAGCTGTAAACCCAATCCAATATGGGAGGGGGCTTGCTCCCACAGTTTTGATGCGGTTGTGCTTTAGAAGTGTTTGAGCAGGAGCATCTTCAATACCCGGCACTTCATGCAGCACCTGCCCAGATCCTGGGCTGTAAACCCAATCCAATGTGGGAGGGGGCTTGCTCCCGATGACGGAGTGTCAGTCGCAACAGTCGTGACTGATCCACCGCCATCGGGAGCAAGCCCCCTCCTACAGAGGTCGATGATCAGAAGTATTTGAGCCAGGCAATATCGCGTCGCCGGGCTTTGAGCCTGGCGAACCAGCGTACCGGTGGGTAGAGCGCCAGGGGCAGCAGCAGCGCGAGCAGCCAGACCGTCTGGATGCTGTCGAAGCCGAAGTAGTCGCCGTGGTTGAGGCCAAACAGCGCGACACAGGCGACGTACAGGAGTTTCAGCACGTACAGGTGCAGCAGATAGAAGAACATCGGTGCCGCCCCGAACACCGCCAACACCCCGATCCAGCGCCGATGTCCCGCGCGCTCGAATGCCAGCAACAGCAACAGGCCAATGCCCAGCGTCAACGCGAGGAACAACAGCGACGGCGGGTACTTAGTCACGTTGAAAAAACTCATCAGCGTCTGCACACCGCTGTCATACACCTGCCAAGGCTTCTCGCCATAGCCGTTGGCCGCCCGCAACAGCCCGAACCCGAGCAACGCACCCACGCCGCCGAGCAGCAAATAGCGCTGACGCAACGCCGCCGGCAGGCCAGTGGCGAACCACGGGCCCAGGCCGTAGCCCAGGGCAATCACGCCGATCCACGGCAGCACCGGATAGGTGGTGCGCAGGCGCAGGCTGTCACCCACGTCGATCCAACTGCGCTCGTGCAGGATTGTCCAGGGAATGTGCAGCACCGACCCCGCATCGACGTGCAGACCATCCAGCAGGTTGTGCCCGGCCATGATCGCCAGCGCCAGCACGATCAACAGTGCACGCGGCAACCACACCAGCGCCGCGAGGGCGAGCATGCTCACGCCAATCGCCCAGATCACCTGCATGTAAATCACGCTGGGCGGCCACTGGAAGGTCCAGGCGAAGTTGACCAGGGTGAACTCCAGCACCACCAGAAACAGCCCGCGCTTGAACAGGAACGCCGACACATCGCGCCGGCCCTGGTATTTCTGGCCGTACAGCCAGGCCGACAAACCGGTGAGCAACACGAACACCGGCGCGCACAGGTGGGCGAGGGTGCGGCTGAAAAACAACGCGGGTTCGGTGCTGTCCAGGTTCATCGGGTCGCTGACCTGGCGGTGCAGCAGGAAGGTTTCGCGCACGTGGTCCAGCAACATGAACAGGATCACTAAGCCGCGCAGGGCGTCGATGGACAACAGGCGTTGGCGCAGGGGAACAGCATCGGACATGGGCAAGCATCGCAGGGCAGGGTGGGTAGGGAGCGTTATCCTATAACATTAATCCGCGCGTTGCCGTCCCTTGAACGCTGGCGTGTCACGTCGCAATGGACTATTCCCCCCAGGAATGCCCCTATAAAAACACTGCATTGTCTTTCTGGCCGAACATCTCGTAGCGTGGGGCTTCACATCCAAGGAGCCCCGCCATGCACCCAGCCCCGTTGCGCCTCTACGTTGATTCGCTCTACACCAGCCCCTACGCGATGTCGGTGTTCGTCACCCTGCGGGAAAAGGGCCTGGCCTTCGATACCGTCACCCTGGACCTGGACGCCGGGCAAAACCAGGCGGCTGACTTTGCCCGGCTTTCCGTGACCCAGCGCGTGCCGACCTTGGTGGAAGGTGATTTTGCGCTGTCGGAGTCTTCGGCGATCACTGAGTACCTGGAACAGGTCTATCCCGACACGCCGGTGTATCCGGCCGAGCCCCGGCAGCGGGCGCGGGCGCGACAGGTCCAGGCCTGGCTGCGCAGCGACTTGCTGCCGATTCGCCAGGAACGTTCGACGCTGGTGGTGTTCTGCGGGCAGAAGCGGCCGCCGCTGTCGCCCGAGGCTGAGGCTGCGGCGAATAAGTTGATCGGCGCCGCCGAGGCGCTGTTGGTGGGCAGTCCGGCCAACCTGTTCGGTGAGTGGTCGATTGCCGATGTGGACCTGGCGTTGATGCTCAATCGCCTGATCCTCAATGGCGACCGCGTGCCGGCTGCGTTGGTCGACTATGCCCAGCGCCAATGGCAGCGGCCATCGGTGCAGGCATGGGTCAATCTGCCAAGACCCGCGCTTTAGCCGGCCACTCTTGTTCCACGCGGCGGTCCAGCTCTTCCCAATCCGCCATGCCCAGCACCCGCATGGTATTCAAGCCGCGCAGGTAACCGCGCAATTGCTGGGCACTGGCGTAGACCAGGTCCGCGTCCGCCGCTTCGTCCAGCAATACGTTTTCATAGTCGGCCAGGTAATCGGCGACGCGGTCGCGAAACTCCGGCAATACGGCTTCGCGGATGCGGTCGAAGGTCTTCTGGTGGGGCTTCATGGCGGAGTCCTTATAGGTTTTATGTCGGCACTGTTGGTTCATGACTATCGGTTCAGATAATAGTCACCATCACGTAACGCAAGTTCTGTTTTTGCAGGAAAAGCGCAGAATCACACCCATCGAAACGCTGTTCAAGGAAATACGTGATGAGGACGTTGATTCTGCTGGGTTTAATGGTGCTGAGTCTCGGCACGGTGGCGCTGGACAATGCGGCCAATGCCGACGATTCGACTAATAGCCATTTGCTACCTATTGTCGCTAGCGTAGACTCTTTGCAGCGTGCGCAATCGGTAGGTGTATTACTCAGCGACAACACCCGCGACAATCTCAGCTACCTTGAACGCTACCACGACATGGCCTTGAATGGCGCCAAGGATGCACTCGACGAGCGTATCCGCCGGGCGTTCGTCAACAGCTCCGACCCGGAACTGGCCATCGATTGGTTGATGAGTTCGCTGCAAGGCACCTTCCTGTCGGTCACTGTCTACGACAACCTGGACGCCCTGCTGCAGGCTCACCCCGATGTGGTGGTGATGCTCGACACCCATAACCAACTGCTGACCCAGCGTAACGATCAGGTCGAGGCGCAGTTTGTGGCGCGGTTCTATGACGCGAACCTGCAATACATCGCCAAGGCCGAAGGCTCGGTGCACAAGCAGGTACCGTCGGTGTGGGTGCGCGACCAGGCAGCACCGCAGATTGCCGCGCAGATCGAGCAGCAGCAGGATGTGCAACTCGATGCCTTGAAGCAGTTCGATGCCTCGCTCAAGGCGCTGATTCGTGCGGGTTGATGTGACCCTTTATTTTTAAACTCAGGATTTTTTCATGCGTTCTTTTTTCGTACCGGCCATGGCTTTTGCTTCCTTGTTGTTGACCGGTTGTGTCACCGCGCCCAACGCGCCCACGTTGACCCTGCAAACCGGCAAGGACCCCGAGACCTATCTGAAATGCGTGCTGCCCAAGCTGGAAATGCACGGGATCAGCTCCACCGTGACCCAGAACTCGCGTCACGCCAAAGTGGTCTTGACCAGCAAGATCGCCGCCGATGACGTGCTCGAAGCCTACAAGTCCCAGGCCGGCGCCAAGGTGTTTTTGTATGAGCGCAAGCCGCTGGCGTCGACGATCACGCCGTCGCGATTGGAGCTGGCCGCGCAGGAGTGCAAATAACGCGTGTCGGATGCGCTCTCAGGGTTTGGCTTCGTTGCTGAAGGCATTGACGGTCTTGACCAGTCCTTGTGCCGCCAATGCCACCAACTCAGCGCCTTTCTCCACCGTCGCCAACGCCGGATCCGAACCCATGCGGCCGTCGGGGAAGCGTGCGCGGAAGTCCAGGGCTTCGCGGATCGGCCCGGTGTTGGCGATCTGCGGCGCGTAGTCGGCTGACTTGATCGACTCCGGGTACGCCCACTGCGTCACTGCAATTTCCGACGGCGTGGCATGGCTGCCATGGCCCACCGGGAATTGCCGGTGCGCCAGCTCGGTAACGCCGTCCAGATCCCACCAGTTCACCAGCTTCAACGCGAACCCGGCCGGGCGCCGGGCGAAGCTGGCCTCGGCGTACAGCTCGGAAAACGCTGCCTCGATCGTGGCGATATTGCCGCCGTGGCCGTTGAGGAAGAGGATTTTCTCGAAACCGTGCCCGGCCAGGGAACGCACCCAGTCGCCAATCGCGGCAATGAAGGTGGACGGGCGCAGCGAGATGGTGCCGGGAAAGCCCAGGTGATGCTGGGCCATGCCGATATTGAAGGTGGGACCGATCAGGATGTCGGCGTTTTTCTGCGCGTGGTGGGCGATGATTTCCGGGCACATCCAGTCGGTGCCGAGCAGGCCGGTCGGGCCGTGTTGCTCATTGGAGCCGATGGGAATCACCACCGTGCGGCTGCGTTCCAGAAACTGCCCGATCTCGATCCAGGTGGACGTGTGTAGAAGCATGCGACGTTCTCTTTTAGCTAGGGAGACAGGCTATCCGCCGCGGATTGTACGACTACTCGCCACCTGTTGGGGTTTGCAATTGAGGTACGTCGAGGACTTCAGCCAGCGCTGGTCCGGGTACCACGAAAACATGAACTGGCCATCCTTGAGCTTGTCCACCACCTGGCGCGCCACCTGCGGGCGCACGGCCGGGCAACCCTGGCTGCGGCCGATGCGGCCTTCGCGCTTGCTCCACAACGGGTTGACGTAGTCGGCGGCGTGAATCACCAGGGCGCGATCGCGGGCCTGGTCGTTGAAGCCCGGCTCCAGGCCGTCCATGCGCAGCGAGTAGCCGTGGGTGCCGAGGTAACTTTCCTGGGTGCGGAACAGGCCCAGGCTCGATTGGTGGCTGCCTTCGCGGTTGGAGAACTGGGTGGCGAAGTTTTCCCCGGACTTGGCGCCATGGGCCACCAGATCGCGCAGCACCAGGGTCTTTTTGCGCAGATCGAAGATCCACAGCCGACGAGCGGTCGAGGGCTGGGAATAGTCAATCACCGCCAGGCGCTCGGAACGCTCCTCGCCATTATTGACCGCGCACTGCACCGCGTTGAGGGCGCTTTTGAGCACGGTGGGATTGAGTTCTGGAGCCGAGCGCGCCAGGCTGCTATACAAGGAAGGAGAGTGGCCATCGGCGGCGAGCGCAACCGGGCTCAGCGCAGCCAGGCTCACGGCGATCAAACCGAAGCGGCACATAAAATTCAGCATCTACAGTACATCCCCCCACTGTGGATTGGAGCAAAGTCATTGTTCAAAAAACACGCATGTTACTTGAGCATTTGCTTGCTCGTTGCACCACTGGTCGCCACAGCCGACGCGCTGGCAGACGACGCGTTACCCATCGCACCGCCCGCGTTGGTCGCCACGGCGCCGATACAGCAGGCCCTGGCGCAATTGACCAGCGTTTGCCCCCAGCTCGCGCCGCAGATAGACGCCGCCGTCCAATCGCGCCTGCAAGCCTTTTACCAGCAGCAGGGCGATCTGCCGCTGTGGTCGGCCAACGAGCGTCGGCAAGCATTGCTCGCGCAGTTGCTGATGCTCGCCGACGACGGCCTGGACCCCAGCCACTATAGCCTGCCGCCGGCGGATGCCACGGCCAACGTGCTGTGCAGCGATATCGACATCAGCCGCCAGTACCTGCAAGCCCTGCAGGATCTGCATTACGGGCGCTTGCAGCAATCGCGCTTCGAACCGCTGTGGCACGCTCAACCGCCGGCCCAAGACCCGAATTCAGAAGTGCTGGCCTTCGCCGCCGCCGGCCTGCAAGACATGGCCCGGGCCTTCGACCAGGCGCGCCCCAGCGCCGATCTTTACCGCAGCTTGCGCAACGCCTATTCCGCCGTGCGCCAGCAACCCTTGCCCCATTGGGACGCCGTCGCCGGCGGCCCGTTGCTGCGCCCCGGCATGGACGACCCGCGCGTCCCGGAACTGGCGCGGCGCCTCTACCGCGGCGGCTACCTGGCCAGCGAACCCAAGGGCAGCGGCACGCAATACCGCCCGGAACTGGTGACCGCCGTGAAGGCCTTCCAGCTCAGTCACTCCTTGCAGTCCGATGGGGTGATCGGTGCGGGGACGGTAGCCGAACTCAATATCAGCCCCGCCGTGCGCCGCGAACAACTGCGCATCAACCTGGAACGTTTCCGCTGGCTGGCCCAGGACCTGGAGCCCGAAGGCGTGCTGGTCAACGTCGCCGCCGCGCAACTGAGCGTGTACCAGAGCGGTATCCCGGTGTGGCAAACCCGCCTGCAAGTCGGGCGTGCCGAACGCCAGACGCCGTTGCTCAAGTCGCGCATTACCCGACTGACCCTCAACCCCACCTGGACCATCCCGCCCACCATCATGCGTGAGGACAAACTGCCGGCCATCCGCCTCAACCCCGAATACCTGCGCCAGCAAAACCTGCAAGTGCTCGACGCCGAGGGGCGCGCACTGATGCCCGAGCAGGTCGATTGGTCGCACCCCGGCAATATCCTGCTGCGCCAGGAAGCCGGGCCGCGCAACCCCCTGGGCAAGATCGTGCTGCGCTTTCCCAACCCGTATTCGGTGTACCTGCACGACACGCCGAGCCAGCCGCTGTTCACCAAGGGACCACGGGCGTTCAGCTCGGGGTGCGTGAGGGTCGAACAACCGTTGCTGCTGCGCGACCTGCTGGTCAGCCCGGCCGAACGTGCACGCACCGATGAACTGCTGGCCACCGGCGTGACCCACGAATTCCGCCTGGCCAACCCGGTGCCGCTGCTGCTGGGCTACTGGACGGTGCAGGTCGATGGCCAGGGCGACTTGGTATACGCTCCGGATATCTACGGCCGCGATCCCGTCCTGATGAAAGCAATGGGCAGCGTCCTCTAACCGCCCCCCACCTCCCTGTAGGAGCGAGCTTGCTCGCTCTTACGACTGCCCATGCCCTCGCCCCTCGACGGCAGCCCGGCGGCGTGCAGCATGGGCACGGTCGGCGTGGTGTTGACCGGAAGTGTGGAGCCGGTGATGCAGGGCCGCGCCTACGTGTAGCCCAGCCAATCCCTGCTGCGGTGACGCGTCACAACGGTTTGGTCAGAAACACACGGCTGCTGCCGGCTGGCGCGCAAGGAATCTCGCCAAACCGCACCCACCCGTGTTTCTGGTAAAAACCCGGCGCCTGGAAGCTGATGGTGTACCGCACCGCATTCAGGCACCCGCGGCGCCGGGCTTCGTCTTCAAAGGCTTGCAGCAACTGGCCGCCAAGGCCCGTGCCGCGCAGGGACTCGGGCAAGTGGAACAGGTCGAGGAAGGCCATGCCGAAGGCGGTTCTACCGGTTATGCCACCGAGGACTTGCTGGGTGTGCGGGTCTCTGACCAACACCGTCAGCGGGCGCCGATCATGGTAGCCGGTGGCTTGCGCGTTAAACTCGGCCAGGCCGTTGCCGAGGATGCGCTCGGCTTCGGGGTTGAGTTGGTCGCTGATTTCAATCGGCGTTACGGTCATCATCAAGTCCTTTTCGGCTCAGAGCGTCATCACCATCTCATGCCACGCCATGCCGCCATGATCCGACGGCGAAGGCCGCACATAGGTGTAGCCCATGCGCGTGTACAGCGGCACATGCTGCTCCTTGCACATCAAGTGAAGGGTCTGCTTGCCCATCGCCCGCATGCGCTGCACGAACTCGGTCATCAGGCGCTTGGAATAGCCGTTGCCCTGATGCGCCGGGTCGACCACCACCGACATGATCACCCCATTCGGTGCCTCGGGCGAATGACCCACCAGTTCCTTGAACGCCTCGTCCGCCATCACCACTTCGTGGGCGCAGCCGCTGTTGATGAAACCCACCACCTCGCCATCGGCTTCCAGGATCAGAAACCCTTGGGGGTACAACGCAATGCGCGTGGCGATCTTTTCCAGGGTGGCGGCTTCGTCGCCTTCGTAGGCGCTGATTTCGATCTCGTAGCAACGATCGGCGTCGGCGGGGCGGGCGTTGCGCAAGGTGAGGGCGGGCATGGTGGGTCCTGGGCGTTGAGCGAAAGGCCACATGATAAAGAAAGATCGCATTGCTGACACCGACGTAGGAGCGAGCTCGCTCCTACAGGGGCGTGTCGCGCTCAGGCCTCGCCCACCAATGCCCCTTGCGCCATCCTGCGCTTATACGCACTGTCCCGGCTCGCCAGCCAGAAATACAGCGGCGACGTCACCACCAGCCCCACCAGCCAGGACAGGTCCGCGCCGTTGATGTGTGCCGAAATCGGCCCCACGTACAGCGGCGTGTTCATGAACGGAATCTGCACCGCGATGCCCACCGCATACGCCAGCAACGCCTGCGGGTTGTAGCGCCCGTAGATGCCGCCATCCACGCGGAAGATCGAGGCAATGTCGTACTTGCCTTTGTGGATCGCATAGAAGTCGATCAGATTGATCGCGGTCCACGGCACCAACACCACCAGCAGCACCAGCACCATGTCGACGAAGTGGCCGATGAAGTCTTTGGAGGCGAACACCGCCGCAATCGCACAGGCCGCCAGCACCAGGATCGAGATCACCGCGCGGCTCTTGGCGGTGGGGATCCAGCGGTAGGCGAAGGTCTGCACCAGGGTGATGATCGACAGCACGGCGCCATACAGATTGAGCGCGTTGTGGCTGATCACGCTGAGCAGAAACAGCACCAGCATCAACGGGCCGATGGCGCCGGTGGCGAGCTTGACCGCGTCCATGGTGTCCATGCCCACCGGGGTGGCGAGCACGGCGACGGCGCCGAAGATGAACGACAGGCTCGAACCCAGGGCCGAGCCCAGGTAGGTGGTCCAGAAGGTCGACGCGACGGGCACGTCGGCCGGCAGGTAGCGCGAGTAGTCGGAGACATAAGGCGCGAACGCGATCTGCCACAGCGCGGCCAGGGACACGGTGGCCAGCCAGCCGGAGAGGTTGAAGCTGCCACGGGTCAGGAAGTCGCTGGTCTGCACGTGGGTGAAGATGTAGCCGAAGCCCAGCACGATCCCGGCGCCCAACACCCAGGTGCCGATGCGGTTGAGCACGTGGATGAAGCGGTAGCCGATGATGCCGATGATCCCGGAGCCGATGGCGCCGATCACGATGCCCACCGGCACGGGCACTGCGTCGACCACGCCGTGCAGGGATTTGCCGGCGAGCACGATGTTGGAGGCGAAGAAACCGACGTACATCACGCCGGCGATCACCACCACCAGTAGCGCGCCGAGGGAACCGAACTGTGCGCGGCTCTGGATCATTTGCGGGATGCCCATCTGCGGGCCCTGGGCCGAGTGCAACGCCATCAGCACGCCGCCGACCAGGTGGCCGACGAGGATGGCGACGATGCCCCAGAGCAGATTGAGGTGGAACAACTGCACCCCCAGCGCACCGGTGACGATCGGCAACGGCGCGATATTGCCGCCGAACCACAGGGTGAACAGGTCTCTGACCTTTCCGTGGCGATCTTCCGGGGGCACGTATCCAATCGTGTGTTTTTCGATAAGCGGGGCGGAGGATGTTGCAGTGGTGACCATGACGAACTCCAAGGCAAGGTGAGTACGTGGACGTACTTCGCGGTGCGCCGCCGGGCGGCGCTTTGTTGTTGGAGCGATCATCGGCAATGGGGGCGGGGAGGTAAATTAGTAAGTTTGTTGCTATAGACCTTAAAAAATATCGCTCGCGCCGGGACGCGCTCCGGTATGTTGCCTACCTGTCTTTTGCGGGCGAAGCCCCACGTTTACGGAGGCCCGATGGCTGCCTACAACCTGCGTCAACTCAGGTATTTCGTCACCACCGCCGAATGCGGCAGCGTCGCCGAGGCGTCGCGCAAGCTGTATATCGCGCAGCCGTCGGTCTCCACCGCGATCAAGCAGTTGGAAGACAGCTTTGGCGTGCAACTGTTTATCCGCCACCACGCCCAGGGGGTGTCGCTCACCCCCAGCGGCGCGCGGTTTTATCGCAAGGCGCTGGAACTGCTGCGGGTGGCTCACGAGTTCGAACAGAACGCCCTGGCCGACAATGATGTGGTGGCGGGGCAGATCGATATTGGCTGCTTCGAAACGGTGGCGCCGCTGTACCTGCCGCGGTTGATCGCGGGCTTCAAGGCGCGCTGGCCGGGGGTGGAAATCCGCATGCGCGATGGCGAGCAACAGGAACTGGTGCAGGCGCTGACGGCGGGCAGTATCGATGTGGCGATGCTGTTCGAGCACGACCTGGGCGCGACCATCGAGACCACACCGCTGATGCCGCCGCAACAGCCCTATGCGTTGCTGCCGGCGGATCACCGCTTCGCCCAGCAGGCCAAAGTGTCCCTCGCCGACCTGGTGCGCGAACCGATGATCCTGCTGGATGTGCTGCCGAGCCGCACCTACTTCGTGAGCATTTTTGAAGAGCGCGGGTTGACGCCGAATATCGTCTTCAGCTCGCCGTCGATCGAGATGGTGCGCGGGATGGTGGGCAGGGGGTTCGGGTTTTCGATTCTGGTGACCAAGCCGTTCAGCGAGTACACCTATGACGGGCAGAAGGTGGTGTGCGTGCCGTTGGCGGAGA
This sequence comes from Pseudomonas sp. MPB23, assembly GCF_046605395.1. Taxonomy (NCBI): domain Bacteria; kingdom Pseudomonadati; phylum Pseudomonadota; class Gammaproteobacteria; order Pseudomonadales; family Pseudomonadaceae; genus Pseudomonas; species Pseudomonas sp. MPB23. Next base: position 4,736,681 of record NZ_CP176771.1, on the reverse strand, counting down.
CCGTCACCGGTTCGGGTTTGTCGGCAGTGTGGCTGCGGCGGGCACCGTTGACCAAACCGGTGCAGTTGTTCGTCGATTATTGCCGCGAAGAACTCGCGCGGTTACTCGCCTGATACCAAACCCCGGAGCCGGCTTGATCACAACGCAGTGATCGACAGGTACATCCGCCGCAGCATTTCATCGCAGCCGTTGAGTTGCGCCACGCTCACAAATTCATCCGGCTTGTGTCCCTGGTCCATGCTCCCCGGCCCGCACACCACGGTAGGGATGCCCACCGCATCGAACAACCCGCCTTCGGTGCCAAACGCCACCGTGCCGAATGCCCGCGAGCCGGAAAACGCCGCGATCAGTTCCGCCGCCTGGCTGTGTGCATCGGTGGCCAGCCCGGGATACGCCGACAACTCGATAAAGCGAATTGCACTCTGCGCGCTCACCGCCTGCATGCGCGGCAGCACCTGTTGTTCTGCATACGCCTTCAATTCATCCGCCACTTCGCCAGGGTCCTGGGACGGCAGGGCGCGGATCTCGAAGTCGAAGCGGCAATCGGCCGGGACGATATTCAGCGCCTTGCCGCCGCTCATCACCCCGGTCTGCACGGTGCTGAACGGTGGATCGAAGCGCGCATCCCGGGTCGCCCGCAACCGCTGGCCGATGCGCCCCAGCTCGCCGATCAGCTCGGCGGCGTGCTCGATCGCGTTCACGCCGTAAGGCGCGTAGGCCGAATGGCAGGCCTCGCCGTGCACGTCGCAACGCATCGCCAGCTTGCCCTTGTGACCGAGCACCGGCTTGAGTTCGGTGGGTTCGCCGATGATGCACAGCATCGGTTTGACCGGGCGCTGTTCCAGCACCTTGAGCAGCGAGCGCACGCCCAGGCAGCCGACTTCCTCGTCATAGGACAGCGCGATATGCACCGGCTGGCGCAGCGTGGCCTTGACCAGTTCCGGCACCAGCGCCAGCACACAGGCGATGTAGCCCTTCATGTCCGCCGTGCCCCGGCCGAACAACTTGCCGTCGCGCTCGGTCAGTTCGAACGGCGGCACGCTCCAGGCCTGGCCGTCCACCGGCACCACGTCGGTATGCCCGGACAGCACGATGCCTGGAAGCGCCACCGGGCCGATGCTGGCGAACAGGTTGGCCTTGCTGCGTGCTGCGTTGTAGATCAACTCGCTGGCGACGCCGAACCCGGCCAGGTAATCGCGCACAAACTCGATCAATTGCAGGTTGGATTCGCGGCTGGTGGTATCGAACCCCACCAGCGTGCGCAGCAGTTCACGACTGCGGCTCATCGGTCGTCTCCGGCCACGCCGTAGCCGGGGGATCGGTCCGGGGCGAGGGCACGGTCGATGTAGTCCTGCACTTGCGGGCGGTAGGCGTCCCAGAGTGTTTGCAGCGTGCCGATGGGCTGTTCATCGGCCCAATCCACCCGCAGGTCGATGATCGGCCAGGTCAGTTCGCCCACCACCACCAACGCCGCCGAATGCACCGGGCCGGCTTCGCCACCGGCGGCGATGGCGGCGTGCATGGCGGCCAGCAGACGATCCGCCAACTGGCCTTCAGTCTGTTCAAAGGCGCTGACCATCGCCGTGATTACTGCGCGGTCGGCGAGCATATTGCCGGCCGCCACGCACTGTTCGCCCGACACCGCGTGATGGGTGCCGAGGGTTTCGCTGCCGCTGAAATGCACGCTGCGGCCCAGGTGGTCGATGGCCGTGAGTTGCCGGTATTGGCTGTAGCCATTGCGCGTCAGGGCCTGGTCGACCGCTTCGGCCGGGGCGCGGCCTTGCTCCAGCAGGTCCAGCACGTCCGGGCCCAGGGCCGGCAGCGTGATGTTCTGGGTCGACACCGCACCTACGCCGGGCCGCAACCAGGGGCAACGGGCGCCCACGGCGATGCTCGATGAGCTGATGGCGATGCCCAGTTGGCCGGTGTCGGCGCAACGGGCGACGATGGAAAAAGTCATGGGCGGTTCCTTATTCGGGGATCACGGCGATCACATCGATTTCCATCAGCCACTGCGGCTGGCCCAGGGCCGACACCACCAGGCCGGTGGAAATCGGGAACACGCCTTTGAGCCACTTGCCGACCTCCTGATACACCGGCTCGCGGTAGCGCGGGTCGATCAGGTAGGTGGTGGTCTTGACGATATGCGACAGGTCGGAGCCGGCTTCCTCAAGCAACTGCTTGACGTTGCGCATGGCCTGTTCGGCCTGGGCCCGCGGGTCGCCGAGACCGACCAGGTTACCGTCGAAATCGGTGCCCACCTGGCCGCGCACATACACGGTGTTGCCGGCACGCACGGCCTGGCACAGGTCGTTGTCCAGGCTCTGATTGGGGTAGGTTTCCTTGGTGTTGAACATGCGGATACGAGTGTGGGTAGGCATCTAAAAAACTCCGGAAAAAGGACTCAGGCACTGGCCGCACTTTTATCAACGACTGGTGCGGCTTCGCGGTAGTCGAGGTACTGACGCTGGATGGCGATATGGTCGGCCAGGTACTTGGCGTCATGCCACACGCCCCAGATAAACGACGAGCCACGGCGCGATTGCCAGGGCAAACCGAGGAAGTAGATCCCGGCTTCGCTGGACACCCCGCGCTGGTGCTGCGGCTTGCCGGCGGCGTCGAAGGCATCGACCTGCAGCCAACCGTAGTCCACGGCAAACCCGGTGGCCCAGATGATCGAGGTGATACCGGCTTCGGCCAGGTCCAGGCTCAGGATCGGTTGCGTGATGCAGTCCGCGTCGGGGAACACGCGACGGGCTTCGGGTTCCGGCGGCAGGTCCAGGCCGTTGCGTTCGACGTAGGCGTCGGCCGCCTCCAGCAGGGCCAGGTAGTTTTCATCACCGCGTGCCAGGTTCTCCACCAGATTGGGCTGGAACGTGGCAACGTGGCCATCGAAGGATTGCGTCAGGCCGACCAGGGTCATGCCTTGCTGGGCCAGCTCGCGGAAGTCGATGGTCTTGCCGCCATGGGCGCCACTGACGGCGATGGTCACGTGCTCGCGACCGGGTTTCATCGCGGCCTGGTCCCACTCGCCCAACACCCCCAGCCACCAGCAGAAATCGCGGTTGCGGTAGGCGCGCGGCGGCCGGTCGTGGGCGCCGACCGAGAGGTACACCCGGCGACCGGCGCGCTGCAATTCATCGGCAATCTGCACGCCCGACGACCCGGCGCCCACCACCAGCACGGCGCCGGCCGGCAGTTGGTCCGGGTTGCGATAGTCGGCGGAGTGGATCTGATGCAGCGCGGTGTCCTTCGGTGCAATCGCCGGAATCACCGGGATCTGGAACGCCCCGGTCGCCGCCACCACGCGGTTGGCTTCGATCACGCCTTCACTGGTGTGCACGGTAAAGCCGGGGCGGCCCACGTTGCGTACCACTGAGGTCACGTCGACGCCGGTGCGGATCGGTGCGTTGAACTGGCGTGCATAGGTTTCAAAGTAATCCGCCACCCGTTCCTTGGGAGCAAAGCCGTCCGGGTCGACGTCATCGAACGCCAGGCCCGGAAACCGGTCGTGCCAGGCCGGCCCATTGGCCACCAGCGAATCCCAACGCCCGCTGCGCCAGCGCTCGGCGATCCGGCTGCGCTCCAGCACCAGGTGCGGCACGCCTTGCTTGCTCAGGTGCTCGCTCATGGCCACGCCAGCTTGACCGGCGCCCACCACCAGGGTGTCTATTGTTGTTGTCGCTACAGTCATGTGTCTGTCCTTCTGTAATGCAGTTGGATTCAGGTCGGGCATGACGTCAAGGCTAGGGGGAGGGCGGTTATTAATAAAATATTATTAAGCTGGGAAGTGAGCATAAATATCGGATGCAGCGCGTGCCGGCCAATGTCCACCGAACGCCGCCGATCAAATGTGGGAGCGGGCTTGCTCGCGATTGCAATCGCCCAGGCGATAGCGTCATATCTGACTGGCTGTTATCGCGAACCAGCCCGCTCCCACAAGGTTTTGCACCATGCACACAATCCGCACCATGACCCCCTCCGACTACGACGCCGTCCTCGCCCTGATGCAGGACACCCCCGGTATTTCCCTGCGCGATGCCGACTCCCGCGAGGCCACCGAACGCTATCTGGCGCGCAACCCCGGCTTGAGTTTCGTGGCAGAAGCCGAAGGCCGGTTGATCGGGTGTGTGATGTGTGGCCACGATGGGCGACGCGGTTATCTGCAACATCTGCTGGTGCTGCCTGAGTATCGCCGCCAGGGCATTGCGCGGGCGTTGACGCAACGCTGCCTGGCGGCGCTGGCGCAACTGGGTATCCACAAATGTCACCTCGATGTGTTCAAGACCAACACCGGCGCCGCCCAGTACTGGCAGGGCCAGGGGTGGACGTTGCGCACGGATATCGACCGTTATTCATTCACCCGGCCGGGGCATGAAAACGCCTGATCAAGCGGCGCCGAGGGTAGGAGGACGCGGGTTTTTGAGGGCTAAATATTTAATTCCCGAAAAATACAGGGGGCTTTGTATCGAAGTGGCAATGTAATGGCTACACTCCGCGCCGGGGCTCACCTCCTGCTGGCGCTTAACGCAGCGTAAGTCGTTCAACTTTCACGCTGCCCAAGGCCCACTCCATGATCGACCGTTTCATGCTGTTGCTGGTGCCCGCCTCATTGGCGGTCTGCACCACCTTCGCCGTGGCCGCTGACAGCGACCCGCTGTCGCCACGCTTTGATATCACCCGTTTTGAAGTGCGCGGCAATACGCTGTTGCCCGCCAGTGCGCTGGCGCAGAGTGTGGCGCCGTTCGTGGGGCCCCAGCGCGATTTCAGCGATGTGGCCAAGGCTCAGGAAGCGCTCGAAGACGCCTTCCATCGGCACGGCTATCAATTGGTGCGCGTCGACCTGCCTGAGCAGGAGTTGAACGGCGGCGTGGTAGTGCTGGACGTGGTGCAGGTGCGGATTGGCCAGGTGACGATCGCCGGCAACCAGCATTTCAGCGCGGCCAATGTGCGTCAGTCGTTGCCGGGCCTGCAAGAGGGCGCCTCGCCTGATCTGGCGGCGGTGTCCAAGAGCCTGAAGCTGGCCAACGAAAACCCGGCCAAGCAGACCGTGATGAAACTCAAGAACAGCGCCGCCAACGATACGGTGGACGCCGACCTGCAGGTGAGCGATGAGTCGCCGTGGAACGCTGCGCTCAACATCGATAACAGCGGGTCGAAGGAAACCGGGCGGACCTACGTCGGGGCTGTGCTGCAAAACGCCAATATGTTCGGGCGCGACCAGGTGATGAGCCTGCAATACACCACCACCGTGGAAAAGCCCGAGCGGGTCAGCGTCTACGGCCTGGGCTATCACCTGCCGCTGTACGCGCTGGGGGACTCGCTGGACTTTTTCACCAGCTACTCCGACGTCGACAGCGGCACGGTGACGGCGGGCATCTTCGACGTGGCCGTCAGCGGGCGCGGCACGATCTTCGGCACGCGCTACAACCAGAACCTGGCGACGCTGGGCAACTACCAGTCCAAGCTGATCTATGGCGTCGACTACAAAGCCTACAAAAGCAGCCTGGAACTGTTCGATGTGCAACTGGGCAACGACATCACCGTGCACCCCATCAGCCTGGGATACCAGGGCACCTGGGTGCGGATGGACGGCGATGCGAATATCGGCCTGTCGCTGTTGCACAACATTCCCGGCGGCGCCAAGGGCCGGCAGCGCGATTTCGACCTGGCGCGCGCCCATGCCCGGGACGACTACACGGCGTTGCGGTTCGCCGCCAGTATCACGCAGATCCTGCCGGCCGCCTGGCAGTTGCGCGCCGCCTTGAACGGCCAGTACACCCGGGATGCCCTGGTGCCGGGCGAGCAGTTCGGGGCCGGCGGGGCGGCGTCGGTGCGTGGCTTCCGTGAGCGCGAGGTGAGCAACGACTCGGGGGTGGTCGGCAACCTGGAAGCCTATACGCCGCCGCTGTGCCTGGGCGGCAGTTGGCAGTGCCGCGCCCTGGTGTTCTACGACGCCGGCTACCTGACCCGCAACGACGCGCTGCCCGGCGAGTTCGAGCACCTCAGCTTGAGCAGCACCGGCCTGGGGGTACGCCTGATCTACCGGCGCAACCTCAACCTGCAAATGGACTACGGCCATGCGCTGCACGCCGAAGCCAGTGACACCCAGCGCGGCGATGATCGCCTGCACGTCCGTCTCAGCCTGGCCTTTTGAGGGTGCCATGACATTCAAACCAACGTTGATGGCGCTGTGCCTGGCGATGGCTGCCAATGCGACGGCGGCCCCGCTCAACCCGGTGATCGTCAACGGCCAGGTGACGTTCACCCAGGATGGCAACAGCCTGACCGTCACCAACAGCCCCAATGCAATCATCAACTGGTCGAGCTTCTCCATCGCCCAGGGCGAGCTGGTGCGCTTTGTGCAACAGAGCGGCAACAGCAACGTGCTCAACCGCATCACCGGCCAGGACCCCAGCGTGATCCTCGGCACGTTGCAGTCCAACGGCCGGGTGTTCCTGATCAACCCCAACGGCATCGTGTTCGGCGCCGGTTCGCAGATCAATGTCGGCGGCCTGGTGGCGTCGAGCCTGGCGATTTCCAACGCGGACTTTCTCTCGGGCAACCGGCGTTTCGCCGCTGACGGGCCGGCTGGGCAGGTCAGCAACCAGGGCGCGATCACCACACCGTCGGGGGGGCAGGTGTATCTGATCGCGCCGGATGTGAACAACACCGGCATCATCACCACGCCCGAGGGCGAAACGGTGCTGGCGGCGGGGCATTCAGTGCAGTTGGTGGACTCCAGCAACCCCGGCCTGCACGTGGTGGTGTCGGCGGAAAAAGACCAGGCGCTGAACCTCGGTACCGTGATCGCCCAGGGCGGCAACATCGGTATCTACGGCGCGTTGGTCAACCAGCGCGGCACGCTGAACGCCAACAGTGCGGTGGTCGGTAGCAACGGCAAGGTGGTGCTCAAATCCAGCGGCACCACCTTGCTCGAAGCCGGCAGCGTCACCACCGCCACTGGCGTCGACTGTGGCGGCGATATCCAGGTGTTGGGCGAGCAGGTCGGCGTGATGGGCAATGCGCGCATCGATGCCAGCGGTCAGCGCGGCGGTGGTCGCGTGTTGGTGGGCGGTGATGACCAGGGCAAGAACCTGGCAGTGCTGAACGCCAGACAAAGCTATGTGAGCCAGGACGCGCGGATTGCCGCCGATGCCCTGGCCAGTGGCGATGGCGGCAAGATCATCGTGTGGGGCAATGACACCACGCGGGTCTACGGCACGCTGTCGGCACGCGGCGGGGCGGCTTCGGGCAAGGGCGGCCTGGTCGAGACGTCCGGGCATTTCCTGGATGTGGCCGGCGCACGGGTCGACACGCGCGCAGCCAACGGCACGGCCGGTTTCTGGCAGTTGGACCCGGCGAATATCCTGGTCACCTCGTTCCTGTCCGGCCCTTCGGCCTCTTTGGGGGACGTGTCGGCCTTCGCCAACGCACCGGGCGCCGACAGTGAAATCGACGCTGACCTGCTGTCCAACGCGACCTCCAATGTGTTGCTGCAAGCGACCCACGACATCACGTTCTACACCGGCGTCAACAACACCCAGACGGGTGTCGGCCTCACAGCCCAGGCGGGCAATGACATTCACGTCAACTCGCTGATCCAGTTCACCGGCGATATCACCCTCGCCGCCAACCATAACGGCGCGGGCACGGCCAGCGGCAGCGGACGGGTGTTTATCGAGGGCCAGCCCACCGCCGGCGGACGCTTGACGATCACTGACGTCGACCGGCCGCTCGTCGAACCCGTGAAGCTGCCGGTGCGGATTGAACTGATCCCATCGGTGCAATTGGCATCGAGTCAGACCATTTCCCTGATAAATAGAGCGTCCGCCAGCGTCGTTCCGGGCACCGACCTCTTGTCAGGAGGAGCAATCGGCTATTCCGTAAACAACAACAAAGTCGCCTCCAATACTTCAGTCGGTAAAGAAAATGCACCCATTAAAAAAACCTACTGCAACTAACGCGCTGCTGATGCTGACACTGATGAGTGCGGCGACCTGGGTCCAGGCCGCGCCAGTGGCCGGTACCGTGATTCATCTGAGCGGGCCGTTGTTCGTCAAGAAACTCGACGGCAGCATGCGCGTGCTGGGTGAACAGTCGGGGGTGGAAGTCGGCGACACGTTATCGACCCAAGGCAAGGGCTATGCACAAGTTCGCCTGCGCGACGACAGCCTGTTGACGTTGCAGCCGGAGACCGTGCTGAGCGTGGACACGTTTGCCTACGATGCGGCGTCGCCTGCTGCCGATGCGGTGGTGTTCACCCTGAAGCACGGCGGGTTGCGCTCCGACGGCGGGTTGCTGGGCAAGCGCAGCCAGGATCGCTCGACGTTGATCACGCCCAATGGCCGTATCGGCCTGCAATCGGCCAGCGTGGTGGTGCATTACCAGCCGGCGGCAGTCGTGGCGATGCGCGCTTCGTCCCGGCTGAAAAGCCTGGCCGTGGGCTTGGCGTCCTCGGCCGGACAGGCTGATGCCTCTTACTCTGCATTCGTCGCCGCGGTCTCGGCGCGCTATGTCTATCGCCTGGGCAATGTCCTGGCCTCGGCGGAGTCATGGGCGGCGCAAGGCAGGGCTTCGTTGACGGTGATGTTTGTGTCCGATCCGTTCAGCGCGCCCCTCCCACCAATGCGGGTGCCAGGTTTATATGTGCAGGTTCTCGACGGTCAGATCAATGTGACTAACAGGGGCGGTACGCAGGATTTGATAACCGGCCAGTTCGGATTCACAGCAAGCAACACGACGCCTCCATTGGTGGTACCGAACGACCCCGGCATTTTGTTCACCCTGCCTGTTTCATTCTCCCAGCCTGATGGGGCGACGGGCGCTACCAGCAAGGGCAGCGTACCGGCCGCCGTCGATTGCCAGGTGCGCTGAGCCCGATGGCACGCGACAGCCCCCGGCGAGCCCGTCAATGCATTTTGCTGTGGTCCATGCCATCCATTCCACGGGCAGGCGCCTTGACCTCGACGGTCTGCTTCTGGCCCTGGGCATTTTCTACGGTCAGGGTCAGCGGCACCTGGTCGCCTTCCTTGATCTGGCCGGTCAGGCCCATCAGCATCACGTGATAGCCGTTCGGGTCGAGCTTGACGGCCTGGCCCGCAGGCAAGGCCAGCGCGTCCACCGGACCCATGCGCATCACGTCGTCCTTCATGCTCATTTCATGGATCTGCACGTCCTTGGCCACAGGCGAGGCGACGCTGAGCAGCTTACTGTCGCTGTCGGCGGTCAGGGTCATGAATGCACCGCTGGACGGCTGGCCCGGCACGGTGGCGCGTACCCAGGCATCGGTCACCAGCACCTGGGCGCTGGCGTGGGCGGCCAGGCCCAGCAGGGTGAGGCCGAAGGTGAGGCGTTTGAGGTGTTGAACGGCAGTCATTAGCAGACCTCCATGACGGTGAGCAGGTCTTCTGCGCACTCTTTAGCGGTAAGGGATGCCTGCAGGCCCAGGCGCAGGTTGCCGCGCGTGTCGAAGACGAAACTGGTGGCGGTGTGGGACAGGGTGTAGGTGTCGCCGGCGGGGACCTTTTCATAAAAGATCCCGAATTCCTTGGCGGCCACGGCGATTTCTTCCGGGGTGCCGTACAGCGCTTCGAAGCTGGGGTCGAAGGCCTTGACGTACCTGTCGAGAATCTGCGGCGTGTCGCGTTCCGGGTCGAGGGTGATGAAGATCACTTGCATGATCTCGCCGTCGCGGCCCATCAGCTTCTTGGCCTGGGCGGCGCGAGCGAGGGTGGTCGGGCACACGGCCGGGCACTGGGTGAAGCCGAAGAACACCACCGGCATCAGGCCACGGTAGGAACTGAGGGTAACGGTGTCGCCCTCGGTGTTCTTGAGCTTGAAGGTGCGGCCCATGATCTTGTCGCTCAGGTCCTTGCCGTACTTGAAGTTCAGCTTCGGGCTGTTGTCACAGCCAGCCAACAGGCCCAGACCCAACAGGCCCATGCCGGTCAGGACCTTGCGGCGGGTGAATAACGTACTCATCAACTGTGCATCCTGTGAAGCGCCTGCCTTGCTCTGGATCTATACATCAGGCTTTGAAAAGGAGTAGGTGCGGAGGGCGGCCAGTCTACCAACCCTGCCCGGCCAGCGTAATCTGCGACGTTCTGCCACAGGGGGCTGCCGCATTTCATCGCCTGGCGCCGCTGACGCTCGCGTTGCCACCGTGAAGTTCAACCTTCCTGGCTGTTCGCCGCTCGCCCGGAGCCTGTGGGGCGGCTTGGCTCGCGTGGGGTGTGAGCCTCCGCCAGCCGCTCGATGGGCGCGTCGGCGCGCGCTGTCCGGTGGACGGCCAGCCCGTGCGATTTTCCGACAAAAGGGTTGGATGGCCGGTGTTTCGGCAACATCTGGAACAACTTTGCTTGGCGAAGGTGCCACGCATTGACCGTCGCCCGCACGTTTCCGATCCAAGGTTCGACGCAGGAGGTCGATGCCCTGAACACCTCACGCTAGAGCGGGATTGTTACGGAAACTGAAAAGGTGATTGGCAATTTAGGTGGCTATATCTTGGCCGTCCAACGCTATACCGTGCGCGGTCCTGTCAAATAATGCAGCACCACCCCCGCGACAAAATAAAAAATGAGCTGGGCTGTGACGGGATCGCCTCGATCACTTTTTGGAGCCTTCATGAATCACACCACTCGCCTGGCCCTGGCCGTTTCCCTGGGGGCCGCGCAGCAGGCTGTCGCCTCCGGTTTTATCGACGACAGCAAAGCCAGCCTCGACCTGCGAAATTTCTACTACAACCAGGACACCCGTAACGCCAAGGCCGCCTCCGACAAGGAGTGGGGCCAGGCGTTCATGTTCAACTACCAGTCCGGTTTCACCGAGGGCACGGTGGGCCTGGGCGTGGACGTGCAGCAATGGTACGGCCTGCGCCTGGATGCCTCGGGGCGCTCGGGCAAGAAAGGCGAAGACAACACCCCCGGCAGCGTCTTCCCGCTGGACGATGGCAAGGCCGCCCACGACTTCAGCAAGACCGGTGTGACCGGCAAGATGCGCATCTCCCAGACCCAACTGAAAGTCGGCAGCATGATGCCCAAGTTGCCGGTGCTGACCACCGAAGACGGACGCCTGCTGCCCCAGACCTTCCGCGGCTATCAAGTGGATTCCAAGGACTTCAAGGACTTCAACCTGATCGCCGGCAAAATCGAACAGGTGCTGGACCGTAACTCGAGCAACGGCCAGGGCCTGTCGATTGCCGGCGCCAATGACCCGATCAAGGGCAGGGACAGCAACCAGTTCTACTACGGTGGGGTGGATTACGCGGTCAGCAAGCAACTGCAATTGCAGTACTACTACGCCAACCTCGAGAACTTCTACCAGCAGCACTTCCTGGGCCTGGTGCACAACTGGCAGTTGCCGGTGGGGCAGATCAAAAGTGACCTGCGCTATTTCTACAGCACGGCCGATGGCAAGAACGACAGCGCCTCGGGGCGTCACGAAGGGTATGTGAGCGCGGGCTACTACGCGCCGGGCGTCAACACCGGCAAGGTCGACAACCGCCTGTGGAGCGCAATGTTCACCTACAGCCTGAGCGGGCATTCGTTGGGCCTGGGCTACCAGAAGACCACCGGCGAAAGCGATTTCCCCCATATCAACCAGGGCCAGGGCCGCTCGCTGTACCTGATCACCAACTCGCAATCGCTGAAGTTCGTGAATGCCGGCGAACAGGCGACCGTTGGCAGCTACGCCTATGACTTCGCCAGCCTGGGCGTGCCGGGCCTGCGCTCCAGCGTCACCTATATCCACGGCAGCCATATCCGCACCGCAACCCGTGACAACAGCGAATGGGAGCGCGACTTTCGCGTGGACTACGTGATCCCCACCGGCACCTTGAAAGGCCTGGGCTTTACCTGGCGCGGTGCGGTGATGCGCGGTAACGACACGGCGGACAAGGATGAGACGCGCCTGATCGTCAGCTACAGCATCCCGCTGATATAAGCCGCGCACGGCGCCGCAACGCTTGATCGGTATCAAGGCCACACCCTGTGCCCGCGTGCACACTGGGCGCTCCACGGCCGGTCCCCCTGCGAGGCCATCATGCTCTACCTTCTGTTGCTATTGGCCCACCTGTTCGCCGCGCTGATATTTATCGGCACGGTGTTTTTCGAGGTGCTGATCCTCGGCAGCCTGCACCGGCAATTGCCGGCGCGGGTGATGGTGCTGGTGGAGCAGGGGGTTGGCCTGCGGGCGCGGGCGTTGATGCCATGGGTGTTGCTGGTGCTGTTCGGCGCCGGCCTCGGCATGGTCTGGCTGCGTTACCTGCCGGTGCTGGCGGCGCCCCTGGCGTCGTCGTTTGGCACCTTGCTCAGCGTCAAGCTGGCCCTGGCCGCCAGCGTGCTGCTGCACTTTCTGGTGACCATGGCGCGGATGCGCTGGGGCACCGTCAGTGCGGGTTATATCCGCGGGGTTCACCTGAGCCTGTTCGCGCATATGGTCGCCATCGTGCTGCTGGCCAAGGGCATGTTTTATCTGAGCTGGTAGCGGCGCGACCCTCGGGCCTTGATGCATATCAAGGTGAGACGCCAAGTCGCACCGGACAATGGCGCACAGTCACCCGCTCCGGAGTCCGTCATGCGCAGCCCGATTCACCCCACCCGCTTTCGCCAGGATCAGGGCGTGTTGGATCTGGCCTGCCAGATGGACACCCGTCGCTTCCATGCCGGGGTCGGCAGCCTGGACCTGTTGCGCGCCTTGCGTGACAGCCGCCAGCGTCAACGCCCGCTGGCGTTGAACCTGCACTGGCCGGCGAGCGATCCCGGTGGCGACTACCTGCACAGCGTGACCCAGGAAATCCAGATGATCGGCTGCCAGCTCGGCGCCCGCCAGCCGGTCGATCACTTTCACCTGCGGGGCACGCCGCCGGCGTTGGCGCAGTTGCAGCCGTTGATGGCGCACCTGCACGGGCGCTTCAATTTCCTCGACCATGACCGGGGCGACTACCGTATCGACCTCGACCCCTGGCACACCGACTGGGCCACCATGGGCGCGCTGCGCGAGCTGGGCTTCAATCACGCCAGCATCGGCGTGCCGGATGCCGGCAGCGACGGGATGTCGTCCCAGGCCCGCTATCAGGACCCGGCACCCATCGAGTCCCTGGTCGATGCCGCCCGCACCTTCGGGTTTCGCTCGGTGAGCATCGACCTCGGCTATGGCCATGCCTGGCAGACCCCGGCCAGCTTCGAACTGAAACTGGCCAGTCTGATCACCCTGGAACCCGACCGCCTGCACCTGTTCGATTACGCCCAGGCACCGACCCGCTACCAGGGCCGGCCGTCCCAGGCCTTCAGCAGTGCCGCGGATAAAAGCGCCATGCGTCGCAGCGGCTTCGAGTCCCTGACGGCGGCGGGCTACCACTACATCGGTCTCGGCCAGTTCGTACGCGCCGACGATGACCTCAAACAGGCCCAGGAACGCGGGCGCCTGAGCCGTAACTGCGAGGGCTTCACCCTGCATGGGTATTGCGACCACATCGGCCTGGGCCTGGGCGCCATCAGTCAGATCGACACGTTGTGTGCGCGCAACACCCTGGACGCGCACCAGTACCGCGAACAACTGGCCAGCGGTCAACTCGCCACCCACAGCGGTTGGTTTCGCCAGAGCGTCGACCCGGTGCGCCTGCACGTCGCCGAGCGCCTGGCCTGCGATCTGGAGTTGGATATCCCGGCGGTGGAGCGTCGTTACGGCCTGGTGTTCCGGCGCTATTTCGCCAGCCTCTGGCCGCTGCTGGTGGCCTTGCACCGCGACGGACTGATCGAGTTGTCGCCGAGCTTCATCTGGCTGTTGCCGGCCGGGCTGCCGCACGTGGATGGTATTTGTGCGTTGTTCGAACGTGCGGTGCTCGCCAGCCCGGTCAGTGCCAACGATGAGGAGATCGACCATGACGGCGTTTGAATTCGACCGCGCCCTGGTACACAAATACGACCGCCCGGGGCCACGCTACACCTCGTACCCCACCGCGCCGCAATTCCACAGCGAATTCGCCCTGGATGACTATCACCAGGCGGTCCGCGCCAGCCATCGGCAGGCGGTGCCCAAGGCGTTGTCGGTGTACATCCATATCCCGTTCTGCCAGAGCCTTTGCTACTACTGCGGTTGCCACAAGATCATCACGCGCAAGACCCACCGCGCCGTGGAGTACATGGGCTACCTCAAGCGCGAGATCCAGATGCAGGGCGCATTGTTCGAGCGCTCGCGGTGCCTGACCCAACTGCACCTGGGCGGCGGTACGCCGACCTACCTGGACGACGCGCAACTGGCCGAGTTGATGGCTTGCCTGGCGCAGCACTTCACCCTCGACACCAGCGACAACCATGAGTTTTCCATCGAGGTGGACCCGCGCACCATCAGCGTCGAGCGGATCCAGACCCTGCGTCGCCTGGGCTTCAATCGCTTGAGTTTCGGCGTGCAGGACTTCGACCCCGACGTGCAGGCTGCGGTCAATCGCCTGCAAAGCGAGGCGCAGATCCTGCAACTGGTGGCCGCGGCCCGCGAGGCGCGGTTCAAGTCGATCAGCGTCGACCTGATCTACGGCCTGCCGCTGCAAACCGTGGCCAGTTTCGATGTGACCCTGAGCAAACTGATCGCCCTGCGCCCCGACCGGGTCGCGGCCTACAGCTATGCGCACCTGCCGAGCCAGATCCGCGCCCAGCGCATGATCCGCCCCGAAGACATGCCACCGCCGGCGCGCAAGCTCGAATTGCTGGAACTGACCATCCGCCGTCTCACCGAGGCCGGTTATGTCTACATCGGCATGGACCATTTCGCCTTGCCCGACGATGAACTGGCCCTGGCTCGCGCCAATGGCAGCCTGCAACGCAACTTCCAGGGCTACTCGACCCACGCCGACTGCGACCTGATCGGCCTGGGCGTGTCGGCCATCGGCAAGGTGGGCGACAGCTACAGCCAGAGCGTCAAGGAACTGTCCCAGTACTACGCCCGACTCGACGCGGGGATGCTGCCGGTGCAGCGCGGTTATCGGCTCAATGCCGATGATGTGCTGCGTCGCGAGGTGATCAACGCATTGATGTGCGACGGCCGCGTCGATTTCGCCGGGATCGAGGCGGCCCATGGGGTGCGCTTCGATGAGTATTTTGCCGAGGCCATGACCCAACTGCAGGAGCAGGTGGCGGATGGGTTGCTGCTGATCCAGCACGATGCGCTGCAACTGCTGCCCAAGGGCCAGTTGATGGTGCGCAGCGTGGCCATGGCCTTTGATGCCTACCTGGGCGGCGCGCAGAAAGGCCAGTTCTCGCGCACGGTGTGAGCTGAGTGCCCGGCCCGATGGCTCAATGGGACGTGCCTTCGGCGAACTCGACCTTGTTGCCCACGTTGTACTTGCCCGACGGTTTGTTCATCGGCAGGCGTTTCACCTCCTTGAGCGTCTGGCTGTCGTACACGATCACCGCGCCGTCGGTGGCCCAGATGCTCAGCAACAGGTAGCGGCCATCGCGGGTGAATTCCACATGCGCCGCCGTCTTGCCGGGCATCGGCCGTAGGGTGTGGGCGATCTCCAGAGTCTGTTTGTCGATCAGGTGGATGGCATCATTGTCCGGGCCGAAGAACACATCGCTCCAGATATAGCGCGAGTTCGCGTGGCTGCGCATGAAGAAGCCCGGCCCGAGGGTGGGGATCTGCTTGATCAGTGTCCAGGTCTTGAGGTCGATCACCGAGATCTGCCCCTTGCTGATATTCGGCGTGGCGAACACCCATTGGCCGTTGCGCTGCCAATAGGTCCCCGAGCCCAGGTGCGGCATGCCTGACAGTGGAATATCGGTGACCACCTGGCCCGAGTCGAGGTCAATCACCTGGCCGCCACCGGCCTTGCGTGAGGTGGCGATCAATTGCCGGTAATCGGGCGAGAACGAAAAGTCATCGAGTACGTCCTGGGCCTGGATGCGCCGGGGTTCAAAGCTGGGTTGGGCGGCTGCATAGGACAACTCCCAGACCTCGTTCACATCCTTGAGCGCGACGATAAAACTGTCGCGCGGCGGCGCGGTGTACACGGCGCTGACCCGTGAGCCGGTGTCCAGGGTCTTGACCAGGGACAGGTCGCGGGCATCGAGCAGCACCAGGTTGCCCGGCAGGTAATTGCCCGCCAGCACCCAGCGCCCATCCTTGCTGACCGCCAGGTTGCGGGTGTTGAGGCCCACGCGGATTTCGGCGATCAACCTGAGGTTGTGCAGGTCGTACTGGCTGATCCAGCCGTCGCGCGAGGCGAAATACACAAAGCGCCCGTCAGGCGAAAATTTAGGCCCGCCATGCACCGCGAAATGCGTGGGGAACCGGTCGAGGACGGCAAAGCTGTCGCCGTCGAGAATGGTGATGTGGTGATCGCCCGACTCCACCACCACAAACAGGTTGAGCGGGTCGGCGTGGTGTTGTGGCGTGGTCGGCAAGGTGCTGACGTCCACCCGCACCGTGTGGCTGGCGCGGATGTCGTGGGTGTTCCAGGTCGCCTGGGCGTCGGGTTGTTGCAGGAAGTCCGCCAGGCCGTCGATCTGCGCGGCACTCAACTGTGGCGCGAACGCGGCCATCTGGCTGGCGGGCCGGCCTTGTGCGATGACCTTGCGTATCTCGTCCGGTTTGATCCGCCCCAGGCTTTGCGGCAGTAACGCCGGCCCGGTGGCGCCGATGCGGTTGAGGCCGTGGCAACTGGCGCAGTGACGTTGGTAGTCCTCGGCCGGCGTGCCGTGGGCGGCCGTCGCCCACAGCAGCGGCACCAGCAGCAGACGCTTCATGGTGTCACCGCCGTACGCGCGGGTATCAGGCTGGCGGGGAAGTGCAGGGCGGTGTCGGCGAACAGGTTCACCACGTGGCCGATCACCGTCAGGGTCGGCACCCCCGGTGTGCAGTCGGCGGCCAGGCTGGGCAACTGGCGCAGGGTGCCACGGGCCACCCGCTGGTCGGCCCGCGCACCGTTGCTGATCAGCGCCGCCGGGGTATCCCCCGGCAGACCGGCCGCAATCAGGTGCACGGCGATCAGCGCCAGGTTCGACAGGCCCATGTAGAACACCAGCGTCTGGCTCGGCTCGGCGAGGCTGGCCCATGGCAGTTTCAGCGCGCCGTCGCGTTGCAGGTGCCCGGTGACGAAGCGGCAGGAGTTGACCAGGTCGCGGTGGGTCAGGGGGATGCCGGCGTAGGCGCTGCACCCGGAGGCCGCGGTGATGCCCGGCACGACCTGGCAGGGAATGCCGCGCGCCAGCAGGTACTCCAGTTCTTCGGCGCCGCGCCCGAAGATAAACGGGTCGCCGCCCTTGAGGCGTACCACCCGTTGCCCCTGGTCGGCCAGCTCGGCCAGCAGGGCGTTGAGTTGGTCCTGGGGCAGACTGTGGCAGCCGCTGGCCTTGCCCACGTAATGGCGGGCGCAGCTCAGCGGAATCAGGCTCAGCAGTTCGCTGCTGATCAGGCGGTCGAATACCACTGCATCGGCCTGCATCAACAGGCTCCAGGCGCGCAGGGTCAGCAGGCGCGGGTCGCCGGGACCGGCGCCGACCAGGGCGACTTCGCCGGGGTGGAAGGGGCAATGCAAACTGGCGGGGAGGGCGGTTGAAGTGTGCATGAGACATCCTTGGTTCATCGTCAGGGCGGCGGCCGCCGGTGGGGTCACCGGGTGGTCGAGCAAGGGATCAGGCGCGGCGGCGTGCGGGCAATCTCGGCGTCACTGAGGTGGCAACCGGGGTCCTGGCCCCACAGGTCGCCGTCGGCCCAGGCGCGGGTGCGGGTATTGCCGTTGCAGATCGCCAGCCAGCGACAGTCGGTGCAGCGCCCGCCGATGCGGCGCGGATGTTCGCGCAGGCGCAGCAGCAACGGATCGGGCTTATCCAGCCACAACTGGTGGAACGGCGTGTGGCGCACATTGCCCACCGAGTGCTGCCACCAGTAGGTGTCCGGGTGCACGTCGCCGGTGTTGTCGATATTGGCGATGCCGCTGCCCGATGCATTGCCGCCCCAGTGCTGTAGCAGGTGTTCGAGCTGCGGGTAATGTTCGGGCAGATGCTGCTGGACCCAGTGCAGCAACAGCACGGCGTCGGCGTCGTTGTTGCCGCTGACGAAGTCGCTGTCGATGCCGTGCTGAATGTCGCGCCAGGCCTGCTCGAAGAGCAGTGTCATCGCCTCGCGGCTCATTTGCCGGTGCGCATCCAATTGGCGACTGCGCTTGCCGCGCCCGCTGTAGTTGAGGTGCGACAGGTAGAACTTCTGCACATCGTACGTACGCATCAGCTCCAGCAACTGTGGCAACTGCGCATGGTTCTCCTGGGTCAGCGTGGTGCGCAGGCCCACGCGAATCCCGGCCTGGCGGCACAGGCGGATGGCATGCATCGAGCGGCGGAAACTGCCGTGCGACTGACGAAACGCGTCGTGGGTCGCCTCCAGGCCGTCGATGCTGATGCCCACATAGTCGAAGTGCGCGTCGGCGATCTGCCCGACCGTGTGTTCATCGATCAACGTGCCGTTGGTCGACAGCGCGACGAAAAAACCTTGTGCGCGCGCGTAGGCGGCGAGTTGGAACAGGTCTTCGCGCAGCAGCGGCTCGCCCCCGGACAGAATCAACACGCGCACCCCGGCCGCGCGCAAATCATCGATCACCTTCAAGGCGGCGGTCGTGTCCAGCTCATCGCGAAACACGCTGTCGGCGCTGGTGGCGTAGCAGTGTTTGCAAGTGAGGTTGCAGCGGCGCAACAGGTTCCAGATCACCACGGGCGCGCGATCATTGCCGGGCGGCGAGGTGCGCGGTGGTGGGCATTGGCCGGCGAGGGTGCGCAGGTAATGACTGATTCGCAGCATGGGCTAGTCCTTTAAAGGTGCCGGCGTCAGGCGCAGGCCGGTTTTTTTCAGGATGCGACTGCTCACCAGCATCTCGTCGGCACGGCAGGCATCGCCGAGCAGAATCCGCAGCTGTTCGCGGTAGCGGTCGATTTCACCCCGGCTGCGCCCATGCACCATGGCGAACAGGTTGTAGGGCCAGTCGGGACGGCGCGGGCGCCGGTAGCAGTGGCTGACGAACGGCTGGGCCGCGAGCAATTCGCCGAGGCGCGGCATCTGCGTGTCGAGCACATCCCACACGGTCATGCCGTTATGGCGATAGCCCAGGCGGTAATGGTTGGGCACCGCGGCGATGCGCCGGATCACACCGTCGGCCTGCAGGCGTTCGAGCAGGTCCAGGGTCGCCGCGACGCTGATGCCCAACTGTTCGGCGAGCCAGGCCCAGGGGTCTTCCAGCAGCGGCAGGCCGTCCTGGGTGAGGCTCACCAGGCGCAGGGCCAGGCGCGGGTCAGACGGGGAAATACAGGCCGACATGATAGGTTTGCTCCTTCGGCAGATTGAGCACCGCCAGGCCGGTCAGGGCCTCGATGCGCGACAGGGTAGCGGTCAGCTCCTGCGCGGTGGCGCAGGCCAGCACGAACCACATGTTCCAACGGTGTTCGCGGCGGTAGTTGTGGGCCACCTGGGGCAGCGCGTTGAGCTGTGCGGCGACCGCCTCGAAGCGTGTCTCGGGCACCGCCAGTGCCGCGAGGGTGAAGGCACCGCCGAGGCGCTCGATATCGAACATCGGCCCGAAGCGTGTGAGCACGCCGTCTTCGAGCAAGGCATGCACCCGATCGAGGACTTCGCCCGGCTCGCTGCCCACTTCCCGCGCCACTTGCTGCCAGGGTTGGCGCACCAGCGGCAGGCCGAGTTGCAGGCGGTTGATCAGTTGCCGGTCGAGATCATCCATGTGCCCACACCTGTGACGAAGGTGGGGTAAAGCGCCCGCCGCATTGCTTGAAAGCGCGCGCACTGAACAGCAGTTGATGGGGCAGGTCGCTGAGCAGGTGCTGTTCGAGCAGCGCGTGAATCTGCGCCTCGACCCTGCGACGCTCGCGGCCGTGAACCATGCAGAACAGGTTGTAGCGCCACTGCGGCAGGCGCCGTGGGCGCTGGTAACACAGGTTCACCCCCGGTGCGCGGCCCAGGCGCTGACCGACTTCATCGACCAGCGCATCGGGCACATCCAGCACCAGCATGGCGTTGGCCACGTAGCCCAGGGCGCGATGGTTGAGCACCAGGCCGACGCGGCGAAACAGGCCCTGGTCGCTCCATTGCCGCATCTGTTGCAGCACCTGATCGTGGTGGGCGCCGATCTCCTCGGCGAGCGCGTCATAGGGGCGTGAAACGATCGGCAGGCCGCGCTCCAGGCACTGGCGCAGGTCGAGCATCTGTTCGTGGGTCAGCGGCGTGATCACGGCTGGTCCCCCAGGGAAAAACCCAGGTCGACGCGATACGCCGTGAGCATCGGCAAATCCAGCGGGGTGAGGCCGGTGTCTTTCTCCAACTCGTCGAGGATCTGTTGCAGGTGCTGGCGATGGGGGCCGGTCAGCACGAACCACAGGTTGTAGTGATGCTCGCGGGCATAGTTGTGATTGACCTCCGGGTACTGGCTGACCCGTGCGGCCACCTGTTCCAGGCGTTCGACCGGCACCGCGAGGGCGGCCAGGGTGCTGGCGCCGGCGCGGGTATGTTCGAACACCGGGCCGATCCGGGAGAGCGCTCCGGCCAGTTCCAGGCGTTGCAGGCAGGCCATCACCTGGGTTTCGCTGCAACCCAGCACCTGGGCCATGGCGTGGTAGGGCTCGGCGCACAGCGGCATGCCGTGCTGGAAGCGTTCGATCAATTGCAGGCTGAGTCGGTCAAGGTCCATTTCAATACCCCATCTTTTGCGCGCGGAGGCTGAAAAAAATGCCGCTGGGACTCTGGGCCGGCAGGGTTTTCAGCAGGGTCAGACGGTACGGGTCCCACACTTGCACCTGTTCGCCGTCGCGTACCGACAGCCACAGTTGCTCGCCACGTCCGGTGAATTCCATGTGCAGCACGCCGGGGCCGGGACGCAGGTCGGCGACCACTTGGTGCGATTCGCTGTCGAGCACCTGCACGCGGTCGTTATCGGGGTAAGCGAAGTTGACCCACAGCTGGCGCCCGTCGGGGCGCGCGGTGACGAAAATCGGTTGGCCGGCGACCGCGATCGCCGCCGTCTGTTGCCAGTTGCGCGCATCCATCACCAGCACCTCATGGCGCCCCACGGCCGGCACGAACGCCTGGTTGTCGGCCACGGCCCAGCCTTCCAGGTGGGGCATCTTGTACACCGGCAACCGCGCCTGGCCGCGCCCGTAGTCCTTGAGCACGCGGGTGACGCCGCGCTCCGGGTGCCACAGGTCGAGTTGGGCCATGCCGTCTTCACCGAACAGCCCGGCCATGTAGTAGCGGCCATCGGCGGTGATCAGGGCGTCGTAGGGTTGGTCGCCGACGTCCTTGAAGCGGCTGATGCGCGGCGTAGTGCCGTGGCTGAAGTCGGCGCTCCAGATTTCGCCACTGTCGAACAGGCTGAACACGAAGCGCTGCCCAGGCGCATCCACCAGGCCCACCACCCGCGCACGCTTGCCGTCGGGCAGGGCGGTGGCGGGAATGTCGGCGACTTGCTGCAAGGTGTCGGCATCGAACACCTTGACCCCGCCAGGCACGTAGTTGGACACGGCAATCAGGCGCCCGTCCTGGCTGATCGCGCCGCCGATGCTGTTGCCGCCCTGGACGATGCGCCGCTCGATGCGTTGGCGCAGCAGGTCGACCTTGGTCAAGCCGCCATCGCGGGCGGACACATAGGCGTAGCGCTGGTCGCGGGAAAACACCGCCGACGCGTGGGACAGGTCGCCCAGCCCGTCGATACGCGCAAGCGCCGTCATGCCGCTGCTTTCGACGATCTGCACGCTGCCACGGGTGCGTTCGATCACCAGGCCCAGGTCGCCACTGCCGCGCAACGCCGGTTGCGTGCAGGCGCCGAGCAACAGGCACAGGGATAACAGGGTGGGACGCATCATGGTGCGGGGCTTCCTTGCAACAGGCGGTCGACCAGCCAGGCGATCTCGCCGGCACTGAGCAGCGGGGCCCAACCGGGCATGGCGCGGGTGGGGCGCCCGTAGGTCACGGTGGCGATCAGGCTGTCACGGCTGTGGTCGGCGAGTGCCTGGGGGGTGAGGGGCGGGCCGAGGCCGCCCGTGAGGTGCAGGCCGTGGCAGGCGCCACAGTCCTGGGTCAACAGGTGTTCGAGGCGGGCAGCGTCCGGGGTGGCCGCTGCGCACGAGGGAATCAGCAGGAGCAGCGCCATGGCCGTACCGATCGTCGATGCTTGCATGGCACGCTCCTTGTGCTTATTTCAAGGTCAGGACCCAGTTGGCCAAGACGTTGGCTTCCTCTTCTGTCACCTGGTTCGGTGGCATCGGCGTCGGCCCCCAGTTGCCCTGGGTGCCGTTTTTGATATGGCTGGCCAAGGTGGTGGCGGCGTCCTTCACGCCGGCATTTTTCGCGGCGACCTCCTTCAGGGCCGGGCCCACCAGTTTGCTGTCGATCATGTGGCAGCCCACGCAGGGCTTGCTGTTGAACAGTGCCGCCCCGTCTTGGGCCAGGGCCGGTTGCAGGCTGAGTGCGGCGCTACAGGCGAGCAGTGCGAGAAGCATATTTTTCATAGGAAAACCTCGTATTGATGGGGCTCAATAAATGTCGTGCTGGGTGTTGTAGACGTTGAATTTTCCGGTCGGTGTGATCAGGCGCTTGTCCTTGATCACCTGCTTGAGCTTGAGGGTCTTGTCATCGATCACCACCAGTGCCGATTCCTCGGTCTGGCCGTTCCAGACCGAGAACCACACCTCGTCGCCGGCCTTGTTGTATTCCGGTTGCACCACGCGCAATGCGCCTTGCTTGATGCCGGAATACTCGGCAATCGGCAGCACGGTGTAGCCCTTGTCGAGCCGGTCGATATCGAACACCGCCACCGACTGACTGAGCTTGGCGTCGGGGTTGAGGGTGGTATCGACATACAGGTGGCGGGAGTTGGGATGGGTCTTGATAAACAGCGAACCGCCGCCCTGGCCCTTGAGCGACTCCACCTGTTTCCAGGCGTATTGCGCATGCTTGATCGGGTCGGTGCCGATCACGGAAATGCCGCCGTCGCCCAAGTGGCTGGTGGCCCACACCGGACCGTATTGGGGGTGGATGAAGTTGGCGCCACGGCCGGGGTGCGGGGTCTTGCCGACCTCCACCAGCGCGGCGAGCTTGCGTTCCCTGGAGTCGATCACCGCCACTTTGTTGGAGTTGTTCGCCGCGGTCATGAAGTAGCGGTGGGTACTGTCCCAGCCGCCGTCATGCAGGAACGGCGCGGCGTCGATGGTGGTGATGGTGAGGTTCTTGATGTCCTGGTAGTTGACCAGCATGACCTTGCCGGTTTCCTTGATGTTGACGATGAACTCCGGCCATTCGTGGGAGGCGATGATCGCCGCGACACGCGGCTCGGGGTGGTACTCCTGCTTGTCCACGGTCATGCCGCGAGTGGAGACGATCTGCTTGGGCTCCAGGGTTTCGCCGTCCATGATGGTGAACTGCGGCGGCCAGTAGGAACCGGCGATCGTGTACTTGTCCTCATAGCCCTTGAACTTCGAGGTCTCCACCGAGCGGGCTTCGATGCCCACCTTGATCTCGGCGACTTTGGTCGGCTCCATCGGCCACAGGTCGATCATGTCGATCTTCGCATCGCGGCCGATCACCAGCAGGTAGCGGCCGGAGGCGGAGATGCGCGAGATGTGCACGGCATAACCGGTGTCGATCAGCTTGATGATCTGCTTGGTATCGCCGTCCACCAGGGCGATCTTGCCATCGTCGCGCAGGGTGACCGAGAACAGGTTTTGCAGGTTGAGCGTATTGAGCTGTTTTTTCGGCCGGTCTTCGGGTTTGACCAGCACTTTCCAGGTCTTGAGGGTTTCGGCCATGCCCCATTCCGGCGGGGTGGGCGCGGTGTGCTGGATGAAGCTGGCCATGGCGGTGATCTGTGCCTTGGTCAGCGCGTTGGACGTGCCCCAGTTCGGCATGCCGGCGGGGGAGCCGTAAGTGATCAGCGCCTCCAGATACGCCTGGCCACGGGCCTGGGTGATGTCCGGGGTCAGCGGTTTACCGGTGGCGCCCTTGCGCAGCACACCGTGGCAACCGGCGCAGCGTTCGAAGTAAATCTGTTTGGAGGTGTCGAAATCGGCCTGGCTGATATCCGCCGCGCCGGTGGTTTTCACCACGCCGGTCGGGGCGTCGCCATGGGCGTTGAGCGGCAGTGTGAGGGCCAGGGCGCAGCTCAAGCCGGCGAGGCTCAGGCTCCAGGGTGTTCTGTTGCGAGTCGGCATTCCATTTCTCCTCAGGCAAGACCTTTGCGGTGCCCGGCGAAGGCAGGGTAGAGCGCAGGTTCTCAGTGCCCGGCAAGACTATGTTGTCGAGCCGCGATGTTCGCTTGACGGCGATCAAGTTCCGCGCCAAGCCCGCTTGCCAGGTTGTCGCAGGGCGCCTTAGCGTGGGCGCCGAACCCGTTGTGAGGACGCATGATGAGCGAGCCCTTCTACCAACCGCTGGATAACGAACAGCCGCTGTTCGAGCACGCCTGGCGCCACCGCATGCCGGTGCTGATCAAGGGGCCGACCGGCTGTGGCAAGACACGCTTCGTGCAGCACATGGCGCACCGTTTGAACCTGCCGCTGTACACCGTGGCCTGCCACGACGATTTGAGCGCCGCGGACCTGCTCGGCCGTCACCTGATCGGCGCCGACGGCACCTGGTGGCAGGACGGCCCGCTGACCCGCGCGGTGCGCGAAGGCGGAATCTGCTACCTCGACGAAGTGGTCGAGGCGCGCCAGGATACCGCCGTGGTGCTGCACCCGATTGCCGATGAACGCCGCGAGCTGTTCCTGGAACGCACCGGCGAAGTGCTCAAGGCGCCGCCGTCGTTCATGCTGGTGGTGTCGTACAACCCCGGCTACCAGAACCTGCTCAAGGGCATGAAACCCAGCACCCGCCAGCGCTTCGTGGCGATGCGTTTCGGCTACCCGCCGGTGGCCGACGAGGAGCGCATCGTGGCCCGCGAAGCCGGGGTCGACAGTGCCTTGGCCGCGCAGATCGTGCGCCTGGGCCACGCGCTGCGCCGGCTCGATCAGCACGATCTGGAGGAAGTCGCTTCCACGCGCCTGTTGATCTTTACCGCACGCCTGATCGGCGCCGGCATGAGCCCGCGCCAAGCCTGCCTGGCGTGCCTGGCCGAACCGCTGAGCGACGATCCGCACACCGTGTCCGCCTTGATGGACATCGTGGATGTGCACTTTGCCTGAAGCCCGGCGCCTGCCGGGCGACTTGGCGATGTGGTTTTTCATCCTTGCCGAACTGTCCGTGTTCGCCCTCCTGATCCTCGCATTTGCCGTGGCTCAGGTGCTCAAGCCTGAGGTGTTCGCTGTGGGGCGCGCGCAACTGGATACCTCGACCGGGTTGGCGATGACCCTGAGCCTGTTGACCGCCGGCTGGCTGGCGGCGTTGGCCGTGCACCAGGTGCGCCTGGGGTTCTCGCGCCGGGGCGCGGCGTTGTTGTGTGGGGCGTTGCTGGTGGCACTGGTGTATGTGGCGATCAAACTCGCTGAGTACGCCCACCTGGCGGGAGCCGGGCTGGGGCTGGAACACAGCACCTTCTTCACCCTGTACTGGATTCTGACCGGGTTTCACTTTTTGCACGTGCTGCTGGGCATGGTGATCCTGGGATGGGTGGCGTGGCGCTGTTGGCAACGCGCTTACCGGGTGCCGCACTTGAGCGGGCTGGAATCCGGCGTGCTGTATTGGCACATGATCGACCTGGTGTGGGTGGTGCTGTTTCCGTTGGTCTATGTGATTGGCTGAGGTGGGTATGACGGTTTCCCGAACGCTGCTGCTGTGTTGGGCGCTGCTGGTGGCGCTGAGCATCGGCACCGTGCTGACCGGCGCGTCCGGTCTTTGGCCGGTGGTGCTGTTGCTGGCGGTGGCCAAGGGCTGGGTGATTGCCGATGGGTTCATGGAACTGCGGCATGCGCCAAGGCTATGGCGTGCCGCGATGCTCGGCTGGGCGGTCGTCATCATGGGCGTGATCGCCGTCCTGTAGGCGGATGTAATACCCGACCAAAACCATCAACATTTCTTGATCGCCATCAAGCGGTTTTCACCCCCCACCTCCCTATCATCACCTGGTCAAGCCACGAGGAAGCGACCATGTCAGAGACCTTCACCAAGGGCATGGCCAGGAATATCTACTTCGGAGGAAGCGTGTTCTTCTTCCTGATTTTCCTGGCCCTGACCTATCACACCGAACAAACCTTTCCCGTCCGCAGCAACGCTGACCAACTCACTGAATCTGTCGTGCGCGGCAAGGGTGTCTGGGAGCGCAACAACTGTGTGGGCTGCCACACGTTGCTGGGCGAGGGGGCTTATTTTGCGCCGGAGCTGGGCAATGTGTTCAAACGCCGGGGCGGTGAAGAAGGGTTCAAGCCGTTCCTGCACGCCTGGATGAAGATGCAACCGTTGGGCGTGCCCGGACGACGGGCCATGCCGCAATTCAACCTCAGCGACCAGGAGGTGGACGATATGGCCGAGTTTCTCAAATGGAGCTCGAAGATCGATACCAATAACTGGCCACCGAACAAGGAGGGCTGAGTCATGCGCAGTGCCAACCCCTATTTGAAATTCCAATCCCAGGCCGTGGCCAAACCCTACTTTGTGTTCGCCCTGATCCTGTTTCTCGGCCAGGTGCTGTTCGGGTTGATCATGGGCGTGCAATACGTGATCGGCGACTTTCTGTTCCCGTTGATCCCCTTCAACGTGGCGCGGATGGTCCATACCAACCTGCTGATCGTCTGGCTGCTGTTCGGCTTTATGGGCGCCGCCTACTACCTGGTGCCCGAGGAGGCCGATCGCGAGCTGCACAGCCCCAAACTGGCCATCGTGCTGTTCTGGGTGTTCGCCGCCGCCGGGGTGTTGACCATCCTCGGCTACCTGCTGGTGCCGTATGCGGCGCTGGCCAAACTGACCCATAACGAATTGCTGCCGACCATGGGCCGCGAGTTCCTGGAGCAACCGACCATCACCAAAATGGGCATCGTCGTGGTGTGCCTGGGCTTTCTCTACAACATCGGCATGACCCTGCTCAAAGGGCGCAAGACCACGGTCAGCATGGTGATGATGACCGGGCTGATTGGGCTCGCGGTGTTCTTCCTGTTCTCCTTCTACAACCCCGGCAACCTCGCGCGCGACAAGTTCTACTGGTGGTGGGTGGTGCATCTTTGGGTGGAAGGCGTGTGGGAACTGATCATGGGTTCGATGCTGGCCTTCGTGCTGATCAAAGTCACCGGCGTCGACCGCGAAGTGGTGGAGAAATGGCTGTACGTGATCATCGCCATGGCATTGATCACCGGGATTATCGGCACCGGCCACCACTTCTTCTGGATCGGTGCGCCGCAAGTGTGGCTGTGGGTCGGTTCGATCTTCTCGGCCCTGGAACCGCTGCCGTTCCTGGCGATGGTGATATTTGCCTTTACCATGGTCAAACAACGCCGCCGCCAGCACCCCAACCGGGCGGCCACGTTGTGGGCCAAGGGCACCACGGTCACGGCGTTCTTCGGCGCCGGGGTCTGGGGGTTCCTGCACACCCTGGCACCGGTCAACTTCTACACCCACGGTACCCAACTCACCGCAGCCCACGGCCACCTGGCGTTCTTCGGCGCCTACGCGATGATCGTGATGACCTTGATCAGCTACGCCATGCCCCGCTTGCGCGGCCTCGGTGAAGCGCCGGATGCACGTTCGCAGACCCTGGAGATCTGGGGCTTCTGGATGATGGTGTTGTCCATGGTGATGATCACGCTGTTCCTCACCGCTGCGGGTGCCGTGCAGGTCTGGCTGCAACGCTGGCAGGTGGATGGTGTAGCGCTGCCGTTCATGGCCACGGTGGAGCATTTGCAGGGGCTGTTCTGGGCGCGCCTGGTCAGTGGCGTGGTGTTCCTGTGCGGGCTGCTCTGCTACCTGTACAGCTTCCGGCAACGGCGCGGCCGGGTCGGGGCCGGGGTGCCGATCGTTCACTAAAGAGGCCGCCCGTCAGATGTGGGAGCGTGCTTGCTGCCACATCGGGCGTGTGCTGTACCGATCAAATACCCCCTGTCTGGAGTACGTCCATGGCCTTTACCCTGGAACTGGAAGAGTGGGTCGGCAGTGCCTGGCACCGCTTTATCACCCGGCGTGCGAGCGTCGATTTCCCGGCTGCGCGGGTCGAGCTTGTCGACCGCCAGCGCAGCCTGGCTCTGTTGTTTCGTGCCCTGGGCGGTGCCAGCGGGATTTCCCTGGAAGCGGCCAGCGAACGCGACCTGCTGCTGCGCCGCAACCTGTTGATGCGCATCGCCGGCACCTGCAAGCACGCGCCGCTGGCCTCCTGCGATGGCAACCGTCTGCGCCTGCCGTCGAGCCTGGCGGTGTACTCCACGGCCGCGCTGAACCTGGAGCTGTATCGGTGGCTGGCCTTGCTGGCGGCCCACGCCGGCCCCATGACCCACTGGGCCCGCGACAACCAGCGCTGGACCTGGCTGTTGCTGCAACGCTACCCGGCGCTGCTGCCCAGCTACCGGCGCCTGGTGGACGCCCACCTGGCCTTGCGTCCTGATCCGGCCAGCCTCAAACCCGGCGAAGCCGCCCTGGAAAAAGCCTTGTGCAAGGCCCTGCGCGAACCCGGCAGCGTACGCCACTTGCCCCGCAGCGAAAGGGCCGCCTGGCCGCTGCCATTGTGGTTGTACCCGGCGCAGCACCTCGACGCGCCGCACGCCCTGGACCCTGAAGACGAGGAGGGCGACGACCTGGCTACACGCCCTGGCGAGCAACACGGCGCGCCCAAACGCGCCAGCCGCGTGGATGACCCGACCCGCGACGGCGGCCTGCTGGTGGTACGCCTGGAAAACCTGTTCAGTTGGACCGAACATGTCGACCTCGATCGCTGGACCGACGACAGCGAAGACCCGGACGCCGCCCGCGTCGCCGAAGACCTGGAGCAGTTAAGCCTGTCGCGCCAGCGCGTGCGCAAGAGCGGCGGCCTGAAGCTGCACCTGGACCTGCCGCCCGCCGATGTCGATGACATCCCCCTCGGCGCCGGTATCAAGCTGCCCGAATGGGATTACCGCCAGCAATGCCTGCAGGAAGGCTTCGTCAACCTGCAACTGATGCTGCCGCGCGCCGATGCGCCGCAACCCTTGCCGGAGCGATTGCGCGGCCCGGCCCAACGTCTGCGTCGGCAGTTCCAGCAGTTGCGCACCGACCGCCAATGGCAGCGCCAGCAACCCCAGGGCGCGGAACTCGACCTGCAAGCCTGGGTGGATTTCCAGGTCCAGCGCCAGGTGGGCGCCTGCACCGAACGCGGCTTGTACCAGGAGCAACGGCACACTCATCGCGACCTGGCCTGCCTGCTGCTGGCGGACGTGTCGATGTCCACCGACGCGCATTTGAACGACAACCAAAAGGTCATCGACGTGATCCGCGACAGCCTGTTGCTGTTCGGTGAAAGCCTGGCCGGGCTGGGGGATGGGTTTGCGTTGTACGGCTTCTCGTCCTTGCGCCGGCATGACGTGCGTCTGCAACAGCTCAAGACCTTCGAGCAACCCTACGACGACCGTACCCGTGGCTGCATCCAGGCGCTCAAACCGGGTTACTACACGCGCATGGGCGCCGCGATTCGCCAGGCCACGCGCCTGCTGGGCGCGTGCAAACAGCGGCGCAAGTTGTTGTTGCTACTGACCGATGGCAAGCCCAATGACCTGGATTTGTATGAAGGCCGCTACGGCGTCGAGGACACCCGCCAGGCGGTGGTGGAGGCGCGGCGCCAGGGCCTGATCCCGTTCTGCATCACCATCGACAAACAGGCGCAGGACTACTTGCCGCACATGTTCGGTGCCCATGGCTACACCCTGATCCGCCAGCCGGAACACTTGCCGTTGCGCCTGCCGCAGTTGTATCGGCAACTGACCGAACGTCAATAGAAGTCGCGCGGCAACCAGAAGAACAGGGCGATGCAAAACAGCGTCAGGCTCAGGCAGAACCACTGAAAACGCTGCAAGCGCCGCGCTTGCACCTCGGCGTTCGAGGCGGGCAGGGCCATGCCGCAGCCGGTGCACGCCTCGCGCGCATCAGCATGGCGCTGTTGGCAATACAGGCAGGTCTTCACTCGAACTGCTCCAGGCGCAGGCGATCGAGAATGACAATCTGGCGACCGTCCTGGGTGATGATTTTTTCGTCGATCAGGCGTCGGATAATCCGCGAGAACGTCTCCGGCTGGATCGACAAATGCCCGGCGATCAATTGCTTGGCCATGGGCAGCTCGAAACGGCTGTTGGCGTCGGACAAGTGCATCAGTTGCGTCAGCAGGTAACGCACCACGCGGTGAGTGGCGTTTTTCAGCGACAGGGTTTCGATCTCGTTGACCCGCTGGTGCAGGCGCACGCACAACTTGCCGAGCAGGGCAAAGGTCAGGCGGCTATTGCCGTGCAGCAGGCGCATGTAGGTAGCGTTGGACAACCGGTATAGCTGAGTGGGGCATACCGCTTCGGCGCAGGCCACATAGTTGGGGGTGTCCATCAGCATCATGGCTTCGGCGAAGGTCTGCCGTTCGCCGATCACCTCGAAGACCTTCTCCTGGCCATCGGGCGTCAGGCGGTAGATCTTCACCGCTCCGGCGATCACGAAGTAAAACGCTTCGGCAGGTTCGCCCTGGCGGAACAGCGGCTCGCCCTTGTCGATGCTGAGTAACTGACTGCTGCCCATCAACTCGTCGAGCTCCTGCTCGTTCAGCGGCTCGAACAAGTGGTGGCTGCGCAGGATTTGATGGTGCACGCGATGCAACACCATGCCTGGCTCCCGGAGTATCAGCGGCGCGTTCACACCAACACCAAAGACAGGCCGCTGGCAGCCGCCAGCATGGAACCGAGGATCACAAACCAGGCGAGGGGGACACAGGCGTTTTTCATCATGGCTCCGGGGTACGGTGTGGATACAGGCGCGAGGGTAATCCTTTGGCTTGGATGGCGACTTGATTTAAGACAAGGGCAATTCACACGCATCAGCGCAAGATCGTCGCAGTCCTGAAGGGAGGCCGTGTTATGCAAGTGCTCGATCGACGCAAGGCTATGTCGATTCATCCGTTGTTTCGCCTGGCTTTCCGGCCATTCTTCCTCGGTGCCTGCCTGTTGGCGGCACTGGCGATCCCCCTGTGGCTGCTGGCCCTTGGCGGCCACGTCGGCGCCTGGCAACCCGCCGGCGGCTGGCTGGCCTGGCACCGCCATGAACTGCTGTTCGGCTTTGGCCTGGCGATCATCGCCGGGTTCCTGCTCACGGCGGTGCAGACCTGGACCGGCCGCCCGGGCATCAGCGGCAACGCCCTGGCGCTGCTCGCCGGGCTGTGGCTGGCGGCGCGCCTGGGCTGGTTGTTCAACCTGCATTGGCCGCTGCTGGCGGTGCTGGAACTGGCCTTTCCCCTGGCCGTGGCCGGTGTGATGGGCTGGACCTTGTGGCAGGTGCGGCAGAAGCGCAACTACCCGATTGTGCTGGTGCTGACGTTGCTGGCGGTGGCCGATGTGCTGTCGCTGTATGGCTTGCTGCGCAACGACCCGGGCTTGCAACGCCAGGCGGTGCTGACCGGCCTGTGGCTGGTGGCGGCGATGATGGGATTGATCGGCGGCCGGGTGATTCCGTTCTTCACCCAGCGCGGTCTGGGCCGGGTCGAGGCGGTCAAGCCCTGGCCGTGGCTGGACCGCCTGTTGCTGGGCGCCTCGATGCTGGTCGCGCTGCTCTATGCGGCGGGGCCGGCGCTCTCGCCCAACCTGTGGACCGGCCTGTTGTTTGCCGGCCTCGGGCTTGGGCACTTGCTGCGCCTGGTGCGCTGGCATGACCGTGGCCTGTGGCGCGTGCCGCTGCTGTGGTCGTTGCACCTGGCGTATGCGTGGCTGGCCGTGGCGTGCCTGGGCATGGCGCTGTGGCATTTCGGTGCGCCGCTCAACCCGAGCCTGGCCGTGCATGCGTTGACCATTGGCGCCATGGGCGGCTTGATCCTGGCGATGATCGCCCGCGTCAGCCTGGGTCATACCGGTCGTCCGTTGCAGCCGCCGGCCGGGATGACCCTGGCGTTTGTCCTGCTCAACCTGGCGTGTGTGAGCCGCGTCGCGCTGGTGCTGTGGTTGCCATTGGCCGCGCTGTGGCTGGCCGGGTTGTGCTGGACGCTCGGGCTTGGCCTGTACCTGTGGCGTTATGGCCCGATGCTGTGGCAGGCCCGGGTCGATGGGCATCCAGGTTAGGAGAACGTCATGCTCTATTCGTGGCTGTTGATCGTGCATCTGCTGGCGGCGATTGCTTTTATCGGCACGCTGTTTTTCGAAGTGGTGATCTGGCACAGCGCCCGTGAGGAGTTGGCCTGGTCGGCGCAATTCACCTGCGACCACGCCATCGCCCGGCGCTCGCGCCAGGTGCTGCATGGCGTCGTGGTGCTGCTGTACGGCGCCGGCATCGGCCTGGCCTGGCACTACCGCGGAGTGTTGAGCGTGCCGTGGGGCAGCCGTTTTGCCGCGCTGCTGAGCCTCAAGATCGTCTTGGCGCTGAGCATCATCGGCCACTACCTGTGGCTGGCCTACCTGCTGCGGCATCAGCGCCTGAGTCCCAGGCGTGCGACGTGGATTCGTCGCAGCATCCTGGGGCATATGGTGTTGATCGTGATCCTGGCCAAGTGGATGCTGCGCTGATCAGGCCACCGGGTTGACCGCGCGGGCAAACAACACGTCGTTTTCCAGGTGGATGTGCTCGCGCAGGTCGTCATGAAAGGCCGTGAGTTGCTCATACAAGTTGCGCCAGGTACCGCACGCGCCTGACGGTGGGGTGATGCGGTCGGTCAGGCCCAACAGTTGCTCCAGCGCTTCTGCGTGCTGGTCATGCTCGTGACGCATCACCTGGATCGGCATCGCCGCCTGTGGCCCCATGCCCATTTGCAGCATTGGGAACAGCACCTGTTCTTCCTTGAGCATGTGGTTCTCCAGTTCCTGCTGGATGTCGCGCAGCAGATCGGCCAGGCCGTTGGGGCAGTGCAGGTGGTGACCATGGACCTGTTCGACACGGCTGGCCAGGCGAATCAGCTCCGGCAGTTGCTCACGGTGCCGGGCGTGGTAACGCGCCAGCAGGTGGTCGATCAGTTGATCCTGGGGTTGGGTGTTCCAGAGGCTCAGGCTCATCGGGTTTCCTCGTTGGGGTAACGGTATAGCTTGGTTATTGCAGTTGCCGTGCCAATTTATAACTTGTTGATATTTATGAATTTATTGTGAGTCGAGGTGATCATGACCCGCCTGTACCAGGGTAATGCGAACCCCATCGGGGTCGAAGGGACCGTGTCGTCCGACGACATCCTTGGGCAAAGCCAGGTGCTACGGCAGTTGCTCGACGAGTTGGCGGTAGTGGCACACACCGAACTGCCGGTGCTGTTGCAGGGCGAAACCGGCGTGGGCAAGGAATTGTTCGCCCGCCGCCTGCATCGTCAGTCGCAGCGCTGTCACCGGCCGCTGGTGCACGTCAACTGCGCGGCGCTGCCGGAGGCGCTGGCCGAGAGCGAATTGTTCGGCCATGTGCGCGGCGCGTTCTCGGGGGCCAGCCATGACCGCGCAGGGCGTTTTGATGCGGCCAATGGCGGCACGCTGTTCCTCGACGAGGTGGGGGAGTTGCCCTTGAGCATTCAGGCCAAGTTGTTGCGCACCCTGCAAAATGGCGAGATCCAGCGCCTGGGGGCCGACCGGCCATTGCATGTGGATGTGCGGATCATCGCCGCCACCAACCGTCACCTGCCCGACAGCGTGCGTGATGGCTTGTTTCGTGCCGACCTCTATCACCGTCTGTCCGTGTACCCGGTGCAGATTCCCGCGCTGCGCGAGCGCGGCGACGACATCCTGTTGTTGGCCGAGCACTTCGTTGAACTCAACCGGGCGCGCCTGGGGTTGCGCGGGCTGTGCCTGTCTCCTGCGGCACGCCGGGCGCTGCGGGGATATGCCTGGCCGGGCAATGTGCGCGAGCTGGAACATGTGATCAGCCGCGCGGCTTTAAAGCTGCTGTGCCGCGCCGCCAGCCACCCCGGCATGAGCCTGGAACCGCAATGGCTGGGCCTGGGCGATGCCACCCCGGTGCTTGAACCGCCGGCGTTGCCCGGCACGCCGTTCCAGCCGCTGGCCGCAGCGGTCGATGCGTGTCAGCGCGACAAGATCCGCCAGGCCCTGGCGCATTGCACCGGTAACTGGGCGAGCGCCGCGCGTCTGCTGGGGGTGGATTCGAGCAACCTGCACAAGCTGGCGCGACGGTTGGGCCTCAAGTAATCGCGTGCGTCGTCATGCCGCGGACGAATGTTGATCGTGGTCAAGGGCTAAAAGCGTCGGGGTTCCCACACTGTGGCGAACTTTTTCGAGGACCGCGCCATGCCCCTGTCTCTTGCGCAATTGCGCCGTAACTACACCCTTTATGGTTTACGCGATGAGGGTGTGCCGGCCGATCCCATGGAGTTGTTCGACCAGTGGCTCAACCAGGCGCGCAAGACCGAAGTGCCGCCCGCCGAGGCCAACAGCATGGCTCTGGCCACGGTCGACCGTGACGGGCACGCCCATTGCCGCATGCTGCTGCTCAAGGGGTTCAACGCCCAGGGGCTGTTCTTTTTTGGCCATTACCTGAGCGCCAAGGGCCAGGAATTGGCGAACAATCCCCACGCCGCCATGACGTTTTTCTGGCCGGGCCTGGAGCGCCAGGTGCGCGTTGAAGGGCCGGTGGTGAAAGTCGATGAGCAACTGTCGGACGACTATTTCGACGTCCGCCCGGCCGCCAGCCAGTTGGGTACCTGGGCCTCGCCCCAGAGCCAGGCCCTGAGCCATCGCAGCGAACTGGACACCCGCTTGCGCGAAGTCACCGAGCATTTCGCCGGCCGGCAACCGCCACGGCCCGAACACTGGGGCGGCTACTGCCTGCAACCGCGCCGCATCGAGTTCTGGCAAGGCCGCCCCAACCGCCTGCACGACCGCCTCGACTATCGCTTGCATGAAGCGACCTGGCAGCGCACGCGCCTGGCCCCCTGAACGGGGTACCTCCTTCGAGGAATAGGCCCTGCGCCCGTTGCGGCGCAGGCTGACGATCACTTTCTTCACACCTGGAGCCTTGATCATGGCCCATTTGAAACAACGCAATTTCGTGCCCCTGAACATCGCCGTCCTGACCATCAGCGACACCCGTACCCTCGACACCGACACCTCCGGCCAGACCCTGGTGGACCGCCTCCAGGGCGCCGGGCATGTGTTGGTCGACCGTGGCCTGGTGATCGACGATATCTACCAGATCCGCGCCCAGGTTTCGCTGTGGATCGCCGACCCCGACGTGCAAGTGGTGCTGATGACCGGCGGCACTGGCTTCACCGCGCGCGACAACACGCCTCAGGCGGTGCTGCCGTTGCTGGACAAGCAGGTGGACGGTTTCGGTGAACTGTTCCGCCAGGTGTCCCTGGCCGAAATCGGCACCTCGACCTTGCAGTCCCGCGCCTTGGCCGGCCTCAGCAACGGCGTGCTGGTGTGCTGCGTGCCGGGCTCGCCGGGCGCGTGTCGAACCGCCTGGGACCAGATCCTCGTCGGGCAGTTGGACAGCCGCACCGGCCCGTGCAATTTCGTGCCGCACCTCAAGCCTCAGGTCGAGCAAATCCTGCAGGCCTGCGAGGCGCGGTCATGAGCACCTCGGTGTGTGACAGCGGGCACCTGATGCCGGTGGACGAGGCGATTGCCACGCTGCTGGCCCAGGCACCGCCGCCGCCCGCCACCCAAGTGATCGGTCTGGAGCTGGCGCTGGGGCGGGTCATCGCCGAAGAGCTGTTCTCGCCGCTGGACTTGCCCGGCTTCGACAACAGCGCCATGGACGGCTACGCCCTGCGCGCCGAGGACGTGCCGGCGGAGGGCGGCTACCTGATGCTCGCCGGGCGCATCGCCGCCGGGCAGCACAGCACCGCGAACGTGCAGGCCGGGCAGGCGGTGCGCATCTTCACCGGCGCGCCGTTGCCGCCCGGCGCGGACACGGTGGTGCCCCAGGAACGCTGCCGCAGCTATGGCCAGCGCATCTGGTGCCCGCCGGTGCGTGCCGGCGAACACGTGCGCAAGCAGGGTGAAGAATTGCGCCGCGGCCAGACCCTGATCGCCGTCGGCAAACGCCTGCGCGCCCAGGACATCGGCCTGCTTGCTTCGGCCGGCATCCCGCGCTTGAAAGTCTATCGCCCGCTGCGGGTGTGCCTGCTCAGCAGCGGCAACGAACTGCGCGAACCGGGCGAGGCGCTGGTGCCGGGGCAGATCTACAACAGCAACCGGCATGCCCTGGCCGCGTTGCTGCGCGGCTGGGGCGTGGAGGTCTATGACTATGGGGTGATGGCCGACGAACTGGCCGCCAGCCGCGATGCGCTGGCCCTGGCGGCGTCCGAATGCGACGTGCTGCTGACCTCCGCCGGTGTGTCGGTGGGGGAGGAGGACCATCTCAAACAGGCCATCGAAGAACTCGGCCGCGTCGACTTCTGGCGCCTGGCGATCCAGCCCGGCAAGCCCCTGGCGTTTGGCAACGTGGCCGGCAAACCGTGGCTGGGGTTGCCGGGCAACCCGTCGGCGGCACTGATCACGGCGTTGGTGGTGGTGCGTCCGTTCCTGTTGCGCGCCCAGGGTGTGGAGCGGGTGCTGCCGGTGCCGATCCCGGTGCCGGCCGGTTTTGAATGGCCCAAGCCCAACCTGCGCCGTCAGTACCTGCGCGCGCGCCTGGTGCCCGATGAGGACGGGCAATTGCGCGCGGTCCTGCATCCCCAGCAAAGCTCGGCCATGCTCACCGCGGCGTGCTGGGCCGACGGCCTGGTGATCGTCGAACGCGAGCAGTTGGTGGCCAGGGACGCGCCGGTGGCCTTTTTGTCTTTTGCCGAATTTCAGTGAGGAACCCCCATGCAACTGGTCTGCCCCGCAGGCAACCTGCCTGCGCTCAAAGCCGCGGTGCGCCAAGGCGCCGATGCGGTGTATGTCGGCTTTCGCGATGACACCAACGCCCGGCATTTCGCCGGGCTGAACATGGACGACAAACAGTTCGACGGTGCCGTCGCCTTTATTCGCCAGCACCAGCGCAAGCTGTATGTGGCGGTCAACACCTACCCGCAACCGAAGATCTGGGCGCGCTGGCAACGCGCGGTCGACCGCGCGGCGGACCACGGCGTGGACGCGTTGATCGCCGCCGACCCCGGCGTGCTCGACTACGCCGCCCGTCAGCACCCACACATGGCTTTGCACCTGTCGGTGCAGGGCTCGGCCACCCACGCGGCGGCGCTGAAGTTCTATGCCGAGCGCTACGGCATTCGGCGCGCGGTGTTGCCGCGCGTGCTGTCCCTGGCCCAGGTCAAGCAAGTGGCCGCCAGCAGCCCGGTGCCGATCGAAGTCTTCGGCTTCGGCAGCCTGTGCATCATGGCCGAGGGGCGTTGTCACTTGTCGTCCTACATCACTGGCGAGTCGCCCAACCTGTGCGGCGTGTGTTCGCCGGCCAAGGCGGTGCGCTGGAGCGAGGACGCCACGGGGCTGAGCGCACGCCTGAGCGACGTGTTGATCGACCGCTACACCCCGGACGAGCCCGCCGGCTACCCGACCCTGTGCAAAGGCCGTTTCCTGGTCGGCGGCAAGCGCTTTCATGCGCTGGAGGAACCCACCAGCCTCGACACCCTCGACCTGCTGCCGGAACTCAGCGCCATCGGTGTCGCGGCGGTCAAGATCGAAGGCCGGCAACGCAGCCCGGCTTATGTAGAACAAGTCACCCGAGTCTGGCGCGCCGCGCTGGACGCCCACCGCAGCGCGCCGGCCGGTTTTGTGGTCAAGGACCAGTGGCGCCAGGTGTTGGCCGGGTTATCCGAAGGCAGCCAGACCACGCTCGGCGCCTACCATC
This sequence comes from Pseudomonas sp. MPB23, assembly GCF_046605395.1. Classification (NCBI taxonomy): domain Bacteria; kingdom Pseudomonadati; phylum Pseudomonadota; class Gammaproteobacteria; order Pseudomonadales; family Pseudomonadaceae; genus Pseudomonas; species Pseudomonas sp. MPB23. The sequence continues at coordinate 4,698,848 of NZ_CP176771.1, read as the reverse complement.
GTGCGTGGCAGTGAGGAGACACAGATGAAACTCAGCCTGGGACCGGTGCTGTTTTATTGGGATAAGGAACACTTGGGGCGCTTCTATTCGGACATGTCCGGTTTGCCCCTGGACGTGATTTACCTGGGGGAAACCGTGTGCGCCAAACGCCGCGCGCTGTCCCTGGATCACTGGCTGGGGCTGGGCCGCGAATTGCAGGCGTGCAGCCAGGCGCAGATCGTGTTGTCGAGCCTGACCCTGATCGAAGCCGCCTCCGAACTGTCGAGCCTGCGGCGCCTGTGCGACAACGGCGAACTGTTGGTGGAAGCCAACGACATGGGTGCGGTGCAGATGCTGATCGAGCGCAAATTGCCCTTCGTCGGCGGCCCGGCGCTCAACCTCTACAACGGCCACGCCCTGGTGCAATTGCTCGACGCGGGCATGGTGCGCTGGGTGCCGCCGGTGGAATGCTCCCAGGGCTTGATCGCCGATGTTTTGGCGCAAGTGCGCGAACTCGGACGGCCGCTGCCCGAGGTGGAAATCTTCGCCTACGGCCATCTGCCCCTGGCGTACTCGGCGCGCTGCTTCACCGCCCGCGCCGAGAACCGGCCCAAGGACGATTGCCAGTTCTGCTGCCTCAACTACCCCGACGGCATGGCGTTGACCAGCCAGGAAGGGCAGGCGCTGTTCACCTTGAACGGCATCCAGACGATGTCGGCCGATGTCACCAACCTGCTGGCCGACTACCCGGGATTGGTGAACAGCGGCGCCGACCTGCTGCGCCTGAGCCCGCGGGCCGAAGGCATGGTGGAGGTGGTCCAGGCGTTCGACCAGGTCCGCCAGGGCGCCGCGCCGCCGCTGTTCGTCGGCGGCTGCAACGGCTACTGGCATGGCCAGGCCGGCATGCTGCGGGTCGAGGAGGTGGGCCTGTGCTGAGTCGCAAACAATGGCTGCTCAAGGGCGCCGACCGCTTCCTCCCCTTGATCCGCCACGTGCCTTTTGGCGTGCAGCGCCTGGCCTTGCAACAGGCCCTCAACCGCAGCCTGGCGCAACCGCTGCGCGACGGCGGGTTCGACCTGCTGCGTGGGCGCTGGTTGTGCCTGCGCATTCCCGACCTGGGGTTGTGCTGGTACCTGACCCTGGCGCGCGAGGGCCTGCGCATCGCTGAAAAAGCCGAAGCGCAGGTGAGCATCAGCGGCAACTGGCGAGAGTTTTTATTGCTGGCCAGCCGCCAGGAAGACCCGGATACGTTGTTCTTTCGGCGACGCTTGGTGATCGAAGGGGACACGGAGTTGGGATTGGGCTTGAAAAACCTGATCGACAGCCTCGACCCCGACGTACTACCGCCCTGGTTGTGGCGCAACCTCGAACGCGCCGGGCGGGGGGTAGCGGTTTAGGTCACCGCCGGCGGTGGTTGCGCGCTTACCGAGCCTAGGCGAGGTGCCGAGTGTTGGGGCAAGAGCCTTTTGGTTACTTTTGGGCTCTTTCCAAAAGTGACCCGCCGTAAGGGCGGAACCCATAGCGGCCGTTACCGAAGCAACGGATATGTACCCAACCTCAACCCCCAATCACCCCCCTATAAGCAACTTGATTTCAATCAAGGGCCACTGGCTATCCCCGCAACTACCATCGATCCCGTCTTCCGCGTCATCACCGAAGGGATCCCATGGCTCGCTCCTCGCACCTGACACTTCGCTGGCTGGTCACGTCAGTGCTGCTGATGCTGATCGTCGCCAGTGCCCAGGCCCAGCCTTACGGTGACCTCGAACAGCAGCGCATCGACAAGACCTTCCCCCAGCACGATGCAGTGTCGGCCCCCGAGGGGCGGTTCAAGGTGCGTACGCTCAGCGCGGCCGGCAAGCCCATCGGCTATGTGTTCCAGAGCCTCGACGTGCTGGCGATCCCGGCCTATTCGGGCAAGCCGATCAATACCCAGGTCATCCTCGACACCGCCGGTGTGATCCGCGATGCCTACGTGCTGGAGCATCACGAGCCGATCCTGTTGATCGGCATTCCCGAGGTCAAACTCCACGAATTCACCGCGCACTACGCCGGCGTCGATGTGCGCCAGCGCGTGGTGGTCGGGCATTCCAGCGACCCCAAGGCGGTGACGGTGGATGCGATTGCCGGCGCGACCGTCACCGCCATGGTGGTCAATGAAGGGGTGATGCGCGCGGCGCGCGAGGTGGCGGTGTCGCTCAAGTTGATCGACGACACGGCAGCCACCGCGCAGAAAGTCGCGTTGATCCGCACCGATGTGTTCGCCCCCGCCACCTGGGCGCAGTTGACCGGCAACGGCGCGATTCGTCGCCTGCTCCTGACCCGTGGCCAGGTCGACGCCGCCTTCAAGGACACCGCCGCCGAAGCTGGCGAGGCGCCCGATGAAACCTTCATCGACCTCTATGTGGCCGACATCAATCCGCCGACTATCGGCCGCAACCTGTTGGGCGATGCCCACTACCAACGCTTGATGCAGGCGCTCAAACCCGGTGAGCAGGCGATTGCCGTGCTCGGCCGTGGGCGGTTTTCGTTCAAGGGGTCGGGCTATGTGCGCGGCGGGATTTTCGATCGGGTGCAGTTGCGCCAGTTCGGCAACGTGATCAGCTTTCGCGACCTCGACCACCAGCGCATCGACGATGCCTATGCCGAGGGCATGCCGGCCTTCGACGAGATGTCGATATTCATCGTGCGTGCGCAGGCCGGCTTCGACCCCGGCTCGGCCTGGACCCTGGAGCTGCTGGTGCGGCGCCAGACCGGTCCGGTCAGCGGCACCTTCAGCAGTTTCGAGTTGCCCTACCAGATGCCGGAACAGTACCTGGAACGGCCACTGCCCACGGCGGCGGAACAGGCTGCAATTGACGAGGCCAACCGTCCGCTGTGGCTGAGCATCTGGTACCAGAAGCAGGTCCAGGTGCTGGTGCTCGGCGTCGCGCTGCTGCTGCTCACCACGATCCTGTTCCTGCAGGACAGCCTGGCCCGGCGCCCGCGCTTGCTGCACTGGCTGCGCCGCGGCTACCTGGTATTCACCGTGGGGTTCATCGGCTGGTATGCGCTGGGGCAGTTGTCGGTGGTCAACGTGCTGACCTTCGTGCATGCGCTGGTCCAGGACTTCCGCTGGGAGCTGTTCCTCACCGACCCGCTGATCTTCATGCTCTGGGTGTTCACCGCCGCCAGCATCCTGCTGTGGGGGCGCGGGGTGTTCTGCGGCTGGCTGTGCCCGTTCGGCGCGCTGCAGGAGCTGCTCAACGAAGCGGCGCGGCGCCTGAAGATCCGCCAGTTCGAATTGCCCTTCGCAGTGCATGAGCGGCTGTGGGCGATCAAGTACCTGATCCTGCTGGTGCTGTTCGGCCTGTCCCTGGAGTCCATGGCCACCGCCGAACGCTTCGCCGAAGTGGAACCGTTCAAGACCGCCATCACCCTCAAGTTCGACCGCCAGTGGTGGTTCGTGCTCTACGCCGTGGCGTTGCTGGTGATCAACCTGTTCACCCGCAAAGTCTACTGCCGCTACCTGTGCCCCCTCGGCGCCGCGCTGGCGATCCCCAGCAAGTTCCGCCTGTTCGACTGGCTCAAGCGCCGCCAGGAATGCGGCAACCCGTGCCAGTTGTGCGCGAAGGAATGCGAGATCCAGGCGATCCACCCGGACGGCCATATCAACGCCAACGAATGCCACTACTGCCTCGACTGCCAGATGACCTGGCACAACGAAAACAAGTGCCCGCCGCTGATCAATAAGCGCAAGAAACGCAACAAAGCGGCGCCCGCACAGATCCCCGTAGTGCAGATCAATCCCAACACTTGAAGGAGCAACCCATGAGCGATACAGACGACACACACGGCGGCCTGACCCGGCGCGGTTTCCTCGGCACCGGTGCGGTGACCGGCGCCGTGCTGGCCGGTGCATCGGCCCTCGGCGGCGCAGTGTTTACCCGTGAGTCCTTCGCGGCGGCGGCCAAGGACGCCAAGTCGAAAATCCATATCGAGCCCGGACAACTCGACGATTACTACGGCTTCTGGAGCGGCGGCCATCAGGGCGAAGTGCGGGTGCTGGGCATCCCGTCGATGCGCGAGCTGATGCGCATCCCGGTGTTCAACATCGACTCGGCCACCGGTTGGGGCCTGACCAACGAGAGCAAGCGCATCCTCGGCGAAGGCGCCAAGTACGCCAACGGCGACTGCCATCACCCGCACTTGTCCACCACCGATGGCCACTACGACGGCAAGTACCTGTTCATCAATGACAAGGCCAACAGCCGGGTGGCGCGCATCCGCCTGGACATCATGAAGTGCGACAAGATCCTCACCGTCCCGAACGTCCAGGCCATCCACGGCCTGCGCCTGCAAAAAGTGCCCTACACCAAGTACGTGTTCTGCAACGCCGAATTCATCATCCCGCACCCCAATGACGGCCACAGCTTCGACCTGAAGGATCGCACCAGCTTCACCATGTTCAACGCCATCGACGCCGAGAAAATGGAGATGGCCTTCCAGGTGATCGTCGACGGCAACCTCGACAACGCCGACATGGACTACACCGGCAAGTACGCGGCGGCCACCTGCTACAACTCGGAAAAGGCCACTGACCTGGCCGGCATGATGCGCAACGAGCGCGACTGGGTGGTGGTGTTCAACATCCCGCGCATCGAAGCGGCGATCAAGGCCGGCAAGTTCATCAGTGTGGACGGGGTCAAGGTGCCGGTGGTGGACGGGCGCAAGTCCGAGGACGGTCAGGACAGCGAATTCACCCGCTACATCCCGGTGCCGAAGAACCCCCACGGCTGTAACACCTCGCCGGATGGCAAGTACTTCATCGCCAACGGCAAGCTGTCGCCGACCTGCACCATCATCGCCATCGACAAGCTCGACGACCTGTTCAGCGGCAAGATCGCCGACCCGCGCGGCGTGGTGGTCGGTGAACCGGAACTCGGCCTGGGGCCGTTGCACACCACCTACGACGGACGCGGCAACGCCTACACCACGCTGTTCATCGACAGCCAGGTGGTCAAGTGGGATATCGCCGCCGCCATCCGCGCCTATGGCGGCGAGAAGGTCAACTACATCAAGCAGAAGCTCGATGTGCAGTACCAGCCGGGCCATAACCATGCGTCGCTGACCGAAACCCGCGACGCCGACGGCCAATGGCTGATGGTGCTGAGCAAGTTCTCCAAGGACCGCTTCCTGCCCACCGGCCCGCTGCACCCCGAGAACGACCAGTTGATCGACATCTCCGGCGACGAGATGAAACTGGTCCACGACGGCCCGGCCTTCGCCGAACCCCACGACTGTGTGATGGCGCGCCGCGACCAGATCACGACCAAGAAAATCTGGGAGCGTAACGACCCGTTCTTCGCCGAGACCGTGGCCATCGCCGCCAAGGACGGCATCAAGCTGGAAACCGATAACAAGGTGATCCGCGACGGCAAGAAGGTGCGCGTGTACATGACCTCCATGGCCCCGGCCTATGGCCTGGGGGAGTTCACCGTCAAGCAGGGCGATGAGGTCACCGTGACCATCACCAACATCGACATGATCGAGGACGTGACCCACGGCTTTGTCATGGTCAACCACGGCGTGAGCATGGAGATCAGCCCACAGCAGACTTCGTCGATCACGTTCATCGCCGACAAGCCGGGGCTGCATTGGTACTACTGCAGCTGGTTCTGCCATGCGCTGCACATGGAGATGGTCGGGCGGATGAAGGTCGAGCACGCCTGACCCCTGTAGGCGCGAGCCAGCTCGCGCCTACCCTCATTTCGCTCACAAGGACATCACTGTGGCTCGATCACTCATCACCTTGATAGGGCTCGTACTGCTCTCGTCCGGGGTGAACGCTGCCGTGCGCCCCGTCACCGACTTGCCCCTGCAAGCCGCCGGCGCCAACCACTGGCGCCTCCCCGCCGGCGAATACCGCGGCACCTTCCGCATCGACCAACCCCTTGACCTGACCTGCGACCCCGGTGCGGTTTTCCAGGCCGAAGGGCAGGGCAATGGCCTGCTCATCAGCGCCCCGGACGTCAGCGTCCAGGGCTGCACGTTCCTCGATTGGGGGCGCGACCTCACGGCCATGAATGCCGGCATCTTCATCCAGCCCAACGCCGCGCGCGCGCAGTTGCGCGGCAACCGTCTGCAAGGTCCGGGCTTCGGTATCTGGGTCGATGGCACCGAGGACGTGAGCCTGATCGGCAACCGCCTCCAGGGCGATCCCTCGATCCGCTCCCAGGACCGCGGCAACGGCATCCACCTGTACGCGGTGCACGGCGCGCGCGTCGTCGATAACCAGGTGCGCGAGACCCGCGACGGCATCTACATCGACACCTCCAACGGCAATCTGCTGCAAGGCAACACCCTCGAAGACCTGCGCTACGGCATCCACTACATGTTCTCCAACGACAACCAGGTCCTGGGCAACACCACCCGCCGCACCCGCACCGGCTACGCCCTGATGCAAAGCCGCAAGCTGACGGTGATCGGCAACCGCTCCGAACAGGACCAGAACTACGGCATCCTGATGAACTACATCACCTATTCGACCTTGCAGGACAACGTCGTCACCGATGTGCGCGACGGCTCCACCGGCGACACCATGATCGCCGGCGGCGAAGGCAAGGCGCTGTTCATCTACAACTCGCTGTTCAACCGCATCGAACACAACCGCTTCGCGCGCAGCGCGGTGGGCATTCACCTGACCGCCGGCTCCGAAGACAACCGCATCGCCGGCAACGCCTTCGTCGACAACCAGCGCCAGGTCAAATACGTCGCCAGCCGCTTGCAGGAATGGTCGGCGGATGGCCGGGGCAACTACTGGAGCGACTACCTCGGTTGGGACCGCGACGGCGATGGCCTCGGCGATGTGGCGTACGAGCCCAACGACAACGTCGACCGCCTGCTGTGGCTGTACCCCCAGGTGCGGCTGTTGATGAACAGCCCCGGTATCGAGTTGCTGCGTTGGGTGCAACGCGCGTTTCCGGTGATCAAGTCGCCGGGCGTGATGGACCGCCACCCGCTGATGCAAGCCCCCACCCAGAAGGAACCTGCATGATGAATGTCGTCGAGATCGAAGGCGTCAGCCAGCGCTATGGGCGTACCACGGTGCTGCACGACCTGAACCTGAGCCTGGCCGCCGGGGAAGTGTTGGGCTTGTTCGGGCACAACGGCGCCGGCAAGACCACGGCGATGAAACTGGTGCTCGGCCTGCTGCGCGCCAGCAGCGGCCAGGTGCGGGTGTTCGAGCGTGCGCCGAGTGATCCCCATGTGCGCCGCTGGCTCGGTTACCTGCCGGAAAACGTCACGTTCTACCCGCAGTTGAGCGGCGTCGAAACCCTGCGCCACTTCGCCCGGCTCAAGGGCGCGCCGATGCATCAGGTCGACCGCCTGCTCGACGACGTTGGCCTGAGCGCGGCGGCGGGGCGGCGGGTCAAGACCTACTCCAAAGGCATGCGCCAGCGTCTGGGGTTGGCCCAGGCCTTGCTCGGCGAGCCACGCCTGTTGCTGCTCGACGAACCCACCGTGGGCCTCGACCCGTTCGCCACCCAGGACCTGTATCGCCTGCTCGACCGCCTGCGCGCCGGGGGGGCCAGCATCATCCTGTGCTCCCACGTGCTGCCGGGTGTCGAGGCGCATATCAACCGCGCGGCGATTCTCACCCAGGGCCGCCTGCTGGCCTTGGGCAGCCTCGCGCAGTTGCGCGCCGAGGCCGGTTTGCCGACGCTGATCCGCAGCAGCGGCCTGCAGCGCGCCGAGCTGTTACAACAACGCTGGAGCGCCGCCGGCCACGTGACCCGGCGCTGGGGCGTCGAAGGGCTGCAAGTGGCGGCGCATAACGGCAGCAAGGTGCAACTGCTGCGGCAACTGCTGGCCGAGGACAACCCCAGCGACGTGGAAATCCTGGCGCCGTCCCTGGAGGACCTCTACCGCCACTACATGGACCGCGCGCTGGTCACGGCACCGGAGGCGGCGTTATGAGCCCGATCTGGAACATGGCTCGCAAGGAATTCTGCGACGGCCTGCGTAACCGTTGGCTGTTGGCGATCAGCCTGTTGTTTGCGGTGCTGGCCATCGGCATTGCCTGGCTGGGCGCCGCCGCCGCCGGGCAACTGGGCTTCACCTCGATTGCGGCGACCATCGCCAGCCTGGCCAGCCTGGCGACCTTCCTGATGCCGCTGATCGCGCTGCTGCTGGCCTATGACGCGATCGTCGGCGAAGACGAAAGCGGCACCTTGTTGCTGCTGCTCACCTATCCCCTGGGGCGCGGGCAGATCCTGCTCGGCAAGTTCGTCGGCCATGGGCTGATCCTGGCGCTGGCCACGGTACTCGGCTTTGGCTGCGCGATGCTCGCCATTGCGCTGCTGGTCGATGACGTGCAATTGGGCCTGCTGCTCTGGGCCTTTGGCCGGTTCATGCTGACGTCGACCTTGCTGGGCTGGGTGTTTCTCGGGCTGGCATACGGCCTGAGCAGCCTGTGCGCGGAAAAGTCCACGGCCGCCGGCCTGGCGCTGGGCGTGTGGTTCTTCTTTGTGCTGGTCTTCGACCTGGCGCTGCTGGCCCTGCTGGTGGTCGGCAAGGGCCAGTTCAGTCCGCAGGGATTGCCCTGGTTGCTGTTGCTCAATCCCACCGACGTGTACCGGTTGATCAACCTGTCCGGTTTCGACAGCGGCACACAGTCGATGGGCGTCATGGCCCTGGGCTCGGACCTGGCCGTGCCGCCGCTGGCCTTGTGGGCGTGTTTGCTGGCGTGGGTGGGCGTGCCGTTGGCGCTGGCCTACGCGCTGTTTCGGCGCCGTGCGGCGTGAGGATTTTTTATGACGGTTGGAGTGAGTGATATGGGGTTCAAGACACGGGTATTGGCGGCCTTGCTGGTCGGCTTGTTGGTGACCGCCTGCGACAAGGAGCCGGAGTCGAGCTTCAGCGAATCGCCGGTGGCGTTTCATCCCAACGATGAGTGCCACGTCTGCGGCATGGTGATCAACCAATTTCCCGGGCCCAAGGGCCAAGTGGTGGAGCGGAGCGGGGTGAAGAAATTCTGCTCCACCGCCGAAATGCTCGGCTGGTGGCTGCAACCGGAAAACCACCATGACGACGCCAAGCTGTACGTGCATGACATGGGTCGCAGCCAGTGGGACTCGCCGAACGACACTCACCTGATCGACGCCCGCCGCGCCTTTTACGTGATCGGCACCGGGCTCAAGGGCGCGATGGGCGTGGTGCTGGCCTCGTTTGCCGATGAGGCGAAAGCGCAGAAGGTCGCGGCCGACAGCGGTGGGCGGGTGTTGCGATTCGAGCAGATTGACCTGGCGTTGTTGCAGCAACCCGCCGGGATGGCCCACAGCGGGCACTGACTCACCCGGCTTGATAGCCCATCAAGCCTTTCTCGCACAGGATCCGAATGGTGCGCCGCTGCACCTCGATCAACCCGCCTTCCACCAGCCGGTGCAGGATCCTTGAAAAGGTCTCCGGCTGGATCCCCAGCTTCGACGCCACCAGGCGCTTGGGCACCTGCAATACCACCTCGCCGCTGACGGCATCGCGCTCCTGGAAGAGGAAATTGATCACCCGGCGACTGGCGTTGGCCAGGGTCAGGGTGTCAATGTCCTTGAGGCGCTGATGCAGGTGGATGCTCATGCTCGCCAGGATCGCCAGGCAGATCTTGGGCTGGTCTTCCAGGGCGCGGCGGTAGTGCTGGCCTTCGATACTGACCAGGACACTGTCCTTGAGCGCAGTGGCGCTGACCGGGTACGCCTTGGCCTGGGTGAACAACAGGGCTTCGGCGAAGGTCTGGCCGGGTTGGATGACCTCCACCAAGTGCTCCTGGCCTTCGCCGGTGACGCGGTGCAGTTTGATCTGACCGCTGACCAGCAGGAAGAACCGGTCGGCAGCATCGCCCTGATGCATGAGCGGGGTGTGATTGGGCAGACGCTTGAGGCTGGCCAGGGTGCAGACGTCCTGGAAGGTTTTTTCCGGGAGCTGACTGAACAGGTGATGCCTGCGCAGGGTTAGGACGATGTGGGGATGGGTGAGCATAAAGGCCTCCGCTGACCGGGCATGGTAGGCCGCTTGCCGCGCGGTTCATATGCCTCTGTGGGGGTACCTCTGATGTGGGAGCAAGCCCCTCCCACAATCGGATCTGTGTGTATCAGCCAGTCCAGCCCGGATCAAAAGCCCAGGCAAAGCGATCATATAGCCGGAACCCGGTTAAAAATGTGGGGGCTTGCTCCCGATGACGGTGGGTCAGCCAATACCTGCTTGACCGATGCACCGCTATCGGGAGCAAGCCCCTCCCACAATGGGATCTGTGTGTATCAGCCAGTCCAGCCCGGATCAAAAGCCCAGGCAAAGCGATCATATAGCCGGAACCCGGTTAAAAATGTGGGGGCTTGCTCCCGATGACGGTGGGTCAGCCAATACCTGCTTGACCGATGCACCGCTATCGGGAGCAAGCCCCTCCCACAATGGGATCTGTGTGTATCAGCCAGTCCAGCCCAGATCAAAAGTCCAGGCAAAGCGATCATATAGCCGGAACCCGGTTAAAAATGTGGGAGGGGCTTGCTCCCGATGACGGTGGGTCAGCCAATACCTGCTTGACCGATGCACCGCTATCGGGAGCAAGCCCCTCCCACAATGGGATCTGTGTGTATCAGCCAGTCCAGCCCAGATCAAAAGTCCAGGCAAAGCGATCATATAGCCGGAACCCGGTTAAAAATGTGGGGGCTTGCTCCCGATGACGGTGGGTCAGCCAATACCTGCTTGACCGATGCACCGCTATCGGGAGCAAGCCCCTCCCACAATGGGATCTGTGTGTATCAGCCAGTCCAGCCCGGATCAAAAGCCCAGGCAAAGCGATCATATAGCCGGAACCCGGTTAAAAATGTGGGAGGGGGCTTGCTCCCGATGACGGTGGGTCAGCCAATACCTGCTTGACCGATGCACCGCTATCGGGAGCAAGCCCCTCCCACAATGGGATTTGTGTGGGGGGGAAGGGGGCTTGCTCCTACCTGTGGTTCCTTCATCCCACCTGCCGCAAATGCTCCATCGCCCAAACCGCCGCTTCCACCCGCGAGCGCAACCCCAATTTGTGCAGCAGATTCTTCACATGCACTTTCACCGTGCCTTCGGTGATCCCCAGCTTATGCCCGATCACCTTGTTGCTATGCCCGCTGGCAATCGTGCGCAGCACTTGCCGTTCGCGTTCGGTCAATTCCACTGCGGCATGGGGTTGCGGTGAGCGCAGCGCCTGGGCCAGGACTCGCGTCAATCCGGGGCTGATCACCAACGCGCCATGCAATGCATCGCGGATGTAGGTCACCACCAGCTCCGGTTCCATGTCTTTGAGCAGGTACCCGTTGGCATCCAGGCGCAGGGCGTCGCGGACGTCGTCTTCAGCGTCGGACACGGTAAACAGCAGCACCTTGCCCGCATAGTGCATGGCGCGCAGGCGGCGCAGGGTTTCTACGCCGTTCATGTGCGGCATGTTGTTGTCCAGCAGCACCAGGTCCGGTTGCAAGGTCTCGATCTGGTCCAGGGCTTCCTGGCCGTTGCCGGCTTCGCCGACCACGTGCAGGTCGTCTTCGAGTTCGAGTATCTGGCGCATGCCGTGGCGCATCATCGGGTGATCGTCGACCAGCAGGATGCGATGGCGGGTGAGTGTGTTCATGCAGGGTTGCCTTGTAGGGGTTGCCCGAGGAATTCCGGGTGAAAGCGCAGTTGCACCCGTGTGCCCTGGGGCTCGCGGGGGCTGATGTCGAGTTGGCCGTGCAGGCTGCGTGCGCGCTCGTCCATGATGGTCAGGCCATGGTGTTCACGTTGGTCGACCTCACCGCAGAACCCCCGGCCGTCGTCCTCGATGCACAGGCTCACGGTTTCGCCCTCCTGGCGCAGTTGCAGCCAGGCGTTTTGCGCATGGGCATGGCGCAGGCAGTTGGACAGCGCTTCGCGGGTGATTTGCAGCAAGTGGATCTGCTCGCTGGCCGACAACTGGAAGGCGAGGGCGTCGACGTGCAGGTGCACCTGGAATTCGCCACGCCGGGAAAACTCTTCGGCGGTGTCCGACAGTTCCTGCACCAGCCCGGCATCGTGGATTTGCAGGCGGAAGGTGGTCAGCAGTTCGCGCAGTTGGCGGTAGGCATTGTTCAGGCCATCGCGCAGTTCGACGGTGACGGCGGCCAGGGTTTCCACCGGTTCGCCACGGCGGATCAGGGTTTGCATGCGGCTGACTTGCAGCTTCATGTACGACAGCGCCTGCGCCAGCGAGTCGTGTAGTTCGCGGGCGATGATGGTGCGCTCGTCGAGCAGCAGCAACCGGTGATCCTGTTCGCGCTGGCGTTTGAGCGACAGCGACGTGCCGATCAGGTTGGCCAGGGCCTGGATCAATTGTTTCTCCCAGTCCTGGGGCGGATGGCCGTCGTCGAAATGGGCCTTGAGCTCGCCGAGTTCCGAGCCCTGGTTGCTGATGCTGAAGATCTGCGACGGCGCCACCTTGTGTTTATCGCAGGAGGCGCACTCGCCGAGGGCACAGATATTGCGGCTGTCACCGCCGTTCAAGGAGAGCATCTGCTGGGCCGGCGCCAGAAAATGCCCTTGCAGGCACAACGACAGGCGCAGCCCCGGCAGGCGCTTCTGGAAGCGCCGGATCAGTTCGTCCAGGCCTTCGGCATTGGCCAGGCGCGTGGCCAGGCTGCGGCTGCTTTGGTACAGCAATTCGAGGGCGGCGTTGGCTTGTTGCAGGTTGAGGGTCTTGAGGCGCACCTGGCTTTCCAGGGTGCGGTGGGACGCCTCGATGGTCTCGGCCATGGTGTTGAAGCTCAGGGCCAGTTGCCCCAGCTCATCCTCGGAACGGTGGTTGACCCGGGTCTTGAAGTCGCCATCGCGAAAACGCCGGGTGGCCTGTACCAGTTCCTGCAAGGGGTTGACCACGCCGTACTGCAACTCATACAGACCGATCAACAGAATGATCAGCGTGCTGAACAGCGCCAGGCCCTGGATGCCTTGTTGCCAGCCTTGTTTTTGTTCGCTCTGTTGCTGCAACAGGCTGACGAATTGATTCATTTGTTCGACGAACGCCGGCGCGCTGGCCTGGAACAGCGCCGTATCACCGCGCGCCAGCGCCGGGCGCAACGCGTCGTTCCAGCGTTGCTGGATCTGTTGGTAGCTCTGCTGCAGGGCGCTGCGCGGCCCGTCTTCCAGCACCGCCTTGAGCGACTGGCTGTCGAGACGCCCTTGCAGGCTCTGGGTGATGGCGTCGATCTCCTCGGCCGGCGCGGCCGCAGCGAGTCGCCAACTGAGGTGGTAGGTCTCCATGCGCACTGAGCCGGCGGTGTTGATCGCGGCGGCGTCGCCCTGGCTGAACCAGGCGATCAGCCCGGCACTCAAGGAACTGGCCAGGGCCAGGACAGCGATCAGGATCACCGCCAGACCGGCGCGGGCGGGCAGGGAACTGCGCAGCCAGTTAAACATCACGCTGTCGTCGGAGGGGGGAGAAAACGGGCATGGAGGCACCTGCAAAGGAAAAACGCGCGGGAAAACTATGATCCTTGGTGCTCTACCTCTAAAGAATTGCCGGCCAACCCTCCCACGGGAAAACGCCGGCAACATAGATCAATCCATTGATAAATAAAGACTTTGTCTTGTTATGGGGGCTACCTCCTTAGAGGTATGTGGGGTCAGCATAGCCTTATACCCCCCAGACCGACGTTGATCTACGTCAAGTTCCACGGGGGTGTCGCCCCTAACCTGCGCTCACGAAATCACTTCTCGGAGCGCATACCGTGACTCAACCCCGTATAAGACAAGGCCTGGTGCTGGGCATGAGCACGCTGGCCTTCACCGTCTGCTTTATGGTGTGGATGATGTTCGCCGTACTCGGCGTGCCCATCAAAGAACTGCTGCAACTCAACGAAACCCAGTTCGGCCTGCTGGCCGCCACGCCGGTGCTGACCGGTTCCCTGGTGCGCCTGCCGCTGGGCTTGCTGACCGACCGCTTCGGCGGGCGCATCGTGTTCTTCCTGTTGATGCTCGCGTGCGTGCTGCCGCTGTACCTGATCACCTACGCCACCGCCTATTGGCAGTTCCTGGTACTGGGCCTGTTCGTCGGCCTGGCCGGCGGTTCGTTCTCGGTGGGCATCGCCTACGTCGCCAAGTGGTTCGACAAGGAGAACCAAGGCTTTGCCATGGGCGTGTTCGGCGCCGGTAACGCCGGGGCTGCCGTGACCAAGTTCCTCGCCCCGGCGCTGATCGCCCTTGGCACCTGGCACCTGGTGCCCAAGGTGTTCGGCGCGATCCTGTTTATCACCGCGCTGCTGTTCTGGTTCCTCACCAGCGAAAACAAGGCCCATCGCAGTGCCGGCGGCGCCACCTTGCGCGAGCAACTGCGCTGCCTGAAAGACCCGGCCGTGTGGCGCTACTGCCAGTACTACTCGATTGTGTTCGGCGGCTACGTCGGCCTGGCGTTGTGGATGACCAAGTATTACGTGCAGGAATACGGTTTCAGCCTGCAAAGCGCAGCGCTGCTGGCCGCCTGTTTCTCCCTGCCCGGCGGCGTGCTGCGTGCGGTCGGCGGTTGGCTGTCCGACCGCTGGGGCGCCCAGAGCGTGACCTGGTGGGTGTTGTGGGTCAGCTGGATCTGCCTGTTCCTGCTCAGCTACCCGCAGACCCAACTGCAAGTGATGACCGTCAACGGTCCGCTGGATTTCCACATCGGCCTCAACGCCACCCTGTTCACCGTGCTGCTGTTCGTGATGGGCATCGCCTTCGCGTTCGGCAAGGCCTCGGTGTTCAAGTACATCGCCAATGACTACCCGCAGAACATGGGCGCGGTGTCCGGCATCGTCGGCCTCGCCGGCGGCCTGGGCGGCTTTGTGCTGCCGATCCTGTTTGGCGTCCTGGTGGACCTCACCGGCGTGCGCTCGTCCTGCTTCATGTTGATGTACGGCGTGGTCTGGGTGTCCCTGACCTGGATGTACCTCAGCGAAATCCGCAAACAACCGCTGCTGGGCAACACCGCCCAACGTCTCCAAGGAGCATGAACATGTCCATCGCGCAAAAGCCCGAGTCGGGCCCGGTGATTCACGACTGGCGCCCGGAAGATCCCGCGTTCTGGGGCGCCAGCGGCAAAAAGACCGCCACCCGCAACCTGTGGATCTCGATTCCCGCGCTGCTCCTGGCCTTCGCTGTGTGGATGGTGTGGAGCACGGTGATCGTGCGCCTCAACGCCATCGGCTTCAGCTTCACCACCGACCAGCTGTTCTGGCTGGCGGCGTTGCCCGGCCTGTCCGGTGCGACCTTGCGGGTGTTCTACTCGTTCATGGTGCCGATCTTCGGCGGCCGCCGCTGGACAGCCCTGAGCACCGCATCGTTGCTGCTGCCGTCGCTGTGGATGGGCTTCGCGGTGCAAGACCCCAACACCCCGTACAGCGTGTTTGTGTTGATCGCCCTGTTGTGCGGCTTCGGCGGCGGCAACTTCGCCTCGAGCATGTCCAACATCAGCTTCTTCTACCCCAAGGCGCAACAGGGCACGGCCCTGGGCCTGAACGCCGGCCTCGGTAACCTGGGTGTGTCGGTGATGCAGTTCTGCGTGCCGCTGGTGATCACCTTCGGGGTGTTCGGCCTGGTCGGCGGGCAAGCGCAAACCCTGCCCGATGGCAGCCAGTTGTGGCTGCAGAACGCCGGGTTCATCTGGGTGCCGTTCATCCTTATCGTCACCGTGGCGGCCTGGTTCGGCATGAATGACCTGTCCAGCGCCCGCGCATCGTTCAGCGAGCAGGCGGTGATCTTCAAGCGCAAGCACAACTGGCTGATGTGCTGGTTGTACCTGGCGACCTTCGGTTCGTTCATCGGCTTTTCGGCGGCGTTCCCGCTGTTGATCAAGACCTCGTTCCCCGACGTGGTGGCGTTGAAATTCGCCTTCCTCGGCCCGCTGGTCGGCGCGCTGGTACGCCCATTGGGCGGCTGGCTGGCGGACAAACTGGGCGGCGCGCGAGTGACCCTGTGGAACTTCGTGCTGATGATCGTGATGGTGTTCGGCGTGCTGCACTTCCTGCCGCAGAACGGCCAGGGCGGCAACTTCTACGGTTTCCTCGGCCTGTTCATGTTGCTGTTCATCACCACCGGCGTGGGCAACGGCTCCACCTTCCGCATGATCCCGGTGATCTTCCGCACCCAGCACGAGAAAGCCAGCGCCGGTAAACCCGCCGCCGAGCGCGAGCAGGCGCTCAAGGACGCCGGCAAGGAATCCGCCGCGGTGCTGGGCTTCAGTTCGGCGATGGGCGCCTTCGGTGCGTTCTTCATTCCCAAATCCTTCGGCACCTCCATGGCCGCCACCGGCAGCCCGGCGATGGCCTTCTACATGTTTGTCGGTTTCTACCTGAGCTGCATCGTCGTGACCTGGTGGTGGTACGCCCGTAAAGGTTGCGCCACTCCCTGCTAGTCCGACCTGAATTCGCGGGGCAACGCACCCCGCAGCACGCCTGATGAGGAAAGCACCATGAGTCATTTATTGGATCAACTGCGGTTCTTCAACCGCAAACAGAACGAGTTCTCCGACGGCCACGGCGAGACCCGCAAGGAGTCCCGCGACTGGGAAAACGTCTACCGTTCGCGCTGGCAGTACGACAAGATCGTGCGTTCCACCCACGGTGTGAACTGCACCGGCTCGTGCTCGTGGAAGATCTATGTGAAGAACGGCCTGATCACCTGGGAAACCCAGCAGACCGACTACCCGCGCACCCGCAACGACCTGCCCAACCACGAACCGCGCGGCTGCCCACGCGGTGCGAGCTATAGCTGGTACATCTACAGCGCCAACCGGCTCAAGTACCCGAAGATCCGCAAGCCGCTGCTCAAACTGTGGCGTGAAGCGCGCCAGACCCTGGCGCCGGTGGAAGCCTGGGCGAGCATCGTCGAGGACAAGGCCAAGGCCGACGCCTACAAGAGCAAGCGCGGCATGGGCGGTTTCATTCGCTCGAACTGGGAGGAGGTGAACGAGATCATCGCCGCCTCCAACGTCTACACCATCAAGCAATACGGCCCCGACCGCATCGTCGGCTTCTCGCCGATCCCGGCCATGTCCATGGTCAGCTACGCGGCGGGTTCGCGTTACCTGTCGCTGATCGGCGGCGTGTGCCTGAGCTTCTACGACTGGTACTGCGACCTGCCACCGGCCTCGCCGATGGTGTGGGGCGAGCAGACCGACGTGCCGGAATCGGCCGACTGGTACAACTCCAACTACATCATTGCCTGGGGTTCCAACGTTCCGCAGACCCGTACCCCGGACGCGCACTTCTTCACCGAGGTGCGCTACAAGGGCACCAAGACCGTGGCGATCACCCCCGACTATTCGGAAGTGGCCAAGCTCACCGACCTGTGGCTCAACCCCAAGCAGGGCACCGACGCCGCACTGGCCCAGGCCTTCAACCATGTGATCTTCAAAGAATTTCACCTGGACAAGCCGAGCGCCTACTTCACCGATTACGCCAAGCGCTTCACCGACTTGCCGGTGCTGGTGATGCTCAAACCGATGACCGGTTTCGCCCCCGGTGCCGGCTTCCAGCCCGACCGCTTCCTGCGCGCCTCGGACCTTACCGGCAACCTCGGCCAGGACAACAACCCGGAATGGAAAACCATCGCCCTCGATGAGAGCGGCGAACTGGTCTCGCCACAAGGTTCCATCGGCTACCGCTGGGGCGAGAAGGGCAAGTGGAACATCCTCGCCAAAGAGGGCGGCGAAGGCCGCGCCATTGACCTGAAACTCAGCCTGATCGGTGACGACGTCGCCGAAGTGGCGTTCCCGTACTTTGCCGGCGAAGCCCACGAGCACTTCCAGCACGTGGCCGGCGATGCCGTGCAATTCCGCCGCGTGCCGGTGCACAACGTGACCCTGGCCGACGGCAGCGTGGTCAAGGTCGCCACCGTGTTCGACCTGTCGGCGGCCAACCTGGCCATTGACCGTGGCCTGGGCGGCCACAACGTGGCCAAGGACTACGACGACGCCAGCGTGCCGGGCACCCCGGCGTGGCAGGAAGCGATCACCGGCGTCAGCCGCGAGAAAGCCATCCAGATCGCCCGTGAGTTCGCCGACAACGCCGACAAGACCAAGGGTCGCTCGATGATCATCGTCGGCGCGGCGATGAACCACTGGTACCACATGGACATGAACTACCGCGGGCTGATCAACATGCTCATGCTCTGCGGTTGCGTCGGCCAGACCGGCGGCGGCTGGGCCCACTACGTCGGCCAGGAAAAACTGCGCCCGCAATGCGGCTGGCTGCCCCTGGCGTTCGGCCTCGACTGGAACCGCCCACCGCGGCAGATGAACGGCACCAGCTTCTTCTACGGCCACAGTTCGCAATGGCGCCACGAGAAAATGAGCATGCACGATGTGCTCTCGCCACTGGCCGACAAGTCGCAGTTCCCCGAACACGCCCTGGACTACAACATCCGCGCCGAACGCGCCGGCTGGTTGCCCAGCGCGCCGCAGCTCAACACCAACCCGCTGCACATCTGCCGTGAGGCCGCCGCTGCGGGCATGACGCCGAAAGACTACGTGGTCAAGTCCTGGCAGGACGGCAGCCTGCGCTTTGCCTGCGAACAGCCGGACAGCCCGGTGAACTTCCCGCGCAACATGTTCATCTGGCGCTCCAACCTGCTCGGTTCGTCGGGCAAGGGCCATGAGTACATGCTCAAGTACCTGTTGGGCACCAAGAACGGCGTGATGAACGAAGACATCGGCCACAGCACCGAATGCAAGCCCACCGAGGCCGAATGGGTCGAGGACGGCGCCATCGGCAAGCTCGACCTGGTGACCACCCTGGACTTCCGCATGTCCTCGACCTGCGTGTATTCCGACATCGTCTTGCCGACCGCCACCTGGTACGAAAAAGACGACATGAACACCTCGGACATGCACCCGTTCATCCACCCATTGTCGGCGGCTATCGACCCGGCGTGGGAATCGCGTTCCGACTGGGAAATCTACAAGGGCATCGCCAAGGCGTTCTCGGCCATGTCGGTCGGCCACCTCGGCGTCGAGCAAGACCTGGTCACCGTACCTTTGATGCACGACAGCGTCGGCGAACTGGCCCAGCCGTTTGGCGGCACCGACTGGAAAAGCGCACGCGTGGCCCCGGTGCCCGGCAAGAACGCGCCGAACATTGCAGTGGTGGAACGCGACTACCCGAACATCTACAAGCAGTTCTCGTCGCTGGGCCCGATGCTGGAAAAACTCGGCAACGGCGGCAAGGGCATCAACTGGAACACCGATGAAGAAGTCGAGTTCCTCGGCGAACTGAACCATCACGAAAACGATGCCGGGATCAGCCATGGCCGGCCAAAAATCGACACGGCTATCGACGCCGCCGAGGTGATCCTGTCCCTGGCCCCGGAAACCAACGGCAAGGTGGCCTTGAAAGCCTGGGCCGCGCTGTCGGAATTCACCGGCATCGACCACAGCCACCTGGCGATCTCCAAGGCCCATGAAGCGATCCGCTTCCGCGATATCCAGGCGCAGCCGCGCAAGATCATCTCCAGCCCGACCTGGTCGGGCCTGGAAGACGAACACGTGAGCTACAACGCCGGCTACACCAACGTCCATGAAAACATCCCATGGCGCACCATCACCGGCCGCCAGCAGTTCTACCAGGATCACCCGTGGATGCAGGCGTTCGGCGAGCAGTTGATGAGCTACCGGCCACCGGTCAACACCAAGACCATCGAAGGCGTGAAGGGCAAGCGCAGCAACGGCGAAACCGAGATCGTGCTGAACTGGATCACCCCGCACCAGAAATGGGGCATCCACAGCACCTACAGCGACAACCTGCTGATGCTCACCCTGAGCCGTGGCGGCCCGATTGTGTGGCTCTCGGAAATCGACGCCAAGCGCGCCGGGATCGAGGACAACGACTGGATCGAGTGCTTCAACGTCAACGGCGCCCTGACTGCCCGTGCGGTGGTCAGCCAGCGCGTCAAGGAAGGCATGGTGATGATGTACCACGCCCAGGAACGCATCGTGAACGTGCCGGGTTCGGAAACCACCAAGACCCGCGGCGGCCACCACAACTCGGTGACCCGCGTGGTGCTCAAGCCGACCCACATGATCGGCGGCTATGCCCAGCAGGCCTACGGTTTCAACTACTACGGCACGGTCGGTTGCAACCGCGACGAGTTTGTCGTGGTGCGCAAAATGGCCAAGGTCGACTGGCTCGATGGTTCCACCGGCGATGATCTGCCGCGCCCATTGCCGACTGATATCGAGGAGAACTGAGATGAAGATTCGCTCACAGATCGGCATGGTCCTGAACCTGGACAAATGCATCGGCTGCCACACCTGTTCCATCACCTGCAAAAACGTCTGGACCAGCCGTGAAGGCATGGAATACGCCTGGTTCAACAACGTCGAGTCCAAGCCCGGCATCGGCTACCCGAAAGAATGGGAAAACCAGGACAAGTGGAAGGGCGGCTGGGTACGCAACGCCAACGGCTCGATCAACCCGCGCATCGGCGGCAAGTTCCGCGTGTTGGCGAACATCTTCGCCAACCCTGACCTGCCGAGCCTGGACGACTACTACGAGCCGTTCGACTTCGACTACCAGCACCTGCACACCGCGCCGTTGGGCGAGCACCAACCGACCGCGCGTCCGCGTTCGCTGGTGTCCGGCAAGCGCATGCAGAAAATCGAGTGGGGCCCCAACTGGGAAGAAATCCTCGGCACCGAGTTCGCCAAGCGCCGCAAGGATAAGAACTTCGACCAGATCCAGGCCGACATTTATGGCGAGTACGAAAACACTTTCATGATGTACCTGCCGCGCCTGTGCGAGCACTGCCTCAACCCGGCGTGCGCGGCGTCGTGCCCGAGCGGTGCGATCTACAAGCGTGAAGAAGACGGCATCGTGCTGATCGACCAGGAAAAGTGCCGCGGCTGGCGCATGTGCATCAGCGGCTGCCCGTACAAGAAAATCTACTTCAACTGGAAGAGCGGCAAGTCCGAGAAGTGCATCTTCTGCTACCCGCGTATCGAAGCCGGCATGCCCACCGTGTGTGCCGAAACCTGCGTCGGTCGGATTCGCTACCTCGGCGTGCTGCTCTACGACGCCGACCGTATCAGCGAAGTGGCGAGCACCGCCAACGAGCAGGACCTGTACGAGAAGCAGTTGGAAATCTTCCTCGACCCGAATGACCCGGCAGTGATCCGCCAGGCCCTGGCCGATGGCGTGCCGCAGTCGGTGATCGACTCGGCGCAACGTTCGCCGGTGTACAAAATGGCCGTCGATTGGAAACTCGCGCTGCCGTTGCACCCGGAATACCGCACCTTGCCGATGGTCTGGTACGTGCCGCCACTGTCGCCGATCCAGAACGCCGCCGCTGCCGGCACCGTGGGAATGAACGGGGTGATCCCGGATGTCGACAGCCTGCGCATTCCGCTGCGTTACCTGGCGAATATGCTCACCGCCGGCGATGAAAAACCGGTCAAGCGTGCGCTCAAACGCCTGTTGGCGATGCGTGCCTACAAACGCTCCCAGCAAGTCGACGGCGTGCAGGACCTGCAAGTGCTCGAAGACGTCGGCCTGAGCGTGGAACAGGTGGAAGAGATGTACCGCTACCTGGCGATTGCCAACTACGAAGACCGTTTCGTGGTGCCGAGTGCGCACCGTGAAGACGCCATGAGCGATGCGTTCGCTGAACGCTCCGGCTGTGGTTTCAGCTTCGGCAGCGGTTGCAGCGGCAGCTCCGACACCAACATGTTCGGCGCCAAGAAGGCCAACCGCCGCGACGTGCTGAAAACCGTGCAGATCTGGGAGGACTGAACCATGCGCATTCTTAAAGTGATTTCGTTGCTGCTGGACTACCCCACCGAGACCCTGGTGAGCGGCCGCGACGAGCTGGAGCAGGCGATCATCGAGTCGCGGGAAATCAGCCCCAAGCAGCGCGGTGCGTTGTTCGAGTTGCTGGAGTTGATCTGCGCCAATGACCTGATGGACGGCCAGGAACACTACGGTGCGCTGTTCGGCCGTGGGCGTTCGCTGTCGTTGCTGTTGTTTGAACACGTGCATGGCGAGTCCCGCGACCGGGGCCAGGCCATGGTCGACATGATGGCGCAGTACGAAGAGGCCGGGTTTGCCATCGACGTCAAGGAGCTGCCGGACTACATCCCGCTGTACCTGGAGTTCCTCTCGACCCGCGAAGACATCGAGGCCCGCGAGGGCCTGGCGGATGTCGCGCATTTGCTGGCATTGCTCGCCGCGCGCCTGGACGAACGCGAGAGCGCCTACGCCAGTTGCTTCCGGGCGTTGCTGCAGATCTCGGGGGCCGAGCCGCACCAGGCGGTGGCCGAGTTGCGCGCCCAGGTCGCCGCCGAGCCGCGTGACGACTCCCTCGAAGCCCTGGACAAAATCTGGGAAGAGGAAGCGGTGGACTTTATGCAGGCCGAACAACAGGACCGTTGCAGTTCGATGCCCAGCGCTCCAGGCAAAGCCCGCGAAGAAAGCGCGGTGCCGTTGCACTGGGTGGATTTTCAGCAAGAAGGGCAGGCCAGCGTGCCGGCCACGGAGGTGGGTAATGTCTAAGTGGAATTTGCTGGTATTCGGGGTGTACCCCTATGTCGCCCTGGCGATCTGCCTGTTGGGCAGTTGGGCGCGGTTCGACCTGTCGCAGTACACCTGGAAGGCTGGCTCCAGCCAGATGCTCAACAACCGTGGCATGCGCGTGGCGAGCAATTTCTTCCACGTCGGTGTGCTGTTCGTGCTGGCCGGGCACTTTGTCGGCCTGCTGACCCCGGCGTCGGTCTATCACCATGTGATCAGCACTGAGCACAAGCAGTTGCTGGCGATGGTCTCCGGTGGCGTCTTCGGCCTGCTGTGCCTGGTGGGCCTGCTGATGCTGGTCAAGCGCCGCCTGGGCGACCCGCGTGTACGGGCCACGTCGAGCCCGTCGGACATCCTGATCCTGCTGGTGCTGCTCGCGCAGTTGGTGCTCGGCTTGCTGACCATCGTCGCGTCCACCGGGCATATGGACGGTTCGGTCATGGTGATGCTCGCCGACTGGGCGCAGAACGTGGTGCTGTTGCGGCCAGTGGACGCGGCGGCGTCGATCGAGCCGGTGTCGCTGATCTACAAGGCGCATGTGGCGCTGGGCTTGACCTTGTTCGTGCTGTTCCCGTTTACCCGCTTGGTGCATATGGTCAGCGCGCCGATCTGGTACCTGGGGCGTCGTTATCAAATCGTGCGGCAGAAGTATTGAGGAGAGCGTCATGACAACGGGATGCGGATGTGGTGGCGGTAAGGGCGGCAGCGGCGGTTGCGGCTCGTCGGTCAAAGAACCGGTGGTGGCCGAGGTTGCGGCGCCGGCTCTGTTCGAGGAACTCAAGGCACCTGAATTGATCGCCAGCAGTGAACAGGAATGGCCAATCATCAGCGTCAACGGCGTGCCCGTCACGCCGGAGGCCATGGCCCTGGAGTTGCAATATCACCCGGCCGACAGCCGCGAGGAGGCGGTGTACCTGGCCGCCCGCGCGCTGGTGATCCGCGAGCTGTTGCAGCAGCGGATCACCGAGCTGGGCCTGGCGGTGGACATCGCCGCCGGCGAGAACGAAGAAGAAGCCGCCACGCGCTTGCTGCTCGAGCGTGAGGTCACGGTGCCCGAGTGCGACGAGGCCACCTGTGTGCGCTACTTCGACAACAATCGCGGGCGCTTTCACAGCGCGCCGTTGCTGGCGGTGCGGCACATTCTGCTCGAATGCGCGCCGGACGACGCCGAGGCGCGGCATCTGGCGCACGATCAGGCGGAGGTTCTGCTGCTGAACCTGGTGGAGCACCCCGGCCAATTTGCCGAACTGGCCCTGCAGTATTCGGCGTGCCCGTCCAAGGCCCAGGGCGGTTCGCTGGGCCAGGTGAGCAAAGGCCAGACCGTGCCGGAGCTGGAGCGGCAGTTGTTCACCCTGGCGCCGGGCCTGGCCGCCAAGCCGCTGGAAAGTCGCTACGGCTGGCACGTGATCAGTGTCGATCAGCGTATCGAAGGTCAGCCGCTGCCGTATGAAGCGGTGGCGGTGGCGATCCGCACCCAGTTGCAGCAAGGCGTGTGGCAAAAGGCATTGCTGCAGTACCTGCAAACCCTGATCGGCGCGGCGGACATTCGCGGCATCGCGCTGCAGGGCGCCGACTCGCCGTTGGTGCAGTGACGTGAGCCTGGTGGATGGGGTGGGCCGCTCGATTGATTACCTGCGCTTGTCGGTGACCGACCGTTGCGATTTTCGCTGTGTGTACTGCATGGCGAAAAACATGACGTTCCTGCCGCGCCAGCAGGTGCTGACCCTGGAAGAGCTGGAACGCCTGGCCGCGCTGTTCGTCGGCCAGGGCGTGCGCAAGATCCGCCTGACCGGCGGCGAGCCGTTGATCCGTCCGGGCATTGTCGGGCTGTGCCGCAACATCGCGGCGCTGCCGGGCTTGCGCGAACTGGTGATGACCAGCAACGGCTCGCAGTTGGCGCGCCTCGCGCGGCCGTTGGTGGAGGCCGGGGTCAAGCGCATGAACATCAGCCTCGACAGCCTGGATGCAGAGCGCTTTCGCGCGATCACCCGCAACGGTGATCTGCGCCAGGTGCTGGACGGCATCGAGGCGGCGCGGGACGCCGGGTTCGAGCGGGTCAAGCTCAATTGCGTGGTGATGAAAGGGCGCAACTTCGATGAAGTGCCGGCGCTGGTGCAGTACGCGATCGACCAGGGCATCGACATCAGTTTCATCGAGGAAATGCCCCTGGGGGATGTGGGGCGTTCGCGGGGCGAGACGTTCTGTGCCAGTGATGACGTGCGCGCGCTGATTGCCCGTCACCATGAGTTGCTCGACAGCACCGAAAACAGCGGCGGCCCGGCGCGCTATGTGCGCCGGGCGCAGCATCCACAGACGCGCATCGGCTTTATCTCGCCCAATTCCCATAACTTCTGCGGCAGTTGCAACCGCGTGCGCATGACCGTCGAAGGGCAGTTGCTGCTGTGCTTGGGGCAGGACAACGCGGTGGACTTTCGCGCGTTGCTGCGGCGCTATCCGTTGGACGACGGGCCGTTGATTGCGGCGTTGCGTCGCGGGTTGAAAGGCAAACCGTTGCGGCATGATTTCAGCGGGGATGGGGAAGTGCAGGTGGTGCGATTCATGAATATGAGCGGCGGCTGATGGGGGAGGAGAACTGAATCTGGGAGGGGAATGAATGTGGGAGGGGGCAAGCCCCCTCCCACACAGCCCCTCCCACATTTTGATCTTCGTTCAGACTTGACCCTGATCAATGGCAGCCAAGGCGTCTGCCCGTACCATCACTGCATGTTGTGTTGTTGGTATTAAATTTATCTATATGTAGTGTCTGGAGCCTTCCAATGCAAAGCATGCTCAGCCCGCTGGTCAGCACCCGCCTGCACAAACGCGACGGCACCCTGGTCCCCTTCGACGCCGAAAAAATCCGCCAGGCCCTGCTCGCTGCCGGCACCGCCACTGGCGAGTACCAGGAGGCCGACGTCGACCTGCTATTGGGTGCGGTGCTGGCCCGTCTGAGCGGCATCGAGCGGCTGGATGTCGAACAAATCCAGGACAGTGTCGAACGCATCCTGATGGATGCCGGTTACTTCCTGTCGATGCGCGCCTACATCGTCTACCGCGAACAACATGGGCGCCTGCGCCGTGACCGCAAGACCCTGGTGGAAGTCGCCACCTCGATGAACGAATACCTCGACCGCGAAGACTGGCGCGTGCAGGCCAACGCCAACCAGGGCTATTCCCTGGGCGGGCTGGTGCTGAACGTGTCGGGCAAGGTCACGGCCAATTACTGGCTGGACGAGGTCTACAGCGAGCAGATCGGCCGTGCCCACCGTGAGGCCGATCTGCATATCCACGACCTCGACATGCTCGCCGGTTACTGCGCCGGCTGGTCGCTGCGTTCGTTGCTGCACGAAGGCCTCAATGGCGTGCCGGGTCGCGTTGAAGCGGGACCGCCCAAGCATCTGAGCAGTGCCCTGGGGCAGATGGTCAACTTCCTCGGCACCCTGCAAAACGAATGGGCCGGCGCCCAGGCGTTCAGCTCGTTCGACACCTATCTCGCGCCCT
This sequence comes from Pseudomonas sp. MPB23, assembly GCF_046605395.1. Taxonomy (NCBI): domain Bacteria; kingdom Pseudomonadati; phylum Pseudomonadota; class Gammaproteobacteria; order Pseudomonadales; family Pseudomonadaceae; genus Pseudomonas; species Pseudomonas sp. MPB23. Next base: position 4,672,809 of record NZ_CP176771.1, on the reverse strand, counting down.
ACGTGCGCAAGGACCAACTGAGCTACCCCGAAGTGCGCCAGGCGGTGCAGGAGTTCATCTACAACCTCAACGTGCCGTCGCGCTGGGGCACCCAGACGCCGTTCACCAACCTGACCTTCGACTGGGTTTGCCCGGAGGATCTGCGCGAGCAAATCCCGGTGATCGGCGGTGAGGAAATGCCGTTTGCCTATGGCGACCTGCAAGCGGAAATGGAGCTGATCAACCGCGCCTACATCGAGGTGATGCAGGCCGGGGATGCCAAGGGCCGGGTGTTCACCTTCCCGATTCCGACCTACAACATCACCCACGATTTCCCCTGGGACAGCGAAAACGCCGACCGCCTGTTCGAGATGACGGCGCGCTACGGGTTGCCGTATTTCCAGAACTTCCTCAATTCCGATATGCAGCCCAATCAGGTGCGCTCCATGTGCTGTCGCCTGCAACTGGATGTGCGCGAGCTGCTCAAGCGCGGCGGTGGGTTGTTCGGTTCGGCGGAGCAGACCGGCAGCCTGGGCGTGGTGACGATCAACTGCGCGCGCCTCGGTTACTTGTTCAAGGGCGACACCTCAGGCTTGCTGCAACGCCTGGACAGCCTGATGGACATGGCCATGGAAAGCCTGGAAATCAAGCGCAAGGTGATCCAGCACCACATGGACGCCGGGCTCTATCCCTACACCAAGCGTTACCTGGGCACCTTGCGCAATCACTTCTCCACCATCGGCCTTAATGGCATGCACGAGATGCTGCGCAATTTCACCGATGACACCCAGGGCATGCACACCGAAGAAGGGCGCGCGTTCGCCCTGCGCCTGCTCGACCATGTGCGCGCCACCTTGTTGCGCTTCCAGGAAGAAACCGGCCACCTCTACAACCTCGAAGCCACACCGGCCGAAGGCACCACCTACCGCTTCGCCAAGGAAGACCGCAAGCGCTACCCGGACATTCTGCAAGCCGGCAGCGTGGATGCGCCGTACTACACCAACTCGTCGCAACTGCCGGTGGGCTTTACCGAAGACCCCTTCGAAGCCCTGGAGCTGCAAGACGAACTGCAATGCAAATACACCGGCGGCACCGTGCTGCACCTGTACATGGCCGAGCGGATTTCTTCGGCCCGGGCCTGCAAGCAGCTTGTACGCAAGGCGCTGGGGCGTTTCCGCCTGCCGTATCTGACGGTGACCCCAACGTTCTCGATCTGCCCGGTCCACGGCTACCTCGCCGGCGAACACGAGTTCTGTCCCAAGTGCGATGAGGTCCTCGCGCTTGCCGCTCAGTCTTGAATCTGTTTTTCAACCCGCAAGGAGATTCACCATGCAAACGTCCCAGCCACAACGTCAGCGCTGCGAAGTCTGGACCCGGGTGATGGGTTACCACCGACCGGTGTCCGCGTTCAATCCCGGCAAACAGTCCGAGCACAAGGAGCGTGTGCACTTTACCGAAGCGGCCGCCGCGGCCGGGCGCCAATGACTCGAGCGCTACGGGTCGGGGGCATGGTGCCCCTGACCACCCTCGACTACCCCGGCATGCTCGCCTGCGTGCTGTTCTGCCAGGGGTGTGCGTGGCGCTGTCGTTACTGCCATAACCCGGACCTGATTGCGCCGCGCGGTAGCGCGGAAATCGATTGGCGCCGGGTCTTGCTGTTTTTGCAGCGCCGCCAGGACCTGCTGGACGCGGTGGTGTTCAGCGGCGGTGAGCCGACCTTGCAGGAAGGCTTGCCGGCGGCGATGGACGAAGTGCGCGCCATGGGCTTTCGCGTGGGCCTGCACAGTGCCGGGATCAAGCCGGCAGGGTTTGCCAATGCGTTGCGCCATGCCGACTGGGTGGGCTTCGATGTGAAGGCCCTGGTCGAGGACTATCCAATGATCACCCAGGTCAAAGGCAGCGGCGTCGCCCATTGGCGCAGTCTGGATGCCTTGCTGGCCAGTGGCGTGGATTACGAGTGCCGCACCACGGTGCATTGGCACCTGATCGATCCGCCGCGCCTGTTGCGCCTGGCCCAGCGTTTACAAGCCAGTGGTGTCAAGCGCTTCGCCGTGCAGATGGTCCGCACGACGAGCATGCTCGATGAGCAATTGCCGATTGCGCCCGCACAGATGGCGTTGCCGGAGTTATGGGGCCGCATGCACGAGTTGTTCCCGGCTTTTGTATTGCGAGGGTGACCGATCACCCTCTACAGGATTTTTATAGATGCTGCCCGTTGCGGGCAGGTATTCATCAAGGAATGTTCAGCATGACGCAGTTAACCACGGCACAACGCATTGTCATCGGCTTCGCGATTGCGCCGCTGGCTCTGGTCGGTTTGGTGTTTTACGCCTTGCACGACCTGGCAACCCTCAAACAACAGTCCGAACAGATCGTGCAACAGGACTGGCCGAAAATCGCACCGATCATGGTGATCGCCACCGGCGTGCGCGATAACGGCCGCAACACCCGCGACCTGCTGATCGAGCCGGATAACCAGCAGGCCCAGGAAGCCATCGGCACCACCCGGCAGCGCATTACCCAGGCGTTCGCGACCCTGGAGCCGCTGTTCGATAGCGCCGAAGGCAAGGCGGCGTATGCCGGCTTGAAAACCCATCGGGAAACCTACGTCGCCGCCTTTACCCAGGTGCAAGCGCTGATCAAGCAGGGCGCCCACGAAGAGGGCCTGGCCCAGCTCAAGCAACAGGTGGTGCCGGCTGAACGTGAGGTGTTCAAGAGCCTCGATGCGTTGATGGCCATGCAAGGCCGACTGTTCGCCGAGCGCGAGCAGGCCGCGCAAACCCTCTACGACGAGGCGCGCCGCACGATGATCGGGTTGTTCCTGCTGTGCGTGACCCTGGTCGTGGCGGCTGCCGTGATCGTCACGCGCAGCGTCACCCGACCGCTGGGTGGCGAGCCGGACGAGGTGGCGCGAGTGCTCAGCCATATCGCCCAGGGTGACCTGACCATCGAGGTGCCATTGGGCAACAGTGCCGAGGGCAGTGTGATGCGCAACCTGCACCAGATGCAGCAGAACCTCAACCAGATGGTCCGGCAGATCGCCGCCTCGGTGGATGGCGTGGCCAGCTCCTCGGAAGAGTTGAGCGCGGTGAGCAGCCAGACCAGCAGCAGTCTGCAGTTGCAGGGCCAGGAAATCGAACAGGCCGCCACGGCGGTGAACGAAATGACCGCCGCCGTCGATGAAGTCGCGCGTAACGCGGTGAGTACCAGCGAAGCCTCGCGCCTGTCGGAACAGACCGCCCAGCGCGGGCGGGCGCAGGTCCAGGAAACCGTGGCGTCGATCAACACCCTGGCCACCGGTGTGGTGGAAACCTCGGAACGTATCCAGCAACTTGCCGGCCGCGTGCAAGACATCAGCGGCGTGCTGGACGTGATCCGCAGCATCGCCGACCAGACCAACCTGCTGGCCCTCAATGCCGCCATCGAAGCGGCCCGGGCCGGTGATGCCGGGCGTGGTTTTGCGGTGGTCGCCGATGAAGTGCGCGCACTGGCCCATCGTACCCAGACCTCGACCCAGGAGATCGAGCAGATGATCGGCAACATCCGCCAGGACAGCGAACACGCCGTGGCGGCCATGCACACCAGCAGCGATCGGGTGCAGGCGACCTTGGGCGTGGCGCAGCGTTCGGGCGAGGCGCTGGATGAAATCACCCGCTCGATTTCGCAGATCAACGAGCGCAATTTGATGATTGCCAGTGCGACCGAAGAACAGGCGTTGGTGGCGCGGGAAGTGGATCGCAATCTGGTGGGGATTCGCAACCTGTCGCAGCAGGTGTTGCAGGGGGCCTTGCATACGGAGACGGCGGGGCATGATCTGGCGGGGATGGCGGGGGAGCTGCATCAGACGGTGGCGCGGTTTAAGGTTTAGGCGGTGTGGCTATGCGTTTCTTCGGTAATGGCCAACCCGAGAAGTAACCAAAGCGCGGTGGCCTTATAGCCGACCTGATACTGGAGGCCGAACTCGGTCAGAAATGTGGGAGGGGGCTTGCTCCCGATGGGGGGGCAGCCACTACATGCATGACTGATCCACCGCTATCGGGAGCAAGCCCCCTCCCACATTTTGATCTCCATGGATCAGATAGACCTCGTTATGCTCTGGCTCTGGGAGTGGCTTAGGCGCCCCGTAAAACCGCTGGCCGGATAGAAATGTGGGAGGGGGCTTGCTCCCGATGGGGGGTGTCAGCCACTACATGCATGACTGATCCACCGCTATCGGGAGCAAGCCCCCTCCCATTTTGATCTCCATGGATCAGATAGACCTCGTTATGCTCTGGCTCTGGGAGTGGCTTAGGCGCCCCGTAAAACCGCTGGCCGGATAGGTACTCAACAGCCGACCTGATACTGGAGGCCGAGCTCGGTCAGGAATGTGGGAGGGGGGTTGCTCCCGATGGGGGGGGCAGCCACTACATGCATGACTGATCCACCGCTATCGGGAGCAAGCCCCCTCCCACATTCCGATCTCCATATACTCAACCCCACCCCCAAAACTGCAACCACCATCCCCCACCCACCCACCCCACGCTCAACCCCACACACCACCACCCCCCCCAACGCCGCAGCCCCCCAACCCCCTGAAGCTGCCGCCACCCCAACCACAAACACCACCCAACCGCCGCCATCAACAACCCCGCCCGCGCCGATTGCACCCAAGCCAACCCCAACCCCTCATACCGCAACAACTTCACCGTGGTCGCCGATAACCCCAGGAATAAACCCGCACCACCGAGGGGCGTCAGCGTCAGCGCCAAGGGCCGAAACAGTGCACGATCCCCCGCCACCCACGCAGCCAATCGCAGCAGCAGCCAGCAGCCACCTCCCAACACCAACGAACTCCCCCCCAGATACAACACAATGCACACGCCATCCAACCAACTGAAGCTGTCATTGAGCTGCGGATAGTGAGTGAGCAACCACCACGGGGCGTTGTCTTGCAGCGGCCACAGCCAGTCATGGCTGACCAGCCACGTCGCCAGGCTTTGTTTGAGCGCGATAAACCACGGACTGACGGTCCATTGAAACGCCCCCATCGCCAGGCCGATCACACCAAACAGCAACAGCCGCGTGTCCCACGTCGAACCGGGTTGACGGGGAGCCTGGAGAATTTCCTGATTGCACGAGCGGGCGATCAACCGCACCGCGCCGCGTTGCCCGCTGCAACGGCCGCAGGCATGGCACTCGCTGGCCCCTTGCAGGCGGCGGATATCCAGCAGCGGCGCGCAGTTGGGCAGCGGCAGGCGGGGCGCGTCGTTGGCTTTCCAGCGTTGTTCATCCACCGCGAAATGCACTGGCGCCAGGCGGGCGAGCAGGGCGAAGACGCCGCTGACCGGGCACAGGTAACGGCACCACACACGCTTGCCACGCACGAACAGCAGGCCGACGATCACCGCGGCCACGGTCGAGCCGCCGAGGATCAACAGGGCTGCCTGGGCGTAGTCGTACACACTGATCAACTGGCCGTAGAGCGTGGTCAGGCAAAAGCCCAGCGTCGGCCAACCGCCCCAGCGCAGCCAGCGCGGAATACCGAGGCCGCGCCCATGCTGGCTGGCCCATTCGCTCAGCGAACCTTCCGGGCAGAGCACGCCGCACCACAGGCGCCCGAACAGCACCATCGACAGCAACACGAACGGCCACCACAGGCCCCAGAAGATAAATTGCGCGAGCAGCGTCAGGTTGTTCACCACGCGCGCCTGGCTGTCCGGCAACGGTAGCAGCACCGGCAACACCAGCAGCACGGCGTAGACCAGCACCACCGCCCATTGCACGGCGCGGATCAGCCGCGCGTGGCGGCGCATGCCATCGCCCAGTTGCGCGAGTCGGCTCATGGCGCTTGCCGTGACCGGCGCAGACCGTTGCCGACCAGCAGCCAATAGCCAAGCAGCACTACCACGGTGATGAGGCTCGGCGCGGCGCGGTAGCCGACAAAGTCAGCCAGCAGTGCGCCGAGGCCGTGGCTGTCGCTGAGCAGGGCGCTGCTGTCCCAGCGGCTTTCGCCAAAGCTGGAATAGACCCATTCGGGCATGTCCATCGCCAGCAATTGCCCGCTGATTCGGTCCACGGCCGCCACCAGTAAAGCCCCGCCAAGCAGCAGCAACAGCGCTTCACTGAGGGCGAAAAACAGCGACCAGGAAATGAAGCGCCGCGTACTGCGCAGCAGCAGCACCGTGAGCGCCGCCAACACCAGGCCCAGCCCGCCGCCGATGGCGAACAGGCTCAGCGCCGGGCCTTGCAGACGCGCGCCGGCACCGTACAGAAACACCACGGTTTCACTGCCTTCGCGGCTCACTGCCAACAGCGTCAGTAGCAACACGCCCCAACCGCCCTGGCGCGCCAGGCGTTCATCGGCTTCGCGCACCAGGGTGTGTTTGAGCGTGGCCGCGTGGCGATGCATCCAGAACACCATCTGCACCATCAGGCCGCTGGCCAATAACGTCAGCGCCGCTTGCAGCCATTCGCCCTGGGGGCCGGTCATGGCCTCGCCGGCCCATAGCATCAAGCCGGCCAGACCGGCAGAGCAGAGCAACCCCAGGACCACCCCGGCCCACAGAAAACGGCCCAGGCGCGAGTGCTCGCCCTGGCGGCTGATCCACACCTGCAGAATGCCGATCACCAACAGCGCCTCGACGCTTTCGCGCCAGACAATAAACAACGATTGATTCATCAACGGCTCCCGAGCCTATTCGGCGAGGATGCTGCCTTCGGGCAACTGTGGATTGAATTCGTCAAAGAACGGGTAAAGCCCCGGCTTGAGTGGATGGATCACCACGAAGGTGGTCACGCCGGGGGACAGCACTTTCTCCACGCGCAGCGGCGTACTCTCGAATTCGGCCGGGCCTTGTCCCCGGTTGCTGAGCACGATCTTGAAGCGCTCGCCGGCCTTGACCGTCAATTGCGGCGGGGTGAAGTGGCCGTCCTGCAGGCTCAGTTCATAGGTGGGCAACGGCGCCGCCAGGGCCGCGCCACTGAGCAGCAGGCCGCTCAGCGACAGGGCACGGCGCATCAGTAGCCGCCTTTCTTGCCGATGCCGGCATAGACGAATTCGTAGTGCACCTCGCAACGCTCGAACCACGGCGCGACCCCGGTTTCCTTATCGGTATGGCGACCCAGGGACGCGTGGCCGCTGGGCGGCAAGACGCTGAAGGTCAGGGTGTATTTGCCCGGGCCTTGCAGCTTGACGTTGTCGCCGTAATGCGGCCCGTCATTGGCGACCATGGCGTGGAAATCGCCGCTGATCGGTGTGTCGCTGCCTTGCTTTTTCAGCACGAACGACAGGTTCAGATAGGGCACGAAACTGCCTTCCTGAAAGCCTTGGGTGTTATTCGCCGTGGCGCGTACGTCGGCTTCCAGGTGCACGTCGGAATCGGCCGTGGCGCGCATCATGCCGGCGGGCGCCATCTCGATCGGCTGCAAATACACGGCACCGATTTCCAGCCCCGGGCAGGTTTGCGGTTCGCCGATGGGGTACTCCTTGGCGAAGGCCGCGCAAGTGGACATCAGCAGCAGAAGAGGCAGTAAAGAAGGGGTACGCATGGGAGCTTCCTGACGGATGAGGGGAGAGCGCACGAGTCTAGGAAGGTTGGGCATGAATAATAATGATTCCTGTCAAGTTTTGAGAATGTTTCATGATTGCCAGCCTTGATGCCGGTCAAGGTCGGACACGCCTGACAAGCCTAGGCTGTGGCTATCGTTTGAAGGGAGGGAACGTCCCATGGCCAAGCCTTTTCCGCTGCACCCCAAGCACCCCGAGCGCATCTGCTGGGGCTGTGATCGCTACTGCGCCGCGACCGACCTGGCCTGCGGCAATGGGGCCGACCGCACCATGCATCCGGCCGAAATGATCGGCGATGACTGGTACGAGCACGGCGACTGGGGGCTTCTTGCCGAGCCCGCCAGCAAGGATGAGCCTTCAACGGTTTGAGCCAAGCGTGGGCTGGTTGCGCAGCCCATGGCCGGTTACTCTCTGCGCTCAGTTCAGGGAGAGGTGACCTAGATGCCGTTGATTACAACCATCGAAGATTTACGCAAGCTCGCGCAAAAACGTGTGCCACGGATGTTCTACGATTACGCCGATTCCGGTTCCTGGACTGAGAGCACCTACCGGGCCAACGAAAGTGATTTTGCCCGGATCAAATTCCGCCAACGGGTGGCGCGCAATATCGACGCGCGCTCGATCCGCGCCACGATGATCGGCCAGGACATGGCCATGCCAGTGGCCCTGGCGCCCACCGGTCTGGCCGGCATGCAACACGCCGATGGCGAGATTCTCACCGCCCGCGCCGCCGCCGCGTTCGGCCTGCGCTACACCTTGTCGACCATGAGCATCTGTTCCCTGGAAGACATCGCCGAGCACGTCGGCCAGCCGTTCTGGTTCCAGCTGTATGTGATGCGTGACCGCGCATTCATCGAGCAATTGATCGAGCGCGCCAAGGCCGCCGGTGTGGATGCGTTGGTGTTGACCCTGGACCTGCAGATCCTCGGCCAGCGTCACAAGGACTTGATCAACGGCCTGTCGGCGCCGCCCAGATTGACCCTGGCGAATATCCTCAATATGGCGACCAAACCGCGCTGGGTGATGGGCATGCTCGGCACCCGGCGTCACGGCTTCGGCAATATCGTCGGGCATGTGAAGGGCGTGGCGGACATGAGTTCGCTGTCGTCGTGGACCGCCCAGCAATTCGACCCGCGCCTGAGCTGGGACGATGTGGAATGGATCAAGAAGTGCTGGGGCGGCAAGTTGATCATCAAGGGCATCCTCGATGTGGAGGACGCGCGCCTGGCCGCGAATGCCGGTGCCGATGCGTTGGTGGTGAGCAATCACGGCGGGCGCCAGCTCGATGGTGCGCCGTCGAGCATCAGCCAACTGCCGGCGATTGTCGACGCGGTGGGCGAACGCATCGAGGTGTGGCTCGACGGCGGCATCCGTTCCGGCCAGGACGTGCTCAAGGCCATGGCGCTGGGCGCCAAAGGCACCCTGATCGGCCGGCCGCATTTGTATGGTTTGGGGGCGTTGGGCGAGGCGGGGGTGACCAAGGCCCTTGACATCATCGCCCGTGAGTTGGACGTGTCGATGGCCTTGTGTGGGTATAACGATATACGCGATGTGAATCGCGAGATTCTGTTGCCCGGTACATTTCCCGAAAACGTTTTCTGAGCAAAAAAATCGTAAAAAAATAAAAAGAGTTGTCCACGAAAACCGTGGGTATCTCTGTGGATAACTTTGTGAGACCCCGGCGGGTATGGCGATTTAACCTAAGGTCAATATTTGATCAATTACCGGCGCGGGCCAGTATGGGCAGGGTTTGCGCTTGACAGCCAAGCGCGGACCCAGTGCCGAAAAGCGTTTTCAGGAGTCGCCGTTGCGCCCTGTGGAGCGTGTCACCACCGGTGCTGGCATCTTGAATGGCATGTGGATGTCGGCGATCTTGTCGATGGAATCGAACTTCTGCGACAGCAACCAGCGCACCGGCAGCGGCGTTTGATTGCCCAGCTCCGCCGCCAGGTCGATGGCCACCGCACCCCCCAGGAGTGGCCGTAGATCAGGCGTTTGTTCGGGTCTGGTTGTAGCAGTTGGAAGCGTTCCCAGGCGATGCGCGCGTCTTCGTACATGGGCAAAGGTGAAGCTGGGGTTGTACCAGATGGTTTGCGCAGGCAGGCATTAATTCGACGGCTGTCCACGGCGATTGCTTGCAACGTGTTACAGCATCCAGGCGTTGCTCACTCAGGCGGTGGCCATCCGCTGCACCCGGTTACGTCCCTGGGCCTTGGCCTGGTACAGCGCCTGGTCGGCCTGGGAGAGCAAGTGCGACAGGTCGTGACCTGCGCGATCGGTGCTGATGATGCCGATGCTCACGCTGAGGAAACCCGGTGCCAGCAGGTCCAGGTGGGCAAAGGCCTGGCGAATGCGCTCGGCCACCTCGTATGCAACGGCTTCGTCGCTGTCGGCCAGCAGGCAGGCGAACTCCTCGCCGCCGATCCGCGCGAACAAGTCACCCTTGCGCAACGCGGCCCGGGTCACCTGGCTGAACGCGATCAGCGCCTGGTCGCCCATGGGGTGGCCGAAGCTGTCGTTCAGGCGCTTGAAGTGGTCCAGGTCGCACAGCAACAGAGCCGCGGTCTGCTGGCGACGGACACTGTCCGCCAGCAGTTTTTCACCTTTTTGCATAAAGGCGCGGCGGTTGCCGGCACCGGTCAGCGCGTCGCTGAACGCGGCGGCCTTGAAGCGCAGTTCGGCGCGCTCCTTGACCATCGCCAGGGTGACGTAGGCGATGCCGATGGCATACAGCATTGACTCGAACAGCATGAATGAGAAAAACGGCACGCCGTCACCGGCCGACGTCTGCGCATTCTTGAGCGGCAGGCCTGGGTCGAGGAACGCACGGATCGCGTAAAAGCCCGTGTGCCACAGGGTCAGTACCAGGGCGGGGGCGTAGGCCACTTCAAGGCTGGCACGCTTGCGCCATAACTCCAGGGCCGACAACACGCCATAAGCGGCCGCCAGCAGCGAATACAGCATGACCCGCGCCGCCAGCGAACCATAGAACTGCGGCACCAGGCACATCACCAGCCACAGCCCGCACCCGGCAAAGATCCCCGGCAGGCTGGGGTCGCGGTGCACGAAGGCGCGCATGGCGGTCCAGTTCATTGCGGCACTGAGCAGCAGCACCACATTGCCGATGATCAGCGCGACGAACTCCATGCCCGCGCCACGCACCACGATCAACCCGGTGCCCAGGGACGCGCACAGCAGCATGATGCCCAGGTAACCCAGGGTCGGCTCGCGGCCACGGCTCCAGGCATGCACCGTGAGCAGGCCCATCAGGCAGAACACGAACACGGCCACTATCAGTAGCGTCGGGATGTGCAACATCATTGGTTCGAACCTGGAGAGGGATCTTGTTGTGGAGCGCGATTGTAGCCGCATGTCGCGCGCTTGACGCTGGCCTTGGCCGCGCGACATGCTCGCGCTTCTTTGCGCAAAGGCCCGACCATGGACAACAGCCCCGTTCGCATCACCGCTGAAGAAACCCTCTCGGACAATTGGTACCTGCTGAAAAAATACAGCTTCGACCTGCGCCGCCGCGACGGCCGCTGGCAAGCCCAGACCCGCGAAGTGTACGACCGCGGCAATGGCGCGACCCTCCTGTTATACAACCGCGAGCAGCGCACGGTGGTGCTGATTCGCCAATTCCGCATGCCCACCTTCGTCAATGACTACCCCGGTTACCTGATCGAGACTGCGGCAGGCTTGCTGGACAACGCCAGCCCCGAGGAACGCATCCGCCTGGAAGCCGAGGAAGAGACCGGCTACCGCGTGGGGCGGGTGGAGAAAGTCTACGCGGCGTTCATGAGCCCGGGCTCGGTGACCGAGCGGATTCACTTCTTTATCGGTGAATACCAGCCGGGTGACCGGGTCGGCGCCGGTGGTGGGCTGGAGGAGGAGGGCGAGGATATCGAAGTGCTGGAACTGGGCTTCGAACAGGCGCTGGCGATGGTGCAGAGCGGGGAGATTGTGGATGGCAAGACCATCATGTTGTTGCAGCATCTGGAGTTGCGGATGTTGAAAGAGGGGTGGTGAGGGGGGCGTATACACAGCCGGTACCGGGTGTTGCGCTCCTACAGGGTATTGTCAGAAACTTCCCACAGGAGTACAAATGTACTCCATGACTCTAACTCCTCGCCGTACCGCCATCCTGACCTTCATCCGCGACCGTATCGCGCAGCAAGGCCAATCCCCCAGCCTCGCCGAGATCGCCGAGGCGTTCGGTTTTGCCTCGCGCAGTGTCGCGCGCAAACACGTGGTGGCGTTGACCGAAGCCGGTTTCATCGAGGTCAACCCCAACCAGGCCCGTGGCATTCGCCTGCTCAATCAACCCGCGCGCGCCGAATGGCTGGATGTTCCCGTCCTGGGACGCGTGGCCGCCGGCTTGCCCATCGGCGCCGATGCCGACGTGCACAGTCGCCTGCAACTCGATCCCGCCACCTTCACCAAAACCCCGGATTACCTGCTGCGAGTGCAGGGCGATTCGATGATCGAGGACGGTATTCTCGACGGCGACCTGGTGGGCGTACGGCGCAGTGCCGAGGCCGTGAATGGGCAGATCGTGGTGGCGCGCCTGGACGGCGAAGTCACCATCAAGCGTTTCGAGCGTCACGGCGAGCAGGTGCGCCTGCTGCCGCGTAACCCTGCGTATCAACCCATCGTGGTCGGCCCCGACCAGGACCTGGCCATCGAAGGGGTGTTCTGCGGCCTGGTGAGGCAAGGCTGATGGGCGCCGTCGTTGCGTTGGATACGCTGTTCAATGGCGGCCGCGTATGGAAGGGCCGGCCCGTCGCGCCGCCGGCCAGCGTGCACCCCACCGGGCTGGCGGCGCTGGATGCGGTGTTGCCCACGGGCGGTTGGCCGGAGTCGGCGTTGAGCGAAATCCTTATGGCCAAGGACGGCGTGGGCGAACTGCAACTGGTGCTGCCGACCCTGGCGCGGTTGTCGGCGGCGGGGGAGCGCATTGTGTTGGTGGCGCCGCCCTACACGCCGTATCCCCATGCCTGGCAGAACGCCGGGGTGGATTTGCGCCAACTCTCGGTGGTCCAGGCCGAGGAGCGCGATGCGTTGTGGGCGGTGGAACAGTGTCTGCGTTCCGGCAGTTGCGGCGCGGTGCTGTGCTGGCCGCGCAAGGCCGATGACCGCGCGCTGCGGCGTTTGCAGGTGGCGGCGGAAACCGGGCAGACCCTGGCGTTTGCCTGGCGCGCCTTGAGCGAAGCGATCAACGCCTCGCCCGCCGCCTTGCGCCTGGTCGTCGAGGCCAAACCGGCCCGGGTGCGGGTGCTCAAATGCCGGGGCGGCCTGGCCCATCCGACGCCGATTGCCCTGGCGGGGCACTGAGGTTGCCATGCGCTGGGTGTGTATTGTCTTCCCGCAATTGGCGCTGGACGGGGTGCAGCGCCTGCATCCCGACCCGGCCCAACCGCTCGCGCTACTGGCCGGCACGCCGCAGCGGCGTGTGCTGCAAACCGTCAATGACGCCGCCCGCGCCCTCGGCCTGCGTCCCGGCCAATCCCTGACGGCGGCCCATGCCCTGGTCAAGACCTTTACCTGCGCCGAATACGACGCGGTGGAGATCGAGCGCTGGCAGCAGTTTCTCGCGGCCTGGGCCTATCGCTTCAGTTCCCAGGTCAGCGTGTATTACCCGCGTGCATTGCTGTTCGAGATCGAATCGAGCCTGGGGCTGTTCGGGCCCTGGCCGCAGTTCGAGGCGCGCTTGCGTCAGGAGCTGACCGAACTGGGCTTTCGTCATCGTATCGTCGCCGCGCCCAACCCGGTGGCGGCGCGGGTGCTGGCCAATGTCTACGACGGTGTGGCCGTCGGCGATGAGGCGTTGTCGCATGCCCTGGCGCCGCTGCCCATCGACCGCGCCGGCCTCGACCCGACGGCCGCCACGGCCTTGTCGCGCATGGGCCTGCGCACCCTGGCCCAGGTGCAGGCGCTGCCCCGGCACACCCTGGCGCGGCGCTTTGACGCCAGCCTGCTCAAGCACCTGGATGCGCTGACCGGACAGCGGCCCTTGGCCCTGGCGTTCTATCAGCCGCCGGACCAGTTCGATGTGCGCATCGAGTTGAATTTCGATGTGCAATCCCACCAGGCCCTGCTGTTTCCCCTGCGCCGCTTGACCGCTGATCTGTCGGCGTTCCTCTGCGGCCGCGACAGTGGCGTGCAGCGTTTCGACCTGCACCTGGAACACGCCCAGGCGCCCGACAGTGTGATCAAGGTCGGCCTGCTCAGCGCCGAGCGCGAACCGGCGATGCTGTTCGAGCTGGCCCGTGGGCGCCTGGAACAGGTGCAAGTGAGCGCGCCGGTGCGCGGTTTTCGCCTGGTGGCCCAGGACCTGCCGGTGTTCGTGCCGCAGCGCCAGGACCTGTTCGACGACCGTCCGCAACAGACCTTGCCGTGGGAGCAATTGCGCGAACGCCTGCGCGCCCGCCTGGGCGATGAGGCCGTGCAAGGCCTGCGTTTTCACGCCGACCACCGCCCCGAATGCGCCTGGCAAGCGGCGACCGATAAACACCCGTGCCCGACCTTGAACAAGGTGCGACGCCCCGGCTGGTTGCTCAACGAACCGACGCTGCTGGCCGAGCCGGGCGTGCAGATCCTCATGGGCCCGGAACGCATCGAGTCCGGCTGGTGGGACGGTGCGGATATCCGTCGCGATTACTACTTGATCCAGACCCGCGCCGGCCAGCAAGGCTGGGCCTACCGCACGGTGGGGCAAAGCGATGGGCTGTGGCTGCAAGGCTGGTTCGCATGAACACCCAAGCCTTGCCACCGCCCTCCTACGGGGGATCGTGGTTGTGAGTTATGCCGAGTTGCATTGCTTGTCCAATTTCAGTTTCCAGCGCGGTGCCTCCAGTGCGCTGGAGTTGTTCGAACGCGCCAAGCGCCAGGGCTACAGTGCCCTGGCGATCACCGACGAATGCACCTTGGCCGGCATCGTGCGGGCCTGGCAGGCGGCGAAGGCGGTGGCGTTGCCGCTGATTATCGGCAGTGAGATGCGCATCGAAAACGGCCCGAAACTGGTGTTGCTGGTGCAGGATCTCAGCGGCTACCAGCACCTGTGCCGCCTGATCACCCTGGCCCGGCGCCGTGCCGAAAAAGGCCGCTATCGCCTGCTGCTCGAAGATTTCGAGCAACCGTTGCCCGGCCTGCTGGCGCTGTGGGTCGCTGAAGACAGCGACACCCAGGCTTCAATCCAATGGCTACGCCGCACCTTCGCCGAGCGCCTGTGGCTGGCGGTGCACCTGCATTGCGGCCAGGACGATGGGCGTCACCTGGAGCAACGCCTGCAACTGGCCGCCAGCCTGCAGATCCCGGCGGTGGCTTGTGGCGATGTGCACATGCATGCGCGGGGTCGCCGCGCCCTGCAAGACACCCTCACCGCCATCCACCATCACGTGCCGGTGGTCGACGCCGGCACGCGCCTGCACCCCAATGGCGAGCGCCATCTGCGCAGCCTCGACGCCCTGGCCGCGCTGTACCCGCAGGCGCTGCGCGACGAAACCCTGGCCATCGCCCAGCGCTGCACCTTCGACCTCAGCCAGTTGCGCTACCACTATCCCCGCGAGCTGGTGCCCGCCGGGCATGACGCCACTTCCTGGCTGCGCAGCGTCACCGAAACCGGCATCGCCCAGCGCTGGCCCCACGGCGTCGATGCCAAGACCTTGCAGCAGATCCATCACGAGCTGACGTTGATCGGCGAACTGGGCTACGAAAGCTATTTCCTCACCGTGCACGACATCGTGCGCTTCGCCCGCAGTCGCGGGATTCTGTGCCAGGGCCGGGGCTCGGCGGCCAATTCGGCGGTGTGTTTTGCCCTGGGGATCACCGAGATCGACCCGGGCCTGACCAACATGCTGTTCGAGCGCTTTTTGTCCAAGGAACGCAATGAGCCGCCGGACATCGATGTGGACTTTGAACATGAACGCCGCGAAGAAGTGCTGCAGTACGTGTTCCAGCGCTACGGGCGCCACCGCGCGGCGCTGACGGCGGTGGTCAGCAGTTATCACGCCTCTGGGGCGGTGCGCGACGTGGCCAAGGCTCTGGGCCTGCCGCCGGACCAGATCAACGCCCTGGCCGAGTGTTGCGGGCGCTGGAGCGACGACGCGCCGCCGCTGGAGCGTCTGCGTGAAGCCGGCTTCGACCCGCACAGCCCGATCCTGCGCCGCGTGCTGAGCCTCACCCAGCAACTGATCGGCTTCCCCCGGCACCTGTCCCAGCACCCCGGCGGTTTCGTGATTTCCGAACACCCGCTCGACACCCTGGTACCGGTGGAAAACGCCGCGATGGCCGAGCGCACCATCATCCAGTGGGACAAGGACGACCTCGACGCCGTCGGCCTGCTCAAAGTGGACATCCTCGCCCTGGGCATGCTCAGCGCGATCCGCCGCTGTTTCGACCTGCTGCGCCGCCATCGTGATCGCGATCTGGCCCTGGCGACGATCCCCAGGGAAGACCCGGCCACCTACGCGATGATCAGCCAGGCCGACACCATCGGCGTGTTCCAGATCGAGTCGCGGGCGCAGATGTCGATGTTGCCCCGGCTCAAGCCCAGGACCTTCTACGACCTGGTGATCGAGGTGGCCATCGTGCGCCCCGGGCCGATCCAGGGCGGCATGGTGCACCCGTACCTGCGCCGGCGGAACAACGAGGAGCCCACCACCTATCCGTCGCCGGAACTGGAAACGGTGCTCAAGCGCACCCTGGGTATCCCGTTGTTCCAGGAGCAAGTGATGCAGATCGCCATGGTCGCCGCCGACTACAGCCCCGGCGAGGCCGACCAGTTGCGCCGCTCCATGGCCGCCTGGAAACGCCACGGCGGCCTGGAACCGCATCAGGCGCGCCTGCGCACCGGCATGTTGAAGAACGGCTATAGCGAAGCCTTCGCCGCGCAGATCTTCGAGCAGATCAAGGGCTTTGGCAGTTATGGTTTTCCCGAGTCCCACGCGGCCAGTTTCGCCTTGCTGACCTACGCCAGTTGCTGGCTCAAATGCCATGAACCGGCGGCCTTCGCCTGTGCGTTGATCAACAGTTGGCCCATGGGTTTCTACAGCCCGGACCAGATCCTGCAGGACGCGCGGCGCCATCGCTTGCAGGTGCGCCCGGTGGATGTGCTGGCCAGTGACTGGGATTGCAGCCTGGAACCCATCGACGGCGCGCAACCGGCGATTCGCCTCGGGTTGCGCATGATCGCGGGGTTTCGCGAAGAGGATGGGCGGCGTATCGAAGCGGCGCGCCAACGCCGTATGTTCAGCGACATCGCCGACCTGGACGCACGCGCCGGCCTGGATGCCCGCGCCCAGGCATTGCTGGCGGATTCGGGGGCTTTGCGGGCCCTGGCCGGCAACCGGCACCAGGCGCGCTGGGACGTGGCGGGCGTGCATAAACAACTGGGCTTGTTTGCCGGTTTGCCCAGCCCCGACGAAGCGCTGGTGGAACTGCCCGCACCGACCGTGGGCGAGGACCTGCACGCCGATTACGCCACCGTCGGCACCACCCTCGGTCCCCATCCCTTGGCGCTGTTGCGGGCGGAACTGCGTAAGCGCCGCTGCCGCAGCTCGAACGAACTGCTGGCGGTGGCGCATGGGCGGCCTGTCAGCGTCGCCGGGCTGGTCACCGGCCGGCAGCGTCCCGGCACTGCCAGCGGGGTGACGTTCGTGACCCTGGAAGACGAATTCGGCAACCTCAATGTGGTGGTCTGGCGCGATCTGGCAGAACGTCAGCGCGCCGTATTGGTGGGCTCGCGGCTGCTGAAAGTCGACGGGCGCTGGGAAGCGGTGGGCGAGGTGCGGCATCTGATCGCCGGACGGTTGACTGACCTCACGCCGTTGCTGGAGGGCATCACCGTGCGCAGTCGGGATTTTCACTGAGGCCGGTGGCATCTGCGGTGATTACCCCCTAACGTATGACCCCTGAAACCCAACGGGTGCGCAGCGTGCTCACCGCCAGACAAGGCCGACCATGACTTCACAGCGCAACATCCCCCCGATCACTGCCCAGCGCCCAGGCTTTGTGCGTGTGCGCGGCGCCCGCGAACATAACTTGCGCAACGTCGATGTGGATATTCCACGGGATGCCCTGGTGGTGTTCACCGGCGTGTCGGGCTCGGGCAAATCGTCCCTGGCGTTTTCCACCGTGTATGCCGAGGCCCAGCGCCGTTATTTCGAGTCGGTGGCGCCCTATGCGCGGCGCTTGATCGACCAGGTCGGCGTGCCGGATGTGGATTCCATCGAAGGCCTGCCGCCGGCCGTGGCCTTGCAACAACAGCGCGGCACGCCGAGTGCGCGGTCGTCGGTGGGCAGCGTCACCACCTTGTCGAGTTTGATCCGCATGCTTTACTCCCGCGCCGGCAGTTATCCGCCGGGGCAGGCGATGCTGTATGCCGAGGATTTTTCACCGAACCTGCCCCAGGGCGCGTGCCCGCAATGCCATGGCCTGGGTCGTGTGTATGAAGTGACCGAGGCGCTGATGGTGCCCGATCCGTCCCTGACCATCCGCCAGCGCGCGGTGGCGTCCTGGCCATTGGCGTGGCAGGGGCAGAACCTGCGCGACATCCTGGTGACCCTGGGCTATGACGTTGATATTCCGTGGCGCGAGTTGCCGAAAAAACAGCGCGACTGGATCCTGTTCACCGAAGAAACCCCCACCGTACCGGTGTACGCCGGCTTGACCCCCGAACAGACCCGCGAGGCGCTCAAACGCAAGCTGGAACCGAGTTACCAGGGCACCTTCAGCGGTGCGCGGCGCTACATCCTGCACACCTTCACCCACACCCAGAGCGCGCTGATGAAAAAGCGCGTGTCGCAGTTCATGCAGGGCAGCGCCTGCCCGTTGTGCGCGGGTAAACGGCTGACCCAGGCGGCGTTGTCGGTGACGTTCGCCGGGCTGGATATTGGCGCGCTGTCACAGCTGTCGCTGACCCAATTGGCCGAGGTGCTGCGCCCGGTGGCGGCGGGGCAGGACACCATGAAACTGTCGGTGGAAAAGCGCCTGGCGGCCCAGCGCATCGCCGAGGATTTGCTCGATCGGGTCAGCACCTTGACCGAACTGGGCCTGGGCTATCTGGCCCTGGAGCGCAGTACGCCGACGTTGTCGTCCGGCGAGCTGCAGCGTTTGCGCCTGGCCACGCAGTTGGGCTCGCAGCTGTTCGGCGTGATCTATGTGCTGGATGAACCTTCGGCGGGCTTGCACCCGGCCGATGGCGAAGCGCTGTTCACCGCGCTCGAGCGTTTGAAGGCTGCGGGCAATTCGTTGTTTGTGGTGGAGCATGACCTGGAAACCATGCGCCGGGCCGACTGGCTGATCGACGTCGGCCCGGCGGCCGGTGAGCATGGCGGCCACGTGTTGTACAGCGGGCCGCCGGCGGGGCTGGCCGATGTGGAGGCTTCGCAGACCCGCCACTACCTGTTTGCCGAACGGCGTGCGTCGAACCCATCGCAACGCCAGCCCCAGGGCTGGTTGACGCTTGAAGGCGTGACGCGCAACAACCTCAAGGACTTGGACGTGGACTTCCCGCTGGGCTGTTTTACGGCGGTGACCGGGATTTCCGGTTCGGGCAAGTCCAGCCTGGTCAGCCAGGCCTTGCTGGAACTGGTGGGCAGCGGCCTCGGCAGTCGGCTGGACAGCGACGAAGAGCCGAGCCTGGAAGACGACGCCCCGCAACCCAGCGGCGGGCGCATCGGCGCCGGGCTGGAGCACATCCGCCGTCTGGTGCAGGTGGACCAGAAACCCATCGGCCGCACCCCGCGCTCCAACCTGGCGACCTACACCGGTTTGTTCGACCACGTGCGCAAACTGTTCGCCGCCACACCGGCGGCAAAAACACACGGTTACGACGCCGGGCAGTTCTCCTTCAACGTCGCCAAGGGCCGCTGCCCCCATTGCGAAGGCGAGGGCTTTGTCAGCGTCGAATTGCTGTTCATGCCCAGCGTGTACGCGCCATGTCCGACCTGCCACGGCGCGCGTTACAACCCCGAAACCCTGGCGATCGAATGGCAAGGCCTGAGCATCGCCCAGGTGCTGGGGCTCACGGTGGAACAGGCGGTCGAGGTGTTTGCCGAGCAGCCTGGCGTGTTGCGTTCGTTGCAGGTGCTGCGCGATATCGGCCTGGGCTATCTGCGCCTTGGCCAACCGGCGACCGAACTCTCCGGCGGCGAAGCGCAACGCATCAAGCTCGCCACCGAGCTGCAACGCAATGCCCGTGGCGCGACCTTGTACGTGCTGGACGAACCCACCACCGGCTTGCATCCACGGGATGTCGACCGCTTGCTCAGCCAGCTCAATCACTTGGTGGATGCCGGGCACACGGTGGTCGTGGTGGAGCATGAAATGCGCGTGGTGGCCCAGAGCGATTGGGTGATCGACATCGGGCCGGGGGCAGGTGACCTGGGAGGCAAGGTGGTTGCCAGCGGCACGCCGCAGACGGTAGCCAGGAGCAAGAACAGCCGCACCGCAGCGTTCCTGGCCCGAGAGCTGGCCTGACAAGCGAAAAGGCTCAACAGTGTGGGAGGGGGCTTGCTCCCGATAGCGGTATATCAGTCACAACATTCCTGACTGATCCATTGCAATCGGGAGCAAGCCCCCTCCCACAGGTTTATTTGTGTTGGGGCAGTTGGATTTGTGCCTTGGCCTGCTTCACCACATTCGCCACGGTAAAGCCGAACTTCTCCTGCAGCTTGGCCAGCGGCGCCGATGCGCCAAAGCTGTTCATCACCACTTTGGCGCCGGTCTGCCCGACATAACGGTCCCAGCCCAGGGGGCCAGCCTGTTCCACCACGACCCGGGCCTTTACCGCCGGCGGCAACACGCTGTCGCGGTAGGCCTGGTCCTGCTCTTCAAACAGTTCCCAACTGGGCATGGACACGACCTGCGCGGCAATTCCTTCAGCCTCGAGCTGTTCATAGGCCGCCACCGCCAGGCTGACTTCACTGCCCGTGGCGATCAGGAGCACTTCGGGCTTGTCTGCGCCCGCCAACACATAAGCACCCTTGGCGGCACCGGCCGCCGCTGCGTAGCGGGTACGGTCCAGCGTCGGCAGGGGCTGGCGTGACAGTACCAGGCAACTGGGGCGATCGGTCTGGGCCAGGGCGACGGTCCAGAGTTCCCGCGTTTCATTGGCATCGCCCGGACGCAGGGTCAGCAACCCCGGCGTGGCGCGCAGTTGGGTCAAGTGCTCGATGGGCTGGTGGGTGGGGCCGTCCTCGCCGACGCCGATCGAGTCATGGGTAAACACGAACACCACCGGCAACTCCATGATGGCCGCCAGGCGGATCGGCGGTTTCATGTAGTCGCTGAATACCAGGAACGTCGAGGTGTACGCACGCAGGTAAGACAGCGCCATGCCATTGGCGATCGCGCCCATGGCGTGTTCACGGATGCCGAAGTGCAGGTTGCGTCCGCTGTAGTCGTCGGCACTGAAACGCCCGGCGCCATCAAAGGTGAGGTTGGTCTTGGTCGAGGGCGACAAGTCCGCCGAGCCGCCGAGCAGCCACGGGATCTGCCGGGCAAACGCATTCAGCACGTCACCACCGGCCGCGCGGCTGGCCACGCCCTTAGCGTCGCTGGCGAAGCCGGGCACGTCGGCCTGCCAATGCTCGGGCATTTCCCCCGCGCGCATGCGCCGCAACTCGTCGGCCCGTTGCGGGGCGTCCTGCTCGAGCTGCGCCAGGTGCTGGTTCCATTGTTCATACAGCGGGCGGCTGCGCGCCAGCAAGGCATCGCGCAGTACCGTGCGCGCTTCATCGGGCACCAGGAAGCTTGAGTCTTGCGGCCAGCCATACGCGGCTTTGGTCAGGCGAATTTCCTCAGCGCCCAAGGGTTCGCCATGGGCGGCGGCGGTGTTGTGTTTGTGCGGCGAGCCATAGCCGATGACGCTGTCGACCACGATCAGGGTCGGCGCGCCGGTATTGCCCTGGAAGGTCGCCAGCGCATCGCTCAAGGCGCGCAGGTCGTTGGCGTCGGTCATGTGCACGGTGTGCCAGCCGTAGGCCTGGAAGCGTGCGATCACGTCCTCGCTGAACGCCAGCTCGGTGTGGCCTTCGATGCTGATGGTGTTGTTGTCGTAGAGCCAGCACAGGTTATCCAGCTTCAAGTGCCCGGCCAGGGACGCGGCTTCGCTGCTGATGCCTTCCATCATGTCGCCGTCGCCGCACAGGGTGTAGACGTTGTAGTCGAACAGCACCTGGCCGTCGCGGTTGAAGCGCTCGCCCAGCCAGCGCCCGGCCATGGCCATGCCGACGCTGTTGGCGCAGCCCTGGCCGAGGGGGCCGGTGGTGGTTTCGACGCCGGTGGTCATGCGGTACTCGGGGTGGCCCGGGGTCTTGGAACCCATCTGCCGGAACTGCTTGATATCGTCCAGGCTGATCGCCGGTTGCCCCGAGCGTTTGCCCTGGGCATCGACCTCGACCACGCCGGCCAGGTGCAGCAGCGAATACAACAGCATCGACGCATGCCCCACCGACAGCACAAAGCGGTCACGGTTGGGCCAGTCGGGATGCTCAGGGTGGTAGCGCAGGAAGCGGCTCCACAGTGTATAGCCCACCGGAGCCAGGCCCATGGGCGTGCCCGGATGGCCGGAATTGGCCTTCTGCACGGCGTCCATGGCCAGGGTGCGAAGGGTGTTGATGCATTGCGTGTCGACAGCGGTGGCGGCATGGGTCATGAAACCGGTCTCCCTCGAGTGGCGATCTACAGTGGAGGACGGGAGGCGGCAAAGGTTTGATCCGGGCGCCGGCGTTGCGACGAACGGAGATGTATTGACCTTGAGCATGACAAGGTCCCTTGGAATGGGCTAGCTTCAAGGGTGTACACATTGATCAACTTGCGGAGGTACGCCATGCCAGTGAAACACGACTTGTATCAGGATTTGGGATTGAGCAAGGAAGAGGTTGATGGCCACCGGGCGAAAAGCCCTCATCTGAACGCGTTGTTTGATAAATACGCCGAGGCTGACCGTTCGGTCGTGAGCGCCGAAGAGAAGAACGGCAGCGATGAGGAAGTGAAGAAATTGAAAGAAAAACGCTTGCTGGTCAAAGATCAGATCAAGGATCTGCTGCAGTAACACGGGCGGTCTATTCGATGAGGGAGCGGGCCAATCGCTCCCTTGCACATTTGCCGGGCGGGCACCTCTCTACGCCAGCAGTGCCTGAGTGCATTCGTCGATCGAGCGCTGCTGCGTCTGCTCGTACAGCTTCAATTCATCCAGGGTCTGGCGCCCCAGCGCCTGCTCGAATTCCGCCTGATTGGCATTGGCCGCGTAGTGACTCTGGGCGGCGTCCCCCAGGTTCGACTGAAAAATCCCCGCCGCACTGACCGGCAGAAAATCCTCATACACCAACGGTTCCACGTCCACATGGCCGACTGCGACCAGCGCGTCCAGGGTGCGCGGTTGATCGGCCTGGCCGCGTGCCGCCAGGCCTTTGTCCGTCGCGAAATAACGAAAATACGCCAGGCCTTGTTCACGCATCTGCGCGTAGTTGTCCGGGAAGGCCTGGAAGTGCTGCGCCATCAAGGCCATGTAACGCGCGGCATTGCCCTCGTTGGGGAACGCGCCCAGTTCATCGCGGGCGGCGTTGAGTAACTGGTCGTAGAGCGCACGACCCTTGGGCGTCAGCGCTACGCCACGCTGTTCGATCTCGCCGAAGCGCGCGCTGTGGCTGCCTTTGGCGTCGGTGAAGGCGATGGACTCGTCGAGGGCCTTGAAGCTGGTCTGGCGTAACAGGATCGGGCAGGTGCGGCGCGGTGGGCCTTCGATCACGGCCTTGGGGGTGATGCCTTTGCCGGGCATGGCGGCCTGGACCTGGTCGATGTCCAGGGTACGCGGGGTCAGGTGGTTGATGTGCGGACCCTTGAAGGCCACCACGTCGGCGATCAGGCGGTGTTGGTCGCTGAGTTGCTGGTACTGGGCGGCGGTGACCGTGGCGGTGTGGTGCCAGCGGAAGGTTTCCAGGGCCTGGCGGATAAATTCGTCGGCATCCGTTGCACGCAGGCCGCCGTCTTTTTCCGCTTGTTCGATCAGCGCGAGGGCGCGCGGGGTGAAGATCGAGCGTTTGGCCAGGGCGGCTTCGGCGAAGGCGCGCAGGTCGGGGTTTTCGATCAGCTCCAGGCGCAGTAACGAAGTGAACACGCGAAACGGGCTGGTTTGCAGCGCGCTTTCATGCACGGCGCGAAACGCGGTGGAGTGCACCGGCACGCCGGCCGGGGTCAGGTCGTAGTAGCCCACCGGCTGCATGCCCATCACCGCGAACAGCCGGCCGATGGTGGCCAGTTCCGCGGCAGTCCCCAGGCGGATGGCGCCGTGGCGTTCCATGTCCAGGCGCTGGAGCTCGCCGGTGCGCTGCAGGTGCTGCGCCAGGCTCGGGTCGGCATCAAGCACGCCACGGTTGGTTTCGGCGACCAACTCCATCAGCGCGCCGTACAGGGGGACTTCAGCGCGGTACATATCGGACATGGCCTTGGAAAAGCCTTTGCGGATGTCGTCGGGGCTGATGAACGAAACGGTGGGCATAGAAAAATTCCTGGCTGCGGTAAGAGTAATGAATGCCGTTGTGCCGATTCTGTTGGGCGCGCTGGGGCTGTGCAAACGAAGATTCCTCTGGACTTCATTCTGCAAATGAATGAGTAGGGTAAAACTGTCTTCATGTGCGCCGGCGGGGGATGGGTTCTACACTGGCCCTCACGCGACGGCTGAGGGAGGCTTGGATGACTGCCACGATTCTGCAAACGGTTGAAGGCCAGCGTCTGGCCGGCGAGGCGGCCGCCCGTTGGCGCGAGTGGGGCCCGTACCTGAGCGAACGCCAGTGGGGCACCGTACGCGAGGATTACAGCGCCGACGGCGACGCCTGGGCCTACTTTCCCCACGAACATGCGCGCAGCCGTGCCTACCGGTGGGGCGAGGATGGTCTGGCCGGTTTCAGCGACAAGGCGCAACGCTGGTGCCTGGGCCTGGCCCTGTGGAACGAGCGCGACGCGATCCTCAAGGAACGTCTGTTCGGCCTGAACAACGCTGAGGGCAACCACGGTGAGGACGTCAAGGAACTGTACTTTTTCGTCGACGGTGTACCGAGCCATGCCTACATGCGCATGCTCTACAAGTATCCCCACGGGGCGTTTCCCTATGCCGACCTGATCGCCGAAAACGCACGGCGCGGTCTGGAGGATGCCGAATATGAAATCCTCGATACCGGCGTGTTCGAGGACAACCGCTACTGCGACGTCAGCGTCGAATATGCCAAGCATCGGCCCGACGACATCTTCATGCGTGTCACCGTGCATAACCGTTCCGATCAACCGACCCGTCTGCAGGTGCTGCCGCAGTTGTGGGCGCGCAACGACTGGAGCTGGACCGTCGATGCCCCCAAGCCGCAGTTGCGCCTTGAGGGCGAGCAGGTGCTGGCCCGCCATCATGGCCTCAGTGATCGCTATCTCAGCGCCTGGGGCCAGGACGGCGTGCAGTGGTTGTTCTGCGAAAACGACAGCAACGTGCCCCGGCTGGACGGGCAACCGGCGCCCGGCCCGTTCAAGGATGGCATCAACGATTACGTGGTGGATGGCGTTCAATCGGCGATTCGCCATGACACCGGCACCAAGGTCGCTGCGCGTTTCATCCTTGACCTGGCGGGGCTGGAACATAAAACCCTTTACCTGCGTTTTGCGCCCACGGCTGCGCCGGCCGTCAACGCCCGCAAGCTGTTCGAGTTGCGCCGCCAGGAGGCCGATGACTTCTACGCCGCCCTGCAACACGGCATCGCCGACGACGATGCGCGCAATGTGCAGCGCCAGGCATTGGCCGGGTTGCTGTGGTCCAAGCAGCTCTACTATTTCGACGTGAACCAGTGGCTCGACGGCGACCCGGCCCAGCCCGCGCCGCCGCCCGAGCGCCTGCATATCCGCAATACCCATTGGCGGCACCTGTCCAACTTCGACATCCTGTCCATGCCCGACACCTGGGAATATCCGTGGTACGCCTCCTGGGACCAGGGCTTCCAGGCGGTGGCGTTGGCGCTGATTGACCCGGGGTTCGCCAAACAGCAGTTGCTGCTGCTGGTGAAGGACCGTTTCATGCATCCCAATGGTCAATTGCCGGCCTATGAATGGCGTTTCGACGACGCCAACCCGCCGGTGCATGCCTGGGCCAGTTGGCGGGTGTATCAGCAGGACAAGGCGCTGAATGGCATAGGCGATCTGGATTTTCTGGAACGGATCTTCCACAAGCTGCTGCTGAATTTTTCCTGGTGGGTCAACCGCAAGGATGCCGAGGGGCGCAACCTGTTCCAGGGCGGTTTCCTGGGCCTGGACAATATTGCCTTGTTCGACCGCTCGGCTGCGCTGCCGCCGGGCTATCAGCTCGATCAAGCCGATGGCACCGCCTGGGTCGCCGCGTATGCGCTGGACTTGATGCGCATGGGGCTGGAACTGGCCAAGCGCAATGGCGTGTACGTCGATATATCGGTGAAGTTTTTCGAGCACTTCCTGTATATCGCCGGTGCGATCAACCGCGTCGATGACAGCGTCGAAGGGCTGTGGGATGAGCAGGACCTGTTTTTCTATGACGTGCTGCACCGTCCCGATGGCCAGAACGAACCGGTGCGCCTGCGTTCCATCGTCGGTCTGATGCCCTTGTTCGCCGTGCTGGTGCTCGAACAGCGCGAGCATGAGGGCTTGGAAGGTTTGCGTGAGTCCTTGCTGGGGTTCATGCAGCATCGGCCGGACCTGGCCAGATTGGTCTCGCGCTGGAACGAGCCGGGGCAGGGCAATCGCCTGTTGCTGGCGTTGTTGCGCGGCGAGCGTACCAAGGACTTGCTGCGGCGCATGCTCGATGAAAACGAGTTCCTCTCGGCGTTTGGCGTGCGCTCCCTGTCCAAGGCCTTTGCCGAACAACCCCTGGCCTTGAAGATGAATGGCAACACCCTGTGCGCCCGCTACCAGCCAGGCGAATCCGATTCACGCTTGTACGGCGGCAACTCCAACTGGCGCGGGCCGTTGTGGATGCCGGTGAACTACATGCTGATCGAGTCGCTGCGCGAGTTTCACCGTTACTACGCGGACGATTTCTCGGTGGAGTACCCGACGGGTAGCGGGTACCTGGCCTCCCTGGAGGAAGTGGCCGACAGCCTCAGCCAGCGGCTGACGCGCCTGGTGCTCAGGGATGAAAACGGTTCGCGGCCGTCGATGGTGGGGTATGCGCAACTGGAGGCGGACCCGGCCAGTCGCGACCTGGTGCTGTTTCATGAGTATTTTCATGGCGAGACGGGACGCGGCCTGGGGGCTTCGCACCAGACCGGCTGGAGCGCGTTGGTGGCGTTGCTGCTGCATGTACCGTTACGGGCTTGAATCGGGTAGGTTCCATGGTCAACAGCGCTACTGCCGTCCTGATCTGCCCCTGGGCCAGAAACGACAAATCCCGCCATTGGCGGGATTTGTGTTTTTAACATGGTGCTTACAGCCAGTGTTCTCAGGAAGGGAACAGATCGCTCAGCTTCATGGCCAGCATCATGTCGCCTGCTGTGCGCAGTTTGCCGGACATGAAAGCCTGCATGCCGTCGGTTTCACCGGAGACAATGCCTTCCATGGTTTCGGCGTTCATGATCAGCGTCACTTGAGCACCTTCGACGTTCTCGTCATCGGGGGCAGGTGCTTGAGCTTCATGCAATTCGCAAGTGCCGTTCGCAACGGTCAATGTGAAGTATTTTTTCTCGTCGGTAATATTAAAACCGAAAACCAGGTCAAGGCCGGCAGCAGCGGCTGGGTTGAATTTGGCTTTCATCGCTTCTACAGCTTTGGCTACATCAGTCATGGTTTCGATCCTTAAGGGTAGAGTCCAGTGACCTTGGGGTCACGGTTGGCCGCAGTTCACCGGAAGGTGATGAGCTGCGGCGCCTTCAACAGTTGCAAGTGGGTATGGCTGTTGAAGGAAGCCAGTGCCACCTCGCGACCGCGGAATTTCAGCTGGTTGAGCGAGGTGTTAACAATTTGCCAGTTCAGTTCGAAGGCCTGGGCGGCCGGTATTCGGGTAATCAGGTGGAGCAGGGCGGTGATGGTGCCGCCGGAGGTGAACACGGCGATCTTCTGCGTGTTGTCCGCTGCCTCGAGAATGCGTTGCAGGCCTCCCTGGACACGTTCCACGAACCCCAGCCAGCTTTCCAGTCCTGGCGGATCATAGGTGCCGGTCAGCCAGCGCTCGATGATCAGGGCGAAGATACGCTGGAATTCGCTGCGGTTCTGCGCAGCGTTGCGCAGGATGTCCAGGGCTTCGGGTTCGGTGGTCAGCAGGTCGGGGAGCAGGGCGCGAATGATCGCTTCGCCGTCGAATTCGTTGAAGGCGCTGTCGATTTCCAGCGCCGGCACCGGCAGGCCGAGGGCGCTGTATTGCTCGAAAGCCGCCGTGGCCGTGTGCTGTTGGCGACGCAGGTCGCCGGATACGCAGCGGTCGAACGTGAGGCCCATGTCCGCCAGATGGCGACCGAGCACTTGCGCTTGTTCCACACCGACGGGCGACAGGACGTCATAGTCGTCTGCACCGAAGGAGGCCTGGCCATGTCGAATCAGATAAATGCTGCCCACGTCCGTTTTCCCGGTACGTTGAAGTCTGGCGAGGTTATGAGGATGCCGAAGAGCTGTCAATGAAAAAACATACGCTTGTTTTAAAAGCGTGTTGGAGTGCCTCGCTGGTGGCGGTTTGAGCACTGGCCCCATGGCGATCCCGTCGGTATGCTTGGGCCATTCGCGCCTGGCGCCGTGCATTGTTAAGGAGACACATGGATTTTTTGGCTGAATATGCGAGCTTTCTGGCGAAGACCGTTACCCTGGTGGTCGCTATTCTGGTGGTACTGATCAGCTTCGCGGCACTGCGCAGCAAAGGTCGTCGCAAAGCTGCCGGTCAACTGCACGTCAGCAAACTCAATGATTTCTACAAAGGCCTGCGTGAACGCCTTGAGTCGACCGTGCTCGACAAGGATCAGCTCAAGGCCTTGCGCAAGTCCGAAAGCAAAGCCGAAAAGAAGAACAGCAAAAAGACACCCGAGGCCAAGCCGCGGGTGTTCGTGCTCGACTTCGACGGCGACATCAAGGCCTCGGCCACCGAGAGCCTGCGCCACGAAATCACTGCCCTGCTGAGCCTGGCCACGCCCAAGGACGAAGTGGTGCTGCGCCTGGAAAGCGGCGGCGGCATGGTGCACAGCTATGGTTTGGCCTCGTCGCAACTGGCGCGTATCCGCCAGGCGGGCGTGCCGTTGACCGTGTGCATCGACAAGGTCGCGGCGAGCGGCGGCTACATGATGGCGTGCATCGGCGAGAAGATCATCAGCGCGCCGTTCGCGATCCTCGGCTCCATCGGCGTGGTGGCGCAGTTGCCCAACGTCAACCGCCTGCTGAAGAAGCACGACATCGACTTTGAAGTGCTGACCGCCGGCGAGTACAAACGCACCCTTACGGTGTTTGGCGAAAACACCGAGAAAGGCCGGGAGAAGTTCCAGGAAGACCTGGACATCACCCATCAACTGTTCAAGAACTTCGTGTCGCGCTATCGCCCGCAATTGGCCATCGACGAAGTGGCGACCGGAGAAGTGTGGCTGGGTGTTGCAGCCCTCGACAAATTACTGGTCGACGAACTGCAGACCAGTGACGAATACCTGGCCACCAAGGCCAAGACTGCCGAGGTGTTCCACTTGCACTATGCCGAGCGCAAGAGTCTGCAAGAGCGCGTAGGCCTGGCGGCCAGCGGTTCGGTGGACCGCGTGCTGCTGACCTGGTGGAGCCGGTTGACCCAGCAGCGATTCTGGTAGGGCGCGCGGGTTTGTTGTGGCCTCAGGTGCTCCATTGGTCACAACAAACCAAGTCTATCGGGGGCTTTTACAGATCTTGTAATAGTTCTGCGTTATAGGAAGTTTGTACTTCAACTGTAGGATCCAAGTCCTTTTGTTATTTCAGGACTTGCATGAACACCCTCTCGGAGCCCCCCAGTCGTCTTTCCCCAAGACAACCCCTGTTGCTGTTCCCGCTGAAGCACCCCGTATTCCAATGGCTAACCCTGTCCCGGTCCTCTGACCGCGCTTTGCCGTGCCCGGCATTCTGAACACCGATAAAGAGACTCTATAAATGGAATGGTTAGCGGACCCCACGGCCTGGCTTGGCCTGTTGACGTTGATTGTGTTGGAACTGGTGCTGGGTATCGACAACCTGGTGTTTATCGCGATCCTGGCGGACAAACTGCCGCCGGAGCAGCGTGACCGTGCGCGGTTGATCGGTTTGTCCCTGGCCTTGCTGATGCGCCTGGGCTTGCTGGCAAGTATTTCCTGGTTGGTGACCCTGACCCAACCGCTGTTCGAGGTGTTCGACAAGAGCTTCTCGGGACGTGACCTGATCATGTTGTTCGGTGGTGTGTTCCTGTTGTTCAAGGCCACCATGGAATTGCACGAACGTCTTGAAGGGCATGTGGCCCAGCGCTCGGGCAATGTGGCGTATGCGATGTTCTGGCCGATCGTGGCGCAGATCGTGGTGCTCGATGCGGTGTTCTCCCTGGATGCGGTGATTACTGCCGTGGGCATGGTGGATGAACTGGCGGTGATGATGATCGCCGTGATCATTTCCATCGGCCTGATGATCGTCGCCAGCAAGCCGCTGACCCGTTTCGTCAACGCCCACCCGACGGTGATCATGCTGTGCCTGGGCTTCTTGATGATGATCGGTTTCGCCCTGACAGCCGAAGGCCTGGGCTTCCACATTCCGAAGGGCTACCTGTACGCCGCGATTGGTTTCTCGATCCTGATCGAAGTGTTCAACCAGATCGCCCGCTCCCGGCGCAAGAAGTCCGCGCAAGGCGTATTGCCGGTGCGTGAGCGGACTGCCCATGCGGTGATGCGTTTGCTCGGTGGCCGCAGCCTGGCGGTGGAAGAGGTGGACGAAGACGTGGCCGACCTGCTGGGCGAGCCGGATGCTGCGCAAGGGCCGCTGTTCGATCGGCGTGAGCGGGTAATGATCAGCGGCGTGCTGCAACTGGCCGAACGGCCGATCCGCACCTTGATGACGCCACGGGCCAAGGTCGACTTTATCGACCTGGCGGACGATCCCGACACAATCCGCCTGAAACTGATGCATTCGTCCTACTCGCGCCTGCCGTTGATCCGTGACGGTGCTGTCGATGAGCCATTAGGCTTCGTGCACAAAAAGGAACTGCTCAAGGAGTACCTGGCCGGTAATGAGCCGAACCTGGAACACCTGGCGCGACGTGCGATCAATCTGCTGGAAAGCTTTTCGATCCTCAATGCCCTGGAGCAGATGCGCCAGGCCTCGACCCACATCGCCTTCGTGATCAACGAGTTCGGTGATTTCATCGGCGTGTTGAGCATGACCGACATCCTCGAATCCATTGCCGGTGAGCTGCCCGATGCCAGTGAGATCGAAGGGCCGGACATCGTCGAGGAGGGCGATGGCTTCCGCGCCAATGGCGCCTTGAACCTGAACCAAGTCCGTCAGCGCACTGGCTTCAAGGCGGTCACGACCGAGGATTATCAGACCCTGGCCGGCCTGGTCATGAGCCTGCTCGACCGTCTGCCGGTGGTGGGCGATAGCCTGGAGCATGAAGGCTGGTGTCTGACAGTGGCGGCGGTGGAGGAGCGACGGGTGACACAAGTGGTATTGCGCCCTGGTGCGGGGCATAGCGCTTGAAAAGGCCCTCGACGAACTGCGCCTGTTCTGGCGCGGGGCCAAACCCCTTGGCTTTCTCCGCCATCAGGCCGTTGAGGTAGACCAGCAGGGTCGGAGTGCCTGTGACTTCCGGGTGCTTCGGCGTCTCTGCGCAATCCAGTACCAGGCTGACCGCGTCAGGGTGTTCCCCGGCAACGTGCTTGAACAGCGGCACCGCGCTCGAGCAGGCGGGGCAGTGGCTGGAGACGAACAACAGGAATACTGGACGGGATGTACTCAGCACCCGTTGATAGTCCTCGGCATTGGCAATAATCGCGTTGGCATACCCCATGACGGTTGTCCTCCTGGATGACAGGGTTGTCTGCCAACGCTAAGCGCGGTGCCCGCTGTCGTCTACTGTCAACCTTCACAGGTCTGCGCGTTCGCGCGCCCCGCAATGGGGCGTGGTAACCCTGGCGTGGTGCGCTCGGTTGAACCTGTCACCGCCGTGTGGGGTCTTGGGTAGCAATGCGATTGTGGCTGCTGGCCTGATGCCTTGTTGTCCTAAAGACTTATCCCTCTGATTTAAAACGCGTTTATTCCCTGCATATTTTTCTGTTGCTGCGTGTGGCACACTTTCTGCTGTCTATTCCGTTGTTACATACTAAGTTCCGGTATAGCGGAATACACAACTTCTGGAGTGCTTGTCATGCATCACCGACCTTCCGTGTTCAAAGCGTGTGTTTTTCTCTTCGCCGCATCGGCTTCCCTCGCAGGCATCGTGCAGGCGGCGGACAGCAAGCTCGATAACGTGCTCAAGCGTGGGCACTTGATCGTGGGTACAGGCAGTACCAATGCGCCGTGGCACTTCCAGGGAGCGGATGGCAAGTTGCAGGGGTTTGATATCGACATCGGCCGCATCGTGGCCAAGGGCTTGTTCAACGACCCGAGCAAGGTCGAGTTCGTGGTGCAGTCGTCCGACGCGCGGATTCCCAACCTGCTGACCGACAAGGTCGACATGAGCTGCCAGTTCATCACCGTCACCGCCAGCCGTGCGCAGCAGGTCGCGTTCACCCTGCCGTATTACCGCGAAGGCGTCGGCCTGCTGTTGCCGAACAACAGCAAATACAAAGAGATCGAAGACCTGCAAGCCGCCGGCGACGGCGTCACCGTAGCCGTGCTGCAAAACGTGTATGCCGAAGAACTGGTGCACCAGGCGCTGCCCAAGGCCAAGGTCGACCAGTACGACAGCGTCGACCTGATGTACCAGGCCGTGAACTCCGGCCGTGCCGATGCCGCCGCCACCGACCAGTCCTCGGTCAAGTACCTGATGGTGCAGAACCCAGGCCGCTACCGCAGCCCGGCCTATGCCTGGAGCCCGCAAACCTATGCGTGCGCGGTCAAGCGTGGCGACCAGGACTGGTTGAACTTCGTCAATACCGCGCTGCATGAAGCCATGACCGGTGTGGAGTTCCCCACCTACAAGGCCTCGTTCAAGCAGTGGTTCGGCGTCGATCTGCCAGAGCCTGCGATTGGTTTCCCCGTCGAGTTCAAGTGATTCGTGAAAACCGGGGCGCCGGCAATGGCGCCCCCATCAGGTACTGTCGACCATGAACTATCAGTTGAACTTTGCCGCCGTGTGGCGCGATTTCGACACCTTGCTGGCGGGGCTGTGGCTGGGCCTCGAACTGGCGCTGCTGTCGATCGCCATCGGTTGCGTGATCGGCCTGTTGATGGCGTTCGCCATGCTGTCCAGGCACCGGGCGTTGCGCATCCTGGCTTCGGTGTATGTGACGGTGGTGCGCAATACGCCGATCCTGGTGCTGATCCTGTTGATCTACTTCGCCTTGCCCAGCCTGGGCATCCGCCTGGACAAGATCCCGTCGTTCATCATCACCCTGTCGTTGTACGCCGGGGCCTACCTGACCGAAGTGTTCCGCGCCGGGCTGTTGAATATTCCCAAGGGCTTGCGCGAAGCCGGGTTGGCCATCGGCCTCGGCGAGTGGCGGATCCGCGCGTACATCACCGTGCCGGTGATGCTGCGCAACGTGCTGCCGGCACTGTCGAACAACTTCATTTCGCTGTTCAAGGACACCTCCCTGGCCGCTGCAATCGCGGTGCCGGAGCTGACCTATTACGCCCGCAAGATCAACGTCGAAAGCTACCGGGTGATTGAAACCTGGCTGGTCACGACCGCGCTCTACGTGGCCGCCTGTTACCTGATCGCCATGCTGCTCCGTTACCTGGAACAGCGTTTGGCGATCCGTCGTTAGAAGAGGCTCGCATGTACCAATCCCCCAACTGGCTGCAGGAGTTGTGGATCGCCCGGGACACTCTCTGGGCCGGCTTCCAGACCAGTGTGTATGTCTCGGCGCTGGCGATTATCTTCGGCACCCTGATCGGCATCGTCGCCGGGTTGATCCTCACCTACGGCAAATTCTGGATGCGCGCACCGTTCCGGCTGTACGTCGACCTGATCCGCGGCACGCCGGTGTTTGTGCTGGTGCTGGCGTGTTTCTACATGCTGCCGGCGCTCGGTTGGCAGATCAGCGCGTTCCAGGCCGGTGCCGTCGGGCTGACCTTGTTCTGCGGCTCCCATGTCGCGGAGATCGTGCGCGGCGCGCTGCAAGCCATTCCCCGTGGGCAACTGGAAGCGGGCAGGGCGATCGGCCTGACGTTCCCCCAGTCCCTGGGCTACGTGCTGCTGCCCCAGGCGCTGCGCCAGATCCTGCCGACCTGGGTCAATTCCTCCACGGAGATCGTCAAGGCCTCGACCCTGCTGTCGGTGATCGGCGTCGCCGAGTTGCTGCTCAGCACCCAGCAGGTAATCGCGCGCACCTTCATGACCCTGGAGTTCTACCTGTTCGCAGGCTTTATGTTCTTTGTCATCAACTACGCCATCGAATTATTCGGGCGCTACATTGAAAAGCGGGTGGCCTTGCCATGAACCAACCTCAAACGACCCAGCCGCTGCTGGACATTCGCGGCTTGCGCAAACAATACGGCGCAGTGGAAGTGCTCAAGGGGGTCGACCTGTCCATGCAGCGCGGCAACGTGGTGACGTTGATCGGCTCCAGCGGCTCGGGCAAGACCACGCTGCTGCGCTGCGTCAACCTGCTCGAAGAGTTCCAGGGCGGGCAGATCACCCTGGACGGCGAGTCCATCGGCTACAACGAAGTCGCCGGCAAGCGCGTGCGCCACCCCGAGCGGGTGATCGCCCAACACCGTGCGATGACCGGCATGGCGTTCCAGCAGTTCAACCTGTTCCCGCATTTGACTGCGCTGCAGAACGTCACCCTGGGCTTGTTGAAAGTTAAGAAAATGCCTAAGGACGAAGCCGTGGCCTTGGCGGAAAAATGGTTGGATCGTGTAGGACTCCTAGAACGCCGCAATCACTTCCCCGGCCAACTGTCCGGCGGCCAGCAACAGCGCGTGGCGATTGCCCGTGCGATTGCGATGAACCCCAGCCTGATGCTGTTCGACGAAGTCACCTCGGCCCTCGACCCCGAACTGGTGGGCGAAGTGCTCAGCGTGATCAAGGGGCTGGCGGAAGAGGGTATGACCATGTTGCTGGTCACCCACGAAATGCGCTTTGCCTATGAAGTGTCGGACAAGATCGTATTCATGAACCAGGGGCGCATCGAGGAACAGGGCTCGTCGAAGGACATCTTCGAACGGCCGCAGTCGCCGCGCCTGGCGGAATTTTTGAAGAACATTCGTTTTTAATCAGGAGCATATTTATGAGCATTACTCGTTACGGCACCGGCAGCACCGCCGGCGGCGGCCAGCCCCGTCCTTTCGCCCGCGCGGTGGAAGCGGACGGCTGGCTCTACGTCTCGGGCCAGGTGCCAGCGGTGGACGGTGAAATCATCAACGGCGGCATCGTCGAACAAACCCGGCAGACGATGCGCAACGTGGTGGCGATCCTCGAAGAGGCCGGTTACGAACTTAAGGACGTGGTGCGCGTCGGCGTGTGGCTGGAAGACCCACGGGACTTCTGGAGTTTCAACAAGGTCTTCGGCGAATACTTCACCCCGGAACACGCCCCGGCGCGCGCCTGTGTGCAGGCCAACATGATGGTCGACTGCAAGGTGGAGATCGATTGCGTGGCCTACAAGAAAAAGGGCTAAATGCCCCACTCTTGAAACCACAGCCAATTCAATGTGGGAGGGAGCAAGCCCCTCCCACAGGGGATCTGTGTTGATAGCAACATCTTTATCGGGACCGACCACCACCATGACCGAAGACACCATCAAACGCCGCGCCAAAGGCCTGGACCGTGCATTCGATATCCTCGATTTTCTCAAGGAGGTCGGCCAGCCCCTGCGCCCGAATGATATTGCCAGCGGCATCGGCAGCCCCAAGTCCACGGTCTACGAGCTGGTGGCTTCCTTGCTGGAGCGCCGCATCCTGGAAACCGTGGGCAAGGACGGGCACGTCTACCTCGGCCGCCAGTTGTACTTTCTCGGCCAGGCACACCTGCGCCATTTCGACCTGACCCGCGAGGCCGATCACGCCCTGCAGGAAATCGTCAGCCAGACCCACGAAACCGCGCAGATGTGCCTGCTCAACGGGCGCAAATACACGGTGGCGCTGATGCGCGAAGGCGAGCGGCACTTCCGTATTTCCTCGGACATCGGCGAAAACGCCCCGATCCCGTGGACCGCTTCCGGGCGCCTGTTGCTGGGGCATTTGAGCGACCAGCAGATCGTCGACCTGATCGACCCCGACGACTTCATCCTGCCGGACGGCGAGCGCCTGGCGCTGGACACCTTCCTCGCGCAGATCCGCCAGGCCAGCCTCGATGGGTTCTTTTCCTTCGACAGCGTGGCCGACACCTTTACCCATTGCTTCGCCGCCCCGGTACGGGACGCGCAAGGCATCAGTATTGCGACGTTGTGCATCGTCGCCCCACGGGCCGATGCGCTGAAAAACTACAACGACTATCGCCGGGTGTTGATCGAAAGCGCCAACAACCTGGCCCGTCGCATCAACGAATAGGAGTTTTTGCATGTCTGCCATCAATGCCGTTGAAAAGGGCGCCGCTGCTGTCGGCGCCCACCTGGTCCGTGACGTCAGCCTGCCGGCCCTGGTGCTGCACCGCGACGCCCTGGAGCACAACATTCACTGGATGCAGGACTTTGTCCGCCGCAGCGGCGCGGAACTGGCGCCCCATGGCAAAACCAGCATGATGCCGGCACTGTTCCA
This sequence comes from Pseudomonas sp. MPB23, assembly GCF_046605395.1. NCBI lineage: Bacteria > Pseudomonadati > Pseudomonadota > Gammaproteobacteria > Pseudomonadales > Pseudomonadaceae > Pseudomonas > Pseudomonas sp. MPB23. The sequence goes on along the minus strand of NZ_CP176771.1, from coordinate 4,636,460 downwards.
GCGCCAGATCGCCGCCGGCGCCTGGGGCATCACCCTGGCCAATGCCGTGCAGACCCGCGCCGCCTACGCCGGTGGCGTGCGCCGCGTGTTGATGGCCAACCAACTGGTGGGCGCGCCGAACATGGCGTTGATCGCCGAGTTGCTGGCCGACGCGGATTTCGACTTCCACTGCCTGGTCGACCACCCGGACAACGTCGCCGACCTGGGCCTGTTCTTCGCCGCCCGTGGCCTGCGCCTGAACGTGATGATCGAATACGGCGTGGTCGGCGGCCGTTGCGGGTGCCGCAGCGAGCAGGAAGTGCGCGAGCTGGCCAGGGCGATCAAGGCTCAGCCGGCTCTGGCCCTGACCGGCATAGAAGGCTACGAAGGCGTGATCCACGGTGAACATGCCATCAGCGGCATCCGCGACTTCGCCGCCAGCCTGGTGCGCCTGGCCGTCGACCTGCAAAACAACGGCTCGTTCGATCTGCCCAAGCCCATCGTCACCGCGTCGGGTTCGGCCTGGTACGACCTGATCGCCGAATCCTTCGCCGCGCAAAACGCCGCCGGCCGCTTCCTCAGCGTATTGCGCCCCGGCAGCTATGTGGCCCACGACCATGGCATCTACAAAGACGCGCAGTGCTGCGTGCTCGACCGGCGCAGCGACCTTGACGAAGGCCTGCGCCCGGCCCTGGAAGTCTGGGCCCATGTGCAATCGCTGCCTGAGCCTGGGTTTGCGGTGATCGCCCTGGGCAAGCGCGACGTGGCCTACGACGCCGGATTGCCGGTACCGCTCAAGCGCTACCGCGCGGGGATTGTGCCGGCGCAAGGCGATGATGTGACCGCGTGCACCGTCACCGCCGTGATGGACCAGCACGCGTTCATGCGCGTGGCGCCCGGCGTCGAGCTGCGTATCGGCGACATCATTGCCTTCGGCACGTCGCACCCTTGCCTGACCTTCGACAAGTGGCAGGTCGGTTGCCTGGTGGATGAGCAGTTGCAGGTGATCGAGTCGCTGCCTACCTGCTTCTAGACCGCGTCGGCTCTATTGCGAGCAAGCCCCTGCGTGAACACATTCAAAGGTGGGAGCGGGCTTGCTCGCGATGGGGCCATCAGCCTCCCCGGAGACAACAGGCATGAACACCACCCCCCGCATCGCCCTCATCGGCGAATGCATGATCGAACTGCAGCACCGCGCCGACGGCAGCCTGCAACAAAGCTTCGGCGGCGACACCCTGAACGCGGCGGTGTACCTGCGCCGCGAATTGGGCGATGTCGGTACGGTCGACTATGTCACGGCCCTGGGCGATGACAGTTTCAGCGATGCCATGTGCCAACAGTGGCGCGCCGAAGGCCTGGGACTGGGCATGGTCCAGCGCTTGCACGGGCGTTTGCCTGGCCTGTATTGCATCCAGACCGACGCCAACGGCGAACGCAAATTCCTCTATTGGCGCAACGAAGCCGCAGTGCGCGACTGCTTCACCACGCCGGCGGCGGCGCCGATCCTGGCGGCGCTGCCGGGTTACGACGTGGTGTATTTCAGCGGCATTACCCTGGCGGTGCTCGGTGAGATTGGCCGCGAGCGGTTACTGCACGCGCTGATCGACACCCGTCGACGCGGCGGCAAAGTGGTGTTCGACAACAACTACCGCCCGCGCCTGTGGGCCAGTGTCGACGCGGCGCGCGCGGCCTATCACACGGTGTTGGCCGAAGTGGACATGGCCTTGCTGACCGAGGACGACGAGTGCGCGCTGTTTGGTTATACCGACAGCGAGCAGGTATTCGCCGCGTACCCGGCGATTGCCGAAGTGGTGCTCAAGCGCGGGGCGGATGCCTGCCTGATCCGCTGCGATGGCGAACGCTTTGCCGTGCCGGCGCTGCAGGTCGAGAAGGTGGTGGACACTACGGCGGCGGGGGATTCATTCAGCGCGGCGTATCTGGCCGGTCGTCTCAAAGGCGCTTCGCCGCAGGAGGCCGCGAAGGCTGGGCATCGGTTGGCCAGTCGGGTGATCCAGGTGCCGGGGGCGTTGATTCCTCGGGGGTGAATGGCCGCCTGTGGCGGATCGGGAGCAAGCCCCCACAATGAACCACGTTCCTCCAGGTGAAATGCGGTTCATTGTGGGAGGGGGCTTGCTCCCGATAGCGGCCTCAAGCCCAACACTCAATCGCGATAAAACACCTGCACCAAGTGATACCCGAACTTGCTCTTGATCGGCCCATGCACCACCCGCAAGGGTTTCTTGAAGATCACCGCGTCGATCACCCCGACCATCTGCCCCGGTCGAATCTCCCCCAGATCGCCGCCGCGCTTGCCCGACGGGCAGGTGGAGTATTTCTTGGCGAGCACATCGAAGGCTTCGCCCTTGGCGATGCGCTGCTTGAGTTGTTCGGCTTCTTCGCTGGTTTTCACCAGGATATGGCGGGCTTGGGCTTTCATAACGATCTACCAGGTGTGCGACGGCGCGCGATTATGCCTGATCCGAACCTTCGACGCTGATCATGCTGCGGATTTTGGTGGCCAGCAGGTCGATGGAAAACGGCTTGGCGACCATGTCCATGCCGTCCTCCAGGAAGCCCTTGCGCTCGGTGGCTTTCTCCGCGTAACCGGTCATGAACAACACCTTGAGGCCTGGACGGTGCTGGCGGGCGATTTCCGCCAGTTGCCGGCCGTTCATGCCGGGCAGGCCGACGTCGGTGACCAGCAAGTCCACGCGCAGGTCCGATTCCAGCAGCGGCAGCGCCGTGCGGGCGTCGGCGGCCTGGTGCGCGGTGTAGCCCAGTTCGTCGAGCACATTGACCACCAGCATGCGCACCGCCGGGTCGTCCTCGACCACCACCACCGCCTCGCCGGCCAGCGCCATGGGCGCTTCGCTCAGGTGGGACGGGGCGTGGCTTTCCAGCGCGGTGCCGTGCAGGCGTGGCAGGTACAGGCGCACGCAGGTGCCCTGGCCCGGTTCGCTTTGAATGGTCACATGCCCGCCGGATTGCTGGGCAAACCCGTAGATCATCGACAGCCCCAGGCCCGTGCCCTGGCCGATGGGTTTGGTGGTGAAGAACGGGTCGAAGGCCTTGGCCAGAATCTTCGGCGCCATGCCGCTGCCGTTGTCGCACACGCCCAGCATCACGTAGTCGCCGGCCTTGACCGGTTCAAGGGTGGTGATGTCGGTGCCGTCGAGGTAGCTGTTGGCGGTTTCGATCAGCAGTTGGCCGCCGTCGGGCATGGCGTCGCGGGCATTGATCACCAGGTTGAGCAGGGCATTTTCCAGTTGGCTGGCGTCGGTGTTCACCGGCCAGATATCGCGGCCCAGTTTGACCTTGAGCTCGATGTGCGCGCCTTTGGTGCGTTGGAACAGGTCTTCCAGGGACGCCACCAGTTGATTGGGGTCCAGCGGGCGGCGGTCCAGCGACTGGCGCCGCGAGAACGCCAGCAGGCGATGGGTGAGGGCGGCCGCGCGATGGGCGGAGGACACGGCGGCGTCGGTGAAGCGGCCGATCTCTTCGCTGCGCCCGGCGGCGATGTAGCGCTGCATCAGGTCCAGGCTGCCGATGATGCCGGTGAGCATATTGTTGAAGTCATGGGCGATGCCGCCGGTCAACTGGCCCACCGCTTCCATCTTCTGCGCATGGCGCAGGGCGTCTTCGGCGCGCTCGCGTTCGAACATCTCGTTTTGCAGGCGCAGGTTGGCCTCGGCCAGCGCCTGGGTGCGCTGGGCCACCCGTTCTTCGAGGTTCTCGTTGAGGTGGCGCAGGGCTTCTTCGGTGAGTTTGCGTTCGGTCTCGTCGATCACAAAGATGTAGAAACCGTTCACCGAACCGTCGTTGCCGAAGCGCGGCAGGTACTTCATCAAGGCATGGCGCGGCCGCCCGTCGCGGTGCGGGGCGATGGTCATGAAGCTGCACGCTTTGCCCTTGAGCGCGGCGGCGATCTTGTCTTCGCGCCCGGCGTACGCGTCGTCGCCGAGCACTTCGCGGATGGTCTTGCCGTACAGCTCCTGGGGCGTCATGCCGTACCAGTCGAGGTAGGCGCTGTTGTTCAGGCGAAAACGCTGCTCATGGTCGACGTAGCCGATCAGCACCGGCATGGCGTTGATGATCAGTTGCAGCTCGGTCTGGCTTTGGCGCAGGGCCTGTTCGGTATTCTTGCGTGCGGTCAGGTCCAGCGCCGCACCGAGGAAACGCGCCGGGTGGCCTTGCTGATCCTTGTAGCAGCGGCCACGGGCGAAGACCCAGCGCACCTGGCCGTCGGCTTGCAGCAGGCGATATTCCTCGGCGTATTCGCTGCCGTGGGTGATGCAGTGCTTGATGCTGCGCGCCACCATGCCCCGGTCTTCGGGGTGCACGCCGTGCAGGTAGGCGCTGATGGGCAGGCGCCCGGCGTCACTGGGATCGACGCCGTGCAGGCCGGCGAAGTGGGCGTCGGCGATGAAGCGATCTTCGCCGATGTCCCAATCCCAGGTGCCCACGGCACCGGTGGCGGCCAGGGCCAGTTGCAGGTGTTGTTCGGTGTTGTGCTGGGCCTTGAGGCTGTCTTCGGAACGCTGTTGCAGTTCCTGGGTTTTGCTGCGCCGCTCGTTGGTTTCGATGGCGGTGACCAGGATGCCCGCCACCTGGCCGTGCTCGTCGCGGATCGGGCTGTAGGTGAGGTCCAGCCAGATCTCGGTGTCGCGGTTATTGCGCTGCAGCACGAAGGGCTGCTCGCTGAAGCTGCGCACCTGGCCGCTGAGGACGGCGTCGTAGACCGGCGCGGTAAAACTTTGCAGCTCCGGCCAGGTGGCATGCGCCGGCTGGCCCAGTGCGCCGGGGTGCTTGTTGCCCGCCAGCCGGGCGAAGCCGTCGTTGTAGAGTTGGATGAGTTCGCGGCCCCACAGCAGCAGCATCGGCATCGGCGAGTTGACGACGATATCCACGGCGGTGCGCAGGCTTTGCGGCCAGTCATTGGCCTCACCGAGCGGGCTTTGCGCCCAGTCCAGCCGCGCAATCAATGCAGCAGCTTCGCTACCGGTGGATGTTCCATTCATGAAAAAGCCCTGAGCTTGACGCTTTGAAAATGACAACAGCGGATTATCCCGGGACGCGGGAACGGCTGACTACCCCTCGAAAAATAGCACGCATTGGGGCTTTGTCTTCAAATGAGTGGCTCAGGGCTGAAACCTTTCACCCTTGTGCAAGCTCGGGGCGATCGCGAAATTGCGCCAGGGCCTGCGGGTTGGCCAGTGCATCGGTGTTCTTCACCGGCTCGCCATGCACCACATTGCGCACGGCCAGTTCGACGATTTTGCCGCTGATGGTGCGCGGGATATCGCTGACGGCGAGGATCTTCGCCGGCACATGGCGGGGCGTGGTGTTGGCGCGGATCACTTGGCGGATCTGTTGCTCGAGGGCGTCGTCCAGCGCGATGCCGTCCTCCAGGCGCACAAACAGCACCACGCGCACGTCGTCCTGCCAGCGTTGGCCGATGGCGAGGCTTTCCAGGACCTGCGGGACTTTCTCCACCTGGCGATAAATCTCGGCGGTGCCGATGCGCACCCCACCGGGGTTGAGCACCGCATCGGAGCGCCCGTGAATCAACAGGCTGCCGTTGGGCCGCTGTTCGGCGTAGTCGCCCTGGGCCCACACGCCGGGGAACTGGCTGAAATACGAGGCGCGCAGCTTGGTCCGGTCCGCGTCGTTCCACAAACCGATGGGCATGGCCGGAAAGTGTCGGGTGCACACCAGCTCGCCTTTTTCCCCGACCAACGGTTGACCCTGGTCGTTCCACACCTCGATGGCCATCGCCAGGCTCTTGCACTGCATTTCACCGCGCCGCACCGGCAACACCGGGTTGCCGATCACAAAGCAGGAGACGATATCGGTGCCACCGGACATCGACGACAGGCACAGCTCGCCCTTGATCTCGCGGTACACGTAGTCATAGCTCTGGGGCGACAGCGGCGATCCCGTGGAAATCAGGCCCTTGAGGCTGCCCAGGTCATGGCTCAGGCGCGGTTGCAGCCCGGCTTTTTCCAGGGCGGCGAGGTACTTGGGGCTGGTGCCGAACACGCTGATCCGCTCTGCGTCGATCAGGTCGATCAAGCGCTCCGGCCCCGGATGAAACGGCGAGCCGTCATACAGCACCGCCGTGGCGCCGAGGGCCAGCACCGACACCAGCCAGTTCCACATCATCCAGCCACAGGTGGTGTAGTAGAACAGGCCGTCCTGATCGGACAGGTCGGCGTGCAGGCCGTGTTCCTTGAGGTGGGTGAGCAGCACGCCGCCGGTGCCGTGGACAATGCATTTGGGCACGCCGGTGGTGCCGCTGGAATAGAGGATGTACAGCGGATGGTCGAACGGCACAGCGACGAATTCAGGTGCGCCGCCGGGGGTGTAGAAGTCGTTCCACAGCGCGACGCGGGCCTGGGTGCGGTAGTCGTCGATGCGCGCCTGGGGCCGCGTGTACGGCACGATGATCAACTGTTGCAGGGACGGCAGGCGTTCGAGGATTTCATTGAGCTTGGCGCTCTGGTCGATGTCCTTGCCGGCGTAGCGATAGCCGGCGCAGGTGATCAGCACCTTGGGTTCGATCTGGCCGAAACGGTCGATCACGCCCTGGGTGCCGAAGTCCGGCGAGGAACACGACCAGATCGCGCCCAGGCTGGTGGTGGCCAACATGCCCGCCAGGGTCTGCCAGGTGTTGGGCATGCACGCGGCGACCCGGTCGCCGACGCCGACCCCGGCGGCCCGCAGGCTGTTTTGCAGGCCGGCGACATGGGCGGCCAGTTCGGCATAGGTCAGTTGTTCGCGCTGGCCGTCTTCCGCGATGGCGACCACGGCGGGGTGGTCGTCGCGACGGCGCAACAGGTGTTCGGCGAAGTTCAGGGTCGCGCCGGGAAACCACTCGGCGCTGGGCATCTCGGCGCCTTCGAGCAGCGTCGCGGTGGGCGGGCTGCGAAACTGCACGTCGAAGAACGCGACGATCGCCTGCCAGAAGTCCGCACGCTGGTCGATGCTCCACTGGTGCAGGGCCGGGTAGTCGCCCAACTGCATGCCGTGGCGATCATTGATAAAGCGTCGGAACTGGTCCATCCGTGTCGCGCGGATGCGTTCGGGGGAGGGTTGCCAGAGGATCTCGGACATCAGCAAAGTCTCTTGTTCTTATGATTTGTAGGCGCCCGGCTCGGTTTTATTGGGCCAGCCAGCCGCCGTCGATGTTCCATGCCGCGCCACGCACTTGGGCGCCGGCTTCGCTGCACAAAAACAGCACCAGCTCGCCCAGTTGCGGCGGCGTCACGAATTCCAGCGACGGTTGCTTCTCTGCCAGCAGATCATGCTGGGCCTGTTGTGGGTCGACGCCGCTGGCCGTGCGATCGTCGATCTGCTTCTGCACCAGTGGCGTCAGCACCCAGCCGGGGCAAATCGCGTTGCAGGTCACGTTGCTGGTGGCGGTCTCCAGGCCGACCACTTTGGTCAAACCGATCACGCCGTGCTTGGCCGCCACATACGCGGCCTTGCCCACCGAACCGACCAGGCCGTGCACCGAGGCGATATTGACGATGCGCCCCCAGCCCTTGGCCTTCATGCCCGGCAAGCTCAGGCGCGTGCTGTGGAACACCGAGGACAGGTTGATCGCGATGATCGCGTCCCAGCGCTCCACCGGGAACTCCTCCACCGCCGCCACATGCTGGATGCCGGCGTTGTTCACCAGAATGTCCACGCCGCCGAATTCACGCTCGGCGTAGGCGATCATGTCGGCGATCTGCGCCGGGTCGCTGACGTCCGCCGGGTGATGCCCGACCTTGCCGCCGAACGCCTGCACTTGGGCGATCACCGCGCTGGCGTCGCCAAAGCCGTTGAGAATCAGGTTGGCGCCGGCTTTTGCCAGGCTCAGCGCGATGCCCAGGCCGATGCCGCTGGTGGAACCGGTGACCAGGGCGGTCTTGCCATTCAAGTTCGTCATGAAAACCTCACACAATGCCAGTGGCGTAGAAAGTACCGATCACCACGAACACCGCGAGGGTCTTGATGATCGTGATGCCGAAAATGTCCTTGTAGGCTTCGCGGTGGGTCAGCCCGGTGACCGCCAGCAGGGTGATCACCGCGCCGTTGTGGGGCAGGGTGTCCATGCCGCCGCTGGCCATGGCCGCGACCCGGTGCAGCACTTCAAGGGGGATATTGGCCGCATGGGCCGCAGCAATGAAACTCTCGGACATCGCCGCCAAGGCGATGCTCATGCCGCCGGACGCCGAACCGGTGATGCCCGCCAGCAGGGTCACGGTGATCGCTTCGTTGACCAGCGGATTGGGGATGCCCTTGAGCCAGTCCGCCAGCACCAAAAAGCCTGGCAACGAGGCGATCACCGCTCCGAAGCCGTATTCCGACGCGGTGTTCATCGCCGCCAGCAGCGCACCGCTGACCGCGCTCTTACTGCCTTCGGCGAGCTTGCTTTTGATCGCTGACCAGCCGAACACCAGCACCATGACGATGCCCACCAGCAGCGCGGCCTGCACCGCCCAGATCGCGGTGAGCTTGGCGATTTCGGTGGTCACCGGCGCGCTCATGCCCGGCAGGCTGAGGCTATGGGTCTTGCCGTACCACTGCGGGATCCAGTGGGTGAACAACAGGTTCATCACCCCCACCAGAATCAGTGGCGACAGCGCGATCCAGGGATTGGGCAAGGTCAGGTTCTCGGCGGTTTCCGGCTCGTTGCGCAGCTCGGTGCCGTAGCCCTCGCCGGCCCGTTGCGCCTTGTTGCGCTGGCGTGCCAGGTAAAGCATGCCGGTGCAGAACACGAAGATCGTACCGATCAGCCCCAGCCACGGCGCGGCCCAGGCGGTGGTGTTGAAGAAGGTGCTGGGGATGATGTTCTGGATCTGCGGCGTGCCGGGCAGGGCGTCCATGGTGAACGAGAACGCGCCGAGGGCGATGGTCGCCGGGATCAGGCGCTTGGGGATGTCGCTCTGGCGGAACATCTCCGCCGCGAACGGGTAGACCGCAAACACCACCACGAACAGCGACACGCCGCCGTAGGTGAGCAGGGCGCACACCAGCACAATCACCAGCATCGCCTGGCGCGTGCCAAGCAGACGGATCGCGGCGGCGACGATGGAGCGCGAGAAGCCCGACAGCTCGATCAGCTTGCCGAACACCGCGCCGAGCAGGAACACCGGGAAATACAGTTTGATGAAACCGACCATTTTCTCCATGAACACCCCGGTAAACGCAGGGGCGACAGCGGACGGGTCGGTGAGCAGGACAGCGCCGAGGGCGGCGATGGGGGCGAACAGGATAACGCTATAGCCACGGTAGGCAGCCAGCATCAGCAGCGCGAGGGCTGCCAGGGCAATGATCACACTCATGGTGTGTCTCCATCGGATTGTTATTTTTGTGGGGTGAAGCGGTGGGGAAGGGCTATAGCGAGATGCGTGCCATGTTTGCAATTTATTGATTTATATAGATATTTTTTAATGTTCAGAGCCAGGCTACCGGGTGTGTCTCGATATCGAGACAAGCCGGGAGCCCATGTGGGAGGGGGCTTGCTCCCGATAGCGGTGTGTCAGTCGGCAAATGCGTTGGCTGGAAAACTGCTATCGGGAGCAAGCCCCCTCCCGCAAGGGTTGTCTCTGTATGGAGAGTTGTGTCTCTATTTGGAGATCAAGCGATGCCCAGGGCGACCATTTTCTTGTACAAGGTCGACCGGCCAAGCCCCAACTGCCTGGCGGCGTGAACCACATTCCCACCGCAGGCCTTGAGCGCCGCCGCGATCACCTGCCGATCGAAGCGCTCTCGCGCGGCGGCGAAGGTCTCGCCCTCGACCGTTTGCACATCGCTGCGCGTCACCGGGCTGAACGTGCCGATGGCCGCGCGAATCTCGGCGGTATTCAACACCCGGTCATCGCTCAACAACGCCGCGCGCTCCAGTACATTGCGCAGCTCGCGGATATTCCCCGGCCACGCATGCTGGGCGAGCAACGCCAGGGCCTCGCGGTCCAGCTCATGGTGGCTGTGCAGGTCCTCAAGGATCGCCTCGCTCAACGCCGGAATATCCTCCAGCCGTTCACGCAACGGCGGCACCTGGATCGGCAGCACATTGAGCCGGTAATACAGATCGGCGCGAAACTCGCCGCGCTTGATCGCCGCTTCCAGGTCCATGGACGTGGCGGCAATCACCCGCACATCGCTGTGCAGCATCTCGTTGGAGCCGACCGGCTCGAACTCCTTCTCCTGCAACACCCGCAGCAGTTTGCTTTGCAGCGGCAGGGGCATGTCGCCGATTTCGTCGAGGAATAACGTGCCGCCCTGGGCGATCTGGAATTTGCCGGGACGGCCCTTGCGGTCGGCGCCGGTGAACGCACCCGGCGCGGTGCCAAAGAACTCGGCTTCGAGCAGATCATGCGGAATCGCGGCGCTGTTGATGCTGACAAACGCTTTGCTGGCGCGGGGCGATGCGCCGTGAATCGCCTGGGCCAGCAGCTCCTTGCCGGTGCCGGTTTCCCCCAGCAGCAACACCGGCGACTCGGCACTCGCGCTGCGCCGCGCGCGGCGTTTGACGTCCAGGCTGGCGGCGCTGGTGCCGATAAAGTGCGCGAAGTTGTACTTGCTCTGGCGCTTGCGCAGCAGCGAACGGGTGGACGCCAGTTCCTGCTGCATGCTCAGGTAACGCTCGATCAGCGGCGACAGGTTGCGCAGTTCATCGAACAACGCAAAGCCGATGGCGCCGATCACCGCGCCGGCATCGTTGTGGATCGGCAGGCGCATCACCACCAACGGGCCTTTGGGTGTGTCCTGGATATCCAGCAGGATCGGCTGGTCAGTGCGCACCACCTGGCGCAACAGGCTGTTGGAAATCACCTGTTCGCAGGGTTGGCCGATGGCTTCATCGGCGCTGGCCAGGCCGAACCGCTTGGCGTAGCGCTCGTTCATCCAGACGATATTGGCGTCGCGGTCGACGATCACCGTGCCTTCGCTGGACTGCTCGATGATCTCGAACAGCGACCGGATCGCCAGGCCGCGAACCTGTTCGTAATCCTTGAGGCTATCGGTGATGTTCATGTTCTCGCTCCTACAACGGCATGTGCGCGGCGGCCAGCAATTCCTTGGTGTAGGGGTGTTGCGGCGATTCAAACACATCATGGCTGGCGCCGCGCTCCACCACCTTGCCGTCCTTGATCACGATCATGTCATGGGCCATGGCGCGCACCACGGCCAGGTCATGGCTGATGAACAGGTAGGTCAGGCCGTATTTTTCCTGCAGCTCGCGCAACAGCGCCACCACTTGTTTCTGCACCGTGCGGTCGAGGGCCGAGGTGGGTTCGTCCAGCAGCATCAGCGCCGGCTTGAGCACCAGGGCGCGGGCGATGGCGATGCGCTGACGCTGGCCGCCGGAAAACTCATGGGGGTAGCGATGCCGGCTGGCCGGGTCGAGGCCGACGTCCTTGAGCACCTGGATCACCTGCGCATCGCACTCGGCCAGGCTGCACGGCGCATGCACTTCCAGGCCTTCGCTGATGATCTGCTGCACGGACATGCGCGGGCTGAGGCTGCCATAAGGGTCCTGGAACACCACCTGCATCTGCTTGCGCCACGGGCGCATCTGATGGTGGTTGAGCGCATCGAGCGCCGCCCCCTGGAAGCGGATGCTGCCGGTGGAATCCAGCAGGCGCAGGATCGCCTGGCCCAAGGTCGACTTGCCCGAGCCGGACTCGCCGACGATCCCCAACGTCTTGCCGCGCTGCACGCTCAGGCTGATGCCGTCCACCGCACGCAGGTAGGTCTTGCGCTGGAACAGCCCGCCGCCGAGGGGGAATTGCACGGTCAGGTCGTGCACCTCCAGCACCGTCTCGCGCGCTTCGCTGCACAGCGGTTCGCCCGAGGGTTCCGCGTCCAGCAGCAATTGGCTGTAGGGGTGTTGCGGCGCGTTGAACAAGGTCTCGCAGTCGGCCTGCTCGACGATCTCGCCGGCGTGCATCACGCACACGCGCTGGGCCATGCTGCGCACCAGGTTGAGGTCGTGGCTGATCAGCAACAACGACATGCCCAGGCGTTGCTGCAGGGATTTGAGCAGCAGCAGGATCTTGCGCTGCACGGTCACGTCCAGCGCGGTGGTGGGCTCGTCGGCGATCAGCAGTTGCGGTTCGCAGGCCAGGGCCATGGCGATCATCACCCGCTGGCGCTGGCCGCCGGAGAGTTGGTGCGGATAGGCCTTGAGGCGTTCTTCGGGTTTCTGGATGCCCACCAGGTCCAGCAGTTCCAGAATCCGTGCCTGCGCCGCCTTGCCGCCCAGGCCCTTATGCAGCAGCAGGGTTTCGCCGATCTGCTTTTCGATGCTGTGCAGCGGGTTGAGAGAGGTCATCGGCTCCTGGAAGATGATGGCGATGCGGTCGCCACGCAGCTTTTGCAGGCTGGCAGCCGACGCGCCGATCAGTTCCTGGCCACGGTACTTCACCGAACCACGGGTTTCGGTCCCGGCTTCGGGCAGCAGTTGCAGGATCGAAAGCGCGGTCACCGATTTGCCCGAGCCCGACTCGCCGACCAGCGCCAGGCACTCGCCGGGGCGCACGTCCAGGCTCAGGTTGCGTACCACGGGCTGGCCGCCGAAGGCGACGCACAGGTCGCGGATCTCGATCAGGTTGTCGCTCATACGCACTCACTCATGAACGGGGGTCGAAGGCGTCACGCAACGCCTCGCCGATAAATACCAGCAGCGACAGGATCAGCGCCAAGGTGAAAAAGGCCGTCAGGCCCAGCCACGGCGCTTGCAGGTTCTGCTTGCCCTGGGCGATCAATTCACCCAGCGACGCGCTGCCCGCCGGCATGCCGAAGCCGAGGAAATCCAGGGCGCTCAAGGTGGAAATCGCCCCGGTCAGAATGAACGGCAGGTAGCTCAGGGTGGCGGTCATGGCGTTGGGCAGGATGTGCCGGCGAATGATCTTGCCATCGCCCAGGCCCAGGGCCCGCGCGGCCTTGACGTATTCGAGGTTGCGCCCGCGCAGGAACTCGGCGCGCACCACGTCCACCAGCGCCAGCCAGGAAAACAGCGCCATGATCCCCAGCAGCCACCAGAAATTCGGTTCGACAAAGCCCGACAGGATGATCAGCAGGTACAGCACCGGCAGCCCGGACCACACCTCCAGCACGCGCTGGCCGATCAGGTCGACCCAACCGCCGTAGTAACCCTGCAAGGCGCCCGCTGCAATGCCGATGGACGCGCTGATCGCGGTGAGCGCCAGGGCGAACAGGATCGACACCCGCGCCCCGAAGATCACCCGCGCCAGCACATCCCGCGACTGGTCATCGGTTCCCAGCCAGTTCACCGCCGACGGCGGGCTCGGGGCAGGGCGGGTCAGTTCATAGTTGGGCGTGTCGTCGCTGAAGGGCACCGGTGGGAACAGCATCCAGCCGCCGTCCTGCTTGATCAGCTTTTGCACGTAGTCGCTGCGGTAATCGGCCTGGAACGGCAGTTGGCCGCCGAATTGCTGCTCGGTGTAGCGCTTGAACACCGGGAAATACAGCTCGTTCTTGAAGCTCAGCACCAAGGGCTTGTCATTGGCGATCAACTCGCCGCCCAGGGTCAGGATGAACAGGCCGATGAACAGCCACAGCGACCACCAGCCACGCCGGTTCTTCTTGAACCGCTCGAAACGTCGACGGGCCACGGGAGACAGATTGAGCATCAGGCGTTCCTCGCGGCGAAGTCGATACGCGGGTCCACCAGGGTGTAGCAGAGGTCGCCGATCAGTTTTATCAAGAGGCCGAACAGGGTGAAGATAAACAGCGAACCGAACACCACCGGGTAATCGCGGGACACGGCGGCTTCGTAGCTCATGCGCCCCAGGCCGTCGAGGGAGAAGATCACTTCGATCAGCAGGGAGCCGGCAAAGAACACGCTGATGAACGCCTGGGGAATCCCCGAGATCACCAGCAGCATCGCGTTACGGAACACATGGCCGTACAGCACCTGCCGTTCGCTCAAGCCTTTGGCGCGGGCGGTGACCACGTACTGGCGCGTGATTTCGTTGAGGAACGAGTTTTTGGTGAGGATGGTCAGGGTGGCGAACCCGCCGATCACCAGCGACGTGACCGGTAATACCAGGTGCCAGAAATAGTCGGCGATCTTGCCCACCGTGCTCAGTTCATCGAAGTTTTCCGAGACCAGGCCGCGCACCGGAAACCAGTTCAGCGAGGTGCCGCCGGCGAACACCACGATCAGGAACATCGCGAACAGAAACGCCGGCATTGCGTAACCGATGACGATCGCGGTGCTGCTCCACACATCGAAGCTGCTGCCATGACGCACCGCCTTGCGAATCCCCAGGGGGATCGACACCAGGTAGGTGATCAGCGTGGCCCACAGGCCGAGGGAAATGGTGACCGGCATTTTTTCCAGGATCAGGTCGGTGACGGTCGCGCCGCGAAAGAAGCTGTTGCCGAAATCCAGTTGGGCGTAGCTCTTGAGCATCAGCCACAGGCGTTCCGGTGCGGGCTTGTCGAAGCCGTATTGTTTTTCGATGTCCTTGATCAGTTTCGGGTCCAGGCCGCGGCTGGCGCGGGAGCCGCTGCTGAGGCCTTCGCTGGCGGAACCGCCGATGGCACCGCCGCCGATGCCCTGCAGGTGGGCGATGGCCTGTTCCACCGGGCCGCCCGGCGCGGCCTGCACGATCACGAAATTGACCAGCAGGATGATCACCAGTGTCGGGATGATCAGCAGCAGGCGCCGCACGATATAGGCAAACATCAGCGGGCTCCCGGGTGTTTTTTCAGCGCGGTTTTCATTTGTTCGTTCGTCAGTGGCGTGGGGCTGATTTCCCACCAGGTTTCCAGGGCTTCGTCATTCTTCGCCTCGATGGCCGGGCGCCCGAAGCGGTTCCACCACGCGGCGGAGGTGCCCGGCGGGTAGTAATTGGGAATCCACAGGTAATTCCATTGCAGCACCCGGTCCAGGGCGTGGGCATAGGTGAGCATCTGCGCCTGGGTGTCGGCTTTCACCAGGCCCTTGATCAGGCTGTCGACGGCCGGGTCCTTGAGCACGATGTAGTTGTTGGCGCCGGGGTCGAACGCGGCGGAGGAGCCGAAATAGTTGTACAGCTCCATGCCCGGCGAGGTGGTGACCGGGAAGCCGGTGACGATCATGTCGTAGTCCCGTGTCATCAGGCGGTTGACGTACTGCGAGGAGTCGATGCGGCGGATGTTCAGGGTGATGCCGATCTGCGCCAGGTTGCGCTTGTACGGCAGCAACAGGCGTTCCAGGCCGGCCTGGGCATTGAGGAAGGTGAACTCCAGTGGCTCGCCCTCGGCGTTGACCAGCTTGTCGCCGTCGGGTTTCCAGCCGGCTTCCTTGAGCAGCGCCAGGGCTTGCAGTTGCTTGTCACGGATCATGCCGCTGCCATCGGTGACCGGCGCCTTGAACACCTGGGTGAACACCTCGTCGGGCACCTGGCCGCGCAAGGGTTCCAGGATCGCCAGTTCTTCGGGGCTGGGCAGTTGGGTGGCGGCCAATGGGCTGTTGGAGAAAAAGCTCTGCTGGCGGATGTACATGGAGCGCATCATCTGCCGGTTGGCCCATTCGAAATCCCACAGCATGGCCAGGGCCTGACGAACGCGGCGGTCCTTGAACATCGGGTTTTGCACGTTGAACACATAGCCCTGGGCCGGTTGCGACATCTCTTTGGCCAAGTGCGCGCGTTGCAGGCGCCCGTCGTCCAGGGCCGGGCCGTTGTAGCCGATCGAATAGCCGGTGGCGGAGAACTCACGGTTGAAATCGTAGGCGCCGCCGCGCAGCACCTGGCGCGCCACTTCGGTGTCGCCGAAGAATTCCAGGCTCAGGTGATCGAAGTTGTACAGGCCACGGCTGACGGGCAAGTCCTTGCCCCACCAGTTGGGGTCGCGGGTGAAGGTGATGGTGCTGCCAGCGTCGATTTTGCTGATCTTGTACGGGCCGCTGCCCAGCGGGGCTTCGTAGCCGCCGCCGTTGGCGAAGTCGCGGGTTTTCCACCAGTGCTCGGGGAACACCGGCAGGACGGCGATATCCAGGGGCAGGGTGCGGTTTTCGTTGCTGGAGAAATCGAAGCGCACCTGGCGCGGGCCTTCGACCTCGACGTGCTTGACGTCGGCGAACACGGTGCGAAAGCGCAGGCTGCCCTGGGTCATCAGCAGGTCGAAGCTGTAGCGCACGTCTTCGGCGGTGATCGGCGTGCCATCGGCGAAACGCGCCTTGGGGTTGAGGAAGAAGCGCAGGGACAGGCCATCGTCGGCGCGGTCCATCTTCTCGGCCACCAGGCCGTAGACCGTGTAGGGCTCATCCAGGGAACGCTGGGCCAGGGGCGAATACAGCCAGCCGTCGACCTGGGACACGCCGATGCCTTTGTCGATATAGGGCAGTACATGGTCGAAACGCCCGATCTCGATGGCCGAACGCCGCAGGCTGCCGCCCTTGGGGGCGTTGGGGTTGGTGTAGTCGAAATGGCTGAAGCCAGCGGGGTATTTGGCCGGTTCGCCGTACACGGTCAGATAGGTTTGCGGGGCCGCGATCACAGCGGTGCTGGCCAGCAGCAGGGCCAGGGTAGAGCTAAATAGAGTCGAAAAAGCCAGTCGCATTATTAGCCTTGAGCGCCGGGAGGAGAAGAATAGGGCTTTGTACGCTAACGGTCTGAGCATCGCCAGTCATCCCATGCACAACGGCCCACCAAAAGGCGGGCCGTTGTATGAAGTCTCAGCGCGGACGGGATCAGTCCTGGCGGCTGGTGACTTCCAGCAGGTGATAACCGAACTGGGTTTTCACCGGGCCTTGCACGGTGTTGACCGGGGCGCTGAAGACGACGGTGTCGAATTCTTTGACCATCTGGCCTGGACCGAACGAACCCAGGTCACCGCCTTGGCGGCTGGATGGGCAGCTGGAGTTGGCTTTGGCGACTTCTGCGAAATCAGCGCCGCCTTCGATTTGGGCTTTGAGTTCGTTGCACTTTTCTTCAGTGGACACGAGGATGTGGCGGGCGGTGGCTTTGGCCATGGGGATTAACTCCTTGAGTGAAAAAGGGGCAGGGTACCGGATTCAGGCGGTTATTTCCTGGCAAAGTTCCCGGTCGTTGATCGGGTGGGCTCAGGGCAGGACGATATAGTCATTGTGCTGCACGATTGGCCGGTGCGGGGCCTGGACAAGGTGCAGGTACCGGCCATCCACCAGATCGATGGGCAGGCAGTCGTCGATATCCAGTACGCCGTCGGTGTGGGCCTGGGACCAGTGGCGTAGCATTTGTTCCTTGCCCTGGCGGGTGGCGTCCTGTTTGTTGCGGGCGACGACCAGCAGGTAGTGATGGGCTTCGCCGAAGCTGTTGGCCTCATAGCCGCCGAGGTTGAGGAAGTACAGGTGGTGGGCGTCGGCGGCGGGGGCCAGGGGGCTGAGGTGGATTTTCCAGCCGTCTACGCCGTCCACTGCCATCCATGAGTCGATATGCACACCCTTGGGGCCGCCGAACCAGGCGTCGCGCAGTTGCGGGTAGGTGGCTTGCAGCGTATCCGCCACGGCGAATACCACATCGTGCACTTCGATTTTCGCCCTGGGGTGCTTGCCCCCGAGCATCACGACAAACAGCATTGCAGGTTCTTCCTGGCGACTTGGCAGAGGGCAACCATACTTCGATTGAACCCTTTTGTCCGGCCAATGCCACATTGTTAATCCGCGAATTTATCAGGAGGTTGTCATGCGCAGCATTGATCTGGCGGGCGTGCCCGTCCCTGTCATCGGCCAGGGCACTTGGCGCATGGGCGAAGACCCTGACCGCTATCGCGCCGAAGCCGCGGCGCTGCAATTGGGGATCGACGTGGGCATGAGCCTGATCGACACCGCCGAGATGTATGGCGAGGGCGGCGCCGAAACGGTAGTGGGCGAGGCCATTCGCGGCAGGCGCGAGCAGGTGTTCCTGGTCAGCAAGGTCTACCCGCACAACGCCAGCCGCAAGGGCGTGCCCCGGGCCTGCGAGGCCAGCCTCCAACGTCTGGGCACCGACTACATCGATCTGTATCTGTTGCATTGGCGCGGCCAGCATCCCCTCGAAGAAACCGTCGAAGCCTTCGAGCGTCTGCGCGAAGCCGGCAAGATCGGGCGTTGGGGCGTGTCCAATTTCGACGTGGCCGACCTGCAGGCACTCGCATCCCCGGCCTGTGCTACCAATCAGGTGCTCTACAACATCGAAGAGCGCGGTATCGAGTTCGACCTGCTGCCCTGGTGGCAACAACACCATTTGCCGTTGATGGCCTACTGTCCGATCGCCCAGGGCGGCGCGTTGCTGTCCAGCCCGACCCTCAAACAGATCGCCCATCGCCATGAAGTCACGCCGGCCCAGGTCGCCCTGGCCTGGGTCATTCGCCAGGACGGTGTGATCGCCATCCCCAAGGCGGTCAATCCTGAGCATGTGCGTCTCAATGCCGCGGCTGCCAATCTGCGCTTGGATGAACACGATCTGGACGCCATCGACCGCGTATTCGGGGCGCCCAAGCGCAAGCATGCGCTGGCGATGGTTTAGCCTTTGACGAAAGACCGAAGATGACAGTAAAGGCGGTAATAACCGTCAGGGGATGAGTGTCGGTTGAATAGCAAAGGGAAAGTTACGCGTAAGTTCGTATTTAGTTGCGCGTGGGACTTATCCGGCAGTGAAACAAGGCTGGCGCAAAATGTTGCGAAAGCCTTGATTTAATTAGGGTGTAGGAGATTCCTTAAGTGCCGCGCCGTGGCTTGTCGAATGTTCTTTGCATGACTAAGGTTTGCGCACTTCGCGGCCAATAGGGCGAAGTTCAACGCGTGGTAATAAGCGTGGTTAATACATGCTTGGTTGAACTTTTCTGTATTGATGAGTTGTGTGCGGGTCCTGGCGGAATTGGGGCTTGGCAGCCCGGCCGCCTGACATTTTCAGTCAAAGGACACTGACTCCATGATCACCCAGCCAGGCGCGCTGCCCGCTCAACCCGTTGCTCAACGCAGCCTCCTCGACACCCTCGTTGCCCAGACGGTGCTGAGTATGGACGACGAGACTTACCGCATCGCCAAGCGCGGTGTCTCGGCCTTTATCGCAGAACTGATCAAGCCGCATAACCGCGACGAGCCCGTGAAGAAACGCCTGGTCGACCGAATGATCGCCGAGATCGACACCCGGCTCAGTCGACAAATGGATGAGATTTTGCACCACCCCGATTTCCAGGCGCTGGAAGCTGCCTGGAGGGGGCTGCAGTGGCTGGTCGAACGCACCGATTTTCGCGAAAACATCCAGATCGAATGGCTCAACGTCTCCCGCCAAGACCTGTTCGACGACTTCGAAGACGCGCCGGAGGTGACCCAGTCCGGGCTGTACAAACATGTCTACAGCGCCGAGTACGGCCAGTTCGGTGGCCAGCCCGTGGGCGCGATCATCGCCGACTATTTTCTATCCCCCAGCGCGCCCGACGTGAAGTTGCTGCAATACGTCTCCAGTGTGGCGTGCATGGCCCATGCGCCCTTTATCGCCGCAGCCGGGCCGGGGTTCTTCGGCCTGGACCGTTTCACCGGCCTGCCCGACCTCAAGGACCTCAATGACCATTTCGATGGGCCGCAGTTTGCCAAATGGCAAAGCTTTCGCCAGAGCGAAGACGCGCGCTATATCGGGCTGACCCTGCCGCGTTTCTTGCTGCGCACGCCCTACGACCCGCTTGAAGCGCCGCTCAAGAGCTTTGCCTACCGGGAAAACGTGGTGAACAGCCACGAACACTACCTGTGGGGCAACACCGCCTACGCCTTCGCCAGCCGCTTGACCGACAGCTTCGCGCGGTTTCGCTGGTGCCCGAACATCATTGGCCCGCACAGCGGAGGGGCGGTGGACGACTTGCCCTCGCATGACTTCCAGAGCCTGAGCGCAATCGAGACCAGGATGCCCACCGAAGTATTGGTGTCCGACCGCCGTGAATACGAACTGGCACAGCAGGGCTTCATTGCCTTGACGATGCGCAAGGGCAGCGACAATGCCGCGTTCTTCTCCGCCAACTCGGTGCAAAAGCCCAAACAGTTCGGCTTCGGCGCCGAGGGCCGGCAGGCCGAGTTGAATGACCGCCTGGGTACCCAATTGCCCTACATGATGGTGGTCAACCGTCTGGCCCATTACCTCAAGGTCTTGCAGCGTGAGCAGTTGGGTGCATGGAAGGAACGCACCGACCTGGAGCGCGAGCTCAACCAGTGGATTCGCCAGTACGTGGCCGACCAGGAAAACCCCAGCGCCGAAGTGCGTGGGCGGCGGCCGTTGCGTGCGGCCCGCATTGTCGTCAGTGACGTCGAGGGCGAGCCGGGCTGGTACCGCGTCAACCTGAGTGTGCGGCCGCACTTCAAGTACATGGGGGCGGATTTCACCCTGTCCCTGGTTGGCAAGCTGGATAAAGCATGAGCAGCGGCCAGGCGATGCTCCATCACCAACGGCTGCGGGGTGCGCGGCGCAGCGAGGTCTGGGCGCATGTCCTTTAATCGTTATTACCAAAGCGAGCTCAGCGCACTGCGCCAACTCGGGCGGCAGTTCTCCGAACGCAATCCTGCGCTCGCGCCGTTTCTGGCCGAGGCCGGCCAGGACCCGGATGTGGAGCGCTTGCTCGAAGGCTTTGCCTTTCTCACGGGGCGCTTGCGGCAGAAGCTGGATGACGAACTGCCTGAGCTGACCCATGCCTTGATGCATTTACTGTGGCCCAACTACATGCGGCCGATGCCCGCGTTCAGCATCTTGCAGTTCGACCCGCTGAAGCACGCCGGCCCCGGCGTCACGGTGGCGCGGGATACACCGGTGGAAAGCACAGCCGTGCATGGCCAGCACTGCCGCTTTCGAACCTGCTACGACACCCAGGTCCTGCCGCTGCAACTGAAAGCCGTGGATTTCAGCGCGCAGGGTGAACGCGCCACGTTGAGCCTGCACCTGGAGATCAGTGCTGGAGCGCCTTTCAGCACGTGCGCGTTCGAGCGGTTGCGCCTGCACCTGGCGGGTGATCGCTGTATCGGCCAAGGGTTGTACCTGAGCCTGTTGCGCCACCTCGAGGGTGTCGAGTTGCTGCCGTTCGACCGCGATGGCCTGCCGGTCCGCGCACACCAGGGCCAGGCCCTTTCGTTGCGACTGGGCGCCGAGCAGGTGCAGCCGGTGGGGTTCAGCGAGGAGCAGGCGTTGATTCCTTATCCGATGAACACCTTTCGCGGGTATCGACACCTGCAGGAATACTTCGTCTTTCCCGACAAGTACCTGTTTGTCGATGTGTGCGGGCTGGATGTGCTGCAGCGGTTGCCCCCTGAGCAGCTCACGCAGGTGTGCGGCGTGGTCATGCGCTTCGAGCTGCGTCAACCCTGGCGTGAGCCCCGGCAGCCCGGCCTGGACAACGTAAAGCTGTACTGCACGCCCATCGTCAACCTGTTCAAGCATGACGCGCTGCCGATTCGCCTGGATGGCAAGCAGGATGAATACCTGTTGATGCCGGGTGAGTATTCGCGGGAGAACGCCTGTGTGTTTTCGGTCGACCGCGTCACCGGTTGGCATCCCGCCGGCCTCGGTTATCAAACGTACGTGCCGTTTGAATCCTTCGAGCATGACAGCGACGCCACCACGGCGGCCCCCAGCTACAGCATCCGCCAACGCCCGTGCCCCCGGCACGCCGGGCTCGATACCTGGTTGGGGTTTGCCAACGGCGCGCAGCAAGACCTGCACACGCTGTCGGTCGAGCTGACTTGCACCAACCACAACCTGCCACGGCAACTGCCGATCGGCGCGATCAACCGCGCGTGCGAGCAGACGCCCCAGGGCTTGTCGTTTCGCAATATCTGCGCGCCGACCGCGAGTTTCTCGCCGCCGCTGGAGCAGGATTTTCTTTGGCGGCTGATCAGCAACCTGTCGCTCAACTACCTGTCATTGAGCGACATCCAGGCGTTGCGAGTCATCCTCGAAACCTACGACCTGCCGCGCTACCACGACCGCCAGGCGCAAAAGGTCAGCGAACGCCGGCTAGGCGCATTGCGCTCGGTCAGCCACACGGCCGTCGACCGTTTGCACCGTGGCTTGCCGTTCCGGGGCTTGCGGATTGACCTGACGGTCGATCCACAAGGCTTCCTGGGCCAGGGCGAAGTGTTTGTGTTCGCGTCGGTGCTCAACGAGTTCTTCGCACTCTACGCCAGCCTTAATGCCTACCACGAACTGCGAGTCACCAGCACACAAGGAGACGTGTACCTATGGCCACCCCGGATGGGCCAGCAGCCCCTGCTTTGACGGCACTGTCCTGTGTCATCCGCGAATACTCGCTGTTCCAGGCGGTGATGCAGGTGATCCAGCGTTTGCGCGTCGAGTACCCGACGCTGGACGACGACGCGTTGTATGACCGCCTGGAATTCCAGGCCAACCCAGGCCTCGGGTTTCCCGGCCACGACATTGATCGGCTGGAATTTTTCGTCGAACACGGGCAAGTGCGCGCGCGCCTGCGCCTCAACGTGCTGGGCCTGTATGGCGCGGGTTCGCCGTTGCCGGCGTTCTATGGCGAGCAGGCGCTGGGCGATGGCTTGAGTGGCAGGGCGACCCGCGATTTTCTTGACCTGTTTCATCACCGCCTGCAACGGCTGATGCTGCCGATCTGGCGCAAATACCGTTATCACGCGCGCTTCCAGAGTGGCGCGCGGGATGCTTTTTCCGAGCAGATGTTTGCCTTGATCGGATTGCGCGGCCAGCAGATCCGCACCACGGCGCAAGTGGACTGCAAGCGCTTGTTGCCCTACCTGGGGTTGCTGGGCCTGCGCGCACATTCGGCCGCCTTGATCGAGACGGTGCTGCGTTACTACTTCAAGCACAACCCTGTGTTTATCGAGCAATGGGTCGAGCGCACGGTGGACATCGTCGAATCGCAGCGCAATCGGCTCGGCGGCGCCAACAGTGTGCTCGGTCATGACCAGGTGTTGGGCAGCCGGGTCGCCGATCGCAGCGGCAAGTTCAGGGTGCATATAAAGGGCCTGAGTTGGCGGCGCTTCCATGGCTTTCTCCCGACGGGGACGGACTACCCGCTGCTGTGTTCATTGGTGCGTCTGACCGCCCGTGATCCGTTGGAATACGACGTGCGCCTGGTGCTGGCCAAGGAAGAGATCAGGCCGTTGCACCTTGGCGAACACAACGTGTGTCGCCTCGGTTGGACCAGTTGGCTGGGGCATGAGTGCGCCGATGGTGTGGTCATCGTTGCCAGCAACGCTCGATAGGGATGAATGCAATGAAAATGGAACATGTGCTCGACCCTCTGGCGCACACGGTCGCCTTGCCCATGTGCGGCGCGCTGGTGGGGCATGGGGCGTTCGGGTTGATCGGCAATAGCGCGGCCATGGCTGAAACCTGTCGCTTGATCGGCAAGGTGCTCAATACCGCCCGCACCGTGCTGCTGCGCGGTGAGACCGGCACCGGTAAAGAACTGGTGGCGCGGGCCATCCATGCCGCCGGGCCACGCCGTGGCAACGTATTCGTGGTGCAGAACTGTGCGGCCTTTCCCGAAGGCTTGCTGGAAAGCGAGCTGTTCGGCTATCGCAAGGGGGCCTTCACCGGGGCTGATCGCAACCATGCGGGGTTGTTTGACGCGGCTCACGGCGGCACGTTGCTGCTCGACGAAATCGGCGATCTGCCGCTGGCGCTGCAGGTCAAGTTGCTGCGGGTGTTGCAGGAAGGCGAAATTCGCCCCCTCGGCACCAGTGCGGCGCACAAGGTCGACGTGCGCATCATTGCCGCAACCCACCGTGACCTCCCGGCGATGGTCGCCCAGGGCAGTTTTCGCGAGGACCTGTATTTCCGCCTGGCGCAATTTCCCATCGCGTTGCCGGCCCTGCGTGAGCGTGACGGCGATGTGCTGCTGTTGGCGCGACATTTTGCGCAACAGGCCTGTGCGGCCCAGGGACGCGCCGCCGTGGGCTGGTCGAGTGCGGCCCTGGATCGGCTGTCCAACCATGGTTTCCCCGGCAATGTCCGCGAGCTCAAATACCTGGTGGAACGTGCGGTGCTGCTCTGCGATGAGGGTGTGATTTTGCCGGCCCATTTGTCCCTGTCCCAGGCCACCGCCAATGAAACCGGGAATACCACGCTCCGCCAACGCATGGAGCGGGTGGAGCGGGTGCTGCTGATCGACTGTCTGCGCAAGCACGGTGGCAACCGCACCCATGCCGCGCGTGAGTTGGGCATTGCGCGGCGCACGCTGCTCTACCGCCTGGCGCACTTGAAGATCCCCCTGGGCGATGTACACACAGACGCCGTTCACCGCGACAGTAAGGAGCATTGATATGCAGGTGCATAACGTTATCTGGCAGGAAGGCATGCTGCTGCGGCCCCAACACCTGCAACACAGCGACCGCTACTACCATCGCCAGCTCAACCGGACGCGGCTGCTGGCGTGCGATGCCTGGGGATTCCTCAGCCTCGACCTCGACCTGCAATACCTCAACATGGGCAAGGTGGTGGTCAGCCAGGCCAGCGGTGTATTGCCCGACGGTAGCCTGTTCGAGCTGAGCGGCGCGATGGAACCCCTGGTGCTGCAGGTGCCGGCCAGCGCCGACGGGCAAGCCGTGTACCTGGCGCTGCCGCTGGCCACCGACCATCAGGTCGAGGTGCGCAAGCAGGAGCAACCCGAGGTAATGGCGCGCTACGTCGCCTGGGAAACGGAGATTGGCGACTCCAATGCCGGCGTCGATGCCCGTTGCCAGATCCACTGCGCCCGCCCGGATCTGCGCCTGACGCTGGGAGAGCAGCCGAGTGACCCGTTCTACGTGAAACTCCAGGTCGCCCGGGTACTGGACTCGACCCGCGAAAGCGGCGTGCGCCTGGACCCGGATTTCGTGCCGACGTTTATCTATCTCCAGGGCTCGGGGTATGTGTCGTCGTGCATCAAGGAAGTGCTCAGCCTGCTGACGACCCGTGGCGATGCGATTGCCGCACGCATCCAGGGAACCGGCGGGACGGCGGGAGGCGCGCAGGTCGGCGAGCTGCTGATGCTGCAACTGATCAACCGTGTGCAAGCGATATTGCATCACTGCTTGAGCCAGCCTCAGGTGCGTCCGCATGGGGTGTACCGGGAGTTGCTGTCGATGCTCGCCGAGTTGTCGACCTTCAACCCCGACAACCGGCGCGTGCAATTGGACGGGCAGTACCAGCACGCTGACCAGGGCGCGAGTTTTCGCGGATTGATGCACAGCATTCGCAGCGTGTTGTCGTGGGTCCTGGAACAGCACGCCATCGAACTGCCCCTGCAACCGCGCCAATACGGCGTGCTGGTCTGCCCGGTGAACGATCTCGGCTTACTCGGCACGGCGACCTTTGTCCTGGCCGCTACGGCGCAGTGCGAGGCCGAAGAGCTGCGTCACCGACTGCCAGCGCACCTGAAGATCGGCCCCGTGGAGCGCATCCGCGAGCTGGTCAACCTGCACCTCGCCGGGATCAAGGTGCAGCCCCTGCCGGTGGCGCCGCGCCAGATTCCGTTCCACGCCGGCAAGACCTATTTCATGCTCGACCTCAGTGCCCGTGACATCGCGCAGTTGGAGCAGTCGGGCGGTTTTGCCTTCCACGCCAGCGGTGAGTTCACCGAGCTGGAGCTCAACTTCTGGGCCATCAGGAACTGAACCTCATGACGCTGGACAAGGATTACCCGCAGGACGAAAAAACCGTGTTGCTCGACCGTGACGGCGTCGGCCCGGCGCAGGGCGCGCTGACGGACTTCCCCGCGCCGCCGCGTTTCGAGCGACTGCGCGAGCGGATGATCCACACCGCCCGCGTGCAGGGGCTGCAAGGCTTGGATAAGGCGCCCAATCCCCTGGTGGCGGCGGCGTGGGAACTCCTGTCGCAAGTGGCCCAGCTCAAGGCCGGTGGCGGCCGTGAAAGTCTGCATGCGCTCAATGAGCGCTTGTCGTCGGGCATCAGCATGTTCGAGGCGCAGGCCCGGCATCAGGGCGTCGAAGCGGATCAGGTGCTGTCGGCGCGCTATGTGCTGTGCAGCGTGATTGACGAGGCGGTGGTCACCACCGCGTGGGGCGGTCGTAGCGACTGGTCCAGGAGCAGCCTGTTGAGTCGTTTTCACAACGAGACCTTCGGGGGCGAGAAATGCTTCCAACTGCTGGCGAACCTGTCCCGCGACCCGGTGAAACACGTGGCTCTGCTGGAACTGATGTACCTGTGCCTGGCGATGGGCTTCGAAGGCAAATACCGCGTCATGGAACGGGGAGGGGCCGAGCTTGAGGTGATACGCGACGCCTTGTACCGACAGATTCGACATGTGCGCGGTGCGCGGTTTTCCCTAGCTGCGCCGCCAGTGCCGGACACGCCGCCGCCTGCCCGGGTGCGCCGGCTCAGCGTCGGCTGGACCGCGACAGCGGTGTTGGTCTGCCTGCTGGCGATGTACTCGGGGTTTGCCTGGGTGCTGGGCCAGGAGCGCAGGGCGGCGCTGCAATCTTTTCAACCGGTGGCGTCGGACTCGACTCGCACGCCCTTGTAACGCTGGGAGCAATCAATGAACGCATTCTTCAAGGGCGCGGGCGCGGTGCTGCGCAACACCTGGGTCTGGAGCCTATTGCTGGTGCTGTCGGGTGCGCTGCTGGTGTGGTTTTTCGGGCCGTTGCTGGCGGTGGACGACCATCGATTCTGGCACAGCGCGACCGCGCGTTTGCTGACCATCAGCGGCCTGTTCCTGCTGTGGGGCCTGGCGATGGTCAGGGTGGGCGGGCGCCGCGCCGCTCGGCTCGACCCGCCGGAACAGCCGCAACGCCAAGGACAGTTGAGCGCCGAACGAAACCAGGTGCGGGGGCGGTTCAAGGAGGCCGTACAGGCGCTGAAAACCGCGCAGCGTTACGCCGGGCGCAGCGAACGCTGGCGTCACGAGGTGCCGTGGTACCTGTTGATCGGGCCGCCGGGCAGCGGCAAAACCGCGCTGGTGGCGGCCCTGGGATCGCACGTTCCACTCGATCGGGCCGAGACGACCGCGCCGGGGGCAACCGCCTATTGCGACTGGTATTTCGCTGACGACGCCGTGCTGGTAGAGACCGCCGGCCGTTTCCTGGCCCAGCCCGACCCGGCGCTGGACGGCGCGGGCTGGTCGACGTTGCTCGGCCTATTGCGTTCGCGACGCCGGACGCGGCCCCTCAACGGCGTGGTGGTGACGTTGTCGGTGGAGACGCTGTTGGGCAGCCATCGGCACGACCTGGAGCAGCATGCGCGGCAGGTGCATGGGCGGCTGCAGGATATCCGGCAGACTCTGCATGCGGATGTACCGGTGTACCTGGTGTTGACCCAGGCCGACCGGTTGCCGGGGTTTGACGAGTTTTTCGATGAGCAGCAGGGCGATGACGCGCACGACGTACTGGGCGCGAGTCTGGTCGCCGACGCCGCCGGAACCGATATCACCCAGGTGCGTGAAGCCTTCGAGGCGCTGTTGCAACGTTTGGCGACCGAGTTGATCCCACGTCTGCATCGGGAGCGAAATGTCGAGCGCCGTGGGCGCATGCTCGACTTTCCACGCCAGGCCGCAGGCCTGGGCGAGCGCTTGAACCTGTTTGTCGAGTCGGCATTTTCCGCTCACCGCTATCAGCGTATCAACGGTCTGCGAGGCGTCTACCTCAGCCGTGCGCAGACGCGCGAGCGGCGTGCCCAGTTTGTCCAGGGCCTGTTCAACCGCGTGATTTTTGCCGAGGCCGGGCTGGCCGGCCTGGATACGCCGGAACGCCAGCGTATCCGTCGCCGCCAAGCCGGGCTGGTGCTGGCCGCGCTGCTGGTGATCGGCAGTGCGGCGGCGTTGTGGGGGCACAGTTATGCATTCAACCATCAGCGCCTGGCGCAGTTGCACGCACTGAGCGAACCCTTGTCGCCCAGCCCACCCGATGCGGACCCGACCTTGGCGTTGCTGACGCTGCTGGACCGGCGCCTGGCCGCGACGCAGGTGTTCCCCGCGCAGGTGGATGTGCGCTGGATGGACCGGGCGGGGTTGTATCAGGGCGAGGTCAGCCGGCCGCTGCTGACCTCTGCCTATGAAGCCAGCTTGCACGAGCTATTGCTGCCCCAGGTGGCCAGCCTGCTCGAAGAGCAGGTGAGTGCCAGTCTTGGCGAGCGCGCGCGCTTGCTGGACACCTTGCGCGCGTACCTGATGCTCAACCTGCGCGAGCGCCGCGACAGCGTCTGGCTGGCCGAGCATATGGCCGGCCACTGGTCCGCCCGCTATGCCGGGGACACGTCGACGCAGGCGCGTTTGAATGCCCACCTTGAGCGGCTGCTGGCGCTGCCCTTCGACGCCGCGCTGAACGATGGGCTGGTGGCCCAGGCACGCCAGGCCCTGCGGGGCGAATCGCTGGCGGAGGTGGTCTACCGCGCGCTGCGAGAACATGCCCGCGACCTGGCGCCCCAGCGCCTGACCGATGGTCGGGTGTTTACCCAGCCTGAGCCGCCCATACCCGGCTTCTACAGCCAAAGGTATCTGCGCTATTTCGACAAGCAGGGCCCTCGGCTGGTCAATGCGATTGCCCAGGACAACTGGGTGCTGGGGGAAGGGACGGACCTGAGCGCCATGGATCTGCGCCGGTTGATGCTGGAACTGGAACAGCGCTATTTCAGTGAATACGCCGATGCCTGGAGTCATGCCCTGGGCCAGGTGCGCCTGCGCGACAGCGAGAACCTGAAGCACGGTGCCGATCAGCTCGCGAACCTGACGTCGGCCCAATCCGCCCTGGTGCAGCTATTGCAGCAGGTGCGCGAAAACACCCGATTGCTACCAACACCCGACCGGCTCGACGCGGTGCGCGAGCCGGTCGGCGAACTCAGCGCGGCGGTATCCGACGCACTCGTCGTGCCGTTTCCTGGCAAAACCCTCCCGGATACGGCCCGGCGTGCCTTGCAACGGCGCTTCGAGCCGTTGCATGCCTTGCTCGACGAGCAGCAGAACCCCACTGCCGAGTTGACGCAGGCCATGCGCCGGCTCGACGAATTACGCCTGCAATTGACGGCGCTGGGTCGGGAGAGCTCGCCGGAGCACGCAGCGTTCAAACTGGCCAGGCAGCGCATGGACGGGCAGCAGCCGGCATTGAGCGATCTGCGCGATGCCGCCGCTCGCTTGCCGCTGCCGCTGCGGGGCTGGTTTGAAGCCATTGCCGATGACACCTGGCGCCACCTGCTCGATGAGGCCTATGGGTACGTGAATCAGCGGTACCAGAGCGAGGTCTACGGTTTTTACGCCAGGGCGATCCAGCGCCGCTACCCGTTCAATGCCCATGCCGCGAGTGACGTTGCCCTGGGCGATTTCCAGGCGTTCTTCAAACCGTCGGGCGCCATGGCGCGCTTTTATGACGGCTACTTGCGCGCGTTCGTCAGCGTGGAGGGCAGCCGCTATCGAATGCGTGGCCTGGATGGACGCAGCCTGCCGGTGTCACGTGGGGTGTTGGAGCAATTGACCAAGGCCCAGACGATTCGCCAAGGGTTTTTCACCGAGGAACACGGTGAATGGGCTGTGCGCTTCACCCTGGCGCCCTACAGTCTGGACCAGGCGGTCAGTCGGGCGATCCTGCGCGTGGGCGATCGCCAGTTGGAATACCGGCATGGCCCGATCGTGCCCATGGCGTTCCACTGGCCCGGCGAGGCGGGCAACGGCCGCAGCAGCCTGGTGCTGGAGCGTCGGGCACAGCGCCCGCTGGGCATCGAAAAAAACAGCGGGGACTGGTCGTTGTTCCGGTTCTTCGAGCTGATGCAGAGCGAGCCGGCGAGCGGCATGCACGCGCACATACTCAAGGCTGACCTGGCCGGCCTGCGCGCCAATTACCTGCTCACCAGCCCGCGCACGCCGAGCCCGTTCCAGATGGCGGCCTGGCGCACCTTCCGCCTGCCGGAGCAACTGTGAATCAGGTCGGGCGACGACGCGGGTGCCGGTGGTCCGGGCCTCAGCCGGGCAGGTCGTGCAACTGGCAGTATTCGGCCCAACTCAAGCCGGCCATTTGCGCCACTTCCTTGTGCACCTCAAGGCGCTGCGCCTCGAAGGCTGCGGCGGAGTCGGCGGTCAGCTTGAGGGTCAATTCCCAGGCAAACAGGCCCTCGCGTTCGGCCTGCGCCTCAAAGGCTTCGTGCAGGCGTTCGGCGCGGTACTCTTCCAGGGTTTCGCCCTTGGCCTGGGCAGCCAGCGGGTTCAGGGTGTCCAGTTGCGTAGCCACTTCGGGGTGTTCGTTGAGGAATCTGTCCAGCGCGCGCTGGTGGTTTTCGCCGGGTTGCGACAATGGTTTGCTCCAAATCGGGTGAAATCGGGCGAAAACAATAGCAGATCGGCGGCGCCCCCCAGCGTTGCTGAATAGCCGGTGGGGGCACGGCAGACGGCATTCGCGCCTGGCGTCAGCCTAATAACCGCGCCGGGTGTGTTCGATGTCTTCGACCAGGCCGTCGATTGCCGCCAGGCGCTCACGGTTGTCGTGGTCCCACGGATGAAAGCCGGGTTTGAAGTAATGCAGCCACGGCACCAGCATCCGTGGGAACACCCCCCTGGGCCCATACAGAAACTTCAGCATGCGCCAGAACCCCTTCACGAACCCCACGGATTGGCGGTCGGCAATCAGTAGGCGCACATGGAAATCCAGCACCGTCAGCCAGAAGAGCAACGTGGTGCTCAGCATGGCGCCGGTACGCAGCAGGTAGCGCTTGGGTCCCGGCTTGATCACCGCGTTCCACACATCGAAAGCCACAGCCTTGTGTTCGGTCTCTTCCAGGGCATGCCAGTACCACATCTGCTGGTAGCCCTTGAGGGACGTGCCGAAGCGTGACGGGTCGCTCAGCAGAATCTCCGCGAGCATCGCCGTGTAGTGCTCAAGGGCAATGGTGATCGCCAGGTTGAAGGCGGGCGCGCAGTGTTTTTTCTGCAGGTCGAGGATGAACTTCAGGCGCCGATCCAGGGTGCGCGCGGGCAGGCCGGCGGCGTGCAGCAGGTCGTTGTAGGCCACGTGTTCACGGCTGTGCATGGCTTCCTGGCCGATAAACCCCTGGATCTGTTTTTTCAGCTCGGGGTCACTGATCTGCGAGCGGTAGTGGCGCACGCTGTCCATGAAAAACAGCTCGCCCTGGGGAAACAGCAGCGACAACGCATTGAAGAAATGCGTGATGAACGGGCCCTGCTCGTGCCAGTCGGTGATGCGTTCGGCGGGCAGGTCGAAATGGATGTCACGGCGGATCGGTAGCATGGTTCGTGCTCCTGTTCAGCGTCGAGGCTCGTCGTTGGTTTCCAGCACGGGCGGCTTGGGCGCCCGCTGCCGGCTGGCGAACACCACCAGCGCCTGGTAGGCCGCCGGCAGGCAGCGGGCAAGCAGGTCGAGGGCATACGCGTCGCGGCCGATCAGCACGCGGCGCTTGTTTTTGCGCACGCCCTGCAGGATCACTTTGGCGGCCTGGTCGGCGTCGGTGATGAAGAGTTTTTCGAAGTCGGCGCGGGCCTGCTGTTCGCTGTGGATCAGAAAGCCGGTCATGTTCGCGTCGATGCGGCTGCTGCGGCAGATATCGGTGCGGATGCCGCCGGGGTGCACGCAGGTGGCCGACACGCCGCAGCGTTGCAGGTCCAGTTCCTGGCGCAGGGCTTCGGTGAAGCCGCGCACGGCGTACTTGGTGGCGTTGTAGCCGCTCATGCCGGGTTGGGCGAACAGGCCGAACACGCTGGACGTGTTGATCACATGGCCTTCGCCGCTGGCCTTGAGGTAAGGCAGGAACGCCTTGGTGCCGTGGACCACGCCCCAGAAATTGATGCCGACGATCCATTCCAGGTCGGCGTAGTCCACGCCTTCGACGGTGCTCGACAACGCCACCCCGGCATTGTTGAACACCAGGTTGACCTGGCCATGATCGGCCCCGCAGCGCGCCGCCCAGTCCTCCATGGCCTGGCGGTCAGCCACATCCAGCACCTGGGTGGTGACCCGCACCGGCGACAGGCACGCGTTCTTGATCAATGCGTGGGTCTGTTCGAGCCCCTGGCTGTTCTTGTCGGACAGCGCCAGGTGGCAACCTTCCCGCGCCAGGGCCAGGGCCAAGGCGCGGCCCATGCCGGACGCCGCGCCGGTGATCGCCGCCACGCGGCCGTTGAATGCTTTCATGACAGGCTGCCTTCTGCGGTGGTGGGGGGCGTGGCTGCCGGGCGTGGCGGCGCGCTGATCGGTACCAGGCTGACCACGTAGTCCTTGAGCGCAAACTGCCGGGTGACCTGCTTGAAGCGCCAGGTCGAGCCGGGCCACAGGGTGGTGTTCTTGCCGGTGCGTGGGTCGAGGTACCAGCTCTGGCAGCCGCCGGTGTTCCAGATGGTGCGCTTGAGTTTGTCCTGCACCTGTTGGTTGTAGAGGCTCTCCACGGCGGGTTTGACGTCGACGCTGGCGATGCGATGGCGCTGCATGAGTTTGAGCGCATCGAGGATATAAGCGACCTGGGCCTCGATCATCAGGATCATCGAGTTATGCCCCAGGCCGGTGTTGGGGCCGATGATCAAAAACAGGTTCGGGTAGCCCGGTACCGTGGCGCCCTTGTAGGCGTGGGCGCCGTCGCGCCAGGTGTCCATCAGGTCCACCCCGCCGCGGCCGATGATGCAGTCGCGGGGCAGGGGATCGGTGGCCTGGAAGCCGGTGCCGAAGATCAGGCAATCGGCCGGGTGCTTGATGCCGTCGGCGGTGATCACCCCATCGGTGTCGATGCGCGCCACGGGCTGGGTGACCACCTCGACGTTGCTGCGTGACAGCGCCGGGTAGTAGTCGTTGGAAATCAGGATGCGCTTGCAACCGATGGTGTAGTCCGGCGTCAGGACCTTGCGCAGGGAAGGACGGGCCACCTGTTTATGCAGGTGGCGTCGGGCGATTGTCTGCACCATCTTCATCAGCCGCGGGTGCAGCGCAAAGCCCAGCACACGGCCTTCCAGCGCCCAATACAGCGCGCCGCGCACCAGCCGTTGAGTGAACGGCAGGTGCTTGAACAGCCAGCGCTCGGTCGGCGAAATGGCGCGGTCGGGCTTGGGCATGATCCACGGTGGGGTGCGCTGGAACAGATCCAGGTGCGCGACGTGCGGTGCGATCTGCGGGACGAACTGGATGGCACTGGCCCCGGTGCCGATCACCGCCACGCGCTTGCCTTTGAGGGCATAGTCGTGGTCCCACTGCTGGGAATGGAAGCGTTTGCCCTTGAAGGTGTCCAGGCCTGGAATCGCCGGCAGCGCCGGGCGCGACAGGCCACCCATGGCCGACACCAGCACCCGCGCGCTGACTTGTCGGCCGTCGCTGAAGCTCAACTGCCAGCGTTGCTGCGGTTCATCGAACACCGCCCGCGTGAGGCCCATGCCGAACCGCAGGTACGGCGCGAGCCCGAAGCGCGCGGCGCAGTGCTCCAGGTACGCGCGGATCTCCGCTTGCGGCGCGAACTGGCGTGTCCAGTCCGGGTTGGGCGCAAACGAAAACGAGTACACATGGGACTGCACATCGCAGGCGCAACCGGGGTAGTGGTTGTCCCGCCAGGTGCCGCCGAGGGTCTGGGCCTGCTCGGCGATGAAAAAGTCGGTGAACCCGGCTTCCTTGAGCTGGATGGCCATGCACAGGCCGGCAAAACCTGAGCCGATGATGGCGACGTCGATTGAATCAGTCTGGGCATTCATAAGCGGACCTGTGTGGGCATCGGACGTGCTCCTGTTTTTGTTGGGTCGTTTAGATAGAACACCATTGCAAAGAAAATTTGAATTACTTATTTTAAAAAAGATTTTAAATAATCTACCTGAAAATATCGCCTAGGCTAGTCCCTGGCTCCTCATGTGCGACGCGTCCGACGGACGAATACGTTCTGCACGAAGTTTAGGCCCCGGGTTGGACGATGGGCTGAGGCCTCGATCAATTCCGGTCGGGTCGCCAGCGGCAGGGAAGCAGAGGACCGAGCTATGGCTGTCGAATGGGTTAGCGCTGCGGCTGTGTTTGTCGGCGCCAGCGCCGTGCTGTGGGGATTCAGTCGCTGGATGACAGGGCGCATTGAAGCCGCTGTTCCGATCAACGGGCGCTTTGTCGAGGTCGACGGCGAGCGCTTTCATTATGTCGAGGAGGGCAAGGGCCCACCGCTGGTGATGATTCACGGGCTGATGGGCAGCAGTCGCAACCTGACCTATGCCTTGTCCGGCCAGTTGCGTGAGCATTTTCGCGTCATTTCCATCGACCGTCCGGGGTCGGGCTATTCCACCCGTCATCCAGGCACCGCGGCGGACCTGCCGGCCCAGGCGCGGCAAGTCGCTGGGTTTATCCGTGCGCTGGGCCTGGATAAACCGCTGGTGCTGGGACATTCCCTCGGCGGCGCGCTGGCCCTGGCGCTGGCCCTCGACCATCCCGATGCGGTGTCGGGCCTGGTACTGGTGGCGCCGTTGACCCATCCCCAACCCACCTTGCCCGTGGTGTTCTGGTCGCTGGCGGTGCGACCGGCGTGGTTGCGACGCTGGGTGGCCCACACCCTGACGGTGCCCATGGGCCTGTTGACGCGCCGCTCGGTGGTCAAGGGCGTGTTCGCACCGGACGCCGCGCCCGACGATTTCGCCACCCGTGGCGGCGGTCTGCTGGGCATGCGTCCCGACAACTTCTACGCTGCCTCCAGCGAGATAGCCCTGGTCAACGATCACCTGCCGGATATGGTCAAGCGCTACCCCCGACTGACCCTGCCCATCGCCTTGATCTATGGCGCGCGGGACAAGGTCCTGGACTTTCGCGCACACGGCCAGGCCCTGGCGGACAAGGTGCCGGGGCTGAAGCTGCAGGTGGTGGAAGGGCGCGGCCATATGCTGCCGATCACCGCGACGGCGCGGGTGAGCGAGGCGGTGCTGCACTTGGCAAAGCGTGTACGGCCGCCGGAACCCGTCACGGTTTTGCCCCCGTCCGCTGCCGTGGGGAGCAAATAGTCATGGCGCTTATTGTTGGTCGGTACCGCCCAAATGCTTGCCCTAGAGACCTGACCGAAAAGTGGAAAAAGAGACTGCCGGGTCACGTTGGAAAAGCGCCGAAAAAATAGTTGACGACCTAAGCATTCCGCGATATTTATTTAAAAAAATATTTCAATGTTTGTTTTGAAATAATTTTTGAAGTGCCTAAGAGCGAATAAAAATGAAAAAAACGTCTTTTATCGCATGGTTGGATTCTCGGAGCGTTCGGCGCTCCCTGAGCCTGTTTCCCGCCTTCCTGCCCACCCGTCTCGATCGGAGGCTGCCATGAATCAAACCCTGGCAACCCCTCATGTCTGGACCGACGGCAAGCGCCACCTGTGGTGGTTGGGCATCCTGCCGCTGGCCACGCCCTTGTTGTCTGGCGTCCTGGCCATCACCACTGGCATTCAACAATTGTGGTGGGTCGGTGTGCTGGTGATCTTCGGCCTGATCCCGCTGATCGACGGTCTGCTCGGTGAAGACGTCAGCAACCCGCCCGAATCCGCCGTCAGCCACCTTGAATCCCAACGCTACTACCGCTGGATCGTCTACACCGGCGTGCTGCTGGTAATCGCTTCGTTCGTGATCACCGGTTGGCTCGCCGCCGGCGGCATCGACTGGATCATCGGTGGTGGCCTGCTACGAGCAGCGGCGAACCTGGACCCCTCCAGCGTGTTGACCCACGCGGCCAGCTACATCACCGCATGCACGCAGTTGCATGGCGAACCGGGCTGGTTCACCTACCTGGGCATGGCCATGTCGACGGGGGCCGCCACCGGCATTGCGATCAATACGGCCCACGAGCTGGGGCACAAGTCCAGCCCGTTGGAAGTGTTCCTGGCCAAAGTCACCCTGGCGCCGACCTTCTACGGGCACTTCTACACCGAACACAACCGCGGGCATCACGTACGCGTCGCCACCCCGGAAGACCCGGCCAGCTCGCGGCTGGGGGAGAGCTTCTGGGCGTTCCTGCCCCGCTCGGTGTGGTTCAGCGCCCGCTCGGCCTGGAACCTGGAGCGCGAACGCCTTCGCAAGCTCGGCCTGCCGGCCTGGCACTGGAAGAACGGCGTGCTCAGTGCCTGGCTGTACAGCGTGGTGTTGTGGGGCGCGATGATTGCCTGGCTGGGGGCGGCGGTAATTCCGTTCCTGATCATCCAGGGCATTTACGGCTTCTCGTTGCTGGAAGTGGTGAACTATGTCGAACACTACGGCCTTAAACGCCAGAAGTTACCCAATGGTCGTTATGAACGCTGTTCGCCCCGGCACTCGTGGAACAGTAACCGTATTGTCACCAATATCTTTCTGTTCCAATTGCAGCGGCATTCCGATCACCATGCCAACCCCACGCGCAGTTATCAGTCGTTGCGTCACTTTGATGAGTCGCCGCAACTGCCTTATGGTTATGCGAGCATGATTGTCTGGGCCTATGTACCTTACTTGTGGCGCCGTCGCATGGACCATCGAGTATTGAAACACTATGCCGGGGATATCACCCTGACCAATCTTCATCCTTCACAACGGTTGAAGTACCTGGAGAAATACAGCGGCACTGCGCAGTCGTTCTGATATGAACTAAACGTTGTCTGGCGTCTTCGGGATCTGTGTATCACGCAGGTTTTTATCGCCCCGAATTTGCCTAGTAAATGGCAATTCAGTTGTTTGACCCGAACAAAAATAATTAAAGGGAAGGACGTATACCATGCAATCACCTGCCAAGTTCACTGCCCATATCGTGTTGGCCGCGCTGGGCCTGATCGTCTATCACCAGGCCCAGGCCGCGCGCATCGAACCGGCCGGCAGCGCGTTTACGGCCCAGGGCCCCATCAGTTTCTCCAAGGGCGCACTGATCAGCGCCGACTGCACCATCAAAGTGGCCGGCAAAGTCGCGGCCGACGGTTCTTCGGTGAATGTCGACAAAGTGGAATTCGACGGCGGCCTCAAGTGCAGCCGGGTCGAAGCCATCAACTTGCCTTGGGTATTAGTTGCCAAGGACACCAAGAGTGGCTCCATGTCGAAGATCAGCGTGGACGTTCACGCCTTCGGCCTGGGCGGCAAGTGCGGGCCTTCGACGGCCGACGGTACTTGGGACAACGCCACCGGCAAGTTGGAAGCCGCGAATGTACCGATTGGCGAAGACTGCAAGATAAAAACCGTGTCGATCAAAATGCCGCCCCATATCAAAGTTGTTGAATAAGCGTCGGATGTTAGTGCGGTAATTGCATTGAAATTTGGCTGGAAAGGGAAGTTCCGCTTGTTTCACCGTGACCTCTCGTTCATGGCCATGACCCCTGGCGAAATGATTCGCCATAACATGTGAGGAAAAACAATGAAAAGCTTGAAAACCCTCGTATCGTTGTCTGCTTTGGTTGTTTGCATGGGTGCTGCGTCAATGGCGAATGCGTTCAGCATTAGTCCGAACGGCTCATTCTCGACGACTGGCGGCACCATCACCATCACTTCGCCCTCTTCCTTTGGCGCTGCGGTGACGTGCGGTATCAACTTCTCCGGCACTATTACCGGTGGTGTTGCAACTATCAGTTCTGCCTCTCTGACCGGTGGTGGGCTTTGCGGTCTGCCGGTGTTGAAAAACATTCCAAGTCCAGGCTGGGTGTTGAGTGCCACCAGCCTGACGACCGGTACCGTATCCGGCGTCGGCTATACCATCGCCAAAAGCCTGTTGTTCCCGGCTACTGATTGCGGCGGCACCGACGTCCTCAATGCAACTTATGACAATGGCACGAATACGCTCACCCTCACCAATCAAACATTGACTGGCCATACCACAGGCTCTTCCAATCAAAACTGCACTATTCAAAACCTGTCCGTCAAAGTGCCGGGTGTGACTATCGTTCCGTGATGCAGTCACTCCACAGGGTTGATCACCCGTAATACACAAGCGCCTCGCTTGAGGCGCTTGTTTTAAAAGTTCAGAACCCAGGGTTTTGCAAGGTGCGAAAGTTACAGCATTCAGCCCCAAGATTTCTCTGGCGCTGACCATCAACCCTTGAAGTTGATCGGCAGGCCGAGATGAAACAACCCGCGTGACGAACCGGTTAGTTCCGGTTCCGTGAGATAACAATAAGGAGTGCCGTATGAATAATAAAAAACAACAGGTACAGGTTCTGCTGGGGCTCGCCTTGATGGGAGGGGTGATGGTTGCTGCGCCGGCACAGGCTGGCGGCTTCTCAACGCCAACTTACGGTGCACCTGGTTGGGGGAGGGCGTTTGCCGGTGGTTCGCTGTTCAAGAACGATCCAAGTTCGGCCTACAACAACCCGGCCGCCATGGCGTTCGTAGACCATAACGTGGCGCAATTTACGGTTGACTACGCACGCATCAAGATCAAGTACAAGGGCAACGCTAACGATTATCTGGGAAACCCGATCACCAGCACTCCGTTAGGGGCTGATGGTTTTCCTGACACAACGGCAACCACCGTTAACAACAATGATGGTGGCGAAGGTGGTTTCACTGCTTGGCTTCCGACGGGCTTTATGGTCATGCCTATAGGTGACCGATTTGCCTTTGGTTTGAGCCAGGTAGTCCCCCAAGGCATGCGCTCGACATGGGATCAAGATTCCAAACTGCGAGACTTTGCAGTAGATACCAAAATCGAAACCGTGGGGTTGACCGGGTCTTTGTCGTTCAAAGTCAACGACCAGTTTTCTATCGGTGGCGGTGTGATCGTGCAGCACAGCAAAGGCTTCGTCAGCCAGAACATCGACTTGTTATCAGCGGCTGCTGTATCCGACTCCGACCTGGGAGGTATAGCCTTCCCTTCTGATGTCGGTAGCGCACTGATGCGTGTCAAGGTCGATAACATCTCGGCAGGCTGGTTTACCGGTGTCGTTTGGAAGCCAACGGACCAAGACACTCTAGGTTTGAACTATCACGCCAAGATCAAGAACAAGATGACTGGCAAGTACAACATTTATGCCGATCAGTTCTCCTACAACCTTATGACCCAGCCGAGCCCATTCGGCGGTAGCGGTACGCTAGTAAGTACGGCTTATCCCGGGCTGGAGTTGCATCCCGACGGCGCTCATGCCAGCGTCAATCTGGACATTCCTGCCACCGCAGGTTTGGACTGGGTGCATCAGTTCAATGACCGTTTCACCATGGGTGCGAGCGTGGCGTGGACTGAGTGGTCGTCGTTCAAAAACCTGACGCTTAACTCCGGCGGCACGACTATTGTGTCTATTCCCTACAACTACAAGAACACCTGGATGTACTCCCT
Organism: Pseudomonas sp. MPB23; assembly: GCF_046605395.1. Classification (NCBI taxonomy): domain Bacteria; kingdom Pseudomonadati; phylum Pseudomonadota; class Gammaproteobacteria; order Pseudomonadales; family Pseudomonadaceae; genus Pseudomonas; species Pseudomonas sp. MPB23. The sequence continues at coordinate 4,597,357 of NZ_CP176771.1, read as the reverse complement.
GGGTGGCGATTTCCGCGCCACCGATGAGTTGACCCTGCGTGCCGGTGTGGCCATTGACCAGACGCCCACCCGAAATTCGACCCGTGACCCTCGGATTCCGGATGGCGACCGCACCTTCCTGTCATTGGGGGCTGGGTACGATGTAAAGGCAATCAAGGGCTTGAGTTTCGACGTTGCTTACTCCCATCAGTTCGTGCAGGAAGTGAAACTGAAAACCCAGAACGTCGATCGCCTCGGTGCTGCGACCCTCGATGGGAAATCTGAGTCGTCGGGTGATGTAGTCAGTCTCTCGGCCACCTACGCGTTCTGACGTTCAGAGGATGATGGAGGAGTGCATCAAGCGCATCGTGCTGCGCTCGCCAGTCGTTCATCCTCGATTCAGTTGTGATGGTCTCCTTCGTATCACTTGAGCAGGCTGACTCATTCAGCCGCTTTTTTTACGCCTAGGAGTTAAATAAAAATTTCAAAATAAAATTTAAATCTAGTTCTCCAAGTGTGTCGCGTGGCCCTACGCCGCAGTTTTCTACCACCTGCCCGTGCTGTCGGCCACGCCCTGAATCGAGTAGAGGTATCCCCATGCTTATCTGGTTATTGGTGGGTTTCGCAGCCGCGATTGCCCTGGCGTATCGACAAGCGGCCGCCACCTTGTGGTTGGGCGCTGGCCTGATCTGGTTGACAGTGGGTTACCTGTTGAATGTGGTCGCCGGGTTCGGCGCCACCGTCGCGGCGCTGTTGGTGCTGGTGCCGGCGCTGTTGATGACGATCAAACCGCTGCGCCGCAGGCTGTTGACCGGCAAGGCTCTGGACCTGTTTCGCACGATCATGCCAGCGATGTCCGACACTGAGCGCGCGGCCATCGAGTCCGGCACCGTGTGGTGGGACGCCGAGTTGTTCAGCGGCAAGCCCGACTGGCAGCGCCTGCTGCACGCCGCACCGGCGCGGCTGAGCGCCGAGGAGCAGGCGTTTCTCGACCATGAAGTGGAAACCCTGTGCGACATCGCCAACGACTGGGAAACCACCCAGGTCTGGCAGGACATGTCGCCCGAGGGCTGGCAGTTCACCAAGGACGCCGGGTTCCTCGGCATGATCATTCCCAAGCAATACGGCGGCAAAGGCTTCTCCCACTACGCCCATTCCCAGGTGGTGATGAAGCTGTCGACCCGCTGCTCGGCGGCTGCGATTTCGGTGATGGTCCCCAATTCCCTCGGCCCGGCGGAGTTGCTGCTGCATTACGGCACCGACGCCCAGCGTGACTACTACCTGCCGCGTCTGGCCCGGGGCGAGGACATTCCGTGCTTTGCCCTGACCAGCCCGTATGCCGGCTCCGATGCCGGCGCGATCCCGGACGTGGGCGTCGTCTGCACAGGAATGCACGAAGGCGCGCAAGTGCTGGGTTTTCGCGTGACCTGGGACAAGCGCTACATCACCCTCGGCCCGATCGCCACGGTGCTCGGCCTGGCATTTCGCGCCGAAGACCCGGACGGCTTGCTTGGTGCGCCCGGCACGCTGGGCATCACCTGCGCGCTGATCCCCACGTCCCACCCTGGCGTCAACAGTGGCCGTCGTCACTGGCCTTTGAATGCCGTGTTCCAGAACGGCCCGACCACCGGCAAGGATGTGTTCATCCCGCTGGAATGGGTGATCGGTGGCCGCGAACAAGTCGGCAATGGCTGGCGCATGTTGATGGAATGCCTGGCGGCGGGCCGCGCGATTTCCTTGCCGTCGGCCAACGTCGGCCTGGGCAAAGTCGCGGTGCGTGGCACCACGGCTTATGCGGCGATGCGCAAGCAGTTCGGCTTGCCGATCGGCAAGTTCGAAGGCGTGCAGGCGCCGCTGGCGCGCATGGCCGGGCATTTGTACGCCTGCGATGCGGTGCGCAAAGTCTCGGTGGCCTCGCTGGATGCAGGGGAGAAACCCTCGGTGATCTCGGCCATCGCCAAGTACCACGTCACCGAGCGGGCGCGGATCATCGTCAACGACGGCATGGACATCGTCGCCGGTAAAGGCATTTGCATGGGCCCGAACAACTTCCTGGCCCGCGCCTACCAGCAAAGCCCCATCGCCATTACGGTGGAAGGCGCGAACATCATGACGCGCTGCCTGATCATCTTTGGCCAGGGCCTGATCCGCTGCCATCCCTATGTGTTGCGCGAGATGGAAGCGGCGCGCCACCCGGATCGGCGCAAGGCCCTGGAAGACTTCGACAGCGCGATGTTTGGCCATATCAGCTTTGTACTGGCCAACACCGTGCGTGCCGCGGTGCATTCGCTGACAGGCGGGAGGCTGATTTCGGTACCGGCCAAGACCGATCCGGCGCTGGCGTCCTACTATCGCCAGGCCAATCGGCTGTCGGTGGTGCTCGCGCTGATCTCGGACATTTCCATGGGCGTGCTGGGCGGTGCCCTCAAGCGCAAGGAAAGCATCACCGGGCGTTTGGGCGATATCCTCTCGCAGTTGTACATCCTGTCCTGCGTGCTCAAGCGCTTCGAGGACGACGGTCGACCTCAGGCGGACCTGCCACTGGTGCACTGGGCGGCCCAGGACGCGTTGCTGCGCGCCCATGAAGCCCTTGCCGAAGTGCTCGCTAACTACCCGTCGAAAGTGGCGGCGGTGGTGGTGCGGGGCTTGAGTTTTCCGTTCGGCATTGCGCTGCGCAAACCGTCCGATCGCCTGTTGGCCGAAGTGGCCGAGGCGGTGCAGACCCCCGGCGAAACCCGCGACCGCTTGCTGGCCGATTCCTACATTCCAAGCCCGGAAATCGACAAGCTCGCCTTCGGTGAATTGGGCTTGCGCCTGTTGCCGCAGGTGGCGGTGATCGAAGCCCGGCTCAAGCCCGCCACCCAACAAGGCCTGCTCGAACCGATGCCGATCTCTGCCAGCGCCTTTGGCGCCTGGCGCGTCAAGGCTCGGGCGCTGGACTTGGTCAGCGACGACGAAGTCGCCCTGCTGGCGCGTTATGTGGAATACGCCGACCACGCCATCCAGGTCGACGACTTCCCGCAGGACTTCGGTTTGCTGGAGGCGTTGCAGCAACGCCAGCAGGCGCTGGAGCGCACGGCCAAGCGCCGCAGCCCCCAAAGCGAAAACGTAACCTGACCCGCCTCCCTGTAGGAATAGCCATGAGTGACCGCTACTTATCCTTCGTCAATTCCGCCTGGGGCCGTCGTCTGGCACAGGCCATCGGCTTGCCGCAACCATTGCCGTTGCAGCGCCATCGCAACGGCCAAGCCGGCCTGGCCAACCCGGTGATCGTCGCCGGGGCAGGGCGCCTGGTTGCGCCGGTGCAGCGAGTGTTCATTGCCACCGACACGGTCAGCGCCACCCCGGCGACCACCCAGGCGCCGTCCACGCTCAAGGTGCAGGGCGCGGTGTTCGATGCCAGCGGCATGACCGATCCGCAGCAACTGGACGCGCTGTACGAATTCTTCCACGCCAACGCCAGACGCCTGGCCCAACACGCCCGCGTGGTGGTACTGGGCACCGCACCGGAACACTGCGCGGACGTGCCCCAGGCCGTTGCCCAGCGGGCCCTTGAAGGCCTGGTGCGTTCCCTGGCCAAGGAGCTGCGCCGGGCGATCACCGTGCAGTTGATCTACGTGGCGCCGGGTGCCGAAGACGCGCTGGACAGCAGCCTGCGTTTCTTCCTGTCGCGCCGTTCGGCCTATGTGTCCGGGCAAGTGGTGCGCCTGGAGCCCCCGGTGGACGGAGCCGTTGCGGTCAACGGGGACAAACCTTTCGCCGGCCGCCGCGCGCTGGTCACCGGCGCGTCCCGTGGTATCGGCCTGGCCATCGCCCAGGTGCTGGCACGGGACGGCGCCCACGTGGTGTGCGTGGACGTGCCCCAGGCCGAGGCAGCGCTGCAACAGGCGGCCGCCAGTGTCGGCGGTTCGGCGTTGCCGCTGGATATCACCGCCGCGGACGCCGCCGCGCAGTTGCAGGCCCACGTCAGCCAATACGGCGCCTTCGATGTGGTGGTGCACAACGCCGGGATCACCCGCGACAAGACCATCGCCAAAATGACCGAAGCGGCCTGGCGCAGTGTGCTGGCGGTCAACCTCGAGGCGCCGTTGCACCTGAGCACGGCCTTGCTGGACAGCCACGGCCTCAACCCCGGCGCGCGCATCGTCTGTGTGTCGTCGATTTCCGGCATTGCCGGCAACCTCGGGCAGAGCAACTACGCCACCTCCAAGGCCGGGGTGATTGGCCTGGTGCAAGGCCTGGCGCCAAGGGCGGCGGCGCAGCAGGTCACGGTGAATGCGGTGGCCCCCGGGTTTATCGAGACCCAGATGACCGCAAAGATCCCGCTGATGATTCGCGAAGCGGGGCGGCGTATGAATTCGCTGTCCCAGGGCGGCCAGCCAGTCGATGTGGCCGAGACCATCGCCTGGCTGGCGCACCCGGCCTCGGGCGCGGTCAATGGCCAAGTCGTACGCGTGTGCGGGCAAAGCCTGCTGGGAGCCTGAACCATGGACTACGTGACCCAGATCATCGAGCCACCGCCCTCGCGCACGCGCCTGCTGCTGGACGGCCTGCGCGCCCTGCGCAAACCCACGCTCGATGGTGCGCCGGGGTTGCCCAGGGAGCGTCTGGTGCGTTCCGCCGTCGAGTTGTCCGCCGCCGGCATCGCCGCGTATGGCCGTGCCTGCGGGTTCCGGCGCGAGCAGGGCGTGCCGCTGTCCTATCCCCATGTGCTGGCGTTCCCGTTGCACCTGATGCTGCTGACCCGCCCCAGTTTCCCGTACCCGGCCAGCGGCATGGTGCACCTGGCCAATCGCATCCGGCAGCACCAGCGCTTGCATGAAGGCCAGGCGTTGCGCCTGGAGGTGCATGCCGAGCGCTGGGTCGCCCATGCCAAGGGCCAGGCGCTGAGCATCGCCACCCGTGCCTACAGTGGCGGCGCCCTGGTGTGGGAAAGCGACAGCCTGTACCTGCGCCGGAACATCCAGGACCCGGTCGGCGAACCCTGGGACGACGCACTGGCGTTGCAGGAAGAGGGCCTGTTGCGCACCCAGCGCTGGGAGTTGCCTGCTGACCTGGGCCGGCGCTTTGCCAAGGTCTCGGGGGATTACAACCCGATTCACACCTCGGTGCTCGGCGCCAGGCTCTTCGGTTTTCGCCGCGCCATCGCCCACGGCATGTGGACCTTGGGCCGCGCACTTGCCGCCCAGCAACCCCCCGGCGGAGTGGACCAGGCCCAGGCCCATTGCGACTTCAAGCTGCCGATCTTCCTGCCCGGCCAGGTCGCGCTGTGGCGCCACCCCGTGAGCGGCCCGCGCCGCGCATTTGAAGTACGCAACCTGGCCGGCGACAAACCGCATATGCGCGGGCTATTTATCTGGAATGAGAGCCTTCAATGAGTGAATACACGTTCAACCCGGCCCCGGCCCGCCGCGTGGCGATCATCGGCGGCAACCGCATTCCGTTTGCGCGTTCCAACACGGTGTACGCCCATGACAGCAACCAGGATCTGCTGGTGGCCGCCCTGCAAGGCCTGATCGACCGCTACAACCTGCACGGCCAGCGCCTGGGCGAGTTTGTCGCCGGCGCGGTGATCAAGCACTCGCGGGATTTCAACCTGGCGCGTGAGTCGTTGCTGTCCACCACGCTGGCGCCGGAAACCCCGGCCTACGACCTGCAGCAAGCCTGCGGCACCGGCCTGGAAGCAGCGTTGCTGGTGGCGAATAAAATCGCCCTGGGCCAGATCGAAGTGGGCATCGCCGGCGGCGCCGACACCACCTCCGACGCGCCCATCGGCCTCAACGAATCCCTGCGCCACACCTTGCTCGCCGCCAACCGCGCCAAGTCGACGGGCGACAAGCTCAAGGCGCTGCTGAAGGTGCGTCCGTCGATGTTCTTCAAGCCGCTGCTGCCGCGCAACGGCGAACCGCGCACCGGCTTGTCCATGGGCGAGCACTGCGAAGACATGGCCAAGCGCTGGCAGATCAAGCGTCTGGCCCAGGATGAATTGACCCTCACCAGCCACCAGCGCCTGGAGGCGGCCTACCAAGGCGGTTTCTTCGACGATTTGGTCAGTCCTTATCGCGGCCTGGCCCGCGACAACAACCTGCGCGCCGACGCAAGCCTGGTGAAACTCGCCAGTCTGGCGCCGGCCTATGACCGCCAGCACGGCACGCTCACGGCGGGCAACTCCACGCCACTGACCGACGGCGCCTCGGTGGTGCTGCTGGCCAGTGAGGCCTGGGCACAAGAACACGGCTGGCCGGTGCTGGCCTACCTGCGCACCGGCGAAACGGCGGCGGTGAATTTTGTCGACGGCACCGAAGGCCTGCTGATGGCCCCGGCCTATGCGGTGCCGCGCATGCTCAAGCGCGAAGGGCTGAGCCTGGCCGACTTCGATTTCTTCGAGATCCACGAAGCCTTCGCCGCCCAGGTGCTGTGCACGCTCAAGGCCTGGGAAGACGCCGATTATTGCCGCGAGCGCCTGGGCCTGGACGCGCCGCTGGGGCCCATCGACCGCGCGAGGATGAACGTCAACGGCGGCTCCCTCGGCTGTGGTCATCCGTTTGCTGCCACCGGTGGCCGGCAATTGGCGACGCTGGCCAAGACCCTCCACGAGAACGGCGGCGGTCGCGGCCTGATCTCCATCTGCGCAGCGGGCGGGCTGGGCATTACCGCCATCGTCGAAAAATAACGCTGTCAAAAACAACAACAAGGAAACTGCCATGAACGCTATCACCCAGGAACACAGCGAACGGATCTGGCTGGATGCTTACCTGCCCGGCGTCCCGGCGGACATCGACGCCGGTATCGAGGACTATCCCTCGTTGCGCGAGGTGTTCATGGAACACTTGGAAAAATTCCACGCGCGGGTCGCCTACGTCAGCATCGGCACCGAAATGACCTATGCCGACTGGCGAGCGCAAGGCATTGCCTTTGCCGCCTGGCTGCAAGGCCAGGGCGTGCAGAAAGGCGACCGCGTGGCGTTGATGATGCCCAACTGCCTGCAGTACCCGATCTGCCTGCTGGGTACGATTCTGGCCGGTGCGGTGGTGGTCAACGTCAACCCGCTGTACACCGCCCACGAACTCAAGCACTTGCTCAAGGACAGCGGTGCGCAAACCGTGGTGATCTTCGAGAACTTCGCCCACACCCTGGAAAAAATCATCGGCGGCAGCAGCGTCCAGCGCGTGGTGGTGGCAGCCATTGGCGACCTGCTCGGCTCCGTCAAGGGCGCGGCGATGAACTTCATCCTGCGCCACGTGCAAAAGCAGGTACCCCGGTTCAACCTGCCCGGCTCGCTGCGCTTCAATCAGGTGATGAAGCAAGGCCGGGCGCTGAACCACTTCCCGGTGGCCATGCAACTGGACGACCTGGCCTTCCTGCAATACACCGGCGGTACCACCGGCGACGCCAAGGGCGTGATGCTCAGCCACCGCAACATCATCGCCAACCTGCTGCAAGCCAAGGCCTGGGTCGGCGACCAGTTGGACCAGAACCAACAGGAAACCAACGTCACCTTGCTGCCGCTGTACCACATCTTTTCCCTGACGGTGAATTGCCTGATGTTCATGTGCCTGGGCGGGCGCAACATCCTCATTGCCAACCCACGGGACGTGAAACGCGTGCAGATGATCCTGCGCAAGGAACGCTTCAACGGCATTGCCGGGGTCAATACGCTGTTCAACGGTTTGCTGGAGAACAAAGAGTTCTGTGCGCGGGACTTCTCCGACCTGCGCATGGTCATCGCCGGCGGCATGGCCACCCACACAGCGGTGGCCAAACGCTGGAAGGACGTCACCGGGCTGCCGATCATCGAAGGCTATGGCCTGACCGAATGCTCGCCGGTGGTGAGCATCAGCCCGATCGACATTGCACGCATGCGCGAGATGGAATTCACCGGCAGCATCGGCGTGCCGTTGCCATCGACCTGGGTGCGGTTCATGCGCGAAGACGGCCAACTGGCGACTATTGGCGAGCAGGGCGAACTGCAAGTGCGCGGACCGCAGGTGATGCAGGGTTACTGGAAACGGCCGGTGGAGACCGCCGAGGTGCTAGATGCCCAGGGCTGGCTGTCGACCGGCGATATCGGCGTGATGGACGCGCGCGGTTATATCCGCCTGGTGGACCGCAAGAAGGACCTGATCCTGGTCTCGGGTTTCAACGTGTACCCCAATGAAATCGAAGACGTGGTGGCGTTGCACCCTGGCGTGGCGGAGGTGGCAGCCATTGGCGTGCCGGACGGTGTGACCGGTGAGAAGGTCAAGATTGTGGTGGTGCGCAAGGACCCGAACTTGACCCAGGAACAGCTCATCGCCCATTGCCGCGAATACCTGACGGGGTACAAGGTGCCCCGGTACGTGGAGTTTCGCAGCACCGAACTGCCCAAGACCACAGTGGGCAAGGTCCTGCGCCGCGCACTGCGCTGACACCGTAGGCGCGAGCTCGCTCGCGAAAAACCCGAGAGCGCCGCGTTCATTAAAATGCCGTCTGCCTGATAGTTCACCACTTCCCGTTTGCCCTTGGTCGCCGCGCCGGATAGGAAGCAGGTACCGCTGCATGAGCAAAAAGGCATAAAGTCAGATCACATTGATATAAGTCGTTATAAGAAAAATCGCTATCCTGCGGCCAGAAATTTATAAGGCCGCGGGTAGCTGTAATGGAAGTGGGTAACTTTGGTTTTGTAATTGCGGGCCTGATCGTTGGTTTTATCGTGGGCATGACCGGTGTCGGCGGGGGCTCGTTGATGACGCCGATCCTGTTGTGGTTCGGTATCAACCCGGCCACCGCCGTGGGCACTGACCTGTTGTACGCCGCCATCACCAAGTCCGGTGGGGTGCTGGTGCACAGTAAGAACAAGAACATCGACTGGACCATCACCGGCTGGCTCACCCTGGGCAGCGTGCCCGCTGTGTTGCTGACCCTGTGGTTCCTCGCCAGCCTGCACACTGACCCCAGCGCGATGAACGCGGTGATCAAACAGGCCTTAGGCGTCGTGTTGCTGCTGACCGCCCTGGCGATTCTGTTCAAGAAAAGCCTGTTGGCCTTCGCCCAGCGCCACGCAGGCGATGGCTACCATATGAACCCGCGCAACCTGAACGGGTTGACGGTGGTGACCGGTGTGGTGCTGGGCACCATGGTCGCGCTGACCTCCATCGGCGCGGGCGCCCTCGGCACGGTCGCGTTGTTTATCCTCTATCCCTTCCTCGCCACACGCCGCCTGGTCGGCACCGAGATCGCCCATGCCGTACCCCTCACGCTGGTGGCGGGCCTGGGTCACGCCGGCATGGGCAATATGGACTGGCACCTGTTGGGTTTCCTGCTGATGGGCTCGTTGCCGGGCATCTACATTGGCAGCCACATGACCGGCAAGGTTCCAGACGGCGTACTGCGCCCGTGCCTGGCGATCATGCTGATGGTCATCGGCTACAAGCTGGCCTTCTGATGTGGGGGCTGCTGCCCAGGGATACGGCGCGTTGATACGGGGTCTACACATGAGGTTCATCAATAGCCTTGGTCTGTGCCAAGGCTGTTTTTGATCGTTGGGGTACTTATATCTCTGGTCTACGGTCTGGATGTTCGGCATCGAAGCCTTGTGTGGGGTGGGCGGGAAGGGGGTGGTCTTTCATTAAATTTGGAAAGCGTAGAGTAGGGTCCGCTCGTAGCTGTTTCCATAGATCTGTATAAAACCCATGGAGTTCTTCATCTGGCTGATACCCTAGTCTGTTTATAGGTCTAGGTTCAGATTCAAATACTCCGCTGAGAGCATTAAACCCCGTAGAACTACCTAATGATGCAGCCCGCTGATAATAAAAAAGTGCACGCGGCATGTTTTTCTTGGCGATCTTATAAAATGCGGCTGTTTCTATGATTGCCTCCGGCGAGTCCTGGGCTCCAGCACATCGGAAGTATGATTCCGCCATTCGGTCGTCCTGTTTTTCCCGAGGCAACTCAAACGAAAGGTGATTACCAATTCTGACTTGTGCCAAAGGACTACCCAACTGTGCCGCTTGAAACATATAAGAACTGGCCATACGATCCGATTTCAATACCCCTCGCCCATTTTCGAAAATCACAGCCCAATTGTAATAACCCAGCGGCACTTTGAGTTTCACCATGCGTTCGTAGAGGTCGAACATTTTGCTAGTGTCTTGTTCAACACCCGGTTGCCCTGGCCAACCCGTACGATAGAGCCCCGCTAGATTGTGCATCGCCTTCCAGTGATCTTTGGCGATGGCCTTTTCGTAAAGCCAAACAATTTTTCGCCAATTTTTAACCCCACGTACTTTCTCCAAAGCGCGAGCCTCTTGAAACCAGAGTTCGGCCTCTGCATCCAGCGGAGGGTTGTGGTCTTTTTCATAGGCACAGATAAAAGTTGGATAGGCCATGGCAGAACCTCCGCTCAATAACAGCGAAAGTGCAGGAGCACAAAGCAAGAGAATTCTCGCCAATGATTTAGACCGACAAATGCGATTATTTTTATTTGCCAAAGTGTTCATAGCTCTGGTCTACGGTCTGGATGTTCGGCGTCGAAGCCTTGCGTGGGGTGAGGGGGGAGCGGGTAATCTTTCATTAGATCGGGGAAATGCAACTCAGGGTTGCTCTCCAACTGATTCCATAAATCAGTATACAGTTCATGCAGTTTAGGATCCGGCTGGTATCCAAAATTATCTATCGGCGATGGCATTGGCTCAAATGCTCCACTGAGATAACTTAAGCCTCTAGCACTCCCTAATGATGCTGCTCGCTGATAGTAAAAAAGAGCACGCGGCATATTTTTCTTGGCAACCTTATAAAATGCAGCTGTTTCTATGATTGCCTCAGGCGAGCCCTGAGCTCCAGCACATCGAAAATACAACTCGGCCATTCGGTCATCCTGTTTATTTCGAGGCAACCCAAACGACAAATGGTTTCCAATTACAACCTGTGCCAAAGGACTACCCAACTGTGCCGCTTGAAACATGTATGAACTGGCCATACGATCTGACTTCAATACCCCTCGGCCATTTTCAGCAATCACAGCCCAGTTGTAATAACCCAGCGGTACTTTGAGTTTCACCATGCGTTCGTAGAGGTCGAGCATTTTGCTAGTGTCTTGTTCAACACCCGGTTGCCCTGGCCAGCCAGTACGATAGAGCCCCGCTAGATTGTGCATCGCTTTCCAGTGATCTTTGGCGATGGCCTTTTCATAAAGCCAAACAATTTTCCGCCAATTTTTAACCCCACGTACTTTCTCCAATGCACGGGCCTCTTGAAACCAAAGCTCGGCCTCTGCATCCAGCGAAGGGTTGTGGTCTTTTTCATAGGCACAGATAAAAGTTGGATAGGCCATGGCAGGCCCTCCGATCAACAACAGCGAAAGTGCAAGAGCACAAAGCGAGGAAATTCTCGCCCATGATTTAAACCGGCAAATGCGATTATTATTAGCCAAAGTACTCATAGCTCTGGTCTACGGTCTGGATGTTCGGCGTCGAAGCCTTGCGTGGGGTGAGGGGGGAGCGGGTAATCTTTCATTAGATCGGGGAAATGCAACTCAGGGTTGCTCTCCAACTGATTCCATAAATCAGTATACAGTTCATGCAGTTTAGGATCCGGCTGATATCCAAAATTATCTATCGGCGATGGCATTGGCTCAAATGCTCCACTGAGATAACTTAAGCCTCTAGCACTCCCTAATGAGGCTGCTCGCTGATAATAAAAAAGTGCACGCGGCATATTTTTTCTTGCAATTTTATAAAATGCGGCTGTTTCGATAATCGGCTCTGGTGAGTCTTGAGCACCAGCACATCGGAAGTATGGCTCCGCCATTCGATCGTCCTGTTTATCTCGAGGCAGCCCGAAGGAGAGGTGATTGCCAATTACAACCTGGGCCATAGGACTGCCCAATTGCGCGGCCTGAAACATATATGAACTGGCCATACGATCTGACTTTAATACCCCTCGCCCATTTTCAGCAATCACAGCCCAATTGTAATAACCCAGCGGTACTTTGAGTTTCACCATGCGTTCGTAGAGGTCGAACATTTTGCTAGTGTCTTGTTCAACACCCGGTTGCCCTGGCCAACCCGTACGATAGAGCCCCGCTAGATTGTGCATCGCCTTCCAGTGATCTTTGGCGATGGCCTTTTCGTAAAGCCAAACAATTTTTCGCCAATTTTTAATCCCACGTACTTTCTCCAAAACGCGGGCCTCTTGAAACCAGAGTTCGGCCTCGGCATCCAGCGAAGGGTTGTGGTCTTTTTCATAGACACAGATAAAAGTTGGATAGGCCATGGCAGAACCTCCGCTCAATAACAGCGAAAGTGCAGGAGCACAAAGCAAGAGAATTCTCGCCAATGATTTAGACCGACAAATGCGATTATTTTTATTTGCCAAAGTGTTCATGGCTCTGGTCTACGGTCTGGATGTTCGGCGTCGAAGCCTTGTCTAGGGTGAGGGGGAAGGGGGTGATCTTTCATCAGATTGGGGAAGCGTAGGCTGCGGTCGGCCTGAAGCTGTTTCCATAGATCTGTATAAAACCCATGGAGTTCTTCATCTGGCTGATACCCTAGTCTGTTTATAGGTCTAGGTTCAGATTCAAATACTCCGCTGAGAGCATTAAACCCCGTAGAACTACCTAATGATGCAGCCCGCTGATAATAAAAAAGTGCACGCGGCATGTTTTTCTTGGCGATCTTATAAAATGCGGCTGTTTCTATGATTGCCTCCGGCGAGTCCTGGGCTCCAGCACATCGGAAGTATGATTCCGCCATTCGGTCGTCCTGTTTTTCCCGAGGCAACTCAAACGAAAGGTGATTACCAATTCTGACTTGTGCCAAAGGACTACCCAACTGTGCCGCTTGAAACATATAAGAACTGGCCATACGATCCGATTTCAATACCCCTCGCCCATTTTCGAATATTACAGCCCAATTGTAATAACCCAGCGGTACTTTGAGTTTCACCATACGTTCGTAGAGGTCGAGCATTTTGCTGGTGTCTTGTTCAACACCCGGTTGCCCTGGCCAGCCAGTACGATAGAGTCCCGCTAGATTGTGCATCGCTTTCCAGTGATCTTTGGCGATCGCCTTTTCGTAAAGCCAAACAATTTTCCGCCAATTTTTAACCCCACGTACTTTTTCCAAAACGCGGGCCTCTTGAAACCAGAGTTCGGCCTCGGCATCCAACGGAGGGTTGTGGTCTTTTTCGTAGGCACAGGTAAAGATTGGATAGGCCATGGCATTAGCCCCACTTAATAAGAATGAAAACATAATTAGACTACTAGAGATGCATTTAATCGATAGCTTTGGCATAAGGCGTCTCGACATCCCAAAAACGTGTCAGATGAGCTATCAACGGTATACTTTTATATTTGTTCTTCCAGTTCTCATCCATCACTCTGTTCCATTCATTGAAGTTCTCTAGCCCGCTACAATTTCCAGCACCATCATTAAACGACTTCCCCACATGCAACCCCCACAACTCCTCCCGCCACCGCTTCGCCAACTCATAATCCGGTGCGGCTAGTCCCAACTCCGAGTCCGTATGCATACTGCGGGTATTGATATTGGCGGAACTCAGCAAACTGAAAACATCGTCCACCACCAATAACTTGGAGTGCACATAGATATCGCGGAACTGGGCTGTTTCGCCTTCAAACAACGGACTTGCGGGTTCTGGTGTGCAGGCCGTCAGGGTGCCGATCACTACTTTCAGTCCCGGTATGTCCTTGAGGGTGTAGGGCTTTTCATCGTCGTTTTCACCGTCTTTGGGCTTGCCGAGTTCAGGGATGTCTTCGGGTTTAAGCCCGCCCAGGCGTTGCTCGACTTCGGGGGTGATGCCCTTTGCTTCCAGTTCTGCAATCTCGCGTTTGAGTACGTCGGCGCGGTTGAGTTGGGCCCGTTGTACGTAGGGATCACGGTGTGGATTGGCCTCCAGGTACGCCAGTTGGCTGCGCTTTCGCAGCATGTCCTCGGCCAGGGTGCGTTGGGCCTGGGGCATCAGTTGTTCCTGCCCCAGTTCCTGCAACATGGCATAGGTGGTACTGGCAAAGCTCTTGTCGTTCGGATGGTTGGTGACCACGAACAAGTACAGGTCTTGTTCTCTGCCCTTTGCGATATAGGCCGCCGCCAACTCGCGCAACTGCCGGGCAAACGCCGGATAGCGAAAATACTGATTTTCAAAATAGGCGTAGTTACGCACGTTGCCCAACGCCTTGTGGTACAGCTCCAGGATCGATGTATCCGCGCCTTCCTGCGGTTGGGTGCGGCAGATCTGGGCCATGGTCGGGCCGGCGCTTTTGAAGTGCTCCGGGTTGATCGCGTTGCGTTGTTCGCTCAGGCCGTCGGTAAACCATTTTTTGATCCAGACGGTTTCCCGGTCCCAGGCGCTGCTGAAGTTGTGGTTCAAGTCGTGCAGGACGGAGCCTTGCACTTGCATGGACAGGTCCTGCCACGGGCCGAAGCCTGGGCTGCGCCCGGCGGCTTTGTCGTGGTAGAGGTGTGCGCTGGTGTCCCAGTAGTTGCGATGCATGTTGTGGCCCATGACGAAGCCTACGGCGTTCGCGATGTCTTCGTAGTCCACCAGCACCATTTTCTGGTGGTGGCTGGCGAACAGGGTCAACAGCAACATATGCGCAAAGTTCGTATCGGGGGCTTCGCCTCTGATCAAGCGATACAGGGTCGACAGGCGACCTTTTTCAGTGAGCATCTGCGGCCCGCGCAGAAGCGCGTTCAAGGGCAGTTCAGTGGAAAAATCCCGCGTGCGAAACTCCACATTCCGCATCTGCCCATCATGGATACGGCGGAACCACTCCCGGGTGTATTCCTGATCCTGAGGCGAATAGTCGGGCGCACCCGAGCCTGCGAACTGGTTGTAGCCACCGTTGCCGTTCAACTGGTTCTCCAGATCAATCAGAATGGCCTGCAGTTCCTTTTCGCGCTGCTGATAGCGGTAGCCACTGGCGCCGTAATACGGCAGCTCGCCCGCGCGCAGTTTGATCAATTCGTCCTGGTGAACGGTGCGGCGGAATTCCAGCACGCGTCGGGCCCGCAGCTCGCCGTCGGATGCCACGCGGCCCCTGACCATGCCGGACCCCAGCGCCGTCCCGCCAGAGCCCGCGAGGCCATCGCCGATGAGGGTGTTTTCCACGAAGTTGGCCAGTGGATTCTTCCAGATCAGCACGCGGGTCTTGACCCGGTGGCGACCGCGAACATCCAGCAGCTCGCCGATACGGTCGCTGCCGGGCTTGAAGCGCATCGCCGGGTCGAACCCCCAACTGATGATGTCGACGCTGCGGGTCGCGGCCCCGATGGCATCGTGGACCGCGCCGAAGGCCTGCTCGCCGTTGATCAACGGGGTGACCTTCACGCCGAATCGTGGCGGGTAGAGGGCTTTTTTGGCGAACCAGTCCATGGTCAGTTCGAACGATGAGTGTTCGCCCGGTATGAACTGAATCACTTCTTTACGGTAATCCGGCTTCATTGGAGTGCTCCCTACGCTGAAGCTGTGTCTGGCTTCAGCTCTTCGCAAACGGCAGTTTTATGAGAAGCGCGATGATAACCAGCCTGAACTGTGCAAGAAGTTGCGCACCTGGCCGGAGAAGGCCGGTGCGCATGGGAATAAAAAAACTGAGACTGGATATTTCTTGGCTTTAGCGCGTATGCCGCACTCGTGCGTCGAGAGGTGTCGCGGGGCTGGCGTTGGCGGGGCAGCGGAATGTGGGCAGGATGGTTTTTTCCAGGCGCAGGGCAGGGCAGTGGTCTGCGTAGTAATCGTCGATCACGGCAAAGCGTTGGTAGCCGTCGCGTTCATACAAGGTCAGGGCGCCGGGGTTGTCGGTGCGCACTTCCAGGCGCAGGCACGTGCAGGCGTGTTGCGCCGCACAGGTTTCGATGCGGCTCAGCAGCTGTTTACCCAGGCCCATGCCACGGGCGTGTTCGGCGATGGCGATGGAATACAGGCGCGCCAACGAACTGCCGCGACGGAACAGCACCAGCGCATAACCGAGCAATTGCCCGTCCTGTTCCGCCACCAGCAACTGGCCGTGGGCGCGCCCGATCATCCTGTGGAAACTGCGCGGAGAGAGCCGGTCGGTGCTGAAACAGCGCTGTTCGAGCGCCACTAACGCCGGCACATCGGTGGGTAATGCAATGCGAAAGAAAAGAGCCATATAACCGCCGTAAAAGTTGCGTAACGAAACGGGACTTGTCTAAAAGATCGTGCTTAATAGAAAAGGTCGAGTTCTCTAAAGCGGATCAAATATTATGTCGGCGGTACACAGTCATTGGCGTGAAGTATCCGAGCAAACCGTCGCGACGACAATAACTTCCAAAGGCTATTTTTCCGCGCCACCGAAAGGCGCCAGTCAAGTAGTGATCATTGTCGAGCGCAAGGAAGACTGGGCCTCCTATTTCCCCAGCGAAGACATCGTCACCGCGCAGGAATACCTGGAGCAGACACGGGAAAACGAGACCGGCAAGCGCGTGCAGGTGATCAACCTGTGCCGCAGCTACAAGTACCTGGGGCATGGTTACTACTGCTCGCTACTGGCCGAAGCGCGCGGACACAAGGTGATTCCGTCGGTGCGCACTATCAGTGAACTGACTAAAAAGGCGCTGTATGGACTGGCGCTGGATGACCTGGATAAAGCCCTCGATAAAGCCTTGAGTCATCATCTTTACAGCAGTACCGAGGGCTTTACCCTGACACTTTATTTTGGTCGAACCCATATAGAACCGTTGCAGGAATTGGCCCGTCAGTTATTTGAAGCTTTTCCCTGCCCGATCTTGTTAGTTGAATTCAAAAAGCATAACGGCTGGCACATTGGCGGGGTCAAGTCCGGCGTCTTGCACAAGTTGCGCGACGATCAGGAATATCAATTCGCCCACGCCCTGGACAACTTCAGCCGCAAGATTTGGCGCCAGCCACGTTCACGTCGCCTGGCCCGTTACGACCTGGCCATCCTTCACGATCCCCACGAGCAACTGCCGCCGTCCAACGCCAAGGCGTTGGAGCATTTCATTCGCGTGGGTAAGGGCCTGGGCATCGATGTGGAACTGATCGAGCGCAAGGATTACGCACGCCTGGCCGAATACGACGCCTTGCTGATCCGCGAGACCACCAGCGTCGACAACCATACCTACCGGTTCGCCAAGAAAGCCGAAAGCGAGGGCCTGGTGGTGATGGACGACCCGGCATCGATCCTGCGCTGCACCAACAAGGTCTACCTCACGGACCTGCTCAACAGCCATCACTTGGGCATGCCGGCCACTGAAATTCTGTACAAGGAGCGACCGGAAGATTTCGTACGGGTCGGCGAGCGCCTGGGCTTTCCCCTGGTGTTGAAGATCCCCGACGGGTGTTTTTCCCGTGGCGTGATCAAGGTCGAGAGCCAGGACGCCTTGCTCAAGGCCACCGCGCAGTTGTTCGAGCATTCGGTGCTGTTGCTGGCCCAGGAGTTCTTCTACACCGAGTACGACTGGCGCATTGGCGTGCTCAACCGCAAACCGATTTTTGCCTGCCAATACTTTATGTCCAAGGGCCACTGGCAGATCTACAACCACAAGGCCATCGGCCAGGACATCAACGGCGAATGCCGTACCCTGGCGATCCATGAAGCACCCAAGGCGGTGGTGGAGCTGGCGGTGAAGACCGCCAACCTGATCGGCGATGGCCTTTACGGGGTCGATCTCAAGCAATCCGGCGACAAGGTGGTGGTGATCGAAGTCAACGACAACCCGAACCTGGACGCGGGCATTGAAGATGCCTACTTGCAGGACGACCTGTACGCCCTGGTGCTGGAGGAATTCGTCCGCCGCCTGGAGTTGAAGCGCCAGGGCCAGGTCTGGTAAGGGCGAGGATCCAGCGCGTTGAAGTGGCCGATCTGGCGTCACACACCCGCTGGCTCGCCACCGGTTATTCGCCGGTCTGGTGTTGCAGGGTCAGTACTTCAAATCCATCTGCCGTCACCGCCACCGTGTGTTCCCACTGCGCCGACAGGCTGTTGTCCCGGGTCACCACCGTCCAGCCGTCCTTGAGGCTGCGCACTTTGGCGCCGCCCTGGTTGAGCATCGGTTCGATGGTGAAGACCATGCCTTCGCGCAATTCCATGCCGGTGCCGGGACGGCCGAAGTGCAGGATCTGCGGTTCCTCGTGCATCTGCCGGCCGATGCCATGGCCGCAGTATTCGCGCACCACGCTGTAGCCGTTGGCCTGCGCGTGGCTCTGGATCGCATGGCCGATGTCCCCCAGGCGCGCGCCGGGCTTGACCTGGCGGATGCCGGCCCACATCGCCTCGAAGGTCATTTCCACCAGGCGCCGGGCCTTGGGCGCGACGGTGCCGATCATGTACATCTTGCTGGAGTCGGCGATGAAGCCGCCTTTTTCCAGGGTGATGTCGATGTTGATGATGTCGCCGTCTTTGAGCACCTCCTTGGCACTGGGCATGCCGTGGCACACCACCTCGTTGATCGAGGTGTTGATCGAGAAGGGGTAGTCGTATTGCCCGAGACTGGCCGGACGGGCGTTGAGGTCGTTGCGGATGAACGCTTCGACGGCGCTGTCCAGTTCCAGGGTGGAGCGGCCGGCGGCGACAAAACCGTCGAGCATGCTGAACACCTGGGCCAGCAGGCGCCCGGATTCACGCATCACAGCCAGTTGGGCGGCGGTCTTGATCATTAGCTGCGCCCCCGGATCAGGTCGGGTTTGTCGAGCAACAGTTTGTTGATCAGTTCGTTGTAGGGCAGGCTGGGGTTGAGCTCGGCGAGCAGGCCGATCTTGATCCAGAACTCGGCCTGGGCGTTGATGGAGCGGTCCATGGCCGCGCTGGCGAGGCGTAGTTGTTCATGCAATTGGTCGGTGATCTTGACGATGCCCATGCTGTTCACTGTGCTGATTGGATATACAAAGCGTATACGTTTCGTATATCAGGCGTAAACCCCCAAGCGCTAAATGGCGATTGGCCATTGACTTGCCGCGCAATCGCCGGTTAGTTTTGTGACATGACATTTCAAGCCTTCCCTACCCAGTCGAGCATTATTACCGCCATTCCTCATTTGGCGGGATAGCGCACGGCTGTACCCAAACCCGCCCTAGAGGCGGGTTTTGTTTTTCCGTCGCCAGGGCCCTTTACAAGAACCCAGGAGACACCCATGAGCACCTGCACCGCGCCCCACACCGCCGACACGGGACTGCTTGAGCACTATGTGAAAAAGATCCTCGCCGCCCCGGTCTACGACCTGGCGGTGCGTACGCCGCTGCAAGCCGCGCCGGCGCTGTCGGCGTTGCTGGGCAACCAGGTGTTGCTCAAGCGTGAAGACCTGCAACCGACCTTTTCCTTCAAGATTCGCGGCGCCTACAACAAGCTGGTGCAACTGACGCCCGAGCAGAAAGCCCGGGGGGTGATCACCGCCTCGGCGGGCAACCATGCCCAGGGTGTGGCGCTGGCGGCGCGGGAGTTGGGGATCAAGGCGCGGATTGTCATGCCCAGCACCACGCCGGACTTGAAGGTGCAGGGCGTGCGCTCGCGAGGCGCCGAAGCAGTCCTGCATGGGCAGAGTTTTCCGTTTGCCCTGGCCCATGCGTTGCAGTTGGCCGAGGCCAGCGGGTGCACGTTTGTCTCGCCCTTCGACGACCCCGATGTGATCGCCGGCCAAGGCACCGTGGCCATGGAAATCCTGCGTCAGCAACAGGGGCCGCTGGACGCGATCTTCGTACCGGTGGGCGGCGGTGGCCTGATCGCCGGGATTGCGGCGTACGTCAAATACCTGCGCCCGCAGGTGCGCATCATCGGCGTCGAGCCCCAGGGGTCCAGTTGCCTGTTGGCGGCGCTGCGTGCCGGCGAGCGCGTGGTGTTGCCCAGCGTCGATGGGTTCGCCGATGGCACCGCGGTTGCGCAAATCGGTGCCTATGGGTTTGAAATCTGCCGGGATTGGGTCGATGAAGTCATTACTGTCAACAACGATGAGCTGTGCAGTGCGATCAAGTTGATCTACGACGATACGCGCTCCATCACCGAGCCTTCCGGCGCTTTGGCGGTGGCGGGTATCCGCAAGTACGTCGCCGAGCATGATCTGCACGGGCAGACGCTGGTGGCGGTGAATTCCGGGGCCAATATCAACTTCGATAGTTTGCGACATGTTGCAGAAAGAGTGGCTGCGCAAAGTGTCCTTTAACTTGAGGGTCAGGGTTAAACGTTTAATCGAAGGGGTTCGGCGATGATTTAAACCGAGCCAAAACGCGTGGGTGCCAGTTATATAAACGAACGCGTTGCTTATGAGGAATGGTTACAACGGAAGCGGATTTTGCCGAGTACGCTTGGAAGTTGTAAGCGTCCACCAGGGTCGGTAAGACGCGGCAGGCACGGGCCTGTCAGACCTACAACAATCGATTGGCAGTCTCAGGAAAGGAGAGGTTGACCATGCTTTCGGAACTAGAACTTCGCAGCATCATTGAAGGAAGTTTCCTGCCCAAACGGTGCGAGTGCACCAAAGCCGAAGATGCTTCGCTGACGATCAAGGTCTATGACGACCGCGACCGTGACCGGGTGCATTTGGAAGTCAAAGGCATAAACGCCGATAAGCTCGACAGCAGTCGGGCCATTTGCAATTTGATTACCGGATTGCGTGAAGATCTCAAGCAGGCACATGCGCCGGTCCTGCAAAGAGCGGCAGGGCGAACTCACGACTGGTAGTTGGCGTTGAACGGTGGGCCTGGTAATTGCCAGGCCCGACGTTGTTCATGCCGGCCCATCAATTCTGAAAGCTGCAGGCTTCGGACAGTTTCCGATAGCTCACGTCTTGTACGTTGCCGGATGTGTTCACGAACTTGATATCGGCCTTGACCACTTCGCAGTCGTTGGTCGCGGGTTCGTTCATGGCCAGGACTTTGGCGATATTCATGGGCATGCCGTAATGGTAAGGCACCGGTTTGGCCGCGGTGCCTTGATCGTTGGCTTGAGCCAGGCCCGACACCGCTGCCAGTGCCAGTGCGCCGCCGAGTATTAAAGTGCGCAGTTTCATGGTGGTGCTCCGCAAGTGGGTACCACTTCACTCTCGGCGTGCGGGATTAACCGTCGATTAATGTCTGTTCGGCTGACAAAACCTTCATCAATACGCGCGTCAGCCCAGTTGCTGGCGATACGGCAGGTCCGGTCCGGTCTTGGTGCAGGTCAACGCGGCCGCACGGATGGCGAAGCCGAGCATCGTGTCGATCTGCGCGCGGCTGAGCTGTTGCAGGCCTTGCACCGAGTCCAGCCGTTGTTCGGTCAACCAGGCAATCAACGCGGCCTGGAAGGTATCGCCGGCGCCCACCGTGTCGGCCATGACCACCTTCACGGCCGGTGCGGACCAAGTCCCATGCTGGCGACTGAACACGCTGGCGCCATCGCCGCCACGGGTGAGGAACACCAATTGGCAACGGTGCTGCAGCCAACCCTGCAGCACGCGTTCCGGCGCCTGGTCGGGGTAGAGCAGGTGCAGGTCTTCATCGCTGACTTTGATCAGGTCGGCATACTTGACCAGCTCGGTGACGCGCGTGCGCCACAGTTGGATATCCGGTTGCGGGTTCAGGCGCACATTGGGGTCGAGGCTGATCAGGCGCTTGCCGCTTTCGCGCTGGACCAGGTTCAGCAAGGTGTCGCCGATCGGTTGCACCACCAGGGAGAACGAGCCGATATGCAGCCCGCGCACGTCATCGCCGAGTACCGGCAGATGGGCGACTTGCAGTTGCCGGTCGGCGCAGCCTTCGCCGCGAAAGCTGTATTGCGGCGAGCCATCGGCACCCACGGCGACCATCGCCAGGGTGGTCGGCGCGGCGAATTCCACCAAAAAGCGCTCGCTGACGCCTTCATCCTTGAGCACCTGCAACAAGCGGCGCCCGAGGAAGTCGGTGGACAGGCCGCCGAACAGGCCGGCCTCGATGCCCAGGCGGCGCAACCCTACCGCGACGTTGAACGGCGAACCGCCGGCAATCGCCTTGTAA
This sequence comes from Pseudomonas sp. MPB23, assembly GCF_046605395.1. Taxonomy (NCBI): domain Bacteria; kingdom Pseudomonadati; phylum Pseudomonadota; class Gammaproteobacteria; order Pseudomonadales; family Pseudomonadaceae; genus Pseudomonas; species Pseudomonas sp. MPB23. Next base: position 4,575,439 of record NZ_CP176771.1, on the reverse strand, counting down.
TTGACCCTGGAAGCCTGCCCGCCGGCCTCGTCTTCGCTGAAAAAATCAAACAGCGCTTCACCACACACCAGATACATAGTCGTTCGCTCTTAAAGGGTTGCCACGTGCTGTTGATAGCGCTCGTAAGCCTGTTGATAGGCGCTGACACTCGCCGCCGCCGGCAGGGTCCGGCTGGCCGGGTCGACGCTCACGCATTTGGCGCACAGGCTGGCCAATGACTCGCCGGACTGGCACCACGCCGCCTGGATCGCCGCGCCCAGGGCGGCGGCCTCGCTTTGTTCGGTGCAGACAACTTCGGTGTTCATGATATCCGCGACCATCTGCCGCCACACGGGGCTTTTCGAGCCGCCGCCGATCAAGCGGATGCTCTGGCTTTGCAGACCGGTCTGGCGCAGCAGGTCGAGGCCGTAGCGCAGGCCGAACGTGGTGCCTTCGACCACGGCGCGGCAGAGGTTGGCGCGGGTCAGGTTGGTCATGGTCAGGCCGTGCACGCTGCCGGTGGCGTGGGGCAGGGCGGGCACGCGTTCGCCGTTGAGGAACGGCAGCATGCTGACGCCGTCGGCACCGATCGGCGCCTGTTCGACCAACGCGTTGAAAGTGGCCAGGTCCAGCTCGAACAGCTCGCGAATCACCCCGGTGGCGTTGGTCAGGTTCATGGTGCAGATCAACGGCAGCCAGCCGCCGCTGGAGGAACAGAAGGTCGCCACCGATGCCTGGGGGCTCACGTTGGGCTGGTCGGCGAAGGCATACACGGTGCCCGACGAACCCAGGCTCATGGTGATCACGCCGGGGGCGATATTGCCGGTGCCGATGGCGCCCATCATGTTATCGCCGCCGCCACTGGCGACGATGGCCGCAGGGTTGATGCCCAGGCGTTCGGCGATGGCCGGCAGGATCGTGCCCACGGCCTGGTCGGCTTCGATCAGCTCAGGCACGGCGGCGTGCAGGCGGCCGCTGGGGTCGATGTGCTGGAGCAGCGCGGTGTCCCATTCGCGGGTGCGCACGTTGAAGTAGCCGGTGCCCGATGCATCGCCGTATTCGGCGACGGCGCGTCCGGTGAGCCAGTAGTTGAGGTAGTCGTGGGGCAGCAGGATATGGGCGATGCGCGCGAACACCTGCGGGTGCTGCTCGCGGGTCCACAGCAGTTTGGACACGGTGTAGCCGGGTGCAATTGCCACGCCAAGGCGTTCCAGCGATCCGCTCTCGCCGCCCAGATGGGCCAGCAGGCGGTCGTTCTCCGGCGCCGTTTCGGTGTCGCACCACAGCTTGGCCGGGCGCAGCACCTGGCCCTGTTCATCGAGCAGCACCAGGCCGTGCTGCTGGCCGGAAACGCCAATGCCGAGGATGGCCTGACCGTCCACGCCGGCCTGTTGCAAGGCGCGGTGGGTGGCTTCGGTAAAGGCGTCCAGCCACTCCTGGGGCTGCTGCTCGCGACGGCCATTGGCGCCGCTGATCAATGTGTGTGCGGCGGCGCCCAGGCCCAACACCTTGCCGCTGCACGCGTCGAGGACGATGGCCTTGGTGCCCTGGGTGCCGCAGTCGATGCCGAGGAACAGGTTTGGCTGGGTCATGAAGGGGTACTCAGCAGTATTGTTTTTTTGGATGGGTAACCCGGTCAACTGTGGGAGGGGGCGTGCTCCCGATAGCGGTGGGTCAGTGTCAGTGTTCTTTACTGATACACCGCTATCGGGAGCAAGCCCCCTCCCACAGGGTTAAACCGGTTTCTTCAGGAGTTGTTGCAGTGTTTTTGTGACGCCGTGGTCGCGCAAGCTGGCAAAACACCGCTCGAACGCTGCCACAAACGCCGGCGAGTTGGGAATAGCTGTGCCGAAAATCTCTTCGACCCCCAGCAGGCGCTTGCTGATCAAGCCGTCATCACTCACCAGCCCCTGGCAGAACGCGGCACGCGGGTCGGGGATTGTGTAGCTCACGCCATGCTCATCCACACCCTTGAGGTACAACGCCCACGCGGCCACCACCAGCGCGGCGCGCTCGGTCTCGCGGCCATCGGCAATCAGGCGGTTGATGGTCGGCACGGTGAACTTGGGAAACTTCGACGAGCCGTCGGAACACACGCGTTCCAACTGGTCGGCAATCGCCTGATTGGAGAAGCGATCCACCAGGGTCTGCTTGTACTCGGTCAGGTCGATACCCGGCACCGGCGCCAGGTTCGGCGTGACGTCCAGGTCCATGTAGGCGCGCATGTAGGCCACGAACAGCGGATCGTTCATGGTCTCGTGGACAAACCGATACCCCTTGAGAAACCCCAGGTACGTCAGGGCCAGGTGGCTGCCGTTGAGCAGGCCGATCTTCATTTCTTCATAGGGCGTCACGTCGTCGGTGAACTGCACGCCGACCTTTTCCCAGGCCGGGCGACCGTTGACGAACCGGTCTTCCAGCACCCATTGCACAAACGGCTCGCACACCACCGGCCAGGCATCATCGATGCCGTGTTCGTCGTGCAACTGCAGGCGGTGTGCGGTGCTGGTCATCGGCGTAATGCGGTCGACCATGGCATTCGGGAAGCTGACGTTGGCCGCGATCCAGTCACGCAGCTCGGCATCGTGCAGGGCGGCGAAGGCCAGCAGCGCCTTGCGGGTCACGCTGCCGTTGTGGGGCAGGTTATCGCAGGACATCACGGTAAACGCCGGGGTGCCGGCGGCGCGGCGTTGGGTCAGCGCGGCGCAGATAAAACCGAACACGGTTTTCGGCGCTTTCGGGTGCGCCAGGTCGTGCTGGATCTGCGGCAGGTGGGCCATGAACTCGCCGTTGCTGTCGTCGATGCAGTAGCCGCCTTCGGTGATGGTCAGCGACACGATGCGAATCGCGGGACTGGCCAGTTTGTCGATCAGCGCCTGGGCGCCGTCTTCGGCCAGCAGCATGTCGCTGATCGAGCCGATCACGCGCACTTCGGTGTCGTCGGTGTCACCCAGTTCATACAGGGTGAACAGGTAGTCCTGGCCGGCCAGGTCGTCGCGGGCCTTGCGGTCCTCGGCACGCAGGCCGACGCCGCAGATGCTCCAATCCAGGCCTTCGCCGCTATTCATCAGCGCATCGGTGTAATACGCCTGGTGCGCGCGATGGAAACCGCCGACGCCGATATGGGCGATGCCCTGGCGGGTATCGGCAATGGCGTAAGTCGGGATTTTCACTGGCGGCGCCAATTGGGTGAGGTTGTGTTTATTCAGTTTCATCATGACTCTCGCGAAATCAGGCGGCAGCGCGCAGTGGACGGGCCACGGCCACGCCGTCGGTGTCGAACAGATGGCAGTGCGCCGGGTCCAGGTGCAGGTGCAGCGTCTCGCCATACTGGCTGGCCATGTCGCCACGAATGCGCATGGTCAGCGGCTCGCCATTGGCGGTGATGACGTGGCAGAAGGTGTCGCTGCCCAGGCGTTCGCCGACGTCGGCGGTGACGGTCAGGGTGGTCTGGCCCGGTGCGGCGATCTCCAGATGCTCCGGGCGAATGCCCAGGGTCACCGCGCTGCCCACGCTCAAGCTGGCGCTGCTGAGCGGCAGGTTGATCAGGGTACCGGCGTCCAATTGCACCTCGCAGCCCTGGCCTTCGACCCGCGTGACCTTGCCCTTGAGGAAACCCATCTTCGGCGTACCGAGAAAACCCGCGACAAACAGGTTGGCCGGCTGGTGATACAGCGCCAGTGGCGAGCCGACCTGTTCGATACGGCCGCTGTTGAGCACCACCACCTTGTCGGCCAGGGTCATGGCTTCGACTTGGTCGTGGGTCACGTAGATCATCGTTGCTTGCAGCTCTTTATGCAGGCGCGCCAACTCAAGGCGCATCTGCACGCGCAGCGCGGCGTCGAGGTTGGACAGCGGTTCGTCGAACAGGAAGATCTTCGGGTTGCGCACAATGGCCCGGCCGATGGCCACGCGCTGACGCTGACCGCCGGACAACTGCTTGGGCTTGCGCTCCAGCAGCGGGCCCAGTTCGAGGATGCGCGCCGCTTCGTTGACTTTGCTCTCCACCCGTTTTTTGTCGACGCCGGCCAGGTCGAGGGCAAACGACATGTTCTTGCGCACGCTCATGTGCGGGTACAGCGCGTAGGTCTGGAACACCATTGCCAGGTCGCGCTTGGCCGGGGTCACTTCGGTGATGTCGCGGCCATCCAGCTCGATGGTGCCTTCGCTGACTTCTTCAAGGCCCGCGATCAGGCGCAGCAGGGTGGATTTACCGCAGCCCGAGGGGCCGACGAAGACCACGAATTCCTTGTCGTTCACTTCCAGGTCGATGCCCTTGATGATCGAGAAACCTTCGAAGCCTTTTTGCAGATTCTTGATTTTCAGGTTGGCCATGATGGGCCTCCGCAGGAATGATTATTTAACGGCGCCGAAGGACAAACCGCGCACCAACTGTTTCTGGCTGATCCAGCCAAAGATCAGGATCGGCGCACAGGCCAGGGTCGACACAGCGGACAATTTGGCCCAGAACAAGCCTTCGGGGCTGGAATAGGAGGCGATCAGCGCGGTGAGCGGCGCGGCATTCGACGAGGTCAGGTTCAGCGACCAGAACGCTTCGTTCCAGCACAGGATCAGCGACAGCAGCACGGTGGAGGCCAGGCCGCCCTTGGCGATCGGTAGCAGCACGCGGACCATTTCCTGCCACAGCGTGGCGCCATCCAGGCGGGCGGCTTCGAGGATGTCCTTGGGGATGTCCTTGAAGTAGGTGTACACCATCCACACCACGATCGGCAGGTTGATCAGGGTGTAGATGATGATCAGCGCGATGCGCGTATCCAGTAGGCCGAAGCTCTTGGCCAGCAGGTAGATCGGCATCAGCACACCCACCGGCGGCAGCATCTTGGTCGACAACATCCACAGCAGCGTGCCCTTGGTGCGTTGGGTCTCGTAGAAGGCCATGGAGTAGGCGGCCGGCACCGAGATCAGCAGGCACAGGGCGGTGGCGCTGAATGAAATCAGCACCGAGTTCCACGCATAGCTGAAGTAGTTGCTGCGCTCGTTGATGTGCAGGTAGTTCTCCAGCGTCGGCGTGAAGATGAACTGCGGCGGCGTGGCGAACGCGTCGATTTCGGTCTTGAAGCTGGTCAGCACCATCCAGAAGATCGGGAAGAAGATCAGGATCGCGATGGCCCAGGCCAGGGTGCCGAGCAACAGGCTCTGCAGGCGACGGGATTGTTGAAGCGTCATGGCGCGGCCCTCAAGGCTTGTCAGTCAGGTTTTTGCCGATCATCCGCACCAGGATGATCGCCGCGATATTGGCGATGACCACGGCAATCAAGCCGCCGGCCGAGGCCATGCCCACGTCGAACTGCACCAGCGCCTGGTTGTAGATCAGGTAGGCGAGGTTGGTCGAGGCGTAGCCGGGGCCGCCGTTGGTGGTGGTGAAGATTTCGGCGAACACCGAGAGCAGGAAGATGGTTTCGATCATCACCACCACGGCAATCGGGCGCGCCAGGTGGGGTAGGGTCAGGTGCCAGAAGATCGCGATGGCGCCGGCACCGTCCAGGCGCGCGGCTTCCTTTTGCTCCTGGTCGAGGGACTGCATGGCGGTCATCAGCAGCAGGATCGCGAAGGGCAGCCATTGCCACGAGACGATGATGATGATCGACAGCAACGGGTAGTGCGCCAGCCAGTCCACCGGCTCGGCGCCGAACAGCTTCCAAAGTGCGGCGAGAATCCCCGATACCGGGTGGAAAATCAGGTTCTTCCAGATCAGCGCGCCGACGGTGGGCATGATGAAAAACGGCGAAATCAGCAACACCCGCACCAGGCCGCGGCCGAAGAATTCACTGGCCTCCAGCAAGGCACTGATCAACACGCCGAACACCACGCTGATCAACAGCACGCTGCCCACCAGCAACAGGGTATTGGTGGCGCCGGGCAGGAAGCCCGAATCGGTGATGAAGTAGGTGAAGTTCTCCAGCCCCACGAACTGGTTTTCACCGGGGTAGAGCAGGTTGTAGCGGATCAGCGAAAAGTACAGGGTCATGCCCAGCGGCACGATCATCCACAACAGCAGCAAGGCCACCGAGGGGCTGACGAGAAACCAGCCGGGGTTGGCCAGGCGGTTTTTGGGTGTTGTATTCATGGTATTCAAGACCAATGCGCAGCAAGAATCGGAGTGCGGTCAATGTGGGAGGGAGCAAGCCCCCTCCCACATTTGACGGTGCTGGGGTCGGGGGTTACTTGGGGTAACCGGCCCGCTTCATTTCGCGCTCGGTGGTGGTCTGCGCGGCGGTCAAGGCTTGATCCACCGTTTGCTGACCGGTCAGCGCGCCGGCGAAGAACTTGCCGACCTGGGTCCCAATGGCCTGGAACTCAGGAATGGTCACCAACTGGATGCCGATATACGGCACCGGCTTGAGGGTCGGTTTGGTCGGGTCCGCCACTTTCAGCGATTCCAGGGTCACTTTGGCGAAGGGGGCGGCCTTCATGTACTCATCGCTGTAGGTCGACTTGCGCGTACCCGGCGGAACGTTGGCGATGCCGTCGGTCTTGGCGACCAAGGCGCTGTATTCCTTGGATGTCGCCCAACTGGTGAACACCTTGGCGGCGTCCTTGGCCTTGGAACTGGTGGGGATCGCCAGGCTCCAGGAGTACAGCCACGAGGTGCCTTTGTCGGTAGTTTCGTGAGGGGCAAAGGTAAAGCCGACGTGGTCAGCCACTTTGCTCTGGGTCTTGTCGGTGACGAACGAGCCGGCGACGCTGGCATCGACCCAGATCGCGCACTTGCCGCTGTTGAACAGCGCCAGGTTTTCGTTGAAGCCGTTGCTCGACGCCCCCGGCGGGCCGGATTTTTTCATGTTGTCGACGTAGAAGTTCAGCGCGTCCTTCCATTCTGGGCCGTTGAATTGCGCTTGCCATTTCTCATCGAACCAGCGCGCGCCGTAGCCGTTGGCCAGGGTGGTGATCAGCGCCATGTTTTCACCCCAACCGGCTTTGCCGCGCAGGCACAGGCCGTATTGCTCTTTGCTCTTGTCGGTGAGTTTCGCCGCGTATTCGCCGATCTGCGTCCAGGTCGGGTGCTCGGGCATGCTCAGCCCGGCGTCCTTGAACAGGTCGGTGCGGTAATAGGTGATCGAGCTTTCGGCGTAGAACGGCAGGGCGTACAGCGAACCTTTGACAGACAGGCCATCACGTACCGAAGGGAAAACGTCGTCGAGGTCGTAGGACGCCGGCAAGTCCTTCATCGGTTCCAGCCAGCCCTTGGCGCCCCAGAGTGCGGCTTCGTACATGCCGATGGTCAATACGTCGAACTGCCCGCCCTGGGTGGCGATGTCGGTGGTCAGGCGTTGGCGCAGCACGTTTTCTTCGAGCACCACCCAGTTCAGCTTGATCTCTGGATGCTCGGCCTCGAAGGTTTTCGAGAGCTTTTGCATGCGGATCATGTCGCTGTTGTTGACGGTGGCAATGGTCAGGGTTTGCGCGCCAAGGCTGACGGCGCTGAGGGTCATGCATACCGTCATGCAAGAACAGGCAAGCAGGGTTTTTGCTGTGAACTTCATCGCGCACTCCATTTCCGCGCCCGGGGGGCTACAGAAGGACAGTTATTGTTGTTGTGTCTTCCTACGAGCTGTCAGGAAGAGTGTGCGTTGATTACAGCCTTCAAATGGGGCTGTGACAAATCCTTGGGCGCACTGGGACTGATACTTTTTTGCACTCGATTGAAAGCGCCCGAGACGCTCGCAGCCGAATGCAAACCCGCGCCCCATTCAGGCCAAATTCTGTTCGGTCAGCCGCTGGACGGCCAGGCGCCGGTAGTGGGAAGGGGTCATGCCCTTGAGCTGCTGAAAGCGCCGGTTGAAGTTGGAGATGTTGTTGAACCCCGACTCAAAGCACACGTCCGTCACGGCTTTGTCACCATCAGCCAGCAATTCGCAGGACTTGCTGATGCGCAGCCGATTGACGAACTCGATAAACGTGCGCCCGGTCGCCTGTTTAAACACCCGCGAAAAGTACGTCGGCTTCATGCCCAGGTAATCCGCCACTTCCTCCAGCGGCAACTCCCGCGCGTAGTGGGCGAAGATGTAGTCCACCGCGCGGTTGGTGCGGTCGATGCTGTGCTCGTCGGCCAGTTGCGAGGTGTTCACGCTGGACAGCAACTGATAGTCCTCGCAGGCGCTCAGCACCTCCAGAAGAATAAAGAAGTGCCCCAGGCGCGCCATGCCTCGGGCGTCCTCGATGCGTTGCATCAAGGTCATGGCCTGGGCGATGGTCTTTTTGCAGCGGAATTCGATACCGTACTGCGCCCGCTCCAGCAGCGGTGTCAGGCTCTTGAGCTCGGCAAAAATGTGGCTGCCTTGCTCGAATAGCTCATCGGTGAAGTTCACCAGCATGTCGCGCTTGGGCACCACTTCGTCTTCCTCCACCTGGCTGATCCAGTTGTGGGGCAGATTGGGCCCGGTGAGGAACAGGCTTTCGGGGTAGAAGTTGCCGATGTAGTCGCCGATAAACACCTTGCCGGAGCTGGCGATAATCAGGTGCAGCTCGTATTCCTTGTGGAAATGCCAGCGCACCAGCGGGCAGGGGAAGCCATGTTGGCGATAGATGATGGACAGACCGTTGTGATCGTCCATCAGTTCGTAGGAAGGGTCGGTGATGCGCGTTGCTCGGGTCATGTTGCCGTCGCTTTATTGTGGTTGCTGCGCAGGATAATGCCCCCACGCGCGCTACCTTGCCAGCGCCGGTGTTTATAGGTTGCGGTTTTTTGCCTCGATCCATTGGGACATGTACTGCGTACTTTTATGCGCATGGTGGCGCAGCATGCTGCCGGTGAAGTTGTCCCGGCGATGGGCGGCGAGATCGCTGCGGCACTGTTGCAGGCATTCCACCAGCGCGGCGCCGTGGACGTGCCGGTCATAGCGACGGGCCAGGAGTTGGCGCCCGGCTTCCTGGGCCTGGGTCCAGCGGTCGCAGTCCTGGTACAGACTCACGGCGGCAGCGGCCAGGGCGTCGGCACTCTGGGCGATTGCGCCGGGCCATGGCTGCTCGTCGCCCATGGCTTCGGCGCCGATGGGCGTGGTGATAGTCGGCGTGCCGCACAGCATCGCATCCGCCAGCTTGCCCTTGATGCCCGCACCGAAGCGCAACGGGGCCAGGCAGATCCGTGCCGCAGTCATCACTTGCAGCGCATCTTCGGCCCAGTTCATCACATGAAAGCCCTGGGCCGGGTTGTGCAGCGCCGTGGCCTTGGGCGGGGTGTAGGCACCGTAGATATGCAACTGGGCGCCCGGCAGTTGTTGGCGGATCAGCGGCCAGAGGCTGTGCTTCATCCACAGCACCGCATCCCAGTTGGGGGCGTGGCGGAAGTTACCGATGCTGAGAAAATGCGCGCGGTCTGCAAACGGCGCAAAGGCCTGGGCCGGCGGCTGCAGCATCAGCGGGCACCAGTGGAGCAGGGCGGCGGGCACCTTGAAGTGCTCGGTGAGCAGGCGGATTTCCACGTCGGAGATCATCAGGCTGATGTCGCAGCGGTAAATCGCGGCGATTTCGCGTTTGGCCAGGTCGGTGTCGGCCATGCGCTGGAATTCGTCTTCCAACGCCGGGGCGAACAGGGCGCTGAAGTCGTCGCTGTCGGGATGGGCCTTGAGGTGGTCCTTGAAGCGCTGGTGGCGCGCGTCGCGCAGGCTTTGCAGGTCGGAGGTCTCCAGCACCCGCAGGGCGTCGGGGCAGCATTTTTCCACGCGCCAGCCGAATTGCTCTTCCATCATGAAACGGTCGAACAGCACGATATCCGGGGACAGTTCGCGGATAAAATCATCGAAACTGCTGTTATTGAGCTCGATCGCGCATTCGCTGATGCCGAGTGCCGGCAAATCGGCCTTGTGTTCGCCGATGGTCGCCGGGCTGCTGAAGGTAATGTCCCAACCTTGCGCAAGAAAACTCTCGAGAATCTGCATCATATGCCCGCCCGCAGCCGAGGAGCGGGGCTCCGGCCAGACATAACCGATGACCAGGACTTGGGTGGCGGGCCGATTCATCAACACAGGTTTCCTTGGAGGCAGGCGCAAAGCGCGCAATTAAACCACAACCGCGAGGCATGACAATTTATGTCGGGCGGTAGGTCGCCACGGTACTTTGTGGTTAACTTCGGCCTCTCGAATTCGTTTAACCAAAACCCAGCATAAGGATTCTGTTCATGGCCCAAGTCACCCTTCGTGGGAACCCCGTCCAGGTTGAAGGCGAACTGCCGACAGTCGGCGCCCAGGCTCCAGACTTCACCCTGACCGCCGGCGATCTGTCGGACGCAACCCTGGCTACTTTCGCCGGCAAGCGCAAAGTGCTGAACATCTTCCCAAGCGTCGACACCCCGACTTGCGCCACCTCGGTACGCAAGTTCAACGCCCAGGCCAACGATGTGAAAAACACCGTGGTGCTGTGCATTTCCTCCGACCTGCCATTTGCCCAGAAGCGTTTCTGCGGCACCGAAGGCCTGGACAATGTGCTGAGCCTGTCGGACTTCCGTAACGCCGACTTCGCCGTTGACTACGGTGTGTCCCTGGCCGACGGCCCGCTGCAAGGCCTGACCGCTCGCGCGGTGGTGGTGCTGGATGAAAATAACAACGTGCTGCACAGCGAACTGGTACCTGAAATCGGCCAAGAGCCAAACTACGAAGCGGCCCTGGCTGTTTTGAAGTAACTGTTTCGGCTATGACTGTCGTTTGGCGGTAACACACGTGTTACATAATTGCGGCCTGGCCTAGTCCAGGCCGTTTTTATTTGTCGTTCAGACGCTTAGCGAAATAGGCAACGGACTAAGGTCAGAAGTTAAAAGTTGTAAGCCCAAGGTAAATAGCCGGTAAAGGCGCTTTTCTTAACGCGCCCCAGTGCTTATCTTTCAGCCTCCCCAAAAAGAAGCTCTCGCGCCCAATGGTTGATCACTCCATGCAATCCTCCCCCCGCAATTCCCGCCGCTGGCTGTTCGGCCTGCTCGTGCTGCTGGTCATCGCCGGTCTGTGCTGGAAATTCTGGCCCGGCAGCCACAAGGAAGGCGCCGCGCAACCGCCGGCCGGGCACGCCGGCAAGTCGGGAATGATGCGTCCGGGCTTCGGCGGTTCCACCGGCCCGGTGCCGGTGCGTGTGGCCCCGGTGGTGCTGGGGGACTTTCCGGTGTACTACAAGGCCCTGGGGACGGTGACGGCGCTCAACACCATCAATGTGCGCAGCCGGGTGGGCGGCGAGTTGGTGAAGATCGCCTTCGAAGAGGGGCAGATGGTCAAAGCCGGCGGCCTGCTGGCCGAGATTGATCCGCGCAGCTACCAGAACGCCTTGCTCCAGGCCCAGGGCACGCTGATGCAGAACCAGGCCCAGTTGAAGAACGCCCAGGTCGATGTCCAGCGTTATCGCGACCTCTACGCTCAGGACAGTATCGCCAAGCAGACCCTCGACACGGCCGAAGCGCTGGTCCTGCAATACCAGGGCACGGTCAAGACCAACCAGGGCGCGGTGGACGACGCCAAGCTCAACCTCGAATTTACCAAGATCCGCGCGCCGATCAGTGGCCGGGTCGGCCTGCGCCAGGTGGACGTGGGCAACCTGGTGGCGGCCAACGACACCACCTTTCTCGCGGTCATCACCCAGACCCAGCCGATCAGCGTGGCCTTCACCTTGCCGGAAAGCACCCTGGAAACCGTGCTCGCCCGTTACCATGCCGGCAACAAACTGCCCGTGGAAGCCTGGGACCGTGGCGATGTGAAGCGCCAGGCCACCGGCGTGCTGCAAAGCCTGGACAACCAGATCGACGTCACCACCGGCACGCTGAAATTCAAGGCGCGGTTCGATAACAAGGACCAAGCGCTGTTCCCCAACCAGTTCGTCAACGTGCACCTGCTGGCCGACACCCTGCATAACGTGGTGTTAGCGCCGTCGGCGGCGATCCAGTTCGGCAGCACCGGCACGTTCGTCTACGTGCTCGATGGCGACAAGAAGGTCAAGGTCCAGCCGCTGGTGGTCGGTGACAGCGACGGCGACAACACCGTGGTCAAGCAGGGCCTCAAGGCCGGCGACCGCCTGGTGCTGGAAGGCACCGACCGCCTCAAGGATGGCAGCGAAATCGAAGTGGTCAGCGACAGCAGCGAAGTGCCGACCACGCCGACTGAACACCTGCAAGGCAAGCCCGCCGCTAAAGGGGAGACCGGCGCCGACGCCGGCAAGGCGCAAAAGGTCGGTTCATGAACCTGTCGCGGCTGTTTATCCTTCGCCCGGTCGCCACCACGCTGAGCATGCTGGCGATTGTCCTGGCCGGCATCATCGCGTACCGCCTGCTGCCGGTATCGGCCTTGCCCCAGGTGGATTACCCGACCATCCGGGTGATGACCCTATACCCCGGCGCCAGCCCCGATGTGATGACCAGTGCGGTCACCGCGCCGCTCGAGCGCCAGTTCGGGCAAATGCCTGGCCTTACGCAGATGGCGTCCACCAGTTCCGGTGGTGCCTCGGTGCTGACCCTGCGCTTCAACCTCGACATCAATATGGATGTCGCCGAGCAACAGGTGCAGGCCGCGATCAACGCCGCGACCAATCTGCTGCCCAAGGATTTGCCGGCGCCGCCGGTGTACAACAAGGTCAACCCGGCGGATACCCCGGTGCTGACCCTGGCGATCACCTCCAAGACCATGCTGCTGCCCAAGCTCAATGACCTGGTCGACACCCGTATGGCGCAGAAGATCGCGCAGATCAGCGGCGTCGGCATGGTCAGCATCGCCGGCGGCCAGCGCCAGGCCGTACGCATCAAGGTCAACCCCGAGGCCCTGGCGGCCAACGGCTTGAACCTGTCGGATGTGCGCACCCTGATCGCCGCGTCCAACGTCAACCAGCCCAAGGGCAACTTCGACGGCCCGACCCGCGTGTCGATGCTCGACGCCAACGACCAGTTGGTGTCGCCGCAACAATATGCCGAACTGATCCTGGCCTATAAAAATGGCGCGCCACTGCGTCTGAAGGACGTCGCGCAGATCGTCGACGGTGCCGAAAACGAACGCCTCGCCGCCTGGGCCAATGAAAACCAGGCCGTACTGCTGAATATCCAGCGCCAGCCGGGCGCCAACGTGATCGAGGTGGTGGATCGCATCAAGGCACTGTTGCCGAGCATCACCGACAACCTGCCGGCCGGCCTCGACGTGACGGTGCTGACCGACCGCACCCAGACCATCCGCGCCTCGGTCACCGATGTGCAACACGAATTGCTGATCGCCATTGCCCTGGTGGTGATGGTGACGTTCCTGTTCCTGCGCCGGGTCAGCGCGACGATCATTCCGTCCATTGCCGTGCCGCTGTCGCTGGTGGGCACCTTTGGCGTGATGTACCTGGCCGGCTTCTCCATCAATAACCTGACGCTGATGGCCCTGACCATCGCCACCGGGTTCGTGGTGGACGATGCCATCGTGATGCTGGAGAACATCTCGCGCTATATCGAGGAAGGCGAGACGCCGCTGGCCGCTGCTCTCAAGGGCGCCAAGCAGATCGGCTTCACCCTGATTTCCCTGACCCTGTCGCTGATCGCCGTGTTGATCCCGCTGCTGTTCATGGCCGATGTGGTCGGGCGGCTGTTCCGCGAATTCGCCATCACCCTGGCGGTGGCGATCCTGATTTCCCTGGTGGTGTCCCTGACCCTGACGCCGATGATGTGCGCGCGTTTGCTCAAGCGTGAACCCAAGGCGGAAGAACAAAGCCGTTTCTACAAGGCCAGCGGCGCCTGGATCGACTGGCTGATCGCAGCCTACGGGCGCAAGTTGCAGTGGGTGCTCAGGCACCAGCCGCTGACCCTGTTGGTGGCCATCGCCACCCTCGGCCTCACCGTGGTGCTGTACCTGGTGGTGCCCAAGGGCTTCTTCCCGGTGCAGGACACCGGGGTGATCCAGGGGATTTCCGAGGCGCCGCAGTCGATTTCCTTCGCAGCGATGAGCCAGCGCCAGCAAGAACTGGCGAAGATCATCCTCACCGACCCGGCGGTGGAAAGCCTGTCTTCCTATATTGGCGTGGATGGTGATAACGCCACGCTCAACAGCGGTCGCCTGCTGATCAACCTCAAGCCCCACGGCCAGCGCAATTTGAGCGCGGCCCAGGTGATCACCCGCCTGCAGCCGGAAATCGACAAGTTGGTCGGCATCCGCCTGTTCATGCAGCCGGTGCAGGACCTGACCATTGAAGACCGCGTGAGCCGCACCCAGTACCAGTTCAGCATGTCCTCGCCGGACGCCGACCTGCTGGCGCTGTGGAGCGACAAGCTGGTGCATGCCCTCAGCCTGATGCCGGAACTCACCGACGTGGCCAGCGACCTGCAGGACAAAGGCTTGCAGGTGTACCTGGTGATCGACCGCGATGCGGCCTCGCGCCTGGGTGTCAGCGTATCGACCATCACCGATGCGCTGTATGACGCCTTCGGCCAGCGGCAGATTTCCACCATCTACACCCAGGCCAGCCAGTACCGCGTGGTCTTGCAGGCCCAGTCGGGGGAAACCCTGGGGCCGGCGGCGCTGAACCAGATCCACGTGAAAACCACCGATGGCGGCCAGGTGCGGTTGTCCAGCCTGGCCCGTGTGGAACAGCGCCAGGCGCAGTTGGCGATCGCGCACATCGGCCAGTTCCCGGCGGTGATGATGTCGTTCAACCTGGCGCCCGGCGTGGCGCTGGGTAAAGGCGTGGAACTGATCAACCAGGCGCAGAAGGACATCGGCATGCCGGTGGGCGTGCAGACCCAGTTCCAGGGCGCGGCCCAGGCGTTCGAGGCGTCGCTGTCGAGTACGCTGCTGCTGATCCTGGCGGCGGTGGTCACCATGTACATCGTGCTGGGCGTGCTCTACGAGAGCTACATCCACCCGATCACCATTCTCTCGACCTTGCCGTCGGCAGCGGTGGGGGCCTTGCTGGCCTTGCTGCTCAGCGGCAATGACCTGGGGATGATCGCGATCATCGGTATCATCCTGCTGATCGGTATCGTGAAAAAGAACGCGATCATGATGATCGACTTCGCCCTCGACGCCGAACGCAACCAGGGCCTCGACCCGCAGACCGCGATCTACCAGGCGGCGCTGCTGCGCTTCCGGCCGATCCTGATGACCACCCTGGCTGCGTTGTTCGGTGCGGTGCCGTTGATGCTGGCCAGCGGCTCCGGCGCGGAGTTGCGTCAGCCCCTGGGCCTGGTGATGGTCGGCGGTCTGCTGGTGAGCCAGGTCTTGACCCTGTTCACCACGCCGGTGATCTACCTGTATTTCGACCGCCTCGGTCGACGCTGGCGCAAAGAGCCGCAAAGCCTGGAGCCGGTTGAGTCATGAACCTGTCCGGACCTTTCATTCGCCGACCGGTCGCCACCATGCTGCTGAGCCTGGCGATCATGTTGCTGGGCGGCGTCAGCTTCAACCTGTTGCCGGTGTCGCCGTTGCCGCAGATCGACTTCCCGGTGATTGTGGTGTCGGCCAGCCTGCCCGGCGCCAGCCCCGAGGTGATGGCGTCCACCGTGGCCACACCGCTGGAGCGCTCCTTCGGGACGATCGCCGGCATTACCACCATGAGCAGTTCGTCGAGCCAGGGCTCCACGCGGGTGATCCTGGCGTTCGACTCCGACCGTGATATCAACGGCGCGGCGCGGGAAGTGCAGGCGGCGATCAACGCCTCGCGCAACCTGCTGCCCAGCGGCATGCGCAGCATGCCCACCTACAAGAAGATCAACCCGTCCCAGGCGCCGATCATGGTGCTGTCGCTGACCTCGGACGTGTTGGAGAAGGGCCAGTTGTACGACCTGGCCTCGACCATCCTCTCGCAAAGCCTGTCCCAAGTGCCGGGCGTGGGCGAAGTGCAGATCGGCGGCAGTTCCCTGCCGGCCGTGCGCATCGAACTGGAGCCCAAGGCCCTCGACCAGTACGGCGTGGCCCTGGACGATGTGCGCAACACCATCGCCAACGCCAACCAGCGCCGGCCCAAGGGCTCGCTGGAAGACGCCGAGCGCAACTGGCAGATCCAGGCCAACGACCAGTTGGAAAAAGCCAAGGACTATGAGCCGCTGCTGATTCGCTACCAGAACGGCGCAGCCCTGCGCCTGGGGGATGTGGCGACGATCAGCGACGGCGTGGAAGACCGCTACAACAGCGGCTTCTTCAATAACGATTCGGCGGTGTTGCTGGTGATCAACCGCCAGTCCGGCGCCAACATCATCGAGACCGTGCGGCAGATCAAGGCGCAGCTGCCGGCGTTGCAGGCGGTGCTGCCGGCCAGCGTCACGCTCAGCCTGGCCATGGACCGCTCGCCGGTGATCACCGCCACCCTGCATGAAGCGGAAATGACCTTGTTCATCGCGGTGGGGCTGGTGATCCTGGTGGTGTACCTGTTTCTCGGCAACTTCCGCGCCTCGCTGATTCCGACCCTGGCGGTACCGGTGTCCCTGGTGGGCACCTTTGCGGTGATGTACCTGTACGGCTTCTCGTTGAACAATTTTTCATTGATGGCGTTGATCCTGGCCACCGGCCTGGTGGTGGACGACGCCATTGTGGTGCTGGAGAACATTTCCCGGCATATCGACGAAGGCGTGCCGCCGATGAAGGCGGCCTACCTGGGCGCCCAGGAAGTCGGCTTTACCTTGCTGTCGATGAACGTGTCGCTGGTGGCGGTGTTCCTGTCCATCCTGTTCATGGGGGGGATTATTGCCAACCTGTTCCGCGAGTTTTCCATCACCTTGTCGGCGGCGATCATCGTCTCGCTGATCGTTTCGCTGACCTTGACCCCGATGCTCTGCGCCCGTTGGCTCAAGCCCCACGTCAAAGGCCGGATGACCGGCCTGCAGCGCTGGAGCCAGGCGATCAACGAGCGCATGGTCGCGGGCTACGCCAGCAGCCTGGACTGGGTGCTGCGCCACCGTCGCCTGACCTTGTTCAGCCTGTTGCTGACCATTGGTGTGAACGTGGCGCTGTACGTGGTGGTGCCGAAAACCTTTATGCCGCAGCAGGACACCGGCCAGTTGATCGGCTTTGTGCGCGGTGACGACGGACTGTCGTTCAGCGTGATGCAGCCGAAGATGGAGACCTTCCGCAAGGCGGTGCTCAAGGACCCGGCGGTGCTCAGCGTGGCCGGCTTCATCGGCGGCAACAACGGCACCAACAACGCGATGATGCTGGTACGCCTCAAGCCCATCGCTGAACGCAAGGTTTCGGCCCAGGCGGTGATCGAGCGATTGCGCAAGAATGTGCCGCTGGTGCCGGGCGGGCGCCTGTTCCTGATGGCCGACCAGGACCTGCAATTCGGCGGCAGCCGCGACCAGACCAGCGCGCAGTATTCCTACATCCTGCAGAGTGGCGACCTGGCCGCACTGCGCCTGTGGTACCCGAAGGTGGTGGCCGCCCTGCGTGCACTGCCGGAACTGACCGCCATCGACGCCCGCGAAGGCCGGGGCGCCGCCCAGGTCACGCTGATTGTCGACCGCGACCAGGCCAAGCGCCTGGGCATCGACATGAGCATGGTCACGGCGGTGCTGAACAACGCCTACAGCCAGCGGCAGATTTCCACGATCTACGACAGCCTCAACCAGTACCAGGTGGTGATGGAGGTCAACCCCAAATACGCCCAGGACCCGATCACGCTCAACCAGATGCAGGTGATCACGTCCAGCGGCGCGCGGGTACCGTTGTCGACCATCGCCCATTACGAGAACAGCCTGGCGGACGACCGCGTCAGCCACGAAGGCCAGTTCGCCTCGGAGAACATCGCCTTCGACATGGCCCCCGGGGTCACGGTGGAGCAGGGCACGGCCGCCATCGAGCGGGCGATTGCCAAGGTCGGTTTGCCGGAAGGCGTGATCGCCAAGATGGCCGGCACCGCCGACGCCTTCGCGGCGGCGCAGAAGGGCCAACCGTTCATGATCCTCGGCGCGCTGGTGGCGGTGTACCTGGTGCTGGGGATTTTGTATGAAAGCTATATCCACCCGCTGACGATCCTCTCGACCTTGCCCTCGGCCGGGGTTGGCGCGTTGCTGTCGATCTACCTGCTGGGCGGCGAGTTCAGCCTGATCTCCCTGCTGGGCTTGTTCCTGCTGATCGGGGTGGTGAAGAAAAACGCGATTCTGATGATCGACCTGGCGTTGCAACTGGAGCGCACTGACGGTCTGAGCCCGCTGGAGTCGATCCGCAGCGCTTGCCTTTTGCGGTTGCGACCGATCCTGATGACCACGCTGGCGGCGATTCTCGGTGCCTTGCCCTTGTTGCTCGGTTCCGGCGACGGTGCGGAAATGCGCCAGCCCCTGGGCCTGACCATCATCGGCGGCCTGGTGTTCAGCCAGGTCCTGACCCTTTACACCACCCCGGTGGTTTACCTCTATCTCGACCGCGCGCGCCATCGCTTCAACGCCTGGCGCGGCGTGCGTACCGATGCTGCCCTGGACACTGCGCTATGACCGATCCACTGAACGCCAACGCACCCCGTCCCCCTGCAGGAGCGAGCTTGCTCGCGAAAAAAACCGGGACGCCGCGTTTCCCCAGGATGCTCGCGTCATTGTTGACGACCTTCGCGAGCAAGCTCGCGCCTGCCGTGGGGTTGGCAGTGCTGCTCAGCGCCTGCGCCGTCGGCCCCGATTACAAGCGCCCGGAAGTCATCGAACCCGCCCAGTTCAAGGAAGCCCAGGGCTGGCGCCAGGCCACGCCCAGCGACTCATTGGCCCGTGGCGCCTGGTGGGAACTGTACGGGGATCGCCAGCTCAACGACCTGGTGGTACGCCTGAACAACTCGAACCAGAGCGTGGCCCAGGCCGAAGCGCGTTTTCGCCAGGCCCAGGCCCTGGTGCGCAGTTCGCGCGGTGCGTTTTACCCCTCCGTCGACCTGAGCGTCGGGAAAACCCGCGCCAGCCAGGGCACCGGCAGCAGCAACGCCAGCCTCAGCAGCTCCAGCAGCGGTATCCGCGACACCCTCAACGCGCAGTTGGGCGTGAGTTGGGAGGCGGATATCTGGGGCAAGTTGCGCCGTGGCCTGGAGGCCAACGAGGCCAGTGCCGAAGCCAGCTCGGCCGACCTGGCCGCGATGCGCCTGAGCCAGCAGTCGGAACTGGTGCAAAGCTACCTGCAATTGCGCGTCATGGATGAACAGACCCGCTTGCTGCAGGCCACTCTGGAGACTTATCAACGCTCCCTGCAAATGACCGAAAACCAGTACCGCGCCGGCGTCTCCGGCAAAGACGCGGTGGCCCAGGCACAAACCCAGCTCAAGACCACCCAGGCCAGTCTGATCGACCTGATCTGGCAGCGCGCCCAGCTGGAAAACGCCATTGCCGTGTTGATTGGCGAAGCGCCGGCCAACTTCAACCTGGCGGTGAGCAAGGACATTCCGGCCCTGCCGCAGATTCCGGTGAGCCTGCCTTCGCAATTGCTCGAACGTCGCCCCGATATCGCCTCGGCCGAACGCTCGGTGATCGCCGCCAACGCCAATATCGGCGTGGCCAAGGCCGCCTACTACCCCGACCTGAGTCTGAGCCTGTCCGGTGGTTATTCCAGCAGCACCTATGCCGACTGGATTACCTTGCCGAACCGCTTCTGGTCCGTTGGACCGAAGCTGGCCATGACCCTGTTCGACGGCGGCCAGCGCTCGGCCGAAGTCGACCGCAACGTGGCGTCCTACGACGAAACCGTGGCCAAGTACCGCCAGACCGTGCTCGACGGTTTCCGTGAAGTGGAAAACTACATGGTGCAGCTCAAGGTGCTGGAAGACGAAGCGGTGGTCAGCAACGAAGCGCTGGCAGCGGCGCGGGAGTCTCTGCGCCTGACCCAGAACCAGTACAAGGCCGGGCTGATTGCCTACCTGGATGTGGTCACGGTGCAGGCCACGGCCCTGAGCAACGAGCGCACGGTATTGACCCTGCTGCAGAGCCGCTTGGTGGCCAGCGTGCAACTGATCGCCGCGTTGGGCGGTGGCTGGGATGGGCAGACGCCAATCAGCGCCAAGGATTAGGTGTCCGCCCAAAATGGGCGAGCGGGCTTGCTCGCGAATATGGCGTTTAAGCCGGTGGATTCTTCACTGGCAGACCGCATTCGCGAGCTGGCCCGCTCCACACATTTGCCCGAGTGCGATGCCCGGAAGGTGCGGCGATCCTCGGTTTTAAAGCCATCAGTTTGACGCCAGAAAAACGCTGATGGCCCTCTGATAATTAATCACCTGTCCAAGAATTATTCTCGCTACAATCGCCCGCTTTGCCATCTGACGCGGGCCTCTCGGGCCTGTTGCGCACGAGAAGTCACATGCTCATCGGTAGTTATTCACCCTCCCTGGTCGTCATTTCCCTGATCGTCGCAATCCTTGCTTCCTACACCGCGCTGGACCTGAGCGGGCGCATTGCGACAACCACGGGGCGTGCCGTCTATTTGTGGATAGCCGGTGGGGCGTTCGCCATGGGTGTGGGGGTGTGGTCGATGCACTTTATCGGCATGCTCGCGCTGCGCCTGCCGTTTGCCCTGGGCTTTGACCTGGGGATTACCGCGGTGTCGCTGTTGATCGCCGTGTGGTCCAGCGGCTTTGCGTTATGGCTGGTCAACCAACCTCGGTTGCCCGCCTGGCAACTGGTCTGTGGTGCGCTGATCATGGGCACCGGCATCGCCAGCATGCACTACACCGGCATGGCCGCGATGCGCATGACGCCGGGCATCGATTACGACCCCGCCTGGTTTGGCGCCTCGTTGCTGATCGCAGTGGCGGCCTCCGGCGCAGCCCTGTGGATTGCCTTCAACCTGCGGCGCAACACCCCTTACGTGCGCCTGGCACGGTGCGGCGCGGCGGTGGTGATGGGCGTGGCGATTGTCGGTATGCATTACACCGGCATGGCGGCGGCGCGCTTTGCCGATAAAAGCTTCTGCGGTGCCGCGCTCAATGGCTTGAGCGGCAAGGGCCTGGACAACCTGGTGCTGGTGTCGACCCTGGCCGTGCTGGCCATCGCGCTGTTGACCTCGCTGCTCGATGCCCGCCTGGAAGCACGCACCGCCGTGCTCGCCGATTCCCTCTCCCAAGCCAACCAGGAACTGACCCACCTGGCCCTGCACGACACGCTTACCGGCCTGCCCAATCGCACCTTGCTCGCCGACCGCATTCAGCAAGCCATCCAGACGGTGAAGGAACAGGGCGGTTGCTTTGCGCTGATGTTTATCGACCTGGACGGCTTCAAACCGGTCAACGACGCCTTCGGTCACCACATGGGCGACCAATTGTTGCGCGAAGTCGGTCTGCGTCTGCGCGAAGACCTGCGCAGCCAGGACACCCTGGCGCGCATCGGTGGCGACGAGTTTGTATTGCTGGTGCAACTGACGCAGCCGGATGATGCCCTTGGCCTCGCCGAACGCCAGGTCATGCTGATCAATCGGGCGTTCCAGGTGGCTGAGCACGAGCTGAAAATCTCCGCCAGCGTCGGCATCGCCGTGTTCCCGGGCAACGGCAGCACGCCCCAGGAACTGCTGATGAACGCCGACGCTGCGATGTACCACGCCAAAGGCATTGGCAAGAACGGCTACAGCTTTTTCGATGTGTCGATGAACACCAATGCGCGCAAGCAATTGCAGTTGTTGCAGGACCTGCGCAATGCCATCGAACAGCAGCAATTTCGCTTGTACTACCAGCCCAAGTTCGACGCCGCCAGCGGTCTTCCGGTGGGGGCCGAAGCCTTGCTGCGCTGGGAGCATCCGCAACAAGGCCTGTTGTTGCCGGCGATGTTTATCGAACTGGCGGAAAAGACCGGGCTGATCATTCCCATCGGCGAGTGGGTACTCAATGAGGCTTGCCGCCAGATGCGAGTGTGGTACACCGAGGGTTATGAACATTGGCGCATTGCCGTGAACCTCTCCGCGCTGCAGTTCTGTCATGCAGGGTTGGTCAAGAGTGTGGCCAGGGCGTTGGAGCGACACCAGTTGCCGGCCAACAGCCTGACCCTGGAAATCACCGAGACCACCGCCATGAGCGATGCGGATGCAAGCATGACCGTGTTGCAGCAACTGTCGGAGATGGGTGTGGATCTGTCCATTGACGATTTCGGCACCGGTTATTCCAGCCTGATGTACCTCAAGCGCCTGCCCGCCAACGAGTTGAAAATCGACCGTGGGTTTGTGCGCGACCTGGAGCATGACAGCGACGACGCCGCCATCGTCTCGGCCATCGTCGCGTTGGGTCACGCCCTGGGGCTGCGCATTGTGGCCGAAGGGGTGGAAACCGATGTGCAGCAAAATTTTCTGACGCGGCTGGGGTGTAATTCCCTGCAAGGTTACTTGTTGGGCCATCCCTTGCCCGCCGCCGGTTTCATGGCGGATATCCAGCGGGCCGGAGACGCCGTTGCGCCTGACAATCATCAGGCGTGACGGGTATTCTTGGGCCAAACTTTAAACATCAGGTCGAATCAGGAGACACCACGTATGGACAAAGTCGTCATCATCACCGGGGGCAGTCGCGGGATTGGCGCCGAGACGGCATTGTTGGCCGCTCGCGAAGGCTATCGAATCTGCATCAACTACCTGTCCGATGAAAACGCCGCCCACAGCGTCCTCGAACAGGTTCGCGCGCTCGGCGCCAAGGCGATTGCGGTGCGGGCCGATGTCAGCATCGAAGACGAAGTGATCGCCTTGTTCCACCGCGTCGACACCGAATTGGGCCGCGTGACCGCGCTGGTGAACAACGCCGGCACCGTGGGGCACAAGTCGCGGGTCGACGAGATGTCCGAGTTCCGCATCCTTAAAATCATGAAAACCAATGTGCTGGGCCCGATCCTGTGTGCCAAGCATGCGCTGCTGCGCATGTCGCCTCGCCATGGTGGGCAGGGCGGTAGCATCGTCAACGTGTCATCGGTGGCCGCGCGCCTGGGGGCGCCGGGTGAATATGTCGACTACGCCGCTTCCAAGGGCGCACTCGATACGTTCACCGTGGGTCTGTCCAAAGAAGTGGCGGGCGAGGGCATTCGCGTCAACGCGGTGCGACCCGGCTATATCTTCACCGACTTCCATGCCTTGAGCGGCGACCCGGACCGGGTCAGCAAACTGGAGTCCGGGATTCCCATGGCCCGAGGCGGGCGCCCGGATGAAGTGGCGGAAGCGATTATCTGGCTGCTGTCGGACAAGGCGTCCTACGCGACCGGCACGTTCCTGGACCTGGGTGGCGGCCGCTAGAACGAACGGACGATCCGCCCCAGAGTCTCCATCGCCTTTTCCGACGCCTCGGTCCAGGGGCTGCCGTAGTTCAGGCGGATACAGTTTCGGAAGCGCCGGGTCGCCGAGAAGATCGGCCCTGGCGCGATGCTGATGCCTTGGGCCAGTGCCATCTGGAACAACTTCAGTGAGTCGGTCTGCTCGGGCAATTCCAGCCACAGGAAATAACCCCCGGCCGGTTGGCTGACCCGCGTCTGCGCCGGGAAGTAGCGGGCGATGGCGGCGAGCATGGCGCTTTGCTGTTCCTCCAGGGCATAGCGCAGCTTGCGCAGGTGCCGGTCGTAGCCGCCATGTTGCAGGTAATCGGCAATCGCTGCCTGGGCCGGCATCGAGGGGCACAGCGAGGTCATCAGCTTCAGACGCTCGACTTTCTGCGCATAGCGCCCGGCCGCTACCCAGCCCACGCGATAGCCAGGCGCCAGGCTCTTGGCGAAGGAACCGCAGTGCATCACCAGGCCCTCGGTGTCGAAGGCCTTGGCCGGTTTCGGCGCGTGCTGGCCGAAGTACAACTCGGCGTACACATCGTCCTCGATCAGCGGCACCTGATGGCTGCGCAGCAGTTCCACCAGTGCCTGTTTCTTGGCTTCCGGCAAGGTCGCGCCGATGGGGTTCTGGAAGCTGGTCATGGTCCAGCAGGCCTTGATCGGGTAGCGTTCCAGGCTTTGCGCCAGGGCATTGAGGTCGATGCCGTCGCGCGGGTGCACGGGAATTTCCACCGCCTTGAGTTTCAAGCGTTCCAGCACTTGCAGGCAGGCATAGAACGCCGGAGCCTCGATGGCCACCAGGTCGCCCGGTTCGGTCACGGCCTGCAGGCACAGGTTCAGCGCTTCCAGGGCACCGTTGGTGATCAGCAGTTCTTCCATGGGCAGCATCAGGCCGCCGACCATGTAGCGCAGGGCAATCTGCCGGCGCAGTTGCGGGTTACCCGGCGACATGTCGGTGACCACCAGGCGCGGGTCCATTTCGCGGCTGGCGCTGGCCAGGGAGCGGGCCAGGCGCGGCAGCGGGAACAGCATCGGGCTGGGAAAGGCCGAGCCGAACGGCACGGTATTGGGGTCTTTGATGGAGTCGAGGACCGAGAACACCAGCTCGCTCACATCCACTTCGGTGGACTCGTGCACGTGCTCGCTCACCACCGGCTCGGAAAACGGGCTCGGCGCATGCACGTTGACGAAGTAACCCGAGCGCGGCCGTGCACGGATCAGCCCACGGCGCTCCAGCAGGTAGTAAGCCTGGAACACCGTGGACGGGCTGACGCCGTAGGTCTGGCTGGCATAACGCACCGAGGGCACACGCTGGCCGGGGCCGAGGACACCGGAGCGGATCAGTTCAGCGATGTCGTCGGCGAATTTTTCGTAGCGTTTCATCGGGGCTCGATTCTTGTCGGGTCGATCATTGCTCATCGGTTCAGCGGCGCGACAAAGCGGCTATCGGCGGCGCTGTAGATCCAGGGCTCATCCACATCCGTGACCTTGAAGCGCAGGGTCTGGGAACTGCTGGCAGGCTTGCCGGCCAGCAGCGCCACCGACACCGGCATATCGCTGATTTCCCCCGCAGCCAGGCTGATGTGGGTTTTGCCCTGCAGTTGGAAACCGTCGGCGTCCACCAGTTCCAGGCGGTAATCCTGGCGTTGCTGGGTCTTGTTGATGACCTTGAGGCTATAGATGTTTTCAATCTGGCCCTGGGCGTTCTCGCGGAACATGCCACGGTCCTTGGTTACATCCAGCGACACCATCGGTCGCTGCACCAACGCCACCACCAACGCGGCAATCATCACCAGCAACACGGCACTGTAGCCGATCAGACGCGGGCGTAGCAGGTGGGTCTTGCCGCCTTGCAGTTGATGTTCGCTGGTATAGCTGACCAGGCCGCGAGCATAGCCCATCTTGTCCATGATCGAATCACAGGCGTCGATGCAGGCCGCGCAGCCGATGCACTCCATTTGCAGGCCGTCGCGGATGTCGATGCCGGTGGGGCAGACCTGCACGCACAGTTGGCAGTCGATGCAATCCCCCAGGCCAACGTCGGCGGGCTTCGCCTCACGTTTGCGCGGGCCGCGGTGTTCGCCACGGCCGGCGTCATAGGCGATGGTCAAGGTGTCCTTGTCGAACATCACGCTCTGGAACCGTGCATAAGGGCACATGTGCATGCACACCGCTTCGCGCAGCCAGCCGGCATTGAGGTAGGTGGCGGCGGTGAAAAACAGCACCCAGAACAGGCTGACACCGCCCAATTGCCAGGTCAGCAATTCGGCGGCCAGGGGACGGATCGGGGTGAAATAGCCGACAAACGTCAGCCCGGTGAGCACGCTGATCGCCAGCCACAGGGTGTGTTTGGCCGAGCGCCGCGCCAGCTTGCTCAGGCTCCATGGCGCGGCTTGCAGCTTGATGCGCTGGTTGCGCTCGCCTTCGGTGACTTTTTCACACCACATGAACAGCCAGGTAAACGAGCTTTGCGGGCAGGTGTAGCCGCACCATACGCGGCCGGCGAACACGGTGATCGCAAACAGGCCGAAGGCGCAGATGATCAGCAGCGCAGACAACAGGATGAAATCCTGCGGCCAGAAGGTCGCGCCGAAGATGTGGAACTTGCTCTCGGCCAAGTCCCACAGCACGGCCTGGCGACCGCCCCAGTTCAGCCACACGGTGCCGAAAAAGGTCAGGAACAGTAAGCTCGCTCCGCCCACGCGCAAGGTGCGGAACAGTCCGGTGAAGCTGCGGGTATGGATCAGGTTGTCGCTGGATTTGGCCTTGACCTTCTTCGGGTGCAGGGGCTCAAAGGTGTCCACGGTGGGGATTCTTTCGCTCATGGTCGTTCGCTCATCAGCCTCCATCAGGCCGGTGAACTATGCGCGTCGGTCTGTTTGCATAACAGACTCAGCTATTACGATAAAAAGCGGATCAGATGGCCCCGTTACAGGCACCTGCGACAATCTGCTGCACCCCGTGGCGCCTGGGGTGCAGCGATTTTTGATGGGGGCTGATACAGATCAATCAAATCGCCGAACCAGGCTCGGTGACTTTCTTGTGCTGGCGTCCATCGGTGGCGCCGGCAACGGTGAGGGCGTCGGCTTCCTGCTCGGTGATGTATACCCGCTCATTGTCGAGGTCCACGTAGGACATGGCTTTGGACATATCCGTGCTGACCGTCACCGCGCCAGCCGGCAGGCTTTGTTCCTGGCCATCGTCGTTGATCTTGAAGTAGCACGTCTGGTGTTCGATACGTACGGGCATGACGATCTCCTTTACATGGGCTGGTGATCGTTAGGGTTCGCCGGGTGGTCCGGCGTTCCAGGCAACTGACTGGCGGTCGCCGTTTATGGACGACCGCGCAGGGGGGATAAGGACAACTGAGCCCGCACAGCGGCTCAAGACACGATATTACTGAACCGCACCTCACCGAAAACCCTGAGCACAAAGGGCGGCTCGCCCGGGTTGCCGGCAATGGTTATTACGCTGGTGCGGGTGCTGGGCAGGTAATGGATCTGCATTTCTGCGCTGGCCCCGGAGAAGCGTTCGACCAATTGCAGCGGTTTGTTCAATTGGGCACGAATACCCGAGAGGTCCAGTTTGTCGCCGGCCATGAAACCCGAGATCTCGCGAGGCGCGTCGAGTGGCGACTCATTGAGTGCATTGAAGCGGTAGGTGTTGTGCTGGCGGGTGGGATGCTCGGCTTTCGGTGCCGCGTCGGGTGCCGTGTCGGAGGCGGGTCCGGGGGCGCGCAACGCGGCGATCTTTTCCTTGGTCAGCGAGGCGCCGATATCGCCCAACGAGTGAGCGCTGGTTTGCATGGCCGACAGATTGCTTTTCAGGGCGTCCACGCGCGCGCGCGACGTGTTGTAGTCGTTCAGGATATCGCTGGTCCCGCCGCCGCCCTCGTAGGCTTTTCCCAGGTTTTCCAGGTTATTGAGCTTGAGTTGATTGACGACAGCCTGTTCCGCATCGGTGCTGGCTGACTTCAGGGTCGCGGTGAGGGGTTCTTTGCCGAGGCGTTGACCGAGTCCCTCCAGGGTAGCGGCGTTCGCTTGGGCATTGGGGCCGCGCACCATCGAGCGGATATTGGCCGGCGTCAGCAACGCACGGGTGCGCGCGACGAGGGTGCGCGAAGACCTCGCATTGGGATCGCGCACGATCCGGTCGATGGTGTCTTTGGTCAACGCGGCGTTGAGCTCGTTTAGGTCTGTGGTGAGTTTTGCCTCCGGTGCCGAGGGCGATGCATTGGCAGGCGCGCTCGCCGCCGCCGCCGCCGCCGTGGACGGCCGTGGCGTTTCCGGGGACTTGGCTTGGGCGGTCCGGTCCGGTCCCGACCTGAGTAACGTATTCAGGCGTTCGGGCGTGAGTAGTGGGGGCGGCGCGCTGGCGTGCGTGGGCTGGGTGGCCGGGGGGCGGTGAGTCCATTGTGGGGTGATGGTCGACATAGGTGTCCTCGCGTGAAAGGTCAAAGCGCAATATCCACGGAATTGGATTGAGCGCCTGCGCGCGAACGAGTATAGAAATGAACCCGGCAGTCGGTTCTAGGCTTTCTTTCCAAAATATGTAGGACGTATCAGCGCTACGTGTGGTCTGCTCAAGGGGCCGCGCGCGCCTTGAGCGAACCTCAGAACCCGCTCGGGGTTCAGACGATCACCGGCGGCATGCTCGTCGGCGGTTCTTCGACCGGTGGTGGCTCGTTATCCGGTGGCTCCTGCTCCGGAACCGTTGGCGGCTCCGTGGGGGGCAGGGTCGGCTGGTCGATATTCGGGTCTGGTGTTTCAGCCGGGATCGGGATATTCATCGGTGTGGCCTCCTTTGTGCTTTGCTCTAGCGGTGGACAGCCGCCGGGGCGAATTGATTCCCCGCCCAATGGCGACACATCCAGCTGAACTTTTAACCCTGGCGCAGGCTCGGACCTAGGACGGTTCTGCTCAGGGGGAGCGTTGCCGTATCAGAATCCGGATCAAGCAAAGAGCGTCCACAGGGCGTAAGGGGAAGATGCTCGATGACTGCTGAAGCACGCGTTCCAGAAGAATCCGTATTGCCGTTGTCCCAGGCGCTGTTGCTGCCCAGGATCGCCATAGAAAGCACCGCACCGGTCATCGATGGCGGTGAATTTGCCGTCAAGGCCGTGGTCGGCCAGCGCATCAGTGTCACCAGCAAAGTGTTCGCCGATGGCCACGACAAGCTGGCGGTCATGATCCGCTGGCGCCCGCTGCAGGATGAAAGCTGGCACAGCGTGGTGATGGCCGACGTCGGCAACGATGGCTGGGAGGGCGCGTTTACCGTTAACGCCCAAGGCCCCCACGAATATTGCATCGAAGCCTGGATCGATACCTTCGCCAGCTTCTGCTACGAATTGCGCAAAAAACATGAAGCGGGCGTGCCGGTCAGCCTGGAACTGCAGGAAGGCCGCACCCTGGTGCTGCAGGCCGCCGAGCGCAGCGACAACGAGCTGCGCGATCGCCTGATGTTGCTGCACCACGCGCTTTCCGGGCTGCTGGAAACCGAGCAGGTCGCGCTGTTTCTGCACGAAGACAGTGCATACCTGATGACCCAGGCCGATCACCGCGCGTATTTGAGCATCAGTACCGTCTACCCGATTGATGTAGAGCGTGAAACCGCGCAGTTTGCCAGTTGGTATGAGCTGTTTCCCCGCTCGATCAGCGACCATCCCACGCGCCACGGTTCGTTCAACGATGTGCACTCACGCCTGTCGATGATCCATGACATGGGCTTTGACGTGCTCTACTTCCCGCCGATCCACCCGATCGGGCGCAGTCACCGCAAGGGCCGCAACAATGCCCTCACCGCCGGGCCCGATGATCCGGGCAGCCCGTATGCGATTGGCAGCGAGGAGGGCGGCCACGAGGCGATCCACCCGCAACTGGGCAGCCGCGAAGACTTCCGCCGTCTGGTCAAGGCCGCCGCCGAACATGGCCTGGAAATCGCGCTGGACTTCGCCATCCAGTGTTCCCAGGACCATC
The DNA here is from genome assembly GCF_046605395.1 of Pseudomonas sp. MPB23. Taxonomy (NCBI): domain Bacteria; kingdom Pseudomonadati; phylum Pseudomonadota; class Gammaproteobacteria; order Pseudomonadales; family Pseudomonadaceae; genus Pseudomonas; species Pseudomonas sp. MPB23. Next base: position 4,546,357 of record NZ_CP176771.1, on the reverse strand, counting down.
CATGGCTCAAGGAGCATCCGGGCTGGTTCAACTGGCGTCCGGACGGCACGATCAAATACGCCGAGAACCCGCCGAAAAAGTACCAGGACATCGTCAACGTCGACTTTTATGCGGCGGACGCCATTCCGAGCCTGTGGACCGAACTGCGTGACATCGTCGTAGGCTGGGTGGAAGAGGGCGTTTACACCTTTCGCGTCGACAACCCCCACACCAAGCCGCTGCCGTTCTGGCAATGGCTGATCAGCGATGTGCGCGCCAAGTACCCGGACGTGATCTTTCTCGCCGAGGCGTTCACCACCCCGGCGATGATGGCGCGGCTGGGCAAAGTCGGCTATTCCCAGAGCTACACCTATTTCACCTGGCGTAATACCAAGGCCGAATTGGCGGAGTACCTGACGCAGTTGAACGAGTCGCCGTGGCGCGAATGCTACCGGCCGAATTTCTTCGTCAACACGCCGGACATCAACCCCGGCTTCCTGCACGATTCCGGCCGTCCGGGGTTTCTGATCCGCGCCGCCCTGGCCACCATGGGCTCGGGCCTGTGGGGCATGTACTCGGGCTTCGAGCTGTGTGAAGCGGCGCCGGTGCCGGGCAAGGAGGAGTACCTGGACTCGGAGAAATACGAGATCCGCCCACGGGACTTCACCACCCCCGGCAACATCATCGCCGAGATTGCCCAGCTCAATCGCATCCGCAGGCAGAACCCGGCCTTGCAGACGCACCTGGGGCTCAAGCTCTACAACGCCTGGAACGACAACATCCTGTATTTCGGCAAACGCTGCGAGGATGGCAGCAACTTCATCCTGGTGGCGGTCAATCTCGACCCGTTCAATGCCCAGGAAGCCTTCTTCGAACTGCCGCTATGGGAGCTCGGCTTGCCCGATGATGCCCAGACCCAGGGCGAAGACTTGATGAACGGCCACCGCTGGATCTGGTCTGGCAAGACCCAATGGACGCGGCTGGAACCGCAGATGCCCTTCGGGATCTGGCGCATCACCACACCTTAGGCGCGGTGGAGAACCCAATAGGGGAGCGCATTCCGTTTGCAGCATTTTCAGTGTTTCAGGAGTTTCATATGGCGAAGAAACCCAAGGCTGCCACCTTTATCAAAGACCCGCTCTGGTACAAGGACGCGGTGATCTACCAGGTTCACGTCAAATCCTATTTCGACTCCAATAACGACGGTATCGGTGACTTTCCCGGGCTGATCGCCAAACTCGACTACATTGCCGACCTCGGCGTGAACACCATCTGGCTGCTGCCGTTCTACCCGTCGCCACGGCGCGACGATGGCTACGACATCGCCGAATACCGCGGCGTGCACAGCGACTACGGGACCATGGCCGACGCCCGGCGCTTTATCGCCGAGGCGCACAAGCGCGGGCTGCGGGTCATCACCGAACTGGTGATCAACCACACCTCCGACCAGCACCCCTGGTTCCAGCGCGCACGCAAGGCCAAGCCCGGTTCGGCGGCGCGGGATTTTTACGTGTGGTCCGATGACGACCAGAAATACGACGGCACCCGCATCATTTTCCTCGACACCGAGAAGTCCAACTGGACCTGGGACCCGGTCGCCGGCCAATACTTCTGGCACCGTTTCTATTCCCACCAGCCGGATCTGAATTTCGACAACCCACAAGTGATGAAAGCGGTCCTGTCGGTGATGCGCTTCTGGCTGGACATGGGCATCGACGGCCTGCGCCTGGACGCGATTCCCTACCTGATCGAACGCGACGGCACCAACAATGAGAACCTGCCCGAAACCCACGACGTCCTGAAGCAGATCCGCGCCGAAATCGACGCCCATTACCCCGACCGCATGCTGCTCGCCGAAGCCAACCAATGGCCCGAAGACACCCAGTTGTATTTCGGCGACAAAAAGGGCGACGACGGCGATGAATGCCATATGGCCTTTCACTTCCCGCTGATGCCGCGCATGTACATGGCGCTGGCCCAGGAAGATCGCTTCCCCATCACTGATATTCTGCGCCAGACCCCGGAGATCCCCGCCAACTGCCAGTGGGCGATCTTCCTGCGCAACCATGATGAACTGACCCTGGAAATGGTCACCGACAAAGAGCGCGACTACCTGTGGAACTACTACGCCGCCGACCGCCGCGCGCGGATCAACCTGGGGATTCGACGACGTCTGGCGCCGCTGATGGAGCGCGACCGTCGGCGGGTCGAGCTGCTGAACAGCCTGCTGCTGTCGATGCCCGGCACGCCGACCCTGTATTACGGCGATGAAATCGGCATGGGCGACAACATCTACCTAGGCGATCGCGACGGCGTACGCACGCCGATGCAGTGGTCCATTGACCGTAACGGCGGCTTTTCCCGTGCCGACCCGGCCAGCCTGGTGTTGCCGCCGATCATGGACCCGCAATACGGCTATCAGTCGGTCAATGTCGAGACCCAGGCCCAGGACCCGCACTCGTTGCTCAACTGGACCCGGCGCATGTTGGCGGTGCGCAAGCAGTCCAAGGCGTTCGGCCGCGGCAGCCTGAAAATGCTCTCGCCGAGCAACCGGCGCATCCTGGCGTACACCCGGGAATTCACCGGCGACGACGGGCGCACCGAAATCATCCTGTGCGTGGCCAACGTCTCGCGCAGTGCCCAGGCCGCCGAACTGGACCTGTCGGCGTTCGCCGGCATGGTGCCGGTGGAGATGCTCGGCGGTAACGCATTCCCGCCCATCGGCCAACTGAACTTCCTGTTGACCCTGGCGCCGTACGGCTTCTACTGGTTCGTGCTGGCGGCGGAAAACCAGATGCCGAGCTGGCATGTGCAGCCGGCGCAGAGCATGCCGGACTTCACCACCCTGGTGCTGAAAAAACGCATGGAAGAGCTGCTCGACGAACCGTGCCGCACCGCGCTGGAACAGACCTCGCTGCCGGCCTGGCTGCCCAAGCGCCGCTGGTTCGCCGGCAAGGACACGGCCATCGACAGCGTGCACATCGCCTATGGCGTGCGCTTTGGCGACCCGCTGCACCCGGTATTGCTCAGTGAGTTTGAGGTCACGGCCGGCGGCCAGGTCAGCCGCTATCAACTGCCGTTCGGTTTCCTCGCTGAAGACCAGTTCACCAGCGCCTTGCCCCAGCAATTGGCCCTGGCGCGTGTGCGGCGGGTACGCCAGGTGGGGCTGGTGACCGATGCCTTCAGTCTGGAGCACTTTATCCGCGCGGTGATCCAGGGCCTGCAAGCCGGCACGGTGTTGAGTTCCAGCGAAGGTGACCTGCGCTTCGAAGCCACCCCGCACCTAGCCGGGCTGCAACTGACGGACGAGTCGCCCGTGCGCTACTTGTCGGCCGAGCAGTCCAACAGTTCCGTGGTGGTCGGCGAAAGCCTGGTGCTCAAGCTGATCCGCAAAGTCAGCGCCGGGGTGCACCCGGAGCTGGAAATGAGCGCCTACCTGACCGCCGCCGATTACCCGAACATCTCGCCGCTGCTGGGCTCGGTGATCCGTCGCGACGGCGAAGGCCAGGACAATCTGCTGATGATTGCCCAGGGCTACCTGAGCAATCAGGGCGATGCGTGGAGCTGGACGCAGAACAACCTGGAGCGCGCCATCCGCGACGAACTCGCCGAAGCCATCTCCGAGCAGGAACAGCACTACAACGCCTTGGGCGAGCTGGCGGATTTCGCCGGGTTGCTGGGGCAGCGCCTGGGCGAAATGCATGGGGTCCTGGCGGCGAAAACCGCCGACGAGGCTTTCAGCCCCGAGGTCACCAGCGTCAAGGACACCCAGGTGTGGGCCAGGGATGTGGGCGCCCAGATCGACCGCGCCCTGCAATTGCTCAAACTGCATCAACGCCAATTGAACCCCGCCGATCAGGCGCTGGTCAGTGAATTACTGGCGCAGAAAAAAGCCATCGCCGGCCACGTCAACAACCTGGCGAAAGCCACGCTCGGCGGCCTGCGCATTCGGGTGCATGGTGACTTGCACTTGGGCCAGGTGCTGGTGGTCAAGGGCGATGCCTATCTGATCGACTTTGAGGGTGAGCCGGCGCGGCCGTTGCACGAACGGCGTGGCAAGCACAGCCCGTATAAAGATGTGAGCGGCGTGTTGCGCTCGTTTGACTACGCCGCCGCCATGGCCCTGAACGGACAAGGGGTGGATCACTCGCCGCAAGCGGACGCCGCCCGTAAACGCGTGACGGATCGTTACCTGAAAGAAGCACGCCAGGCATTTATCCGGGCTTATCAGGCCGCTACAGCTACACTGGCCCATGACTGGCAGGATGCCAACGGCCAGGACGCCGCGCTGACGTTGTTCAGCCTGGAGAAAGCCGCGTATGAAGTGGCGTACGAAGCGGAAAATCGCCCGACCTGGTTGCCGGTGCCCCTGCAGGGGCTGCATGGTTTGCTGAGCGGGCTAACACCTATATCGAAAACTGCACGCGGTGGGGAGACGTCATGAGTTATACAAATAATGAACCGCTGCACGTGAAGTTGACTGCAATGCCGGCGTCCAAGGACGTCGAAGCGCTGGTGCGCGCCGAGCACCACGACCCTTTCTCGATCCTGGGGCCGCACGACGACGAGCAGGGTGGGCAATTCATCCGCGCATTTCTGCCCGAAGCCCTGAGCGTCCAGGTACTGAGCCGCGATGGCGGCGAGACGATCGGCAGCCTGGACGCGACAGGGGTGCCGGGTTTGTTTGTCGGACACTTCGGCACGCGCCAGGCGTATTTGCTCAAGATCCACTGGGCCGGCGGTGAGCAGATCACCGAGGACCCTTACAGTTTCAACCAATTGCTCCTCGGTGAAATGGACTTGTACCTGTTTGCCGAAGGCAATCACCGCGACCTGGGCAACTGCCTGGGTGCCCAGGTGGTCAGCGTCGACGGCGTGCAAGGTGTGCGTTTTGCCGTGTGGGCACCGAATGCGCGGCGTGTCTCGGTGGTGGGCGACTTCAATGTCTGGGACGGTCGCCGGCACCCGATGCGTCTGCGGCATCCGTCGGGGGTGTGGGAAATCTTTATCCCACGCCTGCAACCGGGCGCGGCCTACAAGTACGAGATCCTCGGGGCCCACGGGATTCTGCCGCTCAAGGCCGACCCGATGGCGCTCGCCACTCAACTGCCGCCGGATACCGCCTCGAAAGTCGCCTCACCCTTGCAGGTGGACTGGCAGGACCAGGCGTGGATGCAATCACGGGTCGAACGGCATCAGCCCACCGCGCCGCTGTCGATCTACGAACTGCATGTGGGCTCCTGGCAGTGCGAGCTGGACGAGGCGGGCGAAGTCGCTCGCCAATACAACTGGCGCGAACTGGCCGAGCGCTTGGTGCCGTATGTGCAGGAACTGGGGTTCACCCACGTTGAACTGATGCCGATCATGGAGCACCCGTTTGGCGGTTCCTGGGGCTATCAGGCGTTGTCGCAGTTCGCACCGACGGCGCGCTTCGGTTCGCCGCAGGACTTTGCCTACTTCGTCAATGCACTGCATCAGGCCGATATCGGCGTGATCCTCGACTGGGTGCCGGCGCATTTTCCTACCGATGCCCATGGCCTGGCGCAATTCGACGGCACGGCGTTGTATGAATACGCCAACCCGCTGGAGGGCTTCCATCAGGACTGGGACACGTTGATCTACAACCTGGGCCGCACCGAAGTCCACGGCTTCATGCTGGCTTCGGCGTTGTACTGGCTCAAACACTTCCATGTCGACGGGCTGCGCGTGGATGCCGTGGCGTCGATGCTGTACCGCGATTATTCGCGTAAGGCCGGCGAGTGGGTGCCCAACCGCCATGGCGGTCGCGAGAACCTGGAAGCCATCGATTTCCTGCGCCACTTGAACGACGTGGTGGCCCTGGAGGCGCCCGGTGCGCTGGTGATCGCCGAGGAGTCCACGGCCTGGCCCGGCGTCAGCCAGTCCACCCAGCAGGGCGGCCTGGGTTTCAACTACAAATGGAACATGGGCTGGATGCACGATTCCCTGCACTACATCCAGCAGGACCCGGTGTACCGCGCCCATCACCATAACGAGCTGAGCTTCGGTCTGGTGTATGCCTGGTCCGAGCGTTTTATCCTGCCGATCTCCCACGATGAAGTGGTGTACGGCAAGCACTCGTTGATCGACAAAATGCCCGGCGATCGCTGGCAGAAGTTTGCCAACTTGCGCGCCTACCTGACGTTCATGTGGATGCATCCCGGTAAGAAACTGTTGTTCATGGGCTGCGAATTCGGCCAGTGGCGCGAGTGGAACCACGACCAGCAACTGGACTGGTACCTGCTGCAATACCCGGAACACCGTGGTGTGCAGAAGCTGGTGGGCGATTTGAATCGCCTGTACCGCGAGGAGCCCGCCCTGCACGAGCAGGACGATGTTCCCCAGGGCTTCCAGTGGCTGATCGGTGACGACGCGATCAACAGCGTCTATGCCTGGCTGCGTTGGAGCAAGGACGGCAAACCAGTGCTGGTGGTGGCCAACTTCACCCCGGTGCCCCGCGCGGCCTACAGCGTCGGCGTACCGTTTGCCGGGCGCTGGAACGAAGTGCTCAACAGCGATGCCGATACCTATGCCGGCTCCAATTACGGCAACGGCGGTGGCGTGTTTACCCAGGATGAATCGCACCATGGGCAAGCCGTGTCGTTGTCGTTGAATTTGCCGCCTCTCGGGGTGCTGATTTTGCGACCGGAAGGGTTTTAACGGCGCTGTCGCGGTGGATTCTGTTGTCCGCCCTACTGGCAGGGTGCCACAATGCAGTTTTTTCGTGGCAGTCGAATCAGGCGGGTTTCATGAATGGCCTTGGGCGTGGGCAGGACCAGGATTGCTTTATAGAAGAGCAGGTGCGGACAGACCGTTTGCACCAGCTGTTTCGTCAGTCATTCACCGCGATTTTCGGCAGCTACCTGGCTGCCGTCCTGCTGTGCTGGCTGTGTTGGGACCGGTTCGATCATCAAGTCATCACGGTTTGGCTGGTGTCGCTGGCGGGGTCGTCATTGTTGCGGCTCAAGATGTTCCTGGAGTGGTTCCGCTGCCCCAATTCCGAGCGCACGCCTGAGCGTTGGGAGCGGCGTTACCGGGTCACGCTGATGCTGTCCGCCGGGATCTGGGGCCTTGGCGCATTGGCGCTGATGCCCACCGACGACCGCTTATCCCAGTCGCTGGTGATCTTGTTTGCCGTGGGGATGTCCGTCAGCGCGGTCTCGTGTTATTCGGCGTATCGCTACTTGACGCTGATTTCCATGGGGCTGGTCCTGCTGCCGTGCACGCTATGGCTGCTGTTACAGTCTTCCTCGATGCAAATGGGGGTCGCTGTCGCGGTCCTGATGTTCTCGACCTTTGTCGTCAGCGCTACGCACAAACTGTCCGATGCCCTGGAGAAAGCCTTCCGCCTGACCCGGCAAATGGAACGGGCGCACAAACTCTCCAGCGTCGCCGCACAGACCGATGAACTCACCGGCCTGATGAACCGTCGCGCATTTTTCGAGCACGCCCAGTTGTTGTACACGCAATGTCGCCAGAACCAGCAGCCGCTGTGTGCGCTGATGCTGGATATGGACCACTTCAAGCAGATCAACGACACCTATGGTCACCAGGCCGGGGATCAGGTGCTGCGCCAGGTGGGCGGGGTGATCAGTTCATCGTTCCGCCAGGCCGATGTCTATGGCCGTTTGGGCGGCGAGGAATTTGCGGTGTTGCTGCCCAACACGTCATTGGATACCGCGCGGGGGATTGCCGAGCACTTGATCGGGGCTATTTCTCACCTGGCCGCCGAGCCGGTCAAGGGTGTAACGGCCAGCCTCGGCGTGGCCTCCACTCAAACTCAAGACCAGGACCTTCACGCTCTTATGAACACCGCCGACAAGGCGCTGTACCGCGCAAAGGCCCTGGGCCGCAACCAAGTCGCGGTGGCGGAGTAGGGCTCAGTCCTTGAGCATGGCTCTGGCGAGTGCCCGCGCGACCTGGTCGGCGGAGTAGGGTTTGGCCAGGAATTCGAAGCCCTCGTAGCCACTGTCCGCCAGTTCTTCGCTGTAGCCGGAGGTGAGCACCACCGGCAGGTCCGTTCGGCGCTGGCGCAGTATCTTGGCCATGGCCACGCCGGTGATCCCCGGCATCAGCACATCCGAGAAAATCCCGTCGAACGCCATGCCATCCGGCCCGGCCAGTGCCAGGGCCTGTTCGGCATCCGTGGCCCAGGTGGTCTGGTACCCCAGATCCTGGAGGATCTGGTTGGCGAAGCGGCCCACTTCCAGGTTGTCTTCCACGATCAGGATGTGGCACTGCGCGGCGTCGTGAATCGGGTGCGGGTCTTCCGGGGCGTGCTCGTGCTGCGTTGCCTGCGGTGCCACTTCGGGCAAGTACAGGGTAAACACCGTGCCTTGGCCCAGGGTGCTGGCCACATCGACATTACCGCCGGACTGCTTGGCGAAGCCGAACACCTGGGACAACCCCAGCCCGGTGCCTTTACCGACAGCCTTGGTGGTAAAGAACGGCTCGAAAATGCGCTCAAAGGTGTCGTCGGTCATACCGCTGCCGGTGTCGGCCAGGGCAATCGTAACGAAGGGCTGCTGCGATTCGGCATCGCCACGGATGCGCGGCAGCGCCGCTACCATGGCGACGCGCAGGGTCAGGGTGCCGTGGCCGTTCATGGCGTCGCGGGCGTTGAGGGCGATATTGATCAGCGCGGTTTCAAACTGGCTGGAGTCGACGCGCACATGGCAGGGGCGCTCGGGCAACTCGACCCGCACCTGGATGCGTGCGCCGGTGACGCTTTCGAGCATTTCGCCGATATTCCTGACGCGCTGGCTGACATCGAAGACTTCTGGGTTCAACGGTTGGCGCCGAGCGAAGGCGAGCAGTTGGCTGGTCAGTTTGCTGGCGCGCTCCACCGTGTCCGAGACCGCCGTCATATAGCGCTGGCGGCGTTCTTCGGCCAACCCCGGCTGGCGCAGGAAATCCACGGACGAGCGAATGATGGTCAGCAAGTTGTTGAAGTCATGGGCAACGCCGCCGGTCAATTGGCCGATGGCTTCCAGCTTCTGTGATTGATGCAGCGCGGCTTCGGCCTGGGCGAGGGCGGTGGTGCGTTCTTCCACGCGTTGCTCCAGGGTGGCGTTCAGTTCGGTGAACGCCAGCAGGCCCTCACGCACGGCAATATCGGCGCGCACCCGCTCGATATGCGCCCAGGAGCGTTCGGTGACTTCCTCCATCAATGCCAGGTCGTAGGGCGACCATACGCGCGCGGTTTTGTGGTGCACGGCCATCAACGCGGTCAGGCGGCCATCCTTGATCAGCGGGAAGCACACGGTCGCCACGGCGCCGAGGGCCTGAAAGTGCGCGGCGACCTTGGGCGTGAATTCGACGCGGTTGTCCTGCACCACCAACGGTTTGCCGGCCCTCAGGCGCTGCACCGCCAACTCGCCGAACGACGCCAGGCTGTAGTGCCCCACGATGCTCGGAGAGCCGGACGCTGCCCAGTTGCCGCGAATGGTAAAGCCGTCTTCATCGGCATCCATGTCGGCATACGCACAATTGGACACCTGAAGGTGCTCGGCCAGCAGCCGCGTGGTGGTGGACATGATGGATTCGGCGTCGACCGCATTGGTCACCGCACTGCCGATGGCATCCAGCACCGCCAGGCGGCGTGTGAGGAAAACGGTGGCGGTGGTTTCGGTGACGGTGTCCAGCAAGCCCACGACCTTGCCCTGGGGGTCGCGGATCGGGCTGTAGCAGAAGGTGAAATAGGCCTGTTCGGGACCGGCGCCGCGTTCGATCACCAGCGGGTAGTTCTCGATAAACGTGGCATGCCCTTCAAAGGCCGCGTTGGCGATGGGGCCGACCTGGTCCCACACCTCGTGCCAGGTTTGGTCGAATGGACGCCCCAGCGCGTAGGGTTTATCCCCCAGAATGGGGATGAACGCGTCGTTGTAGAGGGTGATCAGATGTGGCCCCCAAACGATGGCCTGGGGGAAACGCGAGGCAAAGCACAACGCCACGGTGGTTTTGAGCACATCCGGCCACTGCTCGAGAGGCCCGAGGGGCGTATTCGCCCAATCATGCTGGCGAACCCGCTCAGCCATGTCGCTGCTGCCTTGCAGCCAATTCATCATTGGGTGAACACCTTGTTTGCCACGGTCTGTCGAGGGCCTGACGTGGTCAGGCTAACAAGCTACAGACCGGAATCGCTGCTGCCAGTTCAGCACAATTATCCATGAGATGGCCATTTGATGCCTCGCCATTTTTAGCGCCTGGAAATCCGCGTCTTGCGTAATTGCCCGCTTATTGCGAAGTGCCGAACAGGCTGGTCCAGTAAATCCCCGCATCACTCTTCGGGTCCATGGCATAGGCGGCGCCCAGTTCGCGAAATTGCGGGTTCATCAGGTTGGCGCAATGCCCTGGGCTGGCGAGCCAGCCGTCCACCACCTTGCGCGGGGTGTCGAGGCCGGCGGCGATGTTTTCGCCGATATTCCGCGCGAGGTACCCGGCCAGTTCGGCACGGTCGCCGGGGGTGCGGCCGTCGTGGTCCAGATGATCGAAGAAATTGCCATTGGCCATGTTGCGCGAGTGGGTGTTGGCCGCGCCTGCCAGGTCGTCGTTCCAGGACAGCGGCGTGGTGGCGCCGAACGCCTGGGCGCCGCACTGGTGCGGCTGTGAGCGGGCAGCGTTGATCAGGGTGAGCAGTTGCTTGCCTTCGGTCTGCCAGTCCCCCAGGCCGCTGGACAGCAGCGGGCGGGCGAGCACGATGCGCCAATCCTGGCCACTGTTGCTCACGCCGATATCGACAAATTGCGGGTCCAGCACTACGCGGCAGAAGCTTTCACGCACCGCCTTCATGGCCGCCTGGGCATCCTTGGGACCGGACAGGCTGATGGCCTGCACGTTGACCATCGGGTACGCCGCCCGCGCGAGCGCCTGCTGCAAATCGCCCACATTGGACGCCGGCAGCACCAGTCGCGTATCGCTGGCCAGTGGCGGCAGTTCCTGGGAACCCTGGTCGCCGCAGCGTTGCACCTGGCTGCGGTAGTCGTTGATCTGTTGCACCAGTAGACTTTCTTCATTCGCCATCGCACTGGCGCAGAACACCATACTGGCGGCCAGCGTCGTAAGACCCATCATCAATGACAGCGCGCGCATGGACATTACCTTTGAACGTGAAAGTGCCCATGATGCGCGATGTAACCCGGTCTGGCGCAACGCCTTTTTTGTTTTTTTGCCTCAACGGGCGTTCTGTTCAACGTTCACGCGGTTGGAGTGGCCCCATGCTATCGCTGTGGCCAACAGTATTAACGCCAGTGCCGCCGTAAAGGTCTGGTGCAGGCCATTCGCCACAGATTGCGCGCTGGCGTGGGTTACATCCGGGGTCGCCCAGGCGAACACTGCACCCAGGATTGACGCGCCGAAGATTAGCCCGAGATTACGTGACAGGTTGAGCAAACCCGCAACAGTCCCTCGATGTGCGCCCCCTACATCCTGCATGACCGCGGTATTGTTGGCGGCCTGGAACTGGCTGTAGCCCGCCGTCAGAATCACCAGCGCGCCCAGGTAGGCGATCAGTCCTGAGGCCAACGCCAGCAGCAGGGCGCCGCACAGCATGGCGCTCAGCCCTGCGAGGGTCATGTGGTGGCTGCCGAGGCGATCGGTGAGGCGACCCGCCGGTATGCCGGTAAACGCCGCGACACAGGGGCCGACGGCCATGGCCAGGCCCATCCACTCAGGGGCGAGCCCCAGGCTTCGGGACAGATAGAACGGTCCGACCACAAAGGTCGCCATCATTACGGCGGCTACCAGCGCGCTCATCGTCAGGCCGGCGCGCAATGAAGCCTGCCTTAATGGCGACCAAAGGCTGCCGCCGGCATCTGACGTTGTCCGTGGCTGATCCGCCGGCAAGTAGCGGGCGGCGAGAACGGCGGCCAGCAATCCCAGCGGCGCGCCCACCAGAAAAAGCGCCCGCCATCCCCATGCACTCAGTAACAGGCCCCCCAGGCTGGGCCCCATGGCGGTACCCACGGCAGACAGGGTGCCCAGCAGCCCCATCGCCCGGCCGGTGCGTTCTTTACTCACCGTATCGCCGACCATTCCCAGCGCCATCGCCATCATGCTCGCCGCGCCCACTCCTTGCAGGACGCGCGCACCGATCAGCCAGCCAAGCGAGGGGGCGATCCCGCACAGCCCGCAGGCCAGCGTGAACACCAGCAACCCGACGAGCAACAGTCGGCGGCGGCCGAGGCGATCGCCCAAGCGTCCCGCTGTGACGATTACTGCGGTAATGGCTAGCAGATACGTCAACACCACCCATTGCACCGCGTGGAATGATGCATTGAACCCTTGCGCCAGGCTCGGCAGGCCGACATTGGCGATGCTGGTGCCGAGGGCGGCGAGCAACATGGACAGGGACAGGCTGGCAAGGCCTGCGCGAGAAGAAGAGGTGTGCATGGAAGGTTCTCCGAATGAATGCAACTGTCACAAATCTACGACGTCGCTTAACATGGCGGAAGGCGCATGGTTTGCAGTTAATACATGCGTCTGACGCCTGATAAGGAGTGCGAATGCCCGATCTCAACCTGTTGATCACCCTGGATGTCCTGCTCGCCGAAGGCAGCGTGGCACGTGCGGCCAAGCGCTTGCGCCTGAGCCCCTCAGCGATGAGCCGGGCGTTGGCACGCCTGCGTGACACCACCGGCGACCCCTTGCTGGTCCGCGCCGGCCGCGGCTTGGTGCCGACGCCCAGGGCGCTGGAACTGCGCGAGCAGGTCAGCCGATTGGTGCAGGACGCGCAGGTCGTGTTGCGCCCCGCAAAAGCCCTGGATATGGGCCAAGTGGTGCGGACCTTCACACTGCGCACCAGCGAGGAATTTGCCGAGCACGTCGGCCCGGCGCTCCTGGCTCGCATCGCCGAAGACGCGCCCGGCGTGCGCTTGCGTTTCGTCAACAGGACCGACAAAGACAATGCGCCACTGCGCGAGGGCAGCGTCGACCTGGAAACCGGCGTGGTCGACCCCACTGCCAGCCCCGAGGTGCTGACCCAGGCGCTGTTTCGTGACCGCCTGATCGGCGTGGTGCGCAGCGACCATCCCCTGAGCCAGGGCGATATCAGTACTGCGCGGTTTGCCGAGGGCCGGCACGTTTATGTGTCTCGGCGCGGGCAGGACCGAGGCCAGATCGACGACGCCCTCGAAGCCCAAGGCCTGACGCGCCATATCGGCTGCATCGTCGCGGGTTTTTCCACCGCTATCGCCCTGGCACGCACCACCGACCTGATTGCGGCCGTGCCCGAACGCTACACCTCGGATCGGCGGGACCTGTTCTGCTTTACGCTGCCGCTGTCGCTGCCCCTCTTCACCGTGGCGATGCTCTGGCACCCACGACAGGACGCCGACCTGGCCCATCGCTGGTTGCGCGGGTGTTTGCGTGAGGTGTGCGGGCAATGACGGCACGAATCTACCTGACCGGTGCTGCCGGCGCGGGGATCACCACCTTGGGCGGGGCGTTGGCGACTGCGTTGCAACTGCGCCATTTCGATGTCGACGACTATTATTGGTACCCCAGCGACCCGCCCTATATGCAAGCGCGTCTAGTGAATGAGCGTGTCAGCTTGCTCAGCCAGGCTTTGGCTGACGGGCGATGGGTGTTGTCCGGGTCACTGGATGGCTGGGGCGATGAAGTGATCAAAGACGCAGAGCTGGTGGTGTTTGTCGATACCGCCACACCCGTTCGGGTGGCGCGCGTCAACGCGCGTGAATCCAAGCGCTTTGGTGCTCGGATTTTGCCGCAGGGTGACATGCATGTGGCCCATCAGGCTTTTATGGCATGGGTTGCCGGCTATGAAACTGCGGCATTTGCCGGGCGAAGTCGGCCGCGCCACGAGGCCTGGTTTGCCCAGTTGCGGCAGCCGTCTTTGCGGGTGGATGGTAGCCTGTCGATCCCGAACCTGCTGCAACAGGTACAATCCCACCTGCCTTGACGCGAACACCCAGGAATTTGCATGTTCAGCCTTACCCGCTACACCACGCCGTGCCCCGAACCCATCAATGCCCAGATCCTGCAGATGGTGGTGGACAACCTCACCGACATCAGCAGCGTCGCGCTGCCGCCGAGCAACCTGCTGTACAACATCTATCAATACGCGATCGGCTTTGAGGTGCACTTGTACCTGGAGGCGCTGGGTGGGTCGAAGGGGATTGCAGTCGAGCTGATAGTGGCGACCTTGGCCCAGGACGCTGAAAAAGTCGCAGGCTTTGTCCTGTGCCTGCCGGTGAAGGACGCCCCCGACGCGTGCGGCATCGCGTTCATGGCGGTGCAGGCCGGTTTCAGGCGCCAGGGCGTGGCGCGCAGGATGATGCAGGAGGTGCTGGCGCACTATCCCCACGCTGAGTTGGCGTGTTCGGTGGAAAAAGTCCCGGCGTTCGAAGCCATGGGCTTTCAGGTGCGTGGCGCGCGGGGCACCCAGGTGCTGATGAATACGCGGGACTACGCCACCGATGGCCTGATGGGCGTGTTGGATGTAGCGCCCATCTTCAGCTCATTGGAAGTGCGGCAGATTCATACGTACCTGCTGCAAAAGCACGGCAAGCGCGCGATGGTGGATGCGGAGAAGCAACGCGATCGGCATCTGGATCAATTGGCGCGCAAGGCCGAGTTGTTCGTTAAGTCCGTCCGCGATTGACCATGGCCAGGATGGTCGCCAACAACTCCTGCTGTGCCTCTTCGCGGCTGATCTCGCCACTCGCCGCGGCTTGAGACAAGGCGTCCGCCGCGCCCAGCATCGCCCGTAACCCGGCTTGGGAAATGCTGCCGCCCGGCGCAAAGGGCGCCAGGGCGTCGCGGCACTTGGCGAGGAAGATCGCCTCGTATTCGCGCTTGAGCGCTTCCAGTTCCGGCGAACTGCTCAACGCCGCCACCACGCCGGGAATTTCCCGCCCCTGCAGCAGCACGCAGTCCACATAGGACGTGGCGATCACCTGCGCGCGATCTGTCAGCGTGGCGCGGCTGGCTTCAATGGCGTCGGTGAATACCTGATCCTGGCGTGCATCGAAATCTTCATACAGCGCGGCCAGTAACCCTGCGCGGGTGACGAAATGGTCGTAGACCACCGGCTTGGTCACGCCGGCCCGTTCCGCCAGGCGGCCCAGGGTCAGGGCTGCGGTGCCTTCCTCGCACACCAGTTGCCAGGCCACATCGAGCAATTGACGCAAGCGATCTTCACGGCTCAGGCGGCGGCGTGGGGCAGGGGATTCATGACTTGACATGCTTATATACCAAAAGTAACTTAATCGGCGTAACTTACTAACAGTAGCTTAAGCCGAAAGGGAGCCCAAGTCATGCACGCACTCATCGTTGTCGCTCATCACGATGCGCAATCGCTCACCCATGCCGTCGCGGCGCAGGTGGCCGCCGGTCTCAGCAGCAGCGGCCACACCGTTGAAATGGCTGACCTTGCCGCCGAAGGCTTCGACCCGCGCTACACGTGCGCCGATCATCTTGTGCACCGTACCCACGCCACGCCGCCGGCCGATGTACTCGCCGAACAGGCGCGCATCGACCGCGCCGACGCGCTGGTGCTGGTGTTTCCGATCTACTGGTGGTCGCTGCCGGGGCTGCTCAAGGGTTGGATCGACCGGGTCTTCGTCAATGGCTGGGCTATCGAATACGGCCCGGACACGCCGGTGGTCAAAAAGCTGCGGCACTTGCCGGTGCATCTGCTGGCGCTGGGGGCCGCCGATGACCGCGCGTTCGAACGGCATGGTTATGCCAAGGCGATGCGTACACAGATCGACTACGGGATTTTTGATTACTGTGGCGCGCAGGTGCTGACGTCCGAATTGTTGCTCGAGTCGGAAAGCGGCAGTGCGCAGGCGCATCTGCGCAAGGCGAATGCGCTGGGGCAGGGCTTGTTCCAGGCGGAGACGGTCGCCGGTTGATTCACCCTTCGCGAAACAGGTCGTGGGCATCCAGCAGGCGGTAGGCGATTTCCGGGCGTTTCTCCATGCCCCGACGAATCGCCGCCGGAATGGATTGCCGGCTCTTGCGGCACATGCCCGGCAGGTCGTCGATGATGATCTGGATGCCGCGCATGCTCTTGACTTCGGTGTGCCCCGGCGCGATGTGCACACGAATGCCCAATAGCTCGTACATGCGTTGCTGCATGCGTTCAAGGTCCTGCAGGCTCTGCAGGTTTTCGAGACGTTCGATCAGGCGTTTTTCTTCCTGACGCGTCAGGTTGAGGATGCGCAGGTCGGCGCCGGGGGTTTCCAACAGGTGTTCGCGCTCGCACACGCAGGCGCCGGGTGGGCAGGGTTGGCGTAGGGGCATCGGCGCTCCCGGCAAGGTTTCACTGTAGGCGCGAGCAAGCTAGCTCCTACAGTTTTTGTGGTTGTGTCAGTTGTTCAGTTGGACACCCAGGCTGCCCAGGGCCTTCCAGTAATCAGGATAGGTCTTGGCCACGCAGTCCGGGTCCTGGATGCGGATGCCCGCGACTTTCAGCCCCGCCAGGGCAAAGCACATGGCGATGCGGTGGTCGGCGTGGGTGTCGATCAGGGCATTGCACGAGGTACCGGCCAGCGCAGGGTCGGCCGCGACCAGCAGATCGTCGCCTTCAATCGTCGCCAGGCCCGGGCGGATTTCATTCAGGCCATCGTGCAGCGCCTGCACGCGATCACATTCCTTGACCCGCAGGTTGGCCAGTTCGGTGAAGCGCACTGGCGTGTTGTTGAAGGCGGCCAGCACCGCCAGGGTCGGGATGGCGTCTTGCATCTGCGAACCGACCACCGTGGCCTGCATGTTCGGGAACTGGGCGATCACGGCCTGGGCCTTGGCGTCCGGTTGGGTGAAGTCCTGTGCGGCGACGCCGATGTCGATGTGGCCCCCGGTCAACACTTCAGCGGCCCACAGGTAGGTGGCGGCGGACGCGTCGGGTTCGATCAGGTAATCATGGGCGGTGTAGCCGGTGGGGGCCACGCGCCAGGTGGTGTCGTCGACTGCTTCGACCCGGGCGCCGAAGGCCCGCATGCAGTCCAGGGTCAGGTCCACATAGCCACGGGCGCCGATGTCCTTGCCGGTCAGCGCCACTTCAATCGGCGCTTCGCCGCACGCCGCCAGCATCAGCAGGGCCGACACATACTGGCTGGACAGGCCGCCGTCGATCTCGAAGCGCTTGGCCCGGACCTTGCCCACGCCGTGTACGGTCACCGGCGGGCAACCGGTCGGGCTGTCGACCGGGATGCCGTTCTGGCGCAGGGTGTCCAGTAGCGGGCCGATCGGGCGTTTCTGCATGTAGTCGTCGCCATCCAGGACCACGGTGCCATGCACGGTGGCCACGGCGGCGGTGAGGAAACGCATGGCGGTGCCGGCGTTGCCGAGGAACAGCGGTTGGGTCGGTAATTGCAGCTTGCCGTGGCCGGTGACCACGAAGGTGGTGTCGTCCGGCTCGTCGATGGTCACGCCCATCTGGCGCAGGGCCACTGACATATGACGGGTGTCATCGCTCTTCAGCGCGCCGCTCAGGCGGCTGGTGCCCTTGGCCAGGGCGGCCAGCAGCAGGGCACGGTTGGTAATGGATTTGGAACCGGGGGGCGCGACCTTGCCAGTGAGGGGGAAATTGGGCGGTGTAACGGTCACGGTTTTCTGCGAACTCAAGGTACAAGGCTCCTGATTCAAGGCAAGGTGGTGCGGAGTGGCCGACGGGACGGTCCCGAATAATCGGCCAAAGCGGCGGTGCTTGTCGAGGCTTAGCGCAAGGCCAGCCAGTAATCATGCAGGGCCCGCGCCGCTGGTTCGATTTCACCCGCACGTTGTTGATGCGCCGGCACATCCAGGTCGGCCGGCAGCTCGAAGTTGTCCTGCTCGGCGCACCAGGAGATTTTTTCCAGCAACGCAGCCTGCGCCGCCGGCAGTGGCGGCCAATTGCCGATGGTCGCACCACGGATGTAGCCGAAGCACCATTCTTCGGCGAGGGTCACGTTGTGGCCCTGATGTTCGGTTTCATCGAAGCGTGCCTTGAAACCCTGGGCGTCGCTCGCCAGTTGGCTTGCCAGGGTGTTGAGATGACGTACGCACAGATCCAGGAATTGCTTGGCCTCGTCGGCGCTTTCCCACGCCGGATTCTGCCCGCCCCAGATCGCCGGGAACCACTGCGCGATATCCACCTGAGCCGGGCTGGACACCAAGGCGGTGAAGTAGCCGTCGAGTTCAGCCAGGTTCAGCACCGAATGGTCGTCGCCGTATTTGAGCAGGGTCTCTTCGATATGTTCGAAATCAGCGGGGGCGAGGGGTTGGGCGTGCATGGGCATATCCTTCAAACGTCGAGCGCCGCGGACGGGGCGGCTTAAAGCGCGAAGGATGGCGCGTGCGCGGGGTTTTATCCAGCGTTTTCCCAGTGCTGGCACAGCTTGCTCATGCACAGTGAGCCGACGACGGCGAGGATGATCGGCTGGCCAACGCAATCACTGCCGCCATCCCCTTTTATGACAGTGACCAGTCCCGCTTTTGGCCGATGCGCCGTTGTGCACCCTTGTTATAGTTCTGCCCTTATCACTCGCCAGTCAGGGATCACTGCCATGTCCGAATATCAAGCTTTCGTCGTCGAACTCACCGGCAACGTTGCCCATGTGCAGATCAACCGCCCGGAAAAGATCAACGCGATGAACGCGGCGTTCTGGACCGAGATCATCGACATCTTCCAATGGGTCGAAGACACCGACGCCGTGCGCGCCGTGGTACTTAGCGGCGCCGGCAAGCATTTCTCCTCCGGCATCGACTTGATGATGCTGGCCTCGGTGGCCAATGAATTCGGCAAGGACGTGGGCCGCAACGCACGCCTGCTGCGGCGCAAAATCCTGGAACTGCAAGCCTCGTTCAACGCCGTGGACGCCTGCCGCAAGCCGGTGCTGGCGGCGATCCAGGGTTACTGCATCGGCGGCGCGATCGACCTGATCAGCGCCTGCGACATGCGCTACGCCGCCGAAGGCGCGCAGTTCTCGATCAAGGAAATCGACATCGGCATGGCCGCCGACGTCGGCACCCTGCAACGCCTGCCTCGCATCATCGGTGACGGCATGCTGCGCGAACTGGCTTACACCGGCCGCCAGTTCGGCGCTGAGGAAGCGCGCAGCATCGGCCTGGTCAATCGCGTGTATGCCGATCAGGACAGTCTGTTGGCCGGCGTGCTGGAAATTGCCCACGAAATCGCGGCCAAATCGCCGATTGCCGTGGCCGGTACCAAGGCCATGATCAGCTATATGCGTGACCATACGGTCAATGACGGTCTGGAATACGTTGCCACCTGGAACTCCGCTATGTTGCAATCCAACGACCTGCGCGTGGCCATCGCGGCCCACATGAGCAAGCAGAAACCCGAATTCGTGGATTGATCGACATGACCCCAGGCTGGACTACCACCACACTGCTGGACAACGACACCCCCGGCGGCTGGGCCGTTGCCCGCAGTCGCGACGGCTTTTTACATGATTCCAATGGCCCGCTGTTCCCCCGGGAATGGCTCAAGCGCCAGGACCTGTCGGTGTTCGCCGAACACGGCATCGGCCACCTCGACGGCGAGCCGGTGTACTTGCTGGAGCTCGATTCGGTCGGTGAAGCGCCCGGCTGCGCCTGGCAGGGCCTGCGTGGCTTCATGCTGCAAGGCGATCACCGGCTGTACAAAGTCCTGGGCTATGCCGCACAGATCGGCACCTGGGCACGGGAGCACCGGTTTTGCGGCAGTTGCGGCCAGGCTATGGTCCAGGTGCCACGGGAGCGGGCGATGTATTGCCAGGCCTGCGATCTGCGCAGCTACCCACGGATCTCGCCGAGCATGATCGTGCTGGTGACCCGTGGCGACGAGATATTGCTGGCCCGCTCGCCACGCTTTGTGACGGGTGTCTATAGCACCCTGGCGGGGTTTGCCGAGCCGGGGGAGTCGGCCGAAGACTGTCTGATCCGCGAAGTGCACGAAGAAGTGCAGGTGGACGTGAAGAACATCCAGTACGTGGGCAGCCAGTGCTGGCCGTTCCCCCACTCGATGATGCTGGGCTTCCACGCTGAATACGCCGGCGGCGATATCGTGCCCCAGGCCGACGAAATCGAGGACGCCCAGTGGTTCAACATCCACGATCTGCCGCCGTTGCCGGCATCACGCTCGATTGCGCGTTACCTGATCGACCTCTACGTGGCCCGCCGCTTAGGCCACGCTGAACCAGTGCTGCCAGGCTAGGCGCACCGTCAGGCCGAGCACCACGGTGATAAACACCGGGCGAATGAATTTGGCGCCGCCGCTGATAGCACTGCGGGCGCCAAAGAACGCGCCGCCCATCACTGAAATCCCCATGACCAGGCCGACGATCCAATCCACCGAACCGTTGAAGATAAACACCGACAGCGCCGCCGCGTTGCTGACGAAGTTCATGCTGCGCGCCACGCCGCTGGCTTTGACCAGGTCGATGGGGTGCAGCAGCATCGTGCTGACGGTCCAGAACGCGCCGGTGCCGGGCCCGGCCACGCCGTCGTAGAAGCCCAGGCCGAAGCCCTGGGTGGCCTGCCATTTCTTCTTGATCGGTGCGTCGCCATCCAGCGGCGCCTTGGGCGTACCGCCGAACAACAGATATACACCACAACCGAAGACGATCACCGGCAGCATCTTGTTCAGGGTTTCGGCCGGCAGGTAGTGGGCGACCACGGCACCGCTGAGGGCGCCGACCAGTGTGCCGACGATGGCGTGTACCCACTGGCGCGGATGGAACAGCTTGCGGCGATAGAAGGTGAAGCTGGCGGTGGCCGAACCGAAGGTGGAGCTGAGCTTGTTGGTGCCCAGCACCAGGTGCGGTGGCATCCCGGCGGTGAGCAGCGCCGGGGTGGTCAGCAGGCCGCCACCGCCGGCGATGGCGTCGATGAAACCGGCGATAAAGGCCACGACGGCGAGAATGGCGAGGGTGGTCAGGTCGACGCTGAGTTCAAAGGGCATTGGGGAGGGCTTATGGTTGGCGGAGCGTTATGCGCAAGGTCGCCATCTTACCCGTCGAATGTATGCATATCCAAATGTGCGAGGGGGCTTGCTCCCGATTTCAGTGTGTCAGTCAACTGATGCCTAACTGATCCACCGCTATCGGGAGCAAGCCCCCTCCCACATTGTTTTAACTGTGTCCGCTTGGCTATTTGTGGGTTCCCAGCCATTCCAGCGCTGTGCGCCAGACGCAGATGCCAAGGAAGTACGCCGACATCAGCGACCACAAACCAAACGTCCATGGGTTGGTGTTGGGGTAATCCACCACCATCAGAAAGCTGCACAGCAACCACAGGGTGGTTACCGCGATATTGATCGGCATGAACCGCTTGACCCGGAACGGGTGCAGGAATTTCATCGGCGTCACGGTCAGCAGCGCCAGGCCGATGACGGTCAGCAAGGTGATCCAGGCGTCGGGCTGGATGATGTATACGCACAAGGCCACCACGTTCCAGGCGGCGGGGAAGCCGACGAAGTAGTTGTCCTTGCTCTTCATGTTCACGTTGCAGAAGCAGAACAGCGATGACACCAGGATCACCGACACCGCGAACAGGTGGGTGAAGTCCGGCAGGTCGATGTAGCGGTAGATAAACAGCGCGGGAATGAATACGTAGGTGAGGTAGTCGATCACCAGGTCCAGTACCGAGCCATCGAAGCTGGGCAGTACCGTGCTGACATTGACCCGTCGCGCCAGTGAGCCGTCTACGCCATCGACCACCAGTGCCAGCCCCAGCCAGAGCAGGCAGGCCTTGGGTGAGTTTTCCAGCAGCGCCAGGGTGGCCAGGAAGGCCAGCACCACACCGGTGGCGGTGAAGCCGTGGGCGCCCCAGGCTTTGAGTCTGGCTACATGCAGGGTCGATATCACGGGCGGTTCTCCAAAAGGTGAAACGGGGCAGCCGACAACGTAACGCTGTCGAGTCTGGCCGGGGAATGCAGGTATCGACCGGGAAGGAGGGGATAAGGTTCACCGCCCGGTGCATTGCTTAGCGTAGCAAGCGTAGGACGTTTCGACATCAGCCCTGGCGGAACACCAAGGCTTTCAAGCCGCTTTGCGGATCGATATCCGCAAATTCCGGCGGGTTTTGCAGCCGCTCGATGAAGCGCAGGCCCGGTGCTTCGCGGGTGACACCGTCGATCAGGAAGTCCTCGCCGAACGCGGGGTCGTTCATGCACGCCAGGACGCTGCCCTGGGGCGTGAGCAAATCCGGCAGACGGCGCAGCACGCGCTGGTAGTCCTTGGTCAGCAGGAAACTGCCTTTCTGGAAGGACGGCGGATCGATGATCACCAAGTCGTAAGGGCCGCTGTGAGTGACCTTGGCCCAGGACTTGAACAAGTCGTGGCCCAGGAACGTGACTTTGCTCAGGTCGTGCCCATTCAGGCGATGGTTGTCGCGGCCACGGCTGAGGGCGCCACGGGCCATGTCCAGGTTCACCACGTGGTCGGCGCCGCCTTCAATGGCCGCCACGGAAAACCCGCAGGTGTAGGCAAACAGGTTGAGCACCCGTAGGCCTTTGGCCTGCTCGCGCACCCAGTTGCGGCCGTAGCGCATGTCGAGGAACAGGCCGCTGTTCTGCTTTTTACCCAGGTCGATCAGGTAACGCAGGCCGCCTTCGGTGATCGTCAGTTCATCGAGGGGCTCACCGACCAGCCATTCGGTGGTGCTTTGTGGCAGGTAGCGGTGTTGCAGCGCCACGCTGCGCACGCCGTACTGCGCCCAGTCAATCTGCAGCAGTTGCTGCTTCAACGCCTCCAACTGCGCCGTCTCTTTGAACAGCGCGACCAGCACCACGCCTTGCAGCCAGTCCACGGTCAACTGCTCCAGACCCGGCCAGCAACGCCCACGGCCGTGGAACAGGCGCCGGGTTTCGTCTGGCGCACTGGCCAGGGCCGTGAGCAGGTGAGCGTGCAGGGTGGCGAGTGCGTCTGGGGTCATCGTTGAGCGTCGGTCATTGAGCGGGCGGCATTTTAAACACAATTGCCGTCAGTGAGGGGTATCCCAATGCTTGGTGGAAATACCCAAACCCTCGGCACTACGCCTTTAAGCGACCAAGTATTAAGCGTTACACGTCAGGAAAAGCTCCAGATGCCTGGGGAGTTCCAATGCGCAAAGCCGCTCTATGGCGCTGATGTGCTCCAGGGTAAGCCGGTAGTCGTAGAGGCAATCATCGTCTTTTGCCCAACCCATGATCGGCCTAAGGTCCGCGGCAGAAACCGGAATCAACTCGCCGAGGTGCTTGCCGCGTCTACGCCCCAGCCATTGCCGGCGAATTTGCGGTGACCCTCGACCTTGGCGGCGCTGACGGCATAGGCGGAGCAGGGCAGTCTGGCGCGCCAGGTGTGCCAGGTGTGCCAGCAGGCGATTAAGCGATATGCATGCAGGCGGAGCGCGAAGTCTCATGGGTCTGAATGGGGTGTGTTTTAGAGGGTGGCGATCAGGGCTGGCCCAAAGGCCTCTTTCAAGAAACCGGGGGCGATATACCGCTGGTAATGCGCCTCGGACAGCAGGAAAAACTCGCGGTCAATCCCATCGCGCAAATCCGCCAGGCTGTGCTCGCGAAACTCCGGCAACAATACCAGGCCATACGCATCCAGCTTGGTAATCACCCGCGCACCGCGGGCGATCAACTGGTAGGCCCAGCAATACGGCGATTGGTGCGGCATAAAGCGAATCTTGCGGCTTTCCAGTTGCTGGCGCAGGCGTTGTGGGTCGAACACGTCCAGCTTGGAGGCCATCACCTGCACCAGCAACTGCTCGAGGCGCAACCACACCGCGTGCTTTTCCTCGGCGTTGTAGCCATTCCACTGGATGACTTCATGGTGATAGCGCTTGCACCCGCGGCAGACCAGGTCACCGTAAACGGTGGAGCACAAGCCGACGCAGGGGGTCTTAATGGTTTGATTAGGCATAAAAAAACATCGACAGGTGAAACGACACGACCCCCGAAGGGGCCGTTTTTTCAATCAATCCCAGCTCAACGCGCCGCCGGTCTGGTACTCGATCACACGGGTCTCGAAGAAGTTTTTCTCTTTCTTCAAGTCCATGATCTCGCTCATCCACGGGAACGGATTCGTCGTGCCTGGATACTCTTCCTTCAGACCAATCTGCGACAGACGACGGTTGGCGATGAACTTGAGGTAGTCTTCCATCATCGCCGCGTTCATGCCCAGCACGCCGCGTGGCATGGTGTCGCGTGCGTATTCGATCTCCAGTTGCGTGCCCTGCAGAATCATCTGGGTCGCTTCTTCTTTCATCTCGGTGTCCCACAGGTGTGGGTTTTCGATTTTGATCTGGTTGATCACGTCGATACCGAAGTTCAGGTGCATCGACTCGTCGCGCAGGATGTACTGGAACTGTTCGGCCACGCCGGTCATTTTGTTGCGGCGGCCCATGGAGAGGATCTGGGTGAAGCCGCAGTAGAAGAAGATGCCTTCGAGGACGCAGTAGTAGGCGACCAGGTTGCGCAGCAGTTCTTTGTCGGTGTCGACGGTGCCGGTTTCGAACTTCGGATCGGAGATCGAACGGGTGTATTTCAGGCCCCAGGCGGCTTTTTTCGCGACCGATGGGATCTCGTGGTACGTGTTGAAGATCTCGCCTTCATCCATGGCCAACGATTCGATGCAGTACTGGTAGGCGTGGGTGTGGATCGCTTCTTCGAAAGCTTGGCGCAGGATGTACTGGCGGCATTCCGGGTTGGTGATCAGGCGGTACACGGCCAGCACCAGGTTGTTGGCGACCAGCGAGTCGGCGGTGGAGAAGAAGCCGAGGTTGCGCATGACGATGCGGCGTTCGTCGTCGGTCAGGCCTTCGGGGTTTTTCCACAGGGCGATGTCGGCGGTCATGTTGACCTCTTGCGGCATCCAGTGGTTGGCGCAGCCGTCGAGGTATTTCTGCCAGGCCCAGTCGTACTTGAAGGGTACGAGCTGGTTGAGGTCGGCGCGGCAGTTGATCATGCGTTTTTCGTCGACGGCGACGCGGGCGGAGGCGCCTTCGAGTTCGGCGAGGCCTTCAGCGATGTCGAGTTTGTCCAGGGCGGCCTTGGCGCGGATGATCGCGGCGGAGTCGTTGGCGGTGACGGCGCGGGCTTCGATGGCAGCGGCGGCGCCGGCACCGTCGAGGCGGTCCATGTTGGCTTCGGTGGCGTGGCCGGCGTTGGCGCCTTTGATCACCGCTGCACCGGTGTCTTCGTTGTCGACTTCATCCCAACTCAGCATTGAAATACTCCTTCCTGATCTGTTCTGACGGCGTGTGAACCCGTCCAAAAATATGCGATTTGCAGGCTAATAGGCATTGAAATACTGCGCGTAGTGTGGTCGGTAAATACCGATGCTGCACACTATGTAGTGGTCTGCTCTGTTTGTGGGCACACTATATGGTGTGTAACAAGACTGGTCAACGGACAGCAATGGATCGAATGTCGCAGCCGCGCCAGACCCGACCCCCTCTTGGGACAAGTAATCCGAGTGCCTAAGCTAATTCTAAAAAGGTATTTATTGGTGGTTTTTAAGATCGTTTAGCTTGGATGCTTCTCTAGGATTCTGTTCAAGGAGCGAGCCACCGATGTCTCACCTGCAGTCCATCACCACCTTGCCATTACTGGACCTCTCGCAACTCGACGGTAGCCCGCAGCAGCGCCAGCAGTTTCTCGACGAACTGCGTCTGGCGGCGCGGCATGTCGGTTTTTTCTACTTGACCGGTCACGGCATCGACCCTGCATTGCTGGCTGAAGTACAACAGCAGGCGCGGGCATTCTTTGCCTTGCCCGAGGCCGACAAACTGGCGGTGGGCATGCTCAATTCCCCCCATTTCCGCGGTTATAACCGCGCGGCGTCGGAGATCACCCGGGGCCAGCCAGACCTGCGCGAACAGTTCGACGTCGGCGCCGAACGCGAGCCCCTTGACGTGGCTCGATACCCGGCGGCCTGGGCCCGCCTGCAAGGCCCCAACCAATGGCCGACGGCCTTGCCCCAGCTCAAACCGCTGGTGCTCGGCTGGCAGCAGGCGATGACGCAAATGGCCCTGCGCCTGTTGCGTGCCTTCGCCCAGGCCTTGTCCCTGCCGGAGAATGCCTTTGACGCGCTGTACGGCGACAAGCCCAACGAACACATCAAGCTGATCCGCTACCCCGGTCGTCATGCCCGACAAAGCCGCCAGGGCGTCGGCGCGCACAAGGACTCCGGTTTCCTCAGCTTCCTGCTGCAGGACGAGCAAGCGGGTTTGCAGGTGGAAGTGGAAGAGGGGCGCTGGATCGATGCTTCGCCGCGCCCCGACACCCTGGTGGTAAATATCGGCGAACTGCTGGAACTGGCCAGCAACGGCTACCTGCGCGCCACCGTGCACCGGGTGGTGTCTCCGCCGGCGGGCAGTGAGCGTTTGTCCCTGGCGTTTTTCCTCGGCGCGCAATTGGATGCGGTGGTGCCGGTGTACCAACTGGCGCCGGAACTGCTGCGCGACGCCCACGGCCCCACCAGCGACCCGCGCAACCCGTTGCTGCGGGATGTGGGCTGGAACTACCTCAAGGGTCGCCTGCGCTCGCACCCCGATGTCGCCCAGCGTTTCTACGCCGACGCCGCACTTCCCCACGCCTTGTCCGCCTGATCAGGAGATCATTATGTTGAAGACCGCACTTACCCTGGCGGCGTTGCTGGCCTCTTTGAGTGTGTCGGCCGCCGATGCCTTGCGCGTGGCCGCCGACCCGATTCCCCACGCACAGATCCTCGAATACGTGCAAAAGCTCGACCCTGGCCTGAACCTGAACATCATCGAGATCCCCAGCGGCGTGAACTCCAATGAGTTGCTCGCCCATGGCGATGTCGATGCCAATTACTTCCAGCACCTGCCGTACCTCAACTCCCAGGAACAGGCGCTCGGCCAGAAATTCGCGGTCGCCGCCACCGTGCACATCGAGCCGTTGGGCATCTATTCCCATCGCCACGCCAGCCTGGCCCAGGTGCCCGACAACGGCACCGTGGCCGTACCGAACAACGTCACCAACCTCAGTCGCGCGCTCTACCTGCTGCAGGCCAACGGCCTGATTACCCTCAAACCGGGGTTCAACGATGCGTCCAAGGACCAGGCCACGCCCAAGGACATCGCCGGAAACCCCAAGCACTTGAAGATCCTCGAGATCGAATCCCCGCAGATTCCCCGGGCGCTGGATGACGTGGACCTGGCCGTGATCAACGGCAACTTCGCGCTGGAAGCCGGACTGCAACCGGCCAGGGATGCGCTTGGGCTGGAAAAGGCCGAAGGCAACCCGTACGCGAACATCCTGGTGACCACGCCTAAATTGCTGGACGACCCGCGCGTCAAGCAACTGGCCAACGACCTGCGCTCGCCGGCGGTGGCCAAGTTCATCACCGAGACGTACGCCGGTTCGGTCATTCCGGTGGCGACCGAATGATCGTGGTCGAGGGGGTCAGCAAAACCTACGCCGACGGCCAGCCACCGGCGCTGGACAACGTGTCGTTGCAGATCGCCGACGGCTCGATTTTTGGCATTGTCGGGCGCAGCGGCGCGGGCAAAAGCACCTTGCTGCGTTGCCTGAATCTGCTGGAACGCCCGACCGCCGGGCGCATCCTGCTGGACGGCCAGGACCTGACCCAACTGAGCGACAAACACTTGCGCCGGCAACGCCAGCGTATCGGCATGATTTTCCAGGGGTTCAACTTGCTGCACTCGCGCAATGTGGCGGACAACGTCGCCGTACCGCTGGAAATCGCCAATGTGCCCAAGGCCGAACGCGCGGCGCGGGTGGCCGAGTTGCTGGCGTTGGTGGGGTTGAGCGACAAGGCCCTGGCGTTTCCTTCGCAATTGTCCGGCGGGCAGAAACAACGCGTCGGCATCGCCCGCGCATTGGCCGCGCGGCCGGCGTATTTATTGTCGGATGAAGCCACCAGTGCCCTCGACCCGGAAACCACCGCCTCGATCCTGGCACTGTTGCGCGATATCAACCGGCAACTGGGCGTGACCATCGTACTCATCACCCATGAGCTGGACGTGGTCAAGGCTATCTGCGACAGCGCCGTGTCCCTCGCCGAAGGGCGCGTGGTGGAAAGTGGCAGCCTGGTGCAGTTGCAGGCCGATCCGTCGTCGCGCCTGGGGCGTTCGTTGGCACCCAGCCGGCCTGCGGTGAGGGCAGTATGAAAACCGATTGGCATGACATCCTGCAATTGCTGCTCAACGCCACCGGCGAAACCCTGTACATGGTGCTGCTGGCCGGGCTGTTCACGCTGTTGATCGGCTTGCCGTTGGGCGTGCTGCTGTTTATCAGCCGGCGCGGCGGGCTGTTCCCGTTGCCTCGGCTCAACCGTGCGTTGGGCGGCGTGATCAACCTGGGGCGGTCGTTACCGTTCGTGGTGATGTTGATTGCGTTGATCCCACTGACGCGCTTGATCGTCGGTACCGCCTTGGGCAGTACGGCTGCGGTGGTGCCGATCACCATCGGCGCGTTTCCGTTCTTTGCGCGCATTGTGGAAACCGCCCTGGATGAAGTGGACAAGGGCCGTATCGAAGCGATCGTGGCGATGGGCGGCGATATCCGCCATGTGATTCTCAAGGTGCTGCTGCCGGAGGCGTTACCGGCCCTGGTGGCCGGCGTGACGTTGACTCTGGTGATGTTGATCGGCTTCTCGTCGATGGCCGGGGTGATCGGCGGCGGCGGGTTGGGCGACCTGGCGATCCGTTATGGCTACCAGCGCTTCAATAACCAGATCATGGTGGTCACGGTCATCGTGTTGGTACTGCTGGTGCAAGGTGTGCAGAGCCTGGGGGACCGCTGCGTGCGTTCATTGGCGCACCGCCGATAACGTTTATCGAACGATGGGGCTCGCATTGAGCTTATCAGCGGTAGTGGCGATCTGCCGGTGCCCTGATAGACTCCAGGCATTCCCTCAGGATTTCCCCCCATCATGTCAGCTGAAGAAGGAAACGGACTTCCGCTCGCTTCACGGCTGTATAAATCCCGTACCCTGGGGCTGACGCTCGGTTTAGTGTGCGTGGTGGTTGGCATGTACCCCCTGAATCCGGCCTGGTGGGTGTGGGCATTGATGTTGACCAATGCCTTTATCTGGCCGCACCTGGCGTTTCAGCTGTCATTGCGCAGTGCCCAGACCTTGCACAGTGAACGTCGCAACCTGCTGTTCGATTCCTTCTGTGGGGGCTTCTGGGTCGGCGCCATGCATTTCAATCCACTGCCCAGCGTGACCACACTGTCGATGATGACCATGAACAACGTGGCCATCGGCGGACCCCGGTTCATGTTCGCAGGGTGGGTGGCGCAGGCGCTGGGCGTCGGCGTGGCGATGCTGGTTTTCACCCCGGCCTTCATCGCCGTCACCACCCAGGCCCAGCTCTACGGCTGTCTGCCGATCCTGATGCTGTACCCACTGGCGCTTGGCTGGATCTGCTATCGCCAGGCCGTGACACTGGCCCGGCGCAAGCGCGAATTGCTGGCCCTGAGCCGCACCGACAGCCTGTCCGGGCTGCTTAACCACGGCGCCTGGAAAGACCACTTGGAGATTGAGTTTCAACGCTGCCGTCGCGAACAAACGGGCGCGGCGATTGCGTTGATCGACATCGACCACTTCAAGACCATCAACGATACCTACGGCCACGTCACCGGCGACATCGTGTTGCGCCAACTCGGCAAAGTGCTGCGCCAGAACCTGCGCGCCACCGACCTGGCCGGGCGTTATGGCGGCGATGAATTCTGCGTGATCCTACCGGGCATGCCCCTCAACCGCGCGACCGAAGTCATGGACGCCTTGCGTGACCGCTTCAATGCACTGGCCTACGCCCAGGACCCGACGCTGCACGCCAGCTTGAGCATCGGCCTGGCACCGTATCAACCGACCCATGCCGACGCCACCCGTTGGCTGAATGACGCCGACCTCGCGCTGTATGAAGCCAAGAGCAGCGGGCGCAACCGCGTTAGCTCGGTGCAGGGGAGTTGGTTGCGATCGGTTTAGTGGGGTAGGGTGCGCCGGTTAGTTTTGGTGGGCAGGCTTCTTGTAGTGAGCAGGTGGTTGTGCTTTCAGGGGCGGCGGTAGTGTGCTTACCAAGTTGATGGGTCTTCTAGGCTGGCTTTTTGGAGGTCTTCTTTCCAGATATCGTTGGCTAGTCGATAGATGTCGGCGAAGAAGCCTCGGGGATCATTAATCTCTGTTTCGTCCCAGGCCATGGTTGAATATGCTTCTGGATCGTCCTCAAAGTAGGAGTGGAAATTAAAATTTTCTGTATTTAAAGCAAGGGATAAGCTTTCAACTAATTTGTATTTATGGCGATATGAAAGCTTGTTGTATGGATCAAGACAATATTTAAGTATGAGGTTTTCTCTGTCTGCATTGTCGTTAGGATTATAACGAGCGAGCTCCTCTCCCTTGGTCTCCTCTCTGTCGTAAATGTCAAAAATCCCTACGAAATAATATAAGCTGGCGTCGAAGGGTATGTGCTGGGAAGTTGGGTGGAATAGCATTTTTCATTCCTTGATGGGAAATAGAGTGAAAGGCGTGCCGTCTTCGCGAAATTTCATTTCTGCACCATTCATAAGTGGATTAGGTATGGGGGTTATTTGGGGATTTCTTGTTTGGTCTGTAGCCGCGTTCAGCCCCTTATAGTTCTAAACGCAAGATATCGTTTTTGTTGTCATCAACGGCTCGGCTGGGAGCATTAGAAATGCAGGCACTTGGCTCAATGCTCGCCAGAAATCATAATTCACATTTTTTGACGCGATAAAGGTTTCCCTTTCAAGGTCGTCTGTGTTTTCAATGTCGTAAGTGAAGAGTAATCCACGAATTGCTGACATGCTCGGCGTTCTTTTCATATTCATACCTCGGTGTAAGCGGTTTTAGGTTTTTGATTTTTTTCAGTATTGTGCGTGCGTTACGTTGGGGCTATAGTTTTGAACTCTGAAATACCTCCTCGCCGATAGTTTTCCCCATTTTCATTGGCGCCATTGATGCGGGGTGATTGTTTCTCCTGAAAATTAACCGCGTTCGATCTGTTGAATCAAGCTGGTCGTCCTGGTTCTGGCAGTCAATTGCAGTGGTCGGTATTTAAACTCTATTTTTTTTGTGGTCTTTATGCATGTGGTTTTACCGCTCTAGTTGTTGAATTCTTCGCTGTTTTAACACTTTAAAGTTGAGGCTCAAGTGTTGTTTGCGCTCCTTTTTTCTCAGAACGTGCGCGCCCGCCATGGCATTCGGCGATCGGTTTGTCATCTCGTCAGAAAGGCTCGGTACCCCGGTCATATCCGAGACAGCGTGGTGCTTGGAGGCTGTGTTACTGCTGGGCATTGTGACAAGCCTGCTCGCCACAGGGGGTTGTGCTTTCAGGGACGGCGGCGGTGTGCTTACCAAGTTGATGGGTCTTCGAGGGCGGCTTTTTGAAGGTCGTCTTTCCAAAAAAACTGAGCGAGCAGATAAATTTCATGTAAGAACTCTCTCGGATTTTCAAGTTCATACCATTCTGCTCTTGGCCATGAGGCTGACTCGTCGTCATTTATTTCAAATAATTTCTGAAAATTATAATTTTTGTCGTTCAGGCTACATTCTAATGACTTGATTAAAGCGTGCTTGTGTCGATATGAAAGGTAACTCAAGTCCAGTGCGTAATTTTTTATGAGTTCCTCTCTGTCCATTCTGTTATTTGGGTTGTATTTTTCAAGCTCTGCGCCAAGTTCTTCCTCTCTGTCGTAAATATTGAATACACCAATAAACCATTTTAGATTGGGGTCAAACGATTGATTTAAAAATGGATTTTTCAACATTGTTTTTCTCAGCAGAAAAGGCCGTGAATGGACGAAAAGTGGTGGTGGCTGACCGGTTAGCCTTGTGGGTATTATTATTCTTGGACTTGCTTGTTGTGTCGAGCAGGCTTGCCCTGTGTTGGACTGCATAGCAGCCCCAAAACGGACGATGCTGATTTAGCTGAAAAGCGCGTTGCCCCAAGCCCGTATCGCTTCCCGGTACGGCGCGAACAAACTAGCTCGCGCTGATCCGATTTTTGCACGTCTCACGACCTGTGCTATTTGAATACGCTGGCTGATTTAATTTTTGAGTAAATAGTCGTCGAATCTACTCGCTATATGGTTCAGCCATAGCAGTCCTGAAGTCCATTGATTTGGGTAATAGTAATAGCAATACTGTTCATGCAATAAATTCTCTTGAAGTGCTGACTCGTTTGTGTAGGTGTCAATTAGTTCCAGGATTTCTTTTCTGACTGTGAAAATCACATCCCTGGACGAATCTAGAAGAAATGTATCAATGACTTCGTCAGCCGAAGCATGATCTTCTACCCAATCTTGGTTGAAGTAGGCGCCAAAAAACTGCTGAAGTTCAGTTAGTGGTTTACTCATTTTTCTATTGGGTATCCTGTCAGTAATAGATAGCCATCTGGCATCTTAGGTCTTCGCATTAAAACTAGCACGAATTTGTAGATGGGAATTGACTCTGTAGTGCCTCTTATAACACTCAATCCTGGAGGCTGATTGGGGTTCTCTAATAATGTGTTCGTCCTTTGACCCTTTTAAAAAATGGATATTTTTCAATGGCGGGCAGCTACGCTTTTAGATACGAGAGCTTCCGCCTCTTCTTGGGCTCTAAACGTAGAAATTGTCGGTATGTAACACAGGGAAGTGGGCTGACAAACCAGGCAAAACATTGCGCACGGGATGTTTAGCGATAAATTCGGAGCTTTTTTAGGCAAGGTCATGCCTCAGGTATTTGTTGGGTAAAGAAGTATTTTAGTTGCTATTAATTTCACGAAGTTGGATTCGTGAGTTATTGGTTCGTTGAGCTCAATAAGAATTATTGAGTCGTCAATTCTCTGTGCTGCATAATTTTCGTCGGTATCTTGGACTAGCTCGCCGATAATTTTATGAGCCCCATTAATAGCGATGATTTCTGGTGTTGCACTAGGTGAGGGCAAGATATTTTTTCCAAGAAAAAATGTCATCCAGCTCCAACCCCACGTCCAATGTCTCAGCAGATTTTCTGCATGCTACCGCTCCATAAAGCCGTACCATTTCCTAAAGGTGAGTTAAATTTCACTTGTAAAAAGCCTTGGTCGGAATGGACGTCGGTTACTTGTATCTTCATTTCACTTCTTCGGTAGTGGGGCACGTATAACAGTATTGTCAGTATTCATGGTGTTGGTTTCTATTTCGATAGTTTATATTTCTTCATGATAATGGTGCTTGCTTGGCTTGCTGTTAATTTTATGAACACCGTAACGAATACTTCTTTTTGCGTCGCTGGAAAAGACTTAACTGTAAAATTGAGCGCTGTCCGTCGCGCCGTTGGGCGTGTCACTGAACAGCCAGTTCGTGCGCCCGATAGCAAAGGGCCTGATCGCGCACTTTGTGACATTGTGTTGATCGGTAATTCCTTGCAGCTCGCAGGTGACTTCGTTGGTGACGGGCCCTCGTTGCGGATTTTTTGGAGAACCATAGACCAAGAATATGGTTGATCCGAATGAGCGCTCAGGTAAAACTGTTGTTTTTTATTTGTGATAAAAGCTTGGTGATTAAGTCTTCCAGAGTTGATTTCAGAGCTTAATAGGGGGCTAGTATTGGATTGTTGATTTTTAATCATATGCTTTCAGTTTTGTAGCTGTCTGCAATTATTGTGAATATGATGTCCTTGTTATTGCTTGCCCTAAAATAGTAGGTTTTTTTATTTTGCACGGACGGAATGTGTTTTTTATCTTGCGAAAAATTGGAGTCTGTTTCCTCGCTTAATCCGCAGGTTTCAGCACCAATTGTGCTGACTCCATTGAAGGCAATAGCGTTGTGGAAAGTGATCAGTAATGATTCATCTAGTTCATTTGTGAAGATAACGAGTAGCTCGTTGCGCTTGCAAGTTACTTGTTCGATTTTGCCCCTTGAGACAGCCAGTTTTTTTGTCGCGTTGTTTGCTTTTTTTAAGGGTTTGTTGGGTTCCCAAAATTTCAAGTCAGAGAAGTGCCTTTCTATGTCGTCCATGTCGTCTTTACCGAGACTGTCGTCAAAATGGCGGGATATTATGGTGCGAACCTTTGCTAGGCGCTTTGTGATAGCGTAGTTGTCGATAAAATCAGTGGTTGCCCTTTGATATTCTTCTGGCGCACTAGGCTTTTCGGCGTAAAAGTTGCCCATTTTGCGTAGGGATATCAATATGAATTCGATCTCCTTAAGGGCATCCAGTGCTTCTATCCCTGTAAGTACTATTTTTTCATTTTGCTTTAGCATTATTTTCTTCTCGTAAACTCAGGGTTGTCTAGTTTCAGGTTTCCTTTTACGGTTAGCTCCACAGTGTTGTATCTAGGGTTTTTTATCCATTCCAATCGTGATTCAGGTACGTCCGTCTCAATGTAATCTCGGCCTTTGCTTTTGTCGATTTGATATTTATCCTGTGCGCCTATAGGGCTTAGTACTTTGCTTTTTGCAGGTTCGAGATAAACTCTATTGTTGTCTTGAGCCAATATCATTCCCTCTTTTTCAATTCCTTTCGAGCCGGTTCTGCTTGTGTAGTGTCGTACCCTTACGGTGTTTTCTTGGCGAGAAGCGGGAGCTGGAAGCGTTGGCTCGCCATCGTTAGTTTTTGATTGATTTGTTGGACTTTCAGCGTTAAGGGTTGGCTTGCAACCATCCGCCCCCGGACACGAACTCAACCCCAGCGGATCCACCCACCCCGTAGGATTGGGCGCGTACTGGTACCTATTGATCCCACCCGCCAACTTCACCGGATCCGGCGTCAGGTAGCGACCGATATCCGGATTGTAGTAGCGATGACGGTTGTAGTGCAGCCCGCTTTCTTGATCGAAGTATTGCCCCTGGAAGCGCAGGGGATTGTCGATTTTTCCGCTGTCGAGGCGGGCGATTTCGCCGTAGGCGCGGTAGTGGGCGGACCAGACGATTTCGCCATCGGCGGCGGTGAGTTCCTGTGGGGTGCCGAGGTGGTCGAGTTGGTAGTGGTAGGGCGTTGTTTCGTCTGGACCAAAGCCTTCCAGCAGGGCCAGCGGGCGGAAGCTGTCGGGTTCGTAGAGGTAGCTACGATGGCGCCCGGCGTGGTGTTCGGCGATGAGTTTGTCGCCTTGCCAGAAAAACTCGGTCGTTACGTCATCAACGGTCTTGCTGATGCGCCGCCCGAACGGGTCGTAGCGATAACTGGCGGTTTGGCCGTTGGGCTGGGTAATGCCGATCAGGCGGTGTTGGCAGTCGTAGCGGTACTCGGTGACTAACGCGTGCCCACGTCCTCGCCGTTCGCGAATCAGATTGCCGAAGGCGTCGTAGTCGTAGGAGCGATCGCCCTGGATCGTCAGGCGGTTGCCGGCCACGATGTCGGGACCTGGGCGGTTTTGCATCAGCAGGTTGCCGGCCGGGTCGTGGGCGAAGCGTTCCTGGACGTCTTGGGAGTGGTCGGCGCGGGTCAGGCGGTTGAGTGGGTCGTAGTGGTAGCGGTGTTCGCCCTTGCGGGTGTCGAGCAGGCGGGTGAGGTTGCCGGATGGGTCGTAGTCGTACTGGCGTTGGTAGCGGTGCTGCGCCTGTTGGGTGACGGTGTGGGCATGCAGGCGTTGCTGGTCGTCGTAGTGGTAGTGGCTGAGCAGTTGGCCTTGCTGGCGTTGATGCTCCTGGCCGGCTTTGAATAGATGAGAGGTCAGCAGAGCGCCGTTCAACTCGACGGTGGCGAGGTGGCCGCCTTTGCCGTGGTTGAACACCACGCGGTTGTTGTCCGGCAGGCGCAGGTGTTGAAGTTGGCCGCAGGCGTCGTAGCCATAGCGCAAGGTGCCCCAGCCTTGGTGTTCGGCGGTGAGGCGGTTTTGGTGGTCGTATTCGTAGGCCAGCGCCCAGTGGCCGTCGTTGACGCTGAGGAGGTTGCCTTGGCGGTCGTAGGCATAGTCGACAGTGCTGCCATCGGGCAGGGTTTTTCTTACGAGGCGGCCGGCGTGATCGCGCTTGTAGCAGGTAATTAGCTGACTGCCGTCGTCGCCGTGTTCGGTCTTTTCCTGCAGGTTGCCGTTGAGGTCATAGGCGTAAGCGGTGCGCTGGCCGTCAAAGCCGGTTTCCTGCCGGATCAGGCCATTGGGGTGGTAGTCGAGCGTGTAGGACTCGCCGACCTCGTTTTCGACCTCGGTCAGCAATAACCTAACGTTGTCATAGCGGTATTTGACCTGGGTGCCATCGGCATTGATGCGGCGGCTGATCAGGTGCAGGCCGTCGGCGTATTCGTAGCGGGTGACGTGGCCGCGTTCATCGCGCTCGGCGGTGATTTTTCCGTAGGGGTTGTAGCTGTATTCCCTGAACGCGCCGCTAGGCTGAGTGAGTTTCAGCAGGCGCCCGGCAGCGTCCCATTGGTATTGGGTCAGCGCACCATGCTCGTCCTCCCGCGCAATCTGCCGGCCCAGGTCGTCATAGCGATAACGCTTGATCCCGCCATTGGGCAGTTGCTCCTCAAGCAACTGCCCACGCTCATTCCACACCAGCCGATGACAGCTATGATCCGGGTACCACACCCCAACCAGTTGCCCGTATTTGTTGTAGCTGTAGTCGGTCACGTGACCAGCGGGATCGGTCTTACGCGTGACGTCGCCCTGGTCATTGCGCTCGTACTTCCAGACCGCCGCGCCGCGCCGCACAACCCGTACGAATCCGTGGTCATGCTCGTAGGTCGTCGGCTCATCGTCCCCCGGAAACAGCGCCACCAAGCGTCCGGCGTCGTCGTATTGATAGGCCGTCACCGCGCCGAGCGGATCCTGCTCAACCGTCAGCCGGCCTTTGTCGTCGTAGGAATTGAAGTGCGTGGCGCCATCCGGGTCGACGCGCTGCACTAGCCGCGCACGTTGATCGTGGATATACACTTCCTGGCTGCCATCGGCGTTGTGCACGGTGACGCGGCCGTCATCACCCCAGGCATAACGCGTGTCCATCTGGGTAAAACTGGCCCAATGCCGGACACATCTGGCCGCCTTGCCAGCGCCTTCCCACGCCCAAAAGAAACTCGCCCCACCGGCCAGTTGGCGTTCGAGAATCACGTGCTGCTCGTCGTACCGATAAACCTCGCGTCCACCGACGGCATTGGTCGCCGAGGTGAGTCGTCCCGCCTCGTCATAGGCGTAGGAAACGACGTTTTGTTCGGTCACCCACTCGAACGGTTCAGGCCCCTTGGCACGCTGAATCTGGTAGTCCACGGCCACGATACGGCCCGCCGCGTAGCGCAGACACAGCGAGCGCCCCACGCCGTTATCCAGTCGTTCGATGCGCCCCAGGGCATCCCGGAAAATCCGCAGTCGGTTGTCATACGCGTCGCTGATCGCCGTCAGCGCCCCGTCGCGAAAGTGGTAGAACTGTGAGGCCTGCGCCAGCACCAGCTCATCCGGTGAAGCGCCCAGATAGATCGCCGCTTCGGCCAGGCTATTGGTGATCGCCGGTCGAGAGTCGGAAGGCAGCGGAAACGTCGTAGTCCGATTCTCATGGTCCGTCCACACCACCGAATCGCCCGACACCGACAGCCGCTGCGCCAGCGCGTGACTCCAGCCAAAGCCCAAGCCGCAATCCACGTCCACCGCACTGGTGCGGTACACACGCGTCCACTCGAATGGCAGGATCCCGTCCAACACCCCATCGGTCAGGGTCAGCAGTTCCTCGCCGGTGACCATCGACACCGGGCAACCGTGGGTGACGGTTTTGTCCGACGCCGCCACCGCATCGCCATTCGGATTTTTCGCCGAGGTCGGCACGTCATCCACGGGCTCCTGCCTGACCAGCGCCGTGTGCTGGCGTTTATCCCGCACCGCCGGCACCGGGTTGGAAACCAACTGATCGCCCGCTTTCAACGGCGCAACCGGCACGCTCCTGATCGGTGTCGCCGCGCTGCCCAACAGCAATGGCCTGGCCGCCTCGGCATGCGCCTCCAGCTTGGGCCCGACGACCTGATCGGCCAGCCGTTCCAGCCATTGGCGCGCACGGCCTGACTTGACATGACTCAACACCTGCGCGCCCAGGCGAATCTTCACGCCCATGCCCCGCGTGGCCCAGACCAGGAACAGATTGATCAACACCTCGCCGGTGATCTCGCCCAGCAGTTCGTACATCTGCGGCGGTGGCAGCAGCCGTATCCAGCCGACCATGGCGGCTAAATAGATAAACAGCAGCGGCTCGTCGCTGAGTATCAGCAGGCCGTGGGCAATTGCGTCTTTGCTGAGCTTGAGCAGCTCATCGAGTTCGGCCTGGGAGAGGTACTGCAGCAGCTTTTCGCTGTTGGCCTTGAGGTCCGCCAACAGGTCGTATAGCTGGGTGACGTTGTCCCAGAGGTTGTAGAGCGCCTTGGCAATCCCACTGGAAAACGCCACGCTCTGCAAGGCGCTGCGCTCGAACGGCGCGGCGTTGGCGAAGTCGCTCCATTGCGCGCTGAACGTCTGCGTCCACTCATCACGCAGGTGATTTTCCAGCTGCGCAATCAGCGCCTGATAGGACGCATACAGCGCCTTGACGTGAGCTTCGCAAACGTTGGGATAAAAGGTGATCTGGTAGCGCTGATCGCGGGTGCAGTCCTTGACTTCAAGTATGCCGCTGGGGCCTATCGTGTGATGGATCGGCGCGCCCATCGGGCTGCCATCCGCGGCAATGGCTTGCAGCATCACCGGCGTATTGCCGATGGGCACAAACTGCGCGCTTTCAAACAGATGCACCAGGGTCAACGACCCCTGGGCCTTGCACGTGGCCACGGTGTTGCTGGGTGTGGTGGAGGAAGCCGGCGCGACCAGCGCCACCTCATCCCCGACCTTGAACACCTGCTCAACCTCCAGCGCCGAAAAGCTCCAGAAGCTCGACGCCCATTGGTCAAAGGTATTCAGGCACGTCCTGAAATCACGAAAGACGCTTTCGACGTCCGGCGCCTGGGCATTCATGGGGGCCAGGACGAAGCTGGCGATGACCGGAATCAAGAGGCAGCCCCGTTGAACGGGGCAGGGGTGGAGAAGTGCATCGGCGGTCCCTCGCGCTGGGTAATCAGGCGAGGAACTTTGCAGAGGTTTTCAGACGCGGTGAGTAGAGCTTATCCGGCAGTTACGTGGGATGTTTCGACAACCTTCGTCTTCTCCCGCCCCAGCACCAGGCTGCACAGCGCCGGCAAAAACAGCAGGGTCAACAGCGTCCCCACCAGCACCCCGCCAATCAGCACGTAGGCCAGGGACGACCAGAACACCGACAACGTCAGCGGAATGAACGCCAG
This sequence comes from Pseudomonas sp. MPB23, assembly GCF_046605395.1. Taxonomy (NCBI): domain Bacteria; kingdom Pseudomonadati; phylum Pseudomonadota; class Gammaproteobacteria; order Pseudomonadales; family Pseudomonadaceae; genus Pseudomonas; species Pseudomonas sp. MPB23. The sequence goes on along the minus strand of NZ_CP176771.1, from coordinate 4,507,205 downwards.
CGCCGCGGCCAGTGCAGTGAGGATCACTGGCCGCGCACGGCGCACGGTGGCTTCGATGATCGCTTCGTGAGTCGCCATGCCGTGTTCCTGATTTTGGCGAATCTGGTCGGTAAAGATCAGCGTGTTGCGCATCAAGATCCCGCCAATGCCGATCAAGCCCAGAATCGCGTTAAACCCGAAGGGCTGGTTGAACAGCAACAATGTCGGCACCGCGCCGATCAAGCCCAGGGGCGCGGTGGCGAAGACCATGAACATCACGCCGAACGAACGCACCTGGAACATGATCACCGTGAGCGTCAGCAGGATCATGATCGGGAACAGCGCCGCCAGGGCGACGTTGGCCTTGGCGCTTTCTTCCACCGGGCCACCGATGTCGATCCGGTAGCCGGCGGGCAGCTTGGCGATCAGCGGTTGCAGGTCTTTGTACACGGCCATTTCCACGTCGGGCGGTTGCACGCCGTCGATGATGTCGGCGCGCACTTCCACAGTGGTCGCGCGGTTGCGGCGCTTGAGGATCGGTTCTTCCATCACCGCCTGGAATTGCCCGACCTGGGCCAATGGCACCGACGCGCCAGCGCTGTTGGTCAGGGTCATGTTGCTGAGATTGCCGAGGTTCTCGCGCTGGTTGCCCTGGGCGCGGGCGACCACGGAAACCGTGCGGTTGCCTTCGCGCACTTCGGTGATCGGGTTGCCGCTGAGCAAGGCGTTGAGCTGGGATTTGACCTCGTCCGGGGTGAAACCCAGCAGGCGCAGGCGATCCTGATCCAGCACCAGGCGATAGCCGCTGGCGCGCTCGCCCCAATCGAGGAAGGCGTCCTTGGTCAGCGTGTTGGCGGCGACGACTTTGCGGACCTCGTCGGACAGCCCGCGCAGCACATCCACATTCGGCCCGGAAACCCGGAACACCACCGGGAACGGCACGGGCGGGCCGAACAGCAGTTGCGTCACCCGCACCCGCGCCGCCGGAAACTCACCGGCGGCAACGCGCTCACGCATGCGCCGCTTCAACGCATCGCGTGCATGGGAGTCCGGGGTCTGCACGATCAGCTTGGCGAACGCCGGGTCCGGCAGTTCGGGGTTCAGCGACAGGAAAAAGCGTGGCGCACCGCCGCCCACATAGGTGTCGACCAGTTGGGTCTGAGGCTCCTGCAACAGCGCCTGTTCCAACTGCGCAGCCACCGCTTCGGTGCTTTTGAAGGCGCTGCCGGGCGGCATATACACCTCGAGGATCAGCTCGGAACGGTCGGAGTTGGGGAAAAACTGCTTCTTCACCACACCCATGCCCACCACGCACAGCACAAACGCAGCCACCACCAGCCCGGTCACCTGCCAGCGTCGACGCACGCAGGCTTGCACCAGGCGGCGCAGTGCCTGGTAATAGCGGCCGGCGTAAATCGCGTCGTGGCCGCCGGGCACCGGTTTGATGGGCGGCAGCAGCTTTACCCCCAGGTACGGCGTGAACACCACCGCCACCAGCCAGGATGAGATCAGGGCAAAACCGACGATCCAGAAAATATTGCCGGCATATTCCCCGGCGCCGGAGCGGGCGAACCCCACCGGCAGAAAACCGATGATCGTCACCAGGGTACCGGTGAGCATCGGCGCGGCCGTGGAGTGCCAGGCGAAGGTGGCGGCGTGAATCCGGTCGAAGCCTTCTTCGAGTTTCACCACCATCATCTCGATGGCGATGATCGCGTCATCCACCAGCAGACCCAGGGAAATGATCAACGCGCCCAGGGTGATGCGGTCGAATTCGCGCCCGGTGAGCAGCATGATCACAAACACCATCGACAAGGTCAGCGGCACCGCCGCGGCCACCACCAACCCCACGCGAAAGCCCAGGGCCAACAGGCTGATCAGCATGACCACCGCCAGGGCGACGAAGAATTTGAGCATGAATTCATTCACCGCCAGGCTGATGTTTTTCGCTTGGTCGGAGACTTTGGCGAAGTTCACGCCCAAGGGCAGGTCGGCCTGGATTCTGGCCTCTTGGGCCTTGAGGCTTTTGTCCAGTTCCAGGCCGTTCCAGTGCTTCTCCATGATCACCCCGAGCATCAGCGCCGGGTCGCCCTGGTGGCGGATGCGGTAGCTGGGCGGGTCTTCATAGCCGCGGCTGACGCTGGCCACATCGGCGATGCGCAGCACACGGCCGTTGGCTTCCAGCGGCACGTTTTCAATCAACGCCAGGCTGTCGAAGGCGCCGTCGATACGGATATAGGCGCGGGCCCCGGCGGTCTCCACAAAGCCCGAAGGCGCCACGGCGTTTTGCGCGGCGAGGACGGCGAAGATCTGACCGGGCTTGATGCCCAGGGTCGCCAGGCGCTCGTAGGAGAACTCGACAAAGATCCGCTGAGCCTGTTCGCCGAGGATGTTGACCTTCTTCACGCCCGGCAGGTCGAGCAGGCTCTGGCGCAAGTCCTCGGCCATCTGCACCTGCTGGCGATGGGGCAGGTGCTCGGCTTCCAGGGCGTACAGCGCGAAGTACACGTCAGAATATTCGTCGTTGAAAAAGGGCCCGATTACGCCTTTGGGCAGCTTCGCCGCTTCATCGCTGAGCTTTTTGCGGGTCTGGTAGAACAGCTCCTGAATTTCGCCGGCGCGCGTGGATTCCTTGAAGGTCATGCGCATGGACACGAAACCCGGTTGGGCAATGGTCTCGACGCGGTCGTAGTAGTCCAGTTCCTGCAGGCGTTTTTCCAGGCGGTCGGCCACCTGCTCCTGCATTTCCTGGGCAGTGGCGCCGGGCCAGGCGGCGGTGATGGTCATGACCTTGACCGTAAACGAGGGGTCTTCGGCACGACCGAGTTTGCCGAACGAGAAAACCCCGGCGGCGAGGATCGCGATGATCAGGAACAGCGTGACCGCGCGGTGCTTGACCGCCAGTGCGGAGAGGTTGAGGCCGCGCATGCTCAGTGGTCCTGTTGACGGTTGAGGGCCAGCACTTGGGCGGGCGACAGGCGTACCGCCTCACCGCCTTGCAGCAGGTGTGCGCCGAGGGCGACGATGGTCTGGCCGGGGCTCACGCCGCTGTCGAGCAACGCGTCTTCCTGGCCGAGGCTGGCGACCTTGACCGGGGCGAAGCTGACTTTGTCGTCCGCACCGATCAGCCACACGCCGACGCCTTGTCCGGCGTCGTGCAGGGCGCCGATGGGCACGCGGGTTTGCTCGGCCTGGCCGTTGCCTTGCAGGCGCAGGGTGACGGTCGAGCCGAGGGCGAAGCGGTCGACGGCGCCATGCAGCACATAGCGGGCGCGGTAGGTACGGGTGATGGGATCGGCACTCGCGGACAGTTCGCGCAATGTAGCGGTTACTGCCTGGTCCGGGGCGCCGAAGGTGAAGGCCAGGGCTTTTTGCGCGGCTTGGTCGCGCTGGTTTTCCGGCAGGTTGACGAGGGCTTCGCGGGCGCCGTCATGGGCCAGGCGCGCGACGATTTGCCCTTCGGCCACCACTTGGCCGCGATCCACGCGTACGTCGGTGATGATGCCGTCGCCATCGGCCTTGAGCACCGAGTAGGTGCGGCGGTTTTCGATCTGGCTGGCGTCGGATTGCGCCGCGGCCAGTTCGGCTTCGGCTACCCGCAGTTGGGTGGCGGACTGGTCGAAAATCTGCCGTGAAACGGCGCCGGTACTGGCCAGGCGCTGGTAGCGGTCGGCATCGTCGCGGCGCTGACGCAATTGCGCCTGGGCGGCGCTGACGCGGTTTTTCGCCGAGCGCAGGGCCAGCTCGAAGTCGCCGATGTCCAGCACCAGCAGGGTGTCGCCACGGGAGACGTGCTGGCCGGGGTCGACCTTGCGTTCGATGACCTTGCCGCCGACACGGAAGCCCAGGTCGCTTTCCGTACGCGCCGCCACGACACCGGTGTAGGCGCTTTGCCGGGTGCCGGCGGCTTCGACCTTGGCGGCGAGTACCGGGCGTGCCTGGGGTGTTTGGGCGGCGGTGTCGGCTTTGCTGTTGCAGCCGCTGAGGACGATCAACAGGGCCAGGGGAGGGAGAAGGCGCAGGGGGAGAGGATGCATGACGGGCTCCAGGGGTAACCATCGAGTAAAAATTACGCTCGTAATCTTTTGCTAATATTATGGTCGAAATATAATTAAATCCAGCCTTTGATCATCCGCCGGGTGAACGGCCCTGAGAGGGTATATCGTTCCATCAGTGGGACGATCAAATGTGTTTTAGCCGTCTAGCGCCGAATTGCTGCGAGTTTTAAGGTGTATGCACTTTGGAGGACCACCATGAAAAAACTGATCGGTATCTACACCAGCCCTCGCGCCCATTGGGTCGGCGATGGTTTTCCGGTGCGTACGCTGTTTTCCTACGACTCGATGGGCAAACACATCAGCCCATTCCTGCTCCTGGACCACGCCGGGCCGGCCGATTTCACCCCGACCGAGCAACGTCGCGGCGTCGGCCAGCATCCCCATCGCGGCTTTGAAACCGTGACCATCGTTTATGACGGCGAAGTCGAACACCGTGACTCCACCGGCGCCGGTGGCACAATCGGCCCGGGCGATGTGCAATGGATGACCGCCGCCAAGGGCATTCTTCACGAGGAATTCCACTCTCAAGCCTTTGCCCGCAGCGGCGGGGTGTTGGAGATGGTGCAACTGTGGGTCAACCTGCCGGCCAAGGACAAAATGGCCGATGCGGGTTACCAGACCCTCGTCGACGGCGACATCCCCGTACTGCCGCTGGCCGACGGCGCCGGGCACCTGCGCCTGATCGCCGGGGCGTTCGCCGGCACCCAAGGGCCGGCCCGTACCTTCACGCCCATTGACGTATGGGACTTGCGCCTCAATGCCGGCAAGCCCGTGACCCTGGACCTGCACGTTGGGCGCAACACCGCCCTGGTGATCCTGCGCGGTACGGTACGGGTCAACGACGAAGAAGTCGCCCGTCCAGGACAACTGGCGCTATTCGCGCGTGATGGTAGCCAACTCACCCTGGAATCCAGCGACGACGCCAAGGTGCTGTTGCTCAGTGGCGAACCTATCGATGAACCGATCGTGGGCCATGGGCCATTTGTGATGAACACCGAGCAGGAGATTCATCAGGCGTTTGCCGATTTCCAGTCGGGGCAGTTTGGGCGGATGCATGACTGACAACTCACCGAAAACCCCTTAGGCGCTGGCTTGCCAGCGAGAGCATCAGCGCGGTGTGACGGATACACCGCGGCGTCTGCATCACCGGCAAGCCAGCGCTTACAATTTGTTTCCATTGTTTCGATTTCATGCAGTCTTCCCGTCATTCGCCCTGGAGTCGTCTGGATGCCGTCGCTCATGGCTGGTCATCCTATGTAACTCGTCAGGGGATAAGTCGGGTGACAGTTTTCAAGTTCTTTATAATGACGAGTTGAATCTATCGGCAGAAAAAGCCAATAGAGAACAGTTTGGCTTTTGAGCAATAGCCATATTGGCTAGGGCGTCACCAATAGCTGGCGCAAATTTAAAACCGTGCCCTGAGCAAGCAGATGCGAAATAAGTTGATTTAAATTCTTTAGATATTCCTATTAAGAAAGACTCGTCACGAGTCATCGTGTAGAAACAGTTCTTTGCTTGCGTAGGGATGGGGTCAAGTTTAGGGAGTATGGACTGAATAATTGAGGATATCTCGTTTTTATACATGTCTTGCACGGGGGCACTCTTCCAACTAGGAGAGATAGAATTTTGCTGCCTATTGTGAAAGCCAATTTTTACCCCGAGTTCATTGCTGACAATTGAGGGCACGCCGTAGAGAAGGCTGCTGTCTTCGCGCTCGTAAAGAAAAACTGGAAATTGTTCATGAGAAAAAAGCTTGTCGGCACCTACTTTTGGTTTGAACCAATATATAGGAACCTGACGAGGCTCCAAGAAGCTTTTGAACTCCGGCATGAGGTTGTTAGTGACCCAAGGCCCCACTGTGACTATCACCGAACCTGCAAAATAAATACGTCCATTTTTAGTTGTCACGCGGATAGCAGTACCATGGTTTTCGAGCTTCAACACGTGGTTTCCAAACTCAGTGATGGCACCGCATCGAACGGCCTCATTCAACATCCACAATCTCGCTTCACTGGCCGAAATTGCATACGCACCAGGCTCGTATACAGCGAGCATCTCATCCTGCAAATTGAATGCGGGCATGCGTTTTCTGGCGTCAGAAGCCATCCATACCTCATGATCAATTTTTCCGTGTTTTGCGGTTTTAATGCTTCCGGCCACTACACGGCTGGATTTAGCTCCAATGAAAACGCCTCCTGTGCGATACAGAAGACGTCTTTCAGTCACGTCCTCTAGTTCATTCCACAATAAATCAGCTTGGTTAAGTAACTGAAGGTACTTCTCGCCTTCCCAGTAAGCGCGGCGAAAAATTCTCGAGGCCCCTTGGGAAGATCCATAGCAATGACTGGGGCCGAATGCGTCAACTCCTAATACCCTAGCGCATTTCGGTGCCACTCTCCACAAAGCAGCAGCTCCCATAATTCCAAGGCCAATAACAATGACGTCATAGCTATTATTCACTTATATATCCTTTTTTTGTCGCTGGGAGGTTGAAATGTCGTAGGTGATAAGGGAGATCAATATGCCGGTTGTTATGAGGGTTAATGTTAATGGGGTGTCTGATATTTGTTGCGTGTTCGAAAATATTGAAATTGTTATAAGGGTAATGGGTAATATGAGTTGTAAGAATCCTGTCAGGGAAAGTGGCATTTTTCCGGTGGAGTAAGACAACATCAGCAAAGGTGCGATGGATACCGCGCCCGCTAACCAGATTAATTTGTTTGGAAGTTCATTGGGGTATGTGATTGGAAGGTTGAATGCCACAGTGGCTACTGTCAAACAACCGGTTAAGAAAAGGGTCTCTATGAGGAGCCCGTTTACGGAATCTAAAAGGGTTGATTTTTTAATGTAGGTGTAAAGTCCCCATGCTGTAGCAATTGAAAGGTAGGTGAAATGGTTTAAATCGTTGGTGTATATGATGAGTGCAACAACTGAGCCGAATGCCACAATGGCAGATATGGCGCTTCGTAAGCTAATAGGCTCATGATAAACTATTGAACCAAGCACAATAGAAACAAAAGGAGCCAGCAGGTAACCAAGCCCGCTCTCTAGTAAGTATCCGTTTATGGAGGACCAGATGAAGGCTCCCCAGTTGATTGCAATGAGTAACGACGCAATGCAATGTAGGTGAATTGATTTTAGAGTGACTTTTGTTGTTTTCTTTGCTTGGCGAAAAAAAACAACAAAAAGCGTTAAGGTAATAGCGGATAATGTGATTCGATAGGCAACCAATGTCATAGATGAAACTTCGCCAAGCTCTTTCCAGTAAAGAGATGATATTCCTAGAAAAAAATTTGCCGCCCCAGACAAGATTATAGCTAGTGAGTGAATTGGGCGGGGGAGGTGTTGTGGGTTCATGGTTTATATATCGGTCGATGAGAAAATTCAATGATTTCATATGACCAATAAATGTTGCCATTTTGGTCTGTGGAGTATGCAGCTAGATCTTGCTTCTCCCAGTTATTGAACTCCGCTTTTAAGTTTTTTTTTCTAGTGCTTTCCAATGTGTTGAATAATGAATAAGTGGGAGTGTATGTCGCTCAATTAATCTGTAGATTAATGGAGGTTGGTTGTTGTGTTTTTGATTGTATTTGTCCAATACCTCACGTATTCCCACCAAAGAGTTCAGTCCAACAATTGCGACACCCATGGGGTCAAGATATCTGGGGAGGCCCTCAAGGAAACGGCTCATCACCTCGTCACCATAGAACATGGCGCGTATGGGCAGTTGGCCATTCTGAGTCGGCATTTCCAGATGCTTGATAAGTGATTGTGAGGGCGTTCTCCAACCAGGTGGGTTGAAAGCGATTGTTTGGAATTGTCTTTCAGGAAGATCGCTAAATAGGTCACTCACGAGAAAGGAAACAGAACTTTTTTCGAAATTGATATCTTCGTTGATCTTCGCTTGCGTGATTGATTTTTTGCAGATGTCGGTCGCCGTAATATCATAGCTGCCAAGCTTGCGCATCAGTAGCGCGTGGACGCCACTTCCTGTGCCGATATCCAAGAAGCTACTGTTCAAAGTTCTAGGTCGTGCTGATTGCAGTAAGTAATGGCCAAGCCGAATGCCTGCAAGACTAACTTTGAAGACTTCAGGTGTGTGGGTGAGAGTCAAAGTTTGACCTAGGCCAAAGTAAATTTTATAGATATCATCAAGATGTTTTTCCCGGTTGCTCGATAAAAAAAGCCGGCCAGCTATACCGTGATCTATTAGTCCCTGCATATCTAAGGTCTCCGTCCTAATGCTCTCGAGCGTGCGTTGGCGTGTTTGAGTCCATCTATAACGATGGCTTGCATTTTTTTGCTATCAAAAAAATTGATCGCTTGTTCGGTTGTCCCTTTTGGAGTCATGACTTTTTCATAAAGTCTCGCCGGAGACTCTTGATGTCCGTCAAGAAGTGCTGAAGTTCCGCGCAGTGTTTGAATTACCATGGAGTAAGCATTGGCTTCATCGAAGCCAGCCAATAGGGCGTATTCAATAAGAGCTTGTGCAAAGTAAGAAATATAAGCAGGACCTCCGCCTACCAATGCTGTGGCAGCATCAATTAAATTTTCTTTTCTTACGGTGAGTACGGTTCCCAGTTTCAAAAATAAATCATTAACTAAGTGTTTGTTTTTTTTGCGTGGTCCGAGAAGTGCACATTAGTACGCTCATGCCTTCGTTAGTGGCACAAGGAAGATTTGGAATTGCCCTGCAGACTTGGGATGTTTTTAGGTGGGTTACTAGTTTCGATAAATTTATTCCAGCCATGACTGAAATCGTCATGCCGGTATAGTGCTCAAACTGTGAGTTGCTGTGTGCGAACTGTACAAAAGCTTGCGGTGGGATAGCTAGAATTATTACATTCGATGTAATAGATTTTGGCAGGGTATCCATCACTGAAATGCCTGCATTTTTCATTTCTTTCTCGTAGGTTCTATTGGGGTCAATAGCGGTTATCAACATATTTTTATTTGATCGCTTTAATCCAAGAGCAATTGCATGCCCCATATGACCTGCGCCGACAATAATAATATCTTTTTCCACTGTCATGGACGAAGGTATCCTAATTGATAGGGTGAGTGGTGCTTGCTGCTTTCAGACTCGTATTGAACTGGATTTATTTCAAGCTTGGTGCGTCCCAAAAATATGTAGTCCATTTCTTGTGGTGTTTTAATTGTGCGCGAATGCCGAATGTATTGTTTAAGTTGTCCAATATCCTCGGAGAGTATTTAGAAGCCTACTGGGAATTGTCTGAAGGACGTTATCTGAACCGATACCACTTAGTTAAACCATTCTGCCTATGCGATGCAGTTGAATCACTCTCCCATGGCGCCTACATTTTTCGCCGAGATATACCCCCCACCCCCCATTTCATGCGATCTTCCCGCCATTCGCCCTGGAGTCGTCTGGATGCCCTCATTTATCGCTGATCACCCGATGCTGTGCGCTGTGGCGCTGATTTTTATCGACATTGCCGTGTGGCGTCTTATCTCTGCCAACCTCGCCAACTGGAAGCTCGCGGCGCGGTTGGCGATCTTTGCGGTGTTCAGTGCCGTGTTGTTCAACGACGGCATGAACCCCATGCAAATCGCGCCGTATACCAACGACACGGCCTTGCACCTGGCCGCCACGGCGTTGCAGATCGGCTGGTGGCTGTTCGCGGCGCGCACGCTCACGGTATTGCTCGGCACGGTGATGATGCAGCGGGTCGGGCATACCGGGCGGTTGCTACAGGATTTGATGGGCGCGGTGATTTTCCTGATTGCGATCATCGCCGCCATGGCCTATGTGCTCGATCTGCCGGTCAAGGGCGTTCTTGCTACCTCCGGCGCGGTGGCAATCATCGTCGGCCTGGCCTTGCAAAGCACGCTGAGCGATGTGTTTTCCGGGATCGTCCTCAACACCACCAAGCCTTATCAAATCGACGACTGGATCTCCATTGACGGTACCGAAGGCCGGGTGACGGACATCGACTGGCGCGCCACGCGCCTGCAAACCTCCCAGGGCAGCCTGGCGGTGATTCCCAACTCCCTGGCGGCCAAGGCCAAGATCATCAACTTCTCGCGCCCGGCGGATATGTTCGGCCTGACGGTCAGCCTGCAGGTCAGTCCCCATGCGCGCCCGCAAACCGTGATCGAAGCGCTGGAGCGTGCGATGCAGGGTTGCCGGCCGCTGCTGGCCAAGCCGGCGCCCAGCGTGGCGTTCAAGACCTGCGCCAGTGAAGGGGTCGAGTATGAAATCAGCGGGTTTGTGCCGGCCATGGCCCTTAAGCGTGAGGTGCGCAACCAGCTTTATGATCTTGCGTTCCGGCATTTGCAGGCGGCCGGTGTGCGTTTGCTGTCCGCCACCGAGAGCGGCGCGCCGCCGGCCATGTCCGCTGCGCGGGCGTTGCTGGAGCGTTCGTCGATTTTCTCCACCTTGCGCCAGGAAGAGAAAGACACCTTCAGCCAGCACATGACCCTGCACACCTATCGCGCCGGCGAGGTGATCCTGCCGGCGGGGGAGGTCAGCGACCATCTGTTTATCGTCGAGTCCGGGGTGGTGTCGGTGATGCTGACCAAGGGCGGTCGCAAAATCGAGGCGGGGCGCATGGGGCCGGGGGAGGTGATCGGCGAGGCGGGCATTCTGTCCGACGACGCGGCGCTGGCGGACTTTTGCGCCAAGACCTTCTGCGTGCTGTACCGCATCGAGAAGGAATACTTGAAGCCGTGCCTGGATGCGCGCCACGATATCAGCGAAGCGATGAAGTCGCTGTTGGATTTCCGCCTTCACGCCGCCCAGGCCTTGACCCAGGACGCGCCGGTGGTGCCGGTGAAGAAGGGTTTCCTTCAGTGGCTGCGCAAGCGGGGCCACGGGATTTGATCGGGAGGGGGGACGAGCAAGCGTTTATCTGCGCGCTACCTGCAAGGCGACCAGCCTCTAAACACAACGTTGAAAAGATCATGGTGTCCCTGCGCGTTATTAAATAGAATGAATCTCATTTGAGACTCGATCGCGCCGTGCAGGTGGTTGCCATGAATGATGCTGTTGTCCCGATGCACGCCCCCGAACTGACGCTGTCCAGCCTGTACCGCGACCACCGCGGCTGGCTGGAAAGCTGGCTGCGGCGGCGCCTGGGCAATGCCTGGGATGCGGCCGACCTGAGCCAGGACACGTTTTTGCGCGTGCTGGCCAGTGCTCAGCCGCTTGCGCAGATGCAGGAACCCCGGGCGTACCTGGTGACGGTCGGCAAGCGTCTGCTGGTGAATTTCCATCAGCGGCGCAGCCTCGAGCAGGCGTACCTGAATGCCCTGGCGAACTTGCCCGAAGCCTGTGTGCCGTCGCCCGAACAGCGCTGGCTGGTGCTGGAAACCTTGCAAGCCCTGGATGAGTTGCTCGATGGCTTGCCGGTGTTGGTACGCCGCGCGTTTCTGTGGAGCCAATTGGAAGGCCTGGGCTATCGGGAGATCGCCGAGCGTCTGGACGTTTGCGAACGCACCGTGAAGCGCTACATGGCCCAGGCCTACGAGCATTGCCTGCTGGTGGAGCTGTGAACCGCGACATCGCGCGCGCCGCCGCGCAGTGGTTGGCCTTGGTGGAGTCCGGCGCGGCCACCGAGCGCGATCACACCGCGTTGCAGCACTGGCGTGACAGCCATCCCCAGCACGAACAGATCTGGCAACGTGCGCAAACCCTGCGCCAGCGTTTCAGCGACGTGCCCCAGGCCCTGGCGATGGCCAGTCTCGACCGCCCGCAACCGGCACGCCGCGCTGTGCTCAAGCGTGCGCTGGGGGTGGCCGCGTTGGTGCCGGCAGCCTGGTTGATCGGCCGCCAGTTGCCCATCGACACCTGGCGCGCCGACCTGCACACCGCCACCGGCGAGCGCAAACGCCTGCCGTTGGCGGACGGTGCCAGCCTGCAACTGAACACGGCCACGGCGGTGGACGTGGACCTGGCGCAGCGGCGCATCCGCCTGGTCGACGGTGAACTGGCCCTGAGCGTTCCGGGCACGGTGGCGCTGACGGTACACACCCGTTACGGCGAGCTGCGGGTCAGCCAGGCCGATGTGTGCGTGCGGCAACTGGCCTCCGGCTGCCTGGTGTCGGTGCTCACGGGGACGGTGCAGGTGCACGACCGGAGCGGGCACACCGCGACGCTGCACGGTGGCCAGCAAGCCCCGTTGAACGCCGGCGGGCTCGGCGGCTGGCGGACGTTCGATGCGCTGCAACTGGGCTGGCGCGACGGTGTGCTGACCGCGCAGAACCAGGCATTGGGCGACTTTTTGCGCGAGCTGGAGCGTTACCGGCCCGGGGTGTTGCGCTGGGATCCAAGCCTGGAAACGTTGCGGGTCACCGGCAGTTTTCGTCTGGACGATACCGACCGTATCCTCCGCCTGCTGGCCTCGACGCTGGGGCTGGAGGTGCAGGCGCGGACGCGGTATTGGGTGACGTTGCGCAAAGCTCAGGCTTGAGGATTTTTCTGGCTGGCCGGTTTGTTGTGGTGTGCAGGCTCGCCGCAGCAAGCCCATCCACACGCTCAGATCCGCGCCAACGCCTGCGCCAGATCCGCCCTCAGGTCTTCCACATCCTCGATCCCCACCGATAACCGCACCAACCCATCGCCAATCCCCAACTGCGCCCGCGTCGCCGCCGGGATGCTGGCGTGGGTCATGATCGCTGGGTGTTCGATCAGGCTTTCGACGCCGCCCAGGCTTTCGGCCAGGGCGAAGAGGCTGACGTTTTCCAGGAAGCGCCTGGCGCCGGCCAGGTCGGTGTTCAGGTCCACCGAGATCATCCCGCCAAACCCGCGCATCTGTTGGCGCGCCAGTGCGTGTTGCGGATGGGAGGCGAGGCCGGGGTAGTGCACCCGCGCCACCTGCGGTTGCTGTTCCAGCCAGGTGGCGAGGTCCAGGGCGTTGCTGCAATGGCGCTCCATGCGCAGCGCCAGGGTTTTTACGCCGCGCAGGGTCAGGAACGCATCGAACGGGCCAGCGATGGCGCCGACCGAGTTCTGCAGGAAGCCCAGGCGTTCGGCCAGGTCGGGGTTGTCGCCGACAATGGCGATTCCGCCGATCACATCGGAGTGGCCATTGAGGTATTTGGTCGTGGAGTGCACCACGATATCGACACCCAGCTCCAGCGGGCGCTGGATCCAGGGGCTGGCGAAGGTGTTGTCGGCAACGCACAGAATGCCCCGCTCACGGCAGATGCGCGCGATTGCGCTCAGGTCGGTCAGGCTCAGCAGCGGGTTGCTCGGGGTTTCGACCCAGACCATGCGCGTGTCGTCCTGCAGCGCGGCCTCGAACGCGGCCACATCGCTCAGGTCCACGAAGCTGAAGCGGTGCCCGGCGCTGCGTTGACGCACCTTGTCGAACAGGCGGAAGGTGCCGCCGTACAAGTCGTTGCCGGAGACGATATGGGCGCCGGCATCGAGCAATTCCAGCACGGTGGAAATCGCCGCCAGCCCGGACGCGAAGGCAAACGCCTGGCTGCCGCCTTCCAGGTTCGCCACGCAGCGCTCCAGGGCAAACCGCGTCGGGTTGTGGGAGCGGCCGTAGTCGAAGCCTTTGTGCACGCCGGGGCTGTCTTGCCGGTAGGTGGAGTTGGCGTAGATCGGCGGCATCAGCGCGCCGGTGGTCGGGTCGGGTGACTGCCCTGCATGGATCACGCGGGTGGCGAACGCAGTGTTATCGGGTTGAGTCATGCAAGGGATCTCCGTAGGTGGTTGAGCAGGTCGACGCGGGTGATCAGGCCATAAAAGTCCGACGCGTCGGCGATGATGGCAACCAGGCCGCGATCGAGTTCCGCCTGCAATTCGGCCAGGCTGGCGCTGGGGGGCAGGGTTTGCAGGTGATCGCTCATGGCGCTGGCGACGATCATGGAGAAGTGCGCGGCGTCATGGTGCAGGCCCAGCAGGATGTCGGATTCGTCGATCACACCCACCAATGTTTGCCCATCCACCAGCACCGGCAGTTGCGACACATCGGCCAGGCGCATGCGCTGGAAGGCGGTGAGCAGGGTGTCGTCGGGGCTTACGCTGATCACCCGGCCGTCCTCGAAGCGCCGCGCGATCAGGTCGCGCAGGTCGCCGTAGTGCTCGTAGTGCAACAGGCCCGCGTCGGTCATCCACTGGTCGTTGTATACCTTCGACAGGTAGCGTGTGCCGGTGTCGCACACGAACGTGACCACGCGCTTGGGCTCGGTTTGTTCACGGCAATAGCGCAGGGCGGCGGCGAGCAGGGTGCCGGTGGACGAACCGCCGAGAATGCCCTCGGCCTTGAGCAGTTGGCGGGCATGGTCGAAGCTTTCTTCGTCGCTGATGGAATAGGCATGGCGCACGCTGGACAGGTCGGCAATCGAGGGGACGAAGTCTTCGCCGATGCCTTCCACGGCCCACGCGCCGGGTGTTGCCAGTTTGCCGCTGCGGCTGTATTCGGCCGTCACCGAGCCCACGGGATCGGCCAGTACCATTTCCAGGTCCGGCTGCACGCGCTTGAAGAAACGCGTCAGGCCGGTGAGGGTGCCCGCCGAGCCGACACCCACCACAATCGCGTCCACATCGTGCTGGGTCTGCGCCCAGATTTCCGGGGCGGTGCTGGTTTCGTGGGCCAGCGGGTTGGCCGGGTTGTTGAACTGATCGACGAAAAATGAACCGGGGATGTCCCTGGCCAGGCGCGCGGCCATGTCCTGGTAATACTCGGGGTGGCCCTTGCCTACGTCGGAGCGGGTGATGTGCACCTCGGCGCCCATGGCCTTGAGGTGCAGCACTTTTTCCGTGGACATCTTGTCGGGCACCACCAGCACCACGCGATAACCCTTGGCCCGGCCCACCAGCGCCAGGCCCAGACCGGTATTGCCGGCGGTGGCTTCGATCAGGGTGCCGCCGGGGCGCAGGCGGCCGTCGCGTTCGGCGGCGTCGATCATGGCCAGGCCGATGCGGTCCTTGATCGAGCCGCCAGGGTTCTGGGATTCGAGCTTGAGAAACAGCGTGCAGGGGCCGGTATCGAAACGGCTGACCCGAACCAGCGGCGTGTTGCCGATCAGCTCAAGCACGGCGGGGCGGGAGTGGCTGGGCATGTCGTCACCTCAATCCGGGGGGGATGGACAGCTGAATGCAACGCATGGCTTGGAACATAGGCCGGTATCGGGCGGGTCGCAACCGGGCGGTGCGCTGTCTGTCTGTTTTTGGCGCATGGGCGATGGATGGGTGCGCCATCAGCGTGCACGTATTGCAGCGATTGCCCCGTATTCATTGCGGATCGGGATTGGCCTGGGGTTTGCTTCAAGGAATTCAAACTTGGATACAAGATGGAGTTTCCCATGCACCACGCTTTCGGCTGGACCCTGGCTGAGTGGCAAACCGCTTACCGTAGCGGCACGATCACCCCGGATATTTTGCTCGCCCTCGCCGCCGAATACCCGGCCGACGACAACGCCTGGATCGCCCGCGCCACCCCTGCGCAACTGGCTGCGCAACTGGCGCAATTGAGCGAGCGCCTGGCGGCGGTGGGCGGCGATATCGCCAAGCTCGCGCTGTATGGTGTGCCGTTTGCGATCAAGGACAACATCGATGCGGCCGGTTGGGAGACCACGGCGGCTTGTCCAGCATTTGCCTACACGGCGGCGCAGGATGCTTCCGTCGTGCAGACACTGCGCGCAGCCGGCGCGATCCTGATGGGCAAGACCAACCTCGATCAGTTCGCCACGGGCCTGGTGGGCACGCGCTCGCCTTACGGCGCGGTGGGCAACAGCTTCAATGGCGACTACGTCAGCGGCGGCTCCAGCTCTGGCTCTGCGTCGGTGGTGGCCCGTGGTCTGGTGGCATTTGCCCTGGGCACCGACACCGCCGGCTCCGGGCGCGTGCCGGCGGGGTTCAACAATATTGTGGGGCTCAAGCCGACCAAGGGCCGACTGTCCAATACCGGCCTGGTGCCGGCGTGCCGCACGGTGGATTGCATCTCGGTGTTCGCCTTGACCGTGTCTTGCGCCGACAGCGTGGCACAGGTCGCAGAGGGTTATGACGCCCGCGATGCCTATTCCCGTGCCAATCCCCATACGGCACCGGTGGCGGTGGCGACGGCGATCAGACTGGCCGTTCCGGCGAGCCTGGAATTTTTTGGCGATACCCAGAACCAGGCGGTGTTTGAGCATGCGGTCGAAGGCTTCAAGGCCCTGGGCGCGGTGATCACGCCGGTGGATTTCACCGCGTTCAAAGAACTGGCTGATCAGTTGTACTTCGGCCCGTGGGTCGCCGAACGCACCGTCGCCCTGGAAGGCATGCTGGAGCGCCAGCCCGAAGCGATCAACCCGGTGGTGCGCGGCATTGTTGAAAGCGGTCGACAATACAGCGCCTGCGATGCCTACAAGGCCGAATACCTGCGGGCCGAGCTGAGCCGGCAGATCAATGACACATTGGCCGGCTTCGACGCCTTGCTGGTGCCCACATCGCCGACCCTTCGTACCATTGCGCAAATGGCCGAGGAGCCGGTGCGCTACAACTCGCAGTTCGGCTACTACACCAACTTCACCAACCTGGCCGACCTCTCGGCCCTGGCGCTGCCCGCCGGCTTGCGCGCCGATGGCTTGCCCAGCGGCATCACCTTGCTCGCACCGGCCTGGCATGACCGTGCCCTGGCCCATTTGGGCAAGCGCTGGCAAGCCAGTCTCGACCTGCCCATGGGCGCCACCGGGCGCCACCTGCCTGCGGCCCCCCCGGCAACGCAAGCCCCCGGCACCGTGCGCGTGGCGGTGGTGGGCGCACACCTCACCGGCATGCCGTTGAACGTGCAACTGACCAGCCGCAACGCGGTGCTGGTGGAACAAACCCTGACCGCCGACACCTATCGCCTTTACGCATTGCCGGGCACCGTGCCCCCCAAGCCCGGGCTGGCCAAGGCGGACAGCGGGCGGGCGATCATCGTCGAACTGTGGGACATGCCGATTGCGCGTTTCGGGGAGTTCGTCGCCGAGATTCCCGCGCCGTTGGGCATCGGCAACCTGCTGCTGGCGGATGGGCGCAGCGTCAAAGGCTTCATCTGCGAGCCCTGGGCCCTGGCCGATGCCCTCGACATCACCGAATTCGGTGGCTGGCGTGCCTTCATCGCGAGCCGAGGGTAAGCATGCAACTGGCCATGGCAGGAAAACCCAAGGCGCGCCCGGACAGTCTGGCGGAACAGATCTACGCGCAGCTCAAGGCGGATATTTTCGAGTTCCGCCTGTTGCCGGGCGATCGCTTCAGCGAAGGTGAAGTGGCCGAACGCATGAACGCCAGCCGCACACCGGTGCGCCAGGCGCTTTATCGGCTGGAGCGGGAAGGTTTTCTGGAGGTGTATTTTCGCAGCGGCTGGCAGGTGAAACCGTTCGACTTTGCCTATTTCGAAGAGCTGTACGACGTGCGCATCGTACTGGAACTGGCGGCGGTCGCACGCTTATGCGCCATGGACGAACCGAGCCCAATGTTGCTTGCGTTGCAGGCGACCTGGCAGGTAGAGGAGGGTGAGCGCCTGCAGGACACCCAGACGGTGTCCGCGCTGGATGAAGGCTTTCACTGCGCCCTGGTGGAAGCCACCGGCAACCGTGAAATGGCGCGCATGCACTACGCCATAACGGAAAAGATCCGCATCATTCGCCGGCTCGACTTCACCCAGGCCTCCCGCATTGCGGCAACGTACGAGGAGCACGGACAAATACTCACTGCCATCCTGCAGCGGCGCGGTGAACGGGCGCAGCACCTGCTTACGCGGCACATCGAACTCAGCAAGCAAGCGGTACGCGAGATCACGTTGCACCGGTTGCATATGGCCAGGCAGCCCTGATGAGAGCGGCCTTGCTATGGCGACCTAATGTTCGCTGCGATACACCTCGGCAAAAATATCCGTGATCGCCCGCCGCGGCCGACGTTGCTTAAGCGCCTTCACGCGCTGCCCCAACCGAATCAACGCCTCACTGGGCTTGGCCCACTGCTCCTCAGGAATCGACTCCGACCAGGCTCGCATGGCCTCCGGCAATTTTTTGCGGCCGACCTTGGCGATGCGTTTGACTTCCCATTCGACCAGGCGGTTGGGCAAGGTCCAGAAGGTCATGACGTGGTAGAGGTACCAGAAAAAACCATACACCCAGCCGACTTCCTTTTCGCGAATCCGCCGGTGCAAGCGCGCGCGGGCGTTGCGGAAGGTGTGCAGGCCTTCATGGGGCGGATCGTTTGGGCCTTGCAGGTCCATCGGGTCCTGGATGCTCTTGAGGTCGTGGACTTCGTACTCCATGTAGGCGCGCACGGCTTCCCAATGGGCAATCGCCAGCGGCATTCCGGCGCACATGAACTCAACGCGGACCAGTTCCCCTTCGTGATAAAAGCCCATGCCCATGCCGTATTGGCGAGTTACGCCATACTGTGAGCCGCCTTGCGCCTGGACGACCCAGGCGCAGAGGGATTCCCAGGGGACGAACAGGGGGGCTTGTGCGCCCTGGGGCATGAAGCAGACTTCGCGGCGTTGACGGTTGAAGCGGGTGGGGATGACTTCTGTGTATAGGCTGTGGGCCTTGAGCCATGCCGCGAGGCAGACGCCGAGGTTGCACAAAGATACCCAGAAGACAATTTCATAAGCCTCTAAAAATACGCCTTGCATCGCATCCCAGATATCAACCCATCCATATCCGAAGCCTACGCCAAACAAAGCAAGAACAATCGGGCTGCCCAAGAGCGCGAAGACCGCACCGGTAAAAGGCGCCCCCAATGTCATCTGCCATGAAAATACTTGGGGGTTGCCGCCGCCAAAGTCCAGGTACGTGTCGTTGAGATCGCTCACGTAAGGACTGTGTGGTGTTGCTTCTGTCGGCAGCGGTAGCGGTGCCAGGTACGTCGTGTAGCCAGAAGGAAACGTTTCGATATCTCCTGCGCGGTACGCCTTCGTTGCCGCCGGATCGGTCGGTTGTGTGTCGAGAGGTTTAGCCATGCGAAATCAACTCCAGCATCATTTACGCCACCGCTTGAACTTGCGTTCAGAGCCACCCGCCGGTTCATGTTCGTGTCGGTAAACCTCGGCAAAAATGTCGGTGATCGCGCGCTGCGGCCTGCGTTGCCTGAGTTCTTTGACGCGCTGCCCCAACCGAATCAATGCCTCACTGGGCTTGGCCCACTGCTCCTCAGGAATCGACTCCGACCAGGCTCGCATGGCCTCCGGCAATTTTTTGCGGCCGACCTTGGCGATGCGTTTGACTTCCCATTCGACCAGGCGGTTGGGCAAGGTCCAGAAGGTCATGACGTGGTAGAGGTACCAGAAAAAACCATACACCCAGCCGACTTCCTTTTCGCGAATCCGCCGGTGCAGGCGCGCGCGGGCGTTGCGGAAGGTGTGCAGGCCTTCATGGGGCGGATCGTTTGGGCCTTGCAGGTCCAGCGGGTCCTGGATGCTCTTGAGGTCGTGGACTTCGTACTCCATGTAGGCGCGCACGGCTTCCCAGTGGGCAATCGCCAGCGGCATTCCGGCACACATGAACTCAACGCGCACCAGTTCCCCTTCGTGATAAAAGCCCATGCCCATGCCGTACTGGCGAGTCACGCCATACTGTGAGCCGCCTTGCGCCTGGACGACCCAGGCGCAGAGGGATTCCCAGGGGACGAACAGGGGGGCTTGTGCGCCCTGGGGCATGAAGCAGACTTCGCGGCGTTGGCGGTTGAAGCGGGTGGGGATGACTTCGGTGTATTGGCTGTGTTTGTTGATCCATACCCCGAGGCCGACGGCCAGATTGCACAAAGATGACCAGAAGACAATTTCATAAGCCTCTAAAAATACGCCTTGCATCGCATCCCAGATATCAACCCATCCATATCCGAAGCCTGCACCAAACAAAGCAATAACAATCGGGCCACCCAAAAGTGCTAAGACCGCAGCGGTAAAAGGCCCCCCCAATGTCATCTGCCAGGAAAATACTTGGGGGGTGCCGCCGCCAAAGTCCAGGTACGTGTCGTTGAGATCGCTCACGTAAGGACTGTGTGGTGTTGCTTCTGTCGGCAGCGGTAGCGGTGCCAGGTACGTCGTGTAGCCAGAAGGAAACGTTTCGATATCTCCTGCGCGGTACGCCTTCGTTGCCGCCGGATCGGTCGGTTGTGTGTCGAGAGGTTTAGCCATGCGAAATCAACTCCAGCATCATTTACGCCACCGCTTGAACTTGCGTTCAGAGCCACCCGCCGGTTCATGTTCGTGTCGGTAAACCTCGGCAAAAATGTCGGTGATCGAGCGCTGCGGCCTGCGTTGCCTGAGTTCTTTGACGCGCTGCCCCAACCGAATCAATGCCTCACTGGGCTTGGCCCACTGCTCCTCAGGAATCGACTCCGACCAGGCTCGCATGGCCTCCGGCAATTTTTTGCGGCCGACCTTGGCGATGCGTTTGACTTCCCATTCGACCAGGCGGTTGGGCAAGGTCCAGAAGGTCATGACGTGGTAGAGGTACCAGAAAAAACCATACACCCAGCCGACTTCCTTTTCGCGAATCCGCCGGTGCAGGCGCGCGCGGGCGTTGCGGAAGGTGTGCAGGCCTTCATGGGGCGGATCGTTTGGGCCTTGCAGGTCCAGCGGGTCCTGGATGCTCTTGAGGTCGTGGACTTCGTACTCCATGTAGGCGCGCACGGCTTCCCAGTGGGCAATCGCCAGCGGCATTCCGGCACACATGAACTCAACGCGGACCAGTTCCCCTTCGTGATAAAAGCCCATGCCCATGCCGTATTGGCGAGTTACGCCATACTGTGAGCCGCCTTGCGCCTGGACGACCCAGGCGCAGAGGGATTCCCAGGGGACGAACAGGGGGGCTTGTGCGCCCTGGGGCATGAAGCAGACTTCGCGGCGTTGGCGGTTGAAGCGGGTGGGGATGACTTCGGTGTATAGGCTGTGGACATGGAGCCATACCCCGAGGCCTACGCCCAGGTTGCACAAAGACATCCAGAAGACAATTTCATAAGCATCTAAAAAGATGCCTTGCATTGAATCCCAAATATCAGCCCACTCATAACCGAAGCTTGCCCCAAGAAGAGCGCCGATAACTGGGCCACCCAGAAGTACGAAGACCGCAGCGTTAAAAGGCCCCCCCAATGTCATTTGCCAGGAAAATACTTGGGGGCTGCCGCCGCCAAAGTCCAGGTACGTGTCATTGAGATCGCTCACGTAGGGACTATAGGGCGATGTCTCTGTCGGCAGCGGTAGCGGTGCCAGGTACGTCGTGTAGCCAGAGGGAAACGACTCGATGTCTCCTGCGCGGTACACCTTCGTTGCCACTGGATCGATCGGTTGTTTATCAGTCATGCGAAATCAACTCCAGCATCAAGGGTTCTATCTGCAGCAGCGGTGCGTGGGGGAGAAGGGGGTCCTGATCAACTGGCGGGAAGGCGCCGCTACCCCTTGGCTCAAAGCGGAGAGAGTACGTTCGCTGATGCAACTGCCCGTTGGCGTTGGGGCTTTGAATGACCACCACCAGCATCAGCTCTTCGCGGGACCTGTTTGGTATCGGTTCATCGGGCACGGGGTAGCCGATGCAGAGAATTATCTGATGGCCATCGACGCGACGTAGCCGGGTCTCGACGGCCTCGCTGAGTATTTCCCAGCGTTCGTGGGGTAGCCCTCTTTCCTTGCGAATCGTGTTGATGCGGTACGCAGCAATGCTCAACCGATGGCTGGGCCTGCCGCCCATCGGTGGCGTAAATGCGCCGATATCCAGCCCGGGCAACAGCAAATGCATATCACCGACCTTGGCTTCCAGCAGCAGGTCTTTCCACCAGGTGTCGTGTTCGACAGGGCCGACCTGCACGGAGGGTGCCTGCATGATCGTGATCAAGGTGTTTTGGTAGTCAGCCAGGCTCAAGGATTTTCGTTTGCTCGCGTCCCGTCCCCATGGCGTGCTTTGTAGCCATTGGTCATGGGCACTGGTGTTGTAGTGGTTGTAGAGATAGTTGCCGCCCAACTCCAACGCCGTAAACAGCGCGCCAGCCAGGTTTACACGGAAAAAAACGCTTGAGAGGCGCACCCCGGCGGCGGCCCATGCGGCGGTTCTGGCGGGCCCTTGCTTGGCCAAAAATACGATAGACGTCGCGTAGAGCGTATGACCGAGGCCATACAGATTGCTTGCCAGCAAACCGCCTGAACCGGCCATCGACATGATCGCCCCGGCCTGAGCCCCATCGTTGCCCCTGCGGACGGCTTGCTCCCAGTTGGCTTGATAACTGTTGAGGCTGGTACCAGCAGAGATTGTTCCCAATGCATAAGTCATCAGTCCCAAACCGATGTGCAACTTGCCCATTTGCACATGCACATGGGCGACGGCGTGATTCTGCAACCCTTTGGCCAACACTGAGATGCGAGCAGTCAGCGCCGTATCGAATACACCTTGCGCCGCAGCAAAACCGGCAGCACCCGTAGCCATCACCGCACTTGCAAAGGGTCGCCAAGTTCGTGGGTTTTTACTTGCCGAAAAAGTCTCTGCATATACCTGGGCGAGATTCAACGCCTGCACCACAAACACTAACAACGCCGCCCCATCCCCCAACCGATTCGGTAGTGGCGCCGCCTTCACCCCCTCGCGAAAGTTCCTCATCAACCCGGCTATTTCCTGCCGGCCCGCCGGCGCAAAGACCACCGTTATCCCCGCCCGCGCGGGCGTGGCCCCGAAAAACTGGACATGGTTGTCCGGCAAGTCGCCAATCGGGCTGAGTGCGTTGGCCAGGCGCGCTTCGGCGATGCCCAGTCGATAGCGGGTGTTCGCGATTTCAACCTGAAGCTCTCGCGCTCTGGGCGATTTGTGGCCCGCTGTCTGTTTTGACCAGACCCGTTCGCGCTTGAGCCTTTGCAGATAGTCCTGTTCTCTGAACCAGTCCCGGAGTTCGCGCCGGAGTGAGTCCTTCTCGTCCGCCGATGCAAAGGTAAAGGTCACGCCCTCGTGCTTCGCCGCGTCCAGAATGCGGATCAGCAAGGCCTTGGGCAAGCGACTGAAGAGCTGATCGAGCGTCGGCATCGGCTGGCCCTTGAACACCTGATCAAAGTCCGCCAGGGCTTTTTCCAGGCCGCGATTGAGCGCCGGGGTCATGGTCTGTTGGGTGGCGTCGGCAACCGCGCGGGTGTCGTCCGGGAGCCTGTCGAGGGCCGGTAACCGGTTGTTCTCGAGGTCCTGAAGTTTTTTCAAAAGCTCGGGCATGTTGTTGAACAGCGTCATGCCCGCCGCCGGCACGAATGCATACTGCGCCCACAGCGTGGTCTGTTCGCTGTAGGGCAGCGTGTAAAACAGGGGGCGGCTGAATTGCGGCTCTTTCTCCAGGTACGTGAGCACCCGCTCGCAGGCTTCGTCGCTTCGGCAAATGTCCTTCAGGCAGGCGTATTCGGTCGTAAAACCCTGGCCGATCTGTCTGTCATCCTGGGGGTCGTAGTACCACGCGCTTTTATGGAAAAGTCCGGCGCAAAACAGCGTCGTGCGATCCGCCGTGATGTGGTCGAGCAGGGTGTGCCAACGCTTGAGCGATTGGCGGTGAGCGAGCAGTGCGTTGTCCATCGCCTCACGGTCGATCAGGTCATTGATGCCGCGTTGGCCCATCTTTGCGCCATTGAGGGCCTCCTTGATGCGGCGGTCCTGCTCTTTACCAAGCTTGATCAGGGCCTCGAAATGTTCCTCGACGAAGTCCTGGGGCGACGTCTTGAAGTGTTCCCGGGTGTAATAGCGCCGATCCGTGTCTTCGATGTCGTGAGTCGCGGCGGCGTAGTCTGCAGAGGCCCCCTGGTAACGGACCATGTACAGCGCGTCTTCCAGGGCCTCCTTGTGCAAGCGCGCCAGTTCTCGCGGCACGGGACTGCCCTTCGGCGGTGTAGGCAATCCGCCTTTGTTGAGGTAGTCGACCAGAGCCTGGCGCGTCGTACCTTGCTGCGGCGCCGGCATGGCCTCCAGGTCGCCGAGCATGCGCTTGATGGCCGGGTGGTTACTGGCATCGGCCAGTCCGCCGATATCCGCCTGGGTCAATTGGGTCAGCGATTCGATATAGCAGGCCAGCAGGTAGTCACGTTCGTTGCCGCGTGCTTGCGATCCGCCGTTGGCCCACGCGTCGATCCACTCGGCGACCTGATCCTGGTAGTTGGCGAGGTCGCGCAGCACGCCAATATCATCCTTCACCAGCACATACATGACGTCATAGTGGTACCCCACCTCGACGCAATTGCTGAGGTGGCGCATCGAAATTTCACGAAAACGTGCAGGCATTTCCCACGCATACGGGGTGTGTTCATTGTCGGAATCGGCGTCGTCATCGCCGCTGGAGGCGACCTCGGCCAACCAGCGCTCGGCCTGGTAGGGCGTCAATAAACCGGGCCCGCCGGTTTCACAATCGGCCTGGCCCAGATCGACGGCCTGCATGAAGTAGTCGCGCTCGGATGGGCTGTTGAGGACCTGGCGGCACTTTTTTGCGGTCCACGGTATTTCGGAGTAGCAGACATACAGCTCAGCGCGCGCGGGATAGATCAACACCGGTTTGTTGATGGGCGTTTCGCGCCGATCACTGTGGACGTCCGTGCCCTGCCAGAGCATCGCGCTGACCACGCCATCGAGGACGCGGTATTCCGAGAGTTCGCCCTTTTGCGCGTCGATCACATAGAGCCAACCATTGCGCAGCAGACGAATGCCGAGCGGGCGAGTGGCGAGTGGGTAAGGGACGGGAATTTCACTCGAAGGGTCCAGGGCAGGGTCATCGACCAGGCCATAGCTCAGGGGCACCAACTGCATCGTGCTTTTCATCAGCGGGCAGGTGGCCATGGAGCTTTTGGCGTCATCGCGGCTTGCATTGACGTGGTTGGGGTTTTTTTTCATACCGGGTTCCTTGGCAGGCTTTCGGCCCGTTCTTGCTTGAAAAATGAAGGCGCCCAGAGGGCGAAGTGCACCGTTGGGGGGCGTCTTCGATTCAAACCGCATGCCAATTAAATAATTTCTATATAGAACAGTGGCTTAGTGACGATTAGGCGGGCAGAACAGCTTTTTTGGAGGCGAAACGGGGAAAAAGTGCGCAAGAAGTTGCACAGTGCTGTGCAACTTCTTGCGCACTTGGCTGAAGCCCTTGTAAAACAAGGGCTGTAGAGGATTTAGGGGTGGATTTTCAGCTTTTTACTGTGCAACTTTTTGCCATGTGGGCCCGCTCGCCACAGCAAGCCCGCCTGGCACAGCCATAAGGCTCTCGGGTCAGTCAAGAATCGCCTTCAAACGGGCCAAAACGGCCTCACCGGCCTGTTGCATCGGCGCGCGCAGCTCACTGCCGATCACGCCCTCCATCGCCAGCGCGGCTTTCACTGGCGCCGGGTTGGGTTCCATGAACAGCGTATTGATCAGCGGCATCAAGCCCATGAACGTTGCCCGGGCCTCCGTCAACTGGTTGTCCCGCACCTGCTGCCACAGCGCCACAAACTGCTCGGTGCGCACATGGGCCGAGGCCGCAATTGCCCCGCTGGCACCCAGGCACAGGGCGTTGAAGATCTGGATATCCTCGCCACACAACACATCCACCGCGCCACTGGCCAGTAGCGCCAGGGTATTGGCCAGGTTGCCGCCGCAGTCCTTGATCGCCACGATCCGTTCGTGGGCGACGATATTCAACAGGGTGGTCTGCTCGAAGGTCACGCCGGTGCGATAGGGAATGTCGTAGAGAATGATCGGCGCACTGGACGCATCGGCTACGCTGCGAAAGAACGCTTCAAGGCCGGCCTGGGAAGGGCGGATGTAACTCGGCGCTGGCACCAGCAGGCCGGCCACCGGGCGTTTGAGGACCTCGGCCTGGAACTGCAGCAGTTCGATCTGATTGTTGCCCGCCAGACCCATCACCACACGGTGCGCAGGTACCTGTTGCAACACCGCATCCAATACCGCCAGTTGTTCCAGACGGCTGAGCGATGCCGCTTCGCCGGTAGTGGTGCACACCATGATCCCGGCCACGTGCTTTTCCAGCAGGTGGCTGACCAGCCGGCGCAGGCCGATAAAGTCGATGGCGCCGTCATGAAACGGCGTGACCACGGGAACCCAGATACCTTGAAACGAGGACATGCACTTTCTCCTGATGATTGACCGTTTGAGTCACCGTCAGAAGGGCATGGGGAATTGTGCAAGGGGGGAGTCCGTCGCGCTCAATGTCCTGTCAGCTCATCTGACGGGACAGCGCGCCCCGGTCACATGAGCGACTGTTTCTTCGATTTGAGGGCGTGCGCAACGCAACCTGGCGCCTTGGCAAGCAAGCCAATGACGAAGAGGTTAACGGAGGACATTGCGGACATTGGTTGACACACCCTGAAGAAGGTTTCCATCTTCAGCGAAGATTACAGGATGTGTCAACGGTGTGTTTATCCGATGGGTTTATTCAAATCGGTCGATGCGCGTATCGGAATAGAAAAACTCGTTCTTGTCCGTGCTCGACTCGAGGAAGTACGCGTAGTCGGTCAGGTAGTACAGGTGGTTGACCCGCTTGTACTTGTCGTCGTCGGTGCGGCACGACAGGGCCTTGGCGCTGCCCAGCAGGTTGGGGTTGAGTTCGCTGGCCTGCAATTGGCGCTCGACCACGCAGCGCGTGATCAGCTCTTGGTTATAACTGCCGGCCAGGCTATTGAGCGTCGAGCGGTTGAGCTGGTAGACCACAGTGTCGCCCACCGGCAGGGCTTTCCAGTTACCGGTGAGGCTCAACTGGGTCAGCGTTGTGCTTTGAGCCATGCCTGCGCCGCCGAAAGTGGATTTCGACACCAACTGGATCAGGTTGCGCCAGCTCACCGATTGCGACTCGTAGCCGTCGCCGCGGTGGGCGATCGACAGTTGACCGCTGGCCGCATCGGGGCTGATGAACTGCTCGCTGACCTCGTTGCTGGTCTTACCTTTCATGGTCGCGGTGCCCGAGAGGTGCAGGTACTTGAGTGTGCGCGCCGGCTTGTCCTGGCTGAACGGCGCGAGCGCGGCGAGCACCTGAGGCTGCACGGAGGTCAGGGCGATGGTCGGGGGGGCTTTCAAGCGTGGCTTGAACACCGGCAGTGCCGCGATTTTTTCCGGGGTGGCACACACCTGATTGAACAGCAGCGCATAGTCGCCGTCGCTGCCGACGATGTTGCGCGGCGTCGGGAAGCTGTCGACCCGGCCGTCACTCACGCGGTTGCGCACATCCAGATCGTAACCGGCCAACTCCTGGTAGGTGCCGCTCGCGCAGGACACGGCAAAGTGCTCGCGTTTTTGCGCGTAGGGCGCGTCGTAGGGCAGGTCGTTGAGCACCGTCGGGTTGTCGAAGGCGGCCCAGAAACGGGTTTCATCCTTTACGGTCTTGACGCTGGCAGCGTCGATCAGCACCCAGTTGCCCCGGTCGTCGGTCTTGACCAGGCGCCAGTCAGGCTTGGGCGTGTCGGCACAGGCGCGCACGAACGTCGGGTTGGCAGCGAGCTTGGTGTAGAGCTCGGCAGACATCTTGCGCGCTTCGGTATAGCGCCCGGCTTTCAACGGGTACACCCGCTGGGCACCGTCGAGGTACAACAGGTGCAACTGCGCGGAAGAACACGCCGCCTCGAACTGCATGGTGCGTCGCACGCCGCCGGTGGATTCGGGCATCAGCAGCTCGAAACTGAGCAAGTCGCCTTCGCGCACGATGCTGTTTTCTACCAGCGGCTGGGCCAGCGTGCCGGCAATCATTTGATCGACTCTGTTGGCCTGGGTGGCGCAACCGGACAGGGTGGCAATGCCACCGGCAAGCAAAAGGGAAGTTAAAACGCGCACAAGAGCCTCATTGAGTCCATTCGGGTATGTCAGGGTGACGGCACGAGGAGATGAATCTTTAGGGGCATCATCACGAGACGTTTATCCCTTCACGGCGGCCTCAATGGCGGCAATGTCGATTTTGCTCATGGTCATCATCGCGTTGAAGGCACGCTTGGCGATCACCGGGTCGGGGTTGGATATGGCATCCGCCAATACCCGAGGCGTGATCTGCCACGACAGTCCCCACTTGTCCTTGCACCAGCCGCAGGCGCTGGCCTGGCCACCATTGCCGATGATGACGTCCCAGTAACGGTCGGTTTCCGCCTGGTCATCGGTGGCCACCTGGAAGGAAAACGCTTCGGTGTGGGGGAAGGTCGGGCCGCCTCCTCGGCGGTGCCGTTGTACCAGAGGCAGAGGGTGTTTTTGCGGGGCATGGTCGGTCTCCATGTGTGACGGTGTGTATGGAGTCTAGACGCCAAGCTGCTGTTCGATCGCCCATGGCGCGGTAGCCTTCCAGGCCCAGCGGATTGGCGTTATGGGTCACGTCCGGGTGCATGAAGTGCTCAAGACGGTCCCCGTCCTGCGGGTTGAGGCAGTCGATGTAGCCTCGGTAACTGGCGCACAGTTCGGTCCTGGTCATGGGCATTCCCTCAAGCCCTGCGCGCCATCAACAACACCGACGCCGCCGCCGACAACAGCCCCGCGCAACAGCGATTGAACAACCGTTTGCCACGCGGCTCGGCGAACCAGCGGCGCATGTGCAGGCCCATATAGGCATAGGCACTGATGGCGATCCACTCCAGCACCAGGAACATCGCACCCAGCAAGGCGAACTGGGGAGTGATCGGTTCACCGGGCACCACGAATTGCGGGAGGAAGGCGGTGAAGATCAGGATGGCTTTCGGGTTGCCCGCCGCCACCAGAAACTCCTGACGCGCCAACGCCCACAACCCGACTTTCGCCGCTGTCGATTCAGCCTCCGCCTGCGGATCGGCGCGCCACAGCTGAACCGCCAGATAAACCAGATAGGCCGCCCCCAGAACCTTGATCCCGTAGAACAACAACTCCGACGTTTGCAGCACCACCGCCAGGCCTGCGGAGGCGAGGGCGATCATTCCGGCGAAGGCCAGCAAGCGGCCGATGCCGGCGAGGCAGGACGCGCGGTAGCCGTAGCGGGTGGCGTTGCTCACGGAGAGCAGGTTGTTCGGGCCTGGCGCCATGTTCAGGGCGAAGCAGGCGGGGAGGAAGAGGGCGAGGGTGGCGAGGTCCATGGCGGCTCCGGGATCGCGGCAGTGGGGAGGGGTGAGGATAAGGGCGGCGGGGGGCGTTGGACAATGTGGGCGTGTGGGGCTGACTGTCAACGGGTGGTCGATGGGGCGAAGCTGTTGTTACCGGGTGCGGTCATGCAGCTTGCGAAATGAGGTGCTTGAGCGGTTGCGCACACGTTCGTAGCGGTGCGTGAGTGCCGGAGGAAGGGGCAACGCAAGCCAGGCGCGCCCCTGTATTGCTACACCTCTCTGAAGCTCGCCGTCTGGATTCCAGGCGTACCCTGTGCAATGCAGATCACTGAAATCTGCGGTCGAGTATTACCGTCTCTCAAGAGGTAACGTTCATTGACTTGAGGTCCGTTCAAGGGAAGGCAGTTTGGAACATCCCACAGATGCAGGCCTACGCTTACATAGGGGCCGCCGTTTGCAACGACCGTTCCTGTGGCAGAGCTATATACTTCCGTCATGTTGGCATCCATCCTTTACACGTCATTGAGAAGTGGGTCGTTTGATCGGCTGTCTGGCACGTGTATCGACTTCCACCGATTCACAACCCACTGTTCGAGATTAAAGTGAGTGAGACGCGCTCGGTAAGTATCGTTACCGTAGCGTTCTAGTTGGGGTAGGGGCCCGGTACGAATGCATTGACGCAGGTGTCGAAATGAATGCTCGCCTGGTTCTGTGCATTGAACGTCACTTCAAGGTAGCGGCTGAGTTGAAACGTCGAACGTGTTCCCGGCGAGGTAGTGGAATACGTTGAATAAGAGGCTGCGGATTTGAACAGCCCGGTTGGTATTACACTGCCGTTGTCGATATCGCTGCCGACCAATACCCATATGACCGATGCAGGCTGCGATATATAGCGAGATTGAAAACGGTTGAGGGTAAAACTGTTGATCGGCGACGGTGCTGAGGGTTTGCCGGATGCGCTGTCGTACATATATAAAGCCAGTCCCGTGATCAGCGGTTGCGAGTGGGAAGGGGCTTCGTAATAGATACCAATCGTCCCGTCCTTGCCTTTGCCGTCTCCATTGATTTGCACACCGTTGAAGCTATAGGCGTTGCCATAGAGCACCGGAGTTATAAGGCCCATGTTAATGACTTCGACGGAAGTAACGGTGCCATTGGCGATATAGAGACTGCTGTCCGGTTCAATGATCAGCTTCATCGAGTCTGCGATAGGAGGCGGCAAGGTCAAAGCGACCACGGTATTGTCAGCTTCGGAGGCGGGGTTGGGCACAACGATGAGAATTGATTGATGACTGGCATTCAGAAATTGCCTGGCATCGATATCCAGATAGAGGGTCAATTGTAACGTGCCCGCTTGGCCTATCTGGGCGAACAGACCCGCTGCCAAGCCTGCGCACACGAAAATCCACGACCTGTATTGAGACACAGGACACCTCTGCGCAAATAAAGAACACCCGTTTCCGCCAAGGCGGAGACGGGTGCGATACCCCTGGGTAAAACCCGGTCAACTGCCCGAGTTAACAATGGTGCCAATGGTCGAACCCGAACTGACCGGCGACACCGAAGGTTTGCCGACCTGATTGGTGATCGCAAACGTGCTTGGCAGCACTTGCAGGTCGTATTCGATGGTGTTGGCGGAAAACGCGAAGGTGCAGCCAGGTGCCGAGACGCTGGCCTGAACGTTCCCCGACTTCAGGTTTTGCTGGGCAGCGACCAACAAGATGGTTTCCAGCGGTTTCATCATGATTGAACCCTGAGGGTTCAGGGTAAACGCGCAGAACGGCAGGTACTGGGCGCCCCCCGATGGCGTGTTGACAAGGCCGGCAAGGCCAACAGTCAGGGGTGGGGTACCGGCGGGACGATTATTGAACAGCCCCAGGCTGTCGACTGGCACATTGGCTACCCCGCCCGAAACAAAGCTGCCGTCGGAATTGAAGGTTTGCGCACTGCCCAGGGACAAAGCGGTGGAAATGGACTGCATCTGGATCGTCGTATCGGCCGCGATGTTGCCTTGAGTGGTGACGTACAGCTTGTACTTCGGCTCGTAATCAACGTCGACCAACCCGAACATGGTACCGAACGGTACAGAGAACCAGGTCGGCACGCCGGCTGTGAGCTGGTTGGGACCTACCGCGCCCTTATAGGCCAGCAGGTTATAACCCTGAGCCTGTAACGCACTGAGTACAGCCTTTTGATCGGCCGAATTAAAGTCAAACTCTATAGTGAACGTAGTCATTTTTTCACCTGTTAATCCTTAACGCATTAAAGTTTGTCAGCCGTTCTGTCCACGCGACTGGCTATTTGAATCGCCGGAAGTTTCGTTAGTTACTTGCGAATTCCGGTGACTCGGTTAAGAGCGTAGAGGCTTGGGGTCGCAGTCATAAGTATCGTTACTGTAACGCGGCGTCAGCATCATGTCGCCAGCGCATGAGCGGGTGTTACACCACTGTCTATAGAAAGAAAACCTTGCAGGGCATAACAAATAGACGACGCCAGTTCCTGTTGGTGGGCGATGGCGGTATAGGCGGCTCGATTGAATTGTTCCGACCAGGCGACATAACCGGTGGTTACGTCGATCAGGCGTACGGAGGTTCTGATGCGCTCTGAATCGACATGAACACTGCCTTCCAGACGCAAACCAATACCGTCACTTGGAAAAGCGGCGGTTGTTTTTTCGGGGGGATAGGCTTTGCACGTATCGGCGTGTTCGACAATTATTTTTCGTCCCAGGTTTTTGTATAAATGATGGGTCAGTTCTTCATGCAGTCCTTCGGTAAAACACACCCAGCCCGCCTGCGAAGACAGGCATTTGAATGGGCTGATACAGAAAGCACCGGTGCGTTGAGCCCCTCTGGCATTGATCGGGCGACGATGGAAGGTCGGCATGTAACACCCCAGGGGGATCACGATGTTGATCTTGGCGTTACATCCATACGTGGTGTAGTAATTTTTTAATTTTGCTCGCAAGCGTCCCACTTGAACGCGTACCACCGGGTCTTCGCCGGTGCTGTACGACTGCGGGTCACGGTCAAACACACCGATGCCGATTGCGTATTCGCTGGTATCCCTGACGGATTCCAGGATGGCCTGCTCGACCAGATAACTCAGCAAACGACTCATGCGCGGAGAGTGCTTGAACATGTCGCTGGATAATAAGGTGTCCCTGGCGGACTCGACTTCAGATAATTCAATAAAGTCATGACCGAGATACTTGATGTTTGTGTCAGTCATTGCAAAACTTCCTCTGCATCCGTTCATAGAAAAAGTGCTCGCATGCTAAATGACGAAGTTAGATACATTCCTGGGCAGCCCTGCATTCGCCAATTAGCATGGTTTACAACGGCTGCCCATTGATTCCGAATCAAAACGCGCTTTGTTAGTTTGTATCGTCAAGCTATTTTTCAACTTGCTTCGGTAGTCTAGCGTCTAATTTACTGATGCCTAAGTATTGTTACCGTAGCGTCCGTTGATCTGATCGTTCGCCACGGCGCAAAACGCGGGTAGTCGGGTATTCATCCGTACGCCCTGAGCCTGGCCTGGAGCAAGTCCCGTTGTGGCGTCTTGAGTGGGATTTTAAGAACGGCTACCCGAACGGGCAGCCGAAAAAGCACGGACGATCAGAAGCTGTACTTGGCGGTCAGCATCATATTGCGCGGGTTACCGTAGCTGTCGCCGCCATAGCTCGCGGAGTTGGCGATGGCTGAGTAATAGCGGCGGTCGAAGATGTTGTTGGCGTTGAGTTGCAGGTCGAGGTGGTCGTTGACCTTGTAGCCGGCCATCAGGTCGGTGACGGCGTAGGCGCCTTGTTTGAGCCTATAGGTGCTGCCATCGGCCAGGGCGATGTCGTTGTACATGCGGCTCTGCCAGGAGATGTTGCCACCTACGCGCAGCCTTTCGAGCGGGCCCTGGAAGTTGTAGCGGGTGGTCAGCTTGAACAGGTGTTCCGGCGTATCCGTGTCGAACTGCTTATTGACCTTCTGCGGGTTGGCGTCGTCCTTGATGGTGTGGGTACGCGCGTAGGTATAGCCACCGCCGACCTGCCAGTTTTCGGTCAAGGCGCCTTGCAGTTCAAAGTCGACACCCTGGCTGCGGATTTCGCCGGAGCCCTCATAGCAAGAGGTTTGCGGGCAGTTCGGCACGTACACCTGCACGGCGCGGTTTTCCTGGTCGATACGGAACAGCGCCATGCTGGCATTCAGCGCGCCGCCCAGGTATTCGCCCTTGATGCCGACCTCGTAGTTTTTGCCGACGATGGGCTTGACCGGGGTGCCGGAGATGTCCTTGGAACTTTGCGGCGTAAAGATATCGCTGTAGCTGACATAGACCGAGTGATGGTCGTCGATCTCGTAGATCAGGCCGGCGTAGCGCGTGAGGTTACGCGTGACCTTGTAGTCGCCGCTGCCATCGCGGTTGTCGTAGTCGTACCAGTCCAGACGCCCGCCGAGGATCAGCTTCAGCGGGTCGGCCAGGCTCAGGCGCGTGGTGATGTAGACACCGTCCTGGGTGGTGACTGTGCGGCCGTCGGTGGTGTGGACGAAGTTCGGTTTGCCCGAGGTGAGCGGCCAGTCCATGTCGTAGGGGCTGTAGCTGTGGGTGGTCATGTCGTAGATACGCTTGCTGGCGCCCACCACCAGTTCGTGGGTACGTCCGAATGCCTGGAACGGCCCGCTGGCAAAAGCGTCGATGCCCGTCTGGTTTTCGTCGTAGGCGGCCTGGTAGACCGTACGCGCCAGTGTGTTGTTGACCCAGCGCGACTGGTAGGAACCGGAAAACAGTGCGTTCTGTTCGGCGTAGTTGGCATTGACCTGAAGGCTCCAGTCGTTGGCCAGGCGCTGACGCAATTCGGCGAAGACCGTGTTGATCTCCTGGTCCTTGTTCTCCCAATCGGTGCCGGGGTTGTAGGAGCGCGGCAGGTTCAGGTGATGGCCATCCTGGCCGATCAACGACGAACCCCAGAAGTAATTGGTCTTGTCCTTCTGGTTCGAGAAACCCAGGGTCAGGGTGGTGTCTTCGCTCAGGTCGGCTTCGGTGACGGCATAGAACAGGCCGTGATACTCCTCGACGTTGTCGATAAAACTGTTGGCGTCGCGGTAGGAGGTGACGACCCGGCCGCGCAGGGTGCCGCTGTCATTGAGCGGGCTGGAGGCGTCGAGTTCGCCGCGGTAGTCGTCCCAACTGCCGGCGGCGCCGGTGAGGGTGACTTTCTGCTCGTCCAGCGGCCGCTTGCGGATCAGGTTGATGGCGGCCGAAGGGTTGCCCGAGCCGGTGACTAGGCCGGTGGCGCCGCGCACCACCTCCACGCGATCAAACATCGCCAGGTTCGGCTGTGCGCCCACCGAAGCCCCGCTGTAGCCGCTGGGGATGCCGTCATACATGAGGTTGTCGATGTTGAAACCGCGCGAGGTGTAGGACTGCCGGCCAGGCCCGCTGGAGAAGTTGAGGAACAGGCCGGGCGTGGCGTTGACCACGTCGTTGATGCTGGTCATCGCCTGGTCGTCCATACGCTGGCGTGTAATCACGGTAACGGCCTGCGGGGTCTCGCGCAGGGTGAGCGGGAGTTTGGTCGCGGTGGCCATCGCACCGGTGGTATAGGACTGAGTGCCTTCGGTGGTCGTACCCAGTTGCTGCTGCCCACTGATTTCGGTAGCCCCCAGTTCCAGCGGGGTGGAAGGCGCCTCAGCCTCGTCGGCGAAGGCCGTTGGTGAGGTGGCAAGACAGATGGCCATGGCCATCAAATTGAGTGAAAAACCGTTGCTGCCGTGTGGTTGCACAGACATGAACCTGACTCTCCCTGAACGCCCTCTGCGGCGAATAATAAAGCTGTTGATAATCATTCTCGATAGTGTGACAGAAGGTTTCCCTGTGAAAAAGGCTTTGGGGAGAATTGCTTAACGGTTTTTTCACGTGCGCAAGGGGGGCGCTTGTCCACCCCTTGCTCAGTGTGTACGTCGCGGAGCCCGAATCTAGAACGACACCCTCACACCCAGCGTGCCTTCACGCCCGTTAACCGCATTGCTGTCCAGATTGCGGTTGTAGCTCACTTCGCCATACACGCTCACCCCGTTGGCCACCTGTAACGTGGCGCCCAGGTTGAGCTCTGCGGTGGTGGCTTTCTGCTCGGTGTCGATGCGCGTGGCATGGTTATAGATGACGCTGTTGTCGCCGTCCTTGGTGTGCCAGACGTTCGCCCGCACGTAGGGCTCGAAGGGCATGCCGCTGACGCTGTATTCACCGCGCAGGCGCACACCCAGGCGCGTGGTGACGCTGGTGTCGGCGTCGTACGAGACATCGGAAATGCCGTCGTTTTGTTTATCCAATCGGGTCTTGCCCACGATCAGTTGCGCCTGGGGTTCCACCACCCACTGATCGACCACGGGGAACGGCCAGCCGACTTCGGCGGAGGCCGTAACGTTGTGCCCGCGGGTGTTCATCTTCACGCCACGGTCCGACTCGTTGTTGCCATCGAAGCGGGTGCCCATCAATACCAGGTCCAAGTAAGCCTGGTTGGCGTCGATCAGCGTCAAGTAGCCCCCCAGGCTGTCACCGCGCAGGGTGGTTTTGCCGGCGTCGAGATCTTGCCAGCCACCGTTGAAGCCCTTGACGTTGCCTTTGAGCCTGCTGTGGCCGACAAAGAGCCCGGCGCGCAGGGTCTGGCCATTGTCGTTGGTGTCGACATAGACATCGCTGCCCACCTGGAAGCCCGTCACTGAACTGTCCAGCGTCGGGCTGACCGTCCCAGCGAAACTCTGGCGGCTGCTGCTGCCATACACGCGGCCCCAGCCCGCCGGGGCCGCGCCGGATTGCTGCTGGCGCTGATCCCCCAGGCGCTCGTGATAGGTGCCCAGCATGCCGCGCACGACCTGATCGGCCGCCGGAAACAACGCCGCGTAAATCGGCACCTCTTTACGGTAGATAGGGATCGGGGTGTCGCCGGGATTGGGTGGCAGCGGTGGATCTCCGGGAACCGGCGTGGGTAAGGGCACGATGATCACCGGGCCGGGCGGAACCACTGGGATGGTCGAGCGCAGGTAGTAGTTTTCTTCCGTACCGGCGGTGACGCCGCCCTTGAACAAACGATAGTCAAACGCGCCGGCCGACACCGGGCCCGCGAGGGAAAACGCGCTGCCACTGCCGGAGGCACCGTTGAGGGCCTGCACCACCTGGATGCCGTCCTGCAGAGTCGCCGCGCCGGCACCGCCGAGGTTGGTGACGCTGAGGGCGGTGGTGCCACTGAGGGTGCCCTGGCTGATGATCAGTTTGTCGCTGGGCGAACTGTCGTCGCCCAACACGCTTTGCAACGCGAACTGGCCGCCGGTGGCTGTGTAGTTGCCGTTGACCGTCAGGGTGTCGGTGGCGCTGGAACTGCCAGTGGTCATGTCGATCAAGCCGCGGTTGTCCAGGGTGGTCAGCAGGCCGGCGGTAAAGGGCGTGATGACGCCGGTGCTGACCAGTAAGGCACTGCTGCCAAAGATCGTCATGGTCCCGGTGCCCGTGCCGGTATCGCCCAGGGTGAAGGTGCCGCCGAGGCTCAGTTGCGAGTTGTTGTCCAGCCGTACGTTTTCCCAGTTCACGTAGCGCCCCGGCGTGCCGACCTGGGTGTTATCGAAGGTCAGCGTGTCGGTGCCGACGCCACCGTCCACCACGGGCGTGGGCGCGACAATGGCTTCGGTCAGGTTCTGCAACAGCGCGGTGTCGTTATCGCCGGCCAACAGCACGGCAGAATTGATCCGGCCGCCGCCGATCCAACTGAAGGCGTCATTACCGAAACTGGCCAGAATCTGCCCATTCACCGTACCGCCGCTGATGGTAATGATGTCTACGCCGCCGCTGGTGCTGATATTGCCGCCGATATAACTGGAGCCCGACACCAGGATGGTGTCGTCGCCAAAGCCGGTGACCAGATTGTTGACGATGGTGCCGCCGCGCATGTCGAACAGGTTGTTGTCGAGCTTCATGTCGACACGGCCGATGCTGCCGCCGCTCATCAGCGCCTCGTCGCCGTCCTCGAAGGCGCCGGTGATGGTGCCGCCGCTCATGGCGAAGATGTCGATGCCATCGCCTTGCGCCAGCGACGCGATGGTACCTGCGCTCATGGCGAACCTGTCGATGCCGTTGCCCTGGCTGATGCTGCCGGCTTGCCCGCCGCTGATTTGCACGACGTCGGTACCGGCGCCCTGCGTGACCGGGCCGTTGACCTGTCCTTGAAACAGCCGAAAGATATTCGCGCCATCGCCCATGTTGACCCCGCCTGCGCCGATCACGGCATCCGCGGTGTTCATCTCGATCAAGTCATTGCCGGCACCGTAGGTCACGCCCTGCACGCTGCCGTTGCCGGACGGGAAGATCAGGCTGTTGTTGCCTTGCAGGTCGACCAGGGTGCCTGCGGCGTCGCTGGTGCATTCGATCACGTCGTCGCCCGCGGTGATCGTCAACGGGCAGGCAGTTGCCCGCTCGGGCACGCACGCCAACCATGACGTTGCGGCAATCGCGGCGCTGAGGCAGGCCAAGGGGGGGAGTCGTGTGTTCATGATCCGTCCTCGTTCAACTCGGCCTGGCTCTCCCGGCACGGGGGAAACAGGCAGGGTTCAGACCATGACAACGACGAACGCGATACGGATCAGGGACAGCGGGTTACCTGAAGCTGAAAACATCGGCCAATGCAAAGGGTTGGCATGGCTTTCTCGACTGCACCTCAAGCTGTGCAGGGCTTTTTTGCACCTTAGTCGGCCCTCGACCAATGCGCTACTGTCAGAAATAACAGGTACAGACGAGTGGATACCTACACGAAGACGATCTCGTAAGGCTCGCGCATGCGCTCCAGCAGCACCTGGGCCAGCATCGGCGCCAGGCCGATCTGTGGGTCACCCGCCAACTGGCTGGCATAGGCATGGGCGGCGTGGAGTTTGCGCGCCACGCGCCAGGTGTCCAGGCGTACCTTGCGTGCCCGATGCCAGGGGATCATCGCGCCGTCGCGGGCGGGCCAATGCCAGGCCCAGATCGGCAGCTCATACAGCCGCGCACCCACCAGGCTGCAGGCCTTGGCGCTGGCGCGGCCGACGGTGTCGTGATCATCGTTGCCGTCGTTGCGCCAGGTGGAAAACACCACATCGCCCGGTTGCAGATAACGCGCGATGAATTGGCTCAATTGCGCTTCGCTGGCGGCCAGGGCGTCGTCGCAAAAGCCGCCGCGAATCCACTTCAGGCTGTGCAGGGGCATGCCCAGACGGCGCAACGCTTCGGCGCTTTCCTGGGGGCGTATCACGCTCAGGCGCCTGGCCGGCCAGACATCGGAGCCAGGGTGGCTTGCGCTGCCATCAGTGATGGAGATCAGTTGCAGCGGGTGCTCCAAGGTGCTGAGCGATTGCAATAAACCGCCACAGGCCAGCACTTCGTCGCCGGGGTGGGGCGCGACGATCACCACGCGCGCGCCTGGCGTGACCAGCGAGGTCGGGGAGATAGGCGGGATTTGCGCCAACTGTGGCGCGCTGTTCCAGATTTGGGCGGGGCCGCGACGACCGTCGCCTAACGACGCAAGCTTCATGGGTGACACATCCTTGTCGATTGATGCGGGGTCGTGCCCCGTTGTCGGGACGACGCGCGTTTATCCACCACAGACTCCGCCGTGATGGCTGCCTGGCCTTCCAACCCTGGATGACCAGCAAGGCGTTCTCAGCATAGACAAGGAATGCGCGCTTACCCGTTCTGTCGTGGGTTTTTTTACGTGGCGAGCATCAGGCGCTTCAAATAATCACCAAACCCACCCTGGGCACGGGACTCCAGGCGCGCGCTGGTGATGACCTGCGGGGCATGGCTCCAGGCGATGGAGGCGCCGCAGCGCTCGAGGTTGCGTACCAGTTGCACATCTTCATGACAGGCCAGCGGTTCGAACCCGCCGGATCGTACATAGGCGCCGGCACTGATCCCCAGGTTGGCGCCGTGGACATGCCGATGATTGTCGCGGGCCTGGTAGGCCTGGTGGTAGCGGATTTGTGCTGCCGGGTCGAAGCCTTCGCTCCAGGCATCCACGGTCACGGTGCCGCACACCACCTCGGTGCCCAGCGCCAGTTGCGCCACCAGCCAATCGGGGGCGACACGGCTGTCGGCATCGGTGCACGAGATCCAGCGGCTGCGCTGGTTGAGCAGGTGGCGTGCGCCCACGCCGCGTACGTGGCCGACATTGCGCGCCTGCACGTCCAGGCGCTGGATCGGGAAAGCCTCGGCAATCGCCGCACTGCCGTCACTGCAACTGTCGAGCACGGTCAGGATTTGCACCGGTTCGCCGGCCAACCCCGGATGGCTGGCGGCAACCAGCGCCGCTTCCAGGCAGTCGCCCAGCAATGCCTCTTCGTTATGCACCGGGATCAGAATGCCGATCATCGCAGGCCCTCGAGGCTGGCGACCGAGGCGCCTTCACGGCTCCACAGGTCAAGGAGGAAATCGGTCTCGTGGTGACTGGCCACCCGGTGCATGTTCAAGCGTTTATGCAGTGCGGCGTGCACCTGTTCGGCAGTCTGCGGGCAACCTTCGATGGCGGGGCGCCAATGGCAGGCCAGCACTTGACCATCGGCGCTCAGACAGGCGAGGGCGCGATCAATCACGCGGCGCAGGTCGTCGGCGTCGAGGTAATAGCACAGCTCGCTCAGGACAATCAGCTCGAACTGCCCCGTCGGCCATTGCTCGGGCACGCGGCTTTGCCGGACCTGGGCATGGGGAAACCCCAGCAAGCGCCCGCGCGCCAGGGCGACGGCGGCTGAGGCGGTGTCGCCACACACCAGACGATCGCAACGTGGCGCCAGTTCGGCACTCAGTTCGCCATTGGCGCAACCGGGTTCGAAGATCGAGGCGTAGCGGGGACGGGTCAGCATCGCCAGGGTCAGGGCGCGTTTGCGTCGCTCGTACCAGCGTTGGCGAAAGGCCCAGGGGTCGTCGCTATCGGCAAACAATCGGTCGAAATACGGGGTCGCCACACTCATAGGAATACCACTTCAAAAGGTTGCAACAGGCGCTCCACCACGTAGGGTGCCAGCACCGGGGGCAGGTCGATCTGTGGGTCGCCCTCCAGTTGGCTGGCAAACGCCTGGATAGCGTGACGCTTGCGGGCGATGGCTTCGCCGCTCAGCGGGATCTTGTGGGCGCGGTGCCACGGCACGCGGCTGTCCTCGGGGGCGGCCCAGTGCCAGGTCCAGACCGGCAATTCATACAGCGTCGCACCCACCGCGAGTGCCGCCTGGGCGCTGGCGCGGCCGACCGCCTCATGGTCGCAATGGCCGTCTTCACACCAGGTGGTGAACACCACGTCCGTGGGGTTGAGGTGCTGCCGGATAAACCCGACCAACTCGTCCTCCCTGGCCGCCACCTGACTGTCGGCGAAACCGGCCCGCAGCCATTGCAGGCTGTGCAGCGACAAGCCCAGGCGTTGCAGGGCCTGGGCCGATTCCTGAGGGCGGACCCCGCGCAAGCGCTCCACCGGCCAGCGGCTTGAGCCTGGGTGGCTGGCGCTGCCGTCGGTGACGGAAATCAGTTGCACGGGCCGGCCCAATGCCGCCAACCCTTGCAGCAGGCCGCCGCAGCCGAGCACTTCGTCATCCGGATGGGGGGCAATGATCACCGCGCGGTGGCCCTCGGGGACCAAGGTGTCGACGCTGATCAGCGGCAGCCCGGCCATCTGCGATGACGCTTGCCAGCGATGCAGCGGCGTCCCCTGGCCCACGATCGGATTGGCTTTCATAAGTCCCACCTGCCTGTGGGCGCGCCGGCGATCTGTTCGCCGAGGGCGGCCAGATCGCGTTCGGCATGACTCTGGCGCATGTACACCGGCAGGTCGGCGATCAACTGGGCGAAATGCGGGTCCTTGCAATAAGGCCCCGCGCCCACGGCGCGGCCGACGTGGCGCATCACCTGCTCCACCGTGTCTTCGATAGAGGCGCGGGCTTGCTGAGCCAATTGGCGGGCGTCGGCTTGGGGCTCGCGGTCGACCTGTTCCGCGCTGGCCCGCAACACGCAGGCGGCACTGTTCAAGGCGCTGTCGACGGCACCGAGGTGGGCGAAGGCATGGGGGTCGGTGTGTCTGCGGCAGTGCTCGCGCAGCACTTCGGCCAGGCGTTGCGCGGCGCCATACCAGCAGGCGGCGATGCCAATGCCGCCTTGCCAGAACCCAGGACGGGCCAGGTAGTCACCGGGGCTGCCAACGGCAATGCCCACGGCACCGTCGAACAGCACCTCGACGCTGCCCGTGGCGGCCATGCCCAGCGCATTCCACCCCTCATCGGTCACGGTGACGTGCGGCTGATCCATCTGCACCGCCACCAATTGTTGCTGGCCCTGTTCATCCCAGGCCGTCAACAGCCCATGACTGACCACCGCCGCGCCGGAACACCAGGCCTTGCGGCCCTCCAACCGCAGGCGATGGCCCTCCCGATATACCCGCACTTTGGCATTCGGTGGCTCCGCCGCCCACATGCCCCAAGTGCTGCCCAGGGGCGGCAGCGGGGCATCGAGTTCGGCGATGATCGCCAAGGCGTCGGTGTGGCCTTCGAATAATTTGCACAAGCGCAAGTCATGGCCGGCGACTTGTGCCAGGCCACTCCAGCGCACCAGTGTCTGACCGCTGCCGGGCAGCGGCAGTTGGTCCAGCCCTTGTGCCTGAAGTGCCTTCAGTGCATCGCCCAGGGCCTGCGTGTCCGCATAGCCTGGGTAGCCTTGAAGGAATCCATGCAGTGCCATGTCACACCTCGTCGTCTCGCTGCAGTTCGAACAGCAACAGTGAGCGGCCGGTTACGGCGTACTCGTGATCGAACTCGAACCGTTCCTGGCCACGCACCGCCGTGTCATTGGTGTCGAGCATGCAGGTCCAGAACTCGCCCTGAGGAACCGGCGGCAGGCGGAAGTTGACCATGTCGTGGTGCGCGTTCACCACCAGCAACAAGGTCGCATCGGCGCCGGCGCGGCGAATCCCGGTCTCCTGGGCGCGGCCATCCATGAGCATGCCCAGGCAACGGCCATGGCTGTCTTCCCACTGCTCGGTGGTCATCTCGTTGCCATCCGGCGACAGCCAGGTGACGTCCTTCACGCCGATGTCTTCGTTGTAGTCGCCCACCAGGAAACGTCCACGACGCAGGATCGGATAGGCCATGCGCAGCTTGATCAAGCGCTTTACAAACTTGAGCAGCGCCTTGCCGTCGTCATCCAGCTCCCAGTTGATCCAGCCGATCTCGCTGTCCTGGCAGTAAGCATT
Source organism: Pseudomonas sp. MPB23 (assembly GCF_046605395.1). Taxonomy (NCBI): domain Bacteria; kingdom Pseudomonadati; phylum Pseudomonadota; class Gammaproteobacteria; order Pseudomonadales; family Pseudomonadaceae; genus Pseudomonas; species Pseudomonas sp. MPB23. The sequence continues at coordinate 4,465,005 of NZ_CP176771.1, read as the reverse complement.
GTTGTTGCCGTGCTGAGTGCGCGCGAACTCGTCGCCGGCCACGATCATCGGCGTGCCCTGGGCCAGCAGCAGCGTGGCGAAGAAGTTGCGCATCTGGCGCAGGCGCAGCGCATTGATTTCCGGGTCGTCGGTGGGGCCTTCGACACCGTGGTTCCACGACAGGTTGTTGTTGCTGCCGTCCTGGTTGTTCTCGTCGTTGTCTTCGTTGTGCTTGTCGTTGTACGACACCAGGTCGTGCAGGGTGAACCCGTCGTGGGCGGTGATGAAGTTCATCGAGCTGTAGGGACGACGGCCACGGTGGTTGAACATCTCGCCCGAGGCGGTCATGCGCCCGGCGAAGTCCGCCAGTTGCCCGTCGTCGCCTTTCCAGAAAGCGCGCACGGTGTCGCGGAAGCGGTCGTTCCATTCCACCCAGCCCGGCGGGAAATTGCCCACCTGATAGCCGCCCGGGCCGCAGTCCCAGGGTTCGGCGATCAGTTTGAGCTGGCGCAGTACCGGGTCCTGGCGACAGGCAACGAGGAAGCTGTGGCGCTCATCGAACCCGTCGCGGTAGCGCCCGAGGATGGTTGCCAGGTCGAAGCGGAAACCGTCGACATGCATCTCGGTCGCCCAGTAACGCAGGGAGTCGGTGACCATTTGCAGCACGCACGGATGGCTCAGGTCCAGGGTGTTGCCGGTGCCGGAATCGTTGATATAGAAGCGTTTGTCGTCGGGCATCAGCCGGTAGTACGAGGCGTTGTCGATCCCGCGCATGGACAGGGTCGGGCCGCGCTCGTTGCCTTCGGCGGTGTGGTTGTAGACCACGTCGAGGATCACTTCGAGTTTCTGCTCGTGCAGGTGCGCGACCATCTCCTTGAACTCGGCGATCTTGCCGCTGGCCAGGTAGCGCGGGTCGGGGGCGAAAAACGCGATGCTGTTGTAGCCCCAGTAGTTGGTCATGCCTTTTTCCAGCAGATGCTGGTCGTTGACAAAGGCGTGTACCGGCAGCAGCTCCACCGAAGAAATGCCCAACTGGCGGATGTGCTTGAGCACATCGTCTTCCATCAGGCCGGCACAGGTGCCGCGCACCGCTTCGCTGACCGAAGGGTGGCGCATGCTGAAGCCGCGCAAGTGGGTTTCATAGATGATCGTGCGGTCCCACGGCACCCGTACCGGTTGGTCGTTGCCCCAGGTGTGCGCCGGGTCGATGACCTTGCACTTGGGCACGAACGGCGCGCTGTCGCGCTCGTCGAAACTGAGGTCGTCGTCGGGGTGGCCGATGGTGTAGCCGAACAGTGCCTCCGACCATTTGAGTTCGCCCACCAATTGTTTGGCGTAGGGGTCGATCAGCAGCTTGTTGTGGTTGAAGCGGTGGCCATTGGCGGGGTCGTATGCACCGTACACGCGGTAGCCGTAAATCAGCCCGGGATGGGCGTCGGGCAAGTAACCGTGGAAGATTTCATCGGTGTATTCGGGCAGTTCGATGCGTTCGAGTTCCACTTCGCCGGCGGCGTCGAACAGGCACAATTCCACTTTGGTGGCGTTGGCCGAGAACAGCGCGAAGTTGACGCCCAGGCCATCCCAGGTGGCGCCAAGGGGGAAGGGCAAACCTTCACGAATCCGCGACGGCTCAGCGGCCGGCGTCGAAGGGGTTTTATGGGGTTTGCTCATTGAGTTGCTCCTGCAAGGGTCTTTTTTCGGGCCGAGCACGGCCACGCCGACGCACCTTCAGCTGACGGTGTGGACACGTGAAATCACCCCTTGCCGGCAGTGCCGGCAAGGGGCAGGGGTCAAGGCTTGGGCTTTTTCGGTGCTGCCGGTTTTTTCGCCGCTGCAGGCGCGGGCTTGCTGGCGGCCGGTGCGGCGGGCTTGGCCTTTGCCGCAGGCTTGGGTGGGGTTTTGGGTTTGGCGGCGGGCTTGGGCTTGCTCGGCGTCAGCGCTTCGGCTTCGGCCAGCTTGCGCGCCATCTCCCAGTGACGCGCATCTTCACCATGGGGCTTGCCTTCAGATTCCCAGATCTGATGCGCTAATTCGCGAATGCGTTTGTCTTCAGTACTCATCACAATGCTCCTCACAGAGAATTTCAGCTTGCTTGATCATCAGGATTGATAAAGACATTGACCGGGAAATCCCCCAGCGCAGTGCTGATCAACAGCTCCTTGTCTGGTGTGACTGCGCGTGTATGAAAAAGTCCCTTCCAGTTTTGACTTGGCGCGGCAAACGGTAATTTGACCCGTGTATCGCCCCAAACCTGCGCATTGATCTGCGGATGCACACCGTTTTCAAGCAACGGATAAGGCCAGCGCGGCACCACCACCAGTAGCTGTTTGCCCTGGTATTCGCGGCAGAACGCGACCACCCGTTCGGCGTGTTGGCCGATCACTTCCAGCGGTGTGTAGCGACCGCTGCGGAACAGCTCAGGCTGGGCCTTGCGCAAGGCCAGTACCTGAGCGATCAACGTTTGTTTGATACGCCCGTCTCGCCAGTTGAACAACAGTTCACCGATATCCGGCGGGGTATTCAGCGCCTGTTGCCGTGCATTGAAATCCACCGGACGACGGTTGTCCGGGTCTACCAGGCTGAAGTCCCAGAACTCATCGCCCTGGTACAGGTCCGGCACACCCGGCACGGTCATGCGAAGCAAGGACTGCGCCAGCCCATTGAGCGCGCCGGCCGGGGCGATCACTTGGGCGGCGGCAGCGATGGCCGTTCGCAACGGGCGTCCTGCATCGCTGAGCAACAGGCGTGACAGAAACGCTTCGACCCCTTGTTCATAAGCCTCGTTAGGCGCGCTCCAACTGCTGTGCAACTTGGCTTCGCGCAGGGCCTTTTGTTGCCACTGCCACAGGCGTTGCTGATAGGCGTCGAAGTCGGCGTCCTGGTCCAGCGGCCAACTGCCCAGCAACACTTGATAGAGGATCAGTTCATCGCCCGCCGACGGCGCGTTGGCATCGTTGCGCAACGGTGCGGCCAGGCTGCGCCAGTGCTCGACCTGTTCGACGTACCACGGCGCGCATTCGCTGAGCACCGCCAGGCGCGCGCGGGTGTCTTCGCCGCGCTTGTGGTCGTGGGTGGCGGTGGCCAGCAGGTTATCCGGGAAGGTCTGCAAGCGGTGCTGGTTGACCTGGTGAAACTCGGCCAGCGGCGCACTGAACTGCTCGGTACTGAAGCCCACGTCGTTGCGCGACAGCAGCACCGCCGAGCGATAGAACGCGGTGTCTTCCACCGCTTTGGCGGCGGCGGGTGAGGTCAATTGTTGGAAGCGTACGCAGGCATGCTTGAGGATCTTGCGCTCGCGGCCCACCGGGCGATTGCGCCAGGGTTGGCCGCCGAGCCATTTTTCCAGGTGCTCGAGCACCGGCCAGTCGCCTTCGCTCAGGGTGCCGCGGGCGCCGTCCATGGCGTGTTGGAATACCTTGTCGTCGGCGGCGCTGCGGCCCCAGGCGCTGATATAGGTGCGGTACACCGGGAAATGCACGATCAGTTCCTGCAACGCGCGGCGGATCGCGCCGAGGGTCAGGTCGCGGGTCATCACATCGTCGCGGGCCACTTGCAGCAGGGCCTGGGCCACGCTTTCGAAATCCCCGCCGAGGGAGCCATTGAGGATTTGCTGGCGGGCCAGCCGGGCTTCCTCGATAAAGGCCGAGGGCCGTTCGCTGTGACGCGTCCACAACTCGGCCAGCGGTTCGAAGCCCGCCGGATCGTGTTGCAGCAGTGACACTTGGTTCATGAATTCGTAGCCGGTGGTGCCGTCCACTTGCCAGTCTTCGCGCAGGGTTTCGCCGTCGCCGAGGATCTTTTCCACGAAGATCGGCAGGTGCCGCCCGGGCGCCAGCGAGTCCACGCGACGGCGCAGCTTGCGACAGTAACCGCGTGGATCGGCGAGGCCGTCGATGTGGTCGATGCGCAGGCCATCCACCAGGCCTTCGCGGATCAACTCGAAGATCTTGCCGTGGGTGGCTTCGAACACTGCGGTGCGTTCGACGCGCAGGCCGCCGAGGTCGTTGACATCGAAAAAGCGCCGCCAGTTGATATCGTCCGCCGCCGTGCGCCAACTGGCCAGGCGGTAAGCCTGTTGCTCGAGTAACTGATGCAGGCGCTGGAAACCCTCGGGCGTTCGTCCGTCGAACTCGGCGAGTCGCTGCTCGATGGCGTGCAGTACCTCGCCTTTGGTGGCGCGCTCGGCGAGGGCGTGCTTGAGCCAGGCAGCCTCGGCATAGGCATCGTCATGATAGGCGAGGGCGCCGAAGCTGTCGGCCAGGGGTTTGAGCGGTCCGTCGTTGCCGAGGATCGCCGCATAATCCCGTGGGCAGATCGGGAAGTGGTGTTCATAGTGCTCGACATGAAACGCCCCGTGCGCCGCATCGAAATGCAGGGTCAGGGTGCCGCTCTGCAACGCTTCGCCGTAGTCGCTGCCGAGGAAGGGCATGAGCAATTGGCCCTTGAGCAGCGGGTCGGGCGAGTGCCACTGGATATCGAAGAATTCGCTGTAGGCACTCAGGCGGCCCCATTCCAGCAGGTCCAGCCACCAGGGATTGTCGGCACCGCCCACGGCCATATGGTTGGAGACGATATCGAGGATCAGCCCCATCTGGTGTTCACGCAAGGCTGCGACCAGGCGGCGCAGGGCGGGTTCACCGCCCAGTTCCGGGTTGACGCGGGTCGGGTCGACCACGTCGTAGCCGTGCATCGACCCCGCGCGCGCGCTGAGCAGCGGCGAGGCGTACAGGTGGCTGATGCCCAGTTGGGCAAAGTAAGGCACCCACGGCACCGCATCGTCGAGGGTAAAACCCTTATGGAATTGCAGGCGCTGGGTCGCACGCAGGGCCGGTGCATTCATCGGTCACGCTCATGGGCTTGGTTGCGCGCGACGGCGAGGAGTTCGAGACGGCGGGCGGCGCCGGCATTGTCGAGCAGGCTGGCGGCCTCGCCCGGCAGGCGGCGGCGCCAGTTGGGATGGGTGTCGGTGGTGCCGGGCAGGTTGGCCTGTTCTTCCAGGCCCAGGGCATCTTCCAGCGGCAGCAACACCAACGGCGCGCGGGTGTGCCCCAGGTAGCGCACGCTGGCGTCGATCATGTGGTCGGTTTCGTTGCGGATCTCATCGACGAAGTTCTGTGGGTCCTGGCTCAAGGCCTGGCGCAGCGCCTGGCGTTCGCGCAGGCGATGCTCGCTCCATTGCTCCAGGGTGGGCGCGTCGATCAAGCCGAGTTGGACGTTCCATTCGATATCGCGGCTGTGCCACCAGCCATTGAGGGTCGGCAAGTCGTGGGTGCTGGTGGTGGCCAGCGCGTTGTCGGGCCAGTCGAGGATCGGCTTGAACTGGCCATCGTGGCCTTGTTCAAACAACAACACACGCATGCCCAGGATCGAACGGGCGATCAGCTTTTCGCGCAGCCCGTCGGGTACGGTGCCCAGGTCTTCGCCGAGCACGATGGCCTGGTGACGGTGGGACTCGAGGGCGAGCAGGCGCAGCAGGTCGTCCACCGGGTAATACAGGTAGGCGCCTTCCTGGGGAGACGCATCCATGGGGATCACCCACAGGCGTTGCAGGCCCATCACGTGGTCGATGCGCAAACCGCCGGCGTGGGCGAAGTTGGCGCGCAGCATCTCGATGAATGCGCGGAAGCCGTTGCGCTTGAGGCCTTCGGGAGAAAATGCGGAAATCCCCCAGCCCTGGCCCGCGCGGTTGAGGATGTCCGGCGGCGCGCCGACGGTGAGGTTGGCCAGCAGTTCATCCTGGCGACTCCAGGCCTGGCTGCCGCCGCCGTCAGCGCCTACCGCCAGGTCGGCGATCAGGCCGATGCCCATGCCGCTGCCGCGCGCGGCCTGTTGTGCGCGTTCCAGGCAGCGGGCGATCAGCCATTGGCCGAAGGCATAAAAGCCGATCTCGGTGTGGTTGGCTTCGGCGAATTCCACCAGCGCCGGACTCTGCGGGGAGCGCCAGGCTTCGGGCCAATGACGCCAGTCGAGGTCCAGGCCTTCGGCCGCCCGCAATGCTTGCACGGCTTCGAAGCGGCAGTGGTTCTCCAGGGCTTCGCCGCCGGCCTGGCGGAAGCTCAGGAAGTCGGCATGTTGCGGATGATGACCGTGGCGGAAGTCCTCATACAGCGCGCGCAACAGACGTTGCTTGGCCTTGGCCGCGGCGGGCCAATCGATCAGGCTGAGCTGTTCCAGCGTGTGCAACTCATCCGCCAGGCCGAGGGCTTCAATGGCATTGCGCACTTCGCGCTCACCCAGGATGCAGGCGGGCGAGGCATACAGGCTGTTGAGGAACAGCCGACTGGAGGGCGAGTATGGGCTGTAGCGCTCGGTGTCGGCGCTGAACATCGCGTGCATCGGGCTGATCGCCAAGGCGTCGGCGCCGCGTTCGGCGGCGGAGCGGGCCAGGTGTTCGAGGGCCAGGGTGTCGCCAAAACCGCCATCGCCGAGGCGCCGCAGCGAATACAGCTGGGCACTCAGGCCCCAGGCGCGGGCTGGCTGGCTATCCACCGCTTCGGCGACGCTGTAGCAATGGGTGGGGGCGACGGCCAGTGTGAACGCCTGGCCGCTGATATGCACCTGGTGGTAACCCAGGGCGATCACGGCGGGCAGCACGGCGTGGCCATCGAGGCGCAGTTCCAGGGTTTCGCCGTTTTCCAGGTTGACCCGGCACGGGGTGTCGGGCTCGAAGTGGCGCGACAGGTCGAGGCCTTCGCCACTGTTGACGGTCATCAGGGGCGGCAGGTGTTTGTCCTGTTGCACGAGTTCCAGTTGCAGCAGGCTGGCGTCGATGTCGGCATCGGTGTCGGCCGGGTGACCGAGGCCTTTGAGGACGGCGCGCAGGGCATCGGGTTTGACACGTTGCGGGCGTCCGTTTGCATCGATCCAATCGACGGACAGGCCCGCTCGGCTGGCGAGGAGTTCCAGGTTCGCTTCGCTCAAGGGTGTTCTCCAACAGGGAATAGGGTGACGCGTGCGCTATGCGGCGGCAACTGTGTGCCGTTCCGGGCAGGCGTTTGGAACAGGATGTGCGCGCCCGCCGGGTGTTCCAGGGCGGTGGCGCTGAGGTTCAGGTCGATCTGCAACACGCTGCCGTCTCCCAATCGCCAGCGCGCACTGACGGCACCGTCGGCCAGCACCTGCGCGCCCAACGCCATGCTGCCGGGCAAGTGCGGCACGATATGCCGGTGACGCAGGCTGAGCAGTTGCTGGTAAAACCGGGTGTGTTCGTTGTCGGCCAACGTCGGCGTCGAGTGCACGAAGGTGCTCAGGGCGTTGGGGTCGGGGATGCGTTCGCGGCGCACGGGGTCGTGGAACGCGGCGAAATCGGCGAACTCATTGCGTCGCCCTTCACGCACCGCCTGGGCGAGTTCGCCGTGGTGGTCGGTGAAGAACAGGAACGGCTCGCGGGCATTGACTTCATCGCCCATGAACATCAGCGGGATCATCGGCGATAGCAGCAGCAGGGTGGTCGCAGCCTGGAGCGCCTGGGGCGAGCAGAGCTGGTGCAGGCGTTCGCCCAGGGCGCGGTTGCCGATCTGGTCGTGGTTCTGCAGGAAGGCCACGAACGCCGTGGGGGGCAAATCCCCGCTTGGCTCACCGCGCGCATGGCCGTGGCGCGTGGTGTGGCCCTGGTAGATAAAGCCTTCGCCCAGGCAGCGCGCGAGTTTAGCCGTTGGCTCCTCGGCAAAGTCACGGTAATAGGCGTCGGTTTCGCCGGTGAGCAGGACGTGCAGCACGTTATGGAAGTCATCGTTCCATTGCGCATCGAAGTCGTGCTTGAGCAGGTTGGCCTGGTTGAGTTCGTTTTCCAGCACCAGCCACACATGCCGGTCGGTGTTCACTTGCTCACGCACGCGGTGGGCCAGTTCCTGCAGGAAGCCGGGGTTGTCGATGGCGTGCACCGCGTCCAGGCGCAGGCCGTCGAAGCGGTACTCCAGCAGCCACATCAGCGCGTTATCGAGAAAGAAGTCCCGCACTTCGCGGCGGTCGAAGTCGATACCGGCGCCCCACGGCGTGTGCACGTCTTCGTGGAAGAAGCCCTTGGCGTACTGGCCCAGGTAATTGCCGTCGGGCCCGAAGTGGTTGTAGACCACGTCAAGAATGACCGCGAGGCCGTGTTCATGGGCGCTGTCGATCAGGTGCTTGAGCTGTTCGGGCGAGCCATAGGTGGATTGCGGTGCGTAGGGCAGCACGCCGTCGTAGCCCCAATTGCGCTCGCCGGGAAATTGCGCCAGCGGCATCAACTCGATCGCAGTGACGCCCAGCTCGGCCAGGCGGGGGAAGTGTTTCTCGACGTCGGCATAGCCGCCCATGGCGCCGACGTGCAGTTCATAGATAACGGCTTCGTGCCACGGGCGACCTTGCCAGTGGCTGTGGCGCCAGGGGTAGGCGAGCGGGTCGACGACCTGGCTCCAACCATGCACGTCCGAGGCCTGGGCCCTGGACGCCGGGTCGGGTACATCCATTTCTCCATCGATGTTGTAGCGGTAACGTGTGCCCGCCGGGCATTTCACTTGGGCTTCGAACCAGCCTTCTGCCTGGGGCAGCATGGCAATGGATCGGCCGTCTTCCAATTCAACGCTGACATAAAACGCGTCTGGCGCCCACAAGGCAAAACGCGTGTGTTGTGCGTCCAGCATGATTGCGCCGTGGGGCCAGGTTTCCAGAGTCCGTAACGGCATCTATGAAGACCTCCCTTGATTATTTGTTCGATTTCCCCACGGCCTTGGCCACCAGTTGTTCGTAGAGTTCGGCGTAGGGTTCCACCGCCTGGCACCAGTTGAACGGTTGGGTCATGGCCCGGCTGCGCATGGCGTTGAGCAGGCCCTTGTTGGCGAATACCCGGAAGGCGCGCGTCAGTGCTTCTTCGTAGCTCTGCACCGTGGACTCATTGAACAGGAACCCGGTGACGCCGTTCTCGATGGTGTCCGCCAGGCCGCCGGTGTTACGTGCCACCGGCAGTGAGCCGAAGCGCTGCGCATACATTTGGCTCAGGCCGCAGGGTTCGTAGCGCGAAGGCATCAGCAGGAAGTCGCTGCCGGCGAACATGCGCCGGGCGTCGGTCTCGTTGAAGCCGATGCGCACGCCCACCTGGCCAGGAAAGCGCAGCGCCAGTTCACGCATGGCTTGTTCTTCTTCAGGCTCGCCGCGGCCGATGATGGCGATCTGGCCGCCGTTTTCGACGATAAAACCGGCGACCGCTTCGGTAAGGTCCAGGCCTTTTTGATACACCAGGCGCGATACCACGGCGAACAGCGGGCCGCTGGAGTCGTGCAGACCAAACAATTCGCGCACATGGGCGGCGTTGATCGCCTTGCCTTCCCAGTCGCCGATATTGAAGTTGTGGGTCAGGTGGGTGTCGGTGGAGGTTTCCCAGCTTTCATCGATACCGTTGGGGATACCACTGAGCAGGCCTTGCTGGGTCTTGGCGGCGAGGAAACCGTCGAGACCGCAGCCGAATTCCGGCGTGGTGATTTCCTCGGCATAGGTGGCGCTCACCGTGGTGATATGGCTGGAATAGGCCATGCCAGCCTTGAGGAACGACATCTTGCCGTAGAACTCCATGCCTTCCTGTTGCAGGGCATGGGGCGGAATGCCCAGCTCGGGGGTCGAGGCCAGGCTGACCACGCCCTGATAGGCCAGGTTATGAATGGTGAATAGGGTCGGGGTGCGTGACCCACGCCAGTGCATATAGGCCGGGGCCAGGCCGGCGGGCCAGTCGTGGGCGTGCACCAGGTCCGGGCACCAGTGAATCTGCGCCAGGTTAGCGGCCATGTCGGCGGCGGCCAGGCCCAGGCGCGCGAAGCGGATATGGTTGTCCGGCCAGTCGCGGCCGTTGTTGGCGCCGTAAGGCGTGCCTTCGCGTTCGTACAACTCGGGGCAGATCAGCACGTAGATGACCAGGCCGTCCTTGAGGTCCATGCGCCCGATCTTGCAGGGCGGCAGCGCGGCGTGGCCACCCAGCTCGCCGATGATATGAATCGGGTTGTCGCTGTCCATCACCTGGGGATAACCAGGGATCAGCACGCGCACATCGTGCAGGTGCGCCATGGCGCGGGGCAGGGCGGCAGACACATCGCCCAGGCCGCCGGTTTTCACCAGGTCAGCAAATTCGGAGGTGACAAATAGAACTTTCTTACGATTGGGATTGTGATCCGAGACCGGCCGCACCGTGTTGAGGTCCACCAACGAGGTCGACCCTCCAACTGGCTGACTAACACGTTCTCCCTGAATACTTGCAGCGGCACTGATCATAGTTCTCTCCACGTGTTGGTCGGCTAATGGCCCGCTGCCATTAGCTCCGATGACCGCATCCTGCGGCCAGGCGCACAAGCGCATGACAAAACTGGCAAGGCGTATGCCAGTTGCACGGTTAGCCTAAAAAGATTGGATAGACGGCAACTTCTACGAATCGCTCGTGCGCGCCTTACCCTAAACCTGACCTGTGACAGACTTGTAAAGTTTCGATTTTTTTGCGGGGTTTTTGTTTTGGAACGGACCCATCGGTGATGAGTCTAGGACAGATCCCTAAAAACTGTAGGGTTTATGTGGGAATTTTGTAGGACAAAAAACTTGTAACCTTATGCGACGTTGAATCTGTAGAAGCGAGCCTGCTCGCGAAAGTCGTCAACGATAACGCTGGCTACTAGGGAGAGCGCAGCGTTTTCGGGATTTTCGCGAGCAAGCTCGCTCCTACACGGGGCGGTGTCAGGTGGGGGAAATGGTGCGGGCGCCCTTGTTTGGTGCGCTAGCCAAGCACGCGAATGGGCGCGTCTTTGGCCCACGCCTGAATCGCCTCGATCATCTGCTGATAAAACTGCCGGTAATTCTGCTCACTCACATACCCCACGTGCGGCGTGGCCAGCACAGTAGGCAGGCGGCGAAACGGGTGATCGAGCGGCAACGGCTCTTGGGCATACACATCCAGTGCCGCGCCGGCCAGGCGACCGGACTCCAGGGCCCGCACCAGCGCCTGTTCATCGACGATGGGCCCGCGCGCGGTGTTCACCAGGTGCGCACTGGGTTTCATCCAGCTCAACGCTTGGGCGTCCACCAGACCACGACTGCGCTCGCTGAGTACCAGGTGAACAGTGAGAATGTCGGCCTGTTCGAACAATTCGCGCTTGCTGACCCAGGTCGCCCCGGCTTCGGCCGCGCGTTGCGGCGTGAGGTTTTCGCTCCAGGCAATGACGCGCATGCCGAATACCTGGGCAAATTGCGCGACTTTCTGGCCAATGCTACCCAGTCCCAGAATCCCCAGGGTCTTGCCGTACAGATCGCCGCCCAGCCCCACCTGCCAGTTGCCCGCCCGAAGCGAATTGGCTTCGGCCAGCAGGTTGCGGGTGGAGGCCATGATCAACGCCCAGGTCAGTTCCGGTGCTGCCTGTTTATAGCTGTCGGTACCGCAGACCTGGATGCCGAGGGCTTTGGCGGCCGGAATGTCGATGGCCGCGTTGCGCATGCCGCCGGTCACCAGCAGCTTGAGCTTGGGCAAGCCTTGCAACAGGGCGTTGTCGAAGGTAGTGCGTTCGCGCATCACGCAAATCACCTCGAATGCCTGCAGGCGTTCGACCAGGGTGGCGGTATCCGCCGGGTAATCGTGCAGGAAATGCACCTGGCCCACCGATGCCAGCACCGACCAATCCACCACGCCGCTGGCGACATTTTGCCAATCATCAATGACTGCGATCTGTACCGACATTCACGAAAACCTCGATAAAGGTGGGATTAGAGGGCGTTTAAACCCTGCAATAGCGCTGCGTGAAATTTAGCCGGCTCTTCCATTTGGGGGGCATGTCCCAACCCTGGAAATTCCACCAGGCTCGCGTGGGGAATCAGCTTGGCCACTTGCTTGCCCAACACCGCGTAGTTGCCGAGCTTGGCTTTGACCTCCGGCGGCGCCAGGTCTTTGCCGATCGCAGTGTTGTCGGCCGTGCCGATCAACAGCAGGGTGGGCATCTGCAAGTCCTTGAACTCGTAGTACACCGGCTGGGTGAAGATCATGTCGTAAATCAACGCCGAGTTCCACGCCACCTGAGTATGGCCCGGGCCTTGGTTCAGGCCGGCAAGCATATCGACCCAGCGCTCGTACTCAGGCTTCCAGCGCCCGACGTAATAGGTGTTGAGTTCGTATTGGCGAATGCCTTCGGCACTGACCTTCAGTTCGCGCGCGTACCACTGGTCGACGCTGTTGTAAGGCACGCCCAACGCTTTCCAGTCTTCCAGGCCGATGGGATTGACCAGCGCCAGTTGCTCGGTTTGCTTGGGGTAGAGCAAGGCATAGCGCGTGGCGAGCATGCCGCCGGTGGAATGGCCAATCAGCGTGGCTTTTTGAATGCCGAGTGTTTCCAGCAGTCGATGGGTGTTGAGTGCCAGTTGCTGGAAGCTGTACTGGTAGTGATCGGGCTTGCTGGAGGTACAGAAGCCAATCTGGTCCGGGGCGATGACGCGGTAGCCGGCGTCACTCAAGGCTTTGATCGAGCCTTCCCAGGTGGCGCCGCAGAAGTTCTTGCCATGCATCAGCACCACGCTGCGCCCATTCGCCTTGCCTTTGGCCGGCACATCCATATAGCCCATTTGCAGGGATTTGCCTTGGGACTCGAAGGCGAAATGTTCCACCGGGTAGGGGTATTCAAAGCCTTGCAACTCGGGACCGTAGGTCGCGGCGAATGCGCGGGCGGTACCGGCTGTCAGCAGGCCGGCGATGCATAAAGCGCGGGTTAGAGGCATGGGCAAGTCTCCGAGAAGGGTGCTCGGATGCTGTTGCGAGGGGATTAAGTAGGGATTAACACCCAGTGCAGGGTCAGCGCGGCAAGCACGCCATAGCGCACGGCCTTGGCCAGGGTCACCAGCAACAGAAAACGCCACAACGGTTCGCGCATCACTCCGGCCACCAACGTCAGCGGATCGCCAATGATGGGTACCCAACTGAGCAGCAACGTCCAATGGCCCCAGCGCTCGTAATGCCGGCGGGCCTTGTCCAGTTGTTTGTCGCTGAGCGGAAACCAGCGCCGCTGCCTGAAGCGTTCAACCCCGCGGCCGAGCAGCCAGTTCAGCGCTGAACCGAGCACATTGCCGAGGGTGGCGATCCCCAGCAGCAGCCACAGGCTGTAATGCCCGCTGAGCAGCAGGCCAACGAGGACGGCTTCCGATTGCAAAGGCAGCAGGGTCGCGGCGCCAAACGCGGCGAAGAACAGCCCCAGGTAACCGGCCAGCACCGATCAGTGCGCCGGGTACTCCGCCACCACGACATCATGGCCGTCACGGGTCAGGCCGATGACTTGATACGCCTCGCTGCGACCGTCCATCTCCATGCCTGGCGATCCCATGGGCATGCCCGGCGCTGCGATGCCGAGCAGGTCATCGCGCTCGCGCAGCGCCAATACCTGCTCGGCGGGTACATGGCCTTCGACGAACTTGCCGTCGATCACCGCGGTATGGCAAGAGCCCAGGCGCGGCGCCACGCCCAGGCGTCGCTTGACGTCGCTCATGTTTGCTTCGACATGGTCATTGACCTTGAAGCCGTTGCTTTCCAGGTGGCTGATCCAGTGTTTGCAGCAGCCGCAGTTGGCGTCGCGGTGGACGTCGATAGGGATCAGGTCGGCGGCCTGGAGCAGGGAGGTGGTGAGCAGGGTCGACAGCAACGCCAGGCGCAGGGTGTTTTTCATGATGGGGCTCGTGATCAGGCGGTGGCCAGTGGGATGGCGGCGATCATGACGACCTCATCCCAGGCAAGCCAGCGTCGACAGCTAAGGGAAGGCGCCAGGAGTGTTTCAAGATTATACGAAAGCTGGATTTCCAGCCGGTGCTTGAGCGGGTCGAGCGCAGTGATCGACCCGCGCAGTGCACGGGAGTGTTTCAGGGATGTGTCAGCGCACCTTGAAGCGGCTCATCAAGGCAATCACGCGGCCATTGGCGTCCAGCAGGCTCTGGGTATTGCTTTCAGTGGCATGGCCGCTCTGCACCAGCTCTTCGACCATCTGGCGGATCTGCACCATGCTGCGGTTGATCTCCTCGGTCACCGCGCTTTGCTGTTCGGCGGCCGTGGCGATCTGGGTGCTGAGGTTATTGATATGACTGACCGAACCGGCCATTTCATCCAGGCCGGTGTTGACCCGCGCCGTGGCGTCCGCTGCCGACTGGCAACTGGCCTGGGTGTTTTCCATGGCCGCCACCGACGAACCGACGCCGCTGGTCAAGCGTGCGAGCATTTCATTGATCTGCGAAGTGCTGGCCTGTGTGCGAGCGGCCAGCGCACGCACTTCGTCGGCCACCACCGCAAAACCACGGCCTTGTTCGCCCGCCCGAGCCGCCTCGATCGCGGCGTTGAGCGCCAGCAGGTTGGTCTGGCCGGCAATCGCGCCGATCACGCCGAGGGTTTCGGTGATGCGCGCGGCGTCCTGGCGCATGTTCTCCACGGTATGGGTGGCGCTGGCGACTTCACCGATCAGCGCCCCGACGCTGGTGGAGGCTTCGCCCACGACCACGCGGGAGCGGTCGGCGTGTTCGTTGGCGCGTTGAGTGAACGCGGCGGTTTCAGCGGCATTCTGCGCAACGGTGTCGGCGGTGGAACTCATTTCGGTGATGGCGGTGACGGTCTGGTCGGTCTCCGAGGCATGGCGCACCAGAATGCTGTTGGTGTGCGCCGAGGTTTTCTGCAATTGCGCAAGGCCCGACGACATGGCACCGGTGGCCTGGGTCACTTCGCCGATCATGTCCTGCAGGTAGGCGATAAAGCGGTTGACCGAGTGACCGATGGCGCCCAGTTCGTCTTCGGCGCGGATGGTGATGCGTCGCGTCAGGTCGGCATCGCCGGTCGACAGCGCGTCAATATTGGTTTTCAGGGTGGTCATGCGCTGCACCAGTTGGCGGATCGCATACAGCGCCAGCAGGACCAGCAGCACCACCATGGGGATTTGCACCAAGGCCAGGCTGCCCAGCACATCATCGCGCTGGGCGGTGATCAGCGAAGTGGGCAGAGCGGTGGCGAGGAACCACGGCGTGCCTTCGATGGGGCGCATATAGAAGGTGCTGGCCACGCCGCCGTTGTCGAATTCACTGCGCTGCAAGGCCTGGTCGCGGTGGGCGAGAGCCTTGCTGACTTGGGTGGCAAAGGCCGAGGTGGCGGTCAGTTCGCTGATGTTCTTCAACACCACCGGGCTGCTCAGGCGCGAACTGTTGCTGATGATCTTGCCGTCACCTTCGACGATGAGCATCTGCCCGCCGATGTCTTTTTCCTTACTGGCCACCAACTCGTTGAAGAAGCCGAGGGTCACGTCGATGGTGGCCACGCCATAGGCCGCGCCGTCACGCTGGATCGCCATGGCGCAGTTGGTGCGCGGCTCCTGGCTGGCGTCGTCCTTGTAGGCCGCGGCCCAGGCGCATTGCCCGCGCGGGGAGGCGAGACCGCCTTTGTACCAGCTCTGGTCGTAATAGTTGGGCGCCGGGTCGCTGTTCCAGAAGGTGTTCACGGCCAGCTTGCCCGATGCATCGCGGTGCCAGAACGTGCTGTGTTTGTTGCGCCCGGGCGTGCGCAGGTTGGGCAACGGCCAGATACCGCCACCGAAGACTTTCAACTCGCCGTACTGGTCAACCAGGCCGGGCAGGACCTTGTCGATGGCATCGCTGTCGAGCAACGGGATGGTCTGGGTAATGCTGCGTTGTTGGGCCTGGACTTTGTTCAGTTCGCCCTGGATCTGTTCGGCCACCTCGTTGATGCGGTTGAGCACGACCTGCTCTTCGGTATGCCGCAGCTTGGGGGCCACCAACTGGCCAATCCCCACGACGGTCAACACGAACAACACCAGGACGAACAGCACCAGGAACAGGGTATAGCGGGCTTGAATGGAGCGCAGTGGGGGCATGGGAGTCGTCCTTACGAAGCGTTTATTATCGACGTGGCTTTGTTGGAGCTTCGTAGGGCTATCGGCGTGGAGGGGAGGAGCTTTAGGTACTGTCGTGCAAAGTGCGTCGAGGCCTACGCAGTAAGGTCAACGGCCTGCCTCACTGCGTAGGCTCTGTCACTGATGGGTGTCAGGTACCGTCGCCCTGTTCGCTGGTTTCAAAGGAATAAGCGTTTCTTAACGGTTTGCCCATTTCTTGGTTCAATGCGTTCTCGGTAAACGCTTTTGGATTGACTGTGCTTGGCGGTGTCGAGGGGTCGTTATCCAGGTCAAAGGGGGTCGCGTCGCTGGGCAAGCCAACCGCCTGGCGTTCGAAATTATTGACCACTGCCGATTGGCCAGCGCCCAGCTGTTCAGTGGTTTCACCTTCCAGGAAGGTGCCGGTCGCGCCATTGTAGGCATGGGCCATCTCATGGAAGAGCGCGGTGACGGGCGCTATCGTATGGGTGCGGTCAGCGTTTTCTAAGAAGGAGGACGGGTCATATGTGATCGTTGCACGATCGGCACGGGTGCCAGCGACGCCCTGCTTGATGAATTCGTCGGTGCGAATCACCTGATCGCCGTCCTCCGTCAGTGGCACGTTATCCAGTGCCGAGCTGTCGAACAGATATCCCGTGTTGCCGTTGCCGTCCTGCCGGATCGTGACCTTGCCGCCGTTGGTGACGGCAAGCTCATCCATTTTGCTGAGGGCCTGTTGGCCGATCGGTGAGCTGCGCAGAAATTCGAGGTCGTCGCTGACGCGCTGTTTGAATTCTTGTTCCTGCTCTACGGTGGCGCCCGGCGCTGCCTCGGCCTTGAAACCCTGCCGGCCTGCGTTGCTCGGTTTCACCTCGGTGAAGGCCGAACCTTTTGTCCGGTCGAAGTGATCGGTTGCGCCAGCGTAAATACGATCCTGGCATTGATTGTTCCAAATCTCGTCCAGGCCTTTGCCGGTGTAGAACGTCGTGCGGCCAGCGTGCTTGCCTACCAGCAGGTCATTGCCTTTGCCACCGTGGGAAACCGTATGCCCGTTGCCTGAGATCAGCACATCGTCGTCTTCGCCACCGTCCAGGTAGCTCTGTTGGGTGGCGGGGCCACAGCCGGCAATGAGCAGATCCTTGCCTTTGCTGCCGTACATCACGGCATTGCCGCTGCCACCGATGAGTATGTCGTTATCGTCGTTGCCCACGGCATAACCGAGACCGCTGCCCAACCGCAGGATATCGTTACCGCGCCCACCGTACAGCTTGGTGCGACCGCCGCCCGCCTGGAGGTAGTCATTGCCATCACCGCCGTCAACGCTGACGGGAAGTGTGACGTCATCGTCGATGATGACCCTGTCGTCGCCGCCTTTGGTGTCGATCCACAGCTGCTGCTTGCGGTCTTGGGGGGTATTAATGTCGAACAGGTGCGACTTGCCGTTGATCAGGATTTGCAGCTTGCCGCCCGGCCAATTGCGCACATGGACATGGTCGGCGCGGTCGCCGGTTTCCACCGAGAGCCATGAGGCCAGAATCTCCGGGTTTTGCGGGTTTGTGGGGTCCCAATCCACCACCCTGTTGATTTTCACATCACCGTCGACGTGCAGCACGTGGGTCCTGCGGTTGACGATGCCCGGTGTGAGATCGGTCGGTGGGGTGTAGGGCGAGGGGGGCGGTTTATCGTGTATTTTGCGGCGCGGGGTGTTGTCGTTGTAGCTGGCGGTGGAATGGATGAGGGGAAGTTGCATGGACGGGTCCTTCATGTTTACTCGTGACGGAAACCTGATCGCGCATCAGGGTTGCCATTACGTGGAGGACCGAGGGAAAACGTTCCGCTGGCGTTTGAGCGGTTTGGCGCTGGATATTTCCCTGGCAGGGTAGGTGATAACCCAGCAATGTGCAGCCCGAGGAAAGCCTCGGGCGGTTGTCTGAGGGGCTTATGCCTGCACGAAAATCTGCAAATCACCGGCAACGTCGTTTCGGCCCAATGGTTTGTTGGGGTCCGGCACGGCACCGCGCGCCTTTAACCCGAGCTGTCCGGTGATCTTGTGGTTGTCAGTCACCCCAATTCCCAGGCTTCCCGTCAATTCAGCCAGGCCCGGTACGCCTTCGGTGGTGTTCATGTGGGAACTTCCCACCAGGGCGACCCACTTCTCAGTGCCGGAGTTGGCCTGGATGGTTTCTGCGGCGTAGTAGTTGAATTCCTTGAGCCGCTGTACTGAGCCGTTGCCTGCGGAGGTCGGCACTTGGGGTGTACGTACATCCTTGTGTCGTGTGAGGTAGTAGTGGTCGAGCGGCATGACCTCGATACCGTTGTCTTCGAGTTTTTTGCGCAGTTCGGGAAAGGACGGATTCTGGCGGGGTATTCTGCTTTGCCCCAGTATGCCGATACCGTCATCGACAAGCCCTTGGGGCATATCGATCAACCCTTCGAAATAGACTTTTTTAACGTTCTGGCGCTTCAACGTCTCGACGTTATCGAACAGCACCTTGAAACTCGCCATTTGCTTGTGGGACTCCCCCAGCACCACACCGGGTGACACATTCAGGGTTTCGGTGAGCAACTCGGCGGCCGGGATCGGCTTGGGCACTGACGGAATGCTGGGGCGAGGCGGGATTCCTGTCTCTTGTATGGCGTCATAGTAATTATTCATTTCGTTGTTGAACTTGTTCAACGTTGCCGCCTTGGTATCTGGCTTGAAATGGTCCGGTTCCAGCTTGCCTTTCAGGCTTTCGGCGTAGTCGCCGTCGGGCAGCGGCTGCCTGACACGAATGGGCCTGGCGCCGGTGCCCATGGGGGTGTACCGATGACCCCTTTGCTGTCTGGGGGAGTGCGTGAGGGTGGAGCCGCCGGGAGCCAGTGTGTCCAGCGGGTTGAATTCCTCGAGGGGCGAACCATAAGGCTTCATCTGGACGGGGTCATAGGCATACCGTTGGCCGTTGCTGACGATGGTGCTGCCCTCGACGGTACGCTCGGCGGATTTGAAGGTGCCCACGGTCACCTCGCCGTATGGGCTGTGGGCCACGCCCTTGATTTTCTGCACGCCCCGGTCAATCAACCGGGTGCCGCCCTTGACCAGATCGCCCAGCCCGTTGAGCGGGTTGAACTCATTGATGGCGGTGGTCCCGAGGATTTTGGCCACCTTCAAGGCCTTGGTCGTGGTACTCACGGCTTTGGCACCGACTTTCGCCACTTTCGCTACCGTTCCTGCGCCGGCGGTGACGAAACCGAAAATATCCAGTCCCAGGTCGACCGCGCCCTCCGCATAGTTGCCTTGTCGAAAGTTGACGATCGCCGACCTGAGGGGAATCAGGTCGAGGAAAAAATCTGCGAGTTTGTGCTCCTGTTCCATTTGCTGATCGTAACTGCTGGTGCCCTTGGCCTGCTTGACCACGTCCTTGTTATCGATATCCAGGTGCTCGACAAAGGCGTCGACGATGGACTGCGTTCTCGCGCTTGAAAAGCTGTTGGGTGTGGGCAACGGGTGAGGGGTTTCTTTGTCCTGATCGAATTTGGCTGCGGAGGTCTGGGTGGGGGTGAATGGCTCTATCGGATAGTCCCGGTTGGCGTCGCGCTCATGCTTGCGCGTCAACACCTGGTTTGGGACCGTCTTGATGCAGCCGCGCCTCAGGTCGATCTCATACACGGTTTCGTCGTTCACTCCGGTGGCTTTAACCAGCAGCTTTTCGTTTTTCTCTTCCAGTGTTCGGTCGGTAAACCCCATGCCCAGGATGTAGGTGTTGTGTTGATAGAACTCAAGCTTCCCATGCTCCAGCTTTTGTCGGTCTGCCAGCGGCAACTGCGCGATCATCTGCTTGACCGCTACACCAATGCCTTTTTTCCGGTGGTCGATGGCCTGGGTAAATTGCGTGTTGAAGACGCGGTTCACATTGAATTCGAGCGAATGGCCCCGGGTTGCATCGACGATGCGCTGGTCGGTGGATTGCCATTTGTACTGGTGCAGCCCGCTCATGGCGATGTCCAGCAGCGAGTGGCGGCCGGCAGGCCCCCGGTTGCGAGAGTAGAGCGCCCGGGTGAAGGGTTGTGTGGTGTCGTTGACCGTCAGCAGTTTTTCTTCGAAGGGCAGCGTGTCGCCAAACCTTTCTTTCAGTTTGGCCAGGGCAATGGCTTTACGGCTGGGGATCTCGGCGTGGATCTGGCTGGACGCCTCCAGCCGTTCGCTCGCCTGCTGGTTGAAGGCGTTTCGGGCCTTTTCACGGTCGCTGGGATTGTAGCGATCCGCTTCCTCCTCAGACAGCACGCCATTGACCGCACCCCACACCCGCAGGGCTGCGCTTTGTGCCTGTTGGGTGATGGCCCTTTCGTTCAAGGTGGCGCTTTCGGCTTCCATCATGACTTGGGCAAAGCTCATGTTGGGAACCTTTCCCGGCGATTGGGCTTCTATCGCTGCCGCCGCGATGGACAGGCTGACCCACGCAGGGCTGCCGTAGGTCACATTGTCGGGAATATCTTTGATCAGCAGTTCGGGCGCCTTTCTGGCCAATAACAGGTAAGCGCCGATGTTGGCCATGCCGGGGGTGGCCTGATGTTGCGCCGTCAAGTGGGCGACCAGGCCTTCGCGTATGCCTGACACCGGTTTTCCCCAGTGCGCTTTGCGGGCCAGATCGAAGCCGGCGACTTGGGTGGCCTTGGGGTCGGTGAGGGCTTGGGGGTCGAGTATCAGGTTGATGGCGGCCAACGTGTAGTCGTTCACGCTGGTGTCGGTGGCAATCCCGTTCATGTGGGTCTGCAAAGTTTGGCCCAGTGCCTGTGAGCGGGGCGTACTGACAAGGCTTTCCAGGGCTTTGGCCGGGTCGTTGGCGGCCTCGGTGGACAGTGGCTGGTTACTGTTGAGGTATTCCAGTACGCCCAGGCTCAGCGTCATATCGGGTGGGTTCGGATGGTCGGCGCCATAGTGCCGGGTGGCTTCCAGCAACCTGCGTTGTGCATCCGCGCTCGGCGGCAACGGCCAGGACAGCGCACCGCCAAAATTGCCCAGGGGATGTTCCTGGGCGCGGTTGAGCACGGCGTCTGCCAGGGCGGTCAGGGCGAAATGACTGTTTGGCACTGCCAAGCCGCTGCCGGTGATAAAGGCTTCCAGCGTGACGCTCGTGTTTGCCGACGCGGGTAGACGGTCCATGGGGGTGGATTTCAGCGCGCTCAGGATGGCCTGGGGTGTTGCGTTGACACCCAGGCGCGTGGCGGTTTCTTTGAGTTTTTGCCCCAGGGTTCTGAGGTTTTGCTTGTCTGCCAAGGCCTGTTCCAGCGCGCTGCTTGGCCCCTCCTCAGTGTCTGAGGCGGTGGGCTCGGTGTTCGCCGCTGGTTGGGCGGGCAAGTGCGACGCGGGTAGGTCGGACGTGGGGAGTGGGGAGAGAAGAAAAGGTTGTTGGGTGACAACGGGTGAAAGATTGGACATCGGTGGGTACCTCTTCAGACATGCCAGAAAAAGCGCCTGTCATCAGGAGGTTCCCTATTCCTCAGGCGCCCAAAATGGGTGCAGAAAAGGGGCGTCGGGGTTCCGCTCGGAGCTACCGCCTTGTGTAAGACTGAGTGTCGATTAGAGGGGCGAAACCGCCTCAATCACGGGTTGAGCGAGCCAAAGCTTTTTATCGCCTGTAACATGTGCCCCTGCCGACCCGCCGTCTATTCCCATCGTTGAAGATGTGCCCGGCCGGTCTGGTGATCCACCGTGAATACTTTTTTCAGGTTCAGGAACCCGTCATGACCCAAAAGCAACGTTTGAAATACTCGATTCTGATCGCCCTGGCGGTACTGGCGAGCATGTTTGGCCTGTCCTACTTGCAGAACATCGGGTTTATCAGTGAGAAGACATTCCAGACCATCGCCATCGCCATCGCCGTGATCGTTGTGGTGATCAACGGCATCATGCGTCGCAAGGTCAAGTTGTAAGGTCGACGTCAGCCACGACCGTCGAGCACCTTCGCAGCCTCTTCATGGAGGCTGTAGCTTTTATCGGCATTGAGGGTGATCACGCCTTCGCTGCACAGGCGCTTGAGCACTTCGCGCACACTCAGAAACGACAACGGGATGCCCAGCTCGAGCAAATGACTGTGCACGCCGCGTACCCCCAGGGTGCGCTGCTTGTCGGCGGCGGTGAGCAGGGCGTCGATGACCTTCAGCCGGATCAGGCTGGTGCGCAAGCCGAAACACTTGAGCAAATGGCGAATACGCTGGTTGCCTTGCTGTTCGGGCATTTTGCCGAACGCAAGTGCGCCGTTGCCGAATGTGGCGTCGGCGGCCGGTGAATGTCCATCCTTGGGCACTGGCGGGTTGTACATTTAGAAAACTCCTTATCAGAGCCTGATCAGGAAAATGATGGCGCTCTTAATCAATAAGACGAACGAGCGAGCGAAATCATGAAGTGACGGATGTAGAAATTTTGTCGGTATCGGTTTTGTCACTTTCGCGACGCTGCGTGTACCCCTCCTCGACACTAAATTAATCCCGGTTTTTTGCGTCCTTACGGTGGGGTGGTTACCCCGGTGAGGGTGTTCAATTTGACTGTGGAGTCTGCGTGATTATTTCCAACGGGTTGTCCAGGGTGTGCGTGGCAGGGCTGTTGCTGGGGCTGAGCCTGGCCGCATCGGCGCGCGAGCAGGTAACGCAAGCGTCGGCGGATATCCGGCGCACCAGCTTCGGCGTGCCGCATATTCGTGCCAGCGATGAGCGCGGCCTGGGCTTCGGCATCGGTTACGCCTATGCCCAGGAGAACCTATGCCTGCTGGCCAATGAAGTGGTCACGGTGAATGGCGAGCGCGCGCGGTTTTTCGGCCCCGAGCAGTCGACCCTGGAGGAACGCAACAACCTGGCCAGCGACGTGTTCTTCACCTGGTTGAACACACCCGACGTCGTTGCCGCGTTCTGGAAGGCCCAGAGTCCGCAGATCCAGCAGCGTATCGAAGGCTACGTGGCCGGCTATAACCGCTACCTGAAGGAAAAGGGCGCGCCGGGACAGTGCCAGGGCGCCTGGGTAAGACCACTGGTGGCGGAGGACGTGGTCAAACTGACCCGTAGGCTGTTGGTGGAAGGCGGTGTCGGCCAATTCGCTGAAGCCTTGGCGGGCGCAGCGCCGCCCCAAGCCACCGCGGGCGTACTATCTGGCGCCAAGGCCTTTGCACTGGCCGCCGCGAACCAACAGCGCTTCACCCTCGACCGCGGCAGTAACGCCGTGGCGGTGGGGCGCGACCGCTCGTTCAATGGTCGCGGCATGCTGCTGGCCAATCCGCATTTTCCGTGGGTGGGCGGCATGCGTTTTTATGAGATGCACTTGACCATCCCCGGCCAACTGAACGTGATGGGCGCGGCACTGCCGGGCTTGCCGGTGATCAATATCGGCTTCAACCAGCATGTGGCGTGGACCCATACGGTGGACACGTCCAAGCACTTTACGCTGTATCGCCTGACGCTCGACCCCAAGGATTCCACGCGCTATATGCTCGATGGCAAGTCCATTGCCCTGGATAAAACCTCGGTGACTGTGCAGGTCAAGCGGCCGAACGGCAGCACTGAAGCGGTGAACCATACGGTCTACCGTTCGCAATTCGGCCCGGTGGTGCAATGGCCTGGCAAGCTGGACTGGGACCGTCATTACGCCTTCAGCCTGCGCGATGCCAACCTGGGCAATGATCGCGTTCTGCAGCAGTGGTACGCGATGAACCGCGCGCCCAGCCTCAAGGCATTGCAAGCCTCGATCCATACCCTGCAAGGCATTCCGTGGGTCAATACCCTGGCCGCGGATGACCAGGGCCAGAGTCTGTACATGAACCTGTCGGTGGTGCCCAACGTCAGCGCGGCCAAACTGGCGCAATGCAGCGACCCGCGTGCCGGCGTGCAGATGATCGTGCTCGACGGCGCCCGCAGTGCCTGCGCCTGGGACGTCGATCCACGTGCCGCCCAGGCCGGCATATTCCCGGCCGACCAATTGCCGCAACTGCAGCGTAGCGACTACGTGCAGCACGCCAATGACTCTGCCTGGATGGTCAACCCCAAGGCCCCGCTGACCGGCTTCTCGCCGGTCATCAGCCAGGACCGCATCGGCCTCGGCCCCCGTGCCCGCTTCGCCTTGCAACGCCTGCACTCGCTGGACAAGCAACCGATCGGCGTGGCTGATCTGCACAACATGGTGATGGACAACGAGGTGTACCTGGCCGGGCAAGTGATGCCGGACCTGCTTGAGTTCTGCGCCAAACACCTCGGCGCCGATATCACCACCTTGCAGCCCCTATGCAACCGTCTGAAAAACTGGGACCGGCACGCCAACCTCGACAGCGGCCTGGGCCTGGTGCACTTCATTGACCTGATCGAACATCTGCAGCCAATCCCCGATGCCTGGCGCGTCGCCTTCGACCCGACCCAACCCCTGACCACTCCGCGCGGCCTGGCCATCGAACGCGCGCCCGTCGCCAAAGCGCTGCGCGAAGCCATGCTGGCCTCGACTGCCGACATCACCCGGCGTGGTCTCCGTGCGGACAGCCAATGGGGGGACATTCAGGTTCGCGGCCAAACCCCGATCCACGGAGGCCCGCAGGAACTGGGCATCTACAACGCCATGCAAACCGTGCCCCGGGCGGACGGCAAGCGCGAAGTCGTCAGCGGCAGCAGCTACCTGCAAATCGTCACCTTCGATGACAACGGGCCCCGCGCCGAAGGGGTACTGACGTTCTCCGAATCCAGTAATCCCACGTCCAAGTATTTCAACGACCAGACCCAGGCGTTCTCCCAGAAAAAACTCCGCCCGCTGCCCTTCACCGAAGCCCAGATCCAGGCCGATCCGCAATATCAGGAGCAGCGCATCAGGGAGTAGGGCAGGCACGCAACGCCTTGATCGCAATGCGAAACATTTTTGAAATCAAGGGGTTGCAGGCATAAGCAAATGAGTACATAATGGCGCCCATCGAACGCAACGAAGCATTAAAAACTTCAATGTATTCAATGAGTTAGAGTAGAGACAGGCTTCAAAAGCCCACTCAAGTTTTTACGCGGTGAATGCCAGCAATCAGGGCGTTGATCGTTTGAGGCCGAGTAGCAAAATGGTTATGCAGCGGATTGCAAATCCGCCTACGCCGGTTCGATTCCGACCTCGGCCTCCACTCTTAAAGCCCCGTAGATCAATGGTCTACGGGGTTTTTTAATGCCTGCGATTTGGGATCCGTTCCCCAACCCTCTGCGGTTTTGGTCGCATTCGGGAATGCGGATCGGCACCTGGCGGCGTGGCATGCGGCGGGTAATTTCGTGGGTTTTACAATCTCACCCACTCGTCGATAGACTTTCTTGGTTATCCCTTCGGTGGTGTGTTCAAGCAGGCGGCTGGCGTGTGTCAGCTCGATCTCGCTGGCCGCTTTTGGGCGGATGTCATTGAACTGGAACTGGCGGATCAGCACTGCCAGGGCAGAGTCGCCATCGGCGCCTGCTTTGACGGCAGCTTTCTCGCGGGCTTCGTCCCTGCAGGTCATTGATAAAAGCGCTCAGTCCAGACTGAACCCCTTCATCCTCCAGCCGTAGGCGAAGTTTCTTCGCGGTCTTGCCCTGTTTGACCATCAGGAACTCGGCGTTTAAATCAGTGGTGGTCACTTTCAACACCTCGGCGGGGCGCTGACCGGTCAAGTAGGCGAGGTCCATGGCATCCTTGAGTTCCTGCACGGCTGCGTCGTACACGGCATTCCACACGATATCCGGTCCGCCGGACACCATCGTTATCCGGGGCAAGGTCAGCGACATCCGAGGCACCGGCAAATCCACCCGTAACGGTAGCTGGGAAGACGTGCCGCTGTCGAAAATCGTTGCCCGTAACGGCTGGACACCAGCCTGCACCATTGCCACGAAAGTCTCCCGGGCTGACCAGCTCCACGAATCTGGCTTCAGCTTTGTCACGCGTCTGGCCAAGCAATACGACTGCACCGCTAAGGTGGGCGACGGCAAATTGATGGTGATGCAGCGCCAAGCGGGGCTGAGTGCCAGCGGCAAGGTGATTGGCGCGATCACCATCACGCCCAGCGACGTAGGCCGCTGGCAGTCTCGTCGCACAAGACCGTGGCGGCCAAGCTTCAGAACAAAAGCCCGCTTGGCTGCGTTCAATCGCTCCACGGCCGGCGTGCGTCTGGAAATGCCCGGACGTACGGATCTGTTTGCTGAGCGCTCAAGCAATGCCCAGGGTTTCAAGGTGGGGCTTGATAGCGAGTATCTGGTGGATTCAGTCGAGCAGACATTCACTCAAGCTGGCTGGTCCACCACCGTCGAGTGCGGGCTGAAACGAGCGCTTAGCTGCCGCGACAGGTGCTGCCCTTTGGGAGTTTTGATGTGAATAAAGGTCTGTTTAAGTTTCTCGACCATCTTCGCTCCCTCCAAGTTTAAGAGTGGTAAGGGTTAGTAGGTCTAATTCTTCATTGATGGTGTCAAGCTCCTCCCTGATACGGAATGCTACAAGATTTGATTCCTTATCGGTTTTTTGGAGCAGCCACTGTTCTAAAGCTCCAAGTGATGAAGCGAAAAGCCTTTGATTCTGAATTAGGCTTTTAGTGGCAAATAAAAGAGTATTTTTTGGCATGGGAACTCTCTCGTTGGGTTGTTATTTTTTTGCTTTATTCTATTTTTCGCAGCAACGCGGCTCGCGATGAAACGGCAACAGACCCTAGAGCTGAAAGCGCGAGATATTCTCTCGCAATGTCACGCTGGTGCGTGCCAGTCCTTCGCTTTCCTGCTGAGCGCTGCGGAAGGCTGCAGCGGATTGCTCGGCGCTTTCGCTGACGGTCACGATGCCCCGGCTGATCTGCTCGGCAACGGTACTCTGCTGCTCGGCGGCAGCGGCGATTTGGTGGTTCATGCCGTTGATCCGCTCGATCATGGTTACGATCGTGCTTACCGCGTCACCGGCCTCGGAAACGCCGGACACCGACTGCGCACTGGAGCGCTTGCAGCGTTGCATATGCTGCGAGGTCTCGTCGGCAATTTTCTGCAGATTGGCGATTAGCCCCTCAATCTCTGATGTGGCCTTCTGGGTACGCTGTGCCAGGCTGCGCACCTCGTCGGCTACCACCGCGAAGCCGCGTCCGGCCTCGCCAGCACGTGCAGCTTCGATGGCTGCATTGAGGGCCAGCAGGTTGGTCTGGTCGGCCACCGACTTGATCACTTCAAGCACGCCGCCGATATTGCCGGTTTCATTCTTCAGCCGGCCCATGGCCATGTTGGACTGTTCGATTGTCTCAGCCAGCTCACCGATCATGTTGACGGCATCTTTGGCCTTCTGCTGGCTGTACAGGGCCGCGCTATCGGCCTCGCTGGCGGCACTGGCGGCGGATTCGGCATTGCGCGCGACATCCTGCACGGTGGCGGCCATTTGGTGAACGGCGGTGACGATCTGCTCGACCTCGCACTGTGCCGTGGCCACGCTTTCGGCGTTTCTCAGGCTCGATTGGCTAAGCTCCTGGCTGGATTCGGCCACGGTCTGTGAGGACAGGTTTATGCCCTTGGTCATGTCCCGCAGGTTCTCCTGCATGCTCAGCAGGGCGGCCATTATGCTGGCTTGTGGTGGCTTAATCGTGCGCTCGCTAGCGCGCAAATCGCCCTGGGCAACCCGTTGGGCGAGCTGGTTGAGTTCGCTCGGTTCGGCACCCAGCGCGCGCAGCAGGTTGCGGCTGATGACGTAGCCCAGTACCGCTGCTAGTAAGACGGCCAGCGCAGTAATGGCGAGCAGCAGGTTGCGTTGTGACAGATAGTTTGCATCATTTTCGCTCACCTGCAGGTCTGCCTTCTGGTTGCTGTAGCGCAGGAATTCGCCAATTGCGTGGGTCAGCTCGGCCAGTAAGGGGGTGCACTGCTCGCTGACCATGCGCAGGGCCTCGTCGTTTTCACCCTTGAACAGGTGTTCGGCAATGGTGTGCGCGACCGGTTTGTAGCGGCTCTCGACCTGCTCGATGGTTGAGAACAGTTCACGTGCTTTGGGCGACACATCATCATGGTTATCAATTGCCTGGCGTAGCGCGGCGAGGCTGCTGTCCACCATTTGTTCGTTGACGGCAATTGCGCCTCGCTGCTGTCCTCTCGCGGTGACATTGCTGTTCAAGGCGATGTTACGCAGGGCAATCGCGCGCTGGGCGGCGGCGTCGTTCAGTGTGCTGGCCAGACGGGCGCGTGCATCAATGCCATTAACATAGAGAAAAAAGTCCTTATTGCTGTTAGCCAGAGCGTACAGCGAGATAGCGGCGATCAGCAGCATAAACGCGAGCAGGCTGGCATAGCCGGCATAGAGACTGGTCCGTGTAGAGAGCCGGGGAGCGTGCGATGGCATGATGTACCTGCGTAATGGGAGGAGCAATTTAGGGACACCTGCAAGGGTATGTATTCGCCCTTGTTCCGCATCCTGCGCAGGTATTCTTTTGTTCGACGGCAACGAGTAGCGGCGTTATTTCCCGGCTAATCGAGACTTGTACAATCGTTTATATTTGTACAACTTTGTACAATCATATCGGCATGATGTCATCATGATGTCACTCAGTCCCGATGAACGGTCAGTAGCCACCGGTTTCTGGCAGGCGCGAGAGCTACGAGTCGCGGTCGACCATCAGACCGAGGCGTTCGTCGAAGCTGAGATCGTTGATGTCGAGCGTTGCGTGTTGCTCGCTGAGCGCCTTGATCATGCCGTGCAGGCGCAGGGTTTGTAGCTTGTCGAGGGTCGGGTTGGGCAGCCTGTTCGTGCTCCTTTTTCAGGTCAGTGGTAGTAGCCGGGGCCACGCAGGTTGATGTGCTCGTCGGGCAGCAGCGGCAGGTTTTGCTGGGCCAGCGGCAGTCGCTCCAGGCCTTGGCGCAGGATCGATTCGAGGTTTTTATAGCTACATGCGCCCAGTGCCAGCGCACTCTGGCACGCGGCTTCCAGCCGCGCTTCGCCGTGCTGTTTGCTCAGGCGCAGGATCCCCAGGCAGGCGCGGAAGTCGTGTTGCGGATGGATTCGGCGTTCGAGGATGTAGGCGATAACGCCAGCCGTGTTCGGCCCGGTTTGCTCTGCCCAGCGGATCAGCCGTTGCGGCGTCCACTCGGCGTGTTCGCGGTGACTTTTGGGCATGTGCTCGGTGTGGGTGGTGTGGCGGCCTTTGTGCGGCGAGCGCAGATGGCTGGCCACGCGCTGGTTGGCGTGGAAGCACTCGACGGTCTGTGCAGTCAGTCGCACTTCGAGTTGGTGCTTCACCAACTGGTACGGCACCGCGTAGAAGTGACCGTCGACCTCGACGTGGTAGTCGATGTGCACCCGCACCTTTTTCCATTCGGCGTAGACGTAGGGATGTTCCGGCAATGCTTGCATTACCGGCTGGTCAAGGGTTTCGAAGGCCGAACGGCGTGAGCCGGGCAGCTTTTTGAAGGGCTTTTGGTTGAGGCGATCCAGCAGCAGTCCGATGGCCGTGTTGAGTTCACCCAGCGAAAAGAACTGCCGATTGCGCAGCACCGCCAGGATCCAGCGCTCGACCACTTGAACACCGACTTCGACCTTGGCTTTGTCCTTGGGTTTTCGTGAGCGAGCAGGCAATACGGCGACGCCGTAGTGCTCGGCCAGATCGCGGTAGCTGGGGTTGATATCGGGCTCGTAACGGTGCGCCTTGGTCACGCCACTGCGCAGATTGTCGGGCACCAGGATCTGTGCGGTGCCGCCGAAAAAAGCAAAACAGCGGGCGTGTGAGCCCAGCCAGTCGGGCAGTTTCTGCGACCAGTTCGCCTCGATCGCTGGGAGCTGTTGGTACTGGCGGAAACAGGCATCGCTCCAGCTCGGCGTCCGACAATGATGTCGGCCAAGTCAGCCCGCAAGCGTTGAAACGGTGCAGGTAACTGCCGGCACTGCCGCTGCTGATGCGCAGGCTGGCGGCGATCTTGCGCGCGGACAGGCCGGCGTCGAACTCTAGGCGTAGTACCTCTCGAATTTTACGCATGAATATACGCTCCACGACGACCTCTTCGCTTCGATAAAAGAGGCCGATGGTAGTGAATAGTCCTGCGTTGCCGCCTGCCTGAGCGTGGGTCGGATCAGTGAGAAATCACTGTCCAAGTGCTCGTGGAATCAGTGTCCAAGTGGCCGTGGAATGAGTGTCCAAGTCAGCGTGGAATCGCTGTCCAAGTGTTCGTGGAATGGGTGTCCAAATGCGCGTGGAATCCGCACTTTGGCCTGATAGTAGCGGACCTCAACACCATTAATGTGTTGCTTCTTACATGATGCGTATCGATACGCAATAGAGTGTTCGACGGCAAAGCCAAGTCGTGGAGGGGGAGAGTTATGCGGGAGCGTGTCTCAAGTCCTGACAGTTCAGTTGCTGGAAGCAGAATGACCCGAACTATGCCTATCTGAGTGGGACCAAGGAGATTCCCTCCGCACAATTTGCCCAGGCTTGGCGCATGGCTGAACAGGTAGTTGCCGGCTTCATTGCTGATCCTGCCGGCGGCGCCCCCCCATCACTAAAAACGGTGATGATTTTTACTGCGCGCACTCCAAAAAATTAAGTGGAGGGCTCGCACTTTACGTGCTAAGTAAGGGGCTGCAGTTTAAAGAAATATCAATGGGTTGTATTAAATGTACTTTTTGCGACTTGATGTAAGCAGTGTTCGAATGATGCCTTTGCTCTTAAAGCCCCGTAGAATAATGACCTGCGGGGCTTTTTATTACATGTGATTTAACCTTAATCGGCGCGTGTCGCTCTTTGAGGAACGCTCAAGTGAAATCCAGGACGGTTCACTGAGCGTTATGGATTAACGGCGAAAGCGGAATTTTTCCCAGCCATTTTTGAATCTGAACGTTCCGGTGTCGCCTCGAATGACGTAGAGGCTTGCCCGGTAAGAAGCAGTCAATGGAGAAAAGCCAAACCGTCTGATTTTTTTATAGACCCAAACCCATCCATGGCGATTGGTAGTTTTGGTGGGTCTCAATACCATTAATAGGCTCCTTCACGCTTGATTTGGCGCCGATGATAGCTATGTGCCTCACGTCAAGGCTGTCAAATAATAACGTTTGGAAATTTCAAGCCGCTCCTGATGTCACCGGCCGGCAGGGAACGGTTCATCGTCGCAGTTAAAAGCACGTGACCGGCCTCTCGCCAACGGTGTCGCCACTCACCTTTATTTGCCTAAAAGTAACGTGTATCGCTACGCATACAAAGCCTACCATCGCGTTACACGATAGTCGTGACGCGCTGCGTTTTGCGCTGTCATAACCAGTGAGAAGTTAATCTCGTCAAGTAAGAGAGTGTTGTCATGAAGTTGAATTACCTAACTAAGGCGGCTGTTGTTGTCGCGCTGTTGTCTACGTTGTCGGGTTGCTGGATGTTTATGCCGCCGGGCGGTGGGGGTGGTGGTGGCCACGGCGGTGGTGGCGGTCACGGTCAAGGCGGCGGCGGCCCGCGTTAACGAGTTGCCAAGCGAGGCAGGCCATGAACAGTGGCCTGCCTTTTCTTTGTCTGGGATCGCTCACAGGCAAAGAGAAGTCCGCGACGGGGAGGGCTAGGCGCTATGTTCACCTTAGGCTCTCGTCTGTGAAAGACCAGAGTGGTCATGGTCGCTTTGACGACGTTGCTCATGACCGGATAGCGCGTTCTGCGCTTAAGCATTTGTATGAGGCGTCCTTCGGCGCTATCCAGAAAGAGTTGCAATAGCTGTGCAGCTTCTTGCGCAGTGCACGTCAACTTCGCGCGCACTTGGTTACGGGCGTTTGTATATAAGCCCTGTAGCGATCCATCCACAGGGTTATTCATATTTAAGTGTGCAAGAAGTTGTCAGCGGCTGCGTATCACACCGGCGAGATGGTCGCCAACAGGCCGATACCAATGGTCAACACCAAAAAGCCGAACAGGAAAAGTGCCATCTTGGCCATAGGTCCTCCGAAGGGAAGGGGGTGGGGACGAGGGCTATTGTCCGCCTGCCTGGCGTTTCGATACAGGCGCAGATTCCACAGAAAAAACCGTATCAGATGTGCTCGCCACGCCTT
This sequence comes from Pseudomonas sp. MPB23, assembly GCF_046605395.1. Lineage (NCBI taxonomy): Bacteria > Pseudomonadati > Pseudomonadota > Gammaproteobacteria > Pseudomonadales > Pseudomonadaceae > Pseudomonas > Pseudomonas sp. MPB23. The sequence continues at coordinate 4,433,208 of NZ_CP176771.1, read as the reverse complement.
TAGTGCGGGCGTTGAGTGGTGATGATTGATTCAGGATCAGCGCCTGAGACACCCAGCGCGTTTCCCCCTAAGATGGCGCCCATTGCATCAACAATAAGAGTGGGCCAACCCTTGATGGAAAGACGCCAATTCAGTGGTGGCATGAAAGGCAAGAACCTGCGCTACCTCAACGAACCCTCCCAGCAGCCGACAGCAATCACGCGCGTGGGCTTTCTGTTGCTCGAACACTTCTCGCTGCCCGCATTTACCCAGACCCTCGACACCTTCGTCACCGCCAACCTGCTGCGTCCCGACCTGTTCGCCGCGCGCACCTTCGGTTGCGATACCGGCGAAGTCATCAGCGATCTGGGTCTGGTGATTCGTCCCGATGCGCGTCTGGATGCCGCCGCGCTGCAAGAACTGGAACTGCTGGTGATCTGTGGTGGTTTTCGCACGGAGCTCAAGGCCGGCGCAGATTTTATCCACCTGCTGCACAGCGCCGCCGAACAAGGCGTGCGCCTCGCCGGTTTATGGAACGGCGCCTGGTTCCTCGGGCGTGCCGGGTTGTTGCACGACTACCGCTGCGCGATCCACCCCGAACATCGTCCGGCCCTGGCGGAAGTGTCCAAAGCCACCCATGTCACCAGCGAACCCTACGTGATCGACCGCGATCGCCTCACCGCCTCAAGCCCCTCGGGCGCCTTCCACATGGCCCTGGACTGGATCAAGGGCCTGCACGGCAAGGCTCTGGTCGAAGGCATTGAGGACATTCTGGCCTTTGAAGAGTCCCGTTACCGGCGCATCAAACCCACCGAGAACGTCAGCGTCAGTGCGCCGTTGCGAGAAGTGGTGAAGTTGATGGATGCCAACCTCGAAGAACCGCTGGAACTGGACCAACTCGCTGTGTACGCCGGTCGCTCACGCCGCCAGTTGGAGCGTCTGTTCAAGGAACAGCTGGGTACCACGCCGCAACGCTACTACATGGAATTGCGCGTGACCGAAGCGCGTCGGTTGTTGCAACACACCGAGTTGTCGCAGGTGGAAGTGCTGGTGGCATGCGGGTTTGTGTCGCCGAGCCACTTCAGCAAGTGCTACAGCTCGTATTTCGGATATCGCCCCTCCAAGGAGAAGCGCTTGGTCAAGTAACCTGAGCGACGTTGAACCTTTATCTGAACGAATCTTTATCAAGGAGTGCTATGACCCTCACGCTTTCGGATCGTTATCGCGGCAGCCTGCTCGGGCTGGCGTGTGGCGACGCTGTCGGGACGAGCGTTGAATTCATGCCGCGCGGGACGTTTGAACCGCTCACGGATATGCTCGGCGGCGGGCCTTTCCAGCTCAAAGCCGGGCAATGGACCGATGACACCTCCATGGCGCTCTGCCTGGCCGAGAGCCTGCTGCACAAGCAGGGCTTCGACCCGGCGGACCAGATGACGCGCTACTTGAACTGGTGGACGTCGGGCTACTTGAGCGCCACCGGCGAGTGTTTCGACATCGGCCTGACCGTTCGCGAGGCGCTGGCGGCGTTTCAGGGCCACGGTGATCCGTTTGCGGGTTCCACGTCGGCTTTTTCCGCCGGCAATGGTTCGCTGATGCGCCTCGCGCCATTGGTGCTGTTTTACTTTCCAGATCTTCAACGTGTCGATGATTTTGCCCGCCAAAGCTCGCGCACCACGCACGGGGCTCAAGAGGCGATCGAATGCTGCGTGGTGCTCGCGCGCGCAATCAGTCAGGCTTTGAGCGGAGCGCCGAAGACGCAGCTGTTGAGTGTCTCCAGCGCCGGTCTTTGCATGCCCGGCGTCGTGGCGATTGCCCAGGGCGACTATCGCGAAAAGAGCCGTGCGCAGATCACCGGTTCCGGCTACTGCGTGGCGTCGCTGGAGGCGGCGCTCTGGTGCGTACTGACCACCGACAGCTTCGCGGCCGCCGTGCTGGCAGCCGCCAACCTGGGGGATGATGCGGACACCACCGCGGCCATCGCCGGCCAATTGGCCGGCGCGCACTATGGCGTGCAGGGTATTCCGGTGGCTTGGCTGGAAAAGCTCTGCATGCGTGAAGACATCCAGGACATGGCGGATGCCTTGTTCAAGGTCGCGACTGAAAAGGCAGGCAGCGATCAAAACCTATCCAGGCGATAAGGCCCGAGCGTCGGCAACTCCGACCCTCGTCGATCCATACTCGCCAACTGCGCCACCCATTCGGCCGTTACCGCCGCCTGGGTCAACCCAAGATGCTGGTGACCAAACGCCAGCAGCACCTTGCCTTCGCATACCCGATCTATGATCGGCAGCGAATCCGGTAACGACGGCCTGAAGCCCATCCACGGCGTGGCGTCTTGCGCACTCAGATCCTGGCGAAACAGCCCCTGGCTCAAGCGATGCAACTGCCAGGCGCGTTGCATATTGGCCGGGCGGTCGAGGCCAGCGAATTCCACCGTGCCGGCCAGACGCAAGCCGCCGGCCATGGGGGTCATGATGAACTTGCGCTCCAGGGAGGTGACGGCAAAGGGCAGGCGCTCGCGCTCGTGCGGCAGCATCAGGTGATAGCCGCGCTCGGTGTCCAGCGGGACTTTTTTGCCGGTCAGGGCGGCGGTGAGCGTGGCCGAATGGGCGCCGCAGGCAATCAGCAGCAGACGCGCGGTGAAGGCGCCCTGATCGGTGGCCAGCGTGACGCCGTCGGCGTCGACCCGTCCATTGCGCACCTGGCGTGTGAGGAACTGCACGCCGCAGGCCTTGGCCGCGTCGACTAATTCACACACCACCTGGTAAGGATCGAGAAAGTGCCCGGTACCGGGGAAAAACAATCCGCCCTGGATCCGATCGCTCAACTGCGGTGCGACTTGCCGTATGGCGTCGCCCGTCCAGACGTCCAGCGGCACATTCTGCTGCTGCATTCGCCGCTGCACCGTCTCAAGGGCCGCCCGTGAGTCCGTCCGCTCGTACACCAGCAGCGAGCCTTCTTCGCGCAACAGCCCGGGACGCCCGATGCTGTGCAGCACACGCTGCCAGGCCGCCTGGCTGTCTTCGTTCAGCGCGCGAATGCCCGCGACCGTACGCTGGTAGCGCGTCGGCCCCAGGTTGAGCAGCAGGCGGGCGAACCAGGGCAGGGCGCGGGGCAAGTATTTCCAGTCCAGGCGCAGCGGGCCCATGGGGTCCATCAGCATCGGGGGCAGGCGTTTGAGGATCGACAGGTCGGCGATGGGAAACACCTGTTCGGTCGCCAGGTGGCCGGCATTGCCATAGGAGGCGCCCATGCCGGGGGCCTGTTGGTCGATCACCACCACCTGGCGCCCCTGGCGTGCCAACTGCAGGGCGCAGGCGACGCCGATGATGCCGGCGCCGACCACGGCGACCTCTGCACGATGCGCGTCGAACATCGCCTATGCCTCCCCTTGGCCGATCAGCATTGCTCGGCCGACCAGTTGGCGTACCACTGGCGGAACAGCGCGTACTGCCGCTCGGCGTAGTGGCGCTGGGCGTCGCTGAGCACGTCTGTTTCGTTGAAGTGCAGCGCGTAGCCCGTGTCGCCGTTGAGCACCATCAGGTACTTGTAATACAGCACCAGATCGCAGCCTTCGTCGAAGGACGACAGCACTGCCAGCGCCGCTTCCAGCTCACCGGCCAGGCGCCGCGCCTTGGCGTCGCCCTTGGCCGCTTGCTTGCTGAGCGCGATCAGTTGCAGCACTTCCCGTGGCAGCGCGTTGCCCACGCCGGTGATGGCGCCGGTGGCGTTGCAGTTGACGAAACCGTGCACCACCTGAGTGTCGACGCCGACCATCAGGCTCACGCTGTCGTCATGGGAGGTGATGTGTTCCGCGGCGTAGCGCAGGTCGGCGCCGCCGCCGAATTCCTTGAAACCGATCAGGTTCGGGTGTTCGCGACGCAGCTCGAAGAACAGCTCGGCACGGGTGGCGAAACCGTAATATGGGCTGTTGTAGATCACCGCCGGCAGTTGCGGCGCGGCCTTGAGGATCGCCGAGAAGTGCGCCTTTTGCGCGGTGGCCGAGGTACCCCGCGACAGCAGGCGTGGGATCACCATCAAGCCCTGGGCACCGACCTTGGCCGCATGGGCGGCGTGGGCCACCGCTTCCCGGCTGTTCACCGCCCCGGTACCGACGATGGTCGGCACGCCAGCGGCCACCAGGCGCGCCACGCCTTCCTGGCGCTCGGCTTCGGTCAGCAGCGGCCAGTCGCCCATGGAGCCGCAATACACCACGGCGCTCATGCCGATATCGACCAACTCGCGGCCTTTGGCGACGAGAGCGTCGAAGTCCGGTGTGCGCGCGGCGGTGCACGGGGTCATCAACGCGGGAATGCAACCGGTGAAAATGGTCTCGCTCATTGTCCTGTCTCCCAGCAATGTTCAGTCAAATAAGGTCCGGGCTCAGATGCCCCAGGCAAAAGGGTCCTGCTCGTCGATCAGCAAGGTGCTGTCGGCAGTCATGTAGGCGCGGCCGGTAATGAATGGGCGCACGTGCTTGCCCTCCCATTCGTAGCGGCCTTCGAAGCGGCTACCGGTGATGCTCGCCTGTATCCACAGCTCACCAGCAGCGAGCTTGCCGTCGGCGGCCAGGCACGCCAGCTTGGCGCTGGTGCCGGTGCCGCAGGGGGAGCGGTCGTAGGCTTTGCCCGGGCACATCACGAAGTTGCGGCTGTCGGCGTGGGCGTCAGGGGCGAACAGTTCGATATGGTCGATTGGGGCTCCGTCGGCGCCATGGATGCCCTGGGCTTCGAGGGCCTTGAGCATGGCCCAGGTGTAGTCGGTGAGGGTGTCGACGTTGCCCATCTCCAGCGTCTGGCCGTGCTCGGACACCAGGAAAAACCAGTTGCCGCCCCAGGCGACATCGCCGTGGACCACGCCATGCCCCGGCACGCGCACCGGCACCTGCTGGCGATGGCGATAGGCGGGCACGTTGCGCAGGGTCACAGCGCCGTCCTCGTGCAGCGTCGCTGTCACCGGGCCGACCGGGGTGTCGAGGGTGTGCACGCCCGGCGCGATGCGCCCCAAGTGATGCAAGGACGCAACCAGGCCGATGGTGCCGTGGCCGCACATGCCCAGGTAGCCGGCGTTGTTGAAGAAGATCACCCCGCAGGTCGCGCCCGGCGTCACCGGCTCGCAATACAACGCGCCGACCAGCACATCATTGCCGCGCGGCTCCAGCAGGCAGGCGCGGCGCCATGGGTCGTGCTCGCTGCGCAAATGCTGCAACTGCTCGGCGATGGTCGCACCGGTCAGTTCGGGGAAACCGCTCATCACCAGGCGCGTCGGTTCGCCGCCGGTGTGGGAGTCGATCACATGCAATCGCTTCATAACACGCTCCTTCGCGTGGCTGGCCGTGGCCCTACAGTGAACGCATGGCCGTTGTCGCGATTGATGTTTTTTGCGCGCCACGATGACGAAATCAGCACAGTGCGCCTCGCTCGACAGCGCCCTGGCCATGGGGCAATCTGCTCGACGTCCAGGTTGATCGCAGGGAGACACACTCATGCCGCACCGCGCGTTTGCGAGCCTTTGCCAAGGCACCGAGGCTAATCGCCCCCATCGCCTTGAGCAGCTACTGGCCGGTGTGATGCAGCTATTGCCGATGCTGGATGTGATCCCCAATGCGGCGATTTTCATCAAGGATGTGCACGCCCGCTACGTCCTGGCCAACCGCACCCTGGTGCAGCGCTGTGGCCTCAAGCACTTGCAGCCGTTGCTGGGCAAGACCAGCGCCGAGGTATTCCCCGCACAGCTGGGGCCGGGTTACACCGAGCAGGATCGACGCGTGCTGGAGGACGGCTTCGTGCTCGAAGACCAGCTCGAACTGCACCTCTACGGCAGCCGCGAACCCGGCTGGTGCCTGACCCACAAATGGCCGCTGTACAACCACGAAGGCCGCATCATCGGCCTGGCCGGCATTTCGGTCGACCTGCAATCGGCCAGCGAAACCCACCCGGCTTACCAACGCCTGGCCGCCGTGGACGCGCACATCCGCACCCACTTCCACCGCCGCGTCCCCCTTGGCGAGTTAACGCGCATCGCCGGGATTTCCGTGGCTCAGCTGGAGCGCTACTGCAAACGCGTGTTCCACCTGACCCCTCGGCAGATGATCCAGAAAGTCCGCCTGGAACACGCCCACCGGTTGCTGCACGGCGACCTGCCGATCACTGAGGTCGCGTTGCAGTGCGGCTACACTGACCACAGCGCGTTCACCCGCCAGTTCAAGGCCTCGACCGGGTTCACGCCGCGCCAGTATCGGCACGCGACGGGTGCATTCCAGTAGCCGCAGGCAGTGCGATGCAACGATTGGCGCTCACGCCGCTCATATGCTTACTAGCAACTTTCGCGACGACAGAGACTGAGCTTATGACGGCGGCTGAAAACAACCATGTGAACTGGCTGGTAGGACAATCGATGCTGCACGCGGCACGCCAGCGCGCCAAGCTCTATTCGGGCCAGGGGCGGTTGTGGCAGCAGCCTTACGCGCAGACCCGGCCCCGCGATGCATTGGCGTTGTCGTCGGTATGGTTCACCGCCTATCCAGCCTCGATCGTGACCCGCGAGGGCGGCACCGTGCTGGAGGCGCTGGGGGATGAAGCGCTATGGCAGGCGTTGTCGAAGATCGGCATCCAGGGCATCCATAACGGCCCGCTGAAAAAATCCGGTGGCCTCACAGGCTCCACGCACACGCCGACCATCGACGGCAACTTTGACCGCATCAGCTTCGAGATCGACCCGCAACTGGGCACCGAGGCCCAGTTGCAAGCGTTGACGCGCATGGCGGCGGCGCACAACGCGGTGATCATCGACGATGTGATCCCGTCCCACACCGGCAAGGGCGCGGACTTTCGCCTGGCCGAGATGGCCTACGAGGACTACCCCGGCCTTTACCACATGGTGGAAATCCGCGAGGAAGACTGGCCGCTGCTGCCCGCCGTGGCCGAGGGGCGCGATGCGCAGAACCTCAGCCCGTTGCAGGTCGATGCACTGCGCGACAAGCACTACATCGTCGGCCAGTTGCAGCGGGTGATCTTCTTCGAGCCCGGCGTGAAGGAAACCGACTGGAGCGCCACCGACGTGGTCATGGGCGTGGATGGCAAGCCGCGTCGCTGGGTGTACCTGCATTACTTCAAGGAAGGCCAGCCGTCGCTGAACTGGCTCGACCCGACCTTCGCCGCGCAACAGATGATCATCGGCGATGCCTTGCACGCCATTGATGTGATGGGCGCGAAAATCCTGCGCCTGGACGCCAATGGTTTTCTCGGCGTGGAACGCAAGCTCGATGGCACCGCCTGGTCGGAAAGCCATCCGTTGTCGATCACCGGCAACCAGTTGCTCGGCGGCGCGATTCGCAAGGCCGGTGGCTTCAGTTTCCAGGAGTTGAACCTCACCGTGGATGACATTGCGTCCATGTCCCATGGCGGCGCCGACCTGTCTTACGACTTCATCACGCGCCCGGCCTACCAGCACGCGCTGCTGATGGGCGATGCCGAATTCCTGCGCCTGATGCTGCGCGAAATGCACCGCCAGGGCATCGACCCCGGCTCGTTGATCCACGCCCTGCAGAACCACGACGAGCTGACCCTGGAACTCGTGCATTTCTGGACCTTGCACGCCCACGACACCTTTCTCTACCAGGGCCAGACCTTCCCCGGCAATATCCTGCGCGAGCACATCCGCGAGCAGATGTACGAGCGCCTGGCCGGCGAGCATGCGCCGTATAACCTCAAGTTCGTCACCAATGGCGTGTCCTGCACCACCGCCAGCATTATCACGGCGGCGCTGGGGATTCGTGACCTGGATGCGATCACCTCGGCCGATATCGAGCAGATCCGCCAGATCCATCTGCTGTTGGTGATGTACAACGCCATGCAGCCGGGGGTGTTTGCCTTGTCGGGCTGGGACCTGGTCGGCGCGTTGCCGTTGGCCGCGCAGGAGGTCGCGCACTTGATGCAGGATGGCGACACCCGCTGGATTCATCGCGGCGCCTATGATCTGGTGGAGTTGAACCCGCAGGCCGAACGGTCCGCCGGGCAGATGCCGCGTTCGAGAACCTTGTACGGCAGCTTGAACAGCCAGTTGCAGGACCCCGAGTCATTCGCCTCGCAACTGCAGAAGATCCTCGCGGTACGACGCGCCTACGACATCGCCGCCAGCCGCCAGATCCTGGTGCCGGAAGTGGAAAACCCTGGCTTGCTGGTCATGGTTCACGAATTGCCGGCCGGCAAAGGCACGCAAATCACCGCGCTGAACTTCGGCGCCATGCCGATCACCGAAACCTTGTACCTGCCCGACATTGCGGCGGGGATGGTGGTGGACATCATCAACGAGCGGGTCGAAGGCGATCTCACCGCAGAGGGCGCGTTCACCATCACCCTGGATGCCTATGAGGGACTGGCGTTGCGGGTGGTCAGCAGTTCACCGATGTCGTGAGTCGGCCAACTGGAACCGATACCCCACGCCATACAGCGATTCGATAGGGGTTTCTCCCGGGCAAGCCTGTTCGAGCTTGCGGCGCAGGTTGCGGATATGGCTGTCCACCGTGCGGTCGGTGACCACGCGGTGGTCGTCGTAGATCTGGTCCAGCAATTGGTCGCGGGAGAACACGCGGCCGGCGGAGCGGGCGAAGGTGTTGAGCAGCCGCAGTTCCACGGGAGTGAGGTCCAGCGCGATGCCGTCGAGAAAGGCCTGGTACTGCGTGTCGTCGATCAGCAGGCGCGGCGCCGTGGTGCTGAGCAGTTGCGGGCTGCGGCGCAGGATGGCCTTGACCCGCGCCACTACTTCGCGCGGGCTGAAGGGCTTGCAGATGTAGTCGTCGGCGCCCAGGTCCAGGCCGAGCAGGCGGTCCACTTCCTCGACGCGCGCGGTGATCATGATGATCGGTACGCTGCTGAACCCGCGCAGGTCCTGGCACAACTGCATGCCATCGCGGCCGGGCAGCATCAGGTCGAGCAGGATCAGCTTGGGGTCGTGGGCGCGCACGGCGGGCACCACGTGCAGGCCGTTGTCCAGGCACAGGCTGGTGTGGCCGGCGGCGCTGAGGTAGTCCTGCATCAGGGTGGCGAGTTTGGGTTCGTCTTCGACGATCAGGATCGGGCGTGCATCGGTCATGGTTCACAGGCTCCGGGGCAGGCGCAGGGTCAGCCACAGGCCGCCCAGGGGCGAATGGTCGGCGCTGAGGCTGCCGCCATGGGCGAGGGCGATGCTGTGACAGATCGCCAGGCCCAGGCCGGCGCCGCCACTGGCGCGGTTGCGCGATGATTCGCCACGGTAGAAACGTTCGAACAGACGTGGCAACTGTTGGGCGGATACGCCGGGGCCCGAGTCCATGAAGTCGATGCGCACCTCATCACGCGCCAATGTGGCATTGATGCGGATCACACCGTTGGCGTCGGTATAGCGCACGGCGTTTTCCAGCAGGTTGGAAAATAGCTGCTGCAACCGGCTGGCATCTGCCACCAGTTCCAGCGGCGTGCTGGGCAGTTCCAGCTCGACGCGCAATTGACGTGCGTTCAGGCGCTCCTGGAACATGCCCACGGTGTGCCCCAACAAGTCATTGAGCATGCAGGGGCCCTTGCGGTAGGTCAGGGCGCCGACATCCGCCAGGGACAGTTCATAGAGGTCCTCCACCAGTTTGCTGAGCATGCCGACTTCGCCTTGCAGCGATTTCATCGAGCCCTGGTCCAGCGTACGCACACCGTCCTCGATCGCTTCCAGCTCGCCACGCAGCACCGACAGCGGCGTGCGCAATTCGTGGGAGACATCGGCCATGAATTCGCGGCGCATCTTCTCATTGCGCTCCAGGGTGTAGGCCAGTTGGTTGAAGTCCCGCGCCAACTGGCCCACTTCATCGTTGGAGGCCACGGCCACGCGGCTGGCATAGTCGCCGCTGGCCAGTCGATGGGTGGCGGCGGCGACGCGCTTGACCGGCTCCAGCAAGGCGCGGGCGATCCACCAGGCGATCAGCATCGCCAGCAGCAGGGAGAACACGCCCATCACCAGACTGGTGCGCAACTGGTACTGCTCGAAGCGTTCGCCACCAGCTTCGGTCACGCTCTGGAACGGGGTAACGGCCAGCCAACCGACGATTTCGCCGGCCACCTCGACGGGACGCAGCAACGCATCGTTGCCGATGGCGGGATAGCCGGTGACGCGCTGCTTGTGCTTGTCGAGCAGGGCGATGCGAAACAGAGCGCCAGTCAAGTCCGAGGCCCCCGGGGTGCTCAAATCGTTCCTCAGCGGATCTTCACCGGGCTCGGGCCGCATCATCTCAAACCAGCGGTCCGGCTGATTGCGCAGGAATTCCCAACTGCCCTCACGGGCATAGGCGCTCGCCAGGCGCGGCAGCACCGGCGCCATGCGCTCCAATGCCTGCTCATTGATGTAGCCCAGAAACCCACGCCCGAAACTCCAACTGGTGGCCACGCCCATGCTCAGGATGACCAGCAGCACACCGGCCAGCACCGCGATAAACAGCTTGGTGGAGATACTCAACTTCATCGATTCGGGCTGCTCGGGAGGGAATGCGCCCATTTAGGCCCTGGCGTGGGAAAGATTCAAGCGATGCGGGCAATCTTCAATTTTCCTGCACATTTGCCTCGCAGCATGGCGTATGGCTCAAGCCACTCCGTCTTGCAGAGGCAACTATGTCGACCAAATTCTTCGCTAAAAGGAGAAAAAGGCGTAGGAAAATTCCGTGTGCCACCCAATTTTCATAAAAGCGTAACAAACCTGCTGCACAGTTCGGGAGCCCTTAAACACAAGGAGTTCCCTTAATGAAAAGCTTGATGAAGTCTGCTGCACTCGCCGTTGCGGTTTCTCTTTGTGCCAGCTCGGTATTCGCGGCCGACAGCGTCCGCCTGACCGGTTCCGGCGCCAGTTTCCCGGCACCGATCTACCTGACCTGGTTCAAGGATTTCAGCAAGAAAACCGAAGGCGTCACCGTCGACTACCAATCCAAGGGCAGCGGCGCGGGTGTGCAGGACTTCCTGAATAAAACCGTGGACTTCGCCGCCAGCGACTCGGCCATGAAAGACGAAGACATTGCCAAGGTCGCCGAGGGCGTGCAGTTGCTGCCGATGACCGCGGGCGAAATCGTGCTGGCGTATAACCTGCCAGGCAATCCAAAGGGCCTGAAGCTGCCACGCGACGTGTACTCCAATATCTTCCTGGGCAAGATCACCAAGTGGAACGACCCACAGATCGTCGCCGCCAACCCAGGCCTGAAACTGTCCGATACGCCGATCACCGTGGTCGTGCGTGCCGACTCCAGCGGTACCACGGCGGTATTCACCAAGCACTTGGCCGCGATCAACCCTGAGTTCAAGCAGGCGTTGGGTGAGGGCAACACCGTTAACTGGCCCGCCAGCGACAAATTCATCAAATCGCCTAAAAACGATGGTGTGACCGCGACCGTTCGCCAGACTCCGGGCGCGATCGGCTACATCGAATACGGTTTCGCCAAACTGGCCAAGGTTGACTTCGCCCAGTTGCAGAACAAGGCCGGCCATTACGTCGTTCCGAACGCAGAAAGCGGCGCCGAAGCACTGGCTGCGGTGAAGATGCCGGAAAGCCTGGTGGCCTGGCTGCCGGATCCGGACGGTGCCAAGTCCTACCCGATCACGTCCTACACCTGGATGATCTTCCGCAAGGACAACGGCAACCCGGCCAAGGCCAAAGCCATGCGTGAAATGGTCGAATACAGCCTGACCGAAGGGCAGAAAATCGCCGATTCGATGGGCTATATCCCGCTGCCGCCATCGGTTGTCGATCTGGTTCGCAAAGCTTCCGCCAACATCAAGTAAGGCTCGCGAAGCCTCTTTCGGCGTGTGCTGCCAGCCACGCCGAGAGTGTTTCTCCCTTGTTCCGGAATTAGCCAATGAACTCACCTTTTGTCGTACCGGTTAATCCGGACTCTGCCTGCCAACCACCGTCCACGAAAGACTTCCTGGTTGATCGCACCTTCCGTGCGCTTGCGCGAATAGGGGTGATCCTGATTCTGGCGCTGGTCTTTGCGTTGGTATTCGAGGTAGGCCGCAAGGCGCTTCCAGGCATGGAAAAGCACGGGTTTGACGTGCTGTTGGGCAGTGTCTGGGATGTTAACCAAGGCAAGTACGGCATTCTGCCGGCGATTTGGGGCACGCTTTACAGTGCATTGATCGCGTTGCTGATCGCAGGTTTTTTCGGCGTCAGCATGGCGATTTTTCTCACACAGGATTTCTTGCCAGCAAAATTGGCCGCCGTGTTTCGCACCATCGTCGAGTTGCTCGCCGCCATCCCCAGCGTGGTGTATGGCCTGTGGGGCATCTACGTGGTGATTCCGGCGATTCGACCACTGACGGAGTGGTTGAACAGCGAATTGGGCTGGATACCGTTTTTCAGCACGTCCTTGAGTGGGCCGGGGCTGCTGCCGGCGGCGTTGGTACTGGCGATCATGATCCTGCCGACCATTGCCGCAGTTTCCCAGGACGCGCTGACCGCCGTACCGATGAAAACCAAGCAGGCCGCCTATGGCATGGGGACCACCCACTGGGAAGCGATTCTCAAGGTGATGGTGCCGTCCGCTGCCACCGGTATCTTCGGCTCACTGGTGCTGGGGTTGGGCCGGGCGCTGGGTGAAACCATGGCCCTGGCGATGCTGGTGGGTAACGCCAACAACATATCCCTGTCGCTGTTCGCACCGGCCAACACCCTGGCGGCCTTGTTGGCGCTGAACTTCCCCGAAGCCGGCCCCAATGAGATCGAGGTGTTGATGTACGCCGCACTGGTGCTGATGTTCATCACGCTGCTGGTGAATATCCTCGGCTCGATGATCATGCTCTACGCCCAACGGGGGACCAAATAATGACTGACCTCACTTCTCCTGCAGGCCGCTTGACCGTGCCGGCTGGCGCCATGCCCAGCTTGCAGCGCCGGTTCGAAGGCCGCGCCCTGCGCAGCCTGGTGTTGACCACCCTGGTCTGGGCCGGTGCGCTGTTGGCCAGCGTGCCGCTGATTTCCGTGCTGTACATGCTGATCACCCGCGGCGGCGCGCGCCTGAGCCTGGAGATCTTCACCGAACTGCCACCCACCGGTTTCGAGACCGGCGGCGGTTTCGGTAACGCGATGGCCGGCACCTTCGTCATGGTCGGTATTGCGGCGGCCATTGCGGTGCCGGTCGGCATCATGGCGGCGATCTTCTTGGCCGAACTGGGCCCGGACAGCAAGCTGGCTAACTCCGCACGCTTTGCCGCCAAGATGCTCACCGGGCTGCCCTCCATTCTGGCCGGTGTGTTTGCCTACGCCCTGGTGGTGATGACCACGGGCACCTACTCGGCACCGGCGGGTGGCGTCGCGCTGGCCGTACTGATGCTGCCGATCGTCGTACTGACGGCGGAAGAGTCGATGCGCATGGTGCCCAAGATCATGAAAGATGCTGCCTACGGCATGGGCTGCACGCGCTCGCAAGTCATCTGGAAAATCGTCCTGCCCACCGGCATGCCGGCGATCCTCACCGGCGTCATGCTGGCCGTGGCGCGCGCGGCGGGCGAAACCGCGCCGTTGTTGTTCACCGCGCTGTTCAGCAACTACTGGATCTACCACGACGGCAGCCTGGCGGTGATGAATCCGACCGCATCGCTGGCCGTCCTGATTTACAACTTTTCCGGCATGCCGTTCGACAACCAACTGGAGCTCGCCTGGGCGGCCTCGTTGGTGCTGGTGATGATTGTGCTGGTCGTGAACATCGTCAGCCGTATTTTCGGCAAACCCAAGTATTGAGAACGGGAGCATCTGAATTTTGAACGTATCCACTGCGCGAATCGCCGCTCCGTTTGTCACCCAGGCACCTGTGGTCATGGACTGCAAACTGGACAAGATTTTCTACGGCAACTTCATGGCCGTGCGTGACAGTCATGTGCCGATCGAGAAAAACAAGATCACTGGCTTTATCGGTCCCTCGGGCTGCGGCAAAAGTACGGTGCTGCGTAGCCTCAACCGGATGAACGACCTGGTCAAAGGTTTCCGCTTCGAGGGCCACGTGCATTTTCTCGGGCAGGACGTGTATGGCAAAGGTGTCGATCCTGTGGTTGTGCGCCGCTATATCGGTATGGTGTTTCAGCAGCCGAACCCGTTCTCGATGAGCATCTTCGACAACGTCGCCTTCGGCCTGCGCCTCAATCGCTACAAGGGCGACCTGGGCGACCGCGTCAAGCACGCCCTGCAAGGCGCGGCGCTGTGGGATGAGGTCAAGGACAAGCTCAAGGTCAGCGGTTTGTCGCTGTCCGGTGGCCAGCAGCAACGGCTGTGTATCGCGCGCGCCATTGCCACTGAGCCGGAGGTGCTGTTGCTGGATGAACCTTGTTCGGCACTCGACCCGATCGCTACTCGCCGAGTCGAGGAGTTGATGGTCGAGCTGAAGAAGGACTACACCATCGCACTGGTGACGCATAACATGCAGCAGGCCATCCGCGTGGCGGATACCACGGCGTTTTTCTCGGTGGATATTTCCCAGGGCACCCGTACGGGGTATCTGGTCGAGATGGGCCCAACCACGCAGATCTTCGATAACCCTCGCGAACAAATGACAGGGGATTACATCAGCGGCAAGTTCAGCTGACCGAGCGCCGCCAGTGGTTTCATCTTCTCTTTTAATGTTTTCAGGAATGCCAATGTCTGCAACGCGTCGTCTTGATTTGCCCGCGATTGAACGCGCACTGCGTAAGGTGCAGGTCCGCTTTGGCGAACTCAGCCAGCACTTCACCGAGCCGCGCGATCCGCTGACCGACGAAGTGTTGCAGAACGTGGTCGAAGGCTACGCGTTGATCGACGACTACGTTGCGCGTGGCGTCGACCTGTTCGACCTTCAGCAACTGAACCTGATGCTTGAGATCAACGCCACCGTACTGTGCGGCCGCGACCCGGCCCGTCGGCAAGAGTTCGCGCAGCACCTTGCCGCCACCGAGGAGCACTTCTTCAACAACGTGGAAGGTGGCATCAAGGATTTGTACAACTGGTACTGCGCGTATCGCAGTGAGTCGATCTGGAAACGTGCGGCCGGCGTCTATGTGCGTATTCTCAGCAAGCCGCAATTGTTCATCGAAGGCAATAACCGCAGCGGATCGCTGATCGTCAGCTACTTGCTGATGCGCGCAGGGCTGCCGCCGTTCGTGCTGACGCTGGACAACGCCGAGGGCTATTTCAACCCATCCTCGGTCATTCGAAATTCCGCCAAACATGGCGTCAAGGCGCTCTACGAATTGCCCAAGATCAAGAAAAAATATGCAGCATTCCTGGAAGATAAGGCCCCAGACCCCACGGAATTTTTCCTGAGCGACACGCCGTTGCCCGTCTATCAGGGGGGCCATTGATGGGAAGGTACTCCATGCTCGACAAATGCCGGATGACCAGCGCTCGCGCCTGGCGATCCATGAGGTCCGTGATGAGGCCTCAGCGTATCCGCATCTCGTTCGATATCGACGACACCCTCGCGTGCCAACTGCACCATTGCGCCACCGAGCACAGCAGGTTGCCCGCGTTCGTTCATCGCTGGCTGGGCGAGCCGCTGCGCAGTGGCACCCGCTCCCTGGCCCGCGAGCTGCGCCGCCAGGGATGCAGTGTGTGGGTCTACACCTCGTCCGGTCGCACACCGTCCTACATCCGGCGCTGGCTGATGCTGTACGGCATTCGCGTCGACGGCGTGGTCAACAGCGTTCGCCACAAGCATGCGCTCACGGCGCGCGGGTTGACGAACACACCGTCGAAATTCCCGCCAGCGTTCGATATCGACTTGCATGTCGATGATTCCGAGGGCGTGCAGATCGAAGGCCACCACCACGGTTTTCGTGTGGTGGTCGTGCGTCCGGATGATGAGCAATGGGCGCAACGTGTCTTGGATGCCGTCGCGCATGTCCAGGCGCAGTTGGCTCGGCAGCAACCCCAACGGCACAAGATGCCCGTGCCCAGCTATCCGGGCATCCCGCTCAATGGATAAAACCCAGGGCGCGGCTGATGGCTCGGTCGCACCCTGGGGGCTTATGTCACTGGGCGTCTAACCCGCGAAGAAATTCGCCGTGCTGCAGCGTTGTCGAGAACATCGGCAGCGTGAAGTTTTCGGCGGCGTGTTGTTGTTCATCGGTGAAGGTGGCCGTGCAATCGGTCAAGGTCACCACGTTATAGCCCTTCTCATAACCCGATCGAACCGTGCCTTCGACACAGCAGTTGGTGAGAAACCCCGTCACCACCAGGTTCTGGATGCCGTTGTTGCGCAGCACAAGGTCCAGGCCCGTGGTGGCGAAACCATCCAGCCCGCGCTTGCCCTCAACGAGAATATCGCCGGCCTCTTGCGTGATCGCATCGCTGATCTGGGCGCCCCAACTGCCTGCGCGGAAGGCGCTGCCATCTGACACGCCTTTGAGAATCCCATAGTCGCGTTTCGTCAACTCCGGGTAACCCTCGGCGAACTGGATCGGTAAATGAATGATCTTCACGCCGAGCCGGCGCGCCTGTTGCACCGTGGTGGCGGTGTTGGCCAGCATATCGGACGCGTGCATGACATCTTTGACAGCGTCGTGGAACACGCCGCCGGGGGTGGTGAAATCGTTCTGGTATTCGATCAGGACAATGGCGGTGGTGAGGGGGTTCATGTTGCATCTCCGGTCAGTGGGGTGATCACGATTGCATCGTCCCAGCATAACCCTCATCACCGACATAGGGGCACTGAGCCTGCCCGGAAAATATCAGCGCCTGGCAATCGGTGGCTTGGTTTTCGAGGTCTCCGGTAGCGCACAGCGCTCGCTGCGACAGCGACGGCTGCCATCCGGGTGAGGCAACCATCCCAGATGGGGGCGCATGCGGCAGAACAGGCGATAACCTAAGGTGAACAACGGCCTGATCGGTCGCCAGGCCAATGGCGCGGCCCACTTGCCCAGCCCGGCTGCGCGCCAGCTCCACAGTGTGGCGTCCAGGCCTGTCACCCAACGGCCATCGTCGAAGCGGGCGTGCAATGAGTCTTGCATTTGCTCGAGACTGAAACCCAGTGCTCGGGCATCAAATTCATCGCGGCTGATATCAACCAGCACCAGACGGGTGAGCGGGGCATGTCGGCTCAGAATATTGACTTCGCGCGCGCAGAGAGGACAGTCACCGTCGAAGTACAGCGTGAGTGGCCAGTGTATTTTCTTGTGCATTTGAGCGCCGCGTGTATAGGGTGTGTTGCACGATAGGCTGAAAAAAACGGGCTGACAATGGGGGAGGGTTTTCCGATTTCGTGCGCTAGGCTGGTGACATTTCAGACGAGCAGCAGGAATTGTTCCACAGTTCGTTTTTGGTTTACGTGACAGTAGCGGGATTAAAAAAAGGATTTTTATCATGGGACAGAGATGGACTGCATTTACGGTACTGTTGATTGTTTGTTGGGGGCTGTTTGTGGGGCTTCTAATAGTCAGGCCCTTCGGGTAGCCGTTTTGATAGCAGAACGGTTCCCACGAGACTCGTTTTACACGCATGACCCGGTAAGGGCTTTCCAAGCCAATTCAAGCAGAACTCATCCACTTCCACCCACGAATTGCCAGGCGATTGTTTGCATCGAATGTGCTCTAAGCAAACGCCGTTTTTATCAACTCTGACGAAGTTGCGGAATTTAGCCGGTGTGGAGAAAATCAACTTAAGCCACTGCATGACGGTCACGTGGTTGATAGCTGTTTAGGTATGGCTTGATTTCAGGTAGGGACCAGTGAACTCAGTTTTTTTGGCGGGTATTACGCTGAGAGACTCCTACCGGCTCAGGATAGAGCCGTTGGCAATCCACTCATCCATTTGAAGGTGTGAAGCGCGCAATAGAGGTAAAAAAAATGGCCCGCGTACGGGCCTAAATGGAAATCTTCAAAGGCAGGGAGAAGACCTGCTCCCCGCCCTGGACCTACTGGTCGTTAAGCCGTTGTGTTGATTCGCGTGCCTACCGATCCAGAAGTCGCTTTGGGCTGTTCGACTTCGCCTGGTGTACTGCCGTCATGATCGCCGTCACTGTCTGCCTGTACGGTTGGGCGGACTTGAGGCCTGATTGCTGTAGGTTGAGGTGCTGTGACGTGTGTGGAGCCAGAGATTGCAGATGTCATGTTTATCCCCTTGAGAAACGATAGGTTGAGTTAATACTATCGACATGCCTTTTTAATGTTCAGGTCTTTTAGTTAAAAGCCGCGCTAATAAAAATAATTGAGAGAATTTCGCAGTCTTAAGTTTGGTTTGGCGTTTTAGCGCTAATGGGGGATGTGAAAAAATTGTGATGGTTTTGTGAGAATTGTCGAGTGAGTTTTATGGATTTTATATGGGGACGGTTTCTACGCTCGGCTCATCAGCAGAACAGTCCATCAGGATGTGCAGGCGTATATAGAGGGGGCTATAATCGGCAGAACTCCGATGCAGAAACGATAACGGTTTGTATCAGGTTTCCCCGGCAAACCGCTGATATCGTTAGTGCCCGAGTGCGGAATCCACTATTGGCGACGCTCATTACAAACATCGCGGGCATCCCTTTCTGAGTCGTTGCCCTGTTCAATGGGCTTTACTTACATCGTTTTGACCGATACCACTTCTACAAACCGGAATTTCTTTCTCGCTGCCTTGGTTGCTTCTTGCTCCGCAACTAGGGAACTCAGGGTGTCGGCCTCATGCACGATCTCGTGCATCGTGCCTTCAAATTCATTCCCCACGCGTAGCGTGACTCTCAGCCTGGGCGTGAAGCCTTTTGAGACTTTGTCTTTTTTCGCTGCTTTTACCGGCGGCGCTACCACGACCTCTGGAGCGATGTCCCGCACGGGGGCGGCAACGGCTGGCGCAGCAAGCTCAGGTTCGCCAAACAGCGCGCGACGCATTTCTTCTTCTGTCAGTGTCGAATTCATATCATTTCTCAGAAACGCGTAATTAATAATCTCGCGGAGTTTACCAGCATGATGGGCTGCTGTTGGCGACGGCAACCGCCTCTTTTTCATGACAGGCAGGAGCGAGCCATTGCTTGCCTGTCCTTGTACAGGATGTCGGAAATTTCCCGGCAGACAGTGTTGTCGCCGGACCGCAGGCGAGCCAGGTAGTTAACGATAGGCTGTCGTTGGCGCAGTTGTTCAAAATGGTCAACGAGACGTATGCTCGGAACGAGCATCTTATTCGGGTGCTCAGACTCACACCCTTTGAAGGACATGAGCATGGAAAAGCACTTCGGTAATTCAGGCCTATTCAAAGCTGCTTCGTATCACTGCAACACGCTCTTGGGCAGAGACATTGCTAGCTGGGAGCTGAAAAATACTGCGCTGAATACGAAGGAGTTTTTGATATGTCCAAAGAACTACTCGGAGTTTCTGCTCTAGGGTTGATGGTGATCGGTGAGTTTTGTGCAATCTACAGTGAGGTGGTCACCGCCAAGCTCGCCCAAACAGGGAGTGGGTCGTGGGAAGGGTTTGTACTTCCCGTCGCGCTGATGTGTTTTGCAGGACTTTGCCTGCTGGGTGCGTATTGGCTGGGGTACGTTGCTGTCGGTGATATCTGGATCGTCACCGTGGTTTCAGTCACCTCTTTATTGCTTCTTGAACCCGTGGTGGTCTGGTCACTGTTTCATGAAGCACCGGGGCGAGGCGCACTCATTGGGTTCGTCTTGGGAGCCTTGGGGATGCTTTCCACTGTGCTGCTTTAAACTCAGCCTGCTGACCCAGCAATCAAATGCTGGGTCAGTTGAGCGAAGGTTAGTGTCCGAACCTCAGCATTAAAGGCAATGGTGCGTACCGCTGGTACGTTAGCTTGGATCAAGCCACCCGCAGGTGTCTTCGTCGATGTCCATGGTGAGTTGGTTCAAATAGGGCATCCGAGATCGCTTCGATAGCGGCGTCGCGGAATGCGTTCTTTTCTACGGACATAGGAATACCTCGCCCGCGGTTTACCGGCAGGTATGTAGGGAGATTGGGGCCGGCGCGAACCTAGTCAACTGCATCTGCAAGCTCCACGTATTTGATGGTGAGGGCGCCGCGCGGGTCGGTTTGGCCTTCGCGCATACCGGCAACCGAGAAGGCCTGGCACGAGGTGCCGCCGACCAGCACGTCCGGCGCCGGGATCTTGCCGGCCAGCACCAGGGCGGCCAACTTGGTCATGTCGCCGTGGTTCGGCACGTCGGGGTAGTGGTGTGCCTGGGGGATCTTTATTGCTCCTGGGATCATGTTTCTCTGCAGTGCATGGAATCCCGAAGCTCGCGATAAGCGTTGATAGCCTCGCCGTCCGGCGCTGTTCATCGATATGGGGTATTACGGGTGACCGGCATGGAGCCGGATCAAGGAGCCTGAAATGGACGGAAAACCTTCCAAAAAATTGATCGCAGAGCAAAGCGGCCTGACCGAAGCAGAGGTCGGGACGTACTTAACAGCTCTCGAAATGCAGGCCGATGGAAGCTGGATGGTTTACTTCGGCGTTGAAGTTGCTCAGTTTCCAGATGCCAACAAGAAAATTGATGCATCCCGAACACTGTTGATTCCAAGCTGGCTCGCCAAGCACTGGGTAGACCGAGATATTGGCTAGGGCGGCGCCCTCCGTTACCGGATTCAGCGAGAAAGATTCTTGTTTGAAGGTCGCTGCAATAAACTAAACGCATTCTTAATAGGGAGCATTGCTGCAATGGAACTGAAGTTGCCTAGCAAAAACATACGCATAGTAGGCTGCGCCGGGGTGATCGCTGGCGCGGCCATCATCGCCACCAACTCAGAAGGTTTCATGCATACCGTTGGTGTTGGCATTTTTGCAGGGGGGCTCTTTTTGCTGGTGCTTCCTTTCTTCGGTGCGAGCGGTCGCAAGTAACCGGATGCAGCGAGTAGGGTGGGTTATTCGTCGTGGCAGATGCGCAGCGATTCGTGGGCATAGGCGCGTTGCAACTTTACCGACACGTTTTCGCTGATGGTTATTTCGTGTCGCGGCGGCGCGAGGAACTACGCTGATCCCGCCGGGCCGAGGCCGTGCAGGTGGTGAATCACCAAGGTCATGGCCTCGCCCTGTTCCTCGATGCCGTGCCAGGCCATCAGGTCAGCCAAAGCCTGGCGGGTTCCGGCCATGGTGTGGAGTCGCAATTCTTCCTCGCCGCGAGTCTTTCGTCTCGCCGCAGCCTTTGCCGATCGTTCTTTCTGCGCTGCAGCCATGGCCTACCTCTTCTATTCCGCTGGCTGGCAGTGCGAGCCAGGTTTGACGTTTGCGTTGCTGGAAGCGGGCTATGCGGCGCATGAATCGACCTTCACCTGGTGCCACACGCCGACGGCGTTGAACACGTGGGCGGCTTGCTCTTCGGTCAAAGACACATCGGCGGGAATGGCGATCCCAGCCTGAGGCAATCAGGTCTTTGTAGGCGGTCTTGATAACGTCAGTCAGATGCTCGGCCAGGTACTGGCGCCTGGGGCGCAATCTCAACTGACTTGCGGTACTCGCCGCCGTCCCCTGCATCGCCACGTGGTTGGTGGTCAACAGCGAGCGGCACGAGCGGGCAATGCGCGCCTTGAGGTTGTGCGGCTTGCGCTTGCTCATAGCGCCTCCTACGCTCGGCTCTTCTGATCGGAGGCTTGCGGCGCTTGAGGATGGTTTCGGGATCGATCTTCGCGGAACGCTTCGGCGGCAGCGGGTTGCGTGGTGGGCTTGGCAGTTGGGCGATGGCGCCGCCCGAGGCCTGGAACTGCGCAGTCTGTTCCGATATTGGGTCGGCGTGTTGGCGTTGCTGCTCGACGAGGCTGAGGTGGTTGCTGATCATGCTGGCCTCACTTGATGCGGATGGAACTGTCGCCGCGGTCAAGGTGCGCCCAGTCCGGTTCGGGGATAAGTTAGTGTTCCGCCTCTTCTCCGGCGGCCATACGCTTGCGCACCGCCTCGTTGTGATCGCGGATTTCCTTGAGCTTGGCGGCAACGGCCTTTTTGTCCGGGGTGATGCTTGATTTCACAGGCGTCAATTCGTCTGGCACTGCATCTTCGTTGATCTACGATCACTCGTTTACCGCCCTAGGCCAGGCGTGTGAGCCGTCAATGAGGGAGTTGTGTTCGTTCGGCAGGACGCCGGGGAGGGAGGGCGGAGCAGCAGTGTGTAAAATTGCGGAGCGCAAACTATAAAGGCCTGCACGAAGTTAATCATGCAAGCCCTTGATATCTATGGTGCCCGAACCCGGAATCGAACCGGGACGCCCTTACAGGCGGGGGATTTTAAGTCCCATGCGTCTACCAGTTTCGCCATTCGGGCGGTAGCGCGGTGTAACAGGGTTGGGAATATATAGACCCGAGCGCTTCGACGCAAGGTCGGAGGGCAGCTTTCTTGCGCCTGTTACCGAACGAAAAAGCTCGGTAGATCAGTGATCTACACAGGGTTTTAGAGGCGACTCGGAGGAGGGCGGCAGCACGGTGCCAGGATTCATAAACGACAGCCCTGGCGCGATACCGGTACAAGCCCGGCCTAATAAGCACCTTCGACCGCGCTGGCCCCGCTGACAATCGCAATGCCTGAGCTGCTGCCCAAACGTGTTGCGCCCGCTTCGATCATCGCCCGGGCGGTCGCCAGGTCCCTCACGCCGCCCGAGGCCTTCACGCCGATGACCGGGCCGACCACTTCGCGCATCAGCCGCACATCGGCCAGTGTGGCGCCGCCAGGGCCGAAGCCGGTGGAGGTCTTGACGAACGCAACGTTCAATTCCCGGCAGATCACGCAGGCCTGGGTCTTCTGTTCGTCATTGAGCAAACCGGTTTCCAGGATGACCTTCAAGGGCACATCGCCACAGGCTTCGAGGACTTGGGCGATATCGTCGCGCACCGGGTCGAGCAGCCCATCCTTCAGCCAGCCGATATTCAGCACCATGTCGATTTCCCGCGCGCCAGCCTGGATGGCGAGTTGCGCTTCACACGCTTTGGCTCGGCTGAGGCCGGCGCCCAGCGGAAAGCCGACCACGGCGCACACCAGGGACGCCGTGCCATCCAGGCATTCAACCGCCAGCGGGACGTTGGCGCTGTTGACGCATACCGACTTGAATCCGTACGCCCGGGCTTCCTCGCACAATTGGCGAATGCTTGCCTGGGAGGCGTCGGCGGCCAGCAGTGTGTGGTCGATATAGGCGGCGAGGGACGAAATAGCTGATGGCATGGCGAGTGTCCTGTGGGGGAAGTGGGTGCTGAGGAAAGCCTGTTTGTGATAAGTTGGAGGCATTAAATGTTAAATAAATAACATTGTAAATGGGTTTTGTGAGCCTCGTTATCATTCGGCCACATCAATCAGGGGTGAGTACGCGGTGGATTCAAAGAAAAGCGCACGATTCAAAGCCATGCACAAAGCGTTGCAGGGAGAGGCGGCGGTGCACCTGCGGGACATGGCGGCGCTGCTGGGCGTATCGGAAATGACCGTGCGCCGTGACCTCATGGATAACGCCCAAGGCCTGCGTCTGTTAGGCGGGCATGTGACGCGCAGCGGTGCCCCGGAGCCGGATTACCAAGTGGCCGAAGAAGACCAACGCAACATCGCCGAGAAGCGCCGGATCGGCGTTTTGGCCGCCAGCCTGGTGCGTCCGGGAGACACGATCTTCATCGATTGCGGCACCACCACACCTTTTATCATCGACGCCTTGCCCGATGATCTGGAGTTCACCGCGCTGTGCAACTCCCTCAATGTGCTGCTCAAACTCCAGCAAAAGCCGCGCTGCACGGTGATTTTGTGTGGCGGCATGCTGGACCGCCGCAACCTGGTGTTCGAGAGCCGCGCCGAGGCCGGGATCATCGACGGTATCCGCGTGGCCTGGGCCTTTATCTCGGCAGCCGGCGTCAGTGCGACCCATGGTGTGACCTGTTACAACCTCAACGAAGTCGACATGAAACGCCGGGTGATGGCGCGCGCGCAGACCTGCGTGCTGGTGGCCGACCACACCAAATTCGAGCAGGTGCGTGCGGCGCATTTCGCCGAGCTGGCGGATTTTCAACGGGTGATCAGCGATGACGGCCTGTCGCTGGCGCAGCAGCAGATCATCAAGAAGGGCGGTGCCGTGCTGGTGATGTAACTTTTTTATCGAATGTTTGGATTATAACAAAATCGCCTTGACACCCTCCGGCACAAGGCATAGTTTTTCAAATGTGATTGCGGTTCACATTTGTGAGCACGACCTCCCAGAAGGTCGCGCCCAATCCAGACAACAATAAAAATAGGAATCACCATGCTACAGATAGCCCGTAAACCCGTTCGTGTGCTGTCCCTCGCACTGGCTGTCGCGACCTCGGTACTGGCGCTGAATGCCCAGGCCAAGGATCTGAAGATCGGTTTCAGCCAGGTCACCCTCCAATCACCGTTCTATGTGCAGTTGCGCGATGGCGCCAAGGCCGCCGCCGCCCGAGATGGCGACGAGCTGATCTTCCTCGACGCCAACGGCGATATCAGCAAACAGAACAACGATATCCAGGACCTGCTGACCCGCAAGGTCGACATCCTCATCATCAACGCCGCGAACCCCGACGCCGTCGGCGCCTCCCTCGATGCGGCGAAGCGCGCCAACGTGCCGGTGATTGCTGTCGACCGCGCCATCAATGCCCCAGTCGCCGCCACCATTGGCCGCAACAACGCCAAGATGGGCGAGCTGTCCGGCAAGGCGCTGGTGGCGGCGCTCAAGCACAAGGGCGTGGTCAACGGCAAGATCATCGAGATCCAGGGCGACGCCGGCGGCACCGTAATGCAGGAGCGGCGCAAAGGCTTCCACACCGCGTTGGCCGGTACCGATTTCAAGATCATCGAAGGCCCCTATAGCGAGTACATGCGTGCCAATGCGGTCACGGCGATGCAGGACTTGCTGCAGGCGCACCCCGATCTCAAGGCAGTGATCGCGCATAACGACGACATGGCCATGGGCGCGCTGCAAGTGCTCAACGAAAGTGGCAAGAAAAACGTGCTGGTGGCCGGTGTCGATGGCTTATCCGAAGCGATCAACGCCATCCAGAACGGTGACCAGTACGTGGCCACCGCCCTCAACGATCCGCGCTACCTGGGCGAAGTCGCGATTGAAGCCGCGCGCGGCCTGGCCACCGGCAAGACCATCCCGGCCTTTGTCGATGCCGGCACCCAAGTCGTCACCCAGGCCAATGCGGCCGAGGTCAAGCACGACGCCACCTTTGGCGAATACCGTCCCGGCGCACTCTGAAGCGCTGCCCGCTCAATTGCCTACTCAACAGGGGAATCCACTGTGAAAGCTGCCGTCATGTACAAACCGGGTGATATCCGGGTCGAAGATGTTCCAAAACCTGAAGTCAAAGCCGGCCATGCGCTGGTGCGCGTCGCGGCCTGCGGCGTGTGTGGCTCGGATATCCCGCGCATGCTGAGCAAGGGCGCCCATGTGATGCCGCTGATCTGCGGGCATGAATTCGCCGGGTTTATCGAAGCGATCGGCACTGGCGTCGAGGGCTACGCCATCGGCGAGTTGGTGACTGTGCCGCCGATGATCCCGGACGTGACCAGCGATCAATACGCCCGTGGTTTCCCTTCGCGCTCCGAGCAGTACGACTACTTCGGCAGCCGCCGCGACGGCGCGTATGCCGAGTTCGTCAACGTGCCCTTGAGCAACTTGATCAAAGTGCCGGCCGGTATGGACCCGGTTGCCGCGTCCCTGGTGGACCCGGCGGCGATCGCCCTGCACGCCATCTGGAAGGCCGACTTCAAGGCCGGGCAGAGCGGGGCGGTGGTGGGCTGCGGGCCGATCGGGCTGTTTGTGATTCAGTGGCTGCGCATCATGGGCGCCAAGGACATCGTCGCCATCGACATCGCCGAAGAAAAACTCGCCATGGCCCGCCAGGCCGGCGCCACCCATACGTTGCTCAGTGGCGCGTCGGACGCCGAGTTGCCGCGCTGCCAACTGGTGATCGAAGCCGCCGGCCATCCCACTTCCATCAACCAAGCCGTGCAGTTGACCAAGGCCGGCGGGCACGTGGTGTTTATCGGTATTCCCACCGGCGAAGTGCCGATCAGCACCGCGACGTTCTCGCACTTTCTGCGCCAGGAAATCTCCTTGCACGGCGCCTGGAACTCATTCTCCGCGCCGTTCCCCGGTGATGAATGGACCGCTTCCATCGACAAGCTGGCCTCGGGCGAATTGCAGTGGCAGTTCATGATCACCCATGACTTGCCGCTCGATGAGTTGCCTTCGATGTTCAAGCGTTACGCGGACCGCAGTGAAGTGGCCGCCAAGGTCATTTTCCGCCCCTGAACGGCGGCCTAGGCTGTGATTTGCCCAGCCCTGCAACGCGAACCGTTGCAGGGCCAAAAACAAAAAGCGTCGGCGGCATAAGACGCAGGAGGACTACCGATGACCTTGTTGTTGGGACTGGATTTCGGAACAGGTGGGGTGCGCGCCGGTTTGTATGACCTGCACAGCCACAAACTGGTGCAGGTGGCCGAGGCGCCCTACGCCACGCAATATCCGCAATTGGG
Source organism: Pseudomonas sp. MPB23 (assembly GCF_046605395.1). Taxonomy (NCBI): domain Bacteria; kingdom Pseudomonadati; phylum Pseudomonadota; class Gammaproteobacteria; order Pseudomonadales; family Pseudomonadaceae; genus Pseudomonas; species Pseudomonas sp. MPB23. The sequence continues at coordinate 4,406,819 of NZ_CP176771.1, read as the reverse complement.
CTGGGCCGAACAGGCGCCCGGCGACTGGTGGACGGCGCTGGGCAAGGCCTGCCGGCAATTGTTGGCCCAGGCCGGGCACCCGCAGGTGGCGGCGGTGTGCGTTGCGACCACCGCGTCGACCGTGGTGGCGGCCCAGGCCGACGGCCAACCCCTGGCTCCGGCCTTGTTATGGATGGATTGCCGCGCCGCCGTGGAGTCGGCACGCACCGCACTGGTCAGCCATCCGATGATGAATCAGGGCGGCGATGCCGTGGAATGGCTGGTGCCCAAGGCCATGTGGCTGGCCGAGCATGAGCCCGAGGTGTATCGGCGCGCGACGCGTATCTGCGAAGCGGTGGACTGGGTCAACTACCAACTGACCGGACGCTGGGTCGCCTCTCAGCTCAATGCCAGTTGCAAGTGGAACTACGACACCGTGCAGCAGCGTTTCCCCGTGGAGTTGTACGCGGAGCTGGGTGTCCCGGATTTGGCGGAAAAACTGCCGCCGGAAGTGATCAAGGTCGGCGGGCGTATCGGCCCATTGACCGCTGACGCCGCCAGTCACCTGGGCCTGAGCCGCGACACAGTGGTCGCCCAAGGCGGCATCGACGCCCATATGGCCATGCTCAGCGCCGGCACCACGGGCGCCGGTGAACTGCTGTTTATCGGCGGCACCTCGGTGGTGCAACTGATGCACACCCCCAAGCGTATCGACGTGCCCGGCATCTGGGGGCCTTACCCCGGCGCCTTGCTCGACGGCCAATGGCTGATGGAAGGCGGGCAAGTCTCGGCCGGCTCGATCCTCAACTGGCTGGCGCAAAAGATGTTCGGCCTGGACGATGTCGGCCACCAACAGTTGATTCGCCAGGCCGCCGCGCTGCAACCGGGCTCCACCGGTTTGCTGGTGCTCGACTACTGGATGGGCAACCGCACCCCGTACCGCTCGCCGGACATGCGCGGGGCGATCATGGGCCTGTCGCTCAATCACGATCGCCACGATCTGTACCGCGCGTCGGTAGAGGCCATCGCCCTGGGCTCGGCGAATATCTTCCACACCTGGCGCTCCGAAGGCATCGAGATCACCCGCGTGGTCGCCGCCGGCGGTTTCCAGAAAAACCCGCTGTGGTTGCAGGCCACGGTCGACGCCACCGGCGTGCCGTTTGAAATGATGCCCCACGACAACCTCACCCTGATCGGTTCCGCCGCAGCCGCCGCCTGCGCGTTGGGTGAGTTCAGCGACTTGCAGCAGGCCGCTACGGCGTTCACCACCGTGGGCCGCCTGATCGAGCCCGACCCTTATGCCCATGCGCAATACATCGAATTGCTCGGGCGTTACCGCGCCGCCACCGACAGCGTCGCCCCCATCATTTGCAAACCGCCGGCGAACCGTGTGCTCGGCGTAAGGCCGGCAGCATGAGCGCCGAATCGCTGTCACCCAGGCTGGTGGGAGATTCCCAGCGCGATGACTTGATGGTGCAGGTTGCCAAGCTGTACTACGAGCTGGAAAAGACCCAGAGCGAAATCTCCAGGGAGACCGGCCTGACTCGCTGGCAAGTCAGCCGCCTGTTGCGCGAAGCCCGGGACTGCGGGGTGGTGCGCATTGATATCGTTGCCCATTCGGCGCGCGTGCCGGCGCTGGAAGTGGCGCTGCAAAAGCGCTTCGGCCTGCGCGAAGCCCTGGTGCTGGAGGTCGAGGACGATGACGCACTGAACGTGGTCACCCAGGCTGCCGCGCATTACCTGTGCAACCTGCAACCGATGCCCGCGCTGATCGGTGTGTCGTGGGGACGGACCCTGACCAAGATGGCCCAGTGGCTGGTGCCGCGCTGGAACGAAGGGGTCAATGTGGTGCTGCTCAACGGGGCGATCAACACCCGCTCGATGGGTGAGCCCAGCCATAACGTCGCCGAGCGTTTCGCCCAGGCGGCACGCGGCCAGGCCACGTTGCTGCCGGTGCCGGCGATCCTCGGCCACGTCCATACCCGCGAGGCACTGGAGCAGGACCCGGTCATCGCCCAGGTCATGCGCCTGGGCGAGCAAGCGCCGGTCGCCTGTTTCAGTCTGGGGGAGCTGTCCGACCATTCGGTGCTGATGGAGTCCGGCTATATCGACCGTCCGTTGCTGCTGGAGCTGGAACGGCTCGGCGCGGTGGGCGACATCATGGGCCGCTTTATCGGCATGGACGGCGAACCGGTGTTGCCCGAACTGGATGCGCGCACCCTGGGCCTGCGTTTGTCCGCCCTGCGTGACAAGGCCTGGTCGATCGCGGTGTGCGTCGGTGCCCACAAGCACCGCATCGTGCACGCCAGCGTCAAGGCCGGTTACGTCAACGTGCTGGCGACCGATGCCAACACCGCCCGCTATTTGCTGGAGCAGGATCATGAATGAATGGGCGCTGGAAATTCAGCATGTCAGCAAACGGTTTCCGCCGAATGTGATTGCCCTCACCGACGCCTCCCTCGATGTGCGTCCCGGTGAAGTGCACTGCCTGCTCGGCGCCAATGGCGCGGGCAAGAGCACCCTGTTGAAAATCGTCGCCGGCGCCCACCGCCCGGATGGCGGCGCGATGTTCATCGGCGGTGAAAAGGTCGAGCTGAAGAATCCGCAACAGGCGCGCCAGGCCGGGATCGCGATGATCTATCAGGAGCTGGACCTGATCCCGCAGATGACCGTCGAAGAAAACCTGATGCTCGGTTACGCGCCACGCCGCTTCGGCATGATCGACCGCCGCAAGCGCAGTGCGTTGGCCAAGGCCGCGTTGTTGCGGGTGGGGGCGGGGTTCGCCAGTACCGATCGCGTGGGCAGCCTGTCGATTGCCAACCAGCAATTGGCGGCAATCGCACGGGCGCTGACCTGCGAAGCCAAGGTGGTGGTGATGGACGAACCCTCCGCCGCGCTGAATGAGACCGAACTCAAGCAGGTGTTCCAGGTGATTCGCGAGATCACCGCCGCCGGTGTCGCCGTGCTGTACGTGAGCCATCGGTTGAACGAGATCCGCGAGATCGGTGACCGGGTCACGGTGTTGCGCGCCGGGCGCACCTTGCAGACCCATGAACTGGCACAGATCGACGACCAGGCGCTGGTCGCGGCGGTGGTCGGCGAGCATCGCGATTTGCTCGAGCGCAGCCCGCGCCAGGCGCCACGTGAGGCGTTGGCCCTGAACATACGTCGCCTGCAGGGCGCCCAAGGCCTGGATGTGCGCGAGTTGCAGGTGCGCCAGGGGGAAATCGTCGGCCTGGCGGGGCTCAACGGCGCCGGGCGCAGCACCTTGCTCAAGGCCTTGTTCGGTGTGGGGCGCAATGACAGCGATGTCGAGCTGTTCGGCGAACCTTACCGCCCGCTGACGTCCCGCCAGGCGATTCGCCAGGGCGTCGGCCTGGTCCCGGAAAACCGCAAGACCGAAGGCCTGCTGCTGGACGCGTCGATCTACCGCAACGCGTGCCTGGTGCATGCGCGGCACCTGCGCTGGTTTTCCCATCGCCAGGCCAAGGACCGTGCGGGTCCGGTGTTGCAACGCCTGCACACCAAGCTCGATAACCTCGAGCAACCGGTGCGCCAGCTCTCTGGCGGCAATCAGCAAAAGGTGGTCATGGCCAAATGGGTGATCGACGGCGCACGTCTGTTGCTGCTCGATGAGCCAAGCCGTGGCCTGGACGTGGGCGCCAAGGCCGACCTGTACGCCCTGGCTCGCAGTCTGGCGCAGGAAGGCGCGGCGGTGCTGGTGGCCAGCAGTGAACTGGATGAGTTGTACGTCAATTGTGACCGCATCTGGGTCATGCACGAGGGGCGCAACGCGGTGTGTTTCGACCCGTTGAGTGCCAGTCGCGACCAGATCGACCAGGCCATCCTTATTGGACGAAGAGTGTAGAACCATGACTATTGCCAGCAATCCGACTCCCGTGTTCGACAACCCCGTGGCCCTTGCGCCCAGCCGCCGCATCGCCGTGCTGGAATGGGTGATGCGCTACAACTTCGTGTTTATCTTTCTGTTCGCCGTAGTCGTGGCGACATTCCTGTCCGATGACTTCCTGACGTTCGGTAACATCGCCAACCTGTTCCAGCAGGGGGCAATCGTCGGAATCGTGGCCATCGGCATGACCTTCGTCATCCTGACGGCGAATATCGATTTGTCCGTCGGCAGCCTGTGCGCTTTCGGCGGCATCCTGGTGGCGGTGCTGTTGCAGCAGCAGGTCAGCGGCTGGCTGGCGGTGCCGGCGACGTTGCTGGTGGGCCTGGCGATCGGCACCTTGATGGGCAGCCTGACGGTGTTCGGCAAGGTGCCGAGTTTCATCATCACCCTGGCCGGCCTGGTGTCGTTGCGCGGCGCGACCTTTCTGGCCTCCGATGGCGCACCGATGGGTGGCTTGCCGGCGAGCTTTACCGGCTTCGGCTCGTCGATGATCGACATCCTGCCGAGCGCCGGCATTGTATTCCCGGTGCTGGGCCTGATCTTTATCCTGATCACCCTCATTGCCTGGCTGGTGCTGCGCTACACGGTGTTTGGCGAGTACGTGCTCGCCACCGGCGGTAATCTGGAAGCCGCGCGCTTGTCTGGCGTGCCGGTGCGCGTGGTGACCATCGCAGTGTTCGCCATTTGCGGTGGGCTGGCGGCGTTTGCCGGTCTGCTGATGACCTCGCGCCTGCATGTCGGGCAACCCACCGCCGCCCAGGGCCTGGAGCTGGATGCCATCGCTGCGGTGGTGCTGGGTGGCACCAGCCTGTTCGGCGGGCGCGGCAGCGTGGTGGGCACGGCGGTGGCGGTGATGCTGCTGCAGGTGCTGCGCAATATCTTCAATTTGCTCGGCTTGGGCTCGTTCTATCAGATGGCGATCACGGGCGTGATCATTGTGCTGGCGATCCTGCTCAACCGCCTGATCGATCATTACGCTGGCCGTACTTGAGGATTTCGACCCATGAGCGCACCCCGCATCAAAGCCGTGATCTTCGATATGGATGGCCTGTTGCTCGACACGGAGGGCATCTACACCCAGGTCACTCAGATGATTTCCGACCGTTACGGTGGCCGCGCGTTTGACTGGCACTTCAAGCAGAACACCATTGGCCTGGGGGCATATGACCTGGCGAGTTACATCGTGCGTTCGCTGGAGTTGCCGATCAGCCCCGAGGCGTTTCTGGAACTGCGCACCCCGCTGATGAATGAGTGCTTCCCCTTTGCTGCCGCGATGGCGGGGGCCGAGGCGCTGGTGCGGCACTTGTCTGCCAAGGGCATTCCGATTGCAGTGGGCACCAGTTCGTCGCGGCATTATTTCGAGCTGAAAATCAGCCAGCACCGGGAATGGTTTGCGCTGTTCGACACGGTGGTCACCGCCGATGACCCACAGGTGGGCGCGGCCAAGCCGGCACCGGATATCTTTCTGGTGGCCGCCCGGCGCCTGGGGGTGAACCCGGCCGATTGCCTGGTATTCGAGGACTCGCCGTTTGGCATCAGTGCGGCGAAAGCGGCGGGCATGTACGCCGTGGCGATCCCTGATCCGGCGATGAGTGAGGATAAATTCCGCCACGCCGACCATCGCTTGCTCAGCCTGGAAGCGTTTGACTTGAAGGCCTGGGGGTTGCCCGACTACCCACAGGACGCTGCGACACACGGTCGGCCATAGCCGTGGATGCGGGTGTAAGGTAGGGCGCGCAACGCTAGGAAATCTCAGGAAAGCGAGGTGACTATGAGCGCTCCAATGCTGAACAAGCTGCATCTGAATGGCTATCACATCGTGCAGGTCAACTACGGGCCATGGCGGGTGTGTACGCCCCGGGACCGGCTGGCGTCGTTCAATTCCCGCGAACAGGCGCTGGCCTACGCTGCCACGTTGCCGGGTTATCGGGCCCGCAACAGGCCGGTATCCAATGATGCTTGACTGAATACCCAGAAGCCCCGGTTTTGCCGGGGCTTCTGGGTGTCTGGCTTACACGAAAGGCTGGCCGCTGAAACCCCGTGGCAAGCGCTGCAGACCGGCTAGGGCGGTCAGGCGTTGCGTCCACGCGCTGTGCCAATCTGCGGCGGTATGGGTCTTGGCGTTGCGAGAGGCACGGCGTGCGGCGTTGCGCTGGGTACGGCGCGCGTCCTTGTAGGCTTCGGTGTTACGGCAGGTACGGCATTTGACCCGGTTCAGCTCGGTGCTGGACGGTAGGTTGGTGCCGTGGTGACCACAGGCTAGATGCCCGGCGACTTTGAAGTGAATGACCATGTCAGCGTCTCCTTCTTATAGGGTACGCACATCGGTAAACCCACAATGCGCGCGGCGAGGGCGGGCGGTGAAACATCCCGGCCCCTGAAGTTACGACCCCGCGCAGGGTGGGACGTTCGTTTATGGCACCCGAACGAATAGAGCGCGTGGTTAGTCGATCAGCGCCAGCAGATCCGTATCTCCTACATCCACGCCTGCCTGGGTCAACAACGTGGTGACCTGGCCGCGGTGGTGGGTCTGGTGATTGAAAAAGTGCACGAGCAAGCTGAAAAACGGCTTGTCCGCCGCGACGCCACGCATGTTGTGGTAGTGCAGGCGGTGGTCGAGGTCGCTGTCCCTCAGGCTGTGGGCCCAAGCGATGATCAGTTCGTCCAGCCAGATGCGCCGGGCGTGCAGTGCCTCCAGCTCGGCGAAGGCCAGTTGATTGAGGTCGCGGGGCGTGTCGATGGCGTTCAGTGGCGCCAGCACGGGATCGGCGGCGGGGTGCAGGGCAAAGCGTTTGAGCCAGACCGTATCGCCCAGGACCAGGTGATTCAGCGTGCCGAGGATAGAACCGAAGAATGCCTGGCGGTCTTCCACCAGCGCGGCATGGCTCAGGCTGGCGGCCGCGTCATAGACCTTGCGGTTCATCCACTGGTTGTAGCTCGCCATCAATGCGATCTGCTCGATACGGTTCACGTGGGTTGCCTCTTATGCGGGGGACTCATTCTAAGGCTGTGCCCGCCAAGCGGTCATGGTGTTCCAGCGGCGGCGGACTATGTTTATTTAACGCGACCACTGCGCCCCAGGGAGGGTGACACCATGAACACCAGCGATCTACTCGAACAACTGCTGCGCGGCGCCGGACAGTCCGGTGGCGCCACCTCGGGCGGTGGCCTTGGCGGCCTGCTGGGCGGTTTGTTGAACGGCAGCCGTACCGGCAATGCTTCGAGCGGCGGCGGTCTGGGCGGGTTGTTGGGTGGCCTGCTCGGCGGTGCGGCGGCTACACGCTCGGTGCCGGGGCGTTCCGGTGGGATGAACTATGCGGCGTTGGCGTCTCTGGGAATGATGGCTTTCCAGGCGTATCAGGCCTGGCAAAGTCAGCAGGCGACCCAACCCCAGCAAGCCTTTCAGACCGTGGACCAGCTCGCCGGCCCCGAAGCCGAAGCCCACAGTCATGCGGTATTGCGCGCGATGATCGCCGCGGCCAAGGCCGATGGCCGCATCGATGAAAAAGAACAGCAGATGATCTCCACCGAACTGGGGCGGCATACCGACGACCCGCAGTTGCAACAGTGGCTCGACACTGAAGTCGCCAAGCCCCTGGATGCGGCGGATTTCGCCGAATTTGCCGGGGACCCGGCGGTGGCGGCCGAGGTTTACCTGGCCAGTGTGATGCTGGTGGACGATCAGCAGGATGTGGAGCGCAATTACCTGGACGACCTGGCGGGGCAGCTACAACTCGATCCGCAGTTGCAACTGCATCTGGAGCAACAGGCCAAGGCCTAGAACCTGCGTGTCATCTGTTCAGGAAACGGGGTGCATGTCTCAGTTCATATGCCTTGCGCGGCAAGAACGGCCAGATAAATCAATACCGCCCCGCACGCGCCGTAACTGATGCGTTGCCACCCCGGCGATGCGTTCTGGCGCAGCAGGTTGACCAGCGCCGCCGTCAAAAAGCACGACAGCACCGACGCCAGCATGAAGCCGGCAAAAAACATCAGTGTTTGCCCATGGCTGGGCGTGGCGCCGACGATGCCGGACAACGCACTGCCCAGCGCGCCCCAGTAGACGATGTTCTTCGGGTTGGCCAACGAAATTGCCGCGCCTACCGCCAGCGCATTCTGGTTGGAGCTGGCCGGTGCGCTTTCCGATTCGGGCAGGTGCCAGGCGTCGATCAGGCTGCGCAGGCCCAGCCAGGCCAGGTACAGCGCACAGACCACCGTCAGCGGTATGCGCACCGCATCGTGCTGGATCAACAACGCGAGGCCGGTCAGACCGATCACGGCCCACACCGCGTCGCCCACCAGCGAGCCGACCTGCACCAGCAAGGCCGGCCGGAACCCGTGCTGCAAGCCACGGCGCAGGGTTTCTGCCAGCACCGCGCCGGGTGACAGGCAAAACACAAAACCGAATACCAGCGCGTAAAAGAAGATCGTCAGCATGCCTGCGTTCCTTCAAAAGAGGACGGCAGTGTGCGGGCGCTCAGGTGGGCTGTCTTGAACCAGATTGCGCTGTTCAGGGTTTCAACACGCTTTGGTAGCGCCCCGGTGTCATGCCGTAGGCCGCGCGAAAATGCCGGTTGAGGTGGCTCTGGTCGGCAAACCCCAGGTCATGGGCCACCTCGCTGGCAGCCACGCCCTTGCGCAACAAGCCCTTGGCACGCCGGGTACGCAATTGCATGGCCCATTGCCGAGGACTGAGCCCGGTTTCTTTCTGGAAGGTGCGCAGCAGATGAAACTTGGACAACCCCAGCTCGTCGCCCAGCCGGTCAAGCGGCAGTGCTTGCTGCAGGTGTTCGGCGAGCAATTCCTGGGCGCGGCCGATCAGGCCTTTGCCGGTGGCCGCACTGCCGGGCAGGCGCACGCCGCTGAGGCTGACCACTTCTGCGAGTAACAGGACCAGGGCGTCTTCGTTCAAGCCGCGTACCAGGCCATCGCGGCTGAGCGCGCCCTGCACCGCAGCCGCCAGGCGTTGCGCGAGCACCGGTTGAAAGCACAGCGCGCGATCGAACTCCATATGCGCCAGCCCCAGGTCGGTGGCCAATTGCTCGGCGGTCACGTACAGGCTCACGAACTGCCACGGCGCACCATCCGCCGCGCCGCCGCCCTGAATCTGCCCGGGGTTGTACAGGGTGATGGAGCCCGGCCCGGCCGCGAATTCGCGGCGGTCCAGCCACACCTTCTCTTCGCCCACCAGGTTCACGCCGATCACGCATTCGTCATGGCTGTGGCGGGCAAAGGTCAGGCCGGTGCAGGTGGTGCTGCTGATTTCATAATGGCCCAGCCAGGCGTGTTGCAAGGCGCTCATCGAGTTGGCTCGTCGATTGGAAAGGCGCCCAGCATACGTGGCTAGCCCGTGTGTCGAACAGCCTGCAGCCCCGCGATACGCTCCAGTTCAGCCTTGAGTTGCAGTGGGGTGAGCTGGGAAAAAGGCAGTGCGAAGAAGGCTCGGCAGCGGGTGGCGATGGTCTCCAGCGTGGCATCGAAGGCGGCCTGGACACGGGCTTCGTCGCCCTCGACGTCCGACGGGTCCTCCAGCCCCCAGTGCGCCTTCGTCGCCGGCCCGAAATACACCGGGCAGGCTTCACCGGCGGCTTTGTCGCACACCGTGATGACCACATCCGGCGGGCTGCCTTCAAAGGCCTCGTTGCCCTTGCTGTAAAGCCCCTCGGTGCTGATTCCCGCCGCCTGCAACGTGCTCAGGCTGCGGGGCAGGACCTGGCCCTTGGGGAAACTGCCGGAGCTGACCGCCTGGAACCCCGGTGGCGCCAGGTGGTTGAACATTGCTTCGGACAAAATGCTGCGGCAACTGTTGGCGGTACACATGAACAAGACTTTCATTGCAGGTTTCCTTCAGAGGGTCAGGCGCAATGCGAGAGCGGCGAGGGTGATCAGCAGTACGGGCAAGGTCAGCACAATCCCGACCTTGAAGTAATAGCCCCAGGTGATGGTGATGCCTTTGCGCGCCAGGATATGCAGCCACAGCAAGGTGGCGAGGCTGCCGATCGGGGTGATTTTCGGGCCCAGGTCGCTGCCGATCACGTTGGCATAGATCATCGCGTCCTTGACCACGCCCACGGCATGGCTGGACTCGATCGACAGCGCGCCGATCAGCACGGTCGGCAGGTTGTTCATCGCCGAAGACAGCAGTGCCGTCAGCACACCGGTGCCCATCGCCGCGCCCCACACGCCATAGCTGGCGAAGGTATCGAGCCAGGTGGCCAGGTAGTCGGTCAGGCCGGCGTTACGCAACCCGTAGACCACCAGGTACATGCCCAGGGAAAAGATCACGATCTGCCACGGTGCTTCCTTCAGCACTTTGCGCGTGGAAATCTTGTGGCCCTTGGCGGCAATCACCAGCAACAGCACGGCACACACTGCTGAAATGGCACTGATGGGAATACCCAGCGGCTCCAGGGCGAAACAGCCGACCAACAGGATGCCCAGCACCCACCAGCCGGCGCGGAAGGTGGCGCGGTCGTGAATCGCACTGGCGGGGGCCGCGAGGTCGGCGGGGTCGTAGGTCGCGGGAATGTCACGGCGGAAAAACCACAACAGCACCGCCAAGGTGGCTGCGACGCTGACAAAATTCACCGGCACCATCACGGCCGCATACTCGTTGAAGCCGATCTTGAAGTAATCCGCCGAGACGATATTCACTAGGTTCGACACCACCAGCGGCAGGCTCGCCGTGTCGGCGATGAACCCCGCGCCCATGACGAACGCCAGGGTTGCCGTCGGGGAAAAGCGCAAGGCCAACAGCATCGACATCACGATGGGCGTGAGGATCAGCGCCGCGCCGTCGTTGGCAAACAGCGCCGAGACCAGCGCACCGAGCAGCACCATGTAGGCAAACAACCGCCGACCGCGTCCGCGTCCCCAGCGCGCCACATGGAGCGCGGCCCAGGCAAAGAACCCGGCTTCATCAAGCAGCAGGCTGATGATGATCAGCGCGACAAAGGTGCCGGTGGCGTTCCAGATGATGTGCCACACCACCGGAATATCGGTGAGGCTGATCACGCCAAAGGCCAGGGCGAGGATCGCGCCCATCGTGGCACTCCAACCGACCCCGAGGCCCTTGGGCTGCCAGATGACCAGGACGATGGTGAAGATAAAAATCGCAATTGCGACAAGCATGAATAAACGCTCCGATGGCTCAGCAGCAGGTGCTGGCCCGTTGTGGTCTGTCGCCCATTGCATCCAGACGCTGGGCGTCACTGTGCAACCATGGCTGGTTGGCGTGCAGGGTGATGTCCAGCACCTGGGTTACCCAGTCGGGCAGTGCCGGATTGATGCGGTAGTAGATCCATTGGCCTTGGCGACGATCCAGCAGCAGCCCGCAACTGCGCAGTTGGGCGAGGTGGCGGGAAATTTTCGGCTGGCTGTCGTCCAAGGCATGGATCAGTTCACACACGCAAAGTTCGCCTTCACGGCGGATCAATAACGTCATGCGCGTGCGCGTGGGGTCGGCCAGGCATTTGAACAGGGTGGGTGGAGAGATGGGGTCCGACATGGTCAGGGTCTATGCATATATGGAAATGCAAATATATGGATTTCCATATGTTTCAGTCAATCCTTGTTTCAATTGATGTGGATCAAATCCGCTTCAACTCGCCACAAGTGTTTGAAATTAAAATGAAACATGTATGTCCTAAAGTGCCTGCCCATTGCTGATGAAGGAAGACCCGTGTGACCCGTGCCACTCGCAACCTGCGCAAGACCCTGGATTCCGTCGCGGAAAATAACGAAACCGCGGCGTTCGACCTGATGCGTGCCGTGGAAAAACTCGGCGATGAAGTGCTGCGCCAGCGCTTGCTCAATACCATCCACCGGCTCAACCAGGACGCCCATGAACTGCGCGAAGCGCGGGATTCGGTGGGGCAGGTGTCGGCGAGGCTGGCCTGAGCAAGATCGTTCAAGACAAGCGCCCTTGGCTGCTGGCATGCTGATCGACTGTCTGTCGATGAGCCGTTTTTATGTCTACTGCCGTACCTCATTACGCCTTCGCTCGCGGCGCCATCGCCGTCATTCCCCTGTCCCTGGCCTGCGCGCCCTGGGGGCTGTTGGCCGGTTCGATGGCCATCGATGCGCAATTCACCCCACTGCAAGCCCAGGGCTTGTCCGCCATCGTGTTTGCCGGCGCTGCGCAACTGGTCGCCATTGGCATGGTCAAGAGCGGCGCGAGCCTGATTTCCATCGTGCTGACCACCTTGTTGCTGACCTCCCAGCATTTGCTCTACGGCATGCACCTGCGCCCGACTGTTTCACCGCTCAAGACCCGCTGGCGCATGAGCCTGGGGTTTCTGTTGACCGACGAATTCTTCGCGCTGGTCAGCCACTACGACCGTGAGACCTTCAATCGCTGGTACGCCCTGGGCGTGGGCCTGACGTTCTATATCGCCTGGAACCTGTTCACCCTGGCCGGCATCGTCCTGGGCAAAAGCATTCCCGGCCTTGACCAGTTGGGCCTGGAGTTTTCCATCGCCGCCACCTTTATCGCGCTGATCACTCCCGTGGTACGTGATGTGCCGACGGTGGTCTGCGTGGCTGTGTCGTTGTGGTTTTCGGTGTGGTTGAGCTTTCTGCACTGGGAGTCGGCGGTGGTGGTGTCCGGTGTGCTGGGCATGAGCGCCGGGTTTTTCTGCAAGCGCCTGGGGGTAGGGCAGCGATGATTTACCTGATGATTGTGGCCATGGGCCTGGTGGTGTTTCTCAACCGCTACCTGTTTATCGAGCCGCGTCTGCCGGTGCGCCTCAATCGCGGCGCGCGGGAATTTCTTGGGTTTGCGGTGCCGGGCATGCTGACGGCGATCTGCGGACCGATCATTTTCCTCGCCGACCACCAGCTCAACCTGAGCCCGACCAACCCCTACCTGCTGGCGGGGATCTGCGCGGTGGCGTTGATGTTCTGGACGCGTAATGTGTTGATGACGGTGCTGCTGAGCATGGCGGTGTTCTATCTGTTGCGCTGGTGGCTCTGAAGTCCAGACGAAAAAAAGCCCGCGGGAGGGCGGGCAGAAGGGAGGCTTCTAAAAAATGAGCTCGCGCACTATAGACGGCGCGTTTTCCCTTCACCGTGAAACAAAATTCATTCTGCAGCCGCAGCCTGTTTCTTCTGGGCTTTCGCCTCGGCCGCCAGGCACTCCAGCGCGAACTGCTCGGGGTAGGTCATCTGGATCGGTGTGCTTTCGCCTTTGACGGTGCGTTCGCCATCGAGAATGTAGCGGATGCGCTTGTCGGTGACGCCAATGCGTTTGGCGATCCACGCGGGCGTCTGGCCGATGCGGGTGATCAGCTTGTCGGCATAGTCCGTGGAAGGGTTGTAGCGTTCGGCGTTGGGTGTCATCGGGTATCCAGGTAGAAGCGGGTTCGCAAGTAGGCGACAGGGTGACGTAATAATCCTTGGGTGTCGCCTGCTAATGGTAGAGTCGCGTTTTTTTCCAAGGAACGATGGCATGCGAAAGGTCGTATTAGGCGCATTGGTACTGGCGGCCCTGGCCGGTTGCGCAGGCGCGAAGATGAAAGAGGCGCGCGCAGGCAGCCCCTACAAGACCATGGCGTCGGACAAGGTCACCCTGGCGGTTGCCGAGTGCATCCAGTTCGGATGGCAGGACGAAAGCGTGTTCGGCGTGGACGCCGGCGGCTTCAAGGAGCCGATCGGCGTGGGCGGTTTCACGGTCTACACCACCGATGGCAAGTATTTCGTCGATGTGCAAAGCGCCGGCGCCGGCTCCAGCGTCAAGTACTACGCCGCCGAAGACGACATGCCCGCCAAGCGCCGTTTGGCTGCCCTTGCGACTTGTCTGTAATCCTTTGCCTTAGTGCTTTTAGGAATTGCCCGGCGGGACAGCCGCAGGGCATTCGCTTATGATTCATCCGCTTGCCCGACATGATGGCTCTTTACCAGTACACGGATGTCGAGGCCTGAACGTCGGGCGAGCGTCTTTTTTCCTTATCGCGGCATGAAGCCCAAATGCCAGCGCCGGGGAATCTTCAGTGATACCAGTCCCAGCAAACCCGCCATTATCCCGCTGACCAGCAAGGCCTTCAGGCCCATGTGCTGCTGCAGCAGCGCGCCAATCACCGCGCCCACAAACATCCCCATCCACGGAACCAACTGCACGCGCCAGCCATCGCGGCGTTCGCCCAGCAACCAGCGTCCCAGGCCGCGCCCGAAGCGTGACAGCGCCCCGGTGACGTAAGTCAGGCCCACCGGCAAACCGTTGACCTCTTCCACCGCGGCATTGAGCATGCCCATTGCAATGATCGCTGCCAGCAATGTGGGCAACATGTCGTTGAACGGCAGCAAGGTAGCACCGCAGAGCAGTGTCGCAATGCACAACAGCAAGGGCAGCGCGTGGCGGCGGCTGAAGCGACTGACCATCACCCCCAGGGCGTTGCCGGCGACGAAGGTGGCAACCAGCAACAGCAAGCGCCCCATCAGGCCCAGATCGCCCTCGCTGATCGCCACCGCCAGGCGCGTGGTGTTGCCACTCATGAACGAAACAAAGTCGCCGCTGGCCATGAAACCGATGGCGTCGGTCATACCCGCCAGTACCGAAAGACTGGCCACCAGGGTCATGCCGACGCGGCCACGCCAGCGTTGTTGATGGGCGAGTGCGGGATTGACGTAGGGCTTGCGGGGTGACGGCAGCATCGGACCGGGTTCCTCAATGAGATTATCCGGCCACTACGGTAGGGCGCTTTGCGGCCGTGCGCAATGACCTCCGACACTCTTCAGGTACCGCCCATGTGCTTCCACGTAGTGGAGCCAGGTTATCCCTGGGTTTTTTTCGGCACCTGCGCCGCCAACTGCTCAAGAAACATTGCCAACGCCACTTCCTCGGCCTTGAGTCCCTTGCGCATCCGAGGCTTTGGCAACCTGGAAAGTTCGCCCAGGCTGAAATGCTCGAGCACGGCCGGGTGGATATAACACTTGCGGCATACCGCCGGGGTATTGCCCAACTGCTTGGCGACATCCTTGACCATCGCCACCACGTGGCGCTTCGCATCGGATTCAGGCTGCCATTCCAGCTCCCGCAGCACCGCCAGCGCCATGGCGGTGCCGGCCCAGGTGCGGTAATCCTTGGCGGTAAAGTCTGCGCCGGTGAGGCTGTGCAGGTAGGCGTTGACGTCATGGGAACTGACGGTATGGCGCTGGCTGTCTTCGTCCAGGTACTGGAACAGGTCCTGCCCCGGCAATTCCAGGCAGCGCTTGACCACCGTGGCCAGGCGCCGGTCCTTGACGCTGACTTGGTGCTCTACGCCGCTTTTGCCGCGAAACTGGAACTGGATCTCGCTGCCGTTGATATCTACGTGGCGGTTGCGCAGGGTGGTCAGCCCGTAGGATTTGTTGTCGCGGGCATATTGGGTATTGCCGACGCGGATCAAGGTGGCGTCGAGCAACATCACAACAGTGGCCAGGACTTTCTCCCGAGTGAAACCGGGCTCGGCCAATTGCGCCTCCAGTTGTTTGCGCAGTGTGGGTAGTGCGTTGCCGAATGCCTGCAACCGCGAATATTTGTCGGTGTCCCGCACTTCGCGCCAGCGCGGGTGGTAGCGATACTGCTTGCGCCCACGGGCATCACGGCCAGTGGCTTGCAGGTGGCCGCGCGGGTCGGCGCAGATCCACACATCGGTATAGGCCGGCGGTACGGCCAGAGCGTTGAGGCGCGTGATCTCGTTGGCATCGGTGATGCGCTCGCCCTGGGCATCGAAGTACTGGAATGTACCGCGCCGTTTCTTGCGGCGGATGCCGGGCTGGGTGTCATCAACGTAACGCAGGTCGCGAGGCAGGTCGGCGGGCAGCGCGGAGTCGGGCATGGGGCGGGTTCCTTGGCAACAAATCAGGCCGGTATGTCTGATGGACCGCAGCCTGGTGCGCTCGTGCCAAAAGGTTTGTTACGCCAATACGGCAACCGCCTTGATCTGCGCCCACAGCGTCTGGCCGGGGTGAAGTCGCAATTGGTCGTGGGAAAAGCGCGTGATACGTGCCAGCAATGGCGTGCCCTCGGCGTCCAGGCGCACCAGCACGTGGGCGCTGTTGTCCGCCGCAATCACCTGGGTGACCGTCACCGGCAGGCGGTTGAGGATGCTGCTGTGTTCCTCCGCTTGCAGGCTGAGGCTCACGTCCCGCGCTTGGACCTTGACCCGCAACGCTTTACCCAGGGCGAGCGGGGCGTGGGCCACGCGCATTTGCAGGACGCTGTCGGGCAATTGCAGCGTCAGCAGTTGGTAGTGCGCGTCGTAAGCACTGACAGTGCCGTCGATCACCACGCCGGCATCGTCACCCCGTGCCAGGGGCAGGTCGAGTCGTACCAGGGTTTCGCCGATGGGACCACTGGCCAGCGCCTTGCCGTCACTGAGCAACACGATGTGATCGGCCAGGCGCGCGACTTCATCCTGGGCATGGCTGACATACAGCACTGGAATGTCCAGCTCGTCGTGCAGGCGCTCCAGGTACGGCAGGATTTCACCCTTGCGCTGGCTGTCGAGGGCGGCGAGCGGTTCATCCATCAGCAGCAACTTCGGGCTGGTGAGCAGTGCACGGGCAATGCCGATGCGCTGGCGTTCACCGCCGGAGAGGTGCTGGGGATGACGATCGAGCAGATGGCCGATCCCCAGCAGCTCGGTGGCCTGGGTCATATCGACACGGCGCTGCGGGCGTGGGATGCGCTTGAGGCCGAATTCCAGATTGGCCCGCACCGACAAATGCGGGAACAGGCTCGCCTCCTGAAACACATAGCCCAGTGCGCGTTTGTGCGGCGGCACGAACAGCCCGTTGCGACTGTCTTGCCAGACTTCATCGTTGATCTGGACAAACCCGTCACTGGCCCGCTCCAGTCCGGCAATGCAGCGCAGGCAGGTGGTCTTGCCGGAGCCGGAATGCCCATACAGCGCGCTGACCCCGCGTCCGGGCAGGTGCAGGTCTACATCCAGTGCAAAGCCGGAGTATGTGAGTTGCAGGCGTACATCGATCATCGGCATCAGCTCCAGCCCAGCTTGGTTTTACGGCTGGAGTAGAGCGCCAGCAACACGAGGAACGCGAACACCACCATGGAACCGGCCAGCCAATGGGCCTGGGCATATTCCATGGCTTCGACATGGTCGTAGATCTGCACCGAGACCACGCGGGTCTTGTCGGGGATATTGCCGCCGATCATCAGCACCACGCCGAACTCGCCGACGGTGTGGGCAAAGCCAAGGATGGACGCAGTGATAAAACCGGGGCGAGCCAGGGGCAGGATTACGCTGAAGAAGGTGTCCCACGGATTGGCGCGCAAGGTCGCGGCCACTTCCAGGGGGCGTGTGCCGATGGCGGAGAAGGCGTTTTGCAATGGCTGCACCACAAACGGCATGGAGTAGATCACTGAGCCGATCACCAGCCCAGTGAAACTGAAGGTGAGGGTGCCCAGGCCGAGCCATTGGGTGAACTGGCCGACATAACCGTTGGGCCCCATGGTCAGCAGCAGGTAAAAGCCGATGACCGTGGGGGGCAGCACCAACGGCAAGGCCACCACTGCACCGATGGGGCCGCGCCACCAGGAGCGGGTGTGCGACAGCCACAGGGCAATCGGAGTGCCGATGACCAGTAGGATCACCGTGGTCAGTGACGCCAGTTTGATGGTCAACCAGATTGCGGAAAAATCGGCACTCGATAGCGGCATTTAGAGCTCGTAACCGTAGGACTTGATGACGGCAGCGGCTTTTGGCCCCTTGAGGTAGTCAACCAGTGCCTTGGCCGCGGCGCTGTCTTTACCTTTGTTGAGGATCACCGCGTCCTGTTTGATCGGATCATGCAGGGCCGCCGGGACGATCCATGCCGAACCGCTGGTGACTTTGCCGTCTTTATAGATCTGCGACAAGGCCACGAATCCCAACTCGGCATTGCCGGTGGACACGAACTGATAAGCCTGGGTGATGTTCTGGCCTTCGACG
Organism: Pseudomonas sp. MPB23; assembly: GCF_046605395.1. Lineage (NCBI taxonomy): Bacteria > Pseudomonadati > Pseudomonadota > Gammaproteobacteria > Pseudomonadales > Pseudomonadaceae > Pseudomonas > Pseudomonas sp. MPB23. Next base: position 4,388,999 of record NZ_CP176771.1, on the reverse strand, counting down.
AGCTTGTCCTTGACTTGTTCGGTCAGGCCTTCTTTGGCCAGCACCTGCGTAGCGGCGAGGCCGTAAGGCGCGGCTTTCGGGTTGGCGATGGACAGGTGCTTGAATTCATTCTTGTTCAACACCTCGCCTTTGGCATCCACGTAGCCTTCTTTGGCCGACCACAGTGCCAGCGTACCCACGGCATAGGTGAAGCGCGAGCCTTTGACGGTGTCGCCTTCGTTTTCGAGCTTTTGCGGGGTGGTGTCGTCGGCGCTCAGGAACACCTCGAACGGTGCGCCGTTCTTGATCTGGGTATAGAACTGCCCGGTGGCGCCGTAGGCCGCGACCAGTTTATGGCCGGTGTCTTTTTCAAAGTCAGCGGCAATCGCCTGGATCGGTGCGGTGAAGTTGGCAGCCACGGCCACCTGGACTTCATCGGCGTGGGCCGAACCGAAAGCGAGGGCGGCAACCAGCATGGCCAGGCGCGAGGCATGAATCTTCATTGAGCAGCTCCTTTGAGGTGTACGGCTTGTTATAGATAGAAGGTGTTACCGCTATGTACAGGAATATATAGCGGTTGGCCGTTGCCGGTACAGTCAAAGTTACTTCGCGTTTCTGTGCTCGCCGAGCTTGGCCAGAGCCTGTTCGGCCAACGAGCGGGTCAGTTCATAGGTGCCGGCGTCTCTGCCCAGGCACAGCGCCTGGCCCGCCCACAAGTTGCTGAAGCCGCCTTCGTCCTTGGCTTTGAGCGGCATCAACGCACCACCCGCCCTCGGAAATGCCGGTGCCGCCGGGTTGATCGCGCCCAACTCGCGCATTACTCGATTGACGATGCCCCGGGCCGGGCGGCCTGTGAACAGGTTGGTCAGTGCGGTTTCGCTGGCCTGGGCATGGCGCAATGCGTGGTGGTGTGAGGCGCTGACGGTGGCTTCGGGGGTAAACAGGTACGCCGTACCGATTTGCACCGCCGAGGCGCCCAGGGCGAATGCCGCGACGATCCCGCGCGCGTCACCGATCCCGCCGGCGGCAATGACCGGCACGCTGACGGCGTCGACAATTTGCGGCACCAGGGCGAACAAGCCGATCTGAGTATTGAGGTCGTCGCTGAGAAAGATCCCCCGGTGTCCCCCGGCTTCAAGCCCCATGGCGATAATGGCATCGCAACCGTGTTGTTCCAGCCAGATCGCTTCCTCAACGGTCGTGGCCGATGACAGCACTTTCGCGCCGGTAGCTTTTACCCGGTCCAGCAGCGACTTTTCTGGCAAGCCAAAGTGAAAACTGACCACCTCCGGGCGAAACGCTTCGACCACTTGGCATGCCGCATCGTTGAACGGCGCGCGGTTGGAGACCGGTGTCGGCGCATCAAAATCGGCGACCAGTTCACGGTAGTAGGGTTCCAGCAGATCCTTCCAGTGTCGATCGCGTGCTTCGTCGGCCTCGGGTGGCTGGTGGCAGAAGAAATTAACGTTGATCGGCTGCGAGCCGGCTTGGCGGATAGTGGTCAACGCTTCGCGCAGTTGCTCAAGGCTCAGCGCAGCCGCGGGCATCGAGCCCAGCGCGCCGGCCTGATTGGCGGCGATAACCATGGCGGCCGTCGTGGCGCCGGCCATGGGTGCCTGGATGATGGGCAGTTCAATGCCTAGCAAGTCGAGAATTCGGGTGTCTGGCCAAGTGCTCATGGGGGGGGCGTCTCCAGCGTGAGTAAGACAGTGCGCTTTTTTAGCAGGGCTCCTGGCCCGCAGCCAGTCTGTTTTATTCACTGGACGAGGTTGGCGTTTCGTGAATTGGGAGTTGCTCGCGCTCCAGCAACTGGCGCTTGCGCTCTACCCCCCAGCGATAGCCGGACAATTCACCGTTGCTGCGCACCACACGGTGACAAGGGATCGCCACCGCCAGGCTGTTGGCCCCGCAGGCCTGGGCCACGGCACGAAAGGCGTGGGGCGCGCCGATGCGTTGGGCGATCTGTGCATAGCTGGCGGTGCTGCCCACCGGAATCTCGCGCAAGGCTTGCCACACGCGCTCCTGAAACGCGGTGCCGCGCAGGTCCAGCGGCAAGTCCAGGCCCAGGGCGGGCGCCTCGACAAACCCCACTACCTGGGCAATCAGCTGTTCAAAGCGGCGGTCGGCCCCCACCAGGCTCGCTTTGGGGAATTGATCCTGCAGGTCGCGGACCAGTTTGTCCGGGTCATCCCCCAGCAGGATCGCGCAAACGCCGCGAGCGCTTTGCGCCACCAGAATCGCCCCCAGTGAGCATTGCCCGACGGCGAACAGGATCTCGTTGTTGGCGCCGCCGGCGCGGTAGTCGCTGGGTTTCATGCCCAGCACCTGGTCGGCGGACTCATAAAAGCGGCTGTTGGAGTTGAAGCCTGCGTCATACAGCGCGTCCGTCACGGAATGCCGCTCCTTCAGCCCATCGCGCACCTTGCGTGAGCGATGGGCGCTGGCATAGCCCTTGGGCGTCAGGCCGGTCACGCTTTTGAACACGCGGTGGAAATGGAACGGGCTCAGGCCCGCGTGGGCCGCTAGCGTGTTCAGGTTGGGTGGGGCGTCGGCCTGTTCGATTTGGCGGCACGCGTCGGCCACCAGTTGTGCGTGATGCGCGGCCAGTTGAGTCTGGTCGCTGGCGGCGCGTTTGCTGGGGCGATAGCCGGCGGCTTCGGCTTGCGCGGGCGTGTCGAAGAATTCGATATTTTCCGGGCGTGGCAAGCGCGCGGCGCTGCTGGGGCGGCCGTACACGCCGGTGGTCTTCACGCCGTAGACGAATAACCCATCGGCTTTCGGGTCGCGGGCGAGAATGGCAGTCCAGCGGGGATCTTGTTCGACGGTCATGGTTGGCACTCTTGACGGGGCCTGGCCAGATTAGCCTTGGCGCGAGGGGCTGGCACTCCGAAGCTTGCGGTCAAATCAGCCAGCGGTGCGAAAGGTGAGGTTGATGCGTTGCGGGCCCATGATCGGATGCACGCCGTCCTTGATTGGCATCACCCCGTGAAAGCGTAGGCGGTCGACCCCGCCCCAGACCACCACGTCACCATGGAACAGCGAAACTTTGCGGGTCTTGTCACTGCGCTCATGACCGCCAAACAGGAAAATCGCCGGCAGCCCCAGGGACACCGAGACCACGGGCTCACTGTAGCGGCGTTCGTTCTTGTCCTGGTGCAGGGACATTTTGGCGCCCGGCACGTAGCGGTTGATCAGGCAGGCGTCAGGGGCGAAGTGAGCGAAACCGGCGTCCGCCGCCGCTTCAACGGCCAATTGGCGCATGGCCTCCGGCATGGTCGGCCAGGGCTGTTGGTTGCGCGGGTCCACGGGACTGTAGCGGTAGCCGGTGGCGTCGGTGGTCCAGCCCAGATCGCCACAACTGCTCAAGGCTGCCGACATGGTAAAGCCGCCGGGCGTGACCATTTGCCGAAACGGTGACTGAGCCAGTACGCGGCGCAGTTCCGGCAGGAGGCGTTCGATCCAGGGAAGCGCATACCCCCTGAGTACGCAGGACTGGTCACCGATGCGTTCGCGCCCTGCAGGTTGTTGCAGGGCATCATCGGCGAACAGGTCTACGGTGGGGCCGGGCATGGTCTTACAGCGCCTTGCTCACGTTGATGTCGGTGATTTCATCACTGGCATCATGTATTTTCGCCAAGGCTTGTTTGGCTTCTTCCACGCTGTTGGTCTGCAGTTGCGCGAACTCGAAGCGGCGTTCGCCGTTGAGTTTGTACTTGATCACGTATTTGGTAGTGGTCACGGCTATTTCCTTCGGGTACAGGTCAGCTCAGCTTGGAGTTGGTACGACGCACGATGCGGATCTTGTGGGACAGCGCCGGCTTGCGGGTAACGCTGATCGCGCGGCGGGTCACTACATCCAGGGTGATATTCCAGAATCCGGTGCTCGGGGCGGTGATTTTGGCGGGGAATTTGTCGAATGCGCCGCCATGGTAAGTGTGGCGCCCGCCATTTTTGAAGCTGCGAAAGTTCGCATCGCTCATCAGACGGATATTACAAGTCTGCGAGCATTCGATGACGACAATGTCTCCCTCGTTGAGGTGCTCGCGCTGGTGGATGAATTTCATGGGGGTGTCTCCAGAAGGGCTTTTTCTGAAAAATCAGAACGATACGTAGGTTAAGATGGAGTTTATCAGCCCCAGCGCGTTTATTATCGGCCCGTATTCGACGGCGTCGACAATTTAAAGCGGTTATTCACCGAGTTATCAGAGATAAATCCTACGTCTGCGGGAGAAATTTACCATCCCCGCTGTCGTAGGGTCTTTATTGGAGGTTTTGTATGAAGTGGAGTGTGTTGGTTCTGGCCTTGGCGATAGGTGGGTGTGCTTCGGTTGCAGATATCAAGCAGACACCGCCGACATTGGCTGTCATTTCAGGTAAAAAACCGCAGGAATATGCAGCGTGCGTCGTACGTAAATTGTCCGCTACACGCCGGCCGCCGCAGATCGAGCCTCACAAGGATGGTATACAGGTTATCGTGCCGCAGAAATTTTCAGCGGACCCGTCAGCGATCTTCGAGATTGAAGAGCGCTCCAGCGGCAGCAGCATCAAGCTCTACGAGAGCATGTCCAATGTGCCAATCCGTCCGGGTGATGTGAAAAAAGCGGGCGAAGAGTGCATTTCCGGCTAAGGTCGTTGCGGAATATCAGATATGAAGCGTGAACACGTTAAAAATCATCATGCCGACGGTCATATTACGGCCACCCACGTCATCCAGAATCCCGCCGACCTTGGCGAATGGATCGTCTTTTTCAAGAAAAGCGGCGGACGCAGTTTTTTCCTGGTGGACGATCAGGATGAGGTGGAATCATTCCAGCGCCTGGATGACCTGATCGAAACCATTCGCGGTCTCGGTATCAAGTTCGCCGAAATTCACCTTTAGGGCTGTCGCAACTATTTGCAGACCACCACCACGCTGCGGCTTTTGAAATTGCCTAAATCCTTGCCGAGGGTCTTGTCATCTTCGCTTAGCGCTGGTGTGCCCTCGGTACCGACGATTCGATAACCGGTGCCCGCACAGGACGCATCCGCTTTCTCGTAACAACTGGCCCATGAGTTGGCCTCGCCCGAGCAGTCGATGGTCAGGCCCTGTTCGCCATTTTTCAGGTAAACGTCTGAGGTCGTGGTACAGCCAGCCAGCGCCAGTACCGCAATCAGTGCCAGAATTTTGTTCATGTGATTTCGTCGTCAAGGGTGTTGGAGAGAGCGCGCTGACACTGTCGTGGGGCGTTTGCAAAAGATTATAGCGCTATGCCAGTTGGGTACAGACAAACACAAAAAAGCCCCGGTCACCGGGGCTCTTGCGCAGGGCGGCGTGGTTTACTTGCCCTTGGGTCTTTTGCTCGATGCGTGGCCGGCTTCGTCCACAAACACTTCGGCTACCGCGATCGCTTCGCGCTCGGTTGCGAACGTCCCGGCGACGCTATCGCCGTGAAAGTTGATCAAGTGCCATCCGTCTGCCCGCTGTGTGATCAGGTAGCCGTTCACGCCTTTTGGTTCTGACATCTACTGAGAATCTCGTGGTCTGGTTCAAGGGCGCCATGATAGCGCCAAATGCGGCGAATCCGCGCAAGTTATTCTAGGTCAGTGTTCTGGGTTGAAAAGCGTGCTAAAAAGGCTGCAGGCCTTGAAGGCAGAGAGTCGCGCGCTTGGTTTGTCGTGCTGGCGCAAACGCTCTTTGTCAGATAAGAGGAACTTACGCTGACATTTTTTCTCTATGATGACATCGCAACGCCAGCAGCCCCCATTGTAAGGTGACTGCGGCCTGATTAGACTGCGCCGAATTTCGCACGCACAGCCCTTTATAAGGACCCATATGATCAAGAAATGCTTGTTCCCAGCAGCCGGTTACGGCACTCGCTTCTTGCCAGCGACCAAGGCCATGCCCAAAGAGATGCTGCCGGTGGTGAACAAGCCACTGATTCAGTACGGCGTCGAAGAAGCACTGGATGCCGGTCTGAACGAAATTTCCATCGTGACCGGCCGTGGTAAGCGCGCGCTGGAAGACCACTTCGACATCAGCTACGAGCTGGAAAACCAGATCAAGGGCACTGACAAGGAAAAATACCTGGTTGGTATCCGCAAACTGTTGGATGAGTGCTCGTTCTCCTACACCCGTCAGACCCAGATGAAAGGCCTCGGCCACGCTATCCTCACCGGTCGCCCGCTGATCGGTGACGAACCGTTCGCCGTGGTATTGGCCGATGACCTGTGTGTGAACCTGGAAGGCGACGGTGTGCTGACCCAGATGGTCAAGCTTTACCAGAAGTACCGTTGCACCATCGTCGCGGTTCAAGAGGTCGATCCTCAAGAAACCAACAAGTACGGCGTTATCGCTGGCGACGACATCGGCGATGGCCTGATCCGTGTGCGCGACATGGTCGAGAAGCCTGCGCCTGAAGATGCGCCGTCGAACCTTGCGATCATTGGCCGTTACATCCTGACGCCGGACATCTTCAAGCTGATCGAAGAGACCGAGCCAGGCAAGGGTGGCGAGATCCAGATTACCGACGCCCTGTTGAAGCAGGCCAAAGACGGTTGCGTGATCGCCTACAAGTTCAAAGGTCGTCGTTTTGACTGTGGTGGTGCCGAAGGCTACATCGAAGCGACCAACTTCTGCTACGAGCACTTCTACAAGACTGGCAAGGCTTACTGATTCACGGTTGCCTGCCCGTTTTTAGAGAAAGCCACCTTCGGGTGGCTTTTTCGTTTTTCAGCCCCAACTAAGTCGGTATGCTGATTGCCTGCCGAGGAGAGTGAAATGGCCTACGATTTTGATCTGTATGTAATTGGCGCCGGTTCCGGCGGTGTTCGCGCGGCGCGCTTTGCCGCAGGCTATGGCGCCAAGGTGGCCGTGGCGGAAAGCCGCTACCTGGGCGGTACCTGCGTTAACGTGGGTTGCGTGCCGAAAAAACTGCTGGTCTACGGCGCGCACTTTGCCGAAGATTTTGAACAGGCCAGTGGTTTTGGCTGGACGTTGGGTGAGGCGAACTTTGATTGGGCGACCCTGATCGCCAACAAAGACCGCGAGATCAATCGCCTCAACGGTATCTACCGCAACCTGCTGGTCAACAGCGGCGTGACCTTGCATGAGGGGCATGCGCGCCTGGTCGATGCCCATCAAGTGGAGATCGACGGTCAGCGATTCACCGCCAAGCACATCTTGATCGCTACCGGCGGCTGGCCGCAGATTCCGGATATTCCGGGGCGCGAGCATGCAATTGGCTCCAATGAAGCCTTTTTCCTCAAAGAGCTGCCCAAGCGGGTACTGGTCGTCGGCGGCGGTTATATCGCGGTCGAGTTCGCCGGGATTTTCCACGGCTTGGGCGCGCAAACCAGTTTGCTGTATCGCGGCGACCTGTTTCTGCGTGGTTTCGATGGTTCTGTGCGTAAACACTTGCAGGAAGAATTGACCAAGCGCGGCCTGGACCTGCAATTCAATGCGGACATCGAACGCATCGACAAGCAGGCCGACGGCAGCCTCAAGGCAACGCTGAAAGACGGTCGCGTCCTGGAAGCGGACTGCGTGTTCTATGCCACGGGTCGCCGTCCGATGCTGGACAACCTGGGCCTGGAAACCACCGGTGTCAAACTCGATGAGCGCGGCTTTGTCGCCGTGGACGAGTTGTATCAGACGGCTGAACCTTCGATCCTGGCGATCGGCGACGTGATCGGGCGAATACAACTGACCCCGGTGGCGCTGGCCGAAGGCATGGCGGTGGCGCGTCGCCTGTTCAAGCCTGAGCACTATCGTCCGGTGGATTACGCCATGATCCCGACGGCAGTGTTCAGCCTGCCCAACATCGGCACCGTCGGGCTGACCGAAGAAGAGGCCAGGAAGAACGGCCACACGGTGCAGGTCTTTGAAAGCCGCTTCCGGCCAATGAAGTTGACCCTGACCGACTGCCAGGAAAAAACCTTGATGAAGCTGGTGGTCGATGCCGACACCGATAAAGTGTTGGGTTGCCACATGGTTGGCCCAGATGCCGGTGAGATCATTCAGGGGTTGGCGATCGCGCTGAAGGCAGGCGCGACCAAACAGCATTTCGATGAAACCATCGGCGTGCACCCCACGGCGGCGGAAGAGTTCGTCACCATGCGCACGCCAGTAGCGGGCTGATCAGCCTCCAGGCGTTGCCTCTGGCGCCGTTGCAATGACGGCTGCCAGGCGCAGTGCCTCTTTGCTGGTCTGGGCCTTGATCAGGTCCAGCTCCAGGGCCTTGTTGGTTTGCTGACAGTCGATCAGCGCCGCTTGGCGTGATTGACTTTCCAGTACGGCAACGCGCAAACGTTCCTGGAGCAGGGTGCGTTCGCTGTCGACCTGGTTGAGCTGTTCGCTCAGCTTGGTGTACTGAACCTGGTCCTTGCGGGTCTGCCCCTGCAGGGCGCTAAGCTCCTTCGCGGTCACTCGCTGCTCGATCAGCAGTCGCTCATTGTCGCGATGCAGTTGGGTGATCTCATCCTGGCGCACCATCGCGCTTTGCTGTGCCTGGCGCAGCTCCGCCTGCAACTGTTGTATCTGCCCCTCGTGGCGCCGATGTTCCTGCTCGCGCTGCTCCTTGATTGCGTTACGGTAGTGCTCAAGCGCTTCCCGGGCGTGCAGGTGTTTGTCTTCCAGAGAGCGAATCTGCTCGTCCTTATCCACGATCCTTCGCTCGTAATCGGTGCACGCCTGGCTGAGCCCGGCGTTGCGGGTTTGCTCGGTCTGCAGGCTGGTACTGGCGGTTTGCAGGGCTGCGCTTTCTTCTGCCAGGGCTGACGCCTGGATATCAAATTGTTGCTTGAGCTGGCCGTGGGCTTCCTCAAGCGCTTCCACCTGGGCGAGCAGGGCGGCTTTGTGTTGCTCGAATTGTGCCAGTGCCAGGTCAATTGGCTCCTGGGCCTTCTCTTTCAGGCGCTGGGCCAGCCGTGCAACCAGCTCGCCCAATTCGTCGTCGATTGGTGCTTCGGTGATGTTGAGCCGGGCTTCACTCTCGTCCAGCTCTTTCAGATAGCGATGGATCGTGGTTTTCGAGCCGGTATTGCCCATTTCGATGCGTACTGCGTCGATGCTGGGGTTCTCGCCACGGGCGAGAATTGCCAGGCGTGCCTTTTGAACTACTGCTTTATTGATGCCGCCGCGAGCCATAGGGTCTCCGTCGATTTAGTACCGTGGTACGTATTATGTATTTACGTACTATATCACGTATAAAAAATCGTTTGAATTAATGATTTAACAGGCGGGATATTGGCGTATTATCCCGTGTCATGCCGGTTTTGACCCCGCAACCACCCTGTAGCCGTACGAATAGGCCTTTCATGAGCGATCTTGATCGTTATCTCAACGCCGCCACCCGCGACAACACGCGCCGCAGTTACCGCGCGGCCATCGAGCATTTCGAAGTGAATTGGGGTGGGTTCCTGCCGGCGACCAGCGATAGCGTGGCGCGCTACCTGGTGGCCCACGCCGGGGTGTTGGCGGTTAACACCTTGAAGTTGCGTCTCTCGGCGCTGGCGCAGTGGCACACCAGCCAGGGTTTTGCCGACCCGACCAAGGCGCCAGTGGTGCGCAAGGTACTCAAGGGCATTCGTGCGGTGCACCCGGCGCGGGAAAAACAGGCCGAACCCCTGCAACTCAAGCACCTTGAGCAGGTGGTAGCTGCGCTGGAGGTGGAAGCCATAGAGGCGGGCAGCAGCCATGACCAGCCTCGATTGTTGCGTGCCAAGCGCGACACTGCGCTGATTCTGTTGGGTTTCTGGCGCGGGTTTCGCAGCGATGAGTTGTGCCGCCTGGATATCCAGCACGTACAGGCGGTGCCGGGTGCCGGAATCAGCCTGTATCTGCCGCGCAGCAAGAGTGACCGGGACAACCTCGGCAAGACGTACCAGACTCCGGCATTGTTGCGCCTGTGCCCCGTTCAGGCCTACTGCGACTGGCTCAGCGTCTCGGCCCTGGTGCGCGGTCCGGTGTTTCGTGGCATTGATCGCTGGGGCAATCTGGCGGAGGAGGGGTTGCATGCCAACAGCGTGATCCCGCTGTTGCGCCAGGCCCTGGAGCGCGCTGGCATCCCAGCCGAGCAATACACCAGTCACTCACTGCGCCGTGGATTTGCCACGTGGGCCCATCGCAGTGGTTGGGATTTGAAGTCATTGATGAGTTACGTCGGCTGGCGCGACATGAAATCTGCCATGCGCTATGTTGAAGCGACACCCTTTCTCGGTATGACCTTGGCGACTCAACCTCTGCTTTGAGATTTCTTCTATTAATATGGCCACCTGATAGCGAAAACCAATCACGAGCATCAGGTTTGCCAATGAGCCATCGGTCAAAAGAGTGGGTAGGATTCACGCCATCAACTTCTTAACCCCTGACGGAGAGTCAACGATGCCTATCATCAACAGCCAAGTAAAACCGTTCAAAGCTACCGCATACAAAAACGGCAACTTCGTAGATGTGACCGACGCTGACCTGAAAGGCAAGTGGTCTGTCGTTTTCTTCTACCCAGCTGACTTCACCTTCGTTTGCCCAACCGAACTGGAAGACCTGGCCGACAACTACGACGAATTCAAGAAACTGGGCGTCGAAATCTACAGCGTTTCCACCGACACCCATTTCGCCCACGCTGCCTGGCATAACACTTCGCCAGCCATCGGCAAAATCCAGTACACCATGATCGGCGACCCAACCCTGACCATCTCCCGCAACTTCGACGTATTGATCGAAGAAGCTGGCCTGGCGGACCGCGGTACTTTCGTGATCAACCCAGAAGGCCAGATCAAGATCGTTGAACTGAACGACGGCGGCGTTGGCCGTGACGCTTCCGAGCTGCTGCGCAAAATCAAGGCGGCCCAGTACGTCGCTGCCCACCCGGGCGAAGTGTGCCCAGCCAAGTGGAAAGAAGGCGAGGCCACCCTGGCGCCGTCCCTGGACCTGGTCGGCAAGATCTAAGTCTGTGAAGTATCAAGGGCGGATTGCCGCACCTTAAGTCAGCTGCACCGCCCTCAAAAACGCCCGGGCGAGATTCGCTCGGGCGTTTTTTTTACCGAATTCAAAGGAATCGCCCGTATGTTGGACGCCAATCTTAAAGCTCAGTTGAAGTCATACCTGGAACGGGTCACCCAGCCGATCGAGATCGTTGCCTCCCTCGATGACGGCGCGAAATCCCAGGAAATGCTCGCCCTTTTGCAGGACGTAATCAGCCTCACCACGCTGATTACCCTGAAAACCGATGGCGATGATGCGCGCAAGCCATCGTTCTCCATCAACCGTCCGGGTGCCGATATCAGCCTGCGTTTCGCCGGCATCCCTATGGGGCATGAATTCACTTCGTTGGTGCTGGCCCTGCTGCAAGTCGGTGGCCACCCGTCGAAGGCCAGTGTCGAAGTGATTGAACAGATCCGCGCCCTGAAAGGCGAGTTCAACTTCGAGACTTACTTCTCGCTGTCGTGCCAGAACTGCCCGGACGTGGTCCAGGCGCTGAACCTGATGGCTGTGCTGAACCCGAACATTCGCCACGTCGCCATCGACGGTGCCCTGTTCCAGGCTGAAGTCGATGAGCGCCAGGTCATGGCTGTGCCCAGCGTGTACCTCAATGGCGTGAACTTCGGCCAAGGCCGCATGGGCCTGGAAGAAATCCTCGCCAAGCTCGATACCAGCGGTATCGAAAAAGCCGCCGAGAAAATCAGCGCCAAAGAGGCATTTGACGTACTCGTCGTCGGTGGCGGCCCGGCCGGTTCTGCGGCGGCCATCTACGCTGCGCGCAAAGGCATTCGTACCGGTGTGGCTGCCGAGCGTTTCGGTGGACAGGTACTGGACACCATGTCCATCGAGAACTTCATTTCGGTACAGGAAACCGAAGGGCCGAAACTGGCCAGCGCCCTGGAAGCCCACGTGCGTCAATACGACGTGGACATCATGAACCTGCAGCGCGCCAGCAGCCTGATTCCAGCGAAAAACGCCGGGGACTTGCACGAAATCCGCTTCGAGAGCGGTGCGACCCTCAAGTCCAAGACCGTGATCCTGGCCACCGGCGCCCGCTGGCGTGAAATGGGCGTGCCAGGCGAGCAGGAATACAAGGCCAAGGGTGTGTGCTTCTGCCCGCACTGCGATGGCCCATTGTTCAAGGGCAAACGCGTGGCGGTGATCGGCGGTGGTAACTCCGGCGTTGAAGCCGCCATCGACCTGGCGGGCATTGTCAGTCACGTGACCCTGCTGGAGTTCGACAGCAAGTTGCGCGCCGATGCGGTGTTGCAGCGCAAGTTGCACAGCCTGCCGAACGTCGACGTGATCACCAGCGCGCTGACCAGCGAAGTCAAAGGTGATGGCCAGAAAGTCAGCGGTCTGATCTACAAGAACCGCGATACCGGCGAGTTCAAGACCATCGACCTGGAAGGCATCTTTGTGCAGATCGGCTTGCTGCCCAACACCGACTGGCTCAAAGGTACTGTGGAGCTGTCTCCCCGTGGCGAGATCATCGTGGATGCCCGTGGCGAGACTTCACTGCCGGGTATCTTCGCCGCCGGTGACGTAACCACCGTGCCCTACAAGCAGATCGTGATCGCGGTGGGCGAGGGCGCCAAGGCTTCCCTGAGTGCTTTCGATCACCTGATCCGTACCTCCGCCCCGGCGTAAATCCGGACCCGGAAACGAAAAACCCCATGAGCGATCATGGGGTTTTTTATTGCGTGAAACGTTTACAGCGGTGCTGGCTGGATAATCTCGACCCAGTAGGCGTCCGGGTCCTTGATGAACGCCAGGCTTTTCATGCGGCCATCGGTCAGGCGCTTCTGGAAGTCGCAGCCCAGGGCTTCGAAGCGTTCGCACGCGGCTACGATATCAGGCACCGAAATGCAGATATGGCCAAAGCCGCGCGGGTCGGTATTGCCATTGTGATAGGCGAAGTCGGCGTCGTTTTCGGTGCCGTGGTTGTGGGTCAGTTCCAGAATGCCAGGGATCGACTTCATCCACTGGGTGCGTTCGGCGGCGTCGGCCGGAATTTGCGATTTGTCCACCAGGGCCAGGAAGTACAGGCTGAATTCGGCTTCCGGGAAGTCGCGCTTTTCAACCAGGGAAAACCCCAGGACGCGCGTGTAGAAATCCAGCGACTTGGTGATGTCCTTGACCCGCAACATGGTGTGGTTGAACACAAAGTGGGTGGTGGCGGCGTCGGGTTGGGCGGTGACGCCCGGGAAAGTATTCAGTTCGTGCAGGCTCATGGGCCCTCCAGAAAAAATGGGGCAGACGCGGGGAGCGTTCCCTTGGCTTGCGGCACGCATCCATGCAGGCGGACCATGATACGCAAGGCCCGCCTGCGGCGCCAAATGAAAAAGGTCACGCAGGCCTTGCGACCAACGGGGAGCGAGGCTCACACTTTGCCGCTTGAACTTGGGGTGTTTTTTGCAATGATCGAACTTCGTAAACCGCTGTCGACCGCTGTGTGTCTGTTGTTGACCAGTCCTTTTGTGTTGGCGGGTGCCCCGGAAATTCATTGGCCCAGTGGCTGGCAAGTCGAAGAGGTGGCGCCCGACGAGCAGGCGCCCGTCACGCCGGTGACGGTATCGCGCCAACGGGCAATCAAGAACGATGAAAATGGCACGACCTTGATGGTCATGGAGTTGACCGGTACGCCGATTGAGGCGGGGCACAAAGTTAATCTTCAGGGCGTGTTGCTGGAAATGCGTAAATCCATCCAGAAGGATTTTGCCCAGGGCGGTTATCAAAGTGTATGTACCAAGATGCGCGCAACGACATTGAGTCGTCTCGACGCACTGGAAACTACTTGTGTGATTACCGAGAACGGTCGACACGTATTGTCGCAAACATTGGTGGGGGCCGTTGATACCGATAAAGCGTATGTTTTTTCATACGCGGGCAAAGCCGATGCCTACGAAGCCAGCAAGGATGAAGTCAGTGCGGTGCGCGCCAGCCTGCAACTTTGACAGCGCTGCGTTGCTCGATTTTGAACAAAATGAAATGTTATTTAAGTTCGGGTTCGAAACCTTGAATAAAAAAGCCCCGCCTAGGCGGGGCTCTTTGTTAGTGGCGTCCGATCACTTACGCAACCACGACTCTACAGTCGCTGCGCCGTATTCTTCTTTCCACGCCTTGAGGCCGCGGTGGTTGCCACCTTTGGTTTCGATCAGTTCTCCGGTGTGCGGGTTCTGGTAGACCTTGACCACTCGTGCACGGCGCTGTTTTGGCGCAGCTACGGCAGCACTGCTGGCTTTGCTCAGGTTAGGGTCAAGGATGGCGATGATGTCACGCAGGCTTTTGCCATAAGTCTTCATCAGCCCTTGAAGTTTTTCTTCAAATTCGATTTCTTTCTTCAGGCCGGCGTCGTTCTTCAGGGATTCCAGCTGGGCAAGCTGCTCTTGAAGGGCTTTTTCTGCTGCGCGAAATTCGGCGAGTCTGGACAAAATAGGTACTCCAATAGTGTAGTTGGCTGATATCAACTGCAGACAAAGCTATAAGCCAAGAGCGTTAAGGCAACTCAGGAAAGACACCTGCCTGTGAGTGCTGCACAGGCAGGAAAAATTGTAGTAGTTAATCCGCTACGAGTAAATCATGTCTTCTGTTTCATTAGCACTATTTCAACCCGGCTAGTGCGTGGCTATTCAATGGATGAGCAGGGTTTTAATGAAATCGTCGACAGGTAAAGGCTTTCCGAACAGGTAGCCCTGCAGGAAGTCTACGCCTCGTTCGGCGAGATATTCGCACTGCTGCGGTGTTTCCACGCCTTCTGCAACGATACCCAGGTCGAGCTTGCCGGACAATTCTATGATGCTGTCGAGAATATGCCCCGATAGTGCGTCGGCACCGATCATGGCGACAAAACTCTGGTCGATCTTCAAATAGTCCACATTGAAGTTGCGCAAGTAACCCAGGCTGGAATGGCCGGTACCGAAATCATCGATGGCGATCATCACGCCCAGTTCATGCAGTGCATCGAAGAGGCGACGGGTGATATCGGAGGGCTCGATCAGCTTGCGTTCGGTCAGTTCCAGAACCAGAACCACCTGGCCGACGGGAAAGGCGGCGAGAAACTCGCGGCAGTCCGCTACCAGTGCTAGGTCCTGGCAGTGGTGGGCGGTGATATTCACGCCGATATGGAAGCCGGGGCTGAACCGTTTGGCGTGGGGCGCCAGTTGCGCAGCGGTCTGGCGCAGCAGGGCGCGGGTCATTGGAACGATCAGCCCGCAATCTTCGGCGAGTGGAATGAACAGGTCCGGTCGCACCAGGCCTTCCTTCGGGTGCTGCCAACGCATCAGCACCTCGCAGCCCGCCCATACGCGGGTGTCGCCGCGTACGACCGGTTGGAAATAGGGAATGAACTCATGAGCGCCCAACGCGCGCTGCAGTTCATGGGTCGGCGAAGACACGCGCTTTTGCAGCCAGTGCGCGAGCAGGCCCGCGAGCACGCCAAAGAACACCAGTAGGCTGAATACCGCCGGGTAGCGCGACTGCATATAACGCCAGGCTTCACCTGCCGGCATGCCCGCGTCGACGCTGTAGTGATAGCGCAGGGAGGTCAGGTGATGATGGGCCACCTCAAATCGCGGAACGGCGGTGT
Source organism: Pseudomonas sp. MPB23 (assembly GCF_046605395.1). Lineage (NCBI taxonomy): Bacteria > Pseudomonadati > Pseudomonadota > Gammaproteobacteria > Pseudomonadales > Pseudomonadaceae > Pseudomonas > Pseudomonas sp. MPB23. The sequence goes on along the minus strand of NZ_CP176771.1, from coordinate 4,373,475 downwards.
CGCGAACCTTGCCGTCGGCATCCAGCCAGTTGGGGCCCACCTGCAGCACAAGGTTTGCATAGCGGCTGATCAGGCGTAAGGCGTTGGTCAGGTGGTAGCCGTCAATCGAGGCAAAGGCACCTCGATCGCCGTCGACCAAGCGGTAAACCAATAACGCGGTGTCCGGCGTCACCGGGTTGCCCTTCATTAACCAGAGTCGCCCATCCACGTAGTCATCGGGATTCACCGGCGACTCATAAGTGCTGCCGAACAACGAGCTGCAATAGATGTTTTTTTGCCAGGACAAGATTGTCGCCCGCACAAAGGGGCGCCGCGTCACTTGCTCACGCAAGGCCAATTTCGCGTCGTTATCGCAGGGTTGGCCTGCCAGTGGTAACAGGGCCTGGGCAGCGAGGGCGGCGTTGTCGAGCATCAGGTCGAACTGGCGCACGGCTTCCTGTGCAGTTTGCGCAGTCGTTTGCTCAAGGGTGCGCTCGGCTTGCCAGTACAGGATGGCCACACCCAGGACAATCGGCAGCAATGCTGACAGGATGCTGATCGAATAGCGGGTGAGTTTCTTTCGAGGGCCCTGGACAGTGAGAGGCATGAGTTCTGCGGCCTGTAGCGGATGAAGGGGGCGCCGGAAGGCCGGTCAGGAATGTTCGATGATAGATGGCCCCGTTGAAATATGCTCGCCCACCCCGTTGTTTGTCCGCGCACAACATCTCCCCACGTCACAAAGCCCTTGCACCCTCCGGGCCAAAGGGGATTTGATAAGAGTACGGACAAACAGGGTTACGCTGTGTAGAATCGGTTTACGCATACAAGAATATGGACTTGCGCTCACGCAAGCCTCGGCCGTCAGAGACTGATGTAATCATGAAACTATTCGGCTCCCCCCTCATCTTTGGTGACTTCCTCGCCCGCAGCGTGCGAGGCCTTTCCTGTGCGCCACCTTCCGACCTCATCCTTGCTGGCAATTGACTTCCGTTAATCAGACTCTTTATTTCAAGAGCAGGATGAGGCACCGACCATGACTGACCAATACGACAACCCGATGGGCTTGATGGGCTTTGAATTTATCGAGTTCGCATCACCGATCCCGGGTACCTTGGAGCCGATCTTCGAGATCATGGGCTTCTCCAAAGTGGCGACCCATCGTTCCAAGAACGTGCACCTGTATCGCCAGGGTGAGATCAACCTGATCCTCAACAACGAACCCAACAGCATCGCCTCTTATTTTGCCGCGGAGCACGGTCCCTCCGTGTGTGGCATGGCGTTTCGTGTCAAGGACTCGCAAAAAGCCTACAACCGCGCACTGGCGCTGGGCGCCCAGCCGATCCACGTCGAAACCGGCCCGATGGAGCTGAACCTGCCAGCGATCAAGGGCATCGGCGGCGCTCCGCTGTACCTGATTGATCGCTTTGGTGAAGGCAGCTCGATTTATGACATCGACTTCGTTTTCATCGACGGCGTTGACCGCAATCCGGTCGGTGCCGGTCTCAAGGTCATCGACCACCTGACCCACAACGTGTACCGCGGGCGTATGGTCTATTGGGCCAACTTCTACGAAAAGCTGTTCAACTTCCGTGAAGCACGCTACTTCGACATCAAGGGTGAGTACACCGGCCTGACGTCCAAGGCCATGAGCGCCCCGGACGGCATGATCCGTATTCCGCTGAACGAAGAGTCGTCCAAGGGTGCGGGGCAGATCGAAGAGTTCCTGATGCAGTTCAACGGCGAAGGCATCCAGCACGTGGCGTTTCTCACCGATGACCTGGTGAAGACCTGGGATGCACTGAAAAGTATCGGCATGCGTTTCATGACTGCGCCGCCGGATACCTACTATGAAATGCTTGAAGGCCGCCTGCCTGACCATGGTGAGCCGGTCGATCAACTGCAAGCGCGTGGCATCCTGCTGGATGGCTCGTCCATTGAAGGCGACAAGCGCCTGCTGCTGCAAATCTTCTCCGAAACCCTGATGGGGCCGGTGTTCTTCGAGTTCATCCAGCGCAAAGGCGACGATGGGTTTGGCGAGGGCAACTTCAAGGCGCTGTTCGAGTCCATCGAGCGGGATCAGGTGCGTCGTGGTGTGTTGACCACCGAGTAATCGTTTCAAGGCATGAAAAGCCCAGTAGAGGACGCCTTCTACCGGGCTTTTCTTTGTGCGTGGAACGCCGCATCGAATTCGGGTCACAGAGAGGAGCAGGGCGCCGGTGCAAGGCCGGGGCCCTGATCGTTCTGTACTCACTTTGAGAGGTGTTCATATGCTCAGTGCAATCAATCCGACTCCTGCGCGACATGCGCCGCCGCCCCCGAGTGAACGCAGCATGTCGATCAGCTCACCCAGCGACGAGGACGCCGTCGACAGCGCGTTCCAAGCGTATATGGATCGTGTGCGCTCAGCGTTTCGCGACAACACATTGACGGCCCAGGGGCGAGCGTTGGCCCACGCCGTCGTCGCACCTGGCAAGGTTGGCGCACCTGGCGTACAGGTTTCGACCTTTGCGGTGGATGGGGCGCAAGCCAATGACATCGTGATGATCAAGCGTGTGCCGGCCACGGCAGAAGGCCCCAATTTCCTGCTGTACATCCCTGAGGACGACGAGCCGTCGTTTCACGCCTTCGCGACCCGCGAGGAAATGACGGTTTGGCTCAAAGAGTTGGCCAACGATCCAGACAGGCTGGACAAATTTTCGCAGCATTTTTCCCATGCGCTGGCGCCCGCCCAAGTGGATCGGGTCAAGCAGACAATGACGGCGTTTGCCGCCGGGGATGTCAATGCAGTGGTTGGCAGTTTTGCTTATGAGAAGGGGGATATCTTCGCTCGCCTGGGTAAAGGCGTCACCCAGCCGTCGCCCGTCAACGGCCTGAGCAAGACCAGCCTGTTGCACATTGAACCTGATGGCCGGGCGACCTACATGGGGGCTCGGGGGGATGGAGAGAAAGTGCTGTTTAAGTACGATGCATACGGCAACTTGCATGGCGGCAGCAAAGACGGTTTTTTCTTCGTAAAAAACGGGTTGAACAGTGACGAGCCGTTGGTGCGCATGACCCAAAAGGAGTACGCACGTAAAGTGACCGGTACGGCCTTGGACAATGTCGGCGCCAATGATTTGAATGGACTCTACGAGGAGTTCCTCAAACAACTCAGAAACCCGGGCCATGACCTTGGGACTGCCCTGGCGGCGTTAGGGGTTCCGGAGGACACCGCCCACGCTATCGAGACCATCATGAAGAATCCTGTCACAGGGACCTTGCTTGAGCTGAACCGGGGCAATCGTCTCGGCAGTGTGTTCGGGGTTGATAAGGACACCATGGACAGCGCCCTGGAGCAGGCAGGCGATGCGGTGCAGAGCAATATCCCAGGCTACGGCAAGCGTCGGGAACTGTTGAGCATCCTGGCTGGCGCGCTCGAAGGCGTATTTGACAGGCCCGCTGGGGTCATGGCTGACGTGAAACTGGCTGAATCACGCAGGGCCAGGGAGGCCCCGCAGACACCCATTCAGGCCCGGCGCTGACGCACCAGATGCTTGAACCCCTCATACACCAGCACCATGACCGCCAGCCAGATGGGAATATAGGTCAGCCATTCGCCGGCCTTGATTCCTTCACCCAGCAGCAATGCTACGCCCAGCAACAGCACCGGTTCGACATAACTGAGCAAGCCGAACAAACTGAACGCCAGCAAACGGCTGGCAATAATGTAACTCACCAGCGCCGACGCACTGATCAGGCCCAGCATGGGAATCAACGCGTACAGCTTGGGGTGTGCATCCATTACCGCAAAACCCTGCGCGCCGCTTTGTACGAACCACCATGCCACCGGCAGCATCAGCGCCATATCCAGCCAGAGCCCGCCCAAGTGGTCGGTCTTGAGGTATTTGCGCACGATGAAGTAGATCGGGTAGCCGATGATGACCACCAGGGTCGCCCACGAGAAACCACCGGCCTGGTACAGCTCGTTGAGCACCCCGAGGCCGGCGAGCACCACTGCGATCTGTTGCAGGTACGAAAGCTGTTCGCCCCACACCAGGCGCCCGGTCAATACCATGGTCAGTGGCAGCAGGAAGTAGCCCACCGACACATCCAGGCTGCGCCCGTTCAGCGGCGCCCACATGAACAGCCACAGTTGCACACCGAGCAGCGCCGAAGACAGCACCACGCCGCCGATCAGCCTTGGCTTGGCGGCCAACATCCGCAGTAATTCCCATACGCGCCGCCATTCACCGCTGACGATCATGAATACCGTCATGCACGGCATGGTGAGCAACATACGCCAGCCGAAAATCTCCATACCGCTCAATGGCGTCAGCAATGATGTGAAGTAATACATCACGGCAAACAACACCGAGGCCGATACCGATAACACAACACCTTTAGACACGCTGTCCTCGCGAAAACCGATTCATACAAAAGAGGGGGGATTCAAGGAGGGGATTATGGTGCTTTTGGCGCCAGAGGGTTGCGCTGTTTTGGGGCGTTTTTCAAGAAAATGTCTCATCCCCCTCTGTAGCAGCGAGCTTACTCGCGAAAAACGCCCAGGCACCGCTGACGACCTTCAGCGCTGCGTTATCGTTGACGTCTTTCGCGAGCAAGCTCGCTCCTATGGTCGGTCGCTTCAGGCGCGAGCCATGCGGCCCGAGACAAAATGGCCCACATCGTTGAATCCCGGTGTGGACGAATGCCCCGGTGTCACCAGCGAATCAATGAAGGCCTCATCTTCGGCCGAGAGCTTCACGTCCAGCGCGCCGGTGTAGGCGTCCCACTGCGCCTCAGTACGCGGCCCGACGATAGCCGAACTCACCGCACTATTGTTCAGCACCCAGGCAATCGCGAATTCGACCATCCCCACGCCACGCTGATGAGTGTATTGCTGAATCAGTTGGGCAATGCGCAGCGACTCCACGCGCCATTCGGTTTCCAGGATGCGTTTGTCCTGGCGTGCGGCGCGGCTGCCGGCTTCAGGGGTGACGTCCGGCGCATACTTGCCGCTCAGCACGCCCCGGGCCAGCGGGCTGTAAGGCACCACGCCCAAGCCATACGTGGCAGCAGCGGTGATCTGTTCCACTTCGGCCTGGCGGTTGACGATGTTGTACAGCGGCTGACTGATCACCGGTTTGTCGACACCCAGGCGCTCGGCCACGCGAATCACTTCGGCAATGCGCCAGCCGCGATAGTTGGACAGGCCCCAGTAACGGATTTTGCCCTGGCGAATCAGGTCGCCGATGGCCGATACCGTCACTTCCAGCGGCGTGTTGTGGTCCTCGCGGTGCAGGTAATAGATGTCGAGGTAGTCAGTGTCGAGCCGTGTCAGGCTGGCTTCGAGTGCGTTGAAAATACGTTTGCGGCTCAACCCGCTGCGGTTCGGCAGACCGTCCGGCGGGCCGAAACCGACTTTGGACGCCACCACCCAATCCTGGCGCTGCCGGGCAATAGCTTCACCGACCAGTTCTTCGGAGCGCCCACCGGTGTAAACGTCCGCGGTGTCGATGAAATTGATGCCCTGGTCCCAGGCCTTGTCGATGATGCGCAGCGAGTCTTCGGTATTGGTCTGTTCGCCAAACATCATGGTACCGAGGGTCAAGGCGCTGACCTTCAAGCCGGATTGACCCAATGTGCGGTAAATCATACGAAGCTCCTCGCGGCTGAAAAACGTGGCTTATGCAATACCAGACTCAGAGGCTCTGGAACAAGCCCCGTGGCGCGTTTCTTCATCTATCCAGCAAGGCCTGGCAACGTTCCTGCAAAAAACGGTGCAGCACTTTCACCCGCTCCGACACCTGCAAGCGATGCGGGCACATCAGGTTGAAAGGCGTGGGTTCGCCTTGCCACTCAGACAACAGCGGCACCAGTCGTCCTGCCTTGATATCGCTGGCGACATCCAAGTGCGCTTTATAGGCGATGCCGTGACCGGCAAGGGCCCAACGTCGAACGATCTCACCGTCGTCGCTGAGGTAATCGCCAGTGACCTCAACCTCCTCCAGATGTTCGCCCTGGCGAAAATACCAAGTGCTGTTGGCCCGTCCCCGGCGCATGTAGCGCAGCGTACTGTGGTGCGCCAATTGTGCAGGCGTGCGAGGCGTGCCATGCCGTGCAAGGTAGTCGGGGCTGGCGCAGGGGATGCGGTGGTGAGTGGGCATCACCGGCAGCGCCACCAGGCTGGAATCCTGGGGCACGCCAAAGCGCAGGGCGATGTCGACGGTGTCGCGGAACAAATCGGCGTTACTGTCGTTGAGCAGCAACTGCAGGCGGATGTCCGGGTGCTCGACCTTGAATTCGTCCAGCCAGCCCAGCAGCACATTGCGTCCGAAGTCCGAGGGGGCCGCCAATTGCAGCAGGCCGCTGAGGCGCTGGCCGTGTTGCTTGATCGCTTGCTCGCCTTCGGACAGGGCTTCCAGAGCCATGCGCACGCTGTCCAAATAACGCCGGCCTTCTTCGGTGAGACGCATGCTGCGGGTTGAGCGAGCAAGCAGGCGGATACCCAGGCGGGTTTCCAAGCGCTTGAGGGCGATACTTGCCGCCGCCGGGGTCAGGTTGAGGCTGCGTGCTGCGGCCGATAGGCTCCCGGTATCAGCGGCTCGCACAAAGACCTCAAGATCCAGAATTGAGCTCATTAGTAAAAATCCTTTAAAGATCTTGTCGTTTTACCGGGATTTTTCGCGGATTGCCAAGCGGGGAAGATGAACGCTCACTTTCTCAGCCAGGACGTTTCTCCATGACTTCTTCTCTCAACGGTAAAACCGTCATCGTGATCGGCGGCAGCAGCGGGATTGGCGCCGCCGTGGCCAAGGTGGCTGCGGCGCGCGGCGCCCAGGTGGTGCTGGCCGGGCGCCGCGTGTCGTCGGGCAGCGAGCACGGCCTGCGCAGCGAGCCGGTGGATGTCACCGACGCCGCCTCCCTGCAGCGCCTGTTCGACAGTGTTGGACGTTTCGATCATCTGATCTATACGTCCGGGCCATCGGTACGCGCCAAGCCACTGATCGAGACGGATCTGGATGAAGCCCAGGACAACTTCAACGTAAAACTCTGGGGCGCGTTACGGGCGATTCAACTGGCGCTGCCGTTCATGGATGCGCACGGCAGCATCAGCCTGACCTCCGGGCAACTCGGGCGTAAATACGTACCGGGGCAGTTCATCAAGGTCGGCATCAATGCCGCGACCGAGGCGCTGGGCAGGCAATTGGCCAAGGAACTGGCGCCGCGTCGGGTCAATGTGATCAGCCCGGGGGTGATCGACACGCCGGCGTATGCGGGGATGGCCGAGGAACAACGCCTGGCGATGTTCGCCAAAGCCGGCGCTGCGTTGCCGGTGGGGCGAGTGGGGCGCGCGGAGGAGGTCGCGGCAGGGTATGTGTTGGCCATGGAAAATGGCTACATGACCGGCGCCGTGATCGACATCGACGGCGGCGGTCTGCTGTAAGCGTTACGCCTTCAGGGTGCGCGTCATCCGCAACGCCAGGACACTGCCCGCGACGATCACCGCCGCCAGCAGGTACAGGGCCATATCCGTGGACCCGGTGGCATCCTTCACAAAACCGACGATATACGGGCTGAGGAAGCCGGCCATCTGGCCCATGGAGTTGATCAGCGCCAGGCCGCCGGCCGCCGCGCCCGCGCTGAGCAGGGTGGTCGGCACCGGCCAGAACATCGGCAGGCCGGTCAGAGCGCCCATGGTGGCGATGGTCAGGCCAAGGATGGCGATGGCCGGAGTCGTGGCGAAGTTCACTGCGATCACCAGGCCGATGGCACCCATCAACATCGGCACCACCAAATGCCAGCGTCGCTCCTTGCGCAAGTCAGCGGAGCGGCCCACCAGCAACATGAACACGGCGGCCAGCAGGTAGGGAATCGCACTGAGCCAGCCGATCACCAGGTTATCGCTGAACCCCAGATTCTTGATGATCGACGGCAGCCAGAAGTTGATGGCGTACACGCCGCTCTGGATACAGAAGTAGATCAGCCCGAACGCCCAGATCGCCGGGTTCTTGAACACGTCGGTGAGCGAATCGGTGCTGGTTTTCGGTTTGCTCGCCAGGTCCGTGGCCTGGTCGGCTTCCAGCACTGCCCGCTCGTGGGGCGTCAGCCACTTGGCGTTGGCGAAGCTGTCGCTGAGCAGGAAGTAGGCGAGGGCGCCGAGGATCACGGTCGGGATGCCTTGCAACAGGAACATCCACTGCCAGCCTGCGAGGCCGCCTTGGCCAGCGCCGAAGTGGTTGAGTATCCAGCCGGAAAACGGACTGCCGAGCAGACCCGACACCGGGATCGCCGACATGAACAGCGCCATGATCCGTCCACGGCGGAACGTCGGGAACCACTGCGAGAGGTACAGCACCACACCGGGGAAGAAGCCGGCTTCGGCGGCACCGGTAAACAGGCGCAACGTGTAGAAATGCGTCGGGGTGGTGACGAACAGCAGGCAGGTGGACAACGTGCCCCACACGATCATCATCAGCGCAATCCAGCGCCGCGGGCCGAACCGGGTCAGCGCCAGGTTGCTCGGTACGCCGCACAGCACGTAGCCGATAAAGAAAATCCCGGCACCCAGGCCGTACACGGTTTCGCTGAATTTCAGCGCATCGAGCATCTGCAACTTGGCAAAGCCAACGTTTACCCGGTCGAGGTAATTGAACAGATAGCAGATGAAAATGAATGGGATCAGGCGCAGGGTGATGCGCTTGTAGATGGCGTTTTTATCGTCATCGGTGGCCAGTGTGACAGCGGCGCTCTGTGACATGGGAGTCTCTCTTTATTATGATTTTTCGCGATGCGAAGGTAACGTTGATCGCTCCAAGAGTCTCGACCACCTTGCAGGGTGCTGTCTTTGTGCTTGCGCACAGCTAAGCACCCATTGCGCTGTGCCTATGAACAATCCGCCGTTTTCAAGGAAATTAGCCCCATGTTCGAGCTGGATCATGAGCTGGCGCAGGATATCGTCGATCGCGCCATGGCGATCCTGCCCCATAACGTCAACGTCATGGACAGCCAGGGCCTGATTCTCGGCAGCGGCGAGCCTGGGCGGATCAATACCCGGCATGAGGGCGCGCAACTGGTATTGGCCAATGGCCGTGTGGTGGAAATCGACGGGCAGACCGCCAAACACCTCAAGGGCGTGCAGCCCGGCATCAACCTGCCGCTGATGCACGACCAGCGCCTGATCGGCGTACTCGGCATTACCGGGGAGCCGGAAGGGCTGCGTACTTACGCCGAACTGGTGCGTATGACCGCGGAAATGCTGGTCAGTCATCGTCATCAGCAAGCCGAGCAACAATGGCGGCGCCAGCGCTGCGACGACCTGCTGGCCTTGCTGCTGGCCGATTCCGGCGACTCGCCGCGTCTGATCGATGAAGCACAGCAACTGGGGCTCAAGCCGCAGATGGCGCGCACACCGTATCTGTTCGAACTGGGCGCGGGGCAGTCCGCCGAGGCGCTGAGTGCCTGGCTGACGTCGCGCTACCCGGACAGTTGGTGTGTCAGTTCGGCGCAGTTTTCCCTGTTGTGGTGCCGGCCGGCGGCGTTGCAGGTGGACAATCCGCGCCTGTTGGAAAAGCTCGAAGGCCTGGGCTGGAATATCCAGCGGGTGGCGGTCGGCGGGCAAGCCGATGGTTTGGCGGGGTTGCGTCGTTGTTATCGGCGCGCGGGTGACCTGTTGGCCTACGGTCGCGATGTCCTGCCGCACACGCGTCTGTTGACCCTCAACCGCTATCGCCTGCCGGTGATGCTTTGGCGCCATCGCAACGACGATGCCCTGGACGAATTGCTCAACCCGTTGCGCAAGGTGCTCGCCAAGGACAGCAACGGCCAACTGCAGGCGACCTTGCGCAGTTGGTGCGAACACGACGGGCAAAGCCAGGCGTGCGCCGATGCACTGGGCATCCACCGCAACAGCCTGCGCTACCGCATGGAGCGGATTGCCGAACTCAGTGGTGTCGACCCGCTGACCCTCGATGGCATGCTTTCGCTGTACCTGGGTGTACAACTGCTGCCCCAGGCTTTGTCGGAATGAACAATAAACTTCACCCGCACTTGTGCATCGGACCGGCGTCATTGCCGAGTCCAACTGGCAGCATGGGCGTCATAAAAACCGGAGAAAGCCCATGAAAATCGTCATCGCCCCCGACTCGTTCAAGGACAGCCTGAGGGCCGAGGGCGTCGCCCAGGCCATTGCCGACGGGCTGGCGCACGTCTGGCCGGATGCACACATGATCCAGTGCCCGATGGCGGACGGCGGCGAGGGCACGGTGGACGCGGTACTCGCAGCGTGCAATGGCGAGTTACGGCACCACACCGTGTGCGGGCCATTGGGCGGCACCGTTGACGCGCGCTGGGGGTGGCTGGCCGACAGTCGCACCGCACTGATCGAAATGGCCGAAGCCAGTGGCCTGCAATTGGTACCACCAGGGCAGCGCGATGCCTGCTCCAGCACCACCTTCGGCACCGGTGAACTGATCCGCGCCGCCCTGGACGCGGGTGCCGAGCGCATCATCCTGGCCATCGGCGGCAGTGCCACCAACGATGGCGGCGCAGGTGCCATGCAGGCTCTCGGCGTGCAATTGTTCGACGCCGACGACCAAGCCCTGCCACCGGGTGGCTTGGCCCTGGCCCGGCTGGCACAGGTCCGTCTCGACAACCTCGACCCACGGCTGGCCCAGGTGCGCTTTGAGATTGCCGCCGACGTGAACAATCCCTTGTGCGGCCCCCACGGCGCCTCGGCGATTTTCGGCCCACAAAAAGGCGCCAACCCCGAACAGGTGCAACTCCTGGACGCCGCCCTCGGCCACTTCGCCGATCACTGCGCCAGGGGTTTGCTCAAAGACGTGCGCGACGAACCCGGCAGCGGCGCCGCCGGCGGCCTGGGTTTCGCCGCGAAGGCCTTTCTCGGCGCGCAGTTTCGCGCCGGGGTGGACGTAGTGGCTGAACTGGTTGGCCTGGACACAGCATTGGCGGGGGCCGACCTGGTGATCACCGGCGAAGGCCGTTTCGACGCCCAGACCCTGCGCGGCAAAACCCCGTTCGGCGTGGCGCGTATTGCCCGGCAGCACGGTGTGCCGGTCATCGTGATCGCCGGTACCCTGGGGGACGGCTACGAGCAGATGTACGCCCACGGCGTGGACGCTGCGTTCGCCTTGCCGTCCGGCCCGATGAGCCTGGAGCAAGCGTGCAACGAGGCACCGCGGTTGTTGCGCGAGCGGGCTGCGGATATTGCGCGGGTGTGGCGGGTGGCGGCGTCGCGCGTCCGGTAGAGGCGACTCTAGACTGGGCGGCCAATTGTCTTTCAACGGATGAAACACAATGCGCGCCTGCGCACATCGGCTTAATCCTGCAAGGCAAACGCCACCGCAGCCTGCGCATGCAGCAAGGTGGTGTCCAGCAGCGGCAGGTCGCTGTGTTCGGGCTTGATCAGCAGGCCGATTTCCGTACAGCCGAGGATGATCGCCTGGGCGCCGCGTGCGGCCAGGGACTCGATCACCCGCTGGTAAACCTGGCGTGAGGCGTCGCTGATGACGCCGACACATAACTCCTCATAGATGATCCTGTGTACGTCCTTGCGCTCATCGGCCTCGGGCACCAGCACGGTCAGACCGTGGGCGGCCAGACGGAACTTCAGAAAATCCTGCTCCATGGTGAAGGCGGTGCCCAACAAACCGACCGTCAGTGTGCCGGCTTGCACCGCCGCCGCGCCGGCGGCATCGGCGATATGCAAAAACGGGATCGACACCGCGGCCTGGATACGCGGCGCCACCCGATGCATGGTGTTGGTACACAGCACCACACACTCGGCGCCTCCGGCCTGCAAGCGGCGGGCCGCATCTTCCAGGATCAGCGCGGCGTCGTCCCAGCGTCCGGCATGCTGGGCCTGTTCCACCGGGCCGAAGTCCACACTGTGCATCAACAGCTGCGCCGAGCGCAGCGGGCCGAGCCTGTCGCGCACGCTTTGGTTGATGATGCGGTAATACTCGGCGCTGGATTCCCAGCTCATGCCGCCGATAAGGCCAATGGTGCGCATGCGATGCTCCTGACAAGGGGGTGGCGTCACCTTACCCATCAAAGGCTGATTAGTCATACGCAGTTGCCAACCAATTCATCAGTGCAGTTCAAACAACGGTGATTACCGATCACGCTCACGCCTGGAGCTGACTCGTCTATACCTGTAAGAAGTGACAGTATATTTTGATTCAATGCCCGTATCTAATCAGTACGGATGGCGGATCAATACATCTGTTCATCGACCTGAGCGGACGGGGACTGCTGGGATGGCGACTTACACCTCCACTCTGCGAGATTTTTCTGAGTCGACTCTAGGCAATGCCGACATCCCAGGCGGTTAACTTCAAGCCAGGATCAGGCCGGCGGAGGGAAATACTACCTATTTTGCTTCGTCGTCACGGCAGGCGCTGCGGTCGGAGCTCTATCTTTTAGACAGTCGATTCAAGAGGAGTCCCTCATGGCATCGCAACCCCACGAAGGCGATCCCGGCACCGGCCAACGCGATCATTTACCGCCGACACCGCTCGTTATTCCTGAGATCCAGCTTCCTTTCGCAGGTCCACCACCGCGCTCCGACAGTGAGCGGTTGCGCACGCATGCGCTCGCCTGGGCGCAGCGGTACGGTTTGATCGGACGCCGTGGTGCGCATCGGTTGAGCACCTCTGCGTTGCTCGAACTGGGAATTGCGTTGTGCGGGAAGGCACCCACGCCCCAAGCCGAGATTCTGGTGTGCTGGTATCTGTGGGCTCTCACTCTCGATGACCGAATCGATGATGGACCTTGGGCGGAAAACGGTGCGTTGGATCGTTTCATCATCGCGGTACAGGTTTTGACCGAGAGTGGCGACGCTGATCCCTCAGATGAAATCGGCCGGTTTGATGACCCGATGCTCGTTGTTTTGGTCGATGATCTGTGGCCTCAGACCCGGCGCTTAGGGGGCGACCATTGGCGGCATAGGCTGGTGCGACATTTGACCCAACATCTGCGTGCGCAGGCGACGCTGGTGCGCGTGCGGGAAACCGAGAAGGCACTCACGTTGGCCGAATACCTGCCGTTGCGCCGGGACTCTTTCGGCGCACTATTCTTCTTTGATCTCATCGATGGGGCCGAAACGCTTGACCCATACGAGAATCCAGCGGACACCGAATGGTGGAACACGCTGCGTGAACACGCTGCCGATATCATTGCCTGGACAAACGATATCCATTCGATTGCCAAAGATGTGGTGTGTGGTGAGCGTTTCAACCTGGTTTCAATACTCGCGGACACGGCTGGCATAGACTGGTCTGCCGCGATTGAGTCCGCCCATCAGATGGTGAATACAACGGTTGCGCAGTTCACTGCGGTCGCCGCCCAGCATGCAAATCACCGGCAGTCCGCCGCGACCGACCCGGACCGGCTGCGTCAGGTTGTCCGGGCGGCGGGGGACTGGCACCGTACCGTTTCTCGATATCACCTGCATGCCGCCGATACTACGGTACAGAACAACCGGCAAGTGGATCTGAAACTGACCCCGCCGACCCTTAAATCCCGGCAGTTCGAAATCGACCCGTATCCATTGTATGAGCGGCTACGTACCACTTTGCCGATCGTTTACGACGAGCCCACCGATGTGTGGCTGGTCAGTCGGCATGTGGATGTCAAAGCCGCATTGACCCATCCTGGGGTGAGCAACAACAACTACACCTGGCAGATTGGACCGCTGCTGGGACACACTATTGTCACTATGGATGGGTGCGAACACGCTCAGCACCGAGCGTTGCTTGGCCCTTCGTTCCGCAGCAAGGCCCTTGCAGCGCTCGAAGCATCCATCACGTCGGTGACCACAGACCTTCTGGTGCAGATGCACGGCCGACCTCAGGTGGACCTCATCACTGATTTCACCGCAGCGCTGCCGGTGCGTGTGATGGCCCGTGCGCTGGGTCTCCCGGCTGAAACCTGCAAGGAAGTGGAGCAGTTGAAGCGTTGGTGTGCCATCGGCTTCGCTTACATGGGCAACTATCGACAGGATCCGGCACTGTTGACCGGCGGGTTATCCAATCGAGACAGTTTCTACGACTTCATCCAGCCACACATCGACGCCCGCCGTGCTGACCCCTCAGACGATCTGATCTCGCAGCTTCTGGCTGCGCGGATTGACGATCAGCCGTTGTCCGAGACGCTCGTCCGGTCCTACTGCGCGATCCTGATGACAGCGGGTAGCGAGACCAGTCACGGTGCCCTGGCGAATCTCATTGTCAATTTGTTGAACGAGCCTGGTGTCAAAGAAGCAGTGATGGCTAATCCAGACCTGATGGATAACGCGCTCGCCGAAACCCTGCGACGCAACCCTCCTTTGCAACTTGTACTCCGGGAGGCCCGTGAGTCGCTGCAACTGCCGTCGGGAATTATTCCTGCTGGCGCGACCCTGGCCTGTCTTATCGGTTCGGCCAACCGCGATCCGAGCCAATTTACCGACCCGGACACGTTCAATTTGTCGCGCCCCGAACAGGCAACCAGTCATTTCGCCTTCGGTGCGGGGCGCCACTTCTGCCTGGGGTCGATGCTGGCACGGATGGAGATCACGATCAGCGCTCGCATGCTGCTACAGACCTTTCCAAACATGCGCTGGGCTCCGGGGTTTAAGCCTATCGAACGCGGATTCCTCAATCGCTGCCCTGATCAACTGGAGGTCCTACTTTGACCACGACCGACTATGCTGAGGAACCCGGCTACACCAGCAGTTATCTTGCTGATCAGCACGCAGGCCAATTAGCCCGCCTACGCACCCTTGAACGCGCATTTGACCCGTTGAGCCAAGCGGTGTTTGATCAACTGGGTCTTACGTGCAAGTCTGCCATTCTCGATCTTGGCGCCGGTGCCGGATCGCTCGCCGGCTGGCTGAGCAAGCGATATCCCGACTCGACTGTCACCGCCACCGACATCGACACCCGATTTCTTACCGATATCCCCGGCATTCGGGTGATTACCCATAATGCGGTAACCGATGGTTTTCCTGTTGGCTCCTTTGATGTGGTGCACGTTCGGGCGCTTCTATGTCACCTCACGGAGCGTGAAAGCATATTGACGCGAGCCGTCACTTGGGTCCGCCCAGGTGGTTGGCTGGTGGTCGAAGATATGAGTCTGCAACCGAGCTTGAGAACTGCGAACCCGGTGTTCCGAAAAGTAGCCCAGGCCGGAGTCACCCTCTTGGAACAGTCCATCGGTTCCGACATGCTCTGGGCCGATACTCTTCCCGAACGATTACGTGATCGGGGACTCTCCAGCGTTGGGCATTGCACCCACGAAGGCCGAATCGGTGACAACAGCCCAGCCGATGCCTTCTGGGCTGCAACCACCGAGCAGGCTGGGCCAGCGCTGCTTAAACTCGGGTTACTCACTCAAGATGATCTTGATGCCATGGCCAACCTGCGTGCCGATCCAGCGTTCACCGACGCAGCTTTGACATTCGTCAGCGCCTGGGGGCAAGTGCCTTGACTTAGGTAAAGCCCAAACACTGCAAACAGGGTGTGGGGAGGGCGTGCGTAATTGCACCGAAGGGAATACAGAATGTCCAGTGACGTAGTGTTAGTTGATGCACACGATGTACAGATTGGTGTTTGCGACAAACGCGTCGCACACTTGGGAGCGGGAACGCTTCATCGCGCATTTTCAGTGCATCTGATCGACAGTTGTGGGCGTCATCTACTCCAGCGTCGTGCTGCAGGTAAAATGCTCTGGCCAGGTTTTTGGTCGAATGCATGCTGCAGTCATCCGGCGCCTGGAGAGACTATTCTGGAGGCTGCATCTCGTCGTCTGCGTGAAGAATTAGGCATCTCTGCCTCCTGCCGCTTTTTATATAGTTTTGAGTACCATGCTCACTTTGGTTTGATCGGTGCGGAACACGAGTTATGTCATGTATTGGTTGCGCAATCTGACGCTGCGGTCTTCCCGGTAACTGAAGAAGTCAGCGAGATCAAGTGGTGGAACCGAGACGAAATATCAGCCCGACTTGTAGAACCGCAAGTGCCATTCACGCCCTGGTTTCGAATGGAGTGGCAGCGCCTTCTATCGGAGCACCCTTCCTTCGATACGCCTGCATTGCAGGTCTGATCAAGCTCAAATGGGCGGTATGCGATCACCCAGGATCCCCTGTCTCCGCGGGGGGTAGCGTGCGCGGGCTGCACGTCTGACTGAAACAAAGCGGCACCGTCACAACACGTACATACCTGTTATTTATGACAGTAGACGGTGATCGTTCAGTCCCTGTTAATAGGGAGCAAGCCTATTTCTTCAAGGCTTGGACCATTAACGTGATGAGGATTGCCAGATGCCAAATGTATACGAGTTTATTAGCTTCGATGGCCTGCCTGCCGCGCTGATTACCGAGACCGATAAAGAGCTCACAGTCACCGCACCGGCGATTCACGGGCTTAAAAAGGGACAAGAAGTGGTGTTCTTCTTTCGCACGCCTCTGGGGCATGGCATTGCCGTCTACTTGAGCCTGGAGGAAGACAGCTTGAAACAACCCATGGTGCTCGTGATTGATAAGAGCAAACTTCCCAAGTCGAGGGAGTTGCACATCGACTACGGTGCCTACGTCAGCCAGCGCGCGGTTCATCGTTCAGCCGTGGCGTATTACCCGGCCTCCGAAGCCGCGGCTCGGGGCTAGCAGCCGTTTACCACGTCCTCCACGCATTCTCATTGAGGCCGGGTCGCTTGGGTTGAGCGTTTCCAGCTCTGTACGGCGACCCGTGCCTTGAGCGGGTGTTTAGTCATACGTCGATCGGCCGCATCTGCCATGATCGCGCTTCGTTACCTGGCTCACCCAAGGAAATCCGCAATGGACGATGTACAGCAACTGGGCGAGATGCTTCGTCATTACGCCGACAGCGAAGCGCATAAAAAACAGCAATTCGACCTGCAGTCGGCCCGGTGGGCACAAAAGCTCGGTGAGTTGTTCGGGCAGATCGAACAGTGGTTGGAACCGGTCAAGTGTGCCGGTTTGCTGGAGGTGCACCGTGAAGCCTATGTCGCCAGCGGGCCGAGCCTGCCGGTAGAGACCTCGACCTTCAACACCGAGAAACTCACCGTGCAGATCACCGGCAAGGCCGTGGAGTTTGTACCCGACGTGATGGGCGCGGGCGGCTTGATCTCCGTGGCCGTGATGGGCCTGACCGCCGCGCGCCACGGCAGCGTGTCGCTGGTATTGCCGGCGGAAAAGAACGACTGGCTGTGGAAGAAAACCAACGGCCTGAAAGACCCGGACACCTTTGGCTTCGACGCCAACTTCCTGGCCTCGCAGTTGCAGAGCCTGATTCCGCGCGAGCGTGGCTGAGTTTTCCGGCAGTTAAATTTTCGTGGGTTGGCCGGCCTGTTGCAGGGCAACAGCCGGCCAGGCGGTGTTACTTGAGCGGTGTCAACGCCGGCAGCTTCCACTGACCGTTGCCGACTTGCGGCTGCGGCAGGTAAATGCGCAAGACCGCGTAGAACGGACCCGGCGGTGCCGGTAACCAATTGGGCTGTTCATCCTTCGGCGGTTCGTGGTGCTGCAAGGCCAGCGTCAGGCCGCCATCGGCGTCCAGCTTGAAGTTGGGCAGCATGCGCGAAGTGATCAGGTAGCGTTTCTTGTGATTGGGGACCAACTGCTTGGTCTTGGCGTTGTACATGGTCAGCGACCAGAACGCGTCGGCCGGAGGCAGTTGGTCCTTGGCAAAGTGCACGGTGTAGCTGTGACGTGCGCCGTTGGCCGGTTTGCCTTCGCTGTCGTTGACGTAGGTGAAGACTGCGGCCTCGTTGGCGGAATCGCCGAACATCCCCAGGCTGGCGCCGGCATAGCGATACAGGTAGTTGTTCTTCAGGCGATCGCGGTTGCCGTACAGGTCGCCGGTGGCGACTTGATGGGTGTCGATCTGGTCCTTTTTGAACGCGGCGAATTCAGCCTTGGCGTCGGCGATGCCATCGTCCAGGGCTTTGCGTTGTTCGGCGGTCAGTTGATTGAGCTTGAACGGCGCACCGGGGGCAATGCCGATGGTGGCAAAACGTGCCAGCAGCTCCTTCTCACTGTCCTGGGGCGCCGCGAAGGCCAGCATGAAGTTCAGGTAGCCAAACAGCTGCGGGCTGTCGCCCATGGTCGCGGTCGGCTTGGGCCACTCGATTTTGGGCGCTTTGGCTGGCGCCGCTTGTTTCACGTAGTTGCTCAGCGTCTGCACTTTGTAGCCATTCTGGATCTGCTTGACCTTGTTCAGGTCTTTCTCGTCAAACAGCTGTGTACGGTAGACGGCGTAGGCGATGTTGCTTTCGCTGTAGAGCACACGGTCCACGTCCACGGGTTGCTGCCCCTTCCAGTCAGGGCCGGCGATCATGTAATGGCCGCCGTTGTTGCCGGTGCTGCGCGTGCCCAGGTAGGCGAAGTTCTGCGAATACAGGTCGATCAACTGCACTGAGGCGTAACGGTTGTCGTCGATCTTGGGCAGCGTGAGTACCAGCGGTTCGCTGCGCAGGTCCATCCACAGGAACGAGGACGAGGTGTCAGGGCTCAGTGGCGCGACTGCGGCGTCTTTCGGCGTGAACGTTTGGGCCGAGTGGCCGATATGATTGAGCGCAGCCTTGTAGTTGGCGCCGCCCTTATCGATGGACTGGGTGTAGAGCGTCTTGTACATCTCCACCACCGGATAGCCGTATAGGTAGGCTTCCTTGGCAATGGCCCGTGCTTCGCTCGGCGTTGCCGTGAAATCGGCCCAGGCACCCGTGCTGATGACAATCGAGAGGCTCGCCAACAGCAGGCGCGTCGGTTTTCCAATCATGTTGTTGCGTCCTTCCAAAGTTCGTTTGACTGACGGGGAACAAAGGCGACGAGTTTCCTGTTTTATTTGCCGAACGTCACGTTAATCCCTGCAAAAAAAGTGAGCGACGGCCAGTCATCGCCGTTATGAGGATCGGGGCGGGTGCTGAGGAGCAGGGTGGTGCGCAGCAACAGGTTGTTGGTGTGGACATTGCTGTCGTCCAGGCGTTTGGACATGTCGATTGAAACTAGTCGCTAAATCCAGACGCGCTAGCGAACCCAGGAAAAGTTACCGGATGCGATTGCAAGCACACACGCTTGAACCGCGTCCGCTTGACTGAATGGCTTACGGTAATGGAGGAGGGATGGGAGCAATGACCTGGGAAAAATAGCGTGGAGTGTAGGAAAACCGTATGAACGTCGCCGGGTCCTTGAACGCGTTGATATGTTGCCTGCTTTTGTAGACTTTCATTTGCCGTTGTCGGGCGAATACAGTTTTTAAGTCCTGCTGCCAGGTCGCCGGCAGGGTTTTTTCCGCGTGGGCGAAGAGGTTTGTCATGTCATTGGGTTCAAAGTTCGCGGTGACAGGCCCTTCAAATGCTTTTACCGGCCGCTTGACCAAGCGTTGAAAGTCAGCGGCAAACGAATTGCTTTGCCCATTGGCCGAGTAGCACATGACCAAACGCACATTGTCGTAGAGGCTGGGGTCGATATTTTTGTTTTTTAGAGCGTTCAGAAGTTGTGCCGGGGTGTTTTCGCTGTTGTTGAAGTACATGGTAGTCGGGTTGTTTTTCAGCCTGTCGATCAGGTCCAGGCCGACACCATGGGCGCAGATATTCAGACGATCCACGCCTTTGTAGGTGTCGACAAAGCAGTAGAGGTCACCCTCCAAGCGTGTCAACTCGCGCATCGTGCCCCCCAGTTCCACGACGTTGTCCCGAGCCAGGCTGGCTTCCAAATGATTGGGTTTGAGTGCTGTGCTTCCTGGCGTTGGTGTGTCGATTGCACGAGAGGATTGTGGGGAGAAGTCATGGAGCGGCAGGCCGGACCGCTGCTGGGTATGGATGTCATAGGCAAACCACTTGCGCGTGGCGTCGTCATATAGGGCGGTGGTTTTCAACGGGGTTTCGGAGCCAATGATCTTATAGGTGCCCTGTGCGATATCTGGCCTTCTGCTCATCTTCAGGAGGTCCACCGTGCGCCTGCTGCTGGGACGCAACCCTTCCACAACCCTGGAAATAGGGTGTGATATCCACTGCCCGGCTTCAGCGATGGGCGCCCGGGCTGCACGCGCCAGCGTACTGGTTGGCAGCTTCCCGGCCAGCAATGTCTTCCCAAACAGCCTCTTCGGTTTGGGCAGTCCTTTAACCGCACCGGCACCCTTGCCCAGCCCCAGCGACGTTGCATACATGACCCCGTCAAAGATCAGATCGCCGGCAGCGTCCAGGTAATTGCCATTAATGACGTGCCGCGTAGCCGAGGCGAAAGGGATTACACCCAGCCAGAGTTCCTCGGCCATCTTCTTTCTCGCCTGTTCTTCATCAAACGTCGTGACGGCCTTGGAAGCCTCCAACGCCCGATCGAACTTGAAGGCTTCGCACGTATGCCGGGAGAGCAACTGGCCGATGAGTCGGCTGCGTGGGCTGAAAAAGGAGTCCGGCGTATCATTGGAATGCTCGGTGGCCGCCATTTGGCTGCGCTCTTGCTCGTTGGCAGGCTTTTTTTCTTGAATGGCCGTGGTGGATTGTTTTTCTCCATAGGGTGCCGGTTGCTTGACCCAGGGGGCTTGGACACCCTCCTTGAAGCGGTCCTTCAAGTCGTCTCGTCGCAACAGATAGCCACGTTGCGGGGATATCTCGTAAAACGCCTGCTCGCCGCTGTGTTCGGTCTTGATCAACAACGACCGCTCTCTGAGTGGCTGCTCGGGGAAATTGGATTCATGGTCGACAGTCCCGTTCGGCAACACGTGTCGGCTGCGAGTGACTTCTCCTTCGACATAGACGGTGATTTTCCCATACTCGAGGTTTTTCCGGTCCTGCAGTGGCAGTTTTGAAAGCAGCAACCGCGTCTGGACCGAGTAGGCCTCTTCAATCCCTTTTTGGTAATCGGCAAATGCCTGAGCGTGTTTGGCCTTGGGGTCGGGAAGCCTGGACATCCTGTCCAGCAGCCCTGTCACGGGAACGTCCCGGTCGCTCGACGTCCATCCCACCCGGTCGGCTGCGCGTTGGGACAAGTAAAGGTCTAGGAGTGAGTAAGTGCCGACGGATTCAGTGGTGATGGAGGCCGTCAGTTGGTGAGCGTCGCTGTTGGCGTAAGTGCTGCTGATGCACTTACGTTCAAACGGAATGCCATCACCGAACACCTTTTTCAACTCGTCCAGGGCGACACTGCGCTGCGTCGGCATTTCGGCTTGCAGGCTTTGCGCAGCCTTGTTCAAGGCCTCGCCTTTTTCTCTCAACGTTGTTTGCGTCTGTTCAAGTTGCGCTGCTGAATAAACCCCTGTGGTTGATTGGGGTAATGTCCCGTTGATTTCTCCCCATTCAGCCAAGGCCGGCAACATCGTTTGTTGCTGGATTGTTTCATCGTCTTCCGAGATCGGTTCCTTGGCGTCCTGTGACACGATTTGCGCGAATGACATCAGTGCCGCTGCGCCGGGACTCTGCGCCTCGATACGGGCCACGGCCGCCTTGAGGCTGACCCACGCAATGGAGCCGTAGGTGACGTCCTGCGGAACGTCCTTGACCAACAATTCAGGAGCGCTGCGATTTAACAGCAGGTAGGCCGCAATGGGCGCCATTTGCGGGGTGGCTTTGCCGGTGCTCACCACGTGCGCGGTCAGCTGTTGCCTGATGTGCTCCAGGGGCTTGCCATAGTGCTGGCCGTTGGCAAGGTCGAACCCGGCGACGTGATGTTTACGGGGACGGAACAGGCTTTCGGTATCGAGCGTGTTGGCAATGGCGGCCAACACCCAGTCGGTCTGACTGTCCTTGGTGGGGACGCCGCCCATTTTGGTCTGCAGGGCGGCCCCCAGCTCTTTGGCCTTGGGCGAGTGAATGATTTGCTCGATGACCTTGCGCGGGTCACGCCGTTCTGCGTCTGTCCAGTGGCGGTTTTGACTCAGGTAGCCCAAAGCGCCTTTGGGATCCAGCGCAATGTCTTTCAGGCCGGGAAGGCGGAGGTTGTGGTTGAAATGGCTATAGACAAGCTTCTGCTCGTCCTGAGTCAGTGGTACTGGCCAGGACAGTGCGCCACCAAGGTCACCATGATGGGGGGCTGGCAACGGCGGGGCCTTCAAGACGCGAATCAGGTTGGCCAGTTGTTGGCGATCGGTGGGCAGCCGCCAGTGATTATCGGTGATGAACTGTTCGAGGCTTACCGTATTGCCTTCAGGTAGATTGTGTGTCTGATCGTAAGAGGAGTTTGAGTGAACGCGCAGGGTGTTGTTTTTCAGGTACGCCTGCAGTGGCTGGGAGCCGTTTTCGGGGAACTGTTGAAGTTTGCTTGCCAAGGCCTCGCGGTCATGAATATCACCCACCAGGTTTCTTTGATAAGTGAGCGCCGAATCCTGGCGTACTTCGGCAAATCTGGCTGACGGGGCAGTGAACGCCCTGATGTTCAGCAGTGCCTGGCCCCGTTGCTTGAGGTCGTCCGGAGTGTCTGGAATCGACTCATGATAAAAATCCGCGACATCGGCCACCGATGCGCGGTTGGCCGCCAGCGGCGCGGCGACGATATGGCTGCCTGCACCGACGACTCTGGCCGCGTTGATCAGCGGTGCATACAGACTGGCCAGGGCTGAATCGCGCTCGAGGAAAAGTGTCTTGGTCGTGCCAGCGACGTTGCCACGCAAGGCTCCCAGGGAGGGGATGAGGGAAAAGGGTTTGCTGGTATCGAGGTGATTACGTTCTGCCCACTTCTTGAATATTGGGTTTTGTAGGATGTCGGAGAAGTGAGACCACCATTGTCCGAATGTTGAATCAGCCGGGATCGGTTCAATAATGGCCTGATTGACGTTCATGCGTGTGTTACCGCTCAGGTCGAGCAGCTTTTGACCATAGGCCTGCGCCAGCGTGCTGTCGCCACTGAGGCGCGGGGCGGTGTAGGTGACGGGGCCCTCCATGGTCGCTTGAGGCCCATTGCCTGCGGACACTTGCGGCACATTGGGTAATGGCGTCGGGGAAGGGTGAAGTGTGCTTGCGTAAGGTGTCGATATCGTCATCAATGGTTGGCTCACGACTGAAAAAGAATGGCCGTGAACCGATAAAGCAGGCTCATGGCGGTGTCTATTTCTGTCGTTAGCTGGCCGGTAATGACTCCCCCGGTTGTCCGTGGGATTTTATTACGTGTTATGTAAGTGGGGGGCGGCGCACGTCAGAGCATGCTTTTGACCTTGTCCCGTAATTGGTCGATGGAAAACGGCTTGGCGATCACCTGCATGCCGGCAGGGCAGTCGACGCTTTCGGCATAGCCGCTGGCGAACAGGATGGGTAGGGTGGGGCGCAACTCACGTACTTGGGTTGCCAATTGCTTGCCGTCCATGTCCGGCAGGCCCACGTCGGTCATCATCAAGTCGATGACCTGATCGGTGTTTTTAACTGCCGTGAGCGCCTCTTCGGCGTCAGCCGCTTCAAGCACACTGAACGCCAACTCTTCGAGTACATCGACGATCAGCATGCGCACGATGGCGTCGTCTTCGACTACAAGGATGGTGGACGTGACAGCCATAGTGAGGAATCCTGAAAAATGGAGGTACCGGTCTTGTTCAGTCCAAAGACTATCCTCTAGTGAGTCGTCTCCATCTCGGCAAGTTCCCGATGCAAGTCGGATATTGTGCAGGCAACCGATTGCAATGTCTTGTGACTGCGTGAAATCGCCAGCGCACATGTGCTTGCCCAGGACATTTCATGGACAGACGATGGCCGCGAGGAAAGCCGAGTACGACGTTCGGCTACCGCCAGACGTTTTAAGTCATCAATACTCAACGCACTGGAGTAGCCAATGACAGCATGTAATCGGCTGCCAGCGTGCAGGCTTTTCCCGACCGTACGTAGGCGGTGGTGCGCGCAAGTGGCAGAAAAATAGCGTTCAACGGCAACTATGGGGCAAACTCGCGGTTTTTACACATTTGGCCAAGGCATGCCCATGACTCCCCCGTCGTCCATCGATGAAAAGAGCTTTCGTACACTGCTGAGCCGAAACGTCGCATTGCCCCTCGGTGTGGGCGTAGTCAGTGCGGTGTTTTTCGTGTGTCTGATTAGTTATCTGTTGTCGGTGATCCAATGGGTGGAGCACACCGATCGGGTCATCAATAGCCTCAACGAGACATCCAAACTGACCGTAGACCTGGAAACCGGCATGCGCGGGTTTCTGATCACCGGCGATGAACATTTCCTCGATCCGTACGAAGTGGCCAAACCTCGGATCATTGCTGACTTGCGCAATCTGCAGGCGCTGGTGGCGGATAACCCGGAGCAGGTGGATCGCCTCAAGCGCCTGGAGGCCATGCAGGTCGAGTGGAATAAGTACGCGCAGTCGATGATCGATATGCAGCGCGAAAACGGTGACTACCGCAGTGCGGTCAAAGCCGGGCGAGGCAAGCGCCTGACGGACGAGATTCGCAAGGAATACGACGATGCGGTAACGATGGAGCAGCAGTTCCGGATCGCGCGTAACGAAGACGTGACCCGTACCACCATCATCAGCGTCGCTCTGTACCTGGCGTTCGTACTTGGCCTGAGTGGCTTTCTTGCCTATATCGGCCGTAAAAATTTACTTTCGTTATCAGATAGTTACAGCTCAAGCCTCGCGTCACAAGAGAAGATCGCGCGACGCCTGGAACAGCAAGCCTGGCTGCGCAACGGCCAAACTGAACTGGCTGAACAGGTGCTTGGCCAACTGACCCTGAATATGCTCGGTCGCAATATCCTGCAGTTCTTCGCCCAGTACATGGGCTCGGCGGTTGCCGCATTATATGTGCGCGAAGAGCACGGCGGCCTCAAGCGCGTGGCCACCTACGGATTCTCCCGTGAGCAGGAACAGCGCGAACAGGCGATCTACAGCGACGAGGGCATCGTCGGCCAGGCCGCGCAGATGGATCGTTTGATTCGCCTGGATGACGTACCCGTGGATTACTTCAAGGTCAGCTCCGGCCTGGGTGAAGGTTCGCCCCGTAGCGTGATGGTGATGCCCACCAGCGATGATGACCGGATCAACGGTGTGATCGAGCTGGGCTTTCTGCGCCCGTTGGAAGAACGTGACGTCGAGCTGCTGGAACTGATTGCCGGGAATATCGGCACGTCCATCGAAGCCGCGCGTTATCGCCAGCGTTTGCAGGAAGTGCTCGCCGAAACCCAGCAGCTCAATGAAGAACTGCAAGTGCAACAGGAAGAGCTCAAGACTGCCAACGAGGAACTTGAAGAACAGTCGCGCATTCTCAAGGAGTCCCAGACCCACCTGGAAACCCAGCAAGCCGAGTTGGAACAGACCAACGAGCAACTGGCCGAACAGACCCAGATCCTGGCCGAGCAGCGCGACGCCATGGACCGCAAGAACGGCGAACTCAACCAGGCCCAATTGGAGCTGGAGGAGCGCGCGGAAGAGTTGCAGCGTTCCAGCAAGTACAAATCCGAATTCCTCGCCAACATGTCCCACGAACTGCGCACACCGCTGAACAGCTCGTTGATCCTGGCCAAGCTGCTGGCGGAGAACCCCCAGGAAAACCTCAGCGCCGAACAGGTCAAGTTTGCCGAGTCGATCTATTCGGCGGGCAATGACCTGCTCAACCTGATCAACGACATCCTCGACATTTCCAAGGTCGAAGCCGGCAAGCTGGAGATGCGCCCGGAAAACTCCAGCGTGGCGCGCCTGGTGGATGGTCTGCGCGGGATGTTCGAGCCGTTGGCCGCCGACCGCAAGCTGGGGTTCCAGGTGGAGGTGCAGGGCGGTGCGCCGACCATGCTTTACACCGACCGCCAGCGCTTGGAGCAGATCCTCAAGAACCTGCTGTCCAACGCGATCAAGTTCACCGAGCAGGGCCAGGTGAGCCTATCGGTATCCCGCGCACCGGGAGAGGGGATAGCCTTCACGGTGCGTGATTCCGGGATCGGTATTGCCCCGGAGCAGCAGGAAAGCATCTTCGAAGCCTTCCGTCAGGCCGACGGCACCACCAACCGTCGCTATGGCGGCACTGGCCTGGGCCTGTCGATTTCCCGCGACCTGGCGACCTTGCTCGGCGGCTACATCAGCGTGACCAGCGAACCTGGCCAGGGCAGCATTTTCACCCTGGTGATTCCCGAGCAGTACGTGGAGCGCGAACAAGATGCCGCGCCGATCGAGCAGCCGCGCCAGGCCGTCGTGGCGCCCGCGCCCAAACCCATTGCGATCTCGCCGCTGCCGGTGGCTGACACACAGCAGATCCCACGTTTTGCCGATGATCGCGACAAGACACCCTTCGCCACCCGTTGCATCCTGGTGGTGGAAGACGAGCCGAACTTCGCACGCATCCTGTTCGACCTCGCCCACGAACTGGGCTACCAGTGCCTGGTGGCGCACGGGGCGGACGAAGGCTACAGCCTGGCCGAAGCGTACATCCCCGATGCGATCCTGCTGGACATGCGCCTGCCCGACCATTCCGGGCTCACGGTGCTGCAACGCCTGAAGGAGCACGCCAACACCCGGCACATCCCGGTGCACGTTATTTCCGTGGAAGACCGCGTGGAAGCCGCCATGCACATGGGCGCCATCGGTTATGCGGTCAAACCCACCACCCGCGAAGAGCTCAAGGACGTGTTCGCGCGCCTGGAAGCCAAGCTGACCCAGAAGGTCAAGCGCGTGTTGCTGGTGGAAGACGATGACTTGCAACGCGACAGTATTGCCCGCCTGATCGGCGACGATGACATCGAAATCACCGATGTCGGCTACGCCCAGGCCGCCCTGGAGCTGCTGCGCACCAACGTCTATGACTGCATGATCATCGACCTCAAGTTGCCGGACATGCTCGGCAACGAACTGCTCAAGCGCATGGCCACCGAGGACATCTGCTCGTTCCCGCCGGTAATCGTCTACACCGGGCGCAACCTGACGCGCGATGAAGAAGCCGAACTGCGCAAGTATTCGCGTTCGATCATCATCAAGGGCGCCCGCTCGCCAGAGCGTCTGCTGGATGAAGTCACGCTCTTTTTGCACAAAGTCGAATCCCAGCTGTCCCATGACCGTCAGAAGATGCTCAAGACCGCCCGCAGCCGCGACAAGGTCTTCGAGGGGCGCAAGATCCTGCTGGTGGACGACGATGTACGCAATATCTTCGCCCTGACCAGCGCCCTGGAGCACAAAGGCGCCGTGGTGGTCATTGGCCGTAACGGTTACGAAGCCATCGAGAGACTCAATGAAGTCGAGGATATCGACCTGGTGCTGATGGACGTGATGATGCCGGAGATGGACGGTTACGAGGCCACCGCCTTGATCCGCCAGGATCCACGCTGGAAAAAGCTGCCCATCATCGCCGTCACGGCCAAGGCCATGAAAGACGATCAGGAGCGCTGTCTCGCCGCAGGTTCCAACGACTACCTGGCCAAGCCGATCGACCTGGATCGCCTGTTCTCGCTGATTCGCGTATGGCTACCGAAGATGGAACGCATTTAAGTGGAGCGAAGTTTTTTGGAAAAAAGCAGCGATATTGAGCTGCGCCTGTTGATCGAGGCGATTTACCTCAAGTACAGCTATGACTTTCGCGATTACTCCGGGGCATCGGTCAAGCGGCGCGTGGCCCATGCCCTGCGCCAGTTCGACTGCGCGACGATTTCGGCGCTGCAGGAGCGGGTGCTGCATGATCCGGCGGCGTTCATGCAATTGCTGCAGTTCCTGACGATTCCGGTCAGCGAGATGTTTCGCGACCCGTCGCACTTCCTCGCGATCCGCCAGGAAGTGGTGCCGCTGCTCAGGACCTACCCGTCGATCAAGATCTGGATCGCCGGTTGCAGCACGGGGGAGGAGGTGTACTCCATGGCCATCCTGCTGCGTGAAGAAGGCTTGCTGGAGCGTACGATCATTTACGCCACGGACATTAACCCTGCGTCCCTGGAAAAAGCCAAGCAGGGCATCTTTTCCCTGGAGAACGTGCGGGCCTACACCGCCAATTATCAGCAGGCCGGGGGGCAGGCGTCGTTCGCCGACTACTACACCGCCGCCTACGATTACGCGATCTTCGACAAGACCCTGCGCGAGAATGTCACCTTCGCCGACCACAGCCTGGCGACCGATAGTGTATTTTCAGAAACTCAATTAATTTCATGTCGTAACGTATTGATTTATTTCAATAAAAAGTTGCAAGATCGGGCGTTTGGGTTGTTTCACGAGTCGCTGTGCCACCGTGGTTTTCTGGTGCTGGGCAGCAAGGAAACCCTGGATTTTTCCGGCTACAACAAGCAATTCGAACCCTTGGTCAAACAGGAACGGATCTACCGAAAACTATGAATCAAGTGGCGGGCAACCCGGCATCGATTCCGGGCATTGAGGCGATCGTCATCGGTGCATCCGCCGGCGGCGTGGAGGCGTTGCTGACGATATTCGGCGCGCTGCCTGATGGTTTCGGGTTGCCGATCCTCGCGGTCCTGCACCTGCCGGACGAACGTCGCAGCCAACTGGCGGAGGTGTTTGGCCGACGCCTGGCCATGCCGGTGGTCGAAGCGCGAGACAAGGAAGTGATCATGCCCGGCACCCTGTACTTTGCCGGCCCTCGCTATCACTTGTCGGTGGAGCAGGATCGCAGCCTGTCCCTGAGCCAGGAAGAGCGTGTGCATCACTCGCGGCCCGCTATCGATTACCTGTTCGCCTCCGCCGCCGATGCCTATGGCAAGGGCCTGCTGGCCATCCTGTTGACTGGCGCCAATCAAGACGGCGCCCAAGGCCTGGTCCACGTCAAGGAGCAGGGCGGCACCACCGTGGTGCAAGACCCGACGGAAGCACGCGTCGCCGTCATGCCACGGGCAGCCCTGGCGCTGCATACACCCGACCACATTCTTACGCTGAGCCGCATTGGCTCACTGTTGGCATCCCTGGAATATTCCCCATGTTAAGTACTGTCCAGGCCAAACTGCTGATCGTCGATGATCTGCCGGAAAACCTGCTGGCCCTCGAAGCGCTGATCAAGCGTGAGGACCGCCAGGTCTTCAAGGCATTGAGCGCCGACGAAGCCTTGTCCCTGTTGCTGGAACACGAGTTCGCCCTGGCGATCCTCGACGTGCAGATGCCCGGCATGAACGGCTTCGAGCTGGCCGAGCTGATGCGCGGCACCGAGAAGACGAAGAACATCCCGATCGTGTTTGTCAGTGCCGCTGGCCGCGAGCTCAACTATGCGTTCAAGGGCTATGAAAGCGGCGCCGTGGACTTTCTGCACAAACCGCTGGATATCCACGCGGTGAAGAGCAAAGTCAATGTGTTCGTCGACCTGTACCGCCAGAGCAAGGCGATGAAGCAGCAGGTCGAAGCCCTTGAGCGCAGCCGTCGCGAGCAGGAGCTGTTGCTGACGCGCCTGCAGGCCACGCAGGCCGAGCTGGAGCAGGCCGTGCGCATGCGTGACGACTTTATGTCGATCGTCGCCCACGAAGTACGCACGCCCCTCAACGGGCTGATCCTCGAAACCCAGCTACGCAAGATGCACTTGGCTCGGGACAACGCCGCGGCCTTTACCCTGGACAAGATGCACGCCATGGTCGACCGCGATGAGCGCCAGATCCAGAGCCTGATCCGGCTGATCGAAGACATGCTCGACGTGTCGCGTATCCGCACCGGCAAACTGTCGATTCGTCCCGGACGTTTCGATCTGGCACAACTGGTGCATAACTTGGTGGAGAACTTCGCCCCGCAAGTGGCGGCGGCACAGTCATCCATGCAACTGGTCGCCGAAGGTCCGGTGGAAGGCAATTGGGATGAGTTCCGCATCGAACAGGTGGTGACCAACCTCCTGACCAACGCCTTGCGCTACGGGGCCAAGAGCCCGGTGCATGTGCGCGTGTACCGCGAGCAGGATGAAGCGCGAGTGGAAGTGCGCGACCGCGGCATCGGCATCAGCGAAGAAAACCAGAAGCGTATTTTCCAGCAGTTCGAGCGCGTATCCGCCAGCCAGGTCGCGGCGGGACTGGGCCTTGGCCTGTTTATTTCAGAGCAGATCGTTGCGGCCCATGGGGGCACTATCGAAGTCGAGAGCCGGATAGGCGAGGGCGCTTTGTTTCGGGTGTGCCTGCCCCTTGAGCCGTCGGCATGAAATCAATCGTCAGCCCGACGCAACCTCTGCGTGACCCTATGGTCGTACTTGCAGCAACTGACCGGACAAAGGCTTCCCATGAGTGAAGATGCACAAGATGTCGTACTGATCGTCGAGGACGACGAATCCATTATGTTTGTGTTGGGTGAGTACCTTTCAGGCCTGGGTTACCGGGTGTTGAAGGCCGTCAACGGCGAGGAGGCTTTTGAAATCCTGGCCTCCAAGCCGCATCTGGACCTGATGGTCACCGATTACCGCCTGCCGGGCGGGGTTTCAGGAGTACAGATCGCCGAACCCGCGATCAAGTTGCGGCCGGAACTTAAAGTCATTTTTATCAGTGGCTATCCGCAGGAAATCCTCGACTGCAATAGCCCAATCACGCGCAACGCGCCGATCCTGGCCAAACCGTTTGATCTGGATACGCTGCAAGAGCATATCCAGCGCTTGCTGGCCTGAGGGCCGCGGCGCCGAAGGTACACGGCGCCAGCGGCCTCAAGGGGTCAGCTTCTGCACATTGGCCTTGAGTGTGCTGGCGGGTGTGTAGGCGAACTGCCAACCGGTTTTGCCGTCGATGCCATCAAGAAAACGCTGGAGGCCTTTTTGTCCGTTGCCGTCAAGGTGGTAGACGGTCATCCCACCGCTGATCGTTGGCTTATTTCCCTCCCGTGCCATTGCAATGTCCAAGTCAGGGCTATTGGTGTTGAACAGGTACAACTCGTTGTGTTTGGTTTTTTGTATGTAGACGGTGTGGCCAAATAATCCACCCTCATTGGCATGTTTGAAGTTGATCAGGCCAGACTCCGTAATGTCCGCAGTATTGAACGTGGCGTTGAGACTGTCCGGTTTGATTCCCATGATCTCCAGATAGCGTTGTGAATAATTTGTGCCGCCCCTACGGTTGGTGGTGGCTTGCACAGCGTCGAATACTGCAGGCGTAAAGGTTTTTTCCGCCTGGCCCACACGCAGCGAGGCCTCGTAACAGATCAGGCCTTGATTCTCAGGAACATTCCCCAAAGTGTCCCAATTCTTTATCAACTCAGCGTTAGACATCGGCGCTGCGCCGGATGGGGTAATGGGGGCGTCATACAGTGCGTTGACGTCGGTGCTGAACACGCTGTTTTTTTGTTGCCAGGCGTCGTCATGGTCAAAAACCTTAAACTCCAGTTTGTTGGGGTCGGTGCTGTGGGTTCTATATTGCGGCGTCAATTTTTTATCGCGGGTCAGTTTTTCCAGGCCTTTTTCCATGGCTTCGGCGCTTGGGAACTGGGCGAGGCCATGATTGGGGTCATAAAAGTAAAAGGTCTTGCGAGTGCCATCGACTCGTACGCCGGCCGCCATGGCGTGGGCGGGAGAGTCGATCATGACTGACTTGGAAACATCCGAATCGGCCAGTTCCTTGACCATCCCCTTCAACGACACCTGGCGTGTGGGTTGCCCGGCATGGAAGGCGGCCTGACTGCCAACTTGCGTCTGGATTTTGCTCAACCGGGCAATGAACGCTCTGGAGGCCGGGTCCGCTGGAAAGGCCGCCGCGGTGAACATGTTTTTGATCAGTACCTGCTCTTTCCCGTGTGCCATTGCGGTAGCCATGGCCCGTGAAAGCGCGGCGCACTGGCCGTCCGACAATTGCGCTGTCTGAGAAAGATAGATGACCTGTGGCATGGGGATGACCTCGCCGAAGCGCGGTTCGATCGCGTCGATAAACCTGGCGCTGCCACTGCGGCCGAATTCGTAGGCAATGTCATCGTATTTCTTGACCAGCATCCCGATCTGCTCGGCGGTGAGGTCTTGGTTGTTGGCCAGCTTCATGACGTCTTCGGCTTTCATATGCTTGGAAACCCCCTTGATCGTCTGAGGGTTTCCAGAGAGGTAGCCGCGTTCGAAGGCTTCCTTCTCAGGCCCGTTTCGATGGGCGTTCACGGTTTTTTTCCAGTGAGTGACAACGTCTCCAGACACTGTCGAAGCGGTGCCGTTCGCGGTGACCCACTTGCCCAACTCCTGCGAGTTGAGCTGCGCTGACGGCACAAAGTCCTTCAGCGCCGGGCCGTACGCTTGTCCTGTGATGGGGCTGTAGTGATGCCATTTCCCGTTTTGCAGCACCACAGGTCCCTCCAGAATCTCGTTGTTAACCTTGAAGGTTCCCATCGAGGAAGCATCGAAGCGTTTGCTGGCGTGCAACAGATCATAGCTGCCGGCCGAATGGGTCAGCTTCTTGAAGCCCTGGGAGGCTGCCTTGAAGCCGCTTCTCCCGACTTTCACAGCCCCTTTGACCAGGTCGGGGATGCCATCCACGGGGTTGAGGGCGCCGATTGCCGCACGTCCGAGAATCTTGGCGCCATGCACGACTTTGCTGAACGCCGAAGCCCCGACCGACAGCACCTTGGCACTCTTCGCGGCGGCGCCGGCCCCGATGACAAAGCCGAACACATCCAACGACAGATCCAGAATGCCCTCGCCGATATTGCCATTGCTGAAGTTGACGATCGCTGATCGGAGCGGAATCAGGTTAAGCATGAATTCGTATGCTTTTTTGTAAAACGGCGTTTCGGTATTGAAGGTGGTCTGCCCCATGGCCTCCTTTCGAAGTTCACTAATGTTCATATTTTTGACGTACGCATCCGCGAGGTATGAAGTCCTCTCGCTATTGAAGCTATCGGGTGTGGCGCTGCTTCCATTTCTCGCGTCGGTCACGCCGGATGAGTACTCGCCTGCCCCCCTGACTTCCACAAGCTTTCTGCCGGGATGGGTGTGATTGAGCGGGAATTTCCCAGGCCGAAAATCCCCCAGGTCAGTCCGCTCGACGATTCGATCCTGTTTAAGATCGACTTCGTACGTGTGAATCTGTCCGTCGTGCTCGGTCTTGATCAGCAGGTTGTTGTTTTCACGAGGCAGGGTACTGACCCTCAAGCTATAGGGGGTGTAAGTGAGCTGATCTTCACGAACGATCGTGACTTTGCCATATTCGAGGTTCCTGCGAATCTCGATCGGTTGTCGCGCGATCAAGTTTCTGAGTTGAACTGAAATACCGGTTTCAACGGAATCAACGTACTCGCGGAAGCTCTTTTTGAATTCGTCGGATATGTTTGGAAGGTGCTTTATCTTCGCGAGGACTGCGTCGATATCGACATCGGGGGACTCGGAGATAAAGCGACTGGCAGAAGGCCGGTCCGATGTTGTGCGAAAAAGCGCCGTATAGAAGGCGTCGTAATGCGGGGTGGGTGCGCCACTGGCGCTTCTGCCGTCCATATACAGGTCCAGCACCGAGTAAGGCCCGGGAAAATCCGCTACGGAGGGTTCCAGGGTGATGCAATGCTTCTCGAACAGTGCCGGGTCCATGTCCGGGAAGGCTTTTCTCAAATGTGCCAATGCCATCTCTTTGGCCACCGGCATCGGTGTTCTAAGCGCTTCGGATGCAGTTTTCAGCTTGGCGATACGCGCGTCGTACGCCTTGCTCACCTCAGCCATCTGTGCCTCGGTATGAGAAGGCATACCGTTCACGGCACCCCAATCCTTGAGTGCTTCCTGTTGTGCAGTGTATTCGATGGCGCGTTCACGGGCTGAGATCGGCGCAATAGAGGCTTGCAGCATCACTTGACTGTAACTCATCGTGGCGGTCGAGCCCGGCGCTTGTGCTTCCAGGCGCCTAACGGCGGTGGCAAGCGCCACCCAGCTGTGGGAGCCGAAGGTCACCTTGTTGGGGATATCCTTGACCAACAGTTCCGGCGCGCGGCTGGCCAGGAGTAGGTGGGTCAGAAGCCTGGCGGTTTCCGGCGAGGATGCTCTACCAGTCTCGTCCATATCACGGACGACTGCTTCAACGATGGCTGATGCGCTCTTGCCGTAGCTATAGGGTGTGCGCCACCACGGATACGACTCGATGTGGCTTTTTGAATCTCGTAGCGGCGATTTCATATCAACGTTCAATGCGGCCAGTAGCCAATCGTTGACGCTCCCTTTGACAGACTTTGCGTCGAAGCTGGCCTTGATCGCTTCGCCCAGCGCCTGGCCCCGTTGCGACTTGATCAACTGGTCGAGGGTCTGTCGTGGGTTTTGCACATCGGAAGGCTCCAGCTTCTCCCCTCCTATCAGGTAATCCAGCACGTTTTTGTAGGGGGCCAATTCAATGTCGCCAAACTTACCGAAACGAATATTGGCCTGCAGTTGCCGCTGGCTGGTGATGTCCAGCGGCACCGGCCATTTGAATGCACCGCCGTAGTTGCCAAACGTCGCGCTTTTCGGCGGTGGGGTGAACAGGGCGGCGGCGAGGTTATCCACCTCTGCACGCGTCTTGGGGATATCCAGGTCGTTTTCCTGCAGATACTGCATGAGGCTGGCCTCGCCCCAGTGGCTGAGGTGCTCGGTTGGAAAGGAGCTGTGGGGATCGACCTGCAGGGTGGGCTTTTGCAAATAGGAGTGAATCTCCTGTTCGTACAGGCTGCCGGTCTCCAGCCGGGTCGCCATTTGCTTGAACTCCCGCGCAGCAGTGAGCCGGGTATTTTTATCGCCGACGCTGTTCTTTTGCCTGAGGAGTTCCTCTTCGTTGCGCAGCGCCTTTTGCGCCGTTGGGATCGGCCAGAATGTGTTATGGCGCTCCAGTTCATCCGCATGGTCGCGGCTCTGTTGCGGGTTTTTGTATTCGGGCTGGTAGTAGAAATTCGTGATCACGTCCAGTGGCGCACTGGTGCTGTCTCCAGAAAGCGGTGGCTTGAAGAATGATGGGCCGCCACGTCCGTTGACGACTTTTCCTGCTTCGATGATCGGTCCACTCAATTGCGACCAGGCTTGGTCATTGGCGCGCAAGAGCGGGCCTGACGCCCGGAAGCGTTGGATGCCATCGGTGATTTCGCCACGCTCGGGAGAGATGAGCAGCGAGCTTTTATTCATGCTAGCGGACGTCAGCCACTCATTTACATCCTGGGATCGTATGGCACGCCCCAACTGAGCCCACCACTGGCCGAACGTTGAGTGTGGGGGGATGTTGTCGACCATGATCTCGCGGTCATGCTGGGGGTCGCCCGTCTTGCGCCGCAGGGCCTTGGTGTACAGCGATAGCAGTTCGCGGTCGCCGGCAGCACGGCTGGTGTCAGCCGGTGCGGTGGGGACGTCGGCGCTTTGCGCGTGGCGTGTTTCAGAGGGTCGCTGATCGACAGTTGAAGTCAGAGACGCAGGGCGTGGAGTATTTAAAACAGTGGCAGAATTAATCATCCTACAGCTCTTCAGGTCATTTTGAGGGGCGCCCGGGATAAACTTCGTCTCCCGATACATAGCCTTAATGTCTGAAAAGCGTTTAGCGATTCCAATTCGCCCCGTGTCCAATCGTGTCTGGATCAACCGCGCCGGATCAGTTCACGCCTGAATCATCTCCCTGACCTTCGCCGTCAACAAATCAAAGGTGAACGGCTTGGTGATCAACTGCATGCCAGGGTCGAGAAAACCACCCCGCACGGCGGCATGCTCGGCATATCCGGTGATGAACAACACCTTCAGGTCCGGCCGAAGCTGCCGGCCGATTTCCGCCAGTTGCCGACCGTTCATACCCGGCAGGCCGACGTCGCTGATCATCAGGTCGATACGCTGGTCGGACTCGATGATCGGCACGGCCGCATCGGCGTCGCCGGCCTCGACAAAGGCGTAGCCCAGTTCCTTGAGTACCGCACTGACCAGCACGCGCACAGCCGGGTCGTCCTCGACGATCAGCACGGTTTCGCCCGCATTGGCGAACGGCAGCAGCGCGGGGTTTACCGCCGCACCGGTGACGACTTCGCCGATGAAACGCGGGAGGAACAGGCTCACGGTGGTGCCTTTGCCCACTTCGCTGTGAATCGTGACATGACCACGGGACTGACGGGTGAAGCCGTAGATCATCGACAGCCCCAAACCGGTGCCCTGGCCGATGGGTTTGGTGGTGAAGAACGGGTCGAAGACACGGCCCATCACACTTTCCGGAATGCCGCAGCCAGTGTCGCTGACACTCAGTTCCACGTAATCGCCGGGGCTGAGGGTGCCGTAGGCAGCGGTGAAGACGCTGTCCAGATGGCGGTTGGTGGTCCCGACGGTGAGCTTGCCGCCACTGGGCATGGCGTCCCGTGCGTTGATCACCAGGTTGAGCAGGGCACTTTCCAGTTGGTTGGGGTCGGCCTCGGCGGTCCACAGTTGATCGGTGAGGCGCATCTCCAGGGTGATGCTTTCGTTGATGCTGCGTTGCAGCAGTTCGCCCATGGAGGTCACCAGTTGGTTGATCTCCACGGGTTTTGAATCCAGCGACTGGCGCCGGGAAAACGCCAGCAGGCGGTGGGTGAGGCCGGCGGCCCGGTTGGCCGAGGTCACGCCCAGGTCGATCAAACCGTCGAGGTCGTCGAGTTTGCCGCGAGCGATGCGCCTGCGCAGCAGCTCCAGGCTGCCGATAATCCCGGTGAGCATGTTGTTGAAGTCATGGGCGATGCCCCCCGTCAACTGGCCGACGGCTTCCATCTTCTGGGATTGGCGCAAGGCCTCTTCGTTACTGCGCAACTGGGCGGTGCGCTCTTCGACTTGCTGTTCAAGGGTTTCGAGGGTGCGCTGCAACCGTGCCTCGCTCTCGCTCAAGTCGACCAGCCGATCCCGCGCTTCATATTGCCGACGCCGACCGCGCAGGGCGGCGCTGATCAAGCTGATCAGGGTCACGGGATGGAAAGGCCGCTCCAGGAAGGTCACGTTGCCCAGCAAACCACTGAGGTGCGATGAGCCGTTCTGTTCGCTGCCGCCGTGATGGGTCATCAACACGATGGGCAGGTCGGACCAGGCGGGCTGTTGATGCAAATACTCGAGCAGCGGCTGAAGATCCTCGCCGCGCAAGGCTTCGGCGGCGATCAGGAGTAAGCCTGCACCGTTGCTCAACTCGTTACACAAGACCGCAAGGCTGCTGGCAACGACGCCGCTGTAGCCGGCTTCGTTGAGCATCATCAAGGCCAGCGCGCCGTCGCGGCCCATCGGCGCAAGGACAATGGCGCGCTCGGAGACCGGTGCCAGGGCCGTCACACGCCCTCATCCTTGAGCAAGGGCGAACCGGCGCCCATGTAGGTGGGAATGCCGCGCAGTACGCCCTGGAAGTTGTCGAGCGGCTCGCCGACCGTCATGCCGTTGCTGCCGATGCGGTATTCGCGAATGGTGGCTTCGTGGGCGCCTGTGCGTTTCTTGATGATCGAGATGGCGCGGCGCACCTTGCCCAAGGCCTCGAAGTAGCGCAGCAGGATCACGGTGTCCGCCAGGTAGGTGATGTCGACAGGCGCCTGCATATCGCCGACCAGCCCGTGCTGCGCGACCGTCATGAACGTCGCCGCGCCTCGTCGGTTGAGGTACAGCAGCAACTCGTGCATGTGCAGGATGAGCGCGTTTTCTTCCGGCATGGCGGCCTGGTAGCCGTTGATGCTGTCGATGACCACGGTCTTGATCCCGCGTTCGTCCACGCAGCGGCGTACACGGTGGGAGAATTCGCCGGGCGACAACTCGGCCGCGTCCACCTGTTCGATCAGCAGGTTGCCGGTGGCCTGCAGGGCGTCGAGGTCGATGCCCATGTTTTTCATGCGTTCGAATAGCAGGCCCAATTCTTCATCGAAGATAAACAGCGCGGCCTTTTCACCCCGCGCCACGGCGGCGGCGGCAAAAATCATCGAGATCAGCGATTTGCCGGTACCGGCCGGGCCGAGGATCAGGCTGCTGGAGCCGGTCTCGACACCGCCGCCCATCAAGGCGTCCAGTTCGCGAATGCCGCTGCTGAGGGTGTCGCGCACGTAGCCACCGCGATGCTCGGCCGCCACCAGGCGTGGGAACACGTGAATACCGTCCTGCATGATGCTGAAGTCGTGGAAACCGCCGCGGTACTTCTGGCCCCGGTACTTCACCACGCGCACCCGGCGACGTTCGGCGCCGTAGTTGGGGGTCAGTTCTTCCAGGCGAATCACCCCGTGGGCCACGCTGTGCACGGTTTTGTCGAGGGATTCGGTGGTCAGGTCATCCAGCAGCAACACGGTGGCGTCGTAGCGCACAAAGTAATGCTTGATCGCCAGGATCTGCCGGCGATAGCGCAGCGAGCTTTGCGCCAGCAGGCGGATTTCCGAGAGGCTGTCGATTACCACGCGTGTCGGCTTGACCCGCTCGACCACTTCGAAAATTTGCCGGGTGGCCTCGCCCAGCTCCAGGTCGGAGGAGTACAGCAGGCTTTGTTGGTGCTCGGCGTTGAGCAGGCTCTCCGGCGGCGTCAGTTCGAAAATATGGATATTGCCATCCAGATGCCAACCGTGGGACTCGGCGCCCTGACGCAATTCACGCTCGGTTTCGGACAGTGTGATGTACAGCGAGCGTTCACCGCTTTTCGCCCCGGCCTGCAGGAAATGCAAGGCTACGGTGGTTTTCCCGGTGCCGGGTTCGCCTTCCAGCAGGAACAGGTGGCTGCGCGATAGCCCCCCGGCAAGAATGTCGTCAAGGCCTTCAATGCCGGTGGCCGCTTTTTCGGTTAACTGCGCGTTGGATGTAGACAAGAAGTGCCCTCAGGTCACAAACGAATAGAGGATGCGCGGCGTTTATTACGGACGCGCCATGTTCTCTTGACCTTTGCGCTTGACGGCGGTTCAACCTGTTGCGGGATTAATGAGGCCGGCGGCACGCTTTGCAAAAAAGCTGCATGAACGACCTACAGGCCTTGTTGCAGGGCCGGATCGTCGGGGTTCAGTTGCTCCAGTTGCGCGAGCAACACCTGCACATTCTGCAACTGGCCGCTTTCTTTCCAATAGTTGACGAGCAGCACCCGCGCCTTGCGGTTGGCTGGGTGGCGCTGGACGATTTCCTCCAGTTGGCGCTGGGCGGCTTCCAATTCCTGCTGAGCATGCAGGGTGGTGGCCAGGTCGTAGCGATAATCCTGGTTGTCCGGCTCAAGCTCGACGGCTTTGGACAGGCCGAGCAGCGCGTAGGGCCGTTCGCCATGGTGCAGCAGCCACATGCCCAGGGCGTGTTGCAGGTAGGCCGATTCGGGATGCGCCGCCAATTGCCGCGCCAGCAGTTGGCGGGAGTCGTCGGTCTTGCCTTGTTTGTCCAGCAACTCGATCTGCGCCACCACGGCTTGCAGGTTGTCCGGTTGCAAGCGCATCGCCTGCTCCAGGGCATGTTGTGCGTCCGGCAACAGGGCGCTGTGGATGTACAGGCGTGCCAGTTGAATCCAGCCCTCGGCCGTTTCGGGCTGGGCTTTGAGCTTTTTCACGTACTCGTCGAGCACCTGCTGCAACGGCCCGAAGTACAGGCCCAAGGTGTCGGGGGACAGACCAAGCAAGGCATCGGCGGCGGCAAATCGTACGCTCTGTTCGGGATCGTCCAGTACCGGGCCGAGCAACAGCGTGCGCTGGCCGGTGGGAACCAGTCCCACAATGCTGCGAATGGCGGCCTCGCGGACCCGTGGTGATTCGTTGCTCAGGTCGTTATCCGCAAGTTTCAAGGCTTTGGGGCTGGGGTAGTTGGGCAATTCGACATGCAGGGCGGCGCGGCGCTCGGGGGACAGGTCCGGCCGGCCCAATTGCTGGTACAACACACGCGCCGCGCCCGGCTCGCCGTTATGCGCCTGTTTCAAGGCTTTGGCATAGCCATGGGCAATGGCGGGCGGCACGGCCTGCGGAGCGGAGCGGGAGACATACCAGGTGATCAGCGCAATAAACAGCAGGGCGCACAGGCCGACGATGGCGTAACGGCGTGACTTGGGCATTCAGGCGTCCGAAAGCGTGGGAAGCAAAGTGATCAGCTTCGGTCAGACCACGGTGAGTGTCAAACCCCTATCAGGTGAGCACGTATTCCACCGGTTCCAGCGCTGGTGGCAAGTCGGTTTCGCCAAGGGCAGCCAGCACCTCGCGCTCGACGGTGCGCAGGAGGGCATTGCAGGGTAGATCGTTTTCGTCGAAGCCGAAGGGGTCTTCCAGGTCATCGCCGATTTCATCCAGGCCGAAAAAGGTGTAGCTGACGATGGCGGTGAACACCGGCGTGAGCCAGCCCAGGGGTTCGGCCATGGCGAACGGCAAGAGAATGCAGAACAGGTAAATGGTGCGATGCAGCAGCAAGGTGTAGGGAAAGGGCAGCGGGGTGCCTTTGATGCGCTCGCATGAGGCCTGGACCTGGCTGAGGCTGACCAGGCGCGTTTCCAGTTGCGTATAGCGCCATTCGCTGAGCACGCCTTGCTCGGTCAGTTCGGACAACCGCGCGCCGACGTTTTGCAGCACGCGATCGGGCAGGTTGGGGTGGTTGGGTTGCACTGCGGTCCAGGGCGTTATCGCCTGGCGTTCATCCTCATGGCGCAAGCGTGCGATCAGGCCATGGGCAAACCCGCACACGCCGCGCAGCAGGCCCGCGCGCTCTATCGGGTCCTTGAGTACCTGGGTCTCACGGATCAGCGAGCGCACCTCGATGATCATCTGCCCCATCTGCTTGCGGCCTTCCCACCAGCGGTCATAGCAGGCGTTATTGCGAAAGCTCATGAAGATCGACAACGACAGCCCGAGCAACGTGAACGGCGTGGCGTTGACCTTGGAGAAGTACGCCGGGTGCAGCGTCTCCACCAGCACGATCACCGAGGCCAGCAAGGTGACAAGCAGGCTGCGCAGGGCGATGCGCTTGGCAATCGAGCCCTTGAGGGAAAACAGGATACCCAGGAGGTTGGGTTTGGGACGCACGATCATCGGGGCGGGGACTTCTTCGGTGGCGCAGGCCATCAGGTTAGAAGCTTGCGCGAATCACGTCCAATCGCTTGGGCCGACCGAGCGATCAGCGGGGTCGATGATTGGCCAAACCAGTCAGTCAGGTTGAAGGCTTTGACCATTGCTGCT
The DNA here is from genome assembly GCF_046605395.1 of Pseudomonas sp. MPB23. Lineage (NCBI taxonomy): Bacteria > Pseudomonadati > Pseudomonadota > Gammaproteobacteria > Pseudomonadales > Pseudomonadaceae > Pseudomonas > Pseudomonas sp. MPB23. Next base: position 4,332,647 of record NZ_CP176771.1, on the reverse strand, counting down.
GCCGCGCCGGGGAGCGACTATTTCGTCGATTGTGGACTGACTCGATGCGTGCTCTAAGGAAACAACAATAATGCAAATTGAGAACAAGGTTTTTCTGGTCAGTGGTGGGGCTTCCGGTCTCGGCGCGGCCACCGCTGAAATGCTGGTAGCCGCCGGCGCCAAGGTGATGCTGGTGGATCTGAACGCCGACGCTGTGGCGGCCAAGGCCAAACAGTTGGGCGACAACGCGCGCAGTGCCGTGGCGGATATCAGCCAGGAAGCCGCGGCCGAAGCGGCAGTGCAAGCCACCGTGGCGGCCTTCGGTGGCCTGCATGGGTTGGTGAACTGCGCCGGGGTGGTACGCGGTGAGAAAATCCTCGGCAAGAACGGTCCCCATGGACTGGCCAGTTTTGCCCAGGTGATCAACGTCAACCTGATCGGCAGCTTCAACCTGCTGCGTCTGGCGGCGGCGGCCATTGCTGAAACCGAGGCCAATGCCGATGGCGAGCGCGGCGTGATCATCAACACCGCCTCTGTCGCAGCCTTTGACGGGCAGATCGGCCAGGCCGCGTATGCGGCGTCCAAAGGCGCGATCGCCAGCCTTACGTTGCCCGCCGCCCGTGAGCTGGCGCGCTTTGGTATCCGCGTGATGACCATCGCTCCGGGCATTTTCGAGACGCCGATGATGGCGGGCATGACCCCGGAAGTGCGCGATTCTCTGGCCGCCGGCGTGCCATTCCCGCCACGTCTGGGCAAACCCACCGAATACGCCGCGCTGGTGCGGCACATCATTGAAAACAGCATGCTCAATGGCGAGGTGATCCGTCTCGACGGTGCCTTGCGCATGGCAGCCAAGTGAGGAGCACTCCCATGAACGACCCTATTGTGATTGTCAGTGCCGTGCGCACGCCCATGGGCGCCTTCCAGGGCGACCTCAAGGGCTTGACCGCGCCACAGCTCGGTTCGGCGGCGATCCGCGCGGCCGTCGAGCGGGCCGGCATCGCCAGCGACGCGGTGGATGAAGTGTTGTTCGGCTGTGTACTGCCTGCGGGTCTGGGCCAGGCGCCGGCGCGTCAAGCCGCCCTGGGGGCCGGGTTGGATAAGTCGACGCGCTGCGCCACGCTCAACAAAATGTGCGGCTCGGGCATGGAAGCGACGATCCTGGCCCATGACTCGCTGCTGGCAGGCAGCGTCGATGTGGTCATCGCCGGGGGTATGGAAAGCATGTCCAACGCGCCATACCTGCTGGACCGTGCCCGCAGCGGCTACCGCATGGGCCATGGCCGCGTACTCGACCACATGTTCCTCGACGGCCTGGAGGATGCGTATGACAAAGGCCGCCTGATGGGCACCTTTGCCGAAGATTGCGCCGCGAATAACGGCTTTACCCGCGAAGCCCAGGACGCGTTCGCCATCGCCTCCCTGACCCGTGCGCAGGAGGCGATCACCCAGGGCAACTTCGCCGCCGAGATCGTTCCTCTGCAGGTCACCGTGGGCAAGGAACAGCGCACCATCCTGCACGACGAACAACCGCCCAAGGCCAAGCCGGACAAGATCCCCAGCCTGAAACCGGCGTTCCGCGAAGGCGGTACCGTGACGGCAGCCAATTCCAGCTCGATCTCCGACGGTGCGGCCGCCTTGCTGTTGATGCGCGAGTCCGAGGCGCACAAGCGCGGGCTCACGCCGCTGGCGGTGATCAGTGGGCATGCGGCCTTCGCCGATGAGCCCGGATTCTTCCCGGAGGCGCCGGTGGGGGCGATTCGTCGATTGATGAGCAAGACCGGCTGGAGCGTCGATGAGGTCGATCTGTTCGAAATCAATGAAGCCTTCGCCGTGGTCAGCCTGGTGACCATGAACAAGCTGGACATCCCCCATGCCAAGGTCAATGTGCACGGTGGCGCCTGCGCCCTGGGCCACCCGATCGGTGCTTCTGGCGCACGGATTTTGGTGACCCTGCTCTCGGCCCTCCGCCAGAAAGGTCTCAAGCGCGGCGTCGCCGCCATCTGCATTGGCGGCGGTGAAGCCACGGCCATGGCCGTCGAATGCCTGTATTAAGGATGCTGCCCCATGCTGCCCAATGACGAACAGATGCAAATCAGCGAAGCCGCCCGGCAATTTGCTCAGGAGCGCCTCAAACCCTTCGCGGCCGACTGGGACCGCGAACACCGCTTTCCCAAGGAAGCCATCGCAGAAATGGCCGAACTGGGCTTTTTCGGCATGCTGGTGCCGGAACAGTGGGGTGGCAGTGACACCGGCTACCTGGCCTACGCCATGGCCCTGGAAGAAATCGCCGCTGGCGATGGGGCCTGCTCGACCATCATGAGCGTGCACAACTCGGTGGGCTGCGTGCCGATCCTCACGTTCGGCAACGATCAGCAGAAAGCGCAATTTCTTACCCCGCTGGCCAGCGGCGCCATGCTCGGCGCGTTTGCCCTGACCGAACCCCAGGCCGGCTCCGACGCCAGCAGCCTGAAAACCCGCGCCCGCCGTGAGGGCGATCACTACATATTGAACGGCTGCAAACAGTTCATCACTTCCGGGCAGAATGCCGGCGTCGTGATTGTGTTCGCCGTGACCGACCCAACCGCAGGCAAGCGCGGTATCAGCGCGTTTATCGTACCGACGGATTCGCCGGGCTACACGGTGGCGCGGGTCGAGGACAAGCTGGGCCAGCATGCGTCGGACACTTGCCAGATCCTCTTCGAAGACGTCAAGGTGCCGCTCGCCAACCGTCTGGGGGAGGAAGGCGAGGGCTACCGCATCGCCCTGGCCAACCTCGAAGGCGGGCGTGTCGGCATTGCCTCCCAATCGGTGGGCATGGCCCGCGCCGCCTTTGAAGCCGCGCGCGACTACGCGCGCGAGCGCGAAAGTTTTGGCAAGGCCTTGATCGAACACCAGGCCGTGGCCTTCCGCCTGGCGGACATGGCCACGCAAATCGCGGTGGCGCGGCAAATGGTGCAATACGCCGCCACCCTGCGTGACAGCGGCAAGCCGGCGCTGGTCGAGGCCTCCATGGCCAAGCTGTTCGCCTCGGAAATGGCCGAGAAAGTCTGTTCGGCCGCCTTGCAAACCCTGGGCGGTTACGGTTACCTGAGCGACTTTCCCCTGGAGCGGATCTACCGCGATGTGCGGGTCTGCCAGATTTACGAAGGCACCAGCGATATCCAACGCATGGTCATCTCACGCAATCTCTAAGGAGCTGTTACATGAGTTACGAAACCATTTTGCTTGAAGTCCAGGACCGTGTCGGTCTGATTACCCTTAATCGCCCCCAAGCCCTGAACGCCCTGAATGCGCAGCTGATCAGTGAGTTGAACCAGGCGCTGGACAGCCTCGAATCGAACCCGCACATCGGTTGCATCGTGCTGACCGGCTCGAAAAAAGCCTTTGCTGCTGGCGCCGATATCAAGGAAATGGCCGAGCTGACCTACCCGCAGATCTATATCGACGATTTGTTCAGCGATGCGGATCGCGTGGCCAACCGTCGCAAGCCGATCATCGCCGCTGTCAACGGCTTCGCCCTGGGGGGCGGCTGTGAACTGGCGCTGATGTGCGACTTTATCCTCGCCGGCGACAGCGCCAAGTTCGGCCAACCGGAAATCAACCTCGGGGTGCTGCCGGGCATGGGCGGTACCCAACGCCTGACCCGTGCGGTCGGCAAGGCCAAGGCCATGGAAATGTGCCTGAGCGGGCGCTTTATCGATGCGGTCGAAGCCGAGCGTTGCGGGATTGTGGCGCGCGTCGTGCCGGCCGATGAGCTGTTGGATGAGGCCTTGAAAGTCGCCACGGTGATTGCCGGTAAATCGGTGCCGATCAGCATGATGGTCAAGGAAAGTGTGAACCGCGCGTTTGAAGTGAGCCTGTCCGAAGGCGTGCGCTTTGAGCGCCGGGTGTTCCATGCGGCATTCGCGACACAGGATCAGAAGGAAGGCATGGCGGCGTTCGTGGCCAAGCGCGCGCCTGAGTTCAAGGATAAGTAAGCGATCTCCGCTCACCGAAGAGCTAAATGTAGGAGGGGGCTCGCTCCCTCCCACATGGGTTCTTGGCCTGTCAGTTATAGCTGATAATTTTTCAGTTCCCGCGCAATCACCATCCGCTGAATCTCGCTGGTCCCTTCATAGATTTGCGTGATCCGCGCATCCCGGTAGTAACGCTCCACCGGGTAATCCTCCAGATAGCCGTAGCCACCATGAATCTGCATGGCCGAGGAACAGACCTTTTCGGCCATTTCCGAGGCGAACAGCTTGGCCTGGGAGGCTTCCGACAGGCACGGTTTGCCGGCACTGCGCAGCCGTGCGGCATGCAGGATCAACAAGCGGGCGGCATTCAGGCGGGTTTGCATGTCCGCCAGCAGGTTGGCCACGCTCTGGTGCTCGATGATCGCCTTGTCGAATTGCACACGGTCTCGGGCATAGGCCAGCGCTGCTTCAAAGGCGGCTCGGGCGATGCCAAGTGCCTGGGCGGCAATACCGATGCGGCCGCCTTCCAGGTTCGACAGCGCGATCGCCAGGCCCTTGCCGCGTTCGCCCAACAGGTTGGCCTCGGGCACGCTGCAGTGGTTGAGGGTCACGGCGCAGGTGTCCGAGGCGCGAATGCCCATCTTGTGTTCAGTGCGGTCGACCACGAACCCCGGCGTGTCGGTGGGTACCAGGAACGCGGAAATGCCTTTCTTGCCCAAGTCTGGATCGGTCACGGCAAATACGATCGCCAGTTTGGCGCGCTTGCCGTTGCTGACAAACTGCTTGGCGCCATTGATCACCCATTGGCCGTCGCGCAACTCCGCGCGGGTGCGCAGGTTGTGGGCTTCGGAACCGGCCTGGGGTTCGGTCAGGCAGAAGCAGCCGATGGCCTGGCCGCTGGCGAGGTCAGCCAGCCAGGTCTGTTTCTGGGCGTGTGTGCCGTAGTTGAGGATCGGCCCGCAACCCACTGAATTATGGATACTCATCAGCGCGCCGGTAGCGCCGTCGCCGGCGGAAATTTCCTCCACGGCGAGGGCATAGGCGACGTAATCGACGTAGGTACCGCCCCATTCTTCCGGCACCACCATGCCCAGCAGGCCCAGTTCGCCCATCTTCGCCACGAGGGCGTCGTCGATCCAGCCAGCTTTTTCCCAGGCTTGGGCATGGGGGGCGATTTCACCTCGGGCGAAGTCGCGGGCCATGTCACGAATCATCACTTGTTCTTCTGTGTATTCAATGTCTTGCATGGGTTATTTACCAACCTGCTCGAAGTTATGGAAGAAGCTTTCGACATGGTTTTTGTCCAGTCCATGGAGCGTTGGCGGGTTCCAGTGCGGGGTTTTGTCCTTGTCGATGATCAGGGCGCGGACGCCCTCGATCAGGTCGCCGCGCTCGAACCACTGGCGGTCCAGGTGCAGTTCGAGGGCAAAGCAGCGCTCCAGGGGCAGGTGCCGGCCTCGGCGCAACATTGCCAGGGTCACGGCCATGGCCAGGGGCGAGCGGGTTTGCATGAGATTGGCGGTGGTCAGCGCCCACTCATGGCTGTCGGCAACGGTGACTTGTTGAAGTTGTTCGACGATGCTTTCAATGTCCGGCAGGGCGAAGAAGTGGTCGATGGCCGGGCGTAACGCCGCCAGCGGCGCGTCGGGCAATTGCTGCACGGCCAGCTTGGCCAGCACCCCTTGCAGGTCCTTGAGCGCAGAGTCTTGCCATTGCAGGCCATCGAGCTTCTGGTCCAGGTCGGCGAGCCTGGCGCTCTCCAGGTACCAGTCGGCCAGGCCGCAGTACAACGCGTCTGCCGCACGAATCTGTACGCCGGTGACGCCCAGGTAGATCCCCAGCTCGCCGGGGATACGCGGCAGGAAATAGCTGCCGCCCACATCGGGGAAATACCCGATGGCCACTTCCGGCATCGCCAGGCGGCTGCGTTCGGTGACGACGCGCAAATCCGCGCCTTGCACCAGGCCCATGCCGCCGCCCAGGACAAACCCGTCCATCAGCGCCAGTATGGGTTTGCGATAGTGGTGGATGGCCAGGTCCAGGGCGTATTCCTCGACGAAGAAATCCTCGTGCAGGGTGTCGCCGCTTTTAAAGCTGTCGTAGAGGGAGCGAATGTCGCCGCCGGCACAGAAGGCCTTTTCACCGGCGCCGCGCAACACCACGGCGTAGACCTCGGGATCTTCGGACCAGGTCTGCAGATGCTGCGCCAGGCTGCGGACCATGTTCAGGGTGATGGCATTCAAGCCGGCGGGACGGTTGAGGGTGAGGTGACCGATATGGTTGCGGATCTGGGCCACCACCTCTTCTTGATGTGTATCGGCGTGGCGTGCTTCGGTTGAAACCTGAGCAGTCATCTGTAACTCCCTGCTTTTATTGTTCTTTATCAAGATGTTCGCGGGCGAATCGTCTCGCGATCGTACCAGTGCAAATTTGCTCAGTACAACCCGGAATCCTGCAGGTCGTTCTTGCATTTATGCAGAGAGTCTACGCAGCCTCAGGGCACGCGGCTTGCCAGCACTTCGCCGATGCTGCGCCGCCGCGCGTGGGTTTCCGCTGCGTGAATCAATTGCTCCAGTTCCGTGGGCGCTACGTCGTAAAACTGTTCCATCTCGGCCAATGCCAGCTTGAGGTCGGCAGCCGTCACCGCAGGGTTTGGGCCGGCAGTGGGGCTCTTCAAGATCGTCACTGACGCCTCTGCGACGCCCTTGGGATAGCGCGTTCGCGTCGCATTGTTATAGGCCAGCGCAAACACCAGCAGGGTGCCGGCGCCGAGCAGCACCGCCCCCAGCTCCTGCCAGCCGAGGGCGGCGGAGGCCGGGTCGGCCAACACCAGGGTCATGGCCAGGCCACCGGCGGGTGGGTGCAGGCAGCGCAGCCAGCACATCAGGATCAACGCCATGCCGGCCGCCAGGCAGGCACTGCCCAGGGTCCGCTCGAGCACGCGCGCGACCAGCAACGCCACGACACCTGCGCACAAATAACTGCCGATGATCGACCAGGGTTGAGCCAGCGCACCGGACGACACGGCAAACAGCAAGACCGCCGAAGCCCCCAGCGGACCCAGCAGGTGCAAGGCCACCTCCATGCCAAACACTTGGGCACATAGCCAGACACTGAACAACGTACCCACTGCCATACCAAGGGCGGCACGGCCCCATTCGGTGGGACGGGTATTGATAGCGGCGGGGAACCAACGAGCGGACATTGAAGAGGAATCCATAAACGGCGGACAAAAAAAAGGCTTGTCTGGTTGCCCGGAAAAGCCCTTTGAACGTTCCAAAATCTGGGGGAGGAACGGGTGCAGTGTGCCGCGCGGGCCCGTGCGGTGCCAATGCATATTAATGAGGGTTTAATGCAAAATTAATGGATTCAACGCGTTTCAGCCAAAAGGGATCGAGCAGATCACGGAGGTGACCGGTATGTTCAACTCCCCCAGCACGCGGTTGTGTGTCTCTTCGTTGAACATCCGGTTGAGCAGGTTCGCTTGCAGCCCTGGATCGCTGGCCAACGGCCCTTTCAGCGCCACCAAGGCATCGCGCAGTTCCATCAGCCTGTCAAGGCGTGGGACGGGGATATAGCCCACATGTATTTCGTCGCGGCTATCACGTGAAACCTCATCTGGCACGGCTTTGTTCCTCTTATGAAATAGGCCGCGGTGGTGGCGGCGGCCTATAGCGTCCTTGTTGTTATCCATGACCCGTGGCGGTAAATCGTTACCGCATTTGGCTGTTGAGTTTACATTTGGGTTTCAGGCACGGGAAAGTGAAATGACACCAGTCATTACGCATAGATGTGTAGGAGTTTTCTGCGCCGCGAATGCAGGCGCAGGAGGATCAAGGCTTTGGCGTCTGGGCCAAGTGCAGCAACACGTAGGGGTTACGGTCGAACTCACCGGTCAGGGTTGGGGTGATGGAACGAAAGCGCGGGTCTTTCAAACTCTCGTAATCCGCCGCGCTCATCACCAGCCAGGCCGGGCCTTGCAGCGGGGTCAGGTCGGAGGGTTGCTGGGTAAACAACGGCACTTGGTCGCAGTCGAGGTTGACCATGAACTTGATGGCCTTGGCGTCTTTGCCCAGCCCGTGCAATACCACCGGTGCACGCTGTTGCGTGACCTGCTCATGCACCTGCAGCGTAAAGGTGCGGGTGTCGTAGATGCTGCGCTCCACCGGCTCGACCACGCCAATATAGGTGGCCCACACCGCCAGCACGCCTGCAAACGCCGGCCCCACCGGTCTTAGACGCGGCCTGAACAATGTCAGCAATGCAACCGCCTGCAGCGCCCCAAGCACGCCGATCATCAGCCCCAGGTGGCTCAATTGTTGCGGGTAGCGCCCTCGTGCGAACAGCAGCACGCCGATCAAGAGGGCCGGAAGCAGCGTCCATAGGCCCAGCATCAGCCCGCGCAACCACGCGAACAGTCGGCCCTGCGTGACCTGGAACGGGTAGGCCGCGATGATCGCCGCCATGGGCAACATCGGCAGCACATAACGGGCCTTCTTTGCCTGGGGAATCGACAGCCCCAGCATCACCAGCAAACCAGCGGCCGCGCAATACAACACCAATTGCAGGGCCGGCTGCGGCGCATGCCGTCCGCCCAGCGCCACTGCCAGCAATACCAGCAGCGCCACGGGATAAGCCAGGGCGTAATTGCCCAGCGAACTGGTGAAGTAATACAGCGCGCCGCTGGAGCCTTCGCTGCCATCCATGCGTCCGAGGAACTGCATGCGAATCACGTCCTGCATGAAACTTTCGCCGCCGCTGAGCTTGGCCATCAGCAACAGCAGGCCAACACAGGCCACCAGTAGCGCCAGGGCCAGCAAGCCGAAACTGAACAACTGGCGCCATTGCCGGTTAATCAGGTAGTAGCTGCACAGCATGCCCGTGGGGATGACTAGACCAATCGGTCCGCGAATCGCAAAGCCGATGATCAGTAGCAGGTACAGCCAGTGCAGGCGTTTACCCGCACCGAAATGGTCATGGGCATAGCCCAGGTAAAACACCGCCAGGGCGATGGCCGCGAGCATCTGGTCGAGGGACACCGCGCGGGTTTCGCTGATAAAGGTGCTGCTGAGCAACAGGATCGCAACGCTCAGCAGTCCCCAGCGCCGGGAGTAGGGCGCCGTCAGGCGGTACATCAGGGTGACGATCAGCGCGGATGCGATCGCCGTAGGCAGCCAGGCCGTGAGGCTGGTGACCTGCCCAAAAGGCCACGACAGCAGCCAGGTCAGCAGCGTCGAGGTGGCCAGGTAATCGGCATAGGGCTGCCCGTAGGTGGTGGGAAAAAAACTTGGCCCATGGCGCAGCATCTCCTTGGCAAACAGCACGAAGCGCGAGTCGAAGCCGATAATTGCCTGGTGCCAGTTGCCGGCGATAAACAGCAACAGCGCCAACAATCCCAAACCGAGGGATTGGCGGCGGATGGTTGCATTCAACAGAGGCGGTTGAACTTTGTTCACGTCAGGCTTCCACGACTCGTGGCACCCACTGTTGCTGGGGAATCGGCAACTGGCAGGAATCGCCGCGGCCCATCGGGAAATACTGGAAGCCTTTGCGCGCCAGGCGTTCGCCGTCATACAGGTTGCGGCCGTCGAAGATCACCGGGGTTTTCAGGCGCTGAAGGATGAGGTCAAAATCCGGCGCCTTGAACTGCTGCCATTCGGTGCAGACAATCAGCGCGTCGGCGCCCACCAAGGTGGATTCCGGCGTGCCCATCAGCATCAGTCGTGGCTCGTCGCCGTAGATGCGTTGGGTTTCCTGCATGGCTTCCGGGTCAAAGGCGCGTACGTTGGCGCCGGCGGCCCACAAGGCTTCCATCAGCACGCGGCTGGGCGCATCGCGCATGTCGTCGGTGTTGGGTTTGAAGGCCAGGCCCCACAAGGCGAACGTCTTGCCGTTGAGGTTGCCCTTGAAGAACGCATTGAGCCGTTCGAACAATTTGCTCTTTTGGCGCTGGTTGATGGCTTCCACGGCTTCCAGCAGGTCGCTGGAGCAGTTGGCCTGCTTGGCACTGTGGATCAGCGCGCGCATGTCTTTGGGGAAGCACGAACCGCCGTAGCCGCAACCGGGGTAGATGAAGTGATAGCCGATGCGCGAGTCGGCACCGATCCCCAGGCGCACGGCTTCGATGTCCGCGCCCAGGTGTTCGGCCAGTTCGGCGATCTGGTTGATGAAGCTGATCTTGGTCGCCAGCATGCAGTTGGCGGCGTATTTGGTCAGCTCCGCGCTGCGCAGGTCCATGAAGATGATGCGGTCATGGTTGCGGTTGAACGGCGCGTACAGGTCGCGCATCACCTCGCGCACCTCTTCACGCTCGCAGCCGATGATGATGCGGTCCGGGCGGCGGCAGTCCGAAACGGCGGAGCCTTCCTTGAGGAATTCCGGGTTGGAGACGATATCGAACTCCAGATGCCGACCAACCAGGTTGAGGGCTTTTTCGATATGGGCGCGCAGGGTGTCGCCAGTACCGACCGGTACGGTGGACTTCTCCACCAGGATCACCGGGTCGATGCGGTGACGGGCCACGGCATCGCCTACCGACAGCACGTATTTGAGATCGGCCGAGCCATCTTCATCCGACGGCGTGCCCACGGCGATGAACAGCACTTCACCGTGTTCGACGGCGAGTTTTTCATCGAACGTGAAGTGCAATCGACCGCTTTCCAGGTTTTCCTTGACCATCGCGGCCAGCCCAGGCTCGAAGATACTCACGTGGCCTTGCTGCAACAGCTTGACCTTGTTTTGATCGACGTCCATGCAGATGACATCGTGGCCGACTTCCGCCAACACAGTGGCCTGCACCAGACCGACGTAACCACTACCAAATACGCTGATTTTCATGGGGCTTTCCTGGGACTTGTAGCGCTAGCACGACGAGAGTTGATAACCAGTACACCGAGGATGACCAAGGCCACCCCCAGGGTTTTTGATACGGAAAAATGTTCGTTGAACACCGGCAGGCTGGCGGCGAGCAGGTACACCAGCGCGTAACTGATGCTCAGCAGCGAATAGGCGCGGCCCAGGGGCAGGTGCTTCAGCGCACCGAGCCAGCAGAGCATCGACAGGGCATAGGCAAGGATCGCCAGGATCACCACGCCGAGGGCGCTCAGGTCGATGTGGGCGCTGAGCCATTCGTTGGGCTGCGGCAAGCGCGTCATGCTCCAGCGCATGCCCAACTGGGCGGCGCTGACCAGGCCGACGCTGCCCAGGGCCAGTGCAAAGCCTCGGACTCGGCTCATACGTGGCGCCCCAGCAGCACGACACCGCCAATCACCAGCGCCACGCCAAGCCAGTGGCGGCGGTCGATGGGCTCATGGAAGACAAACCGTGCCACCAGCGTGACCAGTACAAAGTTCAGGCTGAGCATGGGGTAGGCAACGCCGACCTCCAGGCGTTGCAACACCAGCAGCCACACCAGCAGGCCCAGGCCCAGGCACACCAGCGCCGACCACAGCCAGGGCGAGCGCAGTTTTAACGCCCAGCCTTCAGGCAGGTCACGCCAGCTTTCCACCGCAAATTTTTGCGAGACCTGACCCATGCAGGTCAGCAGGCAGGCGGCCAATAACAGTAACAAGGTGATCAAGGTGTCACCTGCGCAAAAATCAGAATCACGATATTGCCTTGCTCGTAGTGCTGACCGTCATTGGGCAGCAAAGCAATTTCGGCCTTTTCATCGTCACCTTTAACGCGCATTACCACGCCAACCGGGCCTTTTTTGCGCGCTTCGCTCATCCACGCCTGGATTTGGGTGGTGTCGACCTTGTGATGGCTGGCATCCGGGTAAGCGAGGCCGTATTTCACTTCACCAACGGTGTTGTAGAGCGTCACGTCCGGGCGTTGCAGGCGCCACGCCAGCGCCGATGCGGCGCCCAGGTCGTTGCTCAGCAACGCCGTGGCCGGACGCAGCTCTGGCAGGTGGTCGATGATGAACTGATCCGGGGTCTTGTTATAGACCACCGAGTGCGGCAATGCGGCCGGCAGCAGGGCGACCATCAGCCAACTGCCGATGATTGGCGCCGCCCACAGCTTGGAAGGGCGCGCGGCCTGCAACAGGTTGACGAGAATCCAGCCGAACAGGAATGCAAATACCAGCACCAGGCTGAGGGTTTCCTGGCCGTGTTCATACACCGGTTTCTTCAGTTGGAGCCAGCTCAGCGCAAGCAATGCCACGATGCCGATGACCAGGTTCAGCCAGCCGTTGATGCGCAAGGCGCGGTCACGGCCCTGGGCCAGTTTGACGGCCAGGGTGTGGCCCATCAGCAAGGCCAGCGGCAACAGGCACGGCATGATGTAGGACGGCAACTTACCTTTGGCCAGGCTGAAGAACGCCAGGGGCATCAGCAGCCACAGCAAGATAAACCCGATTTTCGCACTGCGTTTTTCCAGCCACGCCTGCTTGAGGGTGGATGGCAGCAGCGCCACCCACGGCAGGCTGAAGGCGATCAGCAACGGCACGTAGTACCAGAACGGTTCGGCATGCTGCGCGTCGTCACCGGCGAAGCGCTGGATATGCTCGTGCCAGAAGAAGAAATGCCAGTAGTCCGGCTCTTGCAGGTGCACGGTCAGGGCCCACGGGGCACTGACGACGATGGCAACCACCACCGCAACCACGCCGTAGCCTACGAGCTCGCGAAAGCGTTTCTGCCACAGGGCGTAGGGCAGGGCGATCAACACCGGCAGCAGCAACGCCAGGAAACCCTTGGTCATGAAGCCCATGCCACAGGCAAATCCGAGCAGTGCCCACGACCACAACCGACCGCTGCGGTTGGTGCTGTCGAAGCAAAACCACAAGGCCACGCCCGTCAGGTTGACCCAGAAGGTGAACTGCGGATCGAGGTTGGCGTAACCGCCCAGGGCCGCCACGCTGACAAAACTCATGTACAGCACGGTGCTGATCAGGCTTTTTTGCGGGTCATTCCACAGTCGGCGCGACACCAGGTACACCAGCAGGATGCTCAGGCCGGTGCTCAAGGCTGAAGCGAAGCGCACACCGAACAGGTTCTGTCCGAAGATTGCCTGGCCCAGCGCGATCATCCAGTAACCCGCCGCCGGTTTTTCGAAATAGCGAATTCCCATGAAGTGCGGCGAGGCCCACTTGCCGGTCAGCAGCATTTCCTGGCTGATCTGCGCATAGCGGGTTTCATCTGGAATCCACAAGCCATGGGTGGTCAGCGGCAGCAGATAAAACAGCGCAAACGCCAGCAGCAGCAAGGGCTGCGCCCAACGGCCGATCATGCCTGCTGCACTCCGAGCCAACCCTCACGGCCGCTCAGGGCGCCACGCACCAGTTGTTGCTGGGGCAGGGTGGAAAGGTCCGCCGGCAGCAAGTCGCCCAGCGGTTTGAAGTCGATGCCGCGCTGCCCTGCCTGGGCTAGCAACTGGCGAAAATCGTTGGCCATCAGAATCCCTTCTACTTCTGCGTGGATCGTGTAGACGTTGAGCTTCGATTCGGTGAATCGGTCAAGAATGAAGCCATTGAAATCTTTGGCGGCCACCACCGGCCCGACGACTTCGTCGAAGGTCGGGAGGTCCACCGGAATTTGTGGGGTGCCCGCGCTGCCATCGGCCAGGGTCGGACGAAACAGGCTGGCGCCCCGGCAATCGCTGTTGTAGCGAAAGTTGAAACCTTGCTTGGCTTGCACCACACGTTCATCGGCGCGCCAACCGGCGGCCGCTGAACAGTCGATGCGTTCACCGAGGATGTCGCTCAGGGTGTCCACACCGCGTCGAATCTGCTCGATCAGTTGCGCGTCGCTCCAGCGTCCGGCGTTGGCCTGCCAGCCATGGTGATCCCAGGCGTGCAGGCCGACTTCATGCCCGGCAGCCTTGGCCTGGCGCATCAAGTGCCCCAGGTCGCGGCCGATCGGCTTGCCCGGCCAGGCGGTGCCGGCGAGCAAGATGTCCCAGCCATACAGGCCGGCGGCGTTGGAGCGCAGCATCTTCCACAGGAACTGCGGGCGGATCAGGCGCCACAAGTGGCGCCCCATATTGTCCGGCCCGACACTGAAGAAGAACGTCGCTTTTACCCCGGCTTCATCCAGGGACTCGAGCAACCGTGGCACGCCTTCACGGGTGCCTCGGTAGGTGTCGACGTCGATGCGAAGACCTGCCTGCATTAACGTTTGTCCGCGATTTCAAGCATGGCTTCACGCAGGAAGAAATCCAGCGTATTGCCAATGGTCTCGCTCATCTCCACGGTCGGCTCCCAGTTCAGCAGGCGCTTGGCGTTTTCGATGCTCGGTTTGCGGTGTGCCACGTCCTGGTAGCCGGTGCCGTAGAACGCCTTGCTTTCGACGTCGCGGAAACCGGCGAACGGCGGGAAGTTGCTGCGCAGCGGGTGAGCTTCGAACTGACGCAGCAGCTCTTCGCCCAACTGACGGATGCTGGCTTCGTTTTCCGGGTTGCCGATGTTGATGATCTGGCCGTTGCAGACGTCATTGTCGTTATCAATGATGCGTGCCAGGGCTTCGATGCCATCAGCGATGTCGGTGAAGCAGCGTTTCTGCTCGCCACCGTCGAACAGGCGGATCGGGGTGCCTTCCACCAGGTTCAGGATCAGTTGGGTGATTGCGCGTGAGCTGCCGATACGCGCCGAGTCCAGGCGGTCCAGGCGTGGGCCCATCCAGTTGAACGGACGGAACAGGGTGAAATTCAGGCCCTTGGCGCCGTAGGCCCAGATCACGCGGTCGAGCAGTTGCTTGGAGACCGAGTAGATCCAGCGTTGTTTGTTGACCGGGCCGACCACCAGGTTGGAGGTGTCTTCGTCGAAATACTGGTCCTGGCACATGCCATAGACTTCGGAGGTCGACGGGAAGATCACGCGCTTGTTGTACTTGACGCAGTAGCGCACCAGCTTGAGGTTTTCTTCGAAGTCCAGTTCGAACACACGCAGCGGGTTGCGGGTGTATTCGATCGGGGTGGCGATGGCCACCAGTGGCAGGACCACGTCGCACTTCTTGATGTGGTACTCGATCCACTCGGTGTGGATGCTGATATCGCCTTCGACGTAATGGAAGTTCGGGTGGCTGCGCAGACGCTCGATAGCGTCGGAGCCAATGTCCAGGCCGTAGACTTCGTAACGGTCGTCACGCAGCAGGCGCTCGGACAGGTGGTTACCGATAAAGCCATTCACACCCAGGATCAGCACGCGGGTGCTACGTGGCTTGCGGCCGGACTCGGCGCCGCGCAGCACGGAACCGTCGACCAGGCCCAGTTCGTTGGCCAGGGATGGGCCGGCCAGGTACAGGCCGTTGTCGTTGCGCTGCCCGAACTTGATCACCAGCGAGTCTTCACCGCACGCGATGCGCAGCGGGTTGACGCTGATCACACGGCCAGGCGCCAGGCCTTCGTTACCCTGGACCACTTCGGCTTGCCACACGATCAGCTTGTGCTCGCCCACGGCGCAGAAAGCGCCAGGGTACGGTTGCGTCACGGCGCGTACCAAGTTGAACAGCTCTTCAGCCGGTTTTTGCCATTCCAACTTGCCATCCGCTGGAGTGCGGCGGCCGAAATAAGTGGCCTTGCTCTCGTCCTGGGCGGTTTCCGCCAGTTTGCCCGCAGCCAGTTGTGGCAAAGCGTCGCGCAGCAGGCTGCTGGCGGCGTCACGCAGTTTGGCATGCAGGGTCAGGCCAGTGTCGGAACGCTCGATCACAACTTTTTGCTGGGCCAGGATCGCGCCGGCGTCGGCACGCTTGACCATACGGTGCAGGGTCACGCCGGTTTCGGTTTCGCCTTTGACCAGCACCCAGTTGGCCGGTGCGCGGCCACGGTATTTCGGCAGCAGCGAGCCGTGCAGGTTGAATGCGCCTTTGCTGGCGGTGGCCAGCAGGGCTTCGCTCAGCAGGTTGCGGTAGTAGAACGAGAAGATGAAGTCCGGGTTGAGCTTGGCGATTCGTTCGATCCACAGCGGGTGGTTGGCGTCTTCGGGCGCGTGGACTGGAATGCCATTGCGGGCACACAGTTGGGCAACAGAGCCGTAGAAGTTGTTTTCCTTGGGATCGTCGGCATGGGTGAACACGGCAGCGATGTCGTAACCTGCGTTGAGCAGCGCTTCAATCCCGGCACAACCAATATCGTGGTACGCGAATACAACAGCTTTTGAACTCATGAGTGGACCTGATCGGCAGAAGTGGAGGAATGAGAGGATGGCAGCCCGTCAACGACGACCACGGGTGCCGGTGCTGCCGGTTGGTTGCGCAGCACTTTTTCAATAAAAAAGCGCGGGCGTGCGCGCACATCGCTGTACATGCGGCCCAGGTATTCACCCAAGAGGCCCATGCCGATGAACTGGCCACCGGTGAACACGAACAGCACCGCGAACAGCACGAACATGCCATCGCCGGCCCATTGGGCGCCAAAGGCCAGGCGCAGGACGATCAAGGCGAAGGCGAACAGCATGCCCAGCGCCGCCAGGCTGAAGCCGACGATGGAGAGCAGGCGCAGTGGCGTGGTGGTCATGCAGGTCAGCAGATCGAACATCAGGCTGATCAGGCGCATCGCGCTGTACTTGGATTCGCCGTGTTCGCGCTCGGCGTGGTGCACCGGGATTTCCGTGGTGTGGCGAGCGAAACCGTTGGCCAGGATCGGGATAAAGGTGCTGCGCTCGCGGCAGGCGAGCATGGCGTCGACGATGGTGCGGCGGTAGGCGCGCAGCATGCAGCCGTAGTCCGTCATGGCCACGCCGGTGGAGCGTTGCACGGCCAGGTTGATCAGGCGCGACGGCCAGCGGCGAAAGGCCGAGTCCTGGCGGTTGTTGCGCACGGTGGCGACCACGTCATAGCCCAGGGCGGCTTGTTCCACCAGACGCGGGATTTCTTCCGGCGGGTTCTGCAGGTCGGCGTCCAGGGTGATCACCACGTCGCCGCGGCACTGTTCGAAACCGGCCATGATCGCCGCATGTTGGCCATAGTTGCGATTGAGGATCACCGCGACCACGTTGCTGCCGTCTTCGGCAGCGGCGTCTTCGAGCAACTGGGCGGATTTGTCGCGGCTACCGTCATCCACCAGGATGATTTCGTATTCGTAAGCCAGTTGCTGACACGCTGCACGCGTACGGCGCAGCAATTCAGGCAGGCTCTCTTGTTCGTTGTAGACCGGGATAACGATCGACACGCAATGAATAGGGTAGGGTTTCAAAGATTCATGACCTCAGGTTTAGAGCAACTAGGCGCTTGAAAACAACAGCAATCATTGGGCAAAAGCCTGGAACGCAGATGAGAAGAACGACGTTGAAGTGTTTGCATAATCAAAAGGTTAGACGGCTTAACAGGTTTTGGTCTGAAGTTCTGCGTTAAAGATTAAGCGTAAAAATGTTGTACCGATATGAAAGGCAGATGAAAAACTCGTTTATTTGACAGGTAGACAGCTAGGGTTCAGCAAAACAATTAGCGCATCAGCGGGTTAAGTTGGCGGGCGAAATAAGAACTGTTTCCCGGAGGGCTGAGTTCAACTTGGAGGCGCGCCGTCGGCCCCTGAATGTTATTGAAGAATCTTCTCTGCAATGCCCTCCAAGTGCCGGTAAAGTAAGCGCTCTCTTGCCAGGGTACTCGGATGAATAGCGTGCAGCTTTTACGCGGCCAGTTGCGGCCAGTGTTGATGGGGTTTTTGATGACCGTGGCGTGCGTCACGACGGTGCGGGCCGATGACGGAGTGGCACTGACCGACATTGACCAGGTGCCGGAGGGCGTTGAAGTGCGTGGCAAGCAGATCGCTGCGTATACCTGGGATGACCGCCAGGGCAAGAACCTGCTGGTGCTCGCCGAGCAGGTTGGCGAGCGGGACGATGACGGTACCCAGTCGGCGTTCGTGTATGCGGCCCAGTACTTGATCGACGGCAATCGCCCCAAGCGCGTGTGGATGCTCTACGACGATGTCCAGCATTGCGAATTCGATGCGTCCTTGCGCTTCGACAGGGCCGCGACAAAGGTCACCGACCTCGCTGGCGACGGCATCACCCAAGCCACCGTGGGCTATTCGCGGACCTGCACCAGCGATGTCAGCCCCAATGAATTCAAACTGATCATGCATGCCGGCAAGTCGCAGAAGTTCCGCTTGCGCGGCGTTGACCGCGTCGGTGCCAGTTGGTGGGACGAGGAGGCCGGGGCCCTGCGTGGCATGCCGTTGCCCAAGGACTGCAGCGTGGCCGGCCAGCAGGCGCTGGTCAGCCAGTACAAGGAACAGGGCACCGAGTTGCCCTTGCCGGGGTGCTATGGCGATGAGAAAGACTTTGCCAAGGCGCCGGAAGCCTACCTGACGTTCATGCGCCAGCACTGGTTCGCTCTGATGCAGAAACAGGACGCCGAGTGGAGTCAGACCCAGACCCAGCCGCCAGCGCCCACCGAGGATGACGATACCGCCCCGTGACTTTGTGCCAGGGCGGGTCCTGCGTTAGACTCGGCCCTCGCCAACTCACTAAATATCTCGATTAAACATATAGTTACTTGAGGTATTTAATCCAAAGGCTGATCTACCTTGACTGAGTCTATCCGCAACCCGCTGACCCTTTACCTCACCCGCCTGGCGCCCTCCAGCCAACTGACCATGCGCTATGTGCTGCAGGATGCCGCCGATCGCCTGGGCTTCGAGGACATCAACCTTGAAGAGATCGACTGGCACCAACTGCAGCCCGAACACGTCATTGCCCTGGTGGCCGCCTTGCGCGAGGACGGTTATGCGCCGAATACCTCGTCGTTGTATGTGAATGCGGTGCGCGGTGTGATGAACGAAGCCTGGCGGTTGAGCCTGATCAGCCAGGACCATTTGCTGCGCATGCGCACGGTCAAGGCCACGCCCGGCACGCGACTGGGCCAGGGGCGCAACCTGCGACGTACGTTGATCCGCGAAATGATGGACGTCTGCGCCGCCGACCCACGCCCCCAGGGCCTGCGGGATGCGGCGGTGATCGGCATTCTGTATGGCTCGGGCATGCGCAAGTCGGAATCGGTCAACCTCGACCTGGCGCAGATCGACTTCCAGGAGCGCAGCTTGCGCGTGATCGGCAAGGGCAATAAGGAGCTGATCAAGTACGCGCCGGATTGGGCCTTCGCCAAGTTGCAGGCGTGGCTGGCATTTCGGCGCGAACAGCTCAAGGACGGCGAGCAGGACGATAGCTTCCTGTTCAATCGCATCCGCCGTGGCAGCCATATCACCCGGGAACGCATCACCAAACACGCGATTTACTACATCGCCCGCCAGCGCGGTGAGCAAGTGGGGGTGAAGATCATGCCCCATGACTTTCGACGTTCGTTCATTACCCGGGTGATCGAAGAGCATGACCTGTCGATCGCGCAGAAACTGGCGCATCACACCAACATCCAGACCACCGCCAGCTATGACATGCGCGACGACAATGAACGGCGGCGGGCGGTGGATCGGTTTGATTTGTAGGCTCGGGGGCGACAATCAGGAGGAGGGCGGGGCGCTCGCCAGATGCGCCGGCAGGCGCCGCAACGTCCACATCACGGTCAGCATTGCCGCGACTGCACACAGTGCGATGCCGATCAGCATCGGTGCTGGCGTATGGTCGGCAAACACGCCGACCAGGGTCATGGACGCAGCGGCGGTGATCATCTGGATCGCGCCGAGCAAGGCCGATGCAGAGCCAGCCACTGCGCCATGATCCTCCAGAGACAGTACGCCGGCTGCCGGCAACAGCAAACCAAGAAAGCCGAAGCCGACAAACAGCAGCGTCATCATCGCCGGCAGGCTATCAATCCACAGTGTGGTCGCTGCCAGCAGGGCCATGATGGCGGCGACGGCTACCACCGACCAACGAATCAACGGCGCCAGGCCGAAGCGCGCGCTGAGGCGGGCGGTGAGTTGGCTCATGGCAAAAAACGACGCGGCATTGAGTGCAAAACCCAGGCTGAACTGCGTGGGGGTCAGGCCGTAATGCTCGATGTACACGAACGGCGCGCTACCGATAAACACGAAAAACGTCGCCAGGCCAAACCCGCTGACCAGCGACAGGCCGGTAAAAACCGGGTCGCGCAACAATGCGCCGTAGCTGCCGAATGCGCTGCCCAGGGTCTTGTTCAGGCGTCGTTCGGCCGGGTGGGTTTCGGGCAGTTGCAGGATGGTCATGACCAGGCAGGCGACGGCGACCACCGCGAGGACGGCAAACACTTCGCGCCAACTCCACAGTGAAATCACCAGGCTGCCGGCCAAGGGTGCGAGGATCGGCGAGACACTCATCACCAGCATCAGCAAGGCCATCAACCGCGCCGCCTCATGCCCGGTGTAGAGGTCGCGCACGATCGCCCGGGGAATCACCATGCCGGCGCACGCGCCAAATGCCTGCAGGGCGCGAAAGCCGATCAACACCTCGATGGTGGGGGCCAGCGCGCAACCCACACTGCCCACGGCAAAGATCACCAGCCCCGCATAGATCGGCGGCTTGCGCCCGAACACATCACTGATCGGCCCGTAAAACAGTTGGCACACACCGACGATCATGAAAAACACGGTCAGGCTCATTTGCACCGCCGCCGGCGAGGCCTGCAGGCTCGCGCCCAGGGTGGGCAGGGCGGGCAGGTAGATGTCGATGGCGAAGGGGCCAACGGCGGTGATCAACCCCAGCAGGAGAGCGAGGTGGGCAATGCTTCGAGGCATAAACGATTCCGGTCAGGATAAAAGTCGGACAGATTAAGGGAATCGCGCAGATTCCCAAACTTGGTCTTCACTAACAGGCAACTGTTGCCGATAACACAGCTAATGCCGCTCAAACGGTTGGGCGCCCAACGGGCAATCCAAGTACAGGGATACCAGTATGACGATCAAATTACGTTTGGTTCTGTTGATTGTGACTGGGCTGCTCACTGCTTTGGTCATGAGCCTAGCCAGTTACGTGGGTAATACGCGCATGAGCCAAGCCGTTCAGGCCAACGAGGTCAGCATGACGGTGCTGCGTAACCACATGGAAGCCGACATGATGCACGATGCCCTGCGCGCAGACGTGTTGTCGGCGCTGCTGGTGGGCTTGGGTAAAAGCACCAGCACCAGGGCCGAGGTCACCCGCTCGCTGCAGGAGCATGCCGAACACTTTCGGCAGGTATTAGACGAAAACCTCAAACTGCCGTTGGAAGTCACGCTCAAGACCAGCCTGGAAAAAATCAAACCCAGTCTGGATGTCTATATAAGTACCGGCGAGCGCATCGTCGCGCAGGCCTTGGACAATCCGGAAGCCGCCCGCGGGGAGTTGGAGACGTTCAATCAGGCATTCAGCCAATTGGAAGAACAGATGGCCAGCTTGAGTGAGCTGATCGAAACCAATAGCCAACAGACCGGTGAGGGCACACGGCACACTATCAGCAGCGCCAACTTCACTCTGGTTGCGGTACTGGTCGCCAGCCTTTTATTGCTGCTGACTCAGGGCCGCTGGGTGCTGTCGAGCATCATGGGGCCGCTGGGAACCGCCAGCCGGATAGCCGCCAGTATCGCGCGCGGAAACCTGAGCGAACCGATTGTCGAACCACGCGGCAAGGACGAGGCCAGCGCATTGATTCGCAGCCTCATCTCAATGCAGCGGGACCTGCGCAGCATGATCGAAGTGGTGCGCAGCAACGCCCATGAGGTCAATGGTATGAGCGAACAGCTGAGTCATGGTTGTCATGAAGTGGCAGGCAGCAGCCAACAACAAAGCGCTGCGGCCAACACCATGGCTGCTGCCGCGAGCGAAATGACCGCCAGCATTGAAGAAATCACTCAGCATGCCGCGCGGGCCCTGGATGTGGCCAACCAGGCTGAGGCCTTGGCCAAGGATGGCGGTCGAGTGATTCACCAAGTGGTCAATGATATGGATGGTATTGCCCGTTCAGCGCAGCGCTCGGCCCAAGTCATACGCACCCTGGACAAGGAGTCCGAGGCAATTTACAGCATTATCCAGGTGATCAAAGGGATCGCCGACCAAACCAATCTGCTGGCACTGAACGCCGCCATTGAAGCCGCCCGTGCCGGTGAACAAGGACGAGGCTTTGCCGTGGTTGCCGATGAAGTGCGCAGCCTGGCGGGACGTACCAGCGCGTCGACCCAGGAAATTGCCAGTATGGTTGGACGTATCCAGCAGAACACCCGAGAAGCCGTGACCAGCATGGAGGAGGGTGTCGCTCAAGTGGACAAGGGCATGACGGTGACCGCCGACGTCGAACGCGCAATCCAAGAAATTTTGCAGGCGACACTCAACACCACGGAGTTGGTGAACGACATTTCCCGCACGATCAGCGAGCAGAGCCTGGCAAGCAATGAAATCGCCCATCAGGTGGAGATGATTGCGAGTATGTCGCAAAGCAATAGCCGCGTGATTGAAGTGACCGCCTCGACGACAGACGAGTTGTCTCACTTGGCCGAAAAACTGTCGAAGTCTGTGGGGCGGTTTCAGCTTTGATTATTACGCTTAATTATAACTAAACTAAATGACTATTTAGAATAGTTATAATTAATAGGAATATACCCCGCAGGAGAGGGCATACTCAAAGAACATTCGGCAGGCTCGTGCCAGTCAGGATTCGGTTGTCTGGGCCTATGAATTCGAATTCATCGCTGTGAGCATAAATCTGTCTAGTCGCATCGCGGATAGTTCTGCTGTTAAAAGCGGCAACAGCTTCTCTGTCTAATGAAACCATTCTTTCTGTGGCCTCATAATCACCGATTACAGCAAGACTTTTATTCAGTGGAATAAATACTTTCACATCTTTTGACGCAAACCCAAGCCCCCAGCCATCGTCAATTCTAGATGCGTGAGGTATGAGGTGTACGGGGTAATCTGAGGTGATAAACCCTGGTGAATCATCGCCGGCTTTAAGAAAAATCCATTTTCGATCGAGCAGGCATTGATGAATATCTCCAATAATATTCAGCTCCAGTGACGCATGTTTAGATGTATTCATCTCTAACGCGGCAGCAGCCCCAGGTGATTTCAAGCCTTCCTGTCCCAGTGCCGAGATAATAAGTATCTGGTGAAGAGGTTGGACGCTCTCGGCAAATGACTGCCTATCACGTGGATTTCTAGTCGCGAAAAGGGAAAAAAGCAGCAGGACAGCCTTCCGATCCATCGCATTTGAAAAGTTACCGCATTCTAAAACTCGCTTGAGTGCAGCAAGCGAAGGTCCCTCAAGCTCGCTTGCATAGGCCTTCTCAAGAATATTGGGATCTGAATGGCCGTGTAACCGGTTAAAGTGATCCTCTCCAGCGACCTTTTTCACGTTTTGCGGAAATCCTTTTTTGGCATCAAGGTCAACGCAATGGACGACATCATGCTTGCCTGATTTCGCAAAACCTCTCAAATATCCAGCTGAAACATAGTGGTGGTAGTGTAGTGGTCAACTAATCCCGGACACGACGTTAAGTTTTTTCTCGGCCTGAGCCGGTGGCAGCCCACCATTAAATTGGTGCGGTCGAATCCAGTTGTACCGGTGCATCAAAAAATGGCTGATATCCCGCTGAGCTTGTTGGACGGTCGTGTAGCCCATGGTCGGTATCCACTCGGTTTTCAGGCTCCTGAACACCCGCTCCATCGGCGCGTTATCCCAACAATTTCCTCGCCGGCTCATGCTCTGACGCATGCGATATCGCCAAAGGCGCTGACGAAAACTCCGGCTTCCATATTGCGAGCCTTGGTCGGAGTGGAACAGCAAACCCTGAGGCTTCCCTCGCTGCTCGTAAGCCATGTCCAAGGCCTTGATGACCAAGTCGGCATCCGGCTTTCCCGACAATGCCCAGCCCACAACACGGCGGGCAAAAAGGTCCAGCACAACCGCCAGATACTGCCATTTCCCTTGAGCCCAGATGTAAGTGATATCGCCACACCAGACGTGGTCAGGAGCGGGCACATCAAACTCCCGGTTCAAAATATTAGGAATGTCGGGCCGCTCGACCGTCGCCTTTTTGTAAGCATGCGATCCCGGCTGTTTGCTGACCAACTCCAGCTCGCGCATCAGGCTGCGCACTTTGAATCGCCCGATCTGCTCGCCGTCGTCCTGCATCATGGCCATGATGCTACGGCTACCGGGAGCACTGCGGCCTTGGGTGAACAACTCGTTCACCCGACTGCGCAATCGAAGGCGTTCTACATCCGGTGTGCGGCGCCTGAGACGCCGAGCGTAGTAGCACGAGCGGGTCACTTCAAACACCATGCACAGCCAATCAACCGGCTCGTGGATGCTCAACTGGTCAATCAGCGCGAACGCTCGAGATCTTCCGACATCAAGAGCGCGGTAGCCTTTTTTAAGATCGATTTTTCCCGCTCAAGGCGAGCAATTCGGGCTTCCAGCTCTTGGATTTTCTGCTGCTCCGGGGTCAGCGCTTTGCTCTGCGGGGTGACGCCCGTGCGTTCTTGTTGCACCTGGTCGACCCATCGGCGCAAAGCCGACTCCCCGATACCAAGCGAGCGGCTGGCCTCAATGAAGCTGTAATCCTGCTTGAGAACGAGGTCGGCAGCCTCGCGTTTGAATTCAGGGGAAAAGGTACGGCGTTGTTTGGTCATCTGACACCTCGTTCTGGCGAGCATTCTCGCCTAAATGGATGTCCGGAATCATTAGACCACTACATAGATCGGTTCGTTCATATCAGACTCATGTTCGTTGCCATTCGATTTATTGAAGGTAACTCATGTGCCTGATTTTCGCGTCCGCGAAAACGACGGTAGCAGGCAGCGCCAGGCTTAAAATCTGACCGGCAGAGCCCCCCAGCTCCGTATAGGACGGTTCGCGTAATGTATATTATGTTAAACCAGATGCCATGTTAGAAATGTTCATGTGGCTCATAAGGTACTTGTGACGCCTGATGAAAAAGTAGAAAATGACTGATTAAAAAAAATACCAAGATATCAGTGAGATGCAGCATTCTCCGCTGTCAAGGTTTCCCTTGCCCCCCCTCGTTAACGGTTAAAAAAGGAGAATCCTGATGAGGCTTTTGCCTGTTTAAAAAGCCTAAAAAGAAGACTAAATACTGTGCTATTTTTCAAGAGTACTCGTGACTTCCTTTTAGACCAATGGGATCGTCAATGTCAAAAGTCATAGACCCTCGGCCTGTCCTTGCTGGTCCCGAAAGTATGTCTCTCGATCTCGGGCTGTACTACGCTCGCTACCCCTGCATCGAAGCCTTCCTCAGTAGTCTCTCCGCTAATCTTGATGTAGAAACGGACTTAAAATGCGCTATCCGCTTTCTTGCATATCATAGTCACCCGCTTGGAACCTTTAATAATTACCGAACATTCGTTGAACGTTTGCTCCTATGGAGCTGGATTGTCGCCGAAAAAACTGTACTGACACTAGATAAAGAGACGTTTACGAATTTTATTACTTTTTGCAAGATGCCACCTTCAAATTGGGTTGGATTTTCTACAACCGCTAGATTCGCTCAAGTCGATGGTAATTCGGTTTTCAATGAATCATGGCGGCCTTTCAATATTCGAGCATCTAAAGATGTAGGGGCGCGCAGCCCTAAAGTGGAAACCTTGCGTTTCATTCGTAGCGTTTGTAGTTCATTTTATGGTTTTCTCTGCGAGGAAGATGTGATAGCGATAAATCCAGCTATATCATCACGAACTTTCTATGGAAGAGGAATGCGCGCTACTTACCCTGTGGAACGATATTTAACTTCCGAGCAATTAGGTCAGGTTCTGCAAGCGCTAGAATTTCATGCGCTGGGTGATCCTGCTGGTGAGCGTGCTCTTTTTATAATAGCAGCAACGACTCTTATGTGTTTGCATGCTGCAGACCTTGCAAATGCTGATAACTACTGCCCATGCATGAATTGCTTTGTTCTAGACGATGCCAGATGGTGGTTGATACTAGAGGCGCCAGGTCGGCTGCTAAGGAAAGTTGAAGTCACTCCAGAGTTCCTGCCCTACTTGAGACGCTATCGAAAAAGCCGAGGACTACCCCCGTTCCCAGAGCAGAACGAAGAAATCCCTATCTTGGAGGCTAGTCACGGGCGCCCCGGTCTTTCCGTGCGACAAATACGAAGCATTGTTAAAGAAGCGCTTATGAAAGCTCATGCAAGCATTACTTCTACAGACAAAGGCGGTGAGCACTGGAATATCCTGCTTGGTGGCAGTATGCGTTTTTTGAAAGAAAGCGGCGCAAAGATTCGTGCGCAAAGCTTCCGCCCTGCCGAGTTGCAGAAATATCTAGGCATTTTCAGCTTGGCTTATACCTATGGAAGGTATTATGGTTGATAGAGCGTTCCCCGCTAGCTTAAATTCCTGGCCTATAAGCTTCTCTGGCGGGACGCCCGGCAGACTCATTTCTCCCATTTAAAAATCCGACTCCAATCGTAACTGCATGTTATTAAACGTATTATTTGTAAGGATCATGGGGTTACAGATTTTAAGAAGGACAGCGAGGATTGATCGGAGAAATCTAAGCAATATCCGATAATCACCAGACCCGGATATTGCTCTATACTACGCTGAAAGACCGATATAGACGCATTCGCCCAGGTTGAACCACTTCATGTCGCAGCATCCCCAGCCGCTTTTCGAGACCTTTGATCGCTTCCACGAACTCAACTTTCTTCACCTCAATGGCGAGCTTCCAGCGGTTCGGGACTTCCTCCATGGTTGTGCCGATGAGCTCCAGGCCGTCGAGGGCTATCGCGCCGTTCGGGGATTTCTGAAGTCCTACGCCGGCAACGAAGCCACGTTCAACTCCTATCGAACCCACGTCGAGCGGCTGCTGCTCTGGTCCCTACTGGTGGCTGTCAAGCCCCTTGTTGAACTGCGTCGCCGGGACGCCGAGGCCTTCATGGAGTTCTGCCTCAACCCGCCCGCCGACTGGATAGGTCCGGTCGTAAAGTCCCGCTTCCTGCGCGTGGGTGGTCGCAAGAAGCTCGACACGGACACCTACATCGTCAATTTGCAATGGCGACCTTTCAGTCACACTGTGGCCAAGCGCGAACGCAAGATTGCCGAAGAGGCCGTTGCCGCCCTTCCCTCCCGTCCCTACCGCTTGTCCCAGGGATCGGTGGCTCAGGTATTCGCAGTCTGCGGCAGCTTCTTCCAACACGCGATTGATGAGGGTCTCACCGAGGTGAACCCCTTCCGGGCGGTAAAACAGAAATCCATCTACAAGCAACGCAACACCTTGGATGTGGCGTCACGTTCCCTGACTCCGCTGCAGTGGAGCTACGTGATCGAGACTGCCGAGCAGATGGCCGCGACCGACCCGACACACGAACGCACTCTGTTCATCGTTGCGACTCTGTTCTCCATGTACCTGCGAGTCTCCGATCTGGTCGGGCGTGACAACTGGACGCCTACCATGGGCGACATCCGCCGCGATAGCATGGGCAACTGGTGGTTTCATGTGGTGGGCAAAGGCAACAAGGCCGCCAAGATCAGCATCCGCGACGAATACATCCAGAACTACCTGATACGCTATCGCCAGCATTTACAGCTCTCCCCCCAGCCATCTGCCCACGAGAAAACACCGTTGATCAGTTCCCTGAAGGGGCGTGGTGGGCTATCTGATCGACATATTCGCCTGCTGCTCCAAGGGCTATTTGATCGCGCTATGGGGCGTATGGCTGAGGAAGGCTGGAGCGATGACGAAATAGACCAGTTGCGTTCAGCTTCACTGCATTGGTTACGCCACACCTCCGCAACCTTTGATGCACCATATCGAGAGATGAAGGACCTCCAGGCTGACCTTCGTCACAATAGTCTCAGCACTACCCAAAATACGTACTACAACTCGCTGGACGAACAACGGGCACACTCGGTGAAAAGCCTTCCAATCAGACGTTAGACGCCCATTAAACACACACTTGTTTAGCCATCGCGCATAGCTTGAGAACGAGAAAATTTTCCTTGGCTCAGGTGATGGGTGAGTTATGCAACCAGCGCATGCTCGACCTCGACTCGCGGACATGCCATCTGCTTGCTGGCGCGTTTCTGCGCCAGCAAGAAATCAGGAGGTCGCGCTTCCGTCGTCATTGAAAAAGTCATCACGGGAGATGCGTCCGAAATCGCTGAGGTCTTGGTCTTACTGGTCTTCAGCGACCGTCTCGAAGATCGTCGATCATTGCAGCCTTCGTGCTGTACTTGGCTCCGAGATGTACCAGCCTCTCGATGTTCGCGGCAGTGAAGAACTGGTGGCCGGCAGCGATGACTCTCTGTGCTTTGATAATCCCGTGCAGGACTTCACCCACCCATTTCGCAGGCTGCGATCTTCAGGCGTTGGGGTTCGACAAGGCCCGGTCTCATCGTACGGGGCGTCCTGATTATGATCCGGCTAATCTGCTCAAGATCTGTCAGTACGGCTACGTGCAGCGCAACCGTCACGTTCATTGAAAAGTATGGATGTGATGACCGGCGCCTCAGCACCTGCTAACCATCGAGTTGGCAGCCGCTTCGAGTCTCAAGGCTTTCTCATGATCCAACGCCTAGCCTAGGATCCGACTACGCACAGCGGATCGGCATCTATAGCAGCCGAGACCATGGTGGTTCCATATGCCGGTTGCGAGCGGTCAACCAGAGCACCACACCCGACATGGGTGCGGTGCTCAGTTCCTGATAGCAGTGGATCAGCCGGCAGTCGATTCCAGAGGTTTCTCCATCAGCGTGCAGACCTGACCCGGCCGGTGCCAGAGAAAACCCATAATGGCGGCGGCGCCCACCAGCCCCGGCAGCGCGAACGCCAGAAAGCTCGCCTGCAACGGCAGTTGCGCGGCGTGCAAAGCTCCGCCCAGCAACGGGCCGATGATGGCGCCAATACGGCCAATTCCCATCGCCCAGCCCAGACCAGTGGAGCGGATATGCGCGGGGTAAAATTGCACGGCGCAGGCATTGGCGAGGATCTGCGTACCGATAGTGCAGGCCCCGGCCACGCCGATCAGCAGGTAGAGCACCGGCAGCGGTGACTTCAGCGCCAATAGACTCAGCGACAGCGCACCGGTGGCGAAGAACGCCAGGAGTACCCGACCCAGGCCTATGCGATCTCCCAGCCAGCCGCCGCCGATTGCCCCGAAGATGGCGCCGAAGTTCAGCACCAGCAGGAACGCCAGGCTGGAGTTGAGGCCGTAGCCGGCAGCGTTCATAAGCTTCGGCAGCCAGGAACTCAGGGCGTAGACCATCAGCAGGCAGCAGAAGAAGGCCACCCAGAGCATCAGCGTTTTCAGTGCGCGACCATCCTGGAACAACTGGGAGATGGCCACCTTGCCCGCCTGCCCCTTTGCCAGATTGAGCCGGTCGTGCATTTTGGGCACGTAGTCGGGCTCTGCCCTGGCCAGCAGCTCTTTGGCGCGTTCGACCTCCCCCTGGCGCAGCAGGAAGTTCAACGACTCCGGCAGCTGGCGCACCAGCAACGGCAGCACCAGCAGCGGTACAACCGCCACGAAGAACACCGATTGCCAGCCCCAGCTGGGCATCAACGCCATGCCCAGACCCGCAGAGAGCATGCCCCCCACCGAGTAACCGCTGAACATGATCGCCACCAGGGTGCTGCGGATTTTCTTCGGCGCGTACTCGTTCATCAGCGCCACCACATTGGGCATCACCCCACCGATACCAAGCCCGGCGAAAAAGCGGCAAATGGCAAACTCCTCGGGAGTGCGCGCGAATCCGTTGATCACGGTAAAACCGCTGAACAGGACCACACAGGTCATGATGGTCTTGCGGCGCCCGATCCGGTCCGACAGTGGGCCGAAGAACAGTGCACCGAGCATCATGCCCACCAATGCGCAGCTGCCTAGCAGACCGGCCTGCAGCGCAGAGAGGTTCCAGGCTTGCATCAGCGACGGCAGCACCACGCCGTAGATAACCAGATCATAGCCATCGAAGATAATGATCAGCGCGCACCAGAACAGCACGCGCCCGTGAAAGGTATTGAAGCGGGCCCCGTCAAGCAGGGCGGAAACGTCGATATCACGCATGGCATAGCTCTTCTTGTCATTGTTATAGAGCCGGAACCGGCATCGAGGCCGATTCCGGTAGAACGACGCGCAACTAGGCGCAGTGGCTCAGGGCTGTCCAACCTAGTCGAGCGCGGGCATCTCGCACGTCAGCGTCGAGGTCGTGGTTCCACAACCAGTCGAAGCGGCTAGCCAAGGTAGCTCCCAGCGCCTGTTTGTCATCACCCACTGCCGGGTCACGCAGTTCGTAAAGTTCACCGGCTTCCCAGGAGGTACGCTGCACGCGGCAGGCACGCGGGCGGCGCAAGGCGTCGTAGGCAGCCAGCAACTCATCGAGGTTGCCGCGACTCACCTGAACATCTCCCAGCAGGCGGGCGAGGAAGTAGGCGTCCTCGAGCCCCTGCCCTGCCCCGGCGCCCTGGTGCGGCAGCATCGCGTGGGCGGCATCGCCGATCAGCGCCACACGGCCGTGGACATAACCAGGTAGCTCGGCGAGGTCGTGCAGAGCCCAGTAGGTTGGCGAGGGAATGCACTCCAGCAGGATTCGCGCAGCATCGCCCCAGCCGACGAAGGCGTCGAGCATCTCACGCTGGCTGGCCTGACGAACCCAGGGCGAATTCTCGGGCCAGGTGGGCGCGGGCTGACTGCGGTCAGATACGAAGGCCACCACGTTGATGATGCGCCCCCGCTTAACCGGAAAGGTAAGGATGTGGCCATCCAGGCCCAGGTACATCTGCGGCACGTCCACCAAGTGCTCGTCAACGCCAGCGGCACGGTAGGCCTCGCGCAGGTGCAGGCTATCGATCATGCCACGGTAGGCGCAGGTACCACTGAAGCGCGGCACGGCGGGCGGGGCCCCGATACCCTCGAGGACATGGCCACGAATAGCCGATTTGATGCCATCGGCGGCGATCAGCAAGTCACCGCGATATTCACTACCGTCGGTAAAGCGCACACAGGCCTCATCGCCGTGCTGCTCCACGCCCACGGCGCGCTTATTGAATCGGGCAATGCCCTCCGGCAGTCGGCTGGCGAGCACGTCGAGGAAATCCGCCCGGTGCACCGAAGACTGCCCCACGCCAGGAGCCACGCTCGCGCCAATGTAACCGGCGTCGACGCTGCGGCGCCATTCGAACCACACGTCCTGCCAGGGCTCGGGGGTGCGATCGGCAACCTGGGCGTAAGGCTCTGCAATGCCGAGACCGGCAATGGCTCGCACCGCGTTAGCACCGAAGGAAACGCCCGCTCCCACCTCACCGAAGGCCGGTGCGGATTCGAAGAGCTGGACGTCGAGATGGGAATGGCGGCACAGATCCAGTGCCAGGGCGACGCCGGAAATACCGCCGCCGATGATGCCGATACGCAGGGCAGGCTTGGTGATCATGTTTGTACCCATGATGTTGTTGTTGGAGTGAAGTCATCATGGGCGCACGAGAAATATTGATAAATACCGCAGCCTGCATACAAACTATTTCAAACCTGAATATTCCTACCAACCTATGAGGCAGACCATGGACCTGCGCGACCTGGATCTGAACCTGCTAGTGGTGTTCAACCAGTTGCTGATCGACCGCCGCGTCTCCACCGCCGCGGAAAGCCTGGGTCTGACCCAGCCCACCGTGAGCAACGCCCTCAGGCGCCTGCGTACAGCCCTGCAGGACGACCTGTTCGTGCGTACCTATCAGGGTATGGAGCCTACCCCCTACGCCCAGCAACTTGCTGAGCCAGTGTCGCTGGCCATCCATACCCTGCGCGAGGCGCTGAGTCGCCAAGACAGTTTCGACCCGCTAACCAGCGAACGCACCTTCACCATCGCGATGACCGATATCGGTGAAATCTACTTCACCCCGCGCCTGATGGATGCCCTCTCCCGCCTGGCACCAGGCTGCCGCATCAGTACCGTGCGCAACACCTCCGTATCCCTGATCGAGGCGCTGCAGAGCGGCACCGTCGACCTCGCCGTAGGCCTGCTGCCACACCTGCAGGCAGGCTTCTTCACTCGCCGTCTGTTCCATCATCGTTACGTATGCATGTGTCGCAAGGACCACCCCGTCACCAGCGAGCCGCTCACGCTGGAGCGCTTCTGCGCTCACGGTCATGTGCGGGTCATCGCCGCCACCACCGGCCACGGCGAAGTGGACGCACACATGGCGCGTCTGGGGATAGAGCGGGACATCCGTCTCGAAGTGCCGCACTTCGTCGCTGTGGGCCATATTCTCCAGCGCACCGATCTGCTGGCCACGGTACCCGAGCGCTTTGCCGAGTGCTGCGTCCAGCCCTTCGGTTTGGTGGCCCTGCCCCACCCCGTGCAGCTACCGGAAATCGATATCAACCTGTTCTGGCACGCCAAGTATCACCGAGACTCCGCCAACCGCTGGCTCAGGCAACTGATGTTCGAGCTATTTGCGGACTGACGGCGCCCGAAGTGCCTGACAGCCCATTGCCTGCCATGAGGGATCGGGCTGACTGCCGAGTCCTGCGACGGACTCAATACACGCAGCTCTCGCCCTGGCGCAGATACACCAGGGTATGGATCTCGCCGTGTGAATCCTCATAGACCATGGTCGCCTCGCCCACCTCACAGCCCTGAGGCATCTCGATCGAAATGACCCTGGCGACATCCATGGCCTGGCCATAATGGTATGGCTGCGCATCGTCGGCGACTGCCCACTGAGCGACAAGTGTCACGCCGATCATCCAGTATCTTGCTTTCATGCTGCACCTCGTAATGACTCGATGAGCATCAGCTTAAGGAGTGGTTCCGGCAAGAAACAGCGAACTCCAGGCAAGGTAGTTTTGCCTTTAGCGTAATAATCGAAGAGCGCTAAGCGACAGGGCATCAACCCTGGCCACACCGGTTTGCTCCCAGGGTCACGCCCAATAGGTGGGGTTTTCCACCAGGGTTCGATTACCGCGGAATACCAGGGGTAATTGCTCCTTGAGGAACTCCACCCAGGTTCTCACCTTGGCATCGAGAAAGCGCCGCGACGGGTACAGCGCATAGATACCCCGCTCGTGCAGGCGATGTTCGGCCAGCAGGCGTACCAGTCGGCCCTGTGCGAAGGCCTTGGCCGCTATCAGGTCCGGCAGTACGCAAATACCCATACCCTCTCCTGCCGCCTGGGCCATCGCCTCGGCGACGTTGACCTGAAATGTTTCTCCCAGACGGATCGCCCGCTCGACGCCGTTGTCGGTAAAGGTCCAGCTGTCGCCAAAAACCGGGTCGAGCAGGCGCAGGCAGCGATGCTGGCTCAGCTCGTCGAGAGTCATCGGAATACCGTGCTGCCCCAGGTAGCTCGGCGCCGCACAGACCACGCTGTAGGTAGTGCCGAGCAGTTGAGCGACCAGTTCGGAGTCGGGCAACTCCCGGGCCAGAGTAATGACCACATCCTGCCCCTCCTCGAGCAGGTCAGGGTGGCGCTGGGAGAGCGTCAGCTCAAGGTTCACTTCCGGGTAGAGCTCGCTATAGCGGGCGGCCAAGGGTGCAAGTAGATGGGTGCCCAAACCGGTGATCGCGTGCACCCGCAGGCGCCCCCTGGGCATCAGGTAGGCACCACCGGCCTCGGCGCCAGCGTCTTCCAGCTCGCTGAGAATATGCCGACAGCGCTCCAGGTAACGGCTGCCTACCTCGGTCAGCCCCAGCCGGCGGGTGGTACGTTGCAGTAGGCGTGCCTGCAGATGACTTTCGAGTTCGGACACCTGCCGCGACACCTGCGCGGTGGACAAGCCCAGCGTCTGTGCAGCAGCCGTGAAGGTGCCCGCGTCCACCACGCGAGTAAACACCCGCATTGCCTGAAAAACATCCATCTGACTGTTACCTATTTAGTAAGTGTTCTTTGCATAAGACGGCTATTTTTGCATGAAAGCATGGGAAATATACTGCCGCCTTCGCGGGCCGGCCCGGACTTTCCAGCGTGCGCCCGTCCCCCGACGCTTTGCTTAACCGAGGTATTCATGACTCCCGATCAACGATTTGCCCGCTGGGTTCAAATCGCTATCTCGGCCCTAGCCTGTTGCTTCATCTACTTCCTAACCGCCGACCTGAGCATGCCGTTGACACCACAGGCGCAGTTGACCCGACCGGTACTGAAGGTCGCGCCGCGGGTCGCAGGCCAGGTCAGTGAGCTGGCGGTGAGCAATAACCAGTACGTACAACCTGGCCAGTTACTGTTTCGCCTCGATCCGCAGCCATTCGAGCTGGAGGTGCAGCGGGCCGAGTTGGCGCTCGAACAGGCACACCAGGACAACACTGAACTCGATGCCCTGCTGGCCGCCGCCCGTGCCGAGGTCAGCGCGGCCCAAGCCAAGTCGAACGAGTCGGGCGCTCAGGCCCTACGCCTGTCGCGCCTGCTCGAACGCCAGCATGTCTCGCGCCAGGCCTACGATGCGGCCGAAGCGCAGCATCTGATGGCCCAGGCCCAACTGCGTACGGCGCAGGCCAGAGTCCGTGAACTGCAGGCCCGTCGCGGCGGCGCCGACGGTGCCAATCTACGGCTACGCCAAGCCCGCAATGCACTGCTCCGGGCGCACCTGCAGCGGGACTACAGCGAGGTTCGCGCCGAACGTGGCGGCGTGCTCAGCAACCTGCAGCTCACCCCCGGCACCTTCGTCGCGGCAGGAACGCCGGTGGCCGCTCTGGTCGAGGACCGCCTGGACATCATCGCCGACTTCCGCGAGAAGTCCCTGCGCTACATCGGCGTCGACACCCCAGCCGTGGTCGTATTCGACGCCCGTCCAGGCGAGCTGTTCAGCGCCCGGGTCAGTCATTTCGACGCCGGAGTCCGGGAAGGCCAGATCGATGCCAACGGCGAGCTGGCAACGCCCGCGCAATCCGAGCGCTGGGTTCGCGACGCGCAACGACAACGCGTGCACCTGGCACTCGATGAAGAGCTGCCGTTCCTGCTGCCCACCGGGGCTAAGGCCACGGTTCAGCTGAAGCCCTTCGACAACCCGCTGGTGAACCTCGCCGCTACGCTGCAGATCCGCCTGATCAGTTGGTTGCACTATGTCTACTGAACCCTCCGCGGCGGCACACACACTTGCCGAAAGGGCCACAGCGCCCCGTTTGTCACTGGGCAAGAACGACCTGCGCCAGTGTCTGCGCATCGCCACTGGCGGCAGTCTGGCCTTTGTCCTGTGCAAGCTGTTCGACCTGCAGTACGGTGCCTTCTTCTGCGTCTATCCGATGCTACTGCTCGGCCTGGTGCCGCGCCTGACTGCCCACCTGATGCGCCAGTTCTTCACCCAGGGACTGGTCGTCAGCCTGGAGGTCGCGTTGCTCTACGGTCTGTTCGGCGGCCGACCGCTGCTGATGATTCCGCTGGTGTTCTTGCTGTTTCTCTACCGTTTCGCGCTGATGGCCAGCGGCCCGAACTTCCTGTTCGGCGCCCTCGGCGCAGTATTTCTGTCGATCCAGCTGAACTTCGCCAGCTACCCGCACACCGACGTCATCGCCATGCTTGGGAGCAATGGCCTGGCCATCGTGCTGGCCGCAGCGATCGCCGTGCTGATGTTCTACCTGTTTCCCGACTGCGAGCCGCGCCCCGCACGCACGCCGCCGCCCAAAGACCGCGCCAGTCGGCGCCACGAGGCACTGCTCGGGGCAACGGTGGCGACGCTGTCGTTCAGCGTATTCCAGTGCCTGGATCTGCAGGACTCGCTGTCGGCTCAGGTCGCCAGCATCCTGCTGTTGTTTCCCATGCACTGGAACGGCTCACGCTTCGCCGGCCGTACCCGTGCGCATGGCACCCTGCTCGGCTGCGTGATTGCCCTGCTGATCATGCTGCTGCTCTATGATCACCACGACCTACTGCCGCTGGTCGCCCTGCTGCTATGGATCGCCGCCATGGTCTGCGCGCGCTGGCACATGCTGGAAAAGGGGGTGCCCGGCGTCGGCTTCGGCGCTTTGACCACCCTGGCCATCCTGTTCGGCCAGTCGCTTACGCCCAGCCACGACATCATATTTGCGACCCTCTACCGGCTGAGTTCGGTGTGTGTCTCGGTGCTGTTGACCCTGTTCGTCGTGTTCATGGTGCACCGCTTGCTCAACCGCTTTGTCACTACTCGCCACAGCAGCCATTGAAGCCAACAGCTGCGGCCACGGCGATTGTCAGATCAGCGCGCGTTTTTCCTGCTCGTACACAAAGCCGGCGACCGCGCACCGCTACAATTTGTTATCACGCGTGCAACACTTTCGCGGCAAGACGCGCTTGGCCGTGGATCCGAGCGTTTTACGATCATCTGGGAGAAATGATGCGAACGCGCGTGAACCGGCGAATCCACTTGCTCCGCCGGCCCCGAAACATCAGAAGGGATAAGGCTGATCAGATGGCTCAACAGTGACCCACTTGATTTCTGTGAACTC
The DNA here is from genome assembly GCF_046605395.1 of Pseudomonas sp. MPB23. Taxonomy (NCBI): domain Bacteria; kingdom Pseudomonadati; phylum Pseudomonadota; class Gammaproteobacteria; order Pseudomonadales; family Pseudomonadaceae; genus Pseudomonas; species Pseudomonas sp. MPB23. The sequence goes on along the minus strand of NZ_CP176771.1, from coordinate 4,296,503 downwards.
GTCAATCACAGCGCTTCCATCGAAACGGCCGTATCCACTCTGCTTCATACCACCATAGGGGGCCTGCGCTTCGTTTTGTACGGTGGCGCCGTTGATGTGGACACAACCTGCATCCAACCGACTTGCCAGCTCAAGCGCTTTGGAGACATTGGCGCTGAAAATTGCAGATGAGAGGCCATAAGCCGTGTCATTGGCCACTTCCAACGCCTCCTCTGCCCCGTCGACACGAACGATCGTGGTAATAGGACCAAAGGTTTCCTCGTCGTAGATTTCCATGTCCTTGGTCACGCGGTCGACTAGCGTGGGCTGCATCAAGGCACTGTCGGCGATACCGCCCGCGGCGATGACAGCCCCTTTGCCGAGCGCATCTTCGATCAGATGGTTGATCCGCTTTACCGAGCCCTGGGCGATGACCGGTCCGACTACGCAGGTCGGAGATGCGGTGGGGTCGCCAAGCTCCAGTTTGCCGATTCGCTCGGAAAACTTACTCACGAATTCGTCGGCAACACGCTGATCGACCACGAAACGCTCGGTCGACATGCAGATTTGCCCTTGATACAGGAACGAGCCGAATACTGCGGCATTCACTGCGCCGTCGATATCGGCATCCTCCAGCACTACGAAAGGAGCCTTGCCACCCAACTCCAACAAACAGCGCTTGAGATGGGACGCACAGGTTTCGGCGATCATGCGGCCGACCTTGGTGGAGCCCGTGAAGTTGACCCGGCGCACGGTATCGTGGGCCACCAACGCTTCGGTGACAGCCGATGCGTCTTCGGGCGCGGTAATCAGGAAATTGAGCACACCCGCCGGCAGGCCTGCCTCAATGAAGGCATCGGCCACAAGGGCATGAGTGCGAGGACTGTTTTCCGAGCCTTTGAAGATCACGGTATTGCCGCACGCCAGCGGATACGCGATAGCGCGAGCCCCCAGGATCACCGGCCCATTCCACGGCACAATGCTCAGCACGGTGCCCACCGGCTGGCGAAGCGTCAACGAGAAAGCGCCAAGCTTATCGGTTGGAATCGTCTCACCCTTGATTTGAGTAGTGAGCGCTGCAGCCTCGCGCAGCAGATTCGCCGATGCACCTACGTTGAACTGCGCCCAGAGCTGCGATGCGCCAATTTCCTCAGCCATGATCCGGCAGAATTCCGACATCTTGGCCTCGAGGACATCCGCTGCTGCGAGCAGGAGACGACGCCGCTCGGTCGGTCCGGTCTTGGACCATTTGCGGAATGCTCGCTCGGATGAGGCCGCGAGCCGTTTTGCGTCTTCCAGGGTGCAGGCAGCCGCAGTGCTGACCAGTTTGGCGGACACAGGGTCAAGCCGTTGGATCGTCTTGCCTCCGGTAGCGTCCAGCTTGATATTGTCGATTACCAGTTGTGCACTCATTTCTAGACCTTTTAGACAGTAGGAAAATTGTGTGACGCGACCGCATTCAGTCGGCAGCTCCGGGCATACGCAGAATGGGACTGCGCTGCGCAGCTGCGTCAGTGATTGCGCGACTACGCGTAGCCGGATCTGCTACCCGGCTATTGAAGATGGGCGTTGTGCCCACCCTGCGAGCCAACTCCAGGCGAGAAGGCATCACGTCCACGGCAATGGCGGAGTCATGCGGCCAGGGCCGCTTTCCAGCCTAAACGGCTGTAGGCCAAGTTCAGGTCTTGCTGCAGATCGTGATTCCACAGCCAGTCGAATCGGCTGACGAAGACTGCGTCACAACGATGGGGTCGCAAGGTGCCCACTTCAGCGATAGCCCGCTAACCCAGCAGCTCGACCATGTCCTGGGTCAAGGTGCGCTGCTCATTCAGGCGCCGAACGATGCGCTCGACCGTCTCCAGCCGCACCGCGGCGCCGGCACGCATCTCTGCCATGGCGCCCAGGGCCGCGGCGGACTTCTCCAGGCCGGTGCTGGTGGACTGGCCGATGTGTTCGACTCCCGTCCGCGCCTCCTGCGCCGACTTCTGCAGGCTGCCGGCGATCTGCTGGATCTCGCCGCTGGACTCGTTGGCGCGCTGGGCCAGGTGACGCACTTCGTCGGCGACTACGGCGAAGCCGCGGCCATGCTCACCGGCGCGGGCCGCCTCGATGGCCGCGTTGAGCGCCAGCAGGTTGGTCTGCTTGGCGATGTCCTGGATGCTGCCGACGATGGCGCCGATGCGCATCGACTGTTGCGACAGTTCGTCGAATACCTGATCGATGGTGCCCATGTAGCCGGCCAGCTCGCGGATCGCCGCCTCGCAGGCCTGGATGCTGGCGGCGCTGAACTGCACCTTTTCTCCGCCCGCGCGCGCCAGTTCAGTGGCGAAGAGCATGTCCTGCTCGGTGCGCAGGATGCTCTCGAGCAACTTCGCCAGGGGTGCGCGTAGCGGCAGGCCAGGGTCGGAAGGCGGCTCGGGAGCAGGCGCCGCCAGCAGCACCGGCGGTTCAGGCTCAGGCGCCGGTGGCGGCGCTGGCGCTGGCGCTGGTGGCGGCAACTCGACCAGGATCGGCGGCAACCTGTGGTAGAGCAGGCCGGCCAGGGCGACGCCGGCCAGCGCCAGGGCCGCCAGTGGGCCGTGCAGGCCGCTGTCCAACAGCAGCAGGCCGGCTGCGGCCAGCGCCGCCGTCGCTTGCAGCAACGCCGCCAGCGGCTTCTGCCAGTTTCGGGCAGGGGCGTCGGTCTTCTCGTTCATCGTCAGTCTCCCCGGCGTCACAGGCCAATATGTTCCTGGAGGATCTGCGGCTGGCACTTCAGCTCGACGCTGGGCCCGTCGAACACCACCCGTCCCTTGACCATGATCATGCTGCGGTCGGTCAGGTCGAGCAGCACGTTGACGTTCTTGTCCACCACCAGAGTGGCGATACCGCTGGCCTTGATCAGGCGGATCACGTCCCAGATCTCCTTGCGGATCAAGGGCGCCAGGCCCTCGGTGGCCTCGTCGAGGATCATCAGTTCGGGGTTGGTCAGCAACGCGCGGCCGATGGCGACCATCTGCTGCTCGCCGCCGGAAAGGTTGCCGCTCAGGTGGGAGAAGCGCTCGGCCAGGCGCGGGAAGGTCGCCAGCACCCGCTCCAGGTTCCAGTCGCGGCGCCCGTCCAGGCCCGGGCGGGCGGCCATGATCAGGCTCTCGCGCACGCTCAGGTTGGGGAACATGCCGCGGCCCTCTGGCACATAGCCGATACCGCGGCGGATGATCTGGTGGGTGGCGCGGCCGCTGCAGCGCTCGCCGCGGATCAGCACCTCGCCGCGGCGCGCCGGCGTCAGGCCGAGCAACGAGCGAATGGTGGTGCTCTTGCCCATGCCGTTGCGGCCCATCAGCGCCAGGGTCTCGCCCGGCTGGATCTGCAGGTCGACGCCATGCAGCACATGACTGTTGCCGTAATAGGTGTGCAGGCCGGTGGCCTGCACCAGGGCTTGTGCGCTCATCAGAATTGCTCCTCGCCGTCGCCCAGATAGGCCTGCTGTACCGCCGGATCGTTGCGCACCTGGTCCAGCGGGCCACTGGCCAGCAGCTCGCCGTTGACCATCACGGTGAGACGGTGGGCGATGCTGAACACCGCATCCATGTCGTGCTCGACCAGGACCATGGCGTACTGCTGCGACAGTCTGGCGAGCAGTTCGACCACCCGCGCCGATTCGTCCTTGCCCATGCCGGCCATGGGTTCGTCGAGCAGCAGGAAGCTCGGCTCGGTGGCCAGTACCATGCCGATCTCCAGTTGGCGTTGCTCGCCATAACTCAGGGCATCGGCCAGGGTGTCGCGGTGGGCGGCCAGGCCGCAAAGCTCCAGCGCCCGTTCGGCGCGCTCGCGTACCTCGACATAGGCCTCGCAGCGGCGGAAGAAACGAAAGGAGTTCTTCAGCCGCGACTGCGCCGCCAGCCAGCAGTTTTCCAGGCAGGTGAAGCTGGGAAAGATGTTGGTGCGCTGGAAGCTGCGGCCGATGCCCAGGTGCGACACCCGGTTGGGCGCCAAGCCGGTGATGTCGCGGCCGTGAAAGAGGATCTGCCCGGCGCTGGGCTGAAGATGGCCGGACAGCAGATTGACCATGGTGCTCTTGCCGGCGCCGTTGGGGCCGATGATCGCGTGTACCTCGCAGGGCGCCACGCTCAGGGAAATGTCGTTGACCGCACGCAGGCCGCCGAAGGCCTTGCTCAGTCCGCGGGTTTCTAGAACATGGGCGGTCATACGCCGGCCTCCTTCTTCATCGCGTCGGGGGTGGATACCGTACTTGCGTCGCAGGCCGTGGCTGTGCGCCGGTCGCAGAGCTGCAGCAGCAACCCGGCGAGACCGCGCGGCAGCAACAGAACCATGGCGATGACCACCAGCCCCATGGGCAGCTCCCAGTGCGGGGTCAGGCCGGCGAACAGATGGTGCAGGCCCTCGAAGGCGAAGGCGCCGAAGATGGCGCCGAACAGGCTGCCCATGCCACCGAGGATGACCATCACCAGGGCGTGGGCCGAGAGCTGCCAGCCGACCTGGTCGGGGCTGACGAAACCGTATTGGGTGGCCGAGAGCATGCCGGCGTAGCCGGCGATGGTGCCGGCAATGACGAAGGCCGCCAGCTTGTAGAACAGCGGGTTGTAGCCCATGGAACGGACCCGTTCCTCGTTGTGCTTGATGCCCAGCAGCACCCGGCCGAACGGCGCGCGCAGGAAGGTGCGCAGCAGCAGATAGACCAGCACCAGGGAGCCGAGCACCAGGTAGAACAGGCTGCGCGGGTTCTCCAGGTCGAGCAGATGCACCCCGGCGATGGCCACCTCGGGCTTGAGGAACAGGTAGATGCCGTCCGAGCCGCCGGCGAAGGCCGAGTCGTGGAACAGGTAATAGAGCATCTGCGAGAAGGCGATGGTCGCCATGATGAAGAAGATGCCCGAGGTGCGGATGATCAGCAGGCCCATCAGCAGCGCAGCTGCGGCGCTGACGCCCAGGCACAGCAGCAGCGCCAGCCAGAAGTTCACCGCCTCGAACTCCGGGGCGAACAACACCAGGCTGTAGCCGGCGATGCCGAAGAAGGCCGCCTGGGCCAGGCTGACCATGCCGGTCACGCCCACCAACAGGTCGAGGCTGAGAGCGACCAGGGCGAGAATCATGATGTGGGTCAGTTGCTGCAGGTGGAAGGATACTGTCGATCCCAAGCCATAAGCAATTGCTGTTGCTGTTGCTGTTGCTGTTGCTGACAGGACATGGACATGCCATAGCGATCCTACGTGTAGAAGGTCGGGCAAGCGACCAAGCCTTTCACTTCATCACGCGGCACTGCTGCTCGCCCTACGAAATCAATGCGGGTACTACACGTTCCGTAATAAGGGACTGTGGCACCATGCCATAAAGGAAGTTGCTTCGCCTCACCGACTGACGGATAGCGGTTGGTCAGGTCAACTTTCATGGCACGGAAGACGGGGTCACCAGCTACGCAGTTCTTACGACCTTATGTGCCTCTGCTTGAAGATTTCTGCCAGTGGCTATTACGACTGGAGGGATCGTGATCCAAGCCCCGAATGCTCGCCTGATTGCGACCGAGCGAATTCAATGATGGTAAGTACGCCAACGGCCTGCTTTGCCAACTGCCCTACCCGACCGATGACACGCGTTTGATCATTGCAGCGGCACAGGAGGGAATCAAAAGGCTGTAACGAGAGGGTTTCAGCTATGCCAAAGCCCAAGTGTTGCTGCTAGACCTGTGTAAGCGTGATGAGTACACACAGGATCTATTCGCACAGGAACAGCCAGCTCGAACAGAAAAGCTAATGAGCACATTGGATGCAATCAACGGTCGCTGGGGCGCCTTAAATCATCGCACCAAACCATCTTAGAGAGAGTTCACCGTCGCCCCTAACATGGCATAGGTGATGGATATCACCTTTATCCATACCAGCAGGACTGGCTGTGAAGGCAGCATTACTTCGCCTAATCTAGCGCGGCGGGATTAAAAAGGCGCAGAGCCTAGGTGTAGGACTCCGCGCAACGCTCAATCGTTAGAAATGTTAGGCACCTAGCTCGAACAGGGGGCGCTGTCGACGCGGATACAGGCCTCCAGACTCTGGTTGCGCGGCAACAGCCGTGAGAAGTAGACGGTGACGTAGAAATAGCCCGCGTCAATCTTTGTCTGCGCCACAACCGATGTAGCATGCCCGGGTTTTATAGACCGGGCCAAGATTAATGATGCTCGCCAAGTGGGGCCTGAGCGAGAATCACGTGCCTATTCGCCGGGCTCTTAGATACCACCCAGGCAGAGGTACTTGATCTCCAGGTAATCCTCAATGCCGTACTTGGATCCTTCGCGACCCAGGCCGGATGCCTTGATACCACCGAAAGGCGCAACTTCATTGGAGATCAGCCCAGTATTGACGCCGACCATACCGTATTCTAGGGCTTCGGCCACACGGAACACGCGCCCCATATCGCGGGCATAGAAGTACGAGGCCAGGCCGAACTCGGTGTCATTGGACATCGCGATCACGTCGGCCTCGTCCTTAAAACGGAACAGCGGCGCCAGCGGACCGAAGGTTTCTTCCTTGGCTACGGCGGCGTTATTCGGTACGTCAATGAGGATGCTCGGCTCGAAGAAAGTGCCACCGAGGGCGTGCGGCTTACCACCAGCGAGTAGCTTGGCACCCTTGCTAATGGCGTCGGCAATGTGCTCCTGGACCTTGGCCACCGCCTTGGCATCGATCAGAGGGCCGGTGGTGATACCTTCGTCCAAACCGTTACCAATCTGCAACTTAGCTACCGCGATTTTCAGCTTCTCGGCGAAGGCATCGTATACGCCGTCTTGGATATACAGGCGGTTGGCGCACACGCAGGTCTGGCCATTGTTGCGGTATTTGGAGATCAGTGCGCCTTCCACTGCCTTATCAAGGTCGGCATCATCGAATACGATGAACGGCGCGTTTCCGCCCAGTTCTAGCGACACCTTTTTAATGTCCTTGGCACATTCGGCCATTAGCTGGCGACCAATTTCGGTGGAGCCAGTAAAGCTCAACTTGCGCACGATCGGGTTGCTAGTCAGTTCGCTGCCGACTTCGCCAGCACTGCCAGTGATTACACTGAACACGCCTTTGGGGATCCCGGCACGCTCGGCCAGCACTGCCAACGCCAGCGCCGAATAAGGCGTTTGCGACGCTGGCTTGAGCACCATGGTACAACCGGCGGCCAGGGCCGGGCCGGCTTTACGGGTGATCATGGCTGCCGGGAAGTTCCAGGGTGTAATCGCTGCCGTTACGCCGATGGGCTGTTTGATCACGATCAGGCGTTTGTCCGGTTGGTGGCCGGGAATTACGTCGCCATACACGCGCTTGGCTTCTTCGGCGAACCACTCAAGGAAGGACGCCGCGAAAGCAATTTCGCCCTTGGCTTCGGCAAGTGGCTTACCTTGCTCCATGGTCATGAGACGACCCAGGTCGTCCTGGTTTTCAATCATCAGTTCAAACCAGCGGCGCAGTTTGTTGGCGCGGTCTTTAGCTGTCAGTGCACGCCAGGCTGGCAGGGCATGATCTGCTGCTTCGATGGCTCGACGGGTTTCCGCTGCCCCCATCTTCGGCACACTACCCATAACTTCGTTGGTGGCCGGATTGGTGACCTGAATGGTCTGGCCGCTGTCCGCGTCCAACCAGGTTCCGTCGATATAAGCCTGTTGGCGGAACAATTGGGTATCTTTGAGTTGCATGGCGTGCTCCTTCGCAGACTGCATTCAGTGCTGCTCAGCTATTTTCCAAGCTATGAATTTAAGCCGAGGAGAGCCACATAAAAGCAATTCTCTCCTCCCCCGGATTGATCTAACCAACCCACTGAGTGGTGTCGTCCAGCGCCCTGGCAAAGCGCTCTACAATCATTCCGACTTCCTGTTCGTTGACGATTAACGGCGGGCAGAAGGCCACGGCATCACCCATGGCGCGAGTAATCATGCCGTGTTCCTGGGCTCTGCCGGCCATGTAGCGTCCGAGGGTGCCTAGCGCCTGATACGGCGCCTTGCTCACGCGATCGCCAACTAGTTCTACCGCAGCGATCAGTCCACAACCGCGAATTTCGCCCACCAAGGGATGATCGATGAAATGCTGTAGGCCGCTGCGCAACAACTGGCCCATTTGCGCCGCATGCTCGACCAGGCTCTCCTCTTCAATAATCTTCAGGTTCTCCAAGGCCACGGCAGTAGCTACCGGATGACCGCTGCCGGTGAACCCATGCCCAAGCGCGCCAAGCGCTTGGCTCTGATCAGCGATGCCCTCAAATACTGGGGCATTGATCAGAATCGCCGCTATCGGCTGATAAGAAGATGACAGTTGCTTGGATAACACCATGATGTCCGGCTGGATACCAAAGGTCTGGCTGCCAAACATCTGCCCGGTACGCCCAAATCCACAGATTACCTCATCGGCGATAACCAGGATGTCGTACTTACGGCAAACTTTCTGGATCTTCTCCCAGTAGGTACGAGGCGGCACTATGACACCGCCAGCGCCCATCAATGGCTCGCCAATGAACGCTGCGATAGTCTCCGGGCCTTCGGCGAGAATCTTCTGCTCGAGCTCGACGGCAAGGCGGTCAGCGAAATGCTCTTCACTTTCACCGGCAAGGGCGAAACGATAATGGTGCGGGCAGCCGACATGCAGGAAGCCTGGAAGCGGCAGGTCGAAACCGCGCTGGTTGCCTGGAAGGCCAGTCAAGCTTGCGCTGGCGACGGTGATGCCGTGGTAGCCGTTGACCCGACTGATGAACTTCTTCTTGGCTGGTTTGCCTAGAGCGTTATTGAGGTACCAGACCATCTTCACTACAGTATCGTTAGCCTCGGAACCGGAGTTGGTGAAGAACACCTTACTCATAGGCACCGGCGCCATCTCGATCAGCTTTTCGGCTAACTCGATACTCGGGCGATGCGATTTGTGACTGAACAGGTGATAAAACGGCAGGGTGTTGAATTGCTGCTCAGCTGCCTTGATCAGACGTTGATTGCTAAAGCCAAGCGCGGCGCTCCACAACCCAGCCATCGCCTCGATATAACCCTTGCCCTGATCGTCATAAACATAGATACCCTCCCCGCGCTCGATGATCAGCGGGCCAAGCTCCTGATGAAGGCGAGCATTGGTGTAGGGGTGCAGTTGATACTGAATGTCTTTTTCTGGCAGCGAGGATACTGACTGGTTCATGGGGCGCTCTCAATATGACTAACAAGCATGGTTTCTGGGAGTAGCCTTATAAGTAGGCATCCGGCTTTTGATCACAATCACACACTTCAATTCGGTAACGAGTTCAGTAACGATGACTTGGCTCGGGGACGTTAAGTGCACTAGCCGATAGCCTATTAGACTGAGCCGGTGCGGGGCTTGTCGTCTTGCGCACAGTCTTGTTCGTTCCAGTGCACTGCCGAATTCGCCCCGCACTGCCTCATGCGGGATGTTGGTTTTTTACAAACCTGGGTAGCCCCTGCAGCTGTGCATCAATCTGCTTGATGATGTAGGCGCCTATGGGAATTGCAGAGGTAGCCGCCGGCGATGGTGCATTGCAGACGTTGACGCTACGGCGGGTATTGCGGAACAGGAAGTCCTCGATCAACTTGCCGTCCGCTGAAACCGCTTGGGCGCGGACGCCGGCCGGGTAAGGCTTGAGATCCTGCAGCGTTAAGCTGGGGCAGTACTTGCGTACTTGCTGTAGATAACCACGCTTGAACAGCGAGTTTTTCATCTCGATCAGGCCGGGCCGCAGATTGTCCTTGAGCACTTTAAGAATGCCCGGATTGGTGAGCATTGCGAACGTGTCGGACAAAGATATGTCACGCTTGCGATAGCCCTCACGCTTGAGTGCCAGCACAGCATTGGGACCGACTGTCACACTGCCGTCGATCATTCGCGTCAGGTGCACGCCGAGGAACGGCATGGAGGGATCGGGAATCGGGTAGATCAGGTGATTGACGATCCGGTTGTGCTGCTCAGGCAGCAAATAGTATTCGCCACGGAACGGGCAAATGCTAAAGCCAGGATCTAAGCCCAGTAGACATACAATGCGGTCGGCCATCAGACCCGAGCAGGTCACCAAAAAGCGTGCAATGACTTCTTCATGCTGGGTTTTAACCCGCATCTCCGTGGCGCGCTCTTCCAGGCCGATGACTTCGCTGTCGTAGCGAATCTCGCCACCGTGCCTCTGGAACTCGCGAGCCATGGCAGCGGTGACCTCGGCATAGTTAACGATACCACTGGAGGGCACGAAGATCCCGCCGATTCCGGTGATGTTCGGTTCGCGTTCCTTCAGTTGCTCCGCAGACAGCCACTCGCGCTCCAGACCATTGGCTGCAGTGCGCTCCCAAAGCGCGCGCATGCGCTGCATTTCCACCTCATTGGTGGCGACCAGCAACTTACCGCACTCATCGTAGATAATGCCGTGCTCGTTACAGAACGATTTGGTAGCACGGTTGCCTTCCAGGCAGAACTTCGCCTTCAAGCTACCCGGCGTGTAGTAGACGCCGGCGTGGATGACCCCGCTATTGTGCCCCGTCTGATGCTTAGCTGGCCCGGACTCTTTCTCGAGCAACAAGATTTTCGACTCTGGGTAGGCCTTGATTAATTGCATGGCAGTCGACATGCCGATAATGCCGCCCCCGATGATCACAAAATCGTACACCGCTATCACCTCTACTCGATCTGTTTTGCCCCGTGGACAAACGACAAGGGCTAAACCGCGCAGCCCCTGTTCAATTAATGGCAATTATTGGCCTTGCTGATGGCCGAGTTTGGGGTAACTGAAGTAACCGCGCTGGCGCATCAGTTCACGGCGCAGCCCAGGGTGAGGGGTGAAACGATCGCGGCCATGCAGCCAATACAGGTTATTAATCAGCAGGAAGCAGCCAACTGGCACCGGCACGGAAAGCTTCTGTTTACTGCCCTCCAGGGAGATAGACAGGTCGGTCAGCCAGTTGCCCTCGTCGAAGTCTTTGGGCTGAACAAATTGATCGATATAGCGAATAGTCGGCCGCCCTTCGGCGTCGACATCAAAGATCGAATGGAACACGTCCGTATCGACCCTTTTACTCGGCGGCGCGGTCCAGCGCATGACGCGCCGTGCTAGCGGATGATGGAAGAAAGCATGGCGATCCTCCCAGTCGTCCAGATGCAGGATCAGCGAGTTGCCACCTTCGATATTCTGCTCATCGATCTTCATCATCAGCACGTAGTCGGTGATCTGATCGACGAAAGTACCATCGTTGTGCAACTCCATTACCCGGTGAGGTTGGCGCAGGTAGCTGTCCGAATTATCGACGTTCTCGACCACGAAGCGTGCGTAGAACTGGCCGCTCATCGCATCAAAGTTCGACCGCCCCAGCAGGTGGGCCACAGCAGTCGAGAATTTGACCATATCATCAGCTTGTGCCACATCATTCAGGGCCTCCTGCTTGATTAACAGCCCTCCGGTGGCACGATCCATTAGGGCGTTGAGTAGCACCGGGCGCAGGCTGTTACCGCAGAGATCGTCAAGAATTTTGGCGAAGCGAAATCGCAAGAAGGACTTGTATTCCAGCGCCTGCACCGGCCACTCGGCCACTGCTACACAGAAAGCCTCTATCGTCGCCTTAGTGAAGGTCAGCTCGAACAAACGGGGCGACTGAGCGGAGGGTGAAAGAGAAAACCCCTTAACGGCGGTCGGTAGCGGCATCACAAGATCTTTGAGCTGGGTAAAGGCATTCATGGCAGAGTCCTGACGAAAAAATTGTCTGTACGCCGCCCCGAGATTTACCAGAACAGCCGGACTAAAAATATAGCTATTTTATAAAAATGTCTACGCTTTTATAAAATAGCGACACTCGGCAACTGCATCTCCACTTAGTAAATATTTCTGCAGTTGCGTATGATGGATAAAACCCGTTGAGGAGCATGGTTTATGGATACGCTCGCCCCCCGCCAAAACTCAGCAGTCAGCGGCTATGAGTGGCTCAAGCGGGACATAATTCAGGGCATGTTCAAGCCCGGAGAAAAACTGCGAATGACTGCGCTTAAGGAGCGCTACGACCTAGGCGTAGGCCCTCTGCGTGAAGCGCTATCGCATCTGATTGCGGAAAATCTGGTAGTAGCTATCAGTCAGCGTGGCTACCGCGTCGCTCCTATGTCGCTGAGCGAAATGCAGGACATCTATGACGCACGGGCCAATCTCGAAGCGCTGGTACTTAAGCTCGCCATCGAACGCGGCGATGACGCCTGGGAGGCCCAGGTGTTGGCCTATTCGCATACATTGGCCAAGGTAATGGAGGTCAAGACCCAGGAGCAGATGCTGGAAATATGGGATGCCCGACACAAGGCCTTCCATACAGCTATAGCCTCCGGCTGTGGGTCTAGACACCTGCTGCAGGCGCGCGCCTATCTGTTCGATCAGGCCGAGCGCTATCGCCAGCTGTGGCTGCGGCGCACGGTGCTATCCGAGGAGGCCTTGTCCCTGAAACGTCAAGAGCACAGCGAACTGGTAGAAGCTATCCTTGCCCGTGACGCAACGCGAGCAAGCGCCATGATGCAGGCTCATCTGATGACACCAGTACCGATCATCGAAGGGATCATGCGCAACAGCAACCTGAGAGCATCCCAGTCCGCCCCTGAAATCATGGGATAGTTACCGTGTCTCGCCCTTAGAGGGGGTGCCTGCGGAATTTCAGCATGTTTTTTGCAGGACAGACCTGAAGCAATTACTACCCAACACCATAGCTTTGCACCTAGCATGGTTCCGTCTTACGCTTGTGAAGCCTGCGCCGCTCTCAGCCCGCTCGCGTGAACCTAAAACAATAAGCTTGGCTTGATCAGCAACACCAGCTACGCATGAGTTTGCCAATGCAGACGACAAAGGCTTACCCAAGTTAGCGCCCGTATGGAATATCAGACGCCGATATATAACTGGTACTCCCGCAACGGTGAAAAGGCGTGGAGCCTTTATGGGGAGCTACGCCGAGTGACTTCTAATCCCCCAGAGCACATTGACAATAAAGTAACCGGCTACGGCTTTAACGAAACGGCTCGGGCTTCACTGGCAGTACAACTAAAGTGCTGGCGAAAATGCCGGGAAAATTGTGCCTGATCACTGAACCCCCAACGATATGCCAGCTCACCGATTGATAGGTGGCAGTGGGGATCACGTAGGCGTTGATATACAGCCTCCAATCGTTTCAGGCGAATCCATTCACCGAGACTGTAGGGCGTACTGAAAAATAATTTATGCAAATAGCGAACCGATAAGCCGCAGGCCTGAGCAATATGCTGCGGGTTTAGTTCAGCTGAACACAAGTTTCGGTCGATGTAGGGCTCGATACGCTGCAAATGCAGGGCAGCTAGACTCGAACTCTCACTATTAAGGACGCGCTCATCTTGGCGCAGAGCCATTAACAACGTCGAAAGCACCTGTTCCAGCAGCATATGACGGGCATCCGCATCGCATTCGTCGAAGCGCGCGGCACACATCGCCAGTTGATCAACAAAAATTCGTCCCAATCCACGCCGAGCCTCGAAACAGAAACGGGTGTAGCGCTCGGCTCCACGTATCTGTCCATGTAGCGCGCGCTCAGGCAGCTTGAATACCCAAAGGTCGTTGTCGCAGGAGTAGTGAAAACGATAAGGCGCATCGCCTCGCTCGAAGATGAACCCACCTGGCTTACAATGGAGCTCACGACCGTCTTGCTCGAAGTGTACTTCGGTAAGGCGCGGCACTGTTACAAGGTAACAGGGTTCAGTATCTTCGCTAACCTGGCTCTCGCTGCGCGAATAGCCTAGCTGACTGGAGCGCAGGCGCGATAACGCCAACGGCGTACTGCCCGTTTTCCAAATTTTCAGGCTGCCTTGGAAAATGGCGCTGGAATTGAACTCCAACGACAATGGAAAATATGTATTGCCGATGGCTTCGGCCCAACGCGATTGCCTTTCTCCCTCAGGCCAATACCGCGTAGACAATTGATCTGTCATGAAAGGTCCTCAATTTGTAGTTATTATGAGGGCGGCACCAACGGTGAATGCCGTCGGTGCCGTTGTTACACAATCCTTTGTTAAAAATCCCTGACGGTCAATGACCGGGAGTCAGTTCATATGTGGCCGAGGGATCCAGACTGACCCGCCAGCCCGGTGGAACAACGATGTTTGTGGTCGCTTCCTCAATCACACAGGGACCTTGAATAATCTGCCCTACTTCTATGCGGTCGCCGTTGTACACAGGCGTGTCCTGCCAATCGTCTTGCGCATTGAACAGCATCGGACGATGACCAGCCGGAATCGCGGCCGTTGCCTTGAGCGGGGTTGCAAGTTCAGGCATTGGTGGACGCTGTAACCGCGCGATCACCGAGCACTCTAGATTAACTAGTTCGACCGGGCTGTTAGGCTCACTGAAGGAAAACAGCGCCTTGTGCCGCTGGTGGAAGGATTCGCGCAGGGCCGCCAGGCTGCTACGGTCGAGCCGGTCGCAGCTCAGTTCGACGCTGCACTCGTGGATCTGTCCGAGGTAACGAATCTCCAGGCTGTACTGGCATTCAATACGATTGTCACCACCGAAACCATCGTCTCGCAGGTTCGTCATACCACGCTCGCGTAACTGCTGCAGGGCCTGGTTTAGTTGCTCCAAATCGACGAACTCGTCATCCAAACGCATCGGCAAAGTAGTCAGCTGATCATAGCGGATGTCAGAGAGAATCTGGCCGAAGGCGCACAGCCCCGAAGCCACCTTGGGAATCAGCACAACCTTGCTGCCGATTTCCTCAGCTAGTCGCATCACGTGCATGCCCGCTGCACCACCGGCACCGATCAGGGCGAAGTCACGGGGATCATAACCACGCTCAATGGACACGCGGCGGATACCACTAACCATGCTCAGGTTAACCAGGGTAATGATACCGACGGCCGCGCGCTCGACACTGATACCCAGCGGTTCGGCAATTTTACTGCGGATCGCATCGATCGCGGCTTGTCGATTTAGACGGATGCTGCCACCGAGCAGTGCACCATCAGCCAGATAACCGAGCGCCAGGTTAGCATCGGTTACAGTCGGCTCGACCCCACCCTTTCCATAACACACAGGCCCGGGGTTAGCCCCGGCACTGCGTGGACCGACCTGGAGCATGCCGAAGTCGTCAAGGTGGGCGATCGAGCCACCGCCGGCGCCAAGGGATTCCACCTGAATCATTGGCACGCCGATACGGTAACGGAGGAAGTCGCTGTCTTTGCTGAAGTTGGTGCGACCGCCTTTGCTAAGAGTGATGTCGAACGAGGTACCACCCATATCGACGGTGATTACGTTGTCGATACCGAATGGCTGGGCCACGCACAAGCCGGCTTGCGGGGCAGATGCCGGACCGGAGTTGATCGCGTTGACCGCCCGCTCACGCATTACCACGCCAGGAGCCAGACCTCCGTTGGACTGGAAATAGCGGGTAGGCTGCTGCGCGCCCAGCTCCTCGAACAGCGCGTCGATGCGTTCGATATAACGACCCATCACTGGGCTAAGGTAGGCGTTGACCACGGTTGTCGAGGTGCGTGTGTATTCGCGAATCTGCGGGAACACCTCGTGGCCGCTGCAGACAAATACGTCAGGTAAAGCCGCACGCACCATAGCCATAGCGCGCTGCTCGTGACTAGGGTTGCGCACCGACCAGACGAAGGAGATCGCCACCGCCTGCACCTGTTGTTCGCGGAAGTAGTCGATGGCGGCATGAATCGCCGCCTCGTCTAGCGGGCTGAACTCGCTGCCGTCACTGATAATACGCCCGCCGATTGGACGGCGCAGGTGGCGCGGCACTAACATATGCGCCGGTGGATAAGTGGCGTCATAGCGATGGCCATCTTCTTTGTGGCCAAGGCGAATTTCCAGGCTGTCTTCATGGCCATCGGTACACAGCAGGCCCACCTTGACCCCGGTCTTTTCGATCAGTGCGTTGAGCGCCACAGTCGTCCCGTTGATGCACAGATCGCAGTCGGCAATGATCTCGGCTGGTGTACGGCCGAGGGCATCGGCGATTTGCGCCAGACCGTTGCGTATGGCCAGGGTGCCGTCATGTGGGGTGGACGGCGCCTTGAACAACTGCACGTTGCCCTGATGGTCGGCGAGGATGAAATCAGTGAAGGTGCCGCCGGCATCGATGCCCAGGCGATATTGTTGTTTGCTCATTTTCGAATTCTCTGCATTGCTCAAAGGGGCTGTGCTCAGTGCGCGGCTCGGTGTGCGTGGGTTGCGGCTTCATCGAGTTGGCCGTTGCCGTCAATCACTACGCCGTATTCAAGGCGCGCGCCGTCAATCGAGACCAAGCCGTTGCGCACATCGGCTAGAACCGTGGCCAGCGGACGACGTAGTGGGTCGCCATAGCCACCACCGCCCGGGTTGACGTTGATTACGCGCTCACCTGGTTGTGCGGTCAGCAGAGTGTTCTGGATGTAATGGTCTTCCTCACCGTCGACATGTCTATGGATCAAGCGGCCGAGCTTGGGCTCGAGCAGAACATTCTTCGCCCCTGCCGCACCGGCGGTAGGCAGCTGCCGGCCCTCACCGAAACCGACCACGGTCATGGCGTGCTTCAGCGGCTCGAGCTCCAGGCGAGTACCAGAGCCACCGCGGAATTCACCGGCGCCACCACTGTCGGTCATCAGGCTGTAGCGGTGTATCAGTACCGGATAGGAGTACTCAAGCAGTTCGATATCGCCGGACGTCAGCGCGCCGAAGCAGCACAGCGGGCCGCAAGCAGGCCAACCATCCATAGCCTTGTTAGCGCCAGCGCCGGAGATGACCGAGGCCAGCACCATGGTCACATATTCATCGTTGTTGTTGCGTGGGTCGTGCCCAGCGATATTGATCCCGCTGGCATGCCCCCAGGAGGCGGTCACACGCTCCGGAGCCGCCTGTTCAAGGGCCAGACGCACGGCATCGGCGAGGGTTTCCATCGGAGTAGTGGTGCAGTTGACGTGCGGTGCCGGCTCCTGGGCGTTGCACAGAGTACCGGACGGGCCAAGGTCTACACTCACGCAGCGATAGAGGCCTTCATTGTAGGGCGGTGGCACCTGGGCGAACATCATCAGTCCGAGGTAAACCCCGGAGATCGAATTGCCCGCGTAGGAGTTGATGAAGTAAGGCACCTGCGGCGGGCTCTCTATCAGAACGTGCGCCTCGTCGCCGCGAATTTCCACCTGGGCAGTGATCGACAATTCTCCCAGACCATGACCGGAGTCTTCGAGAATGGCAGTGCCGCTGTAGAAACCGTCTGGCACATCACGCAACAATGCGCGCATATGACGGTCTGCCATATCTTTCAGCTCGGTAATGCACGCTCGGACCTGGTCGACGCCATAGCGATCGAGCAACTCGATCAGGTGACGCTCGCCCACGCTGCAAGCACCGTACTGGGCATTCAGATCGCCTTCTTGATAGGCGCGGGCGCGCATGTTGGTCAGCAGCAGGTTGATTACGTCTTCCCGGCGCTGGCCCTGGGCCCACAACTTGACAGGCGGGATGCGCAGGCCCTCTGCGTAGATTTCTTTTGCGTCCGGGTTGTAGCCGGCCGGTACCGGGCCGCCAATATCGGTCAGGTGGCCCTTGCAGACCGTCCAGAACACCAGCTCGCCCTTATAGAACACCGGTTTGTACATGCAGCAGTCGAGGATATGACTGCCCATGTAGGCTGGATCGTTATGATAAATAACATCGCCCTCGGCAATCTCATCACCGAAGAAGCCAGCAACGCATTTCATCGCTGGGATAAGCGAACCGAGATGAATAGGAAGGTCCTGGCCTTGCAGGATCATTTCCGGGAGGTGATCGAAGAGTGCGTTGGAATAGTCGTGGGCGAGGTTGAACACGCTCGAGCGACTGGTCTTTTCCAGCGTCAGGGTCATTTCTCGCTGGGCTGTTTCGAGCGCACCGCGCACGACTGCCAGGGTGATCGGGTCTACTATGTTCATGGGTCACCACAAATCTTGTTTTTGTCTGGGGAGGCGTGACGGATGTCTTGCCCACATCGCTAAGCTACGCGCGGGCCTAGCGGCTGGCTTGTCTTCAAGCGCACCGTTTTTTGGCCTGAAGTGAACTGTTTCTACTGGTGCATCTACTCAAGATCTAATGCCGGGAGGCCGGAACGCTGCGATCGGGTAGGAGGCGGCCTCACGGCCGCCGTCCTCCCACACCACCGTGCGTACGGTTCCGTACACGGCGGTTCAGGCCATGCGGTTAAGCCGATTGATCGTATCCAGTATCGAGACCAGTCAAAGTCTGTCCCATAGCTTCTTCGGCAGCGCCTGATTCATATGCGGCGCTCCTGAGTTCCACCACGGGCCTCGGCCATTGAAGGCCGACTTGCAGGCACGCTCCTCGCTCAATCCCAGGCGCATCAGGTTGCGCGCCCTCGTAGAGGGCTGCTTCCATTGCCGCCAGATGACACAGCGAAGTTTGTGCCTGACCCAGCCATCCAGCTCTTCCAGTGGACGCTTGCTCTGGCTGAGCTTGAAGTAGCCTGCCCAGCCTCGCAGCACCGGGTTTACCCGCTCGATGACATTCGCCATCTTGTGGCCCCGCACCCCTCGCAGCAGTTCCCTGAGACGGTCGCGCACACGGCGCAGGCTCATGGTTGCCACTCGCAGTCTAGGCTGCGAGTGCCAACTCATCCCATACCCCAGGTAGTCGCATTTCCACGACCCAGCCACGCGACTCTTGTCCCGATTCAGTCTCAGTTTCAGACGGTGATTCAGGAACCGCTCGACACTGGCCAGCACTCGTTCGCCAGCACGCGGACTACGGACATAAATGTTCGCGTCATCGGCATAGCGCACGAAGCGATGGCCTCGCCGCTCCAACTCACGGTCGAGTTCATCGAGCAGGATGTTCGACAGCAGCGGCGAAAGCGGGCCGCCTTGCGGCGCCCCCTCCTGCCGATGGCTGACAACCCCGCCCGACATGACGCCCGCTTCGAGGTAACGGCGGATGAGTCTGAGCACCTGTTTGTCTTCGACATGGCGCTCAACACAGAACATCAGGATGTCGTGGTTGACCCGATCAAAGAACTTCTCCAGATCGAGTTCCACGCAACACCTATGACCCGCCGCCACATGGGTGCGGGCCATCTCGACAGCCTGGTGAGCGCTTCTGCCCGGACGGAAGCCGTAGCTATAGTCCGAGAACAGCGGATCGAAGATCGGCGTGAGCTGTTGCAGCAGGGCTTGCTGGATCAGGCGATCCACGACACTGGGAATGCCCAGTTGCCGCATACCGCCCTGCGGTTTGGGAATTTCGACCGCCCGCACTGCCTGGGGATGGTATTCACCTGCCAGCAGCCTGACCTTCAGGATGGGCCAATACTGTTTCACGTAGCCTGCCAAGTCGGCGACCGTCATGCCATCGGCACCCGGCGCCCCCTTGTTGCTGACCACGCGCTGATACGCACGCTTGAGATTGAGCGGCGCAAGCACCCGCTCCATCAGCGTGTCCGGCTCCGCGTTCATCCACGTCACCGACGCCGCCGATACCTCTGCGCTGTCAGGCGTCATCCTCGGCCTCTGGCCGGGACTCGGGGTGACAGTCTTCTCTTGGAGAAATTTCTGCATTTCGGTTATCGACGAGACGCTGACGCCTACTGGCGGCATGACCTGTTCGGCCCTTGATGGCGTGGTTGACCGCCACTTACTACGGCCTCGGCTGACTTCTGCACGCCCATCCCGTCGCCTCTCGACAATCGGTAGCACAATGGCAAGCGTACAGATCTCCCAGGGTAATTCGCGCGACCTTCCTGCTTATGCCTGTCGGATCTACGTCGCAGCGTTCCGTGCAAGTATCGGGCTTTGGCGATTATGGCCACCTCACCCCGCTGCGCCGCCTCATCCGCTTCCTGTTCGTCAGGCCAGCATTTTGTCTCGGGCTTCCTTCAGATTCGCAGTCGCCCGCGACACCCTTGCCTTCAGCTAACACTTCCCCTTGCCGGGTGTGTAGAGGACTTTCACCTCCAAGTCGCCAGGCTCACCACCACAGTGAACCCGACAGCGCCAGTCACGGCGCTACGCGCCATGCCTGGCGCACCATAAAAAAACGCCAGCACATGGCTGGCGAAAATAGGAGCGTGAGTGGTTGCTAGGGGCGCTTATTGCCTCAGAAGTAGTAACCGATATTGGTATACAACTGGTTTTCCCAGCGTTCGCTACCGCCGGCGCCCAGGCTCTGGGTGTAGCTACCGCCACCGATGTAGGGATCGTGCTTGCCGTGCAACCACTCGACGGCGATCCATAGGTCTTTCAGCGAGAAAGATGTGCCAAGGATGAAGCGCTGGGAATCCTCGAAGCTGGACTCATCCTTGTCGAACAGGCTGTAGTTACCGTAAACCTTGACACCAGAGAGCCACCCGAGTGAGCCAGGAATGTCATAGCTGAGGTCGGCTACATAGAGGTTACCCTTGGCGGCAACGTTAAAGGTGCCGTCGAAGCTGCCGAAGCTAACCAGCTTGTCTCTGCCGGGATTCTCCGGGCTCATGTCCTGGCGAGTGGCTTGCAGTTGCACGCCCCAGGGGCCATTCTTGCCCGAGTAGTGGACTGCTAGGGCATTTCGGCGGCCGCTATCACGACTGTCCTGGTTCTGCAGCGTCGAGGTCAATGCCGAGGCGCCGATCTCCGACTGCCAGCTCCCAAGCTTTAGGTTGCGGGCCAGACGCCCGACTAAGATGTCGCGCTCGTGGTTATCGCTGCCGTCGACGACGTAGTCATCTGCCGTAGCAACACTGGTTGCATAGGTCCGCCCGCCGCGGCTTGTACCTTGACCCTGATCAGCCGGGCTTAGGTAGTAAGCGAGTTGGAAGTTCCAGTCATCCTGCTGCTGGATGTATTTAACACCAAGGTTCGCAATGTCTTCCAGGCCGATCACGCTGCCCAAGGTCAAGAAGAAAGTGCTGCCGGCATAGGGCAGCAGGCCGAACGGAATCTTGTTTAGTCCCACCTGAATCTGACGCGACTCATCGAACTTGTAGCCGATCCATGCATATTCGGCGAAGGCGATGTCACCGATCTTGTCGGTATAGTCGAAAGGGTAAGCGTCGCCATAGAAACGGTATTTAGCCGCGCCGATCCAACTATCGGAGTTGTAGGTAGCGGTGAGAAAGGCAGTATCGAAACTCAGCTTCTCGATATCCCGGTCGGGGTCGTAGTCGATACGCGCACGCACGGCGCCGCCAATGTCCAAGTTGTCATTGATAGCCACCGCACCTGCGGGTAGCGCGAGCGATGCCAACAATGGAAGTAATATGAGAGTTGCTTGTGGGTGCAGGTTGATCATTTTCATGAATTGGCTCTTAGCATTGTTAGTCTTTTTTTCAGCTACGCAGCACTAAGCCGCTGCGGTGTTGCGGCTTAGTTTTGGATCGGGTTTGGTAGCTGCAGCAAGTTGCCGGAGCCGAATACATCGGCCCGGTGGGCGCCGATATTGGTTTCAGCTGCAGCTGGTGCGGACAAACCAGCTGCGTTTGGCGCTGTTGAGTAGCAGCCAGTAGCTGGCGAACGCGCAGACAAAGGTCACCGGCGCTGAGAAGGTCGCCAGCGTTGCTCCGCCGAAATTCAGCAGCACTATCCCCAGGCCAGCGGCAAAGAACCAGGCGATCAAGCCGCACGGGTTGAAGGCGTTGACTCGTTCGAGAGCGAATTCAATATTGCCCTCGAACAGCTGGGTATATTTCGGCGAGAAAATATGCGCCAAAGCGATCGCTACCCAAGCCACTACAAAGATGCTCTGGTATGCCAGGGCTTGCAGAATGTAGCTGAACACATTGAGCAACATCATTGTGTAGACCACGATGCCAACTACTACGGCCCATGCCATATAAGGCACAGCCGCCAAGCCAAAACGGCCGAAGAACGCATGCATGTTGCTAGCGGCCATGAAGAAATTTGCGGTATTGATACGGGTCTGGCTGACCCAAACGAACAACAACCCCCAGATACCCATCAGCTCGACAATGGCCAGCACCACCGAGACCTCAGACAGGCCGCCCTCTGCGGGAATGGTGGCGGCGAGAAAGATGCCGACCAGACCGTTAATAAGAAAGGTGAAGATATAGAATGGTAGGCCGAAGTTAAATTTAGCGTGGTAGCTGGCGTCCTGCTTACGACCGAAGCGTGCGTAGTCCCAGGTGTACATCATGAGAATCCACACTCCCATGAAATAGGTGAAACAGTCCCACCAGCCATTACTTACTGGCCCGCTCTCAGGCCCCATTTCCAACCAGGCAGAACTGTAGCCGTATTCACCGACGGCCATCGCTACTACGGCAATCAGACCAATCAGGTAGAGCGGCAGCAGCACGCCATTGAACTTATCCAGCCAGGTCTGCACGCTACCGAACACCAGTGGCACGCTGTATAGCACCACTATTAGGTAGGCTTGATTGAGCGTGATGTCGGACACGTAGTGTTGGATAGCAATGGCGATCACCGAGCCTTCAAACACGCTGTAGTAGATCGCCGTGGCGAAGAAAATCAGGGTGGCCAGTGCTGCGCCGGCGCGTCCGAATAGCACCCGGGAGAAGAGTGCGACCGATAATCCGGTCTTAATGGCGTAGCGGGCAATGACCCCGTTGATGGCCGCATAAGTTACGACCGACAAGAGTAAGCCGATTATGGCATTCATCGTACCAAAGCTCATTGCCAGGGTGGCGGACACCACCAGCCAAAACATAGCACTGCAGATGGCCCACCAAGCCATCGTCAGTGAGCCTTTGCTCATGCGGTGTTCTTCCGGAACCGCGACGGTGCTGTAGTCGATACTATCGACCTGTTTTTTGATGTTTCCGGCCATGGCTCTTCTCTTGTTTTTGTAATGAGTGGAGTCATGATCATAAGTACTTCAGGCGGGCGACCACTTGCTGCTGAGCGCACTCTCTTTTGTCATACCTGAAGCTTCTTGCTCTCTGGAAGATGGCCCACCCAGACGAAACTCCTCCAGCGGAAAGCGATGAGAAAATCTCTCAGGCTGTCCAAGTCAGAATAAAAGACCTCAATGACGCTATGGCTTACATCTCTTTCCGAGAGAGCGTTATTAGCGAGCGAGTCACCTAACAACACCTACACTCAGCGTGATAGCCAGACAGACAACATAGCGCTTAAACGTTTCAAGCCAGTAGGACTACAAGCAAAGCACTCAATGACGGGCTCGAGGCCGATTCAATCTCGGCACAACCACCCTAAGCCAGCAACCAGCACTACATGCTACAAGAAGTCAAAACCGGGTACAAAACCGGGTACAAAGAATAACGAAAACAACCAGAATGCCTAAGCTCAAACGCTCAAGCATCAGACTTACCGCATAACGTGTAAGTCAAAAAATTGTCTTTCCCGCACGTCAACTCTATGTTTCAAATGCATTAGCCCTGAAACCCGCACGCCACTTGAGTATGCACGCATAGCACAATTCTATAGGTATTGCAACACATTCCTTTAGGGCTTCAGATCACTTGCTGCAACTGCGGCACGACCTCGAACAAGTCACCCACTAGACCGTAATCCGCCACCTGAAAAATCGGCGCCTCTTCGTCCTTGTTGATTGCCACGATGACCTTGGAGTCTTTCATCCCGGCCAGGTGCTGGATGGCACCGCTGATGCCGACGGCGATGTACAGCTGCGGCGCGACGATCTTGCCGGTCTGGCCAACCTGCATGTCGTTGGGCACGAAACCGGCGTCGACCGCAGCGCGCGAAGCACCGACGGCGGCGCCGAGCTTGTCGGCCAGGGCATACAGGTGCTTGAAGTTGTCGCCGTTCTGCATGCCGCGACCGCCGGAGACGACGATCTTGGCCGCGGTCAGTTCCGGACGATCGGACTTGGCCAGCGCCTCAAAGACGAAGGCCGAGATGCCGGCGTCGCCGCCAACGGCCACGGCTTCCACGACAGCACTGCCGCCTTCGCCGGCCACCGGATCGAAACCGGTGGCACGCACGGTGATCACCTTCACCGCCGCCGAAGACTGCACGGTGGCGATGGCGTTACCGGCGTAGATCGGCCGCTTGAAAGTGTCGGCGCTTTCCACGGCGATGATTTCGGAGATCTGGTCGACGTCCAGCTGGGCGGCGACGCGCGGCAGGATGTTCTTGCCGTTGCTGGTGGCGGCGGCGAGGATGTGGCTGTAACCCTTGCCCCCTGCTTCTTGAACAAGAGCAGCTACCAGCGGCGCAACGTTTTCCGGCAGCTGATGGGCGAAGGCGGCGTTGTCGGCCACCAGCACCTTGGCCACGCCGGCGAGCTTGGCAGCCGCTTCGGCGGCGGCGCCACAGGCGGCACCGGCAACCAGGAGGTGGATGTCGCCACCGATCTTCTGCGCAGCGGCCACGGTGTTGAGAGTGGCCGGCGCCAGGGCGGCATTGGTGTGTTCAGCGATAACCAGGATAGTCATTTAGATTACCTTCGCCTCGTTCTTCAGTTTCTCGACCAGTTCCGCCACCGACTTGACCTTGATGCCGGCCTGGCGGGCAGCCGGCGCTTCGACTTTCAGGGTCTTCACGGTGGACGCGGTGGCAACGCCCAGGGCGTCCGGGGTGAGCACCTCCAGCGGCTTCTTCTTGGCCTTCATGATGTTCGGCAAGGAGGCGTAGCGCGGCTCGTTCAGACGCAGGTCGGTGGTGACGATCGCCGGCAGGTTCAACGCCACGGTCTGCAGGCCGCCGTCGATCTCGCGGGTCACGTTGACCTTGTCGCCCGCCACTTCGACCTTGGAGGCGAAGGTGCCTTGGCCGAAGCCGGTCAGCGCGCCGAGCATCTGGCCGGTCTGGTTGTTGTCGCTGTCGATGGCCTGCTTGCCGAGGATCACCAGCTGCGGCTGCTCCTTGTCGACCACGGCCTTGAGCAGCTTGGCCACGGCCAGGGAGTTCAGCTCGTCAGCACCCTCTTCCTTGACAGCCTCGACCAGGATGGCGCGGTCGGCACCGAGGGCCAAAGCAGTACGCAGCTGCTCTTGCGCCGCCGTCGGGCCGATCGACACCACGACGATTTCACTGGCAACGCCCTTCTCTTTCAGGCGTACGGCTTCTTCCACGGCGATTTCGCAGAAGGGGTTCATCGACATCTTAACGTTGGCGAGATCGACGCCGCTGTTGTCCGCCTTGACGCGAACCTTGACGTTGTAATCGACCACACGCTTGATCGCTACGAGGACTTTCATAAAGGCTCCATGGGAAAAATTGCCCCGGCAAGCTGGCTGGCCGGGGCATGGCAGGTTCAGCGTTCACCAAGCTGTTCGATGATGCCTTGTGCCTTCAACTCGGCCAGGCGCTCATCATCGAGACCCAACTGGCGCTTGAGCACCTCATCGGTATGCTCACCCAGCATCGGCGCGGGGCGCAGGTACTCGACCGGTGTGCGAGACAACTTGATCGGACTGCCGACCGTGACGAAGTCGGCTTTCAAGGGATGGGGAATGTTGACCAGCATGTTGCGCGCCAGTATCTGTGGTTCGTCCAGCGCCTGGGCAATGCTGTTGATGGCCCCTACCGGTACGCCCTGCGGGTGAATGCGCCCTACCCACTCATCGGCGAGCCCTCCGAGAAAGTGACGCGACAGGATGGCAACGATCTCCTCGCGGTTGCTGACTCGGTCGGCGTTGCGCGCGAAACGCGGATCTTTCGGCAGCTCTGGCAGGCCGATGGCGTCGCACAGTGCGACGAACTGTGAGTCGTTGCCGCAGGCAATGATGAAGTCGCGATCACTGGCGCGAAACACCTGGTACGGCACAATGTTGGCGTGGGCGTTGCCATAACGCCCGGGCGGCTTGCCGGAAGCCAGATAGTTCTGGCTCTGGTTGCACAGTGTGGCGACCTGAACATCCAGCAACGCCATATCGATATGTTGACCAAGCCCGGTCTTTTCTCGGCTGAGCAGCGCAGCTTGGATAGCCACCGTCGAGTACAGGCCGGTCATCAGGTCCGCGAAGGCAACGCCTACCTTTTGCGGGCCGCCACCGGGCAGATCGTCGCGCTCGCCGGTGATGCTCATCATTCCACCCATACCCTGAATGATGAAGTCGTAACCCGGTTCTGCGGCGCGCGGCCCGGTCTGGCCGAAACCCGTCACCGAGCAATACACCAGGCGTGGATTGAGCGCAGCGAGGCTAGCGTAATCCAGCCCGTACTTGGCCAAGGAACCGGCCTTGTAGTTCTCGATCAGTACGTCGCAACTGGTAGCCAGGGCCCGCACCATTTCCTGCCCCTCGGGGCTGGCGATGTTTAGCGCCACCGACAACTTGCCGCGATTGGTGGACTGGTAATAAGAAGCCTCGCCGGTGGACTCGGCGTTCTGCCCCTTCATCCATGGCGGCCCCCAGCCACGGGTGTCATCACCCGCGCCCGGCCGTTCGATTTTGATCACTTCGGCACCCAGATCGGCCAGAGTTTGGCCGCACCAGGGACCAGCCAGAATGCGGCTCAAGTCGAGCACGCGATACCCAGTCAAAGCACCCATTTCATTTCACCTTTGCTTGCGCGCACTTACACACGCTCCATCACCATGGCGAGGCCTTGGCCCACGCCGATGCATAGGCTCACCACAGCGTAGCGTTTGCCGCTCTGTTGCAGCGCGCGAGCGGTGCTCAGGGCCAGGCGCGCACCGGATGCACCTAATGGGTGGCCGACGGCGATGGCGCCACCGTGTGGGTTTACCCGCGGGTCGTTGAACGCAACACCCAGACCTTTCAGGCAGCCCAGCACCTGGCTGGCGAACGCTTCGTTGATCTCGATAATGTCCATATCCGCCAGGCTGAGCTGCGCGCGAGCCAATGCCTTATGAATAGCCTCCACCGGGCCGACGCCCATAATGCGCGGGGCCACACCCACGGCGGCGGCCGACAGAATGCGCGCCATCGGAACCAAGCCGTGCCGTTCGCCCGCCGCGGCCGAGCCAATCAGCAATGCCGCCGCGCCATCGTTGACGCCTGATGCGTTGCCGGCGGTAACCACACCACCTTCGGAGAGAGGATTCAGGCGAGCCAAAGCGATCAGGTCCGATTGCGGGCGCGGGTGCTCGTCCTGCTCCACCACATTGGGTGGCGTCTTGCGCCCGGTGGGCACGCTGACCGCGAGCAGTTCTTCCTGAAAGAAACCTGCGCTACGTGCGGCTTCATAACGGGCCTGAGAGCCGGCAGCAAAGACGTCGGCCTCAGCACGGGAGATGCCGTACTCCTGAGCCACGTTATCGCCCGTTTGCGGCATGCTGTCGTTGCCAAACTCGGCGACGATCTTCGGGTTGGGAAAACGGGCGCCAATGGTACTGTCGAACACCGTCAGTTCGCGGCTATAGGCCGCTTCTGCTTTAGCCATGACAAAGGGTGCACGGGACATACTCTCCACCCCGCCGGCGACAAACAGTTCGCCTTCGTTACAGGTCACTGCGCGGGCGGCATCGATCACCGCCGCCAGACCACTGGCGCACAGGCGGTTAACTGTCTGCCCAGGTACGGTCACGGGCAAGCCTGCAAGCAGTGCGGCGTGACGCGCGATGTTGCGGCTGTCCTCCCCTGCCTGGTTGGTATTGCCCAGAATCACGTCCTCGATGGCTTCGCCAGGGATGGCGTGGCGAGCGAGCAATTCGTGGATCACATGGGCGGCGAGGTCGTCTGGGCGTACCGAAGCGAGTGCGCCGCCGTGGCGGCCAAATGGCGTGCGCAGTCCCGCGAAGATGTAGGCGTCGAGCATGGGAAAATCCTAGCGTTGAGGTTCAGTCGGGAGTGGTTCGTTGTGACGCAATGAAAGGCCCAAGGCGGCCCGTCGCCGCAGCCAGGGACCCGGCCGATAACGGGGATCGCCCGTCAGTTCGGTCATGCGTTCAAGAGTGGTGAGCAAACGCTTGGGCCCGACACTATCGCCCCAGGCCAGCGGACCTTGCGGATAACCAAGACCACGGCGCACGCCTTCATCCAGGTCATCGACACTGGCGATACGCTGCTGAACGATATCGCCCGCCAGGTTGACGATCATGGCCAGTACCCTTTGGGCCACAAAGCCGACACTGTCATTGATCACACTGACGCCCACGCCATCGCGGCCCAACAGCGCATGGGCGGCATCGCGCATGTCGGCATGGGTAGCGGGATTTAGCATCAGCGTGCGGTAGCGGGCGATATCCAGCAGCGGGTCGATGCACACCGTGCGCTCAGGATCGGTGCCAAACAGGCCGACGGCGCCGGTGGCATCCAGACCGTAAGGTGCCAGCAAACACAGGGCCTCGCTGCTTGGGACCGTGCCCTCTTCGACCCGCGCGCCCACCTGCTGAAGAAGCTCGGTGAAACGTGCACGATCCTCGGGGTTTTCAGTGCCAAGCCAAACCGGCGGAAATGCTTCCAGCGCAGGTACTGCCTGTGCGGCGGGTGGATCGATCATCTGGCCGTCGGCGTATCGGTAAAACCCACGCCCGACCTTGCGCCCGACGTAGCCGGCATCCAGCATCTGGCGTGTTAGCGCTGCAGGCCGATACCGCGGTTCCTGGTAGAACTGGTTGTAGATCGACTCAATGACTGGATGGGAAACATCAAGAGCCGTCAGATCAAACAGCTCCAAGGGCCCCATGCGAAAACCCAGACCCTCGCGCAGGATACGGTCTACCTCGGCGGGTTCGGCTACGCCTTCCTTGAGAATTTGCAAAGCCTCAGTGCTATATGCACGGCCGGCGTGATTGATGATGAACCCTGGTGTGTCCTTCGCCCGAATACCCCTATGCCCCATGCGGGCAGCCAGGGCTCGGAGGCTGTCGCCTACCTGCGGGTCAGTCGCCAGACCATCGATGACTTCCACCACTTTCATCAGCGGCACAGGGTTAAAAAAATGAAAGCCAGCGATGCGTTGGGGAAGTCGGCAATTGCGAGCAATGCTGGTGACGGAGAGCGATGAGGTGTTGGTAGCCAGAATGCAGTCATCGGCAACCACGGCTTCCAACTCGGCGAGCAAGCCCTGCTTGGCGTCGAGGCGCTCGATAATGGCTTCCACTACCAGGTCGACGTCGCTCAGTTCCGTAAGGGCGCTCGCCACTTGCACGCGGGAGAGCGTGGCCAGCGCATCGGCGTTGGCAATCTTGCCTTTGTCGACCAGCTTGTCCAACGTGCCTTTCAAGCTTTCGCGGGCGCCCTGCGCAGCGCCTTCGCGACTATCAAACAGCGTGACGCGAATGCCCGCCTGAGCGGCGATCTGAGCAATACCTGTACCCATGACTCCGGCGCCAACAACCGCCATCCGGTTAATTTCACGTGTCATCGCTCATTCTCCTGAGAAGATCGCTTTGCGTTTTTCCAGGAAGGCTTGAGCGCCCTCTTTCTGGTCGCTCGAATCGAATAGCAATTGGAAGGCCTTGCGCTCCAACACCAGCGCGCTCTCCAGCGGCAGGTCAGCACCGGCCAGCATCACTTCTTTGATCTGCGCGACGGCTAGCGGCGGCAAGGCGGCGATTTCAGTGGCCAGCTCTAGTGCACGGACAATGGTCTGCTCGTCGCCCACCACTTCACTCAGCATGCCCATGGCCAAGGCTTGCTGGGCCGAGACCAAGCACCCGGTAAGGGCAATGCGCATTGCCTGGAACTTGCCGACCGCGCGGATCAGACGCTGAGTACCGCCGGCGCCCGGCATCAGGCCGAGTTTGACTTCTGGCTGGCCAAAGCGCGCCGACTCGCCGGCGACGATGATGTCGCAGTGCATGGCCAGCTCACAGCCGCCGCCAAGGGCGAAACCATTCACTGCAGCGATGACCGGCTTGGGGCAGCGGGAGATGGCTTCCCACAGCAGCTCGGTATGGCGCAGGTACATTTCAATCGGGCGCGCTTGGGCAAACTCGCGGATATCGGCTCCGGCCACAAAACAGGTGTCACCGCCGGTAAGTACAATCGCCCGCACCTGCCCATTGCGAGCCAGTGCCCGAAAGTGCTCGGCGAGTTGTTCACGCACCGCGCTATTGAGCGCGTTCTTGGCTTCTGGCCGGTCGATGCGTACGACGGCAACGCCGTCTTCTCGAATTTCCAGGTTCACTACAGATTCAGGTTCGTGACTCATACCCACCTCTAAACACGTTTCGCTATACGAAATTGCATTTCGTATTTACGAGATATCATAGGTAGGGTCGCGAATTCATGTAAATCAGAAATCTGAACTATTTTATTATTTCTTTATTAATCAATATATTATCTATCTAAAAATGAGCGTTTTGCATTTCATCTCGGCTCAAATATAATTTCGCCTGACGAAACGTACTTTTATTTGCTTGCAATTTCCAAAAATGAGGTTCTACCATGGCACGCAACAAAGCGGATCAGCAGAAGGCTGAGAGCAGCACTGGAGCGGATGAAATCGCTTTACTGAAGATGGGCATGCTCGACCCGGCCAGTGCGTCGAGTGAGGACGAAACCAGCGGCCAGTTCGTGACTGCGCTGGCACGTGGGCTGGAGCTGATGCGGTGCTTTACCCCGCGCGACAACGTGCTGGGCAATCAGGAACTGGCGCGGATGACCGGGCTACCCAAGCCGACCGTGACGCGCTTGACCAACACCCTGATGCGCCTTGGCTGCCTCAAGCGTGAGGTGCACTCGGGCAAGTACCAGCTGGATGTCGGTGTGCTGGGGTTCGGCTACGCCATGCTGTCGAATCTGTCGATTCGCTCGGTGGCGCACCCGCTGATGGAAGAGCTGGCCAATCACGCTCAAGCCGCAGTGGCAATGGCGGCCCGGGATCGCCTGCAGATGGTTTACCTGGACGTCGTTCAGGGCCAAGGCAATACCACGATGCGGCGGCAGATCGGCAGCTACTTGCCACTGGCGCAAAGCTCGGCGGGACGCGCATGCCTGGCGGCGATGCCAGAGAGCGAGCGAGAGTTTCTCCTCGACCACATGCGCCAACGCGAAGCAGCACAGTGGCCGGTGATCCGCAAGGGCCTGGATCGCGCGTTTCGCGATTACACCGATTACGGCTTTTGCCTATCGATCGGCGAGTGGCACCGCGACGTCAACTCAGTCGCCGTGCCGCTGTTACACCCGCAGTTCGGGTTACTGACCTTCAACTGCGGTGGACCGAGCTTCCAGCTTCCACGGGACAAGCTCACTGACGATATCGGGCCTCGCCTGATCAACATGGTTAACAACATCGGCGCCGCCGCTCGGTAACCCTTCAGGGTGACGGTGCACCGTACTACATCGGCCCACTTCCGGGCCCAGAGGAGCGCACATGATCCGTGATACCGAAACCCTGCAGATTCTGCTGGATTCTCTTCGCCAGTTCGTCGGTGAGGTACTGATTCCTCGGGAAAACGAGGTGGCTGAAACGGATGCGATCCCTAAGGACATCGTCGATCAGATGCGCGAGATGGGCCTGTTCGGGTTAACGATTCCGGAAGCCTATGGCGGCCTGGGCGTGACTATGGAGGAAGAGGTAAACATCGCCTTCGAGTTGGGTCGCACCTCACCGGCTTTCCGTTCCTACATCGGCACCAACAACGGCATTGGCTCAATCGGCATTTTGCTTGACGGTACAGAGGAGCAGCGCAACCAGTACCTGCCGCAACTGGCAAGCGGCGAGCTGCTCAGCTCGTTCTGCCTGACCGAGCCAGATGCCGGCTCCGATGCGGGCTCGTTGAAAACCAATGCTGTGCGTGACGCTGACAGCTACATCCTCAACGGTACCAAACGTTACATCACCAACGCGCCACACGCGGGCATTTACACGGTGATGGCCCGTACCAACCCGGAAATCAAAGGCGCCTCCGGTA
This sequence comes from Pseudomonas sp. MPB23, assembly GCF_046605395.1. Classification (NCBI taxonomy): domain Bacteria; kingdom Pseudomonadati; phylum Pseudomonadota; class Gammaproteobacteria; order Pseudomonadales; family Pseudomonadaceae; genus Pseudomonas; species Pseudomonas sp. MPB23. The sequence continues at coordinate 4,264,844 of NZ_CP176771.1, read as the reverse complement.
TCAGCGCCTTTATCGTTGAGCGCGGCACACCCGGCGTGTCGCTGGGCAAGACGGACCACAAGATGGGCCACAAAGGCGCCCATACCTGCGACGTGATCTTTGAAAATGCGCGAGTGCCCGCCAGCCAGTTGATAGGCGGCGTCGAAGGCGTTGGTTTCAAGACCGCGATGAAGGTGCTGGATAAGGGCCGCCTGCATATCGCTGCACTGAGTGTCGGCGCAGCCGAACGCATGCTGGACGATGCCCTGCACTATGCGCTGGACCGCAAACAGTTCGGCCAGCCCATCGCGGAGTTCCAACTGATCCAGGCGATGCTGGCTGATAGCAAAGCCGAAATCTACGCGGCCCGCTGCATGGTGCTGGATGCCGCGCGCAAGCGCGACGAGGGCAAGAACGTCAGTACCGAAGCCTCCTGCGCGAAGATGTTCTCCACCGAGATGTGCGGTCGTGTCGCCGACCGCTGCGTGCAGATCCACGGTGGCGCCGGCTACGTCAGCGAGTACGCCATTGAGCGCTTCTACCGTGACGTGCGGCTGTTCCGTATCTACGAAGGCACCACACAGATTCAGCAGGTGGTTATCGCCCGTAACATGATCCGCGAAGCGCAGCGGTGACACGGCACCTGCTCTGACACCAGTTGGGCTCCAGTCGCGCCGAGACTCAATAGCGCCACATCCTGGCTTCAAGGTAGTTGTTCGACATGAGTGCGTGTTCCACTGGTGTGGTCCCGAAAGCCTCAGCCTGCGAGCTTCCCGTCAACCTACCCCCAGATGAACTGCGGGGTAGCTGCACGAAACTGGAATTCCAACTACGCCACAGTAGGTCGCACAGCACAGTGCAGGCGCTGCCAGCGGCAACGATGAGGCTATAGGGAAAAGTCGAGCTGGCAATACCAGCAAGATTCACCTGGCGGTGGACGCCCACGGCTTGCCCATCGAGTTTGAAATCACAGGTGGCCAAATCAATGACTGCACTCAGGCACCCGCGTTGATTTCCAAGCTCCCGGCGGCAGAAACCATCGTCGCGGATAAGGGCTATGACAGCGAGAGAATCCGGGAGCAGGTTGAGCTACAAGGGGCCAAGGCCGTGATCCCGAGAAAGCGTAACTCCGTGAAAGGCAACGCGGATCTGGACAGAGGTCTTTACCGCAATCGGCACCTGGTGGAAAACGCCTTTGCCCGGCTGAAGCATTACCGGGCGGTGGCATCTCGATTCGACAAGCTCAAGAGAAATTACGAGAGCGTGGTGGCCATGGCCTGTGCCTTCCTATGGCTACCCATGTGAAATGGCAACAGCCCCTAGCGGTACTTAGCAACTGTTGATCGCCGGTGCGCCGGTAAATGGCGGGCTGATTGGAGAAATAATTTCTACATATAGGCGATTTACAGCGTGTTTATCGCCTTCTGTATCTCTCCTATTCTCTCTCGACTGCTCTGCTGCATTGATTGGCTGAGCCCGGACTGACCGCATGGTTAGCCCTAATCGCGCTAAACCCAACCTGAATAGAGGATCACTCCATGCCCGTTGTACGAGTCAGCTGGTTCGAAGGAAAAGACCACGCCGCGAAGGAAGCTGTCGCTGCAGAAATCACCCAGAGCATCGTGAAAAACACCGGTACCGATGCCAATTACATCTACGTCATTTTTGAAGACGTGGCGCCATCGGATTGGGCCGGTGCAGGCAAGCTGTTCGGCGACGATCCGAAGAAGACCTAAGGTCATTCGGCGTTAATGGCCAGTGGGCTGCAAGGAGTGTTACATCTTCTTTGCAGCCCGGGCTTGGCTCTTTTGTGCTGGGTAGCCGGACTCCCAGTCGACCTGCTCAAACTGTTCGACCAGAAAATTGATAAATGCCCGCACCTTGGATGCCAGGTGTTTGCGGGTTGGGTAGACGGCATAAATACCCAGTTCTACCGAGCGATACTCCGGTAGCAACTCCACCAGATCACCCCGCCGAAGATCCTCACTTACCATAAAGCTTGGCTGCAGCAAAATGCCGCCAGCAGTCAACGCAATAGATCGGCATGTATCACCGTTATTGCAGCGAATGACCGAACGCGTGTTGACCTTATGCTCGCCATCGGGCCCGGTAAAACTCCATTCGTTCCCACTGGAAAAGTTGCTATAGGCAATCACCCGGTGCTCGGCCAGGTCTTGCGGCACTTCTACTGGTGCATGGCTTTTGATGTAGCTCGGGGCTGCACACAGGCGCATCCGCGTGCTGGCAAACCGGCGCCCCACCAGTGAAGAGCTTTCCAACCGGGCGATGCGCACCGCGACGTCATACCCCTCCTCCACCAAATCGACCTGGCGATCGTTCAGGCTGATATCCAGCTCAATCTTCGGGTTTTGCTCCAAAAAGGCAGTCCACAGCGGCGCCAGGTGCAACACACCAAAACTCACCGGCGCATTGACCCGCAGCACGCCGGCAGGCTCATGGTTGCCCGAAGAAACAGCGCTTTCCGCCTCCCCCATCAACGCCAGCACTTCCCGCGCTTGCTGGTAGAAAACCCGTCCTTCTTCGGTCAGTGATAAGCGTCGCGTGGTGCGTTGCAGCAGGCGTACGCCCAGGCGTTCCTCCAGCGCATTTACATGCCTGGAAACGGCGGCCTTGGACATTTCCAGCGCATCGACGGCACCGACAAAGCTGCCCTTGTCGACCACGGCGCAAAACACCTGCATCTCCAACGCGCGATCCATTATTGCCTCACTTATCGGAACTATAAGTCACATTAAATCATGTTTATCTCGTAAATCGAATCTTTAAACTGGATCCCATCACACACAGCACGAGGCAAAAGACATGAACATTACCCTTATCGGTACCGGCAACATGGGCTCGGCTTTCGCTCAACAGTTGTCCCAGTTTGGACACCATGTTCGTATCACCGGCCGTGATCTGGACAAGGCGCACGCCCTCGCCGCGCAGCATCAAAACGTCGAAGCATTCGCCGCTGATCAGGCCCTTGGCCAGAACGAAGTGGTGATCGTCGCCACTGCTTACCAGGACGCCTTAACCGCGCTGAAAAGTCTGGGCAGTCTCGAAGGCAAAGTGGTCATCGACATCACCAACCCGCTGACAGCCGACTACATGGGTCTGACCATCGGCCACAGCACCAGTGCAGCGGAGGAAATCGCCAAGGCGCTGCCAGGTGTGGAGCTGGTCAAGGGCTTCAACACCCTGTTCGCCCAAGTGCTGGCCAGCGGTCCCACATTTGCCAACGAGCAGCAAGGCAGCGTGTTCCTGGCCAGCGATAGCGCACGAGCCAAACAAACCGCCGTTGCTCTTGCGCAAAGCCTGGGTTGGAAAACCGTGGATGCCGGCGGTTTGGTAAACGCGCGTTATCTGGAAGCGTTGGCCGGGTTGAACATCTACCTCGGCTATGGCGCAGGGCTCGGCACGCAGATCGCGCCGGTCTGGCTCAATCGTTAATTCCCACTTACCCAATGCCTGGCGCCACGGCCGAAACAGCTGTGGCCCCGGGCAACCCACACTCCCCGTATTGGAAAACACCCATGACCGCCGCTAGCCGCACCCTCCCCTATGCCGCCCTGGTACTACGCCTAATCCTTGGCGTGATGTTTCTCGCTCATGGCCTGACCAAGCTGCTGGTGTTCACCCCGGCCGGCACAGCAGGTTTCTTTGAGTCCGTTGGCTTCTCCGGCTTTCTTGCCTATCCGGTCATTGCCTTTGAAGTGGTCGGCGGCCTGTTCCTGATCCTTGGTGTACTCGCTCGCTGGGTAGCGGCCCTAGCCACCGTGCAACTGCTGGTGGCAGCAAGCGTGCACTTCGGTAATGGCTGGAGCTTCACCAACGCCAATGGTGGCTGGGAATACCCGGTCTTTCTGGCATTCACTGCACTGGCCTTGGCGCTGCTGGATGACGGAGCCTTCGCCTTGAAACGTTCAGCACGTAACTAACCGCTCGCTGCTTTCGGCCAGGTTGCCTTTGCCGGGTTCTCGCCAAACTTGGCAAGGGTAAAATCCAGAAAGCTTTTCAGCCTTGGTGTCATGCCCCGGTCCGGCGTACGCAGCACATGAAAGGGTCGAGTGGGCATGGGATATCGAGGCAGTTGGACGATCTATCCGCTTGGCTTTCAAGTCTTAAATAAACAAGGTAATCCCCCGGCTTAGCCGAGGGACTCCTTGAGGTTGACCGTGTGATGCGGTCATCAGGAACCTTCTATCTCGACCAAGAGATAGGGGTACCCAATGAGAGATTACCAAAGCCTTGCTCACACGAAGTGGGACTGTAAGTACCACGTTGTATTCATCCCGAAGAGGCGTAAGAAGGCGATCTTCGGAGCGATCCGCAAGCACCTGGGGGGAGGTGCTACATGAGTTGGCGAGGCAGCGTGAGTGCCGGATCGTGGAGGGTCACTTGATGCCAGAGCCGAGCCCGAACGATAATTTCAAGATGGAGCCGGACTAATGCGACGCGTCGTTCAGCCGACGCGTATCCGGACTTTCAATCCGTAATTCACTAACCCACCGACTTCAGTCGGTGGTTGTTTAGTGCTACCACCGGCGTAGACGAACTGATGATTGATGCGCGCATCTACGACCCGACGGCGCGTTGCCGTTCGTATCAACTGGCAGCGGAATCGATTGGAGATCTGCTCACTCACTGACAGCGTGCGCGCCGGTGACCTTCAGGTCACCCGTGCGGAACACACGTGCCAGGTAGTCAAGGGTTCAGAGGATATCGTCCACCACGCCGCCATCGACCCGCAGCGCAGCGCCGCTGGTGGCTGACGCCTGGGTGGAGCAGATATAGACGACCATATTGGCGACCTCATCGACCGTGGCCGCACGTTGAATCAACGAGGTGGGACGGTGGGTCATGACGAATTCGGCAGCGACGGCCTCCAAGGATTTGCCGGAGCGGGCAGACTCTCCTTTGAGCAGCTCAGCCAAGCCATCAGACAGTGTCGGGCCTGGCAGCACGCTGTTAACGGTTACGCCGCTGCCGGCCACACGTTTGGCCAAGCCACGCGACAACGCCAGTTGCGCCGTCTTGGTTACGCCGTAATGAACCATATCGGCCGGGATATTTCGGGCTGACTCCGAGGAGATAAACACCACCCTACCCCAACCTCGTTGGACCATGGCTGGAACCAACGCGCGGCTCAGGCGAACACCGGACATTACGTTAGTTTGCCAATAGTCTTCCCAGCAGTCGTCATCGGCCTCGAAGAAATCGGCCAAACCATAGATGCCGGCGTTGTTGACCAGAATGTCGATGGTGGGAAGCGCAGCTGTAAGAACGCCAACGCCGTCGGCATTGCCCAGATCAGCCGCGACTCCGCTGAAGGTGGCCTGCGGTACCGCTTCGCTCAAACGTGCCAGGGCTTTTTCGACCGAGCTGTCACTCCGCCCGTTGATGATCACGATAGCGCCGGTGAGCGCCAGGCCATGGGCAATGGCGAAGCCGATGCCGCCTGTGGAGGCAGTAACCAAAGCGGTCTTGCCGGCAAGATTGATGTGCATGCGTATTGACCCTCTAGCGCCAGGTAGTACCCGGCAGGTTAGATCGGTTGCTGAATAGTCAGCGGTCTTGTCCGCCGGCTACTGACTGGCGGTGTCAGGTCCGGGTAAACCCATCAAACGGATTCATGTACACCGCGCCAAAGGCATCCAGGTGCTTGCGCGTCGGCGCGTCTGGGTTGCCATAAACTAGCAGGCTGGTGATTTTCACCAGCTCGAGAAACTTTTCGCCGAACGGCGCGAAGGTTTCTTCAATATGGTTAACGACAGCATCGGCACGGTAACGCTCGATAATGTGCACCTCAGTGCGAGCCTCGTTGACGCTGTATTCGTACATCAAGGTGCCAGGCTCTTCGCTCGTAGCGGCGACAATCTTGGCAACCAGCGTTTTAAATTCAGGGAAGTCTTCCGGAGCCAGGCTTAGGGTAAAAATGCTGATGACTTCGTCTTTCATGGGGCGTCCTCACAGAAGTAAATGACCAACCCCATGCGATAGATGCAGAGGGTTGCTGAGTCAGCAGCCATGCTAAGGTAGAGCAGCAAGCTGATAAACAACCTTGAAATCACAGATAGGTAGCGTAATTTGCTACCAACTCTTGCGCCTAGGAAAACGGCAATGACCTCCGAAGATTCCTTCAGCGGCATCCATATTTTTCTCGCCACCGCCCGCTCTGCGACCTTCACAGAGGCAGCCGAGCGCCTGGGGCTGTCCAAGTCGGCCGTAGGTAAGGCGATTGCACGGCTGGAGGCACGGGTGGGTACCAGCCTGTTTTATCGCTCGACCCGCCGCTTGTCCCTGTCTCCGGATGGCGAGGCCTACTTCACCGTGTGGTCCAATGCGCTGGAGGAGATCAAGGCCACCGAGAGCAACCTCGGCAACAAGTTAGGCGTGCCCACAGGGCGCTTGCGGGTGGACATGCCGGTCGCGTTCGGTAAACAGGTGGTACTGCCGGTGCTACTGGAGATGAGCAAACGCTTCCCGCAGTTGCAACTGACCTTGACCTTTAGCGACCAACTGGTGGACCTGACGGAAGAAGGTATCGACCTGGCCATTCGTTTTGGCAGCGTCGACAACGTCCCCGGCCTGGTGGCCAGACGCCTGACGTCACACCGCTGGGTAACCTGTGCAGCGCCGGGTTATCTGGAAGAATATGGTACGCCGTTGACGCTCGAGGACATGGGCCAGCACCGCAGCATCGTCGGCTATCGCCGCGGCAGCCTAATGCCCTGGAAAATGGCCCAGGCCGGGCAATCCTTGAAGTTCTCGCCACCACCGACCTATCAGTTTGACGATGCCGAAGCGATGATTGAAGCCACGCGAGCCGGCCTCGGTATTTGCCAGATGCCGCTCTGTCTATTTGAAAAGGACATCGCCCAGCAGGTTGTTGTTACGGTACTCGAGCCCTTTGAACCGGCGCCTGTCGAGGTCCACGCACTATGGTCGAAGAGCAATCATCTGCGGCCCAAAATTCGTTACCTGGTCGACGAGTTATTGAAGCTGTATGGCCACAGCTAACGGCAGAACGGACAGCTACTGCGCGACCTTGGCGCGGGGTTGATCAACGCCAGCCCCATTAACTCAGGGTGCCACTCAGCAGCCATAGCGATGAGCGCGGACTGATCTGTAACAAAGCCAGGGAGCCCCCAAATACTAGAGCCCGCCGACCAGGGATCTACTCACCAACCTGCGTTCTGGCCAGGCGCAGGGGGCAATATTGGCACCTTGATGTGTAGCTCAGCGCTCCGGCTGGCAGCGGCCTGAAGAGTCGACAAGTGACCGCCAATTATCCCGGTTTTCGAGATAGTTATTCACCAATATCTGAGTTTATCTCCAAAATCGAATCTATAAACTTTGAGCCATCCCCAGCCAATCAGTGCGCTGTGGGTAGGCAGGTCAGTGAGCGGCGCACACGCTTTGCAACGCCGATCAGTCCACCTCTTGCTGCTGCGGCCCCAATATCTAAGCAGGATTTCAACCATGAGTCTGGCCTATCCAGTGTTGTTCGTGTCCCACGGAGCACCAACCTTTGCCATCGAACCCGGCCAGGCCGGGGCACGCCTGGCTGAGCTAGGCCGAGCGCTGCCACGGCCTAGCGCCATCGTAATCGTCTCTCCTCACTGGATGACCCGTGGGAGCGTGCGTGTAGGCAGCAGCAAGGCGCCGGAAACCATTCACGACTTCGGAGGCTTTCCGCAAGCACTGTATCGCCTGCAATACCCTGCAACCGGCAATCCTGCATTGGCCGAGCAAATCTGCAACCTGCTTTCCCGCAATGGGATTGCCGCAACTACCGAATCGAATCGAGGCCTGGACCACGGCGCCTGGGTGCCGTTGCTGCACCTATTGCCCACTGCGGATATCCCGGTGGTCCAAGTGTCCATGCCCCACCCGCTCAATCCATTGGGTGCCTGGCAGCTTGGCCAGGCACTCAAGCCGCTGCGCGATCAGGGCGTGCTGATCATTGGCTCCGGCAGTCTGACCCATAACCTTTATGAGTTCCGTAGCAACTACGGCGACCCGGCTGAGTACGTAGCGCGTTTTTCCGACTGGATCCGTGACGCCCTGCAAGCCGGTGACCTGCCAGCGCTGCTCGCCTACCGCCGCAATGCCCCGGAGGCCGAGCGTGCGCACCCCAGTGAAGAACATTTGTTGCCGCTATTTCTGGCGCTCGGTGCCGCAGGCGAGCACTACGCCGTGGATGTGCTAGAGGGCGGTGTCGCCGACGGCGTACTGGCTATGGACAGCTACCTGTTCAAAAGCCCAACCGCCACTCAGGAGATTACTCAAGCATGAACCTGCCACTAGCCATTTCAGAACTGCAGCAAGAACCGCAATCCGGCCTTGTCTATCGTCGGGTAATCCGTGCTGCTGCCCCTCGTGCACGTCTCCTGCTATTGCATGGTGTAGGCGGTAATGAAACCAATCTGGCAGGCCTTTCCGGCTTTATCCCAGAAGGAATTGAAATATTGCTGGTACGCAGCCGCCTGCAAATCGCAGCTGAGGGCTTTGCCTGGTTTCAGGTAAATTTCACCAACGAAGGCCCGGTGATCGTTGAAGAGCAAGCGGAAACCAGCCGCCAGAAACTAGTGGAGCTTGTAACTGCCTTACCACAAATGCCTACAGTGATAGCTGGCTTTAGCCAGGGCGGTATTCTCAGTGCAAGCGTCGGGCTTAGCGCCCCTCATTGCGTGCTAGGCTTTGGCTTGTTCAGCGGCAGAATTCTCCCTGAGCTGGCACCACACATTGCCAGCGCTCAAGCATTGAGTTCGCTATCGGCGTTTATTGCTCATGGCTATGGTGATAACAAGCTCCCCGTGTCTTGGGCACAAAAAGCGGATGCCTGGTTGCACCAACTGAACGTGCATCATGAAACATACCTGTACGACATGGGCCACGAAATCACCAATGAAGAAGTGGAAGATTTCATTCAGTGGCTGAAGCCTGTATTGAACATCGCCTGAGCGACCTTGATGGTGAACTCCCGCAGTAAACTTACGGAAGTGGATCTACTTCTTAAAGCGTTAGCCAGCCCCCAGCGCCGGTTGATCCTTGAGTGGCTCCGTGACCCAGAGAAACACTTTCCGCAGCAGGAACATGCATTCCTGCTCGGTGTGTGTGCCGGCCAGATTGAGCGCAAGTGCAAGTTGGCCCAATCGACCGTGTCCGATCACTTGCGCACGCTGCATCGCACAGGATTGATTACTTGCCAAAAGCTCGGCCCGATCCATTTTTTTCAAACGCTGCGAATACACCATCGAAATGCTGGTGAAAACATTGAAAGCGATGCTGTAAAGGGGATTTGAGAGCTCTGCCATGACTATTCGCGAGGACACATTTGCATCCATCGATCTCAATTTATTGGTGGTTTTTATGTGTATTTACAAGGAACAAAGTATAACGTTAGCAGCCAAGAGTCTTGGCGTAACACAGCCAGCCGTAAGCAATTCGCTGGTCAAGCTACGTGACAAATTTAATGATCCGCTCTTTACTCGTTCGGGCAGGGGTATTGTGGCAACACCGAAAGCGAAAAAAATTGCTTCTGAATTATGTCCAGCGATGAGACTGATTACAGCCACACTAGCATCGAACTTTAGATAATCCTCTTTGCAGCAGAGCACTATTGGCCTGCTCTAACCTCTCATGACTGGCGGTGTCAGGTGGACTGACAGATGACTGGAGTCTATGTCGCTGGTGGCATCATGTTATGCCGACGCAAGCTGAACATTCCTGTCTGTAATTGAGCAATCATCTGATGGCGAACTCTCATGGTTTACCGTCGCCCTTTCGATACGTATCAATAACACCAGCCACATCAAGGCCAAAGCCCAGCATTGGGTGTAATTGCTCCGCGGAAACAAAGCAGCCATCACCGGAAGTGCTGAATGGCTTGAGGCGGTCAACTGCCCGGCAGTGCAATTGGACGAGGCAAACTCGACAAAGCCTCCGCCTCCAGGCCTGGCACCATCGGCCGCAGTTGCCCGGGGAAAAAGCCGGTGCTGTCCACATAGAGCAGTACCGACTTGGCATCGCGCCAACCGACATAGCCCATCAACGCCTTCTGGTCCCAGCCACTGCGCGTGGCCCAGGTGGCAAAGCCACGGCGTAGGGAGTGGCTGCTATACAACTCGGCGGGCAATCCGGCCGCTTTCAGTACCGCCCGCAGCAGCGGGATGACGCTGTGCGGGTGCAGGCCCTGCTCGCGCAGGTGACCCCAGCGGTCAATGCCGCGGAACACCGGACCGCGGGCGATGCCGGCGACACAGATCCAGTCGTTGTAGGCCTGCACCGGGCAGAGGCGGGCCAGCGCCGGCGCACTGTAGGTCTGTCCCTGGTTGTCACGGTCGCCCTTGCTCCACGGCAGGAACAGCTGCATGCCCTCCCCCGGCCGTACCTGGATGTGCTCGACCTGCAGGCGGCACAGTTCGTCGCTGCGAAAGGCGCGCCAGAAGCCGATCAGCAGCAATGCGCGATTACGCCAGCAGCGCAACAGCTGCGGCAGGTCGCCCTCGTCCAGTGCTTTCTCGCCCGCCCGCTCCAGCCACGCCACGCACTGCTCCAGTTCGCGCAGCTGCAGCGGTTCGGCCTGCTTCTCCGGCTTCGGGTGCAAGGTACGAATGCCCTTGAGGATCTGACGAACCAGCGGGGTCTTGGTCGGATCCGGGAAGCCCTGGCTGACATGCCACTGCGCCAAGGCCGCCAGGCGCAGCTTGAGGGTGTTGCTGGACAACGTGGCGGCGTGATCGACCAAGTAACGCACGATGGCATCGCTGGTCGCCGGCAGAAAGCCGCCCCAGGCGACCTCGAAGTGCTCGAGCGCTTGCCGGTAGCTGCGCCGGGTGTTGGGGCGGGTACCGGCCTGCAGGTACCGCTCGATCTCGTGGCTCATCGACGCACATCCCCTTGATGTACTGGTGAGCGACTGCCAAACGACGAAAAAATCGCCTCACCTTGGATAATTAAAGATTATCCGACCTTATTTATTGGATAGTGGAAATATAATACGTTGGACGTATCATATATTACTGATCAGATGCCGTTGATCGACGAGCCCACCCTAGACCCCAGTAGATTGGCGTTGAAGGCTCAGGAGGCGGCCGCAGGCTTTGTTGCCAGCGGCACCGCCGAAAACACGGTACGGAGCTATCGCAGCGCCCTCGCCTACTGGTCGGCTTGGCTGCACCTGCGCTACGGCGTTGCGATGGGCGATGCGCCTGTACAGTCGACTGTAGTCATTCAGTTCGTGGTGGATCACCTGGCGCGCCCACTGGCAAATGGTGCATGGACCTATCTGCTACCGCCGACCATCGATGCCGCGTTAGTCGCGGCACGTGTGAAGGCAAAGCCGGGACCTCTGAGCTACAACACGGTATGTCATCGGCTTTCGGCACTGGGCAGGTGGCATCGCTTCAACAACTGGGAAAGCCCAACTGAAGCACTGGCAGTGAAAACGCTGCTGCGAGATGCGCGAAAAGCCCAGGCGCGCCAGGGGGTAGTTGTCCGCAAAAAGACGGCAGCTGTGGTGGAGGCTCTGGAGGCCATGTTGGCGACCTGTACGGATGGCATTCGCGGTACTCGTGATAGCGCCCTCCTCCTGATGGCGTGGAGTGGCGGCGGGCGTCGTCGATCCGAGGTGACCGGCCTGCAGGTCGACGATGTGCGCAAACTGGATGAAGACACTTGGCTCTATACGCTGGGCGTCACCAAAACAGACACCACGGGATCCCGTCGCGAAAAACCTCTGCTGGGTCGCGCTGCACACGCGTTGACGGCTTGGCTCATCGCCGCGCCCGCCGATACCGGTCCGCTTTTTCGGCGCCTCTACAAGGGCGGCAAAGTCAGCCCGTTCGGACTATCGTCTGATCAGGTAGCACGGATCGTTCAGCGCCGCGCCAAATTGGCTGGCCTCGACGGCGACTGGGCCGCGCACAGCTTACGCTCGGGCTTTGTAACGGAAGCGGGTCGCCAGGGGGCCCCATTGGGTGAAGTGATGGCCATGACTGAACATCGCAGTGTCGAAACCGTTATGGGCTACTTCCAAGCCGGAGTGCTGCTGAGCAGCCGCGCCTCGATGTTGCTTCAACCCCTGCCCGCCCCATCAGGCCCAACCAACCAGCCTGACTAGCGGTCGACGCACCGCGTCGGAAAATGCCGCGCACGCGTGTCCTATTGAGAGGTGGAGCTCCTGGTTATGAGTCCATTGCACGGTAGCGGAATTGATGCGCAACCCCAGCTGGGCACTCGCAACTCCGGGTGTAACCAATACATGACCGCATGGCGACGCCCAAGCAGCCAGCATCTCAGCATGCTTCGTCTACTCGGGTAGTTAAGCAAACAGCTGGCGGCCCTGCGCTAGACAGCGAAGGCTCCGTCGCAGGGGCAAGATAGTCAAGTGCTTACCAGTCGCTGTGGCCTGCGCTCGCCTTATGAATACGCCTGGTCGGCAGGTGCGCTTCAAATACCCACACTGAAAGTCTTACCAGACTCGACCCTGTGCTTGCTGCACAAGTCGCGAAGCTTTTTTTCCGAACCGTCAGGATGAATTTGTACGAGCACGCCATCCTTCGCCATTATCAGTGAATGCCCTGCGGCAACCGCACGCAGATACGCAGCATTAGTGGCGACGGCGGCCAGCTTAGGAATCATTGCCTCTAGTCGGTCTATTTCATCATCACTGAGTTCGCTCATGCTCTGTTCTCTGCTCCTGCCAGCCTGATGTCGATGCTGCCCGTAGAAAAGATATCCATGAGCGACCCTACGCCCCGATCACAGGTAAGTCGATCCCATTTTTGACGCACACAGTGAAGCCTCGACTTAGCCGCTCAGCACTCCACAGCGTACGTGCAAATTCGAGTCGATGTGACAGCAGCCTTGATGTGAACAAACCATCGTAGCCGTAGCAAGATGAGTGCATTCGCTTCTAAGCATCTGAGCCCTCTTCAGGTGGACAAAAAATGCCGTCAGCCCTTGGAAGGCTAGACCGCCAGCTGTCACCGGGCATGATCCGGCACATGTACAGATCGAACAGCGGCGCGGTAAAAGCGGCGCCGTTGTGGGGCGGCGACCAGATCATCCCTTTGCTAATCAGGGAGTTGCGAATTGAGGTGAGAGATCGGCTTGTACGGCCCAGGGATGCCGCAATGTCGCCCGAACGATGAGGCCCCTCCCCAAGCGAAGCCATGGCGCGCAAATAAATGTGTTCTGCCACGGTCATTCGGTCGAGTCTTACCCTAAAAAAACCTTCGTCCAGAGCAGCAATAACGTGCCCGGACGCCTTCTGGACGTCTGCAAGCGTGATGTGGTTATTCTGCCCTGCGTCCCAGACATGACTGCCCCACTCTTGAATGAAATAAGGGTAGCCGCGTGTGAGGTGAGCAACCATGTCGGCCGCTTCTGAGTCTACAGTCACGCCCTCGGCCTCCGCTGGTTTTACAAAGGCCAGACGCGTCTGGTGTGGCTCCAGCGAACCGACCTCTAGGTAGTCGAAGAGGCGCTTCGCGTGGTTTTTCACATGTCCAGCAGGGTGTCGGAGTTGTGGGAGGCCTGCACCGACGAGGGCAACCGGCAAGATCAATCGCGAGACGCGATGCAGCGCTGCGATAAGCGCGGCGAGCTGTTCTTCTGCTACGTTTTGCAGCTCATCCACGAAAATAACAAGGACGGTGTGAGCTGCTTTGGCGGCTTCACCGAGTTTAGTCAGCAGGGTTGTAAATTCCTCCTCGAGATCACCTTTGCCCGCCAGAGCTGCCTCGGCTTCGTAGTCAATACCGACCTTGAGATCGCTGAACTTCGGCTCCAAAGCCTTGGCAAAACCGGCTAAGGCTCGCAGTCCAGTTATCGCTGCGTTCTTGGCAGGTACGATACAGCTCAGCCGCAGCAAGGCGAGACGGAGCTGTGGCGCGAGTATCGCTGGCAGAGAGCGATACTCGGATGACTCAACGTAGACGGCGAGATTGCCCGAGGCTTCGGCATCTCGCAGCATCTGGTTCAACAGTACTGTTTTGCCGACACCCCGCACCCCAACCAGGATTACGCTTTTGGCAGGTCGGCCCACGCGAATTCCCCCGATCGACTGACGGACCCGCTCGCGCAGTTGATCGCGACCTGCCAGCTCAGGTGGAGGCGTACCAGCGCCAGGGGAGTACGGATTGCAGACGGGGTCCATATGCACCCGCGTTAATAGGAATAGCGAACAGCGGGAATGGGCCGATAAACAGCTAAATCCAAGCTTTTCACCCCGCCATCACCTGCATACCCGAGACTCGGCAAATGTTGGTCCAGCTGGAGTTACCTATCAAGCCAAGCTGCCTCCGTCATTGAAAAAAATCATCGCGAGCGACCCGTCCGAAATTGCCTAAGTCTTCGTCGACGTCGATGAACATGGTATTCACCATCCGCGCGCTCTTCAGGTCGGCCATTGTTCTGAAAAAAAGGGTTCGCAGAGATGGACCTCATAACGCTCACCATCATGAACCGAGCCGAATCCCCAACTGCCCTGAAGGGTCCCAAATTGCAACCCATATCCTTCAACACGCGTACTATCGCCGCAAACATCACAAAGGACGTCACTGACGCATTCGAACTGTTCCGCCGCTGTGATTTTCATTGAGAGGCTCCTTTGGGTCCAGTGAATCAGCTTGCTGCAGCGAGCCTGCGACCCGCCAGCATCACTCCGGTAACCGCCTGTACGGTCAGGCGTCGCCAACGCCTGGCACAGGCGGACCACAATGAGCCCGGATCCCGCCCTATCTCGCCATGCGTACCTTTCGGCATGGCCTGTTGTACGGTCGGCAGATCGAGTTAATGGCGGACGCCATTTTGTGCAGCATTTGCGGCGCAGATAAGACCGCACTTGGGGCAGTGCTGATCGGCGACAGACGATCCAAGCTATCCGTTCTGGACGAACTAGCAAATTGCATGTGCGCGATGCGCGCCACTGATGCCATGGCGCTGACGTGGGCGTCTTTAGCACTCCTTCAAGGCTTGCTCCAGTCAGCGACCCCTCCTTCAAACAAGACGCATCGAAGAGCAGTAAATTTGTTGCTTTGCTGCAGCCAAGGTGTGGCGGCAGTCTCTTTGAGAGTAGGTATGGCCCGAGGCCGTCTTAAAGTCGTAACCCATGACTCGCTCGTCCTGATCATAGACCCTAACGAGCTCTATGAGCATCTCCATCGTCCAATTACCGGATCCATTCAGCCGCGATGGCAACACCACCTGAACTGCCTCAATCAGTGTTCCTTCAGCGCGTTTCACTAGCATCTGCTCGAACTCATCCTCCGTTGGAATCAAGAGCATCGTCCTCCATGCGGCTGCCTTCTGGCGGCGGTTAATCATCACGTAAAACCAAGGGCGATGATCATCGAGCTCGACGAATCGCCACATCTGGGAGTCGTCTCCAAACAGCGCTGGATACATGATTTCAGCGCGCTTGTACGTAATAAACATCAGCACACCCTCTTTTAAGCTGTATATAGCATAGCTCCAGAAGCACTAAAAAGGCTTCATCGTTCCTTTTGCGAGACAGCAAATGGAACTGAATGAAGCGCTTGGTTTGGTGATCAGGAATCTACGTATTTCGAAGGATATGCCTCAGGAAGGGCTTGGGCCTAGTCAGAGCTATATCAGTGCGATCGAGCGCGGCAAATGGAAACCATCGATTGAAAAGGTTGAGCAGATTGCTGAGATCATTGGCATTCATCCCCTAACGCTTCTGTTCCTGGCTTATCAAAGGCAAACACCCGAACTAAAACCCGAAGACTTACTGAAAAAAATCCATCGAGAAATCACGAGCTTGAAGGGTTGCCTGAGACTTGAGTAGGTTCGACATGGAATCGAATCGGCAACCGATCCCAAAAAGCATTTGATCGCAACGTCGCCAGTTGCTCTGCTGCCCGGCGCGCGGGCTTTCTTGCTCGCAATCAACAGCGAGCATGAATTCAGTCGCGAATAGCCACTGCATGAATTCGAGTGATAGACCTCGCCCATCGCAACAAACATCGATGACACGTGCTTAGCGTGACGCAAGCCTTGAAGAGTCACGCCTCCACTGATCCGGCAAGGCTACTCCCCAAGGGACCTTCGGCAGGCGTTCCATGCTGTTCCGGAGGGCCTGTGCACATGCGATGTCTAACCCTTCGAGGGCGCCTGAGATAGCGACACGCCGACCATCTGCTCTTGATATGGGAAGTGTTCGGTACCGCCGTTCTGAATGGTAAGGTGTGATGTCGGCCATTTTGCCGCAGGGAACAGGGTATTGAACGGAACATTCTTTCCCGATTGCGGCGGGTGCTCCAGCAGGCAGATCTGCCCAAGGGACGCTCTGACGCCTACGAACACTTTTCACCGTAACAGTGATCCTACTGTCGGGCTAAATACCTCTAGCTTCCGCAAACGGCCAGAAGCGGACGGTACAACCCGGATTGCGACTTCAACACAGTTCCTGCCAGAATGTCGTTCGGCTCGACCTGCATCGCGTCTAGCGCCTTTAAACGTTGGGGGCGGGTGTTAGCCGGAAACGAACCGAGGTCAGCCAACTGTTGCCGACGCTAGAGCGCAAATACGTTGGTAAGAGTTCGCGTCGCTCGATCCTGCAAGCATCCCACAACGAGGTGACATGGGATGGTCGGCGTATCCAGTGTGAACAAGCTCGCCCGGTTTGAGGTGAGCAGTACGATCGGATCAACCACAATGTTGCAGATACAGAAGCCGCGCACTCTTATCGAGTGCGCAGAAATAACGGGCAAAACAGGCGCAGCAGCCCCAGCCGGTAGCTCAGCGTTATGGCCGTTGCTACGGCGGCGACCGGCAACAGGGTGAGCCAGACCAGCACCGCCATCGACGGATGGTCAGCCTTGAAGCAGCACACAGCCGATACCATCAGCGCCAGCCAGCCCAGGCTGCGTAGATAGTCCGGCGCAACCTCGTCGGCGCTGAACACCTGGCGCCAGTGCGCCGGCAGGGACAACGCCAACCAACTGGTCGCCAAGCCCATGCTGGCGGCGGCACCCAGCAACCACAGACCTGCATTACTCATAGGCCACCCCACCGATGCGAGTCCGGTCCGCGACCTCAACCGTAAGCGTCCGCCCAACTCACCTTGCGTAAGTTAGGCAGGCACCCACTGATGTGGCAGCAGCTGCCCGATCTCACTGGCCCTCTGTGTTGGCAACCGAGTCAGCACATCTTTGAGATAGGCATACGGATCATGCCCATTCATACGCGCCGACTGGATCAGGCTCATGATTGCCGCAGCCCGTTTACCACTGCGTAGCGACCCGGCAAACAGCCAGTTCGAGCGCCCGAGTGCCCAGGGCCGTATCTGGTTCTCGACTTGATTGTTGTCGATCGGCACAGCTCCATCGTCCAGGTAGCGCGTCAGCGCTACCCAGCGTTTCAGGCTGTAGTCGAGGGCTTTGGCCGTGGCTGATCCGTTGGGCACCAGGTCGCGCTGGGCCAACATCCAGTCATGCAGTTTTTTGAGGATCGGTACCGCCAGTTCCTGACGTATTCGCCACCGATCTTCATCACTCATTTCCCGCGCTTGGCGTTCGACTTCGTACAAGCCGCTGATCGAGTGCAGCGCTTGTTCGGCCAGCTGACTTTTGTTCGCCACGTGCAGATCGAAAAACTTGCGACGGGCGTGAGCCATGCAGCCGATTTCAGTGATGCCTTGCTCAAATCCGGCCTTGTAGCCAGCGAAGTCATCGCAAACCAGCTTACCGTTCCAGTCGCCCAGGAAGTTGCGTGCATGTTGTCCGGCACGGCTTGGGCTGAAGTCGTAAACCACCGCGTTGAGCGCCGAAAACGGCGTCGTGCTGTAGGCCCAGACGTAGGCCCGGTGGGTTTTCTTCTCGCCTGGCGCAAGCATTTGCACCGGTGTTTCATCGGCGTGAATCACACGCTGGTTCAACACCGCCTCACGCAGAGCATCAACTAGCGGTTGAAGTCTCACGCCAGTTTCTCCGACCCATTGCGCCAAGGTCGAGCGCGCAATTGCCAGTCCGGCGCGACCAAAGATTTTCTCCTGCCGGTACAGCGGCAAGTGATCGGCAAACTTGGCCACCATCACGTGGGCCAGTAGGCCTGCGGTCGGTATACCTTTGTCGATAACCTGCGCCGGCACCGGCGCCTGGATCAGGGTTTCGCACTGGCGACAGGCCCATTTGCCCCGCACATGTTGCTCGACGGTAAACACGCCCGGCGTGTAATCCAGCTTCTCGCTGACGTCTTCGCCGATGCGTTGAAGTTGACAGCCACAGGCGCACTGGGTGTTTTCGGGTTCGTGACGAATCACCGTGCGTGGAAACTGTGGCGGCAATGGCGCACGTTTCGGCGATTGCCGTGGTTCGACCTGTGGCGCAGCGGGAAGAAGCTGTTTCAGCTCGGCCTCGATAGCCTCAAGGTCGGTGTCGAGCAGGTCATCCAGCAAGCTGCTTTGCGCCGGGCTGATTTGTTCGCTGCGCTTGGCGAACTTGTGCCGTTTGAGCAGGGCGATTTCGAACATGAACTGTTCGATGAGGATTTCATCGTTCTGAATCTTCCTGCTCATCGCCTCGACCTGGGACTGCAACTGCAACGCCTGTGCCGCCAAGGCACGAAGCTGTTCCGGGGTCATCTGGTCGAGGCTGGGCGAGAAAGTCATGCCGCCAATTGTGCCAGAGCAGGCACGGGGCGACGACAAGCAGACCGGCCAAATGGCCGGCGTTTACAGCACGCTAATCACACCGCCTGCACCGACGCGCTGCCACGGCAGGCCCAGCACCAATGCCTGGAGTTGTTCGCTGTCGAGTTCGACCTCGCCGCCGTGGCGAATGCCGGGCCAATGGAACTTGCCTTGGTTCAGTCGTCTCGCTGCGAGCCAGACGCCGACGCCATCGTGCACCAGCACTTTCATTCGATTAGCCCGGCGATTGGCGAACAGATAAGCGCAGTGCGGCTTCGCCGCACCGAACACCGCAATCACCCGGGCTAATGCCGTCTCGGTGCCAGCGCGCATGTCCATCGGCTCGGTGGCCAGCCAGATGGCATCGATGCGGATCATTGAGCGACAGCCCGAATAAATTGCGCACAACCCTCGGGATCCGAGGCTGGCCATTTCACCGTAATCACTTGCCCGGCCACGGGCAACTCGATGATCACTGACGTTTCGACTGACCGTTTAGGTGGGGCTTTTAGCGGGACGAAAGCCGGTAGTGAAGCCGCTGCGGGCTGATCTCGATAGAGCGGCAGCCATTTGCGGATGACGTTGGCATTGATGCCGTGGCTGATGGCGACACTGGACACGGTTGCGCCAGGTTGCAGGCATTCCTGAACGACCTGGGCTTTGAATGGTTTGGGATAAGAGCTTCGTTGGCGCATGGAAATCCTGGCGATAAGGGTGATCGCGTCCGCTTAAAAATACGCGGACACCATCGCCCTTAATGCTGGAGTTCGGAAGGTGAGTTCGCCGGACGCTTACCCTCAACCGGCCTTGCCAGACGACGCGCGGTGAGTAGCGCTATCAGCGCGCAGGCCAACAGGCTCAGATCGACGCCGGCCACGGCCCAGTAGGGTTCAAGCAGCATCCTTTTGACCAGGTGGTCCCCCGTGGTGATCCAGTTGAGCAGCACCGCAGCGACGCAGAGCAGCGCCAGGCCGGATTGTGCCGCGCCTGGGCCACTGGTGCACTACGCAACAGCGCATGCAGCAAACTCAGCAGCCAGGCACCCCAGAACACCCACTTTTCCCATTCGCCACGGCCAGGCATGGGCTCAGGCAGCAGCCGGTTGGCCGCCAGCATGGCGACCGCTGCCAGCAGCATGCCGGTAACCGTGGTGACTGCCATGGCGTCAACCAACCGACAGCCCTGCAGCCCGAGTCGGGCGTGCTCCTGCTTGCGTATCTCGACGAAGAACACAAAACCGCTGGCGATGCACACACAGCCGAGCAGACCGCCCGCCACGTACAGCCAGCGCAGCGCCCAGTGTTCGAAGTGCTGCAGGTGCAAGCCGGTGAGAAATTGATTGACGGAACCAACCGGGTCACTCGGCGGGTCGTTGCGCAGTAGCTCGCCGGTACTGGCCTTGAAGTGAATGCCCTCCCCGACCAGCGCCACACGATCACTGCCGGCGCGGTAGATGCTGACGTAGCCGTTGGCGTCATTTAGATGCTCGATAGTCAGCAGCCCGACCTCTCCCGGCATATCGCGCGTAGCCCAGATGCGCTTGGCCTCGGCCACCATGGCATTGGCGGAGGCCATCTTCGCGGGCACACCGGCCTCATCATGGGGCAAGCCGGTATGCGCCGCCTCGATCACCTCATGCCGATTATGCAGCGGTTTGAGCAAGGTCCCGGAGACCGGGAAGTAGTACATCGACGCGAAGATCACCAACCGGTGAAGGCAAAAAAGAAGTGGAACGGCAACGCCACCACGCCAGTCATGTTATGCAGGTCCAGCGCGCTGCGCTGGGTCCGCTTGCGCGGACGGAAGGTGAAAAACTCCTTGAAGATCTTACGATTGATCATCCGCTGGGTCCTTTGGCTGGTTGGGGATACCAAACTCGCCACCAATGCTCAGCACGGGATCTCGGTGGGTGGTGTAGGCATAGAGCGAGACCATGGGCATGGTTTCCGGCGCCGGCAGGTCGCCGATTACCCGCCCTTTGGTTGCCGCCATATCCACCGGATGCGGTTTGAGATCGGCAAATACCTGTTTCAGCAGGTTGTTGTAGGACGGCATAGGCTGCGGCTCGAAGCGCGTATCGGGGATCGCCCAACGATCGATCTCGCGGTCGAACACCGACAGTGCACCGAAAAAGAAGACGACCATCAGCACGAAGCCCAGCACCAAACCGAACCAGGTGTGTACCCAGGCCATGGATTGGCGAAAGTTGTTCAGCATGGCTCTGCTCCTATCCGATGATCATGCGCTGCAGCTGCCAGGCAACAGCCAGCATCAAGACGCTGCCGAGCGCCAGTACCATCGAGACCCGCCACAGACTGGCTGCGGAAACAGCGCGAGATACAGGACGAAGGCCAGCATCATCATCGCCTGCTCGGCGGCATGGTAATCGACCCCAACCCCATTCAGCGCCGCCACGCCCTAGACGAATGCATAGCAGCCGAAGATCGCGGCCAGAACACGAGATACCACCACAACAGGAGCCATTACTGACAGGCTCACCAGCTGTAGCTCAGCTTGGCGGTGAGTTCTCGGCCCGGATTGTAGTAATCCGCAGTTCCGGAGCCCACGACATGCTGCTCATCCAAAAGATTACTGACATTGACCGCCAGATCCGTGTCCTTGGCAATCTGGTAATTGAAGGCTGCATCAAACAAGGTCGTCGCCTCGCTCTCGCCGGTGTCATTGAAATACCTTGAACTGAACCGTCAGCCCAAGCGAAAGAGCAGGATTGCGCTGTTCTGGAAATCCAGCCAAGCTCTTCTGAGGAAACGAATAGCTGCGGAGTCGTGGGTATGCCGTTCTCTCCAAAGCAGCCATCGCTTAGCACCCAAGCATGCAAAAAGATCAGCATAGACGCTCGCAGGTATGACGCAGGAGGGGCAAGGCGCAAATATATAAACTGCTTTATATCAATAATATACAGGTCTTATGTCCTGATTTTCCTTAATCTCGGCATAATCCTTACATTAACTAGCAGGAAATTAAATGTTAAAAGCCCTGCGTGCATCTAGCATGTGGAGTTTTTCTCCTTGCAGCCAGCCGGCAACGATAGGCATGCGCATTTAATAGCTCATTGTGAGTATCCGAATAGACGCTTGCCAAGGACACCATCTTGAACATACGAATGTTCTTGAAGTTGAAGATGGCGATCTAGCAACGGAAAATCTTTCCTAGGGAAACCCCCTAAAAAACGGTACAAGGTTTCATAGCCTGCCCTGTTGATATATGGAAAAATCGCTGCCTTATGCAGGTCTCTTGGGATCAGCATCCCGCCCCTTCTTTTCTCACACAGTTTAGTAAATATCAAAAACCTTGAGTAGGGGATAATCTCCAGTAGTGATGCGGTTAAGACCAAACTACCAAATCTACTTGATGGATCGGCCGTGGACGCCCCCAATAATATACTCTGCTCAAAAGAGCTTGCGTCGGGTGCTCGTGCATCTTTCCTCGTTTGCAAGTGGATTCTAGCGATTCCGCCTCTACTACCACGAAAGGGACATTGAAGGAAAATATTGAATAGCCTATAAAATAAATCGTGCAATGTAGGTTGTTGATTGTCTCTACTGATCAGAGCATGCTCAATCTTTGTGAAGGTACTTGAGCAAAAACGAAAGAATAGAGTTTCCTCTATGGAGGCATTGTTTGATATCGAATTGCAGCTTTGGACAAACGCATCCCATGCCCTTGAGTAACGCGGTGTATCAACTAGTCTCACCAACTCTCGATCATGGGCAGCGCAGACACAAGAATAAATGTAACACCAGTCCTTCCGCCATATAGGCAAACGACCATTCGCCACATCATCGCGTAAGCAATCAGGGCAAAAAAAACGGCGATACCTCCATTCGACTAATTTATCGCCTCGAAGGCAAAAAAAATTTCGTAATAGTTCAGGGGTAATGTCCCCGGCTACACAACTTAATCGCTGGCTGGCGGATAAGAATTCTGAGTCTGGGTCCGAATATTTGATCTCCACACCCTCCCACCAATACGCTGGGCGTTCTGTTGATGATAATCGAGGGAAGCCAGCGGCGTTTGGATTAATGCTGCATCGAAACAACCAAGATGAAAGTGTTTCTTCAGAACTTGGTGTTGGCAAGCCAGAGAAACTCACTACTAATAGCCCCAAGGATTCTTGTTTGCTCGCCGCAGCATATCAACATCCACCTTCTCCCCCCCCATTTTTATGGCATAACAGGCAGCCGCCCTTATCAATTCGAGTGTTTTGTCCATGCGCCCATTCGACATAGATAAAATAGTGCCTACCATCTCCTCAGAGTACAAATGTGATGGCTGTTTTAGCGGTAGGGACTCCTCTACCTCCAAGAGGAATGACCTGAACTCCTCACTCTCTATCCAGTCATCAAGAGCAACTTCGTGAAAACGTCTCTTAAATTCATAATTGGATTTAAGTGCGTTGCGCGCACTAGCAGTGCCAAAGCAAAATAGTTTCAATCCATATTCAGGGCCGAGCAGCTTTTTAAGAATAGACATGTTAAAACGCTGCTCTTGCTTCGAGCGTAGCAGTGCATCATGAAACTCGTCGATCACCAGCCCCCAAATTTGCCTCAGCCTAATAACCTCTCTAATCTCGCTTGGCAGGTCAGAGCTACTTCGGCGACTTGAGCCAGAGCCAACTGGTATTCCGAGCGCTAAAGCTATCTCATCTTTAAGGCTTTTTTTGGTATCTATTTCTGGGGATGCAGCCAAGGAGACAAAAATCAACCCTGCACTCCTTTTTACATGGTTTGGAATCTTAGATATTATAGCCGTCTTTCCAGAGCCACCTGGGCCAACCACAAGCAAAGCAGGCGCACTCATACGATCTGGTACATCCGCGATATTATTCATCATGCGAAAAACAGCTGCACTAGAGTTATTGTTCACCCATATTTCTTGATGAATTAAGGCTATTCGCGTATCAATATTAGAAGACAAATATTTTCTGATGTCCGACCGGACGTGCTCATCACTCATGACTCATCCCCAGGTCGAAATTTTTTTGGAGAGGCTGAATAATTTGGCTTGATATGTTCCCTGTCAGCGTTAAAGCTACTACTTCTAGGATTTGGATTTGCCTCAGTATAGACTTTTTCAGCGGCCTCTCGGCGTCTTTCCTTCTGCGTTAACTTTTTACTTTCCTCTTCAATTTTTTGCTTCCCTCTGTAGGCTTTTAACCCGCCATCACTATCTATGGCTCCGATGCGGACTGGGTGACGATAGAGCTTGCCGGCACGATATTCCTCATAGGTAGGAGCCTCAACGGTTACGTCAGACAGGTGTATTGGGCAAAATTGGCCATCCAATTTCACCCATACAACATTCATATCGTACGGGTCATATTTGACTATGACATTTCTAGTCCCCACATGAGACCCCAATATAGGATCCCAATAAACTTGGCCATGCAAATTAATGCCACCAGGATTAATTTTTCGGTCTTCTTGAGGCATGAACCAAATCTTTAATTGCTCGGAATTCAAGCCTGCCGGGGGGTAAGGAAGCCCTCCGTTGGGCGCGAAATAGTTTGTCCACGCTTGTCGCGGGCTACACTTTAATGCGCTATGAACTGTTGAGTGATAGACAACTACTTCGCGAGAGAACCAGCGAAAAAAATCAGAGAAGGTCATGGTTGCATTTCTTTCGCTGTTAAGTCCTCTGCGCGCAACAGAATTTGACATTGTAGTCCCCGGCAAGAAATGCACCTTAGTAGTCATGAACGTGCCTATCAGCCGTTCAACATGACCGCCAAAATGTTTTCTTCCTACAGGTCGGTATTCGGGGGAAATCCCAAAAGATTCACACCCTACTTTAAATTTTGGGCTGGTGAACTCTGCGGCATTGTCCATATGAAGGACTTCAGGCTTTCCATAGTAGGGGTAGTCTTCTGGATCCAAGCCAACACTTGCCGAAAAGTTTACTTTAGGAAGGACAGAATGACTAAGAGCGCAAGCCACTGAAACAGTAGACGGGACGTAAAGGCTAAGATAGTAACCAAGAATAACCCTGGTATAGACATCAATTACAATTGTCAGCCACGGGCGTCCAATAATATTTATGCGATCATCAGCCAACAGAATTATATCGACGAGGGTGTGATCCATCTGTACCCATTGCAGCGGCCTTTCAAGATTTTTTTTACCCGGGCGAGCTGAAAATTCTTGCGTCGCGGCATCAGGACCTTCTTTAATTCTCATTCTTGTTTTTTCTGAGAGGATTAAGCGTACACGCCTCAATACCGTATCTTTGGAAGGGCATGAAAAACCTTGCTCCTTACATGCAACATCCACCTCGCTCCACACTTTGCTGTAGCTGGCTCCTTTCGACTTGAATTTTTTAGCAGCCTTGAAAATTATGACCTCAACCGACTCATCCAGTCTCGTAACGCCTTTCTTGACACCCCGTGTCTGCGCAATTAAAGATAGTGGGCCTACGTCAGCGTCAAAAATTTTAGCCAAACGATAGAAGTAACTCTTTGATACACCCAGTAAAGAACAGTACTTAGTGACTACCCCTCCCTCAACCTTCCACTTTCTGATAATTTCAAAACGCTCAGCTGCCAATGAAAGTTGATCAACGGTGTAATCATTGACATTCAAACCCTCCCCATGATCACTACCATTAATTGCCGTAACACTAGGGATTCGCTGAATGTCGCGCGCCGACACCAGTATTACTTCACCAGAGTCGACAATTGTTACCCTTATCGTTTTGTCACTAAATACCTGTTTGACTTTCGCAACTTTTCCCTTGGCGACAATGAGTTCCCCAGGGGTTAGCTGATTTGCCATGGATGTACTCTCCACAACGCTAATCTAGGCGAAGTCTGCCGAGCGGCGACTTACATCAGTCTCTATCAACGATCGAAATTGGCTGCCGAACACGATACGACGTCACGTTCAAAAAATAGACTATTGCTAGCTTTTCTGCCGCGTCAGTCTATTTTTTAAAAGTTAATCAAGGTATGTGATTGATTATTAGAGATAAATGATATTCTTTTTTTTGATCGGGCATCACAGTACTGATTCGACAAACCCGCTTCTGACGTCCAATCTCTCAACGGGCCATGTCCTTCGTGTTCATGGCGAGTCCTTGAATGAGGTGGCTGCCGATGAAGCTGATTCAGTGCCGTTTCTCTTCAGGTCAGCGTGTGCCGCTGCTCGTGCAAGCTGGTCACGCAGCGCCGTTGCCCATACTCATTCCGTTCATCTACGTCCAACTCAAACTCAGGCACCGCGCTTACAACACGGCTGCGGCGCACCTGCGCGCGATCCAGGCTTTCTACACCTATGCCAAAAGCCGTGGCATCAATATTGATGACGCCATCTTGGCCTGCCACTTCGAGTCGATTCTGGCTTTACTCGACGGTTACGCCATCTGGCTCCAAAGCGGCCGTCAAGCCGACAACCTAGTTGCCCGAATCGGCAGAGCTGAAACGGTACCTTTTCTCCAGATCGATCCGCGCACCCGTGACCAGTACCTGCGGCTGTTAAAGCAGTACCTGTCCTGGTGTGTCACCCGATACATCCCGCGTGCTCGTCAAAACTCAACAAACCAGGCTAACATCGAGGTGGTATTTGCAGATGTCGCCGACGTCATTGAACGACGCTTTGAGAGCTATATCATCAATGTTCGTCCCGACCACGCTCGTTACCGCAGCCTGACAGATACACAACTCCAGATCATTCGCACATTGATTCGCCCGGGCGCTGCGGAGAATCCGTTTCCGGAGCGACTGCAGTTGCGCAATTGGCTAATGATTGAATTACTGCTGGAGACCGGTATCCGTCGCGGAGAGCTTCTGAAGCTCTACACCACGGATATCAATCAGGGATCTCAGCATGCCTATGTCAGTATCAATGATCGCGAACATGATCCCGGCGACCCACGAACTGAAGAGCCAGCGCTGAAAACACACGGACGGACAGTAGGTATTTCCGCGCAGTTGTATGAGGTCTACGAGCGTTATATCCAAGGAGAGCGACGCCCCCTGCGTAACGGCAAACCAATGAAATTGCTGTACCGCTATTTGTTCATCTCTGACCGAGGCCGTCCGCTGTCGATCCGCGCGTTGTCGAACGTCCTTGACCGGCTGTTTCTGACCATTGAACTGGCTCATCCGGGGTTGTTGCCTACACTTTCCGCGCATGACTTTCGCCACACATTTGCCGACCGGTTTTTGGCTTACCTGGTCGAGAAGCTTGGGCATGACCTCGAGCGGGCCACGGACGAACTCCGACGAGTCTGCGGTTGGTCTGACACTTCGATGATGCCACGCCGTTATGCAAGTCGTTATCTAGCCGAGTCGGCCAATCTCCACAATGCCCAGCGTGCCTCGGCAGCCTGGAGCCGGCTTGACAGTTAGGGAGGTTCGCCATGACCAAATCAGCCGATCAAGAACACGCGTTACCCTCCTCCTCTTTTCCGGCCTACGTGTTCGACGGGCCGGCTCAGGTTGCTATTCGAACTCGCACTGATGACCAACCCCGCTACGTCGATACCCGATTGAATGTCTGGGTATGGTACGACGGCGGAAAGGCTATGAAAATTGACTGGGACGCCCTCCATCTGAATCCCCATCTCCTACAAATCGCCAAAGCGTTCGTAGCCTATGCCTTGGAAAAGTATGCACCAGTAACTGTATTCAAAGCGTCCGGAGTGTTCGAGCGATTAGCTGAGAGCGACATTTCAGCCAAATTTCCTTGGACGCGACAAGAGGTGGTTACGACCATAAGTACTTGGACGAAATTTCGTGAGAGCACTATTTTCTTCAGAACGTTTTATCGCTGGGCCCTCAATCGAGGAATACTGGGCTTTGACAATGCAACATATCTAGCTCTCAAAGAAATCAAGACCAGTCGACTTGATCCTTATGAGCGTATATTTTTGTCTCAGTCCGGATTAGACCTTGATGAAGAGGTTCGATTACTCAAGCGAATAGAGCGTGATATTCAAGTGCAAAACTGGAATGAATTCCAGCTAAACATAATGCTTAACTTATGTTTCGAGTTGGGTCCTCGCTCGATCCAACTCCACTCGCTTGACATTGAAGATTTTGAGTTTATTGAAAGCGCTGATTATGAGAGGTACTACACCCTCTGGCTACCCATGGCCAAAAAGGTCGGCCAACGCAGACCTGAACGACGACCTCGTAAACTAACCACGAGACTGGGTGAAAAAATTTCAGAGCATATTTCTATAGTTCAACGACGCTTTGGCAGGGACTGTAAACCATTATTTGTAAACCTCAAAGGAAGGCGCCTCTCGGTGTCCGAAATCATTGCGGACCTTAAACAGGAGCTCCGTGAAGCTGGAATAGATAAACCAAACCAGGTAACAATGCTGCTGCGTCATCACCTCGGCCAAGGCCTGGCGGACCAAGGAACGCCAGCAGACATGATTGCCGAACTGCTCGGCCACAACAGCACTGTTGCGGCGCGTGCTTACGTAACGGCAACCCCCAACATTGCCCGGATCAAAGAGAAAGCACTTGGAAAGAGCCCGGCCTATCAACGCATCATGCGCAGCTTATTAACTGGCGAAATCGTCCAACGCCGCGATACTGTGCCGGAAAGAGCCATACGCGGCGTCATCGATACGCAGTACATAGGAGACATTGGTGCCTGTGCACTGCCGGTTCACACGCACTGCCCCTACAATCCCGTCTTCGCCTGCTACACCTGCAAGAAATTTCACCCCTTTGCTGACGGTCGCCATGAGCAGGTGAAAGAGGCGTTGCAACGGGAAGCGCAACGGTTCATTGATATGGCAGAACAAGTCGGTGACCTCATTCACAACCGGCCCCTCGCCCAGCATCAGACGACCATCCTGGCGGTAAGCGCTACGATCGAGCGCTGCCGGCAGCACACGGAGGATGCCGCAGATGACGCCCTCTAAGGCAAGGCAGAGTCTCAAAATCTTCATTAACCAGGAACAAGCGATTTTTCATTCATTACCAATTACAACTTCCTGGGGGGCAACGCTATGGGCGGTCGAGCGCTGGTTGCCTCAACGCGTGAAGCAACAGTCCATAACCTTCGAAACTCACCGACAATCGCTTGAAAAGAATGGCTATTCTGTTCCTCCTAAAGCTGCCCTCCCCTTGGATTTTCAGGATTTTAGCAAGGCATTAATCGTATATCTGCAACGCACCCGGAGCCTGAAGTTTTCGATGGTCGCGGCCTACAATATTGCAATACGCCGGCTTTACAATCCGTTGTTTGAACGACACGTATCCGACCCTACACAGTTGACGCGGGGTGATTTTGACCGCGTCGTAAGATTTCTACGCGAAAGTGGCTACAAGAACCTTTACGACGCGATCTCTCATCTTCAGGTGATAGCGGATACGATCGATAAATTACAATTAACCGAGACCGCCATCCACTTTGTACATGATGTAAAACCAGAAAATAGCCGCAACGAGTACATCTCATTGCACGATCCTGATCGTGCGGTAAAACAGCGTAAATCAGATGGTAGATTGCCCTCTCGTGAGGCGATGGAAGCATATGCCCTATGTTCGAATAACCCGCTCAGCGAAGGCGAAGAAATTTTGCTGCGCGTGATCGATTTATTGATAGCGACTGGACAACGAGGTAACGAAGTAGCAGTCATCCCCTATGATTGTTGGGTCGAGAGGCCGATCAAAGGGAGCACAGGAGAAGCCGTTGTAGATGCCAATGGTAAACCTCTGGTCGAATGCGGAATTAGGTACTTTGCGGAAAAGCAATTTCAATCCCGTGTTCATTGGCTCGCTGAAAGTGACATTCCATTGGCGAGGCGCGCTGTTGAACGGTTAAAAGCCTTAACTATCGACCAACGCAAGATAGCGCTGTGGCAAGAAAAAAAATCCAGGTCGCATTTGGGAGTACTTACCAAATACAATTTTGCCAGAAAATGAAGTCATGAAGTGGTTAGGCTTTCGCAACTTCAGAAACTTGGGACTTTACTTGGATCGCAACGGAGTGCATCCCGTGGGTTGGTCGGATGAAGGTGATGAAGAATATTGCTGTTATTCCGCCGGAGAGATTGAGTCACTTATTGTGCCAAAACTCAAGAATCATATAGCCCTAGCAGAATGTGGAAGCCCTGAACCTGACGTGATGCTAAGAACCAGTGAAACATTAGCCATTGCCTTCGACGGTCAATTTCGTTGCGGTGGACGTGAGGAAAATATATTTCGTGCAATTCCGCGTCGGGTGACCTTGCAAGATATCAACCGGGCTCTGGGCGCTGATCCGAGATACCCATCTATATTTTCCCGTCGATCGTTCGTTGAGTCCGATGGAAATCCGATTCGGTTAACCAGTCACCAACCTCGACATTGGCGAAACACTATTTACCATCTGACCGGCATGAGTGATGTTCAGCAAGCATTGGCCTTAGGGCGAAAACGCCTCGACCAAAATGTCTACTACCAGCATACGAGCATTGAGGAAAACACTGCTGCGCATCACGAGTTTTTGGCGTTCAATAGCCATCACGAGCGCATCGACTTTCTGCATAAAGGCATAAGAGATAAACGCATTCAGGGCGCGTTGACCGACAGTTACCATGCGTTACTGTCAGATAAAGGCACGACAACTGCAGAAGCATTCCTCACCGTACACGCCACGGCGCTACACGTAACGCCCTTCGGAGGCTGCATTCACGATTTCTCCCAAGCGCCCTGCCCTAAGCATCTTCAGTGCTGGAATGGCTGCTCACATCTCCATCTGATGGGCACTCCATCGGAGCGGGCCAACCTAGAGAAACAAGCCGAGAATCTGACGACGGCAATTACTATCATGCGCGATGCCGGCGCCGGAGAGGCAGGCAGCGATGTTTGGTTGGCGGACCAGGAGGACAAGCTCAACAATCTAAAATCCGTGCTCACGCGCGATACCAATGTAGGTGTGCAACACGTGTTTCCCAATGGGCATCCTATGACGGTTGCGGATACGGACAAACGGCACAGTTCGGTTTCGGATGATTAGAGGCGACCATGGCGCAACGACAGATCTTGAGGGGCGGCACCTTGGACGAGGCTATCGACGCCCTCCTCGCTCAAATGATTAGCTTAGGACTGGAGCTCGCGCCTATTTCACGCCCCGAAGTGCAGCGTCGATTGGGCCTGACTAGCCGAGCTACCTTAGTGGGGGACCGAGGGAGACGAATCGAGTCCGCCCGTATCGCACAACTCAAGGAGAGTGGCAGAGATCCAGATGGTGCCCGCCGCCGAAGAAGCCTCGAAGAACGTATTGCTAATCTTCAGGTGGAGAATGCTGACTTGATAGAGCAGCGAGACCAGCTCTATGAAGCACTTTCGGCAATTGCGCACAATTGTCTGCTGAAAGGACTGGATGTCGAAAACATACTGGCTCCATTGAGAAAGCGTTAAGAGGCAGAAAGGTTGCCAACGCCGCTAACTGACACGGCGACCAGGCAAGATTGCCTAACGCGCTAGCGTATCGAAGCTGCTGTTAACCGTTCGATCGTGTTGGTCTCATGCTCGCCGAGATACTGGTGTGGCCGAAAAAATGACACGAAGATTTTGTAGATCGGATGTGCTGGCCCCCAGAGCCTCAGTGTAAATATGCCCTCCCTCCAGGCTATACACGTAGGCCGCCTCCTTACTGAGGTCATCCACCGTTTCGCGCACCTCTACCAGTCTCTCCATCTTCCACCCATCACTTCCGTTCAGATAAGTCGGTGAAACCAACTGTACATCCAACACCCAGATGTCTGCTCCTTGTTCATTAAGTAACTGCTCAAGGGCTGAAATACTGGGGAGCATAACCATGCTAATCAACGCTTCACTGCCTTGTCGTCGACCGACTTTGACGTAAAACCAGGGGCAATGAGTGGTCTGCTCAACGTACTGCCAGCACTGGGTAGAGTCATCCCCCAGGTACGCGTCGAGGAAAATCTCCGCTTGTTTGTGAGTGATGAACATAGCGCCACCCCAAAAGTGAACACTATAGATTGTAGCCCTATAGAGCTCGCGAAGGCTTCATCGTTCCTTTTGCGAGGTCGGCAATATGGAACTGAAACAGGCATTTGGCGCGTCCCTGAAAAAGCTGAGATCGGAGAGGAAGCTTTCTCAGGAGGATTTTTCCGACGTCAGCAGTCGAACCTATCTGAGCACCCTAGAGCGCGGTCTGAAGAGCCCTACTATTGAGAAGGTAGACGAGCTGGCATCTGCAATGGACGTTCATCCGCTGACCATTCTCGTAGGCTGCTATCTACTTCAGGACAACTCAATCCCCCTTGACCAACTGTTTTCCCGAATTCGAACGGAACTGCCAAGCGAGATGAAATAGACATCTGATCGTTACGTTTCATAAGCAAAGGGGATCAACGTCAGACTCCGGGTTGTAAGGCTTGTGCTAGCATCCAATTTGATCCGAAGATCGAGGTCGGCAGCGATGAAGCACCCAGTTCAGCCGGAAAATAGTCTCTCTGAGATTTTGGAAGGTAAACAGAAACGCCGTGATGCGTTAATGCTTGCTGTTAGCCTTGCGTCGCCGCCTGAGTTAGAAGGACCTGCTAAGCGTTTGAAAGAGGTGATGAGAAAACCTGATGCATCGCGCCGTCAACGCATTCCGCCCCCAGAGTTCTCTCGTTAGATAAGAGTGGTTCCCTATCTCAAACTCCGACGCTCATTCAGTCTAGACTTACTTTGTATCTGGAAAAACATGTTGCGCCGACGGCGTACCGTAGTGATAGGTCAGTTAGCTGCCAAAATAATAGATAGCTAACTGTCCCAAAGTGGTTGCTCGGTCGTCAGCATACCCGCCAAGCAACGCGGGAACTGGCAGGCAAAATTTGCTGTTCCAGTACTCGTTGGATCACCGACGTTGTGGCGAAGGCGAAACTGCTTGGAATGAAGGCTCTGACTTCATATCTCCAGATTAGTAGCCGTGTGCCAGTAAAGCACTGTACGCATGAACGAAGGTCGGTCTTAAGTAAAATTGCCGGTAGGCTTGCTCAACAATTTCGAAATATTCCGACGGGGAGCTCCAAGTCATGGCACGTAGGAGATTACCGCCATCTGCGCCCTCATTGTGAAAGTCGTTGTACTTGACCAAGTCCGTAAACTGGAACCCCAGCGCTGCGAGCTGCTGGTAGCATTCAAGTTCCGCCGTAGTTATGGGGCCACTCGCCAAGGGGCAGTTCCCATTCGCGTCGTCATGGCTGTCTCGTGCATTGGCGAATGCTTGGTCCCAGTTGAGCGCCAGCTGATCGTAACAAATAAAGCCTTCGGCTTTGGGATCTCCAGCTTGTTGTTCCTTGCTCAGCACGCTCGCGGCTCTGGCGAAATCTTTGTACAGCGCGAAATACGCTAGTGTTACGCCACTTTGAATGGCAAATTCAATTGTCTGGTGTGCGGTCTCCCGCGTCTCCCATTGGCCGCCAAGCATGAAATAGGCCTTAGTAAGAATATCTGCAGACCTGAGACGGCGGAACAGATCGGTAATCTGGACATTGGTGACGACGCCACTCGCGACTTTGCTTTTTCTGCGCTGCTCCTCGCTCCCGTGCTCGACACCAAATGCGAGCATGCGACAGCCTGAACGTTGCAATCGGGCTATGAAGTCACCACCGGGGAGATCTCTCTCATAGGCAAAAAAGTCCTCAATTCGGAAGATCCCGCGCCAACCAAATGTATCGCCAGCCGTTTCCTTAATCTTTGCAAGACCGTCGAGAAAATCGCTGGCCCACGCGAGACCAGCATAATTGGCGGCGCCCTTCTTCGCACCGGACGCAATCTGCGGTAGCAAGTTATCGTCGATAAACTGGATTCGAAGATCCCGGTACTGCGAAGCCAGATTGCCAATCTCATCAAGCACATGTTCGACTTCGCGACGCTGCTCGCCTCCGCTTTTGTCCCTACGCTCGGTGCAGAAGACGCAGTTCCAGTCGCATCCCTGCGACATAACCACATGGGCCTCATGGAATTGCTGAGACTTCGACCTTGTTCGTGCCGGCTCGTATTGATATTGGCCGTTGCGATAGACACGACGATCAAGCACAAGATCTAACCATGCAGACTCTTGCGATTTTAGTGATAGTTGTTGCGGAAAATTTACAAGCGACACTTTGGATGATGGCTCTACTCCACGACCCACCACGTTCCAGCTCTGTGGATTAACAATGATGCCCGCCGCTGTTGGCCATGGTCCCGGGATTTTCAAACTCGCCACAAGTGCGGACAGGTTCTCGACTGCATCGGTCGCGATGGCAAAGTCCCAACTTGTCTGCGCGTCCTCCATGTGCACCGTAGAGAACTGCCAGGCATTGAGCTTGGCAGCCGGCCCACCAATTACCAGCGTCGTGCTTTGTGTCCGGTTGCGTATATCGACAAGCATATTCATTGTGGATCTAATGGTGGAAAACACCGTATTGAATCCAATCAAGTCGAAAGTTTGCGCCAAGCGCAGTACTTCAGTGCGCAGCTTCGGGAAGCGGTGACAGTCTGCAACCTGTACGTCGTGGCCTTGAGCCGCAAGATGGGATGCTAGCAGGCCAAGGCCTAGTGCTGGGGTGCTGGTTCGGGATGCACCTGACGCATCGTCGTCAATTTCGATGGGGGGCAACACGAGCAGTATGCGTTTCACAACCTGTAAGGTGTCGGTTCGCGTGATGGCAACTTCCGGGTGCGTCCGGCCGCGAAGTTTAGGCGCAGCCTCGCCCACAACCGGACCAATCAACCATCTGGCCACGGGAAAGTCCAAAACACTCAAAGGAGTTGGCTTCCCGATCTCCACTGGTGAAGAGCGCTCCTCCAAATAGTGACTCAAAAATTCCCGATGTAACCATGGATGGCCCGCGTCGGCGCGGACAGCCGTGTCCACAATGCCACCCAGCACCTCATTGAGGGGAGCATCTACAACGAGGCTCCCCGCAGCTACGGCAGCCTCTAGTCGTCGCCGCAGCGTGTGTGAGAATGCTAGATGCAATGCAGCCCAGCGGACGCTCTCATCTTCATCAACGGCCATGCAACGCAACACTTTCAGTAGCACCTGCGTCGAGAGACTTGCCGTGGCAAGCGCCGCAAATACGCGCTTGTCTCCACGCCAATGGCCCTCGACTTTGCCCGCGTTGGGATAATAGGTACGGAAAAAGGTAACCGTCTGATCGGCCACCTGTCGGGCGGGCTCTAAGTCCAAGGCCATTAACGCCAGCGACGTCGATGCTAGTCCCGGATCGTCAGCAATGGCTTGCGCAACGTCATGCGCCTGATGAGTTACCTGCAAACAGCGTACGCGTTCATCCGCGAATGCCTTGTCACTTTCAATTTTCGGAAAGAGCTGCGTGATTTCTGGATACTTGCTGGCAAGACGCGCGAGGCGAATAGAAAATGAGGCCGCCTCCCCAGGCAATTTGGCAGGTTCGAAGAACTTTGGAGCAATCTCACTTGCCTGATGCAAGAGTTCGTTAGCGAAGGCTGTGGTGTAATAAAACAACTCTTTCGTCAGAAACGTATCTTTCCAGATCACTTGCAGCATTGTCTCTGGAAAGGACTGCGAAAATTCCCGAAAGCTTGCGCATATGTTGGCGCACGCCGCCATGAAGCGCCAACAAACATCCATGCGTCCCGATTCCCTCGCGGTTTCGCCGATCGGACTCGCGACGGCCATACAGTCGCCGATTGCGCTGCCGATTGCGTGCAGTTTCTCCCGTAGTTCGGGTCTGTTCCGCAGATCGGCATTCTTGCCAGCATCACTCAGATTGTTGAATGCGGTGGTCAAATCGCCCCAGTCCTCTTCGAGATCCAGTTGATTTAGGTCGCCCAGGATACGCTCCAGTACCTGTTGGGATTCCACCTGCTTTCGTCCCGCGATCTGTCGGTTGGACCAATGCACTGACCCGGGAAAGTACCAGCCAGTGCCCTCGAGCAAATCACAAGCACAGCGCTTCCAGCTAAATTCACGCTTGAGCAAACGAGCAAGATCGATAGCGCACTGCTTGCGCGCTTCTAAGTCGAGCGTCATTTCGAGCAGTACGTCGGCGAATTTTCCAATATCCTCCGGAGTAGGTGTGCCTGCGGCCGTGCTACCTCCAATATTGAAGAACTCGACACTTCTGAATGGCACCTCTGGAAACTGTTGTTTCAGATCATCGAGTAGCATAGCGAGCCCTGACTGGCGCGAGCATAGGAGTGGAACTCCCGCGCACAGCGCTTCCCAGCCGCTTAGGCCAAAACCCTCGTGCCACGATGGCATGAGCGCTATATGACAACTCGCTAGGCGTTCGCGCAGTGCTACCTGGTCGTCGGAGAATGGCTCTGCGTGCAACTCAAACGCTGCTTCCTTACTACCTATCGCTTTCAACTGTTCTGTTACCGCTTGATCGGAATCCGGATCAACTCCCCAAGCGAAAAGTTGTCCCCGTGCAAGCCATGCAGAAGGATTGCTTTCACGTCCTCTCTGGTACGCTGCAGCCAGCGCGTGGATAGCCAAGACCGAGTTCTTGATCGGATCGTCGTCTCGATTAAGGCGTCCCGAGATAAATATTTGCAGGTCCACGCGTGGGTTATGAGTCTGCAATTTGACCTTCTCTACCCCAGGCACCAATGGTCTCACTGGCGATCTTGGACGGCGCATGGCACTTCGCGCCGACGCGAAATTGCGTTGCAGCAGCGGCCCCACAGCGAAGGCGCAATCTGCGGCCGCAATGACGTCTCGCTGCTTAGCGGAGCGTTCCGCTACCACATCCAAACTGAGGTTTTTTCTGAAGGCATATGCCGAGTAGTCCATGTGACCGATCACGGCTGATTTGACGTCGATTCCTTTGTCTAGTTGTGTACGGAGCTCGTTGGCGCAGTCGATAGCGGCTTGGCCTGTAACGATGTCGTGCCCCACCACGAGTACACCTTGCAAGGTTTCTGATTCAAACATTTTACATCGCGCGATTATGTCCTCCGCGAGCGCGGGGGAGGAAAACGTCTCATGCTTAACCAGCTCAATTGCTCCAGGAGGGCTGTCCGCAGTGGCCGGGAGCTGATTGACAAAACAGATCGTCTGGCTACCCCTTGGCATTGCCTGCGTCAAACCTTCTGCCAACCCTCTGTTGAAAACATTTAAGCCACCTAATTCGCTCCCCCAGCGGGTTGCAAGTAAAGCCACCACGTACGCCATTTCGGCTCCTAGATTTTTGCGATATTTCGGCGGTTAGCCGCGGTGCTTGGCGCACAATGCGTCGATGAATGACATTGAGGTAATCCAGTACGTTTTTGCAGTCACTGTTACAGCCCCCAATCTCGGAATCATTGCGCCTGGAGATTGTTTTCGTCCAAGGCAATTTCCGACGATCTGATGCTCGACATCGAATGGCCGAACTTGCCGAGAAACGACATTGATGAATGACAGGTTTCCCAAACAGACCGGTTTGGGCGAGCAGGAATGAGGCGATTTAACTTTCCCTAATCTAGCCTTCGACGTGAGGTCGGCACGCTGCGCAGCGCTTGCGCGAAGTGTCGTTGCCCAAAGCATCGTCTTGTTCATTGCCTATTTGCTGGTCGAGTACGGCCGGCATGGACTCTTGGGGGCATGCATGCGTTGCGTTCCTTCATCAACGAGTTATGGCCGATCGGCTGCAGCTCATCAGATTACTGGATTGGACAAATGAACACTATCCAATTGAGTCTCGAACATCTGGCGCCCTGCTCTAGCCCTACGTTGCCTATGGCTGACCACGCTAATCGAAATATTAAAGCCACTAATTTGCCACCAATCTTATAATCTTCAGCTTCACATCAACCCCATACGGTATTAATCAGGAAGGAACCAGATGGTTGAGCTACCGCCAGTGGTTTACGAGCAGAGCTGTTCCGTTGGAAAGATTCGCCATCAATTGCATCCGGCGGTCGTCACTCGAGTGACCAACGAGACGCTCATACCTATTTCTCCCAGAATCAGAGAGCGTTTGTGGTCGCTGGACAATGGCAGTCGTGTTTTGATCACAGAGCGCGCGAGTGTCGCGCTGCCTGAAGGGGTGGATGGGATCATTCAGCTCCGACAAAACAAGTATGTCTGGAGAGCTCATCGCCTCTTAAATGACCTCAAAATCAGGCTTGAAGAGTTGTCCTTGGCTGACTTGGCGAAGGAAGCAGCACACAGCTGGCAGAATCAGGTCTCGTACCGTGCTGAGCGGCGGGATGCTTCGGGGCATATACCTGAGGGTCAAGAAGGGCTGCGACCTCCGCAGTTAGGGGCTCTCTTCGCTATCGGGGCTCATTGGAGCCTCGATGCTCAGCCCGCGACAATCGTCATGCCTACGGGAACGGGCAAAACTGAAACGATGCTGGCCACACTGACAGCTCATGGTAAATCGCCGATCTTGGTGGTTGTGCCATGGGACTTGCTGCGTCTCCAGACTGCAAACAAATTCCAAGGGCTGGGGCTGCTGCGCAAACTTGGCGTAGTGCCCAACGACATCATCAACCCCGTGGTTGGAATCATCACCTCTAGGCCAAAAACGGAAGCAGACTTAGAGATGTTCACGCAATGTAACGTGGTGGTATCAACGATCGGTTCGCTGACGTTTGAACTTGACAGCCTCCTTCCCGCCGCTATCGCTCAGCGCTGTAAAGCACTGATCTTGGACGAAGCTCACCATGTGCCCGCCAAGACGTGGAGCGGATTGAAATCAGCCTTTCGATCGATTCCAACGCTCCAGTTCACGGCAACACCTTTTCGCCGGGACGGGGAATTGGTCGACGGTAAAGTGATCTTCAACTACCCACTCGCTGCCGCGCAAAGGGACGAATACTTCAAACCTATCCATTTCGAACCAATCTACCAGCCAAGCGGTGGAAGACAGGCAGACCAGGCGATAGCAGTGGCAGCAGTGCACAAACTCCGACAGAATCTTGAGGCAGGTCTCAATCACCTGCTGATGGCTCGCTGTAGCAGCATTGCACGAGCGACTGTTATCGAACATATCTACAGAGGCCTCGCGCCTGACCTTCGACCTGTACTCATACACTCAAAAATCAACGACACCGAGACTCGGCTCGCCAATCTGCGTTCAGGTGCTTCCCGGGTAGTGATTTGTGTCGACATGCTTGGTGAGGGGTTCGACCTGCCTCAATTGAAGATTGCGGCGCTTCATGACAGCCATCGAAGCTTGGCGATTCTGTTGCAATTCATTGGGAGATTTACTCGCGTTGCAGGGCAGGACATTGGTGAAGCAACAGTAGTAGCCAATATCGGAGACCAGGATGTGGCCTATTCGTTGGAGCGCCTCTACAGCGAAGACGCAGACTGGAACCAAGTGTTGAGCGAGCTCAGCTCGAATGCCGTGCGGGAACATAGCGAGCTTGTAGCCTTCCTCCGAGCCTCTAACCGCTTGGATGAGGAAGATGATGCAAACGTGGCGCTATCGCCTCAACTACTCCGACCAGTCTTCAGCACAGCGACCTACAGAGCTCAACAGTTCTTCCCCAACCGCTTCCATCATGGCCTGTCCTCGAAACTTCAGGTCAAAGGTGCTTGGCTTAACAGGGAGATGCGTACGCTCTATTTCGTTACCCGGGCCGAGGGACGAGTTCGCTGGACAAACGCCAAAGGCGTACTGGATCGTGAATGGACGTTGTTCGTGCTACACCACAACGAAGAGCTTGGTCTACTGTTCCTCTCTTCCACGGATCACAGCTCTCTGTTTCCGGAGCTAGCACAGCACGTTACAGGCCAAGCCGATCTGCTGCAGGGCGAACGGATGTTCCGAATGCTGGGGCAAATCAACCGCCTGGTGTTCCAGAACATGGGCGTAAAGAAACACGGGCGCAGAAATCTCAGCTATGCAATGTATACCGGCGCAGATGTTGCCGTTGCGCTTGGTCTGGCCGAGCGCAGTGGTTCTGTTAAAAATAATGTCAGCGGTACCGGATGGGAAAATGGCGAAAAAGTCTCAGTCGGTTGTTCGTACAAAGGCCGGGTCTGGTCGCGAGAGCAAGGCTCCATTCCAGAATTCGTACGTTGGTGTGCAGGGGTAGGCGCCAAGCTTCTGGACGATAGCATCGTGGTTGATGACATCATTGCGAACGTTCTGATTCCTACGGAAGTGACTGGGTTTCCGAAGGAGCAAGATCGTGCTCACAGTCGAATGGCCAGCCGAAATTATTGGCATTGCTGAAGACCGAGTCGTGCTGACCACCCCAGCCTTTCCGGCCGGCCTCCCCATCACCTTCGTCGACTTGCGCTACATCGATGTTGCGGCTGACAACATGAGGTTTTCGTTGTCCAGCGACGAAACGGGCGACTTCGCCGAGTTTACACTCACGGTCGGAGGCGAAAATGGTTACTCCGTAACGCAGACTGCTGGGGACACTGTCGAACTTACTATAGGTAGAGGTTCGGGGCCATTAAGCCAATACCTGAGCGAGTACCCTCCCCTGGTACGTTTCGTCGACCTGACCGAGTTGGACGGCAACATGCTCATCCAGCCCCAAGACCCAAGGCACCTGCAGATCGGAGAAGAACGATTCGAAGCCTGGGATTGGACAGGAGTCGACCTTACCAAGGAGTCTTACTGGAAGGATTATGTTTCCCGAGTCGACTCTGTCCAGTGGAAGGCCGCTCAACATTTCATCCAAGGTGGGTTTGACATTGTATTCGATGACGACGGGGCCGGAGAGGCAGCTGACCTGGTATGCCTCAAGGAAGAAAATGATCGCATCCGTCTCACCCTCATACACTGCAAGTACTCGGGTGGAAAGACTTCTGGCGAACGTGTGCAGGATGTCGTTGAGGTCTGCTCGCAGGCGATAAGGTCGGCGAAATGGAAGTGGCGTTTCTCCGAGCTTGGGAAACACATTCAAGGTCGTGAAGATCGACTGACGTCATTACAGCGTCCTACCCGTTATCTCGCGGGCAATGGATTGATGCTAAACGAGATGATCAAGATGGCACGATTCAAGCCAATCGAGGCGGAGATCGTGATCGTCCAGCCAGGCCTCTCGGTACGTGATCGTACCGCTGACCAGAATTTGGTGCTTGCCGCTGCGGTGGCCTATCTCAAAGAAACGATAGGGTGCGATATGGATATTGTGTGCAGTGAATGAGTCGTAAGACGTATACCTGTGCAGCATTGACGCCAGAGGCAAGGTAAGCTTGAGCACCTTTCCCCCTGGCGGTCACCCAAGATGCAGGACTTTCTCGAGCGCTTTACCACGAAGAGCTACGAGCCTAGGGCGGAAGACCGACATCTACTGTTGAAGGTTCTGGAGAGCCTCGCCGAAAGCAACGCATACCCGGCTCACCTTCGAAGCGTATTTGACTCCCTTGTGGACGCATCGGGCGATGCCAAGGATCCCGACCTTCTCCGGAGAGCCGTTGGTTTAGCTGACAATATTGCGCCCCTCTGTTCGCCAGCCGACGCGTGCCTTATTCAATATTCGTGTTCCAACGCCTGGGCTGAACTGCATTTGCTTGATGCTGAAGGAACTGACCCTTGGAGACTGGATCACCCTGCTCTGCTCAAGCAGCTTTACTTCCTGCACGCAGCGATCCAACACGAGGGATTCAAGGGGTTGGCTCCTGCACTTCGTGCGCGGATTTACTGCAACCTAGGCAATGCACTGAGTGTCTGCGGCCGATGGATTGAGGCGCTAGCTGAGTGGCGCAAAGCCTTGATCGAGCAGCCCATTCTCGGCATGGCGTTGGGCAACCTCGGGATGGGGCTGTGTCGTTATGGCGACGCGCTTTATGACCCTGGACATACCCACTGGTTCTTCGTCCATGCTCGGCGTCATCTTGAGTCTGCAATTGAAGGCGGTGTCGGCCGCGATGGTGCAACCTATCCTGAGGCGATTGAAGCGTTCCGGTGGTACCAGACAAAACTTGCTGAACAGGTCGAAGAGGACGATGACTCGCACCTGTTCGGACACAGCCTCGGCTCCTCCAAGGAGGAGCGGCGCTATCGTCAGTGGTGCTTGGATGCCCAGCTATTTCTAAACCCCATGAATGACCTGGGTGCCCTGCCCGTCGCCGCTTATGATGTCTTGAGACTGCCCAACCATGACGCGCAGGTTGGGATTACCTACCTGGCGTTTTTCAATCAAATGAAGCAGGAGTATGGCTTCGCCCGTCATTGCCTGTACCAGGGAGAGCATTCCCGATCGGTTCACCTTGCCGACAAGGGCTTGTCATTGGCTCACAATTACGACTATGCCCTTTATTCGATGGGACTAGAGCAGATTAAGACCGCATTCCGCAGCGCCTACTCGCTTTTGGATAAGATGGCTTACTTCATTAGTGCCTATTGGCAGTTAGGGATACCTGAACGCAGCGTGAGCTTTCGAACGCTCTGGTTTAAGCCTGTCAAAAAAGGTGCTCCTTCCGCCGAGGCATGGGCAATTCGCGATGAATTCAAATCCACAAAAAACTCTGCACTGCGCGGTCTATATTGGGTGTCACAAGACATCTACTCCAAGGTACTCAAGGACGTCGCCAGACCGGATGCCAAAGCGTTGGACGAGTTAAGAAACCACCTTGAGCACAAGTACGCCAAGATAGTGGACGCTTTTCATTGGATTTCAGGCGCATCGGAGCGCCAAGTCGATGATCTTGCATTCGTAATTGATAGGGATGAACTGGTTGCCAAGACGCATCTGATCATGGCGCTGTGCCGAGCAGCCCTGATCTACCTCTGCCTCGCCATGCACCATGAGGAGTCACAGAAGGCGCATGATGACGGAGCGCTCGTTTTGCAGCTTCCTGTGGATGATTATCCGGATGATTGGAAAATCTAACAGATTGTACACACGAAGCGTTCGGTCCCTTTAGAGATGCGGTTAGCCTTGGCGCAGCAGCTTCGGCCCAAGACTCACAGCCCCTCGCTTCAGGGGGGGCTCCGCATTTTCAACATCCTCGCCGTTACACTCTTCATCGCCATCACTACTACGCGCCAACTGCTTCCAAAAACGGTGATGCAAACATTGCGATCATTCGAAAAAGGCGAACACTTGATCTTGATGTGTGAACCTCTGAGGTCGAGGCGCCTGGGTAATGCCAGC
The DNA here is from genome assembly GCF_046605395.1 of Pseudomonas sp. MPB23. Classification (NCBI taxonomy): domain Bacteria; kingdom Pseudomonadati; phylum Pseudomonadota; class Gammaproteobacteria; order Pseudomonadales; family Pseudomonadaceae; genus Pseudomonas; species Pseudomonas sp. MPB23. The sequence continues at coordinate 4,222,194 of NZ_CP176771.1, read as the reverse complement.
GTTCAATCACACCTTGTTAACCGTGATGATATAAAGGTCTGTTTGTGCTCTGACACTAGTCATCTCAGCCAGGAACCTAGCTACCAACCATGACCTTTTCACGTTTGACGATCAAGGCACCCACAGTGGGATGGCAGATTCGCCCACCTCGTCTAACACGATCGCAACGCTTTGCTGTGCCCTCGTCACAGCTACGTAGAACGCTGCTGCCGGCCCAGGCTCCAATGCACTACCCCTTTGTAGGAATTTTGCAATGGGCCCCGTAGCGATGATAAGCACTCGCTCGTATGTGGCGCCTTTTGCAACCTTGAAGTTCACATAGTCCAGATCGAACTGTCTACCGGAGGCCGCACTGACGCGAAGGCAGCGCGGTTTAAAAAGTTCTACGTAGTCCATCACATGCCGTGGTGCGATTAGGTACATCCCATCATGGCCTGTCTCGGTAAAATTGAGCGACTCCGTAGGCGGAAACCCCCACTCAGAGTCGAAAATCGTGTCGGAGAACGCAGCGATGCCGGGGCAACAGCGCCAAGTTGTGGCTCGAAACTCGACCTCAATGCTTCCTTGCTTTTGCATCTCCACGAACCAGTCAATCGCCTGGCTGTAGGCGTACTGCTTGTTTTTTCTTGTCCTCGGGCTTGTTGACAGGACTGACTGCCTGACGTCGCCGACCATGCGAATATCAATCGGGGAGTCGAAAAGTCTTTTCAGAATATCCCAGTCCCAGCCGCTTAAGTCCTGTACTTCGTCCACGAGGATTTCGTCGTAAAGACTCTGCAGTCGAAACAGCAACGCGCCTTCGCTCAGGTCAATCAGGTCATGCGCTAACCTGCTTAGCTCGCTGGCGTACACCGCTCCGGATCGGTTGAAAAAACGTGTCCAGCCCTTCGAGAAGCGGGGCGGAAATCCTTCATAATCGAAACCCAGTACTTTTCTACCAGGAAACGCGAACGGCAGAAACGGCTTGGCGAAATGCCTCAGGAGCAGCGTGTACCACCCCATCACTTCTATATTGGTTTGCTGCCCGGCATAGGTAGAGAGTCGTTCATTCAGCTCGTGCTGATTCCGCTGGGTGAACGTCACCACCAGCACCCTCCTAGAGGTTGGCAGTGCGGCGCAATGCTCCACCAGCCCCTGAGTCTTCCGAGACCCCGCAACGGCCAAGGTGAGATGATTACCCATGAATAAACGCCGCCGCTTCAGCCATGTACTGAGGCGGAGTGATCACCGTTTCAGACGCTGCTATACGCAGGGCACCTTCAGTCTTCTCCCGCTGCATCCAGGTTGCCAGATCAGCATGCCCAGCTACTCCCAGAACTTCGCGAAGCACGGCTTCGCTGTTATGCGACACCAATTGAGGCTCGAGTGTGCGGCCAAGCGCTACATCGCCAATGAACAGCTGACGCCTATCACCATCCAGCCACTGGTTCACTGAGGCTCTGAGATCCGCCGGCTCTGTCCCGTCATTATCTCGAAGTACTGCTACAGGCTTGTTCAGGTTGGCGCAGAGCTCGAGACACCGCGCTAATGAAAGACTGCGCATACTGAGCACGTCGATGCCAAGGGCCATGGGACGCGCGCCGTACATATCGGTAAAGAAACGTTCGAAGACGATCTCATCTGACGGCCCTTCGACCAGCACCAGCTTCTCTGCCAATGCCATACGAAGCGTGTCGAAGCCGGGCAACTTCTGATAGTAGCCCACGGTCTCCGGGTCGAGCCCTGTAATGGTTGCTACGGAATCCCGGTTGATCAGGAGTAGGGAATTCAATCCCAGCCTATTGAGCACATAAGCACTATGGGTGCTAATGAATAACTGCTGTTGCTCGCCGGCCAAGCTTTCAATCCGATTTAGAAGAGTCACCAAGCTGGTATGGGAGAGGTGGTTCTCGGGCTCTTCGATCATGATCACCTTGGTTCTATCAGCATTTCGCCCCATGGCCAATGAAATTTTGACCGCGGCCTGTTGCCCTTGACCTGCTAGCGAAAAAGGAACCTCATCGATGTGGGGAGATATGGCGGTTTCCCAAGATGTCCTTGATGTCTGGTCCATCGCGAGTTTCAAAGGCTGTTGCTGCAGCGACGCCTCAAGGGTACCAAGTCGCTGATTGAGATCAGCCAGGGTACCGTCCGACATACCTGCTTTGGCTTCCCGATAGCGCAGAGAGATCAACGCTTTTTCCGGAGCTTCCAAATGATCGTTGAGAATCTGCCGTAAGTGGTAGTCAACACCGCCAGACGCCTTGATCGTGCGGGAGTCGATGATGGCAGTTGAAAGCTCCCGGGGCCGCCTAGTCAGCTCGTTCTCGCCAAAATCGCGCCATTCCACCTTGTAGTACTCTACGGGAAGCAGGGCCGAGGGCGTTGCCAGCCAGGCCTGCAGCTCCTCCTCATACTCCGGGTTTGGTACCACGCTCAGTTTGACACCCGGGCAAGCTAACGTCGGGATTGCGCTATTGTGCGCACCGCACAGACGCTGGAGCTCTGGTCTGTTGTCCAGGAAGAGCTCAATCGAGATGGTGGGCCATGCGGGTCGACGACCCACCTGAATATCGTTCAGAAACGCGCTGACCAAGGCGGTGTTAAACCAGTAAGGGTTCAGTTCTTCTGACGCTGCTCGCCCGCCAATACGGCCTGTAAGTCCAAGAGCTATCGCCTCCAGTAGTGACGATTTACCTGCGTCGTTACCACCGACGAGCAGATTCATTTTCGCTTCAGGTGTGAGCTCGAAGTCGCGGTGGATCCTGTAGCCCTTGATCTTGATTTTATTAATCATCGTACGTTCCTAGTACTGGGGGAGACACCCGCCGCGACCGAGGGCGGCTGGCGCAAGTGTGAAAGCACACGCGATTGATATGGCTGTGACGCATGACGACCGAGTCCCGGTATTAAGGTCTACCAAGGCCGGTATTCCTCTTGTATTTAGGCAAAAGCGATTTCAACTCTTCGACAAGGTAGGTGCACGGCCCGATCACCTGGCAGTCCAACGGTGTGTTCTTGGCGTCGGGTGTCACTTGAGAGAGCCGCCCCCTACCCGATCGTCTACCCAAATCTTGACCACCCGTGGTGAATTTCAGTGTCAGCCTGGGTCGATTTTCAATGGAGCCACCACAGTGGTCGGAACGTCGGATATGGCCACCTAATCGAGCCCATAACTCGGCGACAGCACCGTGGGTCTGCTTATTGGCTAGGGGCGTAAGAATGACTGAAATCTGATGTAGTTCCGAGCCAAGGTTGGTAAGTGGTGTAGGTAGGCCAGATAAAGCTTCAAGACCCTGGGAGCAGGAATGCTACGTTCCTCACCGCTTTGCAGTTGCACGCTCAGTCGCAGTCCGCAGATCAAGCGTATCTGCGACGTATATCGTGTCCAGAAACCGCTGTCGATGATCGGCTCAAGCGTGTCTTCAGGGTCGAACTTGAATGTAAGCCCTTGACCGGGTTGAATCGTTTGTCCTGAGGCGTCCGAGCCTTTGGCATCCCAATGCAACCGGTAGGCGGGAGCGCACCACTGGATTTTGTTGAGGTAGAGGATTCTGTTTTGACGATTTCCGATACGGAAAACGATCTCGGGGGCATGGATCATATTTAGTTTTAGGTCACCCACCCATTGAAAACCGAGTTGCAAATGAGGTTGCGCGGGTTGCGGAGCCGTTATCTCTCGATATTCGGCAATGTGTCTTTTGAGTTTGTTGATAGCACGCCCGGCGGTGACAACCGTTACAATCGCCCCCCCAATCGAAGCTGCGATCTTGATCAAAGCGCCCCAGTCCATTCCCAGCCTCCGCTAACCTTATCAAATGCAGACATTATCCTAGCGATGTAGGTGGGGCAATGATCACCAATGCGATCTACAGGAAGCTGAGTCAACGATAGGCACTTAAAGGATTTATTGTAGTGGTCTAATGATTCCGGACATCCATTTAGGCGAGAATGCTCGCCAGAACGAGGTGTCAGATGACCAAACAACGCCGTACCTTTTCCCCTGAATTCAAACGCGAGGCTGCCGACCTCGTTCTCAAGCAGGATTACAGCTTCATTGAGGCCAGCCGCTCGCTTGGTATCGGGGAGTCGGCTTTGCGCCGATGGGTCGACCAGGTGCAACAAGAACGCACGGGCGTCACCCCGCAGAGCAAAGCGCTGACCCCGGAGCAGCAGAAAATCCAAGAGCTGGAAGCCCGAATTGCTCGCCTTGAGCGGGAAAAATCGATCTTAAAAAAGGCTACCGCGCTCTTGATGTCGGAAGATCTCGAGCGTTCGCGCTGATTGACCAGTTGAGCATCCACGAGCCGGTTGATTGGCTGTGCATGGTGTTTGAAGTGACCCGCTCGTGCTACTACGCTCGGCGTCTCAGGCGCCGCACACCGGATGTAGAACGCCTTCGATTGCGCAGTCGGGTGAACGAGTTGTTCACCCAAGGCCGCAGTGCTCCCGGTAGCCGTAGCATCATGGCCATGATGCAGGACGACGGCGAGCAGATCGGGCGATTCAAAGTGCGCAGCCTGATGCGCGAGCTGGAGTTGGTCAGCAAACAGCCGGGATCGCATGCTTACAAAAAGGCGACGGTCGAGCGGCCCGACATTCCTAATATTTTGAACCGGGAGTTTGATGTGCCCGCTCCTGACCACGTCTGGTGTGGCGATATCACTTACATCTGGGCTCAAGGGAAATGGCAGTATCTGGCGGTTGTGCTGGACCTTTTTGCCCGCCGTGTTGTGGGCTGGGCATTGTCGGGAAAGCCGGATGCCGACTTGGTCATCAAGGCCTTGGACATGGCTTACGAGCAGCGAGGGAAGCCTCAGGGTTTGCTGTTCCACTCCGACCAAGGCTCGCAATATGGAAGCCGGAGTTTTCGTCAGCGCCTTTGGCGATATCGCATGCGTCAGAGCATGAGCCGGCGAGGAAATTGTTGGGATAACGCGCCGATGGAGCGGGTGTTCAGGAGCCTGAAAACCGAGTGGATACCGACCATGGGCTACACGACCGTCCAACAAGCTCAGCGGGATATCAGCCATTTTTTGATGCACCGGTACAACTGGATTCGACCGCACCAATTTAATGGTGGGCTGCCACCGGCTCAGGCCGAGAAAAAACTTAACGTCGTGTCCGGGATTAGTTGACCACTACATATAGACGTCAGGCCAGTTGTTTCTTAACCTCCGTCAAATCTGCTTTAAACTGTTTGAGTATCTGCTGGTCATCCTCCAAAGAGGTTGAGCCAGGACAGCAATATCAATACGATTTCCACATAAGTCCGACCAACACAAGTTTATATCCGCCGATAATAGGCAAAACAAGCAGTCTTAGCCCGCTTGCCGATCCCAATCAGCTGATTACCCAATTTTTTTGCAAGGACGCCAAATGTCTCCAGTACCGCTAACCCGGCATTTCCGTCTGATTCCAGAAGCCTATCAGAAAGAAGATCTACCTTTAGGCGAACTGTGGCTGGGATCTTCACACGGTGAAAATCAGACGTGGAAGACGCTCTTTACGGAGTACCGGGTGGTCATCCTCGCCGAGGCTGGAGCAGGTAAAACCTACGAGCTACAGTGGGCCGCAAACCTACTGCGAAACCAAGGCCAGGCGGCATTTTTCATCCGAATCGAAGACATAAGCGACCGCTTCGAGACAGCTTTCGAGATAGGCAGCGCAGAAGCATTCTCGGCCTGGCTATCAGGTACGGATGAAGCCTGGTTCTTTCTGGACTCCGTGGATGAGCTTCGCCTAACAGAAGCGAGAGCCTTTGAGCAGGCATTGCGATATTTCGCTGATCAGGTGGGGCCAGCCAGCCAACGCGCCCATGTGTATGTCTCAAGCCGGCCCTATGCCTGGCGGCCGCAACGTGACCGTGCCCTTTTGGAGGAGTTACTCCCCTTTGCGCCGCAGTCGACGTCGCTCGAAACTGATGGCATCGATGATCCCGCAGAAGACACCGAAGTTGCGGCTGAGCACTACACTACCCAAACAGCCGATGCCCCCCTATCCGCCCTGCGCCTTTATCAGTTAACCCCGCTGAGCATTAACGACATTAAGATTTTTGCCCAGCATAGTGGCGTCTCGGACGCGACTGTGTTTCTCGAAGAGCTGGAGCGCGGTCACCTGCTCACACTCGCGGGGCTTCCTTTTGATTTACGCGATTTGATCGGCACATGGAACGCTGAACATGCTCTTGCGAACAGGCTAACGATCCTGCAACAGAGTATCGCCCGACAGCTTGATCAAGCCGCCCGGGATTTGCCGACTCTCACTCGGTCTCGCCTCGAAGAGGGTGCCGAACTCTTGGCCATCGGGGTTGTATTGACAGGCATTTCGAGCCTGCGGGTACAAGAAACTGGCTCCGAGGCAGCTATCAGACCGGACACCTTACTCCAGGTATGGTCCTACGCTGAGCTCAATACCCTTTTGACATGCGGAATTTTTGGCGAGCCCGTCTATGGCGAGGTTCGGTTCCGCCATCGAGAAATAAGGGAATTGCTGGCAGCGCGCTGGATTAGCAAACATCTGGGAGTCGAGGCGAATCGCAGCGAAATTGAGTCATGGATATTTCGTCGGCAGTATGAGCAGACGGTACTGAGTGTACGCATGCGTCCCCTGCTGCCTTGGTTGATTCTGCTCGACGAGAGCATTCGAAACAGGGTCACCCGTGACTACCCTGATGTTGTGCTTGAAGGAGGGGATGCTGCAGTACTGCCTTTTGCAGCTCGAGCAGAGACATTGACGCGAGTGATTGAACAGATCACTGATGAAAATTCAGCGATTCGGGGACTGGACAATGACGCCATCATACGAATCGCAGGCCTAGATCTTGAAGCCCTGACCCTCGAGCTGATTGGCAAGCACGCGAAGCATGACGACGCGATTTTCATCCTGGGTCGTTTAGCCTGGCAGGGCAAGATGCTCCGATGCGTGGAGCCGCTGGCGAACATCGCTGTCGAGTCCGGCCGCGGCCTGTATGCTCGGATCGTGTCGGTGAGAGCGGTTGCAGCACTGAGTGATACTCAACGCTTCCTTCAGCTGTGGCAAGACATCTTGGCATGCAAAGTATCGGTTCCGCGAGGCGTCTTCTCGGAACTGGTTTCGTATGCACCCAGCAAACAGGAGTCGAGCGAGCTCATCCTGCAGACCCTTACTCGATCAGGAAAGCATGACGGATATGACGCAAGCGGACTCACTTCCAGCTTGGCCGATTTCGTTAAACGGCTGACCTTGAGCGGTAAGTCAAACGCAATTGAGCTACTCCATGGGTTTGCCGAGGGCTTGCTTGGACTTCTGAAAAAGACGCCGCATATAGAACGGGGTGACTGCGCTGTTTCGAAAGAGTATCAGTGGCTGATGCCCACCGCCTTGCTCTGCGTCGAACACTTAATTGCTGTGCGCGCTCCGGCCGCTTTGTCCTCGACATCATTGGCCCTCCTCTCGGCGGTACCTGCCCTTCTCCACTGGCACGGAGCCGAGCTTCAAGAAGCGCGGAAGACGTTCGACATGCTAGTACCCCAATGGACCGAATTGAATGACGCGTTGTTTTGGTGGACTGTCGCCGAATGCCGGAAACAGACGAAGAGGTCTGGCCAACCGCTCAGGGATGATTGGCCGGTGACCTGGCCAGGGCATTTCTGGTCGTTCGATGAAGCCAGTTTTCCCAGAACATTGGCGTGGGTAAATCAGCGAGCTCAGGAAGATGACCGTTACGTAGCCCTTGCCCGCGCTTTTCGGACCTATAGGGAAAATAGCCAGCCGAAGTGCTGGTTGGATCAGTTGCTTGTCGCTACGCACGACCATACTGGGCTAAAGGCCACCCTTCAGGCGTGGTTCAACCCTCCACCAGACCCGGCAACCTTGAACCTCCAAGCACGAGAGCGTAAGCACCAGCAGCTCTACGCACGGCGTAAAAAAAAGCGGAGTAAGGACTGGGACGCCTTCATCGCTCGAGTGAAGGATAACCCGCAGATTGTACGTCACCCACCGGGTCTCAAAGCGAACGAATTGAGCCAAATCCAGTATCACTTGATGGAACATATCCGAGCAGGCACTGGCATATATAAGCGATCTGAGGGAGCTAACTGGAGTGCACTGATCCCGGAGTTCGGCGACGAGGTAGCCGGGGCTTACCGCGATGCAGCGATTGCGTTCTGGCGTGCTTACCAACCAGATACTCGTTCAGAAGGCGCCGCGCCGAATAGCATCCCCGTGGCGGTGATGTTTGGCCTGGCCGGCCTTGAAATTGAATTTGAAAGCGAGAGCGCCATTGCTCACTTGACTAACGCGGAAGCGGAAGCTGCACTGCGATACGCACTTTGGGAGATCAATGGTTTTCCGCAATGGTTTGAACCGTTATGCCGGCTGTATCCCCTTGCGGTGACGAACGTCTTGCACCCGGAAATTCAATGGGAGCTGCAGAGTAGCCTGCCCGAGCAAAACTCCTACTATGTGTTACACAACTTGGTGTACTACGCTTCAGGGATGCATGGTGCTTTAGCTCCGACAATCTATGAGTGGATATCGAAGCATCAGGTCGTGAACCATGACTGCTTGAACTACTGCCGACTGATCATGACCGCCGGGGACATATCAGCTACGCAGATAGCAGGATTGGCGGCAGCTAAGGTTAGCGACCCTTCTACCCCCCCTCAACTACTGCCGGTCTGGCACGCCGTCCGAGTGCACGCCGACCCCTATCTGGCGTTACCACCTCTTAAGCATTTATTCCGCTCGCTTTCCGCGACAAAGGCTGAGCGCTTCGGCGAAGTCTTCAGTGTAGCGCTGCTGGGCGGAAGACGTGAGACGGTCAAAGGTAACGGCAGATTCCAGACACCGAGTATCCTGAAGGAGTTGTATTTGCTGGTGCATCGCGTGGTCCGCGCCAGAGATGACCTCAATCGGGCTAACACCGGTGTGTACTCCCCAACGCTGCGTGATGATGCACAGGATGCCAGGGAGCGCCTGTTCGGCCTGCTTAGCGAATTACCTAAAGAGGCAACTTACCGAACCATTCTCGAGCTTGCCGTTGCGCACCCTGATCCCCGTTTTCGTGCTTATATGCGCGCATCTGCTCTGCAGCGCGCTACGGTAGATGGGGATCTAGTATTGTGGAGTGAAGATGAGGTCGCCAATGTTGCGCATCGTCTGACAGTGATTAACGCCGTCGACACTTCGCCGGAGACCCCCCGTGCAGTACTTTGAGCGGCCAAGCCAGCCTCCCGCGATTCTGAAGTCAACGCTAACTCAAGCATCGCGCAAATCGATGCTGGAATACTGGCTGATAGAGCCCGGACGACGATCGCAAACCAGTGTCCCCATCATTAACGTCAATGAAGACGAACACCTCCTGCGTGAAGCGTTGGCAAACCTGAATAGGCAGCGATGCGCGTTTTGTGAGGCCAGCGATCGGCTAGAAGTGCATCGCTTCCGGCCCGCAGGTAATGCCTTGCCCATGTCTCGGTCCAGTGACGCCCACCTTTTCTACCTCTGGCTAGCGGATGCCTGGCAAAACCTTTTCCCCATCTGCCCCGGCTGTGTACCGATTGAGCCCCAATTTGCAGTGCGAGGACGTCGTTGCCCGCTACCGGCCCGTGAACAGGTTGAGGCCTATGTGAACAGCGGAGATGGTCTCTGGCAGTTTGACATGCCTAGCGAAAAAGCCATGCTCCTCGATCCCACGGAAGTACGCCAGTTCGCCGGCCACCTCATTCCGGCTTTGGATGGTGGTTTACTGCCCGGCTCGACACGGGGTGCGTACACCATTGCCCATTTCGACCTGAATCGGGGGGAACGACGTCACCAGCGCTATATCACCTACCAGCAGCGCCTGGAGGAGCTTCGCAGCTGCACCACACCCTCAGACCTGTCCAGGATCGATCGACTAGTAGACTTTGCAACTCTTGAGTTTGGCGGGACGTGGTACCTGCTGCTCCGACGGCTACTCAACCATCTTCCTGTCAATGGAATCGTGCGTAACCCGACGCCCAAGCAGGTTGGCCCCGCGCTTCATCGATGGGCGAAAGCCACGGACGCGGCGGCGCTCTTGGCGCAAGCACACCATATGCTGCAACGCGAAGATGCAAGGCTGCACGCAAGCGACATACAGGCGATGGCGCCAGAGCCGGTCGTCGAATCGATCACCGCCATCCACATCCGCAATTTCAAAGCAATCGAGCAGCTTGATCTTAAGCTCAAGGAGGCACCGGCGCGGTCGCTCGCGCGCAGTGAGCCTCTGGCCCCTGCCTTAGTGATTCTGGGAGAAAATGCCACCGGTAAGAGCTCCATACTTGAAGCTGTCGCCCTGACGCTGGTCCCTGCAGCAGTTCGGAACGCACTCAACATATCGTTGGCTGAGTTAGTCATGGATCCTGCCCAGCTCGGCGTGGAAGGAGGTGATCAGGCAACTCGTGCACAGATTCGTATCGAGCTATCCAATCAACACTGGGTTGAGCTGACCATCGACCAGCAAGCCCACAGCCACTCCAGCAACTTAGATAACCAGCAAGTCCCTGTGTTTGCCTATGGCGCGTTTCGTAGATTCACCCGAGCCAGCCAGCGAACAAGCCCGCATGCCCATGTCCGCAATCTGTTCGACGGCAACGTGCTGTCAAATCCTGAGCCTTGGCTAAGTAAGCTTAGACAAGATCGATTCGACATGGTGATTCGTACCCTACGCGAAGTGCTCGCAATAGATGGCGATTTCGATGTAATCCAACGCGCTCAGGAGAGCAATATCCTGTACATGGTGACGGCCATCAGCGAACCGGACGGCGCGCTCCGCTTCAATCGTACCCCGCTGCACGCTGTGTCTTCCGGGTATCGCTCTATGCTGGCAATGATCTGTGACATCCTCAAAGGGCTCATGAACGCAACTATTTACCCCGGTTTCGAGAGCTTTCAATCGGCCCGAGGGGTAGTACTGATCGACGAAATCGAGGCGCACCTGCACCCACGCTGGAAGGTCCAAGTCATGTCTCGTTTACGTGCAGCCCTGCCAAGCATGACATTTATCGTCACCACCCATGATCCGTTGTGCCTGCGGGGTATGGAGCAAGGAGAAGTGGTGGTACTGCAGCGCATCGCTAGCGCTGACAGCCAGGCGCAGCGTCAGATGCCGATTACCATTGAAAGCATGGCCGACCTGCCCCCGGTGGCCGATCTGAGGCTTGAGCAACTGCTCACCTCTGACTTCTTCCAGATGCTATCTACCGATGATGCGCATGCTGACCGTCGCTTAGCGAGAATCGCCGATCTGATGGCTGCACACGCTAATGGTGAGTTGAGCGCGGAGGATGAGCGAGTGTTGCAGGACTTTAATGAAGATATCACTAACGCCCTTCCAATTGGCTCGAGCGAAGTCCATCAAATTGTCCAACTGGCTGTGGGGGAATACCTGGCAAAACGCCGTGCCGCCAGTAGCCAGCGATTGCGTAATTTGCGACGGGCAGCCAAGGATCAAATTCTGTCTGCCCTAGAGAGGCTTTGAATATGCGTCGTGTTGACCGATTTTCAGTGCCTCCCCCCTCCTCGCTGTTAGCGGGTGGCGCTGGACCTCTGGAGTTAGATGATGTCCGCAGCCACCGCGCCACTGCGCCGGTCCCAGGCACAAAAAAGAAGGAATTTAAGTACAAGGCTTACAAAGGCGCCGATGTGCGACAGGCCTTGGAGAAACTGTTCCACGGCAAGTGTGCCTACTGCGAGACCTACTATGCGGCCTCTGCCCCAGTAGATATCGAGCATTACCGGCCCAAAGGTGCGGTGGCGGATGATGTCGCGCATGGTGGTTATTGGTGGATTGCCATGCAGTGGGAAAATCTGCTGCCGTCGTGCATTGACTGCAACCGCAAACGGGGTCAGGTTCTGGCTGATGCATCGAATAGCCTTGTAGTGCTGGCGGGCACGGCTGCGACAAGGATCCGACAAGCAGGCAAGAAAGATAGCTTCCCGCTCGCGGACACGGGCGTGCGCGCCACGGCAGAGACCACCAACTTTTCCAGAGAATTGCCGCTACTCATCAATCCTTGCGAAGATGATCCTGCCACGTATTTAGCGCATAGCGTCGATCCACAGCTGCCCACGGGTTTGATCGTGGCCGTAGGCAATGCGCAACAGCAAGCGCGCGCCAATTCTTCTATTTACGTATATGGGCTGAACCGCCTGAAGCTGTTCCAAGATCGCAACCGCGTGTTACGGAAATTACAATTCCTCGGTGATCTGGTCACTGAACTGGCTGAGTCGATCGCCGCACTGGAGGAGCCCGCCATACAGCGCATATTGGATGGTACGCCTGCGGCAGGTGTCACCACACGTCTTCGCCTTCTCCAAGATCGCTTGCTCACCGAATTGAAGGCTGCCACCGCGCCGGAAGCTCCTTATGCGTCAATGTCCAGCGCCTGGCTTGCACAGTTCACGGAAGAGCTACTCTTATAAAACTTTAAAAATCCGCTGTCAACTACCGAGCCGAATATTAGTGTCACTTCTAGTTTATCTACAACCAACTAGCGAGCGATCTTTCCACTGTTGCTCGGCAGCAGGTTTAACCACCGAGGTTAGTTTCAGGCAGAAGCAATAATGGTTCTTCAAGTGTTCCCGAGGCGAGCCACGCACGCCCCTCAACTATCAACATTTGTGCGGATTTCCAAGAGCGAGTAATCGGTATCATGCAGGACTGGATTCAACGCAAATACAACGAAATATCCGCGTCTAACCTCTTTTATATTTTTTCCATGACGACCTTCTTACTCGGAATGGTAATGTCACACTGGCTCGGCGCCCTTGCGATGGATATTGCTGTAATAATTGGATCAGTCGGAGTTGTAGGAGGTTTCATTTCGTGGTGTATGCCAGCGGTTCAATGGATCAGCGCTGTATGGGAAAGTACGCTGGGGAAAACCGCCGTGGCCCTTCTTCATTTTGTAGTCCTTCTGATCGCCACGGTGATGGCTCGGTCGCTTGTTTCCGAGTCGTTAGGTTTACCGCCACAAAGCTTTGACGTAACAGTCGGTTTTCTCATCGTCGCCTTTTACATCCCGGCACTGATGGCCGTTGCGTCCATAGCGCTCCTTTTCTTTGCGCTCGTGATGGTCATAGTCGGATTTATCCAGACGATGACACTTAATTCGATACAGATGCTCGCCCCCGTATTGGAAGTGGTGGGCCTAAAAAAGAAAATCCCCAGACCCACAGCAACTGCAATGCTCCATTCGTTTGGTTCGCTGATGATGGCGGTTGTGCTGGTGAGCGGCAGTTCATATATGACGGGCCAACATGGTTCATGGGTGCATACAGCAGTAAAAGTGATGGCAGTTCTAAGCGATTTTCAACAGGCAGTTAATTACCCCGGAGGAGAAAACGATGTGCGAGTTCATCCTTTAGAGAACGGATTGGTAGCCTTTGCCAAGGTTGAAGATGACCGTAGCATTTCTATTCACATTAGAAAGCAGGGAGACGAAATCGGCTCGCATCAGATCGGCACCTCGATTCCTTCCATCAAACAGATGATTAGCCCTTTGATTGAAAGCCTACGTTGAGCAACGTCTTGGTGATGGAGAACAGTACGTCCCGAAAGTCCGGATACAAACAGAAGGCGCTCTCCATTACAGTCGGGACAAAACCTCTAGTTTGCTGCCCAGCTCCAAACTGCCGGAAATTCTGAATCATGAGCGCTGACAAATATATCCGTGTTTTCCTGTCGCAAAAGGTTTTGGCACGATACGCGCACTCAGTGGTACGGGGGAATAGTAGTGGAAACGGTGTTCCTTTCGTTCGTGTGTCTGACTGGTGTTCGATGTGCTGAGTGTGACGGGCCAAGAGGGTAGGAACGCTGCTGCGGAATGCCCTAATATTTCCATACGCGCCACCGTGCATTCACATAGGTGTTTCTTTCTTGAATTGGACATAAAGGCTTCCAGCCAACTATTGATGCACTGCTGATGGCAGTATGGAGGCGTAAGCCGACACGGGAGGTAGTGGTTCACTCTGATCAGGGCAGCCAGTACAGCAGCTTTGATTAGCGCAGCTTGTTAAAGGCCAACAGCCTGGTCGGTAGCATGAGCTGTCGAGGTAGCTGCCACGACAACGCCGTAGCTGAGATTTTTTCCAGATGCTAAAGCGGGAACGAATCAAGAGAAAAATCTACATCACTCGGCAAGATGCTCAAGGGGATGTATTCGATTACATCGAGATGTTTTACAACCCAAAACGACGTCATGGTTTCAACGATCAGGTGTCACCGGTAGAGTTTGAAAAGCGTAACACCGCGAGCTTGAAGAGTGTCTAGAAAATCAGGGGCGATTCACCACGCGAGGTTCATCAGTTGCATAAAGCATCTTAAGCCCTGTATCAGCCGGGCTTGAGATACTAAAATCAATCCTTACAAGGCAGCTGTTTTGACAACTGATTCAAAAGCAGTCCCATGTCGTCACTCACTTCAAGCAATTTAGCTCTTGAAAGCAACTCTCTTAAGTGTTCGGTATTGATACGGAGGTGACCAAGACACATAGCCATCAGGAACTCAAGCGCCCCCTCACCTTGCGCCTCAGCTGATCCTTCAATTACCGAAATCAGAAAGTCCATCATCTTCAGACTAAAATCATCACTAACTGAGTAGTTCAACTCTGATGCCGTAGCCGCCCTGAGAAGACATGCTTGAATTACTCCATCATTGTATCTATCGAAGCACGCCGGGCTTATAACTGTTGAATGATAGATGCTAGCCAAACCTGCGCCATTAGGCTTTATCCTCATATCATGCAAAATCGCTTGAATCGTCCAATATACATCAGCCTGAGTAGATGTCGTATGATCTATTTCCAAGCCTGACCAGAAGGCAAACGTATCCCTCAACTTAAGAACTTCACCTGAAGGCGAAGGCAAGAATAGATCATCTGAGTCAAATTCATTCTGCTCGAATTTCCCAAGGCGCACTTTAAGAGCGTCGGATAATTCAACTGGATCTTCGGATAAATCATCGCTAATTTCCCTCAGAAAATCACACTCCGCGTCCCACGACGTTCTCGTACTTCCGATGACACGAGGCATATGACATTCGCTCAGTACGATCAGAGTACGCCCGCCTAACTCCAAGTCCTTACGGAGTTGCTCGTATGCATCCTTGCTAGGAATTTTTGAGAATCCAACCAAATAAAGTATAGAGGATTGATCACTGATACAGCGCAGCTTCCTGGAAGCGTCGAGCAATTTTCTACCAGATGTGATTGCCCCAGCAATTACTACCACTGATGAAGAACCTTTAAGCAGATCCTCGTCAACTTCAGACATGCTCTGCCAGACAACTCCAGGTTCACCAATAATCTTCTTGACCTCTTCCATCAAAGAAATTGAGCCAGGATCATCAAGCGCAATTATCTTTTCAGCATCTCTAGAGATATACTTTTTAACTGATCGATGGAGCTTTTCCGAAAACCCCTTGGGCATTCCTTTCAAGTAATTCTCAACATCGATAAAAAAGTGCTCCCTTGATTCAGCACCCAGGTCGGAAGCCACACGCCATTGCAAAAGGTTTTTTGCAGCGAACTCCTCAAAGAACTTCCGTCGATCAGCTGTAAAATCTGTCTTCTTGATTACTACTTGACCATGACTAGGAGTCTCGGGCAAAAATTGATCGCCCGCGATCTTGATGACTTTACTTCCCTTCAAGCAATCAGAACAGTCTTCAGGAGCAAAAGATTTTATGCTTTCAGAGACCAAGCAAGCCACATCAAAAATACCGTATTGAGCGGGCTTCAACTTACTATAGAAAAGTGTGACAACCTGCTCCGCGGTGAAATTATTTTTCTTAAGAATCTCTGCAGCAAGCCCGCCGCTTGTGGTTGCAGAGATAATCACCAAACTGCTTGCTGCCTCCACAAAGTCGAAGCTTTTCTTAAGCGCAGTGTAAGATTCAAAACTCTCAATTAATGGCAACCGTTCGCTGTAGCGACCGGACATCAAAGCAGCAACACTCACCAAGTAAGAAATCGACGACGTATCAACATAGATCCGATCAGGAGCCTCAGAAAAGTAAGGAAGTAAAGATATAGCAAGGAATGCTACCTCTTCACCAGCCACTAACAAATTCGAAGCTCGTATGAATCCGCTGCAGTGATCACCTGAAGGTTTCGAGAAATGGAAGCTTGACGAGGATGTGATAAGCCCTTGTCTGCGCTCGAAAATATCAAGCATACCCTGACAGATCATCGCGTCGCGAAGGCCCTTTTCGATTTTTAAATCGTTTTTGGCACGTGTTATTACTCCACAACTGTCGTATAACAGAGGAACAAGTCGTTCATCTACATCCCCTACGAATGATTCAAATTCCTCTTTAAATGAATCATTACTGAAGAGACTTACAAAATCATCTCTATGGCCGGTCGGCCCTATCAAATAAACACGATCCGGAAGCAAATTATTTTCGACATCTGCTTTTATTGACTTAACGATCTCATCTGAAGACACAGTCGTATTACAGCAAATCACGAGAGCAGGCCTTACGGACTCATGTTGGAAACGAAACGCAAAGCCGGCACTCATTGCTTAGGCTCCAGAGGAATTAAGAATGTTATTGCTACACCAGAAACCCAACCTAATTGGGTGAGGGATTCATTGGCAGGAAGCCCGGTAACCCAATCGGAAAAGTCACACGAATCGCCTGGAGCATAAGGTTGAGCAATAAAATTCCTATATAGAGAGAGACGCCCACTCCTAACTTTCATGAAACCGTTGAGTTTAGTTAAGCGATCCATGACGACGGGAAGGCCAAGACCCTTGTTATCCTTACCGGATGAAGTCTGACGCGCGCTGAAACATTTCTTGATGATCGAATACTCGTAACCGAGATCATCCTCAGGGGCCGACTCGTTCTTGTCAGCACACCAGCGCTCAAAAAACCCAAGCCCAGAATCAATAATGCTTATTTCGATGAATCTGGTTTTTTCAACCTCATCTACTCGATGCGTTTGCAAATAGGTTGAAAGTCCGCGTTCTCGCTGGGTGCGTTTTTCAAGTGCTTTATCAAAAAGACTTATTCCATTGCTATAAATTACACGTTGCCCAGGCCTCAGCCATACGTCCCGACTATGACCTCTTGAGCCATGCTCATGCGTATTCAAAAACAGCTCGAAAAATATACGACCAAGATGCTGCATGTCATCACTTGATAACTTTTGCGCAGCACCAAGAACACCAATGGATTTCTCCACCATTGATTTTATTATATTTTCTATCTGAGAAATCTGCCTGGGAATAGCTCCCCCTTCGGAAGATTGTGTGTAAAAGTTCTTATCGAAACCTTTCGAGCTGTGGTCGACAAAAGAAAACCAACATAGTGCACCTCTTTGCTGGCCATGTTTGTTTCCTGCTTGACTCTCAATAGCACCCCTCGCAGCAATATTCACATCCTTGCGGATGTCTGCCCCTGTACTCGAGAGCACTATCTTCTTCGCCAGCATCGCCGCATTAAACTTGTGCGGGCGATTCACTACTTCATCCTTATATTCTTGAGCTTCTTCGGAATTCCCTCCGAGAACTATTTCTCGGGAACTAGACAACCGCCCCCACGTATTAATCGCTTGAATTGCAGCGGCCACCCCACCAAACAGGGCATTGTTAAACTCAGAGGGAAGATAGAGCGCCTCACTTGGGCTGGCTTCCTCCAAGCCATTTACAAATGCCTCACAACTATCAATTGTAAGATCCGTAGGAAAATTTATCACCGTCTAATCCTTACATTTATTGGGTGGCCTTTCGTACAAATTACATATACAACGCATCATAAAATGTAAAACTTACCGCCTAAAGTGTTTAATAACTTAGGCTAGCTCCTGTTAGCCTCATCGGGCTGCGAAGGAATACTAAAATACACCATTCAAGCTAGTAGAAACCAAGCAGACAGCGAAGAAATGTTGATCCTCTAAACGTCGTGGGGGGATCGAGGAGGCTCACCAGATGGCGGGTCAAACAAATTCAACACCTTAGCTGTCTCTAGCCCTCGCTGTCTTACCCAATCAAACTTAGATAGCCGCATAGCCACGTACCATCATGCTCAGTCGGTTCAGGAGATCTCTACTACCAAAGGCAGTAGCTCATCACAGTACAGCCATACAGAGACACGCTCTCAGCGCCTCCGAAGCTGCCAGATTGAATCGCCCCGGATTTTCTAGACACCTTGCTAGCTCATTATCAGTGGTCATATGCGACTTCATTGACCAGTCAACGACCTGACGAGAAAACAGATCCAGCACCACAGTCAGATAGAGGGTCATTCAGGCGCAAACCGAAGCCGCTTCGCGGCAAGGCTTAATTCAGGTGTTAGCAAGTGCTTTTGGCCGCGAGCAGCCCTCCGCGGAGCGCTACTTCGGGTCCAAAGGGTCGCTTTTTGCTATTGCTGCCTGCTAAATCAGAGCAAATTCCGCCAGATGTCATACCCCACATACAGCAGCATCGATCCGAAAAACACACCCGTGATGACTATCAGTCTTTTCACAGGACGCTGGCTGGATGAGAGCTGCGCAGCTAGGCCCGCATTCTGCTGGTTCAGCAGCGCGACCAGTGCGGTTTGCTCGCCCGTGGCCGCTGCCGAGAGCTGTTGCACAAAGCGTTGGTTTTCAGCCGACACGGCCTCGACCTGCGTCGACAGCTGGGTGAATAAACCTGCCACGTCCGTGCCCAGGGTAGTGACTTGCGCCGCCAAGGCCGAGTTTATCCTCTTGCTGAATTCCCGGTTCAACGCAATTTCTTTCAAGACTTTTTCCACCACCTCGGCGTGCTCGATCTTGGTTGCTTGGTCTTCACACCGGAGGGCTTCCAGCCCTGCCAGGAGGATTTCCTGCGAAGCTTGCTGCTGCTGGGCGATGCGAACGCCAAGGCCAACGATCGCTGCCTCGAAATCAGTGACACTTGAGCTATGCGATGACGACAACTGGCGCGACACTTCAGCGGCCGAGCTTTCGATGTGCGGACGCAGCGCTTCGATCGACCGCGCCAGCTCCCCCTGCTGCCGGGTCGCCCCAGCGAGCACTTCGAGCAGCACGGCCTCAGTCGAGCGCACGCTAGATGTGTGGACGGCCGTAGATTGCTCGAGCAAGGCCTCAACTGCACGAGCGTCACTTGCGCTCTGGTCGGTGATGTGTTTCTGAAGCTTGGTGAGCAACGAAGGGACGTCTTCTTCGCGAATTTTGCGCAACGCCTGCAGCAACGACTTCGTGGCTTTTTCCCCATCGTCCGCGGAGGCGCCCAAGGTGTCGTTGATCTCGGTGATAGAATCTCGTGTGTCCGCAAGGTCTCCACTCAGTGCCTTGATCGAGGTTTCGAGTGGGCTGAGCGGCTCCTTCAGGATCTTAACCATCAACTCGGCAAGGGTCTTTTCTTTGTTTTGAATCTCTGTAGCTGTACTCATTTTTCAGGCCCGGCCATCTTGGCTTAGTCTCATCAGTTCTACCCGCTGGTTGCTCAACTGCGTACAGGCCAGCAGTTGCAGTAACGCGTCACAATCATCTTGCTCATTCATCGCCAAGCTCATCCGCTGGCTGAGTTCGGCAAGGTATTCCTCGTCGAGCAAGTCAACGAAGCGTTTGCACCGATCGAGGTCTTGTTGCGAGGTTTGGGCAATGCGCTTCAACTCGCCGTGCTTGAGGGCGATCTCGTGCTCGACTCGCTCGCGCTGCTTGATCAGAAGCATCTGCTCGTGCCGCTGCAGTTCGAGGCTGGCTTCGAGCGCCTTCATGTCACGTTTGAACTCTTGGTCAAGCGCGGTCAATGCCCCGAGCCAATGTCTTTTCCACAAGCGGACCAATTCGTGCCGGGCTTCGCTGCCTGCGCTGTGAACCTTCCTCAAGTCTTTTTGATAGTTTGGTGGAAATAGATAGGTATCGAAGGTGTAGTCCGCGAGTGTGTAGCGAATGGAACTGAACGCGTCGTCGATAATATCCTCGATCACCCGCAAGCCAGGCTCATTCACGAGCCTGCGCACGCCTTCCCAATACGCGCACGACTTCGACAATCGGGGATTGCCCTTGACCTCCAGGCGCATCCCCTTGAGTAGCCTGTAATAGTCATTAACCAACGTCCTGAGCGTCTGGCAGTCAGACTTGATCGCACCCTCCTTGGGAGGATAGCTACCGGAGACAATGAACACTGGGCTCGAGGCAGCGTGCTCGATCAACTCCATGCCATCTACCAATGTATTGGTATGCAAGTCTTGTAATGCCGTCCCCAACTTATCCTGCGCTTTCTTGATCGCTGCGGTCCAGATGGCGATCTCGCTCAAAAGCGTGGTGTTTTTGCTTTCCAGCCGCTCAATGGTCAGCTGAACCGCCTCGGTCTTCTTCTTCTGGATATACCCGACGCCCAAGTGACTATCGAGCGTACTACGCAGGCGGCCAACCGGACTTGTGGACTGCGAGATCTGATCCAGCAACTCGCTGCGCAGTCCGGCAATCAACGGAGCGATCCGGGCATGCAGTTCCGGCTCACTATTTTGCATGCTCATCCAACTGGTGCCGAACTCCAGTGGAAAATACAGGTGCTCATCCTGGGCCTGGTCGCTCAGACGACCAAAAAGCTCGATCTGCTGGATGAGACGGCGCCGAGACTTCGAAGCATCGAACTTCGCATCCTTGCGAGCAGCGTCTTTGATCGACTGTGCGAAGTACGAATAGGTTGTGACAATGCGAAAACGGTGCGGCATGGCCTGCCAGTCTTCGATTCCAGGCAGCGTCAGCGCCTCAGGCCGCAGGAAGCCTAGATCATCGCCCCGGCCAACCAGCAACACCAGGTCAGCGAAGGGCAGATAAGTCTTCGCCATATGGTTCACATGTGCCTGCTCTGCAGCGTTGGCAGGGTTGTCGCCTGGTAGGTCCAGAATACGGATGCTCGGCCCCTCGGCGGCCCGGCTGGCAAAGAATGACGATGGGATATGCACCACACAGGGCGAATCGGCAACCAGTCGCCCGGCCTCCATGTCTTCCCTGAGCCGGCCAAGCGCCCGGGTAACGTCGGCTTCAGCCTCAAACCAGCGCGTTTTCGAGCGCAGAGTCAGTCCCCAGCGGCCGTTGGCTGAGCGGCAATACTCCATGGCGGTGGCCGTCGCCGACTTGCCCACCTCGCGCCCGCCACGCATGATCTGCGAGATCCTCCCCAACTGGGCCGGGTCGATGCCCATCAGGTCGAGCAGCAGCGTGGTCTTGCCGACCTGGGTCTTGCCGAATATGACCACGTAGGGCTCGGCCACTTCCTCCTTGAGCTGCAGCTTTTCCTGGACGTCCTTGCTCAACGTCTTGATCAACCGCGCATAGGCACGAAACGCCCAGTCCGACTGATGTGCCTGCAGAGCGTGCCAATGGTCCATGACGGCTTGCTTGGCCATGTCAGACACCACGGTCAGAGATGAACAGTTGCAAGCCAGAAGCCGACGAGTCCAACTCGTAGCGCAAGTCACTGGTGATCGAGGTGACATCGGCGATGGCTTTGGCAAGCCGGTCCTTGCGCATCAGCAGTTCGTCCATGCGGTAGCGGGCACGCAGCCTCGTGCAGACGCGCGCGCGCGCCACGGCCATGGTCTCATCGAAGGACGTGCGAAGATTTTCAACATGGTGGTCATGGACGGTGCCGAGCATGACCCTCGCCTGGGCGCTTGCTGCTTTCTCGATGCTGCGAATCCGTGTTACCGCCACGCCTGTCAGATACGCAGCCGCGACGACTGCGGTGGCCGCCACTGCAGCAGGGTGCAGCGTGAGCGGCATCGGAAGCTTGGTCTCCGATCCTGAATCGCCTGCATCAGCCGCATCCCCCGCATCCCCCGCATCCGCGCCAGCCGTCTTGCCGAAGAGCGCGCCCAGTATGTCGGAGTCTCCATCGCTGACCACGTCTACCGCCAACACGGTGGCGAGCGAACGAATAGCAGTCTTGCCAAGCTCGACGCCTGTCCTGAGGTTCTCGACACTCGCTGAGACGGCATTGGCGCCAGACGTGCTGTCGATGGGTACGAAGTCCTGCTTGACGCCAACGACCTCAGGCACAGCGAAGAGAAGCCGGGTGTATTCTAGCGACATCGCAGGGATCAGTTCGGCACTGGCACCCACCTGTTTGCTGACATCCTGATTACCCTGCCAGTCCTCCCGGTGGCCATTGCCCAGAAGGATGCTGATATCACTGAGCGCTTCAGGGGTTAGCTTCTCGAAACGAACGGGTTGACCCGATGCGTGCACAAAGCCCATCTCGATCAGTTTATGGGATTTCGCCTGTGGCAACCGCGCGGGAGAGCCCTCCCCCGATTTCTCTACGGGCACTCGCTCAAGTTTGCTCGCCGTTAACGACGATACGCCTTGCGAGTACTTGTGAAAAAACGCCGGCGCCGCTTCTCGCCAAGATCCCTGGACCAGATCCTGCATCTTCATTCTGGTCTGGCTGGTGGTATCGAAGGCATTCGACAACCAGTTGCCGAAGCCCTCGTGATCGGCAATGAGCCGAGCACTCATTGAATCGGACGCTTTGGAAAAGGCCTCCCCAGCCAGCTCGCTCACAAGCTGATGATGCTGGCTCCGAAGCTCCGCTGCTGCCTCATCGAACCTGCCCAAAACCTCTTCCAGCACTTCAACGCCATCAATCCCGCTCGCCTTGTCGCTGGTGAAATACAGCCGCGCCTTGCTGCGGATCGCATTCAACACCCGTGTCAAATCTTTGCCCACGATTTCAGAGAGATGACTCATCTGGAAGTGTCGATCCGATTCCCCGGTGAAGTTGAGGTCGTCTATGGCGCGACGCAGGTGGGGCATCCACTGTTCAATGTACTCGGCGTCGTCGGTGCCGCTCAGAATGATATTTCTTTCGGCCAACTCGGGCGCCACCTGGAACGTCGCCTGGGCGCTTGAGCGCAGATCGGCCTGCCGCTTGGGATCGTTGCGATGGGCCTCGGTCTTGGAGATCACGATGTACGGCTTACAGCCCTTGAGCTCGTTCTCCAGCATATCCCGGACGATCTCGAGTTGCTGCTGGTTGGCCATGCGCGTCTCGTCGGTCACGATGATGCAGCCACCTGCCGCGATCATCGCCTGGCGCATCAGTTCTTGCCAAGCGCGGTTTTCGCGCTCCTGCTTCTCGTACCCCGGAAGCAGCAACCACGCCTGGTTATTGCGCTTGAAGTAGCGGCGAGGCACTTTCAGGACCGGCAGCAGATCCTCGGCATTGGGATCGCAGATGGCGCGCTGGAACTCCGGAACGTCCACCTCGAAGTCATCCAGCCTGTAGCCCTGCGACGCCGCGTCCGGAACCAGCCTGCGAACGTATCCCTGCGCACGCTCGAGGCTCTCTATCTCAAGGATGAGTACCGGCATTTTCTCGCCACGGCCCTCATTGCTCTGCAGCCACCTCGGCCCATCACCGCGCAGGTCATAGATGCTCGCCATCAGCGTCGTCTTGCCCGCACCCTGAGAGCCGCCCATCACAACGATCCAGGTATTTCCCAGTACCTCGGCGAGTAGCAGGCGGCGCATCACCTCAAGCAGTTTCTCGTCGACTTCCTCGTTACCAAGGTCGGTGCAGGCACCGCGTAGACGACGCAGTGCCTTGTTCAGATCGGTCAGCAGGAGCGCAGGTGATTCCATCGCCATTGTTTCTTCCTCGGTTCATCTTTCAAGTTAGACGCCATACCCTTGCGGCGGACATATGTCTGCCGCAAGGGTATCGGCAGACTCGCGAGAAGCTTGATTGGCAGAAGCTCCGAATCATAAAGGTGTGAGCTTGTACATTACGCAGGTCTCGTTCAACGCTTCGTTCCCATCAGGCACCCATAAATCTGCCCAGGGAGAGCACTATCACAATACTGGCTATCTGCCTCAGGGCGCGGCAGGATTCTACTGCTTGCTCTGCTCCAGTAGTCAACCGGCGTCATTTGCACGAAGACACATTGGTATTGCCAGCGCAGGCAAGTCGGACTGCACAAGCCTTATTTATAGAGAAAAATCGACATGGACGCCCCTGAACATCTAGCAGCAATGTCCGCATCTGAAGCGTTTACTACCCTGACGGGCTATACCAAGGCTTTTGATCTTTTCAAAGCCATGGGCGTGAGCACAAGAGAGCTGGTCCACTCAAACATCATTGCCTCGCTCTTGAACGATCGGGAAGCCCATGGCATGGGCGGCGCCTTCAGAGATGATTATGTAAGGTCGCTTCTCGGCTGCCGTTGCGATCGCAATGCCCTCCCGGAAGCCGTACTTTCAAGCACTGCTGACGTGCGCGCGAACGTGACGCGGGAACTTGAACATATCGATATCTTGCTCGATTACCCGTCCCTCAAACTGGTGATTGCAATCGAAAACAAGATATGGGCCTTGGACCAGAGCCGTCAGGTCGCCCGCTACCAGGCAGCATTGCAGAACCTGTTCCCCCACTATACCCATAGGGCGCTGGTGTACCTGACGCCCAAAGGCCGGGCCTCTCCGACGATCGATCCAGACTCCCAGACCCCGGTCTACTATCAATCCTATGGACAACTGGCCGAGCTGCTACGTCAGCAGACAGGCGTAGATCCGAAAGCCGTCCCGTTTATCCATCAGTTTGTCACTCACATCGAGAAGACCATGTCGGGAAACACCGAGCTCAAACAGCTGTGCTGGGAGATCTTCCAGCAAAACGAAGAGGCGTATGGTCATATCCACGACCATTTCGTTTATTGCCAGAATCGCAAGCTGCAAGAGCGCTTCCAATGGCTGGAAACCGAGGTTAAAACCGCGCCTATGTTTGCCGACTGGGCCGGCAGGATCGAAACGAGGCCGATATGTAATGTCGACAAAAAGCGATATGACTTGGACGTGCGGGTAAAAGAATGGCCCGACGGTCTCTGGATCAAACTCTACAAGCACACCTGGCTTGGTGTTTTTCCTTACTTCCTTGCCGCTGATACCACCGAGTTGGCAAGGCACCTACCCGACTTCACCTCAAGCCCGCGGGAGGTTCCTGACTGGGCTGGGCATTATTTGGCTTCAAGCGGCTACCAGATTAAACATGAACGGTGCATTTTTGACCTGGGTGACAAGGCGACGGATGCGCATTACAACCAGGCGCTGAGCAAAATCCGGGACTGCCTTGAAGAGATCGATCGGGCTCTAGACCCTACCCTACCGGGATCGCGCTGATGCTCACATCGCACGATGAAACCCCTTGGCGCTTCAGGCTGGAGATAACATGCTCGCTGCAATATTGAACGGCAAGCGCCGAGGTAGCGGCGTTGAAGGTAGGCATTCAAGCCTGGGAGATGCCACCGGAGCGGAAGACATCCTTACCGTCACCATAGTCGAGCGACTGATTTACCTACCCGAATCTGTGCGTGATAGCTTCTTCGTTCAATTGTTGGGACCAGACAGATCAATAGGCACCTTGGAGGATTTCGAGTTCTGGCCATCATGGTGGCTGGACGAACGACGTGTCGAACCCGATGTGGTGCTGTACGGGTCGGAGCGTACGCTGCTGATTGAGGCCAAGCGCCACGACGATCTCCAACAGCAATACGCTGTACAACTGGCAAATGAGTTGCGGGCTGGTTGGGCAGGCAAACACCTGGGTGAAGGCTCGATACTCCTCACCATTGGTGGCCTTCAAAATTACACGCAGAAAAGCACATCTGAGCTGGAGTCACAAATCGAGAGAGAACTGTCCGGGGCAGGCTCAGATTACGAGTTGGCGTGCTGCAGTTGGTATCAGTTGTTCCAGGCTCTAGAGGCAGCGATTTCCAACGCATCGACGGACTCATCTCCAGGCCTTCAGCGTCTGCTGGATGACATTGCCGCCGCTTACGAATGGCATGGGCTGCGTATTCTTCCCCGGCGCTGGTTAGGTCAACTGGCCCCGGTATCGATCGACTCCACGCGCTCCCCTATCTTCGCGCCCGCAACCGTTAGCGCCAAGCGAGTCCCGAGCCGCGTAGCGACATCCCGCTTCCTATCAGACCTTTCTGCACCTTCTATTCAAATTACCCAATTCCCCATTGCACGTTGGAGCTGACTAACTTGACCACTGCAACCTCAATCGACAGCGCGCTTCTGGATGTGCGCAAGGCCTATCGCCTGCTGGCGGATTATCAACAGCGCATTCTTGAGCTACTGGGCTTTATACGTGAGGAGCTGGGCGCCGATTACTACTATCAGATACCGCGAAATCGTGTGCCCCGGAGCCTGGATGGGCTAGAGGTCAGCAACAGCGCAGGGCAACGTTTTCTGCCGTTCAACGACATATCCGTGCTATGGCTTCGTAACGGCGGGCAGGAGGATCCCGTGCATTGCCATGAGAAGGGTGATCTGTTGTTCGACGTTTGGGTCCGGAACGACACGGGCAATGGTGAAGACGCCGAAGAAGCATCAATCGTCGAGAACAGCCGAAGCGAGTTGCGCATCTATATCTTCCAATGCCTGGAACCCCACAAAGGGCCATACAACTGGCGTAGCCAGGTCTGGGAACTGACGTACTATCCAGCAATGGGAGAGGTACTCGAATGTGATGGCAATCCTGGCTATCGCGCCTACGCAGAGGCTTTGGACTTATCTGTATGCACCGATGAGAACGCCATCCGCACCGCCTTGAACGGGCTGAGAAAGCGCGCGTCGGAGAAGCTTGATCAGCAAATTTGATTTCTGAGCTTGGGCTAATTGAACCCTACCCTCCCGATATTCTCCGTTGAAGCCGAAACGTACGAAGGTCGGAACGGCTGCGGTTACGCAAAAACACCAGCAGGAAGCTAGTTGAATGAACGCACCGAAAAATCCCCACGGGCTCAACAACGGGTTATCCATTGAACGAGCCCCCTTGAAAGACAGGACACCGTTCCCCCCTTTGAGATAAGGGATAGGCAAACGGGTATGTTGAATCGCTCTTAGTTTCGTAGACACTTCACTTCCGTACCCCATGGATACGATCTGCCGGAAGCCCGCCGTTTTGAGGCGCTGCACCTTGCTTCGGTTCGTTTCAAGTGAGCAGGCGAATGACCGCTATTAGTCCAATCGATGCAGCGGTGGCGCTGCAACAAAATCCAATAGCGGCTATATGACATATTCGATCACGAAACACCAAGCAAGCGCATCCCGTGCCGCCGTCGAGCATCCCTCCACCATCACTGGATGGACGGATAAAGCTCGGGGTGATGAGAATAATGACGGGAAAGCTAGGTCTATGAACACCAAGCGATGAACAGTTGCGTTCATTTCAGGGGTACTGAGCCAGTATTATTGGGCTGCTGATCTGCTTATGAACATCTGACATCGCCCACTTGTTAAAGACAGGACGTTCCGTAAGCGTTGCATTTCCACCCACCGGCTAACTAAGGCGCAGGTTGCGCAGGTACTCCAAGCACCACCCGCCCGGCCTCCACCGGCTGACCGTCGGCCAGCAGCCGGCGTATCAGCCAACACAGATTGGTCAGCGGTGGATCCTCCCGGCCCTCGGTATCGCCTTCGCCACAGAGCCCTCCGGCACATTCGAGGTGGTACGCCACATTGGCGTGCTCGACCGGGTCGAAAACGATTCTGGGCCCCAGGCAATGATCTCCAGCTTGGGGTGGATCAACCGCGAAAGCGCTACTGCCGTGTTCGGCTGTACACGCATCTGGTCGGTCAGGCCGCCGTACACCGGTTGGTCAATGCCGAAGCGCCGTTGCGCGGCGGTGCCGGCAAAGGCGATCTTCCAACCGCTCAGTTGTTCGCCCGAGGCCACGCGCAAAGCGAGCGCCTGGCGTTGCAGCGCGTACCCGGCGCCCAGGTCCAGCGCCTCGGGTGCCAGCGGCGCGATCGCTTGCACCCTACGCGTGGCCTGGTCCAATTGACTCAATACGGCGTTATCGACACTCATGACAGTTGCCCCGCTAATGCGCGCAATACGGCGTCAAGCCGCTCAGGCGTGGTACTTGGCTTGACCTCGGCAAAACAACACACCACGGGCGTTGTAATAGCGCAGCGGCACGTCGCAGATCATGTCGCGCACCGCCAATTGTGCGATGCCAATACTTTGCAGCACGCGCAGCGCTTCATCGTCCATGCTCAAATCCAACAACAATCAGAGCTTCTGCGACAGGGTGCTCAGCATCCCGTCAGCCGTTTTGATCACCTTGGCGTTCATTTCGTATGCACGTTGCGTCGTGATCATGTTGACCATTTCTTCAACCGTGCTGACGTTGGACGTTTCCAGGTTGTTTTGCAAAATGGTGCCCAAACCATTCAGGCCAGGCGTAGCGACCTGCGGGGCCGAGCTGGCAGCCGTTTCGAGAAAGAGATTGCCGCCGATAGCCTGCAGACCCGCCGGATTGATGAAGTCAGCAGTTTGGATATTGCCGATGACCTGGGTCGCCGGGTTCCCGGCAATACTGATGGAAACCGTACCATCGCGGCCAACAGTGAAGGTCTGGGCGTTGGCTGGAACCACAATGGCGGGCTCAAGCGCAAAGCCGTTCGCATTCACGATGCGGCCATTGGCGTCCAGGTGGAAAGTGCCGTCGCGCGTATAGGACGTCGTGCCGTCCGGCTGCTGGATCTGGAAAAAACCGCGACCGTTGATCGCCATATCCAAGGGTTGTCCGGTGGTCTGCAGACCGCCTGCCGAGAAATTTTTCTGCGTGCCCACAATGCGTACGCCGGTGCCCGTTTGCAGGCCTGAGGGCAATTCACTGTTTTGTGTGGACTGTGCTCCGGGCTGTCGCTGAGTCTGGTACAACAAGTCCTGAAACTCAGCGCGGTCACGCTTGAAACCTGTCGTCGAGACATTCGCAAGGTTATTGGAAATCGTAATGAGGTTAGTGTCCTGGGCGGACAGACCCGTCTTGGCTACGTAGAGGGCTGGAAGCATGTTGACTCCTGAGTGCGCGACTCGGCGCACACTAGCTGACTGATTCATGGGGATTCGGATCGGCACGACTGGCGATCGAGTTACTTCATCTGGATAACGGTCTGGAGCAATTTGCTCTGGGTCGCCAGGGTCGCTGCAAACGAAGTGATCTTGCCAAAATCAAGCGCTATGCCCGACCCAGCCCCGAGAGCGCCATTAAGACCCCAGCTCGGCGGATTACCACTGACGTTGTTCATCACGCCTGGTCGCCACCCCGTCAAAGTCAGCGTGTTTGCGGTTTTGCTCCATCCTGTTCCCGCCGTCAGAGAGCTGAGGGTGCCATTGGCGTTAAACGTGAGGTCAGCTTTCAGACCCACGGGGGGGTGCTGAGCAGGATCTGCTGGACTGCGTCCATCGACGAAGGTGTGTACCGCCCATGAGTTGGCGAGCGGAAGTTTGACGTAATACTGCTCCATGGTGTGCCGGTTGCCTTGTGAGTCGTAAACAGGCGTGGACACCGTGTGGTTGTAACTATTGGGATCTGCGGGATTAAATGTCGCCACGCTAGGAAAGCGTTGCGCTGAATTTAGATTCAATGCCTGTTCGACGCGCGTGGTGGCGTGAGGTGCAAGGTGGGACTTGTCGATCTTCAGATCAGCCAGCACACCCTTGGCGATGTTGCCGTTGATATCCGCGCTATAGCCTTGAAGACGGTTGCCGGTGTTGTCGACCACAAAATTCTCGGCATTGACTTTGAACGCGCCTGCGCGCGAGTAACTCAGTGATCCATTGTCGGCTAACACAAAAAAGCCACTCCCTTGAATGCTGAGATCAAGGGCACTACCGGTATTTTTAAGGTCGCCTTGGTTGAACTGTTGGGAGGTATTCGCCAAGCGCATGCCACGGCCTATCGCACTACTGACCGTCCCCAGCAGCGTTGTTGAATAAACATCGGCGAATTCAGCGCGGGACGATTTGAACGCCGTGGTTGCCACGTTTGCGATGTTGTTGCCAGCCACGTCCAGTTGCTTATTGGCTGCGTTAATACCGCTAAGACCGATAGTGAAAGACATGAGCCACTCCTTTGTGTAAGGAGCGATTTTACGGATGGGTTGTGGAGAGTCAGCCGAGGGAGTGTGGAGGAACGGTGGAGGTCGCGTTTTCTTCCAAGGGGTCATTACAGGCAGGCGTTGGGTGTGGAGCCACAGCTCAAAGATGGCTCCACGACCGGCGCATCGCTAAGATCTTGTGCTTTCCAGACCCAGCCAAAGCGTGGCCTCTTTCCAGGCGCCAACGGTCACAAGATTCTCCAGCGTCTCCAACAGAATTTTTTCCCAACTCAACGCCAGCCCCCTTGATTTGGGAGTTCGGTGGGCGTGTTGGCTGTTCGCTTACGGTGTGCGGCACGCACGAAAGTACGTGTCTTCTGGAGTGGGCCTTAGCTACTCAGGCAGGGACAACCGTATCCGGAAAGTTCGCCATAACCGAACCCACAATCAGTCCAGGATCCACCCCAGCCCGCGCAGCCCATATAGCCAAGTTCCTGGGGCGGTAGTCGGCTAACTTGCGCCAGCGATCAAACACCGAAGCATCAATGGTCTCGTTGATCGTAGTGGTCGTCGAGTCTCCGTTGTCCACCGCCGGTGTACCGATGGATCGGTAGTAGTGTTTTCCGAACGTCACAACCGCATAAAGTCCGTGAGCCATTTCTGCGTACGAGTCACGAACCTGGCAAGTGGATTCATCGCCATCAAGCTCGACGTTATCGTTGAATACCAAACCGTGAGCGACAGCTTTACCAATTAGCCATTTCAGCGGAACTTGCGCCAGCAGGTCATTCTCATAACCCCCTCCGACGTTGGCATGGGCGCCGACAAACCAGCGTTGTTCAACATGGCCAAGATCGCGGGGCGCAAAGGTATCGCCTTGCTTGGGTGTGGTTTTCACCCAGAGTGTTGGCGCAAACGCTTCACGATGCTCGTCGATCGCCAAGGCGTGGTACGCATGCGTGTCGTTGATTCGCAGATCGGTTTCCAGAAAAGCAAAATCGCCTTTACTGACATGCGGGATCCAGGGCCCAGGAACACCCAACGCACCGACGGTATCCCATACCCCTTGAAACCAAACCGGGATCGACCGTGAGTATCGTTTCTGCCAAATGTCCTCTTGCGAAAGCGTGCTGTCGTCTAAGTGCGACAGCGCGAGGATCGAGTGCTTCGTCTTGCCGTTGCGATACCGCTCGTAAACCTGCTTCAACGAGATGGGCGATCCAGGCTTGAGCAGGCCACAAATGGAGATAAAGCCTGCGAGGCTTCTGGCGGTGAATGCCCCACGGCTGAAACCGAAAATGAAGATCTTCGCATCAGGCTCATAGTGATCAACCAGCCACTCGTAGGCGCTCAGTACTTCCTCGTTGATGCCGATGCCGAACATGCCGCCACTGAGGTGCTCACCCTTCTGAGTGCCCACCCCTGCGCTGTAATAGCAGAGTTGTTCGGGCGATTTGTTGCATAGCGATTTGGCGCGGTAGACGTTGGTGTTGTCATCAACGTTATTCCAAGTGCCGTCCAGAAAAAGAGCAATACGCTTCACATCAGACATCCTTAGCTCTTGCTTCGCCTGTTGTAATGAGGTCTCGGGTAATGGTGGGGATAGCGCCGAGGCGTTCGGTTTCGTACGAGCCTACCGCCTGCGAAAAGCCCATTCGCGCCGCTCAATTATTCTTCCAGCAATTGCTTGCGGATATTCAGCAGTGCTTGATGGCGCTCTTCACTGGTCTTTGGATAGGACATTTTCAGTTCATCCAGCACATCCGAAAATATCTGAGATACGATCAGTCGGGCATTTTTCTTGTCATCGGCAGGCACCACATACCAAGGCGTCTCGCGCGTACTGGTCGCACTGAGGCATTTTTCGTAGGCCCGCATATAGTCTTTCCAATACTGACGTTCCTCGATATCCGCAGCGCTGAATTTCCAGTTTTTTTCCGGCGTGTCGATGCGGTCGATAAAGCGCTTTCGTTGCTCATCTTTAGAGAGATGGAGAAAAAACTTGATGATGCGCGTCCCGTTACTTGAAAGGTGTCGCTCCAGATTGGAGATCGAACGATATCGCTCGTTCCAGACCGTACGACTGTTTTCAACAGCATCCGGGAGCCCCTCGCTGCGGAGAATCTCCGGATGGACGCGGGCTATCAGCACCTCTTCATAGTACGAGCGGTTGAATATGCCAATCCGCCCGCGCTCCGGGAGATTGCGTGTGCTTCGCCACAGAAAGTCGTGCTCCAATTCAGCCGCGCTGGGATGCTTGAAGCTGAAGACCTGGCAACCCTGCGGATTCACACCGGACATCACATGCTTGATGGCGCCATCTTTTCCTGCCGCATCCATCGCCTGGAAAATCAGCAGAATGGAATAGCGATTGGACGCATAAAGAAGCTGTTGCTGCGCGCTCAATTGCGCAACATGGGCTTTCAGAAGCTTGCGATATTGCTGTTTTGACTTGTAGAAAAGCTCCACCTTGGTCGGCCACTTGTGGAGATTGACCTTGTCACCTTCCCGTACTCTAAAATCCGCCGAATTGATTTTCATCAGGCACTCGCTATCTGATCAACACAACGTTCAAAGATGCAAGGAATCACCCTAACATAAACCTGATTACGTCTGCCCGGGTGACCAACCCCCTGCCCCGCCGCCGTTATCCAAATCAGGTTATTGATCCCCGCCAAGCAGACCGAGCCGATAGGCCCATTGGGTCATATCGGCGGCGTTGTGGGCGTCCAGTTTCCTCATCAGGTTGAGCCGATGGGTCTCTACGGTTTTGAGGCCTATGCACAAGATTTCGGCAACATCTCGATTACGGGCACCTTCGGCGACCAGCTTCAAGACCTGGCGCTCTCGCCCGGTCAGGCTGACACCACTGGCCGTTAGCCCTCCTCCGCGCAGGGCCAGGACTTGGGCGGCATCGAGGCCGGAATCGATATAGATTCTGCCCAAACGCACCTGGGCAATGGCCTGGAGCAGATCCTCCCGCCGGCTTCGTTTGAGCACATAACCGACCGCGCCGGCCTCCAATGCCAGCGCGGCGTTATGTTCGGAGACTGTGGAAGTCAGGGCGATGATGAGGATGGCGGGCCAGCGCCTGGCGATCAAGGTCAGGGCCGAGACGCCATCGAGCAACGGCATATTCAGGTCCATCAACACCAGATCGGGCTGCAAGGCGCGGCACAGGGCAACGGCTTGCTGACCGTCTTCGGCCTCGCCAGCCACGGTCAGTTCCGGCACATCGGCGAGCAAAGCACACAACCCCTCGCGAATCATTGCGTGATCATCAACCAGCAGCAAACGGCACTCAGGCATCGTCGGGGTTTCCAGGTTTTCCAGAGGGGCCTGGCTGACGCGCAGCCAGGATTGAACCATGCATTTCCAGTTGCAGCAGCGCAGCGACCATCGTGGCGACGTCCGAGTCAACCGCAGCCCGTTCCATCAACGCAGCCGACGCTTCCAAAGCCGCTTCACCGAATTGCCCGGCGCTGCCCTTGAGGCTATGGGCGATACGCGCGGACTCCGCATGATCGACCTGCGCCACCGACTCCCTGAGCCGAAGCAGCAAGGCCTGGCAGTCCGCCAGGAACAAACGCTGCAGACGCGGTGCACGCAGTGGGTCCTGTTCATCGAGCGGCATCAGGATGGGCATGGGCGCTGCCGGGCACGGTAGCGAAGGCCCTGGGCTGCGCAACTCCATCCCCCGCGCCTGCTGCCGCACGATCACTCGCGTGATCGCGTCGAACAACTGCATCGGTAACACCGGTTTGGCGAGATAGTCATTGGCGCCGGCTTCGATGAAGCGTTCACGGTCACCGCTCATGGCGTTGGCGGTCAAGGCGATGACGTACACCTCCTCATCGAGCACGGCGCACGCTCCCGAGCGCACTTGACGAACGGCTTCCATACCATCCATTCGTGGCATTTGGCCGTCCATCAACACCGCATCGAAGACCTTCCGGCCGAGTATTTCCAGGGCTTCGACGCCGTCACGGGCGTGAACGACGCGATGGCCGAAACGCTCCAGGAACAACTGGGTAATCTCCCGATTGGTGGCGATGTCATCGACCACCAGGACGTCCAGGCTGAAGTCATGCCGCTCCAGACTGCGCAACGGCGACGGTGTTTCGCTGAGCGTCGGCGTTGCGCCGCTCTGCACCTCGCACAAGGTCCGATAGAAAAGCTGCCGACGCAGGGGCCTGACCACGCAAGCCGCGAGGCCATGGGCACGCAGTTCATCGGCAGACGGCAGTGATTCCACCTGCGAAGCCATCAGCACGATGCGCGTGGTCGCCAATGTCGGGGCTGCACGGCACAGGTCGGCGAACTCGACGCCATCGACCATCGGCAGGCGCCAATTGACCAATACCAAGTCGAACATGACCCCCAACTGTGCCTGCTCGCGCATCAGGTTCAAGGCTTCTTCGGCTGACGCCGCGCCCTGGCACAGCATCTGCCACTGGCCGAGCATCTCCATCAATGCCCCACGTTCATCGGCGTGCTCATCGACCACCAGGGTTCGCAGCCCCCACAACCGTGGAGCATCGGCCGCCCGCGCCGGGCATTGCGGCAAGGGCAAGGTCAGCGTGAAGGCAGACCCCACAGCCACTTGGCTTTGCAACTCGATCCCCCCGCCCATCAACCGCGCCAGGCGTTGGCTGATGGACAAGCCCAATCCGGTACCGCCGTAGTTTCGGGTGGTGGAGGCATCGGCCTGCAGAAATGCCTCGAACACCGAGCACTGTGCCGACGGCGCGATGCCGATGCCGGTATCGATCACCTGAAAGCCGAGCCGGTCGCCATCCGCCCGCCAGACCAGCAGGCGAATCGAGCCACTGGCCGTGAACTTCACAGCATTACTCAGCAGATTGAGCAGAATCTGCCGCAGTCGCCACGGATCGCCGGTCACATGCCCCGGTACATTGGTGGCAATATGGCAGATCATGCGCACGCCCTTCTCCGCCGCGCGCGGCGCCAGCAGTTCGGTGACATCTTCCAGCACTTCGGTCAGATCGAACTCGACCTGCTCGATATTCAGGTTGCCCGATTCGATTTTGGAGAAGTCCAGGATGTCGCTGATCAGCGCCAACAGGGCTTCGGAGTTTTCGCGGATGGCCGTGACAAAATGCTGTTGTTGAGGCGTGAGCGGCGTATCCGCCAGCAAATGATTCATGCCAATGACGGCATTCATCGGGGTACGGATTTCATGGCTCATATTGGCCAGGAACTGGCCCTTGAGCTGGTTGGCCTGGTCGGCGATATCTCGGGCGCCCTGCAGCTCCTGTGTGCGCACCGCCACCAGGTTCTCCAGCCCGGCCTGCTGGGCCTGCAACGCATCGAGCAAGCGGTTGTAAGCCCTGGCGAAGCGGCCCAGTTCATCCGCGCGCGCCTCTGGCAAGCGACGGGACAGGTCGTCGCCACGCGCGGTCTCTTCGATTTCCCGCGCAAACCGTGCCAGCGGCCGCGCCAACTCGCGATGCAAGACCCAAAGCAAACCCAGGGCCAACAGGATAAAGCCGACAATCGCAAAAGGGACCTCGGCGAGAATCAGCCCCAACGCGCCTGCGCGCAGCTGTGCTTGCGGATACAGCGTCAACAGATACCAATCCGGTTGCCCCAGGTGAGCGACGACCATCGGCGTGTCGGCGTCGAAGCGACCGATCTGTGGGAAGCCGGCCGCAACAGGCAAATCCGCGATCAATTGCTTGAGCCTGTCGTGGGAAACCGCCTCCAGCGTATTGCCGGAAAGATCGGCAATGCGCTGGCCTTGTGCATCGAGCAACAGGGTCGGATAGCCATTGAGCAACTGCCCGATGCGGGCCAAACGCTCATCCAGCTTCAGTTCATAGCCCGTCATGAACAAGGGGTTGCCCGACGCATCCCGGGCGACCACTGCAACGCTGATCAACTGGCGGCCCAGCGACGGCTCGTAGTAGGGCCCGTCCCAGACAACCTGGCGTCCATCTGCCGACAATCCGTCGAACAGCGCGCGCAAATGAGTCGCTCGGGCCTGAGCGAAGCCCGAAGGAATATCGACTTGCGTGGAGAATGCCGCCCCAGCG
This sequence comes from Pseudomonas sp. MPB23, assembly GCF_046605395.1. Taxonomy (NCBI): domain Bacteria; kingdom Pseudomonadati; phylum Pseudomonadota; class Gammaproteobacteria; order Pseudomonadales; family Pseudomonadaceae; genus Pseudomonas; species Pseudomonas sp. MPB23. The sequence continues at coordinate 4,186,313 of NZ_CP176771.1, read as the reverse complement.
TCGGGGAAATAGAAAAACGTATCGACCGTCATCGCCTGGCCGGCCGTACCGAAGGCTTCGGCGGCGGACGCGGCGCGGGACAAGCGTTCCGTGGCCGAGGCGTTTTGTACGGCCGGATTGAGCACCCAATCCATGGTGCTGCGCTGGAAAATGTTGCCACCAAACTCGTTTGCCGCGCCGCTGTTCCAGCGCGTCATCAGTCGTCTGGCGCCCTCCTGTGCGTCGCGAAAATCGTCATTGTCGACACTGGAGAGCAACGCCAGGCGCTGACTCAGGTCCTCCAGCGCCTGGCCTTGCAGTTGTTCATACGTACGCCAGGCGCTGAGCCCGGCGGCCACGCACCAACTCAACGCCAGCACCAGCGCCAGGACAGCGGTAATGCGCAGCGCCAGTGACGCGCGCCACCCCTTCGTCACAGGTCGACCTTGCTGGCAGCCGTGCTGTCGAGTGTGGCGGCCACGCCCATTTTGCGCACGATCTCACGAATCGCCCGTTGCGCGGCCGCATCGTCACGCAGCGCCACCACCAGCAACCGTGTCGCCTTGTCACCCGTTATCGACTGCGTGGCTTCGCGGCGGCTGGTCAAACCCAAGATGCGCAGCTGCGCCTCAAGGTTCTTCAAGCGCGTCTCGTTGCCATAGGTGCCAAGGTCCAACCGCAACCCTTCACCGGCTGACAGACCTGTGGCGACGGGCCGGGGCGTCCAGCACCAGGCGATCTGGGTCGGCGGTTGAATACTGGCGACCCCTTGCTCGGTGGGCGAACCGAGGGCGGCCAGACGGACATTCGTTGCGGCCGCCTGGGCATCCATTGCGGTCAACTGTTCGGCGATACCGTTCAACTGTGCATCGATGAGGGTGGCCTGGCGCTGCAATTGGTCGGCCTGGGCATACTTGTCCAGCAACGCCTGTTCGCCTTCCTGGCGGTAAGTCAGTTGAATGCCGACCAGATTCTCGCTGCCCATCACGTTACGCTGGCTCGGAAAATCATCGACGCCAAAGGTGTGTTGCCCACCGTTGAACAATCGCAGGAAGTCCACGAATGCGCGGTCGCCGGTCCAGTGCCGGGTCAGCTTGAAGTTGGCGAAGCTGATCTCCAGGATGACATCCGCACAGGCCCCCGGTGCCCAGACGAAGCTGGCGCTGGTGGGAAAGTTGAAGTTATCCAGCACCGTCGAGCGGCCACTGCATTGCAGTGTCAGGCGCGTTTGCTGGGGCAGCGAACGGGCGCCGAGGTTGACCTGTGACGGCGCGGCGGACAATTCCACCACCGCCGCGGTGGCCTGCAATAGGGCAATGCTCTGCTTGAGCTCGGCCCGTTGCGCCACAAGGCCTTTCTGCTCGGCTTCCAGTGCCTGCCGGCTTTGCTGCTCCGTGGCCTGCTGAGCCTGACTCTGGCGCTCGGCACCGAGCAGATCGTTGCGCGCATGCTGCATACGACTGACATAGGCGTAGAACGCACCGGTCAGCGGAATTTGCACACCCAGCGCTTCCCGTCCGCTGTAGCGCTGCACATCGCGTTGCACGAAGGTTTTCACCGCCCCACTCATAAACGCCGGCAGTTGACCGCGCTCGCCATACAGCAGCTCGTTGAGCATGACCGGGTCCTGCACGCCCTGGATCGAACTGAGCAACTGCCCGCTCCAGTCACTTTGCAGGCGGCAGGCCGCCACTTCAGAGACATAGTGCGAGGAAAAATCCAGCTGGCCGGTCGCCAACGACCAGACCACATCTTCACGCGGATCAGGCCCCTTCAGCGCCTGGATCAAGGCGCTGCGCACGCTATCGGCTTCCCACAACGGCGCGGACTTCACCGAAGGATCGGCGCCGAAGCCCCAGGTGTCCATGGCCACCTGGAACGCCTGTGCATCGCTTTTCTGCAGATCGGCCACTACACCTTTCATCAACATCTGAAACCTGGCCAATGCACGGGCCTGGGCCAACTCGTCACGCAAGCCGTTGACGCCACTCTCGATCGAACCGCCACTGGCCACGCCCTTGAGCACATCGCCGCCCAGGGCATTGGTGATTTTCAGACTGCTCAGCGCGCCTGCTTCGGCATGCAGATCATTGTTGCTGGCCAGTTCAAGCAAACGATCCAGCGACACCGCGCGGCTCGCCCAAGGTGCCCGCTGCTCGGGCGGGATCAGGGCGAACCGTTCGGCACTGCGGTGCAGCAGCTTGAGGAACGGATCGTTGGGCGTACCGACCACACTCAGGGCCAATTGCCAATCACTGCGCGTCTTCAAACGTGTCTGCGCACTGAGCAGGCTGCCCTGGATGAACTGATACCAGGCATCCTGGGTATCGCTTTGGTACTGATCGAGGAACTTCACCCGCTGCGTCTTCCACAGCGCGCTGTCACGGCTGGCGAGGCCGAGTTCATCCATGAACGCAAAAATCGCACCGTGCCCTTGCGACGTGTAGGCCCCGGAAAGACTCAGGTCAGGGTTACCGCTATCGTTCCAGTATTCCGACAGCCGGATCGGCTGCAGATTGCCCTGCAGTTCGGCCCAGGCTTTCAGCCATGTCAGAGGGCGGCCTTCAAGCCCCATGCTTTCCAACTGGCCCAGCAAGGCCGCGCGCTGGCCCTGCATCTGCGCCAGATCGGTTTGCCACTCCAGATAGGAGCGATAGCTGCTCCCCAGGGTGACCAGTTGCCCGGCGCTGATCGCTTGCTTGGAGCCGTAGGTCAAGTTCAGGAAACCCACCTCGGAGCCGGGCAACGGCAAGTCATCCAGCGACTGATTATTCAGGCGGGCATCGAGCAGGTTGATCCGCCGCACGAGGAATTCGGCATACGCGGCAATCAGCCGTGGATCGCCGCTGTTCAACGCGCCGCGCAGGTTTTGCGAAATGAAACCGTCGAAGACCGGCGTGCGTATTTCGCTGTCGAACAGCCTGACGTAGTCGGAGCGATAGTGCGCCTGGACTTGGTCGATATGGCGTGAGAACGGCAGCAAACCATGCCAGCCGCCCTGCTGCTGGGCAGACAGGCTGATCAACGCTTGGCGGAAGCGACGCAGCGCATCCAGATCGGTCTCCAACCCACCGTCGAAATCCTCGGCCGCCGGCGGCTCGTCAAGCGCGTCGGTGAGCACGGCCTGGGTGTGCTGGTCGGCATACACCAGCAAGGCGCCAAAGCCGACACACAGTGCCAGCCAGCCGATGACGGCAGCATGGGCCAACAGCCTGCGCCAGCGATGCCAGCTATCGATGGGTTGATAGGCGTGGCGTTGCGCGGGCAACAACTGTCCCAACAGCTCATGACTGAACCAGCCTTCGCTTGTACCGTCTGCCTCTTGCCCTTGCGCCGTCACGAACAGCCCGCTGAGCAGCGGCAACTCGCTGTAGGGGTTGGCATCAAATGCCGGCAACAACAGATGCTCAAGACGCGCGCGTAAGTCGACGATGCGCTCTGGCAGGCTGAAAGCATCTTGATCCGGCAGGCCACGCACGCCCAACTCGATGCGCAAGTCGAACAGGCGCTGGCCAAGCCCGCTGAACATTTCTTCGAGAAACACCTGCGCCGCCCCCGTGCGCTGTCGGCTGAGCAGGCCAAACGGTTGCTCGCGTTGCGGCGGCGTGAGGGCCGAAGCCCATTGGGTGAAGCCCGGCAAGGCTTCGGCACCGGTAATGATGAAATACACCGGCAGACGGGCCCCAAACACCTTCACCAAGTCGTCAATACGGCGGCGCAGATTGTGCCCTTGCTCGGCCAGGCTCGCATCGGAGTCGTTCAACAAACGCTGGCAGTCGATCACCAGCAGTACACCGTTGAGGGGTTCGCGGCGTCGCGAACGCAGCAACCAGTACAGCAACCGCCGCCATTCGGGGCCCGCGTCGCTGTTGCCCTCGGCCATGCGCGCGGCGGGCTCAATGATCACGCCACGCTCAAGGAACCACCACTCCAGGGTCCCGGTCGAAGCCGCCGGCTTTCCACCGCGGGTCGAACGCAAGGCCGAGGTCAACCCGCTGTTGCCCAGCAACGTGCGGGTGCCGCTGCCACTTTCGCCCAGCATCAGGAACCAGGGCAGCACATACAGCGGTGAACCCAATCGACTCAGGCGCGACTGGCGCAACATCTGCACGCCGCTGTTCCAGTCCTGATCGAGCGCCGGCGCTTCATCGCGACGACGCTGGGGCAACTCGCTGTTCATCCGCCGACGCAAGCGCCAGGCATACCAGCGTCGCCCGATCCCACGCAGGCACAAAACCACCAACAGCGTAACGACGCAAATCACCGGCACGTACCACAATGGCCAGCTTTCGTAGAGCGCCAGGCCCCAGAGCAGCAGCACAATGCAGACCAACAGCAGCAACCCGAGCAACAACACCCCTGCTTTTTTCAACATCAGCGCATCTCCAGCAGTTGGCTGACTTGTCGACCCAGGGAGAGATCGAGACTGATGTAAAGCACGGTCAACACAATCAAGGGCACCCCGATCAGCAGCAGCAACGAAAGACCGGGCAAGCCCCGGCGCACCGCACGCAGACGTGTCGGCAGGTGGTCCTCGGGTTGTTCGAAGAGATGGCTGTCGGCATCCAGCGGCACCATCTGCCGATCGAGAATGATCCGCTCCAGGCAGAGCCGACGGTATTGCATCAGTTCACCCCCAGGACGCGTCGCGTAGCGCCCCTGGAAGCCAGCGAGCAAGGCCAGGCCGAAGACCTCACGGGCACCGACCGCTGCCTCGGGCAACGCCTCCAGGCGCTGGAAGAACTCGACACCGGCACGGCTGGTGGAAAAATAGTGGCGCTGCAACGGCGCCCGCCGCCATTCGGCCGCTCCGGGCCATTCGCCGGACATCGCCGCCTCATCAACCCAGGCAACCACCGCGAACAACGCCTCACGCACTTCGGCTTCGGCAAAACGCAGTTCGCGGGCCCGATTGGCGGCGCCATCGAGCCGCACGATGAGGGCCGGTGCCAGCGTCTCATAGGCCTGCGCCGGATCAACGAAGCCGCGCTTGGCCGCTTCGAAACTCGACATCCAGCAGTCAGCCAGGCGGGGATTGATCATGTGCGCACCGCCACCAGGTCGATACTCAAGTCAGCCGGCGGCTGCGGCAGGAAGAACGCGGCCTGACGCTCTTGCAGCAGCGTTTCCCAACCCTCGCTCAGCGTTTCGAGACGGAAGTACAACGCGCCGGCCACCCGTGGCAGCCCCTGGGGCGGCACTTGCAGGTAGATCAACTCAATACCGGGCAGCGCGCGGTTGACCAGGCCTTGCATGACGCTGAGGGCGCCCAGCTTGCCATCCAACGGCAGGCTCTCGGCCAGCCACACCGGATCGACCAGACTGCGCGCCACCAGATAGTAACGATGGCGCGGGCCGAAAAACGCGTCCGGCAACGGTGCCTGATAAAAGCCTTCCTGCAGTTGCAGGTGAACCAGCAACTCCGAACCGATGCTGATTTCATTCAGTTGCTGGCCGATCAGGGCCACCAGTGCAATCGTCGCGGCCCCCGCGTCCTCATGTTTGTAGGGCGGTACCAACTGACGGCCATCCGGGGTCTCGCCGAGCATGTCACAGATATCGGAAAACAGACTCAACTCACCGACCAGTTGGCGCAGGGTGCCGTAAAGCTGCCACGGCGAAACCTGCGGTGTTTCCAGCAAATGCGTGAGCAACGGGCCATAACGATTCAGTACCGCCAGGGCCATCAGATGATTGACCTGGGCCGCATCGAGATCGCCGCGCCGCGACTCGCCCGGCTGCTTGTACACCGACAACTGCCGCGCCCGCCCGACCAGTTCGTCACGGACTTCACGCAAGGTTTGCAGGAGCATCGGCGATGCCGCCAGATTGACCGATGGCGGCACGTAGCGCTGAGCCGGCCGCAGGCGATCACCGTCCAGCTCAAGACGCGCAATCGGCAGCAACTCGTAGGCGCTCAAATGCTCCAGCTCATCGTCCCAGAACAGCCGCAACACATAGGACATCGGGCGCACCCGCGCTTCCGGGGAATCGCCGAGACGGTCACCGATCACTTCCGGGTCAGCCGCCACGATAAAACGCGCTTCGGCCCGGGAACCCGCCGACAGCGTCTCGAACACCTGCGCGTTGGCGTCGCCCGGCAGCAGGCGGCGCAAGCCGACAAACAGCGTGCGGCCACCACTGAACTCGCCCAGGTCAAGGCTGCGCGACTCCAGCATCGCATTGCCGGGATACTCGGCCAGCGTGCCTTCGGCGAAGCGCACCGACAATTGCTCCAGCAGGCACTGTTTGGCAACCAGCGCGGGCTCGTTGATCTTCAGCGAGATCAAACCCCACGGGTACGGATGGTTCAATTCTGTGGTCCGGGTCAGACGATGCTCGATACGCGCATCGTTCTGTTGAAAATGCTGAGGCTGGAGGAACAAGCCCTGGTGCCAATACAACAACTGATCGATATTCATAGGGCTCGGTTTCAGGCAAAAAATTGAAAAAACGTGGTCGCTGCAACGCTCACGACAAACAGGTCAGCCCTGTGCCCCCGGCAGGCGCACCTCGCCCTCTCGGGGCTGCACCGGCTTGGGCAACGCCAGGCGACTCTCCTTGCCACGCAACAGCGCATCGGGCCCGACAAGCAGGTCAATGGCGATGGGGCGTGGCGTGGCGGTCCAGGTCTTGCTGAAGAACCCCGTCGACGTCACGTCGACGCCGATCTGATAGAGCTTGACGCTGCGCGTCGGGTCCAGGTGCGCGTAACCGACCGCGACGCCGACCATCTTCGCGCCCTCAAGTCGCGGCAGGCTTAACGTGCGGGTCTGACCCGGCTCGATAAACAGCCGCGTCAGCCCGATCATCCCGGGCGGCGCGCTGTTCATCAGCAGCAGGCTGCTCAGTTGCTGGGAGCTGCCGGTGTAGGCGGAAAACGCACTGATCTGATCGAACTGCGTGACCACCACCAACAGGTTGTGCGCCTGGCCGTCGTACTGATTGAGGTCGTTATCGGCGGTGAAGCTCAACTCGATGGCGTTTTCGGTGTAGTCCCATTTGAGCGCGGTGAGGGCCTTTTGCTCGGGGGTGAGGTCCTGGGAGCTGCAGGCGGTGAGCAGCAGACAGAGCGTGAGCAGTATCGCGAATACCTTAATCATTCGAGCACCCGTACGAGTATCGGCGTTTTGCACCTTCCGAAAGCAGTGAGACCGTTTTGCACGGCTGCATTTTTAAGCATCATCACACCTACCCTTAACCCAATTTATTCATTCGCCGTCGGGCGGCTTTAACTTCACCGCTTATAACCGGGATGTGGAGCGCTGCCTGCTTATTGCCTGGCACCGCTTCCTTGATCAGGACATGACCATGACCATGGTCTGGCTTGGAGCGCTGACCATACCCATGGTGTTGGGCGGGGTTCCGTTGTGAGCTGTCTGCGAGGTGAGCCGCACGGCGGGCATACCGCCCACCATGACCGTGGCGCTGCCATCAATAAAAGCCATCGAACCCATTATTTTTCCGCTCACCACGCCGCCCGCTGCGCCAGCCTGGTCGCCGTTGCTCAACAAAACCTTGCTCATGAGATTCATTGCAGGCAAACCACAGACCAAAACCATCATTACCAAGCCACCGGGATCAGCCATGGATGTATCAGCCGTATTGGGATAAGGCATTGGCACCGGTCCAGCAGGCGTAGGCGTTTTGCAGATATCAGGCACTGTCGAACTTGCGGTCGCGCCACCATTGTTGAGCATGTACATAGCTACTTCTCTCTTAGCCCAGTTTGATTCGTTCACCGCTTACGGCAACGGTGACTTCGGCAAACAAATCCAGCGTCTCGCCGCGCAGGCTCCAGCCTTTGTCGACTCGCTGGCGCAGCGACCCCGAGGTGAGCTCCTCATGGCCTTTGACTTCACGGCGGCTCTGACTGTAGTTCGCGGTATGTCGCACCGCTTTTTCGCAATGCCTGATTGCGCTGTCGTTGCGCTCGCTCCAGTAGTGATCAGAACGTTCTCCCGTGACGCTAAGCGTGGTGACGCCAACTTGAGCCTCAGCGAAATGCGCCACCGTCTGATCGGCACGCAATGCAAGCATGGTGCCCGCATCCACCGAAAGGCCGTCTCGGGCTTCAATGCTCAATGCGCCGCTGGGCAGGTTGAAATGCACGTCACCCTCTACACGCAGTTGAGCCGGTTGCGGTTGAGTACGCTCCAGAACGCTAAGGATGTAGCCGTCTTCCCCCGCCAGAGTAATTAGTACCGTATCGCCGACGGCAGGCTGAAGCAGGCACCCCATGGCCGGTTTCAACCAGTAGCGATGGCCTTGGGTGCTGACGACGCCGAAACGTTCGCCGCTGACCGCATTGATCTGCGCATGGCGCAATACGGCAGGAGTATCGATAAAGTTCAGGGCTTCTTGCATCGCTGGTTCCTATAGGGCTGGTAGCCAGCGTTGCGCCGCCAGGCGCTCGCTGTCTTCGGGACGGATGGCGTCTAAGTTGGCACCGCGCCAGTCACAATGGGCGAGGTCGGCACCGTGAAAATCGGCGCCGTTGAGGTTGGCGTCGATGAAGCTTGCCTTCGGCGCATGAAGCTCCTCGCACAGCGCATACTCAAGTGAAGCCCTGGACAACATTGCATCGGATAAATCGGCGTTATTGAGACACGCCATGTTCAGGCTGGCCCCAGTAAAATTGGCACCTGACATCTGCGCATTGGAAAAAATAGCGTTGTCCAGGCGTGCACCTTTGAACACCACACGTTGACCCTGGCTCTGGTAGAAAGACGCTGACTGGGCATCGCACCCCGTGAAATCCGCATCCGTCAGCGTCGAACGATCAAAGGCGCACTGATGGAGGACAATTGCGACGAAACGCGCCCGCTCCAACAGACAATTGATAAAGCGTGCCTGTGACCAGCGAGTTTGAGCGGTTTGCAGATCAGTCAGGGTGCACGTATCCCACTGACTGGACTCCATGCTTGCCTCGATGAAACGCGCGCGGGCAAACACGCTCTCTATCACCGACAAGCCCTTGATGCGGGTCTTGCGCAAATCCAAGTCATTGCCACTGCAGCGCAGCCATAGACCATGATCCAGCCGGGCACCTAGCAGGCTCGCACCGTTTAACGTGCAATCGGTCAGCATTACGTCCGTAAACGTACAATCGTCGAATTGCGCTGCGGACAATTCGCTGGATATCCACGAACAGCCTTCAAGCTGCGCCTGTGAAAAGATTGCGCCACGCGCATTGACGCGCTCAAAACGGGCATTGCGAAGATCAATTGCGCAGTAGTTTCCACCTTCCAGATCAAGGCCCACTAACGGTTCATGCTCCGCGACCAGCATTTGCAACTGATCGGCTGTCAATGTTTGCTCAGACATGGGCGAGATCCTCTTTCAGGCGGCACCGTCCTAGCAGGACTCGATCCAATACAACGTCCTTGCCCCGGACCGCTTCGGTCACGGCACCGAATAGGTTGCTCCCGGTTAGATCCGCTGCATCCAGTTGCACTTTACGTAACCGCGCCTCCATCAGGTTTGCACCTTGCCAACGGACCTGCCTGAGATCACTGCCGGTGAAGTCAGCCTGTACCGCGTTCAGGTGGTAACCGTCGCTGTCTCGCAGATCGCAGCGACTGATAAGCGCCTGCTTGAGTGTCGTGCCTTTTAAACTGGCCCCCCGTAGATTCGCGCCTTGAAAACTGGCCCGCTGTAATTGCGCAGCATCCAGACAGATACCGGGCAACTGGCAACTTTGATCAAGGCGAAAATTAACGGCCTTCGCGCCTTTGGCATCCACTGCAGTGCCGGTCACTTGCGACCAGGACGCTTGCTCAAGATCGGCGCCAGAAACCTTCAAACAGTCCACCTTGCAGGCATCCAGGCTGGATTTTGACAGGTCGACTTCAACGGCACTCACCGCGGTCAGCGTACAGTTGCGAAAGCTTGCACCGGCCAGTCCGGCGCGGGTGAAGTCGGCGTTGTCCAATGCACAGTCGACGAACTGTGCTTGAGGCAGGATGGCCGCTGTAAATTGTGTTCGCAGGAGGCTGCATCCGGTGGCATAGACATCAGCCACCAGTGCACCGCTGAGATTGGCATCGTCCAGACAGCAACGCTGGAAAAAAACCGAGGACAACTGCCCTTCATGCAAATCCGCCTGTGCCAAATCACAGTCGATAAAGACACCCTGATGGATGGCGGCGGCGGTCAGCACGGAGCCCGTTAACGTGCACTTTTCAAATGAGCTACCCATCAAGCTGGCGCCACTTAAATTGATGCCTGATAGATCAAGTCCTGTGAATTTTTGATTTTCCAGAGTTTGCGAAGCCGCATATGCCGATTCAATGAGTTCACGGGTCCAGTCAACCTTAGGCACGGTCAACCCGGCCGCTGGCAGGAGCGCAGTAGTTGCCAAAATTTGCTCGGTCAACGCAGCGATCTCGGTAGCGATATGTGTTTCAACCGACACGGCTTGCGTGAAAACATCCTCGATTCTGGCTTGATACTCAGCTTTTCTGGCTGCCGGCAGCGGTAATTTATCCACCATGGAGGCGGCATTAAATGATGGCGCCGGGCGTGCAGCCTTTAGTTCGGCGGCCTGGCCATAAATGGATTCAGCGGTACGATCAAAACGCTTGGCTATTTGCGCTACATAGTGATGCCCCTCCGCCTCAGATTCGGCAACAGCAGCGCGAATGTTTACCTCTAGCGCAGCAGGATCAAAGGGTACGTCTGCCGCCAGATCCGTGACGTTGCGTTGCGCAATCGCTTCAGCGAAATCAACACGTGAAGGTGGCGGAAACTTGGATATATCGAACGGATTGCCGATGCGTGCGGCCATTTTTTGCGCGGCCTGCAAGGCTTCCTGGTGAGCCTCCACAACTCGTGCGTGGATTTGATCCGCCTGCGCTTGCAGATCGCGCAACATCTGCTCGCTGTCAAAGGTGGGTATTTCAAATGCAGCCGCCGTGACTGGTTCGACAGTTTCTTGGGCCCACAGTTTGTCAATCCAGGCTTGGGCACTCAGGACCGGATCATCCCGCTGCTCACACACCACGCCCAATGCAGCGATATCTTCAGCATCGGTTTCATTGACCGGTATTTGCGCGCGATAAAGCAGCAGCAGGTGCTCGTCGTTCGGAAACAGCCACACCGTATCCAGGTCCAAAGGCTGCTCGACAATGGCCGAGATACCTTCAATGCGTTCCACAAATAGTCGAGGACGCAGGCCAGGCAAGTTGCCGGACAACTGCGCATGCTGTGGATGCATGCCGCTTACCGACCAGAGTTCATCACCGCGCCAGTAGTGCGCCTGGCACTGATCTTCAGCCACTTCATTGAACCATCGCGGATCGGTATCGGCTGGTAACCAGGGTGCGGTTTGCTTCAGCCAGGACTCGTCCAGCGTACCCATGAATACCTTTCGTTCGACACACTGCGGCGGCATAGGCAAAAAGCTGGCTGGCGATGGACGATCCATTGGACTGCGCAACGGTGCACCAGGGTGCTCTATCTGTGGCAGAGCAATCTGTTGCCGTGGGTCAGGGTTATCGACATAGCCCACACCCTCCGGATTGTCCGCATAGCCGTCACCACCAAATGCATGCTGAAAATCCAGCGCAACCGATTCCAAGCTACCGCTGGAGACTGCATTCCAGCCACTCAGCCCGTAATGCCAACGTCGCGGCGCGAAGGCATGCAAGGTTTTCTCGCATGAACCCACCTGTACATGGACAGGCATTGCTGTTCGTTGTTGCTCATTGAGCGCGAATGCCTGTCCATGTAACGCAAAGGTGCCAAAGCTTTTCTTCAGGCCTCGATCGAAAGCCACACCGCAAAATCGAGAAGAAATCCAGTCCCAGCTGTCTTTGGCGGGTATCGTCCTGCCCGTCTGAAGATTCATCAGAAAACCAATAGTCGCCACCAAGTATTTCGAAGATAGGGACTGGTGACGGGCAATCAGTAGCAAACTGTTTTCATCAAGTTTGTAGTTTTTCATACAACACCTGCTACCTCTCGTACAGTTTGCGCGACTGTATTCAGCTGGTCTGCTGTCCGGTTCACCACACTGGCTACAGTGACCGCTTGAGCTTTGACTTCAACGCTTGCATCCATTGCAAAGATCATTGCTTTCTCGACGGCGACCATGGTCGGGGCAACGACAGTACCCAAAATGGGCTGCGTTGATTTAATGATGGTCGACTCCAGTTTGTTGGTACTGAGTGCCATGCCAGCCTTGATATTCATGATCGCGGTCAGGTTGTTGGTGATCGTATCGCCACTAACAACAAGTTGGCCGCTGACATGGACGTCTCCGTGCAAGGTGATGGGCGTCACAGGTGAAGAGATAGCAATTCCGGCGGGCGTCAATGAGATGCTATGCGGTCCACAAACAATCTTCGTCAGGGCTGTCGTACTGTGAATATAGGTGCCGGTGTTCACAACCTTATTGATGATCTCATCTGTATCGGTCATGTGTTTTTTCTTCGAGTTAAGACATTCCGACAGTTGAGTACCCAAGGTCGACTTGTACCCTAGCTTGAATTCCCGGCCACCCGGACTCATCGAGTATGTCGTTTTGGGGCCGGCAATACTGACGGCAATCTCCCATCCCATGACATTCAAGCTTTGCTTCAGCAAGCCTATCGACGCAGAGGTCTGCTCCAGCGTCGCCTCCATTTTTATCGACCAGGACGGCGTAAATGTCGCAGTCGGAGCGATCTGATAATCCTGGAATCTCCCTGTGTGCGAAAAAGTAGGAAAGACGGTATGTGATTTTTTCGCCGCCGCCGCTGGCGTCGTTGACGCAGGTTCAGATGCGGGTGCGGGTGCGGGAGTAGGTGTGGGTGCGGGTGTAGGCGTGGGCGTGGGCGTGGGCGTGGGTGCCGGAGCGGGATCAGCCGCGGGTGGGTCCTGACTGTCCTCACTGTTCACGCCATTGGACGAAATGCCGATTCCGCCTCCCATGCTATGGGAGTACATGTCGGAAACCTCGTGCTTGTACGAGTTGGATGCCAACTGCATATGATTGTCGGTTTGAAGATGCGCGCCGCTGATGTTGCCCTCCCCCAGGGTCAATTTCGTATTGCCCACGGGGGCGCCCATTCGCATCATCGGGCCTGATGCACTGTCTTCCATCGCCAGATAATGGCCGCCCGGGGTATTGATACCGCTCTGTGTCGCATTATCCATCGCGACTCGCGCCGGATTTTCCGAGTTGGGTACGCTGCCGGTGATGACGGGGCGGTCAGGATCCCCGCCGAGAAAAGACACCAGCACTTCCGTGCCCTTGAGCAGTGGAAATGCCATGCCATGGCTTGAGCCATTGGAGACTGTCGCCATACGCAACCAGGCCGAACCACGCGCCGCATTCTTTTCACCGCAAATGAACGGGAAACTCACCTTGTAGCAACCATGCTCATTGAGCAGCGGCCGACCGGTATCTTCATCACCATCCACTACCGCACTGAGCACGCCCTGCACATACGGCCGAGGGGTCACACAGGGGGCACGGTACTGCACGTCGCCCGGCAAGGCGATAAACCGCGTGTTGATCCCCTGCCCCGGCCCTTCCCCCTCCGCGCCCAGCCCTGGCAACGGCTGATAACCGTCATGGTGGACTTCAATGACCTGATAACCGGCATTGAACAGCGGACGCGGGTGGCCGACCAACAGCATCGGATAACCCGCGCGCAACCCGGTGGCTCGACCGCTGCCATGAAACTCCCGTTGACGGCACCCGATGGCCTGGGCGCGGCGATCCGCCAACCATTGCCCCTGTTCGAGCGAACCGAAGTGCTCGCCATACAAGCCTTGCTTGCCGATAAATACTGGCGAATTCGCTAGCGCCGAGCGTTGTTCGAGCGAAGCATGTGCCCCGAGGCTGGCGCTTGCCACCGAGGCATTGACCTCAAGCTTCAACTGCGCGTTGCTCGCGGAAAAGTCCTGGAGCGTGACCTGTGCCGCTTGCCGCACCAGCTTACGCTCGAAGGTGCGTGCCACCGCCAGGACCCGGCCTACATCCAGTTCCGAATCTTGGCGGCGATAGGTCAGCAGACTGGGGAGTTGTGGCTGGTAGCGTTGGTCGCCACAGAGCACCAGCGCCTCGCCGTCAGGCCCCTGTTCAAAGAAGTAATACACGCCAAAATATTCAAGAAGACGTGAAATGAACGCGAAACTGGTTTCCTCGAACTGGCAGGTGAACGTCGCCAGGGTCAGCCGATCATCGGCCAGCGGCAGGCGAATATCGAAGTCATACGCCGAACCGGGCAACCCGCTCATACCCGGCCCTTCGACAGTCAGGTGAGCCAAATTGAGCACGTCGCGAATCAGCTCCGGCAGACTTTTATCCAACCAGATTTCCGAAAAGCGGAAATGACGCAACTGTACAAAGCGCGGTTCCAGCACCACGCGGTAGTAGAAATACAGGGCATCGGCGTCGAGATAATCCACCTCCGTGACCACGCCCTGATAGGGATGCGGTTGCCCCAACGCATCGCTCAGGGTCAATACCGCTCGGTTGCCCAGCAGTGCTTCGTCGTCGAACAACGGATTGATCGTGGCCAGCCGAACCTCGAAGCGATAGGGCTGAGAGAGCTTTTCCTCGCCCTGCCACTGCTGCACCCATAATGTTTCGAGCAGCAGCGAGGGTGCCAGGCTGACGAAAGTGCAGAGCGCGTGATCATTGAGAGCCATCAATCAATCCTTGTTCTTCAATCGGTAAACGAGCGGTCACTCTAGGGGTTAAAGCAGCGCTTCACGCTCGGGTAAAGACCTGATCCCATCGGTGTCTTGCTGGGTGATGATCCACTCGCCGCGCGCATCCACTGCCACATGCAAGCCGGCCAGCGGACGCTGATCGGCAATCGCCCCGAGCAAGACGTCAGACAGACGCGGCGTCAGGCTTTTACGCAAAATGAAATCGATATTGCGCGCGCCGCTCTCCACTTCCGTGCAGCGCGCGGCGATGGCGTCGGCGACCTCTTCTGCAAACGTCAGGCGCACTTTCGACGACGCCAGCAGGCGCTCGCTGAGCCGGCCCAGCTTGAGGCGCACGATGCCCGCCAGTTGCTCGCCACCCAGGGTGAAGAACGGCACGATGGTCATGCGCGCCAGCAACGCCGGTTTGAAATGCCGGGACAGGGTCGGACGGATCTTTTCCGCCAGGGTGTCCGGATCGGGACGCCCGTCGACGCACAGGTTCTGGATCTCTTCGGTGGCCAGGTTGCTGGTCAGCAGCACCACGGTGTTGGAGAAATCGATCTGCCGCCCTTCGCCGTCGGACAGGCTGCCCTTGTCGAAGACCTGATAGAAAATGTTCACCACGTCCAGGTGGGCTTTCTCCACTTCATCGAGCAGCACCACCGAATACGGACGCTTGCGCACCGCCTCGGTCAACATGCCGCCCTCGCCGAAGCCGACATAGCCGGCGGGCGAGCCCACCAGACGGCTGACAGTGTGCTTCTCCTGGTACTCGCTCATGTTCACCGAAATCATCGCCTGCTCGCCGCCGAACAAATGTTCGGCCACGGCCAGGGCGGTTTCGGTCTTGCCGACCCCCGAGGGCCCGACCAGCAGGAACACGCCCAACGGCTGTTGCGGATCGCGCAGGCCGGATTGCGCGGCCTTGAGGATCTCCGCGATCTGCTCGACGGCGGTGTCCTGACCGCGAATGCGCAGCTTGAGGTTGTCGGCCAGGGCCAATACGCCGCCCGCCGCATCGCGCAGCACTTTGCCCAGCGGCACGCCGGTCCAGTCGGAAACCACCTGGGCAATCGCATCGGGGCTGACTTCGGTAAACAGCAGCGGCGCGTCACCTTGCAGCGCGGCCAGGGCTTCGCGGGCCTGATCCAGCTCGGCCTGGCGTTCCTCCACGCAGGCCAGTACCTGGGCAACCTCGCCTTCGGCCGGAACCGGCAGGTCCTGTGCTTGCAGGGTCAGTTGCTTGCGCGCTTCAAGCACACGCAGCGCCGCGTCGCGCTCGGCCAGCCAGCGGACTTCCAGCGCAGCACGACGCGCGTCAATGTCAGCCTGTTCGTCGGCGATATCCATCAGGCGCTGGTCTTCCACGGGGAAACCATTGCCACGGTCGCGCTCCAGGGCGCTGAGTTCACGCGCCAGCCCGGACAACTGCCGCTCCATGCGTTCCAACTCGGCAGGCTTGATGCCCAGGCCGATGCGTACCCGGGCGCTGGCGGTGTCGAGCAAGTCCACGGCCTTGTCCGGCAGCAAGCGCCCGGTGATGTAGCGATCGGACAATTCGGCGGCGGCGACGATGGCGTCGTCACGCACGCTGATCCCGTGGACTTTTTCGTAGTGGCCCTTGAGCCCGCGCAGGATCAGCACCGCCGTCTTGACGCTTGGCTCGTCCAGCTTGACCAGTTGGAAACGGCGCGCCAGGGCCGGGTCTTTCTCGAAGTATTTCTTGTACTCCGACCAGGTCGTGGCGGCGATGGTGCGCAGCTCGCCACGGGCCAATGCGGGTTTGAGCAGGTTGGCCGCATCCGAGCCACCCGCCGCGCCGCCGGCGCCGATCAGCATGTGCGCCTCGTCGATGAACAGGATCACCGGCGTGGTGGAGGCCTTGATCTCTTCGATGACGCCACGCAGGCGGTTTTCGAACTCGCCCTTGACGCTGGCGCCCGCTTCCAGTGCACCGAGGTCCAGGCTGAGTAAACGCGTGTTTTTGAGGAAGTCGGGGACTTCGTTCTGGCTGATCAACAACGCCAGGCCCTCGACCACGGCAGACTTGCCCACACCCGGCTCGCCCACGGCGATGGGGTTGTTTTTACGCCGCCGGGCAAGGATGTCGATCATCTGGCGAATCTCATCATCGCGCCCGAAAATCGGGTCGATGCGCCCCGCCGCTGCCTTGGCGGTCAGGTCCTCGCAGAAGCGCGCGATAGTGTCTTCGGCGGCGGGCGCATTGCCGCCGGCGCCGGCCAACGAAGCGGAAGCCGAACCGGTTTGCAGGCTGTCCAGCGGCCCTTCGCTGGAGCCGCCCAACAACTGAGCGAACTCGGCCGTCAGGGCATCGGTGGAAATCGGCTTGAGCAGTTCGCCGTAACGGGTGCCGGCGGTGTAGTAACCCAGGCGCGATACCAACGCCAACAGCAGCGAACCGCCACGGATGCGCCCGCTGCCGACCACCAGCGAGGCAATCAGCCAGGCGTCCTGGATCCACTCGGTGAGCAGGCCGGCGAACACCGGACGTCCGGGGTTGCCGTTTTTCAGTTGCGCCAGGCCCTCATCCAGCAGCGCACGCAGGCGCATCGGATCGATTTCGAAGCGCGCGAGGATGCGCGTGGTATCGGCATCCGGATCTTCCAGCAACTGGCGCAACAGGTGCTCCAGGGAAATCTCGTAGTGAGCCCGCGCCAGGGTCTGGCCCGCCGCGTTCTCCAGGGCCTTGGTGCTGTACACATTGAGCCGTGCGAACAGCGGTTTGAGTTCTACCTGAATCATCTAGCGAGCCCTCTCTTCGAGCATTGGTCCGTGTTCGGCCGTCAGCATGAATACAACGTCGTCCTGTGTGTCACCGTCACCGAGCCAGGTATCCAGGCCCAGTCGCTGCCAGCCGCCGCCCAACGAAGCGCACTGTTGTTTATTGGCCGCAAGGCGCATGACCAGGCGGCTGCGTAATGGCGTCTGCAGGTACAACGCCACCAAGCGTTCGAGCTGTTGATACAGCGCCTGCCCCGGCAGTAACCCGTGAAAGCGCGCGGTACTCAGGGACGTCAGGCGGATATCCAGCGTGCCGCTGCGGTCCATGACTTCACGACCGAGCAGGCTGTCTTCGCCCAACACCCCGCACTGCATGCCCAGGTACGTGCGGGCCGTGCGGTCGATCCGCAGGCGCGTCTCGACACACGGCACCACTTCCACGGTCACATCGCTGAGTACCGCCTTGACCAACTGCTGCAGCCCCAGGGCCGAGCGAGGGTACTGGTTGAATAACCCGGCATAACGCAGCAAATCGTTGGATTGATCGCGCTGCTCGGGACGCGCATCCGCAATGCCGATCAGCGCCTGCAGTTGGCGCAGGCTCTTGACGTCGCGCCGCTCGGTAATGTCGATCCAGATCCGATGCTTTTCCCAGGCGCGAAACAGCAACGGATAGAGCGAGGCATGCAGGATGTCGAGAAAGTCGCGTCCCGCAGAGTGGCCTTGCAGTTGCTCGTCAATCAGGTCTTCGGTGTAGAACGTCGGCAACGGCGACGTCACGCCATACAGGCCGAAAAAGTTCGCCTCGATCCGATAGCGACCGTCTTCGTCCTGCTCGATTCCCTCGATATCCCGCAGTGGAAACCCGAGCCCCAGCCGCGGCCGGACCCGCACGTTGTCGACGAAGTCTTTTTCGCTCGGGAACCGCAGGCGCAACAGGCGCAAGGCCTGGAAAAATCCGAACTCGCCGCCGTCATCGAGCAGCGGATCGATCACAACAGGCGTTGGTGCCCGATCTTCGCTGGCCATTTCAAGGTCTCGTGGTTGACGCTGTCGAACAGCGTGAAAGCGGTAAAGCTGTTGATGGCCGTACAGCCGGCGAAAAACTCATCGAGCACACACCCGAACAGGTAAAAATTGCCGGGGCTGAGGAAATAGTCGCCCCGGCACTCGACCCGGACCACACTGCCTTCGATCGGCAGCCCACGAATAAAACGCCGTTCGTGGCTGACGGTGACTTTTTCGATGGCATCGATGCGCCGCTGGTTGGCGTCCTGGGCTCCTTCGCCGACACCGGGCAGATACAGCGCGAGCAGGCCGCGCAGGTAATCGCGATCGGCCAGGCGGAAGTGGTTGGCATTGAGCTGCGAGAGCATGCGCCACAGCAACTTGTCGTCGAATTTGGGCGGCTGGCACGGTGTGATGCCACGAATACTCTTGAACTCGACCCTGGGCGGCGTGTTGTCGGTCGGCTGGTTCAAATCCCCCAGGCGCAGGCTTTCCGGCAACTTGCCATTGGTGCAGAGCAGTCCGATGGACAAGGTCATCTCGCCCGGCACTTTGCCTTCGCTGTAGGGCAGGCTCAGATAGTGGTCATAGCCTTGGGCGTCGATGCTCGAAGCGCGGATGCGCAGGTTATAGGTGTCGCGCTGCGAAAAGGTATTGAACGGCTCCAGCAGCCGCTCCCCGCCTCCGGCGGAATACGCACTGACCCTGAGCACCGAATGAATCCGCATGCTCATGCGTTGGCCATGGTCGGCAGGCTGGATGCGGTAGTCGACTTGCTTGTGGTCGATGCGCAGCGGGTGCGCGTCCTGGGCGAATAGATTGATCGCCGGTGTCACGCCCAGCAGGAAGCTGTTGGCCGACAGATTCGGTGTCCAGTCCGGCAGATTCTCGAACATCAGACGCACGCTGAAGCGCCCGTCTGCGCCTCTTGCTCGCCACTGTTTGAAGCCGCGAAGCTCGACGAAGAGAAACTTCTCGGGCAACGCGAAGTATTCCTGAAGGCAACGGTAGGCCGGGTGCGCGGTATCGGGAAACGGCAGCAAGGTGTTGCTCGCATCGAATCCCAGGCCGCGCAAATGGCTGGCCGGCAATACGGTCATGGGCTGCTCTTGCGCGGTGATACGAATCTCACGCAGGTTGAGCTGCAATAGACGCAGCAACTTGGAGCCATCGACCAGGCCATCGCCCAGATAGAAACGCAGGCTGTCGGCCGCCCAACTCTTCGGATCGGCGGTGGTGAACACGAAGTCCAGGACCAGGCTGCGTTCTTCACCGGCAGCGCCGTCCCAGCGGCTGCCGACCAGTTGCAACGGCTCCAGATCGACCGCCACGGTACTGCGAAAGCGCACGCGCTGGCCATCGACCGGCACCGAGGCAATTTCGCATCCGGCCTCGATACGCGAGACCTCTTGCAAGGCCGCACGCGGCTGAAATTGCAGCAGTGTCAGGCAGGGTACGGGTTGCAGGTAATGGGGATAGAGCAGTTGCGCCAGCTCTTGAATGAACTCGGGAAACTCGTCGTCCAACCGCTGGCGAACCATCCCGGTAAGAAACGCCACGCCCTCGAGCAAACGCTCGACATCCGGGTCATTGGCCGAGTCCACCCCCAGCAGCGGCGCCAGGGCCGGGTTGCGGCGGGCAAACTCATCGGCCAGACGGCGCAGTTGGTTGAGTTCATTTTGATAATGGCTGTTGAGCATGACTTAGTGCATCGCCAGGGACACGCGACCGTCCGAAGACACCCGTGTTGCCAGGTGGATGGGAATGTCTCGATCGTCGATCGACACCACGCCCTCAAGGCTGAAACTCAGCGACAACACTTCCTGGGCACCTTCGGCGACCAGGATGCGCGGCGATTTCAAGCGAGGCTCATAGCGGGCGATCATGCGAGTCATGTTCTCGATTATTTGCGTGGTCTCGCCGGTCGCAAACGAACCGGCCAGATTGGTGAAGTCGGGTACGCCAAACTCGGCGTCAATCGGCACGCTGCCGCGCCGGGTGTTCAAGATGCGTTGCAGATGCTGGACGATCGACTGCGTCAACACTTGCGCCTGGGTCAGATGCGTACGATCGGTCTCGACCTGCAGGCTTGTGATGCGCTCCAGCAATCGCTTTTCTCTCAACGCGGTGTACCTTCTGCAATGGCAAGAACACCGCCCTGGACCAGGGCGGCATTGAACAGTCGAGCCTGGCTTACGCTTTTGGCGCCAACCACGAGTCTTCGGCTTCGATGCCGTCCGGCACCCAGGTCCAGACGATTTTTTCGTAGGTGATGCCGATGTCTTCCATATGGCCCATTTGCTTGAACTCAGGGCTCAACACGTTCGGCACCCAGGTGCGGGCCGAAACGAGCACGGCATTGCTCAGGGTGATGGTGTAGTACTTTTCTTCGGTGCCTTTAGGCGAGATCCGATAGAACTCCAGCACAACAGACTTGAGCTGCTCGCCGGAAGTCAGGGCCTGCAGCAACTTTGGAGAAGACTTGTCGATTTCCTTGGTCAGGGTCATGCCCTGATGAACACGCTTGCCGGCCGGCAGGCCGGTCTGTGGGTTCTTGGGAATATCGATCAGGTGTTCGACGGCCTGAACAAGGATCATTCCTTCATGACCGGTAACGGTGCAGGAACCTTCGATCTTGCCTTGGTTCTGGCCTTCGATACTCAAGTAGCATGGCATTGGCATAACGTGTACTCCGGGGTTAATCAGTGAGTTTTCAGGCATCGATCAGCGCCTCTGGCCCTGTCTCGCTGCGTTGAATCCATCTTATGGAAACGCCGAGGCAATGACCCTCGGGTGAACACCTGAATGGGCAACGGCTGCGTTGCCCATTCGCGCGACCGATCAGCTCTTGTCGAGCTTGCCCACCAGCGACAGCGTGAAAGACGCGCCCATGTACTTGAAGTGCGGACGGACTTTCAAACCGACGCGGTACCAGCCTGGATCGCCGTCGACGTCGCTGACGGTAATTTCTGCCTGACGCAGTGGACGACGGCTGCGCACGCCGGCGGCGGGGTTATCCATGTCGGCCACGTACTGGCGAATCCAGGTGTTGAGTTCCGATTCCAGGTCGCCACGCTCTTTCCAGGTGCCGATGTTTTCGCGCTGGATGACCTTGATGTAATGGGCCAGGCGACTCACCACAAAGATGTACGGCAGTTGGGTGCCCAGCTTGTAGTTCAGCTCGGCTTCCTTGCCTTCTTTGTCATTGCCGAAAAACTTGGGCTTCTGGCACGAGTTGGCGGAGAAGAACGCCGCGTTATCGGTGTTCTTGCGCATGGTCAGCGCGATAAACCCCTGCTCGGCCAGCTCGAACTCGCGGCGCTCGGAAATCAGCACTTCGGTCGGGATCTTGGTCTGGGTTTCGCCCATGGCCTCGTAGTTGTAGATCGGCAAATCACCGACGGTGCCGCCGCCCTGTGGGCCAATGACGTTGGCGCACCAGCGGTACTGGGCAAAGCTGTCGGACAGGCGACTGGCGAAGGCAAACGCAGCGTTGCCCCACAGGAAGTCCTGGTTACCGCCACCGACGTTTTCGTTGTAGCGGAACGTCTTGGCGGGAATCGTGTCTTCGCCATAGGGCGTGCGCAGCAGGAAGTGCGGCAATGTCAGGCCAACGAAACGCGCGTCGTCACTTTCACGAAAGGCATTCCATTTGGTGAACTGCGGGCCCTCGAAGACGGCTTGCAGATCCTTGAGATTGGGCAGGTCGGCAAAGCTGTCGATGCCGAAGAACTGCGGGCCGGCCGCTGCGATGAAAGGCGTGTGGGACATGGCCGAAATGGCCGCGACCGACTGCAGCAACTTCATGTCCTGCGGGCCCGGATTGAACTCGTAGTTACCGATGATCGAGCCGAATGGCTGGCCGCCGAACTGGCCGAACTCGGCGGTGTACACCGCCTTGTACAGACCCGAACGGGTGATCTCCGGCGCGTCCTCGAAATCTTCGAGCAGCTTCTCTTTGGAAACGCTGAGGATTTCCAGCTTGTTGTTCTCGCGAAAATCCGTGCGGTCGACCAGAAATTTCAGCGAGCGCCAGGATGACTCCAGCTTCTGAAACTGCTGGTGGTGAATGATCGCGTCGACCTGCCGGCACAGCTTGGCATCCAGCGTGGCGATCATGTCGTCGATCAATCCGGCGCTGACCTTCTCGGACTGGCGGGCCGGCTCGAGCAGTTCGGTGACAAAGGCTTCGAGGCCCTGGCGGGTGACGGCATACGCCTCGTCGCCCGGCTTGACGCGCGTGGCTTCGACCAACTGATCCAACAGGGACACCGACTCGACCGCCTGGCCGGTCGTGCTCGCTGCCTGACTTTTTTCTTCGCTCATGGGTTATTCCTTGTCCTTTACGCCGAGTTCCGAAAGCAAGCGCTCGCGGGCGCCGTCATCGTTCATCAGGGCCTGAAGCTGCTTGCGAAATTCCGGCAAATTACCCATCGGCCCTTTCAAGGCCTTGAGCGAATCGCGCAGGGCGATCAGTTGCTGCAATTCGGGAACCTGGGCGACGATGGCATCCGGTTCAAAGTCGCGAATGGACTGGAAGGTCAGCGAGACCGGGATCTGCTCGTCCTCCGGCGCGTTTTCCGCCAGACGATTGGGCACCGCCAACTGCAGGCTCAGGTTCTGGCCCTTGAGCACATCGGTGAAGTTGTCTTTGTCGACGCGGATCGGTTTGAGGTCCTCAACCGGCGTATTGTCTTCACGCAAGGTGAAATCGCCGATCACCAGTTG
Source organism: Pseudomonas sp. MPB23 (assembly GCF_046605395.1). NCBI lineage: Bacteria > Pseudomonadati > Pseudomonadota > Gammaproteobacteria > Pseudomonadales > Pseudomonadaceae > Pseudomonas > Pseudomonas sp. MPB23. The sequence continues at coordinate 4,163,207 of NZ_CP176771.1, read as the reverse complement.
CTTGAGCGGCAGCTCGACCTGCTCCTGCGCGCCGCCGGTGTCAGAGCTGTACACAATATTGACGCGCTCTTTAGGCGCGACCGAACCTTCACTAGCCATTAAATCTCACTCCTGTTTACCGGATTCGTTCAACGCAGCCGTTAGAAAACTCACGGCATGGATATGCACATGCCTGCCAGGTGTTGCCTGTTGCCCATTCAACTTGCCTGCGGGCTGGCCAACCGCCAGAAAGCCGGCAAATCCATCGCCGCCAGGCGTTGCGCCCACACCGCACTCGAACCACCGTCGTCATGCGCCAGTGCCAGCTCCAACAACGGCCGGACCAGCTCCGGCTCCCAGCGATCCAGGCCCTGCTCCGTGGCTTCCTGGAGCAACACATCCAAGGCCACACGCAACTGAGCGCGCGGGTCGAAACGCTGTAGCAAATGGCATTGGGCCGCGCGCAGGCGAAACCGCTCGCGGCCGCTGCCCGCCTCTCCCACGGCGACCTGCAAGCGCGCCAACGCGTCGTTCAATCGTCCATCTGCGGCATCGCGCCCGACCTCGTCGATCAGCGCCTGCCGCGCATCGGTGGCGCCGCCGTGTGCCGCCGGTGCCAACCCTTCAAGCCAACTGCGGGTCGCGCCATCGGCGAAGGGCTGGCCATCGGCGAACGTCAGCTCGACCAACGACGGCAGGCGTGCCAGGAAATGACGGGTTTCCAGGGCCAGGCTGGCCGCACCGGCCATTGCCTGCGACCCCAGCCGTAAGAGCGCCGCATGGCTGGCGCGATTGAGGTCCAGCCAAAAGGGATAGCTCGTCAGCCGACCCTCGCAAAAACGCACGATGTCCAGCGGCTCACCCATGCTTTGCAAGCGACTGAACGCCTCACGCTCAGCCTCCGAAGGCGGTGGCAGACGCGTCGTGCAGCCTTGCGCCGGCGGTGCCTGCTCCAGTGTCGTCCAAGCCGATTGGCGATTGAGGCGAAACAGCAACGGCAAGGTTGTGCGGGATTCCAGACAAAACCCCAGCAGCGGTGCCAGCGCGGCAAATACCGTATTGACCGCGTTTTCGATGGCCTCATCGCTGTCAAGGCCGCCCAATGGCTGAACCGGCGCCAGCACCGGGGGCGCCGCCGGGGCCACGTGCGCAACCGGCGTCGGGATCGCCACAGCCGCCTGGACGGCCGGTGCAACCTCCTGCGGCGCCGCGGCTATCGGTTCGGCACTGGCTTGCACCGGTAGCTGCGATAGACGACGCCGCAAGGCAAAAAAGCTCGGGCCATCGGCGTCGCGGTCCCGCCACTGGCTGTCGATGGCGTCCCAGTCTTCGAGCAAGCCCGCCAGTTGTTCGCCGGGCACCGCGTCGAAGTTGCCTTCAAGCTTCGCTGTAAGCCACTCGAGCATCCACTCGGCCTGGTTGCGCCGGGCACGCAATCGCGCCGGCGGCGGGGTCAGGGTCTCCCAATACAACTCAAGCATTTCGCGCACGATGTGCACGCCGTTCGCCAGGCCGGACACGCCTTGCAGGGTGGTCCAGGCACATAACAACCAGACCGCGGCATTGAAGTCCTTGCCCTCTTCTCGCAGCACTTTTACGCACGCATCGGCGACTTTCTGCCAATCCACCCCGGACTCGGCGTGGATGTTGTTCAATTTGTCCACTTCGACTTGCGCGAGGGAAAACGCCGCGCCGTCTCGAGGGTTGGCGCCAGCAGGGTGAGTCAAACTGATCGCAAACGAACCTACTTCCCGGTCGAGGCAACTCATCCGTTACTCCTGATACTTCAATAGGTTCAAAGGTGTCGCTCACTCAACTGCCGGATAAGCGTGTGCCAGCCAAGACCTCGGGACCATCAGGTGAACACCTGAAGTACTTGCCCGTTGAACTGTTCGCGACGCCAACGCACACGTTCAAGGCGTGGAAACACGTCGACGCGGTGAAATTCGAATGTCAGCCAATCTATCAAGCGCGTTACACGTGGCTTGACCCTGCGTCGCAACTTTTAAATTATTTTCCGGCGCAGAGGCCCGTGCTTGACGACGCCTGGGCGTGCGCAGGCAGGCAGCCGAAGAAGGATTGCCATTACTTTCATGGAGAAAGCGGCTATAAGGAGACCCATAGAGAATGGCTGCCGGTTGGCGGCGTGAACTGATGCTGGGTAGATGCCGTGCCTGTTCACGGCTCGATAACATAGGCGTTGCGGACAGTAGTGAACTCATGAACCAACCCGCTTCAGTCATATACGCCCCTAGACACGTCGGCTCCCGGCATGCCCATGATCGCTTTGAAGTCAGCGCCGAGCCGGTTGCCAACCAACTGCTGGCGTGGCGTGATCGGGTCGGACACGTCATTGACGTCCTGCCGACATCCCACGCAACCACCACGCCGTTCAACGCAAGCATTGACCGCTACAAATTCGCTGATCGGGTTTTTACCGACTGCTCAAGCGACGCGTTGTTGCTGGACCGTTCGATCGCGCGCATCTCCACCGACAACGTCCGGGACTATGTGTTTCAGGTGTTCACCCAGGGCGCCATGGAATCCATTCGGGGCGGCTCACAGGACAGCGGCACATCCGCCAGGGCGAGCATCGTTGCCATGGACATGAACCAGCCGATCAGAATGAGCCGGGGGGGTTGCCGCGTATTGACCTTCTTCGTGTCGCGCCCGGTCGTGGAGGCGGCGCTGCCCCATGCCGAATCGATCCACGGGCGTGTCTTCGAGAATACGACGCCTGTGACCCAGTTGATGATCGAGCATGTCGCAGCGTTTTCAAGAAAACTGTCGGGCCTGTCCAGCGCCGAGGCGGCGGCGTCATTCGATACCGCCGTTCAACTCATGCTCGCGGCATTCTCGAAACAGGCCAAGCTCGGCGGGCACGTGCGGGCGGCAGCGCGCAGTGCAATGTTCGATAAAGCCAGGCGTTATGTGCAAAACAACCTGTACCAACCGTGGTTGACGCCCGAGTACGTGCTGATGGCCATGCAACTGCCGCGTGCCACGCTCTACCGCCTGTTCCAGCATGAGGGCGGCCTGGGGCGCTATATCCTCAACTGCCGGTTGCGCGAAGCCGCGGATGAACTGGTGCGCTATCCAGACCGGCAAGTCATCGAGATCGCGTACAGCCTGGGGTTTAACAGCGCATCGGCCTTTACCCGCGCGTTTCGTCGCCGCTATGACCTGGCTCCGCAGGACCATCGCCTGATGGCGGCACAGCGGATCGGCAAAACCACCCAGGGCAACCGTAACCTCGCTGGCCGAATCGATCAGTGAGCCGGCTGGTCGGCGGGAAACCTGACCAATGCGAACAGGCTGACCAATAGCGCGCCCAGCAGATACCAGGACGGCGCCATCGGGTTCTGGGTGACGCCGATCAACCACGTCACCAAAAACGGGCAGAACGCCCCGAATATCGTCACGCCGAAACTGTAGACCATCGACATCCCCGTGGCCCGATGATGCGCCGGAAAAGCCTCCATGATCATCACGGTGCTGACACCGTTGTTGCCCATCGCGACAGCCGAATAGACGCCGATAATCAGCAACGAAGTCAGCTCGCCCACACCCTGGGTCAAGGCGAGAAACACCGGATAGACCAACAGGATGCTGAGGATCATCGTCACGTACTGGGTGGGTTTGCGTCGCGGCAGCCGATCGGCGAGCCGGGCAAACACTGGCGCGGCGACGAACAGCATCGCACTGGAAATGCACGCCGAAAGCAAACTCATGCTCGGCGACAGGCCTAACGTGCGGACCAGATAGGTCGGCATATAGAGCACCATCAGGTAGATGCTTGCGGTGGGCGTTGCCATCATCAGAATCCCCAGCAATAACTGGGGACGGTGGCTGTTGAGCAAGACACGCAGCGACGGTGAATGGGGACCGCGCCGGGTGGTCTCCACCATATTGCGACGAATGAACCAGCCAAACGGTGCAATCAACAGCCCCAGCACGAAAGGAATACGCCAGCCCCAGGCCAGCAATTGCTCGGGCGTCAGCAACACGGTCGTGGCGGCACCGACGGCAGCGCCTACCAACGCCGCGGCAGCCTGGCTGGCAGAGCGCCAACTGACCAGATAGCAGCGTTGATCGCGGGGCGCCAGTTCCATCAGCACCACAGACGACACCCCTATCTCGCCCCCGGTTGCGAACCCCTGCAGCAACCGCGAGAGCACCAGTAACACCGTTGCGGTGACGCCGATAGAGGCATGCGTCGGCATGAACGCGATCAAGGCAGTGCCGGTTGCCATCAATAAATTGCTGACATTCAAGCCGGCTTTTCGCCCTTTGCGGTCAGCCAGGTTGCCAATCACGATTGCGCCCAGCGGGCGCATCGCGAAACCGATGCCAAACGTCAGCAACGCCATCAGCAACGAGGCGAAGGCACTGTCCGATGGGAAAAACAGCTTGCCGATGATCACGGCAGAAAAGCTGTACACCGTGAAGTCGTAGATCACCAGGCCGTTGCCAATGACGGTCGCCAGTATCACCTTCTTCGATTGCCTGAAAGTCACCGGACATTCGCCGGATTCAAGGTTCGCCATTTAAGCGCAGGTCCCGTCGAGTCAATCAAAGCGCGCTGGGTAGCGAACATGTGCACCAAAAAGGCCCTTTATGGGCATGTACTTCGCTAACCGCTCGATAGACTGGCTATTGGGGGGAGCGCCGTCCTGGCGGGTGCATCCTACGGAACAATGCCAGGCTTGTATGTACCCGTTTACGGAGGGCGCTGAGTGGACCTTCGGCCACACAAAAGACGCCATCAAGGATAAATTGCCGGAAGGTTTACCTGCGCGGCCTGGTATTAGCGTTGCGCTGACCCCGCCTATGGCTTGGCTTTTTGCGTGGCGGCGTCACTGCCCTGCGCCTGTAGAAAGCCGCGTGCCAATTGTTGATAGAGCTCAGGCCCCATCCTGGCACTGACCGCTTTGGCAATCAGCGCAACAGCCATCAGACTGATCACCATGCCATGGCTGTCGATCATCTCCATCACGATGATCGCGGACGTGATCGGCGATTGCGTGACAGCCGCCAGAAAACCAACCATGCACAATGCAATGATGGGCTGTGCCGCCAAAGCGAAAAATTCAGCAACGTTGGCCCCTACCGCAGCCCCTACCGCCAGAGACGGAGCAAAGATGCCGCCCGGGATGCCGGAAAAATAAGTCACTACGGTCGCGAGAAAACGCGTGATCGGTGCGTGCCATGGCAGACCGATATCGGACACGATGATCTGGGATGTAATCCCGTAGCCGCTGCCAAAGGACATCCCTCCACTGAGCCAACCCAGAATAGCCACGATCATCCCGCAGCCACCTGCGAACCAGACGGGGTGCAGGCGACGCCATTCCCATACGAAAAATCGCTGATGCCGCTGTGGCCACAGGAGCATCCGACTGAACAGCCCTCCCATAAGACCGCAGCCAATACCAATCGCGAGGACCGGCACGATGATATCGAGGTGGGCGTCTTGCACGTCGAAATGCCCGAAATAGTTGTAGTTGCCCTGCAAAGCGATCGAGACCATCCCCGACAAGATGATGGTACTGAGCAAAACCCCGCTGGTACGGGTTTCCAACTTGCGCCCCAACTCCTCTACCGCAAATGCCACACCGGCCAAAGGTGTGTTGAACGCAGCGGCAATACCCGCTGCACCGCCAGCCAGAATGAGGTCTTCGGGGCGGATAATTCGCGCGTTGGGCAGGTAACGGTGAAAGAAGTGCATGATCGAGGCGGCGACTTGAACGGACGGGCCTTCGCGCCCGGCAGAAAAACCACCGGTCAACGCCAGGGTTCCCAAACCTATCTTGGCAACAGCAAGGCGCAAGGACACCAACTTATCCACGGGCTTACCTTGGTAGGCCAACCGTGTAGCCGCGATGACCTGGGGAATACCGCTGCCCTGTGCCCCGACGAAAAAGCGGGTGGTCATCCATACGACAAACATGCCGACCAAGGGCGTGTAGATAAATGGCAGCCATGGCCGGCTGCCGGTCTGTTGAACGAACTGCATCAGCGCCAGGTCGGCCAGCCGTGCGAACAGCACAACCAGTAGGCCGGCGAGGGTAGCAGCAACCCAGAGCGTTACACGAGTGCGCCATCGGATTGAGGCAAAGCGACGACGTATGAGTAATATCGGTTTGATCACCCGAGCGGATTCCCATTGTTGAGGTTCAATAAAACCCAGAAAACAAGAGTACCGGGTTAAACCGTCAGGTCCAGCCAGCAGCGACTAAAGAGTTATAACCACCATGCTCCCCCGTTACGCATTCCGGCGTCGTAGATCTTGGGCAACGGAGCCATCCCACCTACGCACGACGATCCCCATCGGATAGCCGCTTCTGCACCGCCAGCACATGCCGAATCGTCGCCAGCACCGCATCCGGGCTGAGGCTCATTGAGTCGATGCCAATCGACACCAGGTATTCGGCCATCTCGGGATAATCCGACGGCGCCTGCCCACAGATTCCCGAGTGGCGGCCGTTACGCTTGGCGCCTTCCACCGCCAGGCGAATCATCTGTTTGACGCCGGGGTCGCGCTCATCGAAATCGAAGGCGACGATTTCCGAGTCGCGGTCCACGCCGAGCGTCAACTGGGTCAGGTCGTTGGAGCCGATCGAGAAGCCGTCGAACAGTTGGGCGAAGGCGTCGATCTGGATCACGTTGTTGGGTATTTCGCACATGAGGTAGACCTCCAGCCCGTTTTCGCCGCGCTGCAGACCATGGCTGGCCATGGTCGCCAATACCCGTTCGCCCTCCGCCACGGTGCGGCAAAACGGGATCATCAACTTGATGTTGGTGAGGCCGATGTGTTCACGCGCCCATTTCATCGCCGCGCACTCCAGCGCGAATCCTTCGGCATAGGCCGGGTGGCTGTAGCGGGACGCTCCGCGAAAGCCGATCATGGGGTTGTGTTCTGCCGGCTCGAAATACTCGCCGCCCAGCAGGGTCGCGTATTCATTGCTTTTGAAGTCGCTCATGCGCACGACGCACGGTTTTGGATACACCGCTGCGGCGATGGTGGCGACGCCTTCGGCCAAGGTCTTGATGAAAAAGTCCGTCGGGTCTTTATGCGCGGTACTCAGCGCGGCGATCTTGTCACGGGTAGCGTCGTCCAGCTTTTCCGGGTGGACGAGGGCCATCGGGTGGACCTTGATGCATTCGTTGATGATGAACTCCATGCGCGCCAGACCGATGCCGTCGACCGGCAGCGAGGCAAGGCTGAATGCCTGATCGGGGTTGGCCAGGTTCATCATGATGTGGGTGTCGGGATGCCCCAGTTGGCTGAGGTCGGTTTCCTCGACCTCAAAATCCAGGATGCCGGCGTAGACCGTTCCGGTTTCGCCTTCGGCACAACTGACGGTCAGCAACGTGCCGGTGTCGATCAGCGCTGCCGCATTGGCGGCCCCTACGATCGCAGGAATACCCAGCTCCCGCGCCACGATGGCCGCGTGGCAGGTTCGCCCGCCGCGGTTGGTCACGATCGCTGCGGCGGTTTTCATCACCGGTTCCCAATCCGGTGTCGTGGCCTCGGAGACCAGCACTTCACCCGGTTGAAACGCGCTGAGCTGTTTCACATCGTTGATGACACGGGCCATGCCCGCACCGATGCGGGTGCCGACCGCCTTGCCCCTCAGCAGGACTGGCGAGCGTTGCTTGAGGTGATAGATCTGCAGCACGCTGCCTTTTTTCTGCGAAGCCACCGTTTCGGGGCGCGCCTGGACCATATAGAGCTGGCCATCGATGCCGTCCTTCGCCCATTCCATATCCATGGGTCTGTAGCAACCGGCGTTGTTCGAGTAGTGGTTTTCAACCTTGATGGCGTAGTCGGCCAGCACCATGACGTCGGCGTCAGAGAGGCAAAAGCGCATCTGTTCTTCACTGGGGGTTTCGATATTCGCGGTGTATTCCTGGGCGATGGTGCCGGTAGTGAGAGTGTCGGTAAACACCATCTTCTTTTCCTTGCTGCCCAGGCTGCGCTTCAGCACGGCGCGATAACCCGCGACGAAACTGGGTTTGTGCACGTAGAAACTGTCCGGGGCGACCGTGCCCTGCACCACATTTTCCCCCAGCCCCCACGTGGCGTTGATGAACACCACGTCCTTGAAGCCGGTTTCGGTGTCCAGGGAAAACAACACGCCACTGGCCCCCAGGTCACTGCGCACCATTTTCATGACGACGACGGCCAGGTCGACTTTGAAGCAATCAAAACCGTTGTCGTATTTGTAATGGATCGAGCGATCGGTGAAGTTGGACGCCAGACAGCGCTTGTAGGCATCGAGCAGCGCCTCTTCACCGGCGATGTTCAGATAGGTCTCGTTCTGCCCGGCAAACGAGGCCTGCGGCGAATCCTCCGCGGTCGCCGAAGAACGCACGGCCAGCGACAGGCTGTCGCCGTATTCGTGTTTGAGTTGGGCGTAGCTATGCAGTATCGCCGCCTTCAAGTCGTCCGGCAGGGTACAGCCATAGACCACCGCCCTCGCCCGTTTGCCGCGGGCTTGCAAGTCTTTGATGTCATCCGGGTCAAGGCCGTCAAGCGCCGCATGCAACGGCGCCCAGGCCTTATTGTGCTCAAGCACATAACGGTAGGCTTGGGAGGTAACGGCAAACCCGTTGGGTACCCGGATGCCCTCGCCGGTCAGCTTCTGGTACATCTCCCCCAGCGAGGCGTTCTTGCCGCCGACCTGCGCGACATCGTTGAGACCCAACGCCTTGAACCAACGAATATGGGGCTGTAAGTCGGTCACGATGTCTCTCCATCGAGTGTGGGGGCCATGTTCCTGCTGGTGTTCAGCAATCGCAGATACAGGCGGCTGTAAGGCTTTATGGCTTGCTGCCAAGTGAACGGCGCACGCATGGCACGGCAGCGCATCGCATTGAGCAACTCAGGGTTGGCGAACACGTTGATAGCCCGGGTCAGCGCCGCCGTGTAGCTGTCCAGGGTCGGTTCGTCGAACAGAAAACCGCTCACGCCATCTTCGATGGTGTCGGCCAACCCACCGGTTTTGCGCGCGACCGGCAAGGAGCCGAAGCACTGGGCATACATCTGGCTCAGGCCGCACGGCTCATAACGCGATGGCATGAGCAGGAAATCACTGCCGGCAAACATGCGCCGCGCCTCCGTTTCGTTGAAGCCGACGCGCACACCGACCTGGCCCGGAAAACGCAGGGCCAACTCCCGAACGGCCTGTTCTTCCTCAGGCTCGCCACGGCCGATGACGACGATCTGCCCGCCCTGACTGACAATCTGCGCCGCAACGCCGATAGTCAGGTCCAGGCCTTTCTGAAACACCAGACGCGAGACCACGGCGAATAACGGCCCGGTCGACGGTTTGAGATCGAACAACCGGCGCACGTATTCAGCGTTCATGGCCTTGCCGGCCCAATCGTTGGCGGCAAACCCGCAAATCAAATGTTCATCGGTCTGCGGGTCCCAACTGGCGTCGATGCCATTGGCAATGCCGGTGAGCAGGCCTTGTTCGGCTTTGCTGTGCAGAAAACCGTCCAAGCCGCAGCCGAAACCCGGTGTGGTGATTTCCCGGGCGTAGGTCGCGCTGACGGTGGTGATGTGGTCGGCGTAGGCCATGCCGGCCTTGAGCAACGAGAGCTTGCCGTGGAACTCCATGCCCTCCAGGCCCAGCGCGTGCTCGGGAATCCCCAGTTCGCGGCGCGAAGCGCAACTGACCATGCCTTGATAGGCCAGGTTGTGGATGGTGAACACGCTCGGTGTGGCCTGCCCGCGCCAACGCATGTAAGCGGGTGCCAGGCCTGCCGGCCAATCGTGGGCATGCACCAGCTCCGGTCGCCACAGCGGCGTGACCGCTCCCGCCGCGAAGTCAGCGGCGGCCAGGCCAAGACGGGCGAAACGGATATGGTTGTCGGGCCAGTCGCGGCCGTGCTCATCCACGTAGGGCGTACCCTCGCGCTCGTACAGTTCAGGGCAGATCACCACGTAGATGACCAGGCCGTCCTTCATGTCCATGCGCCCGATCTTGCACGCTGGCAGCGCCGCATGGCCATCCAGCTCGCCGACGATATGCACCGGGTTTCCACTGTTGAGGACTTGCGGATAACCGGGCATCAGTACGCGCACATCGTGAAGGGCGTGCAAGGCCCGTGGCAATGCAGCCGATACATCGCCTAAGCCGCCGGTTTTCACCAGGTCGGCCAATTCGGAGGTCACGAACAGAACCTTAGCTCTGATTGCCGCACCGATACCGGGCTGCGAAACCGGCAGTTGCGGCAATGGATCGGCAGTCAACGTGACCCGCTCGCTGACAGCCAGGTCGAAACGCTCTCCCCGTGGGGAAACAGCGGCTACGCCCATGATTTTTTCCTTCCTGTTGAGTCCATAGAGCAGGGAGAGGCTGGAGTGACTCCGGTGAGTATCTGGGGTTGCTCCCTGGGGCTGCTGATCTTTATCAACAAATGCGCATGGCCACCGGCCTGAGACAGCCGCCGCGACAATGGACGACATCCGGCTGCGCCTGCGCCGGACATTGTTGATTTAGCTCAATGCATTTACGTGGCCTTGGCCTAGAAAACATGGATTGAGGGCGCGCGCGGGCTGGTGCAAGCCGCCGTGGTTTATCGGGTGGCGATTGCCTTGCACGTGGAAATCCGTTGGGAACGGATGCCCGGCTGGCCGCCAGGCTTTACCACGGTCTGGCTCGCTGACAGACGGTCATGGAATCGGGCGAATTTAAAATAACATCATAATGATGGCACTGTCTGATACGGTGTGAACAATACCCAGCCACTCAGAGGAATATCATGGGTAAAGGTGCTCCCCTTCCATCCAACGAAACTCAACGTCTGGCAGAGGTCGCGAGATTTTGTAGCGTCAACAGCGACCAGGATGAAGTCTTCGACAAAATCGTTGCGATGACCTCGGCCTACTTCAACGTGCCCATCACACTGATCTCGATTGTCGAAAAACATCGCCAATGGTTCCGTGCGCGCGTCGGCCTCGAGGCAACCCAGACGCCCAGAGAGGTGTCCTTTTGCGCCTACACGACGCTGGACAATTTAATGCTGGAGGTGTTGGACGCCTCCCTCGATCCACGTTTCAAGGACAACGCCCTGGTCACGGGCGCCCCGCATATTTGTTATTACGCCGGCGCGCCGTTGCTGACAGCGGACGGTTTCACCCTGGGCACCCTCTGCATCATCGACACGGTCGCCCGTGCGCCCATGAGCGAACGTGACAGGGCAATGCTCAAGAGTTTTGCCGAGCTGGTCATGATGCACATCGAAGGGGTCAGGTCTCGAAACTTCGTGGACCAACCCACCGGGTTGTTCAACCGCCTACGGTTTGAGGAAGATATCCGCCAGGCCCTGCAGTTGAACGGCGCGTGCCAGATTTATGCGGTGGACGTCATCTCACCGACATTCCTCAACGATATCGTCAAGGCGCTGGGCTACAGTTTTGCAGCCGACCTTATCCAGGCCATAAAGTCCCGCCTGCAAACGCTGTTACCCCAAGACTGCCTGCTTTATAAAATCAGCCCGACCCGGTTCGGCTTCATTCTGAATGACGGTCAGAGCGCCGAGCAGATTTGCCACCGCATCCTGTACCACTTCAAACACCCGGTCGAATGCCAGGGCATCCCCATCCCCATGCAAGTGGGGATAGGTGTACTGCCGCTCCTGGACACGGAGGATCCCCATCGGGACTGGTTGCGCCTGGTCATCAGCGCCGCGGACGAAGCCCGTGACCGTCAGTTGGGCTGGTCTCTCTACGAGCCGCAATTCGACGCGGCGCAACGGCGCGCCTTGATGCTATTGAGTTCGCTGCCCGAAGCAATCAACGCCAAGGCCCAGTTCAGCCTGGTCTACCAACCCAAGATCAATCTAGCGTCGGGACGCAGCGATTGCGTGGAAGCGTTGCTCCGTTGGCATCATCCGCTGCTCGGCAGCATCAGCCCTGCTGAGTTCATACCGCTGGCGGAGAAGACCGCGCTGATGCCGGCGATCGGGTTATGGGTGCTCCATGCCATTGTCCAGCAAGCCATTGCTTGGAAGGCGCGAGGGTTGCGCCTGCGCATCGCCATGAACATTACCGTCACCGACCTGGAAAACGCCGGGTTCGTGGACGCCATGCTGCATGAAATTCACCACCACGACCTGGACCCCGAAGGTTTTGAACTGGAATTTACCGAAAGCATGCGGATCACCAAGCCCGCCGAGGTCATCCGCCAATTGCAGCGGGTCCGGCAGCGTGGCATCGAGGTGGCTGTCGATGACTTCGGCACCGGCTACAGCAACTGGGCGTATTTGAAGGAACTCCCGGCCAATACCGTCAAGCTTGACCAGTCACTGATCAGCGGGCTGAGCACCAATCAAAATGACAAGCACCTGGTCAGAACCCTGATAGGCCTGGCCAAGGGCCTTGGCTATTGCGTCGTTGCCGAAGGCGTGGAAAACCAGGAAACCCTGAGCCTGTTAATCCAATGGGGCTGCTCGCAAGCCCAGGGTTACCTGATCGCCAGACCGATGCCCGCCGCCGCGTTGGAAGACTGGATCGAGCAAGGACATTACGTGGCCTTGGTCAAGCCTTAGCGCTGCCACGCAATCAACGGGTTTTCCGCCGGCAGGAAGGCGTCCGGGTGCCACGCGCGCACCCGTGGGGTGTAGTGATCCATCGGGCGATCAGCCGCCACCGTGGCGCAAAAAATGTAGCCCTGGGTGGCGCCGGGCATTTTGTCGACCGCTTCCATCGCCAGGCACACGTCGGGGAACCCGTCGCACGCGTGGGCATAAAGTTCCACCTTGACCCATTGCGCCGCGATCTCACCCAGATAGATCGGCACCCTGACATACCGCCAATCGCCATCGCGCCGCGATTCAACCTGACCGAAATGAATCGAGTCCCATCCTGCCGCCAGCGCCTTGTGCCAGGCCTGGAGTGTGCGGGCGAGTTCGCCCTTATCCTTGCCACGGCGACGAAACGCCTGGATGGCGGGCTGGTAATACTGCTCCAGGTAGTCGTGCAGCATGCGATTGCTGCTGAACTGCGGCCCCAACTGCGACATGCTGGCGCGCATGCGTTGTACCCATTCCCGTGGAATGCCCTGGCTGTCGCGCGCATAGAACAGCGGCACCACTTCGTCTTCGAGCAGCGCGTACAAGCGCTCGGCGTCGACGTCATCGTCGCTGGGCGCATCGCTGCCGATGGCCCAGCCGTACGCCGGTTGATACGCCTGGGCCCACCAGCCGTCCAGTTCCGACAGGTTCAAACCGCCATTGACCAGCACCTTCATGCCGCTGGTGCCGCACGCCTCCCAGGGCCTGCGCGGGGTGTTGATCCAGACATCGACGCCCTGCACCAGATACTGGGCCATCTCGATGTCGTAATCCTCCAGAAACACCACATGCCTGCGCAGCCCCGGAAGGTGCACGAAGTCCATCCATGCCTGGATCAGTTGCTTGCCCTGCTCGTCGGCGGGATGGGCCTTGCCGGCGATGATCAACTGCACAGGATGATGTTCATGGGTGAGCAGGCGCTTCAAACGCTCCAGATCGCGCAGCAGCAGGTTCGGACGTTTGTAGTCGGTGAAGCGCCGCGCGAAGCCGAGGGTCAGGCAGTTGGGATCGAGCACCCGTGCCGCCTCCTCCACCTGCTGCGGCGACTCGTCGCGCTGGCTCAACTGCCCGGCCAGGCGCTGGCGAGCATAGTTGACCAGGTCGTGGCGTTGTTCGGCCGCCATCGCCCACAAGGCTTTGTCATCCGTGTCGGCGAGCGTCTCGGCCAGCGTTTCCACGGTGCCGAGCCAGCGTTCCTTGCCGCAGGAACGGGTCCATAGGTGGTCGGACCACGCCGAGTCCCACGACGGTACATGCACGCCATTGGTGACATACCCCACCGGCACCTCCTCATAAGGCCAGCGCGCGTACAGGTCACTGAACAGTCGGCGGCTGACCTCGCCATGCAAACGGCTCACTGCATTGGATTGGGCGCACCCGCGCAATGCGAGAAAAGCCATATTGAAGGGCTCGTCATCGTCCATCGGATCGCGTCGGCCCAACGCCAGCAGCTCCTGTGACGACAGCTGGCAATCGTCCAGATAGCCGCGCGCGTACTTGAGCACCAGTGCTGCGGGAAATACATCGAAGCCCGCCGCCACCGGCGTATGCGTGGTGAAGACATTGCCGGCGCGCGTCGCCCACCAGGCTTGCTGGAACGATGTGCCCGTCTGATGCATGAAGCGCCGGGCCCGTTCGAGCACCAGCAGCGCGGCATGCCCTTCGTTGAGGTGGCACACGTCGACGTGAATCCCCAAGGCATCGAGGGTGGCCCAGCCGCCAATGCCCAAGACCACTTCCTGCAGCAAGCGCATTTCCGACCCGCCGGCATACAGCTTTGACGTGATCCCACGATCAGCGGCGCCGTTGAGCAGGTCATTGCTGTCGAGCAGGTACAGGCGCGTACGCCCGACGATGACCTGCCACACGCGCAAGAACAGGGTGCGACCGGGCAACGGTAGCGCGACTTTCAGCCAGGCGCCGTCGCGCCCGAACGCCGGCTGGATCGGCAGGCTGGTGGGATCGTTATGGGGATAGGCTTCTTGCTGGCGGCCGGCGGCATCGATGGACTGTCGAAAATAGCCTTCGTGATAGAGCAGACCGACGCCCAGGATCGGTACGCCCATGTCGCTCGCGGTCTTGAGGTAGTCGCCCGCCAGCACCCCGAGGCCACCGGCATAGAGGGCCAATGCCTCGCTCAGCCCGAACTCCATGCTGAAGTACGCGACCTGTGCCGCATCGTTGGCCGGTCGCTGCCCCGCATACCAGCCGGGCTCGTCCAGGTAGCGCCGGTGCTCTTCGATGGCGCGGGCGAGGGTTTGCGAAAACGTGGCGTCCTGGCAGAGCGCTTTGAGGCGCTGCGGCGCGGTGTTCTGCAGGATCAACCAAGGGTTGTGCGTGCGCGCCCAGAGTGCCGGGTCGATGGCTTTCCACAACTCGTCGAGCGCGTGGTTCCAGGTCCAGCGCAGGTTAAGGGCCAGTTCGGTCAAATCGTGCAACTGTTTGGGCAGCTTACGTGGCAAGAATGCGTACACGACAACACCTCACGGTCATTCCAGGTCTACCGGCAGCCACGGCCGCCAACGGCTAAAGTGTCATGCGCGGCGCCGGCCGGCCCAGCAAGGCCAGGCTGTGGCGCGCGATGACGGCGTTCTCATCGGTGGCGATCATCCAGGCCGAGACGCTGCTGCCCGGCATCGTCAGGCAGGCCGACGGACCGCAGCCACGGGCTGCGTCGCGGACCACGCCCAACCAGGCGCACCCCGCGAGAATTCCATCGCGGACCTCGTGCGCATGCTCGCCAATGCCACCGGTCAACACCAGGCTGTCGACACCGCCGAGCAAGGCCGCCAGCGCGCCGATCTCCTTGATGACGCGGCGCACGAACAGCGCGACCGCCTGTTTGGCCAACGGCGCCGGGCTGGCCAGCAGCGTGCGCATGTCACTGGACAGCCCGCCCGATACGCCGAGCAAGCCGCATTCGTGATACAGCAAATGTTCGACCGCCTGCACGCTCATGCCGTCCTCGCGCAGCAGGTACAGCACTACGCCGGGGTCCAGGTTGCCCGGCCGGGTGCCCATCAATAGCCCGTCGAGGGTGGAAAACCCCATGGTCGTGCCCCGGCTGATGCGGTTATGCATGGCACACAAACTGGCACCGTTGCCCAAGTGGGCGACAATCGTTCGTCCGCTCGCCGCCCGTGGGTCGTATTCCGCCAGGACACCGGCGATGAATTCATACGACAGGCCATGGAAACCGTAGCGGCGCAGGCCTTTTTCGCTCAGCGCGCGCGGCAGTCCGTATTGGGTTTCCAGCGGATCGAGGGTGTGGTGGAACGCAGTATCAAAACACGCCACCTGGGGCATGTCGGGATGTTCCCGGGCCAAATGCAGGATCGGCGCCAGGCACAGCGGCTGGTGCAAAGGCGCGATGGGGATCAGCGCCTGCAGTTCAGCGATCAATGCGGCGTCGACCCGTGCGGCCACCTCACGGCGGCTGCCGCCATGCACCACGCGATGCGCCGCCCCGGCCATGTGTATATCGGGTTGGCGGGCGATCCAGTGCAACAGCCGGTTCAACGAGGTTTCGTCCAGGCAGCTATCGCTCGACCATTGCTCACGGTGTTCAGCCTCGAGCCCGCAGCCTTGATACACCAGGCTGGCCTGGCCCTCGCGCACCTCGATGCTGCCGCTGCCCAGGCACGGCGCGGTCGCTGCGGTCGCGGGGTAAAGGGAGAACTTGAGTGTCGAGGACCCCGCATTCAGCACCAGCAGCACCGGGCAAGAGGTATTCGTCATGGCGTGGCCCTGCTCCCTTGTGCAGTGGTCGAGGCGGCGTGGCGATGGTCCCGCGCTGGAGGAAGTCTGCACCGCGCGCCGGATGACGAGTTGACCTTCCTCAACAAACCCGCGCCTGCCCTGCTCGCCGCCTCCCTGGCGAGACTGTTTGGCGGCTTTCTGATCTAAATCAATCAGGGCCCCGGCCTTCACGCAGAAATTAATGGCAGCAGTCGCCCCCTCACCTCCGAGGGATGCAGACCCAATCATTTCGTGGAGGCTCGTCATGGCAACGCATGTGCAAGGCACCCAACCAGTCATCCCGCCATCTTCTGCGCACCCCCTTGTAGGCAGTGTGCGCAAGGTCGAACCCAAGCGTTTATCGCTGAGTCTGCTGATTGCCCTGGTGGTCGGTTCGATGATCGGCAGCGGTATTTTCAGCCTGCCGCAAAACATGGCCGCGAGTGCCGGCGCCGGCGCGATCCTGATCGGTTGGTTGATCACTGGCGTTGGCATGCTGTCCCTGGCCTTGGTTTATCAGACCTTGTCCAACCGCCAGCCCGCGCTGGATAACGGCGTGTTTGCCTACGCCCGCGCACTGGGCGGTGAATACCTGAGTTTCAACTCGGCGTGGGGTTACTGGATCAGTGCCTGGATCGGCAACGTCAGTTACCTGGTGATCCTGTTCGCGGCCCTGAGCTACTTCTTCCCGCTGTTCGGCGAAGGCAACAACAAGGCCGCCATCGCCGGGGCCTCCGTGGTGCTGTGGGCGTTGCACTGGATGATCCTGCGGGGCATGCGCACGGCGGCGCGGGCCAATGCGTTGACAACGGTGGCGAAGATCGTCCCGCTGCTGCTGTTTATCGGTCTGGTGATCGCCGCGTTTCAGCGTGAGACGTTCAGTGTCGACTTCTGGGGCGCACCGGCATTGGGCAGCACCCTGGACCAAGTCAAAAGCACCATGCTGGTCACCGTTTGGGTGTTTATCGGCATCGAGGGCGCCAACGTGTTTTCTGCGCGTGCGGCGGAGCGCGCCAATGTCGGGCGCGCCACGGTGATCGGCTTTGTGATCACCCTGTTGCTGCTGATTGCGGTGTCGCTGTTGTCCCTGGGCGTGCTCAAACAACCGGAACTGGCCGCGTTGAAAAACCCATCGATGGCGGGTGTGCTTGAAGTCGCCGCCGGCCCCTGGGGCGCGGTGTTGATCAGCATCGGCCTGATCATTTCGGTGGGCGGCGCCCTACTCGCCTGGACGCTGCTGGCGGCCGAGTCGGTGTTCACCCCGGCCAAGGAAAAGGTCATGCCCGGTGCGCTGGCAGTGGAAAACACCCAAGGCGTGCCCGCCAATGCGCTGTGGCTGACCAATGGCTGCATTCAAGTGTTCCTGCTGCTGACCCTGTATTCGAGCGCGACCTATCTGGCGCTGATCTCCTTGGCCACCTCGATGATCCTGCTGCCGTACCTGTTCAGCGGCCTGTATGCCTTGAAACTGAGCTGGAAGGGTGAAACCTACGCTGGCCACCGCGCCCTGCAACTGCGCGACATGGCCATCGCCGCTGTCGCCACGCTGTACTGCATGTGGTTGCTGTATGCCGCCGGGCCCAAATACATGCTGCTCAGCGCCCTTCTCTATGCCCCAGGCTCGTTGATCTACCTGGGCACCATGAAGGCCCGTCAGGGCCAGTCGCTCAGCGGTCCTGAAACCGGGCTGTTGATCATCATCTGGGCCGCCGCCGCGTATGCCGCATGGATGCTGTGGAGCGGGACGCTGACCCTGTAACCCATCGAACTGTCCTGGCAGCCCGCGCTGAAGAAGTTCGCAGGCTGCCTCCAATCTGAAGAGGAGTACCGAGAGATGAGCAATTCCGCAAAAAAAATGCCGGTCACTACCGAACACACCGCCGACCAGCATCCCGCCACGACCGAACTGTGGCGGCCGCTGGAAAAACTGCGCCAACAGGTTGATCACCTGTTTGACGACTTCAATCGCGGTTCCAGCCTGTCACCCTTCGGCCGTGGCCTGTTCGATGTCGAACCGTTCTGGCGGCGCGAGCTGATGGGCCATGGCATGCCGGCCGTGGACATCGTCGAGAAAGACAAAAGCTACGAAATCACCGCCGAAGTACCCGGCATGGATCAGAAAAACATCGAGATCAAACTGTCCAACGGCAGCCTGATCATCAAGGGCGAAAAACACGAAGACAAGGAAGAAAAACACAAGGGCTACCACCTCAGCGAGCGCCATTACGGCTCCTTCGAGCGGGTATTCAACCTGCCCAAAGGGATTGATGCCGACAAGATCGACGCGAGCTTCAGCAAGGGCGTGCTGAGCATTTCATTGCCGAAGAAACCCGAAGCCATGAAAGCGGATAAAGTCGTACCGATCAAAGGCGAGTAAATCCCGGGCTGCACTGCCCCTTGTCGGGAAACCGGCAAGGGGATTTTTTTGCCCGGCGACCGGCAGCACCTGGCCGAACGCCCACGGCACCTTGATAGGCGAGCCATGGATTAGCATCTGGGTATAGGGGCTGGACAAATCGAGGGGGGAAGTGGGAAGAACACGACTGATGCCGGGCGCAGGGGCCAAGCCTTGCAGCAAACCCGACAATATGCCGGGTGCTGCAACCGTTCACTACTTGCGTGTGGCTTTTTCGAGCATCCGGCTCGCACGGTCATTGGCTTGATCGGCCGTGCTTTGCGCCTGACTGGCCGCTGCCGCCGCCTGCTCCGCTTTCGCATACGCTTGGTCAGCCCTGGCCTGTGCCGACAAGGCATTGCTTTGGGCGGAGTCCAGGCGAGCATCGACTTCTTTGGTGTGCTTGCTGCTGCAACCGGCCGACAACGCCAGAAGGACGCTGAGCAGGACAACGGATACGCGCTTATTCATGGGTATTCTCCTTGAGAGTCACAGTAGGAAAGAGCCTGCTGCCATTCAAGTATCCGGCGCCGGGGATGGGAGGCACTGATCTTTGTCAAAGATCCACCACTCAGCCGCCAGTCATGGGGTTGACGGTGCACGCCCCAGCCTTGCCATGTATTGCGCGACCGATTCGGCATCGGCATCGGCATCGGACAGCGTATGCGCGATCTCGCTGCTCAGGTCGCCACGCTGACGCAGGTCGGCCTGTTGAAAGACGTTGAGCTGGCTGACCATATAGGCTGCGTGCTGGCCGGCCACACGCGGCGTCTGGCCCTGCCCCTGGCCCTGCGCACCATGGCAGGCGCTGCACTGGGCAATGCCGGCTGCGGGCACGCCACGGCGGAAGATCAGCTCACCCCTCGCATCAGACGTTTGGGCCGGTGCTTGCATAGGCGGCTGTGCGGCAAAGTAGTCCGCCAGTTCAGCGATCTGCGTGTCCGTCAAATGGGTAAACCCCCACATGTACTCGGTCGCGGCCTTGTCCATGCGCGAGTGGGCTTTGAACTGCATCAACTGCGCCTTCAGATAGTCTTTTTGCTGACCGGCCAGCTTGGGAATCATCGGCGAAACGGACTCCCCCGTCAGCCCATGGCACAGCGCGCAGACGTTATCGACCAGGGCGAGCGTGGGCATGTTCGAGATGGCCTTCGATGGGCGCTCGCTGGTGTGGGAACAGCCCATCAGCAGCGCCGCACAGAGGGCAAGCGTCAGTGGGGATCGTTGGATAGCGCCGCTCATAGCTCATGCCTCAATGATCCGCGGCGCTGGCCGGCGCCTATCGGGTTCAGACACCTTCGCCCAACGCCGTGCAGGCTTTATTGATAAACCTCAAGGATTCGCTTGGGCCAGGGTGTAGGAATGAACAAACCGCCCGAGGACGACGATGATGAGCACCCCTTCCCAGGACTGGCTGGATAACTGCTATGGCACGGCCCGGTGCCTCGACACGGCGGCGATCGCCCCGCTCCTGCGCCAGTATGCCGAGCCGCTGCCGGCGCTGGAGTCGCCGGCCTTCGGTGAGTTGTTCGACCGCTACGCCGATGCGCGGGTGGTCCTGATCGGCGAGGCCAGCCATGGCACCCATGATTTCTATCGAACCCGCGCGGCCATTACCCAGCGCTTGATTGAGCACCACGGCTTCAATGTGGTGGCGGTCGAAGCCGACTGGCCAGATGCCGGGCATGTCGACCGCTATGTGCGCGGATTGGCCCCGTCGGCCTGGAAGCGCCATATCTTCAGCCGCTTCCCCACCTGGATGTGGCGCAACGCCGAGGTCAAGGCCTTCGCCCATTGGCTGCATCGGTTCAACCATCAGCGCGCCCCTGAAGGCCGCGTCGAATTCCGTGGCCTGGACGTCTACAGCCTGCGCAACTCGATTCATGAGGTGCTGCACTACCTGGATGGTGTGGACCCCCATCTGGCCAAGGAAGCACGGCGCCGCTACAGCTGCCTGACACCCTGGCAGGATGATCCGGCCGCGTACGGTCCCTTCGTCGAACGCAACGGTGTGATGCCCTGTGAACACCAGGTGGTCGAGCAGCTCCACATCATGCTCGCCGAGCAATTGACCGGGCTCATCAAGGATGACGAAGGTTTTTTCAACGCCACGCAAAACGCCCGGGTGGTGCAGGCGGCGGAACAGTATTACCGCGCGATTTATCGCGGCTCGACGGCGTCCTGGAACCTGCGCGACCGGCACATGTTCGACACCCTGCACGCGCTGCTGGAGCATCGTGGCCCGCAGGCCAAGGCCGTGGTCTGGGCGCACAACTCCCATATCGGCAATGCGGCCGCGACGCAGATGGGCTGGAAGGGGCAGTTCAATATCGGCCAACTGTGCCGCAGTGCCTACGGGCGCGACGCGGTGCTGATCGGCATGAGCACCGACCACGGCCAAGTGGCGGCGGCCGATGACTGGGACGGTGCGATGTTCATCAAGGACGTCCGCCCTGCCCTGCCGGACAGTTGGGAGCATCAGTTCCTCAAGGCCGGCGTGCCGGCGTCCTTGACCGACTGGCGCGACCCGCAGCGCACCGAGCTGCGCCATGCGTTGTCCGGCACCTTGCTGGAGCGCGCCATTGGCGTAATTTACCGCCCGGAAACCGAACGTCAGAGCCACTACTTCGAAGCGGTCCTGGCCGAGCAGTTCGATGCCATGGTCTGGATCGAACAGACGCAACCGGTGACAGCCCTGGCCCTGCCAAAAGGCCAGGCGCTGGAACCGGAAGACGAGACCTTTCCGTTCGGCGTTTAGCGGTATCAGGCGCCGCGCGTGCCGGCCTCGGCGGATTCGCGCTGCCAGGCGCGGTGCAATAAGTCGATGACCTGCGGGTCCGTCGTCTGGGGAAAGTGCTCGTACCAGTAGCCGATGGAGGTCATCCACTCGGGGATCAGCGTGCACACCACTTCATTGGCGACGCAACGCAAGGTTTCCACGGTTTCCAGCGGCGCCACCGGCACCGCCACGACGATACGCGCCGGCGCCTGCAACTGCACCGCGTGGATCGCGGCGGTCATCGAGGCGCCGGTGGCCAGGCCATCGTCGATCAGGATGACCACCTGATCCTTGAGTTGCAGCGGCGCACGGTCGCCGCGGTAAACCCGCTCGCGACGCGCCAGTTCCAGGGTTTCCTGTACGACGACCGTGTCATAGCTGTGGGAATCAATCGAATACGCCTCCAGCACTTTCTCGTTGCGAATCTGTATCCCGCCACTGGCAATCGCGCCCATGGCGAATTCCGGGTGGGACGGCACGCCGAGCTTGCGCACCACCAGCAGGTCCAGGCGCACTTGCAGCGCGGTGGCCACTTCGTAGGCCACCGGCACGCCGCCACGGGGCAAGGCCAGGATGATGACCTCGGGGCGCCGTGCGTATTTGAGCAACGGCTCCACCAGGCTTTGACCGGCCACCGACCGGTCCTGCCAGAGCGTTTGCAAGGAAGGGCTTTGCGTCATGGCTCACCTCATCAGGCGCGCACGCCTGTGGTTTTACGAGATCGGATCAGACCGCCAGAATGCTGCTCGGCACCTGGTACAGGATGTGTTCGGTGGTGCTGCCCAGCAGCTTTTCTATACCGCGATAGCGAACCCGGCCCATCACGATCACATCCACCTGATACTGCGTCGCGAACTGGGTCAACGCCGTGACGGGACTGCCCAGGACAAAGTGGTGACGATCTGCGGGGACGCCATAGCGCTGGGCCAGTTCGAAGAACCGGTCTTTCTCGGTGCTCTGCAGGTCTTCCATCAGATCGGTAACGGCCAGGCCGCCCATGTCGGTCATGTAGAGCGCGGAGATATCGCAGGCATACAGCAAGTGCAGGTCGGCGTCGCATTGCAGCGCCAGGGTGTTGGCCTGCTCGACGATGCGATCGTTCAGGTCGCTGTTGGCCGGCTGAGTATCCGAGGCATCGACCGCCGCCACGATGATGCGCGGCAAGGCATGCCCGCCAGCGCCGATCAGGTAGACCGGCACCGGACACTCGCGCAGCAACTGCCAGTCCAGCGGCGTGAAGAACGCGCGTTTCAATGCGGACTCGTGCTCCACTTGCTTGATCAACAGATCAGGCTGCATCTCTGTGACGTAATCCAGGATGTCTTGCTTGAGGTCGTCGGCCCATTCCACCTGCGTCGTGACATTGAGCCCGAGCGCACGAAGATTGTTGTCCTGTTGCGTCAACCAGTCGCGATGATCCTGAAGGTAGGCGGCCCGGGCTTTTTCGCGCACGTCTTTGTCCAGCAACGGGAAGATCTTCAACGGCGTTGCCAGCGCAGCGATATGCAAGGTCGCGCCGCTGGCTTTGGCCAGGGCCGCCGCATGGGGGATCGCCGGGGAATCGCGCAAGGCGGGGTTGATGATCAGTAACAAGCAGGTGTATTGGCTCATGATTCGACTCCAGAAAAATTGAAAACAGCCCGCGCCCTCAGCGGACGGGGCCAGGCGGCGTGGCGGGAACGAGACGCCAGGCTTCGGGACACTGACGTACCGTCGGGTAATAGCCTCTGGCGGATTCGCAGTAATACCAATTGGGTACCGATTGGGCGGGCGGCGTTGCGCCAGCCGGAGCCGGTTCGATCACCACCGCCGGCGGGTTGGCCGGGTAATAGTTGTAAACCGGCGCGGGGTAGTAATAGACCGGGTACGCAGGGTAGTAGTAATACGGGTTGGCGATACGCGCCGCCTCCCACCCCAAGCCCAGGCCGAGCCCGATCCCCCACCAGCCCGGCCCGCCACCATGCCCGCCGCCGTGAGGCCCGGCATGGGCCGGCAATATAACCCCCGTGGCCAGCAGGATGAGTCCTGTCAGCACATAACGCTTTACCGAATGGATGTTCATGATGCTTACCCCATGGAACCGCAAAGACGGTTTACGGCTGGCTTGGCCCGGACATGTGCATCGGCATCTGCCAGCCTTCATGGCCGGCGAACCGGTGATGCATCACGGTCCAGAACAGGTCGAAGATGGTTTTCTGTTGAGGGTCCAGGGCGTCGTAGAAGGTTTGCGTGCGCGCCTGGGCCGCGTCCAGGCGCACCAGTTGCGCCTGTATCCAGTTGGCCTGCGTACGCAGGCGCGCTATGCCTTTGGCCATTCGCTCGGGCGTGGTTTCATCCTTCAGGACTTTTTCGGCGGGCTCGCGTTCACTGTCGGCGGCGTTGCTCTTTTCCTGCTGATTGGCATCGGCGATAACCCCCTTGGCCCAGGTCTCCCAGGCGGGCAGTTGCTCCGGCTTGAGATTGAGCTTGCCCTTGAGGTCGTCCAGGGTCTGTTGGGTGTGTTTGATCCAGTCGAAATCCGCCGCGTGATGGAACATGCCGCCTGGCGTCGACATCATGGTGCCGGCGAATGCACCGCTGGCCGGTAGCAGCAAAACGCTGGCGGCGACCCACAAGCATCGGCCAATCAAACGGTGTCTGTTCATGTGAGTTCATCTCAACGCAGGGGGAGTCAGGTCGAGCATAGGAGTCACCACAGCGGGGTCTCTGATCCACGTCAAAAAACCCACACACAAGCACCGCATACCGCTCGTGGGGTCAGCCTATCCAATGAATCTCGGGGGCCTTGTGCGCGACGGGCACCGCCGTCGACAGTGGATGCCCGACGATAATCGGCGCCACCGGCATCCACTCGGCGGGCAGGCCGAGCATATGCTTGCCTTCCGGCGTATTGAGAAAGCCCTGGGCGAAGCCGATCCAGCAGGTGCCCAACCCTTCGGCGTACGCTGCCAGCATCAGGTTCTGGGCCGCCAGGGCGCAGTCTGCGACCATCCACTGACTGGACTCATTCCCCGAGATCAGCACCAGCACCGGAGCGTGGTAGAAGAGCTGAAAACTGTCTTCGCTGAGCAGCGACTGGAAGTGGCTGGAGTGCGAGCCCACGGGCGTGGTGGCGAGCATGCAGGCCTTGGCCTCGCGGGAGATCCGCTCCAGCAGCGCCTGGTCACGGATCACGGTGAACGTCCATGGTTGCTGGTTCATGGCGCTCGGCGCCTGCGTGGCGGCGTCGATCAAACGCAAAATCACTTTTTCATCGACGGGTTCGGCCGTGTAGTCACGGGTCGAGCGCCGACCGGAAATGGCTTTGTTCAGGTTCATGGTTGCATGCCTTGATGGAGAGGATTCTTCACCCCGTCAGCCCTCGGGAAACGGTGATGGGGCCGGCGCTGGCGGTTCTGGAATATCGGTGATGCTCGCTTCGGTGAGGAGCAGGATGCTGGCAACGGAAACAGCATTCTCAAGGGCGATCCGCACGACTTTGGTGGGGTCGATGATGCCGGCTTCGTACAGGTCGACATAGGTATTGGTGGAGGCATCGAAGCCTGTGTTTCCAGGCTCGGCGAGCATGCGTGCAACGACGACGCCGGCGTCCACCGCCGAGTTTTCCGCGATGAGTCGGGTCGGGGCTTCCAGGGCGCGACGCAGTATCTGCAGACCGGTGCGCACATCGCCCTCCTGGCGGGCTTCCTCGGCGACAATCGCCGGCACCGCCTTGAGCAGCGCCAGCCCGCCGCCGGGCACGGTCCCTTCGGTTATCGCCGCACGGGTCGCGGCGATGGCGTCATCCAACGCATCCTTGCGCGCCTTCATTTCCGCTTCGGACGGCGCGCCCACGCGAATCACGGCGACGCCACCGGACAGCCTGGCCAGGCGTTCCTGAAGCTTTTCGCGGTCGTAATCGCTGGTGGTGGTCGCCATTTGCGCGCGGATCTGTTGCAGGCGCGCGTCGATGGCTTCGCGGGTACCGGCGCCGCCGATCAGCGCGGTGCTGTCCTTTTGCACCACGACCCGATGCGCCCGCCCCAGTTGCTTGAGTTCCACCTGTTCGAGGGCGATGCCCAGTTCGTTGGAAATCACCGTGCCACCGGTCAGCACGGCCATGTCCTGCAGCATGTCCTTGCACCGATCACCAAAGCCGGGGGCCTTGATCGCCACCGCTTTAAGCACGCCCCGTATGTGGTTGACGACCAGGGTGCTCAGGGCTTCGCCTTCGATGTCATCGGCGATCAGCACCAGGGGCTGTCCGCTTTTGGCGACCAGCTCCAGCAACGGCAGCAGGTCTTTGAGGATGCCGATCTTATGGTCGCAGAGCAGCAGCCAGGCATCCTCGAACTCGACCTGCATCTTCTCGGCATCGGTGACGAAATACGGCGAGACATAGCCGCGGTCGAAGCGCATCCCCTCCATGACCTCCACCACCGTTTCGGTGGTCTTGGACTCTTCGACGCTGACCACGCCCTCAACACCGACCTTCTCCAGGGCGTCTGCCACCAGTTGGCCGATGACGCTGTCGTTATGCGCCGACAGCGTCGCGACCTGGGCCTTTTCCCTCGGTGTACTGACGGGCCGCGATTGCGCCGCCAGCGACTCGATCACCAAGGCCAGGCCACGGTCCAGGCCACGCTTGAGATCGATCGCGCTGGCCCCCGCCACCACATTGCGGATGCCATCGGCCAGGATCGCGTGGGCCAGCACCGTTGAGGTACTGGTGCCGTCGCCGACCGCCTCGCCGGTGCGCTCGGCGGCCTGGCGCAGCATTTGCGCGCCGAGGTTTTCCTCGGGGTCGAGCAGGTCGATGCGTTTGGCAATGGTCACGCCGTCGTTGCAGACGGTCGGGTTGCCCCACGTGTTCTGAATCAGCACCGATTTGGATTTGGGCCCCAGCGTGACGCGCACCGCATCCGCCAATTGGGTCGCGCCGCTGAGGATCTTTTCGCGAGCCGCCGCACGAAACACGATTTTGCTGTGAGCCATCGGGGTGCTCTCCTGTCAGGTCTGCCATGCATCAGGCTTGCAGCTTCTACGATGTGGCCGCGCCAGCCTTGACTTTTATCAACAAAATCCCAGGCACGCAGACGCCCGTCACCGACTGTCGCCTGGCGGCCGGGAGTTGACAAAAATCAACGCGCCCGGCCGAAAACAGCGCCCCAATCAACGGGTGAAATCCCGCAGCCCGGAGCCCCCAGGAGAACGACCATGGACAAATATCAACACAGCCAGAAAAACCAACTGTTCAAGCAGGCCCCCCACGATCCCTATTGCTTGCCGAAGGTGGAAGGTGCGGCTATCTGCCCACAGTGCGATGCGGTGTATCAGGCAGGCAACTGGACGTGGAACCACCCCGAAAACACGCTGGTCCCCGACGCGCAGAGCGTGACCTGCCCCGCCTGCCGGCGCATTGCCGACAACGCCGCAGCCGGCACGCTGACCCTGTCGGGCAGTTTCTGGCCGCAGCACCGCGATGAAATCGTGCACCTGTTCGAACACACCGAAAAACGCGAAAAGGCCGAGCACGCGCTGGAGCGCATCATTCACCTGACCGACACGGTGGACGAGCTGACGGTGACCACCACCGGGGTGCATCTCGCCAACTGCCTGGGGCATGCGCTCGAAGCCGCCTACAAAGGCCAGGCGCAGTACCACTACGACGATAACCAATGCAGCGTGACCATCCGTTGGACACGCGAGCGATAGCCTCCCGGCGCTCGGTTCATCACACCGCGCCGGGCGCAGGACTTGCGCGGCGCAAGCGCTGGCGGCGGTAAAAAACCCGCTTCACCCCTTCCGCCGCTGCCATGTAGACCAGGCTGATAGCCAGCACCGTCAACAGGATCGGCAAGGGCAACGGCACCAGGCCGAACCAGGCCGCCAGCGGGCTGTAAGGCAACGCGACGGCCAGCACGCCGATGAGCGACGCGCTGACCAGCAGCAGTGTCGCTGAACGGCTTCGGTAGAACGGTCGGTAAGTGCGCACGATGAAGATGGTCAGCAGTTGGGTCAGCAGCGACTCCACGAACCAGCCGCTGCGGAACAGTTCGGGACCCTTTTCCGCCAGCAGGTACAGGGCCCCGAAGGTGAGGATATCGAACAGCGAACTGACCAGCCCGAACACCACCATGAAGTTGCGGATTTCGCTGATGTTCCAGCGATGCGGGGTGTTTTCCCATTCGCGGTCGACGTTGTCATTGGAAATCCCCATGGAGGGGATATCGGACAGGAAGTTGTTGAGCAGGATCTGCTTGGCCAGCATCGGCAGGAACGGCAGCACCAGGGACGCCAGGGCCATGCTGATCATGTTGCCGAAATTGGCGCTGGAGACGATCGAGATGTACTTCAAGGTATTGGCAAAGGTATGCCGGCCCTCTTCGATGCCTTCGCGCAGCACGTTCAGGTCGTGTTCCAGCAACACGAAGTCGGCGGCCTGCTTGGCCACGTCGGCGGCGTTATCCACGGAAATGCCGATATCGGCCACTTGCAGCGCCGGCGCATCGTTGATGCCGTCGCCCATGTACCCGACGACATGCCCGGTCTTTTGCAGGGCGCGGATGATGCGCTCTTTCTGGTTGGGGTCGACCTCGGCAAACAGCGTCGTCAGCGGCGCCAGGTGCATCAAGGCTTCGTCTTTCATCGCGGCCAGTTCGGCACCGGTGATGATGCGCTCGACGGGCAGGCCCACGGCCTCGCCGACATGGCGCGCGACCAGGTGGCTGTCGCCACTGATGATTTTTACCTGCACGCCGAGCCGCGCGAGGCTGGCCAGGGTGTCCTTGACCCCAGGCTCGGGCGGGTCGAAGAACAACAGAAAGCCGCGAAAGGTCATGCCCTGTTCTTCGTCGCGGCCATAGTGCGGCTGGTCCGGCAATATTCGCGTGGCCAGGCCGAGCACGCGAAAGCCCTGCTCGCTCCAGTCGGCGAAACGCTGCCGGATCGCCGCCTGTTCCTTTGCGTCCAGCGCCAATGACTGTTCGCCGCGGCGCACCCGGGTGCAGACCTCCAGCACGTTATCCAGCGCACCCTTGGTCACCATCAGCCGGTTGGCCTCGGGCGCATTGGCCAGCACCACGCTCAGGCGCTTGCGCACGAAGTCGTAGGGCACCTCATCGAATTTGGTCACGTCGGGGCATGGCGCCAGGTCTTTGCCGGCCACGCTGATGGCGTCGTCCATCGCATTGCGCATGCCAGTCTGCAAACTCGCGTTGAACACCGCCAACTGCAAAATAGCCGGATCGACCTGGCCGTCGGTATCCATGGCGCCGTCCAGAATCACCACGCCACGGGTCAACGTGCCGGTCTTGTCGGTGCACAGGATGTCCATGGCGCCGAGGTTTTCGATGGCATTGAGGTGCCGCACGATCACGCCTTTGGCCGCCATGCGTTGGGCGCCTTTGGACAGGGTGATGCTCAGGATCGCCGGTAACAGCTCCGGCGACAGGCCGATGGACAATGCGATGGCAAACAACAGGGTGTCGAGGGCTGGGCGGTGCAGCAAAATATTGATGCCGAACACCACGATGGTGATCACCAGCATCACCCGCAACAGCAAACCGCCGAAGCGCCGCAGGCCACGCTCGAACTCGGTTTCGGGCGGTCGCAGCGCCAGGGTCTTGGCGATCTGCCCGATTTCGCTCTCCTGGGCATAGCGTGTGACCAGCACTTCGGCGGTGCCGCTGCGCACCGAGGTGCCCATAAACACGCAGTTGTGACGTTGCCCCAGGGTGGCATCGGCAGCGCACTCGCCCGGTGACTTTTCCACCGGGAAGGTTTCGCCCGTGAGCAGGCTCTCGCCGATAAAACAGTCGAGCGCCTGCAGGATGCGGCCATCTGCAGCGATCAGGCTGCCGGCGCTGAGCAGCAGGATATCCCCCGGCACCACGTCGCTGGCGGCAACGTCTACGGGCTTGCCGTCGCGACGCACGGTGGCGCGCAGCGCGATCTTGCGCCGCAGTTGCTCCACGGCATGACTGGCGCGGCTTTCATACCAGGCGCTGAGTACCGCGCTGATCAGCACGATGCAGCCGACAATCGCCGCATCCAGCCAGTCGCCCACGGCCACGGCCACCAGTGCGCCGACGATCAGAATCAGCACCAGCGGCGTGCGCATTTGCTCCAGCACCAACCTGGCCAACCCCCGTGGCCGGTCCTTGGCCTGGGCCGGCGCGGCGCGCATTCGCACGCCAGCCTGGGCCTGGCTCAAGCCGTGCGGCGAGCTGTGCACGCTGCTGAACACCTGGCTCACCGGCGGGCTCCAGTAATCGGCGTTGACCAGCCGCGCGGGATGCTTGGCGCTGGATTGCCATTCCCGATGGGCCAGCCACAGGCCGGGCAGCATCGGTATCCAGAACGTCAGGCCACGAAACAACAAGGTGGCGGACAGCGCCACGGCAATGTTCACCCCCACCCAATGCAGGGTCACCACCGCCGCCGCCTCGAAGGCGCCCAGGCCGCCCGGCACAATGCCGATGCTGCGCAGCACACTGGCCAGCATAAACCCGGCGAACAGCCCCAACGGCGGCGCCGAGACGCCCAGCGCGCGCACCAGCACCCATAACGTGGCACTGTCGAGCAGGATGATCGCCAGCTCCAGCAAGGTAATCCGCCATAACAGGCCGCGACTGCGGACCAGTTGGCTGTCCGCGCCCGTCAGCAATGAAACGGTTCTGGCGACAATCGCAAAACGCTGCCCCGGTATATGCACCGCCAGGTGCGAATTGCCCGCAAGCCGTGGCGTGACGACGGCCAGGATCAGGCTGACCGCCACGAACACCAGGCACGCGGTCACCACCACGGGCGTCGCATGCCCCTGGACGATCACCACCGCCAACGCCACGCCGACCGACAGCGCATACGCCAGGAAGTACCCGGACAAATCCAGCACCAGGCTTGCCAGCACCAGCGGTTTGGCGAACCCCAGGCGCACGAACGAGGCCACCACCGCAAAGGCCCCGCTGATCCCGGAGGATGGCAGGGCCTGATCGACAAACAGCTTCATCACGCTGAGCTTGCCCGCTTCCCAGAGTGACAGTGGTTGCGCCCCGGCCTTGAGCACGACGCGAAACACCTGGCCCTGGGCCGTATAGGTCAGGGCTTGCAAGGCCAGGGCGCCCACCAGCCACAGGGGCTCGGCCTCGGTGAGCAAACGGGTGAAGGATTCGACGTCGGTGAACTGCAGCGCCACGCCGACCACCGTGGCGAACATCGCCGCGCCCAGCAGCCAGGTCAGCCACAGCGCCGGGCGATTGTAGTGTTGCCCTTCTTCAAGCACCGGCGCGGGGAGGACAGCTGGAATGGGCGGTTCAACAGACATGCCGTGTCCCTGAGCGATTGAGCAAAGCTCGATTCTGAGCCGCTCGGTCTGTGTGCTGTTTGACTTTAATCAATAAGCCCGACCCGCCCAGCCCGCAGTGTGATCGAGTTGGTCGTTCGCCCCTCTGATCTGAACGCCTGCCCCGCGCTGGAGAGACCCATGTTCGCTAATCCACACACCGCCGCCCTGATCGCCGAAATGGATAAGACAGCGCCTTCGGAGCATTGGCTGGACACCCTGCACGACGGCACCCACGTGCTGATTCGTCCGCTGTCGATGGAAGACCGCCTGCGCCTGCTGGTGTTTTTCCAGCGTTTGTCGCCGCTGTCATTGCGATTCCGCTTTTTGGGCGCGGTCAGTCATGTCGACGAGCGCATCATCGATTCGCTGCTGAGCGTCTCCGAGGATGTCAGCCGAGGCTACCTGGCGCTGATACACAACGACGGTGAATTGCAGGTCATCGGCGTCAGTCGCTATACGCGGCTCGAAGAAAATCGCGGCGAGTGCGCGGTGGCCGTTGCCGAAGCGTGGCAGCGCAAGGGCCTGGGACGGTTATTGCTGGGGCATCTGATCGTTGCCGCCAGGCGCGAGGGCTTGCACACCCTGTGCTCGACCAACCTGTCGACCGATTACCCGATCCATGGGCTGTACAAGCAACAGGGCTTCACCTCGGTGTACCTGGGGCGCGATTTCGACCGCCTGGTCCATGAACTGCAACTCTGAACGAAGGCACGCGCATATCACAGGTCGTCCAGGTGGTAGCGCGCTTGCACAAGGTCAGTGATCTGCGCCAGCGCCACCTGGCGCGACACCGATTCGTCTGACTCGATCAGCCGGGTTTTGTTGGCCAGCACGTCGTCGCGTATCACCTCGCGGAACCAGTTGGAAAAATCCCGGGCGTCGCTATGTTCACGAAACCCGTGGTCGTCCAGGCGCGCCAGCGCGGACAGGAACTCGCTCAGGTTTGAGGCACTCTGGCCCAGCGCGGGAAAGTAGAACGCGTGCCAGGCCCCCACATCCCCCACGGCATATTTGCCGCTGTGGCGGTGATGGGCCTGATCGGGCCGTTGTTGCTCCAGCAGGACCACCCGCTCAGCGTCGTGCAGGTCCCACAGACACACCTGGTCCAGCCCTGGCGAGCTGGCCGGAAAGATCGGCACCCGGCGTTGCGTGCGCGTGGCGAACCGGTTGACCAACTCCCTGGCCGTGCTGCCCAGCGTCACCAGTACGTCGACGCCCTCAAGCAACGCGGGGCAGACCTCATCGAAATCCAGGGCGACGATGACCGCCCCCATGTTGGCGAGAAACCCCTGCGGCCACACCGCGCAGTGCGGCAGCATGTAGTGGGCCTCGTCGACGATCAGCCAGGCCGGTCGGCCGGTGGTGCTGCGCAGGCGTTGGATGAACGGCAGCAGTTCGCCGAACAGTTGCACCCGTTGCGTTGCGTCCAGAGCCAGGGTGCTCACCACGACGTTAAGCCGTGCCTGCAATAAATGATGCAGCGACTCTTCGGTGGTCGGCGGAACCGTCAGGCCGCCGACCGTGACCGCGCCCGCCAGCGACAGATAGTCGCCTTCGGGGTCGATGACGCAGAAACCCTGATGGGCGTGGATCATGCGTTCCGTCAGCCAGGTCACGTAGTTCGATTTGCCGGAGCCTGAGTTGCCGAGCACCAGCAGCACCGATTCGGCCGCCAACCATATCGGCCGCGCGTCGTCGGTCTGGCCCAGTGGCAGGCCGATGCGCTCGACGGGCACCAGCGCGGCGTCCTTTTGCAGCAGCAGGTCGATCAGTTCGCAGACACCGCGGCCGTGGTCCTGAGTGAGACAGATGTCCGCACGGGCTTTGATCGACGCGATGGCATTGCTCACCGCCGCCGCGCAGCCACAACTGGCCAGAAACGCGTGATCGTTTTCGGCATCGCCCACCCCGACCACGTTCAACTCGCAGATCCCCAGCCTCAACAACGCGGCACTCAGGCCCGAAGCCTTGTTCACCGACGGCGGCAAGACCATGATCGCGTCTTTGTTGAAGGTGATATGCAGTTCCAGGCCCAGTTCGCGGATGCTGCTGATCACCGCGTCCTCGAACGGATGCCAAGTGGCGATGACAGACCTGCCGACCGACAACGGCGACACGCCCTTGTCGCGCAGGCGCCCCACCAGCTCGGTCGACGCAGGGTCGGCGATGAGTTCCTCGGTGTCCGTGGCCGGGTCGTACAACAGCGCGCCGTTTTCCGCGACGACCAGGTCAAACAGGTCCAACCGGGAAAACTGGTGCTTGAGCGCCTGCAACTCGCGACCGGTAATCAGCAGCAACTTGCGACCGCTGTTTTTCAGGGTGAGCAACGCTTCACAGACTTCGCCCGGAACATTGCCGTGTTCGGCGATGGTGCCGTCGAAGTCCACTGCCAAGGCTAAGAAGTGCATGTGTGCTCCCTGTGCAAGTGCTGCTCGAACCAGTTACCGGTGAGCCGCGCAACGTCTGCCAGGGCGCCGGGTTCTTTGAACAGATGGGTCGCGCCCTTGATCACCTCCAGGCGGTGCTCGCAGTGCAATGTCTGACCGGTCTGCGCATTCAGGCGCAGGATCATCGGGTCCTCGGCGCCCACCACTTGCAAGGTCGGCGCGCTGACCAGGGGCAATGCCTGGGCCGCCAGATCGGTGCGCCCGCCGCGACTGACGACGGCCTGCACAGCGGGCGAGCGGGCAGCGGCCACCAGCACGGCGGCGGCGCCGGTACTGGCGCCGAACAGGCCCATGCCGAGCTTGCGTAATTGCGCGTCGCGGGACGTCGCGTCGATGACCTGGGTCAGTCGATCAGCGAGCAACGGGATATCGAAACGCAGCACACCGGTCAGGTTGTCCCAGCGTTGCTCTGTGCGCGTCAGCAGGTCCACCACCAGGGTGCCCATCCCATGGCGCGCCAGGTACTCGGCGATGTAGTGGTTGCGCGGGTTCGCACGGCCTCCGCCACTGCTGTGAACCAGGATGACCAAGCAGTCAGTCCCCACTGGCAAGCGCAAATCGCCCGCCAGTTCAAAGCCGGAAAAGTTGAACTTTCTGTATTGCAGCTCGGAACCTGAAACGCCAAAAGGAGAAGCCATTAGTTGAATACCTTCGTGTGTAACCTTCTCGGGATGCAAGGTACTGGTGCAGTGGCTTCATCTTCTTTTTTGATCTTTCATCAGGTCGTTTGATCGAGCATGCATACCTGTCACGTTAAAACCGAAAAAACCCGGCGTCGTCCGTCGAGTACAAGACACTGACCTGAAGCCTCTGCGGGCTAAACTGCCTTTTTCCGGCGGTCGGCACTTGATAAAAATCAAACCCACGCCGATCCGGCGCGCAAATCAGGCGTACAGCCGTGGCAGCAGTTGCGCCACATCCTCTGAGCGCAACCCCGGGCCACTCTCGACAACGGCGGCGTCGTGCAGCCATACGCCCGCCGCCGCCGCCGAAAACGCCGGCATGCCCTGGGCCAGCAAGCGCTGGATAATTGCATTCAACACATCATCGGTGTCGGTGGTCGACGGCCCAGGGGTGTGGAGGATGGCCCGGCCATCGGGCGCGGCGATGAGTGTGTCGCGGCCTTGAACCACCATCACCGTCGAACGGTCGCGGGCAGCGGCTCGCGTGCGGCTCAGCGTGTCGCCCGTATACGCCACTGGCGCCTCGTGAACGATTAGCACGCCAGGGCCCTGCAATGCACGCTCCTGCGCATCGGCGCGCGGCAAATCGGCCCGCCACAACGCAGGATGATTCTCGAAGGCCAAGGGTTCGAGGGTGTCGAACACCGTGTCGGGGGTGCCGATGTCAGCCACGATGACCTCGCCGCACAGCCCTCGGCCCGGGGACAGCAAATGCCCCGGTTTTTTTCGCAAAAACGTCACCGTCACTGCCGCCGCCACGGCCCCCAGGGCTTCGCCGGTATCGCCCATTACGCCGCTGGGCGTGTCGATCGCGATAATCGGCGCCTGGCCACGGCCGGCGGCGGCCAGGGTGTCGAGCACCACGCCCTCCAGCGCTCGGCTGAGACCGGCGCCGAACAGCGCATCGACGATCAACTGCGCGCCGTCCAGCACTGCGGGGCTCAGGGCTTGGACCTTGCCCTGCCAACGCTGCGCATGGCGCCCCGCTTCACCTTTGAGGGCGTTGGGATCGCCCCACATGGCCAGCCTCACCGGCCAGCCCGCCTCGGCCAACCGATGGGCGGTGACAAACCCGTCGCCGCCGTTGTTGCCCGGTCCGCACAGCACCACCAGCGGTCGGGGTGTCCAGCGCCGCTCGATTTCACGGGCCACCGCCGCACCGGCGTTGCTCATCAACGCGAACGACGATACACCGGCAACCACCGACAACCGGTCGGCCTCCGCCATCTCGCGCACCGTCAACACGGCGTTCTGCCGCCAGCCTGCCTCAACCTTAGCCATGGGGTTCACGTCCTCAATCGACATTCAAATCAATCACTACCGGCGAGGGTACATCGCCGTGCCCAGGCCTGGATAAAGGGTTAACCCAGACCTCTGACCGCCTCGATCATTTTGACCAGGACCGCCTGGGCATCGCCGTACACCATGTTGCAGTTCTCGGCGTAAAACAGCTGATTCTGGATCCCGGCATAGCCCTTGCCTTCGCCCCGCTTGACCACGTACACATGGTGCGCCTTGTCCACATCCAGGATCGGCATGCCGTAGATCGGCGAGGCTTTGTCGTTGCGCGCCGCCGGGTTGACCACATCGTTGGCACCGATCACCAGCACCACATCGGTGTCGGGGAAGTCGGTATTGATGTCGTCCAGTTGGAAAATCAGGTCGTAGGGCACCCCCGCCTCGGCCAGTAACACGTCCATTTGCCCCGGCATGCGCCCCGCCACCGGGTGCACTGCGAAGCGCACCAGCACACCGTGGGCCTGCAACAACTTGACGAATTCATACAGCTTTTGCTGGCCCTGCGCGACCGCCAGGCCGTAGCCCGGCACGATGATGACTTTATTCGCATAACGCATGGCCACGCCCGCATCACTCGCAGCCATCGGCTTGAGCTCGCCCACGATCGCCGCACCTTTGCGGGTGGGCTGATCGCCGAACCGCGCAAACAGCACATGGGCCACCGAGCGATTCATGGCTTTGGCCATCAGCAAGGTGAGCAACACGCCCGCCGCGCCCACCAGCATCCCGGCAATCATCATCGCCGGGACCTGCAACACAAAGCCTTCAAGGCCCACCGCCAGGCCGGTAAAGGCGTTGTAGATGGAGATCACCACGGGCATGTCGGCGCCACCGATGGGCAACGTCATCAGCACGCCGAACAGCAATGCACAGCCGAAGAACAGCGCGATCAACCACAGCAACGGGCCCGATGCACCCTCGGCGGCCTGCAGGGCGACCGTCAGCCAGGCTCCGGCGCCGAGCGTGACCAGCATCAGCAGTGCGTTGATCAGTTGCAGGCCCTTCAGGCGCAAGGGTTTGTCGAGGCGCCCGTCCAACTTGGCCCAGGCGATCAAGGAGCCCGATAACGACACCGCGCCGATCAACGCGCCGAGTAGCGTCCCGACCAATGCCGGCAGGTCGACAATCCGCCCGCCGAACAGCTCCATGGCGGCAATCGCGGCGGCGGCGCCCCCGCCCATGCCGTTATAGAGCGCGACCATCTGCGGCATGGCGGTCATCGCCGCTTTACGCCCACTCCACCAGGCGGCGCCACCGCCCAGCAACAACGCCAGCAGCGCCAGACTGAGATTGACCGGCAAGTGCGGGCGCGCCGTCTCACTCACGGAAAACACATACAGGAAGCTCACCGCCACGGCCCCGGCCATGCCCCATCCCGCGACATGAATGCCCCCGGACGCGGTGACGGGCGACGACATTCGCCACAACCCGTAAATCAGCAAAAAAGCCGCGCATAAATACACCAGCCCTATCAACCCGTGCGACGTCATGATCAGCATGCTCGAACCTCAGGCCTTCTCAGGCTTTCTGGTGGCGGAGTGATGGGCTTTACGCCGTTTGGGTTCCGGTGCGCTGGGCTGGAACATCGCGAGCATCCGACCGGTGACCGCATACCCACCCGCCGCATTCCCCGCCCCCAGCAATACCGCGACAAACCCCGCCACCTGTTCGGGCAACGTGGCCGCATCGAGTAAGCCGATCAGCCCACCGATCACCACGATACCGTGGATGAAATTGGAGCCCGACATCAACGGCGTGTGCAGAATGGCCGGGACCCGGCCGATGATGACCCAGCCGGCAAACGCGGCGAGCATGAAAATATAAAGCCCGAGCAACCCGAGACTGTTCATGAGGCGGTTTCCTGTGAAGACACGAGTTTGCCGGCGTGCGTGAGTGCCGTCTGCGCCAGGATCTGATCGTCCCAATCGATGCTGATCACGTTGTTTTTCAACATCAGCGCCAACAGGTTGAACTGGTTTTTCGCATACAGCAGGCTGGCGTCCTGGCTCAACGATGAGGGCAGGTTCAACGGCGCCATCAGCGTTACCTGGCCGACCATGACGGTCTGGCCGGGCACGCAGCCTTCGCAGTTACCGCCGCCTTCAGCGCCCAGGTCGACAATCACCGCGCCGGGTTTCATCCCGGCAAGCTGTGCGGCACTGACCAGGCGCGGCGACGGTCGTCCCGGCACCGCCGCCGTGGTGATCACCAGATCCGCCTGCTGGAGATGCTCGGTGAGCACCTGTGCGACCTGGTGTTTTTCGGCGTCGGTCAACTCCCGTGCATACCCGCCTTTGCCACGGGCATCGACGCCGACATCGACGAAACTCGCGCCCAGGGACCTGGCCTGCTCGGCGGTTTCCGGGCGCACGTCATACCCCTCGACCACGGCCCCCAGGCGGTGCGCGGTGGCAATGGCCTCGAGTCCCGCCACGCCCAACCCCAGCACCAGGACCCGCGCGGGCCCGACGATGCCCGCAGCGGTGGTGACCTTCGGCAGTATGCGAGACATGTGCACCGAGCCCAATTGCACCGCGTAGTAACCGGACAACGCCGATTGACTGGAGAGCGCATCCATCGACTGCGCCCGCGTGGTGCGCGGCAGGCGCTCCATGGCAAAACAGGTGACCTGGCGCTCCAGCAAACGCTGGACCAGGGCCGGATTCTTCTGCGCATACACAAAACACAGGAGCACCGCGCCGGGTTTCATCTTGCCCACCACCTCCAGGGACGGCGCCTGCACCGCCAGGACCACATCGGCCTCATGCAGCCATGGCCCGCCGCCCGCCACGAACACCGTGTCCGGGTAAGCGGTGTCCGGCAGAAAACTGGCCTCGCCGGCCCCCGATTGCATGTGCAGTCTTGCGCCCAAGGCACACAACTTCGCGCACAGGCTCGGCACCAGTGCCACACGCCGCTCGTGCGGGTGGGTTTCCTTCATTACCGCCACATTGACGTACATCGCGCGCTCCGTTTGAGGTGCCGGCCGCATTGCGCGAGCAACTCGCCGTTGTATGGATTGATCGTCGTATAAGCCATCACGGTTGCCATCCAATGAAAGTGACTCATTCAACGCACAACGGACGTCCCGCATCCGCCATGCCCCTCGAAACCAGCCTTACGTTGGCCTCAATGCACGCGGGTGACCAGCGTCGGAATCTACTCATGCCTCACGCCGGCATCGCGCACCGCAAAAGTGCGAAAAACGGCCATCGAACCCCACAGCCACGGCAATCGAGGCTCCCAGCGGGATCGGCCGGTTCTATCGGCAAAGGGGCCCGTCGAACGGGGCGCCCCGGCGCTCGGTAAATACTTACATAGATCAATGAACCCGCCAGGAAACGGCCTAGGATTGCGTCGCAGGTCCTGGAAAATCGCATTTTTGTCGGGAGGGTGAATCATGCACGTGAACCAATCCACGTCGCACAGCGCTGAGCGGTTGCACAGCATTGATCGAATGCTGCGCCAGACCGCGCAATTGGTCTCGCTCATCGTCGGACAGCTCGAGGTCAACCAACGCCATCCCACCGCCCCTGTGCGCGAAGCGCTTGGGCAACTGGATGACACCGTGGAGAAATTGAACCTGCTGCGCGTTACCCTCGACAGCGCGCTGAGCGCGCAAGCGACAGCACACCACACCGGCCCCCTGCCCGCTTCGCTCGGGTCGGTGGTGCATGTGGTGGACGACGATGCGGTGCTGCGCGGCCACTTGTGCAGCGCATTGGCATGCGAGGGTTATGGGGTACGCGAGTACGCCAGCGGCGAAGGGTTTCTGGAGCGTTATAGAGGTGAACAACCGGGCTGCCTGATCATCGATGCCGGCCCTCCGGGTATCGGTGGGATTGAGCTGGCGCGGCGTCTCAGGGCTCGCGGCGACGAGTTACCGATCATCATGATCAGTGGCAACAGCCGGGTCGCCGAAGTCGTCGCGGCGATGAAGGCCGGTGTGTGCGACGTTATCGAAAAGCCGTTCCGTTATCGCCAGCTATTGACCAGCGTGGCCGCCGCCCTGGCCGGTCAAACCGAAACCGAGGACGGCAAGGCACTGCGCAAGGCCGCCATCGACCATATCAATCACCTGACGGCGCGGCAGCGGCAGATCCTGGCGATGGTCCTGGATGGTCACCCCAGCAAAAACATTGCCGTGGACCTGGGCATCAGCCAGCGCACGGTCGAAAAGCACCGAGCGTCGATCATGAGCAGGACCGAAGCCCGATCGATTCCCGAACTGGCGCGCATCGCCCTGGCCGCCGGCGACGTCAGGCCGAATCACTCGTCGGCTGGCTAGCCGGCGACACCACCAGGTTATCGACCACTTTGAGCACGCCAGCCGTGCCCGATGCCGTCGAGCGCGCCATCTCCCGTTCGGGGAGCGAGCCGACAACGCCGGTTAATGTGACATCCCCGCCTTCCACGCGCACATCGATACCGTGGGCATCGATGATGGCTTTGCGGCGGAATGCGGACTCGATGTCGTTCTTGATCGTTGCCGCTGAGGCATGGGTCTTGACCACGATATCGTTGCTGACCCCCTTGATCCCCTGCAGATAGCGCACGGCGTAGCCGGCGGTCTGGCGTTGATGGTCGGAATCGACCTCGCCGCTGAGCACCAGCCAGCCATCCTTGACGCTGACTTTGACGCGGTGGTCGGCCAATGAGGTATTCCATTGCAATGCCGACACTGCGGCCGCCATGAGGTCGCTGTCGGTACGCACATGACTGGACGGCAGGACCACATCGATGTCATTGATCAGGTCCACCACGCCGGCGACATGGGCCACCGCCTGTTCGGCATGCCAGCGTTCGGCATGACTGGCGACATCGCCGGAGAGCGTCACGACACCATCGCTGGCTTGAACCAGAATCTGATCGGCTTTCAAGGCCAGGTCCCAGTTCAGCTCTTCCATCACCCGCTGCCTAAGCTGTTCATCGGTATTCATACAAGCGCTCCATCAGCGTGCGAAAAGTCTCGATCGGCCAGAGCGTATCTGGTTGTGGCACTCTCCAGCAGGTCGGAAAGTACTTATCTTCAGGCAAACGCCCGGACGGCCTGTTTCACTCAAGCCTGGGTAACGGTTTGACGATCATCAAGCTGCACGAGGTGTGATTCAGCACGCTCTCGGCGGTGCTGCCAATCATCCGGTCGAGCCCGTGGCGATGGGCTGTCCCCAGCACCACCATGTCAAAGCCATTGCGCCCGGCGAACTGGCTGATCACCTTGTGCGGAACACCGGTCAGCACATGCTGGTGGTCCTTCTCGATGTCATAGCGTTCGGCGAGGGCGTCAAATGCTTCTGCCTGTGCGTCGTTGACCGCTTCGCTCAAGCTGCTGTCCAGGCTCTGGGTGGGCACGCTCGTCACGGTATCCCCCATCACCGACCAGTTGCTCACATTCAGCAGGTGCAAGTGCGCATCGCAGGTCCGCGCCAGGGTCGAGGCGAGCTCGAGGATTCGCTCGTTGAGCCCATAGGTCAGTTCTTCAAGATGGGACAGGTCGATGGCCGCCAGCACCTTCAAGGGCTTGGGATGCCGAGCGTCGGTCACCCAGTGCAGGCAGGCCGGACAATCGCGCAGCAGCAGCCAATCCAACGGGCGATGGAAGGTGCGATCAAGCACCGAAATATGCTGCACGTCCTTGACCACCAGGTCGGGCTGGAAATCGTTCACATACGCCAGCACCTGCTCCGGGCTCTGTTTGGCCCACACCACCTCACAGGTGATCTGCAGCCCCGCGCGCCGTTGAAAGCGCGCTTGCTGTTCAAGCCAGTGGCGGTGGATCTGCAGGTAGCCCTCGCGGGCCTGGGCCATCGCGTCATGGTCGAACAGGCCTGCCAACTCCAGGGGCGTCACGTAGTCGAACGCGACAATATGCAGCAACGCTCCAGAGGCCAGAGCCAGCGACTGAGCCCGACCAAAGGCCGGGGTGCGGGTCATCTCGGAAGGTGCAATCAATAAAATCCGCTTGAGTTGGAGCATTACATACCTCGGCCTGGGCTCGCATTGGCGCGTGACTGCAGCCCAACTGTCTGTCGAGCACTATGCCCCCTTCATTCCGATTGATACATCGTCGTTGCAGTATCTGACGCGACCAGGGCCGCGCTCTGATCTTTATCAACTTAAAGCAGGCTTTCATGCAGCGAGCGAATCGACGTCGGATTCACTCGGTCCTTGTTGATGTAGCTCAATGATTTTTCGTGGGTCGGGCGTAGAAACCAGTGACCGGCTATTCGTGGCCCGTCATCCGTAACGTTTCGACAGAGGACACCATCATGAGCAATTTGAGTTTGCGTGACACCATCCTGGATGAACTTGAATTTCAACCCCATATCAACGCGGCCAACATTGGTGTGGCCGTGGAAAACGGCGTGGTCACGCTCACCGGACACGTCGATAGCTACGATCAGAAAATCAGCGCCGAGCGCGCGGTAAAAAGCATCAAAGGCGTGCGCGCGGTGGCCGAGGAGATCCAGGTCCGCCTGCAAAAAGGCGCCGGTACGGCGGACGACACCATCGCCAGCCGTGCCCTGCACATCATCGATTGGAGCGCCGACGTTCCCGACAACGCGGTTAAAGTCATCGTGCAGAAAGGCTGGGTCACCCTCGAAGGCGAAGTGGACTGGCAGTACCAGAAAGAAGCCGTCGAGCGCGCGGTGCGCAAGCTGTCCGGCGTAATCGGCGTGGACAATCGCCTGACCCTCAGCCCGCGAGTGGACATCGTCGATATCCGCAAACGTATCGAAAAAGCGCTCAAGCGCAGTGCCGAAGTGGACGCCAAGGATGTTCACGTGCGGGTCGACGGTAACGTGGTCAGGCTCGACGGCAAGGTTCACCTGTGGCGCGAACGCAACGTCGTCGAACGGGCGGCCTGGTCGGTGCCCGGTGTGATGAAGGTCGAGGACCACTTGCTGCTTGCCTGAGGTGACGAATGCCCCGCAGGGTGTGCCGGTGTCGCGGGGCATTCAACGAATTTGCGTGCGCGCCATGGAGTTTTTCGAGTCGATGTTATGAAAAAAAACCATCAATGGAACCTGTCTTACTTTCTTGTGGCGTTTGTCGTGTTCTCCCTTGTGCAGTTTTTCTGGGCGCAACACAACGTGGTGCAAAACATCCCCTACAGTCAGTTTCTGCAACTGCTCAACCAGCAGAAGGTCAGCGACCTGAAGGTCGAAAAAGATCAGATCAGCGGCAAACTGCAAGAGCCCATCGACGGCCACAGCCTGTTCGCCACGGTGCGGGTCGATCCGGCGCTGGCCGCCAACCTTGCGCAGTCGGGGGCCAGCTTCAGCGGGGTGAATGACAATACTTTCTTGGGCGGCCTATTGGGCTGGCTGCTGCCGTTCATGCTGATCATGGTGGTCTGGCATTTTCTGTTTCGTGGCATGGCGGAAAAACAAGGCCTGGGCGGGCTGATGAACATCGGCAAGTCGCGGGCGAAGGTGTTTGTCCAGCGCGACACCGGCATCACCTTCGCGGATGTCGCCGGCATCGACGAGGCCAAGGCCGAGCTGGTGGAAATCGTCTCGTTCCTCAAGGACAAGGCCAAGTACGCCCGGCTGGGCGCGCATATTCCCAAAGGCACGCTGCTGGTGGGGCCGCCGGGCACCGGTAAGACCCTGGTGGCCAAAGCCATCGCGGGTGAGGCCGGCGTGCCGTTTTTCTCGATTTCGGGTTCGGAGTTCGTCGAGATGTTTGTCGGCGTCGGCGCGGCGCGGGTACACGACCTGTTCGAGCAGGCGCGCCAGGCCGCGCCGTGCATCATTTTCATCGATGAGCTGGATGCCCTGGGCAAAATGCGCGGCGTCGGCGTATTGGGTGGCAATGACGAAAAGGAACAGACCCTCAACCAACTGCTGGCAGAACTGGACGGCTTCGATCCGCGCGAAGGCGTGGTGCTGCTGGCGGCGACCAACCGCCCGGAAGTGCTCGACCCGGCGCTGCTTCGCGCTGGCCGGATCGACCGCCAGGTGCTGATCGACCGCCCGGATCGCAGGGGCCGCCAG
Source organism: Pseudomonas sp. MPB23 (assembly GCF_046605395.1). Taxonomy (NCBI): domain Bacteria; kingdom Pseudomonadati; phylum Pseudomonadota; class Gammaproteobacteria; order Pseudomonadales; family Pseudomonadaceae; genus Pseudomonas; species Pseudomonas sp. MPB23. The sequence continues at coordinate 4,119,974 of NZ_CP176771.1, read as the reverse complement.
GCGATTCTCAAGGTCCACCTGCAGAAAATCACCGTGTCGCCGACCCTGGACAGCGAGCGGATCGCCGACATCACCACCGGTTTTACCGGCGCCGACCTGGCGAACCTGGTCAACGAAGCGGCGATTGTCGCCACCCGCCGTGGCGCCGATACGGTCGACCTGGACGATTTCACCGCCGCCGTGGAACGCCTGGTGGCGGGCCTCGAACGCAAGAGCAGTGTGCTGCGCGCCGAGGAACGCCAGGTGGTGGCTTACCACGAGATGGGCCATGCCCTGGCGGCGAGCCATCTGCCGGCCATGGACCCGGTGCACAAAGTGTCCATCGTGCCGCGTGCCATTGGCGCCCTGGGCTACACCTTGCAGCGGCCGACCGAGGATCACTTTCTGATCAGCCACCAGATGCTCAAGGACCGCATCGTCGTGTTGATGGCCGGGCGCGCCGCCGAATTTCTGATTTACGGGCAGACCTCCACCGGCGCCGCCGACGACCTGGCCCGCGCCACGGACATCGCCCGGCAGTTGATCACGCGCTTCGGCATGAGCGCCGAACTGGGGCAAGCGGTGCTGGAGCGGCAAAGCACCACCTACCTGGGCGAACAGATGCAGAGCAGTGGCGCCAAGGATTATTCGGAGCAGACGGCCAGGGAGGTCGACCTGTGTATCCGCGCCCTGCTCGATGAAGCCTATGGGCGCGCCAAGACCTTGCTCGATTCGCTTCGCGCCGACCTGGAGGCCGGCGCGCGTCTGTTGATGGAAAAGGAAAGCCTGACCCCCGAAGAGTTCGCGCCGTTGCTGCCTCTCAAGCCAGCAAGCACGCCTGACTAGCTAGGACGCAGGCGTCCATTGCCAGTTGAGCACCTCGGGCAAGTCTTCGCCGTGTTCGATCAGGTAAAGCTTGTGTTTCTCCATCATCGCCCAGTACCGCGCTTGCGCGGCGTGGCGCTGGTCTTGCAGGCGCGGTACACGTTCGACGACATCCAGTGCCAATTGGTAGCGATCCAGGTGGTTGATCACCGCCATGTCGAACGGGGTGGTCGTGGCGCCCTCCTCCCTGAAGCCGCGCACATGGAAGTTGTCGTGGTTGGTGCGCTTGTACAGCAGCCGATGCACCAGCGCCGGGTAGCCATGGAAGGCGAAGATCACCGGTTTGTCGGGGGTGAACAGTTCATCGAAGGCGGCATCCGCAAGACCGTGGGGATGCTGCGAAGACGACTGCAACACCATCAGGTCCACCACATTGATCACCCGCACCCGCAGATCCGGCACGTACTCGCGCAACAAGGTCACGGCGGCGAGGGTTTCCAGGGTCGGCACGTCGCCGGCGCAGGCCATCACCACGTCCGGCTCCTGATCGTCGTGGCAGGCCCAGTCCCAGCGGCCGATGCCCGCCATGCAATGGCGTATGGCCGCGTCCTTGTCCAGCCATTGCCACTCCGGCTGTTTGCCCACCACGATGACATTCACGTAATTGCGGCTGCGCAGGCAATGGTCGGCCACCGACAGCAGGCAGTTGGCATCCGGCGGCAGGTAGATGCGCGCGACATCGGCGGTCTTGTTCGCCACCAGGTCGATGAACCCCGGATCCTGGTGCGAAAAGCCATTGTGGTCCTGACGCCAGACGTGGGAAGTCAGCAACAGGTTGAGTGACGCCACCGGCTTGCGCCAGGGTATGCCGGCGGCGGTTTTCAACCATTTGGCGTGCTGGTTGACCATCGAATCGACGATATGGATAAACGCCTCATAACACGACAGCAGGCCATGGCGACCGGTCAGCAAATACCCTTCGAGCCAGCCCTCGCACACGTGCTCGCTGAGAATCTCCATAACCCGGCCGTCCATCGCCAGGTTCAGGTCGTCGGCCTCCAGCGGGTCCATCCAGGCCTTGGCGGTGACCTCGTAGACGGCGTCCAGGCGATTGGACGCGGTTTCATCCGGGCCGAACAGGCGGAAGTTGGCGGCGCCACGGGCGTTTTTCATCACGTCGCGCAAAAAGTGCCCCAGGACCCGGGTCGCCTCGGCGCGCTGGCTGCCGGGGGTCGGCAGGTCCACGGCATAGTCCGCATAGCGCGGCAAGTCCAGTGCACGCAGTAACAGGCCGCCGTTGGCGTGGGGGTTGGCGCTCATGCGCCGGTGGCCGGTGGGGGCCAGGGCGGCGATGTCGGGCAGCAAGGCGCCGTCGGCATCGAACAGCTCCTCGGGGCGATAGCTCTTGAGCCATTCTTCCAGTTGCTGCACATGCCCCGGCGCCTGGAAGTTGGCCAAGGGCACCTGATGGGCGCGCCACGTGCCTTCGACCCGACAGCCATCGACGAACTTCGGCCCGGTCCAGCCTTTTGGCGTGCGCAGTACCAGCACCGGCCATAGCTGGCGCTGGGGCGCCTCGTTGCGCGAGGGCTGGCGCGCGGCGTGTTGAATCTCGCGAATTTTCAGGACCAGGGTGTTCAGGGTCTGGGCCAGGGCTTGATGGACCTGCTCCGGCTCGTCGCCTTCGACGAAATACGCATCGTAGCCATACCCATACAGCAGGGCCGACAGCTCATCCTCGCTGATTCTGGACAGCACCGTGGGGTTGGCGATCTTGTAACCGTTGAGGTGCAGGATCGGCAGCACCGCGCCGTCGCGCGCCGGGTTGAGGAATTTGTTCGAGTGCCAACTGGCGGCCAGCGGACCGGTCTCGGCTTCGCCGTCGCCGATCACGCAGGCGACGATCAGGTCCGGGTTATCGAAGGCCGCGCCATAGGCGTGGGCCAGGCAGTAGCCCAGTTCGCCGCCCTCATGGATCGACCCGGGGATCTGCGCCGAGACGTGGCTGGAAATCCCATAGGGCCAGGAAAACTGCCGAAACAGCCGCAGCAGCCCGTTGCTGTTGCGCTCCACCGACGGGTAGCACTCGGTGTAGGTGCCTTCCAGATAGGTCTGCGCCACCACGGCCGGCCCGCCATGCCCGGGGCCTGCGACGAAGAGCATGTTCAGGTCGTACTGGTTGATCAGCCGATTGAGGTGCGTGTAGATCAGGTTGAGCCCCGGCGTGGTGCCCCAATGTCCCAGCAGGCGTGGCTTGATGTCCGCCAGGCTCAGCGGCGTCTCCAGCAACGGGTTGCGCTTGAGGTAAATCTGCCCGACCGCCAGGTAATTGGAGGCGCGCCAATACGCGTCCAGCCCTTCCAGTTCTTGCGCCGTCAAAAAATCGCCCATAAACCCCTCCGTCAAGGCTCGACCCGTGGAATGTCATTCGTCGATTCTGGAAGCCTGAACTGCCGGAGACTTGATATACGTCAAGTCTTCGCGCGAGGGCTCAAGCTCAATAGAAACAGGGATCGGGGATGTCCAGAGAAGGCGCAGGCGACGCAGTTTCCCGCTCGTTCATTACCCAGGCGCAAGCTTGAATGGAGCGTATGCATGACAGCCCATCATCGGTATCCGATCGATCACTCGACGGTGTTACATCTCATGCCAGAGCCTCGCTCACAGCCGGCCCGCCCGCTCAAGGCAACGTGTTCCCACTGCAGCGTGTCGTCACTGTGCCTGGCAATCGGCCTCGACGATCACGAGATGGCGCACTTCGACAAGCTGGTCGCGCAACGGCTCAAAATCAAAAAAGGCGCGGCGTTGTACCGCTGCGCCGACCCGCTGCGCTCGCTCTACGCGGTAAGAACCGGATCATTCAAGACCTGCCTGGTGTCGGTCGATGGCCGCGAACAAGTCACCGGTTTTCAAATCCCTGGGGATATGCTCGGCCTGTTATCGTCGAAACAAAAATGTATGGCCAGACTGTCTAGTGATGCTTGATATTGCTGGCTAAAGACCCAATCCAATTGGAGGTCAGATGCCACGCAAACCCTTCTCCAAGTCTGCCCTTGAGTCGAGTGAACGACCGCTCCTCCAGCGCAAGCTGCCAGAAAACACCCCCCAAGCAATCCAAAAAAGAAGCACTGCAAGGGGACAAGTGGATGTTTCAGCTCAAGGGTTGCTTGTCCGAAACAAGACCACTGGCACCAAGGACTTCGTCCGTGACTTCACCGATTTTGTCAATGAGTATCCGCACCATAAATTAATTGTTCAGCAGTTACTCATAGGTGCGCAGCTCCATGCCGCAAAAAGATTGATCACGTATCAATCCCATCAAGACATCTATTACTCAATCCAAGAGTTTGTGCTGTTTCTAAATAGCGCTGAGCCGATCAATAAATCAGTCAAAGGTGTTGCTGATGTCGATGGGCAGGTATGCATGAATTTTAGGTCATTTTTAATTCGTTCGTATCCAGGCCGCACCGTAAATAGAAAAAGATACGGTGCATTAAAAAATATATTCATCTCGTTGAAAAATAAATATAAAGGGCAGGGCTGGGTCGGCAAAGAGTTTCAATGGCCACTTGGACCGGCGATGAACGAGCAAGTAACAGAAGGATATAGCAGGGAGATTCATAATAAGCTTGTAGAGGGATGCCTGGTTGATATTAAGTTTATTATGAAGTGGATGGAGAGTTACAAAGGTCTAGTGAAAGACGGGCAACCAATGCTGGAATACGATCTTTCATTAGAAAACTTGATGTTTGATCTAGTTATGAATGAGCAGGCCAAAAGATCCAATGGGTCGATCAAGGCGACACATGTTAAGGGGTTTGAGTGGGTCATACGCATCACTGGAGATGTTAAATATTACATACGGGAAAATGGAATAAGTATAGAGAAGTTTCTGGGCATTTACCGAGCCCGCGCCCATGAACTGGCGGCTAAAGGTCGCCCTGTAGTTGGTACTGAGGTCAGTGAACGGGGGATGGTGTATGGCTGTGATCGAGAAGAATCTGGGCGAATTGCAACTGCAAATGTAGGAAGACTTTATCCTGATTGGCCTATGCAAGTGAGCTTCGAGGAAGCTGGACATCTCTTTTCCTCTGAGTGGAGTAAAAACACCGCTCACGGAACAAACAAAAAATATTCTACGCTGGAAAAAAGATTACGGTCGGCCTTGATGTATATGAGGGTCGGGCCAGAGCACCTACCCTATGAAGTAGGTCAAATGGCATACTTCAGCAGAGTAGCTTTCACAATGGGAACTATATTCCCATTCTTTCTCTTCGTGATGTTGCAGACGGGCTGGAACTTTGAGGTTGTGGTATCGATAAGCGATAACCTAGACGACCACATTGAGGAGGACCTTCTGGATGATGACTATGTGATTATTTATGGGTACAAGGGACGGTCCGACAAAAGCCAAATGCATAGATCAAACAAGCGAGATAAGTTTGGCGCGTATCAGGTCTTGCGCTTTGTTGCCGCTGAAGTAACCAAGCATTTGTCGTCGCCTCATTATTTAAAGGGTAAATTATTCCAGTGTGTCATTTCGAAGAATCTTTGGAATAAGTTTGGTCGCTTATGCGCGCCCGTAACCACTACGAATTTTGGGCACGCTTCAACGGAGTTTCTACTTCGCCACGGCATAAAATTGGATACGGATACCAAGTCCCCCAGAATTGAAACGAAACGTCTTCGAACTACCTATGAAACTCGACGGAGAGAACAGGGTTTAGATATTGACGAGGTTTCGGCAATGATGGGGCATTCGAATCTCGATACCACAGTAAATCATTATGATAGTGACTGGGGGGCGGCAGAAATATTAAATGGTCGTCTAAGGAAGATTCAGAGAAAACATGAAGAAGATTTTAGAAGTTACTCAGCAAATCTTCTTACAGATGTGTCTTTGGTTGAGCTGCGTGAAGCCACTCTACGTTGCGGTAGCAAAGAAGAACTAAGGTCAGTTGTTGCACCATTAGTCGGTAGGCTGAATTCTTCTGAAGATGCGGTAATACAGTTGCTTTCTCCGGAAGGTCAGACATTCATTGCAAGTTGTCTAAACTCAAGGCGACCAGATTGGCCAGGCGCTGAAAGTTTTCTTAGGACGGATACGCCGTGCAACTACTTCAATCGTTGTCCGTTATGCTCACAGTGTGTGATCTTCAAAGAAGCATTACCTTTTATTGCAAGAAGAATTTCCGACCTTGACGGTCTGAGGGAGCGGTTAAATCCCTTAGAATGGGAGAAAAGCTATCGGGCTGAGTATTTAGGGTGGAAGGGGGTTATAGAGGGCTGGGGGGACCCGATTGAGATTGCGGAGGCAATAGATCAATCGAAACATCACTGCTATGCACTGCCATTGACAATGATAGGGCTCTCATGACAACTCCAACACGTGACCAATTAAAAGCAGTTTTAGAAGAAATAAGAAGTGGACTGGGTTATTACGAGGAAGAGTCAGAGCCTATCTCTGCTGAAGAAGATGATGAGGCTCTGAGTGGCGACTCTTCACTTGGGCTCATTTTCGATAATGTAAATATACTCAATCTTTCAAAAATAGATAAGAGCGAGTGGAGTTATATTAGGGTAAGTCCTAGAAGCTCTTTCGGCGATCCGGTTTGGGATTTTGGGGATTACCCCTCACCCTATGGATACCCCATACGAATCAATTTTGATTATGATAATATGTATGGTGTGAATGTTTGTGGCGTAGGGCACGAACATTGGGTGAATATTGCTAGGGCGCTGCTATTTTACCGTGTACCGCATTTCGGAATTCATGGTCGTGTTAATGCTTATACATCTCTAGAGACAGATAAAACTAAAGTATTAAGACTTGTCGGGTTGTTTCATGCCGAGGGTCTATATTTAGGTTCTGATAATTCACCAGATTATAGGACGGTGAATGATTTGGCCAAGTCGAGTGTGGAGCACTATATAGAGTCGCTTCCCACCTCTGGAATTAAGTGGGAGTTCTGTTACTTAATGTCCTTCTGGCAGGGCATGTCATCGATGGGTATGCTTCCGCCAGAGTACTCACTATACGATTCATACGTAACTAAAGATCTTGTCGCCAAATATAGAAGAGAATACGACGAGTCCTCTCGACCTTTCGAACCAATTCCGCTCGATGACTATGCAGAAATATTTAAATACTGCGTGGGATTTGTTGAAAACTATAGCGCTGATGTCCTATGGTTGTATAAAAACTTTGCACCAACGATAGTAGGCGCTTTTGAGACTCCCGAAAAGCTTGCCGCGATTAATTTTGGTGTTTCAACGGCGTCCGTTGAGGGGGTTGAAAGATTTAGGGATTATAAGCCAAAGTTGCTAGATAACGGTATGCCCTGGTGGGGAATAGTAATCAAAGAAAGAACGCATGAGAATGATGAGGGGCAGTATTTAAATCAAGCAGCTGTAATTAGCGTCGTTGTAGCTCTGATAGATGCGTGTATCGTACTTCTTCTTTGTCTGACTGGCATGCGTCGATCAGAGGTCATTGGACTTAAGGTGGATTGTCTTTCATTTAAGGCTGATGGATATTGGCTTACTTATACTGTTTTCAAAACTTCGATTTCTTCACAGGGCGATATTAAAACAATACCTATTCCGAAAATTGCTGCGGACGCAATTGAAGTCGTAGTAGAAATGGGACGTGATGCTCGTGCTTATGGTAAGCACGACTATCTGTTTGCCAAGATACCAAAGTTCAGTTTTGGAAACATTCCGCAGACCACTGGGATTGAGCGATCTTGCAATCGAGTGGCAGGCAACCTAGGTATTCAATATAGAGTACACCCACATCGTTTTCGGAAGTCTCTAGCCCTTTATATAATTCATCAAGACTCGCGTAATCTAGAAATTATTAAACGCCTTTTTTCTCACCGTAGCTTAAAAATGACGCTAAAGTACATCCTTTCTTTACCTGGCGTGAACGATGAAGTCAAAGCTACCTTGATTGAGGAAAATACGGAGATTCTTGTCGAAGTTTTGCAAGGAGTCATTTCTGGTCAAATTGGGGGCATTGGCGGGAAAAGGTTGGCCAAGACTGCTAATTCTTCTCCAATACTCAGGGCTAAATTGCAAAACGCGGGGAAAGAAAGCTTAAGTCAGTATGTCGCATCTTTGCTTGATGAAGGTGTGAAGCTTTTGCATAGAACGAATCTTGCAATCTGTTTGCGAACGCCAGGACTTACCAGCGAGTCACCTTGTGATGCTAAGAATGATAGCCCTGGGTCGAGGCTTCATCCAAATTTGTTTGCGTGTGACCCATATAATTGTAGATATGCTGCATTTGTCGAGGCTAATGTTCCATCATTAAAGAATGAGATAATTTTCCACGATAATATGATTAAGCATAGGTACTGTGGAGCGACTCAGAAGGAGTATTCGCAGAAACGAATCGCTGAAGCTTTTAAGAGGCTTCACGAGGTTGTAGGGGATGAGGCACATAATTTCCTTAAGCAGGTAGCGAATGGCTAAGCAAGAACTGCTCAACCGGGTATATGGGACTATTTCAGCGCTCCACAGAGGCGGCCGAAAAAAAATATCCGTGATGGAGGTTGCTAAATTATCTGGTGTCGCTCGGGCAACAATCAATCAAAAGCATGATCCTGACTGGGTGAAGGTCAGGGAAGTCATAAAAAGAACAGTTCATTCGGGGGGGGATGTAGAGGATTCAAGTGTGGTTTTCGAACAACCACTCAAAAACTCTCAAGAAATACATCATCGACTGAAAGAGTTGGAGGAGCAGTTATCCCTACTAAGGGAGAGAGCTAACACCACATATAATCAGTTGATCGAGAGGGTGCAATATTACTTTGCGTTGGCTAGTGAAAAGCCAGCTAAGCAAGTTGAGAAGGCTAAGGTCCTTCAAGAGCTAACTCATCAGAAGAATCAGAACGCAATTTTGCGTGCAGATCTCAAGGCGGCTCTTGCTGAATCATTAACTCCTGCGGTATCAGGAATTATTACTTCAAAAATTATTTTGGAAGTGCCTAATGCAGTATCAGAATCTGAGGCCATTCTGAATTTTTTGGAGAAACTGGACTCGTTATCTAATCAAAATCGATCTTCACTTGTTACCACAGTCTACATAATGTTCGGTCTTCCAATGTGCGGCAAGTCATCTTGGATTGAAAACCACAAGCCATCTACTCCAGGTGTATCCTTATATGTTAGTGGAGCAAGTGATACAGTTTCAATTCGGAGTTTGTTAATTTCTAGAATTAGGAAGGAATTTAACGTGCCTGTGCACTGTGTTCGATTTAGTATAGGCCTTGATGTCTGTATCTCTAGGGCCGAAAAACAGTTCAATGGTGCGGCTCTTGAATTGAATATTTTATCCATTAAAGGTGCGGCTGCGCGGCTCGAAGAAATACAATTCAGCGAAAATTTCGACTCAATCATTTTGGCATGAAATCAGTGAATGGTCTGAAGCGTTTCCAATCGTTTGTTGAAGAGCGACGTCGCTTGGGAGACTGGGCGGAATACGGTTCAGCAGATATGACTAGGCTTTCAAGAGTAAAGCTTGTTGAAGCATGTGGGATTAAGCGGAGCTTAATTTATCAAAATTCACAGGTAGTAGCTCTGCTTCGTGACCTAGAATCCGAATTAAGAGCACATGGTGTTCTATATGCGCGCAGTGCGGATAATAATTGTGTTCCCCAGAATGGTTCAACTCATGACGAGGAATTTGAGCTACGGTTAGTTGATTTATCTGCTTCGCTTTGTCAGTTTAATCAGTATTTAAGTGATGTTTCTAAGTCACTTCTGATGTACCCCTTATCGAGGCCAAAATAATTGTGTGTATCCTTCATTTTGGAAACGGTTTGGCCAGCCACTCTGGCTATATGCGAGCGCGCGTAGGAATTTATTTTGATGATAATCACAACGTCCTTGAAGCACCGACCATGTGGGCGATGGCTGTCTCGAAGATACGTTCAAGGAGTGATGAAACGACAAGAAACTATGCGAATATCCTGAGAAGGTTTTTGCAGTGGTTGGACGATAGCCCAATCGAAGGGGGTGAAGTTGTATTTGGTGCGCAGAACTGGCAGTTGGTGGATGAGGATGTTTTTGATGCCTTCCTTGTTCACATAGCATCTCCAACGGATGCGCTTCCTGATGGTCCGTCTCACAAAACCATGTATCACATTGCGGCAAGGGTCTGGAGCTTCTATCAGTGGGCCGAAAGGCAGGGCTATAAACACTATTTGGATATCAGTAGGACTGATATCCGATACATGCTGAAAGACCAGAAACTCCTGGCCCATATCAACCCAGGGGTTAAAGTTACTACCTTGGGATTTAATCTGCCCAGTGGTAGACCAGCAATGCATCAACGAGAAATGCAGAAATTTGTAAGGCAAACTGATTATGAAATAGCTCTCGGTGTGATGAATGATCCTGTTTATCAAATTATCGCAGCGATCATACGAATTACCGGGCTTAGACCGATTGATCTTTTTCAATTGCCCTACCGAGGGAAAAATGAAAATTATGGATTCATTCCTTATGATGAGGGTGAGTACCCAGAAGGGTTAGATAATGGAGCTATCTATTATTATTTTAGGTCCAAGGGAAAATGGCGTTCCATAGACTTTCCAGGGAAGCTGTGGAGAGTTATTTGCGAGTATTATTTACCCTTAAGGCGGCAACGAGCGAAGCTATATGAGGCTAAGCATGGCATTCCACCAAGGAATAGCGACTTGTTTCTTTCCGCTCGTGGTGATGTTGTTACTCATGGAATGCTTGGTTATAACTTTAGCAAGGTGGTTTCTGCAGCGAAGAACTCCGAGAGCGCTACTGATTTTAAAGCCATACGATTCAATGCACGAATGCTCAGGCACACCTGTGCGACATATTTTGTTTATGAGGCGTTGAAAGCCCAGAATAGACTTGGAAGGAGTTTTGTTTACGATGCAGCGCTCGACGAAGATCTCAGGAAAATGCTGGGCCACACTAATGTTAGAACTACACTTGAATACTATGTTCATCTAGTCAACCGATATGTGCACGACAATCTTCTGACTGATCTTCATCGCTCACGCGTTGATGCTGGTTTGTCCGCTATTTTAGACCGACATAATTACTCTGAGATTGTGGTATAGAACAGGCACTAGAGATGCTGCCTTCTTGGTGAGCAGCTCTGGACACGTCGATATGGTCCGCCTTCAGTCTCTTGGGGCGGCATTGGCCTGAACCCGCAGTCCAAGCTTGCCGCAATTTCCCCAATAATTTTCCTACCTGATTCCTGCGTTGGGAGGGTGTTCCGTGTGTTCTTTTTAGCGCAAGGCAGCTCGCGCGGTGAAATTATGTATTTTCACATAATTGCGCATAATTTAGAAATCTTGGCAGCAACGGCTTGATTCACCGCCCGGTTAGCAACTTTTCCATAGGTATTTGTTGGATAGGCGGAAATATTTGCGTGACAGGTGGAAGCTGGAACTATCTTCCGTCCTGGCCAAGTGACAGTATGCTCAATGTCTTGAGCACCTGGTTACTATGCCGAGGTGTCCTTATCTTCAGTAACTGGGCGGCCGCATGGAGGCACCATGACCACAGACCAGATCCCTGCTTCCTCTCTCACCGATAGCCCACCCTTGATCCCAGCGGGGCCTTCCCCCAAAGCAGCTGCAGCTATCGACACCCCACCGATCCGGCTCGCCTGCCTTGAGGTCTGTAATTTTCGACGCCTGGCCAAGACCCGACTTGAGCTCGACGAGGTCACTACCATTTTGGTAGGTGCCAACAACAGCGGCAAAACTTCCCTTCTTACAGTCCTCCGCAACTTCTTGAGCGAGTCACCCGGATTCCGCGCGTTCGACATTAGCCTTTCGCAGTGGGCGAAGCTGCGCGAGGTATGCCACCGCTGGGAGGCACTTGATGAGGATCCCACGACGGACTCCAAGGATGCCGAATCATGGGAGGCCGAGTATCAGGAACTCCAGGCGTGCATGCCCTTCATTGATCTTTGGTTCGACGCTAAGGAGGGGGCGTACAGCCATGTTGCGCCGTTCATCACCTCGCTGAAGTGGTCGGGTGGCGCAGTTGGTGTACGGGTACGGCTCGAACCTGTTGCAGACGCGAACGAACTTCGCAATCTGGCTTGGCGCTACCGTGAGGCGCGCGCCCCGGTCCGAGAGCTTCCGAAGGATGGCCATGCCTGGCCGATAGATCTGCTTGACTACTGGCTTAGACATTCTGCGGATCTGCGACGCATAGCCGCTTACCGTCTCGACCCCGTGAAGGGCCCCTTGGCCGATAAATCGCGCCGTGACTTGCAGGAGCTGCCACTTGGATCACAACCGATCGAGTTGCAGCATCTGCGCAAGCTCATTCGTGTGGATTTTGTACCGGCTCAACGAGGACTCGGTGCCGAAGAAGACGAAATGCGGTCAGAGTCCGCAAGTTCTCGGCCCGGATTGTTCTCAAGCCAACTCATGAAGTTCGCTCGGCAACACTTGAACGTAGCCCCATCCGGTCACGGACATCGAGAAGACTTGGTCAAGGCCGTTGCTAATGCACAAGCAGACCTCGACAAATCTATCTACAAGGCGTTAAAGCCAGCGATGGAGGACGTGGAGATTCTGGGTTACCCAGGCCTGCATGACCCTCACCAGTTCCATTTTCGTACAAGAATCCAGACCGCAGACCTTCTTGCTCACAGCACGGCCGTACAGTACCTCCTGGACAAAACTGCTGTTGATGAGTCCTTGCCTGAACACTCTATTGGCCTCGGCTATCAGAATCTGCAGTCGCTGAGCTTCATGCTCGTGTCATTCCGCGCCGCACGCCTCAATCCGCCGCAGGGCAGTCCGGCGGCAGTTCACCTCGTGATGGTTGAAGAACCTGAGGCCCATTTGCACGTTCAGGTTCAACGAAATTTTTCGAAGAACGCCCACGAGCTCATTCGTCCAAAGGAGCAGGTGCATAGCTACCTCCGCAGTCAGCTGCTGATCAGCACGCACTCGAGCCATCTGGCTCATGGAGACAACTTCACGCGTCTGCGGTACGTGAGGCGGGTGGCCAGCACGGTGCTTGGCGCAAAACCCAGCACGCAGGTCGTTAACCTGGGCGATGCGTTCGGCGAAGACGCTCCAACCAGGACGTTCGCCGAACGCTACTTTCAGGTGCAACACACCGACCTGCTTTTCGCTGACGCCGCCATCTTCGTGGAAGGAACAGCAGAGAGAATGCTGGTGCCACTTTTCATCGAGCGGGATTTCCCCAAACTTGCCAAGAAGTATGTTTCTTTCCTCGACATCGGCGGTAGCCACGCTCACCGCCTTAAACCCCTGGTGGAGCGATTGGGGATTCCGACGATCGTTATCACTGACTTGGATCCGGTTCTGCCAACCCGAACCGATAAGGGGCGCCTAGTCCGGGCAGCGGTGCACATCGCCGGCCAAGAAAAATTGGAGTGTGGGAATGACACATTGACCTCATGGCATCCGATGCTGGCGGAGTTTCAAGCTTTTGGTAAGCCGACGCCTGCCCAGCTGGTGTGGACATCCGACACAGGCGTTCAAGTCCGCTTCGCGTGGCAGCTTCCGGTTGCGGCTGCCAGCGAGCAGTGGCCCAGCTCGTTTGAGGACTCTCTAGTTCTCTCCAACATCGATTGGTTCAAAGCGTTGGAAGAGGAGGTTGACCCAATCACCGCTGCCAAAGTAAAGCACCGCGGCACCTTGGCAAAGGTGATAGGTCTTGTGCTCGACTACCCAGACCACGCCGAGCTGCTCAAGGAACTCCATGCGATGCTCCGCGGGAGCTTCAGTAAAGGAGATTTCGCGGCAACCCTGTTCGAACGGCTAAATGCTGGCCAAGACCTGAAATGCCCCGCATACATCACAGACGCGCTCACCTGGCTGAGCGGGCAACTCAACGTCACTGCGGGAGAGACCCCTTGAGTACCGCTCTGCCATCGTTTGGAAACGATCGCGACGCTCATGTCGTCGAAGATATCTGCGGCTACATCACGACAACCCCGCCTCGGAGTTTCTTTCTCTTCGCTGGCGCAGGGTCCGGAAAGACTCGCACGCTAATTGAGGTTTTGCGTCGAGTTACTGGAGTGATAAAGCATGAAGCGGGGGCTCACTATGCCGAACGACTTAGGTCTCGTGGACAGTCGGTGCGTGTTATCACCTACACCAAAAACGCGACCGCCGTCGTCAACGGTCGTCTCGGCGAAAATTACCTGACCGAAGTATCGACCATCCATTCCTTTTGCTGGGAACTCATCCAGGGCTTTGATGATGACATCCGGGAAGCCTTGCTTGCGTTCAATGCCGAAGATCTTGTGGCTGCCAAGGCCCATGCGATGGGTAAGAAAAGGGGCGAGTCCGACACCGACCGGCGGAAGTATGCGGAGATCGAGGCAGAGGCGGAGGAATTACGAAAGACTGATGAATTTAGGTATAGCCCGGACAGAAACACATTCGGTCCGGGGGCGCTATCGCACACCAACGTCCTGGACGTGACCGCATGGCTAATTGTTAAACGCCCAACGCTGCAGCGCATCCTAGAAGACCGTCACCCCCTCATCCTTATTGATGAATCCCAGGACACGATGAAGGGAGTACTTGATGCACTATTTGAACTCTCCAAAAACCGTCCGGATCGCATCACATTGGGGCTCCTCGGGGATCATCGGCAGCGAATCTACCCTGACGGTCACCACGACTTACCGTCACACGTGCCGGAAGATTGGGCGCGCCCTGCATTGCAGATGAATCATCGTAGCCAAAAGCGCATTGTTGAACTCATTAACAAGATTTGGGACTCGGACATCGAGGGCCGTACTCAGCCCAAGACTGGTGTCCCCCAGCACCCTAGGACAGAGAAAAACGGTGGAACCGTTCGAATCTTTGTCGGCGATGCTAAGACCGATTCCGCCGAAAAGATCCGGAGGGAAACGGAATGCGCGTTGGCCATGTCGGCCGAAACTGCCTTATCCGCCTGGCAAGAGCGTGGGAGTGGCTACAAAACCCTCGCCCTTGAACACAAACTTGCCGCCAAACGAGGCAATTTTTACGAGGCATACCGCGCGATGGAGCTGCTGGACAAGGATGCCGCAGTGCCTAAGAGCAATGGCGAGCGGACGGGGCCCACTATGGTGAGGCCGCTCCTCGGCCCAATGGTTGAACTTGCAGAATGTCTGCAGCCTGATGGTTCAGTGAACGAGTTCGCCGTCATGGATGTGTTGCGTAGGCACGGCGCACTTGCAAAGGTCCCGGAATCTCGCGCCGAGCGTCAGGCCGCGCTGGACAAAGCTCACGCTGCAGTTATGAGGTTCGCATCCGCCGCCACCAAGCCCGGAATAACCGTGCGAGAAGTCTTGGAACCGATCATCGAAGCCAGCCTCTTCGAAGTGGATAGTCGCCTAGTTGAGGCCTACGGTGATTCGTCGCCTCCTCCTCCAGAGCCAAAGACAAGGAGCAAGGAAGCGAAGGAGGACCGACGTAAGCGTGGCTGGCACGCCCTCTTCGGCACGCCCTGGCAAGAAATTGCTCGTTATCACGCCTATCTTGGGGGTGAAACCGAACTCGCGACGCATCAAGTCGTTAAAGGCTCTGAGTTCAAGCATGTCATGGTCATCATGGATGATGAGGAAGCTGGCGGCACGTGGTTCTCCTACGACAAGCTCTTCGGCGCTGAGGAATTGAGCCCGACTGATCTTGAGAACGTTGAAGGGGGAAAAGAGACCACTATTGATCGGACCCTAAGGCTACTTTATGTCACCTGCAGTCGAGCCGAGGAAAGCCTCGCTCTGGTTCTTTGGGCGAAGAACCCCGCTACAGCGCTCGACGCAATCAAACAGTCCGAATGGTTTACCGAGAACGAGCTTACCGCTTTGTAGTAGCTACTGCAGGCGCGTTGCGATGACCACGCGATTTTACAATTGTCGGTTTCCCTGCACTGGCGTTGGGTCTCCCTCAGCCGCTTGCCTTGTTATGCGACTAGATGATCTGTCTCGAAGAAACAAGCTTCAACCTCAGCGAGGTGCGACGGTAACTGCCGAATCAATCGCTGCCAGCCAAAGTGGCAACAGGCTTCGAGAACGGTATGGGAGTGCATACGGTCAGGACAAATCGGGAAGGTGCCGCCGGCTGACTTGCCTCTGTAGATAGGTCTGGACGCATCAGCGCTTTAAACGCCAACGGCTTTGGGTTCGAAGTGATTTCGCCTGCCCCTCTTCAGTTACACTCGGCGCTTTGCACGCCTTTCAAGGAGCAGTTGCGTGAACACGGAAAACCATTCCCAGACGGCCGCTTTCCTCTGGTCGATTGCCGACCTGCTGCGCGGTGATTTCAAGCAGTCCCAGTACGGTCGCATCATCCTGCCGTTCACCCTGCTGCGGCGGATGGAGTGTGTGCTGGAGCCGACCAAGGAAGCGGTGATCCGTGAGTCCTATGCGCAGGAAGGCCGGCCTGATCTGGTGCGTGAGCGTCTGTTGCTACGCGCCGCCGGCCAGCAGTTCTTCAATGCCTCCAAGCTGACCCTCGGTACCCTGTCCGACACCCAGACCGCCGCCGACTTGATGAGCTACGTGCAGTCCTTCAGCAAGGACGCCCGCGAGATCTTCGAGCACTTCCACTTTGAAGACTTCGTGCAGCAGCTCTCTGCGGCCAACCTGCTGTACCAGGTGGTGCAGCGCTTTGCCGCGACTGACCTGAGCCCGGAGCGCATCAGCAACTTCGGCATGGGCATCATCTTCGAAGAGCTGATCCGCAAGTTCGCGGAAAGCTCCAACGAAACCGCCGGGGAGCACTTCACCCCGCGCGATATCGTGCACCTGACCACCTCCCTGGTGATCACCGGGCAGGACGACAAGCTCAAGCCCAACAGCATCGTCACCATCTACGACCCGACTGCCGGCACCGGCGGCTTCCTCTCCGAGGGCGACGAGTACATCCAGTCCATCAGCCAGCAAGTCACCGTGTCGCTGCACGGCCAGGAGCTCAACCCCGAGTCCTATGCCATCTGCAAGGCGGACATGCTGATCAAGGGTCAGGACGTCACCAGCATCAAGCTGGGCAACACCCTGTCTGACGACCAGCTGGCCGACAGCCGCTTCGACTTCATGCTCAGCAACCCGCCGTTTGGCGTGGAGTGGAAGAAAGTCCAGAAGCAGATCACCGACGAGCACAGCGAAAAGGGCTTCAACGGCCGCTTCGGCCCGGGCCTGCCGCGCGTGTCCGATGGCTCGCTGCTGTTCCTTCTGCACCTGGTCAGCAAGATGCGTGACCCGCGTGAAGGCGGCTCGCGCATCGGCATCATCCTCAACGGCTCGCCACTGTTTACCGGCGGCGCCGGTTCGGGCGAGTCGGAGATTCGCCGCTACCTGCTGCAGAACGATCTGGTCGAAGCCATCATCGCCCTGCCCACCGACATGTTCTACAACACCGGCATCGCCACCTATGTGTGGGTGCTGAGCAACCACAAGGCCGCTGTGCGCCAGGGCAAGGTGCAGTTGATTGATGGCAGCCAGCACTTTGCCAAGATGCGCAAGTCCCTCGGCAGCAAGCGCCAGTACCTCACCGAGGAGCAGATCGACGAGCTGGTGCGCCTGTATGGCCGCTTCGAGCAAACCGCGCAGAGCAAGATCTTCCCCGTCGAAGCCTTTGGCTACCGGCGCATCACTGTCGAGCGCCCGCTGCGCCTGAACTTCCAGACCAGCGCCGAGCGCATCGAAAAAGTGCAGGAAGAAAAAGCCATCGAGAAGATGGACGCCCCGGCACGCCAGCGCCTGATCGAAGCCCTGCAGGCGATGGACGAAAGCCAGCTGCACCGCAACCGCGAGCAGTTCAGCAAGCTGCTGAAAAAGGCGCTCAGCGCTCACGATGTATCGCCCAGCACGCCCGAACTGAAGGCCATCCTCAACGGCTTAAGCGAGCGCGACCCCGAGGCGGATATCTGCCTGGTCAGAGGCCAGCCGGAAGCCGATGCCGGCCTGCGCGACAACGAAAACGTGCCGCTGGGCGAGTCGGTGTACGACTACTTCGAGCGCGAAGTAAAACCCCATGTGCCGGATGCCTGGATCGACGAGAGCAAGCGTGATGAACAGGACGGCGAAGTCGGCGTGGTCGGTTTTGAGATTCCCTTCAACCGCCACTTCTATGTGTTCCAGCCACCGCGTCCGCTGGCAGAGATCGACCGCGACCTGAAAGCCTGCACCGACCGCATCAAGCAGATGATCGAGGGGCTGTCGGCATGACGTTTCCGAGTTATCCGGTTTACAAGGATTCCGGGGTGGAGTGGCAAGGGGCTGTGCCTGCTGAATGGCCACGATCCGCATTAAAGTTTCTTGCCGATTATCAAAATGGCTATCCATTCAAGCCTGAGGACTGGGGTGAAGAAGGGCTACCGATTATCCGCATCTCTCAGCTAACAGGTGATACAGCACCAAATTATTACTCCGGCGAGCTTGATTTTCGTGTCAAGGTTGGCGATGGAGATTTGCTTTTTTCATGGTCTGCAACAATCGACTCGTTCATTTGGACGGGTGGCGCCGCCTGGTTGAATCAACACATATTTAAAGTCTCGCCTACAGTCGAAGCTGATCAAAAATTTCTTTTCTATTTGATAAAGCTTGTTGCTCCAAAATTGGCAGACTTTGATGCTCATGGCAGCACCATGAGGCATATAAAAAAGGAGAGCCTTTCTGAGCGTCTCCATGTTCCGACTTTGGTAGAACAAACCCAAATCGCCCGTTTCCTCGACCACGAAACCGCCCGCATCGACGCGCTGATCGAAGAGCAGCAGCGCCTGATCGAACTGCTCAAGGAAAAGCGCCAGGCCGTGATCTCCCACGCCGTCACCAAAGGCCTCGACCCGACGGCGCCGATGAAAGACTCCGGCGTGGAGTGGCTGGGTGAGGTGCCGGCGCATTGGGTTGTTAGGCGCATCAAACACTTGACCGAAGTGATTTCTAAGGGAACTACTCCAACAACCATTGGTGAAGACTTTCAGGACGAAGGTGTTAGGGATGGTCTGAAGTAGCCATGTATTTCCCCGGCATACCACCTAGCGCAACTTTTAAACTCGCCAAATGATCAAAAAACAATCAATTCGACGAGTATTTCTTACGTTTTCGCCACCCGGACCCCACTCCGGTGGCCATTTCCCGCATTACAGGCGCACCTCTCCTGCATTCGTCAGTAAATGTCGGCGCGCCATCCACAGGTTCGACAGAGCGAACAGTGTCACCAGTTGCGCCGTGTTTTTGGCCAAGCCGCGAAAGCGCACCTTGGTGTAACCGAACTGGCGCTTGATTACCCGGAACGGATGCTCGACCTTGGCGCGCACCTGAGCCTTGGCCTTTTCAATCTTGCGCTTGGCTTTGTACAGCACGCTGCGCTTATCGAGTTTTTTGTAGGTGCTGCGGCGTGCCGCCACCTGCCAGATAACTTCACGTCCTTCATGCTCGGGCCGCTTTTCGACACCGGTGTAGCCTGCATCGGCGCAGACCACGTTTTCGTCGCCATGCAGCAATTTGTCCACCTGGGTGACATCCGCCACATTGGCCGCCGTGCCCACTACGCTGTGCACCAGACCCGATTCGTCATCGGCGCCGATGTGGGCCTTCATGCCAAAATAATACTGGTTTCCCTTCTTGGTCTGGTGCATTTCCGGGTCGCGCTTGCCGTCCTTGTTCTTGGTCGAACTGGGCGCATTGATCAGCGTTGCATCGACGATGGTGCCCTGGCGCAGCGACAGGCCGCGGTCGCCCAGATAGCCATTGATGACAGCGAGGATGCCGGCCGCCAGCTCGTGTTTCTCCAGCAAGCGGCGGAAGTTGAGAATGGTGGTTTCGTCGGGGATGCGCTCCAGGTTCAGCCCGGCAAACTGGCGCAGGATCGTGGTTTCGTACAGCGCTTCCTCCATCGCTGGATCGCTGTAGCCGAACCAGTTCTGCAGCAGATGCACACGCAGCATCGCCATCAACGGGTAGGCCGGACGGCCACCTTCACCCTTCGGATAATGTGGCTCGATCAAAGCAATCAAGCCCTTCCACGGCACCACCCGATCCATCTCGATCAGGAACAACTCCTTGCGGGTTTGCTTGCGCTTGCCAGCGTACTCGGCGTCGGCGAAGGTCATCTGCTTCATCGGGAAACTCGGTGGGTGGGGTCGCGGTATTTTGCCAAATCAGAAAGTCTTTTTCAGAGTTTCCCTAGGCTGACAAGCCAAGCGCTGGATCGCAACCATCCATCACCTTATCCAGCTAGATCTGCCTCCTCCAATAAGTGCCGCACAAATCCCGGCGGGTGCAGATTTCCGGGAGGTTTGCGCCAGATCAGTTGGAGACGCTTTTCAAGCCCCGGGATGGGAAGAGCTACCAGCGCGCCACTGCGAACTTCGTCTTGTACTGCGGAAGCCATCACCAACGACACGCCGAGTCCCGCCCTCACTGCTTGTTTGACTGCCTCGGTGCTGCCTAGCTGCATACCGCTGCGAGGCACGCCCAGTTCGCCAAAGTATTCGGTCAGAAGCCGTCCGGTACCGCTACCCGGTTCACCTCCCAGCATCGGCAGGTCCACCAGACGATCACGTTCTATGCACCCTGCTTCAGCCAGCGCATGGTCGGGGCTGACGATAAGCACCAGCGGCTCGACCCGCCAGAGGCGGTGTTCGAAGTCGGGGTGAGGTAGCCACCATTCCATGATCGCGGCGTCGAGCTGGCCCGCCAGTAGCTGGTCGGCCACATCCGGGTTGGCGGCGATGCGCAGATCCACCTCGCCCCTCTCATTTGCGGTCGTCAGATAGTTGCGCACGAATGGCTGGAGAAGGTAGGTGCCGATGTTGGAGCTGGCCCCGACGCGCTCACGATTGCCATGCAGGGCTTCTAGCGCCCGGGCGTGCATGTCGAGCAAGGCGGTCGCATGCGGCATGAAGGCCAGCGCCCGTGTGGTAGGCTGGCAGCCGCTACGACTGCGCTGCACCAGCGTTACGCCGACCTGCTCTTCAAGCTTCTGCAAGTGCTGCGACACCGTCGGCTGGGCCAGCCCCAACGCCCTCGCCGCGCTCTGAAAACTGCCTGTTTGAACGATCGCTACCAGGCTCTTCAGCCAGACCGGATTCAACATGCGGCAGGCTCGGCCTTGGGCAGACGGTTCGCAGCGTTGATTGGGCGCGCACCTGCCAATACCTGGATGATGTTCTGCGCTGCACAACGTTCAATCTCCAGGCGCACCGCGCGCACTGCCGACCCTATGTGCGGAGTGAACAGCGTATTCGGATGCGCGAGCAGCGCAGGATCGATCAGCCGCGGCCGGTCCGCGCGAGCCCAGTCTTCCATTTCGAATACATCCGCCGCATACCCGCCGAGCTGGCCTCGCTCAAGCGCCGCGAGCACGGCGGCTTCATCCACTACCGAACCACGACAGGGGTTTACAAGCAGAGCGCCCGGCCGTACGAGGGCAAGCAGCTCGGCGTTGACCAGATGCTGGGTATCGGCATTCAAGGGAAGCGCCAGCAGGATGAAGTCCGAGCTGGCGAAGAGTTCGCTGCACGCCACCTGGCGCAGGCCGAGCCGTTGCTCGGTTTGTGTATCCAGAGCCTTCGCCTCGTGGTACTGCAGGGTCGCGCCCCATCCCTGCAAGCGATCAGCCATGGCCAGTCCGATGGCGCCCATGCCAAGGATGCCGACCGTAGCGTTATCCAGCCCCGTGCCGTAGAACTGTGGTTGCCAGCCCTGGAACTCGCCAGAGCGGACGAACGCATCTGCTGCCCGCAGATGCCGCCCCAGCCCCACCGCCAGTCCGATCGCCAGCTCGGCAGTCGGGACCGTCAACAGATCAGGCACGAAGGTCAGCCAGACCCCGCGGGCAGTACAGGCGTCCACATCGAAATTGTCGAAGCCCTTGAGCGCGCAGCCGACTACACGCAGCTCAGGGCAGGCTTGAAGAAAGTCTGCATCGACCCGATCGGGCATGAACGCCATCATCGCCTGAGCATCGCGGCAGCGGCGCAGAATTTCCTCGCGCGTCAGCGTGCTGTCGGTCTGGTTGGTCATCAGCTCGCAATGTGGCGCCAGCAGTTGCAGGATCTCATCGTGTACTCGGTGAGTTATAACGAGTTTCGGCAGCATGGTTTGTCCTATTTGAAACGTTTGCGCAGCACGCCACTGAAGGCGTCTACTAGCGTGACCATGGCCAGGATGACCAGCAGGATTGCTGCAACCTCCTGGTACTGCATGATGCGCAGCGAGCCCATGAGTTCGAAGCCGATACCGCCGGCGCCAACCATGCCCATCACGGTGGAGGCGCGAAAGTTGTATTCCCAGCGGTAGATCGCCACGTCGGCGAACTGCGGCGTCACCTGTGGCAAAACCGCGTGCAGCAGCACTTGCATCGGCGTAGCCCCCGCCGCCCGAGCGGCTTCCACCGGCGCTTCGTCGACGTGCTCGATGGCCTCGGCGAAGAACTTGCCGACCATGCCGACCGAATGCAGACCCAGGGCAAGCACGCCCGGCAAGGCGCCGAACCCTACGGCTGCAACGAAGATGATGCCCATGATCAGCTCCGGCACCGACCGCAGGGCATTGAGCAGCACCCGGGCAACACCGAACACAAGGGGGTGCGGCGCCGTATTGCGCGCTGCAACGAAGGCCACCACCAGCGAGAACACCACTGCGATGGCCGTACCGGCGATGCTCATCGCCAAGGTGTCGATCAAGGGGCGAATCCAGCTTCGATAGCCCGAAAAGTCTGGCGGCATGGCCTCGCCTGCCAGGGTCGCGATGGAGGGCAGCCCGTTCAGCAGCGTGGTGGCATCGAGCAGCCCCACGTACCAGCAGGCCAACAGCACCACTCCGAATACAATCGCCACCTGCCCCAGCTGGCGCCACCAACCGAGGCCGAAGCCTCGAAGGATGTGCTCGCGTTGCTCTGCAGGCAGCGCCTGCACGTCGTAATGAGTAGACATATCGGTGCTCACATCGTGGCGAAGTCGAGGCCGAGCAGCGATCCCATGTTGCGGATCACATCGTAGTCGGCGTCGGTGATTGGCGCGAAGGCCTCGGCCTTGAAGTTGCGCAGCACTTCGGGATCGTCGATACCGACGAATACATCCCGCACCTTGGTTTTCAGCTCGGGGCTCAGGTTCGAGCGCATCGCCCAGGGGTACTGGGGGTATTCGCCGCTGTAACCAAGTACTTTCACCTTGCTCGGATCGATTAGGCCACGTTCGGCTACGTGATTGAAAATTACCTCCGACAGCCCACCCGCATCGGCGTTGCCGTTCGCCACGTTGACGGCAACGGCGTCATGCGTGCCCACAAAATGTTGTTCGTAGTCCTGCCCACCCGTCAAATCGGCCGTCTCAAGAAGCACGGTTTTGGGAATCAAATGGCTGGACGTCGATGCCCGGTCACCATAGGCCATCTTCTTGCCCTTAAGGTCGGCATACTCATTCACGCCTGACGCCACATTGGCGATAATCACCGAGCGATAGGTCGGCTTGCCGTCGATGACCATGGCAGCGAAGGGCTCGATGTCGCTTTTGCTTTTGGCCATGACGTAGGACAGCGGACCGAAATACGCCAGGTCGATACGGCCAAAGCGCATCGCCTCAATCATCGAGGAATAGTCGGTGGTTACGATCAGCTGCACCTTCTTGTCCAGATGCTCTTCCAGATAATCCTTCAGCGGCTGGTTACGCTTGATCAGCTCGGAGGCGTTTTCGTCCGGCAGCAGGGCAACCTTTAGCACATCCGGATCGGCATCGGCCGCTAGGGCGGACAAACTTGAAACAGCGGACAGCAAGCAAGTCAATAAGAGCGCGGATAAGCGTTTCATCGGGACATCTCCAGTGAAGGTTCGAGCATGACAGGTGGTTCAGCCGGAGCATTCGCTGGCTGAGTCGTAGAGCGGCCTGCATAGATGCGCTCAAGCTGCGCATCGGTGAGTTCCGAGGGCGCGGCATCGAAAACGATCTGAGAATCGGCCAGCCCGACGACGCGATCGGCGAAGCGGCGGGCATATTCGAGTTGATGCAGCGAAACGATGGCGGTGATGCCGTCTTCCTTGCAGATGTCGCGCAGCAATCCGAGAACACGGACCGAAGTGGCCGGGTCGAGACTGGCTACCGGCTCATCGGCCAGAATGATCGCCGGCTGTTGCGCTAGCGCACGCGCGATGCCTACCCGCTGCTGCTGGCCACCGGACAGTTTGTCCACCCGGCTTAGCGCCTTGTCTGCCAGACCGACCCGAGCGAGGCAACTGAGCGCAATCTCCTGATCGGCACGCGGCAGAGGAAACAGCGAGCGGAGCGTGTTGTGAAAGGCCAGCCGACCGGTAAGCACATTAGCCAGTGCGCTTTGACGTTCGATTAGCTGGTGGTGCTGAAAGATCATGGCGGTACGCCGACGATGCTGACGCAAGGCCGAGCCGCTGCCGAGTTCACCGAGTTCGCTGGTGACACTGCCGCCAGTGGGCGTGACGAGTCGATTGAGACTACGGAGCAAGGTCGACTTGCCTGCGCCCGAGAGACCAAGCAGCACGGTGAACTCACCACGCCGAAATGCAATCGAGGTATCGCGTAGGGCTGTCACGCCGCCTGGATAGACGACGCTCAACCGGTCGACCCGCAGCACGGCGTCCTGTATCGGATGGGGCGTCATTTGATCACCTTTCGCAATATTGCTGGCCGCACAATTGCGGTTCGCGATGCAAAGGGTAGAAATTCCTTGTTAACGCACTGCTTCTAAAGGATGACATTTCGATGAATACTTCGAATCTGCCGTAGCGGGGCGGCAAGCGAAGCCGTGGAAGAACGGGCGCAACGTAGCGTCTTTCTTCACGCGGGATACAGGAGGCTTTGATTGATACTGCTGCGGATTCGCTACAGTAACGTTGGGCCAGAACGTAATGCCATCCAAGCAAGAGAGCGCACACTAGCGGACTATAGGAGACATTCTATTCTTGCCCGTCGATTGACCTAGGCCGTTATGTGGCTGGTCGAAACCTTCAGGTGCCGCCCAACTAGACGTCTGTTGTCGCGCCCAGCTTAATGCTAGGGAAACTCTGAAGAAGACTTCCAGATTTTGGCAAAATACCCGGATTCCACCCACCGAGTTTCCCGATGAAGCAGATGACCTTCGCCGACGCCGAGTACGCCGGTAAGCGCAAACAAACCCGCAAAGAGTTGTTCCTGATCGAGATGGATCGGGTGGTGCCGTGGAAGGGTTTGATTGCCTTGATCGAGCCGCATTATCCCAAGGGTGAAGGCGGTCGTCCGGCCTATCCGCTGATGGCGATGCTGCGCGTGCACCTGATGCAAAACTGGTTCGGTTACAGCGATCCAGCGATGGAAGAGGCGCTGTACGAGACCACCATCCTGCGCCAGTTCGCGGGGCTGAGCTTGGAGCGTATCCCCGATGAAACCACCATCCTCAACTTCCGTCGTTTGCTGGAGAAGCACGAACTAGCCGCCGGCATCTTGGCTGTCATCAATGGCTATCTGGGCGACCGAGGGCTGTCGCTGCGCCAAGGCACGATCGTCGATGCCACGCTGATCAATGCGCCGAGTTCGACCAAGAACAAGGACGGTAAGCGCGACCCGGAAATGCATCAGACCAAGAAGGGTAACCAGTACTGTGTGTCACGAACACAGGTCAGATGACCTGTGCTGCTGTGCCGAAGATGGAAGTAGGCCTTCCGAAGTCGGCTTGCAGGAGCGGACTTCAAACCACCCGGTGCTGCTGCATCCAAAAGGTGTGGTGGTGAGCGACCGAGGAAAAGTCATCCCTGAGGATGGCAGGTGAGTATGGAGAAGATGAGCGAAAGCAAACCGTCCGATGACGCATCGTTATGCCCAAGGTGCTGCCGAAACTGAGGTGGAGTACTGGCTTCAGGACAAGTCGGGGCGTTACCTGCTTACGGACCCGATGGCAGCCGGTGTATAGGCGGCATGATCTTCATACAGGCTTTGGTACGGAACGTGAGAACCTTGTTCCAGATGCGAAGGAAAATGACAAATGGCCAACACCATGAGGAAGAATACCGATGCTGGAACGAGGGGCGGAGCCTCCCGTAGTAGCGATGAAGCCTCTGTAATGGAGGTGGAGCGAAGGGGCGGCGTTATCCGGCCGACGAGCGTTGCCAACCTCCGGGGATGAGTGGCGTGAGCTCGGCGAAACCTTATGACATAGCGAAACGCACGGTATGGGACGCCTACCAGCAGGTCAGGGCCAACCGCGGTGCTGCCGGCATCGACGATGAAACCATCGCCGATTTCGAGCGGGATCTGTCTAAGAATCTCTACAAGCTGTGGAATCGGATGTCGTCGGGGTCGTACTTCCCGCCTCCGGTCAAGCAAGTAGAAATTCCCAAGGCATCGGGAGGCACGCGCAAGCTGGGAGTGCCCACGGTTGGTGATCGTGTCGCGCAAACCGTGGTCAAGCTTCTCATCGAGCCGGAGCTGGACTCGATCTTCCACTCGGACTCCTATGGGTACCGGCCGGGACGATCAGCGAAGCAGGCGGTGGCGATCACGCGTGAGCGCTGCTGGCGATACGACTGGGTGGTGGAGTTTGATATCAAGGCAGCCTTCGATCAGATCAATCATGGGTTGCTGATGAAGGCGGTGCGCCTGCACATCAAGGAGGACTGGATACTTCTGTACATCGAGCGGTGGCTGGTTGCGCCGTTCGAAACGGATCACGGTATGCGCGTCCGACGCGAACGCGGCACCCCGCAAGGTGGAGTGATCAGTCCCCTCCTGATGAATCTGTTCATGCACTATGCCTTCGACACCTGGATGCAACGTACCAGCCCCAACTGCCCGTTTGCCCGCTACGCCGATGATGCGGTGGTGCACTGCCGCAGTCGAAAGCAAGCGGAGTACGTGATGCGCTCCATTGCTTCACGGCTGGCTGCCTGTGGCTTGACGATGCACCCCGAGAAATCGAAGGTCGTGTACTGCAAGGACAGTAACCGTCGCGCAGGTTATCCGCATGTGAGCTTTACCTTCCTCGGCTTCACCTTTAGGCCGAGGAAGGCGCTCAGCAAACAAGACCAGCTCTTCACGAGCTTCCTTCCGGGAGCGAGTGCGGATGCCTTAAAGCGGATGCGGCAAGCGGTACGCAGGTGGCGACTCAATCGCCAAACCCACGTGACGCTGGTCGACGTGGCTCGGCTCTACAATCCAGTGATACAGGGGTGGTCGCAATACTATGGCTCGTTCTATCGGACAGCCATGCTTGGCATCTTCCAGCACATTGACCGCGCGCTTGAACGCTGGGCCCGACGAAAATACAAGGCTCTTCATAGGCGCAAGCGGCGCATTAGCCAATGGCTGGACAAGATGCGGACTGTGGTACCCCGGCTGTTTCATCACTGGCGAGTGACCGGGCAGCAAGGTTGGATAACGGGAGCCGTATGACGCGAGAGTGTCACGTACGGTTCTGCGAGCGGCTGCGGGGGCAGTTCCCGCGGCCGACTCACCACTTCGGCATGAAGGCGCACATCGGTGTCGATGATGAGTCGGGCTTGGTGCACAGCGTGGTGGGCACGGCGGCCAACGTGGCCGATGTCACCCAGGTCGATAAGCTGCTGCACGGCGATGAGAACATGGTCGGTGCCGACGCGGGTTACACCGGCGTCGAGAAACGCCCTGAACATGAAGGCCGGGGGTCATCTGGCAGATCGCCGCCCGCCGTAGTACTTACAAGAAGCTTGATAAGCGCAGTGCTTTGTACAAAGCCAAGCGCAAGATTGAGAAGGCCAAGGCTCAGGTACGAGCCAAGGTCGAGCATCCGTTCCGGGTGATCAAGCGCCAGTTCGGTTATGTGAAGGTGCGCTTCCGTGGTCTGGCGAAGAACACGGCGCAACTGATGACGCTGTTCGCGCTGTCGAACCTGTGGATGGCGCGCCGACATTTACTGGCGAATGCAGGAGAGGTGCGCCTGTAATGTGGAAAATGGCTGCCGCGAGGTGCTCGCGGCGGCTAAAAACACAGAAATAAGCGGGTGATCTGAGCGTTTTTGATCGATTTGCCGCTTTTAAAATCGGCAGGGGCTGAAGTCAGCCAGAAATACACAACTACTTCAGACCATCCCTAGGTTCGTCGGATCCTGCCGATGCTATTTACGGGAGCCCAGTGTACGAGCGATTTTGCGAGGAGATTGATAACCTGCTATCGGGCGAAGCGGCAGACACCAATGCCTACGACTATTCGTGTGAAGATTTTGAGGTGACATCTTCGTCGTATGATGAAACCAAAGGCCTACTGGTACTGGAGGTTTCGTTTACTTACTCGGGTGAGCAGGATCAAGATCGTCCATACGCTGGTTGTGAATTTTATCTGGACGTTGAAGTTACGTTGGTGCGGCGCCCTGGTGAGTGGCTATTCGAAGAGGGCTGGGTAGCAGTAACCAAGATTGAGACAGATCAGGATCGCGACCGAGAGGCTGAGCTTGCTGACATGTACGCAGATTACTTGAAGGATAAAAAGCGAACTGATGGCATGTAAGTAAGAGCGCTGCGTGCGCAAAATGGCCGATAGTGGACTCTGGTGATAGCCGCTGTCGGCCAGGAGCAGACATCTGCGAGCTGCAACTCGGACAGTCAGTACCCGCGAATTACCGCGATCATTGAGCCGTGGCTGGGCAGACCGTGACTGGTCGGAAGCTAGGGGCTCGGGTACGCTGGCGACTCCATGAGTTGTAGTGTTAATTCGAATTTATTCTATTTAGCAATTACGAGAGATCAAAAAAATGCAGGGAGGCGATGAAAAAAGCACTCCAGATGTGCTAGATGTTACTCAACTGATACGCATCGAAGCGGTACACAGAGGATTCTTATATCAGCACCTGTATACCGTTGGTTGCTTGCTATTAGCGCAGGCGGCCGCCGTCGATGTGGTGATGGTTGAGCTTGATGAGGATATTGAGCTTGTTACCGATCAGGGACGAATCTATGTGCAGGTTAAGACCCGTTCAAAACCAATCATTCCCAGCGATATTTCAAGCGCCCTAGAGCGTTTTGAAAACCTGCGAAATGAGCATGCTGAGGGGATGCGCAAAGGCGAGGCTGCCTTTGTTATCGTCGCGAACCAAGCACCGAGCGTTCAGTTCCAGCAGACTATCAACGATAAAAAACTCCCCCCTGATGTTCTTTTCGTTTGGCCCCAATCTACTTCTGAACGCCACCCGGCACTTCCGCCCGCCTGGGAGTCGCTAACTGATGCAGCGGCATGGTGTATCGCCCAAGCGGAGAAGCTGAATTTTTCATTGTTGTCCCCGGATTCCCTGATATGGAAGCTAGCCGGACTGGCGCAGCTTGCAGCCACGGGTAGTGCCCCGAACAAACAGCATGCGTTTCACGCCAAAGACCTACCTGCGCTATTTGAGCAACTCATCGTTCAACTACAGGATTTCCCCGCACCTCCAGCGTTTTACAGGCCACAAAAACTGGAGCCATCTCTCGCATCCGACGAGCGTGTACGTATCATTTGCGGATTATCCGGTGCAGGCAAGACAGCGTGGGCAGCGCAGGCAGCTCTACACTGCTCTCAGCTGTGTGCCTACTATGACACCGGCGACCTTCCGGGCCCTGCTCTGGCGAGCACACTGGTTCGTGAGTTGGCAGCGAAATTTGCAACGCCGGATCGGGATGGTCTGCGAAAAATCCTGCTGCCGGGCGCCAGTGGTTACGAGGCACTCAGAACATTCGACACATTTCTGGATCAGCAAGGAGCCACCCTGCTGCTGATTTTAGATAATGCGCATCGTGTTCCTGTAGAAAATCTGCGCGATACACTGAATGCAACCAAATGCATTCGTTTCGTCCTGCTGTGCCAGCCCCATGACAACGTCCGCGAGCTGGAAGCTGTTACTGGACTGCAGCGTGAGGCACTTTTGGGGTGGGATATTGATACGGTGGCCGCAGCAGTAGACGATCTCGGTGGCTATGCCACCGCTCAAGGCTACGAGCAACTGCGGACTTATACCGGTGGACTGCCGCTGTATGTTCAGAGCGCTGCAAAAATAGCGGTCACAGAATACGGAGGCAATGTCGATGTGCTGTGCGCTGAACTTCAGCAGCAGGAAAACAGTGTCGAGACTGCGCAGGAAGTCATCCTTACCCGTATTTATCAGGGGTTTGATAAGTTAACTCAGGATTCGCTGGCATTGTTCAGCCTGACTGATGTGGGGTTGAGTCGCGAAGAAGTTTGTGAGCTTCTGGTCAAGTCACTAAATGTATCCACAGGTGGCGCTGCCTCAATTCTTAAGAAAATGCGGGCCACCGGCACCGTTGAGATTTTTGGGAACCAGATGCTGAAGGTACATGACGCCGTCAGAGCACTGGGGCTGCAGCACTTGGAGCTTATGGATCCGGCGGTGGCAAATAACGCACTTATGGCATTGAAAGAGCTGCTGGTCGTGAGCCTTCACAAAACTCGCGACACATCAAGATTCGCGTTGTTGACCCAGGTTTATATCAAACTCAACGATGTCATGACACTCATCGCACTTTCAGGCGAGGAGCTATTTTATGAGATGGGTATTAACGTCGACATACTGGCAAGTCTAGAACGAGCAACGAATTCAGATACACTGGAACCTGTTCATAAATTCTGGGCGTTGGATGGACTAGTTTTCTCTGAGCTTCGAGAAGGCCGTCCTGATAAAATCGTCCAGCGACTTGAGGCCATGGAAGCTCTTCTTATTGAGTATAAGTTTGATTTTCGTGAACAAATTGCATATGCAATGAAACGGATATTATTCTCAGCAGAAAATGGTAACGCATACGAGGTTAAGCGGCTTGTAGAGCAGGCCATCACGAAGTTGCCCGATGCTGAGCATGAACGCATATTTGACTATAACCATGCCATAGCTCTATGGAAGTTAAAGAGATATAAGGAGGCAGAAGCGCTGTGCTGGAAGGTCACTGATGGATATTACGACCTGTTCGGTATTCGTCCGGCAGATGTGATGGGTAAAAATGCGGATGTGCTATGGAAAATTATAAAACGCCCAGAAAATGTTCATGAACATCTCAAACATCTCGCCGACGCACTAGAGTTGTACGCAATAATCCTTCAAGCGCGTGGAAAACCAACGCCATTCATCCGTATTCATTCGATGAAGTTCTACAACATGGCCGGTGCGCCAGAGTCTATGGTGCGGGTCGGCCAGGATTTGGCGGATGAATTTGTCGCCAGGAAAGACTATGAAGGCGCCAGAGAAGTCATGGAGCAGCACGTTTTGCCGATTGTAAATACGGCTGGACTGGTGAACAGGCTGGTTCAGGTACGAAGCCAATATGCGGTGATACTGGCACTATGCGGGCGGCACGATGACGCAGATGCTGAAATGACACGTTTGGGTCCTTATTTTGACGGGTTGACTGGCGAGCAACGTCAGGAAGTTGAAAATCAATCAAATTACATTGCCCAACTCGCCTATGAGGCGTTGAAACCTACTATCGGGCAGATGTTCGGTGCGGTAGGAAGAAATGATCGATGCCCCTGTGGCTCTGGCCTGAAATATAAAAAATGTCATGGGGCTTGACGGCCTAAGACTGAACAGGGCGCGAGCCTCTTCAACATCGCAGAAATGTCTGCTCTTGGCCGAAAACTGACCACTCCAAACGGTCAATGAGCCGGTTCGGCCGTACGCTTGTATGGTGGGTTATTAGCAGGGAAGCAGTCTTGGAACTCCTTGTAGATGCCTGCCATCATCCCTGTCTCCGGCGGTACACCACTAAGGATCAAAAGCAGATTGCCTGCGATTCCGAGCAGACCATTCGAGTGCTGGATCTCTGCTAAAACCAGCTCTGGCGGAAACCCCCTTCCGTGACGATTAACTGCATGGATGCCTCCATGCACGTAGGAACTCAAAGGTCTCCAAGAGTAATGCTTAAACTCCTTTAGGTGTGCTACCGGAGCGTGCGGAGCTTTCACCTCAATCTCTTCCAACATTTGGCTGAGCATAGGGATTTTGCTTGCCTGCTTTGCCGTCTCATGTGTGAGCTCAGCAAGCATTAAATCCGCCTGACCATCCTTGGCTACATAAAGCACCCACAGTGCGCGAACTAGTGATTCGTACTGTACTCGCAGCAATGCTGCAGCAGAGGTGTACAGCCCTGCTGCCACCAGATGCTTCAGGCCCCGGGCGTGCTCAAATCCTAGACTAGCTAGAGCTTGGGTTGCCTGCAGGCGACTGGAGGCATTGACCAAGGGCAGGGCGAAAAAGCCGACAAGCCTGTCCTCAAGCATGGCCGACCGTGCCAGTAATTCATCGAAGTGCATACAGATGCCCAAGTCAGAGCAGAGTCATGTAGCCAAGGATTCTATCGACACCGGGCAATGACCGCATCTGGCCGATTCCGGCCTGCTACTACCTGGAACTCCCAGCCAAAAGTGGCATCGTGTGTCTCAAAAGCTGGGACGATTCACTACCTGCAGCCATAAACCTATGACGTAGTGGCAGGTTCGGCTCTGGTCGAGGCTTGTTAAGGAGCCGACATCTGCTGTTAGCTGGGCAGCCAATGCCGATGAGCCCGTTGGCCCTAGGTCACGCCGCGGATGCGATTCATTTCTGTTAGACCCGGTATTTCTACCTCTCCCTGGTGATACCCTCACACATCGGTGTCTAGGGGTTGACTTAATGGATAAAGCATGGATGCCATCAGTGCCGACGCGCACGCCTGTACGGCGATTGCGCTGGAGGACAGCGAGGTGTGCCCCATCCACTTCGCCCACCTGGAGAGTCTGGCCCGCAACCTGCCATCGCTGCAGCACAACTTCAGCCGCTTGCTGAGCCGTGAAATCGTGCGGGACCACACCTTGCTGATGCTGATGGGCAACATGAATTCGGATGAGCGCCTGGTGGCGTTTCTGCTGAACCTGTCGCAGCGTTTCAGCAGCCGCGGGTATTCGGCCAGGCACTTTGTGCTGAAAATGCGCCGCGAGGAAATCGGCTCCTACCTGGGCTTGCGCCTGGAAACCATCTGTCGCGGCATCGCCCATCTGCGTGACCGCGGAGTGGCGCACATCGACGGCCGCAACGTCACAATCCACGACCTGGACGGTCTCAGGCGACTGGTCGCCGGGTGTGATCGTCCGGGCTAGCATTCGCGTCGATCATCTGGAGAGTCTTCATGCGTGCCATGGTTCTGCATACCCCCGGGCAGCCGCTGCAACTTGAGCAGCGCCCCATCCCGATACCTGGCGCCCAGCAACTGCTGATCAAGGTCCTGGCCTGTGGCGTATGCCGCACCGACCTGCACCTGGTGGACGGTGAGTTGCCGCAAGCGCGGCTGCCACGGGTGCCCGGCCATGAGATCGTCGGCGAAGTGACGGCCGTGGGCGCCGCTGTCGAGCCGCACTGGATCGGCCGCCGCGTGGGCGTGCCGTGGCTCGGATGGACCTGCGGCGAGTGTCAGTTCTGCACCTCGGGTCGCGAAAACCTCTGCGACCAGGCGCAGTTCACCGGCTGTCAACTGGACGGCGGCTATGCCGAATACACCCTGGCGGATGCACGCTTTTGCCTGCCGATTCCCGACGGGCTCTCGGACGTGCAGGCCGCGCCGTTACTGTGTACCGGCCTGATCGGGTTCCGTGCCCTGCAAATGGCGCCCCAGGCCCGCCACCTGGGGCTTTTCGGCTTCGGCGCGGCGGCGCATCTGGCGATTCAGGTGGCGCTGGGCCGAGGGCAGCAAGTGTATGCATTCACTCGCCCGGACGACCACGAAGGCCAGGCGTATGCTCGTTCACTCGGCGCCGTGTGGGCCGGCCCCTCGGATCAAGCGCCACCCCACTTGCTGGATGCCAGCCTGATTTTTGCCCCCGTCGGCGCGCTGGTGCCGCTGGCGCTGGAGGCCACCGTCAAGGGCGGCTGTGTGATTTGTGCCGGGATTCACATGAGTGACATTCCGACCTTCCCCTATCGCTTGCTGTGGGGCGAGCGCAGCGTTCGTTCGGTGGCCAACCTGACCCGGCAAGACGGTACGGCGTTTTTCGACACCTTGCAGCACACCCCGGTGCACTGCGACATCACCCGCTTTGCCCTGAGCGACGCCAACGAGGCGCTGGCGTACTTGCGAGCCGGTCAATTCAACGGTGCGATCGTGCTGACACCCTGACCGGCCGCAAGCGCCAGCGTTGCTTATTTCCGGCTGGCTTTGGTCAGCATGCGAATCGCGCGCTCGTTGGCTTCGTCAGCCGTGCGCTGGGCCTGGGCGGCCAGCGCTGCGGCCTGGTCAGCCTTGAGGTAGGCTTCATCGGCGCGCAGGCGCGCGGTGGCGGCGGTGTTTTCTGCGGCCTCCAGGCGCGCGTCGAACTCCTTGGCGGCTTGATGGCTGCACCCGGCAGACGTGGCCAACGCAAGCGCCAGCAGTGAAACGGACAGGTAGTTTTTCATGGTGTTCTCCTCGGCCCATGGCCGTAAGCGGTCAAAAAGTTCGTATCCAGTATCTGAGGCTGGCCAGCGGCCAGCCTGATTTTTATCAACAAATGCTCGCTCCGGACCCAGTTAGCCGTTGAGGCTGGTGGGTGGCTGCCGGATCGCTAACAGGCTGCCCGGCACCGAATACAGCGCCCGTTCGGTGTTGCTGCCGATCAACCGTTCGAGCCCGACCCGATGCGCCGTGCCCATGACCACCACATCGGCCTGGAACTCATCGACAAACGCCTGGATCACCGGCACCGGCTGCCCCATGACAAAGTGCCGCCGCTCCGGCGGTACCCCATAACGGTCGGCCAGGGTGACGAAGGTCTGGTGCAAGGACTGGCGCAACTCTTCGGCGAAGTCCAGGTTCCAGCCGCCCATCACCAGCGGCGCCTCACCGTTGAACGCCGGGGACAGGTCGTAGGCATGCAGCAGATGCAACGGCGCATCGCATTGCAGCGCCAGGGCCAGGGCGCTCTGGATGATCGCATCGTTGAGGCCGCTGATCTGTGTGTCGGGATCGAACGGATCGACGGCGGCCACCACGCGATGGGGCAAGCCGTAACGGGCCTGGCTCACCAGATGCAGCGGCGTCGTGCACTCGCGCAACAGTTGGCAGTCGAGCGGCGTGACGAACACACGCTTGAGCATCGGCTCGGCCTTGACGTCCTTGATCACCAGGTCGGGGTTCAGGTCGGCGATGGCGCGCAGGATGTCCAGCAGGGGGTGGGTGGTGAACACCAGGTCAACCGTGACCTTCAGCCCGTTCCCGCCATGACGCTGAAGTTCTTCGGTCAACCAATGGCGATAACGGTACAGGTAGTCCTGAAAGGCCGACTCGTCGACATGCTCCTCCCACAAATGAATGATCGGTGCAGGCTCGATAAACGCTCTGACATGCAGGGTCGCGCCACACGCCTTGGCCAGCGCCACCGCCCGTAACAGCGCCGGAGAGTGATACAGCGTGCGGTCGGCGATCAGCAGTAGATGTTGGTATTGGCTCATTTCACACCTCTTCAGGCCGCGGTCAACGCGGCCGGCAGGTTCAATGCTTAGCCGCGTGACGGTTTGATCGCCCACATACTGCAAGGCGCATGGTGCAACAGGCTTTCGGCGGTGGTGCCCAACAGCTTGTTCAGCCCGGCGTGCTGCACGGTGCCCATGACGATGATGTCGATCTGATGGTCTTGGGCGAAGTTGCAGATATTCATCAACGGCACCCCTTCGATAAAGTGCCGTTGTTCGGGGGCAATCCCCTGGCGCTCGGCCAACGCACTGAACGCCTCGTGCTGCGCTTCGTTGAGCGCCTCATACAGCCCGGCCGCCAGGGGCACCGCGCCGTAACCCATGTCTTTGGCATACACCGCAGCCCAGTCGTACACATGCAACAGCTCAAGCTGCGCATTGCACTGAGCGGCCAGCTTGGCGGCGGCCTCGACAATCTGGTCATTGAACACTTGGTCCTGCTCCTCGCTGCGCAACACATCGACGATCGCCAGCACCTTGCGCGGCTGCGGATGGCGCGCATCGGTGACCAGATGCACCGGCACCGGGCAGTCGCGCAGCAATTGCCAATCCAGTGGGGTGAAGAACACCCGCTTCAACGCCGGTACGTCCTCGGCATCCTTGATAATCAGGGCCAGCGACATCTCGTTGACGAAATTGAGGATTTCCTCATAAGGGTGATGCACCCACACCACCTCGCTGGTGACCTCGATCCCGTGCTTGCTCATCGAGACGGCCTGTTCGGTGAGCCAGTGCCGATGGGTGTCCAGGTAGCCTTCCCGGGCGCGGGTGATCTGTTCCGGCGCGAACAGCCCGGCAATCGCCAGGGCCTGCAGATAATTGAACGCCACGATGTGCAGCGGCAGTTGCATCGCGCGGGCCAACGCGGCGGCACGGTCGAACGCTGGGGTGCGGGTCATGGTGGGTGGGGCAATCAAGAGTAAACGCGGCGTCTGCAACATGGGGCACCTCGGCACGAGGCCATCTGGGTAGGTGGATTGGCCTTCACATTGAGCCCTGCGCGGCGGCGGCCAATTGATCTTTATCAGCTTGGGCCAGCAAAAGTTGATATTCATCAACAGCCGCCGTTGCCCTTGCTCCTAGCCTGAATCAAGGTTTGCCGTCTCACCAACGCTGTCGGAGGGCATATGATCGAAAATGAGCAGCAACTGTTGATGAGGGCACTGGACGCCGCGGCGAACCCGGTGCTGATCACCGAGAGGACGGGGTGCATCGTGTGGATCAATAAGGCCTTCAGCCTGATCAGCGGCTACTCCAAGCCGGAACTGGTGGGCAAGACCCCGCATTTGTTGTCGTCGGGTCGTCAAACGACGACGTTTTACCGGGAGTTATGGATGACCATCCTGGCGGGCCTGACATGGCAGGGCCAGATGACCGAGCGGCGCAAGGACGGCTCCCACTGCACGATCAACCAGGTCATCACGCCGGTGTGCGACCCCGAAGGAGTGGTCACGCATTTCATCGCCATCCTGCACAACTTTCAGGTGATGGATGAGGAACGGGCGCGCATGCAACAACTGGCTTTCCACGATGGGCTGACGGGGTTGCCCAACCGCAGTCTGTTCCTGAGTTTGCTCAATCAGGCGATCAACTACGCGACCCGGCAGCACAAGCCGCTGGCGCTGATGTTCATCGACCTGGACCGTTTCAAGGCAGTGAACGACACCCATGGGCATGCGTGCGGCGACAAGTTGCTGGTGGCGGTGGCTGAACGCCTGAGCCAGTCGGTGCGCCGCTCCGACGTTGTCTGCCGCTTGAGCGGCGATGAGTTCGCGATTCTTGTGACCGGCATGGAGCAAGCGGCACAGGTTGAGGCCTTGGCGGAAAAACTGATCGGCGCGGTCGACCAGCCCTTCATGATCGACACCCATCGCCTGCGCACGCACATCAGCGTGGGTATCAGCGTGGGCATCAGCCTTTATCCCGCCGATGGGGTGAGCGTCGAGCAACTGCTCGCGCGGGCTGACAATGCGATGTACCAGGCGAAAAGACGCGGTGGCAGCACCTGTCATGTGAGCATGCTCAACCAGCCCGTCGAGTGATCCGCGGGCATCTCAGGCCATGGCCGCCGCGCGGGTGCAGCGGGCCATGGTATGTGTCAAACGCATACCCCATTCTCAAACGTCATAATCCTGGGTTTTGCGGCGTGGTAACCTCCTGCCACTATGAATAGGCATTGATCGTCAGTCGACAATCGCCCCAACCAGGAAAGATCATGCCAAAAAAGTCCCATTCGGCGCTTCGTCGCAATTTCCGTGAACTGCTTGCCACACCGACTTGCGTGGAAACCGCATCGGTGTTCGACCCGATGTCGGCGCGTATCGCTGCGGACCTGGGGTTCGAGGTCGGTATCCTCGGCGGCTCCGTGGCTTCGTTGCAGGTACTGGCCGCGCCCGACTTTGCACTGATCACACTGAGTGAGTTCGTCGAGCAGGCCACGCGCATCGGTCGCGTCGCCCAGCTTCCTTTCATTGCCGATGCCGACCATGGCTACGGCAACGCCCTCAACGTCATGCGGACCGTCGAAGAGCTCGAACGCGCTGGCGTGGCCGCGCTGACGATCGAAGACACGCTGCTGCCGGCGCAATTCGGGCGTAAGTCCACGGATCTGATTTCCATCGAGGAAGGCATCGGCAAAGTCAGGGCCGCCCTGGAAGCCCGTGTCGACCCCGAACTGTCGATCATTGCCCGAACCAACGCGGGCGTGCTGCCCACCGAGGCGGTGATCGAGCGCACCCTGGCCTACCAGAACGCCGGGGCGGACGGGATTTGCATGGTGGGTGTCAGTGACTTCGAGCACCTTGAGCACATCGCGCAGCACCTCACGGTGCCGCTGATGCTGGTGACCTACGGCAATCCGAAGCTCCATGACAGCCAACGCCTGGCCAGCCTCGGCGTGCGCGTGGTGGTGGCCGGCCACGGAGCCTACTTTGCCGCAATCAAGGCGACCTACGACAGCCTGCGTGCCCAGCGTCAACTGACCCACAGCACTTCAAACCTCAGTGCCACCGAACTGACGCACACCTATACGTTGCCGGAAAGCTACGTGGGCTGGGCCGAGAAGTTCATGGATGTCAAAGAGTAATACCCGCGCTGAACGAGGGGGCCATCCCCCCTCCTCCGGCCTCGGACGCCTGGCTCTTGCCCGCGCCGATCAGGGCATCAGCCCACCCAGCCGACCGCGGTTTTGGGAATGACCTCCGATTCATCCATTTTCGACGCGAACATACTCACGGCCTGTACCGCATCGTTGGTGCTGGTACGAATCTGCTGGATCACTGCGCCGGCCTGATCCGCCAGGTTCACGCCGCGTTGCGCGCCTTCCTGAGTGACATTCATGCTGGTGACCGCATCGCGGGTCTCGGCCAGGATCAGGCCGATCATCTCGGCGATTTCCGTGGTGGAACGGCTGGTCCGCCCCGCCAGTTGCCTGACTTCGTCGGCCACCACCGCAAAGCCTCGGCCCTGATCCCCGGCGCGCGCCGCCTCGATGGCAGCGTTGAGCGCCAACAGGTTGGTCTGGTCGGCAATCCCGCGAATGGTGTTGACGATCGCGGTGATCTGCTCGGAGCGCTGCCCCAGTTGCCCCACCAGTCCCGCGGACACCCCGATGTTGTCGGCGATACGGCGCATTTCGGCGGTGGTTTCCTGGATCACCTGGGTGCCATGCTCGGCAAAGCGTTCGGTTTCTGAGGAAATATGGTAGGCCCGCGACGCGCCGCGGGAGTCTTCTTCGAATTTCTCGACGCGCTCGGTGATATCGCTGGCGAACTTGACGATCTTGATCAACGTGCCATCACCGTCGTACACGGGGTTGTAACTGGCCTCCAGCCACACCACCCGGCCGTGTTTGCCCAGGCGCTTGAACTGACCGGTGAAAAACTCGCCGTTGTTCAACCGGCGCCAGAAGTCCGTGTATTCATTGCTGTTGACCAGCGCCGGTTCGCAAAACAAACGGTGCTGTTTGCCTTTGATTTCCGCCAGCGTGTAACCCATCACGTTCAAGAAGTTAGCGTTGGCGTCCAGCACCTGCCCGGTCAGGTCGAACTCGATCATGGCCATGGCCCGGTCCAGCGCCGCCAGCTTGCTACGGGTGGCGGCTTCCTGCTCGACTTTGGTGGTGACATCGAGTGCGTACTTGACCACCTTCAGCACCTGGCCACGCTCATCCAGCACCGGGTTGTAGCTGGCTTCGAGCCAGATGGTCTTGCCGTTGCCGTCCACCCGTTTGAAGGTGCCCGAGACAAACTTGCCGGCCTTGAGCTCGGCCCAGAATTGACTGTAGGCATGGCTGCTGGTCAGCGCCGGCAAGCAAAAGTCGCGGTGGGATTTACCGGCCAACTGGGCGCTGCTGTAACCCAGGGCTTTCTGGAAGTTGTCATTGGCGCGTAATACCTTGCCATTCAGATCGAATTCGACCACCGCCATGGAGCGGTCCAGTGCGCTGATCAATCCCTTGTACTCGCTGATTTCGGCCGTCCTGGCCGCCAGTTCGTTTTTAAGTGTTGTGTTGAACATGACGTAACCTCGGACAGGGGAAAACCAACGCATACCGGGCTATCGGCCGCGAAATACGCGACTTTACGTTACTGAAAGGTTTATTTTCTGGCGTCAAAAAAAACGGACGGGCGCGCCGGCCCGTTTGCCCGGGCCGGCGTTTTCGAGGACCATGGCGCCTTTCTGCCACAGCCATCGAGAGGCACCCATGGCCAACCACGACCTGTCCTACACCCCCGACCCCGATGTCGACTCCATTTCCTCCGATGTCGTCGGCTTCAATGGCATCCTGGTTTCCACCCAGATCCCGACCCGCGCCGATGGCAGCCTTGAGCTGGGCGATATCACCCTGCAAAGCGAATGCACGCTGCAAGCCCTGAAAGTAGCCTTGGAAAAAGCCGGCAGTTCCATGGACCGTGTGATGCACCTGACCATTTATCTGACGGATATGGCCGATCGCGCCGCCTTCAATGAGGTCTACAAGCGCTTCTTCGCCAAGCCCTGGCCCGTGCGCGCGGCGGTGGGCGTTGCTGCCCTGGCGGTCGAGGGCATGCGGGTGGAAGTCACCGCGATGGCCGCCAAAGCCTGAAGAGATGCCGCTCAGGCGTTTCACAGCTACAATGCGCGCCTCAACCGTGACAAGCCTGACTAAAAAAACTATGTCCTTGCCCAAGCATCACCTGGAATTGCTCAGCCCTGCCCGCGATGTCGCCATCGCCCGCGAGGCCATTCTGCATGGCGCCGACGCCATCTATATCGGCGGCCCCAGCTTCGGGGCACGCCATAACGCCTGCAACGAGGTGAGCGATATCGCTCAACTGGTGGAATTCGCCCGTCGCTACCACGCCCGCGTGTTCACCACGATCAACACCATCTTGCATGACAACGAGCTGGAGCCGGCGCGCAAGCTGATCCATCAGCTCTACGACGCCGGCGTCGATGCGTTGATCGTGCAGGACCTGGGGGTGATGGAGCTGGATATTCCGCCCATCGAGCTGCATGCCAGCACCCAGACCGATATCCGCACCCTGGCGCGTGCCAAGTTTCTCGATCAGGCCGGTTTCTCGCAGTTGGTTTTGGCCCGTGAGCTGAACCTGCAGGAAATCCGCGCCATCGCCGACGAGACCGATGCTGCCATCGAGTTCTTTATCCACGGCGCGCTGTGCGTGGCGTTCTCCGGGCAGTGCAATATCTCCCACGCGCAGAACGGCCGCAGCGCCAACCGTGGCGATTGCTCCCAGGCGTGCCGCCTGCCGTACACCTTGAAAGACGATCAAGGCCGCGTCGTCGCCTTTGAAAAGCACCTGCTGTCGATGAAAGACAACAACCAGAGCGCCAACCTGCGCGCCCTGGTGGATGCCGGTGTGCGCTCGTTCAAGATCGAAGGCCGCTACAAGGACATGGGCTATGTG
Organism: Pseudomonas sp. MPB23; assembly: GCF_046605395.1. Lineage (NCBI taxonomy): Bacteria > Pseudomonadati > Pseudomonadota > Gammaproteobacteria > Pseudomonadales > Pseudomonadaceae > Pseudomonas > Pseudomonas sp. MPB23. Next base: position 4,078,841 of record NZ_CP176771.1, on the reverse strand, counting down.
AAGAACATCACTGCCTATTACCGCCAGCGCCTCGACGAGATTCTCGAGGACCGCCCGGACCTGGCCCGCGCCTCCAGCGGCCGGACCGCGCACTTCTTCCTGCCCGACCCGGAAAAAACCTTTCACCGGGGCAGCACCGACTACTTTGTCAGCGACCGCAAGATCGACATCGGCGCCTTCGACACCCCGACCTTCACTGGTCTGCCGGTGGGCGTGGTGGAAAAAGCCGGCAAGCGCGACCTGCAAGTGATCACCCATGAGCCGCTGTCCAACGGCGACGGCCTCAATGTGCTGGTCAAGCGCGAGGTCGTGGGTTTCCGCGCCAATATCGCCGAGCCCAAGGGCGAGTTCGAAGAAGACGGCGAGAAGCGCTACCGCTACCGCGTCGAACCGAATGAAATGCCGGCGGGCCTGCATCAACTGCGGCCGAACCACCCGCTGAGCCGTAACCTCGACCACAACTGGCAGCAGGCGCTGCTCAAGACCTCAGCCGAGCGCCGTATCGGCCTGGCGTGGGTCGCGCGTCTGCGCGAAGCCCAACTGGACGTCACCGCCACCAGCGAAGAAGGCATCAGCGCCAGCGTCACCCTGCCCGGCCCGTTTGGCGTGGCCAACAAGCCGGAACAGGCACTCGACACCCTGCGTGACCTGCTCGGCCAACTGGGCACCACCGAATACCACGCCACCGCCATCGAGCTGGATGCGCCCCAGGCGTTCTTCATCCCCAACTCGCAACTCAAGGCGTTGCGCCGCGAAGTCATCGAAGCGCTGACCGTCGCGCGTGTCGCCGCTCATCCGCGTGGCGGGCGCAAGGCCGAAACCACACCGCCGCCGGAGTACCCGGAAGCGCACCTGTCGTTCCTGGCCAACGTCTACAACCAGAAGGCTCGTGATTTCTATCACCGTCACGGGGTGAAACTGATCGACGCCGCCTTTGAAGCCCACGAAGAAACCGGCGAAGTGCCGGTGATGATCACCAAACACTGTCTGCGCTTCTCGTTCAACCTGTGCCCTAAGCAGGCCAAGGGAGTGACTGGCGTGAAGACCAAGGTGGCGCCGATGCAACTGATCCACGGCGATGAAGTGCTGACCCTGAAGTTCGACTGCAAGCCTTGCGAAATGCATGTGGTGGGCAAGATCAAGGGGCACATCCTCGGTCTGCCACAGCCGGGTAGCGTGGTCGGCTACATCAGCCCGGACGACCTGCTCAAGACCATTCCCCGCGCGCCGCACTGATAGGTAAAGGGGGTGAGCCCGCTCACCCCCGCAAGCCCCTGACCACCGCGATCCCCCGCCCCACCGACCACCCCCGCTGCAACCCCGCTGCCGCCAGCAGAATCGCCGCCACACCCAGCCATTGCAGCCAACCCAGGCGGTGCCCGAAGGCAATCCAGTCGACGAAGATCGCCGCAATCGGGTAGATGAACGACAGCGCGCCGGTCATCGCGGTGGGCAGTTTCTGGATCGCGCCATACAGCAACACATACATGACCCCGGTGTGCACCACCCCCAGCGTGACCAGTGCCGCACAGGCATCGGGCGCGACCGGCAGGCTGTTCCACGGCACCAGGGGCGCCAGCAGCACGGCACCGGTGGTGACCTGAATCAACGCGAGCAAATGCGGCGGCACGTCCTTCAGGCGCTTGATGATCAAGGCAGCGATCGCATACAGAAACGCCGCGCCCAACGCTAACGCGATACCGCCAAGATAATCGTCGCCGCTTCGCGCGTCGCCATGGGCCGTGACGATCGCCAGCATGCCGAGGAACGCCACGCACAACCACGCGAGCGTCTGCAGCGTGATCTTTTCGCCGAGCACCAACGCCGCCAACAGCACCAACAGGAACGGCTGCACGTTGTACACCGCCGTGCTGATGGCAATCGAGGCGCGGGAATAGGCGTCGAACAACAGCAGCCAGTTACCGACGATGGCCACGCCACTGAGCACCGCCAACCCCAGCGTGGCCCGACTGAGCAGGTCCAGGCGCAAGTACCCCAGCAGCGCGCAGACCAGCAGCAAGGTCAGCCCGCCGATCACACAGCGCCAGAACACCACTTCGATGACCGACACCCCCGACACCCGCACAAACCAGCCGATGGTGCCCGAGATCAGCATGGCGCCGATCATTTCCCACGAACCGCGACGGATGGATGTGTCCATGATTGAGGCTCCTCAAGTGAGGCTCAATTATGGCAATCTGCTCGGCAGCGCCTCCAGCGGCTAAAAAAGGCAAACACCCCGGATGACCTTCACTTATTAGGCAAACATCATGATCGACACCATCGACCAGCAACTGATCACCGCTTTGATGGACGACTCGCGCCTGTCCCTCAAGGCCCTGGCCGGCATCACCGGGCTGTCATCGCCCAGCGTCGGCGAGCGCCTGCGCCGCCTGGAAGAGCGCGGCGTACTCACCCACTACACGGTCGACATCGACCCCAAGCATTTTGGCTACCTGCTGCAAGCCATCGTGCGCATCCGCCCCCTGCCGGGCAAATTGCAGGAAGTAGAGCGCCAGATCCAGGCGATCCCCGAATTCACCGAATGCGACAAGGTCACCGGTGAAGACTGCTTTATCGCGCGCCTGCACGTGCGCACGATGGAGCACCTCGACACCCTCCTCGACCGGCTCAATACCTATGCCGAAACCAATACGGCCATCGTCAAGAAAACCCCGGTAAAGCGACGCTTACCGCCGCTGACCAATGACTGAGCGGTCGCGGGCCTGGTGTGGAGAGTGGGGCTTGTTAGTCGTGAAGGGCCTTGGCAGCGGTCAGCAATCCCTGAAACTTGCGATAACGCGCCTCCAGCACCGGCCGTTGCGTCAGGTCAGGCTTATACCGGGCCTTCACCGGCATCCCCGCCGCCAGCAACTGTGCGCCCTGCCCAATCGCCACAAACCCCAGTTTCGCCGCCCCCATGCACGCGCTCAACTCACTGCCCTGCAGGGTGAAGATCTCGCGCTGCAGGGTATTCGCCAACAACTGGGCCCAATATTCACTGCGCGCCCCGCCGCCCACCAGGGCGCAAGCCCCCACGTCGGCGCCCGCTTCTTGCACGGCGTGCAACGCGTCCAGTAAGCCGAAACCCACGCCCTCCATCACCGCGTAACCGAGCATGGCCGCGGTGCAGTCATGGCCCAGGTTCATAAAACCGCCGCGCAGCAACGGGTCGTTATGGGGCGTGCGTTCGCCGGCGAGGTACGGCAGGAACAACGGTGTGGAGAGCGGCACCGCTTGCTCGATGGGCAACTGTGCCTGGACCTGCTCAAGCAGGGTGTGCTCATCCGGCATGCCCGTCAGCCGTGTGACCCAGCGCAGGCAACTGGCGCCGGCCAGCAGGGCGCCCATGGTGTACCAGCGATCGGGCAGCGCATGGCAGAAACTGTGCACGGCGCTGGCCGGGTTACCGGCGGCATGGTCGGTGATCGCTACGATGGCCGCGCTGGTGCCCAGGGTGATGAAGGTGTCCCCGGCGTTGATCGCGCCGATGCCCACGGCGGCCACCGGGTTATCGCCACCGCCACCGGCAATCACCACCCCAGGTGCCAAGCCCAGCCCGGTCGCGGTCAGGACCGCGCTGGCGGCGCCGCCCTCCACCAGCCCGGGCAGTTGCCCGGGCGCCAGGCCGCTGGCTCGCACCATGGGTTCGAACCATTCGCGCCGGGCCACATCCAGCCACAGCGTACCGGCAGCGTCCGACATCTCGCTGATGCGCTCGCCGGTCAAGCGCAAACGCAGGTAATCCTTGGGGGACAGCACGCAATCAATGGCCTTGAACACCTCGGGCTCGTGCTGTTGCAGCCAGAGCAACTTCGGCGCGGTCAACCCGGCCATGGGCAGGCTGCCGGTGATGTCGGCAAACGCGGGCCCCAACTGTTGCGCTTGAGCCACGGCGCGGGCGTCATCCCACAGGATCGCCGGGTACAACACGCGGTCGTCGTCCCCCAGCAACACCGCGCCGTGCATCTGCCCGGACAGGCCGATGCAGGCCACGCGGGCAAACGCCGGATGCGCGCGCAGTTGCGCCAGCGCCTGTACGCAGGCGTGCCACCAGTCTTGCGGTGCCTGCTCGGACCAGCCGGCGTGGCGCCGCGACACACTCAGGCGCACGCCGGCATGGGCCAGCACGTGGCCGTCGATGTCCATAAGAATGGCTTTGAGTTCCGAGGTGCCGAGGTCGATGCCGAGGGAAACGGGACGGTTCATACGTGGGTTATTCCGCTCAAGTACAGCCACAGGAATGGCGCAGTCGCAGAGTGGGCTGCAAGCGCACGCTTTGCACCGGCGCATGCGGCGATGCCATGCGTTGCAACAACAGGTGGACGGCCTGGGCGCCCAGGGCCTGCACCGGCTGGGCAATCAAGGTCAGGCGCGGGACGAAAAAGTCCGCCCAGTCAAAATCATCGAAGCCGACCAGGGCGATCTGCGCCGGCACGTCGAGATGGGCGTCACGCAGGGCCTGCATGGCGCCCAGGGTCATCAGGTTATTCGCGGCCATGATCGCCGTGGGCGGCACAGCCAGGCTCAGCAGTTGCACGGTGGCCGCCCGCGCAGGTTCGGTGTTGGAGCCGCCGTTGACCAGCAACTGCGGATCGAACGCCAGTCCCGCCGCCTGCAATGCCGCCTGGTAACCGGCCACCCGCTCGTCCGTGGTGCTGAACCCCGTGCGCCCGGCAATAAAGCCGATGCGCCGATGGCCATGGTCGATCAGGTGGTGAATCAGGGCTTGGGTGGACTGGGTATTTTCCACGCCCACCTGATCGAACTGCGTACTCATCATCCGATCCACCAGCACCGCCGGGATCTCGTTGGCGTGTAGATAGTCCAGGGCCAGCGAGCCGTTCGACGGCGCCAGCACAATGCCGTCGACGCGCCGGTGATGCAGCGCCGTGACCACGCGCAATTCCTGCTCGGGGTCGTCGTGGGTGTCGACGAACAGCATCATGTAGCCGTGTTTGGCGCACTCGGTTTCAATCGCGTGCACCGTTTCGCTGAAGTAGTGATTGGACAGCGCCGAAATCGCCACGCCGATCGTGCTGGTACTGGAGCGCGCCAGCGAGCGCGCCAGGGTGTTGGGGATATACCCCAGCTCCACGATGGCGCGCTGCACCGCCTGCACCGTGGCCGGGCTGACTTTGCGCGTGCCGTTCAGCACGTGGGACACGGTCGACGTCGACACTCCCGCGCGGCTTGCCACGTCATCCATGGTCACCACAATGCAGTTCCTCTCAACCGATCAATGTTGACTCGACCAGCCGCTGTACGTACCAACGTTGTCGCGGGTGATCAGTCTGGGGGTCAGCAGAGTAACCGCTTCGGTGGGGGCTTTGTCATTGAGCAGGTCATTGCCGACATCCACTGCAGTCTGCGCCATGGCCCATGGGTCCTGGCTGGCCGATGCCTGGATCTGGGTGTCGGTCTTGAGCGCGTTCTCGATATCCGGCGCGCCGTCCACCGAGGTAATGATGATGCCGCTGCGCTTGAGCTGTTTGGCCGCCAGGTCGCTGCCGATGGCTTGCGGGTCGTTGATCGCGAACAGGCCGTCGATTTTCGGGAAGCGCGTGAGGTAACCCTGCATCGCGTTCAGGCCGCCTTCACGCGAGCCCTTGGCGTCCTGGTCGTCGGACAGCACCTTGATGGCCGGCGCAGCGGCCAGTGCGGCCTTGCAGCCTTTGACGCGGTCGGTCACGGCGGTGACCTGCGGGCCGTTCTGGATGATCACATTGCCCTTGCCCGCGAGCTTGTCCACCAGGTATTGGCACGCCAACCGGCCGGCCTCAACGTTATCGGTCTGCACCGTGGCGTTCACGCCCTTGGCGTCGACATCCACGGCCACCACGACGATACCCGCGTCCCGCGCCTTCTTGATCGCCGAGGCCATGGCCGACGGGTCGACGGCGTTGATCAGGATCAGGTCGACCTTGGACGAGATGAAGTTGTCGATCTGCGAGAACTGCTTGCTCAAGTCGTAATCGGCGGACACCGAGGTGACCTTGACGTTGGGATTCAGCGCCTTGGCCCGCGCGGTGGCGCCGTCGGCCAGGGTCACGAAATACGGGTTGCCCAGCGAGCCCATGCTGATGCCCAGGGCCTTGAGTTCGCGGGCTTCGACGGCGTGGGACATCAGGGCAGCCAAGGCGACGACGGGAAAGATATGTTTAAGGTTCATGCCGGTCTCTCTTGTGATTGTTGTAGGAGTGAACTCAGGTCCGCGCACCGGACTGGCGATAGCGATCCAGCGCGACCGCGCCGATGATCACAATGCCCTTGATGATGTATTGCCAGATATCCGACACCCCCAGCAGCACCAGGCCGTTGGTGAGCACCGCGATGATCAGCGCACCGATCAGCGTGCCGCCGATGGTGCCGACGCCGCCGGTAAAGCTGGTACCGCCGAGGATCACCGCGGCAATCGCATCCAGCTCGTAGGATTGCCCCAGTTGCAGGCCGTTGGCGGCGAACAGGCGCGAGGCGCTCATCACCGCACCGAGCCCGGCCAACGCGCCGGACATGGCGTAGACGAACAGCAGCACCTTCCACACCTTGATCCCGGAAAGCCGCGCCGCTTCGGGGTTGCCGCCCACCGAATAGATCTGCACGCCCATCACCGTGCGGCGCAGGATGAACCACGACAGCAGCACCACCGCCACGGCGATCACCACCAGCCAGGGCACGCCGAGGATTGAGTCATTGCCGATAAAGGCGAATGGCAGGTCGGGGTTGAACACGGTTTTGTCGTAGGCCAGCAACCGCGCCAGACCGCGCATGGCGGTCAAGGCACCGAGGGTGACGATAAACGGCGGCAGGCGCATGAACGCGATCAACCCGCCGTTGACCAGTCCCAGCAACAGGCCGAAGCCGATACCGGCGGCAATCCCGAACATACCGAACTGCGGCGACATCGACGCCTGCAACGCCACTACGGCGGACGCCGCGAGGATCGCGCCCACCGATAGGTCGATGCCCGCCGTGAGGATCACAAAGGTCATGCCCGCCGCCAGCACCACGTTGACCGAGGCCTGCTGGGTTATGATCGACAGGTTCTGCACGGTCAGGAAGTTCTCGCTGGCCAGGGCAAACCCCACCAGCAGCAGGATCAGCACCGGCAGCATGCCGACCGTGCGCATCAGCTCGCGCACGCGCTCGGCCTTGCCGGTTGTTGCACTCATCGAATCAGCCATGGGCTACCACCTGATCGCCACCGGTGGCGAGGTCAATAATGCGTTCCTGGGAGATGACGTGGCCGGAGGCCCCGCCGACTTCGGCCACCAACTGGCCTTCGCGCATGATCAACACGCGATCGCAAGTGCCGATGATTTCCGGCAGCTCGCTGGAGATCACCACAATGCCCACGCCAGCCTGGGCCAGTTGATTGATGATGCGGTAGATCTCGGACTTGGAGCCGATGTCCACGCCGCGCGTGGGTTCGTCGAGGATCAGTACGTGGGGCTTGACCTCCAGCAGCCGCGCCAGCAGCACCTTCTGCTGGTTGCCGCCGGACAGCGCGCCGGCATTGACCTTGCCCGAGGCCACACGGATCGACAGGGACTTGATCGCGTCCCGCGCGCGTTGCGCGGCGTGGCCACGGTCGAGCACGCCGCCTGTATGGGCATCGCCCACACAGGCGCAGACGTTGATGTTGTCGGCCACGCTCATGTCCAGGAACAGCCCTTGGGCCTTGCGGTCTTCGGTGAGGTACACCACGCCTGCGCGAATCGCATCGGCGGGGTTGCGCAGTTGCGTGACGGTCTTGCCCACCACTTCCAGGGTGCCGCTGGTGCGCGGGTCGGCGGCGAAGATCAACCGCGCCAGTTCGGTGCGCCCTGCCCCGACCAGGCCGGCAATGCCCAGCACTTCGCCGGCGTGCAGGTCGAAGCTGCACTGGCGCACGCGCTTGCCGTCGGCCATGTCGCGCACGCGCATGACCACGTTGCCGGGGTTATAGGCCGCGTGTTCCTTCTTGTAGAAACCCGACAGGTCGCGGCCCACCATCATTTTCACCAGCACCTCGGCGGACAGCGCGTCACGGCTCAATTCGCCGATGTAGTGGCCGTCCCGCAATACCGACACGCGGTCCGACAGCTCGTAGATCTCGGCCATGCGATGGCTGATATAGATGATCGCCAGGCCCTGGCTGCGCAGCTGTTTGATCAGCGCGAACAGGCGGTCGGTCTCGCGGGACGACAACGGCGTGGTGGGCTCGTCCATCACCAGCAGCTTGGCGTGGGCATGCAGGGCGCGGGCGATTTCCACCAATTGACGCTCGGCAATCGACAGGCTACTGACACAGGTCGCCGGGGTGAATTCGGCGCCCAGGCGTTTGAGCACCTCGACGCAACCGGCCTGCATGCCTTGGCGGTCGATGGTCCAGCCACGGCGCAGTTCGCGGCCCAGGTAGATGTTCTCGGCCACGCTCAGGTTCGGGCACAGGCTCAGTTCCTGGTAGATCACGGCGATGCCGAGGGCTTTGGCGGTGGCGGGATTGAAGCTGGCGACGGGCTGGCCGTCCATGCGGATTTCACCGCCGGGGTCGGCCTGGTAAGCGCCGGAGAGGATTTTCATCAGGGTCGATTTGCCGGCGCCGTTCTCCCCCATCAAGGCGTGGATTTCGCCGGGGTAGACCTTCAGGCCGACATTCCTGAGCACGCGCAGACCGTTGAAGGTCTTGCTGATGCCCTGCATCTCGAGCAAGGGTTCAAGGCTCATGGCTGAGCTCCTGGTTTTATTATTTTTGTGTATCGACCCCCTTGGATCAGAGCCGATTGCCATCGACTCTAATCAGATACATTTACTTACGCAAGCGCTTGCGTGGTCCGTTTGTCGCTAGAAGAAACGTTTCACCAAGCGCCGTAATGTACGAATCAGCGTTTATAACGTTTTGGCAACATGCGCACCAAGGTGTTGTCCTGGACCCAATAGTGATGGAACAGCCCCGCCGCCGCGTGCAGGCCGATCAACCAATAACCCGCGCTGCCCAGCCACTCGTGCCAGTGCTTGAACTGCTTGGCCAGGTCCGGGTCCGGCGCCACCAGTGCAGGCAGTGCGAACTCGAAATACGGCACCGGTTTGCCGCCGGCGCTGAGCATCAGCCAGGCCAGCAAGGGCGTGACGATCATCAACGCGTACAACGCCAGGTGCATCAGGTGCGAAGCGGCTGTCTGCCAGGCGGGCGGGCGCGGCAGGATCGGCGGGCGCGGTGCCAGGCGCCCGAGCAGGCGCAGCCAGACCAGCAGGAAAATACCGATGCCGAACAGCGCATGGCCACCCAATAGCGCACTCCTGAGGGCATGACCCCGTGGCAACAGGCCTTTGAGTTCGATGCAGGCGTACACGCCGACGAACAGCGCCAACATGAGCCAGTGCAGGGTCATCGAAAGCTTCGCATAGCGAGGGGGCAGCAGGGTTTCGGTCATGGAGGGACGCCTTGTGCGTGAGTGGAAAGTCGGGGCCACCCTGCCCGCGCCGCCTTAAGGCAATCTGAAGATGGGCAAAGCGATCATTTTTGCCACCTTCAGACTTCGTTAAGAAATGCCTCGGATACTTCTCCCAACTTCACATGGGAGGCTTTACGCCAATGCCCGGTATTGATTGGAACATTCCCCTGCCCCTGCTTTTCGGCCCTGCCGACGGCGCAAAAATGCGCCTCTCCCGCGCCCTGCCACAAGACGCCGAACGCCCGATGTACGAAGCCTTTATCCAGCAGCGCTTTCGTCTCGCCCACGGTGCCGATATCCGCCATTTCATGCCCCAGCTGTTCGGTGTCAGCCAGGCCGACGGCGAGTTGTGTGCCGTGGCCGGCGTGCGGCTGGCGGGAGACGAGCCGTTGTTCCTGGAGCGTTACCTGGATCACCCCATCGAGCCACTGATCAGCGCCGCCGCCGACCAACCCGTGGCACGCAACGCCATCGCCGAGGTGGGCAACCTGGCCGCCAGCGATACCGGCAGTGCACGCCTGAGCATCATCGCGATCACCTGGCTGCTGGCCACGGCCGGCCTGGAATGGGTGGCGTTCACCGGCAATATCGGCCTGGTCAACAGTTTCCACCGCCTCGGTTTGAAGCCGGTCACCCTGTGCGCGGCCGACCCGCAGCGCCTGGGCGACGAGCGTCATCAGTGGGGCAGTTATTACGAAAGCCAACCCTGGGTGCACGTCGGCAATATCCGCGCCGGGTTCACCCATTTGCGCAACATGGGCCTGTTTTCGCGCCTGGGGTTGCCAACCACGAATGAGGACACCAGCCATGTCGCCTGAAACCCGCCGTTTCCATGCCGTGCTGCGCGGTTATGCCGAACGCAATGACGGCACCATCGCCCTGTGGGGCGATAGCCTGAAAATGGATTACACCGCGCTGTTCGCCGAGGTCGCGTATCGCCAGCAACGCCTGAGCGATGCCGGCGTGAAGGTGGTGGCGCTGGCCCTGGACAATGGTGTGGACGCCATGCTCTGGGACCTGGCCGTGCTGTTCGAGGGGTTGACCTGCCTGACCCTGCCGCCGTTCTTCAGCCCGGCCCAGCGTGCCCATTGCCTGGCGCAGAGTCACGCCGAACTGGTGATCGCCGAGCCGGAACTGGCGGGCGAATTGCTCGACGCCGGTTACCGTCAATCCGGCGAGTTCTGGCGCCGCAGTTTCACCGGCCACCCCGCGCTGCCACTGGACACCGCCAAGATCACCTTCACGTCCGGCACCACCGGCGCGCCCAAGGGCGTGTGCCTGAGTGCCGACAGCCTGTTGCGGGTTGCCCGCGAGTTGCATCAGGCCAGCCATGTGACTGATCCACGCCACCACCTGGCGCTGTTGCCGATCGCGATTCTGCTGGAAAACCTGGGGTGCTACGCCGCCCTGTATGCCGGCGCCACCTTGAGTGTGCCGAGCCAGAAGACCCTTGGCATCCACGGCGCCAGCGCGGTGGACGCGGCGCAGTTGCTCGGTTGCCTGGCGATGCGCCAGCCCCACAGCCTGATCCTGGTGCCACAGTTGTTGCTGATGCTGGTGATCGCCGCCGAGCAGAAGGCCTTCAGCCCCCAGGGCCTGCGCTTTGCGGCGGTGGGCGGTGCTCGGGTGTCCAAGGCTTTGTTGCAACGTGCGCAGCGCCTGGGCGTGCCGGTGTTCGAAGGTTATGGGCTGTCGGAATGCGCTTCGGTGGTCTGCCTCAACCTGCCCGACGCGCAGCGGCCAGGCAGCGTCGGCAAACCCTTGCCCCATGTAGAAATCCGCCTGGCCGAAGACGGTGAAGTGCTGATCAAGGGCTCGACCCTGCTCGGTTATCTGGGACAAGCCGAACCGCCAGCACAATGGTGGCCCAGCGGCGACCTCGGCGCCTTCGACGAGGACGGGTTTCTCTACCTCAAGGGCCGCAAGAAACATCAGTTCGTCACCAGTTATGGGCGCAACGTCAACCCCGATTGGGTCGAGGCCGAACTGACCCAGGGTGGCGTCATCGCCCAGGCGTTCGTGTACGGCGAAGCCCTGCCACAGAACCACGCCCTGCTCTGGCCCCATCGCCCCGACTGCAGCGACGCCCAACTGGCCGCCGCCGTGGACGCGGTCAACGCCGGTCTGCCCGACTACGCCCAGGTGCATGGCTGGACGCGCCTGCAAGAACCCTTTACCGCCGCCAATGGCTTGCTCACCGCCAACGGCCGGCCACGCCGCGACGCCATCGTCGCGCGTTATCAAGCCCGATTTACCCCTGCACTCAACGAGGAAACCTCATCGTGAATTTTTTCGACACGCTGCAAGACGCCACCCAACAGGAACGCCAGGCGCTGTTCAGCCTGCCGATCATCCGCGATGCCCTGGAGGGCAAGGTCGCCCTGGAAAGCTATCGCCAATTTCTCGCCCAGGCCTACTACCACGTACGCCACACCGTGCCGTTGATGATGGCCTGCGGCGCGCGCCTGCCTTCGCGCCTGGAATGGCTGCGCAAGGCCGTCTGCGAGTACATCGAGGACGAGTATGGCCACGAACAATGGGTGCTCAATGACATCGCCGCCTGCGGTGGCGACGCAGACGCGATACGCGACGGACGTCCGGGCCTGCCCATCGAGTTGATGGTCAGCTACCTCTATGACTTGATCGCCCGTGACAACCCGGTCGGCCTGTTCGGCATGGTCAACGTGCTGGAAGGCACCAGTATCGCCCTGGCCACCCATGCCGCCGGCAGCATCCGCGACCACCTGCAACTGCCGGAAGCGGCCTTCAGCTACCTGAGTTCCCACGGTTCCCTGGACATCGGGCACATGGAGACCTATCGCCGCCTGATGAACACGCTGGACGATCCCGACGACCAGGCGGCCGTGATCCGCGCTTCCAAGGTGGTGTACGCGCTCTACACCGACATGTTCCGCAACCTGCCGCGTATCGGGGAGGCTCCCCATGCGCCTGTCTGACGCTCGCGTGGTGCTGACCGGCGCCAGCGGCGGCATTGGCCTGGCGATTGCCACCGCACTGTGCGCCAGAGGTGCCCATGTCCTCGCCGTGGCCCGTCATCGCGCACCGCTGGAAGTCCTGTTGGCGCAGTACCCCGAGCAACTGTGCTGGGTGAGCGCCGACCTGACCTTCCTCACCGACCGGCGCAAAGTGCTGGCCGCCGCCGAAGCCATCGGCGGCGTCAACCTGCTGGTCAACGCCGCCGGGATCAATCACTTCACCATGCTCGAACAGCTCGATGACGCCGAAATCAGCGAGATGCTCGCGTTGAACATCACCGCGCCGATCTGCCTGACCAAGCTGCTGTTGCCGCTGCTCAAGCAAGCGGCGAGCGCGATGGTGGTCAATGTCGGCTCCACGTATGGCTCCATCGGCTACCCCGGCTATGCCACCTACTGCGCCAGCAAGTTTGCCTTGCGCGGGTTTTCCGAAGCTTTGCGCCGGGAGTTGGCCGACACGCGGGTCGGCGTGCTGTATGTGGCACCGCGCGCCACCCGCACCAGCATGAACAGCTCAGAGGCACAGGCCTTGAACGATGCGCTCAAGTCCAACGTCGACGACCCGCACACCGTGGCGTCGGCGGTGGTCCAGGCGATTGCCAGCGAACGCCGCGACTTGTACCTGGGCTGGCCGGAGCGGTTCTTCGTACGCCTCAATAGCCTGCTGCCGAACCTGGTGGACCGTAGCCTGCGCAAACAACTGCCGCTGATTCGTCGATTGAGCGCCAAACCCGTGAAAAAGGACCCTACTCCATGAAACGCCTGTTCGCCGCACTGCTCCTGATTGCCTTGAGTCCCCTTACCTGGGCGCTGGACGCCAGCGACCAACAACGCCTGGCGGACATCCAGACGCGTTGGGCGCATATTCAATACAACTTGCCCGAGGAACAACGCCCCCAGGCCTTTGAGCAACTCGCCGGCCAGGCGACGGCCTTTACCCAGGCACGTCCGCAGGTGGCCGAAGCCTGGATCTGGTCCGGGATCGTCAGCAGCAGTTGGGCCGGCGCCCAGGGCGGGCTGGGTGCATTGAGCAAGGTCAAGGCGGCCAAGGCCGATCTGGAAAAAGCCCTGGCGCTGGACCCCAAGGCCCTGCAAGGTTCGGCCTACACCAGCCTCGCAGCCCTGTATGATCGCGTGCCCGGCTGGCCGATCGGCTTCGGCGATGCCGACAAGGCGGAACAGTTACTCAAGCAGGCCTTGCAACTGAACCCGACGGGCATTGATAGTCTGTACTTCTGGGGCGACCACCTGTACCGGCAGAAACGCTACCCCGAAGCCCGTGACGCCCTGCAAAAAGCCCTGCAGGCCGCGCCTCGGCCGGGCCGGGAAACCGCCGACGCCGGGCGCCGCAAAGAAATCGAAAGCGTGCTGGCCGACATCAACAAAAAACTCAACTGACAGGAGTCTGCGTGCGCCTATTACTGATCGAGGATGACGTGGCATTGGGTGAAGGTATTCACCAGGCGCTGGTTCGCGAGGGATACACCGTCGATTGGCTGCAAGACGGCAGCAGCGCATTGCATGCGCTGCTCAGCGAAACGTTCGACGTGGTGGTGCTCGACCTGGGCCTGCCGCGCATGGACGGGCTGGAGGTGCTGCGTCGCCTGCGCGACAGCGGCGGCTGCTTGCCGGTGTTGATTCTCACCGCGCGTGATGCCACCGAAGACCGCATCGCCGGGCTGGACGCCGGTGCCGATGACTACTTGATCAAACCCTTCGACCTGGCCGAACTCAAGGCGCGCTTGCGCGCCTTGCTGCGGCGCAGCGCCGGGCGCGCACGGGTACTCATCGAACACGCCGGCATCAGCCTGGACCCCAGCACGCAACAGGTCAGCTACCACGGCGAACCGGTGCTGCTGACCCCCAAGGAATACCAGCTACTGCATGAATTGCTCTCGCCGCCGGGTCGCGTCATGACCCGCGACCAGTTGATGCAACTGCTTTACGGCTGGAACGAAGAAGCCGAGAGCAACACCCTGGAGGTGCATATCCATCACCTGCGCAAGAAATTTTCCAGTGACCTGATCCGCACCGTGCGCGGCGTCGGCTACCTGGTGGAGGAGCAACGATGACCTCCATCCGGCGCCGTACCCTGACGCTGATCATCGGCTTGCTGCTCGCCGGGCTGCTGTTGATCAGCGCGCTCAACCTGCATGACAGCAACCACGAAATCGCCGAAGTCTATGACGCCCAACTGGCGCAGAACGCCCGATTGCTCCAGGGCGTGATGAGCATGCCGCTGGCCAGCCAGGACCGTTCCGAGTTGTATCGCGCCTTCAACAAAGCCCTCGCCGATGCCGTGCCTAAGGTAGATGGGCACCCGTATGAAAGCAAAATCGCTTTCCAGGTCTGGAATGCCCAGGGCGAACGCCTGGTGTTCACCCGTAGTGCCCCGTCGTTTACCACACCGCCCACCGAGCCGGGCTACAGCAATGTCGACGACGTGAGCGGGCGCGAATGGCGCGGCTTTGTGCTCAAGGACAAGGACAACGGCCTGCGGATCTGGGTCGGTGAGCGTGACGATGTGCGCTCGGATCTGGTCGAGCGCATTGTGCGTCACACGTTATGGCCCAATGTGCTGGGCAGCCTGATCCTCGCGGCAATGGTCTGGCTGGCCATCGGCTGGGGCCTCAAGCCCTTGGCCGATATGGCGGCCACCCTGCGCGCGCGGCACTCCGGTTCCCTCGAACCGATGCTGCTCACCCCGCTGCCCACGGAGCTTGAGCCGATGCAGGCGGCGTTGAACCGCATGCTCGCGCAAATCCAGGACATGATTGGCCGCGAACGGCGCTTTATCGCCGACGCCGCCCACGAAATGCGCACGCCCCTGGCGGTATTGCGGGTGCATGCGCAGAACCTGCTGGAAGCCGGGACCGAAGCCGAGCGGCGCGAATCCCTGGCCTTTCTGATCACCGGCGTCGACCGTACCAGCCGCCTGGTCAACCAACTGCTGACCATGGCGCGCCTGGAGCCGAGCGGCGGGCGGCCACCGGTACAGACGATCGACCTGGCGGCCACGGTACGCGAAACCTTGATCCAACTGACGCCGTGGCTGCTGAGCAAGGGCCTGGAATTAGTGTTCGATGTCGACGACGACGCCTACACCGTCAGCACCGATGCCTCCGCAATCAATATCGCCCTGACCAATCTGGTCACCAATGCCGCGAACTTTTCCCCGGAAAACGGAGTGATCACCGTGGGATTGCACAAAAACGCCCAGCGTTTCGTCCTGACCGTCGACGACCAGGGCCCCGGCATCGACGAAAGCCAGCGCGACCGGCTCTTCGAGCGTTTTTACAGCCGCGGTAATGCGCAGGGGGCGGGACTGGGCCTGACCATCGTACAAACCATCGCCCAGCGCCTGGGTGGGCTGGTGCGTCTGGACAACCTGGCGGCCGGCGGCCTGCGGGCCAGCCTGGAAATTCCGGGCTGATCGGGTTTTCAGCGCCGGCTAGCTGGCCAGTGTGCCCAGCCACATCGCGCCGGTCAGCAACACCTGGCCGGCGATCACATAGGCCGCGAATCGACGCCCGCCGCTGACCCAGGCCACCAGGCACTTACTCACCGAGTTGCAACTGATCGCCAGCAATATGGGGATGGCCGCAGCGTCCAGGGAGAGCTGGCCGCTGGTAGCCAGGGCGGCAATCGAGGCGGTAGACGCGTGGGCGTCGGCGAAGCCGCTCAGGGTGGCGGTCAACATCACGCCCACTTGACCGAAGTGATGCAGCATCACCGATGACACAAACGTAATTCCGGTCAGCATCAACACCATGAGCAGCGCCAGCTTGAGATCGAACGCGCCGCCGACTTCAATGGCCTGGCGGGCCGGCACCGTCCCCGTGCGCAGCATCAAACCCGCCCCGTACAGCAGCGTAGCGGCCAGCCCGGCGAGCAGCGGCCAGGCCATCTTCACCAGCAACGCCGGCCCCACGGTACCGAGGATCATCCCCGCCTGGGCCACCGTCGCTATATTCGAGAAGATCGCCGCAGCTGCGAGCGTGCGTAAGTGGTCCGGCTCCTTGGCGACAAGCCGGCCCATGGTGGCAATGGTCACGGTACTGGAGGCGAACCCCGACGCAATGGCGCCGACGGCGTAGCCGTAACGAGGGCCGAGGGCGCGCACGGCAATATGCCCCACCGCGCCGATCGCCATCAACAACACGGTCAGGGTGCAGATGGTGCGCGGGTTCAGCGCGCCATAGGGGCCGATGTAACGGTCCGGCGCCAGTGGCAACACCACCAGCGCCACAATCAGCAGCAACAGGCCGTCACGCATCTCGGCGTCGGTCAATTGACTGCGGGCGAACTCATGCAGCCTCTGGCGGTACACCAACAGGCCGGCTATGACCACGCCGATGGCCGTGGCCAGCGCGGGAGCGATCCCACACAGGGCGCCGAGCACCAGCACCGTGAACAACGCCACTTCACTGGTAATGCCGGGGTCTTTGTCCTGGGTCTTCCAGTAAGCGGTGCTGGCGAGCACGGCCAGGCACACCGCGATCAATCCCAACAACACGGCGCCGCCGACCTGCAAGGTGACGTAGCCAAGCAGCGCGGTGATCGAATAGGTGCGAAAACCGGCAAAGGCCCGGTGCTCGCCCTGCCCCTTGTGACGCTCGCGCTCAAGCCCCACCAGCATGCCGATGCCCAGCGCGGCGGCGGCGCCGGCCAGTCCCAAGGTGTCTGTCATCCCGGCATCCTTGGCCTCGACTGGCGCCCCACGGGCGCCCTCACGGAGTAATCGCGACTTTCAACACGCCGTCGCGCTGGTGGGCAAACAGCTCATAGGCGGCTTCGATCTCGTCGAGCTTGAAGCGGTGCGTCACCAGGGGCGACAGGTCCACTCCGCCGCTGGCCACCACGGCCATCAAGCGCCGCATGCGCTCCTTGCCGCCAGGGCACAGGGTCGAGACGATGCTGTAATCCGCCAGCCCTGCGCCGAATGCGTCATAGGGAATGTGCAAGTCGCTGGAGTACACCCCCAGGCTGGACACCCGTCCACCGGGGCGCAACACCCGCAGTGCCGACTCGAACGTGCCTTGGGTGCCGAGGGCCTCGATGGCGACATCCGCCCCTCGACCGTCGGTCAACGCCATGATCTGCTCGACCACGTTGCCTTTCTTGAAGTCGACGATATGGGTGGCACCGAGGCCGCGCGCGACGTTCATGCGTTCGGCGACACCGTCCACGCCAATGATCATGGACGCGCCTTTGAGCCGTGCCCCGGCCACCGCACACAGGCCAATCGGGCCCAGGGCGAACACCACCACCGTATCGCCGATGTTCACCTCGCCGCGCTCGGCGCCGGAAAACCCGGTAGACATGATGTCCGGGCACATCAGCACTTGTTCATCGCTCAGGCCGTCGGGGATCGGGCACAGGTTGGCCAGTGCATCGGGCACCAGCACATATTCGGCCTGGCAGCCATCGAGGGTATTGCCGAATTTCCAACCGCCGGCCGCACGAAAACCGTGGCGCGTGTCGGGACCGTCCTGGGAGCCGCAGCCGCACAGGCAGGCATAACTTTGCCCGCTGGGGGTGATGGCCCCGGCAATCACGCGTTGGCCCTCGACGAAACCGCGTACCTGAGAGCCCAGCCGCTCGATCACGCCCACTGGTTCGTGGCCCACGGTCAACCCTTTGGCCACCGGGTACTCGCCACGCAGGATATGCACGTCGGTGCCGCAGATCGTCGTGGTGGTGATCCGCACCAAGGCGTCCAGCGGACCGACTTCGGGGATGGGCTTGTCCTCCAGCACGATGCGGTTTTTCTCAACGAAAACAGCTGCTCTCATGGTTGCCACGGGGGTGATCTCCTGCGCCTGGGAAAATCCGATGGGTGACCAGACTGCCCCGTGCCGCCCCCACACGAGTTGATCACGATCAACTATCCCCGGATTGATCGACCCGCCCGACCGGGTGTCGCTGAGCGTGCCCCAGGCGCAAGCCGACTTGATGCAAATCAAACCGCCGACGACGCCCGACGCCATTATTTAAAGCAGGCATCACTGCCGATGCTATCCACGGGTTACCCAAGGGAGATCGCCCATGTCCGCTCAAGATCGTTACTTGCTGCTGGTTTCGCCATTGATGGAGCACAGCCCGGCGTTCGACCGGGCCGCCGCCCTGGCCAAAGCTGACGGCGCGGCGCTGCACATCCTGGCCTTCGACTACCTGGAAGGTCTGGCCACCGCTGGCCTGGTCAACGAGCAGGCGCTGGAACAGATGCGCATCGGCTACGTGGAGCGTCATCACCAGTGGCTGGAAGATCAGGCCAGGCCCTTGCGCAAACTCGGCCTGACCGTCACCACCGAAGTGGCCTGGGTGGAGCGCCCGTTGCAGGAGATTCTGGTGCGCCTCAAGGAAGAGCCGATGGCCGTGGTGATCAAGGCGTTGGAGCATCAGTCACTGCTGTCGCGGTTGATGTTCACGCCGCTGGACGTGCACCTGATTCGCGAATGCCCGGTGCCGCTGCATTTTGTCAGCACCGCGCTGCACGCACTGCCGCGCAGGATTGTGGCGGCGGTCGACCCGTTTCATCACGAGGAAGCCTATAACAGCCTCAACGATCGCATCCTGCACGAGGCCGCCAAGCTGGCCACGGCCTGCAATGCCGAGGTGGACGTGATTTATGCCCATGACCTGTCGGACCTGAGCGCCCAGCAGTATGGGTTTGGCACCGGCGCCGGGTTTTTCTCTTCGGTGGCCGCCAAACGCCTGTTCGATGAACAGGGCCAGGCGTTCAATGAACTGGCTACACGCAACGGTATCCCGCCGGCGCAACGCCATATGATCCTGGGCAACCCGGCGAAAGTGCTGTCCAGTTATGCCGATGCCTATAACGTCGATGTGATCGTCATGGGGCGCGTCGGTCATCGCGGCTTGTCGCGCCTGCTGGGTAGTACCGCTGAATCGCTGTTGTACAAGATGCCGTGCAGCGTGTGGATGGTCGAACCGCAGATGATCGACTGAAACGGCGTAGATCCGCGCCCCTCGCTGCAACGTTCGCAGCGGGGGAAACCCGCCAATACACTCGTTTGAATAGATGTATTGCGGCACTTTCCGCTCGAATACAACGAGGAACTTGCGGAAGTCGAACTTGCACCTATCTTTTCCTGGCGCTTGGATGTTTAGTGGAAAGAGAATCTCTGTGTGCAAGAGGCTTTCGGCATGAAGTCAACACCTTTTCTTGTACAAGCCCAACATTTAAAAACAGCCTGCGCCAATTGCAGCGTTTTGGAGTTGTGCTTGCCCATCGGCCTGACAGAAGCCGAAGTGGGCCGCTTGGATACGCTGATTCCCCAACGGCTCAAAATCAAAAAAGGCACTTCGTTGTATCGCACCGCAGACCCTCTGCGCTCGTTGTATGCGGTGCACACCGGTTTTTTCAAGACTTGCATACTGTCCGTGGACGGTCGTGAACAAGTCACCGGCTTTCAAATGGCCGGGGAAATGCTCGGCCTGGACGCTATCAGCGCCGACAAGCACGCCTGCCATGCCATCGCCCTAGAAGACAGCGAAGTGTGCCCGCTGCATTTCAGTCAACTGGAACGACTGGCCAGTCAGATACCGTCGCTGCAACATAACTTGAACAAAATCATGAGCCGCGAAATCGTTCGCGATCACAGCATGTTATTGCAAATGGGCAATATGAACGCCGACGAGCGACTGTCTGCCTTTGTATTGAACCTGTCGGCGCGGATGAGTCGGCGCGGTTATTCGGCGCGCTCTTTTGTATTACGCATGAGACGCGAAGAAATCGGCTCCTATCTGGGCCTGCGACTGGAGACGGTGTGCCGCAGTATCGCGCAGTTGCGCAAACTGGGCCTGGTGCATATCAGCGGGCGCAACGTCGAGATTCTCGACCTGGCGCAACTCAAGGGGTTTATTGCCGGCTGTCATCGCCATGGTCCGGAGTAACACTGATCTGATCCATATCAGCTTTGCCGTCCGGTAAAGGCGTACAAACCAACTGAAAGGGCGCTGTCCCAAACCCGTCCCATCCCTGGAGGTTACGCTATGCCCACCATTGCAGAACACAACAGGCAAGCCGCTGCCGCCTATGCGGCCATTCCCCATGAACACTGGATCGAACAACTCGACGATGGCCGCCATGTGCTGGTGCGTCCGCTGACGGTCGAAGACCGTGAACGGGAGTACAACTTCATCAAGGGGTTGTCTCGCGAGTCGCGGCACGCGCGCTTTCTGGGGGAAATCAACGAGCCCGGCAAAAACCTGCTCGATCAACTGATGGATGTCGACAATCAGCAACGCGTGGCATTTATCGCGCTGGTGCACGACAACGGCCAGTTGATCGAAATCGGTGTCGCCCGTTACGCCGCCGCCCGTGAGGAAGAATGCGAGTGTGCGGTGACCGTCGCCGACCCTTGGCAGCATCTGGGGCTGGGCCGCATTTTGATGCAGCACCTGATGACCGCTGCCCGCAAAAACGGCTTCAAGTTGATGTACACCGTGGATGCGGCGACCAACACAGCGCTGCGTGAGCTGACCCACGCTCTGGGGTTTCATACCATCACTGACCCGGACGACAGCACCCAGGTGATCAGCAGCATCGTGCTCTGAGCCTCGTCACGCGATAAAAAGGGCGGGCTGCCGCCCTTTTCCGTCATACACCCGTTTGAGTGTATGTGTAACGTGCTGCGCGCGCGATCTGCTATTGTCCAGGGACCTCATCTCCTCCTCATCGCGTTCACGCGATTTTCTGTGAGCATGCTCTGCGGCCCTGTCACCGACGCGGCCAGGCCTGACCTGCATGGAAAACAGCGCAGTGGACAAACCAGCCCTTGGCACCCCGCCCGAAGCCCAATCACGGGCCGAAAAGATCGTCGAGTTCAAACGCCAGAAAACCCTGCTCAAGGCCGGCGCCCTGCAAGACGCGATCTTTAACAGCGCGCACTTCTCCAGCATCGCCACCGACGAAAAGGGTGTGATCCAGATCTTCAATGTCGGCGCCGAACGCATGCTCGGCTATGCCGCCGCCGATGTGCTCAACCGCATCACCCCCGCCGACATCTCCGACCCTGTCGAATTGATCACCCGCGCCGCGGCCCTCAGCCTGGAACTCGACACCCCCATCACGCCAGGTTTCGAAGCCTTGGTGTTCAAGGCGTCCCGTGGCATCGAAGACATCTACGAACTCACCTATATCCGTAAGGATGGCAGCCGCCTGTCGGCCATGGTCTCGGTGACCGCCCTGCGCAACCGCCATGACACGATCATCGGCTACCTGTTGATCGGCACCGACAACACGGCGCGCAAGCAGGAAGAAATCGAGCGCAAGGGTTTTGAACGCGCCCTGGAAGAAAAGAATCTGGAACTGGAACATGCCAGCCACATGAAGTCCGAGTTTCTCGCCACCATGTCCCATGAACTGCGCACCCCGTTGAATGCAGTCATCGGGTTTTCCGAGGCCCTGAAGGATGGGCTGGTGGGCGAGATGAGCGAAGTACAGCGCGAGTACATCGGCGACATTTTCACCAGCGGCCAGCATTTGCTGTCGCTGATCAACGACATCCTTGACCTGTCCAAAGTCGAGGCCGGGATGATGGACCTGGAGCTGGAAGTCGTGGAGCTCGCCGGCTTGCTGGCCAACAGCCTGTTGATCGTGCGCGAAAAGGCCGCCCTGCAGCGTATCCAGTTGAAGCTCGACTGCCAGGACGACTTCGGCACGCTGCTGCTGGACCTGCGCAAGACCAAGCAGATCGTCTACAACCTGCTGGCCAATGCGGTGAAGTTCAGCGAACACGGCAGCTCGGTGACCCTGGCGGTGCGCCAGGTGGCCCGCGAACAGGTCGGCCGGATTCCCGGCGACTGGCCGGTACACGGTTTTGCCTTGCAGCCCAGCGCCCAGCAGTCATTTCTCGAATTGAGCGTCAGCGACACCGGTATCGGCATTGCCGAGGACGACATGGGCAAGCTGTTCAAGGCCTTCAGCCAGATCGACAGCAGCCTGGCGCGCAAATTCGAAGGCACGGGCCTGGGCCTGGCGATGGTCAAGCAACTGACCGACCTGCACGGCGGCAGCGTCGCGGTCGCCAGCCAGGCCGGCCTGGGCGCGCGGTTTGTGGTATGGCTGCCGTTGCACCGCGCCTCGGAGGCCGCATGGCCAACATCCTGATCGTCGAAGACAACGAGGCCAATATGCGCCTGGCGCGACTGTTGCTGGTCAACGCCGGGCACACGGTGCAATGGGCCGCCGATGCCGAGACCGGCCTGACCCTGGCCCGTGAACAGCAACCGGCGCTGATCCTGATGGATATCCAGTTGCCGGGCATGGACGGCCTGGCCGCCACCGCGCTGCTCAAGCGCGATCCGCTCACCGCCCATATCCCAGTGATCGCCCTGACCGCCATGGCCATGAAGGAAGACCGCGAAAAGACCCGGCTGGCCGGCTGCGACGCCTACATCATCAAGCCGCTGCGCTACAAAGAGCTGTACCAGGTGATCGACACACTGCTGCAAGACAACAACACACCCCTCACATGAGTCCTCTCCATGGCCAGCCAACCCGCAACGCTCTTGATCGTCGATGACGAACCGCAGATTCGCAAGCTGCTGGAAACCCTGCTACAGCACGAGGGCTACCAGACCATGAGCGCGGGCAGCGGCGAAGAAGCGCTGGACCTGATTGCACGGCGCCCTCCCGACTTGATCCTGTTGGACATCATGATGCCGGGCATGGACGGTTACGAAGTCGCCAGCCAACTCAAGGGCGACGAGACCACGGCCAGCATTCCGATCATCATGCTCTCGGCCCTGAGTGAATCGAGCGCCCGTATCAATGGCCTGCAGACCGGCGCCGAGGAATTCATCAGCAAGCCCGTGGAACGCATCGAGTTATGGTTGCGGGTCCGCAACCTGCTGCGGCTCAAGGCTCACGGCGACCAGTTGAAAAACCACAGCCTGATGCTCGAACAGCAACTGCGCCATCAGAACGACGAAACCGCGCACATGCATGTGCACGACCTGGCCCGCCAGGATCTGGAAAACGCCCTGCGCCAAGCGGTGGCACGCCAGGAATTCACCCTGCATTACCAACCCAAGATCGAACTGGCCAGCGGGCGGATCTGCGCGCTGGAAGCACTGCTGCGCTGGGATCGACCGGGTTATGGCGCGGTGTCTCCGGCCGTGTTCGTGCCCATCCTGGAAAGCCTGGGATTGATCGTGGCGGTGGGACGCTGGGTGATCGACAGCGTTTGCCAGCAGATTGCAACGTGGCAACGCACCCCGATCGGTGCCGTGGAAGTCTCCGTGAACGTATCCGGCCATCAATTGATCGAGGGCGACCTGATCGCCGACATCGCCTCGGCGCTCGCCACGCTCGGGGTAGCGCCCCATTGCCTGGAGGTCGAGCTGACCGAAGGCTCGCTGATGGAAAACACCCAACACACCATCGCCAGCCTGCAGCGCCTGCGCGCCATGGGCGTGAAGATCTCCATCGACGACTTCGGCACCGGGTACTCCAGCCTGGCGTACCTGCGGCGCTTTCCCATCGACACGCTGAAAATCGACATCGCGTTCATCCGTGAAGTCACCAGCAACCCACAGGATGCGGCCATCACCCGCACCATTATCGAACTGGCCCATAGCCTGAACTTGCGGGTGGTGGCCGAAGGCGTGGAAACCCAGGCGCAACTGGCGTTCTTGAAAGAAGCCGGCTGCGACCAGATTCAGGGCTACCTGTTCAGTCGCCCGCTGCCGGTCGCAACCTTAGAGCGGCTGTTACTGGAGCGCTAGGACGGTTGCCGATCTACAACGGTTTGTTGAAAAGGCCAATGGGGTTCACCCGCCCGCTGTGGAGGTAGAAATCGGTATCCTTGAACTCGCTCACGTCGTACTTCGGTAGCGCCGGGTCATTGCCGAACGGTTTGCGGGTCCGCCCCACCTTGCCGCTCCTCAGCAGGCTGTCGAGCCCTTGCTCCATGGAGGCCTGGGTCGGGAATTTCGCCATCCCGAAGTTCGGGTCATAGAAGAAGAACGATTTATTGTTGTTATCGACGGTGACGCCCGCAATGACCCCATGCCCCTCATCACTGATCCTGAGCGTTTTGGAATGGGGAGCATTGGCCAGTTCGGACATGATCTCCCGATGTGTGAGCCGGCTGACCTTCGCTCCGCTGTGATAGTTATAGGCCAGGTTGGTGTGCAGTGAATCCAGGTCCTTTCTGAATTTGGCCACTGCCGGGTCTTTCGACCGCGCGGCAGCCTTGAACAAGTTGTCGATGAAGACATCTTCCTTGCCTTGCTCGATCGCCAACGCCATCGTGTTCGACAACGCCGCACATTCCCCGGTGCTCAGCACATCGACGTTACTCAAATAGAAGTCCTGGGGCATTCCCCTGGCGCTTCCGCCGGCGGCTTGGGTTTCGGTCTTGAAATGCAGGTAATCATTGAGGCTTTTTGTCGACTTGATTTTCTCCAGACCCTTGACCAGTGCGCCTACTTCTTCAGGTGTCCTCTCTGGTTTCAACGCCAGCGTTTTGATTTCATTGGCTTTCATTCCCGACGAATAGCCCGGAATATCTTCCGGTTTACCGCTGGTATACCCCCGCTCATAAGCCTGGGCTTGGGCACCGCTTTGCATCTCTTCGACCCGGATTCTGAAGTGGTCGTTGAGGTGGATATTAGGCGGGGTGCTATGCCTACCGAACCAACTGTCGAACAGACCGTCGAGCAAACCGTCGACACGCCCGGGGGGGGCGACCTTGGCGACCGAGGGGGGTTCAGGTAGCTCAATGGGTTTATTGAATCGGGCGGGCACTGGCGATGGCTTCGCCGACAGGTTTCTTCTGGCCAGGCTGTCAGGTTTGAGCGCCAGACTATCGGCGAGGTCACGTGTCTCCTGGTCACTGAGGGGCTCGTTTTTAAGCGCTTTGGTCAGCAAACCGCCGAGCATTCTAGCTTGGCCGTAGCTTGGAACGAAGCCCTGGGCGAAGTCTCCGGCGCTTTTGAGATCGGCGTCCATGGAGGCTTTGTCCAGACCGAACACCTTGCCGATCTGGTTGTTTTTGTTCAAATCGACCAGCAATGCGCTGAACGGGTTGTCGAAATACCGCTCAACGGTGTCTGCGGTATTTTTATTCACGCCGAACACCTGCAATGCATCGCCCATCCCGTAAAAAGGATGTTGAAGGTGAGCCAGCAACTCGTCGTAGAGCCCGCGGATATCGTTGGCCCCCACGTTGTTGGCAGCTTCGTTCTGAACCTTGGTTTTGAACTCATCAATGGTCATGGGCATCAGTGGCTTGTGACTGTTCAGGCCGTTCTTCACAAAATAGAAGTTCTTTTTCTGGTCTTCGCCCAGCAGGTTGCCGTAGGCGTCATACATAAATAAGACTTTCTCGCCATCGGCACGTTGCCCGGAATACAGCACCCGCCCTTCAGGACTGAAGCGCTCTTGCTTGATATTCGTCAAACCATTGACTGAACCCGGCGGGGCCGAGGGGGCGTTATCCAGGCGCTTGAAGATATCGCTGCCTTCATTGGCGTAGGGGCCCACGATGGCGTTGATGTCGTCGTCTTTGAAGCGCGTCATCGTATCGATGAGCCGCGCCTGCCTTGCCGGCGACCCGTCCTCGGCAAAGTGCTGACTGAAGGTCTCCAGCCGTTTTGGATCGGCGGCCAGCGCTTTCAACCAGGCGTTCATGTCCTTGAGCGTGTTGAACGCCTGAAACGAGCTGCCCTCTTTCTCCGGGATGTACAGCACGATATTCGGGCCATCGGGTACCGGCGGTTCGCGCTGGATAACCATGATGTCCTTGGCCTGGATGCCATCCACGGCGAAGGTCTTGACCTGCACTTTAGGCAGGCCGCGCTTGCCTGGCGACAATACGGCATCGAGCAGCGCGTTCGCCTCGGGACGCAGGCTGCCGCTGTTCACATCCTTCGTGATGTTTTCGATGAACCTGTCCTGAGTAGTTTTCAACGTATAGGTATCGGCGGCGCGCTCCCAGCCTTTGGAGGACGGCGCAGTGACAACGGGCGTGAGAGCAGATGAGTTTGGCGGTTGGATAGTCATGATCAGCCAAGTGCGAAAGTTTGACGGAGAGATTTCCCAACATCGCGTGATGTCTTCCAGCGATGCTGTCGTTATTGGGTGATCACTGCGTACGAAATTGTTCCAACTTGGGCTGCTACCAGATGTTTCAACGGTTTGAGTCAGATTGAACCCACCGCCGGCTGCGGTCCTCGAACCGGTGCCGGCGGGGTTGCGTCGAAAACGCCTATGAGGGCGTTACTTGGGTGGTTGTGTCTCGCCTGCATCGGCCGTTTCATCGGGCTCGCTGAGCGGCACTTGTGCATCGTCCATCAGTGAACCTGGGTCTTCATTGCCCGGGTCGTTGAGTTCTTCTTCCGGTTCTGTTTGCGGTTTTTCTGACATGACCGTCTCCTTTGTCCGCCTTGGGGGTCGATATCGGCATCGGTTTCAGGCTTGGGCTTGAAGTCTGGACTGTAGTCGTTTTCCGGGACCTCGGGGGCGGCGGTTTCTTGCACCAAGTTGGGGCGCAGGGCTTCACTGGAGGAGCGAGCTTGCTCGCGAAGGTCGCTGACGATGACGCGCGCATTTTGGATAAATGCGGTGTTCTTGGGTTTTTCGCGAGCAAGCTCGCTCCTACGGGGAATTGATAGCGGGCTGAAGGGGGTTTCGGCACAGGCATTGCTTTATGTGTTCATCTGCCCGAATACAGGAACATTCGTTACCCCCCGACCCAGAGCCGACCCCATAAGAAAGTAAGGACCAGGCCTGTTGGCACCCTCTGCCACGGGCTCATAAAAAAATGCGTTTTTTAAAGCGGCAGTGCCACCCAAGGCTTCCTTTGGCACTGACAAGGTAATGAAATGGCTCGATCTTTCTTTGATGAAATGAATGACGCAAACGGCGTGTGCCGTGCGCACTATCAGGATTTCTCCCGCTGGCTGGCCAATACGCCGCCAGAATTGCTGGCCCAGCGTCGTCGCGAAGCCGATTTGCTGTTCCATCGCGCCGGGATCACCTTCACCCTCTATGGCGACGAGCAAGACACCGAACGCCTGATCCCCTTCGACATCATCCCGCGCAGCATCCCCGCCAGCGAATGGAACGTGATCGAACGCGGCTGTATCCAGCGGGTCAATGCGCTGAACATGTTCCTCGCCGACATCTACCACGACCAGCGCATTATCAAGGCCGGGATCATTCCGGCGGACCAGGTGCTGGGCAACGAGGGCTATCAGAAGGCCATGGTCGGCCTGGACCTGCACCGTGATATCTATTCGCACATCTCCGGCGTCGACCTGGTACGCGACGGCGACGGCACCTACTACGTGCTCGAAGACAACCTGCGCACTCCCAGCGGCGTGAGCTACATGCTCGAAGACCGCAAGATGATGATGCGCCTGTTCCCCGAAGTGTTCGCCAAGCAGCGCATCGCGCCGGTGGACCACTACCCCAACCTGCTGCTCAAGACCCTCAAAAGCTCAAGCCGCCTGGACAACCCCAACGTGGTGGTGCTGACCCCCGGACGCTTTAACAGCGCATTCTTCGAACATGCGTTCCTGGCGCGGGAAATGGGCGTGGAGCTGGTGGAAGGCGCCGACCTGTTCGTGCACGACCTCAAGGTCTTCATGCGCACCACCGACGGGCCCAAGGCGGTGGACGTGATCTACCGCCGGATCGACGACGCGTTCCTCGACCCACAGGCGTTCAACCCCGACTCCATGCTCGGCGTGCCCGGCCTGGTCGCGGCGTATTGCGCCGGCAACGTGGTGCTGGCCAATGCCATCGGCACCGGCGTCGCGGACGACAAGTCGATCTACCCCTATGTGCCGGAAATGATCCGCTTCTACCTGGACGAAGAACCGATCCTGCAAAACGTGCCGACCTTCCAGTGCCGCAAGCCGGATGAACTGTCCCATGTGCTGGCCCATCTGCCGGAATTGGTGGTCAAGGAAACCCAGGGCTCCGGTGGCTACGGCATGCTGGTGGGGCCCGCGTCCACCGCCGCCGAAATCGAAGACTTCCGCCAACGCATCAAGGCACGTCCTCATGCATACATCGCCCAACCGACCCTGAGCCTGTCCACCTGCCCCACCTTTGTCGAAAACGGCATCGCGCCCCGGCATATCGACCTGCGGCCCTTTGTGCTGTCGGGCAAGGAAACCCGCCTGGTGCCCGGTGGTCTCACGCGGGTCGCCCTGCGTGAAGGCTCGCTGATCGTCAACTCGTCGCAAGGCGGCGGAACCAAGGACACCTGGGTGGTGGAGGGCTGAGTATGTTGAGTAGAACCGCCGCGGATCTGTACTGGATGTCCCGTTACCTTGAGCGCGCCGAGAACCTGGCGCGCATGTTGGAAGTCAGTTATTCACTGTCATTGATGCCCCAGGCCGGGCGCAACGATGGCCTGGACGAACTGGCGATGTCATTGCTCAGCAGCGGCACCCTGGACAGTTACCTGGAACGCCACCAGCAACTGGATGCCGAGCGCATGCTGCACTTCTTCGCCCTCGACGAAGAAAACCCCGCCAGCATCTACAACTGCCTGCGCGCCGCACGGGGCAATGCCCATGCGGTGCGCGGGCGCATCACCGCCGACATGTGGGAAAACCTCAACGCCACCTGGCTGGAAATGCGCAGCATCGCCGCCGGCGGCCTGGCGCGACATGGCATCAGCCACTTCTGCGACTGGGTCAAGCAGCGTTCGCACCTGTTCCGCGGTGCGACCTCCGGCACCATCATGCGCAACGACGCCTATCGGTTCATTCGCCTGGGCACCTTCGTCGAGCGCGCCGACAACACCCTGCGCCTGCTGGATGCGCGCTATGAGATGTTCGGCGAGGAATCCGAAGAAGTCAGCGACCTCTCGGCACGCGGTTATTACCAGTGGAGCGCCCTGCTGCGCGCGTTGTCATCATTCGAGGCCTATACGGAGCTGTACCCGAATGCGTTGAATGCACGCTCGGTATCCGAGTTGCTGCTGTTGCGCAGTGATGTGCCGCGTTCGTTGCATGCCTGTATCGAGGAACTGAGCCATATTCTGGCGGACTTGCCGGGCAGTTATGGCCGCACCGCGCAGCGCTTGGCCGCAGAGTTCGAAGCGCGGCTGCGTTATACCGGCATCGACGAAATCCTCGAAGATGGCTTGCACAGCCGCCTGACGGAATTCATCGACACTGTGCGCGAGTTGGCGCGGGCGATTCATAGCTCGTATCTGGAGGTGGTCTGAATCAGGCGGCGTAACGCGGTCAGTCGGTCGCTATCGCCCACCATCGCGGCAACAGTTGCCGCACCCGCGCTTCGCCGAACCGATCGTCGATCAACATCACCACGCCTTTGTCCTGCTGGCTGCGGATCACCCGACCCGCCGCCTGCACGACTTTCTGGATACCGGGGTACAAGTAGGTGTAGTCGTAACCGGAGCCGAAGATCGCGCCCATGCGCTGCTTCATCTGTTCGTTGACCGGGTTCAGTTGCGGCAACCCCAGGGTGGCGATGAACGCGCCGATCAAACGCGCGCCGGGCAAATCGATGCCTTCGCCGAACGCACCGCCGAGCACGGCGAAGCCGATGCCCTGGCTGTGTTCGGTGAACTGCTCGAGAAACGCCCGGCGCTCGGTTTCGGCCATACCGCGTGACTGCTGCCACAGCTCGATCTGCGGGTGCCGTTCGGCCAGCCGTTGCGCCACCTGTTGCAGGTAATCGAAGCTTGAGAAAAACGCCAGGTAATTGCCCGGTTGCTGCATGAACTGGCGGGCAATCAGCTCGACGATGGGGGCCAGTGAGGCGTCCCGATGTACGAAACGGGTGGAAATTTCATCGACGATGCGCACGCGCAGTTGCTCGGATTTGAACGGCGATTCCACATCGACCCAGGCCGTGTCCGCCGGCAGCCCCAGCAGGTCGGCGTAGTAATGGCGTGGGCTCAGCGTGGCGGAAAACAACACGCTGCTGCGCGCCGCCGTCAGTCGCGGGCGGATGAATTCGGCGGGCACCACATTGCGCAGGCACAGGGTCGAGCTGCTGCGCGTGGCGCTGAACGCGCGCTTGCTGATATCGAAGATGAAGTGCTCGTTGAACAGTTCGGCGACCTTGGCAAATTGCAGTGCTTCAAAGTAGAAGGCTTGCAGCTCCCCGGCCAGCGCCTCGGGATGGTCATTGAAGTAGTCGCCCATGGCGCTGGCGCACAGGCTCAGGGCTTGCAGGAGTTTTTCCGGGCGGGCGGCGTAGGCCTGATACGGCGCGACCTGGTCCTTGTGCAAGGCATTCCATTCACGGTTGAGGCGCTGCAAGGGTTTCTTCAGGGGCTCGGGGGCACTGGCGCGCAGGGTCTTGAGGCTGTACTGATCGAGGCTGGCGCTGTACATCGAGCGGGCGCGCTCCACCAGGTTGTGGGCCTCGTCCACCAGCACCGCCACACGCCATTGGTTGAGCTGCGCCAGGCCGAAAAGCATGGCGCCAAAATCGAAATAGTAGTTGTAGTCGGCGACCACCAGGTCGGCCCAGCGCGCCATTTCCTGGCTCAAGTAATAGGGGCAGACAGCATGGGCCAGGGCCACGTCGCGCAGGTTGCGCTGGTTCAGCAGGCGCACGTTGGCGGCGGCGATGCGGGCGGCGGGCAAGCGATCGTAGAAGCCCTTGGCCAAGGGGCAGGAATCGCCGTGGCAGGCTTTGTCCAGGTGTTCGCAGGCTTTGTCCCGCGCCACCAGCTCCAGCACGCGCAGTTGCAGGTCGGGGCTGCTGGCGAACAGTACCTGTGACGCGTCGAGGGCGAGTGTGCGCCCTGGGGTCTTGGCGGTGAGAAAGAACACCTTGTCCAGTTGCTGGGGCGCAAGGGCCTTGAGCAGCGGGAAGATCGTGCCGATGGTTTTGCCGATGCCGGTGGGCGCCTGGGCCATCAGGCAACGGCCGGTGCTGACGGCCTTGTACACCGATTCGGCGAGGACGCGCTGGCCGGGACGGAAGTCGGCATGGGGGAACGCCAGGCTTTGCGCGGCACGGTTACGCGCGTCGCGGTGCTGCATTTCCTGCTCGGCCCAGCCGAGGAACAGCGTGCATTGACGGTTGAAGAACGCCTCCAGCTCGGCGGCCTGGAAGCGTTGGCTGAGCAGGGTTTCGCCTTCGCCGACGATGTCGAAGTACACCAGCGCCAGGTTGATCTCGCCGAGGCCGAGTTTCTGGCACATCAGCCAGCCATAGACCTTGACCTGGGCCCAGTGCAGTTGCCGGTGGTTGGCGGGCTGGGCGTCGAGGTCGCCGCGATAGGTCTTCACTTCATCCAGGCGGTTGGCGTCCGGGTCATAGCCGTCCGCCCTGCCCTTGACCTTGAGTTGCCGGTACTCGCCTTCCAGGGCCACTTCGTTCTGGTAATGCGCGTTGCGCCGCGAAGCCACGGTGCGGTGGCCGACGATGCCTTCCTGGGCGCTGGGCGACGGGGTGAAGCGCAGGTCCAGGTCGCCGACCTTGGCAGTGAACTCACACAACGCCCGCACGGCCACGTGATAGGTCAAGCCGGTTGCTCCGCCCAGCGCACGTAGCAGACGGTCACGGGCATCTGGTATTCGCCGCAGAATTCCAGCCAACGTAGCTGGTTGTCCTGCAGGCGGTCACCGGGGCCCTTGACCTCGATCATGCGGTAGGTCTTCTGCGCCGGCCAGAACTGGATCAGGTCCGGCATGCCGGCGCGGTTGGCGCGGATATCCAGCAGCAGCCGCTCGAACCAGCAGCGCAGGTGCTCGGCGGGCAGGCAGGCCAGGGCCTGTTCCAGCAGGTCCTCGCTGAGCAGGTTCCAGAACACGAACGGCGACTGGATACCGCATTTTTCGCGGTAGCGCTGGCGAATGGTGGCCTTGTAACGCTCATCCCGCAGTTGCTCGAAACACGCGGCGAACAAGGGCGCCCGGCGTTGATGGAAGTCTTCGCTGTGCAGGTCCGCCGGCCCGCGCTGGAACGGGTGGAAAAACGCGCCCGGCAGCGGCGCGAAAATCGCCTCCCAGCACAACAGGCCGAACAACGAATTGATCAGGCCGTTTTCCACGTAGTGCACGGGCGCATCCGGTTCGCTCAGGTGGGCCTGCACGCAGTATTCCACCGACATCGGCGGCTCCGGCGGCGTGAGGGCCAGGTCCAGGCGCGTGACCGCCCGAGGCTTGGCCTTGGGCATGGCCGGCTCGCCCAGTTTGCGCCGCAGGCGTGGCAGCACACGCAACAGGTGCTGCTGCTCGGCGGCGCTTTCCGGAGCCTGGTGTGCGGCGTTCGCCAGGGCCAGGGCCTGGGCGTACTCCTCCTGGCGCTCCAGCACACGAATCAGCCGCGACCTGGCGCCGGGATAGGCGCAGGCGCGGTAGATCTGCTCGGCCAGGTCCAGGTCGGCGCAGCGCTCGCAATACTGGCCCGCCTGGAACAACAGTTTGGCCCGGCGTTTTTCCAGCCAGGGGTTGTCGGTGCTCAGCGTTGCGACACGGGACAACACGTCCGCCAACGCCTCACCGCTTTCAAACGCCTGCTGACAGTGGTGCAGGAACAGAAACCCGTGTACGTCCGCACGGCTGCGCAAGCCCCGGGACTCGGCGCAGAACGCGACTTTTTCATAGGTATAGATGCCCAGATCGGCCAGCACGAACTCAGACCAGTCCTGATGCAAGTTGCCGAAAAACATCAGGCGCAGGCGGTCGCACAAGTCCATCACCGTGAGGCTGTACAGCGTGTCGGCCAGGTCGGGGCACCATTGGGCAAAACTGCGCGATTCGCCCAACTGCGCCGCCAATCCCACCAGCCAGTCGGCTTTGTTGCCCTTGGGCTGGTCGATCCAGGGCTTGAACGCCGCCAGGATTTCGCCCTTCTGCAGCAAGGCGAACAGCGCCTCGAACGTCAGCGGGCATCCTGCGTCGAGCCAACCCAGTTCCAGCAGCGGCCCGGCTGCCGCGTGAGGGCAACCGATCTCCAGGTAATTGAGTTTGCTCGCACGGAAATGCACGCCCTTGCGCATCACCATGCGCACCAGCAGCGCCTGGGAGGGCTGCGGCAACCTGTCAAATTGCTGAATGAAATGCTGTTCGTCAGGATCAAGCAGATCGGCATAGCGTTGCCCCAGCCAATGCAGGACCTGACGGAAGTTATGCAGGTAATAGAGCGGGTCTTCGAGGGGATTGGCCATGGTGCGCATTGATCAAATACTGGTTATGCATACAGAGTGACGTTCCTAAAGCCTTGTTGCAATCGGTAATAGATAAATGGCGCAGGCAACTTTTTGCATAAAAGCGATCAGATGGGGAGTCGATGGCGTACCATTTGTCGCCCGCGCCTCAGGCGTGGGATTTTTCAAGGTTAAAGGTAAGGGTTATGAACATGAAGAATTGGGGTCTGCCCCTGGTTGCACTCACTTTTCTGGTAATGGCCGGTTGCGCGACGCAAACCGTGGTGACGCTGCAAAATGGCACACAGTATTTGACCAAAGACACACCCAAAACCAAGACCGCCGATGGGTTCTATGAATTCACCGACATTGCCGGCAAACACATCCGCGTCAAGGCCGACGATGTCGCCACGGTGCGCAAGGAAGACTGATCCCAGACAACACGCAATCCCCTGTGCCTGCACAGGGGACGCCACTCAGCGTCATCCCCTGCGCACATCAGCGCACGCCTTTAACGGGCGCTCGCCAACCGCTGTCATGCAGTGCCTTCAATAAGGTTTCGCCCGGCAGGTCGGGCACCTGGATACCGTCGTCGGTGACCATGGCTTCACCGGCCAGGATCGCATGGACGATCGCCTCCTCCACCGCCTCCGCTGCCGCACTGAACAACGGCGAGATATGGTCGTTGTTGACCATCTGCAACGCCGTGCTCAAGGGCAGGCCCTTGCGCCCATAATCCGCCGGCGGCAAATCGCGGTTGCCGGTGGCGAACGCCAGGAACAGATCGCCGCTGGAGTCCTCGGTGCCACCGCCGGTGCGCGCGATGCCGATGGACGCGCGCTGCGCCAGGCGTTGGCATTGGTGCGGCAATAAAGGCGCATCGGTGGCGATGATCACCACGATCGAGCCCATGCCCGGCGTGCCCCGTTCGGCAAACGGTGACGGGATGCCCATCAACTGGCGCCCCACCGGGTAGCCATCGACGCGCAGCTCCTGGCGCTTGCCATGGTTGGCCTGCACCAGCACGCCGACGGTCCAACCGCCCTGCTCCGCCGACAAACGCCGCGAAGCCGTGCCGATACCGCCCTTGAATTCATGGCAGATCATCCCCGTGCCGCCGCCCACGGCGCCTTCCGCCACCGGACCGCTGGCGGCGTTGTCCAGCGCCTGGCGCACATGCTCGGGCTTGACGTGCTGACCCCAGATGTCGTTGAGCAGGCCGTCGTAGGTCTCCATCACCACCGGCATGCACCAGTACACCGCCGGGTCCGCCAGGCGCTCGCGCTCCAGGGCGATCAGGGTGTCGCGCACGATACCGATGCTGTGGGTATTGGTGATAGCCAGCGGCGTGGTCAGCAGACCGGCTTCGCCGATCCATTCCAGGCCGGTGGCGTCACCGTTGCCATTGAGCACGTGGTACCCGGCAAAGCACGGCTGCTGCCGCGCCTCGCCGGCCCGCGGCTGGATCACACTGACGCCGGTGCGCACCTGCTTGCCGTCGATGCGGGTCTTGAGCGTGCAATGACCGACCCGGACGCCCGGCACATCGGTGATGGCATTCAACTCACCGGGCGTGCCCAGCCCCAACGTGATGCCCAATTGACGTGCGCGCATAACCACTCCTTACAATTTCTGAAAGACCGGACTCAACCGGCCACTGATGCAATACAGAATCACCGACAGCGCCAGCAGGCCGATGATGATCATGATGTCCCGCACCGAGGCCACCATGAGCGAGGTCACCAGCAGGTAGCCGGCGCCCAGCACGGCCGCCAGCGCCGGTAACGGCCACAGCGGCATGCGATAGGGATGCTCGCGGTCGCGCAGCAGCACCCGGCTCATCAACGCGCTCAACGCCACCACCAGGTACACCATGATGATCAGCAGCACGCTGAACGAGGTGAGGTCGGCCAGGTTGGAACTGAAGCTCAGCAGCGCCGAGGGGATCGCCAGGAACAGCGTAGCCAACCAGGGCGAATCCCAACGCGGATGAATGCGCGTGAACAGTTTATTGATGGTCGGCGTCCACAGCGCATCGCGCCCGCTGCTGAACACCACGCGGCCGATCTGGATGACGATGGCGACAATGGCGTTGAACACCGACAGGAAGATCCCGGCGCTGACCAGGCGCGACAGGGTTTCGTTGCCATGGCTGGTCAGTAGGTAGCCGATGGGGTCCGGGCTGCTGATCATCGCACTCAGGGACGGCGCGCCGATCAGCAGCGCGGTGATCGGCACCAGCTCGATCACCACCACCAGGCCCAGGGACCACAGCACCGCCTTGTGCACGCCCTTGCCGCCGCATTTCATGTCTTCGGCCAGCAACACCGCCGGTCCGTAACCGTTATAGGAAAACAGACCAATGCCCACCGCGCCGATCACCAACGCCCACGGCGCCAGGTGCATGACGCCGTTCTCGACGATCTGCGGCTGGAACAGCACGCTGGCCGGCTGTACCGGGTTACCGAAGCCGATCACCACGATCACCAGCAATGCCGCCACTTCCAACAGCAGGCAGGTGCCGGTGATCCAGGCGTTGAGCTTGATATTGAGGATGCCCAGGGCGTAACTGCACACCACGATGACCAGGGCGACGGTTTGCGAGTCGAACTTCGTGCCCAGGGCATTATTCAGGTACGTCGCCGCGCCCGTGGCCAAGACCGGCGGGATAAACAACAGCATCACCAGCACCGTCAGGAAGGTCGCGTAGCCGGCCATGCCGCCGAACACCCGCTTGGCGTACACGTACTCACCGCCGGCGCTGTTGTGGGCGCGGCCCAGTTCGGCGTAGCAAAAGGCAAACATCAGCGCGAGCAGCCCGGCGATCACAAAGGCCAGGAACACACCGCTGCCGGCTTGCTGGATGGCAAAGGGGGCGATCACGAACACGGAACTGGCGGGCGTCACCGCTGACACGGTGATGGTCACTACATCGAAGACGCTCAGGGTGGGTTTCAACACGCCGTCGGGCGTGGGGGAAGTGCTCATATCGTTATCCTCTGTCGTTTTTTTTGGTGTGAGGCAGAAATGAGTGCGAACAAGGCTGCTCGCAAAAAGGACTGACGTTGACTCGGGCGTCTTCGATGTACGCGGCGCTCTCGTTTTTTTCACGAGCAAGCTCGCTCCTACAGATGCGAAGGTAGGCGCTGGGTTGATGTCAGCCAATTCCCCTATTGGCGTACTCCCCTTGACGATACCCGGCAAAAGCCGAACCCTTGGCCGATCTTTTGCGGGTGGGAGCCTGAACCATGAGTCTGTTTCGGGAAGTCGGCATGCACGCAGGCCTGGGCCGCACCATTGCGCACATCGGCACCGAGCGCTTCTGGAAACAACTGGTGCTGTTGCTGCGCCAATGCCTGCCGTTCGATAACGCGCTGGCGATCTTCTACCCCCTCGATGGCGCGCCCCAGGCCCTGGAAGAATATGACGCCCAGCCCAGCAGCAAGCCGGCGTCGATGCTGGCGTACCTCAATGGGTTGTACTTGCTCGACCCGTTTTTCCAGGCCTGCCGCGAAGGTTATGCCAGCGGCGTATACCGTCTGGAGGAAGTGGCGCCGGACCATTTTCGCCAGAGCGAATACTTCCTCAACTACTTCCACGACAACGTGCTGGAAGATGAGGTGCAGTTCATCCTGCAACTGCCTGGTGCGGGGACGTTATCGCTGTCACTGGGCATGCAGCGGCGCTTCAGCGTGGATGAGACCGGGTTGATGACCACCCTGGCGGCGTGGGTGCTGCCGTTGATGCAGCAGCACTGGCAACAAAGCACCCGGCGCGTGCCGGCGATGGACAGCCAGATCCGCGATGCCTTGAGTCAATTCGGCTGCGGCGTGCTCTCGGACCGTGAACTGGAAATCGCCCGTCTGGTACTGCGCGGGTTCTCGTCCAAGGCCATGGCCGAGCGCCTGAACATCTCGCCGGACACCGTAAAAGTGCACCGCCGGCATTTGTACGCCAAGCTGGATATCTCGTCACAGCCGGAGCTGTTTTCGTTGTTTATCCAGTCATTGGGACATGACCTGGAAAAGCCCTGAGGTTTTACGTGGCGAGCGGGCTTGTCCCGCTCGTCACCGTCACAGATACAACCCCACTCCCCTCACCGCCCAGTCCGAATGGTGTTCCACACCCGCGTACGCACCCGGTCGATATTCAGCGGCATCGCTTCCAGCGCGAACAGCTTGCCCATCATCGCTTCGCTCGGGTAGATCTTGGTGTCGGCCTTGATCTCGGGGTCTACCAGGCTGTCGGCGGCGCTGTTGCCGTTGGCGTAGTGCACGGAGTTGGTGATGTCGGCCATCACTTGCGGCTCCAGCAGGTAGTTCATGAACGCATAACCGGCCTTCTCATCCGGCGCATCCGCGGGCATGGCCACCATGTCGAACCAGATCGCCGCGCCTTCCTTGGGAATCTGATAGCCGATCTTCACGCCATTCTTGGCTTCCTTGGCGCGGCTTTCGGCCTGCAGCACGTCGCCGGAGAAGCCGACGGCCACACAGATATCACCGTTGGCCAGGTCGCCGGTGTATTTCGAGGAATGAAAGTACGCCACATAGGGCCGCACTTTCATCAGCAGCGCCTCGGCCTTTTTGTAGTCCTCGGGCTTCTTGCTGTGAGGCGGCAGCCCCAAGTAATTGAGCGCGATAGGCAGCAATTCCGGGCCGTTGTCCAGGATCGCCACCCCGCATTTGCTGAGTTTTTCCATGTACTCGGGCTTGAAGATCAGGTCCCAGGAATCCACTGGCGCGTTGTCACCCAGCACGGCCTTGACCTTGTCGATGTTGTAGCCGATACCGGTGCTGCCCCACAGGTACGGGAAGCCGTGGGCATTGCCCGGGTCGTTGTTTTCCAGGGCCTTGAGCAGCACCGGGTTGAGGTTTTTCCAATTGGGCAACTGGCTCTTGTCGAGCTTTTTCAAGGCGCCGCCCTGAATCTGCCGGGCCATGAAGTGGTTGGACGGAAACACCACGTCATAACCCGAGTTGCCGGTCATCAGCTTGCCATCGAGGGTCTCGTTGCTGTCATACACGTCATAGCTGAAGCCGATCCCGGTCTGCTTCTGGAAATTCTTCGTGGTGTCCGGCGCGATGTAGCTGGACCAGTTGTAGATTTTCACCGTCTCGGCGGCCTGGCCGAGAGAGGCCACCAACATCAAGGGCAACAGGGCAATGGCTTTCATGGTTCGATTTCCTGGCGGTTTTAGGGCTGTTTTTATGGCAGGCGATCAAGGATCAAAGCGTTACAGAATCAATACGTAGGTCTTGCGCACGGTTTCCTGGATATCCCAGATTCCGGTGCTATTGGCTGGCAACATCAGTGCGTCGCCGGCTTGTATGTGAAGGGTTTCACCGTTGTCAGGGGTGAAAGTGCAGCGACCCTGGATAAAGTGGCAAAACTCCTGGGATTTGATCTGCCGGCGCCAGCGCCCCGGCGTGCATTCCCAGATGCCGGTTTCCACACCGTCGTTGCGTTCGACGCTCAGGGTCGAGGCCACGGCGACCGGTTCCCCCAAGGGCACAGCCACGGGTGCGGAGTCCGGCAGGTGGGTATTCAGCGTGTCTTTGAATTGCGTGATGCTCATGGTTTTTCCCGTGTGAGTGAAACGGCTCAGTGCATGAAACCTTCCATGAACCCGGCCACGCCGGACGCCAGCTTGCGGCGCCAAGGAGCGGTGTTGGGGTTGGCCAGCACCTGGTCTTCATGGACAAAACTGCGAATGATTGCGTTGTAACCCAGCCAGCGGCAGGGCTCGGGCTCCCAGGCTCTGAGCGCTTCCAGGCCGCGCTCGCGGATCACCCAAGGTTGGTGGGTCAGCGCGGTGTCACGGCCAAGAATCAGGTCGGCCAGGGTGCGGCCGCCCAGGTTGGTCGCGCCGACGCCCTCCCCGCCGTAGCCGCCGGACAGCGCGATGCCGGTCCGGTGATCGCACAGCATGTGCGGACGGAAATTGCGCGACATGCCCAGGTTGCCGCCCCAGGAATGAGTAATCCGCACCTGCTTCAATTGTGGGAAGAGTTCGCCGAACAGGTAGCGACGCAGCTCGACTTCGCTGTCGGTCAAATCGAAGTTATGGCGCAATCGGCCAGCGAATTGATAGCCGCCACGGGCACCGAACACCAGGCGGTTGTCGGCAGAGCGTTGCCCGTAGGTGACCTGGCGGCTGCTCTCGCCGAAGGCCTGCCCCTGGCTCAAACCGATTTCATCCCAGGTACTGGCGGGCAATGGCTCGGTGGCGACGATCAGGCTTTGCACCGGCAGTTGGTACTGGCCCAAAGGCGGCAAGGTAGTGGCATAGCCCTCGACGGCCGGCACCACCCACGCGGCGCGCACATTGGCCTTGGCGGTGCGCAGGCTACCGGACTGCCAATGGCTGACCGGGCTGTTTTCATAGATTGTCACGCCCATGCCTTCAACGACCCGCGCCAGCCCGCGCACCAGCTTGGCCGGTTGGATCGTGGCGACATGGGGGGCATGGATACCGCCATAGGGCCGGGCGATGCGAATTTGCTCGGCCAGTTGCTGCGGGCTGAGCCAGCGGTAGTCGGCTTCCGTCAGGCCTTGGGCGTAGAGTGAATCCAGGTAGCCGCGCAGGCTGCTTTCCTGCTCGGGATAACGCGCCGCGCAGTACAGGGCGCCACCCTTGCGGTAGTCACAGTCGATACCTTCACGGGCCAGCACTTGGGCGACTTCGTCGGGGATGGCGTGCAACAGGTCGAACGAGGCGCGGCGCTGATCAGGCGTCAAACCGGCCAACAGGCGGTCTTCGCCCAGCAGATTGCCCATCAGCCAGCCGCCGTTACGGCCCGATGCGCCGAAACCGGCGGTTTGCGCTTCGATGATCGCGATATTCAGTTCGGGCGCCTGGCGCTTCAGGTAGTAGGCGGTCCATAGCCCGGTGAAACCAGCGCCGATAATCGCCACATTGACGTCCAGGTCATGCTCAAGGGCCGGCCGCGCCACCAGCGGGTCGTCCAACTGCTGCATCCATAAACTGATATTGCGCCATGCCGGCATGCCAAGCTCCCCTACCTCGTTTCGATAGGGGCGATCCTAGAGCGTGGTGTCAGTGACTGTCTTGTGCGCGTGCACGCAGAGAAATTTGTTTGACGTAGGCCTTGGGCGACTGGCCCGTGTGCTGGCGGAACGCGCTGTAGAACGCCGACAGCGAATTGAAACCGGCCGCGAACGCCAGATCGTCTATCTTGATCGGCGGCACGGCAGTGTCCAGGGCCGCCAGCAAATGCTGGAGCCGCGCCTGGTTGACGTAGCGGTAGAAACTTTGCCCCAGCACCTGGTTCAGCAAGTAGGAAATCTGGTTGCGGCTGTAACCACACTCCTTGGCGACGCGCTGCAGGTCCAGCTCCGGGTCCAGGTAGGGTTGCTTGAGCTCGAAGTACTGCTGCAGGTCATTGGCCATATGCCCCAATTGCTGGGGTGACAGGCCCAATCGGCTGACCGTCGGGCGCAGCGACTGGACGAGCTGTTCATGCACCAGGGACGCGTATTCATTGACCCGCCAGATCAACCCATCGCGCACCGTAATCGCCTCGCTGGTGCGAAACGACACCAGGCCCTGACTGCCACGCAAGGTGATGCGGTACTGAATGAAGGCCGTGTCGCCATCGGCGCGAATGCGGTCGATGTGTTCAATCGCCTCGTCGGCGGCACGGGGCATGCTCGCTTTCAGGTATTCGCGCAACTCGGCGTAACCGATGACCCGGTTCTGAAAGAAATCGTGGTACTGGATAGCCGGGTGATAGTAGGCCATCACGCCGTCAAGGTCCCGATGACGCCAGCACAGGTGGTGACGCAGCACCAGGTCACCGGTGGCTTGGGTTTGCTGGCTATCCTCAGCGTGGGCGATGTCAGGCATGAAACGCTCGTTGGCGGGTAAACCGTGGAGATTGCCGAAATTCGGCGAGGCCTTCAATGGCCGGTGGCAACTTCTGACTGATGGCCTTTAGCCTGGTTCCCCCGATAACGTGACGTGCATCAAATGAATGGATACCAACCGTCCAACGGGGCGAAAAAAGTCACCTTGCATGGACAGGCGAATGCTACTTTTAAAGCTCTTCGACGCCACGACCAGTGACGGTCCTGGCCCCCTGCCGCGAGCTAAAGGAAGCGCTCAATGAACAAGGTGGGCAACATGAATAAAGTGACGTTCCCCAACGCCTGCCAACTGATGCGCTGGCATTTTCATCCGATGGGCTTCGAGGCAAGCATGGACGCGCCCGGCAGTATGATCGCCCGCCTGTTCGACCGCGCCAGCGGTGAGACCTTGATTGCGATCGCCGGCATCCCCTGCGCCACCGTGATGAATGCCGCCGATGTAGAGCGCATCATCGAGGCGGTGGAGGATGAGCTGGAGTCCTTTGTGCCGCCGCTGTCATTGCGGGCCTGAGCCCCCTTCGATCAGCGCACTCAAGTGCGCTGATCGTCGAAAAACGCTTTCTTCCCATCGACCCGCTCCGAGGCCTTCGGCCCATTCATTGCCTGGCCTTCCGGCTTCTCCACATACCAATAACAGTGGCTCACCGCGCGGGTAATGCCGACGTAGGCCAGGCGCAGCACCTCGTCCTTTTGCGCCGTGTCATAGGGTTCGCGGTCACCGTTATTGCCCAGGCCGGCCATGCGATAGACCTGATTCTTATAGGGCGAGCTGGTCATGTGCTGACAATCCCCGAGCAGAAATACCGCGTCTGCCTGTAGCCCCTTGGCGCTGTGATAGGTCAGCTGTTTCAATCTACGCGACAAGGGCGGCAAGCTAGAATCAACATTAACTACAGACTTAATATGCTCTTGAATCAGTAACTTATCACTGCTTTTTCGATAAAGCATTAACACTGAATCGCCCTTCTGATAATGCTCCAGCAGTTGCCGTCCCAGCGCTGCATCGTCCCGCTCCAGCACCACCACAGGCACCAACGCCTTGGGTGCGCCACTGGCCTTGGCCTTCTTGCCGGGAATCGACGGCGCGGCCCGCACGATATGCTCGGCGGCGTCGATGACGTGCTGATGGCTGCGGTAGTTCTCGCTCAGCAACACACGGGTGGTGCTTGGCGAGGGGAATTCCTGGTTGAACTCCATGAAGTACTTGGGCGAACTGCCACGCCAACCATAGATGGACTGCCAGTCATCCCCCACACACAGTAACGACGAACGTTGCGCGCCCCGGCCGACGTGCATGGCCGGGCCGCGGCTGCGGATCTCACGCAGGCTGGCGCGGATCCACGAGACGATCTGCGGCGAAACGTCCTGGAATTCGTCGATCATCAGGTGGGACAGTGGCCGCAGCAGCGCATCGCTGAGCAGCTTGAGGTTTTCCGGAGTGTTTTCCCCGAATAGCGAGAACATCCGGTTGTAGGTCATGATCGGGGGCGATTGATCCAGCAGGTGATCTTCCAGGGCTTTCCAGAAAATACTCAGGGCTTCGAAGAAGAACCGGTCCGGATCGTCCTTGGCGAAGCTCATCTGGCCGACCGCGGTCGGCACATCCAGCCCGAGGTTCTCGATAAACCCGGCGGCCATGACGAAGCAGTCCAGTAGCGGCGCCGAGGCCAGTTCGCCCTTGACCTTGTAATCGAAGCCGGGCCCGGCGCTGGCATCACCGGACAGGCTGCTTAAAAGACGCTTGGATGACTCATAATTATCAAGCCATATCAAAGGCTTACGACAGAAAGCTTGAAACAGGGTGCGTTTTACCGCCCACTCGGCGCGGACCGACAGTTTCGCATTCGGGCGGCTGAGCTGCGGGTTCTCCCGCGTGTCGAAACCCAGCACGACCCAGGCATCGAGTTCTGCAACGTAGCCATGGCAATGAAATCGAGCGCCATTGATGTCGAAGGTCTGGCGATTGGGGGCGATGCCCTTGATGG
The DNA here is from genome assembly GCF_046605395.1 of Pseudomonas sp. MPB23. Lineage (NCBI taxonomy): Bacteria > Pseudomonadati > Pseudomonadota > Gammaproteobacteria > Pseudomonadales > Pseudomonadaceae > Pseudomonas > Pseudomonas sp. MPB23. The sequence goes on along the minus strand of NZ_CP176771.1, from coordinate 4,035,405 downwards.
GCCAGGCGCCAGCGCGAAACCACAGGTCTTCGATCACATCGCAGAGTTCTTCATCGCGCTTGGCGGCCAGTTCGGTCACGGCCATGCGCTTTTGTACATCCGGGTGATCGCGCTCCAGCTCCTTGAGTTGCAGCCCATGACGGGCCAACGGCGCGATCAGCTCGCGGAACCGTGCATGACGCCCCTGCAGGCGGTGGTAGCAGGTATTCATGTGTTGGCGCTGGGCATCGCTGATACGCAGGTCGAACGGGTTGCTGTCAGGGTCCTCGATACCGGCGCCGAGGTTTTCGAACGCCTGCAGGCGCTCGAAGCCCGGCAGGCTGCGCACCATCGGCAGGATGCGTGAGTGAAAGGTCCGCACGACAGTCTGGGCGTGTTTTAAATCAATGGGTTGCCCCCACAGACTCAGTATTTCCATGAGCTTGTTGATGAAGTCTTTACGCGACTCGCGGGTAAAGGTCACCACGGTCATCGAACTCAGCTCGAACCCCAAATAGTGGGTAAGCAGCAGGATGCGCAGCACCAGCGCAGTGGATTTACCCGCACCGGCGCCGGCGATGACCGAGGTTGACGGCGTATCGCTGAAGATCATCTTCCATTGCGCCGTACTCGGTTGCCCATGGGCCGGCAGTAAGCGGGCCACATCGGCCTTGATACGCTTCTTGATCTCGGCGGTCAGGGGCAGGCGCCAATCATCGAACAGGTTATCGTCGACGCCCGGCGCACGGTGCTCGTCGGAACGGAAGTCGCGAATCAGCAGGACTTGCCGGCCTTCCTCGATGCCATCGGCCTTGCCCTCGCGATAACCGTACTCCACCCCGGCTTCATGGCCGCTGCGGAATCCGTCAGCCTGCCCATGCAACCAGGAGAACCGGTGCTGGGCGCGCAAGCGGGTCAGGCCGTGGCCAAACAAGCGTGCGGCAAGGCGTTTGAACAGCGGCATGTCTGCCAACGGGCGCAGTTCGGGGGGCAAATCGGGCGTTTGTTGCGGCACGCGGACTCCTGCGATGAGCTTGGCTTTGACAAGGCGGCCATGGTCGCCGGAATCGACGCTCAGTACCAGCCAATTGCTTTGCGGTCATGCAGTTAGGCGATGAAGTGAAAGTCAAAACGCCTGCATTCAATCCGATTTATCGATAGATTTAACGCACTCTTTACGCTTTTTTTCGATCATGTACTGCCGGATCATAAGCGCCATCCACAGGAGACGATCATGCTTGAACTTCGACCTTTCAACGCCCTGGGCGGCGCCCACCATGGCTGGCTTGACGCCCATCACCACTTTTCATTTGCCGAGTACCACGACCCCAAGCGTATGCACTGGGGCAACCTGCGGGTATGGAACGACGACATCATCGCCCCCGGCACCGGCTTCCCACAGCACCCGCACCGCGACATGGAGATCATCACCTACGTGCGTGAAGGCGCCATCAGTCATGCCGACAACCTGGGTAACAAAGGCCGCACCGAGGCCGGCGACGTGCAGGTGATGAGCGCAGGCACCGGGATCGCCCACAGCGAGTACAACCTGGAAGCTACGCCGACCAAGATCTTCCAAATCTGGATTATCCCCAACGAAGCGGGCCTGCCGCCGTCGTGGGGGGCCAAGCCCTTTCCCAAAGGTGATCGCCAAGGGTTCGTCACCCTCGCCAGCGGCAAAAGCGGCGACAGCGAAAGCCTGCGCATCCGGGCCGATGCCCGCCTGGTGGCGGCCAACCTCAAAGCCGGGGAAAGCGCCGAATACCACCTGGACAGCGGACGCCGTGCGTACCTGGTACCGGCTACAGGGGTGATTGAAGTCAATGGCTTGCGTGCGCAAGCTCGAGACGGTGTGGCGATTGAGGACGAGCAGGTATTGCGGGTGACGGCGATTGAAGACAGCGAGATCGTACTGGTCGACCTGGCCTGATACGCCCCATTCCCCCGTAGGAGCGAGCTTGCTCCTATAGGGGGTGGGGTTGCGCTTAGGGGTTACTGGCTGATTGCACCGTCCACCAACACCTGCGCCTCTTCCACCAGTTGCTTGAGGTGGTCTTCGCCAATAAAGCTCTCGGCGTAGATCTTGTAGATGTCCTCGGTGCCCGAGGGCCGCGCGGCGAACCAGCCGTTTTCGGTCATGACCTTCAGCCCGCCAATCGCCTGGTTGTTGCCCGGCGCGTGGCTGAGGATCTGCTGGATGGTTTCTCCGGCCAGTTGCGTGGAGGTCACCTGCTCCGGCGACAGCTTGCCCAACAGGGCTTTTTGCGCCGGGGTGGCCTTGGCGTCGACCCGAATGGCGAACGGTTCGCCCAGGGCGTCGGTCAGCCCACGGTAGATCTGGCTCGGGTCCTGGCCTTTGCGCGAGGTCATTTCAGCGGCAAGCAAGGCCGGAATCAGACCGTCCTTGTCGGTGCTCCACACCGTGCCGTCCTTGCGCAGGAACGAGGCACCGGCGCTTTCTTCGCCGCCAAAACCCAACGAACCGTCGAACAGGCCATCGGCAAACCACTTGAAGCCCACCGGCACTTCATACAGGCGACGGCCAATGCGGGCGGCCACGCGATCAATCAGGCCGCTGCTGACCACGGTCTTGCCCACGGCCGCGTCGGCGCGCCAGTCGGGACGGTTCTGGAACAGGTAGTCGATGGACACCGCCAGGTAGTTGTTCGGCGCCAGCAGGCCGCCGGACGGGGTCACGATGCCGTGGCGGTCGTGGTCCGGGTCGCAGGCGAAGGCCACGTCGAAGCGGTCCTTGAGGCCGATCAGACCTTGCATGGCGTAGCTGGAGGACGGGTCCATGCGGATCTGGCCGTCCCAGTCGACGCTCATGAAGCGAAACGTCGCGTCGACTTCGGTATTGACCACGTCCAGGTTCAGGCGGTAGTGCTCGGCAATCGCCGACCAGTAGCGCACCCCTGCTCCGCCCAACGGGTCCACGCCCAGGCGCAGGCCAGCGCTGCGGATGGCGTCCATGTCGATCACATTGATCAGGTCGGCCACATAGCTGTTGAGGTAGTCATGGCGATGGGTGGTGTCGGCCTTGAGCGCCTGGGCGTGGGTGATGCGTTTGACCCCGGCCAGTTTATTGGCCAGCAGTTCGTTGGCCTTGGCTTCGATCCACTTGGTGACGTGGGTATCGGCCGGGCCACCATTGGGCGGGTTGTACTTATAGCCACCGCTTTGCGGTGGGTTGTGGGACGGCGTAATCACGATGCCGTCCGCCAGGCCGCTGGTGCGGCCACGGTTGTAGCAGATGATGGCGTGGGAAATCGCCGGGGTCGGCGTGTATTCATCGCCTTCGGCCAGCATGACGTGCACGCCGTTGGCGGCCAGCACTTCCAGGGCGCTGGCACCGGCCGGGGTCGACAGCGCGTGAGTATCCAGGCCGACAAACAGCGGGCCGTCGATGCCCTGGGCCTGGCGATACAGGCAGATGGCCTGGCTGATGGCAAGCACGTGCCATTCGTTGAAGCTCAGCTCGAACGAACTGCCACGGTGACCGGAAGTACCAAAGGCCACGCGCTGGGTGGAGATTGCTGCATCAGGCTGGCCGGTGTAATAGGCCGTGACCAGTCGCGGGATATCCACCAGCAACTGGGCTGGCGCCGGTTTGCCCGCAAAAGGACTGATTGTCATGCATAAACCTCGGAAAGAAGGAGTCGGAAAAAACGGCAGTTTACTGAGAGTTTGACTGCTACGCGACGTTATAAATCCTACAACACCAAGAGAAATTTCACGCACCTAGCCCATCTGCGCGTGCCTCAGTGCCTCGCCCAATGCAGACAGCGCACTATTGAGGTTGGGCTGCCCGTGGAAGGTATGGCTCAAGCGCAGGTGCTGATGATGCAGGCCCCGGACGCTGAACAGCTCACCGGGCGCCATGACCACCTGCTCGGCCAGCAGGCGCTGGAACACCTGGCGCATATCCACCGCCCGCGTGGAGCCCAGCCAGAACGTCGAGCCGGCGCACGGCGGCCGATAGGTCACGTGATCGCCGAGGTGCTCGTCCAGGCGCTGGCTCATCTGCGCCGCCTGCTCGCGCAGCAACTGGCGCAGGACGCGCAAGTGCTGGTCGATCCGTCCACTTTGGTACAGGCGAGCAATGGCGCGCTGACGGATCGACGACAAACGGAACGAACGCAACAGGAACTGGCGCTGCAATTCACTGCTCATGCGCCGGGACAGCAAATAGCCATAGGGCGCTTCCGAACCGAGGATTTTGTCGAATGCCGAAAACACGATCAGCCGCTCAGGGTTGACCAGCTCACGCAGCGCGGTTTGCGGCGCATTGAAGCTCAATTCGCCAAAGGTGTCGTTTTCCAGCAACCAGCAACCGTGGTGCTCCAGCAGTTGCGCCACGCCGAGGCGGTCGCTGGCCGGCATGACCACCCCCGAGGGCAGGCTGACGGCCGACGACAGCATCACCAGGTGCACCGGCTCATCGTGCAACAGCTGATCGAGGGTGATCCTGTCGAGGCGCCCTTCCGGTGTCCAGGGCAACTCGATGATGCGCACGCCCGCCTCTTGGAACAGCCGCAGGATCAACCAGTCACAGGGCGATTCCACGATCACCGTGGTCCCCCTAAGCCCCAACACTTCCACCAGGATCTCCAGCACACCGCGCAGATCGGCGCCGATATAGACATCATCGGCATGCCAGCAGCGCGTGGGCGACGAGGTGTAGCGCGCCGCCAGTGCCGCACGCAGCTCCCACACACCGCACGGTTGGGACCAGGGTTGCAAATGGCGCGGGTACTGGCGCACCAGTTCCCGCTCCAGGCGCAACAAGGTTGCATCCAGGGAGGCCAACAGTGCGGGTTCATCGCCACTGAGCACCACCATGCCGGGACTCCGTGCCGCAGCGTAGAGCCGATCAAGCAAGTCGCCGCCTCCGGCCGGCGGGCTCGTCGAGATAGGCCAGGCGTAATACCCTGACTTGGCCACTGAATAGACCCTGCCCTCCTTCTCCAGCAGCGAATAGGCATACTGGATCGTCGAAATCGACACGTTCAAGCGCACCGCCAATTGCCGCAGGGAGGGCAGCTTTACCCGCCCATCGGTACTGACTTCGTTAATCAGGTTGATCATGTAGCGATAGACCGCCTGATACGCAAAGTCCGCCTGCCGTTCGCCGCGCAGGATCATCGCCCGGACAATTGACAGGCCCGCGCTTGGCCGCGCGGCGTTGCGCAGGCACCGCGCAACTGGACGCCCGCCAGTGGCCGCTTGCGGTACAGGTGCTGTAGCAAGGGCATGGACAAGCCACTGGTGTCAGTGACCCACTGCTGCAGCATCTCGGAGGACGGCTTGCCCTGCAGCACCTTGTGCAGCTCAGGCAGTGCCACCAGCATGCCGGGGTGGCATTGGCGCAAATAGCCTTCCAGCCGCTCACCATGGTGGATGAATGGTGAAAACAGCAGGCAGGTCAGTTGAGTTTCATCCAAGCCAAAGAACTGATTCGCATAGGTACTCGACAGCATGCGACCTTCGCGGGTGCTTGCCTGGGCGAGCAACTCCTCGGACATGTGCAAGCGCCGCATATACGGCGCTGCCTGCTGGATAAACCCTTCCACACCCTCGCCGTAGTCGAGTTCTCGCAAGCTCTGCGCCTGCAAACCGCGCAGGTGGGCCATCAGCAACGGGTTGGAATAGGACGGGTAGCTGAAGTGAAAGCCCAGCGGGTCGGGAGCGTAGGCCATGAATTCACTGAGCAACGTCGATGTTGCTGGGTCGGCGTCCGACAGCAAGTCGGCAACACCGATGTAGGCCAAGTGGCGATGACTCGCTTTGCTGGGATTATCGCTGGCCACGTAATACTCGCCGTAGACATCGCGGTAGTAACCGGTGCTCCACTCCTCCATTCGCGCGAACAACCCATTGAGCGAGCGCGGCCAGCCCCGGGCGACTGAGATGCCACTTCCCTGGGCGGTTTTCTTGAGCCAAGCCAGCAAGTGGCTTTGCTTGCGCGGCGAGTCACCGCTGACCAGCGCATGCACACCGCCGTTCCAAGTGCTGACACGCTGGTAAAAATCCCCCAGGGACAGGTAGGTGTCATTGCACAGCGTCGCGCGACAGTCTCCAGACGTCACGTGCCCCACCATCAGCATATTGCGCTGGCTGACTTCCCGGCCTACGGCAGAGGCCGGGCGCTGATGATTGAACGGTTGGACATCCTGGTTTTCCACCATCAGTAACTCCACCCGTGAATCATCGTGGAGAAACAAGCGGCTGTAGCCTCGATTGATGGTGTCGAGCCGGCCCTCGGTCATGCCTGAGTGACGCAACGTCGCGACCCGCAAATGAAAGGTGCGCGGGGCTCGCATGGCGATACTCAATTGCGCTGCGCGCAGCAATGCCAGGGTGTAGCTGCTGACTTCGCCGCCGCCGTGGGCCACCAGTACCCTGTAATCCCCGACCTGCTCCATTCCTCCGGCCGCCACAACTATTCGCTGCACCAACAACTGCAGTGCCGTCCGTTCCGCACGAGTAAAGTGCCCGATCAAACGCTGCAGAACTTGCTGGTAAACATAATTCATAGCCTGTTCGTGAATAGTGCTCATCGTTCTACTACCTGAGTTGAAATATCAGTTTCAAGCAAGTGTCGACAGGACTTGCCCGACTTAATGACTTGCGTGAGTAAGAAGTTCGTGTGCCGCCTTGTGCGCCGACGAATAAACACTAGCACCGCGCAACAAAACGACACGGGTCCCCTTGGAGGCTCCCCATTGCCCAATAAACGCATCAACGCCAGGCTTTACTGGGCAGGAACGGATCAAGGCAACAGCCTTAGGACCCTTCCGACAAGCTCCTACACATCGTTAACCAACAACTTAAAGAAGCGTCCGACAAATAGAGCCCGACAACTTCCCCACTTGCCGACTTTAGACTTTTCATGGAATTCCCTATTCCTCTGGCACCACGCCGTTACCGCACCGTTAGTTCGAGGAACCCGTGACAGCGGCGTTAGACATTTATTCATTGCTCAGTCCTTGAGATGAAAGTGAAGGTGTAATTATCAGTGCTGGAATAATGATTAATAGATACAGAAGCCGGAAGGAAACCAGTGCAGATGAGCGGCGCGCAACACGTGAATCGCGCGCATACGACGACGCCGCACTGGAATTCAGGGCGGCGTCAGGGAGTAAGGATAGAGTTCAGGGGCTAAAGGGCCAGGTAGGCGCTTCAGTGGCGGTGCGGGTTCAGCCCTGTCAAATGGCGCATTTGCCCCATGCGCCCCTTGCCGGAAATACTCGTTTTGCGAATGTTCCTACACCTTAAACAGCTTCAACCTGCAACGCGACCCGCTCGCGGCATGGGCATTCATCCATATAACGGTGCGCTTCCACAAATTGGCTGAACGGAAACACCGTGGTTTTCAGTGGCACGAGCACACGATCAGCGGTCAACTGGTTGATATCGCGCAGGGCACGCTGCATCGCCACCGCGTCCTGGGCGATGCCCAGTTCAGGCTTGCCGGTGAAATTACCGATGCAGTGCACGAAAAACTGAATGTTTTTCTGGAACGCCGCACACGCCGGGAAAGGTGTCTGGTTGCCGCCCTGCAGGCCATACAGCACCAGGCTGCCACGGGGCGCCAGTACATCACCGAGCAACGACATCTGCGGGCCGCCCAAGCCATCGAACACCACGTCGACGCCACGGTTGTCGGTAAACTTGTTGACTTGCATCAGCAGGTCCTGCTCTTCGGTGACGATGACCTTTTCCGCGCCCAGGGACAGCAGGTACTCACGCTCCTCGCTGTTCTTGGTCGCCGCAATCACCCGCACACCCAAGGCCTTGCCCAATTGCACGAACGACGGGCCGGCGCAATGGCTGGCGTCGGTCACCAGGGCGAACTGCCCAGGTTTGACCCGTGCCAGGTCGATATACGCAAAGTAAGCGATCAGCAACGGCGTGTAGTGCACGCTGGCTTCGATGGGGCTCAAGACATCCGGGTAACGGGTCAGGGCCGAACGGGGCAGGACGATCTGCTCGCCATACACCGGATAATCGTTGGGGCTCTCGGCGGGAAAACTGGCAACTTTATCGCCCACGCCCAAGTCATCCACGCCTTCGCCCACGGCGGTGACGACACCGGCCATCTCATGACCAAGGCCGGACGGCAGACGTGCATGGGAAGACGCCAGGTTCTGGCGCCACAAAATGTCATACCAACTGATGCCAATCGCTTCGACACGCACCTGCACTTCGCCCGGTGCGGGCAGTGCGGCTGCATGCTCTTCGCATTTGAGCACCTCGGCCGGACCAAACTTGTGAAAACGAATCGTGCGGGACATCGCAAACCTCGTCAAAGTAACCTCTAATGCCATGAACTTTATCTGGGCTTTCCGGGTAAGACCACCGGTCGCCGTTAATAGTCGACATGTCTGTCATTGATTCCGCATCTGAGGAATACACCTCAAGTATCGTAGGAAAACTCAATAATCCAATGCAGAGTACCAGTCTTTCCCCGTAAGATTCATGCCGTTCATGCGTCTGACTAGAGCCCAAGGGTTCTTAAAAGGCCGCTCTCGTCAAGTAAGCTGACTCTTCCAGGACACAAGATGAACCGTAACGACCTGCGTCGTGTCGACCTGAACCTCTTGATCGTATTCGAAACCTTGATGCATGAGCGCAGCGTAACCCGCGCCGCCGAAAAACTGTTCCTCGGCCAGCCAGCCATCAGTGCCGCCTTGTCGCGCCTGCGCGGCTTGTTCGATGACCCACTGTTCGTGCGCACCGGACGCAGCATGGAGCCGACGGCGCGTGCGGTAGAAATCTTCGCCCTGCTCTCCCCGGCCCTGGACTCGATTTCCACCGCCGTCAGCCGCGCCGCCGAATTCGACCCGGCCACCAGCACCGCGGTGTTCCGTATCGGCCTGTCCGACGACGTCGAATTCGCCCTGCTGCCCCAACTGCTCAAACGCCTGCGCGCCGAAGCCCCAGGCATCGTGCTGGTAGTACGTCGCGTCAACTACATCCTGATGCCCGGCCTGCTGGCCTCCGGCGAAATCTCCATCGGCGTCAGCTACACCGCCGACCTGCCGGCCAACGCCAAGCGCAAGGTACTGCGCCGCAGCCTGCCGAAACTGCTGCGCGCCGACAGCGTACCGGGCTCCCTGAGCCTGGACGACTTCTGCGCCCGCCCTCATGCGCTGGTGTCGTTTGCCGGGGATTTGAGTGGGTTTATCGACGAAGAACTCGAAAAGCTCGACCGCAAACGCCATGTGGTACTGGCCGTGCCGCAATTCAACGGGCTGGGTACCCTGCTTGCCGGCACCGACATCGTCGCCATCGTGCCGGACTACGCCGCCGAGGCCCTGACGGCCGCAGGCGGCTTGCGGGCTGAAGAACCGCCGCTGCCGGTACGTTCGTTCGAGTTGCACATGGCGTGGCGTGGGTCGCAGGATAATGACCCGGGGGAACGGTGGTTGAGGTCGCGGATTCAGATGTTTTTCGGCGACCCTGAGAGTCTTTAGGCGTCGTCTGGCAGGCTGTTAATCTGATCATTTTTTGCCTTTCCACAAACCATGTAGCTCCATTCACTTCCAGTGGATTGCGACATTGGGGGCATATTTGAGGGCATGCTTTGGATGGTTTGAAAAGGATGCCCCCAGCCTGAGGCCAAGCAGGCTATGGATGAGGATGGTTGGACTGAGGGAGATATGAACCCTCGGCCCTACCCCCGTATCAATGGCCGAGCCTTAGTGAGCGCACCACCCACCACGCTGGACAAATGCGTGCAAATGTAAAAAATTATGATGGCACAATGCCTCGGAAACCGGCAATATCCACACGTTCCCAACGGATTTGAAGGAGCGGTTCCGATGACATGGCCTGTCACGCTGAAACTCGACAGCGAAGCCTACCCGCTCAGCGTGGTGCAACGCGCCGCTTATTCCCTTGCCGACACTGTCGCGATCCAGGTCGGTATTGAAACCAATCAGATAAGTCTCACGGCCCACCCCGCTGAAGCAAGGCTAACGCTTTCCCCGGAGCAGACTCACTCGCTGATCCTCCAGCATCTGAACGACTTCGCCCTACGCGACCATATCAACCGCGAAACAGTAGGGTTGCGCGAAGTCCTGGCCCGAGCCGCGCTCGCTGGATGTGGGGTTTCGCAGTGACACTGATTGCGACAGACGCCAAGCACTACCGCTTGCTGCCTTTTCGATTCATGCGCATGAACACGGGACATGACCGTGACATCCTACTCACCTCCGATACCGGTGAGTACATGCACGTGAACGACGCGCAATTACGAGCCCTCAGTTACTTCGACGTTCCAGCAAGTACGCCTTTTTACAAGGACCTGCTGGCCCGCCACTTCATCTATGAACCATGCCGCCACGACCCGTTCCCTGAAATGGCCGCGCAGTATCGCAGCCGCAAGGACTTCATTTTCCAGGGCCCTGCACTGCACTTGTTCGTGGTTACATTGCGCTGCAACCACACCTGCCAGTACTGCCAAGTGTCGCGGGCCCCTCTGGGAGGATCCGGCCACGACCTGTCGGAAGCGGATGCACAGTCGGCGGTCGATCGCCTGTTCGAATCGAACGCTCCCGCCCTGACTGTGGAGTTTCAGGGTGGCGAGCCACTTCTGGCCTTCGAGCGCGTCCGCCAGATTGTCGAATGGATCGTTGAACGGAACGTGGTCGAACAACGGGATATCCAGTTCGTCGTCACCACCACGCTGCACCACCTGACGGAGGAAATACTCGACTTCGCAGAACAAAATCGCATCCAGTTTTCGACTTCGCTCGATGGGCCGGCGCCCTTGCACAATGCCAACCGCCCTACCCCGTCACGAGACTCCTACGAGCGCACTGTAAAAGGCATCCAGTGGGTCCGTGAGCGCCTTGGCCATGATGCAGTTTCCGCGTTGACCACGCTGACTTCAAGAAGCCTCGAACAGCCTGAGGCGATCATCGATGAGTATGTAAGCCAGGGCTTCTCCAGCATCTCGCTTCGGCCTCTGAGCCCTTATGGGTTTGCCACCAAGAGTGCCCATCGACTTGATTACCCTATTGAGCGATACCTGGCCTTCTACAAGAAGGCACTGGCCTATTTGCTGCATATCAACCAACAGGGCGTATACCTCTCAGAGAGTTATACGAGCCTGTTGCTGAAGAATATCCTGACACCCTTCTCCTCCGGCTATGTAGACCTCCGCTCCCCTGCTGGCGCAGGCACTGCAGCGCTGGTTTACAACTATGACGGTTACGTCTATCCATCGGACGAAGCCCGAATGTTGCTGGAGATGGGTGAAGAAGGCTTTAGGCTCGGCACCGTACACCAACCCTTGTCTGAATTACTCGCATCGCCCGTTATTAATGCGTTGCTCGCCAGTGGTGTAGCAGAGGCGCTGCCGGGCTGCTCCGACTGCGCACTTGTCCCGTACTGTGGTGCCGACCCTATCGAACACTATGCCCGCCAAGCTGACCCGATCGGACACCGAGTGTTCAGCAGCTTCTGCAAAAAGAACATGGGGCTGCTAAAGCATCTTTTCGGCCTGCTTTGCGATGGCGACGACAACGTCCAAAGGGTGCTGCTGTCTTGGTTGAACAGGCGCTCTTACAACGATGTTCGATTTCCGGGTTACAGGGGCTGATGGCGATGCTACGCAAAGATACCCACTTCGAAATCCATCATCTTAATGAGCCGAAACTGCTCAAGGTCATCACTCTGGATGAGTTCATCGAACAAGGCTTGGCTGTTTGTGCCGGAAACGCTGACTTCGGTGAGCTGCTACTTTGGCTACCAAACCAAGAAAGGCTACGAAGCCCGAACTTGCTTTCATTGCCAGTGGGTGGATTCCTGACCCCAGAGCCATTGATTGGCGACTTCGATAGCGCGCACCTACACCTGCACACACCCAAAGATGCGGATGTCGTGCAGCCCGGCGATGTCATTGCCATCACACCCGGCAACGCGTTGGTGCGAGTGCTCTATCGACGAGGCTCGGATAGCAACCTGCTGTTTATGACCGATCGTTGCAATAGCCTCTGTCTAATGTGCCCGCAGCCGCCCAAAGATATTGATGACCGTTGGCATATCGAGGAGAACCTACGGCTAATCGACCTGATGGACCAGGGCGAGGAAAATCTGGGAATCAGCGGCGGAGAACCAACGCTTTATCGCGATGGCCTGCTCGAAATTCTGGCCAAGTGCAAAGCCGTTTTGCCGCAGAAATCCATTCATGTGCTCAGTAACGGGCGTCTGTTCCAAGACCCGAGCTGGATCGCTGCGCTTTCTTCCATCGGTCACCCTCAGTTGAGCTGGGGCATCCCGCTGTATGCCGACAATGCCGAAGACCATGACCATGTGGTGCAGGCTCCCGGCGCGTTTAGCGAAACCCTGCAAGGCCTTTACAACCTGGCGCGCGCCAACCAGATCATCGAGATACGCGTGGTGCTCAATCGCCTGACCGCGCCACGCTTGCCAGAGCTCGCCCACTACGTGTTCAGGAACCTGTCCTTCGTGCGGCATGTTGCGCTGATGGGTATCGAAAGCACCGGCCTGGCCAGGAAAAACTACGAAGATCTGTGGATTGACCCGCTGGACTATCAGGAGTCGTTGAGCCAGGCCGTGTATTTCCTGTTCAACCGAGGAGTGCCGGTTTCGATCTACAACCTGCCCCTGTGCCTGATCCCGGCCCACCTCTCGCGTTTCGCCCGGCAGAGCATCTCGGACTGGAAGAACCTGTTCATCGATACCTGCCAGCAATGCGCAGCCGTCAAACATTGCTCCGGCTTCTTCAAATCCCACACCGACCGCTGGCAGAGCCGCGGCGTACGACAACTATCGACCGAGGCCTTTAGCGCCTACGCAAGGAGTGCACAGTGAAATTGCTTGACCGCTGGAAAGTCCTGATCAGTGGGATCACCCTGCTGCCGATGGCAGGTACCACCCTGGCCCAGGCAGGCAATATGTCGCTCGCCGATGCGAACTGGCAGCCTGCCGACAAGCTGCAACCCCCGGTATTTGCCGATACGCTCAATGTGCCAGACGCCGTGAACATCTATGCGGCACATCGCTCGCACAGTTCACATAGCTCCCACAGCTCGCACAGTTCTCACTACAGCGGCTCGGGTGGCTATAGCGCACCTCGCTACTACAGCCCACCCGCTACCAGCACCCGAAGCTACAGCGCGCCGAGTGCTTCGAGCAGCACCCCAAGCAGCAACAGCCTTTATCAGTCGTCTGGCACTACCAGCGGGACAAGTTCGAGCACTTCTAAGAGCCGCGCGACCAATGAGCAGAAAAGCAACTTGGTCACCCGTGTGCAGACCGCGCTTATGGTGCGCCATTATTACCAAGGCTCCATTGATGGGGTGATGGGCAAAGCAACACGTGGGGCGTTAATGGCCTTTCAGATGGACAGTGGGCTGACCGTGAATGGCCGGATGGATACACCATCGCTGAATGCGTTGGGGATCAAGATTCCATAAGTCGATTCAGGTTAAAGCTCGCGCCCGTTCAGCAACGAAGGAACTATCCCATGCAGCACATCACTCAAGTCGACAACACTCTCTGGGCATTGATCAGCCGCCTGCAAGGCAAGGAACTGCAAACACCGTCGCGTAGCGCCCGTTTCCGTATCACGACCGTTGACGCAAATCGTGTTGTGATTGAGACCGGATCGAAAGACTCGCAGTTGGCGCTGACTCGAACAGCTTTCCAGCAAACGTTGGACTACCTCGCCGGTAACAATCATTTCGGCCAAGCACAAGCTGTGGAAATCAGCTCCAACCATACGTACGAAAACGCCGGCCCACTTTGCCAAGCGGCTCGTTACAGAGCAAAAGGCAAGCCGGGCCGTACCAACATCACCTACATTCTGCCGATTCTGGAGCATTGCCAGGCAGTCGGCATCCGGTCCACTACCCCAAACAGCACTTGGCTGCTGCCCTGAGCCGAGTTATAGGCCTCCTTTTAAGGCCTAAACTTGGTCGACCTCAGATAACAGCCATAGTCGGTTAGCAGGCAACATATACAGACTGATTGAAGACCCAACCATTGAGCGCAGTTATGAATTAACCTCTGACCAAGACAGACCAGCGGGCTATTGCAGCACATCCCGCCATCAACCTGCTTTGTCGCTCTTTTTTTAGAACTCGAAGGTCCCCAACAAAGCTAGAAGGCTCTAGCATGGGATCTGACGCTTACTGATGAGCAATACGTACGGATACAGAAATGGCAAGGATTGATCTAAAAGTCCCCTTCTCAGAAAAAGATGAAGCGAAATCACTCGGTGCCAAGTGGGACCCGGGCCTGAAGACTTGGTACATCCCCGAGGGTGTCGACATCGGCCCCTTGGCTCAATGGCTACCCGTAACAGAGCAGGCAGACCTCGAGCACGGACCTGAATTTAGGGTCAGAGCACCGTATTACTACATCATAGAGTCAGTGTCCGACTGCTGGGGCTGTTCTAATTTGACCCGCGTGTTTTCGTTCAAGCTGCCCGAGCAACACGAAGAGTTCGATTACTACGAGGATGAGGACGAAGATTTCGCGCTCACAAGCAACCTCGGCGAATGGAAGTGCCATGGGTATCGCGGAACGGTCTCCAATATCGCCAGCCTCTCTCCCGGGGTCACGAAGCAGATCCATCACTTCACTAACAAGTTCAAGCAGGCCTACAGCAAAACGGTAGGCAGCCGTTACCTGATGAATCACTGCGAAAACTGCGGAGCCAAGCTCGGCGATTTTTTCATGCACAGCGAACCTGGTGGAGCTTTCTTCCCAACCTCACCACAAGAAGCTCAGCGGATGACTCTAATCAGAATCAACGAGCGGTTCGACGCGAACTGCAGCGTCGGCTTTGCATCCGAAGATTTTTTCGAATGGATGCAGGTTCGCGAGCAACCCTAATTACCCTATCCAATACCGTACGGCTCGAGGACCTCAGCTTTTCACGACAGCGGACCGTACTGAGCTTTCCAAGCCGTCAGGCCGGAGTGATTGTAGTGGTCAACTGATCCCGGACACGACGTTAAGTCTTTTTTCGGACTGAGCTGGTGCCAGCCCGTTATTGAACTGGTGTGGCCGAATCCAGTTATAGCGATGCATCAAATAATGACTGATATCGCGCTGAGCCTCTTGGGCCGTCATGTAGCCCACGGTCGGTATCCACTCAGTTTTCAGGCTCCGAAAAACACGTTCCATCGGCCCAGCCCATTCCGTGCCAGCCAATTCTCAAAATCATAGAATCAATGCCAGATTCTATCAGGCCTCGTAACTCCCTTATTTTGTGTATTATCGATTTCTTTATGAGCTTAGCCACAATTTACTGGATTTAACCATCATAAATTCCAAGAAAAACATCCAGCCAGACCCGCGGTTCAGCCTGGTAAATGTCGTCGAAGGGACTGCTTTCGCCGCCCACCAACAACACGTCCGAAACTTTCGCCAGGCGCCCGGGCCCGATGATGTGTGCCAGGCTGTACGCGCCGTCCTAGAAGAAGCCTAGCGGCCGTCGCTGATCTCGAGGATCGACATCCTTCGCGACCAGCGCCCTGTGGGATTTTTTATGTCAGCAACAGAAGGCGAATACCCACTTATCCATCAGCCAATAAAAAGCTCAGTCCGCCGCCCTCTCGCCCACATATTGACGTGACACATTCAGCGCCACTGACAACGCCAGGATCGCCATGAGAATCCCCGCAAGAAACCCGCCGCTATAGCCCACCTGCGCAGTCAACCCCACCAGCAATGTCGAAGACAGCATCTCCCCCAAATCACGCGTGCTTTGCACGGCGGTCATGTCCGTACCGGCCTGGTCGCTTTGGGCGGCGAAAGCCATGGACGCGGTCATGATCACCACCGAGGTAGCGCCGGTACCGAACGAGCCCAGGCCCACGGCCAGCCAGATCAGTCCGGTTTGCGTGGCGAGCAGGCCGCTGGCTTGAAGCAGCCAGGTCAACGCAGCAACGCCGGCCATGCCCACCGCCAGAATGAAAGTCGGCCACAACCCCAACACACGGATCAACCACGCGCCGCCACCGCAGCCAAGGACGATGGTGACCACGCCGCCGCTCATGCCCAGCTGGCCGATAGCCTGCAAAGACCAACCCGCGTCATTCAGGAATAGCTTTGACAAGCCAAAACCTGAGACTGAAGTCATGGCCGACAACAAGGCCAGCACCACCAGCGCCAGCGCCTTCGGCCGCTTGATAAACCGCCATAAGGAGGCATGTGCCACATCTGGCTGTTTCTCCTTGGTCGGTGCCACGTGCAACCAGCCGACGCACACCAAACTCAACGCCGGCACTAAAGCCAGCAGACTGAACGCGCTTTTTTGCCCCAGGTAGCCACTAAGCAGCAAGGTGCCGGCGCCGCCAACAAAGAAGCCGACCATGGTGCCGCCCACTTGAATGGCGTTGATCCGCGCGAGCATGTTGCCTGTAAAGTACTCGGCGGCCATGCCGTCGGTGGCGATGTCCTGGGTGGCGCTGGCCAGCGAGGCAACAATCAGCAGGCCCACGGCGATGCCTGCCGTCTCGACGCGCAGGCCGATGCTTGCCAGGCAGGCAATGCACAGCAGCACCAGTATCTGCATGGGAATGATCCAACTGCGCCGCCGTCCCAGGCGTGGGCTCCAATGGTTATCCACCTGGGGCGCCCAGAGGAACTTGACCACCCACGGTATCCCCACCAACGGCAGGAAGGCCAGGGCGTGGAGCGCCGCGCCGTCATGACGCAGCAGGGTTGGCAAGGCGTCCATGGCGATGCCGAAGCAAATGCCTTGGGACAGGTACAGCAGTGCAAAGGTCAGCACCATGCGCCAATGTTTCAACAGATCCAGCATTACAAGTCTCCCCTCAGGCAACATTGGCGGCGGCAGACCGTGCCGCACGCGTAAAAGAAATCAGGCGACGCAACGCCCACAGGGCACTGGCCGCGCACAGCAGCAACACAAGATCGATGGGCCACAGCGGCACGCTGCCTTGTTTCAGGCTGCCGGCCAGGTGCAGCAGCGCCGCCGCCAGGAAGCCCAGGCCCGTCACGGCCAGCAGCAGGTGCAGCGGTTGACGCCTGGGGGGCATCAGGCAGGCCAGCAGCAGGCTGGCAAGCCAACCGCCCCAGAACCACCACGCCAGGTTGGCACTGCCCAGCGCCCCCGCGCAGAGCAATACCGCCGTGGCTGCCAGCAACCCGCCGCCGCCGCCGATCACCAGGCGCAGTAGCACCTGCCAACCGCCGCCGGCCTTGAGGCGCCGACGCTCCAGCCACAGGTACAAGCCGCTGAGCACCAACCCCGCCGCCGCCAACGCCATGCCGAAATGCACGGCACGCAGCAGTGACCCGCCAACAGGCACCCAGCGGTAGTCGGCAAAGTGCAGCGGCTGCACCGCAATAAACGCCTGCAACCACAGCCCGCGCCCGCTGGCGCTGCTGGAACCGACGACGAGGCCGTCAGCGGCGCGATAGGCATGCCGTTCAAAGACGGCCGTACTGGGCAGGCCTTGTTGGATACCGCTCACTTCCACCCAGGCATCCGGCTCACCCCAGTGGTGCAAGGCGACGTTTTGAGCAGAGAACCCCGGATGGGCGACGGCGTCCTGGTGCAGCAACTGATCCAGATCGACCGCCGGCGCCGAAGCCGTTGTTCGGCCGACCTGCGGCGGTGCCCCCAGCAACTGCATGAACGCCTGCTGCGGAGCGCCCGGGAACGCCTGTGCGGCAAGACCCAAGGTGCCGAGCGCCCCCAGGCCGGACAATGCGCCAGTGATACCAAACAACAGCAACCAGGGCCCGCACCAACGGCCGATCAGGCTGTGCAAGTCATGGGCGAACACCCGTGCCCCACGGTCGCGTCGCAGGCGCTTGAGGTCTTGCAGGCGCCCAGTGTGTAATGCACTGCCCGCCCAGATCATCAGCAACAACACCACGCCCAACAAGCTGATCAACACCCGGCCGGGAAAACCGATGAACAGACTTTTGTGCAGGTTGAACAGGATATCGGCCGCGTTGCCTGACGCCAGCTCACGGCCGTTGACGGGGTCCAAGGCGACCGTGCAGTCCTTGGGCGATGCACACAACTCGACCACCGAGTGGCTGCTGTCCGGCAAACGAATGCGCAATTCACCGAGCGCCAGGCCGCGCTGGCGAGCGATAGCCGGCCATTGCGCGACCGGTAGCGCCGGCCCGTGAGCCAACGCCGCCGGGCCGCGAAACCAGGCGCGCAAGTCTTCATGGGCCATGCTCCATGCCCCCGTCAGCAGGATCACGAACAGCAGCACCCCAAACACCCCGCCTGCGCCGGCGTGTACACGCTGGACCAATGCCCTCGGTGCGCCCATCAGGTTCATCGCCAGGCTCCATCCCAAAGCAGCCAGGGCGTAAACAGCAGCAGCCAGACGCTGGAGCGACACATCACGCGTTTGCGATCCGGCGCCAGCAACGACCACAGCAGTACCGTCACCAGAAACCCCAAGCCCACGAACACGCCGGCATACAGCCGCTCCAGCCCACCGCCCCACGGATAATGCCGCGCCAGCAGGACGGCCAGTTGCAGGCTGCTGAGCACACTGCCCGCCAGCGCCAGGCAAATGCGCAGCGGCCAGGAGCCAAGGGCCGGCGCGCCCATCAGAATGTACCTCGCAGGGTCAGATTGAGGCTGCGCGGTTCGCCATAGCGGTTGTTCCAATTGACGTTCGACAGGCTCTGGTAGTACTTGCGGTCCGCCAGGTTGTTGCCGTTGACCGCGGCAGTCCAATGCTCGTCGATGCGGTAGGCGACCCGCGCATTGAGTAAGGCATAGCCGCCCTGCTCCAGGGTTACGGCCCCGGATTGGGTGGAGTAATCACTTTGCGCCTGCACGCCGGCGCCGACACTCCAGCGACGGTCCTGCCACGGCAACTCGTACTGGGTCCACACCCGCGCCATGTGGCGCGGCGTGAAGCTGGCATAGCGCTCACCCGAAGCGTTGGTGTCCTTGAGGTACTCGGTGCTGGTGTAGGTATAACCGGCGGAGACGTTCCATTCGGGGGTGATATAACCGCTGCTCTCCAGCTCGAAGCCCTGGCTGCGCACCTTGCCGCCGCTGATGTAATAGGTGGTCGACCCCACACCCGGATGGTCCGGGTCGACTTGCGGGTTGTTCTCCAGGTCGATGCGGAACACCGCCAGCGACACATTCAAACGCCCGTCCGCCAACTCGCCCTTGATCCCGGTTTCATAGGTCTTGCCCTCCACCGGTTTGAGCAGGTCGCCGCTCCAGGTTTGCCCGGTCTGCGGCTGGTAGACCTCGGCGTAGCTGGCGTACCACGACCAGTTCTGTGCAAAGTCCCAGATCAAGCCGCCATACGGGGTTATTTCCCGGCCGGGGGTGAAGTGGCTGGTCGGTGCGTCCTGGTCCCACCAACTGGCCCGGCCGCCGATGACCAGGGTCAACGGATCGAGCAGTTTGTAGCGGGTCAGCGCGTAGACGCCCTTGGAAGTGGTCGTCGTGGAACCGGGCGACTTGTAGGCGTCGATACCGGGTTTGGGCACACTGCTCGGGTCCCAGCGATAGACATTCACCGGCACATTGAGCGATGTGGTGAACTGGGCGGTGCGCTGCTCGGTTTCGCCGTGGCTGTAGTTGGTGCCCAACAACAACTCATGGCTGCGGCCAAATAATGAATACGGCCCATTGACCGAGGCATCAACGCTCTTTTGGGTGCTGCTGAATTTATACGCAGCGCCCGTCAAACGGCCGCCATCGCCGGTGAGCGGGTCGATGGCGCCAAAAGCACCGGCATAGCGCAGGCTTGAGTCGGCATCCTGGTATTCGGCGGCGACCTTGGCTTTCCAGTCGTGATCCAGTTGCTGCTCAAGAGAGCCGAACACCCGGCGTGTGGTCCACTTGAAGCGGTCCCAATCCACATCCAGATAGGTGGAGCGCGACAGGTTCAGGCTCGAGCCATCTTTGGCCATGGGCACGCCGGCCATGTTGGTCACCGAGTCGATGGTCTGGTATTGCGCGCCCAGGGTCAGCAGAGTGTCGGGGCTCAGGTCGAATTCGGTAATGCCGTAGAGCAACTGGGTGTCTTGCTTGCCGACGTCGTAGAAGTAGTCGCGATCCTCGTAGGCCGCCACCACGCGCCCACGCACGTTGCCAGTCTGGGTCAGCGGCCCGCCGACATCCACTTCGCCACGGTAACGGTCCCAGGTGCCGCCGCTGAGGGTGGTGCTGGCGGCGAATGCCTTTTGTGGGCGCTTGCGCACCAGGTTGACCGTGGCCGCCGGGTTACCGCTGCCGTGCAGCAAACCATTGGAGCCACGCAGGATTTCGACGCGCTCATACACCGCCATGTCCTGAGGCGAACCGGCGGTTTCACCGAGCATCGCCGGCACACCGTCCAATTCGAAAGAGTTGATCTTGAAGCCACGCACGTAGTACGCGGTAGTCAGCAACTGGAACGGCTGCACCGTCACACCCGTGGCCTGCTGCATCACTTCATCGAGGCTGAACAGGTTTTGCTGCTCAATGCGCTCGTGGTCGATGACGCTCACCGACTGCGGCGTTTCCCGCAGCTTAAGCGGTAGCTTGCCAATGGTGGTCACGCCGGGCGGGGTCACCTCGCCCGAGGTGTCGTCACCCGCGACCTTGATGTCAGGCAGTTGCACGGTCGCAATCGCCTGCGCCAACGGACTCAAGCCCAGCACCAGCACCATCCCAAGTTGGGCCCCATTACGTTTGAAATCCCGCCCCGCCTTTGTTGCTCCCCGGTGTGACATTGCCCAGCCTCATTATCGATAATAATTCGCATTAGTATCGTTTAAACGAACGCTGCGACTTTTCGATTAAGGGACTTTTTCAATGGCTGCCCGGCAGGTTTTGCTCGACGAACTGCCCATACCAGCGGTGCGTGGCCAGCAAGTGCTCATGACTGCCGCAGCCACTGACGCTACCGCGTTCCAGCACCAGGATCTGATCGGCATCGCGCACCAGTGTCGGATTGTGCGACACCAACACCAGGGTGCGCCTGCCACGCAGCGCCTGCAGGCTGCGATTGACCCGCGCCTCACTGCGCGCATCGAGGCTGGCGGTGGGTTCATCGAGCAACAGGATCGGTGCCGTCGACAACAGCGCACGCGCCAGGCCGACCCGTTGCCGCTGGCCGCCCGAGAGTAATGCACCGTCCGGCCCGACTTCGCTATGCCAACCCTGCGCCAGGCTGGCGAGCACATCATCCAATGCGGCTTCCCTGGCGGCTTGCTGCAATTGCGCAGACGTGGCTTGCGGCCGGGACATGCTCACATTCCACTGCAGACTGCCAGCAAATAGTCCGCTGTCCTGGAACACTTGGGTCAACTGGTTGGCCAAGGTGCGTTCGCTGAACTGGCGAATATCCACCTGGCCGAGTCGCACTTCGCCGGTGTGTGGGTCCATGCGCCGGCCCAGCAAGGCCAGCAGGGTGCTTTTGCCCGCCCCCGACGGGCCGACAATGGCCGTGAACGTGCCGGGCGCGCAGTGCATGTCCAAATCCTTGAGCAAGTGCTCGCCGCCTTCGCCGAAGCTGTTCAACCCTTGCCCCTGCACACTTGCATCCTGAGGTTGCCCTCCGGACTGCGGGCTGTGCAGCGTCGGTGCGGCCAACACCGCGAGTACCTGAGATAACGCCTCCCATGCCATGCGCAAAGCCTGGTCCAGATAAGCCAGTTGTGACAGCGGTTCGACGAACCGCACCAGCAACACCAACACTGCCACCAACAGCGCGCCGGATAACTGTCCCGCCGCCACCGCCTGCACGCCACCTGCCAGCACCAGCGAAAACACCATCTGCACCGCCGCCGCAAAACCAAGCCCGCTGGGCAGCGCGCGGCGGTTGAGACGGCGCGTGGCCTGGTGTTGCTCATGCAGGGCCTGACGTAGCGCCAACTGGCCCTGGCTGGCATCAGCGGCGCTGCGGATCAAGGCCTGTTGCTGCGCGAATGTCTGCAACAGTTGCCCGGCGCGACGGTCGACTTTCTGGCGCAGTTGCTCCAGCGCCAGGCTACGTCGCCCGGCCCAACGCAACAGGGCGAACAACGGCAGATAAGCCAGGGCCAACGCCAGCGCCAAACGCGGTTCAATAAAGAACAGCCCCAGCACCACTATCGTCGGCGTCACCAGCGCAGTTACCAGCGGCGCCAGCAAGTGCGCCGGAATGCCCATGCTGTTGAACACCGGCCCGCGCACCAAGTCTTCCAACCGGCCCTGGCGCGCCAATGGCAAGCGCGGCAGGTGTTGCACCAGTTGCGAGACCAGGCCGGCCGCCAGCCCGGCTCCCGCCAGATAGCCACGGCGCTGGGCAACGTAGCTGACCAAGGCCTGCAACAACGTCAGCCCCAGCAACAGCAGCGCGCTTGGCTGCACACTCTGTTGATCGAACCAGGCCAGTATCAGCGGCACCAACGCCAGCCCCGCCAAGCCATCCAGCATGGCGGCCAGTAGCATCCAGCCCAGGGCGCCGCGCAGTGCGCGTCGGGCCTGGTCGGGCAAATGACGCAACGGCGAAAGTACACTCATGACACGAACTCCAGTTGATCAGCCGTCGACATTTGCTCGTTCCATAGCTGGCGGTACAGGCCGTCCATGGCCAACAAGTGCGCATGACATCCGCGCTGCACAATGCGCCCTTCGCACAGCACCAGGATCTGCTCGGCATGGACGATGGTTTCCAGCCGATGGGCGATGATCAGCCGCGTGCGCCCGGCCGCGTCATCACGCAGGGCAGAACGCAAGGCGCGTTCGGTCTGCGGGTCGATGGCAGAGGTGGGTTCGTCGAGCAACAGGATCGGCGCATTCGACAGCAGCGCCCGCGCAATCGCCAGGCGCTGTAATTCGCCGCCGGACAGCCGCACATCATCGTCCACCACACTGGCGTAGCCCTTGGGCAACCCCATGATCCAACTATCCAGGCAGGCGGCCTTGGCCACCGCACGGATTTGCTCTTCACTGGCAGCCGGTCGATACAGGGCGATGTTCTGCGCCAGAGACAGGCGCAACGCGCCCGCCTGCTGAAACACCAGTGCCAGATGCTGCTGCAATTGGCGGCTGGCGATCTGTCGAACATCCACCCCGCCCACGCGCACTTGCCCGCTGTCCACGTCCATAAAGCGTGCGATCAAACCGGCCAAGGTACTTTTACCCGCGCCGGACGGCCCTACCAGCGCAGTGGTAGTGCCCGGTTCCAGGCGCAGGTTGATCGACTTCAGTATCGCAACGTCATCCTGGGCGAAGCTCACATCGAGCATCTCCACGCTGGCGTCCCGGGGTGATTGCGGCGCATCGGGCTCGCTCAGCGGCGGCGTACTCAACACCTCCTGCAAACGCTGGGCGCTTACGTGCGCATTGTTCAGTGCATCAAACCCGTGCCCCATCGCCAACACCGGCGCCGCCAGGGCACGCACCAGCAGCAAAAAGCCGCATACCTGCACTGCGCCCACCTCGGTCACGCCGATAAATAGCGTGCCGAGTACCACCCAGGCCAACAGCCACGGTGCGCTCAGCAGGACTTGGATCAACGCGCTAATGTGACCGGCGCGGCTCACCCAATGGCTGAAACGCTGATCAAACTGCTGCACCGCCTCCTGCACACGGCGATGAATGCCCGCGTCGGGAAACTGCCGGACCAGCCCCAGGTTGCCGGCGAACTGGCTGTAGTCGCTGAACAAGCGCTGGATCGCGCCATTGCGCCCGGCCACGTCTGCGCGGTAATGCGCCGAGCCCAGGCGCCAATAGCCCAACATACCCAATGCCAACGGCAGCAGGCACCAGAGCGCCAGGGCACTGTTGCTCCACAGCAGGTAGGCCAGGGTCGCCAGGGGAATCAACAGCAGGTTGACCAGATCGGTCGGCGCATGGCCTACCAGTTGGTGCAAGGCCCGCACATCCTGCTCGGCATAACGGGTGACACCCTCGGGCCCCAGCCGTGCAAACCAGCCCAAGGGCAAACGTTGCAGATGCTCGGCCAGGCGCACGCGCAGACGGTCACACAGGTCGGCGTCTACCTGATGGGTCAGGTGCAAGGCCAGGGTCTGGCCGCACAACCACAGCGCCGACGCCGCCACCGCCACCACCACCCAGTTCAGTGCCGAAGACGCCAGCGGCGGAGCCTGGCGCAAGCTGTCCGCCAGTTGCGCCAAGGCTATCAGCGGCAGCAGCGAGCAGATCCCGGCGACGGCCTGCAACGCGATCGCCAACCCTAAGCGCGCACGGAAAGGGCGCAGCATTTCGCTCAAATGGCTCATCGGGCGTGCTCCAATGCCTGGGCCAGGCCGGCCGCAGGTAACGTGAGCGATGGCTGCTGCGGGAAGCCGAGCGCCACCGTTACCTGCTGCCATAGCCTCACCACTTCCAGGCTGCGCTGTTGCAGGCGCGCCAGCCCCACCCCCGTGATCAGCGGTTGCAATGCACTGGCCGCAGCTGTCGGCCAGACGCGGCGATAAACCTGCGCCCAATCCGCCGCCGCAGCCTCCAGCACTTCGGCGCACGGCAGCGGCTCATCGGCCTGCGGCCCAAACAGGTCGAACACCCCATCGGCATCTTGCACCGGCGCACGCACGGCCGGCAGCCACAGCAACGGCCCGTGGGGCGAGGCCAACAGCAACGTGCCGCTGTCAGTGGCGATGCTGATGCGCTGCAGCTTCTGCATGCGCCCGTCATCATTGGCGGCCAACTCATTGAGCACGCGCAACGACACCGGCACTTGCGCCATGACCAGGCTGATATCCCGCCAGGCCGACAGCGCCGGGGCAACGCAGTCCAGCGACCATGGACCTACCGATTCCAACACCGCCGCCAGCACATCGAGGGTCGCGTAACTCACCTGCACCGCGCAGTCGGCGTCGATATGACGAATGCCCTGTTGACGATGCAACTGCCGCGCCAGCTCGATGAACCGCGCCACGCACGGCAATTGCGGGTAGAAACTGTTAAGCAGGCAGCGCCGATGCAGGCGCGCCGCCGTGCTCAGTAAGTCTTGCAGTTCCTGGGGCAGCAACGGGTGCTCGATCAGCACATCGATGCCCCGCTCCATCAGCGCTTGCGCCAAGGCCGGGCCCTGCTCGCCCCTTGCCGCGCCGCCCACCGCAACGCAGGCCAGTTGTGTGTCGGCGGGTACGTGGGCCAAGGCGTCGAAACACGGCACTTCGAGATGGCGTGCCAGTGAGCGCGAGCGACCACCGCCCTGCCCCAGCACCCCGACCAACTCCAGGTGCTCGGCCGCAGCCACACCAACGGCGTAGAACTGGCCGAAGCGCGAGCCCACCACCAGGGTTTTCACAGGCATAGTCATGGGCGTTCCTCCAGCAAGTAACGACTCAGCCCAGCGTTCAAGCACTCGAAGTGATTGCCGCACAGGGTCTGCACAGTCAGCGGCGCCAACGACGCCGCCTGCCACCAGGCTTGCAGAGCGGCCTGGTGATCGGGGATCAACGGGTTGGCGACACTTGGCACAAACAGGCGGATGGCGCCCACATACGGCGCGCCATCACTGTAGTGACTGGCGCGCACGGAATGAGCGAACACCCGATACAACTGCTCATCGGCAATGCCCTTGGCCGCCGCCAGTACGCGGGATTTGAGCGCGGCAGCGTCCAGATCCAGGTGTTTGTCGAGCAGTTGTTCAGCCGTCGGCAAGCCCAGCGCAGTGGCGTCCAGCCCCAGGGTGCCGGCGAAGCTGTAGAGCATCTGCACGTCATCCTCCACCAGGTACGGAATGCGGTAGCTGGACACGATGTCCACATGACGCACCTCGGCGCCCAATTGCAGCAGAGCCTTGGCGAGTTCCAGCGTTACCAGCCCGCCGGAGCAATAGCCCAGCAAGTCGAAGTGGCGCCGGCCGCTGTCCCACAGCGCCTGGGCATACCGTTTGCCGAGGGTGGCGTTGATATGCTCCGGGGGCAGGCTCAGGTAATCGTCGCTGTCATGCACCGCCAACCCCAGCAACGGACCGCTGCCGGCCAGTTCAGCGATCAATCCGCGATACGGCAGCAGCGTGCCGAGCCCTTCATGCACCAGCACCCGCGCGGTGCCTTCACCTGCGGCCAGTTCCGTCAGCGCATCCACCCGCCCACGCCCACCCAGCGGCGCACGGCGGGTGTCCATGGAGTGCACCCCTGCGGGGGCCTCACTGCTCGACTCACTGCGCAAGCGCTGGGCCAGGCCTTCCGGGGTCGGCTGGCTGAGGGCCCAGCGCAACAGGCGGTCGAAAGGTTGCGCACGGGCCAATGGCTCTTGCTCGCGCAAGCCGGTGATCAATTGCGCGATCAGCAGTGAGTCACCACCGGCGCCGAAGAAATCCTGATCCGCCGACACCCCGCTGCAATCGAGTACGCGCTCCCAATGCGCGATCAAGCGCTGCACCAGCTCATCCGCCACTTCCGTGCGCGCAAGGCGTGCCGGTTCGAGCTGGCGTTGCTCGGCTTGGGTGGTCAGCGCGCGGCGGTCAATCTTGCCATTGGCGGTGACCGGCAAGCGGTCAAGTATCCGCACCTGCGCCGGCACCATATAACGCGGCACGCGCTCGGCGATGAAGGCCAGCAAGGTCTCCTGGCTCAGTAATGGCCGGTCGGTTTTCACGCGTGCGACCAACAGATCGTAGCCCAGCAGGTGCAGCACACTGTCGGCCGACGCCAGCGATTGGGCCTGGTCGCCGGCCTCGCTGTTGAGCCACGCCAGCCACTGGTCCGTATGCACAAACAACTGCCCGGTGGTGGCGCGCACGTCCTGCGGCGTCTCCATCATCAGGCTTTGGCTGATGCTGATTTCGCGGTGTTCGCGGGTCAGTTCCTGGATCACCAGCCAGGCATCGGCTTGCAGCAATTGGCGTAGACCGGTGAGCAGGCGCGGTGTATCCAGGGCGTTGTTCAATGCACCGGAGCTGAGCAGCAGGTCCAGGGACCCGGCGCAAAGCCCCTGTTCGCAGGCGGGTTTGTTCATGTCGAACGGCATGAAGCGCACCCACGGATACGCGGCAAAGCGTTCGCGCGCAGCGTTAAGGAAATAGCTCGATACGTCGGAAAACACATAGTCGATCTGCACCCCGTCCGCCACCAACGGCGCCAGCGCGGGGATAATCAACGCACTGGCGGCACCGGTACCGGCGCCCACTTCCAGGATGCGCCAGCGGCGCTGGCGCTGGCGCGCAACAATCGCGCTGACCGCCTCGGCCATGGCCTGATGCAATACTTGGGCATGTTGGCCGCGGCTGTACATCGCCTCGGCAATATGCGCCGAGCCTTGCGGGAACATCAGGCTTGCCGGGCTCAGGCGCCCGTCCAATTGCTCGGCCAGGCGGGTCGCGCTGGTGCGCAGGTAATCGACCAATGCCAGTGGCCAAAGACCGCTCGGCGCCAGGCGGGCGAACTGTGCCCAGGCATCGTCCTGATTCAGGTCTGCCGTGCTGACCTGGCAGCGCCAGCCATCATTGTCTGCGCACAGGTAGCCGCTGTCGGTCAACAACGTCAGCCAATGCCGCAACAGGCGATGCTGACCCGCGTCGAGTTGCAACGCCTGGCACAGCGGTGCGAATGCCACGGCCTGCCCTCGGATCAGCAAACCGCTGCCGGCCAACCAGTGCAGCAACGACACATCCGCCGCTCGATCCAGCGCAGCCAGTGCCGCCTCGATGGCGGCGCGCGAGCCGAAACTCGCGTGCTCAAGGGTGAGGCGTGCCTGGCGCACAACCTCGCCCAGTTCCGTGCTCAGGTGAGGCGCAGGCGCGCTGGTGTGCACGGTGACGAAGCTGCACAACGAACGTTCGTGACGTTCCCCGAGCAACACTGTGGTACTCGCGGCGATCTGCGGATGGGCCAGCCAGCTCGCGTCGATTTCCGCCAGTTCGATGCGGTGACCGCGAATCTTCACCTGGTCATCCTGGCGCCCAAGAAACTCGATCAAGCCATCCGCATTCAGGTAGCGCCCCTGGTCACCGGTGCGGTACAAGCGACGCCCGCTGGCATGGGTGATAAACCGCTCGGCGCTGCGTTGCGGGTCTTCGGCATAACCCAGGGCCAGGCCGAGTCCGCCGATATGAATCTCGCCGCGCACGCCCACCGGGCACTGGCGCCCCAGCGCGTCGAGCACTTCCAGGGTCTGGTGCTTGAGGGCACGACCGTAGGGAATGCTCGGCAACGTCGTATCTTCGGCGCGAATCGGATGCTCCACCGACCAGATCGCCGCTTCGGTGGCGCCGCCCAGGCTGAACAACTGGCTTTCGGGCCAGCGTTGCCACCAACGGGTCGGCAGTGTGGTGGGGATCCAGTCGCCGGACCACATCACGCAGCGCGGCCCGGGGATGGCGGCGGGCTCGGTCTCCAGGTAATCCACCAGCATCTGCCCTTGTGCGGGCACCGAGTTCCACAAGGTGATGCCGTGTTCCAGCATCAATTGCGCCCAATGCGAAGGATCGGCGCCGCGCTCGGGGTCGGGCAGCACCACCTGCGCACCGACCGCCGTAGCGCCGAAGAAGTCATACACCGACAGGTCGAAACTCAACTCCGCCAGGCCCAGCACGCGGTCATCGACGTTCACCGCGTAGCGTTGGTTGATGTCATCGAGGGTGTTGACCACCGCGCCATGGCTGAGCATTACGCCTTTGGGCGTGCCGGTGGAGCCTGAGGTGTAGATGATGTAGGCCAGGTCCGCAGCCTCTACCGCCAGCGGCTCACGGGGTGGCCAATGTAGGTCGGCGGCAAGGGTGTCGATGGCAAGCCGTGGTAGCTCAAGGGTATCCGGCAATGCCTGGGCTTGCAGGGTAACGACCGCCGCGACCCCGGCGTCGCGCAGGATGGCTTCACGGCGTAGTGCCGGCTGGCGAATATCCACCGGCACATAGGCCGCGCCCATCTGGGTGATGCCCAGCACCGCCATCAATTGCCAGGCGCTCTTGGGTAGCATCACCGCCACTCGCGCACCGGGTTCAACGCCGAGCGCTTCAAGGGCTTCGCGCACGGCGCCGGCATGTTGGGCAACCTGGCGATAGTTGTAGCGACCATCGCGGTCAATGATTGCGGGGGCATCCGGGCTACGCAGTGCCTGCAGGGCAAATCCGGCGGCGATATTGCGCCTAGGCGCGCTGGCGCGGATCGGCGTGTTTGCCTGTTGCCCGGGCAGCACGATATCGCCACGGACTTGCCACAGTTGTGGGTCACAGGCCAGGCGTTGCAGCAAGTCGACATAGGCTGCGAACATCTGCGCGGCCATGCCCTCGGGCAGCACACCGATGCGCACATCCCAGCCGATCTGCAAACCGCCGTATTGGTCGCTGACCTGGCAGTCGATCCACACCTGCGGGGTTTGGCTAATCATGTAGCTGGGCGGCTGCAACACTTGCCCGGCATCGCCGAGCATGCGCTCGACGCTGCCGATGCCACTGGTGAACACCACCGGCATCAAGTCGGCGCCACGCCCTCGCACACGAGCCAGTTCGCGCAGCACATCAACGCCGGTGAAGCGGCTGTGGTCGAGGTCATCGAACAACTGCGCACCGATACGCCGCGCACGCCGGACAAAACTGGCCCCTTCGGTGCCATCCACCGCGAGCAGGCTCAAGGCGGTGAAGTCCCCCACGACCTGGTCCAACTGCGGGTGCAGGTTCGGCCGGTTGAGCACGGTGAGGTTCAGGCAAAAGTCCGGGCTTTGGCTCCAGCGCCCGATCACCTCGGCGAATGCGGCCAGGGTCACGCCCGCCGCGCTGAGGCCTTGGGCGCAGGCGAGGGCGCACAGGGCGTTCCATTGCTCGGTGCTCAACACGCCATGGTGATGGGCAAAACGCGTGGAGCCCAGGCCCGCGTGTTCACTCAGCGGCAGGTCCGGACGCCCCGGCAGGCTGTCCAGGCGCGCCAGCCACCAGGCCTTGTCGCTGTGCCAGGCCACGCTGTTGCGCGCTTGCTGTTGGTGCTCAAGGTAGTCGCGAAAGGTCGCTTCCAGCACCGGCCAATGGCGCGTCGGTTCCAAATAGCGCTGGGTGAGTTCTGCCAACAGCAGTTGCAGGCTGGCGTAGTCGAACAAGGTGAAATCCACCGAGCAATGCAGGATCGCCTGCTCGCGTCCCACACTCAGTTCGGGCAGCAGGATCGGCCACTGATCGAGCGCATGGCAGGCATGGTCCAGGCGCTTGCGCACGCTGTTCAGGTGCGCCTCGAATGCCTCGGGCGTGGCGTCGCGGCGGTCATGCACCGGCAGCTGTTGCCATGGCACCTGGGCTTGCACACGTTGCTGATGGTTATCGACCACCGCGCGTAGCATCGGGTGACGCTGCACCACGGCGTTCCAGGCCTGTTCAAGGTGTTCGGTGTCAACGTTCGCCGGCCACGGGTATTCGACATACACGTGGCAAGCGTTGCCGCCATACTCAAAGGCCGGGTTGCGCCCCAGTACATAGGCGCCCTGCACCGCGCTCAAGGCGAAGGGTTGCAGCGCCTGCTCCGGCTGTGCGCGCCATTGTTGGGGCGCGAGATGCACCATCAGCGCATCACGCTCTGCGCGAATGCGATCGGCCAGGGCCGCGTCCATTGCGCCTTGCGGTGCGCGAAAATGCAGCTTGCCGTCAGTGGCCCAGAGTTCGATCTGGCGTTCACGGCAGATGTGCAGCACATCATCCAGGCTCATAACACGCCCTCCTCGATAGCCACTTCGCCGCTGCGCACCAACAGCGCGGCCATGCCGGCCAATGTCGGCCGCAGGTAGAAATCGCTCATGCGCAGGCTGGCGCCCAGTTGTTCACGCACGCTGGCCAGCAGCCGCGTCGCCAGCAGGCTGTCGCCGCCCAGGCTGAAAAAACTCGCCTGGGCACTGCGTACCGGCCGGCCCAGGATGGCCTCCCAGCACGCCGCCAGTGGCTGTAGCTCGGCACTGAGTTCGCCGTCTTCGTTGTTCGGTTGCCTGCGTTGCAGCGCGTCGCTGAGGCTGGCGTGCAGGCGCGCGCGGTCGATCTTGCCATTGGCATTCAGTGTCAGGCGCGGTACAGACCACAGATGCTCGGGCCGCATCGCCTGGGGCAAGCGTTGTTGCAGCCATTGGTCGAGACTTTCAGCGCTCAGGGTTTCATCCGCCGCACGTGCACTCAACAGCAGCATCGCGGGGTTTTGCCACAGGCATTGCAGGTGGCTGAAACCGCTCTGGCCGAGCAGGCGCGCGAGTTCGGCAGCGTCAGGCAATACCGGTGCGCGCTCATCCAGCAGCGCCGCGCTGACCAGCCGCAACGGCGAGTCGCGCAGCAGGTCGGCCAGCAACAGGCGACCTTGCGGCTTGAGCAGTGCCTGCGCCAGATTCAGCCCATCGCCGGGCTGAGCATAACTGTGCAAGGCGGCGAAGCTGATCACCACGTCGTACTGTGACCAGTGTTCAGCGGGCAGCACGCCCTCCACCAGTAGCTGGCTCGCCACGCGCTGGCGCTTGCCCACGCTGGCGGCCAGCAGGCCGGGGCTGCTCTCGAACAAGGTCAGTTGCACGTCGCGCGAACTCGCGTGGTTCAGCCATTGCTCCAGCAACTGCCCGCCGCGCACATCCAGCACCGCTACCTTCAGCGGTGTGCCGCTGTGTTGTTGGAGCGCCTGGCTCAGGGTGTCCAACACCTGGCGGCCCGCCGGCAGGTTCAACGCCATGGCCTGCGGTGCCAGCAACGGATCGAACAACACTTGCGAGGCGCCGCCTTCGGTACGCAGCAGCACCTGCAAGGCACCGACCATGCGGTGCAGATCCGCCTCGCGCCACCCTAAGTGCGCCAACGCGTCGTGCAGGCTGAGCGACTCGACATGCTCGGCCAGCCACCCGCGCCACGTGTCGAGCAGTATGGTGGGCGGCGGGTCTTGCAGCAGGCGGTGCAACAGTTGCGCGGTGACCCGGTGTTCTGCGGCCAAGGTGTCGTCGAGCATCGAGATAGCCGGCAACACCTGCGCCGATACAGATTCAGGGCTGATCACCACGGCCGCGCCAAGGCTGCCGTTCAACACGGCAGCACAAGCGCTTTCAACCCGTGGGTGGGCGGTGAGCGCCGCTTCGATTTCCCCCAGTTCGATACGCTGCCCGCGCAGCTTGACCTGCTGGTCCATACGCCCGAGAAACTCAAGGGTGCCATCGGCCCAGAAACGCCCGCGATCGCCGGTGTGGTACCAACGCCCGTGCTCATCACTGCGAAAGCGCTGTGCGGTCAGCAGCGGGTCATTGCGATACCCCCGCGCCAGGCTTGCGCCACCGATCAACAGTTGCCCGATCACCTGGTCCGGCACATCGCGCCCGGTGGCATCCACCACCCGATACGCCTGGCCGGCCAAAGGTTTGCCATAGGGAATCGACGGCCAGTGGCCGGGGACCTCATCAATGCTTTGCAGGTTCGACCAGATACCCGCCTCGGTGGCGCCGCCCAGGCCATACACGCGGCACTGCTGGGTGGCGTGGCGCCGCAGACGCGCGGCGAGGTCGAGGGCAATCCAGTCGCCTGACAGCAACACCGCCCGCAGGCTTTGGTAATGACAGGCATCGGCACCGATACTCAGGGCCATTTCCAGCAACGCCGGGGCCGAATTCCACACGCTCACGCGGTGTTCGGCGATCAACTGCGCCCAGCGCGCCGCATCGCGGGTTTCTTCAGGTTGTAGCAGCACCAGGCGAGCGCCCTGCCCCAGCACGCCAAACAGGTCGTACACCGACAAGTCGAAATCCAGCGCCGACACGGCCAGCAGGCAATCGTCCGGCGTGACCTGCAGTTGCGCCTGCACAGCATCAATCGTGTTGATTGCAGCGCCATGGCTGACTTCAACACCTTTGGGAATGCCGGTGGAGCCCGAGGTGTAGATCACATACGCGCTGGCGTGCGGCGATAGCGTTTTCGGCGCGGCCAATGGCGCGGACTGCTCAAGCACCGCCGGGTCAAGCCATTGCAGCGCGTTGCCCGGCGGCTGATCGGCAATCACCCGGGTGATGCCCGCCGCCGATTCGATCAGGCGGCGCCGCGCAGCCGGCTGTGCGGTGTCCACCGGCACATAGCAACCACCGGCCGCCAGCACGCCGAATACCGCGGCGATCTGGCGAGGCCCACGCGGCAGGCAAACCTCCACCGCCTCGCCCTGACGCATACCGGCATCGAGCAAACCCGCCGCAATGCGCAGGGCTTGGGTGGCCAGGTCGTTATAT
The DNA here is from genome assembly GCF_046605395.1 of Pseudomonas sp. MPB23. NCBI lineage: Bacteria > Pseudomonadati > Pseudomonadota > Gammaproteobacteria > Pseudomonadales > Pseudomonadaceae > Pseudomonas > Pseudomonas sp. MPB23. Next base: position 4,002,314 of record NZ_CP176771.1, on the reverse strand, counting down.
GTCCAGCGTTGCGCGCCGCAGATCAGTGCGAGCGCGGCGGGTTGCCGGGCACTTTGGATAAAAAAGTCTTCGAGCAGGCCACGCCCCGGCGCCAACGACGGCAGGCTGTTCTGGAGGTCGCGGCGGGCCTGCTGCGCCAGCGGCAACAGCACCGGTTGCGGCTGGTTCCAGTCGCTGTCGGCGAGACGCTGCACCAGTTCGACATAGGCGCTGAACATCGCCTGCGGCACGCCTTGCGGGAACAGTTCGGCAACACTGTCCCAGGCCAGCAACACGCCGTCCTCAAGCCGATACAGTTGGTGGTCGAGCCACACTTGCGGGGTTTGCGAGAGCATGTCGTGCAGGTCGCCGAACACCTCGCGAAAGCTGGCGGGGACAAAACCCGAATCGCTCAGGTTGCAGGAAAACACCACCGGCGCGGAACGCGGATGACCTTGGCGGCGCGCTTCACGCAGCACTTCCAGTGCGGGAAACGCCGCGTGGTCGATGGTGGCGTGCAAGTCGCGCTGGTAGCGTCGGGCGCCTTCGGCAAACGGCAACTGCGGCGCGTCTTCACACGCCACCAGCAGCAAGGTGGTGAAGTCGGCGATCACCTGGTCGATGGATTGCTGATCATCGTGGCGATCGAACAACGGCACATTGAGCAGGAAGCTCGGCTGTTCGCTCCAGCGTGCCAACACCGCGTTGAACGCTGTGGCGAACACGCTGGGCAACGTCAGGCCATGGGCCGTCGCCTGGCGTTGCAGGCGTTCGACTTCTGCGTGACTGAGTACGTAAGCCTGGCGGGTAAACCGTGGCGCACGGATCGATTCCGGCGCACAGGCCAGCGGCAGTGCGGGGCCGTCCGGCAACTGCGCAAGGCGTTGGCACCAATGCTCACGATCTCGCGCATACGCCTCTGCGCGACGTTGGCGGCGCCGGCTCAGGTAGTCGGCAAACTGCACGCCCGGCGCGGGTGCAAGCGCGGCCGGCGCCTGATAGGCCTGGCCGAGTTGCGCCATCAACAGGCGCAGGCTTTCCACGTCGACGGCCAGCAGGTCGACACTCAACCACACACGATCACGGCCTTCAGGCAACTGCACCAGGCCGACCAGCAACACCTGCCCCGCGTCCACGGCCAGGCATTCATGGGATCGCCATTCACGCAGCGCGTGCCAGGCTTCTTGCGCAACCGCTTGAGCGTGGTGACGCCAATCCTGATGGTCGAAAACCGGCAATTGCGTTGCGCCAAGAATGCGCTGACGACCGTCGTTGAAACTGGCACGCAACATCGGGTGACGCGCCTGCACACACTTGACCGCCGCTTCCAGGCGTTGCGGATCGATGCCCTGGCAATCGAACTCCAGCCACGCGTGGCAACTGATATTACCCAGCACTTCGGCGGGCCCGCGCCCCAGCCAGTACGCCTGTTGCACCGCGCTGAGTTCAAAACTGTCGTCGGCTGCGCTCAACGGGACGATATCAGCCACCACAGGCCGCACCGCCTGGCCATGCAACAGGCCGAGCCAGGCCGCAAGGCTGGGTTCGGCGCTGAGTTGGGCGAAGTCGACCTGCAACCCATGACTGCGCAGGCGCTCTTGCAAGTACATCAGTCGGATGGAATCCAACCCGCAGCCCAAGAGGTTTTCCTCATCGCCCAGGCTGTCGATTTCTTCCACGGTAGCGCCCAGCAACTGGGCAAGGTGTTCGGTCAGCCATCTGCGCAGTGCGGTGGTGTCTGCTGTTGTCAGCTCGCTCATGAAAAGCATCCTGTGGCCCGTCTGGATAAAGTCCCTGGCTCACCAAGATGGAAGCCATTCTCAATTGGAACTCTATCGCAAGCGGTTTTTCAGAAAGCGCTCAGGGCTTTAGATAAACAGGCCTTTTCATTCGATTCAGAGACACCGTGCCGTGATTAACGGATTTCGCTGGGCGATACACCGTAGCGCTTGCGAAAGGCGATGGAAAAATGCGCCGGGCTGAATCCCACGCCGTAGGCGACGGTAGACACATTGCTTTCCTCATCGCTGAGCATGCGGTGGGCTTCGTTGAGACGATGTTCGTGCAGGTAGCCGAACACGCTGGTACCGAACACTTTGCGAAACCCCGCCGTCAGTTTGCGCGGGCTCATGCCCACGTGACTGGCCAGGGCGTTCAGGCTGGGCGGTTCGAGCAGCGAGCGCACCAGACGGTCGCGGGCGGCGTGTACACGCTCCACATCCGACGAGGTGATGCGCAGCTTATGCTCCGGCTGCCCGCGCTCACCGAGCAGGAACTGCGCGCTCAACGCGGTCAATTCCAGCGCCTTGCCACCCAGGTACAACGAGCGGCTCGGCCCCTGCATCGGGCATGTCGCAATTTGCGTGGCCAGTGCCTGCATCGCGCGCGGAGCCGGGCGCACCATCATGTACGGGTCACCGCCGCCATTGCCGAGCAGCTTGCGCGGGGCCAGGCCGAGATGGCGGTCGAGGGATTCGAGGTCCAACTGGACGATGGTGTAGCGCAGTGGCGTGGTGGTGCCGTAGATCTGCGACGAGGTGAATTCGCCGTCGTTGACGATGGTGCACAGACTCGGCCCCTTGATCGACTGCTCGCGGTGCCCGGGGATACGGCACGACAGCTCGCCACTTTGCACCAGGATCAACTTGAGGCCGCGCTCCAGCGGGTCCTCGACCCAGTTTTCGCTGTCTGACCACAACGTGCCGGTGACCAGGGTCATGTGCGGTTCCAGGTAGACCGTTCCGGGTTGGTTGCCCTTGGGTTCGGCCTGCGTCTCTTGTCGACTGGAGGCGATGATCGTAATAGTCATTGGGTTTTCCCTTGATCCTGAGGCCATTACGCGGGGCCTGACCTGAAATGAGGAGGAGGCTTTTAAACCGTAAACCTCCCTGTTTATAGCCGCTGGGTATTTCATCTAATGAAAAAGTCACAGGTCCGAAAGCCTTGGCGTTGAGAAGCACTCGGCGAAGGACAATGATAATAGATCTCATTTAGACATTTGTAGCCAATTATTTCTACAAATAGGGGATTCCATGTCATTGCACACCTGCGCACCCGATTCAGACAGCGTTGGCGACGCGCCCGACTGGCCTGCCGCATTCGCCGAACGCTACCGCCAGGCCGGTTACTGGCACGACCAGACCTTCGCTCAGGCCCTCGATGCGGTCGCCGCGCGCACCCCATCGGCCATTGCGATAACCGACGGCCCCTTGCACCTCAATTACCGCAGCCTGGCAGACCGCTGTCGGCGCCTGGCTGGGGGGTTGCACGCGCTGGGGGTCGCGGAGGGCGACAATGTGGTGGTGCACTTGCCCAACGGCGCTGCGTTTATCGAAGTGTGCTTTGCGTTGTTCCGCCTGGGCGCTCGGCCGATCCTCGCCCTGCCCGCCCACCGTCAACATGAGATCGGCGGCTTTTGTGGGTTTGCCCAGGCCTCGACCTACATCGGCGGCGCTCAATTGGAGGGCTTTGATTGCCGCCCGATGGCGCGGCGATTGGTTGCTGCCAACCCGCAGTTGCGCCACGTGGTGATCGACGGCGACGCGCAGGAATTCACCGCGTTGAGTGGGCTTTACAACAGCGCGCCGCTGGAACGGGACGCCGGTCGCGCCGACGCTGTGGCGTGTTTCCAGCTGTCGGGAGGCACCACCGGCACGCCAAAATTGATCCCGAGGCGCCACGCCGAATACCTCTATAACGTGCGCGCCAGCAGCGAAGTCTGCGAGCTGGATGCGCGTACCGTTTACCTCACCGCGTTGCCCATGGCGCATAACTTCACCCTGTGTTGCCCGGGTGTGATCGGCACGCTGATGGCCGGTGGGCGCGTGGTGTGTACGCGCCGCTCGGACCCTGAGTCCTGCTTTGCGCTGATCAGCGAGCAGCGTGTCACCGTCACCGCCCTGGTGCCACCGCTGGCGATGCTCTGGCTGGACGCCCAGGCCCAGCGCCAGGCGGACCTGTCCAGCCTGCGCGTGCTGCAAGTGGGCGGTGCGAAATTGCTCAGCAGCGCGGCAGAACGGGTCACGCCGACGCTGGGCTGCACCTTGCAACAAGTGCTGGGCATGGCCGAGGGGTTGCTGTGTTTTACCCGCCTGGATGACCGCCCGGATCTGCTGCTGCATACCCAGGGCCGTCCGCTTTGCGCCGATGATGAAGTACGCATAGTCGATGAGCAGGGCCAACCGGTACCCGAGGGTGAAGTGGGTGAACTGCAAGTGCGTGGCCCGTACACCATTCGCGGCTACTACCGCCTGCCCGAACACAATGCCCGGGCGTTCACCGCCGATGGTTTCTATTGCAGCGGCGATCGGGTCAGGCGCACCGCCGACGGTTACCTGGTGGTCGAAGGTCGTGACAAGGACCAGATCAACCGGGGCGGTGAAAAAGTCGCTGCCGAAGAAGTGGAAAACCTGCTGATCAGCCATCCCCAGGTACACGACGCCGCACTGGTGGCGATGCCGGATGCGGTGCTCGGCGAATCCACCTGTGCGTTTATCGTCGCCCGTGACCCGGTGCCCTCAGCCTTCGCACTCAAGCACTACCTGCGCGGCCACGGCCTGGCGGCGTTCAAGGTGCCGGACCGCATCGAGTTCGTCGCGCACTTCCCGCACACCGGCGTGGGTAAAGTCAGCCGCAAAGACCTGCGCGAGCGCCTGCGCCAGGCCTGGTTGCAGAGTGCCGCTTCGTGAGCCTGCACGACGAACGCTGGGTCCGCGCTTATCGACTCACACCCATGCCACGCTGGCGATGGGTGTGTTTCGCACATGCCGGGGGCAGTGCGAGTTTCTTCCGCGACTGGGTCCACGCCCTGCCCGCCGACATCGACCTGTTGGCCATTCAATACCCGGGCCGCGAAGACCGTTTCAGCGAGACGTGCCTGACCGACATGCAGCGCCTCGCCGACGGCGCCGCACACGCGTTGTCGTGTTACGCCGACCGGCCGCTGGTGTTGTTCGGCCATAGCCTGGGTGCGGTGGTGGCGTATGAAGTGGCGACGCGCCTGGAACAACGGGCAATCGCCGTCGACCACCTGTTCGTGTCCGCCCACCCGGCGCCGCAGCGCCAACGCGGCGGGCAGTTGCACCTGAGTCCCGACGCGGCCTTGCTGGACGATGTGCGGCGCCTGGCCGAGCGCCCCAATGCGTTGCTGGAGAACCCGGCCCTGTGCGAACTGTTCCTGCCCGGCTTGCGCAACGATTACCGCATCGTTGAAACCTACACCTGTGCACAACCGCAGCCACTCAACAGCCGCATCGGGGTGTTCTACCCCGAGCAAGACCCGGAAATCGAGCTTGATGAAGCCATGGCCTGGCAAGCCGCCAGCCACCAGCCACTGCACCTGCAGCGCTGGCAAGGCGGACATTTTTACCTGGTCGAGCAGCGCCAGGCACTCATCGACGCCATCGTCGCGACGCTGTCGACCCTATCGCCCTCCTTGAAGGAAACCTGTCAATGAAAACCCCCGACGCCTGTGATGGCCTTCAGGACATCCGTCACGCCATCGATTCACTGGACCACCAGATCATCGACCTCATGCGCCAACGCATGGCGTACGTCAAAGCCGCCGCGCGCTTCAAGCCGACCGAAAGCAGCATCGCCGCGCCCGAACGCGTTGCCCGGATGCTCCCGCAACGCCGCGAGTGGGCCGAGCAGGCCGGGCTGGACCCGCACTTCGTCGAAACCCTGTTTGCCCAGATCATCCATTGGTACATCGGCCAGCAAGTGCTGCACTGGCGCACGACGAGAACGCTGGCATGAGGGCCTTTGCACAGTTGCACGCCCATGCCGAGGGGATGACCGAGGTGTTCGAGCACGCCCAGCGGCGTGCGGTCGAACAAGGTGAACCGGTGTTGGCCAGTTACTCGATGAGGATCGCCCCGCTGGACTTGCTGGCGCTGTTTGGCAGTGTCGACCAGCCGGGTGCCGAGTGCCTGTTCTGGCGGGCGCCGGAAGACGACAAAAGCCTGTTCGGCTGGGGGGTGGCGGCGGAGCTGAGCAGCGCGGGCCCACAGCGTTTTGCCTCGGTCGATGCGCAATGGCGGCATTGGCTGGAAAGCGCGGTGATACGCGGCCCGCTGGCGCCTTCGGTGTGTGGCGGTTTTCGATTCGATCACCAGGTCAAGGCCAGCCCTGCCTGGCAGGGTTTTGGCGATGCGTCCCTGTTGCTGATGACGCTATTACTGGTGCGCGAGGGTGAAGACTGTTGGCTGGTGTGCCAACAGCGCGTCGCGCCCAGCGATGAGGCGCGTTGCTGTTGTGAGCACGTACTGAATGAGTGGAGCGCACTGATGGATCGCTACGTCAGCGGCGCCCCCACGACTGTTGCATTGCAGCACACCCGCGACCAGAGCCTGCCGCGGGCCTGCTGGGAAAGCAAAGTCGCGCATGCCCTGGACGTGTTGCGCGACACCGCGTTGAACAAGGTGGTGCTGGCGCGGGAAGTGGTCAGCGAATTTTCCCAGCCCATCAGCGCCGGGCACACCTTGGCCGCCCTGGCGACCAACGACCCCACGGCGTACTTGTTTGCGTTTCGACGCAACCACGCGTGTTTTATCGGCGCCTCCCCGGAGCGCCTGGTCAAACTGCACAACGGCCACCTGCAAACCCTGGCGCTGGCAGGCACTGCCCGGCGCGATCCCTGCCCGGCGCAGGATGCGCAACTGGCGCAAACGCTGCTCGGCTGCCAGAAGAACCAGCATGAACACGCCGTGGTGGTGCAGATCATTCAGCGTGACCTGGCGCCCTGGGTACGCCCGTTGCACGTTCCCCCGGCGCCGCACATCAAGCGGCTCAGCCGCGTGCAGCACTTGGCCACGCTGATCGAAGGCGCACTGCGCCCGCAGAGCAGTTTGCTGGACATGGTTGCAATCCTGCACCCGACGCCCGCCGTAGGCGGCCATGAACGCCGGCAGGCGCTGGAGCATATCCGCCAATTCGAGGGCTTTGACCGTGGCTGGTACGCGGCGCCGTTAGGCTGGCTGGATGCCCACGGCAACGGCGAATTTATCGTCGGCTTGCCCAGTGCCTTGCTCAACGGCAACCAAGCCCGCTTATTTGCCGGCTGTGGCATCGTCGAACATTCCGACCCCGCCAGCGAATACGATGAAACCTGCATCAAATTGGCGGGCATGCGCGCCGCGTTGCAGGTGTAGCGCAACAAGGCAACCTCGCCGTGCAACAGGCGCAGATTGCCCTGAGCCTGGCCGAAAAGGACATCAACAAGGAACAAGCCGGCCACTTGCCGACGTGACCCACGGCTTTGAGGCCGGTTCGCGCATCAACACCGATGTGCTGGACGCACAGCAGAAAGTCACCGATACCCAACAACGTTTGGCCCAGCAGCGCTAAGGTTATTGCTGGCGCATGATTAATCCATACCAGCCCCCGTCAAAAATCGACGGTAGCCGACAGTTGCAAGGTGCGTGGATACCCCGGGGAAAACGCACCGTAAGAGGCCACGCCGGACCAATACTCACGGTCGAACACGTTCTGTACCGTGGCGCGGAAGGTCGTCGGTCGCCCTTCTATTTTGGTGGCGTAACGCGCACCGGCATCAATGCGGGTCCAGGAATCGAGTGCCTGAGTGTTGGCCTGGTTGATGTATTGGCTGTCGGTGTAGATCGCGCCGCCGGTGAGGGTGAAACCTTCCAGCCACGGGGTGTCGTATTCCGCCCACAGGTTGGCCTGGATATCGGGCACGCCGACCGGCTTGTTGCCCTGGTTAGCGGCAGTCGCCGATTTGGTCAGCTCCCCATCGAGGAAGGTCACACCGCCCATCAAGCGGGTGCCGGTGGCCACTTCGCCGAACACGCTCAGTTCCAGGCCACGGTTGCGCTGTTCGGCCAGCACCGAATACACACCATTGGCGCCCAGTTCGCCGGCAGGTTTCTCGATCTGAAACAACGCCAGCGTGGTCATGAAGGTGCCGTGTTCATACTTCACCCCCAGTTCGTGCTGCTTGGACTCATACGGCGCAAAGGTTTCCCCGGCGTTGCTCGCCGTGCCCGGTGCCGCGTCGCCTTTGCTCAGCCCTTCGACATAGTTGTAGTAGAGGGAGACGTCCTCCCAAGGCTTGACCACCAATCCCAGCAAAGGCGTGGTGGCGTTGGCACTGTAACGAGCGCTGACGGTGCCGGCAGCATCGTAGTTACGTGACTCGATAAACTGCCGGCGCACGCCCAGGGTCAGTTGGAGACGGTCATCGAGCATCCCCAAGGTGTCGGTCAACGCCACGCCGGACAATTCCGACTCGGAAATTCGCAGCACTTTGGGCGTGTTGATGTATTGCTTGGGCGTGTCCACCGGGTGGTAGATATTGGAGAGGACTGTCGTGCCGTTGTTGATGCCCCGCGACAGCTCATCCTGGTAACGGGTCGCCATCAGCGTGGTGGTATGGGTGACCGGGCCGGTGGCGAAGAGCCCACGCATCCCCACATCGGCGGTAGAACGGTCGACGTTGAATTTGTAATAGCCCGGGACGTTGCTGGTATCACCGGCATCATTGAGGATGCGCGGCACCTGGTCGGACATGCGTTTCACATCCGACTTGCCGCCCCCTGCATGGGCGAACACCGTGAGGTTGTCGCTCAGATCATATTCACCGCCGAGCAATGCGGACTGTTCCCGGGTATCCGACCAGCCCCACTTTTGCGCCACGCTGGTGCGGCCATTCGGGGCGGATGGCACTTCAACGCCCGGTGCGACGGTGAACGGGCGTGAGGCCCCCTCGAAGCTTTCTTTCTGATTGATGTAGTCGAGGTTCAAGCGTAGCCGCTCGCCACGATAATCCAGGGCAATCGCACCGATCCCTACGTCGCGATGCTGGTCGTTCACGGCCGTGTCGCCGCCCTGCAGGCTGCCGTTAAAGCGCACGCCGAACTGGTTTTCCTCACCAAAACGCCGACTGATATCCAGGTGCCCGCCCGCTTGGGAGTCCGACGCGTAGCTGCCCGTAAACCGGGTCAGGTCTTGCTCCAGCGGCCGCTTGGGGACAATGTTGATGACCCCTCCGACGCCACTGTTGGGCGAGATGCCGTACATCAAGGCGCCCGGCCCCTTAAGCACTTCGATACGCTCGGCGTACTCGGTAAAAGCCCGGTAGTTGGGTGCTACGCCATACACACCGTCGTAGGCCAGCTCACCCAGGTTGCCTTCGCCGATGGCAAAACCGCGAATGAAAAACGAATCGACGATACCGCCCGTCTGCCCCGTGGAGCGCACCGAGGGGTCGCGTTCCAGGGCATCGGCAACGGTGACGGTTTGCAGGTCGGCAAGGGTTTTGGCGGTGTAGCTGGTGACGTTGAATGGCGTGTCCATTACGTCTTTATTGCCCATCATTCCGAGCCGCGCACCGCGCGCCACCTGCCCACCGGGAAGGACCTCGGGCAGCGCCGTCGGGCCGTTGTAGCGGCCGTCGATCGTGGTGGTGTCGAGGGTCAGGCTGGGCGTGCTGTCATCCGTGGCGACAGGCGTGGGTGTCTGCGCCCAGGCATTGGCGCCTGCTGCGACCAGGACGACATTCAACAGGGCAGTTCGAATGGCAAGTGTTAACGCGCGTTCACCGCAGGGCCGACTGGCAACAGGCATGATGAGGGGATCCTTTCAACGAGAGAAAATGGGAATCACTCCTAATGCCAGTCGACGTGCGAAAAAGTATCACTCGCCCATTTAATTTTTTTTGCACGGTGCGCAGGGTTGTACTGGACGCGGCGTTCCTCACACACTTGCAGGAAATGGCCCTGTGGCTGACCAAGGAGTACTGATGTCCCAAGCAGGTGCCATCCAGGGTTCGCGTGTAAGAATCCTCATTTATCTTCTGTTCACGATCCAGTTGGTCTCCATGGGCGCGATGGAAATGAGCGGACCATTCTGGCCCGTGCACCTGCGCGAACTGGCCTCCTCGGAGTCGGTATTCAGCTTCGCCAGCATCGCCGTGTACGTCGGGCCGATGCTGGGCATCATGCTGACCAGCGCATTCTGGGGCCGTGTCGGCGATCGCTACGGCCACAAGTTGATGATGATCCGCGCACTCGCGGGGCTGTCCCTGACCCAGCTCGGGCTGGCGTTTTTCAGTGACATCTGGGTAATTCTGGCGCTGCGTTTTCTGCAGGGTGCCTTTGCCGGCTACATAGCCCCGGCGCAGGCTTACGGGGTCAGTATCGAAGCGCCGTCGCGACGGGCCCGGTTGTTTGCGATCCTGCAGATATCGACCAATGTCGGCTCACTGCTGGGCGCGGTTGCTGGCGGCCTGATCCTCGATTACGCGACGTTTTTCTGGATCAACATCGTCGCTTCCGTGCTCTGCGCACTCTGTACCGTAATCGCCGCCGTGACGTTGCCGGATGTGCCTCCTGTCCCCAAGAAACCGACGGTGGCCACCAGCGCGCAGGCTGCAGGCACCGACAGCGTATGGCTCAACTCTCCCCTGCTGTCGCTGTTGTGCGTCATGGGGATCCTGCTGCTGGCGCGCATGCTGCCGCAGACATCGTTCTCGCTGTACGTGAGCTCGACGTTCGAGGTCAGCAATTCAGTTGTCGGCCTGTGCTACGGGTTGCTGGCGCTGGGCTTTATCCTGTCGGCAACGGCATGGTCGCGCTACTTCGAGCATCGTTCCCAGGCAGAAACGCTGCAACGCATCACGTATATCGTCGTGGGCTGCATCGCCTTGACCGCCGTGGCGGGCGTAACGCGCAGCCCCGTGGTATTTATCGTCGCCTACTTGATTTGGGGGGTACTGCTGGGAGCGACCACCCCCGTGCTGATGGCATTGGTCTCGAAAACCGCCGACAGCTCGCGACAAGGCTACGTACTGGGGATTGCTCAAAGTACTGCGCAGTTTGCCTCGATTGCCGGCATCTCCATCGGTGGCTTGCTGAGCCAGGTCTACGGCCTGCAATACACCTATCTTTTCGTGGGCCTGGCCTATGCCGTGGCGCTGATCCCCATGGTCGCGTTGCGGTACTGGTCGGTGCCCGCGCCGTCCAACCGCTGATTAACGCCTTGATATGCCTGTCACACGCCTGATCATCGGACATGATCGCGCTTGCGCTCACGTCAGTTTGTCAACTAGCATTGGGAATACTTCTCAATTACAAACAAATCTGCCGCCATGAGCGAAACCTCTTCTGCCAATCACCTCAATCACCTGCGCGCCATCGAAGCCCTGTACAGCGGGCATCACGGCTGGCTGTACGCCACGCTGAAGAGAAAACTGGGTAACGCCATGGATGCGGCGGATCTGGCGCAGGACACCTTCACCCGGATTCTGGCCTCACAAGTCACGGTGATTGACCAGCCACGGGCGTACTTGAGCTGCGTGGCCAAGGGCATTCTGATCAACTGGTACCAGCGCAAGGCACTGGAACGCGCCTACCTGGATGCACTGGCGAACGTGCCTGCCCACGAAGCGCCGTCGCCCGAGGCGCACTTCATGGTGCTGGAAACCCTGCACGAAATCGACGCCATGCTCGATACCCTTGCGCCACTGGTCAAGCGCGCCTTCCTGCTGTCGCAGATCAACGGCCTCAAGTACGACGACATCGCCGAGCAGTTGGGTGTGTCGCTGATCACCGTCAAACGCTACATGAAACAGGCCTTCGTACAGTGCCTGATGCTGGTGGCGTGAATGCTCGGCCTGCGCAAGGAACCGCCGCTGGACCCTCTGGTGCTCGAAGAAGCCGCCGAGTGGCTGATGCGCTTGAGCGAACGCGAACTGAGCGACCACGAACGCGCCGAATGGGAGCGCTGGAAGGTCAGCAGCCCGGAGCGGGATCGCGCCTGGTCGCGTGCGCAATTGCTGCAGAGCAAGTTCGGCGGCCTGCCATCCTCACTGGCGATGTCGGCGCTGGACCGACCAAACAGCCCGGAACGTCGTGCAGCGCTGGGCAAGCTGGCAATCCTGTTGGCGGTGATGCCGGTGGGCTGGGGAAGCTGGAAGCTGGCGCAATCGCAGCAATGGTCAGCGGACTACCGCACCGACGTTGGCCAGCGCCGCGAACTGACCCTGGCCGATGGCTCGCGCATCACCCTGAACACCGATACCGCCATCGACGTCATATTCGACGACCGCCAACGGCTTATTCACCTGCGCGAAGGCGAAATCCTGGTGCAGACCGCCGTGGACACCGCCCCCCTGCCCCGGCCTTTCCTGATCAGTTCCCGCCAGGGGCGCATGCAGGCGCTGGGCACACGCTTTACCGTACGTGAAGTGAGCCCACGCACGCACCTCGCGGTCATCGACGGCGCGGTGAGCGTGATATTGGCCGATAACCGCCAGACTCCGCCGCTGATCGTCAACGCCGGACAGCGCACCGACTTTTCCTCACAGACCTTTGGTGACCTGGCGCCGACCGATCGCTACATCGGCTCATGGACCCAAGGCATGTTGATGGCCGACAAGATGCGCCTGGCGGATTTCGTCGCGCAACTGACGCGCTACCGCAGAGGTTTCCTGCGCTGTGATCCCGCCATCGCCGACCTGCGCATTTCCGGGGCCTTTCCGCTCAGTGATACCGATCGCACCTTGAGCATGCTGGTGCACACCTACCCCGTGCGAGCGAACAGTCATTTGCACGGTTATTGGGTCACCCTGTCGCCCGCCTGATCGCGCGCCAAAAATAAACAGCGACCAGGGTGATACTTTTTTCGATCTCGGCTGGCAAAGACAAGAACAGCCTTTTCCTCTCGTCCATTGGGTCATCCTTTCATGCTCGTAGCGCGGCCCCTGCGTCCGGCTCGTCCGTTCAAACCAATGGTCCTCAGCCTGCTGCTGGCCAGTGCCGTGTGCCTGCCGGCATTGGCGGATGAACCCGTCCCATTGGACTCGGTCGCGTTGCAGACCTACCACATTGCCCCCGGCCCGCTCGGTGCGACGCTCTCAAGCTTTGCCGTGGACGCCGGCATTGCCTTGTCGTTCCAGCCGTCGATCACGGAGGGGCTGATCAGTCCCGAACTGAGCGGGACTTACTCCACGCAGGAGGCCGTCATGCGGTTGCTCGCAGGCAGCGGCCTGGAAATGCTGTTGCGCAGCGATGGCAGCTACACCCTGGTACTGCGCCGGGTAACGCTGTCGACCACCACGGTGGAGGCGGCGCAACAACATGTCGATAGCCTGCCGCCGGAGTACCCGGGCGGCCAGGTCGCGGAGGGTGGGCGTCTCGGCCTGCTCGGCAATACGGATGTGATGGACGCGCCTTTCAGCATCAGTACCTATACCGCGTCATTGATCAAAGACCAGCAGGCCACAACCGTGGGCGACGTGCTGGAGCGCGACTCCTCGGTGCGCTCCACCGGCCAGACGGGGGGCATCGTCGATTCATTCTTTATTCGTGGTTTTCCAGTGGGCGAAGGTAACCTCGGGGAACTCGCGTTCGACGGTGTGTACGGTGTGGCCTCCAATTACCGGGTATTCACCGACTACGCCGAACGCATCGAAGTGGTCAAAGGCCCCGGCGCCCTCCTCTACGGCATGTCCCCCAACAGCGCCGTCGGTGGCGTGATCAACGTGGTCCCCAAGCGCTCCCTGGACGAGGACCTGACCCGCGTCACCGCCACCTACGCCCAGGACCTGCAACTGGGCGCCCACATCGACCTGAGTCGGCGGTTTGGCGAGGACCGGCGATTCGGCCTGCGCGTCAACGGCCGTGTGCAGCAGGGTGACACCGTCATCGACAAGCAATCGCGGGGTGTCGGAGTCAGTGCCATCGCCCTGGATTACCAGGGTGATCGCCTGCGCACCAGCCTGGACCTGATCGCCCAGCAAGAGCAATTTGACGCGGCTTCACGGCCATTCCTGATCGCTCCCGGCGTGCCCATTCCCCACGCTGCCAACGGGCGTACCAACGTCAGCCAGGATTGGGGCTGGTCCAAGACCCGTGACGAATCGGCATTGCTGGGTGGCGAGTATGACGTGAGCGCCGCACTGACCCTGTTTGCCCATGCCGGCGGTGGGAAGTCGAACGTGGCCCGCCTTTCCGACCAGACCCCGACCATCATCAACACCGCCGGCGACACCTCGTCGATCCCCGGCTATTACAAATTCAAGGTCCGGCGCTACACGGTCGACACCGGAGCCCGACTGCGTTTCGACACGGGGCCGATCAGCCACAGCACCACGCTGCAAGTCACGCGTTATCGCGATGAATTGTCACGCGGCATCCTTTCCGGCCCGCCGATCCTGTCGAACATCTACCACCCAATCGCGCGTCCCGAGGCTGACCTTGCAACGCCTGCCACGCCAAAAGTCTCGGCGACCGAATTGTCCGGCGTCGCGGTTGCCGACACCTTGTCGATGTTCGATCAGCGCCTGCAGGTGACTGCCGGCCTGCGCAAACAGACGATCCGTTCCAACAACTACAACGCAGCAGGCGCGGTGACGACGGCTTATGACGACGGCAAGACGACGCCGCTGTTCGGGGCAGTTGTCAGGCCCTGGGAGCATGTGTCGCTCTACTACAACTACCTGGAAGGCTTGAGCAAAGGCGATATCGCCCCCGCCACGGCCTCGAACGCAGGCCAAATCTTTGCCCCCTATGTCTCACGCCAGCATGAGGTCGGGGTCAAGCTCGACTACGGCACGGTCATGTCCACCCTCGCGCTGTTCCAGATCACCAAACCCAGCGGCGAGTTGTCAGGCACAACCTTTGCGGTACAAGGCGAACAGCGTAACCGGGGCCTGGAGTTGAACGTATCCGGTGAGGCCGGCCGAGGCACACGCCTGCTCGGCGGCGTGACGCTGCTGGATGCACAACTGACCAAAAGCGGGGTTGCCGCCAACCGGGGCAACACCCCGGTGGGAGTGCCCAAGGTTCAAGCCAACCTCTGGGCCGAGTGGGACGTGCCCTGGGTCGAGGGGCTGACGTTGACCGGCGGCGCGTTGTACACCGCCCGCCAATACGTGGACCAGGCCAATACCCAGCAGTTGGCCCCCTGGACCCGCTTCGATATGGGCCTGCGCTACAGCACGCGCATCGCCCAGCGGCCGACGACCTTTCGCGCCACAGTACAGAACGTGTTCGACCGTGAGTATTGGTCGGGCGTCGCCTCCTACGGTGCGTTCTCTCAAGGCGCGCCCCGCACTTTTCTACTGTCGACCACGGTCGATTTCTGAAACCTTCGGCCCGGCACGGCGAGCTGCACCGCCACCCGGCCCGACCACTGCAAAGGCTTTAACCATGGTCACCATTGTTCGACGCAGCCACGCCTTCGCCGGGCTGCTGTTTGCGGGTTTGTTGGGATGGGCACTGCCGTCAACGGCAGCCGAGCCGCCGGCAACGCGCAGCACCGTCACCGATTTGCTCGGGCGCCAGGTCAAGGTGCACCTGCCGGTCAGGCGGGTCATTCTGGGGGAAGGTCGTCAGTTGTACCTGGTTGCCGCGTTGGATACGCAAAACCCCATCGAGCGAATTGTCGGCTGGCGCAAGGACTTGATCCAATCCGACCCGGACACCTATGGCGCTTACCTGCGTAAATTTCCCGCCATCGCCAAAATCCCCACCTTTGGCGGCTTTGAAGACGGCACCTTCGATATCGAGCAGGCCATCTCACAGCACCCGGACGTGATCATCCTCAATATCGAGGCCCAGCACGCGACCGAGGACGCCCGGTATATCGAAAAGCTCGACGCCTTGGGGATTCCCGTGGTGTATGTCGACTTTCGTAACCACCCGATGCAGAACACCGAACCCACCATGCGCCTGTTCGGCCAGTTGTTCGGCAAAGAGGCGCGTGCCGAGGCGTTTATCGACTTTCGCAACCAGCAGATCCGCCGCGTCATCGACGTGATCAACGCCCAACACCCTGCGCGCCCCAACGTGTTCATCGAGCGTATCGGTGGCTACACCGACGATTGCTGCCTGAGTTTCGGCAATGAAAACTTTGGTCTGTTCGTAGAGATGGCCGGTGGCAACAATATCGCCAGAAACGTCATCCCCAGTACCTTCGGCCAGTTGAACCCCGAGCAGGTGGTGGTCGCCAATCCGCAACAGGTGGTGGTCACCAGTGCCAACTGGGAAGCCTTTGCCCCCGGTGGCCACTGGGTCGGTGTGGGCCCCGGTGCCGACATGGCACAAGCCCGGCGCAAACTGGCGTGGTACACCCAGCGCGCGGCCTATGCCGGGATCAAGGCACAGGATGACCAGGCGTTCCACGCGATCTGGCATCAGTTCTACAACAGCCCGTATCAGTTCGTGGCCATCCAGCAGTTGGCCAAGTGGTTTCATCCGACACTGTTTACCGACCTGGACCCTGACGCCTCGTTTCGCGAATTGCACGAGCGATTCCTGCCGGTGCCCTATGAGCCGGGTTACTTCGTGAGCCTCAAACCATGAGCGCCGTGATTCAACGCGACACCTACCGGCGCCTGGTGCTGCGCAAACGCCTGATCCTCGGCGGCCTGGCCCTGCTGCTGTTGTGCAGTGTGCTGCTTGACCTGGCCCTGGGGCCGGCGAGCTACAGCTTCAATGAAGTGCTCGGTGCACTCTTTGCGCCGGACAGTGCGCCGGCGCAGGTTCGCGTGGTGATGTGGGACATCCGCCTGCCGATCGCGCTGATGGCGGTTGCCGTGGGGGCAGCGTTGTCACTGGCCGGAGCGCAGATGCAGACCATCCTCAACAACCCGCTGGCCAGCCCCTTCACCCTGGGCATTTCCGCCGCCGCAAGTTTTGGTGCAGCCATGGGGCTGGCGTTTGGTGTGGCGCTGTTTCCGTTGGCGGCGCAGTACATGGTGCCGGCCAACGCGTTCATCATGGCCATGCTTTCTGCGTTGCTGATTCACTTCCTGAGCATGCGTCGCGGGGTCACCGCAGAAACCATCGTGCTGCTGGGTATCGCCCTGGTGTTCACATTCAACGCGTTATTGGCCCTGGTGCAGTTTTTCGCCACCGAGCAAGCCGTGGCGGCCGTGGTGTTCTGGACCATGGGCAGCCTGACCAAAGCCACCTGGCCCAAACTCGGGGTGATCTGCCTGGTGATCGTGATCACCCTGCCGATCTTTGCCAAACGCGCCTGGGCCCTGACCGCGCTGCGACTGGGCGACGACAAGGCCGCCAGTTTCGGGATCAACGTGCGCAGCCTGCGCTTTCAGACGCTGATCATGGTCAGCCTGCTCGCCTCATTCCCCGTGGCCTTTGTTGGCACCATCGGTTTTATCGGGCTGGTCGGCCCGCATATCGCGCGGATGTTGATCGGCGAGGACCAACGTTTCTTCCTGCCCGCCTCGCTGCTGACCGGCGCTTTGATTCTGTCCGCCAGTTCAGTGGTGAGCAAAACCCTGATCCCGGGTGCCATCTTCCCGATTGGGGTGGTCACTTCGCTGATCGGCGTGCCGTTCTTCATTTCTCTGATCCTCAGCGGGAAGAAAAACTCATGGTGAAGATTCAACTGCAAGACCTGGGTGCCCGCTATGGCCAGCGCACGATCATCCGTGGCGTCAGCACTGCCGCGTTCACCGGTGGACAGGTGGTCGCCGTGGTGGGGCCCAATGCGGCAGGCAAGTCGACCCTGTTCAAACGCATGGCCGGGCTGATCGACGGGCCTGGGCAGGTGATCCTGCAGAACTCGAAAAAGGGCCAGCAGGGCATCTGCTATATGCCCCAGGGCTTGAATGCCAGTGCGCGGTTGACGGTCTACGAATCGGTGCTCCTGGCCCGCAAGCAACGGTCGCCGCAATGGACCGTCCACGATGACGAGTTGAACCGGGTGGACGAAATGCTCGAGGCCCTAGGCATCAGCGACTTGTCCTTTCGCAACCTTGGCGAACTCAGCGGCGGCCAGCAGCAACTGGTGTCCATCGCCCAGACCTTGGTGCGCGAACCGGAAATCCTGTTGATGGACGAGCCCACCAGCGCCCTCGATATGCATCGTCAGGTGCAGGTCTTGAACTTCATGGGCGCACTGGCCCGCAAACAGCAGGTCATCGTGTTTATTGCCCTGCATGACCTGAACCAGGCGTTGCGCTTCGCCGACCAGGTATTGGTGATTGCAGACGGCACCGCGCAGGGCAGCGGCGCGAGTCATGAGGTGATCACCGAACGCATGCTGCGCGAGGTGTACCAGGTTGAGGCGCGGATTGAGCAATGCAGCCGGGGACAACGACATATTTTGATCGACGGTATAAGTTGACAGCGTACCCCACGATTACGGCGTTTCATTACGCAGCATGCCCCTTGACACCTTTCAGGGCGCCACCGGGTCCATTTCGAACAGAAATTCTTCCTTGCTCAGTTGCTTGCGTTTGCCTGCGTACGCGGCAGCGGCAAAGGTCTTCGGCTTCATCATCGAAAAAGCTCGGCGACGGGTTGTCCGGTGGATTTGCCCAACCCGGAAGTCTTTTTCAGCGCTTCCCTAATAACGATCGCTCACCATTGTTGCGAAAACGGTAATTAGGCATTCCAGAAAGCGCCATGGTGCGACTGAAAAGCACATGCTAAGTTTCGCGCCGCGTAACAATTTGAAACGCTTTTCTATGGCATGAGTGCGTCTAGCTCAACCATTAGACACGTCTTCGCTCAACTTTCCAGGCACTGCCATGCGCCGACTTGCACGGCAGTTGAAAGGCGCCTATGAATCGAAATGAACTGCGAAAATCCGACATCAACCTGATGGTCATTTTCGAAGCGCTCATGCAGGAACAAAACGTCACCCGCGTCGCCGAAAAAATGTATTTGGGCCAGCCAACCGTCAGCACAGCCCTGGGCCGGCTGCGAACACTGTTCAATGACCCCCTGTTTGTTCGAGTGGGCCACCGCATGGAGCCCACTCGCCGCGCCGAAGAAATCATCCGGCATCTGTCGCCAGCGCTTGATGCCATGGCCACGGCGCTCAGCCTCGCCCACCAGTTCGATCCGCTGGAAAGCCGCCTGACCTTCAAGATCGGCCTTTCCGACGACGTCGAATTCGCCCTGCTGCCGCCCTTTCTGGCAGCGCTGCGCGATGAAGCCCCCAACGTGGTCGTGATCATCCAGCATGCCGACTATTGGCGTATTCCCGACCTATTGGCGTCCGGTGAGATCACCGTCGGCATCACCGAGACCCGCGAACTGCCCGCGAATGCCAAGCGCAAACTGCTCAGAAGCGTCGAACCACGCATCCTGCGCGCCGATAACGCTGACGCACCGTTGACCCTGGACGAGTTCTGTACCCGCCCCCATGTTCAAGTCTCTTACACGGCCAATATCCACGGTATCGTCGATGAATGCCTGGCTAAAATCGGCCGCGACCGCAAGGTGGTACTGTCGATCCCGCAGTTCAGCTCGCTGCCGGCGGCCCTCAACGCCACCAATCTGCTGGCGAGCTGCCCCGACTATGCGGCGAAGGCGTTGCTGGGGTGGGGTAATTTGCGCGACGAACCCTGCCCGTTCGAGGTGCCGGCGCAGGAGTTGTCCATGGTCTGGCTGAGCCTGACTGACAACGACCCGGCCGAGCGCTGGTTGCGCACCCGGCTAGAGCAGCACATGGGCAACCTGGGCAACCTGGCGGCCGCTGCGGCTTAGCCGGCCATTCAAGGTGCGCGGCCCAGCGTATTGAAGTCACGCAACTTGCCCGGTTGGCGCGGATCACCAATCAGTAGCCGGCCGCGGCGATAGGCCGGGTTGACGATGCTTTTCCACGGTTCGAACGTGTCGAAGCGCAGCCCGGCCAGATCCGCCCAGGTGTGGATGAAGTGCGACGTGGTCCACTCGCGATGCAATGCATCGCGCAGATCGAGCGGGTTGTCCGCTTTCCAGCTCGGCGAGCGCCATACCAGGAAAGGCACGGTGTACATCGGCGGTGTCGGCGCCTCTTCATTGCGCCCCAGCATGTGCGGGGCCACCGGGTCGTACACTGACTCACCATGATCTGACAGATACACCAGGAAGCCATGGGGGTTGGAGCGTTTGAAGCGATCAATCAACGAGCTGACCACGTAATCGTTGTAGAACACGGCATTGTCATAGTCGTTGTATTTGCGCAGCGTCTTGTCCGTGATGTAGCGCGGTACTTCGGCGCTGTCCTGGAAGCGCGCGTAGCTGCTGGGAAAACGGTAGCGGTAGTTCATGTGGGTGCCCAGCAGGTGCACGACGATCAGCTTGCGCGGTGCCGTGTCCTTGAGGACCTGGCTAAACGGCGCCAGCACGTCTTCGTCGTATTGGCTGGTGGAGTTCTGATCCCGGTTGTTATTCAGATAGACCTGCTCGTCCGCCTGCTTGGAGAAGGTGGTGAGCATGGTATTGCGCTGGGTCATGGTCTGCTGATTGGTGATCCAGAACGTTTTGTAACCCGCCTGCTTCATCACGCTGATCAACGAAGGCGTCGTCAGGTACAGGTCCGGGTGCTCCTGGTCGGCAAAGGTCAACACCTGCTGCAGCGCTTCGATGGTATACGGGCGCGACGCCACGACCTGATCAAACACGTCGAGCTCGAACCGCAAGGCATCCAGTTGTGGCGTGGTCTGGCGAGTGTAGCCGTACAGACTCATGCGCTGGCGATCGGTCGACTCGCCGATGACCAACACCATTGTCGCTGGCTGCCCGGCTTGGGCATCGACCAGGTGCTGCAAGGGCGCAATGGCTTTCCAGTCCTCGAACATACTCGCCATATCGGCCAATTGCTGATGGTACTGCGCGTAGCCAATGACCATCTGCCAGGGCGATGCCGACTGCAGATTCTGCTGAAACTTACCGATGCGCATGTCCAGGTCGCCACGCTTTCGATACTCATGGAGGGCTGAGTAGCCCACCGATGCAAAGGCAATCAGCAGGCACAACACCACCTTGGCGCGCCCCGAGAACGCAACGGGGCGAACCCTGAACCATAACCCCAGCGCGATGACGGTGTAGGCAACCAGCACGGCCAATTTAGACCAGGAAAAATACTGGGAAATATACTCACTGGACTCACTCATGTTGGATTCGAACATGATGAAGATCGCGCTTTGCGAAAACTCCTGGCCATAGATCAGGAAGTAAGCCAGCGCGGTCAGCGAGCACATCCACAACACCAGCCCTGTCAATCCGACGATGGGCCGTGTCCAGCGTGGAAACAGCAATGGCGGGATCAGCCACAGCAGGCTTGCCGCGCTGGCTTGCCAGAAGCCCTCAAGGCCGGCGACATCGCTGTGGTAGAACAACCATTGCAGGGGCCCGGAGAAATACCAGAAAAACAGATACATGATGGCCAGCGAGTAGACACTGGAACGGCGCAGGACCGGCGTGCCAGAGGCATTCGCAAAGGGCTGGGCGCCGGGATGGGGCATAGGCTTATTCAACGCGTGTGACCTGCGGTTAAAGAAATGAGGAAAAGCCTGGGGTCTCACTGACCAGCGTTTCGATGAGCTGACGGCAAATGGCGTGCACCTGGGCCTGCGGCAAACCCGCATCCACCTCGACCACCCGCGCGCCGGGGAACGTCAAGGCCGCGGTGGCGGCCACCTTGCGCTCGATCAGGGCCAGGTCATGGTCGGGCTTGCGCGCCCAGGCGGTGTGGGCGTCTATATTGAGCCGGATGACCAGCGTGGGCGGTATCTGGGCCATCTCGATATAGAGGTCGCGCTCACGCCGGGCCAGCAACGCGGTTAACCAGCCCGTGGCATGGGCGGCCGACAAGCCCGGGCCATCGTTGAGCCCGGCGATCTGCGCCTGGGGGTAGCGATCGCAGATCACCAACCGCCCGCTCTCGCGCACCTGCAGCATGCGCAGGAAACGACGCCAGCGCAGCCTGCCGAACAGGTAGATGACCGCCGCCGTGACAGGTCCGGGAATCCGCTCGCCGGGCGTTCGCGCCCGACGGGCCTTGTTGGACAGATGCCGCTCCAGGATCGCGCCTATCCACGGCAGTTGCCGAATCTTCAGCCCGAGCGCCCCGGAGCCCAGCCCCAGGTAGGCATATTGGCTATTGGCAATGACCGAGCACAGGTAGTGCGCCGTGGTGGTCTTGCCGGCACCGTCCGGGCCGATGATGGCAACCAGCGGCGCCAGGCGCCGGAAGGCGCTACGGCTGGCCATTACACGGCGCGCTGACGGGACAGGCATGCGCTGATGGCATGCTTGGCCTGGTCGATGACGGTCTCCAGGGGCTGGGTACTGTCCAGATCAATGATCGGACTACCCTGGTATTCCAGTTGCGGCACCAACGCGATCTTAGTGGCCAACGACGCGTAGCGGTGGTCCGGTTTGCGCTTGTAGGCCGTTTCCAGATCGACATTGAGCCGAATCACCACGTCAGGGCGATAGCTCACCATGTAGCAGTACAGCAAGCGTTCGCAACGTGCCAGGCAGCGCACCAGTGCATTGCGATGCTGTACGCCACTGAGGCCCGGGCCATCAATCTTCATTTTGGCCACGGCAATTTGCGGAAACCGATCGGCGATCACCGCAACCCCCTGGCGTCGCAGCGACATCATCTTCTGATAGCGCCGCCAACGCCGCACGGACAGCAGAAAAATCGCAGCCGCCGCCAGGGTACTCGGCGCCTCGATCGAAGGGCGCGACACTTCGTCAGGCGACACGGTCTTCGGCGAGTTTTTCGCAATCAGACGCTTGAATACGCCCCCCACCATCGGCAAGCGCACCAGCTTCTCGCCCAAGGCCTTGGATTGGATGCCCAGGTGGCAGCTTTCAACCTCTGCGGACTCGCGCATCCACGCCAGGATAGCGTCGGAAACAGTGGTCTTGCCCGCACCATCGCAGCCTACAAAGGCAATCACCGGTGCCAGTTCGTTCTCATGGTTCATCGACATTTCAGCGGCCTCCCGAGCCATGGATCAGAGCGGGACGCGACAGCGGCGCATGCCCACCTGTCACGACCTTGAATTTACCCTCGACCAACTCGACAACCTTGTCCGCCACTTCGATCAGGCGCGGACGGTGCGACACGGCAATAATGGTGATATTCGGCGTCAGCGCCTTGAGCGTGGCGCAGATGTCGGCTTCGGATTCGGCGTCCAGTGCACTGGTGGCCTCGTCCAGGATCAGCAGACGGGGCCGGTGCGCCAGCGCGCGGGCGATAATGATCCGCTGGCGCTGACCACCGGACAGTTGGCCGCCCCGCTCCCCAACCCGCGTGTGCAGGCCTTGATCCAGGCCCTGCACGAATTCCCAGGCGCCGGCCTGACGCAACGCATGCTCGGCATCGGCTTCGGTCAATGACGGCTCACCGAGGGTGACGTTGGCCAGCACACTGTCGTGCAGCAGCAGGGTTTCCTGGGTCACGTAGCCAATCATCCGGCGCCAACTGCGCCGTTGCAGATCGCCCAACGCCCGGCCATCCACACTGATGCGGCCGTCTTGCGCCACCAGCAACGCGCACAACAGGTCAAGCACCGTGGTTTTGCCGGTGCCCGACGGGCCGATCAGGGTTGTCATGGTCCCCACCTCGAAACTCACGCTGGCCTTGTCGAGGACGCATCGACCGCCGTAGGTAAACGAAACCTGATCGAACGCAATGTTCCGGGCCAACGTTGGCTGGAGGCTGCCACCGGCGGGTTCACGCTGGGCCTCGGCGGCTTCCACTGCTTCGCGCAGGGCCCAGAACGCGCTCTCCTGCCCGACCATGCGGTGGTAGCGCTGCTGGGCCTTGTGCATCAGCCCAAGCACGCGCACGACCATGAAGATCAGCACCATCACCGAGGACATCGGCAGCTTCCAGATCACCAGGCCGGCGTACAGACCGCCTGCGGCCAGCAGCGCCAGCAGTGGCTCCTGCAGGGCGCGCAGGGTCTCGCGGCTGGTGACTTCCTTTTCCATGGCGATGTTGAGCTCCGTCGCCTGGCTGCGCAGCAGCGAATCGGCGATGTCCTCGCGGGCCATGGCCTTCAGCGGTTTGACCGAACCCAGGGTGTCGCTCAGGTTGATCAGCAGATCGCGCATCAGCCCGGTCTGGCTTTTACCGGCCTGGCGCGAGGTTTTCACCAGGCCGCGCAAGGCCAGTAAAATCGCCAGGCCCAGGACAATGCACACCAGGGCGGCCTGCCAGGCCACCACTAAGGCAATGATGCTGTAGGCAATGGCCTGGATCGTCAGGGCCACCATGTTGGCGGCGTGCTCGTAGGCCGTCGAGGCGCGGAACGCCTCGGTGGCCACGGCGTTGGCCAGGGCCCCGCCCGGCTGACGCAGGTAATGCTCCCATCGGCTGCCCAGCGTGGCATTGATCAGGTCGACACGCAGGTCCGTGGCGACGTGTGCCACGGTGTAGCCCACCTGACGGTTGGCCAACAGAATGAGCAGGCTGGTCAAGGACATGCCGACCACGATGATAATCAGCAGTACGGTGATGGAGGGCTCCAGCCCCACGCTGTGCAGCACGCTGGCAACATGGCCGGCGACCATGCTCGAGTGGCCGCTGTCACCCAGCATGACCGACACCAGGGGCAGCATGGTGGTCAGGCTCACGCCCTCCACCACGCCGGCGACCACCAGGCTGAGCAGCATCAAGAGGGTGCGAAGGGGGTAGGATTTACCGAACGCCAGGATGATTCTCATGCCACCGACTCCAGGATATCGCTGTCACGCAGGGCGGCGAATGCCCCCACCATGGCGTCGATTTCCTGTTCCGAATGGGCCGCACTGACACTGCACCGCACCAGCGTGATGCCCGCCGGCGCGGCTGGCGGCAGCACCAGGTTCACGTACACCCCGTGCTCGATCAACGCTCGCCAGAAGCGCACGCCCTGCTCCTTGGTGCCGATCATCACCGGCACCACCGGACTGGCATGCGGGCCCACCTGGTAACCCAATGCTGCCAGGCCGTCATACAGGCGATGGGCGTTTTGCCAGAGCTTTTCGCGCAACTGAGGGGCTTGTGCAATGGTCTGCAACGCCGAGCGCACGGAGGCAATGGCCGATGGCGACGGCGAGGCGGTGAAAATATAAGGGCGACTGGCATAGCGCAGCACTTCCATGGCGCGGTCATTGCCCACCGCGAAACCGCCGATGGCCGCCAGGCTCTTGCTGAACGTCCCGAGGATGATGTCGACGTCCTGCTCCACGTCCAGCGCCTGGGCCAGGCCACGGCCAGTCGCGCCCATCACGCCGAAGGAGTGCGCCTCGTCCAGCAGCAGGTAGCCGCCCAGGCGGCGCTTGATCTCGACGATTTCCTTTAGCGGAGCCACGTCACCGAGCATGCTGTAGATGCCTTCGACGATGATCAGCGCATCCTTGGCCTGTTCGCCGAGGCGCACCATGCGTCGCTCAAGGTCCGCGGCGTCGTTGTGACGAAAACGGATGATCTGCGCCCCGCCCAGGGCGCACGCATCGTAGATGCTGGCGTGGCAATCGGCATCGAGCAGCACCACGGCCTTGGGCGTCGCCAGGGCGCTGATGATGCCCAGGTTGGCGACATAACCGGTGGAAAAGACAATGGCCGACGGCCGCTCGAAGAACGCCGCCAACTCCTGCTCCAGCGCCACGTGCCCGCCGTAACTGCCGTTGGCCATACGCGAACCGGTGGTGCCAGTGCCCAGCTCGACCAGGGCAGCCTGGGCGGCGGCAATCGCCTTGGGGTCAAACGTCAGGCCCAGGTAGTTGTTGGTACCGGCCAAAATGACGCGACGATTGCCGATGCGCCCCTGGGTGGCGGAATAGATCCCATCGATGCAGGTGCCAAAAGGGTTGAGGCCGCCGTCCTGGAACGCTTCGCGCTCCTGTGCCAGGCGGGAGAAACCGTCATACAACCCCATGATGCTCCTCCAGGTAGATCATCAGTGCATCGGTGAGGTCGGCAGGTGTGCTGACATCGATCAGGATATTGATTGGGATAGACAGGTCGAACCGGTCTTCCAGCATCATCAGCAAGTCCATGATCTTGATGGACTCAAGGCCCAGGTCTTCGATCAGGTTGCTGTGCAGGTTTAATGGCCGTTGCTTGTCGGCGGTCAAGCCGCTCAGGCATTCGAGGATGTAGTCGGTGACGACTTCGCGCTTCAACATAAAAAGAGTCTGATATCTGTATGAAAGTGGGATCAAAACAACCGTTCACGCAACGCGTGTTCAAGCTCGATGGCCGGGTACCAGCCCAGGTCCTTCGAGATAAGGCGGTTGCTGGATGACCAGTCGGGATGGATAAGCTCGTTGACCTTGCTCGGCGTCAGCATGGGCTCGCCACCTGCCAGGCGATGCCAGGCCAGGTTCAGGCGTGACAGTTGCAAGAGCAAGGCGGTGGGAACACCGATCAGGCGCACCGGCCCGCCGCGTATCAGCGCCCCCATGGCGGCCAGTTGCTTCCAACCATAGCCATCCTTGGCACCGTCATTGATTTCATAGCGCACGGCATGAATAGCCTCCGCGTCCAGCCAGCGCAGGGTGGCCTGGACCAGGTCTTCCACATGCAGAAAAGACAGGCGTGCATCGGCACGACCAAGCCGGGGCAGCCAGCCACGCAGCAGTGCCGACAGCACCGGCTGCAATTCGCTGTCGCCTGGCCCATAGACGGCCGTAGGCCGGAAAACGCTGATGGGCATATCGGCGGCCGCCTGGAGGGCGGCGACTTCGGCATCGAACTTGGATTCGGCGTACCACGACAGGTGCGGGTACCTGGCAGCCAGCGAAGAAAACAACAGGAAACGCTCGCAACCGGCCGCCTTGGCCGCTTGCACCAGGCGCTGGGTGCCCTCGACGTTACAGCGCTGAAACACCACGCGGCTGCGACCACGCACCTGTCCAGCGCAATGGATGACTGCACTGGCGCCGCTGACCAGCCTGGCCAGCGAGGCCTCATCTTCCAGCGAGCCGCGCACCCATGTCACGGCGTCCAGGCTCGCCACCGAACGGCGGGTCAGCGCACGCACGGCGATACCGCGCGCCAACAGGGCGTGCAGAATGCGCCGGCCGATAAAGCCGGTGGCCCCGGTGATTGCCACGGTCTGGCTCATCAGGCGATGGCCGCGGCAGGCAACGCGAGCGCGTCGAGCATGTTCAGGTAGCGACGTTTGGCCTCAGCACGAGCCGGTTTGCCAGACGAGGTACGCGGGATGCTTTGCGGCGGTACCAGTTGAATGTCGACGCTGACGCCGAACTCACTCTGGATGCGTCCCGACAGCGAGCGGACCATGTGCTCGCGCGATGCGGGCGAGGCCACCCGGCACTGGATCTGCATCACCACCACGGGCTCATCACCACGCGCCGTCACGAAGGCGATCGCATCGCCCGGGCGCACACCAGGCTCGCCCTCGGCCACGTGCTCGATATCCTGAGGCCAGATGTTGCGCCCGCGAATGATGATGAGGTCTTTCTTGCGGCCGGTGACATGCAGATCGCCCTCGAACAAGTAACCCAGGTCGCCGGTGCCCAGCCATTGGGAGGCCTGCAGTTGCGATTCAGGGTCGCGGAAATAGCCACTCATCAGGCTGGGGCCGGCAATGAAGATCTGCCCCACCTCGCGCTCGCCGAGCACCTCACCCTGGGTGTTGCGAATTTCCAGGCGGTGTCCGGGCAGGACCGCCCCACAGTTCACGAACGTACTGACAGCACGTGTACGTGGCGTGGGCGGTACGGCTTTGCCACTCTGCTCCAGTACATCGCGATCAATCACATCGGCACGCAGGCCTCGGGTGGCGTCGGCAAAGCTGACCGCCAGGGTGCTTTCTGCCAGGCCGAAGCACGGCATGAACGTCCCGCTGGCAAAACCGGTTGCCGCAAAACGTTCGGCAAATTGCGTCAAAGCCTCGAACGGTACCGGTTCGGCGCCTACCCCAGCGACCCGCCAACTGCTCAGGTCAAGCTCGGCCAGGTCCTTGTCACTGCACCGTCGCAGGCACAGGTTGTAACCGAACGGTGGCGCCACGGACACGGTGCCACGATTGCGGCTGATCAGCTTCAACCATTGCAAGGGGCGCATGGCGAAGTCCTGCGTGCGCAGATAGTCGACCGACAGTTGAGTAGCGACAGGGGTGAGGACGAACCCCACCAGGCCCATGTCGTGATAGAAAGGCAACCATGAAACGCAACGGTCGCCTTCGCGCAGCTTGATGCCGTCACGGCTGATAACCCGCAAGTTGGCCATGACCGCGCGCTGGGTAATCACCACGCCACGAGGAAAGCGCGTGCTGCCCGAGGTGTACTGAAGGTAAGCCACATCGTCTGCGCCAGGTGCCTGCAGTTCGACCTCGGCCTCTGGCAGCGCGTCGATGTCGACACCACTGAGCAAAGGCATCGGCGGCATATCGGCGGCGGCCTCTCGCACCAGCGGGAGCCATTCCTCGCCACCGCACACGGCGGCTGGGCTGCAACTGTTCAGCAACCCACGCAGCTTGTCCACGTAGGATGAATGCTGGCCAACCCCCATGGGAATGGGCAATGGCACGGGGATCAACCCCGCGTATTGGCAGGCGAAGAACACTTCGACGAAGGTGGCATTGGTGTCGGCGATCAGTGCCACCCGGTCGCCCCGCACCAGCCCCAGGCCGAGCAGGCGACGTGCGCCCTTAAGGGCGCGTCGTCTAAGCATGCGGTACTCGAACGAACTGACCAACTGACTGCGTCGGTCATAGAAGTTCATGCCGGTGTGACCGGTGGCGGCATAATCCAATGCCTCTACCAGACTTTCAAAGTCTGCATGACGCATGGGGACGGATTGATTTGAGCTTGTTTCTGACATATACAGCACAGCCATTAGATGTGAGCCTTCGGCCTGATCGCATGACGGCAAATCCACCCGCAATGTTTCATTTGGCCGATGCATTTATCAGGCGACAATAAGATAGGAAACAGCGCATCTGCGCCGCAGCCAGCAAGCGATTATTGCCTGCGCAGTGTTTAACTTCTGATTGAATCGAATTCGGCGCGAAGATTAACAGGAGTTGTTTTCTGAACGACTATTCATTTATCAGATACCCGCCATCTGAAACAGCGATGAAGATTTTATATACAAAATTAGTTAATAGCGGTTTCATTTACGCCGCATTTGCGGTGATCGACCGTGCAGTGCGTTAGTTAAGTTAGCACCTCCTCGAAGTTAGTTGGATTTAGGTCAGTCATGATTTCCATAGAACAGGTCAGCGACAAGGCGGGTTTAAAAGCCTTCATCTCCCTGCCCTCCCACTTGTACGCAGACGATCCCCACTGGGTCCAACCCCTGCATGTGGAGCGTATCGAGCATCTGTCGGCGAAGAACCCGGCATCGGACCACATTCACTGGCAGGCCTGGATTGCGCGACGCGGCAATGAAGTGGTGGGCCGCATTACCGCTCAGGTGGATTCACTGCATCGTGATCTGCATGGCATGGACACTGGCCATTTCGGCATGCTCGACGCCATTGATGACGAAGCCGTGTTCAGCCTGCTGACTCAGACGGCGGAAACCTGGTTGCGCACGCAGGGCGCCCACCGGATCACCGGCCCGTTTGGCTTGAACATCAATCAGGAAAGCGGCCTGCTGGTCGACGGGTTCGATACACCGCCGTCGGCGCTGATGGAACATGGCAAGCCCTACTACGCCGCACGCCTGGAGCAGCAAGGCTACGCCAAGGGCATGGACCTGCTGGCTTACTGGATGCGCCGCACCGACCTGTCCTTCACCCCAGCGCTGACATCACTGATGGGCTCCATGCGCAACAGAATCAAGATCCGGCAGCTTGATCGCAAGCGTTTCGCCCAGGAAATGCAGGTACTACGCGCCGTGTTCAACGATGCCTGGCAGAAAAACTGGGGGTTTGTACCGTTCACCGAACGTGAGTTCGATGAGATGGGCGCGCAACTGAAATTCCTGGTGCCCGAAGACATGATCTACATCGCCGAGGTCGACGGTGAGCCCTGTGCTTTCATCGTTGCCCTGCCCAACATCAACGAAGCCATCGCCGACCTGGACGGGCGCCTGCTGCCATTGGGCTGGGCCAAATTATTGTGGCGCCTGAAAGTCAGTGGCGTACGCACCGCGCGGGTACCGCTGATGGGCGTGCGCCAGCAGTACCAGTTCAGCCGAATGGGGCCGATCATCGCACTGCTGCTGATCGAAGCCTTGAAGGCGCCGTTCGAGAAACGTGACATCGAAGCACTGGAAATGTCCTGGATCCTGGAAACCAACACCGGTATGCGGGCGATTCTGGATCGCATCGGTGCCGCCCCCTACAAACGGTATCGCCTGTATGAAAAAGCAATTTGAGCCACCGCGTTTCGACGCGCTGGTACTGGGGGCGGATCGCCATGGCCATGACCCGGTGGCTGCGCTGGGCACGGCAGGTTGCAAGGCGCTGACGCCAATCGCAGGGGTGCCGATGCTGCACCGTGTGCTGGGCGCTTTGCACGACAGCGCCCAGGTTGGCCGGGTAACGCTGATCGGGCCTTCGCTGGCGCTGCTGGAGAAGGACCCCCATGTGCGGTCGCTGATCCTCAGCGAACAGTTGAGCTTTCTGCAACCCCAGGCAACCCCGGCTGCAAGCGTCGCCCATGGCCTGGCCAGGCGACAACACTGGCCACTGCTGGTGACGACCGCCGACCATGCCTTGCTGCGCGGCGACATGGTCGACTACTTCCTCACCCAGGCAGCCGCCCTGGATTGTGACGTGGCGGTGGCCGTGACGCCCCTGGCGACCGTCCTGCAACGATTCCCCGGCACAGCCAGAACGGCGATCCGGCTCAAGGGTGGCCCGTATTGCGGCAGCAACCTGTTCGCCTTCCTCACTCCACAGGGGGCCAAGGTGGCGCAGTACTGGCGTGGCATGGAAGAAGCGCGCAAGCGTCCCCGACAAGTGGTGGCCCGTGCGCTGGGCCCGCTGGCCACCGTGCGCTACCTGCTGGGCGAACTGTCCCTCCAGCATGCGCTGAACCAGCTTTCCCGGTTGTTGGGCGCACGCGTGGGCGCTGTGGTCATGCCCTTCCCGGAAGCGGCGGTGGATGTGGACTCAGCCAACGACTTCGCGCTGGTGGAACGCACCTTGCGCGAGATGGCCAAGGACCACGGGCGCCCTGCGGCCTGACCGACTCACCCAATTCATTTCCCTTTTTCCTGTGCACGGCTGACGCCGCGTTGAAGGCTTGCGGTACATGCTTACGATCGAGCGCTACATCATTTCCGAAGTACGCCGTCCTGTGACGATGATGGTCGGCTTCCTGACCTTTGTTTTCGCCAGTTACTCGGCCGAACGCTACCTGACCGAGGCCGCCAACGGCACCCTGGCGCTGAAGGTGGTCTTCGACATCGTGTTCTACAAAGTGCTGATCGCACTGGAGATGCTGCTGCCCGTCGGGCTGTATGCCTCGGTGGCCATCGCGCTGGGGCGGCTCTACAACGACTCGGAAATCACCGCCATCATGGCTTCCGGCGCCAGCCCGTTGCGTATCTACCGGGCCATTCTGATCATCGCCATGCCCCTGGCCCTGGCGGTGGCTGCGCTGTCGTTCTACGGCCGGCCCTGGGCCTATACGCAAACCTATCAGTTGGAACAGCAATCGCGCTCCGACCTCGACGTCAGCCACCTGCAGGCCCAACGCTTCAACCTCAACGATGACAACGGCCGGATGATCCTGGCCCAGCACATCGACGCGGACACCAACCAGCTCACCGACGCGCTGATCTACGACCCCACCGAAGGCAAAAGCCGCGTGCTGCGCGCCAACGTGGCGACCATCACCGATCCCGATCCCATGACGCCGGCGCTGACCCTGCAACAGGGCACCAGTTATACGCTGGAGCATCGCGGCAGCGAGGACAGCACACTCAACTACAAAGAGTTGCTGCTCCACCTCAAGCCGATGGAACCGACCGAGGAGTCAAAGCGCAAATCCACCCCCAGCGCGACGCTGGCCATGTCGGCCATGCCCCAGGACAAAGCCGAACTGCAATGGCGTGAAAGCCGTGGCCTGAACGCCATTCTCATGGCGCTGCTGGCCGTGCCGCTGAGCCGGACCGCACCGCGCAAAGGCCGGTTCTCGACCCTGCTGCCGATCGCGATCCTGTTCACGGTGATCTTCTATGCCGGCAACCTGTGCCGCAGCCTGGTAGCCAATACTGCCCTGCCCCTGGTCCCGGGCCTGTGGCTGGTGCCCCTGCTGATGCTGGTTGGCCTGGGGGCCTTGATGGCCCGTGACCTGCATCTGCTGCCGAGGTTTTCGCGATGAGCCTTTGGGGTCGCTACCTGGTCAGGAACGTGTTCGTGGGTTTCGGTGCTGCCGCTGCGCTGCTGATTCCGTTGTTCACGACGTTTGATCTGATCAGCGAACTCGACAATGTCAGCGCTGGCGGCTACCGCTGGACCCAGGCGGTGGCGGTGGTGCTGATGACCCTGCCCCGTCGCCTGATCGACCTGGGGCCCTTCATCGCCCTGTTGGGTGGCATCGTCGGCCTGGGCCAACTGGCCGTCAGCCAGGAGCTCACGGCCCTGCGCGCCGCCGGCGTGTCCATCGTGCGCATTGCCCTGGCGGCCGTCGCCGCAGGCGTGTTGCTGACCGCTAGCCTGGCAGCACTGGATGAATGGGTGGCCTCACCGTTGCAGCAGCGCGGCCTGCAGATGCGCAACGCCGCCATCACCAGCTCCGATGAGGCCGTCAATGCCAAGGGGACGCTGTGGGCCAGGCGCGGCAGTGAAGTCGCCAGGATCGACAGCGTGGCCGCGCACAACCGGCCCATGGGCATCGAGATATTCCGCTACAACCCGGACAACACCCTGGACAGCTACATTCACGCCGACAATGCCAGCGTCTCCCAGGACGGTAGCTGGACGCTCAACCAGGTCAACTTCAAGCAATGGAGCAACGGCGAAGAAACCGTCCGCGAGCTGGATAGCCTGCAATGGACGTCAATCTTTTCCAGTATTCATCTCAAGGAGCTGACCCTGCCCAGCGACAGTTTTTCCATCAAGCAACTGAGCCGCTACATCCACTTTCTCAAGGCCACCGATCAACCGGTCGATCAGTACAGCATCGCCCTGTGGCAGAAATTTGGCCGGCCGATCCTGACGCTGGCGATGATCCTGCTGGCGGTCCCCTTCACCTTCGTGCAACAGCGCGACCCCGGAATGGGCAGCCGCCTGGCGGTGGGCGCTGTCGTCGGTCTGCTGACCTATGTGGGTAATCAGATCATCGTCAACCTGGGGCTGCTGTTTGCCCTGAATCCGCTGTTGACCACCTTGTTGCCACCGCTGTTTATCCTGGGCGCGGCATTGATGCTGGTCTATCGCTTCGACCGCAACGCCTAGGCAACGTCATGAACATCAACCTACCTTCAATTGCTCAGCCACGATGCATCGGCGTGTTGATCAACCCCCTCAGCGGCCGCGTTCGTCGCCAGCGGGTACGCATGTACCGCCTGATCCATAGATTGCCCCGCGCCCGCGTCGCGCAGGTGCAGACCCCGGCCGAGATCGACATTGCCATCGCCAGTTGGGCACTGATGGAGAACGACTTGCTGGTCGTAATCGGCGGGGATGGCACCTTGCAGGCGGCGCTCACCAGCCTGCTGCAAACCCCGGGGGCGAACGTCCCCAAGGTGTTCATCGTCCCCGCGGGCACCACCAACATGAGCGCCAATGCCATCGGGTTGCGTGGCAGCCCACTCAAGGCAATCAAGGCACTGACGCGCTGGCTGACCCATGACGACCACACCGCGCGGGAGAAGCCCACGGCCGTACTGCAAGTGTCGGACTCGCACACCCAACGAGCACAATGCGGCCTGTTCTTTGGCGCGGGTTCAATCGTCACCGGTGTTCGCTATTTTCATGAACGGGTTCGCCCCACCGGCCTCAAGGGGCTGGCAGGGCCATTGACGGCCTTCGTGCGCATGCTGCTGGCGTTGTTTTCCCGCACGGCCAGCCATCTGCTGCCGACCGTCAACGCCGCTATCAGGGTGAATGACACGACATGCGAGGCGCCATGGCTGCTGGTATTGGCCACCACCCTCGACAAATTGCTGCTGGGCAGCACGCCATTTTGGGGCACCGAGCAGCAGCCCATGCGCCTGACTGCCATCGCCCAGGCCCCTGCCCGCCTGTGCCGGGCCTTGCCCGCCGTACTGCGCGGGCGACCCAGCGCTGCCATGCGCCGGGATCCGGGCTACCTGAGCCACAACACGCAGAACGCCAGCATTGACCACCTGCACGAATACCTACTGGACGGCGAGATATTCCCGGTGAGCGGAACACTTGAAATCAAGGCCAGCCCGCCCGTGCGCTTCATCACCTTGTAAGGACATTCCATGATCGAGATTGAACGGGACCCGGCGACACTCCCCCTGTTCGAGTTGGTGAGCCATGAACTGGCGCGCCCGGTGAGCCAAGACCTGCACGCACTGACTGAAGCGCTGATGGCGCGGTTCGGCGCAGGCATCTCGGCGATCCTGTTCTACGGTTCTTGCCTGCGCACACGCACCACCGATGGGGGGTTGATCGACCTGTACGTCCTGGTGGATCACTACCAGGACATCCACGCCTCCCGGCTCAGTCAATGGGCCAACGCCCTGCTGCCGCCCACGGTGTTTCTGTTCACGGCCACCGATACCGCCGGCAAAACCCTGCGCGCCAAGTGCGCCATTCTCTCGCTGAGCGACTTTGAACACGGCACCCATAGCTGGTTTCAAAGCTACCTGTGGGCGCGTTTCGCCCAGCCTAGCCGCCTGGTGTTCAGTCGCACGCCCTCGATCCAACTGCGCGTGGAGCGAGCGGTGTGCCGCGCGGCCTTGCGCATGATCAGCGAAACGGTCCCGCTGCAAGCCCCCGTGTTCAACAGCGACACGTTCTGGACCCGCGCCTTGAGCTTTACCTACGGCAGCGAACTGCGGCCCGAAAGCAGCGACCGCCCGGCTCTGATTACCCAGCAGAATCAAGGCTACCTCGCCGCCCTCCTGGTCGCGGCCGCCCACGTCGATGGCGTCGGCTTTGCCGGGTCGATGACCGATGAGCTGTATATCAACCACAGCACCGCTGAACAGCAGCGACGGCAGGCGCAAAACTGGCGGACCCGACGCCTTCAGGGCCGGGCATTGAACCTGGTGCGCCTGATCAAATCGCTGTTTACCGTCAAGGGTGGCGTCGATTACGCCATCTGGAAACTGGAGCGCCATTGGGGCGAGCCGATCAAACAGCCGGAGCGGTTACGCCGCTATCCGCTGGTGTTCTGCTGGCCGCTGCTGTGGAAGCTGCTGAAACAACGACCTCGTACATGAAACCGACAGGATATTTTCCATGATCGCCAGGAAGACGGCTTTGACCCCCAAGAAAAAACGCAAACATCGTCCCAGCGTCGCCATCGGCCTGTGGATCATCAAACGCCTTGAAAATCTGATACGGCGTAGCTCTACGGTGGGTAACACGCCGTTCTTCGACCCGGCCATCTTCGCCTGGACCCGGGAGCTGGAATCCCGGTCGGTGGTGATTCGCGCCGAACTCGATGCCGTGTTGCGCAACAGCGATGCCATCCCCAGTTTTCAGCAGATATCCAAAGACCAGGCCAGACTGACCCAGGACGACCGCTGGAAGACATTCTTCCTCTACGGCTATGGCTACAAGATCGACGGCAATTGCACACAGTGCCCACAAACGACCCAGATCATTGAGTCCATCCCGGGCATGTACACCGCGTTTTTCTCGATTCTCAGCCCCGGCAAGCACATTCCGCCCCACCGCGGGCCCTACAACGGATTGCTGCGGGTGCACCTGGGGCTGATCATCCCGCAACAGGCCGAACAGTGTCGTATAGAGGTGGGTGATGAAGTGCGCCATTGGCAGCAGGACAGTTGCCTGGTATTCGACGACACCTTCAAGCATCAGGTCTGGAACGACACTGACGAGCGGCGCGTGGTGCTGTTCCTGGATGTGCAGCGGCCCATGACATTACCGGGCCGCGTGCTGAACCGGGTAGTGCTCAAGTTGATCCAGTGGTCGCCGTTCATACAGGACGCGCGCAAGAACCAGCAGAACTGGGATCGCGGCATCCTCAACCAGTGAATCATCGCCCATCAGGCACCGGGCTCCCCCGGCGCCTGATGGGCGCGATATCAGAGCTTGCAATCAGGCTTGAGGGTGTCGGATCGTGACGCATCCACCAGGCCCAACCGTGGAAGCACATCACGCCCCAGCCTGACCGGCGACCCCCCTTTACCGTGGGTTTTCAGCGCAAGGTCCTCGACGTATACCTTGTCACCCAGGCACAGCGACATCCGCACCAACTGATGCTGACTGCTGCCAAAGGCGCCTTTGGATTTTTCGGTGCGCAGTACTTTCCTCTCCAGCGTCAAATCGGTCGTGCCCGTCAATGCGTGCATCACCGGGACACTGAAACGCACCCAATTCTCGCCATTTCTCTGGAATAGGACGAGGTCATGAACTTCAATGGAAGACTTGGGCGAAGTGGGATTAAGTTCGACCTCCACACTCCCTTGCTCAGGTTGAATCAGCGCCTTTTCCTGCCAACCGAAAACGTCGGCCTGGGTCACTTGCGGAATAATCAATGCCAACATAAAGCTGCTTAGAACCGTGGTATAACGACGCATTGTTTCACCTAAAGCAAATAGTAATTTCAGGTTTTGCAACAATAAAGCCCCATAACCGGCGCCCCGTGCTCGACGCACTTTATCATTAAGTCTGGGTTTACA
Source organism: Pseudomonas sp. MPB23 (assembly GCF_046605395.1). Classification (NCBI taxonomy): domain Bacteria; kingdom Pseudomonadati; phylum Pseudomonadota; class Gammaproteobacteria; order Pseudomonadales; family Pseudomonadaceae; genus Pseudomonas; species Pseudomonas sp. MPB23. The sequence continues at coordinate 3,965,849 of NZ_CP176771.1, read as the reverse complement.
ATATTAAATTAAACTCAGCGATAGAGCACACACGCACTGCGCGCGCATTATTAACTTATCCGAAATACACTCTTCCATTTAACTACATAGCTACTTACGTCAACTGACTGTAACGTCATGCGGTCCAGACAAAGCCTCAAGCGCCAGACCTACATGGCGACATGGCCTATGACAATGCCTACCGTGATGAGGAAACTATGGAACCCGGCAGTTACCAACTGAGCATGAGCGTGCTCATGACCCCCGACAAAGCCAACTTCTCCGGCAACGTGCATGGCGGCGCGTTGTTGAAAATGCTCGACGAAGTGGCGTTCGCCTGCGCCAAGCGTTATGCAGGCCGCTACGTGGTCACCCTTTCGGTTGACCAGGTGATTTTCAAGGAGCCGATCCACGTCGGCGAACTGGTCACCTTCCTGGCGTCGGTCAACTACACCGGACGCACTTCGCTCGAGATCGGCGTGAAGGTCATGACCGAGAATATCCATGAGCGTACCGTGCGCCACACCAACAGCTGCTACTTCACCATGGTCGCCGTCGACGCCGCTGGGCGCCCCAGCCCCGTGCGCCCCTTGCAGCCCGACACGCTCATCGAGCGCCGTCGCTACGCCCAGGGCCAGTTACGCAAGCAACAGCGCCAGGAACTGCAGGCTCGCTACGACGAGATACGCGAACTGGGCACGCACCATTAGGCCCTTCGCTCACCCACCGCCCCGCCCGGAACACCAAGGATCAACTATGAACATCTCGCGCCTGAGTCGGATCCGACCCTGGATCCTCCAGTACATGCAGGAACGTGTTGACGAACAGTTGCCGTTTTCTCCTGCGCAGCGCTCCTTCGTCTGACAGCGGGCCAAGAATCAGCCGGCGGAAGAAGTCTAAGCAAGGCTTTCGAGAAACGCGGCAACCAACGCGTTGAATACCTCTCCCTGGTCATCGTGTACGGAGTGACTGGCGCCTGCGACCTCCACTGTCCGCACGTGCGGGTTACTGGCACTCATTGCCTGCGTCTTTCGAGAGGAAGAGTCGTATGCGGTAATTCCGCACGTGCGGATCTGTGCGGGGGGTGGCAGGTGACTGCCATTCCTCCCGCGACCGATGGTTTCGGCCGCGGCTCCAATATATAGTTTTAATTGGCCACTTTTATATCCCAGCCCCCACAGTAGTTCCCAGCAGCGAACAAGCGGCATCCTCGCCCTTAATAACACCTCCCCAATACGACCCACTTAAGTTAGCACCCACCGTGACCCCGCCCCCTATTTTTGGGTTCTTCACGGATTACCGGGAAAGACGCTCTTGATTTTCATGAAAAAGAATTCGCTATCCCGGTAACCGTACGCCATCCGTTTGATGACCTTTATTCGATTATTTATTCCTTCCAACTGACCGGTGTGCATCGGCCAGCGAACCCGGCTGACGATGCCCCGCCAGTAACTCTTTAGCCGTTTGGCGAACTGGATCAGTGCCGGTATTTCGCTTTCATGCGCATGGCGCAGCCATTGCTTCCAGGCCGATCGCCAACCCCAAGCGGTGCTCGGCGTCCAAAGCGTTTTGAGTTCAGTCTTCATCAAATAGACCTTCATCAACGCGTGGTTGGCCGCCAGCAGATCCTCCAAGCGGACCTGTTGCTCCGGTGTTTTCAGGTTCTGCGGGTTGCGCAGGAGCAGCCAACGCGCCTGCTTGATGACCTGTCGGGCCGGCTTGTCATGACGCAGTCGATTGGCTTCGTCGACGCGAACCCGATCAATCACCTCTCGGCCATACTTGGCCACCACATGGAAGAGGTCGTAGACCACTCGCGCGTTGGGACAGTGCTGACGAACCTCCAGGTCAAAAGCAGTGTTCATGTCCATTGCCACCGCTTCGATTCGGGCGCATCCCTCTGGCCCCAGCTCTTCGAAAAACGGCCTGACCGCCGCCCGGCTGCGGCCTTCGCCGACCCACAGCACTCGTCGTGTATCCGCATCCAGCACCACACTGGCGTAACGATGGCCCTTGAACAGGGCGAACTCGTCCATCACCAGACGCCGTGGTTGCGCCTTCGGCAGATCGCTCAATGCCGCTTGCAAGGCACGACGCTCCAGCAACCGAACGGTGTCCCAATGCAGCCCAAACATCTGCGCCACATGCAGCGTGGGAAGGCGTTCACAGGCTTGAATGACCGCCTCTGCCAGACGCCGCGTCATACGGGCATAGCGATCCAGCCAACTGACGGCCTCCATGCGTTTACCGCAGTCGCGGCAACCAACGCGTCGGAGCAAAACGCTCAGGCGCACCGCACGACCGAGAATGGGCAAATCACGAATGACTCGCTCGCAATACTCATGCGTGGTTGAACAGGGTTTTTGGCACCCGCCACAGGAAGGGAATCGGGTGGCGTGGGGTGTCAGATCGATCTGGAGGGCGTCACCATCAGGCTTGATCGTGACGACAGAAAAGCCCTCCCAAAAAGGAAGGAAAGTATTAATATCGCGCATAAGAACGCCGGTTTGTTAGATGTGTTTGCTCGCACGAACATCATCAATCAAATCGGCGTTCTTGTTTCTGTGTTTCCCGGGATTCCGTGAAGAACCCAAAAAAAGCGGACAGCAGGCAGAGCCAGGTCCGGTGTACCGAACGCCACATGTCTAGATCCCTCCGCATGGCTTTGTGCCATCAATGGGTGCAGATCGGATAGTGGCGTTTTAATGGCGTCAATAAAGTATGTAAATTTGTTTCAGCGTTGAATCAACAAACTCATCAGGCACTCGGCCCCTCCTCTACCCTGCCCGGCAGCAAGGCGTGGAGGGACCGAGTCAGTCATCGCGCGCCTCAGACTCGGGCGGGTGACACGATGATTTTCACGTTGTGTTCCTTGTTTTTGACCAGTTCCTCGAAGCCCTGCCCCACGATCTGTTCCAACTGAATGCGCCCCGTCACCAGCGGCGTAATGTCCAGCCGTCCATCGGCGATAAACGCGATCACGTCAGCGAATTCGCCGTTGTAGGCCAGCGCGCCCAGTACCTGTTTTTCCGTTGCCACCAACTCGAAGAAGTTGAACTCGCTGGGCTCCTCGAAGATCCCCACCAGTACGCACTTGCCGGCCTTGCGAATCAGGTCGATCGCGAGCTTGGCCGTGTGTTTGTTACCGATGCATTCGAAACTGACATCCGCCCCGAGCCCGCCCGTCAGGCGGCGCACCTCGGCCAGCACATCGCATTGATTGGGATCGAGCACATGGGTCGCCCCCACTTCATGGGCCTTGGCCTTGCGCGCACCGGACATTTCCAGCGCGATCACCTGCGCCGCGCCCGCCGCCTTGGCGCACATGATGGTGCACAGGCCAATGGTGCCCGCGCCGACCACCACCACGTTCTGCCCAAGCAGGCTGCCGGCTTTTTTCACCGCGTGCATGCCCACCGCCAGCGGCTCGATCAGCGCCCCGGCCTCAGGCGGAAAGTTCGCCGGCAACTTGTACAGCAGGTTGGCCGGCACGTTGACCAATTCAGCGAAGGCACCGTTGTTCATCAGCCCGGTGAAGGCCAGGTTTTCGCAAATGTTGTACAGCCCGTGGGTGCAGTAGTAGCACGTGCCGCAATGCTGGCACGCGTCGGCCGCCACCGGCTCGCCGACGCTGAAACCCTGCACGCCGGCGCCGAGTTCGACGATCTCGCCACAAAATTCATGACCGAGAATGCATTGGCCCTTTATCCCGGTCAGCGGATGCGGCGCGTCCACCGGGATGAACACCGGCCCGGCCACGTACTCATGCAAATCGGAGCCGCAAATGCCGCACCACTGCACGCGGATCTGCACCCAACCGGCAGGTGGCGAAATCGGCAACGGCACGTCTTCGACGCGGATATCGTTACGGCCGTGCCAGACAGCGGCACGCATGCTGCGTTGCGGAGTGAGCGAAAGGGTCATTGCGAAATCTCCTTGAACCGGTTGGGCCTGGCACCCCGCAAGCGTGTGTCGGGAGGGGCGTCAGTGCGGTTGCACGAGGTCCAGAACCAGCCGCTTGGGCAGGACATCGGCCACCACTTTTTATTATTGGATTGCCAGTCAGGCTGGTTGCCAGAGCTAGAGCAAGGCCGATGCCAGGTCGGCTGAAACACCCGCCGTGCCCGTTCTTAGAGCGTTCGCGGGAAACCCCAGGGTCGTCAGGACCACGTTCGGATGAGACGCTGGATGTCAGGCTGCATGAGGCTGCGACGAGACGGTGAGACGTTGCGTCTCACCGCCCGCCTCAAGATTTCAAGCGCTCAGCAGATTCTCGGTAGCTGTTCGCCGGACAACCAGTCGACCACCCTGCGTCCGCCGAATCGGGTCTGCATCTGCACGAAACCGTGCGCGTCTTCGAGGACCGTGCCGATGCGCACCGCCTGTTCGCCCAACGGGTGGAGGCGCATGCAGTCGAGCAGCGGCTGGGCGTCTTCTTCGGCGCAGATGGCGATCAGCTTCCCCTCGTTGGCGATGTAGAGCGCGTCCAGCCCCAACAGTTCGCAGGCGGCCTCGACCTGCGGCTGCACGGGAATCGCCGCTTCGTCCAACAGCATGCCGACCCCGGATTGACCGGCAATTTCGTTCAGCGTCGTCGCCAGGCCTCCGCGGGTCGGGTCGCGCAGTACGCGCAGGCCGGGAGCGACCGCGAGCATCTGCGCCACCAAGCCATGCAGGGCGGCGCTGTCAGACAGGATTTCGGTCTCGAACGTCAGCCCTTCTCGCTTGGACATGATCGCCACGCCGTGTTCGCCGATGCTGCCGGACACCAGGATCGCATCGCCAGGGCGTGCGCGATGCCCGCCGGTGTCGACCCCGTTGGGGATAATGCCGATGCCGGTGGTGCTGATGAACACACCGTCGCCACTGCCGCGTTCCACCACCTTGGTGTCACCAGTGATGATCGGCACCCCGGCCTCGCGAGAAGCGCGACCCATCGACTCGACGATGCGCTTGAGGTCGGCCAGGGCAAAGCCTTCTTCGATGATGAAGCTGGCAGAGAGATAAAGCGGGCGGGCGCCGCCCATGGCCACGTCGTTGAGGGTGCCGTGCACGGACAAGCTGCCAATGTCGCCACCGGGGAAAAACAGCGGCGACACCACGTGGGCGTCGGTGGCCATGACCATGCGTTCGCCGGGTTTGAGTGCCAGGCTGAAGGCGGCGCCGTCGTTGCCCTGGCGTAACCACGGGTTATCGAAGGCGGCGACGAACAGTTCTTCGATCAACTGCGCCGAAGCTCGCCCGCCGGCACCGTGGCCCATATCGACCACGCCGTCGCGAACATTGAGGGGGCGTACATAACCGCGTTTGACGGGAGAACGGCCGGTCATACTGCAACAACCTCGATGTCTTTATAGCGCCCGTAGGCATAGTGAGCGGCGCAGGCGCCTTCGTTGGAGACCATGCACGACCCCATGGGGTTTTCCGGGGTGCATACGCTGCCGAACAGGCGGCAGTCGGTGGGCTTTTTCTGCCCGCGCAGGATCGGTCCGCACTCGCAGGCTTTGTTATCGGCCACGGCGCGGTAATGCAGGTCGAAGCGTTTTTCGGCATCGAAGGCGGCGAATGCCGGGCGAATGCGCAAGGCGCTGAATGGCACCTCACCAAGCCCGCGCCATTCGAAGCTTTCCCGCAGTTCGAAGATCTCGTCCATCAATGTCAGGGCGGCGCTGTTGCCGTTGCGGCCCACGGCACGGACGAATTCGTTTTCGACCTCGGCGCGCCCGTCGTTGACCTGGCGCACCAGCATCAAAATCGCCTGCATGACGTCCAGCGGTTCAAACCCGGCAATCACCACCGGCTTGCGGTATTGGCGCGCAAACTCGGCGTAGGGTTCAGAGCCAATGATGATGCTCACATGCGCCGGGCCGACGAAGCCGTCCAGTTCCACCGCCGCCGGATCTTGCCCGGGGGCGGCAAGGATATGCTCGATGGCCGCCGGGGTGAGGACATGGCAGCACAGCACGCTGAAGTTTTTCAGGCCACGGGCGGCGGCGTCGCGGATCACCAAGGCGGTCGGCGGCGTGGTGGTTTCGAAACCGATGGCCAGGAACACCACCTCACGCTCGGGGTTGGCCTCGGCGATTTTCAGCGCATCGCTGGGTGAGTAGATCATGCGGATATCCGCGCCCTGGGCCTTGGCGCGTAGCAGCGAGAGGCCACCGGACGCCGGCACGCGCAGGGTGTCGCCGTAGCTGCAGAGGATCGCGCCGTGCTCCAACGCCAGCTTCACCGCCAGGTCGATACGCCCAATCGGCAAGACGCACACCGGGCAGCCAGGGCCGTGGATCATGCGCACATTGGCCGGCAGCAAATCACTCACGCCGTAACGCGAGATCGCGTGGGTATGGCCGCCACAGAACTCCATGAACCGGTATTGGCGTTCAGGCTGGACTTCGGCGCGGATGCGTTCGGCAATGCGTTGTGCCAGTTCGCCGTCGCGGTATTCATCGATGTACTTCATAGGGCTTCCGGTTGCAGGCGGTCCAGCTCTTCGAACATTTCCAGGGTGCGCTGGGCTTCTTCGGGGTCGATCAGGCCCAGGGCATAACCGACATGGACGATCACGTAGTCGTCGATCCGGGCGTGCGGCACCAGCGCCAGGGAGATTTCCTTGCGGATACCGCCCAAGTCGACGAGTGCGTTACCGCCGTTGCGCAATTCGATCACGCGGGCGGGAATGGCTAGGCACATGCTTGAGGTTCCTCCAATGGCAGAGCGGGTTGGCGTTGCGGGTCACGCCAGTGCGCGGCAACCCAGGCTTGACCGAGGGCCAGCCCGGCATCGCCGCACGACACGGCCTGCGCGCTGAACACCGCCAGGCCCTTGGCAGTCAAGCGTTGCGTGAGCCGGGCACTGAGCAGGCGATTGGCGAAGCAACCGCCCCCGAGCAGCACCGGCAGCGTGGTGGACTGGCGCTCGATCCAGTCGGCGAGAGCGGCGGCCAGCGTCAAGTGAAACAGGGCCGCGCCTTCTGCGCTGCGTCCGCTGTCGGCGAGTTCGAACAGGCGGGTCAGCAGCCGTTGCAGGTCGAGTACGCCGTCGGCGCGGATATGCCACAGGCCGTCGATGGCGGGCTCGGCGTGGGCGGTCAGGTATTCAGTCGCCAGACGCTCCAGGGCAATGGCGGCTTCGGCCTCGAATTGTTGCCGGACACTGATGCCGAGAATCCCGGCAGCGGCATCGAACCAACGGCCGGCGCCACTGCTCAGCGGGCAGTTGAGATTGCGCGCGAGCATCTGCGCGACCGTCTGGGCGCTTTGTTCGCCGACCAGCGGCCCGAGCCGGGCGAGGATTTCATCGTCGCGCCCCAGCAGATGCAGCGCCGCAGCGGCCAAGCGCCAGGGTTCGCGGGCGGCCACATCGCCACCGGGCAGTGGCAGTGGCAATAGATAGCCGAGTCGGCGCCAGGCATCGCTGGCCACCCACAGCAACTCGCCGCCCCAGGCTGCGCCGTCGCTGCCAAGGCCCACACCGTCGAGCGCCAGGCCGAGTACCGGCCCGTCGAGGCCATGTTCGGCCATCAGCGCGGCAATGTGCGCGTGGTGATGCTGCACCGCCACGGCGGGCACCTTGAGTTTTTCCGCCAGCGTCACCGCCAGTTGCGAGCTATAGAAATCCGGGTGCAGGTCGTGGGCGATGGCTTGCGGCGTGACTTCTGCACACGCCAACAGCGCGTCCAACGACGCCTCCAGCTCCAGGCAGCTTTGCGGGTCGCCCAAATCGCCGTGCAGCGGCGACCACAGCACCTGATCGCCTTGCAACAGGCAAGCGGTGTTCTTCAGCCACGCGCCACAGGCCAGCACCGGCGGCCAGACCTGCACGCCGGGCAGTTTTTCGCTACGCATGGGGGGCCTCCACCTGGCCTTTGAGGCGGGCCAGTTCCGCTTCCAGTTCAGCGATGCGCGCGGCGCGTCGGTCAACGTCGGGGGCGCCGGCCAGCAACCAGTCGAGCCAGGCATCCAACCCGGTGCCGTCGCGGGCGCTGAGCTGGATGATCTGAATCTGCGGGTTGACCTGTCGCGCGTAGTCCAGGCAGCGCTGCACGTCGAAATCCAGGTGCGGCAACAGGTCGATCTTGTTGAGGATCATCAGGCGCGCGGCGGCGAACATGTCCGGGTACTTGAGGGGCTTGTCTTCGCCCTCGGTCACCGACAGGATCGCCACTTTGCCCGCCTCGCCCAGATCCCATAGCGCGGGGCAGACCAGATTGCCGACGTTCTCGATGAACAGAATGCCGGCCGGCTCGCTGGCGTCATGGGCGTGGTGGCTGTGTTGATGCTGTGGCGTATGCACGTGGGCGTGGGGCTGCTGCTCGACGGGGCTGTGCACGTGGGGCTGATGCGCGTGACCGGCGGCATGCAACGCTTCATGCAGCGGCAGGCGGCTATAGGCTTCGGTGATCATCCGCGCATCGAGGTGGCAGCCTTTGCCGGTGTTGATCTGGATCGCGGGGACGCCGGTTTCGCGGATGCGCTCGGCGTCGTGACGGGTTTGCTGATCGCCCTCGATCACCGCCAGCGGCAAGTCGGCGCGGCGTTGGCGCAGGGCCATGAGGGTGCTGCACAACAGGGTCGTCTTGCCGGAACCGGGGCTGGAGACCAAATTCAGCGCCAGTACGCCGTGGGCGGTGAAGTTTTCCCGGTTGCGTGCGGCGTGCCGGTCGTTTTCGCCGAGGATGTCTTGCTCCAGGCGGATGGTGCGGGCCTGGCTCATGCCCGGCACTGAAACCCGTGCCTGGCCCGTGCCGTAATGCAGGTCGCCGGTAGCGTCGACCTGCACATCGCTATCGGTGGCTGGCGCTTCGGTCTTGTCGTGTGAATGCCCGGTTCCGCAACCGCAGACGACGCACATGGTGTACCTCCAAAATCAAACGATTAATGATCCTCGACCTGCAGGTCGAGGATGCGCAGTTCAGTCCCGCCGGTGGGTTGCAGCCAGAAGCCGCCGCATTGCGGGCAGCCGGCGCCACGCTCGGTCAGCGCCACGCTGATGGCGCAATCCAGGCACCAGGCCTGGCCCGGGGGTTGTTCAATATCGATGTGCGCACCGGCCAGCAAGGTGCCTGGCGCCAGGGCTTCGAGGGCGAAACGCAGCGCCTCGACTTCAACGCCGGCCAGTTGGCCGGCTTCCAGGCGCAGGCGGCTGACCCGTACGAACGGATCGCGCCTGGCCGCCGCCTCGACGGCGCTGAGAATGCCGCCCGCCAGACTCACTTCATGCATGAATAATTTCCTCGCTCGGTGCTGCTTCAAGTTCGAGGGTGAAGCCGATGCACGGGTCGAAGGCCGCGATCAACAGTTCGGTGCGACGTCGCGTGCGCGGATCGCCGGCTGACATCGTCGCCAAGCCCTGGGCCAGCGCGCCGTGGGGATGAAGGTTCCATTCGGTCGGCGCGATGACCTGATAATCGCTGATCAACACACCGGCATTCATTCGCGCCAGGCAGACCCGGTGCAGCAACAGGCCGCGCGATGTTTCGCTCCAGGCCAACGCCTCGTTGGGCCCCAACGCCAATGCGCCGAGCGCCAGGCCAGTGGGCTGTGGCAGTGACAGCCGCGCCAGTTCGGCGAGACGCGCGCCCAGGCGCAGCCAGACGCTGGTGTAGCGTTGCGGATCGGCCTCACGCTCGCGGGTCCAACTGCCCGTCTCACAGGGTAGCCCCTCGATCAGCGGATGCAACGCGAAATCGCTGGCCTCTGGCAGTTGGGCGGCCACCGCGTGCAACGCTTGGCGGTTGCCGGCCAGTGACAAGGCATGCACCGGCAGTTGCAGAGCGTGGGCATCCTCGCGGCAATCGGCCAGGGCGTGCGCCAGCCAATGGTCGCTGCGCTGGCTCCAGTCATCGAGCGCGCGGAACGGGTCGGCCTGCCATTGTTCAAGCCATTGCGCCACCGATTCGCCCAGCCAGACCTGCATCGCCTGCTGCGGAGCGTGTTCCCAGGCATGCAGTTGGCTGAGATCGGGGCGCACCGACGGGTTACCCAACAACCGCGGCCATTCGAGCAGCATACGCCGCACATGTTCGCGACGGGTTTCGGCCTCCAGCATGCGCTGGGCATTCGGGTCGATGGGCATTTCGCCGTGCAGTGCCGTGTTGACGGCCAACTCGGCGGTCAAGCGATGCGCTTGCCCGCACAGGCTATAGAGCAACGGCAAGTGGTGCGCAGCGGTCTGTGGCGGCTGGCCGCGCAACAAGGTCGCGGCCAACGCCGGGCGCCCACCGACAATGGCGGGCTGCTGACCGGGACGCACCCGCAACGATCCGCCGAGCCGCGTCAGGGTTGCCGTGGCGGTCATTGCGCGCCCCCGGACACGCGTCCGAACAGCAAGCCACGGCGGCTGATGGCCGGGCGTTCGGGGGCGGGTTCGGGAGCGTCCCGCAACAGCGCCAGCACCTGTTCAGCGGTTTGCCGGGCCGCGTCCTGATCGGCGAATTCAAACATCGGTGAAAACAGCGAGCAGCTCTCGTAGCCACCGATGTCTTCACCGTCCGCGCCAATGAAGGTCAGGCGCTGGCCGCCGAACTGATGCTCGCCTGACGCCCCTGGGGCCAGGGTGCTGTCGGTGTTCTCCGGCAGCCAGACCAGGTTCATGAACCAGGGCGTGATCAGAATGCCGAGCACGCCGGTGGCCGCGTTCTCCCCGGCGATCTGCGCGCTGAAACCCACCGCCTCGACTGCCAGTTGTTGATTGAGAAACGGCAACCCGCGCATGCGCGTATCGGCGATGCCCTGGAAGTGCGCGCACAGGGTCTGCGCCTGTTGCGCCGGGACGTCTTGCCACTCAGACAGATTCATCGAGCACCATGAACTGCTCAGCATCGCCATCGCAATTCGGGCAACGCCAATGGTCCGGCAAGGCCGAGAACGGCGTACCGGGCTCGATCTGCCAGACCGGGTCGCCTTCGCGCGGGTCATACACCCACCAGCAGATTTTGCATTCCAGGCGGGTGGCGTCGCTGATCCGCGCGTTGTCACCGCCGTAGCTGCCTTCGAAGCTGGTTTTTTCGTTCATCGTTGCCTCACTGCCCTTCAAACCACTGGATAACGTCTTCAAAGCGTTCCAGAGAGTCGGCCAGGTCTTCGGGGGCGGCGCAAATCACTTCCGGCAGGTCGGTAATTTCGATGGTGTCGAGGATTTGCGCATCCTGCGAGTTGAAGTACGTGATGCGCCAGCAGTTCTGGATCCGGGTCGCGCTGATCAGGCAATTGCCATAGCCCCGGGCCAAGGCGCGCACGGGGCCGGCGGGCAAATGGGTGTCGAGGAAGGCAAGGTCTTGTTCGGACAACGGCAGCAAGGTCAGGTTAATCACATGCACCTGGTCGCCGGGTTGCCAGTGTTGGCTGCGGTCCTGGACTTCGGTCAGGATCGCCGGGGCGTTCATGACGCCGAGCGGCAACGGTGACGACAAGTCGAAAGCCGCTGGCCGGGCCGCCGCTTGCGCCTTGCTGCGCAGTTGCGCGGGCGCGGCGCCCACTTCGACGTGATCGTAGCCCTGGCCGTAGAGGCGCCATACGCCGGCGAAGATCGATTCCTGGATGCGCAACGACGGCTGCGCGGCAATGATCGCGCTGACCTCGCCCTCCCCCAGCAATTGGTCGAGCAGCTTGCGGTCGCCGACTTCCAGGCCGCTGAGGTCGACGCTTTGCGTGGCCAGGCCGTTCGTGCAGTCGCGCAGGCATTGCAGCAGCGTCTGCAACGCTTGCCGGGCGCCGGGCAACGCCTGCAGCTCTTCAGGCTCGGGCAGCACCGGAATGCTATGGGTGTACATGCCCTGGGGCATGCTGATGTATTCGAGCACGTCCTCATCGTCGGGTTGGGAGCCGGGGCCGATATCCACCACGGGGATGTAGTTCAGCGGATCGAACGCCACGGCGTGGTTTTGCACGTCACGGTCATTGGCATCGTGGTTCATTGGCAGCCTCCAGGGGCGCTGACGGGGGCTCCGGCGAGCAAGGGAATGCGCGCATTGCTTTGGCTCACGGCACTGTCCGCCAGGCGCAGGTATTCATCCCAGTCGAGCATGCCGCTGAAGGTACTGACGTAACCGCCATCGCGCAGCCACACCAGCGACGGCCAGCGGCGCACGGCAAAGCGCTCGGCAATGGCTTCTTCATCGGCGCGACTGACCACGCCCAGGCGCAGGGTCAATTGGTGGCGGCGCGCGATTTCCACGCGCAGTTCCGGCAGCACCACGGCCACGTCCAGGCATTCAGGGTGGCGTATCGGGTCTCCGCACAGCAGCAACAGACAGTCGCCGCCTTGGGCAAGCCAGGCGTCGAGGTTGTCGGCGTCGATCCAGGCCGCGTCGAATTGTTCCACCAGGCGGCTGATCAAGGCCGGGATGGCGGGCGTCGCGGGAATGGGCGCCATGAAAACAGCGGATTCGCTCATGTGGGGTCCTTGCGTGACGGTTGAGGTGGGGTGAGCGCGGCACGCTCAAGGGGCGGCGATGCCTGGCCCAGCAAAGCGGCCAGTTGCCCGGCGCTCATGGCCGAGGGCAAGCTGAAACCCGGCGCGCTGTCGGGCTGCGGGGCCGTGCCGAACAAGGCGTCTTCGAGCAGGCCCAGGGTCGAGTCGATTTCGCTGGCGCGTTGGGCGTCGAGGCGTTCACGGGCGGCGTCGAGAAAGATCAACAGCCAGTCGCCGACGGCACAGGGGCCAACCAATGACAGGTCGATGCGCCGTTCTTCGCCGTGGCGGTCGCGGCATCGGGCGAAGCCCAACTCGGCCTCGACCACTTGCATGGGCAATCCGATGCACATATCAGACGCGCCTGGCGAGGATGCGTTCGTCGCCGATCCGGCAGGCTTGCTGTGCGGACGGGCGTTCGTTTTCGTAGCGTTGCAGCTCCAGGTGCGGCAGCGTCACGGCCTCTTCACCGGCGAGCGGCGTAGCGCGTTGCTGCGGCGCCGCGCCCCAACTGTCGAGCACGCGCAGCGCCTCATCCAGCGCCCCTTCCATGGCGGCCCGGACGCTGGGGCGCAGGCTGCCGCCGTAGTCCATCATGTTTTCCGGCTGGCAACCGATCAGCAACACTCGGGTCGGGTAATGGCCGGTCAATTGCGCGAGCATCAGCACTTCCTGAAAGCCGGTCTGATGCAGGCTGAGTTTTTTGATACCGAGGAATTTAGGCACCTCGTCGTCGGCGATGAACTTCAGTTCGCCCGGTGCGAGGTTGTAATCCACCGCGTCGAAAATCAGCAGGTAATCGGCTTGCTGGACATGCTGGATCAAGTACAGGCCTTGCGTGCCGCCATCGATCAGCGCCACGTTGTCGGCGAACTCATAACGCTGTTGCAAGGCTTCGACGCAACGTACGCCGAAACCTTCGTCGGCCCACAGCAGGTTGCCGATGCCCAGCACGGTGATCTGCGGCAGTGTCGGTTGGAGAGGACTCATGGCGGTTTCTACCAATGTGGTCATTTTTTGAAGGTCTTGTAGCCGGAAATCATGGCGCCGACCAAGCTCAGTCGGCCGTTGATTTCTTCGCGCACGGCGGCATAGATGTGGAACATGACGAATAGCACGATCACCCACATGCCCAAGTGATGCAGGACATGCACATTGTTGGATTGCCCCAACAGTGGCAGCACCCAACCGAAGGTGCGTTCCTGCCACGAGCCCATTTGCGCGCCTTCGCCGTACAGCGCGAAGCCGGTCAGGATCATGAACAGTGAGGTCAGCAGGAAGATGAAAAACATCGCGAACCGCGACAGCGGGTTGTGGCCGAACATCGGTTTGGGCGTCGGCCCGATGAACAGGTAGTAGCGCACCCAAGCGAGCATGTCGGCCCAGTAGACCTTGCTGGTCAGCGGCACCGAGAACAGTTCGCGGGCGTGATGATTGCCCACCAGCGCCCAATAGGCGCGCCCGATCATGGCGATGGTGAAAATGTACGCCGCGCTGAAATGCGCAAAGCGGATGTAGCCCATCACGAAATGGTCGCTGGCTTCGCCCGGTTGAGTCGCCAGCGGCGAGCCAATCAAGTAGCCGGTGATGGCCAGCACCACAATGCAGGCGGCATTGATCCAGTGCCACAGGCGCACGGGGGCCTCGTACACGTATTCCGACGCGTCGAGGGGGCTTTGAGTAGGTTGGGTCATAGCGTCACCTTTGGATGGGCAGGCGCCGTGGCGCCTGCCGAATGCAGCGTTGAACAATCGATCAACTGACCTTGACTGTGCTCAGCTCCGCGCCGTCCTCGCTCATCACGTGGGTGGCGCAGGCCATGCAAGGGTCAAAGGAATGCAGCGTGCGCAGGATTTCCACGGGCTGATCGGGGACGGCCACCGGCGTGTTCATCAGCGCGGCCTCGAAAGCACCGATCTGACCCTTGGCATCACGCGGGCTGCCGTTCCAGGTGCTGGGCACGACGCACTGGTAGTTTTCGATCTTGCCGTTCTTGATTCGGATCCAATGGCCCAGCGCGCCGCGTGGTGCGGCAACGATGCCGACCCCTTTGGCTTCGGCAGGCCAGGTGGACGGATCCCACTTTTCGACGTTGGCGGTGGCGCGGTCGCCGTTGCGGATGTTGGTCATCAACTCGTTCCAGTCGTCGACCATCATTTCTGCGCAGTACTCGGCTTCCAGGGCACGGGTCAGGGTTCGGCCGATCGTGCTGGGCAAGAGTTGCTTGGCACTGAGGTCGGTTTCCGCCAGGCCCAGGGCTTTTGGCAAGTCGTGGTTGACCGCTCGCAGCGAACCTTCCAGTTGCTCCTTGACCCGCTGGCAATGCGGGTTGCCCTTGAGGGCATGGGCGTAGCCAAGGATGTAACGCGCCAACGGCCCGACTTCCATGGCATGCCCGCGCCAGCGCGGAGATTTGACCCACGAATATTTGGCGCTTTCGTCCACTTCTTCGATGTTGGTGCGCGTGCCCTTGGTCTTGGCGCCCAGCTCGTAGTTCGGCTCGGTGATGCCGTCCCACGGGTGCAGGCCCTTGTCGTTGTCCGGGTAGTTGTACCAGGAGTGGGTCACGAACTCTTGCACTTGCTCGGGATCGCGCGCGTCCACAGGCAGGATTTCGTCCCAGTTGCCGTTGAGGATCGCGCCGCCCGGCAGTTGGTTGGTGCTGTCGTCGTAATTGACCTTGGCGTAGGTGCCGTAGTCCATCACGTTGGTCGCCGACAAGCCGCCGCCGTGCAGCCAGCCTTTTTGCTTATAGATAGTGCCGATGGCCAACACGTCCGGCACATACACGTTGCGGCAAAAGGTCAGCGCTTCATCGATGCGCGCACGCACGAAGTTCAGGCGTTCCATATTCAACGGCGCGCCGGCGGCCAGATCGCCGTCGATATTGATCGCGCAGGGCACGCCGCCGACCAGGTAGTTAGGGTGCGGGTTCTTGCCACCGAAGATGGTATGGATCTTCACCCACTCTTTCTGCAAGTCGAGGGCTTCGAGGTAATGGGTCACGGCCATCAGGTTGGCTTCAGGCGGCAACTGGTAAGCGGGGTTGCCCCAATAGCCATTCATGAACGGCCCGAGCTGACCGCTTTCGACAAACTTCTTCAGGCGGTTTTGCACGTCGCGGAAGTAACCCGGCGACGACAACGGGTGAGCCGGCGACACGGTCTGCTGCAATTCCGAGGTGCGTTTGGGGTCGGCCTTGAGCGCAGACACCACGTCCACCCAGTCCAGGGCATGCAGGTGGTAGAAATGCACGGCGTGGTCATGGACTTGCAGGGTCTTGGCCATCATCTCGCGAATCAAATGCGCGTTCGGCGGGATGCGAATACCCAGCGCGTCCTCGACCGAACGCACCGAGGCCAGCGCGTGGCAACCGGTGCAGACGCCGCAGATACGCTCCACGAACGCCCAGGCGTCACGCGGGTCGCGGCCCTTGAGGATGACTTCGAGGCCGCGCCACATGGTGCCGGTGGAAACGGCATTGCGGATGATGTTGTTGGCGTCGAGGTTGACCTCGACGCGCATGTGGCCTTCGATACGGGTCACAGGGTCGACAACGATACGTCGGCCTGTGTTGTTGAGGTCGAAACCCTGAGTCGAATAGGTGCTCATTGGTGCTTATTCCTGTCTTGTCGCTGGGGCGTCGGGCGACGGCGTGGACGCCTTGCCGTTACTGGCGCGTTTGAGGGCGGTGACGGCGGCGTGGGCAGTGATCGCTGCGCCTACGGTGACGCCGGCAGCCAGGCCGATTTCATCGGCGTTCGCTTCAACACCAAACTGGTTGATATCGGTCAGGTGCTGATAGAACGAGCCCTTGTCCCAGAAACCTTCCTCCGAGCAACCGATGCAGCCGTGGCCGGACTGAATCGGGAAGCTGGTGCCGCCATTCCAACGCACGGTCGAGCAGGCGTTGTAAGTGGTCGGGCCTTTGCAGCCGACTTTGTAGAGGCAGTAGCCCTTGCGCGCGGCGTCGTCGTCCCAGGACTCGACGAACTGGCCGGCGTCGAAGTTCGGGCGGCGGTAGCACTTGTCGTGGATGCGCTGGCTGTAGAACATTTTCGGCCGGCCCTGACGGTCCAGCTCAGGAATGCGGTCGAAGGTCAGCATGTAGGTGATCACCCCGGTCATGACTTCAGCGATGGGCGGGCAGCCCGGCACTTTGATGATCGGCTTGTCGGTGATGACCTTGTGAATCGGCACGGCCTGGGTCGGGTTGGGCTTGGCCGCTTGTACGCAGCCCCAACTGGCGCAGGAGCCCCAGGAAATGATCGCCTTGGCATCGCGTGAAACACGCTTCAACTGCTCGACGAAGGGCTTGCCGCCAATGATGCAGCTCATGCCGTCCTGGTTCAGCGGCGGGTTACCTTCGACGGCCAGGATGTAGTTGCCCTTGTACTTGGTCATGACCTCATCAAGGATCGCCTCGGCCTGGTGCCCGGCAGCAGCCATCAAGGTGTCGTCGTAATCCAGGGAGATCATCGACAGCACCACGTCCTTGGCCAGCGGATGCGCGGAGCGGATGAATGACTCCGAGCAACAGGTGCATTCCAGGCCGTGCAGCCAGAGGACTGGCGTACGCGGCTTGTTCTCCATGGCCCAGGCAATTTTGGGCATGAAGGCCGGGCCCAGGCCCAGCGAGGTTGCGGTCAAGGAACAAAATTTGAGAAAGCTGCGGCGCGAGATGCCTTGTCTGCGCATCACCTCGTAAAACGTTTCCATTACTTTATTTCTCCTCCCCGAGAAGGTGGTTCAACGGGGGCTGCACTCGGTGTGTTGGAAATCTGTGCCTGACCGGGTAAGTCAGGCGCCATGCCGTCGGCTACAAAGGCCATCAGTTCTATGGGGTGTTGAAGCTGCCGCCTGGTCATGATTGCGACGGCGGCTGGAAACATGCGGATAACCCATGACGTTCAGTTATCTGGTAAGTACAAGACCTGTGCCATTTCGCCGCGGCGCGGATAAATGCGTTGCCAAGTAATTTATCTATTTGTTTTTAAAGGAATTTTATTATTTAGCCGTGCATGCCGAAGCGCCTTGTAACAAAGCTGAAATGGAATGTTTGTTTCCACTATTTATGCAGGCTGGAAATCTTGTGTCCGGCCAGGCAAGTCGCTGGCGAGAGAACCTCGCCAGGCGCAGAAAGGAAGAGATGGCTCAGGCACGTGCCACGTCCAGGCGGTCGTAGCCCTTGAAGCGGTAGAACAGCACAGAAACGGCCCAGGTCAGGATGAATATCCCGACGATCAGGTAGCCGATCATGCCGAAGTTGTCGGTCAGTGCGCTGATGTAATCCCACACGCCGCCGTGCAGGTCCCACCGCGCCGCGACCAGCCCGAGCACTTCCACCCCGCCCACCAGCAATGCCACCACTACCGACATGGACGTGATGGTCAGGTTGTAATAGAGCTTGCGCGCCGGGTTGACCAGTGCCCAGTGGTAAGCCCCGGTCATCATCACGCTGTCGGCGGTGTCGACCAGCGCCATGCCGGCGGTGAAGAGCGCCGGGAACACCAGAATCGACCAGATCGGCAGGCTCTGCGAGGCTTGCACCGCCGCAATCCCCAGCAGGCCGATTTCCGTGGCGGTATCGAACCCCAGGCCGAACAGCAGGCCCAGCGGATACAGGTGCCAGGGCCGACTGATCAGCCGAAACAGCGGGCGCAATAGACGAGCAATCGGACCGCCGCCGGTGAGGATCGCGTTCATTTCTTGCTCGCCGATCCGTTCGCCGCGCCGCACGCGTCCAAACGCTTGATACACCGAGCGCAGGATCAGCAAGTTGATCAGCGCCACCAGCAACAGGAACGCGGCTGACACCGAGGTGCCGATCAGCCCGCCGATGCCATGAAAGGCTTCGATTTCGCTTTTGAATGCCGTGGCCGTCAGGGCGATACCGAGCGAAGCCAGGATCACCACGGTGCTGTGCCCGAGCGAGAAGAACAGCCCGACACTCGCGGTTTGCCGGCCTTCCTGGATCAGCTTGCGGGTGGCGTTGTCGATCGCGGCGATGTGATCGGCATCCACCGCATGGCGCAGGCCGAAGCTGTAGGCCAGAAAGGCGGTGCCGAGCAGCAGCGGATAGTCATGGAAGGCCGTGAACGCCCAGGCCCAGGCCAGCAGGTTGGCGGCGACCAGGCCGGCGAAAATCGCCAGAACGCGATGCTTGAACGTCAACGGCGCAACAGTCGGTGAAACAGGATGCAAGGGCATGCGAACTCCAGAAAGATGGGTTCAGGTATGAAGAATCTGAAAAACCTCATACAAACCCTGTGCCAGTTTGCCTGCCGAGGGCGATTCAGCTGTGGCCGGGCGACGGTCTAGCGCTCGCAGAACATCGCGACTGGACAGTGATTGTCCATCCACGCGGATAAATGGACAGTGAGCTTCCAGCCACAGCGCTGGATTATCGTCTCAGGCGAGCACGGCTTCGGGCAGCGTCACGGTGAATTGCGCACCGCCTTGCGGGTGATTGGCGGCCGTCATCCGACCGCCACAGCGTTCGATGATGCCGTAGCTGATCGACAGCCCCAGGCCCGTGCCTTTGCCCACGGGCTTGGTGCTGAAGAACGGGTCGAACACTTGGCCCAGATGTTTCTCGGCGATGCCCGCGCCATTGTCGCGTAAGCGCAACGTGACCCATCCCGGCGCCTGGGTCACCTCGATCCACACGGTCGGCGCGGTCTGGTTGGCGGTTTGCGCGGCATCGTAGGCGTTCTGCATCAGGTTCATCAGCACTTGCAGCAGTTGCCCGGCATTACCGCGCACCGGCGGCGTGTCAACGGCCTGCCAATGCACCTGCAGATCCGGCGCGACGCCACGGCAGACCCAGTGGATGGCGCGCTCGATGACGTCATTGAGATCGACCTCGCCCAGTGCTTCACGGTCCACCGCCGAGAAGCGCTTCAGGGCGCTGACGATGTCGGCGGTGCGTTGCGCGCCCTCCATGCTGCCCTCGATCAACGACGGCAAATCGCTGAGCAGCGGATCAATGCGCAGCTGTTGGCGCAAGGCGTGAAGATGGGTTTGCGGCTCGCCGTCGTGGACCGCTTGCAGGTACTGCTGCAAGCGTTTGCCATAGCTGTCGAGCACATGGGCGTTGGCCAGCACGAAGCTGATGGGGTTGTTCAGTTCGTGGGCGACACCCGCCACCAGGCGCCCCAGCGAAGCCATTTTTTCCGCGTGCAACAGTTGTTGTTGCGTGCGCTTGAGCGCTTCGTGGGCTTCGTGCAGTTGGCGATACGCGTGCTGGAGTTCGCCCAACGGTCGCCCTACCAGCACATGCCCGATAAAGCGTCCATTGCCGGCGCTGCGCACGGTGCAACTGACGTCCACGGGTACCGGCGCGCCGCTGGCATCCTTGAAGTTGACCTCCAGTGAGGCGCTGGCGTTGGGATGGCGCAGACTGGCGAGAACCTGGCGCAATTGACTTTCACTGTGTGGATCGGCCAACAAGGCATAGGCCGGGCTGCCGGACAATGACGGCTCATCACGGCCGACCAGCGTGCGCAGCGCGCTGTTGCTCTCTTCAATGCGCCCTTCGGGGTCGCAGGCCAGCAACACGTCGGACATCGACGACAACAGCCCGGCGATGAACTGTTGCGACTGTTCCAGCTCGACGTTCTTCTCTTCCAGGGCGATTTCGTCTTGCACCAGCTTGGAATAGACCTCGTCCATCCTGGCGATGACTTCAATCCAGGCGTCTTCGTCGAGGGCGCCGGGTGGCGGTTTACGGGCCATGGTCGTCAGCTTTTAGGGTGCAGATGCAGGTGACTGTGGGCCGGCTCGTGGCTTGCGCCCTGCTCCACCGGGATCAGGTTCAGCCAGCCATGGCGCACGCCGCGCTCAGCGCACAGGCGATTGGCGAACTCGCGCACTTGATCGGACGGCCCCTTGAGCATCAGGCTTTCCAGGCAGTTGTCGTGATCCAGGTGCGCATGCTGGCTGGCGATGGTCAGGTGATGATGGGCGTGTTGCAGCGCCATCACCCGTTCGGTCAGGGTGCGCGAGTGGTGATCGTAGACGAAGCTCAGGTTGGCCACGCAATGCGGCGCCTGGCCTTGTTCCAGGCGCGCCTGTTCGATATGCCGGCGCAAAATGTCACGCATGGCCTCGGAACGGTTGTGGTAACCCTGGTCGCGAATCAACGCGTCCAGTTCCTCAGCGAGGCCACGGTCCAGGGAAATGGTCAGGCGTTCCATGGGCTTTCCTTTTCAATGCACCGTGCAAACCATGCACGGGTCAAAAGAGCGAACGATATGTTGCACCGCGACCGGGCTTTTTTCACCGGGGAGCACTGGAGCACCTTGCAAGGCTTGTTCCAGTGCGCCGGGCTGACCCTGGGCATCCCGTGGCGAGAAGTTCCAGGTGGTCGGGGCGATGATCTGGTAGCGGGAGATTTTCCCCTGCTCCACCTCCAGCCAATGCCCCAGCGCGCCACGGGCCGCTTCGGTCAGGCCGACCGCGCGACCGCTGTCGGGCAATGCCGCGGCGCGGTAGTACGGTTCGCCGGGGCGCAGAGCGATCAACCAGCTTTCCATCAGCGGCACCACCTGCGCCAGTTCCAGCAAACGCGCGAGCAGGCGGGTATAAACCGTGGCTGAACAGCGTGCCACCGCATCGCGCAGCAGCGGTTGGCCGCTAATCAACTGACGCGCAATCGCGCCGGTTTCCAGCACCGCACCGGCCAGGCGTGGGGCCTTGTTCCAGGTATACGCGTCGGGTTTTTCCAGCAATGGCTGGGTTTGCCCCTCGGCCGGGTGGCGCGGGCCGCCCACGTCATCGAGCCAGGCATGGGCGCTGTCTTCACGGATGTCGCGCAGATCCAGCGCTTGCTCAGCCTGGGTGACGCCATTCCACAGACCGCGCGGGAACACCATCGAACCATCGGCCCGCGGATACGCCCCGTAGGACAGATAAAGCCCCGGCCCCGCCCCCAGATGCTCAAGCCCGGTGTCCAGGGCGATGTGCAGAAACTGGCGGAAATCGCCCTGCCCCGGCGCTTCGGCGTGCCATGCCCAAAGCGCGCTTTCGCTGCTCAAACCGTTGATGCGCTCCAGCGGCGCGGCGAACAGTTCGCTTTCCAGAAACTGCCGGAACTCGCGCACGCGGGTCAGCAGGCGCAAGCGCTCGGCGGCATCGATGGCGCGGGTCGAGCCGCCCGGCTGGATCGAACCGGTGTGCGGCCACTTGCCGCCCAGCGTGCCGATCAGGTCCAGCCAGCGTTTGCGCGCGGAAATGGCCAGGCGCTGCTGACAGCCCTGAAGCGGGGTAAACCGCGCCACCGCCGCCGGGTACCAAGGCCGGTCGGCGTACACCGGGCGCACGAAGTCCGGCATGAAAAACAGGTAGAAATGGCTCAGGTGATCGGCGAGGTTCTCGGTGGCGGCCATCAGATTGATTGCCAGCAGACCGTTGTCCGGCGGCTGTACGCCGGCCAGCCCGGCCAAGGCGCGGGCGGCGGCGATCGATTGCGACACCGAGCAGATTCCGCAGATGCGTGGCGCGTAGGTCAGGGCATCGAGCGGTGCGTGTTGCAGCAGGATTTGCTCGAAACCACGGTACATGGTGGCGTTGACCCGTGCCGTACGCACGTGGCCGTCCTCCACGTCCAGTTGAACTTCCAGATCGCCTTCAACCCGATTGAACGGGCCGACCACCAAACGTGACATGCAAACTCCTAACGGCGTGGGGTGCGCACCGACGGCGCGATCACCGCGTGATCGGACGTCGCATTCTGCTTGACGCGCTTGGGGGTGGCGGATTTGGACAGCGCCGACAGCGCGACGAACCAGGCCTTGGGCATGTCGATGGGCAGGCCGATGGGAATGCCCGCCAGTTTCGGCGTGCGCTGAAAGGCGTGCCCCGGTTCTTCGAAGCCCGGTGCGGTGCAGTTGATGCAGGCAAACCCGCCACGGGTGCAAGAGCCCTCACCGTTCCACAGGCGGGTATTGCAGTCGCCGTGGGCCTGGGTGCCTTTGCAGCCGAGGTTTTCCATCATGCAGCCCAGGTCCGAAGGTTTTTCCGCACTGGCTTTGTATTCATAAAACTCGTTACGTGTGCAGCCCTGGTGCACCAACTGGTCGGCGTAGAAACGCGGACGCCCGATGATGTCCAGATCGGCCTCGGCGAACAGCCCGGCGGCCAGCGCCATCAAGGTGTCGGTCACCCAGCCAGGGTGTGTGGGGCACCCGGCGACGTTGATCACCGGCAAGCCGCGCAACGACCGATAATCGGCGCCCAGCAGGCCGCCGCGATGTTCACCGTCAAATTGCAGGCCGCAGGCGTCGGTCGGGTTGCTGCCCGCGGCGGTGATGCCTCCGTAGGCCGCGCAGGTGCCGATACCCAAGGTGTATTGGGCCACCGCCGCGAGTTTGCGAACCCAGTCGATCATCGGCGCATCGGTACCCGCCAGCATATGAAAGCGTCCGGTGCCGTGCGGGCCGCGCAGCAATGAGCCTTCGATGCACAAGGCATCGAGCCGGGTGCGACCGTGCAGGCAGTCCTGCAGGATATCCAGCACCTGATCGCCACTTTCAAGGGACAGCGACGGATGCCAGAGCAACTCGATGCCCGCATTGCGCCACATCGCGGAAAAATCCTGGGTGTCAGCGCACAGCAAGGACATGTTGCAACCGCCGCAACCGCCCGACTGCAACCACAGCACTCTGAATGGGGTGTTCATCGGGCTTCCTCCAGGCCAAGACGGCGCAATTTCTGGCGCAGGCCCACGCGCGACAAGCCCAGTTCACGGGCTGCATGGGTTTTGTTCCAGCGGTGACGCAGCAGCGATTCCTTGAGTATGGTCGCTTCGATCGCGTCCAGTTGTTCTTGCAGTGTGCCGGTGGGTGGTGAAAGCCGTACGTCGTTGGTGTTGCGGCTCTGGCCTTGCATGACGCGCCAGGAAAACGAATGCGCACCGATTTGCGCGCCTTCCGACAACGCGGCGGCACGGTAGATTTCGTTGCGCAACTCGCGAATATTGCCAGGCCATGGATAACCGATCAGGCTCGCCAGGGCATCGTCGGCGAAGTGCAGACCCGGCAGGTCCAGTTCCAGGCGGGCATCGTCCAGCAGCTTTTTGGCGATGGGCATCAGGTCGGCGGTACGCTCGCGCAACGGCGGCAGGCCCAGGCTGACCGTAGATAAGCGGTAATACAGGTCGCTGCGGAAACGTCCGGTGGCCACATCCTGCTCCAGATCGCGATGGGTCGCCGCGATCACCCGCACATCCACGCGTACCGTGTTCGAGGCCCCGACCGGGCGCAACTCGCCTTCTTGCAAGACGCGCAACAACTTGACCTGAAAGGCCGGCGAGGTGTCGCCGATTTCGTCGAGCAGCAAGGTGCCGCCATTGGCACGCTGGAACAGCCCGATGTGATCCTGATGCGCACCGGTGAAGGCGCCGCGCTTGTGCCCGAACAACTCGGACTCCAGTAAGGTATCGGGCAACGCCGCGCAGTTCTCCATGACGAAGGCATTGCCCGCGCGTGGGCTGGCGTAATGAATGGCACGGGCCAGCAACTCTTTGCCGGTGCCCGATTCGCCCAACAGCAGCACCGACAAATCATAGCGAGCGACCCGCGCGGCCAACTCACAGACGGCATCCAGCGGACCGCCGGGACTGCGCACGATGCGCGAGAAATCGAAGGTATCGCGTACCCGCTCCAAGGTTTCGCGGCTGCGGCGGCGCAGCGCGGGCGTGCCGGCGCGCAGTTCCAGGTCCAGTCGCTGCATATGGTTTTGCAGCGATTGGCTTTCGACCGCGTTGCGCACGGTGTTGAGCAGGTTTTCCGGAAGCCAGGGTTTGAGCAGGTACTGATAGATACCGGCCTGATTGACGCCCGCGATGATGTCTTCCGAATCGGTGTAGCCCGACAGCACGATGCGCACCACATCCGGCCAGCGCTCGCGCACTTCCTTGAGAAACTCGATACCGCTGACATGGGGCATGCGCTGGTCGCAGAGGATCACCGCCACCCCATGCTGTTCAAGGAGTTCACGGGCTTGCGCGGCAGACTCGGCCAGCAGGACCTGGAATTCCTGATCGAGTACCCGGCGCAACGATTCGCGCGAACGTAGCTCATCGTCCACTACCAGGATCACGGGTAAGTCGGATTGCGAGTCAAATGGGGAGGTCATGAGTCAGCGAAAGGCAAATTATGGGGTTTCATTGCAACATTAATGTTGTAACGAGTCGTGGCGCCGATGGTAGCACGGTGCCAAAACGGCACGCGGGTTTTCCTTTTTTTGGGGGGCGTCACGACAACAAATAAACGTAGTGATACCGGCTTACTCAGCCTGCCTGAGTCAAACCAGACCTGATGTTCGTAGACTCACACTATCGGGTCCGCCAAAAGCACTCACTCCAAGAGCCAGGCTTGTCAGCGCGCGGCGATATTGCTAGTGTCGATTTATGACTAATTATTTCCTCACCTCGACGACCACCACCACGACCGCTGAAAGCGGAGCGTGCGAGGTGTCGTGAGCCAATAGCAGACGAACTTCAAAGGCCCGCCAGCGATGGACAGGGCCTTTTTCATGCCCTTGTGTCGCTGACTCAAACGCAAGGAGATGCCCCCATGTACGCCCTGTTGATACTCGATATCCAAGTCGGGCTTGTTCACGGCCCGGAAAAACCATGGCGCTGTGAAGCGTTGTTGGAAACAGTGAATACCCTGATGGAAAAGGCACGCAGCGCTGGCGCTCCGATTTTTCTTGCGCGTCACATCGGGCCCGCTGGTTCCCCAATCGAACCAGACAGCCCGCTGACGAAGATTGCGCAAGAGCTCAAGCTGCTGGGTGGCGAGGTGGTATTTGAAAAGCGGCGGCCCAACGCTTTTGAAATGACCGACCTGGCGGAGAATTTGCGCGCTCGCGAGGCTACCGGCGTGGTCATCACGGGCATGAAAACTCAATACTGCGTCGACAGCACCTGCCGTGCTGCTCGGGATCTTGGCTTCGATGCGGTACTCATCGCCGACGGTCATACCTGCTCAGACACGCCACTGATGAAAGCCAAAGACATCGTGGCTCATCACAATGCAACGCTTGACGGGCCGTTCTGCCAGTTGGTTCGGGCTGAAGCGTGGCGTTTCTAGCAGAACCAGGGACGATGGTACCGTCGCAGACTAGATCAACTCCGCCGTCGGACAGGCGTGCGCCCGCTGATGGGGCGGCAGTTGATCAACCTCACGGGTACGCTGCGTCGGTACCTCTTTGAGACAGAACACCATCGCCCTTAAATCGGGCGCTCGGTAAGCGTGTTTGCCGGTCGCCTACCGATAGTGTTTAAAACGGCTGTCGCAAGTGTCCAGCCTTGGGGAAATGGAAGCCCCCCTTCACTCACCACTGAAGATCGGACGCAAGAACGCCTCCAACGCCTCATATCCGTCCAAGGGCAACACATGGGCGATGAACTGATCCGGTCGCACGAGCACCATGGCGCCACGCTCACGATCAATGCCGCGTAACGCAAATACATCCACAGTGCTGTCTGGGGTGAAGACCTTCTCATAGTCAATCAACCCGTATCGTCCTTTTCGTGGCAGCAGAAACGCAGGCAGATCTTCCAGACGCAATGTACGGTGAGGCTGCTGGAAAATCGCCCGTACATCGAGAATGCCGTCTATCTCAGGGCTTAGGGCGGCGATTCGGCGCAACAAGGGGGACGCGGCTTCGCTCAAGAGATTGCATAGACCGCGTAGCGCTGTCTGCTCCCTGTCAGAAAAGGCATAGAGCGTCCAACGACCATCCGCACAGGCCGTGTGTCCCAAATGAACAGGTTTGGCGTCTGCCAGACGAATGACAGGTGCCGAGTGGAAGCGGGTTCCAACGAGCAAGCCCTCAGCCAGATGCTGCCAGTGCCCCTCCCCCGTCAGCAATCCCGGCGTGTAGCGTGTTGCCACACCGGCCGTATAACGCCCGGCGCGCACAAAATAGGCTTGCACTTGGGCGGGATCGATTCCGCTGGAGTCGGGGTTATGAGGGTCCTTTGGCCGGCCACCCATCAGCGCCGCCCAGTGCTTGTCGAAGTTGATCAGCTCCTGAGCGACTGGCTGACGCTCTTGCGTGTAGGTCGCCAGTAGCGAGGCCTCACTGCGCCCCTCGAGTACTGCCGCAATCTTCCAACCGAGGTTGTACGCGTCTTGCATAGACACGTTCATGCCCTGGCCAGCCTTGGCACTGTGCGTATGGCAAGCGTCACCGGCAATGAAAACCCTGGGTTCACGCTCATCACCCTGCTGATCCAGGGAGTCATCAAAGCGATCGGTCAGACGTTGCCCTACTTCGTAGACCGAGGACCAAGCGACTTCCTTCACCTCCAGCGTGTAAGGATGAAGAATGCTCCGTGCGATCGAGACCATCTGCTCGATACCGGTCTGTCGAATGGATTGACGATTGCCCTCATCGACAACGCCAAGATCGACATAGAAGCGCACGAGATGCCCGCCTTCGCGAGGAATGATCAGAAGATTGCCACCCGTCGCGGACTGAACAGCGGCTTTGAGACGAATATCGGGAAAATCGGTGACCGCCAATACGTCCATCACGCCCCAGGCATGGTTGGCCGCATCTCCGCGCAGGTGTTGCCCGATCGCGCCCCGCACCACACTGCGGGCACCATCGCAACCGACCACGTACTTGGCTCGAATCCGGCGCGTCTGCCCCTCGTGACCGGGATCGGTGCGGCGCAGGCTCGCCGACGGCTTAT
The DNA here is from genome assembly GCF_046605395.1 of Pseudomonas sp. MPB23. Classification (NCBI taxonomy): domain Bacteria; kingdom Pseudomonadati; phylum Pseudomonadota; class Gammaproteobacteria; order Pseudomonadales; family Pseudomonadaceae; genus Pseudomonas; species Pseudomonas sp. MPB23. The sequence goes on along the minus strand of NZ_CP176771.1, from coordinate 3,938,746 downwards.
CGCTTGCTGATCGCCGAGGGCGCCACCTTCGCCGACGCCGTCCGCGGCCGCCTGCGTGTCGTCAGCAGTGCCGGAGAGCCGCTCAACCCGCAAGTCATCCGCTGGTTTGCCGAACACCTCGACGTGGTCATTCACGATCATTACGGCCAGACAGAAATCGGCATGGTGTTGTGCAATCACCACCAACTGCATCACCCGGTACGTGAGGGCTCGGCGGGTTATGCGGTTCCCGGCTACCGGATCGTGGTGCTGGATGAGGCGCATCGGGAGTTGCCGTCGGGTCAGCCGGGCGTGCTGGCGGTTGATCGCGAGCGCTCGCCGCTGTGCTGGTTCGACGGCTACCTTGGCATGCGTACCCAGGCGTTTGTGGGGCGCTACTATTTGAGCGGCGATACGGTGGAGCTCAATGACGACGGCAGTATCAGTTTCGTCGGCCGCAATGATGACGTGATCACCACGTCCGGCTATCGCGTCGGGCCTTTCGATGTCGAAAGCGCCCTGATCGAACACCCGGCGGTGGTCGAAGCGGCGGTGATCGGCAAGCCCGACCCGCAACGCACCGAGCTGATCAAAGCCTTTGTGGTGCTCAACAGCCAGTACCTGCCCAGCGTCGAGTTGGCCGAAACACTGCGCCTGCATGTGCACCAGCGCCTGGCCGCGCATGCCTACCCCCGGGAAGTGGAGTTCGTCGAACAATTACCCAAGACCCCCAGTGGCAAGTTGCAGCGATTCATTTTGCGTAACCAGGAAATTGCCAAGCAATAAAGACACTGCCTGAGAGGGGCAGGATTGGCGGCCGATCCGTCACGGAGACTGCCTGGGCTATCCGGTGCTTCACCGAGCCGGATAGCCGCTGATAAACCCTGCCAAGGCCGTCTAGAAACCCTGAATTCAAAAGCCTCGGCGCGTTTAACTATTCAGCCCTGCGCACCATCAACGCCGCTGATGCATGGCGTTCAGAATCGCCGCTGAAATATGTTCAAGCGGCAACTCACGCTCCACCGCCCCCAGCTTGAACGCCTCCTTGGGCATGCCATACACCACGCAGGACTCTTCATCCTGGCCAAGGGTGCGGGCGCCGTTGTCGTGCATTTCCTTCAGGCCACGGGCGCCGTCGTCGCCCATGCCCGTCATGATGATGCCCAAGGCGTTGCCACCGGCACTGCGGGCGACGGAGCGAAACAGCACATCAACCGAAGGCCGGTGTCGGCTGACAGGCGGGCCGTCGACGATTTCAACCTGGTATTGGGCGCCGTTGCGCTTGAGCAACATGTGCCGGCCTCCGGGGGCGATCAAGGCGCAACCGGGTATCACGCGGTCGCCGTTTTTGGCTTCTCTGACCTCAATCTCGCACAGCCGATTGAGGCGCTCGGCAAATGCCGCGGTGAAGTGTTCGGGCATGTGCTGCACGATCACGATGCCCGGACAGACCCGCGGCAAGGCGGTCAACACCAGCTCCAGCGCTTGGGTGCCGCCGGTGGAGGTGCCAATGGCGACAATGCTCTCGGTGGTGCGCGCCATCGCCTGAGTGCCGGCAGGCAGAATCACATCGGCATTCAGTCTTGCGGGCGGGCGGTGGATGGCACCATCCGTTTCATATTGGCCTTGGCGGCGGCCTTGACGGCCCCCGCCAGTTCTTCGGAACTGTCGGTCAGGAACTGGCGCAGGTTCAGCTGTGGCTTGGTCACGATGCTGACGGCACCGGCCGCCAGGGCTTGCATGGTGGTGGCCGCGCCCTTCTCGGTCAATGTGGAGCAAATGACCACCGGCGTGGGGTGTTCGGCCATCAGTTTCTTGAGGAACGTGATGCCATCCATTCGCGGCATCTCGACGTCCAGCACAATCACATCCGGCCATTGCTTGTTCATTTTGTCCATGGCGAACACCGGGTCCGCCGCCGCGCCGATCACTTCAATGGCCGGGTCTTGTCCCAGGGTCGCCGTCAGCACTTGGCGGACCACTGCGGAGTCGTCAATGATCAGAACTTTGATGGGGCTCATGTCGCACGCTCTCCGTGAGGGCTGCCGAGGGGTCGCTGCAGGGCCAGGTAATTGAGTTCGATGTTGCCATTGGCCAGATCGAACACCACGGTTCGATACCCCACGCCTTCCACATGGAGGTTGTGACACGGCAAATGATGCAGGTCGAGCAGTCGCCTGGCTTGCTCGACATTGCGTTGCCCGACGTAGTGATTGTCCGGGCGCACCAGCCCGGGAAACATGTTCCCACCGCCATACACACTGACCCTGAACTCCGTCGGCTGCGCCTTGGCCGCGCGCATCTGGCCGATCAACAACTGGAGCGCCTCATCGCCATAACGACCGTCCAGAACCCGCGAGTTCGCCACCGCACGCTTGGGTAGCAGGTAGTGACACATGCCCCCCAACAAACGCTGGGGGTGCCAGAACACCAGGGCAACGCACGAGCCCAGCACCGTACGCAGCCGGATCGAACCCGAGCCGAAAAACCATTCGCCGGGATTCAGGAAAACCTCGCGGGGGCGTCGGATTTCAGGCATGTGGCCTCCGGTAGATGGAAGGCTTGACCAGTCGCAGCTCATCAGTCACGCCATTGAGGCTTTCCGAATGACTGACCAGGAAATAACCGCCGGGCTTGAGGTGGCTGACCAGGCGCTTGACGACTTGCACTTTGGTGTCGCTGTCGAAATAGATCATCACGTTGCGCAGGAAAATCACATCGAACATGCCCAGCTTTGGCAGTGGATTGTTCAGGTTGATGGCCTGGAAATCGATCCGCGATGCCAGTGCCGGCTCGACCATGAAGCACCCGTGGTTGGTGCCGATGCCCTTGAGGCAATACTTGTTCAGCAGTGCTTCGGGGATCCCGCGCGTCGCCTCCAGCGGGTAGCGCCCCTGGCGGGCCTTGTCCAACACCCGGCTGCTGATGTCCGACGCCACGATCTCCCAGGGCCGGCCGGCGAGGTTGTCCGCCAGGACCATTGCCAGGGTATACGGCTCTTCGCCGGTCGAGCAGGCACCGCTCCAGACACGCAAAGTCCCGCTGCCGCGCAGTTCGGGCAGTGCGACATCGCGCAGGAAATCAAAATGCTTGGGTTCGCGGAAAAAATAGGTTTCGTTGGTGGTCAACATATCGACCGCCACCTGTAATTCCGTCGCGTCATTCATCAACACCTTGTAGTAAGCCCCGTAGGTATTGAGCTTGAACACTTGCAGTCGCTTGGCGAGACGGGCGCTCACCAACTGTTTCTTGGCATCGGACAGGCTGATGCCCGCGATCTGATGAATGAGGCTGCGAAACTGCTGGAATTCGGCGTCGGAGAGAATCACGTTCATAAATACATTCCCAAAAAAGCATCAGGCGGTTGAAGGCACCAGGGACTCGAGGTTTGCCAGCACATCAACCTGTTCCAGGGACAACACGCGACCGATATCCAGCAACAGCACGAACCCGCTGTCCAATTTGCCGATGCCCAATAGAAAGTCGGCCCTGACATCAGTGCCGAAATCCAGCGAAGGTTCGATAGCCTGATCGGCGATTTCAAGCACCTCGCTGACCGCATCCACAATGATGCCCACGGGCTTGCGCACGCAATCGGTCTCGACTTCGAGGATCACAAAGCACGTCTTGGGCGTCTGCACCGTGCGCTCGCCGCGAAAGCGCACGCCCAGGTCCAGCACCGGAACCGCAGCACCGCGCAGGTTGATCACACCGCGGATGCTGGGGGGCAACAACGGCACGCTGGTGATCGGCCCGTACTCGATGATCTCTCGCACATTGAGCGTGCCGACGGCGAACATCTCATCCCCCAGCTCGAAGGTGAGGTACTGGCTCGGACTGGCGGCAGTGGCCTTGCCTGGACTTTCAGTAGATAGCGCCATGATTCACCTCGGATCAATTACCTTGCGGTCGCGCCAGGAGGCGCGACCATTCGCGTCACGCTTTCATCAAGCCGGCCATCTCATCGACACACAAGACATGCTCGATTTGCAGCAGCGTGACAAACTCCCCGCGCACCTTGGTCATCCCCCGGATGAAGTCGGTGCGAATATGATTGCCGAAGGCCGGGGCGGGCTTGATATCGCTGTCGAGGATCTCGATCACTTCGCTGACCGAGTCCACCACCACCCCCAGCACCTGGGACTCGCCCTCCTTCGCCGCCTCCAGAATGACGATGCACGTACGGGCGCCCAATTGCGTCACCCCCTTGCCGAACCGGGCCTTGAGGTCCACGACCGGCACCACCGAACCACGAAGGTTGATCACCCCCCGCAGGAACGCCGGCATCATCGGCACGCTGGTCACCTGGCTGTATTCGATGATTTCGCGAACACTCAGGGTGTTGACCGCATACATCTCCTGATCCGCCAGGAAGGTCAGGTATTGCAGGGGCTCATCGACGGGTGGCTCAAACGTGCCCGGCATAACGGCTGAGGCACTCATGGGTCAACTCCCGAAGCGGACGAAACCGCCATCCGCCGAGCGGCTTTCGGCATCCGGCAGGGACGCCGAACGACTGTGGCTGGGCATCGCCATAGCCCGCCCGGCACGTTTGCTTTGTACGGTGAAAAAGCCCATGAGCTCCTGCAACTGCTCGGCCTGGCCACTCATTTCCTCGGCCGTTGCCGCCAGCTCCTCGGAGGCCGATGCGTTTTGCTGAGTCAACTGGCTCATCTGCGACATTGCGCTGTTGATTTGCTCGGACCCGATGGACTGTTCTTCCGAAGCGGCGGCGATTTCCTGGACCAGATCCGAGGTCTTGGCGATCGACGGCACAATCTCGTCGAGCAGGTTGCCCGCCCGTTCGGCCAGGGCCACGCTGTTCTTGGCCACTTCACTGATTTCCTGCGCGGCAATCTGGCTGCGCTCGGCCAATTTGCGCACTTCTGCCGCCACGACCGCGAACCCTTTGCCGTGCTCGCCGGCACGCGCCGCTTCGATGGCCGCATTGAGCGCCAACAGGTTGGTCTGGTAGGCGATGGAATCGACGATGCCGATTTTTTCGGCGATGGTCTTCATCGCCGCCACGGTGTCTTTCACCGCGCGACCGCCTTCGGACGCTTCCTTGTTGGCTTTGCCGGCCATGCCATCGGTCACCTTGGCGTTTTCGGTGTTCTGGGAAATCGACGCCGACATTTGTTCCATCGATGCCGACGTCTGTTCTACCGACGCGGCTTGTTCGGAGGCCGACTGCGCCATGCTTTGGGCGGTGGCGGAGATTTCTTCGGAGGCGCTGGACAGCGAATCGGCCGAACCGCGCACTTCACCGATGATTTCCGAGAGTTTTTCCACGGTGCCATTGACCGAGTTCTTCAGCTCCAGGAACTTGCCCTGGTAGTCGCCGCCGATGGTCCGGGTCAGGTCGCCGTTGGAGATCGCCGACAACACTTCCATGGCTTCGGTGATCGGCACGATGATCGCATCCAGCGAACCGTTGATCCCCAGGATGATGCGGCGGAAGTCGCCCTGATGCCGAGTGGCGTCAGGCCGGGTATCGAGCTTGCCAATCAGTGCGCTGTCGCTGATCTGACGCGTGTCCTCGACCAGGGCCAGGATGTTGGCCCGCAGTTGCTCGATGTTTTCGTTGATAAAGGCTTTTTTGCCGGGGAACTGCTCCAGGGGCGCCGACAGATCGCCTTCGCCGAAAGAGCGGATGCACGCCATGGCTTTTTTCTTGACCGCAATGTGGCCGTTGACCATCTCGTTGATGCCCTGGGCCATGGAGCGGTAACTGCCATGGAAGCGGCCCGTGTCGATCTGTGCGTCGATCTCGCCCTTGTCATGGTCACTGGACATATGGTCCATCTCCACGATCAATTCATGCAGGCACGCGCCCAACTGCTGCATGCTCGCCATCAGGCTGGTGGTGTCACCCTGCTTGAGCGTCACCTTGGCATTCAGCTCGCCGGCGGACAACCGCGCAGCGAAGTCTCGAACCACCGACGGCTCGGCGCCCAATTGACGCATCAGGCTGCGCCCCAGCAATGTGCCGATCAGCACGGTTGCCAGCAGCGTCAGGCCGCTGACCAACAGGATGATGCTGCGCGCATTTTTCTCGGTGGCGGTGGCGAGCACCTGGCCCTTGCGCCCCAGTTCCAGGTTGTATTCGCGCAGGTCGTCGATGGCCTTCAGCGCCGCGTTCTGCAAGGGCTGGCTGGTCTCGATCAGGGTGCGGGCGGAGGCTTGATCACCGCTGCCGATCAACTTGTCGAACTGTGCCTGCAACGCGGCAAACTCGCCCAAGTTGCCCTGCAGTTGCTTCAACAGCGTCGCGTCATGATCGTCGGAGACCAGTGCGGCCTGATAGTGATCCAAGGCTTTGCTCATCTCGCCTAACTGCTGCGCCACGCTTTGTTCGTAGTTCGGCAGAGCATTTTTTTCGCTCGCGTTCAGACGTTGCCATTTCAACGCATGAAGGCTGGTGATAGCCGCTGCGGCGCGGTCGATGTCCAGCAAGCTGGGCACTGTATTGACGTTGGCATAGCTGGCGCTCGTATTGATTTCACCGGCCAGGTAAAGGCTGGTGCCACCCAACACGGCGACACCCAGCATTGCCGTAAAAACCAACAGCATGATGTTTCTGATAACGGTCATGGCGAGGAACTCCTGATGACGCTTCATTGAGTCGATGAAAGATTTGGGATCGAACGGTGAGTGGCGTCCTTGGCAACGTGTCCTAACAGATTGGGTATATCCAGAATCAGGGCGACAGCTCCGCTGCCAAGAATGGTGAACCCGCCCAACCCATGGGCGTCACCAAACACTTTGCCCAAGGGTTTGATCACGGTTTGAAACTCCCCCTGCAAGCGATCGACCACCAGGCCGGCACGCATGCCGGCGTATTGCACGACGACCACGTTTTCGCGGTTACCTCCAGGTTCTTGCACCTCAAACATGTCCCGTAGCCGCAAGATCGGTAACACATCGCCCCTGAGGTCCAGGTAGCCGGTTTCCGCCACCTGCTCCGGCGCCAGCTCAATGCACTCCTCGACCATGTTCAGCGGGATGACATAAGAGGCCTTGCCCACACCGATCAGAAAACCGTCGATGATCGCCAGCGTCAGCGGCAGACGAATCCGCACCGTGGTGCCCTGCCCTTCTTCGCTCTCGAGACTTACACTGCCGCGCAAAGCCGTGATGTTGCGCTTCACCACGTCCATGCCCACGCCGCGGCCCGACAGGTTGCTGACCTGCTCGGCGGTGGAGAATCCCGGTTCGAAGATCAAATTCAGGATGTCTTTGTCCGCCGGTTGCTGGCCGTCCCCCACCAGGCCGCGCTCGCGGGCCTTGGCCAGAATCTTGTCTTTGCCCAGGCCGCCGCCGTCGTCCGACACCTCGATCACGATGCTGCCGGATTCGTGATAGGCATTCAGGCGCACCGTGCCCTGGGCGGGCTTGCCGCGTTGCAGGCGAATGGACGCGGCCTCGATGCCATGGTCCATGGCATTGCGCACCAGGTGCGTCAGCGGGTCGCCGATACGTTCGACGACGGTCTTGTCCAGCTCGGTCTCGCCCCCGCCGATGCGCAGCACGATGTCCTTGCCCAGCTCTTTGGAGACATCCCGCACCACCCGCTGGAAGCGCGTGAATGTCGCGCCAATCTGCACCATGCGCAGGGTCAATGCCGAGTCGCGTACCTCCTCCACCAACCGCGATAACAGACTGGTGGCCTCGATCATCTCGCCAATCCCGCTGCGCACCGCCACCAGGTTGGCGCCGGCCCCGGCGATGATCAGCTCACCGACCAGATTGATCAGTTGATCCAGCTTGGCGGCATCGACCCGGATCAGATTGCCTTCGTTGCTCGCCGCCGCTTTGCCGGCCTTGATCGACGGCGCGATGGAATCCTGCAATGCATCAAGCTCGCCGCGCAGTTCGGTCGGGGCTTGCTCCCCCTCGTGGGCGACGAGCAAGGCCTGGGCCTCGGTCAATGTGCCGCAACGGACCAGCAGTTCGAGCAATACCGCATTGTCTTCGGGCAACGCGTCGATATGCGCACGACAGGCTTGGGCAGTGGCTTGCGGGGCGAGGATCTGCACGATTGCGTCGTCGCGGACAAAATCAAAGGCGCCGTCGATGACTTCCCGCGAGGCCTGGCTTTCCAGGGCGAGCTCAAACCCCAGGTAGTTGCTTTCCGGGTCCATCGACGCCATCGGCGGCAGCGACTCGAAGAGTGTGACGGTATTGAGCAAGCGCCCCAACGTGCCCAGGTAACGCAGGAACGCCAGGGGGTCCATGCCATTGCGCAATACGTCCGGGCCAAAGCGCAGCGACAAATGCCAGTGGCCGGGAACGCCCTCCTGGTCATCCGTCGACGGCGTACCTTGAGGCGGGGTCGATGCGGTTGGCGGCGAACCTTCCAGGTACATCCCGAGCCGTTCGCCCAGGCGCTGGCCCTGAACCTGCAACGGTTCTTCCAGGCGATCGAGGTGGCCATCCTCGGCCAACAGGTCGATCAACTGGCCGATATGGTCACGGGCGTCGAGGAACAATGCGCTCAACGCCTCGTCGACGCGCACTTCCAGGCTGCGTACCCGATCCAGGACGCTTTCGGCGACATGGGTGAATTCAACGATGGGCATCAAGCCGAACAAGCCGGCCGAGCCTTTGATCGTGTGGGCCACGCGAAACAGGCCGTTGATGGTGTCCAGATCCTGCGGCGAACGCTCGATCTGCAGCAGCGCATCTTCCATTTGCAGCAGCAGCTCGCGGCTCTCGGCGATGAAGGTCTGCAGCACGTCATCCATGTTCATGGGCTGGGCCATACGGTCATGCTCCAGCAGACAGGGGGAAAGAGGCATTGGCGAAGTAGTCGTCAAGGCCGCTGAGCCGTATGGCTTCGATCACGGTGGGGCTGGGGTTGCTCAACAGCAACTGTGTGCCCTCCATGAGCGACTCGCGCTTGATGAGGATCAACAGTTGCAAGCCGGCGCTGTCCAGTTCATCGACATTGGACAAGTCCAACTCGACTTCATGGGCCAGGGGAAACAACGACAACAACACGTCTTTTTGTTCACTGGCGGTGTAGATCGTCAGGGGGCCTTCCATGACCTGGATTCGACGCAGCATCGGGACTGTGCTTTTCATGGAAACCTCCTGGCCAGCAGTCGCTGGTCATCGCTATGGCAGGATCAACTTGGAGACGGCGGTGAGCATTTGTGCAGGCTGAAAGGGCTTGACCATCCACGCCTTGGCGCCGGAGGCCTGGCCTTGCTGCTTCATCGCATCACTGGCTTCGGTGGTCAGCATGATCACCGGGGTGAACTTGTAGGCCGGCAGCAACTTGGCGGCCTTGACGAAACTCAGGCCATCCATGTTGGGCATGTTCACATCACTGACAATCAGGTGGATTTTGCGGCCGTCCAGCTTGCTCAGTGCGTCGCGGCCATCACAACCTTCGATCACGTCGTAACCCGCGCCTTTGAGCGTGATGCTCACCACCTGACGGATGGAGGCGGAATCGTCGACGATCAGAATGGTTTTGCTCATCGGAAAAACTCCTCTAGAAAAAGGTGATGTCGCTGGCCTCGGCCTTCACGTGGGTTTTGCCACCATGAATGACGTGTTGCTCGGGCATCGTGTAAGACGTCGAAAGCTCTTGCAGCCAACGCTCACTGGTCAGCGGCGCAAGGGTGTGGCCGCTCTGGCTCGATGCCTGGCGCGCGTCCAATTGCTGCTGCAACTTGTCCAGGTCGCGGGTGATCAGCGTCAACATCTGGCTGACGCGATCCTGAAACTGCAGGGCGACCAACACCTGGGCAATCTCGTCGGCGACGTTGGCGCTCTGCTGTTGCAGGTCGTGGCTGTTGCGCACGAGGGTCTGGGCGGTACCGCGAAAATGTTCGATGACCTGCGAGACCACGCGCTCCGAATCGGCGAGGGTCAAGGTGTCTTGTTCGGCGTGGTGGCGGGACATTTGCACCGTACGGGCGATGGCCGCGTTGACGGTGGCAACGGTTTCGCTGATCTTGCGCCCGGTCTCGCCGGACATGCTCGACAACTTGCGCACCTCGTCGGCCACCACCGCAAACCCTCGCCCCGCCTCACCGGCCCGCGCCGCTTCGATGGCGGCATTAAGGGCCAGCAAGTTGGTTTGACTGGCGATGTCGCCGACAAACTTGGCCATCTGCTGGAGCTGCTCGGTGAAGCCGGAGAGTTGCAGGACTTCCTTGAGCTCGCTCTCTTTATTCGAGAGCGCGGCGCGCAGGGCCAGGACGATGGAGTTGAGGTCATGCTGGCCAACTTCCAGCAAGTCGACCAAGTGTTGGGAAGCGTCTTGCCCCCCATGGCTGGTCACGCTGTGGCTGATGTTCGACGACAGCGCGCCAAAGCGTTCGCTGAGCTTGAGGATCGATGTTTCGCTGATCAACCGGGCGGCATCTATCTGCCGGGACCAGATCGGCAGCACGCCCAGGCATACGCCTGACAGGCCGTTATCGACGGCCAGTGTCGCCGAGGCCACGGCCGGTTGATCGAGCCGCAGGCTGTTCCACTGCGCCTGGTAGCGCCTGTTGGCCCAGAGACCCAGACCGATACACAGCGCCAGCAACAGGCTCCCCGCGCCTGCCGCCAACGCGCTGAAGCCGTTGCTGTAGGCAATCGCAAGACCGCCGAGCAGACCGGCCAAAGCCACGGAAAACAGGGGCAAGGCAGCCGAAGGGGGGGTGGTCTGTTGGCTCAAGGTCGGTCTCCCAGTCAGAGCCTCTCATCGCCGGTTGATCGGCAGTTCGAGTGCTTGAAGGGAATACTGGCCTAATAATGGCACCGCAACCATCAGACCATCCCGATTCTGGGGTAGGGATAACGGGAAGGCGGGTAGGAAAATCCCTACCCGAGCGGGTCGATCACGAAATCCCCAAGGTCATGGCGAAGCGAACGATGTCCGCCGTCGAGCTGAACCCCATCTTCTCCATGAGCCGAGTCTTGTGGGTACTGACGGTCTTGTTGCTGATGACCAGTTGCTCGGCAATCTGGTTGACGCTCATGCCATGCGCCAGCAAGCGCAGAATCTGGAATTCGCGATCGGACAGGCTTTCAACGTAGGTCTGTTGCTTCAAGCCACTGCTTTGCAGGGCGATCTGCTCCGCCAGGGCCGGGTCCAGGTAGCGTTGACCGCTGACCACGCGGCGCATGGCAACCAGCAGGGTCTCGGGGTCGCGATCCTTGGTGAGATAGCCCAGCGCACCGGCGCGCAATGCGCGTTGTGCGATGTGGATTTCGTTATGCATGCTCAACACCAGGATCGGCAGCTTCGGGTACTGGGAATGCAGCCGCGCAATCAGAATTTCGCCGCTGATGCCCGGCATATTCATATCGAGCAGCAGCAGGTCGATCTCCACCTGGCGTAACAGTTCGATCAACTGCGTTCCACTCTCGGCTTCGGCCACGACTTGCACATCGGCCACCAGGGTAAACAGCTGTTTGAGTCCTTCGCGCATGATGGTGTGGTCATCGGCGATCAACAGGCGAATCATCAATATGGATCCTTGTGCATCGGAATGAACGCCTGCACCGTAGTGCCGTGTCCGGGATGGCTGAAAATAATCACTTTGCCGCCCAGCATCAGGCCACGCTCACGCATCCCGGCCAGCCCCAGGGTCTGGTGCTTGACGGCTTCCGGGTCGAACCCCTTGCCGTTGTCCTGGACCTCCAGCAGCCAGTGGGTTTCCTGCGGGATGAGGGTGACGCTGACCTGCGTCGCTTCGGCGTATCGCGCAATGTTGGTCAGCGACTCCTGCACGATGCGAAACGCGGCGGTGACATGGGTATCGGGGAGCGTCAGGGGAATCGAAGGCAGGTGCAACACACAGGGAACCCGGGTCAAGGTGACGAATTGGGCTGTCAGCCATTCAAGGCCGGACACCAGCCCCAGGTTCAACGCCGACGGGCGCAGGCTGGTGGAGACGTCACGCACGACCTGGATCGTCTTATCGGTCAGTGCCATCAGCCGCTCGACCTGCGGGGTAAGCTCGGGTGTGGTGGCACCGAACTGAAACCTCAACAGGGAGATGCCCATGCGCAAGGCCGTGAGGTGCTGGCCGAGTTCGTCATGGATCTCCCTGGCGATCAGTTTGCGCTCCTCTTCCCGTGCCGTTTCCCGACGGGTCGACAGATCGCGCAAGTGCGCATTGGATTTGGCCAGGCGCCGTTCGGCGGCGCGCAGCTTGGAAATATCGCGTCCCACCGCCAACACGCTGACGACCCGCTGGCCGTCAACCTCTGGAACAAAGTGGATCAGCACCACTTTGGGCGCGGTGGTCAATCCCGAGAGGCGGAATTCTTGCTCCGTCGCTTTGTTTTCATGAATCACTTGGGCGACCAGTTCGCGAAACAGCTGGGCTTGATGATTCCCCGGCGCCACAGCGTCCATGGGCATTCCCACCAGCTCCGGCCCCGCCCCGCCCAGCCAGGTTCTCAACCGTGCATTGACGTAGAGCACTTCGCCATGGGCACTCAAGCGCGCGACCGCGTCCGGGCTGTTTTCGACCAGTGTGTTGATGTCGTGCTGGCGTTCGAGTTCTTTCTGGCGGGCCCTGGCCAACTGGGTGATGTCACGGCTGATCACCAGGATCTGTGGAGCCTGGCGCGCCGAGTCCAGCACCGGTACCAGGGTCAAGTGCAGTTGACGCACGTCGTGGCGCAGCACCATGCCCTCATCGGATTCCACCACCCGCCCGGCAGCCGTGCAGCGTTCGCACAGCGCCTGGATTTTTTGCGCGCTCAACCGACCAAAGATCGACGCCAGGGACTCACCGATCACCTCGGCATGCGCTTTGCCCAGCGCGCGCAACAACGTGGGGTTGACCTCGACACACCGCAGGCAACCGTCCGGGGTCATTTCCAACAGGCAAAGCATGTCCAACGTGTGGTCGAAAATATCCCGGTAACGACGCTCGCGCTCGCGCAGTAACGACGCTGATCGCCAGCGTTCGATCGCGATCGCCGCAATGTGACAGGTTTGGCGCACGCGCTGGATATCGCTCTCATCCGGCGCGCAGCCAGGCGACTGGGACAACTCGAACGTGCCAAGGACGTGCCCTTGTTTGTCGATGATCGGCTCGGACCAGCCCGCAGCAGGACTGTCAGCAGCCGGCGCCGCAAAATCCTCATGCGGCGCCGACTCAGGGCCGTGCGGCTCTACGAGCTGGACTGCGCAGGAGCGATGGGGCAAGGCCAATTGCAGATAGCCCACCAGTAACGCCAGCGTTTCCTCCAAGGACGCACCTGTCGCCATTTTTTCGAAAATGCCCAAGCGTGCGTCTTCCAGGACTTGTTGCTTGCGCAGCTCCGTAATGTCGTGGGCCAGGGCCAGCACGCCGATCACCTCGCCGGTCTGGCTGCGCTCGGCCGTCAGGCTGACCGCACAACTGACGAACTCAGCGCTGCCCGCGAAGGTCCAGCTATCCAAAAATTGCGCGGTTTCGCCGGTCGCGACCACATGGCGCAGTTGGTTGAGGTAGTCCCCGGCATCCGCTGCCGGGCTCGCGCCGATCGACTCCTCAGCCGACATGCCGGTCAAGAGCAAAAATGTCGGATTGACGTAAGTGCGCAACAGGTTGCGATCGTAACGGACAATGATGTTGGGGGAGTTTTCCGCGAGGGTGAGAAATTTGAGTTCGCTGCCCATCAGCGTTTCACGAAGCTGCCAGTTCTCGGTGATGTCCTCCAGTTGGGAGACAAAACACATCGGCTGCCCCTGATCGTCCCGGACCAGTCCCACCGTCAAGCGCACCCACACCACCCGCCCGTCGCGATGAATATAGCGTTTATGCAACGTAGCCCCAGCCCTTGCTCCGCGCTTGAGTTCGTCGATCAACTGCTTGCCGACCTCAAAGTCGTCGGGGTGGGTCAGGGCCATGAACGTGGTGGCTTGCAGTTGTGCTTCGCTATACCCCAGCAGCGTGCAAATGACCCCATTGGCCCGTAGCCAACGACCGTCCAGCGACACCAGCGCCAGGCCGGTACCGGAGGAGTCGAAAATGGACCGCAGGGGAATGTCCGCGAAGCGTTCGGTACTGGATGGCGGGGACGACGGTTGCGGGTCGGCAATGACCTCGACAATAAAATAATCGTCGCGCCACACCGTCAGGGAAATGTCCAGCCGGCACAAGCCCGTACTCAGCGCGGCGAAACGAGCGTGGGGTTTTCCCGCGGCGCCTGCTTCCAGCGCGGCGTCAAAAAGCCAATGGTCTTCGGACCGCAGAAGGGAAACAAACGCGCTGCCCACAGCCGGGCAAACACCCGTATGGATGTGCAGATCTGCGAACGCGGGATTGACAGCGACCACCCGTGCGTCGCGATCCAATGCGACAACCGCAACGGACAGGCAGCCGAGCACGCTCTCGAGGGTTTGCAATCGTTCATCGTCAGCCATTGCCTGCGCGCGGCAAATCATACTTCCCTGCACTTCCATTCAGCCTACCCGTTGTCTATCTCGTTTTAAGCAGGTCTTCAGCGTCAGCATCCGGATGCTCTGGTCGAACTGTAGCTCACTATCAGGCTTCAAAAAGCTTGCGCACAATACCACCACTGATTGTGTGGTGATCTTTCTATTTTGGTCCGCCGGCTGCGGTGCATCCAAATGGATTGAATGGTCGCCTGGCCCTCGGCGCGCACCTGTCGACCCGCCGATGGGTGGCGCTGCAATTTCGACAATCTGTGCTGCAATAATGCAACGCCTGGAAGACTTGATCGCCCTGTCGCCCCTGAGAACGCGGCCGCGGGGAGTTGGCACATATTGTGCGATTCCATTCATTTGTTCATCTCTTCGGCCTGGGCCCACCATGCAAATACTTCAAACGCTTGCTGACCGAGGCGTCTTTCACACCTGTTCTGTCGCCGAGAATGGGCAGCTCCTCAATGCCTCGGCGTCGTTGAGCGACCAGTTGGGCTATGGGGCCGCCGAACTGCGCAATGTCAGAATAGAAAGGATCTTCTCGGCCGAGTCCGTACTTCTGCTGCACAACCTTTTTGCGTGTCCGCCGCCGGATGAAAAACTGCATCACCTGGAACTGACCTTGATCCGCCACGGCAATAGCCTGTATCCGGTGCTTGCCAGCGGCCTGTTCGAGTGGGGTGAGGCGCGCGTTCCGAGCGTTCATCTGGCACTCATGCCGCTGGGGCCGTTGAATCACCGTCTGAACGAACTGCAGAACGCCAACGAAGTCATGAGCCAGATGCTCTATAGCGCCAAGGTCGCCTATTGGTGCATCGAATGGCTCGACCCCGTGGACGTCACCGACACGCCCGACGAGGTGGTCCGCCAGGTGTTCGAGAACCGCTCCCACTGGCGCATGTGCAACCGTGCCATGGCCGAAGTCTATGAGATGCCGGCGGACGTCGACTTCAACCAACAGCCAGTGCGGCTCTATTGGCCGCGCAGCCCGGCCAACGAGGAGTTCGTGCGCCGCCTGGTGGAAACCGGCTTCTGCGTCGACGGTGCGCTCTCGGTGGACCGTCGCCACGATGGCTCCCCCGCCTATGTGGAAAATGACGTGCGCGCCAGCATCCACAACGGTCAGTTGTCGCGCATGTGGGGCAGCATCCGCGATGTCAGCCAGGAACTGCGGGTGCAGCACGACGCCGAGCAGCGGATCGACGCGTTGCGCCGGGTGTTCGACGCCGTGCCCGACGCGGTGGTGGTGATCGACGAAGCCCTCCAGCCGCAATGGCGCAACGCCGCCTTCGAACACACCTTTGGCATCACCCAGGGTGCCGGCATCGCCCGCGCGCTGCTGGATCAGTCACTGCCCGAACGCACCTGGCGCAGCGTGCAGCTCCCGGACCTGAGCGGGCGGCACCAACGGTACAACGTCCATTGTTCGCGCATTCTCATGCAGGAAGGCGTGGCCTGGAAGGTCGCTGTGCTGCGGGCGGCCCGACACAGCAGTGAGTTGCATCCATGATCGAGAAGACGCTTCTGCCATCCTTGAAAATGGGCATGCGCTCCTCGGTGAACGTCAGCAGCGACGTGCTCTGCGCACTCTTGGAAACCCCGGCCTTGCATGCGCTGCTCGACAGCTTCAGCGAGGCGATCATCCTCTGTGACGGCGAATCGCGGGTGCGCTTCCTCAACCTGGCCGCCGAGCGGGTGAACCGCCTGTCCCGCCAGGAGGCGATCGGCCTGCCCACGGTCGAATTTTTCCAGCGCTCCGCCTTGAGCTTCGACGACTTCCAACAGGCCGTGGGCCGTGGCGCCACGCGCGCGCTGACCCGCTCGCGCGATGGCCGGATGTTCCTCACCAGCAGCCAAGCGGTGCCTACCGGCGCCTACGAGAAGCCTTACACCCTGTTGGTCCAGCATGACTTCGAAGGCCGCGAGAGCCAGCGCCGCCCAGCGCAACCGGCGTTCGCCCCGGCGCCGGACAACGGCTTGGGCGACCCACAGGACAACGCCCTGCACCTTTCGCCGCTGCTCTCCAGCATCGCCGACACCGGCGTGCGCGCCTTCCGCCGCCGCGCCCGTCTGCTTCTGCTGGGCGAATCCGGCGTCGGCAAAACCGCCATTGCCCGGCACATCCACCGCGCCGCCGGCTGGGGCGACCGCCCCTTCATCCACGTCAACTGCGGCAGCATCCCCGACAGCCTGTTCGAGTCCGAAATGTTCGGCTATGAGCGCGGCGCCTTCACCGGCGCGTTGCAGGGCGGCAAGCGCGGCTATATCGAGAGCGCGTCCGGCGGCACCCTGTTCCTCGACGAGATCGGCGAAATCCCCCTGCATGTGCAGGCCAAACTGCTCAAGTTTCTCGAGGACGGCACGATCCAATCGGTGGGCTCGCCCCTCTCCAAGACGGTTCAGGTGCAAGTCATCGCCGCCACCAACAAGGACCTGCGCCGCCTGGTGGAAACCGGGGAATTTCGCGCCGACCTCTACTACCGACTGGCGGTGTTGCCGATCGAAATCCCGCCGCTGCGCCAGCACCTGGAAGACTTGCCGGTGCTCATGGATATCCTCCTGATGCGCATCAACCGCGACCGCCAGCCCACCTTGCGGCTCGCCAACGGCTGTCGCCAGCGCCTGATGAACTACGACTATCCCGGCAATATCCGCGAGTTGGTGAATGTCTTCGAACGCCTGGCCGTGCTGGCGGACGAAGAAGCCCAGGAACACCACCTGCCCCCGGAATTGCTCGGCCTCGCCGCCCCGGTCTTCGCCCGCCCCGCCACGGAACGGGTAGAGCCGCAAAGCCTTGCGCGGTCCGACGAGGAAGCCGGCGACCCGCTCAAGGTCCAGGTGCAACGCTTCGAGCGCCAGATGATCCTGCAGGCGGTGCAGAGCCAGGGCAGCAAACGCAAGGCCGCGCAGCAGCTCGGCATCGACGTCGGCACCCTGATCCGCAAGCTGCAACGCGACTGATCCCAAAGGCACAGGGATGTGCCAGGTGCTGCCGTTGTTCCTCCCCGTGTCTCCCCCAGCGCTGCGAGAATGCCAACAAGGCATTTCATTTCTGCCTACATCACACCCCACCAAAAAATAAAAACCCTTTACTTTCAACACGTTAAGTAATTGGCACAGTCCATGCTCCAGTGAACTGCACCCCATCCACTTGAGTGGGTCATTGCATCGAAACCGGGCCCTGTGAAGCCCGGCAGTTCTGGAGGCACAACAATGCTAATAACCGGTATCAAGAGCCGGCCGGTCTACGACGAGCTTCGCCCGCTTTGCGGTGGTAACCACCACATCATCGCGGGCCAGGGCAGCGGCGGCAGCACCCTGCTCCGTCTGCTCGCCGAGATGCCGCGCACCGCGCCGATCCGCGTGCTCTATTCCACAGAGAGCTTCTCCGGGCACAACCACCTGGAAGCGCTCCAGGCTGTCGACGGCGTGGAGTTGCGGGTCTACCCGAGCAACCGCGCCCTGGTCGACGACCTGCACGTCTTGCTCGATCAGTCGCGTATGGGCTCGCGCCTGTACCTGGCCGGATCGGAAAGCTTCATCGGCACCGCCATGCAGGCCGCCACCGCGATCAACCTGAACACGGATGAAGTGCTGCGCGAGCACTGCGGCTCGTTCGTGCGCCGCGTCTGGTGCGTGCACTGCGACGGCTACACCGAGAACGTCACCCAGCGCGTCTTCGAGTGCCCGCACTGCGCGCGCACCCTGGTGGTCCGCGACCACTACTCCCGCCGCCTCGCCGCCTTCCAGGCCGTGAAGGCTGACGCTGAAGTCCCCGGCGAGCTGCCGGAAACCGAGGAACTCGACACA
The DNA here is from genome assembly GCF_046605395.1 of Pseudomonas sp. MPB23. Classification (NCBI taxonomy): domain Bacteria; kingdom Pseudomonadati; phylum Pseudomonadota; class Gammaproteobacteria; order Pseudomonadales; family Pseudomonadaceae; genus Pseudomonas; species Pseudomonas sp. MPB23. The sequence goes on along the minus strand of NZ_CP176771.1, from coordinate 3,920,562 downwards.
TGAGCCAGTCCAGCGGAACCCTCAATGTCCGCGTCGCCCGTATCGAGGCGGTCACCCCAGAGATCAAGCGCTTCACCCTGGTCTCCCGCGATGGCGGGCACCTCCCGCCGTTCTCCGGCGGCAGCAACGTGGTGGTGCTGATCCCCCACGAGAGCGGCACCTACCGCAACGCCTACTCGCTGATGAGCTCGCCCTACGACGCCAGCGCCTATCAGATCGCCGTGCGTCGCGTGGAAGACGGTCGCGGCGGTTCCCAGCGCATGCACGACGCGGTGAAGGAAGGCGACGAGCTGGAAATCCTGCGCCCGGTGAACCTGTTTCCGCTGAGCAAACACGCGCGCCTGCACCTGTTCATCGCCGGCGGCGTGGGCATCACGCCGATCTGCTCGCAGTTGGCCGAGCTGCGCCTGCGCGGCACGCCCTTCGAAGTTCACCTGGCGGTGCGCGGCGCCGAACACGCACGCCTGGGTGAAGAGTTGCAGCGCGACTACGGCGATGCGGTGCGCCTCTACCACACTGACCGTGGCGAGCGCCTGGACATCCACGCCGTACTGGCCGACCGCCCGCTGGGCAGTGACGTCTACGTCTGCGGCCCGGAAGGCATGATCCAGGCAACGATCGACAGCGCCCACGCCCATGGCTGGACCGACAGCCACATCCACTATGAGCGGTTCCTGGAACAGGGCAGCTCCGGCGTCGCCTTCAGCGTGACCCTGGCGCGCAGCGGCGCGACCCTCGAGGTCTCGCCCGACCAGAGCCTGCTGGAAGCCGCCGAAGCCGCCGGCCACGAGCTCCCCTACCTGTGTCGCGGCGGCGCCTGCGGCATGTGCGAGACCGCCGTGCTCGAACTGGACGGCGAGATTCTCCACACCGACGACTGGCTGTCCGACGAAGACAAAGCCACCAACAAAAAAATCATGCCCTGCGTGTCGCGTGCCAAGTGCTCGCGACTGGTCATCGACTGCTGAACGGAGAACGACCATGACCATCCAATTCCGCCCCGACGAAACCTATCGCGACGACTACACCTACGCGAACAGCCCCGAGTGCATCGCCCGCGCGCCCTTCCCGTTCCCGGACGACGAGTACATGTACTCGATGAATCTGGAACCCCATGTCTCGGTGGGTGATGGTGCGTTCAGGGCCGTCTTCGACATCGACGAGCACTACATCAGCGAATGCCGCGACCGTGCCATCACCCTGGAGAAAGACCCGGGCATGCACTACGTCTCGGCGCCGCACATGATGGAAGCACAGTGGGACCTGCTCGAACTGATCATGCAAGCCTATGCCCAGGACTATCCCGAGTACTTCACCCTGGCGCGCGACGGCACCCGCTGGCACTGGACCAACAAGCTGCTGGGCATCGACGACACCTTCACCTTCGGCGATCCGACGACCCTGCCCTACGAGCCGATGGAGTACATCACCCGCCAGGCCCAGGGCGATTGGGTGCTGCAGGAGGAGCGCGATGGCACGCTTTACTGGGGCGCCGGCATCGCCACCCAGCGCGCCGATTATTCCCTGCGTTTCAACCTCGGCATGGCCTGGCACGAGTTCCACGGGCCAGTGCCATTGGTGAAGGAAACCGGGATGCTCGACCGCGCGTTGAAGTTCCTGCTGCGCCTGCGCTGTGGCCACCCGGTGCGACGACTGAACTGGTCGCTGACCGTCAACCCGCGCCTTGACGTCTCCGCCGAAAGCCTGCCGGACTGGGCGCCGGACCGCACCCTGGTGACTGCCGAGAACGCGGGCAAGCGGGTCTACCTGCGTATCGAGCTGCAACCGCTGCACCGTCTGCCGCGCAGCAACGCCATCGTGTTCCCGATCCGCACCTACCTGCTGAACCTGGAAGACATCGCCACCAACCCGGCCTGGGCCAAGCGCATGCACCGCGTGCTCAAGTCCCTCAACCAGGACCTGGTGGACTACAAGGGCTTCACCCGTTACCGCGATGCCGCTGTCGAGTGGCTCTCGCAGTTCGACGACGGCAGCGACGAGGAGATGGTCAAGGCCGTCTGACCGCGCTTCACCCATAACAACAAAAAAAGCTCTTCCATGAGCACCGGCGGGCCTGAGCCCGCCGTCCAAGCAAACGACTGCCATTCAAATGAGGAAAAATAATATGAGTGGGTCTTCTGCGGCGCGTGTAACCGCCACCCTCGACCAGGACGCCGAGCAACTGCGTGCGCTCGGCTACAGCTCCAACTTCGACCGCAGCATGAGCCTGTGGGAAAACTTCTCGCTCGGCTTCACCTATCTGTCGCCTGTGGTCGGCGTCTACACCTTGTTCGGCCTGTGCCTCGCGGCTGGCGGCCCGCCGATGTTCTGGTCCTACCTGCTGATCGGCCTCGGCCAACTGCTGGTGTGCCTGGTCTTCGGTGAAGTGGTTTCGCAATTCCCCATCTCCGGTGGCGCGTACCCCTGGGCACGTCGCCTGGTGGGCAAACGCTGGGCGTGGATGGTCGGCTGGGTGTATGCCTGGGCGCTCTGCGCCACCATCGCCGGCGTTGCCATCGGCGCCGGTCCGTACCTCGCCGCGATGCTGGGCTTCGAGCCCCATGCCAACGCGAACATCTACATCGCCCTGGTGCTGATCCTGCTCTCAACCGGCCTCAACCTGGTGGGTACCCAACTGCTGGCGCGCGTGGCCATGTTCGGCTTCCTCTGCGAACTGGTCGGCGCCATCCTGGTGGGCGCCTACCTGTTGGTGTTCGAACGCCATCAACCGTTCAGCGTGCTGTTCGACACCTTCGGGATCAACGTTAACGGTTCGTACCTGCCGGCGTTCCTCGCGGCGTCCCTGGCGGGGCTGTTCCAGTACTACGGCTTCGAGGCCTGCGGCGATGTGGCCGAAGAAACCCCCAACCCCGGCAAGCGCATCCCCAAGGCCATGCGCATGACCATTTACATCGGCGGCTCCGCAGCGATGTTTGCCTGCCTGGCGTTGATCCTCGCGGTACCGGACATCCAGAAGGTCATCGCCGGCGTGGACACCGACCCGGTTGCCACCATCCTCGCCAATGCCTTCGGCCCGGTCGGCTCGAAGCTGGTCATGGCGGTGGTGATGGTGTCCTTCATCTCCTGCGTGCTCAGCCTGCAAGCCGCCGCCAGCCGCCTGCTGTTCGCCTACGCCCGTGACGAGATGATTGTCGGCAGCCACCTGCTCAAGCGCCTTTCCGCCAACCATGTGCCGTCCTTCGCCCTGGTGGTCAGCGGTGTGGTGCCGGCTGCCATCGTGTGCCTGGGCCTGTTCATGGCCGACGCCGTGGCCACCATCGTCGGCTTTGCCGCGATCGGTATCTACGTCGCCTTCCAATTGATCGTCGTTGCCGCGCTGATTGCCCGCGCCAAGGGCTGGCGGCCGAGCGGCCAGTTCAGCCTGGGCGGCTGGGGCCTGTTGGTGAACCTGGCTGCGCTGATCTACGGCGTCGCCGCCATCGTCAACATGGTGTGGCCGCGCAGCCCGGATGCGGCCTGGTACATCAACTACTCGATGATCCTGACCACCGTGGTGGTGGTGGGTTCGGGCTTCCTGTACATGCTGCTGGCCAAGCCCTATGACAAGGGCACGGCACCGGCCGGTGATGCGTGGAAGTTCTCCAAGCCCACCGCAAAGGCGGCTGACGTCACCAACGTGGCGGCGCGCTGACCCTCTCGCTTGTCTACCCCTCTCCCGCACATGGGAGAGGGGCCTGCCGAAGAACGCTGGTGGCCCGCCGCCACATACCACCTCTCGACCTAGAAGTTCGCCGGCGTATTCGCGCTGATGATCTCCGCCTCGTCCTGCCCGATATTGCGAAACCGGTGGGGCAAGGTGGTGGGGAAGTAATAGCCATCCCCTGGGTTCAGGATGCTGACCTGGCCATCGACGGTGAGTTCGACGGTGCCCCGGGTCACAAGACCGCACTCCTCGCCTTCGACATGCACGATCGGCTCTTCGCCGGAGCTGGCGCCGGGCGCGTATTGCTCGCGCAGAAAGCGCATCTGGCGGCTGGGGATCGGTGCGCCCACCAGCAGCAGGCGCAGGCCGTCGCGGCCCAGGTCGGGCTGTTCGTTGGCGCGGAAGACGTATTGGTGTTCCCGTGGCGGCTGGTCGAAGGTGAAGAAGTCCGCCAGGGACATGGGGATGCTTTCCAGCAGCTTTTTCAAGGAACTGACGGAGGGGCTGACGCGATTCTGTTCGATCAGGGAAATGGTGGCGTTGGTCACACCGCTACGACGGGCCAGCTCACGCTGGGAGAGTTTGTAGCTTTCGCGAACGAGTTTGAGTCGGGTACCCGTGTCCATAGCGGCCTTATGTAAGGAGGTGATTGTAGCGGCGTTTATCGGTTGCGATAGCTCTGCGGGAGCCTGGGCGGGTACGGGCCGGCAAGGTGGCGAACGTCGCCGATTGTCTGGCCCGGGAACCTGAAAGGGGGCTATTAAATCACGTTTATGGATGGAGCTGTAGCCGTGCCGAAGATGCCTGTGCGCAGGCGAAAAACCAAGCCCGCCACCCCCGCCGAATACGGCGCGGGCTGGGGCTTGCGGTGCTCAGGCAACGGGCAGGTCAAATACCGAAGCGGTCGCGCAGGGCGTAGTAGGCAGCGCCCATGGCAGTCAGCGGGGCCTGGAAGGTGCGGCCGCCGAACATCGGCATGTGTGGCAGGGAGGCAAAGGCGTCGAAGCGCTCGGCGTCACCGCGGATCACTTCGCTGATCAGCTTGCCCGCCAGGTGCGAACAGGTGACGCCGTGGCCGCTATACCCTTGCATATAGTAGGCGTTCTTTTCGATACGCCCGAATTGCGGCATGCGCGACATGGTCAGCAGGAAGTTGCCGGTCCAGCGGTAGTCGATCTTGACGTTTTTCAGTTGAGGGAAGGTCTTGAGGATCTTCGGCCGGATCAACTGTTCGATATCGGCCGGCTCGCGAGCGCCATAGACCACGCCGCCGCCGTACAGCAGACGGTTGTCAGCGGTCAGGCGGTAATAGTCGAGCAGGTAGTTGCAGTCTTCGACGCAGTAATTGTGGGTAATCAGGCTGCGCGCGACTTCCGCCGACAGCGGCTCGGTGACCACGATCTGCGAACCGCAGGGCATGCTTTTGCGGGTCACCCGAGGGTCGAGATTCTGCGGCAGGTAGGCGTTGCCGGCGATCAGCAGGTACTTGGCGCGCACCACGCCTTTTGCCGTACGCACCACGTTGGGTTCGCCGTAAGTGATGTTCTCGGCGGCCGATTGCTCGAAGATCCTGCCGCCCAGACCGATGATGGCGCTGGCTTCGCCCAGGGCCAGGTTCAGCGGATGGACGTGGCCACCCTGCTTGTCCAGCAGGCCGCCGATGTAGTTTTCACAGCCCACTTCGCCGGCGATGTCCTTGGCGTCGAGCAGTTGCAGGTTGCGGTTGCCGTAGCGCTCCCAGCTGCGTTTCTGTTCGGCCAGGCCTTTGAATTGCTTTTTGTTCAGCGCGGCGAAGATCCCGCCCGGGTGGTAGTCGCACTGGATGTCGTAATGCTGGATGCGCTGGCGAATGATATCGGCGCCTTCGAACATCATGCTGCCGAGGATTTCGGCGCTCTTTTCGCCGTAGCGCTGTTCGATGACATCCACATCACGGCTGTAGGAGTTGACCAGTTGCCCGCCGTTGCGCCCGCTGGCGCCAAACCCGACCTTGGCCGCTTCGAGCACGGTGACGCTGTAACCGGCTTCCGCCAGGAACAGCGCCGACGACAGGCCGGTGTAGCCAGCGCCAATCACACAGACATCGCACTCCACCGACTCTTCAAGCACAGGAAAGTCGCCAGTGTGGTTGCGGGTCGCGGCGTAGTAGCTGTTGACATGGGTTTGCATGGTTGAGACTCCCTGGCGATCGGCCGGCACGGGCCGGCAATCGCCGTTGTTATTTGGGCTTAGAGCTTGATCCAGGTGGCTTTGAGCTCGGTGTACTTATCAAAGGCGTGCAGCGACTTGTCGCGGCCATTGCCCGACTGTTTAAAGCCGCCGAACGGCGCGGTCATGTCGCCGCCGTCGTACTGGTTGACCCACACACTGCCGGCGCGCAGGCCCCGGGCAAAGCGGTGGGCGCGACTGAGGTCGGCGGTCCACACCGCAGCCGCCAGGCCGAAGATGCTGTCATTGGCGATCGACAGCGCTTCCTCCTCGGTGTCGAAGCTGATCAGCGACAACACCGGGCCAAAGATTTCTTCGCGGGCGATGGCCATGGCGTTGGTCACGCCGTCGAAAAGCGTCGGTTCCACGTACTGGCCGCCGGTGTCTTGCAGGGTGCGCTGGCCGCCTACCAGCAGTTGAGCGCCCTGCTCCTTACCGATCTCGATATAGCGCAACACGTTATCCAGTTGCCGCTGATCGACCACCGCGCCGACCTTGGTCGCCGGGTCCAGGGGATGCCCCGGCTTCCAGGCCTTGAGCGCCTCCACCAGCAACGCAATGAACGGCTCGCGAATCGAACGCTGCACCAGCAGGCGCGAACCGGCCACGCAGACTTCGCCCTGGTTGAAGGCAATCGCGGCCGCTGCCGCTTCTGCCGCGGCGCGCAAGTCCGGGGCATCGGCGAACACCACGTTGGGGCTCTTGCCACCGGCCTCCAGCCACACCCGTTTCATATTGCTCTGGCCGGAATACACCAGCAGTTGCTTGGCCACCCCGGTCGAACCGGTAAAGGCCAGCACGTCCACATCGTTATGCAGGGCCAGCGCCTTGCCAACGGTGTGGCCGTAACCCGGCAACACGTTGAACACGCCTGGGGGAATACCGGCCTCGAGTGCCAACTGGGCCAGGCGGATCGCGGTCAGCGGCGACTTTTCCGAAGGCTTGAGGATGAACGAGTTACCCGCCGCCAGGGCCGGCGCGAACTTCCAACTGGCCATGATCATCGGGAAGTTCCACGGCACGATGGCCGCCACCACGCCGCAAGGTTCACGGGTGATCAGGCCCAACTGGTCGTGGGGCGTGGGCGCCACTTCGTCGTAGAGCTTGTCGATGGCCTCGGCGCTCCAGCGGATCGCGTTGGCGGTGGCCGGTACGTCGATGGCCATGGAGTCGCCAATCGGCTTGCCCATGTCCAGGGTTTCCAGGAGCGCCAGTTCTTCCTGGTGCGCGAGGATCAGATCGGCGAAGCGGATCAGCACGCGCTTGCGCGCCGCCGGGGCCAGCAGGCGCCAGCTCCCGGACTCGAACGCGCGGCGTGCGGCGAGCACCGCCGCGTCGGCGTCGGCCTCATCGGTGCTGGCGACCTTGGCCAGAAAACGCCCGTCCACCGGGCTGATGCTGTCAAAGGTCGCGCCGCTGGCGGCCCAACGGTACGCGCCGTCGATAAAGGCCCGGCCTTCAAGGTCCAGGGACTGGAAGTACTGCTCCCAGTCATTGCGATGCTTAGTCATATGCAGTGCTCAACGCAAAAAGAGGGAGGGCCGTCAGACCGTGTGCAGGTACCAGTTGTACTCAAGGTCGGAGATCGAGTTCTCGAACTCGGCCAGCTCGCTTTCCTTGCACGCCACGAACACGTCGATGTACAGCGGGTCGATGTAGCGCGCCATGACTTCGCTGTCGTCCAGCTCACGCAGGGCATCGCGCAGGTTGTTGGGCAGGCTCTGTTCGTTCTGCTCGTAGGAGTTGCCTTCGACCGGCGCCCCTGGCTCGATCTTGTTGGTCAGGCCGTGGTGAATACCGGCCAGCACCGAAGCCATCAGCAGATACGGGTTGGCGTCGGCACCGGCCACCCGGTGCTCGATGCGCACGGCATCCGCCGAACCGGTCGGCACGCGCACGGCCACGGTACGGTTGTCGATGCCCCAGCTCGGCGAGTTCGGCACATAGAACTGCGCGCCGAAACGGCGGTAGGAGTTGACGTTCGGGCACAGGAACGCCATCTGCGCCGGCAGGGTTTCCAGCACGCCGCCGATGGCGTGACGCAGGGCGTCGTTGGTTTCGGGGTCTTCGCTGGCGAAGATGTTGTTGCCCTGTTTGTCGAGGATCGAGATGTGCACATGCAAGCCGTTACCGGCCTGGCCCGGATAGGGCTTGGCCATAAAGGTGGTGTCCATCTCGTGGTCGTAGGCGATGTTTTTCACCAGGCGCTTGAGCAGTACCGCGTAGTCGCAGGCTTTGATCGGGTCGCTGACGTGGTGCAGGTTGACCTCGAACTGCGCCGGCGCGCTTTCCTTGACGATGGCGTCGGCAGGGATGCCCTGCTCTTTCGCGCCTTCAAGGATGTCTTGCAGGCAATCGACGTATTCGTCGAGGTCATCGATCAGGTAGACCTGGGTCGAATGCGGGCGCTTGCCGGAGATTGGCGAGCGCGGCGCTTGCGGGCGGCCGTTCACGTTGTCCTGGTCGATCAGGTAGAACTCCAGCTCGAACGCGGCGCAGATGGTCAGGCCCAGTTCGTCGAACTTGCTCACCACCTGGCGCAGCACTTCCCGTGGGTCGGCGAAGAACGGCTGGCCTTCGAGTTCATGCATGGTCATCAACAGTTGCGCGGTGGGGCGCTTCTGCCAGGGCTCGATGCACAGGGTGTCGGGGATTGGGTAGCAGATGCGGTCGGAGTCACCGATATCCAGGCCCAGGCCGGTGCTTTCCACGGTGGAGCCGTTGATGTCCAGGGCGAACAGCGACGCGGGGAGGTTGATGCCTTTTTCGTACACCTTGTGCAGCGCAGTGCGCTCGATGCGCTTGCCGCGCACTACGCCGTTCATGTCTGCAATCAGCAGATCGACGTAGAGGACTTCAGGGTGTTTTTTCAGAAAGGCGTTGGCTTCGTTGAGCTGAACGGTACGCAGTGGGACCGACATGATGCACCTATGTGTTAATTATTATGTTCAAACCTATTGAGTCGCAGCAGTCAATCCGAAAGGCAAACTGAAGTCAATAGCCAACACAGGCGGCCATCCGTTAATTATATTGATACCTGCAAGGCCAACACCGAGCGAAGACCCAATCAATCATCACGATCAACCCGGCAAGCGTTTAGAATTTTTTACATGAAAGTTGTTAATTAAAATCAACGGAGATAAGCTCTGGAAAAACTCGTCCAGCGTGAATTTCGAGGTGATAAAAATGGCACTCAAGCCATTGATCGGTGTTACAGCGTGCGTCAAAGAGATTGGCTTGCACCCCTACCATGTCAGCGGCGACAAGTATTTGCGCGCTGTCAGCGTCGCGGCCCTCGGGCTGCCGGTGATCATCCCTTCCCTGGCGGACCTCTGCGAGATCAAGGATCTGCTGCACTACGTCGACGGCCTGCTGTTCACCGGCTCGCCGTCCAATGTCGAACCCTTCCACTATCAAGGCCCTCCCAGCGCGCCGGGCACCGCCCATGATCCGCAGCGCGACGCCACCACCCTGCCCCTGTTGCGCGCAGCGGTGGCGGCCGGCGTGCCAGTGCTCGGTATTTGCCGCGGCTTCCAGGAAATGAACGTGGCCTTTGGCGGCAGCCTGCACCAGAAGGTGCATGAACTGCCGGGCTACCGGGACCACCGCGAAGCCGACGACCCACGTATCGAAGTCCAGTACGCCCCGGCGCACCCGGTGACAATCCAGCCCGGCGGCGTGTTCGAGGCCATGGGCCTGGCCGGCGAGATCCAGGTCAACTCGATCCACAGTCAGGGCATCGACCGCCTGGGCGATGGCCTGCGGGTCGAGGCCATTGCCCCGGATGGCCTGATCGAAGCCGTTTCGGTGGCGCACAGCCAGGCGTTTGCCTTCGGCGTGCAGTGGCACCCGGAATGGCAGGTTCTGTCGAACCCGGCCTACCTGCGTATTTTCCAGGCTTTTGGCGATGCCTGCCGGCAACGTGCCGCGCAGCGCCTGCCCCTTTAACCCAAGGCGGCCCGCACAGGGCTGCACACACAGATTCACCGATTGACACGCCCTGCCCACGCGGCGCGCGCACACCAGTGTGTGCTCGCCGTGCGGCGTGACCGGCAACACCCGAACAACAACAAGCAAGGCCAGGCAGCCAGGACGGCGGCGCCGAATAAACCTGCACGGCAATGAGCGTGCAGGTTTGCAATCAACCTTATTAAGTCAGGCCGCATTGGCCCGACGACCTGTTGGGAGTTTCACATGGCAAACGCCTCCAGCATTTATCGCAAGGCTCTGGAAGGTCATCAGCAACCGCAAAAGGTACTGATGAAGATCGACCGCGTGACCAAGAAGTTCGATGAAACCGTGGCCGTGGACGATGTGTCCCTGGAGATTCACCAGGGCGAAATCTTCGCCCTGCTGGGCGGTTCGGGTTCGGGCAAGTCCACCCTGCTGCGCATGCTCGCCGGTTTCGAGCGGCCCACCGAAGGCCGCATCCTGCTGGATGGCGTGGACATCACCGATATGCCGCCCTATGAGCGGCCGATCAACATGATGTTCCAGTCCTATGCCCTGTTCCCGCACATGACCGTGGCCCAGAACATCGCCTTCGGCCTCAAGCAGGACCGCCTGCCGGCCAGCGAGATCGAGGCGCGGGTCGAGGAAATGCTCAAGCTGGTGCACATGACCCAGTACGCCCGACGCAAACCCCACCAGCTCTCCGGCGGCCAGCGCCAACGTGTGGCCCTGGCCCGCTCCCTGGCCAAGCGCCCGAAACTGCTGCTGCTCGACGAGCCCATGGGCGCCCTGGATAAAAAGCTGCGCTCGCAGATGCAACTGGAGCTGGTGGAGATCATCGAACGCGTCGGAGTGACCTGCGTGATGGTGACCCACGATCAGGAAGAAGCCATGACCATGGCCCAACGCATCGCCATCATGCACTTGGGCTGGATCGCCCAGCTCGGCAGCCCGGTGGACATCTACGAAGCGCCGGTAAGCCGCCTGGTGTGCGAATTCATTGGTAACGTCAACATCTTCGACACCCAGGTGGTCGACGACGCCGAAGGCCACGCGGTGCTCCAGTGCCCGGACCTGGACCGCGACATTTACGTGGGCTACGGCATCGCCACCGCGGTGGAAGACAAGTCGGTGACCTACGCCATCCGCCCGGAAAAACTACTGGTCACCACCCAGATGCCGACCTGCGAGCACAACTGGTCCAGCGGCAAGGTGCACGACATCGCCTACCTCGGCGGCCACTCGGTGTTCTACGTAGAACTGCCGAGCGGCAAGCTGGTGCAGTCGTTCGTGGCCAACGCCGAACGCCGTGGCCAGCGGCCGACCTGGGGTGATCAGGTCTACGTATGGTGGGAAGACGACAGCGGCGTGGTACTGCGAGCATGAGTACGTCGACCATGAGCCCTGTCCATAAGGCATTGACCCGTGTGCTGCCCAGCGGTCGCAAGCTGGTGATCGGCATTCCCTTCCTCTGGCTGTTCCTGTTTTTCATGCTGCCGTTCTTCCTGGTGATGAAGATCAGCTTTTCCGAAGCGGCCTTGGCGATTCCGCCCTACTCGGAGATCTACAGCTTCGTCGACCAGAAATTCCACGTGCTGCTCAACCTGGGTAACTACAGCCTGCTGGGCGCCGACGACCTGTACATCTCGGCCTACCTGGGCTCGCTGAAGATCGCCCTGCTCAGCACCCTGATGTGCCTGGTGCTCGGTTTCCCCATGGCCTACGGGATTTCCAAGGCGCGCAAGGAAACGCAGAACGTGTTGCTGCTGCTGATCATGATGCCGACCTGGACCGCGATCCTGATCCGCGTCTATGCCTGGATGGGCATCCTCAGCAACAACGGCCTGCTCAATGCCTTCCTGATGTGGAGCGGCCTGACCTCAAGCCCGGTTGAGATTCTTAATACCAACACGGCGGTGTATATCGGCGTGGTCTACGCCTACCTGCCGTTCATGGTGCTGCCGCTGTACGCCAACCTGGTCAAGCACGACCAGAGCTTGCTGGAAGCCGCTTCGGACCTGGGTTCGAGCAACTTCAACAACTTCTGGAAAATCACCGTGCCCCTGGCCAAGAACGGCATCGTGGCCGGCTGCATGCTGGTGTTCATCCCGGTGGTCGGCGAGTTCGTGATCCCGGAACTGCTCGGCGGCCCGGAAACACTGATGATCGGGCGCGTGCTGTGGCAGGAGTTCTTCAATAACCGCGACTGGCCGGTGGCGTCCGCCCTGGCGGTGGTGATGCTGGCGATCCTGATTATTCCCATCTTGCTGTTCAACCGCAGCCAGGCCAAAGAAATGGAGGCACGGGCATGAAGCGTTTCAATTTTTCGACCCTGATGCTGGTGCTCGGCTTGTTGTTCATCTACTTGCCGATGCTGATTCTGGTGATCTACTCGTTCAACGAATCCAAGCTGGTGACGGTGTGGGGCGGTTGGTCGCTCAAGTGGTACCTGGGCCTGCTGGACAACACCCAATTGATGGGCTCGGTGGCGCGCTCCCTGGAGATTGCCTGCTACACCGCCGTGGCCGCCGTGGCCTTGGGCACCCTGGCCGCCTTCGTGCTGACCCGGGTCACGCGCTTCAAGGGCCGCACGCTGTTCGGCGGCCTGGTGACCGCGCCGCTGGTGATGCCGGAAGTGATCACAGGGCTGTCGCTGTTGCTGCTGTTCGTGGCCATGGCGCAGATGATCGGCTGGCCCCAGGAACGTGGCATCGTCACCATCTGGATCGCCCACACCACCTTCTGCGCCGCGTATGTGGCGGTGGTGGTGTCGGCGCGCCTGCGCGAGCTGGACCTGTCCATCGAAGAAGCAGCCATGGACCTTGGCGCACGGCCGCTGAAGGTATTTTTCCTGATCACCATCCCGATGATCGCGCCGTCGTTGGCGGCGGGCGGCATGATGTCGTTCGCCTTGTCCCTGGATGACCTGGTGCTCGCCAGCTTCGTCTCCGGGCCCGGCTCCACCACCCTGCCGATGGAAGTGTTTTCCGCCGTGCGCCTGGGGGTCAAACCGGAGATCAACGCCGTGGCCAGCCTGATTCTGCTGGCGGTGTCCCTGGTGACCTTCATGGTCTGGTATTTCAGCCGCAAGGCCGAAGCCAGCCGCAAGCGTGCGATCCAGGAAGCCATGGACCAGACCGCCAGCGAAGCCTGGCAGCCGCACCCCCAGCAGCCACAACGCACACCCGCGACGGCCTAGGCGTCGCACCCTGCTTCCGTTCCCGTCACGCCTTACCACCGTGACCTTTGCTGTGGACGGCTTCACCCGGCTCCCTCAATGTAGGGTGAACCTTTGGCGCCTTCGGGCGCCTTTTTTGCGTTCGGTTGGCGTGGCCCCAAGCCCAGGCGAAAAAAGGCGACGGCAGGTCAGTTCGGTCGATTGCCGTCAGAGATGGCAGAATGAAAGCCTCGCCCGCCCATACAGGACAGCGCTCGATGAGCCAGACCCCCACCAGCACCAATCCATGGACCGCCTACGTCACCGCCAGAATGGCGGCGCTGATCGTCGAATCCAAAAGCATCAATGCAGCCTTTGGGCACAACACGCTGCGCGGCTCCGCCAGGGAATTATTCGTCAAGCAATTCCTGCGGCCATTCCTGCCGCCGCAGATCGGCATCGGCACCGGCGAAATCATCAATCACCTGGGTCAGCGCTCCAAGCAAGTTGATGTCGTGTTGTACAACATCGACCGGATCGCGCCGGCACTGGTCAACGGCAGCGACGCGGGGGTCTTCCCCTGGGAATGCGTGATTGCCGTCATTGAAGTGAAAAGCCGCTTGACCGCCCAGGTCTGGGAAGACGCCCACCTCAATGCCTACAGCGTCGATCAGATCTACAAGGACCTGGCCGAGCCCGACCTACAGATCAACGGCAAAAGGCTGAACGAAAACAAGCTCAGCACCACGCCCATCCCCTACTACGTGTTTGGCTTTGACAGCGACCTGAAGGACGAAACTGAAATCAAGACCGTCTCGAACGGCAGACAGCCCTTCGATATCGGGCAAGAAGGCGCAAGACTTTTCAGTTCGTTCGACGCCCTCAAGGCCAAAGCACGCGAACGCGACGAGATTCAGGAAACGATCAAGAACCATCCGCCGGCCACGCCAGAGCAGAAGAAAAAACTGCGAGAGCTGCCGGCTGGTGACTTGCATGCCGACAACAGCAATGTGCTTGGCGTGTGCGTGGCCGGCAAAGAGTGGACGCACGGCCATATTCATTTTGACGATCGCGTTGATCCACGCTACGCCGTGCCGAATTACAGATTCATATCGAATTGGAACTTTCATTGGAGCACCGCGCTGAGCAAGGAAAAACTCGAGGATGTCCTGCACTTTCTCGGGCACTTGATCGAGCTTTCGTGCGAAATGCCCAAGTGCACACGGCACTACAGCCTGGCGCGCTACCTCGTCGAACCCAAATAACAATGCGCCACCTACGCTCAATGGCCTAAGGACAGACCTTATGAAATCCCGCGTCAGCCGCTGCGCCCTCCCGCCCGACTCAAGCATTGCCCGCCATGCTGCGGGCGCCCGTTTCATCGATTGCCAGAGCGCCTTTGCCGATGACCGCGAGCGCAGCGCCTTGCGTCACGGATTGCGGCTGATGGCCCGCACACCGGCTTGGATCGACCGCCTGATGGCGCTGCGCAATCGACTGGTGCAAGTGTTTGGCCTCAAGGACCTCGGCAGGCTGACCCGCATCGACCTTGAGCGCGCGGACGCCGACTATCGACCCGGCGACCGGGTGGGGATTTTCACCCTGGTGTCGCAAACCCTCGACGAAGTGGTGCTGGTCGACCAGGACCGGCACCTGGACGTGTACCTGGCCATCAACCGCATGCCACTCGACCCGCAAGGGGCCCGGCGGGTGGTGCTGTCCACTCTGGTCCATCCGCACAACTGGCTGGGCCGCCTGTATATGCTGCCGGTGGCGCCCTTCCATCGCTTCATCGCGCCACGCATGCTGGCGATGCTCAATCAGCCCTAGGGTTGCCTGCGTGCCAGCGCTGCGCAGGGTGGATAGGCCGGTCTCCGGCAGCGGCGTGATCAGCGCCTCACTCAGCCGCGCAGTTGCGCGCCGTGAGGCCTTTTTCCTGGGCATACGCGGCTGATTTGGCTTCGATCAGCGGACGCAAGGTGGCGCGGTCGGCCTGGACCCAATCGCTCACCAGCACCCACTTTTGCCCGTCCCACTGTTGCACCCGCGCCGAACCGCCGCCTTCGTGGTCGGCGCAAGACAGCTTCAACGGTGCCAGCAAACCTTCGAGGCCCAACGCTTTGATGCGCGCGGCGTCGATGTCCAGGTGCTCGAACGCCCAGCGGGTTTCTTCGCCGTTCAGCGCACGGTTGCCGAACTTGGCCTGGCCGGTGCGCAGGGCTTCGACGGCAATGGCGGCGTTGATCAGGCCGATGTTGTAGTAGACCTTGCCGAAGTAGCTGGTGTCCTTGAGGTTGCTCTTGCCCGGGTCGAGGATGAACTGCTTGAGTCTGCGGTGGATCTCGAAGTTATCGCCGCCGGGAAATGGCGCCAGCGCCTGATAGCCTTTGGCGGCGGTGCCGGCGGGAATCACGTCGGCTTCGGAGCCGGCCCACACATCACCGATCAACCGATCCGCCGGGATGCCGAAGCGTACGGCGGTCTTGATGCCGACCGGCGTGGACACGCCCCAGGTGCGCAGAAACACCCAGTCCGGATTGATCTGGCGCACCTGGCGCCATTGGGTCGATTGCTCGTTGCCGGGGTCTGCCACCGGGATCTGGATGTTCTCGAAACCATACTTTTGCGCCAGCAATTGCATGGCGGCCTGGGTTTCGCGACCGTAGGCAGAATCGTGATAGACCGTGACGATCTTCTTGCCCTTGAGCTTGTCCGGGCCGCCTTCGCGCTGGGCGATGTAGTTGATGCCCACCGAAGCCTGGCCGTAGTAGTTGAGCAGCAGCGGGAACGCATAAGGGAACACGCGGCCGTCAGTGGACTCGGTGCGTCCGCCGGCGCCGTCGATCAACGGGATATGGTCAACGGCAGCGCGGTCCATCAGCGCATAGGACGCCGGCGTACTGTGGGTGAAGAAGAAACCGGTGGGCGCGCCGTCCTGGCCGGCTTTGTAGCGCTCGTAGCATTCGATGATGCGGTCGGTCTTCCACTCGGTCTCGCACTCCTGCCAGACCAGCTTGACGCCGTTCACACCGCCTTCGACTTCGTTGATGTAGCGGAAGTAGTCGATCTCCCCCGCCCACCACGGAATGCCGCTGGAGGCATAGGCGCCGACCCGGTAGGTGGCCAGTGGGATGAACTGTTGATCGTTGGCGGCCTGGGCCGCTGCGGGCAGCAGGCCGCCCAGGGTGCCGAGGGCGACCAGGCTGGCGATAAGTGTGCGTTGCAAGGTTGTGTGCATGGTGTGGTTTCTTAACGAAGGTGGGTGTTTCCTCCCGTTGTCGGGTCAGCGTCAACTGACCGCAAACACAATTCATGCCAAGCCCACACACCCTGCGATTGAAGGCCTTGCGCCGGCCTCGAAGCCCACTTGGCGGCGCTGATCGGACAGTTTATTGAACCGGTGTTGCGCCACCAACACTTGGCTCACGGTTGGAATGCTCCAACTGCAGGGCCGACTTGGCATCGAGCGTGGACATGAATCTATCCACACGGCGATGGCCTTGGCGTACATGTAAAGGCTGAGCATGCCGAAACCGATGCCGAGAAAAACCACAGTTACCGGTCGGGGGGATACAGTAATCACCCCGTCGCAACGTGCGCAAAACACCATTGCCATCAATGGCATTGATAGGCTGCTAACAAAACCCCCAGGCTAGAGGGCTTGCCCCGCGCTTATATCATTCCGAATGATAGTTACCTTCGCTTCATTCGATTCGTGACATACCGCCTCGCCGCGCATGATCCGCCCATCTCAAATACATTGGCGGATGCACCTCATGGAACAGACACTCAAACAGTTGCGCTTCCCCCTGGCGGTTTTGGCCGTGGTGGTGATGAGCGCGTGCGGCAAGACCCCGGAACAAGCGGCCGCCATGCCTGCGGCCAAAGTCAGCGTGGCCAAGGTACTTGAGCAACCGGTCAACGAGTGGGATGAGTTCACCGGCCGCCTGGAAGCGCCAGAGACCGTGCAGATTCGTCCGCGCGTGTCCGGCCAGATCGACCAGGTAGCGTTCACCGAAGGCTCGTTGGTCAAGAAAGGCGACCTGCTGTTCCAGATCGATCCGCGTCCGTTCCAGGCCGAGGTGCGCCGCCTCGAAGCCCAGTTGCAACAGACCAAAGCCGCCGCCACCCGCAGCGATAACGAAGCCCAGCGCGGCGAGCGCCTGCGCCAGAGCAATGCGATCTCCGCCGAACTGGCCGACTCGCGCACCACCGCCGCCCAGGAAGCCCGCGCCGCCGTCGCCGGCATCCAGGCGCAGTTGGACCTGGCCAGGCTGAACCTGAGTTTCACCCGCGTCACTTCGCCCATCAGCGGCCGCGTCAGCCGTGCCGACATCACCGCCGGCAACCTGGTCACCGCCGATGTCACCGCGCTGACCAGCGTGGTCTCCACCGACAAGGTCTACGCCTACTTCGACGCCGATGAGCGTGTGTTCCTCAAGTACAGCGAACTGGCCCGCCAAGGCCGCCGTGGCGCGACCACCCCGGTTTACCTGGGCCTGTCCAACGAAACCGGCAACCCGCACCTGGGCCAGATGAACTTCGTCGACAACCAGGTCAACCCCGCCACCGGCACCATCCGTGGGCGCGCCGTGTTCGATAACAGCAAGGGCGAATACACCCCAGGCCTGTATGCGCGCTTGAAGCTGGTCGGCAGCGGCACTTACTCCGCCGTGTTGATCAACGACGAAGCCGTGGGCACCGACCTTGGCAAGAAATTCGTACTGGTGATGGACGGCGACAAACCCGCCTACCGCGCGGTGGAACTGGGGCCGAAGCTCGAAGGCTTGCGCATCGTGCGCAGCGGCCTGACCAAGGACGACACCATTATCGTCAAGGGCCTGCAGCGGGCGCGTCCGGGTGCGCCGGTCGCACCAGAAACCATTCCGATGGCCAGCAAGGAAACCCTCGCCGCCTTGGCCCAACAACGACAAGCGCTTGAAGCCAGCAACCTGGAGCAAGTGGCGCCGGAAAAAACCGCGCCCAAGCTCGCAGCCGTCGCGACGCCTCGCGGTTAAGGGATACGACTCAAGATGAATTTTTCCAAGTTCTTCATTTCGCGGCCGATCTTCGCAGCGGTACTGTCGCTGCTGATCCTGATCGCCGGTGCCATCTCGCTGTTCCAACTGCCCATCAGCGAATACCCGGAAGTGGTGCCGCCGACCGTGGTGGTACGCGCCAACTTCCCCGGCGCCAACCCCAAGGTCATCGGTGAAACCGTGGCCGCGCCGTTGGAGCAGGCAATCACCGGCGTCGAGAACATGCTGTACATGTCCTCGCAATCGACCGCCGACGGCAAGCTGACCCTGACCATCACCTTCGCCCTGGGCACCGACCTGGATAACGCGCAGGTGCAGGTGCAAAACCGTGTGACGCGCACGCAACCCAAGCTGCCCGAGGAAGTGACGCGCATTGGTATCACCGTGGACAAGGCCTCTCCCGACCTGACCATGGTGGTGCACTTGACCTCCCCGGATCAGCGCTACGACATGCTCTACCTGTCCAACTACGCGATCCTCAATATCAAGGATGAACTGGCGCGCCTGAACGGCGTGGGCGACGTGCAGTTGTTCGGCATGGGCGATTATTCCCTGCGCGTATGGCTCGATCCGAACAAGACCGCCTCGCGCAACCTGACCGCCACCGATGTGGTCAACGCCATCCGCGAGCAGAACCGTCAGGTGGCCGCCGGTGCCCTGGGTGCCCAGCCGGCACCGACGGACACCAGCTTCCAGTTGTCGGTGAATACCCAGGGCCGCCTGGTCACCGAGGAAGAGTTCGAGAACATTGTGATTCGCGCCGGCGACAACGGTGAAATCACGCGCCTCAAGGACATCGCCCGGGTCGAGCTGGGGTCCAGCCAATATGCGCTGCGCTCGCTGATCGACAACCAACCCGCCGTCGCGATTCCGATTTTCCAACGCCCCGGTTCCAATGCCATCGACATCTCCAACGATGTGCGCAGCAAGATGACCGAGCTGAAAAAGAACTTCCCGGCGGGCATGGATTACCGCATCGCCTATGACCCGACGATCTTCGTCCGTGGCTCCATCGAAGCGGTCGTGCACACGCTGTTTGAAGCGCTGATCCTCGTGGTGCTGGTGGTCATTCTGTTCCTGCAGACCTGGCGCGCCTCGATCATTCCGTTGGTGGCGGTCCCGGTTTCGTTGATCGGTACGTTTGCGGTGATGCACCTGTTCGGGTTCTCGCTCAACGCGCTGTCATTGTTCGGATTGGTGCTGGCCATCGGCATCGTGGTGGACGACGCCATCGTGGTGGTGGAGAACGTCGAACGTAATATCGAGCTGGGCCTGGCGCCGTTCCAGGCGACTGAAAAAGCCATGAGCGAAGTGACCGGTCCGATCATCGCCACGGCACTGGTGCTGTGTGCGGTGTTCATTCCAGCCGCGTTCATCAGCGGCTTGACCGGGCAGTTCTACAAACAGTTCGCCTTGACCATTGCGATTTCGACGGTGATCTCGGCGTTCAACTCGCTGACCCTGTCCCCTGCCCTGGCCGCTGTGTTGCTGCGCGGTCACGACGCGCCGAAGGATCGCTTCTCGAAGTTCCTCGACAGGATCTTCGGCGGCTGGCTGTTCCGACCCTTCAACCGCTTTTTCGAAAAGGCCAGCCATGGCTACGTAGGTACCGTGCGCCGGGTGATTCGCGGCAGTGGTATTGCGCTGTTCGTGTACGCCGGCCTGATGGTGCTGACCTTCTTCGGCTTTGCCCACACGCCGACCGGTTTCGTACCGGCCCAGGACAAGCAATACCTGGTGGCCTTCGCGCAATTGCCGGACGCCGCGAGCCTGGACCGCACCGAAAGCGTGATGAAGCGCATGTCGGATATCGCCCTGAAACAGCCCGGCGTGGAAGCCGCGATTGCCTTCCCTGGCCTGTCGATCAACGGGTTCACCAACAGCCCGAACAGCGGCATCGTGTTCGTGACCTTGAAGCCCTTCGATGAACGTAAAGACCCGAGCATGTCCGCCGGGGCGATTGCCGGGGCGTTGAACGGCCAGTACAGCAACATTGAAGAAGCCTACATGGCGATCTTCCCGCCGCCGCCGGTACAGGGCCTGGGCACCATCGGCGGGTTCCGCCTGCAGATCGAAGACCGTGGCAACCTGGGTTATGACGAGCTGTACAAAGAAGTGCAGAACGTCATCACCAAAAGCCGCAGCGTGCCGGAGTTGTTCGGCCTGTTCACCAGCTACACGGTCAACGTGCCCCAGGTCGATGCCGCCATCGACCGTGAAAAGGCCAAGACCCACGGCGTGGCAATCAGTGACATCTTCGACACCCTGCAGGTCTACCTGGGTTCGTTGTATGCCAACGACTTCAACCGCTTCGGGCGTACCTATCAGGTCAACGTGCAGGCCGAGCAACAGTTCCGCCAGGACTCCGACCAGATCGGTCAACTGAAAGTGCGCAACAACAAGGGCGAGATGATCCCGCTGGCGACCTTTATCAAGGTCAGCGACACCTCGGGGCCCGACCGCGTGATGCACTACAACGGCTTCATCACCGCTGAAATCAACGGCAACGCCGCACCGGGCTATAGCTCCGGCCAGGCCCAGGCCGCGATTGAAAAGCTGTTGAAAGAGGAACTGCCCAACGGCATGACCTACGAGTGGACCGACCTGACCTATCAGCAAATCCTCTCGGGCAATACCGCGCTGTTCGTGTTCCCGCTCTGCGTGCTGCTGGCGTTCCTGGTACTGGCCGCCCAATACGAAAGCTGGAGCCTGCCGTTGGCGGTGATCCTGATCGTCCCGATGACGCTGCTGTCGGCCATCACCGGGGTGATCATCTCCGGCGGCGACAACAACATCTTCACCCAGATCGGCCTGATCGTACTGGTGGGCCTGGCCTGTAAGAACGCGATCCTGATCGTCGAGTTCGCCAAGGATAAACAGCAGGAAGGCCTCGACCCGCTCGCCGCGGTACTGGAAGCCTGCCGCCTGCGGCTGCGGCCGATCCTGATGACCTCGTTCGCGTTCATCATGGGTGTGGTGCCACTGGTGCTGTCCAGCGGTGCCGGTGCCGAGATGCGCCATGCCATGGGCGTGGCGGTGTTCTCCGGGATGATCGGTGTGACCTTCTTCGGTCTGTTGCTGACGCCGGTGTTCTACGTACTGATCCGTCGCGCGGTGGAACGCAGTGAAGCGCGCAAAGCGGCCAAGGCCTTGAAGCTGGAGACACAGCAATGAATGTGAACGTCTTTGTGCCGAGCTTGCTGGTCCTGGCGTTGAGCGCCTGTGCCGTAGGCCCGGACTATAAAACCCAGACCCCGGAGGCGGCCAACATCAGCGCCGCCGCCGATGCCAAGCAGTATGACCACGCCAAGTTCGAAGGCATCTGGTGGCAGCAGTTCGACGACCCGACCCTCAACCAGTTGGTAACTCAATCGCTGCAAGGCAACCGCGACCTGCGCGTGGCGTTTGCCCGCCTACGGGCCGCTCGGGCGATCCGTGATGACGCCAGCAATGATGCGATGCCGACCATCACCAGCCGCGTCAGCAGTGACCTGGCCAAGGGACAGATCCCCGGCCAGACGACTAAACGCGTCAACAGCGAGCGTTATGACCTGGGCCTGGACATGGCCTGGGAGCTGGACCTGTTCGGCCGCATCCAGCGCAACCTGGAAGCCACCGACGCCGAGCAACAGGCAGCCGAAGCCGACCTGTACCAACTGCAGGTCACGATGATTGCCGAACTGGTGGACGCCTACGGTCAACTGCGTGGCGCGCAACTGCGTGAACGCATCGCCCTGGACAATCTGAAGAACCAGCAGGAATCGCGCACCATCACCGTCAGCCTGCGCGACGCCGGCGTGGGTGACCAACTCGACGTGGAGCGCGCCGACGCACGCCTGGCGGCGGTGGAAGCCAGCGTGCCGCAACTGCAGGCCGAACAGGTGCGCGAGCGCAACCGCATCGCCACCCTCCTCGGCCAGCGCCCCGACAAGCTGAGCGTGGACCTGAGCCCGAAAAACCTGCCGGCGATTGCCAAGGCGCTGCCGATCGGCGATCCAGGCCAACTGCTGCAACGGCGCCCGGACATCCTCAGTGCCGAACGCAAACTGGCCGCCGCCACGGCGCGCATCGGCGTGGCCAAGGCCGACCTGTTCCCGCGGGTCAGCCTCAGCGGTTTCCTCGGCTTTACCGCCGGGCGCGGCTCGCAGATCGGATCCTCGGCCGCCAACGCCTGGGCCCTCGGCCCGAGCATCACCTGGGCCGCGTTCGACCTGGGCAGCGTCCGCGCCCGCCTGCGCGGTGCGGACGCCGAGGCCGACGGCGCCCTGGCGACCTATGAGCAACAAGTCTTACTGGCATTGGAAGAGTCCGAAAACGCCTTTAGCGATTACGGCAAGCGCCAGCAGCGCCTGGTCTCGCTGATCCGCCAGAGCGAATCCAGCCGCGCCGCCGCCGACCTCGCGGCGATCCGCTACCGCGAAGGCACCGTGGACTTCCTCGTGCTGCTCGACGCCCAGCGCGAACGCCTGGCCGCCGAAGATTCCCAGGCCCAGGCCGAAGTCGACCTGTATCGCGGCATCGTCGCGATCTACAAGGCCTTGGGGGGTGGCTGGCAGCCGGACACGGTCGTGGCCAGCGTGAAGTGATGTAAGCGCTCCTTTGGTTGGTCGCATCCAGCCAATTTTTCGCCCCGTGGTCCATTCGGTCATGGGGCTTTTTTTGGTTTGGGATTTACCCCGGCCACTAGATCAGCGAATCAAGGTCCCGCACATAAGGCTTGATGCGGGTACCCGCAAGCATTTCCTCGACGCGGTTCGGCTCGGGAATCATTGCAATCTGCACCTGCTGGGTGTTCTCGCGCTGGTCTTTCCAGCGCGCCAACGCGACGTCAAAAGTGGGCGACTGCGCCGCGCTGCCGTACACATTGGCCAGGGTCAGTTTGGTTGCGTTCAGCAGACTGAGGCGTTGCAGCGAGGCGACAAGCTTGCCCGACTCGCGGGACAAGTCCGCCTCCGCCTGCTGGTAGTCGGGGTCGTTGAGATCCCGCTGGCTGTTGTGCATGTGCCAGGATTTATCCTGAACCTTGGCGCGCATGGCCTTCAATGCCTTTTCCAACAGGGCGTATTCACGGTCAGTGACCAGCGTCCCGCGGGTTTCCTGGGTTTGCTGCCAGCGTCGCAGGGTCACCCAGGACAACGGGATATAGGCGCCCGGGATGCTGTGGTCGCCCAGGCTCATGAGTTGGGTGATCCAACCCTCGCGGTAGGGCAGGTCGCCATCCTGGGCCAGCGCGCGGGTGCAGGCGGCTTGCTCGATGGAGTCGCAGCCCGGCTGCCACAGAATCGATGACATTTCCTTCGGGTTGAACGGCACGAGCATGAAGTGATGCAGCTTGCCGTGGTGTTGATAAGGCGCGCCGCCGACGCGCACCAGGCCGGCGACGAAGATCAAGGCGCCCAGCACCGGGTTGGTAATGAACAGGGACTTGAACCCCGGGATCCAGATGTTTCGTCGTGCGTTCATCCACGGCGCGGGGACGCTGGGGATCATGTCGTTGTTGTTCACCGTGCGGTGGTGCGCCAGCGGTTCGGCAGCGGCGACGAAGGTGGCATCGCCGGCGCGGGGGGAGCCGTAGGTGTAGAGGAGGATGTCGTATTTCTGAGCTTTATCGCATCGCAATGCTTCCGCCAGCAGCAATGCAATTGCGCCACCGAGGCTGTGGCCGCTGATGATGATTTTTTGCCCGATATAAAATCGAAAAAGATAGTCTTGGACAAATTTTTTCAATGCCTTGTAAGCCTCGTAAAAACCACGATGAACTTTGCCTTGTCCCTCTTCAAAAGGCACTTGTTCCGCATCCAGGTCACGCCACCAATCGGCCAACTCCAGGGTGCCACGGATGGCGATCAGAATGACCTCATCGTGATGGGTGATGAACGCCTGTGTGCTCTTCGCGCTCAGCCAATGGGTGCTGGTGTCATCGAAAAAGTGCAGCTTGGCGGGATGTTCCTGTTCTTCGCCCGGTTTGTTTTGCTCATACAGGGTGGGATCGAACGGCAAGATCTCGAAGCGTTTCGAGTAAGACACTTCTTCGTAGAGGGGGTAATAGCGGTGAACTGGCGATTGGGAATTGTCCACTTTCCAGCTTTCCCGGTAGTTCGAAAGGGCTTCACCAAAGAAGTGACCGACGCTGGGGTCCAACGGAAAACTCACCCGGTCCACCGGGTCTTTGGCGGGGTGCTGGCCGAAATCGCAATAACTCAAGTTCGCCATGATCGCCAGTTGGTACAGGTTCAAGGCACAGAACTTATTGTCGGTCGAGAACATGGGCCGGAACGCCCGCAGTGGGCGCACCTGGAGCACAGTGTGCCGGTTCGATAACAGCCCGACACCGAACGTCACGACGGGTTCGGGACTGAACCTCAGCTCATTGAGCGCTCTTATCAGGATGTCCTCGGGCGGGTATTTACGGTCAACAATCGGTGGCGGTAGATGTGCGCTGTGTTTGACCAGGTCTCGCACTTCGACCTGGATGAACTTATCTCCCGGTTTTAGCGCGGGGTTGTGCTCGCGAGGGAGCCCGTCTGTGTGAAAGAAGCGGGTTTGTTCGGCGCGAACTTGGAGTTCGGTGATGGGGAGCTTGTACGAAGGACGCTCCATGAGTGTTTTATATGGATTTTCTTCTCCTACATATTCCGCATTTAGCATTAATACGACAGGTCCTTGATAGCAGTCTTCAATTTTTGCAAATCCATCGGCATCCAACCTCCCCGAATATTGTTGCTCTGCGCTGTCCTGAAGGGTATACGCAAGGCCCCCATAAGGTTTGCCATCACCGAACTCATCCACCAACTGGAAACTAATAAAGTGTCCCCTTAATGGGCAGGCCAGCATCTTTCCGTTAAAGAACGGCCTATCCTCATCTTTCATAGGTTCATACAGACTCATGATTAATGTCCTTTATTCAGTGCAGTTGGGATAGACGGTGCAGTCACGGCCGTCAGGCATTTTGAAAGGTACGAAATCCGTAGTTTTGCCATGGCAAAAACCATAAAAATCGTTGGGTCCTTTACCCATGCAACGCTTCCAACCCGCTGGGAACTTAACCCAACTATCACCAAATGCCGGCCGTTCCTCTTTCGCCTCCACCAGCACCAGCTTTACGGTCCTGCCCGCTAACCCTTCGCGCAGCATCGATCCACCCGCCAGGCGTTTCTGGACGACGCCATTCGCGTCGAGTGCCCGGCACTGGAGGATTTTGACGATATACCGATGCGGTCCCATCGTGCGAAACAACCACTGGCACTGGCCCTGAAAGACCAGTGGTCCCGACGCGGGAAAAGGGCGAGTTGTTTCAGTGGGTTCATCGCGGATGGATAGCGCGCCACTTTCCAAACTCATGTCCAGTTCCCGCTTGCCCCATTGCCCTTCGATATTCAGCACAACGCTTTTCAATACCCTGGAGCACCCCTTCACCCTTGCTGTGAGTGGCAACTTGAGTTCAATCAGTTGTGTGCCCTTGGGTTGTTCGCTTTTGACCACTTTATGCCCCGGACACGACTCGCCCGAGGCGGCGTCATAATAAGTAGTGGCACTTATCGTGAAGTTTTCCGGCAACTCGGCCTGGAAGTTAAAACTTTCGGTTGGCAGCAGTGAGCAGCCTGAAACGGCCCAGGCCATTACGCTTATATATAAGAGCTGTAGGCAGTGGCGATTAAAGTGTTGCATGTGTTTCATATTGATTTTTCTCCTGGTGCGCGCTTATACGAGCTATTGTTTTATGTCCCTATTCAGTGCAGTTGGGATAGACGGTGCAGTCACGGCCGTCAGGCATTTTGAAAGGTACGAAATCCGTAGTTTTGCCATGGCAAAACCCATAAAAATCGTTGGGTCCTTTACCCATGCAACGCTTCCAACCCGCTGGGAACTTAACCCAACTATCACCAAATGCCGGCCGTTCCTCTTTCGCCTCCACCAGCACCAGCTTTACGGTCCTGCCCGCTAACCCATCGCGCAGCATCGATCCACCCGCCAGGCGTTTCTGGACGACGCCATTCGCGTCGAGTGCCCGACACTGGAGGATTTTCCTGATAACCCGGTTCGGTCCCGAGGTGCGAAACAACCACTGGCACTGGCCCTGAAAGACCAGTGGTCCCGACGCGGGAAAAGGGCGAGTTGTTTCAGTGGGTTCATCGCGGATTGATAAAACGCCCTTTTGCAAACTCATATCCAGATCACGTTTTCCCCATTGCCCTTTGATATTCAGCACAACGCTTTTCAACACCCTGGAACACCCCTTCACCCTTTCCGTGAGTGGCAACTTGAGTTCAATCAGTTGTGTGCCCTTGGGTTGTTCGCTTTTGACCACTTTATGCCCCGGACACGACTCGCCCGAGGCGGCGTCATAATAGGTAGTGGCACTTATCGTGAAGTTTTCCGGTAACTCGGCCTGAAAGTTAAAACTTTCGGTTGGCAGCAGTGAGCAGCCTGAAACGGTCCAGGCCATTACGCTTATATATAAGAGCTGCAGGCAGTGGCGATTAAAGTGTTGCATGTGTTTCATATTGATTTTTCTCCTGGTGCGCGCTTATACGAGCTATTGTTTTATGTCCCTATTCAGTGCAGTTGGGATAGACGGTGCAGTCACGTCCGTCAGGCATTTTGAAATCAGTGAAAGTTGGCGGATTTTGGCAGCGGAACGTTTCCTTGGTTTCGATACAGGGCTTCCAGCCTTTAGGTGTTTCCAGCCATGACCGCCCAAAATACGGCTCTTCCTCTTTCGCCTCCGTCAGTACCAACTTCACGGTCCTGCCCGCTAACCCTTCGCGCAGCATCGATCCACCCACCAGGCGTTTCTGGACGACGCCATTCGCGTCGAGTGCCCGACACTGGAGGATTTTCCTGATAACCCGGTTCGGTCCCGAGGTGCGAAACAACCACTGGCACTGGCCCTGAAAGACCAGTGGTCCCGACGCGGGAAAAGGGCGAGTTGTTTCGGTCGGTTCATCGCGGATGGATAGCGCGC
Organism: Pseudomonas sp. MPB23; assembly: GCF_046605395.1. Taxonomy (NCBI): domain Bacteria; kingdom Pseudomonadati; phylum Pseudomonadota; class Gammaproteobacteria; order Pseudomonadales; family Pseudomonadaceae; genus Pseudomonas; species Pseudomonas sp. MPB23. Next base: position 3,893,578 of record NZ_CP176771.1, on the reverse strand, counting down.
CACTTTCCAAACTCATGTCCAGTTCCCGCTTGCCCCATTGCCCTTCGATATTCAGCACAACGCTTTTCAATACCCTGGAGCACCCCTTCACCCTTGCTGTGAGTGGCAACTTGAGTTCAATCAGTTGTGTGCCCTTGGGTTGTTCGCTTTTGACCACTTTATGCCCCGGACACGACTCGCCCGAGGCGGCGTCGTAATAGGTGGTGGCACTTATCGTGAAGTTTTCCGGTAACTCGGCCTGGAAGTTAAAACTTTCGGTTGGCAGCAGTGAGCAGCCTGAAACGGCCCAGGCCATTGCGCTTATACATACGGCTCGCAGGCATTGGCGAGTAAAGTGTTGCATGTGTTTCATATTGATTTTTCTCCTGGCGCGCGCTTATACGAGCTATTGTTTTATGTCCCTATTCAGTGCAGTTGGGATAGACGGTGCAGTCACGTCCGTCAGGCATTTTGAAAGTTTTGAATTGAGGGGGGCTGACACAGAGCTCTTCAATATCGCGCCCCCAATTCCCCTTGCACGGTTTCCATCCGCTCGTTGTTTTAATCCAATAACGATCAAAATATGGCTCTTCCTCTTTTGCCTCCGTCAGCACCAATTTCACGGTCCTGCCCGCTAACCCTTCGCGCAGCATCGATCCACCCACCAGGCGTTTCTGGACGACGCCATTCGCGTCGAGTGCCCGACACTGGAGGATTTTCCTGATAACCCGGTTCGGTCCCGAGGTGCGAAACAACCACTGGCACTGGCCCTGAAAGACCAGTGGTCCCGACGCGGGAAAAGGGCGAGTTGTTTCAGTGGGTTCATCGCGGATTGATAAAACGCCCTTTTGCAAACTCATATCCAGATCACGTTTTCCCCATTGCCCTTTGATATTCAGCACAACGCTTTTCAACACCCTGGAACACCCCTTCACCCTTTCCGTGAGTGGCAACTTGAGTTCAATCAGTTGTGTGCCCTTGGGTTGTTCGCTTTTGACCACTTTATGCCCCGGACACGACTCGCCCGAGGCGGCGTCATAATAAGTAGTGGCACTTATCGTGAAGTTTTCCGGCAACTCGGCCTGGAAGTTAAAACTTTCGGTTGGCAGCAGTGAGCAGCCTGAAACGGCCCAGGCCATTACGCTTATATATAAGAGCTGTAGGCAGTGGCGATTAAAGTGTTGCATGTGTTTCATATTGATTTTTCTCCTGGTGCGCGCTTATACGAGCTATTGTTTTATGTCCCTATTCAGTGCAGTTGGGATAGACGGTGCAGTCACGGCCGTCAGGCATTTTGAAAGTTTTGAATTGAGGGGGGCTGACACAGAGCTCTTCAATATCGCGCCCCCAATTCCCCTTGCACGGTTTCCATCCGCTCGTTGTTTTAATCCAATAACGATCAAAATATGGCTCTTCCTCTTTTGCCTCCGTCAGCACCAATTTCACGGTCCTGCCCGCTAACCCTTCGCGCAGCATCGATCCACCCACCAGGCGTTTCTGGACGACGCCATTCGCGTCGAGTGCCCGGCACTGGAGGATTTTCCTGATAACCCGGTTCGGTCCCGAGGTGCGAAACAACCACTGGCACTGGCCCTGAAAGACCAGTGGTCCCGACGCGGGAAAAGGGCGAGTTGTTTCAGTGGGTTCATCGCGGATGGATAGCGCGCCACTTTCCAAACTCATGTCCAGTTCCCGCTTGCCCCATTGCCCTTCGATATTCAGCACAACGCTTTTCAATACCCTGGAGCACCCCTTCACCCTTGCTGTGAGTGGCAACTTGAGTTCAATCAGTTGTGTGCCCTTGGGTTGTTCGCTTTTGACCACTTTATGCCCCGGACACGACTCGCCCGAGGCGGCGTCATAATAGGTAGTGGCACTTATCGTGAAGTTTTCCGGTAACTCGGCCTGAAAGTTAAAACTTTCGGTTGGCAGCAGTGAGCAGCCTGAAACGGTCCAGGCCATTACGCTTATATATAAGAGCTGCAGGCAGTGGCGATTAAAGTGTTGCATGTGTTTCATATTGATTTTTCTCCTGGTGCGCGCTTATACGAGCTATTGTTTTATGTCCCTATTCAGTGCAGTTGGGATAGACGGTGCAGTCACGTCCGTCAGGCATTTTGAAATCAGTGAAAGTTGGCGGATTTTGGCAGCGGAACGTTTCCTTGGTTTCGATACAGGGCTTCCAGCCTTTAGGTGTTTCCAGCCATGACCGCCCAAAATACGGTTTTTCCTCTTTTGCCTCCGTCAGTACCAATTTCACGGTCCTGCCCGCCAACTGATCGCGCTGTATCGCTCCTCCTGGCAGGCGTTTCTGGACGACGCCATTCGCGTCGAGTGCCCGGCACTGGAGGATTTTGACGATATACCGATGCGGTCCCATCGTGCGAAACAACCACTGGCACTGGCCCTGAAAGACCAGTGGTCCCGTCGCGGGAAAAGGCTGAGTTGTTTCAGAAAGTTCATCACGGATTGATAAACCGGCAGAGTCCATATCCATATCCAGTTCACGCTGCCCCCATCGCCCTTCGATATTCAGCACAACGCTTTTCAACACCCTGGAACACCCCTTCACCCTTTCTGCGAGTGGCAACTTGAGTTCAATCAGTTGTGTGCCCTTGGGTTGTTCGCTTTTGACCACTTTATGCCCCGGACACGACTCGCCCGAGGCGGCGTCATAATAGGTAGTGGCACTTATCGTGAAGTTTTCCGGTAACTCGGCCTGGAAGTTAAAACTTTCGGTTGGCAACAGTGAGCAGCCTGAAACTGCCCAGGCCATTGCGCTTATACATACGGCTCGCAGGCATTGGCGAGTAAAGTGTTGCATGTGTTTCATATTGATTTTTCTCCTGGTGCGCGCTTATACGAGCTATTGTTTTATGTCCCTATTCAGTGCAGTTGGGATAGACGGTGCAGTCACGGCCATCAGGCATTTTGAAAGACTCAAGGAACTTGTATGGCTCGGTGCAGTACTCTTCGTTATTCGTTCCCCACAAACCAGTGCAGGGTCTCCAGCCCTTGGGCGTTTCGAGCCACCAGCCTCTGTAATAAGGCTTCTCCTTCTGCGCGACACTAAGCACCAGCTTTACGGTCCTGCCCGCTAACCCTTCGCGCAGCATCGATCCACCCGCCAGGCGTTTCTGGACGACGCCATTCGCGTCGAGTGCCCGGCACTGGAGGATTTTGACGATATACCGATGCGGTCCCATCGTGCGAAACAACCACTGGCACTGGCCCTGAAAGACCAGTGGTCCCGACGCGGGAAAAGGGCGAGTTGTTTCAGTGGGTTCATCGCGGATGGATAGCGCGCCACTTTCCAAACTCATGTCCAGTTCCCGCTTGCCCCATTGCCCTTCGATATTCAGCACAACGCTTTTCAATACCCTGGAGCACCCCTTCACCCTTGCTGTGAGTGGCAACTTGAGTTCAATCAGTTGTGTGCCCTTGGGTTGTTCGCTTTTGACCACTTTATGCCCCGGACACGACTCGCCCGAGGCGGCGTCGTAATAGGTGGTGGCACTTATCGTGAAGTTTTCCGGCAACTCGGCCTGGAAGTTAAAACTCTCGGTTGGCAGCAGTGAGCAGCCTGAAACGGCCCAGGCCATTACGCTTATATAGACGGCCCGCCGATAGGGATGAGTAAGGTGTCGTATATGCCTCATAGCGATCCTTCTCCAGACCAGAACTTCATTTCATTGAACAGGCGTTCGTAATGAGCCTGTGGCGTTTCCCCTTCATGGGGCGCCCAGTTGTTGATGAGCGGCGGCTCGGTTTCAGTGAGTTTGCTGGTGATCAAAAAGTGCACCTGCTCAGGGTCCGTCCATCCCCATTGCTGAGCGTGTGAAAGTTGTTCTGTGAGCCAAGTGCCTGGGTCTTGGCGCTGACTGAGTCGTATCAGGTCTTCACCGTGTTTTGCCCACAGATACCGGTAGACAGTGGAATGAAGTATTTCCATCGCCCGATCAGCTGGCAACGGCACGCTCAGCCATGCCGGGTCGGCAGGCAGCGGGTATTCACCGGGCGCAGGATTGTGGGTGACGTTCCACTGGGCGCCGTGCCAATAACACACACTGATCGCCGGCCCCAGGTACTCAGGACGGGCTTCTTCAGGGATATGCGCCAAGGCACGGCCGAGTACGCGATTGTCGTGGAAACGGTACAGCGCCCGGTGGGGGCGCGTGCCGATAATCAGGCGCTCGCGCCAGTGCCGGGCCAGCGCCGGCAGGTCGCCGTTGCCGATGCTCGCCAGCCAGCCCCAACTGCGCTCAGGCTCGTCGAGAAGGGGTTTGAGGCGTGCATCGCCAGGATTGTCGATCAGGAAGATGAAGGGCCCCGCATTGGCTAATTCGCTGATCGGGGTCTGGCTGTAGACGCAGCAGTACTGCTCAGGGTCAGGGGTGTTCAACAAGGCTTGGCGGGCGACGAGTTCGCCTTCCGAGTCCAGGATCAGGCACAGGGTGTGGCCGAGTCTCAGCTGGTCGTTCATCCATTGGCGGGGGCAGGTCGTTGTCATGGCGTCATTCCTTTGGGCAGGCAAAGGAAGGAATCTGCAGCGTGAAGTGCACAGCGGAGGCAGGCGCATACATAGGCTTATCCTTAAGACGAAAGAGTAAACAAAACGCGAGACCCAGGCGGTGTCTGGCATAAGCGCGTTTAAACACGCGAGCACGCTAACAAAGGGGAAAAATAGATTGATGCAGGAAAGGCCTCGGAAATGCGTATGAAACTTCCGCAATCCACGGTGTTGCTTTGGCGAATATTTGTGAGGGAATAACCAACAGGCGCTTTCGCCCGCGCCTTAGCGCAAACGAAGAGGATTCGTCAGGAGAAATCACGTTTAAACGCAGGGGCTTGGTTTAAGTCCGGGTCGTGGATCAGATCGAGGCAGGGAGGTGGGCGCCAAACGCATGACGCGTGAGTGATCTCCCCCGCCCCACGGCCTACTGGCTGACCTCGTCCAAAATCAGACTCCGATAGTGCCCCGGATTCGATCCCGCCCACTTGCGAAAGGCCTTGTAGAACGAACTGGTATCGGCAAACCCCAGCCGCTCGGCAATCTGGGCAAAGCTGATCTGCGGTTCGGCCAGCCACACAATCGCCAACTCCTTGCGCACGCTGTCCTTGAGCCCCTGATAGGTTTGCCCCTCCTGCGCCAATCGGCGGCGCAGGGTGGACGCGGAGATGCACAGGCTGGCGGCCAGGCCCTCGGTTTCCGGCCAGGTGTCCGGGGGCATGTGGCGCAGGTCGTGTTTGACCCGGCTGGCCAGGCTGTCGGGATCGCGGTATTTGACCAGGATGTTGGCCGGGGCGTGGGCGAGAAAGCGCTTGAGTTCCTCCGGGCTGCGCTTGATCGGCAGGTCGAGGCAGTCGGCGGAAAAGATCATGCGGGTGCGTGGGCGATCGAAACGCAGGTTGTCGGAAAACATCACCTGGTAGTCATCGCAGAAGTCCGGCCGTGGACAGCGCAGTTCAATGGCCAGGATCGGAATGCGGCGCCCCACCAGCCAACAGGCCACGCCGTGGACGATCATCCAGTAGGTGAAATAGGTAAACGCCCGCCTCGGCTCGGGCTCAGATTCGAGCAAGACGATTTCCGCCAGGCTCTGTTGGCGCACCAACTGGGCCGGCATGCGCTCGAGCATCAGCGACAGAAACGCCAGGGCGGTGTCCAGGCTGGCCGCCAGGGTCGGTTGTGCCAGGGATGCGCGGCAGAGAAACGCCAGGCTGCCAGACCTGAGCTTGCGCGGGTCCATGCCAAAGAACTCATCGTCCAGGCGCCGCGCCAGCAGACGCCACAGGCGCGCATAGGCCGTGGCGGGCACGCGGGCGGCCGGCGTTTGCAGCAGCGCCGGATCAATACCGACTTTGTTCAGCGCCTCAACGGTGGCGGCGCCGGGCGCGCAGCTCTGCAACAAGGCTTCGCGCACCAGGTGAAGGGAAATGGTGTCTTTTTCCGACATGAGAAGTTAGGCGATCCGACGGCATACACGATGGCACGCATCATAAGGGCGCTGGCGGTTCGTCACCACCGTTCAGCCATTGTTCAGTAATCGTCAAGATTTCCTGTTTAGCAATGAGTATCATTATGTTACAAATTAGCATCCTCTCTACTGACCACGCGGTGCCGAATGCTCGTTCCCTTTCTCATCATGTTGCGCGAAGGCATTGAAGCCGCATTGATCGTTGGCATCATCGCCAGTTACCTGCAACAGACCGGTCGCGGCCAATGGATGCCCGCCGTGTGGATCGGTGTGTTTCTCGCGGCGGCGCTGGCCTTGCTGGTGGGCGGCGGCCTGGAACTGGTCAGCGCCGAATTCCCGCAAAAACAGCAGGAGTTGTTCGAGGGCGTGGTGGGCCTTGTGGCCGTGGGCATTCTCAGTTCCATGGTGTTCTGGATGCGCAAGGTGGCGCGCTCGATCAAGCATGCCCTGCACGCCTCCCTCGACCACGCCCTCGCCGGTTCCCGGCACCAGGTGACGGCACTGATCCTGATGGTGTTTTTCGCCGTGGCCCGTGAAGGCTTGGAAACCGTGTTCTTCCTGCTGGCCGTGTTTCAGCAGAGCGAAGGCCCGGGCGCGCCGATTGGCGCCCTGCTCGGCCTGGTCCTGGCAATCATCGTCGGCTTCCTGATCTACACCGGCAGCATGCGCCTGAACCTCGGTGCGTTTTTCCGCTGGACCGGCCTGTTCATCCTGGTGGTGGCCGCCGGCATTCTCGCCAACTCGGTGCAGGCCTTGCACGAGGCGGGTGTGTGGAACCACCTGCAAACCGTGCTGTTCGATTTCAGCACGGCACTGCCGATGGACAGCCCGCTGGGTTCGGTTCTGGCGGGAATGTTCGGTTACCAGGAAGCGCCGACCATCAGCACCCTGGGTGCGTATCTGATCTACCTGGTGGTGGCGTTGGTGATGTTTTTCCTGCCGGCGGCCCCGGCCACGCCTGCCGCCCCCTCTTCTTCCGTCTCCAGCCATTAAGGACCATCTCTTGTCCAAGCCAACTCCTCAACCGGCTTCGCCACCCCGCGCCCTGCGCTGGGCCGTGGCAGGCTCGGTGGTCGTGATGATCGCCGCCGGCGGCCTGTTTTATTACGCCTCGCAACTGGCGGCCGGCAAGCGCCAGGCCAACCACAATGAAATCGCCGTGACCATCCATGGCCATGCCTGCGAGCCCAACGCGCTGACCGTACCGGCCGGCCGCGCCAGCTTTCGCATCATCAACCGCTCCGACCGGGCGGTGGAATGGGAAATCCTCGACGGCGTGCTGGTGGTCGAAGAGCGGGAAAACATCGCTCCCGGCCTGAGCCAGGTGATCAACGCCAACCTGCTGCCCGGCGACTACGCGATCACCTGCGGGCTGTTGAGCAACCCGCGGGGCACCCTGCATGTGACGCCGACCGCTGAGTCCGACGCCCAGGCCAAGGCCAAGCCCGCAATGGTGGCGTTTATCGGCCCGTTGTCGGAGTTCCGCGTGTACTTGAGCAGCCAGGGCAGTGCGCTGGTCAAGGCTGTGAGCGACTTGCAGCACGCCATCGATGCCGGCGACCTGGCCCAGGCCCAGGCGCTTTACGTACCCGCCCGCGAGGCGTACCAGCGCCTGGCCCCGGCCTCCCAGCGCCTGGCAGAACTGGACAACGCCATCAACGCCCGCGCCGATTACTTTGAAAAACGCGAACAGGACCCCGCCTTCAGCGGCTTCCATCGCCTCGAATACAGCCTGTTCCAACAACGCTGCCTCGATGGCCTGGCGCCGATTGCACAGCGCCTGCTGAGCGACGTCACCACCCTCAAGCAGCAGTTGCTGGCCCAGTCGCTGCCACCGGAGCAACTGGTCGGCATTGTGGTGCGCAACCTCAACAGCCTGGCGGACGTGCGTGCCATCAGCGGTGAAGAAGAGCGCTACAGCCATGTCGACCTCAACGGGTTTGCCGCCAATCTGCAAGCCGCGCACAAAGTGGTCGAGTTGATGCGTCCGCTGTTGAGCAAATCCGCCGCGGATGTGCTGCCAACCGTCGACAGCGCCCTCGCCGCTTTCGACGCCGAACTCCAAGGTTTCAAGGTGGAAAAAGGCTACGCCCCGTACGACAGCGTTAGCGCCGATCAGCGCAAGCAGATCGCCGACAAGGCCAAGGCTCTGGCCGCCGCACTCGATGGAATCGACCCCGCCCTTGGCCTTTCCGGCCTGCAGTGAAACGAGCGCCTACATGAACGATCCAAAACAGTTTGACCTCCAGCGTCGCCGCGTCCTGCTGGGCATGGCCGCGACCGGCGCCGCGATTGCCGGCAGCAGCCTGAGCTGCCCGGCCATGGCGGCTGTCGCCGAGCAAGTCACCACCGCGCCGCGCAGTGACAAGACCCAGGACCACCATGATTTCTACGGCAAGCATCAGACCGGCATCGTCACCCCGCGCCCGGCGTGCGGCATGGTCGTGGCGTTCGACGTGCTGGCCGCCGACCGCCAAGACCTCGAGCGCCTGTTTCGCACCTTGAACGAGCGCATCGGTTTCCTGATGACCGGCGGCAGCGTGCCGCAAGTCGACCCGAAGTTGCCGCCCACCGATTCCGGCATCCTCGGCCCGGTGGTCACGCCCGACAACCTGACCATTACCGTATCGGTCGGTGAATCGCTGTTCGACGAGCGTTTCGGCCTGGCCACCGTCAAGCCCAAGCGCCTGAGCCGCATGGTCGGTTTCCCCAACGACGCGCTGGAAGCAGCGCAATGCCATGGCGACCTGAGCCTGCAGTTTTGCTCCAACACGACGGACACCAATATCCACGCCCTGCGCGACATCGTGAAAAACCTGCCCGACCTGCTGCTGGTGCGCTGGAAACAGGAAGGCAGCGTACCGCCCCAGGCGCCGGCCAAACCCGGCGAGCCGGCGCAGAGCGCGCGTAATTTCCTCGGGTTCCGGGACGGCTCGGCCAACCCCGACTCCAACGACAACAAGACCATGGACCAGATCGTGTGGGTCCAACCGGGCAGCGACGAACCGGCCTGGGCCGCCCATGGCAGTTACCAGGCGGTGCGCATCATCCGCAACTTCGTCGAACGCTGGGACCGCACGCCGCTGCAAGAACAGGAAAGCATCATCGGTCGCGTCAAGACCTCCGGCGCGCCCATGGATGGCCAGCGGGAAACCCAAGTGCCTGACTACAGCAAGGACCCGGAAGGCAAGGTGACCAAGCTCGATGCCCACATCCGCCTGGCCAACCCGCGCACCCCGCAGACCCAGGCCAACCTGATCCTGCGCCGGCCGTTCAACTACTCCAACGGCGTCAACAAAAACGGTCAGCTGGACATGGGGCTGCTGTTCATCTGCTACCAGGCTGACCTGGAGAAAGGCTTTATCAGCGTGCAAACCCGGCTCAACGGCGAGCCCCTGGAGGAATACCTCAAGCCGGTCGGCGGCGGGTACTTCTTCACCTTGCCGGGTGTCACGGGGCCCAAGGATTTCATTGGGCGCACGCTGCTGGCCGCATCACACCCTCGCACCCCTGCCAACGCCTAACCTAACCCCCATAGCGGAAACCGTCCCATGAAGAAGTCGACTCTCGCGTTGTCGTTGTTAATGACCCTCTCGCCACTGGCCGCGTTCGCCGCCACGGCGCCACTGGACCTGGTAGGCCCGGTATCGGACTACAAGATCTACGTCACCGAAGAAATCGGCGAGTTGGTCACCCAGACCCAGGCGTTTACCGACGCAATCAACAAAGGCGACCTGGCCACCGCCAAGAAGCTCTACGCGCCGACCCGCGTGCACTATGAGTCCATCGAGCCGATCGCCGAGCTGTTCAGCGACCTGGATGCGTCGATCGACTCGCGCGTCGATGACCATGAAAAAGGCGTGACCGCCGAAGACTTCACCGGCTTCCACCGCATCGAATACGCCCTGTTCTCGCAGAACTCCACCAAGGGCCTGGAGACGCTGACCGCCAAGCTCAACACTGACGTCAACGACCTCAAGACCCGTGTCGATGGCCTGACCTTCCCGCCGGAGAAAGTCGTCGGCGGCGCCGCTGCCCTGCTTGAAGAAGTCGCCGCCACCAAGATCTCCGGTGAAGAAGACCGTTACAGCCACACCGACCTGTACGACTTCCAGGGCAACATCGACGGCGCGAAGAAAATCGTCGACCTGTTCCGTGGCCAGATCGAGAAGCAGGACAAGGTGTTCCTGGCCAAAGTCGACAAAAACTTCGCCGCCGTCGACAAGATCCTGGCCAAGTACAAAACCAAGGACGGCGGCTTTGAAACCTACGACAAGGTCAAGGAAAACGACCGCAAGGCGTTGGTCGGTCCGGTCAACACGTTGGCTGAAGACCTCTCGACCCTGCGCGGCAAACTGGGCCTGAACTGATCGAACGGTAACCGTGCCGCCCGCGCCTCGGCGTTGGCGGTCATCGATGCCGTGGGAATGGCGGACGCCTCCGGGCTGCTCGCCTGCCCGGCTGCCACCAGCAAGTAAGCCCGCAGCTTCTCCTCCGCCGTGATCAAATGCGGCGCCATCTTGCCCCATTTCATTCCTCCTCCAGCCAACAGCACAGGCAGCTTTACCAAGCCTTTGGTCGCGGCACTGATCATTTGCGGGTAACCGTCCAGCGGGTTCAGCGCCGCATTGGTGAACAGCCCGGACTGCTTGAGGAAGTCAAACGCACGGTCGCTGAAGGTCGCGGCAGGTTTTGCCGAAGCCAACGTCGCGGCAGAAGGCTTGAGCCGCATGAGCAGGCGGTGCACCGGGTTAGGCACCAGGGCCTTGGCCGAGCGGATCAGCCCTCGCGCCTGCCCCCCGGCCCCAATGGCCACCCCCGCCATATCCAGCGTCAAATTGGCCAGGCCCTTGCCGATATTGCCTTGCTTGAACTCGTGGTACGCCCCCACGAACGGCACGAACCCCAGCAGGAACTCATGCTCGCGAGCGCGGGTTTCGCGGCGTTTTTCCAGGGGCAACGGCTCGCGTGCGCGTTGCAGCATGGATTCGATCGATTCGTAGAAATTATCCTGGGCGATCCTGTCGGCGATGCTCGCGACCTTTCTAGAGCCATACGTAGGCGGGACGAAGGACTGCAACGTATGGCTGGCGGGCAGTTCATTGCCGGCGAACGTGGCGCCCAACGGTTCCACGATCACCGCCGGGGACGTCACATCGGGCCGCGGTTTGGCGCCAGTGGCGTAGGCCTCGAAATCGAAGGCCATCTGCGTGCCGCGCACCACCGGCAAGTACACCGAACCATGGGGCGAGGCAAAACGTTGTGGCCGGACTACGCCGTTAAGTTCGAGCGCTTCGGGCAAGTCCGTGCGCTTGATGATCTTGCCGTTGGCGAACAGCTCGTAATACACCACCGTCTGCCCATGCTCTACGCGCATCAGGGTGCCTTGTCGTGCACGCTGCGCGGTTTTGTGTGCAGCGGTTTCCTCGGCCTGGGTGACACCGGTCTCGGCGCGCAGGGTGAAGAGTTCCACCGTGCCCAACTCGATCGCCTGGCGCTCGGCCAGAGGTAATTGCGCAAACATCAGCTTGAGCTTGGTGGCATAGGCGCTCTGCAACTGTTTGCGGTGCTGGTTGACGGCGGTTTCCAGCCGCCCGTCGAGGTCGGGCAGATGGCGAATGCGCCGGTCGAGCTCGTCACATGCCGCAGCCGACACCTGCGGCGCGCGGTCGCGCTGATAGGGCGTCGGCCCAGACGCAGGCGATTCGGACAGGTCTTCGCTGCGCACCCATTTACCCGGCTTCAGGTCGCCCGTCATGTAGGTTTCAACCAGCGAACGACGGCGCGGCTCCGAGACCGACAGATTGCGCCGATCCTCGGCACTGGCCGGTTGCACGGTCATGCGTTCGAGCTCGGCCGCGGTGGTATCGGGGAAAACCCGCAGCAGCTCCTTGATGGCCAGCGCCTTGCGCGTCGGCAGTTCTGCGCTGGCGCTGGTGAAGGCCGCCGTGGCCTCATCGCGCTGCCGGAAAAACGCCCGCGTCGCGTCCTGGATATCGTGCTGCGAGTACTCGCCGTCGCTGCGCAGCCTGATGACGCCGTTCAACACCCCCCAGTCAGCGATGATTTTCAGGGCATTGAGTTGCATCAATTGCGCCTGTCCCTCACGGGTGGGCGCCAAGGTGGCCAGGGCGGTAACTTGCCGTTCATTCATCATCCGCGACGTGCCCGGTGCATGGTGATCGGCCAATGCGCAGCCGAGGCGCAATTCCATCCAGGCCGGGGTGCCGACGCGCATCGAGTCCGGCACATCCTGCACCAGCATTTCCGGCGCCGCCTGTGCCAGGCTGATGTCGGCAACCCACACCGCCAACGCAGGTGTCAGGCCTTTGTGTTGCTGCAGGTGGCGCTCGATATCGCGACGCACCTCGGCGAAGCTACGGCCCATGTTCGCGGGCTGGTAGATCGAGTAGCCAGCGATTTCCCCGGGTTTGACGTCGTCCAGGCGGATGCCTGCGATCCGGGCCAGGGTGTGCTTGTCGTCCGCGCTCAGCGTGCCGGCCGACCACTGCCGCGTCGTCAGCCCGCTGTAGTCGCCCAGCGCGGGCGCCGGTGGCAAGGAGAGGCGCAGCCATTGGATCACGTTGCGGGTTTCGGCCACGGTACGCGGCGAGCCCAGCCCCTTGAAGTCGAGGATCTGGCGCAGGTCGTAACGCGGTGTCGAGTAAATCGCATTGCCCAGCGGCACGCTGAGCGCCGTCAATGCCTGGAGTTCTGCGCTCAACGCCGCGTCGGCATCCACGTAGTAGGTCAGGTTCACCCAACCGCCCACCGGGCTCAAGCGTTCAAGTCGACCTTCAGACACGCGAAACGGCTGGTCGGGCCAGTCGAAACCTTCGCGTTGCAGCAGGCAGAGCATCTCGGGACGGGCCACCAACCGCTGCAAGCGCTCCCGCGCCGCGCCGCTGCGCGCGGGCAATGGCGATGCCGGCGACAGCGCGCCGGCAGAGGTGGACCCGTCGGTGCGCGCCGCGTCCGGCAGGTCGTCGAGCCCGGCTTCCAGGCGATCCGCCAGGGCGTGGCGCTCCTGCAGGTCACAGATCAAGCGCCAGGTCTGCTCAAGGTTGCCGACATTGGCCTCGGCGACCCGCTGGCGCGGCAGCCACAAGGCGTCGTCAGGCCCGACAACCGGCAAGCCCTGGTCCGTGGGATCGAGCACGTCACGAATGGGTCGCAAGGTGTGCGACACCTCCTTCCAACCGGAGTCGTCGGTGAGGGTGAAGCGGACGGCGTGGCGCACACCGTTGTGGTTGACGTAACCCTCGACATGATGGCGATGCAAGGTAAGGGTCGAAGGTTCCAGGCCCTGATCGGCGATCCACTGTTGCAGCGCCGGCTGGTTGAACACCTGCTGGTACAGGCGCATCGCCGGGCCCAAGCGGCTGTCGGGCGGCACCTCGATCATCGTGTGGCCGCTGTCTTCGGCGGCAGCCACACGTTCGCTCAACTGCGCGTCGGCGGCAGCGGCGCGGTCAGGGTCCCGGGTCGGTAGCCGGGTCCATGGATAGTCGGCGATGGGCTCATCGGCAAGGGCGCGCCGTTGCCGTGCGACCGGCGTTTGAGGCCTGGCCCGATCCGGCGCAGCGGGCACTTCGGTGGACGGCAGCGCAGCGACGGAACTGGGCGAGTGGGTACTCGGCAGCGGCATCAACATAGTCATTCCTCTCTCGGATAGGGCCGTCCGTGAACGGTGAGAGGTCATCTAAAAACAGTTGATGCCGGCTGGATGTAAGCCCCATCCGACGCCTTTTACCCTTGCGTTGCCGATGATTTCAAGCAGTGGCCTACAGGATTCGGTACAACAGCCGCTCGATTCGCACACGGCTCACCCGGCGCAAAAACTTGCCGACGGCGGGCGGGTAATCCACCAGGGTCTGCAACTGCGCGTAACCGTCGATGCGGGTGGTGTGCTGGAAAATCTGCGCCAGTTCGGTACGCCGCGGCGCCAGCCACTGGCCTTGCGGGTCGTCGATCAGCAAGGCGTTTTCCAGATCGAGGCGGAACGCGCGCGGGTTGAGGTTGTTACCGGTGAGCAAGGTGTAACGCTGGTCGACCCACATGCCCTTGAGGTGGTAGGTGTTGTCGCCGTCGCGCCACAGGTGCAGGTTCAACTGGCCGCTGTCGATCATCGACTGATGGCGTTTGGCGAAACGGCGCAGGCTGATTTCATACAGGTAAGGCAACGCGGCGATGACCTTGAACGGCTCGCTGGGCGGGATGAAGAAATCGTTGGCGGTCTTGTCGCCGACGACGATGTCGATCTTCACCCCGCGCGCCAGGGCGCGGTTGATCTCGCGGGTCACCGGCAGTGGCAGGTTGAAATACGGCGTACAGATGGTCAATTGATGCTGGGCGCTGGCGATCAGTTCGAGAATCACCCGGTTCAAGGGGTTGCTCTTGCCGACGCCGAGCAACGGGCTGACCGACAGGTGGCCATTGGGCAACAGCCCCGCGGTGGTGTCGTAGGCCGCGTGCTTGAGACGACTGCGCAGGTCGCCGATGTCATTGCGCAAACTGCGGGTGGTGGGCGGGTTGGGCAAGTCCAGGCGATTGACGGCCTTGGAGGCCACCAGGCCGTGCTCCACCAGGTGCTGCATGGAGTCCGCCAGCGGCTTGCTATGGATCAGGTGGTAACGGTCGAAGCGGTACTTGTCGAACTTGTGCAGGTACACGTTGTTCAAACTGGCGCCGCTGTACAACACACTGTCGTCGATCACGAACCCCTTGAGGTGCAGCACGCCGAACAGTTCGCGGGTTTGCACCGGCACGCCGTACACCGGCACTTCGCTGCTGTGGCTCTGGGTCATGGCCTGGTACCAGGCGCTGTTGCCCGGCTGCTTGCCGGCGCCGATCAACCCGCGCTGGGCGCGCAGCCAGTCGACCACCACCACAATGTCCAACTCCGGTCGCGCGACCTTGGCGGCGTGCAGGGCGTCGTAGATCTCCTGCCCCGCTTCGTCCTGCTGCAAGTACAGCGCCACGATGTAGATGCGCCGTGTGGCCTGGGGGATTTTTTCCAACAGGCAACGGCGAAACGCGTCGGCGCCGGGTAGCACCTCAATGGCATCTGGAGTGAGGGGGAAACCACGCAGTTTGGGCAACAGAGAACGTTTGAAGAACGACGGCATAAGGCTCGCAATGGGTCGAATCCGAAGAGGCACCGAGCTTACACCATGGGGGTGCTCAGGTCTTGCTGTCACAGGTGGAAAAATGGGTTGACGAAGAAGAACGATCGTTCTACTTTTAAAGCCATGAACGACATGACTCGCACCATCATCCTCGACGTCACTGAAAAGCTGATCTACCGCCACGGCATCGCCGCCACCGGCATGGATTTGCTGGTGAAAACCGCCGGTGTCTCGCGCAAAAGTATCTACCGCTACTTCGCCAACAAAGACGACTTGGTGATCGCCGCACTGCAACGCCGCGACGCGCGCTGGCTGCAATGGCTGCGTGATGAAGTGGAGCGTGTCGAGGGCAGCGGCGAACGCTTGATCGCGCTGTTCGGCGCCCTCAAGGTCTGGTTTGACAGCGCGGATTTTCGCGGCTGCGCCTTTATCAACACCAGCGGCGAAACCGGCGACCCGCAGAACCCGGTACGCCTGCTGGCCAAGGCGCATAAACAGAAACTGTTCGAGTACGCCCTTGAGCTGTGTCAAGCACATGGCACCCCCGATCCCGAACGGCAGGCCGCGCAACTGCTGATCCTGATCGACGGCGCCATTACCGTTGCCCTGGTCATGGGCGATTCAACCGCCGCCGATAACGCCCAGCAGATGGCGCGGACGTTATTGGGGCTTTAATTAATCCCACCTTTGCAGGAGCCGGATAATGTCCTCTACCGCAGAAATTCGCCCGCCACTACCGCCCTTCACCCGCGAATCGGCCATTGAAAAAGTGCGCCTGGCCGAAGACGGCTGGAATTCCCGCGACCCTGAGCGGGTGTCCCTGGCCTACACCCTGGATACCCAGTGGCGCAACCGCGCCGAATTTGCGCATAACCGCGAACAAGCCAAAGCGTTCCTGACCCGCAAATGGGCCAAGGAGCTGGATTACCGGTTGATCAAGGAATTGTGGGCGTTCACCGAAAATCGTATCGCCGTGCGTTATGCCTATGAATGGCACGACGACTCCGGCAACTGGTTCCGCTCTTATGGCAACGAGAATTGGGAATTCGACGAGAACGGCCTGATGGCCAATCGGTTTGCCTGCATCAACGACCTGCCGATCAAGGCAAGCGAGCGCAAGTTCCATTGGCCGCTGGGACGGCGCCCGGACGCTCATCCGGGGCTGTCCGAGCTGGGCCTTTAGCGGCGGCGCTGGTTCGCGAAGACCATCAGTCCGGGTTCAGGCCAACCCGGTACAACACACCATTGTCCTCATCTGTCAGCACATACAGGTAACCATCCGGCCCCTGACGCACGTCCCGAATCCGCGCCTTCAGGCCACCCAGCAACCGTTCCTCGTGGATGATCCGGTCGCCGTCGAACTGCAACCGGATCAGCTCCTGGCTGGCCAGCGCACCAATAAACAGGTTGTGCTGCCAGGCCTTGAAACGGTCGGCGTCGTAGAACGCCATACCGCTGATGGCCGGCGATTTTTCCCAGACATGGTGGGGCGCAACCGTACCCTGCGCCGTCTTACCCTTGGCCTCTGGAATCGGTGTCAGCGAATAGTTGATGCCGTGGGTCGCCAGCGGCCAACCGTAGTTCTTGCCGCGCTCGATGATATTGATTTCATCACCACCGCGCGGGCCGTGCTCGTTTTCCCAGATCGTGCCACTCCATGGGTTCAACGCCAGCCCCTGGGGGTTGCGCTGGCCGTAGGACCAGATTTCGGGACGTACGCCTTGCTGGCCGACGAACGGATTGTCATCCGGCACGCGGCCATCCGGGTAGATCCGCACGACTTTGCCCTGCAACTTGTCCAGGTCCTGGGCGGTCGGGCGGTCGTTGTTTTCCCCCAGGGTCACGAAGAGGTAGCCATCCCGGTCAAAGGCCAGACGCGAGCCGAAGTGATTGCCAGTGGAGAGCTTGGGCTCCTGGCGCAGGATCACTTTGAAATCGGTCAGGCCACTCAGGTCTGTCGCCAGGCGCCCCCGGCCCACGGCGGTGCCGGCTTTACCGTCCTGGCCACCGCCTTCGGCATAGGTCAGGTAGACCATGCGGTCCTGCTTGAAGTCCGGCGACAACACCACATCGAGCAAACCGCCCTGCCCCTTGGCCCACACGTCAGGCACGCCGGTCAACGGCGCCGAAAGCTTGCCGTCCGGGCTGACGAAACGCAGGTGACCGGGGCGCTCGGTCACGAGGAAGCCTTGCTTGTCTGGCAGAAACGCCAGCGCCCAGGGATGGTCCAGACCTTTGGCAATCGGGGTGGCGGTGATGCGGCCCTGTTCACTGGGGAACTGCTGGGCATCGGCCGCGTAGACGGTGGCCAGGGGCAGCATCGCGGTGGCGCACAGGGCGGCCAGGGTTTTGTGTATCAACATAAGGCTGTGTCCTTACCGGCGATTGCCGTTGGCGTCATAGACGGGGGCTTTGGTGTCGGTGGCCGGACGACTTGGAGCGGTATCGCGCTGGGGATAGCGATTGCCGATGCCACCGTTTTCCAGGGTCGGCGTGCGCGTGGTCGGCCCGGTCTGGATACCGCGGGTCGCCGGCGCATTGGACTGGGTGCCCTGCATGCTGTTGGGGTTGGCGCGGTGAATCGGGCCATTGTTGTTGGCGTTGTTGCTGCCCGGCAGGTTCTGCGCTTGCGCCAAGGGAATAAGCGCCAAGCCCAACGCCAGCGCGGCAACGTGACGTACACAACTGTTCATGGCAAAGCCTCTCTGGGGTACGTGCTTTCGATAACACGCTACGCTGAGGGTTCGGCTTTGGTAATTAAATAGTTTCTCATCAGGTGTAACACGAACTGTCCGCACATCCGTTGCTGGCGCTGAGCAGGGAAACTTTTCGCGCCGCCTGCGAGTCACCCGAACACCTCCTTGCCACGGGCCATGCAGGAGAACGACATGGCAAAGCCACTGAGCTTCGTGATCCAGAAGCACAACGCGCGCAACCTGCACTATGACTTTCGCCTGGAGCTCGACGGCGCGCTGCTCAGTTGGGCCGTACCCAAGGGCCCCAGCCTCGATCCGAGCCAGAAACGCCTGGCCATCCACGTTGACGATCACCCCCTGAGCTATGGCGGTTTCGAGGGCAGCATCCCGGCCGGCCAATACGGCGCCGGGGATGTGATCGTGTGGGATCGGGGCGTGTGGCAGCCCCACGGCGACCCGCACGCAGCCTATGCCGCCGGCAAACTCACATTCACCCTGGTCGGCCAGAAACTCTCGGGCGACTGGGCGCTGGTGCGCACGCACCTCAAGGGTCGCGGCGCTCAGGAACAGTGGCTGCTGATCAAGGAAAAAGACGCCCAGGCGCGCGCCGCTGCCGACTACGACATCGTTCAGGCCGAGCCCGACAGCGTGCTCAGCGGCGCCGACGTGCACATCACCCACCCCGACCGGGTGATCGACAAGCAAAGCGGCACGCAAAAGCAGCAACTGGCAGCCTTCTACGCGAGCATCAGCGACCGGATCCTGCCCTTCCTGCGCCACCGGCCCGTGTCGCTGTTGCGCGCGCCGGAAGGCATCGACGGCGAACGGTTCTTCCAAAAACACGCCGAGCGCCTGGCCATTCCCCACATCAAGCAACTGGACCCGTCACTGGATCCCGGCCACCCGCGCCTGATGGAAATCGACAGCACCAACGCCCTGGTCGGTGCCGTGCAAATGGGCGCCATCGAGTTACATACCTGGGGCGCCACCTCGGACAAAATCGACACCCCGGACCTGTTTGTACTGGACCTTGACCCGGACCCGGCACTGCCGTGGACATCCATGCTCGAGGCGGCGCAACTGACGTTATCGTTGCTGGATGAATTGGGGCTGGAGGCCTTCGTCAAGACCAGCGGCGGTAAAGGCTTGCACCTCGTCGTACCGCTGGCACGACGCGATGGCTGGGACACCGTCAAGGCATTTGCCAAGGCCATCGCCCAGTTCATGACCCGGCAACGGCCCGAACGCTTTACCGCCGCCTCCGGGCCAAAGAACCGCGTGGGCAAGATCTTTATTGACTACCTGCGCAATGTGCGGGGTGCCAGCACCGTGGCGGCGTATTCGGTGCGGGCACGGCCAGGGCTGCCGGTGTCGGTACCGGTCAGTCGTGAGGAACTCGAGGAGGTGCGTGGCGCCCAGCAATGGACTATCGCCACTCTGCAGGAACGCTTGCGCGGGTTGAACGTCGATCCGTGGGCGGGGTATGCCCATCGACAAAAAATCAGCAAGGCCATGTGGGACACGCTGGGCGCCACGCCACCCCTGTGAGTGGCGCCGCCCGGGCCAGGCTTTAGATCAGCACAAAGATCGCGGCAAAAACAGCAAAGATCGCCCACTTTTCCAGGTAGTAACGCGTGCGATTGCGCTTTTTGAGCTCCTTGCCGCGCAAACGGATTTTGTACAGCCGGGTGAAGGCACGGTTCAGCCCGCCGGTCTTGTCGCCGACGTCATTGGGCGAGCCTGCGGCAGCCAACACCGTGCGGCTGAACCAGCGGTTGAACGCAGTGGCCCAGCGGTATTTCATCGGCCGCTCGATATCGCAGAACAGGATGATGCGGTTCTGCTGCGTGCTGTTTTCGGCATAGTGAATGTAGGTTTCGTCAAACATCACCGGCTCGCCGTCGCGCCAGTAATAGTTTTCGCCATCCACATTGATGTAGCAGCCCGGATCGTTCGGCGTGTCCAGGCCCAAGTGGTAGCGATAGGAGCCGGCATACGGATCGCGGTGGCGCACCAGCTTCGACCCCGGCGGCAGTTCGGCGAACATCGCCGCCTTGATCGAGCCAATGCTCTGCACCAGCTCAGTAGTGCGCGGGCACAGTTTCATCGCGGACGGATGACTGTCGCCGTACCACTTCAAGTAGAAACGTTTCCAGCCCGATTTGAAGAACGAGTTGAAACCCACATCGTTGTATTGGTCCGAACGCTTGATCTCGCCGGCGCGCATCAGGTTCTCGGCTTCCTGGCGAATCTCTTGCCAATGTGCCTGCAACGGGCTCAGGTCAGGAAAATCGCTGGTCGACAGAAACGGTCGGTTGGGCAACTTGGAAAACAGGTAAAGGAAGCAATTGACCGGGGCCAGGAAGGTTGAGTGATCACTGATCTGGCGGCCCAGTTTATGCCGCACCCGACCACGCAGATGGACATACGCAATGGAGGTAACGTAGAGAACAACGATGATGAGTTTCAAAGGATTTCGTCACACGTCAGAAGAGAACAGACTGCTCCTGCATGCCCACGACGGCCGAGGATGGATAGCAGCACCTGAAACCACAATTCACATAATGGGCACTCACGAGGGATTGAGAACCCCGTCGGCCATTGGCAGTTATTTAGCCACAACTTGTAACTAAAAGTTAACCAAGAATTACGAAAAGCGATCAATCGAATGTGCTGGAAGAACGCCTGAGCGGGCCGGTCTAGAGGCCTGCCCACAGGGCGTAGAGCCCGCGCTATCGGCAGGGTTGACGGTGATCGTCGAGTACAGAGAACGGTGCATTCTCACGGCGCAATTGGACGAAATGACGAGTCAACGCAATCAACATACCCAGCATCCGCCGCGCTTGATCGGTGAGCGTGCGAACTTGCGACGGCATTTTCACAAGGCCTTCACTTCACGGCCTATAGGGTGAAGCCTACCTACTCCAATGAATCCCTTGGCCCGCCTTTATCCGCGGGCATTTTTTTGCCCGTTGGAGATCGGCTGGCGGCACAGGGAAGAAAACCCCGGTCAGAGCGCGAAACTTAACGCAAAGCCCGCAGGTCACTAACGCAATGGGGTTCAGCCATTGAACGCCCGCTGCGAAGCCCTCACTGTGACCACACACTCCGACCTGCGTAATACCTTATCCCTGGACAGTCTGAATTTTTTCCTGGCGGATGTTCGCGACGGCCTGGGACCGTACCTGGCCATCTACCTGCTCGCGGTGCACCAGTGGGACCCGGCCAGCATCGGCGTGGTCATGACACTGGCGGGGATTGCCGCATTGATCACCCAGGGCCCGGCGGGGGCGCTGATCGATCGCACCCACAGCAAGCGCGCAGTGATTGCCGTGGCGGCCCTGCTGGTGACCGCCAGTTGCCTGCTGCTGCCCTTCGTCAGTTCTTTCAGCCTGGTGGCCTTGACCCAGGCGGCCAGTGCCATCGCCGCGTCCGTGTTCGCCCCGGCGATTTCCGCGATTTCCCTGGGCATCACCGGACCCCGTGCGTTCACCGGACGCACCGGGCGCAACGAAACCTTCAACCACGCCGGCAATGCCGTGGCCGCGCTGCTGGCCGGTGGCTTGGCGTACCTGTTCGGCCCGGTGGTGGTGTTCTACCTGATGGCGTTTATGGCGCTGGCCAGTGTCGTTGCGGTCAGTTGCGTGTCGGCAAAGGCCATCGACCACGAGGTCGCCCGCGGTTTCGACCCCGCCCATCACAGCGACCATGAGCAGCCCTCCGGCATGAACGTCTTGCTGGCCAACCGACCGCTGTTGTTGTTTGCGATTTGCTGCGCCCTGTTCCACCTGGCCAATGCCGCCATGTTGCCGCTGGTCAGCCAGAAGCTGTCGCAGATCAACCTGCAGATGGCCACGCCGCTGACCTCCGCGTGCATCGTCGCGGCGCAACTGGTCATGGTGCCCGTGGCCTGGCTGGTGGGGGTCAAGGCCGACCTGTGGGGACGCAAACCGCTGCTGCTGGCCGGCTTCATGATTCTGCCGCTGCGCGGCGTGCTGTATGCCTTGTCCAGCGACCCTTACTGGCTGGTGGCCGTGCAAATGCTCGACGGCGTCGGCGCGGGGATTTTCGGCGCGCTGTTCCCGGTGATCGTCAAGGACCTGACCCAAGGCACCGGGCGTTTCAATGTCAGCCTGGGCGCGCTGTCCACCGTGTTTGGCGTCGGCGCGGCGCTGAGCAGCAGCCTGGCCGGTTTCGTGGTGCAGCAGGCCGGCTACAACGCGGCGTTCCTGACCCTCGCCGGGGTGGCGGCCGTGGCCCTGGCGCTGTTATGGCTGGCGATGCCGGAGACGTTGGCGAAACCATCTTTCGCGCGCCATACAACTGTCGCCTGACATATGCGACAATGCGCGCCAAATTCCAACACACATCCCCCATTTTTTGCTCAGCGACCGGGTTTCGCGCCTTGATGTCGCTGTTGATGCATGCCTGAAGGCTCCTGCCGCCACGCTCGCAACCCATTGATAGGTAAAGTAATTGATCTCCACAGCTAACATCACCATGCAGTTCGGCGCCAAGCCGCTCTTCGAGAACGTCTCGGTCAAGTTCGGCCCCGGCAACCGGTATGGTCTGATCGGTGCCAACGGTTGCGGCAAGTCGACCTTCATGAAAATCCTCGGTGGCGACCTCGATCCGTCCGGCGGCCAGGTCATGCTCGAGCCGAATGTCCGCCTGGGTAAGCTGCGCCAGGACCAGTTCGCCTACGAAGAATTCACCGTGCTCGACACCGTGATCATGGGTCACGAAGAGCTGTGGAAGGTCAAGGCCGAGCGCGACCGTATCTACTCGCTGCCGGAAATGAGCGAAGACGACGGCATGGCCGTGGCCGAGCTGGAAACCGAGTTCGCCGAGATGGACGGCTACACCGCCGAATCCCGTGCCGGTGAACTGCTGCTGGGCCTGGGTATCCCGCTGGAACAGCACTTCGGCCCGATGAGCGAAGTGTCCCCAGGCTGGAAACTACGCGTGCTGCTGGCCCAGGCGCTGTTCTCCGATCCTGAAGTGCTGTTGCTCGACGAACCGACCAACCACTTGGACATCAACACCATCCGCTGGCTGGAAAACATCCTGACCCAGCGTTCCAGCCTGATGATCATCATCTCTCACGACCGTCACTTCCTGAACAGCGTGTGCACCCACATGGCTGACCTGGACTACGGCGAGTTGCGCCTGTTCCCGGGCAACTACGACGAGTACATGACCGTGGCGACCCAGTCCCGCGAGCAACTGCTGTCGGACAACGCCAAGAAGAAGGCGCAGATCTCCGAACTGCAATCCTTCGTCAGCCGCTTCTCGGCCAACGCCTCGAAAGCCAAGCAAGCCACGTCCCGCGCCAAGGCAATCGACAAGATCCAGTTGGCCGAGGTCAAGCCTTCGAGCCGTGTGAGCCCGTTCATCCGTTTCGAACAGACCAAGAAGCTGCACCGCCAGGCGGTCATTGTCGATCGCATGGCCAAAGGCTTCGACGGCAAGCCGCTGTTCAAG
Source organism: Pseudomonas sp. MPB23 (assembly GCF_046605395.1). Classification (NCBI taxonomy): domain Bacteria; kingdom Pseudomonadati; phylum Pseudomonadota; class Gammaproteobacteria; order Pseudomonadales; family Pseudomonadaceae; genus Pseudomonas; species Pseudomonas sp. MPB23. The sequence continues at coordinate 3,870,313 of NZ_CP176771.1, read as the reverse complement.
GACTTCAGCTTCCAAGTCGAAGCCGGCGAGCGCGTAGCGATCATCGGCCCGAACGGTATCGGCAAAACCACCCTGCTGCGCACCCTGGTCAACGAACTGACCCCGGATGCCGGCAGCATCAAGTGGACCGACGCCGCCGAGCTGGGCTACTACGCCCAGGACCATGCCCACGACTTCGAAGACGACATGAGCCTGTTCGACTGGATGGGCCAGTGGACGCAGGGTGAGCAAGTGATCCGCGGCACCCTGGGGCGCATGCTGTTCTCCAACGACGAGATCCTCAAGTCGGTCAAGGTCATCTCCGGTGGTGAGCAAGGTCGCATGCTGTTCGGCAAGCTGATCCTGCAAAAGCCGAACGTGCTGATCATGGACGAACCGACCAACCACTTGGACATGGAATCCATCGAGGCGCTGAACCTGGCGCTGGAAAACTACCCGGGCACGCTGATCTTCGTCAGCCACGACCGTGAGTTCGTATCTTCCCTGGCCACCCGCATCATCGAGTTGAGCGCCAACGGCGTGATCGACTTCAGCGGCACCTACGACGACTACCTGCGCAGCCAAGGCGTAGTGTTCTAAGCACCGCCCGCTGCCCCCAAAGCCCCGTCCACCGTGACGGGGCTTTTTATTTGTAGGCGCAGGTTATGCCATGATGCGCGCACCGCCCGCCCGCGAACGAGTGCTCATGTCCGACGCCGCCCCCTCCTCCCTGTCGATCACCCTGCAGATCGTCTCCATCGTCTTCTACACCTTTATCGCGTTCATCTGCATCGGCCTGCCGATTGCGGTGATCCCCGGCTACGTGCATGAACAACTGGGCTTCAGCGCGGTGGTGGCGGGACTCACGATCGGTTCGCAATACCTGGCCACCCTGCTCAGCCGCCCCATGGCCGGGCGCATGTCCGACAATGTGGGCACCAAGCGTGCGATTGTGCTGGGCCTGGCGGGCATCCTGGTCAGTGGCGTGCTGACGTTTTTTGCCACTCTGGTGCAAAACCTGCCCGAGCTGAGCCTGGGGATTCTGATCGTCGCACGGCTGCTATTGGGCGTGGCCCAGGGCCTGATCGGCGTAGGCACCATCAGTTGGTGCATGGGCCAGGTCGGCACCGAACACACCGCGCGCTCGATTTCGTGGAATGGCATTGCGTCCTACGGGGCCATCGCCATTGGCGCGCCGCTGGGGGTGGTGATGGTGACGGAGTACGGCTACAACAGCCTTGGCCTTGCCCTGACGGTACTAGCTGCGCTGAGCCTGGTGCTGATCCGCAACAAGCCCTCGGTGCCGGTGGTGCGCGGCGAGCGCCTGCCGTTCTGGGCGGTGTTCGGGCGCATCGCGCCGTTTGGTGCCGGCCTGTGCCTGGCGTCGATCGGCTATGGCACGCTCACCACCTTTATTACCCTCTACTACCTCAGTCGCGGTTGGAGCGGCGCGGCCTATTGCCTTACGGTGTTCGGCGTGTGCTTTATCCTCTCGCGGCTGCTGTTCATCTCGGCCATCAACCGCTTTGGTGGTTTTCGTGCCGCGATTGCCTGCATGGCCATCGAGACCCTGGGCCTGACATTGCTGTGGCTCGCGCCTTCTACCGGCGTGGCCTTGATCGGCGCCGGGCTGACCGGTTTTGGCTTGTCCCTGGTGTACCCGGCGCTGGGCGTGGAAGCCATCCGCCAGGTGCCCGACAGCAGCCGGGGCGCGGGGCTGAGTGCCTATGCGGTGTTTTTCGACCTGGCCCTGGCGATTGCCGGGCCATTGATGGGCTTCGTCGCACTGAACCTGGGCTACGGCTGGATTTTCTTCTGCGCGGCGCTGCTGTCGGTCACAGCACTGGGCCTGACTTTGCTGCTCAAGCGACGCGCTTACTGATCGGCGGTCTGCAAGCCAGCGCGCGTGGACTGACCGAGGGTGTGGGTGAAAAACCGCCCGGCCTCGGAGATCAGGTCGCGGTGAATGCCCTCGCGATCAACCCCATCGGCATCGGTGCAGAGGGCCGGCATCGCCGCCAACTGGTCGTTGTCGCACGGCGCCATGAACACGAAGTGCCCTGCCCCGGCCAGCAGCTTGAAGTCCGGCGGTTGCGGCAGCTTGCGCGCCAGGGCGGCGGCGTTCTTGTCCACGGCCACCAGCTTGTCGCCGTCGCCGCTGTAGAGCAGCACCGGCACATGCACATCGGCCAGGGTGTGACGGCCGAACATCAGGCTCAGCGGCGCCATCAGCATCAACGCATGAATGCGCGGGTCGGCTTGCGGTTGCAGGTCGTCGCGGTCCACTACCAGCTCGCCTTTGGTGGTGCAGGCGTCACGGTCTTCCGGGCGCTCCTGGCAATAGCGGCGCAGACGGTTGAAATCCGGCTTGGCGCCCGCCAGGATCAACGCCGTTTCCCCCCCCGCCGAATAGCCGATCACACCGACCTGATCGACGTTGACGAACGGCGACAGCATCGGATCGCCCAAGGTGGCGGTGATCGCTTCGGAAATCTGGATCGGCCGGCCATACAGGTTGCTCACCGTACCCAGGCGGCTGTGGTCCTTGTAGTTGTCGCCCGGATGCAGCACCGCGACCACCACAAAGCCCTTGCGCGCCAGGGACGTGGCCAGGTCATGCAGGGCCATCGGCGTGCCGGTGTTGCCATGGGACAGCATCAGCATCGGGAAACGCCCGATGGCGATCTTGGCGTCTTCGCTGGCGGCCACGCGATAGGCGCCCAACTGCGTGGAGTGTTCGAGGTCGGTGGAGGGGTAGAAGGCGACCGCTTTCATCGGCTGCAGATCCAGCGGATCGAGAAAGGTCATGCGATGGAAACCCACACTCCAGTGCGGGTGCGGCGCAGGCGCGGCATGCACTGAAATCAGGCCACCGAGCAGGGAAAGAACCATAACAGCACAAAGACGCATCATGAGGATGTCCACCTTTGCTGCGTGAAAACCGGTATGTCGGGTTGAAAAGTCCATGGTTCAAGGTACTCGCACCGGGTGATAAACCCATGCGTGCATAACCTGGGCCAAAGTAAAGACAGCAGGCAAACGAAAAAACTCCGCACTCCGGTCGTTTCAAGGCGACCAGAATACAGAGTTTAGGCGCCCGGTTTCAGATTGAAACCGGAAAAAAGTCGAATTTTACACAAGCCTTACGCGGCAGCGAACAACTGTTCGTTGATGAGCACGTTGGCGTCGTTCATGGCTTTGCTGCGCACTTCGTCACCGTAGGCCAGGCCTTCGGCCCGCACGATTTCGATATCGGTGATGCCCAGGAAGCCGAACAGCAGTTTCAGATAGCCTTCATGGGCGGCGCCCGACGCTTGCCCGGCGTGCAGGCCACCGGAGGTGGACACGATGATGACTTTCTTGTTGCCGCACAGGCCTTCGGGACCGGCTTCGGTGTAGCGGAAGGTCTGACCGGCGACTGCGATACGGTCGATCCAGGCTTTCAACTGGGTCGGAATGGTGAAGTTGTACATCGGCGCACCGACCACGATCGCGTCGGCGGCGAGGAATTCAGCCAGCGACGACGCACTCAGTTCGGCCTCGTGCTTTTGCGCGGCATCGCGCAGTTCAGCGGCGGTGCCCAGTGCGCCCAGGGTTGCGCCGGAGAAGTGGTTGATGGCTTCGCTGGCCAGGTCGCGGTAAGTCACTTGCACACCCGGCACAGCCGCTTGCCAGGCCTTGACCACGCCAGCGCTGAGCTGACGGGACGCCGAGTTGTCGCCGAGGATGCTGGAATCGATATGCAACAGTTTCATGGTGGATCTCCGAGGTGGGATCGTCAGTGGCGATCAGATGGCGGTGATGCTACGCATGAAACGAATAGACGATAAGATGCCTGCAATGCGATAGTTCGTCCCACTGACAGGACAATAGGCTGAGCATGCAAGATCTCAACGACCTCTACTATTTCGCCAAAGTCGTCGAAGCCGGAGGCTTCGCGGCCGCCGGGCGGCTGCTGGGGATACCCAAATCGCGACTGTCGCGGCGCATTGCCGAGCTGGAAGAACGCCTGGGCGCCCGCCTGCTGCAACGCACCACCCGCCAGTTGACCCTCACCGCCGTCGGCGAGCGCTACCTGCGCCATTGCCAGGCGATGCTGCTGGAAGCGGAAATGGCCGACGAAGCCGTGGCCAGCATGTCCAGCGAGCCCCGTGGACGGCTGCGAGTCACCTGCCCGGTGGGTCTGGCCCAGAACATCCTGCCGGAACTGGTGGCCGGTTTTCTCGCCGCCCACCCCCAGGTGCAGCTGGAAATGACCCTGGTCAACCGCCGTGTCGATCTGGTGGCCGAAGGGATCGACGTGGCCCTGCGCGTACGCGAACTGGGTGACGAAGACCCGCTGCTGGTGACCAAACGCCTGCGCCCGGCCCAGACGGTGCTGGTCGCCAGCCCGGAACTGCTGCGCGGCCGCCAGGTAAACACCCTGGAAGACCTCAAGCAACTGCCTATCCTCGGCGCGCTGGAAGCGGACCGCCTGGTGCATCATCGGATTCTCGACCCCCAGGGCAAGCCTCACGAACTGATGATGGAGGCGCGCCTGGGCATCGACGATTTCATCGTGCGCAAAGCCAGCGCAATCATGGCCCTGGGCTTTACCGTGCTGCCGATGATGTACTGCGAGGAGGAACTGGCCAACGGTCGCCTGGTGCAACTGCTGCCGCAATGGTCGTTGCCCGGCGGCTGGCTGCAGGCCGTGTACCCGCATCGGCGTGGCGTGCTGCCAGCGATTCGCGCCTGGATCGATTACCTGGAAGAAGGCTTTAAAAGCTGCGGAGACCGCTTGCTATGAAGATGACCGAAGCACAAGTCGCCGACTTCTGCCTGAGCCTGCCCGGTGCGCGGGAGGACTACAAATGGGGCGGCGTACGGGTGTTCTCGATTGCCGGCAACAAGATGTTCGCCCTGCAAGGCCTGCGCGGTGACTCGCTGGCGTTCAAGGTCGACAAGGACCTGTTCCTGGGCCATGTGGACCGCCCTGGTATCCATCCGGCGCCGTACCTGGCCCGCGCGCAATGGATCATCATGAACACGCCCTACCCGCTGGGCGCCGAGGAACTGCGAGGCTTGTTGCGCCGCTCCCACCAACTGGTGGTGAGCAAGCTGCCCAAGCGCACGCAGATCGGGTTGCGTCTAGAGGACTGACCCCAAGGTGCCGCCCAGGAACATCTGATCCAGCCAGAACACCTCGTGCAACAGCACGATGGCCCAGAACAGCACCTGGTAAGACACCTTGCGTGTCTTGTGGCGAAACACTTGCTGGGCAATCAACGCCCCCGGCCAGCCGCCCGCCAGCTCCACGGCATGCAGGATATTTTCCGGGATACGCCAGCTATCGGTGCGAGCCTTGCGCTTGTCGTTCCAGTAGAGGAAGAACGCGAGCAGGCTGACCACGCCATACACCGCCAGCGGCAGCACCGTTTCGCCGCGCAGCCACACCCGCACCGAGCCTAACAGCGGCGCGGCGCACAACGCCAAAAAGATCGCGGCTTTCAGGCGTGGGTGCTGGATCGTCATGCCTTGGCCGCTGCCCAGTCGATCCAGCCGAATTGCCAGGTCGCCAGGATCAGCAGACCGAACGCAATGCGGTACCAGGCGAACGCCGCGTAGCTGTGGTTGGCGATGAACTTGAGCAGGCCCTTGACCGCGATCATCGCGAAGATGAACGAGGTGACAAAACCGATAGCGAACACCGGCAGATCCGCCGGCTGGAACAGGTCGCGGTACTTGTAGCCCGAGTACACCGCCGCGCCGACCATGGTCGGCATGGCCAGGAAGAACGAGAACTCGGTGGCGGTCTTGCGCGACAGGCCGAACAGCAGGCCACCGATAATGGTCGAGCCCGAGCGCGAGGTCCCCGGAATCATCGCCAGGCACTGGGCAAAGCCGACCTTGAGCGCGTCCTTCCAGGTGATCTCATCGACGCTCTCGGCGTGCACTTCGTGCTGGCGACGCTCGGCCCACAACATGATGACGCCGCCCACCACCAGGGCCGTGGCCACGGTGATCGGGTTGAACAGGTAATGGTGGATCAGGTCGGCGAAGATCACCCCCAGCACCACGGCCGGCAGGAAGGCGATCAGCAGATTGAGCGTGAAACGCTGGGCATTGCGCTGAGTCGGCAGGCCGGTGACCACGTCGAGGATCTTGCGCCGGAACTCCCAGACCACCGCCAGGATGGCGCCGAGCTGAATGATGATATTGAACGCCATCGCGCGTTCGCCGCCGAAGTCGAGCAAGTCGGCGACGATAATCTGGTGGCCGGTGCTGGAAATCGGCAGGAACTCTGTGAGTCCCTCGACCACGCCCAAAATCAACGCCTGAATGGCGGTCCACAAATCCATACTTCCCCCAAAGGTCATGCTCGGTGGCATGCCTTATTGATCTTTTTTAGTGGTTCACTGACGACAAGGCATCGGCGCTAATGATCAACGCCGGTGTGCAAAAATTGCGTGAAAAATCAGACGCTACTCAGGTTTTCCGATTTCAGGCCGAAAGCCTATCTAGACAAGGCGTAAAAGTCGATGCGACGCCCGCAATTATAAAAAGCACGGAGTGACAGGACGATGAACAGTTTGCGCAATATGTCGATCAGCCGGCGTCTGTGGCTGATCCTGCTAGTCGCCGTGTTGATGCTGCTGGCCTTGGGTTTATTGATGCTCAAGCAGATTCATAGCGACCTGTATCAGGCCAAGCGCCAGCAGACCCAGCATGTGGTGCAGGCCGCCAGCGGAATCCTGACGTTTTATCACAGCCTCGAAACTGCCGGTGTCATGACCCGCGAAGCGGCGCAGAAACAAGCCCTGAGTGCGGTGCGCGTGATGCGTTATGACGAGGACGACTATTTCTGGATCAACGACCTCACGCCCGTGATGATCATGCATCCGGTCAACGCCAAGCTCGATGGTCAAAACCTCTCGGCGATTCGCGACCCGGACGGCGTTGCGATCTTCAACGAGTTCGCGAGCGTGGCCAAAGCCAAGGGTGCCGGCATCGTCAATTACCGCTGGCCAAAACCGGGCGCCGATGCGCCGGTGGAAAAGACCTCGTACATCCAACTGTTCGAACCGTGGGGCTGGATCATCGGCTCCGGCGTGTACGTGGACGACGTGCAAACCGAGTTCAACGTGCAAGTGTGGAAAGCCTCGGGCATCGGCCTGGTCATCGCCGTGATCATGACCCTGCTGGTCTCGTTGATTGTGCGCAGCATCGTGCGTCCGCTGCAGGCCGCCGTGAGCGCCATGGCCAATATCGCCAGCGGCGAAAGCGACCTGACCCGCAGCCTCGACACCCATGGCCAGGACGAAGTCACCCAACTGTCGCGGCACTTCAACAGCTTTACCGCCAAGCTGCGCCAGGTGGTCAGCCAGTTGCAGGTGTGCGCCACTGCGCTGGGCCAGTCGTCCCAGGAACTCGGCGCCAATGCCAGCCAGGCCCATGACCGTAGCCAGCAACAGTCCCAGCAGATGGAACTGGTGGCCACGGCCATCAATGAAGTCACCTACGGCGTGCAGGATGTGGCGAAAAACGCCGAACACGCCGCCAGTGAAATGCGCGACGCCCAGGCCCAGGCGCAGCAAGGCCAGGTCAATATCGACGGCAGCCTGCAACAGATCGACCAGCTCTCCACCACCATCAACCAGGCCGTGGAAGTGATCCGCACCCTGTCCAGCGAAAGCACCCAGATCGGTGGCGTGCTGGAGGTGATCCGCTCCATCGCCGACCAGACCAACCTGCTGGCGCTCAACGCGGCCATTGAAGCGGCACGCGCCGGCGAGCAAGGCCGCGGCTTTGCCGTGGTGGCCGATGAGGTTCGCCTGCTGGCCCAGCGCACGCAAAAATCCACCGCCGAAATCCAGGTGATGATCGAGCGCCTGCAAGGTCACTCCGAAGCGGCGGTCAAGGTGATCAGCGACAGCCACAGCGCCTCGCAACTGACCATCGAACAAGCCGGCCAGGCCGGCGCCAGCCTCACCGCCATCGGTCAGGCCCTGCACAACCTCAACGGCCTGAACGCCTCGATTGCCAGCGCGACCTTGCAACAGGCCCATGTGGTGGAAGACATCAACCAGAACGTGACCCAGGCGGCCGGTTTGTCCCACAGCACGGCGCTGGCGGCCGAGCAGTCGAGCGTGGCCAGCGCACAGTTGCGGGGGTTGAGTGAGCAGCTGGAGGGGTTGTTGCGCCAGTTCAAGGTGTAGTCAAACGCCCCCATGTGAGAGGAGGCTTGCTCCCGATGACGGTACATCAGTCAGACATATGCCGGCTGACACTCCGCTATCGGGAGCAAGCACCCTCCCACATTGGCCCACCTCTGGTTACAATCGCCGCCCTCTTCGACGCCCTCCCAAGGAACCACCATGTCCCAGCTTGAACTGTTCGCCGCCGCCCTGGGGGTGATCGCCGTGTGGCTGACGGTCAAGCAGAACCCGTGGTGCTGGCCCATCGGCCTGGTGATGGTGCTGCTCTACACCTGGGTGTTCTACGACGTGAAACTCTATTCCGACATGCTGCTGCAGGTGGTCTACGCCGCGTTGCAAGTCTATGGCTGGTGGCAGTGGACCCGCAGCGGTGAAGTCCGGCAAGGGCGCCAGGTCACACGCCTGGGCGGGCCCGCGATTATCGCCAGCCTGATGGCGGGCGCGGTCGGCAGCCTGCTGCTCGGCGCCGCCATGGCCCACTGGACCGACGCGGCCCAACCCTGGCTCGACGCCGCCCTCACCGGCTTCAGCCTGGTGGCACAGATGTGGATGGCGCAGAAACGCGTGCAATGCTGGCCGCTGTGGATTGCCGTGGATGTGATCTTCGTCGGGCTGTTCCTCTACAAAGGCCTCTACCTCACCGCCGCGCTCTATGGGCTGTTCACCGTGATCGCCGTGCAAGGCTGGCGTGAATGGCACGCCGACCCGGCGTTACGCCCATGAAGGTGGTGGTCCTGGCCGGGCCTGAATCCAGCGGCAAAAGCTGGTTGGCCGCGCAGTTGCAAGCGCACTTTGGCGGTTTGATGGTGGGCGAATACGTGCGGCATTTCATCGACCACCATCAACGCGACACCACGCTGGCCGATATCCCGGCCATCGCCCGTGGACAACTGGCCTGGGAAGACGCCGCGCGCGCCGAGCGTCCTGGGCTGTTGATCCTCGACACGCACCTGCTGACCAACAAACTCTGGAGCCAGACGCTGTTCGGCGACTACCCGACCTGGCTCGACGACGAACTGCTGGCCCGCCACTACGACCTGCACCTGCTGCTGTCCCCCGAGGACGTGGAATGGACGCCGGACGGCCAGCGCTGCCAACCGGAATTGGCCGACCGCCAGGCGTTTTTCCAGGACAGCCTGGATTGGATGCAACAGCATCGACAGGCCCTGGTGGTGATCAGAGGGAATTGGGAAGAACGCCGCGCCAAAGCCTTCGCGGCCGTCAAACAACTCCTGTAGGCGCGAGCAAGCTCGCTCCTACAGGGGGGGGGCGGCGCTTAGTAGCCCAGGGACAGGCCGGTATTGCGGCGCGGATCGTTGGCCCCGTAGAAACGGTTGTTACCGACCGGTTCACCGCCCAGTGACGGCGCGCCCACCAGGATCGCCGCCAAGTGGTTGGCGTCCTGGGGTCCGGCAAACTTGTGGCCCCAGCTTTCGAGGATCTTCTGGGTATCCGGGCTGACCGCGAAGGTCTCCAGGTTGGTGGTGTCCGGCATCCACTGCTGGTGGAAACGCGGCGCGTCCACGGCCTCCTGGATGTTCATTTTGTAGTCGATGACATTGAGGATGGTCAGCAGGGTTGCGGTGATGATGCGACTGCCGCCCGGCGTACCCACCACCATCACGGCCTTGCCATCCTTGGTGACGATGGTCGGGCTCATCGACGACAGCGGCGCTTTGCCCGGCGCGATGGCGTTGGCTTCGCCCTGGACCAGCCCGTACATGTTCGGCACGCCGACCTTGACGGTGAAGTCGTCCATTTCATCGTTGAGGATCACCCCGGTCTTGCTCGCCATTACGCCGGCACCGAACCAGTCGTTGAGGGTGTAGGTCACCGACACCGCGTTGCCCCACTTGTCGACGATGGAGTAGTGGGTGGTGTTGTTGCCTTCGTGGGGCGATACGCCCGGTTTGATCGCCTGGGAGTCGCCGGCCTTGTTCGGTTCGATGGCGTCACGCAGTTTCGTCGCGTAGTTTTTGTCCAGCAGATGTTCGATCGGGTTCTTCACGAAGTCCGGGTCGCCCAGGTAGCTGTTGCGGTCCACATAGGCGTGGCGCATGGCTTCGATCTGGTAGTGCAGGCCCTGGGCCGAGTGGTAGCCCAGGTCGGCCATCGGGTAGCCTTCGAGGATGTTCATGATCTGGCAGATCACCACACCACCGGAGCTCGGCGGCGGTGCCGAGACCACGTGGTAGCCCCGGTAGTCGCACTCGATGGGCGCCAGTTCGCGGGTTTTGTAGTGGTCGAGGTCGGCCTGGGTAATGATGCCTTTGCCGGCCTGGCTGGAATCCACCAGCGCCTTGGCCACCCAGCCTTTATAGAAACCGTCGGTGCCCTTGGCGGAGATTTCCTTCAGCGTCCTGGCCAGGTCTTTCTGCACCAGCTTCTGGCCCACCTGCAGCGGCTGGCCGTTGTGCAGGAAGATCGCGCGCATGTCCTTGTCTTTCTCGAACTCGCCGGTGGCGGTGTGCAGCAGGTCGATATCGCCCTGCTCCAGCGCGAAGCCGTTTTCCGCCAGCTTGATCGCCGGGGCAATCACCTGGGCACGCTTGAGGGTGCCGTATTTGTTCAGGGCCAGTTCCATGCCCGATACCGTGCCCGGCACGCCAACCGCCAGGTGGCCCTTGGCGCTCAGGCCTTCAACCACATTGCCGGCCTTGTCCAAGTACATGTCGGCCGTCGCCGCCAGGGGCGCTTTTTCGCGGAAGTCGAGGAAGGTCTTGCGCCCGTCCGCCAGTTGCACAGTCATGAATCCGCCGCCACCGAGGTTACCCGCTGCCGGGTAGACCACCGCCAGCGCGTAGCCCACAGCCACCGCCGCATCCACTGCGTTACCGCCGGACTTGAGCACATCCACGCCCACGTGGGTGGCCAAATGCTGGGCCGTGACCACCATGCCGTTTTCACCGGCCACCGGGGCCTGGGACGCGGCGTGCACACCACTGACCGTCAACACCAGGGCAGTGGCCATCAAGGTACGGCTGAAAGGTTGGTATTTCATCCATGGTTACTCGGGTTATTGAGATGCACCAAAATAGCCCGTACCGCCCCCAAGACCCAGCACAATGGCGTTTTTATGACAGAACCTGTCGGTCACGGAACGATTCAGCGCTGGCCTGGACGGCCAATGGCGCTAGAATCGGCGCCATTCTTCGCCTGACTCTCCGACACGAGCCTCCCCATGAGTTTTGATTTCGACACGATCCACCCCCGCCTCGGCACCGGCAGCACCAAGTGGAACCGTTACCCGCCCGACGTGTTGCCGATGTGGATCGCCGACATGGACATCGCCGCGCCGCCTGCCGTGTTGCAGGCCCTGCACGCGCGTCTCGACCAGCAGATCCTCGGCTACAGCGTGGCCGGCCCGGACGTGCGCGAAGCCATCGTCGCCGACTTGTGGGCCAAGTACGCCTGGCGCGTGCAGCCTGACGAGCTGCTGTTTCTGCCCGGCGTCGAACCGGGCTTCAATATGGGGCTGCACGCCTTCGTGCAACCCGGCCAACCGGTGGTGCTGCAAACCCCCAACTATCGGCCGATCCGCCTGGCGCCCGGCCACTGGAACCTGCCGCGTATCGAAGTGCCTTTCGAGCGGGTCGACGCTGAATACATCACGCCACTGCCAGCCCTGCGCCAGGCGCTCAACGGTGCCGGCGCGTTGCTGTTGAGCAACCCGCACAACCCCATGGGCAAGGTCTTCCCCCGCGAAGAGTTACTGGCCGTGGCCAACGCTTGCCTGGAACACGGCGCGCTGATCATCTCCGATGAGATCCACGCCGAGCTGTGCTTCGACGGCCGTCACCACATCCCCACCGCCAGCCTCAGCCCCGAGATTGCCCAGCGCACCATCACGCTGATGTCGGCGAGCAAGGCCTACAACGTGGCCGGTTTGAAAACCTGTTTTGCCGTGGTGCAAAACGCCGAGATCCGCGAGCGTTTCAATAACGCGCGCTGCGGCATGGTCGACAGCGTCAGCCCCCTGGGCCTGGAGGCCACGCGTGCGGCCTACGCTGAATGTGGCGAATGGCTGCAGGCGCTGGTGCAGTACCTGCAAGCCAACCGCGACTACCTGCTCGACGCGGTGCGCACACGCTTGCCCGGCATCGTCATGCACGCGCCGCAGGGCACGTTCCTGGCCTGGATGGATTGCAGTGCCCTGGGCCTGGATGACCCGCAGCGGTTCTTCCTGGAGCAAGCCAAGGTCGGGCTCAGCGCGGGGATCGAATTTGGTGATGACAGTCAGCAATTCGTGCGCCTGAACTTCGGCTGCCCACGGGCGCTGCTGGAAGAAGGTGTGCAGCGCATGGAACGGGCGCTGCGTCAGCGCTAGACGCGCGACTGCAACCGGCTGTGGGAGCGGCGCTCCCACAGTTTGCCGGGTTCACAGCTTGGCGATGGACACTTCGGTGGACTTCACGAAGGCAATCACTTCGCTGCCCACTTTCAATTCCAGGTCACGCACCGAACGGGTCGTGATCACGGACGTCACGATACCGGACGCGGTTTGCACGTCGATTTCGGACACCACCTCGCCCAGCAGAATTTCTTTGATCACGCCTTTGAACTGGTTGCGCACGTTGATCGCTTTAATGGTCATGTCGGGTTTCCTATTAGCTGTTGGGTCAATCCGCACGAATGCGCAGGCCTTCAAAATGCGCCATCCACGAAAACAATAAAAGGAATATATAACTCTTTATTTATTCCATTAGGGAATATACGAACTGTTGCGCTGCAAACACCGATTCAACAGTTTGTTGCCTTCCACACCAGCCTTAATGGCCCCATCCCCAGTAAATCCGGCGCCGCGCCAGATGGCACAGAGACTGCATATTCCTATAAAGCATTATTGAGTAGTCAAATTCAATTTTCTGAATATAAGAAAAGCCGTCTCTCAACGCCTTCTACGGAGCTGTTCCATGAAACCCTTCACCCAACGTTTACTCGGCGCCTGCGCCCTCGCCCTGTGCCTGCAACCGCAGGCGTTCGCGGCTGAAACCGATCCGGCCGAAGTCAATCTGGATTACGCCTACTACTCGCCCGTCAGCCTGGTGCTCAAGCACTTCGGCTGGCTCGAACAGGCCCTGCCCCATAGCAAGGTGGGTTGGGTACTGAGCCAGGGCAGCAACCGTTCCCTGGAATACCTCAACAGCGGCGGCGTGGATTTCGCCTCCTCGGCGAGCCTGTCGGCCGTGCTGAGCCGGGCCAACGGCAGCCCGATCAAATCGGTGTATGTCTACAGCCGCGCCGAATGGACCGCCCTGGTGGTGCGCAAGGACTCGCCGCTCAACAGCGTCACCGATCTGAAAGGCAAGAAAATCGCCGCCACCAAAGGCACCGACCCGTACCTGTTCACCCTGCGCAGCCTGGAAAAAGCCGGGCTGAAAAAAGACGACGTGGAACTGGTGCACCTGCAACACCCGGACGGCCGTACCGCGCTGGAAAAAGGCGATGTGGACGCCTGGGCCGGCCTCGACCCGCACATGGCCGCCAGTGAAGTCCAGGCCGGTTCGCGCCTGCTGTACCGCAACAAGGACTTCAACAGCTATGGCGTGGTCAGCGTCACCGAGCAGTTCGCCAAAGCCCATCCGCAGACCATCACCAAGGTGCTCGGCGCCTACGAAAAAGCCCGTGACTGGGCGGTGAAGCACCCGGATGAATTCGCCAAGCTGCTCGCCGACGAATCCGGCCTGCCGCTGGACGTGGCCAAGCTGCAACTGTCGCGTACCGACCTGAGCACGCCGCTGCTGAGCAGCCAGGATGTGCTGTCGTCCAAGGCGGCGGCGCCGATCCTGGTGTCCGAAGAGTTGGTGCGCCGTGGGGTCAATGTGGACCAGGTGATCGACCAGTTGATCGACACCTCGTTCGGCCAAACCCTGCCGAAACCGTAAGGGGCCCGCCATGACCAGCAAAAGCCAAGCATTGCCCCTTCCCGCACCGCTGGTGATCCGGCGCAGCGCCTGGCCCAGACGGCTCAAGGGCCTGGCCCTGCCGGTGCTGATCCTGGTGATCCTCGAAGCGGTGGTGCGGATCGGCTGGCTGCCGTCCTACCAGATGCCGGCACCGAGTGAGATCGCAGTCACGCTCACCGACCTGGCCGAAGGCGCGTTGTGGAAGCACATCAGCGCCAGCCTCGCACGGGTGCTGCTGGGCTTTGCCATCGGCGCCAGCCTGGCCCTGGTGTTCGCCGCCTGGGTCGGTTTGAGCCGTGAGGCCGAAGCCTATCTGGAGCCGACCTTCGCCGGGCTGCGTTCGATCCCGAGCCTGGCCTGGGTGCCGTTGCTGCTGCTGTGGCTGGGCATCGATGAAACCTCGAAGATCGTGCTGATCGCCATCGGCGCGTTCTTCCCGGTGTACGTCAACGGTGTGGCGGCGATCCGCGACATCGACCGCAAGCTGGTGGAAGTCGGGCAAATGTACGGCTTCAGCCGGCGCCGCCTGGTGCGCCGCATCCTGTTGCCCGCCGCCCTGCCCGGCCTGTTCACCGGATTGCGCAGCGGCTTGAGCCTGGCGTGGATGTTCCTGGTGGCGGCCGAGCTGATCGCGGCCACCAAAGGCTTGGGTTACTTGCTCAGCGATGGCCGCGAAACCTCACGGCCGGACATCGTGCTGGCAGCAATCATCGTGCTGGCGTTACTGGGCAAGGTCAGCGATGGCCTGCTCGCGGCCCTGGAAAAACGCTGCCTGGCCTGGCGCGACACGTTCAATGGTCAAGGGGCGGAGCAATGAGCATGCAGCCGTTATTGGACATTCGGGTGGAGCGTAAAAGCTTCGCCAGCACCACCGTATTGAAAAACGTCAGCCTGGCGCTGCAACCACGCGAAGCCGTGAGCCTGCTGGGCCCCAGCGGCTGCGGCAAAAGCACCTTGCTGCGCATCGTTGCCGGCCTGGAAACCGACTTCCAGGGCGAACTGCGCAGCCCGGAAGGCGAAGTGGCCTTTGTGTTCCAGGAACCGCGACTGATGCCCTGGCTCACGGTGGAGCAGAACATCGGCTTGAGCGATGACAACCACTACGACAAGGCCTGGGTCACGCAATTGATCGAGGAAGTCGGCCTCAAGGGCTTTGCCCAGGCATTGCCCAAGGCGCTGTCCGGCGGCATGGCCCAGCGGGTGGCCATCGCCCGCGGCCTGTATTCACGCCCCCAGGTGCTGTTGCTGGATGAACCGTTCAGCGCGGTGGATGCGTTTACCCGCATGAAACTGCAGGACCTGCTGCTGCAACTGGCCGCACACCATGCCATCGCCCTGTTGCTGGTGACCCATGACGTGGACGAAGCGCTGTACCTGAGTGATCGGGTGCTGGTGATGGACAACCGGCCGAGCAGCATTCGCCAGGAATTGACGGTGGACCTGCCCCACCCGCGAGACCGGCGCGACCCGCTGCTGGCCCGGCTCAAGGCGTTGTCCCTGACCGAATTGCAGCGCGCGCATGTGATCTGAGGGGATAGATCGTTGGGGTGAGCAGGGATGCTCACCCCCGTGCCAGCGTCAGCGGATAGACACCGCCGCCCGCGCGCCATGCAGCTTCTTATAGCTCTCAATCAAGCGCAAATGCCGATCCAGGCCTTCCAGCTTCATGCTGGTCGGCGTCAGCCCGTGGAACCGTACACTGCCGTTGACCGAGCCGATCACCGCATCCATGCGTTCATTGCCGAACATACGGCGGAAGTTGGCTTCGTAATCCGCCAGTTCCAGGTCCTCGTCCAGTTCCATTTCCAGCACCGCGTTCATCGCCTGGTAGAACAGGCCGCGCTCGGCGGTGTTGTCGTTGTACTGCAAGAACATCTCCACGCACTCCTTGGCCTCTTCAAACTGCCGCAAGGCGAGGAAGATCAGCAGCTTCAACTCCAGGATGGTCAGTTGACCCCAGGCGGTGTTGTCGTCGAACTCGATGCCGATCAGGGTGGTGATATCGGTGTAGTCGTCCAGCTCGCTTTCGATCAGGCGCTCGACCAATGCCTGCAGCTCAGCGTCATCCAGGCGGTGCAGGTTGAGGATGTCAGCGCGGAAAAACAGGGCCTTGTTGGTGTTGTCCCAGATCAGGTCGTCCACCGGGTAGATTTCCGAGTAGTCCGGCACCAGGATGCGGCACGCGGTGGCGCCGAGGTGCTCGTACACCGCCATGTAGGACTCTTTGCCCATGCTTTCCAGAATGCCGAACAGCGTCGCGGCTTCTTCGGCGTTGGAGTTTTCACCGTGCCCGGAGAAGTCCCATTCGACGAATTCGTAGTCCGAGCGGGCACTGAAGAAGCGCCACGAGACCACGCCGCTGGAGTCGATGAAGTGCTCGACGAAGTTGTTCGGCTCGGTGACCGCATGGCCCTCGAAAGTCGGTTGCGGCAAGTCGTTCAGGCCCTCGAAACTGCGGCCTTGCAGCAGTTCGGTGAGGCTGCGTTCCAGCGCGACTTCCAGGCTCGGGTGCGCGCCGAACGAGGCGAACACTCCGCCGGTGCGCGGGTTCATCAGGGTCACACACATCACCGGGAACTCCCCGCCCAGGGACGCGTCCTTGACCAGCACCGGGAAACCCTGGGCTTCCAGGCCTTGAATGCCAGCCAGAATGCCGGGGTATTTGGCCAACACCTCTGCCGGCACGTCCGGCAGGGCGAACTCACCTTCGATGATTTCGCGCTTCACCGCCCGCTCGAAAATCTCCGACAGGCACTGCACCTGGGCTTCGGCCAAGGTGTTGCCGGCGCTCATGCCGTTGCTGAGGTAGAGGTTTTCGATCAGGTTGGACGGGAAGTACACCACCTCGCCGTCCGACTGGCGCACGAACGGCAACGACACGATGCCACGGGCTTCGTTGCCGGAGTTGGTGTCGTACAAATGCGAGCCACGCAGCTCGCCGTCGCGGTTGTAGATCTTCAGGCAGTAGGCGTCGAGGATTTCCGCCGGCAGTTCGTCCTTGGGGCCCGGCTGGAACCAGCGCTCGTCCGGGTAATGCACGAACGGCGCGTTGGCCAGGGTTTCGCCCCAGAATTGATCGTTATAGAAGAAGTTGCAGTTGAGGCGCTCGATGAACTCGCCCAGCGCCGACGCCAGCGCGCCTTCCTTGGTCGCGCCCTTGCCGTTGGTGAAGCACATCGGCGAGTGCGCGTCGCGAATGTGCAGCGACCACACGTTGGGCACGATATTGCGCCACGAGGCGATCTCGATTTTCATCCCCAGGTCGGCGAGAATGCCCGACATATTGGCGATCGTCTGCTCCAGCGGCAGGTCCTTGCCGACGATGTAAGTGCCCGCCTGCGACGTCGAGTTGGGCATCAGCAACGCCTGGGCATCGGCGTCGAGGTTTTCCACTTCTTCGATGACGAACTGGGGCCCGGCCTGCACCACTTTCTTTACGGTGCAGCGCTCGATGGAGCGCAGAATGCCCTGGCGGTCTTTATCGGCGATATCCGCCGGCAACTCCACCTGGATCTTGAAGATCTGGTTATAGCGGTTTTCCGGGTCGACGATGTTGTTCTGCGACAGGCGAATATTGTCCGTGGGAATGTTGCGTGTGTCGCAGTACAACTTCACGAAGTACGCCGCACACAAGGCCGACGACGCCAGGAAGTAATCGAACGGCCCCGGTGCCGAACCATCGCCTTTATAGCGGATGGGTTGGTCGGCAATCACCGTGAAGTCGTCGAACTTGGCTTCAAGTCGGAGGTTGTCGAGAAAGTTGACCTTGATTTCCATGGGGGCACACCAGAATAACGGGCTAAACAAAAATGGCGGCCATTATGAGGGGTTTCATCGGGAAATTTCAGGCTTTTGACCGGCGGCTGGCTAAATGCCAAATGTGCATTAACCTTTTGCCTGTCGGCGCCGATGGTATGAGTGCACCCAGGGAGTAGTCGGAATGCGTAACAATCAGCCTGTCACACAGCGTGAGATATCCCTCACGTCGCAGCAAAAACTCATCTCCGCCACCGACGTACGCGGTGTCATTACTTACTGTAATGACGCGTTTGTTGATATCAGCGGTTTTAACCGCGCCGATCTGATCGGCGCGCCCCAGAACATTGTGCGTCACCCCGATGTACCTCCCGCCATATTTGCCCACATGTGGAGTGCACTCAAACAAGGCCAGCCCTGGATGGGCATCGTCAAGAACCGCTCCAAGAACGGCGATCACTATTGGGTCAACGCCTACGTCACGCCGATATTCGACGGCAACCAGGTGGTGGGTTTCGAGTCGGTCCGGGTCAAGCCCACCGCCGATGAAATCCGCCGCGCCCAGGCGTTGTACCAGCGCATCACCCAGGGCAAGGCCGGCGTACCGCGCCAGGATGCCTGGCTACCGGCAACCCTGAACTGCGTGCCGTACATGGCAACCGGTGTGGCGGGCAGCATTGCCGGGCTGTTCCTCAGCGCACCGGTGGCCATTGCGGTCGCCGTGGCGGTCGCGGTGCCCGTGGGCTTGCTGTGCTCGCGCTGGCGTCAAGGCAGCACCTTGCGCCTGTTGGCGGGTGTCGAGCCCTCGACCTCGGATGCGTTGATCGCACAAATGTACAGTGACGCAAGCGGCCCCCAAGGGCGTTTGGAAACCGCGTTCCTCAGCCAGACCGCGCGCCTGAAGACCTGCCTCACGCGCCTGCAGGACAGCGCCGAACAACTCAGCGCCCTGGCCGGGCAATCCGATCAACTGGCCCACGCCAGCTCCAAAGGCCTGGATCGTCAGCGCACGGAAACCGAACAGGTCTCCGCCGCGGTCAACCAGATGGCCGCGACCACCCAGGAAGTCGCCAGTCACGTGCAACGCACCGCCGATGCCACCCAGCAAGCCAATGTACTGACCGGGCGCGGCCGTGAGGTGGCGCGCGATACCCGTCAAGCCATCGAACGCCTGTCTGCCATGGTCGGCGAGACCGGCGCCACCGTGGCGCAATTGGCCAGGGACAGCGACGAGATCGGCAGCGTGGTCGATGTGATCAAAGGCATCGCCGATCAAACCAACCTCCTGGCGCTCAACGCCGCGATTGAAGCCGCACGCGCCGGGGACATGGGCCGGGGCTTTGCGGTGGTGGCCGACGAAGTGCGCCAGTTGGCCCAGCGCACCTCCCAGTCCACCACGCAGATCCACGGGCTGATTACCCAGTTGCAGGCGTCCTCCAACAACGCCGTGCAAAGCATGGAACACGGCCAGCGCCAGGCCCAGGAAGGCGTGGCCTGGGTGCTGGAAGCGGACCAGGCCCTGGTGGGCATCAGCGAAGCGGTGTCGCATATCACCGAAATGACCACCCAGATCGCCGCCGCCACCGAAGAACAAAGCGCGGTCGCCGAGGAGATCAGCCGCAACATCACCACCATCGCTGAACTGGCCGACCAGACCTCGGTACAGGCCCATCAATCCAACGACCTGAGCAAAGAGCTGACCAATACCGCCGCCACCCAATATGCGTTGGTCGAGCGTTTCAATCGCTGATTCGCACCGCGAAAGGTCGCCCGTTCAACGGGCGACCCGACGTGATTGCGCTTAATCGGCCTTGAGCGGTCGCGGTATTTTTTCCAGCACATAGCCCAGCAGCGTTGCCACGCTCGCCTCCAGGGATTCCCCCGCGGTTTCAAGCCGTAACTGCGGTTGCAGCGGGGCTTCATAGGGCGCGCTGATGCCGGTGAACTGGCTCAGCTCGCCCGCCCTCGCCTTACGGTATAAACCCTTCGGATCCCGCGCCTCGCACGTCTGCAAGTCCGCCGCCACATAGACTTCATGAAAACCCCGGGCATACGCCTGGCGCGCCAGCGCCCGGTCTGCGCGGTACGGTGAGATCACCGCGACGATGCACACCAACCCGGCATCGGCGAACAGCCCCGCCACGGCGGCGACCCGACGGATGTTCTCACCACGATCTTCGGGACTGAATCCCAGGTTGGCATTGAGGCCTTTGCGCAGGGTGTCGCCATCCAGCACATAACAGGCATAACCCCGCGCCAACAACGCGTGCTCAAGCCCATTGGCCAACGATGATTTACCCGAGGCCGACAGCCCGGTGAGCCAGATCACGGCGCCCTTGTGACCAAAACGCGGGGAGCCGGGCAGCATGGATTCATCGTTCATCGTCGGCTCTCTTCATACAGCGTGGCGGTTCACTCGATAGCGCCGGCCACGCCCGCGCCCAGTCACTGTCATGACGCATCGTCGGCACGACGCGCACCTGCGTACAGTGCCCGCCGGTCGCAGCGGCGAAGCGCTGGGCAATCACCGGGGGCACGACCGAATCGTCACTGCCGGTGTAGTGGATTTGCGGCAGGTCGATCAATCGCGGGGCGATGTCGATGGCGTTGAGTGAGCCCGGCATCGGCGTTACCCGGTGCAGGCGATTGACCTCGTCCACATCCAGATTACCCGCCACCGTGCGCAGGCTGATGACATCCCCGCGCCTGGCGGCGAGCAGCGCGGCGATAGTGGCACCGCCCGAGTAGCCGACCAGATGAATCGGCTGCCCAGGTACGCGGGCGGTGTACTGATTGATAGCCTGGTTCATCGCCACGACGACGTCTTCGGCGAAACGCTTGCCGGTCCAATAACTGACCTCGCAGCGCGGGTTGACGGCCATGGGCGTGAATTGGCAGGGCCGAGCGAGGTACAGCACATTCGGTGCCGGGTCCGCTGCGGCGAGTTTGAGCCCTTGCGCATTGATCGGGGTAGGGTTCGACGAGGGCTGGCTGCGCGTGCGCCAGGCAAAGCCGTCGCCTTCGATATACACCGTCAATGGCAGGTCCGGGCGGGTGATCCGGTAAAAACCGGTGAGGACAAAACGCTCGGTCGGCACCTGCGCCATGACCAGCCCGCTGGCCTGCGCAACCGTCTGCGCCTGCCGCGTGAGTTCGAGCTGATTCGGCGCAGCCGCGCACCCGGCCAGCAACAGGCTGAACAGCCCCGTCAGCAGGCCGCGTGCGCGCAACACCGGGCTAGAACGCCCAGCGCGCTTCGGCTGAAGCGGTCTGATTGAGGTAGTCAGTGCGTTTCTCCACGTCATAGCGCACACCCAATTGCAACTGGCCGTTGACCTGATAGTTCAGCCCCGTACCGCCGCGCACCAACCACCGTTGCGGATCGCCCGAATAGGTGGTGAAGCTGGCACCCGGCGCCCCGGCGAAGCTGGTGCTGATCGAGTCGCGGCTGGCCAGGAAATCGTAGCCCACCCCCAGATTGCCGCTGACACTGACCTGTTGGGTCAAGTCATGGCTGAGCTTGCCGTCGACGCCCAGGATGAACTGGTCGGTGGAGCGGCTCTTGGCGCTCAGGTCCAAGTCTTGCGCACCTTTTTCGCGGTAAGCCTCGTCTTTGATCCAGGTGTAGTCGGCACGCAGCGACGGCGTGAAGCGCGTGGCCGTACTCAAGTGGAAGGTTCGGTCCAGGGATGCGCCAGCGTGGGCCGTCCAGGAATCGTAGTTGGACTTGGCCTGCAACCCGGCAAAGTCGATATCCCGTGAGCCTTCGTTATGGTTCTGGCCGCCGTCGATCTGGAAGTTCAGGTCGGTGGTGTCGTCCAGGTGGTACGTGCCGTAGCCGACCAACTGATACACATTGGTCTTCAACTGTTGGCGCGCGGTGTCGCCACTGCTGCGCGTGTCGACATTGGCGTAGATGAACGCTGTGCCGAGCAGCCAACGGTCGTTGAGGCTGGCATCCAGGCCGAACGCCAGACCGCCCACCGTTGACTTGGCCCCGGCGAGACCGCCACGGCTTTCCTGGTCGGCCCAGCTGCCGAACGGTTTGATCCACAGATGCTGGTCGGTGAAGGCCGCATCGCCCGACGACAACCCGCGAACCGCCTCGCTGCGCCCCTGAATCACGCCGTTGATACCACTCAACGCCGTACGCGCCGACTCAGTGGAGCCGCCCGCCAGTATCGGCAAGGTCTGCGTCACGGCATTGGAGACTTCAGCCTCGGTGCTCAACGGGATGAAGTAGCCGGCCAGACGCCCACCGGGGTTGCTGGCGACAATACCGTCCAGCACCTGCGCGGCGCCGCGAGCCGGCGAGTTGCCGAGGGCCTGGACGCTGCCCAGCACCGTATTGCCACCGCCGCCGTTGCCAGCACCATCGGCGAGCACATTCAGGCTGACGCTGTTGGAGGTGTAGGTCGGGGTGAAATTGAACAGCAGGCTGTTGTCGCTCACGCTGTCGAAGGTGCCACTGATATGGCCGGTCGTCGTGACCACATTGAGCAGTTGATTACCGATGTCCAGAGTGTTGCCCGACTTCACATCGACATTGAGGGCACCTGCCAGGAACGCATTGCCCGTGATCGCAAGCTTGCTGTACTGCGACGTGCTGAACGCGTTGATATTCAGCGCGCCATGACTGCCTTGGGTGTAATCGCCGCCAATCGACAACGTCGCATATGGCGTCGCGACGGTGCCGATGCTCAGGTTGCCGGCGTTGATCACGCCGCCGGCGATGGACGCGGTGCCCGTGTTGAGCGTGCCGCTGTTCTGGATACCCAGCGCGCCCGCCAACTGTGCGCTGTCGTCCAGGACCAGCGTGCCGGCCTTCACCGCCCAGATCCTGCTGACGGTGTCGGTGCCCGTGA
This sequence comes from Pseudomonas sp. MPB23, assembly GCF_046605395.1. NCBI lineage: Bacteria > Pseudomonadati > Pseudomonadota > Gammaproteobacteria > Pseudomonadales > Pseudomonadaceae > Pseudomonas > Pseudomonas sp. MPB23. The sequence continues at coordinate 3,847,609 of NZ_CP176771.1, read as the reverse complement.
GCGTCCAGGTGCTGGTGCCGTCTTTTTCGAAACTGTCAAAACCCTGGTACTGCGCGGCACTGCCCACGGTCCCTAGTTGGCCGAGGTCGAAGCGGTTGCTCACCGCGTTGATGTCGCCGCCAAAGGCCAACGTATCGGCGCTGCCGGAGTGGCTCACGACCTTGCCGAGGATGACCGAGTTGGCTTCCAGGACCAGGGTGTTGCCGCCCCCGGACAGCTCGATGGCATTGGCCCGCACACCCGTTGCGCCATTGGCGAAGCCGCCGGCGATGGTCCCGGCGTTATGGATAGTCGAATTGCCCGTCGACACAAGACCCACACCGCCCGCGCCGGCGGTGCCTGCCAGGCCGGAGCTGCCCGCTAGGCCTGACGAACCTGCGTAGTAATAGCCATACCCTGTCGAGCCTGCGGTGCCCCCCTGGCCTGCGGTGCCTGCCAAACCACCGTTGCCGCCCTGAATCGTCCCCGTATTGAACACCTGCATACCGGCACCCGATACGCCAGCACCGCCAGCACCGCCGGTACCGCCATTACCGCCACGGCCGCCGTTACCGCCGTTGCCGCCATTTTGTCCCCAATTGCCACCGTTGCCTCCCGCTCCGCCCGCGCCACCGGCAACACCATTGGCACCGTTACCGCCGGAAATAGTGGAGTTGTTGACCAGCGCAAAAAAACTCCCCGAAACACCTGCGCCACCACTAGCGCTTACGCCACCGCTGCTACCCGCGCCGCCGTTGCCGCCGGTGCCACCGTGTGTCCCCGAATTAGAATAGTTGCTGTTGCCGCCGGCCCCGCCTCTTCCGCCGCTTCCTGCCGCCACTATGGACATACCCGCCCCGCCGGTCACCGTGGCATTGTTGGTGAGGGCAAAAAAGCTCCCACTGACGGCGCTGGAAGCATTGACCGTGCGGGCAACATAACTGCCAGCAGTCCCTGCGCTACCTGCGCCAGCGGTACCTATTCGGGAATAGGCCCCTGTAGCACCCGCGACACCATTGGACGCCGACCCCGTATTGGAAGCAGTGCCGGTAAACACACCCGAAATCGCCGTCGTCAACGTGCCGGCGTTAGAGCCGTTCAAGCTCAGCGAGCCGCCGCTACCAGCCAGGCTCGCGCCCGTAATGGTCAGCGGTGCGGAGGCGGTCAACGAGGTCAGCCCGTTGGCCGCCGCCACATTCGAGCTCAGGACAATGCTGCTGACACTGGGGTCGATCAGCACCGTGCCAAACGAACTCAAGCCTTCGCGCAACGACCCGGCGCCGGCATCGGCGCCCGTGGTGACGGTAATCCGGGGAATTGCCCAGGCGGAACTCGCCATGCTCAACGACAGCAATGCCAGGGGCCAGACCATGGCCTTGCACTGCCCGCCAAGACTGCGCGTTCCCGAACCACCGCAGCTTTTCGACTTCGCGGCCTCGGAAACCACCTGCAACGCCCCCAGACTGGTGTTCCATACCAACCGATAAATGCCCTTGTTCATCTAGACCGCTCCAGTGCTGTACTTCGAGTCGCATCCGGGCCGTTCATAGAATCCGAACCCCTTGCGTATTGTTTTGTGGGTGTTGCCAGAAGGCATCGTTGGTAAAACGGGCAAATACATCTGGAGGCAACAGCGTCGGCCGAGGCAGCGCCTGCACGCTGGGCCTGACATCGTGCAGGCCAGGGGTGCCGGCGCGCTTGTCGAATTCTTGGGCGTCAAACTGGATGTTGTGCAGGTCGTGGCTGAAGACCGGCTCGTCGATAAACGCGTAAATGCCGTCCAGCACCGCCTGCGGATCGCTGGCCAGGGTTTCGTAACGCACCAGCAACAAACGGCTGGCATGGGCGCCATAAAAAGCCTGTTTGAGCGCGTTGTAGGGGTAGCCGAGCATGCCTTCGGCATTCGCCAGCATATCGGCGCGGCTATACACCGTGCCGCCGGCCTGGAAGTTGAACAGCGCCGAAGGCAACAACATGTTGCTCTGCACCAGCCGCTCAACGCTGTCGATGATCCAGGGCACGTCACGCACACAGGCGATCACCTTGCTCTGGGGAAACAGACTGTGCAGCAGGGGCATCTGCGCGCACCAGGCGCGGTTGCTGTCGAACACCACCGGCTGGGCGAACTCTTCGCCGTAGAACTGCTCGAACAGGCCGCGCAGGATGCGCTGGCGCTGCGGGTCGGAGATGAACAACGAATATTCATTGCTGCCGCCCATGCCATTGATCAGGTTGGTGACCAGTCCGGCCAAGGGGCTGCTCATGTGCGCGTGAAAACGCGGGTTCTGCTGCAACAAGGCCGACAGCAACGTCGAACCGGAACGTGGCAACCCGGAGATAAAGTGCAGGGTTCGTTCGGCCATCATGGAGCCTCCTGGCGAGCCAAGGTGTCGAGTACGGGCACTCATCGGCAAAAGCCCGCGCAGGCGATCGTCGTTGAGAAGAATTTGCGGTGTTGGGAAGTAAGCTGGCGGGTAGACGTGGAGTATTAGCGAGTTAACACGCAAGTAATTGCATAGTGACATCACCTAGAGACACTGCGCAATGACTCGTTAGGCGGTAATAGGGCCATCGGTCGGGCAATGCAACTGCGACTCCGAATGCCCCAGGATCTCGTCAAGGCGAATGCGAACGACCCTCCTGTCACGCCCCCCAATCGGCTGTTGTTGCAACAACAGCAGTTGGACAGCTTGTGCTGAATCAACACAGGACGATCTCACAAAAAACAGATCTATCTCATTGAATTAAAAGCACTTATCCCTCTGGCACGGCGTGTGCAATCACCTTCGCATCAACCCCGAAGGAGGCCCCCATGCCGCAAACACTGCCCCAGGCACTGTTGCTTCAAGCCCGAACCCGAGGCGCGGCGATTGCCTTGCGCTATAAACGCCTGGGCATCTGGCACACGCGCAGTTGGAGCGAACTGGCGAACGAGGTCGGCCAGCTCGCCGCGGCCCTGCACCAGCGCGACTTTGGACCTGGCGATGATGTGTTGATCATCAGCCAGGCGCGTCACGAAGCGTTGCTGCTCGCACTGGCCGCGCAGTGGTTGGGTGGCAGCGTCACGCTGCTGGACCCCGACCGCGATAACCGCGCGCTGCTGGCGGCGCTGCGGCCGCGCTTTGTGCTGGCGCAAGACCTGGACGCGTTGCAACAACTCGATGAGCGCCAAGTGGTGCTGTACCTCGATGGGCGCGGCCTGAATCAGCACCTGGACGGCGGTTTGATCGCCTACGCCGACTTGATCGCGGACACGCCACCACCGGCCTGCGCCACGCAATCGGGCCACACCGCGTTTGTCTTTCATGCCGACACGACGCTGCGCCTGAACCACGATCAGTTGCTCGTCGGCGCACGCACCCTGGTCGAGCGCGAACACTTGAGCGCCAATGAGGAAGCCCTGGCCGCGCGGGTGTTCGCCGCCAGCGGACAGGCGCGCTACCTGCTTGCGCCGTGGCTGCACGCGGGCTTTCGCCTGAATTTTCCCGAGGCCCTCGCCACCCGCGATACCGACCGCCGGGAGCTGGGCCCCACCCTGGTGCTGGGCACCCGTGAATCCTATGCGCGCCTGGAACGGTGGGTGCGTGAACGCCTGCCGATGCCGGGCTCGTTCAGCCACCGCGTGTATCACTGGGCCCTGCAACCGAGCCGTTGGGCCGTGCGCCGATGGCTCGGCCATTGGCTGGTGCGGCGCCCGTTGCGCGATGTGCTGGGCATGAGCCGCCTGCGCGTGCCGTTGCTGGTGGGGCCGCCGCTGACGCCGGAAAGTGCGGCGTTCTTCGGCGCGCTGGGCATTCGTCCGGGCACCTGGCAAGAACCGCAGCACCACGCGACCACCGACCACCTGTTGTCTCAATCCGCCTGACGAGCCTTCCATGCACGCACCCACTGAATCGGTATTACTGCGGCTCGATGACATCTCCCTGTCGTTCAAGGGCATCAAGGCCATCACCTCCATCAGCTTTGACGTCAAGGCTGGCGATATCTGCGGGCTGATCGGCCCCAACGGCGCCGGTAAAAGCTCGTTGCTCAATGTGATCAACGGCGTCTACCCCCCCCAGAGCGGCAGCATCCGCTACGCCGGCCAGACCCGGCGGCGCATGCGCGCCCATCAGGCGGCCGAAGGCGGGATTGCACGGACCTTTCAAAACATCGCGCTGTTCAAGGGCATGAGCGTACTCGACAACGTGCTCACCGGCCGCAACCTCAAGCGCCGCAGCAGTTGGCTCGAACAGATGCTGCGCATCGGCCGTGCGCCCCGTGAAGACGACGCGCACCGCCTGCACGCGGAAAAGGTGATCGCCTTTTTGCACATCCATCCCTGGCGCCATGTGCTGGTCGGCACCCTGCCCTATGGCCTGCAAAAACGTGTCGAACTGGCCCGCGCACTGGCGGCCGAGCCCACCCTGCTGTTGCTGGACGAACCCATGGCCGGCATGAACGCCCAGGAGAAAGCGCAGATGAGCCAATTCATCCGCGACATCAACCGCGAATTCGGCACCACGGTGGTGTTGATCGAGCACGACATCGGCGTGGTCATGGGGCTGTGCGACCACGTGGTGGTGCTCGACTACGGTCGCAAGATCGGCGACGGCACCCCGGAACAGGTGCGCGCCAACCCCGATGTCATCGCGGCCTATTTGGGGACCTGAGCATGGAATTTTTCTTTGAAGTGCTGATCGGCGGGCTGCTGGCGGGCGTGATGTATTCCCTGGTGGCGATCGGCTTTGTGCTGATCTACAAGGCCTCGGGGGTGTTCAACTTTGCCCAGGGCGCCATGGTGCTGTTCGCCGCGCTGACATTCGTCAGCCTGCTGGAGCGCAACGTGCCGTTCTTCTGGGCGTTCCTGGCGACCCTGGCGAGCATGGTGGTGCTGGCGCTGCTGATCGAAAAAGTGGTGCTGCGGCCTCTGGTCAACCGGCCGCCGATCATCCTGTTCATGGCCACCCTGGGGCTGTCGTACATGGTCGAAGGCTTCGCGCAGTTTCTCTGGGGCGCGCAGGTGCATGGGCTGGACCTGGGCATCGCCGACGAACCGCTGGAAATCCGCGGCATGCTGCTCTCGCAATTCGACGTGTTCGCCGCCGGCACCGCCGCGGTGCTGGTGATCGCCCTGTCATTGCTGTTCAACAAAACTCGCGTGGGCCTGTCGTTGCGTGCCGTGGCCGACGATCCGTTGGCGTCCATTTCCATCGGTATTCGCCTGCCGCGCATCTGGGCGTTGGTCTGGGCCGTGGCCGGGTTTGTCGGCCTGGTGGCCGGGTTGCTCTGGGGCGCGCGCCTGGGCGTGCAGTTCTCGCTGTCGCTGGTGGTGCTCAAGGCCCTGCCGGTGCTGATCATCGGCGGCTTCTCTTCCATCGGCGGCGCGATTGTCGGCGGGTTGATCATCGGTGCCAGTGAAAAAGTCGCTGAGATCTACCTCGGTCCGCTCATCGGCAGCGGCATAGAAAACTGGGTGCCCTACGTCCTGGCCTTGCTGTTCCTGCTGGTGCGGCCTGCCGGGTTGTTCGGCGAGCGCGCCATCGAACGGGTCTGATTGTCCTTGAGGAAATGCCTGCATGCTGTATCAAGAAGTCGGTCAAATCAGTACCTCCTACGCGGCCGAGCGCCGCACCTTCCGTCTGTGCCAGGACCGCATCGCGCTGTGGCTGCTGCTGGGGTTCGCGTTTTTCGCAGTGCCGTGGCTGGGCAATGACTATTGGTTCAGCGCGATTCTGGTGCCGCTGCTGGTGCTGTCCCTGGCGGGGCTGGGGCTCAACCTGCTGACTGGCTATGCCGGGCAATTGTCATTGGGTTCGGCGGCGTTCATGGCAGTGGGCGCGTTTGCCGCCTACAACCTGCAATTGCGCGTCCCCGGCTTGCCGCTGCTGGTGAGCTTCGCCCTGGGCGGGGTGATCGCCGCACTGGTGGCGGTGCTGTTCGGCTTGCCGAGCCTGCGCATCAAGGGCTTTTACCTGCTGGTCTCGACCCTGGCCGCGCAGTTCGTGGTGGAGTGGGTCCTCACGCGCTTCAGTTGGTTTACCAACGACAATGCGTCCGGCGTGATCACCTCGCCGCCGTTGCTGATTGCCGGGCTGGATTTCAGCTCGCCGCGCGGCCGTTATGTGTTGACCCTGGCCGTGGTGGCCGCGCTGTTCTGGCTGGGTAAGAACCTGGTGCGCAGCGAGCTGGGGCGCAACTGGATGGCCGTGCGCGACATGGACACCGCCGCCGCCGTGATCGGCATTCGCCTGTTGAAGACCAAGTTGCTGGCCTTTGCGATCAGCGGCTTCTACCTGGGCGTCGCCGGCTCGCTGTGGGCGTTCGCCTACCTGGGCACGGTGGAACCCCACGGCTTTGACTTGAGCCGCTCGTTCCAGGTGCTGTTCATCATCATCATCGGTGGCCTGGGCAGCGTGCTCGGCAATTTTCTGGGGGCCGCATTCATCGTGCTGTTCCCGATCCTGCTGGCCCATCTTTTCGCCCTGCTGCCCACCGGCTTGATGGACGCAGGCCAACTGGAAAACATCCAGAAGATGCTGTTCGGCGCGCTGATCATCACCTTCCTCATCAAAGAACCCCAGGGCCTGGCGCGGCTGTGGCAGCGCTTTCGCCAGCGGGCCAGGGTCTGGCCGCTGCGTTACTGAATCCGTTTTTTCTCACCCCACAACAACCCACCCCCAGCTTTTCCCGAGGAAACGCCTCTATGAAACACCGTACATCGCTGCGCCGCCTGGCACTGGGCCTGGCTTTGATCACCGCCGGGCTCACGGCGAACGTCCAGGCCGCCAACGAACAATACTTCCCATTGCAGAGCTACCGGGTCGGCCCTTATGCGGCCGGCGGCACGGGTTTCTTCGGCGGTTTTATCGACTACCTGCAATACATCAACGCCAAGGGCGGTGTGAACGGCGTCAAGCTGACCTGGAGCGAGTGCGAAACCGAGTACGTGGTGGAAAAAGGCGTCGAGTGCTATGAGCGCCTCAAAGGTGGCCTCAACGGTGCACCGGCCGCCGCCACCAACCCGCTGTCGGTGGGCATCGCCTACGCCACACTGGATCGCTCCACCGCCGACAAGCTGCCGCTGATCACCATCAACCACGGCCGCACCGACTCCACCGACGGCAGCGTGTTCCCCTACGTGTTCCCGTTGCAACTGAACCCGTATTCGGAAGTCTCGGCGATCATCAACTACATCGGCCAACGCGAAGGCGGCGCCGACAAACTCAAGGGCAAGAAAATCGCGGTGCTCTACCACGGCTCGCCGTACGGCAAGGAAACCAACGGCGTGCTGGAAACCCTGGCGAAAAATGCCGGTTTCGAGCTGACCCTGCTCGAAGTGCCGCATCCGGGCAACGAGCAACAGTCCCAGTGGCTGAATATCCGCCGCCTCAAGCCGGACTGGGTGATCCTGCGCGGCTGGGGCGTGATGAACCCGGTGGCGCTTAAATCCGCGCAGAAAGTCGGTTACCCGGCCGATCACATCATCGGCAATATCTGGAGCAACTCGGAAGAAGACGTGGTACCGGCCGGCGCCGCCGCCAAGGGCTTTATCTCGATTACCACGCACCCGTCCGGCACCGACTTCCCGGTGTTGCAAGGCATCAAGCAAAGCGTGGTCGACGCCGGCAAAGGCAACCTGGCCGATCCGAAGCGCTTCGGGACGGTGTACTACAACCTCGGGGTGGTGAACGGCATTCTCAACGTCGAAGCCGTGCGTCTGGCCCAGGAAAAATACGGCAACAAGCCATTGACCGGTGAGCAAGTGCGCTGGGGCTTCGAACACCTGAACCTGGACGATGCACGCTTGCAGGCACTGGGCGCCAAGGGCCTGGTGCAACCGCTGAAACTGTCCTGCGCCGACCACGAAGGCGGCGGCGCCGTGCGCTTCCAGCAGTGGGACGGCCAACACTGGAACCTGATCAGCGATTGGGTACAAGCCGACCGCGCCCTGCTGCGCCCGATCATCGAAGCCTCCGCCGCACAATACGCCAAGGAAAAAGGCATCACCGCGCGCAACTGCAGCCAGGAACAATAACCCTCCCACATTGGTTTTTGTGGGTGGTTCCGAGGAAGCTCAAGACTGGCATGAGCCACTTGCTCAGCCGGCCCAGGCAAACGCGGATCAAAAGGTGGGGGCTTGCTCCCGATTGCACAGTGTCAGTCACCAGCAATCTCGACTGATCCACCGCCATCGGGAGCAAGCCCCCTCCCACACTGGACCTCGGTGAATCGCACCGGACCGGTTCACCTTCACTAAGGTCGCCAGGTAAGCCATTACCGGAATTTCGGCATACAGACCCAAAACCCAAAGCCTGCCCAGGCCAAATGTGGGAGGGGGCTTGCTCCCGATTGCACAGTGTCAGTCACCAGCAATCTCGACTGATCCACCGCCATCGGGAGCAAACCCCCTCCCACACTGGACCTCGGTGAATCGCACCGGACCGGTTCACCTTCACTAAGGTCGCCAGGTAAGCCATTACCGGAATTTCGGCATACAGACCCAAAACCCAAAGCCTGCCCAAGCCAAATGTGGGAGGGGGCTTGCTCCCGATTGCACAGTGTCAGTCACCAACAATCTCGACTGATCCACCGCCATCGGGAGCACGCCCCCTCCCACACTGGACCTCGGTGAATCGCACCGGACTGGTTCACCTTCACTAAGGTCGCCAGGTAAGCCATTACCGGAATTTCGGCATACAGACCCAAAACCCAAAGCCTGCCCAAGCCAAATGTGGGAGGGGGCTTGCTCCCGATTGCACAGTGTCAGTCACCAGCAATCTCGACTGATCCACCGCCATCGGGAGCAAGCCCCTCCCACACTGGACCTCGGTGAATCGCACCGGACTGGTTCACCTTCACTAAGGTCGCCAGGTAAGCCATTACCGGAATTTCGGCATACAGACCCAAAACCCAAAGCCTGCCCAAGCCAAATGTGGAGGGGCTTGCTCCCGATTGCACAGTGTCAGTCACCAGCAATCTCGACTGATCCACCGCCATCGGGAGCAAGCCCCCTCCCACACTGGACCTCGGTGAATCGCACCGGACCGGTTCACCTTCACTAAGGTCGCCAGGTAAGCCATTACCGGAATTTCGGCATACAGACCCAAAACCCAAAGCCTGCCAAGGCCAAATGTGGGAGGGGGCTTGCTCCCGATAGCGGAGTGTCAGTCACCAGCAATCTCGACTGATCCACCGCCATCGGGAGCACGCCCCCTCCCACACTGGACCTCGGTGAATCGCACCGGACTGGTTCACCTTCACTAAGGTCGCCAGGTAAGCCATTACCGGAATTTCGGCATACAGACCCAAAACCCAAAGCCTGCCCAAGCCAAATGTGGGAGGGGGCTTGCTCCCGATTGCACAGTGTCAGTCACCAACAATCTCGACTGATCCACCGCCATCGGGAGCACGCCCCCTCCCACACTGGACCTCGGTGAATCGCACCGGACTGGTTCACCTTCACTAAGGTCGCCAGGTAAGCCATTACCGGAATTTCGGCATACAGACCCAAAACCCAAAGCCTGCCCAAGCCAAATGTGGGAGGGGGCTTGCTCCCGATTGCACAGTGTCAGTCACCAGCAATCTCGACTGATCCACCGCCATCGGGAGCAAGCCCCCTCCCACACTGGACCTCGGTGAATCGCACCGGACCGGTTCACCTTCACTAAGGTCGCCAGGTAAGCCATTACCGGAATTTCGGCATACAGACCCAAAACCCAAAGCCTGCCCAAGCCAAATGTGGGAGGGGGCTTGCTCCCGATTGCACAGTGTCAGTCACCAACAATCTCGACTGATCCACCGCCATCGGGAGCACGCCCCCTCCCACACTGGACCTCGGTGAATCGCACCGGACCGGTTCACCTTCACTAAGGTCGCCAGGTAAGCCATTACCGGAATTTCGGCATACAGACCCAAAACCCAAAGCCTGCCCAAGCCAAATGTGGGAGGGGGCTTGCTCCCGATTGCACAGTGTCAGTCACCAACAATCTCGACTGATCCACCGCCATCGGGAGCAAGCCCCACATCAGCCTCTTCCCCTATTCAGTCCATTGCCAACTCCACCACCCCCCCCTTCAACCGCACCGGCCACACCCGCAGGCGCTGATGCGGTGCCTCCAGGCATTGGCCATCCTCCAGCCGGTAATGCTGCTTGTAGATCGGCGCCGCCACCACCAACTCACCCTTGATACTGGCGACCAGGCCACGCCCGATCACATTCGCGCCGGACTCCGGGTCGTGATTGTCGATGGCGTACAGCGTCTGCTCCTGCGCGCTGGGCAGGTAAAACAGCGCCACTTGCGCGCCGTCGACCCACACCACCACGCCGGAGTTGCGCACCAGGTCGCGCTCGTTGCACACGCTTTTCCAGAGAGCGAGGTTTCGTTGAGTGTTGGACTGGCTCATCAGGCAATCTCCTCGGTGACGGCTATCAGGTTGAGTTCGGCGGCCATGATCGGCCGGCGCTGGCCGCGTTCCTGGACAAAATGGATGTCCGGGTCGGGGCGTTTGTCGTTGACGAAGGTGCGGAAACGCTTGAGTTTTTCCGGGTCCTTGAGGGCGTTGGCCCATTCGCATTCGTAGCGATCGACGATCAATTGCATCTGCGCTTCAAGCTCGGCGCCCAGGCCCAGGCTGTCGTGCAGGATCACGTCCTTGAGGAAATCCAGGCCGCCTTCCAGGCTTTCGCGCCACACCGAGGTGCGTTGCAGCTTGTCGGCGGTGCGGATGTAGAACATCAGGAAGCGGTCGATGTACTGGATCAGCGTGGCGTCATCCAGGTCGGTGGCGAACAGCTCCGCATGGCGCGGACGCATGCCGCCATTGCCGGCGATGTAGAGGTTCCAGCCCTTCTCGGTGGCGATCACGCCGACGTCCTTGCTCTGGGCCTCGGCGCACTCGCGGGTGCAGCCGGACACCGCGAACTTGAGCTTGTGCGGCGAGCGCAGGCCCTTGTAGCGGTCCTCGATCAGCAGCGCCATTTTCACGCTGTCCTGCACGCCGTAGCGGCACCAGGTGCTGCCCACGCAGGACTTCACCGTGCGCGTGGATTTGCCGTAGGCATGCCCGGTCTCGAAGCCGGCCGCGATCAGCTCGGCCCAGATGTCCGGCAGCTCGTGCAACTGCGCGCCAAACAGGTCGATGCGCTGGCCGCCGGTGATCTTGGTGTAGAGCTCGTATTTCTTCGCCACTTCGCCGATCACGATGAGCTTGTCGGCCGTGATCTCGCCGCCGGGAATACGCGGCACCACCGAGTAGGTGCCGTTTTTCTGCATGTTGGCCATGAAGGTGTCGTTGGTGTCCTGCAACGGCACCAGGGACGCATCCATGATCGGCTGGTTCCAGCACGACGCCAGGATCGAGCCCACCGCCGGTTTGCACACGTCGCACCCGATGTGGCCACGGCCATGTTTGGCCAACAGTTCTTCGAAGCTGCTCAGCCCTTCCACGCGGACCAGCGCATACAGTTCCTGACGGGTGTAGGCGAAGTGTTCGCACAGGCTTTTGTCGACGCTGACGCCACGGGCCACCAGTTCGTGCTCGAACACCTGCTTGAGCAAGCCGGCGCAGCCGCCGCAACCGGTGCAGGCCTTGGTCTGGCTCTTGAGCCCGCCGAGGTCGCTGCAACCGCCGTCGATGGCCGAGCAGATCGCGCCCTTGGTCACGTTGTGGCATGAGCAGACGGTGGCCGATTCGGGCAAGGCGCCAGGGCCCAGGGTCGGCGCGCCGCTGGACGATGGCAGGATCAGGCTGGCCGGTTCCGACGGCAGCGCGATACGGTTTTGCAGGTACTGCAGCAAGGTGTCGTAGTAGCTGTTATCGCCCACCAACACCGCGCCGATCACGTGCTTGCCGCTGGCGTCCACCACCAGGCGGCGATAGCTGGCCGTGGCCTCGTCGATGAACTGGTAGCTGCGCGCGCCCGGCGTGTGGGCATGGGCATCGCCGATGGAGCCCACGTCCACGCCCAGCAGCTTGAGCTTGGTGGACATGTCGGCGCCGACAAAAGGTTCGGCGGTCTGTTCGCACAACAGCGCAGCGACGCCGCGGGCCATCTGGTAACCCGGCGCGACCAGGCCGAACAGGCTGCCGTTCCAGGACGCGCACTCGCCGATCGCGTAGATGTGCGGGTCGACGCTCCGGCATTCGTCGTTGATCACCACGCCGCCGCGCGGGCCGATCTCCAGGCCGGCCTGGCGGGCCAGGGCGTCCTGGGCGCGGATCCCGGCGGAGAACACGATCAGGTCGGTTTCGAGGAACTCGTCGTTGGCGAAATTCATGCGGTAGCGGTACTGCTCGCCCGCGCTGATCGACTGCGTGGCGCGCGACAGGTGCACGCCGACGCCGAGGCGTTCGATCTGCGCCTTGAGCGCCAGGCCGCCAAAATCATCCAGTTGCACCGGCATCAGGCGCGGCGCGAATTCCACCACATGAGCCTCCAGACCCAGGCTTTTCAGGGCGTTGGCAGCTTCCAGGCCGAGCAGGCCACCGCCGACCACCACACCGCGCCGGGCATTGGCCGCTGCGGCGCGAATCGCGTCGAGGTCCTGCAAGGTGCGATAGACCAGCCGCGAATCGCCTTCGGCGCCGTCGATGGGCGGTACGAACGGGTACGAACCGGTGGCCAGCACCAGCTTGTCATACGCGACGCAGCCTTGGGCGGTGATCACCTCGCAACGCTCGCGGTCGATCTCCAGCACCGGCACTCCCAGGTGCAAGGTCACGCCCGGCGTGTGGTACAGCGCCGCATCGGACAGCGCCAGCGACTCGGCATCGCGGCCAGTGAAGTATTCAGACAGATGCACACGGTCATAGGCACGCATCGGCTCCTCGCTGAACACATGCAGCCGGTAGTGATCCAGCGCACCACGCGCAATCAGTTGCTCCACGCAATGGTGGCCGACCATGCCATTGCCGACGACGATCAAGGTTTTCTTGTCTTTGCTACTGGCGATAGTGGAATTCATATCAAGCACCCGACACAGCTCATCACGGTTGAAAAAAGCAAAAAAAAACGCCTGAAACCTTGCGGTTCCAGGCGTCTTTGCCTGTTCTTATGCGGGGTCGGATCGGGCGACTTCGCCGGATCCACCGCTATTGCCCATGACCTTTTATGGCCTGTCGATCGTCGTTGACCGAGGTGGGTTGCAGATGAGCTTGCAGGCTCTGTGCCAACCCGCCGTCAGGCCCACGGCAGCGGCTTGCGGCCGTTTGAAGCGCGCCAATCACGCCTCCAACTGGTGCGCCCCGCCTCATAAACGCGCACACCCGCTGTAGGAGCGAGCTCGCCCGCGAAAACCCCAAAGACGCCGCATAGCCCCAGGAAGACCGCATTGTCGTTGGCGATTTTCGCGAGCGAGCTCGCGTCTACAGAGGGGGATGGGAAGCTGGCGCGTGACTTGCTAGGAACACCACAAGAGCAGTCAACGCTGATTGCCCATTCACGACAAAGGCGCCGTGCAATCCCCGTTTCCAACGGAGGGTTGCAGGGCGCTTTTTTGTTGGCGGGTAAAAAAGTTCGGGGGTTAGGAATGGCAAACCAAAGCGTACGCAGTGTGTGTCCTTATTGTGGCGTGGGCTGCGGCATCGTCATGCAGGTCGAGCACAACACAGTGGTCAAGGTGATCGGCGACAAGGCCCACCCCACCAACTTCGGCCGCCTGTGCACCAAAGGCACCACCTGCGGGCAAGCCATCGCCGAGTCCGGGCGCATGGAAAATGCCTATGTGCGCGAAAAGCGCGACCACGACCCGGTGCGTATCGCCATGGACCAGGCGATCCGCGACACCGCCAAGCGCCTGCGCCACATCATTGACCGCGACGGCCCGGATGCCGTGGCCTTCTATGTCTCCGGGCAGATGTCGCTGGAGGCCCAATACCTGGTCAACAAACTGGCCAAGGGCTTTGTGCGCACGCCCCACATCGAATCCAACTCGCGCCTGTGCATGGCCAGCGCCGGCAGCGGCTACAAGCTGTCCCTGGGCGCCGACGGGCCGCCGGGCTCCTATGAGGACTTCGACCGCGCCGACCTGTTCTTCGTGATCGGCGCGAACATGGCCGACTGTCACCCGATCCTGTTCCTGCGCATGATGGATCGGGTCAAGGCCGGCGCGAAGCTGATCGTGGTCGATCCCCGGCGCAGCGCCACCGCGGACAAGGCCAATCTGTTCCTGCAGATTTTGCCGGGCACCGACCTGGCCCTGCTCAATGGCCTGCTGCACCTGCTGGTGAAAAACGGTCACACCGACCCAGCGTTCATTGCCGCCTTTACCCAGGGCTGGGACGCCATGCCGGACTTTCTCGAGGACTACCCGCCCCAGCGCGTCGCCGAACTTACGGGCCTGGCCGAAGCGGATATCCGCCAGGCCGCCGACTGGATCGGCCACGCCGCCGAATGGATGAGTTGCTGGACCATGGGCCTCAACCAGAGCACCCATGGCACCTGGAACACCAACGCGCTGTGCAACCTGCACCTGGCCACCGGCGCCATCTGCCGCCCCGGCAGCGGGCCGTTTTCCCTCACCGGCCAGCCCAACGCCATGGGCGGGCGCGAAATGGGCTACATGGGCCCGGGCCTGCCGGGGCAACGCTCGCTGCTGGTGGAGGCCGACCGCGCCTTTATCGAAGACCTCTGGCACCTCCCCGATGGCAGCCTGCCGCGCCAGGCCGGCGACGGCACCGTGGCGATGTTCGAGCAGATGGCCGCCGGGCAGATCAAGGCCTGCTGGATCATCTGCACCAACCCGGTGGCCAGCGTGCCCAATCGCCGCACGGTCATCGACGCCCTGCAAGCCGCCGAACTGGTGATCACCCAGGACGCCTTCCTCGACACCGAGACCAACCGCTACGCCGACATCCTGTTGCCCGGCGCGCTGTGGGCCGAGGCCGAAGGCGTGATGATCAACTCCGAGCGCAACCTGACGCTGATGCAAAAAGCCGTCGAACCGCCCGGCGAGAGCTTGCCCGACTGGCAGATCATCGCCCGGGTCGCCTGCGCCATGGGCTTTGCCGAGGCCTTCACCTATACGTGCGCCGCCGAGGTGTTCGAGGAGATCAAACGCGCCTGGAACCCCCAGACCGGCTACGACATCCGCGGCGCCAGCCACTCGCGCCTGCGCGAACAACCGCTGCAATGGCCCTGCGCATCCGTCGACGCGGCGGACCGCAACCCGATCCGCTACCGCCAGGGCGACACACTCACCTTCCCCACCGACAGCGGCAAAGGCCAGTTCCTGCCGCGCCCGCATATGCCGCCAGCGGAAATGCCCGACGCGGCGTT
Source organism: Pseudomonas sp. MPB23 (assembly GCF_046605395.1). Taxonomy (NCBI): domain Bacteria; kingdom Pseudomonadati; phylum Pseudomonadota; class Gammaproteobacteria; order Pseudomonadales; family Pseudomonadaceae; genus Pseudomonas; species Pseudomonas sp. MPB23. The sequence continues at coordinate 3,832,371 of NZ_CP176771.1, read as the reverse complement.
TCCCTTCGTATTGAACACCGGCCGCGTGCAGCACCAGTGGCACACCCTGACCAAGACCGGCAAGGTCGCCACCCTGAACAAACTCAACCCAGGGCCGTTCGTCGAACTGCACCCCGAAGACGCCGCCCGCCTGGGCATCAAGGACAAAGACGCGGTGCAGATCCGCTCGCCGCGCGGTCATGCGGTGCTGCCCGCCGTGGTCACCGACCGGGTACGTCCCGGCAACTGCTTTGCGCCGTTTCATTGGAACGATGTGTTCGGCCAACACCTGGCGATCAACGCCGTGACCCATGACGCGGTCGACCCGATTTCGCTGCAGCCCGCATTCAAGTTCTGCGCCGTGACCCTGACGCGCGTCGAGTTGATCGACCATCAGTTCCTCGACGTGCCCACCCCTGCGGCCAACGATGCTTCCCCCTTAGCAGAGGACCTCACCTTGTCGCGCCTCGACGCCTTCGCCGACCTCGCCGGCATCCGCCACCTGTCGCCGCCGCCCCTGAGCGACCACGAACGCACCTACCTCGCCGGGTTCCTCAATGGCCTGCAAGCGAGCGCCGCACGCCAGGCCATCGGCGTGCCGAGCATGCCGGCAAATGCACCGCTGACCCAGGATGCACGCTTGTGGCTGGACGGTCTGCTCGGCGGCTTGTTCAACAGCCCGGCGACCACCGCGCCGTCCGCGCCGACCGTCACCCTGCTATGGGCCTCGCAAACCGGCAACGCCGAAGCCCTGGCCGAGCGTTTCGCCCAGCGCCTGCGTGAAGCAGGCATGGCGGTGCACCTGAGCGCCATGGCGGACTTCCCCGCCAGCCAACTGGCGCACACGCAAAACCTGGCGCTGATCAGCAGCACCTTCGGCGACGGCGACCCACCGGACAACGGCGAAGGTTTCTGGCACAGCCTCAGCACCGCCGAGATGCGCCTGGACTCACTGCGCTTCGCCGTGCTGGCCCTGGGCGATCCGAATTACGACCAGTTCTGCCGGCACGGCAAGCGACTCGACCAACGCCTGCTTGAACTGGGCGCCACCCGCCTGCTGGAGCGCGTCGACTGCGACACCGAATTCGAAGCGCGCGCCGATGCGTGGCTGACGCAGTTCCTGCACAGCCTCAACCCGGCCAAACCCGTCATACCCGCCTCGCCCGCCACCCCCGCTGGCAAAACCAAGCTGCATGCCTCACGGCTGCTGCTCAATCGGCACTTGAACCCGCAAAGCCGGCACAAGGAAACCCGCCAATTCGCCCTGGACCTGGCCGAATCGGGGCTGAGCTACGAGGCCGGCGATGCCCTCGGCGTGCGACCGCGCAACTGCCCTGAACTGGTCGACGAACTGCTCGACCTGGTCCGCCTGGACGCCAATACCTCGGTGAACATCGACACTTTCGGTGATATGCCACTGCAACAGGCACTGACCCAGCATTTCGAAATCGCCCGGCCCAGCAGCGACACCCTGGGGTTTATCGCCGAGCGCAGTGCCAATCCCGGCCTTAAGCAGTTGCTCGAACCCGAGCGCAAAGCCGAACTCCAGGACTGGCTGTGGGGCCGGCAACTGGCCGATATCCTTCAGGCGTACCCTATCGAGTGCTCGGCGGACGACCTGCTCGGCACCCTCAAGCGCCTGCAACCGCGCCTGTATTCGATCGCTTCCAGTGCCAAGGCCTGCCCCCATGAAGTCCATCTCACCGTGGCTGCCGTGCGCTATGGCAAGCGCAAGGGCGTGTCGTCGACCTTCCTCGCCGACCGCGCCAGCGACGGCGAAGTACCGGTGTTCGTGCAGCCGTCCAAGCACTTCCGCACGCCCGCCGACGGCACGCAGCCAATGATCATGATCGGCCCCGGCACCGGCGTGGCGCCATTCCGCGCGTTTCTGCAGGAGCGCCGGGCCCTGGGGCATGCCGGGCGCAACTGGCTGTTCTTTGGCGAACAACACGCCGCCAGCGACTTCTATTACCAGGACGAACTGCAAGGCATGCAGCGCGACGGCCTGCTCACCCACCTGAGCCTGGCGTTTTCCCGCGACCAGGCGCAGAAGGTCTACGTGCAGGACCGCATCCGCGAACAGGGCGCCGAACTGTGGCGCTGGTTGCAGGACGGCGCGAAGGTGTACATCTGCGGCGATGCCAGCCATATGGCCAAGGACGTCGACCAGGCCCTGCGTCAGGTCGCGCAAAGCCACGGCGGGCTTGGCGTGGACGACGCCACCGAGTACTGGCGCCAGTTGAGCGAACAGAAGCGTTATCTGCGTGATGTGTATTGATTGGATACAGAACAATCAGCACTTTGTATTGTGTACAAAAAACCCTAAAGATTTGCCGAAGACAAGCCGAAACAGCAGTGATAGCAAATCGCCGAGCCCTCGATTCCGGTCCGCGGCGATTTGGCCGCCCTCCACGCTGATGGTCGTCTCGATGAAAATAAAAAATAAGCTTGTACTGGCGTTTGTCTCGGTCGCGTTTATCCCCGTTAGCCTGGTGGCCGTGATTTCCGTGATGAACACACGGACCCAGGCGGTCGATCAGTTCATCGACGGCAGCACCCGGGAAATCCGCCAGATCGATGGCAACATCCGCCAGTTCTTCGACGGCACACAGCAAAACGTCGATCAAATGGCCACCGATCCTGTATACACGTCGATCAACACGCTGAAGAACTACCAGCCTGCCGACGCGGCCAGCCAGCCGATGCCGGCGGCCGCGCAAGCGATCATCGACCGCTTCGCCCGCTTTGGCGCCACCCACCCGGCGGCGGCGATCCTGTCCATTGGCCTGGAGGACGGCACCTACGTCAAATGGCCGGATGACCCGCAACTGGCCAAATACGACCCACGCGCACGCCCCTGGTACAAAGCGGCGCTGGCCAGCCCCGGCAAGACCGTGCGCACCCCGGCTTACTATTACGACAAGGACGACGTGGCCCTGGTGGGCACCGCGCGGGCCTTGCTGGATACCCGCGGTAAGCCCAAGGGCGTGTTCGTGGTCAGCGTCTCGCTGAAGAACCTGACCGAACTGGTCAAGAGCATCAAGCTCGGCGAAAGCGGCTACGTGATGCTGATCGAAGACGGCGTGGTGCTGGTGGACCCGCGCGATGCCGCCCACAGCTTCAAGCCGCTCAAGGACTTGGGCGCGCCCTATGCGCACCTGGCCGACACGCCCCAGGGTTCCACCGAGGTGGTGATCGACGGCGTGCGCTACATGGCCAACGTGTGGACCTCCCCCGGCCTGGGCTGGCGTTACATCGGGCTGATCGAACAGCGTGAAGTGATGGCCGAAGCCACGCGCATGACCTACCTGACCGCGCTGATCGTCGGCGTACTGGTGGCGATCTTCGGGCTGGTCGCGGCGGCGTTTTCCAAGGTCATCGTCAAGCCCATCGGCCAGGTCAGCAGCGGCTTGCAGTCGATTGCCCAGGGCGAAGGCGACCTGCGCCATGAACTGCAAGTGCAGGGCAAGGACGAAACCGCCGAACTGGCCGGCTGGTTCAACCAGTTTCTCGCGGCCATCCGCCAACTGATCCAGCATATCGGCGCGGCCTCGGCCAATTTGCACAACGCGTCGAAGGTCAACAGCGAGGTGGCGCACAACATGAACGAAGCCGCCGGACGCCAGCGCGAGGCAGTGGAACTGGTGTCTACCGCGTTCAATGAGATGGTCGCCACCGCCAACGAAGTCGCACGTTCCTGCAGCGGTGCGGCGGAGTCCGCCGAGAACGGACATCGCCGTGTGGCCGAGGGCAAGCAGCAGATCGAAGTCACCACCGACAACGTCAATCGCCTGGGCCGTCGTTTGACCGAGTCGTCCCAGGCCATGGTCGAGCTGGAAGCCGGCAGCCGCAGCATCAACCAGATCCTCGGCACCATCCGCGCGATTGCCGAGCAGACCAACCTGCTGGCGCTCAACGCCGCCATCGAAGCCGCCCGCGCCGGCGACCAGGGCCGCGGTTTCGCCGTGGTCGCCGATGAGGTGCGCGCTCTGGCCAAGCGCACCTCAGACTCCACCGGCGAGATCGAGCAACTGCTCGGCACCCTGGAGAACAAGACCCAGGAAGTCACACAAAAGATGGGCAGTTGCCTGGACCTGTCACGGGCCAGCGTGTCGTCCATCGAAAGCGCGCGGGACAGCTTCGAGGGCATCCAGTTATCGGTCAATGAGATCCGCGACCAGAACCTGCAGATCTCCGCCGCCGCCGAGGAACAACACAGCGTGGCCGAAGAGATCAACCGGCATATCCAGCAGATCTACGACGAGGCCCGCCTGGTGGAAAGCCTGGCCAACTCGGCCCAGGACGATTCAGGGCGGTTGTCGACGTTATCGGATGAATTGAATGGCTTGGTGGGGCGGTTCAAGTCCTGACGACTGCGACGGTGGGCGCAACCGCGACACACCTGATCAACGGATTTGACATGCTTGCCTGAAGCAACAATATTGTTGCCTCAGGCAACCATTCGAGCGTCCGCCATGTCGACCCCCCTGCTTGTCGAGCGCGCCGGCATCGTGCGCGGCTTCAACCGTTTCTACACCCACCAGATCGGCGTGCTGCAGGAACACCTGCTGCACAGCGACTATTCCCTGACTGAAATCCGCGTGCTGTACGAGCTGTCGTCGCGTGGCGACCTGACCGCCGCCGACCTGTGCCAGATGCTCAGCCTGGACGCCGGCTACCTCAGCCGGCTGACCGCTGGCCTGGAAAAAAACGCGCTGATCCAGAAAGTCCGCAGCGCCACCGATGCGCGCGCCGTGCAACTGCACCTCAGCGACCGTGGCCGCGCCGTGCTGGCGCCGCTGGAGCAGCAAACCCAGGACGAAGTCATCGCCCTGCTCGAAAGCCTGCCCGAACCCCAGCAGCGCCAACTCACCGACGCGATGCAACGCATCCAGGCCCTGCTGCAAGGCACCGCGCCCAGTTACCTGCTGCGTGATCCGCAACCGGGCGACATGGGGTTGGTGGTGCAGCAGCAAGCGGCGCTGTATGCGCGTGAATACCAGTGGAACTGGGAGTTCGAGGCGCTGGTGGCGGAGATCGTCGCCAAGTACCTGCGTGAATTCGACCCGACGCGCGAGCGCTGCTGGATCGCCGAGAAGGCGGGCGAAGTGGTGGGCTCAGTGTTTGTCGTGCGCCATGACGACCGCACCGCCAAGCTGCGCATGCTGTATGTCGACGCCAGCGCCAGGGGCCTGGGGATCGGCCAGCGCCTGGTGGACGAATGCCTGCGCTTTGCCCGCCATGCCGGCTACCAGCACATGATGCTGTGGACCATGAGCGCGTTGACCGATGCGCGCAAGCTCTACCAGAAGGCCGGTTTCGCCTTGGTTGAAGCCGAGCCCACGGTCAGTTTCGGCAAGGAACTGGTCAGCGAAACGTGGGCCCGCGATCTGTAGGAAACGGGCTTGGACGCCCCAAGCCCCGTGCCGTTTACAGATCAGTGATTTCCTTGTGGCGCGGCACCAGCGTCTTCATCACGCTCCAGGCCACCAGATAGGCCAGGGCACAGATCGCGAACATGATCATGTAACCGGTGTGAATATCATTGATGGATTTGTAGTAGTCGAACACCCAACCGCCGATCTTGGTCATCACCACACCACCGAGGCCGCCGGCCATGCCACCGATACCGACCACCGAGGCCACGGTTTTCTGCGGGAACATGTCGGACACCGTGGTGAAGATGTTGCACGACCATGCCTGATGCGCCGAGGCGCCCACGCCGATCAGCAGCACCGGCACCCAGAAACTGATGTAGCCCAGCGGTTGCGCCAGTAACACCACCAGCGGGAACAGGGCAATCACCAGCATGGCTTTCATGCGCCCGTCATACGGGGCATCGCCGCGCGCCATGAAGTAGCTGGGGAACCAGCCGCCGCCGATGCTGCCGACCATGGTCATGCTGTACAGCACCGCCAGCGGCATCACGATATCGGCGCCTTTCATGCCGTATTGCGCCGACAGGTAAGTGGGCAGCCAGAACAAGAAGAACCACCACACGCCGTCGGTCATGAACTTGCCGAAGGCAAAGGCCCAGGTCTGGCGATAGGTGAGCAACTTGAACCACGAGACTTTCTTGTCAACCGTGCCCGCCGGCACTGGCGCGAACGGCTGCACCGTCTGGTCGCTGCGGATATACGCCAGCTCGTCGGCCGACAGGCGTTTTTGCTGCTCGGGCCGCTCGTACACCGCCGCCCACACCGCCACCCACACGAAGCCGAGCATGCCGATCACCATAAAGGCCGCTTCCCAGCCCCACAGACCGGCGATCAACGGTACGCAGATCGGCGCCAGGATCGCCCCCACGTTGGCCCCGGAGTTGAAAATGCCGGTGGCCAGGGAGCGTTCTTTCTTGGGGAAATACTCGGCGGTGGCCTTGATCGCAATCGGGAAGTTTCCCGCCTCGCCAATCGCCAGCACCGCGCGGGACAGCATGAAACCCGCGATGGAGACGGGAATTACCGCCAGCCCGATCGCCCCGCTGACCGCCGCAATGCCCGCGCCCATCGGCACCGCAAACGCATGCATGATGGCGCCGGTGGACCAGATGGCGATCGCCACCCCGTAGGCGGCCTTGGTGCCGATCCGGTCGACAAAGCGCCCGGCGAACAGCATGGAAATCGCATACACAAACTGGAACACCGCCGCGATGTTCGCGTAATCGCTGTTGCTCCAGCCAAATTGCGTCGACAGCTGCGGCGCCAGCAGGCTGAGCACCTGGCGATCGAGGTAGTTGACGGTGGTGGCGAAAAACAGCATCGCGCAGATGGTCCAGCGGTAGTTGCCGACCGCCTGGCCAACACGATGGGCACGGATGGGCTCGTTAAGATTCATGGCATCACTTTTTATTTTTGTTAGGTAGGACACATGCAATGTCATATGTCGTCGTACAACTTCGACTTTTATATCGGGCTGCCTATCGGCTGTCAATCTGAAATATTGCGGGTTTACTCGGATGTTATGCAGTTTGGAAAATCATCAGACAGGCTGCGTTGTAGGATGACATGCGCGCATAACCCGATAATGGCATTTCGGCTCGACCCTGCCGGCGATGTTTGCCAAGCACCTGAGCTAAGCGCGCTGGCCAGTGCCTCAACGTCTCGGTATTGATCGCCAGTGTCACCCACAACACCCCCTTCGCCCGGTACTCAGTTTTCCCGATCGCTGCCGATAGCATGGCATCTACTCGACTTGCAGCGATGCCCTGCGAGGAACCATGCCGAACACTCTCGCACCGACCGTCAGCCCTGCCCCCCATCGCTCCAGCCTGTCGCTGGCGCGCACGTCGCTGTTGCAGTGCGTGATCCTGCTCACCTGCGTCTTTGCAGCCGCCGCCTACTCGCTGGTTTACCTGGCCCACGACCTGGACCGCAACGAAGAGCTTGAAAACGCCTTCTACACCCAGAAAGCCATGCAATCGCTGGAAAAATCCCTGCGCCTGACCCTCAAGGATTACGCGTTCTGGAGCGATGCCTACAAACACCTGCACATCAAGGTGGATACGGATTGGGCCTACGCACGTAAAAATTTGGGGCCTATCTTGTATAAGGATTTCGGCTTTCAGGGCGTGTTCGTCGTCAACGACCTCGATCGTACGGTCTATGCAGTGATCGACGGCAAACTGCAGCCGACCGGGCTCCCCGACTGGCTTGGTCAGCCCATCGACGCACTGCTGGCACAGGCACGCGCCGGTGCCGAGACCGAAACGCCGGTCACCACCTTTATGAACGTGGACGGCAGCCCCGTGCTGGTGGCGGCGGCGGCAATAACACCCGGCAGCGACCCAAGCGTCTTGAGCGATGGCCGGCCGGCGTCGGTGTTGTTCTTCATTGACAGACTTGACAGCAAAAAGATCAGCGAAATCGGTAACGACTTTGGCGTGAGTCACCTGCACATCGCCACGCCCGATGAAATCGGCAAGACCCGGCTGTTCGCCCTCGGCGACCACGGCACTGCCGGCAGCCTGCGTTGGCAGCCCGAACGGCCGGGCTTGCGGCTGATGAGTGTCGGCCTGCCCCTGCTGGGCCTGGCCGCGTTGCTGGTGTACCTGATGGCCGGGCTGATTCTGCGGCGAACCAGCGCGGATGCCCTCGCGCTCGATACCACCCACACCTCGTTGCAAGACAGCCAGAAGGCCCTGGCCACCAGCGAAGCGCGCTTTCGCGATGTGGTGGAAGCCAGTTCGGACTGGGTCTGGGAAATCGACACCGATTGGCGCTTCATCTATTTGTCGGAACGCTTTGAAAACGTCACCGGCCTGGCCCGGAAGACCTGGATCGGCGCGGCGATGGGCGACCTGCTGGACACTGAAGCCGGCCTGCTTTCACAGTGGCTGGGTACACCGGGGCGACGCCCGGATGCCAGCATCCAATGTCGCTACATCGACGCCCAGGGCCAGGAACGCACCACACGTCTTTGCGCGCGGGAAATGCCCTGTGGCGGATTTCGCGGCACGGCCACCGACGTCACCGAAGAAGTCGAAGCCCGTCGGCGTATCGAGTTCCTGTCCCAGCATGATGCGCTGACCGGGCTGGCCAATCGCACACGCTTACGGGCCTTTCTGGAGGGCAAACTCAAGACATCGCCGACGATGGAACACCCCTTGGTGATGCTGACCCTGGACCTCGATCGGTTCAAACCAGTGAATGATTTGCTCGGCCATGCGGCGGGCGATCGGGTCCTCAATGAAGTGGCCAACCGCCTGGCCGACTGCGTGCGTCATGGTGATCTGGTGGCCCGCGTCGGCGGCGATGAGTTTGTGTTGATCATCAACGACGCCGACACCCAGGACGACGTCGAGGCGCTGTGCAAGCGCTTGATCGAGTCCATCGAACACGCGATCGGAATCGACGACCAGGAAGTGTTTGTCAGCGCCAGCATTGGCATTGCCCTGGCGCCCAACGATGCCCGCGAGGCCGCCGAGCTGCTGCGCTACGCCGACATTGCGCTGTACGAAGCCAAGGCCGCCGGGCGCAACACCTGGCGTTTTTATTCCGGCGAAATGAATACGCGAATCATCGAGCGCCGCCGCCTGGAGAGCGACCTGCGGTACGGCATCAAGCATGGGGAATTGCGCCTGTACTTCCAACCGCGCTACCGCATCGCCGACGGGCAGATGGTGGGCGCCGAAGCGCTGGTGCGCTGGCAACACCCGGTGCGCGGCCTGATTTCACCGGATACCTTCATCCCGATTGCCGAGGAGTCGGGGCTGATCCTGGCGCTGAGCGACTGGGTGCTCAAAAGCGCCTGCACCTGCGCCGCCCGTTGGCCGGCCGCGTTGTTTGTGTCGGTAAACCTGTCGCCCAGCGAGTTCAAGCGCGGCAACCTGGTGGCCCGCGTAAACCATGCGCTGCAGGCCTCGGGTATCGACCCGGCGCGACTGGAACTGGAAATCACCGAGAGCGTGATGCTCGAAGACACCGTCAGCGCGCTCGACATCATGCACACGCTCAAAGACCTGGGTATCCGTATCGCCATGGATGATTTCGGTACCGGTTATTCCTCCCTGAGCTACCTGCGCGCGTTTCCGTTCGATGGGTTGAAGATCGACCGCAGCTTCCTCAGCCGGTTGGAAGACAGCGAGAATGACAAAACAATCATCCAGGCCATTGTCGGTCTGGGCCACGCCCTGGCGCTGACGGTGACCGCCGAAGGCATCGAAACGGCCGACCAGTTGGCCATGCTCAAGTCGGTCGCCTGCGGCGAGGGCCAGGGCTTCTTTCTCAGCCGGCCACTGGATAGCGATGCCTTCGACAATTTGCTGGGCTAGGCTCCGGCAAACCCGGCGCTACCAAAAAAATGACTCGGCGTCTTGCCGAACTGCTTCTTGAACATGCTGGTAAAAGCACTCGGGCTGTCATAGCCCAGCGCCAGTGCCACATCGATGATTTTCTCGCCCATCGCCATGCGCTCCAGGGCCAGCAACAGCCGCGCCTGCTGGCGCCATTGGCCGAAGGTCATGCCGGTGTCCTTGCGGAACAGGCGCTGGATGGTTTTCTGGTCCAGGGCCAGGCGCTCGCTCCAGTCGGCCACGGTGGAGGCATCGCCCGGCTCGTCTTGCAGGGCCTGGCAGATCCGCCGGATGCGGGTGTCGGCGGGCTGCGGCAGGGACAACGGCAAGGCCGGCAACAGGGCGAGTTCGTCGAGGATCAGGTGCATGATCCGCGCCTCCCGCGAATCCTCGGCGTACGGTGGCTTCAAGCTGACCGAGGCCTTGATCAGCTCGCTGAGCAGCGGTGAAATGCTCACCGCCTTGGTCTGGGCCGGCAGGTTGGGGAAACTGTCAGGGCGGACAAATACACTGCGCATTTTCAGCGCCCCCACGCAGCGCAGGGAATGCACGTGCCCGCTGGGCATCCAGAAGCCGCGATGGGGCGGCACCGTCCACTGGTTCTGCGCCGAATGCACCACCATCACGCCTTCGGTGGCATAGAGCAGTTGATGCTTCTCGTGGCTGTGCGCGGGGATCACCCAGTTTTCCGGGTAGTCGGTGGCCGAACTGATGACGGCCCACTCGCCCTCATCGATCTCCTGCAGAAATTTATCCAGTGACGTGATCATTTCGCCCTTTTTGCGAGAGTTGCCTCCCGAATTACGCGAGACAGGCATTTTTGGCGAATCTAGCATAAACGCCGAAACGATTTGAAACGGGCAGCCGGCTCAAGCACTGGCTGCCTCTATTCACTGCCTTGTATGGACCACTCCCATGACAACCCTGACCGCCACACCGGCCTCAACCGCCAGCCCGCCTCACACAAGCCCGTTGGTCATGCGCGTCCTCGGCGCCTGCGCCCTGGCGCACCTGGTCAATGACCTGATCCAAGCCGTGCTGCCGTCGATCTACCCGATGCTCAAAGCCGATTACGGACTGACCTTCACCCAGGTTGGCCTGATCACCCTGACCTTCCAATTGACCGCCTCGCTACTGCAGCCGTGGATCGGCTACCACACCGATCGCCACCCCAAGCCGTGGCTGCTGCCAGCGGGAATGGTGTGCACGCTGGTCGGCATCCTGATGCTGGCGTTCGTCGGCAACTTCCCGGCGATCCTGCTGGCGTCGGGCCTGGTGGGCGTGGGCTCGTCGACCTTCCACCCGGAAACGTCCCGCGTGGCGCGCCTGGCGTCCGGCGGGCGCTATGGCTTGGCGCAATCGACCTTCCAGGTCGGCGGCAACACCGGCAGCGCTCTGGGCCCATTGCTGGCAGCGGCGATCATCATCCCCTATGGCCAGCGCCATGTGGCCTGGTTCGGGCTGTTTGCGGTGTTCGCGATCCTGGTGCTCTACGGGTTGAGCCGCTGGTACCGCAACCACCTCAACCTGTTCAAGCTCAAGCAAGGCAGCCAGGCCACCCACGGCTTGTCCAAGGGCCGCGTGACCTTTGCCCTGGTGGTGCTGGCGATCCTGGTGTTCTCCAAATACTTCTACATGTCCAGCCTGACCAGCTACTTCACCTTCTACCTGATCGAAAAATTCAACCTGTCGGTGGCCAGTTCCCAGCTGTATCTGTTCCTGTTCCTTGGCGCCGTGGCCGCGGGCACCTTTTTCGGCGGGCCGATCGGCGACCGGATCGGGCGCAAGAAAGTCATCTGGTTCTCGATCCTCGGCGCCGCGCCGTTCACCCTCGCCCTGCCCTACGTCGATCTGTTCTGGACCGCCGTCCTAAGCGTGGTGATCGGCTTTATCCTGGCCTCGGCGTTCTCGGCCATCGTGGTGTTCGCCCAGGAACTGGTGCCGGGCAACGTGGGCATGATCGCCGGGGTGTTCTTTGGCCTGATGTTCGGCTTCAGCGGCATCGGCGCCGCCCTGCTCGGGCTGCTCGCCGATAACCATGGCATCGAGTACGTCTATAAGCTGTGCTCGTTCCTGCCGCTGGTGGGCATCCTGACGATCCTGCTGCCGTCCACCAAAGGCGTCTGATCGGTCGATTCATCGGGTGGCGGTGTGCCGTTCAGCTTTCTGTTCTGAAAAACCTGGGTGTGCGCTTACAATCCGGTTCAAACGCACCCCCAGGCAGCCCCGGCACGACATGACGCTCGACCCTCCTACGATTCTGGCCCTCTCGGTGGCCCTGGCCGCCGCTGCAGCCCTGTACCTGGCGATTGAATGGCGCAGCGTGCGCGAACCGTCGCTGCTGTTCTGGAGCGCCGGTTTCGCCACCATCACCCTCGGATCGACCCTGGCCCTGCTGCGCAGCAGTGGCTTTCTGATGATCGGCATCTGGTTCGCCAACGGCTTGCTGGTGACCGCGCACTTTCTGTTTTTGCTTGGCGTGGCGCGGTTCACCCAGGTGCGCCTGTCGCCGCTGTGGCTACTGATGCTGCTGGTCTGGCTCGGCATGCTGATGCTGCCGGCCGATCTGCCCTGGTCCAAGGCCATGCTGGGCGTGCAGTCACTGCTGGTGGCCTTGCCGACCTTGCACGCCAGTTTGCTGCTGCGGCCCCATGGCAAATCGTTGAGCGTCGGCGCGGTGCAACTGCGTTATGTGCTGCTGATCCACGGCTCGTTCTATGTGGCCAAGGCGCTGTCGGTGCTGATCCCCGGCACTTTGATCGACCTGGCCGCGTTCAAGGGTGAAATCATTCAGATATCCCTGGTGGAAGGCGCCATGGCGATCATGCTGATTGCCTTGTCCATGACCGGCTCCGAACGCTACCGCCGCGAACAACAGATCGCCCGCCTCGCCGCCCGCGACCCACTCACCGCCCTGTACAACCGCCGCGCCCTCGACCTGCGGGCCCCGCGTCTGCTGGCCCAGGTGTCGCCGACGCAACCGGGCGCGTTGCTGCTGATCGACATCGACAACTTCAAGTCGGTCAACGACCTTCACGGCCACACCGCCGGCGACCGCCTGCTGATCGCCTTGAGCGAAATGATCCGTGGCGTGGTGCCCCAGGGCGCGCTGGCGGCGCGGTTGGGCGGCGATGAATTCGTGATCCTGCTCAACCCGGCCTCGACCCAACAGATCGTCGAACTGGGCAGCAGCCTGCGCGAGCAGTTCCAGCAACTGGCCGCGCAGACCTTCGCCACGCCGCAATCGGTCACCCTGAGCATCGGCGCCAACCTGTTCGACCAACCGCCGTCCAGCCTGGCCGTATTGATCGAGCAAGGCGATACCACGCTGTATGAATCCAAGCGAGGTGGGCGCGACAGCATTCGGTTGGTGGATCGAACGGGGGCTGGCTCATATAGCTAGCGTTCGGGCCGGCATCGGTCCGGACACACGCCACCTGGCAGACGATGCGGACCGCGTATGCGGAATATGCGCCGCTGGTTTTGTGAAATATCTCTCCGTAGACTGCGGCCACACACCCAACTGAAGGCGGCGAAGAAAACGTCATGCAAGTTACCGAAGTCTCCATTGCCCAATTGCGCGCGGCGCTTGAATCCGGCCGGACCACGGCCGTTGAGCTGGTCCAGGCTTACCTGGCACGTATCGATGCCTATGACGGTCCGCAGACCGCCACGGCCTTGAACGCCGTGGTGGTGCGCAACCCCGAAGCCTTGCAAGAAGCCGAGGCGTCCGATGCGCGCCGGGCCAGGGGCGAAACCTTGGGGCCACTGGATGGCATTCCCTATACCGCCAAAGACAGTTACCTGGTCAAAGGGCTGACAGCGGCGTCGGGCAGCCCGGCGTTTGCCCGGCTTGTCGCCCAGCGCGATGCCTTCACCATCGAACGGTTGCGGGCCGGTGGTGCGATCTGCCTGGGCAAGACCAATATGCCGCCGATGGCCAATGGCGGCATGCAGCGTGGCGTGTATGGCCGGGCAGAAAGCCCGTATAACGCCGACTACCTGACCGCACCGTTCGCCTCCGGCTCGTCCAACGGTGCCGGCACCGCTACCGCCGCGAGCTTCTGCGCGTTCGGCGTGGCGGAAGAAACCTGGTCCAGCGGCCGAGGCCCGGCGTCCAACAATGGCTTGTGCGCCTACACCCCGTCCCGTGGGGTGATTTCGGTACGTGGCAACTGGCCGTTGACCCCGACCATGGACGTGGTGGTGCCGTACGCGCGCACCATGGCCGACCTGCTGGAAATCCTCGACGTGGTGGTCGCCGACGACCCGGACACCCGCGGCGACCTGTGGCGCCTGCAACCCTGGGTACCGATCCCCAGCGTCGCCTCGGTGCGCCCGGCGTCCTACGCTGAACTGGCTGCCACACCGGCCGCCCTCGCCGGCAAGCGCCTTGGCATACCGCGCATGTACATCAACGCCGACCCGGACGCCGGCACCAGCGAAAAGCCCGGCATCGGCGGCCCGACCGGGCAGAAGATCCACACCCGCGCCAGCGTGATCGACCTGTGGCAAGCCGCACGCCAGGCGCTTGAAGCCGCCGGGGCTGAAGTCGTCGAAGTGGATTTCCCGCTGGTGTCCAACTGTGAAGGCGACCGCCCCGGCGCGCCGACCGTGTTTACCCGCGGCCTGGTGTCCAAGGAGTTCCTCCACGATGAATTGTGGGAACTGTCGGCCTGGGCCTTTGACGATTTCCTGCGCGCCAACAACGATCCGACCCTGAACCGCCTGGCGGATGTGGACGGCCCCAAGATCTTCCCCCATGACCCCGGCACCCTGCCCAACCGTGAAGACGATCTGGCCGCCGGCATGGACGAATACGTGCGCATGGCCCAGCGCGGCATCAAGGCATGGAACGAGATCAGCACCGTCCCCGACGGCCTGCGTGGTCTGGAACAGACCCGCCGGATCGATCTGGAAGACTGGATGGATACGCTGGGGCTCGACGCGGTGCTGTTCCCGACGATGGCCGATGTGGGCCCGGCGGATGCCGACGTGAACGAAACCAGCGCGGATATCGCCTGGAGCAACGGCGTGTGGGTGGCCAACGGCAACCTTGCCATTCGCCACCTGGGCGTGCCCACCGTCACCGTGCCCATGGGTGTGATGGCGGATATCGGCATGCCGGTGGGGCTGACGTTCGCCGGCCGCGCCTATGACGACTCGACGCTGCTGCGCCTGGCCTCGGCGTACGAAGCCACCGGCAGCAAACGCCTGATTCCACCGCGTACACCGGCACTGACACCGCGCTAACACCGCAACGACGGCGAGGGGGCTTGTCCCCTCACCACACCACCGTCTTGCGCACGGTCGTCAACGCGTCCCGTAGCGCCACCATCTCCACCGACCCCAAGGCCAGGCGCAGCGCATGGGGGACATGGGCCGAGACGGCGAATGGCTCGGCGGTGGACACCGAAATGTGCTCGCGCTGCAGCGCCATGGCGATCTGGTCGGCGCGGGCATCTTCGCCCAGGGGCAACCACAAGAAATACGAGGAAGGATGGCTGATGTACGCCAGCCCCTTGAACACCTGAGCCGCCACGGCTTGCCGCGCCCGCGCGTCCTCGCGCTTTTGCGCTTCCAATTGCGCCACCGTGCCGTCCTCGATCCACGCGACCGCAATGGCACTCATGACCCCCGGCACGTTCCAGATAGTGGCCATGACGGTGCGCTCCAATCCCTTCACCCATGCGAGCGGCGCGGCGATAAAGCCCACGCGCAAACCGGTGGCGACGCTCTTGGACAACCCGCCCACATACACCGTGCGTTCCGGCGCCAATGTCGCCAACGGCGGCGGCGGGTGGTCGGCGAGAAACGCATAGGCCGCATCCTCGATGATCATCAGATCGTGCTGACGGGCGATCGCCACCAGTTGCTCGCGCTGCGCCAACTCCATGACCCAACCCAAGGGGTTATGCAACGTCGGCATGCAGTACACCGCCTGCACCGGGCGCTTGCGACACAGGTCTTGCAACGCATCAAGATCGGGGCCGCTGGCGGTGACTGGTATCGCGAGCATTTCCAGGTGCAGGGTCTCCGCCAGCACTTTGAACCCCGAATACGTCAGTGCGTCGACGGCGATCACATCGCCGGGCTTGAGCCGCGCCATCAGGGTCACCGCCAAACCGTGCTGGGCACCGCTGACCAGCAGCACCTGCCCGGCTTCCACGCTCAGCCCTCGGTTGAGCAGATGGCCCGCCATCGCCGCACGTTCATGCAGGCGGCCGGCGTGGGGCTGGTAACGCAGCAACGCCTCCAGATCGCCGGACAGCGCCAACTGGCGCAACGCCGTGCGCAGCAGTTCCGCCTGACCCGGCAACGACGGGTAGTTGAAATTCAGATCGAGCATGCCCGCCGCGACGTTCATCTGCCCGCTGCCCTGCCCCGGCGGCAACGCGATTTCGCGGACGAACGTGCCCCGGCCGGTTTCCCCGCTGACCAGGCCCATGGCCTCCAGTTCGGCATACACCCGGCTGGCGGTGACCAGCGCCAGGCCCTGGTCGGCCGCCAGTTGGCGATGGGTGGGCAGGCGCGTACCGGGCGCCAGTCTGCCGCTGCGGATGTCGTCGGCAAAGGTATCGACCAGGGATTTGTAGCGAGCGCGTGGCATCGGCGATGTATCCATGACAATTTTTTGATTGTCTTCATCCTGGTCCCTAGGATGCCCGTCACGCAACCTCTCCTTCATCCGGGCTCCCCTCATGGAACGTACCTCAGCGCTCAATCCCCCGAACATCAGCACCCAAGGCTGGATCAACGGCTTTATCGGCGTGGTGATCTTCAGCGGCTCCTTGCCGGCGACGCGCCTGGCGGTGATGGAGTTCGACCCGGTGTTCCTCACCATGCTGCGTGCCACCCTCGCCGCGCTGGTGGGATTGCTCCTGTTGGGGTGCTTCAAGGCCCAGCGCCCCGCCGGCCGCCAATGGGTGGCCCTGGCGATCGTATCCCTCGGCGTGGTGATCGGCTTTCCCCTGCTTACCGCGCTGGCCCTGCAATACGTGACGTCCGCGCATTCCATCGTGTTCATCGGCCTGCTGCCCCTGGCCACAGCGGTGTTTGGCGTACTGCGCGGCGGTGAGCGACCGCGTCCGGTGTTCTGGCTGTTTTCGATCCTGGGCAGCGCGCTGGTGATGGGCTATGCCGTGGCCCAGGGCCTGAGCGCCGCGCCCGCCGGCGATGTGCTGATGCTGTTGGCGGTATTGGTGTGCGGGCTGGGCTACGCCGAGGGCGCCACGCTATCGCGCAGCCTCGGCGGTTGGCAGGTGATCTGCTGGGCCTTGATGGTGGCGCTACCGGTGACGGCGGTGTTGAGCCTGATCCTGGCACCACCGCGGTTCACCGGCATCAGCCTGCCGGCCTGGCTGAGCCTGGGTTATGTGTCGCTGTTCAGCATGCTGATCGGCTTTGTGTTCTGGTACCGCGGGCTGGCCCTGGGTGGCATCGCCGCGGTCGGTCAGTTGCAGTTGCTGCAACCGTTTTTCGGCCTCGCGTTGGCGGCGGGGTTGCTGCATGAGCAGGTCAGCCTGGGCATGCTGCTGGTGACGCTCGCCGTCATCGGCTGCGTGGCCGGCGCCAAGCGTTTCAGTCGAGTGGTTCCCATCCGGCCCACGTCCTGATAAACAGAGCAGTCGCCCGCAAAACAATAAGGACGCTGCATGCACACCCCCTCTCTACAAGACACCACCGCACCGGAAGGCATCTGCTACGGCTGCGGTGGCAGCAACCCCCATGGCCTGCACATCAAAAGCCGCTGGGACAGCGACGGCGTGCACCTGATCGCCGAGCATCTGCCAGACGCCAAATACAGCGGCTGGCCCGACCTGGTCTACGGTGGCCTGATCGCCATGCTGGTGGACTGCCACTCCAACTGGGCCGCCATGGCCTACCACTACCGCGCCGAACAGCGCGAACCCGGGAGCCTGCCGCGTATCGACTGCGTCACCGGCCACCTGGGGATCAAATTCATCAAGCCGACGCCCATGGGCGTGACACTGACATTGCGCGCACGGGTCGAGGGCGAAGTCGGACGCAAAAGCCGGGTGGTCTGCGAGGTTTACGCTGGCGATGTGCTCACGGCGATCGGCGACTCGGTATTCGTGCGCGTGGACACCGGCCAACTGGCGGCGGCCGCCCACGGTCGCGAAGGCTGATCCTGGTCTACAGTGATTGCCACCGCTAATCGAGGACCGATCCGATGACTCGTCTCACCGCGAAAGACTTTGCCCCCGAACTGCTGGAACTCTACGACGGCTACGCCCACGGCACGCTCAACCGCCGTGAGTTTCTCGACCGCGCCGCGCTGTTCACTTTTGGCGGCCTCACCGCCTCGGCCCTGCTGGCGGCCCTGAGCCCCAACTATGCCCTGGCCGAACAGGTGAAATTCACCGACCCGGCTATCGTCGCCGACTACATCACCTACCCGTCGCCCAAGGGCAACGGCACGGTACGCGGCTACCTGGTGCGCCCGGCCAAAGCCGCCGGCAAGTTGCCGGCGGTGGTGGTGGTGCATGAAAACCGCGGCCTGAACCCCTATATCGAAGACGTCGCCCGGCGCCTGGCCAAAGCCGGGTTCATCGCTTTGGCGCCGGATGGCCTGAGCTCCGTCGGCGGCTATCCCGGCAACGATGAAAAAGGCGTCGCGCTGCAACAGACCGTCGACCCGACCAAGCTGATGAACGACTTCTTCGCCGCCATCGAATGGCTGATACACCACGACAGCAGCACCGGCAAGGTCGGCATCACCGGCTTTTGCTATGGCGGCGGCGTGACCAACGCAGCGGCGGTGGCCTACCCGGAACTGGGCGCGGCGGTGTCGTTCTACGGGCGCCAACCCGAGGCCAAGGACGTGCCGAAGATCAAGGCGCCGATCATGCTGCATTACGCTGAACTGGATACGCGGATCAACGAAGGCTGGCCCGCCTATGAAAAAGCCTTGAAAGCCGCCGGCACCCACTATGAGGCCTATATCTACAAGGGCACCAACCACGGTTTCCATAATGACTCGACACCGCGTTATGACGAGGCGGCGGCGAATCTGGCGTGGGAGCGCACGCTGGGGTGGTTCCGTAAATACCTCGTCTGACCCCATTGCCTGGAGCGGTCGGATTGACTTCATCCGCGCCGGCTCTTCAGCCAGTCGAACATGCTCAAGGAAGTGTCTTCATGCCCCACTCATTACGGTGTAGCGCGCGCAGTGCCTGCGCCCTCGCGGCCCTTCTCGCCGCCGGCAACTGCCTGGCCGCCACCGACTTGCGCACAGTGGTCGACGCCAGCGTCAAACCGTTGATGCAGCAGCAAGCCATTGCCGGTCTCGTCGTCGGCGTGGTTCAGGACGGCAAGGCGCGCTACTTCAACTACGGCGTCGCCTCCACAGACGCCCAGCAGCCCGTCAGCGAACACACCTTGTTCGAAATCGGCTCGGTGAGCAAAACCTTCACCGCGACCCTGGCCGGGTATGCCGTAGCCAGCGGCCGACTCAAACTCTCGGCCCCGGCCAGTCAATACCTGCCGGCACTGCGCGGCGGTAAGTTCGATCACATCAGCGTGCTCAACCTCGGCACCTACACCGCCGGCGGCCTGCCCCTGCAGTTCCCGGCGGATACCGACGATAACCCACGCATGATCGGCTACTTCCAACAGTGGAAACCCGACTTCGCCCCCGGCACCCAACGCCTGTATTCCAACCCCAGCCTGGGCCTGTTCGGCTACCTGGCGGCGCAGAGCCTGAAGCAGCCGTTCGACCGGTTGATGGAGCACACCCTGCTGCCCAAGCTCGGGCTCAAGCACACCTACCTGAGCGTGCCGAAAAGCCAGATGAACCTGTACGCCCAAGGCTATGGCAAAGACGGCAAGCCCGTGCGCGTCGGCCCCGGCGCCCTGGACAGCGAGGCCTACGGCATCAAGACCAGCGCCGCCGACCTGCTGCACTACGTTGAGGTGAATATGCACCCGGCACGCCTGGACAAAACCCTCCAGCAAGCGATCGCCACCACCCACACGGGCTACTACAGCGTTGACGGCATGACCCAGGGCCTGGGCTGGGAAATGTACCCCTACCCGATCACACTCGACGCCTTGATCGACGGAAACTCCACACCCATGGCCATGACACCGCACAAGGTCAACTGGCGCACGCCACCACAGGCGCCCCACGCCGATACCCTGGTGAACAAAACCGGCTCCACCAACGGCTTTGGCGCTTATGTGGCGTATGTGCCGAGCAAGGGGTTGGGCGTGGTGATCCTGGCGAACAAGAACTACCCGAACGCCGAACGGGTGAAAGTGGCCCATGCGATCTTGAGTGCGATGGACCACTGATGCCGGGCCTGTTCAGCGCAGGCTGAGGTGACGCTGACTGGCGTTATCGAGATTGATATGGCTCAGGCGCCCCTGGTCATCGAACAACAGCCAGTCCGCCCCCAGGCGCCGCGCATGGGCCCGCGCTGGCGGCCAGTGCAGACTGACGCAGAGCCGGTCGCTGGCGCGGTGAATGAACTGCCAGCAAGTGCCACCCTGCGCGACGCCGTAGCGAATCAGCAACCAGTCCTCGAACAGAAATGGCCAGACGCTCTCATCCCACTCTGCCTCCCCCAGAGTGCCCGGCAAGCGGTAGCCCTTGCGCACTGCGCCCTGTTTCAGCACCAGTATCGGCGCCCCTTCTTTGTCGTGTTTGATCAGGTACTGCGCCGCTTCACCGGTGGCACTGGGCTCCGCGAAATCCGCCTCGGCGACCTTCATCCCTGGGTCACGACTGATCAAGCGCCGCTCGGGCAAACGGTAATGCCAGAGCGCGAAACTCCCGTCCACGTCCAACAGCCACAGGTACTCATTGTGAGCATCCGTCTGGAGGGCATGCACCGGCGCCGGCAAATCAGCCACCTGCCATAGCGCTTCGAAACCATGATCGACGTCCACCACCCGCAACGCTCGTTCATGCCCGACGGTCCAGGCGCTGCCGTCAAATACGTTGGCAAATACATCCAGGGCCAGGACGCCAAGATCGGTGGCCGTACGATTGACCAGGTCCAACTTGCTGATGCGCCACAGCCTGTCGCGACGGGTCAACGCCAGCGCCACCTGGAGGCTATGGGCAATGACGATGTGCTGCGCCGGCACCGCAAAATGAAACAGCGTCCTGCCCCGCGCATCCACCACGCTCGCCCCCGATTCCCCCAACGCCACCAGGTAACGCTCATCGTCCAGGGGCACGGCGTCCAGGATCGGGCGATTGCCCGCCTCAGGCGCGGACCACTCCAGCGTGCCGGCCATTCGGTGCAACGCAGCAACGACCGGACGTTTCAACGCCTGGCCGGGTAAATCCGCCTGGAGCAGTTTGTCCCGGCTCATCTTGACCAGCGCCTGCATCTGACTGAGGTCCAAACGCCCGTGGCCACTGTATTGATCGGCCAGAATCGCGTGAACGGTGGCGCCTGTCAGCCAGGCCAGGGCCGTGGTTTCGGATTTGTGCAACAGCAACGCTTCAGCCAGGGCCGCCCGTTCGCTGGCGCGCGCGGGATCGTCGCGCAATTGCTCCACCCACTCGCCATAGGCCTCCAGCGTGTGCGGCAGCAAGATCGCGCGTTTGACCAGTGCGCCCATGGCCAGGCGCCCGCCGGCGGCTTCGGCATTCAGCAGCCATTGGGCGGCGCGGGGACGCTCGGCGGGCAGGCTCCAGATCACGTCGACCGCTTGCAGCCACAGGCCTTTGGCGATCAGCGATTGCGCCCATTCCAGGCGCAAACGCTCGGCCATCTCCGGCGACTTGGCCTGGAGCATCACCAGCGCATCGGCGAAGGCATTGTCGCGCCGCGCCACCAGCAAGGCGCGCTGCCAGTTCTCGGCCAGGCACAGCAGGCGCACGATCACCGCCGGCGGCATATCCCAGGCCAGCGCCAGGTCAGCGGCCTGCTGATAGCGCGCGTGTTTTTCCAGGTAATCGAGGGCTTGCTGCCGTTCCTTGAGCAGCTCGGCGAGCACAAATACGGCTTCTTCAACCCGGCCAGCGTGGTCGAGACGCTCGAAGGTTTGGCGATAGACCCGGCGCAGATGCTCGGTCAAATCCTCGTCGAACAACATCGCGCGGCTTGGCCCGCTCTGTTGGCTCAGCGTCAGGTCCTGGCGCCGCTGCGGCGTGCCGAAGCTCTGTTCGCCACTGGAGGGCTCAGCGTTCAACGGGATGGCGTGGCGCAAGGCCTCTTCAAAGTCACCGTCCTCGAACATCTCCAGCATGCGCCGCATATAAGCGGCCTGACGCTTGCCGTACAACTTGGACAGCTGTGAATTCGCGGTCAGGCGGGTCAGCCAGCGGCGCCAGGCGGCAGGCTTGTGGCGACGTGCCTCGGCACGCGGTGCAACGCCGGGTGCCGTCGCGGCGGCCGGCGCGACCGGCGTTGTCGCCGGGCGGCGGCGCAGGAAGCGATTCAGGCCCATTAACAGGCCGGTAAAAAACACCGCACCCAGTAATGTCGCCAGGATCACGCCGCTGAACGATTCCCGGCGCTCGGCGGGTATCGGTGACGAGGGTACAGGCTGGCCTTGGGTCGCCATCCAGACGAACGCCGCCAGCAGCGCCATGGTCGCGCCCAGCTTGAGTACAGGAAAAGAGCTCGGCTCGTGGGCAGCCCAAGGGTCGCCAGCGGGCGAAGCCGCAGCGGCGGGTGGGCGCTTCGGCGCATTGCGCTGACGCTCGATCAGCGCCTGCATCACCCCTTCCCGCTCCGGGCTGACCGGTTCCAGGTGCCCACCGAGAATTTCCCGTACATCGGTGACCACCGGTTCCGGCAGTCGCGCCACCAACGGGGCATGGCAGTCGAATGTATCGAGCAGCGTGTACATGCTGATATCCAGCCACTGCCCCGGTACCAGTAATTGGGCATCGCGCAACTGCAAGGCGTGCACCTGGCCGCCGCGCACCAGCCACAGGTCGGCGAAGGGCAAGGCTTGCAGCTCCTGCGGGTCCAACCGTGCCGAGCATAAGCCACGTCCCTGACGCACCAGCGGCCAACCGGCCAGGGCCTCGCACAGCATCGATTCGGGCCGCGCGAACTGCAACAGGTCGCCGTCGGCAAAACGATGGGCACGGGCGCCGGGCTGCCAGTGCGCAAGGATCAGCCCGGCGCGCTCCTGCATGCCAAAACGCTCACAGGAAAACCACAGCCCATCGACGGGTTGATACCCCGTCAACAACGGGCGCCGGACGCGTATTCCTTCCTGATCAAGCATGGTCACGCTCGTGAGTTAACAACGGTACCTGGTTGCACATGACTTGCAGGCGCATGGCCCGCTCTGCCACCGAGTAGACCAACAGTTCCCGGGCGCTGGTCAGCACGGCGACCAGGCCACTCATGGGGCAGAAGGTCGCCCGGGCAATCGGCGCAGAGGTGGTGAACAGCACGCGCTGCGAGCCCTCGGCGTAAACACCGACGGTGTCTTGGCCGGGGCCCAGCACGACCAATGAATGCACCGCGTGCACGCCGACTCCACAGAGCAGCCCGATGGCTTTCCAGCCGGGGGCCAGGTCAATCTGGGCGGCTTTCGTTGGGAAGCTGTCGTGAGTGACCACGCGCCAACGTTGGCTGCCGAGGTTATCGGTCAGCAGCGCGCACCCCCCAAAGTTGGACCTCCAAAAAGGGCTCGTCGCAAACAACACCTGGCTGACCCCATTGGACGCCCCGACCGCGTAACTGCCCGACCTCAACCCATCGCCCGTGCAGGCATAGACCACCACTTGCGCGCCTTCACTGCGTGCGTAGGCCAGGGTCAATGTGTCGACCTGCCCCAGGCTGATGACATTGTCGGTGATCTCGCAGCCATAACGTTCCGGGGCGTGGCGCATGCTGCTTTGCCAGCAGGCGAGCCGGCCCTTGCTCTCCAGCAGGTAGAGTCGCTCGTTCTTTTGACTGCGCAACCATACCGACGGCAGCAGCGTCGCCGTGCCAGCGGGCAGGTGCAGGTGTTCGGCGGGCGGTTTGGCGACGGCCGCGATGCCCGGAATGTTCCAGAAGCTCAAGGTATGGTCACTGCTGAGCACCGCCCCCAGGCTGCGGTAGTGAAAGCTCATGCTCAGCGCCCGTTGCTGACCCGACCACAGGCGACGGCGCACTTCCAGGGGCTTTTTCTGGTTCCTGGAGGGCAGCTTGATCACCACCATTCCCGTTTCATCCAGCATCCGCAGGGCGACATGACTGCCAGAACCGGAGATCACCGGCGGCAAGGTCAGCGCAACGCGCGGAACCACACCAGTCCTGATCGCCGGCGGCGCCTTGACCTCATGCTCGAACTGGCCCTTGAGCAAGGGCACAGCGTACTGGGCCGCTGGCATCGGCAGCGATACGCGTCGCACCTGGCCGGCCTTTAACTCGAACGACAAGCTATGCCCATCCAGGCTGCGGCTGATGTGAACGTGGTGAGTGCAATGCCGGGCGTCATCCGGCGGCAGACGCTGCCCGACCCTCCAGCACTCACCCACCGGCGTGTCCTGCGTAGCCAACCAGTCACTCCAGGCGCGCCAATGGCTGTCGCCCACCCCCTCGTAAGTACGGGCGTTGAGCAAGCGCTTGAGTTGCGTCGCGCCATCCAGCGCATGCAATACCGGCGCGCCTTGCAGGATGCCCCAGCGCAGCTCGGCGCCGGCCTCTTCGGCACGCCGTGCCAAGAGCACCAACAACGCGACATGCACCAGTCGCGCAGCGCCCAACTGCAAGGGGCCGGCGTCGAACAACACGACGATCAGGCGGTTGGCTTCGCGGGCGCGGTATTGGGGGGCCAGGAACATATGCTCGCCACCGACCGCGCGGCGCAGAAATTCATCGGGGACTTCCTCGGCCAGCAACCATTCACTGGACAGCAGGCGATCATACGGACCACGACGCTGCAGGTCGCCCAGACCGTCAGGCTCGGGCACACCGCCTTGCTGCAGGCCGCGCAAGGGACCGAGCAGCGGATTGAGGCGCCCCAGCAGGTCGGCAAACAGCGGCAGGTGTTCAGGGGCAAACCATTCCAGCCAGTGCCGCCAGGGTTGCAGGGCTTCAGGCAGTTGCATCGAGCGCCCCCCAGTGGACAGCGATGCGCTGCAAATGATCGGCACACACGGGCAACAGGCGATCCAGCGGGATCACCGCCCGGGGCTCGCGCCACAGCAACAACGGCGAGCGTTTGAAGCGTGCCGCCAGCGCTTGGCCCAGCACATCCACCGCCACCGTCGGCTCCCAATTGGTCGGTAACCACAAGCCCGGCGCGGCATCGACGGGCGCGGCGTAGGCCACTCCATCGATCCAGGGCAGATCGACGCCGGCACCGGTGACCACCAGAACCTCGCCATTGGCAGTCGCCTGCAGACGCGCGGCGTGTTCCGGAGCCAGGCGCAGCAAGCGCGCATGCAGGCGCCGCGCGGCGTCCCCCCAGGCGACCGCCGCCTGCGGCTCGGTCGGCACCGGTCGCGAACGCCAGGTCCAACGATGCAGCGCGGCACTCATGGCGCGGCGGTCAGCAAGCGAGTCAATTGCCCGCGCGCTTGCTGCAACGGCTCAGGCAGGGTGAGGCTATTGAAGTTGGCGTCTATTTCCCGGAGCAGGCCTTCGAGCACCGGGCTGGCCGGTGGTTCGCTGCGCGCCAGGTAGTCCTCGGCAGTTTCCAGCAAGCGATTGAAGCGCGACATGGGCTGCAACGTGGCTTCTTCCACCGCGCTGAACAGATGACGGTTGCTGGAGGCGGCAAACAGATCACGCAGCACCTCGCGACCATGCTGCTGGGTTTCCTTGGTCGGCAACACGTACAACAGTGGCCACAGGTCGGCATCGCTGGCTTGCAGGCGCCCGCCCAACAACGCGGCCGCCGCGATCAGCCGCTGGGACTTGACGATGCGTCGATCCGACAACTGAATGCCGGCCTCACGCAGACGCCGGATCGCCTGAGCCAGCACTGGCCGCACGGGGTTGAGGTCGACGTTTTTCAGCGCTTGCCCAAGCGTGTCCAACTGCGTCAGGCCAAGCAGTTGCGGGACCGGCCGCTGTTCCGACTGCCAGCCACCGGCGAGCATGGCCTCCAACTGGTTATCCGGCACCGACTCGACAAACAGGTGCAACAGGAAGCGATCGCCGAACGCCGCCAGCGCCTCATCGTCCGGCAGGCCGTTGGCGGCGCCGACGCATACGCGCAGCGGGCATTGGATCTGGGTGTGGCCACGGCGAAAACGGCGCTCGTTGAGCACGCCCAGCAAGGTATTGAGGATGGCGGTCGAGCCCAGGAAGACTTCATCGAGAAACACGATATCGGCTTCCGGCAGCATGCCGCTGACATCGGTTTCGACGCTGCCTTCGCGCAGTTTCTTCAGGTCCACCGCGCCGAACAGTTCCGACGGCTCGGTGAAACGCCCCAGCAGGTACTCGAAGTAACGCCCGCCCATGGACTGAGCCACGCGCCGGACCACCGCACTTTTGGCGGTACCGGGCGGGCCGACGACCAAGATGTGCTCCTGTGCCACCGCGGCCAGCACAATCAACTCGGCCAGTTGCTCACGCCCGACCAGGCCCTCGGTGGCCGCACGCACGGCGTGGCGAATTTGCGCGGCAGCGCTGTGCAACGGCTCTAGCATGGGTGTCTTCCCTGAAACCAAAGCGCGCAATTTAGCCTGGGGCCAAGGTATTAGCAAAGTGTTGTTACACTCGCCCGACAAGCATCAGGATCGCACAGTGGCATGAGCGACTGGGGTTGACCCGTTAGCCCCTTGGCAGTGGGCGTAGCGAGCGCCTCAGGCCGGCACACCACTGTGAAAGCGGAACTCGATGTCGGGGGATTCGATCAGTTCCTGCTCGGCCGCCCTCACCCGCTCGATCACCTGGGCGATGTCCTTGGCGTCGCCGTACTGATAGGCCAGCTTCAGGTACCCCTGGTAGTGCCGCGCCTCGCTTTTCAGCAAACCGAAGTAGAACCTGCCAAGCTCCTCGTCCAAATGCGGCACCAGCGCCTCGAAACGCTCGCAACTGCGCGCTTCGATAAACGCCCCGACCACCAGCGTGTCCACCAGTTTGACCGGCTCGTGGCTGCGTACCACCTTGCGCAACGCCGAGGCATAGCGTCCGGCGTGCAACTGGCGCAGCTCGACTTTGCGCTTTTTCATCAGGCGCATGACTTGTTCGTGGTGCACCAATTCTTCCCGGGCCAGGCGCGACATCATGTTGATCAGGTCGACATGGCTGTGGTATTTCGCGATCAGGCTCAGGGCGGTGCTGGCGGCTTTGAATTCGCAGTTCTTGTGGTCGATCAGCAGCGTGTCCTGATTGGCCAGCGCAGCCTGGACCCAGGCATCAGGGGTGCGGCAACCGAGGAATTCGTGGATTTCGGGCAGGTTCATCGGGCTCACGGGTCAAGAATCACAAAAGGGCGCCGATTATACCGACAGCGCCGCAGACCACCAGCCACTGGACTTGATGTGCATCAACATGACGTCTGACGAGCAGCAACTATAGTTGTCCCACACCCCGCTCTTTATTCTTGGAGATCCGTCCATGCAAGCTATCCGCAGCATTCTGGTGGTGATCGAGCCCGAGCATTCGGAAAGCCTGGCCCTCAAGCGCGCCAAGCTGATCGCCGGGGTTACCGGCGCGCACCTGCACCTGCTGGTGTGCGACAGGAAGCGTGAGCACTCGGCGCTGTTAAGCCTGCTCAAGTCCGGCTTGCAGGAGGACGGCTACAGCGTCACCACCGAGCAGGCGTGGAATGAAAGCCTGCATGAAACCATCATCGATGTGCAGCAGGCCGAAGGCTGTGGGTTGGTGATCAAGCAGCACTTCCCCGACAGCCCGTTGAAAAAGGCGCTGCTGACGCCGGGAGACTGGAAGCTGTTGCGCTACTGCCCCACACCCGTACTGCTGGTGAAAACGTCGAAGCCGTGGACCGGTGGCGTGATCCTGGCCGCCGTCGATGTCGGCAATACCGACAACGAACACCGCTCGCTGCACTACTCGATCATCGACTATGGCTTCGACATCGCCAACATGGCCAAGGCGCAGTTTCACGTGATCAGCGCCCATCCCTCGCCGATGCTTTCAGCGGCAGACCCGACGTTCCAGCTCAAAAGCACCATCGAGGCGCGCTATCGCGAGCAGTGCCAGGCGTTCCAGGCTGAGTTCGATCTGGACGATGCACACCTGCATGTCGAGGAAGGCCCGGCGGATGTACTGATTCAGCACTTCGTGCGCAAGTTGCAGGCGACGCTGACCATCATCGGCACTGTGGCGCGTACCGGGATTTCCGGCGCTTTGATCGGCAATACCGCCGAGGTGGTGCTGGATGCGGTGGAAAGCGATGTGCTGGTGCTCAAGCCGCAAGCGCTGATGACTCAGCTGGAAGCGCTGGCGAGCAAACGCTGACCGTCAGGCGCCGAACGTTTCCTGGAGAAACCCCGGCGCGATATAGCGCTGGTAATGGGCTTCGGACAAGATAAAAAACTCGCGGTCGATGGCATCGCGCAGGTCCGGCAAGGCCCATTCACGAAACTCCGGCAGCAGCACCATCCCGTAGGCCTCCAGGTTGCTGATCACCCGCGCGCCACGGGCAATCAACTGGTAGGCCCAGCAATACTCGGACTGGTGCGGCACGAAGCGAATCTTGCGCTGCTCGAGCTGGCCGCGCAGTTTTTTCGGGTCGAAGACTTCGAGCTTGCCGGCCATCACTTGTACCAACAGCTGTTCCAACCGCAGCCAGACCGCGCGTTTTTCTTCTTCGTTATAGCCATTCCACTGGATCACCTCGTGGTGGAAACGCTTGCAGCCGCGACACACAAGATCGCCATAGACCGTGGAACACAGGCCGACGCAGGGGGTCTTGATGGTGTGGTTGGACATGGGTAACGACACGCAGATCAGCGAAACAGTGCACCATCTTAGCCCTTTGTCTAACCTTCATCACCCGTCAAACTTGGCTTGGCAACTTACCTTTAGATTTTTTTTGCCGTAGAATCATCCGGCCTTGTAAGGCGCCAATAATCCGCTGGAAGCTGTTTTCAAAGCGTCACGAGCACAGTCTTTCCTTCAGAACGGTGTTGGCGATAATGAACGACCCGGTAGGTCGATCATCAGCGCCAACCCTCATCAGCTCCGTTCTGCAGGCGTAAAACTTTGAAAGCAGCTTCTGTAGGGAATGCCGGCAGCGCTGGCTTTGTGGCCCAAAAAGCCCCCGAGCGCATGCGTGCCGTTCATTTCTGGATGAGCGTCCCCCGTGGGACCACTGATGAGGGTAATAACTGTGCTTGAAGCCTATCGCAAACATATCGAAGAGCGTGCAGCACTGGGAATCGTTCCCCAGCCGCTTAATGCCGAACAAACCGCAGGCCTGGTCGAGCTGCTGAAAAATCCCCCGGCTGGCGAAGAAGAATTTCTCGTTGACCTGATCACCAACCGCATTCCACCAGGTGTTGACGAAGCTGCCTACGTCAAAGCTGGTTTCCTGTCTGCCCTGGCCAAGGGCGAAGCCACTTCCCCCCTGATCGACAAGAAACGCGCTGTTGAACTGCTTGGCACCATGCAAGGCGGCTACAACATCGTGACGTTGGTCGACCTGCTGGACAACGCCGAACTGGCACCTGTCGCGGCTGCCCAACTCAAGCACACCCTGCTGATGTTCGATGCGTTCCACGACGTGGCCGAAAAAGCCAAGAAAGGCAACGCACACGCCAAGGCCGTGATCCAGTCCTGGGCCGACGGCGAGTGGTTCAAGAACCGTCCGACCCTGGCCGACAAGATCAGCCTGCGCGTGTTCAAGGTTTCCGGTGAAACCAACACCGACGACCTGTCCCCTGCCCCGGACGCCTGGTCCCGCCCTGACATCCCGCTGCACGCCCTGGCCATGCTGAAAATGGCTCGCGACGGCATCGTGCCGGACGAGCAAGGCAAGACCGGCCCGATGAAGCAGATCGAAGAAATGCGCGGCCAAGGCTTCCCGATCGCCTACGTTGGCGACGTGGTCGGTACCGGTTCGTCGCGTAAGTCGGCAACCAACTCCGTACTGTGGTTCTTCGGCGACGACGTTCCTTACGTACCGAACAAGCGTGCCGGCGGTTTCTGCTTCGGCAGCAAGATCGCTCCGATCTTCTACAACACCATGGAAGATGCTGGCGCACTGCCAATCGAGTTCGACGTCTCCAAGCTGAACATGGGCGACGTGATCGACCTGTACCCGCATGCGGGCAAAGTCTGCAAGCACGGCACCGACGAAGTCCTGACCACCTTCGAAATGAAGACCCCGGTCCTGTTGGACGAAGTCCGCGCCGGTGGCCGTATCCCGCTGATCATCGGCCGTGGCCTGACCGAGAAGGCGCGTACCGAACTGGGTCTGCCACCGTCCGACCTGTTCAAGAAGCCTGAAGCACCTGCCGAAAGCACCAAGGGTTTCACCCTGGCGCAGAAGATGGTCGGCAAGGCCTGCGGCGTGGCTGGCGTTCGTCCAGGCACCTACTGCGAGCCTAAGATGACCACCGTGGGTTCCCAGGACACCACCGGTCCAATGACCCGTGACGAACTGAAAGACCTGGCATGCCTGGGCTTCTCGACCGACCTGGTGATGCAGTCCTTCTGCCACACCGCGGCCTATCCGAAGCCGATCGACGTGACCACCCACCACACCCTGCCTGACTTCATCATGACCCGTGGCGGTGTATCGCTGCGTCCAGGCGATGGCATCATCCACAGCTGGCTGAACCGCATGCTGCTGCCGGACACCGTCGGTACCGGTGGTGACTCCCACACCCGTTTCCCGATGGGCATCTCGTTCCCGGCCGGTTCTGGCCTGGTAGCGTTTGCCGCAGCCACTGGCGTCATGCCACTGGACATGCCGGAATCGATCCTGGTGCGCTTCAAAGGCAAAATGCAACCTGGCATCACCCTGCGTGACCTGGTTCACGCCATTCCTTACTACGCGATCCAGGCTGGCCTGCTGACCGTAGAGAAGAAAGGCAAGAAGAACGCCTTCTCCGGCCGCATCCTGGAAATCGAAGGCCTGGACAACCTGAGCATCGAACAAGCCTTCGAGCTGTCCGACGCCTCGGCTGAACGTTCGGCTGCCGGTTGCACCATCAAGCTGTCGAAAGAATCGATCACCGAATACCTGAACTCCAACATCACCCTGCTGCGCTGGATGATCGGCGAAGGCTACGGCGATGCACGCACCCTGGAACGTCGCGCCCAAGCGATGGAAGCCTGGGTTGCCAACCCGGAGCTGATGGTGGCCGATGCCGACGCGGAATACGCCGAAGTGATCGAGATCGACCTGGCCGACATCAAGGAGCCTGTGCTCTGCGCGCCAAACGATCCGGACGACGCCCGTCTGCTGTCCAGCGTTGCTGGCGAGAAGATCGACGAAGTGTTCATCGGTTCGTGCATGACCAACATCGGTCACTTCCGCGCTGCCGGTAAACTGCTGGATCAGGTCAAGGGTCAGCTGCCAACCCGTCTGTGGCTGTCGCCGCCGACCAAGATGGACGCTCACCAACTGACCGAAGAAGGCTACTACGGCATCTACGGCAAGGCTGGCGCGCGCATGGAAATGCCGGGCTGCTCGCTGTGCATGGGTAACCAGGCACGTGTAGAACCGAATTCGACCGTTGTGTCGACCTCGACCCGTAACTTCCCGAACCGTCTGGGCGATGGCGCCAACGTCTACCTGGCTTCGGCCGAGCTGGCGTCGGTGGCTTCGATCCTGGGTCGCCTGCCGACCGTCGAGGAGTACATGGAGTACGCCGCGAAGATCAACACCATGGCCAGCGATGTGTACCGCTACCTGAGTTTCGATCAGATCGCCGAGTTCCGTGAAAGCGCTGCAAACGCCAACATCCCGGTGCTGCAAGCCTAAGGGTGTGTTGATGTAAAGGACGCCGCGTATCGCAAGATACGCGGCGTTTTTTTATGCCTGGGAACTGCCCTGCAGCGCCAGTTTCACCGCACCGTCGACGCTCAAGCCGCTGAGCAACACCTGTGGCGCCGCGGCTTCGGGCAGTGACTGCAACACCTCATGAGCATCATGGCGCACCCGCGCCAGCACCAATTGCTTACCCTCCCCCCGCACCTGGGCAAAAAAAGCGGCCAGGGCTTCGACGCTGGTGCCGTCCAGATCAGGGGATTCTTCCAGGCTCAACACTACCGTCTGCGCGGATGAGTGACGTATCAAGCGCAGGGCGGCCCCGAGGATGCGCTCGGCATTGGCGAAAAACAGCGCTTCGCTCGGCCGGATGATCAACGTCCCCGGAACGGCCTGCGCATCGGCATGGTGCAGGCGATCCACGAAGTCATGACTGTCGCCCAGGCGCCCCAGCACCTGGATATCCGCTGCCGACATCTGGCGCAACATCAACACCACACTGATCGCCACCGACAACAGCAAACCATCCAGCACACCGAGCACCAGCACGGCCGCTACCGCACACACCACCAGCAAGCGGTCGCGCCGCCACAGGAAGTAACGTCCCAGGGGCTGCAGGCTCAAACCTCGAGCCAGGGCATAGATGACCACCGCCGCCAGCACCGGCTCCGGCGTGAGCGCCACATACGGCAGTACGGTCAGCACAATCACCAGAATCACCAGCGCCGCGACAATCCCGGCCATCCGCGAATAGGCGCCAGCGGCCTCGTTGGCCGAAGTCGCCGAGTACCCGGCGCCCGTCGGCATGCCGTGGAACAACCCGGACACCAGGTTGGCAGCGCCCAGCGCGAGCAAATCGCGGTTGGATGACACGCGATCGCCATGCTTGAGGGCGAAGGAACTGATGGAGCCGTAAGACTCCGCGTACAAAATCATGACCAACGCGAACGCCAATTCCCCCAGGCGCAGCCAGTCGGCAAACGGCAGGACGGGCAGATGCCCCAGCTCCAGGCGCAGGTCGATCAGGCCGATCAGTGCGACGCCGTGGGCCTGCAGGTTCAGGCCCTGGCCAGCGGCAATGCCCAGCACGATCACCACCAGCCCGCCGGGCAAGCGCGGAACGCGGGCGCATAGCCAGAGGACGATCAATGCCACGGCCGCCACCGCCGCAGCGGGCCAATTCCAGCGCGGCAGTTGCTCCAGCAACTGCGGCAGGAAGCGGATCAGGTTGTTATCGGTCAGGTGCACGCCCACCACACTGGCCAACTGCTTGAGGATGATGGTCAGCGCCAGGCCGAAGGCAAACCCGCGCAAGACCGGCTTGGCAATAAACGACGTTACGCCACCGAGCCTGAGCAGCCCGGCCAGGAGAAAAAACACGCCAATGAGCAGCACCAGCCCGAAGGCCAGGGACAGCCTCAACGCCGGGTCATCACCGGCCAGGCTGGCCGTGGCCGCCGCCAATACAGCGGCCGATGACGACGTGGCCGACACAATGGCAAAGCGGCTGGTGCCGAACACGCCGTAGCACACCAGCCCGGCAAACAACGCGATGACCCCGGCCTGGGGTGGCAGCGCCGCGATGCTGGAATAGGCCACGGCCTCCGGCAGCAACAAACCGGCAATGGATAACCCGGCGAGCAGGTCCTGGGTACGATTAGGCGGTACAACAACTGGCGTATCGGTTTGAGTATTCAATCGGCCCAATCCATCCTGGCAAATAACGTGCGCCAGCTTAACGCTCATTGCCCGGCTGTGGTTGAGCCCAGTCAGGTTTTCCTTGCACAAAAAAGGCCGATTCGCGGTGCGCGCGAATCGGCCTTTAGGGGCGAATCCCGCCGTCAGGACAGCAGCGAATAAATCAATGCAGTAATCGCCACCAGGCCTACCGCCGTGACAAACACATTGGACGCCTGCCCACGGTACTTGGCCATCGCCGGCACCTTGCGGATCGCGTACATCGGCATCAGGAACAGGATCGACGCAATGATCGGCCCGCCCAGGGTCTCGATCATGCGCAGGATGCTGGGATTGAGCGTGGCAACGATCCAGCACACCACCAGCATGAAGGCGGCGGTCATGCGGTCCAGCGCCTTCGGCGTGGGGCGACGGCCGCTTTTGAGCACCAGGCCCTTGAGGCCTTCGCTGGCGCCGATGTAGTGGCCCAGGAACGACTTGGCGATCGCCACGAACGCGATCAATGGCGCGGCAAACTCGATGGTCGGATTATTGAAGTGGTTGGCCAGGTACGACAGGATCGACAGGTTCTGCTGCTTGGCTTCAGCCAACTGCGCCGGCGACAACGTCAGCACGCAGCTGAACACGAAGAACAGCACCATCACCACCATCAACAGGTGCGCGCGGGACAGGATCTGCGAACTGCGCTCATCGGCGTTCGCGCCGTACTGACGCTTCTGGTCGACCGCAAACGCCGAGATGATCGGCGAATGGTTGAACGAGAACACCATCACCGGAATCGCCAGCCACAGGGTATTGAGCAACGCGGACGGCGCAGGTACCACGCTGGCGGTGCTGAGAATGCCGCCATTCCAATGGGGCACCAGGTACACCGCCAGGAACAGCAACGCCACGATAAACGGATACACCATCAGGCTCATGGCCTTGACGATAGCTTGCTCGCCGCAGCGCACCACAGCCAGCAGGCCCAGGATCAGCACAAACGACAGGATCGCCCGTGGCGGTGGCTGGATGTGCAACTGGTGCTCCATGAAGCTGCCGACAGTGTTGGTCAGCGCCACGCTGTAGATCAGCAGGATCGGGAAAATCGCAAAGAAGTACAGCAAGGTGATCAATGCACCGGCCCTGATGCCGAAATGCTCTTCGACCACGTCGGTGATGTCGGAACCCTCTCGACCGGACAGCACGAAACGGGTCAGGCCACGGTGGGCAAAGAACGTCATCGGGAAGGCCAGCACCGCCAGGACCATCAACGGCCAGAAGCCGCCCAGGCCGGCGTTGATCGGCAAGAACAAGGTCCCGGCGCCAATGGCGGTGCCAAACAGGCCGAGCATCCAAGTGGTGTCCTGGCGGCTCCAGCTTGTGAGGGTTACAGGTGTCGTTGCATAGCGTTCGTCGACGCTATTGGCCTGATCATTCATCCGGTCGGATCTCCGCATTTGCACGGTCGGGGCGAGTCAGAAAAACCCGACAGGCAGCGCCCCAACCCTAGAAGGGGCGCGATTGTCCGGGATTCTCTTGCATAAGCAAAGACTTAGCTGACGAATGCAGCAACGGCTCAGATGCGCTAGGAGGCCGCAGGCCACCGATGCTTTCATGACAAGGCGTGTTTGCCCAGGAACGCTTGCCGCTCGCCCGCCACCTAGATGACGCATCACTATGCCCGCTGCCAGCGGGAGAACGCGCATGTAACCCCCGACCAATCCCGTGTGCCAGGAGTACCCAACATGACCCTCATGCTGCCAAACATTCAGAACCCTTTCTTCAATACCGGCCTGATGGTGGATGCCGTCACGCAGCACGTCGAGGCGCAAATCAACCAGAAAAACGCCGTCGCCCCACAGCGACCTGAACCGCCCAGCTTCCCGTTCAACGGCACCGAGTACCAGGCGCCCAAATCCAGGCCCACCCTGATTCCCTACGCGCGAATCGGTTAAGTCTGTTCAAACTGCGTCGCGGGGTCTGAGCCGCGGCGCTTTTTCAACAAGGGATAGCCGAAACACCCGGTAAAATGTGCATACTCTCTTCCATCAAAGCCCCTGGAAGAGCCTTCCCATGCCTGTCACCGTTCTGGTCCTGGTTGAAACCATCAACGACTACCTGTCGATCATCGAAAGCAATGACTTCCACGTGATCCTGGCGCCGACCCCGGCCGAACGCAGCCAGGCGATCAAGACCCATGGCGAGCGGATTCAGGCGGTCCTGACCCGTGGTCCGCTGGGCTTGTATGCCGAGGAAATCGCCGCCCTGCCGCTGTTGGAAATCATCTGTGTGATCGGTGCCGGCTTCGAGCATGTCGACCTGCAGGCCGCGAGCAACCGCGGGATTGTGGTCACCAACGGCGCCGGGGTGAATGCACCGTCGGTGGCGGACCATGCCATGGCGCTGCTGCTGTCGCTGGTGCGCGGCATTCCCCAGACCGACGCCGCCGTGCGGCGCGGCGAATGGCCCAAGGTGATGCGCCCGTCCCTGGGCGGTAAACACTTGGGCATTCTCGGGCTGGGGGCGGTCGGCCTGGAGATCGCCACGCGCGCCGCCCTGGGCTTCGGCATGCACGTGAGCTACCACAACCGCCAACCCCGCGATGACGTGGACTACACCTATTGCGCATCGCCCGTGGAACTGGCGCGCACCTCGGACTTCCTGATCCTGGCCACACCCGGCGGCCCCGGCACTCGCCACCTGATCGATCGCTACGCCCTGGACGCCCTGGGCCCGAACGGCTTCCTGGTGAATATCGGCCGCGGCAGCGTGATCGTCACCGCCGACCTCGTCACCGCCCTTGAACAACGCCGTATCGGCGGCGCGGCCCTGGACGTGTTCGACGACGAGCCCGGCGTACCCGACGCCCTCAAGCGCCTGGGCAATACCGTGCTCACCTCCCACGTCGCCGGCCTGTCGCCGGAAGCGGCCCACGACACCGTGCAACGGGTGGCCGACAACCTGGTGGAATACTTTGCCGGCCGTCCGGTGCTCACGCCTGTGGCCTTGCCTGCGCCCGAAAAATGACCGATCAGGCACGCTGATCACCCTTCAACACGCTAACCTATTAAGCCGCCCCGACCTTGTCGCTGGGCGGCTACGCGCATTAGATTAGGAAATAGTCCGAGGCCTTTAAAATAAGCAGAAGGGATAAGCATGGCGCTGAACGACCAATCGACCCAGATTCGCCCAGGCGAAGAACTTGATGTCAGCCTGATCGATCCCTACCTCAAGGCCCATATCCCGGGCCTGAGCGGTACGCCCACCCTCAGCCAGTTCCCCGGCGGCGCGTCAAACCTGACCTACCTGCTGGAATACCCCGGCCAGGAATTTGTCCTGCGCCGCCCGCCCTTTGGCCACAAAGCCAAGTCCGCCCACGATATGGGGCGCGAGTTCCGCATCCTCAACCAGCTCAAGGACGGTTTCCCGTATTGCCCCAAGGCTTATGTGCACTGCACCGACACCTCGATGATCGGCACCGAGTTCTATGTGATGGAACGGGTCAAGGGCATTATCCTGCGCTCCGACCTGCCGGCCGAACTGGGCCTGGATGCGGCCAAGACCGAGGCGCTGTGCAAAAGCTTCATCGACAAGCTCGTCGAGCTGCACCAGGTGGACTACAACGCCTGCGGCCTGGCCGACCTGGGCAAACCCGAAGGCTACGTGCAACGGCAGATTCGCGGCTGGAGCGAGCGCTACGAAAAGGCCCTGACCCCCGATGCGCCCAAATGGGAAACGGTACGCGCCTGGCTCAACGACAAAATGCCCGCCGACCACCCGACCTCGAGCATCGTGCACAACGATTACCGCTTCGACAACGTGATCCTCGACCCGCACAACCCGATGCAGATCATCGGCGTGCTGGACTGGGAGCTGACCACCCTCGGCGACCCGCTGATGGACCTGGGCAACACCCTCGCCTACTGGATCGAAGCCAATGACCCGGCACCGGTGCAACTGATGCGCCGCCAGCCGAGCAACGCCCCCGGCATGCTCACACGCCGCGAGTTCGTGGATTACTACGCCGAGCGCGCCGGCCTGCAGATCGACAATTTCGACTTCTACTACACCTACGGCCTGTTCCGCCTGGCCGGCATCGTGCAGCAGATCTACTACCGTTTCTTCCATGGCCAGACCCAGGACAAACGCTTTGCGCAGTTCATCCAGATGAACAAGCTGCTGGAGCAGATGAGCCTGAACGTCATCGGCAAATCCGCGCTCTGATCGCCTATAACAAGGAACCTCCCATGTCCAAGACCCACCTGTTCGACCTCGACGGCAAGATTGCTTTTGTTTCCGGCGCCAGCCGTGGCATCGGCGAAGCCATCGCCAAGCTGCTGGCCCAGCAAGGCGCCCACGTGATCGTCTCCAGCCGCAAGCTCGAAGGCT
The DNA here is from genome assembly GCF_046605395.1 of Pseudomonas sp. MPB23. Lineage (NCBI taxonomy): Bacteria > Pseudomonadati > Pseudomonadota > Gammaproteobacteria > Pseudomonadales > Pseudomonadaceae > Pseudomonas > Pseudomonas sp. MPB23. Next base: position 3,794,684 of record NZ_CP176771.1, on the reverse strand, counting down.
GCCAGCACGTGGCGGACGCGATCATCGCCGACGGCGGCAAGGCCACCGCGATTGCTTGCCACATCGGCGAAATGGAACAGATCACCCAGGTGTTCGCCGGCATCCGCGAGCAGTTCGGGCGCCTGGATATCCTGGTCAACAACGCCGCGACCAACCCGCAATTCTGCAACGTGCTGGACACCGACCTCGGCGCCTTCCAGAAGACCGTCGATGTGAACATTCGCGGCTACTTCTTCATGTCGGTGGAAGCCGGCAAGCTGATGCGCGAAAACGGCGGCGGCAGCATCATCAACGTCGCCTCGATCAACGGCATCTCGCCAGGTGTGTTCCAGGGCATCTACTCGGTGACCAAGGCCGCCGTGATCAACATGACCAAGGTATTCGCCAAGGAGTGCGCGCCGTTCGGCATTCGCTGCAACGCCCTGCTGCCAGGCCTGACCGACACCAAGTTCGCCTCGGCGCTGGTGAAAAACGACGCGATCCTGAAAATGGCCCTGGCGCAGATCCCGCTCAAACGCGTGGCCGACCCGAGCGAGATGGCCGGCGCGGTGCTGTACCTGGCCAGCGATGCGTCGAGCTACACCACCGGCGTATCGCTGAATGTGGACGGCGGCTTCCTGTCCTGACCCCACAAACAACACAACCCCCTGTAGGCGCGGGCTTCGTCAACGATAATGCAGCGCTTTTAGGTGGGGCGTTTGAATTGGCGACGCAACGCTTCGATGCGTGGCCGGCAGGCGCAGCCTTCCAGGTGATCGTTGACCATGCCCGTCGCCTGCATCAGCGCATACATCGTGGTCGGGCCGACGTAGGTCCAGCCGCGTTTCTTCAAGGCTTTGGATAATCGCACCGAGGCGGGTGACGTCGGATTGGCCGTCCAGTAGGCCATGTCCACTACCGTCGGGCGTTCCTGCGCGCTAGGCTCGAACGCCCACAACCACTGCGCCAGCGAACCGGTTTCATCCACCCACTCACAGGCCCGGCGCGCATTGTTGATGGCAGAGACGATCTTCGCCCGGTTACGCACGATGCCCGCATCCTGCATCAGGCGCTGGATATCCGCCTCGCCATACTGCGCCACGCGACGAAAATCGAAGCCCTCGAACGCCACCCGGAACTGCTCGCGCTTGCGCAGGATGGTGATCCACGCCATGCCCGCCTGAAAGCCCTCCAGGCAGATCTTCTCGTACAACTGGATGTCATCCGCCACCGGCACGCCCCACTCGTGGTCGTGGTAACGCGGGTATTCCGGCGCCGCCGTGCGCCAACTGCAGTGGATCTGCCCGCGGTCATCGCTGCTCAAGCCTGGTCTGTCCATCCATCACCTCCTGTGCCGAGCGGCGGATGATAAGCGAAACATTTTCCCGCCCGCCAACCGCTCAAGCATCGCCCTTGGCGATCAACTGGTCAGACCGGGAGCTGTCAACCGACAAATAATGACTTGTGATTTCAAAAAAACCCGGCGTAGACTGGCCGCGCACTGGACTTACCGGTAAGACCACAACAATTAGCCCTGGAACCACCAGGGCACCGAATAGAGATTCCTCCCATGCTCAGATGGTGCTCGCGTTCGATTTTCCTGCAAGTCGTGATTGGCCTGATGCTCGGCATTGTCTGCGGCCTGGCCCTTCCCGAGTTCTCCTCGCAACTCAAACCCTTGGGCGACGGTTTTATCAAGCTGATCAAAATGCTGATCGGCCTGATCGTGTTCTGCGTGGTGGTCAGCGGCATTTCCGGTGCCGGCGACTTGAAAAAAGTCGGGCGCATCGGCCTCAAGTCGGTGATCTACTTTGAAGTGCTGACCACCGTGGCCCTGGTGATCGGCCTGATCATGGCGTTCAGCACCGGCATCGGCACCGGCGCCAATATCCACCTGGAGCAGCTCTCCTCCGCCGGTTTGAATGAACTGGCCAACAAAGGCCAGCACATCAAGGGTACCAGCCAGTTCCTGATGGACCTGATCCCCAACTCGGTGATCGGCGCCTTTGCCGACAACAACGTGCTGCAAGTGCTGTTGTTTTCGGTGCTGTTCGGCAGCGCGCTGAACCTGGTGGGCGAAGCGGCGTCGGGCATCTCGCGGCTGATCAACGAGCTGAGCCACGTCATCTTCCGCATCATGGGCATGATCGTACGCCTGGCGCCCATCGGCGTATTTGGCGCGATCGCCTTCACCACCAGCACCTATGGCCTGGACTCCCTGCAACACCTGGGCAGCCTGGTCGGTCTGTTCTACCTGACCTGCTTTGCGTTTGTCGCGCTGATCCTCGGCGCGGTCATGCGCCTGTCGGGCCTGCGCATGTTGCCGCTGCTCAAGTACCTGCGCGAAGAGCTGCTGATCGTGATGGGCACCGCTTCGTCCGACGCGGTGCTGCCACAGATCATGCGCAAGCTGGAACACCTGGGCATCGGCAGTTCGACCGTGGGCCTGGTGATTCCGACGGGGTATTCGTTCAACCTCGACGGTTTCTCGATCTACCTGACCCTGGCCATCGTGTTTATCGCCAATGCCACCGGCACGCCGCTGTCGATGACCGACCTGCTGACGATCCTGCTGGTCTCGCTGATCACCTCCAAGGGCGCCCACGGCATTCCCGGTTCCGCGCTGGTGATTCTGGCGGCGACGCTCACGGCGATCCCGGCGATTCCGGTGGTCGGCCTGGTCTTGGTGTTGGCGGTGGACTGGTTCATGGGCATCGGCCGTGCCTTGACCAACCTGATCGGCAACTGCGTGGCCACCGTGGCCATTGCGCGCTGGGAAAACGACATTGACCTGCAGCGCGCCAACAAGGTGCTCGACGGCCAGCAAGGCTATGCCTTCCAAACCAAAAAACCGGTGTTGCCCACCCACCAGGAATTCTAACCCCCCGTAGGCGCCGGCAAGCCGGTGCTTACACGCAACCGTCTTATTCAAGGAGCGCACGACGTGATCAGCACCTCAACCGTCGTCAATTCAGTCGTAGAAAAACTGCGCGCCGCCCTGGCGCGGGGCCAGTGGCGGCGTGGCGAAATGCTGCCCGGCCAACGCGAACTGGCCGAACAAATGGGCATCAGCCGGCCCAGCCTGCGTGAAGCGGTGATCGTGCTGGAAACCCTCGGCCTGGTGCGTTCCATGCCCGGCAAAGGCGTGGTGGTGCTGGAAACCAGCATCAGTGAACCGCAGTCCGGCGACGCCGTGGCCGACGCCAGCCTCGAAGATATCCTGCAACTGCGCTACACCCTCGAGCCCTTCATCGTCGGCCTGGTGGCCCAGTCCATCAGCAGCAAGGAAGTCGGCCAATTGCGCCTGACCCTGATGGACATGCGCGAAGCCCTGGATGCGGGCGACGCCGAAGCCGGCATGAACGCGTACATCGGCTTCCATGAAGAACTCTTCGCGCTGACCTCCAACCCGATCTTCCAGAACGTGGTGCAACAGACCAGCAACGCCCTCAAGCAAAGCGCCCAGGTGCTGCGCAACTCCCCCGAACACCTGGCGGAGCGCCTGCAGGAAAACGAGGCAGTGGTGCGCGCCATCCGCAACAAGAACAGCGCCCTGGCCAGTGCCGAGATGCGCCGGCACATCCTCCAGGAAGGCCTGCGCATGGGCATTCACTTGAACATCCCGGATGACCATCTGGGCAGTTGATTTTCTGGAGACCGGCCATGAGCGCCCACGCCCTGCAACGCGATCCCATTGTCCCGGCCCTGCGCCTGGTGGCAGGCAAAAAGCCCTCGGTGAACGACATCTACCCGCGGCTGTTCGATGCGATCCTCGAACAACGTATCGCCCCGTCCAGCCGCTTCACCGAAGAAGGCCTGGGGGAAACCTTTGGCGTGAGCCGCAGCGTGATTCGCCGGGTGCTGGCCAAGCTGTCCCATCAGCAAGTGATCATCCTACGTCCGAACCAACGGGCCCGGGTCGCCGCACCGGATGCCCAGCAGGCACGGCAGATTCTGGAAGCACGGCGGATGACGGAGATCACGGTGGTGCAACTGGCCTGCGCCCATGCAACGCCCGCGCAGATACATCAACTGCGCGAGCTGATTGCCCGCGAACGCGAATGCATCGAGGGCGACCAGCGCGGGCCGGCGATTCGCTTGTCGGGGGAGTTTCACCTGCAATTGGCCGCCATTGCCGGCAATGGGCCGCTGGCGCAGTTCCTCAATAGCCTGGTACCGCTGACGTCGCTGATCATTGCGCAGTATGAGAGGCAGGCCTGCACGTATTGTGCGTGGCAGGAACACAGGGCGATTGTCGACGCGGTGGAACAACGAGACTCGAACACCGCCGTGGCACTGATGACCCGGCATCTGGATCATCTGGAAACAAAACTTCTGAATCGCCACTGACGGTTTCCATAGGTATGTAGGGCTCCTGGTTGAGCCTGTTTTCATAACCTGTGTTTGCACACTTCAAGTGCCTAATCACAGGTAACACTCATGTACGTAGACGCTCAAACATTGCCAACGCTGTTCACCTTGCTTTCACAGCTGAACATCCAGAAAACCTCACTCGACGCGAGTCTCAACGAACCACTTGACCAACTGAATCAAATTGCAAGAAAGATCGGCCTTGAACTGTTCGCGCTTGAGAGCTTTGACAAAGCCGAACTGTGCCTGACTGTTGCGGCCGCGCAGGGTAACGTCGAGGCACAGTACGCCATGGCAACCTGCGTCACTCGTCGGGATGGCGGCTTTCGCGTACCGTCAGAAGAAACCAGGAAATGGCTCAGGCTCGCAGCCGCTCAGCACCATGTCCCCGCACTGCTGCGATTGGGCGACGCCGAATCCCTGGAGAAAGCCAGTGAACTGCTGACACCCGCGGCAACGGCGGGCGCGACAGAGGCCATGAGGCTGCTGTTTACCCTCACCAATGACGTGAAATGGCTGGATATGGCCGTTGCCCGCAACGATCACACCGCCCAATTCCAACTCGCCGACGCCTACCGCAAGGCACCACAACGGGTGCCCAATGCCGTAGAGCGCAATGCCCTGATTGAAGAACTCCTGCAGAAAGCCGCCGACGGCGGCGACCGGTCGGCGCTGGCTGACCGCGTATTTTCGCGCAACTCCACCGCAAGCGTTCTGGAAAAACAACAAAGGCTGATCCAGTTCGCCCGGTTGGGGCAGTTGGATGCGCTTCTGGAGTACGGGTACGCACTGGCCGCCATGCCACGCCACGGCGAAGGCATGTCCAACGTTGTACAGCGGCATCCGACCGCGCCGCGTACGTACGGGCTCGAAAAAGACCTGGCCAAGGCCTATGCAGTGCTCACATTTGCCCTGCCCAAACTGCCGGAATATCCGGTCGCTGAAACACTGAAAAACGACCTGGACGCCATTTGGCACCAAATGACCCCGCAGCAAATCTCAGCCGCCAACACCCTTCACACCGAGATGCAGGCAAGCATACCGACGGTATTCAAGTCCTTGGGGCCACTGAATCTGGTGGGCAGGCCATACTGATCACCAAGGCTCATTCAGCCTGACGGGCGGTCCATAAAAAAATCCCCGCATCGTTCAATGCGGGGATTTTTTCTGTTCAACAGCCGGTGAAGGGTTTAAAGCACCGACTGACCGCTCAACGCCAGGTCCAGCAGTTCACGGTTGGCCACCGCATACATGGCATAGTCCGTGCCAACCGCCGCACGGATTTCCACCATCATCGAGCGCCAGCGATCAGCCATGTCCTGGTGCTGCTCAAGCCACAGGGCCACACGGGCTTCCATGTCTTGTGGCGCGTCGGCCATTTGCAGGACCGAGATGGTGATCGCCCGTTGCTGCCAATCCACGTCATCGCGGAAGGCTTCGCGGGCCGCAGCCTGCCAATTGTTGGCCACCGGCAGATCGCTGATCTGCTGCAGGTACCATGGCAGGTCGAGCGCGCTGCCGACGGCGAAGTAGGCCTTGGCCACTTCGGCGGCGTCATGCCCGGTTACGTCGGCGGCTTCGATGATCGGCAGCAAGGTGTACAGGTGCGTCGTGCCTGCCACCATGCGTGCCAACAACTCCGGTACGCCGGCTTCGGTGTAGGCCTGGTAGCGGGTCTGCCAGCCTTCACGGGTCGGGCCTTCAAGCAGTTCGTCGAGCTTGAGGCCCAGCGCGGCCAGGTGCGGCCCGAAGTGCGCGGTGTCACGCCCAGCGTCCTGCTCGTTGCGACGGCTGCGCAGGAACCAGCGCGTAGCGCGACGGCCCAGGCGCATCAGTTCGTCCATCAGCTCCAGTTGCACGTCGGCGGAAACCTGGTGGTCCAGGGCTTCGATCTGACGGAACCAGTGCGGGAGGTGGAAGATGTCACGCACGATCACGTAGGCGCCGGCCACGTTCGCCGGGCTCATGCCGGTCGACTCTTTGAGTCGTTGCACGAAGGTGATGCCCATGTGGTTGACCAGGTCGTTGGCGATCTGGGTGCTGACGATCTCACGCTTCAGACGGTGGCGACGCATCGCCTCGCCGAACTTGGCCACCAGGCTCGGTGGGAACGCGGTCTCCATGTCGCGGGTCAGGTACTCGTCATCCGGTACCAGCGACTTGAGCAGCGCTTCCTTGAGGTCGATCTTGCTGTAGGAGATCAACACCGACAGCTCCGGACGCGTCAGGCCCTTGCCGGTCGACGCACGCTCGATGAGTTGCTCCTCGGTCGGCAGGTACTCGATGGCGCGGTCCAGCTTGCCACGGCTTTCCAGGTCGCTCATCAGGCGCTTGTACTCGGCGGCACGCTCATAGGCTTTGCGTGCGGCCAGGGACAGGGCCTGGGTCTGCTTGTAGTTGTTGCCCAGCACCAGGCTGCCGACTTCGTCGGTCATGCTCGCCAGCAACTGGTTGCGTTGCTTGTCGGTCATGTCACCGGCCTGCACCACTTCGTTGAGCAGGATCTTGATGTTCACTTCGTGGTCGGAGCAGTCCACGCCGCCGGCGTTGTCGATGAAGTCGGTGTTGGAACCGCCGCCATTGAGGCCGAACTCCACACGACCCAACTGGGTCATGCCGAGGTTACCGCCCTCGCCCACGACCTTGCAGCGCAGCTCGTTGCCGTTGACGCGCAGTGCGTCGTTGGCCTTGTCGCCCACATCGGCATGGCTTTCGGTGCTGGCCTTGACGTAAGTGCCGATACCGCCGTTCCACAACAGGTCCACCGGCGCCTTGAGCAAAGCGTTCAGCAGTTCGGTCGGGGTCAGCTTGTCGGCCTGGATGTCGAAGCGTTCTTTCATTTGCGGCGAGATCGCAATGCTCTTCGCGCTGCGCGAGAAGATACCGCCGCCTTCGGACATGATGCTGGTGTCGTAGTCGCTCCACGCCGAACGCGGCAGCTCGAACATGCGCTGGCGCTCGACGAAGCTGGTGGCCGGGTTCGGGTTCGGGTCGATGAAGATATGCAGGTGGTTGAAGGCCGCGACCAGTTGCAGCTTGTCGGACATCAACAGGCCGTTACCGAACACGTCGCCGGCCATGTCGCCGACGCCAACCACGGTGATGCTGTCTTCCTGCACGTTGATGCCGCGCTCACGGAAGTGGCGCTGAACACCGACCCACGCGCCCTTGGCGGTGATACCCATTTTCTTGTGGTCGTAACCGGCAGAACCGCCGGAGGCGAACGCATCGCCGAGCCAGAAGCCGTAGTCGATGGCGATACCGTTGGCGATGTCGGAGAAGGTCGCAGTGCCCTTGTCCGCCGCCACCACCAGGTACGGGTCATCGCCGTCATGGCGCACGACGTTGACCGGCGGCACCAGGGCGCCGTCCTTGAGGTTGTCGGTGATGTCCAGCAGGCCGGAAATGAAGATGCGGTAGCAGGCGATGCCCTCGGCCGCGATCTCGTCGCGGCTGCCGCCCAATGGCAGGCGACGCGGCAGGAAGCCGCCCTTGGCGCCGACCGGCACGATCACCGAGTTCTTCACTTGCTGGGCTTTTACCAGGCCGAGCACTTCGGTGCGGAAGTCTTCTTCACGGTCGGACCAGCGCAAGCCGCCACGCGCCACGTTGCCAAAGCGCAGGTGCACGCCTTCGACGCGTGGCGAGTAGACGAAGATTTCAAACTTCGGCACCGGCTTGGGCAGTTCAGGAATGGCCCGCGGGTCGAACTTGAAGCTGAAGTACGCCTTGTTCTGGCCGTTCGCGTCGGTCTGGTAGAAGTTGGTGCGCAGGGTCGCTTTGATGAGGTCCAGGTAGCGACGCAGGATGCGGTCTTCGTTGAGCACCTGAACGTCGTCCAGGGCGCTGAGGATCGCTTGTTCCAGGCGCTGCTGCTTGTCTTCCAGGTCGTCGGCGGTGAGCTTGCGCGCCAGGTAGAAACGGGTCTTGAACAACCGGGTCAACTCGCGGGCGATGTCGGTGTGGTTGTTCAGGGTGCTGGCGATGTAACCCAGGTCGAAGCCCAGGCGGATCTGCTTGAGGTAACGCGCGTAGGCACGCAGCAACGCCACGTCGCGCCATGGCAGGCCGGCGGTGAGTACCAGGCGGTTGAACGCATCGTTCTCGGCGTCGCCATGCACGATGTGCACGAACGCGTCCTGCAGGGTGTCGTTGAGCTGCTGGATATCCAGGTTCACGCCTTCGGCGGCGATGAACGCAAAGTCATGGATCCAGAACTCACGGCCATTGGCATGGCGCAGGCGGTACGGGAATTCACCCAGCACGCGCAGGCCGAGGTTTTCCAGGATCGGCAACACGTCGGACAGCGCCAGCGGCGTATCGGCGTGGTAGAGCTTGCAATGCAGCTCGCGCTGGCCAGAGACCTGGCCCAGCGGCTGATAGAAGCTCATCACCAGCGGGTTGGCTTCGGTGAGGCTGAGCAAATGCTGCATGTCGACCACCGCCGAATGCGCAGCAAAGCGCTCGCGGTAGCCGGCCGGGAAGCCTTTCGGGAAGTCCGCCAGCACGTTGGTGCCGTGGGCTTCGCCGAAGCTTTCGACCACCAGGCTGGAGTAGTCGTCCTGCCAGCTACGGCAGGCCTGCACCACTTCTTTTTCCAGTTGCAGCGGGTCGATGTCGATGCGGTTCTTCGGGTCGACCCGCAGAATCAGTTGCACGCGGGCCAGCACCGATTCGGAGAAGAAGGTCCAGAACTCGCAGTCCGAGGCCTTCAGGCGATCCATCAGCACTTGCTGGATCTTCTGGCGCACTTCGGTGGAATAGACGTCGCGCGGCACGTAGGCCAGGCAGTAGCAGAAACGACCGTACGGGTCTTTGCGCAGGAACACGCGGATCTTGTTGCGTTCCTGGATCTGCACGATCGACATCACGGTGCTGAACAGCTCGTCGACCGGGGTCTGGAACAGGTCGTCGCGTGGCAGCACTTCGACCACCTGGGCCAGTTCCTTGCCCAGGTGCGCCTTGGGCTGGAAGCCCGAACGGCGTTCGATTTCCGCGACCTTGCGGCGGATATAAGGGATGACCCGCACGCTTTCGCCATACACCGAGGAGGTGTAGAGGCCCATGAAGCGGCATTCCTTGATCACCTTGCCGTCGGCGTCGATCTGGCGGATCGACACATAGTCCGGGTAAGCCGGGCGGTGCACGCGGCTGGGGTGAGCGGCCTTGGCGAACGACAGCACGGTCGGCTCGCGCAGGTAGGACACGGCGTAGTCTTCGATGCGCAGGTCGTCGGCGGTGAGGCCGGCGCGCAGCAGCTTGGTCAGACCGAGGAAGGAGTTGGCGTCATACTCGATATGACCGCCGTCCGCCTCGTCACGTACCACGAATTCTTCATAGCCCAGGAAGGTGAAGTGGTTGCCCACCAGCCATTCGAGGAAGTTTTTGATCTCGGTTTTTTCTTCACCGTCGATGCTGAACGGGCTGGCGTCGATGCCTTCCAGCAGTTCCTGGACCTTGGCCTTCATCGGCTCGAAATCGGCCACGGCCACGCGCACTTCGCCCAGTACCTGCTCCAGCTCCTTGCTCAGCACGTTCAGCTCAGCGGCATTGGCGCAGCGGTCGATCTCCAGGTACATCAGCGATTCTTGCTGGATGCCTTCGCCCTGGGTGCCTTTTGGCAGGATTTCCAGCAGCTCGCCCTTCTTGCCACGGCGCACGCTGAGCACAGTGGTCTGCAGGGTGTGGATGCTGTAGCCACGGCGGTTCAGTTCGGTGCGTACCGAGTCCACCAAAAAGGGCAGGTCGTGGTGCAGCACTTCGACGGCGGTGTGGGTCGACTGCCAGCCATGACGTTCGTAATCGGGGTTGTAGACCCGCACTTGCGGTTGGGTGTGGTCGAAGCGCTCAAGCAGGCGCCAGGCAGACAGGGTGCAACCGGCCAGGTCGGAAAGGCGACGCTGGGTCAGTTCATCCAGGGAAATGATGCCGAAAAATTGCTCAGCGAACAGCGCCACTTGTGGCAGTGCCTGTTCACTGATGTGCTGCGCCAGTGCCGCTTGCAGTTGATGCTGGAAATCGGCCTTGCTGGCTGCGGTGAAGAACGCCATCTGTGGTACTCCGCTTGGGCTTGTTATTGATGGAAGCGTCGCGTGTTATCCCCTTGCGGGGAGACCGTCAGCTCTGTTCGCAGGTAACGCTGTAAGCACCATAAACGAATCAGGGTGACAGGTGGGTGAAGCTGGACAAGACAATGAGGTCACATACAACTTCCATAAGATACGCACCTTGCCAGGTGACGGTACGACGGGCAGGTCAAGCGCCCGGCACATGTACATCCGCTACGCAGCTTAACGGGTGTACGAAGACCGCTGCTTGCAACGCTGCGACATATTCGGTCATCGGTAAGCAGGCCGCTGGTTGCGACTTGGACAACCCGGAATCCACGGTGAAAAAACCAGCGGTTTTCTGCGATATGAGTATCGAAAATGACTGATTCGGCGCCTCAGGTCATGCGCTGTGCCTGACACAACCCACAGCACAAAATTCGCCGCAGTGGCACAATTGCCCGACCGCGCCCTCCCCTCTACAGGATTTCCCATGCAATTGACCACCGCCCACCTGATCGTCAACCCGTGCGATGACGAAGAAGACAACATGGCCATGCTCTGCTGCCATAGCGACAAGGGCGAGATGTTCATGCTGACCCGCTACCCCGACGAAGACGAAGTGGAACTGACCTGGGACTATGAGCCGTCGACCCTGGACGGCTTGAAGATCACCCTGAGTGACAGCACCCTGCGGGTAGAACTGGCCGCCGGCGACGCCGATGCCCTGGGCGGCAAGGATCATCTGGACATTACCCACGGCACCCGACCGGAAGATATGGCGGAAGTCGAAGAAACCCTGCAGAACATCCTCAAGGGCACCGGTACCTATATTCGCGCCTGAATAGCGTCTCACGCCCCCAGGTAGCCAACCACGAGGCGTTTGACCGTTCGTCGGCACTGTTATTTCTAACAGTATCCCCCCTGGTTTTTTACGCCTTAGCTGATCACAGCATTGGACGGTGACTGCCCAGGTGACGCGATGAAATCCCTCAGCAAAGTTCTGGCTATCGGTCTCTGGGCCGCCGCCGCGTCGGCACTCTCGGCGCCACCGGCCAACACCGACTATTCACACTTGATCCTGCTGATCAAAGACGATGGCTCCCGGTCGCACAGCGTCCAGGACAATGTCGATCCATCAAGCACCTTCCAGCACCGCGTGCCCAATATCAAACCCTTGGTGCCCCCCGCCAAGGCCCGCACGCTGGAGGACGCTCAAGCCCTGCATCGGCATCGACTGGACCGCTACTACATCATCGATACCCGCCACCTCACGCCCGCGCAGGCCCAAGCGCTGGCGGCGCAACTCAAGCAGGATCCGGCCATTGAGGACGCCGACTTCGAACCGCTGGTCGATGGCATGCACGACGACAGGGCCGCCCCCGTCGAGGCCAGCCCACGCAGCGGCATCCCGGACTACACCGAACGCCAGCACTATCTGTTTGGCCAGCAAGCCGTGGCGCCCTACAAGATCGGCGGCGTCAACGCGGTGCAAGCCTGGAAGGTGCCCGGAGGCAAGGGTGAGAACATGCGAGTGATTTCGTCGGAAATCGACCATTGGTCCTACGACCACGCGGACTTGCCCAAACCCTTTCTGGAAGTCGACGCCGGGGCCGAGACCGGCTATCACGACACCGCCAGCGTCGGCACAATCGCCTCCAGGGAAAATGCCTTCGGCACCACCGGCATCGTCCCCGCCGCACAACTGGGCTATGCCCAATTCGGCTCCGACCGCCTGATGCAAACCGCCGAGCGCCTGAGTGCGGGCGATGTCGTGCAATTAGGCGTGCACTACAAATACACCACACTGCCCGAGGCAGGCTGCACCGCCGATTGCTTTATGCCGCTCGAGTACAACAAGACCGTGCGCGACATCATTACCTACCTGACCGAAGAAAAAGGCGTGCATGTGGTACTCGCTGCCGCGAACGGCAATATCGATCTGGATCACCCCTACTTCAACGGTTGGTTCGATCGCAACCGATTCGATTCCGGGAGTATCTATGCCGGGGCCGTCGAGCCCAAGACCGGATTGAGAGCGTGGTTTTCCCAATATGGCAGCCGCGTGGACTTGTTCAGTTGGGGCGGCTCCGTCACCACGACCACCTGGAGTGCCAGCAACCCAACCAGCGGCTACACCCATACGTACAGCGGCACCTCGTCGGCCAACCCGATCATTGCCGGGGTAATGGCATCGCTCCAGGGCGTCGCACGGGCCCATGACCTGGGCAACCTGCCGCCCAAAGAACTGCGTCGAATCCTGGTTGCCACGGGCTACCCGCAGAGCGACGGCAACCGCACCCAGATCGGCGTGCAGCCTGACCTGGACGCGGCCATCAAGAAAATGCTCGCCGACGGCGTCGGTCAACCGCCCACCGGCCGCCTGGCCGTCCCTGAAGAGGCCAGATCGGGCGAGACGTTCATCAGCCATGTCTACGCCGAATCGCCTAAACTGCTGACGTTCCGCTGGAATGCCACCGGGTTCACCCCTGCGACCGGTGATGGCCCCACGTTGTCATTGACCGCCCCCACCGTACCCGTCGACACCCTGACCTCAATTTCCGTGGATGTTTCCGACGGCACCCACACCCTCGGCCTGACCGAAAACATCACCATCAAGGCCGCACCCCTGGGCGACTGCGCCACACCCTGGGTGGCCAACAAGGTGTATGCCGTTGCTGGCGAACGCGTGTCCTACAGCGGTTACAACTACCAAGTGGCGCACTGGACCCAAAACGCCCGTCCCGACTTGAACTTCGTTGAAACCGGCGCCGCCAAACCCTGGCGACGCCTGGGCACCTGCGGCGGCGGCAGTGAGCTTCCAGTCGCCCGGATAACCGGGCCAGCCAGTGTGGAAGCCGGCAAGGCCGTGCTGTTGTCAGGGGTCTCCTCGACAGGTCAAGGCTTGCGCTTTGCCTGGGCGGCAAACGGCTTCAACCCGGCTTCGTCGGCGCAGTCGTCCAGCAGCTTCGTGGCGCCGAATACAGCCGGAACCCGCACTATCACCCTGACCGTGACCGATGAACGCAGCCGAACCGCGACCACCAGCCACAGCGTGAACGTGACTGCCGGCGCCCCCGCAAACCGGCCACCTACGGGCAACGTGACGGGCAATGAGACGATCGAATCAGGCACGACCGTAAACTTCATCGCCAACACCAGCGATCCGGATGGCGACCCCATGACCTACGCCTGGACGCTTCCGGACGTGCTCACCGCGAGCATCCGCAACACCCGCAGCATCAGCGTGACTGCCCGCCCCGTCAGCAACGACACCCGTGCGACGATCAGTGTCGCGGTGAGCGACGGGCGCGGCGGCCTGACAAGACTGGACAAACAGTTCACCGTCAAACCCACGCCGGAGTCAGGCAATTGCGGCAACATTCCGCCCTGGTCTGCCACTAAGGTCTATTCGACCTATGCAGAGTCGGTGTCGTACAACGGCAAGGTCTACAAACAGAACTTCTACAACCTCAACAAGCCACCGGACGTCAACTCTGCCGCGTACGGCAAGGAATGGCAGCTTGGGGTGCCGTGCCCGTAACGTCGATCATTCGCTCAGGTGACGAGGGTGCTCTACGCCGACACCCTCGCCACAATCCCTCGTATCTTCAGATATTTCCCACATTTTCCACAAAATACCCCGCGCGCCGTTAGTCGCCACCCCGCCCGATGCATTAAAGTAGGCGCCCCAGGCCAGGCATTTTTCACCGTGCCCAGGGCTCATCTCTCCAGGAACCGTCATCGATGGAACATCGTGAAGCGCTGCTTGCGCTGCGAACCTTTCTTGCTACGCAGATTCTCGGCCAGGAAAAACTCATCGATCGCCTCCTGATCGCCCTGCTCGCCGACGGCCATATGCTGGTCGAAGGCGCGCCGGGCCTGGCCAAGACCAAGGCGATCAAAGAGCTGGCCGAAGGCATCGAAGCGCAGTTCCATCGCATCCAGTTCACCCCCGACCTGTTACCCGCCGACATCACCGGCACCGAGATCTATCGCCCGGAAACCGGCAGCTTCGTGTTCCAGCAAGGGCCGATCTTCCACAACCTGGTGCTGGCCGACGAGATCAACCGCGCGCCGGCCAAGGTGCAGTCGGCCCTGCTGGAAGCCATGGCCGAGCGTCAGGTCAGCGTCGGGCGCAGCACCTACGACCTGTCCCCGCTGTTTCTGGTGATGGCCACGCAAAACCCCATCGAGCAGGAAGGCACCTACCCGCTGCCCGAAGCCCAGCTCGACCGCTTCCTGATGCACGTCAAGATCGGCTTCCCGGACGCCGCCGTCGAACGCCGCATCCTGCAACAGGCCCGTGGCGAAGCGCTCAACGGTGAAACCAAGCCCGAGCGCCGCGTCAGCCAGCAGGCGATCTTCGCCGCGCGCAAGGAAATCCTCGGCCTGTACATGGCCGATGCAGTGGAGGAATACCTGGTGCAACTGGTCATGGCCACGCGCACCCCGGCCAAGTTCGACCCGGAAATGGCCGAGTGGATCGCCTACGGCGCCAGCCCGCGCGGCTCCATCGCCCTCGACCGCTGCGCGCGCGCCCATGCCTGGCTGGCCGGGCGTGAATTTGTCAGCCCGGAAGACATCCAGGCGGTGCTGTTCGACGTCTTGCGCCATCGCATCATTCTGTCGTTCGAGGCCGAAGCCGCCGGCATTGACCAGGACCGCGTGGTGCAGCGCATTCTCGACGTCGTTGCCGTCGCTTGAAATCCATGAACGCCAGCGATGGAGTCCGCGTCACGCTCAGCGAATTGATTGAGATGCGCCACCGCGTGCGCGAAGTGCAGCTGTTTTCCACGCCGAGCCAGCGCAGCCCGCTGATCGGCCTGCACCATTCCAAGCTGCGCGGACGCGGGGTCGACTTCGACCAGGTGCGGGTGTACCAGGCGGGCGACGACGTGCGCACCATCGACTGGCGCGTCACGGCGCGCACCCAGGAGCCGCACACCAAGCTGTTCCACGAAGAGCGCGAGCGGCCGATTTTCATCATGGTCGAACAAAGCTGCCGGCTGTTTTTCGGCTCGGGGCTGATGTTCAAGTCAGTACTGGCGGCCCAGGCGGCGAGCCTGATCGGCTGGGCGGCGCTGGGGCACAACGACCGCGTCGGCGGGCTGGTGTTCGGCGATAACGAGCACTACGAAATCAAACCGCGCCGCAGCAAGCAAAGCCTGCTGCAACTGCTCAACCGCCTGGTGCGCGTCAACCAGAGCCTGAACACCGAAAGCCGCCCCGAAACCGACGCCCTGGGCATGGCCCTGCGCCGTGGCCGCGAAGTGTTGCGCCCCGGCAGCCTGGTGATTGTGATCTGCGACGAACGAGCGCTGACCGACGGCGCCGAACAACAGTTGAGCCTGCTGTCGCGCCATTGCGACCTGCTGCTGCTGCCGATTTCCGACCCGCTGGACCACGCCCTGCCCGCCGCCGGGCTGCTGCGTTTCGCGCAAAGGGGCGCGCAGTTGGAACTGGATACGCTGAACGTCGATCTGCGCCAGGCCTACAAGGCCCAGGCTGAAGTGCGCAGCGCTCGCTGGGAATTGCTCGCACAGAAATTGCGCATCTTGCTGATGCCCTTGAGCACCCAGAGCGAAATGGTCGAGCAACTGCGCGAATACCTCAACCCGCAACGCCCGGTTAAAAAGCAATGAGCAGCCTCGACCAACTGCAACCGCTGATCGCCCCGCCCAGCATCGGCTTCTGGCCCCCTGCGCCGGGCTGGTGGCTGTTATTGCTGCTCATCCCGTTGCTCGGTTGGGGGCTGTGGTGGTTGCGACGCTTCTTGCCGGTGCGTCGCCCCGTGGCGCGTGCCGACCAGCCGCTGGACCCGCTGCGCATCGCCGCTCTGGCCGAACTGGCCTTGATGCCCCGCCCCTACGACGGCGCGCCCGCCGGTGCGTGGCTGCAACAGCTCAACGGCCTGCTCAAGCGCCTGTGCCGCAACGACTACCCCTACAGCCAGAGCCACACCCTCAACGGACGCAAATGGCTGGCCTTCCTCGATAACCGCTGCCCCGCCGCCGGCCTCACGCGCTGGATGGTGCTGGTCGAAGGAGCCTACAAGCCCGAATGCAAACTCGACGACAAAGCCATCGCCGGCCTGACCCAAGCTGTCGACACCTGGATTCGCAAACATGTTTGAGTTCGCCTGGCCATGGGTCTTCGTACTGCTGCCGTTGCCCTGGGTGATGCGGCTGATCCTGCCGGCGGCCGACAGCGGCGAGCCGGCGTTGAAAGTCAGCTACCTCGGCGACCTCGAAAGCCTCGCCGGCCGCCGTGCCCGGGTCAACCTGCCGGGCTGGCGCCAGCAAGCGCCGTTCGTGGTGCTCTGGCTGCTGCTGTTGAGCGCCGCCGCCCGCCCGGAATGGCTCGGCGAACCGCTGCCGATTGCCGCCAGCGGCCGCGACTTGCTGGTGGCGGTGGATGTGTCCGGCTCCATGGATTTCCCCGACATGCACTGGCACGACGACGACGTCAGCCGCCTGAACCTGGTGCAACATTTGCTCGGCGATTTTCTTGAAGACCGCGAAGGCGACCGCGTGGGCCTGATCCTGTTCGGCAGCCAGGCCTACCTGCAAGCGCCGTTGACCTTCGACCGGCACACCGTACGCACCTGGCTGGATGAAGCACGCATCGGCATCGCCGGCAAGAACACCGCCATCGGCGACGCCATCGGCCTGGCCCTCAAACGCCTGCGCCAGCGCCCCGCGCAAAGCCGGGTGCTGATCCTGGTGACCGACGGCGCCAACAACGCCGGGCAGATCGACCCGCTGACCGCCGCGCGCCTGGCCGCTGAAGAAGGCGTGAAGATCTACCCCATCGGCATCGGCGCCGACCCGGAACAGACCGGTTCCCTGGGAATCCTCGGCGTCAATCCGAGCCTGGACCTCGATGAGCCCGCGCTCAAGGCCATTGCCGAGGCCACCGGCGGGCAATACTTCCGTGCCCGCGATGGCCAAGAGTTGCAAGCGATCAAAGACACCCTCGACCGGCTTGAACCGGTCGAACAGCAACCGACCCAGGCCCGCCCGTCCCAGGCGCTGTACAGCGCGCCCCTGGCCCTGGCCCTGGTGCTGAGCATGTTGCTGGTGGTTCAGGAACGCTGGCCGAATAACGCATTGCAACGAGTCTTCAACAAACTGTCGAGCAAGGGGATTTTCCTGCAACAACACCCTGAATGGCGCCAGCGCCTCAAGCGCCTGCGTTTGCGGAGACGTCGATGATCGACCTGTGGCCGCATTGGTTCCGTCCTTGGTGGCTGTTGCTGCTGCCACTGCTCGGCTGGTTGCTGTGGCAACTGTGGCACCGGCAAAAGCGCGCCGGGCGCTGGCAGATGATCCTGCCGCCGGCCTTCCACGCCGTGTTGCTCAGCGGTGGCAGCGGTCGCGAAAGCCGTTCGCCGTGGGTCATGCTCGGCATTGCCTGGCTATTGGCCGTGCTGGCGTTGCTCGGCCCCAGTTGGCAACGGGTCGAACAGCCCAGCCAGAAACCCTCCGACCCGTTGGTGGTGTTGCTGGAGCTGACCCCGGAAATGCTCGCCACCGACAGCCCGCCCAATCGCCTCGAACAGGCACGGCGCAAGCTGTATGACCTGCTGCAAGCGCGCAGCGACGCGCAAACCGCCATCGTCGTCTACGCCGGCAGCGCCCACACCCTGGTGCCGCTGTCGGACGACCTCGCCACCAGCCGCAACCTGCTCGAAGCACTGCGCCCTTCGCTCATGCCCGAGTCCGGCCATCGCGCCGACCTGGCGGTGGACAAAGCCCTGGGCTTGCTCAAGCAAGGAGGACTCGGCCAGGGGCGCCTGCTGCTGATCGGCTCGTCGCTGTCCAAGCAGGAACGCCAGGGCATTCGCCTGTTGCTGCAAAGTGGCCAGGCGCCGAGCCTGTCGATCCTCGGCATTGGCAGCCGCGAAGGTACGCCGGTGACCCAGGAAAGCGGCGAATTCCTCAAGGACGAACAAGGCGCGATCCTCGTGCCGCGCCTCGACAGCCCCACCCTCAAGGCATTCGCCAGCGAAATGGGCGGACACTACCGCGCCGCCCGCCTGGACGACAAAGACCTGCGCCAACTCGGCGTGCTCGACGCGCCGCAAACCCTGCGCGACGACGGTCAACTGCTGCACCTCGACACCTGGGCCGACCAGGGTTACTGGCTGCTGCTGCCCTTGCTGCTGCTCGCCGCCTGCGCCGGGCGCCGTGGCTGGCTGTTCTGCCTGCCCCTGCTGCTGCTGACCGCGCCCCAGCCCAGCTACGCGTTTGGCCTGCAGGACCTGTGGCTGCGCCCCGACCAGCAAGGCCAATACCTGCTCAAGAAAAAACGCCCCGCCGAGGCCGCCGAGCACTTCGAAGACCCGCAATGGCAAGGTGTGGCGCTGTACGAAGCCGGCAACTATGCCGAGGCCATCAAGCGCTTCGCCCAGGGCAACGACGCCTACGCCCACTACAATCGCGGTAACGCCCTGGCCAAGTCCGGCGAGCTGGAAGCCGCGATCGACGCCTACGAACAGGCCCTGGAAGCCCAACCCGACCTGCAACCGGCGCTGAAAAACAAAGCCCTGGTGGAAACCCTGCTGCAGGAACAGGCCCAACCCGCCCCCGAGCAGCCGGCCGAAAACGAGGATGACGAAACCACCCAACCCGGCCAAACTGCACAACCGGGCACCACCGGGCAAAGTGCCACTGGCGCCGAGCCCTCCGCCGAAGGGCCGGGCGACACCGGCAGCGGCGAGACCCAGGCCGGCGGCACCGCCCAAGCCGGTGGCAATGAGGTGCCGGGCAGCGAGCTGGGCGACGAACAAACCACCACGCCGCCGCTGCGCCCCAGCGACACCAGCCTCGACGGCGAACGCCGCCAGGCCCTGGAACAATGGCTGCAGGAGATCCCGGACAACCCCGGCGAGCTGCTGCGGCGCAAATTCTGGTACGAACAGCAACAACATCAGGACAAGACTCGATGAGCCGCCGCACCACCCTACTGTTCCTGCTCGCGTTATCGGCAGGCCACGCCCAGGCGGCGAACCTGGTCGCCAGCGTCGACCGCGACCGCCTCAATTCCGGGGAAACGGTGGAGTTGACGGTGGAATCCACCGACGTCACCCAATTCGGCAAGCCCGACCTGTCGCCCCTGGATGCACAGTTCGAAGTCAGCGGCACACGCCAGCTCAACCAGCTCACCACCCTGGGCGGCGATAACCACGCGACCACGCGCTGGATCATCACCCTGCTGCCCAAGGAAAACGGCACGGTCGTCATCCCGCCGCTGCAAGTGGGCGAGTACAAGACCCAGCCGATCAGCCTGCAAGTGCTGGAAACCGCCAGCCAGGACACCAGCGCGGAACTGGCCCCGGTGTTCATCGAAGCCAACCTCGACCAGACCAGCGTGTACGTGCAGGCCCAGGCGCTGTTGACCGTGCGCGTGTACCACTCGGTGTCGCTGTATGACGACAGCAGCCTCACGCCCTTGCAGATTCCCGATGCCCGCGTGGAACAGTTGGGCGAGTCGCGCACCTATGAAAAGGTGATCAACAGCATTCGCCATGGCGTGATCGAAACCCGCTACGCGATCTATCCGCAACACAGCGGAGCCCTGGAGATTCCGGCGCAGACGTTCAGCGCGACCCTGGTGGAATCGCGCCCGCCCCAAGAGAACACCTTGCAAGGCACCAAGCCCGGCAAGTTGATTCATGTGAGTTCGGCGCCACTGGCGTTGACAGTCAAGCCCAAACCGGCGCTGTACCCCGCCGATACGCCCTGGTTGCCGGCGCGCAGCCTGACCTTGACGGAAAGCTGGAACCCTGAACCCGAGCACGTGCAGGTCGGCGACTCCCTGACCCGCAACCTCACGGTCAAGGCAGAAGGCTTGTCCAGCGCGCAACTGCCGGCCCTGGCCAGCCCCGACACCGCCGGCCTGCGCCGTTACCCGGACCAACCGGTGCTCGGCAACCAGAGCAACGACCGTGGCCTGATCGGCAGCCGCGAAGACCGCGAAGCCCTGGTGCCCATCCGCGTCGGTGCGCTTGAACTGCCCGCCGTGGAGGTGGTGTGGTGGAACACCTACGAAGACCATCTGGAACGCACCAGCATCGCGGCCCGCACCCTGCAGGTGGCGGTCAACCCGAGCCTGGTGGTGGACACGCCCGCTACGCCCACCATCATCACCGCCCCCGACGACAGCCGCCTGTGGCTGTGGCAACTGAGCACCTTGCTCCTGGCCTGCACCACCCTGCTGGGCTTTGGCCTGTGGTGGCGTGCCCGCCGCCAACCGGCCGTGCAGCGCGCGACCCAAACCGGCCCGAGCCCGCGTACCTTGCTCGACGACCTCAAGCGCGCCACCCAGGCCAACGACCCCCAGGCCACCCGCCAGGCCCTCGACGCCTGGGCCCGCCAACAACCGGAAACCCTGGCGGACATGGCCGCGCGTTTTGTACCGCTGTCGGATGCGCTGGATGGGTTGAATGGCGCGTTGTACAGCGAGAGCGGCCAGTATTGGCTGGGTGAGGACCTGTGGCGGGCAATCAGGGCCATTCCGATGGCCGAGCGCGAACAAGACCCGACGACTGACTCCACCAGCCTGCCACCGCTGTACCCAAAATGATGCCCATCGGGGGGCGCTTCATGATTGACGCCTGACAGCGATTCAGTTCCCCTTGCGGCGAAAAACGACAACTTCGAGCCCAGGTCAATCACCCTGCCTTTTGCACCGTTTGTCGCCACTGTCAAATCTAACAGCTAGTCGCCCGCGCCCTGCGGGTGTTTGATTTTCCTTGCCTATACGCGCCACCACACTCGCGCGTCCGTCCTGCAAGGAGTGTCTTCAATGTCCAATTTACCGAGTGATCCCTCAAAATCCCCTGCCGACGACACGCCAGCGTTGCCGCCGTCACAGGCGTTGATTCCCTATCAGACACCGGAGCAACCGCCCACACGCATCGAAGACCTCGATCCACCCTACTCGGCTTACCCTACTGTGCCGCTGGAACTGGTGCCGTACCCGGAAAACTGCGTCTACGCCCTCGGTATCCGCCATGTGTGGGCCTATTCGCAATGGATATTTGAAAAGTGGTTCAACTGGAACCTGGGTGACTTCCGCGCCATTTATTTCAATGACTTGATCAACGCCGCGAGCAGCGCCGTCACAAACGACGACAAGCCTCGTTACAACCTGTTCGTGCCGGGAGAAAAGATGCCGACAGGCGAAGTGGCGATGTACGGACGGGTCATACGCATCGGCTCCTTTCAGGAAAGTACCTCGCCCGTGCAAACCATTTTGATCAAGACCGACCGCCCCGGCGGCACTGATCAGGACCCAGGTGACAAGTGGCATAGCCGCCTGACGATGTCGATCGAAGGCTTTCCGGAAAACGCCTTGATCAATCAGGAGAATGCCGCAGCCGGGGTGTGGTGGCTGATCGTTCGCTATCCAAACATCCGCAAGAACGACAAGATCGAATGTTCCTGGGACGGCATCATCGTCTTCCATACTGTCAGCCCTGAAGAGGCGGCAGGACTGACGCCGATCCGTATCTGGATCAGCAAGGCCATCATCGATCAGGGCGGCCTGCAAGGTAAGTTGATCTTGCGCTATCGGGTGCAGGACGTGGCAGAAAATATCTCTGGAGGGGAAAAATACCAGTACTCCAAGCCCTACAACCTGGTGAGCGAGCTGGACCCCAGCCTGAGTTCTCCTCCGATCTTCCTGATCGACGGCCAAGAGTCCAGTCAGGTGGACTTCGATTCCGACAGCGAAAAAACCTTCACCCTGTCGTGCTACACCGGCCGGGTAATTCCCGCGCCCAACCCGCCCTACCAGGTCTTCGTCACGCTGTATGCCACGCTCATTGATGGCTCGACACACACGTTTACCATGCTGCCGGTGAACGCGACCAACCTGTACCTGACCGATGTGCCCGTCCCCCGCCAAGTGATCGAGCAAATCGTCGGCGGTTCCTTCCGTGCGTCCTTCCAGATCCATAACGCCGGCGGCGACCTCCTTGAACAATCGGGCAGCGTCACCGTGACGGTGGTCGGGACACCGGTGAGCATGCCGGGCGTGACCATCGTGCCGATCGAGCTGGGCCTGATTAATCCGGCCAACGCCATCGATATCCACCTTCCCGTCTACGAACCTCACGACGAGGACTGGCTGCTAACACTGGAGATGGAAACCCGCGAGCCGGGCGGTGACAATGAGTTCTATAGCGAGTCGCGACTGGCAGGCCCCCAGGGCGGCAGTTTCCACATCACCTCGCAAGTGCTGCAACGGTTCCAAAAGAAGTTCGTCTACTTCTACTACCTGGTCAACGATGGTAAGTCGCATCTCTTCGGCGGCCAGGCCATGGCAATCCGCAAATCCCTGGAGGTCGGCGCACAGGTGGGTGAACGTGTGGCCAGCCTGCCCGCGCCAGAACTGCAATACGCACAAGGCAACAACATCAACCCGGGCCATGTGCCCGGCACGAGCCTGTTGCTGACCTTGCCGTACGCCGGCACCCAAAGCGGTGACGAGGTGCACTGGGTGGTATTCGGCTCCGCCGTCGGCGGCTCGGCCAGCGGCATCATCACGGTCAATAGCGCCACCCAGGGCAAACCGCTGGTCTTTGAGATCAACCGCAACCTGATCGATGTCAACGTCAATGGCAGCCTGCGTATCAGCTACAGCCTGCAAAGCGGCGGCCCGTCCGGCACGATACTGCGCTCGGAGATCCTCGACCTCACCGTCGGCGTCGGTGTGCAACTGGATCGGCCGATCATCGAAGGTGCCTCCGTGCTGCCGGATCGACTCAACCCGCTGGCCGCCCTGGCCGGCGCCTACGTCATCGTGAAATTCCGGCCGATGGACGCGACCGACCAGATCGAAGTCGACTGGCTGAGCAGCGACGGCATCGGCAGCTACACCGCGCAACTTCAAGGCAACCCCAGCACCAACGAAGTGCGCGCATTTATCCCACCGGAAATCGTCGCCAAAGGCATTCGCCCCGGCGGTAACCACATCAGCGTGCAATACCGCTTCACCCGCGGCACGTTCCTGTATGAATCGCAAGTGGTTGACCTGGAACTGCAACCGTTGACCGGGCTGCCCACACCGGCCATCGATGGCATCGGCGAGAGCCTGGTGCTGCAACTGTCGCAATTGAACGAGGAGGCTCGCACTCGTATCGCACGGTGGAACTTTATCGCACCGAACCAACGGATGTGGATGACATACGAAGGTACCTTCAGCGACGGCACGCCTTATGTCGAAAACACCTACACCGCCAACCAGGTCACAGCGGCCGGAGTGCTCAATGGCATTTCCCCGCCGACGCCCGTCGATAAACTGCGCCGCCTCATGGATAACTCACCGCTGACTATTCGCTTTTGGGTGACCCTGTCGGAAAGCGCCGACAAGAACTCGGCAATACTGTTTGGCGTGCGCAACCACATTATCCAGGCGATACCGTCTACCCTGCCACGGCCGGCCTTTGCCAACCTGTCAGGCGAAGTCATCACCATCGACCCACTGACCTATGAAAACAACGCTTCGGTGGTCGTGGCCTACAACGGAATGAATTCGACCCACCGGATCAAACTGCTGTGGATGTTGCCGGATGGCAGCATGCCTTATATCGCCGATAAAAACGGTCTGGATGGTGGTCGGGTGGATTTCCAGATCAGCCAGGCAATCATGGCCAGTAGCGTGGGTAAAAAAGTCATCCTGCAGTACATCGCCACGATTGATAGCGTGGATGTGGACTCGTTTGTTCAAGAGGTCAACGTACAAATCATCCAGCCATCAAACCTGCCGCGGCCGTTGATCAACAGTATTGCCAGTGGCGGCACCCTCGACCTCACCGCCTTTACCGGCAATGCCACTGCGTCGGTGGCCAAATGGCGTTTGAGTGCGACCGGGCAGCGGGTGTGGTTGATTTGCAGCAGTGCCGGGGTGGGGGATTTGTATGTGCTCAATGGAGTAGCCATTACTGCGGCGGAAGCGGCGAATGGGTTGGTCAATAAAGCCGTGTTGCGGACTTGGTTGGGGGTATTGCCGACAGGCCGTCAAATTACTGTGAGGTGTAAGGTGACGTTTGATGGCTCAACGACGGAGGCCAATGCCATTACCTTCGCCACAACCAATTATTTTATTAATGCTTCGTCTGGATTCATAGGCCAAGTATTCATAGGCAGTGGGCAGTACGATATTGTTCCCAGTCTGACCAGAGCTGAAGTATATGTGAGTTATCCCGGCAACCTCGCCGTAATAGACACCAATACAAATCAGGTGATTCGCAGTATTTTTGCTTCGCCGGCAATAGATCGTATGGCCCTCCACCCGGACGGCATCCGCATGTATATCCCTCAATCAAACGAAAACAACATTGAAATCGTCAACATAAGCAATAGCACAAGATCTGTGATAACCAACATTCCATCCCCAAGCTTCCCAACATTTAATACAACGGGAAGCAGGCTTTATGTTTCAAACACCAACGCCGATCTTTTCTATGTTATAGACACTTTTACTGCAAAAATAATTCAATCAATTAGCTTAACAAGGCCCTATCACTCAATACTCGCCTCCAACAATAGACTATATGTGAGCACCTCCCCCTCACGAATTGCTATCATTGACGCTAACAACTACCAAATTCTTGGGTATATAAATATCGCGAGCAGGCCCTTGGCCTTGGCTCAAAGCCCTCACCGACCAGTGCTCTATGTAGGGCATATCGACAACAGAATTTCGGTGATCAATATGAATACCAACACCGTCGAAAAAGTCATAACTATCAATGGAGAACCTTCAGCCATCGCTTTTAGTAACGTCATTGAAAAAGCCTGCATACCTGGCTTCTACACCAACTCCTTAAACATCATAAACACTCAGACTGACTCAACTGCAAGTGTCTTACAACCAGCATATAGACCATTAGGAGTCGCCATCCCACCAGAAAGCTCAGTGGCGTACATTTGTAGTAATAGTGACCACGTTGTATATGTAGTACAGCTCTAAGAGACCTACAAATGGCTTGCACGATGGTCATATAGAGAACAAGTAAGCACCACTGGATCAGCCTTGACCTGGTGGTGTTTGCTTCGTCCGCATACTCGACAGGGTCGTTAGCACTTGTCAAAGGGGTACCACAAAAAATCGGCAAAAAAGCGGGACAGATCTATTTAAAAGACCTGTCCCGCTTTTACGTCATTAAAGCGCACCGCATTTACACGTCACGCCTCAACATTGTCGATGCTGGACTTAGAGCATTAGAACCGTCACTGACGGGGAAAGCGCGACACATTTCGTATAGCTTTTCAGAAATCCACAATTGGGAACGAAAACGCTGGTTTTCACGAAAGTAAACTCACACCGAACCACCCCCCATCCAGCAGGATATTTCAAAGACGCGTCCTGATTATCATCAAGGGTGTGCACACCCCCTCCCTGCTGTTTACAGGTAAACTCCCCTCCTTTTCCTCATCCCCACGGAGTTCGCCTTGCGTCTGTTCCACACCTCCGACTGGCACCTTGGCCAAAACCTCCACGGCCAGGAACGCGACTTCGAACACGCCTGTTTTCTCGAGTGGCTGCTGCGCCAGATCAGCGTCCACCAACCCGATGTACTGCTGATCGCCGGCGATATCTTCGACACGGTCAACCCGCCGCTCAAGGCCCAGGAGCGGTTGTATGACTTCATCATCAGCGCCCACGAACAAACCCCGAAGCTGACCATCGTGATGATCGCCGGCAACCACGACTCCGGCTCGCGCATCGAGTTGCCTGCGCCGTTGATGCGCCGTTTGCGCACCCATGCCTTGGGGCGCGTGCTGTGGCTGGATGATGGGCAACTGGATGCCGAACGCCTGCTGATCCCGCTGCCGGATGCCAAAGGCAAGATCGCCGCGTGGTGCCTGGCCTTGCCATTCCTGCGCCCGGCGGAAGTGACCGGCGCGCACCTGGGGGACGACTACCTGCGCGGTATTGGCCAGGTGCATGAGTGGCTCATTGCCGCCGCCAACGCCAAACGTAAAAAAGGCCAGGCGCTGGTCGCCATCAGCCATGCGCACATGGCCGGCGGTTCGGTGTCGGAAGATTCCGAGCGCAGCCTGATCATCGGCAATGCCGAGGCGCTGCCGGCCAGCCTGTTCGACAAGAGTGTCGGCTATGTCGCCCTCGGCCATTTGCACAAGCCGCAAAAGGTGAATGGCGAAGAGCGCATTCGCTACAGCGGCTCGCCGATTCCGCTGTCGTTTTCCGAAATTGGCTATAAGCACCAGATTCTCGACGTGACGTTCCAGGGCGAACGACTGGTCGGCGTCGAGCCAATCCTGATCCCGCGTTCGGTCAACCTGCAACGCCTGGACGCCGCGCCCCTGGCCGACATCCTCAAACAGTTGGCGGACTTGCCCGACATCGACCTGCTCGCCGAAACCCAGCGCCACCCCTGGCTGGAAGTGCGCGTACGCCTCGACGAGCCGCAACCCGACCTGCGCCAGCAAATCGAAACCGCGCTGCAAGGCAAGGCCGTGCGCCTGGTGCGCATCGCCGCCGAGTACGCCGGCAAGCGCGGCAGTGATGCCACGGATGAAGAGCGCCTGATCGAACTCGACCAACTCACGCCCCAGGAATTGTTCAGCCGCGCCTGGCAGGACAGCTACGGCAGCGAAGTGGATGAGCAGGCCTTGAAGGATTTCGCCGTGCTGCTCCAGGAAGTGCAACAGGAGGGCGAACAGCCATGAAGATCCTCGCCATCCGCTTGAAAAACCTCGCCTCCCTGGCCGGCCCGTTCGAGATCGACTTCACCGCCGAACCCCTGGCCAGCGCTGGCTTGTTTGCGATTACCGGGCCGACCGGTGCCGGCAAAAGCACGCTGCTCGATGCGCTGTGCCTGGCGTTGTTTGGCGCGGTGCCGCGCCTGGGCGATACCGGCCAGGCGAAGATGCCCGACGCCGACAGCGATATTTCCATCGGCGACCCGCGCACCCTGATCCGTCGCGGCACCGGCGGAGGCTATGCCGAGGTGGATTTCGTCGGGGTCAGCGGCCGTCGCTACCGCGCGCGGTGGGAAGCCAATCGCGCCCGCGACAAGGCCAGCGGCAAGTTGCAGAACAGCCGGCAAAGCCTGATCGACCTGGACAGTGACCAACTGCTGGCCAGCCAGAAAACCGAATACAAGACCCAGTTGGAACTGGCCCTGGGCCTGAATTTCGAGCAATTCACCCGTGCCGTGTTGCTGGCGCAAAGCGAGTTCAGTGCCTTCCTCAAGGCCAATGACAACGAGCGCAGCGAACTGCTGGAAAAGCTCACCGACACCGCGCTCTACACCCAACTGGGCCGTCGCGCGTTCGACAAGGCCAAAGACGCCAGGGACGCACACAAACGCCTGCAGGACCAGGCCACCGGCGTAGTGCCCCTGGCCGCTGAAGCCCGCGCCGAACTGGACCAGCAATTCGACGCGGCCCAGCAGCAGCTCAAGGCCCAGCAGGCCCAGCTCAAACAGTTGGAGTTGCAGCACACCTGGCTCAAGGAACTGCGCGAATGGCAGGACCGCCAACTCAGCGCGTCCGAAGACCTGCAGCGCGCCCAAGCCGATTGGGACAGCCAGGCCGCGCAACGCCAGGACCTGAGCCGCCTGGAACAACTGGCACCGCAACGTCATGCCTTCGCGCGCCAGGCCGAACTGCACACCGTGCTCACGCCATTGGCCGCGCAGATTCAGGCGCATATCGAGCAACAGGCCGAGCTGCACACACGCCAGGCGCACCTGCAACAACAGCAGGCCGACGCCCAGACCGCGCTGGTTGCCGCGCAGCAACAACAGACCGCCGCCGCGCCGCTGCTACGCCAGGCCTTCGATGCGCAAAACACCCTCGCCCACCTGACCGACAGCCTGGGCAAACGCCAAGCGGAAAAACAGTTGGCTGAAACCGCTTGCACGGACGGCCAGGCCCACCTGAATGGCTTGCTCGACAAGCAAAAATACGTCGACGAACGCCTGCAACGCCTGGCCGCCGAGCTTGAGCGCACGCTGTTTTTGGCGCCCTTGAGTGAAGGCTGGAGCTTCCAACGCGAGCGTTTGCAACAGTTGATGGTGATCGGCAACCGCCTGAAAAAAGGCCAGGAAGAACTGCCACAACTGGAGCAACGCGCCAACCGTCTCGCCGAAAAATGGACGGAACAACGCGACGCCCTCGACCTGCTTTACCACGAAGCCGGCGCCGAGCCCCATGCCGTCGCCGAGCAGATCCAATTGCTGGGCGGCCTGCTGCAAGACAATCGCAAACAGCAGCGCGGCCTTGAGGAGCTGACGCGGCTGTGGGACAGCCATCAGCAACTGGACACCCAGAGCCAAGCCCTGGGCGAAAAGCTCGTCGCGGTACAACAGCAGCGAGAACAGCTGATTCAGATCGGGCTCAAATCCAAGACCGAACTGACCGCCGCCGAGCAAGCCCTGGCGGTGACCAAGCAATTGCTCGATCGCCAGCGCCACGCGCGCAGCGAGAGCGTTGAAGAACTGCGCGCCCAGCTTCAGGACGACCAGCCCTGCCCGGTTTGCGGCAGTCATGAGCATCCCTACCATCAGCCGCAAGCCCTGCTGAACAGTTTGGGACGCCACGATGCGAAGGAAGAGGCGACCGCGCAGAAAGCCGTTGATGACCTCAACACTAAACTCATCGAGTTGCGCGGCGATCTGGGCGGCGTCAATGCCCAGATCAAAGAGTTCCTGAGCCAGCAGGAGCAGCTCGCGGCCAAACTGCACAGCTCGGCGTCGGAGCTTGAAGCCCATTCGCTCTCGGCCACGCTGTTCAATCACGACGTCGCCCAGCGCAGCGCCTGGTTGACCCAGCAATTGAGCCAGCTCAACCAGCGCATTGGCCAAGACGAACAACGCCAAAGCGCCCTGCTCAACCTGCAAAAGAATGCCGGTCAGTTGCAGCAGCAGTTGCAAGCCGCACAGGACGCGAGTCAGCAGGCTCGCCAGCAGTTGATCGACCAGCAACGGGAACTGGCCAACGACCGCGAACGCCTCGACGAAGAACTCAATGGGTTTGCCAGTTTGGTCCCTGGCGAAACCCTCGAAGGCCTGCGCAACGATCCGGCAAACACCTTCCTGCGGCTGGACCAGCACGTCAGCCAACGCTTGGAGCAGTTGGATCATCAGCGCGAAGAACAGCTCGAGCAACAGCAACGGCAGCAGGCCATCGACAAGGAACAGGACCGTCAACAGCATCGCCAACAACAGTTGGAGGTGCTGCAAGGCCAGTACCACGAACTGGCCACGCAACAACAGGCCGCGCAGGAAACGCTGGCCGCATTGGTGGGCGAGCATGGCAACGCCGAACGCTGGCAACAGCAGTTGGAGCAGGCTGTCGAACGGTCACGCCAAAGCGAGAGCGACGCCAACCAGCAGTTGCAGGAAACGCGCAACGCCCTGGTGCAACTGGCCGCCGACCTCAAGGCCCAGCAGGAGCGCCAGCAAGCGCTGCAAGCCGAACAGCTCAGCCTCGAGGCCCGCCTCAACGACTGGCGCGCCCTGCATCCAGAGTTGGATGATGCCGGCCTCAACCGGTTGCTGGCCTTCGACGATGCCCAGGTCAACGCGCTGCGCCAACAACTGCAACACAGCGAAAAAACCGTCGAACAGGCCAAGGTTCGGCTGCAAGAACGCGAGCAGCGCCTCGCCGAACACCAGGCCCTGCACAACGGCAACCTCGACGCCGAACAGCTGGACGCCACCTTGGCCGCGCTCAACCAGCACTTGGCCGACGGCGAAAAACACTGCGCCGAACTGCGCGCACGCCAGGCCGAAGACCAGCGCCGCCAGGAGGCCAATCACGCCCTGGACGCGCAGATCGCCGAGGCCTATGCCGAGTGGCAGCGCTGGGCACGCCTGAATGCGCTGATCGGCTCGGCCACCGGCGACACCTTCCGCAAGATCGCCCAGGCCTACAACCTCGACCTGCTGGTGCACCACGCCAACGTGCAACTGCGCCAACTGGTACGCCGCTACCGCCTCAAGCGCGGCGGCAGCATGCTCGGTCTGCTGGTGCTCGATACGGAAATGGGCGACGAATTGCGCTCGGTGCATTCATTGTCGGGGGGCGAGACGTTCCTGGTGTCCCTGGCGCTGGCGCTGGGCCTGGCGTCGATGGCGTCGAGCACCTTGAAGATCGAGTCGCTGTTTATCGACGAAGGCTTTGGCAGCCTCGACCCGGAATCGCTGCAATTGGCGATGGATGCCCTCGACGGCTTGCAGGCCCAGGGCCGCAAGGTGGCAGTGATCTCCCATGTGCAGGAAATGCACGAACGCATCCCGGTGCAGATCCAGGTCAAGCGCCAGGGCAATGGGCTGAGTACGCTGGAGGTCAAGTAAGCGGGGTTGTCTGTGGCGAGCCCGCTTTACCCTTCCAACAAACTCAACAATCGCTCGCGAGCCACCTCCGGTTCACCGTCGGCCGCCTGCGCAGACGACAGAATCGGAGCGGAGTAGAGGAACAGGATTACTGCAGCGATTCGAAGTGCCATGCTGTCAATTCCATGATGAAAGGCGTCAATATTCGAGCGCCAAATTAAAGCACATGGCAATGTGACATTACACAATTATTATCGCCGTTGATGCACAAACGCCAAACCACTGGAACGCGCAAGGTTGCGTTTCAGTGGTTTGGCGTTTGAGTGCAGCGGCCAATCAATGCTTGTTACAGGGTTTTGTGATCGAGGGCGGCGTAGAAGTTGGCGCTTTGTTGCAGGTATTTCTGGGTGTAGGCGCTGGTGCTGGAGTTTTTACCGGCCACGTCCACGCTGGCGGCGGCAGGCAGGGCCACGGTGGCGGAAACAGCAGAAGCGGCGATGACGGAGAAGAGATTCAAATTCATGTCGGTAACCCTTGTGTTCGTTTGGTTGGGTGGCCGGGGGAGGCCTTGGAACCCAACTTACGCCCGAGGGTTGAGCCTTAGAAATGCTTTGAAACAGTAGCTGATATCAGTGCGATTAATACAAAGGGTCAGGCCCCGCCGTGCGGGGCCTGTGGCTTATTGACGCAGCAGGAACTTGAGGTCGCTGGGGGCATCCATCGGCAATGTCTGCACGGTTTTACCCAGCAGGCCGGTCTTGGGGTCACGTTCGACCACCACGATCTGGTTGCTTTTCTGGTTGGCGATCAGCAGGAATTTGCCGCTGGGGTCGAGGCTGAATTCACGCGGGTGATCGCCTTCCACGGAGCGTCGTTGGACTTCCTTGAGGTGCGCGGTCGCCGGGTCGATGCTGAACACCACGATCTGATTGGCCGTGCCACGGTTGCTCACATACAGGAATTTGCCATCACTGGAGGCGTGCAACGCCGCGCCGGCTTTATCCGTCACCGGTTGCCCGGCGGCATAGTCCACCAGTTGGGTCTGCATCAACTTGCCGTCGCGGTAATCGAACACTGCGACCTGGGCGCTCATCTCGGTGGTCAGCCAGGCGTGCTTGCCGTCGGCACTGAACAGCAGATGACGCGGGCCGCTGCCCGGTGGCAACTGCACGGAGGCGGGATCGGCCGGGGTCAGTGGCAGTTCGGGGTTGGCCTTGGGGTCGTAGCGGTAGGCAAACACCTTGTCCGCGCCCAGGTCCTGAACGAACACGTATTTGCCATCCGGCGACGACACCACTGAGTGCACGTGGTTGGAGGCCTGGCGCTCGGGGTTGACCCGGCTGGCCGGGTGCCCGCTCAACTGCACCGGCGCCGACAGCTTGCCTTCGGCGTCCACCGGCAGCACCGCGAGGCTGCCGCCCGGATCTTCCAGCACCGAATAGTTGGCGACAAACAGGTAGCGCCCATCGGCGGCGAGGCTGGAATGGGTCGGCTCACTGCCCAGGCTCTGCACCTGGTTGATCAGGGTCAGTTGATGATGCTTCGGGTCGATGCGGTAGCTGCTCACGCGGCCGACCGGGTCTTGCTGGCCCGGGCCGTTTTCATTGACCACGAACAGATGGGTCTGGTCCTTGGAGACCGTCAGCCACGACGGGTTGGCCGCTTTCGCCGCCAGCACCGGCGGGCCCTGGAACCGGCCGGTGCGGCTGTCGAATTGCAGGCGGTAGATCCCTTCGCTGCTGCCGGCGGTGTAGCTGCCCACCAGCAGTTCATAGGTGTCGGCCGGTGCGGCCTGCACCGACATCGCGCCAACGCTGCCGGCCATCAGCAGGGGCCAGAATTTACGCATCATCATGCTCGTCATCCTCGTCGTTATTGTTGCCGGTGACCGCCGTCATGCACACCAGGCGGTGTTCGCCCGTATCACCGGTGAGGGTCCAGCTTTGCAAGGCGTCATCAAAGGTCGCGGCCTGCAGTTGCGCCGCACTGAACGACCAGCGTTTTTCAGCACGGCCATCCATGCACACGATCAGCAGCTTTTGATCGTCGAGGGTGAAATCGAAGGCGTACAGGCCGTCAATTTCGAGCATGTCGCTGGAGGCAAGTTCAGTCGGCAGGTTGGCAGCAGTCATCGGGATCGGTCATCAGAGGGAAAGACGCTGATGATAGGCCAATCCACCCGCGCTTTCTCGTCTTGTGTCGCCCGACGGTAGCCCATTACCCCATCCCCCCCGCCCTGACTTGGCATCCTCGGCGCGACAGTTCAATCAACCAAGGATGTGTATGCCAACCCCCATTCCCGACCCTTTTACCCACCCCCCAGCGTTGCAGACGGTGATCCGGCAATTGCTCGGCGACGCGTTGTCCGAGCGCTATCCCGCCCTGGTCATCGACCTGTCCACGCTGCAACTGGCGATTCCGAGCGCCAGGCAATGGACGTTCCGGCCGCTGATGAGCGTGGTCCAGGACTACTTGGGCGGCACGGCGCCATTGGATTTCAGCGAGGTCGAGGGCCTCGATTATTACGTGTCCGAACGCCCGCCGACACGCCTCAAATATCCCGATGCCACCCGCAGCCGGCTGGACATGAGTGTCATTGAAGCGCTGATCAAGGAGCTGCCGCAGACACTGCCCACCGCCCTGCAGAACGCCTTGATCGAGTATTGGAATGCCGACGCCGGCCGCTGTCGTCGGCTGGCGGATGCACTGCTGGACAGGCTGCGGATCGCGGCCATCCGCCAGGTCGGGTTGACGGCGCAGGCGCGGCAGACCGTGGACCAGCTCGTCACCACTCCCGACCGTGAACAACGGATCGCCCGCCATGACCAACGCGCGGTGTTTGCCTATTGCCTGGAAACCCTGCTGACCCACGACGCTCGTCAAGTCACGCTGCTGGGGCCGGAACTGGTGCTCACCCAGACCGGCAACGGTGTCACCCCCGCGCTGCTGTGCACGCCGGCGGGGGCCATCGAAGTGTTCGACTCCATGGACGACCTGCTGCAAGCCTGGGGGCAGCGCCTGGCCGCCCGCTATCGCTGCGACGCGATCCTCGTCCGACGCTATGAGCCCCAAGGCAACGTGTTCGACCATCAAGCGTCGCTGCTGATCAATCGGCAACAGGAACGCTTGGGCGCCCTGCGCCTACCCGCCACGCGCGGATTCGACGCCCTGCAAACCGAGTACCTGACCCTCGCCGACCCCAGCCATGAGCTGTCGCCATCCGCGCTGCTTGCACCGGCGGCCCTCGAGCCCCTGCGCGCCAAGCTGCCGGCCTGGTTGCAACAGGCCGACAGCGCCGCGCAAGCCCACTACCGGCGCCTGAGCCTGGGCCTGGCCAGTGCGAAACTGCGCAGCGGGGGCCGCACCTTTCTCAGTGACATCCCGGATATCCGCACCTTCGCGCGCGACGCCCTGCATCGGGAGTTGCAAGAGGATGCCGTCGCGGGCGCGCCCGACCCGGACGATATCGAACTGATCTTCGCCGTCGTCGCCGGCTACCCCGGCACGGCCGGCATCATCAAACATGAGCGCATGAGCCTGACCGATCTGGCCATCGGCAACCTGGCCGGACGCCCCCATGGCGAGCTGAGCATTCGCCATCGCCAGGGCCTGCCACTGCCCGACGGGCTCACCCCGCAGGCCATCATCGGCACCGGCGGGCTGATCGAACGGGTCAACATCGGCCAGCGCTATCCGAACATGCTGCAAACCCAACTGCTCGGCGACACACCCGCGGCACGCGAACGGGAAAGCCTGTTTGCCGATCAGCAGTGCCTGCAATTGCCGCTGCTGGCCCTCGAACTGAGCCTGCAACAACGCCATGGGTTGACCCTGGCCGGGGCGCGCCGGGTCGAGGCCCTGATGCAGCCGGAGGTGGCCGACCAACAGGTGGACGGCCAGCGCATCGTGATTCGCCACCTGAGCCTGGTGCGTTCAACCGGTGCCAAGCCCGATCCGGTGACCAATATGTACCTCATCGAAGCCGAGGACACGGCGCTCGGCCCGCATCTGCTCTACCGACCGTTGTACGCCGAGCCGCTTCAGCAGTTCGCCAGCCGCGCCGCGCTGTTCGAGGCGATTGCCACACCGGGCGAGCTGCAATCGAGCGTGCTGCTGTGGCTGAGCGACGCCGCCCGGCCGATCTACGATCACGGCGGCTTTCGCGAACCCCACTACGTGCGCTTCGGGCTGGGTGACGAGTTCGCGGTGATCCGCACCCCCGAACCGGCGCAACTGGGCGCCGATGGCACCCACGACGAACTGCATCAGTACCTGATCACCGGACGGTTGTTGCAGTACCTGTACACCGAAAACGCCAACACCATGATCAGCCAGGCCGACCGCGAGTCGATCTCCAACAGCGAAAGCCGCTGGCAACTGCTGCTCGAAGGCGGCGGCTTGCTGTTCGGCAGCCTGTTGTATCCGTTCCTGCGGGGGCCGGCCATGCTCACCGGCTGGCTGTTGAGCCTGATCGCGGGTTTCTCGATGGATATCCAGGCGCTGCAAGCCGACGATCCCAAGGTCCGGGAGCTGGCGACGGTGGACCTGCTGCTGAACCTGGGGCAGATTCTGCTCGAAGGCATACCATCGACCACCGCGCCCAGGGGCGCCCGGCGCGACTTCCCCGCCCTGCCCCTGCCTGCGCGGATCGCCGAACAATGGCCCGCACCCGCGCAAACGCAAATCCGCGAAGGCGTGGTGTACCTGCCCGGTGTGCTGCCCCAACCCGACCAGACCGTGCTGGATTTCAGCTATGCCCAGGCACGCCAGCGACTGACGCCCGAGCAACGTACGCGCCTGGCCAGTTTCAAGGAGCAGCGCCCGGCCACTTTGCCCGCAGCAGTCCGGGAAGGGCCGCACAAGGGGCTGTACCGCGACGGGCAACGCTGGCACGCACAGGTCGCGGGCGATTGGTTCCGGGTGAGCCTGGATGCCGACGCCGGGGTCCGCGTGGTCGACCCCCGTAACCCGCAACGCCAGGGCCCGCCCCTGCGCGTCGACGAACAGGGCAACTGGTCGGTGGATACGCGCTTGCGCCTGCGCGGCGGTATGCCGCCCAAGCGCATCCAGGCGGCCCGCCTGCAGCGGGCGCAACGGGTCGATCAGTTACGCGCGGACTATGAGCGCTTCGTCACCGGGCAAGTCGCCCAGCAACGCACGGTGGATATCGCCCATTCGGTCATGGAGCGCGCCGGCCAGGACCCGCGGTTCAGAGCCGCCCAACGCCAGAGCGCCCGCGAGCGCTTTGACACGGCGCTGCGCGACCAGACCACCGATTACCAACGCATCCTTGACGCCCAAAAAGAACGCCAGGCACTGGGCATTCCGCTGTCAACCGCCACCGTCGCGGCCTTGCTGGAAAACCTGGTCAATAACGCACGCAAACACGTGGTGGTCTCCGAGCACGACAGAATGGCCCTGTACACAGCGCATCCGCAGTTCATGGTCAGAAGCCCGCAGTTGTACCTGGCGGTGGCCGGCGCGCCGGCCAGCTATAAACAGTTCGTCAAACAGTCGCTGGCGATCAACGAGCGCTCGATCCACTGGCTCGACGT
This sequence comes from Pseudomonas sp. MPB23, assembly GCF_046605395.1. NCBI lineage: Bacteria > Pseudomonadati > Pseudomonadota > Gammaproteobacteria > Pseudomonadales > Pseudomonadaceae > Pseudomonas > Pseudomonas sp. MPB23. Next base: position 3,758,409 of record NZ_CP176771.1, on the reverse strand, counting down.
GCGCGATCGCTACCGCGATGAGCTGTTCAACCTCGGACCGCCGGGCGCTGAAGGGTATGCACGGCTGACCCTGGATCGCCCCAAGGAAATCAGCGCCCTGGCGGTCAAGGACTTGCAGATTCGCAGCCTGAAACTGGTGGTGATCAAACAGCTTGAACACACTTTGTTCGAGACCCTGGACGACGTGCTGGCGCCGTTACATGCCCAAGTGCGCACCCACAGTGAACTCAACGCCCTGGAGCTGTCCGCACAAGAGCGAGTGACAATCCTGCAGAGCCTGGTGGAGCGCTACGGCAGCGTGCTGGACGCCTTGCAGGGCGTTGGCATCCTCAATAGCGACGAGCTGGAAAGCGCGTACTTCAATCAGTTGTTCCAACTGGTCGAAAGCCTTTACCAAGAGGCCGCGCGCCAATTCGCCGGCGAGCTCAAGCCGGTGGCCGTGCCAGCCAAGCGCCCGGCCCGGCGCAAACCGGTCATGCCGGGCAAACCGGTGAAGAAAATCATTCGGACCGCCCGCCAAGGCACCTTGATCGGCGAACTCAAACCCATCGGCAACGTCGAGGTGGTAGAGGTGCGGGACGAGGTCAGCAACCAGGTGCTGGACATGTACTCGCACAATGGCGATGAGTGGGTCGAGTACCGCGAGCAGCGCCCGCCCCAATCGCCCAGGCCGACCCGGGCCCTCAGTCTGATCAAGGGCGAAGCACGCAAACTGGTGGCCATGCTGGACGCGCACCTGCAACGGGGCACGGCTTATAAAAAGGTCTCGCGTCACCCCCAGGAAGTCGAGGAGATCCTGCACTTCGAGGCGACCCGCTACACCAAGCTGGCCACCGAACTGGACCAGGCCATCCAGGCGCTGCCCCCGGCGACACGCTCAGTGGCCGACCAGGCGCTGGTCACGCAGATGCTGGCGGCGGCGCAGCAGTTGATCGGGCTGGGGACCGAGTTGCGCATCGCGTTGTGCCTGGAATTGCCGCCGACCCACGGCAACCTCGATTACCTGGCGGCGCAGAAACAGGTCTATGTGGCGCGATGGGGAGAACGCCTGCCGTTAAGCGGCGAGCGGCGGGATTTCATCCAGGAATATGCGATCACCGATCCCAACGGACAGCCCCTGTGGTATGCGCATTTTCACTACCCGGCCGTCGACACGCCGAAGGCCGACTACAGCGCTGCCCACCTCAAGACCCGTGAGCAGCGCCAGGTCAGTTACTACACCTTGCTCGCCAGCGCCCAAGGGACCCAGGCGGTGGTGAATGTGCACCGCGGGCTGATCGGCAAACCGTTGGCCGAGCGCCTGTTCCTGCCCCTGGCGCCGTAGTCGCCAGGGGCCTGGCGGGGCTCAGTGGGCAAACAGCGAGTTGCCCTTCTGTCCTGCCAGCTTCTCCGGTTTGATCAGGAAGCGCGCCAGTGCCGGCAGCAGCCACAGCGCACCGAACATGTTCCACAGCAGCATGAAGGTCAGCATCAGGCCCATGTCGGCCTGGAACTTGATGGCCGAAAAGATCCAGGTGCACACGCCGATAGCCAGGCACAAACCGGTGAACAGCACGGCCTTACCGGTGGACTTGAGCGTCTGGTAATAGGCTTCCTGCAACGGCAGGCCCGCACGCAGGAAGCTTTCCAGGCGGCTGTAGATGTAGATGCCGTAGTCCACGCCGATCCCCACGCCCAGGGCCACCACCGGCAAAGTCGCGACCTTGACGCCGATGCCCATGAACGCCATCAGCGCGTTGCCCAGCACCGAGGTCAGCACCAGCGGCAGCACGATGCACAGGGTCGCCGCCCAGGAGCGGAAGGTGATCATGCACATGGTCGCCACGCACAGGTACACCAGGATCAGGATGGTCAGTTCCGACTCCTTGATCACCTCGTTGGTGGCCGCTTCGATCCCGGCGTTACCGGCGGCGAGGATGAACTCCAGGCCGTCCTTGTTGTTTTCCTTGGCGAACTCCTGCACCGCATGCACGGCGCGGTCGAGGGTTTCGGCCTTGTGATCGTTGAGGAACACCAGCACCGGCGCCAGGGAACAATTGTTGTTGTACAGGCCATCGGCGCGGGCGATGGAGTTGTTCAGCACATCCGGGTTACGCGACAGGGTTTCCCATTTCAGGTTGCCCTCGTTCATGCCCTTGATCATCTGCTTGGACACAGTCACTAGCGAGATCGCCGACTGCACGCCCTCGGTGTTCTGCATCTTCCACATCAACTGGTCGATGGGCGCCATGGCCTCGTAGCGCGAGCAGCCTTCGGCCTTGGTCTTGACCATCACCACCAGCACGTCGGAGCTGGTGGAGTAGTTGCTGATGATGAAGTTGTTGTCCTTGTTGTAACGCGAGTCCGGACGCAGTTCCGGCGCGCCTTGATCGAGGTCGCCGATCTTCAGGTTCTGGCTGTACCAGAGGCCGCCACCAAAGGCGACCAACGCGAGCAGGACCGACACCGGCGCCACTTTGGGGCTGGCGAATTTGGACAGCAGGCGCCAGAACGGATGCTCGCGGTGCGCGTCCTTCTTGCTCCTGGCGATGGCGCGCTTGCTGATGCCGGCATAGGAAATCGCCACCGGCAGCAGGATCAGGTTGGTGAACACGATCACCGCCACGCCGATGGAGGCGCCGATGGCCAGTTCGCGGATCACACCGATGTCGATGATCAGCAGCGTGATGAACCCCACCGCATCCGCCAGGATCGCGATCATCCCCGGCAGGAACAGTTGCCGGAAAGTCCGCCGGGCGGCGGTCAACGCGTTGTCCGCGTCGCTCGATTGCAGGGCGATACCGTTGATCTTCTGCACGCCGTGGGAAATCCCGATGGCGAAGATCAGGAACGGCACCAGCATCGAATACGGATCCAGCCCGAAGCCGAAGAAGTGCATCAGGCCCAGTTGCCAGACCACCGCCACCAGTGTCGTGCTCAACACTGCGACGGTGCTGCGCAGGCAGTTGGTGAACCACAGCAACAGCACCAGGGTGATGACGAAGGCAATGCCGAAGAACAGCACGACCATCACCAGGCCGTCGATCAGGTCGCCGACCTTCTTAGCGAAACCGACGATGTGGATCTTGACGTTGGGGTTCTGCGCCTCGAACTTGTCGCGGATCTTGTCTTCCAGTTCATGGGAGAACTTGCGGTAGTCCAGGGCCAGCAACTTGCCCTGGTCCTGCGGGTCCGGGTAGGACTCCAGCAGCGGGATGTCGACGATGCTCGACTTGAAGTCGTTGGACACCAGGCGCCCGACCTGGCCGGACTTGAGCACGTTGTTGCGCAGTTGATCGAGGCTTTGCGGCGAGCCGTTATAGCTCTGGGGGATCACTTCACCGCCGGCAAAGCCTTCTTCGGTGACTTCAGTCCAGCGCACGCTGGGGCTCCACAGCGACTTGAGGCCCGAGCGATCGACGCCAGAGATGTAGAACACCTCGTCGTTGATCTGGCGCAGGGTCTCCATGTATTCCTTGGTGAAGATGTCACCGTCCCTGGCCTCCACCGAGATGCGCACGGTGTTGCCCAGGTTGGCCAGATCGTTGCGGTGCTCCAGCATCTTTTCGATGAAGGGGTGCTTGAGCGGGATCATTTTTTCGAAGCTGGTGGACGGGCGAATCAACGTCGCCTGCCAGAACAGGAAAATACTCACCAGCAGGCAGATGACGATCACTGCCGGGCGGTTGTTGAAGATCAGGCGCTCAAGAAAGGTCGCTTTATCGTTGTGATGACTGCTCATTCTTTCCCCGCCTTCTTATTGTTTTGTGGGTTCGGCGCCGGTTGGCGTAGCAACACGAACACCACCCTGCCCGACCAGAATCAAGTTGCCATTGCCCGCCGCCGTCACCGCCGAGAGTGAAATGCGGTCCGGGCGATTGAACACGCTGAAGCTCTGGCCGTCGTCATGGCTGACCACCACGCTGCCGCCGTTGCCGACCACCACCAGCGAACCGTCTTCGAGCAAGGTCGCGCCCGACAGGCCGAACTCCAGGGCGCCACGGGCGGCCTTCAGTTCGACCTGCTCCCAGGTGCTGCCGAAATCCGTGGAGCGGTAAAGATTGCCGCGCAAGCCATAGGCCAGCAGGGTCTGCGGTTGGGCGGTGCTGATGACACCGAACAGCGAACCCTCGTAGGGGCCTTCGAGTTTTTCCCAGGTCTGGCCGTCGTCGCTGGAGCGGAACATGCTGCCCTGCTCGCCGACGATAAACAGGCCGGCGTCCTTGATGTGGGCGATGGCGTTGAGGTGGAACTGGTCTTCGTTGTCGAGGCGGTCGCTGACGTCTTCCCAGGTAGTGCCGCCGTCGGTGGTTTCGATCAACGCACCATAGGCGCCGACGGCCAGGCCGTGGTTGGCGTCGTTGAACCACAGGTCGAGCAACGGCGCTTCGCGCTTGAGGTCCTGGTATTGCTGGGTCCAGGTCGCGCCGCCATCGGTGCTGGCGAGGATTTGCGCATCGTGGCCCACGGCCCAGCCGTGTTTGTCATCGACGAAGAACACCGCCGTGAGCAACTGGCGGGTGGGGACTTTGGCTTGGGTCCAGGTGCTGCCCTGGTCATCGGAATAGAGGATGTGCCCGCGATCACCGACCGCCACCAGGCGCGAGCCGGCGTGGACCACGTCGATCATCAGGCCTTTGGCGGCCTTGGGGGACTCAATTGCAAACACCGGCGGTGCGGCGGTATCGCTGGCTGCCAGCACGGGAGTCGGCAACGCGACACCTGCCAACAGCGAGAGCGCTGCGGCCAGCAACGCAACCCTGCGTGCGGCGCGTGGGCGGCAAACAACCCAACCCATGACAGGCTCACTCATAGACCTTTCTCCCCATTTATTATTGTTAGGTCGTCTTACCTGCCCGGGCTCTGAAACCTGCAATCTAGAGCGCCTGGAGGAAGCAGGGGCCATCCTATCGGGCTTTGGAATCGTCTGACAATCGGCGCTACGTTATCTTTTGTTAACTGGCGGCTTTTGGCTATGGGCTGAATATAGCTGTATTCGCCAGGCTGATTGCGCAGACCCTAATGAATTTTTATTCCATCTATTGAGTTATGGGAATTTTTATTCCATTAATAGCCTTCCTGAAAACAATAATCCAAAGGACCACGGCGATGCGTGAACTCGGAATCGGCTTGATCGGCACAGGCTTCATGGGCCGCGCCCATGCCTTGGCGTTCAACCATGCCCGCGCGGTATTCGAACTGCCCGTCACCCTCAAGCTGGCCGCACTGGCCGATGCCGACACCGAACGCGCCAGGCACTGCGCCAACGCCTGGGGGTTCGCCCAGGCCCATGGCGACTGGCAGGCGCTGGTCAACGACCCTACGGTCGATGTCGTGGCGATCACCACGCCGAACCACTTGCACTACCCCATGGCCATGGCGGCGATCGCGGCGGGCAAGGCGGTGTATTGCGAAAAGCCCCTGGCGGTCAGCCTGCCGCAGGCCGACGCGATGCGCCGCGCCGCGAGTGCGGCGGGCGTGGTGACGCGGGTCGGCTATAACTACCAGCACAACCCGATGATCGGGTGGGCAAAGCAGATCATCGCCAACGGCGAATTGGGCGAAATCATCAGTTTCCAGGGTGAGTTCAGCGAAGACTTTATGGCCGACCCGGCTTCACCCTGGTCGTGGCGCTGTGAAGTGGAACATGCCGGCGGCGCCCTGGCGGATCTGGGCAGCCATTTGCTGTCGATGGCGCGTTACCTGATGGGCGATGTGGTCAGCGTGTGCGCCGATACGCAGACCGTGCATGCGCAGCGCCCCGCCGTCAAAGGCGGCGACACACTCAAGTCCATTGCCGTGGATGATCAGGTACACGCCCTGCTGCGTTTCGCCAACGGCGCGCGCGGCACGGTGAGCAGTAGTTGGCTCAAGCACGGTTACAAGAACCACCTGAGCTTCGAGATCAGCGGCACCCTGGGCACCTTGGCGTTCGATCAGGAACGCTTGAACGAACTGCGCCTGTGCCGCGCAGGCCAGGACGGCTTCCAGCGCCTGCTGGCGGGCCCCGCCCTGCCCGGCTACGCGGCGTTCAGCCCCGCTGCGGGGCACCAGTTGGGTTACAACGAGTTGAAGACCCTGGAAGTGCAGGAATTGATCATGGCCGTGGCCGGCCAGGGCGCGGACGGCAGCGACTTTGACGCGGCGTGGGAAGTGGAGCGGCTGGCGACGGCGATCCGCGTGGCCGCCCGAGAAGAGCGCTGGGTCAAGCCACAAGACCTCTGACACCCATCCTAAATGGGGCACGGGAGTCATGATTTCAGTGGCAGGGCGTTCATGTTTGATGACGAAGCCTGCCTGCTGGCCGTACGGTCAAGGGGCTCTAGTGGGCAACCACAGTCGAAACCGCGCACCGCCCAACGGTGAGGCCAAGGCGGTCAAAGTGCCGCCTTGGGCTTCCAGGGCGCGCCGACTGATGGCCAGACCGAGGCCGAAGCCGCCGGTGGAACGGTCGCGGCTGCGATCGAGACGGTAGAACGGTTCGAAAATACGTTCGCGCTGGTCCGGCGGAATGCCGATGCCATCGTCGTCCACCCAGATTTCACAGCCTTTGGCGCAGACCTTGACCCCCACCTGAATGCGCTTGTCGCAGTAGCGCGTGGCGTTGCGCAGCAGGTTCTGCAATGCGCGGGCGGTGAGGCGCGGGTCGAGGCTGAAACGCTCCACGGCGCAGTCGAGTGCCACATCGATCACGATCTCGGGGTTTTCCAGTTCGTCGTCCACGCTGCCCAGTACGCTGTCGATAAATTCATCGAGCACCACTTCAACCCGCTCCGGCAGTTGCGCCGGGTTTTGCAGGCGGCTGTAGGAGAGCAATTCGAGCACCAGTTCATCCAGCTCGCGAATATGCGCCACCAGGCTTTGCAAGCGTTCGCGGCTGGCGGCCGGCAGGTCTTCCGAGAGGGCCAGGGCCAGGCCGAAATCCAGGCGCGTGAGCGGCGTGCGCAGTTCGTGGGACACCGCGTTGAGCAGGTCGCGCTGCTGGTTGAGCAGGTGTTCGATATCGTCGGCCATGGTGTCGAACACCGAGGCCAGGCTGCCGATGTTGGAGCTGGGGGGAATCTGCGTACGCGCGCCCAGGTTGCCCTTGCCCAGTTGCACGGCGGTGGTCTTCAGACGCTCCAGGTCACGCCAATGCGGACGCAACCACACCAGAAGACACGCCAGCAGCGCAGCACCGATCAGCACGTTCATCGACCAGTACAGCAGGTTCATGTCCAGCGGATCCGGCGGAATGGTCAACTTGACCACAAACTGTGCGTTGATCGGCGAGCTGATCTGCTCCATCCAGCCCCACTCCCCCAGGTGAATCACCGGTTTGCCCTGCTCCAGCAGCGCCGCCTCTTCGGGGGTGTAACTGGCGTCCTGGCGCAGCAGCAATTGCACTTTCAGCGGCGCAAAGTCGCGTCCCAGTTGCTCGGTCACCTTCGACCAGCGCTCCACCGGCGCCCGTAGGTATTGCTTGACGATCAACGTCTGCATGCCGCGGGACTGCTCGACGTTGTAGTCCAGGTAGCGGTGCTCGAACAGTTGGATCACCAGTTTGGGAATCAGAAAGATCGCCGCGCTGTAAGTCACGATGGTGATCAGGTAGAGGCGCAGCAGCACACGAAACATGGCTCAGCACTCCCACTCGGAACGGCTGAACAGATAGCCCTTGCCCCACACCGTCTTGATCTTGCGCGCCTCACCGGCGTGGTCGTCGAACTTGCGGCGCAGCTTGGAGATAGCCACGTCCACCGAACGGTCGGTGCCGTTGAACTCGATACCGCGCAGGCGTTGCAGGATCTGGTCGCGGCTGAGCACCTCGCCGGCATGGCGGGCGAGCACCACCAGCAGGTTGTATTCGCCGCTGGACAACTCCACCGCCTGCCCGCGCCAGGTCACGGCGCGTTCCGACAGGTCGATGCACAGGTTGCCCATGAGTATCCGGTCGTTGGCCACCTGGGGCTCGGACAAACTGCTGCGGCGCAACAGCGTGCGCACCCGCGCCAGCAGCACACGGGGCTCGCAGGGTTTGGTGACGTAGTCGTCGGCGCCCATTTCCAGGCCCAGCACCTGGTCGTGGCTGTCGTCGCGGGCGGTAAGCATCAGGATCGGCAGCCCCGCCGAGTCGGCGCGCAGCAGGCGGCACACTTGCAGGCCGTCGAGGCCCGGCAGCATCAGGTCGAGGATCACCAGGTCCGGCGGATTGCGGCGCGCACGCTCGCGGACGAGGTCACCGCGGCTGAGCACGCTGACGTGGTAGCCGTTGCGTTCCAGGTAGCTGGCAATCAGCTCGGAAAGGGCGGCGTCGTCTTCCACCAGAAGGATGTTGGGCATGATGTTTCCGAATAATGCGGTTTTGCAGGAGCGTGCAAGGATATACGCCCGCAGCCCGACGCGGGCCGCACCTTACATTTCTTCACAGACGCTCTACACAGCTTTACAGCACCGCGACGCAGGTGACCTTAGGATGCGCCAGTCATTATTGGGATAAGAGCATGTCGAAGAATCTGTTTGCGCCGTTTTGTCTGCTGGCCCTGACGCTGGCCCTGAGTGCGTGTGACAAATCGGCCACCGAGGCGCCGACCATGCCCCCGGCCAAAGTGCGCATCGAAACCCTGGAAGCCAAGCCCCTGTCGATCAGCAGTGAGCTGAGCGGACGCATCGCCGCGCCGCGTATCGCCGAAGTGCGCGCACGGGTCGCCGGGGTGGTGATGCAGCGCGTCTTCAAGGAAGGCCATGACGTGAAACAGGGCGACGTACTGTTTCGCATCGACCCCGCCCCCTTCAAGGCTGACCTCGACAGCGCCCAGGCCAACCTGAGCAAGGCCGAGGCCAATGCCTTCCAGGCTCGCCTGCAAGAACAGCGCTACAGCCAATTGGTGGAAGGCAACGCCATCAGCGGCCAGGACTACGACAATGCCCGCGCAGCCCTGCGCCAGACCAACGCCGAAGTCGCCGCCAACAAGGCCGCCGTCGAGCGCGCCAGGTTGAACCTGGGCTACGCCACCGTGACCGCGCCGATCGCCGGGCGCATCGGCCGCGCGTTGGTGACCGAAGGCGCGCTGGTGGGCCAGAACGAGGCCACGCCCCTGGCGATCATCCAGCAACTGGACCCGATCCACGCCGACCTCACCCAGTCCACCCGCGAGCTGAACGATCTGCGCCGTGCCTTCCGCGCCGGCAGCTTGAAGCAAGTCGGCCAGGACCAGGCCAAGGCCACGCTGATCCAGGACGACGGCAGCCTCTACCCGCTGCCGGGCAAATTGCTGTTCGCCGAGATCAGCGTCGACCCCGGCACCGGGCAGATCATCCTGCGCAGCGAATTCCCCAACCCGGACCTCGACCTGCTGCCCGGCAGCTTTGTGCGGGTGCGCGTGGAGCAAGCGGTCGACCGCCAAGGCATCAGCGTGCCGCAACGCGCCATCACCCGTGACAGCGCCGGTGTCCCCATGGTGTTGCGCCTGGATGCCACACAGACCGTGAACCTGCAACCGGTGGAGCTGGGCGCGGTGATCGGTGATCGCTGGGTGGTCAGCAGCGGCCTCAAGGCCGGCGATCGCATCGTCGTCGAGGGCCTGCAACACGCACGTCCCGGTGAACAAGTGGAAGTGGACGACAGCCCAGCCTCCGGCCCGCTCGTAAAGGAATAACCCGCCATGCCGCAGTTCTTTATTGACCGCCCGATCTTCGCCTGGGTGGTCGCCCTGTTTATCCTGCTCGCCGGCCTGCTGGCGATCCCGCAATTGCCAGTGGCCCAGTACCCCAACGTCGCGCCGCCGAAAGTGGAGATCTACGCGGTGTACCCCGGCGCTTCGGCCCAGACCCTCGACGAGAGCGTGGTCAGCCTGATCGAACAGGAGCTCAACGGCGCCGATCACCTGCTGTATTTCGAATCCCAGAGCAGCCTGGGCTCGGCGACGATTACCGCGACGTTCCAGCCCGGCACCAACCCGGAAATGGCCCAGGTCGATGTGCAAAACCGGCTCAAGGCGGTGGAGCCGCGCTTGCCCCAGGCCGTGACCCAGCAAGGCTTGCAGGTGGAGAAAGTCTCCGCCGGTTTCCTGCTGCTGGTGACCCTGACCTCCAGCGACGGCAAGCTCGACGATGTGGCGCTCAGCGATTACCTGGCGCGCAACGTGATGAACGAACTCAAGCGCCTGGACGGCGTCGGCAAGGCCCAGCTGTATGGGGCCGAACGCGCCATGCGCATCTGGATCGATCCGCAGAAGCTGATCGGTTTCAACCTCACACCGGCCGATGTGAACGCCGCGATCAGCGCGCAGAACGCCCAGGTCTCGGCCGGCAGCATCGGTGATCTGCCGGGGCCCCAGACCCAGGAAATCACCGCCGCGATCCTGGTCAAGGGCCAGTTGTCGACACCGGCGGAGTTCGCCGACATTGTGCTCAAGGCCAACCCGGACGGCTCCACCGTGCGCATCGGCGATGTGGCGCGGGTGGAAATCGGCAGCCAGGAATACCAATTCTCCACGCGTCTGAACGGCAAGCCATCCACCGCCGTCAGCGTGCAATTGTCGCCCGGCGCCAATGCGCTGAACACCGCGACCCTGGTACGGGCGAAGATGGATGAGTTGTCGCGCTACTTCCCGGCCAATGTGGAATACAAGATCCCCTATGACACGTCGCCGTTCGTCAAGGTCTCGATCACCAAGGTGGTCTACACCTTGCTCGAAGCCATGGCGCTGGTGTTTGCGGTGATGTTCCTGTTCCTGCAGAACGTGCGCTATACGCTGATCCCGACCCTGGTGGTGCCGATCGCGCTGATGGGCACCTTTGCCACCCTGCTGTTGCTGGGGTTCTCGATCAACGTGCTGACCATGTTCGGCATGGTGCTGGCCATCGGCATCCTGGTGGACGACGCGATTGTGGTGGTGGAGAACGTCGAGCGCATCATGGTCACCGAAGGCCTGTCGCCCAAGGAAGCGACGCGCAAGGCCATGGGCCAGATCACCGGTGCCATCGTCGGTATCACCCTGGTGCTGGTGGCAGTGTTTCTGCCGATGGCGTTCATGGCCGGCTCGGTGGGGGTGATCTACCAGCAGTTCTCATTGTCGATGGCCACCTCGATTCTGTTCTCGGCGTTCCTGGCCCTGACCTTGACCCCGGCCCTGTGCGCCACCCTGCTCAAGCCGATCGCCAAAGGCGAGCATCATGCCAAGGGCGGGTTCTTCGGCTGGTTCAATAAACGCTTCGAGCAACTCACCGACCGTTACGAAGGCTGGGTCGCCTACGCGCTCAAACGCAGTGGCCGCTTCCTGCTGATCTACCTGGTGCTGCTGGTGGGCCTGGGGCTGTTGTTCAGTCGCCTGCCCTCCTCGTTCCTGCCGGTGGAAGACCAGGGTTACACCATCACCGATATCCAACTGCCACCGGGCGCGAGCAAGAACCGCACGGTGCAGGTCGCCGAGCAGATCGAGGCGCACAACGCGGGCGAACCGGGGGTGGGGGACACGACCATGATCATGGGCTTCAGTTTCTCCGGTTCCGGACAGAACGCAGCGCTGGCGTTTACCACGCTCAAGGACTGGTCGGAGCGCGGCAGCGATGACTCCGCGTCGTCGATTGCCGACCGCGCCAATATGGCCTTCAGCGAGCTCAAGGATGCGATTGCCTATGCGATCCTGCCGCCGCCGGTGGATGGCCTGGGCACCTCCAGCGGTTTCGAGTTCCGCTTGCAGGACCGCGGCGGTGTCGGCCATGCGGCGTTGATGGCTGCACGTACCGAGTTGCTCGACGCCGCCGGAAAAAGCCCGATCCTGGCCAATGTGCGCGAAAGTGCCCTGGCCGAGGCCCCGCAAGTACAGCTGGAAGTGGACCGTAAGCAGGCCAACGCGCTGGGCGTCTCATTTGCCGATGTCGGCAATGTACTGGCTTCGGCCATCGGTTCGGCCTACGTCAACGACTTCCCCAACCAGGGGCGCATGCAGCGCGTGGTGGTGCAGGCCGAAGGTGACCGGCGCAGCCAGGTCGAAGACCTGATGAAGATTCACGTACGCAACAATGCCGGGAAGATGGTGCCGCTGTCGTCGTTCGTGCAGGCCAAATGGACCCAGGGCCCGGCGCAGTTGACCCGTTATAACGGCTACCCGGCGATTGCCATTTCCGGCGAAGCGGCACCGGGGCATAGCACCGGCGAGGCCATGGACGAAATCCAGCGCCTGGTCAGCCAGTTGCCGGCCGGTCTGGGCCAGGAATGGACCGGGCTGTCGTTGCAGGAACGCTTGTCCGGCGCCCAGGCACCGATCCTGCTGGGCCTGTCGCTGCTGATCGTGTTCCTGTGCCTGGCGGCGCTGTATGAAAGCTGGTCGATCCCGACCTCGGTGCTGCTGGTAGTACCGCTGGGCGTGCTCGGCGCGGTACTGGCCGTGACCTTGCGCGGCATGCCCAACGATGTGTTCTTCAAGGTCGGCCTGATCACCATCATCGGCCTGTCGGCGAAAAACGCGATCCTGATCATCGAGTTCGCCAAGGACTTGTACGACCAGGGCGAAGACCTGGTCGATGCGACCCTGAAGGCCGCGCGGTTGAGGTTGCGACCGATCATCATGACCTCGCTGGCGTTCATCCTCGGCGTGGTGCCGTTGGCAATCGCCACCGGCGCCAGTTCGGCGAGCCAGCAGGCGATCGGTACAGGGGTGATCGGCGGGATGATCACCGCGACGCTGGCAGTGGTGTTTGTGCCGGTGTTCTTTGTGGTCGTCATGAAGCTTGTGCGCAAGCGCCAAAAAGCCGAGTGATGCTATGGTGCTCACAACCGTCGTTGTTGTGAGCACCTATGCCCTTCCTTGCCCGTACCCACCCTCGCCTCTCCGCCGCCGCCATCCTCGGCCTCGTCGTGGGCATCCTCGCGCCAGCCGACACGCTCGTCAGCAAAATCCTCATTGGCTGGAACGCTGGAGTTTGGACTTATCTGGTGCTGATGCTGTGGCTGACCAGCCGTGCCAGGGCCGACGACGTAAAGCGCATCGCCGAAGTCGAGGACGAGAACGCCGGGCTTGTGCTGTTCACCGTGTGCATCGCCGCCATCGCGAGCTTGGCCACCATCACCTTTGAACTGGTGGGCAGCAAAGACCTGGCCACCTCCGAACGCCTGCTGCACTACGGGTTTACCGGCCTGACGGTGATCGGTTCATGGTTGCTGATCGGGGTGATTTTCAGCGTGCATTACGCCCGTCTGTATTACACCTGGGACGGCAAGGAACCGGCGCTGCGCTTTGCCGAAGGACTGTTGACGCCCAACTACTGGGACTTCCTGTATTTCTCCTTCACCATCGGCGTGGCGGTGCAAACCTCCGACGTGGGCGTCGCCACGCGGGGCATGCGCAAGGTAGTGCTGGGGCAGTCGTTGATCGGGTTTCTATTCAACACCGCGATCCTGGGTTTCTCGATCAATATCGCCGCCGGCTTGTTCGGTTAGGCTGCACAAACCTTCTAGACGCCCACGCACCGCTGGGCGCTAATGGCCGAACCTATTCAACCTCGGTGTGTTATGACCGCGCACAACTGGATCGACCTGTCCCAGGACGCCGACACCGGCATCGAGACCCTGCGCGCACATTTCCAGGGCCATGCCTACGATCCCCATTGGCATGACAGCTATCTGGTCGGCGTCACCGAGCAAGGCGTGCAGCAATTCAACTGCCGGCGCACCCGCCACAACAGCGTGCCCGGCCAGGTGTTCCTGGTGGAACCCGGCGAGTTGCATGACGGCGATGCGCCCACGGCGGAGGGTTTTACCTACCATATGCTCTACCTCGACCCCCAATGGTTGGCACGGGAAATCAGCGCAGTGTTCGAAGAGGCGCCGGTCCGCCGCCAACTGGGATTTGCCGACCAGAGCCACCTGGGCCGCTGGTTCGTGCGCGCCTACGGCCTGACGCCCGCCGCGTACCGCAAGCGCTGCTCAAATCTTCCAGACAGGTAACGCGCCGGCTTGTGAAGATCGACTCCATCGCTTGGTTTACCGGAGTCACCCACCATGCTGTCGTCCTTGCTGCCCTTCATGCTGTTCGCCTTCGTCGCCTCCATCACCCCCGGCCCCACCAATATCCTGGTGCTGAGCAACAGCGCGCGTTATGGCCTCAAAGCCGCCTTGCCGATCATCCTGGGCGCCTGCGCGGGGGCCGCCGGCCTTGTGTTGCTGGTGGGGTCGGGGTTTGGCCAGTCCCTGGTGCACTGGCCCAAGGTGCAGACCGCAATGCACTGGATCGGCATCGCCTGGTTGAGTTACCTGGCCTGGCAGATCTTCAGCGCCCCCACCCAAGCCCTCGACGTGGCGGTCACCGATAAGCCCCTGGGCCTGATCGGCGCCGCGTGCCTGCAAGTGATCAACCCGAAGACCTGGATGATGGCCCTCGCGGTGGTCAGTGTGTTCGCCGGCAACGGCGCCGAGCACCAGGTGCTGTACCTGCCCCTGGTGTTTTTCCTGATCGCCCTGCCTCGGCGCCTGGGCCGTGCTGGGCGCGGGGTCAGGCCGGGTGTTGCGTTCGCCCAGGGCGATGCGACGCTTCAATCGCTGCATGGCCCTGCTCTTGCTGGGTTCGACCTGGCTGAGTGTACTGATCTGAAGGCATAAAAAAGGGGAAGCCAAAGCTTCCCCCTGTTCAAGTGCGCGAGTGTCTTAGAAGTCGTAACGCACGCCAAAGTTGACACCCCAAGGCTGGTCGATCTTCTTGCCTTTGCTGGTTTCGAAGTCGGCATGCAACTTGACGTTCTTCGACACCGACATCGCCACGCCGACCGCCAGCTCGATGCGCGAGCCCGACAGGTCGTTGTTGAAGCTCTGGTCGTTGATGAACACCTTGTTGCTCTGGTCAAACTCATGTGCCCATGCGGTGCGCAGGTAAGGCTGCAACACCCCACCGTTGTCCAATTGGATGTTCTTGCCGGCGGTCACGCCGAGTTTGCTGACCACGGTGCTGGAGCGATCACCCTTGGCCTTCAAGCCGTTGGACAGCTCATAGCTCTGCGCCTGGGTGATCGTCGCCGACAACTGGCCATATGGCTCGACGAAGTAATCGTTGTCCAGCTTGATGTGGCGACCGAGTTCGGCCGATGCACCGACAGCGTTTTGCGCATAGCTGCCCTTGGCTTTCTTGCCGTCACTCATGTTCACATTGACTTCATTGTGCAAGCGGTTGAGCTTGGCAACGCCGTCGAAATACAGACCGCTCTCATCATCCAGCCAAGTGGCATAGGCACCCAGGTAGTAACTCTTGACCTCACCTTTGCTGCCACGGTTCAGACTCAAGTCCGAGGTGCTGTGGCCCGCCATCACACCGGCCAGCCACTGCCCATCACCGCTGGACAGCGGTGCATCGGCACCGAGGGTGAAGCCTTTCTGGGTTTGCGCATAACCGCTGCCGTTTTTGTTGGCGGCCACCTCATATTTGTTGCCGTAGCTGCGCATCCACAGGCCATTGTCCTGGCCATTGCCGAAGCGCAATTCACCCATGCGGGTGCGCAGGATGGACGACTCGCCATACAACACGGTCGGTGCACTGTTGAACAACGCCAATACCGAATGGGCGCTGGTGCTGGTGCCGCGACGGGTCGGGTCGAGCAACCAGTCGGTGCCGTCCTGCTGCAAGCCGTAGGCATAGGCGCCGATATCCACGGTGTCGCCGACTAGGGAAAAGTGTGCGTCACCGCCTTCGGTGTGCACGACCTTGATCGGCGCACCACTGGCCAGTTCCGAACCCGTCGCGGCAAGCAACAGGCTGTGGTTACCCTCGGCCCGGCCTTCCACGTTGAGGAAGTCGGTCTGGTGGGTGGAGAAGTCCGTGTGCATGACGAACGTGCCGTTGCCGTCCAGGCTCTTCACATCCAACTGATAGAACTCGTCCTCGGCGCCAAAGTGCACCGTGCCGCCGCCCATCTTCAAGGCCTCGACATTGCTGTCGCCCACCAGCACCCAGTGGGACGCGTCGTTCACACTCAACTCGGCGACATTTTTCAGTTGGCCGGTCAGCCAGGAGCCGTTGTTGAGCTGAACCTTGGCGGTGCTGCCGTCTTCGACCACCACGTCGCCGACCAGGAAGCTGCGGTCAACATTCATATTGGCGGTGGAGTTGCCGGTGACTTCGAGAATGTTGCCGTTGCCGCCGGTAAGGGTCGAGCCATTGAGTACATGGATATCCGCATTGGTGCCAGCGGTGGCTCCCCCACTGACGAGCAATGCCGCACCGTTACGGCCTTCGACACTTGAGCTGTCCAGCACCAGGCTGCTTGAATTCAGGTCAGCGGACTCTTGTTGCAATCTCACGCCATTCTCGCCACCGATAATACGGCTGCCGATCGCCGTGGCGTCAGCCCCCAGCAGCCGGATGCCAATACCGGTTTCATTCGTCGCAATGACGTCCGAGTCGATGAAATTCAACTGGCTGAACGCCGAAGCGATAGCGCCTGTGGTCGAGCCCGTGATGGTGCTGCCGAAGACGTTCACGGTCGAGCCGTCCGACGTCAGGAAATTACGACCCGCACTGATGCCCTGGCCATTCGCATTGGTGACGGTACTGTTGATGATGTCCGCGTCGCTGCTGGTTAAATGAATCGCGTACGCAGAAGAACTACGCGCATCGACTGTGGCGCCGTTGAGGGTGATTTTCGAGCCGGCGGAAGCCTGAATGTCTTGCGCGGTGGTCCCTTCATTGAGGGTCAGCCACGAACCGACGACTTGGGACTGAAGCAGGTTTGCCCCATTGGAGATCAAATGGGAACCTTCGTTGAGGTACCAGTTGTCCGTGAAATAACCAGGGGCAATGACGCGCTCCTCACCTGGTGACAACTCCAGGCGAGCTTCGGCAACAGAAGCGCCCAGCATGAAAAAGCCAAGGGCCGGCGCCTGGATCGCCAGTGCCAATGGGTGTTTTTTGAAAAAAGCGTTGATCGTCATTTTGCGTGCATACCCGTAAAGAACCTTCCCATAGGGAACGAATTGACCGGCACCAAGCGTGGTAGGAGCAGGCCTTGAAGGGCCGCAGAGTAGAGAGAGGGGGAGAAGTAATATGTAGGACTTATCGGAAGTGCGACGTAGAAAGATAACCGGAGGAAATCGGACGCTTGAAGAAGAGCAGCGTCTGCTCTTCTTCAAGCGGTACAGCGCTAAGGAAAGGCGGTTCCGTCGCAATAGACGGGCGTTGACCCAGACAGATAGGTCCTGACCCTTGCATGCGTCTCGGCGGACTCGATAGGTGTAGGCCCCAGAACAGGCACCGAATACCTGATACGCGCGGAGCCGGCAGACAGCGAAGCCTCGTTGATAGGTCTGACGTAGGTATTACCCGGCGTGACTCGCACTTTGAAACCCGCAACCACTTCTGTAGGCGTCAGTGGCGTGTGCGCGAAGCTGCCCGATGCCGCAATGAGGGGCACCGTGCCGGCGTCGTCGCTGAAGGCCTCCCAGATCACGGTGATCACCATTCCGACTGTAAACAGCGAATGGGGCGGTACCGAAATCACCAGGTCGCGATTCGGCAAGGGGAGCGCAGAACAACCGATGACGACAACGCCAGCCGGCGTTGTGACTGCGCCGTCCACTGTGGGCGGGTCAAATGAGATGACATTTGCCGACACGTCAATCCCTTGTGTCGGTGAGACGTTGCGGTTATTGGTGCCCGCCGTCACGACCTCGTAGTGCAGCGGAATATTCGTGCCATTGCCATGTTTGCTGATGTATGGCCAGGGGATCATTAAATCGATCACGCCACTGGGCGGCAGTGCGGTGTTATCAACCAACACACTGGCAACTACCTCGCCTGCGTAATACAGAACAATGGTAAACGCCCGGACTGAAGGCAGGGGTGCAGCGGTCCACAACGGGATGACAACAGGAATGTCCATGGGCGCATCACGCGGGTCCAGTTGATTCGTCAGACCAGACCCCGGCCCGGTCAGCACTGGCAGTGGCAAGTTGGGATTGACCAAGTCGGGATAATCGGGATTATCCGGCCCTGCCTTGAACAGATCCAACTCAATCGTGGCTTCATTGGCGGTCGGCAACCAATAAAACATGCCGCCACGCTCAACCCCATAACTGACCACCATCGCAATGGGGCCAACGCTGGTGTTGTACAGCTCCCTCAGCGTCGCAGCAGACACCTGGAAGTAAAACGGCAGGCTTCCCGACCCCAGCGCAACCGGACCGACTTGGCGATTGCCGTGGAGCGTCGTCAGCCTCACGTACAAATTGTCCTGAAGACGATCCTCATCGTAATCGGGGATGATGACATCCATGCCAGCGGCGGCGGCGACATCAGCCAGATCAATCAGGCGGTCGCCCGCCCCCGCAAGCGTCAGTGCGTATCTGACACCCGGTGTTTGCAATACCGGGGCGGGTCGAATGGAGATGGTCACGGGCAACCCGAGCGAGGTGGTACTGACGTTTCCAGAGACATCCCTGAGTCGGTAGTACAGTGATTTTGCCCCCTCCCAAAGCGACGCCTGCGCAATCGTCAGTATCACCACCTCATCCGGGAATACCTCACCTTGGGCGACAACGGCTCCATTAGGGCCGTCGAGCAGCTCCCAGGTGTCGCCCGGTTGAGCGTCATAAGCGTCGTAATCCGGAATCGGAAATCTCGCCTCGTTGCCATTAGCGGCAAAGTAGTCGGCATCCAACGGCCCGGAATGCCCGGCAGGCATCATCAAGGGGCGTGGCGATATTCCAGCGGTGCCATAGGGCGCCAGTCGATCGACAATAAAGGTGACCGCTGCAGAACCTGCGATGTTAGTGCCAAAGGTGTTGGTGACTTTATAACTGTAGGTGTGCGTTCCCTGAGTCAACCATATGAGCGGGATTCTGGCCACATAGGGACCTGGAACGCTATGTACCGTGGTGCCGATATAGCCGGTTTGAAAGTCGCCAACATCATCAATGTGATCGTCTTTTAAATCGCCGGGCTCCGGTGGTGGTTCCGGTGGAGGCAACCACCCTGGCAAGTCAAGTAATAGATCCTGATCAACAGCAGCCCGTGTCAGCAAACCTGGATAAAGTGCGTTATTGACATACCCTCGAGGTACGGCTGGGGGCAGCGTGACGGGAACGGCAACAATAGTATTTTTATTTCGTTCATTGGCGAACGGGCCTAATTTCTTTTTCATATCTGATCACTCACCATAGTTAAAGCACACTATTATCGAAACTCCCCAGCACGAGGAGACCCTATTTAATACGCGCCATACAGCGAACGCCTGACACATTGAATCAGCAGGCAATACAGGCCCTAGAACATCCAACCACCACCCGTCAGAGTGTTAAATGAATTCCCCCACGTATTATTATTTACGCAACCCTCAAGTTTGCGTGTCGTCCAACGCCACTGTATCCAGCCATTGCGTATCCGTGCCGTCGCAAAACCCGGGATCTCCGGGTTGGCAGATGTGACCGGACCCAGCGAACTTACGATCTATCCGCACCCGTCCGCGCACGCCCTCGACTGACTTGCCGCGCAATGCACCTTCTCGATACACAAAATACTTGGCTGTCGCAGACGCATAGTCACGCATGGGCTCAACTTTGGTATCCCAAGGCAATACCACCACCAGAACTCCATCGTTCAAGTGCTCGGGGGTAATAAAAACATGGGCTTCGAAGTCGGTTCCACTGATGGGGTCCGACCAATTATTGCTTCTGAAACCTTGCCAGTAAAAAGCAACTTCATCATTGAGTTGTATACGTGGATCAGGGGGGATATGCCACCGTACGCCATGACAGATAGCGGGCTGAGAATCACAACTCAGGTAATTCGCGCCACCATGCAACGTGTGTTGAATTTCCGGATCGGGAAACTCAATTAATGGCTCGATATGAACATTGACCAATGTAGCTGGTGACTGTTGCTCATTGATGCCGTTACTGGTGGTGTAATAGACCGGTAGTTGCGGGTGATTCCCCTCGTCGACAATAACGGTACCGGAGACATCGGGAACGAACTCGACCAACTGATCGAATACATCGCCGGCCTGGACAGTGTAATGGGCGACCGGTCCCCGGCTCCCCCAATACAGTGCGAGCACTTCTCCCGGTTGTGGATCGACATAGAGTCGAACCCAGACACTGGCGCCCACGATTCGGTCCTGCAGATCCAATTCGTTCAACATCCCCGAGCCATTGCCGAATACCTGTACCCGCGAAAGGGTCGAGTTGAGCAATGCCGGGGCATTGGAATGGTCCTGGCCTGCAATCGTAAAGTCTGCCCAGAAAAAGCGAACGGGCGATGGAATAGGTGGCCGGCCCGTTCGATGGACTTCGTAGCGCACAGGCACCAACTCACGTACCAGCGGACCGGGTATGCGCAGAATGTCCCATGGAATCGGAACGGTGATCGGAAACCCGGAGATCGGAACCGCCGGTAGCACCGATCGACCCTCCCAAATCACTAACACACTGTCGCCGGGGGCATAGCCGTCGTACATCGTCGGTATCACCACCGCGATACCCGAGCGCGCATCGTCGCGCTTGAGCAGCAGATCGTTGTAAGCCGGTGGCCGGATCTCAGGCGGTGGAAGGTCGCTGGGGGAAGCCGTCAGGTTGACCGTAAAATCCGTAGAGGCACTCAGCGGGCTGTAGTTTCCCGCCCGATCATACACACGCACCGTCAGGTAGGCCGTGCCATTGGGCAGCACGCGGAACAAATCGCGATGAACCCTGAGGATCAACGGTTCATCGGTAAAATTGAAGGTCTGGATGTAGCTATGTATCAACGGAAAAGGCGGCGTCTCATCCGACAAATACAGGGCTCCCTGGTCGCCCGCCGCACGAACGAAAAAGTCGGGCACGCGAACTTCAATAAATTCATTGGCGTCAAGAACGGCTTCGGTAATCCCGGATAAGGCAATCGACGGATCAACAAACTGCGGGGCGTCGGAAGGTAGCAGGAACGCCGGAGGGTTACGATCCAGCTTCAGCAGCCTGTGGGGCGAATCCACATCTGGGCTGCCGTCCTCTTTGAGCCGATACCGCAGCTCGATGACTGCCTCAAAATCCAGCATGAAATAGGTCGGTACAAACAGTGAGTAGGGAAAAGTTGCAGCGGCAAAGGACGCTTCGTCAAAGACCACCGAGTCGGCGACCACGTCAATACCGCCCACTCTCCAAATCACTTCGAGTGTATTGGTACGCCCCAACGACGGTCCCGGCGCCCATTTTTTGATACGGCACTCCAGCGGCATCTCACTGTAGGGACGGACGATCAGCCCTTCGGGGTCGGAGACGGGAACACCGACTATTTCTTCAAACGGTTCCAACATCAGCACACCACGACGCTGTTGGCGAGTGCTCGAAGATGATCTCTGACGGATCGTTGCCATGATGCAGGCTCCTCATGAAAGGCATACGTCGTTGGTTACGATTAGGCACCTGATTGGTGGGAGCGACTACTGTCAGAGTTGACAGGTCTGCACCACCGCTCGTCGCTTTCCAACGTGAATGCCCTACACACGCCTTGGCGAAAGCAGGGCGGGAGGAATACCAGGGATATTGAGTTTCTTCTGACGGCAGCGACGGTGTTGTTTATCTTCAGCGTGATCAGCGCAGCCGTGGCTCTTTGCTGGCCGAAAGCGCCCAGGTTATAGAACCCAGCACTTGAAGCTGAAAAACCAGGGGAGATTGAGTCAACGTTCACCGCTATTGATCTGAACCACCGTTGTGCATCTTTTGGGGAGCACTTCAAGCCTGCAGCCTGAAGC
This sequence comes from Pseudomonas sp. MPB23, assembly GCF_046605395.1. NCBI lineage: Bacteria > Pseudomonadati > Pseudomonadota > Gammaproteobacteria > Pseudomonadales > Pseudomonadaceae > Pseudomonas > Pseudomonas sp. MPB23. Next base: position 3,736,737 of record NZ_CP176771.1, on the reverse strand, counting down.
CTCCCCCACACGGTTTGCCCGCGTGTCAGATCAGATCACGAAGCGCGCCACCATCCCGCTCAAATCCACTGCCAGGCGCGACAGCTCATGGCTGGCCGCGCTGGTCTGGTTGGCGCCCGCCGCCGACTGCGTGGCCAGGTCGCGGATGTTCACCAGGTTGCGGTCGACTTCGCGGGAGACCTGGGCCTGTTCTTCCGAGGCGCTGGCAATCACCAGGTTGCGCTCGTTGATCAGGCTGATGGACTGGGTGATCTGCTCCAGCGCCACGCCGGCGGCGCGGGCCAATTCCAGGGTGCTTTGGGTGCGCTGGTTGCTCTGTTCCATGGAGTGCACGGCTTGACCGGTGCCGTTCTGGATACCGGCGACCATTTTCTCGATTTCCTGGGTCGACTGCGCCGTGCGATGAGCCAAGGCGCGCACTTCGTCCGCCACCACCGCGAACCCACGCCCCGCTTCACCGGCGCGCGCGGCCTCAATGGCGGCGTTGAGCGCCAGCAGGTTGGTCTGCTCGGCAATCGCGCGGATCACATCGAGCACCTTGCCGATATCACGGCCTTGAGTGGCCAGGCCTTCGATCATCGCTGCGGTGTTTTGCACATCCTGGGTCATGGTCTGGATTGCGCCGACGGTTTCCACCACACGGTCGCGGCCTTCCCGCGCGGCCTGGTTGGACTGGGTAGACGCCTCGGAGGTGGAGACGGCATTGCGCGCCACTTCCTCGACCGCGGCGGTCATCTCGTTGACCGCCGTGGCGGCCTGGTCGATTTCGGTGTTCTGTTGCTGCAAGCCGCGGGAGGCTTCCTCGGTGACCGCACTCAGCTCTTCAGCGGCTGAGGCAAGCTGGGTGGCCGAACCGGCGATGTGCTGGATGGTCTGGCGCAGGTTGTTCTGCATGGTCGACAACGCGCTGATCAGCCGCGCGGGTTCATCCTTGCCATCATCTTCGATCACTTGGGTGAGGTTGCCGCCGGCGATGGTTTGCGCCACTTCCACGGCTTTGCGCAGCGGTGTGACGATGCTGCGGGTCAGCAGCCAGGCCAGCAGCACCGTAAGTAATGCGGCGGCCACTGCCACGACGATGATGCCGGTGATCGCACTGTCGTAGCTGTGCTTGGCCTGTTCGTTGGCTTGTTTGGCACCGGCGGAGTTGATGGCGATCAGCTTGTTCAACTGCTCGCCCATCTGGTCGGTACCGTCCTTGATCCGGGTGTTGATCAAGGTACGCATCTCATCGACCTTGTTTTGCTGGGACAGGGCCAGCATGTCGGCCTGGGCCTTCAGGTAGTTGTCCAAGGTGCCGACGAATGTCTTGTACAACGCCGCCTCCTCAGGCACGGAGGGTAACGCCGCGTAACTGGCCTGGGCCGCTCTGACCTTGTCGACCAGCACACCGATACGCGTTTGGGCCTCTTGCAAACTGGCCGGCTCCCGGTTGACCAATACGCGAAACGACAGGATGCGCAGGCGCAGCACGTTTTCCGTCATGACGCCCAGGGAGGCCACGCTGGGCAGTTGGTTGGTGCTCATGTCCACCGAGGCCTGGCGGATCAGCGTCATGCGATGGACCGCAAACGCCCCCAACAACACGACTAACAACGCGATAAACGCGAAACCTAAAGAAGCTCGAGGGGCAATATTCAAATGGCGAAGAGACATAGAGGCTTTTCTCTAGCAAGAGTGTTTGCGCGCATCCCTGCCGCGAAACGATCAGCCGGCGCCTATGCGCTGTCCTGACCTTGGTCACCACGTGTTGTTGTTTATTAGGTGGGCCTATAAGGGATATCGGCCGGGCCAGGGGTTTTCGCAGGAGATTCATAAATATTTTTTTACACTTCTGACGACCGGCGGTTTCTGGCATCCTGCGCCTCCATTTTCTGACCCGAGCCCGCATTTTGTCTGACGCTCAAGCGCCCCGCCCCCGCTATAAATCCGACCTGATCTACGGCCTGGAAGACCGCCCGCATTTCACGGCGGCGCTGTTTGCCGCGTTGCAGCATGTGTTGGCGAGTTTTGTCGGCATCATCACCCCGACCCTGATCGTCGGCGGCGTGCTCGGCCTGGAAAGCGAAGTGCCGTACCTGGTGAGCATGGCGTTATTCGTGTCGGGGCTCGGCACCTTCGTGCAGGCGCGCACGTTCGGCCCGATCGGTTCGGGGCTGTTGTGCCTGCAGGGCACCAGTTTCTCGTTTATCAGCGTGATTCTCAGTGCCGGCTTCATGGTCAAGGCCCGGGGCGGCGGCACCGACGAGATCCTCTCGACGATCTTTGGCATCTGCTTTTTCGCGGCGTTTATCGAAGTGGTGCTCAGCCAGTTCATCGGCAAGCTGCGCAAGCTGATCACCCCGGTAGTGACCGGCACCATCATTACCCTGATGGGCCTGTCGCTGATCAAGGTTGCGGTCACCGACATGGCCGGCGGTTTTGGCGCCAGCGACCTGGGCGCGGCGAGCAATATGGGGTTGGCGGCCCTGGTGCTGCTGACCATCGTGGTGCTCAACCGCTTCGACAATCCGTTTCTGCGCCTGGGTTCGATCGTGATCGGCCTGACCCTGGGCTTCGTGGTGGCCTGGTGGCTGGGCCGTGTCGATATGAGCGCATTACCCAACGTGCCATTGATCAGCGTGCCGGTGCCGTTCAAGTACGGTTTCTCGTTCGACTGGGTGGCGTTTATCCCGGTGGCGGTGATCTTCCTGATTTCGCCCCTGGAAGCCGCCGGTGACCTGACCGCCAACTCGATGATTTCCCAACAGCCGGTCAAAGGCCCGCTGTATATCAAGCGCATCAAGTCCGGCCTGCTGGCCGACGGCCTCAACTCGGCGATGGCTGCCACCTTCAATAGCCTGCCGATGGTGACCTTCGCCCAGAACAACGGCGTGATCCAGTTGACCGGCGTGGCCAGCCGCTATGTGGCGTACTTTATCGCCGGCCTGTTGGTGTTGCTGGGGCTGTTCCCGATGATCGGCGCGGTGCTGCAACTGATGCCCAAGCCGGTATTGGGCGGCGCGACCCTGATTATGTTCGGCACCGTGGCGGTGGCCGGCATCAAGATCCTTACCGAAGCCGGGCTGCATCGGCGCAATATGCTGATCGTGGCAATCTCCCTGGGCATGGGCCTGGGCGTCGCGGCCGTGCCGGAAGTGCTGCGCGACCTGCCCAAAGCGCTGCACAACATCTTTGAATCGCCCATCACCGTCGGCGCGTTCTGTGCCATCGTGCTGAACATTTTCCTGCCCGAAGAGTTCATAGCCCTTAAAGAAGATGAATTTGATCCGGAGTCCTCTACCCTCAAAGTGATGCAGGACCCGGACGTCACGAAATAGGAGCACCTTTGCATGCGCAAGCTCATGGTTCTATCACTGCTGTTGCTGACCCTGAGCGCGTGCGCGCTGTTCCCCAACCGCGACCCGGTGAATATCAACGTGGTTGGCATCGAACCCTTGCAAAGCCAGGACCTGGAAGTGCGCTTCGCGGTGAAGCTGAGGGTGCAGAACCCCAATGAAACGGCGATCGACTACAACGGCGTGGCCCTGGACCTGGAGGTCAATGGCCGGCCGTTGGCGTCGGGGGTGAGCGACCAGCACGGAAGCATCCCCCGGTTTTCCGAGACCGTGCTGATGGTGCCGGTCAGCGTTTCGGCGTTTTCCGTGCTGCGCCAGACCCTGGGCCTGAGCCAGACCCAGAGCCTGAACAACCTGCCCTACGTGCTGCGAGGCAAACTGGCGGGCGGGCTGTTTGGCACCATGCGTTTTGTGGACCGTGGCACGCTGGACCTGCCAAATACGGCTGCCTGGTAACCGTTATACAGCCGAGACAATTTGTGGCAAGCGGGCGACCGCATTCAATCGGTGATGTAGCGCACGCCCGGCTTGGCGCGCTCATCCACCACCAGTTCAAACACATCCGGTCGGGCGTAATGCCCCACCACGTCATAGTCGTACCGCGCCCGCACCAACTCATCGGTGTCGATCTGCGCCGTCAGCAATCCCGCTTCCCCCAGCAGCGGCCCGGCCAGGATGTCGCCCATGGGCCCGACGATCACACTGCCGCCGGCGATCAACGGGCGGTCCGAAGGCCAATTGGCGATCTTCACCCCCAGCGCCTCGGGTGAAGCCTGCACCTGGCAGGCACTGACCACAAAGCAGCGCCCCTCGTGGGCCACATGGCGCATGCTCACCTGCCACATCTCGCGCTCGTCCACCGTCGGCGCACACCACACTTGCACACCCTTGGCATACATCGCCGTGCGCAGCAGCGGCATCATGTTTTCCCAGCACACCGCGCCGCCGATGCGCCCTACCGCCGTGTCGATCACCGGCAAGGTGGAACCGTCGCCCTTGCCCCAGATCAGCCGCTCGGTGCCGGTGGGCATCAGCTTGCGGTGCTTGGCCACCAGCCCGCCCGTGGGCTCGAAATACAGCACCGTGCAATACAAGGTGCTGCCACTGCGCTCAATCACGCCGAGCACCAGACTCGCCCCAGTACGTGCCGACAGACCAGCCAACGCGTCGGTTTCGACGCCCGGCACGTCGATGGCGTTGGCAAAGTAGCGGGCAAAGGCTTCGCGGCCTTCGGGCAGGCGATAGCCCAGTTGAGTGCCAAAGCCCTCGCCCTTGGGATAGCCACCGAGCAGCGCTTCGGGCATCACCACCAATTGCGCGCCGCTGCCCAGGATCTCGTCCTCGTAGGCAAGGATCTGCGCCAGGGTCTCGGCCTTGCCGCCAGGCAGGGAACCGATTTGCAGGGCCGCCACAGTAGAAACAGGCATCACGATCACTCCAGATAAAGAAAGATAAGGCATCCACTTGTAGGAGTGGGGTTGCGCCATTCTCGTGGGGGCAGCCATCATGAATAAAGCCCACTTCAGTGCTGAATGATATGAGCCAAATGAATATCACCCAGATCGACTTGAACCTGCTGAAAACCTTTGAAGCCCTGCATGACGAATCCAGCGCCAGCCGCGCGGCATTGCGCCTGGGCGTCACACAGTCGGCGATCAGCGCAGGCTTGCGACGTTTGCGCGAGGTGTACGGCGACCCACTGTTCGTGCGCACCGGCCGGGGGCTAGCGCCGACGCTGCGGGCCAATCAGTTGAAACCGGTGATCAGTGAAGCGCTGGACCGCTGCCGCCAGAGCCTGGCGATGGTCAATCCGCAAAACCCGGATTATCAGGGGCGTTCGGTGGCGGTGGGCCTGTCCGACGACTTTGAGATCGCCTATGGCCGGCGCCTGATGGACGCCATCGCACAGCGTCTGCCGAAACTGCGGGTGATCTTCCGTCAGACCCACAGCCAAATCGTCGCCAGCGCCCTGCTCGACCGCACGCTGGACCTGGCGATTACCGCCGGCGGTTTTGCCCAAAGCCGGCTGAGCCGGCAGGTGTTGGCGGAAGGTGATTACCGCTGCCTGGTCGACCCCGGCAGTCTGGCAGCGGACGCGGACGGCATCAGCCTCGATGAGTTCGTCGCGCGCGAGCATGTGCTGGTGTCGTCGGGCGGGTTTATCGGCATCACCGACGAGGGCTTGGCGGCGCGGGGGTTGAGCCGGCAGGTGTGCGCTTCGACCAGCCATTTTGCCGCGCTGCCCTTTTTGCTCAAGGGCAGCCACGCGGTGGCGACCATTCCCGGGCATGCGGCGCAGGCCATCGCCGAGATGAGCGGCTTGCGCATGCTGCCCTGCCCTCTGGCACTGCCGCGTTACCCGGTGGAATTGGGTTGGCGCACCCAGGCCCAGCTCGATCCGATGTTGCTCAAGGTGCGCGAAGCGATCGTGGCGAGCTTTACTTTGCCGCCGCCATCAGCTTGTTGACTTCACTGCGTACCATGTTGGAAAACTCCGGCGGCGACATGCCGTCGAGTTCCGCACGCACCCATTCGGCCCATTTGCCCTTGCGCTTGGCGCGCTCGCCGAACAAGCGCGCGGCTTCGCCCTTGGCCTTACCCAGATTGGTTTGCCACAGGTCGTAGAGGCGGGACTTTTCATCTTCCAGCTCGGCGCGTTCGGCGAGGGTTTTGTTGGCGAGATTGAAGCTCATGTGGAATTACCTGCTGCACAAATAGATGACATCTTACACTGTAGGTCGAAATTTCCTGATTCGGATTTCGCCCAGAACCTCGCCCCGGCAAAAAAACTGCAACTTTTGCCGGCGCGCAACACTCCATTGTTCACTGTCACATTCACCCGCAAGGAGTCACCCAATGGCCCGCAAAACCGCCGCCCAAGTCGTCGATGATCAAATCAAGGATCAAGCCTTCAGCGAACTCACCGCGCTGATCGAAGAATCGGACAAGCTGCTCAAGAGCAGCGCTTCGCTGGTGGGCGAGGAAGGCGAAACCCTGCGCGAGCAGGTTGCGATCAAACTCAAGCAGGCGCTGGACTCGGTGTCCAACGTGCGCGAGCGCAGCAAGCCGGTGGTCGATGCCACCGAAACCTACATCGGTGGCCATCCATGGCAGACCGTGGCCATCTCCGCAGGCTTCGGCCTGGTGGTCGGCCTGCTGCTGGGTCGTCGTAACTGATGCAACCGGGGCTGCGCCGCTGGCGCAGCCCGCTTCAATCGGCCAGCAGTGCCTGCAATTGCGCCAGGTCCCGGGCCTCTATTTCTATACCGGTGAGCGCCGACTTCGCCCGCGTGCGATGACGTCGATCCCCCGGCAAGCGCCGCAACCCCACCGCATGCATCTGCCGCACCAGCTCCTGGCTGCGCTCGGCGAAGCTTTGCCCGGCGGTCTTGCTCGGGTCGATCACGATCAGCAACTGCCCGGTCCAGGGCGTGCGCGCACCCGGATGGTCGGCCCAACTGAACTCGAAGGAAAAGTGCCCCCCGGTCAAGGCCGCCGCCAGCAGCTCGACCATCATCGACAAGGCCGAGCCCTTGTGCCCGCCAAACGGCAGCAGCGCGCCGCCTTCCAGCACGGCTTTGGGGTCGGTGGTGGGCTGGCCGAGGCTATCGACGCCCATGCCCGGCGCCAAGCGCTCGCCCTTGCGCGCGGCAATCTGCACATCGCCGTGGGCAATGGCGCTGGTGGCCAGGTCGAAGACGATCGGTGCGCCATCGGCACGCGGTGCGGCGAAGGCAATGGGGTTGGTGCCGAACAGCGGGCGGTCGGCGCCATGGGGCACCACGCAGGTCATGCTGTTGACCACGCTCAGGGCCACCAGGCCTTCTTCGGCAAAGGGCTCGACATCCGGCCACAACGCCGCGAAGTGATGGGAATTATGGATGGCCAGCAAGGCAATGCCGGCGCTGCGGGCCTTCTCCACCAGCAGCGCGCGAGCCGCCGCCAGGGCCGGCTGGGCAAAGCCGTTGGCGGCATCCACCCGCACCCAGCCGGACGCAACATCCGTGACCACCGGCACCGCCTTGCCGTCGACCCAGCCGCTGGCCAGCGTGCTGAGATAGCCGGGGATGCGGAAGATACCGTGACTATGGGCACCGTCGCGCTCGGCACTCGCGCAATTGTGCGCCAGGATCGCTGCGACTTCCGGGGAGGTGCCGTGCTTTACAAACACCGCGTGCAGCAACCCCACCAGGTCGTTGAAACCGATGAGCGCGGTGGCACCTTCAACTATCGGGGACTGAGCAGACATCTGGAGCTCCGATTTTGTAATTAAGAGAAACGACAAGAAGCCAGGCCGTCGATTAAACAACGCAGCACGTGCCCACTGTCAACGGGCGCTTGCAGCCCGCCTCAGTTATGTAACGCCATGACGCCGCCGCCATCCCCCAACCTTGAAGCGACATAATCGCCTCAACGCTGGAGAGTGCCCTATGGCGAGCGTCACCCCGCCCTATTTTTTCGATGAATTCCTGAGCACCGTCAAACGCAAGACCCCGACGCCGAGGGAGCGTGAACTGGGGTTTACGGTCAAGGATCTTGAATGGCTGCACACGCTGTATTACGCCACTGACGCGGCACGCATGAACGCTGCGACACACGGCAATCCCATGCGCGTGGAACGGTTGCTGGTCAACCTCGCCAACCAGCCCGCGCTGCCATTGGCGGGTAGCTTCATGATGAGCCCGACACCCGACGACGCCAAAGCCGTGCTCTACACCCCCTATGGCGGCCTGGAGCTGTTCGACAGCCACGCCGACCTGCTCGACAACGTGACCAAGCGTCTGACCCAACCGAGCCAGCGCAACGATTTGCTGCGGTTCGTATCTATCGGCGAGCGGGATGGGCTGCCGGCGGACGCACACCTGACCCTCACCACCGCCGTGATCCAGGGCGCGGTGATGCAGGACCAGGAGCACGCCATTCTCGCGGGGCAGCACAAAAATGCCCTGACCATGCTCGATGAGCTGCGCAAACTCCCCAGCCTGCGCCAGATGCTCGACACCTTGCTGGGGATCATGGCGCGCCCGTATTTCCCCGGTTTGAATCAAGGCGACACCCGCGTGAATGCCTTCAGCCGTGCCGCGGCGGAAAAAGACCGCCAATCGCTCGGCTCGGAACCGTTACGCGAGGCGCTGTTGCGTTTTTACGTTCAGCAAGGCTGGCCAGCGGAGCAAACCCACACGTTTTTCAACCCCGCCCATGACACCAGCGCCTTTACCCAGGACCGGCTGGCCGACGACCAGCAGCGCTGGGACAACGTGGTCGAACACACCAGCGGGATTCTCTCGACGTTATTGAACAGCCTGCTACAGACCTACTGGAATGAAGAACTCAACGGCAACCAGTCCCGCCTGCGCCTGTTCACACGCGGCCTGCGCGACACGTTTCGCGCCGACCTTTTGCTCAAGCACCAGGCCACAATCCTGTCCACCGAAGAAAGCCTGACACTGCAGGCCCTGTTCCTTCCGGATCATGCCGCGCGCAGCGCTTTTGCCAGCCACCTGAACATCGAAAAAGTGCGGGTCCATGCGCCTTTCCAGCACTACGTCGACCTGGCCAGCACCTTGATGATGAGCAATACCCACGCGTACCTCTACACGCAATCGCGTGGTTTGCAGGTGCTCGAGCACCTCGACGACCTGCGGGACACCCTGCTGAGCATGCTCAAAGCCGACGGGCATGAAGATGAACTGCTCAACTTCCTGTCCCTGGACGAGCGCAGTGTGTTTATCGGCATGGAACACATACAAGTGACCGGCCAGCCTATCGCCGGCGATGTGTTCCAGGAAATGGTCGAGGACATCATCGCCAAGCAGTGCGATAACCTGGAGCACGCCCTTGGGCTGTATCGACGCAGCGCCGGCGGGATCGACCTGGGCGCCCTGCTCGACAGCGCCCTGGACGTGCGCCATATGCTCGACAACCGCCTGCTGGCGCTGGATGCCGGCGGGCGCTGGAGCGTGCACCCCATCACCAGCGACAGCGGCCGCCCGAGCACGGTCCAGGCAGAAAAGGCCAAGGATCACCTGCAACGCCTGCAAAGCGTCGAGGCGGCCATGACGCTGGAGCGCACCACACAACCGACCTTGCGGGACCTGGCAAGCCACGCGCTGGACGCAGAACTGGCCCGCAACCGCTTGGACCTCGTGGCCGCCGATGTCTACATCAATACCTACACCACCCACGCCGACGAGCGCGAAGAGCGCCTGCCGCAACGGTCTTCGAGCATGGTCGAACACTTCATCGCGCGCCTGGCACGGCAAGCCGAGGAACTGACCGATTCTCCCCTGACCGGGCTCTACGGGCCGCGCCGCGAAGGCGCCGCCCACAAGCTGCACAACCTGGGCCCCGCGCGCTTCAATGCGATCATCGAAACGATCCTGGCCACCTTCGCCGAACACGACCTGCGCACGCTGCCACACGTGCTCCTGGACAATAACCGCGCCAATCTGAGCCATGGCATGTTGCAGGGTCTCAGCGGTGAAGTCGCACTGCGGCGCCTGAATAAAAGCCTGTCACCCGCCAACCTCGCAGTACTCGACAGCGTTTTTCACGCCGATGGCATGACCCGCCTGAAGCGCCGCGGCCTGAACGGATTCATTCCAGACGCGTTTGGCTTGACCGTGGAAATCGGCATCGAATCGGCGCCCGTGGCGCTGGCCCATTGTTTCGTACTGACCGAACGCGGCGGCCTGGACCCCGTTCATTCGGGGGCGGCGCTGCTGTGGACGCCCCGACGCGGCTTCGAGGCCTTCGCCTCGGTCAAGGAGTTGCGCGAGGCCATTGAGCGACGCTTGCAAGATCCCCTGGAGCGCCTGCCCCTGATGGAGAACCTGCCGGTGTCCAAGCGCGTGCCTCATCAAGCCTGTCATCTCGGGCCGCTGCGTCGCATCGACGAGCATCTGCTACATGACCGCCAACAGACCCACAGCGACTTCACACGGGATGAAATTGACTGTCTGCTCTTGATGAAACTCGATGCCAACCGCTTTCAGGACTGCATGGACAGCCTGATCCGCCGTGCACCGCCGACCAACCTGCAGCGCGACATCGCTCTGGCGCGCGCCATGATCCATCAGCAAGCGCTGCCGGTATGGCTGGGCATGGCGCGGCCCCATGAGCAAGTCCTGCACGCCGAGTTGCTTGAGCAGTACCGCATCAGCGCCCCACAGGAGCGCGACTACCTGCACAGCATCACGCCCCTGCGCGAACAGGTCATGAGCAACCTCTCGGCCCTGCTCAGCGCCCGCTTCCCAGGGCAACTCACCAACCCGGATCACGTGCTGATCCCCGGCCGCCTGGACCTGGAGGGCAATACCCAGACCCTGACGGAATTCGCCCTGCGGCACTTGCCCGACCTGCATGCCGATGACATCCGGCCCCGCTCGCGCACCGCCACGCCACTGCCGGCGACGCTGGACGGCGGCGCCGTGGTGCAACTGGTCCGGCAGTTGGACCTGAAAAGCCTCTACCAGCAACGCCTGACCACCCATCTCGACGGCCAGACCGAGGACAGCCGCGAGCGTCGCCGGTTGTTCTGTCGGCAGTTGCCCTGGCAAGTGCTGCAATACGCCCACGAACACATGCTGCAGGAACGGCTGTCGGCGTCGGCGTGGGGGTTTATCCAGCAAGTCTTCGATATGCCCGATGCCCTGGCACGCGCTGCGGTGCAGGGCGCAACGGCGATCATTCGCCCGCTCGAACTGATCGCCACCCCCGGCGCCTCCCTGGCCTTGGCCCTGGGCTGCTACCTGATAGGCGCGGGACCCGACACCGCCGGGCCGCTGGTGCTATTTGCACCCTACAGCCCCAGGCATTTACTCAAGGAGTACGCGAACGAAGCGGCGTTACTCAACGAGTTCACCACCCCCGGCGCACTCCAGGACTGGGTCGTTGGCCAGTTGCCAGCCCCCAACCAAGCCACCTATCGCAACTTGCTGAGCCAACCGTGGAGCCGAGGGCTTGCGGAAATCCAGCTCGGCGCATCCCCCATCAGCGGCAACCTGTTGAACCGACTGTTCAAGGACAACAGCGCGATGCTGCAACAGATGCTGGGTTGCCAGTTTTCGCCGTCGGGCCAGACACAATGGGATGCCGTGACCAGCCTGCTGACGCGGGAGATCCCCAAAGGCTTGCAGTTCATGGCCGGTAAACTGGCGTTCCCGCTGGTGGTATGGCGCAGCTACCAACTGTTCAAGACCTCCGCGCAAGACCTGCAGCAACACCGTTGGCAACCCGCGCTCAACACCTTTGCCAGAGGCGTGGCCGAGTTGGCGTCCTTGCGTCAGGAACTCGATCGGCTGCTGCCGCAGACGCCCGCTCAGGAACCCGTCCCTCTCGAACAATGGCTGCAAGCACCCGCGCCAGACGCGCCGAGCCTGACGGAGCTGAATCTGACCGCCCCGGAGCGCACGCAGTTGCAACCGTTTGAAAGCCACGAAGTGGCCCTGCAAGACCTGGAAAAACGCGCACACACCAGCCCTTACCGCGATGAGACCGGCACCCGACATTTCGTGCCGTTGGCCGGCAAGGTGTACCTGGTGAAAAAAGCCGGCGAACACTGGCGCCTGAGTACCGGCGAGCAGCACGGCCCTTATGTACAGTGCAATGCCCAGGGCCAGTGGACGCTGGACCTCGACCGGCATCAGCCGCGCTACGGCAAAACCTTGAGTCGCTACGCCCGGCGGCCTCACACCCCGAACGTCCTACGCGCGATCATCAATATCGAAGCCGTGGGCATCCGGGAAATCGCGGCGTTATCCAGTTGGAAAGCGCAATGTATAAACGAGGCGCTCAATGTTGCGACGTACTATGCGGTCAACTGTAAGCGCAACCTTCTGCACTTCGCGACACGTCTGGACCCCGACAGCCGGCTGGGGCGGTTTTTCAGCGAGTTGTTCGGCGTTGTGACGCTGACACCCGAGCAGGTGCAAAGGGTCGAGCGGCGAATCGACGAACTGCTCGATGAACTGACCAACCACACCCTGATCGGTCCCGACTCACAGCGCTTTGTCAGTGGTACCCATCACTACCGTCCGCAAAGCACATTCGCGTTCGTACTGCCTGATGATCCCGACAACCGGATCTACTTGCTGGACCGTTTTTTCGATCCGCCCATGGACGTCTATCAGAACTGCTTGACCACACCATTCAACATTTCCGCCCATGCGCGGGCGACCGTATTGATTCATGAGATATCGCACATCAAGTCCCTGACCGAGGACCTGGCCTACCTGGACAGCATGCGGCCGTTCCACGACCTGATCAATGTGGATATCCGTGGCGCGCGGATGATGCAGACCGACCTTGCCGACTTGCGCGACACCGCGCTGTCGACCCTGACGCCGGCCACGCTGCTGTTCAAGACCTGGGACGAATTCAGCCAGCAATGGGAAGATTTCGGCCGCCATCGCTCGACCTCGTCGCTCAAGAGCAAAGTCCTGAGCACCACGGGCGGGCGCACCCTCGAGGACGCACGGGGAATCTTCATGAGCAATGTCGACAAGCGTATCGACACGATTCTGGCCAATGCCGACTCGGTCACGTACATGATCAGCCAGCTCGGCCGGGAACTGGATGCAGGCGCCTGAGCCGCAGGCTGATTGCACACGATGCGACTAAGGATTCTTTCGGCATTTTCGTACTCCTCTGTGAGATTGTTCTGAGTTTTTAGGCAATCCCCAACGAGAATAAGTAGCAATTGATGTTCAATTGCCATGACGGCAGTTCTCGCTACCCGCCCCGCGAGGTTAGAATGTGCGAAATCAGGATGAGTAAATGAGCGAAAAGTCCGTTTCAGAAGCCGAATATGACGCGATCACCGATGCCGCCGCGCATTGGTGCATGCGCCTGCATGCGAGTGATTGCACCGCGGGCGAACGTCAGGCTTTCACCCAGTGGCATGACGCGGACCCGCTACACGCCTTTGAATACGCGGCCATGCTCGAAATCTGGGACGTCGCCGACCACCTGCCGCGCAACGCCATCGCGCCGGTGGTGGTGCCGTTCAAACCCCGCCACCGGCTGCGCACTTACGCAGTCGCCGCAGCGATCTGCCTCGCCGCACTGCCCCTGGCGGCGTTTACCGGCTGGGAAGCCGGCTGGCTGCCGAGTTCCTATGAACGCTTCCAGGCCGCCGACGGGTTACGTCAGGTGACACTGGGTGATGGCAGCCAGGTGGAACTCAATCTGGGCACCGAGTTGGTCTACAGCCACTACAAAGACCAGCGCCGGGTCACGCTGAAAAAGGGCGAAGCGTTCTTCAAGGTCAGCCATGACAGCGCTCACCCATTTATCGTGCGGGCTGGCGAAGGTCAGGTGCGGGTCACGGGCACCCAGTTCAACGTCTGGAAGTACGAAGACCAGGTGCGGGTGATGTTGCTCGAAGGCTCGGTGCAGATTGCCAGCGACCCGGTGCACGGCAGCGTGCCCTTGACCCCCGGCATGCAGGCCAGCTATCAACAGGGCGACGCTACGCCCCACGTACGGGCGATCACGCCCAATGACACCGCCCTGGCCTGGCGCCAGGGCAAGCTGATCCTCGACAACCTGGCCCTGGCCGATGCGTTGCCGCTGATCAACCGCTACCTGAACAAACCAGTGATGCTGGCGGACGCCAACACCGGGGCGATCCGTATTGGTGGCATCTACGATATCCATGAGGTCGACAACCTCATTCCCTCTCTGCCCAAGGTTTTGCCGGTCTACCTGACCCAGAACCAGGACGGCAACCCCGTACTCAACGCCATCCCCCGTAAAGCGCCCAAAGGCTAAGCCCGACCGCCAGGCTCGGGCTTTTTTACGCCTGTTGTGTCCATTTCCTTTACACCCTGCTCCCCTGAACGGCCCGCGCTGAGCGGTGTCATCGTTTCGTCATGCACGGTGTTACAGCACTGATACAACCGGGTGAAGCGGTTGTGCAGCAGCCGGGTATATAGCGCTGCGAGGCGCACTGTTTCATCCCTGAAACAGTGCGCGCATCGCCTTGCCCGACCATAACGATAAGCCCATGAATAACCTCGACAAATCAAAAGCGGCACGGCTTCTGCTCTATCCCTGACAGCGCTGTTTAGGGTCAGCGCGAAGAAAAAAGGAAATAGTGCCGTGGTCACTCACACTCAAGGTTCATTGAACCTGCTCCTGATCAGTTGCGTACTCAGTACCAGCATAAGCCTGCCAGCGCTTGCGGCAGGAGACGGTGAGATCGTGATTGAACGGGCTGTCCGTGGCCATATGTATGGCCGCACCTCCGGCTCCGACCCCAGCCCCGTCACCGCCAGTACCAACCCATCCGCGCTGATCCTGCGGGCATCGAGCACCGAACTGAACGACAACGATATCGCCGGCATCGCCAGCGGCACCGGCATCACACGTACCGTTCTGCCTGGCGGCAACCTCCCCGGATTTGACAACAACGGCGCCGGTATCGGCCTGGGCGCGGGCAGCGCCGCCAGCCACAGCGGTGGCAGCAGCCTCTCGAGCACAATCAATGGCGCACTCTCCAGCGGCCTCGCCCCGCTGAACAGTGTCGGCAGCATGGTAGGAGGGCGTTGAAATGAACCATTCCTGGATGCTGCTGGCCGTGTTCGGTTGCGCCACTGCGATGGCCGACAGCGATAACAACGCGATCGTCAATAACTCGGGCACGCACTACAACGGCGTGGTCACGATCAACCAGGCCGCTGGCGACCAGCAGCAACTGAGCAACAACGTCGTCATCGCGGTAGGCCGCAACGCCCAGGCGAATATCGCCATCACCCAGAAAAGCAGCGGTGCTCCCGCCGACCGCTCGCTGGACGCCAAGGCGGCCATTCAGGGCAACTCATTCAGCAATGGCAGCGGTGTACTGAGCGTCAATCAGTCGGCCGGGGCCCAGAACCAATCTATCAATGCCGTGCGAATCAGCATCAATGCCGGTCCGCAAAGCATCGATGACAGTGTCATGTCGCAACAGACCGTTGCGCTTGCAACAGACTCAGGGTCGATCTCTACCACTGGCAGCCGCCAGGTCGTTACCAGCGACCAGGCCTTCACCGGCAGCCGTGGAGTGGTACAGGTCACCCAGAGCGCCGGGGTGGGGAACCGAGTGGCTAACACCCTGAACTTACGACTCAACTGATGGAGCTGAGTCGACAGCTGGACCGTACCAACACTTAACCAACTAATAGAAGCAAGGAGATACACCATGAAACCTACAATGGCTCTCAAACCACTGGCTTTCGCTCTCGCTGCTCTCATGGCTGTTGCTGCTCAAGCGAGTCCACCTAATTATCATCCACAACCGCCAACTGTCGCTGCCGCAGCCGCCAATGACGGTCAAAGCAACCATGGCAACGTGGTGATCAATGACAAAACCAAAAACAACGCGTCGGCCAATGAGTCGTACAACCACACCAGTGGCGTAGCCAACGGCAACGTTCTCAGCGGTGACAACAACCAAGGCAAAAACGACGTAGTCGTTCAGTCCGCCGATGCTGATTTCGTGTTCGCCGCCGTGAACTCCGCACAATCGAACACCGGTAACCTGGTGATCAACAAAGGCACCAAAAACAATGCTTCCCTCAACGATAGCGGTAACAACGCGTCGGGCATCATTCAGTTGAACGCTGCAGCGGGCACTTCCAACCAAGCCAGCAACAGCACTGTCGTTCAGTCGAACAAAGCAGGTAATGGCGGCCTCGCAACCGTCAATGGCGTGCAGGAAGTATCCAGCAACCTGACCCTCAACCTGTCCACCGGCCATGGCTGGAGCACCAAGCCTGTGGTCAACAACGCCAGC
The DNA here is from genome assembly GCF_046605395.1 of Pseudomonas sp. MPB23. Classification (NCBI taxonomy): domain Bacteria; kingdom Pseudomonadati; phylum Pseudomonadota; class Gammaproteobacteria; order Pseudomonadales; family Pseudomonadaceae; genus Pseudomonas; species Pseudomonas sp. MPB23. Next base: position 3,720,621 of record NZ_CP176771.1, on the reverse strand, counting down.
GTGAACAACTCGATGAACTACAGCTCCGGGGTGTCGAACTCCAACGTTCTGTCGGGTAGCAACAACCAAGGTCAGAACAACGTAGTCGTGCAATCCATCACTCGCTTCTGATCCTGACGAGGGCCTTGGCAACAAGGCCCTTTTTCATTCCAGTGTCCAACAGGTCATATGATCATGCGCCTCGTTGCCGCCTTCCTTCTGCTAGCACTCACCGGCCCGACCTGGGCAGGCCAAATGGGCGTGGTTATTCCCGGTGGTGGGGTGATCTATAAAAAGGTCGAAAGCATTCGCGAGCGCAAGTTTTCCAACCTGGTGGAACAGAAAACCGATTTCAGCTGTGGCGCCGCCGCACTGGCGACCATCATGCGTCAAGCCTATTGGATGGATGTGGACGAAGAGCACGTCATCAAGGGCATGTTGGTCAACGCCGACCAGGACCTGGTACGCACCCAGGGCTTCTCGATGCTCGACATGAAGCGCTACCTGGAAAGCATCGGCATGCGGGCCAAGGGTTATCGCATCACGCCTGAAGTGCTTATCACCGTAAAAGTACCCGTTGTGGTGCTGCTGGAGATCCGCGGCTACAAGCACTTTGTCGTGTTGCAGCGCGCCGACAAGGACTGGGTCTATATCGGCGACCCTGTGCTGGGCCACAAGCGTTATACAAAGGACGATTTCATCAAGGGCTGGAACGGCATTGTGTTTGCCGTACTGGGTGAAGGCTACGACAAGACCAACGCCCTGCTCTCCCCGCCCACGCCGTTGACCGCCAAGAATCAACTGAACGAGTTCAGCCCGGTGCGCGACAGCGAACTGATGGATTTCGGTTTCATCCAAAGCGACTTCTTCTAGAAGCGCACAAGGAGCAGGACGCTCCAGGAGCACACGATGAACACTTACCGTTGGCTGACGGTCATGTGCCTGGCAGCCTCAATGCCCGCTTACGCATCAACGGCCTTCAAGCCCATCGAACTCAAGGATTCGGAAATGGCGAATCTGCGCGGTCGGTATGTGATGCCCGGGCGAATCATCAGTTTCGGCATTGTCATGAGTAGCACCTGGACGAACTCTGCGGGGGCCACCGTTACAGGCAGTGCCAGCATGCAGATCGACAAATCGACCGTCACGCCGCAGTTCTACGTGCAGATTACTGGCAGCGATGGCGACGGCGTCACCCAACAACCCAACGGCACCGGCACGGTCGTGGGCGGCTCTGGATTGGGCAGCGGCCAAGGCGTCACCCAAAGCGTACGCGCTGCCGGTGATGGCAACACCGCCAACAACGCGGTTGATGTCAACGTCACACAAAATGGCCTGGCGCCGGCGAACTACGCACAATCCGGGCAGGCCCTGGTGGCCGGCCAAACGATTACCGGCAGTACCGCCGCCGGCCAAGTCAGCGTCTCGGCCAAGAACGGTGGGCTGCAGATGTCGCTCCTGGCCAATAACAATCAGGGCAATGTCGTGCAGCAAATCGGCGGCGGTAACGTCCTGCAAGGCACGGTGATCCAGGGCAACAGCAACTTGATCAATAACCTGACCCAACTTAACGTAGTAATGGGAAACAACGGCCTTAACAACATCACGCAAAACCTTAACTTAGATCAACTCAAGGGCCTACGCACGATCGGTTATTGAACTACGCTGAGCCACGACACTTACGCAGTTAGAATGGGACGGCTGACTTCATGCATCGATCTTTATCACTACGTGCCGTGATTTGTTTGAGTACACTCCTGCCCGCATCGATCGTGTATGCCGCGCCGGATGCCGACATTGAAACGCTGAAACAGGAACTTCTAGAACTCAAACAGCGCTACGAAGTGCAGCAAAAAGCGCTGGCGGTATTGGAACAACGGGTTCGTCAGGTGGAAGATCAGCCGGCGACGCCCGCGCCCAAGCGCCTGGTCAAATCGCCCGCCGACCTCAGAAAAGGCACCACGGTGGCGGGCGCGCCAGGGGTTGGCGCGGGTGCAGCGTCGGGCGGTGCCGGTGGCGGCAGCTCCTACGGGCAAAGCCTCAAGGACGACTCGACCCCCGCGCAGAGCGTCAGCAACCTCTACAACGAGGCCAGCGGCTTTTTCGGCAATGGCAAGTTCAGCTTCGAGACGGGCCTCACCTACGCCCACTATGATGCGCGCCAGTTGACCCTCAACGGCTTTCTGGCGCTGGACTCGATCTTCCTCGGTAACATCAACCTGGACCGGATCAAGGCGGATAACTGGACCCTGGACCTGACCGGGCGCTACAACCTCGATAACCGCTGGCAGTTCGATATAAACGTGCCGGTGGTGTACCGCGAATCGACGTACCAATCCGGGGGGGCCAACAACAGCGGCACCACCACCTCGGAAGCTTCGGTCACCCGCGACCCGACCATCGGCGACGTCAATTTCGGCATTGCCTACAAATTCCTCGACGAAACCGACAGCTTGCCGGATGCGGTCGTATCGTTACGGGTCAAGGCGCCTACGGGTAAAGAGCCCTATGGCATCAAGCTGATCGAATCGCAGAACAACAGCAACCTGTATGTGCCGGAAAGCCTGCCCACGGGTAACGGCGTCTGGTCGGTCACACCGGGCATTTCCCTGGTCAAGACCTTCGACCCGGCGGTTCTGTTCGGTTCGCTGTCCTACACCCACAACTTCGAGGACTCTTTCAGCGATATCAGCTCCAATGCCGGCCAGAAAGTCGGTGGCAAGGTCAGCCTGGGTGACAGCTTCCAGTTGGGTGTCGGTGTTGCCTTCGCGCTGAACGAGAAGATGAGTATGTCGTTCTCGGTGTCCGACCTGGTGCAACGCAAAAGCAAGCTCAAACCGGATGGCGGCGACTGGCAGTCGGTGGTGTCCAGCGATGGCAACGCGGGCTACTTCAACGTGGGCATGACCATTGCGGCATCGCAGAACCTGACCATCGTGCCAAACCTGGCGATTGGGATGACGGATGATGCGCCGGACTTTACGTTTAGCTTGAAGTTTCCGTATTACTTTTGAGTGAGGGCGGGGGGGCAAGCCCGCTCGCCATAGTGGTGTGTCTGGACACAAGGAAAAGCCCCACAACGATAAGGGTCGTTGCGGGGCTTTTCGGTTTACCCGCCCTAGCGGATCTGGTGTTTGTGCAGCAACCGGTAGAACGTCGGCCGGGAAATCCCCAGGACGCGGGCCGCGACGCTCAGGTTGTCGCTGTGCCGGTTGAGCACATCGCACAGCGCCTGACGTTCGGCGCGGTGCTTATAGTCTTCCAGTGTAGCCATCGGCGGCGAAATTGCCTGTTCGCCCTGCAATCCCAGATCAGCGGCCTCGATCTGGCGTCCTTCGGCGAGCACCAGGCCACGACGCACACGGTTAGCCAGCTCTCTGACATTCCCCGGCCAGGCGTGCTCACCCATGGCGACCAGCGCATCGTCACTGAAGCTGCGCGGGCGGCGTCCGGTTTCCTGGCTGTAGAAACGCGAAAAATGGTTGGCCAGCATCGCTATATCGCCATGCCGTTCGCGCAAGGGGGCGGTGACCACCTGCAAGACATTGAGACGGTAATACAGGTCTTCGCGAAAGGCGCCCTTGGCCACCGCGGCCTCCAGGTCGACGTGGGTCGCGGCCAAGACCCGCACATCGACGGGAATCGGCTGACTACCGCCCACCCGTTCGATCTGTTTCTCCTGTAGGAAACGCAGCAGATTGGCTTGCAGCTCCATCGGCAAATCGCCGATTTCATCGAGGAACAGGGTCCCGCCGTTGGCCGCCTCGATACGCCCGATCTTGCGCTGATGGGCGCCGGTGAACGCGCCCTTCTCGTGGCCGAACAATTCCGACTGGATCAAATGTTCCGGGATCGCTCCGCAGTTGATCGCCACGAACGGCTTGGCGTGGCGCTGGGATTGGCGATGCAGGGTCTTGGCCACCAGCTCTTTACCGGTGCCGCTGTCACCCCGGATCAACACCGGGGATTCGGTGGGCGCCAGTTTGGACAACAATTTGCGCAACTCACGAATCGGTCGGCTGTCACCCAGCAACTCATGCTCGGGTTCATCCACCTGCGTGTAGCCCTTGCCGCGCAGACGCGCCATGCCAAACGCACGGCCCAGGGTGACCTGCACGCGGGCAACGTCGAACGGCAAGGTATGGAAGTCGAAAAACCATTCGCAGACAAAATCGCCCACGTTCTGCAGGCGCAGTACGTCTTGGCTCAGCACCGCAATCCACTCGGTACCGCTGCGGCCGATCAGCTCCTTGACCGCTTCGGGGCGCTCAAGGTGATAGGGCTGCAAACGCAGCAGGCCCACGTCGCAGGAACGGTCGCCCACCGACTCCAGCGCACAACTGTCAACCTCCCAGCCGGCGGCGCGCAAACCGGGTAATAGCGCGTAGCAGTCGTCACAGGGGTCGACCACAAGCAAGCGACGCTGCGCAGGTGTAACAATCATGACTAATCCTTGGCGTCAAAATTGCTGGGTTTATTTAGCGATAAAGTTATTTATAAACAAGGGTTTGTGACGCCTGACAGTTACACTAGCAAGACCTTGACGCGGCGCTTGTACCGTTTCGCTATAAGGATAGTCTGAAGTAGGCCGCTATTTTTCGACTGCTAAGCCATAGGTGCTTTCAAAAAACGGCGGCCGTTCAAAACCGATCACGTCTGCCGCCTATTCCATCCATTTTTTCCGCTGAACGCTCCTCGCAGCAGCTATTTTCCTCATTACGGACGCACCTCTCCTGCGCTGGAGAGCAAATATCGACGCGCCATCCAAAGGTTCGACAGGGCGAACAGCGTCACCATCTGAGCAGTGTTTTTCACCAAGCCTCGGAAACGCACTTTCGTATAACCAAACTGACGCTTGATCACTCGAAATGGATGCTCAACCTTGGCGCGAACCTGGGCCTTGGCTTTCTCGATCTTGCGCATCGCTTTGTACAGCGCGCTGCGTTTACCGTGTTTTTTGTAGGTACTGCGCCGGGCTGCAATCTGCCAGATGACGTGGCGTCCCGCATGCTCTTCGCGCTTCTCGACACCGGTATAGCCTGCATCGGCGCAGACCACGTTCTCAGCACCGTGTAGCAGTTTGTCGAGTTGGGTTATGTCCGCGACGTTGGCCGCAGTGACCACCACGCTGTGCACCAGCCCTGACTCATCGTCGACACCAATGTGAGCTTTGGCACCGAAGTAATACTGGTTACCTTTCTTGGTTTGATGCATCTCAGGGTCGCGTTTGCCGTCCTTGTTCTTGGTCGAACTGGGCGCATGAATCAGCGTGGCATCGACGATGGTGCCTTGTCGCAGCGACAAGCCACGGTCGCCCAGATAGCCATTGATCACGCCGAGAATACCAGCGGCCAACTCGTGCTTTTCCAGCAGGCGACGGAAGTTGAGGATGGTAGTTTCATCTGGGATCCGCTCCAGGCTCAGACCGGAAAACTGGCGCAAGATCGTCGTCTCGTACAGCGCTTCTTCCATCGCAGGATCGCTGTAACCGAACCAGTTCTGCATGAGATGAACCCGCAGCATCGCCATCAAAGGATAGGCCGGACGACCCCCTTCGCCCTTCGGGTAATGAGGTTCGATCAGGGCAATCAAACCCTTCCAGGGTACGACCCGATCCATCTCGATCAGGAACAATTCCTTGCGGGTCTGCTTGCGCTTACCGGCGTACTCGGCATCGGCGAAGGTCATTTGCTTCATTGAAAAGCTCGGCGATTGGTGTCCGGAGATTTTGCCAAATCAGGAAGTCTTTTTCAGGATTTCCATAAGTAAGGGCAAAAGCCAACGCAGGATGTTTTCGGCAAAAAAGTGATGTGCCGCCGAAACTTTCATTCGGCTTTTAAAACAGCCGCTTACATGACCCCCATCAGGGAAAGTTAAAATTTCTCGCACTAACATGTGACCCGTACCCCGTCATCGTGCATCAGTACAAGTAATCCGCCGTACGGTCAGCCCAACCGACGGCAATCACTTGAATGGGCAATGAGAGAGAAGACTCACATGAACGCTCCGCTCCGCATCAACGAAGCTCTTTTGATCGCAGACCGTGCTTTCCAGCCCTTTCAGTGCGTGGCCTGGCAAGATGGCAATGGCGCCCTCAGCCTGAGCGTCATCGACCGCACCAATAACCGTATTGGCAGCAAACAAGTGTCGTCGAGTACTTATACCGATCCGGCGCAATTGGAAGACTTGCTCTTGCAAGCCCGCGCCGAGCTCGACAAACATGGCTACCAGTTACAATCCTGGGAAATGCCGAAGTAATTCGAGACTGTAACGTGCGCTCATTGCCCGTCAATAAAACAATGAGTGCACGTTCTAGCGTTAGAGCGAAAGTTGCTTATCGCCCCGCAAGAATAAACCGCTCGAATGCCTCCGCCGCACCCTCTTCGATATTACTGCCAGTCACTACAGTGGCCCGACGCTTGACCGCTTCTTCCGCCTGCCCCATGGCAATCGACAACCCGGCCACTTCGAACATCGCCGGATCATTGCCACCATCGCCAATCGCTACCGTCTGTTCCAGCGCAACCCCGAGATGAGTCGCCAGGGTCTTCAAGGCTTCGCCCTTGTTGGCCAGCATCGCCGTCACGTCCAGATACACCGGTTGCGAACGTGATACCTGGGCCAATCCGTGCACCTTGGGCTGCAATTGCGCTTCCAATTGCACCAGCAGCTCTGTGTTGGTGCTGGCGGCGACGATCTTGTCGACCCGGTCCAGGAACGGCTCAAAACTCTCCACCCCCCGTGGCCCATAACCCAAGCCATGGGCTTCGCGCGGCTCCATTGGGCCAGGCGCGTCACGGCGCAGCCAGTCACCGTCGGCAAATACCCACACTTCCACATCCGGCTCGGCCGAGAACAGCGCCAGCGTCACCAGTGCGGCGTCAGCCGGCAGATAGTGAGCAACCAGAATGCTGCCATCCGGGTTGAACAGCGTGCCGCCGTTGAAGGCTGCGACCGGAATATCGATGGCAAACGTCTCGATCAGGTGCCGCATGGCCTTGGGCGGTCGCCCGCTGGCCAGGCTGAACAGCACGCCGGCTTCACGCAAAGCGCGAACGGCATCGGCGGTGCGCTGGCCGAGGCTGTGATCCGGATGCAGCAACGTGCCATCCACGTCACTGAGGATAAAACGGATGGGATGAATCGCCGCGTCACTCATCCGAGCGAATGCCAGGCACGGCCATCGCGGGCCAGCAACGCGTCGGCGGCGGCCGGTCCGTCCTCACCGGCTTTGTAGGCTTGAATTCCGCTATCTTCCTTCCAGGCGTCGAGGAACGGTTGCACTGCCCGCCAGCCGTTCTCGATATTGTCGGCGCGCTGAAACAAGGTCTGGTCGCCGGTCATGCAGTCATAGATCAGGGTTTCGTAACCTGTCGACGGTTGCATCTCGAAGAAGTCCTCGTAGGCAAAACCCAGTTCGATGTTGGCCACGTCCAGTGTCGGCCCAGGCCGTTTCGCCAGCAGGTCGAACCACATGCCTTCATTGGGCTGGATCTGGATTTTCAGGTGGGTGGGCTTGAGCTCATCGACCTCGGTGTCGCGGAACTGCGCATAGGGCGCCGGCTTGAAACAGATCACGATCTCGGTATCGCGAATGCTCATGCGCTTGCCGGTCCGCAGGTAGAACGGCACGCCGACCCAGCGCCAGTTGTCGATCATCACCTTGAGGGCCACGAAGGTCTCGGTGCTGCTGTCGGGGGCGACGTTGGCTTCTTCGCGGTAGCCGGGCACTGGCTTGCCGCCGATTTCGCCGGCGGTGTACTGGCCACGTACCGAGTTGGCCCGCGCATCCTCCGGGGCCCAGGGCCGTACCGCGCCGATCACCTTGGCCTTCTCTCCGCGCACTGCGTCGGCGCCGAACGCCGCCGGCGGTTCCATGGCCACCATCGCCAGTAACTGGAACAGGTGGTTGGGCACCATGTCGCGCAGGGTGCCGGTTTTCTCGAAGAAATTGCCCCGGGTTTCCACGCCGACGGTTTCGGCGGCGGTGATTTGCACGTGATCGATGTAGTGGTTGTTCCAGAACGCCTCGAACAGCACGTTGGAAAAACGGCTGACCAGGATGTTCTGCACCGTCTCTTTGCCCAGGTAATGGTCGATGCGATAGATCTGCTTCTCGCTCATCACTTTCAGGAGACTGGCGTTCAGCGCTTCAGCGGTGGCCAGGTCGGAACCAAAAGGCTTTTCGATCACCACGCGACGGAAACTGTGCTCGGTTTCCGTCAGCAGGCCGGCACTGCCCAGGCGCTGCACCACGTCACTGAAGAAACGCGGCGCAGTGGCCAGGTAAAACACCGCGTTGCCGGTACCGCTGTCGGCGATCTTGGTGCCGATGTCGGTGTAAGTGTTGTCGTCGAGGAAATCGCCCTTGACGTAGCTGATGCCGCTGGCCAACTGCGCCCAGAGTTGCGGGTCCAGGGCGTTGTCGGCATTGCCCTTGACCTTGCTGGCCGCTTCAGTGCGAATGAAGTCTTCAAGCTTCTTGGCAAAGTCGGCATCGCTGATGGCGTTGTGATCCACGCCCACGATGCGCAGGCCGGCACCCAGCAGCCCATCACGACTGAGGTTGTACAACGCAGGCATGAGCAGGCGCTTGACCAGGTCGCCATGGGCGCCAAACAGAAACAAGGTGGTGGGTGGAGCGGGTTCGGCCTTGGTTTTCTTGCCGTTGGCGGTCATTTTTTGGAAGTCTCCACGTGGCCGCCAAAGCCAAAGCGCATGGCGGACAGCATCTTGTCACCGTAGGTGCTCTGCTGGCGCGAACGGAACCGCGCGAACAACGAGGTGGACAGTACCGGCACCGGCACCGCTTGTTCCATCGCCGCTTCGATGGTCCAGCGGCCTTCGCCACTGTCGGCCACGGACCCGGAATAACCGTCGAGTTTCGGGTCGGTCGCCAGGGCATCGGCGGTCAAGTCCAGCAGCCAGGACGACACCACGCTGCCACGGCGCCAGACTTCGGCGATATCGGCGACGTTGAGGTCGAAGCGCTGGTCTTCGGCAAGGTTTTCCGAGTTCTTGGTCTTGAGGATGTCAAAGCCTTCGGCAAACGCCTGCATCATCCCGTACTCGATGCCGTTGTGGATCATCTTGACGAAATGCCCGGAACCCGCAGGGCCGGCGTGGATGTAACCGTGTTCGGCGCGTGGGTCGGCGGCGGCGGAACGGTCCTTGGTCCGAGGGATGTTGCCCAGGCCCGGCGCCAGGCTGGCGAAGATCGGATCGAGACGCTGCACGGTGTCGGCGTCGCCACCGATCATCATGCAATAGCCACGCTCCAGGCCCCATACGCCGCCGGATGTACCCACGTCGACATAGTGCAAGCCTTTTTCCGCCAGTGCCTTGGCCCGGCGAACGTCGTCCTTATAGTGGGTGTTGCCGCCGTCGATGATCACATCACCGTCTTGCAGCAATTCACTCAGTTCATTGATCGTATTTTCAGTAGGGTCGCCTGCTGGCAACATGACCCAGATGGTGCGAGGCTGCTGCAGCCCGGCGACCAGGGCTTTCAAGTCGGCGACGCCGGTGGCGCCCTCCTCGCTCAAGCCTTTGACAAATGCTTCGTTACGGTCGAAAACAACGGTGGTATGCCCATTGAGCATCAGGCGCCGTGCAATATTCCCGCCCATGCGGCCTAGTCCGATAATCCCCAGTTGCATGTGCTGATGCTCCTAACTACAAAAAAATGTGTGACACAGTTTATAGCGCAATGAGGCTAATGAGGGTTAGTCCAGCGCAGATCGGCGTAGTTTCATGCCCAATAGTTGCCACTACTTCACCATCACGGCATAAAAAGTCACGCGACCACAAAAAATAAAAAAGTTCCCTTACCCGCGAAAAGAATTCAGAATCGCCTCCAACTGTTGCCGAGAACCTCGACTCAAGCGTTCTGGCACACCGCGACACACTGGCTATTTGCGAGGTAAGCAATGAGCACTGCACAGATGACCCGTCCGCCACAGACCCTCTACGTCACTCTCCGTCGCGACGAGTTACGCCAGTTGAAAGACGAGCGCGACCAACTGCAGCAGGAAGTCATGCGCCTGCGCGCGCATATCCTCCAAGCCCAACTGGATCAGCCCGCCGGTGCGCAACCTGCGCTCTGCTGAACCCGTTCAGCAATTTGTAAGATAACGGCTACAGAAATCTCACAAATTTTTCACATCCACCTCCCGATACTCCCGCGCTCAAGGGCCATCCCATGCAAGGGTGGCCTATGTTTGCGTGCAGTTATGCGTGTCGAGCAAAAGACTCACCGGGTTGGAGCGCTGGATGGCAATGTTCAAACGCAGCACTACGTCTGCGAAAGGTTTTGATTGGGCCGGTCTGGGCTGGCTGTTTCTGTTTTTCTGGTATTTCTCCGGCATTACCCAACTGCTGATCCAGCTCAGCGGCACCTCCGGGTTCAGCGGTTTTCGCCAAGCGTTCTTCATGAGTGCCGTGTGGCTCGCGCCCCTGCTGATATTCCCTCGTCGTACACGCGTGCTCGCCGCCTTGATCGGCGTGGTGCTCTGGGCCTGCTCCCTGGCCAGCCTGGGTTATTTCTTCATCTACCAGCAGGAATTCTCCCAAAGCGTCATCTTCATCATGTTCGAGTCGAACATCTCGGAAGCCGGGGAATACCTCACCCAATATTTTGCCTGGTGGATCGTACTCGCATTCATTGCCCACACCGCTGTCGCGATTTTCCTGTGGACCCGGGTTCGCCCGGTGTATTTGCCACGCGGTCAGGCGCTGCTGGCGGCAACGGCGATCCTGGTGGCCATCATCGGTTACCCGCTGGTCAAGCAGATCGCGCGCAGTGACACCCTGGAAGATGCCATCGACCGCTTTGAATCGCGTATCGAGCCGGCCGTGCCTTGGCAGATGATCGTCGGCTACCACCGTTACACCCAACAGCTGGACAACATGCAAGGCATGCTCGACAGCGCCAGCCAGATCCCGCCCTTGACCAACCTCAAGGACAACATGGCCGGCCAACCCTCGACCCTGGTGCTGGTCATCGGCGAATCCACCAACCGCCAACGCATGAGCCTCTACGGTTACCCGCGCAACACCACGCCGGAACTGGACAAGCTGCGCGACCAACTGGCGGTGTTCGACAATGTCATCACCCCGCGCCCCTACACCATCGAAGCGCTGCAACAGGTGCTGACGTTCGCCGACGAGGAAAACCCGGACCTGTACCTGAAGACGCCGTCGATCGTCAGCGTGATGAAGCAGGCCGGCTACAAGACCTACTGGATCACCAACCAGCAGACCATGACCAAGCGCAACACCATGCTCACGACCTTTTCCGAACAGGCCGATGAACAGGTGTACCTGAACAACAACCGCAACCAGAACGCCCGCCAGTACGACGGCGACGTGCTGGAGCCGTTCTCCAAGGCGCTGGCTGATCCTGCCGAGCGTAAATTCATTGTGGTACACCTGCTGGGTACCCACATGAGCTACCAGTACCGCTATCCGCAGACATTCGAGAAATTCACTGACCGCCAAGGCGTGCCCGACGGGATCAGCGACGATCAACTGCCGGTCTACAACAGCTACGACAATGCGGTGCTGTACAACGACTTCGTGGTATCGAGCCTGATCAAGGACTACGCCAAGACCGACCCTAATGGTTTTCTGCTGTATCTGTCGGACCACGGCGAAGATGTATTCGACTCGGCCGGCCACGCCACCCTGGGGCGCAACGAAGGCAAACCGACGGCGCCGATGTACACCATTCCGTTCATGGCCTATGCCTCGCCGAAATGGCGTGAAAGCCACGACTGGAAGTTCGGCGGCGACCTGCAACGGCCTTACAGCAGCTCGCAATTGATTCACACCTGGGCGGATCTGGCCGGGCTGAGCTTCAATGAGCTGGACCGCAGTAAAAGTCTGGTGAGCGACAGCTTCACCCCACGCCCGCTGTTGATCGGCAACCCTTACCTGCGTGACCAGAAGGCCTTGATCGACTTCAGCTTGATCAAGCCGAAGAAGGCCACCCCGAACGATGTGGTACTGCAGGACAAGCCAGCCTTGTAACAGGAAGATAACAATCGTTCTCGTTAAAGCCTGAGGCTCTCCCCTCCTTGTCGCCTTTGAGCCAGCCCTCAACGGCGACAAGACGTTCCACGCTTTGAATTGGCGCCATGTGATGGCGCCTTTTTTTCGCCTGTCACTCGTTAAAGCGACTTGCTCCAGAACAACATGCGCCCATACGCCGGATCGAACATCGAATCATCGAAGCCAAACTTGCGGTAGGCCGATTGGGCCACGGCATTGCCTTCAAGCACTTCCAGGGTGATCTTGCAGCAGCCACGCTGCCGGGCAATTTCCTCGACCTTCTGCAGCATTTTCTGACTCAGCCCCAGACCACGAAACGGCTTCATCACCACCACATCATGGACATTGACCAGAGGGCGGCAGGCGAACGTGGAAAAGCCTTCAAAACAGTTCACCAGCCCCGCCGGCTCACCGCCGACGAATGCCAGCACACTGAAAGCATGAGGGCGCTTGGCCAGTTCGGCCGGCAGTTGCTCCAGAAGGTCGGCCGGCAGGCTGTGGCCTCCTCCCATGGGGTCTTGAGCGTAATGGTTGAGCACGCGGCCAATGGCTTCGGCGTGCACAGGGTTGCTGTAGCTGGCTTGCAGCACCAGGATATCTGGGGTGTCCATGTCCTTCCTCAATCACTACAAGGGAGTCGGTTCCCTTTGAGGCGGACGATTGTAAGCGTGGAGTCGGCAGCAGATGAAGGAGATTACCGACAAATAGCTGCCTGAAAATGCGAAGGTTACGCCGCCAGAAAACCGTGATCGCTCAATCCAGGTTTTTTTCCTACACGCCTTCGCCGAAGCGCTGCAGTTGCATTTCCTGCAGCCGGCTGAGGGTGCGACGAAAAGGAAAGGCCAGGTAGCCCTCGGTGTAAAGCTGCGCCAGCGGCACCCGGGCGTCGATGAACAACGGCACCTTACGGTCGTAGCATTCGTCCACCAAGGCGATGAAGCGACGCACGCTGTCATCGTGCACCGACAGTTGCGGCAACTCGCGATCACCGGCCACCACGCGCTCGGCGCCGTCCTCGGTGCCACGGGCGATGCGGCCCGGACGTTGTTGCGCGCTCAGGTTGGGGACCTCACCCAGCAGAATCGCGTTGAAGCGATCACACAGCAGCATGAAGTCCATCGCCGACAGCGGTTGCTCGCACAGGTCCGCGTAGCGGCACCAGAGCACGCTGTCGCTGGACTGCACCGCGACGATAGACCGATGGCCCACACTGATCGGCCCGCTGCTCACCGCCTGCCCTTCGCTCAATTGCCGGAACAGCGTGGCCAGCGCTTCGGGCTGATTGACCCAATAGCGCTGCAAGCCAACGCCTGGGTGCAGACGATGGTCTTCACCGCCATCCACCGCCACCACCTGCATGTGCTGCCTGATCGCCGCGATGCCCGGCAGGAATCGCTCACGGTTGAAGCCATCGGCGTACAACTGCTCGGGCGGCTGGTTGGAGGTGCATACCATCACCACGCCCTCCTCGAACATCACTTGGAACAGGCGGCCGAGAATGATCGCGTCACCGATGTCATTGACGAACAATTCGTCGAAGCACAGTACCCGCACTTCCCGGCTCAGCTCCCGCGCCAGCGCCTGCAACGGGTCGGGGATGCCGGTGAGCTGGAACAGACGTTGGTGCACCCAGCCCATGAAATGATGAAAGTGCTGACGCCGGGCAGGCACCCGCAGGCTTTGGTAGAACTGGTCCATCAACCAGGTCTTGCCGCGGCCCACCGGCCCCCACAGGTAAACACCGGTGATCGGCGAGCGGCCCTGATGCAGGGCGTCATGACAGGCTTGCAAGGCGTCCACCGCGCGGCGCTGGGCGTCGTCGGCGACGAAGCCCTGCTGGGCGATGGCGTGTTGGTAGGCGGTGAGAGGCGAGTCGAACTTCATGTGCGCGCGTATGACCTGCGGGAAAGTATCCAGTTGCGAATCGTGCCCTGAAAAAAACGGCGCGCTGTGATCCAACAGCGCGCCGCTTTTTTCAACGGTGCAATTTAAGCAAGGCTCTTGCTGACCACCTCGAACACATCGCTCGACAGCTCGCCGGAACCACGAATGCGCTCCAGCTCCGCCTTCATCAGCGCCTGGCGTGCGCTGTCGTATTTACGCCAGCGTGTCAGCGGTGCCAATTGGCGCGAAGCGATTTGTGGGTTGAAGCCGTTGAGCTGAATCACCAGGTCGGCCAGGAAGCGATAGCCCGAACCATCCGCGGCGTGGAAGTTGATCAGGTTCTGCCCGGCAAACGCGCCGATCAGCGCCCGCACCTTGTTCGGGTTCTTGAGGTTGAACGCCGGGTGCTCCATCAACGCCTTGACCCGTGCCAGCCCGCCCGGCAGGGTACTGCCGGCCTGCACGCTGAACCACTGGTCCATGACCAGCGGATTGTCCTTGAAGGTGTCGGCAAACACCGTCAGCGCCTGGTTTTTTTCCGCCTCGAACGGCGAGTTCACCAGCACCGCCAGCGCGGTGAGGCGCTCGGTCATGTTGTCGCTGGTGTCGAACTGATCCAGCGTCGCCGCCAGCACTTCGGGCTTGCCGCTGAGCATCAGGTACGACAGCGCAATATTCTGCAAGGCGCGACGGGCGAAGTGTTCGGCTGCGGCGACATAAGGCGTGCGCTTGGACAGCTCGCGATTGGCCTGGTAACGCGACCACAAGCCTTCGAACAGATGGTCGGCCAGTTGCTGGCGCGCGAACTCGCGAGCGGCGTGGATAGCCTCTACATCGGCGACGTCGCTGATTTCGGTCAGGTAGGCTTCGCCTGGCAACGAGAGCATTTCCGCGACCATCGCCTGGTCCAGACGTTCGTCGTTCAATACCGTGCGCAAGGCGTCGATCAGGCGCTGATCCAGCTTCAGCGGCTGACCCGCCTGATGCTGGCCGATCAGTTCCTGCAACACCTGCACGGACAATTGCTGGCCGGCATCCCAGCGATTGAAGCCGTCGCTGTCGTGCTGCATGAGGAACATCAACTGATCGCGGGAGTACGGGAAGCTCAGCTTCACCGGCGCCGAGAAGCCACGCAGCAGCGACGGCAATGGCTGCTCAGGGATATCGACGAAGGTAAAGGTCTGTTCGGCTTCGGTCACCGAGATCACGCGGGACGTGGCGCCGGCGGTGACTTCACCCGCCAGGCGCAGGGCGATAGCGGCGCCCTTCGCGTCCAGCAGGCCCACTTCCACCGGAATCACGAACGGCAGTTTTTCTACTTTATCCGGGGTGGCCGGGCAGCTCTGGCGGAAGGTCAGGCTGTAGGTTTTGGCTGCGGCATCGTAGGACTCGCTCACCGCCAGGCGCGGCGTACCGGCCTGGCTGTACCAGCGTTTGAACTGGGTCAGGTCGGCGCCGTTGGCGTCTTCCATAGCCTTGATGAAGTCGTCACAGGTCACGGCCTGGCCGTCATGGCGCTCGAAGTACAGGTCGCTGCCTTTGCGGAAGCCTTCGGCGCCGAGCAAGGTGTGGATCATGCCGACCACTTCCGAGCCCTTTTCGTACACGGTCAGGGTGTAGAAGTTGGAGATCTCGATAAAGCTGTCCGGGCGCACGGCGTGGGCCATGGGGCCGGCGTCTTCGGCAAACTGGTGGGTGCGCAGGTACGCCACGTCCTGGATGCGCTTGACCGTGGCCGAGTTCATGTCGGCGGAGAAGCCCGAGTCACGGAACACGGTGAAGCCTTCCTTGAGCGACAGTTGGAACCAGTCGCGGCAGGTCACGCGGTTGCCCGACCAGTTGTGGAAGTATTCGTGGGCGACGATGGCTTCGACCCGCTGGTGCGCGGCATCGGTGGCGGTTTCGGCACGGGCCAGCACGGCGCTGGAGTTGAAGATGTTGAGGCCCTTGTTCTCCATGGCGCCCATGTTGAAGTCGTTGACCGCAACGATCATGAAGATGTCGAGGTCGTACTCGCGGCCGTAGGTTTCTTCGTCCCAGCGCATGGATTTCTTCAGGCTGGTCATGGCGTGCTGGCACTTGTCGATATTTTCCGGCTCGACATAGATGCGCAGCGCCACGGTGCGGTTGGTCATGGTGGTGAAGCTGTCTTCGACACACCACAAATCACCGGCCACCAGCGCGAACAGGTACGCCGGCTTCTTGAACGGGTCTTCCCAGGTCGCCCAGTGGCGACCGTCTTCGCCCGGCCCGCTGGCAATCGGGTTGCCGTTGGAGAGCAGCACCGGGTAGCTGTGCTGTTCGGCGATCACCGTAGTGGTGAAGGTGCTCATCACGTCCGGGCGGTCGAGGTAATAGGTGATCTTGCGGAAACCTTCAGCCTCGCACTGGGTGCAGAACATGCCGCTGGATTTGTACAGGCCTTCCAGGGCGGTGTTGGTTTCCGGGTGGATACGCACGCTGGTGTCGAGCGTGAACGTGTCGCTGGTCGGGTGCAGGGTCAGGTGGCTGTCGGTCAGTTGGTAGTCAGCCGCCGTCAGTTCCCGGTCGCCCAGGTTGACGCTGAGCAGTTCAAGCTGCTGGCCATCGAGCACCAGCGGCGGCAAGCCGGCGCCGTGCTCGGGGTTGCGGCGCATCACCAGTTGCGCGTGGACCAGGCTGTGGTCCTCGAACAACTCGAAGGTCAGGTGTGTCTCGTCGATCAGGTAGTCCGGCGCCTGATAGTCCTTCAGGTAAATCATCTTCGGTTGTTCGGTGCGCATGGGTGGCATCCTTCTACTGATGCACGGCGAGCTGGTAGGCCGTGTACTTGCGAATATTGATAACGCCGGTGTCGAAGATCAGGTATTGGCCCTTGATCCCCAGCAGCGTGCCTTCGGCAATCGGGTTCTTGTCCAGATTGAAGCTGACGATCTTGGTCGGATACTGCTCGACCGGGTAGCGGATTTCGATCGGCTCGACATCGGCAATGGCTTGGATGGCTTGCAGGCCAAAGCGTTCCTGCAGCGTCACCAGGCCTTCGGCGCAGGCGGCGAACAGCTCATCGCGGACCTGCTTGAGGTCGACCGCTTGCGCATCGCCCTTGAGCAAGGCGCGCCAGTTGGTCTTGTCGGCCACCTGGCTGCGGAACAGGTCTTCGACGAAACCCGACTGCTGGCGCGTGGACACCCGCACGATCGGCAGCGCCTGGCTCGCGCCCTGGTCCAGCCAACGGGTCGGCAGTTGGGTGGCGCGGGTGATACCGACCTTGATCCCCGACGAATTGGCCAGGTACACCACATGATCGGTCATGCAGAACTGCTCGCCCCAGCCCGGATCACGGCAGGTGCCGGCGTCGTAATGGCAACGCTCGGGGCTCATGATGCACAGGTCGCACTGGGCCAGCTTGGTCATGCACGGGTAGCAATAGCCCTGGCTGAAACTGGTCTTGGTCTTGCGGCCGCAATGACTGCAATGAATGGCCCCGAGGTACTCGAGGCGCACGTGAGTGCCGATCAGCGGGTTGACCGGCACCTCGGTATCGCCCAGGCGAAACGCGTATTGAACGGTCGGCTCACCGAGTTGCGCCGACATCTTGCTGACTGCACCGCGACCGATTTCGATCAATGGATCGCATCCGACTTGAACAGGATGTTCGGCACCGTGGTCGACTTCGAATGACATTCCTGCGCGCCCATGTAGCCGGTACGCTGGTCTTCGGGCAGGTTCTGGATTTCCCAGGCGATCATCGCCTGCAACGACAGTTCACGCTGCTCGGCAGTGAGCTTGCGGCCATCGGCCCACTTACCGATTTCGACGGCGAGCTTGAGGCTCTCGTAGATGTCCGGCGTGATGTTTTCGATCATTTCTGCAAAAGAGGACATGGCGACTCTTCCTTAATAAATAGATGTTTTGCGGCGGTTATAGAGACCGCCGAGCAAGCCGGTCAGGCAACCGATGACCAGGCCGCCCACATGGGCCGCATTGGCGATTTCGCCGAAGCCGATCATCGAGACCAGCCCCGACAGGCATAGCACCAGCCACACCAGCATCATCGCCAGCACCCCACGGGGCAGGCAATAGGCCGGGTTGGGCGAGAGTAACTGAAAGATCCAGCAATGCCCGAGCAGGCCGTACAACACGCCGGACAAGCCGCCAAACAGGCCAGGGCCGCCATAAACGTATTGCGCGTAGTTGGAGACCAGGCTGAACAACAGGGTCAGGCCCAGCAGGTTGATACCGCCCTGGCGTGCTTCGATGCGCCGGCCCAGCTCCCAGTACCACATGCCGTTCATGGCCAGGTGCAGGATGCCGAAGTGGATCAGCATCGGCGTGACCAACCGCCACCACTGTCCCGAGGCCAAGGTCTCGGCCAGCGGCGTGAACTGGATGTATTCACCCATCACCCGGAACGGCAGGAAGGTCAGCCAACTCATGGCTTGCAGGTTTTCACCGAGCAACGTCACCGCGCCGACGGTCAGGCTCGCCAGCAACACCAGCGCCGTCACCGGGCTACGGCGCACTTGCTGGACAAAGCTGGGCCGCGAAACGGGCGCCTGTTCGGGAATCACCAGTTGCTGGTCCGGGTCGCCAGCGGGAAAGCGCTCATACAATACGCGCACGTCGTCGCTGATGCTCTCGGGCACCCACAACACCTGCTCGCCGGCTTCTTCACTGACGCGATGGGGCACCTGCATGCGTTGCAGCAGTTTGACGAAACCGCCCAGGTCGACGCTCAGGGGCAAGCGCAATACGGGCACGGCACTCATGCAATCACCTCGGGCCGTTCAACATCGACCCATACGAATTTATGCGGGTCGAGGCGGGTTTCCTGATCCAGTCGATACGCCACCAGCTTGCCGTAGAGCACCGCGCTGTAGTCCAGGCAGGCCAGGTTCGGACGGATCGGCGCCGGTTTGCCGCTGCGCCAGTAATGCCCGACGAACAGCACAGGCTCGTCGACGCCGTAGCGCAGCAGGGAATTCTTCTCGGAAGACGACAACGGCGTGCGTGCCACCGGTTCCGGCAATGCATCGGGCTGGAACACGATGTCGCCGTAGGTTTTCGGGTCTTCTTCCCAGAACTTGGTGCGAAAGAACGAACGCGTCAGGCCATCGCCACCGGTCAAGGTCAACCCGTCCGGCAGGCGCATGTCGGTGCCGCGCAGCAGGCGATCGAAGGCGTTGCTGGCGAAACTGCCCGAGACGGCGGCAGCCTGGAGGAAGTGCTGGTCGATGCAGCCATCGGGGAACGTCGCGCGCAGCGGCTGGATAAACCCATCGTCCCAGCACGCATGCACCACGCGGAAACGTCCGGCGTCGACGAACAGCGGCATGTCGTAGAACCAGCCGAGGAAGTCGTGCCAGTCACCGGGGTGGTGCTCAAATTGGGTCAGGGTCTCGTGGATCAAGCGCTCGTGCCGCGGGGTGTGCTCGCGCACGAACTGCTTGCCGCTGCCCGGCGGCGCGGGCGTGGCCCAGCCCAGGGCATTGAACTCGTGGTTGCCCATGATGCACAGCGCCTGTCCGGCCTCGGCCATGTCATGGACGATATGCAGCGCCTCGCGAATGCGTGGGCCACGGTCGATGATATCGCCGAGGAACACCGCCATGCGCGAGGGGTGGCGCCAGGTGCCAGCGTGCTTGTGGTAGCCCAACTGGTCGAGCAGGTGCTCAAGGGTGTGGGCACAACCGTGCACATCACCAATCAGGTCGTAGCTACGCGCGGGATCGAGCATCAGTCGCCTCCACCCCCCAAGCGGCTGCCCCAGCCCAACTTGGTGCGGCACACTTCGTAGTAGTTGTGGTCCAGCGGGTGGATCAGCCGCAGCTTCTGCGCCTTTTTGCTCACGGTGATGGTGTCACCGGGGGCGCAGGTGAAATGGTTCTGCCCATCACAGGAGACTTGCGGGTAGATCTGCATGTCTTTGGACACCACGATTTTCAGCTCACTGTTGCCATCGACCACAATCGGCCGGCTGGACAACATATGGGGGTACATCGGCACGATCACAATGGCATCCAGCTTGGGGTGCATGATCGGGCCACCGGCTGACAGCGCATACGCCGTGGAACCGGTGGGCGTGGCGACGATCAGGCCGTCGGCCTTCTGGCTGCACACGAACTGGCCGTCGATATACAGCTCGAACTCGATCATGCGCGTGGACTTGCCAGGGTGCAGCACCACATCATTGAGGGCATCGCCCTGGCCGATGGCTTCGCCGTGGCGGCGCACTTCGGCTTGCAGCAGGAAGCGGTTTTCCACCAGGTAATGACCGTCGAGGACCTTGGCCACTTCGACTTCCAGCTCATCGGGGCGGATATCGGTGAGGAAACCCAGGCTGCCACGGTTGATCCCCAGCACCGGCACGTTATGCCGCGCCAGGGCCCGGGCCGCGCCGAGCAGGCTGCCGTCGCCGCCGACCACGATGACCATGTCGCAGACTTCGCCGAGCATCTTGCGCGACGAGGTCTGCAGGCCGTGACCGGGGAGGATTTCGGCGATGGTGTCTTCGAGGATCACATGCAGGTGGCGTTCCAGCAGGAATTTTTTCAGCCGGCGGACGGTGTCCAACACCTGGGTACTGCCCAGGCGACCGATAATGCCGATATTGCGAAAGTGCTCCATGGGGCTCCTGCGGGATTGGGGTGTGGCAAAGAACGACGATTATGGGCGAAAGGCTGCGCCAGGCAAAATCCTTTGTCGCCCCAAGCCCTGGATGACAACGGTTCTCAGCCCCCCGCACACGACGTAAAAGGCTATGCTCGGACCATGACTCTGTTCCCTGACCTGTTCACCCTGCCCCGCCAATTGCGTCACCCAGAGGTGCGCGATCTGGCGTGGGTGATGCTCGCCCCGCCGATGCTGGCACAAACGCCCTGGCCACAGCGTCATCCGCTGGCCGGCAGCGATTGGGTGCAGGCGCCCCATCTTCTCGAACAGTGGTTGCGCGCACTCGATCACGACAGCAGCGCCCTGCAGCTTTGGCTGAG
This sequence comes from Pseudomonas sp. MPB23, assembly GCF_046605395.1. Classification (NCBI taxonomy): domain Bacteria; kingdom Pseudomonadati; phylum Pseudomonadota; class Gammaproteobacteria; order Pseudomonadales; family Pseudomonadaceae; genus Pseudomonas; species Pseudomonas sp. MPB23. Next base: position 3,699,736 of record NZ_CP176771.1, on the reverse strand, counting down.
CCAGTCACGCACCCGCCGCCTGGGCCTGTATTACGAACGCCTGTGGCAGTTCGCCGTGCAACAGGCGCCGGGCGTGGAATTGCTCGCTGCCAACCTGCCGATCCGCCGCGCCGGGCATACCCTGGGCGAGCTGGACATGCTGCTGCGTGACCGCGATGGCGTGCACCACCTGGAGTTGGCGATCAAACTCTACCTGGGCCCTCAGGACGGCAATGGCCAGGACCCCGCGCAGTGGCTGGGCCCAGGCTGCCATGACCGACTGGACCGCAAGCTGGCGCACCTGGCCCAGCACCAACTGCCGATCTCGGCGCGACCGGAAAGCCGCGAAGCACTGGCCGCCCTGGATATTCAGCAGTTCGATGCGCATTTATGGCTCGGCGGGTACCTGCTCTACCCCTGGCCGGGCCAGGCTGAACCACCCCATGGCGTCCATCCGCAGCATTTGCGTGGGCGCTGGCTGCATCAGCGTGATTGGCGGGACTTCGTCAGCGCCAGCGCCCCTGGCCGCTGGCAACCCCTGCCCCGCCATGCATGGCTGGCGCCGGCGCATTACCTGACGAGCGAGGTGTGGAGCGAAGAACACATGCACGGATGGCTGGCGGAACTGGCGCCGATGGCACCGGCACAGTTGCTGGTGCGGCTGGTGCAAAACGGCGAAGACTGGGAAGAGGCCGAACGGCTGTTCCTCGTCGCCGACCTCTGGCCCAACGTCCCCGGAACCGTGTAGGTGTGGGTTTGTTCGGGATGGTGGTGGTCAGTGCTGGATGTGCTGGCTGATACACCGCTATCGGGAGCAAGCCCCCTCCCACAGGGGATCTGTGGTGTTTGGGGCAGTTCACATTCAAGCGAACCCGCGTACGGCTTCCCCCCACATTCCTTGTGGGGGGGCTTGCTCCCGATAACGGTGTGTCAGTAGCGAATGGGCTAGCTGACACACCACCATCCCGGACAAGCACCTAAAGGGTGTCGATGTGTCGATAATCCAGCTGCAATCCTGTCGCCAGCTCTTGAGCCCGACCCAGCCTGATCGGTCCGCGCTCGATGTCCACCAGCATCCCAGGACAGACCAGCGACGGCAATCCGGCGATCGCCTTCAACCGCCCATCCGTAATCACCAGCAAGCGCTGCTGCTCGGCCGGATAACGCGTGCGCCGCGCCGTCAGCCACTGCCCGGCCTCGGTCAGCGCCGCCAGCAATGGCGTGCCACCGCCCGCCCCTAACGACGCCAGCCAGCCCGCCAGGCTTTTCGCCGCTTTCAATCCTTGCACCTGCCACTTGGGCGATTGCCCGCTGGCGGTCAGTAGCGCCATGCGCGCACGTTGCCGATAAGCGTCATCGAACAACTGCGCCAATACACCTTTGGCATCGCTCAACGCCTGGTGCCGCCGGGTGGAAGCCGACGCGTCGACGATCACCAGCCACAGTTCATGGGCCGCGTGGCTGCGCAGGTGGTAACGCAGGTCTTCACGGGATTGCGGCCGACCACCGAGCAAAGTGCCCGGCCAATTGATCGTGCCGTGCTGCGCACTACGTGCCTTACCGTGCCTGCCGTGGTCCAGTCGCCCCGCCGTGGGCCGTGCATCCGCCGCCGTGTCAGGTCGAGGGCGGATGCCTAGGGCTTTTTTGGCCAGGAGGGCACGTCTCGGCGGGTGCCCGTGGGCAAGGCTGGTGCAGGCATGTCGCCCCATTGCCCCTGGCCCGGCGAGGTGTCCGACGGCTTGGGCGCCTGGCCCTGGCTGGATGCATCGGCGGGCGGGGTGTGTTCCTGGCGACGATGACGCAAGGCGAATTCCGCCACCGCCTCGATATCCTCCTCGGCAATCGCTGACGCGCCCCGCCACGCCGCATGGGCCCGGGCGCCGCGCAGCCAGACCAGGTCGGCGCGCAAGCCATCGACCCCGGCGGCAAAACAGCGTTCGCTGATCTGCGCCAACGCCTGGTCATCCAGCGCAATGCCGGCCAGCCGTGCCCGCGCCTGGGTGCAACGCTCGCGCAAGGCCGCCTGCGGTTCGGCCCACTGCGCGCAGAACGCCGCCGGATCGCTGTCGAAATCCAGGCGGCGACGGATGATCTGCCCGCGCTCGGCCGGCAAGGTCTGCCCGCTCAACGCCACATTGAAGCCGAAGCGGTCCAGCAACTGCGGGCGCAACTCGCCCTCCTCCGGGTTCATCGTGCCGATCAGCACAAAGCGCGCCGAATGCCGGTGGGAAATGCCGTCGCGCTCGATCAGATTGGTGCCGCTGGCAGCCACGTCCAGCAACAGGTCGACCAGGTGATCGGCCAGCAAGTTGACTTCATCGACGTACAGCACGCCGCCGTCAGCCTTGGCCAACACGCCCGGGGAAAACTGCGCACGGCCTTCGCCCAGCGCCGCGTCCAGGTCCAGGGTGCCCACCAGGCGCTCTTCGGTGGCGCCCAGCGGCAAGGTGACAAACTGCCCGCTGGCCAACAGGTCCGCGAGGCCACGCGCCAGGGTGGACTTGGCCATGCCGCGCGGGCCTTCGATCAGCACGCCGCCGATCCGCGGGTCGATGGCGGTCAGGCACAGCGCCAGTTTCAGGTCGTCGGCGCCGACCACGGCGGACAGCGGGAAATGGGGAATATCAGTCATCAGCTGTCTTCTTCTATATCCAGCAACAGGTTTTCCAACGCTTCGCGATACGCGCCCGGCGCTTGCCACAGACCACGCTGCTGGGCTTCAAGCAGGCGTTCGGTCATGTCGCGCAGCGCAGCGGGATTGTGCTGCTGTACAAAGGCGCGGGTGTCGGGGTCCAGCAGGTAGGCGTCGGCGAGCAAGGCGTATTGGTGATCGTCGATCAACGCAGTGGTGGCGTCGAAGGCGAACAGGTTGTCCACGGTCGCCGCCATCTCGAACGCGCCTTTATAGCCGTGGCGTTTCACCCCGTCGATCCACTTGGGGTTGGCGGCGCGGGAACGGATCACCCGGTTCAGCTCTTCCTTCAAGGTACGGATCTTCGGCAGGTCCGGCTGACTGTGGTCGCCATGGTAGCTGGCGGCCTTGGTGCCGCTCAGGGTTTCCACGGCGGCGAGCATGCCGCCCTGGAACTGGTAGTAGTCATTCGAGTCGAGCAGGTCGTGCTCGCGGTTGTCCTGGTTCTGCAACACCGCCTGCACCTGGCTCAGGCGCTGGGCGAATTGCTCACGGGCGGCGGTGCCTTCATCGGCAGCGCCATAGGCATAGCCACCCCAATTCAGGTAGACCTCGGCCAAGTCCTCACGGCTTTGCCACAAGCGCCCGTCGATCGCACCCTGCACGCCCGCGCCATAGGCCCCGGGCTTGGCCCCGAAAATGCGCCAGCCGGCCTGTTTCGCCGCCGCCTCGGCATCCAGGCCAGACGCAAGCAGCGCTTCATGCTCGCTGCGGACCTTGGCGGCCAGCGGGTTCATATCGTCGGGTTCATCCAGGGCTGCCACGGCCTGCACCGCTGCATCGAACAGGCGGATCAGGTTGGCGAAGGCATCGCGGAAGAACCCCGAGACCCGCAGCGTGACGTCGACGCGCGGACGGTCCAGCAGACTGATCGGCAGGATCTCAAAGTCGTCCACCCGCTGGCTGCCCGTGGCCCACACCGGACGCACGCCCATCAGCGCCATGGCCTGGGCGATATCGTCGCCGCCGGTGCGCATGGTGGCGGTGCCCCACACCGACAGGCCGAGCTGACGCAAGTGGTCGCCGTGGTCCTGCAAATGCCGCTCAAGGATCAGGTTGGCGGACTGGAAGCCGATGCGCCAGGCCGTGGTGGTCGGCAGGTTACGTACATCGACCGTGAAGAAATTGCGCCCGGTCGGCAGCACATCCAGGCGCCCGCGACTCGGCGCGCCGCTCGGCCCCGCCGGTACGAAGCGACCGTTCAAGGCATCGAGCAAGCCGTGCATCTCCGCCGGGCCGCAGGCATCCAGGCGCGGCGCGACGACAATGCGCAGGCTCTCGATCACCTCCTTCACGTCTTGCCAGCCAGGCTCTTCGAGCTGTTCGAGCGGGCCTTCCAGTGCCTGCTCGATCAACCGCGCGGCATACAACTCCAGGCGCTCGCGGGTATCCCCGGCGGTGCGCCACAGCTGCGGGTCGATGTCTTGCAGCACCGGCGGGCGCCGTCCGCTCCAGGGCTCGGCCAGGGCGCAATCGAGCGGATCAAAGCCCAGCTCGAAGGCCTTGGCCAGCACGCGCAGCAGACTCGATTGCGGACCACGCCCATCGCCACGGGGAATTCGCAACAACGCCAGCAAGGTGTCGATGCGCAAACGGCCCTGAGGCGACTCGCCAAAGATATGCAGGCCGTCGCGGATCTGCGACTCCTTCAAGTCACACAGGTAGGTGTCCAGGCGCGGCAACCACACCGCGGCGTCGGCATCGCTGTCCAGTTCAAGCTCCTGGTCGATACGGGTTTCGCGCACCAGCTTGAGGATGTCTTTCTGCAACGCCAGGGCGCGACGCGGATCGAGCAACTGCGCTTCGTAATACTCGTCCGCCAGCAACTCCAGGTCGCGCAACGGCCCATAGGTTTCGGCGCGGGTCAGCGGCGGCATCAAGTGATCAATGATCACCGCCTGGGTGCGGCGCTTGGCCTGGGCGCCCTCGCCCGGGTCGTTGACGATGAACGGATAGATATTCGGCAGCGGCCCCAGCAGCGCATCCGGCCAGCAGTGCTGCGACAGCCCCACACCCTTGCCCGGCAGCCACTCCAGATTGCCGTGCTTGCCCACGTGGATCAGGGCGTGGGCGCCGTAGGTGTGACGCAGCCAGAAGTAGAACGCCAGGTAGCCATGGGGCGGCACCAGGTCCGGGTCGTGGTACACCGCGCTGGCGTCCACCTGGTAACCCCGCGCCGGTTGGATGCCGACAAAGGTCAGGCCCAGGCGCAAGCCGGCGATCATCAGGCGGCCGTCGCGGCACATCGGGTCGTGATGGGGCGCGCCCCAGCGTGCCAGCACGGCCTGGCGATTGGCTTCGGGCAGGCGCATGAACATCGCCTCGTACTCGTCCAGGCCGAGGCTTTGGTGACAGGGGCGCAGGTCGAGGCTGTCGAGATCGTTGGTGACGCCGCCAAGCAGTTCGTGGATCAGCGCCGTGCCGCTGGCGGGCAGTTGCTCGGGCAGCGGATACCCTTCAGCCTGCAACGCCCGCAGGATATTCAGCGCCGCGGCGGGTGTATCCAGGCCCACGCCGTTGCCGATGCGGCCGTCGCGGGTCGGGTAGTTGGCGAGGATCAGGGCGATGCGCTTGTGTGCATTGGGCACCCGCGCCAGTTCGACCCAACGGCGCGCCAGCTCGGCGACAAAGTCCATGCGCTCCGGCGCGGCGCGGTAGCACACCACGTCCGACTGGCTGCGCTCGCTGCGCCAGGCCAGGTCCTTGAAGCTGATGGGCCGACTGATGATGCGCCCGTCCAGCTCCGGCAAGGCGATGTGCATCGCCAGATCGCGGGGGCCGAGGCCCTGTTCGCTGGCTTCCCAGCCGGGCTGGTTGTCCTGGGCACAGATCGCCTGGATTACCGGGATATTGCGGCGAAACGGGCGCAGATGCGGCGCTTCGGGGCTGGACTGGGCAAACCCGGTGGTGTTCAGAATCACCGCCGCCCCAACCTCGTCCAGCAGGTCCTCGACCGTCGTCAGGCAGCCGGGCTCTTTCAGACTGGCCACCGCCATCGGCAACGGGTTGAGGCCCGCCGCCTGCAAACGCTGGCAGAACACGTCGATAAAACCGGTATTGGCCGCCTGCAAATGGGAGCGGTAGAACAGCACGGCCGCCACGGGCCAATCGGCGTTCCAGTCCATCTGCCAGTCATTGAGACGCGCGTCGGCTTTATGCGGGTGATAAATCGCGGTGCGCGGCAGGGTCTGCGGCTCGCTCCAGGCATAGTCGCGGCCCAGGTAACCGCTGGCCAGGCAGCGATAGAAATCCAGCGCATTGCCCAGGCCGCCCTGGCGCAGGAACTGCCACAGGCGGTCACGCTCCGGTGCAGCCACGGTGCTCAGGCCACTGAGTTCCGGATCGGGGCGATCGTCCCCCGGCACCAGGATCAGTTGCACGCCGCGCTCGGCCAACGCCACCAGGCGCTCGATGCCGTAGCGCCAATAGCCGATGCCGCCGTGCAGCGAAATCAGGATGACCCTGGCGTGGCGCAGCACTGCATCGACGTACAGGTCGACCGAGGCGTGGTTCTGCACCTGCATCGGGTTGGCCAGGCGAAAGCTGGGGTAATCCTGCGGCAGTTGCTGGGCGGCTTCGGCCAGCAGCGCCAGGCTGGAATCGCCGCTGCACAGGATCACCAACTCTGCGGGGGTTTGTCCAAGGTCGGCGATGTTGTCGTCCGAAACGAAACCACCGGGCTGGGTCCTGAGCAGGTGCATGGGTCAGACGCTGAGGGCGGCGCGCAATTGCGCTTCGAGGCCCGCCGCATCCAGCTCCTGGCCGATCAGCACCAGGCGCGTGGTGCGCGCTTCGTCGGCGCTCCAGGCGCGGTCGAAGTGTTTATCGAAGCGGGTGCCCACGCCCTGGATCAGCAGGCGCATCGGTTTGTTCGGGATCGCGGCGAAGCCTTTGACGCGCAGGATGCCGTGCTGCACCACCAGTTGGGTCAGGGCGTCGAGCAGCAGCGCTTCGTCGGACTGCGGCAGATTGATGGAGATGGAATCAAAGGCGTCGTGGTCGTGGTCGTCTTCACCTTCGTGGTGATGATCGTGATGACTGTGGCGAGCGTCGATGTGCGCTTCGGAACCGGCGCCCAGGCCGATCAACACGTCCAGCGGCACCCGACCGCTGCTGGCTTCGATGATCTTGACCGCCGGCGGCAGCTCTTCGGCGACTTCCAGGCGCACGCGGGCCAGGTCTTCGGGGTTGATCAGGTCACACTTGTTGAGGATCACCAGGTCGGCGCTGGCCAGTTGGTCGGCGAACAGCTCGTGCAGCGGCGATTCGTGGTCCAGGTTCGGGTCGAGCTTGCGCTGGGCATCGACCTGGTCCGGGAATGCGGCAAAGGTGCCGGCGGCCACGGCCGGGCTGTCGACCACGGTGATCACGGCGTCCACCGTGCAGGCGCTGCGGATTTCCGGCCACTGGAAGGCCTGGACCAAGGGTTTGGGCAGGGCCAGGCCCGAGGTTTCGATGAGGATATGGTCGAGGTCGCCGCGACGGGCCACCAATTCACGCATCACCGGGAAGAACTCTTCCTGCACGGTGCAGCACAGGCAACCGTTGGCCAGCTCATACACACGGCCGTTGGCTTCTTCCTCGGTGCAACCGATGGAGCACTGCTTGAGGATTTCACCGTCGATACCCAGCTCGCCGAACTCGTTGACGATCACCGCAATGCGACGGCCCTGGGCGTTGTCGAGCATATGGCGCAGCAAGGTGGTTTTGCCCGAGCCGAGAAAGCCGGTAACGATGGTGACGGGGAGTTTGGCCAGTGTTTTCATCGGATGCCCTTGGGGGCGGGCATACGGGACGATAGGCCCTGCGGCACGGCGCAGCAGCGGATTTCGTCACCGGATCACCCCGCCCGGTTGAAATGGAAAATCGAGTGCGAGGCAGGTCTCCTGGCTTGGGGCTTGCAGGTCTTGCGACCGGCGCTGGCTGCGCCTTCCCGCCGTATCGGCAGTGGCGTGGCAGTCAGATGAACCCTTCACAGTTGCGGGGGCAGCCGCGGCTTGAACCGCGTTCCCTTCTTAGCTTCGGCCTGGGCCGAAGAACCTCGAAGGTGCAAGGCTACAGGGGCTCGGTCAATTTGACTACCGTCGCTCTGCATGCTTTCCTACACGCCTTGTTTCGGGTGCCCTTCACAGGGTGAAACGGGAAACCGGTGCGTCATAGCGTTATGACCAGTCCGGTGCTGCCCCCGCAACGGTAAGCGAGCGAAGCGTCACAGCCACTGTGCTTTTGCATGGGAAGGCGATGCTTTTCAGGACTCGATGGATGAGCCCCCTCGCAAGCCCGGAGACCGGCCCGAAAAATTCCAGATAACAAACCCGCGGTGGGCGGGCGCTGTTTGAACCCTGCGTGCCCGGCTCGCGGGGTTTGCATGCGCTCGTTTCACCCTGACACCTGAAAGGGACGCGCCATGTCGATCATCAGCAGCACTTCGCACACCACCCACCGCACCACCACTCTCAGCCAACGCCTGACCGCCGCCATCGGTGCGTCAATCCTCGGCGCGTGCCTGGTGTACTTCGCCGGTTTCTCCCATATCGAAGCCGTGCACAACGCGGCCCACGATACCCGCCACAGCGCCGCGTTCCCGTGCCACTGAGACCTGCCGACATGATCAAGCGTATTGCGCAAACCGCAGGCTTCACCGGCCTGCTGGCCGCCCTGCTGCTGACCCTGCTGCAAAGCTTCTGGGTCGCCCCGCTGATTTTGCAGGCGGAATCCTTTGAAAAAGCCCCGGCCGCGACACAAATGCCCCACGAGCATGCCGCCGGCGCCGCCGCACATGGCCATGACGCTGAAGCCTGGGAGCCGGAAGACGGCTGGCAGCGCGTGCTGTCCACCACGGGTGGCAATCTGGTGGTCGCCGTCGGTTTTGCCCTGATGCTGGCCGGTCTCTACACCCTGCGTGCACCGACCCGCACCGCACAAGGCCTGCTGTGGGGCCTGGCCGGTTACGCGACCTTTGTGCTGGCGCCAACCCTGGGCCTGCCACCGGAGTTGCCGGGCACCGCCGCCGCCGACCTGACGCTGCGCCAGACCTGGTGGATCGGCACCGCCGCATCTACCGCTGTCGGCATCGCGCTGATCGTGTTCGGACGCAACTGGCTGCTCAAAGTGCTGGGCGTGGCGATCCTGGCCGTCCCCCACCTGATCGGCGCGCCGCAGCCGCAAGTGCATTCGATGCTGGCCCCGGAGGCCCTGGAAGCACAGTTCAAGATCGCTTCGCAGTTGACCAACGTGGCGTTCTGGCTGGCCCTGGGCCTGATCAGCGCCTGGTTGTTCCGCCGCAACCGCGACGATCAATACTCGGCATGACCCTGGTGGTCGGGCTGGGTTGCCAACGGGGCTGTGATGTTCACGCCCTGCTGGCGCTGCTCGACGCCGCCCTGGCCGAAGGTGGAGTCGAGCGCCGGCGCATCACGGCGCTGGCGAGTATCGACCTCAAGCAGGCTGAGCCGGGGCTGGTGGCCCTGTCGCGGTTGCTGCAGGTGCCTTTGCAGTGTTTCAACGCCGAGCAGTTGGCCGCTTACGAGGGTCGGTTGTGCCATAAATCCGCCGTCGCTTTCGCGCACACCGGCTGCCATGGCATCGCCGAAAGCGCCGCCCTGGCCCTGGCCGAACACCTCGCCCACGCTCCCGCCCACCTGCTGATCACCCGCCGCAAAAACGCCCGGGCCACCGTTGCATTGGCCTGCGCCGGGTAAAATCCCGATAATTGCCGCTCACGATCATGAGCAATCTTCATGCTCGCCCGGTTTGCACAGGAATTTCCATGACCGTCTACTTCATCGGCGCCGGCCCCGGCGACCCCGAACTGATCACCGTCAAAGGCCAGCGCCTGATCCGCAGTTGCCCGGTGATTATCTATGCCGGCTCGCTGGTGCCGATGGCGGTCCTGGAAGGCCATCAGGCGCAGCAGGTGGTCAACAGCGCCGAACTGCACCTGGAACAGATCATTGCGCTGATCCAGACCGCCCACGCCAATGGCCAGGACGTGGCCCGCGTGCATTCCGGCGATCCGAGCCTGTATGGGGCGATCGGCGAGCAGATTCGTCACTTGCGCGAATTGGGCATCCCCTTTCAGATCATTCCCGGCGTGACGGCGGTAGCGGCCTGCGCAGCGCTGCTGGAAACCGAACTGACCCTGCCGGACATCGCCCAAAGCGTCATCCTGACCCGTTACGCCGATAAAACCAGCATGCCCGCCGGCGAGGACTTCGACAGCCTGGCGCGGCACGGCACGACCATGGCGATCCATCTGGGGGTCAACCATCTGGACAAAATCGTCGCCGAACTGCTGCCGCACTATGGCGCGGATTGCCCGATTGCCGTGGTGCACCGCGCGACCTGGCCGGATCAGGATTGGGCCGTGGGCACGTTGAGTGATATTGCCGCAAAGGTTGCGGCCAAGGGCTTCAGGCGCACGGCGTTGATTGTGGTGGGCCGGGTGCTGGCGAGCGACAGTTTCAATGAGTCGTCGCTGTATCGGGCGGGGCATGTACACCTTTATCGACCTTGATCTTTCACATCATAAAAACAACACAACCACTTGATTTAAATTACAAAATAAAACTGTAGGAGCGGGCTTGCCCGCGATGGCGGTGTGTCAGGCGCCAGATCGGTCGCCTGTTGGTCCGCTATCGCGAGCAAGCTCGCGCCTACAGTTGATTTTTTGCATTAGATTAGCGGTGTAACCGCATGAAATTAAAGCAAAAAAAACGGCGCTCACGGGGCGCCGTTTTTTTGTTCGCAGTGAACGCCTTACTCAGTAGTAGGCATTTTCTTTCTGCGTGTGGTCAGTCACGTCGCGTACGCCCTTGAGCTCCGGAATACGCTCCAGCAGGGTGCGCTCGATGCCTTCGCGCAAGGTGACGTCCGCCTGGCCACAGCCCTGGCAACCGCCGCCGAACTTCAGTACGGCAATGCCGTCGTCGACCACGTCGATCAAGCTGACCTGACCGCCGTGGCTGGCCAGCCCCGGGTTGATCTCGGTCTGCAGGTAGTAGTTGATGCGCTCGTTGACCGGGCTGTCGGCATTGACGTTCGGCACCTTGGCGTTCGGCGCCTTGATGGTCAGTTGGCCGCCCATGCGGTCGGTGGCGTAATCCACCACGGCATCGTCAAGGAAGGCTTCGCTGAATGCATCGATATACGCGGTGAAGCTTTTCAGCCCCAGGGCGGTATCTTCAGGCTTTTCTTCGCCGGGCTTGCAGTAGGCAATGCACGTCTCGGCATACTGAGTGCCAGGCTGGGTGATAAAGACGCGGATGCCGATACCTGGGGTGTTCTGCTTGGACAGCAGGTCAGCCAGGTAATCGTGGGCGGCGTCGGTAATGGTTATGGCAGTCATGGAAACTCCTCACAGGCTTGCCGGCAGTTTACGCCAAAATATTACACAGATACAAAGTCCCAGTAATTTTGTCGGAAAAGACTCACCCCCCCTGATCAGAGGTTTTCATAGCGGTTCATATCCAACACCCCTTCTTCCACCGGCGTGGTTTCGCGGATGTAGGTCGAAAGATCGTGGAAGTACTGCCAGAACTGCGGATGACTGCGGCGGATCCCCCAACGATCGACGATCTTCTCGAAGCTGTGGGCGCCCTTGGCGCTTTCCATGGCCTCGACAAACTCGGGGACTTGCTCGGCGGGGATATTGAACATGAAATTCGGATAGCTGCTCAGCACGCCAGGGTAGATGGTCGCGGTGTCCAGACCTGGCTGATAGCGATAAGCCTCGCCTAGCATGAACGCGACATTACTGTGCGCGCGGTTACGCAACAGGCTGTAGAACTCGCGCTGACCAGTGCGCGTCTCGATGCGCAGCATGGTCGCTTCAGGCAATTGCTCGATGACCCTGAGCCCCGCTGCCGGACGCGACGTCAAGCGACTCAGCGCCTGTTCGGCATCGCGCAGCGCCGGGACGATACCCGGCCGCGAGCAATAGGCACCAGCGCAGCGGTTGATCGGGTCCGGGCTGGCATTGAGATCGCCATAGCGGGCCAGCAACTGGTTGGCGAAATCACGCTTGGGGTCGCTTTCATTCAGTTTCAGGCCGGTGGGCTTGTCGTCGTCGATGGACTCATAGTCCATCCACAGCTTGACCTTGCCGCTGCTCTGATACCAATCGTCAAGAAAATCCTCGCGTGAATTGGCCGGCATCAGGCGCAGGAAGTTCAGCTCGGCGCCGTTGCGGATCAGGTCGAAGTACAAGCGGGTCTGGGCCTGGTGCGAGACATTGCCGAACACGTCAAAGTTGACCACCAGTTGGTAATAGGTGCGTTCCAGCAAGGGATAGTCGAACAACCACAGCGTCTGCGGGACTTCGCCGATCAAGCCTTTATTCACCGAGGCGCTGTCGAAGTGGCGGAAGATGCTCAGCAACGCATTGTCGTTGCCAGCCCACAGCGTCGACCAACTGGGCGCCGGCAGGTTGGCATAGCTGTACCGGCGCAGCGTTTCATACTCGTTGCGCTTGTCACGGTATTTGAGCCACAGGCTGACTACGCTGCCCACGTCGTCATTCTGCCCCGGCATCGCCAACAGCGGCGTGGCCTTGCCGCGGTAACGCGCATCGGTGATGTACAGGTCGTGATCGGGGGCCTGGAACATCGCCCAGAAATTGTCGCGGATCACGTCCGTGGCGATCTGCCCGCGACACACCGGCCCGCGAATGAAGGTACGCACGAAATACTCGGCGTTATCGAGCATGAACTGGTAACGCGCCCACGCCGGTATCGCCTCGAACGTCTCGAAGGGGTTGGCGCGGCGGCCAGGGCCATAACCCGGCAAGGCGGTGGCCTGCCAGTCGCCGCTGTAGAACAGCGACTTGACCCGCTCCATTTTCGCCGCACTGAGCGGGTACGTAATGTGGGTCTTGTGCACGATCACCCCTTGTATCGGCCACAGACGGTAATAAATCCGCGTGCCCGGATCATCGTTGGCGCGACGGGTATTGATCAGGTCGATCGGCTGGCCGCTGGGCGTGCGGGAACGTACCCACTGGAAGAAATGCCCCGGCTCACCGCCTTCAAAATAAATGTGTGCAATGAACAGATGCTCAAACAGCCAACGGGCCACCAGGCTTTCCCGGGCTCCGGGCGCATTGAGCAGGTTTTCCCATTGCAGGACCTGCGCGGCTTCCTGGGCGCTTGGCGCCAGGCCTTGCTGGTCAATCGGCGCACCGGAAGCCAGCCAGCGTTGCAGGGTCTGGTATTGCTGATCGCTCAAGCCGGTCACGGCCAATGGCATGCCTTCGTTGGGGTGTACATCGGCATAGGTGTCGAACTCCCCCGGCAGCGGGCACATGTTCTCGCGGTTCAGGCCCAGCACGATGTCGTCGGGCAGCTTACCGTTGGGCTCCAGGGGAGTGCGACGATGGCCCAGCTCGAGCATGCGCGCCATCAGCGCGGCCTGGCTGCCCTGGGCGTCGAGTACCGAGGTAAACCCCTCGCGCTGCCAGGCAGCCTTGCCGAACGCATCATAGAACAGCCGGGTCGGCTTGCTCGCCTGGCTGCGCTCGCCGTCGTAGACCAGCGCCTTGGTCGCGCCCCGCGCCGCGCCCTCGCCGCTGCCCAGGTTCAACTGGCAGGCCGAGTCGTAGCAGGCATGGCATGCCACGCACTTCTCGGTGAAGATCGGTTGGATATCACGGGTATAGGAAATGGCCGGAGCGCGATCCTGGGCCTGTGTGGTAGTGCCAATCAGCAAAAAAGCAAGGCTGATGATGATGCGATACGGCATGTGCCTGGTCCCGAAATGAAGCCAAAATAAAAAAACCTGCGGATTTTAGCGATCTGCCACTCCCCCAACATGAGCGATATTCATGCAAAAGCCTGGCATGCTGCAAATCCATACAGGTTTGCTATGATCCACGCCCTCCGTAATGCCTGAACAGAGTAGTCCCATGTCCGATCGTAGCGCGCGTCTGCAAGCCCTTCACCAAGCCCTCAAGGAACGTATCCTGATCCTCGATGGCGGCATGGGCACTATGATCCAAAGCTATAAGCTGGAGGAAGAAGACTATCGTGGTAAACGCTTCGCCGACTGGCCCAGCGACGTCAAGGGCAACAACGACCTGTTGCTGCTCAGCCGTCCGGACGTCATCGCCTCCATCGAGAAGGCCTACCTGGACGCCGGCGCCGACATCCTCGAAACCAACACCTTCAACGCCACCCGCGTGTCCCAGGCCGACTACGGCATGGAGGAACTCACCTACGAGTTGAACGTGGAAGGCGCCCGGGTCGCCCGCAAGGTCGCCGACGCCAAGACCCTCGAAACCCCGGACAAGCCGCGCTTCGTCGCCGGCGTGCTCGGCCCGACCAGCCGCACCTGCTCGCTGTCGCCGGATGTGAACAACCCCGGCTACCGCAACGTGACCTTCGATGAACTGGTGGAGAACTATACCGAGGCCACCAAAGGCCTGATCGAAGGCGGCGCGGACATGATCCTCATCGAAACCATCTTCGACACCCTCAACGCCAAGGCCGCGATCTTTGCCGTGCAGGGCGTGTTCGAAGAACTGGGCTTTGAACTGCCGATCATGATCTCCGGCACCATCACCGACGCCTCCGGCCGCACCCTCTCGGGCCAGACCACCGAAGCGTTCTGGAACTCCGTCAGCCACGCCAAGCCGATTTCCGTGGGCCTGAACTGCGCCCTGGGCGCCAGCGAGCTGCGTCCGTACCTCGAAGAGCTGTCGAACAAGGCCAACACTTATGTGTCCGCGCACCCCAACGCCGGCCTGCCCAACGAATTCGGCGAGTACGACGAACTGCCGGCGCAAACCGCCAAAGTCATCGAGGAATTCGCCCAGAGCGGCTTCCTGAACATTGTCGGCGGTTGCTGCGGCACCACGCCGGGGCATATCGAAGCCATCGCCAAGGCCGTGGCCGGTTATGCGCCGCGCCAGATCCCGGACATCCCCAAGGCCTGCCGCCTGTCGGGCCTGGAGCCGTTCACCATTGATCGCCAGTCGTTGTTCGTCAACGTCGGCGAACGCACCAACATCACCGGCTCCGCGCGTTTCGCCCGCCTGATCCGTGAAGACAACTACACCGAAGCCCTTGAAGTCGCCCTGCAGCAGGTGGAAGCCGGCGCCCAGGTGATCGATATCAACATGGACGAAGGCATGCTCGATTCGAAGAAGGCCATGGTGACCTTCCTCAATCTGATTGCCGGCGAGCCGGACATCTCCCGCGTGCCGATCATGATCGACTCCTCCAAGTGGGAAGTGATCGAAGCCGGCCTCAAGTGCATCCAGGGCAAGGGCATCGTCAACTCCATCAGCATGAAGGAAGGCGTCGAGCAGTTCATTCATCACGCCAGGCTGTGCAAACGCTACGGTGCCGCCGTGGTGGTGATGGCCTTCGACGAAGCCGGCCAGGCCGACACCGAAGCGCGCAAGAAAGAGATCTGCAAACGCTCCTACGACATCCTGGTCAATGAAGTTGGTTTCCCGCCGGAAGACATCATCTTCGACCCGAACATCTTCGCCGTCGCCACCGGTATCGAAGAGCACAACAACTATGCCGTCGATTTCATCAACGCCTGCGCCTATATCCGCGACGAGCTGCCGTATGCGCTGACGTCCGGCGGTGTGTCCAACGTGTCGTTCTCGTTCCGCGGCAACAACCCGGTGCGCGAGGCGATCCACTCGGTGTTCCTGCTGTATGCAATCCGCAACGGCCTGACCATGGGCATCGTCAACGCCGGTCAGCTGGAGATCTACGACCAGATCCCGGCCGAGCTGCGCGACGCGGTGGAAGACGTGGTGCTCAACCGCACCCCGAACGGCACCGACGCCCTCCTCGCCATCGCCGACAAGTACAAGGGCGATGGCAGCGTCAAGGAAGCCGAGACCGAGGAATGGCGCGGCTGGCCGGTCAACAAGCGCCTGGAGCATGCGCTGGTCAAGGGCATCACCACCCACATCGTCGAAGACACCGAAGAATCCCGCCAGTCGTTCGCGCGCCCGATCGAAGTGATCGAAGGTCCGTTGATGTCCGGCATGAACATCGTCGGCGACCTGTTCGGCGCCGGCAAAATGTTCCTGCCCCAAGTGGTGAAGTCCGCCCGCGTGATGAAACAGGCCGTGGCCCACCTGATCCCGTTCATCGAGCTGGAAAAAGGCGACAAACCGGAAGCCAAGGGCAAGATCCTGATGGCCACAGTCAAGGGCGATGTGCACGACATCGGCAAGAACATTGTCGGCGTGGTACTTGGCTGCAACGGCTATGACATTGTCGACCTGGGCGTGATGGTGCCAGCGGAGAAAATCCTGCAGGTGGCCAAGGAACAGAAGTGCGACATCATCGGCCTGTCCGGCCTGATCACCCCGTCCCTCGACGAGATGGTGCACGTGGCACGCGAGATGCAGCGCCAGGACTTCCATTTGCCGCTGATGATCGGCGGCGCGACCACCTCCAAGGCCCACACGGCGGTGAAGATCGAGCCCAAGTACAGCAACGACGCGGTGATCTACGTGACCGACGCCTCGCGCGCCGTGGGCGTGGCCACGCAGTTGCTGTCCAAGGAGCTGAAGGCCGGTTTCGTCGAGAAGACCCGCCTGGAATACATCGAAGTGCGCGAACGCACCGCCAACCGCAGCGCCCGCACCGAACGCCTGAGCTACCCGGCGGCCATCGCCAAGAAGCCGCAGTTCGACTGGAGCACCTACACGCCGGTCAAACCGACCTTCACCGGCGCCAAGGTGCTGGACAATATCGACCTCAACGTCCTGGCCGAGTACATCGACTGGACGCCGTTCTTTGTCTCCTGGGACCTGGCCGGCAAGTTCCCGCGCATCCTCACCGATGAAGTGGTCGGTGAAGCCGCCACCGCGCTGTACGCCGATGCCCGGGAAATGCTCAAGAAGCTGATCGACGAAAAACTCATCAGCGCCCGTGCGGTGTTCGGTTTCTGGCCCGCCAACCAGGTCAGGGACGACGACCTGGAGGTCTACGGTGACGACGGCAAACCGTTGACGACCCTGCATCACCTGCGCCAGCAGATCATCAAGACCGACGGCAAGCCAAACTTCTCCCTGGCCGACTTCGTGGCCCCCAAGGACAGCGGCGTGACCGACTACGTGGGGGGCTTTATCACCACCGCCGGCATCGGCGCCGAGGAAGTGGCCAAGGCCTACCAGGACGCGGGCGACGACTACAACTCGATCATGGTCAAGGCCCTGGCCGACCGCCTGGCCGAAGCCTGCGCCGAGTGGCTGCACCAGCAAGTGCGCAAAAACTACTGGGGCTACGCCAAGGACGAACAACTGAACAACGAGGCGCTGATCAAGGAGCAGTACAGCGGCATCCGCCCTGCCCCCGGCTACCCAGCCTGCCCGGATCACACCGAGAAGGCCCAGTTGTTCCAACTGCTCGACCCCGAGGCCCGCGAAATGCACGCCGGCCGCAGCGGCGTGTTCCTCACCGAACACTACGCGATGTTCCCGGCGGCGGCGGTCAGCGGCTGGTACTTCGCCCACCCGCAGGCGCAATACTTCGCCGTGGGCAAGGTCGACAAGGACCAGGTCGCCAGCTACACCGCGCGCAAGGGCCAGGACCTGGCCGTGACCGAACGCTGGCTGGCGCCGAACCTGGGTTACGACAACTGATTCTGCGCCAACTCAGTGGTGGAGAGCCGAACAGCCAGTTGCCGGCTTTCGGCGCTGTGCTCCAGGCCCATGGCGGTCATGGCCGCCGCATGGGCCCCGTCGAATGCGGGAAACTGATCGTCAAGGGCTTCGCTTTTTTCGGCAAACCGCTGTGAAAGCTCGGAAAACTCAGCGGTATAGCGTTCCCTCAGGTAATCCATCCAATAAGGGCGGTTGATAAGCTCCTCGGTAAACGCCGGGGTCTTTTCCGCCGCGATGACGGCATCGAACGCCTCGTCGAGCGCCTGATCGGTCACCTGCGCCAGATTGGCATACGTCATGGCCTTGGGTTGTTGGGGCAGTCCAAGGCGCTGGGTCAGGCCAATGCGATAGGCCAGACGAATTTCCGCCGAGTCGATACGCGGCCTACGCTGGCTGTCGGCACGCGCGATCTCTTCAACTTTACCCAGGCGAAACAGCCCCTTGGAGAGCTTCAATAATTCACGGCCCCTGTGCTGCGGCTCGATGTTTTTCAGGGCATTGAATTCGCCCACCTTGATTTCCAGATCGTTGAACAACAGCATGCGTCCGTCACCGCACGTCTCGAGCCCGCGGGATGTATTGGACAGACTGAACAACGTTTCGCGCAGCGCCTGATTGTCGTGAGCGGAGTGCAGGATCCTCCAGACCCGCTGGACCAGATCGGCGCGCGTTCGTTTGAAATCCTCGGTGTGCCGCAATTGTGAAAGCACCCCGAAAAAATCCTGACTGTTGTCCTCCGCGACGAGGGCGTCCCACACCTGATGCTTTTCAGAGCCATCGGGCACATCGACAAACCAGCGCTTTTTTTGTTCGGCCACACTCTCCACACCGCTGATTGCCTGGTCTTCAGTGCTGCTGTCGGTGCTGCCACTGGACACCTCATAAGCCTCCAGCAAGCGGTCGATCTCCTCCATGCTGAAACCCAGCCCCTGCCCTGTGCCCTCCAGATAGTCACGCATGCGCCACAGATCCGCTTCCTGCAACAGATTATCGGCAAGGTCGATGCCAGCCATCAGCCGGGCATGGGCCGGCAACAACGCATCGACGGGGATCGACTCGATCTGGTTGTTACTCAGGTTCAAGGTCGTCAGCGATGGCGACTGGAACACGCCCTCAGGCCACTCCCCCAGAACATTGCCCCGCAGGTCGAGGCCTTTGAGGTGCTCAAGCCCGGTCAAATCAAACTCACCCAACGTGTTGTCACTCAAGTCGAGCCACTCCAGACGCACCAGTTTGCGCAGTTGCAGCTGCAGTGAAGTGTTATCTCGCAAGTCGTTTTGGCCAGCCTCCAGATGGGTGAGCCGTTCGCACTCGAACAGGGACTCAGGCAGGGTGTCCAGTTCATTGCCACGGATCGCCAGGCGCTCCAACCGCTTGAACGAGCGGAAAAAACCGTTGGAGCCGTGCGCTGTCAGGCGTATGGCACTGACATCGAGCACACCGACGTGATCGAACGCGATAGGCAACTCAGGCAAGTCTGCGCAGTTCAACCCGCTGAGATCCAACTGTGACTGCCCCGCCTGGGGCGCCGCCTGCAGGGTTTCGCACCAACTCCTGAGGATTCGATCAGCGGCGCGCCGCCGATCGACGGCACTGATCCACTGCGCGCCCTCCCGATAGGCACGCATGTCAATCCACGCGTTCAAACGGCTGACCAGCGCCCGGTGTTCTTGCTGCCAAGCCGTCAGACGAGCCTCGATCTCAAGCGCACCCAGCCCCTGCTCACCCAGCGCTTCGATGCGCCGCACGGCCTCGGCGTCGCTCAACTGTGGATCCAGGCTCTGCAACCTGGTCGCGGACGTCAGGCGTGAATCGGTGCCCAGCGGTTCCAGTGGCAGCGGCAAGAGCAGGTCCGGTTCATCGGCGACCTCGGCGGGAAAGAACTCCGGATCGCCACCGGTACTGCCTGCCAGCAACCGCTGCCGGGCAATACCGACAGGTGTCGCCAGCCCCGAACGTTCGGCAAAGCGCTGCAACGCCTCCATCGACGAGGCGTTCAACCGGCACCCACGCAACTGCAGGCCGGCCAGCAACGGCTCATGACCACTGAACACAGCCTCAGGCACGTCTGTGATCGCACTGTGGCTTAGATCGAGTCGCCGCAAACGGGCCAACTCCAAGGCGCCCTCGGGCCAGGTACGGATTGCGCTATGACTCAGGTCCACGACTTCCAGGGCCGCCATCGAACTCAGGTTCAGCGTCTCGACCCGGTTGTACGAAAAACCGAGCATCTTCAACGAGGCCAGGCGGTTCAAGCGCCGCTGCAATGACGCCGTGATGGTCAGTTCATTACGCGACAGGAACAATTGCTCAAGCTGGCTCATTGAGTCCAATGCGGCGGGCAATTGAGTCATTCGGTTGTCATTGAGATTCAACTGTCGCAGGTTGGGGAACGGTTCCAGAAATGCATTCAGGTCATCCGCCGCAAGCCTTGCTCCGGTCAAGTCAAGGACACGGATATGCTCAAAGCTCACCTTGGGCAGCACCGGCAAGTCCCCCAGCGGGCCGCCCGCCAGATCGAGGATTTCATCCGCTATCGGTGTACGCCAGGAAGGCCCGGCTATCGGGGCGCTCGGTGCATAGCGCGTCCTCAAGCTCCTGCGCCAGCATGCGAGCAGCTTGTCGGCTGCACGCTTGCGAGTATGAACATCAGCGACGCGTCGGTCGACACGCACGACCTTGGCTTGCCATTCATTCAATTGCCGCACGAACGACGCCCCTTCCCGGTGTAACTGGTCCACCCGCGCGAGTAACGCATGCCCCGCAAGACCTTCGGACTTGAGCTGC
The DNA here is from genome assembly GCF_046605395.1 of Pseudomonas sp. MPB23. NCBI lineage: Bacteria > Pseudomonadati > Pseudomonadota > Gammaproteobacteria > Pseudomonadales > Pseudomonadaceae > Pseudomonas > Pseudomonas sp. MPB23. The sequence goes on along the minus strand of NZ_CP176771.1, from coordinate 3,679,646 downwards.
ACAAGTACCGCGCCGGCAAACTGAACATCCCCGGGGATCAACGGTTGCAATCGGGCCTGACAGTAGTTCTCCAGCATGCGTACCGGCGCGAACTGGTGGGGTAGATGGCTGGACAGATGGTCGTAGACCTTGGCAAACATCGGCGGCTCGAGCGACGACCACTCAAACTGCAGGGCTCGCCAGACTCGCTCATGCCCCTCGAACAGTTGCTCAGGCAGTGTATTGAGGCGCGTACCTTGCAAATCGAGGGTTTCGAGACGAGGCAAGTCCAGGGCGCCGGCCGGCCAGGTCGACATTGCGCCGCGCACCTGCAACGTGCGCAGACGGGTCAGCCGGCTGACGTCCAGCGCTTGATTCCAGCCCGCCAACCACAATGCTTCAAGCTGCGACAGGTTCTGCAAGGACCGGGACAGGTCAGAAGCATCGAGCCCATCCGGGGTTTCAAGGGAAAGCTCGGTGATTGTCGACAACGTCTCAAGACGTCGGCAGAGGGCGGGTAAATGTTCGTCCCGAACCTCGACATTCAAGCGCCTGGCCTGGGGGAAACGCCCAAGCAGGTCATTGCCGGCCTCGCCGAGCAACTGTTCGCTGGACAGGCTTAACGTACGCACATGGGAAAAATCCGCGGCCCAGTGCGGCAAGCGGCCCGCGCCCCGCAGGTCGAGCGCGGCGACAGGCCCTGCCTCACGGCTGAAGCCCTCCCGCCAGCCGGCCATGATGCGCTCTGCCATGAAGCGGCGACTGGACGATCCATAGTGCTGGGGCTCGGGGCCGGACTGTACCCAGTCTAAAAGCACCGTTCCCAGGGCATCACTCTCGCGCTGGCGATTGTTCAGCAAATGCATGACTTGCTGGTCGGACCGGCCCATGCGCAGAAGATCATTGATAAACGTGCGGGCCTGCGGGTCGGTGAGGTTGGGGTAAATCATCCTTGCGCGGTTGACCAATAGCGCATCGGCAAACCCCTCGCCTCGACCGCTGGCCAGATAGCCCAGGCGTCCCGACGGTAAGCGCAGCGACGGGCCGCGCCCGGTGCCTATGGGACGCTGCTTGAGCAGGCGTGCCATTTCCTCACGGTGGGCGCAAGCGTAACCGGCCAGGCGACGTTGCAACAGAGGCGCAGCATCGCCTGTGCCGAGGTTTTCGCTGCCGGGTGGCAAGGCTGCGGCCAGCGATTCAAAGAGATTGCGTCCATGCGAGGGCTTGCCATTCAATGCGCGTCCAACCGCGTCGAACACCTGGAAACCCTGGTTTTTCTTGACCAGTATCTTGCGCACCGATGCCTGCTCACTGCCGATGCTGTCGAGCAGCGCACCGTTGATCGTATCGCTGCGCACTTCCACCCGCAGGTCCGCCGGCCAATCGGGTAAATGTGGCAGGCTGTGCAGCGCCAGGCGGTCGCTGGCGGCAGAGGCCATGTTTTCCAGGTACAGACCCGCGAGCGCACGATTCAATGCCCCTTGCTGGACATGCACGCGAATCTCGCTGGCCATGCGCAAAGGGATTCGGCCGTTGGCGCGTAACTGCGTCAGCTCGTCCACGGGCGCATGCTCCAGCACATCCCGCGCAGCGGCGCGGGCCAGGCCGGGAAAGTGCCGTTGCAGGCGATCGATGTCTGGATCAGGGCGGGCCTGACGACGGTAGAGGCTGTCGAACAGTGTCTTTCTCCTTTCACCGGCGACGCGGGCAAGACGATCGCGAAACCTATGCTCGCGCTGTCCCGCGCTCATGCTTGCGTCCGTTCCAAGCAGTTCAGCGACCTGCCGCTCATCCAGCGCCGACAACACGCGATTGGCCATTTGACCCTGCATGATCTCGCCCCGGGTAATTCGAATGGGGGGCTTCGTATCGCTGGCCGTCAACGCGGCACCATAGCGTTGAGAAGCGCCCTGCAGTTGCTCGCCCTGGAACACCTCCAACACGTGTCCTTCAGGCCAGCCGGGCATTTTCACCGACAACGGTGCCTCGTACTCGCACAACCCCTGTACACAGGAGCCGCTGCGAATCTGCTCGGCCAACGCGTTCACGTCCCGCTCGACCTGAAACTGGCGCAAGGTTTCCGCCAGCGCAGGCGGTGGCAAGGTTCGATCCATGTGCATCTTGCGCAGCGCATCGTCATGCACGCCGCTGACCTCACCGATCTGACGCAAGGCTTCATCGTCAAGCCCCCGGGTCGCGTGGCCCATGCGCCGTAACAAGGTCAGCCGATCCCATTGCAGGGGCTGCTCGTGACGGTGACGCCAGGCGCCCGCCTGGTTATGTTCCAGTTCGGGCTGGTAAGCGTCGGGATCGTTCGGGTGCTTGATGCGCCAGACCTTGAGTTCGGCATCGTAGGTCTGCTCATACAGGTGTTCGCCCAGGCGCGCATAGGTCCGGCCGTCTACTTCGTATTGGCCTGAGGCATTGGGCGACTGGGCAGGATCCAGCTGGATATCGCTGCGATAAGGCTCGATATCCGGCTTCCACAAGCGCGCCTGGCCGTTGGGCAATTTGACCGGCACCAGCCCGCCGACCCACTTGGACACCTGGACCTTGGGGACAATACGTGCAGCCGCCCCTGCCCCCATCAATGCGGCGGCGAAACCGACGTTCAGGGCCACGGACTCGAAATGCGCCCACGCCTGCGCCCGATCACCGACGCTCCAGGCTTCGAACCCCTGATACACCGCCACCGACAGTTGAACGGCGGTCACCGCCAGCATCACGTGCCCCAGCACCGGCACAAAAAATGCCGCCACGTTCAACACGTCCAGGCCGATTTCCGCGTAGTGCTTGAGCCTTGCCCACATCGCCGCGTTGTCCACCACCGCGGTGGGTACGGCCAATAGTCGAGCGTTGTCACGCATACGGGTCTGGTGACGTTCGTGCAAGGCGTCGAACAAACGCTCACTGAGCCAGGTTTCCTTCAGGCTCAGGTCGGGTTCAGGGTTATCGATCTGCTCATAGAAGCCATTGGAGTTCCAGCGCTTGCCATAGCGCTGAGCCTTCAGGCGCCGCTGGAAGGTTTGCCGTTCGTCGTGTTTCACCCACTGTATAAACACGTTTTGCATCGACGTGGAACGCAACGCCACTGCCAGTGTTTTTTCAAACTCAAGGATCGAACTGTATTCCCCCCATTCATACTGCCCGGCACCGGGCATGTAGACGATGACCTTTTGCTCGTCGGCACTGAGCGACGCACCCAGCAGAGGACGGGGATTGAACGGCAGGAACGCCTCGGCAACCTTTGTTTGCCAGTCCGCCACGGGCAGACCCACGACGCGCGTGGCGCAGCCGATGACAAACACCTCGCCGATGGCCGAGCCGAACAGTTCAAGCTCGGTGAATGCCAGCGCATGCCCGTTGTAGCGCGGGCGCTCGCCCTTGAGCAGCCCTTGCAGCAGCGCAAACACATCTTCGCTGATATAGCCTTTCATTCGCGCGCGGCGGGCGTGCACAGCCATCAGGTCGTTGCGCGCACGCTTCATTTGTTCGTGGACCCGGTCGCGATTGTCACCGTCGAACACCTGGTCCAGATGCTCCTGATAGCGCTTGCCAAGGTCCAGGGTGCGGCAAAGATCGGCAAAATCGGCCGGTTTGATCGAGGACTTGCAGGTGTAGCGATAGCGGTAGGGTTGGTAGGTCTTGTTGAGGGGGAAGCTGTACTTCGGCGGCCCATCCTTCTCCCGCAATAACGCGCCTGCCGGGGCAATGGCGCTGGTCTCTTGCAAGGACACCTGATCGAAATCCGTGTCACTTTCAAAGTTCAGCAACGCAGCCTGCAGCAACGATTGATCAATATTTGGCGCTGCCGCGCCCAGATGGTAAAGCCGGTTCTGGTTGACGTCGGTGGCCGTGCCGAATCGTTCCTGCAATGCCTGCTCAAGCAGCGGCTGCGCGAACTCGGTGATGCCCTGTAAACCTTTGAGGCTCTGCGCCAGCGCGTGACTGGAGGCCACGCTGGCGGCGATACAGTCGAGCATGTCCTTGCGCTGATCTTCACGGGCCTGGGTCAGCCAGGCGGCCCGCAGATCCGCGCCGTCCAGGCCTGCCAGCACGCCGTTGCCCAGGGTCTTGAGATCGTCGGGGCCCAATCGGTGCAGCCAGTCGGGAACACGGTGCTTGATGAAGGCGGTATGCAGGCCTGTTGACGCGCGCGCAGCAGTCGGCGCCGGTGATTCAGTCATGATGTTGCTCCGTAAAGAAAGAGCAACAGCACACCATGGGGAGCCGGATCGACGGCGGTAACTACCTATGCCGCCTGCAGACGGCGAGTCCTTGACTATCCTCTGGGTACGTCCATCGATTCACACCTGCTCAGGGAGGGTTCCATGGAAGAACCAGACAACAAGCCGCCGACCTTCTGGCAGATGCTCCACAGCGTCATGGCCGCCGCCTTTGGCGTACAAAGCGGCAAGAACCGCGCCCGCGACTTCAGCCACGGCAAGCCCAGCCACTTTGTGGTGCTGGGCATTCTGTTCACCGGGGTATTCGCGCTGACCTTGTTCGGTATCGTCAAGCTGGTGCTGCACCTGGCTGGCGTCTAGCGCAGCAGCAGACGCAGGCTGAAGGGGTATCGGTAGGAGGCCGGTTTGCCCTGGGCGGACAATGCACGGAAATTCGCCGATGGCATCGGCCCCAGCAAACGACGCGCCTGGGCGGGAGTAATCAGCTGGAATACATCCTCCTGACGGCGGAGCCCGCCGAACGCGCCAATGTTCAGGCCCTTGGCATCATCATGGATCAGCACCATGGCCCAGCCACCCATGGTGAAATGCCCGGCCACCAGGCTCGACAAGCGCCCGTCCAGACGCGCCTGCAAGATCTCCGGCGAGCTGTTGACCGCGCTGAACAACACATCTTTGCCCGGGACACGCCCGCTGTCCTGGAGCGCCTGCATGGCACCCAGCGCCATCTGATCGTTGGCCGACCACACCAGGGTGGTCTGCGGATAGCGCTTGAACATCTGCGTCGCTTGCTCGAAGGCGCGCTCACGGCTCCACTCACCGTAGACCAACTGACGCAGGCGCACCTCAGGGTGCTCGGCCAGTGCACGGCGCATGCCCTGTTCGCGCAATAGCGCAACCGGAGTGGTCTTGATGCCGGAAAATGCCAACAGGTCGAGGGATTGACCGGGGGCAACCGGGCCGTGCTGGCGCAGCAGGTCAGTGAGCATCAGGTAGCCGGCCTGTTCGTCGTCGGCGACCAGGCTGCCAATCACGTTGATGCCCCGGCGGGCACCCATCATTTGCTCTTGATCGGGGGTCAGCGCGCTGTTCACCAGCAACAACTTGACGCCACTGCCCTCGGCCATCCGCATGACCTGCGGGGCCGCGTACTGTTCATTCGACAGCACCAGGTAATCGGGCCGCTCGCGCCCCTGCAGCGCCTCGCGGGCCTGGCTCAAGGTGTTGGCATTGTCACGCTCGGAATAACGCACGCGCAAATCCAGGCCGAGGTCCTTGGCCGCGGCCTGCATGAATTGCGCGTAGCTGACCCAGTAGGTTTCATTCGACAGGCCGGGATTGAGAAACACCACCGACGTCGCATGAGCCATCACCCCATACGTCGATCCCAGCAAACACACACACGTGATCAAAACCTTCAACATCGTTGCATGAGCCTTGAAAAGGGGCAGCCATCATAGTGGCAACGCATCATTGAATCGAGGCTCAATCAGCACCGTTTACTGGTGGCTGACCCAAAATACGGCCGTTCCCACCACCAGGATGATCAGGAACAGAATGGCCCAGGCGTCCACGCTACTGTCGGGTTTACGGGCTTTCGTCGAGTTGCTCATCGCATCGCCTCTTGTCGGTTTTATAGGTGATTGCACTCAAACACGCTCACAGTAAAGTTGAGAATTGCCCGCATGACAAATGTGGGTAAGCCGATAATCGATCTCATTAGTCGATTTGGTTCTTTGCATATACTCAAACATCACTTTTGCGCATAAACGCAAACTGGTATCGTGCGCCGGCTCCGTTGGGAGTGCGCGGCCGTGCGCGCAGATTTGCCGAGAACAGGACCTATATGTACGTATACGACGAATACGATCAGCGCATCATCGAGGACCGCGTCAAGCAGTTCCGTGATCAGACCCGACGCTACCTAGCAGGTGAACTGAGCGAAGAAGAGTTCCGCCCTCTGCGCCTGCAAAATGGCCTTTATGTGCAGCGCTTTGCGCCGATGCTGCGGGTGGCCGTGCCTTATGGCCAACTGACTTCGCGCCAGACGCGCATGATGGCCAAGATTGCCCGCGACTACGACAAAGGCTATGCCCACATCAGTACCCGCCAGAACGTGCAGTTCAACTGGCCGGCGCTGGAAGATGTGCCGGATATCCTGGCGGAACTGGCGACCGTGCAGATGCACGCCATCCAGACCAGCGGTAACTGCCTGCGCAACGTGACCACCGACCAATTCGCTGGCGTCGCCGCCGACGAACTGATCGATCCACGTCCCTGGTGCGAAATCGTCCGCCAGTGGACCACCTTCCACCCCGAATTCGCCTACCTGCCGCGCAAGTTCAAGATCGCCATCAATGGCTCGACCTCGGACCGTGCAGCCATCGAAGTGCACGATATCGGCCTGGAGCCGGTATACAACGCGGCCGGCGAGCTGGGTTTCCGTGTGTTGGTGGGTGGCGGCCTGGGCCGTACTCCGGTGGTCGGGGCCTTCATCAACGAGTTTCTGCCGTGGCAGGACCTGTTGAGCTACCTTGACGCCATCCTGCGGGTCTACAACCGCTATGGCCGTCGTGACAACAAATACAAGGCCCGGATCAAGATCCTGGTCAAGGCGCTGACCCCTGAGGTATTCGCCCAGAAGGTCGACGCCGAGATGGAACACCTGCGCGGCGGCCAGACCACCCTGACCGAAGCCGAAGTCCACCGCGTGGCCAAGCACTTCGTCGACCCGCAGTACAAGGCCCTGAGCAATCAGGACGCCGAACTCGCCACGCTCGACCAGCAGCATCCAGGTTTCGCCCGCTGGCGTACGCGCAACACCCTGGCGCACAAAAAGCCGGGCTATGTGGCCGTGACCCTGTCGCTGAAACCCACCGGCGTCGCGCCGGGCGACATCACCGACAAGCAACTGGACGCCGTCGCCGACCTGGCCGAGCGCTACAGCTTCGGTCAACTGCGCACTTCCCACGAGCAGAACATCATCCTCGCGGACGTTGAACAGAGCCAACTGTTCACCCTGTGGGGCGAGCTGCGCGAAGGCGGTTTCGCCACGCCGAACATCGGCCTGTTGACCGACATCATCTGCTGCCCGGGCGGCGACTTCTGCTCCCTGGCCAACGCCAAGTCGATCCCGATCGCCGAATCGATCCAGCGCCGTTTCGACGACCTGGACTACCTGTTCGACATCGGCGAGCTGGACCTGAACATTTCCGGGTGCATGAACGCCTGTGGTCACCACCACGTCGGCCACATCGGCATCCTGGGCGTGGACAAGAAAGGCGAAGAATTCTATCAAGTGTCCCTGGGTGGCAGCGCCAGCCGCGATGCGAGCCTGGGCAAGATCCTCGGCCCGTCCTTCGCCCAGGAAGCCATGCCCGAGGTGATCGGCAAACTGATCGATGTGTACATCGAACAGCGCACCGAAGATGAGCGTTTCATCGACACCTACCAGCGCATCGGCATTGACCTGTTCAAGGAGCGCGTCTATGCAGCGAATCATTAAGAACAACGAAGTGGTCGACGAAACCTGGCACCTGCTGCCCAAGGACGCGACCTTCGACGGCATCTCCAACTGCGACGACCTGATCGTGCCGCTGGCCCTGTGGCGCGAGCATGGTCATGCGCTCAAGGCCCGCGATGGCGGCCTGGGTGTGTGGCTGGACGCCGATGAAGAAGCCGAAGAGATCGGCGACGACGTGAAGTACTTCCAGGTCATCGCCCTGAACTTCCCGGCCTTCACCGACGGTCGCAACTACTCCAACGCACGCTTGCTGCGTGACCGCTATGGTTACAAAGGCGAACTGCGGGCGATTGGCGATGTACTGCGCGACCAGTTGTTCTACCTGCACCGTTGCGGCTTCGATGCCTTCGCCCTGCGCGCCGACAAAGACCCGTACGAAGCGCTGCAAAGCCTCAAGGACTTCTCGGTGACGTACCAGGCCGCAACGGATGAACCGCTGCCACTGTTCCGCCGCCGCCAATAACCTGTAGGCGCGGGCTCGCCCGCGCCTACGTTATGGGGGCCTGGATTACCCCTAACACCTGCTTCTGCCCCATAGAGCACGGCACGCCTTCCGGCTGCGCGCGCACGGCTTCGATCACCCCGAGCAACTGCGCCTTGCTGTGGGCCAGTTGCGCCTGCATCCCTTCGATCTGCGCCACCTTACGCTCCAGCGCCTCGATCAACTCGTCACGTTTGTGCTCACCGGGGGCCGGCATCAACGCCTTGAGCTCCTGCAAGGTAAATCCGGCCTGTTGCGCGCTCTGGATCAATTGCAGTGTCTGCAAGGCTTGCGGCGCATAGCGCCGATAGCCATTGGCTTGCCTGCCCACCTGGCTGATCAACCCTTCGGCTTCATAAAACCGAATACGCGACGCCGCCAGCCCGCTCTGTTTTGCCAGCTCACCAATATTCATCGCCACGCCCTGCTTGACATTAAAGTTAACTTTAAGCTTAGCCTGAGGCCTCCCCCGCTCAGGAGTCAACCATGTCCCCCTTCGAACCCTTGCAACTGCCCAACGGCCAGATTCTTTCCAATCGTATCGCCAAGGCCGCGATGGAAGAGAATATGGCGGATGCCCGCCAGGCGCCCTCTCGCCAACTGAAGCAGCTATACAAGGCCTGGGCGGACGGCGAGCCCGGCCTATTGCTCAGCGGCAACGTGATGATCGACCGCCGCGCCATGACCGGCCCCGGCGGCGTCGCCCTGGAAGACGAACAGCAGCTCGACAGCTTTCGCGAATGGGCCGATGTGGCCCGGGGCAAGGGCGTGCAGTTTTGGCTGCAACTGAGTCATCCAGGGCGCCAGACCCCGGCCAACCTGCGCCAGCAAGCCTTGGCGCCTTCCGCCGTGGCCCTCGACCTGGGCGGCTTTTCAAAGATGTTCGCCAAGCCCAAGGCAATGACCGAGGACGATATCCAAGACGTGATCAAGCGCTTTGCCACCAGCGCACGCCTGGCCGAAAAAGCCGGGTTCACCGGGGTACAAATCCACGGGGCCCATGGTTACTTGCTCAGCCAGTTTCTCTCGCCGCTCAGCAACCAGCGCACCGACCGTTGGGGCGGTTCGCTGGAGAATCGCGCGCGCCTGCTGCTGGCGGTGATCAACGCCGTGCGCGCCAGCGTCAGCCCGTCCTTTTGCGTGGCGGTAAAGCTCAACTCGGCGGACTTCCAGCGTGGCGGGTTTGAAGAGGCCGACGCGCGCGCTGTGATCGAGATGCTCAACCCGTTACCCATCGACCTGTTGGAATTGTCCGGCGGCAGCTACGAAGCGCCGGCCATGCAAGGCGATGCGCGGGATGGCCGCACCCTGGCCCGTGAAGCGTACTTCCTCGAATTTGCCAGCGAAGTGGCCGCCATCGCCAACATGCCAGTGATGGTCACCGGTGGCATCCGCCGCCTGCCGGTGGTGCAGCAAGTACTCGACAGCGGCATCGCCATGGCCGGTATCGCCACCGCCCTGACCCTGGAACCGCAGTTGATCAAACATTGGCGCGAAGGCCGCGATCTCAACCCGCAACTCAAACCGATCAACTGGCAGCGCAAACCGCTGGCCGCCCTCGCCACCCTGGCCGTGGTGCGTGACCAGATGCGCCGCCTGAGCCTGGGCCAGCCGCCAAAACCCAAGGCCGCCCCGTGCATGGCCTTGGTCCGTGACCAGTGGTTTATCGCCCGGCGCACCCGGCAATACCGTGCAACCATGACGCAATCTTCACATTAACGACGGAGCATTCGCCGTGATCGAACTGTCCCCTATTGATCAGCAGTTTTTAACCTCACTGACGATTGGAGTTCTTCATGGCGAAAATCAACCTGGCCCAGCAATTGGCGACCACCCTTGAACAGGCGGGCATCAAGCGCATCTGGGGCCTGACCGGCGACAGCCTCAACGGCCTCACCGACGCCCTGCGCACCATGGACAGCATCGAATGGATGCACGTGCGCCACGAAGAGGTGGCCGCCTTCGCCGCCGGTGCCGAGGCCGCCGCCACCGGTGAGTTGGCGGTATGCGCCGGCAGTTGCGGGCCGGGCAACCTGCATTTGATCAATGGGCTGTTCGACTGCCATCGCAACCATGTACCGGTGCTGGCGATTGCCGCACAGATTCCATCGTCCGAAATCGGCCTGAACTACTTCCAGGAAACCCATCCCCAGGAGCTGTTCAAGGAGTGCAGCCACTTTATCGAGCTGGTGACCAACCCCGAACAGATGCCCCAGGTGCTGCACCGCGCCATGCGCTCGGCGATCCTCAATCGCGGCGTGGCGGTGGTGGTGATTCCGGGGGATGTGTCGCTGCTGGAAGTCGAAAACTCGCTCAAGCCCTGGCCGGCCCTGCACGCACCGCGCACCTTGCCGGCGGAACAGGACCTGCAGCGCCTCACCGAGATACTCGACAGCAGCCGGAAAGTCACCCTGCTGTGCGGCAGTGGCTGCGCCGGTGCCCACGATCAAGTCGTCGCGCTGGCCGATGCCCTGGGTGCGCCGGTGGTGCACGCCTTGCGCGGCAAGGAACATGTGGAATGGGACAACCCGTTCGACGTGGGCATGACCGGCCTGATCGGCTTCAGCTCCGGTTACCACGCCATGCTCGACTGTGACACGCTGATCATGCTCGGCACCGACTTCCCGTATCGCCAGTTCTACCCCACCGGTGCGAAGATCATCCAGGTCGACCGCAACCCCCAGGCTCTGGGCCGTCGCGCCACGCTGGACCTGGGTATCGCCGCCGACGTCAGCGAAACCATCGATGCACTGCTGCCACGCCTGACACGCAAGAGCGATCGCAGCTTCCTGGACACTTCGCTGAAGCATTACGCAAAAGCCCGCCAAGGCCTGGATGACCTGGCGCAACCGTCGAAGGCCAACCGCCCGATCCATCCACAATACGTAGCGCGTCTACTCAGTGAGCTGGCCGATGACGACGCGATCTTCACCGCCGATGTGGGCTCACCGACCGTGTGGGCCGCGCGCTACTTGAAAATGAACGGCCAGCGCCGCCTGATCGGCTCGTTCAACCACGGCTCGATGGCCAACGCCATGCCCCAGGCCATCGGTGCGCAGGCAGCGTTCCCTGGCAGGCAGGTGATTTCTCTGTCGGGCGACGGCGGCTTCACCATGCTGATGGGGGATTTCATTTCGTTGGCGCAGTTGAACTTGCCGGTCAAAGTCATCGTGTTCGATAACGCGTCCTTGGGTTTCGTCGCCATGGAAATGAAGGCCGCGGGCTACCTGGAAGCCGGTACCGCGCTGAAAAACCCGGACTTCGCCGCCATGTCCAACGCCATGGGTATCCTGGGCATTCGCGTGGAGCAGTCCGAAGACCTGGAACCGGCCCTGCGCCGCGCCCTGGCCCATGACGGCCCGGTGCTGGTGGATGTGGTCACAGCGACCCAGGAACTGGTGATGCCGCCGAGCATCAAGCTGGAACAGGCCAAGGGTTTCAGCCTGTATATGCTCAAGGCGGTGATGAGCGGGCGTGGCGATGAGGTGATCGAACTGGCGCGGACCAACTGGCTCCGATAACCCCACCGGGCATGGATCAGGCCGACTGTTTTTCGACCCATTTGCCGTAGGCATCAATGAAGGCCTGCAGGAACGGCTTGGTTTTTTCCGACACCTTGCCGGCCTCGTCGAACACACTGCCCGCGCCGCCCAGGTAGGCTTCCGGCTGCTGCATGCACGGCACATCGAGGAACACCAGGGACTGGCGCAGGTGATGGTTGGCGCCAAAACCGCCAATCGCACCCGGCGACACGCTGATGATCGCCCCTGGCTTGCCGCTCCAGGCGCTCTGCCCGTATGGGCGCGAACCCACGTCAATCGCGTTCTTCAACGGGGCGGGCACGGAACGGTTGTATTCCGGGGTCACGAACAGCACCGCGTCGGATGAACTCACCTGCTGACGGAAAGTACTGTAGGCTGCCGGCGGGGCCGCACCGTCGAGGTCTTCGTTGTAGAGCGGCAAATCGCCGATTTCCACAATATTCAACTTCAGGTTGGCAGGGGCCAGTTCGGCCAAAGCCAGGGCGACCTTGCGGTTGATCGAGTCTTTTCTCAAGCTGCCAACCAGGACGGCAATCGTGTAGACCTTGCTCATTGGGGTTTCCCGACGTCTGACTAATGGAGCTTGTAGTTATAGAGCCTTCGCGGCGCGTTCACCAGAAGGTTTTGATAATCCTGCAAGCGTTTGCCTCGCACCTCAACGCGTAGGACACGTCTGAAAATCATCAGCGAATAGTATTTTTTTTCCATAGGTAAACTACCCCTGTTTATGACGGTCTACAGAACCGCAAATCGAGTGTTTATCTCCAGAGGTTCTAAACAGATGGCAGCAGTACTAGTCGGACAGTTTCATGCCAGAGACGCTGAAGGGCGTGTCTATTCGGTGCATGAGTTCCAGGAATCCAACCCGGTGCAAGGCGACCTGGCTGGCTCGGCACCTACCACCACCTACAAACTGGCCATTGGCGACCGCGTAGAAAAGCTGGAGGGCGATGAATTCAAACTGATTCAGTCAGGCACCATTATCGTCCGTGAATCGCAGACCACACTCGCTTCATAAGCTTGATCCCCCGAACGTACCTGCTCAGTCCTGGCCAATGACGGCATTGACTGGGCCGGGCGATCACGGGCCGCGAATCTCCGTCACTTCAAGTTCTTGCTCGCCGTCCATTTGCTTGAGCATCACCATCAACCTCCCCCGCTCGCCCTCCACCGCATAGATCAAACGTTTGTAACCCGGCGAGTTGTAGGCGGGGTATGCGACCACCTGCCTGACCAACGTCATGCCCACTACTGCGCCCACCTGCTCAGCCACCCGTTCCTGGGAACGGATGAACGCCTCGATGGCGAGGTCTTGCGCGGTGGTTTCGTCGTGATTACTCAAGAGATAAGCGGCCACGCAGCCGACGGTCACCAGGACCAGCAGTTGCTTGGCCGTTACCCCGAGGATTGTCGAGGGCAAAGACATATGAGACCGGACCTGTTTTTGTTGTATGTGCCGATAACCGGCATTGGTCGTTGATGATCAGACGAGCCATTCTAATCAGGTCGATAGGTAATGCCTGATGAATTAGAGATCTCCGTAGGTAATATCCTTGTTATCGCCGACACCGCCCAACGTCCGATCCTTGCCGAAGGAAAACAGGTCAAACGGGGTCCGTGGCTGGGTCGGCGGGTAGTGATACTGGTAGGCAATGCCCCAGGGATCGCTCAACAGATCTTCATTGACGTAAGGCCCTTTCCATTTCGCTTCGGCGGCCGGCCGCTTGACGAGCACGTCCAAACCTTCCTCATCCGTCGGGTAGCGGCCGATGTCTTGATGAAACTGTTCGACGGCCCCGCCCAGCTCGGCGACCTGAACCTTGGCCATGGCAATTTCCTTCAGCGTCATATCACCAAACAGCCGCGGCCCCACCGCCAAGGCCAGCAAACCAATGATGACCAACACGATCAGCACCGCCCACCGCGTAAAGCCTCGCTGGTCATGCACGATCAGCACCGCCCACCGCGTAAAGCCTCGCTGGTCATGCAGGTTGCCGGCGCCAATTCGTCCAGGCATTGTCAGTCTCCCCGTGTCTCTCGATTGATACGCTCGTTGTATGACTTGTTCGTTGCAGCAGCGCGCAAGGCTCACGTTAGTCTGCCGCGAATCAACGCACGAGCTCTTTTTTCCCCGGCCATTGAATCCCCGCCCTGCTGACCCTAGACTCCGGCGATGCGTTTACGTCATATCGAAGTGATTCAGGCCATCTTGCAGACCGGACACCTCGGCACGGCCGCCGAATGGTTGCAACTCCCCGTGGGCGATGTAGACGCCGCCCTCAAGGACGCCGAGCGGCAATTGGGCTTCATGCTGTTTGCCAGTGTGCGCGGGCGCCTGCAAGCGACGCGCGAGACCCTGGAAATGCAAGCCGAGATCGCCCATGTGTACGAAGCATTGGAACCGCTGCAGCGCCTGGCCAGCCGTTTGAAACACCATCACGCCCCCACCCTGCGGGCGCTGTGCACCCCGCCCCTGGCCAATCAATTGCTGCCACAGAGCATCGCGGTATTGCGCCGACGCTTCCAGGACACGCCATGCAATCTGTCGAGCCAACCGACGCGGGAAATCGTCAGGAGCCTGCTGCTGCATGAGGCGGACGTGGGCCTGAGCCTGCATGACCCTGAACACGCGCAAATCCAGAGCCGAGTGCTGGCCCAGGGCAAACTGCAACTGCTGGCCCCCCACGGCTGGCTCAAGCCCAAGCAGAAGTACATTACGCTGCAGGACCTGGCCGGTCAGTCGATGATCGGGCTCGAAGGGCAAGACCCGCTCAGCCGCCTGCTGGACGCCAAGCTGCAGGCCCTGCGCCCGCTGCCGGTGGTGCAGACGCGGGTGCAGACCTATCAGATGATGCGCAGCATGGTGGAGGCCGGAGAAGGCCTGGCGATTGTCGACCCGTTTACCGCGTCTGGCGCACGCGAGGCCGGGCTGGATGTGTGCCCGGTGTCGCCGCCGATGATGGTCAGCCTGTATGCGCTGACGCTCAAGGACGGCGTTGCTTCCCCGGCACTGAATGCGTTGTTGGAAATCGTCACGCACAAAGCCGAAGGCCTGATGTAGAGGAGCGAGCTGCTACCGATCAGATTCCCTCGATTTCGGTCTTGAACAACCGATACCAGAAAATCGCCACTTCACGGGTCTGCGGATCAATGCCGCGATATCGCAGGTGGTCGATCCCGCCCATCACATAGCCGCAACGCTCATACAGACGGCACGCTCCGAGGTTGTTGTTCTGGGTTTCCAGCATCATGCCCGGCAGGTTTTTCTTGCGGCTCCAGAACTGCGCCACATCCAGCAAGGCCTTGGCCACCCCATGCCGGCGGGCGGGCAACGCTACCGCCAACTCATCCACGTGGGCAAAACCGTTCCAGTTGGTGCTGACCACGACATGTCCCACCGGACGATCATCGAGGTAGGCCATGAAAATCGCACTGTCTGGCACATCGCGGAAACTGGCGAACTCTTCCGGGTCGATGCCATAGCATTTGCGGTACGGCAGGATGCGTTCCACCGGCCATTGGTCGACGCGCTTGCCCATCTGCGGCACAGCATAGGCGCTGACCTCAAAGCTGAAATCATTGCCCCACACGTAGGCATCAAAGCCTTCGTCGGCGACCCGCACACTGAGCCCCGGATACTTCGGGTTCATTACAGCTTGCATAAACATCCTTATCCTTTGATGCAATCGACGGTGTAACAACGACCACTGCCGTCGTCTTCGTGTTGCAATCCATGAACATCGGCGACAAATCCGGGGAAACTGCTATCGAAGGTCCGGGCAAACGCCAGGTAATCGATGATCGATCGCGTCGCTTCGGTAAAGCGCTCGCCCGGCATGATCAGCGGAATACCGGGCGGGTAAGGCACCAGCATCACGGCTGCGATACGCCCTGGCAAGGCGTCGATGGAAACAGCCTCTACTTCCCCCTTGACCAATTGATCGTAGGCGTCGGCAGGCTTCATCGCGATCTGCGGCAAAACCGTGTACATCCGCTTAAGGTGTCTGGCGGTGGCGTTGCTACGGTAGCAGCTATGCAATTGATCGCACAGGTCGCGCAACCCCAGGCCCTGGTAGCGCACCGGTCCTTGGGCGAATACCGACGGCAGGCAACTGGCCAGGCTGACATTGGCGTCGTAGTTGCGTTTGAATTCCAGCAACTCGGTGAGCAAGGTACTCCATTTGCCTTTGGTGATCCCCATGGAAAACAGCACGAGGAAGGAATACAGCCCGGTCTTCTCCACCACCAGGCCGCGCTCCCAGAGGAATTTACTTACCACCGCTGCGGGAATCCCACAGTCGCTCAAGGCGCCGCCGGCATTGAGGCCAGGCATGACCAGCGTGACTTTGATGGGGTCCAGCAGCACATAGTCGTCGGCAACATCCCCAAAACCGTGCCAATCATCCTGCGGCTGCAGCAGCCAATCGGCCGTGGCGACCCGGTCAATGCCGGCCACCGAAGGCGGCTGCCAGATGGAAAACCACCAGTCTTCAGCGGCAATGTGCTGGCGCAGGTTGGCCAGGGCACGACGAAAGCTCAAGGCCTCATCGAACATTTCCTGCAGCAGCGAGCGCCCGGCCGGGCCTTCCATCATCGCCGAGGCCACATCCAGCGAGGCGATGATGCTGTATTGCGGCGAGGTGGAGATGTGCATCATGAACGCTTCGTTGAAGCGGTCACGGTCCAGTTGACGGGCGCCGCCGTCCTGCACATGGATCATCGAGGCCTGGCTGAAGGCCGCCAGCAGCTTGTGGGTGGAATGGGTGGTGAACACCAGCGGGCTGTCCGGGGTGCGCGAGGTGCCCATGCCATAGCGCCCGGCAAAGAACTCGTGGAACGCCGCGTAGGCGTACCAGGCTTCGTCGAAGTGCAACACCTCGACACTGCTGCCCAATTGCTGCTTGATCAGTTCAGCGTTGTAACACAAGCCGTCGTAGGTGGAATTGGTGACCACCGCCAGCTTCACTTTCGGCGGCCGGCCACGGGTCAGCGGGCTGGCGTCGATCTTGGCGCGGATCGACTCGGGGCTGAACTCGCTCAGGGGAATCGGGCCGATGATCCCCAGCTCGTTGCGCTCCGGGCACAGGTACAGGGGGATGGCGCCGGTCATGATGATCGAGTGCAGCACCGACTTGTGGCAGTTGCGGTCCACCAGCACCAGGTCATCGCGCCCTACCATGGAGTGCCAGACGATCTTGTTGGCGGTGGACGTGCCGTTGATCACGAAGAAGGTATGGTCGGCGCCAAAGTTGCGTGCGGCACGGGCTTCGGCTTCGGCCAGGGGGCCGGTGTGATCCAGCAGCGAACCCAGTTCAGGTACCGAGACCGACAGGTCGGAGCGCAGGGTGTTTTCCCCGAAGAACTGATGAAACGCCTGCCCCACCGGGCTTTTGCGGTACGCCACGCCACCACCATGGCCAGGGGTGTGCCAGGAGTAATTGGAGTCGGCGGTGTGCTGCACCAGGGCTTTGAAGAACGGCGGCAACAGGCCGTCCAGGTACGTGCGGGCCGCCCGGGCCACTTGGCGGGCGAGAAACGCCACGGTGTCTTCGAACAGATAAAGGATGCCGCGCAGTTGGTTGAGTTCGCTCATGGCATCGGCCGGCGCGTTTTCCAGGGTGACTTGCTCGCCCAGGGCAAAGATCGGCAGGTTCGGCGCCCTCACCCGCGCCAGGCGGATCAGTTCGACCATGTTTTGCAGCAAGTGGGTATTTTCACCGGCGCCTTCGGCCGCGATCAGCATGCATGCCAGGCCATGATGGGTGGAAGCCACCAGCCGGCCTTCGGCATAGTCCACGGCGCAGAAGATACTGAAGCCTTCTTGTTCCAACTCTTGGGCGATGCCGCGGACCCGTTCACCGGCAACGGTGTCGGCCTTGATGTCACGGTGCACGATAAGGACGGGGAACTTCAGGTCTTTGTACATGAGGCATGTCGTCCTGAGGGCTATGCACTCAGGTTAGAAGCTGCGAGGGGATGTGGCGAATGAAGATTTTGCAGGCCATGGTGATCAAGCGGTGAGAGGGAGCAAGCCCTCTCTCACCGTCTGATCGCGCTATTGTTGTGTCAGTTGGGTCCACAACGCTGGCGCACCGGCCGCCTTGGCAATCGCTTCCAGTCGCGTCGCATGCTCGGCCAGGTCCTGCTCGCTGGCGCGGATGATCGGGGTCGGCTTGCGATCCGCCGGCAGGCGCCGGATTTCCGAAGGGCGGTTGCCCGAGCCTTCGGCCGAGCCGGCACCGTCGGAAGCATTACCGGCCAGGGACAGGCTGGTCTGCCCGCCGGTCATGGTCAGGTAAACGTCGGCGAGAATCTCGGAGTCGAGCAAGGCGCCGTGGAGCTCACGACCGGAGTTGTCGACCCCATAGCGTTTGCACAACGCATCGAGGCTGTTGCGCTGGCCGGGGTGACGCTCCCGGGCCATCATCAAGGTGTCGAGGATCGTGCAGTGCTGGGAAATGTCCGCGCGATCGGCCTGCCCCATCAGGGCGAATTCGTTGTTGATGAAGCCGATGTCGAACGCCGCGTTATGGATGATCAACTGGGCGCCGTTGATGAATTCGAAGAACTCGTCGGCCACTTCGGCGAAGCGCGGCTTGCCCTTGAGGAATTCGTCGGTGATACCGTGGACGCCGATTGCGCCTTCGTCACTGTCGCGGTCCGGTTGCAGGTAGACGTGGAAATGACGACCGGTGAGGCGCCGCCCCATGAGTTCGACACAGCCGATTTCAATGATCCGGTGGCCGTCGGTCACCGGCATGCCGGTGGTTTCGGTATCGAGTACAACAGATCGGATGGCCATCAGGGTTCAGCTCTCAACGGTGTGGTGTATTTCAAGGGGCGCAATGTTAACACGTCAGCCGGATCAGCTCTGCTTGTAGCCGCGCACTTCGTCCACGCCACGGTTGGCCAGTTGGTCGGCGCGCTCGTTACCCGGATGGCCGATGTGCCCGCGCACCCATTTCCAGGTGATGTCGTGGCGATTGCATTGTTCATCGAGCAACTGCCACAGGTCGGCATTTTTCACCGGTTCCTTGGCCGCGGTCTTCCAGCCACGTTTCTTCCAGTTGACCATCCATTCATTGATGCCTTTCATCACGTATTGCGAGTCGGTCACCAGCAACACGTTGCAGCGGCGCTTGAGTTCTTCCAGGCCGCGAATGGCGCCCATCAGCTCCATGCGGTTGTTGGTGGTATTGGCTTCGCCGCCCCACAATTCCTTCTCCACGCCCTTGCACACCAGCAACGCGCCCCAGCCGCCGGGGCCGGGGTTGCCCTTGCAGGCGCCATCGGTGAAGAGTTCTACGCTATCGGTCATCGGTTACATCCATCAAAACGGGCTGCCGGTAATTGACCGACAGTATCCCGAGGCCAGGAGACCTGGCCTGAAATCAAAAGGGGGGTTTACGTCTCGCTTGGCTTGCGATTGACCTTGGCCATCGGCATCGGCACCAGCTTGCCCATGGGTTGGCGCAGCACCTGGCGTACCGGCCGCAGCCCGACCACGATCTTGCGCGCCACCAGTAAATAAAAGCCGCCACCGGACAATTGCCAGGCACCCGCGCGGCGTTCCCAGCCGGCCAGACGGCCCTGCCACTTGGGCGACGCAAGCGGCGGACGATAGCATCCGAAGCGGCGTTTCTCCAGCGCGAAGCCCAGCAGATTCAGCCAGTCGCCTACCCGCGACGGCGAGATGCAGCGCGCCTGGCGCAAGCCATCATGGGCGAACACATGGCGCAAGCCCCAACTGCTCCAGGGGTTGATGCCGACGATCAGCAAGTGACCACCGGGACGCACACTGCTCGCCGCTTCGCGCAACAAACCGTGGGGCGACAGGCAGAAATCCAGGCCGTGCTGCAACACCACCACATCGGCGGCGTGCTCGCTCAACGGCCAGGCCTGCTCCTCGCACACGATCTCAACCCCCGGCAACGGCGCGCCCAGCCGCACGTTGCGTTGCACCTGGGGCGCGGCGGGCGGTGTCTGGGCCGACGGGCCGTAATGCACCAGGTAGCCACCGAAGAACCGGCCCAGCTCGTCTTCGAGCATGCGCCGTTCCTCGTCCAGCAAAAATTGCCCGATCGGCCCGGACAGCCATTCGCGGGCTGCGCTGATCAGGGCCAGCCATTCAGGATCGGCCTGGGCGAACGCTTTATCAGTCATTGCATTCTCCAACTCGCCTAGACGTTCTAAGATGCACCAATGTGTTCAGCTTGGCGAATCGAAGAATGATACAGATCAGTGCCCTGCCCGCCTTCACGGATAACTACATCTGGTTATTGCGTGAACCCCAGACCCGCCGCTGCGCCGTGGTCGACCCCGGCGATGCCGCGCCCGTACTGGCGTGGCTCAGGCAGAATCCGCAATGGACCCTCAGCGACATCATGATCACCCATCACCACCATGATCACGTGGGCGGTGTCGAGCAACTCAAACGTGTAACGGGGGCCAAGGTCTATGGGCCGGCCAACGAGAATATCCCGGCGCGGGACGTCGCCCTGCAGGATAACGACCGTATCCACGTACTGGGCTGGGATTTTGACGTGTACGCCGTGCCGGGTCATACCCTGGGGCACATCGCGTTCTATCACCCCGGTGTACTGCTGTGTGGCGACACCCTGTTCGCCGCCGGATGCGGTCGCCTGTTCGAAGGCACCCCGCAACAGATGCACACCTCGCTCGAACGCCTCGCCGCCCTGCCTGCCGACACCTTGGTGTACTGCACCCACGAATACACCCAAAGCAACCTCGCGTTTGCCCAGGCGGTGGAACCGGACAATGCCGATATCGCCGAACGAGTGGAAAACGTCCGCCAACTGCGCGCCCGTGGCGAGATGACGCTGCCGTCCAACCTGGCCCTGGAAAAACGCACCAATCCGTTTTTACGCACCGCTGAAACATCCGTTAAACAAAAAGCGGACGAACGGAACGGTCGCGACAACCGCTCTGGGGCCGAGGTATTTGCTAGCTTGAGGGCTTGGAAAGATAAGTTCTAAAGGGAAGCAATCTGATACGCAATTTCTGAATGGTTGACCGGAACCACTGCGCTTTCTAGAATCGCCCGACATTTTTGCCCGGAACTTACTTCCAGCCAATGTCGTCATCTACTCGTAAATCCAACCATTCAGACGCATTGACCCGCCTGGCTCAAGCTGTGGCGGTGGCTGTGTCCGCGACTCTGGCGGGCTGCCAATCGACAAATTTCGCTGCACAATCCACCGTGCAACCCAAACCCAATCTTGTCGCCAAGATCAAGCAGAAACCTATCTGGCTCTCAGAGAAGCCAAGCCCCGAAGTGCCCCAGGATGTCTGGGAACGCATGCGACGGGGCTTTCAATTGCAGGATGGCCTGGGCGTCAACCCGCGCATCGAGCAACAGCGCCTGTGGTTCGCCAGCAACCCGTCCTTTCTGGAGAGTGCCGGTGAACGCGGCAGCCTCTACATTCATTACATCGTCGAACGCCTTGAAGAACGCAACATGCCCCTGGAGCTGGCCCTGCTGCCAGTGATTGAAAGTGCCTACAACCCAATGGCCTATTCGCGCAGCGACGCGGTCGGTTTGTGGCAGTTCATCCCCTCCACCGGGCGCTACTTCAACCTGCGCCAGACCCGCGCCTACGACGGCCGCCGCGATATCACCGCCTCCACCACCGCCGCCCTGGACTATCTGACCCGTCTGCACGATATGTTCAACGGCGACTGGTTGCTGGCCCTGGCCGCCTACAACGCCGGCGAAGGCACGGTCAGCCGGGCCATCGAGCGCAATGAGAAGCTCGGCCTGCCCACCGACTACTGGAACCTGCCGCTGCCCCAGGAAACCAAGGACTATGTACCCAAGTTCCTGGCGCTGTCCCAGGTGGTGCTGGCCCCCGAGGCCTACGGCGTCAACCTGAACCCGATTGCCAACGCGCCGTACTTCGAGGTGGTTGAAGTCAAGCAAAGCATGGACCTGTCACGGGTTGCCGCGCTGGCCGAAATCGACGAGGACGAACTGTTCCAGCTCAACCCGGCGCTCAAGCAACGCACCACCCTGGACGGCCCGCAACATCTGCTGGTCCCAAGCTCCAAGGCACAACTGCTCACCAGCAGCCTGTCGGCGATGAAACCTGAAGAACTGCTGGCACTGCGCCCGAAAAAACCGGTGTTCGATGAAGTCGAGACCACGAGGGTGGCCGGGCGTACCCGCAGCTACAAGGTGCGCAATGGCGACAACCTGACACTGATCGCCAAGGCCAACAAGGTCGATGTGCATGACCTGCAGCGCTGGAACAAGCTCAACGGCCAGGCACTCAAGGTCGGCCAGACCCTGGTGATGCAGGACACTCGCCGCGCCGTGGCCCAGGCCAGCAGCAAAAAGCCGGTGCACTACAAGGTCCAGAAAGGCGACTCGCTGTATATCGTCGCCAAGCGTTTCAACGTGGAGATGCAACATCTCAAGCGCTGGAACCCGCGCACCGGCCAGGCCTTGAAGCCGGGGCAGATGCTGGTGGTTTCCGGGCCGCGCTGACACCTCAAGAACACCAGAGCGCCAATTGTAAGAGGGGGCTTGCTCCCGATGGCTGTGTGTCAGTCAGTACATAAACCGACTGACACACAGCCATCGGGAGCAAGCCCTCTCCCACATGGGATCGCCATCATCCCAACTGGCTTTTTCCAAGCGGAACAAGCTGTTACTGTACCGATCCTAAAGCCCAAGCCGCCTGGATCGGATCTCTGACTTGAAGCGTCCCCTCCTTCTACTAATAAGTCTGGCCTTGAGCTTTGGTGCGAACGCGACGATTACCGAAAGCCACGGTTACACGCAGTTCGGCACGCTCAAGTACCCGGCCAAATTCACCCACTTCGATTGGGTAAACCCTGCCGCGCCGAAAGGCGGGACGCTGCGGGTGATGGCGTTTGGCACGTTCGATACGCTCAACCCTTATACCTTCAAGGGCTCCAGCCCGGTCTCCACCCCCAATTTCCTGCAATACGGCGTCAATGAGCTGAACGAGCCCTTGATGGTCGGCACCGGCCTGTACGCGCCGTCCGGCGACGAACCGACCTCCAGCTATGGCCTGATTGCCCAGTCGGTGGAGTACAGCGAGGACCGCAGTTGGGTGGTGTTCAACCTGCGCCCCGAAGCACGCTTCCACGATGGCAAGCCGATCACTGCGTATGACGTGGCGTTTTCCTATCGCACCCTGCTGACCGAAGGCCACCCGCAATACCGCACCAACCTGCAGGAAGTGGCGCGGGTGGATATCCTCAATCGCCATCGCATCCGCTTCGTGTTCAAGCGCGCCGGCAATCCACTGCTCATCCTGCGCCTGGGCGAGTTGCCTGTGCTGCCCCAGCATTACTGGAAAAACCGCGACTTCAAGGCCACCACCTTCGAGCCGCCGCTGGGCAGCGGCCCCTACCGGATCAGCAAGGTCACCCCCGGCCGCCAGTTGGTGTTCGAACGGGTCAAGGATTACTGGGGCAAGGACCTGCCGGTCAACCAGGGTTTCTATAACTACGACAAGGTCGAAGTGGAGTTCTACCGCGACAGCGACGTGGCCTTCGAAGCCTTCAAGGCCGGCGAGTTCGATATCTATATCGAGCACCAGGCCAAGAACTGGGCCAACGGCTACAACTTCCCGGCGATCAACCGCGGCGACGTGATCAAGGCGCAGATCGCCCACCAGATCCCGACCCAGAGCCAGGGCCTGTTCATGAACACGCGGCGGCCGACCTTCAGCCAGACCAAGGTGCGCGAAGCCCTGGGACTGATGTTCGACTTCGAGTGGACCAACCGCACCCTGTTCAGCAGTGCCTACAAGCGCACCTTGAGCTACTACCCCAATAGCGAATTCTCCGCGACCGGCCTGCCGGTGGGGCGCGAATGGCTGATGCTCTCGCCCTACCGCGACCAGTTGCCCGCCAACCTGTTCACGCAAGCCTTCAGCCTGCCCCAGACAGACGGACGCGGCATTCCCCGCGAAACCCTGCGCCATGCCCTGGCGCTGCTTGGCGAAGCCGGCTGGAAGCTGTCCGGTCAACGCCTGCTCAACAAGGACGGGCAACCGCTGCGCTTCGAGATCCTGCTGGTCAACCCGAACCTGGAGCGCATCCTGCAGCCCTATGTCGAGAACCTGATCAGCATCGGCATCGACGCACGCCTGCGTACCGTCGACCGCGCCCAATACAAGCAGCGCCTGGATCAGTTCGACTTCGACATGATCCTGATCACCCTCAACCAGACCTTGAGCCCGGGCCTCGAACAGTGGCAATACTTCCACTCCAGCCAGGCCGCGATCAAGGGCAGCAAGAACTACGCCGGCATCGCCAACCCCATCGTCGATCACCTGCTGGAACAACTGCTGGCAGCGCAGACCCGCGAAGAACAACTGGCCGCCGGCCGTGCCCTGGACCGGGTGCTGCTGTGGCAGCACTACAGCATTCCCAACTGGTACCTCAACTATCATCGCCTGGCGTACCGCAACCGGTTCGCCTTCGTCACCACGCCGCCCTACAACCTGGGCCTGAGCGCGTGGTGGCTGAAAGCTTCGGAGAAAGCCCAATGATGTCTCTGCGCAACGCACTGCTTGGCAGCCTGTTGCTGTGCACCGCGGCCCACGCCGCCCCGCAACATGCGCTGACGCTCTACAACGAACCACCGAAATACCCCGCGGGCTTCAAGCACTTCGACTATGTCAACCCGAACGCCCCCAAAGGCGGGACCTTTCGCGAATCGAGCATGGGCGGCTTCGACAGCCTCAACCCGTTCATCAGCAAGGGCGTGCCGGCCGACAATATCAACCTGATCTACGACACCCTGGCCATGCAAAGCCTGGATGAACCGATCACCGAATACGGCCTGGTCGCCGGCCAGATCGAAAAGGCCCCTGACAACAGTTGGGTGCGCTTCTACCTGCGCCCCGAAGCACGCTTCCACGACGGCCATCCGATCCGCGCCGAAGACGTGGTGTTCACGTTCCAGACCTTGCTCAAGGAAGGCTCGCCGATCTACCGCACCTACTACGCCGACGTCGACGAAGTGGTGGCCGAAGACCCGCTGCGGGTGCTGTTCAAATTCAAGCGCACCAATAACCGCGAACTGCCGCTGATCCTCGGGCAATTGCCGGTATTGCCCAAGCACTGGTGGGCCACGCGGGACTTTGCCAAGGGCAACCTGGAAGTGCCGTTGGGCAGCGGGCCGTACAAGGTCGCCGAGGTCAAGGCCGGGCGCATGATCCGCTACGAGCGGGTCAAGGACTACTGGGCCAAGGACCTGCCCGTGGCCAAGGGTTTCTACAATTTCGATTACCGCATCACCGACTATTACCGCGACAACACCGTGGCCCTGGAAGCGCTGAAGGCCGGGCAGTTCGATTACTGGCTGGAGATGAGCGCGAAGAATTGGGCCAATGCCTACAACATTCCGGCGGTGACCCAGGGCCGCTTGATCAAGGAAGAAATCCCCAACGGCAACCCCACCGGCATGCAGGGTTTCGTGTTCAACACGCGCAAGCCGATGTTCCAGGATGTGCGGGTGCGCAAGGCTATCAGCCTGTTGCTGGATTTCGAGTGGAGCAACAAGCAACTGTTCAACGGCGCCTACACCCGCAGCCGCAGTTACTTTGAAAACTCGGAAATGGCCGCCACCGGCCTGCCCGGCCCCGCCGAGCTGGAGATCCTCGAACCGCTGCGCGACAAGATCCCGGCCGAAGTCTTCACCCAGGCATTCGAGCCGGCGAAAACCGATGGCAGCGGCATGATCCGCAGCCAGCAGCGCGAGGCCTACCAACTGCTGCAGGAAGCCGGCTGGCGTATCGTCGATGACAAAATGGTCGACACCACCGGCAAACCGGTGACCATCGAGTTCCTGCTGGCCCAGACTGAATTCGAACGCGTGCTGCTGCCCTTCAAGCGCAACCTGGCCGACCTGGGCATCGACCTGGTGATTCGCCGGGTCGACGTTTCGCAGTACATCAACCGCGTCCGCTCGCGGGATTTCGACATGGTGGTGGGCAGTTTCCCGCAATCCACCTCGCCGGGTAACGAGCAGCGTGAATTCTGGAAGTCCACCAGCGCCGACAAACCCGGCAGCCGCAACTACATGGGGCTCAAGGACCCGGCCGTCGACCAACTGGTGGAAGCACTGATCGACGCCGACTCGCGTAAAAACCTGGTGGCCCACGCCAAGGCCCTGGACCGTGTGCTGCAGTTCGGCTACTACGTGATCCCCAACTGGCACATCAAAACGTACCGCGTGGCTTACTGGGACCATCTCGGTCACCCGAAAGTCCCGCCGCGCTACGACGTCGGCACCGCCACCTGGTGGGTCAAGCCCGACGCCAAGCCGGCAGTCACCCTGGACCCAACCGAGACCGCCGAACCGGCGAGCGGAGGCGATTGAATGCTGGCCTATATTGTTCGTCGCCTGTTGCTGATCATCCCCACGCTGTTCGGGATTCTGCTGATCAACTTCGTCATCATCCAGGCCGCCCCCGGTGGCCCGGTCGAGCAGATGATCGCCAAGCTCGAAGGCTTTGAAGGCGCCACCAGCCGCATCGCCGGCGGCGGGGCCGAAGTCTCGGTGGCCGGCTCCAGCAGCTATCGCGGTGCCCAAGGCCTGGACCCGGCGCTGATCAAGGAAATCGAAAAGATGTACGGCTTCGACAAGTCGGCGCCGGAACGCTTGTGGATCATGGTGAAGAACTACGCCAGGCTGGATTTTGGCGACAGCTTCTTCCGCGACGCCAAGGTCATCGACCTGATCAAGGAAAAAATGCCGGTGTCCATCTCCCTCGGGTTATGGAGCACGCTGATCATGTACCTGGTGTCGATCCCCCTGGGGATCGCCAAGGCCACCCGGCACGGTAGCCATTTCGACGTGTGGACCAGTTCGTTGATCATCGTCGGCTATGCAATCCCGGCGTTCCTGTTTGCAATCCTGCTGATCGTGCTGTTTGCCGGCGGCAGTTATTTCGACTGGTTCCCCCTGCGCGGGCTCACCTCCAACAACTTCGACGACTTGAGCTGGGGTGGCAAGATCCTCGACTACTTCTGGCACCTGGCGCTGCCGATCACCGCATTGGTGATCGGCAACTTCGCGACCATGACCCTGCTGACCAAGAACAGCTTTCTCGACGAGATCAACAAACAGTATGTGGTCACCGCCAAGGCCAAGGGCCTGACCAACCACCGCGTGCTCTACGGCCATGTGTTCCGCAACGCCATGCTGCTGGTGATCGCCGGTTTCCCCTCGGCGTTCATCGGGATTTTCTTCACCGGCTCCTTGCTGGTAGAGGTGATCTTCTCCCTCGACGGCCTGGGCCTGATGAGCTTTGAAGCAGCGATCAACCGTGACTACCCGGTGGTGTTCGGCACGCTGTTTATCTTCACCCTGCTGGGGCTGATCGTGAAGCTGATCGGCGACCTCACCTACACCCTGGTCGATCCGCGCATCGACTTCGCCAGCCGGGAGCATTGAGATGAATCTGTCCCCCCTCAATCGCCGCCGGTTCGAGCGGTTCAAGGCCAACAAGCGTGGCTGGTGGTCGCTGTGGCTGTTCCTGATCCTGTTCGGCCTGAGCCTGGGCGCCGAGCTGATCGCCAACGACAAACCGCTGGCGGTGCATTACGACGGCGACTGGTATTTCCCGGCGCTCAAGCGCTACCCGGAGACCACCTTCGGCGGCGAATTCCCCCTGGAAGCCAACTACAAGAGCCCGTATATCCAGGAGCTGCTCAAGGCCAAGGACGCCTGGACGTTGTGGGCGCCGATCCCCTTCAGCTACCAGAGCATCAACTACGACCTGCGGGTGCCGGCCCCCGCGCCGCCGTCGTCGGTCAACCTGCTGGGTACCGATGACCAGGGCCGCGATGTGTTGGCCCGGGTGATCTACGGTTTTCGCGTGTCGGTGCTGTTTGCCCTGACCCTGACCGTGCTCAGCTCGATCATCGGCGTGATCGCCGGCGCGTTGCAGGGTTTCTACGGCGGCTGGGTCGACCTGGCCGGGCAGCGCTTCCTGGAGATCTGGTCGGGGTTGCCGGTGCTGTACCTGTTGATCATCCTCGCCAGTTTCGTGCAGCCCAACTTCTGGTGGCTGCTGGGGATCATGCTGCTGTTTTCCTGGATGAGCCTGGTGGACGTGGTGCGCGCCGAGTTCCTGCGCGGGCGCAACCTGGAATATGTGCGCGCAGCCCGGGCGCTGGGCATGCAGAACGGCGCGATCATGTTCCGCCATATCCTGCCCAACGCCATGGTGTCGACCATGACCTTCATGCCGTTCATTCTGACCGGCGCCATCGGCACCCTCACCGCCCTCGACTTCCTCGGCTTTGGCCTGCCGGCCGGCTCGCCGTCCCTGGGTGAACTGGTGGCCCAGGGCAAATCCAACCTGCAAGCACCGTGGCTGGGCATGAGCGCGTTTGCCGTGCTGGCGATCATGTTGAGCCTGCTGGTGTTTATCGGCGAGTCCGCTCGCGATGCCTTCGACCCGAGGAAATGAGATGAATCAGGACAATCTGATCGAAGTCCGCGACCTCTGCGTCGAGTTCGTCACCGGCGAGCATCACCATCGCGTGGTGAACAACGTCAGCTTCGATATCAAGCGCGGCGAAACCCTGGCCCTGGTCGGCGAGAGCGGTTCCGGCAAATCGGTGACCGCCCACTCGATCCTGCGCCTGCTGCCCTATCCGCTCGCGCGGCACCCTGCGGGCACCATCGAGTATTCCGGGCAAGACCTGCTGACCCTGAAAGAAAAAACCATCCGCCACATTCGCGGCAACCGCATTGCGATGATCTTCCAGGAGCCGATGACGTCGTTGAACCCGCTGCACTCCATCGAGAAGCAGATCAACGAAGTGCTCGGCCTGCACAAAGGCCTGACCGGCAAAGTCGCGACCCAGCGCACCCTGGAATTGCTGGAGCTGGTGGGCATCCCCGAACCGCGCAAGCGCCTCAAGGCCCTGCCCCACGAATTGTCCGGCGGCCAGCGCCAGCGGGTGATGATCGCCATGGCCCTGGCCAACGAGCCGGAGCTGCTGATCGCCGACGAGCCGACCACGGCCCTCGACGTCACCGTGCAGTTGAAGATCCTCGAACTGCTCAAGGAGCTGCAGGCGCGACTGGGCATGGCCTTGCTGCTGATCAGCCATGACTTGAACCTGGTGCGGCGCATCGCCCATCGGGTCTGTGTGATGCAGCAGGGGTGCATCGTCGAGCAGGCTGAGTGCGAAACACTGTTCCAGTCGCCCCAGCACCCGTACACCCAGGAGCTGCTGGCCGCCGAACCCAGCGGCGGGCCGGCCACCAATGAAGTGGGGCCACCGTTGCTGGAGGTCGACGACCTCAAGGTGTGGTTCCCGATCAAGAAGGGCTTTTTGCGCAACACCGTCGATTACGTCAAGGCGGTGGATGGCATCAACTTCAGCCTGCCGCAAGGCCAGACATTGGGGATCGTCGGCGAAAGCGGCTCGGGCAAATCCACCCTGGGCCTGGCGATTCTGCGGTTGATCGCCAGCAAAGGCGGGATTCGCTTCGAAGGCCAGCAACTGGACAAGCTGACCCAGCAGCAGGTGCGCCCGCTGCGCCGGGAAATGCAGGTGGTCTTCCAGGACCCGTTCGGCAGCCTGAGCCCGCGCATGTGCGTCAGCGAAATCGTCGGCGAAGGTCTGCGCATCCACAAGATGGGCACGCCGGCCGAGCAGGAAGCGGCGATTATCGCCGCGCTCAAGGAAGTCGGCCTCGACCCCCAATCGCGACATCGCTACCCCCACGAATTCTCCGGCGGCCAGCGCCAGCGCATCGCCATCGCCCGTGCGCTGGTGCTCAAGCCGCGCCTGATTCTGCTGGACGAACCCACCTCGGCGCTGGACCGCACGGTACAACGCCAGGTGGTGGAATTGCTGCGCAACCTGCAGGCCAAGTACAACCTGACCTACCTGTTCATCAGCCATGACCTGGCGGTGGTGAAGGCGCTGAGTCATCAGTTGATGGTGGTCAAGCATGGGCAAGTGGTGGAACAAGGCGATGCGCCGGCGATTTTCGCCGACCCGCAGCATGCCTATACCCGCCAGTTGCTGGAGGCGGCGTTCCTGGTGCCGGTGGCCAGCCCCCTGCAGGCGTAAGCTTGCTCGCCGCCGTGGCTGACACAAGCCACGGCATTGGCGGAAACGCCTGCTACTGACGCCGTGCCGCCACAGCGATCATCCGGAGTTCCTCAACCCGGAGCTGCCTTCATGGATGATTTATATGCCCTCGCCGAGACGTGGGAAACCCTGCCCGGCGACATCGCCCTGGCGATAACCGCCGGCCCTGCCTACGCCTATTTGAGTGATCCCCAGACATTGCACGCCGAGGGCGATAAAGCCCTGATCGCGCAGTTGATCAACCTGCTGTCCACACCGCCCGACGCGCAATTACCGTCCCCGTCACAGCCGGTGCAGATTGCCGAGCAGTCCATGCTGGGCCATTGGAGCGGGGCATTCAGCAAGGCCATCAATGGCAAAACCTTCATGGCCTGGGCCGAACCGCAGGGCTTCGATTTCAACACGCTGCGGGTGCTCGACAGCCGACTCCACGTGACCACGCACGGCCAACCCAGGGTGTTCAGCCTGGCGGATGAATCCGGTTGGTGGGCACTGGCCAATCCCATCATCTACATCAGCCAGCGGGTCGATCCCACGGCGCTGGGCATGCCGTACCTGGGGCCCAAGTCGGGCACGGGCGCAA
Organism: Pseudomonas sp. MPB23; assembly: GCF_046605395.1. NCBI lineage: Bacteria > Pseudomonadati > Pseudomonadota > Gammaproteobacteria > Pseudomonadales > Pseudomonadaceae > Pseudomonas > Pseudomonas sp. MPB23. The sequence goes on along the minus strand of NZ_CP176771.1, from coordinate 3,649,228 downwards.
TCAGCCTGGCGCTGGATCTCACGCTGGCCTTCCATGGCTATCCCATGCCGACCAATCGCCTCGCGGCAATGACCATCGTCGAAGAATTGCAAGCCCTGCAAGGCTTTCCCGTGTTTGACGATAACGGCCGCGGCAAATCGATCATCCACGCCGAACTGACTCAGCAGGTCCACGACTACCGCCAGTTGGCCGATACCCTCGAACCGCTGATCAGGGATGAACAGAGCTTCTTCGCACTGGACATCTATCGGACACGCCTGCACCTGACGTCCGACTCGAGGCTGGCCAGAAACCTGAAAGAAGCCGCCGCGCTGCTGCAGGCCATCCTCGATGAAAACGGTCTAGGCGGCACAGTGGAAGCACCCACCAACGCTCATTTCGATTTCAAGCGCAAGCTGATCTGTGTCCTGGCCCACGGCAACGGGCAGGAAGAAACAACCCTGGTGCCGGCCTTGCCCGATACCCGCTGGGACCGCCTGGTATTGTTGGGCGAGCAACTGGGCATACACCTTTACCCCGCTTATAGCGTCAGCCTCGTGGACGCCTTGCAGGCCTATGCCATCGAGCAGCCATTGGGACGCGAGGCGATCAGCGCACTGATCCAACGCCTGCGCGATGAGTCGGTGCCTGCGCGGCCGGTGATATTAAACACCACACGCTCATTCAGCGAGCTCCAGCGCTTTCGCCGTTATGTCGGCAAATTGAATGATCGCCATGCCCTGCGCAGGGTGCTGGCGCAGGTGATCGATGATGGCAACCTGCAAGGGCCCGATGGCCTGGACCGGGTCGTGAGCGCCGACCCGGACGCTCTCCTGGCGGTGGTGAAAGGGGCTTATACCCACCTTGGCCGGCTGACCGAAGACCCGGACTTTCTGAAGATTCGTACCCGCGAACGGATCGATCCGGCCAGCCATGTATTGTTATCGGCCTCCGGCAATATCGGTGCATTCGACCTGGATGGCACCTGGAAATCCCTGTCTGAAGCGGTCGCCGAGCATGACCATCTGGTGCTACTGAAACTGGCACTCATGAAGCTGGCGGCCAGGACCGGCGGCCAGTTGCGCACCAACGATATCGTGAGTGTCACCCAGGCGCTGAAGCTCTATCAGTTGCGCCTGCCCGACACATTGGAAGAAGCGCGCACACTCCTGCAACGCCTGGAAATCACCCTGCCCTTGCCTTCCGGCACCGGCCCTTACTGGAGAGCCCTCACATCGGTTGGGGCACAACCCTCGGCCTGGACGTTGTCTCCACTCGAGCGCCGGCAAATCATGGCGATCAGTACCGAATTCATGGCCGGGCGTACCGGTACGCTGTTTGAATACCTCTGCCAACCCTTGCTGGAGGGCAAGTCCGCCGCCGATGTGCGCGCGGAGGCCGATTACCTGATGGTGCGTCTGCTCGCATCGCCCACCGCCCAGCAACTGGGCCAGGCGCTGGCCGACTCTCTGCATTGGCATGGTCGCCATGCCGCCGACAGTTCGGGAAGCGGCAGCCGCAACGCGCTGATATTCGCCGCGTTGATCCTGAGCCTGGACCCGCAATGCGACGCCCAGACCACTCGTATTACCTATCTGGACTGGCACGCCGACTATTTCTGGGGCGAACCCCTGTCATCGGTGCGCAATCACATCGAAACTGCCTTGGGTGGCTCGGGCAAACCGCTCGCGGCCCTGGCCACTCACCTGATCCTCAGTGAAAAAAGCCCACAACTGCTGGTCCGCGGCATTCCCGACGAAACGCCCTACCTGGGTTCGCATACCTGGGTGCTGTTTTGCCAGTACGTCATGCATATGGAAAAAATCAGCCCAGGCTCCTCTCGCCAACTGAGCTACGCCCAGATCATGTCCCTGGCCTTCTCGCCACCCCAGGGTCGCTGGAAAACCTTCCTGGGCAGCCCTCATGCGGCGGTGCCGATCCTGGACTGGGCGGTGGTCAATGGCGTACTGGCGCCCCAGCCCCGCTACAACCGGGAGGCGGTCAACACCGCCATCGACGCCCTCAACGCGCAGCGCACACGCTTGGCCAGCAGCCTTGAAACGTTCGCCAAACCCAACGTGTCATTGCGTGAGGCCGCCAGAGACGACCTGCGCAGGGTCTATCCGGATAACCCCTGGCTGGACGCACCGATTCTGATGTGGCTGCCGGACGATTCGCCGTTTTCCGAAGACCACCATTTCGAGGGCATCTACACCGGCGCCCAGTACTCGTTCACCGACCTGCACATGGCCGACCGCCTGGATGTCACCTCGACGAATTGGCACTCCTCGCACGCCACCGTCAAATACCAGGAGATGGCCAAGCGCTTTCATTTGCTGGGGCGCATCTACAACGTGTTTTTCCAAGCATTCGACCAAAAGCTCAACCAATTGAGGGCGGCTTACCGCGAGTCGATTTGCTACTGGCTGTCGCAACTCACCTTGGCGCGGCGAGAAGCCCTGGAATATGGCCATATACGGTTTTTCAGCCTGGGCCGGCCGGGCGCGTCGGCTCAAGCCCCTGTCAGCGTGGGTCGATTCGGCTTACTGCTGCAGGTCACTTACCTCACCGACCAGCATTTCTATGAGTGCTTCCCCAGGCAGTTGTTGATACGTCCACGATATGACTTCAACGACCGTCAGCTCAGGCACGCCGTCGACACCGGCACCCGCCAGCCGTGGATGCGTTTCGACTGGGCGGCGTACGAACACGGGGCATGGCCTGCCGATCTTTCATCGCTCGCGGCGAACACCCCTGTGGTGATCCAGCCACTCGGCAAAGACTTGCCCGAAGCGACGGAGGTTGCACCGCTGGACGCCCAGGGCCGACGCGTGCCCCGCACCCTGGATTCACCCCGCTCCCACGCGCTGGCGGAGACGCTCTTGTCCCACCCGTTGGAAGACGGCCTGACCTTGCGCGAAAAAGCCAAGCTGCCAATCACCCTGGAAGAGGCCGTGAGCGAGCACGACCCCTGGGCCGACTTCCTGCGCGACATGGCACCGAAGTCCGGTTGAAGCTTGAACAATCGCGGTTTTTGTATGAGGCTGCTGCCCTGTTGATTCGATTCGTGCCAGGAAGCACTTGCCCATGACCGCCGCCACCGCACCGTTGTTCTGGCGTGACCCCTCGCTTGCGTTCATCGAAGCGCGCACCATCGCCGACGGGCGCAAGGTGACCTATGCGCGTCACGCCCATGAGCACTTTTCCATTGGTGCGGTCACCGGCGGGCGCAGTTATTACCTCTACGGCGCGGACCGGTTCGAGATCAGCGCCGGCACGGTGGTACTGATGAACCCCGGCGATGTGCACGCCTGCAACCCCATCGACAACGAGCGGTGGTCCTATCAGATGTTGTATATCGATACGCCCTGGCTCACCGAGCTGCAGCACCAGTTGGGCTTCAGCACCGACCAGGGTTACCGACCGTTTACCACGCCCTACAGCCGTGACCCGGTGCTGTACCGTGGCCTGCTGGAGCTGTACCGGACCGTGGTGGATGAACGGGCCGAGCACCTGCACAAGCAGAGCACGCTGGTGAGTTACTTCACCGAGGTCCAGCAACGCCTGAACCCTTCGCCCATGCCGATGCGGGAGGTCAACCACAAGCTGGAACGGGCGGCCGAGTACATCCGCGAGCACTGCACCCAAGCCCTGAGGCTGGAAGACATCTGCCTGGCGGCCGAGCTGTCGCCTTCCTACCTGATCCGCGCCTTCAAGCACTATTACGGGCTCACGCCCCATGCATTCCTGGTCAACCAACGCATTCAGTTTGCTCGCGCCCAATTGCGCCAGGGCGAGCTGATCGCCGATGTCGCCCTCGCCGCCGGTTTCGCCGACCAGGCGCATTTCCAGCGCGCGTTCAAGCAGCATTTCGCCGCCACGCCGGGCCAATACCGCGAGGTGCTCAAGCCATCAGCAAATAACCCACACTGGCCACCAGCAACGCGGCCATTGAGCGGTTGAACAGGCGTACGCCCTGGGGGTTGCTCAGGTAGCGGCGCAAAAAGGTCCCGGCATAGGCCCAGCACGCCACCGACAGGTAGCAGATCACCAGGTAAAGGCCGGCAAACAACCAGACCTGCCGCGCATCGCCGTCCGCCACGAACAGCCCCATCCCCGCCACGCACGCCAGCCAGGCCTTGGGGTTGAGCCATTGCATGATCGCGCCGTAGAGCATCGACGGCGCTGTCGCCGCGCCCTGGGCATCCAGCCGGCCGTCATCCACCGCCAGTTTCCAGGCCATGTAGAGCAAAAAGGCGACCCCGCCCCATTGGATCAACTGGGTCAACAAGGGCCAGCGCACCAACACCTCATGCAAACCGAGGCCGATCAATACCAGCAGCAGAGTGAAGCCGACGGCGGCACCGAACACATGTTGCTGACTGGCGACAAACCCGAAGCGCGCCCCGGAACTCAGGGCGACCACATTGACCGGGCCCGGCGTGATGGACGTGGCCAGGGCGAAAGCGGCCATGGAGAGGATCAAGCTCATTGCGATTCCTTTTTGCTGTGGCTTTTGAAGACAGCGCCACAGTAAAACGGCGAAGCAATCGGGGTATTGAACAAAATACCCCTTTCATTACAAACCACACCCGAGCGTGCGCCGGCCGCCTAGCGCTGCGAAGGGATACGGATATCGCCGTCGCGGCACTGGCTTTTCACGCTGCGGGGGCAACCGGCGAAAGCCAGGTCTTTGCTCAGGCACACGCGCACTTCCGACAGCACCTTGCCTTTGCAGATCACCGCCAGGCCATGGTTGCCCAGGCGCGGGTTGCTCTCGCGAAACAGTGCCTCGATCTCACGGGCCTGTAACGTCGGTGGCGTGTTGAACGGCTGCAATTGCGGCGGGATGGCCACCACGCCCAACGCCGCGTCCGTCTTCTCCAGGTACGCCAGCGGCTCGAGCCCGCTGCAGGTACCGTGCTTGGCCCATTCATGCTTGAGCAGCGAACGCGTCGGAAACAGCGCGGCGCCCTTGTCCATCTCTTCGCGGCTCAATGCCGACTGCGGTGCACACGACGCTGGCCACCCGCCCCGCACGTATTGCGGCCACAAACCATGCAGCACGAAGCCGTAACCCTTGCCCGAACACTGTTCGTTGTCCGGGTGCGTCAGGCAAAAGGTCGGCGACCACGACAATGACAGCACATAAAAATCAAACTCCCCGGGCGTCCCTTGGTTACGCGGGCCCGCCATCACACCCGTGGCCAGGACCAGCCACAACGTCATCCAGTATTTCATGCCTCTATTCCTTGGAAAAAAACAGGTATACCGCGACTACTCCGGATGATAGGGGTTACGTTGTAGCACCTTGTCCATGATCCGATCGGTCTTCAGCGCCTCGATCGCCAGCGAAGGATGCTCGGCCTCCCCGCGAATATGGGCGTTCATGGCCAGTACGTGGTGCCACTGGATATGCGCGTGACACGGTATTTCCAACACCTCGTGGGTCTCGCCTTCGAGCCGCAGTGGCTGATCTTCGAACACTGAAAACTGGATACGCCCGAGACTGCCGATCAACTCGACGCGGTCCTCGCGGCGGTCGGCGACGAAGTTCCAGCAGCCCATGCCCAATGCCCCCGAGCTGAACGTCCAGCAGGCCGTCACTGCGTCCTCTGCCGCATAGCGTCCGGCCTGTCGCGCGGTAAAGCCCGAGACTTCGACAATATCCCCGGCCAGGTACTGGAACAGGTCGAAGCCATGGCTGGCCAGGTCGGCAAAGTAACCACCACCGGCAATCGCCGGGTCGGTGCGCCAGTTGCTGGCGCTGGTATCCTCGGCGGCCGGCGGTTTGCACAGGGTCCAGCTCAGGTGGCGCAACTCGCCGATGCGCCCGTCGCGCAGCCAATCGCGCACCTGCTGGAAACGCGGCAATGAACGCCGGTAATAGGACACGAACAAGTGCAGGCCGGCGCGCTCGAAGGTGCGCTGCATCAACGCGCTCTGCTCGGCATTCAGGGACATGGGTTTCTCGACGCAGCAGTGCTTGCCGGCCGCCGCCGCCATCAGGCTGTATTCCAGATGGCTATCGGGCGGCGTGGCGATGTACACCGCATCCACCTCGGGGTCGTTGATCAGTGCCCGGGCGTCGGTGTAGGAACGGCCAATCCCATGACGCGCCGCATAATCGCGCACGGCCTCCTCGCGGCGCCCCATCACGGCTACCAGGGCCGAACCTGGCGCTTTATAAAAAGCGGGTCCACTCTTCAATTCAGTGACATGACCACAACCGATCATGCCCCAACGTACGGTGTTCATCTGTTTTCCTCGTCCGTTTTTATCCATCCGGCAGTATCCACATACCCACCCCAGGGTGCCATAGCCACTTAGCATGACAATTGCATTACACTTTTATGACAATCATCCCACTGCGGGGACACAGACGATGAAAATCAGGGCAACTGTCATTTGCGAACACGAGGGGCATATCCTCTTCGTGCGCAAGGCCAGATCGAAATGGGCCTTGCCGGGCGGCAAGGTCGAGCGCGACGAGCGCCCGGTCGGCGCGGCCGAACGGGAATTGGAAGAAGAAACCGGGTTGAATGTGGACGGGCTGCTGTACTTGCAGGAGATGAAGGCCAGCGACACCGTGCACCACGTCTTTGAAGCCTCGGTGGTCAATGTCCGTGAGGCGCGGCCCTGCAACGAGATCGTCGACTGCCAGTGGCATCCCTATGGCGCCGTGGACGAGCTGAATGCCACCGACGCCACCAAGCGCATCGTCAAATCCTTTCTGCGTCGCCTGTAGCTGCAACCCTCGCACCACACGACCTCTGGTTTTCTGCCGTTCGACAAGGGATTTGACGAACTCGGCAGCATGCCGATTCGTCGCCACTGGATGGGCAAACACCTGTCAACTCTGACAGTAGACCGCTCAAAACCGCCCGTTTAGTGTCGTAGATGACAGTCCCACTCTCATTGAAAGGACAGGCGGCGATGAAACAACTCTTCGAATTCAAAGAGGTGTTCGGTGACGATGATGCTCCTGAAGTGCTGATGTCTCGCCTGAACGATGAAAACAACGATCTCGAACATCCCGACTACACGGTTCGCTTGTCTTCACTCGGCAACAACGGGACGTATTATGTGATCAGCAAACCGGAAGACGTTGATGGGGACAATGACCGTGACGAGGATGACGCTTCCTACTATGAACTCGCCGCACAGCTAGTAATGGCTCTGGTCACCCTGAGCGCGGTGGGTGAGCAAAAGCGATTTGAGCGCGTGTTGATCAAATTCAATCCAGCCTCGAAAACAGACGTCGATATTTTGCACTTCAAACACGCCAATACAGACATCTCTGCGCCAGACTATGTGGTGACGGCAACGAACCCCGACCGCGTCGGACGCTATCGCACCATCAACAATCCGATAGACGCGGATGGTGATGGCGACATCGACAACAATGACAGCCTGATCTACAGGCAACTGGCGACGTCGTTTGCGTCAATGAAGGATTTGCGCCCATAGCGAGTCAGCAACGTTCTGGCGTTCGACCAAGGCGCTGGCTGCGCGTTGTTCAAGGGGTTGAAGGCGCGAGCGTGCGCGCCACTTCGTGGGCCCTCGTCGCCTTCGCGTTTGCCGCACCGCGCACGTACAGCGCCTGCACCAGCGCCTTGCGCTCATCCAGCGGTAACGTACTGGCAAATTGCGCCAGCGTACTGTCCACCAACGCCCTGAGCGCCATATCCGCCTCGCGCGCCTTGGCCAACTCGGCCACCAGCACATCGCGGTCCAGGGTCGGCGCTTCCAATTGCTTGATCACACCCAACCGCGCTTCACGCCCGGCCATGATCAGCGGCTGACTGTCGTCGCGATTGTGGCGCAGCAGTTGGCGCAGTTCCCGGCGCCGCTCCACGGGCAACTTGACCATGGCCTGACGCAGACCGTGCTGGTTGACTACCGCTTCGACCGGCCTGGCGATGGCCATCCAGTGGTAGAGCCCACCACCCACCCCGCCGAGCAGAAATACATTGAGCACGACCGACACGAACAGCCATGGCTTGAGGGATTTGCCTGTCATTGCTCGGTTTCCTCGGCGTTGACGGTGAACACGACTTCCGCGTCGCCTTGATCGAAGACGCTGGGCAGTACATCGGAGGACATCAAGGGCAGCGGCACGCTCATGGATGCCACCAGCATGCCGGTGACGATCCCGGCGATGCCCACGCCCACCAGGCCGGCGGGTGACAACCAACGGGCGTAGCGCGACCACCACGCGGTGCGGCGCGGCGCGGATTGGCAGATCTGCCTGGCCAATGCCGAGTCGGCACTTGCCCATTGGTGGCTGTCCAACTGGCTGTCGAGCCAGCGCGCCTGGCGCAAGGCTTCGCGGGCGGGCCCATCGCCGCCGTCGAGCAACATTTGGGCCGCTGGCCGCTCGGTGGCCGGCCAGCGTTGCAGGTCCGCCCCATAGGCATCGGCCAGGTAGGCAAAACGTTCAGGTGTCATGGTGTTCCCCTTCCTGGGCGGGCGAGCCCGGGTGTGTCGGCCAGTTGCCGGCGCAACTGGCGTCGGGCCCGCGACAGCAGGCTCTCCAATGCCTCGACGCTGATATTCATCAGCGCTGCGGCGTCGATGTTCGACAGCTCCTGGTAATACTGCAGCACAATGGCTTCGCGCTGGCGGTCGGGCAAAGCCGCCAACGCGGCGGCCATGCGGGCACTGCGGTCCAGGCCTTCCAACTGTTCGTGCGGTGAGGGCGCGCTGTCCACCGGCTCCAACGCTTGCTCGTCACTCAACGGCTGCTCCTTGCGTCGGCGCAGGCGGTCGTGGCACAGGTTGAGGGCGACCCGGTGCAGCCAGGTGTCGAAACGCGCTTCGCCACTGCGCCAATGGGCGGCCTGGCGCCAAATGCGCAGGAAGCTTTCCTGGGCCACGTCCTTGGCTTCGTCGGCATCCCCCAGGAGACGACCGGCCAGCGCGAGCAAACGCGGAAGCTTGCGCGTCACCATTTCGTTGACAGCGGCAGGTTCGTTGTTGCCGATGCGGGCCAGCAGCTCAACATCTGGATCAAGGTCTTTCAATCAGGGAATTCTCAGGGCCAGGGCTGTCGTTTCAGCGGGACCAATGCCCTTCGCGCCAGTACCAGTTGGGACCATGGGCCTCCCAATGGCCTGGCCTCCAACGTGCGTTGCGCATCACCGGCTGCCAGTGCCCCGGCACCCAGGCGTAGCCACGCCCTTCCCAGCGCCAGTGGCCTTGGTCCCAGGCGTAGCCTGGGCGTTCGCCGGGGATCATCTCCACACGCGGCGGCGGCGGCGCCTGCTGAATGATGATCTCGGGCTGGGCAAACGTCGGGGTGCTGACAAACGCGGCGAGGGCCAGCGGGGCAAGCAAGACAAAACGCAATCTGGCCAGGGGTCTCATGGCAACTCCTTCAGGCAACGAACGAAAATGCAGGTTGCTGATGGGTTGAACGGCGCGGGCCTGGAAATCCGTCGCGGGCGGCGCAAATTTATTTCTCAAGGCCAGTATTGCGCAGCAGATGTAAGGGCTTGATGAAATATCTGAACGCTTGGCGACGGATTTATCCGCGTGGCCACGTTGAAGGATTAACGCCGCTCATCCCAAGAGGAAACACCATGTACCGTCGTCTTACCCTGCTGGTTGCCGCCTTGCTGATCGCCAGCCTCAGCGGTTGCATCATCCTGCCGGAACACCGCCATTGCTGCTGGCGTTATTACGGCGCGCTCGATACGCCTACCCGCACCGTCATTGGTTAGCCTACCGCCGCAATCTCACGGCGTCCGCCGGGGATGAAATGTAAAGCCGAGGTCAAATCGCGGGCAAAAAAAATCCCAAGTAGCTGATGGAAACTTGGGATTTAAAAATGCATAAACCGTGGGAGGTGAACGCCGGGTAATAATAATGGCTGTCAAAAGCTGTAACAAGATTTTTTCAATCCTTCCGTCGGATTAAAAACGTCGTAAGTCATTCAATAACCACACATTTTTAAAGGTGGTCGAGCATATGAATGCTACTTTTTGGTGCAACTACCGTTGATATTTCCCGCCTATAAAATGGTTATAAAACCGTGATCGTACTGCAAGTACCGCACTGTTCGTGGTGTTGCCCTTCTATTTGCGCGCCACTTTATAGCGCACGCAATCCTGATAAAAACTCTGGCGAATTGCCTCGGGCTTGAGCCGCGAACGACTGTCGTAGGTCTGCTCGGTGATGCCCATGGCCATCATGCGCATCCACGATTTACTGAACTTGATGGTCTGGATCTTCTGTCGTGCGGCGTACAAAGACACCCCCGACAGCTTCAACTCCTGGGCCCTGGCGGCGGTGCCGGCCCCCCAACTGCACATGTACTTGTCACCTTCGCGCAGCTCCCGTGCCTGCACGGCAGCCGCGCCGCCGGCCAATGAGCAGGCGATCAGCATGATTCCAACAGTGCGCATTTGCTTCCTCACCTAACCACCTGAAAATGAAAGCGATTCTGGCGAGGATTTTGTTACAAAGGGGCCATTAAATTGCCTTATCGGCTATCACCACCGGTAGGTTGCACTCGCTTGTACCGTGCGCGGGGAGCCATACCAGCACCACGAGTACGAATAACACGACGCCACATACTCTTTATTCGCCAGCTTGGTGCCGTTGAGCGCCAGGCGCAGGCTGTCCTTGAGACGGGCGGTGTTCGGGATGTCGTAGTGCAGCGCCGCATCGAACAGGGTGACGCGGTCGTCTACTCGTGGGCCCAGCGCATCCGCTCACCCCCACGCCACCACCAACAGCCCCAGCCCCAATGCCAGGCACAATGGGGAATAAAAATACGTATCCAACCTGGCGAACCGCGAGCCGCCGACCTTCTTGAAAAAGCCCACCAACTCCGAATCCCCAATCGCCCTGGCGAACATCAGCACCGCAATCGCGCTGATCCCCCACTGCAATGCGCCATGGGACACCGGCGAGAAATACAGCCCGGCCCGCAGGCAGACCAGCAGTGCAATCGCCACCAGCGCCATCGCCACCAGAAAAGTGCCCAGGGCCGAGGGTTTGAACGCGGGGCGCGGCCCACCGGCGAATTCGCCGGGTAGTTGGGGTATGGCCGCGAGGCTGCCGAGTTTGCCGCCGACGGCCCAGTACAGGTGCACCATGCTGATGCAGGTAAACACCCCGACGACCCATCGTGCGACGACAAAGCTCATGGCGGTTCTCCCTGAAAAGGTGCGAGACAGGATAGTCGCCGTGGGATTTTTTGCCGGTATTTCGTCGGACAGAAGCGACCGTTATTTCAAGCTCGCCTCAACCTTCTGCGCCACGTCCTGCGGCAACCAGGCCTTCCACACCTCGGGATGTTCCTTGAGAAACGCCTGAGCCACCGCCCGTGGCGCCGTGTGACGCTCGCTCATGCTCGCCAAGGCTTTGTTCAGCGGCTCGATCGGAAACTCAACCTTCTCGAAAACCTGTGCAATCTGCGGATATTCCTTCTGGAACGGCGCGGACACCCCAATGCTCAACTTGGACGCCAACGACCGCGTAGGCTTCGGATCAGGGTTATCCGCATCGGTCAACGTCTTCCAGGCCTCGGCGTCGAACGGCGGCTCTTGCAGTTGGATCAGCTTGTAGCGCCCCATCAACGGTGTCGGCGACCAGTAGTAAAACAATATCGGCTTGCCACGGCGGATCGACGAAGCGATTTCGGCATCCAGTGCCGCCCCCGAACCGCTGCGGAAGTTCACGTAGCTGTCATCAAGGCCATAGGCCTTGAGTTTCTGTTTGTTGACCACTTCCGAGGTCCAGCCGATGGGGCTGTTGAGAAAGCGCCCCTTGCCTGGGGATTCGGGGTCCTTGAACACGTCCTTGTAGCGCGCCAGGTCCGTCACGCTCTTGAGCTCCGGGGCCAGGGGTTTTATGCCTTTGGCCGGGTCGCCCTTGACCACGTATTCCGGCACCCACCAGCCTTCGGTGGCGCCCTTGACGGTATCCCCCAGGCCGATCACCTTGCCTTCGGCCTCGGCCTTGACCCACACAGGGCTGCGGCCGGCCCACTCTTCGCCGATAACCTGGATATCATTCTTGGCCAGCGCGGTTTCCAGGGTGATGGTCGTGCCGGGCAACGTGTCGGTGGGCAGCTCATAGCCCTTCTCGACAATCACCCGCAGCACTTCAGTGATGAGGCTGCCGCTCTCCCAGTTCAGATCGGCAAAATGTATCGGCGCCTGGGCGGCCGAAACCGGCAACGCGGCCACGGACAACCCCAGGGTCGTCAGGGACGCGGCCAACAGCGTTCTCAATCCTTTCATCCTTCGCACCTCGCGATATCGCAGCCAATAGCGGACGGCTTTGCTGCCCATACGCGAAGCCTCTGAATAGTTAAGTCAACTCAACTGTAGTAGAGGTTCCGGAAGACAAAGGATCTTCGTGGGAATGGCTGATTACTCGCTGGCCTTGAAGGTGACCAGTTCACCCTTGCGCCATTTGGCGGCCTTGCCGGTCACGGCCTTCAGGGTTTTGGTCAGGCCTTCCTGCAGTTGCTCGTTGGCGGCGAACACCAGCATCACGCTGTGGCCTTCCTTGAATACGATGCCCTGGCCTTCGGCCGAAGAAACGAAGGCGTAATCGCCCAGGCCATACACCGTCAACTTGATGTCACGGAACTTCAACTCAAACTTGCCGCCTTCACGACTGGGCAATACCGCCGCGCGGAAATGATCGCCCACTTTGAGTTCCAGATGCTGTTTGTCGTCGACCACCAGCGCCGTTTCGGTATCGATCTCGGCGATGTAGATGCCTTCCGGCGTCTGCTCGGTGATGTAGACAAAACGTGATTGAAACTGTTTGACCAACTTTGCGCGCAAATCACCCAGCACGAATAACGCGTGCATATCCAAATTACTGACTGCCAAGGAAACGCCCCCATCTTGAAAAGAGCGCTGTCCGCCACGGCGGGCAGCACAAAAAAACGGCCATCACGGCACGCGCGCACAACACACTCGTAGAAAAAACTGAAGAAGATCCCGCTGTCGCGCCATGAGACTAGTACAGACATACGCGATATACCTTAGGCAAGGTCATCAGGCATTACAGGAAATCACAGGTTCAACGACCCGAGAATACGGATCGACCAACTTCAGAAAACAACCCAGTTAAAAACGCAGTTTTCAGACAGCCCACATAAAAGTAAATACCTGGTGTATGGAACCAGTGTTTGGCGGCCGACGACAATACTAAAACAGCTGCACCGCTCAAAACCACTCAAAACGCTACACGCGGGTCAACCAAATCGATCGAAAGGAGCAGGCCATGCAACGACCCCCCTACGACGCTATGTCTTCGCGCACTCGCTCACCTTCTCAGCACGAGGCTCAATACTACCGCTTGCACGGCGGCGACGGGTACCCGGATTCAGTTCTTTACCAAGTCGTACCTGCCGGCCGAAACTTTTTCCATATTCGTGAGGTGCTCAGCGGGCGCATAAAAGGCTTTCGCAGCGATCATATCCAAGCCTGCGAACTGGCGAAAAAACTTGAAGCCATCCTGCATGAATCCCCTGGAGGGACCGTTTCGTCACCTTAATGACTTTACTGCGCCGCCGACCCGCAACAACTGCCATACTGGTCCGTCCACTGAACTTTGCCCCTCCCCGGGTAAGGTTTCACCAGTGCAGTTATCTCCAAGGGAAGGCTATACGTGACGGAATTTGATATTGGCGAATTTTTTATCCATGGCGAAGCAAGGGAGGTTGAGGGTGAGTTTCAAGCGGTGATCGTGATGCGGGCCAAACCGCCGCTGACCACCATGACCACGCACCAGGTGGAAAAAGACCGCTGGTTCAAAACCGCCGACGCGGCCGCCATGGCTGCCAAGGACGCAGCCAAGGCCCTCAAGAATGCCGTGGACGCCGGGGCCTTGAATTCCTGAGATTCTGCGACATCCGACAGAACTATGCCGCGTGACAAGCCTCCCATGCATAACGCCCCCCTTGCATGGAGAACGAAATGGACGCGCCAATTCCCACCCTTGAAACCCTGTTCGCACAATTGGGCCTGGACTCAACCCCGGACGCCATCGACGCGTTCATCGCTGCGCATCCGTTGGCCGAGGATGTGAAACTGATCGATGCCCACTTCTGGTCGCCCCAACAGGCACAGTTTCTCAAGGAAGAACTTCGCGAGGACGCCGATTGGGCGATGGCGGTGGACGAATTGAATCAACGCCTGCATCAATCGCACTGACAGCGGCTCAGTGCAGGCTGTCTGACTGCTCCTGGCGCAACAGGGCTTGCCAGGCAGCCCTGCACTCTTCAGCCTCATCACGGCTGGAGAACGCCGTACCGCGCCGCTCGCCGTTGAGCAACACGACCCAACAGGCTTTCTGCCCCATCGCACGCAGGGTTGGGGGTACGCCGCTGCCAATCATCACGGCGACATCGACTTTGGTTTGCATGGAACTTCTCCGCAACACTAGTTAGCTGACTAACAATGCGCGCCATGCTACGGTTTTCCGCCCACTGGAAAAAGCTATCCCCCGGAATAGCTTTATTGCATAAGCCGCAATAATTCGCAGGCGCAAGCCGACCTCAACGCTGGGCCGCCTCGGGTTTATACCCCAGGCGCAGTCCGCCCCAATGCCGGCCGTTGACCATGATCGGCACCGACAGGTCATGCATCAGCTCCCCGGTATCGCGGGTGTAGGTCTGCAGCAACATCGCTTGCTGATGGCTGCCACAACGAATACCGGTGCGGTCATCGAATTTGCGCTTGGTGCGGTTGTGCACGGCGTCCACTTGGACATCGCCGGTCAGCGCCTGGGAAAACGCCTTGTTGTGCGTCGGCACATAACCCTGGGGCGTGCAGGCAATAGCGAACACCAACCCTTCGTGACGCGGCAGCAGTGCCTCCTGGATCTGCGGCAATACCCGGTCGGTGTAGCCGTCAAACCGGCTGTGGTATTTGCTCGGGCTGGTATTGGCAATCAGCGTGTAGCTGCGATCGAACAGGTCCTCCTGGCTGATGCGGTTCTGCTGCAGATCAGCCTCGAACTGCGCGGAGATCTGGCTCGCGCCTTCACGCGCCAGGTCATAGACGCGCTGGTGATAGTCATCCAGCCCGACTTCCGCCAGGCGTTCGCTGATGGTTTCGGCCTGGCCTTCCATCTGCACGGCGGCTTCGGCCAGTTGGCGCGTCTGCTGGTCGCTCACCGTCAGGTCGCTGCGCATTTGCTCGACGGCATGGAACAGACTGTCGAGCTGGGTACGGTTGGTGTCGGTGCCTTGGGCGATTTCATTGACCTGGCCTTCCACATCCGCGGCCAGGCTGGCGATCGTTTCCAATTGTTCACCGGCCTGCTCAACCTGCTCCACCCCGGCGTGCAAATCCGCCGAGAGCTGACGAATCTGCTCCACCACCTGGGCGGTGCGTTGCTGGATATCGGCGACCATCACCCCGACTTCATCGGTGGCCGTGGCCGTGCGGCCGGCCAGCCCACGCACTTCATCCGCCACCACGGCGAACCCGCGCCCGTGTTCACCGGCCCGCGCCGCTTCAATCGCCGCGTTGAGCGCCAGCAGGTTGGTCTGGCTGGCAATCGACTGGATCACCAGGGTCACCCGCTGGATTTCCTCGCTGCGCTGGCTCAGGGCCTCGATCAGCTCGCGGCTGGCGTTGGCGCGCTGGCTGAGCTGGTGCATGCGGGTGATTGACTGGCCCAGCACTTCACGGCCTTCGGTACTGCGTTGATGGGCCTGGCTGGCCGCCGCCAGCGCTTCGCGGCTGAGTTGAGAGGTGAGTTTCTCAGTATCGATCATCACTTCGGCGCTGCTGACAATCTGCTTGGCCGCGCCCAATTGCGACTGCACGCGGGCCGCCAGTTGCTTGACCGAGTAGGCCACGGCAGCGGCAGAGAGTGCGTTATGACTGGTGGTATGGGACAGGTCGCGGGTCAGCTCACCAATGGCATCGGTGGCTTCGGACGGTACCGCGCGGGGCGTATGATTTTTCAGCCGAGGCAGCCAGATCACCAGCAGCGCCAGCGGCAGACAGAGGTATATCGAAAGGTTGGCCAACGCCAGGCCCAGCAGTACCAGCACCAGGGCGGTGCTCTGCAGGAGCGGCGTCAACCAGCCGGGCAACCCGCTCGCCACCGGTTGCGGTGGCACAGCTACGCCCATCAGAGATCCGTCTCCAGCCATGTTTGTCACCCCACTGCTTGTCATTATTGTCCCTGCATTAAACGCCACTATCGGGCCATTATCCATGGGCCTTTAGTGGGGTAGCTTGCAGCAGATCAATAGACGGAGTGTGACGGGGTCTTTCCCGGGAAATCGCTTTCTCTGGGGAATCACGCAGGCGATCCCCCAGCTTCACCGCATCAGGCTTGGCGCTGGTGCTTGTCGATCTGCTCGTGGCGCTCTTGCGCTTCGATGCAGTACTTGGTGGTCGGGCTGATCAGCAGGCGCTTGAGGCCGATAGGCTCGCCGCTGTCATCGCACCAGCCGAAGGAATCTTCCTTGATGCGTTCCAGGGCACGTTCGAGCTGCGGCAGCATGCGCTGGTCGCGGTCGATGGCGTTCACCAGCCAGGTACGCTCTTCTTCAACGGAAGCGGCGTCGGCCGGGTCGGCCGGGGTGTCCAGGCTTTCAATGGCGATACGGTTCTGTTCAATGCGCTCGTGGTGTTCCACTTTCATGTCTTGCAGCAACTGCTCAAAAAAAGCGTGCTGTTCGGCATTCATGTAGTCATCCGCCGGCATGGCCAGCAACTTTTCCTTTGTCATTGATTTCTCTATAAAAAATACGTGCATTAAGGCGAATAAGGGAGCGTTCCGGAGGGCCTGTGCAGGTCTCGGAAAGGCGCCGTCCATTTCAAGCGCCACTCGGCACTCAATTTACGAGGGGCGGCAGTCTAAGGCCGAGTTGAGGGCTCAGCAACTGAAATGACAGGCATTTTTCCGATATAACCCCAAAACACACCGGGACGGGCTTGGCGAATGGTTATCGGAGTGCGTTTATAGCAAGAAATTCATATGTGTGGAGCTATATAGAAGACAAACGGTTAGAACGGGCTCACACCGATCAACCTATAAGAGGGGCTTGCTGCCGATGGCGGGGTGTCAGTCGCGGGCAATCTCGACGGTTCCACCGCAATCGGGAGCAAGCCCCCTCCCACCTGTTGTACGGCGATCAGCGCTTGAGCTTGCGTTTGTTGCGGTACTGGTCGATCACCACCGCCACCACGATGATCAGGCCCTTGATGATGTCCTGGATATACGCGTCCACGCCGACAAAGGTGAACCCGCTGGCCATCACCCCAAGGATCAACGCGCCGATCACCGTGCCGGTGATGCGCCCTACCCCGCCCGCCAGGCTGGTGCCGCCGATGACCGCCGCGGCGATCGCATCCAGCTCATAGGACATGCCCATGCCTGCCTGGCCGGTGGCTGCGCGCGCCGAGGCGACCACGCCCGCCAGGCCGGCCAGCAAGCCGGCGATGCTGTAGACGATGATCAGGTGGCGCTTGACGTTGATCCCCGAGGTCCGCGCCGCCTGCATGTTGCCGCCGATGGCATAGGTGTACTTGCCGTACTTGGTGTAGCGCAGGGCGATGTGGAAGATCACCGCCACCACCAGAAAGATGATCACCGGCATCGCGCCATGGCCGATGGCCGTGTACGAATCCGAAAGCATGCTCACCGGCTGGCCTTCGGTGTAGTAACGCGCCAGGCCGCGGGCCGAGACCATCATGCCCAGGGTCGCAATGAACGGCGGGATGCCGGTGACGGCGATGATGCTGCCGTTGATCGCCCCCGCCAACAGCCCCACTCCCAAGCCCATCGCCACCGGAATCCACACCGGCAAGTCAGTCAGGCTGGGAAACACCGCGCGGGAAAAATCCGAAGTTTGCGCCAGACTGGCAGCGATCATCGCCGACAACGCCAGCACCGAGCCCGACGACAAGTCGATCCCCGTGGTGATGATCACCTGGGTCACGCCAATCGCCAGCAAGCCGATGATCGAGACTTGCAGGATCATCAGCACCAGGCGCTGGGAGTTCATCAGGAAGCTCTGGTCGCGCACGATCCAGCCGAACACCTCAAAAACCAGGCCGATGCCAATCAGCACCAAAAAGATGCTCAGTTCGGTCGGCAGCCGCCGGCGACTTTTGTTCGGCACCGTCGCCGGCTTGTTATCGGTTATCGCGTTCATCACCCATCACCTTCTTATTCTGTGGCGCAGGCCAACCGCAGGCCCGCGCGTCTGTTCGTCAGTGGACCGCAGTCATGCCGGAGGCCAGTTGCATGACTTTTTCCTGGGTCGCGTCGGCGCGGTCCAGGGTGCCCATCAGTTCGCCTTCGTGCATCACCATGACCCGGTCGCTCATGCCCAGCACTTCGGGCAGCTCCGAGGAAATCAGGATCACCGCCATGCCTTCGCTGGCGAGGAAGGCGATCAAGCGATAAATCTCGGCCTTGGCGCCCACGTCGATGCCGCGGGTCGGCTCATCGAGGATCAGCAAGCGTGGATTGGTCATCAGCCAGCGCGCCAACAGGGCCTTCTGCTGGTTGCCGCCGGACAAGGTGTCGATGCACTGCTCCAGGGACGGCGTCTTGACCCGCAGCTTCTTGCACATGTCTTCGCACAGCGCACGCAGGGCCTTCTGCTGGATGAAACCGTTGCCCGAATACAGCGGCAGCACCGCCATTTCCATGTTTTCCAGCACCGACAGGCACGGGAACAGCCCGCTGAGCTTGCGGTCCTCGGTCAGCAGCGCGAAGCCTTTTTCGATGGCCATGTGCGGGTCGCTGATGCGCACCGGTTTGCCGTCGAGTTCGATCTGCCCGCCATCGCTGGGGGTGATGCCGAACAGGGTTTCCGCCACATTGGTGCGGCCCGAGCCCATCAGCCCGGCGATGCCGAGGATCTCGCCGGCGTGCAGGTCGAAGGACACGTCCTTGAACACCCCGTCCAGGCGCAGGTCGCGCACCGACAACAGCCGCTCGCCGATGGGCGTCTCGCGCACCGGGAACAACTGGTTCAACTCGCGACCGACCATCATCGAGATCAGGCTGTCGCTGTCCATGCTGTCGGCGCGCTGCAGGCCGATGTACTGGCCGTCGCGAAACACCGCCACTTCATCGGCGATGGCGAACACTTCGTTCATTTTGTGCGTGATGTAGACAATGCCTTTGCCCTGGGCCTTGAGGTCGGCAATGATCGAAAACAGGTGGGCCACTTCCTTCTCGGTAATGGCCGACGTCGGCTCATCCATGATCAGGATGTCGGAATCGTAGGACACCGCCTTGGCGATCTCGACCATCTGCCGCTCGGCGATGCTCAGGTTGCCGACGTGTTCCTCCGGGTCCAGGTTGATGCGCAGGCGCGCCAGCAGTTCGGCGGTGCAGCGGTGCATTTCGCGGTGATTGACCATGTGCAGGCTGTTGAGCTGCTCGCGGCCGATCCAGATGTTCTCGGCGATGCTCATGTGCGGCATCAGGTTGAGTTCCTGGTGGATCATCGCGATCCCGGCCTTTTGCGCCGCCAGCGGTGTCTCGAACACGATCGGCTTGCCGCGCAGGCGGATTTCCCCGGCGTCGGGCTGGTAGATGCCGGCGATGATTTTCATCAGGGTCGATTTGCCCGCGCCGTTCTCGCCCATCAGCGCCAGCACCGAACCTGGGCGCACGCGCAGTTGCACATCGGCCAGGGCGACGACGCCGGGAAAGCCTTTGCTGATATTGAGGATTTCCAGCAGGTAGGGCGCTTCCAGCGGCGGCGGCTGGAGACCGGGAGGCTGCGAGACAGTCGCTTGAGCGAGCATAAGGAGGTACTCCATCTGCAGGGCGGCCCATGCCGCCCTGCCGGCTTATTGTTGTTATGTCGGGGCTACTTGAAGTCTTTGACGTTGTCCGGGGTGATCAGCTTGAACGGGATGACGATGTTCTGTTCGATCGTCTCGTGCTTGGCCATCTTGCGGGCCGCCTCCAACGAGCCGACCCCTTGGCCCTTGGCATCCTGGAACACCGACACGGTCATCTCGCCCTTGGTGATCGCGTTCAAACCGTCCGGCGTGCCGTCGACCCCGGCAATCAACACGCTGCCCGGCTTGGTCCCGGCGGACTTGAGCGCCATGGCCGCGCCAATCGCCATCTCATCGTTGTTGGCCAGCACCGCATTGAATTCGCGGCCCTGGGTCAACCAGTCGTTGACCAGGGTCATCCCGCGGTCGCGCAGCCAGATGCCGGTCTGTTCCTGCTCGATCTTGATGTCCGGGTATTTGGCGAGCACTTCCTTGATGCCCTTGGTGCGATTGGTGGTGGAGTTGTTCGCCAGGTCGCCCAGCAGGATCACGATCTTGCCCTTGCCGCCGAGTTTGTCGGCGATGTACTGCATTTGCAGGCGGCCGGCCTCTTCGTCATCGGAGGTCACGGCGGCCACGCCTTTGGGCAAGTCTTTCTGGTCAGGGCGACGGTTGACGTAGACCAGCGGAATCCCCGCCTCGATCGCCGACTTGCTGATGCGCGCGGTGGACGCGGTGTCCACCGGGTTGACGATGATCGCATCGACTTTCTGGCTGATGAAATTCTCAACCTGGCTCAATTGCTTGACCACGTCGGCGCGCGCGTCCTCGAACTGCAGCTGCACGCCATCGCCCTTGGGATAGGCCTTGGCGTGCTTGTCCATGTACTCGCGCACGTTGGTCAGGTAGGTGTCATCGAACTGGGACATGCTCACGCCAATCTTCAGATCGGCAGCCAGGGCAGCACCGCTGCTCAGCAACAGGGACAAGGCCAGGGCGGTGAAACGGATCGGGGTCTTCATGAACGGTCTGTCTCCACTTTATTGTTGGTTTTTTGGACGTTGCGTTTATCAGAGCGCGTCGGGCAGCCGTACGATGGGGGCGCCGGGGATGCAGCAGACCAGCGCGCCTTTGTTTTCGACGCACAGCACGTTGAGGAAAGAGAAGTAGAACGGCCGGGCGCGGGGCAGACCGCGGGGCGTGTGGGCAGGGCGTAAAACTCGCAGTACAGCGTTGAAGATTTTCATCTGACGGTACCTGGTTGTTTTTGATCTTGTTTTTGTCGAGTCGCCCGGATCGAGTCCGAGACGTACTTTATGCAACCTGGAAAAGACTTTATTGGAAAATAATTTCCATATCAACATGTTTTAGAATTTTATTCTATTTTTGTTGAAACCACCTGCTGACGCTCGGCGCTCAGGCGTGCGGCGTCCAATATCCGTGTGGTTTCCAGCGCGTCATAGGCGTCCACGGGCAGCGCGCCCTGGCCCTGCACGGCACGTTGCAACTGGCGATAGAACTGCGTCCAGCAACCCTTTTCCGACGGCACGCGCTCGCGCTCCGGCCCCTGTTCGAACCAACCCCAGCGACGATGCTCCTCGGCGCCCCAATGCTCGCCTTCGGTTTTCGGCGACTTGCCGGCCATCAATGCCTCTTCCTGGCCGTCCAGCCCTTCGACGCTGTAGCAACCCAATGTGCCGCTGACGCGAAACCGCGGCGCCTGACTGTTCTGCAGGGCGTTACCCCACAGGTGGGAAATCACCCCGTTGGCGTGGGTCAGGGACACGAAGAAACCGTGGTCGAGGGTCGGATGCTCGGGGCTGAACTGCAACTGCGCAAACACCCGGTCCACCGGGCCGAACAGTTGCAGCGCCTGGTCCACCAGGTGGCTGCCCAGGTCGCGCAGCCAGCCACCACCGCTGGCATTGCCGACGGCCTGCGGGCTGTAGCGTTCGACGCGGGATTCAAAACGGGTGATGGTGCCCAGGGCGCCGGCATCCATGAGTTTGCGCAAGGTCAGGTAATCCGAGTCCCAGCGCCGGTTCTGATAGACGCTGAGCAACACGCCCTGGCGCTCGGCGGCGGTGATCAGCGCCCGGGCCTGTTCCGCGTTGGCGGCGAACGGTTTGTCGCTGACCACCGCGACGCCGTGTTCGATGGCCTCCAGCACCAGGGCCGGGCGGCCCTTGAGGGTGGTGGAAATCACCAGGGCATCGACGCCGGCCTCGACGATCTGGCCGATGGAGTCGAAGGCCTTGAGGCCCGGGTGGTCGCTTGCCAGTTGTTGACGGCGTTCGGCGGAACGGGTCACCACGCCGACAAACGTCGCGCCGGGCAACGTCGCAATCAGCGGCGCATGAAAGAAACGCCCGCCATGGCCATAGCCAACCAGTCCAATTCGCATGATTCACTCCTTCTGTGAAGTGCAAACCCAATCCACATGTGGGAGGGGGCTCGCTCCCGATAGCAGTGTGTCAGTCAACTAATGTGTCCCTGATCCACCGTCATCGGGAGCAAGCCCCCTCCCACACTGATCGCGTCAGCCGTAGAAATGGGGGCGTTCGGGCAGGCTGACTTTGACGATCTGCCCACTGCCCTGCGCCTGGATGCACGCATCCGCCGCCACCGCCGCCGCAAACCCGTCCCACGCCGACGGGCCGTCGACCTGGCCGGCCAGCACGCTGTCGATAAACGCCTGCAACTCCACGTCATAGGCACCGATAAACCGGTCCTTCCAGTCCATCAGAATCGCGTTGGACAGCTTGGCGCCACTGCGCAGTTGCACCTGGGACGGCTCGGGCAATTTGGCGATGCCGGTCTCCCCCACCACTTCGCACTGGATGTCGTAGCCGTACTGGCAGTTCACGAACACTTCCACATCGATACGCGTGCCCTTGGCGGTTTCCAGCAGCACGATCTGCGGGTCGCGCAGGTGGGCCAGGGCTTTGCTGGTCTTGCGCGGGAACACCACTTGCACGGACACATAGTCGTCGTCGAGCAACCAGCGCAGCACATCCAGCTCGTGGATCAGCGTGTCGGTGATCGCCATGCCGGTGGTGTAGTTTTCGCCCACGGTCGGGTTGCGGTGCGCGCAGTGCAGCATCAACGGCTCGCCGATCTGGCCGCTGTCGATCACCGCCTTGAGGGCGCGATAGCCTTCGTCGTAAGGGCGCATGAAACCGACTTGCACCAGGCGCTTGCCGTGGGCGACTTCGGCCTCGACGATGTTGCGGCAACCGTCGGCGGTGACCGCCAGGGGTTTTTCGCAGAACACCGGTTTGCCGGCAGCGATGGCGGCGAGCACGAACGCCTCGTGGCTCGGGCCCCATGACGTCACGAGAATGGCTTCGACCTGCGGCGACTGGATCAGCGCATGGCCGTCGGGATACACCTCGGCGTCCAGCTTCAATTCAGCGACCACCTTGGCCGCCTGTTCCAGATTGATGTCGGTCACCGCCACCACCTGGCTGTTGAGCAAGGTCTGGCTGCAACGCCGAATATGATCCCGGCCGATGGCGCCCGTCCCGATAACACCCAGCTTCAAAGACATACATTCACTCCTCTTGTTATTTAGTACTGCCGGGCCTTGGCCAGCTGTTCATTGAGTTTTTTCGCCGCGGCGTTGGTGCGCTCGCTGGTGGACACCTGCGCCACGCCCACCCGCCACCACGACAGGTAGCCGTGCACCATGGTCTTGGGCAGCACCTTGATATCGATCAGCGTCGACACCGTTTGCGTGCGCGCATCGGCCAGGGCCGCTTGCAGCTGTTCCACGCTGGTGACCTTGTAGGTCTTGCAGCCATAGGCCGCCGCGCTCATGGCGAAATCCACCGGCACCAGGCCGCCGTCGAGCTTGCCGCTCTCGGGGTTGCGGTAGCGGAACTCGGTGCCGAAGCTGTCCATGCCGTTGCCGATCTGCAGGTTGTTGATGCAACCGAAGGCCATGTTGTCCAGCAGCACCACGTTGATCTTGCGCCGCTCCTGGATCGAGGTGGCCAACTCCGAATGCAGCATCAGGTAAGAGCCATCACCGACCAGGGCATACACCTCCCGGCTCGGCTCGGCCAGTTTCACGCCGAGGGCGGCGTTGATCTCGTAGCCCATGCACGAATAGCCGTATTCGACGTGGTAGGTGTTCACCCCTTTGCTGCGCCACACGCGCTGCAGGTCGCCGGGCAGGCTGCCGGCGGCGGCGACGATGATGGCGTCGTCGGCCAGCGTGTCGTTGAGCACGCCGAGCACGCGGCTCTGGGTCAGGCACGAACCGGTCAATTCGATGAATTCACGCAGCACGGCGCGGTCCAGCCGGTCATCGACCTCGGGCACGAACCCGTCGCCCTGATACTCCACCTGCTGCACGCGATCCACTTCCGCCGCCAACTGCGCCTTGGCCTCGCGCACCTGCTCGCCCCAGCCGGCGCGGTAATCGCCGAGGGCATCGGCCAGCGCTTCGAGGGCGACTTTGGCATCGCCCAACACTTGCACGCCGTCGAGTTTCAACGCATCGCAGGGGCTGATATTGAGGTTGAGGAACGTCACCTCGGCATGTGTGAACAGGGATTTTGACGCGGTGGTGAAGTCGGTATAACGCGTGCCGATCCCGATGATCAGATCCGCCTCGGGCGCCAGCAGGTTGGCGGCCAGGCAGCCGGTCTCGCCGATGCCGCCGACGTTCAGCGCATGGCTGGAGACCACTGCGCTCTTGCCCGCCTGGGTTTCGGCGAAGGGAATCTCAAAACGTTCGGCAAAGGCTTGCAGCGCAACATTCGCGCCGGCGTACTTCACGCCGCCGCCACAGATGATCAACGGTTTGCGCTTGCCCCTGAAGGCCGCCAGCGCATCGCCGATCATCGCCGTGGTGGGCGCACGCCGCTCGATGCGGTGCACACGTTTTTGCAGGAAATAATCCGGATAGTCCCAGGCTTCGGCCTGCACGTCCTGGGGCAGCGCCAGGGTCACCGCGCCGGTTTCGGCGGGGTCGGTGAGCACGCGCATGGCGTGGATCGCGGCGCTCATCAACTGCTCGGGACGGTTGATGCGGTCCCAGTATTTGCTCACGGCACGGAAGGCGTCGTTGGTGCTGATGCTCAGGTCGTGGAACTGTTCGATCTGTTGCAGCACCGGGTCGGGCTGGCGGCTGGCATACACATCGCCGGGCAACAGCAGCAGCGGGATGCGATTGGCGGTGGCGGTGGCGGCGGCGGTCAGCATGTTCGCCGCACCGGGGCCGACGGACGCGGTGCACGCGTAGATCTTGCGACGCAAATGCTGCTTGGCGAAACCGATGGCGGCGTGGGCCATGCCCTGCTCGTTGCGGCCCTGATGCACCACCAGGTCGCCGCTGTCCTGCTCCAGGGCCTGGCCCAGACCGAGCACATTGCCGTGGCCGAAAATCGTGAACACCCCGGCGACGAACTTGCTCTGCACGCCATCGACTTCGATGTATTGGTTATCCAGGAACTTCACCAGGGCCTGGGCCATGGTCAGTCGGGTTGTGGTCATGTCGCGCCCCTCAGAGGTCCAGCAGCCAGCTGTGCTGCGGGTCGTTATGGAAATGCCAGGCACGCTTGGGGCCGGCCATCACGTTCAGGTAATAGGACTCGTAGCCGTATGGCACGCTGACCGGGTGATAGCCCCTGGGCACCACCACCAGGTCGCTGTTTTCCACGGCCATGGCCTGGTCGATGCTGCGGTCATCGGTGTAGACCCGCTGGAACACGAAGCCCTGGGGCGGATTGACCTGGTGGTAATAGGTTTCTTCGAGAAAGCTCTGGTGCGGCAGGTCGTCGGTGTCGTGCTTGTGCGGCGGGTAGCTGGACGAATGCCCGGACGGCGTGCGCACTTCCACCACCAGCAGCGAATGGGCCGGCTCGCTGTCGGGCAGGATGTCGCACACGTAACGGGTGTTGGCGCCTTTGCCGCGCACGCTGCGCTTGCAGGCTTCGGGGCGGATCAGGCGCGGTGCGTAACCGGGCGCACCAGGCGCGGCGCACACGGCGATCTGCACGTCGCTCAAGGCGGTGACCTGGGCGTCGGTGCCCGGCGGCAGGTAGGCGGCGAACGGGGATTTGTCCTCGAACACCGATTGACGATCGCCGAGGTTCTGCCAGTCGAAGCCCTCACCCTGGATAGTCACCCGGCCGCTGAGTAACACCAGGCACAGCTCCTGATCGCCGGCACTGACCGGCAGGATTTCGCCCAGGCTCAGGCGGTAAGCGGCAAAGCCCACGTACTCAAGACGTCCGTCTTCCAGGGCGACCATGGTGCGTGCGCGTTGGTTGCTTTTGACCAGCAAGCTCATCAGTCAAGTCCTCTCGTTGAGCAGCGCGCGCAAGGTGTCGTAGCCCTTTTTCGCATAGACATAGCTGGGCGCCACGGCCGGGTCCTGCTCGGCTTCTACCACCAGCCAGCCTTGGTAGCCGGCGGCCAGCAGTTCGTCGAGCAACGGTGCGAAGTCGATATCACCATCGCCGGGCACGGTGAAGGTGCCGTTGACGATGCAGTCGGGGAAGCTCCACATCTGGTTGCGCGCCAGTTGCACCACCGGTTTGCGCACGTCCTTGAAGTGCACATGGCAAACGCGGTCGATGTGTTGACGCAGCACTTCGAGGGGTTCGCCGCCGCCCATGTAGCAGTGGCCCGAATCGAACAGCAGGCCGACTTCGGGGCCGGTGCGACGCATCAACTGGTCGATGTCTTGCGGGGATTCGACGTACGCACCCATATGGTGGTGGTAGGCCAGGCGCACGCCCTGGGACAGGGTAAAGCGCGCCAGTTCGGTGAGCTTGTCGGCGTAATCCTGCCAGGCGTGCTCGCTGTGGAAACGCGGGCGTTCGATCAGGCGGATGCGCGAGCCCTGAATGGAGTCGGCAACTTCGCCGTACACCAGCACGGTGGCGCCATTGCGCTTGAGCAGATCGACATGGCCGGCGATGGCTTCGATTTCTTCGGCCACCGAGCGCTGCGCCAGACGACTGGAGTACCAGCCGGAGACCAGCACCAGGTCATAGGGGCGCAACACGTCGCCGACGCCTTTGGCGTCCTTGGGGAATTTGCCGTTGAGCTCGAAACCTTCGTAGCCGATGTCCTTGCCTTCGCTCAAAGCGGTGCTCAGCGGCGTTTCACCGCCCAGCGCCGGCAAGTCGTCGTTGCTCCAGGAGATCGGGTTGATGCCAATTCGGATGACGGGCATGACAGCACCTTTTATTGTTTTTCAACGTTGCATGAGAGCTGCTTTAGGTGGGAGGGGGCTTGCTCCCTCCCACCTTGGAATTGCATTGCACATTTAGAACGGTGATCAGGTCCGGGCACTGCACCAGGCGTCGATGAGTTGTTCGAAGGTGGCCTGGACCCGTTGAATCAATACCTCGTCGTCGATCTCCCCCGCCATCCACGCGCGGCTCGGCGCCTGGAAAATCGTACGGCCCACCGCGAACCCTCGGCAGGTGCTGCTCTGGCGCGCTTGCCGGAAGCCTTCGGCCAGGCATTCGGCCGAGGCATTCAGGCCCAGCAGCACCACGCCACGGCAGTACGGGTCGCGTTCATGGATCAGTTCATCGAGCTGTTTCCACGCCTCGGCCGACTGCGCTTCGATCTTCCACCACGCCGGGTAGATGCCCAGGTTGTACAGGCGCTTGAGGCTGCGGTAGAGCACATCCGGGTAGGTGGACGGGTGATCCTTGGGCGGGATGACTTCCAGCAGCAGCTCATGGCCGCTGACCAGCGAGGCCTCGTACACCGCCTTGAGTTGCGCCTCCTGTTCCAGGCGCAGCATGGGTTCGTCGTCGGGGTGGAATTGCACCAGGCACTTGATGATCTGTTCCTGGGGCCAGGCGATCAGGTTGCTGCCGATCGAACGGCCATGCTCGAACACCAGCGGCCGCGAGTTCTGCACTTCCACCGGACGGCCAATCCACCAGCCACGACCGCTGGCGGCGTTGAGCGCGTCCTGGCCGAAGCGCTGGTCGGCCAACAGGCCCACATCGGCGTCGATGCCTTGCGCGGCGAGCTTTTTTTCGACGCGTTCGATGGCCTGGATAAACAGTTGCTTGATCGCGCTGATGCGGCTCGGGTCCTGGCCGCCGCGTTGCGCCAGGTCCACCAGTTGCCAGCGATGGTCGAAGGCGAACACGAACAGTTGCTTCCAGGCCTTGCGCGGCACACTGACGCGGTGCAGGCGTTGCAGGGTCAGGTCCTGATCCGGGCGCGTGATCGGTACCGGGCTGTTGAACAGGTATTCGAGTTCGGCGGGGGTCGGCATTGCCGGTGCGCAGGCGTGGCGCGATACCACCAGACCGCCGCAGGCGTTGGCCAACTGGCTGCAGCGTTCATCGCTGGCGTCGTTCAGCCAACCGCTGAGGAAGCCGGCCATAAACGCATCGCCAGCGCCCAACACATTCAGCACTTCAACGCGCACGCCGGGGTAGATCGCACCGTCTTCGAGGCGTGCAGGGATCGCGCCGTGGATCACCGTGCAGCCTTGCGGGCCGAGCTTGACCACCAGGGTCGCCGGGGTCAGTTCGCGCACGGTGCGCAACGCGCTGAGCAAATCCTCACTGCCGCCGGCGATCAAAAATTCTTCTTCGGTGCCGACGATCAGGTCAAAACGCGGCAGGATGTTCTGCACGTGCTGGCTGACATTCCGGTCGGCGACAAACCGCGTTTCGCCATCGGCCTTGCCCGCCAGGCCCCACAGCACCGGGCGATAGTCGATGTCCAGCACGCGCTTGACGTGGTGCCTGGCCGCATAGTCCAGCGCCTGGATGCTGGCCTTGTACACGCCGTCGGTGGAGAAATGCGTGCCGGTGATCAACAGCGCCTTGCTGGAGGCGATAAAGGCTTCGCTGACGTCTTCGGCGCGCACCGCCATGTCGGCGCAGTTCTCGCGGTAGAACACCAGGGGGAAGGTTTCGCGGTCCTTGAGGCCCAGCAGCACCAGGGCGGTGAGGCGTTCCGGGTCGACCTGGATGCCGCTGACATCGCAGCCTTCGCGGGCCAGGGATTCGACCAGGAAACGCCCCATGTGGTCGTCCCCTACCCGGCTCAGCATCGCCGACTTGAGGCCCAGCCGTGCGGTGCCGAAGGCGATATTGGCGGAGGAACCGCCGAGGTATTTGGCAAAGCTGGACACGTCCTCAAGCCGCGCCCCCACTTGTTGCGCATAAAGGTCGACGCCCAGGCGCCCGAGGCAAATCAGATCCAATTGACGCCCACTGGCAAAACGAGTCTGGCCCATGCTGGCTCCTGTTATTTTTATCAGCCTGCGTTGTGCCGCCGTGGCGATGGCACACGCTCTTGGTGGGAGCAGACTAGAACGTCCGGCGAGCGCAATCAATATTTATTCCAGAATTATTTTTAGTGGAATATTTTTTCCAATACGTCAGCATAGGCGCCAGCCTGCTCCCGTGGATCGTTTCAGCAGGCCACGGCGGCCGTGATGCCGGGGTATTTTTTTACGCCTACCCTGTAGACTTGCGCCATTCACCAGCGCACCAGAAGAACACGCCAGAAGGATTGCCCATGTCCCGCACCGATCCCGAGACCCACCTGGAAGACACTGTCCCCAGCCCTCCGATCAATGCCGAACGCCTGTTGCAGCTGATCACCGACGAATACGAAAGCCTGCCGCGCCAACTCAAGCGCATCGCCAGCTACATGAGCCAGCAAAGCGACCGGATCATGGTCGATCGCATCAGCGACATCGCCCGCGAATGCGAAGTGCACCCGTCGGCCATCGTGCGGTTTTCCCAGCGGTTCGGTTTCAGTGGGTTCAGCGAGATGCAGGCGCTGTTTCGCGAGGCCTACACCCACAAGACCACGCCGGTGCAGAACTACCAGCAGCGCATCCGCAGCATGATCGCCAACAAGTCGCAGAAAGCCAGTGGCGGCGACCTGGCGCGCGAGTGCGTGAATGCCACGCTGTCGGGGATCGAGCGCCTGGGGCTGGAGCTCGATGACGCAGCCTTCGAGAAAGCCGTGGACCTGGTGGTCAACGCCGACAACATCTATGTGGTCGGTGTGCGCCGTTCTTTTGCGGTGGCCGATTACCTGGTCTACAACCTGCAGCACACCAACAAGCGCATCCACCTGATCTCCGGCCTGGGCGGCAGCTACCGCGAGCAGATGCGCAGCGTGCGCGCCAATGACCTGGTGATCGCCATCAGCTTCACGCCCTATGGCAAAGAAACCCAGCACTGCCTGCGCATCGCCCAGCATCACCAGGCCAAGACCCTGATCATCACCGACAGCAACCTGTCGCCCCTGGCCAAGCGGGCCAACGCGGTGCTGCTGGTCAATGAAGGTTCTTCGTTCGCCTTCCGCTCGCTGAGCGCCACCTTGTGCCTGTGCCAGGCGTTGTTCATTGCGGTGGCGTATCGGTTGGAATTGAAGGTGGATGAGATTCACGAGCAGGTCGGCTTCGACGACTGACCGCACCCAAAAAGCAAAAAAACGGGAGGGGTTTGCCCCCTCCCATATCGGACCGAGCGACGCCCGGAATCAGTGCATGAAAATCGCGATCAGGATGATGAGCGGGATCGGCACACCGAGGAACCACAGCAGTAATGAGCGCATGATGTTCTCCTTGAATTAACGAACGTAGGCGTCGGTTTCGACATACACCACCGCGTCCCGACGACGACCGCCGAAGGTGGCTGCGAAGCTGGCGAAGAAGGCACCGATCAGCAGCGCCACGAATGTCCACAGCGAAGTCCAGGCGGCGACTTTGGCGGCGGTCTCGGC
This sequence comes from Pseudomonas sp. MPB23, assembly GCF_046605395.1. NCBI lineage: Bacteria > Pseudomonadati > Pseudomonadota > Gammaproteobacteria > Pseudomonadales > Pseudomonadaceae > Pseudomonas > Pseudomonas sp. MPB23. The sequence goes on along the minus strand of NZ_CP176771.1, from coordinate 3,618,764 downwards.
GGCTTGCTTGGCTTTGAGCTTGGCGTCTTCGATGGCTTTACGGGCGTCGCCGTAGACCTTGTCGATACGCGCTTCGGCCTCGGACTGGCTGAGGTTGGTGCGCTGGCTGATCAACTGCGCAAGGTACGCACGGTCTTCGGCGGCGAGTTGGCCGTCGTTGCTCAAGGTCCGGGCGAAGATGCGCGCAACGACACCGTGCACCGCATCATCGCTGACGGCTGCAGGGCGGTCGTCGCGGAACAGGCTGTCGACGTAGTAACCGAAGTCCTCGCCGTGGGCGCCCTTGGCCATGCTGCCCGCCGCCTGGCTGATCCCGCTGGCGGCACCGGAAGCCACGCTGGCACCGGCTTGCACGCCACCGCCGACCACACTGCTGACCGAGCCGACCACCAGGGTCGCCGTCACCAGCGTTGCCACGGCCCAGGCCAGGAAGCCATGGGCGGTGTCGCGAAAGTACACTTCATCGCCGTGCAGGTTGGCCCACTTCACGCGCAATCGACCGGCGATATAACCACCGAGCCCGGACGCGACGATCTGGGTGAACGCCAGCCAGATAATGGTGGAAATGCCAAGCCCTTTGGCGCTGATGCCACTGTCGGCCCACGGCGACACCGCCGAAAAGCCCAGGCCGAAGCCCAGTAACACCAGAATCAGCGAGAGCGCGGCCGCCGCAGCGGCCCCGGCAAAGATCGCACCCCAGGAAACCCCGGAGCGCGCGCTCGATTCTTGCAGCGTGGATGACGATGTGATCATTGTTGTTGTGCTCCCGGCAGGAAAAATAGTGTTACACGTCTCAAAAGGGACAGTGCAGCCGGCGTGCCAGTCGCGCTTTAAATTAAAATCCTTACATTTCAATGTGTTAAGTAAATTGAACTTACTCGATCCTTGCAACTTGCAAGAAATGACCGCTGACGGCGTGCGTTATGCATTCCCAGGGCGAACGCGCATGAAAGCTGTGTCAGTTTTGCCAACATGAAGTTTTATTTAGGAAGCGTTCAGGTATTTCTTGGCAAAATGCCTCCAATTCCGTAGCAGCCGGCTTGCCGGCGATCGCGGTCTTCCAGTGTGAATCGCTCACCAGGTAACCCTATGACCCGCATTTTGACCATCGAGGATGACGCCGTAACGGCCCGCGAGATCGTCGCCGAGCTGAGTAGCCATGGACTGGACGTAGATTGGGTGGACAACGGCCGCGAAGGCCTGGTCCGCGCGGTCAGTGGTGATTACGACCTGATCACCCTCGACCGCATGCTGCCGGAACTCGATGGCCTGGCCATCGTCACCACCTTGCGCACCATCGGCGTGTCGACGCCGATCCTGATGATCAGCGCCCTCTCTGACGTAGACGAACGCGTGCGCGGCCTGCGCGCCGGCGGCGACGATTACCTGACCAAGCCGTTCGCCTCCGACGAAATGGCCGCCCGCGTCGAAGTGCTGCTGCGGCGCAAAAGCACGGTCAAGGAATTCGAAACCGCCCTGCGCGTGGCCGACCTGGAGCTGAACCTGATCAGCCGCGAAGCCAGCCGCGCCGATCAGCCGCTGAGCCTGTTGCCCACCGAATACAAACTGCTGGAGTTCCTGATGCGCAACACCGGGCAGATCCTGTCGCGGATGATGATCTTCGAGGAAGTCTGGGGTTATCACTTCGACCCCGGCACCAACCTGATCGACGTGCACATCGGTCGCCTGCGCAAGAAGATCGATCCCCCGGGCCTCACGCCGCTGATCCGCACGGTACGAGGTTCAGGGTATGTCATTGCTGAACCCCTCTAAGGGCTGGCGCTCTTCCAGCAGTCGGCTGCTGGCGCTGTACAGTTCGCTGTTCGTGGCCTGGAGTTGCATCCTCATGGGGGTGCTGTACTTCGAGGTATCGGGTTACCTCAGCGACCTGTCGCGCCACTCCCTGATGCAGCGTCAGCACCTGTTCCAGCGTTTCGACGGCGAAGAACTGGTGGAGGCGCTGACCACCAGCATGACCTTCGACATGAAGGGCGTGGATGCCTATGGCCTGTTCGATGAGCAATTCAATCCGCTGAGCGGGCCGATCCGCGCGATTCCGCCGGACCTGCCGCTGGATGGCAAGATCCACACCCTGTCCAACTGCGTCAATTCCGACGACCCCAAACTGCCCAAGGACAGCTGCGACGCCGTGGCCACCCACACCGATGACGGACGCTGGCTGGTGCTGGTGCGCGCCAATGGTTCGCTGTTCGGCGTCACACGGATCATCTGGCATGCGTTGCTGTGGGCGCTGTCGCTGACGATCATCCCCGGCGCCGCCGGCTGGCACCTGTTGCGCCGCCGCCCGCTGCGGCGGATTCGCGGGATCCAGGCCAGCGCCGAAGCCATCGTCGCCGGTGACCTGACCCACCGCTTGCCGCTGTCCAACCGCCGTGACGAACTGGACATGCTCGCGGCCATCGTCAACGCCATGCTCGACCGCATCGAGAAGCTGATGAACGAGGTCAAAGGCGTGTGCGACAACATCGCCCACGACCTGCGCACCCCGCTCACCCGGTTGCGTGCGCAGCTTTACCGCATCAAGCAGGAGGCTGAGCAGGAGTCGGACTACGCGGTAAAACTCGACGATGCGATTGCCGAGACCGACACCCTGATGGCGCGCTTTCGCGGGCTGTTGCGCATCTCCGAACTGGAAGACCACCAACGCCGCTCGGGTTTCCTGGTCATGGACCCGCTGCCGCTGTTACGCGAACTGCACGACTTCTACCTGCCCCTGGCGGAAGAAGGCGAACTGCAACTGCGCCTGGAAACCCCGGAGTCCCTGCCGTGGATCACCGGCGACCGCGCACTGCTGTTCGAAGCCCTGGCCAACCTGCTGAGCAACTCGATCAAGTTCTCGCCACCGGGCGGCGAAGTGATTTTGCGCGGGCTCAACGATGGCGGCAGTACGCGCATCGAAGTGCACGATTCAGGCCCAGGCATACCGGTAGCCGAACGCAAGGCGGTGTTTCAACGTTTTTACCGGGTGGACGAAAGCGACCAGTCAGGCGGGTTTGGCCTGGGCCTGTCGATTGTCGCGGCGATCATCAACCTGCATGGGTTCAAGCTGGAAGTGGGCAGCAGCGCACAAGGCGGCGCACGCCTGATCCTGGAGTGCCGCCAACAACTGATGCCCGACACCTGAGACCTATGCAGGCCAAATGTGTGGGGCTTGCTCCCGATAGCGTAGTGTCAGTCACCAACAATCTCGACTGCGACACCGCCATCGGGAGCAAGCCCCCTCCCACACTGGACCTCAGTGAATCGCACCGGACCGGTTCACCTTCACTGGCGATTTCATCAGCACCCCGACCTGCAAAGTCGCCAGGTAAGCCATTACCGGAATTTCGGCATACAGACCCAAAACCCGAAGCCTGACCAGGCCAAATGTGGGAGGGGGCTTGCTCCCGATTGCACAGTGTCAGTCACCAGCAATCTCGACTGCTACACCGCCATCGGGAGCAAGCCCCCTCCCACACTGGACCTCAGTGAATCGCACCGGACCGGTTCACCTTCACTGGCGATTTCATCAGCACCCCGACCTGCAAAGTCGCCAGGTAAACCATTACCGGAATTTCGGCATACAGACCCAAAACCCGAAGCCTGCCCAGGCCAAATGTGGGAGGGGGCTTGCCACACTGGGCCTCGGTTGCCTGTCGGATCAGCCGGGGAAGTTGGCGCGCAGTGCTTCCAGCCCGCCGCTGTAGACGCCGGCAAACAAGGCCTCTGCGGCGGCGTCCGTGGTGCCCGGCGCCGGGGTGAACACGCCCGACCACGTCACCTTCGCCGACGCCTCCGTCAGCGCCTCGACCTGCACGGTCGCCAGGTACGCCGTCACCGGAAACGGCGATTCTTCAATGGTGTAGCTGTACGTGCGGCCAACGTTATCGAAGGTCTGCATACGCTCCACGACCACACTGCCGTCGGCGGTTTGCAGGTGGCGCACGCGGCCGCCTTCGAGTGGCTCGCTCTTGGCGATCAGCGGCAGCCAGTCCGGCAGGCTGTTGAAGCCGCCGACCAATTGCCAGACCTGATCGGCCGATACCGGGATTTCAATCACTGCTGATGCTTTTGGCACAGTCAATCTCCACAAGTCGTAGGAAAACGTCGTCCAGACTGCCACGCCCGACGCCTCAATGCATCCATTCCCGCCACCGGTACCACAACATCCCCAGCGCCAGCAGCGGCGAACGCAACGCCTTGCCGCCGGGGAAGGTCATGTGCGGCACCCGGCTGAACAGGTCCAGGCCGTGGCTGTGCCCGGCGTGTATGCCCTCGGCCAGCAAGCGCGCGCACCAGTGGGTCACATTCAAGCCATGGCCGGAATAGCCCTGGGCGTAGAACACATTCGGGTACTGCTGCAAGCGCCCGACCTGCGGAAAACGGTTGGCAGTGATACCGATCTTGCCGCCCCACTGGAAGGCAATGGCGGTGTCGGCCAGTTGCGGGAACACCTTGAGCATTTTCGGGCGCATGTACGCGGCGATGTCCGCCGGGTCGCGCCCCGAGTAATGGCAGGCGCCGCCGAACAGCAGGCGACGGTCGGCAGAGAGCCGGTAGTAATCCAGGCCGACTTTCTGGTCGCACAGCGCCAGGTTCTGCGGGATCAGTTGCCGGGCCAGGTCCGCCGACAGCGGCTCGGTGGCAATGATGTAGCTGCCCGCCGGCAGCACCTTGCCGCCCAGGCGCGGTTCCAGGTCATCCAGGTGCGCATTGCACGCCAGCACCAGGCTGGCGGCGCGCACGCTGCCACCGGCGCAACGCACGCGCACGCTGTCGCCATGGATCAGCTCCAGCACCTCGCTGTGCTCGAAGATCCGCACCCCCAGGGCCTCGGCCACCCGCGCCTCGCCCAGCACCAGGTTCAGCGGGTGCAGGTGCCCGGAGCCCATGTCCACCAGGCCGCCGGCGTACTGCGTCGAATCCACCACCTCGCGGATGTCCTGCGGGCCCACCAGACGGGTCTCGTGGGGATACCCCGTGCGGGCCAGGCGCGCCTGCTCATCCTTGAACGCCGCGAACTGCGCCGGGGTGTTGGCCAGCTCGCAGAAGCCCCAGCGCAGATCGCAGTCGATGCCGTGCTTGAGAATGCGCTCGCCCACCAACGTCACCGAGTCGATCCCGGCCCGCTCCAGCTCGCGCACGCCCTCCTCGCCCACGTACCTGGCAAAACCCGACACGTCATGGCCGATGCCGCGAATCAACTGCCCGCCGTTGCGCCCGCTGGCGCCCCAGCCGATACGCCGGGCTTCCAGCAGAATCACCGACAGCCCGCGCTGGGCCAGTTCAATCGCGGTGTTGACCCCGGTGAAACCGCCGCCGATCACACACACATCGGCGCTCAAGTCAGCGTCCAGCGACGGACGCTCGGGCATGGCATGGGCCGAAGCCAGGTAATAGGAGCGGGCGTGGTCGCTGGATCGAATCATTTGTTGGTCTTCACTTTGCTCCACGCGCGGGTCATCACGCGCATGATCGCCGGGGTCGGCGTGGTGGAAATGTAGAGTTTGTCGAGCACTTCCTGAGGCGGGTACACCTCAGGGTTGTTCACCAGTTCCGGGTCCATGAAAGCCTGGGCCGCCGGGTTGGCGTTGGCATAACCCACCGAGGCGCTGACCTTGGCGATCACTTCGGGGTCGAGCAGGTAGTTGATGAATGCGTGGGCTTCTTTCGGATTGCCGGCGTCGGCGGGGATCGCCAACAGGTCGAACCACAGGTTGGAGCCTTCCTTGGGAATCGAGTAGGCGATATTCACCCCGTTCTTGGCTTCCTTGGCGCGGTTGGCGGCCTGGAACACGTCGCCGGAATAACCGAAGGCCACGCAGATATCGCCGTTGGCCAGGTCCGAGATGTACTTGGAGGAATGGAAGTACGTGATGTACGGGCGCAGCGTCAGCAGCTTGGCTTCGGCCTCTTGGTAATCCTTGGGATTGGTGCTGTTCGGGTCCTTGCCCATGTAGTTGAGCATCGCCGGGAACAGTTCATCCGCCGAGTCGAGGAAGGCCACGCCGCATTGGTTGAGCTTCTTGATGTTCTGCGGCTCGAACAGCACCGCCCACGAGTCGATATGGTCGATGCCCAGCACCTGCTTGACCTTGTCGACGTTATAGCCGATGCCGTCGGTGCCCCACAGGTACGGCACCGAGTGCGCGTTGCCCGGATCGTTTTTCTCCAGCAGCTTGAGCAGCTTGGGGTCGAGGTTCTTGAAGTTGGGCAACTGCGCGCGGTCGAGCTTGAGGAACGCGCCGGCCTTCACCTGGCGCGCCAGGAAGTGGTTGGACGGCACCACCACGTCATACCCGGTGCGCCCCGCCAGCAACTTGCCCTCCAGGGTTTCGTTGGAGTCGAACACGTCGTAGATCACCTTGATCCCGGTCTTGGCCTGGAAATCGGCCAGCGTGGTCTCGCCGATGTAGTCGGTCCAGTTGTAGACGCTCACCGTCGGCGCCGCCTGGCTGGCACTGCTGAACGCGGCCACGAGGGCCAGCGGGAGAAGCTTTTTCACAAGACGCATATCGACACCCCTTTGGTTGTTTTAGACGCTCAGCAGCAGGAACTCGCGTTCCCAGGAACTGATCACGCGCTTGAAATTCTCGTGCTCGGCGCGCTTGACCGCGACGTAGCCGCGCACGAACTTGTCGCCCAGGTAACGCTTGACCGTGTCGCAGTCCTCCATCCGCGCCAGGGCGTCTTCGAGGGTGAACGGCAGGCGCAGGTTGCGCCGCTCATAGGCGCGGCCTTCGACCGGCGCACTCGGTTCGATGCGTTCGATCATGCCCAGGTAGCCGCACAGCAGGCTCGCCGCAATCGCCAGGTACGGGTTGGCATCCGCACCCGGCAGGCGGTTTTCCACGCGCATGGCGTCGGGGCTGGAGGTGGGCACGCGCAGGCCGACGGTGCGGTTTTCTTCACCCCACTCCACGTTGACCGGCGCCGAGGTGTCCGGCAGAAAGCGGCGGAACGAGTTCACGTTCGGCGCGAACATCGGCAGCAGCTTGGGGATGTACTTCTGCAGGCCGCCGATGTGATGCAGGAACAACTGGCTCATGTTGCCGTCGGCGTCGACGAACACCGGTTGGCCGGTGGCGATGTCCACCACGCTCTGGTGCAGGTGCATGGCGCTGCCCGGCTCGTCGGCCACTGGCTTGGCCATGAAGGTCGCGGCCACGTTGTGCTTGAGCGCGGCTTCGCGCAGGGTGCGCTTGAACACGGTGATCTGGTCGGCCAGGTCGAGGGCGTCGCCGTGGCGGAAGTTGATTTCCATCTGCGCCGGGCCGTCTTCGTGGATCAGCGTATCGAGGTCCAGGCCCTGGGCTTCGCACCAGTCGTAGACGTCTTCGAACAGCGGGTCGAACTCGTTGGCCGCGTCGATGGAGAACGACTGGCGCCCGGTTTCGGCGCGGCCGGAGCGGCCCACCGGGGTTTTCAGCGGCAGGTCCGGGTCTTCGCAGCGTTGGGTCAGGTAGAACTCCATTTCCGGCGCGACGATCGGTTGCCAACCCTGGTCGGTGTAGAGCTGCAGGACTTTTTTCAGCACGTTGCGCGGCGACAGTTCGATGGGGTTGCCCTGTTTGTCGAAGGTGTCGTGGATCACGATCGCGGTGGGTTCGATGGCCCAGGGCACCACGTAGGTGGCGTTCGCGACGGGCCGGCAGATCATGTCGATATCGGCCGGGTCGAGCAGGTCGTAGTAGATGTCGTCGTCGACGAAGTCCCCGGTCACCGTTTGCAGCAGCACACTTTCCGGCAGGCGCATGCCTCGCTCATGCAGGAACTTGTTGGTGGGCGCAATCTTGCCGCGTGCGATGCCAGTCAAGTCGCTGATCACGCATTCGACTTCAGTGATCTTGTGTTCTTTCAGCCAGGCCGACAGCTGATCGAAGGGGGCATTCATAGGGACCTCGTCATGGGTGGGGTGCGGCACCGGCTTGTACTCCCGGCGCATTGAGGTCTATCTTGGGCCAGCCTTCACAGGCCATCTATCCACTTTGCACGAACCACAGCGCACCAATAGAGTGCGCACGGATCATCCATGACACAGGCAACCGCTTTGCGCGTACAGGCCTTCACTACCGGTGACGTGGCCGCTCAATGCAGCGCGACCCCCGGCTGGGTCCAGCACTACCAGCAGATGTCCCCGGGGCATTTCGCCGGGCAGATCCGTTACCTCGATCTGCAAGGCGTGCACGTCTACGAAGAGTGCATGAACACCCGCGTGGAACAGCACTTCAACGCACCGCCGGGCGCCCTCGCGTTCTGTTTCGACGGCAGCGACAACGCGCTGTACCTGCTCAATGGCGAAAGCCGCAACACCTGGATCACCCCGGAGAACTATCGCGAAGTGGCGGTGGTATTCGGGCCGCAGTTCGTGCAGCGCCATGGCTTGGACGTGGCCAAACTCGAAGGCCTGTTCATGGCGCCGCTGACCGGTCAGCAGAACGCGCTGTTCACCCGCTGGCTCAGCGGCACCCTCACCCGCCTGGCGAGCACCCACGACCCGATCGGCCGCGATGCCCTGACCCAGCAGTTGCTCGACGATTGCCTGTTCATTCTCGATAACGCCTGCGTGGGCCTGGACCGCAGCGCCTTGCGGCGGCGCAGCGAAGAGCGGCGGCTGATGGTGCGCATTGGCGAATGGGCGGCGGATGCGCCGGATGAAAGCGTCAACGTGCTGGAGCTGGCGCAGATCGCCGGCGTGCCGCTGCGCCAGTTGCAGCAGGGCTTCAAGACCTACACCGGGATGAGCCCGGCGCAGTGGTTGCGCCTGCGCCGGTTGAACGGCGCGCGGCGCGAGTTGTTGAGTTCAGCCCAGACAACCGTGGCCGAGGTGGCGATGAATTGGTCGTTCTGGCATTTGGGGCGGTTCTCCCATAGCTACCGCGCCCTGTTCAAGGAACTGCCCAGCGAGACATTGAGACGATCCTGCTGAAACACCGTTGCGCCATATGGATTGCCATGACCACAAAAACCACTACCTGAACAGGGTCAAAAATGTGGGAGGGGGCTTGCTCCCGATAGCGGTGTATCAGTCTCTACATCAGTTGACTGGACCACCGCCATCGGGAGCAAGCCCCCTCCCACAGGGACTGCGTTTCAGGGTTGGATCGGCGGGGTCAGTGGCGTTGCGGAAGATCACCATGACCACAAAAACCACTGCCTGCCCCCATCAAGGCTGGGATTTGAGGAAGGCTGCCATCAGTTGGTTGACCCGCTCCGCCGCCTCCAACTGCACCATGTGCCCCTGCCCCGGCAGGATCTCGACCTGGGCCTCCAAACCTTGAGCATGGCCTGCCGGGATGATTGCATCGTCGCTGCCCCAGATCACCAGGCTCGGTTGCTGCCCCACCACGTTGCGCAGATCCACGCGCTGTCGCCCGCCTTCGAACAGTTGGGTATTGAGCTGGCGCAGGGCCTGATCCACGCCCTCCAGGCGCTTGAACTTGAGCATGTCTTCGAGCATCTGCCGCGTGACCAACGCCGGGTCGCTGAACAGTTGCACCAACTGCGGCTTGAGCGCGTTGCGGTTGGCGGCGTCGGTAAAGCCTTGCAGGTAGTCAGCGTTGATGTCCGCGCCGAGGCCGGCGCTGGCGATCAGGGTCAGGGAGGCGACGCGCGCGGGGGCCTGGCGCGCCACGCTCAGGCTGACCAGCCCGCCCATGGAGTGCCCGGCCAGGTGCACGCGATCGAGTTTGAGGTGATCGAGCAAGGCCAGTACCGCCTGGCTCAACTCCTCGGCATCGCCCGTGTGCAGGGTCTTGCCCGACTCGCCATGCCCCGGCAGGTCGAGGGCGATCACCCGGCGCTCGGCGGCCAGGGCCGGTTGGTTGAACAGCCAGTTGTTCAAGTCGCCACCGAAGCCATGCACCAGCACCAGTGGCGTACCGCCCTCGCCCTGGTCGAGGTAGCGCAACAAGCGCCCGCCCAGTTCGACTTTCTGCGCACTCGGCCCGCACGCTTCGGCCTCGGCGGCATTCGACACGAAGCCGGCGTTGAAGCTGTCGATCACCGCGTCGATCTCCGCTTCCGTGGCCTCGCCCTCCACCACGATCCCCAGCAGCGCGCCCACCGGCAAGGTCTCGTCGCTCAGCGCCAGCACGCGGCGCAGTACGCCGCTGAACGGCGCCTCGACGCTGCTGGAGATCTTGTCGGTTTCCACATCCAGCACTTCCTCGCCCTTCTCCACCCGGTCGCCGGGTTGCTTGAGCCAGACATCGACGCGGCCTTCGGTCATCGACAAGCCCCACTTGGGCATGGTCAAGGTATGGATCATGCGGCGTTCCTCTTGTCGGCGATCTTCAGCACCGCGGCTTCGATCTTCGCGGCGTTGGGGATGTACAGGTCTTCCAGCGCGTCGGAGAACGGCACCGGCGTGTGCGGCGCGGTGACCATCTCGATCGGCGCGCGCAGGAAAGAAAAGCCCTGCTGGGCCACCAGCGCACTGATGTCGGTGGCGATGGAGCAGCGCGGGTTGGACTCGTCGATCACCACCAGGCGCCCGGTTTTCTCTACGCTTTCGAGGATGCTGTCTTCGTCCAGCGGGCTGGTGGTGCGCAGGTCCAGCACTTCGCAGTCAATGCCCTGGCGGGCCAGGTTGGCGGCAGCTTCGAGGGCGATGTGCACCATGCGCCCGTAGGTCACCAGGGTCACGTCGCGGCCTTCGCGGACAAAGTTGGCTTCGCCGAAGGGCACGGTGTACAGCTCTTCCGGCACTTCGCCCTGCAGGCTGTAGAGCATCTTGTGTTCGAGGAAGATCACCGGGTCGTTGTCGCGGATCGCCTGGATCAGCATGCCCTTGGCGTCATAAGGCGTGGCCGGGCACACCACCTTGAGGCCGGGAATGTGCGTCCACATCGAGGTGAGCATCTGCGAGTGCTGGGCCGCGGCGCGCAGGCCGGCGCCATACATGGCGCGCACCACCAGCGGCGTGGTGGTCTTGCCGCCGAACATGTAGCGGAACTTGGCGGCCTGGTTGAGCAACTGGTCGAGGCAGCAGCCGATAAAGTCGACGAACATCAACTCGCACACCGGGCGCATGCCACGGGTGGCGGCGCCGACCGCCATGCCGACGTAGCCGACTTCGGACAACGGCGCATCGAGTACGCGGTCGGGAAACTGCGGGTACAGGCCCTTGGTCACGCCGAGCACACCGCCCCAGGCGTCTTGCTCACCAGGGGAACCGGTGCCGCCGGAGACGTCCTGGCCAATGATGAACACGCTCTGGTCCCGGCGCATTTCCTGGGCCAGCGCTTCGTTGATTGCCTGCTGATAGCTGATTTTGCGAGCCATGAAAGTCTCTCCACATCTTGTTTTTGTAGGGGATGGCGATTAGCGGTAAGCGACGTACACATCGCTGAGCAGGTCGGCGGCCTGGGGCTTGGGATCGGACTTGGCCAGGCGCACGGCGTCTTCGATCAGTTGCGCGACTTCGCCGTCGATGCGCTCGAACTGCGCGCTGTCGAGCCAGCCTTCGGCGGTGCAGCGCTGGCGGAACAGCGCCAGGCAATCGTGGGATTCGCGCAGGTTTTTCACTTCGTCCGGGCCGCGATAGGTTTGTGCATCGCCCTCGAAGTGACCATAGAAGCGACTCAGCTTGACCTCGACCAGCGTCGGCCCCTGGCCCTGGCGCGCCCGCTCAACCGCGACGCCCAGCGCCGCGTGCACGGCAAAGAAATCGTTGCCGTCGACGATCACCCCCGGCATGCCGAAGCCCACGGCGCGCTCGGCGATGTCCTTGCACGCCACCGACCAGCCGGAGCCGGTGGCTTCGGCGTACCCGTTGTTCTCGGCGACGAACAGGCACGGCAGCTTCATGATCGACGCCAGGTTCATCGCCTCGAACACCGCGCCTTCGTTGGAGCCGCCGTCGCCGAAGAACGCCACGGCCACGCCCTGGCTGCCCTTGAGCTTGGACGCCAGCGCCGCCCCGGCCGCCAGCGGTGCACCGGCGCCGACGATACCGTTGGCGCCGAGCATGCCCTTCTCCTGGTCGGCGATGTGCATGGAGCCGCCCTTGCCGCCGCACACGCCGGTTTTCTTGCCGTAGATCTCGGCCATCATGCCGAACACATCCACGCCCTTGGCGATGCAATGGCCGTGGCCACGGTGGTTGGAGGCAATGCAATCTTCATCGTTGAGGTGGGCCATGACCCCGGCGGCGCTGGCTTCCTGGCCGGCATACAAGTGCACGAAACCGGGGATCTCGCCGGTGGCGAATTCCACGTGCAGGCGTTCTTCGAAATCGCGGATGGTGCGCATCACGGTGTAGGCATGGAGCAATTGATCGGTGGACAGGTGAGTGGACATCTTGTTGTTCTCCAGGTTGTCTCGACACACAAAAGGCTGGCGGCGGCCAGCTGTAAGCGCTTCAGCACAGCCTGTGCCAAGACCCGGCAAAACCTGGCAAAGCCTTGATCCAGAGCAGTGCCGCGCGGTTGTGCCGGGGCCACCGGCCTGCGCAGAATGAGACGCGCCATTGCAGTCTGCAGGCCGCGTCTCAGGCCGGATGAGACGCTGCGTCTCACCTCGGGCAGTTGGTCAGGCCGCCCTTGTTCCCTCGCGCTCATCGGCGCTTAATGGCGGGCATAACAACAAAGATCGAGAACCGGAGGCCTTATGCTCGCCGCGAACTCCAGAGATCACGTCGACTGCGTCAGTCGTGTGGTCCGCAATGCCGATCGGCTGCCCCAGGCGCCGGTGCCCTCGCTGATTTTCGATTCATGGCGCCGTTCCATGGAGCAACACCATCTCGACCCCGGCTCGCTGCAGGGGCCACGCATCCTCACCGAACCGCTGCTCAAGGAATGCCGCGAACGCGCCGAGCTGTTCATGCGCATCGCCAGCGAAGAGGTCGGCCAACTGCACCACCGCGTACGCCACGCCGACTACTGCGTGATGCTCACCGACGCTCAGGGCCAGACCATCGACCACCGCGTGGACACTGCCATTCGCAACGACTGCCGCAAAGCCGGCCTGTACCTGGGCACCTGCTGGTCGGAAGCCGAAGAAGGCACCTGCGGCGTGGCCACGGTGCTGACCAGCAAGGCGGCGGTGACGGTGCACAAGCGCGATCACTTTCGCGCGGCGTTCATCGCCCTGACCTGCTCCGCGGCGCCGATCTTCGATCCCCAGGGCAACCTGCTGGGGGTGATGGACGCCTCGGCGCTCAAATCCCCGGATGACCGCCGCAGCCAGCACCTGGTGCGGCAGATGGTGGCGCAGAGCGCGCAAGCCATCGAAAACGCTTTCTTCATGCACAGCGCCCAACAGCATTGGGTGCTGCAGGCCCACAGCACGCCCGGCTATGTGGACAGCCAGCCTGACCTGCTGCTGGCCTGGGACCAGGACGGTCGCCTGCACGCCTTGAACAGCAAGGCGCGTCAGGCCCTGCGCCGGCGTTTTGGCCAGGTGCCGGAATATATCGGCGATGTGTTCGACCTCGATGCATTGCGCGCGGCGACCGATCAATCGACCCAGCAACTGCACTGGCTGGGCGAGCCGGGCGCGCTGCACGTGCGGGTCAATGCGCCACGACGCAAGCCGGCGCGGGTGCTCGCGAACACCCAGGTCGATCCACGCGTGGAAGAACACCTGCGCCTGGCCGTGCGGGTCAAGGATCGCAACCTGCCAGTGCTGGTGCAGGGGGAAACCGGCGCCGGCAAGGAAGTCTTCGCCCGCCAGTTGCACGAACGCAGCGCCCGCCGTTCGGGGCCGTTCGTGGCGGTGAACTGCGCGGCCATCCCGGAGAACCTGATTGAAAGCGAGCTGTTCGGCTATGTGGCCGGGGCCTTTACCGGTGCGTCGAGCAAAGGCATGCCCGGGCTGTTGGTGCAGGCCGATGGCGGCACGCTGTTTCTCGATGAAATCGGCGATATGCCCCTGGCCTTGCAGACGCGCCTGCTGCGGGTGATGGCCGAGGGCGAAGTGGCGCCTCTGGGCGCGGCGAAAACCCGCGCAGTGGATATCCAGGTGATCTGCGCCAGCCACCGCGACCTGGCGGCGCTGGTGACCGAAGGTCGCTTTCGCGAAGACCTGTACTTTCGCCTCGGCTGCGCACGCTTCTGCCTGCCGCCCTTGCGCGAACGCAGCGACAAACTGGTCCTGATCAATCGGCTGCTGGAGCAGCAGGCTCACACCAGCGCGATCAGGGTCGGCATCGGCCAGGCCGCCCTGGAATTACTGCTGGGCTATGCCTGGCCGGGCAACGTGCGGCAACTGCGCCACGTGCTGGCGTATGCCTGCGCGGTGTGTGAAGGCGACACGATCCAACTGGCGGACTTGCCGGTGGAGGTGCGCGGTGAACAGGTCGAGGCGCTGGCCGAACACAGTGCCAGCCCGGAACGCCAGTTGGTGTTGGATGCCTTGATCCGGCATCGCTGGAAGCCGCTGCCGACCGCGCAGGCGCTGGGGATCTCAAGGGCGACGCTGTACCGCCGCGTCAACCAGTTGGGCATCGACATGCCCGGCAAAGTCACCTGACCCAATCAAGGCAAACACTGTGGGAGGGGGCTTGCCCCCTCCCACACCGGACCTCAGCGGTAGACGAGGCCGCCATCGATCAACGGCGACTGCCCGGTGATGTAATCCGCATCCGGCCCGGCCAGGAACGCCACCAACCCGGCCACATCCTCCGGCGTTTCGGCGCGGCCCAGGGCGATGCCGTCCACGTACTTCTTGTAGGTCGCGCCCACTTCAGCCCCGGTAATCTCGGCCATGCGCTTGTCGATCTCGACCCACATATCGGTGCCGACCACGCCGGGGCAATAGGCATTGACGGTAATCCCGTCGCTCGCCAGTTCCTTGGCCGCCGCCTGGGTCAAGGCGCGCACCGCGAACTTGGTGGCCGAATACACCCCCAGCAGCGCGAAGCCTTCGTGCCCGGCGATGGAACAGGCGTTGATGATCTTGCCCTTCTGCTTGAGCGCCTTGAACTTCTTGCCGGCGGCCTGGATGCCCCACAACACGCCCTGCACGTTGATGCCCAGGGTGCGTTCGACCTGCTCCGGGCTGACGTCCAGCAGCGAATCGATCTGCGCCACACCGGCGTTATTGACGATGATGTCGAAGCCACCGAGCGCCTGGTGTGCATGCTCGACCGCCGCCACCACCTGCTCGCGTTTGGACACATCGGCGATGAACACCGAGGCCTTGCGCCCCAGGGCCAGCACCTCGGCGGCCACGGCGTCGAGCTTGGCGCCGTTGATGTCTACCAGGGCGATATCGGCACCGTCCCGGGCCAGGCGCAACGCGATGGCGCGGCCAATGCCCTGCCCGGCACCAGTCACCAGCGCGACCTTTCCAGCGATAACGTTTCCAGCGGTACTCATGACGACCTCCTGCAACGATGAGAGAAGCCTTGTCTATCGCAGAAGCCCAGCGGGGCTGTCGAGGCGCGAGTGGATCGGCGTGCGCCCTGAGACGGGATGTCTCAATGCACCAATCCTTGTAAAAGCGCGCACTTATGCCTAGCTTATGCGCCCCCCGCCCCGCGCTCTAAGGCCCTGCCCCATGGTTTTGCGTTTTCGCCCCGTCGCCCCGTCCCGTTTCGCCCTCGGCCTGCTGCTCAGCGGTGGCATCGGCAGCAGCCTGGCTGCGGAAATCGAACTGCCGGCGGTGCAGGTCCAGGGCCTGGATGAGTCCGGCTATCGCAGCGAAACGGCCGCGGTGGCCGGCTTCGACGCAGCGCCGTTGCTGGACACCCCGGCGTCGATCAGCGTGATCAATGCCGCGATGATCAAGGACCAGCAAGCGCGCCTGCTCAGTGAAGTGCTGCGCAACGATGCCTCGGTCGGCGACAGCTACGCGCCCATCGGTTACTACGAAAACTTCGTGGTACGCGGCTTCTCGCTCAATGCCGCGAGCAGCTACAAAATCAACGGGCGCACCATCACCGGCGAGCAAAACGTCGCCCTGGAAAACAAGCAGCAGGTCGAAGTGCTCAAGGGCCTGGCCGGGCTGCAAAGCGGGATTTCCGAACCCGGCGGCGTGATCAACTACGTGACCAAGCGCCCGCAAGACATACGCTCGGTGACGGTCTCCACCGATGATCGCGGCAGCGGCTATCTCGCCACCGATGTCGGCGGCTGGTTCGGCAGCGAGCAGCAATTCGGCCTGCGCGCCAACGTCGCCCATGAAGACCTCCATTCCTATGTGGAACACGCCAACGGCCAACGCGATTTCGTGTCCCTGGCCTTCGACTGGAACATCAGCCCCGACGCGGTGTTGCAACTGGACGCCGAATACCAGAACAAGCAACAACGCTCGGTGCCCGGTTACCAACTGCTGGGCGGTACCGAAGTGCCCCACGATGCCTCGCCGAAAAAACTGCTGGGGCACCAGAGCGGCGCCAAACCCGTGGGCATCGACGCGCTGAACCTCAACGGCACGTTTGACTACCGCTTCAGCGATCAGTGGAAAGGCAGCGTCAGCGCCGCGCGCAGCAAGGTGGTGATCGACGACTACAGCTCATTTGCCTGGGGTGGCGACACCCAGGGGGTCGGCAACTACTTCACCCCCGCAGGCAACTACGACATCTACGACTACCGCAGCCCCGACGACACCCGCCGCGACGACGAAGTGCAGGCCGCCATGACCGGCCTGTTCGACACCGCCGGCCTGGGCCACGAACTGACCTTTGGCACCAGCGCGTTTCGCCGGGTGATCGAAAAGCGTGCAGCGGTCAACGAATGGCTCGGCAGCGCCAATATCGATCAGGATGCACCGACCTATACGCCGACCGACGTGCCGTTGAACGACAGCCATCGCACCCTCGATAGCCGCCAGTACGGGCTGTTCGTCACCGACCGCATCCGCTTCAACGAGCAGTGGCAAACCGTCCTCGGCGGGCGCGAAGTACGCCTGGATGAGAAAGCCTTCGACAGCGACGGCAACCAGGCCCGCCACACTCAGCAGTACGTGTTTCTGCCCCAGGCGGCGTTGATTTATAAGCCGATCGAAAACATCTCGCTGTACACCCGCTACAGCAAGGGCCTGTCCCTGGGCGGTAGCGCGCCGTGGTTCGCCAGCAACAAGGATGAAACCCTGGCGCCGACCACCTCACGCCAGATCGAAGCCGGGGTGAAATACGACTGGCGCCGCATCAGCTTCGCCGCCGCCGTGTTCCAGATGCGCCAGGCCTACCAGTACGCCCGGCCGGACGGCGCCGGCAACTTCACCTACGTGCAACAGGGTCAACAGAAAAACACCGGGCTGGAATTGTCGGCCAACGGCTGGGCCACTGACCGCCTGCAGATATCCAGCAGCGTCGCAGCGATTCGCGCACGGGTGACCGGCAGCGGCACGCCGGACTATGAAGGCCACCAGGCGATCAACGTGCCCAAGCTGCGCGCCAGCGTGTACGCCGACTACGCATTGCCGTGGGTGAACGGCCTGGCGGTGCTGGGCGGCGTGCAATACAGCGCCAAAAAGTACGCCAATCGCACGGGGAATGTGGAGGTGGGGGATTATGCGGTGGTCAATGTCGGCAGCCGCTACACCACCAAGCTCGACGGCTACGAGACGGTGTTTCGCCTGAGCGTCGACAACCTGTTCGACAAGCGCTACTGGCGCGACGCGGGCGAATACATGGGCGACGACTACCTGTTCCAGGGCGCGCCACTGACGGCGCGGTTGAGTGCGACGGTCAACTTCTGAGGTTTGGTCCCGATAGCAGCGTGTCAGTCACTGCATGAGCTGGCTGAACTACCGCTATCGGGAGCAAGCCCCCTCCCACAATTTAGACCGAGCTCAAAGAGCGAGTACCGAATTGGCCAAGACCACGAAAGGCAACGTTCTGCGTTGATTTGAATATGGGCAGGTTCTCTAAATGTGGGAGGGGGCTTGCTCCCGATAGCGGAGTGTCAGTCACCACATAAGCTAGCTGAACAGCCCCCCTGCGACCTTCCGCTCAAACCGTTTGCGCCATATGCTCCGCAATCCGCGCCCTCAGCCAGCGCTCCGCCGGGTCGTTGTCATGCACCCCGCTCCAGACCATCGACAGCTCCGCCGCATCGATCGCAAACGGCGGGTCTTCAGCGCGTAACGTCGTGCCTTCGGTCAACGCACACGCGGCGTAATCCGGGACTGTCGCAATAATCTGCGTACCCGCCAGCAACGCCCGCAGACCACTGAATTGCGGTACGGCCAGCACCACCCGCCGCGCACGACCGATGCGCGCCAGGTCGAGGTCGATGTTGCCGCTCAGATCCCCCGAGAACGACACCATCGCATGGGGCCGCTCGCAGTAGTCGTCCAAGGTCAGTGGCGCCATCCCCCCATCCCCACGCAGCACCTTGCAGGGAATGTCGCGCAGTTTCTTGCGCTTGGCATTGGCCGGCAATTCGGTGGTGTAACTCACCCCCACCGTAATCTCGCCACTGGCCAATAACGACGACATCAGCAGGTAATTGGCACGACGCACCACCACGACAATGCCCGGGGCTTCTTCGCGCAATTGGCTGAGCAGCGGCGGGAACAGGCCGAATTCGGCGTCGTCGGACAGGCCGATGCGGAACACCGCGCAACTGGTGGAAGGGTCGAAATCCTTGGCGCGGCTGACGGCGCCGGAGATGGTGTCCATGGCCGGTTGCAGCTCCTTGAGTATCGCCAGCGCCCGTGGCGTGGGCTCCATCCCGCGCCCGTTGCGCAGCAGCAACGGGTCGTCGAACAGGTCGCGCAAACGCCCCAGTGCCGCGCTCACTGCCGGTTGGCCCATAAAGAGCTTTTCGGCGACCCGGGTCAGGTTCTTCTCGAACATCAGCGCTTCGAAAATCACCAGCAGGTTCATGTCGACGCGGCGCAGGTCGTTGCGGTTCATGGCGATATCCAAACGGTGACAAGCGCTCAGCTAACCATGCCGCCCATCAGTGGGATTGCATGGCTGTGCTGTCTTTTTTTCGCCATTTTTGCACCTGCGCACCTGGCAAAATTAACAACGATTAACTCGTCAGCCAGACGGTCCGGCACCAAGAATGACGCGGTCTACACTGCATCCATTCACCGGGAACGCTCCCATCGACTGCGGATATCTGTCATGGCCCGACTTGAGTATTGTCCTTCGCGCTTATCCGCCACCGGCGGCCTCTGCCCCCGGCGCGAGCGCATCGCCAAACAACTGATCCTCGCCAATCTTGGCGAAAGCCTGGCCATCGCCGACCTGGCCCAGGCCTGTGCGCTGTCGCGCAGCCACTTCTCCCGCGCGTTCAAATGCAGCACCGGGCTGTCGCCGCAGCAATGGATTCGCCAGCAGCGACTGCTGCGGGCCAAGGAGCTGATCACCCAATCGAACCTGAGCCTGACGCAAATCAGCCTGGAATGCGGGTTCTGCGACCAGGCGCACTTCTGCCATATCTTTACCCGCAGCGAAGGCATCAACCCGATGGCCTGGCGAAATCGCCAATTGCGTCACAAGCCTCGTGTGATCGCTGCCTAGTGGTCGGCACGCCCGTGGAATATGCTGGCGGCCTACCGTTTCCAAGGCATGGGCAGCCATGAATGACCTGAGCGACCAGGCCGTGCACTTCGGCCCCTACCGCATCCACCCGCGTCAGCGCGTGGTGCTGGAAGCCGGTCGTCCGTTGCGCCTGGGACGGCGCGCGGTGGATATCCTGCTGATCCTGCTGGAGCAGGCCGGCAATGTGGTGAGCAAGCAGGAACTGATCGCTCGGGTCTGGCCGAAAAGCGTGGTGGAAGACGGCAACCTGCGGGTGCATATGGCGGCCTTGCGCAAAGCCCTGGGCGATGGCCAGGCCGGCCAGCGTTACATCGTCACCGTGGCCCAGCGCGGCTACAGTTTTGTGGCCCCACTGAGCATCGAACCGATGACGCTACCCACCGACGGTGCGCCCCAACACCCGTGCCACAACCTGCCGTTGCGCCGCACCCGGATGATCGGCCGCCAGGCGCTGATCGACTGCCTGGTGCAGCAACTGCCCACGCAACGCTTTATCACCCTCACCGGCGCCGGCGGCATCGGCAAGACCACCGTCGCATTGCGGGTCGCGGAACTGCTGATCGGGCATTACCGCGATGGCATTCGCCTGCTGGACCTGGCGCCCCTCAGCGCCGCGTCGATGATCCTGCCCAACCTCGCCGCCCTGCTCGACCTCTCGCACGCCGAACATGAACCGTTGACCACTTTTGCGCGCCGCGTGCAGGAGCGCCAGTTATTGCTGGTGATCGACAACTGCGAACACCTGCTCGACGACATCGCCCTGATCAGCGAAACCCTGCTGCGCCATGCGCCCAAGCTGCACATTCTGGCCACCAGCCGCGAGGCGTTGCGCGCCGAAGGCGAGTCGGTGCAACGCCTGGAGCCCCTGGCCTGCCCGCCCGCCACCGGCAACCGCGCCCAGGCCATGGGCTACCCGGCCCTGCAATTGCTGATCGAACGCGCCATGTCCTATCAGGACAGCTTCGAGCTGAGCGACGCCGAACTGCCACTGGCCATCGACCTCTGCCAGCGCCTGGACGGCATTCCCCTGGCGATCGAACTGGTGGCCGCGCAGATAGAGCGCTTCGGCCTGCCCGGACTGTTGGTGCAGATGGAGGACAACGTGGGCCTGCTCAGCCGTGGCCGGCGCAGCACCCTGCCCCGGCATCAAACCCTGCGCGCCACGCTGGATTGGAGTTTCGACCTGCTGACCGCCTGCGAACAGATCTGCCTGCGCCGCCTGGCGGTATTCCGCGGCGGCTTCAGCCTCGCCAGCGCAGCGGCAGTGATCGCCGGGGAACAGGTGGCTCCGGCGCAAGTGTTGGGTTCGATCACCCAACTGGTGGCCAAATCCTTGCTCAACGTCGAGGCCGGTGACGACGAGGTGGTCTACCGCCTGCTGGATATCACCCGCACCTATGCCCTGGAAAAACTCGGCCTCGCCGACGAACTCGACGCCACCCGCGAGCGCCATGGCGCACGCTGCCTGGCGCTGATGGAGCAAGCCGCGCACGAGTGGGAGTCGATCTCGACCCAGGCCTGGATCGACCGCTATGCGCCGTTGCGCGAAGACGTGCGTGCCGCGCTTGACTGGGGCCTGGGCGACGGCGGCGAGCACGTGCAGGCTATCCGCCTGACGGTCAGTGCGATGCCACTGTGGCAGGAGCTGTCCCTGCTGCGGGAACACGCGCTCTATGTAGACAAGGCACTGGCCCTGATCGACCAGGCCAGCGCCCCCAGCGCGCGCTTGAAAATGCAGTTGCAACTGGCCCTGGGCAGCCTGACGTACCACGCGCGGGGTGGCGCACCCCGCACCATCGCGGCGTTCGAGAGTGCCAGGCGCCTGGCGGACGAGTGCCAGGACCTTGCCGGCCAAATGCGCGCGATCTCCGGGCACATGGCGGTGAACCTGTGTGCCGGTCGCTATCGCCAGGCGCTGGAATTGAGCGTGCAATTCGATCGCCTCGACCCACGCACCGATCCGCTGCTGGACCTGAGCGCCCAGCGTCTGCGCGTGCTCGCGCAGCATTTCACCGGAAACCAGACACTCGCCCGGCACAATGCCGAGCAGGTGCTCCAACGCATGGCGCACAGCGGCTCGCTGAACCGCTTTGCCTACCGGGTGGGCGTGCAATACGACCAGAGCGTGGCCTCGCTCACGGTGTTGGCGCGAATCCTCTGGCTGCAGGGTTTTCCCGAACGCGCGTGGGCCGTCGCCAGCCAGGCCCTGGAACTGGCGCTGCACATCCATCACGGCACCTCGGTCTGCTACACCCTGGCCCTCGCGGGCGTGGTGATCGCCCGCTACAACGGTGACGACGAAGCGGCCCAGGCCCTGCAGACGCTGCTGTTGGAGCAGTCGCACAAGCATTCGGTGCAATTGTTCCAGACCTGGGCCGGTCACTACGCCGGCACCCTGGAACCCAAGGAGTTGCAAGGCCTTGGGCTGATCGAGGACATCCTGATCACGCTGGGCGCCAAAGATGTCGCTGACCCGGCGTACGAGCGCGCGCGCCTGGGCGCTGCAGGCTGGTGCGCTCCGGAGATTCTGCGGGTGCGCGCCGAAAGCCTGGCCGATGAGCGCGCGGCCGAAGCGTTGCTGCTCGAAGCCCTCGGCCTGGCGCACCAACAAGGCGCCCTGGCCTGGGAGCTGCGGTGCGCCACGTCACTGGCCCGGCTATGGCAGACGCAAGGCCGCGCGCAGCCTGCGCGTGAGTTGCTGGGTTCGGTCTACGGCCGATTCACCGAAGGCTTTGCCACCCGCGACCTACTCCGCGTACGCCGCCTGCTCGATGAGTTGCAGGACAAGCACCCGGCCTGAAAACGGCCCCAGGTAATGCCCATAGCCGCGCTGCAAACGCGCGACCTGCTGCGGATCGCGCAATTGCGCCAGGGCGTAGCTGCGCGTGCTGTTGAGCAAGCGATAGCGCTCGGGCCCCAGACCCGGTTCCAAGCACAGCAATGAGGTGCCTACCAGACGCGCCAACAGGTAGGCCAGGTCGGCGTGCTCCAGTTCGGTGCCGGCGACCAGCGCGCTCAAGGTGGGCAAAGTGACGGCCATCTTGAACAACCCCAGTTGCAGGAACAGCCAGCGCTCCGGCAGGCTCAGGCGTTCGTAGGTCCAATCCAGCGCGGCCGCCAGGGATTGATGGCGCTCGACCGCCGTGCGTCGGCCCCGTGTCAGCACCTGGAGCCCTCGGCACAACTGCGCGTGCACCCCGCGCACGCCGAGGGCCTCCACTTGGGCGGCGGCCAGTTCCAGGGCCAGGGGAATGCCATCGAGGCGTCGGCAGATATCCCGCAGCGGTGTCAGGTCCTGAGGACGCAACGCGTACCCCGGCTGACCGGCACGCACCCGTGCGACGAACAACTGCACCGCCGGGTAAGCCATCGCCTGTTCGACGCTGCCCACGGCCGAAGGTCCCGGCACCGCCAGGCGCGGCACGCGCAGCACCCACTCGCCCGGTGCCCGCAAGGCTTCGCGGCAGGTGACCAGCACGCTGACCTCGGGCGCCTGTTGGCGCAATGCCAACAGCAGATGCCGGCAGACGCCGAGCAGCAGGTCGGCGCCGTCGAGTACCAGCAATAACTGGCGCGAGGCCATTTGGCGGCACAGCTCAATGGCGCTGGCACAGGGATCGAGGTGCAGCGCCACGGCCAGGTGACGCAGCAGGGTGATCGGCGCCTCGACCGTGTCCAGGTCGACCCACCACACTCCGTCGCGGTAACGCGGCAGGACGCGCTCGGCCAGCGCCAGGGCCAGGGTGCTCTTGCCCACGCCGGCGCAACCGGTGAGGGTCATCAGCCGCGCCCCGGACAGGCGCCGCACCAGCACGCCCAACAGCTCCTCGCGGCCGATTACCGGGTTCAGTCGCGTCGCCAGGTTGTGCTGCGCGATCACCTCCGGCGCGGCGCCATGCACTGGTGCGGCCAAGCAGTAACCACGCTGGGGATCGTTGAGGATAGAGCGTTGGCCATCAAGGGCACGGCGCAGTGCGGCGATATGCACGCGCAGGTTGTTCTCTTCCACCACGCTGCACGGCCACACCCGCTCGATCAGCGTGGCCTTGCTGATGAATTGCCCAGGCGCTTCGAGCAGCACGGCGAGGATATCCAACGCCCGACCGCCCAGCGGCACCGGCCAGCCGGACTTGCTGACCAGCCGCTGTTGCCGGTGGAAGGCATAAGCACCGAAACGCACGGTGCCATCCGCGCCAATCGCCTGAGGGTCATTCATATCCGCAATAGCGCCGAAACGCCCGGTCTTGGGCGGTCGCGCATCCTTTTCCATGGGCTTGTGGCTATCTTGCCAGTTGGCAATGACAGGACAATGCTGGCACAGGGAGCGATACGGACAATCGAGTGCGCCAGACGGACATCCTGTCGTTAACTGAACTGCTGTCGGTATTGGGTCGGGTTCAGGCCGAGCTTTTCACTGAATAGCGCACGCATGTGCCGCACGCTGCCGAAGCCTGCGTGAAAGGCTACGGTCTTGAGCGGCAGGTCGGTGGCTTCCAGTAACTGGCGCGCGCGGTCGATGCGCGCGCCTTGCAGGAAGGCCATCGGAGTCATCTGCACCTCCTTGGCGAACAACCGGGCAAAGTGACGCGGGCTCAGGCCGGCGAGTTCGGCCATCGACTCGATGCTATGCGGCTGCTCAAGGTGTGCCAGCACCTGGTTCTGCACCCGGGTGATCGCGGTTTCCTGGGGCGATACCGCGGCGGTCATCGGGCTGAACTGGGCTTGGCCGCCCTGGCGCTTCATCACCACCAGCAGCACCTTGGCCACTTCCACCGCGACTTCCTTGCCGTGGTCCTGGGCCACGACCGACAGCGCCAGGTCGATACCCGCAGTGACCCCGCCCGAGGTGATCAACCGTCCATCCTGCAGGTAGATGCGGTCGGTCTCGACGATGGCCTTGGGGAAGGCCTTGATCAAACGCTCGGTGTAGTGCCAGTGCGTGGTGACCCGGTGATGGTCGAGCAGGCCGGCATGCCCCAGCACGAACGCCCCGGTGCAGATCGAGCCGAAGCGCCGCGCCCGAGGGACAGCGTCTTTCAGCCAGGGCAACAAGTCGGGATGGCATTCGTTATAGGCACCGGGCCCGCCGGGCACCAGTAATAAGTCATAGGCGCCCTGGGCCTGCTCCAGCAGCAGATCGGCCTGCACCACCACGCCGTTGGAGGCACGCAACGGGCCCGGTTCGGTGCCGACCGTGAGGATCTGGTAATGCGCCGCTGGCGGCAGGTAGCGGTTGGCAATGGAAAACACTTCGAGCGGCCCGGCCATGTCGAGCAGCAGGAAGTCCGGAAAGAGCGCCATGGCCACGGTGTTCATAGGGGAAGAATCCATCGAGTAGAAAAAGGCAGACAGCATTATGGCACGCCCTTTATTGTCAATCTGAACGCGACAGTTATTCAGACTTCAGCTTCTTAATGAACATTTCAGTAACCAGTAATCTTCTTCCCAACACCAGCGCACTGCATCTCGCAGCCCGCGCTCACTTGAGGACAAGACCATGCTGACCCTTCGCAAAGCTTCCGAACGCGGCGCCGCCAATCACGGTTGGTTGAAGTCGTTTCATACGTTCTCGTTCGCCAACTACTGGAACCCCGCCGAACAGGGTTTTTCCGACCTGCTGGTGATCAACGATGACCGCGTCGCCGCCGGCCGTGGCTTCGGCCAGCACCCGCACCGCGACATGGAAATCTTCTCCTATGTGCTCGAAGGCGCCCTGGAACACAAGGACACCCTGGGCACCGGTTCGGTGATTCGTCCCGGCGATGTGCAACTGATGAGCGCCGGCACCGGCGTGGCCCACAGCGAGTTCAACCACAGTCAGAGCCGTGGTGTGCACTTCCTGCAGATCTGGATCGTGCCCGCCATCGCCGGTGCCGAGCCGCGCTATCAACAGGAGCACTTCAGCGAGGCGCAGAAACGTGGGCGCTTGCAACTGATCATCTCGCCGGACGGCGCCGACGGCTCCTTGAGCGTACGTCAGGATGCACGGGTGTACGCCGGGCTGTTCAACGCTGACGAAGCCGCGACCCTGGACCTGCCGCCGGACCGCCATGCCTACGTCCATGTGGCGCGGGGCAGCGTTGAAGTCAACGGCCAGCGCTTGCAGGAAGGCGACGGTGCCCGGGTGCGGGACGAGCGGCAGATCCGCTTGAGCCATGGCGAGGATGCCGAGGTGCTGGTGTTCGACCTGCGCCCTCTAGAGCTGCCGCAGATGCCATGACCGACTCGACGATGGCCCGCGCAACGGGCCATCGCTGGCGTCGATAGTCACCATCACCCCAATGAAGTTCTCCAAAAAAATGCAACGCGTAACATCAACCCCATACCCGGCAACACCCCACTAAAACACTCGGAGTACACACTCATGAAACGCCAAATCTTGCTTAGCCTTGCTTTCTCGGTACTGGCTGCAAACGCTTTTGCTCACCCTGTGGTCGCTGAAGGCGGTGCGGATCGCCTGATCGACAGCCGTGTCGCTGAAGGCGGTGCTGATCGTCTGCTGGAACGTGGTCTGGCCGAAGGCGGTGCTGATCGTCTGCTGGACAACCACGCCTGACCTTGCAACGTCTGCGAGGTCCCCCAAAACCGGCCTGATCAGCCGGTTTTTTTTCGCCTGACACTATTAGCGTCACTCTGCCGCATCATGTCCCTGTCGTCGGGTCGCCGTGGGTGATGGCCTTTTAACCATACACAATAAAGGGCCAAGCCCCGCGCGGCGAAAAAACCGTTGAGGCTAAAATACTTATCGAAGATTAAATATTTGCACTAGCCTGTGTGTAAGTCAGTGCAACCACCCCCGTTATATCCCTCTATACCTCCCTTCTCTCGTGCAAACCAAGTGCAAATGTTAAAATTTGTCACGTTTGCCCGTAATCAATTCGATTAGTATCTAAACGCTAGCAGCGATTGAACTGACGGCCTTGCATGCCGGGAAAGGGAGTAGGGTAATGCATTTTTCCAATGTCCTCGCTATTGCACGGACTCAATCGAAATCGGAGGATTTTCGGGAGCTTATAGTTCGCACTGTAGCGAATAATTTAAAAGTCGATACACGTTGCTACGGGCAACTAGTCGACCCCCACGAAAGTCACGACCACTACCGTGCCATCATTATAGAAGTCGATACACCCTCCGCCAGCAGTCAAACCCTGGACATAATAAAAAAAGCCCGAGATGAAAATCCGGAGTGCACGATATTTGTCGTCGTCACTTTCGCCTCCACGTTGAGCAAGACAAAATACTACCTGGCCGGTGCGGATTATTGCGTCAAGGTCGTAGAAACCTCCCCTGAAAAAAAATTAAGCGTGTTTGATGCGTTTCTCAGTGAAAGTGCTCGGCTCAATCATTGCACACTGATACTCGATCAGGATCGCATGTGCCTGTATGGTGACGGCAAAAAGCTGGAAATATCCTTTGTTGAAATGAGAGTGCTGGACGCCCTCATTCAAAATCGCCTGCTTAGTCACAATGAGATTGCCAGCGTCATGGGCCTTAATACCAAGTATTACGATTCGAGAGCGCTGGAAAAATCCATCAGCCGTTTACGCAGCAAAATCAAAGCGCACTACGGAGAAAACGTCATCCAGAATATCCGCGGATATGGCTACAAACTCAGCCAGGGCCTCATTTGCGCCAGCCATTTCCAATCCGCCAAGGAGAGGTCTAACCGTGAATAGCGAAAAAAAATCCCCGGCAGAAAACATGGACTTCAGGATCGTCAGACAAGCAATCGTCGATCGTGCCCATGGGTTATGGGGCAGTGAAATCAGGGTCATCGGCGACCTGGATCGCGAACACTGTGACAGTGCCTGCCTCCACGCATTGCGGCATGTCCGCCCCGGCCCCAAAGCGTCCCAGGTGCTGAACCACAAGTTTCTGCGCATTGGCCAACTCGCCTTGATGAACAACGACGTACTCAAGGCGATCATCCAGACAGCCCGCGAACTGGAAAAGCAGAAACAACCCTTCACCCTCAGTATCGACAACCCCCTGGATGCCCTGCCCGGCCCGCTGGAACGCCGGGCAATGGTGCGCCAGCTCTACACGTTGAAAGACCAGTGTGGTATCACCCTCGCCTACAATAACTACCGACTCGATACAAAGCCGGCAGACCTGCTGATCGACCTCAAGCTCTACGACTATATAAAGATGCCCTTCCCGGATTCTGCCCTCAGGCTGAGCCTCAACACGCGTTCCGATTTGTTCGATCGGCTCTATGACCGCATGCTAGAGCTGATCAGCGCATCCAGAGTGTGCTTCATCGCTGATACCATCGAGTTCGCCGACAGTGCGCTGCTGGCCAAGAACCTGCCTTTTGAATACTTTCAGGGCGGTTATTACTCCCCTGCTGACTGTCTATAACAACTTCACCTTCCTGAGATCGGTGGACACTATGAGCTCCTTAAAGAAGTACGATTTCACTTCGCAACTGGCGGCAATCGGGCTGCAGGACTTCACCCCCAATGCAGATTTTTTTTATTACGACGGCAATGCCCCCTCACCAGCGGACCGCGCTGAGGACCACCCATCGCTCACGCACCCGCACGCCGGCGCGCGCGACACGCAACCGATCCGCCAGCGTTTGAGCACCTACGTCTTTACTCACAACATCAGCTTGCCCTCGCATCCGTTCAACACGGTACGACAAGAATCCAGAATGCCAACGCCCAAGGATCATGACAGCACGCTGCATCACCCGGCTCTCGCCGAACAGACAAGCACCGAGAACACTCACCTGCATGCGCAGGATTTCTGGCTGCTCACTCAACATGACCGAGCACTGGTCAAAGGCGGCCTGCGCATTTCCTTGACCACCATTGAATCGGCGCTGATTAAAAAGATGTTGCACCATGAAGAACGTGTGGTCAGTAAAGAAGAGTTGATCCGCAATATAGGCCGCGAACCCGATTTATATCGTGGGTTGGAAATGTGCCTGAGTCGCCTGCAGGATAAGTTCAAGCGAGCCAACGACGGTGAACGCCTGTTCCGTGCTGTCAGGAACCGGGGTTATTGCCTGACGCAGAAAATCAAGAAACCATTGGACCTCAACCCGTCGCGCCGATAAAACAAAAAAAACAACTTGGACGTTAGCAGTCACCCGGCCTTTTATCACACTCTTCTATCTGCCTTTTTATAACATCCAGCACTAAGTATATGCCCCTGACCTTGTTATAACTCGTCAGCCATTGCCCCCTGCCCTTCATTACTATCAATGGGTACGCGACTTCGCGTGCCCATTGTTTTTATACCTTTAATTTCTTAAATCCTGCCACCACGTGCGTGGTCACCACCGGGAGCAGAACTATGCTGAACAACACGAGAATGCATCGAAACCTGACCCCCAAAGGCTTGACGTTCTGGGGCCAATGGACACTCGCATCGAGTTTGGTCGTCGCCGTATTATTTATGTTGGCGTTATGGAAAACGGGGCAACTTGAGTATAACTATCGAGTGCTGGCCGCCTTTACCATACTGGCCTCGCTCCCGGCATATAGCCTGTGCGATGTCTATAGTAAGAAAGATGATTACGCCGTGGGCCTGGGGCGCTTATTCATGGGCTGGCTGCTCACCATTGGCATCTTGTTTGCCGTGGGTATAGTGTGTAATGCCGGTTCGTTATTTCCGCTGGAAACGCTATTACTGTGGGCTGCCGTCAGCTATCCGTTATTGGCACTCAGTTATATACCGCTGCATAGTTTATCCCGGTATTACCACCGCCAACTTCACGAGCGACATAAGTCACTGATCGTGGGCACCGGCAAACTGGCGGTGGACCTGGCCAACACTCTCTCGCGCCAAAAGCGCTCGCCGCTGGTAGGGCTGGTGGGCAGCCACACCGATGCCGCCGAAGGCGCGACCTCGCGCATCCTCGGCGAACTGCCACAATTGCCGCAACTGATCCGCCAGCATGGCATTCGCCGGCTCTACATCACCCACTCATTGCAAGATGCCACCCACATCGAGGCGTTGTACCTCAACTTGCTGGACATCAGTGTGGATGTGATCTGGGTACCCGACCTCAATAACATGCTGCTGCTCAACCATTGCGTGGCCGAGGTGGACGGGTTGCCGGCGATCTATCTCAACGAAAGCCCGCTGACCAGCCGCCCCACGGCAGCCCTGAGCAAAGCGCTGCTGGACAAAACCCTGGCCCTGCTGGCGATCATCGTGCTGAGCCCGCTGTTGTTGCTGTTCGCCGTGCTGATCAAGCTCACCTCCCCTGGACCGGTGATCTTCAAGCAGGACCGCCACGGCTGGAACGGCCAGGTGATCAAAGTGTGGAAGTTCCGCTCGATGCGCGTGCACGACGACCACGAGGTACGCCAGGCCAGCCGCAACGACTCACGCATCACCCCGGTGGGCCGATTTATCCGGCGCACGTCCATCGACGAACTGCCGCAGCTGTTCAACGTGCTGCAAGGCACTATGGCGCTGGTGGGCCCACGCCCCCATGCGATTGCGCACAACGATTTTTACTCGGGGAAAATCCACGCGTACATGGCCCGCCATCGCATCAAGCCCGGCATCACCGGGCTGGCGCAGATCAATGGTTGCCGGGGAGAGACCGAGACCCTGGATAAGATGCAAAAGCGCGTGGATATCGACCTGCGCTACATCAACACCTGGTCGCTGTGGCTGGATATCAAGATCCTGATCAAGACGCCGTTTACCCTGCTGTCCAAAGACATCTACTGACCCCCTACCCGTGTAGGAGCGAGCTTGCTCGCTCCTACACGGGTATCGAGGTGTTATTCGGTGATCTTGTCGATGTTCTTGTAGAACAGCTCACTGTCGCGCCCGTCGGTCATCGAATGCAGTGAATAGGCGCGATTCAAACGTGCCCCACCATCACGTGTCAGCGGCGCCCAGACCACGTTGGCACGGCGCATGGTCGACAGGCTCATCAACTCATCGAACGGAATGGACAGGTAGAGGCCTTTGTCGAAGCTGCCTTCGCCGAAGTCTTGCTTGGACACGTTGGTGCGGGTGACCCACGCGCCAATGCGTACGCCATTGTTGAATTCCCGCGACAAATCCAGGGTGGCGCCCCAATCCCTGGCCAGGTAACGGCCGACGCTCAAGGCGCCCTGCAGGTTGAACGGCAAGTCGGTGTAGCCGGTGATATGCCCGGTGACGGTGCGGTAGTCGCGCAGGCTGAAGTCCTGCTCGAAGCCGCGTTGGCGCACGTAGTTCAGATCCGCCCCCACCGCCCAGCCCTGGCCCATCGGGCGGTACAGCACTTCACTGCCGACACCGGCGTACATCGACTCCAGCAAACCGCCATAGACCATGCCATACAAGTCCTGGTCCAGCCGCGCCGCGTGGTTGAGCTGGAAGGTCGGCAGCGTCACATCGGAGGTGGTCATGTACTTGCGCAGGTCGGTGCGTACCCGCGGCAAGCCACTGGGTGCGTCGTAGGTGAAGCCGTCGTAGTTGTTCAGCAGGTTGACACTCAGCAAGCCGCTCCACCAGGTGTTGCGGGTGAAACGGTACTCAGCGTCAAGGTCGGCGGATATCTGGTAGAGCAAGCCATCCGGGCCACCGACGTTCTGCTTGTAGCCCAGGCCCAGGCCGTAGCTGAAGGGTTTCGGCGTTTGGGTGTAGAGCACGGTCTGGGTAGGGGGGTCGGCGCGATTGACTTCGGTTTGCCGGTGCAGGTCCTGCAAGTCCTCGCGGTTGTTGACCACTTCACGGAAGGTGTTGCGCGGCACGCTGGTGGCCTCGATCGGCATGGCGTAGCGTTCGTTCACCAGGGTGAACCAATCGATCTGGTCATTGACGCTGTTGTCGAGGATACGGCTGGCGCGCCCCACCGCCTTGGCGCTGTAGAAATAGCGCTGTTGCTCACCGTACACCAACAACTCCGGCCCGCGCTGGGTGATGCTGCGCACGTTGTAGCCGGCGTTGTCGTGCAGGCGCTGGGACACGGCGGCCCAATCCACCTGGTCCATCGGCGTGGTCGGTGCCTGCTCGGGCAACTTGGGCGCCGGCGGGTCGTAGGTTTTCACCGGCGCCTTGCGGCTGACGAAATTGGTGTGCAGGGTGATGCCGAACATCGCAGTGTTACCCCGCTCCCACCCGGCACTCACGTCGATGGAATCGGCGAGCTTGTAGACCAGGCCGACGTTGACCGGCGAATCCTGGCGAAAGCTGTTGCTGCGCGGTTCGTTCTTGTAGTCGTTGCCTTCCACTTCGAGCTTGAGGCTCAAGGGCGCCCAGGGCGTCTGGTAGGCAACGCCGCCAAACAGCGCGGCCCGCCCGCGAAAGTAGCCGTTGGAAAAACTGCCGGAGCCTTCGGCGGTGGGCCGCTCGTTGAAGCGGTCATCCAGCGCCCCCAACGGGTTGCCAATATCGCCGCGACTGCCCATGTAGCCCCAGGCGATACCGGCACTGAAGTCCAGATCGCCATAGCGTTTGCTGGCCACCAGGTACTCGCTGGAAAACAGCCCGGTACCGCCCAGGTCCATGAACCCCACGGCCACCTCGGGCAGCCAATGGCTTTCCTGATACAAACGCACTTTGGCATCGACGGCCTTGTCCTTGTAACTCTGGCTGCCGCTGAAGGATTCAGCGCCATAAGGACGGTTGGTGATCGCGGTGTAGCGGAAAGTGCCTTCCAACCAGTCCAGCGGCTGCATCGAAAAACTGTAGCGGCTGTAAGGTTCGGTGCGGTTGGCATTCACGCTGAGTTCGCCGGCCGGGGCCATGCGGGCGGTGGGGGTCTGCAGCAATCCGACACCGCCAAAATCGCTTTGGGTGTAACGGGGATCGCCGTGTGCAACGCCACAAGGCACCAGCAGCACGGCCGCAATACATAATTTCAAGGCGTGACCTCGGCCAGGGGTTGGGTGGCGATGAATTCGGCCAATTGCTGATTCAGTTCGGGGGTGGGCGGGTCCAGGTCATCGCTGCGGATCGGCACCAGCAAGGTGCTGCCGGGCGCGGGCGGCACGCCGTCTTCACGGTTCCACGGGGCATTGCCCAGGCGCGTGACGTGGCCGTCGGGCTGGATCAGCCACAGGTAGTCGGCATCCGCCTGCGCCCCTGACGGGCAAGCGCGCAGGTAGTCGCGGGCCCGTTGCATCGGCTGGAAGGCCAGGGTGCAGGCCGTGGCGACGGCACCCAGCACGCGCACGCTGTCGGGGCGTGGCGGGTAGACCAGGCGGTCGCCATCGCTGATCGACGGGTTAGGCGCAAAGCCGACTTCCACCGCTACCGGGTCCAGCGACGTCAGGCGGCGGCCGGTCACCGGCAGCGCCTGCACCTGTTCATAGAGCTGCGCGGCCACATGGGCCCTGCCCTCGCGGCCGGCGGCCAAGGCGGCGCGGCGCAGGGTGTCGAGGTCGAACAGGACGCCGGCCTTGAGCCGCGCCTGGCGTTCCAGCAAGGGTTGATGCAGCCAGGCCGCGCCCAGCCAATAACCCTCGGCATCCGGCTGCGACGCCGTGAGCACGTCAAGCAAGCGGGTCTCGGGTTGCAGGGCGACCGGCCCGGGATGGGCCACTTGGCCGCTGACCGACACGGCGGCAGCCAGGCACACCGGCGTGCAGCCGTACAACAGCGCCAGCGCCGCGAGTTTTCGAACAGTCATGGGGCGTCCTTGCGGGTCGGTTGCAGCTGGGTGATGGTCAAGGTCAGGCGGGGGGTGAGGTGCTGCTCGCTGTGCACGATAAAACCGTTGGCGGGGTCGACCCAGTAACGGTTGCGCGCATGAAAGTCTAATGCTGCAGCCTCGATGTCTTCGTCGACCCGCAGCAGCGCGTAGGGTTTGTCGAGAATTTCCAGGGTCTCCATGCCCTTGCGGGTCAGGCGACTGGTGACCGCAATGCCCAGCCGATAGCCGTCGACCAGGTCGATCCGGCGCGTGCTGCGATAGCCGTCCGGCACGCGATGCAGCCCTTGCGCGAACGGCGACGGGTCTTGCCAGCGCGTGCCATTGAGGTCGACGCCCAGACCCACCGTGCGCACCACCAGGCCGTCGCGCATCAGCAGCACCTGCTTGCCGGAGGCGACCCAGAACTGCAGGTCGCCGCGCTGGCGAATCAGCGCCATCACCCCTTCGCTGGACACCGTGGTGACCTTGATCTGGGGAAACGGCACCGCGTCGACCTGAGCCTGGGTCAACGCCAGCGGCTCAGGCCCGGCCACGGCCGCCTTGAAGGTATCCATGGAGGCGGTCATCAGCGGATTGCAGCCAGCCAGCAGCCACGCCAACCCCGCGTAAGTTGCGATGTTCAGACTGTTCACGCAGGTTCCACCTTATCGGCTGTTGGCTTCGCTCAAATTGTTTTGAGTGGAGGCACCAATGCCGATGATCGACGCGGATGGCACCAACTGGCTGATAAAGCGGTTCCAGCGCGTGATATTGGCCGGGCCGACAAACACCACGTCCTGGGGCTGCACATCGAAGCGGGTGGCCAGGGCCATGGCCGAAGGCGATGTGGCTTCGAGCTTGAACACCTTGGCCGGTTCCACGTCGATGTTCTGCGCGCCGCGAATCACGTAGATGGCGTCGGCATTGGCGGTGTTCTGGTTCATCCCGCCCGCCGAGCCCAGCACGTCGGACAGGTTCATGTTGCGGGTCTTGAACGTCAGCGCGCGAGGCTGCATGACTTCACCCATCACGTAGATGCGCTTGCGGTCGTTGTACGGCAGGTACAACTGATCGCCGTCCTTGAGGTAGATATCGTTCAAGCGCGACTGCTCCAGGTTGAGCGTGTCGAGGTCGAGGATGTAGCGCTTGCCACCACGGGTGAGCGTGAGGTTGGACAGATCGGCATTGTTCGAGTCGATGCCCGACGCGGCAACGGCTTCCATCACGCTCATCGGGATCGTGGTGATCGGCACCGGCCCGGCCTTGACCACCGCACCGGTGACCACGACGCGCTGGCTGGCAAAGCGCAGGATGCTGATGTCCACCTGAGGGCTGTCGATGTATTGGCGCAGTTTCTCGGTGATTTCAACGCGCAACGCAGCCAGGGTCCGCCCTTTGGCGACCACTTCACCGACGTAGGGGTAGAACAGATTGCCGTCCGGGTTGACCAGCCGGCCGTTGGCGTCGATCTGCTGCTGCGGGCCGGAAGGCGCGGTCAGTTCGGGGTGATCCCACACCGTGATATACAACGCATCGTTGGCGCCGATCAGATAAGGGCTCGGTTTATAGTTCAATAATTCCGGCGCGATGGAATAAGGCACTTGAGTCGCCGCGTCCATGGCCAATAACTTTGGCGTAATCGGAATTAATTCCACGCGACTACTTTCAGCGCCGCCTTCTTCGGTCAAGGCCGCGGTATCCATATATTGACCGGGGGCAAACATGCAGCCTTGCAACAATGCAGCGGCCACGGCCGCCACAGAAAAAATACGCATCATGGTGCTAGGACACTCGCGATAATCGACAAGAAAAAAAGACCGCTTGGGCGGGGAATCCAAGCGGTCTGAAAGCGGAAGGTTTACAACTTAGTTACCGGTACCGGTGGTACCGGTCGTGCCTGTGGTACCGGTGGTGGTGCCGCCGTTGGAGCTGCCGCCGCTGTTGGAGGCGGCGGCGGCGCCGGCGATGAGGGCGCTGCCGACGAGCAGGGTTTCACCGACCGTCACCGACCCGACCACCGTGGTGTTGAGCCACAACGGCAACTCAGCGGCCAATGCAGAAGTACTCATCACACTGAGCAAAACAATAGCCAATGGTTTTCTCATAACAGACTCCTTATCGTCAGTGAGTAGCCGGGCCGATAGTGCCATCCAACTAAACAACGCACCAGCGACGTAACTTTAAGTACACCGAGTTGAAAATAACGTTTTTCCAGCCAAGCGCCCGGCTGCCAATGCATTGCGGCACCGTAAGTTATATAAAACGTTATTAATTGTCGGAAAACGTCAGACCCTGCCGTACTTGTCCTCGAAGCGCACAATATCGTCCTCGCCCAGATAAGTGCCGGACTGCACCTCGATCAGTTCCAGGGGAATCACCCCTGGATTTTCCAGGGCATGCACCTGACCGATGGGGATATAGGTCGACTGGTTTTCCGAGACCAGGTACGTCTGCTCGCCATTGGTGACGCGGGCCGTGCCGCTGACCACGATCCAGTGCTCGGCACGGTGATGATGCATCTGCACCGACAACTTGGCCCCCGGCTTCACGGTGATGCGCTTGACCTGATAACGCAGGCCATTGTCGACCGAGTCGTACATGCCCCAGGGCCGATACACCTCGCGGTGGTTGAGGTGCTCGTGGCGCCCGGCCTGCTTGAGCTGGTCGACGATGCCCTTGACCTGCTGCACCTGGTCCTTGTGGGCGACGAGCACCGCGTCCTTGGTCTCGACGATGATCAAGTCCCGCACCCCCACCGTGGCCACCAGCCGACTGTCGGCGTGCACATAGGTGTCGCGGGTGTCCAGGACCAGTCCATCGCCACGGATCACGTTGCCATCGGCGTCTTTCTCACTGGCGTCCCACAGCGCCGACCAGGAGCCGATATCGCTCCAGCCGGCCCGCAACGGCACCATCACTGCGTCGTCGGTTTTTTCCATCACCGCGTAGTCGATCGAGTCGTCCGGGCACGCGGCGAAGGTGGCCGCATGCACGCGGGTAAACGGAAGGTCCTGGCTGCCGCCTTCCAATGCCACGCGACAGGCTTCGAGGATGGCCGGCTGGAAGCGTTCCAGCTCTTGCAGGTAGCGGCTGGCGCGGAACATGAACATGCCGCTGTTCCAGAAATACGCGCCACTGGCCACATACGCCGCCGCGGTGGCTTCATCCGGTTTCTCGACAAACCGCCGGACCCGATAACCGCCCTCGCCCACTGCGTCGCCTTGCTCGATGTAGCCGTAGCCGGTGTGGGCGCTGGTGGGGGTGATGCCAAACGTCACCAGCTTGCCGTCCCGTGCCAGCGGCAGCGCCACTTCCAGGCTGGCATGAAACGCCGGGATATCTTCGATCAAGTGGTCCGCCGCCAGTACCAGCAGAATCGGGTCATCGGCTTCGGTCAGCGCCTTGCATGCCGCCAGCGCGATGGCCGGCGCAGTGTTGCGCCCCACCGGTTCGAGCAGGATGCTCGCGTGTTCCATGTCCAGTTGGCGCAATTGCTCGGCCACCAGGAAGCGGTGCTGTTCGTTGCAGATCAACTGCGGCAAGGCGACATTGGCGCCTTCGAGCCGAGTGATGGTCTGCTGCAGCATCGACAGGTGTGCATCGGTCAGACGCAGGAACTGCTTGGGGTTCAGCTGCCGCGAGAGCGGCCACAGGCGAGACCCCGAACCTCCCGCCATGATCACGGGTAATAACATGAGAGCATCCTTGGGAGAGAGAGTCAGAAATAGGCACGGGTGTTTTCATGCACCCGTGGGCTGATACGCAGTTCATCCTGTGGCCACCAATGGAATTGCTGGTGTTGCTCCGTGGGCGGCTGCAGGGTTTCATCGTCGGCCAGCTCCAGGCAATAGCAGAGCACCACATAATGGGTGTCCGGCCCGAAACCGGCGTTGGCAAACACACTGTCATCGTAGAAATGCTCGAACACGCCCAACAGTCTGGCATTGGCGCGCTCGAAAGGCTGCCCCAATTCGTCGCGCGCAATGCGCCGGAACGCGTCATCCAGGCGTTCGTTCTTTTGAATGCGCCCGCCGGGCACGAACCAGTAACCATACGCCGGCCGATTGAGCCGCAGGCCCAGCAAGACCTCGTTGCGACTGTTGCGCACCACCAGGTCGATCGCCACCAACGGCGTCGACGTTACGACCGTATTGAAGGTCGGTAAATCAAGCCACATACCCGTCAAACCTGTGCCAGAAAACGTTGCAGAATGTGTTCCTTGTCAAGGAACTCCTTGGCGTAGTTCAACGCCACATTATTTCGTACGGGCAATGCCAGTACCCGTTCGATCCCCGCGTTCAGCGCCGCGACGGACTCCGGTTCGATCAACACCGCGATACCAGGGTGTTCCTCGCACAAGCGGCCGAGGGTGGTATCGGGGTCGGCGGTGATGATGGCGTTGCCGCCCGCCGCCAGGATGTTGGTGAGCTTGGACGGCAACACCGCGTCCGCCACCCCACGCTTCTGAATCACCAGATGCGCGTCGGCCGATGCCAGCAGCGCCGGCAGATCGTCATAGGCCTGCAAGGGCGCAAACAGCACATTGTGCAGATCGTCGCGTTGTACGCGGTCCAGCAAGCGCGCCTTGCCGGTGCCCTGGCCGACGATCAGAAACACCAGGTCCGCGCGATCAGCGTAGGCCTGGGCGGCGTCGAGAATCAGTTCCAGGCCCTGCTTTTCGCCGATGTTGCCCGAGTACAACAACACCCGCGCCCCGGACGGCACACCCAGGCGCTGCAGCAACGCGTGGTTGCGCGGCACCTGGCGAAAGCGCGCGGTTTCCGACCAGTTGGGAAAGAACAGCAAGCGCTCGCCGTTCACCCCTTTGCTGCGGGCCTTGTCGAGCATGCCGCTGGAAATCGTCGAGACCCGATCGAAGCGCCGCAACAGCCAGCGCTCGATGCCAAATGCCAGGCGGCGCAGAGAGGAGCCGCCGCCGATCCCCAGACCGAACATCGCATCCACTTCGTAGTCCTGGATATGCAGCACCGAGCGCGCGCCGCTGAGCTTGGCCAGCAACAGCGCCTGGGGCGCACAAAACAGCGTGGGCACCACCAGGATCACCAGGTCCGGTTTCCAGCGCAGTTGCCCCAGCACCGCCAGGCACGAACTGGCGGAAAAACTCACCAGGTGCAGCAACCGCGTCAACGCGCTGGGCTGGCGCGGCACATACAGCGGGCAGCGAATCACCGTCACGCCGTCATCCTGTTCGGTGCGATAACGCCACGACGAATAGCCCTCGCCCACCTGCCACTGCGGGTAATACGGCGGCGCCGTCACCACCCGGACCTCATGCCCCCGGCCCGCCAGCCAGCGTGCCTGTTCGCCGCTGTACTTGCCGATGCCAGTGAGCTCCGGGCTGTAATTGATGCCATACAGGAGGATCTTCATTACTGGCCCCGAGGTTGTTCGAGCGCCGCCAGATAAGCGTTGTAGGCATCGCGCAGACCGTCCTCCAGCGGCACGTAGGCCTCCCAGCCCAGAGCGTTGATACGGCTCACATCGAGCAACTTGCGCGGTGCGCCGTCGGGCTTGCTCGCGTCGAAACGCAGGCGCCCCTTGAACCCGGTGACCCGCACCAGGGCCTGGGCCAGTTCGGCGATGGTGCAATCCACGCCGGTGCCGACGTTCAAGTGCGAGCGCATCGGCTGGGTCTGCTCGCGATAGCGCTCGGGGCTCAGTTCCATCACGTGCACGCTGGCTGCCGCCATGTCGTCGACGTGGAGAAATTCGCGCCGCGGCCGGCCACTGCCCCAGATCACCACTTCCTCATCGCCGCGCTGCGTGGCCTCATGGAAACGTCGCAGCAACGCGGCGATCACATGGCTGTTTTCCGGGTGGTAGTTGTCGCCAGGCCCGTACAGGTTGGTGGGCATCACGCTGCGGTAATCGCGACCATGCTGGCGGTTGTAGCTTTCGCACAGCTTGATGCCAGCGATCTTGGCCACTGCATAGGGTTCGTTGGTGGGCTCCAGCGCACCGTCGAGCAACACCGCTTCGATCATCGGTTGCGGCGCGTGCACCGGGTAGATGCACGAGGAGCCGAGGAACAACAGATGCTCCACGCCATGGCTGTGGGCGGCGTGGATCACGTTGGCCTGGATCATCAGGTTCTGGTAGATGAAATCGGCGGGGTACGTCGCGTTGGCGTGAATCCCGCCGACCTTGGCGGCCGCCAGGTACACCTGGTCCACCCGCTGCCGGGCGAAGTACGCCTGCACCGCCGCCGGGTCGAGCAGGTCCAGCTCATCGCGGCTGGCCGTGAGGATCTGCGTATACCCCAGGGCCCACAGGCGGCGCACGATGGCCGAACCGACCATGCCGCGATGGCCGGCGACAAAGATCCGTGCATCAAGATCACGAGCCATGCTCAATTCTCCACGGCAATCGGGGTGTCGTGCCCGTGGGAGCGCAACAGCGCGTGACGCTGGGCGATTTTCAGGTCTTCGCGGACCATCTCCGCACACATCTCCTGCGCACTGATCTCCGGGGTCCAGCCCAGTTTCTGCTTGGCCTTGGACGGATCGCCCAGCAGCGTTTCAACTTCCGCCGGACGGAAGTAACGCGGGTCGACGCGCACAATCACATCCCCCACCAGAATGCCCGGCGCCAGGTCGCCGTCGATCTTCTCGACCACCGCGACTTCCTCCAGGCCTTCGCCGACAAAGCGCAGGTGCAGGCCCAGTTCCGCCGCCGACCAGCGAATGAAGTCACGCACCGAATACTGCACGCCGGTGGCGATCACGAAGTCTTCGGGGCTGTCCTGTTGCAGCATCATCCACTGCATGCGCACGTAGTCCTTGGCATGACCCCAGTCACGCAAGGCGTCCATGTTGCCCATGTACAGGCACTGCTCCAGGCCCAGGGCGATGTTGCTCAGGGCGCGGGTGATCTTGCGGGTCACGAAGGTTTCACCGCGACGCGGCGACTCGTGGTTGAACAGGATGCCGTTGCACGCATACAGCCCATAGGCTTCGCGGAAGTTCACGGTGATCCAGTAGGCGTACAGCTTGGCCACCGCATAGGGCGAGCGCGGGTAGAACGGCGTGGTTTCCTTTTGCGGGGTTTCCTGCACCAGCCCGTACAGCTCGGAAGTGGAGGCCTGGTAGAAGCGGGTCTTTTTTTCCAGGCCCAGCAGACGGATCGCTTCGAGGATGCGCAAGGTGCCCAGGGCGTCCACATCGGCGGTGTATTCCGGCGAGTCGAAGCTCACGGCCACGTGGGATTGGGCGCCGAGGTTGTAGATTTCATCGGGCTGGATCTGCTGGATGATGCGCGTCAGGTTCGACGAATCCGCCAGGTCGCCATAGTGCAGAATCAGGTTTTTATGCAGGGCCTGGGGGTCCTGGTAAATGTGGTCGATGCGCTGGGTATTGAACGACGAAGAACGTCGCTTGAGGCCGTGGACCGTATAGCCTTTTTCCAGCAGCAGCTCCGCCAGGTACGAACCATCCTGACCGGTGATCCCGGTGATAAGCGCAACTTTGTTCATGTCTGTCTCCCAATTGATAGGCGAGCGAAGGCCGACACCCAAACTTGGGTGTTTGTTAAAAACGCTCAGTTACTTCGGTGTGGGCAGGTTCAAGTTATGTCCGGTCAACTTCGAGAGTTCCCGGACAATGGCTTCCTTATCGTGTAAATGTGCAATGGCGGTTTCCAACTCGAGCACTTTGGCGCCCACCAGAAAGCGGTACCAATAGCCTTGCAGCAGGTGATAGACCAGGCCGCTGCGGCCATCGAGAAATCCCAGTTGAATGAAGTAGCGCCACAAGAAATACGCGGTCGAACTCAGGGTGAACGGCACGCGGTTATACACGCGGTTCTTCACCAGCCGCTTGGCCTTGGCCTGGAACGAACTCTGCCCCGTATGCAACTCATCGCGGATCTCAAACAGCCCCAGGCGCGCGTTCAACACTTCGATCGCTTCACGGGTGGCATAGCCGTTGTGCTTGTGGGTGAAGAACGTCAAGTCCTGCAGGTTATGGTCGGCAAACCCGCCTTCGAAGGTGACGGTGCGACCCTCGGCCACCGAGATGTGCTCATCCATCCAGCGGTCTTCCATGCGCCCCAACCCCGTGCGCCACAACCGCAGCATCTTCAACGGGTACCGGCCGCCATGGCGCACCCAGCGCCCCATGAAAATATGCTTGCGCTTGAAGTTGATGCCGGTGATGTCACTGGCCAGCGTCGGCAACCGCGTATTGATCTCGGCAGCCAGGTCGGCCTCGATGATCTCGTCGGCGTCCAGGCGCAGGGTCCAATTGCCGGTAATCGGCAAATTATCCAGCGCCCACTGGAACTGCTTGGCCTGGTTGACGAACGGGTGCTGCACCACCAGCGCGCCGTGGCGGCGGGCGATGTCGCAGGTGTCGTCGGTAGAGAACGAATCCAGCACCAGCACTTCGTCGCTGAAAGCGCGCACGGAGTCGATGGCCCGGGCGATGTGCAGGCTTTCGTTGTAGGTGAGGATGATGACGCTGATGGTTTCGCGCTTCATCTTAACCACCGTGCAGTTGCAGGACTTCGGTGGTGAGCCTGCGCGGTGAACGCGCGGCCCGGAAATGGCTCTCCACGGGCAGCCCCACGGCGATCATCATGATCAACCGCTCGCTGGCCGCGATGGCGCCGACGCTGCGAATCTTCTTTTCCACCGAGTTGAGGATCGCCAGGTTCAGCGGGCACGCCCCGAGGCCATTGGCATGACAGGCGAGCAGCAGCCCCATGGAAAACAAGGCGCCGTCCACATACAACTGATTGCGCTGGCCGGCGCCGCCCCAGGCGGTGACTTCCGATGTGACCACGAACAGGTTGTCCACCGACTGGGCAAACCCGCGCGAGCCGCCTTGCAGTTCCAGCAGTTGCGCGATCACCGCGCGGTCCTGGTACACATGCACCCGCGACGACTGACGATTGCATTGCGAGGGTGATGATTGCGCCAGCTCCACCAGTGACGTCAGCAAGCCACTGTCGATCTTGCCGGCCTGGAACATGCGGCAGCTAGAGCGCGATTGCAGGAACGCCTTGGCGTCCAGCCCGGCATTGCCCGACCACGGCGTGGCCTGTTTGATACCCCCGCTGGCGGCGGTGCCATCACGCTTGAGGTGCTCCACATAAGCTTCCAGGTAATACACAAAATCGTCGCTGATGCCCAAGGTGCGATGCAGATCGAGGTAGCCTTGGAAGGCACCGAGAGCCATCTCCACCGGCAGCGCGGAATAGGTGCGGTCGTACTCGTTGAGCATGTGGATGATGCTGTTGATCTTGTCCTTGCCGAACAGCGGCTTGGGTTCCTTGAGGGACAGGCCTTTCTCCACCGTGTGGGTTTCGATGATGATTTTGTAGAACAGCTTCTTGTTGCGGCTTTCGAACGGCGAGTAGCCGTTGTGGCGAATAAACGTGAGCATGTCGCGAAAGAACTCGCTGACGAACAACATCAACTTCCATGCTTTATCCATCATGCGTTTCACCTGTTTCATAGTGCGATGTCTCTTGGTTTGAGGGGGCGGCACGGCGCACCGATGCAAATCGTCCAGGCCGGCAGGTTCGATGTGACCACCGAACGCGCCCCGACCACACAGCCCTCCTCCAGCAAGCACCCGGGATGGATAAACGCCTCGGCGGCCACCCACACGTGGTCCTTGATTACGATCTCGCGGGTCACCAGGGGCCGCAGCAGACTGCGGGTGTCGTGGGTGCCGGTGCACAGGAAGCTGCGTTGGCTGATGGCGACTTTGGAGCCCAGGGTGATCTTGGCCATGGCGTACACATCCACCCCATCGGCGATAGCGGTGTAGTCGCCGATTTCCAGGTTCCACGGCGCCCAGATACTGCATGTGGGCGCAATCCGACAGCCCACGCCGACCTTGGCGCCAAAGCAACGCAGCAGCCCAC
Source organism: Pseudomonas sp. MPB23 (assembly GCF_046605395.1). Classification (NCBI taxonomy): domain Bacteria; kingdom Pseudomonadati; phylum Pseudomonadota; class Gammaproteobacteria; order Pseudomonadales; family Pseudomonadaceae; genus Pseudomonas; species Pseudomonas sp. MPB23. The sequence goes on along the minus strand of NZ_CP176771.1, from coordinate 3,575,832 downwards.
GCCGCCAGCCATGCAACATCCAGCGTGGCGTGGGACGAAACAGCAGTTGGTAGACGATGCCCCATAACAGGCGTCGCGCCTTGTCGCGGCGGGGCAAGGTGTCGACATATTTAAGTTGTGCGAAGTCGTTCATGGTCGCAGCGCTGCCAGTTGTTCCAACAGATAGCGTTCGCCCACCTGCTGCAGCGCCTGACGCCGGGCCCGGACCGCCACCCAGTCGATGGGCGCTGCGATCAGCCTCTGCACCTGGTCGGCGTCATCCGCCGGCAGGAAGCGTTGCGACAGTTCCAGCTTCTCCAGCAGGTTGCGCACCCGAGCGTTCAGCGACGCTTTGTTGCCCGGCAGGCCCACAGAGATAAACGGCTTTTCGAAAATGATCGCGAACACCGTGGCATGGAAAGAGTTGGTTACCACGTAGGCGCTCTCCTTGAGCAGCTTGAGCCAGTCCTGGGGCCCGACCTGCACGGTCTCGCCGATCTGCCGCCAGCGTCGGTGCGCGTTGTACGGCGAGACAATCGGCCCGGCCACGTGCCGCGACAGCGCCTGAGCCACATCGCGCACCCCCACAGCGGTGCGCAACGCGTAGCAGAACACATGGCCGGTGCGGGTCTGGGTGGCCGTGGCGAGCAGCGCCGAATAGTCGCGGTGCAACAGCGTCGGATCAGGCACGCACTGGGCGGCGAGCCCCGCGACCTGCTGCACGATGGCCACCCCGCTCTCTTCGCGCACACTGATCGCCGACAGCTGCTTGAGCAGGCCTTCGGCTTCGGCGTGGTATTCGGGCTCCAGGTATTCCTTGCCGAAACTGGCGGCATAGGAGATGCGTCGAGTCGCCTTGTCGCAATCGAAAGCCAGGAAGTACGCCGGGTCCAGCCCGGTCTGGCCCGAGGGGTTCCAGATCTGGTCACTGCCCGCCACCAGCAACTGCTGGCCGGCGACGGCCTGGTTGAGCTGGTCGGCGTGGGCGTACCGCGGTTCCTGGATATTCAGGAACCGCGCCTTGAACGCCTGGAACTGCCGCGACTGGGCATTCGGCCCCAGCACCCGGGTTTTCAACGTCAGGGCCTTGAGGTACAGCGCCTTGAGATTGGCCTTGAGCTGGCGCGGGTTGAACAATTGCCGAATCTCACTGCCGTCCTCGACGTAGGCCGGGTGGTAATTGATCAGGCTCACCTGCAAGCCTTGCTGCTGCAGCCAGCGCTGCAAGGCATAGGCTTGCAGCACCGCGCCGAAGTTCTCGCTGAAATGGTAGGTCAGTATCCCGGCCCTGACGGGGCGTGCCGATGCGCTCATGATCCAGCCTGTTTTAATAAGTAATTTGGGGAAACGGTCTGGCGTGCGGGCGCTGTCTTGTTGAGCAGGCCGATAAACACCGACCACACCAGCAAATAGCTGCCATCGAAGGTGGTGAAGAACTGGTAGCTGGTCTTGAACGAGAAGATCAGCAAAATCGCCACCACCGCCAGCGACACCGGGTTGCGTGGCAAGGTGCTGAACAGCAGGCCAAACAGCGCCACGCCGACCACCCCCAGCTTGGCCGTCACGCCCCAGTAGCCGTTCTCGATATCGAACTTGGAATTCTCGAACCAGCGCTCGTCATTGGTCGGCACGCCGGGGGTCAATTGCTTGGCCAGGCCATTGCCGAGAAACACCGTGGCCGGGTTATCGAGAAACGACTCCTTGGCATGAGCGATCTCGAAGGCACGGGTCACGTCCTCACCCTTCTCCTCGAACAGGTAAGTGGCAAAGCGCGAGACCGCCAGGGGGCTGGCATAGAACGTCAGCGTGCCCAAGGCGCCGATGGCCACCACCAGCACCGCGAGGGACTTGAGCTTGCGTTGGGTAATGGCCGACAACAGGATCATCACCGCCATTGCCGCAAGGATGGTCTTGGAGCCCGCCGCGAGCAGCGTGACCGCCAGGATCAGCATCAGGCCGATCTTGCGTTGGCAACAGGCATAGAAAAACAGCAGCACCGCCGAACTGGTGGGAAACAGCATGATCCGTCCCACTTCGTCGCTGGACTTGGACGCCGCGTTGGTCAGGTCGATCCCCACCCCGTACAGGCTGACCTGCAGCAACTGGCCGAGGGCGAAGATGTAGATGGCCCGCTCGATGATGCGCCGATAGTTGAAGCTATGGGCCCGGGCGATTTTTTCCACATTGGCCGACACATAGCTGTACCCGGCCAGCAGCAGCACAAAATACAAAAACGGAATGCCCGAACGCAGAAACTGGTACAGCGAGATTTTCGCGCCGCTGGATACCAGCACCTGCAATACGCTGGACACCACCACCAGAGCCAGCAACGCCGACGCTCGGGTGAAGCCGCGCGCCGCATACACCACGAACGGCATCAACAGCAGCAACGCCAATGGCTGCGACAAGTTGTTGCTCAGCGCCATGGGCAAGGCGAAAAACATCAGCGGCAAGTAGAGGGTAAGGCGCGCCTGGGACAGCATCATGGGCCCACCTCGCCGACGCGAATCACCCGCAGGTACACCAACACCACCAACTCCGGCAGTGACAGCAACAGCGACGCGCCCAACAGCGGATCAATGCGCTCCTTGCACGCCAGCCACAGCAGCAAGGCCGCCACACTGCTCAACGCGTAGATCACCGAGGTGCGGGTGTGACGATTGGTGGAAATCAGCATCGCCGCGAGGATGAACCAGGCCACGTTCAAGATCGTATGGGAGCCGATCAGTGCCAGCGACAGGCGATCGACCTGCACCAGCCCATGGCTCCACAACAGGATGATCTGCGGCCCGGCCCAGATCCCGGCGGCATACACCAACACGCACAGGCCCAGCACCAGGGAGCTGGCGCGCTGGGTGAAGCGTCGCGCCTGCTCGAACTCGCCGCGCCCGGCCAGCCGTGAAATCTCGGGCGTGAGCGCGTTGCTGCAGGTGATGCCCAACTGGATGATCAGGCGCATCAGCGTACGGGCCATGGTGTAGCCGACCACCACCGCCGGGCCGGCGATCTGGTTGAGCACTTGCAGGCCGCCCTGCAGGGTGATCGCTTGCGCCAGCGGAATCGCCGCGCTGCCCACCGCCGGCTTCCAGATACCGCGAAACTCGGCCCAGGACGCCGACGCCAGCCCTAGCAGCGGCCACGGTGAAATACGCCGCACAAACAAGGTCACCAGTACCAGAAACAGCATCTGGCTGAAAAACATGCCCTGGGCCAATTGCAGTTCCGAACCGCCAAGCAGCAGCACGCCGATGGACAGCAGAATATCCAGGGTCCTGCGGTTGGCCATGATAAAGACCCCGCCGACGGTCCTGTCGATGGTGCGAAACCACGCGTCGATCGGCCCACCCAGCAACCGGGTGCACAGGTAACCGGACATGAACAGCACCACCAGACTGGCCTGCTCGGATGTCAGGGTCTTTAACTTGAGCAGTGCCACCCAGTCGAGCCACTGGCCCAGGGTCAAGGCGAACACCAGCACCAACACGACCACCGCCAGGGTAAAGGCCAATGCAGTCTGCACGCTGCGTCGCGCACCGGGCACATCGCCCTGGCTGGCGCGCAAGGTGGCACTGGTGGCCGATGCCTGGGCAACGCCCAGGTCGAGCAGGCTGAGCATCGACGGGATCCCGGTGAGCACCAGCCAGTCGGCATAGCGCCCCGTGCCCCAGGCATGCAAAAAGAACGGCACCAGCACCAGTTGCGCCGCCAGCGTCACCAGTTGGGTGTAACCGTAGCTGAGCACGTTGAGGCGAAAACGACGCGCCAACGAACGAGGCATTTCAAGCACCTTGTCCATGGGGCATCAGGCCTTGTCGGATTTATAGGCGTAGCTGTAATAGCCGTAGTCGCCATAGCCATAGCTGGCGGAACGGCGTTTTTCCACGCCATTGAAGATCGCGCCCTTGAGTTCGATACCGTTCTGATGAAAGCGGCGCAGGGTCAGCTCGATTTCCTTCGCCGAATTCACACCGAACCGCGTGACCATCAGGCTGGTACCCGCCTGGCGCCCGACGATCGCCGCGTCCGTCACCGCCAGCAGCGGCGGCGTGTCGATGATCACCAGGTCGTAGCGCTCGCTGACTTCGTCGAGCAACGCCGAGAAGTTGGGGTGCATCAGCAGTTCCGACGGGTTGGGCGGGATCTCCCCACGGCCGATGAAATCGAAGCGCTCGACCGCCGTCGGGTGAATCGCTTCCTGCAAATCGCAGCGCTTGGCCAGCAGGTCGGACAACCCGGTCTCCACGGCTTTGCCGAGCATTTTGTGCAGGTAGCCCTTGCGCATGTCTGCATCGATCAGCAGCACGCGCTGACCTGACTGCGCGACGATCGCCGCCAGGTTGGCCGAGACAAACGTCTTGCCCACCTCAGGACTTGGACCGGTGATCATCAGGCGGTTGTTCTTCGCCTCGAGCATCGCGAAGTGCAGGCTGGTGCGCAGGCTGCGCATGGCCTCCATCACCAGGTCATGGGGATGGTTGATGGCCAGCAATGAGGGCACTGTCGAACGGTTTTTCGCAGCGTTGGTTTCCTCGGCTTTTTGCAACTGACTGAAGGGAATCGATGCGTACACTGGCAGGCCGAGCTTCTCGATCTCATCCGGGCTTTCCAGGCCACGATTGAGCAAGCTGCGCACCAGTACCAGGCCGACCGAGAGCATTCCGCCGAGCAGCATCGCCAACAGCACCACAATGGCCTTGCGCGGCGCTACCGGTTTGCTGAGGTTGACGTCGGCGTTGTCGATCAGGCGCACGTTGCCCACGGTGCCGGCGCGCATCACATCGAGTTCCTGGGAGCGGTTGAGCAGTTGGGTGTAGATCTCGGTGCCTACCTGTACGTCGCGGGTCAGGCTGAGCAATTCCTGCTGGGTGCTGGGCAAGCCTTCGACCCGCTTGGTCATTTGCGCCTGCTTGGCGTTGAGTTCATCGAGCTTGGCCAGCAATGCCCGGTACGCCGGGTGTTGGCGAGTGAACTTGCGGTCCATCTCGGCCTGTTGCAGCTTGAGTTCGGAGATACCGGTGTCCAGGGCTACCACTTGGTCGAGTACAGCCTTGGCTTCCAGGCTGATATCAATGGATTTGCTGCGGGTCTGGAAGCGGTTAAGGGCGTTTTCGGCTTTCTCCAGATCGCGTCGTACCTGAGGCAACTGATCGTTGAGGAATGACAGGCTCTGAGCGGCCTCGGCCGACGTGCGGTCGACGTTCTGCTTCACATACAGTTTGGAAATTTCATTGAGAGTGCGCACCGCCAGGGCCGGACGAGTGCTCTCCAGGGACAGGCTGATGATCCCCGATTCCTTACCGCGTTCGACCACCGTGAGCAGGTCCTGGTAGTCCGCCACCGTATCCAGGCGCGGCTTGCGCACAATCTTGAAACGCGCGCCCGGGTTGGCCCGCAGCTCTGTGACGAACACCTCGACGCCTTCGGCGGAAAACGGTTCGCCGACGCGGCCGGCGGCGATCTGTCGACCATCTTCATCCAATAACGTATAGGCCTGGTCTTCGCCGGCGATCAGCACCAGGGTGGTGCCGAGCAGTGCGGCGGGCAGGTTCAACGTGCTCAGCGCCAGACGCTCACCTCCCGCCGAGTAACGGCTGAACCCCAGTAGCGGCGGCGCGACATCACCCGGCATTTCAGGCACATAACGCCGGGCAAGAAAGCCACCGACCAAGGGGAAATGCTGGGGCGTGATGACGATATCCAACGCCAGGGTATCAACGGTCTTGCCGATGATGGTGCGCGATTTGATCAACTCAATCTCGGTCACCGCCGGCGATTCTTTGCCCAGCAGGCTGCTGACGTCCGAGAAGCCGAGCATGTCGTTCTTCTTCGGCTCCACTTGGATCAACGCGTTCGCCTGGAACACCGGCGCCGCCAGGATCGCGTAGGTCGCGCCGAGCAGCATGCAGGTACCGGTTATCCCTGCGATCAGCCATTTATGATCGATCAGAGTACCGAGCATGGCGAGCACGTCGATCTCGTCACGGTGGGCGTTGTCAGAGGAAGCGTTCTGGGGTGAATACATAAATCGCGTCTTCGTCCTTGCAATCATTAAAAAAGAGAGCCTCAGCGCGCCAAGCGCTGTGCCCAGGCCTGCGCAGCCTGTTCGATCAAGACATAGGCCTGCACGAAGGCGGGTTTGCCCTGGCGATAGGGGTCGGTGATCTCGCGGTCGTGCTGCCACTTACCCAACAGGAACACCTTGCCGCGCGCCTCGGGGGCAAGCTTGAGCACACCGTCGATATGGTGCTGTTCCATTACCAGGATCAGGTCGGCCTCGCTCACCGCCTCGGCGCTGAGTTGCCGCGCTTTGTGTGCCGACGGCACATACCCGCGCTCCAGCAGCACCTGCTCGGCCGTCGGCTCCAGCGGATGGTCACGCAAGGCCGCCAGGCCCGCCGAACTCACCTGGATCGCCGACGGCGCCAGCGCGGCGCCCAGCACCTGTTGCGCAGTGGGGCTGCGACAGACATTGCCGATGCACACAATCAATATCTTTTTGAACAAGGTAACCTCCCACGCACCGCACACTTATTCTTCGGCAAAAGGGACGACCTTATTTAATAACTGGCAACTAATGACCGAGCAATTATGACCACAGCCGATAAACATCGACCATCTATCGCGCAAGACAAAAAATAACAAATACGGCATTAACCGACTAAAAATAACATTCCATTACTTTTTCACCCTCGCATAATAAAGTGCCAACCGAATGCAACAACTAAGGCACGGCCATGAATACTTCAAAGTTATTGGTAGAGCGTATTGGCCTATTTCCTTCTTCGGGAAATATTCACATCGAGGTGAATAACTCGACGCGCGTCGTCGAGCGCATGCACGTGTTATATGCCGACAACTCCCTGGACAGCGACGAGTCCTGCTCCGGCCTGTCCATGGTCTTCGCCGATTGGCGCTTCAAGTTGCAGGTCAGCGATGCGCTGTCGGTATGCCTGTGTGTGGAGAGTCGCGGTGACAGCCAGTTCATGCAGGTCAAGACCGCTGAACTGCTGGCGAATATCTCCGGCACCGAGGAGCGGCCATGAGTCGGTTGGGGTATGTGCGACGCGCCAGGCGGTGAGAACGCTGCCTCTGGATCGGGTGTTCACTCGGTCTTTCTGCGTGCCGCGCCCAGCCGCCAAAAAGGCTCCTGATGGGCCAGTTCTGCACCTGAAAGGCTCACCGCGATGCGGTCGAGCAGCCTCTCGGCGTTGAACTTGGGCACGAGGCAACAGGCCAGCAGCGCAACCAGGCCGGCGCCGATGAACGCAGGGGAAACCTTGACCTCGGCGGGGTCGATCCGCCACAGAAAACCGAGGGCCGCGACCGTCCCCAGGGCTGCACCGGCCAGGGCCTCATTGAGCGGGTGGATATAAGGCGCGACGCAATAGGCGCTGAACACGCCACCGAGTGCTGCGCCCGCCAGCGCCGCCGGCCAGCGCCAGGCCGGATTGAATTGGCGCGCCACCAGACTCAATCCCACGGTGAGCATCAAGCAGGTATTCATCGCATGGCCACTGAGTACCGCGATGTCCATATGTTGAAACGCCAAGCCCCAGCCTTTGAACAACAACTTACTCAACGCAACAATCGAATAAGTTAGACCGACCGTTACAACCCAGGCCCGAAGTGCCCAGGGATTGGAATATCTCAACCAGACGGCAATGATGATAGCGGCCGGAATCATCACGGTAATCCCGCCATACTGTGCAAGTTCTGCGCGCATCATTCCCCAACCGTTGACGTGTCCGTTTCGGCGCCCATCAGACCGTAGGCCTTGGGTAATTACAACGTTATAAAAGGTCAGGCTTGACCTGCCTCCAGCTATAAAATGCCCATTTCTAATCAATTAATAAAATAATCATTCATTTTTTTAATAATCAGATTGGAACCAATCGGCATTTTACAGGGCGCTGGGTCAGGCCGCGTTGCGGATTTTGTCCAGGGCCGCCGCCACCCATTGGCCGAACGCATCCACCGGCCCTTGCAGGTTGCCGAGGAAGTGCGGGTAGATCAGCCATAAATCCATCACCGGCTTGAAGTCCTTGAGCGGCATCACCGCCAGTTGCTCACGATGGGCGCTGCGTTCGAGCAAGGGTCGCGGTACCAGGCCCAGGCCCAGGCCGTCCGCCACCAGGCCCAGTTGCAGCTCGGTGCCGAAGGTTTCCAGGTTGACCCGCAAGGCCAGGCCCTGATCCGATAGCGTGCGCTGCAAACCTGCGCGAAAGCCGCAGCCGTCCGGGTTCAGGATCCAGCCGTGCGGGTAGATATCGGCCAGCTTGCACGGCTTCTTCGGCAACTGGGCCTTGGCGCAGACCACCACCAGTTCCATCTTGCCGATGGATTCGCCGATGACGTTGTCCGGGAAGATTTTGCCCGCCGGAAACAGCGCCGCCGCCGCGTCCAGCTCGCCGCGTTCGATCTTGCCCACCAGTTGGCTGCCCCAGCCGGTGGCGACCTGGGCGCGCAGGTCGGGGTATTCGCTGCGCAGGTGCTTGAGCGCATCGAGCAGCACCACGTCGCCGATGGTCTGCGGCACGCCCAGGCGCAACACGCCGGTGGGCGGGGCGTCGGTGGCCACCAGTTCGCGCAGGGCGTCCATTTCACGCAGGATCAGCCGGCACTGCTCATAGACGCGGGTGCCGATCAGCGTAGGTTTGAGGGGTTTGGTATTGCGGTCGAACAGCGCCACCCCCAGCGCCTGCTCGAAGTTCTGCACGCGACGGGTAATGGCTGGCTGGGTCAGGTGCAACGACTCGGCGGCATGGCTGATGGACTGGCAACGAATCACTTCGACAAAGGCATCGATATCGTCAATTTTCATTTGGGCCGCACATAGAGAACAGTCATTAAGATGTGTGCGAAGCATAGTTGCAGGACAGTTGGCTGGATAGCCCGCCCGGTGTTTGATTGCCGCACACACCCTCGCCGAGTGGCTGGCCCATGGCGACACCGTGGTGCCGGATTTCACCGCCAGCGCCAACTATGTCAAACGCCATATCCCCGGCGCCTGGTGGGTCCTGCGCGCGCAATTGACCGAGGCCCCGGCCAACGTGCCAGCCGCCCATACGAAGGCACCGACAACCCCAAGGAAGCCATGCAGGCCTAACTGGATTGGGAATTCGGCCTGGTCGAGCAACTGGCCCGCGACGGCACCCACGGTTTCTATGTGATCTGAAATGACTGCGTCGCGGCGCCCAATCAGCGCGTGTACCCACACCGTTGAACTCTGGGTTCGATAATCGAACGGGTTTCCACTTCGGCCATTCAAGTTCCGGAAGTGAATGCGGATAGTTCGAACATTGTTAATCCTGTGGTCCACGGAGTACGTCCATGTTCGCCCATCTGAAAGTTCGCACCGGCATGATCGGGGTGCTGCTGCTGTTCGTCGTTGCGCTGCTGTTTTCGACCCTCAACGGTTGGCGGTCGGCGGTGCTCAGTCACGACCAGATCGACGAGTTGGGGCGCACCGCGCGACAAATCGACGGCATCAACAACGCGTTGCTGCTGGCAATCCGTACCAGCGCCAACGTGTCCTCGGCGTTTATCGAAACAGTCGGCGGACGTGCCGATGACGCTGAAGCCCGGCTGGTGCGCAGCGAGGCGATCTGGAGTGAAGCCATCGCCAAGGTCAATGCCTCGACCACCGACTTGCGTGACCCGCAGTTAATGGCCCTCGCCGACGATCTCAAGCAGGCGTTCGCCGAATACGGCGCGGCCGTCGTCGGCCAGCGCGCCGCCACGCGTGCGCGCTCCGCCGATGCGTATTTTCACGTGAATATCGCCGCAGGCAACGGCATGACCAAGCTTCAGGAAATTCGCGTCAAACTGGTCGGCGCACTGGATGCGCGGACCCAGGCGATCAACACGCAGGCGGCGGCGCGGCTACAGGCTGCGCAAACCCTGGCCATCGCCTTGATCCTGCTGACCCTGGCGCTCGCCGTCGCCTGCTGGCTCTTCATCTCGGGCGCCGTCCTGCGGCCCTTGCGCGTGGCCGGCGAGCACTTCAAGCGCATTGCCGGCGGCGACTTGACCCATGAGGTCGTCGCGCCCGGCCGCAATGAAATCGGCGAGTTGTTCGTTGAACTCCAACGCATGCAAGCGAGCCAGCGCGAAACGCTGATCCAGATCGGCGACTCAGCCACGCAGTTGGCCTCGGCCGCCGAAGAACTCAATGCCGTGACCGAAGAAAGCAACCGTGGCTTGCAGCAGCAGGACATGCAACTGGAACAGGCCGCGACCGCCGTCAACCAGATGACCAGTGCGGTCGAAGAGGTGGCGCGCAACGCGGTGTCGACCTCACAGGCGGCCACCGCCTCCAATACGCTGTCGGAAAAAAGCCGCCAGCAGGTGCGCGAGAACATCGACGGTACGCAATCGATGACCGCCGAGATTCAAGGCAGCGCCGAACAGATCCAGCACCTCGCCGATGAGGTGCGCAACATCGGCAAGGTGCTGGACGTGATCCGCGCCGTCTCGGAGCAGACCAACCTGCTGGCCCTCAACGCAGCCATCGAAGCCGCCCGCGCGGGTGAAGCCGGACGCGGGTTCGCGGTGGTGGCCGACGAGGTGCGCACCCTCGCCTACCGCACCCAGCAATCGACCCGCGAGATCGAACAGATGATTGCGAGCGTGCAGAGCACGGCCGAACAGGCGGTGGACTCGATGCGCAGCAGCACGGCGCGGGCGCGCAACACCCTGGAGATCACCCAGGCGTCAGGCGTCGTGCTGGAAGATATCTTCGCGGCCATCGGCCAGATCAATGAGCGCAACCTGGTGATTGCCAGTGCCGCCGAAGAGCAGGCCCAGGTCGCCCGTGAGGTGGACAGCAACCTGGTGGCGATCCGCGACCTGTCGGCGCAATCCGCGGCGGGCGCCTTGCAGACCAACGCCGCCAGCCATGCCCTGTCGCGGCTGGCGGCCGAACTGAGCGGGCTGGTGGGACGCTTTCGCACCTGATCCTGTGGGTTTGTTGGGGGTGGCGCGCGAGATGCGCTGAACCACAAAGGCGAGTTTTTCTCGGTGAAGGGCCCGCTGAACATCGCGCGCGCGCCAGGGCCAACCGGCGATTTTTCAGGCCGGTACATGGCGTTGACGCGATCGGGAGCAAGCCCCCACATGGGCCCGGTGTAGGCTGGCACATCTCATTTGATGCGGTAGTGGAAGGTGTTGCGCACCGCCGGCACCGCGACCGCCTTGCCCTCGACGATCCTTGGCTGGTAGCGGAAGGTAGTCGCCGCCGCCAGTGACGGCCGGATAAACAACGGATGACAGCCCTCCAGCACCTTGGGGTTTTCCACGCGGCCCTGGGTGTTGACGGTGTATTCGACCGAGCAGTCGCCTTCGATCTGCTTGTCCAGGGCGCGCTCGGGGTAGTCCGGGGCTTCCTTGCTCAAGGGTTGGTATTGGCGGCTGTCGAAGGCCGGCGCGGGTGCGGGTGCGGCGGCGCGAGCCGTGGCGGCGGCCAGGCGTTCCTGGTTCAGCCGTTGTTGCTCCAGCTCGCGGTTGCGCTGTTCGGTGGCCAGGCGCTGTTGTTGCTGTTCGACCTTCTGCTCTTCGACCCGCTTGCGCGCCAGGGCGGCTTTCTCCAGTTTCTGCGCCTGGACCTGCGGGTCCACCGTGGGTTTCAGCGATGCCGGCACCGCCACAGGCTCCGGCGCTGGCGGCGTAACCGCTACCGGTTCAGGAACCGGTGCGAGTAGCGGTGCCGCCGGCAACATCACCAGTTGGGTATGCATCACCCGCGGCGCCTCCACCGGCGGTGTTTCCGTCGACCAGCCCAGCATCAGCAGCGCCCCCACGCCCACGTGCAGGGCCACCGCCAGGCTGGCGGCGAGGCTGTTTCTCCACACCCTGGACGTCTGCCGGGGCGCCATCGCCAGCATCGGATTGTGCATGCTCATCGCCGTCATTGCGGGGCCTCGGTCACCAGCCCCAGGTTGCTGACACCGCCTTTCTGCAGCACCGCCATGGCCGCCACCACACGGCCATAACCGGCGCTGTCGTCGGCGCGGATATACACCTGGGTGTCGCTGCGCGCCGCCACCACCTGCATGACCTTGGCGCCCATTTCCTCCAGGGTCACGGCGCTGTCGGTCTGGTGCTGGGTATCGAGTTCGGCGCCGAGGTTCCAGAAGTAGCCGCCGTCGGCCTTCACCGACAACGTGAGAATCTGCTGGCGGGTATCGGTGGCCAGCGCTTCGGCGGCGACCTTGGGCAGTTCGACCTTCACGCCCTGGGTCAGCATCGGCGCGGTGACCATGAAGATCACCAGCAGCACCAGCATCACGTCGATATAGGGCACCACGTTCATTTCGGCCTTGGGCCCGTGCTTGCGTTGCGGCCTCACTAACATCGGAGTGCTCCTGTTCAGGCGGCGGCAGCCAGGTTGATCGGCGTACCGCGCAGGGTGCGGTGCAGGCGTACTTGCAGTTCGTTGCCAAAGGCATAGTAGCGAGTGAGCAAGGTCTGGCTGCGCGACGCGAAGCGGTTATAGGCAATCACCGCCGGAATCGCAGCGAACAGGCCGATGGCCGTGGCGATCAGCGCTTCGGCAATGCCCGGCGCCACCGTGGACAGCGTGGCCTGCTGCACCTGGGACAGGCCGAGGAACGAATTCATGATGCCCCACACCGTACCGAACAGGCCGATGTAGGGGCTCACCGACCCCACGGTCGCGAGAAATTGCAAGCCCTTTTCCAGCTCGACTTCCTGCTCGGTGATCGCCACTTGCAGGGCGCGCTCCACACCTTCGAGCACCGCCGGATCATGGCTGTGCAGGTGCTGGTATTCCTGGACCCCGGCGATAAAGATCGGCGCAATGCCGCCCTCGCCCGCCTGCACGGCGTCGCGGTACAGCGCCTGCACATCCGGCGTCGCGCGAAAGCGCGGCACAAAATCGTTCATCTGCCGTTCCAGGCGCCGCAACACGCTGCCGCGCTGGATGATCAGATACCAACTGAGCAAGGACGCCAGCAGCAACGTGACCATTACCGCCTTGACCAACAGGCTGGCGTCGCTGATCAAACCCCAGATCGTCATATGTTCCATCGTCGCGTGCATGGTGAATCTCCCATTCGATTAAAAAGTGATGACCGGTTGATGACGGTTCACGGCAATTTCAATGCGCGGGTGACCTCGGCCCAGGGCACGAACTTGAAGTTCTGGGTCTGCTCGGGCATGCGCTTGCGCCCGTCCTGCACCACCAGCATGCCTTGGCTCCATGGCCCGCCGAGGTTGATGGCGGTGACTTCCAGGCCATCGGTTTCCGAGGCGCCGTCGATGCCTGCAGCGGCGTTCAAGCCGACGCGAAAGCCGCCGTGCACGGCAAACGGCGGTTCGGCATCCACCACCAGGTAGCTGTCATTGCCTTGGCTGGAGATCACCAGGTAGTCATGTTTATCGCTCTGGTACAACGCCAGGCCCTCGACATCCGCATGCAATTGCGGGCCGACCTTGATCACGCTGGTCAGCGTCGCCGGTTGGTCGGCGCGGGCATCCACCGCCCACACGCCGACGTCTTCCTCGCCGATGAACAGGCGCTGGCGCTGGTCGTCGGCCACGCAGCCTTCGGGCTGGCTGTCGACCTTGAACTGGCGCACCAGCTCGCCCTGCACACGGCCATCCGGCGCACTGAGGCGGTATTGCAGGAAGGTGCCGTCCTTGCCATTGGCGATGGCGTAGAGCTCGCCGCTGGCGGGCTGGAACAGGCAGATGCCATAGATTTCCTTGAGGGGCGTCGGCACTTCACCGGCTTCGCGCAGTTCGCCGCTCTGGCGGTCGATGCTGAACAGGCTCAGGCTGTTGTGATCGCGATTGCTCGCCACGGCCAGGTCGACGGTGCGCTGGCCGAGCTTGAAGCCAGGGCGTACGTCGACGTTGTTCAGGCGCCCCACCGCCAATTCCTGCAGCAGCTTGCCGTCGAGGTCATAGGCCAACAGGCCCTGTTTCTTGTTGGTGCCGAGCACGCGGCTTTTGGCCGGTTGCTCGGGGTGAATCCAGATCGCCGGGTCATCCGCCGCATCGCCCTGGCGCCCGACCGGATCGCTCTGGCGCAGTGCAGCGACTTCCGGCAGCACCGCTTCGGCCGCCACCGGTTTGGCCTGCCAACCGAGCGTGCCCTGGTAGAACGTGCCGCTGTCATCGTCGCGTACCAGCAACTGTTGACCGTTGAGGCTCAGTTGCTCCGCCTCCTTCACGCCCGGCAGGGTCAGGCTCGACTGCTCCCGCCAACGCTCGCCGGTGTGCTGGAACAGGTGCAGTTGCGCGGTCTTCGGGTCCAGCGCGACCATGCCCCCCGGCATCAACGCCATGGCCCCGGCCTGGCGCTTGGGATCGTCGAACAGCGCCACCGGCGTGCGTTTCGCCTCGGCCTCCGGGTGCGCCGGGTAGGCCCACCAGCCGACATTCTCTTCATTCACCAGCAACTGCTGGGTGGCCTCGTCCACCTGGCAGAACTGCGCCGACGGCGGCAGCGGCAAACCACGTACGCGCTGGGGTTCGGTGAGCAGCGTCGAGCCGTTGCCCACCAACCACTGCTCGCCCTTGCCCTCCTCGCCCACCAGAAACACAAACAGTTTGGCCGCCCCATCGCGGTACAGGCACAGACCGTTCACCGGGAAGTCGCGGGTCGGCAGGTACAGCGGTTTACCAAAGGTCCTGGCGGCGGCATCGAGGTTGATCAACACGGCCTGCTGGCGATGGTTATCGAGGCTGGCGACCAGCACCTGGGTACCTGTGGCGCGGGTGTCGAGGCTGCTGAAGTTACCCTTGAAACGCGCCAGCTCGGCGCCCTTGCTGTCGAGCAGTTGCAGGCCGTCGCGGGTGCTGGCGGCCACGCGCTCGGTGGCGTTGGGCAGGAAGGCCACGGCTTCGGCCTTCAGGCTGGGTGCCCACGGGGTCAGCGCCAGGTCGGCGGCGAACGTATTGCCGCTGGTGACCAGGGCGATCAGCAGATACAGCTTGGAAATTCTCATGAACAAACAAATCCTTCGGAAGCAATAGAAATCCAATGTGGGAGGGGCGGCGCGACGACTCGACTTGCTCCCTCCCACATTTGGCATGTGTTGAATTCAAAAATGGGTGAAGGTCAGGCCGACTTTGTAGGTGGGGCCGTACTCTTCGTACTGGCCGTTGTAGCTGCGGTTGCCGGTGTAGACGAAGTACGACTCGTCGGTGAGGTTCTGCGCCTCGAAGCTCACTTGCAGGTTCTTGGTCAGTGAGTAGCGCGCGCTGAAGTCGACGAAGGTCTGCGCATCGACGTGCAGGTCGTGGGCCTTGTCGTTGATCGAGGCCAGTTCGTAGAGGTAGGCCGACTTGTAGTTGGCCGACAGGCGCAGGCTGAGCTTGTCGTTTTCCCAGCCGAGCATCAGGTTGCCGACGGTGTCCGACTGGTTTGGCAGGCTGATGTTGCGTTTGCGGTTGCGACCGCTGGTGCTGTCGAAGCCTTCGATGTCCGCGCTGGAGCGGCTGAAGGTGGAGTTGGCACCAATCAGCAAGCCGTTCCAGGGTGCGGGCAGCCAGTCGAATTTCTGTGAGTAGGCCAGTTCCAGGCCGTAGAGCTTGGCGCTGTCGCCATTGGCGTAGGTGTGGGCTTCGGCGAAGTTGGTCCAGGCGCCGGTGCCGGCCAGGTCAGTGTTGTAGACGAAATTCTTGATGTCCTTGTAGAACACAAACGCCGACACGGTCCCGGCGCGGCCCATGAAGTGTTCGATGCCCAGGTCCAGGTTGCTCGACTCCAGAGGCTTGAGGTCCGGGTTGCCGAAGGTGGCTTCGTCATCGTCGATGACAAACCCCGGCGCCAGTTGGCCGAAGGTCGGGCGCACCACGGATTTGGTCCAGGCCGCGCGCACCTGGGTGTTCTTGTCGATCTTGTAGCGTGCATGCAGGCCCGGCAGCCAGTGGTGATAGCGGCGCTTGGTCTCGGTGGGGGTGAACACGCCATCGGTGGCGCCGGTGCCCTTGGCTTCGAACTCGGTGCCCTCGTAGCGCAGGCCGGCGATAAAGCGCCAGTCGTCGATATCGACGGTGTTCATCAGGTAGCCGGCGTTGATGTCTTCGCGAATGGTGAAGTCGTTGACCCGCGATTCGGTCTCGTCATAGAAATCCGCCGCGTTGAGGCTGCCGATCAATTGCTTGATGCTGCTGGCGCTGATGCCCGGGCCGTAGTTGCCGAGACGGTAATCGACGCTGCCTTTCTGGAACTGGGTGAGGTTGAGTTGGTCGGCGGTAAAGCCCAGGGTGTCGAAGTCTTTGTAGACCCAGGCTTCCAGGTCGTTGTCTTTGTGGCGCCGGCTGACCTTGCCGCCGAACTTGAGCTGGGACGCGTAGCCGCTCAGGTCGTAGTCGCGGGCCAGGTCCAGGCGCAGGTTTTTCTCAGTGTCCTGGGTGTTCTGTTTTTCCCAGTCGACTTTGTCGAGGGTGAAGTTGCTGGCGTCGTAGAAGCCGCTGCCGATGATCGGGCGAGGCTTGTCCGAGTCGTAGAAGCCACTGTTGGCGAAATCGCCGCCGTCGAAGGTGGCGCTGGCGATATGCGCCGGGCTGTCTTCGCTGGACTGGCTGTAGCCGGCCTGGCCGCTGAGGGTCCACAGGCCAAGCATGCGTTCGCCGCCGAACACGTAGGACTGGATTTTCTGGGTTTCTTCGCGGTTCTTCAGCTTGCGCTTGGCTTCAGCGTCGCCCAGCTCGCCAGCGGCCTGGGGATCGGCGAATTCGAGGCTGGTGGAGTTACGGGTTTCGGTGTCGGTGTAGCGGCTGTAGAGGGTGCGCAGGTAGTAGCTGCTGAGGTCATCGGGCTTGTAGTCGAAGTTCAGGCCGCCGCCGGCGCGCTCGCGGCTGATGTCGTAGTCGCGCTGTTCGAACTCGCTGAGCTTGGCGCCGCCGGTGAAGTCCCAGGCGCCGCCGGTTTCGACGTTATCCGAGCCGAAGTCGCGCTTCTGCCAGCTCAGCGCGGCCGCCACGCCGAAGTTATCGATGCCGTCGCCGAGGCTGAAACGGTCACTGGCGGCGCCGGAGAATTTGGGGCTGGTCTGCTGGGTGTTCTTGTCATAGCTGGCTTCGGTGCTGCCGGTGTAGAACAGGCCTTTGTGATCGAACGCCGACAGGCTCTGCACATCGACGGTGCCGCCCAGGGAGTTGGCGTCCATGTCCGGGGTCAGGGTCTTGATCACCGACAGCGACTGCACCAGTTCCGAGGGCAGCACATCGAGGGCCACGGCACGGCGTTCGCTTTCCGGGGCGGGCACCATGGTGCCGTTGATGGTCACGCTGTTGAGGTCCGGGCCCAGGCCACGCACGCTGACAAAGCGCCCTTCTCCCTGGTCGCGCTCGACGCTGATACCCGGCAGGCGCTGCGCCGCTTCGGCGACGTTTTCATCCGGCAACTGGGCCACGCCGTCGGCATGCACCACGCTCTTGATGCTGTCGGCACTGCGTTGTTCCTTGAGTGCCTGGTCGATGGCGGCCGCCTGGCCGACCACATCGACATGTTCAGTGGTGGCCGCGTCGGCCGCATAGAGCCGCTCGCTGATCATCGCCAGGGCCAAGGCGGTAAGCGTGAAGCTGACGAGCCCGGTGCGCTTGTACATGAAATCCTCCCCAAGAGTCCGTTGGCGCCAGGCAAAGGGCCCGGCAACTGGGAGGGCACGCTAGGGTGGGGGGATGACGGTTCTGTGACAGGGATCGGCGCAAAGCCACGAAAACCGGGGGTTTGAGCGGGTTCCGGGGGTGGAATGAGCTGAAATGACCTCAACCGATCTGATGTGGAAGGGGGCTTGCTCCCGATCGCGATGGATCGGCCAGCCGTTTTTTCACTGATGCTCCGCTATCGGGAGCAAGCCCCCTCCCACTTTTTTTTGATCGTTGGTGTGTTTGAGATGAGCTGATCCGACCCTCCCCCGCCGTCATCCAACCGTCACATCCATCTGCTGTGCTGGCGCCCATCGCTCATTCGCCCAAGGACTCGCGGCCATGTTTTCCGTGCTCAAACCCCACCGCTGGAAACTCGCCCTGTTGCTACTCGCGGCCAATCTCGGGCTGATCCTGCACCTGGCCTGCGGCGAACTCAAAAGCGTCAGCGAATGGGTGTGGCTGGACATCGTCGGCGAAGGCGGCTCGGCCCTGCTCGCCCTGGTGTGGTTGGCCCTGGTGCTGAAAAGCCGCCCCGCCGGACGCGTCACCAACTACCTGGCGCTGGGCCTGTCGTGCATCTTCTTTTCCTGGTGGATCGACAGCCTCGACGAATTTATCCGCCTGCCCGCCAGCATCACCTGGGACCACTGGCTGGAGTCCGGGCCGATGCCGGTGGGCATGATTCTGCTGACCATCGGCATCTACCACTGGCACCGCGAACAACTGGCGATCAGTGCGCAGATGGAAAAGCGCGAGCGGCTGTTTCGCGAGCATCGGCTGTTCGACAAGCTCACGCCCCTGGCCGGTGCCGATTACCTCAAGCGCCAGTTGGCCGACAGCCTGCAGGACAGCCGCGACCAGCAGCAACCGCTGTCGCTGCTGGCCCTGGACCTGGACCACTTCGCCGCCATCAACCAGGCCTATGGGCATGCCGAGGGCGACGCGGTGTTGCAGGCCCTCAGCCATTTGCTGCTGCTCAACCTGCGCCGCCAGGACTTGCTCTGCCGCCTGGCCGGCGACCGCTTTGTGGTGCTGCTGCCCAACACCGGCGAACGCCAGGCCCGGGAGCTGGCGCTGGAGTTGCAGCACGCGGTGCGCAGCCTGGCCCACAAGACCCGCCTGCAGGGCGAGCGCCTGCAACTGGCGGCGACCACGGCGGTGGTGATGGCCCTGGACGAACCGCCCCAGGATTTGCTCAAGCGCCTGAACCTGGCGCTGGCCAGGGCCAAGCAACCGCTGGCGAAAAGTGCCTGAGATGGCCGTCAAAACCAGTTGGTATGAAAGCGACAGCCGCTTCATTCCCGGGCATTACCAACCCGCCACGCTGATCGACCTGGCCTTGTCCCGCGACATCGACAGCCATCGCCTGCTGCGCGGCACCGGGCTGTTTCATGAGGACATTCTGGCCGGTCACGCATGCCTGAGCCCGCAGCAGTTCCTCGGTCTGATCGGCAACAGCCGCAAGCTCCTGGACGCCGACGACAGCAGCTTCCTCTTTGGCCAACGCCTGCTGCCCGGCTATTACGGCGCGGCCAGCCACGCCCTGGGCCATGCGCAGAACTTGCACCAGGCGCTGGAGATCCTGATCCAGCAACAGGTGCTGCTCAGCCCGTTGGTCACCCTGCAACTGGAGCTGGATGAGCACCACGCCTACCTGTATTGGCTGGACAGCTGCGGCGCCGGCGAGCACTGGCGATTCCTGCTCGAAGCCAGCATGACCTCGCTGGTTGCCATGAGCCAATGGCTCGGAGGCCAGCGCCTGCCGTGGGTGTGCAGTTTCAGCCACGCCGAGCCGCGTTACGTCGAACAGTATTGGGTGCACCTGGGGGAAACCACGCGCTTCGAGCGTCCGCTGGACATGATGTGCATCCCGCGCCACTACCTCACCGACGCCTGGCCCGGCGCGTCGGCCACCGCTGGCCAGGTCGCACGTCGGCAAGCCCGCGAGCAGATCGAACAGCTAGGCTTTGCCGCGAGCTTTCTCGACTGCCTGTACGAGTACCTGCACGATCAGGTGCGCCAGCCGCCGAGCCTGGAACAGGCCGCGCAGGCCTTCGCCATGAGCCCGGCGACCCTCAAGCGCAAGCTGCACAAGCACGACACCGGTTTTCAACAGCAGGTGGACCGGGTCCGCAAGCAGGTGGCGCTGCACCTGTACCAGGTCAAGGGCTACAGCAATGACGAGGTGGCGGCGTACCTGAACTTCAACGATGCGGCGAACTTCCGACGCTCGTTCAAGCGCTGGACCGGCAGTACGCCCAACCTGATCCGCCAGCTGTTCAACAGCCGCTAGCCAGGCGCTCGCGCAAAAAGTCCACCAGCGCCTGCACCGGTCGTGAGCTTTGCCGATGCTGGGGATACACCGCCGACAGGGTCAGGGGGTCAGGGGCGAAGTCGTCGAGGATGCTTACCAGGCGACCGTCCTTCAACGCGTCGCCGACGATAAAGGTCGGCAGGTAAGTGATGCCCAGCCCGGCGATGGCCGTGTCGCGCAGCAGCTCGCCGTTGTTGACGCGCATGCGCCCGCTGACACTCAGCGCCTGCACCTTGCCCTTGAAGCGCCATTGCACCTGGCGGCCATGGCCGTAGGGCAGGCAATCGTGGGCGGCAAGGTCATCGGGCAGCAACGGCGCGCCGCGCCGCGCCAGGTAGTCGGGGCTGGCGCAATACACCCGCGGGATGCTGGCGATGCGGCGCGCGATCAAGGTGGAATCTTCCAGGGTGCCGATCCGCAGCACCAGGTCGTAGCCTTCGCCGATCAGGTCCACAGGGCGGTCGCTGAGGTCGACTTCCACCGATACCTGCGGATGGCGCTGCAAGAACAGCGGCAGCAGGCAGCCCAGGTGGGCCATGGCGAACGACAACGGCGCACTCAGGCGCAGAGTGCCGCGCGGTTCGCTGTTCTGGCCGGCGATGCCCTGCTCCACTTGCTCGACTTCACCGAGCAGGCGCAAGGCGGATTCGTAGTAACTCTGGCCCAGGGGGGTGATGTCCAGGCGGCGGGTGGAGCGGTTGAGCAGACGCACGCCCAGGCGGTCTTCGAGTTGGATCAGGCGGCGGCTGACGAATTGCTTGGACAGCCCCAGTTGCTCGGCGGCGGCGGTGAAGCTGCCGGATTCCATGACCTGGCAGAACAGGCGCATGTCTTCGAAGGGGTTCATTGTCGCTTCTCGGTGGACAGTTTGGAGTCTTATAACCGGATGGTCGCGACACCACAAATCAAATGTGGGAGGGGGCTTGCTCCCGATGGCGATGGTTCAGACACAGAGGCTGTGACTGTCACACCGCTATCGGGAGCAAGCCCCCTCCCACAAGGGATTACCGGCGTTACTTGGCAGTAAAGGCCGAGTAGCTGTTCATCAGGTTGCGGTAGTTGGGAATGCGCGGCGACAGCAGGTTGGCCAGGCCTTCCATGTCGTTGCGCCAGTCGACTTGCAGCTCGCAGGCCACGGAGAACCAGTTGACCA
Source organism: Pseudomonas sp. MPB23 (assembly GCF_046605395.1). Taxonomy (NCBI): domain Bacteria; kingdom Pseudomonadati; phylum Pseudomonadota; class Gammaproteobacteria; order Pseudomonadales; family Pseudomonadaceae; genus Pseudomonas; species Pseudomonas sp. MPB23. The sequence goes on along the minus strand of NZ_CP176771.1, from coordinate 3,554,761 downwards.
GTTGCGCGCCGGCCGCAGTCATACGCGCCCAGGCCGCCTGTTGCACGGTTTCGTTGAAGGTGCCGGAAGCGTCGGTGACCACGAACACCTCAAAGCCTTCGTCGAGGGCGCACAGGGTCGGGAACGCTACGCACACATCCGTCACCACGCCGGCAATGATGATCTGCTTGCGGCCGGTGGCCTTTACCGCCTTGACGAAATCTGCGTTGTCCCAGGCGTTGATCTGGCCAGGGCGCGGGATGTACGGCGCGTCCGGGAACAGTTCCTTGAGCTCCGGCACCAGCGGGCCGTTGGGGCCGCTTTCGAAGCTGGTGGTGAGGATGGTCGGCAGGTTGAAAAACTTCGCTACGTCGGCCAGGGCCAATACGTTGTTCTTGAATTCGTTGGGGGAGAAATCCTGCACCAGGGAGATCAGGCCAGTCTGGTGGTCCACCAACAGCACCACGGCGTCATCTTTGTTCAAGCGCTTGTAAGTCATGGGTTAACTCCTTTGAGGGTTTTAAAAAGCAAAGCATGAGCAGCCGAACGCGCCCCAGAAACCCTGGAAGTCGCTGACCGGCACGCTGGACAGACGCGCTTTCTCATGGCTATGGGAATGCACGCCACAGGGGCCACTGCATTGGTGAACCTGCGCCTGCAGCGGCGAAGCGGGACGCCAGTGCCCCGGTACCTTGACCACCGGCGACCAGTCCGGCAGTACCGGGACGCGCGGCGGTGCGTAATCTTCAAAGTCGCCGGCGCCGTACACCACCTTGCCGCCGACCACGGTGAGCACCGATTCGATCCACTTGATGGCGTCTTCGTCGACGCTGAAAAAATCCGCCGACAGCGCGGCGACGTCCGCCAGTTGGCCGACCTTGATCTGGCCTTTCTTGCCCTGCTCGGACGAGAACCAGGCGCTGCCGTGGGTGAACAGTTCCAGCGCGGTGAGGCGCGGCAGGCCTTCGGCGTGCAACGCCAGGCCGCCGACGGTGCGACCGCTGACCATCCAGTACAGCGAGGTCCATGGGTTGTAGCTCGACACCCGCGTGGCATCGGTACCGGCGCCGACCGGTACGCCTTCGGCGAGCATCCGCGTGATTGGTGGCGTGGCTTCGGCGGCCTTGGCGCCGTAGCGCTCGACGAAGTATTCGCCCTGGAACGCCATGCGGTCCTGGATCGCAATCCCGCCACCGAGGGCGCGCACGCGCTCGATGTTGTGCGGGGTGATGGTTTCGGCGTGGTCGAAGAACCACGGCAAGCCATTGAACGGAATGTCGCGGTTGACCTTCTCGAACACGTCGAGCATGCGCGAGATCGACTCGTTATAGGTGGCGTGCAGGCGGAACGGCCAGCGCTGCTCGACGAGGTGACGCACCACCGGCTCCAGCTCCTGCTCCATGGTCAGCGGCAGGTCGGGGCGCGGTTCGAGGAAGTCTTCGAAATCGGCGGCGGAGAACACCAGCATCTCGCCGGCGCCGTTGTGGCGCAGGTAATCATCGCCCTGGTGCAGGGTGACGCTGCCGGTCCAGTTTTTGAAGTCGCTGAGTTCTTCCTTGGGCTTCTGGGTGAACAGGTTGTAGGCGATGCGCACCGTCAACTGTTCGTCCTTGGCCAGTTGCTCGATCACCGCGTAATCGTCGGGATAGTTCTGGAAGCCGCCGCCGGCGTCGATGGCACTGGTGAGGCCGAGGCGATTGAGTTCGCGCATGAACTGGCGGGTGGAGTTGACCTGGTATTCCAGCGGCAGTTTCGGCCCTTTGGCCAGGGTCGCATACAGGATCATTGCGTTGGGCCGCGCCACCAGCATGCCGGTGGGGTTGCCGTGGCTGTCGCGCACGATCTCGCCGCCCGGCGGGTTCGGGGTGTCTTTGGTGTAGCCGGCCACGCGCAGGGCCGCGCGGTTGAGCAAGGCGCGGTCGTACAGGTGCAGCACGAACACCGGGGTGTCCGGCGCGGCCTGGTTGAGTTCTTCGAGGGTGGGCATGCGTTTTTCGGCGAACTGGAATTCGTTCCAGCCACCGACCACGCGCACCCATTGCGGCGTGGGGGTGCGGTCGGCCTGGTCCTTGAGCATGCGCAAGGCATCGGCCAGGGACGGCACGCCTTCCCAGCGCAGTTCGAGGTTGTAGTTCAAGCCGCCACGGATCAGGTGCAGGTGCGAGTCGTTGAGGCCCGGAATGACCGTGCGGCCCTTGAGGTCGATGACCTGGGTGCCGCTGCCGCGCAGGGCCATGGCCTCGCCATCGGTACCCACGGCGACGAAACGCCCCTGGTGGATGGCGACGGCGGTGGCGCGCGGGTTTTCACGGTCCACGGTGTGGAACTGGCCATTGAACAGAATCAGATCGGCGTTCATAGGGTTTCCTTTACAGAGGCTTCGAGCCAGGGAGCGAACAGGCGGGTGGCCGCCGGCATCAGCAGGTAGACCACCAGCAACACGATGGTCAGGGTCACCAGGAAGGTGGCGACCACGTAGTTGGACAGGAACGGGTGCAGGCGCAATATCGGGCCCCACACGATCGGCACCAGCAGGGTCAGCGGCAGGATCACGAACAGGGTGACCACCGCCTGCTTCCAGCGCGGCGGCTTGGCGGCACTGTCGGCCAGGGGCGCGAACCAGAACTCGTTGACCGCGCCGATTTCGGTGTTGTCGCCGTCGGCCAGCATCGGGGTGGCTTCGGCGATCAGGGTCTTGCGTTCGGGGGAATCGAGCCAGGCTTGCAGGTCGTCGGTGGAGCGGTAGCGCAACACGCAGGTGAACAGCGCCAGGCCGTGCTGTTTGCTGCGCACGACATCGACGCCGAGGTGGCCGGGACGCTCGCCGGCGATACGCACAATGCGGCGCAGCCAGGCTTCGTAGTCGGCTTCCAGGCCTTGCTTGATCAGGTGTTTGACGACCAGGGTGACGACTTCGTCGGGTCCTGTTTTTGCTGCCGGCTCCATGGGGTGCCCCTCTGCTTCGGGAATTCAGCGATGAGAGGAGTTTGGCGGGGATGGGCAGGCGAAAATTGGATGTACGTGCTGTTTGGATTTCGCCCTTACGGCGGGATACCTTCCCGTAGGAGCGGAGCTTGCCCGCGAAGATCGTTAACGATGACGCGGTAAACCAGGATCAACGCGGCGGCCTTGGGTTTTTCGCGAGCAAGCTTGCGCCTACAGGTGGTTCGGCAAGGGAATCACCCGCAACGTCCGCACCGATTTGTAGGAAAAACTCGAGTAGATCTCCTTCACGCAAGGCAACGCCTGCAACACTTCCCGCGCGAATTCGCCGAACGACTCCAGATCCTTGGCCACCACTTCGAGCAAAAAGTCATAGCGCCCCGACACGTTATGGCAGGCCACGATCTCGGGAATCTCCTGCAAGCGCTGTTCAAACGCCCGGGCGATCTCCTGGGTGTGGCTTTCCATCATGATGCTGACGAACGCTGTCACTCCATACCCCAGCGCCTTGGGCGAGAGGATTGCCTGGTAGCCGCTGATCACCCCGCTCTCTTCCAGGTTGCGCACCCGGCGCCAGCACGGTGAGGTGGTCAGGGACACGCGGTCGGCCAGTTCGGCCACGGTGAGGCGGGCGTTGCCTTGCAGGGCGTTTAACAGGGCTTTGTCGGTGCGATCCAGGCTGATGGGCATAACGTGCCTCGAATTGTTGTTTTTATCGGACTTTCATCCCCTGACAGGGAATTTCGCAGCAAACTTTGCAAAGTTCGGCCGTGGTTATGAGCATAGCATCGTAGGAAATAAGGAGCGCCCGACATGAACAATAAACACCACCCATTCGGCTTTTCCACCCGTGCCATCCACCACGGTTATGACCCCAAGGACCACCATGGCGCCCTGGTCCCGCCGATCTATCTCTCAGCCACTTTCGCCTTCCCCACTGCCGAATACGGCGCCGCCTGTTTTGCCGGTGAGGCCAGCGGCTATTTCTATACACGCATTTCCAACCCGACCCTGGCGCTGCTGGAGTCGCGCATGGCCAGCCTGGAAAACGGTGAAGCCGCGGTGGCGTTCAGTTCCGGCATGGGTGCGATTGCCGCAACGTTCTGGACCCTGTTGCGCCCCGGCGACGAGGTGATCGTCAGCCAGACCCTCTACGGTTGCACCTTTGCCCTGCTGCACCATGGCATCGGCGAATTCGGCATCAAGGTGCGGCATGTGGACCTCACCGACCTGGCGGCCCTGCACGCCGCGCTCAGTCCCGCCACGCGGATGATCTACTGCGAAACCCCGGCTAATCCCAACCTGCAACTGGTGGATATCGCCGCCGTGGCCGCCCTCGCCCACCGCCAGCCCAACGTGACCGTGGTGGTCGACAACACCTACTGCACGCCCTACCTGCAACGCCCCCTCGACCTCGGCGCCGATGTGGTGGTGCATTCGGCCACCAAGTACCTCAGCGGCCACGGCGATATCACCGCCGGTATCGCCGTGAGCAGCCAGGCCCTGGCCCAGCGCATTCGCCTGCAAGGTCTCAAGGATTTGACCGGCGCGGTAATGTCGCCCCAGGACGCCTCCCTGCTGATGCGCGGGCTCAAGACCCTGGCCCTGCGCATGGACCGCCATTGCAGCAATGCCCAGGCCGTGGCCGAAGCCTTGCAGGCGCATCCGGCGGTGGAACGGGTGACGTATCCGGGGCTGCGCACCTTCGCGCAATACGAGCTGGCGGCGCGGCAGATGAAACTGCCCGGTGGCATGATCGCCTTCGAGCTCAAGGGCGGGATCGACAGCGGCCGTCGCTTCATGAATGCACTCAAGCTGTTCACCCGCGCAGTCAGCCTGGGCGATGCCGAGTCGCTGGCCCAGCACCCGGCGAGCATGACCCATTCCACCTACACCCCGGAGCAACGGGCGCAGCATGGGATCAGCGAGGGCCTGGTGCGGCTGTCGGTGGGCCTTGAAGACGTCGCCGACCTGCTGGCGGATGTGCGCCAGGCGCTGGGCAAATGCACACGCGCGCTGCCGCGCCAGGCCTCGATGGCGCTCAGCGAGAAAGCGAACTAAGCAGTCTTGACCTTCAAATGCCGCGCATACCAGGGCCGCTTCGGCACGCGCTTGAACAGGCCCTGCAACAGCCCTTCGTCTTCGCCGAAGGTGATGCGCAACGCCAGCTTCATGGTCTCCGGGTCCATCTCCATCGACCGGCCCATCTGCAGCCCCGGCGTGGTGCTGCAGCCATGGGTGTCCGGGCCCAGCCAGGGGTCGCCCACTTCCACCCAGCGCCCCGGCGCGAACCAGGCCACACCGTTGACGTCCAGGCGGCTGACTTCGCCGGGGTGGAAGCGTTCGTGGGCGCGGTACCAGTCTTCGATGCGGTCGTCGATCCAGCCGTGGAAACGCCAGAACACCGGGCTGACGTGGGACGAAAACGGGTCGCCCAGAAAGTCGTTTTCCGCCGTATACCAGCGCGGGGCGAAGTCTGCCGGGTCGCGGGCGAAGGGCACGGGCGCGCCGTTGGAAGGGTCACGAGGCACCGAGGCCCAGCGCATATGCAGCCAGTCGTGCAGGCCCAGTTCCATTTCGGAGCCGAGCTGGCCCAGGGTCAGTTTGGCCAGGTAGCGCGGGTCGCGGTATTGGGATTCCCAGACCTGGAAGTTGCTGTGGTAGGTCTCGGCGGCCTTGATGTCGCTGACCCACTGCGTGTAGTCGCGGTCATCCGGCGCGGTCCAGGCCGGCGGCAAGGCGAAGCCGTCGTGGTTGTCGAAGTAACGCAGGAAGCCCTGGCGATCGAGCTCCAGCGCCGGTTGGGGCGCGGGGAATTGCGGCCATGAGGGCAAGTGCTGCATGGAACGCGCGGTGCCGAGCATGTGCCGGTGCATGAAGAAAAAGTCGATGCCCGAACCGTTGCGGTCCTTGTGTTTGCCGCGCGCATCGCGCTCCTTGCCGCGCGGCCCGGGTTGCCAGCCGATGCCACGCAGGGCGTCACGTTTGTCTTCGGAGAGTTTGTGCCACTGGTCGCGGGTGGCGTGCCATAGCTGGTGAAACAGGCGGTGCTCGGGGGAGATCAGCCAGGCCAGCAGGGTCGGGTTGAGGCCGATGCGCTGACGGGCTTCGGGAAACCGGTGTTTGTGCGCGATGCAGCGGTTGTCGCGCTCGGTCAACGCCAGCGGTCGATCCAGGTCGACGATCTGCCCGCTGAGGGTGCCGCTGCCGGCGTTGGCAAAATCGGCCCAGACCTCGTCGAGGGTCATCTTGAATTCATAGGCGGGGCTGCCGTCGGCCGTGTCGCGGTCGATCAGGCGCCAGTACAGCACGGCGCCGTCGCCGGTCAGCACATCACCGAGCACGCGGTAGCGCGGCTCGCCCTCGGCGCGCAGGTTGTCGGCGGTGTCCAGGTAGCCGCGCAGGCCACGGCCACGCGGGGCGATGTCGAGCAGCAGCGCCAGGCCTTGCAGCGGCAGGCCCTTGAGGCCGGCGTCGCGCCCTTCCAGGCGCAGGCTCCAGACCCCACGCAAGGTGTTCGCCAGGTGCTGGCCGGCGGTGTCGGCCAGGTCCACCGTGGCTTCGCCGGGGGTGATGGGCAATTCGTCTTCGCGCGTCAACTCGCGATGGGCATAAAAGGCCGCCGGCACAGCGGCACCGGTCAGCGCCAGGCCGGCGATGAACCCACGTCGAGAGATGGTCATTGTCTACCTTAGGAAACGGCTTTATCAGAGCTAGAACGTTTGCACGCCGGGGAAATTTACCGCCCCGTCCCGGCCGCCTAAATTTCCCCGCCGATCACTCGTTCCTCCCTGATAGCGAAGGCCTCAACTGACTGAGATGGCAATGACAAAACCACGTTCGAAAAAGGCGCTGTATATCGGCCTGCCGCTGGCACTGGCCATCGGGGCCGGCTTGCTGGTCTGGGATCACTGGTTCCGGGGCACTGCCGGCTACCCGCTGGAAGTCATCAAGCAGGCCGATGAGCTGCAGGACCGCCTGCTGTCCTTCGACAGCCATATCACCGTGCCGTTGGATTTCGGCACCGCCGGCAACGAGGCCGACAAAGACGGCAGCGGCCAGTTCGACCTGGCCAAGGCCGCACGCGGGCGCCTGTCCGGTGCGGCGCTGACGATTTTCGGCTGGCCGGAAATCTGGAACGGCGCCAACGCCCCGCACAGGCCTACCGAGGGTTTCGTCGAAGCGGCGCGCAACGAACAGGAAGTGCGCTACAAGATCATCAGCGCCATGGTGCGCGACTACCCCAACCAGGTCGCCATCGCCTACACCCCTGACGACTTCCGCCGTCTGCACGGCGAGGGCAAGTTTGCGATCTTCATGAGCATGCTCAACGCCTACCCCCTGGGCAACGACCTGAACCAACTGGACCTGTGGGCCGCGCGCGGCATGCGCATGTTCGGATTCAGTTATGTGGGCAACAACGCCTGGTCCGACTCGTCGCGCCCGCTGCCGTTTTTCAATGACTCGGTGGACGCCCTCGACGGCCTCTCGGACATCGGCAAACAAGCGGTGCATCGCCTCAATGACCTGGGGGTGATCATTGATGTGTCGCAGATGTCGACCAAGGCCCTGGAGCAGGTGGCGCAGTTGAGCCGCACACCGATGGTGGCGTCCCATTCGGCGCCACGCGCGGCGGTGGATATCCCGCGTAACCTCAGCGACAAGGAACTGCAACTGATCAAGCGCAGCGGCGGCGTGGTGCAGATCGTGGCCTTCTCCGCCTATCTGCGCCCGCTGAGCCAGCCGACCCAGGACAAGCTCAACCGCCTGCGCGCCCGCTTCAACCTGCCGCCCCTGCCCAACCTGGCCGTGGCCCTGATGCCGGGTGACGCGATCATCGCCGCCTGGCCCGAGCACACGTTCGGTGAATACGCCAGCGCGCTGTACGCCATCCTCGACGAAGAACCCAAGGCCACCCTCAAGGACCTGGGCGATGCCATCGACTACACCGTGCGCAAGATCGGCATCGACCACGTCGGCCTGGCGTCGGACTTCAACGACGGCGGCGGGATCGACGGCTGGAACAACGTCGGCGAGATCCGCAACGTCACCGCCGAGCTGATCCAGCGCGGTTACTCCGAAGCCGACATCGCCAAGCTGTGGGGCGGCAACTTCCTGCGGGTGTGGGACCAGGTACAAAAAGCCGCCAAGCCTTTGGCCGACCGCTCATCACCCACGACGTGAATCCGTGAGCGCACCATGACCTTGCCGAGCCGGCGGTGGTGATGCACGCCCTTTTCCCTTTGAACGAGAAGCCCACATGACGCCATCCAACGCCCTGACCACCCTGGCCCTCACCGCCCTGTGCGCGGCGCTGCTGCCCAACCTGGCCCACGCCGCCACGCCGCAACCCGGCAAGGTGTTCAAGGACTGCAAGGACTGCCCGGAAATGGTAGTGCTGCCCGCCGGCACTTTCACCATGGGCACGCCCGACGATGAAATCGGCCGCGAGCCCGACGAAGGCCCGATGCATGCCGTGACCTTCGCCAAGCCGTTCGCCATGAGCCGCTTCCAGATCACCGCCGGCGAGTGGGACAGCTACATCCGCCAGACCGGAGTGAAAATCGCCGACGGCGATACCCGCCCCGGCCGCGAATGCATCGCCAGCAAGCCGCGCTACCCCCAGGGCCCGCGTCAGCCGGCGGTGTGCATGGACATGGATGACATCAAACGCTACGTGGCCTGGCTGTCGAAAAAGACCGGGCAGTCGTACCACATGGTCAGCGAAGCCCAGCGCGAATACGCCGCGCGCGCCGGCTCCAGCGGGCCCTTCCCGTTTCCGTTCGACGAGGGCAAGGCTTACAGCATCGCCGAGCATGCCAACACCTATGGCCCGGCGGATGGCTACAGTTTTTCCTCGCCGGCGGGCAGCTACCCGCCGAACGCATTCGGCATGTACGACATGCACGGCAACGTCTACGAGCGCGTCGCCGACTGCGAACACCCCAACTACATCGGCGCGCCCACCGACGGCAGCGCCTGGGTGGAACCGAACTGCGAGAGCTACCAGATCCGTGGCAATGACTGGGGCGAAGCGCCGGTGTTCTCGCGTTCGGGCAACCGCAACAACATCTACCCACAGACACGCGGGGACTGGATCGGCTTTCGCGTCGTACGCGACCTCTAACCCCTTTGCAGGAGCGAGCTTGCTCGCCCCTACAGGGGGCGTGCGTCAGCTTTGCTGGGCGAACCGTTCCAGGCCTTCATGCAACGCCGGGAACAGGCTGTTGTTGAAGTTGTTCCAGCGCAATTCGAGGATGGTGTCGTCCGGTGAAATCTCGGTCTTGAGCACGTCGTGGAACACTTCGCCGGAGTCGATGCCGTTGTCCACGTAGTGGAACGACGCCCCGGTCAGGTACAGCGGCTCGCACGGTTGTGTCTCTTTGGTCGTCCAATCCACCACTGCCTGGCCACGGGCACCGTACAAAGCGTTCCAGGTGGCGTAGGCGCCACGGCGCTCGTAAGGCGATTCGAGACGGGTGATGCCCGGGTGAATATTCATGATCCGCCGCGCAAACGGCGCCCCCGGACGCACCAGTTCGTCGAGGATCACCAACAGGCCGTCCAGCACCACGACATCGGCCTTCAGCTCCACCAGCGTGTCATGCAGGCGCCGCTCGAAATCCTGCTTGCCGGCGATGTGTTGCGCGCTGCCACGCGGCAGGCGGCGGTAGGTGGACGGTACGCTCAGCAGCAAATCGTTGACCAGACGCCCTTGCACCCGCAGGTCCGCCGGGTACAGCCACTGGCGGCCCGGCTGATAGGCAAAGCCGTAGTCCGCGACCAATTGCCGGTCGCGCGGGTTTTGCTCGTCGTCGTCATACACCACGCCCACCAACTTATAGGCCTCGCCCAGCGACGTGTCGTTGAGCGAGCCCACCAGAAACTCCAGCACCGACTTCATATAGAGCTCGTGGTCCTTGTAGGCCACCGGCTGCCCGGCCTTGTCGGCAGCGGCATTGCGCAGGGACCACACATACACCAGGTTCTTTTTCGTCATTGTTTCGCTCTCACTGGATCAATCCGGCACGCGACCCTACGCGTGCGCCTACCCAACAAGAACGAACCAGCCCCCGGGCAATTTATCCGCCACCGCCGCCACCGGGCACGCCGCGCTAAATACTCGCGCCGACGCTTCGTTTGTCATGGGTAAGGGTCTGTGTGCCCAGCCCCCTCCATTCACTTTCCGGGAAGTACCTATGACCGACCCCAAGCGCGGCGCCTTCAAAGGTTTGCTCGCATTGCTCAGGCCCTTTCGCGCCATCGTGAGCGTCTCCGTCGCCCTGGGCATGGCCGGCGGCCTGGCCATCACGTTGCTGCTGGCGACTATCAATAATGCGCTGCACTCGCCCCAGGGCATGACCCAAGGGGTGATCCTGAGCTTTGCGGCCTTGTGCGTACTGGCGCTGGTCAGTTCGATCGTATCGGACATCGGCACCAACTTTGTCGGCCAACGCATCATTGCCGCCTTGCGCAAGGACCTCGGCGAGAAAGTGCTGTCGGCGCCCATTGAGCAGATCGAGCGCTACCGCACGCACAAACTGATTCCGGTGCTGACCCATGACGTGGACACCATCAGCGACTTTTCCTTTTCGTTCACGCCTCTGGCCATTGCCACCACGGTCACACTGGGCTGCCTGGGGTACCTGGCGTACCTGTCAGTGCCGATGTTCCTGATGATGGTAGTGGCGATCATGATAGGTACTGCTGTGCAGTACGTGGCCCGCTCGGCGGGCATCAAGGGATTTGAAGCCGCTCGCAACCAGGAAGACGAGCTGCAACGCTACTACACCGCCATCGCATCGGGGGCCAAGGAGCTGCGCATCCATCGACCGCGTCGCTACCGCATGAATACCCATCGCATCCAGGCCACCGCTGACCGAATCGGCGATATCCAGATTCGCTCGGTCAACATCTTTATCGTCGCCAAGACCTTCGGCTCCATGCTGTTCTTCGTAGTCATCGGCCTGGCGCTGGCGTTCCAGGCCTACAACCCCAACCCCGACCCGGCGGTGATCACCGGTTTTGTGCTGGTGCTCTTGTATATGAAGGGCCCGCTGGAGCACGTGGTGACCGCACTGCCGATTGTCAGCCGCGCACAGATCGCATTCTCGCGCATCGCCGAACTGTCCGAGCGCTTTTCATCCCCCGAGCCGCATCTGCTGCTGGACGACAGCGAAGCTCCCAAGCCCGAAGTCCGCAGCCTGGAACTGCGGGGCGTGACTTACAGTCCACCACCGGTGGAAGGCAGCGAGCCCTTCCACCTGGGGCCGATCAATCTGAGCATCAAGCATGGCGATATCGTGTTTATTGTCGGCGAGAATGGTTGTGGAAAGACCACCCTGATCAAGCTGCTGCTGGGCCTGTATCAACCCCAGGCAGGGGAAATCCACCTCAACGGCGAAGCCGTGATCGCCCCTACCCGCGATGATTACCGCCAATTATTCACCACGGTTTTCGCCGACTATTACCTATTCGACGATCTGGTCCAGGGCGGCGGGCAGACATCGTTGGACAGTGCGACGCAATACTTGGATCGCCTGGAAATCGCCCACAAAGTCACCATCAAGGACGGAGCGTTCAGCACCACCGACCTGTCCACCGGGCAACGCAAGCGCCTGGCGCTGGTCAATGCCTGGCTGGAAGAACGCCCGGTGCTGGTGTTCGACGAGTGGGCCGCCGACCAGGACCCGGCCTTCCGCCGGATCTTCTATACCGAGCTGCTGCCGGACCTCAAGCGCCTGGGCAAAACCATCATCGTGATCAGTCATGACGACCGCTATTTCGATATCGCCGACCAATTGGTGCGCCTGCGCGCCGGCCAGGTCGTGCACGAAATGGCCCCTGCGTGAATTTTCTTTTCCGGGTTTGCCAACTAGGAACGTCTCACTACTGTTAATGAGAAACAAACTCATAAACACCTACAATCTGCCCAATCCAACATAGAAGAGAAAGCATCCATGTCAGTAAGACTCGGTCTCAGTCCCTTGAGCAAAGCGCTATCCATGCGCAGAGCCTTGAACGTCAACCTGAAGCCATGCGCCCTTGCACTGGCGGTTTCTTTACCGTTGTCAGGCTATGTACAGGCTCAAGAGATCGAGATTGACATTCCTGCACAGCCGTTGGGGGCGGCACTGCAGGAATTTGGCCGCCAGACCAACCTGCAGGTGCTGTACAGCCCGACGGATGTGCAGAATAAAAGCAGCACGGCGGTGAAAGGCAAGCTGGAGCCCACGCAGGCCATCTCTGCCCTGCTCAAAGACACCGGCATCAGCTACAGCCTGCAGGGCAACGCCGTCACCATCACCGCCAGCGCCTCCTCAGGGCTAGAACTGGGGACCACCCAGATCACCGTCAACCAGTTGGGTACAGTCACCGAAGGGACCGGTTCCTATACGCCAGGAACCATCGCTACGGCTACCCGCATGGTGCTGACCCCGCGTGAAACACCTCAGTCAATCAGTGTCATCACCCGTCAACACATGGACGATTTCGCGCTCAACTCCATCGATGACGTGATGCGCCATACCCCAGGCATTACCCTGTCGACCCTGGACAGCGAGCGCACCAACTATTACTCACGGGGGTTCTCGGTCGAGAACTTCCAATACGACGGCATCCCGACCTTGCGTAACTCGGCCTATTCGTCCGGGCAAACCCTCAGTGACATGGCGATCTACGACCGTGTGGAGATCCTCAAGGGGGCCAGCGGCCTGTTGACGGGTGCCGGGGCGCCTGGGGCCACCATCAACCTGATCCGCAAGAAGCCTACCCGTGAGTTCAAAGGCAGTGTGGAACTGGGTGCGGGAAGCTGGGACAACTACCGTTCCCAGGTCGACGTCAGTGGACCGCTGACCGACAGCGGCAACGTGCGCGGCCGCGCCGTGGCGGCTTACCAGGACAAGCATTCGTTCGTGGACCGCTATGAGCGCAAGACCAATGTGTACTTCGGCACCCTGGAAGCAGACCTCGACGAAGACACCCTGCTGACCGTGGGCTTCGACTACCAGAACAGCGACCCTAAAGGTTCTGGCTGGTCGGGTAGCCGTCCCCTGTTCGACCGCAGCGGTAACCGCATCGATGTAAAGCGCTCGTTCAACAACGGCGCCAAGTGGAGCAGTTGGGAGCAATACACCCAGAGCGTGTTCTCCACTCTGGAACACAATTTCGACAACGGTTGGGTCGTGAAGGGGCAATACACCCATCAGTTCAGCGGGTATGACGCACCGATGGGTGCGATCCAGCTTGGCCCATTCACTGCAACCGGTCTGTCGACGCTCTATGCGAACAAATTCACCGGCCACACCCGCGCCGACTCTGGCGACATCTACGCCAGTGGTCCATTCAGCCTGGGCGGCCGAGAGCACGAATTGGTGATTGGTGGCTCGGCCTCGAACTCCCATTGGAAGGGTAAAGACTACGGCTCACCCACCTACGCCAACGGTCGCGTGGTCGACTTCTGGAACTTCGACGGCAACTTCGCAGAGCCGGATTGGGGCACGCCGACCAGAGTCATTGATGAAACCACTCGGCAAACCGCAGGCTACATGACCGCGCGCTTCAACCTGACGGATGACTTGAACGTCTTCCTCGGCAGCCGCGTAGCCAACTACTGGCTGACAGGCGATAACAAATCCACTGAAACCGGCAAGGTCGTGCCCTACGCCGGCGTCACCTACGACCTGAACGACAACTTCACCGCGTATGCAAGCTACAGCGAAATCTTCATGCCGCAGGTGTATAACCGCGACAGTGAGAACAAGCTGCTTGAACCTGACGAAGGCAAGAACTACGAAGTGGGTGTGAAGGGCGAGTTCTTCAACGGGGGGCTGAACACCAGCCTGGCCTACTTTGAAGTGCACGAAACCAACCGCGCGGAAGCCGATGCGAAGTACAACGCCAACCCGACCAACTCCGCCATTTCATATGCCTACAAAGGCATTACCGCCAAGACCAAAGGCTTCGAGGCCGAGCTGTCCGGCGAACTGGCGCCTGGCTGGCAGGCACAGGCGGGTTATACCCACAAAATCATCCGCGACGAGAGTGGCGACAAGGTCTCGACCTGGGAACCCCAGGATCAAGTCAGCTTCTTTACCTCCTACAAACTCAAAGGGGCTTTGGACCGCCTGACCATCGGCGGTGGCGCACGCTGGCAGGGCAAGGCCTGGCAAGACGTGTACAACAGTGGCAAGAGCCGTTACGAAGAGTTCACCCAGGAAGCCTACTGGGTGGTTGACGCAATGGCCAAATACCAGATCACCGACAACGTCTCCGCGACGCTTAACGTGAACAACCTGTTCGACAAGTACTACTACACCAACATCGGCTTCTATAACACTGCCTACTACGGTGACCCGCGCAACGTCATGCTGACCACGCGCTGGAACTTCTAACGCCCGGTCGTTGCACGCAAGCCCCCAAGAACCCCCGCCCTCAAGCGGGGGTTTTCTTTGCCCATGGATAAACCACCGGGCAAAAAAACACCGGCGCGGGGCCGGTGTCCGGGAGTAAGGAGGCGTGTTACTGGCTAGTACCTGGCGCCTTTCAGAGCGCAAACGAATGAGGCGATGAATTCAGGGTTGTCGACGATTCGATCATGGGTCGTGTCGATGACCACCGATGCGTGCACCCCATGGCCAATCCCCTCTTCAAGCGCGGAGCAGATGACATGCCGATCATTGACAGACTTGCTTTGTGCCGCCCACCAGCAACTTACCGGTGCTGCGAGGGGAGAATAGTCGGCATCCTTCAAGCGCTCATCGAGCATGTGCTTCAATGCCCACGACACCTCCAGCTCGCCCCCCTGACGCAGTTCGTCGCGCAGGCTGACAAACACCTCGCCAAGGGCCAAATGTGCCCACTCACAAAACGCCTCCCATTGCTGATCAGCCGTGGTACCGGCGTGCTCGATATCTCGCCAGGCCTGGGCAATGGCCTGCGCCGACTCAGGCAACATGACCGTCAGCAATTCCACGCGTTTGTCCCCCGTCCCCAATGATTCAACGGCGGGTTTGAGGCACTTGTCCCTGTCCCAGAACGCCTTGACGCGCATCGGCGGAGGCGCATCGATGCACCCCAGAAAGGCCACATCCGCGCCCCGAGCCTCCAGATACGCGGCAACCTGCAACGCGAGATTGCCGCCCAGCGACCACCCTGCGAAGTAATACGGCCCGTCCGGCTGGGTCACCAGAATCTGCCGGGCATAGTCCTCGACCATGGCATCCCACGTCGGCACCGGGCTTTGCGGATCCATCAGTGCGCGGCAAATGATGCCCTGTACGGGCATCTCCAGGCGCAAGGCCATACCGATGGCCTTGTAGCAATGTACCGAACCGAAGCTTGGGTGAAACAGGAACAATGACGGGCCGCCCTTGCAGCCATTCAAGTCAACGATAAGCGAGGGCTCCCGCTCATCCAGCGTACCGCGTGCCAACGCTCTCACGGTTGAACGCGTCATCAGTTGGTTGACTGTGAACACCAGCCCACATTGAAGCGCCAGACGTTCTTTCACCACCAGTAGCAGCAACGAATGCCCGCCAAGCTCGAAAAAATTATCGTCCAGGCCGATCCGTTCGACCCCCAGCACCTGTTGCCATATCTGCGCAATCTGCTGTTCCAGCGCCGTGTGCGGCGCTGCATAGTTGCGTTGCTGGCTGCCGGCTTCAGGGCGCGGCAGCGCCTTGCGCTCCAGTTTGCCGTTGGGGCTCAGCGGCATCTTGTCCAGCAAGACCCACTGGGCCGGCACCATGAAGGCCGGCAGGTGGCTTGAAAGATGGGCGGCGAGGGTTTCACGCCAATGCGGCAATGGCTCAGCGAGCACCACGTAACCCACCAGTTGGGTACCGTCCAGCGCCAACACCGCCGCTTCGCGTACCCATTGATGTTCAAGCAGGCGTGCTTCGATCTCACCCAACTCGATACGCAGGCCGCGTAATTTGACTTGATGGTCGATGCGCCCGGCGTACTCGATGACCCCGTCAGGACGGTAACGCGCCAGGTCTCCGGTACGGTACATCCGCTCCCCGGCCCCGAACGGGCTGGCGACAAAACGCTCGGCGGTCAGTACCGGCTGGCGATGATACCCACGCGCCAGGCCCTTGCCCGTCAGGTACAACTCGCCCAGGACACCGATCGGCACCGGTTCCAAATGACCGTCCAGGATGTGGCAACCCAGATTGGCGATGGGTTTCCCAATGGGCACGGCATCCTTGCCTTCGTCGACACAGGTCCAACTGGTGACATCAATGGCCGCTTCCGTGGGGCCATAAAGGTTGTACAACCGAGCCTGTGGTAGCTTGGCGAACACCTGTTGCTGCGCATCGACCGGCAAGGCCTCACCACTGCAGATGATGCGCTTCACGCTGCTGCAACTGCCCACCGGACCATGCTGCAGGAAGGCTTGCAACATCGACGGTACAAAGTGCAGCGTGGTAACCCCCTCACGTTTGATCACCTCCACCAGCTTCGCCGGGTCACGGTGGTCCCCCGGCGCTGCCATCACCAAGCGGGCGCCGCTGAGCAAAGGCCAGAAAAACTCCCACACCGACACATCAAAACTGAACGGCGTCTTCTGCAATACCGTATCGCTGGCGCCCAAGGCATACGCCTGTTGCATCCAGCACAAACGGTTGGTGAGGGCCCTATGGCTGTTGCCCGCCCCCTTGGGTTTCCCGGTAGAACCAGAGGTGTAGATCACATACGCAAGGTGCTCGCCACTCACCGCCACGCCAGGGTTGGCCTCGTCGTAAGCGTCCAGCCATTGCCCGTCGCCGTCCAAATCAATGCGTTGTACGTTGTCGGTGACCGGCAGTGTCAAGTGAGACTGGCTGAGCACCAGGTTTACCGCACTGTCCTCCAGCATGTAGCACTGGCGTTCCTTGGGGTATTCCGGGTCCACGGGCACGTAGGCACCGCCGGCCTTGAGGACCGCCAACAGGCCAACGACCATCTCCACCGAGCGCTCCATTGCCACGCCCACCAGGCTGTCCGGGCCGACACCCCGCGCGATCAAGGCATGGGCCAAGCGGTTGGCGCGACGGTTCAGGGCGTCGTAGCTCAACTGCATCGCGCCAAACGCCAGGGCAGGTCGGTGCGGTGTGCATTCGGCATGCTCTTCAAACAGTTGATGCACAGTCTTTTCAAGGGGGTAAGCGGTAGTCGTCGCATTCCAGGTAGCGACGATCTGCCGACGCTCCTGCGCGTCCAGCATCGCCAACGTATCGACCAAGGCCTCGGGCGCGGCAACCATTGCACCGAGCAGGCGTCGCCAGTGTCGCGCCATACGTTCGACGGTCGCCGCATCGAACAGATCGGTCGCGTAACCAAATGAAGCGCCGATACCCGACGCTTCCTCCGAGACGTTCAAGATCAGGTCGAACTGGGCCGTTCGGCTATCCCAGTCCAGCCCCTCCAGCACCAGGCCGGAGGTTCCCGGCTCACTCGCGTGGGCTGTCCCTCGGTTCTGGTGGTTGAACATCACCTGGAACAAAGGGCTGTAACTCAAGCTGCGTTGCGGACGAAGCGCTTCCACCAGTTGCTCGAAAGGCAGATCCTGATGCGCCTGGGCTTCCAGCACCCGCTGACGGGTCTGGCGCAACAGCGCCAGCGCGCTGGTATGCTCGTCCACATCGGCTTTGAGTACCTGGGTGTTGACGAAAAACCCTACCAGCCGCTGCGTCTCCACGCGGTTACGGTTGGCGGTCGGCACACCGACACGGATGTCCCGTTGCCCGCTGTAGCGATGCAGCAGGGCCTGAAAGGACGCCAGCAGCACCATGAAACTGGTCGCCCCTTCACGCTGCGCCAGCGCCCGGATTCCCGCAGCCAACTGATCATCCAGCACCACGTCCAGGGACGCCCCCCGAAAGCTCTGCACGGCCGGGCGTGGCCGGTCCAGAGGCAGCTCCAACACCGGTTGATCACCGCCGAGCACGCCTTGCCAGTATTCCAATTGGCGTTGTTTTTCCCCCGCTTCCATCCAACTGCGCTGCCACAGGGCATAGTCCGCATACTGGATCGGCAGCGCAGGTAACTCAAACTCAAGACCCCGGCTATAGGCCGTGTAGGCCTGCACCACTTCCTCCACCATCACTTGCATCGAAGCACCGTCGGAGATGATGTGGTGCTGTACCAGAACCAGTACATGCTCCTGTTCTGAGAGGCGCAGCAGGGTCATGCGTAAAAGTGGGCCACGCGCCAAGTCGAAGGGGTGTGCAATGGCCTGCTCGACGCGTGCCTTCAATTGGCTTTCAGCAAGGGTTTCAGGTTCCAGCACCACAGCATAGGTGGGCTGGATCTCCTGGCGCATGCCTTCACCGACCTGCCTGAACTGTGTACGCAGGCTCTCATGCCGGGCGATCAGCGATTCAAAACTCTTCTGCAACGCGGCAATATCCAGGCGACCTTTGAGTCGCAAGGCACTGGGAATGTGATAAGCCGCGCTTTGTGGGTCCAATTGCCAGAGAAACCACTGACGCTCCTGAGCGTACGAAAGCGGCAAGGCAGTCGCTTCAAGCCGTACCTGCGGGATCGGCAGGTTGGCCGGTGAAACGCCTTCCTGCAGCATCTTCTGCAGGTAGATCTTGCGCTGCTCAAGCGGTAGCCCGATAAATCGCTGCATGATTCTGTACGCCATCTGGTCGTCCATTACCGCTGCTCCATTTCGTCAAGGAGTGAATCCAGGAACGCCAACTTCTCTGTGCTGACACCGCTGCCCAGCGCTTGCAGATGATCCGCCAGTTGCCCGAGCCGGGTATGCTGGAACAGCTCATGCACGCTGATCTTCACGCCCAACTCCAACTGAATGCGCGACATCACATTGATCACCAGCAGCGAATGCCCACCCAGCTCGAAAAAGTTGTCATTCAAGCCCACTTGCTTAACGTCCAACACCTCCTGCCAGATCGCCGCCAGTTGCTTTTCAAGGTCGCTGTGAGGCGCCGCATACTGGCCCTGCACAACTTGGCTGTCGGGTTCAGGCAGGGCCTTGAAATCCAGCTTGCCACTGGGGCTTAACGGCATGTGCGGCAGACGCACGAACTGCTTGGGCACCATGTAGTCCGGCAACTGCGCCTGCAATGCGCTGCGCAAAGCCTGGCCGTGCTCGGCGTCATCCGGGGCTGAAGGGCGAGCCACGTAGTAGCCGATCAATTGGGCGCCGCCGCTGCCCTGACGCAGAATCACCTCAGCCTGGGCGACATCGGCCTGCAGCATTACCCGCGCACGGATTTCCTCCAATTCAACCCGGAAGCCGCGAATCTTGATCTGATGATCCAGGCGTCCCAGGTATTCCAACGCGCCATCGTCGGCCCACCGCACGCGGTCGCCGGTGCGGTACAGACGCGCACCGGAACTGTCGAACGGGTCGGCGACAAAGCGCTCAGCCGACAACCCCGGTCGCCCTAGATAGCCGCGCGCCAAGCCGGAACCACCGACGCACAACTCGCCGGCAACACCGACCGGGACCGGGTTCAGATCCCCATCCAATACGCGGCAAATCACATTGCCCAACGGCCGGCCAATCGGCGAACGCACACCCTCCTCCAGGGAACAGGCCCACCATGTCGCGTTGATGGTCGTTTCAGTCGGACCATAGCGGTTGTGCAGTACCACAGCGGGAAGGGTCCGCAGGATCTGATCACGCAGGTCGGCCGTCAGCGCCTCGCCGCCAGAGAACACTCGGCGCACGCTGGAACATTGGGCGACACCCGGCGTATCAATGAACAATTGCAAGAGTGATGGCACAAAGTGCAGCGTGGTCACGCCGAATGCCTGGATCAGCTCCATCAGGCGCACCGGGTCGCGGTGTTCGCCCGGTGCCGCGATTACCACGCGGCTGCCGCTGATCAGCGGCCAGAAGCACTCCCACACTGACACGTCAAAACTCATCGGTGCCTTTTGCAACAGCACATCGTCAGCCTGTAACGCGTAAGTGTTCTGCATCCATTGCAGGCGCTGCGCCAAGGCTTCGTGGGTTACGCCCACGCCTTTCGGGTTGCCCGTGGTGCCTGAGGTGTAGATCACATACATCAGGTTCTGGCCACTGACGGCCACCTGCGGGTCGGTCTCGGCGCACCCCTGCAACCACGCTTGATCGCCTTCCAGGCTCAGGCATTGCACGCCGTTGGCCGCCGGCAGGTTCAGGTGCGACTGTGTCAGCAGCCACTTCACACCACTGTCCTTGAGCATGTAGGCAAGGCGCGCTTCGGGATAGTCTGCGTCAAGCGGTACATACGCACCGCCAGCCTTGAGAATGGCCAGCAGCCCCGCCAGCATGTCGAAGGAGCGCTCCAACGCAATGCCCACCAGCGAATCCGGTCCAACACCCTGCTTGATCAGTCCGTTCGCCAGACGGTTGGCACGCCGGTTCAATGCATCGTAGGTCAACTGTTGCTCGCCAAAGATCGCAGCCGTTGCCTGCGGCGTACGGCGTACCTGCTGTTCAAATTGGTGCTGGACGAGAGGGCAAAGGGTGTCGTCAAACGGCCCTTTGCCTTGCTCCATCAGTGCCTTGTGTTCAGGCTCCGTCAACAGCGTCAACTGCGCCAGGGGTGCCTGGGGCTTGGCGACCAGTTCTGCCAGCAAGTGCAGCAGGTGCTGATTGATACGCTCGACCGTCGGGGCCTCCACCTCTGCCAGGTCATAGCTGTAGTGCAGCGTGAGCGTTTCACCGACGCCGACGGCAATCGACAAGGGATAGTGCGTCTGTTCCCGGCTGCTCACATGGCCGAAGCGAACACCCTGCGGTGCCCCCTGCTCCAACACCGCTGATACGGGGTAGTTTTCAAACACCAGAATGGTGTCGAACAACGCCTCGCCACCCAGCCCCGCCCAGCGTTGCAGCTCGAACAAGGGCGTGTGCTCTTGCTCGCGCAACGCAAGGTTCTGTTGCTGGATCTGTTGCATCCATTGTGACGCTGGCATGTCCGGCCGAGGTGTTGCCACCACCGGCAAGGTATTGATGAACAATCCGACTTGCTGCTCCACCCCACGCAGCTCTGCGGGGCGCCCCGATACCGTGGCGCCGAAAGCAACGGTGTCCTGGCCGGTATAGCGTTGCAGCAGCAACAACCAGGCCGATTGCACCAGGGTGTTGAGCGTTATCTTCTGCCCCTGGGCAAAGGCCTTGAGCCGGGCCATCTGCGTGACATCCAGTTCATGGGCGTGCTCACCCAGGCCGGACGCGTTACGCTCCTTGTTGCGCGGCAGCGCCTGGAACAGCCGCGTGGGCTCATCCAGCTCAGCCAACTGGTTTTTCCAGAAAGCTTCCCGCCGCGTTTTATCCTGGGCTTGCAGCCAGGCGATGAAATCCCGGTAACGCGCGACTTGGGCTGGCGGCACGTGCCCGGCATAACGCTCCAGCACTTCGCCGAGCAATTGGGAGCTGCTCCAACCATCCATCAAAATGTGGTGGCTGGTGTAGATCAGGTGGCAACGCTGCGGCCCGGTATGCGCCAGCGCAATTCGCACCAGCGGCGGGCTCTCCAGGCTGAAGCCTTGCAGGCGTTGCGAGTCAGCCAACAGGTCCAGCTGCTTGTGTTGATCGGCGCCCTCAGGGCACTCGGTTTCGATAAAGGGCAACCGGGCCTGACGATGCACTACCTGCAAGGGTTGCTCAAGATCCCCGTGCCAGATAAAACCGGTACGCAGGATATCGTGATTATCCAGCGCAGCCTGCCAGGCCGCGCGGAAACGCGGGATATCCAGACCGTCCACATCCACGCGCATCTGGTTGACATAGTCACCCGCCTGCGGCTCGTACAGGGCGTGGAACAACATGCCCTGCTGCATCGGCGACAAGGGGTACACATCATCGGCGGCGGCCAACGCAAACTCGTCCAACTGTACCTGGCTGAGCCGGGCCAGCGGGAAGTCCGACGGCGTCACGCCCTGATGCGCGGCCAGGCAGCAATGCTCGATCAGCGCCTTGAGTTCCTGCTCATACGCATCGGCCAGGCGTTGTACTGTGGCCTCGCTGAACATCGCGCGGCTGAAACTCCAGCTCAGGTTCAGCTCACCGCCATACACCTGTCCGTTGATGTCCAGCCAGTTGCCCAGAGAGGCATGCTCGCTCTGGTCGGCGCCGGCACCTTCGCCCGTAGGGGTAAAGAAAGCGTGCGCGATATCGCCCTCGAAGCTGCCATCGAACTGGCCTAAGTAGTTGAAGGTGATCCTGGGTTGCGCCAACCCGTCCAGTGTCCGCCGGGCCTCATCGTCTCCCAGATAGCGCAGCGCGCCGAAGCCGATGCCTTTGTCCGGAACGGCGCGTAACTGCTCCTTGATACGCTTGATCGAATCGGCCAGAGACGCAGCCGGGGTCAACGCCAGCGGGTACATGCTGGTGAACCACCCGACCGTGCGAGTCAGGTCGATATCATCGAACAGGTCTTCCCGACCGTGCCCTTCCAGCTTGACCGCCAGGGAGTCACCGCCCGTCCAGCGCGTGATGACCCGGGCCAGGGCGGTCAGCAGCAGGTCGTTGATCTGCGTACGGTAAGCCGCCGGGGCCTCTTGCAACAGGCGACGGGTCCAGGATTGGTCCAGATGCGTGCCCACGGTGATAGCCAGGGAATTCTGCCGGCCACCTTGCGGGTTATCACAAGGTAGATCGGCATCGACCCCTTGCAACTGCGCCTGCCAGAACCGCAGTTCCGCTTGCAATGCCGGGCTCTGCGCGTGGGCCTGCAACCGTTTGGCCCACGCCTGGGTCGAGCTGGTCTTGGCCGGCAGCGCAACGACCTGCCCGGCCTGAAGTTGGGTGTAGGCCGTCTGCAGGTCTTCGAGCAGAATTCGCCACGACACACCATCCACCACCAGGTGATGGATCACGAGCAATAGCCGTTGCGATTGGTCCGGCAACTCGACCAGCACAGCGCGCATCAACGGCCCCCCTGCCAGATCCAGGCTGCACTGGGCTTGCAGACCCAGGGCCTCAAGCGCATCAAGATCAGCGAGGGTGGTTTGCCAAAGCAGGCTGTCGCCCGATTCAACCTCTCGATAATGGGCCTGCCAGCCAGCCGATGGCCGGGTGAAACTCAAGCGCAGTGCGTCGTGGTGCGAGAGCAATGCCGCGAGGGCGGTGCTCAGGATCGCAGCATCCAGTCGCGCACCAGGGCGCAATACCACGGATTGGTTCCAGTGATGACGCTCGGCAATGTCTTCCTGGAAAAAATACTGGTGAATCGGCAAGAGCAACGTCTCGCCAGTGGCCGGCCCCTGATCGATGACAAGGCCCTGCCCGCCGGTCTGCGCAACGGCGGCCAGGCTCTGCACCGTCTGGTGCTGGAACAGGTCCTTGGGCGTAAAGAGAATACCGGCCTGGCGTGCGCGGCTGACCACCTGGATCGAGATGATCGAATCGCCGCCCAGCTCGAAGAAGTTGTCGTTCAAACCCACGCGTGGCAAGCGCAAGACGTCGGCCCAGAGACCGGCGATCTTCTGCTCCAGCTCACTGCGCGGTGCAACATAGGTTTGCTGCATCAGGCTGATATCGGGTTGCGGCAGGCCCTTGCGGTCGAGTTTGCCGTTGGGGGTCAGCGGCATTTGCGCCAGGAACATGAAGTGCGCGGGCACCATGTAGTCCGGCAAACGGGTTTTGAGCGCTCGGCGCAGGGTGTCGCGCCACTCGGTTTCGTTGATCGCAGAGGACGCCGGCACCACATAAGCCACCAGTTGCTTGCCCGTCGGGCCTTCCTGGGCCACCACCACGCTTTCGCCGACATTGTCCTGCTCGCGCAACCGCGCTTCGATCTCGCCCAGTTCGATACGGAAACCGCGGATTTTCACCTGATGGTCGACACGGCCGAGGTAATCCACCACGCCATCCGGGCGGCCACGGGTCAGATCACCGCTGCGATACACGCGGCTGCCGGGTTTACCGAACGGGTCCGGCACGAAGCGTTCGGCGGTGAGTGCCGGACGTTCCAGATAACCGCGCGCCACACCCTCGCCGCCCAGGTACAGCTCGCCGGCGACGCCGATGGGTTGCAGGTTGAGGTGGGCGTCGAGGATGTAGCCGCTGCGGTTGCCCAGCAGCGTGCCGATGGGTGCATACACGGCGCCGCAAGGGTCGCCCTTGCGCGCCTTCCACAGCAGCGGCGTGACCACCGTTTCGGTCGGGCCGTAGCCGTTGAACAGATAAGTGGGTTTCAGCGCACGCCAGGCCAGGTCGTAGCTCGCTTGCGCCACCGCGTCACCGCCAAAGCAATACACGCGCACCTTCGGCGGATTGCCGTCGCGCTCGGCATGCTCGGCCAGTTGTTGCAGGTACACCGGCGGGAACACCGCCATGGTCACGTTGTGGCGGTGCATTTGCGCGTAGGTGTATTCCGGCAGCCACAGGCTGTCATCGCGGATCAGCACGCTGGCGCCGTTGATCAGCGGGTGCATCCAACCTTCGTGGGAGCCGTCGAAAGCGAACGACATAAAGTGCAATTCGCAATCGGCCGGGCCGGTTTCGTAGCGCTCGCCGGTGGCGATGATGTGCGCCACCAGCGGACCGTGGGCCACTGCCACGCCTTTGGGCATGCCGGTGGAGCCGGAGGTGTAGATCACGTAGGCGAGGTTGTCGCCGTCGAGGTCAACCGATGGCGCGGTATCGCTGAAGCCGCTCCAGGCTTCGGTGCGGTCGATGGCCAGCGTATCCAGGCCTTCGGCAATCGGCAGTTGCTGCTGGACTGCGCTGTGGGTCAACAGCAGCCTGGCGCGGCTGTCCTGCATCATGTACAGCAGGCGATCACGCGGGTACTCGATATCCAGCGGCACATACACGCCGCCGGCTTTCATCACCGCGAGGAACGCCACCATGATCTCCGCACTGCGCGGCATGGCAATCGCCACGCGCACTTCCGGTCCGACGCCACGGGCGATCAACGCGTGGGCCAATTGGTTGGCCTGGCGGTCCAGTTCGCCGTAGGTCGGGGTTTGTGTGTCGAACTTGATCGCGATTGCCTGCGGGTTTTCCCGCGCGCGGTCGGCGACCAACTCGTGCACCAGGCGTTGGGCCGGGAAGCCGGCGTTGGATTGATTCCACACCTGCAGGATGTGCTGCTGCTCATCCTCGTCCAGCAGGTTCAACTGGCCGATGGTTTGTTGCTGATCAGCGACCATCGCCTGCAACAGGTTCTGCCAGTGGCCGGCCATGCGCGCGATGGTCGCCGGGGCGAACAAATCGGTGGCATAACCCAGGGAGGCACTGACCCCCTCGCCCCACTCATACACGTCCAGGTCCAGGTCGAAATGCGCGGTGTGGCTGTTCCAGGCCAGTTCCTCGACGCGCAATTCACTCGACGCTTGCTCCATGAAGGCCGCACGACTGGCCACCTGATGGTTGAACATCACTTGGAACAACGGGTTCAGGCTCAGGCTGCGCTCCGGTTGCAGCGCTTCCACGAGTTGCTCGAACGGCAGGTCCTGATGGGCCTGGGCGTCCAGCGCGCGCTGTCTGACCTGCTGCAACAACTGGGCAACGGTGATCCGCCCATCGATATCGGCCTTGAGTACCTGGGTGTTGACGAAGAAGCCAATGAGTCGTTCGGTTTCAGCGCGGTTGCGGTTGGCAATCGGCACGCCAACGCGGATATCTTCCTGGCCGCTGTAGCGGTGCAACAACGTCTGGAACGACGCCAGCAGCAGCATGAACATCGTCACGCCTTCTTGCCGGGCCAGGGCATTGAGGCCGGACACCAGCGGTGCCGGCAACTCCACGCGCAGACGCGCGCCGCGATGGCTCTGTTGCGCTGGACGCTGGAAGTCGAATGGCAACTCAAGAACCGGCTGCTCACCAGCCAGCAGACCATGCCAGTAGTCGAGTTGACGCGCCTTTTCACCCGCAGCCATCCAGTCGCGTTGCCACACGGCGTAATCGGCGTATTGGATCGGCAGCGTCGGCAATTGCAGGTCCTGCCCCTGGCTGAACGCGCCATACAATTGCACCAGCTCATCGACCATCACTTGCATCGACCAGCCATCGGAGACGATGTGGTGCTGCACCAGCACCAGCACATGATCATCCTCGGCTATACGCAGCAGATCGACGCGCAGCAGTGGGCCCTGCTCCAAGTCGAATGTGCGCGCGATACTCGCTTCCACCCGCGCCTGGAGGTCAGTCGCCAATACGGCGCCATGGGTGATCGCGACAGGCGCAGGCTCACCCACGACTTGCACGGCACCGGCACTGTCCTGGCGCAGCACGGTGCGCAGGCTCTCATGACGCGCTACCAGGCGATCAAAACTGCGTTGCAGCGCGGTCAGATCCAGGGGCCCCTTCAGGCGCAGCACGCTGGGTACGTGGTAGGCGGCGCTTTCGGGATCCAATTGCCAGAGGAACCACTGGCGTTCCTGGGCATACGACAGCGGCAACCGGCGATCTCGCGCCACGCGGACCAGCGCTGGCGCGCTGACGCCACCGGCCCCTTGGAGGGCCAGCAACGCCGCCACAAACCCTTGCAGGCGGGGCTGCTCGAACAGCATTTTGAGCGGGACTTCCAGCGCCAACACCTGACGCAGCCGCGAGGCTACTTGCATCGCCAGCAGCGAATGCCCACCCAACTCGAAGAAGTGATCCGTGCGGCCAACCTGCACCACACCGAGGATATCCGCCCAAATTGCTGCCACTTGCTGCTCGATGGCGCCGACGGGCGCCACCCAATTGCGCAGCGAATGGCGGGCATCCGGCTTTGGCAATGCCTGGCGATCCAGCTTGCCGTTGGGGTTCAGCGGCAGACGCTCAAGGAATATCAGGTGAGCGGGCACCATGTAGTCGGGCAGCTGTTCACGCAGCGTGGTGTTGAGCACTTCACCCAGGGCGTCGGTGTCGTGCTGCTCTGCAACCAGATAGGCCAGCAACTGGTTATCCGACGCCAAGACCACGGCTTCGCGGATGCCGGCTTGGGCCAGCAACAGCGCTTGGATTTCACCCAATTCGATACGGAAACCGCGAACTTTCACTTGGTGATCGACACGACCGACGTATTCGATGATGCCGTCGGCTCGGTAGCGTGCCAGGTCGCCGGTGCGATACAGGCGCCCGCCACTGCCGGTGAAGGGATCGGCGACAAACCGTTCGGCGGTCAACAACGGACGGTTCAGGTAGGCCCGCGCCAGGCCACAGGCGCTGCCGATATACAGTTCGCCAACCGTGCCCAGTGGCGCGAGGTTGAGATCGCGGTCCAGCACGTACAAACCACGCCCAGGCAACGAGCGGCCAATCGGACTGGCAGTGGTGCCGATGACCTCCTGGCCCGCCGTGCAATCCAGCGTACTGGAAACCACCGTAGCCTCGGTCGGTCCGTAGGTATTGAGCAGGCGCACATGCCCCAGGCCCGCCCGCAACCATTGGGCCGGACCGTCCAAGGGCATGGCTTCGCCGCCGATATGCACTTGTCGCAGGGCCCCATAACTACGCGGCCCGGCCGCCAGGCAGTCGAGCAGGAACAGGTTCCAATAGGCCGTCGGCAGGTCGGCCACGGTAATGCCCTGGCCCAGAATCTCGATGTATAAGCGCCCACTGTCCCACAGCTCCGGACCGCGCAATACCACAGCGGCGCCATGGATCAAGGCCGGGTACAACTGCTCGACGAAGCCATCGAAGTTCAGCGTGGCGAACTGCAATACGCGGTCATTCGGGGTCAGCCGCGAGTAGTCGGCGGCAATTTGCGCGAATTCATTCAACGCACCATGGTCGATAGCCACGCCCTTGGGTTTACCGGTGGAGCCAGAGGTGTAAATCACATAGGCCAGGTTGTGCGGACCGATCATTACCGCCAGGTTGTCCTCGGCATAGTGGGCCATCGGCACCCAGTCGATCGCCAACGCGGCAACGCCTTCGGGTAGCGCTATCGGCACATGCGACTGCGTCAGCACCAGGCCTACGCCACTGTCCTCAAGCATGTGGGCCAAGCGTTCACGCGGGTATTGCGGGTCGAGGGGTACATAGGCGCCACCGGCCTTGAGGACCGCCAACAGGCTGACCACCATGGCGAAGGAGCGCTCCACCGCGACCCCAACCAGCACTTCGGGGCCCACGCCCTGCTCCACCAGACAATGGGCCAGGCGGTTGGCCTGGCGGTTTAGCTCGGCGTAGCTCAGCGATTCGCCATCGAGCACCAGCGCCACGGCCTGCGGACGTTGCAGCACCTGCGCCTCGAACAGACGATGAACACCGGCCTGCCACAATGCCGCCGGGCTACTGCTGTTCCAGGCCTGTTGCAAGCGGTGCTGCTCTTCAGTCGCCAGCAGAGGCAAGCGCCCAACAGGTTGAGTGGGTGTCTTCACCACACTGCGCAGCAGGCCCAGCCAGTGGCCAGCCATGCGCTCAATGGTCCGCGCGTCAAACAGGTCCGTGGCATAGGTCAGCGATGCCCAAAGCCCGTCGGCGGATACCTGGGTGTCCAGGCTCAAGTCAAAGTGTGCGGTGTGGCTGTCCCAGGCCAGGCCTTCGACACACAGTCCCGCAATCGACTGCGCGCTCGCCTCACTGCGAGCGTCGGTCTGGTGGTTGAACATCACTTGGAACAAGGGGCTGTGGCTCAGGCTGCGCTCAGGTTGCAGCGCCTCGACCAATTGCTCGAACGGCAGGTCCTGATGAGCCTGCGCCTCCAGGGCCGCGCGCTTGACCTGTTGCAGCAGCTCGGCAAACGCCAGTTCACCGGTGATATCGGCCTTGAGCACCTGGGTGTTGACGAAAAAGCCAATCAGCCGCTCCGTCTCAACCCGGTTGCGGTTGGCAATCGGCACGCCGACGCGAACATCCGATTGGCCACTGTAGCGATACAACAACGTCTGGAACGATGCGAGCAACAGCACGAACAGGGTCACACCCTGGCTGCGGGCCAGGGTGTGCAGCGCATCGACCAGCGCCGCCTCCAGCGTCAGGTCCAGGCGCGCGCCACGATGGCTTTGCACCGCCGGGCGTGGATAGTCCAGCGGCAGCTCCAACACCCGCTGCTCACCGG
This sequence comes from Pseudomonas sp. MPB23, assembly GCF_046605395.1. Lineage (NCBI taxonomy): Bacteria > Pseudomonadati > Pseudomonadota > Gammaproteobacteria > Pseudomonadales > Pseudomonadaceae > Pseudomonas > Pseudomonas sp. MPB23. The sequence goes on along the minus strand of NZ_CP176771.1, from coordinate 3,525,887 downwards.
CCAGACGTTCACGCCAATAGGTCAACTGGCGTGCCTGTTCGCCCGCCGCCATCCAGTCGCGCTGCCACACCGCGTAGTCGGCATATTGAATCGGCAACGTCGGTAGATCGGGCTCCAGGCCCTGGCTGAACGCGGCATAGCCTTGCACCCATTCTTCGACCATCACCTCCATCGACCAGGCGTCGGAGATGATGTGATGCAGCACCAGCACCAGCACGTGATCGTCCGCCGCCAGGCGCAGCAGCTTGACCCGTAGCAGTGGTCCTTTGCACAAGTCGAATGGCCGGGCGATTTCCTCTTCGATCCTGGCCTTCAACGCGTCGGGGTCATCGCTGTACAGCACCTCTTCGTCGATCAGCAACCTTGCCGACGCGACGAGATGCTGCACAGCGCGCTCGCCCTCGACGGCAAACACGGTGCGCAGGGTTTCATGGCGCTCGATCAAACAGTCGAAGCTGCGTTGCAGGGCCTGGCGATCCAGTGCACCGCGCAGGCGCAGGGCGACCGGGATGTGATACGCGGCGCTCTGCGGCTCCAGTTGCCAGAGGAACCACTGACGCTCCTGGGCAAAGGACAGGGCCGATGAGCGATCGGGCGCCGAACGGGTAATCGGCAACATGTCATGGGCAGTGCCCGACAACGACTGCACAAAACGGCCAAGCACCGGCTGTTCGAACAGGTTTTTCAACGGTACATCGATACCGAGCGCCTGGCGTACGCGAGACACCACGCGTGTGGCCAACAGGGAATGCCCGCCGATTTCAAAGAAGTGATCGTCCAGGCCAACCTGCGGCATACCCAATACTTGCGCCCAAATGGCCGCGACCTGGCACTCACGCTCAGTGACGGGCGCAACATAACGCTTTTGCAGCACACCGGCATCGGGCTTAGGCAGCGCCTTGCGATCCAACTTGCCATTGGGGGTCAAGGGCATCCGCGGCAGAAACACCAGATAAGCCGGCACCATGTACTCCGGCAACTGCTCACGAAGGGCGGCCTTGAACTGCTCACGCAATCGGGCCTGTTCGTCCTCGGGTATCGGCTGCCCGGTAACCAGATAGGCGAGCAGTTGATCGTGATCCGCCACCACGGCGGCCTCGCGCACGGCAGGCTGCTCGCGCAAACACGCCTCGATCTCTCCCAACTCAATCCGGAACCCCCGCACCTTGACCTGATGATCAACACGGCCGATGTACTCGACCACGCCGTCCACGCGATACCGCGCCAGGTCGCCGGTGCGATACAGCCGCTCGCCGTGACGGGCAAACGGATTGGGCACAAAGCGCTCGGCGGTCATCGCCGCACGGCCGTGATAACCCCGGGCCAGGCCGACGCCGCCGATCAACAACTCGCCTGAAGCCCCGACCGGGCACGGGGTGAAGTCGGCATTGAGAATGAACAGGGAGGTATTGGCGATCGGGCGACCGACAAAAGGCAGCGGCTCGAGCAATTCGTGGGCGGCCGACCAAATGGTGGTTTCGGTCGGGCCATACAGGTTCCACACCGAGCCCTGCTGGGCCAACATGCGTTGGGCCAGATCGGCCGGCAGCGCTTCGCCACCGCACAAGCACTTGACCCCCCGCAGCAAGGCACGGCGCTCGCTGTCCAGGAGCATGCGCCAGGTCGACGGCGTGGCTTGCACCACACTGATCGCTTCGCGCTGCACCAGGCTCAGGATCGCTTCAGGGTCCAGGGACACGTCCTTGTCGGCCAGCACCACGGTCGCGCCTGCGGCCAGGGGTACGTAGAGCTCCAGGGCGAAGATATCGAACGAGAACGTGGTCAACGACAACAGGCGCGCGTCAGCGCCGATGACCAGGGTGTCGGCCATGCCATGGGTGAAGCTGCTCAGGGCAGCATGACGCACCATCACCCCTTTGGGTTTGCCGGTGGAACCGGAGGTGTAGATCACATAGGCCAGATGCTCACCCGTCAACTCGATGTCGGGATTGGCGTGGCTGTAGCGCCCATCTTCCTGCGCGTCCATGAACAGCACGTGCTGCTCGGCGGCCAGAGGCAACCGTTGGTGCAGGTCGCCGGCGGTCAGCAACACGTGGGCCCGACTGTCTTCGAGCATGAAGGCCAACCGATCCGCCGGGAACTGCGGATCAAGCGGCACATAGGCACCGCCCGCCTTGAGGGTTGCCAGCAAGGCCACCACCATGTCTACCGAACGGTCCAGCGCCACGGCCACCAACACATCGGGACCGACTCCGGCGGCGCGCAGACGGTGGGCCAGGCCATTGGCGCGGCGGTTCAGCTCACCGTAACTGAGCGCCTGGCCGTTGCAGACCAATGCCGTCGCGTCCGGCCGCACGTGGGCCCGGGCTTCCAGCAGGCGATGCACACCCACGTCCTGCGCGAAGGCTTTGTGCGTGTCGTTCCAGCCGTGCACCTGCTGCTGCCACTGGGCATCGTCCAGCAGCGGCAGCTCGCCGATGCGACCACTGCAATCCTTGGCCACCCGCTGTAGCAAGCGGTGCCAATGCGCAAGGAAACGTTCAAGGCTCGGGGCGTCGAACAGGTCGGTGGCGTAAGTCAGGGAGGCCTGGATACCGTCGGCCGACTCCTGAGTGTCGAGGCTGAGGTCGAACTGCGAGGTCTTGCTGTCCCACTCCAGCCCCTGCACATGCAGGCCGGTCACGCTAGCGCCGGTAAGCCGGGTGTCGGTCTGGTGATTGAACATCACCTGGAACAACGGGTTGTAGCTCAGGCTGCGCTCCGGCTGCAGCGCTTCCACCAACTGCTCGAATGGCAAGTCCTGATGAGCCTGGGCTTGCACCGCGCGCAGACGGGTTTGCTGCAGCAGTTCGCGGAAGGTCATCTGGCCGTCGAGATCGGCCTTGAGGATCTGCGTGTTGACAAAAAAACCGATCAGGCGCTCGGTTTCCACGCGGTTGCGGTTGGCCACCGGCACGCCGATGCGAATGTCGTTCTGGCCGGTGTAGCAATGCAGGACCGCCTGGAACGACGCCAGCAACAACATGAAAACCGTCACGCCTTCGCGCTGCGCCAGCGTCTTCAGGCCCTCAACCAGAGAGGCTTCCAGGCTCAGGTCCAGACGCGCACCACGGTAGCTCTGCACCGCAGGCCGTGGGCGATCCATGGGCATTTCCAATACCGGCTGCACACCGCCGAGCATGCCTTGCCAGTAATCCAGTTGACGCTCACGCTCGCCGGCTTCCATCCAACTGCGCTGCCACAGCGCATAGTCGGCGTACTGGATCGGCAAAGCCGGCAATTGCAGGTCGCGCCCCTGAACATTGGCGGCATACAGCTGCACCAGCTCGTCGACCATCACCTGCATCGACCAGCCATCGGACAGGATGTGATGCTGCACCAGCACCAGCACATGCTCCTGCGGGGCCAGGCGCAGCAGCTTGACCCGCAACAGCGGGCCTTGCTGCAAATCGAACGGCTGGGCGATTTGCGCCTCGACCAGCGCCTTGAGTTCCGACTCCTCGGCCTCGACCAGCGCGATATCCACCTGCGCCCTATCGGCGATGACCTGCAAAGCACCGTCGCCGTCCTGCTGCACATGCGTGCGCAGGCTTTCATGGCGCATCACCAATGTGTCAAAGCTGCGCTGCAACGCGGCCACGTCCAAGTGACCGCTCAGGCGCAAAGCCCGGGGCACGTGATAGGCCGTGCTCTGCGGCTCCAACTGCCACAGAAACCACTGCCGCTCCTGGGCATAAGAGAGTCGAAGCGGCTCGCCTTCCTGGCGCTTGAAAACCGGGGCAATCTCAAACAGGTTGATGCCTTGCTGCTTGAGCATTACCGCCAACGCTTTCTTCTGTTGCGCAGAAAGTGAACCTACCGACTCGATTAATGCTTGCACGCCACGCCCCTCAGGAAATCAATTTATCCAAATCTTCTGCTGATAGACGTTTGAGGGCCTCCAAGGATTTAGCCAATGCGTCCTGCACCGGCGAATTATTTGTCTGCCGGGCCGCCACATAGGCGCTGAAATCAGCCAGGGTCGGGGTGCTGAACATCGACTTCACATCGAACTCGGCATGCAACTGCTCACGCAGGCGCACCACCACCTGGGTGGCCAGCAGGGAATGCCCGCCCAGTTCGAAGAAATTGTCGTCAAGCCCGACCCGCGCGACGCCCAGCACCTCGGCCCAGATCGCGGCGATCTGCTGTTCCAGCGCACTCTGCGGCGCCACGTACGCCCGCGCCTGCAAGCTGGCATCGGGCTTGGGCAGGGCCTTGCGGTCCAGCTTGCCGTTGGGGCTCAGAGGCATCTGTTCCAGCCGCACCCATAGCGCCGGCACCATGTAGTCCGGCAGGTATTCGGTCAGATGGGCACTCAGCACATCGCGCCAATCGTCACCGGCGTTGTGCAGCACCGCGTAGCCCACCAGGTATTGGCCATCGACCGCCAGCACGGCGGCTTCACGAACCAGAGCGTGCTCCAGCAGGCGCGCTTCGATTTCGCCCAGTTCGATCCGCAGGCCACGCAGTTTGACTTGATGGTCGATACGCCCGGCGTATTCGATCACGCCGTCTTCGCGATAGCGCGCCAGGTCGCCGGTGCGATACAGCCGCTCGCCGTTGACGAACGGATGGGCGATAAAACGTTCGGCAGTCAGCGATGGACGGCGATGGTAACCACGCGCCAGGCCGACGCCGCCCAGGTACAGCTCGCCGAGCACGCCGAGCGGCACCGGCTCGAAGTTGCTGTCGAGGATGTAGCAACCGAGATTGGCGATTGGACGGCCAATCGGCACCGCATCGCGGCCTTCGTCGATGCAGGTCCAATGCGTCACATCAATGGCCGCCTCGGTCGGGCCATACAGGTTGTAGAGCCCGGCTTGCGGCAGGTGGGCGAAGACTTGTTGCTGCGCGTCCACCGGTAAGGCTTCGCCGCTGCACACGATGCGTTGCAGGCTCTGACAACTGCCGACTTCCCGGTCTTGAAGGAACGCCTGCAGCATCGAGGGCACGAAATGCAGCGTGGTGATCCGTTCGGCCTTGATCAGCGCGATCAACTTCGCCGGATCGCGGTGATCACCCGGCGCGGCAACCACCAGGCGCGCGCCGGTCAGCAGCGGCCAGAAGAACTCCCACACCGACACGTCGAAGCTGAACGGGGTCTTTTGCAGCACGCTATCGCCGGGATTCAGGCCGTAGGCGTCCTGCATCCATTGCAGGCGGTTGAGCAACGCCGCATGACGGTTGCCCGCGCCCTTCGGCTGGCCGGTGGAGCCCGAGGTGTAGATCACGTAGGCAAGGTTTTCGCCGTCCACTGCGACATCCGGGTTTTGCTCGCTGTAGCCGGCAAACGTCGATTCGCCCAGCACCAGGGTTTCCACGCCGGGTGGAATCGGCAGTTGCGCCAGCAGAGGCGCCTGGGTCAGCAGCAGTGTCACGCCGCTGTCGTCGAGCATGTAGGCCAGGCGCTCGCGCGGGTATTCCGGGTCCAGCGGCACGTAGGCGCCGCCGGCCTTGAGCACCGCCAACAACCCCACAACCATGTCGACCGAGCGCTCCACGGCCAGGCCGACCAGCACGTCCGGGCCGACACCGGCTTCGATCAAACGATGGGCCAGGCGGTTGGCGCGGCGGTTCAGCTCGGCGTAGCTCAAGCGCTGATCGGCGAACACCAGCGCCGGCGCCTGCGGGGTGCGCGCCACCTGCGCCTCGATCCATTGATGCACCGGTTGCTGCGACGGGTAATCCCGCGCCGTGGCGTTCCAGTCCTGCAGCACTTGCTGGCGTTCGGTCACGTCCAGCATTGCCAATTCGCCCAGGCGTTGTTGTCCGTCGTGGAGCATGGCCTGCAGCAGGTTGGCCAGGTGGCGGGCGTACCCGGCCACCGCAGACTCGCTGAAATGCGCACGGGCAAAGCTGAACTGCACCGACAGCGTATCGCCCACGTCCACCAAGACCGTCAACGGGAAGCTGGTCTGCTCATGGGCATGCGGCGTACCAAACCGAATCCCGCTGCCTGCGCTCTGTTCCAGGGCCTTGGAGACCGGGTAGTTTTCAAATACCAGAATGTTGTCGAACAACGCCTCGCCGCCGTGCCCGGCCCAGCGCTGGATATCGTACAGGCCGGTGTGCTCATGCTCGCGCAAGGCCAGGTTCTGCGCCTGCACCGCTTGCAACCAGTGCGCCACCGACCCTTGGGCATCCACCGCGCAGATCACCGGCAAGGTGTTGATGAACAGGCCGATCTGTTGTTCCACGCCCGCCAGGTCCGCCGGGCGCCCGGCCACGGTGGCGCCGAACGACACCACCGACTGGCCAGTGTGACGATGCAGCAGAATCAGCCAGGCGGCCTGGATCAAGGTGTTGAGGGTGACCTTTTGACCGCGCGCGAAAGCTTCAAGGCGCCCGGTCAATGGGCGGTCCAGAGCCAGCCGGTGCTCGCCATGGCCCGGCACGGCCATCGGCTGGCTGCTGCCCAGGCGCGTCGGGGTTTGCAACGCACCCAATTGCTCACGCCAGAAGGTTTCGGTGGCCTGGGCGTCACGCTGTTGCAGCCAGCCGATGTAATCGCGATAGCGCCCGCTCGCCTGCGGCAATGCCACGCCGGCGTAGCGTTGCAGCACTTCGCCGAACAACCGCGAATTGCTCCAGCCGTCCATCAGGATGTGGTGGTGGGTGTAGATCAGTTCATGGCGTTGGTCGTCGGTGCGCACCAGCACCAGGCGCACCAGCGGCGCCGTGGCCAGGTCGAACCCCTGGCGACGCTGGGCCTGCTGCAGATTGCGCAGCGCCAACTCATGCTCGGGCATGGCCCGCCAGTCGAGCACTTCGATGGGCAAGCGCGCCTGGCGGTACACCACCTGGCACGGCCCTTCCAGTTGCCCTTGCCAGAAAAACCCGCTGCGCAGCACGTCATGGGCCTGCACCGTGGCGTCCCAGGCCTGCTGGAAGCACACCACATCCAGGCCGTCGACCGTGACGCGGATCTGGTTGATGTAGTCACCCGCCGCCTGTTCATACAGGGTGTGGAACAGCATGCCCTGCTGCATCGGCGACAAGGTGTAGATGTCTTCGATGGCCTCGGCAGCCAGCCGCAAGGATTCCAGCTGCGGCTGGCTCAAGCGCGACAACGGAAAGTCGGAGGCGGTCACGCCGCTGTTGCCGGGGGTGCAGCAATGCTCCACCAGCGCGTTGAGTTCCTCGGTGTAGGCCACGCTCAGGGCTTCGATCACCGCCGGGTCGAACATCAGCGGGCTGAAGGTCCAGGCCAATTGCAGTTCACCGCCATACACCTGGCCGTTGACGGTCAGCCAGTTGGCCAAGGGCGCATCCGGGCTCTGTTCAGCGCCGGTGCTCTCCTTGGCCGGTGCGAACAACGCGTCCGGCTGGTCGAAACTGCCATCGATCTGGCCCAGGTAGTTGAAGGTGATGCGCGGCACCGGCAAGGCACCGAACGCCTGGCGTGTGGCGTCGTCGCCCAGGTAGCGCAGCGCGCCGAAGCTCAAGCCCTTGTCGGGCACGGCGCGCAGTTGTTCCTTGATCTGCTTGATCGAGTCGGCCAGGGACGCGGCCGGGGTCAGGCGCACCGGGAACAGACTGGTGAACCAGCCCAGGGTGCGGGTCAGGTCGATGTCGTCGAACAGGTCTTCACGGCCGTGGCCTTCAAGTTGGATCAGGCTGGAGGCGTGCCCGGTCCAGCCGCAAATCACGCGTGCCAGGGCGGTGAGCAGCAGGTCATTGATCTGCGTACGGTAGGCGGTGGGTGCCTGTTGCAGAAGCTGGCGCGTGCGCTCTGCATCCAGTTGGCTGACCACGGTCCGGGCCACGCGGCCCGGACGCGCACCCTGAGGATCACGGCACGGCAACTCGGAGGGCACGCCTTGCAGTTGTTGCAGCCAGAAGGTTTTCGCCGATGCGGTCGACTCGCTACGGACATGGGCTTGCAGGCGTTCGGCCCAAGCCTTGAACGACGAGGTCTTGGCCGGCAATGGACGCTGGCGATACAGGCTTTGCAGGTCTTCGAGGAACACCCGCCAGGACACGCCGTCCACCACCAGGTGATGCATTACCAGCAGCAGGCGTTGGGAGCCGTCGGCCAACTCGGCGAGCACGGCGCGCAGCAGCGGGCCTTGTTGCAGATCGAGGCTGCGCTGCGCACGTTCACACAGGGCAAGCCATTCGGCGTCATCCTGCACGCGCGCCTGCCACAGCCATGTCGCGGGCGGCGCGTCATGGCGAGCGGTCCAGCAGTGTGACTGTCGGCTGAAGGTCAGGCGCAGTGCATCGTGATGCTGGACAAGCGCGGACAGCGCCGATTCCAACCGGTCAGCACGAATCGGTTGGCGTGGCGTCAGCAGCAACGACTGATTCCAGTGATGCGGGTCCGGCAGTTCCATCTCGAAAAACAGCTGCTGGAACGGCAGCAACGGCGTCTCGCCCTGCACCGGCCCCTGATCGATCACCTGCACGGTCTGCAATTGCGCAACGCGGGCCAGGCTGCGCACCGTCTGGTGCTGGAACAGCGCCTTGGCCGTGAAGTGAATGCCGGCGGCACGCGCGCGGCTGACCACCTGGATCGAGATGATCGAGTCGCCGCCGCGCTCGAAGAAGTTGTCGTTCACGCCCACTTGCTCGATACCCAGCACATCGGCCCAGATCGCGGCAATGCGTTGCTCAAGCGCACTGCGCGGAGCTTCGTAGGGCTGCGCGGCCTCAGGTTTGGGCAGGGCCTTGCGGTCCAGCTTGCCGTTGGGGCTCAGGGGCATCTGTTCCAGCCGCACCCATAGCGCCGGCACCATGTAGTCCGGCAGGTATTCGGCCAGATGGGCACTCAGCACATCGCGCCAATCGTCACCGGCGTTGTGCAGCACCGCGTAGCCCACCAGGTATTGGCCATCGACCGCCAGCACGGCGGCTTCACGAACCAGAGCGTGCTCCAGCAGGCGCGCTTCGATTTCGCCCAGCTCGATCCGCAGGCCACGCAGTTTGACTTGATGGTCGATACGCCCCGCGTATTCGATCACGCCGTCTTCGCGATAGCGCGCCAGGTCGCCGGTGCGATACAGCCGCTCGCCGTTGACGAACGGATGGGCGATAAAACGCTCGGCAGTCAACGATGGACGGCGATGGTAACCACGCGCCAGGCCGACGCCGCCCAGGTACAGCTCGCCGAGCACGCCGAGCGGCACCGGCTCGAAGTTGTCGTCGAGGATGTAGCAACCGAGATTGGCGATCGGACGGCCAATCGGCACCGCATCGCGGCCTTCGTCGATGCAGGTCCAATGGGTCACATCAATGGCCGCCTCGGTCGGGCCATACAGGTTGTAGAGCCCGGCTTGCGGCAGGTGGGCGAAGACTTGTTGCTGCGCGTCCACCGGTAAGGCTTCGCCGCTGCACACGATGCGTTGCAGGCTCTGACAACTGCCGACTTCCCGGTCTTGAAGGAACGCCTGCAGCATCGAGGGCACGAAATGCAGCGTGGTGATCCGTTCGGCCTTGATCAGCGCGATCAACTTCGCCGGATCGCGGTGATCACCCGGCGCGGCAACCACCAGGCGCGCGCCGCTCAGCAGCGGCCAGAAGAACTCCCACACCGACACGTCGAAGCTGAACGGGGTCTTTTGCAGCACGCTATCGCCGGCATTCAGGCCGTAGGCGTCCTGCATCCATTGCAGGCGGTTGAGCAACGCCGCATGACGGTTGCCCGCGCCCTTCGGCTGGCCGGTGGAGCCCGAGGTGTAGATCACGTAGGCAAGGTTTTCGCCGTCCACTGCGACATCCGGGTTTTGCTCGCTGTAGCCGGCAAACGTCGATTCGCCCAGCACCAGGGTTTCCACGCCGGGTGGAATCGGCAGTTGCGCCAGCAAAGGCGCCTGGGTCAGCAGCAGTTTCACGCCGCTGTCGTCGAGCATGTAGGCCAGGCGCTCGCGCGGGTATTCCGGGTCCAGCGGCACGTAGGCGCCGCCGGCCTTGAGCACCGCCAACAACCCCACAACCATGTCGACCGAGCGCTCCACGGCCAGGCCGACCAGCACGTCCGGACCGACACCGGCTTCGATCAAACGATGGGCCAGGCGGTTGGCGCGGCGGTTCAGCTCGGCGTAGTCCAGGCGTTGATTGCCAAATGCCAATGCGGGGGCATGCGGCTGTGCTTGCACCTGGGCTTCGATCAACTGATGCACGCACCGCCCTTGCGGGTAGTCGCGCGTGGTGGCATTCCATTGCTCGAGCATCTGCCGGCGTTCATCGGCGGCCAATACGGGCAGGTCCTGCAGCGGCCGCGCCGTGTCGGCGACGGCCGCACGCAGCAGGCCCAACCAATGCCGGGTCATGCGCGCGGCCGTCGCGGCGTCGAACAGGTCAGTGGCATAGGTCAGGGAAGCCCACACACCGTCCAAGGTTTCCTGGGTATCCAGGCTCAAGTCGAACTGAGCGGTGCGGGTCTCCCACTCCAGGTGGGCCACACGCAGCTCCGGCAATTGCTGCACGGCCGCCTGGGCCTTCGCCTGGTGGTTGAACATCACCTGGAACAGCGGGTTATGGCTGAGGCTGCGCTCGGGCTGCAGCGCTTCCACCAGGTGTTCGAAGGGCAAATCCTGATGGGCCTGGGCTTGCAGCGCCCGCTGCTTGGTGTGCTGCAGCAACTCGGCAAAGGACATTTGCCCGTCGATATCGGCCTTGAGGACCTGGGTGTTGACGAAGAAGCCGATCAGCGACTCGGTCTCGACGCGATTGCGATTGGCAATCGGCACCCCGACACGGATGTCTTGCTGGCCGCTGTAGCGATACAGAAACAGCTGGAACGATGCCAGCAACAGCATGAACAGGGTGACGCCTTCGCGTTGCGCCAAGGCTTTGAGTTGCGCGACCAGCGCCGGCTCCAGGGCGATGTCCTGGCGTGCGCCGAGGAAACGCTGCTGCGCCGGGCGCGGATGATCGAGCGGCAACGCCAATACCGGTTGCGTGCCACCGAGCAACGCTTGCCAGTACGCCAGTTGACGCGTCTTCTCCCCCGCTTCCATCCAGCGGCGCTGCCACAGTGCGTAGTCGGCGTACTGGATCGGCAGTGGTGCCAAGGTGCATGCCTGGTCCTGGCTATAGGCGCTGTACAGTTGCATCAGCTCTTGCACCATGACGCCCATGGACCAACCGTCGGAAACGATATGGTGCTGCACCAACACCAACACATGCTCTTCTTCGCTGAGGGCCATGAGGCTGACCCGCCATAACGGACCGTGCTGCAAATCGAACGGCCGGGCGATTTCAGCCTCGACCCGCGCCTTGAGCCGGGCTTCGTCAACCGTGCTTTCGGCGATCTCGATCACACCGTGGGCGAGCACGTGCTGGGAGCGCTGCTCTTCCTGCAGGTCTAAGCGCGTGCGCAGGCTTTCGTGGCGCGCCACCAGTGTGTCGAAGCTGCGTTGCAGGGCAGCCTTGTTCAGCCGCCCGCTCAGGCGCAGGGCGCCGGGCACGTGATAGGCCGCACTGTCCGGGTCCAACTGCCACAGAAACCACTGGCGCTCCTGGGCGTAGGACAGCGGCAGCGCTTGGCCGTCCTCGCGGATCGAGGCGATCGGCAGTTGGGCGAAGCTCATGCCGCGGCTTTGCAGGCGCTGGTAAAACTGCTGGCGTTGTTCCAGGGGCAGGCGAAGGAAGCGCGAAACCAGGTCGATATTAGGGTTGGAAAGCATGGGTCAAATCGCCTCTAGTTCGCTCAAAAAGTCACGAAGATCGTCGAAATCTTCCGCGCTGCCGGCGCGGAAGGTGGCAGCGGCCTGCACGTACGCGCGCAGGGTTTCGGTCTGGAACACTTCCACCAGCGGCACTTCCAGGCCCAGTTCGGCCTGGACCCGCGAGGTGATCTGGATCGCCAGCAACGAGTGGCCGCCGACCTCGAAGAAGTTGTCGTTCAGGCCCACACGCGGCAGGCGCAGCACCTCGGCCCAGATCGCGGCGATGTGCTGTTCCAGCTCGGTTTCGGCGGCGACGTAGGCCTGTTGCATCAGGCTCGCGTCCGGCTCGGGCAGGCCCTTGCGGTCGAGTTTGCCGTTGGGGGTCAGGGGCATTTGCGCCAGGAACATGAAGTGCGCGGGCACCATGTAGTCTGGCAAACGGGTTTTGAGCGCTCGGCGCAGGGTGTCGCGCCACTCGGTTTCGTTGATCGCAGAGGACGCCGGCACCACATAAGCCACCAGTTGCTTGCCCGTCGGGCCTTCCTGGGCAACCACCACGCTTTCGCCGACGTTGTCCTGCTCGCGCAGACGCGCTTCGATCTCGCCCAGTTCGATACGGAAACCGCGGATTTTCACCTGATGGTCGACACGGCCGAGGTAATCCACCACGCCATCCGGGCGGCCACGGGTCAGGTCGCCGCTGCGATACACGCGGCTGCCGGGTTTACCGAACGGGTCCGGCACGAAGCGTTCGGCGGTGAGTGCCGGGCGCTCCAGATAACCGCGCGCCACGCCCTCGCCGCCCAGGTACAGCTCGCCGGCGACGCCGATGGGTTGCAGGTTGAGGTGGGCGTCGAGGATGTAGCCGCTGCGGTTGCCCAGCAGCGTGCCGATGGGTGCATACACGGCGCCGCAAGGGTCGCCCTTGCGCGCCTTCCACAGCAGCGGCGTGACCACCGTTTCGGTCGGGCCGTAGCCATTGAACAGATAAGTGGGTTTCAGCGCACGCCAGGCCAGGTCGTAGCTCGCTTGCGCCACCGCGTCACCGCCAAAGCAATACACGCGCACCTTCGGCGGATTGCCGTCGCGCTCGGCATGCTCGGCCAGTTGTTGCAGGTACACCGGCGGGAACACCGCCATGGTCACGTTGTGGCGGTGCATTTGCGCGTAGGTGTATTCCGGCAGCCACAGGCTGTCATCGCGGATCAGCACGCTGGCGCCGTTGATCAGTGGGTGCATCCAACCTTCGTGGGAACCGTCGAAGGCGAACGACATAAAGTGCAATTCGCAATCGGCCGGGCCGGTTTCGTAGCGCTCGCCGGTGGCGATGATATGCGCCACCAGCGGACCGTGGGCCACTGCCACGCCTTTGGGCATGCCGGTGGAGCCTGAGGTGTAGATCACGTAGGCGAGGTTGTCGCCGTCGAGGTCAACCGATGGCGCGGTATCGCTGAAGCCGCTCCAGGCTTCGGTGCGGTCGATGGCCAGCGTATCCAGGCCTTCGGCAATCGGCAGTTGCTGCTGGGCTGCGCTGTGGGTCAACAGCAGCCTGGCGCGGCTGTCCTGCATCATGTACAGCAGGCGATCACGCGGGTACTCGATATCCAGCGGCACATACACGCCGCCGGCTTTCATCACCGCGAGGAACGCCACCATGATCTCCGCACTGCGCGGCATGGCAATCGCCACGCGCACTTCCGGTCCGACGCCACGGGCGATCAACGCGTGGGCCAATTGGTTGGCCTGGCGGTCCAGTTCGCCGTAGGTCAGGGTTTGTGTGTCGAACTTGATCGCGATTGCCTGCGGGGTTTCCCGCGCGCGGTCGGCGACCAATTCGTGCACCAGGCGTTGGGCCGGGAAGCCGGCGTCGGATTGATTCCACACCTGCAGGATGTGCTGCTGCTCATCCTCGTCCAGCAGGTTCAACTGGCCGATGGTTTGTTGCTGATCAGCGACCATCGCCTGCAACAGGTTCTGCCAGTGGCCGGCCATGCGCGCGATGGTCGCCGGGGCGAACAGGTCGGTAGCGTAGCTCAGGGACGCACGCAACAGCGTCTGGCTTTCCTCGATGTCCAACGCCAGGTCGAACTGGGCGACGCCTTCATCCCAATTCAGGACCTCGACGTCAAGCTCGGCGAGGTGCTGCCAATGGCGGTCGGCCGAGGTCACGCGGTGGTTGAACAACACCTGGAACAGCGGGCTCAGGCTCATGCTGCGCTCGGGCTGCAAGGCCTCCACCAATTGCTCGAACGGCAGGTCCTGATGGGCCTGGGCCTCTAGAGAGCGTTGACGCGCCTGGTGCAGCAAGTGCTCGACGCTCATCTGCCCGTGGATATCGGCCTTGAGCACCTGGGTGTTGACGAAGAAGCCGATCAGCCCTTCGGTTTCCAGGCGATTGCGGTTGGCAATCGGCACGCCGACGCGCACGTCTTCCTGACCGCTGTAGCGATGCAGCAAGGCCTGGTACGACGCCAGCAACACCATCGGCAATGTCACCCCGGTGCGCTGCGCCAGGCTGCGCAAACCGGCGAACAACGGTGCCGGCAGCTCAATGCCCAGGCGCGCGCCGCGATGGCTTTGCAGCGCTGGACGCTGGTAGTCGAACGGCAATTCCAGCACCGGCTGCACACCGCCCAGTTGCGCGCGCCAGTAGGCGAGTTGACGCTCTTTTTCACCGGCCTCCATCCAGTCGCGCTGCCACAGGGCGTAGTCGGCGTACTGGATCGGCAGGGCCGGCAGGTGCGGCGTGGTCCCCTGGCTGAACGCGGCGTAGAGCTGCACCAGTTCTTCGACCATCAGTTGCATCGACCAGCCATCGGAAACGATATGGTGCTGCACCAGCACCAGCACGTGGTCGTCGTCGGCCAGACGCAGCAAGGTGACCCGCAGCAACGGCCCGCGCAGCAGATCGAACGGGCGCGCGACCTCGGCCGCGACCTGAGCCTTGAGCCCGGCTGCGTCGCTGTCGATCTGCTCGACGTCGATCAGGCCCGACTCTTCGATCACTTGCCGTGTGCCGCCGGCGTCCTGGCGCAGATGGGTGCGCAGGCTTTCGTGGCGTGCCAGCAAGGTGTCGAAACTGCGTTGCAGCGCGGCCAGGTCCAGCCTGCCTTTCAGGCGCAGGGCGCTGGGGATGTGGTACGCAGCGCTGTGCGGGTCGAGTTGCCAGAGGAACCATTGGCGTTCCTGGGCATAGGACAGTGGCAACGGTTGAGTGCGGTCAGCCTTGAGCATGGCCGGTGCGACCACGCCCTCCTCGCCCAGCGCCGCGACGAAGTCACCCAGCGCCGGGTGTTCAAACAGGGTCTTGAGCGGCACCTCCAACGCCAGCGCCTGACGGACCCTCGACACCACGCGGGTAGCCAGCAGCGAATGCCCGCCCAGTTCAAAGAAGTGGTCGTCAAGGCCGACCTGGGGCACGTCCAGCACCTCGGCCCAGATCGCCGCCACCTGCTGTTGGCGCAGCGTGACGGGGGCGACATGACCTTTGAGCAACAGGCTGGCGTCCACGCTGGGCAGGGCCTTGCGGTCGAGCTTGCCATTGGGGGTCAAGGGCAGGCTGTCGAGGCACATCAGGTACGCCGGCACCATGTAGTCCGGCAGGCGCTCGCGCAAAGCGGCTTGGTAGACCGCCGGCGTCTGTGGGGCGCAGGTCACCAGGTAGGCGATCAAGCGGTCGTTGTCGGCCAGCACCACGGCCTCGCACACGCCGGGGTGTTCGCGCAGGCAGGCTTCGATTTCGCCCAGTTCGATACGGAAACCGCGGACCTTGACCTGATGGTCGACCCGGCCGATGTACTCCACCACGCCGTGGTCACGGTAGCGCGCCAGGTCACCGGTGCGGTACAGGCGTTCGCCCGGCGCGCCATAAGGGTTGGGCACGAAGCGTTCGGCGGTGAGGGCCGGCCGCGCGTGGTAACCGCGCGCCAGGCCGACACCGCCGATCAGCAGCTCACCGGCCGCGCCCAATGGGCATGGGCTGAGCCCGGCGTTGAGGATGAACAACGCGGTATTGGCAATCGGCCGCCCGACAAAGGGCTGCGGCGCCAACACGCGATGGGCCGCCGACCAGATGGTGGTTTCGGTGGGGCCATACAGGTTCCACACCGGGCCTTGCAGGTGGAGCAGGCGCTGGGCCAGGTCAGCCGGCAGCGCCTCGCCGCCGCACAGCGCCTTGATGCCATACAGCCGTTCGGCACGCGGGCTGTCCAGCAGCATGCGCCAGGTCGACGGCGTGGCTTGCAGCACGTTGGCGCACTGGCGGTGTGCGAGGTCGATAATCGCCTCCGGGTCGAGGGCCATGGCCTGGTCGCTCAGCAGCACCGTGGCGCCAACGGTCAACGGTACGTACAGCTCCAGGGCGAAGATGTCGAACGAGAAGGTGGTCAGCGACAGCACCCGCGCCTCACGGCCGATGTCCAGGCTGGCGGCCATGCCGCAGGTGAAACTGCACAGCCCGCGGTGGCGCACCATCACGCCCTTGGGCTGGCCGGTGGAGCCGGAGGTGTAGATCACGTAGGCCAGGTGTTCCGGGGTGACGTCCACCTGCGGGTTGCGCTCGTCAGCACTGGCGTCATCGACCAGCAGCACCTGCAGGCCTTGGGGTTGCGCCAGTCGGCCGATCAGCGCTGGCTGGGTCAGCAGCACCCGGGCGCGGCTGTCTTCGAGCATGAACGCCAGGCGCTCCGCCGGAAACTGCGGGTCGAGCGGCACATAGGCGCCGCCGGCCTTGAGGGTCGCCAGCAGGCCGACCGCCATGTCCAGGGAACGCTCCACGTGCACCGCCACCAGCACGTCCGGGCCGACACCCGCCGCGATCAGACGATGGGCCAGGCGATTGGCGCGGCGGTTGAGTTCGGCGTAGCTCAAGACGTCGTCGTTGAATTGCACGGCAATGGCGTCGGGCTGGGCCAGGGCCTGCGCTTCGAACAACTGATGCACACAGCGTTCACGGGGGTAATCGAAGGTCGTGTGGTTCCACGCTTCGAGCATCTGCCGCGACTGCGACGCGCTGAGCAGCGCCAGCTCATCCAGGGGCTGGGAGGCATCGCGCACCACGGCGCGCAGCAGGTTTTGCCAATGCTCGGCCAGGCGCTCGATGGTCGCCGGTTCGAACAGGTCGGTGGCGTAGGTCAGTGCAGCCCAGAGGCCATCGGCTGACTCCTCGGTTTCCAGGTTGAGGTCGAATTGAGTACTGTGGCCGGCCCAATCCACTGGTTGCAGGACCAGGCCAGGCAATTGCAGCGGGCCGGCGCGCAGGTTGTCCTGGTGATTGAACATCACCTGGAACAGCGGGTTATGGCTGAGGCTGCGTTCCGGTTGCAGCGCTTCTACCAGTTGTTCAAAGGGCAAGTCCTGATGGGCCTGGGCTTGCACCGCTCGCTGCTTGACCTGGGCCAGCAACCGGTCAAAACCCATCTGCCCATGCAGCTCGGCCTGCAGTACCTGGGTGTTGACGAAGAAGCCGATCAGCCGCTCGGTTTCCAGGCGATTGCGGTTGGCGATCGGCACCCCTACACGGATCGCGGACTGGCCGCTGTAGCGAAACAGCAGGGCCTGGAACGCGGCGAGCAGCAGCATGAACAGGGTCACGTCCTGACGCTGGGCGAGGGCCTTGAGTTCGGCGACCAGCGCGGCGTCCAGATGCAATTGTCGACGCGCGCCGCGATGGCTTTGCGACGCCGGACGCGGGTGGTCCAGGGGCAGCTCCAGCAGCGGGTGTTCGCTGCCCAGGCGGGCGCACCAGTAATCGAGTTGGCGCTGTTTCTCTCCGGCGGCCATCCACTCGCGCTGCCACGCGGCATAGTCGGCGTAGTGGAGCGGCAGCGCCGGCAACGGCGCCCGGCCCTGATACAGGGCCAGCAGTTCGTCGACCATCACCTGCATCGACCCACCATCGGAGATGATGTGGTGCTGGGTAATCACCAGCACGTGGTGCTCCGCTTCGACGTGCAGCAACTTGACACGCATCAGCGGGCCATTGACCAGGTCGAACGGACGCTGGATTTCCTCCGCCACCGCCGCTTCGATCGCTGCGGCGTCGATGTGCTGATGCGCCGGCGCAATCGCCAGGTGGGGGTGAATCACCTGCCAGGTCTGCGCGCCCTCCTCCACAAAGGTGGTGCGCAGCGATTCATGGCGCTGCACCAGGGCGTGGAAAGCGTGTTCCAGCGCGGCGATGTCCAACAGGCCGCGCAGATGCAGGGCGGCGGGGACATGATAAGCGGCGCTGGTCGGGTCCAGTTGCCAGAGGAACCATTGGCGCTCCTGGGCGAAGGACAACGCCAGCGGCCGGTCGCGCCCCACGGCCCTCAGCGCCGGAGCCGTGTCGGCGTGCATGCTGGCGCATACTGCGGCGAACGCCTCCAGCGTCGGCTGCTCGAACAGCGCGCGCAACGGCACTTCCAGCTTGAGGTCATGGCGCACGCGGGAGATCACTTGGGTGGCCAGTAACGAATGGCCGCCGCGCTCGAAGAAGTGGTCATCGAGCCCCACACGCTCGACCTGCAACACCGCTTGCCAGATCGCCGCCAACCGCATCGCCAGCGGGCTGTGCGGGGCGCGGTAGGCCTGTCGGGACTGGTTCAGGTCCGGCGTCGGCAGGGCGCGGCGGTCCAGCTTGCCGTTGTTGTTCAGCGGCAAGGCGTCGAGCACCACCCACTGGGCCGGCACCATGTAGTCCGGCAACGTACGCTGCAAGGTTGCCGCCAGCACCTGGGTGTCCAGGCGTTGAGCGTCGACCGGCACCACATACGCCACCAGTTGCGCACCATTGGCGCCCGGCTGCGCGATGACCGCCGCCTCACGCACCTGCGGCACGCCTTGCAGGCTGGCTTCTATTTCACCGATTTCGATACGGAACCCGCGAATCTTCACCTGATGGTCGATGCGCCCGACGTACTCCAACGCACCGGCCTGGTTGTAGCGCGCCAGGTCGCCGCTGCGGTAGAGCCGCGCACCGGACACGGCGGAAAACGGGTCGGGCAGGAAGCGTTCGGCGGTCAGCGCCGGACGCTCGAAATAGCCCTGGGCCAGGCCGTATTCGGCGCCGATGCACAGTTCGCCGACGCCCTCGGTGGCCAGCAGTTCGAACGCACTGTCGAGCACATACAGCGAACGGCCTTCGATGGCCTGGCCGATGGGCACGCCGAATGCGTCACTGGCATCCAGCAACTGGCAGTCGTGCACGCTGGACACCACTGTGGCTTCGGTCGGCCCATAGGTGTTGACCAGCCGCACGTGGCCGAGGCCGGCGGCGTGCCAGGCGCGCAGGCCTTCCACCGACATAGCCTCGCCGCCCACATGCACCTGGCGCAGATGGCCCAGGGTGAGGCGCTCGCTTGCACATTCCTTGGCCAGCAGGTACCAGTACGCCGCCGGCAAGTCGGCGAGGGTCACGCCCTGCTCGACGATTTCCCGCGCCAGTTGCCCGGCGTCCCAAAGCTCATCGCCACGCATGATCAACGCAGCGCCCACACACAACGGCGGGTAGCACTGCTCGACAAAGCCGTCGAAGCTGAACGTGGCGAACTGCAGCACCCGGTCCGCTGCACGCAGCCGGCTATAGACCTCGGCACTGTCGCAGAACTGGCCGAGGGCGGCGTGATCGATGGCCACGCCCTTGGGTTGGCCGGTGGAGCCGGAGGTGTAGATCACATAGGCCAGGTCGGCGGCGGACACATGGCTGGGTGGATTGGCGTGCGGGTAATCGGCCAGCTCAGCGCCGGCGGCGCTGAAGTCCACACGGACCAGGCCTTGGGGCAGTGGCAGGTCGGCCAGCAGCCCGGTTTCGCTGAGCAGCAGGTCCACGCGACTGTCCGCCAACAGATAAGCCAGGCGTTCATTGGGGTATTTCGGGTCCAGCGGCACATAGGCAGCGCCGCTTTTCAGCACCGCCAGCAGGCTGACGATCAACTGCGGGCCACGTCGGCAGGCCAGGCCCACGCGCTGCCCAGGCCCCACGCCCAACGCGAGCAGGCGATGGGCCAGACGGTTGGCGTGGTCATTGAGCTGGGCATAGCTCAGGCGCGCTTCGCCGGCCTGCACCGCCAGCGCATCCGGGGTGGCGGCGGCCTGGGCGGCAATGCGTTGATGCACATGCAGCTCACGCGGGGCAGCAGCGGGCGACTGGCCCAGGGCGAGCATGCCGTGCTGCGCAGTGGGGTCAAGCAGGCGCAGGTTGCCGAGGGGCGCCTGGGCATTGGCGAGCAGTTGCACCAGCAGGTGCTGGAGGTTGGCGCTCAATCGCGCGACCTGATCGGCACTGAACCGCGCGCGGTCGTAGCTCCATTCCAGGCGCAGGCTGGCCCCCAGTTCAATCCCCAGGGTCAGCGGGTAATGGGTGCGTTCATGGTTGTGCATCCGGCCGAAGGTCAGGCCTGCCGGCGCGCCTTGCTTGAGGGCTTCGGCCACCGGGAAGTTTTTAAAGACCAGCAAGGTGTCGAACAACGCCCCCTGCTGGCCGGCCCAGCCCTGGATGTCGTAGAGCGGCACATGTTCGTGATCGCGCAGGCTCAGGTTCAGCGCTTGCAGCTCGCCGAGCCAGCGGGCGGCCGATTGGGCCGGCGCGGCCAGGCTGATGATCGGCAAGGTGTTGATAAACAGCCCCAGTTGCTGCTCGATCCCCGGCAACGGCGCCGAACGCCCGGCGACCGTGGCGCCGAATGCCACGCAATCCTGGCCGGTGTAGCGCTGCAGCAACAGGCTCCACGCCCCTTGCAGCAGGGTGTTGAGGGTGATTTTCTGGCGGCGGGCAAACGCGCCGAGGGCTTGGGTGAAGTCGCTGTCGAGCACGACGTGATGGTCGGCCACCCCCGTGCCGCGGCCCGGTAAGCGCAGCGCCTGCGCCAGCAAGGTGGGTGCTTGCAACGGCGCCAGTGCGGCTTTCCAAAACGCTTCGCCCGATCCTTGCTGTTGCAGCCAACCCAGGTAGTCGCGGAACTGTCCCAGCGGTGCCGGCACGTTATGGCCGGCATAGTCGGCGATGACTTCGCCCAGCAACTGGGCGTTGCTCCAGCCATCCATCAGGATGTGGTGGCTGGTGAAAATCAGCTGCCAGGTCGCGCCGACACCGCGCACCAGCAGCAGGCGAAACAGCGGCGCGGCGTCGAACGCGAAGCCCTTGTCGCGCTCGGCAGTGGCGAGGGCCTCGACGTCGGCGTCGAGGTCTTCGATCACGTGCAACGGCAAGTCGACCTGCCGCTCAATCAACTGATGGGCGCTGTCCAGGCCCAGCCAATGGAAGCTGCTGCGCAGGATGTCATGACGGTCCAACGCGGCCTGCCAGGCGCGAGCGAACGCCAATCGATCGAGGCCGCCGATGTCCAGGCGCAACTGGTTGACATAGGCCTGGGCCTCGGGCTCGTAGAGGCTGTGGAACAGCATGCCCTGCTGCATCGGCGACAGTGGGTAGAGATCGGCGATGGCCGGTCCCGCCACGGGCAATCCCTCCAACTGCCGTTGTGTCAGACGCGCCAGCGGGAAGTCCGATGGGGTCACCTGCCCTGCCGGCGCGGCACAGCAATGCTCGATCAACGCCTTGAGTTGCGCCGAATAGTCATCCGCCAGACGCTGGATCGTCGCCGCCTCGAACATCTCACGGCTGAACCCCCACTGCAGGGTCAATTCGCCGCCATACACCTGCCCTTCCACCGTCAGCCAGTTGGCCAGCGGCGCTTCGGGGTCCTGGGCTTGGCCGCTGCCGCCGGTGGCGGGTACGAACAGTGCCGATTCGTTGAACTGGCGGTCGAACTGGCCCAGGTAGTTGAAGGTGATGCGCGGCGCAGCAAGGCTTGATAGGGCTTCGCGGGCGTCCGATGAGCCCAGGTAACGCAACAGGCCGTAGCCGATACCTTTATCGGGCACGCCACGCAGCTGTTCCTTGACCGACTTGATCCCATCCGCCAGTTCGCCATCGGCTTGCAGGCGCAGCGGGAACAGGCTGGTGAACCAACCGACGGTGCGGCTCAGGTCGACGCCGTCGAACAGGTCTTCACGGCCATGGCCTTCCAGTTGGATCAGCGCCGCAGGCTGGCCGCTCCATCGGCAGATCACCCGCGCCAATGCAGTCAACAGCAGGTCGTTGACCTGGGTGCGATAGGCCGCCGGGGCGTCTTGCAGCAGTTGACGGGTGTGTTCGGCATCCAGGCGGATTTCCAGCTTGGCGCCCAGGCGGTTTTGCAGGCCGCCTTGCGGGTTGTCGCAGGGCAAATCGGCATCGGCGGTCTGCGCCTGCCAGTACGGCAGTTGCGCGTCGAGGGTCTGCGCATGGGCCTGCAACTGCCTGGCCCACACTTGGTAGGCGCAGGTCTTGGCCGGCAGCGGCGCTGCGCCGTAGGCCTGTTGCAGGTCTTCGAGCAGGATGCGCCAGGACACGCCGTCCACCACCAGGTGATGGATCACCAGCAACAGGCGCTGGGTGCCGTCGGCCATGTTCACCAGGGCGGCGCGCAGCAACGGGCCGTGTGCAAGATCGAGGCTGCGCTGGGCCGCCTCGCAGAGCGCGGTCAGTTCGGTATCGTCGGCGGCGTCGGATTGCCACAATCCGGGCGCGGTGATCGGCGCGGCATGGGTTTGCTGCCAGCCGTCGGCCTGTTCGACAAAACGCAGGCGCAGGGCGTCGTGATGATTGATCACCTGGGTCAAGGCCGCTTCGAGACGCGCGGGCTCCAGGGCTTCGCGCGGGGTCAGCAGCAACGACTGGTTCCAATGCGCGCGCGCCGGGATGGCCTGGGCGAAAAAGCCCTGCTGCACCGGGGTCAGCAGCACCTCACCGCTGACCGGGCCCTGGTCGACGAGCGTGGCCTGCTCGAAGGTCGCCACCAGCGCCAGGCTGCGCACGCTCTGGTACTGGAACAGGTCGCGCGGGCTGAGGCGAATCCCGGCCTGTCGCGCGCGGCTGACCACTTGGATGGAGATGATCGAATCGCCGCCCAGCTCGAAAAAATTGTCGTCCAGGCCGACCTGCGGGATGCCGAGCACATCGGCCCAGATCGCGGCCAGCGCCTGCTGCACGGGGGTTTGCGGTGCGCTATAGGCCTGCTGCGCGGCGGCGTCCGGCACTGGCAGGGCTTTGCGGTCCAGCTTGCCGTTGGCGGTCACCGGCAACTTGTCCAGGTGCAGCATGTGGGTCGGTACCATGTACTCCGGCAGGCTGCCGAGCAGCCACGCCTTGAGGTCGGTGGGCGCTTCGCCTTCCGGCACCAGGTAGGCCACCAATTGCTTGCCGCCCTGCACCAGCACCACCGCCTCACGCACGCCGGGATGTTGCAGCAGGCGCGTCTCGATTTCGCCCAACTCGATGCGCAGGCCGCGCAACTTGACCTGATGATCGAGACGGCCGAGGTACTCGATCACGCCGTCGAACCGCTGGCGCACGCGGTCGCCGGTGCGGTACAGGCGTGTGCCGTCCGCGAACGGGCTGGGCACGAAGCGCTCGGCAGTCAGGGCCGCACGCCGGTGGTAACTGCGCGCCAGGCCGCTGCCGCCCAGGTAGAGCTCGCCGGACACGCCGGCCGGCACCGGGTTGAGCTGCGCGTCGAGCACGTAGGTATTGAGGTTGGCAATCGGGCGGCCGATGGGCACGCTGTCGGTACCTTCGTCGACACAGGTCCAGTGGGTCACGTCGATGGCCGCTTCGGTCGGGCCATAGAGGTTGAACAGACCCGCTTGTGGCAGCTTGGCGAACACTTGGATCTGCGCATCCAACGGCAGGGCTTCACCGCTGCAAACGATGCGCTTGAGGCGGGTACAGGCCTGCACGCCCGGCTCATGGATAAACGCCTGGAGCATCGACGGCACGAAATGCACGGTGGTGATCGCGTGACGGCCGATGGTCTCGATCAGGCGCGCCGGCTCGCGGTGTTCGCCAGGGGCCGCGACCACCAGGCGCGCGCCGGTCATCAACGGCCAGAAGAACTCCCACACCGACACGTCGAAGCTGAACGGGGTTTTCTGCAGCACCGCATCACTGGCTTGCAGCGTGTAGGCCTGTTGCATCCAGCACAGGCGGTTGACCAGCGCACGATGGCTGTTGCCGGCGCCCTTGGGTTGGCCGGTGGAACCGGAGGTGTAGATCACGTAGGCGAGGTTCAGCCCGTGAATCGCCACGGCGGGCGCTTCGCAGCTATAGCCGTCGAGCCATAGCGCGGGCTGGTCCAGGGCAATCACGCAGATACCGGCGGCGGGCAGCGATGGCAGCAGGCTTTGCTGGCTGAGCAGCAGTTGGATGCCGCTGTCTTCGATCATGTAGGCCAGGCGGTCCTGGGGATACTCGGGATCGAGGGGGACATAGGCGCCGCCAGCCTTGAGAATCGCCAGCAGGCCGACCACCATTTCGATCGAACGCTCGATGCAGAGCCCCACCAGCACATCGGGGCCAACCCCCTGCTCGCGCAAGGCATGGGCCAGTTGGTTGGCGCGGGCGTCGAGCTGGGCGTAGGTCAGCGTGGTCGCGCCGAACACCAGCGCCGGCGCATCCGGCGTGGCGCGCACCTGGTCTTCGATCAGTTGGTGAATGCCGCGCTCGGTCGGATAGGTCTGCGCGGTCTGGTTCCAGGCGCTCACCAGCACCTGCTGCTCATCGGCGGCGAGCATCGGCAATTCACCGATACGCTGTTCGCCATCGGCGACCATGGCCTGCAACAGGCTGATCCAGTGCCGGGCCATGCGCGCGATGGATGCGGCGTCGAACAGGTCGTTGGCGTAGGTCAGCGCGGCGTGCAGGGTGCCGGACTGTTCGTAGGTGTCGAGGGTCAGGTCGAACTGGGTGGTGCGGCCCTGCCACTCCACCGCGGCCAGTTCCAGGCCGGAGGCGGTGCGGATCGAGGTGATGTCGGCCACCACCGGCTGGTGGTTGTACATCACCTGGAACAACGGTGTATGGCTCAGGCTGCGCTCGACATTCAGCGCTTCCACCAGGCGCTCGAAGGGCAACTCCTGATGAGCCTGGGCGCCCAGGGCATGTTCCTTGACGGTGTGCAGCAGCTCGCTGACGCGGGTTTGCCCGGTCAGTTCGGTGCGCAGCACTTGGGTGTTGACGAAGAAACCGATCAGCCCTTCGACTTCGGTGCGATTGCGGTTGGCGATGGGCACGCCGACGCGGATATCGCCCTGGCCGGTGTAGCGATGCAGCAGCACATTGAACGCAGCGAGCAGCAGCATGAACAGCGTGACGTTGTGTGTTTGCGCGCAACTGCGCAGTTGCGCGGCCAGGTCCGGATCAATCGCGAAGGTGTGCCGAGTGCCGCTGTAGCTGGGCATGGCCGGACGAGGGCGGTCGGTGGGCAGTTCCAGCAACGGGTGCTCATCGCCCAGACGGGCCTGCCAGTATTCCAACTGACGCGCCTGTTCCCCGGCTTCCAGCCAGCGGCGTTGCCACAGGGCGTAGTCGCTGTACTGGATCGGCAACGGCGGCAGTTGCGGCGTTTCGTTGCGTTCGTGGGCGTCGTAGAAGCGGATGAACTCGTCGATCAAGACGTTCATCGACCAGCCATCGGCGACGATGTGGTGCAGGGTCAGCAGCAGCACGTGTTCCTGCGCGTCGAGTTTCAACAACTGCACGCGCAGCAACGGGCCGTGTTCCAGGTCGAACGGCAGCAGTGACTGACGGGTGGCCGCATCATTGACGGCCTGCTCGCGCTCGGCGGCGGCCAGGTCGCAAAGGTCGTGCTGCTCGATCGCCAGCGCCGGCGGTGCCGCCACCTGTGCCAGACGCTCGTCGGCCTGGCGCTGGAACACCGTGCGCAGGGTTTCGTGACGCGCGACCAGGCTGGCGAACGCTTGCTGCATCGCGCCAAGGTTCAGCGCGCCCTTGAGCCGCACGGCGCCCGGCAGGTTGTAGGCGCCGCTGGCCGGGTCCAACTGCCAGAGAAACCACATGCGTTGCTGCGCGTAGGACAGCGCATCGCGATCCTCCACGTCCACGCCGGCCGGAATCGGAAACCGTGAAAAATCCACCCCTTCCTTCTGCAACGCCTGGAGGAACAGCTGGCGTTTTTCCAGGGGCAACCCGATAAACCGGCGAGCAAGTTTCAAGGAGTCTTCAGCATTCATTTCTTGGAGTCCGGAGCAATAGGCGGGAAGCACAAAGGCACGTCGTCCCTATAAAACGAACCGGAGAGGGAAAAATTAGCGGGGGGGGGTTGGGAGGCTGTTGACTGCGAGGAATGCGGGTTGCCGGGCAATGCCCTACACGAAACCCGTATGCAACTGATATTTCTTAAAGCGCTTCGGGCCCAGGTTAAACGGCGCCAGGTCGTCGACCCACTGGTCAGTTATGAAGGGCAAACCGAAGAGGAACTGGAGGCCGCCTTTCGCCAGGCGGTGGATGACCTCCTCAGCGGTGAGTACACCGCTCATCCATCACCCTAATCGCCGATACCCCAACACCGCCGACCCCATCACCACGGCCCCCGCCGCCAGCGCCATCCAGAACCCGCTGGTGGCGCCGAAGTGGTCGATCATCCAGCCGGAGCTGGCGGCGCCGATGGCCACGCCGATGCTCAGGCCGGTGATCAGCCAGGTCATGCCTTCGGTCAGGCGGCTGGGCGGGACGATGCGCTCCACCAGGCCCATGGACACGATCAGGGTCGGGGCGAAGAACAGCCCGGAAATGAAGATCGCCACGGCCAGTCCGGGGATGTTGGTGACCAGCAGCAACGGCAAGGTGGTCAGCGCCGTGGCGACCCCGCAGCACAGGAACTGCCGGGGCAACGGCGCCGTGAGTTTGAGCGTGCCGAACGCCAACCCCGCCAGGCACGAGCCGATGGCGTAGACCGAGAGCACGATGCTCGCCGCCGCCGGCTGGCCCTGGTGCTGGGCGAAGGCCACGCTGACCACGTCGACCACGCCGACGATCACGCCCATGGCCAGCAGCAGAATCATCAGGATCAGCACCGAGGGCGAGGCGATCAGCCAGCGGCCGTGGTGATCGTGGTGTTCGTGCACCGGCGGTTCGGTGTCGCGTTGCAGCACGAAGGTGGTGACGCCCACCGCCAGCAACAACGCGGCGACCAACGGCCCGGCCTCCGGAAACAGCACCACGCTCAAGCCCACCGAGATCGGCGGGCCGATGATAAAGCACACTTCATCGAGCACCGATTCGAGGGCAAAGGCGGTTTGCAGCCTGGGCTGGCCACGCAGCAACTCGGTCCAGCGTGCGCGCACCATGGCCGACATGTTCGGCATGCACCCGGCCAGGGCGGCGAACAGGAACAACGTCCAACTCGGCGCCTGCAAACGGGTGCACAGCAATAACAGCAGCAACGCCCCGCCGCCGATCAGCGCGGCAATCGGCAGCACCCGGCCCTGGCTGTAGCGGTCCACCCAGCGTGACACCTGGGGCGCGCAAAACGCCGTGGCCAGGGCGAACACCGCCGCCACCGAACCGGCCAGGCCATAGCCGCCATGCACCTGCGAGAGCATGGTGATCAAGCCGATACCGGTCATCGACACCGGCATACGCGCGAGCATGCCTGCCAATACAAAAGCCCGGGCGCCAGGCACCTGGAACAACGCGGCGTAGGGGTTCGCCATGACTTAACTGCCTTGCGTGCCTAAAGTGCGCATCCTTTTATCACACCAACCGCGTGATCTGTTTATGCCGCCACACCAGCCGGTAATACGCGACCTGCAAGCCGAGCATCGCCAGGTACGTCACCGGAAAGGCCATCCAGACACCTTCCAGGCCGAAGTGGGCATTGAACAGGTACGCCATCGGCAACTCGACGCACAGCACACAAAAGATCGAAATGAACACCGGCATCAGCACCACGCCGCTGGCGCGCATGATCCCGCCGAACACCGCCTGGAAACCGAACACCAGGATGCTCCAAAGCATGATGTGCAGCAGGTGCTCGGCATTTACCCGCGCGGCGTCGTCGGTGATGAACAGGCCCAGCAGCCAGTGGGATGAGGCATAACCGAGCAGGATCAGCGCACCGGTCAGGCACAGATTGATCAACAGGCCAGTGCGCAGGATCGGCCCGATGCGCTCCAGATGCCCGGCACCAATCGCCTGGGCCCCGAGGATCGACGCGGTGATGGCAATCGACAGCGCCGGGAACTGCACGTAGTTGACGATCTGCGTCACCGCACCATAGGCCGCCGTGGCCTGGGAGCCGTGGCTGTTGACCAGGGCGAGGATGACCAATTCCGACAGCGACAGCACCACCATCTGTAAACCGGTAGGCAGTCCGATGCGCAGGACCTTGGCCAAGATCGCGCGATCCAGGCGCAAGGCCGCCAGCAGTTCCCGGTCCGGCGCCATCACATGCTGTTTATGGCGCAAGCGCAGGATCAGAAACAGCATCGCCGCGGCGTTCCCCACCAGCCCTGCATACACCGCACTCTGGATGCCCATGGGCGGCAGGCCGATCCAGCCGCGAATCAGCGCCGGGGTCAGCAGCAGGCCGACCAGCGTGGAGACTATCAGCGCCAGCAGCGGCGAAACCGTGTCACTGACCCCACGCAGCAACTGGGTGTACAGGATGAACACCAGCAGCAGCGGCATGATCAACATCATCATCTGCGCATAACCCACCGCCTCTTCGAGCACATCCAGCGGCGTCCCCAGGACCTGCAACGCCGGGCGCGCAAACAGGCTGCCCAGCACGGCCGCGATCAACCCCACCAGCGCACCGAGGGTCAGGGTCGCGCCGGTAATCGCCTTGACCATCGCGGTTTCGCGGGCGCCCCAGGCCTGGCCGATCAACACCGAAGCGCCCGCCCCCAGGCCGATCACCAGGGCGATGAAGAAAAACACGATGGGGAACATGCCCGACACCGCTGCCAGCGCCTGGGTACCGAGCATTTGCCCGATATAGATGCCGTTGAGGGTGCCGGAAAAACCTTGCAGAAAGTTGGACAGCACCATCGGTGCGAGAAAGATCAGGTAGACCTGCCACAGGGGACGTTGCAAAGGGCTGTGCATGAAAAACGGGGCCTCGAAGACTAAACGCGTCCGAGGGTTATACCGTAATTGGATCCTATCTTCCCGTGCTTTAACCGCCCAAGGCTTCGACAACCAGGTCAGCGCCCCGGACCGTCGCCAGCAGACGTGGCGCATCGCTCTGCAAGACGCACTCGGCAATCGCCGGCTCCAACTCGACCCGCAGACGCCGCCCCAAGGCCCGCGCGCCAAACCGCGCATCGTGGTGACGGCACAGCCACGCCCGCGCCTGCGCGTCCACCTCCAAAGACCGCTGCCGCGCCGCCAAACGCTGATTGAGCTTGCTCAACTCGACGTCCAGCAACGCCTGCAACCACTGGGCGTCAATGGGCTCGAACATCAGGATGCGGTCGATACGGTTGAGAAACTCCGGCTCGAAATGCCCGTGTAAGGCGTCTTCCAGCACCGCCGCCTCGTCCCGCACAAAACCGCGCAGCAAGCGCCGCCAGCCCTGGGCAAAGCGCTGGCGATGGCGACGCGCCTGGTGCGCGCCGATGTTGCTGGTCATGAAGATCAGGCTGTTGCGAAAGTCCAGGGTGCGCGTGCCGCCGGCCAGGGTCAGTTGGCCGTTTTCGAGGATGCCCAGCAGGCTGCGCACCACT
This sequence comes from Pseudomonas sp. MPB23, assembly GCF_046605395.1. NCBI lineage: Bacteria > Pseudomonadati > Pseudomonadota > Gammaproteobacteria > Pseudomonadales > Pseudomonadaceae > Pseudomonas > Pseudomonas sp. MPB23. The sequence continues at coordinate 3,496,722 of NZ_CP176771.1, read as the reverse complement.
TCCTGGCTGGCTTTTTCCAGCTCATCGAACAGCACGATCCCCGGCCGGCTGTAGGTGCCCTGGATCAACTCGCTGTCGAACAGGCTGATGCCCTCCTTGCTACCCACGTAGCCAGGCGGCGCACCGGTGAGCGCAGCGGCGTAATGCTCCTGGGCCAGGGTGTGCATGTCGATGCGGCAAAAACCGTCGGCGCGACCGTGCAGCGCCTGGGCCAGCAGGCGCACGATTTCAGTCTTGCCGACACCGGTCGGGCCCATGAACAGGTTGACGCTCAAGGGCCGGTCACGCTCGCCGATATCGGCCTTGACCACCTTGAGCAAACCTTCCACCTGGGCCAGCGCCGCCTCCTGGCCGACGATGCGACTGCGCAGCAACGCCATCACCTGCGCCGGTTCAAAGGTAAAACGCATGCCCTACCCCGCGGTTTTTTCGTGGCCGCCATGGGGCAGTTGTCCCACCGGGCATTCGGCGACGCCCACGGTACTGCGGGTGATTTTCTCCACGTTTTCCTGGGCTTTTTGCGCATCCAGCACCCAGGTGCGGTAGAACTCGAACGGACAGTCGGCCACGCCCTTGTCGCCGTCGCCCGAGGCGTGCATGCCGGTGTAGCCGCGGTGCAGCAGCTTGAACAGGTGGTTCTGCGACTGGTCGTTGGCCCGTGCATCGCGAATCTGCGACACCGACAGTTGGGCGTACTGGATGCCCATTTCCTCCTCGCCACACTCGCCCAAGGTGCGCCCATCGAAGCCGATGATCGCCGAGTGACCGAAGTACGAATACACCCCGTCAAAACCCGCCGCGTTGGCCACGGCCACGTAACAGTTATTGGCCCAGGCCATGCTCTTGGACATCAACACCTGTTGCTCCTTGGCCGGGTACATGTAGCCCTGGCAGCGCACAATCAGCTCCGCGCCCTTCATCGCGCAATCGCGCCAGATCTCCGGGTAGTTGCCGTCGTCGCAGATGATCAGGCTGATCTTCATGCCCTTGGGGCCGTCGCACACGTAAGTGCGATCACCGGGGTACCAGCCTTCGATGGGGCACCAGGGGATGCACTTGCGATAGCGCTGCACGATCTCGCCGAGGTTGTTGATCAGCACCAGGGTGTTGTAGGGCGCCTTGTGGGGATGCTCTTCGTGACGCTCCCCGGTCAGGGAAAACACGCCCCAGGTGTTGGCCTGGCGACACGCGGCGGAAAAGATCGCGGTCTCTTCGCCGGGGATGCTTGCGGCGGTGGCCATCATCTCGTCGTGGTCGTACATGATGCCCATGGTGCTGTATTCCGGGAACACCACCAGGTCCATGCCGGGCAGGCCCTGCTTCATGCCGACCATGATCTCGGCGATCTTCTTCGCGTTGTCGATGACCTCGGCCTTGCTGTGCAGGCGCGGCATCTTGTAGTTCACCACCGCGACACCGACGGTGTCCGGGCTGCTGGAAATATCGCCATGACGCATTGCAACGCTCCTGGTCTAGTGACTGATCATCCACGGACGTGGACCGGTCTTGGTCTTGAGGCCCAGCGGGTTGGCCTTGCTCGGCAGCACCTTTTTGCTGGTGCCGCAGCAACTGCAACCGGCCGGATGGCGACGGTTTTCCTGGTACTCGCCGACCGTTTGCGGCGCGTTGGCGCTGCGCTCGTTGCCGGCGATGGCCTTGCGCTGGTTGGCCGACAGCAACTGCAAGGCCGGGGCCGATACCTGCAACGGCCCTCCCGGCCCTGCGCAGTAGGGGCACTGGCTGGGTTCGTTGCGCTGGGCGATCGGCCGCAACATCGTGAACGTGCCGCACGCCTCGCAGGCGTATTCGTAGGTCGGCATGGCTACAGATCCGGTGCGATGGGCAGGTCGATGCTGCCGTCGAGGAACTTGGTGGGGCCGTTGGCGTTGGGGTTGATGTCGAACTCGAAGATTTCCGTAGGCAGCCACAAGGTCGCGCAGGCATTCGGGATATCCACCACGCCGCTGATATGCCCTTGCACCGGCGCCGAGCCGAGCAGCGCATAACCCTGGGCCGGCGAGTAACCGAACTTGGTCAGGTAGTTGATCGCATTCAGGCAGGCCTGACGGTAGGCGATGTTGACGTCCAGATAGTGCTGCTGGCCCTGCTCGTCCACCGAGATGCCTTCGAAGATCAGGTAGTTCTTGTAGTTCGGCGTGATCGGGCTCGGTTTGAACACCGGGTTCTTGATCCCGTACTTGGCCATGCCGCCCTTGATCAGCTCGACCTTCATGTGCACCCAGCCGGCCATTTCGATGGCGCCGCAAAAGGTGATTTCGCCGTCGCCCTGGCTGAAGTGCAAGTCGCCCACCGACAGCCCGGCGCCGTTGACGTAGACCGGGAAGAAGATCTTCGAGCCACGGGACAAATCCTTGATGTCGCAGTTACCGCCATGCTCACGCGGCGGCACGGTGCGCGCGCCGGTAGCGGCGGCATCGTCGCGGGCCTGGCCCTTGAGTTTGCCCATGTGCGCGGTGGCGGCCAGCGGGGCGTTGGCCAGCGGCGGTACGCGGGTGGGGTTGGTGTCGATCAGTTCCTGTTCGCGGCGGTTCCAGTCGGCGAGCATCACCGGGTCCGGCAGGCAGCCGATCAGGCCGGGGTGGATCAGGCCGGCGAAGTTCACCCCCGGGATGTGCCGCGAGCGGGTGAACATGCCCTTGAAGTCCCAGATGGCTTTTTGCGCGCTGGGGAAGTGGTCAGTGAGGAAGCCCCCGCCGTTCTGCCGCGAGAAAAAGCCGTTGAAGCCCCACTGGGAGTCGGCCTTGGCGCCGATATCGAGCAGGTCCACCACCAGCAAATCGCCCGGCTCGGCGCCGTGTACACCTACCGGACCGGACAGGTAATGCACGGTGGACAGGTCCACATCGCGCACGTCGCTGGCGTCGTCGTTGTTCTTGATCGCGCCGGCGGTCCAGTCGTAGGTTTCGAGGATGAAGTCATCGCCCGGCTTGACCCAGCAGGCCATCGGGATATCCGGGTGCCAACGGTTGTGGATCTGCTCGTTTTCGGTGACGGGTTGGTTGAGGTCGACTTTGATCAGCGTTTCGGTCATGGACTGGCTCCTGGACGGATGGCGTGGTGCGTTGAAACCAGTCTCGTGGAGCGGGGTAAAACGGGAAATACGTTGGATGACGTATAAACAAAAGCACCTGAACATGTGGGAGGGGGCTTGCTCCCGATAGCGGTGTGTCAGTCAATAAATTCATGGCTGACACAGCGCTATCGGGAGCAAGCCCCCTCCCACAATTGATTGCATTTCAAGGTTGGATTGGCGGCGTTGTTTAGACGGACAGGTAGCGGCTGATGGTTGCCTCATCCACCCGGTCCCGGGTCTCTTCGATGACGAAGCGGCCCTTTTCGATCACCAAAAACCGGTCGGCGATGTCCAGGGTGAACGACAGCACCTGCTCGGACACCACGATGGTCAAATCCCGCAGGTTGCGAATCTCCTTCAGCGTGCGCGCGATGTCCTTGATGATCGATGGCTGGATGCCTTCCGTCGGTTCATCCAGCAGCAGCACCTTGGGGTTGGTCGCCAGCGCCCGGGCTATCGCCAGTTGCTGTTGCTGCCCGCCCGACAGGTTGCCGCCCTTGCGCGATTGCATGTCGTAGAGCACCGGGAACAGCGCGTACAAATCCTCCGGCACCTTGCCCCGTGCCGAGGCCGGCAGGCCGGTCTGGATGTTTTCCAGCACGCTCATGCTCGGGAAAATCATGCGTCCCTGGGGCACATAGGCGATCCCGCGTTCCACCCGCTCATGGGTTTCCAGCGCCGACACATCCTGCCCGTCCACGCTCACCTGGCCTTTCCACTGCGGCAGGATGCCCATCAGGCTCTTGAACAAGGTGGTCTTGCCCATGCCATTGCGGCCCATCACCGCGACGATCTCACGCTTGGCCACGTTCAGGTCCAGGTCGTGGAGGATCTGGCTCTGCCCGTAGCCGCAGGACAACTGGTCGATCTTGAACATGCCTGCTTCCTCAGTGGCCCAAATACACTTCGATGACTTTAGGGTTGCTTTGCACCGACTCCATGCTGCCCTCGGCGAGCACCTTGCCCTGGTGCAGCACCGTGACCTTGTGGGCGATGCTTTTGACGAATTCCATGTCGTGTTCGATCACCAGTACCGAACGGCCCTGGCTGATGCGGTTGAGCAGCTCGGCGGTTTGCGCGCGTTCGTTGACGCTCATGCCGGCCACCGGTTCGTCGAGCATCAGCAGCTCGGGGTCCTGCATCAACAACATGCCGATCTCCAGCCACTGCTTTTGCCCGTGGGACAGCAGGTCGGCCTGTTGTTGCAGCAAATCGCCGAGGAAGATCTCCCGGGCGACTTCCTCTACCCGCGCGATCACCTGGGCGCTGCGCTTGAAAAACAGCGCACCCCAGACCTTGCGCCCGGCCGGATAGGACATCTCGAGGTTCTCGAACACCGTGAGGTTCTCGTAGATCGACGGGTTCTGGAACTTGCGCCCGACACCGGCGCGCACGATGTTGTACTCGCGCATCTTGGTCAGTTCCTGGCCGTCGAACTGGATGCTGCCGCTGGTGGCGCGGGTCTTGCCGCAGATCAGGTCGAGCACTGTGGTCTTGCCGGCGCCGTTGGGGCCGATCACCACGCGCACTTCGTTGCGGTCGATATACAGGTTGAGGTTGTCGACGGCCTTGAAGCCGTCGAAGGACACGGTGAGGCCTTCGATGGCCAGCACCGGTTTTTTCATTTCAAAGCCGACGGCGGTCATGGCTGGGTCTCCAGGATTTTGCTTTCAGTCTTGGGCTTGACCAGCGGTGCCACGGCTTTCACCGGCGGCTGACGGCGCAGCAGCCGCGCCAATGCCTGGCGCCCATGGCTGTCCCACAAGCCGGCCAGGCCATTGGGGAAGTACATGACCACGGCGATGAACAGCCCGCCCATCAGGTACAGCCACAGCTCGGGAAAGGATTCGGAAAAGTAGGTCTTGCCGTAGTTCACCAGCAGCGCGCCATACACCGCGCCGAGCAGCGACATGCGCCCGCCCACCGCCGCGAAGATCACCATCTCGATCGACGGCACGATGCCCACGAACGACGGTGACATAAAGCCCACCTGCAAGGCGAACATCGCCCCGCCAATCGCCGAAAACGCCGCCGCCACGCAGAACACGAAGATCTTGAAGCTGGCCACGTCATACCCAGAGAACCGCACGCGCTCTTCCTTGTCGCGCATGGCCATCAACAGCCGGCCGAGCTTGGAGGCGAGGATGAAGCGCCCGATGAAGATGCAGCCGAACAGCAAGCCGGCGTTGATGAAGTACAGAATCAGCTTCGCGCTGTCGGTGCGCAGGTCCCAGCCGAGCAGGGTCTTGAGGTCGGTGATGCCGTTGACGCCGCCGGTCAGGCCTTGCTGGCCGACGATCAGCACGGTGAGGATCAGCGCAATCGCCTGGGTCACGATGGAGAAATACACATCGCCCACGCGCCGCTTGAACAGCGCCATGCCGATGATGAACGCGAGCAGCACCGGCACCGCGATCACCGCCACCAGGGTGAAGCTGAAGCTGTGGAACGGTTGCCACAACAGCGGCAACTCGGTGATCTGGTTCCAGTCCATGAAATCCGGGATGCCCGGCGTGGACTGGATCTTGGTGCTTTCCGGATCGGATGCTTCCAGCTTGAGGAACATCGCCATGCAGTAGCCGCCGACGCCAAAGAACACGCCCTGCCCCAGGCTGAGAATGCCGCCATAGCCCCAGCACAACACCAGGCCCACGGCGACGAACGCGTAGGTCAGGTACTTGCCGACCATGTTCAGCCGGAACGCATCCAACGTCAGGGGGAACACTACGAGAATCAGCAGCGCCAGCAGCACGATACCGATCAGGTTTTGCTGGCCGCCCAGCAGCTTGTCTAAAGCCTTCATCTGCTCGCCTCTACTTGCGCACTTTGATGGAAAACAACCCTTGCGGGCGCAGCATCAGGATCAGAATCACCGAGGACAAGGTCAGTACCTTGGCCATCGAGCCGCTGAGGAAAAACTCCGACAGCGATTGGGTCTGGGCGATCACGAACGCCGAGGCAATGGTGCCGAACAGGCTTTGCGCACCGCCGAACACCACCACCAGGAAGGTGTCGACGATGTACTGCGAACCCGCCGTCGGCCCGGTGGAGCCGATGGTGGTGAAGGCCGCACCCGCCACGCCGGCCACGCCGCAGCCGAGGGCGAAGGTCATGCGGTCGACCTTGCGCGTATTGATGCCCACCGCGCGGCTCATCAGGCGGTTCTGCACGGTGGCACGCACCTGCAGGCCCCAGCGCGAGCGATAGAGCATCAGGAAGATCGCCGCCGTCAGCAGCACGGTCAGGGCCATCATGAACAGGCCGTTGCGCGGGATCTCGATGGCGTCGGTGAAGTTCACCGAACCCATCAGCCAGGCCGGTGGCTCGGCGCTGACTTCGCGGGCGCCGAACACTGAGCGGAAGGTCTGCTGCATTACCAGGGACAGGCCCCAGGTGGCGAGCAAGGTGTCCAGCGGGCGCTTGTACAAGCGGCTGATCATCGCCCACTCCACCAGCCAGCCGACGGCGCCGGCGACAAGGAATGACAGGGCGATGGCAAAGAAGAAGTAATAGGGTTGGAAGCTTGGCGCAAAGTGCGCGGTGAGGCTGGAACACACGTAGGTGGTGTAGGCGCCGATGGTCAGGAACTCGCCGTGGGCCATGTTGATCACGCCCATCTGGCCAAAGATGATCGCCAACCCCAATGCCATCAGCAGCAGCACACAGAACACGGACAAGCCGTTGAACCCCTGCATCGCCGCGATGGCTCCAAATTCCGATAGCCATTCCATGATGATGGTCTCCTGAGAGCGGGAGGTGATAGTTGGAATGCGATGTGCTTTTGCTCTATGTGGGAGGGGGCAAGCCCCCTCCCACATTTGAATCGGTGTGCTTGAAGCTTATTGGTAACCCTTTGGAAACGGGTTCGGTTCGATCAGGTCCGACTCGTAGATCACCTTGAACTGACCGTTAGGCAGCACTTCACCGATGCGCGACTTGCTCCACAGGTGATGGTTCTCGTGGATCTTCACGTAGCCTTCCGGCGCGGTTTTCAGCTCGATGCCAGGGGAGGCGGCGACGACTTTATCCACGTCGAAACTGCCGGCCTTCTCCACCGCGGCTTTCCACAGCCATGGGCCGAGGTAGGCGGCCTGGGTTACGTCGCCGATCACCGCGTCCTTGCCGTACTTGGCCTTGAAGGCTTCGACGAAAGCTTTGTTGTTCGGGTTGTCCAGGCTCTGGAAGTACTTCATCGAGGCATAGAAGCCGGCCATGTTTTCGCCGCCGATGCCGAGCAATTCGTCTTCGGTCACCGACAGAGTCAGCAGGGTCTGCTTGGACGCGTTCACGCCCGCCGCGTTGAGTTGTTTGTAGAACGCCACGTTGGAACCGCCCACTACTGCGGCGAAGACCACATCAGGTTTTTTCAGCTTGACCTTGTTGATCAGCGAACCGAACTGGGTGTTGCCCAGTGGGTAGTAGTCTTCGCCGACCACGGTGCCGTGCAGCACGTTCTCGATGTGCTTGCGCGCGATCTTCATCGAGGTGCGCGGCCAGATGTAGTCGGAGCCGACCAGGTAGAAGGTTTTCGCGCCCTTGGTCTTGGCGATCCAGTCGAGGCTGGCGAGGATTTGCTGGGTGGCTTCCTGGCCGGTGTAGATCACGTTTTTCGACTGTTCCAGGCCTTCATAGAAGGTCGGGTAGTAGAGCAGGCCGTTTTCTTTCTCGAAGATCGGCAGCACGGCTTTACGCGAGGCCGAGGTCCAGCAGCCGAACACGGCGGCGACCTTGTCGTTGACCAGCAGTTTCTTGGCCTTTTCGGCGAAGGTCGGCCAGTCGGACGCGCCGTCTTCCTGGATCACCTTGATCTGCCGTCCCAGAATCCCGCCCGAGGCGTTGATCTGCTCGATGGCCAGGCGTTCGGCCTGGATCGAACCCGTCTCGGAAATGGCCATGGTGCCGGTGGCCGAGTGCAACTGGCCGACGGTGACTTCGGTCGGGGTGACGGCGAGGCCTTCGTTATCGGCCAGCACGCCCTGGCTGAACAGTGCGGCCGCCAGTAATGACAGGGCCAACAGCGGTTTGGAGCGGATCAATCGTTGTGCCATGGGGCGACTCCTCTGCAATGAGGGGTTCAGCATGGCGGCAGCGGGTCAGTGCGGGTATACGCAGCCTGACGTAACGGCATACGTCATTTGACGTATGCCGCTGCGCACCAATGCAGGGCAGGATCGCGCTCGCCCAGCCACCACTGACCAATGTGGGAGGGGGCTTGCTCCCACATTTGGCGCCCAGCGCACTTGAGGGCATGGAACTTGCTCACTCCCTTCGTCCACTCTGCGGAGCCTCCCCACCGTGCAATCCCCACCCGGCACCCAGCGCATCGTCAAGATCCGCCGCGACTACAACTCCTGGGTCGCCGACGAGACCATGGAAGACTACGCCCTGCGCTACACCCCCAAGTCGTTTCGCAAATGGTCGGAGCTGCGCATTGCCAACACCGCCCTGGGCGCGGTGTCATTCCTGGCGCTGGAGGCCATCGGCGGGGTATTGGCCCTCAGTTACGGCTTCACCAACACCTTCTGGGCGATCCTCACCATCAGCCTGGTGATCTTCCTCACTGGCCTGCCCATCAGTTATTACGCCGCGCGCTACGGCGTGGACATGGACCTGCTGACCCGCGGCGCCGGCTTCGGTTATATCGGCTCCACCATCACCTCGCTGATCTACGCCAGCTTCACCTTTCTGTTCTTCGCCCTGGAAGCGGCGATCATGGCCCTGGCGCTGGAGCTGTATTTCCATATCCCGCTGGCCTTCGCCTATGTGATCTGCTCGCTGCTGGTGATCCCGCTGGTGGCCTATGGCGTGACCCTGATCAGCCGCCTGCAACTGTGGACCCAACCGCTGTGGCTGCTGTTGCTGGTGCTGCCCTACGGCTTCGTGTGGTGGAAAAACCCCGACGCCTTCAGCGACTGGACCAGCTTTGTCGGGCGCAGCGGCGATGGCGGCGGCTTCAACCTGCTGGCGTTCTGCGCCGCCTGTACCGTGGCGCTGTCGCTGGTGACGCAGATCGGCGAGCAAGTGGACTACCTGCGCTTTCTCCCGGAAAAGACCGCCGCCAACCGCAAGCGCTGGTGGGCCGCCCTGCTCTGCTCCGGCCCCGGCTGGATCATCCCCGGCGCATTGAAGATGTTTGGCGGCGCGTTCCTGGCGTTCCTGGCCCTGCAACATGAAATCCCCATGGAGCGCGCCGCCGAGCCGACGCAGATGTACCTGGTCGCCTTCCGCTACGTGTTCAGCTCGCCGGAATGGGCCCTCGGCGCCATGGTGCTGTTCGTGCTCATCTCGCAGATGAAGATCAACCTGACCAACGCCTACGCCGGCTCCCTGGCCTGGTCGAACTTCTTCGCCCGCGTCACCCACAGCCACCCTGGACGCGTGGTGTGGCTGGTGTTCAACGTGGCGATTGCGCTGATGCTGATGGAGCTGGGCGTGTTCGATGTGATCGACCAGGTGCTGGGCCTCTACGCCAATATCGCCATCGCCTGGATCGGCACGCTGGTGGCGGACCTGGTGATCAACAAGCCCCTGGGCCTGTCGCCCAGACACATCGAGTTCAAGCGCGCGCACCTCTACGACATCAACCCGGTGGGCGTCGGTTCGATGCTGATCGCCTCGTTGCTGTCGATCCTCGCCCACTTCGGCCTGTTCGGCGCCCTCGCCCAGGCGGCGCCGCCCTTCGTGGCGCTGGGCACGGCGTTGATCATGGCGCCGCTGCTGGCCTGGCTGACCAAGGGCAAGTACTACATCGCACGCACCAGCGACGCCCAGTTGATTCACCCGGTGGCGCCCGCCACCCACGCCGTGTGCGGGCTGTGCAGCAACCCGTTCGAGACCGCCGACATGGCGTTCTGCCCGGCCTACAGCACGCCGATCTGTTCGCTGTGCTGTTCGCTGGATGCGCGCTGCGGCGACCGTTGCAAACCCCACGCCCGCCTGGTCAGCCAGTTCGAAGGCGCGTTGCGCTGGTTGCTGCCCAACACCCTGATGCCGCGCCTGCATACGCGACTGGCCCATTACCTGGGGCTGCTGTTGGTGCTGGTGCTGCTGCTCGCCGGCGCCCTGGCCTTGATCTACGTGCAGGCGGCCCAGGGCTTGCCGCATTCCGAGACCTTGTACCAGGCGTTCTTCAAGGCCTTCCTGACCCTCTCGGTGCTGGCCGCCGTGCTCGCCTGGTGGGTGGTGCTGACCCGCGAAAGCCGGCGCGTCGCCCAGGAAGAATCCGACCGCCAGACCCTGCTGCTGATGCAGGAGATCGACGCCCACAGCCTCACCGACCAGGCCCTGCAACAGGCCAAAGAAGCCTCGGAAGCGGCGAACGCCGCCAAGAGCCGCTACGTCACCGGACTGTCCCACGAACTGCGCACGCCGCTGAACAGCATCCTCGGTTTCACCCAGATCCTGCAGCGCGACAGCGCCATGCCCGAACAGCATCAGGATGCGTTGGCGACCATCCTGCGCAGCGGCTCGCACCTGCTGTCGCTGATCGACGGCCTGCTCGACGTGGCCAAGATCGAGGCCGGCAAGCTGCGCCTGGAACTCACCGAAATCCCCTTCCCCGAACTGATCCACGACCTGGAGCAGATGTTCACCCCGCAAGCCCAGGACAAAGGCCTGCGCTTTCGCCTGGACTGCGTGGGCAAGATCCCGGCGGTGGTGCGCGGTGATGAAAAACGCGTGCGCCAGATCCTGATCAACCTGCTGGGCAACGCGGTGAACTTCACCGACAGCGGCGAGGTGTGCCTGCGGGTCAGCTACATGCGCGAAACCGCCAACTTTGAAATCATCGACACCGGCATCGGCATCGATCCGGGGCAACTGGAGCGGATCTTCCAGCCGTTCGAGCGCGGCGACCTGATGCGCCAGGACAAGGGCGTGGGCCTGGGGCTGACCATCACACGCATGCTCACCGCGCTGATGGGCGGCGAGTTGCGCGTCACCAGCGAACTGGACAAGGGCACCTGCTTCCAGGTGCGGCTGTTCCTGTCCCAAGTGCGCGCGCCGCAGGCGGTGGTGCATGTGGAGCACGACATCATCGGCTACCACGGCGAGCGCCGGCGCATCCTGGTGGTGGACGACCATGTGGACCATCGCAAGGTGCTCAGCGGCATGCTCACGCCCCTGGGTTTTGAAGTGGTCCAGGCCAGCAATGGCCAGGACGCAATCCGCCAGGTGGCGCTGCTGGCGCCGGACCTGATTCTGATGGACCTGTCGATGCCGACCCTGGACGGTTACGAAACCAGCCGGCTGATCCGTCGCAATGCGCTGTCCACCGCGCCGATCATCGTGATCTCGGCCAATGCCTTCACCGACGACCGCGAACGCAGCATCGCCGCAGCCTGCAACGACTACCTGGCCAAGCCGGTGCGCACCCCGGAACTGCTCGGGCGCCTGCAACAGCACCTGGGCCTGCAGTGGCTGCGCCGCACCAAAACCTTCGTCGCGCCGCCGCCACCGAGCGTGCTGCCGAGCCCCGAAGACCTCGCCGCGCTCGCCGAACTCAGCGCCATCGGCTATGTGCGCGGGCTGCACGAAAAACTCGACACGATCCTTGAATACCGACCCGACACCGAACCTTTCATCAGCAAGGTGCGCGGGCTGCTCAAGGGTTTCCGCCTGGATGAACTGAACCGAACCCTCAAGGAGGCCGAAGATGAATGCACTCACCCATAGCACTGAACCTGGCGTCGTGCTGATCGTCGACGACACCCCGGACAACCTGGCCATGCTCTCCGACGCCCTCGACGACGCCGGCTACATGGTGCTGGTGGCCCTCGACGGTCTCAGCGCGCTGAACCGCGTGCAGCGCCGGCGCCCGGACCTGATCCTGCTCGACGCGATGATGCCCGGCCTCGACGGTTTCGAAACCTGCCGCCGGCTCAAGGCGATGCCGGCCAGCGCGGATATCCCGGTGGTGTTCATGACCGGGCTGACCGACAGCAAGCATGTGGTGCAGGGCTTTGAGGTGGGCGGCAGCGACTATGTGACCAAGCCGATCCAGACCGATGAAGTGCTGGCGCGGGTCGCGGCGCATCTGCGCACCTCGCGCATTCTGATGTCGGCGCGGGCGGCCATCCAGCCGAGTGCCTTGACGCTGGAGGATGAATCGGCGCACCGGCTGCTGTCGGCCCGGTTCCAATTGACCGAACGCGAGGTGGAGGTGTTGCGCTGGGTGGCCTGCGGGAAAACCAATCGGGACATCGGCGACATCCTCGGGTTGAGCCCAAGAACGGTGAACAAGCATCTGGAGCATGTGTATGTGAAGTTGGGCGTCGAAACCCGCACGGCAGCCACGTCAGTCGCCCTGGCCGCGATCTGATTGACGATGCGCAAGCCAGGGAAGGCGCGGCCTAACTGTTGAAACGCGTCACTAACGTATTGAGTGCATGGGCGGTCTCTTGCAACTCGTCTCCCACGTTCGAGGAGTGTTGCGCGATATCGGCGTTCTGATCGGAGACCTGGGCAATCCGGGTGATCTGTTGGGAGATCTCTTCCGCCACACTGGCTTGTTCTTCCGACGCGGCAGCCATTTGTTGCGCCATTTGATGAATGCGTTCCACCGCGCCATTGATCCCGTCCAAGGCGCCTTGGGTGCTGATCACCTGAGCCACCCCGGACAGTGCTTCCACGCTGCCCTGTTTGGCGATATCCACCGCCTGGTTGGCCACCTCCTGCAGCGTCAGGATGATCCGCTGAATACTCATGGTCGACTCTTGCGTCTTCGACGCCAGGGCGCGCACTTCGTCTGCAACCACGGCAAAACCGCGACCTTGTTCGCCGGCACGGGCGGCTTCGATGGCGGCGTTCAAGGCCAGCAGGTTGGTCTGGTCGGCGATGGCGCGGATGATGTTCGCCGCCTGCTGGATCGACTGGGTTTCCTCGGCCAAGCCGATGACCGAACGACTGATGGCCTCGACGGTATCGGCAAGTTTTTCGATCACCTGGCGTGTTTTCTGGGCTTCCTGGGAGCCGGTATGGGTCAAGGTGTTGACCTCATCGGCGGCGATGGCGGTATCACTGATGTGCACCGCCACTTCGGAAATGGACGCCGCCATTTGATTCATCGCCGTGGCGGCCATATCGGCTTCGTCGCGCTGCTGGCCGAGCGCCGACTCCGATTGCTTGGAGAGTGACTGACTCTGGCTGGCCAACGTTGCGGCCTGATGGGCGTAGTCGCCCAGGCGGCTCAGTGCGGTCCTGATCTTCGCGCTTTCGCTGATCAGCACCATTTGCAACTGAGCGGCCTGGCCCGTCTCGTCGGAATAGGTGCGAGCGATCAATTCGCTGTCGAAACACCCTTGCGCCACCGCGACGACGCGCTTGAGCGTATTGCGCGCCTGGACAACGCCAACACCCTGCAGCGCAAAGAGCCCGGCCACGGCGACCAGTGCACTCACGCCGGGCCCCGCCCACTGGAATGCGGCGGCGCAGGCGATCGTAATCGCGCCAGGCGCGAGCAAAAAGCGCGCTGCCGACAGCAGGCGTTGCTTGAGCATCCCGGTAGCGTTTTGTCCGTGCATCCCCGCGTAAAGCGCCGACGCCCGTTCGACTTGCCGCCGATCGGGCTTGACCCGCACCGACTCGTAACCGGTGAGTTGTCCCTGCACGAAAATGGGGGTGACATACGCATCGACCCAGTAGAAATCGCCGTTGCTGCATCGATTCTTCACGATGCCCATCCAACTTTTACCGTCCTTGAGATAGGACCACATATGCGCAAATACCGCTTCGGGCATATCGGGGTGACGGACGATATTATGCGGCTGCCCAATCAACTGTTCGCGACTGAAGCCACTGATCGCCACAAACTCATCGTTGCAATAAGTGATATTGCCCTGCCTGTCGGTGGCGGAAATCAAACGTTGACTGTCGGAAAAAACCAATTCCTTTTGCGAGACCGGAAGATTATTTCTCACTACAAAACCTCACGCGCCAGACAATAACAATTGCCCTTGCTCGACTGTATAAAAACTCAATTATCGAAAAATCAAACAATCGTTTGGCACGTCACACACGGCATTTCGGATGTTTAACCTTAAGAAATGTTTGCACACACAAAAAACGCCGTCAACAATAATAAGCAATAAACGAATACTTCCTTAGTCTTAACTTAGTTAGTCAAGCACTACTAACCAGACTAACTTTTATTGATAGCGGATTTCATTGTAACCCCTGTTTTTTCACATTTTTTTGACGCCAGGTATTATCCGGGCGCTATAACTTCGCCGCCCTCTTCGTGGGTACACGCGGCTCACGCCGTCGGGCCTGCGCGAAGAGTATTGCGATCCCGCGTGGCACGATGGGCGGCATCTTCTTCGATAAGTCGTTCTATTGCGGCAAAACAACGGCTCATGATGGTGACCAGGTTCGGATCGAAATGCCGGCCCGACTGCTCCAGGATATAAGCCTGCGCACGCTCAGGGCTCCAGGCACTTTTGTAGGGTCGATCCATGCGTAAAGCGTCATAAACATCGCACAGCGCGACGATCCGCGCAGAGAGTGGAATCGCCTCGCCCGACAAGCCTCTGGGGTAGCCCCCGCCCTCCCATTTTTCATGATGGTTATAGGCAATCTCTGCCGCCATATCGGTGAGATCGGTGGAGTGTTCGTCCGTCAGAATGGCGTGCCCTATGGTCGGGTGCTCCATCATCTGTTGGCGTTCTTCGGCCGTTAATTGCCCCTCTTTGTGCAATATCCGATCAGGAATGCCGATTTTTCCAAGGTCATGCATCGGGGCGGCCATGAGAATAAGATCGCACCATCGCTGCGGCAGCCCCATCGCCTCGGCCATCAAGGCCGAGCTCTTGCCGATTCGCAACACGTGGTCGCCGGTTTCGTCATCGCGGTAGCAGGCCGCGCGGCTCAGGGCTCGAATCATGGCGCCAAAACTGTTTTGCAACTGCAGGGTGCGTTCAAGGACCCTTTCTTCAAGCGCTTTGTTCAGGTCCTGCAGTTGACCGGTCGCATGGGACAGGCGCAGGGCATTACGGATCCTGAGTAACAGCTCAGGCAGATCCAGGGGTTTGGTCAGGTAGTCATTCGCCCCCAGTTCCAGGCCCAGGCGACGATTCTGCGGCTCGCTCAATGCCGTCAGGATAATCACCGGCAACCGCGAACGATCGCGCCCACTGAGCTGGCGCAAAATCTCAAAACCATCGGGTGCGGGCATATCCAGATCCAGCAGCAGCAAATCCCATGGCTGTTCTTTCAGCCAGGCCAGGCCGGCAGCGGAGTTGGCAAAACTCTTGACCTCACGCAACCCGAAGGCTTTCAGGCTTGACTCCAGCAAGCGCAGATTGGCGGCGACATCATCGATGATCACGATCCTTATATCAGCGGGAATATCACTAAACATTCGGCTTCTCCACTTGCAGCATCGCGTGAATCAGTTCACGCAGATCATTAGGGTCCAACGGTTGTTTGAGCACCGCTTGAAACTCGCATCCCAGCGACGCGATCGCCCGGGGTGAGGTGCACAGCAGAATCAGCGGGGTCTGATCCCCTCCCGCCGCACGCCGTAGCGCGTATAACGCATCAACCAAGCCATCTCCCAGCGCGTCGCAATCAATCAACATGACGTCCGGCGCGGAGTCGCGCTGTATCTGCGCCACGCATTGCGCAAGCAGCCCATGACTCAGTTGCACCAGGCCTGCCAAGGTGTGTTCCAGGCAGCGCAGGGTGGCTTCGTCATTGCCCACGAAGCACAGCGATAACAAGCGCTTGCGCACGGTGGGCACCGTGCTGCCTTCCGGGAGATCGACCCAGAAGCGGCTGCCAACCCCCGACTCACTGACCAGGCCCATGCTGCCGTTCATCAACGTCGCCAGCTCACGGCACAAGGCAAGACCGATACCGGTGCCTTGGATGGCGGTGTTTTCCTTACCCAGCCGCTGAAACGGCTCAAACAAGGCGCCCTGCAACTCGGCGGATATCCCCGCCCCGCCGTCCTCGACAAACAGTTCGACGCGCCCATCGCCCCCCGGCGCCGCGCCCATGAGCAGTCGGCCGTGGGGACGGTTGTACTTGATGGCGTTGGATAACAGGTTCAACAGAATCTGGCGCAGGCGTCGGGCGTCGGCCAGCACGCTGAGGGCCGGTGAGGTGATCTGCAGTTCAAGGTCGAGGCCCGCCGCCTTCGCTTGGGAACGTACCATTTCGGCACATTCGCGCATCAGCCCGTTGACCTCCAGGACACGCAACTGCACGCGCGGGGTCTCGGCCTGCAAACTCGACCAGTCCAGCAAGTCATCGACCAAGTGGGCCAGGTGCTGGCTGGCACCGAGGATTTCATCAAGGGACTTGGCTTCCTCCTGATCGTCGGTCGTTTGCATACGCAGCAGTTGTGCAAACCCGTGAATGGAGTTCAGCGGTGTGCGCAATTCGTGGCTCATGCTGGAGATAAAACGCGACTTGGCCTTGCTGACGCCTTGCGCCTCCAGGGTGCGCCGGCGTAAATCCTCTTCAACCTGTTTGAGCGTGTCGATATCGACAAACGTGCCGGCGGCCAGGCTCACCTTTTGGTCGGGGGCATCGATCAGGCGGCCTCGGCACAGAAACCAGATAGAGGACCCATCGGGCCGTAATAACCGTAGCTCCAGGTCGATCACCGACGCACTGCCGGATCGCAACGCACTCAGGGCCAGGTCCAGCGCCGGAACATCCTCCCTGTCGACATGCTCATAAAAGCGCGGGCGCTCCAGCAAGGTGGCCGGTACGCCAAAACGCTTGCAGAACTCTTCGCTCAGCGACAGGCAGTCCATGTCGAGGCGGTACTCCCAAAGCCCGGCCGTGACACTTTCGACCACCAGGTTCAAACGGCTCTGAGCGTTGTTGCGGCGTATTTCACTGAACGACAGTTGCGCGCCCATGGCGAGCACGTTGCCGGCCATTTCATCCAGCTCGCGGATAGCGGACCGCGCCCGCACGGGATGCCACTGGCCATTGCCGATCTCTCCCAGCATCGCGCCGATATCGCGGATGGGCCGCCGCAGGTTATGGCTCAACGTGCGCGCCCGAACCCACATGTAGGTGAAGAAGGCCAGGTAGAACATCACCAGGCCAGCAATCATCAGGTAACCGATGTTGCGGTAATGGCTGGCCAGGTTGTTCGTGGCCGCCATGACGTCTTCCTCGTCAGCGACGGCCAGCAATCGCCAGCCCGCAGGTTGCACCTCGGCCCAGGAGACCAGATGGGTTCGTCCCCGAAGTACGACTTCGGTGTTGCCGCGCTGGTGTAATGCAAGCGCGGCCGCCAACTCGCGGGTTTCCAACGTTTGCGCGAGGTCCAGGCTCTCAGCCTTGACCTCGCCGGCGTTCGACATTGCCGGGGTGCTCAACGCGTGCGTGTCGAAGTCGTGTTCGGCTTCGGGCGGTAACACCATGATCTTCATGTCATGGCTGACCAACATCAAATAACCGCCCCAGGGCACCTTGAGCTTGGAAATTTCCTTGAGCAGATTTCCGACAGTGATATCCACCCCCACCACGCCTTCGAGAAAGTCCTGGTTATAAACGGGTGCGATAGCAGACATCATCCAGCCATGCCCTGCCGGATCTAAGGATAGTCTGAAGTAGGCCGCTATTTTTCGACTGCTAAGCCATAGGTGCTTTCAAAAAACGGCGGCCGTTCAAAACCGATCACGTCTGCCGCCTATTCCATCCATTTTTTCCGCTGAACGCTCCTCGCAGCAGCTATTTTCCTCATTACGGACGCACCTCTCCTGCGCTGGAGAGCAAATATCGACGCGCCATCCAAAGGTTCGACAGGGCGAACAGCGTCACCATCTGAGCAGTGTTTTTCACCAAGCCTCGGAAACGCACTTTCGTATAACCAAACTGACGCTTGATCACTCGAAATGGATGCTCAACCTTGGCGCGAACCTGGGCCTTGGCTTTCTCGATCTTGCGCATCGCTTTGTACAGCGCGCTGCGTTTACCGTGTTTTTTGTAGGTACTGCGCCGGGCTGCAATCTGCCAGATGACGTGGCGTCCCGCATGCTCTTCGCGCTTCTCGACACCGGTATAGCCTGCATCGGCGCAGACCACGTTCTCAGCACCGTGTAGCAGTTTGTCGAGTTGGGTTATGTCCGCGACGTTGGCCGCAGTGACCACCACGCTGTGCACCAGCCCTGACTCATCGTCGACACCAATGTGAGCTTTGGCACCGAAGTAATACTGGTTACCTTTCTTGGTTTGATGCATCTCAGGGTCGCGTTTGCCGTCCTTGTTCTTGGTCGAACTGGGCGCATGAATCAGCGTGGCATCGACGATGGTGCCTTGTCGCAGCGACAAGCCACGGTCGCCCAGATAGCCATTGATCACGCCGAGAATACCAGCGGCCAACTCGTGCTTTTCCAGCAGGCGACGGAAGTTGAGGATGGTAGTTTCATCTGGGATCCGCTCCAGGCTCAGACCGGAAAACTGGCGCAAGATCGTCGTCTCGTACAGCGCTTCTTCCATCGCAGGATCGCTGTAACCGAACCAGTTCTGCATGAGATGAACCCGCAGCATCGCCATCAAAGGATAGGCCGGACGACCCCCTTCGCCCTTCGGGTAATGAGGTTCGATCAGGGCAATCAAACCCTTCCAGGGTACGACCCGATCCATCTCGATCAGGAACAATTCCTTGCGGGTCTGCTTGCGCTTACCGGCGTACTCGGCATCGGCGAAGGTCATTTGCTTCATTGAAAAGCTCGGCGATTGGTGTCCGGAGATTTTGCCAAATCAGGAAGTCTTTTTCAGGATTTCCCTAAGTAAACATCGGTCCAGCGCACCTCACGCTTGGGGTTATGTTCAGCATCGGCCAAGTAATAAAAGTTATAACTGGGTATGGCCATGTCGGGCGGATACAGTTCGTTGGCCTGAATCCACGGGTAAATCCGGTTGTAGCTGTCCCAACTGTTGAAGTAAACACTGGCCACCATCGGCTCGTGCTCTTTGAGCGAACGCATCAAGGGGTCGAGGCTTGATAACTTTCCAACTTTAAGCAAATCCTGTTTATCGGCGGGAATGATCGAAGAGTAAAAAGATGCCGCACCGCCCGTATCCCGGGCACTAAAAAGTGCCCCCTCTGCGGTCGAACTTAATGTTTCGTTTGATAAGCCCGTCGCAGTATTAAGCGCTTGCGCTGTCATGTCAGCAAACAAGTGCGTGACCCCTGAAATATGGGTCAACTGGTCCTGAATGATCCGGCTGTTTTGCTCGGCGGTTACACCCAGGCTTTCCACAGCATTGCGTTCCAGATAATCGAGTTGGGATTCACGGATCGCCTGATTGGTCAGTAAGTAGCACGCTATCAATATAGTCTCTACCAACACCAACGGGATTAATGCACTTTGCATGAAACCCCGCCAAATCCACTGGCGCAGCCCTATTTGAGAAGAGGTGTCATTCAACTTGATGCTCCTGCAATGGCACCCGCTTTTTTTTGAATAATGGCAAAGTGACTTAAAAAAACCATAGCTGATCCAATAAAACCTTTCCAGACGTTTTACGAAGCGATCATCAACGCGATAATTCAACGCCGCGCAGACCTTTGCTTTAGAGCATTCGGCGCCAGAAACAATGAGGTATTCGACTAAAGTCGGTCATAAATAACTTGCCAACCCGCAACAATCGAACACACACAACTAATGCACTAACAAGCACATTAAAAACAGGATGTTAGTTCGCCTGTGAAGATCAAGAGTGACACGACGTCAAAATTCCCCCGCCGACACGAGAGGTCTGAAGATCCGGACGGCAGTGCACGCCCAACCGTGCACTGCCACTGCTCCGGTTCAGTGCTATGAGATACGAACGGGGGTGGTTTCACTGTGAGGGGGGTACGGCGGTGCCGACCGCAGGCTATTACGGCCCGCCCCCTTGGCGTCATAGAGCGCTGCGTCAGCCCTGGCAAGCAGGCTTGCCGTCGTGTCATCTGCGTTGGGGACCACGCAGCAAACACCGATGCTGATGTGCAATGAGATGGTTGACTCACCGAACCGAGCCGGTGACTCGGCCAAAGAGGCGCGCAGCGCGTCCAGAACAGCCACCGCACCTTCGGGACGGGTGCGAGGAAGCAAAACCAGAAACTCCTCGCCACCATAACGGCCAATACTGTCGGTGTGCCGAATTCGCTGGGTGAGGTGATTGACGCAGTGGCAAATCACTTCATCGCCGGCTAGATGGCCATGTACATCATTGATCTGCTTGAAATGGTCGATGTCGACCATCGCCACCGCCAAGTAGCAAACATCTCGGCGCGCGCGCTCCAACTCGTTGGAAAATTGCTCAAGGATCGCGCGGCGATTGAGAATACCGGTCAACACATCACGCTGCGCGAGGTGCTGAAGTAAAGACTCACTGCGTTCCTTGGACAACAGCACCAGGCCCAGCGAGATCATCATCGCGGTGAACGTGCCGATACTCACCGAGATAGTCTGCTTCAGGTTGCTGACGTCGTAACGCATTTCGGCAGCCCCTGCGCCGAGTATGGCGACCACCCGCATGCCCAAGCCTATCAGGCTGATACTCGAACCGATGATCAGCAGCATGCGTGCACGCCCCTGGGCCGGGATGTAGCGGCGAGTCCAGTAGATGATCAAGGTGCACTGCACCATCAACACCAGGCTGGCAGCGAGCATTCGCGGTTCCAGGGTGTCGATCAGTTCGACCATCAAGACGAGCATCAATGCGGCAGGCGCAAATATCCGCCACCAGGACACTGGCCGCTCGATAATCCGAAACACGCTGGCGCCGTAGAACGCCAGCGCGACCGACAGCAGTGTATTCGCGGCCCCATAGGTCAACCACAATGGGGCGTGTCCATACAAGGTGTAGCCAATGTACGCCAGGGCGTGCGCCAGCAAACCAAAGCCAATGGTCAGCAAGCCGTCACGTTGGTTGAACTGGCCGACCAAAATCAGACAAAACGCCATGATCGTAGCCACTAGGGCAACGCAGGCAAAAAGCGTGGGGGTATGGGCAATCATGAAATCTCACCAGGCGCTGTCAGGAGCAGCTCCCGGTCGAGTTTAGTTGAGTAGGCCGTCCGTTTGTCGATCACAGGCATCATTAAGTCAATCGCCCTTTTAGCCCGATAAGGCCATACATGAGGCGGCTTGCACGCCGTTCTACGCGGACAAACGAATCCGAATCTGTTTTTCAATCTCAATGACCGCAAACAGCGCAACGCCCACCCCGATGATCAGCAGACCATCAAGGAAGGGCACCGCTTCAGTGGCAAACACCTTTTGCAGCGGCGGTGCGTACGTGATGGCGAACTGAGCGACGGTTACCACCGCGATGGTCATCCACACGACCTTGGTGCCGCGAATGCCCTTCCAGGTAAGCGATGTGCTGTAGAGATTACGAATGAAGAACAGATGGAATATTTCCATCACGACTAACGTATTGACCGCGATGGTTCGGGCCAACTCCACCGAGTAACCCCGGTCGAGCGCATACGAAAAAATACCGTAGACGCCGCAGAGGAACAGCATGGAAACAAGCACCATATGCCAGACCAGAGCACCGCTTATCAGTGGTTCTTCGCGCGAACGGGGCGGTCTGCGCATGGTGTTTTCTTCGGTGGGCTCGAATGCCAAGGCGAGGCCGAGCGTTATTGCGGTGATCAGATTAATCCACAGAATCTGTATCGCCGTTACCGGCAGTGTAAGACCGAGCAGCAGGGCCACGATGATGGTCATGGTCTCTCCCGCGTTGGTCGGCAGCGTCCAGCTCAGCACTTTCTTGATGTTGTCGTAGACCGTCCGCCCTTCGCGCACCGCCGCCACGATGGATGCGAAGTTGTCGTCGGCCAGCACCAGGTCGGCGGCTTCCTTGGCGGCTTCACTGCCTTTTCCACCCATGGCGATCCCCGCATCGGCACGCTTGAGCGCAGGTGCGTCGTTGACGCCATCGCCGGTCATTGCCACGGTCATGCCGTTCGATTGCAGCAGCATGACCAACCTGAGCTTATGTTCAGGGCTGGTACGCGCAAAGATATTGACGTCCTTCAGCGCCTCCTTGAGCGCTGCATCGTTCATGGCGTCCAGGTCGGCACCTGTCAGCACCTTGTCGGGACGTTGCAAGCCGATCTCACGACCGATGGCGGCGGCGGTGCCGCCATGGTCACCCGTGATCATTTTTACGACAATGCCCGCCGCCTGGCATTGTTGAATGGCTTGGATCGTCTCGGGTCTCGGCGGGTCAATCAGCCCGACCATCCCCAATAGGGTCAACGTGCCTTGCACGTCGCCAAACTCCAGCACGGTGTGCTCGGGTTGGACTGATCTCACGGCAAACGCCAATACGCGCTGGCCTTTGGCAGCAATCATGTTCGCCTGTTCGTGCCAGTAGTTCACGTTCAGCGGCTCAGTCCCGCCAGCGTTGCCCCTCTGCTGCGTGCTCATGGCCAGTATTTGCTCTGGCGCGCCTTTTACATAGATACAGGCCTTTCGATCATGGTTGTGATGCAGGGTCGCCATGAAGCGGTGTTTCGCGTCAAAAGGAATGGCATCGGTGCGGGACCAGGCCCGATCACTTTCATCGCTATCAATTCCGGTCTTGGCGGAAAATGCCAGCAAGGCCCCCTCCATCGGATCGCCCTCGACCTTCCATAAGTCTTCATGCAATCGCAGCACGGCATCGTTGCACAAGCCAGCGGCCCGTCCCAACTCTGCCAGCGCAGGGTGACTCGACAGGTCGATGCACTGCTCTGCAAGGCTGATGCTGCCCGCCGGCTGATAACCCGCGCCGTCGACGGTGAAGATGAGATCGTTCATGACGACCAACGCCACCATCATTTCGTTGCGGGTCAGTGTGCCCGTCTTGTCAGTGCAGATGACGGATACCGAGCCCAGTGTTTCGATGGCAGGCAAGCGACGCACGATGGCGTTGCGGCGAGCCATTGCGCGAACGCCCACCGCCAACGTGATGGTGAGCACGGCGGGAAGCCCTTCAGGTATCGCCGCGACTGACATCCCGACCACGACCATGAAGATCTCGGTGAACACGTAGTGCCCGACATAATGGCCGTACACCAGCAACAGCCCGCCGATTAACAAGATCAAGATCGTCAGCCAGCGCGCAAATACATTCATTTGCTGCACCAGCGGCGTGGTCAGCGTTTCCACTTCTGACAGTAGAGTGCTGATACGTCCTATCTCGGCTGCAGCTGCAGTCGCGACTACCACCCCTGTCGCTTGGCCGCACGTCACGAGCGTGCCGCTGAATGCCATGCAGGTACGATCACCCAGGTCGGCATCCCGACCGACAGGTTTCACATCTTTTTCGACGGGCAGGGATTCACCGGTGAGAATCGCTTCCTGAATCTGCAGTCGGTTCACGTGCAGCAGGCGTAGATCGGCGGGTACTTTGTCTCCGGCCTCCAGCAAGACGATATCGCCCGGCACCAACGCCTCACCTGCAACACTCAAGCGTTGACCTGCGCGAATCACGGCAGCGTGCGGGGCCAGCATCTGCCGGATAGCGTCCATGGCCTTTTCCGCTTTACCTTCCTGGACGTAGCCAATGATCGCGTTGGCCACGACTACCGCCAGAATCACCAGCGTATCCCACAGATGTTGCAGCATCGCGGTAATAGCCGCCGATCCCAGAAGCGCATAAATCAGAATGTTGTGAAACTGCAGCAAAAATCGCAGCCACGCAGGTCGCCGTGCGACTTCTGGCAGGCGATTGAAACCCGTGCGGTCAAGCCGGGTTTGAACGTCGGCGGCCTCCAGTCCGACACGCTCATCGACTTTCAGCAGGTTCGTTACCTGCTCTACAGGCAGGGTATGCCAGGCCAGGGCATCTGTTTGTTCGGTAGCGGCATCGACCACCGGCTTCATCAATGAGTACCTCGTGCGCGTGCAGCCCAAGTGCAACGGGCTGAGGTGGTCATGGGCGGTCGCGGGTCTATCAGAATGCAAAAAGTCGTCTGTCGTTCTGACATTCTCTCTGCCTGGTAGCTGATACGAAGTCAAAGACCCTCGCAACCAACAGCCTGATGGTTGTTGACCCAAATCAAATTATGGGCGTTTGGCAGTGTGACAAGATGTTTTGCGGCGCAATCTGAACGCTCAGGGCCGAGGTGAAGGGGAAGGCGAAGAGTGGGCGCAGCTTGACGGTAAAAGTCGACGGGCTGATTTTGCCCCGCCCCAGTCCCTGCGCCCCCTTCAAACGAGGTTGATCGCTGGGATCAAGGCAGGAAGATGATCTTGTCCGCACTGCCTCGGTTCACCTCGTCGTAACACTGCAGGCCCTCGGCCAGAGGCACTTCGCGCAGGCCCGTGGGCAGCGGCAGCGAGCCCTCATCGAAGAAGCGCCCGAACTGCTCCAGCATCACCGCGCATTGTTCGCAGTTGTAGAGCAACGAGTTGATGCCCACCACCGAGCCGCCCTTGCGGTACAGCGCCAGGGCCGGTAGTTGGACGTGGCCGTCCACCGGGGCGGCGATGATTGCGATGCGACCGAACGGCGCCAGGCCTGCCACCGCCGCTGGCAGCCAGAAGCCGGTGGTGTCGAAGATCACATCGGCACCGCCCTTGAACACGGCATTGACCTGCGCGCCCAGCTCTTGCGGCGTGCCCAGGGCCATCGCGTCGACACCTTGGGCGCGCAACACGTCAACCTGATCGGCCCTGCGCACCGCCGCCAGCACCTGGGCGCCGCGGATTTTCGCCAAGGCCAAGGCCGCGCTGCCGACCGCACCATTGGCGCCAATCACCAGTAACCGCGTGCCTGGGCCCACACCACTGCGCTCCAGCGCGTCCCAGGCGGTGGTGTACGGCACCCCGAGGCTGGCGGCCTGGGCAAAACTCAGATGATCCGGCTTATGCGCCACGCCCTTGGCCGACACGCTGAGGTACTGGGCGTGGGAACCGTCGGCGAAAAAGCCCAGGTCGCGGCCAGTGCCCCAGACGGCCTGGCCTACCAATGCCTGTGGGCCCTCCACGACGATGCCGGCGAAGTCGCGGCCGGGAATGCGCGGCAAGGTGGTGTAGGGAAAACGGCCGAGGACGTTTTTCACGTCGCTGGGGTTCAAACCCGCCGCTTTGATCTGTACCAGCACCTCACCGGCGGCCGGCACCGGGGTGGCGACGTCGACGAAGCTCAGGGCGGCGAGGTCGCCGGTGGCGGAAAATTGCAGTGCTTTCATAGCCAATATCCATCGAAGGGAAGTGAGGAATCAGGACAACCAACCGCTGACCAGTTGCCGCCCCATGGGCCAGAGCTTTTCGCCGAGCAGCATGCCCATCAGGCCGACCAGGGCGATGGCCGGCGGTGCGGGCGAGCGAAAGTCCAAGGCGCCGTAAATCACGCCGACAAACAGACCGATAGCCAGGGAAATCAGATAATTCATGGGAATGGGCGCCTGAGGGGTCGATGGGCGAAGTGTAGAGAGCCCCTTTCCCTGGCATCGGCCAAGTGCTTCAGGATTTCGGCCAACCCCTCAACCGCTGTAGTGCGAGGGCGCCACGCCGAGTTCACGGCGGAACATGTCGCTGAAGCTGCTGGGCGAATACCCGAGGGCGCGGGCAATGCCGCTGACGGACTGGCCCTGGATCAACGCCGCCACCGCCGTGGCCAACTGCACCTGCCGGCGCCATTCGGCGAAGCCCATGCCCAGGTTGTTCTGGAACAGCCGCGCCAGGGTGCGCACGCTGGCGCCCGCGGCCTCGGCATGTTGCTCGAAAGGAATCGCCAGGGACGGCGCGGTCATGACCGCCTGGCACGCGTTAGTCAGTCGGCGGTCGGCGTCCACCGGCAGGGCGATGCGGATCTGCGAGCGGCGCGCCCGTTGCAACTCCAGCAACGCCAGGCCGACCACCGCGTCGTAATACCCCGCGTCACCGCCGTCGCCCTGCTCCACCAGCGTGACGATCAACTCGCGCAGCAACCCGCCGACGTCGATCACTTGCACCTGGCTGTCCAAGGTCGCCGCCAAGGCCGGGCGCAGGTAGATGTTGCGCATCTGCAAATCCGACACCACACGAATCCCATGTTCCACCCCCGGCGGCAGCCACACAGCGCGCTGGGGCGGTACCACCAGGGCTTCCCGGGGCGTCTCGACCCACATCACCCCGCTCATGGCGTAGAGCAATTGGCCCCAGTCGTGGCTGTGGGGTTCGACATACCAGCCGCGCGGGTACGTGCGCGCCAAGGGTTGCACGGGGACGGCGTGATCACTGAGGTCGGGGGGCGCAGCCAGGGCCATGGGGGCACGTCAGTCAAGGAAGAACCGCCATGGTAATCAGCGCCGCGTGACAATCCGAGTGAATTTTTACCGTCAGTCGGCGCGCGTATTGCTGCGGTACATGAACACCAGGGCCAGGGCCAGACAGGCCATCGCCACGATACGACTGCCCGATAGTTCTATCGCCGGGTTGCCCAGCCAGCCGAAGTTGTCGATCAGCATGCCCATGCCCAATTGCCCGACGATCACCGCCACGGTGGCGACCGCGGTACCGACCACCGGCACCGCGCCAACCATCACCAGCATGTACACCACGCCGAACAACGCGCCGGTCAGTTGCCATTTGGGCACGTCCAGCAGGCTCACGGCCTGGGCCGGTTCAAAGAAGAAAATCAGCAGCGCCGTGACGAGCGCGCCCACCGCAAAGGTCAGCAAGCTGCTGCGCAATACGCCCACCGCCTGGCCCAAACGCCCATTGATGGCGGCCTGCACACTCAAGACCGCACCTGCGGCGATCACCAAACCCAACAACATCATCACATTCATCGTCTTAACACCGCGCAATCAGAACAAGTGCCGCCACAATCAACGCCAGGGCAATCCAGCGCTCGCCATTCACGCGTTTGCGCGCCGTGCCGAACCAGCCGAAATGGTCGATCAGCACGCTCTTGCCCACCTGCCCGGACAAGATCGCGATCATCGTCATGGCGATGCCGATATGCGGCGTGGCCAAGGTCAGCACCACCACGTACATCGGTCCAAGGAACCCACCGATCAACTGCCAGCGCGGCAGGTCGGTCAGCGCCGGGCCCTTTTGCGGGCCGCTGAACAGCAACAGCAGCAACAGAATCGCCGTACCGACGCCAAAGATGCTCAACGTCGCCCATAAATGCCCCACCTGCACACCCAGCGGCCCGAGCAGTCCGGCCTCCACTGACAGGCCCATGCCGGCCAGGATCACCAGCGGCAACAGCAGCAGCCGGAGCAGGTTTTTTTTCGGCGTAGCCTGGGCTACACCCTCGATAGAACTGGCCTGCATGCATCACCTGCGCGTCGATAAAGGAGTGGATGGCGCGCATTATCCAGTGGCCGTGCTGTGCGATAAATGGGAGCATGCCGACAACACTTTTGCGCATCACGCACAGCCCGGAGACCGCATGCAGGGTTTGAATGAATTGAGTTTCAAGGCGCTGCGCCTGTTCGTCGCCGTGCTGGACCTGGGCAGTTTCTCCGAAGTGGCACGTCGTGAAGGCCTGGCGCCCTCCTCGATCTCGCGACAAATCCAGCTGATGGAACAGGCCCTCGGCCAGCAATTGCTCTATCGCCACACCCGTGCGGTCAGCCCCACCGAAGCCGGGCGCCTGCTGGGGCGGCACGCCCGGGTGATGCTGGAACAACTGGAAGCCGCCGGCCAGGCCCTGCAGGAACAGGAAAGCGAACCCAGCGGCCTGGTACGCATCAACGCGCCGATGGTGTTCGGCCAGCGTCATCTGTCACCGTGGCTGGGCGAGTTGTGCCGGCGTTACCCGAAGCTGCAACTGGACATCCAGCAGACCGACACCTACGTCGACCCGCTGCAAGACGGCACTGACCTGCTGTTCCGCATCGGCGTGCTCAACGACTCCAGCATGCAGGCACGCATCTTCGCGCCCCAGCGCTTTCGCCTCGCCGCCAGCCCCGCTTACCTGGCCCGCCATGGCACGCCCCGCCACCCTGAAGAACTGCTGCACCACCAATGCCTGGCCTACAAGGGCATCACCGGCCAACAGCGCTGGTTCTTCCGCAAGGGCCAGGGCGAGTGGACACCCTACAGCGTCAAGGGCCCGATCACCGGCAACCACGCCGACACCCTGACCCACGCCGCCGAACAAGGCCTGGGGTTTGTGGTGTTCCCGTCCTGGTTGATCGGCGATGGCTTGCGCGCGGGCACCTTGCAGGCGGTGCTGAGCGACTATGAGGTGGCGACCACGCTCGAACCGCAGCAGATCGCGGCGTTGTGGCCGGGCAGCCGCAGGTTGTCGCTGAAGGTGCGCACGGTGATCGACTACTTCGTGGCGTGTTTCGGGGAGGTGCCGTATTGGGATCGATGAGCGACGCAGCGCCGGGGCGAGGGAAAATTCCTTATTGAAAAACGTAGGGCCGTTCTGATTTTACGGGCCAGTATTTGCGGGCACGGCACACTGCGGCAGACTCCGACGCACTCTTTTTTTGGAGAAATGCCATGGAAGTCACGTACCACAAAAAATCCCGCGATGAGCGCGTCGCTTCCGCCAGCGGTCGAGCGGTCTTTGATAGCGCACCTAGTTTTGGCTATATTTGGCCAAAATACGGGGATAACCACATGATGACCGTACCCTTGGGTGAAGCCAAAAATAACCTGTCAAAACTGGTCGATGAAGCCGCCGCCGGTAAAGTCATCACCATCGCCAAGCATGGCCGCGCAATGGCTCAGCTTGTTCCCCTGGGAAAATCCAGAGGTCGAAGAATCGGTGCCCTGAAAGGCAAGCTCGTCCTTCCCGAAGACTTCGATGCCCCTTTGCCTGACGCTCTATTGGATGCCTTCGAAGGCCGTCATCCATGAGAGTGCTGTTGGACACCCATATCCTGTTGTGGGCACTGACGGACGACCCCAGGCTATCGAGCAAAGCCCGGAAGCTGATTGAACAGGCAGCGGATATTTACATCAGCGCTGCAACATTCTGGGAGATGGCAATCAAGGTCGGCCTGGGGAAACTCACGGTCGACCTGGATGAAATCCGTGAGTCCTGCCTGGAAAGCGGATTTGTCGAACTGCCCATCACCTCGGAACATGCCATTGCGGTAAAGGATCTCGAGCACCATCACAAGGACCCGTTCGATCGGCTCATCGTGGCGACGGCCATGAGCGAACCAATGAAACTGTTGACGGCCGATCCACAGCTCGCGCACTACACACCCCTGGCGATCCTGGTTTAGCGCCCCCGCAATCACACGCCTTGCGTCAAAACACCCACTGCCCGATCAACCACGCGTTCGCGCCGCTGATCAGCGCAAACAGAAACCACACCAACACCCTGGTGTGCAGCCGATTGACGAATGGCCCCATCAGTTGCTTGTCGCCGGTCATACGGATCAGCGGGTACAGCGCAAACGGCAATTGCAGGCTGAGCACCACCTGGCTGAGGACCAGCAGCTTGCCGATAGCGGCATCTCCCATCAGCCACACCCCCAGGAACGCCGGGATCAGCGCCAGCCCGCGGGTGATCAGGCGGCGTTGCCAGCAGGGAATGCGCAGGTTCAGGTAGCCCTCCATGATCACTTGCCCGGCGATGGTGCCGGTGAAGGTCGAGCTTTGCCCGGACGCCAGCAAGGCAACGCCGAACAGGATGCTGGCAAACGCGCCGCCCACCAGCGGGTCAAGCAGGTGGTAGGCGTCCTGGATATCGACCACATCGCTGTGGCCGGTGTTGTGGAAGGCGGCGGCGGCAAGTATCAGGATCGCGGCGTTGACCAGCAGCGCCAGGGCCAGGGAACCGATGGTGTCGATACGGGCCAGCTTGACCGCGTCCTGTTTGCTGGCGAGGTCCTTGCCGATCAGCCGGGTTTGCACGATCGAACTGTGCAGGTAGAGGTTATGGGGCATCACCGTCGCGCCGAGGATACCGATGGCCAGGTACAGCGGTGCGGCATCGCTGATCGCCGACAGCGACGGCGTGAAGCCGCTGAAGACGTCCGGCCAGTAAGGTTTGATCAGCACCAGTTCGATGAAGAAGCACACGCCGATGGTTGCCACCAGCGCCAACATGATCGCTTCAAGACGCCGGAAGCCCCGGTTTTGCAGGGCCAGGACCAAGAGGGTATCGAAGGCGGTGATGACAATGCCGGTGGTCAGCGAGACCCCCAGCAGCAAATGAAACGCCAGGGCGCAACCGAGCACTTCGGCCAGGTCGGTGGCAATGATGGAGATTTCCGCCAACAGCCACTGGGTGCGTGCGGAACGTTTGCTGTAGCGTTCGCGACACAGTTGCGCCAAATCCTTGCCGGTGGCGATGCCCAGCCGCGAGCACAGGCACTGCACCGCCATCCCCGCCAGGCTGGCCAGCAACACCACGAACAACAAGCTGTAGCCGTAGCGCGACCCGGCCTCAATGGCCGTGGCCCAGTTACCGGGGTCCATGTAGCCGATGGAGATCAGCAGGCCGGGGCCGGCAAACATCAGAATGCGTTTGAAGAACGAAGCCTTGGGATCAACGACGACGGAGCCGGCCACTTCCGGCGGGCAGAACGGAGCGGTGGCGATTTTTGGCAGGCTGAATTTCACGCGGTATCCCAGGCAAACACACAAGACAGGTCCGCAGCTTATCAGTCGGACGCGACCGTGCGCATCACCGTCTCTCGAGGCAGGTCAAACGCTTCCACCACGTGCACCACCAGGTCCATTTCCTGGTTCAGGGCTTCACGTTCCATGCGCTGGCGAACCATCCCGATGACCAGTACCGACAGCGTCGTGATCGAATACGCCGGGCCGGAAAACGCCCGCACACCGCTCACCAGCAGCATCGCGGCGGCCAACGCCTGGCCCACCACCGGGATCGCCGTAGCGGCACCACGGCGCAGGATAAACCCGGTCAACCCCGCCAGCGCAGTGCCGCTCAACGCAGCCGTGGCCGACCGACCGACACCGAAGTGCCTGAATACCCGCTGCTCTTTTTGCGCGGCCGCCTTGAGTTCAGCGTCGAATACCTGGCGGTCGGCGCTGCTGAGCTTGTCCTTGTACTGCTCGATCAGTTTTTCCGCGACCTGGGTTTCGATATCAGCCAGCACTACGGTGGCCAGGGGTTCGTCGAACTTGATCCCCAGGCGCTGCGCCGCATCTTCGGCGATCTGGCGATAACTCACGCCGTGTCCACGGGCCAGGTTCATGAAGCTGTCGCCGCCCATGCGCTGCAACTCGATGGCCAGCTTGAGCGGCTCGCGCACCGTGGCGTCAATCGAGGCACTGCGCTTTTGCGCCATCAATTCGGCAAGGAATTTCAACTCCTCGGGCCGCGCCTGCACCAGGGCCGGGAACAGGTCCGCGTCGTCTTCGGCAAAGCGCACCTCGCTGCTGCGCTGGTCGGCGCGAATCATGCCGCGCCGCTCGTGCAACAGGTCGGTGTACTGCACCACCGTCTGCAACTGCGGCCAATAGGCGGCGTGATCGAAGGTGGCCAGGTGCACATTGGTGACCTTGGCCTTGAGCGCTGGCGTCACCGGGATCGCATACCGGCCGATGCAACGTTCGGTGTCCGGCTTCAGGGCCAGGGCCCAGTCCTTGCTCGAGTGGCAGTTGATCACCCGCCCCCGGAGCGGTGCCGACACCTCGTCCCACGGGCTCGACGTACAGATCACGCCGCCCATCAACAGCAGGTTGTCCAACGGCAGTTCGCGGGCGGTCTCGGGGCTGGCCAGCAAGCTTTTGACCAGGATCCGCGCGCCCAGGGAATGCCCGATCAGGTTGATACGCCGCACTTCAAGGGACTCACCGTGCAGATAGCCGGCCAATTCCGGCAGCAGACTCCTGGCGACCTCGTCCACCCGGGCTTCGACGCTTTTGTAGTGATCGAGGAAATAGGCAATCGCCTTGCCCACCCCTACGGTCGCCGCACCGAGGCCGCCACCGCCGAGCATCGACGCGATGACATCCTTGAACGGCGCAAACAGGTTTTCCAGGAAATGCCCCGCCGGCCAGAACAGCATCAGGTTGGTCGAGCCTTCGATGGCCGCCAGTTGTTGCTTGAAGTTGCCCAGTTGCTGCCGGTTGAAGAACGCCGAATAACCGTGCACGTAGAGATTGAGCACATCGCCCTGGGGCTCGCCGCACAGTACGAACGTGGGCTTGCGGGTGCGGTGCATTTCATCCCACTGGTGCTGCATGGGGCAAAGACTCCTGATGATGAGGCGGCGATAGTAACAAAGGGTGAGCGACAGAACGGTGAATCCTGACCGACGTGGCGGCTGCGAAGGTCGACCTGACAGAAAAACGCCCGGCAACCAGGCCGGGCGCGGGCAATCCCCTCAAACAGCGAAATTGTCGATCTTGACCTGGCCATCGGGAAACGTCGCGATAATTTCCAGCTCGCCGCCCATTGCACGGATGTAGTCGCGCAACGTGCTGATGTACATGTCGGTACGCCGCTCCATCTTGGAGACCGCCGCCTGGTTGATATTCAACCGTTTGGCCAGATTCTCCTGGCTCAGTTGCTGCGCCTTGCGCAGCTCATGCAGCGGCATTTCCTTCAGGTGTTGCTGGAGCAACTGCCCGGCTTCGGCGCGCGCCTGCGGTGTCATGCGCGCTTGAAGTTCAGCGAATTTCTTAGCCATGGGTACGGCCCTCTTTACGCAATGTCTGCAAATGTATGTCGTACAGTTTTTCTGCCACTGGCACGTATTCCTCATACCAACGGCGCTGTGCGGTTTTATCAGCACCGATCAGCAATAACGCGCATCGTCGTGGATCAAATGCATACAGCACCCGGAAAGGACGCCCCGCGTGCTGTATACGCAGTTCCCTCAGGTGACCGTGCCGCGCGCCCTTGATGTCACTGGTGTGGGGAAAGCGCAGGCCAGGCCCGAAAAGCCCCAGGAGATCAACGCTGGCAGACACCGAAACCTGCTCATTTTCGTCCAATTGCTCCCACCAGGCGCCGAATTCATCCGTGTACTCAATTTCCCAATTCGTGCAAATATGCCATCCATGGAATATAAACTCAAGAGCATAAAACCTAGCTGACGGAGGCGGTGATCTGCCACCTGCCACCGCCGGAAACCTCTAGCCCGTAACAGGCAATGCCCTTCACGCGCCAACCACGCTGCAAAAACACAATTATCGAAATGTAAAAAGCGCTCTAATACCTGCCTGTTGATTGGTTTTAAAGATTTTGGAGTTCGCAATGCCCCATGAAGGCAACCTGTTACAAGCAGCCGTGGTGTTCCTGCTCGCCGCGGTGTTGACCGTGCCGCTGGCCAAGCGCCTGCAATTGGGCGCGGTGCTCGGCTATCTGTTCGCCGGCGTGATCATCGGCCCGTCGGTATTGGGCCTGATTGGTAATCCGCAAAGCGTGGCGCAGTTCTCCGAGCTGGGTGTGGTGCTGCTGCTGTTCATCATCGGGTTGGAACTGTCGCCCAAGCGTTTGTGGGTGATGCGCAAGGCGGTATTCGGTGTCGGTCTGGCTCAGGTGCTGCTCACCGGGCTGGTGATGGGGGCGGTAGCGCTGTGGCTGTTCGGCCAGTCGTGGAACAGCGCCATCGTGCTGGGCCTGGGCCTGGCGCTGTCGTCCACCGCGTTTGGCCTGCAAAGCCTGGCCGAGCGCAAGGAGCTGAACCAGCCCCACGGGCGCCTGGCGTTTGCGATCCTGCTGTTCCAGGACATCGCGGCGATCCCGCTGATCGCCATGGTGCCGTTGCTGGCCGGCAGCGATCACCCCACCAATGAAGCGCAGGGCGTGCAGCATGTGTTGCAGATCCTCGGCAGCATCGCCGTGGTGATCATCGGCGGGCGCTACATGTTGCGGCCAGTGTTTCGTGTCGTCGCCAAGACCGGCCTGCGCGAAGTGTCCACCGCCACCGCTCTGCTGGTGGTGATCGGCACCGCCTGGCTGATGGAACTGGTGGGTGTGTCCATGGCCCTCGGCGCGTTCCTCGCCGGCCTGCTGCTGGCGGACTCGGAGTACCGCCACGAACTGGAATCCCAGATCGAGCCGTTCAAGGGCCTGTTGCTGGGGTTGTTTTTCATCAGCGTGGGCATGGGCGCCAACCTCAGCCTGCTGCTCAGCTCGCCGCTGATCGTGATCGGCCTGACCCTGCTGTTGATCGGGTTGAAGTTGCCATTGCTGTACGCGGTCGGTCGATGGGTGGGTGACCTCAACCGCGAAAGCGCCCTGCGCCTGGGCGTGGTCCTGGCGGCCGGCGGTGAGTTCGCATTCGTGGTGTTCAAGATCGGCCGCGATCAGGGCCTGTTCGAACCCCATCTCTACGATGTGCTGGTGCTGACCATCACCCTGTCCATGGCCGTCACCCCGCTGCTGCTGTTGGTGTGCCCGAAGCTGTTCAAGCCCAAGGTCAAAACCGTGGAAGTCCCGGAGGAATACCGCACCTTCGAAAGCGATGCACCGCGCGTGGTGATCGCCGGCATGGGCCGGATGGGCCAGATCGTGGCGCGAATCCTGCGCGCGCAGAACATCTCGTTCATCGCCCTGGACACCTCGGTGGAAACCATCGAGCTGACCCGCAGCTTCGGCGGCATGCCAGTGTTCTACGGCGACCCGCAACGCCCGGAGATCCTCCACGCGGCCAAGGTCGACCGCGCGGAATTCTTCGTGATCGCCATGGACGACCCGGAGATCAACATCAAGACCGCCGAGCTGGTGCGCAACCTCTACCCGCACATGCAGATCATCGCCCGCGCGCGCAACCGCCAGCACGTACACCGCCTGGTGGACCTGGAGGCCTCGCCGGTGCGCGAAACCTTCTACTCCAGCCTGGAAATGAGCCGCCGCACCCTGGTGGGCCTGGGCTTGAGCCAGGCCCAGGCCGACGCCCGCATCACCCGCTTCAAGAACCACGACCTGCAACTGCTCGCCGCCCAACACGCGGTGTACGACGACGCGGCCAAGGTCATGCAGACCGCAGAGGAAGCCCGCGCGGAATTGGCGCGGCTGTTTGAGATGGATCGGCTTGAGGAAGAGTCCGACAAGGTGTAACGCCATGGGTGAACGACATTGCGATTTTTCTGACAGAATACGCCGCAATTTCGTTCATCCCTGGAGCGCTTCATGGCCACTTTCACCAAGACCGCAGTCCTGTTGGCCCTTGCGCTGACCGCCGGCAGCGTGTTCGCCGCCACCAAGCCGAGCACGCAAACCATCTCCACCTTGGGCGGCAAGTTCACTTTCAATCTGCCCAAGGCCTACACCGCCGACACCTTGCCGGCGGGCAAGGCCGAAGATGGCAGCGCCGACACCCAAGGCACGATGTACGCCAACCAGACCACCAAAAGTGTGGTGATCGTCGCCGAAACCGTGCGTAACGACGGGGTCACGATCAAGGACAACGACGCGCAATTCCTCGATGGCGCCGTGGCCGGCTTCGTCAAGGACCAGAGCGCCGCCCTGCCCGACTTCAAGAAGCAAGCCGAGAAAAAACTGACCATCAAGGGACTGGGCCTGCGCCAAGTAGACAGCACCGCGACCCAGGGCGGTGGCAAGACGCTGAACTCCACCTTCCTCGGCGGCTCGGGCAATCGCCTGCTGGTGATCCAGGCGATCTCGCGGGCCGACGATGTGAAGGGGCATGCCGAGTTGGTCAAGCAGATTACCGACGGCCAATAACCCGATCGACCAAAGGGCACACCTCCCACATTATTTCAGGCTGTTTTGCAGCCAGGCTTTCAGGTCCTGCACTTCCAACTCGCTGATGGTGTGGTTCATGCCCGGGTAAGTATGAAACTCGGGCTTCAATCCCAACCCCGACAGCAGCTCATTCGCCTGCGTCGCCGAGGCATACGGCAGCGCCTGGTCCAGGGTGCCGTGGCCAATAAAGATCGCCAGCGTGTCCAGGCGCGGGTCGGGTTTGAGCTCGGCCTTGAGCACCGGCAATACGCTGCCACTCAAGGCGGCAATGCCCCGCACCCATTGCGGCTGACGCAGCGCCACTTCGTAGGACATGATCGCGCCCTGGCTGAACCCCACCAGGAACACCCGGTCGCTGCGGGTGTGGTACTTGGCGGTGGCCTGGGTCACGAAGTCTTCGATCAACCGCGCGCTGCTCTGCAAATCGGCGCTCACCCCGTCGTAATCACCGTCGCCGGGGGTCTTGGTAAACCAGCGATACCCCTGGGGATCCACCGGCATCGGCGCGCGGGCCGACAGGTACGTCCAGGTGGAAGGCAACGCGTCCTTGATGCCGAACAGGTCTTGCTCGTTGCTGCCAAAGCCGTGCAGGAAAATCACCAGCGGCTGGTTGCGCGCATCGCCCTGGGTCTGTTCCAGGTACGACAGCGGCAAGTCAGTGTGCAAGGTGGCATCGGCCTGGGCCGCGCCGGCCACCAGGGTCAGCATCAGGGCAAACAGTTTGAGCATGGGACGTGACCTCAGGGCTTGCGCAATAAATAGGTGTCCATGATCCAGCCATTCTCCAGGCGCGCGGCCTTGCGCACCCGTTCGATCTGTTCGGCCACTTCGCTGACCTTGCCGCTGATGAGGATTTCATCCGGCGTGCCCAGGTAGGCGCCCCAGTAAATATCCAGGTCCTGATCGGCCACACTGCGGTAGGAATCTTCGGCGTCGAGCATCACCACCAGGGTATCGGCATCACTCGCCTGCCCCGCCGCCAGACGGCGCCCGGTGGTGATTTCGATGGACTTGCCGATGCGGTTCAGCGCCACCTTATGCTGGGCCGCCAGCGCCTGCACGCTGGTGATACCGGGGATCACCTCGAACTCGAAGGTGCAGCGGCCACTGGCCAGGATCGCCTGCAGGATACGAATGGTGCTGTCATACAACGCAGGGTCGCCCCAGGCCAGGAAAGCGCCCACTTCACCGTCGGCCATTTCCTCGTTGATCATGCGCTCGAAGGTCTGCTGCTTGTCGCGGTTGAGGTCTTGTACCGCCGTGGTGTAGTCGATATTGCCGCGCACGCGCTCGGGGCAATCGGCCTCGACGAAGCGATAGCCGGGCTCGGTGATGTAGGTTTCGCAGATCTCTCGGCGCAGGTCGATCAGCTTGTCCTTGCTCTGGCCCTTGTCCATCAGGAAAAACACGTCGGTGCGGTTCAGCGCTTTCACGGCCTGCATCGTGATGTAGTCAGGGTTGCCGGCGCCAATGCCGATGATCAGGATGCGTTTCATGGGGTGCTCTCATTGCGGGGCGTGGATTTTGCCATGTTCGGGCGCTCAGGCGTGAGTGTCCAGGCGCAGGCGCCACACGCGATTGAAGCGCAGCTCGGTGGCGGACAGCGGCTCGACGTCGATGCGGTAGAACATCGAGACCGGGAACTGCATGACGTACAGCAACGCGGCGCGGATCACAAAGGGATGGGTGATGGCCACGATGTGCCCCGGTTGGGTCTCGA
Source organism: Pseudomonas sp. MPB23 (assembly GCF_046605395.1). Lineage (NCBI taxonomy): Bacteria > Pseudomonadati > Pseudomonadota > Gammaproteobacteria > Pseudomonadales > Pseudomonadaceae > Pseudomonas > Pseudomonas sp. MPB23. Next base: position 3,459,358 of record NZ_CP176771.1, on the reverse strand, counting down.
GGGTTTTCATCCACTGCGCCACCCGCGCGCACATCTGGTCGACCGACTCGCCGCCGTGGGGCGCACTGGCGCTATCCGTGAGCCAGGAGTGCAACTCATCGCTATCGAGGCGACCGATGTCCACGCCCTTCCAACGCCCGAAATCGCCATCGCGCAGGGCGCCTTCAATGACCGCTTCACCCGCGTACAGACCCGCCGTCTGCCGCGCCCGCGCCTCCGGTGCACATACCAGGCGCAGCTTTTTCGGGTAGCGATCGGCCAGGGATAACGCCGCGCGTTGCCAGTCCATGGCCACTGATTCGTCATCGGGAAAACGCCCCTGTTTTTGCAGGGGCGTGACGGCATGGCAGATGAGGGTCAAACGGGTGGATTGCATCGTGGGTCGCTGATACGCAGAGGTCGAGGCCACCAAGACTGGCGCAGTTGGCCTCGTGACGCAACGCCCTCGCCCATCCGGCGAGCACGCGGGCGTATCAATCAAACCACTCCCGCCGCCCCTCGAACGTGCTGACGATCAATTCGACAATCATCTGCACCGCGTCGGCATGCTGGACCTGGGCATTGACCGCCAGCCACACCTGGCGATGCATGCTGTCGGCCAGCAGTCCCGGCAAGGCCACCAGGCCTCGGTCGAAGCTGCTCATGTAGTGCGGCAGCAGGCCGATGCAGGCGCCGCAGCGGATCATCTCCAGCATCAGCGAATAGGCCTGCACCTGCACCACCGCGGCCAGGCGTTGTTCCACGACTTGGTTCCAGGGCTGCAAGGCGTCGACCTGGGCGTCGGGCTGCCATTGCACCAGCATGTAGTCATCCAGGTCGTCGACGCTGTCCGGGCGGGTGGTCAGGCGCGAATAGCGCTTGGCGATGTGCGGCAAGTAGTGCAGGCGAGCCAGGGGGCGCGGGGCTTCGGTGATAAAGCTCGGGCCGGGCGTGGGCCCCTCGGCATCCGACAGCCACAGCACCACGTCGACGTCCACCGCTTGCAGGGACAAGTAGCTGTCGAGGGAAATGATCTCCAGGCGCACGCTGGCGTTGCGGCGCAGCAAGGCGATCAGGTCGCGGCCGAGGATGTCATGCAGGATCGGCTCGGCCACGGCCAGGCGGATCAGCGGTTGTTCTATCACGGGCAGGCGCCGCTCATGGGCCAGGGCGATCAGTTGGGCCTGCAGGTGCTGGCCGTCGCGGCTGAGCACCAGGCCGTTGCCCTGGTAACTGAACAGCGCATGGCGCGCCTGCGCCTCCAACTGCACCAGGCGCTTGCGCAGCAGCGTCGCCTTGATATTCAAGCTGCGCGCGGCCTGCATGAAACAGCCACAGCGCGCACTCACGAGGAAATAGCGGGCCACCTCCGGGTCGATCTCATGGGCCAGGGCCAACCATGAACTGCGCGGCTCCGAAGGTGCGCGATAAGCTGCTGGGCCCTGTGGGCCGGACGGTTCCAGTAATGCCATGTGAGACTCCCTGTCTTATCGGTCTGTGCATCCCCTGCGGGTCGGCGCGTATCACTCCAGCACTTTGTTCAACTCGGCGCCGTCGATGCTCAAGGTCGCGGTGTTGAGCATGCCTTCCAGATAGGCCTTGGCGATCTGCTCCTGACGTTGGGCGCGCAGGGCCTGGGTCAAGCGTTCGCGCAGTTCGTCGAGGCTGGCGGTGCGCGCCGGTTGCTGGGCGGTGAGCTTGAGCACATGGAACCCCGCCGCGCTTTGCACCGCGTCCGAGACCGCGCCGACCTTGAGCCGCGACACCGCGCCACGCACCTCCGGCACCAGTTGCTGCAACGGCTGCAGCCCCGAATCGCCACCGCGGGCGGCGGTGTCCGGGTCCTGGGAAAACTGCGTGGCCAACGCGGCGAAATCGCCCGGCGCGGCCTGGGCGCGACGACTCAGTTCCTGGGCCTGGCGACGCACCGTGTCGAGGTTCTGCGGGTCATTGGCCGCGAGGAAAATCTGGCTGACCCGGTACAACGGCGGCGTCACCCATTGCGCCTTGCCGCTGTCGTAGGCCTGTTGCAGTTCGGCGGCGCTGGGGTAATCGGCCGGCACCTGGCTGACCGATAGCATGTAGTCGCGAAACACGATCTGCTCGGTGGCGGCGCGGGTCTGTTGCTCCACCTCCGGGCGCTGCCGCCAGCCCTGGGCGTCGGCCTGTTCGAGCACGGCCTTTTGCGCCAGGCGCGAGCGCAGCCAGGTTTCCAGGGCGCCACGGTTGGCGCGCAGTTGTTCGCGGGATTCGGCCGGCAGGCTGGCCAGCACGCTTTTCAGCTCCGCCAGGTCGATCTGCTGATTGCCCAGGCGCGCCACCGCCGGGCCGGAGGATGCCGTTGCAGGTGTCGGCACCGGCGTCGGTTGCTGGGCCGCGACCGGGTCGCTGCCGGGGCGCAGGCTCAGCACCACGGCCATGACCAGCACGGCCAGCGCACCCGCGCCGAGCATCAGGGTTGGCTTCTTCACAGGACAGGCGCCTCTTCGTCAACCGGAGCGGCGGCCTGGGCCTGCAATTGCGCGGCCTGCTGGCTGAACTCCCGCAGGTAGACGATGAATTCCTGCAGCAAACGGTCCCACAGTTCCAACTGGCTGCGCAGGTGCGGGGCGCCGACACCGGCCACCACCACGTCCATTTCCATCAGCAAGAATTCGCCCTGCTGCGACAACCGCGCAAAGCGGCGCGACGCATTCCACACCTGGGTCAAGCCTTCGGGCAATTCGCCCTGGACCCGTAAGGCGCAGCTATAGGTGAAATCCACATAGCTGTCCTGCTCGGGCGACGGATTACCGAAACGCACGGCAAAACCAATGCCCTGGCTGGCGCTGAGCAATTGCACGATGCCGTTCTGTTCGCTCGGGTTGACCCGATAGCCGGCGTCCTGCAGCAAGTCGGTGAGGCTCTGGACGGTCACACGGGTGATCAATTCGTTCATGGTCTGTGCTTCCTTGTCGATCAATGGTTGGCGCCCGCCTGGGGCGCATCGAAACGGGTCTTGTACAAATCGTCGCCAAAGCCTTGGGCCAGTTCCTCGAACTTGACCCGCGCACTGCTGGCGAAGGGCTGGCGAATACTCATCACCTCGGCCACGTCGATCTTTTCGTAGGCTGCGAGCAACTGCTGGGCCACGCCGTACATCTGTTGATTCTTGGCTGAACATTGCTGCACTTGTGTGTCACGTTCGGCCAGTTGCGCCTGCAAACGGGCGCGCTCGGCCTCCTTGGCCTTGGCCAGCACCAGCAATTCCTCATAGGCCTTCTTGAACTTGCCGGTCTGCTCGTTGCTCGCCGCCACCTGAGCTTGCGCCTGGCTGTGCAGGCTCTGTTGCTGGCCGGCCAGTTGCTCGGCGGTGCCCCGGGCTTTTTCCAGTTCGGCGCTCAACTGTTTGATCTGGGCCTGGGCCTGCTTGGCCTGGTTTTCGGCGGCCAGGCGTGCAGCGCTGGCCTGGGCCTGTTCGCTTTGCAGGGCCTGCAATTGCTGGGTAGTGCTGCGCAGTTGCGTGCGCAGGCGCTCCTCCATGCCTTCGGCCGACGCGCCGGTGGCTACCAGCAGCAGTAACAGCCCGCAGATTCGCGTGTTCATGTGGCATCCCCCTGCGCATCAAAAGCGCGTGTTGAGTTCCAGTTGCATCACATCGACTTCGAACGGCTGGCCATACACTTCGGACGCGCTCAACCAACGCGCACTGGCGTAGATGTTCTTGTCGATGCCGTAGTTGGCGCCAATGAAGTAGCCCTTGGCGTTGGTGCCGCCCAGGTGATACGAGGAGTCGTTGAAGCCGTCGGGCAAGGCATCGGGCTGGATGTACTTGTAGCCGGCCAATACGTTCCAGTCGCCGCGCTTGTGCATCTCCAGCGCGCTACCGAGGGTGAACGACACCATCATCGCGTTGCCGCCACTTTCAAACTCGCCCTGGCTGTTGATGTTGGTGACGATCTCGCCTTCGCTGCGCCGGAGCATCTCGCCCTTGTCGTAGGCCAGGTTGCGGATGAAGTTGGCGTGGCTGCGCAGCTTGAGGTCGCTTGGCAGTTCGGTGTCCCAGACCAGATTGAGGTCCAGCACATCGAACTTGGACGCCAGGCCCACGAACTGCGGGTCGGGTGTCTTGGCAGGATCGGTCGGGTTGGTGGTGTTGTTGCGCAGGTTGAACACGGTGTTGCCTTTTTGCATGAAGGCCACGCGCGTGCCATCGGTGTCGCAACCTGCATCGCCCTTCCACGGCGAGCAAGGGCTGGAACGCTCGCCTTCGATGTCCTTGAACTGGTAGTAGGCGCCGGCGACTTTGACGCGGTTGCTGCGATTGATAGTCCAGTCAGCCCCCACCTGCCCGCCAAACAGCCATTTGGTGTTGCTGTCTTCCTTGTCGATGCCATTGGTGCTGGCGGTGTCGGAGGTGTACTCGATCGGGAAGGCGCCGAGGGTACCGAACAGGCCCCACTCGTTGTTGAGGCGGTGGTTGAAGACCGCGGCCACGCCGTCGAAGTTGAGTTCTTTGGCATACATCATGTCGGTGGAATAGAACGGGTTGCCCATGCGTCCGCCGGTCAACGTCAGGTAGTCGGTGGTTTTCCAGCTCAGGTAACCCTGGTCCAGCCAGATGTCCTTTTTGCCGAAGCCGCCGCCCAGGGTCTGGGTGGTGGACACCGGGTTGTTGTCGGAGCCGGTGGCGATGCGAACGCCAGCGGTCCATTCCGGCGAGATCACCGCTTTCATGCCCAGGCGCGCCCGCACGCGGAATAGGTTTTCGCGGTCCTCACGGGTATTGAGCAAGGGCGGGAACTGGCTGTTGGAGTTTTTGTTGACGTCGTACGGGCCGGTGCTATTGACCTTGGCAAAGTCCGTGATGTTGTTGCTGTTGTTGCCCGAAAAGTAGCGCGACTCGTCACGCAAGCGCATATCGCCATCGAAGCTGATGCGCGAGATCCAGTCAGGGAAGGTATTGGGCTGCGCCCAGTTTTCCTTCTTGGCGGTGGACATCACCTCGGCCTTCACCTGGTCGCGAATCTGGTCGCGCACCGCTTGCGGCACGTACTGCACGCGCACGTCGCCCGGCGCTGCGGTCGGGCCAGCGGCGACCGCCGGCGCGGCGTTGGCCTGACGCGCCTGCTGGGCTTCTTTCTCCGCCTGGGCGATCAGCCCATTGGCGGTGTCCTGGGTCAGCACACCTTGCTGCACCAACAGGCGGATCAGGTTGATGGTGACGTTTTCCGAGGGGGCGACCGGGGCTGCCGTCGCCTGGCCGACCAGGGTCGCGATGACCATGCCGACCGCCAGGGTCAGTCGATTCACGGGGGAAATCATGTGTACGCAACTCCTGTAAAAAACTGCGAAAAATTAGGTGGGTTCATTCCGGGCGTCGGCCCTTGAGCGACAGGCGTACCGGCAGGGTCACCGAGGCCGGGACGCGTTGCGTGGCGTGGGGCATGCGCAAGGCCGCCAGCACCTGGGCGTCGGTCTCGGCGTCGCCGCTGGACTTGGCCAACTCCACACGCGTGATCTGGCCTTCGGCGCTCAACCACACATCGGCCTGGACCGCGTACGCCTTCTTGCGCAACTCCGGGTCGTCCCGCAGCAGGCGCTGAAACACGCCGGCCAGGTACTGCTTGTAAGTACCGGCGCCGAGGCCGCCGCCACCGGAACCGGCCATGCCGCCGCCCTTGCCCGCGCCGATGTTGAAACCGTCGTTACCGGACTGGGCATCGCCGTCGATCTGCATCGGGTTGGCCAGGTCGTCGGCCGGCGAAGGCGGTGCTTCTTCGGCCGGCTTGACCTCTTCAGGCTCGGGCGTGGGCACCGGCTCCGGGACTTTTTCCTCGACCTGGGGCTCGGGCTCCTTGGGTTTTTCCGGCGGCGGTGGCGGCGGTGGCGGCAACGGGATAATCGTCGGCACTTTCGGCGCTTCGCGGCGTACGCCACTCATGTCATTGGCCCATTGCCAGAGCAACCAGGCCGCCACGGCGCCCAGCAGCAGGCCGGCGCCCCACTTCAGCGGACGCAACGGCGCTTTGTTCTTCACAGGCAACGGCGGCATCGGGATCTGTGCGGTCATGGCTCAACCCTGGCTCGGTTTGCCGGTGACCAGCCCGACCTGGGACAGCTCCAGCCGGCGCAACAGGTCGAGGACCTCGATCACCTTCTGGTACTGCACCATGGCGTCGCCGCGCACGATTACCGGGAAGTCCGGGTTCAGCGCTTTCTCGATGCGCAGGCGCTCTTCCAGCTCGCCAAGGGTCACCGGATAAGCGTCGAGGAACACCTGGCCGCCGTCATTCACGGAGATGGCCTTGGTCTTGGCCTGCGACAGCGACACCGAGGCGCTGGCCTTGGGCAAGTGGATCTGGATGCCCGACACCTGGGCAGTGGCGGTGAGGATAAACATCACCAGCACCACCATCAGCACGTCCACCAGGGGGGTGATATTGATGCTGTCGACGGCGGCATCATCGTCATCGTCGTGGGAGGCATTTACGGAAGCCATGGCGATTCTCCTCAGGCCGGCACAGACGCGTGATGGTCGCGACGCAGCGCCGCGTCACTGGACTGGCCCTCGCCGTGCATCTCCGCCAGGCGGGTGATGAACTCGTCGACGAACACGCGCATGTCGGCGCTGACTTCCTTGTTGCGCGTGATCAGGCGGTTGTAGCCGAACAGCGCCGGGATCGCGACGAACAGGCCCATGGCCGTGGCCAGCAAGGCCGCTGCCATGCCGGGGGCGATGGCGTTGATGTTGACGTCACCGGCCATGGCCGTGCCGAGGAACACCACCATGATCCCCAGCACCGTCCCGAGCAGGCCGATGTAGGGGCCGCCGGCGATGGCGTTGGACAGCGTCGAGAGTTTGGAACTGAGCTGCTGGTTCTCGCGGGTGCGCACGCCGTCCATGGAGCAGCGGATCGCTTCGATGGTGGCCGCCGAGACCGACGAGGTGTCGGCGCCCTGGGCGCGGCGGGTGCGGATCTCCTTGACCGCCACGCTGTACAGGCGCCACAGCGAAGAATGGGTCAGGCGCTCAGCCAGTTGCGCGTCGTCGGCATACATCTCCAGGCGGGTACCGATCTGGGCGAAGTGCTCGCGGAAGATCTCGTTGGCACTGCTCACGCGGCTGACCTGACGGTTCTTGCGCAGCATGATGAACCACGACTGGAACATCATCGCCACCAGCACCAGGATGATCACCCAGGCGTCCACCGGCACGGCGTTGAGTAGAAAGCCCAGGCTACCGAAGCCCATGCCCGACTGTTCTTCATCCACCCCGTACGCCACCAGTTTCGATTCGGCGCCCTGGGCACTCGCGTCGGCGAGCAACAGCGCGGCCGGGCGCGCCACTTTGGACAGGCGCAGCTCATCCATGGCCCCGGCGTAGGGCTGATGCGTGCTGCCCGCATCCGGCAGGTCGGCACCGATGGCGAGTTGGGTATTGAAGGCCGGCAACGCGACGGCGAGGGTGGCGGTTTCGCGGCCACTCACATACAGCGTGACTTTTTCGCCCTCGGCGCTGAATGCCAGGTGCTGCCATTGGCCGGGGTTCAGCGGCTGGGTCGAGACGGCGCGCTGGCCGTCGATCTCCACGAACGGCATGCCCTGGTTCAAGCCCAGCAGCAGGCTGTGGGGGCCGTCGCGCCGGGCCAGGACGATTTGCTCGCCGCTGGCCTGGTCCAGGCGCAGCCAGGCACTGAAGGTGAACGCACCGCCGGCGGCCTGTTGCAGCGACGGGCTGGCCGGCAACATCAGCGGTTGGCCGCCGAACTGCAAGGCGCGGCCGATCACGCCGTCGATACTCGCACCGGTGGCGTTCAACGCGGTGTTGGCGTAGGCCGTGGTGTCGCGGGCCGGTGTGCCATTGGCCCCGTCAAAGTGATAGAGCGCGGTGTAGTTCGGGTCGAAGGTCAACTGGCCGTTCGCCGTGGCCGCGGCCTTCTGGTTGCCGTAGTACATCCACAGGTCCTGGCGCTGGCCGCCTTCGACCTTGGGCACATCGACCCAGATCAGCGCCATGCCCATCAGTGGGTCGAAGCTTTCGATCTGGTGATTGAACACGGTCTTGTCATCGGCACTGACAAAGCGCAGGTCGCTGCCGTCATCCTTGACCCCATCAAAGGTGAAGTTGCCGGTGTGCAGGCGCACCAGCAGCGCGGTGCGGCCCAGGGCCTGGTTGATCGCGGCGCCCTGGGCGGTGGTGTCCACCGAAATCTGTTTGCGGTAATGCCAGTCGTCCTGCCACCAGGCATGGGCGGTGGCCGGGAGCGCGAAGCCCAGGCAGATCAACAGGCTCAGGAATAGGCGTTGCATGGGAAGAATCTCCGGGAAAAAAGGTCAGAAAGTCGCCTGCACACTGAAGTGCAGTCGCGAGTCCTGTTTCTGGGTGTTCGGTCCATCGAGCAGCGGGTAGCCCCAATCCAGGCTGCCGGACAACCATTTGCTCAAACTGGCGCGGGTGCCCAGGCCGACACTGGCCAGGCTGTATTCGTCTTCTTGCTCGGGCAGCGGGTCGTGCAGACGCATGCGCGCCCCTTCGGCGAACGCATAGAAGCGCCACTCCTGCACATAACTGCCGAGGAACTTGGCCAGGGATGGGGTGCGCAACTCCTGGGACAGCAGGTAACCGTCGTCCCCGGTGCGCTCGGCCGCCAGGTAGCCGCGCACCGACGTGGCGCCGCCGGCCGAATACTGCTCGTTGGAAACCAAGGGCCCCGAGGCCAGTTGGAAGCCGGCCTTGGACGCCGATTGCCAATCGTTGGCGAAGGTGTAGGTGTAATTCAGGTCGCCCTTGAGCACGGCGAAACTGGCACTGGCCTTGTAGCGCTTGTAGTCGAATTCTTCGGCGTCGCTGCCATAGCCAAAGAAAGCGCGGGTGCCGATGACCAGGTTCAAGCCCAGGCCCAGTTGGGATTTTTCGCTGTAGCGATAGCCGTTGTAGCCCAGGGTGAACGGCGCGTACTTGAGCGGCACCTGGTCGCTGCTGGAACCGAACTTCATCTGCTCGTCGAAGTCCTTGAAGTCGACCCCGAACGACAACGAATGGGCCCAGTTGCCCGCCACCGGCAAGTTGTAGATCGCCGACACACCGTAGGAGTGACCCTTGCCCAATACGTTGCTGCCGCCGATGGTGGCGATGTTGCTGTCGGACTGGTAGCCGGAGAACTGCAAGGTCCAGCGTTCATTCAGCGGGGCGCTATAGGCACCCGACCAGACCTTGGCATTGTCGGTGTCTTCGGGCGCGGTGAAGTAGGTCAAGGAAATGCTGTGGCCCAGTTGCCACAGGTTGTCGTAGCCCAGGGTGGCGACCGAACGCAGTTCCTTGGTGTCGGCGCTGTAGTCGTTGTTCAGACCGAGGCTGGCGTGCCAGGGGTTCTGGTCCTCGACCTGCAAATCCACATCCATGGTGCCCGGCCGCTGGCCCTCGCGCACCAGTGGCGTGACCTGCCGACCGGCACTGCGGTTGAGCCCGGTCAGTTGGGTTTGCACTGCGGCGAAATCCGGCACTGCGCCCTCCTCCAGGCCCGGCACCTGCTCGCGGATCTCCACCGGCGAATAGTGCTTGGCGCCGACCACACGCACACGGCCGACCTTGGTTTCGCTGACATGCAGATAGACGATACCGTCATCGACCTTCTGCTCCGGCAGCTCCACGAACACCGACTGGTAGCCGCGCGCCTGGTAGATCTTCTGCAGCGCATCGCGGGCGCCTTCGATATCGCCCAGGGTCTTTTGCGGACCGAGAAACGGGTACACCGCTTCTTCGATCGTCGCCGCATCGAGCACGGTATTGCCGCGCACGAAATACTCATTGACGTCCACCCGGCGCGCTGGGGCATCGCCCTCCTCGGCCAGCGCCGGCTGCACCAAAGTGCCCAGCGCCAGGCAACACAGCGCCAGCGTTGACTTGAACAGATGCTCCACACAGCCCCCTAACTTTCTGAAATATTGCGCCGTCGCCGCATGCACGGCGTTTGGCCTGCTCAATTGCGAGTGGTCGACACTTGGCTGTGCCGGGCCAGCCAGGTGTGCAGCAACGCGAAGTTCAGGGAGAACTCCGGCATGTGCAGCAAGGCTGCGCAAAACACTTCGCCGACGATGGTCTGGATCAACTGCACCGCCCGTGGGTTGTCCAGCAGGGTGGCGATGTCGCGCTGCAGGGCCTGGATGCCCCACACCTTCTGGTGCAGGTCGAGGCCGACGAACCAGCGGAACAGCAGGTTGTAACTGAGCTGTTCGTGCAATTGCTGTTCGCTGGGTACGGCGTACAGCAGTTGCAACAACAGGATCTGCACCACGGTGCGCGGTGCGATCAGCATCCCCGGCGCCGGCTGCAACAGGTCGTGGTGCCGGTCGAACACCTCGTCGATCTGCGGGCGCAACAGCACCAGCGAATGGCCCGCCGGGATGTAGCTGGAGACTTCCTTCAAGGCGCCCTGCCAATCGTCCTGGGAGACGATCCACACCCAGGGCGCGCCGTAGCGGTACACCGAAACCGGCTTCTTGCGCGCGGCTTCGACGATCTTCGACAGGCGCTGATCGAGCTCCTGCATGCCGACTTTCGAGTAACGTTCCATAGTTCCCATGTGCCCCACTCCTGGCGTCCTGCTGACGGCTCGGGAGACAACGTGTGATTGTCTCCAGCGCGTTACATAGGCAAGACAGGCGTGGGTGGGAGCTACCGAACTTTTGTCATGAAAGCTTCATTTGGGATTGAGTGGGGGGCAATTTTTGGGTGGCATGACCACAACTCATCAGCGCATAGGTGGGGGCTAGCGGAGTCAGCGATCGAGAATCAGATAACGAAGTTAACCAGTCGGTTGGGCACCACAATCATCCTTCTCGCGCCTTCCAGATAGCTGCGCAACACTGGATCAGCCAAGGCCCGGATCCGTATCGCATCGTGATCCGCATCAGCCTGGATCAGGATGTCCCCACGCAATTTGCCGTTGACTTGCACCATCATTTTCACTTCGTCCTGCTTCAAGGCTTCGTCGTCCGGCGCAGGCCATGAACTGTCATATATGTCGCCCGGGAAACCCAGCTCCGCCCAGAGTACCTGGGTGATGTGCGGCGTCACGGGATTCAGGACCCGCAGCAGGATCGCCATCCCCTCGCGGGTCACCTTGAGGCCGGCAGCCCTGCCCCCCTCCAACACCTTGAGCATCTTCATCGCACCCGACACTACGGTGTTGTATTGCATCCGTTCGTAATCGCTGTTGACCTGCCGTAGCAAGCGATGCATCTCAAAGCGCACACGCCTGGATTCGCCAACGTCCTCAACCCAATCGCCCACCCTCGCCTGACCTTCATAGGCAAACGTCCATAGCCGACGCAGGAAGCGATAAGCCCCCTCAACCCCGCTGTCGCTCCAGATCGTGTCCTGGTCGGGAGGGCCCGCGAAAATGGTAAACAAACGGGCAGTGTCGGCGCCGAACCTGCTGATGATGTCCTTCGGCTCGACAACGTTGTTCTTCGACTTGGACATTTTTTCCACGCCGCCAATGATGACGGGCAAACCGTCCTCAAGCGCCGTAGCCTTCACCGGGCGACTTTTTTCATCGTACTCGACCGTCACCTGCGCCGGATAAAACCATTGCCGGCTGCCATCGTCCGCTGTGCGGTAATAACTTTCACGCAACAGCATGCCTTGGGTGAACAGGTTCTTGAACGGCTCGCTGAACGCCACCAGCCCCTCATCGCGCATCGCCCGGGTCCAGAACCTGGCGTACAGCAAATGCAGCACCGCGTGCTCGATACCGCCGATGTATTGATCGATGGCCATCCAGTATCGACTGCCGGGCCCGACCATCTCAGTATCACTGTCGGGATCGCAATAGCGCATGAAATACCAGCTTGAGTCGACGAAGGTATCCAGGGTGTCGGTTTCCCGTAGCGCCGGAGCCGCGCAGCGAGGGCAAGCCACCTGGCGAAACCCGGCATGCGCCAGCAACGGATTTGCGCGGCCGTCGGGAACGCAATCGGTCGGCAACACCACAGGCAGATCCGAATAAGGGACCGGAACGTCGCCACACTGTTCACAACGGATGATGGGGATTGGGGTCCCCCAGTAACGTTGCCGTGAAATCCCCCAATCGCGCAGGCGCCAGGTGGTGGATTCCTCACCCATCCCACGCTCAACCAACGCCGCGATGATGGCCTGAGTGGCCTGTGTGACTGTCAACCCATCGTAGGCGCCGGAGTTGATGAGATGGCCGTCCCGGCTGGCATGGCTGTCCGACCAGTCCTGAAAGTCATAGACCTGATCGTCGCAAGCAATGACCTGACGAACAGACAACCCGTATTGATTGGCAAAGTCGAAGTCACGCTCATCGTGGGCAGGCACAGCCATCAAGGCGCCTTCCCCATATTCGCTGAGCACATAGCTGGTAATCCACAGGGCGACAGGCTCACCGGTCAACGGGTGCTCGACGTGCAAACCGCTGGGAACGCCAATCTTGACCTGGGCGCTGGAGCCCGGATCGGCATCTGCCGCTTGACGACACGCCCGCACCTGAGATTCCAGGCGCGGATCGAGTTCCAGAGCACGCCTGGCCAGTGCATGCCCGGGTGAAATGGCACAGAAGGTCACCCCCATGAGCGTATCCACGCGGCTTGTGAACACCCACAACTTGCCAGCATCGATCAGTTGCTCCGACGCATCCCGGACCTGGTGGGCAAATGCCAGACGAACACCGCTGGCCTTGCCGATCCAGTTGTGCTGCATGGTGCGCACCCTGTCGGGCCAGCCATCCAGAGTGTCGATGTCTGAGAGCAACTCTTCGGCATATTGCGTGATACGCAGGTAGTACCCGGGAATTTCCCGCTGCTCGACCAACGCCCCCGAGCGCCAGCCCCGACCGTCGATCACCTGCTCATTGGCCAGCACCGTCTGATCGACAGGATCCCAATTGACTATCTGGGTTTTCCTGTAGGCCACGCCCTTTTCCAGCAATTTGAGGAAGAACCACTGACTCCATTTGTAATACTGCGGGTCGCAGGTGGCGATCTCGCGCGGCCAGTCGAAGGCCAGTCCCAGCGGCTGCATTTGCGCCTTCATGTCCGCAATGTTCAGCCGTGTCCACTCGGCAGGAGAAACATCCGACTGCATGGCCGCGTTCTCTGCCGGCAAGCCAAAAGCATCCCAACCCATCGGCATTAGCACGTTGAATCCTTTCATGCGCATATGACGGGCCAACATGTCGTTGATCGTATAGTTACGCACGTGCCCCATATGCAACTTTCCCGAGGGATAAGGGAGCATCGAGCAGGCATAAAATTTGGGCCGGGTTTCATCTTCGACTGCCCTGAATACATCATCTTCAAGCCATTTGGCCTGCGCCGTACTTTCTACCCGGGCTGGATCATATTGCGGTCGCATAGAGGTTCCTTGACATTGCTGGAGCTGAAGGACAAATGACTCGCTCGGCTCACACTCCTTGAAAATTGCCGGTCGATTTGCGTTAGCTCCTGTCCGGCGATGAAACACGCGGTGCTACAGCCGTCCTGGCAGCAGCCTCCGAACAGTATTCATGAACTCATGCCCGTTCTGATCTTGCATGCGCCCCTGCCGAGTATGTTCGACACTCAAATCGGTAAGCCCTGAATCTTGTGCAAGTGCCCAAGAAGGATTCCCGATATCGACGGATCTGGCAGTATCAATGTATTTATTTTTTTGCTCTGACATTAACGACCTCCATCATTCATGACGCAAGAAGAGCCATTACAGCAACGAAACTCAACACACCGACCACTTCCTGCCCGCCCCAGCAGGCTTGCACATTCATTTTTTCTCGGCAACTAAGAAAATTCGTTAATTTGCGAATGAAAGTTCCGTAGGAATTTTCGACAAAACCAAGACGCCACTTAAACAGTGCATCAACAGATGACACATACGACATGCGACCCCGATGAGAAATGACACCCAGCGCCAACCAGAAATATCATGTAACGAAACAAGCTAATATTGCTGGACTTCACACCAGCAAAGTTTAGACGCCACTCTATATTGAGGCGTTACGCCCACCTTATTACAACCGACCTCTAAGGATAGTCTGAAGTAGGCCGCTATTTTTCGACTGCTAAGCCATAGGTGCTTTCAAAAAACGGCGGCCGTTCAAAACCGATCACGTCTGCCGCCTATTCCATCCATTTTTTCCGCTGAACGCTCCTCGCAGCAGCTATTTTCCTCATTACGGACGCACCTCTCCTGCGCTGGAGAGCAAATATCGACGCGCCATCCAAAGGTTCGACAGGGCGAACAGCGTCACCATCTGAGCAGTGTTTTTCACCAAGCCTCGGAAACGCACTTTCGTATAACCAAACTGACGCTTGATCACTCGAAATGGATGCTCAACCTTGGCGCGAACCTGGGCCTTGGCTTTCTCGATCTTGCGCATCGCTTTGTACAGCGCGCTGCGTTTACCGTGTTTTTTGTAGGTACTGCGCCGGGCTGCAATCTGCCAGATGACGTGGCGTCCCGCATGCTCTTCGCGCTTCTCGACACCGGTATAGCCTGCATCGGCGCAGACCACGTTCTCAGCACCGTGTAGCAGTTTGTCGAGTTGGGTTATGTCCGCGACGTTGGCCGCAGTGACCACCACGCTGTGCACCAGCCCTGACTCATCGTCGACACCAATGTGAGCTTTGGCACCGAAGTAATACTGGTTACCTTTCTTGGTTTGATGCATCTCAGGGTCGCGTTTGCCATCCTTGTTCTTGGTCGAACTGGGCGCATGAATCAGCGTGGCATCGACGATGGTGCCTTGTCGCAGTGACAGGCCACGGTCGCCCAGATAGCCATTGATCACGCCGAGAATACCAGCGGCCAACTCGTGCTTTTCCAGCAGGCGACGGAAGTTGAGAATGGTAGTTTCATCTGGGATCCGCTCCAGGCTCAGACCGGAAAACTGGCGCAAGATCGTCGTCTCGTACAGCGCTTCCTCCATCGCAGGATCGCTGTAACCGAACCAGTTCTGCATGAGATGAACCCGCAGCATCGCCATCAAAGGATAGGCTGGACGACCACCTTCGCCCTTCGGGTAATGAGGTTCGATCAGGGCAATCAAACCCTTCCAGGGTACGACCCGATCCATCTCGATCAGGAACAATTCCTTGCGGGTCTGCTTGCGCTTACCGGCGTACTCGGCATCGGCGAAGGTCATTTGCTTCATTGAAAAGCTCGGCGATTGGTGTCCGGGGATTTTGCCAAATCAGGAAGTCTTTTTCAGGATTTCCCTAAACGGAGGCGCAATCATGGAAGGAAGATTGAAAGGTAAGCGAGCTAATAACAGGTGCTTCGACAGCCATTGGAAGAGCGATAGCCGAAGCGTTCATTACCCAAGGGGTCGATGTCTGCATTAGCCGGGGGGGGGGGGGGGGTCTTGAACAGCGGGCCAGTTTCATGTTTATGGATGTTGCAAGCTGTACCGTAGATGTACTCTTCGAGACAGCGCGCGCGAACATCGAACCGATAGATATACTTGTCAATAATCCCGCATTTATAACCCGCACTCCGTTCATGGAGGTGAGCGGAGAGGAGTACGAAGAAACCCTCGCAGCCAACCTCAGCTTTCCCTTCTTTGCAACTCAACGCTTTGCAACAGATTGCATAGCACGTAAACAGAGCGGCATCATCATTAACATTTCATCTGTCAGTGCCGTCAAGGCGGTCAGCCGAATGTCAGCTTATCAAGCCAGCAACGCAGCACTGTCGATACTTACACGAAGCTGTGCGCTGGAGCTTGCGCCCTATGGCATCAGGGTCAACACCATTTCACCTGGGCTGAACGCCACCAACAGCAACGCCAACCAGCGGCGGGACGCTCCAGAGGTATGGCAGAACAGAAAAAAGACATTCCAATGCAACGCGCAGGAATTACCTCGGATATGACAGGCGCGGCCATCCTCCTGGCATCTGATGAGTCATCATGGATGACCGGTGTCGATTTGCTCATTGATGGCGGGTATAGCTGTGTTTAGAGCGTCGGAGCCGGCTTGTCGGATCGCCGCACCGCAGCGAAGCGTCCGTTCATCCAACGCATGGCTTTCGGTCCTCTTCGCTGGCAAGCCAGCTCCACAAGAGCGGATTCAGCGAAAAAAAGGGCGATCATTGATCGCCCCAAACGGTACATCCAGAGGTCCCTGCCAAACCCTTACAACGTGATTTGCTTGCGCTCTTCATCCGTCAACCGCGCCCGCGCCTGCTCGCTCAAAGGCCCTGCGCCCAACACCTGCACCGGGCTGTTGGGGTTGTAGCCGGAGGTCTTCTGTTGTTCCTGCGGCTCGCGCTGCACCGGCTCGGAGCCAAAGCTCAACACTTCCACCGTGACGATCGACGCCCGGCCCTGGCGGGACGCCGCCTGTTGGCTGCGCGCCGCGTCTTGCGCCGCCTGGGACGCCGCCGCCCCCGCCGCGCTGGCCGAACTCATGGCGCCGGTGTTGACCGCCGCCGTCACCGGCACCCCGGACGACTTGCCCTGGGTCTGGATATTCGCCGCGTTCACCACCCGCAAGGCGGCAATGTTGACGTTACCGGACACACGAATGCCCGCCTCCCCCGCATCGATGGTGCCCAACGGCGCAATCAGGTCGATATCCCCCGCCGGCACTTCCGGGATCGGGTTGAGTGTGGCAATCCCCGCACCGGTACTCGGCACCGACGGCGACAGGCTCACGTTGCCCCAGTTGTCATAGACGCGCTTGGGCGGCGTGTACACCACGGTGGTCTTGGAGCCGCGCCCGGCGTTGATGTCGCCCTCGCTGGTCCATGCCATGATCGAGCCGCCGAAGGTGGTCATGATGCGGCTCTGGCCGAGCAGGATGCTGCCCAGGGAGTACAGCTGGATATCTCCCGCGCCCTGGGTGATCACACCCGCCGTCGATGGGGGCGCCGCGCCTTCGATGCCGAAGGTCTGGCGGCCGCCGGGGGTGAGCATCTGGATCGAGCCGCCGAAGTTGGTGTGCACGCCCGCGCCGCCGAACATCGTGATGTCGCCTTTGTAGGTGATCGGGTTACCGGCCACGTCCCTGTTCGGGAACAGCGCCGCAATCGCCTCACGGCCGCGCAGGTAACTGCCCTGGCGCACGCTGCCGTCCTGGTTGTACTCACGGCCGGCGGCCTTGAGTTCAGCGAAGTACACGTCGCGGGCGAAGATCCGTTGCTGCTCGGCCGGCAGGGCGGCGTAGTAGGCGCGGGCCTGGTCGGGGCCGCCGACAAAACCGAAGCGCTCGGCGAGCCAACTGACCAGTTCGTTTTCGTAAGTCTTGGCGACTTTGCCGCCCTGGATCGACTCACCCGGTTGCGCCAGGTTGGCCGGGTTCAGGTAGGCCTCGACGAAACGCAGGTAATCCGGGCCGTCAGGGCCGACGCCAGCTTGCATGACGATACTCGCGCCAGGGCGGTTGTCGCCTGCCGCCACGGCGCCCAGGCTGGTAATGGCGACCTTGTCGTCCATGACGATATTGCGGCCGGCTGTCACTTCCAGAGTGCCAGGCCCGGCGACGTTGAAGCTGCTGTAGAGAATGTCGCGGCCGGCGCTGACGACAGAGATATCGGTGGGGCCGTTATGCACAAACAGATTGCCGGCGATGGTGTATTCGCCAGTCCCGCCGTCACCGCCGCTGGCACCACTCAAGCGCGTACCGCTGCTGACGATGTCTCGTCCGGCCAACATCCACACCGCGCCTGTACCTTCCTGATAGGTCTGGCCAAAACGCGGGTCGTCCGAGGTCGTAATGGTGATCGAACGCCCGCTGTTGACACCCAGCAGATCGCCGGTCAAGGCATAGAAACGCGCAGGTTCCAAAGCGTCACCCCATAACGTGCTGGCGGTATTGGGACCGAACGCGAACAGAGGAGCGACGCGCCCCAGGTCGGCCCGAACGGCATCCGTGGAAGCATTACCGCCAACAAGCAGATAATTGCCGTCGGGGTCTTTGACATACCCTTGGAACGCTGGGCGCAGGATCGTCGCAAGGGTATCCGGTGCCGCACTGGAGCGACTGATGGTCAGGTCGCCGCCATAGATCGAGTCCGCCGCCAGCAATTGCAATTGACCTTTGGCTGACGGCGCCAACACCATCGCCTGGAGCGGTGGCAACACATTGGTATTAAAGCTCGAAGCACGCCCGTAATACAGGCTTCCACCAGCGGCGACCGCGCGCAATGTCGCGGGATACACCGCCGCCATGTCCGACTCAGTGGTTTGGGTCAGCGGCGTCAGGTTGCCGCCGGCGGAGAACAGATCTACGGCTGTGCGATCAGTCCACAGGCTGAACCAGCTCTGACCGATACCCACCGTGCCGTCTTTCTCGTAGGCCGAGGCATTCATCTGCGGCGCTCGCCCCGGGTCGGCCACGTCCTGCAGCACCAGGTCCCCACGGGTGGCCAGGCTGAAGGTCGCGTCCCCCGGCAACAGGCTCCAACCGCCGGTGGCTGCCGCGGAGGTCGAGCGTATTGAGTCATAGGCGCGGACTTCGCTTGGGCTCTGGTCCGTTGCCAGGCTGCCATAACGCAAGGTCAAGCTACCCAGGGCGCCGCCCGTGAGCTGTACATGCCCACGCAAATCCACCACCGCACCATTGAGGTGACCGAGTGCAACTTGACTGCCAGGGTTCACCGCACCGCCGACCCGTACGTTTAGATCGCCACCGCCGGTCAGTTGCAGACTGCCATCGGCCGCGACCCGGCCAGTGCTGCCCACCGCCAGCACCAGGCCTTGGCTGCGGGCGTTGACATTTACTGGCACGGAACCCGCTGCCAGCGGCCTGATAATCCCGGCATCGCCTCCGACGTCGACGTTCAGGTTGCCCCCGCCCAGCGTGCCGAACCCGGTGAACCCGACCATCTGGTCAGGCGCATTATTTATTGAATAGTTAGGGGTATAGGCACCAAAGTTGATCCACCATGCGGTCGCCTGGGCCTGGCTACCGGACAAGCCATTGCCTTGACGCCACAACCAACTGCCTACGTTGGCGGAGTCATAGCCCACATCACCCTCGACTGGGCGCGCAGCGTTCCCGGCTTCCTTGGTAATGTTCCCCGTCAGGTTGCCGCCTGCCTTCACCAGCAAATTACCTCCGCCCTCCGGGTACCATTCGCCGGAGGGACTCGCGGCAGAGCTGCCGGCGGTATAGACGCCGAAGAGCGAATCCACACTCAGGTCGCCCCCGGCCAGCAGTTCCAAGTCTGCCGCGCCGGTGCGGATCACGCTGAAACGCGTACTGCCGCCCCCCGCAGAAGAATGACTATCGGCCAGACGCAGGTTACCCGCCTGTGGATGAGGCTGGAGCAGACGGCTGTCGGCCGCCTGGGTATCGGCGCCGGCCACCAGGCGCATCGACCAGGACTGCGAGCCCTCGGCCAGCATCGGCGCGACTGCCCACAGCTTGCCCTCGCCCCCCGTACGCAGGTTTACCGACGCCACGCCACCCGGCAACTTGACGTTGGTGCCCACCGGCAACAAGGCCCCACGGGGCAGCAGCTTGGTACCGCTGAGCGTCATTGTCACAGGCAATGGCACGCCCGCCGGCCACATCATGACCTTCACACTGGTGAGGCTCACCAGCACCGTACCGGCATCCAGGATGCTGCCGCTCGGTAAGCTCACGCGCGCGGTCAATATCGTACCGGCCGGATACAGCACGGTACCGGCGGCATTACGCACCGCACCCGCCAGTACCGTACCGGCCGGGAGTGCCAACGAGGAATTGAGGGTGACCGCCACCGGCAATCGCGTACCGGCAGGCAAGCTGCGGGCCTTGATCGGCAGATCGAAATTGAGGATCGCGCCGCTTGGGAACGTGGTGCCATCCGCCAGGCTCACGCCGTCACCAGGCACCGTAATCGTGCCGCCGGTGTAGTCGATGCCGGCGCGCAACACCCAGCCTTTGTCGTCCGGGGTCGCCGCAGGTTCTGCAAAACCGTCGTTGATGCTGCCGTAGATGTTCAGGTCGCCCCCGGCACGCAGGGTCAGGCTGCCGGCCTCGGTCACCGCATGGGTCGGCGATGTGAGGCTGGCGTAGCGATAGCCGGACAGGTTCAGGTCATCCTGTACCACCAGGTCGCCATCGGGGGTTTTGCTGATGATTTCTACGCCGGGACGCAGGTGGAACGTGTCGCCGTAGGTCGTATTGTTCAGACCGGCCAGCTTGTTCTGTACCAGGTTGGTGTTACCCAGCGCCGCATTGATGAACGTGGTGCTCAGGTCATGCTTTTTATCCAGATAAGCCTTGTCGATGACTTGATAGGGCCTGCCGCTGACAGTCGTGCCAGGCCCGAAATCCGCATCGTCATAGGTCGCCATGCCGTTGAGGGCAATCGAGCGCGCGCCCTGGATCGTCAAGCGTCCACTCGCGTCGATCGCAATGTCATCGGCACCCAAGCGCGGTGCATTCAGCTCCAACGTGCCCCGGTTGCGCCCGTCATTGCCGGTGACGGCTTCGGTGCCATGGCGCAGGTCGATGCGCATGCCATCGGCCAGGGTCAGTTGGCCGGTACCGGAACCCAGGACTACGATGGCGCGGTTCGGCGAATCAATGATCTTGCCGTAGCTGTCCACGCGCAATTGCGTGCCATGGGCGTCGAGCACCGCTGTGCCGTCCACCGTCAGGCCGTTCTTGCCGGCCAGATTGATGCTGCCGACGCGCTCGCCGCTGGCGTCCACCCACCCCGTCACGCGCAGGCTGCCGTTGTCCACCGAGACATTCACGGTATTGGCTTTGACGCCATCGCCGATGACCAGGTCGCCCTGTTTGAGCTGGAAGCTGCGCGTGCCATAAACCTGGCCCTGGTTGAGACGTTGGTTGAGGGCGGCGAACCGCTCGTTCAGGGTCCCGTTGCCCCCCAGGTGCTGGGCCTGGACTTCCACCGCACCAGCCAGGTAAGGCACCAGGGTGCCGCCGGCATCGTAGTAGCCGCTGCTGCCGGCGAGGATCTTGCCCGCCAGGTCGACAGTGCCGGCCGCGCTGCCCACCGCCACGGCGCGCAGTTTGCCCGCCTGGTTGTACTTGGCCGACAGGTCGATGGTCGAGCCCGTCGCCTGCTGCACATTGCCCTCACGGCTTTCCAGCAGCACTTCGCCGCCGGCGCTGTATTGGGTCAGGTCATTGAACGCAATGTCCCGGCCGGACACATCAATCGCTGCATTGTCCGTCAGCACCACGTCGCCCCGAGCGCCCAGGGTCACCTTGCCGCTGGGCAGTACCACCGCGCTGGCCAGGCGAATACTGTCGCCCTGCAATGACAACTCGCCGCCCAGGCCGTCCACCTTGCCGACCGGGCCGGCCGAAGCGCTGATATCAATCGCGCCACCGGCAGTGATTTTATTCACCGAGCCCGCCGCGCCGGTCATCAAGGGCGTGAGGATATTCAGGTTGCCGCCGCTGTAGGCAAAGCCCTTGAGCGCGTCATAGGCGCCCTGGTTCTGGTACACCGACAGACTGCCTTTGTGGTTGGCGGTGATGCGGTCGCTGGCGTTGAGGTTGACGTTGGCAAAGCCCAGGGCCAAGCGGTTCAAGGTCGCGGTGGTGCTGGCCTGGGCAAACTCGCCATAGCCGAACTCGATGCGCTCGGCGTTGATATCCAGACGCCCGCTACCGGTGCCCGCGCCGCCTGCCACGACCGTGCCAGGGGATGCTTCGGCGCCCTGCCAGATCAGGTTGGCGGTATGGATGGTGGCCACATCGTTGGCAGCACCAGAGCCGTAGATCGCGGGAGTGGACAGCATCAGGTTGTTCAACAGCGACTTGCCGGTCACCGCATCGTAGGTGTCCAGGGTCACGGTGCCGTAGAAGTTGAAGCTGTCGCGCGCTGACAGTTGCAGGGTTTCCAGGGCCGGTGCGCCGAACTCGGTATCGCCGCGCAGCAGGCGGTTGAGCACGTCCTGGGTCAGGGTCAGCCCCGCCGGCAGACGATTGGCGGCAGCCGCATCCGCCAACGCTTGCGGGCTACCGACGTTGATTCTGGTCAGTCCCAGGTTGAGGTGGCGGGTGCCGTATCGCACCTGGTCGCTCATTTGCAGGGTGCTATCGGTCAAGCCGACGATGCTGCCTTCTGAGTACAGAGCGGTTTGCCCAGTGCATGGCGCACTGTTGCAGACCCCGATCTGGATACCTTTACCCGCCGAGGCTTGCGTCTTGGCGACCACATTGAGCGTGCCATTGGACACCGCCAACACGTTGGCCAAGTTATAGACAAAGCCATCGCGAGCGTCATAACTGGCCTTGCCACGCCCGATGGTATTGATCGAAGCGCCCTGCTCCACCACGATGGAGCCGGTCGAGGCCACCAGAAATACTTCCGGCGCCGCCAGGGTCGCGCCGTCTCGAAGGATAAGAGACCCCGTGGTGCCGCCGGCCAATTCAATGTAGTTACCACCCTGGCCATACACGACCACTGTCATCCCGCCGATCATCATGCGGGCAGCGCCCAACGCATTGAGGCTTTCTGCCCCCAGGGTGATGCCGCTGAACCCACTGGTAGCGTCCTTGCCGGGCCCGACGATTTCGATATCCCGGCCAATCGAACCTGTATTCATCACCGACACCGTGCCGCCAAAGCCACCCGCCGCCGCCTCAAAGTGTCCGATGCCCTGGAAGGAAAACGCCTCTGCGCCCGCCCCCGATTGCAGGGACAATTGCAAGGTCTTGGCATCCACCGGCAACAAGGGCCGAGGCACACCGAGCCTGGCAGCGTCGGCCAGGGCGAATTGCGCATAGCCGGTTTCGTTGTATTGGGAGTAACGGCGCAAGGTATCGGCAGGCGTCAGAATCACTTGGCTTGCGATATTGCTGGCGATACCGGTATTGGCGATGGACAGGCGCCCCGCCGTTGACCAGGAGCCATTGCGCATCGCCTGGGGCAAACCTTCGCTCGCGGTGCCGGCCAGGCCGTTGATTTCCACGCGGAAGGCCCCCGGCATCAAGGCGTAGGTGGACGGCATCAAGGTATAGGTACCCGCCGCCAGCCCCGGCACACCGGCACCGATCGTGATCTGCTGGCCAATCAGCGGGTCGACCGCGCCGCCCTCGGGCGCCACCGGCGCGTAGCCCGGTTGCACGCCTGGCACAATCGCATAGATCGGGTTGGTCGCCAGCCCCGGCAGCACGAACCCGCCGTTGGCGCCAAACTGCACCAACGGGTTGTAACGCGCATCCGTAGAGCCGCCGCGCCCGGAAATGAATCCGGCACCGAGCAGCTCACCACCGCCGGACAGATCCAGGGTGGCGTCGGGCAACACCGCCACCGACTGCCCGCCCATGATCACGCCGACGCTCAGCCCACCGTTCAAATTCGGTTTGCCGCCCTGACCAAGGAAGGTGACGGTCTTGCCGTTGTACTGATAAATCTGGCCATCCGTGGTCCCGCCGTAAGGCAACACCAGGCCCTTTCCGCTCACCGAGGTGAGGCTGCCGGGCAGCAGTTCGACTTTGCTGGTGCCCCGGGTGCCGATTTCGATCAGCCCCAGCGGCGCGCGCACCACCCCACCTTGCTTGATGGTGGGGCCGCCCAATAGCAAGCGACCGAACGCCGAGTAAGGCATGGCGGCATGACTGTTCGCGGTGCGAGCGATCGTCAGGGTACGCGCCGGATCGTAGATGAAGCCGCTCGAGACATCACCGCTCAGGTAGCCCGCCAGCACCCGCGCCCCGACGTCCGTTGCCGGATACAACTGCGCTGCGCGCAGGGTCATGTCGCCGCGGGTCATCAGTTGCGTACTGATACCCGTGGCGATCACATCCTCGCCGGCCCCGGCCAGAAAGCGCAGGTCGCCCTGGCTGCTCAATTGCACATCATCGAACCCGCGACGGTCGACGTTCGCCAGGCTGCCATCGCTCAGCGGCAGGTCAGTCGTGTTGCCGAACAGCACATTGCCGCGTACATCGATCAGGTTGCCGCTGGCCTCGAATATCCCTTGGCTGGCGCGTTGCGACATGCCGCTGGCCAATACCGGGTGCAGGTACTGATCCTTGTCCGCAAGAATCGGCGCAAGAATGCCTGCCAGCAATACGTAAGGTGCCGAGAGGTTGACGCGCGCGTTGTCGGCAGCCGTCTCGGTGAGGCCCATGGCGCCGCTGTACAGACGCAGGCTTTGGCCCATGCTCAACGACACGTCACCGTCAAACCCCAGCAGGCCGTTGCTGAGCAACGCCAGGTTGTCAAAACCACCGGCGCTGACCTGATCCACCCCTAGGCGACCATGGCCATACTCCAGGCTGGCCGCCGCCGCATCAGCGCTGCCTGGCAACGTGCTGTCCTGGTGGACTTGGCTGAGCACCAACTCTCGCACGTTGAGCACCCTGTCGGTGACTGCGTTCTTGGCGTAATACGGGCTTTCCAGCGCCAGCGACAAACTGCCGCCTGCCGCTCCCGCGCCCCCGGCGCGGGCGACGAAGCTGCCATCCAGGTAAAGGCCGTTGTTGGAGGCAAAGCTGATGTTGCCGCCATTGCTTGCCACCTGCACCCGGCCCTGACCTGAAACATCGAGCGCCGCCTGACTACCGGAAGCCTCCAGGCGCGCACCGTCGCGCACCACCACAAACAGGTCGCTGGCCGTGGCAATGCCAGTGGCCAGGTTGATGTCGCCACCGATGCTGATCTTGCCGCCATTGCGCACCAGACCGTAGACATTGCCGCGATTGCTCACCGCCGTGACCGCGCGCGAGGCGACGTCGATCACCGCGTGCTCGCCCACCCAGATCGAGCGGCCATGCCCGGCGGCGTTCACTTGCTCGGCAGCCTGAACCGTCAACCCGCCCAGGCTGACGCTACCGCCCCAGGCGTTGAGGGTGCCGTCCAGGGTCAGTTGGCCAACGCTGCGCAGGTTGATGCCCTGGCCGGGGTCGACGTTGATCACCGCACCCTGGCCCACGGTCAGCGCCGTGGTGGCCAGCTCAGCCGCCGTGGAATCCAGATAGCCGGCGGTGAGGTTCAGGCTGGCGCCTTGGCGCTGGGTCAGCACGCCTTTGACCGGGTCTTCCTGGTACAGCGCCGGCGTCCAGCGTTCCAGGGCCGTGGCCGGGTCGCTGCCACTGGGCAGGCCCGAGGTCTGTTCGCCCAGGCGGTAGACCGGCGTGGTCACATCCACCTGGGTGCCGTCCGTGACCAACAACCCTTCGTTGCCGGTGATGTCATAGGCCGAGAAACCCTTGTTGAAGAAATCGCCAGCCAGTTTCAGGGTGTCGGCGGCCGGTGCCGTGGCGCTGTCGCCGATCTGCACCTTACGCCCCTGCAACGCCAGGGTGCCGCCACCGCTGACGCCATAACCGCGAATCTCGCCGTCCAGCCCCAGGGCGCCGAACGAGGCCAGGGTCACGTCGCCGCCCTTGCCGCCAGTGAGGCTGCCACTCACGCCGAGGATGCCGCCGGAGGATGCATCCACCACACTGCCCGCCGCCAGGCTCACATTGCCGGTGCCGCGCAGCGAGATCTTGCCGCCGTTCACATAGGCCACACCGAGGGTGTTGTCAGCGTCCAGCAGCAGATTGTTCCAGCGCCCGGAAGTGTCCAGCCTGACGCCGCTGGCCACGTTGACGGTGCCGCTCCCGGCCACGATCGCATCCAGGACGCTGCCTTTGAGCGGGTCGACCTGATTGAGAATATTGCCCGCATTAAGGCTGCCGCCATGGGCTGTCAAGTTGGCGTTGACCGTGACCCCAGCCGCGAACAGGGTGATATTCCCGCCGTCCGCGACATTGAGCGCGCCGTTGACGGTCACCTGTTGCGTGGCACCGACCTTGATCGCACCCAACCGATAGCCATTGAGCTGGTCGCTGTCGAGCACCATCTTGCCTTGGCGATCCGCTGGCAGCGCGGTCGTCAGGTCCAGGCCCTCGGCGATTTTCTGGGTGTTGCTGTCGATCAGCACCTCGCCGGTCGTGCCGGTCAACGCATAACGCAGGGTGCCGGTAGTCTTGTTGTAGACCGGCGTGTACCCACCAATGATCAACTGCGCGCGCTGGGCCATGGCCTTCTGCGACTGCTGGTAACCGTCAAGGTCGATGTTCGGCGCCTGGGTCTGGCGGGTGCCCTGGAACACGTCGCTGACCACCTGGCCTTCGAGCACCGCGCTGGTGGTGCCGACCACCAGCTTGCCGGCATCGCGACCCACGGTGTAACCGCTCTCGTAACGGCGTTGCTTGGCGATCATCGGGTTGTAGTAGTAATCGGTCTGGCCCCAGCGCTTGCTGGTGTCTTCATAACCTTTGTAGAGCCCGGAATAGAGGATGTCGCCCGGCGCGTTGGACAGCTCATACAGGCGCCCGTCCGGGCCCTTGAGCCAGGTCTGCTGGATATAACCACCCTGCACGTCGACGGTGCCGCCCGACAGGTTGATCTGCGCGCCCTTCTGCGTCACCACATCCTTGCCGGTAAACGTCACGGTGCCGCCCTGGGCCATCCACTCGCCCACCGAGTGGCCTTGGGTGCCGAGGTAACCGCCGACTTCCAGCAAGCCGCCGGCGGTGTACCAGCGATCCGTGGCATAGCCGTTGGTGCCGGCGGGCACGAACACCAGCTCGCGCAAGTCGACCCACACATCGTTGTTGATCAGCTTGCCGTCATCGCGGTTGACCGACGCATCGCGCTGCTCGTTGCCCTGCACGTTGATCTTGATGTTGTTGGCTTCCATCGCCACCTTGACGCCAACCGCGCCGGACACGTCGATCATCGCCCCGTCGCGTACCAGGCTGCGCCCGGCCGCGCTGACCGCGACCTGGCCACCGGTGGCCAGGGTGATCGAGCCTTTCTGGAAATCCACGCTGCCGCCGCTGACGATCTCGATGCGCGACTGGTCGGTGCGGTCGGCCACCGTGCTGAGGTTGTTGAACTGCCCGGTGGCCAGGTTGGCGGGTGTGCCATCGAGGTTGACCAGGCCGTTGCTCTTCTGACTGTTGAGCGCGGTACTGCCGCTGCTGTCCAGCAGGATCGCGGTGGTGCTGCCCTCGCCCAGCGTCACGCTGCCGGTGGTGTCGGTGGCGGAATTGAGCAAGTGGATCGTGCCGCGGGTGTCCACCGAGGTACTGGCCAGCGCCACGCCATTTTGCTGCACTTGGTGGCCGGTCAGGGTGATGTCGCCGGTGGAGGCCATGATCAGGCCGCTGTTGCTGACCTTGCCGGCGCTGCTGCCCGTGTTGAGGCCGGTCGCCACTTCATTGCCGCGCGTGGTGGAACGGTCGTTGCCGGTGGTGCCGACGCCCTTGCGAATGTAGAAGCTGTCGCCGGCCGCCAGGGTGGTCTGGCCCTTGGCAGTGTTGATAGTGCCGGCGTTTTCCACTTCCGAACCGAGCAGCAAGGCATAGCCGCCGGCATCCGTGGAACTGGCCGGGGCGTGGGTCTGGATCAGCGCACCGCGCTGCACCTCGACCTTGCCTGCCGCATCGGTAAAGGTCGGCTGGGAACCGGTGCTGTCCACATAGATCCCGCGCTGGGTGAACTGCTCGTCGGTGATGTTCGCGGCGGCGGCAACGAGGTTGCGCACGTTGACCTGGCTGGTGCCACTGAAGACCACGCCGTTGCGGTTCATGATCATCACCGTGCCGGCGCCGTTGATCTGGCCCTGGATCTGGCTGGGCCGCGCATCGGGGTCGTTGACGCGGTTAAGCACGGCCCAACTGG
Organism: Pseudomonas sp. MPB23; assembly: GCF_046605395.1. Taxonomy (NCBI): domain Bacteria; kingdom Pseudomonadati; phylum Pseudomonadota; class Gammaproteobacteria; order Pseudomonadales; family Pseudomonadaceae; genus Pseudomonas; species Pseudomonas sp. MPB23. Next base: position 3,431,784 of record NZ_CP176771.1, on the reverse strand, counting down.
CCTGCTGCTGGAAATCCACCGTGGTGTTGCGCCCGACGTTGAAGGTCTCCCAGTTGAGGATCGCCTTGTCGGCGGTCTGCTCGATGCTCACCGTGGTCTTGCCGCCCGCCTGGGTCTGGGTCGGCGCCTTGGCGTTGGTCCAGCCTTGGGTGAGGCTGTTGTCGACCTGCAGGCCGCCCTTGCCCAAACCATCGGGGATCGTCGACACCTGGCCGAACGCCGCCTGGCGCCCCGCCGCTTGTGCCGCCTGCTGCGCCGCAATCGCCGCGACGCTGGTGTTCAAGGTGCTGATGGAACGCGCCAACTGCTGGTTGACCCGCGCCTGCTCGTTGAGCGACGGAATGCCCGGCACCTGCCCGGCACTGATCCGCGCCGCCGTCGCCGCCTGGCTCGCGCCCTTTTCGGCAAACCAACTGGAACTGAACGCCGTGGCCGCATGGGCATTGCCCGCCACCATCAACAGGGCAATGGCCTGGGCCAGTGGTTTCAGGTGCAGGATCGTCTCTTGGGCTTTCAGGTTAACCGGCGATTTGCAGCGGACCATCGGGAATCTTCCTTCTTTGTTATCACGCAGGGAGCAAGACAGGCTCACGTATGAGGGTTAGGCGGTTGGCGAGGGACGGGACTGAACTTCTGTCATGCAAAGTTCATAAAGGCCTGGTAACGGATCGAAAAACCGTACAAACGCAAAAATCAGCAACGGCACAGGCCGTTGCTGATCGGGTGTTGCGGGTCGTTGAGCGCTTGGGTTACAGCGGACGACCGATACCGTTGCAGACGTCGGACTTGCCGATGCTCAAGGCACTGGTGGAGGTCACGAAGGTGTCGGTGATGGCGGTTTTCCAGTTAGCAGGCAGCGGCACGAAACGGTTGGCCGAAATGGCGGCGTCGTTGTTGGCGGTTGCGCCGAAGTGCTTGGTGAAGAAATCGCGCACTTGGCCGGTCTGGCCGGCGTTGGCGTAGCACTGGCTGAAGATCAGGTTGGTGAAGCCCAGGATCGGGTAGCCCGACGCTGGGTAAGGTTGAACACCGGTGACACCGTCTTTGCCAAACACAGGTACCCAGTTGTCCTGGTTGGCGCGCACGCTGGCTGGGCTCGTTGCAGGAACCGGTACCAGTGCGATAGCGGCAGAAACGTTGTCTGGCGCTGGCGACACACCTTCAACGCCCTGCGCTTCGTCCTTGCCGACGCGAGCGACTTTGGTAGCGTCGTCCAGACCTTCCAGGGTGGAAGCAGCATAGTCAGGGCTCATGTAGGTGATACGGCCTTCGGCGGCGCCCAGGGCATTCATCACACCCTGGCTGCCCGCGGCAGAAACGGCGCCGGCCGGCAGGCCACCGGAGAAGCTGGTGCCGAAGGTGGTGGTGACCGCGAAGGTACCGGCTTCTGCATTGCACTTGGCATTGAGGAAACGGGTGAACAACTCGGTGGTGCCGCTGCTTTCGCTGCGATAAACCACAGTGATGGGGCCGGTACGGTCGGCGCCAGAGATGTCGCCCCAATCAGTGATACGGCCGGAGAACACACCGCACAGCTCTTGAACGCTCAGGTCAACCGCTGCATCGCCGGCCTTGTTGAACGGAATGGCAACCGAAGTCGCCACCGATGGCACCTGGATCAATTTGCCCCAGGTCGGTTGTTTGTTGGTGGCGTAGGTCGACAGTTCAGTTGCGCTCAACTTCGAATCGCTACCGGCCCAGTGCACGTTCTTGTTCGTCACACCGGCCACGAACTTGGTGTAGTCGTTGGTCAGGAAGGCGGCCTTGCCATTACCGCTGCCCACGCCGATGTATTGGGCGAAACCGGCCGTCAGTACGCCGGCAGTCTGATACAGCTGCTGAGGCAGGGTTGCACCACCGCCGTTGATGTCAGCCATTGCAGCCTGTGCCGAGCACAGTGCAGCGAGGGTCATGGATACCGCGAGAACGTTGCGCTTAAACATGAAGAATCTCCTTTCGTCGTGTTTGTACGTTTGGGTAGAGGGCTCTTGCATGACGCCATGGCTTCGGTCCAGGCCGTGTTCCGGGGGTGGCAGGGGTGAGGCCATGGGTAGGTAATTTCGCAGCATCCGATGACAGCAAAAGGAAAAAACCTCGGGAGGAAGGGCTTGATTTTTAAAAAGATTCTCGGGTGTTTCGGTCATGATTTTGAGCGGTTTGGCGCCCCCATGTGGAAGGGGGCAAGCCCCCTCCCACATTTTTAATTGCAGACATTCAGGTAACGAGTTGGTTGATCTCGATGATCGGCAACAGCACCGCCATCACGATCACCAGCACCACCGCGCCCATCACCACGATCATCAGCGGCTCCAGCAACGCAGTCATGCCCATGGCGCGGCGTTCGATGTCCCGCGACAGGGTCTGCGCGGCGCGTTCGAGCATCGGCGGCAGCGAGCCGGTTTTTTCGCCGCTGGCGATCAGGTGGATCAGCACCGGCGGGAACACCTTCTCCACCGCCAGCGCCGGAGCCAGGTTGACGCCTTCGCGCACCTTGGCGGTGGCGTCGTTGACGCACTGGCTCAGGCGCTCGTTGGACAGGGTCTGGCGTGCCGCTTCGAGGGCACGTAACAACGGCACGCCGGCACCGCCGAGGATCGCCAGGGTCGAGGCAAAGCGCGCGGTGTTCAGGCCCAGCACGAAGCGCCCGATCAGTGGCAAGCGCAGCACGCGGCTGTGCCAGTTCAAGCGCGCCACCGGGTCGCGCAGGTACAGGCGCCAGCCCCAGAAACTGCCGACGATCCCGGCAAAACACAGCCAGCCCCAGGCGCGGATAAAGTCACTGGCGTTGAGCATCGCCAGGGTCAGCCCCGGCAGGTCCTGGCGCGCCTGGGAAAACGCGCTGACCACCTGGGGCACCACGTAGCTGAGCAGGAAAATCACGATGCCGATGGACACCAGCCCCACCACGCCAGGGTAGATAAAGGCCGTGAGGATTTTGCCGCGCAGGTTGTTGCGCTCCTCGATGTAGTCGGCCAGGCGCTCCATGACCTGGGCCAGGTCACCGGACTCCTCCCCCGCCGCGATCAGCGCGCGGTAGATCGACGGAAAGTCCCGTGGCCGTGCGGCCAACGCATCCGCCAGGCGCATGCCGCCGCGCACATCGGCACGCACGGCGGCCAGGGTCTGGGCGATGTGTTTTTTCTCGGCCTGCTCCACCGTGGCACTCAGCGCCGCTTCCAATGGCAGGCTGGCGCCAAGCAGGCTCGCCAGTTGCCGCGTGGCCCAGGCCAGGTCGTTGTCCGACAGCTTGGCGCTGAACAGGCTGGCGCCGGCGCTGTGCTGACTGCCTTCGACCTGCACCATTAGCGCGGTCAGGCCACGACTGCGCAACGCGGCGAACGCCCCGCTCTGGCTGTCGGCCTCCACATGCCCGGCCTCGACCTTGCCAGTGGCATCGGCGGCTTCATAACGATAGCGATTCATCAGGCGTCCCGTGTCACGCGCAGGATTTCTTCGGTCGCGGTGGTGCCGCTGCGCACCCAGCGCTCGCCGTCTTCACGCAGGCTGAACATTCCGGCGCGACGCGCGGCCACGCGCAGATCCTGTTCGTTGGCGCCCTGATGGATCAGGCTGCGCACCGCGTCGTCGACGCAGAACAACTCATGGATACCGGTACGCCCGCTGTAGCCGATCTGGTTGCACTGCGCGCAGCCCACCGGGCGCCAGGTGCCGGGCGCGGCCGGGTCTTCCTGCTTGCAATGGGGGCACAGGCGGCGCACCAGGCGCTGGGCCAATACGCCCAACAACGACGAGGCCAACAGGAACGGTTCGACGCCCATGTCGACCAGGCGGTTGACCGCCGACACCGCGTCGTTGGTGTGCAGGGTGGCGAGCACCAAGTGCCCGGTGAGCGAGGCCTGCACCGCGATTTGCGCGGTCTCCAGGTCGCGGATTTCACCGATCATGATGATGTCCGGGTCCTGGCGCAGAATCGCGCGCAGGGCCAGGCCGAAGGTCATGTCGATCTTGGCGTTGACCTGGATCTGGCTGATGCCCGGCAGGTCGTATTCCACCGGGTCTTCGACGGTGAGGATATTGCTGGTGCTCGCATCCAGCCGCGCCAGGGCGGCGTAGAGGCTGGTGGTCTTGCCGCTGCCGGTGGGCCCGGTGACCAGCACGATGCCGTGGGGTTGGCGGATCAGGGTGTCGAGGCGCGCCAGCAACTGCGGCTCCATGCCCAGGGTCTCCAGTTGCAAACGCCCGGCCTGCTTGTCGAGCAAGCGCATCACCACGCGCTCGCCATGCCCGGTGGGCACCGTGGACACGCGAATATCAATTGGCCGCCCCGCCACGCGCAACGCAATGCGACCGTCCTGGGGCAAGCGTTTTTCGGCGATGTCGAGCTGGGCCATGATCTTGATCCGCGACACCAGCGCGCCATGCAGCGCCTTGCGCGGTGACACCACGTCGCGCAGGGTGCCGTCGACGCGATAGCGCACCACGGAATGGGTTTCGTAGGGCTCGATATGGATATCACTGGCCTCATCGCGGGCGGCCTGGGTCAGCAAGGCGTTGATCATGCGAATCACCGGCGCGCCGTCCTGGGTGTCGAGCAGGTCGGTGATCTCGGGCATGTCTTGCATCAGGCGGTCGAGGTCCACCTCGTTTTCAGCGGCGCCCACCACGGCGGCGGCGCTGCCGGTATCGGCGTAGGCACTGGCCAGCAGGCCGTCGAGTTCGTCGTCGCGCACCTGTTGGAGCCGGGACTGGCCGAACTGGCGCTGCACTTCGCTGATCGACCAGCCGGGGGTCGAGGGGCAGACGGTGAGCAACATGCCCTCCTCGCCGGGGCGCAGGAGGATGCGCTGGGATTTGGCCCAGGCGTAGGGGAGCAGGCTCAAGAGACAGCCTCCTGATTGATCGCCGTGCAACGGTGGGAGGGGGCTTGCTCCCGATAGCGGTGTATCAGCTGCCCCATGTGAAACTGACACACCGCTATCGGGAGCAAGCCCCCTCCCACATGGCTCATGGTCGTGTGCCTACCGGCACCGCGCGGATCACCGCCCTGGGCCCCTGCTGCTGCGGAATCGCCTTCTCCACCGACGGCAACTGCGGCGCCTGCACATCCGGCATCGCCCAACTGTGCTCCGGCTGCAGCCCACCCTGGGCGCGACGCATGAACTCATAGCGGTTCAAGGTAATACTGCGCCCCGCGCCGCTGTCGCGAATGATGTAGGGCCGCAAGAACACCATCAGGTTGGTCTTACTCACACTGCGCTTTTCATTGCGAAACAACGCGCCCAACCCAGGGATACTCGAAAGCCAGGGCACCGCATCGTTGCTCTGGCTGTAACCGTCCTGCAGCAGCCCGCCGAGCACCATGATCTGCCCGTCGTCCAACAGAATGCTGGTGTCGATCGCGCGCTTGTTGGTCACCGTGCCCGCATCCACCGAGGTGCGCGTGTCCACGCTGCTGACCTCCTGGTAGATATCCAGCTTCACCGTACCGCCTTCGGAGATCTGCGGCCGCACGTTCAGCTTGAGCCCCACCTCTTCGCGCTGCACGGTCTGGAACGGGTTGTTGCTGGTACCCCCGCCGCCGGTCACGTAGCTGCCGGTAACGAACGGGATGGTCTGCCCGACGAAAATGCTCGCCGCTTCGTTGTCCAGGGTCAGCAGGTTGGGCGTGGACAGCACGTTGGTGCCGCCCTTGCTCTTGAGCGCCCGGGCCAGCACCTTGAGGTCGAGCACCTTGCCGATCCCCGGGATGTCGACGGTGCCGTTGACCACGCCGATATTCAAGCCCTTGGGCAGTACGTCAATGCCGGTCTTGCCAGTGCTCACCAGGCCGCTGCCACCGAGGTTGACCCCACCAAACCCACCGCTGCCCGCCAGGTTACCGGCCTGCCATTGCACGCCGAACTCGGTGGCATCGTCCTCACCCACTTCGACGATCAGGCTTTCGATCACCACTTGGGCGCGGCGCTGGTCGAGCATGTCGATCACTTCGCGCAGGTTGCGGTACAGCGGGTCCGGCGCGGAGATCAGCAAGGTGTTGGTGGTGGCGTCCGCCTGGAGGGTCACGCCGCCGGCGCTGAAGGCGGTGTCCGGCTCGCTGGCGGTGCTGCCGCTGCTGGTGCCGCTACTGGCACCGCTGGTTTGCCCATAGCCCGACTGCGCGACGCTGCCGGTGGACGTGCCGCTGCTGTTCTGGGCGCTGCCGGTGCCCTGGCCGGTCTTGCTGTTGCCGCCCATGGCACTGAGCTTGCCACGGGCCTCGTCGCTCACCCCGGCATCGCTCTCGCCGGTGAGCAGCCCGCGCAGCGACTGGGCGAGCTTGGTCGCCTGGGCGTTGCGCAGGTACACCACATGCATGTTGCTGGGGTTGCTCTGGGCATTGTCGAGTTTGTAGATCAGGTTGCGCGCCAGTTCCGTACGTTCGGGGCTGCCGGAACGGATGATGATCGAATTGGAGCGCGGGTCGCCGATCACGTTGATCTTCTGGGTCTGGTCGGCGCCCTGGGTTTCGAGCAACTCGCTGACCATCGCGGCGATGTCCACGGCGATGCCGTTCTGCACGCTGACCACGTCGGTGTCGATGGCGCTGGGGGTGTCGATGCCGTTGATGATCTGGGCCACGCGTGCGAGGTTTTCCGCATAGTCGGTGATGACGATGCTGTTGTTGCCGGGGTAGGCGTTGATCGGGTTGTTCGGCGACACGATGGGCCGCAGCACCGGGATCAGGTTCACCGCATTCTCGTACTGCAGGCGGAAGGTGCGAGTCTGCATGCCGCTGCTGCCGGCGCTGTACATCGGCCCGCCGAGCAACTTGGCATCGGCCTCCGGCACCACCTGGGCCACACCCCCCACATCCACCACGCTGAAACCCTGCATGCGCAGCGCCGCCAGCAACATGTCATAGGCCTGGTGCGCGGGCACCTGGCCTTCGCTGACCAGGGTGAGGTTGCCCTTCACCCGTGGGTCCACCAGAAACTGCTGGCCAGTGGCGCGGGACAACGCACGCACCACCGCCTGGATGTCCGCGTCGACAAAATTGAGCTGCACCGGCTGGTCGCCCAGGGGGTTGCGCGCCTTGATGGGCGCCGGGGCGTGGCCACGGGCGCTGCTGGTCACCGGGTGCGGCTGGCGCGCCTTCGGGGTGTCTTCGCGCTGACGATCCAACAGGCTTTCACCGCTGCGGCGGGTATCGGCCAGCGGCTGGCCGAGTTCGCTGTCCACCAGCAACGGCGTCTTGGGCCCGGGGGTGCTGCACGCGCTCAACGCCAGCAGCAACAACGGCGCGACCTTGCGAAAAGGCGCGTGATTAGGGACTGACCACTTCATGAAGCGTCCTTAGCGCCAAGCGCCTGATCCATGCGAACGGTCCCGGACACAGTGCCGGCCGAATGGTTGATGGCGTCCGGGGTGCGCTGCAAACGCGCCTCGGACACCTCCAAAGCAAATGAACGGGGATTGCCCAGCAGCCAGCCCACCACCGCGTCGGCCGGCGCGTTGTCGAAGCTCAGGCGCCAGGCGCCGGCGTCCAGCGCCTGCACCTGGTAATGCCCGTGCAGGCCGGCGTCATCCAGGGCCTGGCGCAACCCGGCTTCGTCGGCGGGCCGAGGCGCGGTGACGCCCTGCAACAGCACCTGCAAGGCCGCGGCCTGGGCGCGCAACTTGGGGGTTTCGGTCTGCCAGTAGGTGATCTTTTTCAACGCCGGCTGCACCAGCACCAGCCAGGTCAACAGGCTCGCCAGGACCAGCCCGGCGCCGATCAGCAAGTGCTTTTCGCGCGGGGCCAGACCCCGCCAGAACGCCTGGGCTCGGTTGCGCAAACGCTGAACGCTATTCATCGCCGGCCTGCGCTTTCTCGGCAACCTGGGCCGGGCCGAAACGCCAGGCATGCCCGTCGCGTTCGGCGGCTACACCGACCTGGGCCAGCGCCGCCTGCCAGTCGCCCGGCGTCGTGGGCGGGCGACTGTCGGCGAGTAGTGCCAACTGCAAGCGGCCTTGCTCGAAGGTCAGGCTGTCGACGCTGCCCACCATGAACGGCAAGTGACTGCCCGCCAGTTGCAGCAGGCTGCTGAAACGTTGGCCGGTGTCGGCCGCCGCGCCGCTCTGGCGCGCGGCCAGTTGCTGGCGGGCCTGCTGCAAGGGGTTGAGCACCACCGGCACTTCAGGAAATGCCTGGCGCACCTGCTGGCTCATCAACGCCTTGAGCCGTTGGCCTTCGTCCGCCTGACGGGCGGCGTACAGGTTCAGGCCGATCGTCCAGATGGCCGTCGCCAGCGCGACACAGGCCAGCGCCCGGCCCCAGCCGCCGCTGGGCGCTTGGCTAAGGCGTGCGTGCAAGCCCCAGCCGGGCACCGGGCCGCTCCAACGCCGCGTTATCTCCACCAGCGATACATCCAGCGCCTGCAACCCCAACGGGTGCACGGCGCCTTGTTGCAGGCTGTCGCGTGTCAGCAGATAGCCGTCGTGCAACGCCGCCGCGCCCACCGGCAAGGCATAGGGCGCCGGATACAGGCCGTGCAGTTTGAGCGGCACCTGCGCCAAAACCTGGGCCAACCGCTCCAGCCCGGCCTTGGGTACCCAGCCCACGTGCACACGCCCATCGCTTTCGCGCGGGCCGTAGGCCACATGCATCGCTTCCACGGGGCCGAGGATCAGTGCCTGCGCCGCACAGGCCACAGCGGCGGCGGTTTTCGCGCCCGGCAATGGCGGCAGCTCGAGGCTGGTCAGCAGGCTGTCGCGGGGGTGCAGAAAGGCGTCGAGTGCCTGACGCTGCTTGCCCAGCTGCGCCAGGCTGGCGAACCCCTCATCCACCACGACGCCACGCTCCAGCCAGGCGAAGGTCACGCGGCTGTCGATGCTCAGTTGATCCAGGGGCGGCAAACCGATGCGCAAGCGTTTCATACGCCCACCCGCGACCAGATCACCTTGGGCTGGCCGGCTTCAGGACGCTGCAACAGCGCGTCGATCGTCACCCGCCGCTGTTCGCGCCGCGCCTGGCCCTGCAAGCGAAACCACTCACTGGTGATGCCCACTTGCACCGTATCCACCGCGACCTGGGGCAACTGCAAGCGGTTGACGAAATCCCCCCGATTGATAAACCAGCGCCCACTGTCGCGCTCGGCTACCAGCCCGTGAGCCTGGGCCAGACTGAGCTGGGGCACCACCGCGCTGAGCACTTCGGCGCTGGCGGTGTTGCCGTTGACCCAGGTCTGGCCGGGCAACACGCTGATGTAGCGCTGCATGCGCTGCAACATCAGCGGGTCGAGGCCTTCGAGGCCACTCAAGTCATCGAGGCTGCGCAACATCGGGTAGCGGGCAGGCAAGCCGTTCTGCGGGTAGGACGCGATCACCCGCTGGCTGATACGCCGGCTCACGGCCGGGTCCACGCCGATCAGCCGGCACAGGCGCTCGAAGCTCTGCAATTGTTCGGTATCCGGCTGCTGGCGATTGACCAGGTTGCGCAGGTTGAACTTGCCCTGCTCGTCTTCCAGCCGCCCCTCGAACACGCCGGTCTGGGCGCGGGCCCAGGGCTGGTCGAGGCGTGTCAGCACGTCCTTCTGGCGCGCGTCCCAGAGCAACTGCTGGCTGCGTTCAAGGCCGCCCTGCAACAGCCATTGGCCCTGGATGCGCAGTTGCTCGGCTTCCAGGCCGCGGGTGAACACGGTCTGGCGCGTGAGCATGGCGCCCGCCATCACCGCCACCACCGCCGCGATCAGCAAGGCGCTGATAATCGCCATGCCGCGCTGCTTCGCCGCTGTGGGCGAATACCGTTTCATGGCGCGCCTTACAACTGCCAGGAGCCGATATCGGCATTTACGCCATCGCCATCGGGCTGGCCGTCGGCACCGAGGGAGAACACATCGACCTCACCATTGGCGCCCGGGTTAAGGTAGTGATACGGGTTGCCCCAGGGGTCGTTGGGCAGGCGGTCGAGGTAGGCGCGCCAGGTGCTGTTCTTCGCATCGGCCGGGCGCTCCACCAGCACTTTGAGGCCCTGGTTCATGCTCGGGTAAGTGCCGTGGTCCAGGCGATAGAGCTTCAAGGCCTGCATCAACCCGCCGATGTCCTGTTTGGCCGCCGTGGCCCGCGCCTGGTCCGGCCGATCGAGCACCTTGGGCACCACCATCGCCGCCAGGATCCCGAGGATGACCACCACCACCATGATCTCGATCAGGGTGAAACCACGCTGGCCGCGAGGGCCTGGCAATGGGGATGTTAGGCGCGCGATATCCATCTCGACATTCCTCGGCTTGAGTGCATTTCGTGGCGCAGTGTTGCAAGAACACATGTCAGTCGTATTGAAAATGCTCGGGAGGTTCAGTCGCCAATCGGTCAACTGCCGGCGCTAGTCTGCGGGCCTGTTTCCCGGCTTTGAGAGCGCCATGTATCGCCGTCGCAAGGAGCAAGGCTTTACCCTGATCGAGGTGCTGGTGGCACTGGCGATCATCGCCGTGGCCATGGCGGCGGCCGTGCGCGTGGCCGGGTTGATGACCCAGAGCAACGGCTTGCTGCGGGACAAGTCCATGGCGCTGCTGGCGGCGCAGAGTCGCCTGGCGGAACTGCGCCTGGAGGGGCATTTACGCAGCGGCAAGAGGACCTTTGAATGCGATCAAGGCCGGTTGAAACTGCGTTGCGAACAAACCCTCAGTGCGGATGGGCCGCTATTCCAGGTCGATGTGCAAGTGCTCGACGCCAGCCACGAAGCGCCGCCGCTGGCAAGGCTGGCGACGCAGGTCAGGGCCGAGTGAGGCGCGGCAGCACCGGTCCCTGGGGCAACGTGTCGAGCTTCACGCGCTGCTTCTCGCCGCCGCGCTCGATCTCCACGCCGTCGCCTTCAATGGCGGTCAAGCGCACGCCGGGGCTGAGGCGCTCGCCCAACAGAAAACTGCGCGGCGGGCCGTCGTTGAGGCTGAGGATCGCCACCGCCCCGTGCGCCCCGGCCAGCACGCCGGAGACCTTGACCTGCAGCGCCGTCGGCACGTTGGAGAACCATTGCAGCGCCGGGTTTTCGTTACCCGCCGCCAGGGCCTGGGGCGCGACCGGTGGGGTGTGGGATTCGGCGGAGGTGAGCAGCAGCGGCGTCCAGATCACCGCACCCGCCACCGCCGCCAGCAACGCGACGAGTTGTACGCCGTGGGCCGGCGAAAAACGCGAGGTAAAGAACATGGGCAGGACCTCCTGTTTGTCCATCGCCACAGCGTACCGACCCATTCGCACGTTTTTATGTCACAAGCTCCCCGGTTCTCCAGAGGCCACACGATGAAACAGCAAGGCTTCACCCTGATCGAGCTGATGGTGGTGCTGGTGATCATCGGCATCGCCAGCGCCGCCATCAGCCTGACGATCAAACCCGATCCGTTGCACCTGCTGCGCAAAGACGCCGAGCGCCTCGGCCAACTGCTGCAAATCGCCCAGGCCGAAGCCCGCGCCGATGGCCGCCCGATCACCTGGCGCGCCGACGCCAAGGGCTTTCGCTTCAACCGCCGCAGCGACGACGGCAGCGGCGTCGACACCTTCGCGCACGACGCCCAACTGCGCCCGCGCCAATGGGAAAGCACGCCGATGCAGGTCAACATCGAACCGCGCCAAACCCTGGTACTCGACACGGAATGGATCAACCCACCGCTGCGGGTGGTGCTGTCCGACGGCCAACACAGCCTGAGCCTGCAACGCGACACCGCAGGCTTGATGCGCGTGGTGACCCCACCATGAACACCTCCCAGCAAGGCTTCACCCTGATCGAAGTGATGGTGGCGATCATGCTGATGGCCCTGGTCAGCGTGATCGCCTGGCGCGGACTCGACAGTGTGACCCGCGCCGATCAACACCTGCAGGCCAGCACCGAACAGACCGAAGCACTGCTGCGCGCGCTGAACCAGATGCAGCGCGATATCAGCCTGAGGGCCAGCGTCGAACTGAACTCGCGAGACGATGCCAGCAAAGAAACAGGGCTGGCAGCCGTGACTGTGCGTAGTTCCGACAGCAAAGGCTTTCGGCTGGACGTGATCCGTAGCGCCCCCGTCGCGGGAGATGGCCTGCAACGGGTGCGCTGGTGGCTCAAGGGCGACAGCCTGTATCGCGCCGCCGCCCCTGCAAGGAACCGGTTCCCGTTACCGGCGGCGAAGGATGGCGTGGTGGTGTTGAGCGGGGTCAGGGATGTACAGGTGCGCGTGTGGGAAGCGGACAAGGGATGGCGGCAGTTGAGCGGGAACCACCGCGAAGATCCGTTGGGGCTGGAAATCAGCCTGGTAAGGGACACACCCCAGGGGGTGGAACGGTATCGGCAGGTGGTGGGGCCGCTCTGGTAGTTTTTTACCCGGTCGCCCGCTACAGAAACCCGTTTTCATCCCACCCCCTACATGGCAAAAAGTTGCACAGTGAAAAGCTGAAAATCACCCCCTGAATCCTCTGCAAGCCTTGTCATTCAAGGCCTGTAGCCAAGTGCGCAACTTCTTGCACACCACTGTGCAAGAAGTTGCGCACTTTTCCCTCCTTTTCCGTGCAAAAAAGCGGTTTTTCCACCTCTTTCGCCGCTAAGCCACTGTCCTCAATAGCAATTATTTTTTTGGCATGCCGCTTGAATATAAGCCCGTCCCCGACGGCGTATTTTTTCAAGACAGCAGGAAAAAAAGGGATGTTCACAGCGGCCAACCAGACCCACTTCAGTCTCACCCTCGAAAACTTCACCGGCGACCTGCAAGTCCTCTCGTTCACCGGCACCGAAGGCATCAGCCAACCCTATCGCTTCGACCTCGAACTGGTCAGCGAAAAAGCCGACTACAAACCCCACGGCGATGACCCCGGCCCGGACCTTGAAGACTACGACTACCCAGGCCGCTTTCTTACTCGCGACCGTGGAAACGTCCTCAGCCAACGCGCCGTCGAGCGCCACCGTGCCGACTATCAGCAGGCAGAGGGCTGGGGCGACCAGACCACGTTGACCAGTGGCCACTTCCTCGAACTCTCCGATCACCCGCGCAAAGCCTGGAACGACCGGTGGCTGCTGACCCAAGTCAGCCATGAAGGCAAACAGCCTCAAGTGTTGGAAGAATCCATCACCAGCGAAGACGATTTCCACCAGGGCTACCGCAACCGTTTTCTTGCCACCCCGTGGGACGTGTTCTACCGCCCGCCGTTGAAACATCCCAAACCGCGCATCCTCGGCAGCCAAAGCGCAGTGGTCACCGGCCCTAAAGGCGAAGAAATCCACTGCGACGAGTACGGCCGCGTCAAAGTGCAATTCCACTGGGACCGCGAAGGAGGCGGGGACGACAAAAAAGGGGCGGAACAAATCTTCCTGCACGCCCAGCGCGACTGGGATGAAAACATCGAACACGACCAGAAAATCCGCGTCGGCAACGAACGCCACGACACGGTCGAGCAGAACGCCTACACCGAACTCAAGGCCGAAGAACACCGCATCACCCACGCCGACCGCAAGGTTGAAGTGCGCATGGACGACCACCTGACCATCGCAAAAAACCAGCACATCAAGGTGGGCACGGCGCAGTTGGTGAGCGCGGGAAACGAAATTCACCTGAAGGCCGGCGAGAAGATCGTCATCGACGCCGGGATGGAACTCACGGTGAAAGCCGGGGGCAGTTTTATCAAGGTGGATGTGGGTGGGATCGCAGTGATGGGGCCGGAGGTGAAGGTGAATGCGGGCGGTTCAGTGGGGAATGGGACGGGGATCGGGATCAAATCGCCGGTGTTGCCGGGGGCGGCGGATAGGGATAAGGCGGGGAGTTTGATGGAGTGGGCGTTTTGGAAGCATTGCCGGCTGAGAAGAAATCAAGGTGCCAGTGGTGATGGCCGGGGTTACTACCTATACATATTGGTGGCGTCTGGATGGTCTGTTAGGGGACTCGGACGGAAATGGGATTGACGGTTGGTTTGCGGAGCCGGATACCGTGTTATCGCGCCATTCGCCTTTTGAATGGGAAGGTTTCGACTTTATTGAAGAACGTGTGAGTAACGAAGAGAACCTGGCCGCTTATCTTCACGACCTCAATCAACTTGAAGATTCTGAAAAAGAGACATTTCTGCCCAAGGCTAACGCTTCTACCAGCGGGCCGCTGAAGGAGCGGCTGTATAGCATCGTTGATACCGATAAGAATGAAAAACTGACGCTGGCGGAGATTCGGGGGGCTTTGGCTAAACCTTGGTTTTCGCAGCCTATTTCGCAGCTAGTGATTAAGTGTGAAAGTGAATGGTTCTATAGCGCAGAAAAATGGAATGCGTTGGATGAGTTGATGGGGCATACGCCAGAGCAGCCAAATGCGATTTGGTTATCTGAGAAAAAACGGATTGAACATCTTGCTTGGTGGAAAAGTATTGACGTTGGATCGGAGATAATCTGGAGTTTTAACCCTGTTATTTTTATTTGCGCAATGTCGACTATACCCACATCGTTAATCTGCAAAGCATGCGGTAAAAATATCGCACTCACAGTAGAGATGATGAAGAAAGTCGCGATCAGTGGCATTGCCGATACATTTCTTAGCGAATTTGTTTTAAGGGCTAATGAGCTTTTTCCTAAGTATGGTGTAGATACATGTTCACAGATAGTTCATTTGCTTGGTCAGGGGAAGCATGAAACGCAGAGATTCACTGCTTTCAGAGAGAGTCTGATCTGTTGAAGCGGGCTGGTTGTCAGTCATATATAAAACCTCAAAAGGAAAAGAGGTTCGTGGTTGGATTCAATGCGAGAATGCGGATGGTTGTTGATGATGAGAAGGTTTTCATGATTGACCTGAGTTCAGCCTGGAAAGCGCACCGAATGAATGTCTTTTTGAGCTTTTTACGAGTACTATTTTTTACCACTCCTTTGTGCAATGCATACTTATGCATGTGAAACAAATGAAGGCGGTGCATCATATTCTCCGCTGCCAGTCGATGGAGGCTTTTTAGTCTTTGGCCCAGTTGTGGTTCTTGAAGACGAGGGAAAGCCAAACCCGGAAATGGGAATAGGACTGAGCTTTATTGACTATTCTACTGGAACTAAAAAACTTATCGCCAGATTGCCGTATGTTGCGGGGCCTGGCGAAGTACAAGATGCTTTTTGGGCAGATGTTGAATCGGGCAGTAAGGCACTTGTAATAATTCATAGCGCGCCTATTCGCGCATTTACTGGCGTTAGCTATGGCAGTGATTATTTTAGCGTGATGGTTTTCCATATAGAAGGTAATAATCTTAATTTCGACAAGAAACTAACTGACTATTTTGGAAGCGGTGCTGACGTTGTAAATTATCGTGATGAAGGCGGTACACCAGTTAATACATACCCGTACAAGACGCGCAGCGTAATTATCAGCGAATTAAAGTCAGAGAGGTATAGACATTGGACGAGTGATGTTCTGCCAGAACTGGCAGTTCTTCATAAGGCATTTATATACTCATCAATGAACGTTGCGACGCCTACAAAAATGTATTTAATTCGGGGTGATAAAGTAAGGCAAGAATCTATTTCGGCCGGATGGATATCTGTTTTATATGAAACTGCAAGAGGCAAAAAATACGCGGCTGGATGCTGTGTGAAGATATCGCTGGATGTTGAGTTTGGGCATTGACTTCAGTGTATTTATTGGTGGGTTTTGGTGCATGGCATAACATAAAGGAAAGCAAATTTAATAAAGCGGCAGTAGTTGCATTGATGGTGTGGCCGATGTGCGCAGGTGCGTGGCCAGTCCAGCATTCGGGACTCGGTCTAAAGGGTATTCAATATGAAGCTTTTTATACGCGGGCAAAAAACCAAGTTGGCTTAAGAAAAATCATGAGCTCATCAAGGCATATTTGAGTGCTCATAGAGTTGAGCGCTTGAGCAGGGACTTTCCTGCTGAGAAATCAAATGGGTGATTTATAACGATTTTGGATATGCACTTACCACATAAAACACAGGGATTCTATGATGTTTAAAGAGGACGGTACTGCTCCGTTTGCCTTCATATCTAAACCAGACAGTAGATTATTAATTATTATTGGCGTTTCAGCTGACCCAGAGATTGGTATGCGTGGTGAAGAAATAGGTCAGTACAATAGGCAGCGGCATTATGAATTTATAGATAACAAACTGCATTTAATTAGGATACTTGAGAAATAACTCATTTGATGTCCACTCGTCAAACGCGCCGTTCAAACACATCAAACGGCGGAACGAACACTCCCAAGGCTCTGTATGAGAAGTATTGAGATGAAGTTCAGACACGGCGAAAACAGCCGAGGAACGGTCGGAGTCGCGCTCGACTTTACGGGTTGTAAATGAGCCTTCCGAGGCTGTTTTCAACGCAGCATCACCGAGTATCAAGGCTTTTCGTACAGAGCCTAACTCAACAACACAACCCCCCCCGGCAACTCCGTGCACTTGGCCCCGTACGCATCCCGAATCAACAACGCCACCCCCGCCAATTGCTGCAGGCTGAACCGCGCCTGCACGCGGCGTTGGCCCAGTTGCTTGTTCAGCAGTACCAGCATCCCCGGCCGGTAACGGTTGATCTCGTCCACCACCGTGGCCAGGGTGGCGTTGTTGAAGACCAGTATCTGTTCGCGCCAGGCCACGACGGCCTGGGTGTCCACCACCACGGGTTCGCCCATGCCGCCAGCGCCATAGGTCAGTTGCCGGCCGCTCTCCAGGCGCACGCTGCGGCCGGCGACGTCCACCGACAGCCAGCCGTCGATGCAGGTCACACACACGGTCTGGTCGGTATTGCGCAGGTTGAACCGCGCCTGGGCGGCGCTTACCGCGCCTTCGCCGGCCTGGACCCTGAGCGGCTGCGCGACATGGGCGAGCACTTCGACTTCGCCTTCGAGCAGTTCAATGCCCTGCCCCACTCGGCTGACGCGGGTCTGTGTGTTGAGTTCCAGGCTGATGCCTTCGCTGAGCAGCACTTGCCGCTGCTCGCCGACTTCAGTGCGATAGTCCGCCGTGAGGCCGGCAAAGCCGCCGGGGGAGCCGACCTGCACCATCACCAGGGCCGCCGAGGCGGCGATTGCACCACCAAGGAACGCGCGCCGGCCAAACTGGCGGGGCTGTGAGACCCGTTCGGCGGCCGGTGCCAGTTGTTGCCACAAGCGCTTGGCCTGTTCGAACGCCTGGGCATGTTCGGGGCTCTGGGCGCACCACGCCTTGAGGGCCTTGGCGTCGGCCACGGTGGCGCGGCCCGAGGTCAGCAGGAGCAGCCAGTCGCGGGCTTCATCGTGCAGGGGGCTGGCGGCGGATTGCCGGGTGGCACAGAGGCTAAAAATATTCAAGCGCGCACATACTCACGGTTTTATCAGGGACTCAACTCTAAGACGGTTTTCCGGCCCCGGGACCGAACCGCTGGATCACTTTTCTTTCCAGGCGCTTGGCACAGTGGCCCAGGGCGGCCTTGATTTCCTTCTCGACCATGCGCGTGGAAATGCCGAAGCGCTGGGAGATTTCCACGTGCGGCGCTTCCTCAAGGCGCGCGGCGATGAGGATCTTGCGGCGGCGCGCCGGCAGCTCATAGAGGGCTTTGACCAGGGATTGGATTTCTTTCTGACCGCCCACCACCCGCGAGGGGTCCTGGGCTTCGTCGGCGCTTTGCAGCAGTTCTTCCACCTCGCTGCCGGTGAGCAGGCGCGCATCGGCCTGGCGGCGGTCGGCGGCGATGTTCAGGGCCATGCGGTACAGGTAGGCATTGGGTTGCGCCAGGTTGGGCGGCACGTCCATGCGGTCGACGCGCAGGTAGGTTTCGTGCAGGACGTCATTGGCCAGGTCCTCCGAACCCAGACGCTTGCGCAAGCGCACCTTGAAGTCTTCGTAGGAGGCCAGAAACAAGCTGACCATCGTACTGTGCCCGGTGTCTTTCATCCGTCCGAGCCTCCTTTTCCGGCTGTGCAGTCCATGCGCGTTCCTGTTGTGTCGGGCATCAAAAGTAAAGTCAGCGGTTGGCGCAGCGAACTCGGCGCCGGGCGTTCGACCCGCGCAGTGCCCAGGCTGCGCACCAGTGCTTCATCGCGTTGTTCATCGCCGGTGGAACTGACCAGCCGGCTGTGTTCAATCATCCCTTGCGGGTTGACCCAGACCTGCACCAGCGCCCTGAAACTGCCGGGGCGCGTCAGTGACGAGCGGCACAGGCTGACTTCGATGGCCCGCTGCAAGGCGGTGGCGTAACTGCTGTTGATCCGTGCTGCACGACGTGCCGCCTCACCACGGGCCACGGGCGGTGCGCTGACGACGGGCAACTGCAGGGTGAATGCATCACCGCGTGCATAGCGCGCCATCAGGCCACTCCCTGTCAGCAACATCGCCAACGCCTCCTGCGCCGTGAAACGACCGCGCACACTGATAGAGCGCCGGCCCCGCGTCAGTTCACGGTCGACCAGCACCGCCATCCCGGTGGCGCGGCTGTACGCTTGCAGTGCATGTTCCAAGTCCTGCGCCGGCAGGTCCAACGACAGTTGGGGTGACTCCGCCTGCGCCGCGCGACCACCGGCCAGCAGCAACAGCAGGACCAGGGCGCATACGCCACGCCTCCAGGCCCTCTGTTCACCCCAAGCTCTGCATCGCGGCACGACCAACGCACCCTAGAAAACCGTCATCCTGAGGCCAGTGTATGAACCTGATGTTACGGTGATAGCAAAAAAAACATCACGGTGACGGGAGGCCCGCTGCACTAAACTTGCCCACCATAACGGCCCACCCTACCGGGCCCGCCAGGAGGCCCCGATGAAACGTTTACCGACCCTCGCCAGCCTGTTGCTGTGCACCGCCCTGCCCTTGCTCGCCCATGCCGACAGCTGCACCGAAGTCGCGGTGGATGGCTACAAGGCCCCCGACTATGGCTGTTTGAGCCAGCAGATGGGCAGTGAGACGAATGCGACCAAGGCCGCGCAAAAAAACCGCGAGGCGCAGAACGTCTCCGTGGAAAAAAAGCTGCCGAACAAGGTGGGGCTGGCCACCCCGGCGGCGACCAGTGTGCGCATGGGCAATACCTTCGGCACGTCGGTGAAGCCGCAGCGGCCTTGAGGGATCAGTCCCGATAGAACATCCCGTAGGACACTTCCTTGTAGAGGTGTTCAGTCCAGCCCGAATTGCGCACATAGATTTGCTGGCGTGAGCGAAACGTGTCGACGCCACGAATATTCACCATGTCTTCATGCCAATTCGCATAGATCAACATGCCTTCAATATCTTCGATCGTGCCAGGGTCATCTCGGCCAACCAGAAAAGTCGGCACACCCAGGCAAATGCTGAACGTCACTCCCGGATGGTTCTCACGCAGTTTGGCCAGACGCCGCACATGGTCCCCTTGTCGATGGCGCACAGCAGCGGTTTGCCGGTAAGTCATCCCGATGTAGTAAGGCCACCAGCCCTTATCGACCCTCGCAACGATGGCGTAGAAATAAGCGTATTCATTTTCAGGAATGCCGTTGGAAAACAGCAGGTCGTGGGGTGCAGGGGGCGTCCAGGCAATGTCGACATTGACGTCAAAATAATCAGGCCAGCAGGCCGTAAACGTATTGCTGATCATAGGGTCTCCCTTCGGACCGTCCCGTAAGGGAAACGGCCACTACAGTCCTTATCTTTCCTGGCGCACCATAAGCAATGCCAGTGGGCACCAGTGCGAAAGCGGACAATAGCCGATGACATGGCCTTGAGCCACTACTCCTGACAAACGCCCTGTTCAACTACTGGTCACCGATCGACGACTTGGCATCCGCCCCGAAAAAGCGATTCATTTTCCTCGACATCCGCGTCGACTCTGCGGAAACAAAAATGTAGCACTCGGTAACATTGCCGCCCCGTCGCGGGGCATGTCGGTGCCTTGCCGTTGAGCGCCGTCCCCGCGCCTGCGGGTCCGCGGGGCCATGGCGCAGTTCGTGCATCCTTCGCCATTCCCTTGCCATCCGAATCCACCATGCGCCCCAAGGAACTGAAGCTCTGGACCACCGGCGTCGCCCACCTCTTGTCGCTGGCGCCCGGCCACGCGCGGCTGTCAGGCCTCAGCCAGTGGCTGCGCCAGGTCTGCCCGGTGGATCACTTCGTGCTGTTCGTCTACGAAGGCAACCACCGTCCGCTGGCGCTGTTCGATACCTTCGGCGCCGACAAGCGCGGCGTGTACGTGGATGACTACCAGTGCGGCCCCTACCTGCTCGACCCGTTCTACCTGGCCTGCACCCGTGGCCAGGCGCCCGGCTTGTGGCGCCTGCGCCAGTTCGCGCCGGACCACTTCTACCTGGGCGAGTACTACCTCACCTACTACCAGCAAACCGGCCTGGCGGAAGAAATCGCGTTTTTCGTCGACCTCGGCGCGGGGGCCACGGCGGTGCTGTCGTTGATGCGCTCGACCGCCAGTTGTGCGTTCAGCCGCGACGAAATGCAGTTGATCGAATGCGCCCAGGCGGTGGTCGAACAGGTGATCGGCGAGGCCTGGCGCCTGCGCCAGGCCCAGCAGCCGCGTCCGGCCCAGGACCTGGACTTCAAGATCCGCGAAGCCTTCGACCAGTTCGGCGCGCACATTCTCACCGGGCGTGAACAGGAGATCGTGCAACTGCTGCTGCGCGGCCACTCCAGCGCCTCGGTGGCCGAGCAACTGAACATCAGCCCCGGCACGGTGAAGATCCACCGCAAGAACATCTACGCCAAGCTCGGCATCGGCAGCCAATCGGAATTGCTCGGCCTGTTTATCCGCGACCTCACCGGCCAGGAACCCCTTGCCGTCGCCTGATAGCTGAAAACGACTCTATCCCCCAAGGGATATATACAGCGCAAAACCCCCATTGCTAGTTTGGCCCTCGACGCAAACCGCACTTCGAGGAAGCCAGACCGTGAACGACACTTCGCCCAGCGACATCGAGTTTTGCAACGTGGTCAAACGCTACGGCGCGGTGCAGGCCGTCAATGGCCTGAACTTCTCGGTGCGCCGGGGTTCATTCCATTCGTTTCTCGGCGGCTCGGGCTGCGGCAAGACCACCACCCTGCGCATGATCGCAGGCTTCGAACAACCCACCAGCGGCGAGGTGCGCCTGGCCGGACAGAACGTGGCCGGGGTGCCGGCGTTCGAGCGCCCGGTGAACATGGTGTTCCAGCATTACGCGCTGTTCCCGCACCTGACGGTCGCGCAAAACATCGCCTACGGCCTGCGCTACCGCACTCCGCGCCCGGACAAGAAAACCCAACTGCGCATGGCCGACGAGGCCCTGGAGATGGTGCGCCTGAGCGGCTACGGCCAGCGCAAGCCGAGCGAACTGTCCGGCGGCCAGCAACAGCGCGTGGCCCTGGCCCGCGCCCTGGTCAACAAGCCCACGGTGCTGTTGCTGGACGAACCCCTGGCCGCCCTGGATCGCAAGCTGCGCAAGGAGATGCAATCGGAACTGCTGCGCCTGCAACGCGAAGTGGGGATCACCTTTGTGCTGGTGACTCACGATCAGGAAGAAGCGTTGTCGATGAGCGACAGCATCAGCGTGATGCACAACGGCTCGATCATCCAGACCGCCACCCCGGAGCAGCTCTACGAAACCCCGGCCAGCCGTTACGTCGCCGACTTCATTGGCGAGTCCAACCTGTTCAACGGCACGGTGCGCCGCCTGCACGGCAACGCGGTGGTATTACGCACTGCCCAGGGCCTGGAACTGACCAGCCCGCTGACCCCCACCGGGCAGGCGCTCGGCGCGGATGCCGAGGGCTGCATCGCGGTGCGCCCGGAGCTGATCAGCATCACCGGCGCGGACGCCGAACTTGCCCGTGAAGTGTCACTGCCCGGCTGCGTGGAAGACCGCATCTACCTGGGCAACTGTACCGAATACCGTGTGCGCACCCAGGCCTTCGGCGTGGTCTGCGTGCGCGTGCCACGCCAGCAGGAAGGCGTACAGGCGTTCGAACACGGCGCGGCGGTCAGCGTCGGCTGGGATCATGCCAATGGCCTGGCCATGGCGTTGTAAATCACTTTTCTCAAACGAGTGTGGAGCGTGTCATGGACCAGAAAACCTTTCTCAAAACCCTGCGCAGCTGGCAGAACGGTTCCATCAGCCGCCGTGAGTTCCTCGGCCGCACCGGCCTGGGGCTGGCCGCGGCAGTCGTCGCCACTAACATGCCGGGGCTGCTGACCTCCAGCGCCGAGGCCGCCGAACCGGGCAAGCTCGGCGATCGCCTGTCGCTGGCCACCTGGCCCAACTACCACAGCCAGGAAAACCTCGACGCCTTCGCCAAGACCACCGGCGCCCGCGTCGCCATGAGCGTGTTCGGCTCCAACGAAGAAATGCTCGCCAAGCTGCAGGCCGGCGGCAGCGGCTGGGATGTGCTGGTGCCGACCAACTACACCATCAGCACCTACGTGGGCCTTGGGCTGATCGAGCCGCTGGACCTGTCGCGCATCCCCAACTTCGACGCTGCAGCGTTCCAACAGAAATTCATCGCCCAGGGCACGGTCGACGGCAAGGTCTACGCAGTGCCGAAAAACTGGGGCACCACCGGCATGTGCTACGACACCGAGAAACTGAAAAACGGCCCCGCCAGTTGGAAGGCCTTCTGGGCCGCCGCCCAAGGCCCGGCCAGCGGGCGCACCATGGTCCACGACTACCAGTTGACGGCCATCGGCAATGCCCTGAAAAGCTTCGGCTACAGCTTCAATTCCCTGGACCCCAAGGAACTGGCCGACGCCGAAAAGCTGCTGATCGAGGTCAAGCCGCACCTGTTCGCGATCAACTCGGACATCCAGCCGTCGATGCGCAGCGGCGATGCCTGGCTGGCCATGTCCTGGACCGGCGACGCGTCGCAGTTGCACCGCGATATGCCGCAGATGCATTTCACCCTGGGCCAGGAAGGCGGCGAGTTGTGGAGTGATTTTTTCGCCATCCCCAAAAGTTCGGAGCACAAGGACGCCGCCTACGCCTTCATCAACTACCTGCTGGACCCGCAGCACAACAAGCTGGAAGTGCTGAGCCACGGCTACCCCAGCGGCGACACTCGCGTCGACGCACTGCTGCCGCCGGCGATGCTGGAGGACCCGATCATGTACCCGGCCGCCGAAGCCCTCAGCCCTCTGGAATTCGGCGCCGCCGCCACGCTCACCAGCCCGGCCCGCGCCGAGTTGATGGCGCGGTTCAAGTCCGCCTGATCGTTCAGCCATGGCCACTGAGGAGCCCACTATGCATGCCGCCACGCACCCGTCCACGGTGACCGCCCTGCCCGTTCCCGAACGCCAGCGGCGCAGCCTTGGCCGGCGTATCACCCTGCTGATGCTGTTGCCGTCGACCCTGTGGTTCCTGCTGCTGTTGTTGATGCCGCTGGTGATCATCCTGGTGTTCAGCTTCGGTGAACGCAGTGCCGTAGGCGGCTACGCCGGGGGCTTCACCCTGGCCAATTACCTGAACCTCGGTTCGCGGGCAGCGGCGTTCGGCAATACCCTGATGCTGGCGCCGCTGGGCACGCTGGTGTGCCTGGTGGCCGCCTACCCGCTGGCGTATTTCCTCGCGGTCAAGGTCAGCCGCAACCGCTCGTTGCTGCTGACGCTGGTGATCGTGCCGTTCTGGACCAGCTTCCTGATCCGCACCTACGCATGGATCTTCATCCTCAGCGGCAAAGGCATTCCGGCGCTGCTGGCCAGCCTGGGCCTGGAGGATGTGCGCTTGATCAACACGCCGTGGGCGGTGCTGATCGGCATCGTCTACGGCTACCTGCCGCTGATGGTGTTTCCGATTTACGTGAGCCTGGAGAAACTCGACAAACGCCTGCTTGAAGCCTCGGCCGACCTCGGTGCCAGCGCCTTCGAGAGCTTTCGGCGCATCACCTTGCCGCTGTCGGCGCCGGGGATCATCACCGGGGTGATGCTGGTGTTCATCCTGCTGATGGGCGAGTTCCTGATCCCGGCGATCCTCGGCGGCGGCAAGGTGTTTTTTGTCGGCAATGCCCTGGTGGACCTGTTCCTGCAATCGCGCAACTGGCCGTTCGGCAGTGCGTTGGCGATGACCCTGGTGGCGATGATGCTGGTGATCATCGGCGTGTATTTGAAGCTGGTGGCGCGCTATGGCGGCCGCCCTGCCGACGGAGGCCTGTGATATGTGGCTGCGCAGTTACTCGACCTCGCTGTACCTGTTTCTGTATGCGCCGATTGCACTGATCGTGCTGTTCAGTTTCAACGCCGGGCGCAGTGGCCTGGCGTTCGAATGCTGCTCGGTGCAGTGGTTCGGTCGCGCGTTCAGCAACCCGTTCATCATGGAAGCCCTGGGGCACAGCGCCTTTATCGCGCTGTGTTCGGCGCTGATCGCCACGCTGTTCGGCACCCTGGCGGTGTTCGGCCTGCAGCGGGCCGGGGCGCGGGTGCGCATGCTGTTCGATGCGCTGACCTACTGCGCGATCATCGTGCCGGGGATCGTCATCGGCATCTCTACGCTGATCGCCTTCATCAGCCTGTTCGACCTGATCAACCCATTGCTCGCCACTTGGATGCCGGGCGTGCCACGCCTGAACATGGGCTTCTTCACAGTGATCGCCGCGCACTCGCTGTTCACCATGGCCCTGGTGATGGTCATCGTGCGCAGCCGCGTCGACACCCTGGACAAAGCACTGCTGGAAGCGTCGGCCGACCTGTATGCGCCGCCGATGCAGACGTTCTGGCGCGTGACCCTGCCGCAGATCAGCCCGGCGATCATGGCCGGCTTCCTGTTGGCGTTCACCTTCAGCTTTGACGATTTCATCATCGCGTTCTTTGTGGCCGGCCCGGAAACCACCTTGCCGATCTACATCTTTTCGTCGATTCGCCGTGGGGTCACGCCCGAGATCAATGCCGTGTCGACGGTGATCATCTGCGTGTCGCTGATCCTGCTGTTCACTTCCCGCCACCTGCAAAACCGCCGCGCCCAGGAGCCTGCCCATGCGTGACCACCTGTATATCAACGGCCAGTGGGTCAGCCCTGACCTGGGCGGCTACCTCGATGTGATCGATCCGGCCACCGAGCAGGTCTTCGAGCGCGTCGCCGCCGGCACCGAAGAAGACATCGACCACGCTGTCCGCGCGGCCCGTCGTGCGTTCGACAACGGCTGGAGCCAGACCGGCGGCCAGGAACGCGGGCAATGGCTCGACGCCCTGGCCGACGAACTGGAACGCGCGCAGCCGGCGCTGGCCGAACTGGAAGTGCGCGACAACGGCAA
Organism: Pseudomonas sp. MPB23; assembly: GCF_046605395.1. NCBI lineage: Bacteria > Pseudomonadati > Pseudomonadota > Gammaproteobacteria > Pseudomonadales > Pseudomonadaceae > Pseudomonas > Pseudomonas sp. MPB23. Next base: position 3,406,718 of record NZ_CP176771.1, on the reverse strand, counting down.
GCCGCTGCCCGAAGCGTTGTGGGACGTGGGCGATGCCATCGGCTGTTTCCGTTACTACGCCGGCCTGGCCCGGGAACTGGACGCACGCCAGGATCAGCCGCTGGCCTTGCCCGATGCGCGGTTTCGCTGCCGCATCCGCCATGAGCCGATCGGCGTGGCCGGGCAGATCATTCCCTGGAACTACCCGCTGCTGATGGCCGCGTGGAAGGTCGCCCCCGCCTTGGCCGCCGGCGCCACGGTGGTGTTGAAGCCTTCGGAACTGACCCCCCTCACCGCCCTGGAGCTGGCGGGCGCCGCAGACCGTATCGGCCTGCCGCCCGGCGTGTTGAACGTGGTCACCGGCCTGGGCGCCGAGGCTGGCAGTGCGCTGACCGAGCACCCCGGCGTCGACAAACTGGCCTTCACCGGCAGCGTGCCCACCGGGGCGAAAATCATGTCGGCGGCGGCGCGGGACATCAAGAACATCAGCCTGGAACTGGGTGGTAAATCCGCGTTTATCGTGTTCGATGACGCCGATGTCGAAGCGGCGGTGGAGTGGATTCTGTTCGGGATTTTCTGGAACCAGGGCCAAGTGTGCAGCGCCACTTCGCGCCTGTTGGTGCAGGACGGCATCGCCGCGCGCCTGATCGAGCGGCTGGTGGATGAAACCCGCAAAATCACCCTCGGCCCGGGCCTGGAACCCGGTGTGCTACTCGGGCCGCTGGTCAGCCAGGGGCAATATGACAAGGTGCTCGGGTTTGTCGACCAGGGCCTGGCCAGCGGCGCCCGCCTGCTCACCGGCGGCAAACGTCCTGCTCACCTGGACAAGGGCTATTTCATGGAGCCGGCGATCTTCGACGAGCCGGCGCACAACAGCATCCTCTGGCGCGAAGAAGTGTTCGGACCGCTGCTGTGTGTGAAGCGCTTCAAGACTGAGGAGCAGGCGCTGCAGATGGCCAACGCCAGCCGCTTCGGCCTGGCGGCGGCGGTGATGAGCGCCGACCCGCAACGCAGTACGCGGGTGGCCAACCAACTGCGGGCCGGGATTGTCTGGGTCAACTGCTCGCAACCCACCTTCGTCGAAGCGCCATGGGGCGGCATGAAACACAGCGGCATCGGCCGCGAACTGGGGGAATGGGGCTTACACAACTACCTGGAGGTCAAGCAGGTCACGGAGTACGTCAGCGAAGAGCCGTGGGGCTGGTACCTGAAATAGACCTTTTGAGCGGATTTTCATCGCCCCCTGGCGACGCTGCTGGGGGCGACGATCCCTTTCAAACACCGCGCCTACAACTGCCGGCCATTGTAGGCGCGAGCTTGGGTTCTTCGCGGGCAAGCCGGCTCCTACCAGGGTCAGGCGGCGTGGCTTTGTTTTTTCAGGCTGTCCATGTCGATCACGAACCGATACTTCACATCGCCCTTGAGCATGCGCTCGTAAGCCTCGTTGATGCCCTGGATATCAATCATTTCGATATCCGAGACGATCCCGTGCGTGGCGCAGAAATCCAGCATGTCCTGGGTTTCCTGGATACCGCCGATCAACGAACCGGCCAGGCTGCGGCGCTTGAAGATCAGGTTGAACACCGTCGGCGACGGATGCGGGCTGTCGGGGGCGCCGACCAGGGTCATGGTGCCGTCGCGCTTGAGCAGGTTGAGGAACGCATCCAGGTTGTGCGGCGCGGCCACGGTGTTGAGGATGAAATCCAGGCTGTTGGCGAGCTTGGCCATTTCGTCCGGGTTCTTCGACACCACCACCCGGTCGGCGCCCAGGCGCAGGCCATCTTCGCGTTTGTTCGGTGAGGTGGTGAACAACGTGACGTGGGCGCCCATGGCGTGGGCGATCTTCACCGCCATATGGCCCAGGCCTCCCAGGCCGACCACGCCGACCTGGGTACCGGGGCCGACCTTCCAGTGGTGCAGCGGCGAATAGGTGGTAATGCCCGCACACAACAGCGGCGCCACGGCGGCCAGGTTGCTGTCGTCGTGGGAGATGCGCAGCACGAACTTCTCCTTGACCACGATGGAGTCCGAGTAACCGCCGAAGGTATTTTCACCGCCGAACACCGGGCCGTTGTAGGTACCGGTGAAGCCGTTCTCGCAGTATTGCTCCTCGCCTTCGGCGCAGGACGCACAGTGCTGGCAGCTGTCGACCATGCACCCGACACCGGCCAGGTCGCCGACCTTGAATGTCTTCACATCGGCGCCCACCGCTGTCACGCGGCCGACAATTTCATGGCCTGGCACCGACGGGTACAGGGTGTTGTTCCACTCGTTGCGCACGGTGTGCAGGTCGGAGTGGCAGACGCCACAGTAAAGAATGTCGATCTGGACATCCTCGGCCCCCGGCGCGCGGCGCTCGAAGGTGAAGGGCTTGAGTGAGTCCTTGGCGTTCTGCGCGGCGTAACTGTAAGTCTTGGCCATTTCGTTCACCTGTGTGAGCTGACGGTAGAGGTCAGTGGACCAGCATAGACCCGGAACCGTTCAACCGAGCACACCCGTACAAGCCCTTCGTCCGGTTTACGGCAATAGTCAGCTGGAGCATTTCCGCCCCTCAACCAGGAGTTTTTGCATGAGCACATTTGTGGCAAAAGACGGTACCCAGATCTATTTCAAGGACTGGGGCAGCGGCAAGCCCGTGCTGTTCAGCCACGGCTGGCCACTGGATGCCGACATGTGGGAATACCAGATGGAATACCTGAGCAGCCGTGGCTTTCGCACCATTGCGTTCGACCGCCGTGGTTTTGGCCGCTCGGACCAACCGTGGACCGGCAACGACTACGACACCTTCGCCGACGACATCGCCCAGTTGATCGAACACCTGGACCTCAAGGACGTGACCCTGGTGGGCTTCTCCATGGGCGGCGGCGACGTGACCCGCTACATCGCCCGCCACGGCAGTGCAAGGGTGGCCGGCCTGGTGCTGCTGGGCGCGGTCACGCCGGCGTTCGGGCAGAAAGCGGACTACCCGCAAGGCGTTCCCGCCGACGTGTTCGAGGGCATCAAGGCCGGGCTGCTCAAGGATCGCGCGCAATTTATCGCGGACTTCAACACGCCCTTCTTCGGCATCAACAAAGGCCAGAAAGTCTCCCCAGGCGTGCTGACCCAGACCCTGCAAATCGCCCTGCTGGCGTCGCTCAAATCCACCGTGGATTGCGTCACCGCCTTCGCCGACACCGACTTCCGCCCGGACATGGCCACGATCGACGTACCGACCCTGGTGATCCACGGCGATGGCGACCAGATCGTGCCGTTCGAGACCACCGGCAAGGTGGCCGCCGCGTCGATCAAGGGCGCCGAGCTGAAAGTCTACAAGGACGCGCCCCACGGGTTTGCGGTGACCCACACCCAACAGCTCAACGAAGACCTGTTGGCGTTCCTGACCCGCTGATACACCCTCTCCTTATTTGGCCGGGCTTGCCCGGCCTTTTTTTATCTCAGGCCAGACGCAAACGCCCCGGCCCCGCAATCAGAAGGCTGGTGAAGATGATCAGCAACAGCCAGCCGAACTGCCCCTCGAACACGCTCCACTCAGGATGCACCACCACCATCGCGATCAGCAGCACCGCCAGGATCGGCAGGCACGCCAGGCGCACCAGCAGCCCGGCGACGATCAGCAGCGGGCACAGCACTTCGGCAAAAATCGCCAGCAGCAGCGTCACATGCGCCCCCAGGTGGAAAGGGTCTTCGATGAGCTTCAACTGCTCGCTGTAGTTGAGCACTTTAGGCAGGCCATGCACCCCCAACAGGAACAGCGCCCCGCTGATCCGCAGAAACAACAGGCCCAGGTCCTGAGCTTTTGACTCGTTCATACGCACTCCCCGTTCGTTAACCGACTGGCATTCTGTCGCCTGGGTCGCGCGTGCGCTTGCAACCGTGTGCTCACCTCACTCCCCCGTCGCGGCGAACCCGGCGACGATTTCATCGATCACCGCGCGCACCCGCGCGGTATGCCGCAGATCGGCGTGGGTCACCAGCCAGATATCGTAGGGCAACGGCCGGGTCCGCTGGGGCCACAGGCGGACCAGCCCATCCCGTTCGCCGGTGTTCACCGGGATTTCGCCGATGCCGATCCCGGCGGCAATGGAGCGACGCACCAGCAGGCTGGAACTCAAGGCCGCGACAATACGCCCGCGCCCCAGGGGCTCCGACACCAGCGTCATGTCCTTGTGGGTATGCAGATAGGGTTGATAGACCACCAGGTCATGGCCTTCGAACAGGCTGCCCGGTTCCGGCACACCGTGTTGCTCGATATAGCCCTGGGAGGCAAACAGGCCCACCGGCCAACGGGCGAGGCGCCGGGCGATCAGGTCCGGGTTGTCCGGGCGGGTGTTGCGCACGGCGATGTCGGCTTCGCGCTTGGCCAGGCTGAGGATCTGGGTGGAGGCGTCCAGTTGCACGCGCACGTCGGGGTGCTTGTGATGCAGGCGGGCGATGGCGGGGATCAGGAAGTCGATGGCCAGGGAGTCGGTGGTGCTGACCCTGACGGTGCCGATCAGACGGTCATCCAGGCCCTGGATCTGGCGCTCCAGGTCGAGCGCCGAGCGTTCCATTTTTTCCACTGAGAGCAACGCGGCTTCGCCGACGGCGGTCAGTGCGTAACCTTCGGAGGTGCGCAGGAACAAGGTCGCGCTGAGGGATTTTTCCAGGGCATTGACCCGTCGGCCGACGGTGGCCTGGTCGACGCCCAGGACCCGTGCGGCACCGCGCAGTGTCGACTCGCGGCATACCGCCAGGAACACCCGTGCATCGTCCCAATTCATGCTGCCTCCTGATGATGCATATATGCATCGCTGTGACGTATATTCGCCGCATTATTGCATCGAAAAACCTGGATATGCTGGACCCCGGCAAAAAAACCAGGACCGCCATCATGCCCGACATTCACGCCCCACCCCGCCGCTCAGTGTGGTTGCCGATCTTCGCCGGTCTGTGCGCCAGCCTGGTCGGCATCGGCCTGGCACGCTTTGCGTATACGCCATTGCTGCCGACGCTGATCCAGGCCCACTGGTTTGGTGCCAGTGACGTGGTGTACCTCGGCGCCGCCAACCTGGTGGGCTACCTGATCGGCGCACTGATCGGTCGCCCCATCGCCCGGCGCACCTCCCACCAGACCGCCCTGCGCAGCATGATGGTCGCCGTGACCCTGGCCTTTTTCGCCTGTGGCTTCCCGCTGTCGGTGGTGTGGTTCTTCGCCTGGCGCCTGCTGTCGGGGATCGCCGGTGGCGCGATCATGGTGCTGGTGGCGGCGACCGTGCTGCCCCATGTACCCGCTGAACGCCGGGGCCTGGCCAGCGGCGCGATCTTTTTGGGCATCGGCCTGGGCATTGCCGCCTCCGGCACGCTGGTGCCGCCGCTGCTGAGCCTTGGATTGCAGCAGACCTGGTTCGGCCTGGGCCTATTGGCGCTGGTATTGACCGCCGCCAGTTGGTTCGCCTGGCCCGCCAGCACGCCGCACGAAACCGCAGCCCACGGAGGCGCGCCGGCACCGACGCCGGCCGGCGTGTACCTGTTGTTCGCCCAGTACGCCTTCATGGCGGCGGGCCTGGTGCCGGCCATGGTGTTCCTGGTGGATTACGTGGCGCGCGGGCTGGGTGACGGGGCACAGGTGGGCGCGCTGATCTGGGTGATGTATGGCCTGGGTGCGATTGTCGGGCCGGTCACTTATGGGTTCCTGGCCGACAAGCTCGGCGCGCGCGTGAGTATTCGTGCGGTGCTGGTGGTGCAAGCGATCGCCGTTGGCGCGCTGCCCTTTGCCGGCTCGTTTAGCGCCCTCGCGGTGCTGGCCGTGATCCTCGGTTCGTTTCCGCCTGGCATCGTGCCGCTGGCCCTGGCGCGCGTGCATGAATTGTTGCCCGAGCCCCATCGGCAGCACGTGGCCTGGAGCCGCGCGACGGTGTCCTTCGCGTCATTCCAGGCGCTGTCCGGCTTTGCCTACTCGGCCCTGTTCAACAGCAGCGGCGGCCAGCATGCGCTGTTGTTCATGCTCGCGGCCGGGGCCATAGTGGTCGCGTTGCCGCTGGAGCTGGGCATGATCGTGCTGAACCGCCGCCCCTCACTACAGTCCCACCCCCTATGCTCACCGCTACAGGTACTCTCAAATGACGCTTCCTAAAGAAATGACCCTGATCGAAATCACCACCCCCGGTGGCCCCGAGGTGCTGCAACCGCGCCGCGCGGACGTACCGGTGGCCGGGCCCGGCGAGATTTTGATTCGCGTGCACGCCGCCGGGGTCAATCGCCCCGACGCTTTGCAACGCGCCGGCAAGTACCCGATGAGGCCCGACATGAACCCGCTCCCCGGTCTGGAAGTGGCCGGTGAAGTGGTGGCGCTGGGTGACGGCGTCACGGCGTACACCCTCGGCGACAAGGTCTGTGCCCTGACCAACGGCGGCGGCTATGCGCAATTTTGCAGCGTGCCGGCCAGCCAGGCGCTGCCGATCCCCGACGGCATGGACTGGATTCAAGCCGCCGCCGTGCCGGAAACCTTCTTCACCGTGTGGGCCAACCTGTTCGGTCTCGGCGATGCGCACCATGGCCAGCGCGTGTTGATCCACGGCGGCACCAGTGGCATCGGCACCACCGCCTTGATGCTCTGCCACGAGTTCGGCATCCAGGCCTTCGCCACAGCCGGCAGCGCCGACAAATGCGCAGCCATCGCCACCCTGGGCGCCGAGCCGATCAATTACCGCGAGCAGGACTTTGCCCAGGTCATCGCCGAACGCACCGCCGGCCAGGGCGTGAACGTGATCCTCGACATCATGGGAGCCTCGTACCTGAACAACAACCTCAAGGCCCTGGCCATGGACGGTCACCTGGTGATGCTCGGCTTCCTCGGCGGCGGCAAGGCCCATGACGTCGACCTATTGACCATCCTCGCCAAGCGCGCGGTGATCACCGGTTCACTGTTGCGCCCGCGCAGCACGGATGAAAAGGCCGCGATTGCCGAGCAACTGCGCGATTACGTGTGGCCAGTGCTGGCCGCCGGGCGCTGCCTGCCGATCATCGACAAAGTCTACGCCTACACCGACGCCGCCCAGGCCCATGCGCGGATGGAAGCCGGGGACCACATTGGCAAGATCATGTTGCGCGTGAACTGATCTGGAACTCACCACAAAACACCTGTGGGAGGGGGGCTTGCTCCCGATAGCGATCCTCCAGATACAGATCATCTGACTGATACACCGCCATCGGGAGCAAGCCCCCTCCCACATCGATCGGTGGCGCCATGCTTATGCGGGGTAGGCGGGGTAATCGATGTACCCTGCCTCCGTTCCGCCATACAACCCTTCTGCCTTCAGCGGATTCAACGGCCAGCCATTGAACATCCGCTGCGGCAGATCCGGGTTGGCAATGAACGGCCGCCCGAACGCAATCAGGTCCGCCAACCCCGCTTGCACCAAGTCCGCGCCACGCTCGGCGGTGTAACGGCCGGCGTAAATGATGCGGCCGCTGAAGGTGTTGCGCACCGCGGCGCGGAACGTGTCCGGCAACACCGGGGCGTTATCCCAATCGGCCTCGGCGATGGAAACGTAAGCGATGCCCGATTGCTCCAATACCTTGATCGCTTCGATATAGGTGTGGTGCGGGTCGTCTTCCACCAGGCCGATGTACACGCGGTCCTCATCGGTGCCGCTGAATAGCGGTGAAAAACGCACGCCCAAACGTTCCGGCCCGACGACCTTGCACACGGCTTCGACGATCTCGCGCAGAAAACGCAGGCGGTTGTGCAGCGAGCCGCCGTATTCGTCGTCACGCTGGTTGGAATGGGCGGAGATGAACTGGTTGACCAGGTAACCGTTGGCCGAATGGATCTCCACGCCGTCAAACCCTGCGTCCAATGCATTGCGCGCCGCCTGTGCGTACTGCGCGACCAATGCCTCGATCTCAAGCACGCTCAGTGCGCGCGGCACCGGCGGTTGCATCAGTTCACCGACGCCCGGCCCGGTTTCGATAAAGGCTTTGGCTTGCACCGCCTGGATCGCCGACGGGGCCACAGGTGCTGCGCCGCCGGGCTGCAAGGCGTTATGGGACACGCGGCCCACATGCCACAGTTGGGCAAAGATCACCCCGCCGTCGGCATGCACGGCGTCGGTGACCTTGCGCCAGCCGTCGATCTGCGCCGCCGAATAGATCCCCGGCGTCCACGCGTAACCCTGGCCACGGGGCTCGATCTGCGTACCTTCGCTGACCATGAAACCGGCACCGGCGCGCTGACGGTAATACTCGGCCATCAGGTCGGTGGCGATATCGCCGGGTTGCGCACTGCGCTGACGGGTCAGGGGCGGCAGGACCACCCGGTTGTTTAACGTGTGGTGCCCCAGTTTGATCGGGGAACTTAATACGTGAGCAGTCATTGGCAATATTCCAAATTCAGGACGAACTAAAGCCTTGGCGACTCTTGAGAGTCGCCAATTCATCGAGCGGTTGATTAACTTAAGCGGTGAGTGTCAGCAGGGCTTTTGCGACAGCGCTGGAACTTGCAGGATTCTGGCCGGTGATCAACAACCCATCTTCCAGGACAAAGGACTGCCAATCGGCACCCTTCTCATACTTGCCGCCCAGGGCCTTGAATTCATTTTCGATCAAGAACGGCACCACATCCGTCAAGCCCACCGCCGCCTCTTCGGCGTTGGAGAAGCCGGTGACGCGACGCCCCTTGACCAGCGGTTCGCCATTGACCGCCTTGACGTGACGCAAGGCGCCCGGCGCATGGCAGACAAAGCCGATGGGCTTGCCGGCGCGCTCGAACGACTCGATCAGCGCGATGGACACCGGCGACTCCGCCAGGTCCCACAGTGGCCCGTGACCGCCGGGGTAGAACACCGTATCGAAGTCGGCGGTGTTGACCGTGTCCAGCTTGACGGTAGTCGCCAGAGCCTGTTGCGCGGCCGGGTCGGCGGCGAAGCGGCGGGTCTGTTCGGTTTGTGCATCCGCCTGGTCGCTCACCGGGTCCAGCGGCGGCTGGCCACCGGCCGGGGATGCCAGCACCACGTCGGCGCCGGCGTCCTTGAACACGTAATAGGGTGCGGCGAATTCTTCCAGCCAGAAGCCGGTCTTGCGACCGGTGTCGCCCAGTTGGTCGTGAGAGGTCAGTACCATTAATACTTTCATGTTCCAGTGCCTCGGTCGGTGTGAATGTCGGTGTGTTCAGGGCAGCCCAACAGCTGTCGGGTCAACCGCAACGCCTCGTCGAACGGCGTGGAGGTTCGGGTGATCTTGCCCATGACGCTGGCCCCCAGCCACAGCGCGTACAGCTGGCGGGCCAGGTCCTGTGGGCGGTGTTGCAGCAACAGAGAGCCGTCGGCAACCCCGCGCGCCATGGCCACGGCGAGCAGTTCGATGGTGCGTGAAGTGCCGCGTTGCAGCGCCAGGCGCATGGGTTCTGAAAGGTCAGACACCTCCGCGCCGAGTTTGACGGCAAGGCATTTGCCCGCATCGGTGCAGCCGGTCTGATTGTCGATCCAGCATTGCCAATACCGCATCAACTTGGCGAGTTGGGATAAACCCGGCTGGTCGAACAGGTGCTGCATGCCCTGCACATAGTTATCGAAGTAGGTGTCGAGCAAGACCACGCCAAATGCGTCTTTGGAGCTGAAGTAGTGATAGAACGAACCTTTGGGCACGTCGGCGGCTTGAAGTATTTCGTTCAACCCCACCGCAGAAAATCCTTTACGGCCCACAATCGACTGCGCCGTGTCCAGAATGGTCTGCCGTGCATTTTTCGTTTCGCTGCTCATGCTTCACTCCGCCGATTAGACCAGTCGTCTAGTTCGTGGCGTGAATGTTAGGAGCCGGGACTGATGCCCACAATGTCATATGCGCAAGGATTCCGGACACGCCATGAAGTCGGTTGCCGTTTTCCCGGCAGCCGCCGACAATCCCCTCCCCCACGCCCCGGAGACAGACGATGCACAGCGTTGCGCTGATGGTTTACCCGAACTTTCAATCCCTGAGCCTCAGCCTGGGCTCGGTGTTCGAGTGCGCGAACCTGCTGCGCGGAGAGCCGGCCTACGAGTTTCACCTGGTGTCGGAGAACGGCGGCGCGGTGATGACGTCCCAGGGTTTTTCGGTGAACACCACGCCGATCCGCGCCCAGGGCTATGACACGCTGATCGTCAGCGGCTACCTGGAATTTCGCCTGCCGGAAGCCAACCTGCTGGCGTTGGTCAAGGCGGCCTCGGCGCAATCGCGGCGGATCGCCTCGCTGTGCACCGGTATTTTCGTATTGGCCGAGGCAGGTTTATTGGCCGGCAAGCGCGCTACCACCCATTGGATTCACGCCCCGGCGTTTCGCAAGCGTTACCCGGATATCGCGCTGGAAGACGACAAGCTGTTCATCGTCGACGGCCAGATCTGGACCGGCGCCGGCATGAGCGCCGGGGTCGATCTGGCGCTGGCCATGGTGGAGAACGACCTGGGCAGCGACCTCGCCCGGCGCATCGCGCGCAAGCTGGTGATCGCCCAGCGCCGCGGCAGCGAACAGTCGCAGCTATCGGCCCTGCTGGAGCTGGACCCCAAGTCCGACCGCGTGCAACTGGCCCTGGCCTATGCCCGCGAGAACCTGACCCACGACCTGTCGGTGGACGCCCTGGCCGATGTGGCGCGGTTGAGTCCGCGCCAGTTCAGCCGGGTGTTTCGTGAAGAAACCGGGCAAACCCCGGCCAAGGCTATCGAGTCACTGCGGGTGGAAGCCGCACGGGCGATGATGGAAACCAGTCGCCATCCGGTGGAAGTGGTGGCCCGCGAAACCGGCTTCGGCGATCGCGAGCGCATGCGCCAGGCGTTTCTGCGCGCCTTCGGCCAGCCGCCGCAGGCCATGCAGCAGGCGTTTTTCGGCGACCGCAACGCTTAGTGCAGCGCCGCCCGCGTGATCAGGTAACTCACCAATTGCGGCTCGTCGTCCAGCTCGATGGTGTTCACCGGGCGCGGCAGGTTATCCAGCACCCTGCGCCAGAACGCCTGGGACACTTCGTCCTGGTCGTAGAACCGCACCAGCCAATTGGCCTCGCCGCTGCACAACACCTGGGTGGCGATGGCGCTGCCGATGCCTTTGCGGCGGTAGCGCTTGAGGATAAACAGGTCGGCCAGCTCCAGGGCGTCGATGCCCGGTAACTCACTGCCTTCGATCAGCAGGAACCCGGCGATATAGCCATCGACCAGCAGCAGGTTGGCGCTCCACTGCGGGTCGTGCCAGTAACGGTTCAGGTGCTCGTCATGGATGTAGAAGCGCCCGTCGGCCTCGACATCTTCCTGCTCCCAGTCCGACGACTCATAGGCGTAGTACTGGTAGAGATTGCGGATCAGTTCGGCGTGCTCCGGGCCGGTCTGGATCAGTTCGACGGTGGTTTCAGGCATGGAATTCTCGGTCAAAAAATGCAGGGCGCCATTGTTCACAAAAGTGCCGCACAAGCCAATGGACGCCCCAACCTTTCTGGTTGCTGAACCGATTGCGGATAGTGGCTACCAGGGCCAAAACGCCGAAACATTTCGCATAGACTTCGCCGGTTCGCCTCTTTTTCAAGGACACGCACCGTGACCAACGTCTGTACCGCCGGCCTGGATGTAGGCTTCGCTTCCCTGGACTACCTGCAGATCTTCATTCTGGGGGTGATCCAGGGCATTACCGAGCTGTTGCCGGTGTCGTCCACTGCCCACATGCGCGTGGTCCCCGCCCTGCTCGGCTGGCAGGACCCGGGCTCGGCGTTTTCGGCGGCGATGCAGTTGGCGGCGCTGGCGGCGGTGGTCAGTTACTTCTGGCGCGATGTGCGCCAGGTGGTCAGCGGCAGCATCGGCGCGGTGCGCCAGGGCGACTACGACAATCAGTGGTTCAAGCTGGCGGTGGCGATTGTGCTGGCGACCGTGCCGATCGGCATCGCCGGCCTGGTCTTGTCTTCGACCCTGAACGCCTGCAACTCGCCGTTGCGCGGGCTGATGGTGATCGGCATTTCCTGCGTGGTGATGGCGGTGCTGTTGGCGGCGGCCGAGTTGCGCGCCCGGCATACCCGGGACATGGGCCAGATGCGCCTGCGCGATGCGTTGATCGTCGGGGTTGCGCAGATTGGCGCCCTGATTCCGGGCGTGTCGCGCTCCGGTTCGACACTGACGGCGGCGCTGTTCCTCAACTTCAAACGCGAAGAGGCCGCGCGTTTTTCCTTCCTGCTGGGCCTGCCGGCCATCGCCCTCGCCGGCCTGAAAGAGCTGTGGGTGCTGCTGCACGCGGACATGCCCGCCCATGCCTGGCCCCATCTGCTGTTTGGCCTGGTGGTGGCGAGTGTCTCGGCATTCTTTGCGATCTGGGGCCTGATGAAGTTCCTGGAGCGGTTCTCCACCTGGCCGTTCGTGATCTACCGCGCGCTGCTGGGGGTATTCCTGATCGTCGCCGTCAGCTCCGGCTGGTTGTAAGGGCAAGCCCCCTCTCACAGGGGTCTGTGGTGGCTTTAGCTCGGTGTCCAATGCGCGGCGCAACGCCGGTTCGGTCTTGCTGAGAAATGCCCCACACATGAATCCAGTGTGGGAGGGGGCTTGCTCCCGATTAGTGGTGGATCAGTACCGAATGCACCGACTGACGCACCGCCATCGGGAGCAAGCCCCCACACTGATCCTGGGTCAGACAGGCACTGTCTGCATGCCGCAGATTCTCTGGGGGAGTGAGTTTGCTGCTGATGGTGGTGGATCAGTCACATAGGTATTGGCTGAAAAATTGCTATCGGGAGCAAGCCCCCTCTCACACGGGTTTGGGGGCCGACATGGATTGTATGAATGCCGCAGATCCAATGTGGGAGGGGGCTTGCTCCCGATAGCGTCCGTCCAGACACATCCTGCCAAAAGCCTGCCTCTCAACCTGTGGCATCCCCATCTAGCCTCTCAAGACACCCCCAGAGAGAGGCCAAGGAATGCCTGATTTACCCGCTTCACATCGCCTGCGTATCGGTCGATTCAGCGAGCCGAACCGCATCTATCTCATCACCACCAACACCCACGAACGCGTACCGATATTCAGCGACTTCCACCTCGGTCGCCTGGTTGTCCGGCAGTTGCGGGCAGCCCAGTACCAAGGGCTGGCGAACTCCCTGGCGTGGGTGATCATGCCGGACCACTTTCACTGGATGCTAGAACTGCAAAAAGGCTCGCTGGCTGACCTGATGTGCCAGGTGAAGTCCAAAAGTACACGGACCGTCAACGGCGCGAGCGGACGCAAAGGCCGGCTTTGGCAAACCAGTTTTCATGACCGGGCGCTGCGCAAGGAGGAGGACCTGGTGAAAATGGCCAGGTATGTGGTGGCTAATCCATTACGTGCGGGGTTGGTTAGCCGGATCGGCGATTACCCGTTGTGGGATGCGATTTGGATATAGACACCGTTCAACTGTGGGAGCGAGCCCCCTCCCACATTGGTTTTGGGTCAGAGATTCAGGCGGCGAGTTGGCCGCTGGCGATGGCGGCCGATGCGGCTAGCATCGCCCGCAACAGCACCGCACACCCCGCCGCCAAATCATCCGGTGCGGCGTTCTCGATTTCGTTGTGGCTGATGCCACCTTCGCACGGGACGAAGATCATCCCCGCCGGGCCGAGTTCGGCGAGGAAGATCGCGTCGTGCCCGGCGCCGCTGACGATGTCCATGTTCGACAAGCCCAAGCCATTCGCCGCATCGCGTACGGCGTCCACGCAGCCTTTGTCGAAGTACAGCGGCGGGAAGTCGGCGGTGGGTTCCATTTCATAACTCAACCCATGCTTGGCGCAGGTCTCGTCAATCACCTGGCGCACCTGAGCGATCATCGAATCCAAGCGCGCCGGTTCCAGATGACGGAAGTCCAGGGTCATGCGCACTTCGCCGGGGATGACGTTGCGTGAACCGGGGTACGCCTGCAGGCAACCGACGGTGCCGCACGCATGGGGTTGGTGCCCCAACGCGGCGGCATTCACCGCCGCCACCACGGCCGCCGCACCGACCAGGGCGTCCTTGCGCAAGTGCATCGGGGTCGGTCCGGCGTGGGCTTCGACACCATGCAGTTTCAGGTCGAACCATTTTTGCCCGAGGGCGCCGAGCACCACGCCGATGGTTTTCTTCTCGTCCTCAAGAATCGGCCCTTGTTCGATATGCGCCTCGAAATACGCGCCGACCTTGTGTCCACTCTCAGGCCGCGTACCGGCATAACCGATCGCATTCAGCGCTTCGCCGACGCTGATCCCATCGGCATCGACCTTGGCCAAGGTGTCGGCCAGGGTGAATTTCTCGGCAAACACCCCCGAGCCCATCATGCACGGCGGAAAGCGCGAGCCTTCCTCGTTGGTCCACACCACCACTTCCAGCGGCGCCTCGGTTTCCACCTTGAGGTCATTGAGGGTGCGCAGCACTTCCACCCCCGCCAGCACGCCGAAGCAGCCGTCGAACTTGCCGCCGGTGGGCTGGGTGTCGATATGGCTGCCGGTCATCACCGGCGGCAGGTCGGGATTGCGTCCGGGACGGCGGGCGAAGATGTTGCCGATACCGTCGATGGTCACGGTGCAGCCGGCGTCTTCGCACCACTGCACGAACAGGTCGCGGGCCTTGCGGTCGAGGTCAGTGAGGGCCAGGCGGCACACGCCGCCCTTGGCGGTGGCGCCGAGTGTGGCCAGTTCCATCAGCGACTGCCACAGGCGGTCGCGGTTGACGTGCGGATGGGTCGATTGCAGAACGTCGAGGGCAGCGTTCATGGGGTTCTCCTCAGGCTGTTTCTTAGGTACGTCCGGGCATTGGCGTAGGCGCCAACGCGGTTATGAGGGGGTGTTCAGTGTCAGTGCCTGGGGTCTGCGCGTGGCATTGAGGCCGTAATACAACACGCCACCCAACGCCGAACCGGTAAACCAGCCATAGCTGTAGAACCAGCTGAACGCATCGCTGCCCAGCGACAGCAAGGTCAGCACCACCGGCACGCCAAAGGCGACGAAACCGCTCCAGTTCCACGCCGGGTACACGTCGTCACGGTACAAACCGGCCAGGTCCAGGCGCTGTTTACGGGTGATGAAGTAGTCCACCACCATGATCCCGGCGATCGGCCCGAGCAGGCTGGAATAACCGAGCAACCAGTTGGAATACACCGTCTCCAGGCTCACATCGGAAACGATCAGCCCGAGCTTTTTCAGCAGTTCGTGGCCCATCAACACCAGCCCCACCAAGCCGGTGAGAATCACCGCCGTGGTGCGGTTGATCAGCTTGGGGGCGATGTTCTGGAAGTCATTGGTGGGCGAGACGATGTTCGCCGCGGTGTTGGTGGACAAGGTGGCGACGATGATCAACGCCATGGCCACCGCGACCCACACCGGGCTCTGTATATGCCCGATCAGCGTCACCGGGTCGGACACGCTGACGCCCACCAGTTTTACCGACGCGGCGGTCATGATCACGCCGAGAGCGGCGAACAGGAACATGGTCAGCGGCAGGCCGAAGATCTGCCCGAGAATCTGGTCCTTCTGGCTTTTGGCGTAGCGGCTGAAGTCGGGAATGTTCAGTGACAAGGTGGCCCAGAAGCCCACCATCGCGGTCAGGCCGGCCATGAAGTACCCGGTCAGGCTCGCGCCTTCGGGGCGTTTGGGCGGGATCGCCATCAACTCGCTGAGGGACACGTTCGGCATCGCCCACACCAGCAGGCCGATGCCCACCGCCACCAGCAGCGGTGCCGACAGGGTTTCCAGGCGCTTGATCGACTCGGCACCGCGCAGCACCACCCACAGGTTGAGCGTCCAGAAGATCATGAAGCCGATCACTTCACCGGTGCCGCCCAGGGATTTCCAGCCCTCGAAAATCGAGCCGAGAAACAGGTGAATCGCCAACCCGCCGAACATGGTCTGGATGCCGAACCAGCCACAGGCCACCAGCGCGCGGATCAGGCACGGCACGTTGGAGCCGAGGATGCCGAACGACGAACGCAGCAACACCGGGAACGGAATGCCGTACTTGGTACCGGGGAAGGCGTTGAGGGTCAGCGGGATCAGCACCACGATATTGGCCAGGAGGATCGCCATCAGCGCCTCGCCCACCGACAACCCGAAGTACGCGGTGAGCACCCCGCCCAGCGTGTAGGTGGGCACGCAGATCGACATGCCGACCCACAGTGCGGTGATGTGCCACTTGTTCCAGGTGCGTTCGTGCACCTTGGTCGGTGCCATGTCGTGGTTGTAGCGAGGGCTGTCGAGGACGTCGGGGCCGGCGTCGAGTTCGTACAGCCCGTTGCGTTCAATGACTTGCGATCTGTTCTGTTGCATGGCCGCTCCACGGTTTTTTTTAAATTGTTGTTGCTCACCTGCCAGGTCGATGCAGGTGGCCGGAGTACCTCGTAAACAACATGACATCACGGGTCCGGCCAGCCGCCACTGCACTCAATAACCGTGCCGACAACCACCCTTGAACCCACACCGCTTATATAACTTGCTGATGTTAATCAGTTTTCCGATTGAACCCTGGATACTTGCCGCGTGACGCAGGCTACATAACGTGGAAGTTGTCCGAAGCGTCAGGACTCAATCTGGTGCAGCACAATTATTTTTATTTCCTGCCGGCGTCAAGCGGCATGTCTCAAGCGTCTGATTTGCAATAAGAAATGTTGCTCAATTTGCAAACCTGTCAAGTGCGTCAAAATGGTGAGTGGCCGCTACATTTTGGTGATTTTGATTTTTTATTCATATAAATCAATAAGTTAAATGAGATATAAGCTTATAAAAAATATCCTTGCCCAATCTAAAAACTCGGGCTAGTTTCTATTCCTGTCACCGATGACAGGTTTTATTTGAGCCTGCAGTGAACCGAATTAAAACACTTAGAACTGGCACAAGCCGGTCAAGCCCTGTGAGGAACTCGACATGTCACTGTTGATCCGTGGCGCCACCGTAATCACCCATGATGAAACTTACCGCGCCGATGTTTTATGCGCAGGCGGTCTGATTCGCGCCATTGGCACGGACCTGGATATTCCCGCCGGCACTGAAATACTCGACGGCAGCGGCCAGTACCTGATGCCCGGCGGCATCGACCCGCATACCCATATGCAATTGCCCTTCATGGGCACCGTGGCCAGTGAAGATTTCTTCAGCGGCACCGCGGCCGGTCTGGCTGGCGGTACCACGTCGATCATCGATTTTGTGATTCCCAATCCGCAGCAGTCCTTGCTCGAAGCGTTCCACCAGTGGCGCGGCTGGGCGGAAAAATCGGCGGCCGACTACGGTTTTCACGTGGCGATCACCTGGTGGAGCGAGCAGGTGCGCGAGGACATGGCCGAGCTGGTCAGCCACCACGGCATCAACAGCTTCAAGCACTTCATGGCCTACAAGAACGCGATCATGGCGGCCGACGACACCCTGGTCGCGAGCTTCGAACGCTGCCTGGAACTGGGCGCAGTGCCCACCGTGCACGCGGAAAACGGCGAACTGGTGTATCACCTGCAACGCAAGCTGATGGCCCAGGGCATCACCGGGCCGGAAGCCCATCCGCTGTCGCGCCCCTCTCAAGTCGAGGGCGAAGCGGCCAGCCGTGCGATCCGCATCGCCGAGACCATCGGCACGCCGCTGTACCTGGTGCACGTCTCGACCAAAGAGGCGCTGGATGAAATCACCTACGCCCGTGGCAAGGGCCAGGCGGTGTACGGTGAAGTCCTCGCCGGCCACCTGCTGCTGGACGACAGCGTCTACCGCCACCCCGACTGGCAGACCGCCGCCGGCTATGTGATGAGCCCGCCGTTCCGCCCGCGCGGGCATCAAGAGGCGCTGTGGCATGGCCTGCAATCCGGCAACCTGCACACCACCGCCACCGACCATTGCTGCTTCTGCGCCGAGCAGAAAGCCGCCGGCCGTGACGACTTCAGCAAGATCCCCAACGGCACCGCCGGCATCGAGGACCGCATGGCGCTGCTGTGGGACGAAGGGGTGAATACCGGGCGCCTGTCGATGCAGGCCTTCGTCGCGCTGACCTCCACCAACACTGCGAAGATCTTCAACCTCTACCCACGCAAAGGCGCGATCCGCGTCGGTGCCGATGCCGACCTGGTGCTGTGGGATCCGCAAGGCACCCGCACGATCTCCGCCAAGACCCACCACCAGAACGTCGACTTCAACATCTTCGAAGGCAAGACCGTGCGCGGCGTGCCGAGCCACACCATCAGCCAGGGCAAGCTGGTCTGGGCCGACGGCGACCTGCGCGCCGAACGCGGGGCCGGGCGCTATGTGGAACGGCCGGCGTATCCGTCGGTGTTCGAGCAGTTGAGCAAGCGGGCCGAGCGTTCCAAGCCCGTTGCCGTCAACCGCTGACATCGCTTATCGGGAGCAAGCCCCACCTTTGATCGGGTTCACACCATTCAAGTGTGGGAGGGGGCTTGCCCCCGATAAGGCCAGCACAGGCAACAAAAAATGCCCGCCAGAGGCAATCCGAAAAAACATCGTGAGGCCAACACCGTGATCCAGACCCTGACCCACCTCCCCCATCCCCATGAAGATGGGCCGACCCTCGCCAGCCATTTCACCGACCTGGCGCCGCCCCTCAACGCGCGCCAGGCCCAATTGGAAGCCTCGCGCTGCCTGTATTGCTACGACGCGCCGTGCGTGAATGCGTGCCCCAGCGAAATCGACATCCCGTCGTTCATCCGCAATATCCACACCGACAACGTGCAAGGCGCCGCGCAAAAAATTCTCTCGGCCAACATCCTCGGCGGTAGCTGCGCCCGCGTCTGCCCCACCGAGATCCTGTGCCAGCAGGCCTGTGTGCGGAACAACGCCGAAGAATGCGCCCCGGTGCTGATCGGCCTGTTGCAACGCTACGCCATCGACAACGCGCACTTCAGCGAACACCCGTTCCAGCGCGCGGCCGCCACCGGCAAACGCATCGCGGTGGTCGGCGCCGGGCCTGCGGGCCTGGCTTGCGCCCATCGCGCCGCCCTGCACGGCCACGACGTGGTGATCTTCGAAGCACGGGAAAAAGCCGGCGGCCTGAACGAATACGGGATCGCCAAGTACAAGCTGGTGGATGACTTCGCACAGAAGGAGCTCGAGTTCCTGCTGCAGATCGGCGGCATCGAGATCCGTCACGGCCAGCGCCTGGGCGACAACCTCAGCCTCAGCGAACTGCATCAGCACTTCGATGCGGTGTTCCTCGGCCTTGGCCTGGCCGCCAGCAAGCAACTGGGCCTGCCCCACGAGGACGCCCCCGGCCTGCTCGCCGCCACCGACTATATCCGCGAACTGCGCCAGACCGACGACCTCACCCAACTGCCGCTGGCCGACCGCTGCATCGTGCTCGGCGCCGGCAATACCGCCATCGACATGGCCGTGCAAATGGCCCGCCTCGGCGCCCGCGAGGTGAACCTCGTCTACCGCCGTGGGCTGGCCGACATGGGCGCCACCGGCCATGAGCAGGACATCGCCAAGGCCAATCAGGTACGCCTGCTGACCTGGGCCCAACCCGAAGAGGTCCTGCTCGACGACCAGGGCCATGTGCGCGGCATGCGGTTCCTGCGCACGCGCATGCACAACGGCCGTCTGCACCCCACCGGCGAAACCTTCGAACTGGCCGCCGATGCGATCTTCAAGGCCATCGGCCAAGGCTTCGACAACGCCGCACTGCACGACCCGCTGGCTCAGCAACTGCAACGCGTGGGTGAGCGGATTTTCGTCGACGAACACCTGCGCACCAGCATCCCCGGCGTGTATGCCGGCGGCGATTGCGTCAGTCTCGGCCAGGACCTCACCGTCCAGGCGGTGCAACACGGCAAGCTGGCCGCCGAAGCCATGCACGCCCAACTCATGCTCAACGTGGAGGCTGCGTAATGGCCGATCTCTCGATTGTCTTCGCCGGTATCAAAGCCCCCAATCCGTTCTGGCTGGCCTCCGCACCGCCCACCGACAAGGCCTACAACGTGGTCCGCGCCTTTGAAGCCGGCTGGGGCGGCGTGGTCTGGAAAACCCTGGGTGAAGACCCGGCGGCGGTCAACGTGTCGTCACGCTACTCGGCGCACTACGGCGCCAACCGCGAAGTGCTGGGCATCAACAATATCGAGCTGATCACCGACCGTTCCCTGGAGATCAACCTGCGGGAAATCACCCAGGTCAAAAAGGACTGGCCCGACCGCGCGCTGATCGTGTCGCTGATGGTGCCGTGCGTTGAAGCATCCTGGAAAAACATCCTGCCCCTGGTGGAAGCCACCGGCTGCGACGGTATCGAGCTGAACTTCGGCTGCCCCCACGGCATGCCCGAACGCGGCATGGGCGCAGCGGTCGGCCAGGTGCCGGAGTATGTGGAACAGGTGACGCGCTGGTGCAAGACGTACAGCTCGCTGCCGGTGATCGTCAAGCTCACGCCGAACATCACCGACATCCGCGTGGCCGCGCGCGCGGCGTATCGCGGTGGGGCGGATGCGGTGTCGCTGATCAACACCATCAACTCCATCACCAGCGTCGACCTGGAGCGCATGGTCGCCCTGCCGACCGTCGGCACCCAAAGCACCCATGGCGGTTATTGCGGCTCGGCGGTCAAGCCGATTGCGCTGAACATGGTCGCCGAAATCGCCCGCGACCCGCAGACCCACGGCCTGCCGATCTGCGGCATCGGCGGCATCGGCAACTGGCGCGACGCGGCGGAATTCGTCGCCCTCGGCTGTGGTGCGGTGCAAGTGTGCACGGCAGCGATGCTGCACGGGTTTCGCATCGTCGAAGAGATGAAGGACGGACTGTCGCGGTGGATGGACAGTCAGGGTTACACCAGCCTGCAGGATTTTTCCGGGCGCGCGGTGGGCAATACCACGGATTGGAAGTACCTGGACATCAACTACCAGGTCATCGCCAAGATCGACCAGGCCGCCTGTATTGGCTGTGGGCGTTGCCATATTGCCTGTGAAGACACCTCGCACCAGGCGATTGCCAGTTTGAAACAGGCGGATGGCACACATAAATACGAGGTGATCGACGATGAGTGCGTGGGCTGCAACCTGTGCCAGATCACCTGCCCGGTGGCCGATTGCATCGAGATGGTGACGGTGGACACCGGCAAGCCGTTTTTGAACTGGACCCAGGATCCGCGCAATCCGTATCGGGAGGCGGTGTAGGTCTTTAGAGCGCTATCGGGGGCAAGCCCCCTCCCACACTTGGCCGCATTTATCCAATTGGAATGAGGCCATTGTGGGAGGGGGCTTGCTCCCGATGGCGCCCTCCGCCCCCCCTCAAGGCTCCAAGCCAATCCCGCGCAAAATCACCCCGGTCACCGTCTGAATCGCCCTCTCGAACTGCATGTCCGACAACGGCTGGTGATCATTCAGGATCTTCACCTGGTGATCGAAGTCGGCGTAGTGCTGGGTCGAGGCCCAGATCATGTACAGCAGGCTCGACGGCTCCACCGGCAGGATGCGTTTGTCCTCCACCCACTGGCGAATTTTCGCTTCTTTCATCTTGGCCCAGTCGTACAGGCTTTCATCCAGCGCCTCACCGAGCGTCGGCGCGCCGTGGATGATTTCGTTGGCCCAGACTTTCGAGCCATAGGGCCGCGTGCGCGAGCGTTGCATCTTGGCGCGGATGTAGCTGCTGAGCACCACCCGTGGATCATCGAAGGTCTCGAAGCTCAGGGCGTCCTGCTTCCACACTTCCAGCAGGTCGAACAGCACCGCGCTGTACAGCTCGCTCTTGGTGGTGAAGTAGTAATGCAGGTTGGAGCGCGGCAGTTGCACTTCTTCGGCGATGTCGGCCATGGCGGTGCTGCCATACCCCTTCTCGGCGAAAATTTTCTCCGCCGCCAGCAGGATTTTTTCCACGTTGACTCGACGAATTCCGCTCTTGTGATTGCCCATAAGGGCTCCCTGACAAAGACATGGCCCAAAGACTACCACCGCTCTAGATCGGGGCGACAGGCACAGAAGAAACTTCGTACACTGCCCGCCCCTAATCATTGGCGGCTATCGCAACATGATGATCCGTAAACCCCTGGCGACGGGCCGATAATCCATGACAACCCTGCTGGTGCTGTGCCGCTTCCTGCATTTCATCGTCGTGCTGCTGATGTTCGGCGCCTGTGTGTTCAGGCCCTGGCTGCTCGGCGCTGAACCGCAGCCGGCGCTGGACCGGCGCTTACTGCGCATCACCCGCGCACTGGCCTGGCTGGGGCTGGGTTCCGGCTTGGCCTGGTTGGTGTTGATCACCGCCAGCATGGCCGGCTCATGGTCTGCGGCGTGGGACGTGTCGACCATGGGGTTGGTGCTGGGCAAGACCTTCTTCGGCCAGGTGTGGACCTCGCACCTGCTGGTGAATGGGTTGCTGGTGGTCGTCCTGATGACAGGCTGGAAGGCCCCGCGCCTGGCGTTGATCACCGTGCTGCTGGCGACCCTGGCGCCGGTCGGCCATGGCGCCATGCTCGATGGGCTCAGCGGGCAATTGCTGATCCTCAACCAGGTGGTGCACCTGCTGTGCGTGGGCGCGTGGCTGGGAGGTTTGTTGCTGCTGGTGCTGATCCTGCGCCAGTCGGATCGCCCTGCATTGACACCGATCCTCAGGCGTTTCAGCGGCGTGGGTTATGCCCTGGTCGCCGGCTTGCTGGTGACCGGGTTGATCAACGTGCGCGTGCTGACCGGGCAGTGGTGGCCCACGCCGTTGTTCAATGGGTTTGCGTTGATTCTGTTGATCAAGGTGATGCTGGTGCTGGGCATGCTGGCCCTGGCCCTGTTGAACCGCCTACGCCTGGATCGCTGCGAGCAACATCTGAGCAGCCTGAAAGCCAGCGTGATGCTGGAATGGTTACTAGGTGTTTCAGCAGTAGCCGCCGTCTCCCTGCTAGGCACCCTGCCCCCCATGCTCAGCGCTTAACCCCCTGGTAGAAGCGTCCGCTCACGGCCAGTCATCGTATAACTTCTGATTGACAAGCGACTAAAACCTCGCAAATATCCGCTCCAATGTTGTACGACAACGTATAACAAACAATAAAAACAACAAAAAAGGGAGCTTCACTGTGAGTCAATCCGCCCGCAATGCCTCCTCGCGCCTGAGCCTTCTCAGCCTCGGCAGTCTGGCCCTCACCCTGCCGCTGGCCACCCAGGCCGAAGGGTTCGTCGACGACGCCAAGGCCACGCTCAACCTGCGCAATGCTTACTTCAATCGCAATTTCACCAACCCGACCAATGCCCAGGGCAAGGCCGAAGAGTGGACGCAGAGCTTCATCCTCGACGCCAAGTCCGGCTACACCCAAGGCACGCTGGGTTTCGGGATTGACGTGCTGGGGCTGTACTCGCAAAAGCTCGACGGCGGCAAAGGCACCGGCGGCACCCAACTGCTGCCGATCCACGATGACGGCCGCCCGGCCGACAACTTCGGCCGCCTCGGTGTGGCATTGAAGACCAAGCTGTCGAAGACCGAATTGAAGGTGGGCGAATGGATGCCGGTGCTGCCGATCCTGCGCTCCGACGACGGCCGCTCCCTGCCCCAGACCTTTCGCGGCGGCCAGGTCACTTCCAACGAAATCGCCGGCCTGACCCTCTACGGCGGGCAGTTTCGCGGTAACAGCCCGCGCAACGACGCGAGCATGGAAGACATGTTCATGAACGGCAAAGCCGCGTTCACCTCGGACCGCTTCAATTTCGGCGGCGGTGAATACAGCTTCAACGACAAACGCACCCAGGTCGGCCTGTGGTACGCCGAACTGAGCGATATCTACCAGCAACAGTACGTCAACCTGACCCACAGCCAGCCGGTGGGCGACTGGACCCTGGGCGCCAATCTCGGGTTCTTCAACGGCAAGGAAGACGGCAGCGCCCTGGCCGGCGACCTGGACAACAAAACCGCGTTCGCCCTGCTCTCGGCCAAATACCAGGGCCACACCTTCTACGTGGGCCTGCAGAAACTCAGCGGCGACAGCGCGTGGATGCGCGTCAACGGCACCAGCGGCGGTACCCTGGCCAACGACAGCTACAACGCCAGCTACGACAACGCCAGGGAAAAATCCTGGCAGGTGCGCCACGACTTCAACTTCGTGGTGCTCGGGGTTCCTGGGCTGACGATGATGAACCGCTATATCAGCGGCAGTAACGTGCACACCGGCGCGATCACCGACGGCAAGGAATGGGGCCGCGAATCGGAACTGGCCTACACGGTGCAGAGCGGTGCGCTGAAGAACCTCAACGTGAAATGGCGCAACTCGACCATGCGGCGGGATTTCAGCAACAACGAGTTCGACGAAAACCGCATCTTCATCAGCTATCCGATTTCGTTGCTTTAAAGATCTAAAACCCGTGCACATCCATTGTGGGAGCAAGCCTCCTCCCACATTGACAAGCGGAGACGCCCTGACAATACTTCGATGCAGTCATACGACAACCTACAACAAAACTGGAATCCAGATGACCATCACTACCCCAGCGCCCTTCAACCGCCTCCTCCTCACCGGTGCCGCTGGCGGCCTGGGCAAAGTCCTGCGCGAACGCCTGCGCCCTTACGCCCAGGTGCTGCGCCTGTCGGATATCGCCGCCATGGCCCCCGCCGCCGCCCATGAAGAAGTGCATCCCTGCGACCTGGCCGACAAACAAGCCGTGCACCACTTGGTGGAAGGCGTCGATGCCATCCTGCATTTTGGCGGTGTGTCGGTGGAGCGCTCGTTCGAGGAAGTGCTCGGGGCCAATATCAGCGGCACGTTCCATCTCTATGAGGCCGCCCGCCGTCATGGGGTCAAGCGCGTGATTTTCGCCAGTTCCAACCATGTCATCGGTTTCTACAAACAGGGCGAACAACTCGACGCCCACTCCCTGCGTCGCCCGGACAGCTACTACGGCCTGTCCAAGTCCTACGGCGAAGACATGGCCAGTTTCTACTTCGACCGCTATGGCATCGAGACCGTGAGCATCCGCATCGGCTCGTCGTTCCCCGAGCCGCAGAACCGTCGGATGATGCACACCTGGCTGAGTTTCGACGACCTCACCCAACTGCTCGAACGCGCGCTGTACACGCCGAACGTCGGCCACACCGTGGTCTACGGCATGTCGGCCAACCTCGACACCTGGTGGGACAACCGCTACGCCGCGCACCTGGGCTTTGCCCCCAAGGACAGCTCCGAAGTGTTCCGCGCCCAGGTCGAGGCCCAGCCACCGGTGGCTGCCGACGATCCGGCCAAGGTCTATCAGGGCGGGGCGTTCTGCGTCGCGGGGCCGTTCGGTGACTGACGCCAGACCAACCCAAGGGAATGAGTGGCCATGACTGCACACTTGATTGTCGATGCGCGCAACGCCGTGGGCGAATGCCCGGTGTGGGTGCCCGAGGAAAACGCCCTGTACTGGGTGGATATTCCCAACGGCGGCCTGCAACGCTGGAACGCCGCCACCGGGCATATCGCCGCCTGGAAAGCCCCGCAGATGCTCGCCTGCATGGCCCGCACCGATGCGGGCAACTGGGTCGCCGGCCTGGAAACCGGCTTCTTCCAACTCACCCCACACAACGATGGCAGCCTCGACACCACGCCCCTGGCGAGCGTCGAGCACCCGCGCCCGGACATGCGCCTGAACGACGGACGTTGCGATCGCCAGGGCCGCTTCTGGGCGGGCAGCATGGTGCTGGACATGGGCGCGAACGCCGCCGCCGGCATTCTTTATCGCTATGCATCGGGCCGTGCCCCCCATGCCCAGTTGGACGGGTTTATCACCCTCAACGGCCTGGCCTTCAGCCCCGATGGCCGCACGATGTACGCCTCGGATTCGCACCCGCAGGTCCAGCAAATCTGGGCCTTCGACTACGACACCGACACCGGCTTGCCGTCCAATCGCCGGGTGTTCGTCGACATGCACCAGTACCCCGGTCGCCCCGATGGCGCGGCGGTGGATGTCGACGGCTGCTATTGGATCTGCGCCAACGACGCCGGCCTGATCCACCGCTTCACCCCCGAAGGTCGCCTGGACCGCTCCCTGCGCGTGCCGGTGAAAAAACCCACCATGTGCGCCTTCGGCGGCAGTCGCCTGGACACCCTGTTCGTCACCTCGATCCGTGACGATCAGAGCGAACAGTCACTGTCCGGCGGCGTGTTCGCCCTCGACCCCGGCGTCCAGGGACTGCCCGAACCCTGCTTCATCCTCTAGCTGCATCGCTGTGCCTTGAATACAAAAATAACAAGACAGGAGACACACCCCATGGACTTCAAACGCACCTTGCTCGCCGTTGCTGTATTCCCCCTCGTCGCCACCCTCAGCAGCGCCGCCCACGCGCTGGAAATCAAATTCGCCGACGTTCACCCCGCCGGCTACCCCACCGTCGTCGCCGAAGAAAACATGGGCAAGGCCCTGACCCAAGCGAGCAACGGCGAACTGACCTTCAAGTACTTCCCCGGCGGTGTGCTGGGTTCCGAAAAAGAAGTGGTCGAACAGGCCCAGGTCGGCGCGGTGCAGATGACCCGCGTCAGCCTCGGCATCGTCGGGCCCGTGGTGCCGGACGTGAACGTGTTCAACCTGCCGTTCGTGTTCCGCGACCAGGCGCACATGCGCATGGTCATCGACGGCGAGATCGGCGACGAGATCCTCGCCAAGATCACCGACTCCGAATTCGGCCTGGTGGCCCTGGCCTGGATGGACGGCGGCACGCGCAACCTCTACACCAAGAAACCGGTGCGCAGCCTCGCCGACCTCAAGGGCATGAAGATTCGCGTGCAGGGCAACCCGCTGTTCATCGACGCCTTCAACGCCATGGGCGCCAACGGCATCGCCATGGACACCGGCGAGATCTTCAGCGCCTTGCAGACCGGGGTCATCGACGGCGCGGAAAACAACCCGCCGACCTTGCTCGAACACAACCACTTCCAGAACGCCAAGTACTACACCCTCACCGAACACCTGATCCTGCCCGAGCCCATCGTGATGTCGAAGATCACCTGGAACAAGCTCACCCCGGCGCAACAGGTCATGGTGAAAAACGCCGCCAAGGCCGCCCAGGCCGATGAACGCGTGCTGTGGGACGCCAAGTCCACCAGCAGCGAAGCCAAGCTCAAGGCCGCCGGCGTGGAGTTCATCAGCGTCGACAAAAAGCCCTTCTATGACGCCACCGCCGCGGTTCGCGCCAAGTACGGCGCGCCTTACGCCGACATCATCGCGCGCATCGACGCCGTGCAGTAACGCCCTCCTTCCCTAGCAAGGCCCGGCGCGGTCGGCCTCGACGCGCCCGGTTACGGTGAACGCCATGAAGAATCTACTGCTGCGCATCAACGACCGCCTGTACATGACCTGCATCTGGGTCGCCGGCCTCTCGGTCCTCGGGGTCGCGCTGATCATTCCCTGGGGCATCTTCGCCCGCTACATCCTCGGCACCGGCGCAAGCTGGCCGGAGCCCACCGCCATCCTGCTGATGCTGGTGTTCACTTTTATCGGCGCCGCCGCCAGTTACCGCGCCGGCGCGCACATGTCGGTGGCCATGGTCACCGACCGCCTGCCGCCGCGCCAACGCCAGGCCGTCGGCATCCTCTCGCAACTGCTGATGGGCACCATCTGCCTGTTCATGGCGATCTGGGGCACCAAGTTGTGCCTGTCCACCTGGAACCAGTTCATGAGTGCGATCCCCACCCTGCGCGTGGGCATCACCTATATGCCTATCCCCATCGGCGGGCTGCTGACCCTGGTGTTCGTGGTGGAAAAACTCCTGCTGGGCGACCAGAGCCACCGGCGCGTGGTGCGCTTCGATTTGGTTGAAGAAAGCGAAGGGGCTGCCTGATATGGACGCATTGATACTGTTGGGCAGTTTTATCGCCTTGATCCTGATCGGCATGCCGGTGGCCTATGCCCTGGGGATGTCGGCGCTGATAGGCGCGTGGTGGATCGACATTCCGTTCCAGGCCCTGATGATTCAGGTGGCCGGCGGGGTGAACAAGTTTTCGCTGATGGCGATTCCGTTCTTCGTGCTGGCCGGCGCGATCATGGCCGAGGGCGGCATGTCGCGGCGCCTGGTGGCGTTTGCCGGGGTGCTGGTGGGCTTTGTGCGCGGCGGCTTGTCGCTGGTGAACATCATGGCCTCGACGTTTTTCGGCGCGATCTCCGGCTCGTCGGTGGCCGACACGGCGTCGGTGGGTTCGGTGCTGATCCCGGAAATGGAACGCCGTGGCTACCCGCGCGAGTTCGCCACGGCGGTGACCATCAGCGGCTCGGTGCAGGCCCTGCTGACCCCGCCCAGCCACAACTCGGTGCTCTATTCCCTGGCGGCTGGCGGCACGGTGTCCATCGCCTCGCTGTTCATGGCCGGCGTGGTTCCGGGCCTGCTGATGAGCGCGTGCCTGATGGTGCTGTGCCTGATCTTCGCGAAGAAGCGCGACTACCCCAAGGGCGAAGTCATCCCGCTCAAGCAAGCGCTGAAAATCTGCGCCGACGCGCTGTGGGGCCTGATGGCCATGGTGATCATCCTCGGCGGCATCCTCTCGGGCATTTTCACCGCCACCGAGTCCGCCGCGATTGCCGTGCTGTGGGCGTTCTTCGTGACCATGTTCATCTACCGCGACTACACATGGAGCGAGCTGCCCAAGCTGATGCACCGCACGGTGCGCACGATTTCCATCGTGATGATCCTGATCGCCTTCGCCGCCAGCTTCGGCTACATCATGACGCTGATGCAGATCCCGGCGAAGATCACCACGCTGTTCCTGACCCTGTCGGACAACCGCTACGTGATCCTGATGTGCATCAACGCCATGCTGCTGTTGCTCGGCACGGTGATGGACATGGCGCCGCTGATTCTGATCCTCACGCCGATCCTGCTGCCGGTGGTGCTGGGTATCGGCGTCGACCCGGTGCACTTCGGCATGATCATGCTGGTTAACCTGGGCATCGGTTTGATCACCCCGCCGGTGGGCGCGGTGCTGTTCGTGGGCGCGGCGGTGGGCAAGGTGAGCATCGAGAAAACCGTGAAGGCGTTGCTGCCGTTCTATGCGGTGCTGTTCCTGGTGCTGATGGCGGTGACGTACATTCCGGCCTTGTCGCTGTGGCTGCCAGGGTTGGTGCTGTGATGCTGATTGAGCTGCAAGCCCCCCTGACCCGCCTCACCCTCGCCCCGACGGCTGGCTGGCCCTCGCGCCCAACAGCCTCACCGACCCGCTGCCGATTCACGGCTCGGCCTGGCAGCAGGCTTCGCAGGTGTGGCTGAGCGATGGGGCCAAGTTGCCGACCGGGCAGGCCGGGCCTGAAACTGCTGGAACGACACCAGTCCACCCACCTCGACTTCACCCTGAAATACCCCCCCCTGTAGGAGCCGGCTCAGGGTGGGGAGTTTTTCAGGCGCCCGGCGGTGTCGATGCTGACGACCACCGACAACCCCGGCCGCAAGCGTTCGCTGTCGATCTGATCCGGCTCAACCGTGATCCGCACCGGCACGCGCTGGGCGATCTTCACGAAGTTGCCGGTGGCGTTGTCCGCCTGCAACAGGCTGAACTCCGAGCCGGTCGCCGGGGAAATATGCTCGACCGTGCCGCGAAATCTGCGGTGGTTGAGCGCGTCCACGGTGAACGTCACCGGTTGCCCCACCTGCACGTTGTCCATCTGGGTTTCTTTCATATTGGCGATCACCCACAGTTGCTTCGGCACCAACGCCATCAACTGCGCACCGGAGTTGACGTAGGCGCCCAGGCGCACGCCGATTTGCCCCAACTGGCCGTCGCGCGGCGCGGTGATGCGGGTGTTGGACAGGTCGATGCGGGCCAGTTCCACCGCGGCCTCGGTACTGGCCACCGCCGCTTCCAGGGAACCGCGATTGACGATCACCGTCTGCAGGTCCTGCCGCGCGATGTCCAGACTGGCCTGGGCCTGGGCCACGGCAGCGATGGTCTGGGCATTGGCGGCGCGGGTCACGTCCAGCTCGCGCCGGGACACCGAACCGTCGCTGATCAGTTCTTCATTGCGGCGCAGGTCGGCGGTGCTTTTGCGCGCCTGGGCCTGGCTGTCCACCACGGCGGCCTGGCGCAGTTTGATCGTCGCTTCGGCGCTGTTGCGTTGCTGTACCACATTGGCCAGCGCGGCCTTCTGTACCGCCAGTTGCGCCAGAGCCTGATCCAGATGCTGCTTGTAGATGCGGTCATCCAGGCGCACCAGCAGGTCGCCGGTCTTGACGTACTGGAAGTCCTGCACCGGCACCTCGAACACATAGCCGCTGAGCTGCGGGCCGATGACCGTCACCTGGCCGCGCACCAGGGCGTTCTCGGTGGTTTCCACCGCGCTGCTGAACGGCGGCAATTGCCAGGCATACAGCACGATCGACACGCCGACGATGGCAATCGCGGCAAAGCCCAGGGACGAGAGGATGCGCACCCCCAGGGAGCGCGGTTCGGTGACCGTCGCCCCCGGCGGCAGGGCGCCTTCCGGGGTGGCGGCGATCGCGTTGGTGGTGGTCGAGGTGGTCGTTGGTTCGGTCATTGAGAAGTGCCGCTGGGTTGAACGGAAGTGGCTGCCGGCTTGGTGGTGCTGATCAGCCACAGACTGCGGGTAAAGATCCAGAGCATGGTCAGCATCGCGATGATCGCGATCAGCATGAACACATCGTTATAGGCCATGACATTCGCCTCGCGGGTCGCCGCCGTGGCGAGACTGCGAATGCCCATGAGGTTGCGCAGATCGGGGTCGGCGACGATGCCGCCATAGGCCGAGCCGCCGCTTTGCACTCGCGCGGCCACACGCGGGTCGAGCAAGGTCAGGTGTTCGACGATCATGCTCGAGTGAAACTTTTCGCGCATCACCTGGAAGGTGCCGAGCAACGCCGCGCCGATCAGGCCGCCGAGGTTCTGGCAGATGCCGAACATCACCGAAAAACTCACCAGGTTGCGCGGGTTGGTCAGCACGTTTTTGGTGCCCAGCACCATGGTCGGCCCAAGGAAAAACGTGCCGCCAAACCCCAGCAGGAACTGGCTGATGTACAGGTTCTGCGGGCGGGTCAGGTTGCTGGAAAAACTGTCCATCACCGAGCCCACGGCCATCAGCGCCAGGGAGATGACCAGCGGCATCAGCAGGTGCGCCGGGTTGATCGTCAACGCACTGACCGCCAATCCGGCGAGCGCCCCCGCCAGCATTACCACATACAACGTGTGCATCTGCTCGTAGCTCATGTTCAGCATCTGCATGAACCCCACCGCGCCGGTGGACTGCTCCGACAGCACCATGCGAATCAGGATCACCGCCAGCGCCAGGCGAATCATGGCGCCGCTGCCCAGCCAACGGGTCATCAGCAGCGGGTTGGCGCGGTTATGCTCGATGGCCAGGCCAGTCATGATCAGTACCAGGGAACAGGCCGACGCCACGCCGATCCACGGTGCTTCCAGCCACCAGTCGATACGCCCCAACGACAGCACCGCGCAGAGCAGCGCCACGCCGCTGGAGAGGATAGCGAAGGTGAGGAAGTCGAGTGCTTCAAAGGTCTTGAAGCGGTCGCCCGGCGGTAGCTTGAGCAGGAACACACAACCCAGGCAGATCAGCGCCAAGCCCAATTCAAACAGGTACAAGCCGCGCCATTCGGCGATTTGCAGCAGGTCTTCGGAGAACAGCCGCGCCAGCGGCAAGGCCAGCTGCGCGGTGCCCAGGCCCAGTACCAGCGCCTTCAAGCGCCACTTGGCGGGGAACGCCTGGATCATGTAGTACAAACCCAGGGAACTGAGCGCCGCACCGACCATGCCGTGAGCGGCCCGCACGGCAATGGCCGAATTGAGGTCGTTGACGAACAAGTGGCCGAAGGTCACCAGCGCATACAGCACCAGGAACACCTCGGTAAACGCCCGCAGGCCGAACTGTTGGCGGAACTTGACCAGCAGCAGGTTCATGCAGACGTTGGTCATCACATAGGCGGCGGGCAGCCAGGCCATTTCCGCCGTGGTCGCGCCGAGGACGCCTTGCAGGTATTGCAGGTTGGCGATCACCAGCGAATTGCCCAGGCCGCCGGTGATCGCGACGAGCACACCGACCAGGGCGAAGAGCCAGCGTTTGTGGGTGGGATGCAGCGGCGTCGACGGCGAACCCGGAAGCGCCGGGCGCTCGTGAGGCTGCCAGGTGCGGGGGGTGTATTTGTCCATTCAGTGACCTTGATGAACCGACACGCAAGGTCGGCGGTTCCGTTACTCAGGCGTTAGTAAACCTGAGAGGCGTTCATCTTGCCATGTCGAGGCCACAATTGATCCCTGGCCACATGTGGGAGGGGCTTGCTCCCGATGGCGGAGTGTCAGTCACAGCATTCGTAACTGATCCACCGCCATCGGGAGCAAGCCCCCTCCCACAGTTTTGATGCGGTTGTGCTTTAGAAGTGTTTGAGCAGCAGCATCTTCAATACCCGGCACTTCATGTAGCACCTGCCCAGATCCTGGGCTGTAAACCCAATCCAATGTGGGAGGGGGCTTGCTCCCACAGTTTTGATGCGGTTGTGCTTTAGAAGTGTTTGAGCAGGAGCATCTTCAATACCCGGCACTTCATGCAGCACCTGCCCAGATCCTGGGCTGTAAACCCAATCCAATGTGGGAGGGGGCTTGCTCCCACAGTTTTGATGCGGTTATGCGTTAGAAGTGTTTGAGCAGCAGCATCTTCAATACCCGGCACTTCATGCAGCACCTGCCCAGATCCTGGGCTGTAAACCCAATCCAATGTGGGAGGGGGCTTGCTCCCACAGTTTTGATGCGGTTATGCGTTAGAAGTGTTTGAGCAGCAGCATCTTCAATACCCGGCACTTCATGCAGCACCTGCCCAGATCCTGGGCTGTAAACCCAATCCAATGTGGGGCTTGCTCCCACAGTTTTGATGCGGTTATGCGTTAGAAGTGTTTGAGCAGGAGCATCTTCAATACCTGGCACTTCATGCAGCACCTGCCCAGGTCCTGGGCTGTAAACCCAATCCAATGTGGGGCTGCTCCCACAGTTTTGATGCGGTTGTGCGTTAGAAGTGTTTGAGCAGCAGCATCTTCAATACCCGGCACTTCATGCAGCACCTGCCCAGGTCCTGGGCTGTAAACCCAATCCAATGTGGGGCTGCTCCCACAGTTTTGATGCGGTTGTGCGTTAGAAGTGTTTGAGCAGGAGCATCTTCAATACCCGGCACTTCATGCAGCACCTGCCCAGGTCCTGGGCTGTAAACCCAATCCAATGTGGGGCTTGCTCCCACAGTTTTGATGCGGTTATGCGTTAGAAGTGTTTGAGCAGCAGCATCTTCAATACCCGGCACTTCATGCAGCACCTGCCCAGGTCCTGGGCTGTAAACCCAATCCAATGTGGGGCTTGCTCCCACAGTTTTGATGCGGTTGTGCTTTAGAAGTGTTTGAGCAGGAGCATCTTCAATACCCGGCACTTCATGCAGCACCTGCCCAGGTCCTGGGCTGTAAACCCAATCCAATGTGGGGCTTGCTCCCACAGTTTTGATGCAGTTGTGCTTTAGAAGTGTTTGAGCAGGAGCATCTTCAATACCCGGCACTTCATGCAGCACCTGCCCAGATCCTGGGCTGTAAACCCAATCCAATGTGGGGCTTGCTCCCACAGTTTTGATGCGGTTATGCGTTAGAAGTGTTTGAGCAGCAGCATCTTCAATACCCGGCACTTCATGTAGCACCTGCCCAGGTCCTTGGCTGTAAACCCAATCCAATGTGGGGCTTGCTCCCACAGTTTTGATGCGATTATGCGTTAGAAGTGTTTGAGCAGCAGCATCTTCAATACCCGGCACTTCATGTAGCACCTGCCCAGGTCCTGGGCTGTAAACCCAATCCAATGTGGGAGGGGGCTTGCTCCCGATGGCGGTGGGCCAGCCACATCACTTTTGACTGACATACCGTTATCTGGAGCAAGCCCCCACATCGGATCTCTTTTGTCAGGGAGACCACATACCAGTCAGATCCAGCCGAGCCAGCTCCAATACGTCGCGGCAAACACCAGCATCAGCAGGTAGCCAATCAGCGTCACCAGGATCCCCACCTTGGCGAACTGCCGCGCGGTAAAGGTGCCGGTCCCCAGGCACACCATGTTCTGCGGCGCATTGATCGGCAGGATAAACCCGTAACTCACCACAAACCCCAACAGCATCGTCACCCCCAACCGGTTGAACTCGCCCGGCAAGGTTTGCAACACCGCGATCAGGATCGGCAGCAACGCCGAGGTCAACGCCGTGGCGCTGGCGAACCCGAGGTGGATCACGATCAAAAACGCCCCGAGGATCGCAAACACCCCCAACGGCCCGACCTGATCCAGCCCGGTGTGCGCCACTACCTGGGAGCCCAGCCATTGGCCGGCCTGGGTGGTCAGTAATGCCGTGCCGAGGCTGATGCCGACGCCGAACACAATCACCGTGCCCCACGGAATCCGCGACTGCACATCCTTCCAGGTCATCACGCCGATCCCCGGCAGCAGCAGGAACACCAACCCGGCGTAGGTGGTCGAGGTGGTGTCGAAGTTGTGCAGGCGCCCTTCGGTGGCCCAGGCCAGCAGCAACAGCAACGACACTGCGAGCAGGCGTTTCTGCGGGCCGGTCATTGGGCCGATGTCCACCAGGGATTGGGCCACGGCTTCTTTGCCACCGGGGATGCTGTCGCTTTCCGGCGGCAGCAGCTTGATCACCAGGAACAGCAGCACCGCCGACATGATCAGCGCCCACGGCGCGCCGGCGATCAACCAGTCGATCCACGACACGCGCTGGCCGAGCATCTTGTCCATGAACCCCACGGTCAGCAGGTTCTGCGCGGCGGCGGTCTGGATGCCGACGTTCCAGATGCTGGTGCCCTGGGCCACGACGATCATCAGGCCAGCGGCGATGTTCGAGCGCTTGTCGACGCCAAACGCGGCGACCACGCCCATCATGATCGGCACCACACAGGCGCTGCGCGCCGTGGCGCTGGGGACCACCAGGCTGAGCAGGATGGTCACCGCGATCGCCCCCAGCAGAATGCCGCGGGTGCTGGTGCCGACCCGCGTCAGGGTGACCAGGGCGATGCGCCGGTCGAGGCCGGTGTGGGTCATGGCGGCGGCGATGAACAACGCGCCCGCCACCAGGGCCAGCGCGGGGTTGGAGAAGCCGGTCAACGCCATGCTGATCGCCGGGCTGGTGCCGATCAGGTGCGTGGGGTCTTGCAGCGACGGCGCGGTGCCGAGCAAAAACGCCATGAGCGAGGTGATCATGATCGCGCTGGCTTCATAGGACACCGCTTCGGTGATCCATACCACCACCGCAAACGCGAGGATCGCCAGCATGCGATGCCCGGCCACCGGCAAGTCGGCCGGCAGCGGCAACAGCAGCACGCCGGCCATCACCAGCACGGCGACGACCAGGCCCAAGGGCAACTTGAAGGATGTTGCGGTTGTTGCGGGGGCGCTCATGGCGTTCTCCATCGGCCAGGACATTATGACCAGGAGCATGAGGCAAAGGGTCGCGGTGGATGTTGACAGGTATCAAGTGAGGAGGCTGATTGGCCAGGTTCGCCGCGTCTGCGACTCCCCGGCCAGCAGGTGTGCTAGCTGAGCTGCTCACACAAGAAGGCAGTACTGGCCAGCCTGGATGTCGGATGAAATGCCAACAACCGAGTGACAACCAGCAGATAGGCCACTTCCTCAGAGGACATGAAGGTCATGCCTCCCAAGATGTCGAAGGATCGACTGGCGATGCGATTCACCGCTTCCTGTACGCAGAACCGTGTTGCCTGTGCACGCGCCAGATCAGCATGTGAAAACCGCTGCTCATCGATTGAGGCCGCCAGGCCGCGCAAGGCCATGGTCGCGCCCTGCAAATCGATGAGCAGCATGGCGCGATCATCCTGTGACCCTTTATGACCCGACAGTGCCCGCGTAGCCAGCGCCGATGCCATTCCCAGGTAAGACGCAGAAGCCAACAACTGAAACCAGATCGCGCACAGGTTGTTGCCCATTCCGTGTTGAGCGTCCTCCAACTGATCATCCACGGCGGTGCTGAAACACATCATGGCTTCGGGGACAAACAGATTGTTGAACACCACTTCATGGCTGTCGGCGGCCTGCAAATACGGGACAGACCAGAACGTTTTACGCTCGATGCCCGGGTCGTCCGCAAAGCCCATACCGATGCCGACATGGGAGCGACCCTCAGGGTCAACGTAATTGACGCCAAACGTAATCGCGTCAAAGTGATGCGTCATCGTGCACGGCTTCTTGCTGCCATTGACGACATAGCCTTCAGCGTGTTTTTTCACCGCCATTCTCGATTCCAGGATAGGCGTCTGCGTACGCCCCTCGGAAAAGCCTGATGCGACCAGGAGCTTTTCCCGCGCAACGGTAGTTAACAACCCTTGAATATCAGGGAAGAACTGCATGCCCGCCATCATCCCCGCGACAGTGTGGTGATGCATGGTCATCATCATCGCCAGCGAAGGGCAATGAGCCCCCACCCAAGTCTGTAATTGCGCCATCTCGACCGCGCTGGCGCCCCCGCCGCCCAGTGCCTTTGTGACGGTAAGACCCGGCTGGCCGAACGCTCGAAACTGACGAGCCAATAATTGAGATTCTCCCTGCTCAAGTTCAAGCAGTGAGGCGGACTCAAGAAAGGCAACCATTTCTGGCATCAAGACAAAAGCGCAATTTCTTTCTTCCTGCAAAAGCATACTCATTGAACCCTCATACATTAATGACAATAAACACGGCACTACCGAACCCGATCACTTCAACTTTCATTGCGCCCCGCGGGTTTAAAGTAATGACGTGAATAACGACGGCCCAGCCTGGACAACGGCAACAACATGAAAAAATCCGCCACATTGAATTCGGCATCCAGCGCAGGCATGCCGCACACCCACGCTCCGCTGCGCAAGTAACCTTTCAACAGGGGCGGCATGTTGGGCGCGTGCCCGGCGCCATGCGCCTGGATGGGAAAGGGTGTATGGGGCGTCACCTGATAGTCGGACGGTGCAAAATGTTCCGCTGTGAATGCCCGGTACAAAGCCTGCGCGTTATCGCCACCGTCAGACAGACTGACACTGGCGCAACCGATCAAATAACCACCGCGCTCACGCTGCATATACGCCGCTATACCGGACCACAACAGTGCAAGCACGCCACCACTGCGGTAATCCGGATGCACACAGGCATGCCCCGCTTCAACGAGTTGAGCGCGTAAAGGATTCAACCGCCCCAGGTCAAACTCCCGCTCGGAGTAATAACCACCGACACGGAGTGCCGCTGCTGGACTCATCATGCGATAGGTACCGACCACGCAGGATGTTTCAGTGTCCTGAACAATCAAATGATCGCAGCACTCATCAAACTCATCGACATGGATACCGTCAGCATTCGCTAATGTAGAAAAAGGGAACGTCTCAATAAAGACGTTATAACGCAGGCGCTGCAACGCTCGTATTTCTTCTTGCGTACTCGCAAGGCCGACAATTAATTTCTTACGAACGGCGTTCGCACTTGAACAGGCCTCACTATTTACTGTTAGCAACTGCATCGACCTTCCTTATTGGACGCGCCATATAACCCTGCCGAATGGCAGGAAAAACATTAGCGCGCCGTCTTAAACAACCGACATAAGGAAAGTCCGAGCTCCTGGGGTTTTTTGATGTATTAACTTACTTAAAAAGCACCGTGAAAGCGTGACCACTCACACCTTATCCCAACAACTGGCTCAACACCGCCCGCAACTTCCCGGGTTTGACCGGTTTGTTCAACATCGGTGCTTCCAGCCGCCGCAGCGCACGGCGGCATTGGTCGGTGCGGTCGGCGGTGATGATCACCGCCGGGATCGACTGTTCGAAATGCTCGCGCAGGTGCTTGACCACCGCACAGCCCACTACCCCGTGGTCGAGGTGATAGTCGGCGAGGATCAATTCCGGCGCCCTGCCCTGCAACGCCAGCATGGCCCCGGCCTGATCGGTGGCGGTGATCACCTCGCAGCCCCACTGTTCGAGCAGCGCATGCATGCTTTCGAGGATGCTCACCTCGTTGTCGATCACCAGCAGGCGCCGCCCCGGCAACGGATTGCCCGTGGTCGCTTGCGCCGGCAACTGGCTGATGGCCAACGGCATCTCTTCGCTGATGGGCACCTCGATGCTGAACATCGAGCCGCGCCCCGGCCACGAACGCACCGCCACCGGGTAGCCGAGGATCTCGGCGATGCGCTCGACAATCGCCAGGCCCAGGCCCACACCCTTGCGGTCCGAGGCGCGGCCCACATCCAACTGGTTGAATTCGAGGAAGATCGCATCGAGCCGGTCGGCCGCGATGCCGCGCCCGGTGTCCCATACTTCCAGGCGCAGGCGATCGCCGCGACGGCGAGCGCCGAGCAGGATGCAGCCGTCGTCGGTGTAGCGGCAGGCGTTGCTGAGGAAGTTGCGCAGGATGCGCGTCACCAGGCGCAGGTCGGTGCGGATCGCGTAATGGCCGGTGTGGGCACGCAGGTTGAGCCCGGCGGCCAGGGCCACCGATTGGAATTCGGAGACCAGCGGCGCAAACAGCTCGTCCAGGCGATACAGCGCCACATCCGGCTTGACCGCTGCCTGATCCAGTCGCGAGATATCCAGCAGGTCGGTGAGCAAATCTTCGGCGCCTTCCAGGGCCTGGTGGGTGCGCTCCACCAGCACCTGCTCGACGCTGGGCAAGTTGCGCTCGCGCAGGGTCGAGATCAGCAAGCGCGCCGCATTGAGCGGTTGCAGCAGGTCATGGCTGGCGGCGGCCAGGTACTTGTCCTTGCTGCGGTTGGCGGCTTCGGCGGCGTCGCGGGCGTCGCGCAGGTCCTTTTCGACCCTTTCGCGCTGGGCGATCTGCTGTTGCAGGTTGCGGTTGGCTTCGAGCAACTCGTCGGTGCGCGCCGCGACGCGCTGTTCCAGCTCATCGTTCAGGCGGATGTAGCGGTTGCGCTCGGCCTCCAGCTCGTCCAGACGCGCGGCCAGTTCCGGGTAATGGCTCTTGCGCGCCGACTGGTCACCCAACCCCAGCAACCCGGCCAGGGCACGCTGCTGGTCGTCAGAGCGCTTCGCCATAGACGACCTCGACATCACGCTGGCTCGACTCACGCGGGTTGGTGAGGATGCACGGGTCGTGCATCGCATGCTGGGACAGGAACGGGATATCCGCGACGCGCACCCCGTGCAAACCGAGGGTTTCGTGGAAGCCGATCGCGTGTTTGAGGGCGATCAGATGCTCCACCAGGCGCCCGCGAATCTGCCGATGGTTGAGGCCCCGGCAGTCGATGCCGAACGTCTCGGCGATGACCTTGAAACGCTCCGGCGCCGAGTTGTAGTTGAACGCCACCACGTGCTCGACCAGCACCGCGTTGCACAGCCCATGGGGCAGGTCGAGAAAGCCGCCGAGGCTGTGGGACATGGCATGCACCGCGCCGAGGATCGCGTTGGAGAACGCCAGCCCGGCCTGCATGCTGCCGAGCATGATCTTCTCGCGCAGGGCGATGTCCGCCGGGTTGGCGATCATCTGCACCAGGTTGCCGTTGATCAGGCGCATGGCCTCCAGCGCATGGGGGTCGGTCAGCGGGCCGTGGCCGGTGGAAACGAACGCCTCGATAGCATGCACCAGCGCATCGATGCCGGTGCAGGCGGACAGGAACGGGTCCATGCTCGCCGTGGTTTCCGGGTCGATCAGCGACACATCGGGCACCACCGCCTTGCTGACGATGGAGAACTTCATGCGCTCCTGCTGGTTGGAAATGATCACGAACTGCGAGACATCCGCCGAAGTGCCGGCGGTGGTAGGGATCAGGATCAACGGCGGGCT
This sequence comes from Pseudomonas sp. MPB23, assembly GCF_046605395.1. NCBI lineage: Bacteria > Pseudomonadati > Pseudomonadota > Gammaproteobacteria > Pseudomonadales > Pseudomonadaceae > Pseudomonas > Pseudomonas sp. MPB23. The sequence continues at coordinate 3,367,099 of NZ_CP176771.1, read as the reverse complement.
GGGCACGCGAATGGTGTCCACGCCTTCGAAGTCGAGGATGTTGCGCCCATGGGCGACCACAATGCCGATGGCCTTGCCGCAGTCCATCGGGCTGCCGCCGCCGATGGCCACGATCACGTCGCAATGGTTCTCGCGGTACACCTCGGCACCGAGCATGACTTCTTCGACACGGGGGTTGGGCGAGACGCCGCTGTACAGGCAGTAGTCGATGCCGATGGCCTGCAGGCTGGCTTCCACGTCGGCGACCCAGCCGGCGGCGATCACACCGGGGTCACTGACCACCAGCACCTTGCGCGCACCGAAGGTCTTGGCGTAATTGCCGACGTTGTGCCGGCAACCGGCACCAAAGATGATTTCAGGCGAGACGAATTTACGCAGGAGGCTCAGATTGGGGCTCATTGGAAAGCCTGTTTTTATTATTTTTGGAAGATGCGCTCCACACTAACCGATCCGCGCGTGAATGCAATCAGACCAAAGAGTCATTCCCCAAACGACCCCGGCCAGCACGAGGCTGGCCGGGGGGTGAATCAGCGGCTGGCGAAGTACATGGTCACTTCGAAGCCGATACGCAGGTCGGTAAACGCGGGTTTAGTCCACATGGGGCGTTCCTCTTGTTGTGCCGGAAGATTCCGGTAATGGCATTAATGCATGGGGGGATGGGGGTGCGAATGCTACTTTCGAACGAACCGGCGCCTGCGTTGGTAGCGAGTTTACGCCGATCAAAATGTGGGAGGGGGGCTTGCTCCCTCCCACATTGGGTGGCTTCAAGTCGGGGTTAGAAGAAGCCCAGTGGGTTGATGTCGTAGCTCACCAGCAGGTTTTTGGTCTGTTGGTAGTGGTCCAGCATCATCTTGTGGTTCTCACGGCCCACACCCGACTTCTTGTAGCCGCCGAACGCCGCGTGCGCCGGGTACAGGTGGTAGCAGTTGGTCCACACGCGACCGGCCTTGATCGCGCGGCCCATGCGGTAGGCACGGTTGATGTCGCGGGTCCACAGGCCGGCGCCGAGGCCGAATTCGCTGTCGTTGGCAATAGCCAGGGCTTCGGCTTCGTCCTTGAAGGTGGTGATCCCCACCACCGGGCCGAAGATTTCTTCCTGGAACACGCGCATCTTGTTGTGGCCCTTGAGCAGGGTCGGCTGGATGTAGTAACCGGTGGACAGGTCGCCCTCCAGGCGTTCGGCCGCGCCGCCGGTGAGCAGCTCGGCGCCCTCTTCCTGGGCGATCTTCAGGTAGGAGAGGATCTTGTCGTACTGCTGCTCGGACGCCTGGGCGCCGACCATGGTTTCGGTGTCCAGCGGGTTGCCGCGCTTGATCTTGACGATCTTTTTCATCACCACTTTCATGAAGTCGTCGTAGATCGACTCCTGCACCAGCGCCCGCGACGGGCAGGTGCACACTTCACCCTGGTTGAAGAACGCCAGCACCAGGCCTTCGGCGGCCTTTTCGATGAACTGTGGCTCAGCCTGCATGATGTCTTCGAAGAAGATGTTCGGCGACTTGCCGCCCAGTTCCACGGTGGACGGAATGATGTTCTCGGCGGCCGCATGCATGATGTGCGCGCCGATGGGCGTCGAGCCGGTGAAGGCGATCTTGGCGATGCGCTTGCTGGTGGCCAGCGCTTCGCCGGCTTCGCGGCCAAAGCCCTGGACGATGTTGAGCACGCCCGGTGGCAGCAGGTCGTTGATCAGCTCGGCGAACACCATGATCGACAGCGGCGTCTGCTCGGCCGGTTTGAGCACGATGCAGTTACCGGCGGCCAGGGCCGGGGCGAGTTTCCACGCGGCCATCAGCAGTGGGAAGTTCCACGGAATGATCTGCCCGACCACGCCCAGCGGCTCGTGGAAGTGATAGGCGGCGGTCAGTTCGTTGATTTCGGCGGCGCCGCCTTCCTGGGCGCGGATGCAGCCGGCGAAGTAACGGAAGTGGTCGGCGGCCAGCGGCACGTCGGCGTTGAGGGTTTCGCGCACGGCCTTGCCGTTGTCCCAGGTTTCGGCAACAGCCAACACTTCGAGGTTCTGCTCGATGCGATCAGCGATTTTCAGCAGCACCAGGGAGCGGTCCTGGGCCGAGGTCTTGCCCCAGGCATCAGCGGCGGCGTGGGCGGCGTCAAGCGCGGCGTCGATGTCGGCGGCGTTGGAGCGCGGGAATTCGGCGATCAGTTCACCGGTCACCGGCGAGGTGTTGGTGAAGTATTGACCGCTGAGCGGCGCGACGAATTCGCCGCCGATGTAGTTACCGTAGCGCGACTTGAAGCTGACGATGGCGCCAGGGGTGCCAGGTTGTGCGTAGATCATGTTGAGGCCTCTGTCTGGGTCCGGGCCTGTCGGTCAACAGGCGATGACCCGATAGTAAAGAGCCCCCGCTGCCGGGCGAATGCGCCGTTGGCAGGGGGGGTCTTGTCATTTGGTCGTAGTTTTAGTGTTTGGCGACCAGTTCTTTGGGCAGCTTGAAGGTCCAGAGCATCCCGCCCTGGTTGAAATCCTTGATGCGCTTGGCCACTTCACCGCCCCACAACGGCACCGCGCCGCCCCAGCCGGAGAGCACCGACACGTACTGTTCGCCGTCCATTTCCCAGGTCACAGGCGAGCCGAGCACGCCGGAACCGGTCTGGAATTCCCAGACCTTCTCGCCGGTCTTGGCGTTGAACGCCTGCAGAAAACCTTCCGGCGTACCGGTGAACACCAGGTTGCCCTTGGTGGTCAGCACCCCGCCCCACAGCGGCGCGTAGTTCTTGTGGCGCCAGACTTCCTTGCCGGTCTTCGGATCGATGGCGCGCAGCACGCCGATGTAGTCTTCGTTGAGCGGCTTGATGGTGAAGCCGGCACCGAGGAACGCCGCGCCTTTCTTGTAGGCGATGTCTTCGTTCCAGATGTCCATGCCCCACTCGTTGGACGGCACATAGAACAGCCCGGTGTCACGGTTGTAGGCCATCGGCATCCAGTTTTTCGCGCCGAGGAACGCCGGGGCGACGAATACCGAGGTGCCTTTGGTTTCGCTGCCCGGCGCGCCTGGGCGGCTGGCTTCGTTGTAGATCGGGCGACCGTCCTTATCCAGGCCGGTGGCCCAGGTGATCTTGTCGACAAACGGGAAGCCACGGATGAACTTGCCGTTGGTGCGGTCGAGCACGTAGAAGAAGCCGTTACGGTCGGCGGTGGCCGCCGCTTTGATTTCCTTGCCGCCTTCGGTGTAGTTGAAGGAGATCAGCTCGTTGACGCCGTCATAGTCCCAGCCATCGTGAGGCGTGCTTTGGAAGTGCCACTTGATGGTGCCGTCATCCGGGTTCAGCGCCAGGCGCGAGGACGAATACAGGTTGTCGCCGGGGCGCAGGTGCGAGTTCCACGGCGCCGGGTTGCCGGTGCCGAACAGCAACAGGTTGGTTTCCGGGTCGTAGTAGCCGCCCAGCCACGGCGCCGCGCCGCCGGTCTTCCACAGGTCGCCGGGCCAGGTCTTGCCCGCCTCGCCGCCGGAAATACCGTTTTCCACGGCCTTGCCGTCTTTATAGACGTAGCCCATATGGCCTTCGACGGTCGGACGGCTCCACAGCAGGTTGCCGTTTTTTGGGTCATAGGCCTGGATCTTGCCCACCACGCCGAACTCACCGCCAGCCACGCCGGTAATCAGCTTGCCATTGATGACCAGGGGGGCGGCGCTGATCGAGTAGCCTTCCTTGTGGTCGGCGACTTGCTTGCTCCACACCACTTTGCCGGTGTCTTTGTTCAGGGCCACCAGCTTGGCGTCGAGGGTGCCGAAGAACACCAGGTCGCCGTACAGCGCCACGCCACGGTTGATCACGTCGCAGCACGGACGGATGTCATCGGGCAGGCGCGCATCGTACTGCCAGAGTTTCTTGCCGGTGCGCGCATCCACCGCGAACACCCGCGAGTAGGAACCGGTGAGGTACATCACCCCGTCCTTGATCATCGGCTGCGCCTGTTGGCCGCGCTGTTTCTCGCCACCGAAGGAGAAGGCCCAGACCGGGCGCAGGTCCTTGACGTTGTCCACGTTGAGGGTGTCGAGGGGGCTGTAGCGCTGGCCCTGCACGCCCAGGCCGTTGGTGACGATCTGCCCGGGGTTTTTCGGGTCCTGGAGGATGTCCTGATCGGTGACCGAGGCCATGGCCTGGCCGGATAACAGGATGGCACCGAGCAACACACTCAAGGCGAAGGGTTGGCGGCGTGCGGGTTGGGTCATGACGGCTACCTCTGCGGTTTTTTGTTATACCCGGGAAATTTTCCCGGTCTGGTGGTGATTCTTGGGCGCAGGGGCAGTTGTCACAATTGACCGCAGTATCGAGATTGCTAGTTCCTTAGTAGCGGGTACGACCGCTCAGCGGGCCGAATCCACCCGTTGCATCTGCTCGCGCTCGTAGCGCGGGTACAGATGGCTGACGCTGCGGATCAGCTCATAGCGGCTCAGGTTGATGGCGGCAAAGCGCTCGGGGATGGGGCTGCGGATCATCTCGGCCATGTCGCTGCCGTGGGCGGCGCCGTCGCGCAGCAGGTGGTCGAGCCAGGTGAGGTAGTCGCGCATCTGCGCGAAGGGCTGTGCATCGCTGGCCACCGGGCCGTGGCCGGGCACGATCAAGGTCCAGGGCAAGGCTTGCAGGGTGTCGAGGTCGGCCTGCCACGCCGCCAGCCCCGGACTGTTGGGGGTGGTCAGGGCGCGCTGGTAGAACACCAGGTCGCCGGTGAACAGCACGCCGGTGCTCTGGTCGAGGATCGCCAGGTCGGCGCCGGTGTGACCGGTGAGCGCGAGCAGACGCAAATCGTGGCGACCGACACTGATGACGCCGGGCTCCAGCACTTGGGTCGGCAGCACCACCTCGGTGCCGCGCATCCAGTCGCCGACCATGCGGTAGAGGTTTTCCGCCATGCCGTCGCCCTGTTCGTGCAACAGCCGCGTGGTCTCGGCCAGGGCGCCGATGGGCACGTCCTTGAAGGCCTGGTTGCCCAGCGCATGGTCGGGATGATGGTGGGTCAGCAGCACCTGGATCACCGGCTTGGGGGTGACCTGGGCGATGGCCTGACGCATGGCTTCGCCGTAGCGCCGCGAGGGCCCGGTGTCGATCACTACCACGCCGGCGTCAGTGACGATGAACGCAGTGTTGACGATGTTGCCGCCATTGGCCTTGGCGAAGTTGTCGGTGCTGCCTTCGAGCAGCCAGGTGTCCTCGGCGATCAGCCGCGGCTTGAGGGCGTAGTCGAGGTCGGCCAGGGCCGGCAGGCTCAGGCTCAGGCACAGCAATAGAATCCAGCGCATGCCGCGCTCCTTCTGGTCAGGAATGGCTGCGTCGAATTCATTGCCGCTGTTGTCGCGCAGCACCAGGCGGGTCGGCCCTGGCGCTTCGATGTCGAAGGCCAGGTTGGGGTTTTCGCTGACCGCCGGGAACAGCGCCAGCTCGGCCAGCACTCGGTCGTCGCTGCCACGCAGTTGCGCATGGTTGATGTAGAACTCGGGGATGCCGTTGACCATGCCGTTGTCCATCGGGTGCGCCACCTGCACGCGCACGCGGCTGAATTCGCCGCGCGGGTAGCGTCCGCCGAGCACCTCGCCGATGTGGTCCTCCCAGCCGGGCTGGGTACGCACCACGCTGGGCGCGGTGCAGCCGCCGCCGGCTGCGTCGATCAGGGTCGAACCGACGTGCCACAGGCCGTCATCGGTGAGCACCGCCGCGCGCAACGGCGTGGCCTGTTCGATGCGGATACGCAGCGACAGCCACGGCAGCACCCCGGCCTTGGGTTGGAAGTCGACGATTTTCGGCAAGGGGTTGAGTTCGGCCCAGGCGAGGATTTTCACCACATGGCCGTTGAACGCCCGGGCGTCGATTTCCAGCGGCACCTGGCGCGCATCTTCGGCGAACGGCGGCGCCAGCAGCTTGACCCGCTCGTCGAACACGAACGGCGCGTCGGCCAGCAACTGCTTGTGGTAGAAGGCCCACATCACCGAGGGCACCGGGTCCTTGCCGGGGTCGACGTCCGCGGCATGCGCCGCCCACGGCAACAGGCAGGCCAACACGCAGCTCAGTCGCACGTTCAGTCGCCAGATCATCGCCTGCTCCTATTGGTACATCTCGGGCACTTCGTATTGCAGGCCGTAATGGCTGTAGATGCCTTGCACCGCGCCGTCGCGGATCAGGCCTTCCAGCGCCTCCTCCACTGCGTAGGCCAACTGGCGATTGCTTTCGTGCACCGCCATGCCGATTTCCCAGCGCTGTTTGCCCATGTTCGGGTAGGCGTTCTCGGCCAGGGCCAGTTGCGGGTCGTGGGCCTCATGCACCTGCCAGTCGATCTCGCCACGCATGGCCATGACCGCGTCGACTTCACCGGCTTTCATCGCCGCAAAGGCCTGGGGCACGTCGGGGTAGTGATGGGTCTTGGCGGCGAGCATGCCGTTGAACACCGAGGTCAGGTAGAACGAGGGCACGCTGTCGACTTCGACGCCGATCGGGTGCTGCTCGAACACGGCGACACTGGCGACTTTATCCAGGCGCCGGCGGTCGTAGGCCACCTGCCATTGTTCGTTCTGGTATGGCCCGAACATCACCACGTGGCCGTTTTCCAGTTCGCCCTGGTCGTTACGCTTTTGCGCGTAATTGCGGTCGTAGGGCGCGCGCATCATCAGGTCGGCCAGTTGCTGGTTATGCAACTGGCTGCCGCGCCAGATGTAGTCGCGCAGGTCGTCGTCGAGTTTTTCCCCGGCCGGCGCCCAGATCAGCGTCAACTGCACCCCCATCGCTTTGGCCAGGGCCTGGGCCAGTTCGACGTCCACACCCCGTGGGGTGTCGCCGTCCTGGAAGCTGTAGGGCGCGAAGTCCTTGTACACCGCCACTTTGATTTCGCCGGCGGCGATCATCTGGTCATAGCTGCGCACCTGCGCCTGTGCCGTCTGGCAACACAGCAGGGCCAGGCCGAGCACATAAGCGAACAGGCGCATGGCTTACTCCTCGACGTGCACGGTGTCCAGGTAGGTGCGCACCGCCCACAGGGCTTCCTGGCTCAAGTAGTCGGCCATTTTCGGCATGTACACGCGGCCGTCGCGCACGGCGCCGTGGCGCACACGTTCAACGAACCACTCATCACCGGCTTCGCCGACATCCAGCATGCGCAGGTCAGGGGCGATCCCGCCGGACTTGGCTTCCAGGCCGTGGCAAGCGGCGCAGTTCTGGTTATAGGCAGACGAGCCGATCTCTACGGCACGGTCATGTTCTGGCGAGGTGCGATACGGGTTCACCGCCGCCCAGCCGTCTTCGTTGACCGGCACACCGGCGTCTTTGATGGAGGTCAGGCCCTTGGTTTCGACCGCTTGTGGAACCACGTTGCCATGGGCCCAGGCCGAGCCTGCACCGATCAAACCGGCCAACAGCCCGGCGACGAGCAAGGCATTGTGTTTTGTTGTCATTATTTTTGCCCTCAGGATTGCACGCAAAACCTCATTGCAGAGGCTATGGCAACCATCTTAGGAACCACGGGGCATGGGCCGTATGCTGCTTTGGTGGCCGCCTTATCCTCCCTTGGTAGTAGGGCTTGTGGGGCACGCCTAAAACAGCGGCGCCTCGGGAAGTCTTCCCGGCCACAGCGGGACTTTTTCCGTATCCGTCCCAGGCCCCGGCGCTCCACCCTGTGCAGGCCAAAACCTCCACTGGGAACTGCAACCATGACAATAAGATCGCTACCCGCCCTCTCACCTTTAAGCCTTGCCCTGCAAGCCTTCTTGCTGGTGGGCAGCCTGTCCCTCAGTGCCGCGAGCCAAGCCGCCGCAGAACCTGCTGCGAAGCCAACCCGCAACGTCACCTGGGAAGACATCGCCAACGACCACCTGACCACCAAGGACGTGCTGCAATACGGCATGGGCACCAACGCCCAGCGCTGGAGCCCGCTGGCCCAGGTCAACGACAAGAACGTGTTCAAGCTCACCCCGGCCTGGTCCTACTCGTTCGGCGACGAGAAACAGCGCGGCCAGGAATCCCAGGCCATCGTCAGCGACGGCGTGGTCTACGTCACCGGTTCCTACTCCCGCGTGTTCGCCCTCGACGCCAAGACCGGCAAGCGCCTGTGGACCTACAACCACCGCCTGCCCGACAACATTCGCCCGTGCTGCGACGTGGTCAACCGCGGTGCGGCGATCTTCGGCGACAAGATCTACTTCGGCACCCTCGACGCGCGCCTGATCGCCCTCGACAAAAACACCGGCAAAGTGGTGTGGAACAAGAAATTCGGCGACCACGCCGCCGGCTACACCATGACCGGCGCCCCGGTGCTGATCAAAGACAAAGTGACTGGCAAGGTGTTGCTGATCCACGGCAGCTCCGGCGATGAATTCGGCGTGGTCGGCCAGTTGTTCGCACGCGACCCGGACACCGGCGAAGAAGTGTGGATGCGCCCGTTCGTGGAAGGCCACATGGGCCGCCTCAACGGCAAGGACAGCACCACCACCGGCGACGTCAAGGCGCCGTCCTGGCCGGATGACCCGACCACCGAAACCGGCAAGGTCGAGGCCTGGAGCCACGGCGGCGGCGCCCCTTGGCAGAGCGCGAGCTTCGATGCCGAGACCAACACCATCATTGTCGGCGCCGGCAACCCCGGCCCGTGGAACACCTGGGCGCGCACCTCCAAGGACGGCAACCCCCACGACTTCGACAGCCTCTACACCTCCGGCCAGGTCGGCGTCGACCCGAGCACCGGCGAAGTGAAATGGTTCTACCAGCACACCCCGAACGATGCCTGGGACTTCTCCGGCAACAACGAGCTGGTGCTGTTCGACTACAAGGACAAGGACGGCAAAGTGGTCAAGGCCACCGGCCACGCCGACCGCAACGGCTTCTTCTACGTGGTCGACCGCAACAACGGCAAGCTGCAGAACGCCTTCCCGTTCGTCGACAACATCACCTGGGCCAGCCACATCGACCTGAAGACCGGTCGCCCGGTGGAAAACGAAGGTCAGCGTCCGGCCAAGCCGTTGCCGGGAGAAACCAAGGGCAAGCCGGTGGAAGTCTCGCCGCCGTTTCTCGGTGGTAAGAACTGGAACCCCATGGCCTACAGCCAGGACACCGGTCTGTTCTACATCCCGGGCAACCAGTGGAAAGAGGAATACTGGACCGAAGAGGTCAACTACAAGAAAGGCTCGGCGTACCTGGGCATGGGCTTCCGCATCAAGCGCATGTATGACGACCACGTCGGCACCCTGCGGGCGATGAACCCGACTACCGGCAAGGTGGTATGGGAGCACAAGGAAGCCCTGCCGCTGTGGGCCGGCGTGCTGGCGACCAAGGGCAACCTGGTGTTCACCGGCACCGGCGACGGCTTCTTCAAAGCCTTCGACGCGAAAACCGGCAAGGAGCTGTGGAAGTTTCAGACCGGCAGCGGCATCGTCTCGCCGCCGATCACCTGGGAACAGGATGGCGAGCAGTACATCGGCGTGACCGTCGGCTACGGCGGCGCGGTGCCGTTGTGGGGCGGCGACATGGCCGAGCTGACCAAGCCGGTGGCACAGGGTGGCTCGTTCTGGGTGTTCAAGATCCCGAGCTGGGATAACAAGACCGCGCAGAAATAACCCACCCCAGGGCAAGGGGCCGCTTTTGTGCTGAGGGGGGTTCGTCCCCCGCTGGGCCGCGTTGCGGCCCCTTGCCCACTCCCCTCTTCGAGGTGTTGTGATGAACTACCTACCCTTCCTGCTACTCCTGGCCTTACCGCTGGCCCACGCCGACGACGGTGACGACCAACCCCTGATCGTCAACGGCTGCACCATCGCCCCCCACAGCCAATGCCCCGGCGCCCAGCTCAAGGGGGCCAACTTGAGCAACCAGGACTTGAGCCACATGAACCTGGCCGGCGCCGACCTGCGCGATGCGGATCTGCGCCACGCCAACCTCGACCTGGCCAACCTGGAAAAAGCCCAACTGCAGGGCGCCAACCTGACCCGCGCCAGCCTGCAACAGAGCAACCTGCGCCTGGCGGACTTCACCGGCGCGACGTTGATGGCGATCCAGGGTTGGGGCCTGTTCGGCCAGGGCGCGCAGTTCGAAAACGCCAACCTCAGCGCCGCCTACCTGCAATTCGCCCGGCTCTCCGGGGCGAAAATGCACAAGGTCAACCTGAGGGCCGCGGACCTGGAAATGACCTGGCTGAGCAAGGCCGACCTGCAAGGGGCGGATCTGAGCGATGCGAATCTGCAAGAAGCCAAGTTCGGCGAAAGCAACCTGGAAAACGCCACCCTCAGCGGCAGCCGCCAGCACTATGCGAACTTCCAGGATGCCAACATGGAAGGCTGCAAGGACTGCCCCACCACCTGGAATCGTTAGCACACCGCCATTTGAATGTAGGAGCGAACTCGCTCCTACAGTGGGGCATGGGGGCGGATCAGCCGGCCACGCGCACCACGCCCAGGTCGATCCCCAGGTGCACCAGTTCGGCATGGGAGCTGACCTGCAATTTGCTCTTGAGCAAGGTCAGGTGGTTGGACACGGTCTTGCTGCTGATATTGAGTTGGTCGGCAATCGCCCGGGTCGGGGTGCCTCTGGCCAGCATCAGGAAAATCTCCAGCTCACGCGGGGTCATGCCTTGCAAGCGTTGGTCGCTTGGCGTGTAGGCGAGTTCGGTGGCCAGGGCCTGTTCGATATAGGCGTGGCCGTCGAGAATGCGCCGCACCGCTTCGATCAACACATCAGGCGCCGAGCTTTTGGTCAGGTAGCCCGAGGCGCCCGCGTCCAGGGCCTGGCGCACCAGCGGTAGTTCGTCGTGCATGCTGAAGAACAGCACGCGCAGTTGCGGCAGGCGCTGGCGCAGGCGGCGGGTGGTTTCCAGGCCGCTGATGCCGGGCAGGCCGAAGTCCATGATCACCAGGTTCGGCACCGCTTCCTGCACACGGCTGAGGGCTTCTTCGCCACTGGCCGCTTCGCGCACTTCAATGGCCGGCAGCAAGGCCCGCAACAGGCTCGCATAGCCCTGGCGCACCACCGCGTGGTCATCCACCAACAAGATATTCATCAGGCCTCCAATGGCATGTTCAACGCCAGCGCCCAACCGGCGCCGGGGTGGCTGAGGATTTTCAGTTCGCCGCCCAGGCAGCGCGCGCGTTCATACATCGAGTACAGGCCCACGCCGGGACGCTGCGGCGTGGATGCGCCGCGCCCGTTGTCGCGCACCCACAGGCGCAGGCGCGAACCGTGATGCTGCAGGCGCACGTGCACCTGGCTGGCATCGGCATGCCGCACGATATTGGTCAGGGCTTCCTGCAACAGCCGGTACAGATGGGTCTTGCTCGCCCCGGACAACGCCGGCAGATCGGCGCTGACCCGCAATCGGCAGTCGATGCCATGGCTTGCCTGCCACTGGGTCACCAGCATCGCGAAGGCCTCGGCCATCGGCAGGTGTTGCAGGGCCACCGGGTAGAGGTCGTGGACCAGCGCACGAAAGCCTTGCTGCAAGTGGTCGCAGTGATCTTCCAGTTGCGCCACCGTGCGCGCCAGCAACTGTGGCTGATCGGTGACCAGGCGTAGCAAACAGGCCTGGGCGCGGATGCCGGCCAGGTATTGGCCAAGGTCGTCGTGCAGGGTCTGGGCCAGGTGGTTGCGCTCCTGCTCCTGCACCGCCATCAGGGTCTGGGTCAATTGGGTGTTGTCGGTGCGCGCCTGTTCCAGGGCGCCGGTCATGCGGTTGAAATGCAGCGCCAGTTGCCGCGCTTCCGGTGAGCCGGCGCTGCGCAGGCGCACATTGAGCTGGCCGGCGCATACCTGTTGCAGGGCACGCAGCAGTTCGTCGAGTACGCCCATGCCACGGCGCACCGCCCAGCGAATAGTCAGCAGGCTCACGGCCAGGGCCAGGGCGCACAGGCTCAACAGTTGTTGCAGGGAGTCCCAGACTTCGTCGATCTCATCCCGAGGGTCGACGGCGATGGACACGCGGCGGCCATCCGGCAGGTCGAGCACCTGGGCACTGCGCCGCGCCTCGGCAAACAGCAGGCGGCCGAGCCAGGCATCCAGGCCGTCCGGCAGCGGTGCCTGCAGGGTTTCGCCGGGGGCCAGCCAATGCACGCGCACATGGCGCAGGCTCGCGGTGAGGCGCGGTTGCAGGCTGCCGGGGTCGCGTTCGGCGGTTTCGCTCAGGTAGTGCACCACCGCTTCGGCCGATTGCAGCTCACGTTCCACATCCGCCAGGGCCTGGTGCAGCAACAGCGCGGTGCAGGCACTGGCGACCAGCGCGAAGAAGCCGCACACCCACAGGTTGATACGCCACAGGGCCGACATGCCTAATGCGCCAAGCGGGCGGGCGCGTTCACCGCTTGCAGGGGCGCGTGCAGCTTGTCGACGCCGATCAGGCTGATGATCAGCAGGAACGGCAACAGCAATGCTTTGAGGATTTGCATGATCGGTCATCTCCCAAGTCAGCCTGAAGGGGGTAACCCATGCTAAGACCCCATCACGCAGGCGGGGCTACTACCTTGGTACTGCCCCAGCGCTACTTTCTGCATATTTGCAGCGACCCCAAGGGTTCCTATGCTGAAGCGACCTGACATGGAGTGCCTTATGCGCCAGCTCGCCCCCTACGCCGTGATCTACCTGCTGGCGATCGCTTGCGCCGCCGGGCTGGCCACCGCCACCCAGGCCGCCGAGGCGCCGTTGGCGGTGCAGATCGGCTACCTGGGCTACCGGCCCGATCCGGGGCCACTGCTGTCGAATGTGATTCCCGAGCCAACCGATGCCGGGCAACGCGGCGCCGAACTGGCGATCATCGATAGCAACAGCACCGGCGCGTTTCTCAACCAGCGCTACAGCCTGACCACCGCCACGGCGGACAGCCCCGACGCCCTCCTCGCCGCCGCCCAGGCCCAGCACGCCCAGGGCCTGCGCCTGTTCGTGGTCAACGCCCCGGCCGCCAGCCTGCGCCAACTCAGCGCGGCGCTGCCCGACAGCCTGCTGTTCAACGCCGGCAGCCCCGATGACAGCCTGCGCAGCACCGACTGCCTGAGCAACGTGCTGCATACGCTGCCGAGCCGCGCCATGCTCGCCGATGCCTTGGCGCAGTTCCTGGTGGTGCGCAAATGGCAGAAGGCGCTGCTGATCGTCGGCCCCACCGACGACGACCAGGCCTACGCCGCCGCCCTGCGCCGCGCCGCCAAGCGCTTCGGCGTGCAACTGGTGGCCGAGAAAGCCTGGCGCTTCGACAACGACCAACGCCGCAGCGCACAAGCAGACATGCCGCTGTTCACCCAGACCGCCGAATACGATGTGGTGCTGGTGGCCGACGAGCGCGGCGACTTCGGCGAATACGTGCCCTACCAGACGTGGTACCCGCGCCCCGTCGCCGGCACCCAGGGCCTGACGCCCACCGGCTGGCACAAAACCGTGGAGACCTACGGCGCCGCCCAATTGCAAAAACGCTTCGAGGCCCTGGCCGGGCGCTGGATGAACGACCGCGACTTCGCCGCCTGGATGGCCGTGCGTAGCATCGCCAGTGCCGTGAGCAAACTGCGCCAGGTCGACCCGATGCCCCTCCGCCAACTGGAAATCAGCGAACAACTGCCCCTGGACGGCTTCAAGGGCCGCAAGCTCAGCTATCGTCCCTGGAACGGCCAACTGCGCCAACCGATCCCCATCGTGCAACCCCGCGCCCTGGTCACCACCTCGCCCCAGGACGGTTTCCTGCACCCCGTCAACGAAATGGACAGCCTGGGCTACGACAAGCCCGAGGTGACCTGCCGCTTTCCCTGATCGCCCACCCACAATAATAAGGAATCCGCCATGCGCCGCACCCTGCTCTCATGCGCCCTGCTGCTTGCCGCCGGGCACGCCGTGGCCAGTACCGCCTGGGTCTCCAACGAAAAAGACAACACCTTGAGCCTGATCGACATGCAGACCCTGCAAGTCACCGATACCCTCAAGGTCGGCCAGCGCCCACGCGGGCTGCTGCTGTCCCATGACAAGAAGCTGCTGTACATCTGCGCCAGCGACTCGGACCGCGTGCAAGTGATGGACGTGGCCACGCGCAAGATCATCAAGGAACTGCCCTCCGGCAAGGACCCCGAGCAGTTCGCCCTGCACCCCAATGACCGCTGGCTGTACGTGTCCAACGAAGATGATGCGCTGGTCACGGTGATCGACACCGAGACCTCCAAAGTGCTCGGCCAGATCAACGTCGGCGTCGAGCCCGAAGGCATGGCCGTGAGCCCGGACGGCAAGTGGGCGGTGAACACCAGCGAAACCACAAACATGCTGCACTGGATCGACACCAGCACCCAGACCCTGGTCGACAGCACCCTGGTGGACCAGCGCCCGCGCTTCGTCGAGTTCAACCACGATGGCTCGCAGTTGTGGGCCTCGGCGGAAATCGGCGGCACCGTGACCATCCTCGACGTGGCCAGCCGCGCCATCCTCAAGACCCTGACCTTCAAGATCAAGGGCGTGCACCCGGACAAGGTGCAGCCGGTGGGGATCAAGCTCAGCGCCGACGGCAAGTACGGCTTCGTCGCGCTCGGCCCGGCCAACCATGTGGCGGTGATCGACGCCAAGACCTTCGAGATCCTCGACTATCTGCTGGTGGGCCGCCGCGTGTGGCAGCTGACATTCACCCCGGACGAAAAACAGTTGCTGGCCACCAATGGCGTCAGCGGCGATGTGTCGGTGATCGATGTGGACAGCCTCAAGGTCATCAAGTCGGTGAAGGTCGGGCGCTATCCATGGGGCGTGGTGGTCACGCCATGAATGCGCTCGACGTGCACGCCCTGAGCTTCGCCTATGGCGCCCGCCAGGCCTTGCATGAGGTGAGTTTCAGCCTGGCACCGGGGCGCTTTGCCGCGTTGCTGGGGCCCAACGGCGCGGGCAAATCCACCTTGATCGCCCTGCTCACGCGGCTGTATGACCTGCAAAGCGGCGACATCCGCGTCGGCGGCCATTCCCTGCGCGACGCACCGCGCGCGGCCCTCACCCAACTGGGCGTAGTGTTCCAGCAAAGCACTCTGGACCTGGACTTGAGCGTCGAACAGAACCTGCGCTACCACGCCGCGCTGCACGGCCTGTCGCGGCGCCAGACCAACCTGCGTGTGGACGCCGAACTGGCGCGCCAGGCCCTCACCGAACGACGCCGCGAAAAAGTCCGCGAGCTCAACGGCGGGCACCGGCGCCGCGTGGAAATCGCCCGGGCATTGCTGCATGAACCGCGCTTGCTGCTGCTCGACGAAGCCAGCGTCGGCCTCGACCCCGCCAGCCGCCTGGCGCTGAACCAGCACGTGCGCAGCCTGTGCCTCGAACACGGCATCAGCGTGCTGTGGACCACCCACCTGCTCGATGAAGTGCAGGCCAACGATGCGTTGATGATTCTGCACCAGGGCCACTTGGTGGCCAGCGGGCAAGTCGATGCGTTGATCGCGCAACAAGGTGGCGACCTGGGCAGCGTGTTCGCCCGCCTGACCCGCCCCAGCGCCACGGGAGCCGCCGCATGAACGCTTACTGGCAATGCTTGCGCGGCATCGTGCTGCGCGAATGGCTGCGCTTTGTGTTGCAGCGCACGCGGTTTCTCAGCGCCCTGGTGCGCCCGCTGCTGTGGCTGCTGGTGTTCGCCGCCGGCTTTCGCGCTGCGCTGGGTATCTCGGTGATCGAACCCTACGACACCTACATCCCCTACGAGGTCTACATCATCCCGGGGTTGGCCTGCATGATCCTGCTGTTCAACGGCATGCAGGGCTCGCTGTCGATGGTCTACGACCGCGAGATGGGCAGCATGCGCGTGCTGCTGACCAGCCCGCTGCCGCGCACGTTTTTGCTGTGCAGCAAGTTGCTCGCCACCGCGCTGATTTCGTTGTTGCAGGTGTACGGCTTCCTGGCGATTGCCTGGGTCTACGGCGTGCAACCGCCGGCCATGGGCCTGTTGATCGCCCTGCCCGCCTTGCTGCTGGTGGCGTTGATGCTCAGCGCCCTGGGCCTGTTGCTGTCGAACGCAATCCGCCAACTGGAGAACTTCGCCGGGGTGATGAATTTCGTGATCTTCCCGCTGTTCTTCATGTCATCGGCGCTGTACCCGTTGTGGAAGATGCGCGACTCCAGCGAGTGGCTGTATTGGCTGTGCGCAATCAACCCCTTCACCCATGCCGTCGAGCTGGTGCGCTTTGCCCTCTACGAACGCTTCGCCGGCCTGGCCCTGGCGGTGTGCCTGGGCTTGACCGTGCTGTTCGCGCTGCTGGCGGTGCTGACCTTCAACCCCCAGCATGCGGCGTTGCGCAAAAAGGGCTGAGGGCGCACAAAACTACTACTTTAGTACCGGTTTTCCTGTCTATCGTCGCATTCCCAAGGGCTCGGGACTCACGTGTAATGGCCGCATAACGATAAGGATCGACCTGCCATGCTGCACGCCCGACTGCCCCTGCTGGCACTGCTGTGTCTGTTCGCCTTCAACACCCAGGCCGATACGCCGTTATTTTCCGCCGACGGCTACCGCATCAGCCTGTATCGCAGCCCCACGCCCGATCATCTGCAGGGCGCGACCATCGTCGACACCCCGGCCCTGCAAGCCTTGCTCACCCAAACCCCGGCCCCGGTGCTGATCGACGTGTACCGCCGCCAGTGGCTGCAAGGCCGCTTTATCGAAGACCAGCCCCACGCCAACCTGCCCGGCAGCCACTGGCTGGCCAACACCGGCGACGGCGACCTCACGCCAGAATGGCAAAGCTATTTCGTGCGCCACCTGTACACCTACAGCGGCGGCAACCTCGCCCGACCGTTGGTCTTCTATTGCCGCTCCGATTGCTGGCTGAGTTGGAACGCGGTAAAACGTGCCGCCAGCCTGGGCTATACCTCTGTGTATTGGTATCGCGACGGTCTGGATGCCTGGGAAGCGGCGAAGCTGCCGGTAGCGGTCGCGCAACCCGAGCCATTTGAATAACCACAATAAGAAAGGTGAACGGCCATGTACAAAATCCTGATTGCCGACGATCACCCACTGTTTCGCGAAGCGATCCACAACGTCATCAGCGACGGTTTCCCCGGCAGTGAAGTGATGGAAACCGCCGACCTGGACAGCGCCCTGGCGTTGACCCAGGACCACGACGACCTCGACCTGATCCTGCTCGACCTGAACATGCCCGGCATGCACGGCCTCAACGGCCTGATCAACCTGCGCAACGAAGCGCCGACCATTCCGGTGGTGATTGTCTCCGCCGAGCAGGACAAGCAGATCGTGCTGCAAGCCATCACCTATGGCGCCGTGGGGTTTATCACCAAGTCCTCGCCGCGCCAGCAGATGACCGACGCGATCCAACAGATTCTCAACGGCAACGTGTACCTGCCGCCGGACATCATCCGCACGCAGAAAACCGGCACGCACCGGCGCCTCAACGAAAACCCCGGCTTCGCCCCCGAACTGCTGCAGGCACTGACGCGCAAGCAATTGCTGGTGCTGGAACGGATGACCAAGGGCGAGTCGAACAAGCAGATCGCCTACACCCTGGAAATCGCCGAAACCACGGTGAAGGCCCACGTGTCGGCGATTTTGCGCAAGTTGAATGTGCATAACCGGGTGCAAGCGATCCTCAGCGCCGGGGACATCGACTTCGGCTCGTACCTGCGCCGCTGATCGCTCAGACACCACACAAAACCCAAAGTGGGAGGAAGCCCTCCCACCTTTGATCCATGCCTGTCAGGGCCGGCCGGGTGCAGGTGATCCTCAGTGTGGGAGGGGGCTTGCTCCCGATAGCGGTGCATCAGTCAGTGCGATATCGACTGACAGCCCGCCATCGGGAGCAAGCCCCCTCCCACAGTGGAATGGCGGTGCTCTAAGATCTTCAGGTGGTTCCCACATGTCAGGGCCGGCCGAGCAGGTGGCTCATGGCGGTCTTGAGTTTCATTGGCCGCACCGGCTTGTGCATCAGGGTATGCCCCAACTCGCGAATCTGTTGCTTGAGCTCATTGCTGTAGTTGGCGGTAATCATCAGCGCCGGGATCGCCTGGCCGCGCCGCGCGTTGATGCGGGCTACGGCGTCCACGCCGTTCTGGTCGTCGTCGAGGTGGTAGTCGGCAATCAACAGGTCCGCCTCGGCATGGTAGTTGTCCACCTGCCGCGCCAGGTCCTGCTCCGACAACGCCGTCACCACCCGGCAACCCCAGCCTTCGAGCAAGGTGCGCATGCCCGCGCAGATCGCCGCGTCGTTATCCAGCACCCACACCCGTGCGCCCTGCAGGCGTTCGAGCATCGCGTCGCTCATGGTCGGTATCGCCAGAGGGGCCGGCGCGGTGGCGCTCAACGGCACTTCCACGGAAAACATCGAACCCTTGCCCGGCCACGACCTGACGCTGATGCGGTGCCCGAGAATCCCGGCGATTTTCTCCACGATCGCCAGGCCCAGGCCGAGCCCGCGATCCTGGTCCGGGCGCTGCACATCGCCGCGCTTGAACTCCTGGAAAATCTCCTCCAAGCGCTCCTCGGCGATGCCCATGCCGCTGTCCCACACCTGGATCGACAAACGCTGATGCTGGCGCCGACAGCCCAGCACCACACGGCCCTTGTAGGTGTAGCGGATGGCATTGCTCAGCAGGTTGCGCAGGATGCGCGCCAGCAGCTGGATATCGCTGCGCACCAGCGCCGAACAACCGACAAAGTGCAAGGCCAGCCCTTCGCTGCGGGCCAGTTCGGTGTATTCCGCCGCCAGGTTGTCGAGCAATTCACTGAGGGCGAACGGCGCGATATCGGCCTTGATCACGCCGGCATCGAGCTTGGAAATATCGACGAGGGTGCCCAGCAGGTTTTCCACGTCTTCCAGGGAATTGCTCACGTTGCGCACCAGGGTTTCGCTGGGGCGTTCCAGCAAGGCACTGGTGAACAGGCGCGCGGCGTTGAGCGGTTGCAGCAAGTCATGGCTGACGGCCGCCAGGAATTTGGTTTTCGACAGGTTGGCCTGCTCGGCCTCCAGCTTGGCCTCGCGCAGACGGGTTTCCATGCGCCGGCGCTCGTCGATCTCTTTCAACAATTGATCGTTGAGCGAAGTCAGTTCCGAGGTGCGCTGGGCCACGCGCTGCTCCAGGTGCTGATAGGCCTGGTGCAAGGCTTCGGCGGTGCGACGCCGTTCGGTGATGTCGCGGATCAGTACGAAGATTCCCACCACTTCGCCGCTGGCCAACATGTTCGGTACATAGGAGCGCAGCATGTAGCGCTCCTGGTTGTTGATGTTGGTTTCGGCGAACTCGAAGGTCACGCTCTCCCCGGCCAGGGCGCGGGAGACATAGGCATCCAGGCGCTCGCAATGCTGCTCGCTGTGAACTTCGCGCAGGCTCAGCCCGAGCATCATGCCGCGCGGCCAGCAGTACCATTCTTCGTAGACTTTGTTGGTGAACTCGTAGACCAGGTCGGCGTTCAGGTAGCCGATCAGGGCCGGCACGTGGTCGGTGATCAGACGGATCCAGCGTTCGCTTTCCTGGGCCTTTTGCGCGGCCGCCTGTTCGCCGCGCAGGGTTTCGGCGCGCAACTGGGCGTTGATCAGCAAGTGATTGCTGGCCTTGAGCTCGGCCATCGCCTGGTTCAGCGCATCGGTGCGTTCGCGCACTTGCTCGGCCAGCACCACCGAATGCTGGAAGGTGGTGTAGGGGTTGTTGCCCTGGCTCATGCCGGACTCGATGCGCTCGATCAATGCCGCGTTGATGCGCGCCAGCTTGTGGTTGTCCTGTTGCAGTTGGGCAACCTGGGCCAGCAGTTCAGCGTCGGCCTCGGGCAATGGCGACCCCGGTGAAGGTCTGGTTGATGTGCATGCCATTGAACTGTTCTCCGTAGGTGTTGAAGCCCAGCACCCGCTGGTCGCGCAGGTAACGGCCGATCTGTTCCAGGTTATCGCTGTCTTCCAGCTCCAGGCGCCGCAGGAAGCAGTCGCAGCCGATGGTCAGCAACAGGTCGCCGAGGCGCGCTTGCAGGCCGTCGAACAGGGTTTGCAGGTTCGGCAGAATCGGCCCGGGTTTCATCACGGTGAGCACGATGCCGTTTTCCACCGCGCAGTAGAAACTCAGGCTCAGGTCGTCGTGCACCTGCTGGATGGCGCGCACGTAATACTGGTCGTGGATGCGCACCGCCAACGGGTGGGCAGCGAAGATGCGGTGGTCGAGGTCGGCCACGGCCACGCCGATATGCCGCGCGTATTCTGCGGCGGCCGGTTCCGCATTGAGCTCGAAGACCCGGCGCGACGGGCTGTCGGCGCCGGTCACCACCAGTTTTTCCGTGCGCGGCAGGATGTGATGGGTGGTGAACACCTCGAAATCCAGCCAGGTATTGACCATCACCACCACCGCCGCGCCGCTGTGGAACGCGCCGTTGAAGTACACGTGGGTGTGGGTGAGGAAGTTGTCGTCGCCGGCCGAACCGCCGAAATGCGGGATATCGCCCAGGGCCGCGCTGAGGGCGGCGAGCACCATTTCTTCGCGGCTGGACAGGCCGTCGAGCAAGGTCAGGGCGAAGGTGTTGCCCTTGATCGGCGCCAGGGTGTTGCTGCGACAGCCGCCCACCAGGCGTTCGACCATCTGTTGGGCGTCAATCAGGCTGAAGTGTTCCACCTGGTCGATCAACTCGGTGGCAATCGAAAAATGCGCATGGTTGAAGCCCATCGCGGTCACGCAATTGCGCCCGTAGCCCTGGGGCGTGATCTCGCCGGCGCTGGTGCAACCCACCACGCGGACCTTGCCGAAGCACTCTTGCAGCGCATGGCCGAGCGCTTCCAGGTCGTAGGACGCCGAGCAGAAGAACAGCACGAAGCCCAGGTACGGATGCAGCAGTTGCCGGGCCAGTTCCTCGGCGGCCTGCCCGGGGTCGGTGGCCTGGGACATGGCACTGACTACGCCTTCACTGTTGTGCATCGTTGGTTCCCCCTCTGAAGCATGAGTGTACGAAGGGCCAGGGGCGGGACCTATGCTACTTGGGTACTGGGTCGGGGGCTTCAATGGGATGAATTACCGCTGTAGGCGCCGGCTTGCCGGCGCCTACAGCGGGGAGTTACCAGGTGAGGACGGCGCCGACGGCGAAGGTGTTGGTGTCTTCGTTTTGCGCGCTGGTGTCATGGCCCCTGATCTGAAACTGGTTGTACTCGGCCACCAGCGTCAGGTTGGCGTTAACGTCGTGAAACAGCGCAACCCCACGGGTGTCATAGTCCGCGCCGCTGCCCACCACGCCGTTGCCGTCGTCCTTGGTCTTGCCGTAGGACAACGCCAGGCGGTTTTTGCCCAGCTTGTAGGAGCCCTGCAGCAAGTAGCCGTTGCTGTCGACATTACGCAGGGTGGCTTCGCCGGCGTTGTTGGTGAAGAACGGGTTGATGCCCTTGGCCTGGAAACCCGAACCGGTCAGGGACAAGCCGCCCATTTTCGCCTGCACGCCGTAGCCCAGGCCCTTGGAGGTGACGCTGTCGACGTTGGAGTCGGTGTTCTCCGAAGTCTGGTAGCTGCCGTTGAGCCAGCTGTAGATCTTCGCCCCGCCCAACTCGAACTGGTAGGTGATCTCGCTCTCGGTACGCGGGTTCTTCTGGTAGGCCTTGCCCTGGGCGCTGCTGTCGTTGGTGTCCACCGGATCGAGGATGCCGACGGCGACCCGCAGGCCGTCCATCACCGGAGTGCGGTAGGTGATCTGCGAGGTCGGGAACGGGTACGGATAACCGCTGCCGATATTGCCGAACGACACCCCGCCGCCGTCCACCAGGCCGAGGCTGTCGCTGACCTGGCCGTAACCGGCCAACAGTTCATCGAGCAGGATGTTGGAGCGGGCGAACAGGCCGAAGTCCTTGCCGATCAGCACTTCGCCCCATTCCGGGTTGGCCACGGTGCCGTAGAACTGGCGCACATCGATGGCGGTGTCGGTGCCGTTGGTTTCGCTGTCGTTGATGGTCACCCAGAACGACGCCCGGGCGCCGAGCTTGAGGTCGTCGACCTGCTTGCTCATGTTGAAGCCCAGGTAGTTGGGCAAAAAGCCCATCTTCACCCGCGCCTGGCGGCGGTCATATTGGTCACCGGCACGGTCGACATTGCTGTTGACGTAGAAGGCGTTGATGTAGCCATCGGTGGAAAACGTGGTGTCGTCTTTGTCGTACAGCATGATTTCGGCGTCGGCGAATGGGCTCAGGCCCAAGCCGAGGATAAAAACAGGTAACAGACGCAGGGGGAGATTTTTATTGTTATGCATGGTGCGCTCCGCATCGAGGACGTGATGTCGGAGGTGATTATCGAAAACGGTCAGGCCACGGCCTACGCTGCCTTGGCGCTGATTGGAGGGTGCTTTGGGCGCGCAGTGGGTGCCCGGCAAATTCGGTGTAAGACGGGCCCGGTCACAGGCCCGGCACTTAGGGTGTAAGACCGGGCGTGAACCGCCGGCCGAGGACCTTGCGTTACATCAGCGCCGCGTGCGCGCCAGACGGCGCGCACGCGGGGCCGGATCGGCTGGACTCAGTTGATGGCGAACTTGGAAACGATCTGCTTGAGGTCCATGGCCAGCTTCGACAGTTCGTGGCTGGCGATCGACGTTTGCCCGGCGGCGGACGAACTCTGGATCGACAGGTCGCGAATGCTGATCAGGTTCTGGTCCACGGAGCGCGCCACGTGCGCCTGTTCCTCGGAGGCCGTGGCAATCAGCAGGTTGCGCTCGTTGATGTCGGCGATCGCTTCGGTGATCTGGGTGATGGCCTGGCCCGCTTCGTGAGCGATTTTCAGCGAGTCCACCGCTTCGCTGCGGTTCATGGTCATGGACGACACCGCGTCGTTGGAGCAGGTCTGGATCTTCGCGATCATCTGCTCGATTTCCTGGGTCGAGGTCTGGGTCCGATGGGCCAGTGCCCGCACTTCGTCGGCCACCACCGCAAACCCGCGACCTTGCTCGCCGGCCCGTGCCGCTTCGATGGCGGCGTTCAGCGCCAGCAGGTTGGTCTGTTCGGCAATGGAGCGGATCACTTCCACCACCCGTGCGATGTCCTGGGCCTGCTTGGCCAGGCCTTCGACTTCCACACCGGTCTGCTGCACGGTGGCGCTGAGTTTTTCGATCGAGGCGATGGTCTGGGTCACACGCTCCTGGCCGATTTGGGCCGAGCGCTGGGAATCCTGGGTCGACTGCGAAGCCGAGACGGCGTTGCGCGCGACTTCTTCCACCGCTGCGGTCATCTCATTGACCGCCGTGGCGGCCTGGTCGGTTTCCATGCTCTGGCGCTCGATACCGGCGCTGGACTCACGGGTAATCGAACTCATCTCTTCGGCAGCCGAGGCCAACTGCCCGGAGGCTTCGGAGATGTGCTGCAAGGTGGCTTTGAGGTTCATCTGCATGGCGGCCGTGGATTGCTGCAGGGTGGTCAGTTCATCGTTGCCATTGACCGCAATCGCCACGCGCAGATCACCGTCGGCGATCTTGGTGGTCGATGCCAGCAACTCACGTACCGGCGTAATGATGCTGCGGGTGAACAGGCTGGCGACGACCACGGTCAACAGCACTGAAGCGCCCATCAGCACCCAGGTAAACAGACGAGTAGCGTTGTAGTCGCTGGAGGCGACCTGCACCGCCTCATTGGACCCGCGCTCGTTCAGGACGATCAGGTCGTTGATCGAGTTCTGCGCCTTGAGGGCGACGGGGGCTTGCACGTTGCTCAGATAAGCGGCGATCTGCTCGGAGGAACCTGTGGTGGAGAGCGTCAGAAATTCGTCGATCTTCTGGTTGTAAGTGGCAATACCGCTCATCACTTCGTCATATTTGGCCTGCTCCTCGGGGCTCGACACCATGACAGCGTAGCTCTGGGCGATCTTCATCAACTCCGATCGGACACTTTGAAGGCTATCCAGTGAACTTTGACCCTCCCGGGCGCTGTCCATGGCAAAACGACGCAACTCCAGACGCAACTTAAACAGAGCTGAATCGATTCTTCCGGCCAGGCGAATACTGGGCAGCCAGTTACTTTCAATCTCGTTGGTTGAAGAATAGACGGAATCAACTTTTACCAGCGTCATGCCCCCTTGTATTAACAGCAGAATGCAAACCACTCCGAAACACAGAGTGGTACGTAGATTCAATTTCAGGGATCTCATGGACATATCGATTCACCTTTACGTGGACTTGTTAGTTAGGTGGCTTATAGCTACTAATTTGTTTAATAAAGCGTGAAAAATTCGTGAGCAATCAAGGAAATTTTTATGATGCGAGAAAAAAACTCCGTTCTTTTAAATTACTTAGCTAAACAACAAAATTCATTCAGCCTGAAGCCCCGTGTGCGTTGGCGGCTGATTTCCCATGACTTGTCCGACCACTTAAATGAGGAACGTAGCGGCTACAATAGAGCGCTCAGATAAAACATACATTGACAGGTATCAATACTAAAAAGCGCGCACGCCAATAAAGAGCAATGCTTCAACTGCAGTGCGTCACGAACCTTGTCTCAGACCATCAATCCATCCCGCGGCAGCGGCAACGCGGTCTTATAGCGCACTTGTTTAAGAGCGAAACTGGAGCGGATATTGGCAACCCCTGGCACTTTCGTCAGAAAGTCCATCATGAAACGCTCCAGCGCCTGGATCGTCGGCACCAACACGCGGATCAAATAGTCCGGATCGCCGGCCATCAAGTAGCACTCCATCACCTCGGGCCGGTCGGCAATCGCCCCTTCGAACTGCTGCAATGCCAGCTCATTCTGCTTTTCCAGGCTTACATGGATAAACACGTTGACGTGCAGCCCCAGCAGGTCGGCGTCGAGCAGCGTGACCTGCTCGCGAATCAGGCCCAGTTCTTCCATGGCCTTGACCCGGTTGAAGCACGGCGTGGGCGACAGGTTGACCGAGCGGGCCAGGTCAGCGTTGGTGATCCGGGCATTCTCCTGCAGGGCGTTGAGAATGCCGATATCGGTACGGTCCAGTTTGCGCATGAGACAAATTCACCTGTTTATTGTGTTTATGCAGTTTTTTTATCCGCAAATGAGCCCCGGCGCAATGAAACACAGATAAATATTCTTCTACGCCACGCCTATGATGTTTGTAGGACAAGATTCCGCCTACCCGGAGGATGACGGTCAGCTAGCGCGCCCACTACAAGAAATTCACAAGATCGAGCGTAGAAAGCCATGAACCAGCCGTATGCCCCATTGCGCCTGCACGTTCCCGAACCCTCGGGCCGCCCAGGCTGCAAGACCGACTTTACCTACCTGCGTCTGACCGACGCCGGCCTGGTGCGTAAACCCAGCATCGACGTCGAACCCGCCGACACCGCCGACTTGGCCAAGGGCCTGATCCGCGTGCTCGACGACCAGGGCCAGGCCCTCGGCCCCTGGGCTGAAGGCATCCCCGTCGAGATCCTGCGCCGCGGCATGCGCGCCATGCTCAAGACGCGCATCTTCGACAACCGCATGGTGGTCGCCCAGCGTCAGAAAAAAATGTCGTTCTATATGCAAAGCCTTGGCGAAGAAGCCATCGGTAGCGCCCAGGCCCTGGCCTTGAACATCGACGACATGTGCTTTCCCACCTATCGCCAGCAAAGCATCCTGATGGCCCGTGACGTGCCGCTGGTGGACCTGATCTGCCAACTGCTGTCCAACGAGCGCGACCCGCTCAAGGGCCGCCAGTTGCCGATCATGTATTCGGTGAAAGACGCCGGTTTTTTCACCATTTCCGGCAACCTCGCCACCCAATTCGTACAGGGTGTGGGCTGGGGCATGGCCTCGGCGATCAAGGGCGATACCAAGATCGCCTCGGCCTGGATCGGCGACGGCGCCACCGCTGAATCGGACTTCCACACCGCCCTCACCTTCGCCCACGTGTACCGCGCGCCGGTGATTCTCAACGTGGTCAACAACCAGTGGGCGATCTCCACCTTCCAGGCCATCGCCGGCGGTGAAGCCACCACCTTCGCCGGACGCGGCGTCGGCTGCGGCATCGCCTCCCTGCGCGTGGATGGCAACGACTTCATTGCGGTGTACGCCGCCTCCGCCTGGGCCGCCGAACGCGCGCGGCGCAACCTCGGCCCGACGCTGATCGAATGGGTCACCTACCGCGCCGGCCCGCACTCCACCTCCGACGATCCGTCCAAATACCGCCCGGCCGACGACTGGAGCCACTTCCCGCTGGGCGACCCGATTGCGCGCCTCAAGCAGCACCTGATCAAGATCGGCCAGTGGTCGGACGAGGAACACGCGGCCGTCAGTGCCGAGCTGGAAGCCGAGGTCATCGCGGCGCAAAAACAAGCCGAACAGTACGGCACCCTCGCCGGCGGCCAGATTCCAAGCGCCGCGACCATGTTCGAAGACGTCTACAAAGAGATGCCGGAGCACTTGAAGCGCCAGCGTCAGGAGTTGGGGATCTGACATGAACGATCACAACAACAGTATTGAACTGGAAACCGCCATGACCACCACCACCATGACCATGATCCAGGCCCTGCGCTCGGCCATGGATGTGATGCTTGAACGTGATGACGATGTGGTGGTGTTCGGCCAGGACGTCGGTTACTTCGGCGGCGTGTTCCGTTGCACCGAAGGTTTGCAGACCAAGTACGGCACCTCGCGGGTGTTCGACGCGCCGATCTCTGAAAGCGGCATCGTCGGTGTGGCGGTGGGTATGGGCGCTTACGGCCTGCGCCCGGTGGCAGAAATCCAGTTCGCCGACTACGTCTACCCGGCCAGCGACCAGATCATCTCCGAGGCCGCGCGCCTGCGTTATCGCTCCGCCGGCCAGTTCACCGCACCGCTGACCCTGCGCATGCCCTGCGGCGGCGGCATCTACGGCGGCCAGACCCACAGCCAGAGCATCGAAGCAGTGTTCACCCAGGTCTGCGGCCTGCGCACGGTGATGCCGTCCAACCCGTATGACGCCAAGGGCCTGTTGATCGCCTCGATCGAAAACGACGACCCGGTGATCTTCCTCGAACCCAAGCGCCTGTATAACGGCCCGTTCGACGGCCACCACGACCGCCCGGTAACGCCGTGGTCGAAACACCCGCAAGCGCAAGTGCCGGACGGTTACTACACCGTGCCGCTGGACGTGGCCGCCATCGTGCGTCCGGGCTCGGCCGTCACCGTGCTGACCTACGGCACCACGGTGTATGTGTCGCAAGTCGCCGCCGAAGAAACCGGCATCGACGCCGAGGTCATCGACCTGCGCAGCCTGTGGCCGCTGGACCTGGAAACCATCGTCAAGTCAGTGAAAAAGACCGGCCGTTGCGTGGTGGTGCATGAAGCCACCCGCACCTGCGGCTTCGGCGCCGAGTTGGTGGCGCTGGTGCAGGAACATTGCTTCCACCACCTGGAAGCGCCGATCGAGCGCGTCACCGGCTGGGACACCCCCTACCCGCACGCGCAGGAATGGGCGTATTTCCCAGGGCCGTCCCGCGTGGGCGCGGCGTTGAAACGGGTCATGGAGGTCTGAATGGGCACGCACGTTATCAAGATGCCGGACATTGGCGAAGGCATCGCGGAAGTTGAACTGTCGGCCTGGCATGTGAAGGTCGGCGACATGGTTGTCGAAGACCAGGTGCTGGCCGATGTGATGACCGACAAGGCGATGGTGGACATTCCCTCGCCGGTGCACGGCAAGGTGATTGCCCTCGGCGGCGAGCCGGGTGAAGTCATGGCCGTGGGCAGTATTTTGATCAGCATCGAAGTCGAAGGGGCGGGCAATGCCAAGGACGCGCCGGCCGTGGCTGAACCGGTGACGGCGGCGCCTGCGGTTGAAGCCCGACCGGCAGCGGTCGTACGCACAGCGGCGCCAGCGCCGGCCATGGCCGCCCAGGCGCCCGTGGCCCGTGAAACCGACGAACGCCCGCTGGCCTCCCCCGCCGTGCGCAAGCATGCGTTGGATGCGGGTATACCCCTGCGCCTGGTACAGGGCTCCGGTCCGGCGGGCCGGATTCTGCACGAAGATTTGGACGCTTACTTGCTCCAGCGTCCGGGGCAAACAACCACGGCAGCCAACCCCTATGCCGAACGCAACGACGAGGAACAGATCCCGGTGATCGGCATGCGCCGCAAGATCGCCCAGCGCATGCAGGACGCCACTCGGCGCGCCGCGCATTTCAGCTATGTGGAAGAGATCGACGTCACGGCCCTCGACGAGTTGCGCGTGCACCTCAATGAGAAGCACGGCGCGACACGCGGCAAGCTGACGCTGCTGCCGTTCATCGTGCGCGCCATGGTCGTGGCACTGCGCGAGTTCCCGCAGATCAACGCGCGTTACGACGACGAAGCCCAAGTCATCACCCGCCTCGGTGCGGTGCATGTGGGCGTCGCCACCCAGAGCGACGTGGGCCTGATGGTGCCGGTGGTGCGCCACGCCGAGGCCCGCAGCCTGTGGGGCAATGCCGAAGAAATCAGCCGTTTGGCCACGGCCGCGCGCACGGGCAAGGCCAGCCGCGAGGAGTTGTCGGGGTCGACCATCACCCTGACCAGCCTCGGGGCGCTGGGCGGCATCGTCAGCACGCCGGTGCTGAACCTGCCGGAAGTGGCCATCGTCGGCGTCAACCGCATCGTTGAACGGCCGATGGTGATCAAGGGCCAGATCGTGATCCGCAAGATGATGAACCTCTCCAGCTCGTTCGATCACCGCGTGGTCGACGGCATGGACGCGGCGCAATTCATCCAGGCCATTCGCGGCCTGCTCGAACAACCCGCCAGCCTGTTCCTGGAGTAAGCGCATGACGCAGACATTGCATACCACCCTGCTGATCATCGGCGGCGGGCCTGGCGGTTATGTGGCGGCGATCCGCGCCGGCCAACTGGGCATCCCGACCCTCCTGGTGGAAGGCCAGGCGCTCGGCGGCACCTGCCTGAATATCGGCTGCATCCCGTCCAAGGCCTTGATCCATGTGGCCGAGCAATTCCAGCAAAGCGTGCACCACAGCCAGGGCTCACCCCTGGGGATCGAAGTGGACGTGCCGACCCTGGACATCCGCAAGAGCGTGGAATGGAAGGACGGCATCGTCGACCGCCTGACCACCGGCGTCGCCGCGCTGCTTAAAAAGCACAAGGTGCAGGTGATCCACGGCTGGGCCAAGGTAGTGGACGGCAAGACCGTCGACGTCGGCGACCAGCGCATCCAATGCGAGCACCTGCTGCTGGCCACCGGTTCGAAGAGCGTCAACCTGCCAATGCTGCCGCCGGGCGGGCCGATCATCTCGTCCACCGAAGCCCTGGCGCCGACCCGCGTGCCCAAGCGGCTGGTGGTGGTCGGCGGCGGCTATATCGGCCTGGAGCTGGGGATTGCCTACCGCAAGCTCGGCGCCGAGGTCAGTGTGGTCGAGGCCCAGGAGCGCATCCTGCCGGCCTACGACGCCGAGTTGACCCAGCCGGTGAACGAATCCCTCAAGCAACTGGGGGTGAAGCTGTACCTCAAGCACAGCGTCACCGGGTTTGCGGACAACCGCCTGCAAGTCCGCGACCCGCATGGCGACACCGTGTCGCTGGAGGCCGACCAGGTACTGGTGGCCGTCGGTCGCACACCCAATACCCAAGGCTGGAACCTGGAGGCGCTGAACCTGGACATGAACGGTGCGGCGATCAAGATCGACCACCGCTGCCAGACCAGCATGCGCAATGTGTGGGCCATCGGCGACCTGAGCGGCGAACCGATGCTCGCGCACCGGGCCATGGCCCAGGGCGAAATGGTCGCCGAACTGATCAGCGGCAGG
Organism: Pseudomonas sp. MPB23; assembly: GCF_046605395.1. Taxonomy (NCBI): domain Bacteria; kingdom Pseudomonadati; phylum Pseudomonadota; class Gammaproteobacteria; order Pseudomonadales; family Pseudomonadaceae; genus Pseudomonas; species Pseudomonas sp. MPB23. The sequence continues at coordinate 3,337,512 of NZ_CP176771.1, read as the reverse complement.
CACCGCGAATTCAGCCCGGCGGCGATACCGGCGGTGTGCTTCACCGACCCGGAACTGGTGGTGGTCGGCAAGACGCCCGACGAGGCCAAGGCGGCGGGGCTGGACTGCATCGTGTCGAGCTTCCCGTTCGCGGCCAATGGCCGGGCGATGACCCTGGAATCGAAAACCGGCTTCGTGCGGGTGGTGGCGCGGCGGGACAATCACCTGATCGTCGGCTGGCAGGCCGTGGGCGTCGGCGTGTCCGAGCTGTCCACCGCGTTTGGCCTGAGCCTGGAAATGGGCGCGCGCCTGGAAGACGTGGCCGGCACCATCCACGCCCACCCGACCCTGGGCGAAGCCGTCCAGGAAGCCGCACTACGCGCCCTGGGCCACGCCCTGCACCTCTAGTGGGAGCGGGCCCTTGTGGGAGGGGGGAGGGCTTTTGTGGGAGGGGGCTTGCTCCCGATAGCGGTGGGCCGGTCAACACATGTACCGACTGTCGCGCCCTCATCGGGAGCAAGCCCCCCCACAAAAGCCCGCTCCCACATAAAGCAAGAATGCAGTATTGTTGCGCCCATTCAGAAAAAAACCGACTTGACCAGAGATAGAGGGTGTCATGGGTAACGAAAGCATCAATTGGGACAAGCTGGGTTTTGACTACATCAAGACCGACAAGCGCTATATCCAGACCTTTAAAAACGGCGAGTGGCAACCCGGCACCCTGACCGAAGACAACGTGCTGCACATCAGCGAGGGCTCCACCGCCCTGCACTATGGCCAGCAATGCTTCGAAGGCCTCAAGGCCTACCGTTGCAAGGACGGTTCGATTAACCTGTTCCGCCCGGACCAGAACGCCGCCCGCATGCAACGCAGCTGCGCCCGCCTGCTGATGCCGCATGTACCGACCGACGTGTTCATCGAAGCCTGCCGACAAGTGGTCAAGGCTAACGAGCGCTTCATCCCGCCGTACGGCAGCGGCGGCGCGCTGTACCTGCGTCCGTTCGTGATCGGCACCGGTGACAATATCGGCGTGCGCACTGCACCGGAATTCATCTTCTCGGTGTTCTGCATCCCGGTCGGCGCCTACTTCAAGGGCGGCCTGGTGCCGCACAACTTCCAGATCTCCACCTTCGACCGCGCCGCGCCACAAGGCACCGGTGCCGCGAAAGTGGGCGGCAACTACGCCGCCAGCCTGATGCCGGGTTCCGAAGCGAAGAAATCCGGTTTCGCCGACGCGATCTACCTGGACCCGATGACCCACTCGAAAATCGAAGAAGTCGGCTCGGCCAACTTCTTCGGGATCACCCACGACAACAAGTTCGTCACCCCGCGCTCGCCTTCGGTGCTGCCAGGCATCACCCGCCTGTCGCTGATCGAACTGGCCAAGACCCGCCTGGGCCTGGAAGTGGTCGAGGGCGAAGTGTTCATCGACAAACTGGCCGACTTCAAGGAAGCCGGCGCCTGCGGTACCGCCGCGGTGATCTCGCCGATCGGCGGCATCCAGTACAACGGCAAGCTGCACGTGTTCTACAGCGAGACCGAAGTCGGCCCGATCACCCAGAAGCTCTACAAAGAGCTGACCGGCGTGCAGACCGGTGACGTCGAAGCCCCAGAAGGCTGGATCGTCAAAGTCTAACCCCCAAACACCGCAAAACCCCGTGGGAGGGGGCTTGCTCCCGATAGCAGTGGCTCAGTCAATATTGCCGGTGACTGTCACTCCGCTATCGGGAGCAAGCCCCCTCCCACATTGGGTCCCCCGTGTCTTCAAGCGCCCTTGGGGATGTTGTCGGCAATCTTCTTGCCCATGCTGATCCTCGGCTCCACCCCATACCCCAACGCCTCGTAGAACCCCACCACCGCGTCATTGCCGCCGGTGATTTGCAGGTTGATCTTCATACACCCCAAGGCCGTCAATGCCTGCTCCGCATGCCGCACCAGCGACGCACCCAGCCCTTGCCGGCGATAGTCAGCGCGCACCGCCACCGAATACAACCAACCGCGATGCCCGTCGTACCCCGCCAGCAGGGTGCCAATCACGACTTTCTTATCCGTCGCCACGAAGAACAGCCCGTCATTGACCGCCAGTTTCTTATCGATCGCCAGGCTCGGCAGGTTGTGCGCGGTGTCATAACCAAACGCTTCCTGCCATAACGCCACCACCTGCGCCCGGTGCAGACGGTCACGATAGGCGCCGATGGGGTGACGCGACGACAGCGCTTTCTCCATCACCACTGTGCGTTCGTTGCCATGGTAGACATCGCGCACGGTGTGAAAGCCCAGCTTGGTATAGAACGGTTCGGCGGTCAGCGAGGACGGCACGCTCAGCACCGTCACCCCGGCTTCACGGGCGCGCAATTCGATTTCGATCATCAGCAGCCGACCGATGCCCTGCCCTTGCAACGCCGGGTCGACGAACACCGAGCGCACCACGTTGCCGTCCAGGGAAGCGGTGGCGACAATCGCCTCGTCCTGCACCGCCACCAGCACCCTCCGGCGCTTGAGCAGTTCCCGCACCGCGTCAGGCGTGAAATTGCCCGCCACCCGCGCAATCACATCGGCCGGGTAATCCCGTGCGTTGCTGCTGTGCAAGGCTGCCAGGATCAACTGGCTGATCGCCTCGGCATCGGCTGCCTCGGCGAGTCGAACGGCGGTAGACATAAAGACTCCCTGCTAAAACGGGCCTCGGAAGCGCCCCATACTAATGTAGGCGCTGGCTCGCCAGCGATAGCGGTCTGTCAGTGACCGGCGCCTACGCCAGGGTGTTGATGCGCTTGCCCGGTTTTGCAGCAATCAGCGTGGCCTGCCCATCCCGCTGCTTGCCCGTGCGCGCCTCGCTGATCAACCCCGGGATCAACTTGCCTTCCGGCAGGTTCTTCCAGAACCGACTGGGCAAATGCCCCTCCATCACCTTGGGGTTCAATCGCGCCGGGTTGAAGATGTGGCTGTAGTAGGTCAGCCACATGGCGCTGTGGGGGTCTTCGACCGTTTGCGCCAGTTGCCGCCACGCCTCGGGGCATTGGCGTTGATGGATCAACTGTTCACCGTCGTAATACACCCCATCCAGCGGCGTGGCGATCATCCAGCGATGCCGGCCCATGCGCCCGATAAAGTGCTGGCTGGCGCCCTTGAGAATGTCGTGGGCCGGTTCATGCCAGGCCACGTATTCCGGCAACGCCGGCCCGGCCTCTGCCGGCAGGGCGATAAAACGCACAAACGCATGCAGGTGATGGGCCTCGCGGTTGACCTGCTTGATCCGCCGTTGCAGTTCACTGCCCAGCTTGTCCCCCGCCAGCATTGCGGTGCGGTCGCCATGGCTGACGCGCCACAACACCTCGTACAACAGGCTCCAGCGCTGGTCGCCGCGGTAACAGGCGGCCGATTCCAGCAACTCCAGCAATACCTTGGGGATCCGCGCCTGGAACGGGCCCATGCCCTCGGGGATCGGCTCGTCGGTGGCAAACAGGTCCGCGACTTCGGCCTCGCCCCAGCTCACCTGGCTGGGGTCGACCTGATGGCTGAGCAACCAGCGCGCCTGTTCGCGCCAGGTGCCAAACAGGTTGTCGCATTCCAGGCTGATCATCCCCACAACCCCATCTGCTGCGGCGCCGGGCGGTCGCGCAGTTGTTCGCGCAGCAGCACGCTGGTGCTCTCGGCCTGTTGCGGGTGGTAGTCGCTGGTGATGAAGAACGGCTTGGCCTTGGCCAGCACACAGCGCATGCGCGCCAGGTCTTCGAAGCGGATCTTGCGCTCGCGGCGCAGGTCCACCAGGCGTTGGGTGGTGCGCAGGCCGATGCCGGGAATGCGCGCGATCAGGGTCGGTTCGGCGCGATTCAGGTCCAGCGGGAACACCTCGCGATGTTCCAGCGCCCAGGCCAGCTTGGGGTCGATGTCCAGGGCCAGGTGGCCGGGGCCTTCGAACAGTTCGTTGGCGCTGAAGCCATAGCTGCGTAGCAAAAAGTCCGCCTGGTACAAACGGTGCTCGCGCATCAGCGGCGGCGCGGCCAGGGGCACGCTTTTCGGGCTGTTGGGGATGGGGCTGAACGCCGAGTAATACACGCGGCGCAGCTTGAAATTGCCATACAAGGCCTCGGCGCCGTGGAGGATGGTGCTGTCGTCGGTGTCGTCGGCGCCGACGATCATCTGCGTGCTCTGCCCGGCCGGGGCAAAACGTGGCGCGCGGGGTTCGTTGAGCACCGTCTGCTCGCCGGTGTAGATGGTCTGCATGGCCTGCTTGATCGAACCGATGTCCTTCTCCGGCGCCAGGGTCTGCAGGCTGGCGTCGGTGGGCAGCTCGATGTTCACACTGAGGCGATCGGCGTAGCGCCCGGCCTCGGCAATCAGCGCCGGGTCGGCGTCGGGGATGGTCTTGAGGTGGATGTAGCCGCGAAAGTCGTGCACTTCGCGCAGCAGCTTGGCGACGCGGACCAGTTGCTCCATGGTGTAGTCGGCCGAGCGGATGATGCCGGAGCTGAGAAACAGCCCGCTGACGCAATTGCGCCGGTAGAAATCCAGGGTCAGGGTCACCACCTCCTCCGGGCTGAAGCGTGCACGCGGCACGTCGCTGGAGCGGCGGTTGACGCAGTATTGGCAGTCGTAGAGACAGAAATTGGTCAGCAGCACCTTGAGCAGCGAGACGCAGCGGCCATCGGGTGTGTAGCTGTGGCAAATGCCCATGCCATCGGTGGACCCCAGCCCCGCCTTGCCCTCCGAGCTGCGCTTGGGCGCGCCGCTGCTGGCGCAGGAAGCGTCGTACTTGGCGGCATCGGCGAGGATGCTGAGTTTTTCGATCAACTGCATGGGGGGTACCGACACTGGTTTTTTATACAGTATCAGTCGCCCCCCATTACCGCCACCCCCTTCTCCTACAAGGGTGTGTCAGCTGGCGGTGGCCAGGAGCAGGTCTTGCACGGAGCGGCCCTGGCCACGGCGGCGATCATGCTCGAACAATGACGCCGCAATCTCATCCGCCCGAATCGGCAGCACCGACAGCAAGGTGTCGCTCAATCCATGGCTGGCCTGGCTGAAGCCCTGGATGTAAATGCCGGCCTTGCAGCGTTCGTCGGTGACGATGCGGTAATCGCGGCTGACCTCGAAGTCGCCCATGTAGGCGTCCAGCGGTGCCAGCAGCTCGCGGTGCATCTGACGCTCGTAGCCGGTGGCGAGGATCACCGCGTCGTAATGATCGACGCTGGTTTCGCCGCTGGCGTTGTGGCGCAGGACCAGTTCGATACCCAGCGGGCCGGCGGTGGCCTTTTCGACCACGGTCAGGGTGCGAAATGCCTGGCGGGCGATGCCGGAGACTTTCTGGCGGTAGAAAATCCCGTAGATGCGCTCGATCAAATCCAGGTCCACCACCGAATAGTTGGTGTTCTGGTACTCGGCGACCAGGCGCTCGCGCTCGGCGCCGACCTGCTGGAACACCAGGTCGGTAAAGGCCGGCGAGAACACTTCGTTGACGAACGGGCTGTCATCGGCCGGCTTGAGCGCCGAACCGCGCAGGATCATGTCGACCTGCACCGACGGGAAGCTGTCGTTCAGGTCGATAAAGGCTTCGGCCGCGCTCTGGCCACCGCCGATGATCGCGATGCGCATCGCCTTGCCGTCCACGCACGGCTGAGTGGCCATGCGCTCGAGGTAGTGGGAATGGTGGAACACCCGGCTGTCGCCCTTGAGCGCTTTGAACTCGTCGGGAATCTTCGGCGTGCCACCGGCGCTGACCACCACCGAACGGGTGGTGCGCACATGCTGCTCACCCAGCGCATCGCGGGAGATCACGCGCAGCGCCTCGACCTGCTGCTGGTGCAGGATCGGCTCAATGGCCAGCACTTCCTCACCGTAGCGGGCCTGGGCCTGGAACTGCCCCGCGACCCAGCGCAGGTAGTCGTTGAACTCCATGCGGCACGGGTAAAAGGTGCCCAGGTTGATGAAATCCACCAACCGATCATGAGCCTTCAGGTAATTGACGAAGGAGTAAGGGCTGGTGGGGTTGCGCAGGGTCACCAGGTCCTTGAGGAAGGAAATCTGCAGTTCACTCATGGTCACCAGGGTATTGCCGTGCCAACGGTAATCGGCCTGCTTGTCGAGAAACAGCACGTCCAGTTTGCCCTGCGTCTTTTCGCGCTCCTGCAGGGCGATGGCCAGCGCCAGGTTCGAAGGGCCGAAACCGATACCGATCAGGTCATGAACCGCGGGCGAAGCAATTGCCTGTGTCATTCCAGTGTCCTCTGGATAAGCCCCTTGGCGATGGGGCGGGAATACCTTCAAGACCTGCACAACAGGTCATGTGTTGATAGGAAACGAGGACAGTGAAATAAAATTTAACCGATCAGCGATCAGTGCGCGTCCCACTCGCGCATCCGCACCCGGCAGTGCTTCATGGCGTTGACGATGTGTTTTTCCACCAGGGCGCGGGAAATCCCCAGGCGCTCGGCGATTTGCACGTGGGTCAGGCCGTCGAGCTTGCGCAGCAGGAAACTGTCGCGACAGACCGCCGGCAATTCGGCCAGGGCGCGTTCGAGCAGCTCCAGGCGCAGGCTGTGGTCGTGGGAGGTATGGGGCGAACTGGCGGCAAAGCGTTCTTCGCTGTCCAGCACGTCCAGAGGCTCGACCTGGCGCAGGGCGTTGCGTCGATGGCCGTCGATCACCAGGTTCAATGCGGTGCGGTACAAAAATGCGCGGGGTTGTTCGATGGGGGTGTCGCTGGAACGTTCCAGCACCCGGACGTAAGCGTCATGCACCACATCCTCGGCCACCTGACGGTTGCCCAGCTTGGCGTTGAGGAAACACACCAGCTCGCGATAGTAGTTTTCCAACATGACTCCCGACCGCCGGTGGGCGGTATTAGACCCTTAAGCGCAAAAAAACACAGCGTCTGTCTGTAGGAGCGAGCGTGCTCGCGAAGACCCCACAAGCGCCGCATTCACCCAGACTGCCCGCGTTATCGTTGGCGATTTTCGCGAGCAAGCTCGCGCCTACAACAATCCATCCCAATGCGTAATGGCAGTTTGGGCAGACGCAATTTATAGTAATTCTCATCTAGTTTTAATCAAGACTTGCATCAACGGGTGTTTTTTTTCTTCAAGTGGCCTGTATCCGCCGGTGTAACCGCCTAAATTCCACGGCCATTCTCTCGTTTACCTGTCAGCTCTGCGCAACTGCGCTCCGAACTTTCCTGGCTGGAACCTAAGCATGAAACGCCCTCGCCCCGCCCGACGCGCCTTGCTCGTTATCGCCTGCATGATCCCCCTCATCGCCGTCGCCACCTGGCAGGTGCTGCCGCCGGGGCGGGACAACCTGACCACCGTGACCGTCAGTCTCGGCACCATCGAAAGCAGCGTCACCGCCCTGGGCACCCTGCAACCGCGGCGCTATGTCGACGTCGGCGCTCAAGCCTCCGGGCAGATCCGCCAGATCCACGTCGAAGCCGGCGACCCGGTACAGGAAGGCCAATTGCTGGTGGAGATCGACCCATCCACGCAAAAGGCCAAGCTCGACGCCAGCCGCTACGCCATCGAAAACCTCAAGGCCCAGTTGCAGGAACAAAAAGCCCAGCACCAACTGGCGCGCCAGAAATACCAGCGCCAGCAGCGCCTGGCGGCCGGCAACGCCACCCGCGAAGAAGACGTGCAGACCGCCAAGGCCGAACTGAGCGCGACCCAGGCGCGGGTGGACATGTTCCAGGCGCAGATCCTTCAGGCCCAGGCCAGCCTGCGCAGCGACGAAGCCGAGCTGGGTTACACCCGCATTTATGCACCGATGACCGGCACCGTGGTCGCGGTGGATGCGCGCGTCGGCCAGACCCTCAACGCCCAGCAGCAGACCCCGCTGATCCTGCGCATTGCCAAATTGTCGCCGATGACTGTATGGGCCGAAGTTTCCGAAGCCGACATCGGCCACGTCAAGCCAGGCATGACCGCCTACTTCACCACCCTGAGCGGCGGCAACCGGCGCTGGACCAGCACCGTGCGGCAGATCCTGCCGATCCCGCCCAAGCCCCTGATTGAAAGCCAGGGCAGCGGCAGCCCCAACAGTTCCAACAAGAGCGGCAGCGGTCGCGTGGTGCTCTACACCGTGCTGCTGGACGTGGACAACAGCGACAATGCCCTGATGGCCGAAATGACCACCCAGGTGTTCTTTGTCGCCGGCGCCGCCAAGGATGTGCTCACCGTGCCGGTCGCGGCATTGCAGGGCGCCTCGGGCACCGACCGGCAGATCGCCCGCGTGGTCGCGGCGAACGGCCACATCGAAGCACGCGAAGTGCGCCTGGGCCTCAGCGATCGCCTGCGCGTCGAGGTGCTCGACGGCTTGCACGAAGGCGATCACGTGCTGATCGGCCCGGCCGACGGCAACGGGGGTTGAGGTGACGACGCCCCTGATCGAACTCAAAAACATCCGCAAGTCCTACGGCGGCGGCGACAGCCCGCAGGTCGACGTGTTGCGCGGTATCGACCTGGCGATCCACGCCGGGGAATTCGTGGCGATTGTCGGCGCGTCCGGCTCGGGCAAGTCCACGTTGATGAATATCCTCGGCTGCCTCGACCGCCCCACGCAGGGCGAGTATCTGTTCGCCGGGGAAAACGTCGCGCACCTGGACAGCGACGAACTGGCCTGGCTGCGGCGCGAAGCGTTCGGCTTCGTGTTCCAGGGCTATCACTTGATTGCCTCGGGGTCGGCCCAGGAAAACGTCGAGATGCCGGCGATTTATGCCGGCATCAGCGCCAGCGAACGCCACGCCCGCGCCCATGCCCTGCTCACACGCCTGGGCCTGGCCGAGCGCACCGGCAACCGCCCGCACCAGTTGTCCGGCGGCCAGCAGCAGCGCGTGTCGATTGCCCGTGCGTTGATGAACGGCGGCCATATCATCCTCGCCGACGAGCCCACCGGCGCCCTCGACAGCCACAGCGGCGCCGAAGTGATGACGCTGCTGGACGAACTGGCCAGCCAGGGCCATGTGGTCATCCTGATTACCCACGACCGCGAAGTCGCGGCGCGGGCCAATCGCATCATCGAGATTCGCGATGGCCTGATCATCAGCGACTCGGCGCACAGCGACACCTACGTCCCCGCCCCGACCAGCCACGGCGCCTTGCAGGCCGTGGACCTGCGCCAGCGCCTGGCCGACGGTAGCGAACACAACGGCGCCTGGAAAGCCGAACTGCTGGACGCGGTGCAGGCAGCCTGGCGGGTGATGTGGATCAACCGCTTCCGCACCGCGCTGACCCTGCTGGGGATCATCATCGGCGTGGCGTCGGTGGTGGTGATGCTGGCGGTGGGCGAAGGCAGCAAGCGCCAGGTCATGGCGCAGATGGGCGCGTTCGGGTCCAACATCCTGTACCTGAGCGGTTCATCGCCCAACCCGCGCACGCCGCTGGGCATCGTCACCCTCGATGACGTCGCGGCGCTGGCGGCGTTGCCCCAGGTCAAGCGCATCATGCCGGTCAACGGCAGCGAAGCCGGGGTGCGCTTCGGCAACGTCGACTACATGGCGTATGTGGGCGGCAATGACACCAATTTCCCGGACATCTTCAACTGGCCGGTGGTCGAGGGCAGCTACTTCACCGCCGCCGACGAGCGCGCCGCGGCCACGGTCGCCGTGATCGGCCATCGCGTGCGGGAAAAACTGTTCCAGGGCCGGGGCAACCCGATCGGCCAGTACATCCTCATCGAGAACGTGCCATTCCAGGTGGTCGGCGTGCTCGCGGAAAAGGGCGCCAGCTCCGGCAACAAGGACAGCGACAACCGCATCGCCATTCCCTACACCGCCGCCAGCGTGCGCCTGTTCGGCAGCTACAACCCCGAATACGTGGTGATCGCGGCTGCCGATGCGCGCAAGGTCCGCGCGACCGAAGTGGCCATCGACCAACTCATGCAAAAGCTGCACAACGGCAAACGCGACTACGAACTGACCAACAACGCCGCAATGATCCAGGCCGAGGCGCGCACCCAGAACACCCTGTCGTTGATGCTCGGCTCGATTGCCGCGATTTCCCTGTTGGTGGGCGGTATCGGCGTGATGAATATCATGCTGATGACCGTGCGCGAGCGGACCCGCGAAATCGGCATCCGCATGGCCACCGGCGCGCGCCAGCGCGACATCCTGCGCCAGTTTCTCACCGAAGCGGTGATGCTCTCGGTGGTCGGCGGCCTGTGCGGCATCGCCCTGGCGCTACTGGTGGGCGGCGTGCTGGTGCTGGCCAAGGTGGCGGTGCAGTTTTCTTTGGTGGCCGTGCTTGGCGCATTTGCCTGCGCACTGGTCACCGGCGTCGTATTCGGCTTTATGCCGGCCCGTAAAGCTGCCCGGCTCGATCCGGTTAAGGCGTTGACCAGTGAATAAACGATCCCCGTGCATGCTCAGCCTGTGCCTGTTGCTCAATGCCTGCGCCAGTCACACCGCCCCCGTCGACAGCGGCATCGCGCCGCCCACCGCCTGGCAATTCGCCGAGCGTGACGCGGCCCAGGCCACCCATGCGCGCTGGTGGACGCACTTCGGCAGCCCGCAACTCAACCGCCTGATCGATCAGGCCCGGCGCGACAGCTTCGACGTCGCCGCCGCCATGGCCCGCGTGCGCCAGGCCGAGGCCAGCGCGGTGATCGCCGGCGCGCCGCTGTTGCCCGAGGTCAAGTTCAACCTCGACACCAGTCGCCAGCAACTGTTGCACGGCAAGGGCGGGCCGAGCCTGGATGCGTCGCAAAGCGATAAGGTGGTCGACAACTACGGCGCCAACTTCACCGCCAGCTATGAAGTGGACTTCTGGGGCGGCCGCGCCGCTGCCCGCGACAGCGCCCTGCACAGCCTGCGCGCCAGCGCCTTCGACCAGGCCACGGTAGAGCTGACCTTGCTCGGCAACGTGGCCGACCGTTACGCGCAAACCCTGGCGGCCCGTGAGCGCGAACAGATCGCCGAACTGAACCTGGCCAATGCGCGCAACGTGCTGGAGCTGGTGCAAACCCGCTACGACGCCGGTTCCGCCACCGCCCTGGAGCTGGCCCAGCAGAAAAGCCTTGTCGCCAGCCAGCAACGCCAACTGCCGCTGATCCAGCAACTGGCCGAAGACTCGCGGATCACCCTGGCCGCGCTGCTCGGCCAACCGGCACAGGCCCTGGACCTGGACAGCGAACCGTTCCAGACGCTGACCTGGCCGAGCATCGGCGCCGGCCTGCCCAGCCAGTTACTCAGCCGCCGACCCGACATCGCCAAGGCCGAGGCACAGTTGGCCGCCGCGCAAGCGGACGTCAGCGTGGCGCGGGCCGCGATGCTGCCGACGATCACCCTGGGCGCAACCCTGGGCTCGGACGCCTACAAGGCCATAGAAGTCCTGCGCAGCCCTTACTACACGCTGACTGCCGGCCTGGTCGGGCCGGTCTTCAACAACGGCCGTCTAAGCGCCGAGCGCGACAAGGCTCGCGCCCGCCAGGACGAACTGCTGCAGACCTATCGCGGCGCGATCATCAACGGCTTTGCCGATGTGGAAAAAGCCCTCAGCAGCATCACCCGCCTCGACCAGCAGCGCCAATGGCAACGCGAAGAACTGCAACAGGCCCAGGCGGCCTTCCAGATCGCACAAAACCGCTACCAGGCCGGGGCCGAAGACCTGCTCACCGTGTTGGAAACCCAACGCACCCTGTACACAGCCCAGGACTTGAACGTACAACTGCGGCTGTCGCGCCTGCAGGCCAGCATCGCCTTGTACAAGGCCTTGGGCGGCGGTTGGAAAACCGATATCTGATAAACAAAACTCCGATTTCGTACACGAGCCGTCTTTTACACCTACATTCTTCCCCCCGAGGTCCTTGGTAAAAAAGCCGCCTTCACACGGCTGCCCAGGACCTCTTGATGACTGCTTCAAAGCACCTCGCCTGTGCCTGTCTCTGGCTGATTGCAAGCCATGGCCATGCCGAACCGCTGATCCGGCCCAGCGCCATCGACTGGCTGCTGGACTGCCCGCTTCCCACGGCTGAGCGCCTGGACCCCGAGGTGCTGGAACGCACTCAGTGCGGCATCGTCACGGTGCCGCGCAACCATGCCGCGCCCCGCCAAGGCAGCCTGCGCCTGCACCTGACCCGCGTCGGCGCACGGGAACCGCTGAGCCGCTGGGGCGTGGTCTTCACCCAAGCGGGCGAGCCCCCCAAAAGGAACCACAGCGGCACCTTCGTCATTCACCTGGCCAGCCGCTGGAGCGCCTATTCCACGCCAGCCTATCGCACGCTGCTCAACCGCTATGACCTGATCGAACTCAGCCCCCGCGACCTCCGGCCACAGCACGCCGTGGAACAGGCCGCGAAGGACCTGGAGTTCGTGCGCGCGCAACTGGGCGACGCCCAAGTGCATTACCTGGGCAACGCTGACGCCACACGCCAGGGCAATCGCTACGCGACGCTGCATCCCGAACGCGTCGCGCGCATGGTGCTGGTCAACGCGCCCGCCGGTGAACAGGCCGCGCCGCTGGTGGAACAACTGCGCCTGCGGGAACCGGAAAACCCGGGCGCCGGCGGGTGCGTCAACCGCTGGGTGGGCGACTTTCTGGTCTATGGCAGAGCACCGCCGCCGTCCACCCGCTGCCTGGATTCCGGGAGGTGGGAGTAGTGTCGTTTACATCGTCACCGATGCACTCTAGGAGCCGGTTCGCCGGCGATAAAGCCCGCAGGATCAACGCAAGATTTCAGGATGCCATCGCCGGCAAGCCGGCTCCGAAGGCAGCGTTCACTTCTGCCAATAACTGAACCGGGCAATCACCCTATGCAACGGACTGCATAGGATGAGCCCTCCGACAGCCCGACTTATGATTCAATCCTAATTGACTTGATGCCCACTTCGAAATAATCGCTTGGGGCGACGGGGTCTTGGAGAAAAATATGGATTTGGTTCAATTCCGGTTTTTCCGGCGTCCAGAATCCACCCACGGTATGCCACGTCCCATCAGCGGGCGGCGCGCTGATGGAATGCCCGGAGCCTGTTTCACCTGGTGCGGTGATGACAATATTGCGCACACTGACGCCATGGGGTATCCGAACTTCCAGGGTGACCTGCACCCCCGCCATATCAAACGCTTCAGGGAAAATTTTTCTCATGTCGGCAGACATGTTTGTAACGATCGGAATGGAGAAATATGAATCCGAACCGCTCAGGTCGTCTTCGCGCAGACTATGCAGACCACTGGTCGAGAACCAGCCGTGAAAAGGAGCGGGATAAAACCTGGTGTAATCGTTTATAGCCTTCGAGCTGCTCATATTGAAATTCCTTACACCTAGTGCCATTGAGTTAGTTTCAACAAGCGATTAGCGAACCATTGAATGGCGAGTTAACGACTCGCGAAACTATTCAAACCTGGCCCCAAAAAGCTGTCTACTGTCAGAGTTAACAGGTTTTTTCGCTGTGCCCTACCGTTTACCCTATTGAATTTTCGAGCGATCCGGCGTTTGAGTAAGCGTTCCTCTGTGCGCGTGCGCTTCGTCCGCCCTTTTATGGCCTATCAGTTCTACAATGCCCCCCATTCATCTCCCGGGGGGCTTCATGGACATCGAACTGGCACGCACCTTCCTCGAAATCACCCGCTGCGGCAGCCTGGCCGCGGCCGCCGAGAAACTCCACGTCACCCAGACCGCCATCACCGCGCGGGTCAAGAACCTCGAAAGCCAGTTGGGCAGCACGCTGTTCGTGCGCAACCGCGCCGGCGCGCGGCTGACCGCCGATGGCGAGGCCTTTGTGGTGTACGCCAACCAGTTGCTGCAGACCTGGGAAGCCGCGCGCCGCGACCTGCCGTTGCCCGATGGTTATCGCAATGTGCTGCATATCGGCGGCGAGGTCAGCCTGTGCAACCCGCTGATGCTCGGCTGGGCCCAAGCGCTGCGCGAGCACATCCCCGGACATGCGCTGCGCACCGAAATTCGTGAAGGCGACTACCTGCTGCGCCAACTGGAGCTGGGCGTACTCGACGCCGCGCTGGTGTTCCAGCCGCAATACTGGCCGGGGTTGCAGGTGGAGCAGGTGCTGGAAGAAAAACTGATCCTGGTGCAATTGGTGAGCAAGCCGGACCCATACGTCTATATCGACTGGGGCCCGGGCTTTCGCCAGCAGCATGACGCCGCCCTGCCCGAACGGGCCCGCGCCGCGTTGAGTTTCAACCTCGGGCCGCTGGCGTTGCAGTACATCCTCGAGAATGGCGGTGCCGGGTATTTCCGCACGCGGGTGGTGCAGAGCTACCTGGACAGCGGCGTGATGCAACGCGTGCCCAAGGCCCCGGAGTTCAGCTTCCCGACGTTCCTGGTGTACTCGCGGGCGCGGGATTCGGCGGTGCTGCAACAGGCGCTGGCGTTGCTGCGTGGCGTGGTCGCGGCTGAGAGCGACTGGTCGCAGCGCTGGGACCCGATGATTTGAGGCGCCTGGCGCCTGTGTGCATGCTAGCCTGCTGGTGTTCCCTCTCGCAGCCTTCCCGATGAACAAGAAAAAAGCCGTCACCATCAGCGACATCGCCAAACGGGTCAACATGACCACCATCACCGTGTCCCGCGCGCTGAACAAACCCGATCAGGTCAAGCCGGCCACCCTGGCGCGCATCCTCGAAGTGGCGCGGGAGCTGGACTATGTGCCCAACGCCTTCGCCCGTGGGCTCAAGCGCAGCGAAAGCCTGATCATCGGCGTGATCACCGCGTCGGTGGACAACCCGTTCTACAGCGAGATGATCAAGGCGATTTCCCGCGAGGCCAAACAACACGGCTACACCATCATGCTGGTGGACACCGATGAACTCGAAGAGTTGGAAAGCAAGGCGGTGGACACCCTGCTGGGCTACCGCGTGGCCGGGATCATTCTGTCGCCGGTCTCCGACGAGCCGAGCTACCAGCCCGACTACCTGGAACGCCTGGGCAACGGCAAGACGCCGGTGGTGCTGCTCGATCGCACGATCCACGACAGCCCGTTCAGCCGCGTGGTGCTGGACAACTACCACAGCGGCATCCAGGCCGCGCACTACCTGCTGCGCCAGACCCCCGACCTCAAGCGTCTGCTGGTGCTGACCGGCCCCGAACACTCGCGCATCACCGTCGAGCGCCTCAAGGGCCTGCGCGAAGTGCTGGCCGAACATCCGCACATCAAGGTCGAAGTGCAGGCCGGCGACTACACGCTGATGCCCGCCTACCTGCACACCCTCGACTACCTGGCCAAACACGCGCCGCCGGACGCGATCATGGGCTTCAACCAGTTGATCACCCTCGGCGCCCTGCGGGCCTTGCGCATGCACAACATCGCCCATGACAGCCTGACCATCTGCGGCATCGACCGCCTGCCCTTCGCCGATATCTTCGGAGTGCCCATCGCCTGCGTGGCCCACGACGCCTCCCTGGCCGGCAGCAGCGCGGTGCGCTTGCTGCTCGACCGCCTGGAAGATCCGCACAAACCACGGGACAAGGTGGTGATCGCCGGCCGCCTGGAAAACGGCTAGCGGCTGGTGTAGCCGCCGTCGATGGGCAGGCTGACGCCGCTGATCATGCTGGCGGCGTCGCTCAACAGAAACAGCACCGGCCAGGCGACCTCCGCGGGTTGCGCAAACCGTCCCAGGGGAATCGCCGCCAGCGCCGGGTCGCGCTTGGCCGGATCGGACCAGGCCATGGTCGCCATCGGCGTCAGCGTCACCGTGGGGTTGACGCTGTTGACCCGAATCCCGAAGCGCCCCCATTCGGCGCACTGCACGCGGGTGATCGCGTCCAGCGCGGCCTTGGAGGCGCAGTAGCCGAGGTGGTCGTCCAGCGCGATCAAGGACGCCTGGCTGGACACATTGACGATGCTGCCGGCGATCTTCGCCGCGATCATCCTGGCCGCCACGCGACTGGCGACCTGGGCTGCGGCGCGGGCGTTGACCGTCATCACCTGGTCGAACGCCTGCGCACTGATCGCGGCAGCGGGCTCCAGGCGCGCGATGCCGGCGCAGTTGACCAGCCCGTGCAACGGTGGCAAGTCTTGCAGGCGGGTGTCGAGGGCGACGCTGTCGGCGATGTCCAGGCACAGGCTGTGACAACCGAGTTGCGACAAGGCGTGCGCGTCGCGGCCAAGGGCGAAGACTTCGGCGCCGCTGGCGATCAGTTGCACGGCGATTTCGCGACCGATGCCGCTGCTGGCGCCGGTGACGAGGATGCGTTGGTGAGTGAAGTCAAAGGCTGCGTTCATGAATTACGCTCTCAAAAACCATGAAAAACCCCTGTAGGCGCCGGCGAGCCAGCGCCTACTACATTGTTGGGTTGTGTGAGTCAGTGGGTTTGCAGGTTGTACATGATCGGTTTAAGCGCCGGGTACAGCTTCAGGTACTCGGCAAACGCGCGGTCGTACGCCACGACATTTTCCGCCTTGGGCTCGGCCCGCAACTGCAGTTGCACCCAGCCCTTGTCCATCTCGCCGTCACTCACCAGGCCCACCGTGTGCGCCGCCAGCAACGCCGCACCGAGTGCCGCTTCCACTTCCTGGACGATGGTGTACACCGGGTACCGCGTGACGTCGGCGATGATCTGCATCCACAGATCCGAATGGCTCGCCCCGCCCACCACGATCAAGCGCGGGTCCAGGGAGTGCGCGCCACGGGTGCCGGCTTCGATGTTGTGGCGCAGGGCAAAACTCACCCCTTCCAGCACCGCGCGGTACAGGTGGATACGGCTGTGATACAGGTTGAGCCCGACAAAACTGCCACTGGCGCGGTCGTCCCACACCGGGCTGCGTTCGCCCATCAGGTAGGGCAAAAACAGCACGCCTTCGCTGCCCGCCGGTATCTGCTGCGCGCGCTGTTCCAGCAACACCAGGCTGTCCTGGCCGCTGGCCTTGGCGTGCAGCGCTTCGGCCTGGCAGAACTGCTCGCGAAACCAACTGACCGACGCCCCGGCGGTGATCGCGCCGCCGAAGATGTACAGGTCCCGGTGGCCGTTGTAGACGTGGGGAAAACTCACCAGACCATGGCGCGCATCCACCTGCTGGTTCAGGTAGCCCCAGCACATGCTGGTGCCAATCATCGCCACATGGTTGCCCGGCCGGGTCACGCCCGCCGCCAGGGTCGCCATGGCCGCATCGACACCGCCGGCCAACACCGGTGTGCCCGCCCGCAACCCCAGGCGCGTGGCCCACTGCGCCAGCAGGCCGCCGACCACCTCGCCGGAATGCAGCAGACGCTGCGGCATCATCGCCGGCGGTATGCCCAGCGCTTCAAGCATCTCGCTCGACCAGCCGCGCGCCGCCACATCGTAGATGCCACCGATATTGCCGGCGCTGCTGTGGTCCACCGCCAGTTCGCCGGTCAGGCACCAGTTCAGGTAACTGTTGGGCGGCAGCAGGTAGCGCGTGTTCGCCCACACTTCGGGCTGGTGCTGTTTGAGCCAGAGCATCTTGGTGAAGCCGTAGTAGCTGTCCACCGAATTGCCGGTGATCGCGCACAAGCGCTCCAGGTCGACGTGCTCGCGCACCCACGCCACCTGCTCGCCGGCGCGTCGGTCCATCCAGATCAGGCACGGGTGCAGCGGGGTGATCTGCGCGTCCACGGCAATCCCCGAGCCGCCGTACAGGCTGCTGATGCACAGCGCCTTGACCTGCTCAGCGGCCACCCCCGCCTTGGCCATGCACTGCGCCACGCAGGCCTCGACCGCATCCAGCCACACCTGCGGCCATTGCTCGGCCCAGCGCACTTTCGGGGTATCCACGCGATACCCCTGGCTGTGCTGGGCGACGATCCGGCCTTGGGCATCTACCAGCAACGCCTTGGTGCTCTGGGTTCCAATGTCGCCCCCCATCACGTAATTCATCATCACACCACCGGCTTGAGCAGCACCTTGATCGACTTCGTCGAGTTGGCCAGTTCGAACGCTTCGGCGTAATCGTCGAGCGGGAAGTCGTGGGTGACGATGCCTTTGGAGGTGACCAGGCCGCGCTCGAACAGGTCGATGGCGATCGGGTAGCAATACGGCCCGAGGTGAGCACCGCGCACGTCCAGTTCCTTGCGGTCGCCGATGATCGACCAGTCGACGCTGGTCTCGGCGCCGAACACGCTGAACTCGACGAAGCGCCCGAGCTTGCGGATCAGGTCCAGGCCCTGGGTCACGCCTGCCGGTACGCCGGTGGTTTCGATGTACACGTCGCAACCGTAGTGATCGGTCAGGCCATTGATGATGTCACGGGCATTGTCGCGGGACGGGTTGATCACCACATCGGCGCCGAATTGCTTCGCCAGGGCCAGACGCTCGTCGACCATGTCGATCACCACCAGTTTCTTCGGCGTCTTCAACGCGGCAACCTGCACCATGCACAGGCCGAGCGTGCCGGCGCCGGCGATCACCACCACGTCATCGAGCTGCACATCGCCGCGATTGACCGTGTGGATCGAGCACGCCATGGGCTCCACCAGCGCCGAGTCTTCCAGGGACACCGATTCGGGGATCTTGTGCACGATGGCGGTCTTGGGGATGCGCATGTACTGGGCCATGCCGCCTTCGGCCACTTCACGCTGGAAGCCGAAGATGTTGTGCACTTCGCACATCCAGTATTTGCCCGATTTGCAGAAACGGCACTTGCCGCAGGGCACGATCTGCTCGGCGATCACCTTGTCGCCCACCTGGACTTCAAAGTGCTCCTCGGCGCCCTCGCCCGCTTCCACCACGTAGCCGAAAAACTCGTGGCCGGGCACCACCGGCGCCTTGACCCAGGGGTTGTCGCCGCCCCAGAACATCGCCGCGCCCGAGTGGCATTTGCAGTCACTGGCGCAGATGCCGCAGGCGGCGATGCGGATCACCAGTTCATGAGGGCGCGCCTGGGGTTTGCCGATGCGTTCCAGGCGGTAGTCTTTGGGGCCGTGGCAGACGACGGCTTGCATGTCAGTGTGCTTATCCATGGTGTTCGGTCCTGTGTGCAGAGGTAGTTAACGATGGCGCTGACGGCTGATAAAAATCGCCAGCAAAATGATCCCGCCCTTGATCACGCTCTGGACGTAGGGCGAGACCCCGAGCATGTTCAATCCGTTGTTCAAGACGCCCAGCAGCATGGCGCCGAGCAAGGTGCCGACGATCACCCCGCGCCCGCCGGCGATCGAGGCTCCGCCCAGTACCACGGCGGCAATCGCGTCCAGCTCGAAGGACACGCCGGCATTCGGCTGGCCGCTCATCAAGCGCGAAGTGAGCACCAGCCCGGCAATCGCCGCCGTCAGGCCGCTGATGGCGTACACCAGCAATTTGAAGCGCGCCGCGCGCACGCCAGACAAGCGCACCGCTTCTTCATTGCCGCCGATGGCGTAGATGTAGCGACCGATGCGTGTGTGTTGCAGCAGCACATACGCGGCGGCGTAGGTGATCAGCATGATCAGGATCGGCACTTCAATGCCGAACAGGCTCTGGCGGCCGAAGAAACCGAACCACTCCGGCAACCCGGAAATCGGGTAGCCATCGGTGTACATCAGGCCCAGGCCACGGGCGATGCCCATGGTCGCCAGGGTCACGATGATCGGCGGCATGTGCAGGTAGGCGACGAACAGGCCGTTGCCGACACCGAAGGCCACGCCGATCAGCATCCCGGCGCCAATCGCCAGGCCCGGCGGCAGGCCCGCGACCATCAGCCCGGCGGTCAAGGTGCCGGACAACGCCATCACCGGCCCCACCGACAGATCAATACCGCCGGTGAGGATCACGCAGGTCATGCCCACCGCGATGATCGCGTTGATCGACACCTGGCGCGCGATGTTCGACAGGTTGCTGGCGGTGAGGAAAGTGTCGCTGGCGAAGATCATCACCACGGTCACCACCACCAGCCCTATGAACGGGTAGAAGGCCGGCGAGCGCACCAGCCGCGCCAGGTTCAGGCGCAGCCGGCTGGCGTCGATGACGTTAATGGATGTATTCACTGGAGCCCCCTGTTGCATGGCGCATGACCTCTTGAGGATTGACGGCGGCGCCTTCGAGTACCTTGACGATCGCGCCTTTGTGGAACACGGCGACGCGGTCGCACATGCCGATGACTTCGGGCAGTTCGGAGGAAATCATGATGATTGCGTAGCCCTGCTCCGTGAGGCTGCGCATCAGCGCGTAGATCTGCGCCTTGGCACCGACGTCGATGCCACGGGTGGGTTCGTCGAACACCAGCACGTCGCAGTGATGGTTGATCCAGCGTGCGATCACCACCTTTTGCTGGTTGCCGCCACTGAGGTTGAACACGCGGCTCTCGCCACTGGGGGCCTTGATCGACAGTTGGCGCATCAGCGCTTCGACGCTGGCGCACTCCCTGGCCTTGTCGATCAGGCCACTGGCGTTCTGGTATTTGGGCAGGTTGTTCAGGGAGATGTTTTCACGAATGCTGAAATCGGTGATCAGCCCTTCGCTCTTGCGGCTCTCCGGGAGCAGGCCGATGCCGTGGGCCAGGGCTTGGGCCGGGTCGTCGAGGCTGACTTTCTCGCCACGCAGCCACACCTCTTTGCTCACCGACGGCAACGCGCCCATCATGCCCAGGGCCAGTTCGGTGCGGCCGGAACCGACCAGCCCGGCAAAGCCGAGGATCTCGCCCTTATGCAGATCGAAGCGGTTGCGCGGGCCGTTGCGCACCAGTTGGATGTCCTTGACCTCCAACAGCAGCGGGCCGAGGCCGTCGCCGGGCTTGGGCGGGAAGCTGCATTCGAGGCGACGGCCGACCATCATTTCCACCAGGTGGTCGATGTCGCTGTCGGCCACGGCGGTCACGCCCACATTGCCGCCGTCGCGCAGCACGCTGATGCGGTCGCACACCTGGAAAATTTCCTCGAGGTGATGGGAGATGAAAATCACCGCCACGCCCTGGCGCTTGAGCTCGCGCATGATGTCGAACAGCAGCTCGGCTTCGCTGGGCGTGAGGGTCGCGGTGGGTTCGTCGAGCACCAACAGGCGCGCATCCAGGGCCAGGGCCTTAGCGATTTCGACGAACTGCTGCTCGGCCACGCTCAGGTGCTTGACTGCGCAGTGCAGGTCAATCGTCACGCCCAGGCGTTTGAACAACGCTTCGCTCGCCTCGATCATCTCGCGCTTGCGCAGCAGGCCGAAGCGATTGCTCAGCTCATGGCCGAGGAAGATATTTTCCACCGCCGTGAGGTAGGGAATCAGGCTGAATTCCTGGAACACGATGCCGATGCCGGCGCCGATCGCATCGCGGTAAGTCGCAAAATGCCGGGGCTGACCGTCGATCAGGATCTGCCCTTCGTCCTGATGCTCGACGCCGCCGAGGATCTTCATCAGGGTCGATTTGCCCGCGCCGTTTTCCCCGAGCAACGCATGAATTTCACCGCGCTCGACTTGCAGGTTGATGGACTTGAGGGCCTGCACCCCAGGGTAACGCTTACAGATGTTTTCCAGCTTCAGAAGACTGCTCATACCGCCGACCTCGTATTCAGAAGGAGACCTCAAGGCCCCACGGTTGGCGTGGGGCCTGGACGATTTACCAGCTGAAGTCCTTGGCCTTGGCCTGGTCGATCAGGGTGATGTCCACCGGAAGCGTGGCGGGCACTTGCGCGCCCCACTTCTTGGCCAGGGCAATGCCCAGGGCGAGGCGGATCTGGTCGCGGGGATATTGGGCGGAGGTGGCGATGAATTTACTGCCGGGTTTCTGGATCGCCTTGATCGCTTCCGGCGCGCCGTCGACGCTCACCAGTTTCACGTCCAGGCCGCTGGCTTCGATGGCCGAGAGTGCGCCAAGGGAGCCATTGTCGTTGACGCTGAAAATGCCCTTGAGGGTGGGCTGGGCCTGCAGCATGTTCTCGGTGACGGTCAGCGCCTGGTCACGTTCCTGCTTGCCGTTCTGGATGCTGACAATCTTGATGTCCGGGTGCTTGGCCACCGCCTCTTTGCAACCGCGCACACGCTCCAGGATCGGCACCACGGCAATGCCGTCGAGGATGGCGATATTGCCTTTGTCGCCGATGTGTTTGGCCAGGTATTCGCAGGCCTGGAAACCGGCGTCGAAGTTCTTCGAGCCGACGAAGGAATCCAGCGGGCCTTCGGCCTGGGCGTCCACCGCCACCACCACGACACCGGCGGCGTGCGCGGATTTGACCGCCGATTGCACGCCGACCGAATCCGTGGGGTTGATCAGCAGGATATCGATGCCTTTTTGCAGCATGTCTTCCACATCGCTGACCTGCTTGGACACGTCGTGACGGGCGTCGGTGATGATCAGTTTCGCACCGATGGTCGCGCCGGCTTCTTCCAGGGCGTTTTTCATGGTGACGAAATAAGGGTTGTTGATTTCCTGGAAGGATGCACCGATGCGAATCGGTTTGGCCGCCTCGGCAAAGGCGGTGGAGGCGGTGCCGAGGGCGATGCTTACAGCCAATAAACACAGGGTTTTCGGGAGCATTTTCATGGCGTGGGTCTCTGTTTTGTTTTTATTGTTAGAGCAAATGTTATCGTTAACATTTTGCCAGAAGCTAGCAAGTAACTGATGCCGATGCAAGGGGCCGTTGGTCGCCACGGCTCAACGGTGGGCGCAACGCCCCTCCCAACGCCGATGGGCGCACCTGGGCAAAAACTCGCGGATTCCCCACCGCCGACTAAGCTCACCCTCCAACAAAAAAACACCGAGTCGCCTGCCCGGAACTCGCCCGATGCAGGCAGCCGGGCCCCTCCGACCACCAGGAATCGTCATGAGTACCCGTCCAAAAAAACTGCGTCATCTGTTGTTTGTCCTGCTGCTGGCGGTGATCGCGTTTCTGCTGCTGATGCCCACCCCGGTGCAACCGGTGAACTGGACGCCGCCCAAGGCGCCGTCGATGAAGGACGGCCCCTACGCGCAAAACCAGCGCCTCAAGGGCGTGCAGAGAATCGGCGCCCAGGACATCACCGGGCCCGAGGCCTTGGTGCTGGATGCCCAGGGTTGGCTGATCAGCGGGCTGCATGACGGGCGCATCATCCGCACTTCGCCCGACAGCCGCAGCCTGGACGTGCTGGCCAATACCGGCGGTCGCCCGCTGGGCCTGGCGCTGCACCCGGATGGGCGCTTGATCATTGCCGATGGGATCAAGGGCCTGCTGGCGCTGGACGCCAATCGCCAGCTCAGCACCTTGAGCACCGCCGCCAATGGCGTGCCCTTTGGCTTTACCGACGACGTGGCCGTGGACGCCAGCGGTCGTTATGCGTATTTCAGCGATGCGTCGAGCCGTTGGGGTTACGGCCAGGATGGCGAGGCGGTGATCGAACATGGCGGCGATGGGCGGCTGTTGCGCTATGACTTCAGCAGCGGCAGCACCGAGGTGTTGCTGGACCAGCTGCAATTCGCCAACGGTGTGGCCCTGGGCCCGGATGAACGCTACGTGCTGGTCAATGAAACCGGGGCCTATCGCATCAGCCGCTATTGGCTCAAGGGCGAGCGCGCCGGCAGCCATGACCTGTTTATCGACAACCTGCCGGGCCTGCCGGACAACCTCAGTTTCAACGGTCGGGACCGCTTCTGGGTGGCGCTGTACTCACCGCGCAATCCGTTGCTCGACAGCGTTGCCGGCTACCCGCTGCTGCGCAAGGTGATGGTGCGCGCGCTGATGGTGGTGCCCAAGCCCATCGAGCGCAAAGGCTTTGTGCTGGGGCTGGACACCGAGGGCAAGGTCATCGCCAATCTGCAGGATGGCAGCGCGGGCAATTACTCGCCGATCACCACCGCGCGGGAATATGGCGACTGGTTGTACCTGGGCTCATTGAAGAACACGAGCATGGCGCGCTTGCCGTTGGCCCTGGCATTGGCGCCGGCGGAATGAAAAAAGGGCAGCCCGGTCAGGCTGCCCCCGCTCATTGACGATGGCGTATCAGTGTGTGATGTCCTGGGTGCAGATATGCCCCAGGCTCACATACGGCACGTTGTCGCCCCCTACCCCCACACCGGGGAATTCGTCCAACTCGATACGCCAGCCACCGAAGTTGAAGGTGGTGTCCCAGTTGTACGCCACGCCGGTGCTGCTGTCCGGGATTACCACGCGGTACTCGCCAAAGCACTCACCCAGGCCGGCGCTGGCCAGGGACGCCCCCGCACTGTTGGTGGTGGCCTTGAAGTCGGTCCAGTGAAACTCCGCGCCGTCAAAGCGCTTGTCGACACGCAGGATCGGCGTCACGCCCAACAGCGGCGCCCCCGTGGAGTCGGACCACTGGGTCGACCAGTTCAACGTCCGCGCGGTCTGGGTCGCCAGGGAGAACACCGAATACGGCACGCGCACGATGTTGTCGCCCTTCACATCGAAGGTGTTCAAGCGCGGCGCCGACCCCAGGGTGAGCCGGTACTGCGCCGTGGGGTCCTGGACCACGGCCGGGTTGGCCCGTACCCGCACCTGGGCGACATAACCCGGCGCCACACCGGAGGTGGTCAGGCTGGTGCCGGCCGGGACCAGGACCCAGTTGTTGCCCTCCAGGCGCTCGAAGATCCACTGATCGCGCACGCCCTTTTTATCGTCGCTCAAGGACATCGCCACGTTCTGGCCACGGGTGGCCTGGAACGCGAAGTAATCGACATCGTTGGGGTTGTCGATATTGCCCGTCACTCTGTTCAGGGCATCGGGCAGTACGAACGAGGCCTGGGGTGTGTCATTGGGTTCATAGGCGTCGATATTGGTGTCCACCGCCACGCCAAAACTGAATTGTGCGTTGTCGGCCGCGTTGGCCACCATGTACCAGTAGTAATCCCCCGCCGGCAGCACACCGCCGAGGTACTCGTCGGCGTTGCCGGGGTTATCGGACGTGTCGATCAACTGCGGGTTGCCCTGGCCATCATCGCGAAACAGGCTCAGGGACATGTTGGCGCCGGCACTCTGGTCGATCAGTTGCACCAGCACCCGAGCGCTCTGCGGCAGGTTGAAGTGGTAAGGGAACGCCTGGCCGGTTTGCACCTCGGTGATGGTGTACAGGGTGTTGACGTCCAGCGTCGGAAACAGCGGTACAAACTCGGCGACCGCCGTTTTGAGGGCGTCCTGAGCGGGTTTCTTCACTTCGCTGTCGACGGTGACCACCGTGGTGACTGTCGCCGCCTTGCTGGCAACCGCCTTGGACTGACCGGCGGCTTTCACCGCCATGGCCGCCTTGAGCTTTTGCTGCAACGGCGCGGAGATAGGCTTGGACGCCAGCGTGCCCCCCGACTTCAGCGCTTTTTCAGCGGCTTGCTTGACCGCTTGGGCGCTCAGTGTGGGGAGCGGTTGCGAGGGATATTGCGCGGCCAGGGCAAAGGCCGAAACGAAGCAGGTGGCCGCCATGGCCGCGCCCAGCATAAAGGCTTTTTTCGATTTCATTTTTTATCCATCCATAGTTAAAAACTGAAGGTCAGGTGACATCCGGTCACCTGGGATGGAATCTAGCCATATACTGTATGGATGTCCAGTATTTTTTGTAGGAAATTTCCCAAACCTAATAACCGGTCATCTCCAGGTAACCCACCCCACCCTCGAACCGCACCGGCCCTTCCCAGTAAGGGATGCTCAAGTTCATCCAGGCGTTCGGGTTGACGGCCTCGGTGGTGATATCCAACTGTTTGCCGGGTATTTTCAGCGACCAGCGTGTGGGCAGGTTGCGCCCGTCGATGCGCGTGGTTTGCACCGGCGTCAGTTGGATATCGGCGTTGTGCAGGGTTTGGGTATGGCCCTCGCGGTCGATCCAGGTGCCGGTCAGGTAGGACGTGCCGTCGGTTTGCCGCACCCGAAACAGCATCAACTGCTCGCCACGGTCCAGGTGCAGGGAGAACCAGTCCCAGCCGGTCTGGCTGGCGCTCAAGGGTTGGCTGCTCCATTCGCGGTCGAGCCAGGCGGGGCCGCTGACCTGGTAGGTTTTACCGTCGATGGTGACGCTGCCTTCGGCGCGAAAAAACGGCTGGCTGTAGTAGTACGACGCCTGGCCCTGGTCGGATTTACGGCTGTAGCCGTTCTCGCCCTGCTGCACCAGCGGGCGGCTGGAGGTCAGGTGCAGGTCGTAGGCAAATTGCGCGCCGCTGGCCTTGAGTTGCATATCCGCCAGGGGGCTCACGGCACCGGCGCGGGTGGAGAAACGCCAGTCGTCGATCCAGGCATCGAACGGCGCCGCCTGGGCCCCGGCCTGGCCGACGCCGCCACGGGCGTAACGTTCGGCGGCGTAATGCCGGGTCGCGGAAGTGACGGCGGCGTGGCCGAGCCAAATCGTCGCGTCTTGCCAGCCCGCCTGGCTCGGCCCGGCCTTGAGGGCGTTGCGAAACAGCGTCCATTGCACGCCGAACGCATTGCCCTGGGCATCCTTGAGGTTGGCGGTGACGTACCACCACTCGATGCGAAAGCCGTCGTGGGGGCCGTGGTCTTCGGGGAAGCTGAAGACTTTTCCCGGCACCACCTGGGCAAAGTCCGCGGCGTCACTGCCCAGGCCGGCGAAGCTTTCCGGCGGCGCGGGGGGCGCATCGCACGCGCTCAATAACACCAAAACCGCGCACAGCAGCGCCTTACGCTTCATGGGCAAATGTCCTCAACAGGTCAGCCGGACGGCTGCGGTACAACTGCCACAGCGGCCAGGCCGAGGCCAGGAGCGTGGCCAGCAGCGCCAGGCCGAGCAATTGCGCCAACTGCCAGGGGAATACCTGCAACGGCAGGCGCCAGCCAAACGCCTGCACGTTGATCACTGCGTCCAGGCACCACGCCAACAGCAGGCCCAGGGGCAACGCCAGGATCAAGGTGAGCACCGCCAGCAGCCAGGTCTGGCCCAGGTTCAGCAGCATCAATTGGCGGCGCGTCACCCCCAGTGCCCACAGCGGTGCGAGTTGGCCCAGGCGGCTTTGGCTCTGGGTCAGCAGGCTGATGAACAGCGCCACGCCGGCCACGCCCAGGGTCAGGCTGTTGAGGGCGGCGGTCGCGGCGAAGGTGCGCTCGAACACTTGACTCGACCAGCCTTTGAGCTGCTGCTGATCGACGATACGGCTGTCATCCAGGGCAAAGGCGCGCTGCACCTCATGCACCAGCGGCGCCACGTTGTCCGGCGACACCCGCAGGTTGAAGCGCGCCGGCGCCAGCGTCGGCCAATGGGCCAGCAGGTGCGCAGAATTGACCAGGATGTGGCCCTTGGGGTTGCCGTAATCGGCGTAGATCCCCACCACCGTGGGAGCCCAAGGCCCTTGCGGCGTGGGAATGCTCAGCGTATCGCCGAGCTGCACCGCCAGCCGCCGCGCCAGTTGCTCGCTGAGCATCAGCGTGTCGTCGTGCTGCAAGCGGTCCCACGGCGTGCTGGCGGCGTCGAGCAACGGCCAGTGCTGGCGATAGGTCGGGTCGTCGACCACGCCGAACAGGTCCGCCGGCCAGCCCTGCAATTGCACGGCGACCTGCCAGGTGGGCAGCACCGTCTGCACCAACGGTTGCTGCATCAGCCAACTGCCGAGTTGTTGCGCCTGGGCCGGGGTTTGCGGGTTGAGGTATAGCTCGGCGGTGAGGCGTTGTTCCAACCAGTTCGAGAAGGTGTGACGAAAGCCCGAGGTCATCGAACCTGCACCGATGTTCGCCGCCAGGGCCAACAGCAGCGCCATCAGGGCCAGGCTCAGGGCCGGCAATTGCTGGCGGCAGTCGGCGAGAAACCATTGACCCAGCACCGAACGGCTGCGCCCCAGCACGGTCGTCAACAGGCCGTTGAGCAGCACGGGCAAACCGAGGGCGGCGCCGAGCAGCAAGGCTGCCATCAGCACAAAGCCGGCGGCCAGGCTGTCGCCCTGCCACAGCGCCAGCAGCGCAATCAGCAGCGCCGAGGCCGCGACCCAGCCCTGGCGCCGCAACCAGCGTCCATGGGCCTCCTGCCAGGCCTGGGCGTTGGCCAGCGCCAGCAACGGCAAACGCGCCGCGCGCCACAGGCTGCCGGCGCCGGCGAGCAACGCGCCGAGCAAGCTCAAGCCCAGTCCCGCCAGCCACCACCACGGGCTCAGGTTCAATTGCCCCGGCACCTCGGCGCCATACAGGCCGCGCAGGCTGGCGGCCACATCCGGCAGCAGCAGGCTGGCCAGCAGGTAACCGCTGGCGACCCCCAGCACACCGCCGAGCACCGACAACGCGCCCAGTTCGACGCCCAGGCCGAGGATCAACATCCGCGCACTGACCCCACAGGCGCGCAGGGTGCGCAGCAGTCCGCGCCGTTGTTCCAGGGCCAGGCCGATGGCGGCGTGCACGATGAACAAGCCCACCACGAAGGACAGAAAGCCCAGCGCGTCGAGGTTCAGGTGAAAGCTCTCAGTCAGGCGTGCGAGGTTATTGTCCTCGGCCTGCTGGAGTTGCAGTTCGGCCGGCGGCGCGGGATGGCCGGCGGCGAAGGCCTTGTCCACTAGCAGGCGCGACAGTTGGCCGGGCATCGCCAACAGCGGCTGGGCGAAACCGATGTCGGTGAGCAGCAGGCCGGGCGCCATGTCGGCCTGCACCTGCAAGGGCGGCAGGCGCTGCCCGCTCAGCGTCAGCGCTTGCTCACCGGCGTGCAGCCCCAGGGCCTGCAAGGTCTGCGGGGCGATCCAGGTACGCCCCGGCGGTTCGAAGAAGGCGAGCATTTGCGCCTGGCTCAAACGTTGCCCGGCCACCGCGCCGCTGCCGGGCAACGACACCGGGTCGATGCCCATCAATTGCAGGCGCACGTCCTCATGCCCCTTGAGCTGCAGCCGCCCCTGGACCACCGGCGACACCGGCCACCCGGCGCGGCGCAACTGGGCGAACAGCGCCTGCGGGAAACCGGATCCGTCCGGCGCGCTGAGGCTGGCCTGGGGTTCGCCGCCGATCAATTGGCTGGCGCGGGCATAGCTGTCACGCGCCTGGCTGTTGAGCGCCTGCACCCCGGTCAACAACGCGGTGGCGAGCCACAGGCCGGTGAGCACGCTGAAAAACTGCACGGGGTGCCGCCGCCAATGGCTGAGCAGCGCGCGCAGCGTCCACACAAACACCGCCATCTCAGCGCTCGTCCGCTGGCAGCAAGCGACCGCGCTGCAGCACCACCTGGCGGTCCAGGCGTGCAGCGATGCATGGGCTGTGGGTGACCATCAACAGGCTGGTGGGCGTGTCGCGCAACAGCTCCAGCATCAATTGCAGCACTTCGTCGCTGGTGGCCTCGTCGAGGTTGCCGGTGGGTTCGTCGGCCAACAGCAAGCCTGGGCGCGAGGCCAGCGCGCGCCCCACCGCTACCCGTTGTTGCTGGCCGCCCGAGAGTTGTTCCGGGTAACGCTTGAGCAAATCCCCGAGGCCCAGGCGTTCCACCAGTTGCGCTTGCCATTGGGCATCGAAGCGCCCCGCCAGCCGCGCCTGGAAGGCCAGGTTGGCGTCGACGCGCAAGCTGCCGATCAGGTTGAACTGCTGGAACACCAGGCCGATCTCGGTGCGACGCCAGTGGGCCAGTTGCGCTTCACTCATCCGGTCGAGGCGCCGCTCGCCGACTTGAATGCTGCCGCCATCCACCCGATCGAGACCCGCCACCAGATGCATGAGCGTGCTCTTGCCGCTGCCCGACTCGCCCATCAACGCCAGGCTGCTGCGCGCCGCCAAGTGCAGGTCGACGCCGGCCAACACCGCCAACGGGCCCTGGGGCGTGGCATAGCTTTTGAAAACACCTTGCACCTGCAGCATGGGAACGCTCGTTTGAGGGACGGCCATCGAGAATAACGGCTGCGGATCGAGGCCATGCAAATTTTTCACATGCATTTCACCGCGCACCGACTCGCCGCCTTTTAAATTGCCGGCCACGGGTGACTCGCCGGCAACTTGTTAGTTGCCACGGGTGGCAACTTTTAACGGCCTCCGTTCAGCGAAAAGACAGCAACTCTGTGACAGTTTCTTTTTGGCTACGGGCACCCGCCAACACGTTGCGCCTAATTGAATACAACACTGCCAACAGTGCCCATGGTGAATAAAGTGATCGACCTGACCTTGACCAAGCCGCGCTCGCTGCGGGCCTTAATCAAGCGCCCGAAAGCGCTGTGGCTGGGCATCGCCGTGATCGGTCTGCTGCTCACTGCCAGCCTGCTGTGGCCGGCGTCTCCCCGTGACCTGGGGGTGGGCGATCGCCTGCTGACGTCCCAGGTATTGCCACTGTGGCGCGACGGCGATCTGATCGTGCTGGTGCGTCATGAAGAGCGCTGCGACCGCTCGACCAACCCGTGCCTGGGGCCGGTCGAAGGCGTGACGATCAACGGCAGCCAGCACGCTGAAAACCTGGGCAAAGCCTTTAAATCCTTGGGCATGGACGGCAGCGACGTACTCGCCAGCCCGGCCATTCGCACGGCCCAGACCGCGCGTTTCATGTTTGGCAAAACCGATACGACCGCCAGCCAGACCGCCGTCTGCGGTGCGGCCATGGGTGAGGAATTGCTCAGCAATAAACAGCCCGGACGCAACCTGGTATTTGTCACCCACAGCGGCTGTATCGCCGACTTCGAAACCGCCCTGGGCTTCCCCCATGCCCGGTTTCCCGAATACGGCAGCGCGCTGTTTGTGCAGGTACTGCCCAACGGTAAATTCAAGTCCCTGGGTATTGTGAAAAATCCGGATTGGCCGAATGCGTTAAAACAACGCTAAATGCTCTAGCGCCTGCTTCTGCGATTAATGTTCAGCAAAAAGACAGCCTTCTTCTGGCATGTTTAGTTGCGCCCTTTGATTAAGGACGTCATGAATACTTTCTGTTATTTAGTGACGGCGGTTACTTCGTCACTTCAACATTGCGCCATTAAACGTCAAGGAGCGACGTTATCATGACCCGATTAAAACCCCTGCCGATTTTATTATTGGCCTTCGCTGCGTTTTATCTGTTGCCCCTGGGCCTGCACGGTTTATGGACGCCGGACGAGACGCGCTACGCCCAGGTCAGCCAGGAAATGCTGCTGAGCGGCAACTGGGTGTCGCCGCATTACATGGGCATCCGTTATTTCGAAAAACCGGCCGCCGGCTATTGGCTGATCGCCCTGGGCCAGGCGGTGTTTGGCCAGAACCTGTTCGGCGTGCGCATCGCCTCGGCCCTGACCAGCGGTTTGAGCGTGCTGCTGGCCTACCTGATTGCCCGTCGGTTGTGGAATGACCCGCGCAAAAGTTTCGCCTGCGCCCTGCTCTACCTGAGCTTTGGCCTGGTGGCCGGGCAAGCCGGGTATTCCAACCTCGATCCGCAATTCACCCTGTGGGTCAACCTCAGCCTGGTAGCCCTGTGGTTCGCCCTCGACAGCACCACCACTCGCCACCGTCTGATCGCCTGGGCGGTGCTCGGGCTGGCCTGCGCCATGGGGTTCATGACCAAAGGCTTTCTGGCCTGGGCATTGCCGGTGCTGATTGCCGTGCCGTACATGCTCTGGCAACGGCGCCTGGGGGAGTTGCTCGTGTACGGCCCGTTGGCGGTGGGAGTGGCCGCGCTGGTGTGCCTGCCGTGGGTCATGGCGATCCACCTGCAGGAACCGGACTTCTGGCGCTTTTTCTTCTGGAACGAACACATTCGCCGCTTCAGCGCCGACAACGCGCAACACGTGCGGCCGTGGTGGTTTTTCCTGCCGATTCTGGTGGTGTCCTGCTTGCCCTGGGCCGGGCTGCTGCCCAACACCCTGCTACAGGCCTGGAAGGAAAAGCGCCAGCCGTCGATCGGCTTTCTGGTCCTGTGGCTGCTGCTGCCGCTGGGGTTCTTCAGCCTGAGCAACGGCAAGCTGCCGACCTACATCATGCCGTGCCTGCTGCCCCTGGCCTTGCTGATGGGACACACCCTGATCGACCTGCTCCACCGCGGCAAAGCGCGCGCCCTGTGCCTCAATGGCCTGCTCAATGTGGCGATCGGCGTGGTGGCCATGATCGGCCTGATCTACCTGCAAGTCGCCAGGCCGCTGTATGGCCACAGCCATGCCGAGATGTTCAGCCTGTCCCTGGCCTTTATCGTGCTGCTGGTGTGGATCCTCACCCACCTGCTGCAAACCATGCGCCCGCTGACGCTGTGGGCCATGCCGGCGCTGGGCATCGGCGTGCTGGTGATCCTGCTGCCGGCCAGCATGCCGGCGCAGATCACGGACAACGAAATGCCCGACCAGTTTGTACTTGAGCACCTGGATGAGTTGCAGCAAACCCACGCTTTGCTGGGCAATACCCTGGAAAACGCCAGCGCGCTGGCCTGGCGCCTGAAGCGCGCGGACGTAACGCTGTACAACACCGAGGGTGAACTGCAATACGGCCTGCAATACGCAGATTCGGCGCAGCGCAAAGTGGCATTGGATCAAGTCCAGGCCTGGCTCGCCGAAGCGCGCCGGCGCGGTCCGGTCGGCGTGCTGCTGCAGGTCAGCAGCACCAGTGAAATGCGCGAGGCCGGGCAACTGCCGCTGGGCGGCAAACGCTATACCAGGGGCCACCTGGAACTGATCCTCTACCCGCAGGTGCCTTGATGCTTCGATTTTTCCGGACTGAGCGCGGCGCCCTGCTGCTCTTGCTGGGCGTTTCGGCCCTGCTGCTGCTCACCGGCCTCGGCGCCCGCGACCTATGGGGCCCGGAAACCCGCTGGGCGAACATCGCCATGCAGATGCTGCAAAGCGGCGACTATTTCGACCCGTACCTCAAGGGCGTGCCGTATTACGACAAACCCCTGCCGTCCTACTGGCTGATCACCGGTTTCGCCCACCTGATGGGCGGCCTCGGCCCCTGGTCGTTGCGCCTGCCATCGGTGATCGGCGCCTGGTTGAGCGTGTGGCTGGTGTACCTGATCGGCGAACGCCTGTTCGCCAAGGGCACGGGGTTGATCGCCGGCTGGATGCTCGCCACCACCTTCTACTTCCTGTTCTGGGCGCGCGTGGCCACGGCGGACGTGCTCACCGTGTGCGGCGTGCTGGCGGCCGTGTGGTGGTACTGGCGCGGGCCGGATGACACGCGACTGGGGCGCTACACGGTGTTTTTCCTGATACTGGCGCTGACGTCCCTGCTCAAGGGCCTGATCGGCTTCGTGCTGCCCGGCCTGGTGCTGCTGCCGCACGTGCTCAGCGAGCAGCGCTACAAACGTCACCTCAATCTGCGCCTGCTGCTGGCGCTGCTGATCGCCACGGCGGTGTATGCCACGCCGTTCGTGCTGTCCCGCGTCTACGGCGCACCGACCTATGGCGAGAGCGGCCTGGCCCTGGTGTTCCGGGAAAACGTGGTGCGCTTCTTCGACCCGTTCGACCATATGGGGCCGATTTACACCTACCTCATTTACCTGCCGGCCTACACCCTGCCCTGGGTTCCGTGCTGGCTGCTCGGCCTGTGGCTGGCCGTGCGGCACTGGCGCCAGACGCCGCCCACTGTGCGTTGGCTGGTGTGGGGCCTGGGCCTGTTGTTTGTGTTCTTCACCGCCAGCGGCAGCCGGCGCAGCTACTACGTGCTGCCGCTGGTGCCGTTCGCGCAGTTGTTGGGCGCGTGGTGGCTGAGCGAACGGCTGGAGAAAAAACCCGCCAGTCGGCCGCGCTGGCAAAAGGGTTTTGCCTGCGCCGCCGCGCTGATGCTGCTGATCCTCGGCGCGGCCTATCCCTGGTCCAACGGCAACGGCGGCGTGACCCGCTTCGCCCAGGACGTGCAGGCCCAAGCCGTCAAAACCGCTCCCTGGAACCAATGGCAGATGGTGCTGGTGGAAGTCGACAACAAATTGCCCATGTACCTGCAAAATGGCGGCCAACCGTTCTACTACGTCGCCCAGACCCAGGACTTCCCGCGCCAGGGCGACAGCGCCGCGTTCACGGCCTGGCTGGACACCACCAGCGGCCAGCACTTCGACCCGCGGCGCACGATTATTGTCGCGGCGTTTTCCAAGGACGACCCGACGCCATTGGCCTACCTGGGGGCGGATCATCAACTGATCACGACCCAACCGGACAATGGCGAGCGGCTGTTCAAGCCACGTGAGGAAGGCAGTGTGGCGTTCATCCCGGCATCCCGGCGCTGATCGCGCCTCAGGTGCGCTCGGTTTTGCTGCAGGGCAGCACGTCCGCCGCCACGCTGCCGTCCAGCCCCGCCACCTGCTCCTGCACGGCCCGCCCCTCGGCACGATTGCGAATGAACCCGGCGCGGGTAAAGCGCTCAAGGAACGGTACCGGCAAGGCTTGGCCGGGGGTGACCGATGGGTTTTCGGTGATATCACCGAACAAGGTGTAGGCCGCGCTCGGCAAGTGACGGGTACTGAGGTCGCCGGTGACCCGGCCGTCTTGCAGGACGATGGCGCGGTTGGTGACCCGTTGCAGATCGGACAGGCGCTGGGAAATGTAGAGAATTGCGACCCCCCGCGCACGCTGGCTGTCGATCAGGCCGAGCAGACGTTCGGCATCGGCTTCAGACAAGGCGGCGGTAGGTTCATCGAGGATCAGCAGCCGGGGTTGCAGCGCGAACGCACGGGCCAGCACCAGCAGTTGCCGGTCCGCCAGGCCCAGGCGCTCGACCGGGTGTT
This sequence comes from Pseudomonas sp. MPB23, assembly GCF_046605395.1. Taxonomy (NCBI): domain Bacteria; kingdom Pseudomonadati; phylum Pseudomonadota; class Gammaproteobacteria; order Pseudomonadales; family Pseudomonadaceae; genus Pseudomonas; species Pseudomonas sp. MPB23. Next base: position 3,303,198 of record NZ_CP176771.1, on the reverse strand, counting down.
GCAGCGGCAACTCCAGGCCAAGCCCGGCGGCAATGGCCTGGGCGCGTTGCAGCAGGCTTTTGCGGTTGAGCAGGAAGTCGGCGTCGGGTTGGCCCAGCTCATCGAGCAACAGGTTCTCGGCCACGCTCAGGCCCGGGGCGATAGCGTCGTCGGGGCTCTGGTGCACCGCCACGATCCCGACCCGCCGCGCCGACAAAGGCGAGGAAAAGCGCTGCCGCTGCCCATCGACCCACAGCTCCCCGGCGTCCGCCGCCAGGGCGCCGCTGAGGATTCTCACCAACGTCGACTTGCCGGCACCACGGGGCCCCAGCAACGCCACGCCCTCGCCCGGATAGATATCCAGACTGACCTGATCCAGCGCGCACTGCGCGCCAAAGGTCTTGCACAGGCCCAACAGACGGACCAGGGGCTCGGGGGCAACGGGGTTGCTCATGGCTAACCTCAACGGCGCAACGATGACTCATTACAACGCCCGAAAGCGCCGATTTATTCCGTACAACAATGAGTTAGGTTCCGAATTAAAGGCATTACCTCAGGAACAATCCAATAGCTGAATCGAATAGCAAAATGCTTTTAGGTTATAAGCGGATTACCCCCCGGTCACAGGACCGTTCTTACGCAACTGTCGGGTTGCGTCCGATGAACCTCGTCGCTAACCTTCGCGGGTCGCTGCAAATTCAGCGAATGGGTGTGGTAGCCCAGTTCTCTCATAGACCCCAAAACGCTCAAGGGCGTTTTTTTGTGCGGGCTGCTTTGTGGTGGCTGTGCATGGGAGGCTTCGGCCTGCCGGGTTTCTATGACCGGTCTACCACCCCGTGTACAGTCGCCTCCTGACTTCGTGTGGTAGCGAAATGGAGGTGCTCATTCATAGGAGTTTCACCATGAAAAAAGCCACCCCCCCGCCGTCCTCCTCGACCAACATCGACCCGCCCCCCTGAAATAATCTTTACCGTTCGTCCTGGCCTGAGCACCGAAGCAGCCTTGAGCAATGCCAGCGAGATGCTGGAATCGGCGACGGTCTGTGCATACGACTGCGCGGAACACCTCGAGGGTCAACACCGCAAACACGTGCTGGCAGTGGTGCAAATGATCGAGATCGCACAGTTATTGGTAGATGACGCATTGAACCGGGAGTGTCCGGTGGCCTGATGCCGACCGGGCTTTTGTGGCAAGTGCGCTTGTCGCGGCTAGTGAGTTTGTCGTGGCGAGCGGGCTTGCCGACCCGACCACCTACCAATGCCCCATCGCCAAACTGAACGGTGAAAACTGCCCAACCTGCCACTTCAACGCCAACGCCGCCGGGCGCCGTACGAGGTGGTCCACCGTTACCGTCCACAACCGCTGCGCGCCTTCGAACGCCGCCACTTGCGGCCCGTCGAGGATCAGTGTCGTGCGCCCGGCCACCTGCAGCACCTCGCCAGAATCGAAGTCGATAAACAACAACCCCGCCACCGGATTCGCCGCCAGGTTGCCCAGGGTGTTGAAGAACAGGTTGCCGGCAAAGTCGGGGATGGTCAGCACATTGCCCTCCACGCGCACAAAACCGGTGTTGCCGCCGCGATGGGATACGTCCACCGAGCGTTCGCCGTCCATGTCCACGTAGCTGGCGACGAAAAAAGTATCCGCATTGCGAATCATCGCTTGTGCAGCAGCGTCCAGGCCGTTGAGGCGTTCGACCTGCGTGCCCGGTTTACGCGCCACCCCATCCACCGGGCGCAGTTGGATGTACTTGGGGCAGTTGCCGAAGGTCTGCACCACGTCGACCGAAAAACCCTCGAGGTCCCGCCCGCCGATGCGGCCGTTCATGCGGTTGCGGCGGCGGGTGTTGAGGTCGATGCCCAGCAGGCCCACGGCAGCGCCCTCGCGCAGGGCGGCCCGCGCCGGGTCGCCGCTGGACGGCAGGCTGTCGACCTGCAAGGTGTACGGGTCGGGCGAGTGGGCAAACCCTGGCGCACCTTCAATCATCGTCGCCCAGGGAATGCCCAGCTCATCCACCACGCCGAGCAGCAGGTACGGCAACAAGGGATAGAAATCCCGATGCTGTTCGGGCAGGTGGTCACGAATCACCTTGGGGCCGATCATGGCCATGCGTTCGGCCACGCCAACCGTTTCCTGCAGCTGCCGTTCGCCGGCATGCCAGGGGGACTGTTCGATCGGGTTCATGGCAATCGCCTCCATGTGGGATGTAACAAGACTGCGCCCAGCCCGCCAGCGAGGGAATAACCAGCCCAGGCAATCCAGTATTACGCCAACTGAAATGCCGGATGCCCGCGCAGGGCCGTTACACAGTGATCGACAAAACTGCGCACGCGCAGCGGCGCATGGCGGCCTTCGCGGTACACCACCTGCACGGGCAGCGACGGCGGTTCATACGCGGATAAGACCCGACGCAACTGCCCAGTGCACACAGCGTCATGAACCGGGTAACTCAAGCATCGAATCACCCCCGCGCCCTGCACCGCCGCGTTGATCGCGCCTTGCACCGTGGAGCAGCTCAAGCGCGCACGGGCCTTGAGCGAATAGCCCTGGAATTCCCAGTCGACCCGATGGGCGCCGGCGATCAGGCGATGCTGTTTCAGCGCTTCGGGATGCCGGGGTTCGCCGTGGGCGGCGAGGTAATCGGGGCTGGCGCACAGGATCGGGCGCACCTGCCCGACGGTCCGCGCGATCAACGATGAGTTGGGCAGCTCGCCCACCAGGATCGCCACGTCCAGGCCCTCTTCGTGCAGGTTCGGGTAATAGTCGTGATAGCGGAGCGTGAGGCGCACATCGGGATGGCGGTCCATGTAGTCGGCCAGGATCGGCGCCATCACATAGCGACTGAACAGCAACGGCAAGAACACCCGCACATGACCCTGGGCCTGCACCTGCAAGCCCTTGGCCGAGGCTTCGGCTGTTTCGACGGCGGCCAGCAGGCGCACGCAGTCGGCCAGGTAGGCGCGGCCGGCGTCGGTCATGCTGACGCCCTGGGTACTGCGCAACAGCAGCGCCACGCGCAGGCGTGCTTCCAGGCGTGCCACCGCGCGCACCAGGGTCGCGCCCGACACCCGGGCACGGCGCGCCGCCGCCGCCAGGCTCGGTTGCCCGGCCAGCGCGGCGAACAGCTGCATATCGTGATGACGCTCCATCAGCCGCGCCGCTGCAGTGTCGGGTTCAAGGCCGCGTCCTGACCAAGCCGCTGGCTGAGAAAGTCGACAAAAGTGTGGACCTTGGCCGGCACGCGGACGCTGGGGTGGAACACCACCTGGATCGGCAGCGGCGCCGGCTCAAAATCCTCAAGGACAATCTCCAGTTCCCCGGCCGCCACCGCCGCCGCGACCTGATAGGACAGCACCCGCGTCACGCCCCAGCCCAATCGCGCCAGGTTGATCGCCGCATTGTTCGCGGTGACCACCAGCCGCGGTTCGATAGCCACCGTCAGCGGCTGGCCGCCCTCGGTGAAGGTCCATTCACCCGTCTGCTGGCTGGCGGATGAGGTGACGAGCCTGGCGTCACGCAACTGCGCGGGATGCTGCGGCCGACCGTGTTGATCGAGATAAGCGGGGGATGCGCAGACCACCCGGCGCACTTCCCCCACCGTGATCGCCTGCTGGCCGGAGTCGTGCAGATGACCGATGCGCACCGCCACATCGACGCCTTCATCGCTCATATTGACCACCCGATCGACCAGCAACGCCTGGATATTCACCAGGGCAAACCGCTCCAGGTACTCGCCCAGCACCGGCGCCACGTACAGCTCGCCGAACAGCACCGGCGCGGTCACGGTGAGGTGACCGCAAGGGATCGAATAACTGCCCGCCGCCGCGTCCTCGGCCTCCTCCAGCTCGGCAAGAATGCGTCGGCAATCGTCCAGATAACGCTGGCCTGCTTCCGTCAGGTGCAGGCTGCGGGTGGTGCGCGCCAGCAGTTGGGTGCCGATGCGCGCTTCCATGGCGGCGATGGCCCGGGTCACGCTGGGTGGCGAGGTGTTCAGGCGGCGCGCGGCGGCGGCAAAGCCCTCCTCCTCGGCCACCGCGATGAACACCTGCATTTCATGGAATCGGTCCATCGACACGCCTCGTGAGGATTACTGTGATTGCAGCCCCACCGCCGTGCGCGGCATGCCGACAAACCCTGGCAAGGCTTCGATGCTCGCCAGCCAGGCGCGTACATGAGGGTAGTCGGCCAGCGACACATTGCCTTCCGGTGCGTGGGCCACGTAGGTGTAGAGGGCGATATCGGCGATGCTCGGCTGCGCGTCGACCAGGAAGCGGGTCTGGCTCAGTTGCTGCTCGACCACTGCCAGCAAGGCGTGGGAGCGGCTGATGGCGGCGTCGAGGTCGACCGGCGCCCCAAACACTAGGGCCAGGCGAGCGGTGGCGGGGCCGACATGCAACTGCCCGGCAGCGACCGACAGCCAGCGCTGTACGCGGGCCTGCCCCAGCGCGTCGGCCGGCAGCCATAGGCCGTTGCCGTATTGCGTGGCGAGGTAGACCAGGATCGCGTTGGAATCGGCAAGGACGGTGCCATTGTCATCAATCACCGGCACCTGGCCGAAAGCGTTGAGGGTGGCGAGAAATTCCGGCGTCTTGTGGGCGCCTTGCTTGAGGTCGACCAGGATGAATTCGCTGGACAGCCCCAACAGGGACAACATCAGCTCCACGCGATGGGAGTGGCCGGACAGCTTGAAACCATAGAGTTTGATCGGATGCGCAGACATGAAAAGCTCCAGAAGGTTGGGGTTCGACACCACGCATGTTCCGCCGCTGCCCCGGTCGATGGAATCACCAGGTTTTACAATCGAGCATTTCACCCGCTGAAACAATCATCCCGACGATCAGCGTTCTTCAAGCCGATCACGCAGAAACCGATGGCTGCTGGAAAACAAGCGCCGATACGTGAGCAGCACCGCCCCCACCGTGCCCAGCGCCGACGACGCCGCGATCAGGAACATGATCACGATCTGATAACGCACCGCGTCCACCGGGCTCTCCCCCGCCAGCACCTGACCGGTCATCATGCCCGGCAGGCTGACGATGCCGACCACAGTCATCTGGTTGAGCGTCGGGATCATCCCGGCGCGCACCGCCTGGCGGATCGCTTCCTGGGCAGCCTCCCAGCGTGTGCCGCCCAGGGCCAGGATCATCTCAATGGTGTTGCGTCCGGTGGTCAGTTCCTGGGTCATGCGCTCTATGCCCAGGGACACGCCGGTCAGGGTATTGCCGAGGATCATGCCGAGGATCGGGATCGCGTACTGCGGTTCGTACCACGGGTGGATGCGGATCACCGCGAACAACCCCACCGCCGTCACCAGCCACGAACTGCCCCACACCGACAGGATGCTGTCGACCCGCTGACCCCGATAGGTACGCCGCCCGCGCCCCGCCGCCGACAGGCCGGCGATCAGCGTCATCGCGCACATCAACGGCAGCACCACGTACCAATAGGCGAATTCGAACACCCAGCCCAGCAGGTAACCGATGGCCAACAGTTGCACCACAGTGCGCACCGCCGCCCACAGCAACTGGCGGCCCAGGCCCAGGCGCAGCAGCAGCGACAGCGCGCCGTTGATCAGGATCAGTGACGCGGCGATGCCCATGTCCAGGGCGCTCAGGTTTTGATAGTTCATGGCCGGGCCACCGCGCTCAAGACGCCTGCGCTCATCTGCAAGTGGATGTCGCTCATGCGCCGGGCCTGTTCCAGATCGTGGGACACCCAGATACACGCGCGGGCTTTATCGCCGGCAAACCAGGCGTTGATCAACGCTTCCACTTCGCGAGAGGACGTGGGGTCCAGGGCTGCGGTGGGCTCATCCAACAGCAGCACTTCGGGGTCGAGCTGCAAGGTGCGGATCAGCGACACCACCTGGGACTCGCCGCCCGACAAGTCAGCAGCGCGCTTGTCCAGGAAGTCCGCGGCCTTGCCGGCATGCGCCAGCAGCGTGGTCACCGCCTGCGCCTCGAAGCGCCGCCCGCGCAGGGTCTTGAGGCTGAAGGGAAAGCGCAGATTGTCCTCCACCGTGCCTTCGATCAGCGCCGGGCGTTGGGACAGGTAGCTGATGTGGCTGCGGTAATGGGGGATTTGTGCGTCGGCGATCACCTGGCCATTCCACAGGATCTGCCCCGCGCTGGGTGCATCCAGCAGCGCCAGCACGCGCAGGAACACGCTTTTGCCGGAGCCGGAGGCACCGGTGATCGACACGCGGTCGCCACGGTTCAAGCTGAAATCCGTCGGCTGGAGCAACGGCACCTGGCGGCGTTCGTCCAGGCGCGTGAGGGCGCGGGTTTCGATCAGTGCGCTCATGGACGCGGGGTTCCTTGGTGAATTCGTCGGGCGCCATGGTGAGGCAGGCGCGCACAGTTTTCATGAAAAAGTTCAACCTGTCGCCACCCCGGTGGCTCGGCGCTTCGCGGTCAACGGGCAGGAACACGCCATTTGCAATCGCGCACGGCACTGCCTATATTTCCCGCCGGGCGCTCTCTACGCCTCCTTCCGCGGAAAGGGCTGCGCCCAGGACACTCACGCAACACCTCATTTCTACGACTCCCCACCTTGAAGCGGAAAAGGTTTGTGCAAGGAGCTCGTATGTCGCAACGCCCTGTTTCTTCGAACACCGATGGCCGTCTCAACCTTGAGCAACAGCGCAAGCGCGCCAAGGAATGGTTGGCGCAGCTAAAAATCCACGACCCGGACGCCACCTTGTCCCAGGCCCAATGGCAGATCGCCAAACAGTTGGGCTTCAGCAGTTGGCCCAAGCTCAAAGCCCATGTCGACGCCCTCGACTTCGCCGCCCGCCATCCCGACTTCGAGGCCAGCGACGAAGCCCGCACCACCCACTGGCGCTGCGGCAACGACATCGCCCATAGCTTGCAACTGGCCGGCTTCAAGGGGCGTTTCCAGATGCTCAGCGACCCGCTGTGCATGGGCCCGGTTCGCGAGCTGCCCGCCGAAGCATTCCGCGCCCTGCGCAGCGCGTTTATCAGCCACGCCTTTGCCATGGACAGCACGGAGGTGGCGCGCCGCGTCGACGACGAATACCAGCAACTCGAAGCCCTGGCCCACGCCGAACACAGCGTGCTGTGGTGCGAGGCGGATGCCTATGACCAACTGTTCCTGATCCGCGCACTGGCCGGCCTCGATCATGTGCCACCCCGGCTGGAGCTGATCGAGGTGGATCGCATTCCCGGCGTCGAGCGGTTTATCGGCATCGGCCAACTGGCGCCCGACGTCCTCGCCTGGTTATGGCCGCAGCGCCGCTTGATCGGTGACGACGCGCTGCAACTGGCCAAACAGGCCTGGTCGGCGTATTGCGCCCCGACACCGACGGCCTGGGCGCAACTGGCCCACGGCAACCATCCCGCGCTGCCCTTACTGGCACCGGCGCTGTTGCGCCAGTTGCAGGAATTGCCGGGGATCCGCGATGGCCTGTCACTCACCGAACGCCTGGCCCTGACCTGCCTCGCCGAAGCCGGGCCGATGCCGTTTGGACGCGTGTTCGCGCAGTTGATGGCCAAGCGCGAGCCGCTGCCATTCCTGGGGGACATGATGTTTCATGCACTGTTGCGACCGTTGATCGAGGGCAAGCAGCCGTTGCTCACGCAAACCGAGACGCATCTGGACTGGCCTCGGCGCGTGCTGGGGTTGACGCCGCTGGGTCATCAGGTGCTCAACCGGCAGACTTACTGGCCCGACCATGGGTCGCACGAACGCTGGGTAGGCGGTATCTGCATCCGGCCTGGCGAGCCGCATTGGATGATCGACGAAACCCTGCGCCCAGTGCACAGAAGCGCGCTGGGCCAGGGGTAAGACGACGCGCCTGCCGCCCGATAACGCGCAGCGCCAGATTAAACGCGGTGCCCTTGCGTTCGTCGCGAGCAAGCTCGCTTCTACAGGTTTTCCAGGGTGTAGCGCAGCGAGGCTGGCAACATCGGGCCATGGCTCAAGCCTGGAAACGCCTGGTACCGCACGTTCAACCCCTGCACCTGGCGCAGCGCCAAGAGTAATTCTGTCGCTGCGCCATCCTGTTTGCCCGTAGGCCCGGTGCGCATCGCCGGGCTTGCCGGCTCCTCGTCTCCACGCATCAACAGCAACGTCGGTCGCTGGCCGTTCAGGCGCTGCGCCAGGCACTCGGGGTGGATCACGCCGTTGTTCCACCACAGCGACGGGCTGGCGGCGGCGTATTCGTCGAAGGCGTCCGGGCGGGTCATCAGTGTGTACAGCACCAGCAATCCGCCATAGGAATGCCCCCACAACACCTGGCGCTTGGGTTGTATCTCCAGGCGCTGGTTGATCAGTGGGCGAATCTGCTGCGTGAGCAGATCCAGGAACGCCTCCGCGCCGCCGCTGGGCAGGTCGGTCAGCGGATCACGCTGGGCGCCCTCGCCCACCTTTGGCGTGTAGTCGAAGGTGCGCGCGTTGCGGTCGATGCGCAGCGGCGTGGCGTAGCCCACCGCCACCAGCACCGGCGGCGTGGCGCTGTGGGACAGGCGGTCGAGCAGCGCGGTGTCCAGTGCCGCCATGGCCGCGTTGCCGTCGAGCAAATACGCGACCGGGTTGGCGGCCGTGACCTTGAGCGGGCGACCGAGCCAGAGGCGGTAGTGCCGGGCGCCGTCGGCGGAGTCCAGTTCCAGGGTGCTGAACTGGTAGTCGCTGGCCTCACGCAGCACCGGCGCCTCCATCACTTGATCGGGGGCCGGCCGGGCCTGCACCCACGAGGTGAACAACAACGCGAGCCAGAATGCGCGGCCCATCAGAACGACGCCGTCAGGCTGGTGTACAGGGTGCGGCCGGACTGGTTGTAGGTGGCGGCGCCCGCGCCTTCGATGTTGGTCACGCCCTGGGCATTGCCTTCGCGCCACAGGCGTTTGTCGAAGACGTTATCGACGCCGGCGGTGAGGCTCAGGTGCTTGGTCAGCGCGTAAGTGCCGCTGACGCCGGCGATGGCGTACGGCGACAGTTGCTGGTTGCCGGTGCCGGTCACGCGGTAGCCGTGGTAGTCGTATTTTTTCGGCGTCTGCTTGCCGTACCAGGCGACGCTGGCCTGCAGGGACAGGTCCTGGGTGGCTTGCCAGTCGAGCATGGAATTGAGCGTGTACTTGGGCGTGACCGAGAGCACATCGCCGGTCTGTTTGTTTTTCGATTGCAGCATGTAGGTGAAGTTGTTGGTCCAGGTCAGCGACTCGGCCAGCGGTAACGTGAGGTTGCCTTCAAGCCCTTCGACCAGCGCCTTGGGCACGTTTTCCCACTGGAACACGTTGGCATTGGCGGTGGTGCCGGTGCCGCCGGATGCCGTGCCGACCGGGGTCAGGCCGGACTCGATCTTGTTCTTGTAGTCGTTGCGAAAGTACGTCAGGCCGGCGACCACACCGTGATGGCGATACTCGATGCCCAGTTCCTTGTTGACGCTGGTTTCGGCCTCGAGGTCGGCGTTGCCTTGCAGGTAGCAGCTCTTGGTCGAGCCGTAGCAACCCTGGCCGTTGCTGTACAGCAGGTAGTTGGGGTTGAGCTGGTAGAGGTTCGGCGCCTTGTAGGAGCGGGCGATGCCGGCCTTGAGGGTCAGGGTGTCGGTGAGCACCTGGGATAGGTTGAGCGACGGGCTCCAGTTGTCGCCGACGATATCGTGGTGATCCAGGCGCAGGCCCGGGGTCAGGCGCGTGCCGGGGAACAGTTCGATGTTGTCTTCGGCGAACACCGAGAAGATCCGCGCCGACGAGGTGGTGCTGCGGTTGGTGCTCGTCAGGCCCGCGACGCTGCCGCCTGCGGTGGTGGTCTGGGTGTTGGCGCTGGGGTCGTCGAGCCGGGATTCGACCCACTCGGTGCCCAGGGTCAGCACCTGGTCGACACCGGCGTGCAGCGGCAGGCTGACCTCGCCGTGGGCGGTGAGGTCACGCAGTACGCTGGTGTAGAAGTCGGTGCTGGAAAAGATGCCTTCAGTGCCGCCCGCCAGGCCCTCGTTGATGCGGCTGTTGCGGGTCTTGGCGTATTGCAGATAGGCCAGGCTGCTGCCGAAATCCCATTCGCCGCGATGGGTCAGCGCGAAGTTTTCGCGGTAGAGGATGTTGGTCTCATGGCCGAGCATGCTCTTGACGTTGGCGTTGCTGTTGGTGTTCTGGGTGTCGCCGGTGTAGATGTTGCCCTGGCGGCTGAAACCGGCCTCCAGGTCGAGGGTTTGCTCGGGGGTCATCTTCCAGCTGAGCAGGCCGTTGACGTCCTTGTTGCGCACGCCTTCGCGCCCCGCCGGCAAGGTGCCGAGCTGGTTGCCGGTGCGGGTCGATTCGTGGCCGCTGTTGATGTCGGCGTCGTCGGCGTTGGTCTTGGCGATGTTGCCATACACGCGATAGCTGAGAGTGTCGGTGAGCGGGCCGTTGAGGCCGAAGTTCATGCGCTCGGTCTCGCCTTCGGCTTTGTGCTGGGCGAAGTTGTGGTAGATCGTCGCCGAGCCATGGGTTTCGCTGCCCGGTTGCTTGGTGATGATATTCACCACGCCGCCCGCCGCACCGTTGCCATAACGCGCCGCCGCCGGGCCACGGATGACTTCGATGCGCTCGACCTGATCGGCCGGCACCCAGTTGCTGTCGCCACGGCTGTCACGTTCGCCGCGCCAGCCGTAGCGCACCGAGTTGCGGCTGCTGACGGGCTTGCCGTCGATCAGGATCAAGGTGTTTTCCGGGCCCATGCCACGGATGTCGATCTGACGATTGTTGCCGCGCTGGCCGCTGCTGGAGTTACCGGTGAGGTTGACGCCGGGCATGGTGCGGATGATCTCCGACAGGTCGTTGGCCGGCGGGCGCTTCTTGATGTCGTCGGCGGTGATGATCGACACACCGGGCATCTGCTTGATCTCTTCCTGTGCGGTGCCCAACACGGTCTGGGTCGGCAGTTCCAGCGACGCGGGCGCGTCGGCCTCGGCGGCGAAACTGCTGACGGGCAACAGGCTGCAAATACTCACGGCAAGCAGGGATAAGCGGAACATGCGGGGATCTCCAAACGTCAGCCCGACCGATAGCGGCAGGCCATCAAAGATCGCCGATGATAATCAGATGCAATTGCGAGTAAAGAACATTAACTTTCTAAACATTTGCCGCCGGCAGGCGCAGGTTCATGCGCAGCCCCTGGGCGCCACGGCTGGCCCATAACTCGCCGCCCTGCAGTTCGATGGCGCGCCGGGCGATGCTCAGGCCCAGGCCGAAACCGCTGCCCTGGGTGCCGTCCAGGCGCAGGTAGGGATCGAAGATGCGTTCCAGATCGGCCTCGGCCACGCCCGGTCCCTGGTCTTCGACGACCAGGCACCAACTGTCGCCATCGCGCCGGCCTCTCAAGCGCACCACACCGTGTGCCGGCGAGTGGCGGATGGCATTGCGCAGGACGTTTTCCAGAGCCTGGGCAAAGCTGTTGAGGTGCACGCGCAACTGGCAGGTGCTGTCCAGCTCACACACCAGCGCCTCCAGCGACCAGCCGGTTTCGAAATGTGCATCCTGCACCAAGGCTTCCCACACTGAGGCCACCACCACCGTTTCGGTCGGCAGGCGCGGTTTTTCGGTGTCGAGCCAGGCCAGGTTGAGGGAGTCGTCCACCAGCCGGCGCATGTCTTCCACCTCACGTGCCAGGCGTTGTTCCAGTTGATCGGGTGGCAGGCCGCTTTCGCTGGCGATCTTCAAGCGCGCCAGGGGCGTGCGGATTTCATGGGACAAGGTGCGCAGCAACTGGCGTTGCTGGTCAAGGCTCTGGCGCAGGCGCTCGGCCATGTGCTCGTAGGCGCGGGCCAACTCGCCCAGTTCATCCGGGCGCCGCGTGACGCGGCTGCTGGCCAGGGGCGCCAGGTCGCCGCCGCTCAGGGTGTTGGCGCGCTCGCGCAGTTCGTTCAGCGGCTGCACCAGGTGGCGATACAGCACCAATCCCAGGCCCAGTGCCAGCAGCACCGGCACCACGCCGTGGGTCAACACATGGGTCCACGGCGTGAGCCCCGGCGGCAACAGGCGTTCGGGCAATTGCATCACCAGCCGCCCGCGCTCCGGGTGTTGGGGAAAGGCGATGCTCACATACGGCAGCTCATCCTCCAGGCGTTTGCTCATCGGCCAACTGAGCTTGCGCATGAAAGTCAGGTGGCCGATCTGCGAGGCGCTGAGCGGCGACGTGCCCAGGCTCTGCAGGCGCTCGTCCAGCACCGCAACCCAGGTGTGTTCACGCTGTTGCAACGCCAGCCGCCAGCGCTCCACCGCCTGCGCATCGCCACGGGCCGCGACCTGTTCGGCCTCGGCGGCATAGGCGGCCAGGGCGACCCGATCAGACGGTTCCAGAAAATAGGTGTTGCGCTCCACCCGCAGGCCCCAGTTCCACACCAGCCACACCAGCAGCAGGCAGGCGCACACGTGCAGCACGGCCATTTTCCACAGCAGTGGATGACGACACCGCATCAGACGCCTTCGCACAGCAGTACATAGCCCTGATGACGCACCGCGTCGATGCGCAGGCCCTGCACGTCGATGGCCGTCAACTTGCGTCGCAGGTTGCACACATGCACATCCAGGCCACGGTCCAGCCGGGTGTAGGGCCGATGCAGCACATGCTGGTAGAGGAAGGCCTTGCTCAACGCCTCGCCCCGGTGTTCGTGGAGCGTGCACAACAGGCGGAATTCGGAGGACGTCAGCCCGGCGGCGTGGCCGTTGAAACACACGTCCCGCGCATCGGGGTCAAAATCCAATGCCGCACGACGGCCAGCGGCGGGCGGCGCGCGGGTGCCGCAGTCGATCGCCACGCGGCGCAGCAAGGCGTCGATGCGCACATCGAGTTCCGCCAGGCTGAACGGCTTGGGCAAGTAGTCGTCGGCGCCCTGGCTGAAGCCGGTGATCCGGTCCTGCTCGGCGCCCAGGGCCGACATCAGGATCACCGGCGTACCCCGCTCATGGCGCAGGCGCGCGAGGATATTCAGGCCACTTTCGTGGGGCAGCATGATGTCCAGCAGGATCAGTTCCACCGGCGAATGCAGGGCCAGGTCCAAGCCTTGATCGCCGCGATGGGTGCTGTTCAAGGCAAAGCCGCGCCGGCTCAGATGAGTGCTCAGGTGCGTGCACAGCTCGACGTCATCCTCGATGATCAGGATGCGCGCGGGTGCAGAAGGGAGCTGGTGATGATGATAACTATTCACAATTACGCCAGTTTCTCATTCGGCGTAATAATTCGCAACAACCTCCCCTGCGCAACGTTTACGGTGCCTCTGTAGAAGCCGCCTTCAACAACTGCATCTGCTGGCGATAATCATCCGTCACCTGCCGCGCCTGGCTGCTGCTGGTGATGACCCTGGGCGTAATCAGCACGATCAACTCGGTGCGGTCCTTGGACTTGCTGGTCGAGCCGAACAACCAGCGCAACCCCGGGATCTTCCCCAGGTAGGGCACGGCACTGACGCTCTCGGCGTTATCCTGCTTGATCAAGCCGCCCAGCAACACCGTCTGCCCGCTCTGCACCGCCACCTGGGTCGACACCGAGCGCGTGGAAATACGCGGGTTCACCGGAGTGTCGCTGGTGCTGCTCTGGCTCTCGGCATCGCTGACCTGCTGCTGAATATCCATGTACACCAGGCCCCCCGGATTGATGCGCGGCACCACGTCCAGAATCACCCCGGTCTGCACATACTCGACGCTGCTCAAGGTGGTGTCGGCATCCCCGGTGTTCACGGTGGTCTGGCTGATGGGAATGTTGTCCCCCACCTGAATCTGTGCCGGCTGGTTGTTCATCACCACCAGCGACGGCGCCGACAACACCTGGGTGCGGCCATTGGTTTCCAGGGCGTGCAACGCCACCTGCAGGTTGGAACTGACGAACGAATAGAACAACGAATCCGCAGCCCCCAGCCCGGCCCCGCCACCGCCCAGCGCGCCCTGGCTGCCGGAGGCGTTGGCCACGGTGGTGCTGGTGGAATTGCCGGCCAGCCGGCCCAGGTACCACTGCACGCCAAGGTCGAGTTCGCCGGTGAGCTTGACCTCGAGGATGCGTGTCTCGATCTGCACTTGCAGCGGTGGGTTGTCGAGGCGCTTGATCGCGGCTTCGATCTCTTTCCATTGCGCCGGACGGGTGCGCACCAGCAGTTGGTTGCTGCTTTTCTGCGCGGTGATGCGTGTGCCGGCTTCGAGGCTTTTGTCCGGCGCGGTGTCTGTCACCTCGGGAGCTGCCTCGGGTTCGTCGGCGACCGGCGCGGGGGTGTTCTGCAAGCCGCCGGTATTGCCGTTGAGCGATGACAAGGTGGTGGTGCGCAGTCCCGGCGCGACCCTGGCCGGGGTGTCGTCCTTGATCGCGCCGGTGCCGTAGATCTGGCGCAGGTACTTGGCCAGGTCCGAGGCCTTCATGTTGCGCACGTCGTAGACGTACATCTGCGGCTCGTTGCCGCCGCCTTCGTCGATGGTGCGGATCCAGTCGCCCACCTCGCTGAGGTACTGGGGCTGGGAAGAAATCGCCACCACCGAGTTGGTGCGCTCGATCGGCAACAAGCGCAGCATGCCGGCCAATGGCATGCCGCTGTCCGGGCCGAACAGGGCTTGCAGTTGCGGCATCAGTTCGGCCACCGACGCGCGTTGCAGGCCGAACACGCCCACGGACATGCCCTTGAGCCAGTCCACGTCGAAGGTGTCGATGGTGTCCTGGTAGTTGGCCAGTTCCTCCGGCGTGCCGGCAAGGCTCAGCACGTTGCGCGCCGGGTCCACCAGCAAAAACGCAGTGTCACGGGCGAACGGCTTGAGCAGTTTCTGCATCTCGGTGGCCGAGATATAACGCAATGCAAACAGCCGCGCCGACAGGCCGCTCGACGGCTTGGCCACGTGCATCTGCGGCACCAGCTTGCCCGCCACCGCCTGGTTGGCGGGCAGGATCACGTAGCGGTTGCCCTGGCGGATCATGGCGTTGTCGGTCCAGGACAGCAGGGTTTCGAGAATCGACAGTGCCTGCTGTTTGTCCACCGGTTTTGAGGTGGAAAAGCTGACGCTGCCCTTCACGCCCTGGGCGATGCTGTAGTTTTCGTGCAGCAGGTCGCCCATCACGCTGTTGATCACCGCCTCGATCGGCTGATCCTGGAAGTTGAACACGATATCGCCGACGCTCTGAGCATTCCCTTCTGCGGTTGCCTTAGGGGGGCGCACGAACTGCTGGTTGCCGCGAATCAACTGGCGCTGTGCAGGGGGTTTGGTCGTCGGCGGCGGGCTTTCGGCCGGCGGCTGTTCGGTCGGCGGACGTTGCGAACCGGTGCCTTGCATCGCCTCGTGTAGCAGATCGTCGTCCGATTGCAGGCGGTCGGGGAATGAGCCACAGCCGCCCAGGGCAAGGGCGGTGGCCAGGCAAAACGTTGAGGGGCGCATATCGATCAAGGGAGGGGCTCGCGGGGAAGAGAAGTCGGTGGCCGGGTGGACGGCGGCGGCAGGCGCTTGGCGTAGAGGCTCAAGGTGTGCGTGCGGCCGTCCAGCGTGAAACGCGCGGATTGCGGGGTAAGGTGGTCCAGGCGCCAGCCGTTGGGCAGCGTCTGGCCCAGGCGGACCGTCAGCGCACGGCCGTCGGCCTGTTTGAGCATGGCCATGTGCAGGTTGCCGGTGATCATGATGCCGCTGAGGGTCAGGTTGGCCAGGCTCGACACCTGGGCCTGGCCCACTGTCCGGTCCGGGCGGCGATCCGCGCTGAACAGCGGTGCCTGCCAGGTGGCGGCGAGGCTGTCCAACGGCACGCTGGGCGCCACCGGCAGCGTGGCCGAAAGGTGGGCGCGGGCACTGGGTTCGGGCAGCCACTGCGGCTCGTCGCCGAGGCTGCTGAGGATCACCGCCATCAACCCGCCCAGCGCGGCGGCCAGGCCGAGCAAGCCCCATTCCAGGGGACGCAGTGCACTGATCATCGCGCCACCTGCGGTTGCAGGTAGCCGCGCACTAACATGTGCACGCGCAATTTGCCCGCGCCGCCACTGGCCGGTGCGTCGTCGTTGCGGCGGATGCGCAGTTCATCGACGAACAGAAACGGCGGCTGGTATTCCAGCGTGTGCAACACCGCCGCCAACGGTTCGATGGCGCAGTCGAGGGTGAGACTGACCTGGACCTGGCGATAGGGCTCACTGCCGTCCTGCTCAGGCGTGATGGGCTTGCGCTGGGTCAGGTTGCAGCCGCCGCCGAGGTTGGCCTGGCTGTTGATCAGATCGGCGAGGCGTTGCATCAGGTCGGCGGCCACGGCATCGGGGTCATCCCCCGGCAACAGGCTGGTGCTGCTGGCCGGGTCCTGCTGCGCCTGCTCAAGCTGCTGGCGCAGGGCATCGCGTTGGCGCAGCACGCCGGCGTAGCGTTGCTGTTGCTCGCGCAATTGCTCGGCCTGCTCGCCCATCTCGCGCAAGGGGCCGGCGAACCAGCTGTCGATCAACAGCCAATAGGCCGCGCCGAGCAGCACGGCCAACAGCAGCAAGGCCGCGCCGCGACGTTCACGGGGCGTGAGGGGGCGGCGCATCGACGGTCTCCTGGCGTAAGTGAGCGCGCAAGGCAAACTGGTCCTTGCCGGTACGCGCGTCGGGTTGAATCACCCCTTCGAACTGGGCGTTCTCCAGGCTATGGCAGCCTTTGATGCGGGTGATCAAGGCGCTGGCCTCGGCGCTCTGCCCGGAGAAGGCGACCTCGCCGTCCTTGACGTCCAGTTGATCCAGCCAGGTGTCGGCGGGCAGGCAGGTGCTCAGGTCATTGAGCAACGCGGCCAGCGGCGGTTGCGCCCATTTGCGCCGAGTGAGGTACTGCGCCGCACCGCGGGTGTTGAGCAATTGCTGGCGCAGCGCGTGCACCTCGGCGACCTGGGCGTGTTGCTGGCGCACGCTGTCGCGCATGACGTCGAGTACGCGTTGGCGGTCGTTGAGCCACAGCAGCATCGCCGCGATCAGCAAGGCGCCGCACAGCCACGGCAGGCTGCGTTGCAAGCCCATGCCCGGCGGGCGTTGGCGCGGGCGCAGGGGCGCGGGCAACAGGTCGATGCCCAGGTTGAGCACATCCACCCGATGGGGACGCAAGCCGAGGGCCGCGCACTCGCTGAGGATCGGGTCCAGGCGCTCGCGCAGGATCGCCACCAGGGTCACATCAAGGTGGCTCGGCGTGCGCCGTTCCTGGCGTGCGACGAAGTACAGCTGCTCGGCCTCGAATGGCGTGTAGCGGTCCAGTTCGTAGCCGACCACCGCCCGCAGATTGCGCGCAGCGGCCAGGGGCAACTGCACGGTCTGGTGCAGCACGGCGTCGGGCGCCAGCATCAGCACCTGGCGCGCGCTGCCCGCTGCCACCGGCGCGGTCAGCGGCCAAAGGTGGATCTGCTCCGGCGGCTCGCGCAGTACCCGCCAGGCCGGCAGACAATCGCGCAGCTCGCTGAGCCACAGGTGCCAGCCTTGTCGCAACAGGCTGCCGCGCCAATAGCGGGCGAGGGGTTCGAGTCGATTCATTCTTGCCAACGCAGCACCCGATAGGGTTGCGCGCTGTCCTCCGTGGGGCTCAATAAAACCGTGACGCGCAGCCGCGCCTGGTAACCGCCGGGGCGCGTGGCGCGGCTGTCGACTTCCAGCACTTCGCCGGGGTCGGCGCCCTCGGCCGTCTGGTGCGGCAGGTTCAGGGCCTGGCGCATCAGCGGGCTGGCGAAGGCCGGATCGGGGCGATCGAGGTCGCTCCACAGGGTGATTTCGGGCAGCAACCGGCTGTACAGCGCCTGGGTCATGCCGGGCAGTTGGCGAACTTCTTCCAAAACCCGCAACGGCGCCTGGCCCTGATTGCGCCGTGTCTCCAGGGCCTTGACCCACTGACCGGCCTGGGCCCGACTGGCACCACAGGCCAGGGCCAGGCGCATAAGGTCATCCGCCTCGGCGTTAACCAGGTACAACTTGCCGCGCTCGCTGCGCAGGCTGACGCGCAAATCGGCGTCGTCAAAGCGCAGGGACCTGTCGCGCCCCTCGGCAATCCAGCGCCGGTCCGCCATGGCCAGGGCGATTCCGGCTTCGGCCGCCAGCACGGTCTGGGTGTGCTGGCGCAGCCACAGTGCCTGGCGACTTTCCAACTGCACCCAACCGGCCAGGCCGCCGAGCAATACGCTGAGCAAGGCCAGCACCCACAGCACCAGCAACAAGGCCGCCCCGCGTTGGCGCGTCATTCTTCGACGCTGCCACTGGACAGGTTCAGGCGCAGGGCAACCACCTGGGTGACCCAGGCCACCGGCCCGTCGACCTGCACGGCGATACGCACCGCCGCGGGCAGGCGCCGCGGCCACGGCCATGCGTCGAGCCATCCGGTCGGCTGGCCCAGGGGCGAGACGCCGCGATAGCTGAACTGCACGGCGCGCAGGTTGCTCAGCAGCACTTGCGGCGTATCGCGCAGGGCCGTGGGCTGGGACGCCGACTGCGAAAACGCCACCTGCAGATCCTGCGCGACGCGCTGCACGGTAAAGCGCTGAATCCCTCCGCCGAGCACACCGGGCAAGGTCGCGACAAACTGCACGCGCTCGGACGTGCCGACAAAAAAGCCCTCGACCTGGCTGTCGTCTTCGTTCACATCCAGGGGCAGCGCCTCGCTGATGGCCGTGCGCAGAAACTGCTGGGCGGCGCGCAGTTCATCCAGGCTGGCGGTATAGCGCTGGGCCTTGGCCACCGCTCGATTGGCGCCCAGCAGCGCACCGCTCACCAGTACCAGCAGCCCACTGAGCAAGCTGAGCACCACAAGGATTTCCAGCACGGTAAAGCCCTGCTCGCCGCGCTTCACAGGCGCGCCTTCAGGGTGCTGAAGCGAGCCTGGTGCGGGCCCTCGCTGACGCTCAGGTCGAGGCGCAACAGCTGCGATTGCTCGCGGGTGACGCTCAGTTGCCAATGGATGCCATCGAGCTCGCCCTGGCGGCGACCTTCGACCAGGCGCCCCGCGGCTTCCTGGTCCAGCACACTCAGCGCCGCCTGGGTAAGCCGATCGCTGCGGGCGACGTGCGCCAACGAGCGCGCACTCTGGCCGAACGCGACCAGCAGCACGCTGCTGCACAGCGCCATCAGCGTCAGCGCGGCAAGCATTTCGAGCAAGGTGAAACCGCCCTGGCGCTTCATGGCAGGGCCTTGGACTGCACGCTGCCGGTCAGCCAGCCGATGTCGATGCGCCAACGCCGGGGGCCGTTGGCCACTGACAGGTGGCCGCCGGTGGAGCTGCCGTCGGGATAAAACTCGATGGCCGCGCCCAGTTGTTCCGCGCTGTGCACGCTGACCTGCAGCTCTGCCGGCCACGGCTGCCGCGCGCGGCCCGGCGCCTGGAACGTGAGGCGCTGCAGGTCGAATTCGGTGCGCGCCGTCTGGCCGCTCACAATCGCCGTGGCCCGTGTGCTGCGCAGCGCTTCGACCATCTGCGCGACCGCCCGCCGCTCTTTGGCCACTTGCACGCCCTGGCGCACGCCGAGCCCGAGCATGCCGGCGGCGATGCCGATCAACAGGATCACCACCAGCATCTCCAGCAGGGTAAAGCCGCGCTGGGCCATGGCGAGGTTATTGCCAATTGCCCAGGTCGGCGCTGTAGCCGTCGCCGCCCGGTTGGCCGTCCTGGCCGTAGAAGATCAGGTCAAAGGCGCCGTGTTCACCGGGGAAGCGATAACCGAAGGCATGGCCGAACGGGTCCTTGAGGTCCGAGGGCTTGGCATACGGCCCGGCCCAACTGGCGGCGTTGCCGGGCTTGTCCACCAGTTGCTGCAGGCTGTTGGGCGGCGCGCCGACGTCGAGGGCGTAGCTGTCGATCTTCATGCCCAGGCTCGCCAGTTGCGCCTTGCCCGCGCCGTACTTGCCCTTGTCCACATTGCCGCCGACCTGGCGCACCACAATGGTCGCGACAATGCCCAGCAGGACGATGACCGCGAGCATTTCCAGGAGGGTGAAACCGTTTTGACGGCGTGCAGCTCTCATCGTTTTAGCTCCTTGAAGGTTCATATGTGGCTGGTCAGGCTCATCAGCGGCAGCATGATCGCCAGCATGATCACCGCCACCAGCACGGCCATGACCACGGTCAGGGACGGCACCAGCGCGGCGAGCAGGCGGTCGATGCCGCGTTTGGCTTCGACGTCGAAAATATCGGCGACCTTGAGCAACATGCTGTGCAGTTCGCCGGCCTGTTCGCCGACTTCGATCATTTGCAGCACCAGGTCCGGCAGCAGCGGATGCGTGCCGAAGGCGCTGGCCAGGGTGCCGCCGCCTTTCACCGCTTCGGCGGCAGCGGCCACCTGGGCCTGCAATGCGCGGTTGCTGCTGACTTGCTGCGCGATGACCAGCGCTGGCAGCAAGGCCACACCGTTACTGAGCAAGGTGCCGAGGGTGCGCGCCAGGCGCGCCGCTTCGACCCGTTGCAACAACGGGCCGAGCACGCGCAGGCCGAGCAGGCGGCGGTCGTATGTCTGCCGAAGCTTTGGATCACGCAGGCGTGCGGCCAGGGTCAGCAGGCCGACCAGCACCCCGGCCAACACCACGAGGCCATAGGCACCGAGGAACGTGCCAAGGGCGAGAATCACTTCGGTGATCAGCGGAATCGGCACATCCAGGTCGTGGAAGATCGGCACGAACTGCGG
This sequence comes from Pseudomonas sp. MPB23, assembly GCF_046605395.1. Classification (NCBI taxonomy): domain Bacteria; kingdom Pseudomonadati; phylum Pseudomonadota; class Gammaproteobacteria; order Pseudomonadales; family Pseudomonadaceae; genus Pseudomonas; species Pseudomonas sp. MPB23. The sequence goes on along the minus strand of NZ_CP176771.1, from coordinate 3,282,660 downwards.
CACCACATAGGCCAGCAACAGCGCCAGGGAGCCGAGCACACCGACCACCAGGAACGCCGGGTAGATCAGCGCATTGATCACCTCGCCGCGCAGCGACTGGCTGCGTTCCAGGTACAGGCTGAGCTGCTGCAAGGTAGTCTCCAGTGCACCGCCGGCCTCACCGGCGCGCACCATGCTCAGGTACAGCGGCGAGAACGTGTCGCCCTCCTCCATCAGCGCGGCGGACAACGGCTTGCCCGCCTTGACCCGCTCGCGCAGGCGCTCGATCAGGGCGCGCATCCGTGGGTGGCCGGGTTGCCTGAGCAGCAGGTTCAGGCAGCGTTCCAGAGGTTGCCCGGCGCCCAGCAGGGTCGCCAGTTGCTGGGTAAACCCCACCAGCACCGCGCCCTTCAACGCCCCGCGCGACGTGCGCAACAGCGGGCCGGCGGCGGTGTCAATCTGCAACAGCAACCAGCCGCGCTTGTGCAGGGCGGCGATGGCAGCGGCCTGGTCCGGCGCTTCCAGCGTGCCGTGCTGGGTCACGCCCTGGCGGTCGAGGGCGCGGAACTTGAACAGGCTCACGCGCCCTCTCCACGGGTCACGCGCAGCACTTCTTCCAGCGAGGTCACGCCCGCCAATGCCTGGCGCAGCCCTTCTTCATGCAAGGTACGCAGGCCGGCGCGGCGCGCGGCCTGTTCAAGGGTTGCGGCGTCGGCGTGGCCCATCAGCAGGCCGCGCAGTTCATCGTTCATCACCAGCAATTCGGTGATGGCGCTGCGGCCGTGATAAGCGCCCTGGTAGAGCAGGATCGGGCGTTGCGCGGTCAAGCGGTCCAGGCCATGTTCGGCGATCAACGCCGGCGGCGCTTCAAAGGCGACGCGGGTGGCCGGGTCGAGGCGGCGCACCAGGCGCTGGGCGAGAATGCCGCTGACGGTCGAGGCGATCAGGTAGCTATCCACCCCCATGTCCAGCAGCCGCGTGATGCTCGCCGCCGCGCTGTTGGTGTGCAGGGTCGACAGCACCAGGTGGCCGGTGAGGGACGACTGGATGGCGATGCGGCAGGTTTCCAGGTCGCGGATTTCGCCGATCATGATCACGTCCGGGTCCTGGCGCACGATGGCGCGCAATGCCCCGGCGAAGTCCAGGCCGATGGCGGGTTTGACCTGGATCTGGTTGATGCCTTCGAGCTGGTACTCCACCGGGTCTTCCACGGTGATGATCTTGCGTTCGGCGGTGTTGAGCCGCGACAACGCGGTGTAGAGCGTGGTGGTTTTACCGGAACCGGTGGGCCCGGTGACCAGCAGGATGCCGTGGGGCCGCTCCAGCAGATCGAGGAAGGCCGCCAGGCGCTGGCCGTCGAAGCCCAGGCTGGGGAAGTCGAACTGCACGGTTTGCCGGTCGAGCAGGCGCATCACCACCGACTCGCCGAAACCGGTCGGCACCGTCGACACCCGCAGGTCCAGTTCCTTGCCCTGGATGCGCAGCATGATCCGCCCGTCCTGGGGCAGCCGGCGCTCGGCAATGTCCAGGCGCGCCATGATCTTCAGCCGCGAGATCACCGCCGCCGACAGACTGGCCGGCGGCGCTTCGGCGTCATGCAATACGCCGTCGATGCGGTAGCGCACCTTGAGTTGGTGTTCGAAGGGTTCGATATGGATATCCGACGCGCGCTGCTCCACGGCGCGCTGCAGGATCAGGTTGACCAGGCGGATCACCGGCGCTTCGGAGGCCATGTCCTTGAGGTGCTCGATATCCTCCAGCGCCCCGCCCTGCTCATCGAGGTTTTCGATCAGGGTGCCCATGGCCGAGCGGCCCTGGCCGTAGTAACGCTCGATCAGCGTGTCGACTTCAGTGCGCGGGCCGATGGCCAGCCACACCGGCACCTGGCAGGCGTAGGCCAGGGCCTGCAACGGATAGCGCTGCGCCGGGTTGGCCGCCAGGACCCGCAAGCCGCCCTGGCTCCAGCCCATGGGCACCACTTGGTAGTGGCGCATGAAACGCTCGGTCACGCCGGGCAAAGGGTCGAGCAACGGCGCTGCAGCGTCGGCCAGCAACAACGGCGCGCCGAGCAACGCCGCCCAGGCGCGGGCCAGCTCGATTTCGGAAACCAACCCCAGGCACGTGAGCACCCCCAACAACTCGCTGGCCTCGGCGGACAAGCGCCGGGCACGCTCCAGATCGACGGTTTTCAACCCGGCGTGCTGCATCAGCCACGCGCACACGGTGTCGGTGTGCGGTATCTGCAGGTGGCAGGCATCAATGGGCATGGACGACATAGTTTGGAGATCTGGTTGCGGGAAAGTATGGCTATTTGGAACTAATGGCCATTAGCCGAAAGTGCCATTAGTTCGCCACGCCGTGGTTGGCGTTAACCAGGCTTATCGACTGAAAGTTCCTACGCTAGTTCCGGAAAGAGAGAAACAAACTGAAATGAATAGCCCCACGCCGCCTCGAACGTCCACAACCTCTTGATTGACAGGCCGACAGACCTAGGGGGTTGCACTTAGCCACTTTCAGCGTGTTTAAGCGTGCTCACGTTCAATCGAATGATGTTGGGGCGCGACCGCTGCGACTGTTTTTAATCACGGCATGGCAATGCTTGGCCGGATTAAAAGAGACGACGTAAAGTTCTGCGATAACAACAAGCACACGTCTTTAGCCCTACAGAACTTTACACTTTGGTTTTCAGAAGTATCCGAATTTACTTACAACTTTCAGGTGCTCAAGTTAGCGAGCTGGCACGTTAATGCTCAGTCAGCCAGTAGTCCGATCTATTTCGGGGACTGGCTTGTTGTGGCGAGCGGGCTTGCCACAGCAAGCCCGCTCACAAAAAAACCTTGTCAGAAGTCGATCGTCGCCGACAGCAGATAAGTGCGCGGTGTCGACAAGGTCAGCCCCGGTTCGCTGTCGTCCGAGGCGCCCGCCGAACTCCAGTAGCGTTTATCGGCGACGTTCTCCACATTCGCCCGCAAGGTGATGCGTTTGTCGTCCACCTTGAACCCATAGCGCGCGCCCACGTCGAGACGGGTCCAGGCGTCGATCTGCTTGACGTTGGAGGCGTCCAGGTATTGCGAGCTGGAGTACAGGCCACGGCTGCTCAAGGTCAGGCCTTCCAACCCCGGGACGTCCCATTCGGCGCCGAGGTTGACGTTGTACTTGGGCGTGGCCGGCGCGCGGTTGCCGTCGTAGGTGCCGTTGGTGGTGTCGGTCAGTTCGCTGTCGGTGTACATCACCCCGCCGAGCAAACGCACGCCCTTGAGCGGTTCGCCGAATACGCTCAGTTCCACCCCTTGGTTCTGGCGCTTGCCGTTGGGGCCGAACAGCCGCGTGGTGGCGTTGGTTTCATAGGCCGGCTGCCTGATGCGGAACACCGCCGCCGTCAGCGCGACAGCCCCGGCGTCGTATTTGGCGCCCACTTCCACCTGGCGGCTGATGAACGGCGGGAAGATCTGATTTTCGTTGCGCGAGGTCGACGGCGCGATCTTGCCCTGGCTCAGGCCTTCCATGTAGTTGGCGTACAGCGACAGTTTGTCGGTGGCCTTGAACAGCAGGCCCCCGGAGGGCGAAATCTTTTCTTCGTCGTAGCCGGTGACGCCTTTGACGTCGTTGGTCCAGTCGTCCACTTTCACACGCTGCCAACGCGCGCCGAGGGTCAGCAGCAGGCGGTCGTCGAAGAAGCCCAGGGTGTCGGACAACGCCAGGCCGCTGAAGCTGTTTTCGGTATACACCTTCGCATCCTGGCGCGTGGCGGTGGACGGCGTCGGCGTTTGCACCGGGTTGTAGAGATTGCTCTGCGCCGTCGCATACCGCGCGCCGCCGTTGGTGAAGTCCATGTAGAAGTAGCTGGCCGCCAGGTTGACCTCATGGCTCACGGGCCCGGTGTGGAACCCGTTGCGGACCCCGCCCGTGGCGGTGCGCACATTTTCGTCGCGGGTGAAATACCGCGGCTGCACGGTGAAATTGCCGGCCGCATCGGCCACGGACACCGCATGGCGCAGGAAGTCATGGTTGCTTTTGCGCGCGCCGACGCCGCCGTAGAGCATCACCGAATCACTCAGGTCATATTCGGCATTCACCGTGCCGAAGGTGTCGTTGGTGCTGGCCTTGCTCCAGGACTGCGCATAGTTGCGGCGCACGTCGTTGGCGCTCGGCACTGGCGCGGCGGCGGCCACCTGCACGCGCTCCTGAGGGGCATCGGTGTCGCGCTCGGTGTGGCCGATGTCGGTGGACAGGCGCAGGCGCTCGCCACGGAAATCCAGGCCCAGCACCGCCATCTCGCGGTCGACGCTCTGGTGGTCCCATTCGGTATCGCCGGACTGCTTCACGCCGTTGAAGCGCAGGCCGAACCGGTTGTCCTCGCCAAAGCGCCGGCCCACATCCACCGCGCCGCCGGCCTGGCTATCGGAGGCCCAGGTGCCGGTGAGCGAGGTGATGTCTTTGTCGGTGGCGCGCTTGGGCACCACGTTGATCCCGCCACCCACGCTGCCCCGTGGCGAGATGCCGTTGATCAACTGGGTGGGGCCTTTGAAGATGTCGACGCGGTCGGCCATTTCCATGTCGATGGTGTACGTCGGCAGCACGCCGTACAGGCCGTTGTAGGCCACATCACTGTTGAACAGGCTGAAACCGCGAATGGTGAACTGCTCGAAGCGCCCGCCCGCCGGGTTGGTGGCGCGTACCGACGGGTCGTTGGCGATCAGGTCGCCGAGGGTGCGGGCCTGCTGGTTTTTCACCGTTTCCTGGGTGTAGGTGGTCATGCTGAACGGCGTTTCCATGAAGTCCCGCGTGCCCAGCAAGCCTTGGGAGCCACGCCGCGCCACCTGGCCGCCGGCGTAGGTATCGCCGTCGTACAGGCCGGTGGTGCCGAGGATCGACGTCGGCGCCAGTTCCAGGCTGCTGCCCTCGGGCGCCGGCACCAGCATGTACGCCTGCTCCCCCACGGCTTGCAGTTGCAGGCCCGAGCCTTGCAGCAGGCGGGCAAAGCCCTCCTCCACCCCATACTCGCCGGACAACCCGCTGCTGGTGCGCCCGCTGACCAGCGCCGGGTCCACCGACAGGTTGATCCCGGAAAGTCCGGCGAAACGGGTCAGCGCCGCACTCAGGCTGCCGGCGGGCACCTGATAGCTGCGGCGGCTGGCGGTGTCTTCGGCATAGCTGATGGGCACGAACAACGGGCTGGCGCTGAGGCTCAGCAACAGGCTCAGTTTGAGCAACGGGCGCAAGCGCAAGGAAGGGACTGCGGACATGGGAAGAAGCTCTCGATTTTGTTCACTTACCTGGGATGACAGGCGAGGTGAAAAAAAGGGACAGGCTTCGTCAAACTATTTTCCGCAACGGCTACCCACCGCCTCGCGATGCGCGGGCCGCCCGTTTACCACACGGCGATATGCGAGTCCGCCCGCGGCTCGGTGCCTGCGCACAGCACCCCGCTGACCGGATCGCGCAGGATGATCTGCCCGCGCCCATAGTCGGTAAGGTCGCTGTCGATCTGCACTGTGTGGCCACGCCGTGCCAACCCATTGGCCAGATCGCGAGAAGCGCCCTGCTCAATCCCGACCTTCATGTCGCCCAGCCATTGCCAGCGCGGCGCATCCAGTGCGGCCTGGGGGTTGAGGCCGAAGTCCACCAGGTTCATCACCATCTGCACATGGCCCTGAGGCTGCATGTACCCGCCCATCACGCCGAACGGCCCGAGGGCTTCACCGTTTTGTGTCAGAAAGCCGGGGATGATGGTGTGAAAGGTTTTCTTGCCCGGCGCCAGGCAGTTGGCGTGGGTCGGGTCGAGGCTGAATTCCTGCCCGCGATTCTGCAGCGCGATGCCGCTGTCGGGCAGTACCACGCCGGAGCCGAAGCCGTGGTAGTTGCTCTGGATGAACGAGACCATATTGCCTTCGGCGTCCGCCGTGGCCAGGTACACCGTACCGCTGGCGTGAGGGTCGCCGGGCTTGGGCGCCTGTGCCTGCTCGCCGATCTGGTTGCGGCGGCGGGTGCTGTAGTCGTCGCTCAGCAGGTCGGCCACCGCCACGCGCATGTGCTGGGGGTCGGTGATGTAGTGCAAGCCATCGCTGTAGGCGAGCTTCATCGCTTCGAGTTGGCGATGCCAGGTTTGCTGGCTGTCGCGGTGATCGAAGCTGAAGCCTTCGAGGATCTTCAGCGCCATCAGCGCCACCAGGCCCTGGCCGCTGGGAGGGATTTCCCAGACGTCGACGCCGCGATAGTTGATGTGGATCGGCTCCACCCACTGTGCACGGTAATCCTTGAGGTCGCTGGCGCGCAGGTAGCCGCCGCTGGCCTGGGAATGCGCATCCAGGCGTTCGGCCAGGGCCCCGCGATAGAGGCTTTCGCAGCGGGTCGCGGCAAGCTCTTCCAGGGTTCTGGCCTGGGCCGGGTTGCGGAAAATCTGCCCCGCCTGGGGCGCGCATCCATCGATCAGGAAGGTCTCGAACCAGGCGTCCAGTACCGCGTCGCGATGGGGGGTGAATTCGTTCAGTGCAATCTGCCATTGATGGGCAACCACCGGCGACACCGGGAACCCTTCCCGCGCCAGGCTGATGGCCGGTTGCAGCAGTTCGGCAAACGGCAGCTTGCCGAAGCGTTGTGACAGCTCCGCCCAGGCCGAGGGGCAACCGGGCACAGTGACTGGGGTCCAGCCATACAGCGGCATCCGGTCATGCCCGGCAGCCTTGACCGCCTCGATGCTCAAGGCCGCCGGTGCGTGACCGTTGCCGTTGAGGCCGTGCAACCGGCCCTTGCACCACACCAGCGCAAAGGCATCGCCGCCCAGACCGCAGCCGGTGGGTTCCACCACCGTCAGGGCCGCCGCCGTGGCAATGGCCGCGTCGATCGCGTTGCCGCCCTTTTGCATGATCTCGATACCGGCTTGAGCGGCCAGGGGCTGGGATGCGGCGACCATGCCGCGCCGGGCAAACACAGTCTGGCGTTGCGACGGATAAGGGTACTCGTGAGCAGAAAATTTCAACATGGCAAAGACTCTTCGATTTATTGACCGGATTTGATCCGGTTCCATTCCCGGGTCATCAGGCGCTGGATGTTTTCCGGCAGGTCGGCGGAGACGAAGGTGTGGCTGATCACGTCGTCGCCGGGGTAGATGCCCGGGTTGCCGCTGACCTTGGGGTCCATCAGCGCCGTAGCATCCTGGTTGGGGTTGGCGTAGCCCACGTAGTCGCTGATCGGCGCGATCACCTCGGGGCGCAGCAGGTAGTTGATCAGTGCATGGGCGTTGGCTGCGTTACCGGCATCCTTGGGAATCGCCAGCATGTCGAACCACAGGTTCACGCCTTCTTTGGGGATCAGGTAGCGGATGTCGATGTGCTTGCCGGCCTCCTTGGCCCGGCTCTGGGCCTGCATGACATCGCCGGAATAACCGATCGCCACACAGATATCGCCGTTGGCCAGGTCAGCGGTGTATTTCGATGAATTGAAGTAGGTCACCGACGGCCGCAGCGCCATCAGCCGTTTCGACGCCTGCTTGTAGTCGTCGGGCTTGACGCTGTTGGGGTCCAGGCCGAGGTAGAGCATGACCTGGGGAATGATCTTCACCGGCGCATCGAGAAAGGCGACGCCGCAGCTTTTGAGTTTGGCCAGGTTGCCGGGCTCGAACACCATCGACCAGGAGTCCAGCACCGCCTCTTTGCCCAGCACCGCCCGCACTTTTTCCGCGTTGTAGCCGATGCCCACGGTGCCCCACATGTACGGCACGGCGTAGCGGTTGCCGGGGTCGGCCGCTTCCAGGCGTTGCATCAGGCGCGGGTCGAGGTGCTTCCAGTTATCCAGCAGCCCGCGTTGCAGTGGCTGGTAGGCACCGGCACGAATCTGCTTGGACAGAAACTGGCTGGATGGCACCACCACGTCATACCCCGAGTGCCCGGAAAGCAGCTTGGCCTCGAGCATTTCGTTGGTGTCGAAGATGTCGTACTGCACCTTGATGCCGCTGTCTTTCTCGAAGTTCTTCAAGGTATCGGGCCCGATGTAATCGGACCAGTTATAGACCTTCACCACCGGGTCGGCGGCCTCGGTCATGGGGACAATGGCGGCGCAGCACAGGGCCGCGAAAAGACTCGATAAGCGCATGGAAAATCTCCTTGGACGGGTCATAACACGCGGCTCAAAAAAGCCCGGGTGCGCGGGTGACGGGGCTGGCTGAAAATCTGTTCCGGCGGGCCCTGTTCGATGAGTTCGCCCTGGTCGAGCACCACCACGCGGTCGGCCACTTCACGGGCAAAGCCCATCTCATGGGTGACCACCACCATGGTCATGCCCTCCTCGGCCAACGCCTTCATCACCTGCAGCACTTCACCGACGGTTTCCGGGTCGAGGGCGCTGGTGGGTTCGTCGAACAGCATGGCCTGGGGTTTCATCGCCAGGGCGCGGGCAATCGCCACCCGTTGTTGCTGGCCGCCAGAGAGCATCGACGGGTAATGGCTGGCCTTGTCCGCCAGGCCGACCCGCGCCAGCAGGGCACGCGCCTGTTCCAGTGCCTCGGCACGCGGGGTGCCGAGCACGTGGATCGGCGCTTCGCTGATGTTTTCCAGGGCGGTCATATGGGGGAACAGGTTGAAGCGTTGGAACACCATGCCGATGTCGCGGCGCTGCCGGGCGATGTTGCGCTCAGAATCGCGCACCAGGCTGCCGTCGCGGCGTTCGCGATAGCCCATGTCTCGGCCATTGACACGAATGCGTCCGCTCTGGATGTCTTCGAGCAGGTTGATGCAGCGGATGAACGTGGTCTTGCCGGAACCGGAGGCACCGATCAGCACCACCACTTCGCCGCGCCGCACTTGCAGGGAAATGCCCTTGAGGATCTGCAGGTGGCCGAACGACTTGTGGACGTCCAGCGCTTCGATGATCAGTTCTTCACTTTGATGCGCCATGGTTAACGTCCCCTCAGCAGTTTCAGGGTGCTGCGCCCGAACATACGGCTGGCGGCCGGTGGCGGCGCGTCAGGCCGGTCGGATTGGCTGAAGCGCTTCTCCAGCCAGCGCTGGAAAAAGCCCCACAAGGTGGTCAGCGTCAGGAAGTACAGGGCCACGACCAGGTACAGCTCAAAGACGCGGAAGGTCGCCGAGGTGATCATCTGGGTACTGAGCAGCAGTTCCTGCACGCCAATCACACTGACCAGAGTGGTGTTCTTGAGCATCACGTTGAACTCATTGCCCAGCGGCGGCACGATCACCCGGAACGCCTGGGGCAGCACGATGCGCCGCATCAGCTTGGCAAAGCCCATGCCCAGGCAACGCCCGGCTTCATATTGGCCCTTGTCCACCGCACCGATACCGGCGCGGATGATCTCGGCCATGTACGCGCCTTCGTTAAGGCCCAGGGCAATGATCGCCGCCTGGACATTGCCGGGCACGATCAGGCCGAACAGCTCGATGTCCTCGAAGCGGAAAATCCCGCCCGCCGCCAATGCGGTGTACAGAAACACGATCTGCACCAGCAACGGTGTGCCGCGCATCAGCCACACATAAAAACGTACCGGCAGGTGCAACAGTGGGTTCTTCGACAAGCGCAGCAGCGCCGCCGCCAGCCCCAGCACACAGCCGAGCAGCATCGCCAACACACTGATCACGCAGGTCAGCCACAACCCGGTGAGGTACACCCCACTGGGCTGCAGCAGGTACTGCCAGAACACATCCCAATTGAAATTCATCGCCGGTTTGCCTCAGTCGAGTGTGTCGCTGCTGACATGCCACTTGTTGAGCAACTGCGTGTAGCTGCCGTCACTGCGCATGTCGCTGATGATCTGCTGCACTGCGGCGGTCAATTGCGGATCGTCCTTGCGCATGCCCAGGCCGGTGAGGATGCGGCTGAATGCCGGCACGCCTTCCTGGAACAGCTCCGGGGCCATCGCCGCGTAGTAGCCGGCGGTTTCCACGGTGGTGCCATAGGCGTCGACCTGGCGGATGCGCAGGGCCTGGAACGCGTCGGTGTCGGTGTTGTAGACCACCAGCTTCATCGGTGGCTTGCCGGCTTGCGCCAGGCTGTCGTTTTGCGCGTCCAACAGGGTCTTGATGGTGGAGCCGTTGAGCACCGCGACCTTGTGCCCGGACAGGTCATCCAGTGCCTTGATGCCCTTGGGGTTGCCCTTGGGCACCACCACCGACTGGCTGGAGTACATGTAGTTGACGATGTCGATCACTTGGCGCCGCTCGGGCTTGTCGAACAACTGGTCGACGATCATGTCGCACTGCTGGGCGAGCAGCGCCGGCACTAAACCGGAGAATGGAATCACCCGCCATTGCACCTGTTTGTCGCCCAGGCGCTTGGCGATTTCCAGGCCCAGGTCGACGGTGAGCCCGCGCGGTTTCTGCGCTTCGTCGAAGGATACCAGGGGCGGTGAATCCATCCCCGAGCAGTACGTGAGCTTATCGACTTTCTGCAGGCGCTCCGGCACCTGGGGCGCAGCAAACGTCCATTGGGTACAGAGGCCGAGGGAGACAGCCATCAGCAAGGCGCGGCGTTTATGCATGACCAGACACTCCAATTCGTTGAATAACGGGGGCAGGAATCAACGTCAAAACACGACAGCTTTTTTATTGTTGGTTTTGCAGGAATTGAATCAGCGCCGGCACCGTGCCTTCGATGTGTTCACGCACCACGGCTTCGGCGCGCGCGGCATCACCGGCGCGAATCGCGTCGAGGATCACCGCGTGTTCCTGGCGTGCGCTGAGGGGTTTTTCGCCGTGCTGCAACCACAGGCGCATGGGCGCCTCGACCAGCGAGTACAGCGCCGAAATCTGCTTCATCAAGCGCGGCCGACCGCTGAGGCTGCACAGGTATTCATGGAACGCACGGTGCCGGCCGACCCATGCGGCGCTCTCGTCGCGGTAGTCATCCATCTCATCCAGCAGGCGCTCCAGCGCCGCGAGCTGGCGCTCACCGATACGACCGACCGCCACACGCACTGCCAGGCCTTCGAGGGCGCTGCGCATCTCGAACACCTCGTGCAGTTCGTCGATATCCAGGCCACTGACGATGGCCCCGCGATTGGGGCGCAGGGTCACCAGGCCCTGGGCATCCAGGCGCCGGAATGCCTCGCGCACGGGCATGCGGCTCATGCCGATCTCGCTGGCGATGTCTTCGGCGATCAGCCGGTCGCCCTTGCAGTAGCGGCCACGACAAATGGCTTCGAGCAGGAAGTTATAAGCCTCTTCCTCGGCGGTCAGCGGCTGACGATCAACGTAAGCGCGGGCAAATTGCATCGGCGGCACCTTTTGAATTTTTGTATCCAATTATCCACGGATACATAAAAGCAGGATGCGTGCCAACGCCTTGAGCGCAGTGCCAAGTGATTGATTCAGATGAAATCGGCGAGAACGTGTCGGCAGGCGACCGGGGGAAGGACGGGGGGATTTGCTACCAAATGGCTCAAACCGCACCATCGGTGGGCAGCGGTAACACGCATGAAGGGGTGAACAGGCGAGCCTTGCGCTCGCCAGGTTGCGCAAATAATCACACGCTCCGAGCGGATGACTCGGCCGAATAGATGACCGTCTGCGCACTGCCCGGCGCCACGGTCGGCCGGGTGAAGTAAGTGTCGCCTTCGTCGGTGAGGATCTCGTAGTCGGCTTTGCGCGTGGCGCTGGCGTGCTTGATGATTTTCAGCACGCGCTGGAATTTCACGCTTTGCGTGCCGTTCTGGTTGGGTCCGGTCAACACGTTGACGCTTTGAAACCAGCCAGCGTGCTGTTTGTTGCTCACCAGTGCGTTGCTCATCGCCTCGAACCGCTCCAGCCGGGTGAAGCCCCACAGCGTCTGCTCCTCGACCGTGGCGTCCGGCGTGGCGGCGCCGGTGAACACGAAGAGATTGATCGCCGGGCTGTCTTCGCAAAAAAAGTCGTACGGCACCAGACCATCGACCATTTTCCTGCCGGGCACAAAGCCCTTTTTATGCACCTGAAACATCGCCACCTCCACTCAATCAATGGCGACAAGTCTAATGAGCAGCGACGTACAGGGCGGTCAAGCCAATGTAATGTCGTGTAAAGATCGCGCGCTGTGCAGGTTGATCTCCACGGTCAGCCCGCCGCCCGCTTCGTTGCGGGCCGCGATGCTGCCGCCGTGCATCTGCACCGCCCGCGAGGCAATGGCCAAGCCCAGGCCGAAGCCGACGCTGGCATCTCCCGTACCCCGCTCGAACGGCTCGAAAATGCTGTGCAAGCGCTCATCGTCGACCCCCGGCCCGTGGTCGGTGATGCGCACCGTGAGGCGGTTCCCGTCGTGGTTGATATGCGCCGACACCCGCACCGTGGTGTCCGGTCGGGTGTAGCGCACGGCGTTGCGGATCACATTCTCGAAGCAGCGGTAGAGCAACTCGCCGCTGACACACGCGATAAACGGCGGGCACGCCTGCAGGTGCACGCGACAGCCTTTGATCCCGGCCTCGAACTGCGCGTCTTCGACAATCATCGCCAGCAACTCGGTGATGTCCACGGGCTCGCGCTCGATGCTTTCGGGCCGGCCTTGCAGACGGGCCAGGGTCAGCAGCGCTTCGATCAGGGTGTCCATGCGTTCGGATTCGTGCTCGATGCGTTCGAGCATTTCCAGGCGCGCGGCGTCCTGGCGCAACAGGCCGATGGCCGCTTGCATGCGCGTGAGCGGCGAGCGCAGTTCATGGGAGATGTCGTGCAGCAGATGCTGCTGGGCTTGCACCAGCACCTTGAGTTGGTTGGCCATGCGGTCGCAGTCTTCGGCCAGGTCGACGATTTCATCGCGGCGCTTGCCCATGGAGGGCTTGACCCGGGTTTCGAAGCGCCCCTGGGCCACATCGCTCATGGCCCGGCGCAGATGGGCCAGGGGCCAGGCCAGATAGTACGCCATGTAGCCGCTGAACAGCGCGCTCATCAGCGTGCCGATGAGCAGTGGGATCTGGGTCAATGGTCTGCCCGCGTCGTTGCCGGGGGCGTGGGTGGACTTGATCGTCAGCGCCAGGCCCTCCTTGCTGGTGACCGCCTGTTCATACTCCGGTTGCGGGACGGGCGCCCCCGCCATCAAGTGCCCCTGGCTGTCATAGATGCCGATATTCTCATCCGGCGGACGCTCCCATACGGTGAGAAACTGGTTCGCCGTCTCGACACCGAAGTGCTCCAGCAACCGGGCTTCCGCCGCCAGAATGGCTTCCACATACGGATCGACGGGGTGAAAGCGGGTCAGTTCCAGCACACCGACGCCGACGAAAAACGTTGAAGTGGTCGCCAGCCAGAAGGCCAGGAACAGTTTCCAGAACAACAGGCTGGGCTTGATCATTCAGCGATCAACAGGTAACCCAGGCCGCGCACGCTCTGGATCCAGGCCTTGGCGTCCGGGCGCGGCCCCAGCTTTTGCCGGATGCTGCTGATGTGCACGTCGATGCGCCGGTCATAGCGTGTCAGCGGGCAGCCCAGGGCATTGAGGGACAGATCCTTCTTGCTCACCACCTGGCCGGCGCTGCGGGCCAGTGCTTCGAGCAGGCTGAATTCGGTGCTGGTCACGCACAACTCGATACCGTTCCACTGCGCCTGGCGCCTGCCGGGCCATAACACCAGCGCGCCGCTCTTGATCACCTCGCTAGTCGGCTGGCCCGCCGGCTGCACCCTGCGCATGATCGCGCGCAAGCGTGCCACCAACTCGCCGGGGGAGCTGGGCTTGGGCACGTAATCATCGGCGCCCAGTTCCAGGCCGGTGATGCGGTCGATGTTATCGCCACGGGCAGTCAGCAGTAACACGGGCACCTGGCTGACCGCGCGGATACGGCGCAGCACCTCGATACCCGAACGCTGGGGCAGCATCACGTCCAGCACCACAATGCTGTAGCGCCCCGACAGCGCCTCGACCTCGCCCTCCTCGCCCGTGTGCACGGCCGTGGCCTCGAAGCCTTCGCGCGCCAGGTACTGGCTCAGCATTTCGGTCAATTCCTGGTCGTCGTCGACCAACAGTACACAGATCATCGTGGGCTCGTCAGTGAGGGGGTACGCATTATCAGGCTTGCCGCCGGTTTCCAGGCCAACCTTTACCTAACTTGACATTCAGTTAACCGCATCAAACGCCGCGCGCTCTTATGCTGGCTATTCACCGGTCGGCGAGTGATCCAAGCGCGCCGGCGCTGCTTGTCGATGTGTTCTGGAAAAGATCTTGATGAATTTTTCGCGCCTGCTCTGCTCGGTTGCGCTACTGCTCAATGCCTCACTGGCCCTCGCCCAAGGCTTCAAAATCTCGGATATTCGAATCAATGGCCTGCAACGGGTCTCGGCGGGCAGCGTGTTCGGCGCATTGCCGCTGAACGTCGGCGACGAAGCCGATGACCGACGCCTGGTGGATTCTACTCGCGCATTGTTCAAAACCGGTTTTTTCCAGGACATCCAGTTGAGCCGCGAAGGCGACGTGCTGATTATCAATGTAGTCGAACGCCCTTCGGTTGCCAGTATCGAGTTCGAGGGCAACAAGGCGATCTCCACCGACGACTTGATGAAAGGCATGAAGCAATCGGGCCTGGCCGAAGGCGAGATCTTCCAGCGCGCTACCCTCGAAGGCGTGCGCAACGAGTTGCAGCGCCAGTACGTTGCCCAGGGCCGTTACTCGGCGTCGGTTGAAACCGAGGTCGTGGCCCAGCCGCGCAATCGGGTCGGCGTGAAGATCAAGATCGATGAAGGCCAAGTGGCGTCGATCCAGCACATCAACGTGGTAGGCAATACGGTGTTCCCCGACGAGGCGTTGACCGACCAGTTCACGCTCAAGACCAGCAACTGGCTGTCCTTTTTCAAGAACGACGATAAATACGCGCGGGAGAAACTCTCCGGCGACCTCGAACGGCTGCGCTCCTATTACCTGGACCGTGGCTACATCAACATGGACATCACCTCGACCCAGGTCTCGATGACCCCGGACAAAAAACACGTCTATATCACCGTGAACATCCAGGAAGGCCAGAAATACACGGTGCGCGACGTCAAGCTCAGTGGCGAGCTGAAAGTCCCCCAGGACCAGGTCCAGTCACTCTTGCTGGTGCAAAAGGGCCAAGTGTTTTCGCGCAAACTGATGACCACCACCTCGGAGCTGATCACCCGTCGCCTGGGTAACGAAGGCTATACGTTCGCCAACGTCAACGGCACGCCCCAGGTGTATGACGCGGACCACACGGTCGAGATTATTTTCAGCGTCGACCCCGGCAAGCGTGCTTATGTCAATCGCATCAACTTCCGCGGCAATACCAAGACCGACGACAAGGTGCTACGTCGCGAAATGCGCCAGATGGAAGGCGGCTGGGCGTCGACCTACCTGATCGACCAATCCAAGGTGCGCCTGGAACGCCTGGGGTACTTCAAGGAGGTCAACGTCGAGACGCCGGCGGTGGCCGGGGTGGATGACCAGTTGGACGTGAACTACACCGTGGAAGAACAAGCCTCGGGCTCGATCACCGCCAGCATCGGCTTCGCCCAGAGCTCGGGCCTGATCCTCGGCGGCTCGATTACCCAGAACAACTTTCTCGGCACCGGTAACTACGCCAGCCTGGGCCTGACCCGCTCGTCCTACCAGAGCAAGTACAACATCGGTTTCACCGACCCCTACTTCACCACCGACGGCGTGAGCCTGGGCTACAACGCGTTCTACAGCAAGACCGACTACAACAAGTACTACGATGACGGCGTGTCCTATTACGCCATCAACAGTTTTGGCCTGGGCACCACCTTCGGCTACCCGATCAACGAGACCTCGCGCCTGACCTTCGGCCTCACCGCGCAACACGACAGCATCGAGCCAGGCACCTACAGCGCCGACGAGATCTACGATTTCATCGAGCGTGAAGGCAAAGAGTTCACCAACTTCAAGGCCAACCTCGGCTGGTCGGAATCGACCCTGAACAAAGGCGTCCTGGCGACGCGCGGGCATTCGCAAAACCTCAACCTGATGGTGACGGTGCCGGGCAGTGACCTGAGCTTCTACAAGATCGACTACACCGGGCAAACCTTCCTGCCGATCAGCAACGACACAGCCCTGCGTTTGCACACCAAGCTCGGTTACGGCAATGGCTATGGCTCCACGGACGGCTTGCCCTTCTATGAAAGCTATACGGCGGGCGGCGAAGGCACGGTGCGCGGGTTTAAAAGCGGCACCCTCGGCCCACGCAGCACGCCGGCAACCGGCGCGTATGCCAGCGAAGGCCAGGCGTACTATTCGGACCGGGACACGGACGCGCTGGGCGGCAATATCCTGATTACAGGCGGCGCGGAGTACTTGTTCCCCGTACCGTTCATCAAGGACAACAAATCCGTGCGCACCTCGGTGTTCTGGGATGTGGGTTCGGTGTATTCGGACAAGTGCTACCTGACCACCACCCAAGGCTGCGACGGTGTGGACCTGAGCCAGATGGCCAGTTCGGTGGGGGTCGGGGTGACGTGGTACAGCCCGCTGGGGCCGCTGAGTTTCAACCTGGCCTATCCGATTCGCACGCCCGAGAACGCGGAGAAGCAAATATTCCAGTTTTCCATGGGGCAGACGTTCTGAGTGCTTCAGCCGGTCATGGCGCTTGACCTCGCCGCTAAACCGAGACGACTCCGACACCCTGCAGGGAACTCATCTGACATCCGTTTATGAATTATTTCTTATAAAGGAACGCGTCTGAAGACCCCGGGTCGTCTGAGGTGTATATGTTTTCATTTAGCTGAACGAGGGGGGGGCGAATGAAACAGATGTCCTTCAAGGCAACGCGAGTTGACCGTGCACGACTTTGGTAGCTGTCGGAATCTCGAATCAGGCGCGGTGTTTATTCTTGCTTCCGGCCTGTCGGCAACATCGTTCCCCCTCGAACGATTCGCGCACGTTCCGATGATCACGATGAACGGCGCTATTTCGATATTTTTGAACACCGGGGTAAAACCGTTTTTTTATGTCTGCTCGGATAGAAGTTTTTCCGAACAGCAGCCGCATTTGTTCGACTGCGCCATGGCGATCAGCCAAAGAGTCGCACTGCGGGAACACCACGCGCGCACTTGCGGTCGTTGTCCCAGCGGGCAGCTCTACGGGTTGTCCAAGGTGTTTCTGGTGGGGGTGGATCTGCACGAGAACTCGGGACGATTCTATGAAAATCACGAGTCCAAAAACTCACCCTGCGGACTCGATCAGCACGACCACACTCGCATACTTCCATCGTTGGAGCTGATGGCGCAGAAGATCATCGGCGACGACTTCCGGGTCTACAACTTATCCGACTGTTCAAGAATTCCGGCGAGCGTCATCCCGCGCGTCACGCTTGCGCAAGCGCAGGCGTTGATTTAGGCGCAGGCTCGTGCGATGCATCCCGCCGCAGACCTGACCAAAACGGCGTGAATCGACGATCCCGGCGCCGCGAAGAGACGCCCACGCGGCACCGGAATCGTCTGTACTTACAGTGGGAACTTCAACACGCCCGCCAATGCGAGTGCGGCAAAGCAGGTCCAGCCCGAGAACAGCCAGCGCCACACCCGCGCGCGCGGCACGAACCCGACACCGCGCACAAACGCCACACTCATCGCCACGAACAAGGCCGTTGCCAGCCCGTGATCGGCTTTCCCGTCCGGGGACGCCATCAGCGGCGGATAGAGCGTACACACGAGCATGATCGCGATCGCGATAAACAGGCTCAGCGGGTGAAGGCGTGAGGACGCCGGAGCGTCGTCGGCGACACGCGACATCATGGCTGTGTCTCGTCGCGATCGCCCTGGGCGCGACCGGCTTCGGTCTCGCCCCACATCGCATTCAATATCGCCAGCAGCAGCGCAAAACCGACTCCCAGCATCCAGGCGAAATACCACATAGTCCTTGCTCCTCTGAGGGCGTTAGTAGGCCGAGTGTTCGTTGGCTTTGATGTGTGCCACGGTGACCTTGCCGCGCATGACGCGATAGGCCCACGAGGTGTAGATCACGATCAGCGGCATGAAGATCAACGTGGCCCAGAACATGATCGCCAGGCTCAGATGACTGGCCACGCTGTCCCACACGGTCAGGCTTGCCGCCGGTACGGTGGACGACGGCATGACGAACGGGAACATCGACACACCAGCGGTGCTGATCACCCCGACCACTGCCAGCGACGAGGCGACAAACGCAGCCAGCGTACGGCGCATCAGCATCAACAATGCGGCACCGGCGGCGCCCGCCAGGCCCAGCGCAGGCAGCAGCCACAGCGCTGGATAATGACCATAGTTGGCCATCCAGGCGCCGGCTTCGCGTACCACGGTCTTGTTGAGAATGTCCGGCAGCCCGGCGATGTCCACCACCGAGGTAATGCGATAGCCGTCGATCGACTGCAACCACACCCCGGCAATGACGAATGTGCACATCAGCACCAGCGCCGCGCCAACCCCGCCCTTGATGGCGCGAGCCTGGATCACGCCTTCAGTGCGGTGCGCCAGGTAGGTACCGCCTTGCAGGGTGATCATTGCACTGCTCACCACACCGGTCAGCAGCGCGAAGGGGTTCAGCAGTTGCCAGAAACTCCCGGTGTATGTCGACACCAGCATGTTACTGAAGTGGAACGGTACGCCTTGCAGCAGGTTGCCGAACGCGATGCCGAACACAAGCGGCGGTACGGCGCCGCCGATGAACAGGCCCCAGTCCCAGGTGCTGCGCCATTTGGCATTGTGAATCTTGCTGCGATAGTCAAACCCCACCGGGCGGAAGAACAGCGCCCACAGGACCAGAATCATCGCCCAATAGAACCCGCTGAACGCGGTGGCGTACACCACCGGCCACGCGGCGAACAACGCCCCGCCTGCGGTGATGAACCACACCTGGTTGCCGTCCCAGTGCGGCCCCACGGTGTTGATCGCGACGCGGCGTTCCACGTCCGAGCGGCCGACGAAGGGCAGCAAGGTGCCGACGCCCATGTCGTGGCCGTCCATGATGGCGAAGCCGATCAGCAGTACGCCGACCAGTGCCCACCAGATAAGTTTCAGGGTGACGTAATCAAACATGGTGGAGTTCCTTCATGTTGGCATCGTGGGCATAACGGCCGGTTCCGAGGCTGCCCGGCCCCTGGCGGGCGAACTTGACCATCAGGAACATTTCAACCACCAGCAGCACGGTGTAGAAACCGACGAATCCTGCCAGCGAGCCATAGATGTTATTGACGCTAAGGGTGGAAACACTCATGTGAGTGGGCAACACGCCGTAGATGGTCCAGGGTTGACGGCCATATTCAGCGACGAACCAGCCCAACTCACAGGCCAGCCAAGGCGCAGGCAGCATGCACAGGGCCCAACGCAGCAGCCAGCGGCGGCGTGTGCAGGCCGACTGCAAGGTGCTCCAGAAAGCCAGACCGAACAGCAGGAGCATGGCGAAGCCCATCGCGACCATGACCCGGAACGACCAGAACATCGGGGTCACGTGCGGTACGGTATCGTTCACCGCTTTGTCGATGATCTCCGGCGTGGCCTGGTTGACGTCTTCAACGTACTTTTTCAGCAGCAGGCCAAAACCGAGGTCTGTCTTGTACGCTTCAAAGGTCTCGAACGCGGCCTTGTCGTTGCGATCGGCCCGCAGGGCTTCCAGCGCATTGACGGCGGTAATGCCACGCAGGATGCGCGCGCGGTTTTTCGCTTTGATGTCGTGAATGCCTGGGATCTGCTTGCTGATCGAGCGTGTGCCGATCAGGCCCATCACCCAGGGCACATCGACTTCCCAGTTATTCTTGGACTCGGCTTCGTTGATGCTGGCCAGCAAGGTCAGGCCCGCCGGCGCGGGTTTGGTTTCCCACATGGCTTCCATGGCCGCCAGCTTGGTTTGCTGCGCCTCACCCACGGTGTAACCCGATTCATCCCCCAGCACGATCACGCTCAGCACCGACGCCAGGCCGAACGCCGCCGCCACCCGGAAGCTGCGTTTGGCAAACTCGACATCACGACGCTTGAGCAGGTACCAGCTGGAAATCGACAGCACGAACATCGAACCGGTGACATAACCGGCCGACACCGTGTGCACAAACTTGGCCTGGGCGACCGGGTTGAACACCACCGCCCAGAAATCGACCATCTCCATGCGCATGGTGATGTAGCTGAATTCCGAGCCCACCGGGTTCTGCATCCAGCCATTGGCGATCAGAATCCACAGCGCCGACAGGTTGGTACCCACGGCCATCAGCAGCGTGACCAGCAAGTGGTGCTCTTTCTTCAGGCGATCCCAGCCAAAGAAGAACAGACCGATCATGGTCGATTCGAGGAAGAACGCCATCAAGCCTTCGATGGCCAGCGGCGCACCGAAGATGTCGCCCACGTAGTGGGAGTAGTACGCCCAGTTGGTACCGAACTGGAATTCCATGGTGATACCGGTTGTCACCCCCAGGGCGAAGTTAATGCCGAATAACTTGCCCCAGAAGCGCGTCATGTCCTTCCAGATGACATTCCCGGTCATCACATAGACGCTTTCCATGATGACGAGCAGCCAGACCATGCCAACCGTCAGCGGTACGAATAGAAAGTGGTAAAGCGCAGTAGCTGCGAACTGCAGCCGTGACAAATCCACCAGTTGTTCTGATATCACTTGCTTGCCCCTTGAGTCGAGGTGGGTACACCGAAACGGTTGCCGACGATGTTCGGGTCGACACTGACGTGCGAATCCCGGATGAACAGCCACCACAGCACGCTCAACAGCAGGAGCTTGATCAGCACCGCTGTAATCAGTTGGCGTAGTAGGCGTTTGTCGGAAATGGTCATGCCTTGTAGTTAGCACAGGGCATGCCAAACCCAGGGGATGTTTTAATATCGTTATAAAACAGACAGTTACTAAAACAAGGGAGAGGGCGCGGGGAGTTTTGGCTGGTTAATACGCTGCCACCTCTGGCAGCGTGGCAGTCACTGGCAGTCGTAGAGGGCTAGGCCAGGCCTTGTTCTTTCAGGCGGCGGTACAAGGTCCGGTCGCTGATTCCCAGGTATTTGGCCAGCTCGCTGCGGGTGCCTTTGAATGTCGCCAGTGTTTGCGCCAGCGAGCTGTCGTCGAGCGGCGTCGACGCCGCCGCCTGAGGGGGCGGCGCTACGAAAACCTGGGGTAAATGGATGGCGCGGATGACCCCATCGTCAGCGAACAGACTCGCTCTTTCCAGGACATTGCGTAACTCACGGACATTGCCAGGCCATGAGTGCTGTTCCAGGGCAGCCAGGGCTTGGGCATCGATGGTCAGCCGCCGCCTGCCGGCACCGCGACGCTGCAGGAATGAATTCACCAGCAGGGCAATGTCTTCGACCCGATTGCGCAAGGGCGGCAAGTGGATGGGGAACGCGCTGATGCGGTAGTACAGGTCTTGCCTGAACTCACCTTTTTCCATCATTTTTTCCAGCGGCTTGTGGGTGGCGGCAATCAATCTGAAATTGGCGTGGAAGGTCTCGACGCTGCCGACCCGGCGGTAGGTGCCCGATTCGATCAGGCGCAACAGTTTGACCTGCATGGCCAGCGGCACATCGCCAATCTCATCGAGGAACAAGGTGCCGCCCTGGGCCGTCTCGACCAGGCCGGGCTTGCGTGTGATGGCGCCGGTGAAGGCGCCTTTTTCATGGCCGAACAGCTCGCTCTCAAAGAGTGTCTCGGTCAAGCCCGAGCAATCCACCACCACAAACGGCCCATCGGCGCGCTCGCTGGTTTCATGCACGGCCCGCGCGAACAGCTCCTTGCCGGTGCCTGACTCGCCCAGCAGCAGCACCGGCAACATGGACGGCGCCACGCGCTGCAGCTCTGCCAGGGCGAGGTTGAAGGCCGGCGAAGAGCCGACCAGGCCTTCGTCGCTCGGACGCGCCGAGGCGCTGCGCACCAGGGTCAGGCGCTCCACATAGGCGGTAATCGCACCGTGCTCATCGAGGATCGGCCGCAACTCGACGTCGACATGCTCAGGCCCCCGCGGCGTGTGGTGGATGTGCAGGACCCGATCCGGCCCGCGCATTTCCTGGGCCTTTTTCATCGGACAATTCTCACCGGCCTGGTCACAAGGGACGTCGTAGTGATGTGAGATCTGATAACACTTATGCCCGATAAACGGTTTGTCAGCGCTACCGAACTGGCGCTGATAGGCGGTGTTGGCCGCCAGGATGTTGTAGTTCGGATCGAGAACGATCATCGGATTGGGTTCGTGCTCCAGAAACGAAACAAGCGACTGCACTTGATCCGGGTGTGGGACAGCGTTGGTTGGGGTCGGCAAGAAAGTCTTCATCATGGCTCCTGGAATCCATCGCTCCATCCTGTTGTGGCACTGCCACCTCTGTCAACAGGCACTGCCAATGGCAGAGACGTCCACTCGATGCAGGCCTGAATACCCCCATACACAAACACAAAGCCCAATAAAATCAATTGGATATTAGGCTACCGGGGAAAAACCACGGCCTGGCAAACTTATTGCACTGTCAGTCTTTAGTCTGAGCGGCTCGCTAAAAAAGCCCCCCTATAAGGAGACAGTTTCATGCGCGTCAAACTTCACGTCGAAGGCTTCTTCGATGCTGCTACCCACACCGTCAGCTACCTGGTGCTGGATGAGGCCACCCTTCACTGCGCGATCATCGACAGCGTATTGGATTACGACCCTAAGTCCGGTCACACCACCACCACGTCCGCCGATCGCTTGATCGCACGGGTGAACGAGCTGAATGCCAAGGTCGAGTGGATTCTCGAAACCCACGTCCACGCCGACCACCTGACCGCCGCGCCCTACCTGAAGGAAAAGCTCGGCGGGAAAATCGGCATCGGCAGCCAGATTTCGACGGTGCAGGAAGTGTTCGGCACACTGTTCAACACCGGCAGCGAAATGCCCCGCGATGGCAGTCAGTTCGACCACCTGTTCGTGAACGACGAGTCGTTCAGCATCGGCACGCTGCACTGCACCACGCTGCATACACCCGGCCATACGCCGGCCTGTATGTCGTACCTGATCAGCAATGGCAACGAAATGGCGGCCTTCGTCGGCGATACGCTGTTCATGCCCGACTACGGCACCGCCCGCTGCGATTTCCCCGGTGGCAATGCGCGCACGCTGTTCCAGTCCATCAACAAGGTGCTGAGCCTGCCGGCCGATACGCTGCTGTACCTGTGCCACGACTACCAGCCGGGTGGCCGCGAGGTGCAGTTCGTCAGCACCGTGGCCGAACAGCGCGCGCACAACGTGCATGTGCGCAATGGCATCAGCGAAGAAGAGTTCGTGGCGATGCGCACCAAACGCGATGCCTCACTGGAAATGCCGACGCTGATCCTGCCCTCGGTGCAGGTCAACATGCGCGCCGGGCATTTTCCCGAGCCTGAATCGAACGGGACCCGGTACCTGAAAATCCCGCTCAACGTCGCCTGACATTCCCTCTAACCCAAAAAAACCATAAGAAAAAATGCCCATCACGGAGACATTTATGGATTTGCGCCGCCTTGCCCCTGCTCTATCAGTATCGGAACAGATTTTCCCCAGCCAACTGGCTGAACTCAAAGCCGAAGGCTTTCGCGCCATTGTGTGCAACCGCCCCGACGGCGAAGGCAGTGACCAACCGCTGTTCGCCGAGATAAAACGCGCCGCCGACGCCGTCGGTATCGAAGCGCACTACCTGCCCGCCGAATCGGGCAAGGTCACGGACGAACAGGGGGTTGCCTTCGGCAAGCTCCTGGAAACGCTGCCCAAGCCGGTGTTGGCCTATTGCCGTTCGGGGATGCGCTCGACCACGATGTGGGCGCTGTCGCAAGCCGGTCAACACGACTTGCCGCACATCGTCGAAAGCGCCAAGAAAGCCGGGTTCGACATGAAGGGCGTGATCCGCCGGATCGCGAACCAGGGCCGCACCCCGATCGAAGTGGCCGAAGCGCAACACAGCGTGGTCATCATCGGCGCCGGCGCGGCGGGGATCGCCACCGCCTCCAGCCTGCTGGCCCGCGAACCGGGGCTCGACATTGCGATCATCGACCCGGCTGATGTGCACTACTACCAGCCCGGTTGGACGCTGGTGGGCGGCGGTGTCTTCGATGCGCGCCAAACGGCCCACACGATGGGCACCACCCTGCCCCGTGGCGTGCATTGGATCAAGGCGGCGGTGGCGGCGTTCGAGCCCGAGCGCAATGCGGTCATTCTGGATGGCTGCCGGGTGGTCAAATACGAGCAACTGATCGTCTGCCCCGGCCTGAAGCTCAATTGGCATGCCATCGAGGGGTTGTCGCAGACCCTGGGCCGCAACGGCGTGACCTCCAACTACCTGTATCACCTGGCGCCTTACACCTGGGAACAGGTGCAGCAGTTGCGCGGTGGCCGGGCGATCTTCACGCAGCCGCCCATGCCGATCAAATGTGCCGGCGCGCCGCAAAAAGCCATGTACTTGTCGGCCGACCATTGGAAACGCAGCGGCGTGCTGAATGACGTCGAGATCGAGTTCTACAGCGCCGGTGCGGTGCTGTTCGGGGTGCCCGACTATGTGCCGGCGCTGATGGAATACGTCAAGGCTTACAGGATCGACCTGAATTTCGGCCACACCCTCACCCGCGTCGATGGCCCGGCGCGCACCGCCACGTTCAACAGCGCGAATGCGGACGGCACGAACCACGAGGTGACCTGCGAGTTCGATTTGCTGCACGTGGTGCCGCCGCAGATCGCGCCGGATTTCATCCGGGTCAGCCCGCTGGCCGACGCGGCCGGCTGGATTGATGTCGACCCCGCCACGCTGCGGCATAAAACCTGGGCAAACATTCATGCACTGGGCGACGCGGCCAACTCGAGCAACGCCAAGACCGCCGCCGCCGCTCGCAAGCAGGCGCCGGTGGTGGCCCATAACGTGTTGGCGGCCATGGGCAAGGCGAACGGCTGCGCCCAGTACGACGGCTATGGCTCCTGCCCGCTGACGGTGGAGCGCGGCAAGATCGTCCTGGCGGAATTCACCTATGGCGGCAAGGTCGCCCCCAGCTTCCCGTCCTGGTTGATCGACGGCACCCGCCCTTCCCGACTGGCCTGGTTGCTCAAAGAGCGGATTCTGCCGCCGCTGTATTGGAAGGGCATGCTCAAGGGCCGGGAATGGTTGGCCAAACCCGAGTTGACCGACCAATGAAAACCGCATTGAAGGCAAGGAGACTGGGATGATCATCGTCTTACTGCTGGGGCTGACGGTGGGTGTGATCCTGGCCCTGACCGGCGCCGGCGGCGGCATACTCGCGGTGCCATTGCTGGTGTTCGGGGCGGGGCTGAGCATGGCCGAGGCCGGGCCCATCGGTTTGCTCGCGGTCGGCCTGGCGGCGACCCTGGGCGCGGTGATGGGCCTCAAGAACGGCACCGTGCGCTACAAGGCCGCGCTGTTGATCGCCGCCGCGGGGATCATCTGCTCGCCCCTGGGCCTGTGGCTGGCGCAGCGCACGCCGAATCGTCCGTTGACGATCATGTTTGCCTGCGTGCTGATGTACGTGGCGTTCCGGGTGTTCAAACGCTCGTTGCCGGCGTCCAAGGCGCCGGTCGCGACCAAGCTGCCGCCGTGCGTCCTCGACACCCAGCGCGGAAAGCTCAACTGGACCGCGCCCTGCGCCTGGGCGCTCACCGTGTCTGGCATAGTCGCGGGCGGGCTTTCGGGCCTGCTCGGCGTGGGCGGCGGATTCGTGATGGTGCCGGCGTTGCAGCGCTACACCAACTTGAACGCGCAATCGGTGCTGGCAACGTCCCTGGCGGTGATTGCATTGGTGTCGATGTCCGGCGTGGCCGCCAGTTCGGCGGCCGGGCATTTGCAGTGGGCGGTTGCCCTGCCGTTCTCTGTGGGCGCATTGTTTGGCATGACTGGCGGGCGCCTGATCGCAGCGCGGCTGGCAGGCCCGCACTTGCAACGCGGGTTTGCCGCCGTGTCGATGCTGGTGGCGGTGGCCCTGCTGGTCAAGGCGCTTGGATCATGAGCCCGAACTGCCGACGTCCAGGCGTGCCTGAAGCACGCCTCTCACCCCCCACCGGAGAAGCCCCATGACTGTCGACTGGATCAACTTCACGCCCTGGTCGTCCCTGGCCGGCGGCGCCTTGATTGGCCTGGCCGCCAGTCTGTTCGCCGTCGGCAACGGCCGGATCGCCGGCATCAGCGGCCTGATCGGCAGTCTGCTGCAGCGCGGTGGCGAAGGCGTGAGTGAGAAAGCCCTGTTTCTGCTCGGCCTGCTCGTCGCCCCGCTGCTCTGGGGGCTGTTCGCCGTAATGCCGCTGATCGAGTTCCAGAGCGGCTGGCTCGGGCTGATCCTCGCCGGAGTCCTGGTGGGCGTTGGCACACGCTACGGCTCGGGTTGCACCAGTGGCCATGGAGTGTGCGGCCTGTCGCGCCTGTCGCCACGCTCGATGGTTGCCACGCTGTGCTTCATGCTCAGCGGCTTTCTTACGGTGTTTGTGCTGCGTCATCTACTGGGGGGCTGAACATGCTCAAATTCACCGCGTTCATTGCGGGCCTGTTGTTCGGCCTGGGCCTGCTGCTGGCGGGCATGGCCAACCCGCGAAAAGTGCTGGCATTCCTGGATGTCGCCGGCGCCTGGGACCCGTCCCTGGGGCTGGTCATGGTCGGCGCGATTGCCGTGGCCATTGGCCCGATGACCTGGGCACGCCGGCAGTCCCGTTCGCTCCTGGGCAGCCCCATGCAGTTCCCCGCCAAACGTGAACCGGACCGACGCCTGATCGGCGGCAGCCTGTTGTTTGGCATCGGTTGGGGCATTGCCGGGATTTGTCCTGGCCCGGCCGTGGCCATCCTGCTCACCGGTCACTGGCAAGCCATCCTGTTCATGCTGGCCATGTTGGCTGGCATGTTGTTGTTCACGGCCCTGGAGAATCGACGCAGCCGTTGATCACGCTGGCATCTAAAAGATCAGCAGCGTTTTATTCGATAACGGTTACATGCCGAGTCAACTTGTCGGCTGAATCGAATCACCGGCTTAACGCAGTCAAACACGACACCGATAAAGGAAACTGTATAAACAAGCTGAATATCCATACCCAAAAAAGCCATATAGACGCCGCCGTCGCGTTAGCCATTAGTCGAATACTGCCGCTCGCGAACGGCGCCTTATAGTGCGCGGTATATATCCCCCTGTTTAAATTGAGTCCCGGTACTTTTAATGTCGTCCATACACGCGTCATCGAACACCCTTGCGATAAGTGAAGAGCTGTTGCAATTACTTCAAGCGACGGCCACCGCCCAAACGGCCTGGATGACCACCGTCAATCATTTGGAAGCCGCCTGCGATGAGGTCTGGCTGGCGCGCATGTGGGAAGTCGAGCACCTTGAAAACCAATACAGGGCCTGCCAGGACCAACTGTTTTCTTATCTGAAAAAATCGATCGCGTTCTAAACTCCTCGTGACCGCCCTGCACTCTTTTCGATTACTGCCCACCAGACTCCAGGCTTTTTTTATATTCGACTAAAGCACAAGACAACACGCTTAGTACCGAAAAAGACACTTAGGGATGGTCTGAAGTAGTCAGGTATTTCTGGCTGACTCCAGCCCTTGCCGATTTCAAAACGGTGATTCGGCTAAAAAACGATCAAATCATCCCCTCTTTCCGGATTTATAGCCGGCGCGAGCACCTCGCGCCGGCCATTTCCCGCATTACAGACGCACCTCTCCTGCATTCGTCAGCAAATGTCGGCGCGCCATCCACAGGTTCGACAGCGCGAACAGTGTCACCAACTGCGCGGTGTTCTTCGCCAGGCCACGGAAGCGTGTCTTCACATAACCGAACTGGCGCTTGATCACCCGGAACGGGTGCTCGACCTTGGCGCGCACCTGGGCCTTGGCCTTCTCGATCTTGCGCTTGGCTTTGTACAGCGCGCTGCGCTTACTCAGCTTCTTGTACGTACTGCGGCGGGCCGCGATCTGCCAGATCACCTCCCGGCCTTCATGTTCCGGGCGCTTCTCGACGCCGGTGTAACCCGCGTCGGCACCCACCATGTTTTCCTCACCGTGCAGCAGCTTGTCGACCTGGGTAACGTCTGCAACGTTGGCTGCCGTCCCTACCACGCTGTGCACCAGGCCGGACTCGGCATCGGCGCCGATGTGGGCCTTCATGCCGAAGTAATACTGATTGCCCTTCTTGGTCTGGTGCATTTCCGGGTCACGCTTACCGTCCTTGTTCTTGGTCGAACTCGGCGCATGGATCAGCGTGGCATCGACGATGGTGCCCTGGCGCAGCGACAGGCCCCGATCGCCCAGGTAACCATTGATCACCGCCAGAATCCCGGCCGCCAACTCGTGCTTCTCCAGCAGGCGACGGAAATTGAGGATGGTGGTTTCGTCGGGAATACGCTCTAGGTTCAGCCCGGCAAACTGGCGCAAGATTGTGGTCTCGTACAGCGCCTCCTCCATCGCCGGATCGCTGTAGCCGAACCAGTTCTGCATCAAATGTACGCGCAGCATCGCCATCAGCTGATACGCCGGACGACCACCTTCACCCTTGGGGTAGTGCGGCTCGATCAGGGCAATCAAACCCTTCCACGGCACCACCTGATCCATCTCGATCAGGAACAACTCTTTGCGGGTCTGCTTGCGCTTGCCGGCGTACTCGGCGTCGGCGAAGGTCATTTGCTTCATCGGGAAACTCGGGCAACGGGATCGGCGTATTTCACCAGATTCGGGAAGTCTTTTTCAGACCATCCTTAGCCTAAACACCTCTATCTGCATAAACACCTGACAGATAGCGGGCTGTAACCTTTCAGCTATCGCATCGAACAATGCCCCTCGTACTACTAATTTTTTTATCCAAGGCCCGAATGGCCATCTGAAACACCCTGACCTCCCCGTTAGCACTAAAGCATTGGGTTTGAGGGTCGACACTCAGGGAATCAAGGATCAACTAACCATTTTCTGGAGGCCATATGTCCGGCTGGATCAGTAATATCCGCGTCAGCGCTAAATTGAGTTGGGGATTCGGCCTGGTGCTGGGGCTTACGTTATTACTGGCCGCAACAGGCTGGTATGCCGTGGTGACATTGACCGATCGCGGACTGAAGGTTGAGGAGATTGCTCAGATCAGCGATTACACCAAAGACCTGCGGATCATTCGTTTACGCATCGGCACGAGCACCCAAGCGGATGCCTTTCAACCGCTGCAGCAAACCCTGGATCATCTTGCGGCCCACCTGGACCGTATCAGGGCCCAATTCATCGACCCACACGATGACGACCTGATTCGCCAACAGCAAGATGCCGCCAAGGAGTACGGGAAACTGCTGAAGGACCTGGCCACGCCCAACGTTGACCAAGCGCCCCTGTTCAAACGGATGGCACAGTTGGGCGACCTGTTGCTCGACACCACGCAAAAACTCATTGACTCGCAAAACACCAAGCGCGATGCCGATGCCGCGTCCGCCAAAACCCTGCTCAGCCTGGTCGCGACCCTGGCCCTGTTGCTCGGCGCACTGGCCGCATGGGTCATCACACGACAAATCGTCAACCCCCTGCAGCACACGCTCCAGGCGGTGAACCGCATCGCCAGGGGCGATTTGACCGAGAAGGTGGCAGTGACCCGGCGTGACGAACTGGGCCAACTGCAATCCGGGCTTCAGCAGATGATGCTCAACCTGCATGAACTGATCGATGGCATTCGATCCGGCGTCATCCAGGTGGCCAGCGCCGCCGAACAACTGTCGGCGGTGACTGAGCAAACGAACTCTGGCATCAGCAACCAGAAGGCCGAAACGGATCATGTCGCCACCGCCATGAACGAGATGACGGCCACCGTACAGAACGTCGCACGCAACGCCGAAGAAGCCTCCGTCGCGGCGTCCATCGCCGATCAGCAGGCCAGCGAGGGCGAGCAGATCGTGGCTGAAACCATCGCACAGATCCAGCGCCTGGCGACGGAACTCAACCAGTCAGCCGACGCGGTCCGTCACCTGCAGGAACAAAGCGATAAAATCGGCGGCGTGCTGGATGTGATCAAGGCCGTTGCCCAGCAGACCAACCTGCTGGCGCTGAACGCCGCGATCGAAGCCGCGCGCGCCGGAGAAGCCGGGCGTGGTTTTGCGGTGGTGGCCGACGAGGTGCGCAACCTTGCCCTGCGCACCCAGCGCTCCACCGAAGAAATTGAAAGCCTGGTCGCCGGGGTCCAGAGCGGCACCCAAGCCGTGGCCTCCGGCATGGAAAGCAGCCTGCTGTTGAGCGAAAGCAGCGTGGAATGCACCCATCGCGCGGTCAGCGCGCTGGAGAACATCACCAGCAAGGTCTCGATCATCCAGAGCATGAACCAGCAGATCGCAACGGCGGCGGAACAGCAAAGCGCCGTCACCGAAGAGATCAATCGCGCCGTGATCAGCGTTCGCGACATCTCCGACCAGACGGCCAACACCTGCGAAGAAACCGCCGCGTCGAGTAACGAACTGGCGCGGCTGGGGCATGAGTTGGAACGCCTGGTGGAGCGTTTCAAGGTCTAGGCGTTCGTCCGGCCCGGTGGCGCGGACGCGACCTGGCGATCGCTCGACACCGTGCCGGCGCTGCGCCCCAGCCCATAGATCGCCAGGGCCGCCAGAGCGGACGGCACCACCAGCGCCGCGAACACTTGCGCGAAGGTCCAGCCCCAACTGAGCATCTGCGCGCCGGCAAAGGCGCTGAGGATCGCGCCGAAGCGACCGATGCCGCTCATCCAACTGGCGCCCGTGGCGCGCGCCTGGGTGGGGTAGAACGTGGCGGCCAGCGCGTTCATGCCAACGCTGGCGCCATTGAGGCCGAACCCGACCAGCCAGGCGATCAGGCACAACAACACGAAGTGCCCGGTGGCCTGGCCGATCGCATAGATCACCCCACCGCTCAACACGAACACCGCCATCAACACCCGGTATTTATTCCAGCGATCCATGACCCAGCCGACACACAACGCGCCGGCGGGCCCGCCGATCTGGAACATCGCGGTCACAATGGCCGCGTCCGCGACGCTATAACCGCCGCCGTCTTTCACCAGAGTCGGTAACCAGCCGCTGAACAGGTAGACCAGAAACAACGCCAGCACATAACCGCTCCACAACATCAACGTGCCGAAGCGATAGGACGGCGACAACACGATCTGTATCGCCGAAGACCGCATCAGCGGATGAGCCGGCAGGCAGAAGGTCGATGTCGCGTCACTGACGCCCGGCGCGAGCTTTTCCACAATGGCGCGGATACGTGCGTTCGGCGCGCGCTTGGCGACCAGGAAGGTCACCGACTCGGGCAGTTTGAAATACAGCAGCGGCGCCACCAGCAGGGGCAGAACGCCGCCGAGGATCAGCATGCTTTTCCAGCCGAAGGCCGGGATCATCCAGGCCGACAGAAACCCGCCGCCGGCAGCGCCCAGGGAGAACCCGCAAAACGCCACCGTGATCAGGAACGAACGGCTGCGCTGCGGCGCGTACTCCGACACCAAGGTACTGGCATTCGGCATGGCCGCGCCGAGCCCCAGCCCGGTGAGGAAGCGCAGGATCACCATGGTGCTGATGTCCGGGGAAAACGCCGTCGCCAGCGTCCACAGGCCAAACATGGACACACTGCTCACCAGCACGATCTTGCGCCCGTAACGGTCGGCCAGCGGCCCGGCGACCAGTGCGCCGACCGCCAGGCCGATCAGCGCCGCACTCAATACCGGGCCCAACTGCTGATGGCTCAAGCCCCAGTCCATTTTCAGTTGTGGGGCGATAAAGCCCATGATTGCCACATCGAAGCCATCCAGGCCGATGATCAGGAAACCGAGGAATACCACCCACTTCTGAAAGGCGCCGATGGGGCGACTGTTGATCAGCGCGTGGATGTCGATGGGTTGGGTTGTCAGCATGAAAATCACCTCTGTGTTGTGGGGGCGCGCAACCACGGCGCCCGCTTTTTTATTGGGGTGAAACGAGGACGTTAATCGGCGGTTCAGGCACCGCCGAGGCTGTGGAACCGCACCGGACGGATAATCCGGGTTTCCTGGGCAATGATCAGATGCGCCGACGCCTGCAGGTAGGCCGGGAAGCGCGGGTCGCTGTCTCGTGCCTGGCTGCGTCGCTCGAAGTCATCGAGGCTGTCGTAGCCCCAGAGGTGCACGACTTGGTTCAACGGGCCGATGCTGCTGGTAAAGAACCCCAGCGGCGCGCCCAGATGCTCGAGCAAAACCGGCATGGCCAGGCGATCGAAGACCTCGATGAACTCGGGCATGCCCCGTGGGCGGATGGTGTAGATGCGGTGGTCGATGACCGGCTTGTGATGCATCAGGCCACCTCCTGCCGAGGGTTGCCCGGTGTTGTTGCGGCGGCCACCCGCGCCAGGTGCAGGCCGGTGAGATAGCCGAAGGTCATGATCGGCCCGAGGGTGATGCCGGCGGCGGGATAGTTGCCGCCCATGATGCTCGCGCGGTCGTTGCCCACCGCGTAAAGCCCGTTGATCGCCTGGCCCTGATGATCGAGCACTTCCCCGCACACGCTGGTTTGGATGCCGTCAAAGGTGCCCAGATCGCCCATGATCACTTTGAGGGCGTAGTAAGGCCCGTCGCCAATCGGCGCCACGCACGGGTTGGGCAGGTGCTGCGGGTCGGCGAGGTAACGGTTGAAGGTGGTGGTGCCACGGCCGAACTGCCGGTCCACGCCCTGCCCCGCCGTGCGATTGTAATCCCGCACGGTCTGTTCCAGCCCGGCTGCGTCGAGCCCGGCGCTCTGCGCCAATTGCGCCAGGGTGCGGCCGCTGTGCAGGTAGCCGTTGCGCAGCAAGGGCGCGAGGGGCATCGGCGCCGGCTTGGCGTAACCCAGGCCATACTTGGCCATGGTCCGGCGGTCGCAGATCAGCCACATGGCGGTTTCGGTTTGATTGGCACAGGCCTCGATCATCGCCGCGCCGACGTCGTGGTAGGAGTTGGACTCGTTGGTGAAGCGTTGGCCATTGCGCGTCACACCGATCACGCCGGGCTTGTAACGATCGAGCAGATGGGGGAAGGCCGTGAAGGTGCCGTTACCCATCGGCACTTTCGAGACCGGCATCCAGGCCGCAGGCGCCTTGAGCCGTATGTCGACGCGGCCGCCCAAGGCCTCGGCCATGCGCGCGCCGTCCCCGGTGTTGGTCTGCGGCACCGGTGAGAAATGCTCGCCCCCACGACGCACATGGGGATAGGCCTGCGTCAACCGTTGCAGGTCATGGGAAAACCCACCGCTGGCCAGTACCACGCCCTGGCGGGCTTCAAAGCGTACTTCACCGCCTTCGGTCTGAGCGATCACTCCGGTGACCCGGTCCGCGTCTTTCAACAATTGCCGCGCGCTGGTTTGCGTGAGAATCGGAATCCCCAGGTCCAGCGCCGACTTCGCCAACCGCGCAGCCAAGGCATTGCCGCTGGTGACCTGGATGCCGCGCCGGTACAGCAGCAACTCCTTGGCGTGGGTCATCAGGCGCTTGGCGACATAGAGGAATGAAGTCAGGGACTTGGTGGCATTGAAGAAATGCTTGAGGTCGGCATTCGACGAATTGAACATCATCCCAATGAACGTGATGGTTTTGAGCGGCGGGCGCAGACGTGCCATGTCGGCCCCCAACCGGCGGATGTCGAACGGCGCGGCGAGGATCGAACGGCCGATGTCGACGCCACCGGCCACGTCCGGGTGATAGTCCGGGTAGAGGGTCGGGATGAACTGGACCTCGGTCTCTCGCTGGAAAAAGTCGATCATCTGCGGCGCGTTATCGAGAAACGCCTCGACCGCCTCGGCATCGTAGAAATCGCCCGTTTCGTTTTTCATGTAGGTCAGCGCGGCCTCCCGGCTGTCCGCGATGCCCTTGGCCTTGGACAGCGCGTTGCCGGGAATCCACAGCACACCTCCCGAGAACGCGGTGGTGCCGCCGAAGTACGCATCCTTTTCAATCACAATGACTTCCAGCCCCTGCTTACGCGCGGTGATGGCGGTCGCCAGGCCACCGGCGCCGGCGCCGATCACCAGCACGTCGCAGCGACGGATCGCCGCGGTCGTTGTCGTCGTCATAGTCAGTCTCTCTCGGTAAAAGCCAGCCGAACGCTCGCCGTCATCGACAGCACGACAGACGCAGGTTCGCTGGGGGATTCGGAGTCGGCCGTCATCGACCGAACGCAGGTCAGGCCTGGCGGCTGGCCATGGGGGATTCAAAGCCGGGGCGTGGAATCAACGCCATCAGCATGCTTTCCAGGCCACCGTCGACGGTCAACTCGGCCGCGTTGACATAACCGGCCCGCGGGCTCGCGAGGAAGAGGACGGCATCGGCAATGTCCTGGGGCTCGCCGATGCGCTGGTTGGCGGTCATCGCCTTGCGCTGCTGCTCGACCTTGGGGTCGGCATAGAACGCCGCCGACAGCGGCGTGCGGATCAGGCCCGGGCAGATGACATTGCTGCGAATGCCCCGTGGCCCCCACTCTGCCGCGATCTGCCGCGAGAGCATGGCGACCCCGGCCTTGGCGGCACTGTAGGCGCCGCTGAAGGTTTGCGGGCAATGCGCGGCGATCGACGCGATGTGCACGATGCTGCCGCTTTGCCGGGCCAGCATCAGCCGCCCGAAGGCCTGGGCACACAACAGATAGCCGGTCAGGTTGACCGACAGCACCTGGTTCCAGTGGTCCAGGCTCAGCGTTTCCAGCGCCCCGGCCTGCAACACGCTGGCGTTGTTGATCAGTACATCGCAGCGCCCGTGGAGCGCCTGCACCTGTTCGGCGGCGTGTTGCACGCTGACGGGGTCGGCAATATCGCAGTGCAGCACCGAGACATCCGCTTCACTGTGTTGCGCCAATTCGGCGGCCAGCTCGCGGCATTTTTGTTCATCGCGATCAAGCAGCACCACATGGGCGTTCTGGCGCACCAGCGCGCCAGCAATCGCGCTACCGATGCCGCCGGCCGCGCCCGTGAGGACACAGACCTTGGAGTCCAGATTCAGCCAGCTTTTCTGCAGGTCGTTATTATTCATTGTTATCTCCAACACGCATTTCAAGACAATTCACCCACTGCACGGGATGCAGCCAGCGATGCTCAGGATAGAAGCGTGGGACGGCTCGCAAGAATGGACAAAACCTTCAACCGTCGAGACTTTTACGACAAATCGGCGGCGAATTGCCCAACGCGCGGATTCTTCGCTAAGGTAGGAAACACGTGCCCGTAGACCCATAAAAATAATGAACAAGATTCCCAGCTATGCCCTGTATGGCGAGGCGGCGGCGCCGATCTGGCACGACTCCCTGCATGTCGAGTCGATCTCCCTGCGCTCCGGCGCCTATAACTGGGAGATCGCCGCCCATCGACACGAGGGGTTGTTGCAGATGCTGTACCTGCAAAGCGGCGAAGGCGAGGTGCTGCTGGACAACCAGCGGATCGAGGTCAAGGCGCCGTGCCTGCTGTTCATCCCTGAGCAGATCGTCCATGGCTTCGCCTGGCACGGGCGGGTCGACGGGCATGTGATCACCGCCGTGCAGCATCCGCTGGAAAGCATCGTCCAGGTGCTCTCTCCAGGCCTGTTGGCGCAAATCCAGAAACCCTGGGTGGTCGCCCTGCCGCAGTGGGCGCCGGCCGACAATCCGCTGGAGCCGCTGTATCGGGCCTTGTACGAGGAGTACCACGGTCGCGGCCGGGAGCACGTCGCGTGCAGCATGTCATTGTTGCTCGCGCTGGTGATCCAGATGCTGCGCCTGAGCGAGCCCACCCACGAGCCGCATGCGCAGCGTCACGATCGACGCAGCCAGCAGATGATCGCCTTCCGCGAACGGGTCAACCGGCATTTTCGCGAACACCTTTCGCTGCATGACTACGCCAATTTCCTCGGGATCACCGTGGTCACCCTGAGCCGGCTGTGCCATGAACAACTGGGCATGACCCCCATGACCCTGATCAATGCCCGGCTGATCCTCGAAGCCAAGCGCGAGCTGGCCCATTCAACCCAAAGCGTCAAGCAGATTGCCCACGGCATGGGCTTTGCCGATGTCGGTTACTTCAGCCGCTTTTTTCGCAAACACGCCCAGTGCAGCCCCAGCGAGTTTCGCCTCCAGGCCCAGGCCACACGTCATTGAGGCTCAGAGCGTCATGATCGGGCGCAGCAACGCCTGCCCTTCGTACAACGCCGACAGATAACGCTCGCGCATGTCCTCGACGCTCATGCGCGAGGCGTGGGT
Organism: Pseudomonas sp. MPB23; assembly: GCF_046605395.1. Classification (NCBI taxonomy): domain Bacteria; kingdom Pseudomonadati; phylum Pseudomonadota; class Gammaproteobacteria; order Pseudomonadales; family Pseudomonadaceae; genus Pseudomonas; species Pseudomonas sp. MPB23. The sequence continues at coordinate 3,246,653 of NZ_CP176771.1, read as the reverse complement.
GGTCAGGGTCAAGGTCGCCTGCAAGCGCCCTTCCCGATCAATCAGCGGCACGCTCAATACACGCATGCCCACTTCATATTCCTGGTCCACCAGGACATACCCACGCTCGCCCGCCAAGGCAATCTCGGCGCGGATGCGCGCTTCGTCCGTCACGGTGTAAGGGGTGATCGCACGGAGTTCGTTACGGCTGAAATACGCGGTGAGCGCCTCTTCGCTCACACTCGCCAGCCAGAGCCGGCCACTGCCGGTGCAATACATCGGCACCCGGGAGCCGGGGCGGATCGACATCGAGGTGATATGGCTGTAGCGGCTGCGCACGATATGCACGATGTCATCACCATCGCGCACGCCCACCGACACATGCTCCTGGGTGGTCCGCGCCACCTGTTCCACAATCGGTCGCAGCATGCGCGGCAGCACCGCCGAATCGACGTAGGCCTGGCCGATCCGCAAGGTCTTGGCGGTCAGCCAGTAGTGGCGCCCGTCGGTCTGCGCGAAATCGTCATGCACCAAGGTCAGCAGAAAACGCCGGGCGGCGCTTTGGGTCATGTCGGCCATGCGCGCCACTTGCGGCACGCTCAGGCGCGGATGCTCCTGGGAAAACAACTGCAATAACGCCAGGCCTTTTTGCAGGCCGACGATCAAATCCCGCGAATGAATGGTGGGTTGCTTCATCGACTCAGGCTCTCAATCAGGCAAATGCTGCGATTATCGCACTGCTACTGCGATTATCAACGTATTCGCCCGCGCACTTGATTGTTCGCTGGGGGCCCCGCTTGCAGTATCGGCCCCACAACACAGCCAATAAGCGGGTACACAGCATGATTCAGGGTTCGACTGAACTGGTCGCCATTGTCGGCTCACCGATTGCCCAGGTGAAATCGCCGGAAAACTTCAACCGCTGGTTCGCCAGCCACCAGCACAACGTCGCAATGCTCGCCATCGACCTTGCGCCGTCGGCCCTGCAGAACTTCGTTCAGACCCTGCGCGGCTGGCAAAACCTGCGCGGTTGCGTGGTGACGGTGCCTTACAAACAACTCTTGGCCAATCGCCTGGACAGCGTCAGCGAGCGCTCGGCGGCCCTGCGCTCGGTCAATGTGATCCGCCGCGAGGCCGACGGTCGGCTGGTGGGCGATATCGTCGACGGCGAAGGCTTTCTCAACGCCGCGCGCAAGCACGGCTTCAATCCCGAAGGCAAACAGGCCCTGGTGATCGGCACGGGCGGTGTCGGCAGCGCGATTGCCTATTCGTTGTGCGAGGGTGGGGTCAGCCACCTGGTGATCAGCGACCTGAACCACGAGCGTGTCGAGGTGCTGAGCGAGTTGTTGTGCAGCGTGTTCCCGGAGATCGTGATCAGCGCCAACCCGACCTCGCTCGCGCCCTTTGACCTGGTGGTGAACGCCTCACCGGTCGGCATGAACGCCACGGACGATGACGGCCAGATGCCGCTCCCGCTGCCGCTGATGGAAACCCTGAGCGCTACCACGCTGGTCGCCGACGTCGTCACCTCGCCGGCGGTGACACCCTTTCTCGCCTGCGCCCAGCGCCTGGGCTGTGGGATTCAGACCGGCCCGGAAATGGCTCTGGCGCAGTTGGGCAACCTCGGTCACTTCATGGGCGTGACGCCGCTGGAAATCTGAATGTCCGCGCGCATCTTCAACAGGCGATAAACAATGAACACGACCCCTTCCGTGCACCGCGCCCCGGCCGAGCTGACCTATGACGTGATTGTCCTGGGCAGCGGCGCGGCCGGTTTTGCCGCCGCCGTGACGGCCAGCGCTCGCGGCCTCAAGGTCCTGCTGGTGGAAAAGACCGAAGTCTTTGGCGGCACGTCGGCGATTTCCGGTGGCGCGGTCTGGCTGCACGATACCGACCAGGCCCGGGCCGCCGGGCATCACCTGAGCGCCGAACAGATGCGCCGTTACCTCAAGGCAGTCATCGGCGCGGGCTACAACCCGACATTGATCGACGCATTCATCGAACAGGGACGTGAAGCGCTGCGCTATCTGCAAGCCAACAGCGAGCTGAGTTACAGCCTGCGACCGCTGTCGCCGGACTATTACCCGGACCTGCCCGGCGGTACGCAAACCGGCCGCGCGCTGGAAATCGACGAATACGACGGACGCCGCCTCGGTGAGCATTTCAAGGACCTGAAACGGCCACCGGACGGCATGCTGCTGTTCGGCGGCATGATGGTCAATCGTGTCGATATCCAGCACTTCCTCAGTTTCAAGCGCTCGCCGAAATCCCTCTGGCACTGCGTCAAACTCTTGGGGCGGTATGCCGTCGACCGACTCAGGCACCCACGCGGGACCCGCCTGACCGTAGGCAATGCCTTGATCGCACGCCTGGCGACCACCGCCCTGGCCAACGGCGTCGACCTGTGGCTGCAAGCCACGCCCGAGGCGTTGATCGTGGAACAGGGTTCGGTCAAGGGCGTACGGATTTCCCGCGGCGGTGTCACCCATTCGGTCCGTGCACGGGGCGGTGTGGTGCTGGCCATGGGCGGTTTCGCGGCGGGTGCGCAAGCGGCCGAACAGCGGCCATCGACGGCGTCGGAGCACTGGAGCATGTCGCCTGCCGCCAACGTCGGTGACGGGCAACGCCTGGCCGCCTCGGTGCATGCGGCCATTGGCGACAACCTGGCAGCGAACTTTTTCTGGGCGCCTGTCTCGGTGCTGCGCAAGGCCGATGGCAGCGTGGAACGCTTTCCGCACTTGGTGACCGACCGCGCCAAACCTGGCGTGATCGCGGTCAATCGCGCCGGGCAGCGGTTCGTCAATGAATCCGACTCCTACCATTGCTTCGTCGAGGCCATGTTCGCCAATGGCGGCGCCAATGCGCCCTGCTGGCTGATCTGCGACAGCGAAGCGCTGAACCGTTACGGCATGGGACTGGCGCGGCCGCGGCCGGTCGACAACAGCGCGCTGATCAAGGCCGGCTATCTGTTTCGTGCCGACAGCCTCACCGAACTGGCGCAGGTCACCGGCATCGACGCGGCCACCCTGGCGCAGACCGTCGTGCACTACAACGCCGATGCCGAACAGGGTGTCGACCGCCAATTCGGCAAGGGCAGCAGCGCCTACAACCGCTACATGGGCGACCCGCTGCATCAGCCCAACCCGTGCCTGAAACCGCTGCACAAGGCGCCTTTCTATGCCGTGCGGGTATTCACCGGCGACCTGGGTTCGGCCCGTGGGCTGGTGACCAACGCCCAGGCCAACGTACTCGATCGCCACCACGCGCCGATCCCCGGGCTCTATGCGGCCGGCAACGAAATGAATTCGATCATGGACGGCACCTACCCCGGCCCCGGTATCACCCTCGGTCCTGGCATCACCTTCGGCTACCTCGCTGCCAGCGACATTGCCCGGCGGCTCGACCGCCAAACGGCACAACCTGCCCCCACTGGAGAACACCATGTACTACGAACTGCGCACCTACACGATTAAACCGACCAAGCTCGGCGACTGGCTGGCCCTGTACAAAAGCGCCGCCTTGGCCGTGCAACAAGAACACCTGGGCAACCTGATCGGCTTCTTCACCACCGAAATCGGTGAGGTCAATCAAGTGGTGCACATCTGGGGCTACGCCAGCCTCGACGAGCGCATCACCCGCCGCAACGCGATGGCGGCCGATCCGCGCTGGCAGGACTTCGCCCAGCAGAACAAGGCACTGGACGCCGTGGTGAGCCTGGAATCACGCCTGCTGCGTCCGACCGACTTTTCGCCACTCCAATAACCCCGTCGCACGGTTGCGCCGTTTCTGCTCAAGAGCGGCCAACCTCACGCCTTCTCACGGTAGTCCCTATGTGCCTCAGCGATTCCCTGCTTTGTGATGTGTTGGTCGTCGGCTCCGGCGCTTCCGGTCTGGCCGCGGCGGTGACCGCGGCGCAACTGGGCCTGGAGGTGATCGTGGTGGAAAAAGAACCCCTGCTCGGCGGCACCAGTGCCTGGTCGGGGGGTTGGCTGTGGATTCCGCGCAATCCACTGGCCATCGCCGACGACATCGTGGAAGACCTCGAACAAGCGCGGGTTTACCTGCGTCATGAACTGCACACCGACGTGCTCAGTCCCCACGTGGAAACCTTTCTCGAACAAGGCCCGAAGATGGTCGAGTTCTTTCAAGGCCACACCGAGGTGCAGTTTTTCTCCGGCAGCAAAATGCCCGACTTTCACGCCAGCGAAGGCTACGCCAAAGGGGGCCGTTCGGTGTGTGCGCAACCTTTCGACGGTCGTCGCCTCGGCCCCTGGATCAACAAGTTGCGGCGCCCGCTCGACCTCATCAGCCCGGCCGGAATGGGCATCGCCGGCGGTGCCGATCTCAATCACTTTCTCAATGCGCGCCAGTCGCCGTCGTCACTGCTCTACGCCGGCAAGCGCCTGTTGCGACACGCCCGTGACGTGCTGCGTCATGGGCGCGGCATGCACCTGGTGAACGGCAACGCACTGGTGGCCCGCCTGCTCAAAAGCGCGCTGGACCGCAACGTGCGCCTGCTGACCGAAACGCCCGTGCGCGAACTGCTGCGCGACGGGGCGCGGGTGGTCGGCGCGCGCGTCGAATCTGCCGGTCGCCTGACCGAGATCCACGCCCGGCGCGGCGTGGTCCTCGCGTGTGGCGGCTTCCCCCACGATCAACAGCGCATCGCCCGCCTGTTCACCCATGCCCCCAACGGCACCGAACACCTGAGCGCAGCGCCCAAAGGCAATACCGGCGATGGCCTGCGCCTGGGCGAACGCGTCGGCGCGTGCGTAGCATCCGACCTGCCCCACCCCGCCGCATGGGCACCGGTGTCCCGGGTCCCACGCGAAGACGGCGGCTTCAGCGGCTTCCCGCACCTGATGGAACGCGCCAAACCCGGCTTCATCGCCGTGCGCCAGGATGGCCGCCGCTTCGTCAACGAAGCCGACTCCTACCACGACTACATGTGCGCCCTGTTCAACGCCACCGGCCCAGGAGAAACCCCAACCTCCTGGCTGATCTGCGATCACCGCGCCCAACGTCGCTATGGCTTGGGCTGGTCCAAACCGTTCCCGTTCCCGACCGCGCACTACATACGCTCAGGCTACCTGCTCAAAGCCCCGACACTGACCGACCTGGCACACCAATGCGGCATCGACGCGCAACAACTGAACGCCACGGTCAACGCCTTCAACCTCGGCGCAGAACGCGGCCACGACCCACTCTTCCAGCGCGGAGAATCGCTATACAACAAAGCACAAGGCGAAGCCCTGCACGGACCCAACCCATCCCTCGGCAGCCTGCGCGACGCGCCGTTCTACGCAATAAAACTAGTCCCCGGCAGCCTCGGCACCTTCGCCGGCCTCAAGACCGACGCCAGCGCCCGCGCATTGGACGAACAGGGCGTGGCGATTCCGGGGTTATTTGTCGTGGGTAATGACATGAATAGCATCATGAATGGGTATTACCCGAGTGGGGGGATCACACTGGGGCCTGGGATGACGTTTGGGTATGTTGCGGCGAGGGTTCTTGCGGGGGGGGATAGTTGATGGGGGGGAACACCTCACCCACTTGACTTAAAAATACCTTGTTCACGAAAGGCAGAATCATAACGACTGCATAATCCTTCAACAACCAATCACTCATCCCGCACTCTTCGATTCTTGTCAATTACCCGAAGTATTTTTTTAAATTAGATATATTAACCTCACAAAAGGCATTACATTGAAAGACAAACACATAACTGCCACCCAGTCTCTTAGAGAGGGTGCTATAGGCAATCCCGGGGCCTGCCTCACCGTCCTGCCGCCCATAGACAATATTTTTCACATTCAAAACCTTCCGCCATTATTTTAGATTTGGCACTTTTGGCCGCATCTAAATAACCAACTACTTACTCAACACAGGGCAATCGAATCAAATTATTATAATAGCCTCCTCCACCACCAACGACATTAGCTACCAAATCAACACTTAACCCAGATATAGACACATCAATATCGCACCGTTCACCTGCGGATAATACCGCATTCGAAACTATCAAAAGACAAACCCCACAAAAGCAAGAAGCAACCGTTAATGTACACAATCATTAATTACCCTCCAGACCGATACATTTAAATAGCGCACCCAATAACCGCCCTTATCTTTTGAGCAAAAAATCAAAATCAAACATTCAACATCAAATCCCCTTATGCCGCCGTAGCAATAGCCTGCCCAGCCGTTGGAGACCGCAGTTGGGGCGCCGCCGGATAGTCGGTCCAGTACAACATGCAAACGAACAAAGGGCCACGTAACTTTTACATTAGATAATTTCCAACTTTTACCCTCACCCTAAGTATTGTATGTATAGCCCCCACTGCATGTATAAAAACAAGCCAGCCAAGTATCCGTCGTCGAGACGTAGAAATCTATTTAGCCTTGCTTTTTTCAAATACAGACAAATACCTCAAAGCAGCTTCATATGATAAATACTTCTGAGCTTCTAAATTAAAAACAAGAGCATCTGTAACACACCCGTCTTTCATAACCCACTCATCTGGCGTGGATTTTTCAAGGGCTTCTGAGATTTTCATGAGAGCATCACCACCGAGCCCTGCCACACAGCTTCCATATATTCGGCCAAACAGCATTTCGGCATTTTCATTATTCTCAATCAATGACTCATAAGTTAATGAACTCAACAGAATTTCGGTTTTTTGATAAAACGCGTCGCTCAGGGAAATTTTATCCGCAGCGGCCACAACCTCTTCCTTCAGCAGAATAAATTTCTTGCCCTTAAATACCCAGACGAGATTTCTATCATAGCAAATACTACTTGAGGGACCGCAAAAGCGATATCGTATTGAAATATTGTAATCGGCAACTGATACCCCTTGAAAAATATCTAGCCCGCCCTCATTGGAAATTTTTTTAGGGATTAGTTTTTCATTATGTAGAATCTCGTCACCCTTTGAAACAACTCTTAACGTGTAGAACGGGCCACCATTATCAAGCAATTTAATTTCATCTAATTCCCCATCCCGCGTGACATCTTGATACATCACTAAAAAATCAGATGCAACGGCTCGGCCAACAGTTGCGACAAGAAAAAATAGCAAAACTGCTTTACCAAAATATCTTTTCATCTTCCTAAATCTTCCTGAATCGCAAGTTTCTATTTCTATAGCATATATTCTTTTAAAAGTAACCGCTCCATGAACTCCACATTCCAAGCCGCAATTTGATGTTCGATGCTGTGCTCCCGATCTCTTTCTGGAGCCAGCCCCTCATGATGCGACCCGACGCCAAAGTCGAAAAAGTCTATCTCTACCCCAAGCCCGTGGACTTTCGAAAATCCATTGACGGCTTGGCCGCTCTGGTTGAGTTGGATATTAAAGTCGCGGTGTTCGATCCCGTGCTTTTCGTTTTCCTGAATCGCCCACGTAATCGCGTGAAAATCCTCTACTGGGAGCGCAACGGCTTTTGCCTTTGGCTCAAACGCCTCGAATCCGAACGGTTCAAAACATCGCCCGATGAAAGTGACGAAGCCATTGTGTTGAGCGTTCAGGAGCTGAACTGGCTGCTCGACGGCTTTGACCTCTGGCGCAATCGTCCGCATCAGGTTTTAACGCCTCGCTTCGTGGCCTGAGCCGGTATAATCCGGGCCATGATTTCCCGGCCCGATGACCTCCCAGATGATCCTGTTTTGCTCAAGAAGTTGCTGCTTGAGGCGCTGGCTCGTCAGGCAAAAACAGCCGAAGTGTTGCAAGCGCATGAAGGCCATATCGTCGACCTGAAAGAGCAGATCAAGCTGCTGCGCGACCGTTTGTTCGGGCGCAAATCCGAACAAACCGCCGAACCCAACACCCCGCAACTGGCCCTGTTCAACGAGCCGGAAAGCGACCCGATGTTGGCGGTCCAGGACGCGGAAGAAGAAGTGGTGGCGCCCACTGCGCGCCGTGGCAAGCGCAAGCCGTTGTCGGCAGACCTGCCGCGTATCGAGGTCATTCATGAGCTGCCCGAGCACGAACTGACCTGCGCCTGCGGTTGCCGCACGCCTCATCGGTCGAAGACTACGAAGCCTTACTGCTGTGGAACTGCTCGCCAGAGATGCCACGGTAAGCCGTTGCCCCGTCTTGCGGTAGGTGGGGTTCATGGATCGCATACGTGCGTTCTGCCCCCCCCCCCAATTAATCACTTTGCGTACACCTTCATTCATTTGTTTCACATGCATAAGTATGCATTGCACAAAGGAGTGGTAAAAAAAATAGCACTCGTAAAAAGCTTAAAAAGACATTCATTCGGTGCACTTTCCAGGCTGAACTCAGGTCAATCATGAAAACCTTCTCATCATCAACAACCATCCGCATTCTCGCATTGAATCCAACCACGAACCTCTTTTCCTTTTGAGGTTTTATATATGACTGACAACCAGCCCGCTTCAACTTCACTTTGTGAAACCACATCCCCTGCCAAGAGATACATACGAGTAACATCGGCTAAAACTGGTGAGTTATGTATCGCAGTTTTTTTGTTTATCACTAGGTTGACCGGAGCGCCTGCACGCCATTTTTTATAGGCTTCAGATTTTAGTGATCTTAAAATTGATATTTTATTTTTATACGGAAATATATATAGAAATTCCTTGTAGTCCTCATCAAAAATATCTCCACCCTTGCCAAAATAAGTCGATAGCTGCTCATTTCGCGTAAAGTCATCGCCATCTTTTTTGTAAACATTAATAGTATAATACCTACCGGAGTAGTTGACGCCCGTATCAGATCTTATTTCAACGCTATGAATGACAAAAATCCCCTCCACTGTCCCATTATCAGTTCTATAAAGAAATGCATCCTCAATTTTCCCCGTGTCGGCCAAATAGGGCAGTTGACCAATTAATGTCTTGGTACCATCGGAACATCTGAAAAAAATCACATCAATTCCAATTTCGTGAGAATGACTTGTATTGCTCGATTCTTTTTCTATAGAGACAAAGTCAAATACTATTGCCGCCCCATCAAGGGGGATAGCTTTAAATGCCGCGACCTGGGGGGTATCACAAGCAAAAACATTGCAGGTGATAAAAATTGAAATCGTCAAAAAAACAATCTTTAGAGTTCTCATATCTACTCCGAACAGCCACCCAATTCAGATTTAAAAATAGACGAGACATCCTTAGTAAATGCTGCTCGCTCTTCAAGCGCCTTCAAGCCTGTATTAATTTTTGCAGTAACTGCACTTACTTTTGCATCCATTGACATCTTATCGCTATCAGCTATATATCCAATGGAGTTGATTCTCCAATACCACAAACCAGTTTCAATCATCACTCCGATATCGCTCTCAACCAACATTGGATTTGCGTCAATATCGACTCCAATGTCAAGAGCGCAAGCCCGATAGTTTGAGTAGTGAGTCAAATGAAGCAAGCCGCGTCCTCTGTAATCATTGTTCGGATGTAGAGAGTTTCCGAAACTATGCTTCCCATAACCCACATCGTTAGCAATCAAATTTCTATCGATGTATAAGATTTTTTCTGCCCGCGTAAGATTCATACCTAGCCGGGCAAACCCGTTATCAATTGCGGAAGGCGCCATTCGGTATAAACTTTCGGCTGTGTAACTTCTCCGGCTATAGATCAGGCTTTCTCTGAAAGCAGTGAATCTCTGCGTTTCATGCTTCCCCTGACCAAGCAAATGAACTATCTGTGAACATGTATCTACACCATACTTAGGAAAAAGCTCATTAGCCCTTAAAACAAATTCGCTAAGAAATGTATCGGCAATGCCACTGATCGCGACTTTCTTCATCACCTCTACTGTTAGTGCGATATTTTTACCGCATGCTTTGCAGATTAACGATCTGGGTATAGTCGACATTGCGCAAATAAAAATAACAGGGTTAAAACTCCAGATTATCTCCGATCCAACGTCAATACTTTTCCACCAAGCAAGATGTTCAATCCGTTTTTTCTCAGATAACCAAATCGCATTTGGCTGCTCTGGCGTATGCCCCATCAACTCATCCAGTGCATTCCATTTTTCTGCGCTATAGAACCATTCACTTTCACACTTAATCACTAGCTGCGAAATAGGCTGCGAAAACCAAGGTTTGGCCAAAGCCCCCCGAATCTCCGCCAGCGTCAGTTTTTCATTCTTATCGGTATCAACGATGCTATACAACCGCTCCTTCAGCGGCCCGCTGGTAGAAGCGTTAGCCTTGGGCAGAAATGTCTCTTTTTCAGAGTCTTCAAGTTGATTGAGGTCGTGAAGATAAGCGGCCAGGTTCTCTTCGTTACTCACACGTTCTTCAATAAAGTCGAAACCTTCCCATTCAAAAGGCGAATGGCGCGATAACACTGTATCCGGCTCTGCAAACCAACCGTCAATCCCATTTCCGTCCGAGTCCCCTAACAGACCATCCAGACGCCACCAATATGTATAGGTAGTAACCCCGGCCATCACCACTGGCACCTTGATTTTCTTCTCAGCCGGCAATGCTTCCAAAACGCCCACTGGAATCATGAAGTCATACCCAACTTTTTTGGATGGGTCGCTCACCTTCGGAGGATTTTCGGCACACATGCCTTGCACATGGGTGATCAAAGGAGTGTCTTTAGGGATTTTTACCAGTGTCTTTTCGCTTACCGGCAGTCTGGTCGCGCTGGATTTGCTCAGTTGCGCAAATGCTTTCACGTCCTCACAACTGAACACCTCCAAATGCAGCAAGTTTTTAGGCGTGGAATCATCGAGATTCTGATACTTCCCCACGTGACCAATCACGCTACCCGCTTTGATGGGATAAGGCCGATCCAATAAATGAACGGTATCTTTCGCCGCCGGCTCATTCTTCGCATCCAACAACCCTTCCCAGATATAGCCCAGGATGCCGTCGGAGGGGGTCAGTTCCGGAACGGGGTTGCCACTGACGATTTCCAGCAGCTTCTGATATTTACCCCGTGGTCCGTCATTGCCAATTTTTACTTCGGTTCCAATCGGCAAGATGGCGGTGGTGACACTCGTTTGGTTTGCGGCTGCATGCACCGCCAAGCCTGTGCGAGGCGGGTTCATTTCGTCTTTGGCTTCGCTGCCAATGATGTAGGTGTCAGGTGTTGCACTGGCCGTCATTTCCCTTTTGAAGATCCAACCGGTTCCGGCAGGGACATTAGGGTCCGCAGGGCTAATGCTGACGACCTTGAGCCATCCATTTTCCTCTTCCCCCGTCTCCACGACGGTACCTCGTGGCAGCACGCTCAAGATTGTGGCGTAGCCTGGTTTTCCTCTCCGGTCTTGCCGGACCCTCAGGCCGAGTATTTTGTCATCGGCAGTGGCTTTGACCTGCCATGAACCCCCACTCCAAAAGGGCGGCCGGGCGAGTACCGGATTCGCGCGATACCCCTCCCAATCGAGCAAATGCATGTACAGGCTAAAAAACGTCAGGCCAGGCCCAGGTGCCGCAGCAGTAGGTTGCGCACCTGGCGCCGGGGCGGGAGGCGATGGCGCTTCAAGACGCTGTTTGATCAATACAAACCCGGTCGAGTAGACCGCTTGCGTCGAACCGTAGTCCGATTTTGGATAGACCTCGTCAATCCGATACGCCACTACTTCACCATCGGCGATGCATCGGACTTCCGTCAAATCCGCCACCAGCCCCGTGGCTTCATCGAAGTGAACGCCGCCGTGCCAGAGCCCATTAGCCCCCAGTGGGTAGTACCCATTCTTGGCTTTTGCCAATGCCGCGTAGTATTGCTGCGGGTCCGTCACCTCTGCGCCATCGACTTTCAACGGATATGCCCACTTTTCTACCTTGCTTGTTGTTGTCTCAGTCATTGCCCATTACCTGAAGTCTGATCCTTGGTGGCAGTGCGTGCCGTTGGTGTGTGTCAACCAGAAAAGTGGGTCTTGCGTTTAGGCTTACTTTTCGTTTTCTCACCCCCCTCATTCCCCAACGCCCACTCCATCAAACTTCCCGCCTGATCCCTATCCCCGTCCCATTCCCCACTGAACCGCCCGCATTCACTTTCACCTCCGGCCCCATTACTGCGATCCCACCCACATCCACCTTGATAAAACTCCCTCCGGCTTTCACCGTGAGTTCCATCCCGGCGTCGATGACGATCTTCTCGCCGGCCTTCAGGTGAATTTCGTTTCCCGCGCTCACCAACTGCGCCGTGCCCACCTTGATGTGTTGGTTTTTTGCGATGGTCAGGTGGTCGTCCATGCGCACTTCCACCTTGCGGTCGGCGTGGGTGATGCGGTGTTCTTCGGCCTTGAGTTCGGTGTAGGTGTTCTGCTCGACCGTGTCGTGGCGCTCGTTGCCGACGCGGATTTTCTGGTCGTGTTCGATGTTTTCATCCCAGTCGCGCTGGGCGTGCAGGAAGATTTGTTCCGCGCCTTTTTTGTCTTCGATGCGCAGTTCGTTGAAGCCACTACCGCCGGGCGAACTCAGGGTTTTGAACACGGTGCGGGTTTTGTTCGCTGGCAGTGGGTAAGGAACTGGGTGTTCTTTGTGGTACAGGCAGCCGCTGATCAGCGGTTGGTCGGGGTCGCCTTCGAGGAAGGCCACCAGCACTTCCATGCCGACGCGGGGGATGGCGATGCCGCCATAGCGGTCGCCGGCCCAACTGCTGGAAACACGCAGCCAGCAACTACTTTTGTCGTCGCCCCGTCCTTCGCGGTCCCAGTGAAATTGCACTTTGACGCGGCCGTACTCGTCGCAGTGGATTTCTTCGCCTTTAGGGCCGGTGACCACTGCGCTTTGGCTGCCGAGGATGCGCGGTTTGGGATGTTTCAACGGCGGGCGGTAGAACACGTCCCACGGGGTGGCAAGAAAACGGTTGCGGTAGCCCTGGTGGAAATCGTCCTGGGTGGTGTCGCTGGTGATGGATTCTTCGAGGACTTGGGGCTGTTTGCCTTCGTGGCTGACTTGGGTCAGCAGCCACCGGTCGTTCCAGGCTTTGCGCGGGTGATCGGAGAGTTCGAGGAAGTGGCCACTGGTCAACGTGGTCTGGTCGCCCCAGCCCTCTGCCTGCTGATAGTCGGCACGGTGGCGCTCGACGGCGCGTTGGCTGAGGACGTTGCCACGGTCGCGTGTAAGAAAGCGGCCGGGGTAGTCGTAGTCTTCAAGGTCCGGGCCGGGGTCATCGCCGTGGGGTTTGTAGTCGGCTTCGAGTTGCAGTTTGGGCTTTTCAAAGTCGTAGTCGCGACGGGTCACGCGACCGGTGCGCGCGGCCAGGCGGACGCTGAAGCCTTTGATCACCGGCTCGTCGGCCACCAGGCCGCTGCCTTGGACGTAGGCGGTGGGTTGGCCGAGCCTGGGGAAGACGGTCTGGTCGTCGCCGAACACCAAAACATGGCCGCGGGTGCTGTGCTGGAAGTGGTAGTGCACGCCTTCTTCTTCACACAGGCGCTGGATGAAATGCAGGTCGGTTTCATCGTATTGCACGCAGTAATCGCGATCCGGGCATGGCTGGCTGAGGTGGAAGCGGTAGGCGTTGCTGTGGATGCCATGTTCTTCGAGGATCAGGGCGATGATCTGCGGTGCCGACATCTGCTGATAAATACGTTGGTTGGTGCGGTGATGCAGGTAGTACAGGTGCGGCACCAAGGACACGCGGTAGCGGTTTAGACGCTTGCCGGCGTCGCCTTGGGCGACACGGTAGACCTGGCCGTGTATGCCGTGGCCTTGTGGGTCGAAGGACAGGAACGCCTGTTTATGCAGGAGTTTTTCCAGGTCGATGTCAGGTTTTTCGCTGACCAGTTCGAGGTCGAAGCGATAGGGTTGGCTGATGCCTTCGGTACCGGTGAAGGACAGCACTTGCAGGTCGCCGGTGAAGTCTTCGATGGTGAGGCTGAAGTGGGTTTCGTTGGATGGGTTGAACATGATGTGCTCCCTCTACGTCCAGAATCGCAGGCGTTGCCGCAAAGTTGACGTGGCGCCCAGTGCGTCACGCAATTGAGTGGCAGTGGTTCGCTCCACCGCCTCGAAAGTCAATGCTGAGCGCAAGGCCGGCCAGCAGTGCTTGGGTAAATGCGCGGGCGCTCGCAGGTCGCGCTCCAAGCGCTCATCCCGGGCCTGGGTCGACGGCAGGCGGCGAAAGGGGTGCTTGCCGCCCGCCAACTCGTAGATCACGCAGGCCACGCCGTAGAGGTCGGCACTGGTCGCCAGCGGCTGACCTTCGAGCGTTTCCGGGGCGGCGTAGCCGGGGGTCCAGGCGTTGAAGCGATCACGGCTCAGTCGGGGCAGGCCACGCAGTACGCCTTCCTGCGCCTGGCCAAGACCGAAATCGAATACGCGCACGCCCTCCTCGCTGACCATCACGTTGCTTGGCTTCATGTCACCATGGGTGACGCCGCGCGCATGGGCGTACGCCAAGGCATCGAGCAACGGCAGCACGATCCCGCGCAGCTCGTTCCAGGGCAGGCCAAGTGGGCGTTCGCATAACAGCCTGTCCAGGGTCAGCCCGCGCATGAGTTCCATGGTGATAAAGGCGCGCTGGTATTCGGTGTCCACTTCAAAGCTGTGCAGGCGCACGACGTTGTCATGGCGCAGATGCCGGGTCAGGGCAAATTCGCTGTAGAGCAGCGCGCTGGCGTCAGGGCTTTCGGAAAATGCTTCGCTGAGGAATTTCAGCGCGATATAGGGGTCGGGAGCGCCAAACTGCTCGATCAACAGGTCCCGTGCGCGGTAAACCACGCCCATGCCACCGGCACCCAACAGGCGTTCGATGCGGTAACGACCGGCGAGCAGCTCGGGCAATGCTTCCACGCCAGCCTTGGTCGGGGCCGACGCGGCAACGGCCGTGCGCGGTTTTGCGTTGAGGGACTGGACGAACGCAAAGTAGGTCAGTTTCTCGTCCTGCTCTTCGTTCATCCGCAGGTCATCGACAGATGGCGCATCGTTGGTCATTGTCGGATCACCACGGCCGTCAGGTTGTCCCGTGCCGAGCCGCGCAACGCGACATCGAATAGGCGCGCCAGCGCGACGTGCGGCGCAGACTGACTCAAGGCGCTGCCCAGCGCATCGCAGGTCAGGCCTTGATACAAACCATCGCTACACAGCAAAAACACATCGCTGGCGTGCACCTCGAGCTCCAGCACATCCAGGGTCAGTTGCTCCGCCGCGCCCACTGCACGGGTCAATGCATGGGCGGACGGATGCGCCCTGGCCTGCTCGGCGCTGTAGTCTTGCTCGTCCATCAACTGTTGTTGAAACGAGTGGTCCTTGGACAACTGGTACAAACGCTGGCCGCGCCACAAGTAGCAGCGGCTGTCACCGGCCCAGACACAGGCCGCGCGCTTGCCTTCTACCAGCAGCGCCACGACGGTACTGCCCATGATGCTGTCGTGGCGCCCAGCGACGACCGTCAACTCCTGGCCCAAGCGCCGATTGAGCCAGTGCAGGCACTGGCGGATATCGGTCAGACGCGCATCGAAGTCCGCCTGGACCGGCAACTCGGCGAGGCTGGCGACGATCAACTGACTGGCGATGTCGCCCCCCTGGTGGCCCCCCATGCCATCCGCCACCACCCACAGCCCCTGCTGGGGGCTGTCGAGGAAGGCGTCTTCATTACACGAGCGCACCTTGCCGATATCGGTACGCGCCGCACTGCGCCAACGGCTGGCCAATCGCATCAGAGCTGCACCGGCATGCGGAAGGTGCGCAACACGCCCATGTCGAAAGGGTTTGGCGTGCGCTGGCTGGTCAGCAGGTAGTTGGCGCGCAGACCGCCCACATCGGCCTTGAGTACCAACACGTCACGGCCCGTCAGGTATTCGGTCTGCATAAGGTCGAACAGGCGGAACAGCGACCAGGGGCCGGTGTTTTTCTCGATGCCAATCGGGCGGCCGACCGTCTTGTCGAGCACCAGGCTGGTACGCCCGTCTTCAGCATCGGTCGGCCATTTGAAAGACACCGGCACGATCGGGCCGTGGCGGTACTCGATGGTCTTGTCGCCAAACTTGAACTCGGAGCGGCTGACCACAGGGTCCAGCGTGTACGGTTCCAGTTTGAACTGCACCTGCGGCTGCGCCGGGTTATCGGCGAAGAAGCTCTGGCGGATGACCTGGGCCGCGGCCATTTGGTCCAGGTACACCTTCGAGACCGGCAGGCTGCGGCCATCCACGCTACGCATGCGGTAGTTGCCGGGATCGCCGCTGACGAACGGACGCATGTAGCTGTCGAAGAAACGGTCAGCAATGCCCTGCGCCTTGAAGAACTCACGGAAGTCGCTGATCGCCACGTCGCTGGCACTGTGGGCGTTGAACGGGTAGCGCTGGCTGATCGCCTTGCGGTAGAAGCCGTACAACTCGCTCTGATAGCGCTGGTTGAGGTATTGGTAGGCATCGCCCAACACCAGCCGCCAACTGTCTTCGGCCAGCACGCTGAACCATGCGCTCACTGGCCGTGGCAAACGCCCGGCGGTATTGCGCAGGCTGCTCAGGGCATCACGCTGGCCGCCCATGCGCATCCTGGCCATTTCAAACGCGGCCTGCTCCGGTGCGCTGGCACGTGCCAGGCTGGCCATCTGCAATTGCAGGTCGTTGAGCGCAGTCAACGCCGGGGTCAGATCGGCTGCCGGGCCGTTTTCGCCATCGAGTAAACGGTGCAATGGCTCGAAGCGTCGCTGCAGGGATTTTTTCGCCGTGTCCGGCAGGTTTTTCGCCAGCGCACCGGCGGTTTTATCCGCCACCGCCGCGGCGAGCTTACCGCCCTTCCCGCCCTTCTCCGCCAGCTTGCCTGCTGCGTCAGCCGCCTCTCCGGCATCGTCGGCCACCACCGGGAAACGCGTGTTCTCACGTACCTCGACCAACAACTGCAGAATCGGCAAGTTGGCAGACGTCAAGCCTGCCAGTTGTTCGGCGGCTTCACCGAAGTCGTTGATCGGCAGCAGCGCCACGCTGCCCACCGCTTCGCTCCAGTGGTTGGCGTAGTCACGGAAGTACAGTTGCTCCAGCTCGACCATCAGGCGACGCAGGTCCATGCCGCTGATGCCCGAACCTTCACCCAGCACCCAATTGTCGCGCAGGATATCGGTGACCAGCAGGGAGCCGCGCACCGAGAAATACTGCTGATAGCCTTGCTGGGTATAGAACCCCGGGATCACATAATCGGTGCCGATAAACAGCGCGCCCTGCGGTCCCAGGTGTTGACTCAGGCGGTACTCGGGCACATTGCGCGCCTGTTCACGCAGCATGCGATACACCACGGTGGCCAACGACTCACTGCGCAGCACCTGGCGGGCCTGGGCCACCAACGGCTCGTCGATCGGATGGATGAACGGCAATTGGAGCAAGCGCTCGAAGTGCACGTTCAGGTCATTCTGCACCGCCGTGTTGCCGGTATAGCGTTGGGACCACTCGGCAGCGACCCATTCCTTGAGCCACGGCACGTCGCGGCGGTCCTTCATGTTCAGCATCAGGTAAGCGCGCAGGCTGTTAAGCAGGCGGTCGCGGTCCTTCATGCTGGCGCGGATCTGCCCTTCCAGCAGCGTGGCCACCCGTGGCAACAGTTGTGCTTGCAACTCACGCTCATAAGCTGCTTCGACCACCGGGTTGACGGCGTCACCGAGGTACAGGCCCGCGCGTTCCTGATAACCCACATCGCCCTTTTCCGGGAAGACCTGGGTGGCGGCATAGCTGCTGTCTAGGGTCTTGAGCGCCGCCATCGCATCATCGCGCGCGGCCAGAGCCGAGCGTTGCTGCGTCCAGCTTTGCGCCAGATTGCGCAGGTGCTCCAGTCGCTCGTAGTTGGCAGAAAAACCACTGGCCCAGAGCACACCAAACAGCGTCAGCGCAGCCAACGCGCCCATGTACAGGGCGCGTTGGCCCCAATGGATACGGCTGCGCTCGCGCTGGTCCAGGCCTGCCAGATCGGCCTCGGGGAAGATCACCCGGCTGAGCAGATGATGAATAAAGTGCGAACGGCCACGGTGCAGGGTCGGTGGAGCAGCGCCAGTCGTGCCCGGTTCTGAACCCGCAAAGGGTTGGTCGTTGTTTTCGATCAGGTGCAGCGCACTGGTCAGGTAGAAGCCACGCAGTTGAGTGACAAGCTGGGAGCGATTAGCGCTGAATGCCAATCCAACGAATACGCACAGGTTCTGCCCAATCTGGCCCAACTGATGGGGAAAATCGAGGATACGACCACGGTGCTGCGTGTTGCGCTGCTGGTGCATGCGCATGATCACTTGGCTGTTGAGGCGGTGCAGCAAGGCTTCGAACTCGGCACGCAATGCAATCATGTCGGTGCCGCTCTGCCCTTTGCGGAAGCTGGCGCCCAGGACTTGATCGCTTTCTTCGCGGGTCAGTTGGTCGAAGAACTCTTCGAAGCCCACCAGGCGATCGGCCTTGCTCAGCACCAGGTAAACCGGCACATCCACATGCAGTTTCTGGTGCACCTCCAGCAGTCGCGCACAGGCCTGTTGGGCGAATGGTTTCACTTGCTCTTCAGTGCTCTTGAGGAGATCTTCCACCGGTATGGTCACCAGCACACCATTGAGTGGGCGGTTGCGCCGGCGTTTGCGCAGCAGCTCCAACAAGGTGTTCCAGGCGCTGCCGTCGACTTCGATGTCTGGCTGGCTGAAGTAGCGGCCGGCAGTATCGACCAGCACGGCGTGATCCGCGAAATACCAGTCGCAATGCTGGGTACCCTGGGCATTGCGCGTGGGTTTGGGATCGATCTTGTTGAGCGGGAACTCCAACCCGGAGAAATCCAACAGGCTGGTCTTGCCACTGCCCTCCGGGCCGATCAGCAGGTACCAGGGCAAATCGCCGCGCCAGCGTTCGCTGCGGCCACGGTAGCGGCTCGAGGTTTTCAGGGTGTGGAGGGCGTCCTTGAAACGCGCCTTCAGTTCCTTTTGCTGATCGTCCATCTGCGTTTCACGGAGCAGACGCGCCTGACCGTCCTTGCTGTCCTCGACAGCTTTTTTCCGTACGCCGGCGCGCCAATTGGCGAAGACCATTGTCAAGCCCCAGAGCAGGAACAGCACGCTGATGGTCAGCAAACGGGCCGTCGCGGCTTCCCAGAACTTATAGTCATCCACCGCCAGCAATGGCCCGGCAAACCACACCAGCAGCGCGACGCACAGCACCGCCAGCAAGGTCCAGACCCAGGTTTTGCGCAGGAATGCGCCGAGCTTCTTGAATAGCTTTTTCATCACACGTCCCTGTTTACGGCTGTGACTGCGGCACGACCGCAGCGGGGTCAATGGGTTGGTAAGCTTGCAAAACCGTGTTGCGCTGTTCGCTCAGCACCCAGGCAAAGCCGGAATACATCACCACCAGGCAGACCACGCTGAACAGCGCCACCATCCATACCGGCACGATGCGCACCAGGTTACGGCGCTGCTCATTCAAGCCTTCCCAATTCGGCGACAGCTCCCGTGGCACATCCCCGCGCACGTGGCGGATCTGGCGGTACAAGGCGTCGCGCAGGCCTTCCAGCTCCAGCATCCCGCGTGGTTGCACGCGGTACTTGCCCTCAAAACCCAGGGCCAGGCACAGGTACATCAGCTCGAGCAGGGGCAAGTACTTGACCGGGTCCTTCAACAGCAGATCCAGCATCTGGAAGAACTTCTCGCCGCCAAAGGTCTCGTTGTGGAAACTGCTGAGCAGACTCATCTGCGACCACTCGCTTTCAGTGCCCCACGGCGTAGTGACCACCGCTTCGTCGAGCACCGAGCACAACACGTAGCGTGCCGACGAGATCTGCCCGTTTTCGGCGCCATTGTTCAAGGCGCGCGCACTGAAGTTGTTCAGCTCGGTCGTCAGCCGGCGGTTGAGCGCATGCAAGTCTTCGCGGGCTCCACCTTGTTTAAGTCGCACCACCTCCGAGAGCAATGTGCCGGCGGCGGCCACCAGCGCATTGAGGCTGATGTTGAAGGCTTCAGGCGATGACGATTGCGCGGCGTAAATCATGCGCGTCCTCAACTGCTCGAAACGCGGTGGTGCCGCAAAGTCGGTGAGCGGTCGCGAATCCGGGCCATGGCCCTGGTGGTCGAGCAGGACTGTTTTATCGTCCTGATGGTGTTCCATGTCCTTGATCATGTCGGTCAGTTCCTGATGGCCCAGAAATTCAGCTCGATCTCGGAGAATTCGCCGGAGACGTGGAACGCGAAGCCGCCGGAACGCTCCAGCTGTGCCAGGTCGTCAGAACTGAGTTCGAGAATGAAATAGGTTTTGTTGGCGTGAAACGCGATCTGCCGCGGCGCCACCGGCAAAGGTTTGATCTTGATACCCGGCAGATGCAGGTTGACCAGTTGGCGGATGCGTTCCACCGGGCCGACCTTCAAGTGCGCCGGCAGGCGCCGGCGCAGTTCTTCGCTATCGCAATTGGCGCTGGCGGCCAGTACGAACGACGCCGTGCCCAGCAGTTTGTGGTCATGTAACGGCGACACGATGATGCCGTACTGGCGCGTCTGCAGGATCAGCTCGATCGCATGCTGCTCCAGCACCATCGACAACACCTGGCGGATAGCCTCCATCAGTTTGCGAAAGCTCGCGCCCTGGTCACCGTGTTGGTATTGGCTCTCCAGACGCGGGCGCTTGGTGTCGCTGGAAAAGGTCGCCAGGTCACCGAGCAAGGTCAACAACTCACGGTACAAGGCTTCGGGGTGCACCTGTTCCACGTTCAGGTAGTGCCGCAGCAACAGTTCGGTGCGGTTGATCAGTTGCAGCATCATGAAGTCGCCGACTTCCGCACCGCCGACCTTGCCATTGGAGCGAATCCGCTCGGCGATGGACTCGCCGCGATTGCCCAACAGGCTGATCACTTCCTTGAGGCACGACAGCAGGTAGCTGGAGGCACGGATCTGCATGTAGGTCGGCACGTAATCGGGATCGAGGGTGATGGCGCCGTCGGGGGTGGTGTCGAGCACTTCGCAGAGCTTGAGCTTCACATAGGCCTGGTCGGTCTGTTGCTCACCCAGCAGCAATTTGAAATCCGGGCGTGCGCAACTGACCTGCCTGGCGGAATCATCGCCGGCGTTGGAGTCGGCCACCTCGGCGTCGTAGGCGATGTAGCGCGCCAATACATCGGATTGCTCCAGGCGCCGCGTCTCGATGTGGTTGCCCGTGACCAGCGGCAGCGCCAGGTAAACCGGCGTATGGCCGGTGTTCGGCGGCACATCCAGAGCCAGCGGTTCGGTGTTGCCACCCAGGTCGAACAGGCTGCCGTCGGGCAGGACTCCCGAGGCCTGACTGACGACCAACTTGCCCATGCTGAGGAACTGCAAGTCGATCTCCATGTCGAGAAAGCCCCAGGTGTAGCCGCCCAGCAAGCGGGTGCGCGTCTTCATCTGGTGGTCGTAGTAGCGATCGTTATGCTGGAAGTGCTGCGGGCGCAGCAGCATGCCTTCCTGCCAAATGACTTTATGGGTGCTCATGGTCAGTCAGCCGCCTTGGCGAGGGTTGAATGGGTGTTGCGAATGCCGTTCTGGTCGAGGGTCAGGTCAGCGTCGGTCGCCTCGGTCGGGGTCACTTGCAGGGTGTAGCGCCACTGGGTGTCCGACAGATCCCGGTAGGCCGCGAGCACGCCCACATAGCGACTGCCCTCCTCCACGCTGAGCTTGAGTTCCACGGTTTCGCCTGGGCGCAATTCCATTTCTTCGCTGGCGACCAAGTCCGGTGCCAGCGCTTCCTTGGCGCGTTCATAGAGGCTGAAAAAATCAGCGTTCTCAAACGACACCGGATGCTTGAGCTCGAACAGGCGCAGGACAATCGGTGACGGGCGTCCGTTGAGGTCCGGGTTCAACCGGTCGCTGGCGGTCAGCTTCAGGTTGAGTTTGGTGATATGGGAATACGGTGACAGCGACGAGCACCCGGCCATCAGCACCAGTGCGGTCAGCGCGGTCAGCGTCTTGAAGAAAACAGTCGATCGGCGAGACATGGGCTTCATCCTTGGAGGTCAACGTTGAGGGTGGAAATCAGGCGGATCTGCTCTTCGTAGGCCTGGGCGAAATCCCGTGCCAGCAGGCGCTCGCTCCAGTCATCGTCCTGGCGCAACGCCTGGTGGTAGCGCCCGTAGGCTCTCCAGCGGCTGCCGGAGGTGGCGAGCAAGGGTTTGTTATCGCGCTCGAAGCGCAAGGTCAGTTGTTGCGGTGAAAAATGCTCCAGGGTGCCGCGAATCGCGGCACGGCTGGCGCTCAGCAACGC
This sequence comes from Pseudomonas sp. MPB23, assembly GCF_046605395.1. Classification (NCBI taxonomy): domain Bacteria; kingdom Pseudomonadati; phylum Pseudomonadota; class Gammaproteobacteria; order Pseudomonadales; family Pseudomonadaceae; genus Pseudomonas; species Pseudomonas sp. MPB23. The sequence continues at coordinate 3,224,562 of NZ_CP176771.1, read as the reverse complement.
CACTTGATGGGCTTGCAGGTCACGGAAGGCACGGGAAACCGCCTGCGCGGCCGGCATCTGGCCCGGCTTGCCAGGCCGCAACAGGATGTCCAGGGCCTCGGCGGCATCGACGGCGGACTTCAGCGGGTTCTTTTGCGGGCCTTGGGCGAGGGTCTGGGCCAGGCGCAGCTCGTTTTTCAATTCGCTGCGAGTGCGCAGGGTCTGCTGCAGGCCGCCTATGCTTTGCTTGAGCAAGCGCGCAGCATTCAGGGCCAGCGCCTCTTTGGCATCGTGGTCCAACTGCTCGAGGTCGACGCCCAAGGCCGCACCGAACTGCTCCCAAAAACCATCGGCCTGGCGCTCAACGACTTCCGGGGCCACGGGCTCAGGGGCCACCGGGGCCTCCACCAGTTCCGGAACAATCAGGCTTTCCATATCGATACGCGCATAGTCGGCGCGCTGGGGGGCGTCCTGAATGACGGGGCGGGATGAAATCAGCTCATCGAGCTCCGAATACGTGCACGCTTGCTGAGTCAGGGCTTTGAGCGGGTCCAGGTCCAGGAACGCATCGTCAGGGATAAGGCTGCCGGCGGCTTGGGGACGCCCGACGTCCACGTCGAACACAGCCGGATCGCGGATCAACCGGGCACGCATTTCATAGTCGCCCATGACGTACAGGCTGCCGTGCTCGATGCGCACCGCTTCACCCTTGCGCAGACGCGCACCGTTGGCTCCGGCGCCGGCGCGAATACCATTGCTGCTGGTATCGGTGAGGTAAAAGGCGCCATCGCGATAACTGACCAGCGCGTGGTGACTGGACAGATGACGCTTACGGTCGGGGATGATCCAATCACAATCACTGCCCCGGCCAATCACACCGCCAGCCTGCTTGAAGGTCTTCTGGCATAGCTGACCGGGCATGAACTGCTGGGTGTTGAGCATTTCAAAAACCAATTCCATGGGGGGGGTACTCCTTCGTTCACTTGCCGCGATTGATGGCCTGCGGATCCCCCAGGGGGCGGTAGGCAGCGTCGTTGAATTTGTAGTTGCCGCTGCAGCCAACCAGGCCACATAGAACAGCGAGGGTCAGCAGCACGGCTTGCCAGTGACGAATAGACATCAGGGGGTCTCCAGGGAACAGCAAAGGGCACCGACCGCTTGGGTGGCACAGTTAACGGAAAATGCGTGGGAATCGAACGGTTCAGGCCTGGCCATCAGGACCCTCCACGCTGATATTCAGGCGGCCCAGGCGGTACAGAAAGGTACGGCGTGGCAGGCCAAGTTCACGGGCTGCGTTGGTCCGGTTACCAGCGTGCTTGCGCAGGCAATCGAGCATCAGGCTGCGCTCGACTTGATCAAGCCGTTCGCGCAGGTTCAGGCTGCAGCCTCCCGGTACGGCGCCCACGCACAAGGAGAAATGCTCAACCTGTAATTCGCTGCCCTCGCACAGCAGCAGCGCCCGTTCGACCAGGCCTTTGAGCTCGCGCACGTTGCCGGGAAAGGTGTAGTTGGACAGATGATCGAGTGCGTCGCTGGACCAGCTCACTTCGTCGCGTTGCAAAAAGGCGCAGGCCCTGTCGGCGAAGTGGCGTGCCAGGAGCAGGATGTCTCCTTCGCGCTCACGCAGGGGCGGCAACTCGATGGGGAATTGCGCCAGGCGGTAGTACAGGTCTTCACGAAACAGCCCGACACTGACCAGGGTCGACAGATCCCGGTGGGTGGCGGCAACGATGCGCACGTCGACTTTGTGAGTGGCGTTGGAGCCCAGCGGGCGAACCTCGCCCTCCTGCAACACTCGCAAGAGCTTGGCTTGCAACGACAGCGGCATGTCGCCCACTTCATCAAGCAATAGCGTGCCGCCGTCGGCCGCGTCGAACAGCCCGGCCCGGTCGCGGTCGGCGCCGGTAAACGCACCTTTGCGATAGCCAAATAGCTCGCTTTCCAGCAGGTTTTCCGGCAGTGCCGCGCAGTTCTGCACGATGAATCCCTTGGTGCGACGCGGGCCATAATCATGAATGGCCCGGGCCACCAGTTCCTTGCCGGTGCCGGTCTCTCCACGTAGCAATACGGTGCAGGGGCTGTGCAGGACTTTGCTGATCAGCAAGTAGACTTGGCGCATGGCCGCGCTGTTACCGATCAAGCCATAGCCACTGACGCTCGAAGGACGGACCGGCAATGCCGGCTGATCGGCGCTGAGCCGGCTCAAACGACGCAGCACATGCAACTGCCCGAGTACGAACGCGCCGAGCAGGCCAAATGAGCTGGCAAACCCCAGCAGATCGAGGTGCCGGGGGCTCGCGCAAAGCAGTACGCCTTCCACCGCCTCCCGTTGATTGATCAAGGGCACGCACAACAGCGATTCCCATGGCTGCGCCTGACTCGGCAGGAAACTGGTCTCATGAAGGCTGCCGCTCAACCCGCAGAGGCCAATCACACGGTTCTGACACAGCACGAATTGCAGCAACTGCTCGCCGTTGTAGTCCGCTGGCAGGCTTCCTACTTCACGGGGTTGCAGGTTGCCGTTCAGGCACTCGGCATTCATCCCCAGCCGCGTATGGGTCGCGTCCAGCAGGTACACCTGCGCCAGTTCGCAGCCGCTGAGCTCGGCCAAACCGCGCACGAAAGCCCCCAGCAGCACCGCACCGTCCCTGGCCCGGGACAGGCCGGCGAACTGGGCCAGCAGCGCTTCGGCATACGCCAGTGGGTGCGGCACGCAGGCAAACATCAGGCCCACCTCAGGTGAATTCGCATGTGACACTGGCGTTGTCGTCCAGTGTGGCGTGAACACGCTTGAGGCTTTCGCCCGTGGCCATTGCGTCCAGCAAGCGATCGGCAACCAGCGGCAGCACATGCAGATCGAGCAGGTGGTCGATAAGTCGCGCACCGCTGTCGCTCTGGGTGCAACGTTGCGCCAGGTGATCAACGAGGTTCTGGCAGTAGGTGAACGCCAACTGGCGACGGTTCAAGCGCTCGCCGAGACGATCGAGTTTGATCTCGATCAGCTCGCGCAGGACCGGGCCGCCGACCGGGTAATACGGCACCACGCGCATACGTGCCAGCAATGCCGGCTTGAAGTGCTTGCTGAGCACCGGGCGGATAGTTTCTTCGAGCACGTCGGCGCTTGGCCGCTCACCGTTTTCACAGAGGGCACCGATGCGGTCGCTGCCCAGGTTGGAGGTCATCAGGATCAGCGTGTTGCGAAAATCGATTTCGCGCCCTTCGCCGTCGTTGACCACTCCTTTGTCAAAGATTTGGTAAAACAGGTTGAGCACGTCCGGGTCGGCCTTTTCGACTTCATCCAGCAGCACTACGGAATAGGGCTTCTGCCGGACCGCTTCGGTGAGCATGCCACCCTCGCCGTAGCCCACATAGCCCGGCGGCGCGCCGATCAGGCGCGATACGGTGTGTTTCTCCTGGAATTCCGACATGTTGATGGTGGTGATAAAGCGTTCACCGCCGTAGAGCAGATCGGCCAGCACCAGGGCGGTTTCGGTTTTGCCAACACCGCTGGGGCCCACTAGCAGGAAGACCCCCACCGGCGCATCCGGCTTGTTCAAGCCGGCGGCGGTGGCCCGCATCGAACGGTCCAGCGCGTGCACCGCCTGTTCCTGGCCGCGAATGCGCAGGCGCAGGTCGGTGGCGAAGCTGGCGACCTTGGCGTTGTGCTCGCGGGCCAGTTGCGCCAGCGGCACGCCGGTCCAGGCACTGATCACTTCGGCCACCAGCCGGGGGCACACCTCAAAACTTACCAACCGTTCCTGCGCTTGCAATGCCGTCAGGGCGCTGTGGGTGTCGTTCAGCGCGGACTCCAGGGACTCAATAGTGTCGACCGCGCTGTTTTCAGCGTTCTCAGTGCCAGGCGCAGCGGCGGATTGGCGCGCGTCGGCCAATTGCTGACGCAACGCCAGCAAACGTTCGGCCAGTTCCTTCTGTTCCATCCAGAGGGATTCCAGCGCCGCGCTTTGCGCTTGGGCTTCTTCCAGGCGGGCCTCCAGTGCCGCCAATGCTTCGTGATCCACCGACAGACCGGCCTCGGCATCACGACGCAAGGCCTGACGCTGCCGGCCACCCTCGGCCAGTTCGCCGTGCAGGCGCTCCAGACTTTCCGGCACGGCAGCCAGGCTGATGCGCACGCGGGCACAGGCGGTGTCGAGCACATCAACGGCCTTGTCCGGCAACTGCCGACCCGCCAGGTAGCGCGCCGACAGTTCGGCGGCGGCTACCACGGCGTCATCACGCAGGTAGATGCCGTGGCTTTTTTCATAGACCTGAGCCAGGCCACGCAGGATAGTCACCGCTTCATTGACGGTCGGCTCATGCAATTGCACCGGCTGGAAACGCCGCGCCAGCGCCGGGTCTTTCTCGAAATATTTCTTGTACTCCGCCCAGGTGGTGGCCGCGATGGTGCGCAACTCGCCACGGGCCAGCGCGGGCTTGAGCAGGTTGGCGGCGTCGGAACCGCCCGCGTTGGCGCCGGCACCGATCAGCGTGTGCGCCTCGTCGATAAACAGAATGATGGGTTTGGGCGACGCCTTGACCTCATCGATCACGCCTTTAAGACGACGCTCGAACTCGCCTTTGACGCTGGCCCCGGCCTGCAACAAGCCCATGTCCAGGGACAGCAACTCGACCCCTTTGAGCACCTGCGGCACTTCACCGGCGACGATACGCAACGCCAGTCCTTCGACGATCGCGGTTTTACCCACACCGGCTTCGCCGACCACAATGGGATTGTTCTTGCGGCGTCGGGCGAGGATATCGACCATCTGCCGAATGGCGCCGTCGCGACACAATACGGGGTCAAGCACGCCGTCACGCGCCTGCTGGGTGAGGTTGTGGGTGAAGCGTTCGAGCAGCGATTCCCCCGGTACAGCCACTTTGGCGGTGGTGGTTTTTTCCTGCTGGGACAGCGCGAATGCTTTCAACCGCTCGATATTCAACTTGGCCAGAAGCGCCAGGTAGCGACTGCCGGCGTAGCGTATCGGGTTACGCAACAGTGCAAGAATCAGCGCGGCCTGTTCGACCTGGGTCTGGCCCAACTCGAGGTTGGCCACCAACAAACCATCTTGCAGCCACTGCACCAGTTCCGGAGCAAACACCGGGTTTCGCGAGGCGCTGTGCTCGACGCGCGATTGCAGGGCGGCACTCAATTCGCCAGCGTCCACTTCGGCATCCTGCAAGGCGCGCGCAAGCAGGCCTTGCGGACGCTCGAGCAAACCGAGCAGCAAGTCTTCCACGAGGACCTTGCTGCCACCGCGGCCCACACAACGCTCTGCCGAGCGCTCCAGGTCACGGCGGGTTTCGGCGTCCAGCGCCTGTATCAGTTGTTGCAGATCTACGTTGCTCATACGCTCACATCCTTAATGAATTTTGCTGCCCAGGGTGACGACACCGTCTGCGTATTCGTGGCCGAGCCAACTGGTCCATCCCAGCCGGCAGGCGTTTTGTTCGCCAATGCGCAACTCACGAACTTCTTCGTGGCGCAATACCAGCCGTATGTCGTAATCCAGCGGGTCGCGCAGGGTGAACCGCACCAACGCGCACAGCGGCTGATACCCGAAACCGATCGGCAGGAACTCGTGAAAACGCTGCCAGTCCAGTTGGCGAATGTGGATACGGAATTTGCCGCTGCGGTCGCGTACGCTCTCGCCCAACACCACGCTTTCACCGAGCAAGGTGTTGGCCAGCCCCAGGCAGTTACGTTGCTCGTCGAGGATCTGGACTCGGCGTTCGATGCACTGCTCGATGATCAACTCTGCGTGCTTGAAGTAGTAACGCAGTACCGCTTCGATCAAGGCCGCCGAGTGCGCCCGCAAGCTCAACAGACCGAGGTAGGGCAACAGGCGCTTCCAGTTCAGTTCCGTGGCGAGGCGGATCTCTTCGCCGCCCAGGCCGATCAGTGCGAACAGCTGTGCGGAAAACGGATCGATCGCACCGCTTTCAAAGCTGGCGCGGTAGCGATACTTCTTCCAGATCGGCAGCATCAGCCGTTGCAGGCGATGGTGAAACAGATCCAGGAAGTTGCGGGTCGGGTTTCCATCCTCGCTATCGCCCAGTGCCTGCTCGCCATAAAACGCCGGAAGCGGCGAGCCTGCGCCCACCAGACCAATCAGGTTGAAGCGCAGGCGCGCGCGCATTTGCCCGTGCTCCTGGAAAAACTCCACACGATCGACGTCACTGCCGGGGAAGCCGAGACTCGGGTTGGCCTGGAATTCCAACTGGTCGTAGAGATCGTCCTGACTCAGATACGGGTGTGCCTCGCGCAGCCGGTCAATCACCAGCAGCACGGCCTGAAACAGTGAGTACTCGCGTATAGCTCGGCTCAGCGCGCTTAAAGAAGCGGCTGGAGGCCCATACGGGGCGTCCATTGGTACACCTCTCCCTGTGTGCTTTTTACCCGCAGCTCGTGAAACGAATTGAGACTGGCGTAAAGCGCGAAGAACTCGTTGAGAACAGAGGCGAACACGAACAGGTCGCCCTCACCGATATAGCCTTGTGGGTCGATGGTCAGCTCGGTGCGCAAGCCACGTACCGGTAGCCCGCGATGCAAGCGGTCGACGTGGTGGTGCTTGATGGACTTGAGTCCGCCGAGCAGGCACTTGCTGACCTTTTCTGCCTGCTGATCGTAGTAACGCGGAAAGTCATAGGTTTCGAGAATCACCTTCAAGGCGTTGACGTCGGCCAGTGACAGGTAGTTGAGCGACATATTGCTGATCAGCTTCCACAGAAAATCGCGGTTCAGCGGCGGCGCAAAGCTCGACGTGGGCAGGGTGATATTGCGAAAGCTGAGAAATGCCGGGGTTTTGTCGCACGCCAGGTTGATGTCGCCCAGCTTGAGCTGGCGCGGCAGATTCTGATTGGTGCACATCAGCTCGATCGACAAGGTTTCATCCGCTTCGGTGTCGCCGATGCCGAAGCTCAGGTAGCTGTCGAGGCCGTCGTGCAGCATCGAGGAACGCTGACGGAGGCTGTAATGCGGACGGCTGTTGGATACATCGAAGCTGGGGTCGTGCTCGAATGACTCGAATGGCACGTATTCCCGATAACCGACACCGCCAGACTTCCAGCCGATGACGGCCTCTACGGAGAACACGCCGCAATGTTCCAGGGCGTGCCGGGAGGGCAACAGCAGATATTCATCCTGTTTCCCGTCGAGGCGGATCGGTAGCGCGTCGTGCTTGAACAGGTTGACGATAGGCGTGCAGTGCAGCTTCACGTTGTCCAGGCTCGGGCGCACGCGCAACACACCGCTCTTGCGGATATCGAAGCGCAACTCTACGCCGCGCAGTTGCTTGAGGGTGTCCTCCGGCAACGCGTTGAGCAGGTCGAGACCGTTGACGTCGACGAAGAGGAACTTGTCCTGGAAGGCGAAATATTCCTGCAGGTAGCGGTAGCCGCGGAAGGTATTCAGCGGGTATGGGATCAGCGCTTCTTCTTCGGCAAAGCCCACCGGCTGCACACGGTTGCCGGGCAGTTTGAACGCCATCGGCTGGCCGTTCACGCCAATGATCGGTTTACCGGAACCGTCCAGGGGCACCATCTCGATCCCGGCCAAGTTGCGCAACAGGCTCAGGTAGAGCATCTGGCTGATATAGCGCTCACCGGCAAAATGCAGGCGCACTCGACTCAACTCCAACTCACCGAGGTGGCCGTCAGCGCTCATCTCCAGGCGCAGGCTCAACAGCGAACCGTCGCCCTTGACCGAATACGTCAGCGCGGTCAGGTCCAGCGCCTGTACCTCCGTCGGGTAGCAGGTACGGAAACAGCAGCGCACATCGTTGACCGGCTGACTTTCAATCGGCGTATCGCGCTCGACCCTCATTGCCGGGCCGGTGTGTTGCAACGGGTCGAACTGGAGAATGCTGAATGCCGGCAACGGCCGCATGTAGTTGGGCCACAGCAGTTGCATCAAGGAATGACTGAGTTCGGGCAACTCATCGTCGAGCTTCTGACGCAGGCGACCTGTCAGGAACGCAAAGCCTTCCAATAACCGCTCCACATCCGGGTCCCGCCCGGCCTGGCCGAGAAAAGGCGCCAACGCCGGGCTACGCTCGGCGAATCGACGACCCAACTGTCGAAGTGCGGTGAGTTCGCTTTGGTAGTAGTGATTAAAGGACATGGGTTACCTGTCTTATTTATTCGTTTGATTTAGCAATAGTGCGAGTCGCCACAGGTGCCACTAAACTTCAGAACGAGCCGAACCAAAAATCTCTCATCAACCAATGAAAACTAGCCTCTTGAAAAAATCTCACAAGACAATAAAAACAAGCGATAAAAAACACATCAACCCAACATCATTAGGAGTTCGACCCGAGACAAAAAAAATGCTTTCAACCTTTGCCACCAACAAATATTCCAGGAAGAGCAAAAAGCACGATCACGGACAGACCCCAGATCACCAAATGAATATAATTTCCACGCATACCACAAGCAGACCATCCTTTTACAACACCAAAACCAATAGCAAATTGCAGAACACCGAAAGAAAAAACAACTATAGGAATAGACAGAAAATAGCTATACGGCTCCGCAAAGCCCAATTTAAAAACTGCATATATCTCGAACACCGAAAATGGCAACACAAGCACTACTGCAAGAAGAATCAATGATTTGACTTTTAGCGCATAGCTCATCACCGCAACCCCAAACGCCAATATATACATCTGAAAAAACTGTTCTCTTGCTACAAATCTGGTCACAGGCGCCAGCAAAGCATCAGCGACCAGCAGAAGCGGCAATATGATCGCCGGAGCCCACACCGCGCCTTTAAAATATTTTAAATATGTCACCTTACAATCTACTCATTTTGAGTTTCTGGCAGCGATTCAAAATAGATAGACCTCCAACGTTTATCATTCGGATTCAGCCTTAAGAAAAAATCGTTCCGACCCACTCTTTGACTTTCGAAGAAAAAGGAACTGCATGATTTTCTCCTGCATATTTCCCTTCTATAACTATTGTGGTGACTGCGCCTTTCGTCGTTTTGACAGTAGGCGTTCGGTCCCCCTTGGCTTTAGCTCTCCGCCATAGCGGATATGTTTCTCTCCAGCTATGCCGGAGTCATTGGATTCCGTTTGAGTGAAAAGAACTTCACCTATAGCCGAATTTATAAAAAATCTATGCCATATGCGGGATGTCACCACTGTGTCGGCTTCCCCTGAAAGCCCGCTTGGCTTCAAAGAATAACTCCTTGCGTCCCCCTCAAAAAACAACCCAAACAATCCGAAATTTTTGCCAGGATGAAAAAATCGAATATTAATTTCGTAGGTCCCCAGCTTCGCCAGTTTCACTATTACAACTTGACCCTCATTATTATGAGAGGGTGTTGATGGCGGCCGGGCCAACAAAGCTGGATTAGGCATTAGCCACACCTCCCGATGTAATCAGCGAAATGTTTAACATCTGAGATGACCAACCCGTAGTAACGCACTTGGTATAGCCCATCGCATCAGTGACACCTTCGTGTATTTCACCGTCCTCTGTTTCTATCCGATATCCATAATTTGCAATTGGGTGACCTTCATCGTCGCGCAGGACAAAAAAATCGCTGAAGACTCCTGGCATTGGCAACGGTGCAACAAACGGCGCCGGCGTATGCGAATTCCCAATAATCACCGTCCCCGATCCCGCCGTAACCTTATTGCCATGCGTCCCCACGGAGTCCACCGTCGCAGCCGGTTTACCGTTGATAAAAACAGTTGCTGCCAACCCGCTGGACATCACCCCGCCGCACTCGGTGGTATCACCTTGGCGAGCAGCCGGCAGGCCGTCGAAAAATACGTCGCCGGAACCTTCGACGATCGGGTTGCTACCGTGGCCGGGGAGCGGGCAATCGGTAGGGTCGGTAACGCGGGCCGCGGGTTTGCCGGACATAGGGGCCTCCTTAACTGACCTTGACTTGGCCGCTGCCATCCAGGCACGCGGCGAAACTGACCTGGCGCTTGAAACCTTCAACTTCCAACAGGCCTTCGATACTGAAGGACAGGCGAAGCTGATCGTGGTCACGCGGCAGGGAAATGACACGCACATTGCTCAGGCGCGGCTCGTAGGCTTCGATGAAGTTTTCGATGGCCGTGCGCGCTTGACTCAGGGAGTCGTGCAGGCTCAGGCGCATATCATTGAGATCCGGTAGCCCGTAGTCGGACAGCGTCTGCACGCTGCCCGCCCGGGTACTGAGCATCTTGGCCAGATGGGCAGCCACCGATGCCATGGCGGAAACCTCGCGGCTCCAGCCGTCGCGTATGTTCGCGTCGCCGCCCAGGCGTTCGAAAAGGCTGCCGTATCCGCTCATGATTGGCCCCGTTTACTCTTTGTCCAACTTGCCGACCAGCGACAAGGTGAAGTCAGCGCCCATGTACTTGAAGTGCGGGCGCACGTTGAGGCTTACGCGGTACCAACCCGGCTCGCCCTCGACATCGCTAACGATGACCTGGGCGGCGCGCAGTGGACGGCGACCACGGACTTCGGCACTTGGGTTCTCTTGGTCGGCAACGTACTGGCGAATCCACTTGTTGAGTTCCAGTTCGAGGTCGGTACGTTCTTTCCATGAACCGAGTTGCTCGCGCTGCAGCACTTTCAAATAGTGAGCCAGGCGGTTGACGATCATCATGTACGGCAGTTGGGTGCCGAGTTTGTAGTTCAGCTCCGCAGTCTTGCCTTCCGCGCTGATGCCGAACAACTTCGGCTTCTGCACCGAGCTGGCGGAGAAAAACGCAGCATTGTCGGAACCCTTGCGCATGGTCAGGGAAATGAAGCCTTCCTCGGCCAACTCGTATTCACGGCGGTCAGATACCAGCACTTCCGTCGGGATCTTGGTTTCGATCTCACCCATGCTTTCGAAATGGTGCAACGGCAGATCTTCCACCGCGCCACCGCTTTGCGGGCCAATGATGTTCGGGCACCAGCGGAACTTGGCGAAGCTGTCGGTCAGCTTGGTGCCGAACGCATAGGCCGTGTTGCCCCACAGGTAATGTTCGTGACTGTTGGCGACGGTTTCCTTGTACACGAACGATTTCACCGGGTTTTCTTCCGGGTCGTACGGGTTACGCAGCAGGAAACGCGGTACGGTCAGGCCGATGTAGCGGGAATCTTCGGACTGGCGGAAGCTCTGCCATTTAGCGAACTGCGGGCCTTCGAAGTGATCTTTCAGGTCCTTCAGGTCCGGCAGCCCAGTGAAACTTTCCAGGCCGAAGAATTGCGGGCCCGCCGCCGCAATGAATGGCGCATGGGACATGCAGGCAACACTGGAAACGTACTGCATCAGTTTCACGTCCGGCGAGCTCGGAGACATGAAGTAGTTAGCGATGATCGCGCCCACCGGCTGGCCACCGAACTGGCCGTATTCAGCGGTGTAGATGTGCTTGTACAAGCCCGACTGCATGACTTCCGGCGAGTCGTCGAAATCGTCCAGCAGGTCGTCTTTGGAGACGTTGAGGATTTCGATTTTGATGTTTTCGCGGAAATTGGTGCGATCAACCAGCAGTTGCAGGCCACGCCATGCCGATTCCAGGGACTGGAAGTCAGCGTGGTGGAGGATCTCGTCCATCTGCCGGCTGAGCTTGGCATCGATCTCGGCGATCATGCGATCGACCATGGCCTTCTTGACCGGCTCACCGTTGTTCTGCGGCTTGAGCAGTTCTTCGATGAAGGCCGACACACCGCGCCTGGCGATGCCGTAGGCTTCATCGTCCGGGGTCAGGCGGGTTTCGGCGATGATGCTGTCGAGAATACTGAGTTCGCCGCTTTCGGCGCTTTTTTGCTTTGCTGCGCTAGTGCTCATGGTATTGGCTTCCTTGGCTGATGGGGGCTCAGGCGTCTGGGGCGGCGGCGTTAAGGCCCAGCTCACCCAGCACGCGACCGCGGGATTCGTCGTCGGCGAGCACGCCTTCGATGGCTTTACGGAACGCCGGCGCATTCCCCAGCGGACCTTTGAGGGCCATCAGTGCGTCGCGCAACTCCATCAGTTTCTTGAGCTCCGGCACCTGCTCGACCAGACTGGCCGGGTTGAAGTCCTTCATCGAATTGACGCGCAACTTCACGGCCAACTCTTCGGTTTCACCCTCCTCCTGAAGACGGTTCGGCACGCTCAGCGTCAGTTGCAGCTCTTGCTTGGCCAGCACCTCATCGAAGGTCGTTTTGTCGATGCCGATCGGTTTGCGATCTTCGACTTTGCGCTCGTCCTTGCGATGGGTGTAGTCACCTACCGCCAGCAGTTTCAGTGGCAGTTCGATCTCTTCCTGAGCCCCGCCAGTGGCAGGTTTGAAAGTGACGTTGATGCGTTCCTTGGGGGCTACCGAGCCTTCTTTGGCCATGGCTTTTCTCCTTGCTGTTGTGGCCGTTTGGCCTATTCGAGTACCACTTCGAGATCGAGGTGGCACAACCTGCGATAAATCTCTTCCTTGCGTTCGCGCACCGCGTGGTTTTGCGGCAATAACTCGCAGCAGCTATGCAGCAGGTGGAGTACTTCCAGCGCAAGGTCCGGCTCCCAGTCGTGCAGACCTGAGTCCTGTAATGTTTGATCGAGCGTTTCGAGTTGGGTCTTGGCCAGTTCGTATTTCTTGGCCAGAAAACAGAGGCGTGCCATGGCGAACTGCCAGAAAAATCGCGCGCGACCGCCCTGGGCGTTCTGCAGGCCCTGCTTGAGTATCTGCACGGCAACCTTGAGGCCGTCCTTGCGTAATACCGGCAGGGCCTCTTCCAGCGCCAGCTCCCAGGCGGGCTGTGTATGCGAGACCTCTACCTTGCGCGGCGCGCTGGCGGTCTGCAGGTGCGGCATAACGTTTGCGCTGATCCAGGCGCGTGTGGCGGGGTCGGCAAAAGGCGCCCCGTCGTGAAAGCGCAGTTCGATGATGCCGGGCAAACGTTGAATCAACAGGGCGAAGTGAATTTCCACTTCGCGCATGGCCTGGTCGGCGTTCAGGCCTTGCAGGCATTCCCAGACCATGCGCTGTCCATCGAACCAGAATGGCGTCTTGGCCAGGCTCGCCTCGACCTCAACGATAAGATCCGCGTATGCCGCCTCTTTGTAGCGATCCTGGTAGGACTTGAGCTTGTCCGCCGGCAGCCCACGTAATGCAGTGATGTGTTCGGCATTGCGCTCGGGCACCGCGTCGATGGGTAGCCACAACAGCGTGCGATTGAGGCGCAAAGCACGCAAATCAGTCGCTTTCTGCTTGAGCCACCAGGCACATAATGGCCGCGCACTGTCCTGTTGAGCACGCAGCGCCTTGTGAGCGTCCTTTTCATTGTCGATCGGCGCTCCTGCTGCGAACAGCTGCGTTGCGGCCTGCTTGACTTGTGCAACCGCCGCGCCGACCACGCCCGGCTCCGGTTGATTATCGGCCGCGCGCTGGACCATGCTTTTCAACCGACGCGACATCGGCAAGAGTAGCGGCGCATCGTCACCCAAATGCTGAGTACAAGCGGCATCCAGCCCTTCGAGGTGCTCAACCAATTGACGGAACAGAGGCAGTTGCTCTTTGATCGCGATGTTTTCGTTCAGCACCTGCTCGAGGCGCGGCACGAGCCAGCTGATCGCGGCACTTCGGGTTCGGGCTTTAGAGGGGTGGACATCGGCCCAATGGTGCTCGCACAGGTGGTGCAAAAAGCCGAGCCCCGCCAACAGCCCCTGAAACGATTCGCGCTGGTACAGTGCCCAGGTCAGCCAGGCACCGACTCGCAAATCCTTTGATTGGGTGCGTAACAAACTCTCGCTGTTCTCTCGAACTTTCAGCCAATCGATCTGGCCACTTTCGTGCATGGATTGGGCTTTGGCCAGTTCATTTTCCAGCGCTTCGTATTCGCTCGAAAAACGAACATCCTCGCCCGAAAAACTCTCTTCGGAAATGGAGATTTTTGCGAGCTCAAGATAGTGAGCGGATAGTTTGCTGGAGTAGGACATCCCTGACCTTCAAGTTAACAAATCGCTGGACAGTGCATTACGCGCACGCCAAGCGACAGATGGGAAATATGATGTTTCAACCCATTTAGACCATACCCTTTCACCCACCCAGGATAATGAGCCTTTGCAAACGGCATTGAAGCAGTCGTAAAAATCACACATTTAAATAGCCTGAACCGATCCAAAAAAATCACAGTCAATTGAAGCGGCTCGACATCCTCATCAGGCAGTCGCGCAATGCGCCTTAACCCCCTGAATAGAGCCATTCCAGCAGAGAAAACCAGGACTTAACCCATGGGACATGCCCGCCACCCTGATGTAAGCCATTCACCTGACCATGGGTAGGATGGTTTCTCTACCGGGCCAAAGTCTACACTTGGGACCTAACGCCAAGTAAATAAGAAACATCTTAAAAAAATGCATGAAACTTCCTACGACCACCCAAATCCCCATGAAGCGCTAATCAATCCACAACCACCCTACATGGCAAGTTCTTGCACACCTATTTGTGGACAACCCTGTGGATACCTCTCTGCGAACCTTATATTTACTGACGCCAAGGCAAGTGCGCAAGAAGTTGCACACTACTGTGCAAGAAGTTGCCATCTTTTAGGCTAAAAACTTAGTAAAACAACAGCTCGCGCCACTGACTTACAACTACATCACTGATTTACTTAGCAAATAAATAACATGGCACGATGTTTGATACTTCCGGCCACCCAACAGGCAATTTCGCCTATTGGGTTTCTCATTTTTCAAGCAAGGAGCATCTCCATGGCAACCCCCGCTTACATGTCCATCACCGGCACCAAACAAGGCCTGATCACCGCCGGGGCCTTCACTGCCGACTCGGTGGGCAATACCTATCAGGAAGGTCACGAAGACCAGGTCATGGTCCAGGGTTTCAGTCACGAAGTGATCATCCCCCGCGATCCGCAGTCCGGCCAGCCCACCGGCCAGCGCGTGCACAGGCCCGTCAAGATCACCAAGGTCTTCGACAAATCCTCGCCGCTGCTGCTCGCGGCGCTCACCTCCGGCGAGCGCCTGAGCGAAATCACCATCCAGTGGTTCCGTACCTCGGCGGCCGGCACCCAGGAGCACTACTTCACCACCAAGCTTGAGGACGCAATCATCGTCGATATCAAGGACCACATGCACAACTGCCAGGACCCGGCGAACGCGCATTTCACTCACTTGGAAGACGTTGCATTCACCTACCGCAAAATCACTTGGACCCATGAAGTATCCGGCACTTCCGGCTCCGATGACTGGCGCGCGCCGGTCACTGGCTAAGCCTGGCTGACCCTGCGGGACATCGGCCAGCCGCACTGGCCGATGTCGTTTTTTTCGCTGCATGACAGAAGGAAAAAAGGGATGTTCGCACCAGCCGACCAGACCCACTTCAGCCTCGCCCTCAAGGGGCTCAAATACGAGCTTCTAGTCCTTTCCCTGACGGGACGCGAAGCCATCAGCCAACCGTTCGCGTTCGACCTTGAACTGGTCAGTGAACACTCGTCGCTCGACCTCGAGAGCCTGCTGCACAAGCCGGCTTTTTTGCAGCTCGCACCGGACGGCCGCGGCATTCATGGCCAGGTTTATCGCGTGGCCCAGGGCGACGCCGGCAAGCGTCTGAGCCGTTATTCGATGACCCTGCGCCCGCAACTGGCGTACCTCGCGCACCGCTTCAACCAGCGCATCTTCCAGAACCTCACGGTGCCCAGCATCATTGCCCAGGTTCTCGAAGCACATGGCATCCAGAGCAATGCCTACACCTTTCACCTGGGGACGACGTATCCCACACGCGATTACTGCGTTCAATACGACGAATCCGACCTGCAGTTCATCCAGCGTCTGTGCGAAGAAGAAGGGATTCACTACCACTTCCAGCACAGCGCCACGGCCCACAAAGTCGTGTTCGGCGACGACCAGACGGTGTTCCCCAGGCTCACCCCCGTGGCCTACCAGCAAGACTCCGGCCTGGTCGCCAGCGAACCGGTCATCAAGCACTTCGGCCTGCGCCTGGAAACCCGCACCAGCCGCACCACCCGCCGCGACTACCACTTTGAAATCCCGCACGTCAGCCTCGAAGGCGACGAGCGCAGCGACGCCCTGCCCGACCTCGAAGACTACGACTACCCCGGCCGTTTCCACGACAGCCAACGCGGCAGGCACCTGGCCAAACGCGCCCTCGAACGCCACCGCAGCGACTACCGGCTCGCCGAAGGCACAAGCGATCAACCGCTGCTGCTCAGCGGCCATTTCCTACCCCTGACCCACCACCCCAAGGCCCGCTGGAATGACCTGTGGCTACTGACCGAAGTCCTCCACGAAGGCAAACAGCCCCAAGTCCTCGAAGAATCCATCACCAGCGACACCCCCGATGACGATTTCCACCAGGGCTACCGCAACCGTTTTCTCGCCACCCCGTGGGACGCGTTCTACCGCCCGCCGCTGAAACATCCCAAACCGCGCATCCTCGGCAGCCAAACCGCCGTGGTCACCGGTCCCCAAGGCGAAGAGATCCACTGCGACGAATACGGCCGCGTCAAAGTGCAATTCCACTGGGACCGCGAAGGCCAGGGCGACGACCACAGCAGTTGCTGGCTGCGCGTCTCGTCCGCCTGGGCCGGCGCCCGCTACGGCGGCATCGCCATCCCCCGCGTCGGCATGGAAGTGCTGGTGACCTTCCTCGAAGGCGACCCCGACCAACCGCTGATCAGCGGTTGCCTGTATCACAAGACAAACCCCGCCCCCTACCCACTGCCGGCGAACAAAACCCGCACCGTGTTCAAAACCCTCAGTTCACCGGGCGGCGGTGGCTTCAACGAACTGCGCATCGAAGACAAAAAAGGTCAGGAACAAATCTTCCTGCACGCCCAGCGCGACTGGGATGAAAACATCGAACACGACCAAAAGATCCGCGTCGGCAACGAACGCCACGACACGGTCGAGAAGAACGCCTACAGCGAATTCAAGGCCGAGGAGCACCACACCGTCCACGCCGACCGCAAGGTCCAAGCACGGGCGGATGACCACCTCACAGTGGCGCTGAATCAGCACATCAAGATCGGCACGGGGCTATTCGTCGAGGCAGGCCAGGAGATTCACCTGAGCAGCGGGCTGAAGGCCGTGCTGGAAGCCGGTATGGAACTGACGCTCAAGGCCGGCGGGAGTTTTATCAAGATCGACCCCAGCGGCGTATGGATCAGCGGGCCGGCGACGAATCTGAATTCCGGGGGCAGCCCTGGCAATGGCACAGGGGCAGCGCCGTTGTTGCCGGGGCTGTTGAAGGCGGTGGATGCGGATAAGGCTGGAGCGTTGTTGGGACCCGCCTTGCGTCAGAACCTGCTATGGGCAGCCACAACAGCTCAGCCGGTCTGCGAGATATGCCAGAAGCCGGGGGCGAAAAAATGATGCCAAGCACCTCACGTTATTTGCTTCTGGATGGGGCAAAGATAGAAAACCTGCCGGGCCACCTGTACAGGCTGGAAGGCAACCCGACGTTCGAGTGGCTCTACCTGACGACGCCCTACAAGGCGGTATTCGATATTGGCCCTGTCCTGGTCGTCTTGCGTGCCAACAGCCCCCTGGAACACCGGTTCACCACGCACTGGCAATACGATGCCGGGCTAATGATTGAAAGCGACGCCCCCATGCAAGCACTGGCTGAACATCTGCGCAGCCTGATTCACGCGCGAGTAAACGGTGATGTTTCGTTACTGTTTCGTTTTTACGACCCGCGTGTCATGCGTCATTGGCTGCCCATTCTCGATTCAACTGAAAGGGACCACAGGATGGGCCCGATCAGCCGTGTGCGCCTGCCCGCAACGCAAGACCAGGGCGAACAGTGGATCGTTCGCGCACACCGGCAAAACGCCGAGCACTATGCCGAGCGTCCGTGGCTTTACCTCGACGAGCAGCAGCTTCAATACCTTAACCAAGGCCAGCTGGAAGCCTTCGACCAGCAACTGCTGGAACATGCACGCACCTACTTTCCCGAATGCCTGACACAGCGCTCGATCGCCGAACAGCGGGCGTGGGCGGCAGCGTGCCGCGAAGGCGCCGCCCGTTATGGATACTCGAGCCCCAGCGAAGTCGCGCGCTGGTCGGCTTTGGTCGCCGCCCACGGCACGGCGTTTGCGCAAGCGCCCGAACACCAGGTTTATCGCGACCTTCTCCAACAGCCATCGCTCAACGCCACACAACGCCTGGATGCCTTGCTGGAAGAACTGCATCGCCATTGGTTATTGACTGATAAAGAGTCCTTTTCATGACCGTCCAACCGCGCAATAAAAACCGCAACCTGGCCGCTGCCGATCAGGCCGCGCAATCTCAGTTCGGCCACGAAGACCTGTCGAGCCCGGTCGCCGCCTGCCCCGCCCGCCAGCCTGAAATCTTTGTGGTTCCCGCTCGCTACGCCATGGCTGAACAGGCCGCCGAACATGCGGACTTCCAGCCTTCCAACCCACCCCAAAGCCATCCGATGGGACTGCGCCGCTTGCGTGCCGGCTACCTGTATCTGTGGCACGCCGAAGGGCCACTCAGCCGTTATGCCGTAGCGGTCGATGGCCTGTTGGTGGAACAACCGCTGACGCAACCCCATGTGGCCATCACGACAGGAGAAAAGGCTGGGATCGCGTTGAACAAGAGCACCGATGCCTGGATGCTCTACAGCGAAATGCCGTTAAGCAACGATGCCTGCGAACGCCTGAAGAAGAGTGACGAACGACGTCTACGCATGCGCCAGATAGGCCTTCCCGATGTCGCCAAACGCCTATCGGCCCAGCACTGTCCACCGCTCGAAAAGGCGCCTGCACTGGTGGCCGAGCTCATGCCAGCGGTGCGAGATAAAGCCTTGGCACACGACTATCAGCAGAACGGCGCGACCTACCGTGAAGACCTGAAAACGCTCGGCAACGTGGTCCACGACAACCCAACGCAAGACAACATAAAGGTCTTCGTTGCCCGCTCGCAGTCACTGCGCGAACGCGAAGAGGCGGCTGGCGCACGACCACCGGGAGAAACCCTGGTCGAACCCGGCGTCTGGAGCGCCTGCCCTTGGGAGGTCGACGCCACCCAGGCATGGCTCGATGCAGCCAAGCGCCAGGCGGCCGCGCTGTATGCCGTGTTTGCTGCCCTCGACGATGACCTGGGCGTGCTGCGTGATATCAACCATGAGCAAGAGTCGGTCGAAGCGGGTCATGAACAATGGGTCGGTGATAACAACCTGCGGTTGAGCGTCGGTGGTTTTGTACGCAGCCTGGTCAGCGAAGACGGCGCCGAATTGGCGGGCATCCTCAGCTACCGTTACAAGGATTACGACATCACCCTCACGCCGGAGCAGGGTCAGGTGATGCTCGATGCACAGCATCAACTGGATGCCGAACTCAAGGCTGAAACCCTGGCCCGCCAATACGGTGGTCACCCAGGTCGAAACGAGGCCGCAGCGCGCGATGCACGTATTGCCGCTATCGTGGCGCCGGTACGCGCCTTTATTCCGGCGCAGTTGTACAACGAGGCGGAATACGTGGTGCGCGAATACCGTGCCGAAAAACAGGCCAATCTCGACAACGACACCTTCAGCGCCAAGGTAAGTCAGTACATCGATCTGGAGGCGATGAACACCTGGCTCGATACCACCGCGCCCTTGCATTTCGAGCAGATCGAACAACGCCATCAAGTCCTGTTCAGCGACCGAGAGGTGTACCTCAAACGTTCGAGCACCGGCACGTGGTTTGTCGATTACCACGACATCGACACTCGACACTGGTTGACCGAAATGGCCCTCGGCTGCCTGAGCGCCCAATGCATTCGTGCCCAGGGCGCCGAACAATACGCCAACTATGTGCGGGCGGCCGATGGCGGCGCGCTGACCCAACTGTTCCGCGCCTGGACCCCCTCCCTCGATGCCGGCCTTAACAACACGGCTCGCCTGGGCGAACTGATGGCGGCACTGGCGTCCGAGAACATCACCGCGACCTATCAAGCCCTTGCGCCGCTGACCGCGCCCATTTTGGACGACCTGGCGGCCATGGCCCGCGACGCCAACAGCCTATGGAGCGTGCTGGTCAACCGGCTGGCGGCGGCGTTGCTGTTGCTCAACACAGATAAAACGTTCAGCAGCGCCTGGCTCGGCATTTTCGTCACGGCTCGTTTGGGCAGCGACACGCGTGTCGAGGAGCTGATTAAAAATGGCCGACCGTTTTGGAAGTTGCTGGGGCAAAAAGCCGAAGGGCTGACCCGATGGGCAGCCGCCACGGGAAGAGCCATTGGCGCCGGACATGTGGCCGGGATCACCCACTCCACCTTTGTGACCAATAGCGGCGGAGTCGTTCCCCTGGCGGCCTTGCTGCTGAATACCCTCAATGCGGGTAATCAATTGGGTCAGGTCGGGACCTTGGAGGGGATGGATAGCCGGAGAGAGAACGATGTGGTTTCCGCGTCGTTGTATGCGGGGGCGGCGTTGGTGGCGGTAGTTGATAGTCAGGTGCGGTTGGGGCTGAAGAAAAACAGTTTCCTTTTCCTTAATTCTATGACCCCAACTCTCACTCTGTTTGGTGGGGTAATTGGTGCACTATCCACTGGCGCAGCACTTACAGAACTTCAATCCCTGAAAATACAGCTAGAGAGTGCCCAGACTCGTGCAGATCCTTGGCTGGAAATGCGCCAAACTGTAGTTGCTGGGCAAGCAACAGCTTATGGCGCTCAGGCGATCTTAGGCTTCAGCCAAACAGTAAGGGCCTTGGCAGGATTAGTTGAAGTCAACATCGCCACCCTGCGCTATACGTTATTCATGGGCCCGCTGAACTGGATCATTGCCGTACTGGGTGTTCTGTACCTGATCACCTGGTTCTTTCAGCAAACGCCCTTGCAAAACTTCCTCAACTTCTGCTGCTGGTCAAAAGCGCGGGCAGGCAATCTGGGGCCTATCGCAGCCCAGGCGCAACAAGACGAGCTCAATCAACTCTACAGCATCCTCTACACACCGCGGGTCAGCATGGAGAGCCGCTCGGTGACGATGCCATCCAACGGGTACTCTGGACTGACCTTCGTGAGTTCTATCGAAGCCCTGACCATTGACTTGCCGGGAGCAGAGCCTGGAAGCGCTTATCTGGAACTGGCCCTGATCGGTGACCCCGTCGATAGCCAGGCTTACAGCGCCCTGTTCAAAAACAGTTCGACCTATAACTTCCTCCCACCCACGCCATGGCGGGATATGGCACCTCACTGGCTGCCAAGTAGCACCTGTGTATGGATACCGGCCAAGGAAGGCCAAGGCTTGCGCCTGAGTGGCCCGTTCAACACAGAGCCAGGTGTCCTCGGCTCGAAGCCCCGCACCATTTCACTGCGATTGCGCTACCGCACGCCGTTGACGGCATTGCTGGGCGCCAACAGCTTTATCGGCGGAGAACGTGGCGTCGCCTTTACCCTCAGCAATAACGCGGGCGTCATTATCCTGCGAGACGACCCCACACCTGAACTCGACCGTGCGCCCTTCTATCGGCTCGGCGAAGGCTATCCCAACGCCATTTATCTGCAACCGGAGGAAAAACCATGAGCACGCCACCAGCAGGCACCACTCAAAAACGGTTGTTTTCGCGCAATGATTATCTGGCGCCACTGCCCATTCCCACAGGTGAAAAACCGTGTGATGTACTCAACACCATCTGGCGTAAGAACGATGTTTTTGTCGACATTGGCAATTACAGCATCGCATCTGCGGTAATGACGATTTGGCCTGGTGTGATGGTGTTTTTAGCCATGTCTTACTTCACCCGAAATCTCAACTCCGACTTCAGTCAGGATATTTTGATGTGGGGCTTAGTTATCATGGCTCTTCCTGTTTTTTTTTTAATCCAGGGCCTATTCCGCGAAGTCCCCTTACCCGTGCGCTTCAACCGCCAACGCCGAGAAGTCTGCGTCCCCCGAGGAGACGATGAATATTGGATTGTTCCCTGGGAAAGCGTGACAGCAGCAGCCACGCAACACTCCTCGGTCAGCCAGGCCGGCAGGACCACAATGGGACTGCTGATCATCGGCTTTGAGAACCCGGACCCGCAGGCTAAAGACGACAACAAGCATTTTTCATTTGGCTTCAATTGTGGTGGCGGCACCACGGCCATGGCGTTGTGGGAATGCATCCGCAGTTATATGGAGATTGGGCCGCAGGCGGTGCCTGACAGCCGAGTCGGCATACCCCTCTACGAAGAAACGCAAATCGGCTCGATCATCACAGATCTGCGTAAAGGCGACCTGATAATGGTTGTATGGGGGATATTCTGCATCACGATGCTGGGCACTTATTTGGCGGAGAAGCTGCAGAATTTAAAGCTGTCGCACCCACCTGAACTGCCCTATCCCGACATCATCGAATGGTCCAAACCACTCCCCCCGAACAATGGGCCAAGCGCTCCGCAGAACTGGAAACCGCCATCGCCAAACGTGAAGCCGAATTGGCCATACAGACGACTCAAGCGTCAGAGGACAGGCCATGAGCACGCCACCGGCAGGCACCACTCAAAAACGGTTGTTTTCGCGCAATGATTATCTGGCGCCATTGCCCATTCCCACAGGCGAAGAACCTTGTGATGTGCTCACCACCATCTGGCGTAAGAACGATGTGTTTGTCGACATCGGCAATTACAGCATCGGTGCGGCAGTGATGACGATTTGGCCGATGATGGTGCTCTTTGCGCTTATGAGTTACATCACACCTGACCCTCTAATATGGGGCGGGGGACTAATCATCGTGGGCATCCCCATCTTATTTGTAATCCAGGGCCTACTCCGCGAAGTCCCCTTACCCGTGCGCTTCAACCGCCAACGACGAGAGGTCTGCGTCCCACGAGGAGACGATGAATATTGGATCGTTCCCTGGGAAAGCGTGACAGCAGCAGCCACGCAACATTCCTCGGTCAGCCAGGCCGGCAGGACCACAATGGGACTGCTGATCATCGGCTTTGAGAACCCGGACCCGCAGGCTAAAGACGACAACAAGCATTTTTCATTTGGCTTCAATTGTGGTGGCGGTACCACGGCCATGGCGTTGTGGGAATGCATCCGCAGCTATATGGAAATTGGGCCGCAGGCGGTGCCGAAAGCGGCTGCACTTAACGCAGGCGAGAGTCTGCGTTTCTACCTTGACTACATGAGGGATAAGGCCAAAACCCGTGGCTGGATTCTGACGTTACTGTGGGATGGAGTCTTCGGCGTGTTTATTTTTAACGCACCTTTGGCGCAATACCTGCAAAGGAAAAAACTGTATCCGCCACCCGACCTGACGTATCCGCCCATCATCGAATGGTCCAAACCACTGCCACCCGAACAGTGGGCCAAGCGCTCCGCAGCATTGGAAACCGCCATCGCCAAACGTGAAGCCGAATTGGCCGTACAGACGGCTCAAGCGTCGGAGGACAGGCCATGAGCACGCCACCCGCAGGCACCACTCAAAAACGGTTGTTTTCACGCAATGATTATCTGGCGCCATTGCCCATTCCCACAGGTGAAAAACCGTGTGATGTACTCAACACCATCTGGCGTAAGAACGATGTTTTTGTCGACATTGGCAATTACAGCATCGCATCTGCGGTAATGACGATTTGGCCTGGTGTGATGGTGTTTTTAGCCATGTCTTACTTCACCCGAAATCTCAACTCCGACTTCAGTCAGGATATTTTGATGTGGGGCTTAGTTATCATGGCTCTTCCTGTTTCTTTTTTAATCCAGGGCCTATTCCGCGAAGTCCCCTTACCCGTGCGCTTCAACCGCCAACGCCGAGAGGTCTGCGTCCCCCGAGGAGACGATGAATATTGGATTGTTCCCTGGGAAAGCGTGACAGCAGCAGCCACGCAACACTCCTCGGTCAGCCAGGCCGGCAGGACCACAATGGGACTGCTGATCATCGGCTTTGAGAACCCGGACCCGCAGGCTAAAGACGACAACAAGCATTTTTCATTTGGCTTCAATTGTGGTGGCGGTACCACGGCAATGGCGT
Organism: Pseudomonas sp. MPB23; assembly: GCF_046605395.1. Taxonomy (NCBI): domain Bacteria; kingdom Pseudomonadati; phylum Pseudomonadota; class Gammaproteobacteria; order Pseudomonadales; family Pseudomonadaceae; genus Pseudomonas; species Pseudomonas sp. MPB23. Next base: position 3,200,689 of record NZ_CP176771.1, on the reverse strand, counting down.
TGTGGGAATGCATCCGCAGCTATATGGAAATTGGGCCGCAGGCGGTGCCGAAAGCGGCAGCACTTAACGCAGGCGAGAGTCTGCGTTTCTACCTTGACTACATGAGGGATAAGGCCAAAACCCGTGGCTGGATTCTGACGTTACTGTGGGACGGCATACTCGGCGTGTTTATTTTTAACGCACCTTTGGCGCAATACCTGCAAAGGAAAAAACTGTATCCGCCACCCGACCTGACGTATCCGCCCATCATCGAATGGTCCAAACCACTCCCCCCCGAACAATGGGCCAAGCGCTCCGCAGAACTGGAAACTGCCATCGCCAAACGTGAAGCCGAATTGGCGGTACAGACGGCTCATGCGTCGGAGGACAGGCCATGAGCACGCCACCCGCAGGCACCACTCAAAAACGGTTGTTTTCGCGCAATGATTATCTGGCGCCACTGCCCATTCCCACAGGTGAAAAACCGTGTGATGTGCTCAATACCATCTGGCGTAAGAACGATGTGTTTGTCGATATCGGCAATTACAGCATCGGTTCGGCGGTGATGGTGATTTGGCCAATATTGGTTATTTTTTTGGGACTGGCATATGCATTAAATGACCCTGATGCACTCATCGTGGGGGCGTGTATTACAGGCATCCCCATCTTGTTTGTACTCCAGGGCCTATTCCGCGCAGTACCTTTACCCGTGCGCTTCAACCGCCAACGCCGAGAAGTCTGCGTCCCGCGAGGAGACGATGAATATTGGATTGTTCCCTGGGAAAGCGTGACAGCGGCGGCCACGCAACATTCCTCGGTCAGCCAGGCCGGCAGGGCCACGATGGGGCTGCTGATCATCGGCTTTGAAAACCCGGACCCGCAGGCTAAAGACGACAACAAGCATTTTTCCTTTGGCTTCAGTTGTGGCGGCGGCACCACGGCCATGGCGTTGTGGGAATGCATCCGCAGCTATATGGAAATTGGGCCGCAGGCGGTGCCTGACAGCCAAGTCGGCATACCCCTCTACGAAGAAACGCAAATCGGCTCGATCATCACCGACCTGCGTAAAGGTGACCTGATAGGGGTTGTATGGGGGATATTCTGCATCACGATCCTGGGTACTTATTTGGCGGAGAAGCTGCAGAATTTAAAGCTGTCGTACCCACCTGAACTGCTCTATCCCGACATCATCGAATGGTCCAAACCACTGCCACCCGAACAATGGGCCAAGCGCTCCGCAGAACTGGAAACCGCCATCGCCAAACGTGAAGCCGAATTGGCCGTACAGACGGCTCAAGCGTCGGAGGACAGGCCATGAGCACGCCACCAGCAGGCACCACTCAAAAACGGTTGTTTTCGCGCAATGATTATCTGGCGCCATTGCCCATTCCCACAGGCGAAGAACCTTGTGATGTGCTCACCACCATCTGGCGTAAGAACGATGTGTTTGTCGACATCGGCAATTACAGCATCGGTGCGGCAGTGATGACGATTTGGCCGATGATAGTGCTCTTTGCGCTTATGAGTTACATCACGCCTCACCCTCTAATATGGGGCGGAGGGCTAATCATCGTGGGCGTCCCCATCTTGCTTGTAATCCAGGGCCTACTCCGCGAAGTCCCCTTACCCGTGCGCTTCAACCGCCAACGACGAGAGGTCTGCGTCCCGCGAGGAGACGATGAATATTGGATTGTTCCCTGGGAAAGCGTGACAGCGGCGGCCACGCAACATTCCTCGGTCAGCCAGGCCGGCAGGACCACAATGGGACTGCTGATCATCGGCTTTGAGAACCCGGACCCGCAGGCTAAAGACGACAACAAGCATTTTTCATTTGGCTTCAATTGTGGTGGCGGTACCACGGCAATGGCGTTGTGGGAATGCATCCGCAGTTATATGGAGATTGGGCCGCAGGCGGTGCCTGACAGCCGAGTCGGCATACCCCTCTACGAAGAAACGCAAATCGGCTCGATCATCACCGATCTGCGTAAAGGCGACCTGATAATGGTTGTATGGGGGATATTCTGCATCACGATGCTGGGCACTTATTTGGCGGAGAAGCTGCAGAATTTAAAGCTGTCGCACCCACCTGAACTGCTCTATCCCGACATCATCGAATGGTCCAAACCATTACCACCCGAACAGTGGGCCAAGCGCTCCGAAGCACTGGAAACCGCCATCGCCAAACGTGAAGCCGAATGGGCCGTACAGACCGCTCAAGCATCAGAGAGGACGTAACGGGCTACACACGCCGCCAAGCCCTCCGATTGTTCCGGGGGCTGGCGTCGGTGCCGCGCGGATGCTTTTGTCGGCCGCCTCATTCCCCGGCCATAGCCCGCAGTTGCACAAGCTCCTGCTCCGCAATTGCCACGCCATGCTGCGCGGAATGTTCACGTTCGCGGTAACGACGTTCGCCCGGCATACGCGACAAGCCGGCTTCATGCATATGCGCCACCAGGGTCTGGGCACGCCGGGCAAAACTCTCACCCACGGACTTGCGCGGATCGATCACGATAATCAGTTGCCCGGTCCACGGCGTTTTCGCCCCGGGGTGCTGATCCCAGTCGAACTCAAACGAGAAATTGCCACCGGTCAGGGCGGCCGCCAGCAACTCCACCATCATCGATAGGGCCGAGCCCTTGTGTCCGCCAAACGGCAGCAGTGCCCCGCCGTTGAGGATGGCGTTGGGGTCCTGTGTCGCCAGCCCCTGGCTATCGACCCCCATGCCCTGCGGCAAGGTCTCACCCGCACGCGCCGCGATCTGCACATCGCCATGGGCCATGGCACTGGTCGCCATGTCGAACACGATCGGCGCGCTTGCGGCACAAGGCGCAGCGAAGGCGATCGGGTTGGTGCCAAACAGGGGTCGTCGAGCGCCATGGGGCACTACACAGGTCATGCTATTGACCACACTCAAGGCAATCAGCCCTTCCTCGGCGAAGGGTTCGACATCTGGCCAGAGCGCCGCGAAATGGTGGGAGTTGTGAATCGCCAACACGGCAATCCCGGCGCTGCGGGCTTTTTCCAGCAACAACCCGCGAGCAGCGGCCAGGGCCGGTTGGGCGAAACCGTTGCGGGCATCGACCCGGACATAACCCGAGGCCACATCTTCGACCACCGGCACCGCACGCCCATCGACCCAGCCGCTGGCCAGGGTAGAGACGTAGCCGGGCATGCGAAACACCCCATGGCTGTGAGCGCCGTCGCGCTGGGCACTGGCGCAGTTAGTGGCGAGGACCGCAGCGACGTCGGCCGAAGTGCCATGGCGCTCGAAAATAGCGCGCAGCAACACAACCAGATCGCTGAAAGCAATGTGCGCCAAGGCAGGGCGTGCAGGTGAAGACATATGAAAACTCCCAGGTCGAGGTCGGTCAACGCGATGGCCGTTGCAGGCATTTGACTATCCAGAGGTGACAGCAAACTGTCAATTGTTGACTTGATGACAGAAAACATTCATTTTCTATCGCAAGCAAAAAAGACAGCGAGTCGTACCGTGAGCCAACCGATCAAACAACGCCTTGAAAACAGCCTGTCTACAGCTGCCGCTTCCGGTCGGACGATTGCCACGTACATGCTCGCCAACCTGCATGAGCTGCCCTTTCAGACTGCCGCCGATATCGCCCAGAAACTCGGGGTCAGCGAATCGAGCGTCGGACGCTTTTGCCGTTCACTCGGCTACAGCCATTTCAAGGATCTGAAAAACGACCTGAAAGATGACCTCGGCGATGGCCCGTGGCTGGTGGGCGACCGGTTGCAAGAGTTCCGTCAGCAACAGAGCCACGACCCGCAAGGACCTTCACGCAGCCTGGAACTGGAAGTCGCCGCGCTGGTAAGCGTCTATGAACACAGCCAGACGCCGGCCTGGGATACCGTAGCCAAACGCTTGGCTGAAACACCCAAAATCTTCGTTGCCGGCTTTCAGACCGAACGCGGCATCGCCCTCTCGATGGTGCACCTGTTGCAGTACCTGCGCGATGGCGTGCAGGGGGTGGACGGCTCTGCCGGGCATTTCGGCGATGTATTGCTTAGCAACCCTGAACACACCGCCCTGGTAGTGTTCGAGGCGCGCCGCTATTCGCGCCACGCCCTGACCCTGTGCCGCAAGGCGCGGGCCGCGGGCATTCCGGTGACGCTGATCACCGACACCTTTTGCGACTGGGCCGAGCTGCACGCCGACGAGGTCTTTCGCCTGCCTACCGAATTCAATCTTTTCTGGGAATCGACGTCGGCGATGCTGTCGCTGGTTCACCTGATGGTCAACGAGGTCTGCAAGAAACTCGGGCCCGATGTTGAGAAACGCTTGGAAGCCACTGCCGCGCTACACAACGAGTTCGTGGGTTACACATCGTCACTCGCGAGCAAACAAGAGCAATAGGCCAGCAGATTGAGAGGCAACGATGAAACGAGTCATTCGCTTTGCAAGTGTGTGTGCAATATTCGCCGCCAGTGTCGGTATCGCTCAGGCTGACGTCTTGAAAATCGCCACTGAAGGTGCATACCCGCCCTTTAACTATGTGGATTCGGATAACAAGCTCCATGGCTTTGACGTCGATATCGCCCTCGCCCTGTGCGAGCGCATGCAGGCCCAATGCACCCTGGTGGCACAGGACTGGGACGGCATCATTCCGGCTTTGATGGCCAAGAAATATGACGCGGTGGTGGCGTCGATGATCGACACCGAAGAGCGCCGCAAGAAAATCAGCTTCACCCATCACTACTACAAAACCCCACTGTCAGTCGCGGTTCCCAAAGACTCGGACATCAGCGACGCGCAGACCCACTTCAAAGGGAAAACCGTCGGCGCACAATCCTCGTCCACCCAGTCCATTTATGCTGAAGACGTCTACGGCAAGGCCGGCGCCAATGTGAAGCTCTACCCGACGCTGGACGAGGCCAACAGCGACCTGGCGTCTGGTCGGCTCGACGGTGTGATTGCCGACAAATTCCCGCTCGCCGACTGGATCGACAAGGCCGGCAAGAGCTGCTGCAAAATGCTCGGCGACGTCAATGGCACCCAGGCCGACGCCTCGATTGCGGTGCGCAAGGAAGACGACGCGCTGCGTGAACGCTTCAACAAAGCCCTCGATGAAATCGTGGCCGATGGCACCTATCAGAAGATCTCCAGCAAGTATTTTGCTTTCGATATCTATCACTGATTCGTCGCCTCTGGAGCACTGACGGTCCACCCGCTGCCTGAGCCCAGTCTGGCCGGACGCGGGTGCGCCAGTGCTCATCCCACGATGTGCTTTCACGAGGGTTCGAGCATGATCGAACATCTATCATTGTTGTCGTTTGCCAGCGGTGGCTGGGGGCAAGCGCTGCTGGCCGGAGCGCTGGTGACCCTGGGGCTGGCGCTGGCCTGCCTGCCGGTCGGCTTGCCCCTGGGGCTTGGGCTGGCCTTGGCCGCCCGTTCGAAAAAACCCTGGCTGCGTTCATTCGCCACGCTGTTTTCCACGGTGTTTCGCGGCCTGCCGGAGTTGCTGACGCTGCTGATCATTTATTACGGCTGCCAGATTGGCGCCCAAAAAATCCTCGCCGCGATGGGCTACGAAACACAGGTCACCATCAATACCTTTCTGGCGGCCATGATCGCCTTCAGTTTCGTCTTTGCCGCGTTCTCCAGCGAGATCTGGCTCGGTGCGTTCAAGACGGTACACAAGGGTCAGTACGAGGCGTCTGCCGCACTCGGGCTGAGCAAGGCCACGACCTTTCGCAAAGTGGTGTTCCCGCAACTGGTGCGCATCGCCTTGCCCGGACTGTCGAATAATTGGTTGTCGCTGCTCAAGGACACGTCGCTGGTCTCCACCATTTCTCTGGTCGATCTGATGCGCCAGACCAACCTGGCGGTGAGCGTGACCAAGGAGCCGTTGTTCTTCTATGCCGTGGCCTGCTTTGGCTACCTGTTTTTCTCGGCGCTGTCGGGGCGCGCGTTCGCGTGGATCGAGCGGCACTTCAGTCGGCATCTGCGGAGCGCACGACCATGACATTGGAAAATTTTGCGCAGGGGCTGATCGACCTCGACCTGTTACAACGCTATGGCCCGCGAATGCTCGAAGGCTTGCTGGTCACGGGTAAGCTGGTGGCGATTTCATTCACACTCGGCGCCCTGCTCGGCCTGCTGATTGCCTTGGCCCGGGTGTCCAACAACCTGCTGTTGCAGCGCATGAGCGCGCTGTATGTCTACTGCTTTCGCGGCTCGCCATTACTTGCGCAGTTGTTCCTGCTGTATTACGGCCTGGGGTCATTCAAGGAATTTTGGCAAGACGTGGGGCTATGGTGGTTTTTCCGCGATGCGTGGATGTGCACGCTGCTGGCCTTCACCTTGAATACGGCGGCTTATCAGGCCGAGATTTTCCGCGGCAGCCTGCTCTCGGTCTCCCTGGGGCAGCATGAAGCGGCCAAGGCCTTGAGCCTGAAACGTTCAACGACATTCTTCAAAGTCATCCTGCCGCAATCGCTGTTGGTCGCCATCGGCCCGCTGGGTAACGAGCTGATTCTGATGGTCAAGGCCAGCGCCATCGCTTCGCTGGTGACCATTTACGACCTGATGGGCGTGACCAAGCTGGCCTTCTCGCGCAGCCTCGATTTCCAGGTTTACCTGTGGGCAGCCGTTCTTTATCTGCTGATCGTCGAAATCATCCGCCGCGTCCTCAAGCGCGTCGAAGCGCGACTTGGCCGCCATCTGCTTTGATGCCTGTCGTTTACCCGTCCTCCTGCACGACGTGTCACAAGGAATTTTTCATGCACTGCCAAACCATCGTTCTGGGCGCCGGGATTGTCGGCGTCTGTACTGCACTGCACCTGCAAGCGCGTGGCGTTCAGGTCATCCTGATCGACCGCCAGCAACCCGGAAACGGCACCAGCCATGGCAATGCCGGGTTGATCGAACGCTCCAGTGTGATTCCCTATGCATTCCCGCGAGAACTGACAAGCCTGGTGCGCTATAGCCTCAACCAGCAATCCGATGTGCGTTACAGCTGGCGCTACCTGCCCAAAGTCGCGCCCTGGCTGTTCACCTACTGGCAGAACTCGTCACCGACCCGGTTGAACCAGGCCGCTCGCGCCATGCTGCCGTTGGTGCAGCGTTGCGTGGATGAACACGATGTGCTGATCGAGGCCGCCGGTATGGGGCATCTGATCAAAGCCAATGGCTGGATCGAGGTGTTTCGCAATCAACCGGCCTTTAGCAAGGCTCAGGCCGATGCCCATGCCTTGCAGCCATATGGCTTGCGTTATGAAGTGCTGGACGGCGAGCAATTGCACGCCCATGAACCGTCACTGCGCGACCAGGCGGTGGGCGGCATTCACTGGCTTGATCCGAAAACCGTCAGCGATCCGGGAGCCTTGACCCGTGGCTACGCCGCGCTCTTTATCAAACGTGGCGGACGCTTCATCCAGGGCGATGCGCTGACCCTGAAACAGCTCGATGGCCGCTGGCAGGTGCAGACCGAACAAGGCCCGGTGAGTGCCGAACAGGCGGTAATCGCCCTCGGCCCACAAGCGCCCGAGCTGTTCAAGCCGCTGGGCTATCGTATTCCGCTGGCGATCAAGCGCGGCTACCACATGCACTACAGCTCGTTGGACGGCGCGCAGTTGCAGCACTCGATTTGCGATGCGCAGGGCGGCTATGTGCTGGCACCGATGGCTCAGGGGATCCGTTTGACCACGGGCATCGAGTTTGCCGAGAGCAGCGACCAGGCCAATGACATTCAGCTCAGTCGCTGTGAAGCCCTGGCGCGCAAACTCTATCCACTCGGCGAACGACTGGACCCCGAACCCTGGCTGGGCCGCCGTCCGTGCCTGCCGGACATGCGCCCGGTGATCGGCCCGGCGGCGCATCACCCCGGCCTGTGGTTCAACTTCGGCCATGCCCACCACGGCCTGACCCTCGGCCCGGTCAGCGGGCGCCTGCTCGCCGAGATGCTTACCGGCGCTCCTACCTTTACCGATCCGGCGCCTTACAGCGCGCAGCGATTCCACTGACTTGCGGAGCGACCGTCATGCCTGCGACCCCCCCCCTGCTTCACCTGCCCGGCAATATGGCGTTGCCAAACACGCGCACTGTAGTGGTCAGTATTGAAGGGCTGAACAAATTCTACGGCGCCTATCATGTCTTGCATGACATCGAACTGAAGGTGCGCGAAGGCGAACGCATCGTGCTGTGCGGACCTTCCGGCTCTGGGAAATCCACCCTGATCCGCTGTATCAACCGCCTGGAAATCGCCGAGAAAGGCCATATCCGGGTCAACGACACCGACCTGGCGCTGAACACCCGCCAGGCGGCGCAGGTGCGTAGCGAGATCGGCATGGTGTTCCAGCACTTCAACCTGTTCCCGCACCTGAGCGTCCTGCAAAACTGCATGCTGGCGCCAATGTCGGTGCGTGGCCTGTCGCGCAAGGAGGCGCAAGAGCTGGGCCGTTTCTATTTGAACAAAGTCGGCATCGAGAGCCAGGCCGACAAGTTCCCCAGCCAGTTGTCCGGTGGACAACAGCAGCGCGTGGCCATTGCCCGAGCGTTGTGCATGAAACCGAGGATCATGCTGTTTGATGAACCGACCTCGGCCCTCGACCCGGAGATGGTCGCCGAGGTGCTGGATGTGTTGGTCAAGCTTGCCGACACCGGTATGACCATGCTCTGCGTCACCCATGAAATGGGCTTTGCCCGGCAGGTCGCGGAGCGGGTGCTGTTTCTCGACGGCGGCCGGATCATTGAAGACAGCCCACCAGAGGCCTTCTTCAATCGGCCGCAAAGCCCCAGGGCGCAGAGCTTTCTTGCGCAGATTCTGCATTAGCGCTCAGCACACCTGGAGCAACGGCATTACCGGGCGAATCGTTGCGCCATCAGCGACAACAATCGATCATCCTGTCCCGCCGCGCCAGTGACCTGCAGCCCCACTGGCATCCCCCGCACCAGCCCCACCGGCAGGCTGATTGCAGGTAACCCGGTGAGGTTCCAGGCACTGGTATGACTGAGCAAGGCGGCGCGCACATCCATATCCTGCGCGCCCATCTGCACCGCACGGGCATCCACCGGCGTCGCCGTGATCGGCACGCAGGGCGAGACCAGCAAGTCATAGCACTCGAAGACCTGCGCTATCGCGGCCTTGAGCCGTGCCTGGCTGGACTGGGCGCGGATGTATTGCCAGCCCCTGACTTCACCCGACAACTCGAGGCGCTCGCGCACCTCGTCCTCGAACAGGTGCGGCGCACACTGCATGCGCTCGGCGTGGACGTTGAAAGCCTCGGCACGTTGCAGCATCAGCAAGGTCGCTTTCATTTCGGCCGACAGCAGCGCCAGTTCGTCAACCGTTTGCAGGCCCTCGTCAAAGAGCTGTTGCGCCGCCTGGTACACCTGGCTGTCCAGCTCTGCGTCAACCGGGCCGAAGCTGCCGGATGTGATCCAGCCAACCCGCAACGGTCTGGCGTCAGTCGACGCTGCACACCGCCGCCCGGCGATCACCTCGTACACCAGGCGCGCGTCCTCGACAGAGTTGGCGATCGGGCCCACGTGGTCGAGACTCGACGCCAGCGGGAACACGCCCTCCAGCGGCACGCTGGCAAACGATGGCTTGAAGCCGACCACGCCGCACAACGCCGCGGGAATACGGATCGACCCTCCGGTATCGGTGCCCAGCGCCAGCGGCACCATACCGCTGGCGACTGCGGCGGCGCTGCCGGCACTCGAGCCGCCGGTGATGCAGGTGGCGTCCCAGGGATTGCGCGCAGCGCCCTGCAGCGAGCGGTCGCCCGTCGGCCCGTAGGCGAATTCATGCGTCAGGGTCTTGCCCACGATCACTGCGCCGGCCTCACGCAAACGCTGCACGCACACCGCATCGCGCTCGGGTTTGAAACCGGCGAAGTGTGCCGAACCGTAAGTGGTGACATGGTCGAACGTATCGATGTTGTCTTTGACCGCGACCGGAATACCCTGCAGCGGCCCCAGGTCCAGGCCCTGTTTGAATAGTTCATCAGCCTTGCTCGCCTGCGCCAGCGCCACGGCGGCATCGACACAAACGAAGGCGTTCAGGATCGGGTTCAGGCGCTTGATGCTGTCAAGGGCCGCCTCGGTCAGTTCGACACTCGTCAGGCTGCCGGCACGAAGGCGCTGAGCCAGATCAATGACCGATTGCCCGCAAAAATAGCCCGCATGGGTAGGCTTCGTCAGCTTCATACACACATCCATCACACTGCGGCGGTTGAAGGGGAAAGCGCAACGTGCCGACTGCCGGGACGCACCATCAGCATCGCCCCCATGCCCAGCGCCGTGGCCACCGCCGCCGCGACGAACATCGACGAGTAGCCATAGCGAACGGTCAAGTAGCCGGTCAGCATCGGCGCGATGAACGAGGCGGTGTTGGCAATGAAATGGGTCATGCCGCTGTAGGCGCCCACGCGGTTCGACGGTGCGGTATCGATCACCACGGCCCAGTAGACCGAGTTCGGTAGCGCATTGAGGGCGTTGGCCACCGTCATCAGGGCAATCACACCCCACACCGTCTCGGCCTGCGATACCAGGATGAAGCACAAGGTGGTCAACAACAGGCACGTCGCGGCCAGCCAACTGCGCGCCACCTTCAGGTTGCCGGTGCGGCGTAGCAGCAGGTCGGATATCTTGCCGCCCAGCAACACGGTGAAACAGGCACCGGTCCACGGGATCATGCCCATGTACCACAACGACGACAGGTTGTAGTGAAACTCGTCCTGCAGGTACTTGGGGGTCCAGGTCAGCAGCAGGAAGGTCACATACACGAACGAGAAATAACCGACAGCGTTGAGCAGCAGGTCCTTGTTCTTGAAGAAATGCCACACCGGCGTAACGCTGGTGCCAGGAGGCGAGGCCGCGGTCTGCGCCGCACGCTCCTTGTGCAAGAACTCAAGCTCGGCCTTGGACATCCGCGGGTTCTCATCCGGGGTGTTGGTGAAGCGTGTCATGAAGAAAATCAGCAGCGCCAGGCTGATCACGCCCAGCACCACGAACATGCTGCGCCAGTCGCCGGTCAGGGTTTGCAGGCCCACCGCCACCGGCGCCGTGAGCAGCGCGCCAAGGGGTGTGCTCAGCAGGCCGACCGAGACCACGAAGCCTCGCTCCTTGGGCGTCGCCCAGTTAGCCACGCTCTTGTTGATCACTGAATACGCCGGGCCTTCGGCAAAGCCAAACAAAACGCGAATGGTGGCGAAACCGGCCATGGCCGAGCCGCCCATGAACGCAAGCCCAAAGTCACCTGCAAACGCGGTGGCAATCTCAAAGATCGACCAGGTACCACCGGCAATCAGCCAGATGCGCTTGGCACCAAAACGGTCGGCCAGAATGCCGCCGATCAGCGCGCCGAGAATGTAGCCGTAGCCGAAAAAACCCAACACATTGCCCCAGTCAGCCTTGTCGAAGCCGTACTCGGGAAGAATGCTCGCCGAGGCATAAGAAATCGCGCCACGGTCGATGTAGTTGAGCAATGCCATCAGCATGATCAGGAAGAAAATCTGGTAGCGCAAGCGCGGGATAGCGGGACTGTTCATAGGATCTGACTCTTCAAATGACGGCAGAAGTCAAAAAATCGGCCGCGTCCGGCGTATTTTTATTGTTTTACCCAAACGTTTGGGTTGGCAAAATGTAGAGATTGAAAAAGTGTTAGTCAATCGTTTGGGTAAAGATTTATTTCGAGGGCTGGCGCATCGATTGAGATAGAATCGCGCGCCGGAAATAAAAGCTTGGAAGCCTCTCAGACATGCCGAATCAATCTCGCCCCGCCACACTGAAGTCCATGGCGACTGCTCTCGGGGTACACGTCTCTACGGTGTCGCGCGTGCTCAATGGCGACCCGGCAGGGGTGGAGCGCGCGGCTTCGGCTGAGGTTGTGGCACGTATTCGTGCGTTGGCCAAAGAGCTGGATTATCAACCGAACACGCAGGCATCCAACCTGAAGTTGCGTAAAAGTCAGGAAATCTGCGTACTCATGCCACGCCTCACCGACCTGGTGATGGCGACCATTTACGACAGTATCGACAGCGCGGCCGAGCAAGCGGGCTATCTCACCTTCGTCTCCAACACCGACGACCAGCAGGTGCGCCAAATGGCACGTGCCGAGCACGCTTTACGCCGTTCGGTGGCCGGGCTGATCGTCGGTGACTCTCACGTGGGTGAAACCCAGCCATTGCTTGACTTGCTTCAACGCAAACACATTCCCTACGTGCTCGTCAGCCGCCAGATTGCCGGGCACCTGACGGCGGGCAGCGACGACGAAATGGGCGGCTGGTTGGCGGCCGAACATCTGTACCAACAGGGCTGCCGCGAGGTAGCGATATTGGCCGGCGAACGGCACGCGTCCACCGGCGCAGATCGGACCCGTGGGTTCATCCGTTATTACCGCGAGCAAGGTATAACACTGCGTCCAGAGTGGATCCTCAATGGCCGTTTTGACAGCCTCACCGGGCACCAGCAAGGCGAGTATCTGCTGGGACTCAACCCTCCCCCGCAGGCGTTTTTCGCGGTCAACGACTTCCTCGCCATCGGCCTGATGGGCGCGGCGCGTGACAAGGGGTTGGAACCAGGCAAGGACATTGCCGTGGTGGGTTTCAACGACATCCCGCTGGCCAAGGAACTGTTCGTGCCGCTGACCAGCGTGCGCCTGCCGCTGGCGCAGATGGGCGTGCATGCGGTGGAGTTGCTGCACAAGCGCATTCAGGGCGAACCCGCCGAGTCGATTATCCTGGCGCCGCAGTTACAGGTACGGGCCAGTTCCTCGCGGTTGCGTCGCACTGACTGACAGGCCGGTAGCCACGTCCATCAGAACCGCACTTAAACGAGCACGTAACATCGCCAGTGTCTTCAACCGCGTCCGATGAACGAACGCAATCCCCCTATCGGCGTAGTGATTGGCTGAAACAGCGATGGTAACCTCGCCGCCACGTTCGCCAGACATTAAGGGATGGAGGCGAAAATAGAAGCCCTGAAGCCGCGAACCTTCAGGGCTTTGATTTTTAGGCCGCAAAAAAATATGTCGGTGATCGGGGTATTGGTAATCCATCTCTGGTAGCCGCCACAGACTTTCCCCCCAGGGGTGATCATTGAGCCTGGACCCGAACCATGATCGGGTTCCGCCAGGCCACGCCTCTTTCGAAATGACGCTCTCAGTCAACTCTGACCGTTGTGTACAAGCAACCGCAACGCTCTGCTTTTAAAGTTGAAGCGCCAGGGGATGCACACCCCAGCTCACAACTCCAATAATAGAGCGACGTCAATGAGACTGACACCATCCTTGCCAGCGTGCCTGGCACTCAGCTTCGTATTCTCTGCTGCCAGTGCCGCGGACGGCCCTCCTCCGCCCACCGTCAGCCAGCCCAGCGGTATCAATCTGGGCGGCACCAGCTTCTACGACGGGTTCGCCGGGCCACCTGGGCTGACGCACCAGACGTATCTGAAGTTCAGTACGTCCAGCAGCATTCGTGACAATGGCGGCAAGGACAACCGCAACTTCGATAACCCGAAGATCAATGTCATCACCTTGATCAACCAGTTCAGCTATTACTCGCCCGACACCATTGGCGGCGGCGCGCATCTGGGATGGAGCCTGTTGGTTCCGGTGGTGTCCCTGGACGGCGACTTTGGCGACAACGGCGTCAAGCTCAAGGACAACGGCGTCGGTCTGGGTGACATCACAGCAGGTCCCCAAATCCAGTTCGACCCGATCGTCAACGCCGAAGGCCGGCCGGTGTTCGTGCAGCGGGTTGCCTTCGACACCATCCTGCCCACGGGCAAGTATGACAAGCACAAGGACTTGAACCCCGGCTCCAACTACTTCTCCTTCAACCCCTACTGGGCCGCGACCTGGATGCCGGCGCCGCGCTGGGAAATGAGCTGGCGCTTGAACTACCTGTACAACTTCAAGAACGACGACCCGGCCAGCAGCTCGGCGCAGGTCTTTGAAGGGCAGTCAGTACGCGACACCCAGGCGGGGCAATCGGCCTGGGCCAACTTCACCGTCTCGTATGAGGTGTTCCCGAAGGTCTCGCTCGGGATCAACGGCTATTACTTCAGGCAAATCACGGATGACCAGGCCAACGGTGACCGCTTGAGTAACTCGCGCGAGAAGGTATTGGGCATTGGCCCGGGCCTGTTCTGGAAAATCAACGAAGAGCAGGCTTTCTGGCTCAATACCTATAAAGAGACCGGCGTGGAAAACCGTAGCAAAACGGATTACGCCATGCAGGTCCGCTACGTCCACAAGTTCTGACTGAGGTGATATGTGATGAATGCGCTCGACGCCATCGACAGCAAGAAATCACTGGGCGCGATCTGCCTGATGATGGTCATTTCCCTGGGAACCTTGCAAATCCAGCCCATCCTGGGCGGCGCGTTGATTGATCAATGGGGGCTGCCGCTCAATGCCATCGGCGCGATCTTCGCCGCCGAGCTGATAGCGATGGCTGCGGCTTGCGGCCTCTGTGCCCTGTTCATGGCGCGGGTCGACCGCCGCCGTTTTGCGCTGGCGGCCTTGCTGATCCTGGCCGCCGGCAACCTGGCGAGCACGCAACTGCACAGCCAGGCTTGGTTGGTGGTGTTCAGGATCATCTGCGGTGCCAGCGGTGGCGCGGTCATGGCAGTGGTGTATGCGACGGCCGCGCTGCGCCGGTCGAAAGACGCGACGTTTGCGGTCATCAATATCGGCAACCTGCTCTGGGGCATGCTGCTGGTGACGTCCATGCCGATGCTCCTGCAAGCCTTTGGCGTGCAGGGCGCGTTTTACGTGCTGGCCATCACCAGCCTGCTCGCGGCGCTGGGTTGCTGGAAAATCCCCAGGCACTATCCTGATGCCCATCGCATCGCCCATGGCGCGGCTCAGCCGTTCGGGTTGACCGCCGTGCTGCTGATCCTGTTGTTTGCGCTGTTGTTTTTCGGGCACTCCGCGCTGTGGGTGTATCAGGAACGCATCGGCAAGAGCATTGGCCTGGAACCCCAGCAGATCGGCGCCATCCTCGGCGGCAGCATCCTCGCCGGCGCCCTGGGCGCGGGGCTCTCCGGGTTGTTGGGACGCCGCCTGGGCCTGTTGTTTCCGCAACTGCTGAGCTTTGGTACGGCATTGCTGGCGACCCTGGTGATGGTCTACGGCGACAGTACCGTCGCATTTGCCGCCACGGCGTGCCTGATCCATATGGTGTGGTTTTTCAGCCTGCCTTACCTGCTGTCGATGGCAGCCGAACTGGACCCTTCCGGTCGATTGGCCGGCCTGGGCAACGCGGCGATTTTTGTCGGCCAGGGGCTGGGCCCGTTTGGCGCCGCGCTGGTGGTCGGCGAAGGGCATTTTCGCGCGGTGGGCTGGCTGGCAGCCTCGGCGTATGGCGTGGCCTTGATCATTTCGTGCGTGGTGGTGGCGCGCTTTCGGCGAGGCGCCAAACCTCGCACGCAAGCCCTGTCACCGCAATCGGCCTGAATACCCTGCCCTGACGTGAACCCACTGGATCAATGAGATGACGCGATGAATACTCCATTTCCCAAGACCCCCGAGTTTTCCGGCGCGCTGTATACCCCCAGCCGTGTAGAGGCCGACGTGTTCGACCTGGAGATCGAAGGCGCTGTACCTGAAGCGATCCGCGGGACCTTTTATCAGGTCTCGCCGGACCCGCAGTACCCGCCCATGCTCGGCACCGATATCTTCTTCAACGGCGACGCCATGGTCAGCGGCTTCTCCTTCGCCGATGGCAGGGTTTCGCTGCGCCGGCGCTATGTCCTCACGGATCGCTTGGTGGCCCAGCGCCGCGAGGGACGTTCGCTCAACGGCGTGTATCGCAACGTCTACACCAACGACCCCCTCGCGGCAAAAAACAACACCACGGCCAACACTTCCGTGATCCCGCACAACAACGTCCTGCTGGCACTCAAGGAAGATGCCATGCCATGGGCGCTGGACCCAGAGACCCTGGAAACCCTCGGCGAGTGGAATTTCGACGGGCAGATCGACTCAGCCACCTTCACCGCCCATCCCAAGCTCGACCCGGTGAGCGGAAACCTGCTGGCCTTCAGCTATGAAGCCAAAGGCGATGGCACCCCCGACATGGCGTATTTCGAAATTTCGCCGCAGGGCAAACTGCTGCACCAGATCTGGTTCCAGGCGCCCTACGCCGCCATGGTCCACGACTTCGCGGTCACCGAGCATTACGTGGTGTTCCCGCTGATCCCCCTGACGGTGGACGTCGAACGCATGAAACAAGGCGGCCAGCATTTCCAGTGGCAGCCCGAACTGCCGCAGTTGTTTGCGGTGGTGCCCCGCCACGGGCACGCGCAAGACGTGCGCTGGTTCAAAGGGCCCAAGGACGGCTTCCAGGGCCACACGCTTAACGCCTTCGACAAAGACGGCAAGGTCTACCTGGACATGCCAGTCACCGGCGGCAATATCTTTTACTTCTTTCCCCAGGCGGACGGTTTCGTACCGCCGCCGGAAACCCTGGCGGCGAGCCTGATGCGCTGGGTCTTTGACCTGAACGGCAGGCTGGAGGAGGTGCAGCCGCAGCCACTGACGGACTACCCCTGTGAGTTTCCCCGGTGCGATGACCGCTATATCGGTCGACCGTATGAACACGGGTTCCTGCTGGCCTTTGACCCGGAGCGCCCGTATGACCCGGCGAATGGGCCAATGCCGTTTCAGTTCTTCAACCTGCTGGCGCATGTCAACCTGACCACCGGCATCACCGATGCCTGGTTTCCTGGAGATAGCGGTTGCTTTCAGGAGCCGATTTTCATCCCCCGCTCTGCCGACGCGCCGGAAGCCGATGGCTACGTGGTCAGTTTGCTCAACCTGATTGCCGAAGGCCGCAGCGAGCTGGTGATACTGGATTCAACCGACATGGCCGCCGGCCCCATCGCACGCATCAAAGTGCCGTTTCGCATGCGCATGTCGCTGCACGGCTGCTGGGCGCCACGCTAGGTCCATAGCGCTTTTACCTCGTTCCCACCCGCGCAGGCCCGTCGCCATCCACTTGCTGGAATGGCCCGGGCCTTTTTGCGTTTGGGCTTCTATCCGATGATCGAACAGAAAAAAACGCATTTATTCCTAAATGCAGGATTTAAGCAAAAATCCCACTTTACAGGATTTATGCACAAGCCTAGATTGACCCCATCTTCCGCGCCCTTTTTCTGAGAGGACACTGCATGAAATTCGCAAGTTTTACTGTTCAGGGCCGTAGCACCTACGGCGTCGTTGACGGTGACCAGGTGATTGACCTGGAATCGGTCAAATCCACCTTCGGCGCCGACCTCAAGCAGGCCATCGCCGCCAACCGCCTGGCCGAACTGACACCGGCCCTGCTGGCCACGCTGCCACGCATGCCGTTGGCCGAAGTGGTGTTCCTGCCGGTGATCCCCAACCCAGGCAAAGTGCTCTGCATCGGCATCAACTACGCGACCCATGTGCGCGAAACCGGTCGGGAGATGCCGACCTATCCGATGATTTTCACGCGGTTCGCAGACAGTCAAACGGCGCACCTGCAACCGATCATTCGTCCGAAGGCGTCGCACAAACTGGACTTTGAAGGCGAACTGGCGGTGGTCATCGGCAAAGCGGCCCGCCACGTCAAGGCCGCCGACGCGCTGGACTATGTGGCGGGCTATGCCTGCTACAACGACGGCAGTGTGCGCGATTGGCAGAAGCACACCATTCAGTTCGTGCCGGGCAAGAACTTCCCGAATACCGGCGGTTTCGGTCCCTGGCTGGTGACCGGCGATGAAATCGGCGACCCGCAGGACCTCGAATTGACCACACGGCTGAACGGCGAAGTGATGCAACACACCCGTACCAGCGACATGATTTTCGACGTGCGCCACCTGATCGAATACTGCTCCACCTTCACTGAACTGGCGCCCGGCGACGTGATTGTCAGCGGCACCACGGGGGGCGTCGGCGCGTTCCGCGAACCGCCGGTGTGGATGAAACCCGGCGACAGCGTTGAGATCGAAATCTCGGGCATCGGCATCCTGCGTAACAGCATCGCTGACGAGCAATAAGCCATGACCTCATTGCCAACGTCGGAGCACCCGCCAGAGCAGGAGGCCGACCTCAAGGGTTCGAGCCTGGAGCGCATGTTGCGGGTCCTGGATTTGTTCACCGAGGCCAGCCCGATCTGGGCGGTCGACGAGATGGGTGCCGCGCTGGGCTACACGCGGTCGACCATCTACCGCTACGTGCGCGAGTTGGCCGAGGCGAACCTGCTGTTTCAGGTCGAAGCCGGGCGCTACGCACTGGGCGCGCGAATTATCACCTGGGACCGTCAACTGCGTCTGAGCGACCCGCTGGTGCGTGCTGCGCAGGCCCTGGAGCAGGACCTGCCACGCTGGAGCGAGCAACAGGTGTGGCTGATCTGCCGGCTGTTCAAGGACCAGGTGGTGTGTATCCACCAACACGGCGACTTGTTCAGCGAGGTCAGCTACTCCCGCGGTTCACCCAGGCCGCTGTTCCTCGGCGCGACCTCGAAGGCGATCCTCGCCAACATGACGTCGCGCCAGCACAGTCAGCTGTTTCTGGAAAACCCCGATGAAGTGCGCGCCAGCCATCTGGGACAGACCTGGGAACAATTCCGCCGCTCACTGCAGCAACTGCGCCGCCAGGGCTACGTCGCCAGCGCGGCTGAAATTGATCCCGGCGTCTATGGCCTGGCGGCACCGATCTTCGACAACGACGGCAAGGTGGTCGGCAGCATCAGTTGCCTGCGTCCGATTCAGGAGCGCGACAACGCCCAGGAAGCGCAACAAGGGGCACAAATGCAGGCCCTCGCGCAGGCGTTGTCGCAGCGCATGGCGACGCTCACCCACCGCCCCGCGTAGCCAGACTGAAAACTTTGGAAGGGAACAACAATGACAACCCTCAACAGCTTCAGCACCCAAGTCCTGATCATCGGTGCCGGCCCGACTGGCCTGACCCTGGCCAACCTGCTTGGCCAGGCTAATGTGGACACCCTGATCATCGACCGCAAACCCGGCACCGTGACCGAACCTCGCGCCGTCTCGATCGACGATGAATCCTTGCGCACCATGCAAGCCATCGGGTTGGATGACGCCGTGTTGCGCGATGTGGTGCCCGGCTATGGCGTGCATTACTTCACCCGCGCGGGCGGGCGTTGCTTCGGCAAGGTCGAGCCGACCGGCAAGGTCTATGGCTTCCCCAAGCGCAATGCGTTTCGACAACCGCTGTTCGAAAACACGCTTAAAACCGGCCTTGAGCGTTTTGCCAGCGTCACAGCGCGCTTCAATCACGAACTGCTGGAGTTCACTCAAGACCCGCACGGCGTACGCGCGCTGGTTCGGGATGCCGATGGCCAACTGATCGACGTCAAGGCCCATTACCTGATCGCCTGCGACGGCGGCCGCAGCTCGGTGCGTAAGCAGCTCGGGATCGAGATGGTGGGGTCGAGCTTTTCCTCGCGCTGGCTGGTGGTCGATACCGACCAGGATGACGACCCCTTCTGGCAGACCCGCGTGTACTGCGATGCCAGGCGTCCGGTGGTCGAGGTACCCGGCCCGCACCGTACGCGGCGCTTCGAGTTTCTGGTCAAGCCGGGCGAGACCGATGCGCAGGTGCTGAGCCCCGAATGTCTGCACACACTGCTTCGTCCGTTCAAGGGCGATGCCCCGGTGTCCATCGTGCGCAAGACGGTCTATACCTTTCATGCCCGCATTGCCGAGCGTTGGCAGGTCGGCCGCGTATTTCTCGCCGGCGATGCCGCGCACTTGACCCCGCCCTACGCTGGGCAAGGGATGAACAGCGGCGTTCGCGATGCCCATAATCTGGGCTGGAAGCTGGTCGCCGTGCTCAAGGGCCAACTGGCCGCGAACGCCCTGCTGTCCTACGAAAGCGAGCGGCGCGACCATGCCTGGGCCTTGATCAAGCTGGCCCTGAACCTTGGTGTGGTCATGGCGCCAGCCACCGTGCTGCGGGCTCGCCTGATCAGCGCGGCATTCGCGGTCATCGGCCTGGTGCCGCCACTGCGCGATTATTTCCTGCAAATGCGCTTCAAGCCCAAACCGCGCTTTACCAAAGGCCTGGTATTGCCCGAAGGCAAGGCCGGGAAGCTGGCCTGCGGGCAAATGTTTCCTCAGCCGTTACTGACCGATGCCCAAGGCCGCGCTCACCTGCTGGACACGACCATCGGTGCCGGCTTTGCCCTGATCCAATATGGCGACCCGACCCACCCACGTATCGATGAACTGCGGCACGGTCTTTGGGACCACCTGGAGGCCAAACGCATCCTGATCCTGCCCGCGCACGTTCGGACGCTGCCGTCGATCCCCGGCTGCACCGTGCTGCAAGACCGTGAGAATGCGCTCAAGGACCTGCTCGGCGACAGCCAGAAGTTTCTGCTGCTGCGCCCCGATCGCTATATCGCGGCCATCTTCGAGATGGCCACGCAAGACCCGGTTGCCGATGCATTGCAGTCGCTGTTCGGCATCACCCTGACGAACAACTGCTCGGATCAGCCAGACATGGCGCCCGTCTACCCCTGAACCTTCAGCCCCAGAGGTGTTTATGCAAACCTTGCAGACTTCCACCCCCGCCCGCCTGTGTTACCTGCACCTGGCAAGCAAAGCGCCACAGCAGCAAGTCGATTTCTATCGGCGCCTGCTGGACATGGACAGCCAGGCGCAGGCTGATGGCAGCTGGCTGCTCCAGGGCCCGCAACGGGCCATGCTGGTTTCGCCCGCCGACCATAGCGGCCTGCTCGCCGCAGCTTATGACCTGGGCAACCCCGCCAGCTTGGACCTGCTGCGCGCACGCCTGATCGAACGCGGCTGCGCGATTGACGCTATCGACTCGCCGCTGCTCGAAGCGGGTGCCTTCCAGATCCGCGACCCGCAGGGCCGGCAAACATTGTTTGGGGTATCCCGCGGCACACCGCGAAGCGCCCGCCCTGGCATGCCGGGGCGCTTGCAGCATGTGGTCTTCCAGACCACGGAACTGGAAGCGATGATCGACTTCTACGTCAACACGGTGGGGTTCACCGTTTCGGACACTGTCGTCGACGAGCAGAGCGGCCAGCTCACCACGTGTTTTCTGCGCTCGGACGATGAGCACCATTCCCTGGCGTTTTTCCGCGGGTCGAAGAACGAATGGGATCACCATTGTTATGAAACCAACGAATGGAATGACATTCGGGACTGGGGTGATCGCTTCGCCAAGGAACGTATCACCTTATTCTTCGGGCCTGGCCGGCATGGCCCGGGTAACAACCTGTTCTTCATGGTGGTCGACGCCGATCGCAACCGCCTGGAGTTCTCCGCCGAGCTGGAAATCACCGAGGCCTCGCGCCCGGCAGGCGTCTGGCCTCAGGAGGAATACACCCTCAATTCCTGGGGCCGCGCATGGATCCGTAGCTGAATACGCACAACTTACAGGGGCTGCCCTACCCCACCCTCAACCGACGCGGCTATCTGCCTAAAAGGTAAGACGATGACAACTACAACAATCGCGGCTTACGCCATCAACGGCGACCAATACATCAACGGCACCTGGCGCGCAGGCCGGTCTACACGACGCCTGGACGACCGCAACCCCTTCAACGGCGAACAACTGCTGGAAATGCCCCTGGCCTCAGTGGCCGACCTGGACGACGCCTACCAGGCCGCCCAACGCGCGCAAACCGGCTGGGCAGCGCTGCACCCGACCCAGCGCAGCGCGCAGTTGGACAAGCTCGCTCAGGTCATCCAGAACCGCAGCGAAGAAATCATCGACTGGCTGATCCGCGAGTCCGGCAGTACCCGTATCAAAGCGGGCATGGAATGGCAGTTCACCCTCAACCTGGTACGCGAGTGCGCAACGCTGCCGATGCAGGTCGAGGGCCGGATCCTGAGCAGCTACAAGCCTGGCGAACAGAGCTTTGTGTTTCGCGAGCCGCTGGGCGTGGTCGGGGTGATCAGCCCGTGGAATTTCCCGCTGTACCTGAGCATGCGCTCGGTGGTGCCGGCCCTTGCGCTGGGCAATACCGTGGTGCTCAAGCCCGCCAGTGATACGGCGGTCACCGGCGGCCTGTTGATTGCCCATCTGTTCGAAGAAGCCGGGTTCCCGGCGGGCGCGCTGAATGTGGTGGTCGGCGCGGGTTCGGAGATCGGTGATGCGTTCGTCGAGCACCCGATACCGAGCCTGATCTCCTTCACCGGCTCCACCGACGTGGGGCGCAATGTCGGGCGCATCGCCACCGGCGGCAAGCACATCAAGCGCGTGGCCCTGGAGTTGGGCGGTAACGCACCGCTGGTGGTGCTGGACGATGCGGACATCGAGATCGCGGCGCATGCCGCGGTGGTCGGGCGCTTCTTGCATCAAGGCCAGATCTGCATGAGCGTCAACCGGGTCATTGTCGATCGCTCGCTGTACGCCGACTTCGCGGCGCTGGTGGTCGAACGGGTGCGCAATCTCAAGACCGGTGACCCGGCCAAGGCCGACACGGTGATCGGGCCAGTGGTCAACCAAAGCCAGCTCGATGGCCTGCTGGGGAAGATCGACGCCGCCGAACATGCCGGTCTCAAGCAGTTGTGTGGCGGCCCGGCCCAAGGCCTGGTGCTACCGGCCCATGTCTTCGGCGAAGTGAGCCCCGACCACGCCTTGGCCCACGATGAAACCTTCGGGCCGTTGCTGCCGCTGCTGATCGCCGACAACCAGGCCCATGCCCTGGAGTTGGCCAACGCAAGCGAGTACGGTCTGTCCAGTGCGGTGTTTACCCGAGACATGGCGCGCGGCCTGAGCTTTGCCCGTGGCATCGTGGCGGGCATGACCCATATCAACGACATCACCGTCGACGATCAGCCCAACGCACCGTTCGGCGGCGAAAAGAACTCCGGCCTTGGGCGCTTTAACGGTCACTATGCCCTGGACGAGTTTACCCGCGCCCATTGGGTCACCTGGCAAGCCGGGGGCCATCACTACCCGTTCTAATCGTCTGGACCGGGCAAGGCTCACCCCTTGCCCCGTCAGCCCAAAACAAAAAACAAAAGGCGAAACAATGAATAATCTAGCCTGTGTGTCCACCGATCAGGTCGTTCACTCTGATCGACTGATGAAGTGGAAAGAGTTCATGAGCGATCACCTGGGCCGCACGCCGGACTATATAAAACGCCTGGAAGCCACCAACATCGACCCGTTGCACAACGGTAACTTCCAGGGACGTCTGGAATACGGCGACCTGGGCCATCTGCGTTTCTGCCGCATGACGGCCAGTGCCCATCGCTATTCACGCCACTTGAGCAAGGCACTCGATGTCCGCGACACTCCGCGAATGTTGATCCTGCAAGTCGCCGGCGTCAGTCACTTCGAGCAAGACCAGCACAGCAGCACCGTCGCGCCGGACGAAATGCTGCTGGTCGACTGCGGCAAACCCTTCAGCGTCACCAGTACCCAGGGCTGCGAGCACTTTATCCTGCTGTTCCAGGGCTCCGCCGGGCAACTGACGCAGACCGGCGACATGCACCTGAGCGGTCGCAACGGATTGGGGCGCATGCTGATGCACTTGATCAGCGACGCTTACCATCAATATCCGTTACTCAACAGCCAGTCGGCCGGGCTGATTGGCGACAGTATCGCGGGGCTGCTGAACAATGCGCTGAAGAACAAGCAAGATGAAAAGCAACTGGACCATGACTTCCGTTTCTTCAAACAGAATCGCCTCAAGGCGTATATCGAGCGGCACCTGGCGGACCGCGACCTGAGCATAGAACGCATCGCCAACGCCGAGCAGTGTTCGGTGCGCAGCTTGCACCGGGCCTTTCAAGATGAGCTGGGGTGCAGCGTCAGCGAGTACATCTGGCAGCGTCGGTTGTCCCGTTGCGCCGAGGACCTGCGCAACCACGAACAGGCCCATCGCTCCCTCACCGAGATTGCTTATGCCTGGGGCTACGGCAGCAGTTCCCACTTCAGCCGACATTTCAAATCCACCTTCGGCATGTCGCCGCGGCTGTTTCGTGAAACCGCCAGCGACGCCCGCGTGAAATCCACGGCGGCATGACGCCAATCGCCCATCAGAGCCGAGACTCTGATGGGCGACACACCGGGATCACAAGGTCAAAACGCACCGATCAAAAGTCGTCCTTTACGTTGCCATCCTTAATCTTGAACTCACGGCTTTGCAGATAAACACTGCGGATAAAGTTGTACTTATCGCCGGTGATGAGCTTTTCGGATTTTATGTATTGAGCGCGTCCGTCGATCAGGCCCACACCGTACAGGCTGTTGCGCGTGGGGACATCGCCGATGTAGCGAACCGGGTTGGCGTAGGCATCGGGGACCAGGGCCGGCGCATCGCGAAGCGTGCTTGGCCCCAAGAGCGGCAAGACAAGATAAGGGCCGCTATCCACACCCCAATAGCCGAGGGTTTGGCCGAAATCCTCGTCACTGCGCTGCAGTCCCATCGGCGTCGCGACGTCGACCAATCCCACCAGGCCAAGGGTGCTGTTAAGTAAGAGCCGACTCGTATCCACCCCGGCACGGTAAAACTTGGCTTGCAGCAAATTGTTCGCCAGATTTCCGACATCCCCCAGGTTGTTGAAAAAATGATGAATGCCGTCCTGTGCCAAACGGGGAGTGACCCATTGATAGCCCTGGGCAAGTGGTTTCAGGGCATAGGTATCCAAGGTGTCGTTGAACGAGAAGATCGGCCGGTTGATGCGCTCCCATGGATCCTTGTCGGTGGCCCCATGGGAAAGGGGTGAAAGCGTGATGAAACCGGCGCAGGTCAGTACCTGGATGCAACGGCTTAACGTGGAACGATAGGCACACATGTTGATTTCCCATTGAATGAAGTAAGCCGGTTTGGTGCGCGCAAGTCGTTCCATCGCTGCGAGGCTGTGTGCGGGTGGCAGAGCCATTTCCCATGGGCGGTCAATTCCAACCGCCCCCTAATACTTTGTACAACGTGATGCGATTACTCTGCTCGGTCAGGCGCAGGGTGATCAGGTCCTGTTGCGCGCTGTAGAGCGAGCGCTGCGCATCCAAGGCTTCCAGGTAGCTTTTCGACCCGCCCCGATACAACGCATCCGAGAGTTCGAAGCTTTTGCGGCTGGCGTCGGTCAGTGCCTGTTGTGCGGCGATACGACGATCCAGGGTGCTACGTACAGCCAGTGCGTCGGCCACTTCGCGGAACGCGGTCTGCAGGGTCTGCTGATACGTCTGTATCTGGATGTCGCGCTCGACCTTGGCCGAATCCAAGGTCGCGCGGTTACTCCCGCCATCGAAAATCGGCACGCTGATGCTCGGTGCAAAGGTCCAGGCACCGCTGCCGGATTTGAACAGGCCGGCCAACGCCGCACTGGACGAGCCAGCGTTGGCGGTCAGGCTGATGCTGGGGTAGAACGCCGCACGGGCGGCGCCGATGTCGATGTTGGCCGACTTGAGCGTGTGCTCCGCCGACAACACATCCGGGCGTTGTTGCAACAGGCTCGAAGGCAGGCCCGCCGGTATGTCCACCAGCACCGCCGCCGATTCCAAGTGCGTGCCCGGCAGGAGCGCTTCGGGAAGGTCACTGCCGACCAACAGGCGCAAGGCATTGCGGTCCTGCAGAATCTGGCTCTCGTAGGACGCCACATCGCCGCGCGCCGACTCGACGGTGGTCTGGGCTTGCGCCACCGACAACGCGGAGGAGCCGCCCAGGGCATAGCTACGCTGGGTCAGGTCGTAGGTGGCCAATTGGCTGGTCAGGGTTTCCTGGGCCAGCAATAGCCGTTCGTTGTCGGCGGCCAGGGTCAGCCAGGCGGTGGCCACTTCGGCCACCAGGCTGATTTGCGTGCTGCGTCGGGTTTCCGTCAGCGCCAGGTAGTTTTCCAGCGCTTCGTCGCGAAGGTTGCGGACCCGGCCAAACACGTCCAGTTCATAACTGCTCAGGCCCAATTGCGCGCTGTAATCGTGGCTGGTGACCGCCGTACCGGTGTTGGACAGCGACCCAGGCGTACGGCTATGGGTGCCGCTGACGCTCGCATCGATGGTAGGAAACAGGTCTGCGCGCTTGATGCGGTATTGCGCCTGCGCTTTTTCAACATTCAGGCTGGCCAGGCGCAAGTCGCGGTTATTGGCCAGCGCCAACGCCTGCAACTGCGCCAGGCGGCTGTCGGTGAAGAACTGTTGCCATTTCACATCAGCACCCACCTGCCCTTTCGGCAGGTTGGCCGCCGGCAGCCATTGGCCGGAGACGGGTGCTTCAGGACGCTCATACTGGGGCGCCAGGTTGACGCAGCCCCCCAGGACCATGGCGGCCAGCAAAGGCCAGTGAGACTTGATCATGCATCACCTGTCGGGGCAGATTGGTTAGCGCTGCGCTCGCCGCCAAAACGGCGGCGGATCAGCACAAAAAACAGCGGGACCAAGAAGATCCCCAGCACCGTGGCGCTGAACATGCCGCCCAGTACGCCCGTACCGATGGCCTGGCGCCCGGCAGAGCCTGCGCCGGTACTCAAGGCCAGCGGCAGCACGCCGAACATAAAGGCCAGGGACGTCATCAGGATCGGCCGCAAGCGTTGGCGCACGGCGATCAGCGTCGCGTCGATCAGGCTGTTGCCCTGCTCTTGCAGGTGCTTGGCGAACTCCACGATCAGGATCGCGTTCTTCGCGGCCAGGCCCACGGTGGTCAACAGCCCCACCTGGAAATACACGTCGTTGCTCAACCCGGCGACGCGGGTCGCCAGCACGGCACCGATCACCCCCAGGGGCACCACCAGAATCACCGAGAACGGCACCGACCAACTCTCGTAGAGCGCGGCCAGGCACAGGAACACAAACAAGACGGAGATGGCATAGAGCAGCGGGGCCTGGGACCCGGACAGTCGCAGTTGATAGGACTGCCCGGTCCATTCGTAGCCGATGCCCTGGGGCAATTGCCGGACGATGGCCTCCACTGCGTCCATGGCATCCCCGGCACTTACCCCCGGCGCGGGGTCACCGACGATTTCCAGCGAGGCGTTACCGTTGTAGCGCTCCAGTAACGGTGAACCGTAGCTCCAGGCGCTGCTGGCAAACGATGAGAACGGCACCATTTCATTGTCGCTGTTGCGCACAAACCAATGATCCAGGTCGGCGGCCTGCATGCGCGAGGATGCCTGGCCCTGCACATAGACTTTTTTCACCCGGCCCTGGTTGAGAAAGTCATTCACGTAAGTGCCGCCCAATGCCGTCGACAACGTGGTGTTGATGTCGCTGGTACTCAGGCTCAGGGCCCCGGCCTTGCGGTCGTCAATGCTGACCTTGAGTTGCGGTGCATCGTCCAGGCCGTTGCTGCGCACTCCGAGCAAGCGTGGATCTTTTCTGGCCAGCTCAAGAAACTGTTCACGGGCCGCCACCAGCGCATCATGGCCCAGGCCACCGAGGTCCTTGAGTTGCAGGTCGAACCCCGAGCTCTGGCCCAGACCGCGGACGGTCGGCGGTTGCATGACGAAAGCGTCGGCATCGCCGATGCTGGCCAGTGCCATGGTCGCTCGCTGGGCAATCGCGGCCGCACTCTGGCCGCGACCACCGCGTTCGGCCCAGTCCTTGAGGCGAATAAACGCCCGCGCGGTGTTCTGGCTGTTGCCCCCCATGCCCAACCCACTGATGCTGATCATCGCTTCGACTTCGGGCTGTTTGAGGATGTAGTCCTCGAACTGCTTGACCACCGCCTGTGTACGGCTGTCGGTCGCGCCCACCGGCAACTGGATCTGCGCCAGGAGGATCCCTTGGTCTTCGTCCGGCAGGAATGAAGTGGCCAGGCTCATGTAGCCCACCGCCATGATCACCAGCACCCCGCCATAGAGCAGCAGACTGCGTACCCAATGCCGCAGCACCGCCCCGACCCAGCGCTCATAACCGGCGCTGGCACGCTCGAAGGTGCGGTTGAACCAGCCGAAAAACCCGCGCTGGGCACCATGCCCGTGACCGTCGCGGATCTTGAGCAACGATGCACAGAGCGCGGGTGTCAGGGTCATGGCCACCAACACCGAGAGGACCATGGCCGAGACAATGGTCACGGAAAACTGCCGATAGATAATCCCGGTGGAGCCGCCGAAAAACGCCATGGGGATAAACACCGCGCTCAGTACCAGGGTGATGCCCACCAGCGCGCTGCTGATTTCCCCCATTGATTGACGCGTGGCAGCCACGGGCGATAACCCCTCGCCCATCAGCCGCTCGACGTTCTCCACCACCACAATGGCGTCGTCCACCAGCAGGCCGATCGCCAGGACCATGGCAAACATCGTCAAGGTGTTGATCGAGTAGCCAAACATCGCCAGCACACCGAACGTGCCCAGCAGCACCACCGGCACGGTAATCGCGGGGATCAGCGTCGCGCGCAGGTTTTGCAGGAACAGAAACATGATCAACACCACCAGCACGATGGCCTCGCCCAAGGCTTTGACCACTTCCTCGATGGACAGGCTGACAAACGGCGTGGTGTCGTAGGCAATCACGTTTTTAAGTTGCATTTCGCTCGGGTAGAACGGCTCCATCTCTTTGAGCTTGGCCTTGACCGCCTTGCCGACGTTCAGCGCATTGGCGCCTGCCGCCAACTGCACCCCCATGGCGGCGGCGGGCTTGCCGTTGAGGGCGGTGCTGATGTCGTAGCTTTCACTGCCCAATTCCAAGGTCGCGACATCGCCCAGCAGCACGACGGCGCCGTCGCTGTTGGACTTGACCACCACGTTGCGAAACTCGTCGACCGTCTGCAGTTTGCTGCGGGCGCTGATCGTGGCGTTCAACTGCTGCCCCTTGATCGCCGGCAAGCCACCGAGCTGGCCAGCGGAGACTTCGGTGTTCTGCGCTTCCAGGGCACTGCTGATGTCTGACGGCATCAGCGCGTATTTTTCCAGCAGGGCCGGGTCCAGCCAGATACGCATGGCGTAGCCTGATCCCAGGGTCTGCACATCGCCGACGCCGTCGATGCGGCTGATGGAGTCCAGCAAGGTGGTGGAAATGTAGTCGCCGATCTGGGTGCCGGTCACGCTGGGGTCATCCGACGCCAGGGCGACAATCATCAAGAAGTCCGAACCGCCCTTGGTCACGGTCAGGCCTTCGCTCTGTACCGATTGCGGCAGTCTCGACTCGGCCTGTTGCAGCTTGTTCTGCACCTGCATCTGGGCCACATCCGGGTCGGTGCCGGCGGTAAAGGTCAGACTGATGCTGGCACTGCCCGCCGAACTGCTGGTGGCGGACATGTAGGTCAGGTTATCCAGGCCTTTCATCTGCTGTTCGATGACCTGGGTCACCGAGTCTTCCACGGTCTTGGCCGAAGCCCCGGTGTAAGTCGCGGAAATCTTCACCGTGGGCGGCGCAATGTCCGGGTATTGCTCCAGCGGCAACTGGCTGATGGACAGGCTGCCACCGAGCATGATCACGATGGCGATGACCCAGGCGAAAATCGGTCGATCAATAAAAAAACTTGCCACGCTCAACCCTCCTTCACTGGAGTGGACGGTGTGGCCGCTTGAGCATTGGCGTCCTGCACTTGCACGGCGGCGCCGGCACGGACTTTTTGTCCACCCTCGACGATCAACTGATCACCTGCCTTCAGACCCGAAGTGACCCACCATTGATTACCTATCGCGCGATCGAGGGTCAGCTCACGTTGTTCGACCTTGCCGTCGACCACCAGCAACGCCGTGGTCACACCGCTGGCACTGCGGGTCACGGCTTTTTGCGGAATCAGAATGGCCTGGTCATCGCGCGCCTGCTCCAGCACCGCGCGTACATACATGCCCGGCAGCAGCAGGTGATCGGGGTTGGCGAAGACAGCGCGCAGGGTCACGGTGCCCGTGCCCTCGTTGACGCTGATACCGCTGACCTTGAGCCGCCCCGGCTGGTTGTAGGTGCTGCCGTCGTCCAGCTTCAGGCTGATCGATGCCTCGCCATCGCCATTGGACTGCAACACGCCGCTGGCCAAGTCACGCTTGAGCCGCAGCAGTTCCGTGGTTGATTGGGTAACGTCCACATAGATCGGATCGAGTTGCTGCACCGTGGTCAATGCGCTGTCCTGATTGGCCACCACCAGCGCCCCTGGGGTCACCGTGGAGGTTTCAATCCGTCCGCTGACCGGCGAGGTAATGCGTGTGTAAGCCAGGTTGATCCGCGCGGTTTGCACTTCGGCCTCGGCGACCTGCACGTCGGCGGCGGCGGTCAGCAAGGTCGCTTGGGCGTCCTCGTTATCTTGCTGACTGATGGCATTGATCTTCACCAGTTCGGTATCGCGCTTGGCGGTGGCCTGCGCTGATTTAAGCGTGGCGCGGTACTTGGCCAGGCTCGCCTGGGACTGCGCCAGCGCGGCCGTATAGGACGCCGCATCCAATTGGTACAGCGCTTGCCCGACCTTGACGTCCGCCCCCTCGACAAACAAACGCCGCTGCACGATGCCGCCGACTTGCGGACGAATCTGCGCCACCATAAAGGCCTGAGTGCGCCCCGCAAGCTCAGTGGTCAACACTTGGCTCTGGGGCTTGATGCTGATCACCGAGACCTTGGGAGTGATCGCTTCAGGCGCCGGCTCACCACCGGAACAACCGCCCAGCAGGACCAGAATGAACAAGGACAGGCAAACCGCAGCGGTCACCAGGTATTTGGCAAAAATTTTCGTCGACATAGCGGCCTCTGCAAGACGGGATGGCTTGAGTCAGCGCCATCCTGCAGGGCAAATGTGCAGGAAAATTGAAGATTTCCCGGCAGGCCTACCTTCATGACGTTGAGTCTCGCCACCTGGCCGAAGGCAAAACTGCGTCAGGTCGACTCGGTGAGTCCTATCGCGTTTTCAGCGACCACTTCGCCGATTTTGTCTATCAACGCCTACGCGGCTATTGCGGTGGCCTTCGTCTATTGCGCGCCACAGTCAACCAACTGTCGGGCCAGCAACACAACTTCATCAACACTGTCACTCGACAGACACTTGCACTTAACCAAACCGGTTTAAAACCCTTTAAAAACAGCAGGTTAAAGTCTGGCACAAAGCCTGCACCATGGCCTTGTGCTTCCCTGCATACCGAATGTACGGACGTGGCGGAGCGACCCCCTATCGGCGTTGGTAAAACGCTGTCCGTTATATCTGGAATCAAGGAAGTGCTTTATGCAATACCGCTGGCTAAGACGAACAACCCTTGGCGCCCTGCTATGTGTCGCGGCACCACTGGTCTACGCAGAAAGTCCGTGGCAAGTGCGTGTAGGCATCAGTGACATTGTGCCGACCTCCGACCCTGGCAACATCTCCCCCGGGACGATAGACATCAATAGCTCTGTCGGGCCCACCTTCAATATCGCCTACTTCCTCACACCCAACTGGGCCATCGACGTACTGGGCGGCCTACCGTTCAAGCACGACATCAAGCTCAACGGCGACAAGGTTGGCAGCACCCGCCACTTGCCGCCGATTGTTTCTCTGCAGTACCACTTTTTGCCCGGCGCCAAAGTGCAGCCCTTCGTAGGCGTAGGTGTCAATTACACCTACTTCTTCGACGAGCACCTGGACAACGGCGCCAAACTCGAGCTCTCCGACTCGTGGGGCGCAGCCTTTCAGGCCGGAGTGGATGTCGCCATCGACGAACACTGGAGTCTGGGCGCCGATGTGCGTTACGCGAAGATCAACAGCGAGGTAAGAATCGCTGGCACCAAGGTCGGCAGTGTCGATGTCGACCCCACCATCTACAGCTTCAATCTCGGCTACCGCTTCTAAAGGAAATCATCATGAGTTCATTACCTAAAGTCGATACCGCCAGCTCGAGCGATCCGTATCTGCAGATCCAGTCAAAAACACCCGCCACTCGCCTGGAAAGCGAAGCCCAGGCCATTGATGCCGCCAAGCACCTGGCCAGCCAGTTCGCCCAAGAGACGATCCAGCGCGACCGTGAACGCCGGCTGCCATTCGCCGAACTGGACGCCTATTCACAAAGCGGCCTGTGGAGCATCGTCGTACCCAAGTCGTTCGGCGGTTTAGGGGCCAGTTACCGTACCGTGGCCGAAGTATTCAAGCTGATCGCGGCCGCCGATGCGTCGCTGGGGCAACTGCCTCAGAACCACTTTGTCATTCTCGTCCACATCGCGCTGGACGGCACCGAGGAGCAGAAGCGCTTTTTCTTCGACCTCGCGCTGTCCGGCACTCGCTTCGGCAATGCCTTCTCCGAACGTGGGGGGCGCAACGTTGCAGAGTTCCAGACGAAAATCAGCACAGAGGGCGACGACTTCATCGTCGAAGGGCAGAAGTTTTTCTCCACCGGGGCCTTGCTGGCGCACTGGATTCCTATCGTTGCGGTTAATGATGAAGGCTTGCCGCATCTGGCCATCGTCCCGCGCGAGACCTCAGGGCTCAAGGTCGTCAACGACTGGTCCAGCTTCGGCCTGCGCACCACCGCAAGCGGCACAGTGTTGATCGACAAAGTGCGCGTACCGGCCAGTCATGTCATCCCGATCTGGCGCGCATTTGCCAACCCTACCGCTGCAGGGCCCATCTCCCAATTCCTGCAGGCAGCCATCGACGCAGGCCTTGCCCGCAGCGCCCTGGAAGACGCGCTGAAATACGTGCGCAGCTTCACTCGGCCGTGGATTGACTCAGGCCTGGAAGCCGCCACACAAGACCCTTACATCCTGCAGCAGGTGGGCGATGTCCAAGTTCGGTTACGCGCCGCCGAAGCGGTGCTCGACCTTGCTGCCGACGCCATTGATCACGCCTTGCTTGAGCCTAGTGAAGACAGTGTTGCACAGGCATCCATCCTGACGGCCGAAGCCAAGATTCTCACCACGGAGGTGGCTATTCTTGCCAGCAACAAGTTGTTTGAACTAGCAGGCACTCGCGCCACATTAGAGGAATATGGCCTTGATCGTCATTGGCGTAACGCTCGAACCCATACCCTCCACGATCCCGTCCGTTGGAAGTTCCATGCGATAGGTAACTACGTGCTGAACAATATAAAGCCACCTCGTCATCCGTGGCTTTAATCCCAGAAAAAAGTGTAAATCCGGCCTGAAAAACACCCAGTATCCATAACAATGCCCGCATCGAAAGAGACGGGCATTTTTTAGGCATGAAAAAGCCCAACCTTTGCAGATTGGGCTAAGTCATTGAAAAATATGGTCGGGACGGAGTGATTCGAACACTCTACCCCTAGCACCCCATGCACGCAGTACACCTGCAAGCCATTGTTAACTAGCTGTTTTTATTGGCGCTCGCTGCAATCGACTGCCCACAAGAGCTTGCAAGTGCGTGAGAGAGTCACGCAAATGTCACGCCCCCTCCCCGGCGTCCTGCCGACCGAACACAATCCCCCTATTTCCCCAAACTGTCATACGCCTGCTCGCAGGTCACTCCCCGGCCGTGGCTTTGGTCAGCATATCCTGCCAGGTCGCCCGCTCGCTGGTCAGCACGCTTGAGCACGTCGGCAAGCACCATGACGGCGCGGGTAGCTGCCGCGCTTGCGGCGGCAGTGCAGGAATTGCTGCCGGCTTTACTGGCTGTGAGTCGAGCGGCAAGCTTGTCTGCTTGCCCGCGCAGGCTGTCAGCAGAAGCGCGAGCGACAACAGCATCAGCAGTCGCTTGGTCAATGAGCTGTTGTCCATCTTGAATCACCTTGTTGATTGCTTGTTGATGGGCTTGTTCTTTTGCGCGCTCAGCCGCCTCGTTCTGTTCCTTGGCCCGCGCATCGCGCGTATCGCGGGCGTTCCATTCGGCCTGCCAGTCGTCGTTGGTGACAGACACGCCGTGGTGGTACGCGCCATACAGTGCACCCAGGGCCAGGGCCAGCAGCAGCGCAGCGATATAAGGAAGTGCTTTCAGCAGGATCGCGTTCATGCTGCGGCCACTCCAATAGCGATGGCCTGCGTGCCAGTCTTGCCGGCGAACAGAGCAGCTTCAGCCGCACGACGACGCGTCAGGCCGCGCATAGGCTTGCCTGCTGCCCGGTTCCAGCGCGCGAACTGAGCAGCAGCGCCACTCATGTCACCAGCGTTCACCAGCTTCAGCAGTGTCGAACCTTCAAAGTTACCGGCGCCCAGGTTGTACACGAAGTCGACCAGCGCATCGAACTGGCCCTGGGTTACGGTTTTGGTGACAGAGCACGAAACCGCAAGCTCACGCTCCGCAAGGTCAGCAAGCAACTGCGCATCAGCCTTCGCCTGGTTCCATACTAGGCCTGGAATAACTTCTGGTCCTGTGTGCCCCCAGCCGATAGTCCACGGCGCGCCACCGGTGGCTGGGTCTGGGTACGCACTGAGCGAGCAGCTCTCGAAATGCTTCAGTACAGCGATGCCGTTCTGTGATGTGCGCATGTCAGATCGCCTTGTAGAAGTTGATTTTCGTTGTCATGCCTACAGGCTCGCCATCGGTGCCTGCATCGTCCGGCTGCACCTTGAAGCCCAGGCGGATCACAAAGGCCCGCGTCTCGCTCCACTGGTGAACAAGGTAGAACCCATACCAATGCTTGCCGTCGTTCTCGGTAGTCACGAACTGCCAGCCAGCTTCGCCCGGATGGTCCCTGACGTTGAAGTCGCCGACATAGGTGATCGTGCTACCCTTGATCGGGGCCTGCCAGAGCTTGACGAATCGCATGTTGTTGACCGGGTTGCGCACCGCCGCCCACCACCACATCGCCATGAACGAATCAACAGGCCAGCCGAAAGGCGTGTTCTCAGCCCACCACCCGCGCCGGTCACCCAACAGGCCGTCGTAATCATTGCCGAACAGCCATACCCACTTCGGCAGGTTGACGATTGGCCTGCCGTCACTCTTGCTGATGTCATCAACCCGAAATGGAATTGCGATCGCCACAACAAACAATCCGATCAGGTCGACGACGATATTGCAGGCGAGCAGAAACACCCACTGGCATATCGCCTTGGTTATATTGAGCATTAGTTTTCTCCAGGCGTAAAAAAACCGCCCGGAGGCGGCTCAGTACTGTTTGGTTTATGGCGCCGGCAGAAGTAAGGCGGCTTCGATCGCTGCCAGGCGAGCAGCAACATTTCCCGGAAGCGTCTCAATGGTGATCTCTGCCATCGTGTCAGCGTTTTTCAGCTTGCCCTCGTGGTAAACCACCTGAAATGGAGGATCCGGGTATTTCACCCACTGATAGGTCCCGTCGGCGCTTGCAAACCACGCGCCGAACCTGTCAGGACTCACTTCTGGTGGCAAACCAATCATCATCACACTGCCTTCCTCCGGGACGTAATCGTCATCGAAGTACATACAAGAAATGAAGCTAGTGCCAATTACCCCGCGACATCTGAACGACTCGGTCATTTCGCTGATCCTCATGGTGGCTTAAGTCAAACAATTGGTACTGGTGGCTCCGGCCATTGCGGAGACTCGGGCCAGCCTGGCTGACTTTCGGTCTTGTTCACTGCCGAGCTATATTTCTTCCACAGTTTCAACAGAGCCAGGTCTTCGTCATTCGCTTCGTCAAGGTCTGCCGCGTATTGCAGCGGGTTGATGCGCAAAGTAGCGTAAGTTAGCAGGCGATCACGCTCAGTGCGCGCCGCTGCCAGCAACTGCTCAGCGGTCGGCGGTGCCTCAACTGTTTCAGGAAGTGGGTCGCCGTCCTTCACAAACCCCCATCCTTCAGGAACATCCGCCTCAGACTCAACGGGGCTCAGGTACTTAGGCTGGCCGCTAGGCCAGTATTCAACAGAGTGTCCAGCAGGCATGGCATGAATCCTCAAAAGTTAAAGGCTGTCTTCGTAACCGAGGCAGAACAATTTTTCATTGGTGCTAGTCCAATAAATATTTGGACCTTCAATAACGAAGTCGCCCGGTAGTTTTGAAGTTGCACCACCACTGCCGCCTATAAAGTATGTGCTTACGGGTGGAGGGTTCACGTTGTCATTATATGTGCCATAGCTGCTGTTTGGTGCGACACACGCTGCGCTGGCAGTTACCTGCACAAGCAAGACCTGAATCGTGCGCGCAGAATTTGGAACAAACGCGGCAAGAGGAACGGCAGTATTGGTTGCTCCGCCGGATGTCATCATACGGAGGGATGTGCTGTTAGAACTCGCTGCTACGCCCCATTGCACCCTGTCTCCAGTCTGGATAAATCGCAAAGGGTATTTGTTTGCCGTGCCGTCGGTCCTGAAAGATCCGCGCTTTGCCCACAAATCAAAACCGGCGGCCGGAGGGGTTGGCGCAAGTCCGGTTGTGTGGTTGTTATCTCCTGTTACGCGCTTAACTCCTGTGGCGGAGTTCTGCCACACATATACGTTGTACCAAGTACTAGCTGCAACTGCGCCTGTAGCCATCCCGTCAACTGTCGCCGAAGCCGTCGCAGCGGTATTCAGTGTAAGCGCGATGTTGTCGACTACTGTTGTGTCACCAGCAGTATTGGCAAGAATTACGCTATCGGCTGAACAAATGTAGCTGCTGGACAACCCATCAGCCGACGATTTCCAGTTCACCGCTTGGCCGCGAAGACTTTGACGACGCTGAACAGAGTTGGAAGGCAACTGGTCGAGTAGAACAAAATCTACGCCGTCGTAAATCACGTCAGAAACTTGATCGGCAAAGAAAGCCGCTGCAACCTTCGCCCCAGAGGCGTCGTATTGCATCAAAAACTTTGGGCCTTTTGCGGATACATTCAGCGTTGGATTCAACCCAGACGAAACACTGAACTTCACATGAAAGCGCAGTGGGGCCGTGTATGCAGGGATCGCAGGTGCGGGGGTCAAGGTCAAGGCTGTCGAGGTTCCGGCAGTGGTAAAAGCCGTAGACTTCTGATTTTGCGCAAACTTGTAGATGGCTTGAAGCACCTGATCCTGTGTGCCCTTCACTGGAGACACGCCCGCCGCGGCGAGCACGCTTATGAGCTCCTCCTGAACATCATTAAGAAAATCGTCAGTGACTACCGTCGCCTGGACTCCAGCGACAGGATCCCCTTCGGTGAATTTTCCGTCGGCCGTGGCGCCAGGCCCGTCAATTCTGTGCATGCGTCATTCTCCGTAGGCGAATAGCGCAATCGTATGCGCCGGTTTCAATTGATTAATTTTGCATTCGAGGGTGTCGTTACCCCATGTGCGCAGCCTCTCGCCCGCCGCAGAAACCCCTGCGCGGAACGAAATAACCGATGTTTCAGGAGCACGGATCAACCAGGTGAAAACCCAATCGCCGTTGGTAAGCGCATCGCCTGCGCGAGAGAGACCGACCCGAAACGGCCGGTACTCTTCGAGGGTTACCGTGTAACCGAGCACACCCGCCAACTCGATGAAGTACCCCGCCGACTGCCCGCCAGTGCTGGATAGTTTCGCCAACAGAGCGTTCTTCCGGCCTTGCAGCGTTTCTTCCAAAACACCTGAGCATTTGTCGGGGAGGCCTGCGACCCTTTCCCAGTCGCTCAGCATCTCGCTGGTGGTGGATGGGTTTGCCTCCATGGGCAGCGCCTCGCCGCGGTCATCCACCCGGGCCAACTCAATCGACATGCCATCAAGCAGGCTGTGAAGCGTGGTTCCAGATTCTCGCGGGAAAGCTTGTCCAGGAGGCAGCAGCGTTTTCAGCTGCTCCAGGTAGTCGGCAGCTGTCGGCATTACGCCTCCTTAAAAGCTGGAGAAGGTTATGGTGCCGGGCACTGCCATGTGTCCGGTGGCGTGCGCAACGTCCGCTGTCGGGTCCGTAATCTGGTTGTCCGCTTCACCAGCGGCGATAGACACAGCTTCGCGGAGTCGACTTATGTAGATTGGACTGCCCGGTTTCGAGTCGCGGACGATGAGGTCAGCGACTTCTGCTCGCACCGCGACCTGGACAGCGGCCGTGTTCGGCGATAGTTTCACCGCCAAATTGAGCGGGTCAGCCACAGGAGCCGCGACAAACACCTCGGCAGTCACCGGTCGACGGGCATCAATGTAGGCCTGAACCTCTGCGACCTTCGCCGCGTCCGGGATGATGTCGGCCTCCCCATCACAGACGAACAAGACCGTTACAGTCCCGGCGCCCATCTGAAGTGGGTAAACCCATACCCGGGTGACGCCTGGCACCTCAAGAGCCCAAAGTTCATAATCTGAGGCAGCACCGCCGTGTG
Source organism: Pseudomonas sp. MPB23 (assembly GCF_046605395.1). Lineage (NCBI taxonomy): Bacteria > Pseudomonadati > Pseudomonadota > Gammaproteobacteria > Pseudomonadales > Pseudomonadaceae > Pseudomonas > Pseudomonas sp. MPB23. Next base: position 3,162,756 of record NZ_CP176771.1, on the reverse strand, counting down.
GCGGCTGCCTGATACGCTTCAGTAGCCGACTGAGCAACTGGTCGTCCGTCTCGACATCAAGACCACCATCAATATCCGTGGCCGCAGAGCCGGTCGATTGAACGCCGGCTACTGGAGACAACAGAAAGAGTGGCGTTCCTGCCGGGGCATCGCCAGCGGCACCAGCCTCTACGGCGACAACAGTCGGCTGGAGCGTGATATCAGTGAAGACCGCATCAGCCAGGACGCGGTACTGCACGCCATCTTGCCGCTGTAGGATTGTCCCGGCCGGAAGCGTCGACCCGATTGCGCCGGAAAGCAGCCCGGCACCCGTCGAGTAATCAGCGGCCTTGCGAAAGACTTTCCAGATTGCTGCCCAGCGCTCGAGGTATTCCTTCTCGGCCGTGTCGATGATCGCCTGCTTGGCCGCCCACTCAAGGAAGCCGTAGAGCATGTGCACTGCGCCAGCCTCAGACCGGGCGAGGATCCCCAACAGCGAGCGGCGTAGCACTGCGCTTTGGACGCCGGTCACGCGGCCGCTGATGTCGGTAGTAACCCGGTCAATGAGCTCAGGCAAGGTTGGTCTAGCAAATGGCATCAGGCAGCCCTCTTGCCGGCCTGCGCCGACCATTCATAGTTGTATCGGTAGCGAACGGCCGGGCCGGTCGGGCGATAGATATCGATAACGAGCAGCATCACGCCGCGCGAGTGATATGAAGCGGCGACCTCGATCGTCGTGGCCACCACGTCATCAATCATCCAGGCCAGGGCGTCTCGGCAATATTGCTCGGCGCGGCTCAACGTTTGCGGCAGTTCTTTTTCCCTGGCCAGCAGCCAGAGCAACGAGCCCGTCTGGTCGGTCGCCGAGGCGTTTGTGATATCTCCCCAGTAGCCGCGTAAATCGTCCTGCTCATATTCGGGCGGGATCTGCTCGGCACTTGCGCGGCGATCAGTGAATAGGCTGATGATCACCGCAGTTTCAAGGCCGTCATCGCGCTCAAGGTCGAAACCAAAAAGCACCAAGTCCCCGCCGAACTCGGTCATTACCATTGCGGCGTCAGCCATTAAATGGGCGCTCCCGTGTTCGCAGGTCCAGACAACACGCCACCGTGCTGGTGAGTGCTGCCGATGTTCTTACCGTTGTTTGTAACGGTGCCGGTGGAATCAATATTCCCCTGGATTTTTACGTTACCGACCATCTCAATTTCGCCGATCAGCTTGATGGTCGGGGCCTCAACCTCTGCATGCTGAACGGCTGTGACCTTCACCATCTCCCTCAGCAGTTCGAACTTATTGCCCAGGTCGTCGTATATGGCGACCTCGCCCGCCTTCAGGGTGATGCGATAGCGCCTGTCATCAACTGCGAGAACAATCCCCTGCTCGCGGTTGCCCCCAATGAACGCTACCGCTACGTCTCCACCTGTTGCGTGGCTGGTGAATCCGTAGTTCTGCATGTGTTCGATATCGTCTCGCAGCTCGTCCTTGAGCAACTCCACCTGCAACTGCTGCCGTCCGTTCGTGTCGGTGACGCGGCGCACAACACCACGGGCAAACATCATCATCACGCGGTTGCTTAGATCGCGAAGTGGGTTACCCATCTTTTTTGTCCTCTTCCCCGATGGCTTCCGCCCAAATATTCCGACCGCCCTTTTTCCCTGCCTTGCCTTTCTTCGAATCGGGAGGCTCTGGCGAAAAGGCTTGCGGGCTGACGATGTCGAGCTTGGTAGTGGTACCGCCCTCCCCACGCTCGTAGGTGGCCTGCCGAATAATCATTTGCCCATCCATGCGCAACCATGGCGACCTGACCTGCACCAGCATTCCGGGCTCCCAGATTGGCCCACCCGGGCTTTGCCGCCAGCCCTGGACGGTTATGGAAGCGGAAGCTGATTTCCCCAGCCGGCTATTGGCCTCCCAGGTAGCTCGCTCTTGGGCGCTGCCGTTCGATCCACCGGACTCAGCGACGATCAGCATTGGTCGATAACGTTTGACTCCGCTGTCGCTTGCTCCACCCTCGACATGCGCCTCAGTGCCTCCATCACTGTTTGGGTTGTATCCAGCCTGCCCTTTAACCAGGTAATTGCGGAAACGCTGGCTGTGATCGATGCTTCCGGTGGCACTGAGGATGTTTTCGCCCTGAACCAGTCCAACGGTGGCCCGCTTGTTACCCGCCCGGGTGATTAATAGGCCGCCGGCACCATCCGTCGTCAGCAATAGGCGTCTTTGCTTGGCGTAACGCTCAATTGCTTCGAACGCTGTTTCGCCCTGCTGCAGTTTGCATATCGTGAATGGAGTGCCCACTGGGACATCCGCCGAAACGCCGACGCCGAATGGTTGAGCCAGGACCTGAGCGAAGCGCAATAGATCGATGTTCTTCCACTCGTCCGGCGTGTGCACGGCACTACAGTCGATCAGGTCCGATGTCCGGTCACGGCCTTGAATATTGATGGTGTGGTCATTCGCACTGAACGAAGGCTTGAAGATGTCGACATAGCCGACCACCATCGTTATCCCGCCGAGACGGACCTCACACTTATCGCCAGGGAGAATGGGCCAGGGCTCGACCTGAGCCCCCCTGCCCTCCTGCCCTTCCCAGCGCTCCGTCAGGGTCACAGTGAACGCGCCAGAGGAAGCATCAACAGCGCGCGTTACTCCAACCTGGGTCCATCCCGCGTAATTCATGCCGTTGACCAACAGCTCAAGGTCATCCATTTGCGAGAACCTCAAGCTGTTGGCCGCCAATCAGAAAGCCTGGGCGACGGGGGTCATTGCGCAACACGATTTCTTCCGCTCTACCGGCATCGCCATAGAGCTGGTATGCAACAACCAGAGATGGCAGCGTCTGTCTCGGTGAGAACTTCGAGAGCCTGGGCAAGTCCTGCTCGGGATCCGGAACGGCCTGAACCACGGCCGTCCTTAAATCGGTAACCGCGACATAAACCAGGTCGTTACTGGTCAACTCGCTCTCTTCATCCAACCTGTCGGAAAGCTCAGTGCGCACCGCAATGGCCGCCTCGTAGCTATCGTATTTGGTCGGTTCGGAGGTTGTTTTTGTGCCGCCGTTGGAAACATCCTCGGTTGCCTGCGTGACCACTGCGGCGACAGCTGCCTCAGAAATTGCGGCCTGACGAACGAGCGCGGAAACGGCGCTGGTATTCCTCACGACCTGCTGACGGCTCGGCGTAGCAGAAGAGGATGTATCGTCGGAGCCTGGGAAATACTGGCTGTAAAGACTCATCAGCATTCCGAACGCGCTGCTACCGAAGGCTGACCGGATGCTGCTGATCGCGTCAACGACCTGGCCAGCGAACTCGAACGGCGCCTGGATCAGATTGAACGCATCAGAGCCGATGCCTTTGACCTTGTCGTAGTAGTCGGATACTGCCTGTATGTCGCTTGAAACGATGAACTCAGGCGAGCTCAAAAAATCGCTCAACCCTTTTATCTGCGTAGTGGCCGCCTCGGCTACGAACGACGGGTAACCCTTGGTGAGGAAGTCGGCAACGAAGTTTTCCTTGCTGGCCTCGGTGACCTCGCCCGCCTTTGCGCTGATCGCATTGACGCTGTCGACCTTGGCAGACGGGTAAGACGCCTCGCCGGCCTCGAGGAAAGTCATCGAGAGCGTGCATTTACCCCCCTCGTCCGACGACTCGCTGACGGTGAGCCCCCGGCAGACGACAGTCAGCTCACCCCGGTACGGGTGAACCAACACACCAGGGCCCGCTTGTTCGCAGACCTTGATCAGCTCTTCACGGGCGACATCGTATTCCTTTCCCAGCAGGTAGCCGGTGATACTGAATTCACGAGACTTTCGGCCCAGGTCTTCGGTATAGGGAATATCGCGCTGGGCCGCCTCGTGTACTGCCTGGCGCCGACCGTGACTGCTGTCTGCCGTAGCCACAAAAAAGCCCACGCCGCGAAAGGTCGCGGCGCGGTAGTTGTCTCGCCAAGCCATAGGGAACTCCGGTTACGGGGCCATCATCGAGTAACCGATGTCGGTATCGAATGTCGCTCCCTGGCTGCCCTCGGTTTTCACCTTGGACCCTGCTGGGACATTGTTCAGGTCGACCTGCACCCTTACTGCTTGCTCCGGCGGGGCCAACTGCTGAACAGCGTCCCGGCCGATCTGCGCAGCGCGCCGGCCCAAGTCAGTATCAGCACCACCGGTGGCAGCCGACGGCGAGCCACCCTCAGCGCCGCCGCTGACCCCGGCACCATCAATGCCAAGCAACTTCTTAGCCCAATCGGGTAAGCCGTTCTTGATGGCGGCAACTGCCTCGGTGATCTTGCTGCCGAGGATTGCGCCCAGGTCCCAACCTGTCAGGTACTTGATCAGGCCGTTGAAGCCTTCCATCATCAAGGTGACTGGGTTGTATTCCTTCCACAGCTTCCAGATACCATTGATTATTCCGTCACTGAACGCCGCCTTGACGCCCGCCCACTTCTCTTCAAAGAACCCGACGATTTTGTCCCAGTTTTTGTAGATCAAATAAGCAGCTCCAGCAATCGCAGCAATAGCAACCAGGAACCACCCAACAGGCGTTGTCAGCAGTGCGATGCCGACCTTAACCAATGCAACGCTCAGGGTTGCAAGCGCGCCGATAAGAGGGCCAAAGATAATCGCTGCAACTGCGGCAAGGGCGACCTTGGCGCCACCGAACCTCTCGGAAAGCATCTTGATCTTTTCGGCAATTGGCTCGAACTCATCCTTTAGATCAACGAGAAAGTTTTTCACCTTCTCAATATTGGCTGGCAAATTATCGGCGAATGACTTCGCAAAAGCCTCGATCTGCGGCCGATACTTCACGATGGTTTCTATCAGTTGGGTTCCGAGCTTGTTCAGTTGAGGAACCAGAGCGCTGCCGATAGTGTTGCCAACGCCACTGAGCGCTGCGTGAATCGTGTCGAGCGTGTCGCCGAAGTCCTCTCCCTCACGAACAGCACTATCCGAAATGACAATGCCCAAGCGTTGGGCCTCGGCAGACATTTTACTTAAACCTTCGCTCCCCCCGCGGATCAGCGGGAGTAGCTCGGTGGCACTCTTGCCGAAGATCTTCACGGCCGCCTGAGCCTGCAGCGATGGGTCTTTGATCTTCGAGATTCGATCAACGAAGGTGTCGAACAAAGCATCGGAGCTTTTCAACTTCCCGGACGAATCCTTGATGTTGATGCCCAGACCTTTGAACATTTGAGAGAGCTCTTTCGATCCCGCCGTCGCGGCGCCGACATTGATTTGCATCTTCTGCAAGGCGCCGCCCAGGGTCTCGGCGGACGAACCTGTGAGCTTCGCTGCAAAGCTCAGTTCCTGGAATCGCTCACGACTGATGCCAGTGCGCTCGGCAGTGTCACCAATAGCGCCGGTCGCATCAGCGAAGCCCTGGAAAAACATGTTCAGCGCAGCGCCTGTGATGCCCAGCGTGGCCCCTAGCCCCAGTAGCTTCCGTGTGCTTGAAGCAACCGCGCTACCCACGCCACCAATCGCACCGCCGACGTTCTTCAGGCTGTTAGCGAAGATCGGCAAGCCAGTTCGGTCAAGCGCACCTACAATTCCGGCACTCGCCGCTTTGACCTTGCCGAAAATCCCACGCAGCGGCGCCGTGATCTTGTCCACGGCGGCGATGATGACGTTTAGGGAGTATCCTTTGTCTGCCATCCAACCCACTCCTCGGTGCGCTCAAGCCACCAGTTCAGTTCGTCGAAATCCATCTCCATGACTTCCGACGGCTGAACGCTCATAACTTTGACAACGACGGTTACGCCTCCTTCCCACCCCCGAGGTGCTTCAGCAAAAAATCCCGGGCCTCGCCGATGACGGCGGCTTGATCGTCCTCGCTCAGCTCGTCGAGCAATGCAGGAGGATGGCCAACCATCTTGGCGCCGAGGTCAATCAGCGTGGCGAAGTCCATGTCCGCGCCGCCGTTGCCCTTGCCGTCGGAGGTAATACGCAAAGCATGCCCACGCAGGTATTTCAGCTTGCGGGTCACGGTCAGCTCAGTGAACGTGTCCTTGCCGAACGTGATTTGCTCGGCGAGTTGAATCGTTTTTTCCTTTGCCATTACGAGATTTCCTCGGCAGAGATGCCTTCGAAGCGGCAAGCGATGTTGCCTTCTTCGGTGTTGCCGGTGCCCTCACCTGCGTACCAGGCCTCACTCAGGGTGATGACCTTGCCGTTGGCGAGTTCCAGCGTGATGGTTGCGTCATCGAGCGTGACCAGATCTTCAAGGCTCAGCTCGTTGCGATCGGTGATCTCACCCTCAATAAATGGAATCTGAGGGGTTTCCTTGTAGCCGTGGACAACGTCGGAGCCCACCACGCCTTCGCGCTTGGGCTTGCCGAGGTTGTAAGTGAAAGCGCCCTTGGCGAAGTAAATGTCGCCGTTGACTTTCAAGGCGATGAGTCCGCCAATACGGTTTTTTCCTGCCATGTTCTTTCTCCTGGCAATCGCCGTTACAGGCGGAACTGAATTTTGTTGGCGACGATTCGCAGCTGGTTGACCAGGTCAGGCGGGATCAGCAGATCCAGGCGATTTGGGTCGCTCTCGTTACGCTCGGCGATCAGGTTGGCCTTGAAGTCTTCCATGTTCTCCACCAGACCCAGACGCTCCCACTCACGGAACTTCGAGACCGCCTCGGCCTTCATCACCACCGGCGTTACCACTGGCTGCCCGACGCCGTAGCGCGTGCCATCGTTGGCAAGCTTGTGCCGCGGGTACTTGCGCAGGATGTAGTCGCGCCAGTCGTGGCGGATGTACATCAGGGTGAACAGCGTTTCGCTGTCCAGGTAGCTGATGTCAGTGCCGCCGGCGGTGTTGGTTTTGTAGGTGGTGATCAGGCGCTCAACAACCATGGTGCCGTCGTTGTTGACCTTGCTGGTCGCGATACCGTCGAACAACAACAGGTTCCGTTCCTGGTTGGTGAGCTTGTCCGCCGTGGCAGGCGCCAGGCACCAGGCGTACTGAAGATTCTGGATTGGCCGGGCCGGGTCGATGGCGGCGTAGAGAGCAGCGATCGCCATGGTCTCGGCGGCCTTCTCGTAGGTCGGCATCGGCTCGTCGTTGGCCATCATGATGACCAGGTGCTGACTGTTGTGGCTGTCGCCAAGGGTTCCGAGGGAGCCCTGAGTGCCGCGCGCTGCGGTAAAAGCGTGGGCCTCGATTTCTCGATCCCAGGCAAAGCGGCTGTTCAGTTCAGTCTTCACCGTCGCCAGGGTGGCTGCGTCGGTATATGCCAGCCCCCATACCTGGAACCACTCATCACCCAGAGCCGCCAACGCCGAACCCAGTTCTGGGTTTCCAGAGCCACCGGTGAAAGCGCTGATGGTGACCGCGACACCGGAAGGCAGTACCTGGCCGGTGTAGTAGTTCACGCGGGCGTTCAGGCTGTTGCCGGCCTCGCCTTTGTGGCGGCTGGTCAGCGTGACGGTGCCCGTAGCCGCCGTGGCCGTTACGGGCATGTCATCCGCGGCGGTGATAGCGGCGACTACAGATGCCGCGATCACGGTGGCGGTGTCGGCGCTGATCACGCCGACAGAGACGCGACGCCCGGCGATCATCAACTCAATGGTGCCTGATGCGGTGGCAGGGCCAGTGAACGCTAGCGTGGCAGCAGCAGCTACCCCTGCGGCATTGTCGACAACCGGGAGAACCTGCAGCTCGGTGTAGGTATCGATCGCCATCGCGGCGCGAACCATGCCCGCCAGCATCGAGCCCTTCCCGAACTGAGCGTCCGCTTGGGCTTGGCTGGTGATGCGGATCAGGGTATTGGCAGCGGCAGCGCCGCTGGCCAGCTTCTGACCAATCAGCAGCCGGCGGTAGCTGACTGGCTGAGGGCCGCGAACGGCCTTGCTGTTGTCGATCTCGCTGTAGACACCAGGCTTACGAAGCGCGCTGGCACCAGGAATCGTATCCATTCCGACGGTCATTGTTTTTCACCCTTGGTTTCGGCCGGCACTGCAGCCTCTTTGATGACGATGTCACCGGCCTTTTCCTTGCGGACCCAGTAACTGTTGAGTTCCACAGTCAAGCCTTCTGGCTTTATCTGCTCATAGGTGTCGGGGTGACGCACCAGGCGGCCCTCGGCCGGCTTCACGAGCACGCGCGTGGTCATGGGTTCAGGTCCTCGATGATGGTTATTGCGCGATCAGCCGGATTCGGCTGCGCGTTGCCCAGGCTGTATTCGGTCTTAACCGACTTCAGGTCAGGCAGGGTTTCGTTGAACAGGTCGTCAGGGTGGCGATCAAAATATTCAGCATCGAAGGTGAGACGGCACGCGCCCGTCAGGTGCTCCGACTGATCCAACAGAACCATGCGCGATCGCACGTACTGCAGGTCATTCACCGTATCGCCGAGCGTGTCGTCCATGAGTAGGAGACGCTCTACCTGGCGAGCCAGCGTATCGAGCGTATCGTCCAGCGCCTCGTTGCCTTCGGCGTGTATTTCCACCACCAGTTCGACGCGCCTCCTGTATTCCCTGGGCGCCTGGTTAAAGATCTCCGCCGATTCATCCATCGTGTATACGATGATCGCCGGCAACTCACTCTGCCAGCCGTTGGAAATGAGCGGCGCCACGCGGCTGGCATAGACGCTGCCCCCCGCATTCGTGGCACCAAGAAGCACCGCAACGGCCTGCTTGCGGATCAGTTCTCGTGGGTGAGCCATATTCAAACCTTGCGAAGGAACAGCGTCACGCCCGCCACGCCGTCCGCCTGCACGTCATGGATTTTGTACAAAACGCCCCGCGCCTGCACGCGATCCCGGTTCGTGGGATCATTTGGCAAGTCAATGACCCGAACCCCGAGGATGGGGTTGTTCGAGGACACCGGCGCGCCGGTCTCAGGATCGACGGTAACGTGGGCGCTATCGAACACGGCCTGCGCCAGCGGCACACCAGGCGCAACACCATCGGTCAGCCAGTACACAGCGCCCAATGGATCGAGCGCTGCTGTCGGCTCACTGAAGGTGCGGATCGAAACGCCGAGCATGCGCTGGGCCATTGAGGCCCAGCCCATTTACGCCACCGCCGACGGCGCGGATACGCCGTTCAGGCGGCAGGCGCCGGTGGCAGATGGGTTAGCGGCAACCTCAGTCGCCACACCCACCAACACCAGGCCGGTGGCCGACACGTTCGTCAGGGCACGGCTGGTGGTGTTCATGTAGATCGGGTCACCGATTGCCCATGCTTGGGCGCTGATTTTGTTCAGGCCGAACACGCCGTCGAGCTTGAGCACCACTGGTGCAGCAGCTGCTTCGGTAGTAGCCGCCACGCCGACAATCGAACCGACTTTGTAGATCTCGCCCGAAACAGTGCCGCCGGCTGGTGCTGGAACAGTCAGGCAGTCGCCGCGCTGGATGAAAGTCTTCATGCTAGGTCCCCTTTAGAGACAAGAACTGAAAAACAAAAAGGGCGCCACACGGCGCCCTTTTGGGTTTGGATCGAACAGCAGGCTTACGCGCCCGGGTTCTTGTAAGCGCCGCGGTAATCGATCCAGGCTGCGCCGAACACCAGGCGGGCTTTGATTTCCATGCCGTCGACTTCGAAGCCCTCGCGGGTTTCGGTGAACACACCCTGCTCACCTTCGAGGTAGGCGTATTCAAAGGTGTCGATGGAACCAGGTGCAGCGAACAGGTACCACTGGTTGCCGGTGATACGGGCATCGACGATTACAGTCAGCGAGGCGTTGCGCACATCGTTGATGTCGGCGTTCTTCGCTGGAACGTAGTTGGAGCTGGTGAACTGGTAAGCCTCCAGCTCTTTGTCCGGGCCGACCACCAGGTACTCAGGAGCCAGGTTGAGGAACTCGCCTGCCTTGCTCTTCTGCTTACGCATCGCTGCGCGGGCAGCCGCCAAGGTTGTGGTATTGATTGCCCCGCCGCTGGCCGCGAGGTTGGCGTGGCCCGCGTCGTAGAACGGAACACCGTCGGTAAAGGTAGGGTTGCCCAGCAGCAGGGCCCAGACCACGTTGGACTCGGTCGCCGCAGCAGCATTACCGAGTGCTGCCGGGATGCGGGTCAGCGCACCCAGGTCATCGTTCACGATGGTTTCCCACGTGATGGCGATGATCTTGCCGAACTTGGCGACTTTGATCGGGGCACCGTCTTCGGACAGCGTGCCGTACTTGTATTCGCCGTGTTCCTTGACCTGCTCGAGCGCCGCAATGTCGCCAAGGGCTGCGCGAGTTACAGCGCGGAAGTCTGGCACAGTGGTCGGACGGCCCAGCGGGCGCCAGGTTTGAGGGGCGTTGGTGTACGCATCACGCAGTGTGCGGTTCACAGTGCTGCCGAGCAGCAGCGGGAAGTCGCTGGTGCTGTGCATGCCTGCGGCGCGCACTGCTTGGCGATCACAGCCCAATGCTGCGCGGGCCAGTTCCTGCGGCGTCATGCCCCGCGCGTTACCGCCAGCCATCTCGACGAACTCACGAGCCATGTCCACCAGGCGCATGCCACGGAACTCACGACCAGCGTCTTCCAGCTTGACGGTGGCATCGCAGCGGTGCAGCAACGCGTTCTGCATGGCAGAACGTTTGGCGTTCAGGACGGTGACATCTTGGCCGCCATTCACGTTCGTAGGCTGGCTGTTGCGGGTGTTTGGCTGATCTTTATTCTGGCGCTCGGCCACGGCATCGATCAGCGCGGCGCTCGCATCGCTCACGGAAACCCCGCGGGCGATCAAGTCTTCGACGACGGCTTCGTCATCGAGACCAACCTTGCGGGCCATGGTGCGAATCGTCAGGCTGCGCTTACGCTCTTCTTCAGCCGATTCACGGCGAAGCTTCTCGTCGGCCGCGCGCTTCTCTTCTTCGGTCATTGCAACTTCCTCTTGGATAATAGGCACGGCGGCCGGTTCTACGATCGGCTCAACTGCCGACCGAACTTCAAAAATTGTGTGGAATCGTTGGCCTTCGTACTCGGCCGGGGTTTTGGCGCTGCGCACTTTTGCGCCGTCATCGAAACCGATCGGGACGAGAGACAGCTCCAAAGGCTCCCAATCGACAGCGCGGTAAGTGGGGAGCTTGTCGTCTTCCTCCTCCACAACTTCGTACCGGTGCACCGCATAGCCGACGCTGATGTTTCGAAGGATGCCGTCAACAACGTCCTTGAAGACCACGTCAGCGTCTTCACGCTTGCTGAACCGGACCAAAGCATGACCTTCGCCACCATCGAGCCAGGCTCGCTCTACCACTGCGAGTACCGCACTCAGCTGATACTGGTTGTGCGTATCGAGCAGTGGCGCGCCGTTGTTGAGCCGATCAAGGCGAACCGCACCTTCGCTGACATCAAGCTCTTCCATGTAGCTGCCGACATCCCATGACCAGCGCCGGCCTTTAGCGCCGGTCGTCCAGGTCAGCTCGACGGTTCGCGCGTCAATATCGACCGAGCCAGGACGCACGGCAGCACGCAGGCTGAGCATCGGCGTCTCATGTGTCTTGCGTGTCATCACCTGATTCGGAGTTGGCATCGTCTGGTTTCTCTTCGTTTGATGGTGGCTGACTCGGCGAACCTGCGGCCGCTACTCGGCGCGGGTCGCAGTCCAGCACCAGCCCGTACTCGTCGATCATGTCGTTTGCTTTCTTGATTTGTTCGGCGTGACGCTTAGGGTCAGTGATGCCAAGTTCGCGGAGTGCGTCGGGCCAGGTAGTCAGGCCGTTGCGCACGCGAGTGATGACGTTCTCTGTTTCCGCCTTCGGGTCGACCATGTCGCGGCGAGGCGGAACCCAATAGGCCTTCACGTCTTCGGTTACTCCACCAGGGAGAAGCACCTGCGCTTCCATAAACCAGCGCCAAACCTGATCGCACAGCTGAGGGATCAACATGCGCCACTGCCAAACGTCGACCCGCCGCGCGAAGTTCAACCACCCCATTCGACCGCTGGAGAAGTTGACGCCCTTTAGGTCACCGGTGAGCAGCTCATACGGAACGCCAAGACCCACAGCAATTGCGTGAAGTGCCTGCAATGAATAAGGCGCATAGCCGTTGAAGGTCGGCGGTGTACCGAAACTCACCTCCTCCCCCGTCGACAGTTCCTGAAGCATTCCAGGCTCCATGCGGTCAATCAGTGGCGGGCGTTTCGTGGTGCCATGAGGGCTGTTGTCTGGGTCTTTGGTTATGAATCCAGCGAAGCAGGCGGCTATCTTTGCCTGCTCCATCACCGCATCTTCCATTTCATCAAAGTTGCGCATGCGCTGAATTACCGGCGCCAGCCAGGTGTAGCCTCGTGCCTGCCCGGGTCTCTTCCGGAAGAACACATGAATCACGTCTTCCGCAGGGACCCGACGAGATTGGAGCGAACCCCAAGCAACGTTTGCGCCGGGGTGTTCATCAAACAACCAATAGGCGACTCGCTTACCAAGTGCGTCGAACTCGATCCCTTGAATAATGCGGTTGAGCCCAACTATGGCGGCCTTCGACTCGTCGAGAAAGTCGGCCTCGATTACCTGAAGCTGGACCGGAACCGGCAGACCATCGGAGCTGAACCGGCGCCGGCGGCGAATCAAGCACTCGCCACTTTCGGCGACTGCCTCCATGATCATGTGCTGCAGGCCGTAGAAATCCTCCAGCCCATCAGCATCGCAGGCGGTTGTCTCTGCCCACGCCTGCCAAAGGTCCATCAGCTTCACGCCGTCTCGATCACGCTTGGCCAACGGCAGCGGAACTATCCCCGCCCCGACCACGTTATCGGCAATACCGGTGATAGCGCGCTCGGCAAAAGGGTTGTTCCGGCGCTGGTCCCGCGCGCGGTTACGAAGCTTGGCCAACGCCGGCGCATTCTCGGCGTTGGCGTCAGTTCCGCTGGTACGCCATCCATCATTCCTCCGGCCGCTCGCCGCCCCCTCGAAGCGACGCTTGATCACGTCCATGGTCATTTCAGTGCGGAGCTTTTTAAGGCGCGCATCTGATCTTTTAGCGGCGTACCCAGGAAACAGGCTGTCGAGCATGCTCATGGGCAGTGTCCTTTCGAAAACGAGGTATAACGGCGACCGCCGTCGTTACATGCATTCAGCCCCAGCTCGGTTGCCATCAGCTTGAGGATCCGGATCATCTCGTCGAGTGACCTGTAGGTAACGCTTTTGTCGGCGTAGCGGACGGACAGCGCGCCTTCGGCGATGGCCGCCTGCAAGGCCTGGTACTGCTCGATTGTGAAAGCCATAAGTCTCGCTACCAGAATGTGGATTTCTTCCGCGGCCGCTCTTCCGTGTCTGGTTCATTGCCGCCAGTGACAGCAGCAACCAGAAGATCGAGATCAAGCCCGAACCGTTGCTGGCAGATGCGCAGGGCGGCGAGCGCGTAAACGAAGCAGTCAAGGGCTTCGTTTCGTCGGCCACCGCTGTCCCAGCGCATCACGCGCTTGCCTTTGGATATGGCTGCCTTTTTCTTTTCTGAGGTGAGTTGCTTGACCTCCGACTCATCGCAGATCGTGTCATTTGCCGGAAGGTGAACAACGCCTGGCTGAGACACGCCTGCCTGTGAGGCAGCCGTATCGACAGGAAGCACCATGCGGCTGTACAGCAACTCTTTGGCGTTGTCGGTGCCCACCTCGGTGAGGAAGACCTTGTGCACCTTGTTCTTCGTGCGAGGGAAGTTCGCGATCGGCTTGCCGTAGATGGTCGCACCACGGATTGGCACGACCCAGTGCACGCCATGCTTACGGCTTTCGGCGTACACCTCGTCGGCATAGTGGCCGCCGGCGTCCCACGTCCAGCGCTCAACCTTCATGACCGTGCCGTCAACCCGGGTGAATTGTCGGTGCAACTCGAGCCCCACCTTGCGGCGAAGCTCTTCGCTGGCCGGATCGCCCATCAGAATGAAACGATGGACCAGCCATGCCTCCTCGCCTGGGCCGAACGCCCAGACACGCCCCTCGAAACGGTCGTCCTGGGTATCGATGCCACCAACAAGAACAAGCCCAAGGGCCGGAACCTGCGGATAGACTTCGCGGCGCCCGTACAGAACTTCGGAGTCGAGCTTCTCGCCCTGGTCGTCGTCCCACGTTTCGCCGCGCGTGGTGTTCATGAAGGTGATCAGCTTTGAGACATCGCCTTTCACCTTCAGCCACTCTTCCGCAAGGCTGAGCCAGGTACTCCAGGTGCTGTAAATCGCCCAGATGCTGAAGCTGACAGAACGCGGGGTGCGCATAATTTCGCCGTCAACCCCAAACCAGTCCATTCCGTCACGGGTCCAGATGCCGGTGTGCTCGCAGATCCAGCGACCGGTCTTCGACGCCTCGACCATCTCGTTGTGCCAGATTACGCAGGCTGCGTGCTCGCACAAGTACCAAGCTTTTTCCGCCTCGCCGAGTGCGTTCTTTTCCCACTTCAGGCCGAATTCGCAATCCTTGCCGCCCCACTTGAGCGTCTGCTCTTGGTGGCAGTGCGGGCAGTCGATGTGAAACTTCAGCAGGTATGGAGACTCCTCGACCGCCTTGGTGATCTGGCAGGAGCCGACACGCTTTGGCGTTGAGCCACGAATCGACTTAGGGTAGATCGCACCATTGAGGCGCTTGTCACCCAGGGTGATCGGCGAGCCCTCACCTTCGACGCTCTCGTCGAAGTTGGACAACTCGTCGTAGATCACCTCGTCGGCTGACTTCTCGCGGTAGTTGCGCGAAGCCTTGCCGCCGCGGATCCAGAGCGTGCGGCGGTTGGCGAATATCTTCTGGTCGAGTGTGTTATCGCTGTGCTTGCGCCCGAACCATGGGGCCAGGTCGCCCACCGCCGGCACGTCACGGATCATGCCGTTAACGTGGCTCTTGCTGATGTCCTCGGCGTCTGGGTCCGTCGGACTCCACATCATCACGTTGCGGCGCTTGTGCTGAATCTTGTAGCCGATGTTCGCCATCAACAACTTGGTGTAACCGATCCGCGCCGACTTGATGAAGTTGACGACGTTGATCAGGTCATTGCCCATGCTGTTCAGGATCGCAACCTGGAACGGCTCGGTCGTCCACTTGCCCTCGTTGTAGGAGGACTCAGCCGACATGTAAAAATTCTTGTCCGCCCACTCGACGGCGGTTTGCGGTGGTTCTTTGTAGAGCGCCTGGAGTCCTAGCTTGATCGACTTGCGCAGATCATTCAGCCACGGACTCAGCGTACTCATCTAATAATTCCGGAAGTTGCTCGCCAAAGCTGGCGGCAATATTTCGAGCAAGCGCAATCTCCCGCTCGACCGACTCGATGATGCGAGGGTCAACCTCCGGGTGGCGTCGAGTGACGGTCTTGCCGACGGTGTCCAGTTTCGAGCCGATCTGAGCGGCGATTTTTGCCAGGGCAAATGTGGCGAATGGAACGGGGACGAGCTGCTTGTCCAGCACCAGGTTCTTCTTCTCCTGGGCAATGCGCTGAGCGGCAGTGAGGCCGCGGCGCTCTTCGAGCAGCTTGTATTCGATCAGCGGATCGAGACCTTCGGTTCCATCCCCCGCCGGTTGTTGTTTCCGCTGCGCATGTTCAACGCGGTTTTCCACCACGTTCTGCACGGTGTAGAACGCCTCTCGACCGATGCGTGCGACAGGCGCAACTCCCCATTTGTCAAAGGCTTGCGGGGAAATCCCGAGGCTCGACGCCATCTCGGATTTGTTCAACCACCCGCGCTGTTTGGTTGTTTCGTTTTTGGCCATGATTAAACAACAACCAACCGTGGGAAAAAGGTCATACATATTTGGCGCGCGGGGCCCGAATTACCCGCATGGGGCTGGGGGCCGGGGAAGGACCCAAAGGGGGGGGGTACGCACCAGCTTGGTGCTATCCTCCTACCGCATTCGAGAACCACTATCGTTTGGTGGCGAGCGCCGCGTCCATCGCGCTCTGGAACTCGCGCACACGGTTCGCCTTCACGATGTTGTCGGCGATCTTGAAGAACGGAAGGATGACTTGGTAGCCAGGCTCACCATCACTGAAGATGAACACCGGTCTGACTGCATCGCCCCACGCCGTCTTCTTCCGCTCCCATACACCCTGGGTACCGTCGACTTCGCCGGCGAAATACTTTTGGGCATTGCCCTTGCGCTTACTTCGCTTGCTGCCCGTGGCATTGGCCTGCACACCACTGACAGTCTCTGCCGCACCAAGGCCCGACAGGATCTTCATGATCGTGCCGCGAGGAACGTTACCGAACTGATTGAGCGCTGATGCCGCCGGCAGTGCGTACTGCCCTGGCTTCATGATCCCTTTAGCGATCAGTGCTTTCTCGAAACGCTTATGAGGCCGGCGACCACCCTTCACTGCCTGCTGCAGGTATGTGTCAGCGGGAACACCAGATGTCCACGCGTCCTTGAAGAACGTGCGGGCTTCCGGCTTACCCTTCGTGGCGGGTTTCACATAAAGGCTATTCAGGGTCGTTGTTGTGGGCCGATCAATGCGCGCCTTCAATACCGACAACTCACCTTTCTTCACCAGCACAGCCAGGCGGGTCGCCATCAGCGCAAGGGCGAATGGCAGTTGTTTTTCACCAACCGTTCGCAGTGCCTTAGAAAGCTCCTCGATATTGGTTCGAGCATTGATCTGGAACATCTGCGTTCCCCACGGCTGACTACTTTCTCTGACTGCCCGATGCAGGCAATCAGTCCGCCTTACGGCTTGGCAGCTTGAAGTCCGTGACCCTATCGGCAATCGAGCGGATCTTCTCCACGCCCAGGAAGCCAACCCAACCACCCGCGAAGGTGGCCATGCTCTGAGGCAGGCCGAAGAAGTCCAGACCGCTGATAATAGTCAGCGTTAGACCGCCACAGATCGCACCCTCTACAAGCATCTGGCGGCGCGTGCCGCCTCCGTAGGTGATGCGAAGTACAGCCATCGCACAGGACAGCGCAGCCGCATAGAGGATTGGCGAATGCTGGCTTAACCACGCAAGCGCAATCGCCCAGGTGTCTGGCTTGTCTGGCATGTTCGACATCTCAGGTTCCTCCCTTTCGGGAAGTGAATAGATCCGGCTCCAGCAGCACTCCCAGCTCAGCGCGATGGGCGTGGTGGGGCCGAAAAAGAAAAACCCCGGCGAATGCCGAGGCTTTGTGAACTGCAAAAAACAACTTCTCGCCCGAGGGCGGAACTCAACAGGCTCCGACTTCAGGCAGGCTAGATTCGGCCTGCTTCCAACGTCACATCAAGAACCGCTTTCCGGGAGGTGTCATATTGGCAAGCATATCGATGACGAAGGAAGTTACCGAAACCATTTTGCATTTTGATCTCGTCACCGTAATAGGTAATGGACGCCTTTTTCTTGTCCCCCCATGCAAGCTTGGAGAAAATCGGGGAAGTTATGCCGTCTGTCCATTCGTAATCGTACTTTGCCATTTTTTGAATGACCGGCTTGCAAGCGATTATGGCGTCAATTTCGTTTTTTTCTGCCCAACACTGGAGATCTGCTTTGCAGCCAGCCTGTTTTCTTAGCTCTTCTTCCTTGGCTCGGGCTTCTGCGAGCTGCACTTCTTCCTGCTTTTTCTTTTCAGCAGCCGCAACATCCAACTGATGCTTCGCATAGCCGGCAGCATCCAGTCCGAGAGATTTAGCGGCACGGTACTCCGTCAAACCTGTAAAACCTTGCTCTTTGGCTTTTTTTTCATCAGTGCCAGTAATGGCCGTACTGCCGATAGATGCAAAAACAAACCCAGCTACAACAAAACCCCAAACAGGCAAGTTTCGCGCAGTTGCTTTCCTCGCGAAAATCCAAGTGAGTGGAAACAGAAGCAACGAGCCAACCAACATGAATACGCCAGCGAAAGCATTTTCAGAAAATGCGCCCATCGCCGCGAAGAAGCAGGAAATCGCAACAACTCCACACAGCACTTTTAGAATCGTCTTGCCCATCAGAACACTCCTTTGTGATGTGTGGATTCTATGGCAGATAGCCACACACAAAAAGCCCAGAGCGCTGACGCCTAAAATTACGACGATTCAGACACAAAAAAGCCCAACTCAATGATTGGGCTTCTATATGTGTCGCCGCTCATAACGCGCAAGATCGACATGATGGGGTTAATTTACGGCCAGTCGGCCAACTGGTCAAGCGGCATCTACAAAGATTTGCTCGCTGTCGAATATCTCGGTGGCGTGGATCACGGCCTGCTCTTCGAGTTTCTCCAAACGCTTGTGGATTCCGCCTCTCCAGTTACGGCGCGTGCGCTCCGGGGATCCCTCCAAGTCCCAAGTGTTCATGTCGTAGAACTCAGCAGGAAGCACGATCATGTCGGTGGAGCGCTTACCGACCTGAACGCCCTTCAGCTTCGGTATGGCCCAGGCCGTCAGTGCCTTATAGATGAACAGCTGCGGCGCCGGCGAAACCATGCGGGCAACCAGCCTACCGATGGCAGCGACCTTATTGGCCTTGTGCGTCGAGTACTTGGCCACCAGCACATCCCACTGAGCCGGCTCAAGCTGGCGGTGCAGCAGAGCGTACAGGCAGCAGTCGTAATCAAACTTGTCGCGCACTGACAATGTGCTGCCGGTGCCACCCTGCCGAAGGTCGGCGTCGATCAGCTTCTGCCAGGACTGCTTGGTGCTGTTGTCGATGTTGTCCGCTGCCAGCACCCGCACCAGGGTACCCATCACGTCGTTGTACATAGCCATGGATCAATCCCCTGCTTGTGCATTGATGGCGCGACGACCACCGCGAGCCAATATCTTGTCTTGGCAGGAATGAATCGCCGTGCAGAACTCGCGCTGCTCCATTGGATGCTCTATCGGCAACTTCAGAAACTCATTCCAGGCCTCTGCCAGAAGCCCAACCACCACCACTTCTTGATCGGTAACTCGAGCCTGATCTTCGGTAAATTTGATGGCCATGCTCAATCCCCCGTGTAGTTGGTGCCGCCGGCGCCGCGGCGGTTGTTCTCGTTGTACCGCGCTTCAGCACCGGTAGGCTTGAAGCAGTTGAATTGCGCGATCTGGTGCTCAGCGGCCTGGAGACGAATGCTCAGCTGCGTCACCAGCACCTCCAGCGGCAGCGCCTCGCCGGTTTCGGCGGTGATCCAGCCCGAGGCGTTGCACTGCACGCAGGCCAATTCATGGAAAACACCCTTGATCACCGCCCTGCCGCCGCATATCGGGCACTTGGCCAGGTCGAGCTGGGCGGCGCGGAATGCTGGGCCGTGGGACTTCTTCATTTGGCCTCCAGCAGTTGCTCGTGCAGACGGTAGACGTTTGGGCCATCGCCATGAGGCCAATGCTCCACCGAAAGCTCCTTGCCGGTCTGCATGGTCAACACAAGGTACTTGCCGCCATTCCAATTCTCGTACCGCATCGAGCTGACTTCGGCGGGATTCACGGCGAGGCCGGATGCCTTATCGAGCAAAATCATCATTTTTAAACCTCGCCTATGGTTTGTCGTTGATCTGGCTAGAGGTCACGCAATCCGTGGCCTCTACCGGAATATGGGAAACTTCGCGTAATGGCTCTGCAATGGTGTGGATCACAGCAAACCCGCGCGCGTCTAACCATTCGTGCCACTTCTCCAGCGCCTCTCGCTTGCCTGCCTCTACCCACGTGTGGATGTATGCCTGCACGTTGTGCCCCATCGCGTGGTTCAACAGCAGCTCGCCAATGAGGAAGTCCACCCCCAGATCCACCCAGCCCGTTCTGGCAACCTTGCGAAGGTCATGGCTTGTCCACTCGCCTCCTGCCAAGCGGGTAAACACGGCGCATGCCTGGCTGTCGGTCAGTGGCTTGCCGCCACGGGACGGGAATAGGTACTTGCCCTGGTAACCCGTGGCCGCCTGAGCTGCGTGATATCTCTTCAACAAGGCGCAAACCTGGGCAGTAAGCGGAAGGGTCAACTGACACCGAGTCTTCGTGTGCTCAGCCGGGATATGCCACTGGCGCTCTTCGAAACTGAAGTCCGACCACTCAGCCATCCGCGTTTCGCCGGCACGTGAGCCATGGCACAGCATCATCAACGCCAACATTGCATCAGCCGGGGCCGAGCTGAACCTGGTCGCCAGACCGCTCAGCACCTCCTCCACCTGGACGTCACGCAGGCGCGCCGCCTTGGGCTTGATTTTTGTTTTGGAGAAGTCGCTGAACCGGATCGCATTCATGGGGTTCGTTTCGATCAGGCCGAGACGTGCCGCCTGGCGAAACGCTAACACCAGCAACCGAAAGATCAGGCGCAGGTATTCAAGCGACAACTCAGCCTGTAGGGGCCACATCAGTCGCTGGTCAATCTCGGACTTGTTCACGCTGGACAGCAGGAGGTCGCCGAGGCGCGGGCGAAGGTGCTTGCTCATTACAGATCGCGCAGTGGTCTTGCGCTTGGAAGACAGATTACGGTCGCGACCCATGCGGTCGTCGAACCATTCAAGCAGTTGACCGACTGTCGCCCACATCCCGATCGCCGTGCCTGCCTCAGGCTCAGTGACCAGGCGAGCACGTACCGCCGGGAGGGCCGCTAACATTTGCTTGGCGTTCAGATCGGGGTAATTTGCGATCTTGTTCCATGCACTGCCCACGACCAGATACCAAGATCCTTTGGTGCGGTCCTTCTTATACCGAAACCTGAACGCAGGTTGACGGGCGTCTCGAAGGTCGCGCACCTCGCTGGCCGCATGCCGGCGAATCTCGGCATCAGAGAGAGCTATGGTCAAGGTCTTGGATTGAGTCACGCGGCCACCACTGTAGGAGCGAGTTGAAGGTAGGCCCTAATCGCCTCAATGGCGTCGAAGTGCCCACGGCAGACGATGGCCAGGTAACCCTGATCGGTCAGCGCCTGCAGGTATGCGTCCTGGGCCGGGGATACCGCGGCGTCGTGCGGAGCGGTCGCCTTGAATTCGATGTACAGGCCGAAGTACCCACCGCGCGCCATCGGCAGCACCAGGTCGGGAACGCCGGCCTTCACGCCCTGTTCTTTCAACTTGATAGCCACCAGCTTGTGCCGGTGCCCACCGTTCGGGACGTGGTAGATCAACTTCGCGGCGGCGGGATAGCGCAGGCTGATTTCCTTGATCAGGGCGGCCTGCTCCAGGCCCTCACGGTCAATTGACTTGGCGCGCACTGGCTTCGCGCTGAAGGCCTTCGGGCTGAACGCTTTCAAATCTTCACCTTCCCTTCACGAATCAGGATGTCCTGGGTGCGCATGACGCCCTCAGCCAGAAACAGCCGGATCTCGTATTTGGTCAGTTGCCCAGGCGCGCGCAGGCGCCCGTCGGCGATGTCGTGGCAGTAACCGCAGGCCCATGCGGCCTGGAAGTCGTTGGGCTTCATGCCCATGCCGCAGGTGCCGGCCAGGCGGTAGTGCGCCAGGACGGTAGTAGACGGTTCGCACGAGCAGCCCGGAAATCGAACCTGGCAATCGCGGTCACGGGCGGCGGCGGTGAGCCTGCTCATTTGGCCCCTCCTGCAAGGCGTGCGCGGAGCTCAGCGAGTGCGCCTTTGCCGACTTCGGGGGTGATTCGGCCATCAACCTTGGCAGGAAGCGCCTTAGGCATTGGCTGAAGTGGCAGGCCGTCGAGCAGGCGCCGAATGGTGATCGTGTAGTTCCGGTCGAAGAGCTTGAGGCTGAGCGCAGCATCGAGCTTGTTCAGGCTCTCGAAACCGCATTCCTTGGCCGTGTGCCAGACAGCGTCATGCGACCACCGGCCCTGCCCCGCCATGCTCGGATGGGCGTTTCGCACTGCTTCACGGTGTGCAGCCGCCAGTGGAGGAAGCCCGAGCATTTCGGGGGTTGGCTTGCACCACTCGATGAACTGCCCAGGGCTTGGGATGAAATCAGAAACCTGCTTGCGCGCCTTGATCATGCCGAACTCGATTTGCCCCTGAGTGCGAATACCTTCGTCGAGGAAGGCCTGCATCCACTGGACCTTGGCGGCTCGGTAGGTCTCCTTGTCCGGCCATGCCTGCCGCCAGGCCGAACGAATCAGGCGCAGCTCGGTGAACAGGTCGTTGATTGCCACGGCCATCTGGCGGCGGCCTTCGTCCTGGGGAGCCTGCACCTCATCTGCCGAGATGAACTCGCCGGCCTTGGGATTGGCCCACAGGCCCTGGGTTACTGCGGCTACCTGCTTAATCACGATTGCACCCCGTTCTGCCAGTCGGTGCTGTCGTCATCGAACTCAGATGCGGGGGCGGGCCTCTGCCGAATTGGGGTGACGTTGGTAGCGGCGGCGCGGACCTTGTCGTTGTTCACCCACTTGACCAGCATGCTCACCCATTCAGCCTGGGTGTTGACCTGGTGCTGCGGCTCGTAATGCGCAGTGAAGGCAACCCGCACTTCCTCGGTGAACAGGTCCAGCGCCAGGCCTCGGTGAAACGCGTAGGTGGTCAGCAGCTTTTGGTCAGGCACCCAGTCGAGGGTCATCTCGCTGGGCATGCGAGGATCTACAGGCTCATGCGCAGAGGGAGGGTTTTGATCTTCTCTTCTCTTCTCTTCTTTAGGTAACGCACCGCTAACGCTCGAAGCGTTACCTTTGCCGTTACTTGCCTTGTGGTTTGCTACCCGCTTTGCCGTGAGAAGCCTGTTTTTAGCGGTCTTCCCGTTGTGTCGGTCGAAATGAGGGAGGCTGATAACGCCGTCGATCTCGATCATCCAAGCAACAGATTTCATGTGTTCGCAGAAACCGATAACGCCAACGAGACGATCAAGTAACTTTTTGCTAACGCTCGGAGCGTTACCGTTCTCTGTTTGTTGGTCGAACCAGCCCCACACACGCATCAGCTTGCCGACGACAGCATCAGGGTCGATATCGGCCAAGTCAGCGATCTGGCAAACCTCGGGCTTATCCAGGGTGGTGAGTTCGAATTTTATCCAGTCGCCGGCCATTACAAAGCCTCCTGAAGGACTGTTGCGAGATGGGTGATGCCTTTCCGGGTGACCATGACCTGCTCCACGACCTTGAGGTCTTCCTCGGCGCCCTTGCCTACCTTGACCAGCTTGTGCTCGAGCAGGCCGGCGGTGAGGCGGGGCTGGTACGCAGACCAGGCCGAGAACGCGGCGCGGCGGTATATCCAGCGGTTGTCGCTGAGCCACTTGAAGAGTTTCAGCGGGCCGATGCCCAACTGCTTGGCAGCCGAGGTGATGCAGATAGAGCCGTCGGTGGCGGACAGGCGCTCCAGGGCTTGAACCTTGGGCGCCTGCTGCTGGATGACCTGGTGCAGCGAAGCGTTCTGCTTGGCCTGATCGGCGGCGAGCTGGAGGGCTTCGGCGAAGTTGGTAGGCAGCGACATCGAGTGTCGCGACACATTTTCCAGTTCCTGCAATCGTGTCACGACACGATGACGAAGAGGGATGCTGTAGCCGGTGAGCAAGGTCTCGGTCAGTACGCGATCCAGACGAACTTCCGAGGTGCGGCCGCGCTCATCCGTATATCGAACTGCCTGGCTCAGATCTGAGCCAGCCTTTTCGAGCGACTCAAGCATCACATTCACATCCCTAAGGACGTTCTTGTGCTGTTTGCCTGTGAGCTCAGCAATCTCCCGGCTCGACATGGTGACGGTATTGCTTGGAGCGACAAGTGTGTTCATAATGGCCCCACGAGTTTTATTGCTGTTGAAAGGACCGCCCTGCCAGGCGGTTTTTTTATGCCTGTGATTCAGGCGTTATGGGTGTCCGGCGCATCCGTGGTAGCTTTTTGCTTCCCAACGAAAAGGCCTTGGAGGCCGGACATGGCAATCGAAAGAATTCCAGTCGTGACGCGCGAATATTTATTGAAAAAATTGCAGGATCTTCCTGTAGGAACTGAAATCAGCTTCTCTGGACTTGAGTTCATTGATTTTGAGTACACGTGTCGGTCACCCAATCGAGTCCAGGCAGTGCTCGATCCAAGGGTGTACCGAACGGCGGCAGGCGAAGTGGTGGTTGAAAACCCTGAATGATGTGAAAAGCAGCCTGGCAAGCATCTTCGGCGGATTTCGCCAAGCGTCCTGAGAAACACTCCCCCCCGAGTCGAGTGGTTACGCTGTAATGCCCCGTCATTCCAATTGCGGGAGTTATCAGGACGCTGACATCTGCCTTGGCGCGCAATGCGCGCGCTTCGTCGTAAAGCGCATGAGCCTGCTTTTCGAGAACTTCAGCTTGATCGAACGCGAGTGCGAATTCGTATCCGTCTGCCTGCACGTCAATAGCGTCGATCACCATCTTCCCTTCGCTCTTGTCCGCCATATCTTTTCCCTTCCTATGCACTGTATGAATTGGCCTGAAGATCAGGCTGCCTTTAGCGATTCGCGCAGGACCTGCAGCGCGTCTATCGCCTCAAGGATTGCTTTCTCGCCCTGGGCTTTTTCGTGCTGGCTGATGTGGTTGTCAGCGGCTGCATCGAAGATCAATCGGCCAACGTCACCGCACTCCGCCGAAAGGTGGCCGAGGGCAACCATCAGCGGTTTGGCTACCGGCTTCTCACGGGGGGCCAGGTCATAGCCAAACTTTTCAGCGAGGGCCATCAGGGGGCGCATGTCGCCGGTGTGCAGCAGGACGCCGAACAGATGCTCAATCGTCAGGTGGTGAGCGGAGTTATCCGGGTTCGAGCGCTGCAGCAGACTCACGTGCGCAAGGCACATCTTTCCGGCCAACTCCTCTGCCCCACTTTCCTTGATGGTGGTGTGGCAGGCCCTCAAGAAATCTTCCATTCGTAAAACCTCAAATATGTTTCCGTGGCGCCCTGCTGGTGCGGAGGCGATCATTTCGATGGTCAGGCGCGCAATGGCTTCAGGCAGCGGTCTTCTTCGAGACTTCCGCGTCCAATGCTTCAAAAACTTCCGGCTTGGCGATACGCAGAAACATCATTCTTGCCCTTGGGATGCCGTACTTCCTCCAATCGCTAACCGATGGAGGGCGTACCTCGCACAGCTCGGCAACACGAGAGGTGCCGCCGAGAGCGTCGATAATTACATTTGGGTTCATGCCTGATTTCTCCGGCTATTCGCATAGGTACGGATATTAGGCATACCTTTTATTCAGGTCAATAGGAATACCTTACATGCCTAGTGTTAGGCTCGCCTAATGAGGACACTTCAAGAACGTTTGAAACTGGCTATGTCTGGCCCTCCAAAGGTCACTCAAGCCGCCCTGGCGCGTGCTTGCGGCGTTCGCGCGCCTTCTGTAAATGACTGGATTTCAGGCAAAACAAAAACGATTGAGGGACAGAATCTTTTGATCGCCGCCGACTATCTGAAGGTGATGCCTATGTGGCTGGCCACCGGAAAGGGACCTATGCGTAAAGGTTCGGGTGAGGGGGGGCAACCTGAAAGCAAGGAGAGCAATGTGGTGCCTATTGATTCTCGCCGCAAATCACAGGATTCCTGTTTCATTACTATTCCTCAGATGGACGTAGCTGGATCAATGGGGCATGGGAGAGTGCCACCAGACCATATCGAAGTGATCAGGGACATCACTGTTCATCTTGACTGGTTGAAGACGCAGGGACTGTCTTATTCCAGGCTGGAGAACTTGGCCATCATTGATGGCGATGGCGACAGCATGGAGGGCACTTTTCGCAATGGTGACGCACTGCTGGTGGATCGAGGCATAAGCGATATACGGACCGATGCGATCTATGTCTTTACGCTGGATGGTGAGCTTTTCATAAAGAGGATTCAGCGCCTGACCGGTGGTGCTCTACGCATAATTTCGGACAATCCGGTGTATCCGGCGATCTTGATTGAGGGCGACACACTTGCGCGCGTGCACATCCAGGCCCGTGTCTTGCTTGTGTGGAATGCTCGCAAGCTTTAGGGGTGATCAATGCCGCTCTGAAAGACCAATCAGTGGCTGTGTTGACACCAGTTCCAGGTTTCAGAATTTTTAAAGGAGTAAATCTATGAAATGGATAGCGCTGATCGTGGTTGTACTTATAGTTGTCGGCATAATCCAGGGCGTGCTCGGTAAGGCATCCAAGCCAGGAACAAGAGATACAGCCAATAGCCATCCTGGCAAGCAAGGTCGCCTCACTGAAAGCCAAATTTTGTGCTTAACCAGTGCGAGTAAAAGCGAGCCAATCTACGCGGAAAACCCATCTCATGTGCACAGTCAAATGCCGGGTGAGGCGGCATGCTTCAATCTAAGAACCGTCGAATCCCTTGTTAAACGCGGTTTCCTGGCTTCCGATCAGAGGGGTGGCTACTTGCTCACTGATGACGGCATGGTCGGATTGGGGCGTGGTATGGGATACCGGGATTAAGGTTCTAAATATAGGCGCACTCAATATCGAGAAACGCCCGCCGATCTGTTGTCTACACGCGCCATCATTACAGCCCGCCCAAGAGCGGGCTTTTTCATGCCCTGCAAAAATAAATTAGGGATGCCTATTGACTAAAAAAGAAGGAATGCCTAATGTTTGTTCTATCGCAGCGACATACAGCTACTGCGAACCGCTCTTTAACAGTCAGCGCAACAAACAACAGACCGCATTGCCTCTACCGGCGACCGGCGAGCAGACAGGCCCGAAAGCCTGCCAACGACAGGAACAACCTGGACGGCTGCTCGATGGTGAAACGCCAGAACCGAGTGAATGACCCGGCATGCAATGCGCCCCGCTTCTCCAGCGGCAATAGGAAACAAATTGCACCTCATCAGAAGAGTTTTTCCACACCCAACACGGAGGGTTTGCACCAATGCCGCATTAACGGCTTCACCCTGGTAGCGCAGAAAGCCTGAAGGCTGCGCCGCACAACCTGACAGGCAGCGGCATCTGGGTCGTCGGTGTCACCGCGCACTGGCCGAGCAATCGGTAGGCCACCCCAAGCAAGTCCACCGCTGATGATTCAAACCCAGGCCGTCGCCAGTAGCGGGCCTGGGAGGCTGTCACGTAGGGAGGTCTTCGTGATGCCAACAAAAGCCCGGTTTCGACTGGGCTTTTTTACACCTCGTCTTTATTCGTCAGCACCCTCCCCTGGGCCCACCGGCGCCCACCAGGTTGTCAGGCTGCTGACGAATAAACGCAACCCACACCGAGGATCAACCATGCATCCATCATTTCAAGAGCGCATCGATGAACTCGGTGCGCTTCTACGCAAAACCCACGCAGCCAGAATTGATTTCTTCGAGCGTGTTGAGCGCGTCATGCCCACCAAGAAGGTTCGCTTTCAGGTGTCCGGCGAGAGCGGCGGCATGTATCGGGTGATTGATTTGAGCACCGGCAAGACGCGCGCTTTCCGCGAAACCTTCAAGGCCGCATACGACATCGCGCTTCAGTTCGAAGAGAAGGCCAATCGCCTTCCTGGCGGTGCCCAGTGATCGGCGTGCCTATGCCCAACCCGCGCGACTCTATCATCGAGACCCTGAACCAGCAGGTGGACGCTTTCTTCAGTTCAGGGAAGACCGCCCAGGTCATCCCGCGCGGCGTTGGAGTAGACGGCCCCTACAACGGGACCACCGCTCACCACGAACGCCTCCGCAAAGAACGCGACAAGCTGGCACCGGCCGTGCGCGCAGAAGCTGCCAAGGGCGTCGTAGCCAGCGTGGCCGCAAAGAACCTGGGCATGCACATCAAGCGCGTGACGCTGATCGCCCAGGAGAACGGCTTCAAGTTCGCCGACACCCCATGAAGCGCATCAGCAACCAGGTGCGACAGCGCCGTCGGCAGGCATGGCTTGATTTGCCAGCACATGAAATCGAAGAGGTAGGCCATGGCCAAGGACAACGCGCAGATCCAGCGGGACAAGCGCGCGAAAGAGAAGGCGCTGCTCGACAGGATAGGCGCCGAGAAGCGAACGCTGATTGTATCGAAAGCGCTCGATGATGCACTTCAGGTGCTTGGCGAGCGCCACGATTTCGAGGAATGGCAGGAAACGGTATCCACGTTCCTGATCAACCTGGCAGCAGCGCCGGCCGAAGAATCTTCGCGATTCGTAAACATGTCGCGACCGGTTTTCGAAGTTACAGAAAAGCAGTCGCGACAGCTTAAAGAGTTCAGCAAGACCGGCATCGAACCAGCATAACCCACCCTACTCGCTGCATCCGTTAACCGGAGGGCGGCGCTTACCCGGAGTAACCCCATGACCAAGCAAGCACAGCAAATAGTACTCGCCGCCGAACTCCCTGAGCGCGGCCAACCTCTGGCCGGCGGCGTGTTCGTCACCCGCTACTGGCTCAACGGCGTTGAGCGCGCCCTGATCCTGCTGCCCGACGAGATCAGCGGCCCGTGGGGCGAGTACGGCATCGAGATCAAAGGCGCGGGCAGCTACAGCGACGGCGAGGCGAATACCCGCGCTATGGCCGAGGCAGGCAGCGTAATCGCCATCAAGGCTTTGGAGCTGGATGGCTTCATCCCGTCTTGCCTGGAAGGCCAACTGCTGATGGCAGCCAAGGCCGAAGGCCTGGTGGAGCTCCGCGAAGATCGTTGGCACTGGCTGAGCACGCAGCGCTCCGCCTACTACGCCTACCTCATGGCCTTTGAAGATGGCTGGCTCAGCTACGGCGGCAAGTACGACGAGCGGCTCGCGCGCCCTGTCCGCAGCCTCCCTATTCAGTAATTCATTCCTTCAATCGTTTTTCGCAGGTGATTCCCGGGAGCACCAGGACGACGCTCAGACCAGAAGCATGTCGGGAAGCGCCGGCTACCTGCACTCTTATCTCGCTCACAGGAGCATCCCATGCGCGCCAATGAACTGACCACGTACACCCGTGGAGATCTGACTATCAGCAGCCCGGACGAAGGTGTGGTGCTGAAACTCGCAACCCTGGCCATCGCCGCCGCGCCAGCCATTGCGGCAATCGGCATCCCCGCAATCGGCGAATACTGGCTCGGTGAAGGCGGCGTGAACGGCGGCCTGTTCCCCGGCGGCGACAAGCCCTACTACCTGATCGTGCCGACCGGCAGCGATGCAGAGGCGACCCATGAGTGGGGTGGCTACGGCGATGAACTTAGCGGCGCCAAATCTCCATGGGACGGCCAGGCGAACACCGCTTACCTCGCCAACAGCAACCGGAAGCACGACCACCCGGCCGCCCAGTTCTGCGCATCCTTCGAGCGAGACGGTCACAAGGACTTCTACCTGATGGCGCGCCGTGAGGCGTCCTTCCTCGAGATCACAGTGCCCGAGGTGTTCACCCAGGCCTATCACTGGACGAGTTCGCAGCGCTCCGCCACCAGCGCCTACTACGTGGACTTTGGAGATGGCTGGCTCAGCAGCTACGGCAAGGGCTACGAGCGGCTCGCGCGCCCTGTCCGCAGAAAGTTTATTTGATCATTCAATCCTTCATTCATGGGCGCGATAGCGCCCTCGCTTTTCAGGGAGGCCAGGGATGGCACTGCATACGGATTTGGAAATCCACAAAGTCGCCGAGGAGTTGCTCGGACTTTCACTTGACCTGGTGCGCAACATCCCGCGCGATCTGAAACAGGTGGTCGGGGCAAAGATCCGGGACGAGTGCTTGCAGGTCTTGGTGCTGATTGGTCGGGCCAATATGACCCGGGACAAACTGCCCCAAATCAACCTGTTGCTGGAAAGTATTTGGATGCTCAGCTACTTGCTGCGCGCCCTCACCAACCGAGGGTTGATCAGCAAGGGGCAGCACGCCAAAGCAATGAAGATGACGGCCTCTATAGGTCGACAGGCAAACGCCTGGAAGAAATCCGCAACCGCGCCCGCTGCTTGAGGGTCAAGGCCCTCTTGCCTGTGCGCCAAATCTGGTCGAGCCGCTGACCTCTGGTCACCGCCATGCGCACAACAGAAACCGCCGGTCTAAAGCGTCCGCGTAGGTCTCGCGCAGTTTCCAAGCTGATCGGTACTGCCTTCGGTTTGGCGATGTAGATAGCTCGACAGGTCGCAGCGCTCCGCCAACAACGCCTACAACATGGACTTTGAAGATGGCTGGCTCAACAACAACGACAAGAACAACGAGCGGCTCGCGCGCCCTGTCCGCAGATTTAAGTGTTGCTCCCTTCCAGTTCGAGGATCTCGTCCAGGCTTACTACGACTGCCGGCGCAACAAGCGGAATTCCGCAAGTGCCCGGTTGTTCGAGAAGGACATGGAGATCAACTTGCTGGAGCTGCACGACGACCTGATAGCCGGTACTTACCGGCCGGGCCGATCCATCTGTTTTGTGGTCACCCGACCGAAAGCCCGCGAGGTCTGGGCGGCAGCCTTTCGGGACCGCGTCATCCACCACCTGCTGTACAACCATGTGGCACCGCGCTTCTACGCCAGCTTCATAGCGGACAGTTGCGCATGCATTCCAGGGCGCGGCACGTTGTACGCCGCCAAGCGTCTTGAATCGAAGATCCGCAGCGCCTCGCAGAACTGGTCAAAGCCGATCTTCTACCTCAAGTGCGACCTGGCCAACTTCTTCGTCGCCATCGACAAGGCGGTGCTTCGCAAGCAGCTAGAGGCCAGGATCACCGAACCCTGGTGGCTGGCCCTGGCCTCGCAGATCCTCATGCACGACCCGCGCGAGAATTACGAGACCCGCAGCCCGGCTCACCTGTTCAACCGGGTGCCGCAGCACAAGCGCCTGGTTGCGCAGCCCGCGCGCCTCGGCCTGCCGATCGGCAATCTGTCATCGCAGTTCTTCGCCAACATCTACCTCGACGCCCTGGACCAGTTCGCCAAGCACACGCTGCGCGCCAAGCACTACATCCGGTACGTGGATGACTTCGTATTCCTGCATGAGTCGCCCCAGCAGCTAAACCAGTGGCTGGCCGAGGTCGAAGCGTTCCTACCCAGGCTCGGCGCCAAGCTGAACCCTACCAAGACGATCCTGCAGCCTGTGGATCGCGGTGTCGACTTCGTTGGCCACGTCATCAGGCCCTGGCGCCGCACCACTCGTAAGCGGTCACTGGCCCAGGCACTGAAGCGCACGGCCGCAGCGCCTGCCGAGGATCTGCGCGAGACAGCCAACAGCTACTTCGGCCTGCTCAGCCAGGCCAGCCACAGCGAGAAAGATCGGGCCGCACTTGCCCGCGTCGTGCTCAAGCGCGGCAACAGCGTCAATGCCGACCTGACCAAGACCTTCCAGAAGAAGTAATCCCCCCATTTTCGAATAGCGCCAGCCGGCGAGGATCCCCTATGTCCGCACAACAGAAGAAACACCCCTTCGATTTCAAGACCCAATACGGACTCGGTTTCAACCATCAGGACGATGAGATCGTTGTCGACTTCTTCTGTGGCGGCGGCGGTGCTGGTACGGGCCTGGAGATGGGCCTGGGCCGTGCGGTGAACGTGGCGAAGAACCACAGCCCGCAGGCGATCAGCATGCACACCGTGAACCACCCAGGCGCGAAGCACTTCACCACCGACGTGTTCGAGGGTGATCCGGACACCGAATGCGGCGGCAAGGCCGTGGGCTGGTTCCACATGTCCCCGGACTGCACGCACCACAGCCAGGCGGCCGGCGGCCAACCGCGCAAGCGCGAGATCCGCAACCTGTCGTGGATCGGCTTGAAGTGGGGAGGCAAGAAGCGGCCCCGGGTGATCAGTCTGGAGAACGTGAAGCAGATCCTGCAGTGGGGCCGGCTGATCGCCAAGCGCGACAAGGCCACCGGCCGCGTTGTTACCCTTGACCAGATTCCGCACCCAACCAAGAAGGGAGCGACCACCAACCGAGTGGCGTCGCCAGGCGAGCAGGTGCCGGTTTCCAACCAGTTCTTGGTGCCTGACCCGAAGCAGCGCGGCCGCACCTGGCGCCGCTTCGTGGCCCTGCTGGAAGCTATGGGCTATGTGGTGGAATGGAAGGTGATAAAGGCCTGCGACTTCGGCGCGCCGACCAGCCGGGAACGCCTTTTCATGATCGCCCGGTGCGATGGCCGGCCGATCGTGTGGCCTGAGCCAACCCACGCCAAGAACCCCGCCAAAGGCCAGCAGAAGTGGAAAACAGCCGCTGACTGCATCGACTTCACCGACTTGGGCAAAAGCATCTTCGGCCGCAAGAAGGAACTGGCCCCGGCCACCCTGCGCCGCGTTGCCAAGGGCATGAAGAAGTTCGTCATCGACAGCGCGACGCCATTCATTGTGCCGATCGCCAATTGGTCAGGCGAAACGGTGCAGTCTGCCGACGAGCCCCTACGCACCGTCACCTCCTACCCGAAGGGCGGCGCCTTCAGTGTGGTCAGCCCAATCATCGCACCGGCAACGCACCAGGGCAGCGACCGAATCAATGACCCGCTCGACCCTCTGCCCACGGTGACGTGCGCAAACCGAGGCGAGCTGACACTGATCAGCCCATTGATGGTTGGAGCCGGTGGGCCTGAGTACTCCGGCAAGCCGGTGGGCATGGACCAGCCTGTGGGCACGCTGATGACCCAGAACCACCGCGCGATCGCAGCAGCACACCTGGTGAAGTTCCGCTTCGATGACGCGGGCAAGGCGCTGGACGAGCCGCTGCCGACCATCACCAGCGGCGGCAACTATCAGCGCCCGGCCGGTGCCGCCCATGCAATGGGCATATCCACGGTGTTCATGGCCCAGATGAATGGCGGCTTCAACACCACGGCCGCCAAGAGCATCGAAGACCCGATGACCACGGTGACCAACACCGGCAGTCAGCAGCAGCTGGTGGCGGCGAACCTGGTGCACCTGCGCGGCAACTGCGATGCGCGCGACGTAAACGACCCGCTGCACACCATCAGCGCCGGCGGCCAGCACCACGGGTTGGCCAGCGCATTCATGGAGCGGGCATTCGGCGGCAGTGTTGGCCAGGGCGTGGAAGGCCCGGCGCCGACCATAACGGCAGGCGGCGGTGGCAAGAGCTCGCTGGTATCGCTCACCTTGTCGCCAGAACACGAAGCCGGTGCCCTTCGGGTCGCTGCCTTCCTGATCAGCTACTACGGCACCGAGAACATCAGCGCTTGCGATGCCCCCGCGCCGACAATCACCACCAAGGACCGCCTGGCCATGGTCACCGTGATGGTGAAGGGAACACCCTATGTGATCGTCGACATCTGCCTGCGGATGCTCAAGCCGTCCGAGCTGTACAAGGCCCAGGGCTTCCCGGCCGACTACATCATCAGCCACGGGGCCGACGGCAAGCCCTTCACCAAGACCCAGCAGGTGCACATGTGCGGCAACAGCGTAAGCCCGCCGCCGATGGCAGCTCTGGCACGAGCCAACGACCCGTGGCGCACTGAGCAACGCCAAGCGCGCGCCGCGTAACTCCCCCACTCCACCGCCCGGGCATGACCCGGCAAGGACTCCCCGTGAAACGAATTTACCTCAGCGGGCCCATGACCAACATGCTGGACCTGAACTTCCCGCTGTTCCATTCCGTCGCCGCCAGCCTTCGCGCCGCAGGGTACAGCGTCATCAACCCGGCCGAACTCAATCCAGACCCAGGGACGTGGAGCGAGTGCATGCGCCGCGATATTGCCGCCCTGATGGACTGCGACACCGTGGCCACGCTGCGCGGCTGGCAGAACTCCCGCGGCGCCAGTCTTGAAGTGCACATCGGCAAGGAACTCGGCATGACGGTTGTGAATGCCCATGATCTGGTAATGAGGGAGGTTGCAGGATGAGCAAACATTTCAATGAGGCTGTCGAGGGTGACGACGGCGGTCTGGTGATCTGTCGTGGCTGCAAAGCGAGCGGCACCTATGCGGCTCTGCCAAGCGGCGAATGCCCGACACCATACAAACCAGACAGCGTTCTGCTGAATGAATCCTTGGCCCGCGAGCAAGCCCTGCAACAGCGCCTCACGGCAGCAGATCAACAGACAGATGATTTGCGTGCCGAACTTGCTGCAAATCCAAAGCCCGATCCGGTGCTCTGCAAGTTCTACGACGTGGACGACTGGCCCGGCCTTGTACGCGAGCTGGTCGGACATGTGGCTCAACTCCAGGAATCGGCAAAGCGCAACGTAAAGCCATGGGAAGACACATTTCCACCCACGCTGCTGCCTGCCTACATTGAGCGTGTGAATGCTGAGAATGCGTGCGCCCAGCCAAAAGGCGAACAGTTGGCATGCATGCCGGTGGAGCGCTGCTACGACGTTCGCGCAAAGATGATCATCGCCTTCAACGAGGCCAAGAAAGCTGGCGGTGATCTGGATGACGCCCTTGACGCTGCATATAAGTCGGCGTTGCGCTATTCGCAGAACCCAATGAGCGCCGAGCAGCCCGCGTCAGTGGCAGTGGCTCGCCCGGCACACGCAAATACACCGTCAGGATCAGCTCCATGCGGCACGCACCGCGATAACGACGGGCTGGATGAAATGCGCAAACCGGCCATGTGCGACTGCAACCAGGGGCGATTACCGTGCAACGGGAAGTGTAAATAAACGCACTCATCTAATAGCTGAAACGCCTCAACCCCTCTCTGTAACCCCCCCCTTCAAAGTCAGCCGCTATAGCGGCAAGGACGAAGTCGCCCATGAAAAGAACAGTCGTGCTCACCGGCAAAGCAGTCGTGAACTTCCGAAAGGTCATTGAGAACGTCGATGACGACGAGGTGGAGGAACTGTTGGCAAGCAATGACCATCGTGAATCGCAGATTGACGACGATGACCTGCTCGATATCGAGTGGATCCATGACGACGTCGATATCAAGGTGACGCCATGATCGCCACCCTCTGGTTCGCCTACGTCCTCATCTACCGAGGGCCCAGGCAATGAATGACCGCGAGCTCTTGGACCTGGCAGCCAAAGCGGTCGGCATTGAGCTTGAAGAGAATCGCCACTGCCCATCCGGCGGTATGTGGATCGTCGATAAAAAGTCCGGACTAGATGTCGTCTGGTCCCCGCTGACCAATGACGGCGACGCATTGCGCCTTGCGACAAGCCTCCAGCTCAGCATCCTCTGGTTCACCAACCTGTAGTACGTGATGGTCGAGCGCGGCGGCTTCGGCGAGAACGTCGGCTGGACCGACGACGAGGATCGATATGGCGCGCTCTGCCAGGCAATCACCATCGTAGCAGCGCAAATCGGTAGCACGCTTCCCTAACCCCAATCCCCCTACATGCCTGCCGGTGAGCGGCGGGCGAGGAGTCTTTGTGCCCGTCAAACCTATGCGAGTCGCCGAGCTCACCCAGGAGCGCCTGCTGGAGATCCTGAGTTATGACCCTGAAACTGGAGTTTTCACCCGAAGAAACTACCGCAACGGGATGATGGCTGGAAAGCTAGACCGAGAGAACTACGTGATCATCGGTATCGGCAAGATCTATCACCGAGCTCATCGGCTGGCCTGGCTTTATATGACGGGCCAGCACCCTCCCAATCAAATAGACCACATTAACGGAATCCCAAACGATAACCGGTGGGGAAACTTGCGCCTTGCTACGCCAACCCAAAACGCATGGAACAAAAAAGGCAGGCAAGGAAAGTCTGGAGCTAAAGGTGTGATTTTTATCCCCTCATCTGGCAAGTGGCTTGCCAGGTGCAAGATGGCCGGAGTCGAGTACAGGCTGGGGCACTTCGATGAAGTCGAGCTTGCCGCGGCATGCCTGAGCGAATTTCGCCTCAAGCACCAGGGCGAATTCGCTCACAACTGACACCAACTCAAAAACACCTTCTGCCGCCCAGCGCGGCAAGGACACCCCATGACCATTAATTCAGAACGGCCCGGAATGGGCTGTGGGAGGTAGCTATGGGTGCTCAACAGCTAATCCCGCGATTCATTCGAGCAAAGGAGGCGCCCGGCTATCTGGGCATGTGTCGGGCAATTTTCGACGAAACCGTCCGGCCCTACGTTAGTGAATTCCCCATTGGGGGTCGCGGCGTCGGGTTCGATCGGCAAGAGTTGGACGACTGGGCCACGGCATACGTCGAGGCCAAGGCGATTGATAAAAAAGGCGCAACGGAGCAACAATCGCCCCGCAGCGAGCGCCAGAAGGGAGATAAATCATGGCGCGAAAATCGATCACAGGTCTCTCCCAAAGGAAAGGTATCTGGCATATCGACAAGAAGATCAACGGCGAAAGACTTTACGAATCTACTGGCACAACTGACCGACAAGAAGCAGAGCAGTACCTGATCTTCCGGCTGGAGCAGATCCGGCAACAGAAGGTTTATGGTGTCAGGGAAGTGAGGACGTGGCGGGATGCTGCGATGAAGTTCCTTCTGGAGATCAAGGACCAGCCATCGTTCAAGCTTTCGGCTCACCACCTGGGCCAGTTGGACCCGTTCATTGGCGATGTTCCGCTGACCCACATTGATGATCAGGCCCTGGCGCCATTCATCAAGGACAGGCTGGCGACAAAGAAGCTGGAAGACGGGAAGGTAAAGAAGGGAGTCAGCAACAGGACGGTGAATATCTCGATCGAGCGTGTGGTTCGGGTTTTGTCGTTGTGTGCCAGGAAGTGGCGAGACGATGAGCGCAGGCCGTGGCTGGATAGCGTGCCGATGCTCACGAAGCTGGAAGAGAAGAAGTCGAGCCGCAAGCCGTACCCAATGTCATGGCCGGAGCAGTCGATTCTTTTCGGGGAGTTGCCGGCGCACCTGCAAACGATGGCGCTGTTCAAGGTGAACACCGGTACGCGGGAGCAGGAGGTCTGCAAACTGAGGTGGGATTGGGAAATCGCGGTACCGGAACTGGGCACCAGCGTATTTCTGATACCGGCCGACTTTGGGGGAAGGCACGAACGCTCAGGCGTGAAGAACGGTGATGAGAGGCTGGTGGTGCTGAACAGCGTGGCCAGGTCGATCATTGAGAAGCAGCGCGGCATCAGCAAGGAGTGGGTTTTCCCATACAACGGCACCGCGATGCACCGCATGAACGACTCAGCCTGGAAGAAGGCGCGGGCGAGAGCGGCGAAACTCTGGCAGGAGGAAAACCTTCGCCCCGCTCACCCTGGGTATGCATCCATCAGGATCCATGACCTCAAGCACACGTTTGGCCGCCGGCTGCGTGCAGCAGGCGTAACCGAGGAAGATCGAAAGGCCCTACTGGGGCACAAGAACGGCAGCATCACCAGTCACTACTCGGGCGCAGAGCTTGGGCATTTGATTGAAGCTGCGAACATGGTATCAGCAACCGATTCTCGCGGACCGGTCCTGACAATTTTGAAGAGGAAGCAAGCGTGAAAAATCGGCAAGTCACGCAAAAGTCACGCGTATGAAAAAGGCCAATGCTGTGAACATTGGCCTAAGTCATTGAAAAATATGGTCGGGACGGAGTGATTCGAACACTCGACCCCTAGCACCCCATGCTAGTGCGCTACCGGACTGCGCTACGCCCCGACTAGGCGTGTTACTGGGTTCGCTTCGCAACGAAGCGATCAGGAATATACCGCAAGCTTTTGAAATGTGGAAGTATTTTAAAAGCCTGAATCATTTTTTCAAAACCACCAGCACATCTTCGAGCTCGGAGATCATCTGGCGGATCAGTTGCTTGTATTGGGTGGTATCGTCTTTGGCTTCATCCCCGGACATGCGCTGCCGCGCGCCGCTGATGGTGAACCCCTGATCGTACAGCAATGCACGGATCTGTCGGATCATCAGCACATCCTGGCGCTGATAATACCGACGGTTCCCTGTGCGTTTGACGGGGTTGAGTTGAGGAAACTCCTGCTCCCAATAGCGCAGCACGTGCGGTTTTACCGCACAGAGCTCGCTGACTTCACCGATGGTGAAGTAGCGTTTGCCTGGGATGACGGGCAGCTCGTCGTTATGACTTGGTTCCAGCATAAGCCTCAACTCGGGCCTTCAACTTCTGCCCTGGACGAAAGGTGACCACACGGCGAGCCGTGATCGGGATTTCTTCTCCCGTTTTTGGATTACGGCCAGGCCGCTGGCGTTTGTCCCGCAGGTCAAAATTGCCGAAACCGGACAATTTGACCTGTTCGTTGTCTTCCAGAGCGTGCCTGATTTCTTCAAAAAACAACTCGACCAATTCCTTGGCCTCGCGCTTGTTCAGACCCAACTCTTCGTACAGACGTTCCGCCATCTCAGCTTTCGTCAAAGCCCCCATACGTCACTTCCTTAACGTGGCGTTCAACCTTTGTTCGAGCGAGGTGAGGATATTTTGTGTCGTGGTATTCACCTCATCGTCATTAAGAGTGCGCGATGGATGCTGCCAGGTCAAGCCAACTGCAAGGCTTTTTCTATGCGGATCAATGCCTTTACCCTGATAGACGTCAAATAGCCTGAGGTCTGTCAGCCATTCCCCTGCATTTTCACGGATTACGTCCAGAACGGCAGTGGCAGCCACTTCACGGTCGGCGATCAAGGCCAGGTCGCGACGCACTTCAGGGAAGCGCGACAATTCGCTGAATTTAGGCATCTTGCCCAAGGCCACTTCGGCCAGGACCAGTTCGAAAACAAAAACCGGGCGATCCAGCCCCAGGGTTTTCGACAGCTCCGGGTGAATAGCACCGACAAAACCGACCAGACGCCCTTCGCGCTCGATACGTGCAGTCTGGCCCGGATGCAGCGCCGGGTGGCTGCCAGCCACGAACTTGAATGCATCCAGCGCACCCGCAAAGCCCAGTACCGCTTCCACATCAGCCTTGACGTCGAAGAAGTCCACAGCATCGCGGCCCTGCGCCCAGCCTTCCGGCAGGCGGCTACCGCAAACGACACCCGCCAGCATCGGCTCCTGCTTCAAGTCATCCAACTGGCCAACGAAACGCAGGCCACTTTCAAACATGCGCACGCGGTCTTGCTGACGGTTCAGGTTATGGGAAAGCGCTTTCACCAGGCCCGGCCACAGGGACGAACGCATGGCCGCCATGTCGTTAGAGATCGGGTTAGCCAGCAACAACGGCTCAACGCCCGGGTTGAACAGTTCGAATTGCTTGGGATCGATAAAGCTGTAGGTCACCGCTTCCTGGTAGCCACGGGCAACCAGCAGGCGACGTAACTCAGGCAGATGTGCACGCGCTTCAGCCTTGGGCTGCGGTGCCAAGCGCGCTTGCGGGTAACGAACCGGCAGGCGATTGTAACCATACAGGCGAGCCAGCTCTTCGATCAGGTCGACTTCCAGGCTTATGTCGAAGCGATGGCTAGGCACTTCAACATGCCACTGCCCTTCCCCACTCGCGGAAATACCCAGACCGAGGGCGGACAAGAGTTGCTCGATTTCAGTCGGATCAATCACCAGGCCAAGCATCTGCTCAACACTTTTGGCACGCAGGGTGATCGGCGCCACGGATGGCAGATACTGTTCGCTGACGGTTTCAGTGATCGGACCAGCTTCGCCACCGGTGATTTCCAGCAGCAGGCCAGTGGCGCGCTCCATGGCTTCACGGGCAAGCTTCCAGTCCACACCACGCTCGTAACGGTGCGAGGCATCGGTGTGCAGGCCATAGGAACGAGCCTTACCAGCAATGGCGATCTGGTCGAAGAAGGCGCTCTCAAGAAAGATGTCACGCGTGGTTGCGGACACACCACTGTGTTCGCCCCCCATCACACCGGCAATCGCCAAGGCGCGGGAATGGTCGGCGATCACCAGGGTGTCGGCACGCAGGCTGACTTCCTGGCCGTCGAGCAGAACCAGCTTCTCGCCTTCTTCCGCCATCCGCACACGGATGCCGCCATTGATTTCGGCAAGATCAAACGCGTGCAACGGCTGGCCGAGCTCAATCATCACATAGTTGGTGATATCAACGGCAGCGTCGATGCTGCGCACGTCGGCGCGACGCAGGCGCTCAACCATCCACAGCGGCGTTGGCGTGGACAAGTCGACATTACGAATCACACGCCCCAAGTAACGTGGGCAGGCGTTTGGCGCCAGCACTTCGATAGGGCGCACTTCATCGTGCACGGCAGGCACGGCGGCAATCACGGGACGGGTGACCGGCGCGTTGTACAAAGCGCCCACTTCACGGGCCAGGCCCGCCAAGGACAGGCAGTCGCCACGGTTCGGGGTCAAGTCAACCTCGATGCTGGCGTCTTCCAGTTCCAGGTAGACACGAATGTCCTGGCCCACGGGCGCGTCGGCCGGCAGCTCCATCAGGCCGTCATTGCCCTCGCCCACCTGCAGTTCCGCTTGGGAGCACAGCATGCCGTTGGACTCAACGCCACGCAGCTTGGCTTTCTTGATCTTGAAGTCGCCCGGCAGTTCGGCGCCGATCATGGCGAATGGGATCTTCAGGCCTGGGCGCACATTAGGCGCTCCGCACACGACCTGGAACGTCTCCGCGCCATTGCTGACCTGACACACACGCAATTTATCGGCATCGGGGTGCTGCTCGGTGCTCAGCACCTCGCCCACCACCACACCGCTGAATACGCCGGCGGCCGGGGTAACGCTATCGACCTCAAGACCGGCCATCGACAGACGAGCAACCAGCTCGTCGCGACTTACTTGCGGGCTTACCCAGCCACGCAGCCATTGTTCACTGAATTTCATCCTGCTCTCCTAAAGATTCGTTACGACTAGCGAAATTGCGCAAGGAACCGCAAGTCGTTGTCGAAGAACAGACGCAAGTCGTTCACGCCGTAACGCAGCATGGCCAGACGCTCAACGCCCATGCCGAAGGCAAAGCCCGAGAACTCTTCCGGGTCGATCCCGGACATGCGCAGCACGTTAGGGTGAACCATGCCGCAGCCCATCACTTCCAGCCAACCGGTCTGCTTGCAGACGCGGCAGCCTTTACCGCTGCACATCACACATTCCATGTCAACTTCGGCGGAAGGCTCGGTGAACGGGAAGAATGATGGACGGAAACGCACCGCCAACTCTTTCTCGAAGAACACCCGCAGGAACTCTTCGATGGTGCCTTTGAGGTCGGCGAAGTTGATATCGCGATCGACCAGCAGGCCTTCGACCTGGTGAAACATCGGCGAGTGGGTGATATCGGAGTCGCTTCGGTACACACGGCCTGGGCAGACAATGCGGATCGGCGGCTTGTTCGCTTCCATGGTGCGGACCTGTACCGGCGAGGTATGGGTGCGCAACAACATGTTCGCGTTGAAATAAAAGGTGTCGTGCATCGACCGGGCCGGGTGATGGCCTGGGATGTTGAGCGCCTCGAAGTTGTGATAATCGTCTTCGACCTCAGGGCCTTCGGCGATGCCGTAGCCGATATGAGTGAAGAACTGCTCGATACGTTCCAGAGTCCGGGTAATCGGATGCAGACCGCCCGAGGCCTGGCCACGGCCAGGCAAGGTGACGTCAATGGACTCGGCGGCGAGCTTGGCCGAAAGCTCGGCCTCCTCGAGCGACGCCTTGCGCGCATTGAGTACCTCTGTGACACGCTCCTTGGCGACGTTGATCAGCGCACCGACTTGCGGACGCTCTTCAGCCGGCAAATGCCCCAGGGTCTTCATCACCTGAGTCAATTCACCCTTCTTGCCAAGGTAGTGAACCCGGATTTGCTCCAGGGCATTGATATCTTCAGCGCTTTGCACGGCCTCAAGAGCTTGAGCGACGAGCGCGTCCAGGTTTTCCATGTACAGACTCCAGATACAAAATAGGGGAAGAGCTTGAAGGCTCTTCCCCTATTTATGACGTTTAACACCTTGGGCCACAGGAGTAGCCCAGGGTGACTGTCGGGGGTACTTAAGCCAAGGTGGCTTTAGCTTTCTCGACAATCGCAGCAAACGCCGCTTTTTCGTTCACTGCCAGATCAGCCAGAACCTTACGGTCGATCTCGATGGACGCTTTTTTCAGGCCAGCAATGAAACGGCTGTAGGACAGACCGTTAACACGAGCACCAGCGTTGATACGAGCGATCCACAGAGCGCGGAACTGACGTTTTTTCTGACGACGGTCACGGTAGGCGTATTGGCCTGCCTTGATTACCGCTTGCTTGGCAACACGGAATACGCGTGAACGCGCGCCGTAGTAGCCTTTAGCAAGTTTCAGAATTTTTTTGTGACGTTTACGGGCAATGACGCCACGCTTTACACGAGCCATGAGTTACTTCCTCTATTCTTGATCCAAAAATTAACGAAGGCGCAGCATGCGCTCGACTTTTGCCACGTCAGACGGATGCAGCAAGCTGCTACCGCGCAGTTGACGCTTACGCTTGGTCGACATTTTGGTCAGGATGTGGCTCTTGAAAGCGTGCTTGTGCTTGATACCGTTAGCAGTTTTCAGAAACCGCTTAGCAGCACCACTTTTAGTCTTCATCTTTGGCATGTTCGGATACTCCGCATTCAGTTGATAAACATAATCAGAAGGCCTGCCGTGCCCTGTTGATTACTTCTTCTTTTTCGGGGCGATGACCATGATCAGCTGGCGTCCTTCCATCTTAGGATGCTGTTCGACCGAACCGTACTCGAGCAGGTCAGCTTCAACCCGCTTGAGGAGTTCCATCCCCAGCTCCTGGTGGGCCATCTCACGGCCGCGGAATCGCAAGGATACCTTGGCCCTGTCCCCATCACTCAGGAAACGTACCAGGTTGCGCAGTTTTACCTGGTAATCCCCTTCCTCCGTCCCTGGACGAAACTTGATTTCTTTTACTTGAATCTGCTTCTGGTTCTTCTTCGCTGCAGCAATCTGCTTCTTCTTTTCGAAGATCGACTTGCCGTAGTCCATCACCCGGCAAACAGGCGGGACTGCGTCGGCGGAAATTTCCACCAGGTCCAATTTGGACTCTTCAGCGATACGAAGCGCTTCATCAATCGAGACGATGCCAATCTGCTCGCCGTCAGCGCCAATTAACCGAACCTCGCGTGCCGAGATATTCTCGTTGATCGGGGCTTTCGGTGCAGCTCGTTTATCTTGTCTCATTTCACGCTTAATAATAATTACTCCGAATCTGGGCGACCACGCCGGGAAACCGCTTGCGCGAGGAACTCAGCGAACTGGGCGACGGGCATCGAGCCCAGGTCAGCACCTTCACGAGTACGCACAGCGACAGTCTGCATCTCGACTTCCCGATCTCCGATAACCAAAAGATAGGGAACCTTGAGCAAAGTATGCTCGCGGATTTTAAAGCCGATCTTTTCATTTCTCAAGTCGGACTTGGCACGAAATCCGCTTTCGTTGAGAGTTTTTTCAACTTCAGCGGCAAAATCGGCCTGTTTATCAGTGATATTCATGATCACTGCCTGGGTCGGAGCCAACCACGCGGGGAATGCGCCCTCGTAGTGCTCGATCAGGATACCGACGAACCGCTCGAACGAACCGAGAATCGCCCGGTGCAGCATAACCGGGTGTTTACGGCAGTTGTCTTCGGTGACGTATTCGGCTCCCAGACGGATCGGCAGGTTAAAATCGAGCTGCAAAGTACCACATTGCCAGACACGACCAAGACAATCTTTCAGCGAAAATTCGATTTTAGGTCCGTAGAAGGCACCCTCACCCGGCTGCAGGTCGTACGCAAGGCCCGCGCTATCTAGCGCAGCGGCCAGTGCCGCTTCGGCGCGATCCCACAACTCGTCGGAACCAACGCGTTTTTCCGGACGAGTGGACAGCTTCATTTCGACTTCGGTAAAGCCAAAATCGCGATAAACGTCCATGGTCAGCTTGATGAACGCAGCGGACTCGGCCTGCATCTGCTCTTCGGTGCAGAAAATGTGGGCGTCGTCCTGAGTGAAGCCGCGTACGCGCATGATGCCGTGCAGCGCACCCGATGGCTCGTTACGGTGGCAGGCACCGAATTCGGCCAGGCGCATCGGCAACTCGCGGTAGCTCTTCAGGCCTTGGTTGAACACCTGCACGTGGCAAGGGCAGTTCATCGGCTTGATGGCGTAGTCGCGGTTTTCCGACTGGGTAGTGAACATGTTGTCGGCGTAGTTGGCCCAGTGCCCGGATTTTTCCCACAGGCTGCGGTCAACGACCTGGGGAGTCTTGATTTCCAGGTAGCCGTTCTCGCGCTGAACCTTGCGCATGTACTGCTCGAGCACCTGATACAGGGTCCAGCCATTCGGGTGCCAGAACACCATACCCGGCGCTTCTTCCTGAAGGTGGAACAGGTTCAGGCGCTTGCCGATCTTGCGGTGATCGCGCTTCTCGGCTTCTTCGATGCGCTGGACGTAGGCCGCCAGCTGCTTCTTGTCAGCCCAGGCAGTACCGTAGATCCGCTGCAATTGCTCGTTCTTCGCGTCGCCGCGCCAGTAGGCACCCGACAGCTTGGTCAACTTGAACGACTTGAGGAAACGCGTGTTCGGCACGTGCGGGCCACGGCACATGTCGACGTATTCTTCGTGGTAGTACAGGCCCATGGCCTGCTCGTCCGGCATGTCTTCTACCAGCCGCAGCTTGTAGTCTTCGCCACGGGCGGTGAACACGTCGATCACTTCGGCGCGCGGCGTGACTTTCTTGATCACGTCGTAATCTTTTTCGATCAGCGCGTGCATGCGCTGTTCAATCGCGGCCAGGTCGTCCGGAGTAAAAGGACGCTCGTAGGCGATATCGTAATAGAAGCCCTCGTCAATGACAGGACCGATCACCATCTTAGCTGTCGGGTACAACTGCTTGACCGCGTGGCCAATCAGGTGCGCGCAAGAGTGGCGAATGATCTCCAGCCCCTCTTGATCCTTGGGCGTGATGATTTGCAGGCTGACATCGGCGGTGATCAGGTCGCTGGCGTCAACCAGCTTGCCGTCGACCTTGCCAGCCACAGTGGCCTTGGCCAGGCCGGCACCAATGGATGCAGCGACCTCGGCTACGGAAACCGAATGATCGAATGAACGTTGACTGCCATCGGGAAGAGTAATAGTTGGCATGGCGCCTCCTCTCCTAGTGGTGACCCCTACCAAAGGTCACGTGGGTTGGGATGAGCCAGTACAAGATCCAATACCAGGCCGTTCAGTGATGAACGCGTGCCTTACAGCGGCAGGAGCCTTTCGGCCAACCGG
The DNA here is from genome assembly GCF_046605395.1 of Pseudomonas sp. MPB23. NCBI lineage: Bacteria > Pseudomonadati > Pseudomonadota > Gammaproteobacteria > Pseudomonadales > Pseudomonadaceae > Pseudomonas > Pseudomonas sp. MPB23. The sequence continues at coordinate 3,118,256 of NZ_CP176771.1, read as the reverse complement.
TGATCGAACCAGAGTGACTGGAGTGAACAAAAAGAAACCTGACAGGGCGGCGAATGGCGCGCCGGGAAATAGCCAGGCCAAAGATGCTAGCACAGATGAACGGTCATCGCGCCGGCCCGCGCTTATGTACTGGCAAATTTCTGCCGTTATTGCTGCAAAAGTGAACTTGAGCTGTACGCGATACCTCAAACACCTTGAGAATCGCCGTTCGTCCTCGACCCATAGGAGCATCCCATGATGCGTTTTACCTCGACCCTCGCTCTCGCTGCCTCCCTGACCCTCCTTTCCGTCGGCGCACAGGCCGCAGCACCCTCCAACTGGCCCGCCGGTGCCCGCGACAGCTTCGTCAAGGACTGCGCTGCCGCTGCCAGCCAGAACGTGGACGTCAAAACTGCCAAAACCCATTGCGAATGTGGTGCCGACAAAATCAACGCTGAATTGAGCACGGCCGAAATCAAGGAACTCATGACCAACCAGAACGCCAGCCCGCAGCTTAAAAACAAAGCCGTCGCGGCTATTTCGTCCTGCAAGGTCATGAAGAAAAAGTAAGACCGGCCCCTGACCAGGCGGCTTTTTTGCTGGAAAAATAGCCTGAAAACTGCCATTTCTCACAAATTACGCAGCTTTTACGGCTTTTTTTACCAGTTGATATTTCGTGCGAAAGCCCCGTAGAACGGGGCTTTCAGCCAGCCAATGCATTAAAGGCAACATTGTTGATCAGCAAACAATGCCTTGGGGGGGCTCCCAAGCCGAACATTTCGACTATGATAGCCCAGTGTGCCCAGTTGGCCTGAGCAGCACAGCACTACTGAAAATATATGTTTCTTGGAGATACACCATGTCTAATCGCCAAACCGGCACCGTTAAATGGTTCAACGATGAAAAAGGCTTCGGCTTCATCACTCCTCAAGGTGGCGGTGACGACCTGTTCGTACACTTCAAAGCTATCGAAAGCGACGGTTTCAAAAGCCTGAAAGAAGGCCAAACCGTTTCCTTCGTGGCTGAGAAAGGCCAAAAGGGTATGCAAGCTGCACAGGTTCGCGGCGAGTAATTCTCCGCTGAGCTAAAAAAACCCCGTCCATGTGACGGGGTTTTTTATAGGCGATACAAAAGCCAGTTGGCTATCAGCCGCAATTGACCCGCGTGATCACCAGGTTGTCGTCGGTGTTCAGGTTCAGGCGGTCGGAGCGGTATTCAAGGGTGATCATATCGTTGGGCTTGAGGATGCGCGCATTCTGCGCACCGGCGCGAGTGCGGGCCTGCTCGAGCAACTGTGGCGAGGCTTTCTGGCCGATGGTGAATTCGGCGGCCTTCGCCTCACAGCGACTATGACCGGCATCGGTTGCGCCGGTATCTTTGGCTGGCTCAGAAGCACCTGGGGTGCTGCAACCCGCCAACGCGAGTGCTGCCAACAAAGTACCGAATGATGCGAGCTTCCAAGGCATGAAGCCTCCTATGAAAAAAATGGACAGAGATCGTGCGACAGCGGTCAGACAGATTGGTTTCAAGACGTAAAGCGCCGCCGGCCAAGTCTGCCAGAGTCTCGACGGGCATTCGCCCGGTCAATCGTGACCAGATATGAATGCACTCAGTAAATGTCGATGTAGTCAAACGGCGGCTTCGGCCAGTTTTGCTTCAGCGCATTGAAAATCTGCATGACCCAAACCTCGTCGCTAGCGGCCACATTCCCAACGTAGCCAGAGCCCTTGGCCCAGGTCTCCAGGCGAAACAGCAGCCCACCGATGTCTACACCGCCAACTGCGGTTCCAGAAGATATGTAGGCGATGCCGCTCTTGGTTACCCGCAGTTGGGTATGTTCGTCGTCACTGGCACTGGCGATCAGTTGGCGCACGGCCGTCAGTGTCAGATTCTCGGGGTTGTTCAAATCGATCTGCACGCGGTATTCCCCGGCAATTAAACAGGTCGACAGTGTCGCACAGCCCCCGCTTCATGCCTAAGTAGCAGTGCCAAATGCCGCCCAAAATGGTTAACTACGCCGTTTAAAACCGCGTTCCTGCGCACTGCCCAGCACTTTTAGCCCCGCGAGACATTCATGACCACCGTAGCGCTCCAAGCCGATATCAAAGCCAAGTGGCCTCAAGGACAAAGCTCCTACAGCCCGGGAAGCCCTGAGGAATTGGCGATCATCGGCATCGACCTGCTGGTCAAGGAACTAGGCACTCAAGCGGCACAAGCGTTCATCGGCCAGATATTCGAGAAGTACCCGACCGACTACAAAGGCGCGCACGATCCGGCGCGCGAATAAGAACCGGTCGGCGAGCGCCGACCAGATCAGGCATCACTTCAGACGCGCCAGGCGCTCGGTCAGCAGATCGAAGAAGCCTTGGGCGTCGCCGCTCTCAACCCAGAACGCGTTCTTCGGTTGTTTCAGGCCGCCGTACCAATCGACGATGGTCTGGCCGAAGGTCGGGCCTTCACGACTGTCCACGACCACATTGACCTCACGGCCGCTGAACAGCGAAGGCTTGAGCAGGTAAGCAACGACGGTGGCATCGTGCACCGGTCCGCCGGGGAGGCCGTAGTGCTCCATGTCGCCCTTGACGTACTCGTTAAGAATATCGCCGACGATCTTGCTCGCGTTGCTATTGAGGTCGGCGATCTGCTTCAGGCGTGCCTCACTGGTCAGTACCTTGTGGGTCACGTCCAGGGGTAGATAGGTCAGTTTGACGCCACTCTTGAGCACAATCTCGGCGGCAATCGGGTCGGCGAACAGGTTGAACTCCGCCACTAGCGTGATATTGCCGCCATTGAAGTGCGCGCCGCCCATCACCACCACTTCCTTGATGCCTTGGGTGATTTCCGGCGCCTGGGTCAACGCCAGTGCCAGGTTGGTCTGCGGACCGAGCATGGCGATGGTGATGCTGTGGGGTTTGGCGCTGCTCAGGGTCTTGATCAGGTAGTCAACAGCATTGCCTTCGGCCAGGCCCTTTTTGGGTTCGTGGACAGCGACCCCGGAAATGCCTTCCTTGCCATGGATATTTTCAGCATAGATCGGCGTGCGCAGAATCGGCTTGGGCGCGCCGGCATACACCGGAATATCCTCGCGCCCCGCCCACTCACGGGCCAGCCGCGCGTTACGGGACGTCTTGTCCAGGCGCACGTTGCCGGCCACGGTGGTCAGCGCACGAATGTTCAGTTCCTCAGGCGAGGCCATGGCAAACAACAAAGCCACCACATCGTCAGCGCCAGGATCGGTGTCGATGATCAGGTCGATTTTTTCCGCCGCGTGGGCGCTTGCAGCAGTGAGCGCGGACAAAAGCAGAACACTCCGGAACAGATTTTTCAGGGCTGGGAGACCACGATGCATAAAACACTCCTTGTCATTGAGAACGCTAAAACGTTACGCCGGACACCAGCGCGATATTGCAGTAAGGCTGGCACTCACCCGTGCGCACCACTGCGCGCGCCTTGCGACTGAGTTGCTTGAATGCCTCATGACTGACCAGCCGCCGCTCACCCACCGCCGCCTGCTCTGTGAGGGCATCGAGCGCGCTCAGCGCAGGCGGCTGCTTGAGCAGGATTTCTTCGGCCAGCACATGGCTTTCCACCTGCATTTCACTGAGCACAATGCGCAACGTACTGATGAAATCGGGGATACCTTGGGTCAACGCCAGGTCGATCAACTCGACGCCTGGTGGCACGGGCAAGCCGGCATCACCGATCACCAGGATGTCGCCGTGCCCCAGGGAAGCGATCACGCGCGACAGGGCGATATTGAGCAGCGGAGTCTTTTTCATGAAGGTACAAAACCTTGTACGTCGTGCAGCGTAGGAATGGAGGGTTGCGCACCGGCGCGGGTCACCGACAATGCCGCTGCGACCTGACCAAAACGAATGGCCTCGGCCTCGCTTTCACCTTTGGCCAAGGCGGCGGCGAAGCCCCCGACAAACGTATCGCCGGCTGCCGTGGTATCCACCGCCTTGACCTTGGGTGGCACCAGGTGCTCGAACACCTGGCCATCGCTAAACAGCACACCTTGTGCGCCCAGCGTGATAATGACTTTGCCTGCACCGGCCTGAATCAGCTGAGTTGCAGCAACCTTGGCGCTGTCAAGCGAGTCGACCGCCACGCCGCTCAATGCGCTGGCTTCACTTTCGTTGGGGATCAAGTAATCGATCGAGGCGTACCATTCGGCGGGCAGTGGCGCGCTGGCCGGGGCAGGATTGAGGATCATCGTCTTGCCCAGCTCACGACCGCGCTTGAGGGCATACCCCACGGTGTCCATAGGCACCTCCAACTGGCAGACGATCACCTCGGCAGCCTGCAACACCGCATCAAATGCCAGCAGCGAGGCTGGCGTCAGTTCGCCATTGCTGCCGGCGACGATCACAATGGCGTTCTGGCTGCTGTCATCCACCACGATCAACGCCACGCCACTGGAACCCTCCACGGTACTGACTGCCCGGCAATCGATGCCTTCCACCAGCAACGCGTCACGCAGTTGGATGCCATATGCGTCGGTGCCAACGCAGCCGATCATCGAGACATCAGCCCCCAGACGAGCCGACGCCACGGCCTGGTTGGCGCCCTTGCCGCCGGGCACGGTGGTGAACGTCTGGCCGATCAGGGTTTCACCGGCTCGCGGCAGTCGACTGGCACGGGTGACCAGGTCCATGTTCAAGCTGCCTATTACCACTACTTTTGCGGGCATACATCAGTACTCATCAATTCGGTTCAGCGGTATTGGGCAAATGTACCGGCGACTGGCGCCGTCGACTCACGCAACACAATGCTCGGCGTCACGATGCGTTGATCGATCGGCAGTTGGGGGGTTGCAATTCGTCGCAGTAAAAGCTCGGCCGCCGTCTCGCCCAACTGCACGATCGATTGCCCGACCGTGGTCAGTGCCGGGTAGACGTAGCGGCCCATTTGAATGTCATCGAAACCGATCACCGACAGCTCGGTCGGCACGCGGATATTGCGCTCGGCTGCTGCGCGCAATACACCGAAACCGATCATGTCGTTGCTGGCGAAAATCGCGCTGGGCGGGTTTTCCGACAGCAACTTCACCGCGGCGGCATACCCCCCCGTGCTGGTGAAGTCGCTTTCTTCGGTGCGATTGGCCGCCACCTCCACGCCCGCCTCGCGCAGTGCACGTTGATAACCCGCCAGACGCATCTGCGCTACACGGGTACGGCTGGGGCCGGCGATGCAGGCAATGTCGCGGTGGCCGAGTTCGAGCAAGTGTCGAGTCGCGAGGTAAGCGCCCTGCTCGTGATCGATGCGCACCAGGTCGACATCAATGCCATCCAGCGCGCGGTCGACGATGACCATGGGCGTGCGCACCGCGCTCAAGCCTGCGGCAAGACCACTGTCATCGCCGCCTACCGAAGTCACGATCAAGCCATCGACGCGCTTCTCAAGCAGCACCCGCAAATAGCTGCGCTGCTTTTCAGCGTTGTCGTCGGAGTTACAGAGGATTACGCAGTAGCCATTACGCTCGCAGTAATCCTCGATCCCCCGGGCCAATTCCGCGAAATACGGGTTGAGGCTATTGGGCACCAGCAGCCCAATAGTGGCGGTGGTCTTGGCCTTGAGCGAGCGAGCAACCGCACTGGGCACATAATCGAGCTGCTTGATCGCCGCTTCCACTTTGACGCGTACCGGCTCGCTGACCGGGCGCGTCTTGTTCACCACGTGGGACACGGTGGTGTAGGAAATGCCCGCAAGCGCTGCCACATCTTTGATCGTTGCCATGAGTCAACCTCGCCGACTGGCGCGCTGGCTGCGGTAGGTATCGAGGACCACGGCAATCACGATCACGGCACCGGTGATGATGCGCTTCGTGGGTTCCGTGGCACCGATCTGTGCCAAACCGGCAGCCAGTACCGAGATAATCAACACGCCAAAGAAGGTGCTGATCACTGAACCGCGCCCCCCCATCAGGCTGGTACCACCGATCACCACCGCTGCGATCACTTGCAGCTCCAGGCCAGAGCCGGCGTTAGGATCCGCCGCTTCCAGGCGCGAAATCTGGAACAACGCCGCCACGCCCGCCAACAGGCCCATCAGGCTGAACACCAGGATTTTGTATGGCTTGGGGTTGATCCCCGCCAGACGCACCGCTTCTTCATTGGTGCCGATACCGATCAGGTAACGGCCGAACACCGTACGAGTCAATACCAGTTGGGCGACGACGATCACCAGCAAGGCAATGATGAATGAAGGCGAAATGCCGAAGGCAATCGGGTTGGACAGCCAGGCAAAGGAGTCACCGATATAGGCGGTGCGCGAGCCCGTCATCTGGTAGGCCACGCCACGGGCCATTTCCAGCACACCCAGGGACACGATAAACGACGGAATCCGCCAAGCCACCGTGATCGAACCGGTGATCGTACCTGTCAGTGCCGCGCAGGCCATGCCAAGCAAGGCCGCCGGCAATACGCTCCAGCCCCAGCCGAGGATCGCCACGCTGACGGCGGAGGCGGCGAGCGCCAGCACCGATCCCACGGACAGGTCGATACCGCCGATGATCAGAATGAAGGTCATGCCGACCGCCAGTACCATCAGGTCCGGAATCTGGTTGGCCAGGGTGCTGAAGGTGTCATAGGACAGAAAGTGATCGCTGAGCACCGAGAACAGCGCAATCATCGCCAGCAACGCACCCGCCAGGCCGAGGTAGGTACCCAGGCCATAGAAGTTGCCGCCAGTTTTACCGGGGGAAGTTGTTGTTTTCATGGGGTATCCCTAAGCACTGCGTCATTGAGCAGAGCATCACGTTTCTGATAACCGGCAAAGGCGGCGGCGAGCAATTCGTCCTGGGTCCAGTTGTCGCGCTCGAAAGTCTCGATCAGGCGCCCGGCGGACAGCACGCCGATGCGGTCGCAGATCAGCATGAGCTCACGCAGGTCACTGGACACCACCACCAGCGCTTTGCCCTGGCGGGTCAATTCGCCGAGCAAGGCATAAATGTCGAACTTGGCACCGACGTCGATACCACGGGTGGGCTCGTCGAACAGCATCACCGAACAGTCGCGCTCCAGCCAGCGGCCAATCACCACTTTCTGCTGGTTGCCGCCGGACAGTTCCGACACAAGCTGCGCCGGACTGGAACTGCGGATACGCATGGCATCAATCTGGCGCTTGGCCAACGCGGTTTCGTCGCGACTGTTGACTACCCCGCCGCCGGAGATTTCCGGCATGTTGCCCAAGGCGATATTCGCGCTGATGGACTGAGTCAGCAGCAGGCCTTCGCCCTTACGGTCCTCGGTGATCAGGGCGATACCATGGCCTACGGCGTCCACTGGCGAGCGAATGCTCACTACCTGGGTCGGTGAGCCGAGGGCCACGGTGCCGCTGTCGGCCAGGTCCGCACCGAAGATCAGGCGCAGCAACTCAGTGCGACCGGCACCGATCAGCCCGGAAATGCCATAGATTTCTCCGGCGCGCACTTCAAAGGAGACATCGCGGACTTTGTCCCCACGGGTCAGCCCTTTTACCGTGAGGGCCGGACCACCGATGGTGCGCGGGCCCAAGTCAATGTGCTCGCCCAGCTCGCGACCGACCATCAAGGTCACCAGTTGCTCGCTGTTGTAATTGGCCATCGGCTCGACGCAGACCAGTTTTCCGTCACGCAGCACCGCAATGCGTTGGGCGACACGGGCCAACTCTTCAAGCCGGTGCGAAATATAAACGATCGCCACGCCCCGGGCCTGCAAGCGGGTGATTTGCTCAAACAGCATCTCGACTTCACGGGCGGTCAGCATGGCCGTGGGTTCGTCGAGGATCAGTACGTGGCAGTCGCCGATCAGGTTGCGGGCGATCTCGACCATTTGCTGATGGCCGATCCCGAGACTGCCGACCAAGGTGTCTGGATCGATTGCGTCCAGGCCGACCTGGGCCATGGCCTCGATCGCGGCGTTGCGCAGTTGCTTGCGGCTGATCCAGCCGCAGTGGCTGGGTAGATTATCCAGGAACAGGTTTTCGGCCACGGTCAGCGTCGGCAGCAGATTGAGCTCCTGCATGACCATGCGCACACCCAGCTCTTCTGCCTGGGTGCGACTACCCGGGCGGTAATCCTGGCCATTGAATTGCATATGCCCGGTGGTCGGCGTGACCAGCCCGCCGATGATCTTCGACAAGGTGCTTTTGCCTGCGCCGTTCTCACCGGTGAGCGCCAGCACCTCCCCACGATTGAGCGTCAGGGTGATGTCGGACAGAACCGGTTGGGCATAGGTCTTGCCGATACCGCTGACCGAGAGGACAGCGTTCGGGGCGGAAGATGACATAGGAAAATCTCCAGGCGCCCGCTCAGGACGAGCGGACGCTGTTGGGCGCAGCCAGGATTACTTTTTGACGACGAGCTCGACCGGGGTTTCGATCACGCCACCTTTGGCGTCGACCTTCTCGCCCTTGACCAGCTTGAGCGCATTCTGGATACCGAACACGGCTTGCTGAGCGGCGGCCTGGTCGGCGGTCGCGAGGACGCGGTTATCCTTCAGCATCTGCTTGATGGCGTCGATGTTGTCGTAGCCCACCACCAAAACTTTACCGGTCTTGCCGGCAGCACGGATGGCAGAGACAGCGCCCAAGGCCATGTTGTCGTTACCAGCCAGCAATGCCTTGAGGTCCGGGTATTCGCTCAGCATGGCAGCGGCCACTTTCTGGCCTTGATCGATTTCCCAGTTGCCGGATTGAGTGGAAACGATCTTCATGCCGGCAGCGTCCATCGCATCCTTGAAGCCTGCGGTGCGCTGCTGTGCGTTGGTGGTGGTCGGTACGCCCTCGATGATGCCGACTTTGTCGCCCGCAGCCAGTCGCTTGGCCAGGTAGTCGCCCACCAGCTTGGCACCTTTGCGGTTGTCGGGGCCGACGAAGGGAATATCCAGATGTTTGCTTTTGAGTACGTCCGGATCCAGGCGGTTGTCGATATTGACGACCTTGATGCCGGCATCGGAGGCTTTCTTCAACACCGTGACCAGTGCCTTGGAGTCAGCAGGCGCGATAACGATGGCGTTGACCTTGGAGAGAATCATCTGATTGACGATGTCGATCTGGGCGCTGGTATCGGTTTCGTTCTTGATCCCGTTGGTGATCATGTCGAAACCGCCGGCGTGGTCTTTCTGATAGGCCTTGGCGCCATCCTGCATGGTCACGAAAAACTCATTGGCAAGGGACTTCATTACCAGACCGACCTTGGGTTTGGCGGTGGCGTCATCAGCGAAGGCAGAGGAAACAGGTAAGGCGACGGATGCGGCAGCAAGCACAGCGACAGCAAGAAGACGTCCGGCAAATGGCAGCTTCATGGGTTCACTCCGATCTTATGATTATTGTGAGCAACGCTTGCACCGAAGCATGCTTCGGCAGCCTTCCCACCCGGGCGGCTGATACGAGTTGTCACGATACCCAGCAGTATCTTGTGAAACATCTCGCAAACGTTTGCATTATCCGAACTATGAGAATCTTGTCGAGATTTGTCAACGATAGAAAACAACCTTTCATGCAAGCCCGCCAACGCTGCTTTCGCGGCGTGGATGGGAGGTCTTTAAACATCATCCCCTCCCAGTCGTTCTCTAAAACGACAGCCTTTTCGCGGCGTTACAGCGTAACGCTCCCTGTCAAATCGCTATCTTTTTCGGACAACCGAACGCGATGCCGTCCGATATTCGGAAAGCCGGACAGCTCCTTGATCAAGCCCATCAACACCAAACAAAAAAATCCTTTTAAATCAATAATTTATTTTATAAAGACAAACACCCTCAGCCTGGTACAGATCCTGCTCATACCCTACGCCTCGTGGCATTCAGAACTGCCCGGGTGTTCTAGATGAACCTGCTACAGCACTCATCAAAAACCAGAGAGAAAAATAATGAAATCTGCACTGAAGACTTTTGTTCCGGGCGCATTAGCCCTCCTGCTGCTGTTCCCCGTTGCCGCCCAGGCAAAGGACGTCGAAACCAAGACCAAGCTGTCCAACGTGGTGATCCTCGCCACTGGCGGCACCATTGCCGGTGCCGGTGCCAGTGCGGCCAACAGCGCCACCTATCAGGCGGCGAAAGTCGGCATCGATCAATTGATCGCGGGTGTTCCTGAGCTTAGTCAGATCGCCAATGTGCGCGGCGAGCAAGTGATGCAAATTGCGTCCGAAAGCATCAACAATGAAAACCTGCTGCAACTGGGTCGCCGCGTGGCCGAACTGGCCGACAGCAAGGACGTGGACGGCATTGTGATCACCCACGGTACCGACACCCTGGAAGAGACCGCCTACTTCCTGAACCTGGTGGAAAAAACCGACAAGCCAATCGTTGTCGTCGGCTCCATGCGTCCGGGTACCGCCATGTCGGCGGATGGCATGCTCAACCTGTATAACGCCGTGGCCGTTGCCGGCAGCAAAGACGCCCGCGGCAAAGGCGTACTCGTGACCATGAACGACGAGATCCAGTCGGGTCGTGACGTCAGCAAGATGATCAACATCAAGACCGAAGCCTTCAAGAGCCCATGGGGCCCGCTGGGGATGGTGGTTGAAGGCAAATCCTACTGGTTCCGCCTGCCTGCCAAGCGCCATACCATGGATTCGGAATTTGACATCAAGACCATCAAGAGCCTGCCTGACGTTGAAATCGCCTATGGCTATGGCAACGTGAGTGATACCGCCTACAAGGCCCTGGCCCAGGCTGGCGCCAAAGCCATCATCCACGCCGGTACCGGCAATGGTTCTGTGTCGTCCAAAGTGGTACCCGCGCTGGTGGAACTGCGCAAGCAAGGGGTGCAAATCATTCGCTCTTCCCATGTAAATGCCGGCGGGATGGTTCTGCGCAATGCCGAACAGCCTGACGACAAGTACGACTGGGTAGCCGCCCTCGACCTGAACCCGCAGAAAGCTCGCATCCTGGCAATGGTCGCCCTGACCAAGACCCAGGACAGCAAAGAGCTGCAACGGATGTTCTGGGAATACTGATTCCTAGCCTTACCTGGTAGGAGCGAGTTTGCTCGCGAAGGTCGTTAACGAGGGCGCGGTCTGCCTGGTTTAACCCATCGTCCTCAAGCTTTTCGCGGGCACGCTCGCTCCTACAGTTCGTCTCCCCCGCCCTAGACCAAATCGCCCGAATAGCTGTCGGACGAATCTCTTTAAATTTAAGCAGTTGCGAAATCACTTACAGTTAAATACTGTATGTGCGTACAGCTAATTAAGGAACACTCCATGGCAAAGCCCTCTTCCGCAACGCCAACCCCGCCTGATGCCTACGAACGCTTGGCTCTTCGTGTGCAAAAGATCATCAATTCAACCAACGCTCAGAAAGCCAAGGCAGCCTTGATCTTCCGTTTGCCGGATGAACCCGAAGATGAATGGGCACGTTTGCTGGAGGAAATCGCGGAAAACGACAACGTCACACTCGCCTATCGGGACGACGGCGGCGTACAGATTTTCTGGGTTGTGCCGAAGGAAGATTGATTCAATGATTGTCCGTTTTATCGCGGTGTGTTGCCTGTTGTTTACCCTCACTGCCAACGCCCAGGCCCCCCGCACGTTCAGCGAAGCAAAAAAAATTGCCTGGAAGCTCTACGCCCCGCAATCCACCGAGTTCTATTGCGGATGCAAATACACCGGCAACCGCGTGGACCTGAAAGCCTGTGGCTACATCCCGCGCAAAAACCCCAACCGCGCGGCACGCATCGAGTGGGAGCACATTGTTCCGGCCTGGCAGATCGGACATCAGCGCCAGTGCTGGCAGAATGGCGGACGCAAGAACTGCGCGCGCAATGATGACGTGTTCAAACGCGCCGAAGCGGACCTGCACAACCTGGTACCAAGCATCGGCGAGGTCAATGGCGACCGTAATAACTTCAGCTTTGGCTGGCTGCCGGTGCAAAGCGGGCAGTACGGCTCATGCCTGACCCAAGTGGACTTCAAAGCTAAAAAGGTCATGCCCCGCCCCTCCATTCGAGGAATGATCGCGCGCACTTATTTCTACATGAGCAAGCAATACGGCTTGCGCTTGTCGAAACAGGATCGCCAGTTGTATGAAGCCTGGAACAGAACCTATCCGGTGCAGGCGTGGGAGCGCCAGCGCAACCAGACCGTAGCCTGTGTGATGGGGCGCGGCAATGAATTCGTGGGCCCGGTAAACCTCAAAGCCTGCGGGCTGTAGGAGTGAGTTTGCTCGCGAAAAACTCGTAAGCGATACGTTTATCCAAAAATAAACGCAATAGCGCCGATGTCTTTCGCAAGCAAACGCTCCTACAACGGCCAGCACATCCCCCCTACTGCGCAGCCTTGTGTTCGATGATTTGCGACTCGGTATCGTTTTTCTTGGCGCGCGCCAGCTTTTCTGTGAGTTGCGCTTGCTTGGCCTCTGCTTGTTCCTTGGTTGCGAACGGCCCCAACAGCACTTCGTCCTTGCCGTCCGTCTTCACGATGTAAAAATTGAATCCATGTTCCAACAACCAGGCAGTGAGGTCAGTGATCGCCTGCAGCTTGTGATCCGGCGGGCCCACCCGCACATCCCATTCCTGAGCGGCAATCGCACCGGCCTGTGGCTGGCTTTCGGTCACGGCAGGCTTGACCCTGGGGGTATCGACGCTCTTACCTTCACCGCAACCGGCCAATGCCAACACCGCAATTGCCATCGCTACTTTACGCACAGCCCTGCTCCTTTAAGGATAAATAGGCGACTTTATCATTCACTGTCTATTCTGGCCGTCATAAACGTTGGCTTAAACAATGCGAATGATGTATCGCAGACCTGTATGATGCCGCCATGGGAATTAATGTCGCCTCTATGCGTCCTAAAAGAGGCAGTCACAGGGAAGCGCTTAGCAGTAAGCTACACACATCCGACACCTGCCCTGTCTGAAACATGTGTCCTTAAAAGTAATCAAGGAGAAGTCCATGCTGATACTCACCCGCAAAGTCGGTGAAAGCATAAACATCGGTGATGACATCACGATCACCATCCTGGGCGTCAGCGGCCAGCAAGTACGAATCGGCATCAACGCCCCCAAGAATGTCGCGGTGCATCGCGAGGAGATCTACCAGCGCATCCAGGCCGGTCTGACCGCCCCGGACAAAAACCAGACGCCTTGAAGCGCCCTCAGTAGCCAGCCCTTTCGTTCACTGTAACGGCTGGCGAAAACCCCTTCGAACTGCTTTTTTCCGTGTTATGTCACCGGCGTTGCCAATGACTTCATTGGCGCCGCAAGATGAAACTGCCTTCATGCCAGGAACTTGTCGCTTCATTCGCAGCCGAATCATCTGACTCACACCTTGCCATCCGTGTGCGCCGAGGAGCATGTCGATGAGGCCCACCGCCGCGCCGCGATTTGCGCTCAGAGCCTGGGTGATCGCCCTGCTGATAGGGCTGGTCTTCGTAGGACTGGAATATGGCCTGAGACTTGAAATCGAAGGCGCCGACACTACCGACACCCATTCTGGGCTGGACTTGGCCCTGTTGCTGGGCGGCTACCTGTTCATGTTCTGCCTCAAGCCCATCCAGAAGGCCGTGCAGCGTAAACTCTGCCAACAAACCGCTCGAAAACGGCACGCTGATGGCTAGCTCTGCGCTATTAGATCGCCGGTGTTTACAGTCTCGCAAGACGACCTATGCTTTGCTTTTCACTGTCATTGAAAGGCGCTGAAGCAGATGGACACCCTGAGTAAATCCCAAATCGAATCTGCACTGTCAGCTCGCCTGCCCAGCTACAGGGTCACTTGTTCCTTGCACGCCGATGGCACTCTTTCGGCCGTACTCAGCGGCCCGGAAACCGACCATTTCGCGATTACCGGAATCGTACGCGCGCATTATCGCGGCGCCGAAGCGATTGCCCGACTGGCCAACGAAATCCTCAGGGAGATGGTGATGTCTCGCCAGGGAATGAGAAACGATCGGATGCAGCCACCGTCTGACCCGGCCCGTCAAGAGCGCTAGCGAGCCCGATCTTTTTCGTATCAACCCACCCCGTTCAGCAAGTACAACAAGCCGTCGGCAGCGCGCCTGGCTTGTAACTGCTCATATCCGTCAATCGAAGGATGCGGGGTGGCCATGGGCTGGAGGTGTGTGGCGGTCACGACCATCACATCCGTCCCTGCGGCTTCTCCCGCACGGATGCCGACCGGCGCATCTTCAAACACCAGGCAATCCTGCACCGACACGCCCAGGCGCTGCGCGCCCAACACATAACAGGCAGGGTCCGGTTTGCCCGCGGCGACATCTTCAGCCGTGACCAGCACTGCCGGCGGCGCAATACCCGCCGCTTGCAGTCGACGCAACGCCAGTTCCCTGGGCGCGGACGTCACCAGCGCCCATTGATCGCCCGGCAGGCTGCTCAGAAATGCAATGGCACCGGGAATCGCTATGACCCCCTCGACATCATTGAGCTCAGCCTCGGTAATCCATTGCGCCTCAACCTCAGGGTCAACGCCGGGCAATGCCTGGCGAGTGATGGTATCGATTGCGCGCGCGCCGTGAATGGTGGTCAGGAAAGCCGTCACATCCAGCCCGTGGCGTTCGGCCCAAATGCTCCATACCCGCTCGGCAGCGGCGATAGAATTGAGCAGGGTCCCATCCATATCAAACAGAAAGGCGCGATAGCGACGGGTGAATATGGCTGAACCTCGGATGGACACTGCGTGGCTTCCTCGTGATCGGTAATAAATAATCGGCCCGAAGCAATCTACGGATCACATCGTTGCTTGTAAACGCTACCGACGCTTCGTCCCGCTTGAGGCCTGCAAACAAACGCTCTTGTTCTGCGCCAGTCTTAACCGCTTGATTACAAACTTGTCATCAACCTGTTGGTCGTGTGTTCGGGACGCCTGGTTACTGTGAGCTCACTGTCACGACTGGGCAGCCCCCCTTTAAGAGAGACACCGCCATGAAACTGCTTATCCTGAGTCTTGCCGCTTTGCTGACCACCGGCTCTGTGTTTGCCGCCGACCCCGTCATCCACGACAAGACTGGTTTTTTCGTACACCTGGATGTGGACAAAGTACTGTCAAGTACCGATACCTACGGCCAGTGCGGCATCGTCCCCGCACGTCTCGACTACCTGGACCATCAGGGCCGCGAACACGTCCTGGACTACCAGGTGTATGGCACCGGCTGCGCCAGTGATAATTGATCGGGCTACACTGGCGTCACGCATTGAAACAGGACACACCCCATGAACATCCTCGTAGTCGAAGACGAACCCAAGGCCGGCAATTACCTGCTCAACGGCTTGCAGGAACTGGGCTACTCCGTCTGCCTGGCCCGCGACGGCGTGGACGGTTTGCACCAGGCGCTGGAAACGCCGTTCGACGTGATCGTGCTGGATGTGATGATGCCGAAAATGGACGGTTGGGAAGTCCTGCGCCGCTTGCGCAAGGAGGCCGATACACCGGTGCTTTTTCTGACGGCTCGCGATGACATTGCCGACCGCATCAAAGGCCTGGAACTGGGCGCCGACGACTACCTGATCAAGCCCTTCTCCTTCGCCGAACTGGTGGCGCGCTTACGCACCCTGACCCGTCGCGGCCCGAGCCGCGAAGAAGAACAACTGCAGATCGCTGACTTGCAAGTCGACGTGCTCAAACGCCGTGTTACCCGCGCCGGCACCCGCATCACCCTGACCAATAAAGAGTTCGCTCTGCTGCACCTGTTTGCCACCCACCAGGATCAGGTGTTGTCCCGTTCTCTCATCGCGTCGCGGGTGTGGGACATGAACTTCGACAGCGACACCAATGTGGTGGACGTCGCCGTACGGCGACTGCGCCTGAAGATCGACGACCCGTTCCAGCTCAAATTGATCCACAGCGTGCGAGGCATCGGTTACCGCTTCGATACCCAGCCATGACTCGCCGCCATTATTCGCTGACCCTGCGCCTGGCGCTGATCTTCGCCTTGCTGGCGTTCGCCCTGCTGGCAACCCTGGGCGTGGCACTGTACCGCGAACTCGAGCGTGAACTGATCATGCGCGACGACGCGGCACTGATATACCGTGCAGATCAGTTGCGCAATCTGCTCAACGACAGCAACACACTGGAACTGATCAGGACCAAGCCGGAATTGTTCCAGAACATGATGGGCAACCGCGAATCGGTGCTGAGCATCGCCGCGCCCGGCCAAACGCCGTTACTGCTGGTCAACCCGGCCAACATCGAACTGCCAGCGGTCAAGCCGGTTCCCAAAGACCACGTTCTCAACCTGACCGACGTGCGACATTTGCCGGGCCTCGACGGGGTGCCCTTCGCTACCGTTGCCGTGTCCATCGACTCCGGCGACCTGGGCAGCCTGCAAGTCACCACCGGTCGATTGATGACCGAGCGCACCGCTGTGCTCGCCAGCTACCGCTTGAGCGTTTACATCCTGGCGAGCATCGCCGCTCTCGTCCTGGCGCTGGTGGGCTATCTGCTGATGCATCGCGGCCTGCGACCCTTGCGACACCTGGCGCGGCACGCCCAAGGCATCGGCGTCGGCAACCTCGCCGAACGCCTCGACAGCCACAGCTCCCCCAAAGAACTACTGCCGATGATCGACGCCTTCAACACCATGCTCGAACGCCTGGCCAAAGGGTTTGTCCAGTTGGGCCAGGTGTCCACCGACATGGCCCATGAACTGCGCACGCCGATCAACAACCTGCTGGGAGAAACCCAGGTCGCCCTGCAGCAGAACCGTAGTATCGAGAGCTATCAGCAATTGCTGGCGTCCAATGTCGAAGAGCTCGAACGCTTGGCGCGAATGCTCGACAACATGCTGTTCCTGGCTCGCACCGACCCGGCCAGCGCGCTGCGTCAGCGCCAGGAACTGAGTGCCGCGGAGGAAGTGGAACGCATCGCTGATTACTTCGAAGGCCTGGCCAGCGATGCAGAGATCAGCATCCATGCCGAGGGAGAAGGTGTGATCTGGGCAGAACCGATGCTGTTGCGAAGGGCCCTGGCGAACCTGTGCGCCAATGCCATCAAATATGGCGCACCTGGCACCGAACTGGTGATCCAGGCGGTACCGAATCCCGAGGGAATCAATCTGCGGGTCAGCAATCGGGGTGAAACCATTACCGCCGAACATCTGCCGCGACTGTTCGAACGGTTTTATCGGGTGGATGGGTCGCGGGAACGTTCGGCCCAGTCAAACGGCTTGGGCCTATCTATTGTGGCGACCATCATGCAATTGCATAACGGTCGGTACAGCGTAAGCAGCGAGGCCACAGTCACGTGTTTTGAGTTGTTTTTCCCAGGACGAGAGGACTGAACACCACGCGTTCGATGGAAATATCACTGCCCTGACGCCAGGCCGATGGCAATCATCCGCGGCAGTCGCGCGTAACAAAATGTGGACAGCATGCCGGGGTTTCCCGCATCTTAACGCCGCCCGTTTATCGGGTGCGACGCTCAAGCGCAGCGCGCGCCCCTCTCAATACTGTTGTGGATATGGAAATTCAATGAAAACCCAAAAGGTCCTGATCGCCCTCTCGTGTGCCGTTGCACTGTCGATGCTGGGCGGCTGTGCTGCGAAGGTAAAAAGTGGCGGCAGCGCTGCGCTGACTATCCCGGAATCCGCCAAGCAGAACCTGGTGGTCAGTATCAAAGGCGAAAATCAAGTCGAGCAGAACCCCGACTGGAACCTGCTCAAGCGCGACTGGGATAACGCACTCCAGGTCGAAGCACGCCAAGCCGGCTTCAATGTCACGCCAAGCCCGGCGGTGTCCGCCAGTGGTGAAGAGGGTGTCGGCATCACCATCAATGTGAGTAAGTTTCGCTACATCGAGCCGGGGTCGCGGTATGTCGCCGGCGCGCTGGTGGGTAACGCCTGGGTGTTCTCCCGCGCCGATTATTCCGACCTGAAATCCGGTGCGCCGATCGGTTCGCGTACCTATGACACCTCGTCATCCGCCTGGGAAGGGGTCGCCTCGGCCATGACGCAGAAGCAAGTTCAGGCGATTGCCAAACAGATGATCAGCGATATCAAGAGCGCCAAGGCCAAGTAGACCGGTTTTGTCATACAAAAAGGGTCAACCGACTGGTTGACCCTTTTCTCACACACCGGACAGAAAGACCTACGTCAAAGCTGCTTGTAGGTCTCACGCGACACTTCCTGAAGATCCGCCTCGGTGATCTTCTTCCAATCGTTTTCCATCACCGCCTGCATACTCTGGTTTTGCCGGGTCACCACGTTCAGCACTTTTTCCCCCGGCGTCTCGATACGCAGAAGGGATTTGCTGCTGACGTCAACCGAGAAGAAACCAGGGGTAAACCAGGACCAGAACTCGACGATATGCACCTTCACCGCCGTGGCATCGGCGGCGCCTGGCTCAGTCACCACTTCATAGCCCGCCTGTTTGTAGGCCGAGGCCACCGACTCATTGACCAATTGCGAAAGGGTACGACCGGACGGCAGCAACACATCGCCCAGGGCCATGCCGTAACCATTGCGCTTGCGGGCAATGGCGCGCTCGGTAATGGATTTATCAGTGACTTCGTTATTCTTCAACGAAGGAATATCCGGGCTGCGGGGGTCTATCTGGAAAACCCGCTCATCCACCGTACTGATCTGCACCTTCTTGCCATTGCTCGCCGCAACCTGCGCACTGCTCATGGGCGCGACATTGATATCAATCTCCGAGCGGCTGGTGGCGCATCCCGCCAGAACCATCAAAGCCGCAATCCCCATTACTAACCGAATGCCCATATACACACCATTCCTTATCGCCATCATTGGCTGGACCGGTCATCGGCCGAAGGCAATTTTACATGAATGATGGCACTTGGCTACCCATCGCTAACGCCTGAAAAACCGAGCGCCTACAGGTGTAGATTGCAGCCTGAGCAGGTATCGTCAGACTCCAGCGACCGTTCTTGAACAAGGAGCAGCACCGGTGACATCTCCCGCCACACCCACCGCCGAAACCGGCCTGAGTATGCAAACCCGCCTGATCGCCCTGGTTGTCGCCGTCACCTTCTTCATGGAAAACCTCGATGCCACAGTCATTGCCACCGCCCTGCCGACCATGGCGAGGGCCTTTGGCGTGACACCGGTGGACATGAATATCGGCATCACCGCCTATATTCTGGCAGTGGCGATTTTCATACCGTTGTCCAGTTGGATCGCTGATCGCTTTGGCGCTCGACGGGTGTTTGCCGGCGCGATCATTGTCTTCACCCTCGCTTCGCTGCTCTGCGGGCTGAGCCAAAGTCTCGAAATGTTCGTGTTCGCCCGGGTCCTGCAAGGTATCGGAGGTGCGCTGATGGTGCCTGTGGGGCGACTGGCCGTTCTACGCAATACGGACAAAAAAGACTTGGTGAAGATGATTGCCGTGATTACCTGGCCCGGCCTGGTGGCACCGATTCTTGGACCATTGGCGGGTGGACTGATCGTGACCCATGCCTCCTGGCCGTGGATTTTTTACGTGAATCTGCCGCTGGGCGTGCTGGCATTGGTCGCCGCGCTATGGCTGGTGCCCGAAGGCCGCGAGGCGAATGTGCGCAAGTTCGACGCCAAGGGTTTTGTGCTGCTGGCCGGCGCCTGTGTGGCACTGCTGGGAGGGCTGGAGTGGCTGGGCAACCAGACCGGCGAAAGGCTTATCCCCGGCGTCGCGCTGGTGGCGGCCGGATCGCTGCTGGCGGTGTGGGCTGCGCGGCACTGCAGACAGTCCAGCGCGCCTTTGTTACCGCTGGAGACCTTGTCCATCAATACCTTTCGCGTCAGCATCTATGGCGGATCGTTGTTCCGCCTGGCCATCAGCGCCCTGCCATTCCTGCTGCCCCTACTGTTTCAGGTCGCCTTTGGTCTATCTCCCGTGGATGCCGGTTTGCTGGTGCTGGCGGTATTTGCCGGCAACCTGGCCATGAAGCCCTTTACCACGGCGATCATGCAGCGCTACGGGTTTCGCAGGGTCCTGCTGGTGAATGGCGCGATCGGCGTGGTGTCGATTGTGGCTTGTGTGTTTTTCACAGTTCAGACACCGTTTGCAATCATTGCCGCGGTGTTGTTTGTGGGCGGGCTATCACGCTCGATGCAGTTCACTTGCTACAACTCGATCGGCTTCGCAGACGTGAGTAAACCGCGCATGAGCGAGGCGTCGGCGCTGTTCAGCATGGCGTTCCAACTGGCCATGGGCATGGGCGTCACGGTGGCGGCACTCTTGTTGCGAGCATCCATGAGTGTGCAAGGGCATGAGGCTCAGGCACAGGCTGGGGACTTTCGAGTGGCGTTTGTGGGGGTGGCGTTGCTGGGAGCGTTGGCGCTGATAGATGTATATCGGTTGCCAGCGCGAGCAGGGGAAAGTGTGTTGAAGCGTGGCTGAGTCTTGAAGACTAACGCATCAACACACATCCCCAACACTCAAGCGGTGGTGCTGACGATTGAACCCGTGCCGCTGCCACCTTCAGCAGTGACGGCCTGCAACAGAGAGGCCGTCACGGTCTGCAAAGCCGCTGAAGTAGCTGCAATCTGCGATTGCGCTGCTGCTACGGCCGCCGCTTTGGCGTCTGCACTCTGATTGCTGGACTGCGCCTGTTGCAAAGCACGCTGTTGCTCTTGAAGCTGCTTTTGTAGCTGTTCGATCTGTTTCTTCAACTCTTTGACGGTATCGGACTCCGTCGAACTCGATGACGACTGGGTGCCGGAACTGGCTTGAGCAGCGTCGCTATTGGAAGCCTTCATGTCGACGGTCAGGCCGCCAGTACTGCTTGTACTTTCGGTTGCCGTAGCATCACCCGTGGTGGTGGCAGTGCTTTGAGCGCTTGATACGGAGGAAGGATTGCTAATATTGATAAGCATGCCAAATGTCCGAAAATTAAGAGTTACAGGTTATATCGGCTTACCAGCCGCTAACTTTAGGGTACCGTTTCAATTTCTCAACGACACCAAATTTCAGGCAAAGAAAAAGGGGAACCCTTTCGGATTCCCCTTCACACCGCCCAGCAGAGCGGATTTTGTTTGGTAGGCGCGATTGGACTCGAACCAACGACCCCCACCATGTCAAGGTGGTGCTCTAACCAACTGAGCTACGTGCCTGCTGTGAGGCGGCATTCTACGGAAATCCGAAGGGGTGTCAACATCTTTTTTGCAGCTAACCCTATGAATATGCGAATTTTTTATTTGCGGTCAGCTCATCTGCATTTTTTGACTGGTTGGCAGGCGATTTTCAACTCAGGTAGGATCGACTCACTCGTAAAAAATATAAAACAGAGGTTCCAGGATGGCGAACACCCCCTACCCCCAGTCGTATTACGCCGCTTCTGCGAATACAGTTCCGCCCCGCTCAATGCTGCAAGGCGACGTCGAAACGGATGTATGCGTAATTGGTGCCGGCTATACCGGCCTGTCCAGCGCACTGTTCCTGCTGGAGAACGGTTTTCGCGTGACAGTACTGGAAGCCGCCAAGGTAGGTTTTGGAGCCTCGGGCCGCAATGGCGGTCAGATCGTCAACAGCTATAGCCGCGACATTGACGTAATCGAACGCAGTGTCGGCCCCAAGCAGGCGCAATTGCTGGGACAAATGGCGTTTGAGGGCGACAAGATCATTCGCGAGCGGGTGACCGAGTACCAAATCCAGTGCGACCTTAAGGACGGCGGCGTGTTCGCGGCACTGAACAGCAAGCACATGGACCATCTGGAGTCGCAGAAGCGCTTATGGGAGCGCTACGGCCATACGCAACTGGAGCTGCTGGATGAGCGCCGCATTCGCGATGTGGTCGCCTGTGACAATTATGTCGGCGGCCTGCTGGACATGAGCGGCGGGCACATTCACCCGCTCAACCTGGCATTGGGCGAAGCGGCGGCCGTGGAGTCCCTGGGCGGCATGATCTACGAACAGTCAGCGGCGATACGTATAGAACGCGGCGCCAACCCCGTGGTGCATACCGCCGAAGGTAAGGTGAGGGCCAAGTTCATCATCGTCGCGGGCAATGCCTACCTGGGCAACCTGGTGCCGGAGTTGGCGGCGAAGTCGATGCCATGCGGCACACAAGTCATTACCACGGCCCCGCTAGGCGATGAGCTGGCCAAGTCATTGCTGCCCCAGGACTACTGTGTGGAAGATTGTAACTACCTACTCGACTACTACCGACTCACCAGCGACAAGCGCCTGATCTTCGGCGGCGGCGTGGTGTATGGTGCCAGGGACCCGGCGAATATTGAAGCGATCATCCGACCGAAGATGCTCAAAGCCTTCCCACAGCTCAAGGATGTGAAAATCGACTTCGCCTGGACCGGCAATTTCCTACTGACCCTGTCGCGCCTGCCACAAGTCGGTCGCCTGGGCGACAACATCTACTATTCACAGGGCTGCAGCGGCCATGGCGTGACATACACGCACCTGGCGGGCAAGGTACTGGCGGAAGCCATTCGAGGCCAGGCAGAGCGTTTTGATGCGTTTGCCGACCTGCCGCACTATCCGTTCCCTGGCGGGCAATTGCTGCGTACACCGTTTGCGGCACTGGGAGCCTGGTATTACGGGCTGCGGGACAAGCTGGGCTTCTGAGTCATCCGATAGAGCCGGTTCGCCGGCTCCTGCAGAGGGTCAAATTGCACAAACAAAAAACCCCGGTCTTTCGACCAGGGTCTTTGCTATCGGATCAAAGTAGCCAGCGGCTTTCTTTGTGCTCCAAGGCGTTCAGTGGGCCTTGATGCAGATATGGCGCAGCGGACGGGACTCGAACCCGCGACCCCCGGCGTGACAGGCCGGTATTCTAACCGACTGAACTACCGCTGCGTATCGCTTGACTGATTGAGCGTACAACCTCAATCGTCTTTAAACATCTGATCGACCAGCCTAAGCTGTTCAATCTCAAGCCCGACGAATCGAACCTGGAAAATATGGCGCAGCGGACGGGACTCGAACCCGCGACCCCCGGCGTGACAGGCCGGTATTCTAACCGACTGAACTACCGCTGCGCGTCGGTGCAACCTTTAACGTTGCGTCTTGCCTGAAGACAAAACTCTCAAGAAGTGGTGGGTGATGACGGGATCGAACCGCCGACCCTCTGCTTGTAAGGCAGATGCTCTCCCAGCTGAGCTAATCACCCTTTGCTTCGTTGAGGCCGCGAAATTTACGCAGGTAGCGGTCCTAAGTCAATAGCCCGCTTGAAGTTTTTCTGAAAAAGACAAAATAGTGTCAAGACGGCTATGCGCCCTACTCGCTGTAAATCATCTTCTTGCTCATGCCGCCATCCACCACGAACTCCTGCCCGGTGACGAACCCTGCCTGGCGAGACAGCAACCACGCCACCATCGCCGCCACATCCTCCACGGTGCCAACCCTACCTGCCGGATGCTGGGCATGATCGGCATCGCTCAGTGGCTCGGCACGCCGCGCCCCAGGGTCACGGGCATCGATCCAGCCAGGACTGACGGCATTTACCCGCACCTCCGGCCCAAGGCTCATGGCCAGCGCATGAGTCAGGGCCAACAAGCCGCCCTTACTGGCCGCATAGGCTTCGGTGTCCGGTTCCGATTGACGGGCGCGGGTCGATGCCAGGTTGACGATCGCCCCTCCATGGGCGCGCAGGTACGGCGCACAATGCTTGGCCAGCAACATCGGCCCACTGAGATTGACCGCCAGTACACGATTCCAGTTCGCCAGATCGAGGCTTTCCAAGGTGATATTGCGCGGATCGGCCACTGCCGCGTTGCACACCAACGCATCCAGGCGCCCGAACTGCCCGAGCACCTCGGCAACACCCTGGGCAACTTGCTTCTCGTCCGCCACGTCCATGGTGATGAACCAGGCATTTTCCCCAAGCACCTTGGACACCCTGGAACCCCGCTCGCGATCCAAGTCGGCCAACACCACCTGCCAGCCTTCACTGATCAGCCACGCAGCAATCCCCAGACCAATGCCCCGAGCCGCGCCCGTCACCAACGCGACACGCCCGTTGGTAGCCGCGGCGGCGTCCATGGACCACTCGATCACAAGGCTGCCAGCCCGCGAGCCAGGTCAGCCTGCAAATCAGCCACATCTTCCAGGCCCACCGCGATACGGATCAGGCTATCGCGAATACCGGCCGCCTCACGCTCTTGCGGCGCCAGGCGACCGTGGGAGGTGGTGCTCGGATGGGTAATGGTGGTCTTGCTGTCGCCCAGGTTGGCGGTGATGGAGATCAGGCGTGTCGCGTCGATAAAGCGCCAGGCGCCCTCTTTGCCACCCTTCACCTCAAAACTCACCACAGCCCCGAAACCACGCTGCTGGCGCTGGGCCAATTCGTGTTGCGGATGACTCTTGAGGCCCGCGTAATGCACCTTCTCGATACCGTCCTGCTGCTCCAGCCATTCGGCCAGCGCCTGGGCATTGGCGCAATGGGCCTTCATGCGCAGGCTGAGGGTTTCCAGGCCCTTGAGGAAGATCCAGGCGTTGAACGGACTCAGGGTCGGGCCCGCAGTGCGCAAAAAGCCCACCACTTCCTTCATCTGTTCGCTGCGACCGGCCACCACGCCGCCCATGCAACGGCCTTGGCCGTCGATGAACTTGGTCGCCGAGTGCACCACAATGTCCGCCCCCAGCTTCAGAGGCTGTTGCAGCGCTGGCGTGCAGAAACAGTTGTCGACCACCAGCATTGCGCCCTTGGCATGGGCCACTTCGGACAACGCAGCGATATCCACCAGCTCGGCCAGGGGATTGGACGGCGACTCGACGAACAGCAGCTTGGTATTGGCCTTGATCGCCGCATCCCAGCCGGAAAGATCCGCCAGGGGCACGTAGTCCACTTCGATGCCGAAGCGCTTGAAATACTTTTCAAACAAACTAATGGTCGAACCGAACACGCTGCGTGACACCAGTACATGGTCGCCGGCACTGCATAGGCTCATCACCACGGCCAGGATCGCCGCCATGCCTGTGGCAGTAGCCACGGCCTGTTCAGCGCCTTCCAGGGCAGCGATACGCTCTTCGAATGCACGCACCGTCGGGTTGGTGTAGCGCGAATAGACGTTGCCCGGCACTTCACCGGCAAAACGTGCAGCGGCGTCCGCAGCGGTGCGGAACACATAGCTGGAGGTAAAGAACATCGGATCACCGTGCTCACCTTCCGGTGTGCGGTGCTGGCCGGCGCGCACAGCCAGGGTATCGAAAGCTACGCCATCGAGGTCGCTGTCCAGCCGACCGGCATCCCATTCCTGACTCATGCTGCGACTCCTTACTCAATTCTTTATTTAAGATACAAAACCGGCCCCTCAGGGCCGGTGTCTACTCAGTTGTTGTACAGATCAATGATCGCGCTGACCGCCTGGGTCTTGATCTTCGACGAGTCGTTACGTGCCTGCTCGATCTTGTTCAAGTAGGCCTCGTCGATGTCACCGGTCACATACTTACCGTCGAACACCGCGCAATCGAACTCCTCGATCTTGATCTTGCCACCGCCAACGGCTTCGATCAGGTCCGACAGGTCCTGGTAGATCAGCCAATCGGCGCCGATCAGGTCAGCCACGTCCTGGGTCGAACGGTTGTGAGCGATCAGCTCGTGGGCGCTCGGCATGTCGATGCCGTAGACGTTCGGGTAACGCACGGCAGGGGCGGCGGAGCAGAAGTACACGTTCTTCGCACCGGCTTCGCGGGCCATCTGGATGATCTGCTTGCACGTGGTACCGCGCACGATGGAGTCGTCCACCAGCATCACGTTCTTGCCGCGAAACTCCAGCTCGATCGCGTTGAGCTTCTGGCGTACCGATTTCTTGCGCGCCGCCTGGCCCGGCATGATGAAAGTACGGCCAATGTAGCGATTCTTGACGAAGCCTTCGCGGAACTTGACGCCCAAGTGGTTGGCCAGCTCCAGCGCAGCGGTACGGCTGGTGTCCGGGATCGGGATCACCACGTCGATGTCATGATTCGGGCGCTCGCGCAGGATCTTGTCGGCCAGCTTCTCACCCATGCGCAGGCGTGCCTTGTACACCGAAACGCCGTCGATGATTGAGTCAGGACGCGCCAGGTAGACATGTTCGAAGATACACGGAGTGAGCTTAGGGGACACAGCACACTGACGGGTGTGCAACTTGCCATCTTCGGTGATGTACACCGCTTCGCCCGGCGCGAGGTCGCGGATCAGGGTGAAGCCCAGCACGTCCAGGGACACGCTTTCAGAAGCGATCATGTACTCGACGCCTTCGTCGGTATGACGCTGGCCGAACACGATCGGGCGGATGCCATGGGGATCGCGGAAACCGACGATGCCATAACCGGTGACCATGGCCACTACCGCGTAACCACCAACGCAGCGGTTGTGCACATCGGTGACGGCGGCAAACACGTCTTCTTCGGTCGGCTGCAACTTGCCGCGCTGGGCCAGTTCGTGGGCGAACACGTTGAGCAACACTTCCGAATCGGAGTTGGTGTTGACGTGGCGCAGGTCAGATTCGTAAATCTCCTTGGCCAGCTGTTCAACGTTGGTCAGGTTACCGTTGTGCGCCAGGGTGATGCCGTAAGGCGAGTTGACGTAAAACGGTTGAGCTTCGGCCGAAGTCGAGCTACCGGCAGTCGGGTAACGCACATGGCCAATGCCCATGTGCCCGACCAGGCGCTGCATGTGACGTTGATGGAACACGTCACGTACCAGCCCGTTGTCCTTGCGCAGGAATAACCGGCCGTCATGGCTGGTCACAATACCGGCAGCGTCCTGGCCGCGGTGCTGGAGGACGGTTAGCGCGTCATACAGCGCCTGATTGACGTTC
Source organism: Pseudomonas sp. MPB23 (assembly GCF_046605395.1). Taxonomy (NCBI): domain Bacteria; kingdom Pseudomonadati; phylum Pseudomonadota; class Gammaproteobacteria; order Pseudomonadales; family Pseudomonadaceae; genus Pseudomonas; species Pseudomonas sp. MPB23. The sequence continues at coordinate 3,091,659 of NZ_CP176771.1, read as the reverse complement.
GACTTACCGACGATACCGACGATGCCACACATGCGACGCAACCCCTACTTAATGAATCTTGACTGAACACAACTTACTGAGGCGTTTTGGCCGGCAGGAGGTGTTCCTTGAACGGAAGATCAGCGGGTACGCTGATCCCGCTGGCCAGCCACTGACTGCTCCACCCCAATATGAGGTTCTTGGACCAATCTGCAACCAATAGAAATTTTGGCACGAGTACCGACTCCTGCCACCATGCATCCTGCTGTACCGGCCCCAGGCTCAACAGCCCGACCGCCACGACCACCAGCAACGCGCCACGCGCTGCGCCGAAGGCCATGCCGAGAAATCGATCGGTCCCGGAGAGGCCGGTGACGCGTATCAACTCGCCAATAAGATAATTGACCATTGCTCCCACCAGCAGCGTGGCGATGAACATGATGGCGCAGCCCGCGATGACGCGAGCCGAAGGTGTCTCGATGTATCCGGCCAGGTAAACCGACAGTGAACCACCGAACATCCAGGCTACGACTCCTGCGATGATCCAAGTCAGCAACGACAGTGCTTCTTTTACGAAGCCGCGGCTCAGACTGATCAAAGCGGAGATGGCGACGATTGCAACGATCGCCCAATCAACCCAGGTAAATGGCACGGTGCAGCCTACGGATGGATAAGGCGGCGCATTTTAGCAGAGCGCCGGGCTGTCGGTAAGCTGTGATTGGCAGCGCTTTGCAAATCAATACGATAGAAATGACTGATGTATCCATGCCGAGAGGATTTGCACCCGCTCGGCACACCACGCCCCGGTCAGCCGCGCTCAGGCTGGAAACGGGTAACGAAGCCCTTAAGGTTCTGCTGGCGATCCAACAAATCCCGCAGACGGTCAGCCTCGGCACGTTCGATCAGCGGCCCGATAAACACCCGGTTCTTGCCATCGGCACTGCGGATATAGGCGTTGTAACCCTGAGTCCGCAGCTTTTTCTGCAACGCTTCGGCACTTTCACGGTTCGCCAGGCTGGCCAACTGGATCGACCAACTGATTGGTAGGCCATTGGGATCGATGCGGCTCTGGCCCACATCCGGCTTGCCCGGTGCGGCGGGCTGTGGCGCGACGGGCTTGGGTGCCGGTGCCGGCGCAGCGGGCTTGGCGGCGACGGCAGGCACAGCGGGAGCCGGCTTGACCACCGGCACGCTCGGCTGCACTGGCTTCGAAGGCGCCTGTTGCGCAGCCACTTCATCATCGCTGGGCACAGGCTCTTCTTCCGGCAATGCCTGGGGCTCAGGCACCACCACCGGCTCAACCTGCACCTGTGGCACTGCCGGCGCCTGGGGCGCTGCAGGCGCCTCGACAACCACTTGGCGCTGTTCGTCCTGGCGGGAAAACAGCATCGGCAGAAAAATCACCGCCAACGCCACCAGAACCAGGGCTCCGACCATTCGCTGCTTGTATGCGCTATCCAGTAATGCCATGTGCAGCTTCCTCCGTGGAGCGCCGGGCCAACCACTCGAGCGCCTCGGCGACACAATAAAATGATCCGAACAACAGAATCTCGTCCTCGGCCGTCGCGACCGCACACTGAGCCTCCAGGGCCGCCGTGACGCTTGCATACGACGCCACCGGCGCACCAAGGTTCTGCAATGCCACCTCCAGCTCGGCAGCCGGACGACTGCGCGGGGTCTCCAGCGGCGCCACCGCCCACGCCTGGACACTGCCCAATAACGGCGCAACCACGCCGTCCAGATCCTTATCGGCCAGCAAACCGAATACGGCAAGGCGGCGCCCGACCGGCGGCGTGCGCGCCAAACGTTGCGCCAGATATTCGGCCGCATGGGGGTTATGCCCCACATCCAACAGCAGGTTCAAACGCTTGCCATGCCAGTCGAACTCACGACGATCAAGGCGCCCAACCACACGGGTCGCCAGCAATGTCGCAGCGATCTGCTCGGCATTCCACGGTAGATCCAGCAGCAGATAGGCTTGCAGCGCAAGCGCCGCATTTTCCATCGGCAGGTTCAACAGCGGCAGGTCGTGCAGGGCGACAGCCTGGCCGTGCGCATCGCGACCGTGCCATTGCCAGTTGCGCTCACCGATCTCGAGATTGAATTCACGACCACGCAGAAAGAATGGGCTGTGCAGTTCGCGCACCTTGTCCAGCAACGGTTGCGGCGGGCTCACGTCACCGCACAGCGCGGGCTTGCCCTGGCGGAAGATCCCGGCCTTTTCATAGGCCACGGACTCGCGGGTATTACCCAGATAGTCGGCATGATCGACACCAATACTGGTGACCAGCGCCAGGTCGGCATCCACCACATTGACCGTGTCCAGGCGACCACCCAGGCCGACTTCCAGGACGACCACATCCAGTTGCGCACGCTCGAACAGCCAGAAGGCCGCCAGCGTACCCATCTCGAAGTAAGTCAGGGAAACGTCGCCGCGCCCAGCATCGAGAGCTGCGAACGCTTCACAGAGTTGCTCGTCAGTGGCTTCGACACCATTGAGCTGGACCCGCTCGTTATAACGCAGCAGGTGCGGCGAGCTGTACACGCCCACTGCCAGCCCCTGGGCTTGCAGCAGCGCGGCGACAAAGGCACAGGTAGAGCCTTTGCCGTTGGTGCCAGTCACCGTGATCACACGGGGTGCCGGGCGCCCCAACCCAAGGCGGGCCGCTACCTGTTGCGAGCGCTCCAGGCCCATATCGATGGCGGACGGATGCAACTGCTCAAGGTAGGCGAGCCATTCGCCCAGGGTCCGTTGGGTCATAGATTTGCAGGCACCGGCGGCACAACGATCGGCTCGACCTTAGGCGCAACGTACACGGGCGTCGGCAGGCCCATCATTTGCGCCAGCAGTTTACCCAGGCGTGGACGCAGCTCGCCGCGCGGGATGATCAAGTCGATCGCGCCATGCTCCAAAAGGAACTCGCTGCGCTGGAAGCCTTCCGGCAGTTTTTCGCGCACGGTCTGCTCGATCACACGCGGGCCGGCAAAGCCGATCAGGGCTTTCGGCTCGCCGACGATCACGTCACCCAGCATGGCCAGGCTGGCGGAAACGCCACCATAGACCGGGTCGGTCAGCACGGAAATGAACGGGATGCCTTCTTCACGCAGACGCGCCAGAACCGCGGAGGTCTTGGCCATTTGCATCAGGGAGATCAGGGCTTCCTGCATGCGCGCACCACCGGAGGCGGCGAAGCAGATCATCGGGCAACGGTTTTCCAGGGCGTAGTTGGCGGCGCGCACAAAGCGCTCACCGACGATGGCGCCCATGGAACCGCCCATGAAGGAGAACTCGAACGCCGAGACCACCACCGGCATGCCCAGCAGCTTGCCGCTGACGGAGATCAGCGCGTCTTTTTCACCGGTCTGCTTCTGCGCAGCGCTCAGGCGGTCCTTGTACTTCTTGCCATCGCGAAACTTGAGGCGGTCAACCGGCTCCAGGTCGGCCCCCAGCTCGTTACGGCCTTCGGCGTCGAGGAAGATGTCGATACGGGCGCGGGCGCCGATACGCATGTGGTGGTTGCACTTGGGGCAAACGTCCAGGGTCTTTTCCAGCTCTGGGCGGTACAGCACCGCATCGCAGGATGGGCACTTGTGCCACAGACCTTCAGGAACCGAGCTTTTTTTCACCTCGGAACGCATGATCGAAGGGATCAGTTTGTCTACTAACCAGTTGCTCATGCTTTCTTTCTCCAGTACCGGTGGCTTGAACACAGCCCCGCGTATGCCCTTGAGCTAAATTCATATGTGGCGATGACGCATGCTGGACGGGGTCAGACGTTCGACCGGCCATTTCCCGCATGCCTCCTCAGCCTTCCAGACAACCTGCCAGCGCAGGGTTGCCACTTCGTTTCCGGGCCTCCCACAGGCGGCGCCGGGCTGTTTTACACAGTGGTAGTTATGGACGGCGGCAGACTGCCCGCCGTCACATCTGGCCACTGCTGTTGCGCACGGCCTGCATAAATGCGCGAATCTTACTGTGATCCTTGATGCCCTTGCCCTGCTCTACCCCGCCGCTGACATCCACGGCATACGGCCGAACCTGCTCGATCGCCGCCGCGACGTTCGCGGGGTTGAGCCCACCGGCCAGGATGATCGGCTTGCTCAGCCCTGCGGGGATCAGCGACCAATCGAAGGCTTCGCCCGTACCGCCGGGTACGCCTTCGACGTAGGTGTCCAACAGAATGCCGCGTGCTGCGCCATAAGCATTACAGGCGCCAGCGATATCATCCCCGGCCTTGACCCGCAGCGCCTTGATGTACGGGCGTTGATAGCTTTCACACTCGTCCGGGGTTTCGTCGCCATGGAACTGCAGCAGATCCAGCTGTACGGCATCCAGCGTTTCGTTGAGTTCGCAACGGCTGGCGTTGACGAACAGGCCCACGGTGGTCACGAACGGCGGCAATGCGGCGATGATCGCCCGCGCCTGCAGCACATTCACCGCCCGCGGGCTTTTGGCATAAAACACCAGACCGATGGCGTCAGCCCCTGCCTCGACTGCCGCCAGCGCGTCCTCTATGCGGGTAATCCCGCAAATCTTGCTGCGAATGGCTGACATATCGTAGAAACCTCAGGGGTTTAACCGAGAAAGTCCCGGATGGTAACAAAAGCTTTTCCGGGCGTCAGCCGCCAAGTTCGCTGAAACCGGTGAGGAAGTGTGGCCCGATGAAACGATCCGGCAGTTCGAACTCGTCGCGGTACTCCACATCCACCAAGTACAAGCCAAACGGATGAGCCGTCACCCCGCCGGTGCGACGAATACGGCTCTCCAGCACTTCCTTGGCCCATTCCACCGGACGTTCGCCGGTGCCGATGGTCATCAACACGCCGGCAATATTGCGCACCATATGGTGCAGGAACGCCCCGGCGCGGATATCCAGCACGATCATCTTGCCGTGTCGGGTCACCCGCAAGTGATGGACTTCCTTGATCGGCGACTTGGCCTGGCACTGCCCCGCCCGGAAGGCGCTGAAATCATGCACGCCCACCAGATGCTGCGCGGCCTCGGCCATGCGCTCGGCATCCAGCGGGCGGTGATTCCAGGTGATTTCTTCGTTGAGATGCGCCGGACGGATCTGATCGTTGTAGATCACATAGCGATAACGCCGCGCGATGGCCTTGAAGCGCGCATGAAAGTGCGCAGGCATGACCTTGGCCCAGCTGACACTGACGTCATGGGGCAAATTGATATTGGCGCCCATCACCCAGGCTTTCATCGAGCGCTCGGCCTGGGTGTCGAAGTGCACTACCTGGCCACACGCATGCACTCCGGCGTCGGTACGCCCGGCACACATCAGCGACACAGGCGAGTCCGCGACTTTCGACAGGGCATTCTCCAGGGTTTCCTGTACCGTCAACACGCCCGACGCCTGGCGCTGCCAGCCGCGATAGCGCGAACCTTTGTATTCCACGCCCAGGGCGATGCGGTAAAAGCCTGCAGCGGCCATTTCGGCTGCCGGGTTATCTATATTTGCCAAGAACTGAGAGCCTGATGAGTTGCGTGAAGGCGGCCATTATAAGGCGGCAGGTCCCAGACGCCATGATTTGCTGTGCATAAAGAAAAACGGCGACCCGAAGGTCGCCGCTCTGCTCAAGATGAACGATTAAGCCAGGCGACCCAACATTTCCTTGGCCTCGCCGCGTTGCACTTCACTGCCCTCGGTCAGCACTTCGGAGAGAATGTCCCGCGCACCGTCGGCGTCGCCCATATCGATATAGGCCTGGGCCAAGTCGAGCTTAGTCGCCACTTCATCGGTGCCGGAGAGGAAGTCGAACTCCGGCTCATCCCCGCCCGACGCCGCGTCTTCAGCGGTAAAGGAAGGTTCGATGGAAGGACTTTCCAGGCTCTGGGACAGACGATCCAGCTCGGCGTTGACGTCGCCCAGCTCCGATGCGAAGGCGTCGGGCTTGGCGACCTCAGGTTCATCCGCCAGGGACAAGTCGAAATCTTCCGGCAGATCGAAGTCGTCCAGCGCCGCAGGGGTCAGGGTCGGTGGCTCGACGGCGGGCACACCTTTCACCGGATCTTCAAGGCCCGAGAGGAAGTCATCGTCCGATTGCGCCGACGCCGGGGCATCCAGTTGCAGGTCCAGGTCGAAGTCCGACAGATCATCCGTACTGGCCTTGGCTTCGGTCTGCTGTTGAAGCAGCGATTCAAACGTCTGCTGGTCGTCCTTGATTTCGGCCGGGGAAGCCGCTTCCAACTCGTCAAGGCTCAGATCGAAATCAGTGTCGAAGGCTTCCGGCTCAGGCGCGGCGGGCTTGTCTTCCATCAGATCCTTGACGTACTGCGCGTCAAGGGCAGCCGCGGCGACGGCGGCACTGACACCGGCCGCCAGTACGGCCATGGCCGGGAAGCGGCTCTTGAGCTGCTCGACCTGGGCATGGTTTTCACCGTTGGCCACCAGTTGACGCTCCTGAGTGACGAAACCGTCCTTGTCGCTTTGCAGGCCGTAGACCTCCATCAGCTTCAAACGCAGGTCGCTGCGCGCGGGCTCGTGCTTGATCGCCTGCTCCAGCATGTCGGCAGCCTGGTTCAAGTGACCACGATCGATATGGGACTGGGCTTGCGTCAGCGCATCGTTTGCGTTTTGCGGGGCCACGGCAGCGGCCAGCGGCGAGAGCACGGACGCGACGCTCGGCGTCACCACCGCCGGCTCAGGCACTGCAGCGGGTGCGGGTGCGGGTGCGGCCGCCAGCTTGACGTTCGGCGGCGGTACTTCGAGGCCTTCGAAACTGTCCGGCGGCAGGTCTTGATCGATATTCGAGGTGAACACCGGCTCTTCAGCCAGGGCCCGCGCCATGCGCAAGTGCTTTTCTTCCGCGCGACGGGCGTTGCGATGACGCATCCACAGCAACAGAAGCAACAACACAAGCAGGCCTGCGGCGCCGCCGATCACACTCAGCACGATCGGGTTGGTCAACAGATCGTTGAATTTGCCTTCGGTGGTGGCAGGCGTGGCATCCGGCTTGATTGGCTCGGGCGCAGTCGGCGCGATCGGCTCGGGAGCCACAGCAGCAGGCGCAGCGGGACTGGCCACCGGTTCGCCGACCAATTGAGCAGGCATCGCCGCAGCCGCTTGAGTGGCGGGGGCGCTCTTGTCGGCTTGCAAACGCGCCAACTGATCGTTTTTCAGTTGAATCAGTTTTTGCAGTTTGTCCAACTGGCTCTGCAAATCCGCCGCGCGACTTTTCAACTCTTCGTTGTCGCGACGGGTGGTGTCGAGCTGTTCCTGGGTCATCGCCAGCTTGTCGCTCAGGGCCTTGCCATCGCCGGCCTTGCCCTTGGCCCCCTTCCTGGCGGCGTCACCGGAGACCAGGCTCAGGTTGTCCTGGCCATTGGTGCTCGCCGGCGCATTACCGGCCCGGGTGCGTTTGGTGGCATCCAACTGCTGCTTGCCCGCGGCCTGGTTGGTTGCGGTGCGGCGGCCGTGGCGCCAGGCGGTATTCTGCGTATGCACTTCAGCAATCGCCTTGGCTTGCGGCAGCGCGGTGCTCTGTACGGTGTCCGGCAGGCGCAGGACCTGACCGGTTTTCAGGCGGTTGATATTGCCGTCGATAAACGCGTCAGGGTTCAGCGCCTGGATGGCCAGCATGGTCTGTTGCACCGAAGCACCGTTGCGGTTCTTTGCGGCAATTTCCCACAAGGTATCGCGAGAGGTGGTGGTGTACTGAACGGGCTTGCTCACCGCCGGCGCGGTGGCAGCCGGCGTAGCCAGATGCGGCGCCGGGGCCACGGCAGCCGGCGCCGACGCGTCGAATTTAGACGGGTCGAGCAATACGCTGTAGTCGCGCATCAGGCGCCCATTGGGCCATTGCACCTGCAATAAAAAGCGTACGTAGGAATCGGGCAACGGTTTGCTGGAGGTGACACGCACCACACTGCGACCATTGGGGTTGACCACAGGAGTGAACGTCAGGTCATTGAGAAACGCCTGGCGGTCAACGCCGGCATCCACAAACGCCTGGGACGACGCCAGGCTCGGCGTGATCTCGGCAGCCGTGAGGCCACCGACATCGAGCAATTCGATTTCCACCGACAATGGCTGGTTCAACTTCGACTTGAGGGTCATCTCTCCCAGTTGAAGCGCCTGCGCCATACCGGAGGACAGCGCCGAGGCGGCCGCTATTGCTAACACCAGTTTGCGAACTTGAACCATAGCCTCATCCTTTGTCTGAACACTCCCCGGCCTGCGAGAAGGTTGGTAACCGCTGCCATAAGGCATGGCGAGCCGATAGGTCACCGACACGCTTCTGTTCCTGCATGGGGCCAAGCATAGCGCCTGGCTAGAATCAATCTACAAATTGCCGCCAAGTATCTTTTACGCAAGGCCTTTTATCAACAACTGCGCCAGTTGCACGGCGTTAAGCGCTGCGCCTTTGCGTACGTTATCTGACGTCAGCCACAGATTTAGTTCCGCTGGGTCATCCACCCCCGCCCGAACCCGACCGACATACACCACGTCCTGGCCCACCGCATCGCCCACAGCGGTCGGGTAATCGCCCTCTTCCACTAACTCGATCCCCGGTGCGGCATCAAGCACACGGTTGACGGCGGCAAGGTCGACCGGCGCGCCCAATTGCAATGACACAGTCAGGCTATCGCCAAAAAACACCGGGGCTTGAACGCAAGTTGCGGAAATCTTTAGCAAAGGAGTTTCCAGCACGGCACGCAGTTCGTGTATCAGCCTTTTCTCCAGCTCAGTGTGGCCCTGGGCATCCGGCTTGCCGACTTGTGCCAGCAGGTTGAAGGCCATCTGCCGATCAAAGAACTGTGGTTCCAGCGGGCGCACATTCAACAGTTCGGCGGTTTGCCGGGCCAACTCGCTGACGGCTTCACGGCCTTGGGCCGATACCGCCAGGTTGGCGGTGACGCTGAGCCGCAGGATATCCAGCAAACCGCGCAACGGCGCAAGGACCACCGCCAGGTGCGTCGCACAGGGGCTCGGGCTGCTGAGCAGGAATGGTTTTTTCAGACCGGCGAGCACATGGGCGTTCGCTTCCGGCACCACCTGGGGCGCTTGATCGGCCGGCAAAGCACCTGACAGGTCGATCACCGAACAGCCGGCTGCCGTGGCGCGCGGTGCGAAACTCAAAGTCACCGCCGGACCTGCGGCGAAAAACGCCAGTTGCGCCTTGCTGAAATCGAACTCGTCGACTTCGCGCACCCGCACATTCTTGCCGCGAAACGGCACCGATGCGCCGGCGGAATTGTTGCCCGCCAGCAGATACAGCGTGCCCACCGGGAAATCCAGTTCTTCGAGGATCTGCACCAGGGTTTCGCCGACGGTGCCGGTGGCGCCGATCACGGCGATTTCAAAGGTCTGAGTCATGGGGGCTGCCTCGGGCATTGCGGGGGGAGCGGCACTTTACCGGGTGGATGGGGGTGAGGCAATTGGGCGGGGCCTTGTGGGAGGCGCTTGCTCCCGATGCCTTCCTGAAAGCCAACAAAAAACCCGCACCTGTCACCAGTCGCGGGTTTTTCGTTGCACCTCAAGCGATCAACGCTCCAGCAGAATCCGCAGCATGCGGCGCAGCGGCTCGGCCGCCCCCCACAACAGCTGGTCGCCGACGGTGAACGCGCCGAGGAACTGGTTGCCCATGTTCAGCTTGCGCAGACGGCCCACCGGGACATTCAGGGTGCCGGTGACCTTGGTCGGGCTCAGCTCCTGCATGCTGATGTCGCGGTTGTTCGGCACCAGCTTGACCCATGGGTTGTGCTGGCTGATCAGCGATTCGATATCGGCGATCGGCACGTCTTTGTTCAGCTTGATGGTCAGCGCCTGACTGTGGCAGCGCATGGCGCCGATGCGCACGCAGATGCCGTCCACCGGGATCGGGCTCTTGAAGCGACCGAGGATCTTGTTGGTCTCGGCCTGGGCCTTCCACTCTTCGCGGCTCTGGCCATTCGGCAGTTCTTTGTCGATCCAAGGGATCAGGCTGCCGGCCAACGGCACGCCGAAGTTCTCGGTTGGGTAGGCATCGCTGCGCATGGCTTCGGCCACACGGCGATCGATGTCGAGGATCGCGCTGGCCGGGTCGGCCAGTTGATCGGCGACTGCGGCGTGGGTCGCGCCCATCTGCTTGATCAGTTCGCGCATGTTCTGCGCGCCGGCACCGGAGGCCGCCTGATAGGTCATGGCGCTCATCCACTCGACCAGGCCGGCTTCGAACAAGCCGCCCAGGCCCATCAGCATCAGGCTGACGGTGCAGTTGCCGCCCACGTAGTTCTTGGTACCGGCGTCGAGCTGCTGGTCGATGACCTTGCGGTTGACCGGGTCGAGGACGATCACGGCGTCGTCCTGCATGCGCAGGCTCGACGCGGCGTCGATCCAGTAACCCTGCCAGCCGGCTTCACGCAGCTTGGGGAAGACTTCGCTGGTGTAGTCGCCACCCTGGCAGGTCAGAATCACGTCGAGGGTTTTCAGCTCTTCAATGCTGTAGGCATCCTTGAGCGGGGCAATATCCTTGCCCACGGAAGGCCCTTGGCCACCCACGTTGGAAGTGGTGAAAAACACCGGCTCAATAAGATCGAAATCCTGCTCTTCCAGCATCCGCTGCATGAGCACGGAACCGACCATACCGCGCCAACCGATCAGACCTACACGTTTCATCGCAACTACACCTTGTTAAAAAGTGGGCCGACTTGCAGCAACAACGGCAAGCGGGCCCGAGAGATTACAGATTCCGCAACGCGGCGACTACTGCGTCGCCCATTTCTTGCGTACCGACTTTGGTGCAACCCTTCGACCAGATGTCGCCGGTGCGCAGCCCCTGGTCCAGCACCAGGCTCACGGCCTTCTCGATCGCATTCGCCGCATCCGCCTGGTTGAAGCTGTAACGCAGCATCATCGACACCGACAAAATGGTCGCCAGCGGGTTGGCAATGCCAAGGCCTGCGATGTCCGGCGCCGAACCGTGGCAAGGCTCGTACATGCCCTTGTTGTGGGTGTCCAGGGACGCCGACGGCAGCATGCCGATGGAACCGGTGAGCATTGAGGCCTGGTCGGACAGGATGTCGCCGAACAGGTTGTCGGTGACGATCACATCGAACTGCTTCGGTGCACGCACCAGTTGCATAGCGGCGTTGTCGACGTACATGTGGCTCAGTTCGACGTCCGGGTAGTCCTTGGCCACTTCTTCGACGATTTCGCGCCACAGTTGGCTGGACGCCAGTACGTTGGCCTTGTCCACCGAGCAGAGCTTCTTGCCGCGCACGCGGGCCATGTCGAAACCGACACGGGCGATACGGCGGATTTCGCTTTCGCTGTACGGCAGGGTGTCGTAAGCCTGACGCTCGCCATTCTCCAACTCACGCACGCCACGTGGCGAGCCGAAGTAGATACCGCCGGTCAGTTCACGCACGATCAGGATGTCCAGGCCCGCGACTACTTCCGGCTTGAGGCTCGATGCGTCGGCCAGTTGTGGGTACAGGATCGCCGGACGCAGGTTGCCGAACAGGCCCAGTTGCGCACGGATTTTCAGCAGGCCACGTTCAGGGCGGATGTCACGTTCGATCTTGTCCCATTTCGGGCCACCCACGGCGCCCAGCAGCACGGCGTCAGCGGCACGGGCGCGGGCCAGGGTTTCGTCGGCCAGGGGCACGCCGTGCTTGTCGATGGCGGCGCCGCCGATCACGTCGTGGCTCAATTCAAAGCCCAGGCTGTACTTGGTGTTGGCCACTTCCAGGACCTTGACCGCTTCGGCCATGATTTCCGGACCAATACCGTCGCCAGGGAGAATCAGAATCTGCTTGCTCATGGGTTCCTCATTTCATCAAGCGACCCGCCCGCAGGCAGGTCGGGAAAAATTAATCAGCGTTCGGCCCACACCACCAGCACGTCGGTGCTGAATGTGCCGTCGGCTTGAATCTCGTAGTAATCACGCACTTCCTGGCCCATCGCCTGCTGCAGCTCGAGGATCGCGGCGCGCAACGCCTGCGGCGTGCGCATGCGCTCGACCCACGAGGTGTATTCCAGGCGCAGGCGCTGGCGACTGCTGCTGCGTACATGCAGACCGGCTTCGCTGAGCTGGCGCGTCCACTCGGCGGCGGAGTAGTCGCGCACGTGGCTGGTGTCGCGCAGCACTTCGACGGTTTGCAGGTACGTGTCCAGCAGCGGGCTGCCGGGTGACAACACATCGACGAATGCCGCCACGCCGCCCGGCTTGAGCACTCGACGCACTTCGCGCAGGGCCAGGCCCAGGTCGCTCCAATGGTGCGCCGAATAGCGGCTGAACACGAAGTCAAATTCGCCATCGGCGAACGGCAAGCGTTCGGCGGCGCCGTGTACGGTGCGGATGTTGTCGAGGTTACGGTCCACGGCAGCGGCGGCGACCACGTCGAGCATCTGCTGGGACAGGTCGTAGGCCACCACTTCCTTTACCAGCGGCGCCACATGGAAACTGACATGACCGGCACCGCAACCCAAATCCAGCAGTCGTGCAGCGCCCTGCCCGGCCAGTTCGGCCTGCAGCAGCGCGAATTCGGTGCCCTGGGCGTGCACGGCACTGCTCAGGTAGGCCGAGGCTTGCTCGCCGAATTGTTTTTGCACGACTTGGGTATGGGCGGTGTTGCTCATGGGAGTTTCCTCAATGGGCCTTGCGGTGTTTGTTCTGGCCCCATCGGGGGCTTGCTTCCGATGGCGGCGGTCCTGCCTACATCACATCAAGCATCGCGAAACAACCAGGGCTGGCTGGCCCGGTGCTTGGCTTCAAACGCAGCAATCGCGTCGCCGTCCTGCAAGGTCAGGCCGATATCGTCCAGGCCGTTGAGCAGGCAGTGCTTGCGGAAGGCGTCCACTTCAAAGTGGTACACCTTGCCGTCCGGACGCGTCACGGTCTGCGCGGCGAGGTCGACGGTCAACTGGTAGCCCACCTCGGCTTCCACTTGCTTGAACAGTTCGTCGACTTCTTCGTCGGTCAAGATGATCGGCAGCAGGCCGTTCTTGAAGCTGTTGTTGAAGAAAATATCGGCGTAGCTCGGCGCGATGATGCTGCGAAAGCCATATTCTTCCAGGGCCCACGGCGCGTGCTCACGGCTGGAGCCGCAACCGAAGTTCTCGCGGGCCAGCAACACGCTGGCGCCCTGGTAACGCTCGGCGTTGAGCACGAAATCCTTGTTCAGCGGGCGCTTGGAGTTGTCCTGATAGGCGTAGCCCACGTCCAGGTAGCGCCACTCGTCGAACAGGTTGGGGCCGAAACCGGTGCGCTTGATCGACTTCAAGAACTGCTTGGGGATGATCTGGTCGGTGTCCACGTTGGCACGGTCCAACGGCGCGACTAAACCGGTGTGTTGGGTAAAAGCTCTCATCGGGTATTCCTCAGATCAATTCGCGAACGTCGATGAAACGACCGTTGACGGCAGCGGCTGCGGCCATGGCCGGGCTGACCAGGTGGGTACGGCCACCGGCGCCCTGACGCCCTTCGAAGTTCCGGTTGGAGGTCGACGCGCAATGCTCGCCCGACTCCAAACGGTCCGGGTTCATCGCCAGGCACATGGAGCAGCCCGGTTCGCGCCATTCAAAACCGGCTTCGAGGAAGATCTTGTCCAGGCCTTCGGCTTCGGCTTGGGCTTTGACCAGACCCGAGCCTGGTACCACGATGGCTTGCTTGATGGTCGAAGCGACTTTACGGCCCTTGGCGATCACCGCCGCGGCGCGCAGGTCTTCGATCCGCGAGTTGGTGCAGGAACCGATGAACACGCGGTCCAACTGGATATCAGTGATCGCCTGGTTGGCTTTCAAGCCCATGTATTTCAAGGCGCGCTCGATGGAACCGCGCTTGACCAGGTCGGCTTCCTTGGCCGGATCCGGTACGTTCTGGTCGACGGCCAGGACCATTTCCGGCGAAGTGCCCCAGCTGACTTGCGGCTTGATCTGGGCGGCGTCGAGCTCGACCACGGTGTCGAACACGGCATCGGCATCGGAGACCAGGTCTTTCCAGGCCTCGACGGCGGCATCCCAGTCGGCGCCTTTCGGGGCGAACGGACGGCCTTTGACGTATTCGACGGTTTTTTCGTCCGCCGCCACCATGCCTACACGGGCACCGGCTTCGATGGACATGTTGCAGATGGTCATGCGGCCCTCGATGGACAGGTCGCGGATGGCGCTGCCGGCGAATTCGATGGCATGGCCGTTACCGCCGGCGGTGCCGATCTTGCCGATCACGGCGAGCACGATGTCCTTGGCGGTCACACCGAAAGGCAATTGGCCTTCGACGCGCACCAGCATGTTCTTCATTTTCTTGGCGACCAGGCACTGGGTGGCGAACACATGTTCCACCTCCGAGGTGCCGATGCCGTGGGCCAGGGCGCCGAACGCACCGTGGGTGGAGGTGTGGGAGTCGCCGCAGACCACGGTCATGCCGGGCAAGGTCGCGCCCTGCTCCGGGCCGATCACGTGGACGATGCCTTGGCGCACGTCATTCATCTTGAATTCGGTGATGCCATATTCGTCGCAGAAATCGTCGAGGGTCTGCACCTGCAAACGCGACACGGTATCGACAATGGCGTCGATGCCGCCCTTGCGTTCCGGGGTGGTCGGCACGTTGTGGTCCGGCGTGGCGATGATCGAGTCGACGCGCCAAGGCTTGCGCCCGGCCAGCCGCAGGCCTTCGAACGCTTGGGGCGAGGTCACTTCATGGATGATGTGACGGTCGATATAGATCAGCGACGACCCATCATCGCGCCGTTTCACTTCATGGGAATCCCAAAGCTTGTCGTAAAGCGTTTTGCCGGCCATCAGTCGGTCCTCATCAGCGGTCTTTCTATGCCCCGGGTCTTGAGACATTCAATAACCCTTTGGCTTGTGAGGCTGATGGTATGGCGCTACATTAAATAACTCAAATTCATATTTTTCATGCTTTGGATTACCAATTGGAATACCACAATGGACCTGGCCAACCTTAATGCTTTTATCGCGATCGCCGAGACCGGCAGCTTCTCCGGCGCCGGCGAACGCCTGCACCTGACCCAACCGGCCATCAGCAAACGTATTGCCGGCCTTGAGCAGCAATTAAAAGTCCGTTTGTTCGACCGCCTGGGCCGTGAAGTCGGCCTGACCGAAGCCGGACGCGCCCTGCTGCCGCGCGCTTATCAGATTCTGAATGTGCTGGACGACACCCGCCGCGCCCTCACCAACCTCACCGGCGAAGTCAGCGGTCGCCTGACCTTGGCCACCAGCCACCATATCGGCCTGCATCGCCTGCCGCCGATACTGCGCGCCTTTACCCGGCAATATCCGAACGTGGCATTGGATATTCAGTTTCTGGATTCGGAAGTGGCCTACGAAGAAATCCTCCACGGCCGCGCCGAAGTGGCGGTGATCACCCTGGCGCCCGATCCCCACAACCTGGTGCGCGCCACCCCGGTCTGGGACGACCCGCTGGATTTCGTGGTGGCGCCGGAGCACAGCCTGGCCAGCACCGGTTCGGTCAACCTGGCGGACATCGCCGGGCACCCGGCGGTCTTCCCCGGCGGCAACACCTTTACCCACCATATCGTCAGCCGGCTGTTCGAGGCCCAGGGCCTGACGCCTAACATCGCGATGAGCACGAACTATCTGGAAACCATCAAGATGATGGTGTCCATCGGCTTGGCCTGGAGCGTATTACCGCGCACCATGCTCGATGACCAGGTGGCAAGTATCGCTTTGCCGGGCATACAGCTCAGTCGCCAGCTAGGCTATATCGTGCACACTGAAAGGACGCTGTCGAATGCTGCGCGGGCTTTCATGAGCCTCTTGGATGCACAGGTCGATCTGCCAGGGAATCCGGCATGAAGCTGTGCGACCTCAAGGCCTGAACCCCGCCGCGACAAACGCCCATTGAGCCAAGGCCCTTTGATAATGCGCAACCCCGTCGACCCCGTACCACCTTTACCTCGCATCTACGCCCTTGACCCTCAAGAGGCGGAACAAAGCTGGGACAGCGCCCCTCAATTGCTGGCGGCCCTCAACGCCGCCCGGCTGGGGGCGTGGTGCTGGGAAATCGATACCGGGCGCATCAGTTGGTCCCGCGGCACTCAAGCGCTGTTCGGTTTCGATCCGCACCAACCGCTGCCCAAGGACATTGACTACCTGGACCTGCTGGCGCCACAGGATCGCGACCGAGTGGTACGCGCCTTCCACGCCGTGCTGGCGGGCGAACCGTTCGAGCAGGCCATGCATCACCATATCCAGTGGCCGGATGGCAGTCATCACTGGCTGGAAATCAACGGTAGCCTGGCGCCCGATAAAGCCGGCAGGCGCCGCATGATTGGCGTGATCCGCGAGACCACCCGCCAGCGCCAGCGGGAGCACGCCCTCAGCCACTCCGAAAAGCGCTTCGCCACGTTGTTCCACCTGTGTCCGAACATGGTGCTGCTGACCCGCCAGTCCGACGGACTGATCAGCGAAGCCAACCAGTATTTCGAGATGCACTTTGGCTGGCCCCTGGCCGACGCCATTGGCCGCACCACCCTGGACCTGGGCCTGTGGCGCCACCCCGAGCAGCGCGCGCAACTGGTCAAGGCCACCCAGCGCAAGGGCGAACCGATCTCCATGGATGTGCAGTTCTGCGCCAGTAACGGCCAGATCCACGACGGCACCCTCAGTGCGCAGAAGGTCGAACTGGAGGGCGAGGCCTACCTGATCAGCACCTTTGTCGACACCACCGAACGCAAAAATGCCGAACAAGCCCTCAAGGACAGCCAGGAGCGCCTCGACCTGGCGCTGGATTCGGCGCAACTGGGCACCTGGGACTGGCACATCCCCAGCGGCATGCTCTATGGCTCGGCCCGCGCCGCGCAGTTGCATGGGCTGCCCGCCGTACCGTTCCATGAATCCTTCGACGAATTTTTCGAGGGCATGCCCAGGGAAGAGCGCGACAACATGCGCAACGCCTATCGCACCTTGCGCGAGGGCCCGGCCGGCAACTACCAGTTGACTTACCGCGTGCAATTGGAAGATGGCACGTCGCGCTACCTGGAAAGTCGCGCGCGCCTCTACCGCGACGACCAGGGCGCGCCGCTGCGCATGGCCGGGACCTTGCTGGACATCACCGACCAGGTCGAGCGCGAACAACGCCTGACTGCCTCCGAAGAAAAATTCGCCAGCCTGTTCCAGGCCAGCCCCGACCCTATCTGCGTCACCGGCCTGGACGGCGGCGCGTTCATCGAGATCAACCCGGCGTTTACCCAGACCTTCGGCTGGACGGCGGCCGAGGTGATCGACAAAAGTGCCGAGCAGATCGGCCTGTGGGACGAGTCGAGCAAGCGCCTGCAGCGTATCGAGCGGGTGATTCGCGAACAGGCGCTGAGCAACGTGGCCATCGTGGTGCACCACAAGAATGGCCAGGCCCTGACCTGCGTGATTTCCAGCCGGCTGATCAAGGTGGGCGACCAGCCGTGCATCGTCACCACCTTGCGCGACATCACCCAGCAGCAACGCTCGGAGGCGGCGCTGAAGGCCAGCGAGGAGAAATTCGCCAAGGCCTTCCACTCCAGCCCCGACGCGATCTCCATTACCGAGCGCGACACCGGCCGTTATGTGGAGGTCAACGACGGTTTCTGTCGCCTCACCGGCTTCCGCGCCGAAGAAGCCATCGGCCTGACGCTGTACCAGATCGGCATTTGGGCCGATGAAAACCAGCGGGCGGCGCTCTTGGCCGAACTGCAGATCAAAGGGCGCATCCATCACCTGGAAATGCTCTGGCACAACAAGCGCGGCGACGTGCTGGCGGTGGAAGTGTCGGTGGAGCCGATCACCCTCAATGAAACCCCGTGCCTGCTGCTGACCGCCCGCGACGTGAGCCTGCTGAAAAACGCCCAGGCGCAGATCCGCCACCTGGCCTACCACGACCCACTGACCAACCTGCCCAACCGCGCACTGCTGATGGACCGCCTGAGCCAGCAGATCGCCCTGCTCAAGCGCCATAACCTGCGCGGCGCGCTGCTGTTCCTTGACCTCGACCACTTCAAGCACATCAACGATTCCCTAGGCCACCCGGTGGGCGACACCGTGCTGAAAATCGTCACCGCGCGCCTGGAAGCCAGCGTGCGCATGGAAGACACCGTGGCGCGCCTGGGCGGCGACGAATTCGTGGTGCTGCTCAGTGGCCTGGATGGCACCCGCACGGAAGTCGGCGACCAGGTAGAGGAATTGGCCGACACCCTGCGTGAATTGCTCTCACAACCGATGTTTCTCGATGGCCATCGCCTGCAGGTCACGCCCAGCATCGGTATGGCGTTGATTCCCGACCATGGGTCGACCCCGGCGGACCTGCTCAAGCGCGCCGATATCGCCCTTTACCGCGCCAAGGATTCGGGGCGCAACGCCACGCAGATGTTCCACAACAGCATGCAGAAAACCGCCAGCGAGCGGCTGCGCATGGAAACCGACCTGCGCCTGGCCCTGTCACGGGGCGAGTTCAGCGTGCATTACCAACCCCAGGTAGACGCGCGCGGCAACAAGATCGTCGGCGCCGAGGCCCTGGTTCGCTGGCAGCATCCGCAACTGGGCGCGCAGTCACCGGCGGAATTTATCAAGGTGCTCGAAGACAGCGGCCTGATCCTCGAAGTCGGCACCTGGATTCTCGATGAGGCCTGTGCGGCGTTTCAACAATTGATCGCCGAGGGCCTGGTGGACCCACTGAATTTCAGTCTGTGCGTGAATATCAGCCCAAGGCAGTTTCGCCAGAACGACTTTGTCGAACGGGTGGAACGCAGCCTCAAGCAACATCAATTGCCCTTCAGCCTGCTGAAACTGGAAATCACCGAAGGCATCGTGATCCAGAACCTGGAGGACACCATCAGCAAGATGCGTCGCCTGAAAAAACTCGGGGTGAGCTTCGCCATGGACGATTTTGGCACCGGCTATTCGTCGCTGACGTACCTCAAGCGCCTGCCGGTGGATGCACTGAAGATCGACCAGTCCTTTGTGCGCGACGCTACCCATGACCCCAACGACGCAGAAATCATCCGCGCCATCGTCGCCATGGCCCGCAGCTTGAACCTGGAAGTGATCGCCGAAGGCGTGGAAACCCCGGAACAACTGGCGTTCCTGCAAAAGCTGGGATGCCATTTGTTCCAGGGCTATTTGCACAGTCGACCGTTGCCGATCGAAGGGTTCAGGCAGTTGCTGGAATAGCCCAGTGCTCACGCCAGCTTCAACGCGCGCAGCCCGGTGTTCATCCAGCGCGATGACGCCAGCTCGCGCTTTTGGCCATAGAAGTCGAGCGCGCCGTCGATCACCACGACCGAATGATGACTGTCCGCCAGGGTCCCCACCGCCCCCTTGGCCAGTTCGTCGACGCTGCTTTCACGGATATAACCAAACAATCCGAGACGACGAAGCGCCTCACCCGGGTACTCACCATCGTTTAGCGTCTGCAACGCCACCTCATAACTCTGCCGCGCGCGGAAGTCGTTATCCTCCCATTGCGCACGCTTGGTGCTGACGGCAAACAAGAAATTGGCGTAGCTCAGCAACTGCGGATCGTTACCGTGAAAGCCCGACGCGGCCGTCGCCTGGCGCAGTTCTTCATGAGTCAGGTGCACGCGGAAGGAATCACGCATGACGACGTCAAAACCCTCCGGGGTGACCTGGATTTGCCTGTAGATCCCTTGAGGGTCTTGCCCGAACCGAATGATGGCAGCCTTGATCGCCGACACCGTGACGCAATTGCCTTCAACCCCTTGATAAAACCCATCCCAGATCCGTTCGGGCCGCGTGTCGGCGGCCACATGGGAGACCTGCTGGCCATCGACGCGTGGCATTTGTTTGTCGTCGAACAGCACATATCCATAGCCAGAGTCGACCTTGCGCTGCTCACGGTAGTGATGCGCCATACCGTCCATGACCAACGTGGCACCGCGGCTATGGGTGCCCATGAGGCCCATCGTGCCCTTCGCCGCCATGTCACTCGACGGCACAAACTGAGAAAGACCGAACACCCCCATACCCTGCAGACACCGCTGGATCGTCTCGCCCTCGACAGTCTTTGCCAAAGCCGCCTCGAACGTCGGATAACCCCCTACCTGTTGCTTGCGCTTAACAAAAGCGGCAAACACGAAGTTAGCGTCTTTCAGCGCAGCGTGATCCTCTCCCTTGAATCGCGCGGACTGCGTCGCTTGCTCCACCTCTTGGCGAGACAGGTGAACCTTGAAGTCATCCTTCATCGTAATGTCATAGCCATCACCTGAAGGCGTCAGTGCATTGAACATCCCCGCCGGATGTTGACCGAACGTCATCATCATCAACTTGATGACGGCGGCGTGGGTGCTGCAGTCGAAGTTTTCACCAAAGTGTCGTTCCGTCGCGTTGAATGCCCGGCTGATGTCCGCAGGCTTTTCGCCGGCAGGCGTTGAAGAAAGCACTGAAGAGGCTTCGCCCTGCGTGCTCATCTGTAAACCCGAACGGCTGAACATCGAAATATTCATCTAGTGGACTCCTAGAGATTATCGAAAGAACCTGCAGCCAGGGCCGTCGCGGCCACCTGATCGAGTCGCCCCTGACTGCAAGGCTCGCTACACAAGCGCTACCGCGTTGCCTCGGGTCGGCGCGGAGCCTTGGCGGCCCCATAGCTCTTCACGCCCATCGATAACCGCCACCGAGTGCCCGGTTCGATTACACATTCCTAACTGCCCACGCGCGAGGTCACGCACAGACACCCTTTTCATGTGTTTCCTCAACCCCAGTCGTTGCAACCCCTCCCCCGGCCCCGTCTCATCCTCGCCATCGTTGAGACTGCGGATGGCGGCCTGGAAACTTCTGCCCGCCGTACGGTCGTTATTTTCCATCTGCGCGCGCTTGGCACTCACAGCAAACAGAAACTGCGCATCCTTGAGCATCCCTTTGTCAGGACCGGCGAATTGCGAACCCCGCGCGCCTTGCTGCAGTTCCTGATCCGTCAGGCTCAATTGGAAATCATCCCGCATGACCACGCGATAACCGCCGTCGGTCTTGGTCACCGTCTTGAAAATATCCGTAGGACTTTGACCAAATCGGTGCATGGCGACCTTGATGGCCGACACAGTCACGCAGTTGCCATCCGGACCTTGACGAAAGCCGCTCCAGATATTGTCCGCCTTCGCACCATTACGCTTTGCCGAAAGCCCGGGAATAGAGGGGGCGATGTCCGGTTTCGGCGCTGGCAAATCGGGAACTACCTTTGGCGACACTTCAGGTGAGGGCGGAACATCAGGAACAATCGTCGCTTTTTTATCTGAAACCAAGTTAATGAGTTGCGAAAGAAACGACGCAAACAACGTGGAAAGCAGACTAAGTGTATCTACGCTATTCCCGGTACTGTCTTTAACGCCATGATGGGGACAACTATCAGTCGTCGATTGATTTATCGCTGCCGCCGCAGTGTATTGAAGCGTCTCGTTACTGGGCTTCAGCGCGTCAACCTGAATGACCTGACGCACATCGATGACACGCGCAATATTATTAATTGAATGGCATGACATAACGTTCTCCTTGAACAAATTCTTCTCCGAACAACCTCGCTCGGAGAAAAACTTGTTTGATGAAATGATGTTTATGAGTCAGTGATTTTCAAAGTCTGAAGGCAGGTCGATCATTAAGACGCCAGTGCCGACTATCGAATCGTTTGTCGACAGGGCCCGAACTGGTTAAATCCGGCTCAGGCTTGTCTGGTAGTACTTTGGGATCGATACTCGGAGTGACATTGGGTGCCGGCAGCGGCGTCACCTTGGACTTCGGGATGGGCAATGTATCGGGCTGCGGAATGGGCTTCACCTCCGGTTTGACACCTGGTTGAGGGACGGGCTTCACCTCCGGCTTGATACCTGGTTGAGGAATGGGCTTCACCTCCGGCTTGACATCTGGTTGAGGAATGGGCTTCACCTCCGGCTTGACACCTGGTTGAGGAATGGGCTTCACCCCCGAATCCGGCGCCACCCGGTGCCGCCCTTGATCGTCAGGGCAGTGGCAATGATTCAAACTGACACTCACCTGAACATTTGCCTTGGCATCATTGGTTACGGTGACCTCGGGCTTGGGCATGCTCGGCAGCACCGGAGCCGAGTTGTTTTGTACATCCGGCGCTACCAACTTACCGACAGTGCCCGGTGTCACTGGCAACTTCCCGGCGTCCGGTTGCACCAGCAGCTTTTTAGCTTCCGGTTTTATCGCCGGGTCCGTCGTAGACGGCTTAACCGGCAACTTTTCAGTACTGGGCTTCACCTGCATATCAACCTTGTTATCGGGCTTAACATCATTCAGGTTATTGGTCCCAGGCAATACGGCAGGCGACACGTTTTTCCCCAGAAACATCTCCCGCATTGATTTGAAGAACTGCTCAAACATGTCAAATAGTTTGGTGAGCGCCCCCGCGTTGAACATCAGTTCATTTTGCGTCCCCTTGGTATGTTCATTACGTAAGGCCATGGGCTGGACATTGGAAGACGTCGTCGGAACTTCGGATCGCACGTCAGTTTTCGGCGCAACGGGCGACTGCCGCGCCAAGGGCGATGTATCTACGTTGGCAAAGGATGGATGATTGATAGATAGAGACATTCACAAGCTCCTCAATCGGTGCTAACCGACTCTGCTAAATAACCAGGCAAGTAGTAGTTTCATCGAACTGCAAATAACAGCGTTGATTCACAGTCACTACTTTCGTGGAAGTTAGCGCTATCGAGTTCCCGAAATCGCGTTTCATATAAGGAAACCAAACCAATCCTTCAGACTTTGCCCCTGGTTTTTCGGGAAACACCGTGATTTTAAGCGCCCACGCCGGTGACCAGCAGACATACATGCTAATAAACTCAACAACGGGCAACTAACCGACATAATTCCAGGCACCCAGCCGCCGCCGATTCTGATATTTCGCGCGCACGGAAATACCACCCGCTACTGCAGCGAACCCGCGACAGCGAATGAGCAGCGCGAGCAATAAACGCCACATGCAAAAATGCTCCGCCTCTTTCGAAACGGAGCATTTCTTGAAACATGAAGCACATTCAGCGGCGCTGCAATGTCCGGCAACGGACACTCAAGCGTGGTTACTCAGGCAGCGCAATGGACGATGGGTGACTCATACCCAGCAAGCGGCTGACCTGCTCCAACGCGGTTTCGCGACGCAGGGCGGTAAACAATTCCACCGCTTGCGGGTAGTTGCGCGTCAACATGGCCAGCCACTGCTTCAAACGGCCGGGCGCCTGCTTTTCGGTCAGTTGTTCCACCGACTGGCGCCAGAACTCGTGGAGCATGGGCTGCATCTGCTCCCAGGTCATCTCCACCACCTCTTCCCCCGCCCGCGCGGCGGCGATTTGCCGGGCCAGGTCAGGACGTGCGACCAGGCCGCGGCCGAGCATGATGTCTTCCACACCACTGATTTCACGGCAGCGCCGCCAGTCTTCGACGCTCCAGATATCGCCGTTGGCGAATACCGGCACCTTGACCACATCCTGCACGCGTGGAATCCACTCCCAGTGGGCCGGCGGCTTGTAGCCATCAACCTTGGTGCGCGCATGCACCACGATATGCGCCGCGCCGCCTTCGGCCAGGGCCGTGGCGCACACCAGCGCGCCGTCCGGGCTGTCGAAACCCAGGCGCATCTTGGCGGTCACCGGGATATGGGCCGGCACCGCACGGCGCACGTGCTCAACGATGCGGTTGAGCAACTCCGGCTCCTTGAGCAGCACCGCGCCGCCACGGGACTTGTTGACGGTCTTGGCCGGACAGCCGAAGTTCAGGTCGATCACCTCGGAGCCCAACTCGCAGGCCAGGGCCGCGTTCTCCGCCAGGCACACCGGATCAGAGCCGAGCAATTGCACGCGCAACGGTACGCCCGCAGCGGTGTGGGCACCGTGCAGCAGTTCTGGAGCGAGCTTGTGGAAATAGGCCGGGGTGAGCAGGCGGTCGTTGACGCGGATGAACTCGGTCACGCACCAGTCAATACCGCCCACGCGGGTCAGCACGTCCCGCAGGATGTTGTCGACCAACCCCTCCATGGGCGCCAAAGCAATTTGCATGAATCACACTCAACAAAAATCGTGGCGCAGTTTACTGGGTTTCCTACGGCAACCGTTAACCCCCTGTCAGGGCGGAGCCATAACCGTCGAGAAACTCCGCCGGCATGCGCTTGGGCTTACCGCTGGACAGTTCGATGCAGACAAACGTGGTCTGCGCCCGCAGCAGGGTCACCGCGTCGCGGGGCCGGACCAACTGGAAACGGCGGGTCATTTTCAGGCGCTGGTCCCAGTCGACGATCCAGGTGGCCAGTTGTAACTCGTCGCCCTCGTAGCCCGCCGCCAGGTAGTCGATTTCATGGCGCACCACCGCCATGGCGCGGTCCAGGCGACGATACTCGGTCAGATCCAGGCCCAGGCGTTGCGAATGACGCCAGGCGCAGCGCTCCAGCCAGGACACGTACACCGCATTATTGGCGTGCCCCAAGCCGTCGATGTCTTCAGGGGCGACCTGCAGATCGATGATAAACGGCGTTGCCATATCCCAGCCCATACCTTGCTCCCGGTCGATTGATGTCGGCGGGGCGCAGTGTATCAGGCGGTTTGCCGCGCCTGTAGACGACGACCGGCCAACAGCGCCAGCACCCCCTCGATTACCCGAGGGTCGGCCAGCACCTTCTGGTGGCCACCTTGCTCCAGGCGCAGCAGGCGGCTGTCGAACCAGGCCTCGTGGATGGCTTGAGAGGCTTGAACCGGGGCGAAGGTATCGTCTTCGGCGTGCACAACCAGGCCAGGGATATTCATCTGGTAGTGAGCCACGTCCAAGTGCTTGAGCGGCATGCCGAATGTCAGCTCGACCTCCCGGATAAACGCCGAACGGGCCCGCGCTGGCAAACCGACCATCTTGGTAAAACCGCGCAGCACATCCAGGAAGCGTGACGGCGCAGCGATACTCACCAGCGCCTCGGTACGCAATCCCAACTGCACCGCGAGCATCGCACTGGCGCCGCCCATGGAATGACCGATCACCGCGTGCAGCGGTGGCAATTCGGCTGCCGCCTCCAGCATGGCACGGGCGAAGAGCAAGACATGGGCTTCACGCCCCGGCGAACGGCCATGGGCGGGACCATCCAGGGCAATCACTGAATAACCGTTTTCCACCAGCGCAGTGATCAGGCTGGCGAACTGGGTGGGGCGACCTTCCCAGCCGTGCATCAACAACACCGCCGGGCCTTGCCCCCAACGCAGGGCCGACAAACCGAACCGCAAGGTAATGCGCTCCGATTGCGCCAGCAGTGGCAGTTCCCAGTCACGAGGCGGCAGGTCGCGCGGCGTCATGAAGGCACGCCGCATCTTATTGGCCACCGTTTGCGGTGCCAGATGCCCGAGGGTGCCATTGAAACGACGAATCCAGGTTAACGTGCCCATCATCCAAGCCCTCTTCTAGCGCACAGCCGACTTGGCGGCACGCAACACTCGATCCGACAGCTCCCCCGGCCCCAGGGCCCGCGCCAATGCCAACCCGCCGATCATCAGCGCCATGTCCGCCAGGGCCTTGTCGGTATCTTCGGGGCTGGCGGCAAGTTGGGCCGCCATCAGTTCCACATGCTCGCTCAGGGCTTCACGGAAGGCGTCCGGCAGACGAGCCATTTCGCCCAAAGTGGCCGGGATCGGGCACGCTTGCGCGGTTGAGTCGCGATGCTTGCGCGACAGGTAGAACGCCGCCACCAGCGTCCGGCGCTCCTCTCCGGTGAGCTGCGAGTCCAAATCGTCGATGGATGCACGCCGCCGAGCCAGCAACTGTGTAAAGGCCTCCAGCATCAGCGCATCCTTACTGTCGAAATGCGCGTAGAAACCACCAACGGTCAGCCCCGCTGCACCCATGACTTCGCCGACGCTCGGCTCGGCCGGGCCGCGCTGGATCAACGCCGCGCTGGCAGCTTGCAGAATGCGTTCGCGGGTTTGCGCTTTTTTATCGCTCATCGTGTACCTCCAACTCTCATGGGCTAAATATTATTACCATAATAATATTTCGCAAGCGAGTTACATGACCGCTGGTCAGAAGCCATCAAGGGTAAGAGCAAGAGAAAGGAGAATTGGCCAAACGCCAGACAAACAAAAGGGCCATTCAATAATTGAATGACCCTTAAAAATCCCGCAGAGCGGGTAATCGTGGCGTCCCCTAGGGGACTCGAACCCCTGTTACCGCCGTGAAAGGGCGGTGTCCTAGGCCACTAGACGAAGGGGACACAAACCTTCTTACAACCCGATCAAGCTAGGCCTGATCAATTCAAGGACGGTGTGGCCGGAACCTTGAACCTGTAAATTGGTGGAGCTAAACGGGATCGAACCGTTGACCTCTTGCATGCCATGCAAGCGCTCTCCCAGCTGAGCTATAGCCCCGATTTTTCGCCTGGCGGCGCAGCAGACCTTGCGACCTGCTTGTTGAAACTGGCGTCCCCTAGGGGACTCGAACCCCTGTTACCGCCGTGAAAGGGCGGTGTCCTAGGCCACTAGACGAAGGGGACAAAACCTTCTGTACAACCTGATCAAGCTGGGCCTGATCGATTCAAGGACGGTGTGGCCAGACCTTGAACCTGTAAATTGGTGGAGCTAAACGGGATCGAACCGTTGACCTCTTGCATGCCATGCAAGCGCTCTCCCAGCTGAGCTATAGCCCCTCATCGGTGAGGACGGGGCGAATCTTAATGGCGGTTTGGAAACGTGTCAAATTTATTTTCAACAATTTCCAAAATTTTTTGCCGGGATAACAATCACTTACCGGCGAAACCCCGGAAAACCGGGGTTTCGTCGCTGCAACAGCCTACTCAGGCGATAGCGCCCAGCAGTTTTTCCCACTCTTTGTTTTCTTTCTTCGACACACCACCAAGCAAATCAAGGGCTTGGCGCAGACGGAAACGGGTAAGGTCCGGGCCGAGAATTTCCATCGCGTCGAGCACCGACACCGAACTGGCCTGCCCAGTGATGGCGGCAAACATCAGCGGCATGGCATCGCGCAACTTCAGCTCCAGGGATTCGACCACCGCCTGGATCGTCGCGGTGATGGTGTCCTTCTCCCACTGGCGCAGGCTTTCGAGCTTCCACAGGATCAACTGCATCAACTGGCGAACCTGATCGCCGGAGAGTTTCTTGGATTCGAACAGCTTGGCGTCCGGGTTCACGCCACCGGCAAAAAAGAAACTGGCCAGCGGGGCAACCTGGCTGAACGTCTCCACCCTGCCCTGCACCAGCGGTGCAATCTTCATCATGTACTCGGGGTTCAACGCCCACTGCTGCACGCGGCTGGCGAACTCTTCCACCGGTAAATCACGCAGCCACTGGCCGTTGAGCCACGACAGCTTCTCGATATCGAAGATCGGCCCGCCCAGCGACACGCGGGACAGGTCGAAGTTATCGACCATTTCCTGCAGCGAGAACTTCTCGCGCTCGTCCGGCATCGACCAGCCCATGCGGCCCAGGTAGTTGAGCATCGCTTCAGGCATGAAGCCCATGCGCTCGTAGAACGTCACCGAGGTCGGGTTCTTGCGCTTGGACAGCTTGCTCTTGTCCGGATTACGCAGCAGCGGCATGTAGCACAGCTGCGGCTGCTCCCAGCCGAAGTATTCGTAGAGCAGGATCAGCTTCGGCGCCGACGGCAGCCATTCTTCGCCGCGCAGCACGTGGGTGATGCCCATCAGGTGATCGTCGACCACGTTGGCCAGGAAGTACGTCGGCAGGCCGTCGGTCTTCATCAGCACTTGCATGTCCATGCGGTCCCACGGGATCTCGACGTCACCGCGCAGCATGTCCGGCACCACGCACACACCTTCGCTCGGCACCTTCATGCGGATCACATGGGGCTCGCCGGCGGCCAGGCGCGCGGCCACTTCTTCTTTCGACAGCAGCAGCGCGCGACCGTCGTAGCGCGGGGTCTCGCCACGGGCCTGTTGCTCGGCGCGCATCTGATCCAGCTCTTCAGCGGTACAGAAACATGGGAACGCATGACCCATGTCGACCAGTTGCTGGGTGTATTGCTTATAGATGTCGCTGCGCTCGCTCTGGCGATACGGGCCGTGCGGGCCGCCGACGTCCGGGCCTTCCGACCAGGTAATGCCGAGCCAGCGCAGGGCATCGAAAATCTGCTGTTCAGACTCACGGGTCGAACGCAGTTGGTCGGTGTCTTCGATCCGCAGGATGAATTCACCACCGTGCTGCTTGGCAAAGCAGTAGTTGAACAAAGCGATGTAGGCAGTACCGACGTGGGGGTCCCCAGTAGGCGATGGCGCGATGCGCGTGCGGACGGTGGTCATGGCAGGTCTCGAATGGGCGATATAACTAGAATTGAAACAAGGGGCGAATAGTAGCAGCCCCAGGCACCTGCGCTCCAGCACAAGGGCATATAGGCCAAGGTTCGGTCTGCGGGCATACCATGGCTATTTGCTAGATGCTTGGATGGTTATATTCCATTACCTCTTGTTACAGACACCGCCCCCATGCCTGCCCCACTCAAACGCCGCCTGTTTATCTTTGTGTTTATCGTGAGCCTGATCGCCTTGGGGTTCTTCGCCCATTGGTTTTTCAAGGGCCGCTTCTATGAAAGCACCGACAATGCCTACGTGCAGGGCGAAATCACCCGCGTGTCCAGCCAGCTCGGCGCGCGCATCGTCGACGTGCGGGTGGGCGATAACGAGCACGTGCAAAAAGGCCAATTGCTGGTGACGCTCGAAAGCGATGACTTCCACCTGGCCGTGGACCGCGCCAACGCCGCCCTGGCCATGCGCGAAGCCGAACGCACCCAGGCGCAGAGCAAACTCACCCAGCAAGCCAGCCTGATCGCTGCCGGCGAAGCCAAGGTGGCCTCCAGCCAGGCCAGTCTGGGACGTTCGCAAATTGACCTGTCCCGCGCCCAAACCCTGCGCAAACCGGGCTACGTCTCGGAAGAACGGGTAACCACCCTCTCCGCCGACAACCACATCGCCCGCTCCCAAGTGAGCATGGCCCAGGCCGACCTTCAGGGCCAGCGCCAGCAGGTCAACGCCCTGAACGCCGAAATCAAACGCCTCGACGCACTGATCGCCAACGCCCGAACCGACCTGGCCCAAGCCGAGCTGAACCTGACCCGCAGCGAAATCCACGCGCCCATCAGCGGCCTGGTCGGCCAGCGCGCCGCCCGCAACGGCCAGTACGTGCAGGCCGGCGCCTACCTGCTGTCGATCGTTCCCGACCAGGACATCTGGATCCAGGCCAACTTCAAGGAAACCCAGATCGGCCATATGCAGCCTGGGCAAAAAGCCGAGCTGACCTTCGATGCCTACAGCGACACACCAATCGAAGCACGGGTCGACAGCCTGTTCGCGGCCTCCGGTGCGCAGTTCAGCCTGTTGCCGCCGGACAATGCCACCGGCAACTTCACCAAGGTCGTACAGCGTATTCCGGTAAAACTGACGTTTGCGGCGGATAACCCGCTGAAGGGCAAGATCCGCCCCGGCATGTCCGTCACCGTCAAAGTGAACATCAAAGACCAACCCGATGGCCGGTGATCAACTACTGCGCCCGGTCGGCGAACCCTCCCGGCGCGACTGGATCGCGGTGATGAGTGCGATGCTCGGCGCCTTCATGGCGGTGCTCGACATCCAGATCACCAACTCATCGCTCAAGGATATCCAGGGTGCGCTGTCGGCCACCCTGGAAGAAGGCTCGTGGATTTCCACCTCCTACCTTGTGGCCGAAATCATCATGATCCCCCTCACCGCCTGGCTGGTGCAGTTGCTCTCGGCACGGCGCCTGGCGGTGTGGGTGTCGGCGGGGTTCCTGATCGCCTCGCTGATGTGCTCCATGGCCTGGAGCCTGGAAAGCATGATCGTGTTCCGCGCCCTGCAAGGTTTTACCGGCGGCGCGCTGATTCCCCTGGCGTTCACCCTCACCCTGATCAAACTGCCCGAGCACCATCGCGCCAAAGGCATGGCGATGTTTGCCATGACCGCCACCTTCGCCCCGTCCATCGGCCCGACCATCGGTGGCTGGCTCACGGAAAACTGGGGCTGGGAATACATCTTCTATATCAACGTGCCGCCAGGCCTGCTGATGATCGCCGGGCTGCTCTACGGCCTGGAAAAAAAGGCGCCCCATTGGGAACTGCTGAAAAGCACCGACTACATCGGCATCGCCACCCTGGCCATCGGCTTGGGCTGCTTACAGGTGTTTCTGGAAGAAGGCCACCGCAAGGACTGGCTCGAATCAAACCTGATCGTCAGCCTGGGCAGCGTCGCCCTGCTGAGCCTGATCACCTTCGTGATTGTGCAAGTGTCCAAACCCAACCCGCTGATCAACCTCGGCATCCTGGCCAATCGCAATTTCGGCCTGTCGAGCATCTCCAGTCTGGGCATGGGCGTGGGCTTGTATGGCTCGATCTATCTGCTGCCGCTGTACCTGGCGCAGATCCAGAACTACAACGCGCTGCAGATCGGCGAAGTGATCATGTGGATGGGCATTCCCCAACTGTTTCTGATCCCGCTGGTGCCGAAACTGATGAAATACGTGTCACCCAAATGGCTGTGTGCCCTGGGATTCGGCCTGTTCGGCCTGGCGAGTTTTTCCTCGGGGGTGCTCAACCCGGATTTTGCCGGCAGCCAGTTCAACCAGATCCAGATCATCCGCGCCCTCGGCCAGCCGTTGATCATGGTGACCATCTCGCTGATCGCCACCGCCTACATCCTGCCCCAGGACGCGGGGTCGGCGTCGAGCCTGTTCAATATCCTGCGCAACCTCGGCGGTGCCATCGGCATTGCGCTGCTGGCGACCTTGCTGGATGCGCGGACCAAGACCTACTTCGATTATTTGCGCGAGGCGATCGTGCCGACCAACCCGCAGGTGGCGCAGCGCCTGGCGACCTTGACCGAGACGTTCGGCAACGAGACGGCCGCCCTCGGCAAGCTCAGTGAAATTGCCCACCAGCAGGCGCAGATCATGGCCTACAACGATGCGTTTCACTTTGTCGGATTGGCGTTGGGGGTAAGCATGATTGCGGTGTTGTTGACCAAGGCGTTGCCGGCGGGGCTCAAGCCGGGGGAGAGTCATTGAGACCGTGTCGCATCTATCGGGAGCAAGCCCCCTCCCACCTTTGACTGCATTTCAAAGGTGGGAGGGGGCTTAGGCCAGCACAATCACTGCCGATCACACCGCCAACAAGCGCTCACGCAACTTGCCAATCTCATCACGCGTCTGCGCCGCCGCCTCAAACTCCAGATCCCGCGCCAGTTGGTACATTTTCTCTTCCAACTGCCGAATCCGCTTGGTGATCTCACTCGGCGAGCGCAGTTCGTTTTCGTACTTGGCGCTTTCCTCGGCAGCCTTGGCCATGCCCTTGCGCTTCTTGCTGCGCGAGCCGGGCACGGTGGCGCCTTCCATGATGTCGGCGACGTCCTTGAACACACCTTTGGGCGTGATGCCATTTTCCAGGTTGAAGGCAATCTGCTTGTCGCGCCGGCGCTGGGTCTCGCCGATCGCCCGCTCCATGGACCCGGTAATGCGGTCCGCGTAGAGAATCGCCCGGCCATTGAGGTTACGCGCCGCCCGGCCGATGGTCTGGATCAACGAGCGCTCGGAGCGCAGGAAGCCCTCCTTGTCCGCATCGAGGATCGCCACCAGCGAGACTTCCGGCATGTCCAGGCCTTCGCGCAGCAGGTTGATCCCCACCAGCACGTCGAAGGTGCCCAGGCGCAGGTCGCGGATGATTTCCACGCGCTCCACCGTGTCGATGTCCGAGTGCAGGTAGCGCACGCGCACGCCGTGGTCGGCCAGGTAGTCGGTCAAGTCTTCGGACATGCGCTTGGTCAGCGTGGTGACCAGCACCCGCTCGTCCAGGGCCACGCGCTTGCTGATTTCCGAGAGCAAATCGTCGACCTGGGTCAGCGCCGGACGGATTTCGATTTCCGGGTCCACCAGGCCGGTGGGGCGCACCACCTGCTCGATCACGCGGCCGGCATGTTCGGCCTCGTAGTTGCCAGGCGTGGCCGACACGAAGATGGTCTGCGGGCTGATGCGTTCCCATTCGTCGAAGCGCATCGGCCGGTTGTCCAGCGCCGACGGCAAGCGGAAGCCATATTCCACCAGGGTCTCTTTGCGCGAGCGGTCGCCTTTATACATGGCGCCCACTTGCGGCACGCTGACGTGGGATTCGTCGATCACCAGCAGCGCGTCGTCCGGCAGGTAGTCGTAGAGCGTCGGCGGTGGCGCGCCGGATTCGCGACCCGAGAGGTAGCGCGAGTAGTTTTCGATGCCGTTGCAGTAGCCCAGTTCCAGGATCATCTCCAGGTCGAAGCGGGTGCGTTGCTCCAGGCGCTGGGCTTCCACCAGCTTGTTGTTGGCGCGCAGGTATTCGAGGCGTTCGGCCAGTTCCACCTTGATGCCTTCGATGGCGCCCATCAGGGTTTCGCGCGGGGTCACGTAGTGGCTTTTCGGGTAGAAGGTGAAGCGCGGCAGTTTGCGGATCACCTCGCCGGTCAACGGGTCGAAGGCCGACAGGCTCTCGACTTCATCGTCGAACAGTTCGATGCGGATCGCTTCCAGGTCGGACTCGGCCGGGTAGATGTCGATCACATCGCCGCGCACGCGGAAGGTGGCGCGGGCGAAGTCCATGTCGTTGCGCGTGTATTGCAGGCTCGTCAGGCGACGTAGCAGTTCGCGCTGGTCGAGTTTGTCGCCACGGTCGACGTGCAACACCATCTTCAAATAGGTTTCCGGGCTGCCCAGGCCGTAGATGCACGACACCGTGGTGACGATGATTGCATCCTTGCGCTCCAGCAGCGCCTTGGTCGCCGACAGCCGCATCTGCTCGATATGGTCGTTGATCGACGCATCCTTCTCGATAAAGGTATCGGAGGACGGCACATAGGCTTCGGGCTGGTAGTAGTCGTAATAGGAAACAAAGTACTCCACCGCGTTGTTCGGGAAGAACGCCTTGAACTCACCGTACAACTGCGCGGCCAGGGTCTTGTTCGGCGCCAGCACCAGGGTGGGACGGTTGATCTGCGCGATCACGTTGGCGATGCTGAACGTCTTGCCCGAACCGGTCACTCCGAGCAGGGTCTGGTGCGACAGGCCCGCCTCGATGCCTTCGACCATCTGGCGGATCGCTTCGGGTTGATCGCCGGCGGGTTCAAAGCGGGTGACGAGCTGGAAATCCGACATAACGTACCTCTTTCAAGTCACCCTCGGCTGACAACCGCCAAGGACGAAAAAAGCTCAGCGACCCGCGAATTTTCATCGCAGGTTGCAGGAAAAAACCATGATAGCTGTAGAAGTGGTGGTGAATGTGACGGGTTTCAAGGCAATCGTCCTACACGCCGTTTACGATCAAGGTTGCAATATGACTAACGGTCGGCAAATAAACCGAAAAACTTGGCCGAAAAGCCATTTCGGTTGTCGCCCTCCGCGGTTAGGGCCTCTATACTAGCTCCCCGTTTGTGCACCGCTCTAGTGCATTCGGCTGGAGCGCGACACGTCCCTCCTTTCCCCCAAAGAGCTGCCGCAAAAATGAGCCTGTTCTCCGCTGTCGAAATGGCACCACGCGATCCAATCCTGGGCCTCAACGAAGCATTCAACGCCGACACACGAACCACCAAGGTCAACCTTGGCGTGGGCGTTTACTGCAACGAGGAGGGGAAGATTCCACTCTTGCGTGCCGTTGCCGAAGCGGAAGCCATTCGCGTGGCGCAACACGCCGCCCGTGGCTACTTGCCGATCGACGGTATCGTCGCCTACGACCAAGCGGTGCAGAAGCTGTTGTTCGGCGCTGAATCGCCCCTGCTGAGCGCCGGCCGCGTGATCACCGCGCAAGCCGTCGGCGGCACCGGCGCGCTGAAGATCGGCGCGGACTTCCTCAAGCAACTGCTGCCCAATGCCGTCGTTGCCATCAGCGACCCAAGTTGGGAAAACCACCAGGCACTGTTTGAAAAAGCCGGCTTCCCGGTGCAGACCTACCGCTACTACGACGCCGCCACCCACGACGTCAACCGCGCCGGCCTGCTCGAAGACCTCAACGCCCTGCCGCCGCAGTCCATCGTGGTGCTGCACGCCTGCTGCCACAACCCGACCGGCGTCGACCTGAGCCCGGCCGACTGGCAACAAGTGCTCGACGTGGTCAAGGCGAAAAACCTGGTGCCGTTCCTCGACATGGCCTACCAGGGCTTTGGCGATGGCATCCACGAAGACGCCGCTGCCGTACGCCTGTTCGCGGAATCGGGCCTGACGTTCTTTGTCTCGAGCTCGTTCTCCAAGTCGTTCTCGCTGTATGGCGAACGGGTGGGCGCGTTGTCGATCGTCAGCGAATCCAAGGAAGAAAGCGCGCGCATCCTGTCCCAGGTCAAGCGCGTGATCCGCACCAACTACTCCAACCCGCCAACCCATGGCGCGGCGATCGTGGCAGCGGTCCTCAACAACCCTGAACTGCGCGCCCAATGGGAAGCCGAACTGGCTGAGATGCGCCTGCGCATCCGTGGCATGCGTGAGCAGATGGTCGCTGAACTGGCCAAGGCTGCACCGGGCCACGACTTCAGCTTTGTCGGTCGCCAACGTGGGATGTTCTCCTACTCCGGCCTGACCGTTGAGCAAGTCACCCGCTTGCGCACCGAGTTTGGCATCTACGCCCTCGACACCGGCCGCATCTGCGTGGCCGCGTTGAACCAGTCGAACATTGGTGCGGTAACCAAGGCAATCGTTCAGGTTCTATAAACCTGGCGGCGCGGTACGAAGGGAAGCCACGGCTTCCCTTTTTAATGCCTGTCGGAAAACGCCCTGCTCCCCTAGACTGAGCACCGATTGCCCTTTTGCTGTGAGAGCCTTATGAGAAACGACGACCTGAACCTGCACGCCGATCCCGACGACCAGGAGCACTTCACCCCACGCGCACCGCAAGCCAAGCGCCAGAAAAGCCTGGTGCTGCAAGTGGCGCTGGGTGTGTTTATCGGTGGGTTGGCATTGTGGCTGGTGCAATTGGGCGCGACGGCCTTGATGGCAAAACTGGCCATGGGCACCCTCCAATTCGGCGGCTAACCCTCGCTCCGACAGAGGCCGTTTTCTTCCAACAGGGTTACGAAACTGTTGAGGCTCTGCGACACGGTGCCCCGCCGCCAGATCAGCCAGGTGTGCAGGATGCGGAAACTGTCCATCAGCGGCCACACACTCACCGCCGCAAACCCCGGCATGCTTTCCAGCATGCTGCGTGGCATCAGCGCCAGGCCGGCGCCGGCGCTGACACACGCCAACATGCCGTGGTAGGACTCGATCTCGAAGATCTTGCCCGGCATCGCACCGTCCTGCGAAAACCAGCGCTCGAAGTGATGCCGGTACGAGCAATTCGAACGGAATGTATAAATGTTCTGCCCATTCACATCCTGCCCTCGCGTGATCGGTGCGTGGTGCAGTGGCGCAATCACCACCATCTCCTCCTCGAACACCGCCACGCCCTCCAGGGTCGAGTGCAACACCGGCCCATCGACAAACGCCGCCGCCAGTCGTCCCGACAACACACCCTCGATCATCGTGCCTGAAGGCCCGGTGCTCAGGTCCAGCTCGACCCTGGTGTGTTTCTGGTTGTAGGCCGCCAGCAACGCGGGGATGCGCACCGCCGCCGTACTCTCCAGCGAACCGAGGGCAAACGCGCCCTGGGGCTCTTCCCCCGCCACCGTGGCGCGGGCTTCCTGCACCAGGTCGAGGATGCGCCGCGCGTAGCCGAGGAAATTCCACCCGGCCGGCGACAGGCGCAGGCGGCTTTTCTCGCGGATAAACAGCTCCACGCCCAAGTCCTGCTCCAGTTGCTTGATGCGCGTGGTCAGGTTCGACGGCACGCGATGAATCAACTGGGCGGCGGCGCTGATGCTGCCTTGCTCGGCAACGGCCTTGAAGATTTCCAGCTGCACCAGATCCAAATCATTCTCCAATCGTGAACGTATTGCTCAATATTATTCAGTTTCCAGAAAAGATGCAGCCCCGTAGGCTGACCCCATCCCCCCATTCAGCCGGACGGTGTCATGAACGCGATCACTCACCAGACCCACGCCTTGTCGATCAACCCCGCCAATGGCGAAACGGTCGGCAGCTACCCTTACGAAACCGCCGCCCAACTGAACGCCGCTCTCGACCGCGCCACCGCCGCCTTCCGCACCTGGCGCCGCCAGCCGGTGAGCCAGCGTGCCGAGTTGCTGCAGGCCCTGGCTGGCGCCTTACGCGATCAAGCCGAAGCGATGGCGCAGATGATCACCCTGGAAATGGGCAAACCCATCGCCCAGGCCCGTGCCGAAATCGAGAAATGCGCACAACTGAGCGAATGGTACGCCGCCCACGGACCGGCCATGCTCGCCCCGGAACCGACCCTGGTGGACAACGGCAGCGCGCAAATCGAATACCGCCCGCTGGGCCCGATCCTCGCCGTGATGCCGTGGAACTTCCCGGTGTGGCAAGTGCTGCGCGGCGCCGTGCCGACCCTGCTCGCCGGCAACACCTACGTGCTCAAACATGCGCCGAACGTGATGGGCAGCGCCTACCTGATGAAAGCCGCGTTCCAAAAAGCCGGTTTCCCTGAAGGCCTGTTCGAAGTGATCAACGTGACCACCGACGGCGTGTCCAGCGCCATCGCCGACTCTCGCATCGCCGCCGTCACCCTCACCGGCAGCGTGCGCGCCGGCATGGCCATCGGCTCCCAGGCCGGTGCCGCGCTGAAAAAATGCGTGCTGGAACTGGGCGGCTCCGACCCGTTCATCGTGCTCAACGACGCCAACCTCGACGCCGCCGTGCAAGCTGCCGTCATTGGGCGCTTCCAGAACAGCGGCCAAGTCTGCGCCGCCGCCAAGCGCCTGATCATCGAGGAAGGCGTGGTGCAAGCCTTCACCGCCAAATTCGTCGAAGCCAGCCGCGCCCTGGTGATGGGTGACCCGACCTCGACCGGTACTTACGTCGGCCCGATGGCGCGCTTCGACCTGCGCGACGAACTGCACGGCCAGGTCCAGGCCACCCTGGCAGAAGGCGCGACCCTGCTGCTGGGCGGCGACAAAGTGCCCGGTGCCGGCAACTACTACGCGCCGACCGTTCTGGCAGACGTCACCGACCAGATGACCTCGTTCAAACAGGAACTGTTCGGCCCTGTGGCCTCGATCATCACCGCCCGCGACGCCGACCACGCCGTGGCCCTGGCCAACGACAGCGAATTCGGCCTCACCGCGAGCATCTTCACCACCGACCCGGCCAAGGCACGCGAGATTGCCGACCAGTTGGAAACCGGCGGGATCTTCGTCAACGCCTTCAGCGTGTCCGACCCTCGGGTCGCGTTCGGTGGCGTGAAGAAAAGCGGGTTCGGCCGCGAGTTGTCACACTTTGGCGTGCGCGAATTCTGCAATGCACAAACGGTGTGGCTCGACCGTCAGTAAATAAGGTGCAGGCGCGAGCACGCTCGCGCCCTGCAACCGCATCGACTACCATACCGCGCCGGTTCCCAAACGGGACTAATAGGGAATCCGAAGCGCGGTACCCCCGCGTCAATCGGAACTGCCCCCGCAACTGTAGATGCCGAGCCTGCTCCTCGATGCCACTGGACCCTGTCCGGGAAGGTTGGAGCGTGGCGACGACGCATCAGTCAGGAGACCTGCCGGCCCAGCAACATCACTGACCGGCGGGGTGTCCGGGAAGGACATCCTTGCCTGCCTGAGCGGCAGCGTTCGAGGGTGGATTTCCGAACCGTACCTCCCCTGTTTCCCAGTACGGTCCCCACGGAGATTGCCCCATGCTGCTACGCACCACCGCCCTGCTCGCCGGCCTGGGCTTCTGTGCCCTGGCCCAAGCGTCCTCCACCCAGTACCCGCTGACCCTCGAAAACTGCGGCAGCACCCTGACCTTCCAGCAGGCGCCCACACGCAGCGTGACCATCGGCCAGGCCGCCACCGAAATGCTCTATGCCTTGGGCGTGGGCAATACCGTGGTCGGCACCTCGCTGTGGTTCAACAACGTGTTGCCGTCGTTCAAGACGCAGAACGACAAGATCCCGCGCCTGGCCAACAACGAACCCAGCTTCGAAGCCGTCATCGCCAAGCGCCCGCAACTGGTGGCCGCCGAACTGGAATGGGTGGTCGGCCCGCAAGGCGTGGTCGGTACCCGCGAGCAGTTTCACGAGTTGAAAATCCCCACCTACCTGCTGCCTTCCGATTGCGAAGCCAAGGACAACCGGGTGGGCGCCGACGGCACGCGACTGGCGCCGTTTCGCGTCGAGACGATCTATAAAGGCATCAGCCAGTTAGCCGAGATTTTCGACGTGCCGGATCGCGGCCAGCAACTCAACGCCGAACTGCAGGCGCGCCTGGCCCAATCCGTGGCCACCGCGCAGGGCAAGGGCCTCAAGCACGCCAGTGCGCTGGTGTGGTTCTCCAGCGCCGAGATGGCCAGCGACCCGTACGTGGCCGGTCACAAGGGCGTCCCCGAATTCATGCTCGACACCCTGGGCCTGCACAACGTGGTGCAGTCCGATGAAGAGTGGCCCGCCGTGGGCTGGGAAACCCTCGCCAAAGCCAACCCGACCTTCCTGGTGATCGCCCGCATGGACCGCCGCCGCTACCCCGCCGACGACCACGAACAGAAACTCGCCTTCCTGCGCAGCGACCCGGTGACCCGCAACATGGACGCGGTCAAACACAACCGCATCATCATCCTCGACGCCATGGCCCTGCAGGCCAGCGTGCGCACCTTCGATGGCCTGGAACAACTGGCGCACGCCATCGACGGCTACGACCTGCCGAAATGACACGCACCCTGCTCGCCCTCGCCCTGCTGCTGATTGCCCTCCTCGCCGGCGTGGCCATCGGCGAAACCGCCATCGCGCCAAAGGTGGTGTTGCAGGTGCTCGCCAACAAACTGTGGCACGCCGGCTATGTGCTCGACCCCATCGACGAAGGCGTGGTGTGGAACTACCGCCTCACCCGTGCCCTGGTCGCCGCCGCCTGCGGTGCCGGCCTGGCCACCTGCGGGGTGGTCCTGCAGTCGTTGCTGCGTAACCCGCTGGCCGACCCCTACCTGCTGGGCATCAGCGCCGGCGCCTCGACCGGCGCGGTGCTGGTGGTGTTGATGGGCGTGGGCGGCGGATTGGTGTCGTTGTCGGCGGGCGCCTTCGTCGGCGCGATGGCGGCGTTTGCGCTGGTGATTCTGCTCGCGCGGGCCAGCGGCGCGTCCAGCGGCACCGGGCAGATCATCCTCGCGGGCATCGCCGGTTCGCAGTTGTTCAATGCGCTGACCGCGTTCCTGATCACCCAGTCGGCCAGTTCCGAACAGGCGCGCGGCATCCTGTTCTGGCTGCTGGGCAACCTCAGCGGCGTGCGCTGGCCGTCGGTGTGGCTGGCGGTGCCGGTGGCGGTCGTGGGGCTGGCGGTGTGCCTGTGGCACCGGCGGGCGCTGGATGCGTTCACCTTTGGCAGCGACTCGGCGGCGTCCCTGGGTATTCCGGTGCGCCGCGTGCAAGTGGTGTTGGTGGCCTGCGCGGCACTGGTCACCGCGGTGATGGTGTCGATTGTCGGCGCCATCGGCTTTGTCGGCCTGGTGATTCCCCACGCCGCGCGCCTGCTGCTGGGCACCGGACACTCGCGCCTGTTGCCGGCGAGTGCGTTGGGCGGTGCATTGTTTTTGATTGCGGCGGATGTGCTGTCGCGCACCCTGGTCAAGGGCCAGGTGATTCCGGTGGGGGTGGTAACGGCATTGGTCGGCGCGCCGGTGTTTGCGCTGATCCTGATCGGCCGAAGGAATGCGCGATGACGGTGCTCAGTTGTACGGGGCTGGGATTCAAGGTGCGCGAGGCCGAGTTGCTGCGCGATATTCACCTGCAGGTTCGATCCGGTGAAACCCTGGGGATCGTCGGCCCGAACGGCTCGGGTAAATCCACCCTACTCAAGTTACTCGCCGGCTTGCGCACACCGGGCAGCGGCGAAGTGCGCCTGGGCGGCGAGCGGCTGAGCGGCCTCTCCCGACGCACCATCGCGCAACAACTGGCGGTGGTGGAACAACAGGCCGACACCGACGACGCCATCCGCGTCTTCGATGCCGTGGCGCTGGGGCGCACGCCGTGGCTGTCGGCGCTCAGCCCCTGGTCCGATGAAGACCAGCGCATCGTCCACCAGGCCCTGCACGACGTGGACGCCAGCCACCTGAGCCAACGCGCCTGGCGCAGCCTCTCCGGCGGCGAACGCCAACGCGTGCACATCGCCCGCGCCCTGGCGCAACGGCCGCAGATCCTACTGCTGGATGAGCCGACCAATCACCTGGACATCCAGCATCAACTGGCGATCCTCAAGGGCGTGCAACGCTTGCCGGTGACCACCTTGATTGCCCTGCATGATCTCAACCAGGCGCTGACCTGCGACCGCCTGGCCGTACTGGATCACGGACGCTTGGTGGCGCTGGGCAAGCCGCTGGAGGTGCTGACACCGCAACGCTTGCACGAAACGTTCGGCGTGCAGGCGCATTACCTGACCGACCCGTTCGACGGCGCGCAAATCCTGCGCCTGCGCCCGATTTAAAAATGAATGCCCCCCACCTGTGCCTGAACCTGAACCCGTAGGAGCGGCCGTGTTCTTTCAGCCGTGTCACAGCTATCAGCGGTTATTGCGCAAGATCGAAAAATTCAACGCCGCCGCCACGCACAGCCACGCCAGGTAAGGGAACAGGATCAGGCCGGTGATCAGGTCCAGGCGCACGGCCAACGCCACCATCGCCGCCACGGTGATCCACAGCAGCACGATGATCACCATTGCCGCGAGCAACCGGTGCGCGCCGAAGAACACCGGGGTCCACAGTGTGTTCAAGGCGATTTGCGCGGCCCACAGCGCCAGCACCGTTTGGCTGCCAGGGATCAGGCTCAAGCGATAACCGGCCCAGGCCAACAGCAGGTAGATGATCGTCCAGGCCAGCGGGAACACCCAGTTGGGCGGGGTGAAGCCGGGTTTGACCAGGGACGCGTACCAGGCGCCGGGTTTGAAGAGCATGCCGGTGCTGGCGGCGGCGGCGCAGGCCAGGAGGAAAATAAAGAAGGTCATCGTGCGTCCTTGGCTGAGGGTCAGCGGTGTGGGGTGGGGTGGGAAAGCGTTGTTCCGTGTCTCTTTCAATGACTCGAACCGGCACACAAAAATTCAATCGACCATGGCCATCCGCGCAAGCGGGTGCCTCTTCTTCCAGTCATCAAAATTCGCTAAGGTGCCCCACACCTTAGTCCGAGTTCATCCTCTTGGCCCACGCCTCCACTCGCCCCTGGTCGGTGTTCCTGATCTTCCTGCGCCTGGGCCTGACCTCCTTCGGCGGCCCGATCGCGCACCTGGGGTATTTTCGCGACGAGTTCGTCACCCGGCGGCGTTGGCTGAGCGAGCGCAGTTACGCCGAACTGGTCGCCTTGTGCCAATTCCTCCCCGGCCCGGCCAGCAGCCAGGTCGGCATCGCCCTGGGCCTGTCCCGCGCGGGCTATGCCGGGGCGGTCGCCGCCTGGATTGGGTTCACGTTGCCGTCGGCCATCGCCTTGATCCTGTTTGCCCTGGGCCTCGCCCACTATGGCGCCGCGATACCTGGCGGCGCGCTGCATGGGCTTAAAGTCGTCGCCGTGGCCGTGGTGGCGCAGGCCGTGTGGGGCATGGCGCGCAACCTGTGCCGGGGCGTGGCGCGGGTCACGCTGATGCTGATCGCCGCGTGCCTGGTGCTGCTGGAACCGTCCGCCTGGGCCCAGGTCGGGGTGATCGCCGCTGCGGGCCTGGCTGGCCTGCTGCTGTTCAAGCCCGCGGCGAATACCGAGCCCGACACACTGCCCATTCCCATCAGCCGCCGCACCGGCGCGCTGTGGCTGGGGCTGTTCCTGCTGTTGCTGGCGGGCCTGCCGATCCTGGCCGACGGGTGGCCCAGCCCGACCTTGACCCTGGTCGATGCGTTCTACCGCACCGGCTCCCTGGTGTTCGGCGGCGGCCATGTGGTGCTGCCGCTGCTGCAAGCCCAAGTGGTGCCGCCACAGTGGGTGAGCAATGACGTGTTCCTCGCCGGCTACGGCGCTACTCAAGCGGTCCCCGGCCCGCTATTCACCTTCGCCGCCTTCCTCGGCGCCTCGATGCACCAGGCCCCGAACGGCTGGCTCGGCGGCGTGATCGGCCTGCTGGCGATCTTCGCGCCGTCGTTTCTACTGATATTCGGCGCCTTGCCCTTCTGGGCCAGCCTGCGCCACAGCCCCCACACCCAGGCGGCGCTGGCCGGGGTGAACGCGGGGGTGGTGGGCCTGTTGTTGGCGGCGCTGTATCAGCCGGTGTGGACCAGCGCGATTCTGAGCGCGTACGACTTCGCCCTGGCGTTGCTCGCACTGGTCGCCCTGATAGCCTGGAAGCTACCGCCGTGGCTGGTGGTGATCGGCTGCGGCGTGCTGGGCGGGTTACTCGGCTGAACCCGCCCCCCCCCCAACCCCAACGATAACGCAGCGCCCCGAGGCAAAATCCGAATCCCTCAACACACCTTGCCCCATTGCCTACGCCTGCGTCAGAATCTGCCGGCTTGTGCGTTGAGGTGGCCGTCTCTAAGGTGGCTCGGTCGCCGACATCTCGGTGATCGGGTTTAGTAGCCCACGGTTTAACCTAACAAGTGCATAAGCTTCATCTGTCAGGCATTCCTGTCTGTGCTTGATGGTGGCTGTGCGCAGGGCGCCTTCGGGTGCGCCGGTTTTGTTAGGTTCCACCGGTCTACTAACCTGCGTACAGCTACCGCCTTATTGTTTAGTAGCGATCAGGTGGTGGCCTCAAGCAAGGAACTTAACAATGGTTAACGATTCAACCACCCTCTTCACCGTCGCCCCCCAACGCCAGCGATGAAACCCTCATCGCCAACAGCCACGAAACCTTCAACAGCGTCAGCACCCTGCTGCTCGACCTGTCCGAAGACCTGTCCGGCAAACACCGCGACATCGCCCTGGCCATTCATCAACTGAGCGAACTGGGCGTGCTCCTCACCGCCCGACTCCTCGACCGCGCAGCACCCTGCTGCGCTTAACGCCTAGCCCTTCAACTCACCCGCCCGATTGCTCGCCGCATCGTCATAAGCCACATACAGCGACTCGGCAATTTGGCTTTTGATGGCTTTGGTGGACTCCAGGCCCAGCACAAAACCTTCGGCCTTACCGCCCGCACGGTTGAGTTCTTCAGGAGTGGACGCGCCGGTGATGGCGTCGAGGAGCTTGGCGGCGTGAGGGCCGACGCCTTTGGGAAGGGAGATTTGGTCGATGGTCATTGCGATACCTTTGAGAAAAATGATCGGTAGCGCGTGCAACCACTGCCGGTGGCGCATGGTAGACCTGTTCGTCGATAAAAGGGCTGTTATCTATCGGCCCAGGGTGTGTAAAAACAGACCAGCCAACGGCACTGAACCAAGGATCTCCTTGCTGGATCTGCTAGAAGTTTCCCTGAGTGAAGCTGAGGTTTTTAAGTGGCACCGGCCGAAGGTTCGAATTCAGTTTTGCGCAAGTCACAGATGTCAATCTCAGGCGCATGGGGTGTATCCGTATTCTTATGAGCTACCGGCGCGGCGCTGTGGCCGCAGCCGTCACACCCTGCGCAGCGAGGACGATATCTGCTGCTCGTTCGGCGATGACCACGCACGGCGCCATCGTGTTGCCAATGGTAATTCGCGGCATGATCGAAGCATCAGCGATGCGCAGTTTATCGATGCCGTACACGCGCAGTTGATGGTCGACCACCGACATCGCATCTCGGCCCATTTTTGCGGTGCAGGACTGGTGCCAGTAAGTCACGGCTGAGTTGCGGATGAACTGCTCCATAGCGCGATGTTCTTTCGGCCCGGGTACAACTTCGCGTTTGACCAGCCCGTTGAAGGCTTCGCTGTTACCGAGCGCCCTGCACAGGTCAATCGAC
Source organism: Pseudomonas sp. MPB23 (assembly GCF_046605395.1). Taxonomy (NCBI): domain Bacteria; kingdom Pseudomonadati; phylum Pseudomonadota; class Gammaproteobacteria; order Pseudomonadales; family Pseudomonadaceae; genus Pseudomonas; species Pseudomonas sp. MPB23. The sequence goes on along the minus strand of NZ_CP176771.1, from coordinate 3,047,853 downwards.
GCATACGCCGCGGCCATATCCTCGGGCGCGCTCAGCGAGTTCGGCTCAATGAATGGGACATCCAGTGGCCCGGCACCCGACAGGCGCAAGCGTCCTCGACTGGCAGGCCTGGCCAGCCCAGCGAACATAGTCCAGCCATGTTGTGGCGGCTCAATCGCGACCTCAGGCGGCGAGGGTACCGCAAACGCCAGTTGACACTGCAACAGGTCCGGGACATCCAGGCGACTGTCGCTTTTCCAGTACAAGGTGGTTTCGCACCCGCCGCTACCGACTGCCTGGGGGCGTAGGTACTCCCACGTACAGCCAAAGGCGAGATGGTCCTGAAGATTCTGACCCACGCCGGGAAGATGATGGGTCGGTGCGATGCCGTGGTTTCGCAGTTCATCTTCCGGGCCGATTCCCGATTGCATGAGCACCTTGGGTGTCTGCACCGCGCCCATGGACAGGATGACCTCGGCTGCGGCATAGAAGCACTGCCGTTCGCCGGCAATCATCACTTCGACACCGATAACCCGCGTACCGATAAGCAATAGGCGAGTCACCAATGCCCCTGTCAGAACCGTCAAGTTCGGATAGTGCAACCGTGGCCGGATGTAGGAGTCGTAAACAGATTCGCGCTTACCCTGGTTAATGCGCAGGTCGGTGATAGCGATCCCGCCCGGGCCTTCCATCATCTCGCCATTGGGACTGTCGAATCGGGGGATACCCAGACGGCTGGCCGCCTCCAACGTTGCCCACGCGAGGGGTTCAGGCGTGACCGGCTGTTCGACATGCACGGGGCCACCTGAACCACGCCGAGTGGCATCAGGGCTGCCTTGCCAGTTCTCGATCCTGCGGTAGTAATTGAGTACCGAATCGTAGCCCCAGGCCGGGTCGCCGGACTCGGCAGCGAAATGGTCCCAATCGGAGCGGTGCCCGCGCGACCAGACCATCACATTGATGCTGGAGCCACCGCCGAGTCCCTTACCCATGCTCAGGGATAGCCGTCGACCATTGAGGTGCCGATTGGCTTGCCCCACGAATGCCCAGTCGCGCTTTGAACCGAGGTTCATCGGCCATTGCGCCGGTTCGACAACCTCAGGGCCCCAGTACCCCTCGCCTGCTTCAATCAGCAAGACACGTGCGCTGTTCTGATCGGCGAGTCGGGCTGCGACCACGCAGCCCGACGTACCAGCGCCGCACACAATAAAGTCATAGTGTTGATCACGCAGATGATTCATGCGCACGCTCCGTACCGATGCAGCGATTGAGTTTGCGGTTATCAGTGGCGTCATTTCCCTGCGATCATTTCTCGCCAACGCTGTGCACTGCCTTGAGAATCACTGCGGCGACCTCGGCCGGCTGTGACTGCTGGGGAACATGGCTGGTGTGCACCTCTGCAAGGGTGGCACCGATACGCTTGGCGGCAGAGCGCTGGACGTCCGGGTGGATCATCCGGTCTTCTGTGGCTAGCAGATACCAGGACGGTTTGGCCTTCCAGGACGACACGGTGGTTTTATCGTCAAAGGCAGATGCCTTGATGGGACCTTGCGTGGCGGTCATGACGGCGGTCTGCGCTGCTGGGAGATCCTGGGCGAAGTCCTTGGCCATGCCTTCCGGCGTCAAATAGAGAAAGCCGTTGCCGTCTGCCTTGATCTGACTGATGCCAGGGGGCGTGGGCGCGCCTTTACCCTGTTCGCCGCTGGTTTGCCCGGCCTCCGGCGCGAAGGCGGCGACATACACCAGCGCGCGGACCTTCGGGTCGCTACCGGCCTCGGTAATCACGGTGCCGCCCCAAGAGTGCCCGACTAGAACCACCTTGCCCTGCTGGTTGCTCAACACGCGGCGCGTAGCGGCAACATCGTCGGCCAGTGAGGTGAGCGGGTTCTGCACAACCGTAACGGCCACCCCTTGGGCTTGGAGCAATGGCACCACTTTGGCCCAATCGGAGCCGTCGGCGAACGCGCCGTGTACGATCACCACGGAGGGCGTTGTATCCTGCGCATGACTGGCGCTTGCGATGAAGGCGCCGGCCAGGGCAAAGGCGGCGGTAGCGATTTTCGATTTGAATGTTTTCATTGGATGAGCTCCTGTTCGGGAGTTCAAATTCTGCTGACTGGCCTGCGGTGTGGGCATCGGTCAATTATCCGACCCTGGGACATTTTTCATGGATGGTGTGTTGCAACTGGACATCTCCCTGGGCGGGGCGCTGGCGACGATCGCCCAGATCGGTGACCTCAGCATGGGACAACCCCTCGGTCATTCCCGACGTGTTGCCGCACTGGCGCGGATGCTGGCGCAGGCCCGGCACGGCGACGGTGAGCATCTCAAGGTAGCGGAACAGGTTGCCTTGCTGCGCTGGTCCGGTTGCACCGCCAATGCCGAAGGCTTTGCGGATCTGCTGGGCGACGACGTCGACGGCCGCCGCGCGATGCTCGATTTGACGCTGGGCAATGAGCAAATGAACGCGGTGCATCAGGCAACCCCGCTTGCCGTCGTGCACTGTGAGGTGTCTGGAGCAATCGCCAAAACCCTCCAGCTCGGTGCCGCCGTCGAGGCAGGCTTGTGTCGCGTGTTCGAAACCTACGACGGCACTGGCCGGCCACTGGGCCTGACCCATGAGCACATTCCGGAGGTCGCCTATCAGGTAGTACTTGCAGGTGACCTGGATATTCTCAGTCGTGCGCACGGCCTGGACGCAGCGCTACGCTGGATCAGAGAGCAGTCGGATCGGCGCTATCCCGCGTCACTGGTATCGTTGCTTCTGGGCAACGCAAAGGACTGGCTGGCGGATTTGGAAACGCTTTCGAAAACGGTTGACCACGCGCATGAGCAGCGTTGTGTCTCACTGACGTTGGTGGGAGACATCATCGACTTGAAGCTCCCGTGGTTGGCAGGGCATTCGCGGCAGGTCGCGCAGGTCGCCGTGGAGGCTGCACGCCTGTGGGGGCTGCGGGAGTCCACTTTGATAGAAATTGGCAAGTCCGCGCTCATCTACGGCCTCGGCCGGGCCGCCGTTTCGAACCACCTTTGGAATACCGCCGGGTCGCTGCCATACGGCGCTGCGGAGCGGGTGCGCCTTGTCCCTTACTGGACGCAACAGGCGCTTAGACCTATCACTGAACTGGCCGTGCCCGCAGAGATTGCATCCCATGCCTATGAACGGCTCAACGGCAGTGGCTATTTTCGAGGCGTGGCGGGTGATGCGCTGTGTGCCGAGCATCGCCTGTTCGCCACATCGGTCGCCTGGGTCGCGCTAAGGGAAGCCAGGCCATGGCGGTCGGCCCACGGCGAAGCGGATGCCGCCAGGTTACTCAAACAGGATGCTGGCAGTGGCCTGTTCGACAACGATATTTGCGAAGCAGTAATTGCCGCCGCCGGTGGTAAGCGTCGGATGCGTCAACCGAAGGCTTCGATACTCACGACTCGCGAGTGCCGCATCCTGCTGGAGATCAGCCGTGGCGCCAGCAACAAGCAGGTGGCGCGGCTGCTGGACATCAGTCCGAGCACGGTTCGCACGCACATGGAAAGCATCTTTCGCAAACTGGAATGCTCGACCCGGGCAGCCGCTACCTTGAAGGGACTGACACTGGGATTGATCGCCTGAGCCTGGTCCGGGTCAAGCCTGGATCATGCGAGCCCGTCCTGGACGGCTTGACTGGCGCGTGCCAGGTCGATGAATGCCTTGGCTGCCGCGCAGGGGTTGCGGCGGTTCGGGTAGTACAGGCACAGCTTGTCTCTGGGCGGTGTCCAGTCTTCCAGCGTCCGCACGAACTGTCCGGCACGGATTTCATCGTGAACGTCCTGCTCCATGAAAAAGCCGAGCCCCATGCCTTCCTGCACCGCAAGCTTGACCACGCTGGATTCATCCAGCGTAAGCGGCCCGCTCACGTCGAGACGAATCACTTCTGCGTCCCGCTCGAAATGCCACGGGAAAATCGCCCCATTCGGCAGTCGAACGCGGATGCATCGATGCTGGAGCAGCTCGGAGGGCGTTCGCGGTTTGCCGTGTTTTTCGAAGTACGCCGGCGAACCGACCACAGCGTACCGTTGCGGCTGGCCGAGAGGGATCACAATCATGTCATTCGGAACGAGGCTGGCTGAGCGCACGCCGAAATCGAAGCCGTCAGCAACGATATCGACCAGACGGCCTTCGGTCACGAGGTCGATGTGTACTTTCGGATGATGCTGCAGGAACTCCATCACCAGTGGCAGGAGCGCCGATCGGGCAGCGCTGGCGAACGCATTGATACGCAGCGTGCCCGAAGGCCCGGCGTTATGTGATCGCACTGCATCGAGTGCAGCACGCAAATCCTGCAAGGCTGGCCCCACCTGCTCCAGAAAGATCCTGCCCGCTTCGGTGATGGCCACGCTACGGGTAGTGCGATTGAACAGCCGCGATTCGAGGCGGGCTTCCAGTTGGGCAATGGTGTTGCTCAACGCGGTGGCGGAGACGCCGAGATCGAGAGCGGCTTGCCGAAACGAGCCCCTGCGTGCGACCGCTATAACAGCGTCCAGCTCACTGAGGCCTAAACGATCTTGTGGCATTTATTGTCCTGAATTTCGGGATTGGTCATAAAGGTTTGTCCCAGTTGAGCAAACTATCCGTCAGGCAGCAAGATCGCTCCAGGAAATCCATCCAGGAGATCAGCAAATGAGCTTTCAGCGTGGCAGCGTTGTTGAGACGGACTTTGACATCGGCAGTGGAGGCGGCCTGGTTGCTGCCGAATGCTCGCCACCTCAAGCATGTGATGCATGGCTGAGGCTGGCCGCACGCGGCGAGCACCCGGTTCAACCGCCGGGTGGGCTATTACTCACCGGGCGAGAGTGTCGCATCCTCAGGGAGATCAGCGCTGGCGCCAACAACAAACAAGTGGCGAGGTTACTGGAAATAAGCCCGAGCACCGTTCGCACGCACGTGGAAAGCATCTTCCGGAAGCTGGAATGCTCGACTCGAGCGGCCGCCACCTTCAAGGCCGCGAAACTGGGGTTGATCTCCTGATGCTCGGCACGGATGGATGCCTCATTGCATCAGGCTCACGCACAACAGTGCACAAGATCGCTTCATACAACCCGATTCTGGAGAACGAAAACATGACACCTCAACTTCCCGACGTCGTGCAGACGTACTTCGCGGTCAGCAATGGTGGCGATGCAGCGCAACTTGCGAGCTGCTTCCACTCTGACGCCACGGTTTGCGATGAGAGAAAAACATACGAAGGAATAGCTGCCATCGAAGCCTGGCAACGGGAGGCACGCAGCGCTTTTATCTACCACGCCCAACCACTGCAAGCCCTGCAAGGGCAGGGCAAACTGACAGTCATTGCGAACCTTGTTGGGAATTTCCCCGGTAGCCCGGTTCAACTGAGTTACGTCTTCACGCTGGAGGGCGGTCGAATCCGCTCCCTGGAGATCACGCCATGCTGAATCTGGGTTTGGCTGGCAAGCGGGTCCTGGTCACCGGTGGCACCAAAGGCATCGGCAAGGCTGTCGTCGAGTTGTTACTGGCCGAAGGCTCGAAGGTCATTACCTCGGCCCGGCAGGTGGACGTTGAAATGCCGGGCGCTCTTCTGATTGCGGCAGACCTTTCGACCCGGGAAGGTTGTGACGTGCTGATCGCCGCGATCCAACAACGGCTGGGGGGCGTGGACATAATGATCCATGTCCTGGGTGGTTCGTCGGCACCCGGCGGCGGTTTTGCTGCGCTGGACGAGGAACAGTGGCAACGAGAGCTCAGCCTGAACCTGTTGCCGGCGGTGCGCCTCGATCGCGCCTTGCTCCCGGGTATGCTGGAGCGCAAGGAGGGGGTCGTCATCCACGTCACCTCCATCCAGAGTCGGCTGCCACTGCCGGAAGCTACAACCGCTTACGCGGCGGCCAAGGCTGCGCTTTCGACGTACAGCAAAAGCTTATCGAAAGAGGTTTCGCCCAGAGGCATCCGTGTGGTTCGGGTTTCGCCGGGCTGGGTTGAAACCGAAGCGTCGGTCGCATTCGCCGAGCGACTCGCGCAGGAGGCAGGTACTGATTATCAAGGTGGTAAACAGATCATCATGAAAGCACTTGGAGGTATCCCGCTCGGCCGCCCGTCGACGCCTTCCGAAGTGGCTGACCTGATCGGTTTCCTGGCTTCGCCGCGAGCGGCATCTATCACGGGCAGTGAGTTTGTGATCGACGGCGGGACAGTACCAACGGTTTAGCCGCCCGTGCGCCCAGGTTCTCCTGTGGTGAATCCACCGGTCATACGCCCGCCGCTGAACTCGCTGTAAGTGGCGCCGTAATCGACGAAAGTCCAACCAAATACACGGCCGTAAAAGGCCTTGCTTCGGGCGATGTCGACAACATTGAACTCGATGTTGTCGATCTGACGGTCTCTTCCTTGAATGCCCATTGAGGTTTCCTTGGCTGATGGGGAGAACGCGAGTCTAGGACATTCGACCCTGCCTATGTGCATGCGCTTGGCGACTACGGCGTTTGGGCGGACAACGTCCAAGACGGCCTGGCTTCGCACCACGCGCAGGCTCCGAGCAACCTCCTCCCCCTGATCGGTAACCCGCCGGTCACAAATCAGACCGAATACGAACGGCAGTCCTAAAGTTGCGGCGTACGGGGCCGATAGCGTCTTTATCGTTTACCTCCGTAACAACGTTCAAGGAACGAACCCATGACTTCGCGCCCATCCAGCCCGCTTCCCCTTACCGGTCACCCGCGTTTTCGTTGGTTCGCTTTTATCCCGGTCGTACCTGCCGTCGTGTGGATACTGCTGCAATCAACCTCCCCGGCCAATCTGGCGGTCTGCGCGGGGTTGGTGCTGATCGGCCTGGGGGCCTGCGCCTGGAGCGCGGGTTCCCAGCGTGAGGCGGTGCAGCGCGCGGCCGCACGGGCGCTGGCGGATCAGTCGGACGCCGACGTGGCGCAGCACCGCATGGCTTCGCGGGCACAGCTCGATGAGGTGCTGCTGGGCGCCATGCCGATCTGGGCCAAGCAGGTGGAAAGTTCGCGCCAGCAGACCGAAGAAGCGATTGTGAGCCTGGCCAACCGTTTCACCGGGATCTCCGCGCGCTTGCAGGAAACCGTACAAGCTTCGCAACACGCGGCCGGCGAACTGGATGGGCAGGCCGCCGACGGCGCGCTCAAGGTGCTGGCGCGCAGCGACAGTGAGCTGAGCCAGGTGATCGACTCACTCAAGGCCACTCAAACCAGCCGCGACCAGACCCTGGTGCAAGTGCGCAGCCTTACCGCCTATACCGGCGAACTGCGCACCATGGCCGCCGACGTGGCGGCGATTGCCGCGCAAACCAACCTGCTGGCGCTCAATGCGGCCATCGAAGCGGCGCGTGCCGGTGAAGCCGGTCGCGGCTTCGCCGTGGTGGCCGACGCGGTGCGCAGCCTGTCGAGCAAATCCAGCGAAACCGGCCAGCAGATGTCGGCCAAGGTCGACATCATCAACAACGCCATTACCCAACTGGTGCAGGCCGCGTCCAACAGCGCCGACCAGGACAGCAACTCGGTGGCCGCCTCCGAAAACAGTATTCAAACGGTGCTCGAACGCTTTCAGAACATCACCGGGCGCCTGGCCGAATCCGCCGACCTGCTCAAGCAGGAAAGCTACGGCATTCGCGATGAGATGACCGAGGTGCTGGTCAACCTGCAATTCCAGGATCGGGTCAGCCAGATCCTCAGCCACGTGCGCGACAACATGCACGCCCTGCATGACCACCTCCTGCAGGCCAACCAGGCGCCGGACCAGGCAGTGACCGTCGACGCGCGGCAATGGCTGGCGCAGATGGAAGCCACCTACGCCACCGAAGAGCAACGGCGCACCCACCATGGCGAGGCGGCCGTGCAGCAGAATTCTCAAGACATTACCTTTTTTTAGGAGCCCATCATGGCGAAGAACGTATTAGTGGTCGACGACTCCAGCAGCGTGCGGCAAGTGGTCGGCATTGCCTTGAAGAGCGCCGGTTATGACGTGATCGAGGCCGTCGACGGCAAAGATGCCCTGAGCAAGCTCACCGGGCAGAAAGTGCACCTGATCATCAGCGACGTGAACATGCCCAACATGGACGGCATCACCTTCGTCAAGGAGGTCAAGAAGCTGGCCAACTACAAGTTCACGCCGATCATCATGCTGACCACCGAGTCCCAGGAATCGAAGAAAGCCGAAGGCCAGGCCGCAGGCGCCAAGGCCTGGGTGGTCAAGCCGTTCCAGCCGGCGCAGATGCTGGCGGCGGTGTCCAAGCTGATTCTGCCCTGACACTCACCCCCCAGGAGCTCGCCATGCCGATCACCTTCGACACCTTCGACGGCACCACTCACGTGAGTATCGACGGCGAACTGACCATCTACACCGTGGCCGAACTGGCCGCCGCCCTGCTGCCCCAGGTGGGGGCGGCGCCGCGCCTGGCACTGGACCTGTCGCAGGTCACGGAAATCGACGGCGCCGGCGTGCAATGGCTCGCGGTCATCCGGCGTGAAGCCGCCAACAACGGTACGGCGCTGAGCCTGGCCGCGCAGAGTCCGGCGGTCACGCAAACGTTGCAATTGTGTGGCGACGCGATTTTCTAGCGCGCCCCACCTCCGTTCAACGAACAAGGAATGTCCAGGTGAGCATTAATCTCGATCAGGCACAGCAGACTTTCATCATCGAGGCGCGCGAACTGTTGCAGGCCATGGAGCAATCCTTGTTGCAACTGGAGAACGACCCGGGCGATGAGGATGCCATTGGCGCGGTGTTTCGCGCCGCGCACACCATCAAGGGCTCCGCCGGGCTGTTCGGCCTGGCGTCGATTGTCAGTTTCACGCATATCGTCGAAGACGTGCTCGACCGCCTGCGCGATGGCCACGTGGCGGTGGATGCCGCACTGATCGCGGTGCTGCTGCAGTCCGGCGATCACATGCTCGAGCTGATCGAGGTGGTCGCCAGCCGCGGCGAGGCACTGCCGTCCGCGGCGCTGGAGCGCGAAGCTGCCTTGCGCGAGGCGCTGGGGGCCTATCAAGAGACGCCGTCGCCCAGCGCCGACGTCGGCACCGTGGCGGTGGACGACGACGCACCGACCGAAGTGCTCTGGCACCTGTCCCTGCGCTTTGGCGCGGACGTGTTCCGCAACGGCATGGACCCGTTGTCGTTCCTGCGCTACCTGGAAACCCTGGGCCAGTTGCTGCACGTCACTACCCTCACCGACAGCATCCCGGCCGTGGACGGTTGGGACCCGGAAAGCTGCTACCTGGGTTTCGAGATCGACCTGCGCTCAAGCGCCAGCCATGCCGCCCTCAATGAAGTCTTCGACTTTGTGCGCGATGACTGTGAAGTCCAGATCAGCGTCGCCGATGAGCCAGGCGACAGCAGCGCCGCGGTCGACTCCGAAGGGGTCGCCGAGGCCGAGCAAGGCCCAACGGCAGCGGTGCAGCAACGCACGGCAACGAGCGGCGACACGAAACTGCGGGACGGCAACTACGTCCGGGTCAATGCCGACAAGCTTGACGAGCTGATCAACCTGGTCGGCGAGCTGGTCATCGCCAGCGCGGGCGCGAGCCTGCTGGCCCGCTCCTGCAACAACGATCCGCTGCAGGAAGCCACCTCGACGGTATCGGGGCTGGTGGAAGAGATTCTCGATGGCGCCCTGCACCTGCGCATGATCCCCATCGGCGACACCTTCAACCGCTTCCGCCGCGTGGTGCGCGATGTCAGCCAGGAACTGGGCAAGGACATCGACCTGATCATCAACGGCGCGGAAACCGAACTGGACAAAACGGTGGTCGAGAAAATCGGCGACCCACTGATGCATTTGCTGCGCAACGCCATGGATCACGGCATCGAAAGCGCCGACGCCCGACGTGCGGCAGGCAAGCCGACCAAGGGCCACCTGAGCCTGAATGCGTACCACGACTCGGGCAGCATCGTCCTCGAAATCGCCGACGACGGCGCCGGGCTCAACCGCGAACGCATCCTGGCCAAAGCCCAGGAACGCGGGCTGGTCGCCGGTGGTGCGGTGCTCACCGACCAGGAAATCTACAACCTGATCTTCGAGCCGGGGTTCTCCACCGCCGAAGCGGTCACCAACCTGTCCGGGCGTGGCGTGGGCATGGACGTGGTCAAGCGCAACATCACCCTGTTACGCGGCACCGTGGACCTGGACAGCCGTCCCGGCGAGGGCACCGTGGTGCGCATACGCCTGCCGCTGACCCTGGCGATCATCAACGGGTTCCTGGTGGGCATCGATCATTGCACCTACGTGATTCCCCTGGACATGGTCCAGGAATGCATCGAGCTGGACGAACGCCAGCGTCAGTCCAGCCGCGAACAGGGCTACCTGGACCTGCGCGGCGAGGTGCTGCCGCTGGTGGACCTGCGCGATCACTTCAGCCACGAAGGCCCGCCCGCTCGCCGCCAGAATGTGGTGGTAGTGCGTTACGCCGAGCACAAGGCCGGGCTGGTGGTGGATGACCTGCTCGGCGAGTTCCAGACCGTGATCAAACCCCTGGGCAAGTTGTTCGGCGCACTGCGCGGCATCAGCGGCTCGACCATTTTGGGCAGCGGCGCGGTCGCCCTGATCCTGGATATACCGGCACTGCTCAACCAAATCGTACACCTGGAAGCCCGCACGACCCAGGCGCCTCAGTCGCCACCGGTCGTCGCTCGCTGACGTTTTTGCAACTCCATGGAGGTTTCCCGATGAAATGGTTCTACGATCTTAAAATTTCCACCAAGTTGATCAGCTCATTCCTGGTGGTCCTGGCGCTCACCGCGGCCATGGGCGGTTTCGCCATCGTCCAGCTCGGGGCTGTCAACCAGGCGGCCCAGGACATCCGGGGCAACTGGATGCCGTCCCTGCGCGCAGCGGCCGCCATGCGGTTCTTCGCCGCCAACTATCGCTTGAAAGAAAACCGCCATGTCGGCACCGACGTTGCCGAGAAAAAGGCCCTGGCCGAGCGTGAAGCCGCCGACGCGCGCGAGCAGTTCGAAACCCGCATGGGCACCTACGAGCAGTTGCTGTCCAACGATGAAGATCGTCAGCTCCTGGCCAGCGTGAAAAGCGCCTGGGCCTCGTACCTGGCGAGCAGCAAACAGTTGCTCGACCTGTCGCGGCGCAACCAGGAAGACCAGGCGCGCAGCTTGCTGACGGGTGAGTCCAAGGAGCATTTCGATCAAGTGGCCGACCGCCTGCAAAAGATGGTCGAACTCAATGACGCCGGCGCGACCCTCGCCGGTGACAAAGGCTCGGCGCTGTACGAAAGCGCGCGCCTGTCGATCATCGTGGCGCTGATCGCGGCCCTGTTGATCGGCCTGGGCCTGGCGGTGTTCATCGCAGGGATCATTTCCCGCCCGCTGCGACAAGCCGCCAGCGCCGCCGAGCAATTGGCCGAAGGCAACCTCAATGCCCACATCGAGCCGGGTGCAAAAGATGAAACCGGCATGGTGCTCAACGCCATGCGCAACATGGTCGGCAAGCTGGCGCATATCATCGGCGAAGTACGCAACGCCGCCGATAACCTGGCCAGCGCCTCCGAGCAAGTCAGTGCCACCGCGCAATCGATGAGCCAGGCCACCAGCGAACAAGCGGCCAGCGTCGAGGAAACCAGTGCGTCGGTCGAGCAGATGAGCGCCAGCATCAACCAGAACACCGAAAACGCCAAGGTCACCGATGGCATGGCCAGCAAGGCCGCCAAGGAAGCCACCGAGGGCGGCGAATCGGTGCAACAGACCGTGGTGGCGATGAAGAAAATCGCCCAGCGCATCAGCATCATCGACGACATCGCCTACCAGACCAATCTGCTCGCCCTCAATGCCGCCATTGAGGCCGCTCGGGCCGGCGAACACGGCAAAGGGTTCGCGGTGGTGGCCGCCGAAGTGCGCAAGCTGGCCGAACGCAGCCAGGTCGCGGCCCAGGAAATCGGCGAACTGTCCTCCAGCAGCGTGGACATGGCGGAAAAAGCCGGCAAGTTGCTCGACGAAATGGTGCCGTCGATCAACAAGACCTCCGATCTGGTGCAGGAAATCAGCGCCGCGTCCGAAGAACAGGCGGCCGGTGTCGCGCAGATCAATACGGCGATGACCCAGCTCAACCAAGTGACCCAGCAGAACGCCTCGAGCAGCGAGGAACTGGCGGCCACGGCCGAAGAAATGAGCAGCCAGGCCGAACAACTGCAACAGGCCATGAGCTTCTTCGTGCTGGATTCAACCCCCAAGGCCGCGGTTCACAGCAGCAGCGTGGACGGTCCCGGCAGCAAACCCGGCCGGCCGTTGCAACGCCCCCAACAGCCGGCACCGCGCAAGGCCTTCGCCTACAGCATGGCCAGCGCCCCGGACGAATCGGAATTCACCCGTTTCTGATCGCCAGTATCGACGCGGGTTTACAGGGAGAATGACATGGGCGCAGTGACGACAACTCGGCACACCGCGGTGGCGGTGGACGAGGATGCGCAATACCTGACCTTCATGCTCGGCGGCGAAATGTTCGCCATCGGCATTCTGGGGATCAAGGAAATTATCGAATACGGCAGCCTGACCGTGGTGCCGATGATGCCCGCCTTCGTGCGCGGGGTGATCAACCTGCGCGGTGCGGTGGTGCCGGTGGTCGACTTGTCGGCGCGCTTTGGCCGCGCCAACTCGGCGATCACCCGGCGCTCCTGCGTGGTCATCATCGAGGCGAGCACTGACGATGGCCAGCCCCAGGACATCGGGCTGCTGGTCGATACGGTGTCTGCCGTGCAGGAAATCGCAGCCGCGCAGATCGAGCCGCCGCCCAACTTCGGCGCACGCATCCGTGCCGATTTCATCAGCGGCATGGCCAAGGTCGACGGCAAGTTCGTGATCGTGCTGGCGGTGAGTAAAGTGCTGTCCATCGACGAGATGTCCAGCCTCGCCGAGGCCGGCCAGGGGCCGACCCTCGACGTCGACCCGCGTTGAGCCCCGGCCATGTCTGACACCGTCTCCATCGACGATCGTGAATTCGGTCAGTTCCAAACCTGGCTATACCGCGCGGCCGGCATCAGCCTGTCGCCGGCCAAGAAAGCCCTGGTGGCCGGGCGCCTGTTCAAGCGCCTCAAGCACTATGAGCTGCAGAGCTACGGCGAGTATTTCAAGCTGATCATGAGTGACCCGCGCAAGAGCGAGTTGCAGGTCGCCCTGGATTTGCTGACCACCAACGAAACGTATTTTTTCCGCGAGCCCAAGCACTTCGACTTCCTGCGTCAGCACGTACTGCCCAAGGCCGCGCCGGGCAAGGTGTTTCGCGTATGGAGCGCGGCCAGTTCCTCGGGCGAAGAACCCTACAGCCTGGCGATGACCCTGGCCGAGTGCCTGGGCACGACGCCCTGGGAAATCGTCGGTTCGGACATCAGCACCCAAGTGCTGGCCAAGGCGCGCACCGGCCATTACGCCATGGAACGCACCGAGACTCTGCCCCAGCCGCTGCTGACCAAGTACTGCCTCAAGGGCATCGGCCGCCAGGAAGGCACGTTCCTGATCGACAAGGCCTTGCGTGACCGCGTCAATTTTGTCCAGGTCAACCTCAACGAAGCGCTGCCGGCCCTTGGCGAGTTCGAGGTGATCTTCCTGCGCAACGTGATGATCTATTTCGACCAGCCGACCAAGATCCAGGTGGTCGCGCGTCTGCTGCCGCTGCTCAAACCCGGCGGCTACTTGATCATCAGCCACTCGGAAAGCCTGCACGGCGTCAATGACAGCCTGAAGTTGGTGGTGCCCTCGATCTACCGCAAGCCATGAAAAAGCCTGTCGACGCCACCGAAGTGGTCTTGGCGCCCGGCCAGGTCTGCTTTGCGACGCAGCCCATGCGCTTGCGCACCTTGCTCGGCTCCTGCGTGGCGATCACGTTCTGGCACCCGCAACGGCTGATCGGCGGCATGTGCCACTTCATGCTGCCGGGGCGCTTGCGCAACGATCAGCCCCTGGACGGCCGGTATGCCGATGAGGCCCTGGAACTGCTGCTGCGCCATGCCCACGTCAACGGCACGCAAGCACGGGATTACCAGGTCAAGCTGTTCGGCGGCGGCAAGATGTTCCCCGAGCGCCAGCGCCGGGTGTCGACGCAGGACGTGGCCAGCCTGAATATCCGCGCCGCCCTGGCCCTGGTCGAGCGCCATCAACTGCAGTTGATGGCCCAGGACATGGGCAGTACCGGTTACCGCACAATCATGTTCGACCTATGGAACGGCGACGTCTGGGTTCGGCATCAACCAATGGGAACACCACAACAAAATGCCTACCAAAAAAATCAGCGTGCTGTTGGTCGATGACTCAGCCGTGGTGCGCCAGGTACTGCTGGCGATTCTCAGCGACACCCCGGATATCCACGTCATGGGCGCCGCCTCCGACCCGATTTTCGCCATGGACAAACTCGCCCGCGAATGGCCGGATGTGATCGTGCTGGACGTGGAAATGCCGCGCATGGACGGCATCACCTTTCTCAAGAAAATCATGAGTGAGCGGCCGACGCCGGTGGTGATCTGTTCCTCGTTGACCCAGAAAGGCGCGGAAACCTCCCTGCAAGCGCTGTCGGCCGGTGCGGTGGAAATCATCACCAAACCCACGACCGGGCTGAAGAACTTCCTGATCGAGTCGGCAGCCGAGTTGGTGGCGGCGATCCGCGCCGCCGCGAACTCCAACGTCAGGAACCTGGGAAAGCGCAGCGCCAACCCGACACCGTCCCCCGCCCCAGCCAGCAAGCTCACGGCGGACGCGATCCTGCCCGCCGCCAATGGCCATGCCATGGCGCAGACCACCGAACGCATCGTCGCCATCGGCACCTCCACCGGCGGCACCCAGGCGCTGGAGGCGGTGCTGACGGCACTGCCGAGGGTGTGCCCCGGCATGGTGATCGTGCAGCACATGCCCGAGAAATTCACCGCCTCGTTCGCCGAGCGCCTCAACAGCGTGTGCCAGATCGAAGTGCGCGAAGCGCGCAACAACGACCGCATCCTCCCCGGCCTGGCGCTGATCGCCCCTGGCGGCAAGCACCTGATGGTCACCCGCAGCGGCGCCTACTATCACGCCCAGGTGATCGACGGGCCGCTGGTCAATCGGCATCGGCCGTCGGTGGATGTGCTGTTTCGCTCGGTGGCCAAGTTCGCCGGCAAGAATGCCACCGGCATCATCATGACCGGCATGGGCGACGACGGCGCGCGCGGCCTCAAGGAGATGCTCGACGCCGGCGCCGCCACGGTGGCCCAGGACGAAGCCAGTTGCGTGGTGTTCGGCATGCCCAAGGAGGCCATCAAACTCAACGCCGCCCAGCGCATCATGGCGCTGGAGGATATTCATCAGGCGATTTTGTATAAGTGACGGGTAGGCCCGGCCAGCGGGCGCTGACGATTGTTGATCAGCGCTAGAGCCCGGGCCTCAATCTCTGGATAATGCCGGGCTCCCGCCACGATACGGAAATTCAGCTCAATGAAGTTGTCCGCTGCCGCCCTCGTCCTCTCCTCAGCCTTGCTCCTGCCTTCACTGGCCCACGCCGACGACGCGGCCCTGGTCGATACGCTCAAGGCTTTTACCCGTTGCGATGCGAGTTTCTTCAGCAGCCTGAACACCCACCGTGACGCGTGGAAGGCCTACGCGCCGCTCAAGCAGGACCAGGACTTTGCCTGGATCGCGGTGCAGGATCGCGCCAGCCGCAACGGCAACTCGGTACCGGTCAGCGCGCCGCCGATCGCCGGTTTGAAGTTGGTGTCGTACGCCGACGAGGTCACCGACCTGGGCGAGTTGGGCCTCTACTACTACTGGAGCTTTATCGTGCAAGGCGGTGTCGACGACGTCGCCCGACACCTCGCCCCGCTGCTGGAGCAACCCGCGCTGCTGCACAAAGGCGATGGCGAATACACCCGCAGCGAACTCAAGGTCGGCGACCACTGGCAGGCGATCAAACCCCAACCGGGCAAGGCGCCGGGGACGCGGCACGTGGAACGCGTGCTGATCGTGGAACCGGAAGGCAAGCAGGGCACACAATCGCGCGTCAGCTGTTCGGTACAAGGCGGCGTAAACGCGGCACTGCTGGCACAACTGCGCCCGGACATCGCGCCAGTCGATTACCCACGCACCTTGGTGGAGCCAGGCATCAACGATGTCGAGGTGCCCGCCAGCGTACTCCAGCACCTCAACGCGCCGCTGTTGCAGCCCAAGTTCAAAACCTTGACCTACACCTATCGGGCCAAGAAGGACGATGGCAGCCTGGACAGCCCGACGTCCGTGACCTTCAGCGCCGACGGTGGCCTGCTGAACAAGAACGAGGTCTACAACGACACCTTCCACGTGGAGCGCCAGACCAAGGCGGACCTGATCCAGTTGAAGTCGAAGATGAATGGCGTGGGCGATGGCCGTGTGCTGCAAACCCGTGAACTGGAACTGAATCTGCCGACGAACTGGACTCCAGGCCAGACGCTGAGCGCGCGCCTGCGCATGGCGAACATGCCGGAAAAACCGACCGACAGGCCCGTCCAGACCATCATGACCTGCAAGATCGGCGAGCGCTTCCCGGCCAAGCAGGTGTTTGCCTCGTTGAAAGGCGATGCGATCAAGCTCGAATGCGACCAGGGAGACTATCAGACCGCGCGCGCGTTTATCGAGGACCTGGGGGTCGCGCTGACGCTGGAGTCGACATCGAGCCAGACGCACTATGTGAATGAATTTACGGCGCTGGACGTGGTGCGCTAGGGAACATGCCGTCATCGCCGTCTGGTCGGGGCTACGATGACGGCGGCACTGCCGGCTGAAAGGTATTCAAGGGCACTCCACGGCAACGGTGTAGTCTGCATACAGACCCCCTCGCCCAGCGGAGCCCGACATGATCACTGTCCACCACCTCAACAACTCCCGCTCGCAGCGCATTCTGTGGCTGCTCGAAGAGCTCGGCCTGCCCTACGACATCAAGCGCTACCAGCGCGACCCGAAGACCAACCTCGCCCCGCCCGAGCTCAAGGCGATCAACGCGCTGGGCAAATCCCCGGTGATTGAAGACGATGGGAATGTGGTGATCGAGTCCGCCGCCATCATCGACTACCTGATCCGCCGCCATGGCGCCGGCCGCCTACAACCGGACCCGACCACCGCCGACTACGACCGCTACGTGCAATGGCTGCACTTCGCCGAAGGCTCGGCCATGCTGCCGCTGATGCTCAACCTGTACGTAGGGCGCCTGGGTGATGCGGGCGCTCCGTTGCATCCGCGTATCGAATCGGAAGTGGCCAATTACCTGGGTTACCTCAACGCGGCCCTGGGACAAACGCCGTACCTGCTGGGTGACGAGCTGAGCGGTGCGGATATCCAGATGAGCTTCATCGGCGAAATCGCCAAGGCCCAGGGCAAGTTGCAGGCGTACCCGCACCTGGCGGCATGGGTGCAGCGGTTCCAGGCGCGGCCGGCGTATCGCCAGGCGCTGGAACGGGGCGGGCCGTATGCGTTTGCCTGAACAGGCGGTGAAGCAATAGCCTTGTGGCGCCCCCCCCCTGTGGCAAGCGGGCTTGCCACAGAAAGTCCACTGGCCACAGGGCGGCTCAGCCCAGGCGGAATCGCGCGGTGTTATCGCTCAACGCCCGGCTGCCCTTGCTCAACGTATCGGCCGCGCGGTTCACGGCGCGCGCGCCGTCGAGCAGGCGCCCGGCGGCCTGGTCCACTTGCTGGATGTTGCCGCTCACCTCATCGGCCGTCGCCGCCTGTTCTTCCACCGCCGTGGCGATCTGCGCCAGGGTGTCGGTGACGCTCTGCACGGCTCCCGCGATTTCGCCCAGGCGTGTCCCCAACCCGGTGACGGATTCGGCATCCCTCAGCGCCTGCTCGCACGCAGCGCCCATCAGGTTGACCGCCTGGCTCACCGTCGCGCGCAGGCTGTCCACTGTGCCGGCAATCTGCGCAGTGGAGGCCTGGGTGCGCTGCGACAGGCTGCGCACTTCATCGGCCACCACGGCAAAACCACGCCCCTGATCACCGGCGCGTGCCGCTTCGATGGCGGCGTTGAGGGCCAGCAGATTGGTCTGCTCGGCGATGCCGCGGATGGTGTCGACCACCGATTGAATCTGCTGGCCCTGCTGGCTGACTTGCTCCAGGGCGTTGGCGGTGTCGGTCAGCCGCTGGTTGAGCTCTTGGATGCTGGCGGTGGTGCGCTGGCTGTCGCGGCTGCTGTCTTCGGCGATACGCCGGGTGTGCTGGGCGCTGCCGGAGGCTTGTTCACAACTTTTGGCCACGCCCATGGAGGTGGCGGCCAACTGGGTCGCCGCGGCGGCGATCTGGCTGATCTGGTGTTGCTGATCTTCGACTTCCGTGAGGGTGCTACCCGATTGCGAATTGAGGGTGAGCACCGCTGAGCCGAGCTGCTGGGTCTCGTGATTGACGCCGAGCAGGCTGGTGCGCAATTGCATCACCGCGACGTTGAGCGCGGTGCTGATGACGGCCAGTTCGTCACGTCCTTGCACCGCCACTTCCACGCACAGGTTGCCGTCGCGCAGAGACTCGGCCAAGGTGGTGATACCACTGGCGCTGCGGCGGATGGACGCTTGCAGGCACATGAACAGGTACAGCGCCGCCAGGGTCAGCAGGCTGAACGTCAGCGCCAACGGGATAAACTGCCGGTTCGCGGATTGGCGATAGTAGTCCAGGCGCGCATCCATGGACGTCAACGACTGAACGCGCAGCGCGCCGAACGATTCAAGCATCGCATCGACACTGCGCTCGAAACCGGCGGTGTCGAGCTTGATGCTGCCGCCGAACACGCCGTCGTCGAGGACCTTGAGTTCTTTATCCAACAGTTGCAGGCTGGCGTCGTACTGCGCGGTCCAGGGCTCCATCCCGGCGTATGGCTTGGCTTTGAGCGACGCCGCGGCCTTGGCCAACTGGTCTCGCGCATCACTGATGCGGCTGCGCAGATCGCGCATCTGCAAACGGCTCTGCAAGGTGAACTGCCCCGAAGCGATGGACGACTGCCCGACACTCGCCATCCGGCCAATACGCTCGATCAGGTCAGGGGTCTGCAGAGTGCCCATCTGCATGAGCATGTAAGTTTCCAGCCAGGGGTCGAGGATCAGGCCGGCGTCCAGGGCAATTTGTTCGCGCAGGGTTTGCATGGCGCTGAGGGCCGAGGTGAAGTGCTCGTAACCATCCGGCCACCAACCCACGATGCGCAGGGACTGTGCGTCCATGCCCTTGACCGTCGCTTGCAATGCATCGAAGCGGGCCAAGGTGTCGGCACTCGCGCCCTGGGTTTTCAGCGACTCGCCCAGGGTTTGCAGGCTGCGCAGGATGAGCGGGTATTGGCTATCGACCTTGTCCATCGCTGCCTTCGCCGCCGGCGTGGGCGCATGCAGGATATCCGCGGCCTTCCAGCGCGCGGCCAGGTTGCGCTGGGTCGTCAACTGGCGATCCAGCGCGTCCAGGACCAGCAACTGGCTCAGCCCGGACTGCTCGCTGGAAATCACGTTTAATTTCTCGCGATAGTCCGCCCCGATCATCCACAGGCTGCCGGCCAGGGGCAGGATAAAAAGGAAGAACAGCAGCTGGAATTTGCGGGCGAAACCAAAACGTCCGAGCAAGCGGATACCGGGTGACAAAAGGCTGTGCATATCCGACCACTCCCCAAAAAAGCCCAAGCGATACAACGTTGGGCGAAACCCTGAAATGAATAACGGCAAAGTGCCATGTCATTGATTGGAAAGGCTCAAGCAAGATACGGGCCGCGACCCGTGAGCCCCTAAATAGAAGGGGCGGCGAGCCAGGGTCGATGGCGCGTGCGCGAAAATGGGGCAAAAGCACTCAACCGCGACAATGAGACTGTCACCGCGGCAGACGCGTGCCGAGGTGTGTTTCCTGTGGCGAGCGGGCTTGCCACAGTTACAGTGTTCCTCCTTAACTGAATGGCATTAGGGCTTGGCCCCACTCACCTACCACACGGGTCTGCTCAAGCCAGCAGCGCGCTGATCCAGCCGATCTCTTGGGTGAGTGCCTGCACCTTCGCCGGCGGTGCCTGTTCGAGCCCGGCCAGGGTCTTCTGCTTCAGCCCCAACAATCGCTGCCACTTGGCCAGGAACACCGGACTGCGCGCCTGCATCTGCAGCGGGCCGAAGTACAGTTGTTCAGGGGTGTAACGCACCGGGGCAGCCCGTTCGGCGACGATGATTTCGTAGTAGAACCGGTTCTCGTGCAGCAGTTCTTCATGAAGGATGCTGTAGCCGTTATCCATCAACCACTGCCGCAAGGGCTGCTCGCCGCCGTTGGGTTGCAGGATCAGGCGTTCCTCACCGCTCAGATGGGCTTTGCCGCTGTCGAAGATGTCGCGGATCGTCTCGCCGCCCATGCCGCAGACGCTGATCGCGGTGATCCCGTCTTGCGCCGTGATCGCCGCCAGACCGTCGGCCAGGCGCACGGCGATGTGCTGCTCCAGGCCGTTGTCCCGCACGCTGCGCCGCGCCGCGTGAAACGGTGTGGTCGCCACCTCCCCCGCCACCGCCGCTGCGATCAGGCCACGGCGCATCAAGGCCACGGGCAGGTAGCCGTGGTCGGAGCCGATATCGGCCAGCCGCGCGCCGACGGGCACGTTCGCCGCCACGCGCTCCAGGCGCATGGATAAGGTGTGTTCGTTCAATGACTATTCCTTTCGCTGCAAAGACTTTACGCGCCCGAAAAACGGTCCCGACTGTTGCTCAGGTGCAGCACCATCGCGGCGCGGGCCGCGTCCGGGTCCTGGCGCTTGATCGCGTTGAAAATCGCCTCATGCTCCAGGTGCGCCAATTGCCCCAGTTGGGAAAAGTCGGCGCCGCCGCGTTCGTCACCCTTGACCTGGGTACGCGGGATCATCGCATTGCCCAGGTGCAGCATGATCTCGGTAAAAAAGGTATTGCCGGTGGCCTCGGCGATCAGTTGGTGAAACCGTTTGTCCTCTTCCACGCAGCTATCGTGGTTGACCAGCGAGGCCTGGTAGTCGGTGAGCGCCGCGCGCATGCGGGCGAGCTGCTCGTCGCTGCGGCGCACGGCGGCCAGCGCCACGGCCTGCACCTCCAGGCCCAGGCGCAACTCCAGCATGCTGCGCACACTGGCGACCGTGTCCACATGCAGGCGCAGCCCGGACGAGGGCTGCTGCGCCAGCACAAAGGTGCCGATGCCGTGACGCGTCTCCACCAGCCCCGACGCCTGCAACTTGGAAATCGCTTCGCGCACCACGGTACGGCTCACGCCATGCTCGAGCACGATGGTGGATTCCGACGGCAGTTTTTCACCGGGCTTCAATTGCCCAAGCAGGATGCGCTGGGTCAGCGCGTCGACCACGCCTTGGGCCAGGTTGTTGGAGCGTCTACGCACAGGGGTTCCACTTTCAATGGGCATCGTTGCGGGTCCACGGGGTTGGGCTGGGCGGAGCTTAACATCCCGTTCAAAGGCGAGGCGGTGTTGATTGAAAAAGCCATCAACTTGTATGACAACCAACCTCACACAGTGTTTTAGAGCGACTCACCTTTACGCTTGACCCTCCCGAAACCCCGCTTGCAAAACACCCACAAACCCCAGCAAATACACGACAAATAACCAAACAAACTGATCATCCCATCGCCTTATGCACACAAAAATATCGTCAGCACATTGCGAACCACAGAAACCGACTTGTATGATGTCTATCAACAACCCGTACAAACCCACATAAAAATAAATCAGGGGGCGTTTTTAAATGGTGAATCCTTCAAGCCATACAGTGGCCACACCCGAACATGATTCGGCCCTCGCGCGCGCCGTGAGCAAAGTGAAGAGCCATGTGCTCCCACTGTTCGTGATCATGTTCATCCTCAACTACATCGACCGGGTCAACATCGGCTTCGTGCGCACGCACATGGAGCATGACCTGGGCATCGGCGCCGCGGCCTACGGCTTTGGCGCCGGGTTGTTCTTCATCGGCTACGCCCTTTTCGAAGTGCCCTCCAACCTGCTGCTGCAAAAGGTCGGCGCGCGTATCTGGCTGACCCGCATCATGTTCACCTGGGGCATCGTCGCCACGCTGATGGCGTTCATCCAGAACGAAACCCACTTCTACATCCTGCGCTTTCTGCTGGGTGTGGCCGAGGCGGGCTTCTTTCCCGGCGTGATCTATTACTTCACCCGCTGGCTGCCGGGCATGGAGCGAGGTAAAGCCATCGCGATTTTCCTCAGCGGTTCGGCCGTGGCCTCGTTGATCTCCGGCCCGCTGTCGGGGGCGCTGTTGCAGATCGAAGGGTTTGGCTTGCATGGCTGGCAATGGATGTTCGCCGTCGAAGGCCTGGCCTCCGTGGCGCTGGGTTTCTTCGTGTGGTTCTGGCTCGACTCCAAGCCCCACGACGCCAAATGGATGACCCGCGAAGAGCAAGATGCACTGGTCGGCGCAATCGATCAGGAACAACGCGACCGCGAAGCCCTGACCAGCGTCAAACCCACCCTCGGCAAGCTGCTCAAGGACCGTCAGATCCTGCTGTTCTGTGCGCTGTACTTCTGCATCCAACTGACGATCTACGCGGCGACGTTCTGGCTGCCGAGCATCATCAAGAAGATGGGGGACTTGAGCGATATGCAGGTCGGTTTCTTCAACTCGATCCCGTGGCTGATCTCGATCATTGCCATGTACGCCTTCGCGTCGTTGTCGGGCAGGTTCAAGTTCCAGCAGGCCTGGGTCGCGGCTGCGCTGTTGATTGCCGCCGCGGGCATGTTCATGTCCACCACCGGCGGGCCGATCTTCGCCTTCGTGGCGATCTGCTTCGCGGCCATCGGCTTCAAGTCGGCGTCGTCGCTGTTCTGGCCGATCCCCCAGGGCTACCTGGATGTGCGCATCGCCGCCGCCGTGATCGCGCTGATCAACTCCATCGGCAATCTCGGCGGCTTCGTCGCGCCGACCACCTTCGGCTTCCTGGAGCAGAGCACCGGCTCGATCCAGGGCGGCCTGTATGGCCTGGCCGGCACTTCGGTACTCGCGGCGATCCTGGTGTTCTTTGCCAAGACCTCGCCCTCGGCAGCCTTGACCGCGCCAAGCGCGGCGCCCACGGGCGCTGCCATCAGCAAACCTCTTTGAGCCTCTTTAGGAACTTGCCATGACTCCCGTAGTGACCCATTTCCAAGTCATCCCCGTGGCCGGCCACGACAGCATGCTGCTCAACCTCAGCGGCGCCCATGGGCCTTATTTCACGCGCAATATCGTCATCCTCAAGGACAGCAGCGGCCACACCGGCGTGGGCGAAGTACCCGGTGGCGAACGCATCCGCGAAACCCTGGAAGACGCGCGCAGCCTGGTGATCGGCCAACCGATCGGCCAGTACCAGCGCATCCTCAACCAGATGCGCAGCGCCTTTGCCTCCAGGGACGCCGCCGGCCGCGGCCTGCAGACCTTTGACCTGCGCATCGCCGTGCATGCCGTCACCGCCATGGAAGCCGCGCTGCTCGACCTGCTGGGGCAGTTCCTCGACGTGCCGGTGGCGGCGTTGCTCGGCGAAGGCCAACAGCGCGACGCGGTGAAAATGCTCGGGTATCTGTTCTACGTCGGCGACCGCAGCGCGACCGACCTGGCCTACCGCAACGAAGCCGACAGCGACGACGACTGGTTCCGCCTGCGCCATGAACACGCCCTGACCAGCGACGCCGTGGTGCGCCTGGCCGAAGCCGCCAAGGCCAAATACGGCTTCAATGACTTCAAGCTCAAGGGTGGTGTGTTGAGCGGTGATGCAGAAATCGAAGCGGTCACCGCCCTGGCCGAACGCTTCCCCGATGCGCGCATCACCCTCGACCCGAATGGCGCCTGGTCATTGAAAGAAGCCATCCGCCTGTGCCGCGACCAGCATGCCGTGCTCGCCTACGCCGAAGACCCATGCGGTGCCGAAAACGGCTACTCGGGCCGCGAAGTCATGGCCGAATTCCGCCGCGCCACGGGCTTGAAAACCGCCACCAACATGATCGCCACCGACTGGTGCGAGATGGGCCATGCGATCCAGCTGCAATCGGTGGACATCCCCCTGGCCGACCCGCACTTCTGGACGATGCAGGGCTCGGTACGCGTCGCGCAGATGTGTCACGACTGGGGCCTGACCTGGGGCTCGCACTCCAACAACCACTTCGATATTTCCCTGGCGATGTTCACCCAGGTCGCCGCCGCCGCACCGGGTGACATTACCGCCATCGACACCCACTGGATCTGGCAGGACGGCCAGCACCTGACCAAAACGCCGCTGACCATCGAAGGGGGTTATGTGAAGGTGCCCGCCAAGCCGGGCCTGGGGGTGGAGATCGACATGGACGCGGTGGCCAAGGCCCACGAGCTGTACAAAGGCATGGGCCTCGGCGCGCGGGATGACAGCGTGGCGATGCAGTTCCTGATTCCGGGCTGGCGCTTCAACAACAAGCAGCCTTGCCTGGTGCGCTGAGCCCGTAAGGCAAGGCGGTCGCTTATTTGCTGGCAGCACTCGGTTTTACGCTTGCCGCTTTCTTGCTTGAAAGCGGCTGCACCGTCAGCTCGACCCCCAACGCCTGCATCAACTTCTGGTCGGTTTTATCACTGCCTCACAACATCAGGTAAGCGGTGATCCCCGTGCGCACAAAGTAAATCCTGTAGCCGGGCCCGACAAAAACACGCATTTCACTCAGGCCGTCGCCTGCAGGTTCGCAATCACCAAAATTGTTTTCCTCGGCTCGGTCCAATCGGGTCAGAACAGCCGCTTTCCCACAAATATCCCGCATACCATCGAGCCATGTATCGAACTCTGGCGTCCTGCCTATCCAATTGATCATCGTGCCACTTGTAGCCTATTGGCTACTCCTTGTAGATGCCCGTGAATTGTTCATTCCGGAGGGGCGGTCTGGTTGGCCTTGGACCGGGCCTCGGCGTACTCATCCACGTGGGTGTTGCTCCACACCCTGGCGCGGGTCAGGCGGGCGATGAAGTCCTTGATCATCGCGCTTTTCTGCGCCAGTGCCGGCTCGTACGCAACGATGTAGGTCGGCGCGCTCATCAGGCCCACAATCCGCGGGTGTACAAGTCGCGGATCGTCGGCAATTACCTGGTCAACGGCGTGTTGCCGCTGGCGCAGTGGCGGGTGGGTGTGGCAAAGGCCTGAACGCCTTGCGCGCCGGATGTGTGCTGCCGGGGGTTACTGGCGTACAAACGCGAGCACCCTTTCCAGCATCCGATCACACGCCGCCAACTGTGCAACGCTGATGAACTCATCGGGCTTGTGGCCCTGCTCCATGCTGCCCGGCCCGCACACCACCGTGGGAATGCCGGCCTGGTCGAACAGGCCACCTTCGGTGCCGAACGCAACGGTGCCGAAGTCCCGCGAGCCACAAAACTGCGCGGCCCATTCAGCGGCCTGGCTGTCCAGGGCCGTTGCCAACCCAGGGTAGCTGGATAACTCGCTGATACTGATCGCGCAGTCCGCGCTCACCGCCCGCATCGCGGGCAGCAGGGTGCGCTCGGCGTAATCGCGTAACTGCTGCGCCACCCGCCACGGATCCTGGCCCGGCAGCGAGCGCACTTCAAAATCAAACGCACAGTGCTGCGGCACGATGTTCAACGCCTTGCCGCCGTTGATCACGCCGGTCTGCACCGTGGAAAACGGCGGATCGAAACGCGGATCCAACTGTTGCGGCGCCTTGAGGGTTTCACCGAGGCGCACCAGTTCACTGATCAGGCGCGCGGCGTACTCGATGGCATTCACCCCCGAAGGCGCATAGGCCGAATGGCACGCCAGGCCGTGCACGTCGCAGCGCACCGCGAGCTTGCCCTTGTGGCCGAGCACCGGCTTGAGTTCGGTGGGTTCGCCGATCACACAGAGCAGCGGCTTGACCGCTTGCCCGTGGAAGCGCTCGATCAGCGCACGCACGCCCAGGCAGCCGACCTCTTCGTCATAGGACAGGGCGATGTGCACCGGCATGCGCAACGGCGCCTGCATCAGCGCCGGCACGCTGGCCAACACGCAGGCGATGTAGCCTTTCATGTCGGCGGTGCCGCGCCCGTACAAGTGGCCGTCTTTCTCCGTCAACTCAAACGGCGCCACCGTCCAGCGCTGGCCGTCCACCGGCACCACATCGGTATGCCCGGACAACACGATGCCGGGCACGCCGGCCGGGCCGATGGTCGCCAGCAGGTTGGCCTTGCTCTTGTGTTCGTTGTACACCAGCTCGCAGGCCACGCCGTGGTCCTGCAAATAGGTGCGCACAAAGTCGATCAACGCCAGGTTGGATTCACGGCTGGTGGTGTCGAAGCGCACCAGGTGCGCCAGCAGATCGCGGCTGGTGTTCACCGGTCATCCCCCGGCACGGCATAGCCCGGTGCGATGTGCGGGTTGAGGGCGCGGTCGATGTAGTCCTGCAGTTGTGGGTGATAGGCCTGCCAGAGTCGCTCGAGCGCACCGATCGGGTCTTCGTCGGCCCAGTCCACCCGCAGGTTGACGATGGGCCAGAGCACGTCGTCGACCACCAGCAACGCCGCCGAATGCACCGGCCCCGCCTCGCCGCCCCGGGCCTGGCCGGCGTGCATCGCCGCCAGCAAGCGGTCGGCCAGATGCCCCGGCGCCTGCTCGAAGGCGCGCACCATGGCGTCGATCACCCCAGGGTCAGCGAGCATATTCCCCGCCGCCACGCACTGCTCACCGCTCAATGCCCCATGCACACCGAGGGTGTGCGCGCCGCTGAAATGCGCGGTGCGGCCCAGGTGATCAATCACCGTGACCTGGCGGTAGTCGCCATGCTCTTGACCGGCAAACACCGAGGCCAATGCCTCGGCAGGCGCCAGGCCCTGCTCCAGCAAGTCGAGCACCTGCGGGCCCAGGCTCGGCAAGGTGATGTTCTGCGAGGCCACCGCGCCCACGCCCGGACGCAGCCATGGGCAACGGGCGCCCACGGCGATGCTCGACGAGCTGATCGCAATACCCAACTGGCCGGTCTCGGCACACCGGGCGACAACGGAAAAGGTCATGGAACGCTCCTCAATCGAGTACCGAAGGGTCGGCGTCGATCATCAACTGCTTCATTTCTGCAAAGTGCTGGCGCGAAAAGTCGGTGATGCCTTCCCAGGCCCGCGCGGTCTTTTCCGCCACTTCATCGGATAACACCCGCAACGGCTGCCCGGTGGACCAGGCCGTCACCAGGATCTGGCAGGCGCGCTCCAGGGTCCAGATATCGTCAAAGGCTTCGCCGATGGACGCGGCAGTCACCATCACCCCATGGTTGCCCATCAGCAGGCGGCTCTTGCCGTCGAGCAGGCCGGCCAGGCGTGCGCCTTCGGCCTCGGTGTCGGCCATGCCGCCGTAGAGTTCATCCACCGCCACGCGGTTGAAGTAACGCGCGGTGTTCTGGTCGATCGGCGGGATGTGCGGCTTGGCCAGGCACGCCACCGCCGTGGTGTACACCGGATGCAGGTGCAACACCGCACGGGTCTGCGGCAGCAGGCGGTGGATCTGGCCGTGGATCGACCAGGCAGTGGCGTCCACGTTGGGGTTGTCGCCACAGGATGAGTCGTCGGCGTTCAGCAGCAGCAGGTCGCTGGCACGGATACGCGAGAAGTGCTTCCACTTCGGGTTGAGCAAGAACTGTTTGCCGTCGGCCGACACTGCCGCGCTGAAATGGTTGGCCACCGCTTCGTGCATGCCCAGGTGGGCAATGATCCGAAAGGTCGCCGCCAGGTCAATGCGCGTCTGTTCTTCGAGGGATAACGCCATGGATCGTTCTCCGCAGGGCGCGACCGCACAACGGCGGCCGCGCAATTGGCTTACTTGGGCATCAGCGCCGCGAGGTCGGCTTCGGTCGGTGCCTCGAAGTTGTACTTCTTGAGCAAGGCTGCGTACTCAGGCGTGACGCGGTATTTTTCCAGGCCGTCGAGCAGGGCTTTTTTCACCGTGTCGTTGCCCTTCTTCACACCGAAGCCGTTCAGCACCGGGTAGATCAACGTGTCGGAGGAAATCACCACCCGCGCGCCGAGCTTGTCGACCACGCCACGGGCCACGGCCGCGTCGGTGATCTGCGCTTCCACCGCGTGGGCCAGCAGGGCCTGGGTGGTTTGCGGGTCGGTGCTGTACTCGCTGATCTGGATCGGCTTCAAGCCCTTGGCCACGCAGTACTCCGCCGAGAGTTTGTTCATCTGCGCCAGCCACGAGGTGGCGCCCATGGAACCGATCTTGTGGCCGCAGAATTCTTCCGGGGTCTTGGGCTGGAAGGCGCTGTCCTTGAGGGTCAGGATCGACTCGCCGCTTTTCAGGTAGGGGATCATGTCGATGACCTTGACCCGCTCGGCGGTGATGTACATCGACGAGTTGGTCACATCGAAACGCCCGGCCTGCAAACCGGTGATCAGGTTGGGGAAGCGCGTGTCGAGGGTCTCGACCTTGCGGCCCATGACTTTGCCCAGTCCGTCCATGAACTCGATATCGAAGCCGGCGGGCTTGTTGTTATCCATGTATTCGTAGGGGAAGAACGTCACATCGGAACCGGCGATGATCTTGCCATCCTGCTGGAAAGCCGAAGCCGCCAACGAAGTCATCGCAACCGCTGCGCCCAGCAGGCACACGGCAAGGGGGCGAACACTTTTACGAAACGCTGTCATGGTCAATACCTGCAAGGGGGTTGGGAGATTAGGCAGTGGCTGAATCTTGTCCGGCCTGTTGCACGAAGAAAGACGCACCACGGGGCTTCTGCGGCAAGCGCAGTTGGTTGTCCGTGGAACGTATCAAGCCACTTTCTTCACCGGCCACCAGCAGGCCGGCATGTGCGCTGGGCAGAGGGTTTTCGCCGAATGGCAGCGCGTCTTCAGCGGCATACACGCCGATGAACAGGGTGCGCGGCAGCTCGGTCTCGTTAGGGCTGGAGGCATGCAACAGGCGGGTGTGCATGAAGCACACGGAACCGGGCGGGCCGTAGCAGGCCACCGGCTGCTGGCAGTGTTGTTCCACCACGCTGTCGTCCACCGCGCCGGTGAAACGCTGGTGCTGCCAGTGCGACCACAGCGGGCCTTTGTGGCTGCCGGGGATCACATTCAGCGGGCCGTTCTGCGGGGTGACTTCGCTGACCATCAGCAGGGCGGTGACGATGTCGTCGTTGCTGTGGGGCGTGAACAGAAAGTCCTGGTGCCACTTCACCTGGGTCGCGGTGTGGGGCAGTTTCGAGTTGATCTTGCTGTGGTGAAAGCGCGCGCCGCTGGAGCCGACCAACTGCGCGGCAATCGCCGCCATGCGCGAGTGCAATGCCACGCGCTCATAGGCCGGGGAAATCTCGGTGGGCGAACTCACGCGGCGCAGCGACGGGTGATCGGGGCGGTGGTCGCCTTCCAGGTCGAAGCGCGCGCGGCCATCCACGGTGCTGCCCCAGCCCTGGTCGTGGCTGCGGCTCTCTTCGACCCACTGGTCGAAGTCATGCTGCAGCGCGGCCACTTCGTCCAGCGACAACACGTCTTCCACCAACAGGAAGCCGTCGCGCTGGAACTGTTCGATTTGTGCTTGTTCAATCATGGTGTTGTTTCCTGAACGTTAAACGGATCACGCCAGCGAGACGTCCTTGAGGAACGCCTCCACGCGTGGGTTGTGGCCGCTGCGCAAGGCGCCCGGCGTGTCGTCGCAGACCACGCGCCCTTTCTCCATGAACACGATGCGGTCGGAGACCTTGAAGGCGAAGTTCATCTCGTGAGTGACGATCACCATGGTGATGCCCTCCTCGGCCAAGGCTTCGATCACTTGCAGCACTTCGTTGACTTTCTCCGGGTCGAGCGCCGAGGTGGGCTCGTCGAACAGCATGATCTGCGGGCGCATCATCAAGGCGCGGGCGATGGCCACGCGTTGCTGCTGGCCGCCGGAGAGTTGGTGCGGGTACTTCCAGGCGTGGTCGAGCATGCCCACCTTGTGCAACAGCGCGTAGGCCTGTTGCTTGAGCGCGTCGGTGCGGCCCAGGCGGTGGTATTTCGGCGCCATCAACAGGTTGTCGAGCACGCTCAAGTGCGGGAACAGGTTGAAGCTCTGGAACACCATGCCGATGTTCAGGCGGTGCTCGGTGTGCTCGATGTAGCGCGGCTTTTGCGCGTCGGTTTTATTCAGGTGAATGAACGGCAGGCCGTTGATGTGGATCTCGCCATTGTCCAGTTGCTCCAGGCCATTGAGCAGGCGGATCAGCGTGGTCTTGCCCGAGCCCGACGGGCCGATCACCGACACCACTTCACCCGGCTGGATCTGCAGGTTGACCGAGCCCAGCACCTCGATGTCGTTATAGGCCTTGTGCAACCGCGAGGCTTGCAGCGCGGCGACGCCGGTGCTGGCCGGACGCTGCAACGCGGTGCGCTGTTGGGTGGCCAGGGCCAGCACCGCCGCATCCGGCACGCGGGACACATTGCGCTGGTTGACGTCGAGAAAGCGCTCCAGGCGTTTGAGCAAAAAGTCGAACACCGTGACGATGAACACATAGAAGAACGCCACCGCCGCCATGGTTTCGATCACCAGGAAGTTCTGCGAATACAGGCGCTGGCCGACCATCAGGATTTCGGTGAGCGAGATCACCGACACCAGCGACGTGAGCTTGACGATGGAGATGTATTCGTTGGCCAGGGACGGCAACGCCACCCGCAGCGCCTGGGGAATCACCACGCGCCATTGGGTGCCGAAAAACCTCAAGCCCAACGCCCGCGCCGCTTCGCCCTGGCCCTTGGGAATCGAGAGCAGGCCGCCGCGATGGATTTCGGCGACATAGGCCGTTTCGCAGATCACCAGCGCCAGCAGGCCGGACCAGAACGGGTCGGCCAGCACCGCCGAGGTGCCGGGCAATGCTTGGGGCAGGTTGTAGATGAAGATCAGCAGCACCAGCAGCGGCAGGCTGCGGAACAACCAGATATAGCCACGGGCGGGCACGCTGAGCACCGCGTGTTTGGATTGCTTGGCCAGGGCCAGCAGAAAGCCCAGGCCGATGCTCAACACCCAGGTCAGGGTACTGAGCTTGATCACCGTCCACGTCGCGCGCCAGAACTCGGCGTCGCCCAGCAAACCAAACATGTAATTCCAGTCAAATGTCATCGTCGCCGTGCCCTGCAAAAATAAAGAAGTTGATCTGCGTCAATGGATTCAGAGTCGTGGCGGGAGGTACTTGGGGTCAATTCGTAAAAGCCGGCCCACTGGGTAGGCTGAACCTATGCAGTGCCCTGCGCCCTCTTAAAACCACCACCAATCCATGTGGGAGGAGGCTTGCTCCCTCCCACATTGAAAAGGTGCACGCCTGAATTCACCGTGTCGCGCACGCCACCTTTTGGTGCAAATTCAGCTCACACCCGTGAGCACCCGCACCGCATGGGGGTCAAAAAAGCTCGGCGGCGCCATGCCGGGGATGTATTGGTCGGACACGAACATGCGGCAGCGCTCGGCAAATGCCGACACCACACGCGACAACTGCGTGTTGCTCGCCGTCGCGTAGCCCAGGCGCATCGGCCGATGGGCACCGGCCAGGCGCAGGCGGATCACCCGTTTGCCGTCCTGGGACATGTTCGATTTGGGCCGCGCATTGGCAAAGGAATAGCCGATGCCATTGCCCACCATCGCGCGCACCGTTTCGAGGTTGGTGGAGCGCATGATGATGTTCGGCGTGGTGCCCGCCTGGATGAACAGGCTGAGGAAATAGTCGCGGCTCCACGGCGTGTCGAGCAGCACCACCGGGTACGCCTCGAGGTCCTGCATGCTCACCGCCGGCAAGCTCGCCAGCGGGTGATATTCGCCGACCATCACGTAGGGCGGCAGTTGCGCCAGGGGTTGGAAGTCGATATCCGGGCTGGTCACCAGGTCGTAGGTCAGGGCGATATCCAGTTCGCCGCTGCGCAGTTTTTCCAGCAATTCCTCGTGGTTGCCTTCGGCCTGGGTCAACCGCACGCCGGGGAATGCGCGGCCAAAACCAAACACCAGCTCGGGGGTGATCATCGGCGCCAGCGACTCCAGACACCCGACCCGCAACGGCCCGCGCACGGTGTTCAAGGACTCCGAGGCGATGGTGTAGAGGTTGCTCACCTGCTCCAGAATCTGCTTGGCCTCCTGCATCACCAAGCGCCCCACGGCGGTCAGGGAAATGCCCTGGGCGTGGTGGCGGATAAACAGCTGGATACCCAGTTCGGCTTCCATATGGGTGATGGCTGCCGAGATCGACGGTGATGACACATGAATGCGTTCCGCCGCCGCGCTGATGCTGCCGGCCTCGCCGGACGCGACAAAATATTCCAATTGGCGCTGAGTAATACGACTGAGCATTACGCCTTCACCTCAACAATGACTGTACGGGCAGCGTTGCAGGGTTCGTGCCGGGTCATGGACGAACCGATGATGGGCACCGGCTTCGGTTTTTCCTAAGCACTACCCCGCGCAAAAGCTGGTTTCGCCAGACACAACACGGTGTGAAGCTCAATCCATCCCGCTTCCCACGAGTTGTCGTTATGCCTACCCACACCCGCATCCGCATGTTCAACACCAAACAGACCTACCCCAACCAGGCGCTGGACAACGATCTGTGCCAGGCCGTGCGCGCCGGCAACACCATTTATGTACGCGGCCAGATCGGCACCGATTTCGACGGCAACCTGGTCGGCCTCGGCGACCCACGCGCCCAGGCTGAGCAGGCGATGAAGAACGTCAAGCAACTGCTCGAAGAAGCCGGCTCGGATCTGTCGCACATCGTCAAGACCACCACCTACCTGATCGACCCGCGCTACCGCGAACCGGTGTACCAGGAAGTCGGCAAATGGCTCAAAGGCGTGTTCCCGATTTCCACCGGGCTGGTGATTTCCGGGCTGGGGCAACCGGAGTGGTTGATGGAGATCGATGTGATCGCCGTGGTGCCGGACGACTGGACCGTATGACGGCGGTGTTTGCCGTCGCCGAATAACCTGGAGCCCTTCATGACCCACCGCGTGTACTTTCTCAATGGCCCCAACGCCAACCTCTATGGGCTGGACACACACGGCACCTACGGCAGCGAAAGCTTCGCCAGCATCGAAGCCCGCTGCCAGCGCCACGCCGCCGAACTGGGT
The DNA here is from genome assembly GCF_046605395.1 of Pseudomonas sp. MPB23. Taxonomy (NCBI): domain Bacteria; kingdom Pseudomonadati; phylum Pseudomonadota; class Gammaproteobacteria; order Pseudomonadales; family Pseudomonadaceae; genus Pseudomonas; species Pseudomonas sp. MPB23. Next base: position 3,014,899 of record NZ_CP176771.1, on the reverse strand, counting down.
CTGCGCCTGGACTTTCGCCAGAGCAACCACGAAGGCGTGCTGGTGGACTGGATTCAAGAGGCGCGCCTGAACGGCGATGCCATCGTGATCAACGCCGCCGGGCTCAGCTACAGCTCGGTGCCGATCCTCGACGCGCTGCTGGCGTTCGAGGGGCCGATCATCGAAGCGCACATGAGCAATATCTGGCAGCGCGAAAGCTTCCGGCATCACTCCTACGTGTCCAAGGCCGCCACCGGGGTGATCGCAGGGTTGGGGGCGCTGGGCTACGAACTGGCACTGACCGCAGTGGCGGGTTTGTTTGCCGCAAAAAAGCCCTGCTGACCACCACAAGCAGGCCCACCCCAAGAGATTTGGTTTTACCTCAACACTGCGTTCGAAAACGCCTAACTAATGTGCAGGAACCGCCCATGTCAGTAGAAACCATCAACACCCTGGTCGTCGGCGCGGGCCAGGCCGGCGTCGCCATGAGCGAGCACCTGTCCCTGATGGGCGTGCCGCATATCGTGCTGGAGCGTCACCGCATCGCCGAGCGCTGGCGGTCGGAGCGCTGGGACTCGCTGGTCGCCAACGGCCCGGCCTGGCACGACCGCTTCCCCGGCCTGAAATTCGAGGGCATTTCCCCCGAAGCCTTCCCGCCCAAGGAGCGCATGGCCGACTACTTCGAAGCCTACGCCGACAAGGTCCAGGCACCGATACGCACCGGCGTGGAAGTGCAACACGTCGAACGCCACGTTGGCCGTCCCGGCTTCAAGGTCACCACCTCGGCGGGTATCTTCGAAGCCGCGAATGTGGTGGCCGCCACCGGCCCGTTCCAGCGCCCGTCGATCCCGAACATCGTTCCCGAAACCGCGCCGCTGCACCAACTGCACTCCTGCGCCTACAAGAACCCCGGCCAACTGCCCGAAGGCGCGGTATTGGTGGTCGGCGCCGGCGCCTCTGGCTCGCAAATCGCCGAAGAACTGCAAAAGGCCGGTAAAACCGTGTACCTCTCGGTGGGCGAACACTACCGCCCTCCCCGCGCCTACCGTGGCCGCGACTACTGCTGGTGGCTCGGCGCCCTGGGCCTGTGGGACGAAGTCAAAATCCAGCCGAAGAAAAAACACGTGGCGTTTGCGGTAAGTGGTTATGAAGGCGGCAAAACCGTCGACTTCCGCCGCCTGGCGCATCAAGGGATCAACCTGGTGGGCGTCACCCAGGACTGGAAAGAAGGCGTGATGACCTTCCAACCGGGCCTGGCCGAAAACGTGGCCGAAGGCGACCGCGCCTACTTCGACGTGCTCCGCGACGCCGACGCCTACATCGAATCGAACGGCCTGCCCTTCCCCCTGGAACCCGAAGCCTGGGAACTGCTGCCCGACCCCGAATGCCTGACCAACCCGATCCTCAGCCTCGACCTGGCCGCCGCCGGCGTGACCACGATTGTGTGGGCCACCGGCTTCAAGCTCGATTTCAGTTGGTTGAAGGTCGATGCGTTCGACGAAAAAGGCGAGCCGTTCCACAAACGCGGGATCTCGGCGCAGAGCGGCATCTACTTCTTGGGCCTGCCCAATCTGGTAAACCGTGCCTCGTCGTTTATCTACGGGGTGTGGCACGACGCGAAATACGTGGCCGATCACATCGTGCTGCAGAACGAGTACCGGGCCTACCAGAACGAACATGACCTGATCGCGCAGTTCAATCCGTCGAGCCTCGACAACCCTACCTCCATTGCCTGAGCCCAGGCGCCCGACCTCGCCCATGAGGTCGGGCGTTTTCCTGCAGAGCGGGCGAAACGGCGGACCGCACACCCAGCGCCCGACACTCGCACAAGGCGACGTCAGCAGACACAGACTCACGTGCTGCTGTTCAGATTTATCTGAGCCTGTAGAATCCACACCGCTTCTCTCGTCTCCTTGCCATCTGAGCATGACCAATGAACATGGCCAGCCATGAAAAATCGCTGATTGCCTGGGTGCTGTATTTCAGCGTCCTGCTCAGCTCATTGATGTGCGCCATGAATCACAGCCAGATGGCGGGCTTGAGCCTCAGCGGTTTGGATGGGCAGTTCTGCTCGGTGGGCGCCCAAGGAAAAGCGACTATCGACTCCGACACCTCAGAGTCGATGGTATTGCCCGGCGTTGATTGCTCGATCGCCAGCCTATTCAGCGCAACCCTGCTCGCCGTCTTCTTCAGCTTATTCCTGCGCCTGATAGGGCATCCTCAGAAACACCTGGCCGAACGGGTCGCCTCCCGATCACCCCGCCATCGCTGGCCCTTAAGTAACCCCCGCGCCTCCCCCGTTTTTCTTCCCGCGCTCTGATAACGCACCAGAAGGCTGCCATCCCAACGGCGGCCGGCCTGGGCTCATCTATTTTTAGCCAGGAAGACTGATATGTTTCGCTTGACCACTTTGGCGCTGCTCGTTGGCAGCGCAACCTGCGCGTGGGCGCAGGACGACGCCCTGACCCTGCCCACCAGCGTCGTGAATGCCACGGCCGAAGAACCCAACGAGGCCACTGCCCTCGACCTTGATAAAACCATCGAAAGCGGATCGCGCCTGAACCTCAGTGCCCGGGAAAACCCGGCCTCCGTCAGCGTGGCCGACCGCAAGACCATGGAACGCATCGGCGCGCGCAACTTCCAGGACGCCGCCAACGCCCTGCCCGGCGTGAACGCGTCCGCACCGCCCGGCTGGGGTGGCTATGTGGCGTATCGCGGTTTCAACGGTGCGCAGATCAGCCAGCTGTTCAACGGCATCAACCTGCAATATGGCGGCGCGGCGCGCCCGGTCGGTGCCTGGATCTACGACCGTGTCGAATTGCTGGGCGGGCCCTCATCCTTTCTCAACGGGAGCGGTGCTGTCGGTGGCAGCCTCAACGTCATCACCAAACTGGCCCGCCGTGATGAGGACAGCTTTGAAGGCCGGGTCAGCTACGGGCGCTACGACACGTGGGAAACGGCGGTCGGGTTCAACAAGGCACTCAATAGTGGCGATGGACCGCGTCATTACGCGCGGCTCGATTACAGCCGGACCCAGACCAACGGCTACATCGACCGGCAAGAGAACGGCGCCGGCAACCTGGCCTTCTCGTTGCTCAGCGACATCAACGACCAGTTGTCCCACACCCTGGCCATCGAATACCTGGAAGAAAAGGAAGACAGCCCATACTGGGGCACGCCCGTGCTGCGGCCCCTGACCGGAGCGCTGCATATCGACAAACACAACCGCTTCAATAACTACAACGTCGAAGACGGTCGCTACGAGCAACGTACCCGCTGGCTGCGGTCGATCACCGACTACCGTTTCAACGACACGACCCAACTGCGCAACACGTTCTATCACTACAACGGCCAGCGCGATTACCGCAACCTCGAGGTCTACAGCTACAACGCCGACAACAGCGCCGTCGCCCGCTCCGGCGGTTATCGCCAGCGCCACAACCAAGAGGTCAACGGTGATCGCGTCGAGCTGACCCATCAAAGCCAACTGTTTGGTCTGGCCAGTGACTGGGCATTCGGGGTGGACTACAACACCAATCAGCAAACCAACTACCCCCTGTCCAAAGGTGCCTTCGATTCGGTCAATCCGAATGGTTTCGAGCCCGATCATTTCCTCGATATTCCCGGCATGAATGCGCCGTTCAGCAAAGGCCGCACCACGACCACCGACACATCGTCGGCCTTCATCGAGAACCGCACCCACCTGACCGAACAGCTCTCGCTGGTCAGCGCAATGCGCTATGACCACATCGACTTTGACGTCGTCGATCATGTGGCCAGGACTCAGCTCGACAGACGCTGGGACGCCATCACCGGTCGCCTGGGCCTGGTCTACGACCTGACCGCCAACGTCAGCCTGTACACCCAGTACAGCACCTCGGCCGAACCACCAGGAGGCACCCTCACCAGTGCATCGATCAGCCAGGTCGCAGACTTCGACTTGAGCACCGGACGCCAGGTAGAAGTGGGCAGCAAATTCGACTTCCTCGACGGTCGCGGCTCGGCGACCGCAGCGGCCTACCGCATCGTGCGCAAGAACATCTCGGTGCCCTCCTCGACGCTGCCCAACACCACCGAACAGGCGGGCCAGCAGACGTCCACCGGTATCGAGTTGGCCGCCTCGTTCAAGGTCACGCCCAGATTGCTCGCGTCCGGCAACTTCAGTTGGGTGAACGCCGAATACGACGAGTTCAACGAAACCATCAGTGGCGTGGTGTATTCGCGCAAGGGCAAGCAACCGGTGAACATCCCCGACCGCGTGGCCAACCTTTGGCTGACCTATGACCTGGCCCCGGGGTGGCAGGTCGGCGCTGACGCCCGCTATGTCTCGTCGGTCTATGCCAACACCGCCAATACCCTGTGGGTTCCCTCCTACACCCTCTATGGATTGTCGATGACCCATGACCTGGACAAGCACGTGCAGCTCAGCGCACGCCTGCGTAACCTGACCGACGAGGTCTATGCCCGCTTCATCCATCAGACCAACACGCAGTACTACGTGGGTGAACCGCGCAGCCTGGAAGTCGCTGTGCAGTGGCGCTACTGATGGGCCTCAAGCGTCAGCTGTACCTGTGGCACCGCTGGCTGGGCATCGTCGCCTGTCTGTTCATGGCGCTTTGGATTGTCTCGGGGGTGGTCATGCTGTACGTCGGCTACCCCAAGCTGACGCCCGCCGAGCGCCTGGCCCATCTGCCGGCGCTGCCGGCAGACTGCTGCGCCGAATTGCCGACCCAGTGGGCGCAGCAGCCCTTGAAGGCGCTGCGCCTGACCAGCCTGGGCGGGCGACCGTTCTACCTGCTGGAGCTGGCCGACGGTCGACGCATCACCCTCGATGCAGGCAGCGGTGCGCCGCTGGTCGACGCCGATGCAACCTGGGCCTTGGCCAATGCCAGGCAATATGCCGGTGATGTGCCGCTGGAGTACAAAGAGTCGCTGGACGAGGACACCTGGACCCACTCCCGGGCCCTGGACGGCGACCGTCCCCTGCACCGCGTGCAGGTGGGCGATGCGGCCGGTACGTGGTTGTACCTGTCCGGGCGAACGGGCGAAGTGATGCGCGATGCAACGGCCCAAGAACGGACCTGGAACTGGGTCGGCGCCTGGCTGCACTGGCTCTATCCGTTGCGTGGCGGCCTGGGCTTCGACAATGGCTGGCGCACGCTGGTGATCGCGCTGTCCTTGGGCGGCACGGTGATGGCGATATTGGGCATGATCGTGGGCGTGCTTCGCCTGCGCTTGCGCAAGCGCTACCGCAGCGGCTCGTGCAGCCCCTACCCCGCTGGCTGGCTGCGTTGGCACCATATCGGTGGATTGCTGTTCGGCGCCGTTCTGGTGCTATGGGTGTTCAGCGGGCTGATGTCGATGCGCCCCTGGGGCTTGAACGAAAGCCAATCGCGCCTGACCCCAAAGGCACTGCAACAGGGGCCGCTACGAGCCGCAGACATCGCTCAGCCTGTGGCTTCGGCGCTGGCCGGGCTGCGCCAGGAAGCCGGCTTCATCCCGGTCGACGTGCAATGGCGACGCCTGGCCGACAGCACCTACCTGGTGGCGCGCAACGCTGCCGGTGACAGCCGCCTCCTCGAAGCCGGTGCGCCGCCTGAAGCGGCCTTTGCCCCTGAGCGACTGCTGGCGGCGGCACGCGCCATGGCGCCGGAGGTTCCCCTGCAAGTCGACTCGCAGACGCACTATGACTTCTACTACTTCGCTCGCGACGCACAGAGTATGTATGGCTTCCAGACCCGCCCCCTGCCGGTGCTGCGCCTGCGCTTCGCCGACCCGGCCAGCACCTGGATCTACATGGACCCGGCCAGTGGCGAAGTGATCGCCAGCCTTGACCACGCGCAACGCACGGGCCGTTGGCTGTTCAACTGGCTGCACAGCTGGGATTGGCAAGCCCTTCTGGAACGACCCGCACTGCGCGAAGCCTTGATCATCGCCTTCAGCCTCGGCGGTCTGGTGATTTCACTGAGCGGGATTGTGCTGGGCTGGCGGCGATTACGGCGATCTAGGCCACGCCGTTGAAGGCCGGCGTATCGACTGTTCGCTCAACGATTGGGCGCCAGGGCCGGACCGATATTCGTATTGCTCCATTGCCTGCAGTTGCATCAGAATCCGCCGGCTTGTGCGCTTGAGTGGGCGTCTCTAAGGTGGCCCGGTCGCTGACAACTCAGTGATCGGGTTTAGTAGCGCGATTGATCACTACCTCAACCCCAGCGCTGCCTCCCCTGCCCACCTCGACAACGCTGTTCAGCGTTGCAGACGACGCCAGCAGTGAGATGCTGATCGCCAATAGCTACGAAACCTTTTCCTCAGTTAACGCGTTTTAGCAAGAGGCGCTGCCTTAAGACGCACGCTTCTTCAGCACCGATAGACGGTCCTTCAGTTCCCCCCAAGCGCGCCGATAGGCGTTGTACAGACGGTTTTACCTCTGCAGAGTGTCCAGATTCTTGCCACTTTTCGATTAACTCAATCAGGGCATGAATATGACGTGGCTACACGATGCAAAATTGTCGACCAAGTTGATTACCGCCTTTGGGCTTTGTGCACTCATTACCCTCGGCGTTGGCCTGTTAGGTATTCGTGGCATTGCCCAATTATCGGACAGCTTGAAGTCGGTCTTTTCTAATAATCTCGTTTCCGTGTCCAAAGCCACCGAAGCCCAAAGCAAGGCCATTGCTCAGCAAAAAGATGTTTACGCGCTGATCATCGCCAGCACCACTGACGCCTCACAACAAACCAAAGAACAGCTGATGCAAAGCATGGCTGCAAACCTTGCGGACAGTGAAAAAGCGTTTTCGATCTATCGAAAAACGCCCCTGGCCGATGACGAGCGTGCAGCCGGCGACAAGATGGAACGTGACTGGCCGATTTATCAAGCCCACGTGCAGCAGGTCCTTTCGGCACTGAAAGCGAGTGACATTGAATCGGCTCGCACTCTTGCATCAGGCGAACTTCAGCAAAGCTATCGCACGGTCATGGATGAACTGACCACCATCGTTGAATCGAACAACCGCCAGATCGAGGAAAGCGCCCGTGATGCCGGCGAGCAGGAGCACCTTGCGACCATCACGCTTTATACGGGTATTGCCCTGGCCTTTATTGCCGCCATGGGTTTGGGACTGTTCATTAGCAAGTTGATCAGCCGGCCTATCGCCGTGGCAGTGGCAAGTGCGAAGTTAATTGCAAAAGGCGATTTGACCCAGAACATCAGCAGTGTTGCACGGGATGAAACCGGCCAATTACTGCACGCACTTGGCGAGATGCAGGACAGTCTGAAAGACACCATTCACCAAATTGCCGATGCTTCTAATCAACTGGCAGCGGCGGCAGAAGAATTAAATACCGTGACTGACAACAGTAGCCGTGGCCTGCTGCGTCAAAACGATGAAATTCAACAAGCGGCAACGGCCGTGACCGAGATGACCTCCGCCGTCGAAGAAGTGGCACGTAATGCAATCTCCACGTCCGAGGCGTCCAAAACCGCGAGTGTGCAGGCCAGCACCGGACTGGGACAGGCGCGGAATGCCGTCACCGCCGTCAACAGTGCGACGACCGAAATCCAGTCCTCGACCACAGTGGTCGTCGATCTGGCGGTGCAGGTCAGGGACATCGGCAAGGTGTTGGATGTCATCCGCGGTATCGCCGAGCAGACCAACCTGCTGGCCCTGAACGCGGCCATTGAAGCGGCACGTGCCGGAGAACAGGGCCGGGGCTTTGCCGTCGTCGCGGATGAGGTCCGGGCACTCGCCGCGAGAACCCAATCCTCTACGGGTGAAATCGAGAGCATGATCGGTGCCGTGCAATCCCGAGCGGACCTGGCCGTGGTGGCCATGAGGAAGAGCGAATCGTTGGTCAACAACACCCAATCGCTCGCGCAGGCGACCGGCGACGCGCTCGAATTGATCGCCGAGGGCATAGCGCAAATCAACGACCGCAACCTGGTGATTGCCAGTGCCTGTGAGGAACAAGCTCACGTGGCGCGCGAGGTCGATCGAAACCTGGTCAACATTCAGGACCTCTCCACACAAACCGCCGCCGGCGCGCATCAGACGAATGCGTCCACACAGGACCTCGCTCGACTGGCTACCTCCTTCAACGATCTGGTCGGGCGCTTTCGGTTGTAGGTCTGTCAGCGTACGTATAGGTTGTTGCAGAACGAACACAGGCCTCACAGCACGCTTTAGCGCCTTGCTCCATTGCCTACAGTTGCGTCAAAATCCGCCGGCTTTGTGTGTTTGCCCGGTCTACTAACCTGCGTACAGCCACCACCCTTTCGTTTAGTAGCGAAGCGGTGTTGGCCCTAAAACAGGTACAACACCCATGTTCAAAGTCACACCGAACGGTCCCGACCTGAAGCTCGACCAAGCCGCCCATCGCGCGATTGATCATTACCTCAACCCCAGCGCTGCCCCCCATTCAGAGCGCTACCATTTCGCCATCATCGTGTCCAATGTCCGATTCTGCGCTGAAAAACAGAGCTTGCCGAACAGCCGCTAAGGGCCGAGGCCGTCTAAAAACATTTTCGAACGCGACAGGTATCGCGCATCTGCGCGAAATCCACAAAGAGCGCGCCTCCCCACCCACTCCATTGCGCCACCTTCAGCGCTTGCCTGAATACCTTCCGTCGTCCGGCTGAGGGTGCAACTGGACGGCGCTAACGCCTCAGCTAACCTCACTCTCCAGATTCAAGCGTCGCATGAGACACGCAGACAATCTGTGGCTCCCAGCGACACGGGTCACATGGATGGGAGGTGTTGGGTGCGGACGTTAACCGCCCGCTCAGCACCGTTACGCTGCATTGCGTTTGAATAACTGCCCTCGAACTCTTGGGCTTTTTTTGTTGAACGTTGGCTTTGGCGCTCATGCTTTCTGGTCGTCGTGCCGTGCCGCGTGCCGGTATGTTCGAGGTGTGGAGCCGTCATGAAGCCGCTTTATCGAAAACCATAAGGGTAGCGTTGACGCCCAGGAGTTGGGGCAGGAAGCGCTCACTGGGCGGTAGATCAACAAGGATAGAAACGATGACCCTGCAGCGACTCGTGCCCGTAATACCTCCCCCCTCCGTTCGACGGCTTCGGGTATATGCGTTTGATCCTCAGTCTTCAGTCGAACTCAACACCGCGATAATCAACGACACCGTCATCGAGATTCCCTGGGAAACGCGTTGGGAAGATCAGTTGGAGCCAGGGCCCACCAACGATTATCTCGAGGTGGTCGATTACGATCCCAGCTCAAACCTGTTTTACCCACCTGTCGATCTCAATGCGCCGTTTCTCCTGGCTCAAGACGGATTACCCCCGTCTGAAGGTAATCCCCAGTTTCATCAGCAGATGGTGTTCGCGGTAGCGATGCGCACCATCCGCAATTTCGAGCGGGCATTGGGGCGCGTTGTCTTGTGGGCCGGTGACAGGAATGCGCCGAAACACTCGCCTGATCGCAACTTCACCCGGCGGTTGAGGATTTACCCTCACGGCCTTCGCGAGAAAAACGCGTACTACAGCCCTGCCAAGCGGGCACTTTTGTTCGGATACTTCAAGCATGTGGAAGGCGATACTGCCTTCAGCAGTTGGGTGTTCACTTGCCTCTCCCAAGACATCGTTGCCCATGAAACCACCCACGCGATTCTTCATGGGCTGCAGCAGCGCTCGATCGAAGCCTCCAATTACGACTCCCTGGCCTTTCATGAGGCCTTCGCCGATATCATTGCCCTGCTCCAGCACTTCAGCCTGAAAAACGTGGTTCGGCACCAACTGGCATTGAGCAAAGGTTCGTTACGCGAGCCGGGGCTGTTGAACGGTCTTGCGCTGCAGTTTGGCCATGCCACCGGACGCCAAGGCGCGTTGCGCTACGCCCTGCAATATCTGGAGCCCTCCAGCGCATCGGCCGGTGCCCAGGCACAAGGTGACGAAAGCGCTGTACCGAAAAAACTCTCTGAAACGTTTGAAGCGCACGCGCGTGGCGGCTTTCTCGTCGCCGCGATCTTCGATGCCTTTGTGACTATCTATGAAAGCAGGACCGCCGACCTGTTCCGGCTTGCCCGCGCAGGTGGCGCGTCCCATCAGGATTTCCTGTCTGCCGAACTCGTTGACCGGCTGGCCTCCGAGGCCGGGAAAGCCGCGGACCAAGTGCTGCGCATGTGCGTGCGAGGACTGGACTACATCCCACCGGTCGACCTGCACTTTGGCGAGTACCTGCGGGCGATCATCACCGCCGATACCGATCTGGTGGGCAACGATCCAAAGCGTTACCGCATTGCGTTCGTCGAAGCGTTCAGAAAGCGTGGGATCACGGTCCCCGGATGCATTTCAATGGCCCCTGACAGCCTACTGTGGGATGAGCCGGATCTGACTCAAACCCCCGAATTTGGTGATACCGGCGAGAGCGCCGAAGAGGGACTCAGCAACGTTTTTTCCTACCTCCTGGCTAACCTCGAACTGTCTGTCTCACTGGAGCCGTGGAATCCCTCCAACACGCATGAAACTTCCGGCGGCGGGCGCCGTAACCTTCGAGAAGCCTCCGTCGGCGTCATCCAACGGAATCAGGCACTCATTTACAACTGGTTCAAACAGGAGAGTCCATACGACGAGGGTTGGGAAAAGCTGGTGGGTATGCGCCTGATTGCCTTCGATGACCCGCGTCGCAAGGCCCCGGTCCCCCACATTCCGACGTTGTGGACCGGCAAGCCGACTGCAACGGGTGAACGTTCAACGGTGCCGACGTTCGAGGTGCATTCCGCACGCATTGCTCGGCGGGCAGGCCCTGAGGGCCAGGAAACCCATCAACTCATCATTCAGATGACCCAGAAACGCCGTGGCTACGACGATCCTGCCGATCAGGAGAAGGCCGATGCGGGTGATCCAGCCGTGCTCGCCCGGGACCCCGATTTCTGGTTCCGTGGGGGCGCGACCCTTCATATCGACCTACGCGATGGCAAGCTGACTCGCATCATCAGAAAAAACGTGTGCGACGACAAGCGCCTGGCCGCCCAACGCGACTTCCGTATCGGCAAAATCTCGGGACAACCGGTGGGTTCAGGGGTGAATGCCAATCTGGAGCCATTTGCCTTCCTGCACAGGAGCCTCGAATGACTCGCCCAAAGAAGGCCGGCCCACTCAACGGCAAGCCCCAAATAATCGTACGCATGTACCGCGCATTGAGTGCCCAGGGTGGCGCCTATGCCGGTTATCTGGGTGACTGCTTCCTCATCCGCGTGCTCGACGGCGATCACGCGCCCGCACATATTCTGATCGACTTCGGCATTCTGACCGGCAGCGCGCAGGCCGAAACGCGCATGCGCCAGATCGCCGCCGATATCGTCAGGACAACCGGCGGCGCGCTCGACGATGCCGGCAACGTCACGCAAAAAGGCTCTCTGGACTTGCTGGTCATTACCCATGAGCACTGGGACCACATCTCTGGTTTTTCCCAGGCACAGGACCTCATGTTCGACGGCCTCGTCATCCACAAACTCTGGATGGCCTGGACCGAGGACGACAACGATGCGACGGCCAATCAGCTACGACGTGAGCGTGACAAACGCAGCGTGGCATTGGCGGCATTGTCCGAGACCATTCAGCAGGCGGTGGCCAGCCCAACCCCGTCGCCGTTTGCTGCCGATCGCCAGGTTGCCTTGGCAGGCCTGGACGCATTTCTGGGGCCACTCGTGGCCAACGCCGGCGGGGCAACCGCTGCCGGTCTCGGCGCTGCCGCGAGTAAAACCCGGCGGCTCAAGGGCCGCGACATCATGCAGGCGCTCAAAGCGCAGGCGCAGCAAACAGTGTTTCTGTCTCCCGGTCAGGTGGTCCAGGCGCCGGGAACCTTGCAGACCTTTGTCCTTGGCCCACCGCGCAGTCTGGACCGGTTGAAAAAGGACACGCCCTCCTCGGGGCCGAACAAAGAAACGTACCTGGACAACAGAGCGCTGGAGGATCTGCTGTTTCGGCTGGTCGATGATGAGGCATTCGACGCCGCCGACGACCTTCCCTTTTCAAGCCGATTTCAACGCATCAAACCGGACGATGTACACGCCGCGCCCAACGTACAAAAGGCTGTGGATGTCGGCACCGACTCGGGGGTGCTGCAGTGGCTGAATGAACGCTATTACCTCGAGGAATCCCGTGATGGACGCGATCAGTCCAGACGCACAATCGACGCGGATTGGCTCGGTGCAGCCGGACCGCTTGCCCTGAAACTCGACTCCGACACCAACAACACAAGCCTGGTGCTGGCCTTCGAACTCCCCGACGGTACCTTCATGTTGTTTCCCGGCGACGCGCAGGTCGGCAATTGGTTGTCCTGGCACGATCAGACCTACAAGGACGGCACTCGGGAAATGTCGGCCACGCAGATTCTCGGCCAGGTGCGTTTCTACAAGGTTGCGCACCACGGCAGCCATAACGCCACGCTAAAGAAACAAGGCCTTGAACTCATGACTCATCCCCTTCTGGTGGCGGCGATTTCGACGGACGAGGCCTTCGGCAAACAGCAGGGCATCAAGGGTTGGCGAATGCCGGACCCGAATGTGCAAGAGGCCATCCTGGCCGCCACCCAAGGGCGAACGTTTCGCAATGACGACGCACTCAATGCCAATTACTCGCCGTTCAATAACGCCCTGAACGCCACGAATCTCTACCTCGAATACACCGTTCTCTAATCCGGCGCCGCGCGGCAGCCGTTCTATTGATGTAAACGCGATGAACGCACTGAACCCCCAATGGGCGGCGAAGATGACCGATCACCGGAAGATCTGTATCGCTGGCGTTGAACTCGGCGTTCTCTGACAGGAGATAAACCATGGCCCTATGTCCATTTGCGGAACAACGCCCTATCAGCGGTACCAGCGGCAGCTACACGGGGGGTGTTTTCAAGATCGTTCATCACACCACCGAAGGCGGGAGTGCCGAAGGTGCCTTCACCGCCTTCAAGGACAATCGCTCGGATCCGCACTTTACGGTCGACGCCACCACGATCTATCAACATATCGATACCGATACAGCGGCGCGCTCACTGCGCAATGCACCGGACGGTGTGCAGACCAATCGCGACCGCGCGCTGCAGATTGAAGTGGTCGGCTTTGCCGGCAAAGCCAAAAACAAAGCGACCCTGAAAAACCTGGCGCGCCTGTGCCGCTGGCTTGAGCAGACCCATGACGTGCCATTGGCCTGGCCAGCCGGGCTGCCCAAGCCCCCCAAGGATGGCAAAGACCCGGGCGGTCATTTGCGCAGTACGGAAAGCTGGGCCAAAGGCGGGCACTTCGGACATTGCCACGTGCCCGAAAACACGCACTGGGACCCCGCCTACACGAAACTTGAAGTCGATTACCTGATGGCAGCGAAGTTCGATGCCGCAGGCAACTTGACCAATGCCCAGGACCCTGGCGTGCTCGCCCTGGACAATCAGCCGATGGCCCTCGACGGCGACACGGCGTTCGAGATCATCACGGATCATGCCGATGTCGGCGAGAGGGCGGCAATTAACGTCACGCCCGTCAATGAGGTCATCAGCGAACAGGCGGAATCTGCCACTCGCGCCACCGAGCCGGGCGTAGGGCTGTGTCTGTCCGGCGGAGGCTATCGTGCCATGCTCTTTCACGTGGGCAGCCTGTGGCGCCTGTATGAGGCTGGCCAGCTCTTTGCAGTCAAACGCATCTCGAGCGTATCCGGAGGCTCGATCACGAGCGCGGTGCTTGCCCTTGCCTGGAAGCATCTGCCCTTCGACGGCGCGCGCGGCCCCTTTGAAGTCCGTGTTGTCGATCCCATACGCGAGCTTGCACGGCACACGCTCGATGCCGACGCGATCATCGGTGGCCTTCTGCTTCCGGGCAGTATCGGTGACCGGGTTGCCGCGGCCTACGACAAGTACCTGTTCAGCGGCGCGAGCTTGCGCGACCTGCCGGATGAACCGCGTTTCATCATCAATGCCACCAATGTGCAATCCGGCGCGCTGTGGCGCTTTTCCAAACCCTACATGGGTGACTATCGCGTCGGGCGCATCGAGAACCCTGACTTTTCCATCGCACGGGCGGTCGCGGCGTCTTCAGCGTTTCCTCCCGTGCTCTCCCCCCTGACTGTCGAACTGCATCCCGCCGCCTTCAAACCGAAATCCGGCGACGACTTACAACGCCCGCCCTTCACTTCGCAAGTGGTACTCGCGGACGGCGGCGTTTACGACAACCTGGGGTTGGAGACCGTCTGGAAACGCTACCAGACCGTACTGGTCAGCGACGCTGGCGCCAAAATCAAACCCGAGGAGGAGCCTAAGCACGACTGGGCTCGCCATGCCTATCGCGTCCTTGATCTGATCGACAATCAAGTGCGCAGCCTTCGTAAACGAGCGCTCATTGCAAGTTATCAAGCCAACCCCACTGACGCTGGCAAGCGGATGGGCACCTATTGGGGCATCGGCACCGACTACGCGCTTTATGCCAATCGCGCCCTCACCCTCAGTTGCGCGCCAGACCGCATTCAGGAACTGGCCACCGTCGCTACACGCTTGAAGCGAATGGATGATGAGCTGCAAGAGCGCTTGATCAATTGGGGTTATGCCGTAACGGACGCGGCATTACGCACCCACCTCGATCCCACGCTCAGTAAACCCGCTGCGCTTCCCTACCCCGAGAGCGGGGTTTGATCACGCGTGTTTCGACCGTCAGTAACCTCTGATTGAGCAGCGGGCGCTTTCGGCTGTAGGTCTGTCAGCGTCCGGACGTCGCTGGACCGTTATCGGTTGCTGCAGAACGAACACCGGGCCCACAGCACGCTTTGGCGCCTTGCTCCCTTGCCTGCAGTTGCATCAGAATCCGCCGGCTTGTGCGCTTGAGTGGGCGTCTCTAAGGTGGCCCGGTCGCTGACAACTCAGTGATCGGGTTTAGTAGCCCGAGTGACAACATAAAGTGCATGAACCTCATCGATCAGATGTTCTTGTGTGTACTTGATGGTGGCTGTGCGCAGGGCGCCCTCGGGCGCGCCGGCTTTGTGTGTTTCCCCGGTCTACTAACCTGCGTACAGCCGCCGCCCTTTCGTTTAGTAGCGAAGCGGTGTTGGCCCTAAAACAGGTACAACACACATGTTCAAAGTCACGCCTAACCCTCCGAACGGTCCCGACCTGAGGCTCGACCAGGCCGTCCATCGCGCGATTGATCATTACCTCAACCCCAGCGCTGAACCACCCCTGCCCCCTTCGACAACGCTGTTCAGCGTTGCAGACGACGCCAGCAGTGAAATGCTGACCGCCAATAGCTACGAAACCTTTTCCTCAGTTAACGCCTTGTTGCTGGACCTGTCGGATCAACTGACGGGGAAACAACGGGACGTGGCGCTGGCGATTCACCAATTGAGTGAGTTGGGGGTGTTGTTGGTGGATAAGTTGATGACGCGGGAGGGGGCTGTAGCGGGTAGCTGAGTTTTCAGTGCTTTCAGCGGGTAGATCGCCGAGTTGTCGTCGTCGTTTTACGACGACTCGGCGATTCGCCAACGTCGGGTTCATCTCCTAAAGACCAGGTCTCATACGCGCATAAGCGATAACACCCGACACCAGGATGGCAATGACAACCAGCATGCTTTCGCGCTGCAACACCTGCGAAATCAGCCTCCCCACCTTGTGCCTGATCGTTTGTAATGCCCGAGCCCAGATCGAGACCTTCCCGCCGCAGAGCGCCATATTCGTGAAATAAAGCGTGCCCAGAAACACCACCACCGGACTGACCCACTGCATCCATGGCACATGACCGGACCACAAACTTGACAGGGCTGCGGGCACGGCACTGGGGAGTAGGTGGCGGAGTATCAGGAGCCCGGCGCCTTGCCGATACCAACCGCGCGGGAGTATCCCACGGCTGAGCTGCACATCCAGCGCCCCCACCGACACCGCCACCCGGGACCAGATCTGGTAGGCCTTCATCCCCAACCAAATCACTACCGGTATGAACAGCGGCGTGACAAACAGGCCGGCCAGCCCATCCCTTTTTGCAGGGTCGGCAAACAGCGAAGGCATCAGCACGACCGACAACGCGAGCCACAGGAAAAGGTACACCCCTCGAAAGCTTTCGGGCGGCAACCAGTCCCGCCAGTTGTCCAGGGGTTTTAACCCGAGACGTTGAGGCAACTCGGGGTACTGGTCGTCGATGGATTGCGCAATCTGCGCAAACCGTTGCCAGTCGAGGCTGGTGAAGTCATCGGCCAATCCACGACGGCGGCTGTCACTCATGGGTTTGAGCAGCAAGGCAGCGGCCTGCCCGTGAATTTTTTCGGCGTCGAATCTGGCCAGGTCTCTGCGCAGGGATTCTTCCATGACCTGCATTTCGCATCGCCGGGTCAGGCGCTCCCAGCGCCAGTAATCGCAGGGTAAATCACCCTGGGCTTCGTCCCACCCCATGGCCTGGCAGACGCGATCGAAAAAGGCCGGCGACCATTGCGCAGCCGATTCGAGCCAATCCAATACGCTCTGCTCAAACTGCTCGCGCTGCTCGAAAGGCAGTAGCCAGTCGCTGGCAAGCCAGTGGCGCAAAGCGTCCATGACCTGACGCTCTTTACCCTCGGCCAACCACTGCTTCATTTGCTCCAGGGACGGTTCTGGAGGGCTGACGGCGAGCGGAGTGTCGACACGCTCCAAGGGGCTGACCAGTGGCGAGTGATCCGCGGTGGGTGCGCTGACGGCTAACGGGGCATCAACCACCTCCTCATCAACCTGCGCGCGCCAGCGAGCCTCGGCCAGCGCGGTTTCATAGGCTTCACGCAGGCGCTGAAACGCATCGGGATTTTCGTCCGGGCGGTGATTTTTCAACAGCCGCGCATAGGCGCGCTTGATGCTGCGTTCGTCCGCGTCCGGGGTAAGGTCGAGCAATTGCCAGTGGCTCATGGCGGCTTAAACCTCCCGTTCGAAATGAGCAAGGCGCTGAGTGATCTCGCTGTGGGCGGCGCGTATCCGGTGTTCGTCCTGGGTGTCGAGCATCTGCTGGAAATAGTTCGCCAGCCCGGCGATATGCTCCCGGCCATCACCGAGGCTTTCCTGGTACAAACGGTCCAGCCGAGCCAACAGCAAGGTATTGATCTGCTGATCGCGGGGGTGCACCTTCAGCGCTTCGAGGGCGGCCAGCCGCCGGGCGATTTCTTCTGGAGGGAGGACGCCAGGGTTGTTCTCGATCACTAGCCGGCGGGTTTCGCCGTTGATGGGTAAGTGCACCTGAGCTTCGAGCAAGCCGTTGTTGTCGTAGGTGAAGCGCACATCCAGGCTGACTTCACCGGCCTTGCGCGGCGGCACCGGGATTTCCAGCTCACCCAGGAAAATGTTGTTACTCACCATCCGGCTTTCGCCCTGATAGATCCCCAGAGTGACCACTTTCTGGTTGTCACTGAGGGTGGACACGGTACGGGAACGGCTGACCGGCACCACGGTGTTGCGCTCGATGATCGGCAAGTAATGACCGCTTTGGAAACCGCCACCTTGTCGTACCGCCGTCTCGATACCCAAGGTGTAGGGGCAGACATCGGTAAGCACCACTTCTTCAAGGGAGGCATGGCGAGCCTGAAGTGCCGCCTGAATGGCCGCCCCTTGCGCGACCACTTCGTCCGGGTTGAGCTGCATCGCCGGGATTCGCCCGAACAGGGACGCCACCAGCTTGCGCACCAGCGGCATGCGTGTCGTGCCGCCCACCAGCAGTATTTCGTTCAGGTCCGCGACCTTGATCCGGGCGTCACGCATCGCGCGTTCGATCGGCGCGCGCAAGCGGTCCAGCAAGGGGCGAACGATGTCTGCAAGCTCGCCTTGAGTCAGTTCAAGGCTCCACTCACGCGTTTGCTCGCGAAGGCTAAAACGTGCGGTCTGCGCCTGCCCCAAGGCATGCCGAACCCGTTGCGCTTCACGCCGCAACCGCTGTGCCATGGCAGGCTGAGTGGTGTCGGGCAGGTCGGCGGCGCCGATTTTAGCGATGAAATGCTCCACGAGCAGGTCATCGAAGTCTTCACCGCCGAGAAAGTTGTCTCCCGCACTGGCGCGCACTTCCATGACGCCCTCGAACAGTTCCAGAATCGACACGTCAAAGGTGCCACCGCCGAGATCGAACACCAGAAAGGTCGCTTCATTTCGCTGCTGAAGGCCGTAGGCCAAGGCTGCGGCGGTCGGTTCGTTGATCAGTTTTTCAATTTTCAGCCCCGCCAGTTCGCCAGCAATGCGTGTCGCCTTGCGCTGAGCATCGCTGAAGTACGCCGGCACGCTGATCACCGCTTCGTGAACAGGCTCGCCCAAGGCGCGTTCGGCGTCGGCCTTGAGACTACGCAGCAGCATCCCCGAGAGTTCTTCGGCGCGGTAGGCGCGTGCGCCGAGCAGCGTTTCACGGGCGCTGCCCATGTAGCGTTTGAACAGCGACGCGGTGAGGTGCGGGTGGGTGTGCAAGCGCTCGCGGGCGATATCCCCGACGACCAGTTGGCCATCGTCGTCGAGGCCAACGACGCTAGGCGTGAGCAGGTTACCCAGGGCATTGGGGAGTATCCGGGCACGTTCGCCGTCCCAGGCCGCCACGAGGCTGTTGGTGGTGCCCAGGTCGATACCAATGATCACAATCACTTTTCCTTAAATGACGCGGCCGGGCAGTGGAGCACTTGGGTCGCAGGGTCAGTCATCACAGTCGTACCGGCGGTACGCAAATCCACGGTTTGGGTTATCGGCAGAACTGGCGGTAGCTTTAACCCGGCGCGGAGAGAAATGGGGACGGAGAAATGGGGACGGATCTGTTTTCTGGGTTCTACGGGCGCGAACTTTTCTACCGTGGAAACCGAAGCCGACTTTTTCAACACAATCGACCCGAAGCCGACGTTAGAGCAGCGTAAATAAATCCGTCCCCTTTCGTCCTTTTGGTCTCGTTTCTTGCCACCGGATTTCAGGTTGCTCACCGAGCACTCCGATAGCATCAGGCAATACTAAAATCCAATCCGGCATAGTCCCCTACCTCTCTGCGCCCTAGCATGGCCTCACCTTATGTCTTCAGGAGTGCGTCCCATGGGTGCAGAAAAAACCATTTTTATCACCGGTGTCAGTAGCGGCTTTGGCCAGGCCCTGGCTAAGGAAGCTCTCGCCCAGGGCCATCGAGTGATCGGCACTGTTCGCAGTGAATCCTCTCTGGCAACCTTCCAGGCGCTCTCGCCTGAGCGGGCCCATGGTGTGGTGCTGGACGTTACCCACTTTGATGCCATCGACGCCGTGGTCGCCGTTGTTGAGGACCAGTATGGACCGGTGGATGTGCTGGTTAACAACGCAGGTTATGGCCACGAGGGGATTTTCGAGGAGTCGCCGTTAGCGCAAATGCGCCGCCAGTTCGACGTCAATGTATTCGGCGCGGTGGCGATGGCCAAGGCGTTTGTGCAGTATTTTCGCCAGCGGCGGGCGGGGCATATCCTCAATATCACGTCCATGGGCGGCTATATCACCATGCCGGGCATTGCTTATTACTGCGCCAGCAAATTTGCGCTGGAGGGCATCTCTGACACGTTGAGCAAGGAGCTTGCACCCTTCAATATTTTTGTCACGGCCGTGGCGCCGGGGTCGTTCCGAACGGACTGGGCAGGCCGTTCGATGCAACGTACGCCGCGCAGCATCAGTGACTACGATGCGACTTTCGACCCGGTGCGAAAAGCCCGTGAGGAAAAAAGCGGCCATCAACTGGGCGATCCGCAGAAAGCCGCACGCGCGATGCTGACGATTATCGCCAGCCCCAACCCGCCGGCTCACCTGCTGTTGGGCAGCGATGCCGTGGCGCTGGTGCGTGACAAACTGCAGCGGACGGCGGAGAGTATTGAGCAATGGGAGGCGCTTAGCTGTTCTACCGATGGCTGAGCATAAAAGTGGAGAACGTGCAGTCGATGCCGAAACCCAAGGACCCGAGCACAGCGCGTATGGTGCAGTTGATGGGCCAGCTTGCACCGCTGGAGGGTTACAACCTGAGTCCGCTGGATGATGTGCGTTTTCTGCGTTCCAACCGGCCGCTGACGCGCACGCCGGTTTTGTATGAACCGGGCATCGTCATTCTCTGTCAGGGGCAGAAACGCGGCTATCTGGGTGATGAAGTTTACGTCTATGACGCCCAGCATTATCTGGTGGTGTCGGTGCCAGTGCCTTTTACAATGGAGACCGACGCTAGCGAGGCGCAGCCAATGCTGGCGGTGTACCTGCGTCTGGATTTCGCGCTGGCCGGCGAGCTGATTCAGCAGGTCGATGAGGTATGGAACATCAGCGTGGCTCAGCCTATGGGCATGTACGCCTCACCCATGGATGAACCGCTACGTCAGTCGACCCTGCATTTTCTGGAAGTCATGGGCGACCGCACCGACGCACAAATCCTCGGCCCGGCGATGCTGCGTGAACTCTACTACCGCGTCCTTACCGGCGAACAAGGCGGCACCCTGCGCGCGGCCATCGCCCAGCAGGGTCAGTTCGGCAAGGTGACGCGTGCCATTCACAAAATCCACCGCTGTTACCACGAGCATCTGGATGTAGAAGCCCTGGCCCAGGAAGCGCAGATGAGCGTGCCTAACTTTCATCTGCATTTTCGCAAGGTGACCGATTCCTCGCCTATGCAGTACCTCAAGTCGACGCGGTTGCATCAAGCGCGATTACTGATGCTGCGTAACGACCTGACAGCGGCCAAATCGGCATTTCTGGTGGGCTATGAAAGTGCTTCGCAATTTAGCCGCGACTTCAAGCGCCTCTTCGGCCGCACACCCATAGCGGAAGTGGCGTGGATGAAACAGACTTATGCGTTGCCGGCACCGACAATCCCGTCGCCCTTCGTGTCATCACACTGAGCTTCAATCAATCCTGTCTTGCCCGGCGCCAGTAGGCTTGGGAACGCCGTGCTGTTTCAGTCTGCGGAGAAAGGGGACGGATCTGTTTTCTGGGTTCTAAATGTCGGCTTCTGGCCCCCCCAGAGTGTCTACTTAATCAGGGTCGATTCAATCGCGTTACGCTGGGCGTTTGTTGCAACTCCAGCCCTTCCAAGGGTAAGCCTATCTTCGCACCGTCTACGAGTTCGCCGGCGGCCAAGTCGAAGGGCAATACCCATAAACGCAAATCTTTAGTGAAGGCGAAGGGCTCCAAGGCCTCGGCAAAGCGATCGTGCTTCGGGTAAATCAGCACCATGTCTCCTATACCTTCCAAGTAGCGTTGGCCGTAGGCGAACATCTGGTAGAAGTCGCTTTGTTTCAGGCCATACTTATCGTCCGGGTCTGCGCCGTCGAGCAGCTTCCACTTTGCGTCCAGAATCCAAGTGCTGGCTGCATGCTTGAGCAAGAAGTCCGGCCTGAGTTGAAATAGAGGTTTGCCTTGATGTTTGCATAGCGAATATCTGGATGGCTGAGCCGATAGCGTGACGGCTGAGGGTAAATTTCGACGCAGCATCGCCTCGACGTAGCGTTCGAATAGCTTCTCCATGGGGAACAGCAGGCTGATACCGTGCCAGTCACCACTCACAGCCAGTGGCGACTGTTCACCCAGGATCAGTTCGCACCAGGGTTTTATCGGCTGGTAGTGCGCCATCAGCCGGTCGGTGCGCCACCGTTTGAGGTCCTGGCTGATACTGCGGCTGGGAGTCACTTCATGCAGTAGGTGACGCAACTCATGGGCCAGTCGCCAATTGTCAGGATCTCGCGTGAATTCGCACACCCGTTCCAGAGCCTTACGCAGCAGACGGTTCTCCGGACCGTCAGGTTGGAAAACGTCGTAGCGAATTTGGAACAGGTGTTCACGCCCGGGCGGTTGGCGCATCTGCGCCACCACATTGAGCTGCCCACGCAGGAACTGCTGCTGTTCTTCGATGTTGCGATAGTCGAAGCGCATGCCGCGTTTGACAAGATGATCCAGCGCCTGAAGGAAGTGACGCATTAACCATTCAGGTAAAGGTGTGTCGAATAGTTCAAGACTCGCCGTGCTTGCCTGGCGTACAGGCAAGTCCAACGCAACCTGAATCATTTTCTGCAAAAGCGCCCGGCTTTCTTTCAAGCAATCGTTTTGGTGCCTATGCTTGGGAAGGATTTCCAGCCTTGTGCCGCAAGGCGTTTCAACAATGCCGACGTAATTGTCCAGCTTCAGCGACCGCTGGCCGTTGCGTTGAACCAGCGGCGCACCATTTGTCTTAAAGGAGGCGCTCAGTTCACATAGCCAGTCGAATGCACTGATGGATACCTGCGCACGGTCCAGTGTGGACCTTATAGGTTCGGTGGTAAGTAGCGCGTGCTCACGAACCGTTACGCTGCTCACAGGTTGACCGCGTCCAGCTCGGACGCGGGTATGGTCTGTTCGTGCACAGCAGCGATCAAACTCCGATACGCAGACGTTCGATTGAACGCCTGCTGATTGATTCGCCAAGGCATGTTATGGGTGGAAACGGGTACTTTGTCGCCGAACAACACACTGAAGTCTGCCTTTGACTGGTAAACGAAGTGGTCTGCACGGTCCACTTTACGGTGATCATTGAGGACCCATTGAATACGCTGCCAATCCTCAAAGAAATACTCCTGCAACAGCGGCAGTACCTGATTGCGGAAAATCGAGGCCAGACGCTCCATGGTCGGTTCTAGTATCAAGGGCATGAAGTAGGCGTGGCCGAGGCAATGGTCACGATCGAGAAGCACCTCAATCCGCTCGTTCATCACAGAAAGCAGGTCCGCGATGTTGATACCACTTACCGTTACGTTGCGCAGTAGAGCTGGTTGGGGGGGCATCTCCTTAAAGCTGAACCGTCGCCGCAGTGCGATATCCAGCCCTGCCAACGAACGGTCGGCGGTGTTCATGGTGCCGATCAGGTACACATTGGATGGCACGCTGAATTGAGCCTTGGAGTAGGGTAGCTGCACATGCAAAGCCTCCTCGGCACCGGCGCGCTTCGAGGGCTCCAGCAGAGTGATCAGTTCACCAAAGATCCGGGAAATATTGCCACGGTTGATTTCATCGATTATCAGCACATGAGGTTGATGTGCGGTCGCCGCAGTCGCAGTTAAAGGAGCTGCTTCGAGGACAATACCTGCTTCCTGCAGTGCCTGTTGCAACGCAGGCCATTTGATACGAGCCAAGGGATAGACCGTTTTCTGGGTCAGGCTGGTATCACCATTCAGGGCGAGAATATCGAAGTTAATGTGCTTGGCCAGCCAGCGCACCGGTAATACGTGTACGAAGTCCTCGCGCAGATGAGGCTCCTGGTGTTCATCGAGGCGGTACTCACCGGTTACCACACCCACGCCGCAAATGGACGTCTTGCTCTTGAGGCACAACAAAATATCGCCCGGCAGGATTTCGTTGCCGAACATATTCAAAGAGCT
Organism: Pseudomonas sp. MPB23; assembly: GCF_046605395.1. Taxonomy (NCBI): domain Bacteria; kingdom Pseudomonadati; phylum Pseudomonadota; class Gammaproteobacteria; order Pseudomonadales; family Pseudomonadaceae; genus Pseudomonas; species Pseudomonas sp. MPB23. The sequence goes on along the minus strand of NZ_CP176771.1, from coordinate 2,991,623 downwards.
TTGATCGTTGGTGCCGAGTTTGTGAGCGGGGTCGGCCAGATTGGCGTTACGAATATCTCCGACTTTATTCCAGCCGATTCGCGCTTCACCGTGTTCAAAGCAGTAGTTTCGCGTCTCGCTTGGTCCCGCGTCATCAATGGATATTTTCCACACCCGTGCATGCTCGCGGACACCCACCTTGTGTTCATAGGCTTTGTCGCGGACGGCATCCTCGCACAGCTTGCGAAAGATGCCGGGCTCAACGTCATAGCGAATGCCACCGGCCGCTTGATCGTCACCTTCGACCGGCAACGCGCGTATACCCTCCACAAAGTCTTCGTAGCTGAAGCTTTGGTGAAAGGTCACGAAGCGAACTCTTTCCTCGTTGGAGAATTCATCGAAACGCGCCTTCAGTTTCGCTCGATCACCTACTGCGCCACGAAGGAAATCCGGATCGAGAATTTCCAGAGTTGCTTCGATGGTGGCGTAGGTTTTGCCAGTACCAGGTGGGCCGAACAAGATCTGGTTCAGAGGTGTGGGCATGGTTACATTGAGCTCTTCTGTGAAGGGGGGTCGGGGTTCTGTAGCAGCGTCGTCCAATTCATAGGCTTCGCAGAACGCTTCAAGGTCGCGAAGATTTTTGAACGTAACCAAAAGAGCTTCAGATCCTTGCACAAGCGGTGGTGCACAGGTGGCCAAGCCGGAGTGGCGGGTACGTTCGCGGGGATAAGGCTCTGTAGAAAAGGGCGTAACTACTTGCTGCCAAGCCCCTGGTGAGACGAATGCGCAAAGCTCTTTCTTCTCCCGCACCAATGCTAACGGCCTACCATTGCCCAAGGTAAAGCCCGCTATTTTTTGAGTCGTGTTGATCGCTTCAAACCGGTCAGGCTGGCTGTTGAGAAAGCCCAACGCTTGTTCAGGCAGACTTTGCTCATGTAGCCAGCGCTGCGCCTTATCCCAGAGGCGATCGGAGTAGGCAAACAGGCTCTCATCGTTACGATTGGCTATCAACTGCTGGTGTAGAGCTGCAAGGTTTTCCTTGTAGCTGGCCTTCTCACCAAGAGCGGCACGTAGGTCTCTTGCGGCGAAGATGCCAAGGATTTGGGGACGCTCTCGGTCTTGGTAAAGGAAGGCGATTTTCCATTTGAACACCGGTCCGAGATCGACCGTCTCGATTACATCCAGATCACCCTCGCGGGCGGCGTTTGCTACGGTGACAATCAACCCGCGCACGAGAGCAAAAGCTTCGTGCGCACTGTCGCCGTATTTGTTCAGCCAAGCATGGTCTTTGGTAAAGCTATGGTGCGGGCTGCGCTTTTCCTCTTTGTCCAAGCGTGAGAACACACCAAACTTGAAAGATGAACCACCCCAGATCGAGCCCAAAGATTCGGTGTGCTTTTCCAGCCAGCGGCAGAAGTAGTCATCTGTGCCTGCCTGGCTGTATTGATTCAGCGTCATGGTTGGCAAGGATTCGAGCGGCCAGCGCTCAAGGAATGCGGTCCAGATCTTTTCGCGCTCCGCAATGGGTTCATGCATTCAACCATTTCCTTTTGGTGAGAGACTTTGTGCTTCAACACATAACTTGAACCTGCTGAAAAAACAACAACGCCGTTGACTACCCTCTTTGTCCAGCAATTTTAAGTGGTTAATGGTTGCTTCCGAGGTAATAGAGAAGGCCCGCTTGGGGTCGGTTGCTGTCGGTGGGCACGGAACGCTTTCAATCCAATTACCGTCTGGGAAACCGAGCACCACTTAACTCGTTGCCCCGTTCGTTCCTGTAACATGCCAGGCCCCACCACCACGAGCTTTGAAAATGGATTCTCACTCGATTCTGACGTTTACATTGGTCGCCGCGATTGCCATTGCCAGCCCAGGGCCTGCGACCTTGATGGCGATCAACAATAGCCTGGCCCATGGGCAGCGCAGCGCCATATGGTCATCGCTCGGCAACGCCAGTGGCCTGTTCTGCCTGTCGTCCGCTGCCATGCTGGGGCTGGGGGCGCTGCTTGCCAGTTCCGAATGGCTGTTCAACGCGGTGAAGTTCATCGGTGCCGGTTATTTGTTCTATCTGGGCATCAGACAATTGTTCAAAAAGGGCCCGATGCTCCCGGACGGGATTCAGGACGACTTGAAGGAAAGCCGGCCGACTCGTTCCAAACTGTACAAAGCGGCCTTCCTGACGGCGGTGACCAACCCCAAGGCGACGATGTTTTTCACCGCGTTGTTCCCGCAGTTCATCGATCAGAGTGCGGCATTGCTACCGCAATTTCTGATCCTCACCTCGATCTTCATGGCATTGTCGGTGTCGTCCCTGAGCCTCTATGCCGCGCTCGCCTCGCGGGCCAAGGGTGTGCTAACCCGGCCTGCGCTATCCCGTTGGGTCAGCCGGGTGGTGGGGTCGACATTTATCGGTTTTGGTGCTGCTATCCTGACCATGCGGCGGCAGGCGGCGTAGGGGCGTCGGGCTTGTAACTCCGGTAACAGGGGAAGGCTGATAAGGCGAGAATGGTACGTCTTGAGCCGAGTCGAAGATGGCGCAATTCAAGCCGTGGCCACGTCACTAAATGCCCTGAATGAAAAAAGCCCGCGCCACTGATGCCCAACTCACCGCATGGCGTTGATGGATCGTCAATACAACGTGTGCGCACTTAACCCCGAATGCTGGAATGCCCCGATTAAAAAATGATTCGATTCGATCGGATCTTTTCGCCGAAAGTCCCACTGCTTGAGGGGTGGAAGGCGGTGATCCGTATTCGATCAGCTTTTCTCCCGATGGAGTAGACGTGTTCGAGATGGCGCCTAACACGCCCGAGAGAGAACACTGGACTCTCAACGAGGGTGTCGTTTGCGTCATACCGAAGGACTATCCAAAGGAATGCAGCCAGGTAAAGGTGGTTGACAATGAGTACTGGTTTGTTGATCCCAAAAGCGGGAAAGTCAATGCGCACTTGAAGCTCAAGCCATGATTTGCGGTGCATTCCGGGGTGGTGAAGTCCAGTCAGGCTAATGCGGAGTGGGTCCTGAGCCAGCACAGAAAAAAGGGGGACTGATTTATTTAATTGAAAATAGATCCGTCCCCGTTTTGCTCGAAATCGCAATGTACGCCGAGCACGGAGCGGTGAGTCCGGCGCTGGGAAGATGAAGCCCTATTGGAAGAAATGCGGCTTCGGCTGAGCAAAGCACCGGAGATGATGCGAGTGCGAGAACGGACGGTTGAGCATCCTTTCGGGACGCTCGAACAATGGCCGGGGTGCGTGCGGAGATAAGCTTGAATGTGCTCGCCTACAATTTTAAACGGGTTATGAAAATCATCGGTGCCAACGGTTTGATGAAAGCGTTGACGACCTGAAAAGCCTGATTTTGGCCCATCCCAGAGGCTGGAAAAACAGCATTGACGTGCTCCAGGACGCTACCGATGCAATCCATGGCATCGACCGAGGGATAGCCCCGTCAACGAACGTCGAGGATCGAGGAATCCCAAGCCCATGAGCGTTTTTACACACTCTGGGCCGAAAGCAGACCGAGAAAGCTCAATTCAGTCGGGATTACGTGCGCCTGTTCGGCTTGCCGCCGGCAAAGGACACCGCACGAATCATGGGAGCGGATAGGGCTCCAAATCATTGACTGGTAGCTGATGCCTGCTCAAGCCCTGCAGTTCTGGCTTGCTACGAAACATCAAGATCTTTGGATGCGTATCAACATAGCGACGTATTTCCAGTGGCGTAGTCAGCGGGGTGTACCCATAGATCTCGTCCAGCACGCCTAGGGTCTCGATGCTGGGATGTCCTTTCCAGAAGCTTTTACTCAGGTCTCAGCAAATGCGCAATGAGCGTCCCATTACCCGCTCTACCTTGTTAGAGCAGGCGGGTACGGGATGAGTGACTGCAAAACGCTACTCTGCCAACTGTAACCGCAACCGGCTTCGATGGGATAAGCCTGCTTGCAAGGCAAATGCAACTATCACGGTAGAGGGCGCGGAAAAGCTGCTCAGGCCGCCGCCGGAAAACATCAACGCAAGACCCAATGCAGTGGCGCCAAACCAGGCCGTCAGGCCCACCGGGTTAAACGCGACCACCCGTTCGAGCGCTGCCACGTCACTGCGTCCGTAGACAATCTGCGCCAAGGCCACACCCACCCAGGCCACCACGAAAATCCCCTGATAGGCCAACGCCTTGAGGATGTAGGCAAACACGTCCGCGAGCATCAAGCCGTAGACGATCACCCCCACCGCCACTGCCCACATCAGGTACGAACCGCGAAGGCCAAATCGACCAAAGAACGCCTGCATGTTCAGGGTCGCCAAGTAATAGTTGGCGGTGTTGATCCGGGTTTGCGTGGCCCAGACAAACAACAATCCCCACAGGCCCATCAACTGCAAAATCGCCATCACCACCGAGACTTCGTTCAGCGCGCCTTCGTGGGGAATGCTGCTGACCAGGTAAATGCCCGCCGCGCCGTTGAGCAGAAACGTCACCGCGTAGAACGGCATGCCGAAGTTCCAGCAACCGTGGTACTCGGCGTCTTCAGGCTTGCCGAAACGCGCATAGTCGAAGGTGAACAGCATCAACACCCAGACGCCCATGTAGGCGACAAAACAGTCCCACCAGCCGAATGCAGCAGGCGTTGCCGGGCCGAAATCCAGCCATTGCGGCTGGTAGCCATATCGGCTGATCGATAGCCCCACCGCCACCAGCAAACCACCGAGGTACACCGGCAGCAGCACGCCGTTGAGCTTGTCCAGCCAGTGCTGCACGCTGCCCAGGATCATCGGCACGCTGTAGAGCACCACCGCCAATGCCGCCAGCGGATAGACCAGTTCCGGGTACAGGTGATTGAGCGCGACGGCGATCACCGAACCTTCGAACACCGCGTAATAGATCGCGGTCGAAAAGAAGATCAACGTCGCCAGGCACGCCCCGGTACTGCCGAACAACAGCCGTGAAAACAACGCCACCGACAAACCGCTGCGAATCGCAAAGCGGCTGAGCACGCTGTTGACCAGTCCATAACAAATCACCGACAGGACCATGCCGATCAGCGCATTGCGTGCACCGAACGACAACGCCAATGAAGCCCCCACCACGATGTAAAACATCGCACTGCACACCGCCCACCAGGCCATGGTCAGGGACAGTCGACCCATGCGCGCTTCGGTGGGAACAGGGTGATGCGCCGGATCTTGCCCGGTTTGACTCGATTGCGATAAAGCAGCCATATGCGTGAACTCCAAAACCAGTCAAAGGTTGAAGCGCGGGCAGCCGTCACCGCACCGAAGTGCGGCGTTGGCGTACCGTTTGGCATGGCCCGCGCTAGACGGCGGGCAGAATCAGGAAGGGAACAGCTTGCTCAGGCAACTGAGTTTTTTCTTATAGGAACGTCGCGCGTCCAGCGCCTCTTCGAGGGTTACCGCGACAAAGCGGGCCTTCTGGTTGGGTTGCATCTGGCCGATCAAATCGAGGTCGGCGCTGATCACCGTGCCAATCATCGCGTAGCCGCCACCGGACACCGCATCCCGGTGCAGCACGATGGGTTCGAGCCCGGCGGGCACCTGGATCGAGCCGATCGGGTAGCAACTGTCGACGATGTTCGACGGATCGGAACCGGCGCCGAACGGCTGCTCCCGGGGCTGAAAGCTCAGCGCGCTGCCGCCCTTGAAGCGATAGCCGATGCGGTCGGCTTCCGAACCGACTGTCCATGGCTCGGCGAAAAAACACGCTGCCGCCGATTCGGTCAAGCGGTGGTAGTACAGACCGGGCACCACCCGCAGGGTGATTTCGCCACCCAAGGATTGCCGTAACGCCATGGGCAAACTGGCCCCGGCGTGACTCTTGCCACTGGCGATGCCCACCGGTAATTCGTCGCCGGCCATCAGGCGTCGCCCCTGAAAACCTCCGAGCGCGCCCAGCGCATAGGTGGAGCGACTGCCGAGCACCACCGGCACATCAATGCCGCCGGCCACCGCCACATAAGTGCGGGCACCCGCCTTGGGAAAGTCAAAGCGCAGCACTTGCCCGGCCTTCACGGTGAACGCCGTGTCGTGGTGCATTTCCACGCCATCGACCCGTGGCGTCATGTGCGCGCCGCTGACCGCCACCAATGCATCCTGCTGAAATTCCAACTCAGGCCCGAGCAGCGTGCATTCCAGCGCCGCCGAACCCGCCGAGTTGCCAACCAATTGATTGGCCGCGCTCAAGGCGTATTGATCAAGCGCGCCGGACGGTGGAATGCCCAAGTGGTAATACCCTTCGCGGCCCAGGTCTTGTACTGAAGTGGCGAGGCCGGGTTTGAGGACCTTGATCATGCCAACACCTCCTGCAACGACTTGGGATAGCCAACGGGATCGGCCAGGAACGCGTCCAGCGAAAACTCCACCGGCCGAATCCGCAGATCAAAGCGACCGGCTTCCACTTCGGCCACCGCGTGGTCGTAGGCTTCACGGTCCATCGGTTTGAACTGCACGATGTCGCCCGGGCGGAAAAACACCATGTGTTCTTTCAGGTACGCAAGGTTCTGTTGCGGGTCGTAGATCGGCGCGGGCGTGACGCCAAACATCTGATAACCGCCGGCACCACGCACTGAGTAAATGCAACCAAAGCAACCGCCGTGACCCAGGGTCAATTTCGGTGTGTCGGTGCGCGGGCGCAGGTACTTGGGCACCTGCAACTGACGCTCGCGCTCGACCATCTGGAACATGAACGGCAGCCCGGCAACAAAGCCGACCATCGAGACAAACCACGGCGCGCCACTGTGGGCCGCGATGAACGCATCGACGTCGGCCAGACCGTTGATCCGTGCGGCGTATTCCAGGTCCGTGGCGCTCGGGTCTTGATGGCGGTCGCGAAAACGCATCAGGGTTTCGTGGGTCCAGGGATCCTTGTAGAGCACCGGAATCTCGATAATCCGCGTCTGTAACGTCCGCTCGGCAACGGCGCCGGCCTCGGCGATTTTTACCGCGTCGAGCAAGGTGTAAGGGGCGATGCGATCCGGGTCGAAACGAATCTGGAATGACGCGTTAGCCAGGCAGATATCGAGCACGCCATCCAGCGCCAGGCGTTCCACGGCGCGGGTGACGGCCAGGCCTTTGAAGAACGCGTCCAGGGACATGCTGTCGCTGACTTCGGCAAACAAATGCTCATCGGCGCCAAAACTGTAGCGGATGGGAGTACTCATGCTTCACCTCCGCTGCGGCGCTCGGCCAGCCAGGTTTCCAGGGTGCCTGTGTGAAAGTCGGCGCTGTGCAGCCAAGGTTGTTCCAGCAATTCACCGTGCAGTGCCAAGGTGTTGGCCATGCCGGTGAGTGTGGTGTGCGCCACCGCCATTCGCGCTCGGGCCAGGGCTTCGGCGCGATCCGCACCGTGAACAATCAGTTTGGCCAGCAGCGAGTCATAGTACGGCGGCACGCGGTAGCCTTGATAGAGATGCGTATCAACGCGAATGCCCTCGCCGTTCGGCCAGATCAGTTCCTCGACCAGGCCTGGACTCGGGAAGAACTCGCGCGTCGGGTCTTCAGCGTTCAGGCGCATTTGCAGGGCCGCGCCGTTGAGGCGGATGTCGCTTTGCTTGAAGCCCAGCGGCTCGCCGCCTGCGATGCGCAACATGGCCTGGACCAGGTCGATGCCCGTGATCAGTTCGCTGACCGGGTGCTCCACCTGAATCCGCGTGTTCATCTCGATAAAGAAGAACTCACCGGTAGCCTCGTCATACAGGTATTCCAGGGTGCCGGCGCCCTTGTAGCCCAGGGATTCGGTGAGGCGCACGGCGCTGGCGCACAGCGTTTCCCGTTGCTGCTGGCTGAGGACTGGCGACGGCGCTTCTTCGAAGATTTTCTGCCGGCGCCGTTGCAGCGAACACTCGCGCTCAAACAAATGCACGGCGTGCTGGCCGTCGCCCAGCACCTGCACTTCAATATGCCGGGCACGGCTGATAAACCGCTCCAGGTACACCGCGCCATTGCCAAACGCCGCTTGGGCTTCGCGCTGGGAACGGGGGAATTCGGCGCTCAGTTGCTCGACGTTTTCCGCCAGCCGAATACCGCGCCCGCCGCCACCGGCCGACGCTTTGATCAACAGCGGGAAGCCAACGGATTGGGCCGCCTCGAGCGCCGACTCAACGTCGAACAGTTCGCCCGGCGAACCCGGCACCACCGGCACGCCAGCGGCTTGCGCCGTGCGCCGCGCCTCGGCTTTATCGCCCATGCGCCGGATCGTCTGCGCGCTGGGGCCGACGAAAATGGCGCCGGCCGCCACCACGGCTTCGGCGAAATCGGCGTTCTCCGACAGAAAGCCGTAACCGGGATGCACGGCGTTGGCGCCCGTGGTGTTCAAGGCGCCGAGCAACGCTTCGACGTTCAGGTAACTTTTGTCGGCACGGGCCGGGCCGAGAATGTGCACCTCATCGGCCATGCGCGCAGCCTGGGAATCGACGTCCGCCTCGCTGCACGCGGCAACGGTGGGAATGCCCAGTTCCTTGGCCGCGCGGATAATCCGCACGGCGATCTCGCCACGGTTGGCGATCAGCAATTTACGAATGGCGTGGGTCATGATCGCGCCCTCACTCGTCGTCGAGTGTTGCAACGACTTGACCCGGCTCCACCGGATCACCGTCTTCTACCAAAAAAGCACTGAGACGACCGGCCGTACCGGCGGTCAGTTCGGAGAACTGCTTCATGACCTCGATCAAGCCAATCACCGTGTCGGCGCTGACCTGCGCGCCGACTTCGACGAAGTTCGCCGATTCCGGGCTAGCTTTGCGATAGAAAGTCCCCGGCAACGGGGTGATTACAGTGTGTTCGGCCATGTCTGTTCCTCTTGGAATAGTTGTAGAAAGGCAGGCAAAAAGTGAATCGGTGGGCAAACCCTGGCATCTGTGTGCCAAGTGTTTTCGTTGGGTCTCAGCGCGGTGCTCGGACCTCTATGCCCGCGCCATCCAGGGCATGACGTGTGGCTTCGACCAACGCCAGGGCTCCCGGCGTGTCGCTGTGCAAACAGATGGAGTCGAATTCAATCGCCAGGTCTTCGCCCTCAATGGTGCGCACCACGCCTTGTTGGCAAGCACGCAGCACGCGCTCGGCGACGTGGGCCGGGTCGTAAGCGCGCACGTTGCGGGTGAAGACGATGGAGCCGCTGAGGTCGTATTCGCGGTCGGCGTAGAACTCGCGGATCACCGGTTGGCCGAGTTCCTTGGCAACCCGCCAGATCACCGAACCGGGCATGCAATACAGCAGCAACGCCGGTTCCAGACGTTGGAGGTTCTCTATCAGCAAACGGGCGGCCTCTTCGTCTCGGGCCAGGTGCATGTAGAGCGCGCCGTGGGGTTTGATGTGTTGCAGGGCCACGCCCTGAACCCGGGCGATTTCACGCAAGGCGCCCAACTGATAGAGCATGTCGTCGACCAGTTCCTGGGCCGGTGCATTGATGTGCCGACGACCAAAACCCACCAGGTCGCGAAACCCCGGATGCGCGCCGATGGCCACGCCCAGGCACTTGGCCTGCTCGACGGTGCGACGCATGGTGCCGGGGTCGCCGGCATGAAAACCGGTGGCGATGTTGGCCGAACTGATAAAGCCCATCAGCTCATTGTCGACGCCATCGCCGATGGTCCAGGGGCCAAAGCCTTCGCCCATGTCCGAGTTGAAATCTACTGCCTGCATGACGCGTGCTCCCGACGCTTGTGACTTCATGCAGGCCACGTTAGATTCCTGTTAACCCCTTGGGAAGATCTATTATCAGAGGGGTTATCTTCTGAAAAACAGATACCTCGTCACCCGGAGTGCTCATGTCCCTGACCTTGCGCCAAGTTCGTTATTTCGTCGCCACCGCCGAGATCGGGCAAATCTCTCAAGCCGCGATTCATTTGAATATTTCCCAGTCGGCGGTGACCACGGCGATCAAGGAACTGGAAAGCATCCTCGGCACGCTGTTGTTCCAGCGTTCGGCCCAGGGCATGAGCCTGACCGACGCCGGGCGGCACTTTTTGAATCGGGCCTACGTGATCTTGCGCAGCGTCGATGACGCGTTGAACAGCCCGTTGCCGGACATCCGCGCCAGTGGTGTATTGCGCTTGGCGGCGAGCTACACGGTGATCGGTTACTTCCTGCCGCACCACCTGCAACGGCTTGAACACTGGCATCCGGACGTGGCCATCGAGGTCCACGAACAGGAACGGACGGCCATCGAGCAGGGTCTGCTGGAAGGTCGATTCGACATGGCCGTGGTGCTCACCGCGAACCTCACCCACCCGGACATCGTCTCGGAGATTCTTTTCAACTCCGAGCGCCGGTTGTGGCTGCCCAGCCACCATCCGTTGTGCCAACGCTCGGCGGTCAGCCTCGCCGACGTCGCGAAAGAACCCTACATCCTGCTGACCGTCGACGAAGCCGAACAAAGCGCCATGCGTTACTGGGAACATGCGCATCAGCAGCCAAACGTGCGGGTACGCACCAGTTCAGTCGAAGCGGTGCGCAGCATGGTCGCCAATGGCAGCGGCGTGGCAATCCTCTCGGACTTGGTACACCGCCCCTGGTCGCTGGAAGGAAAACGCATCGAAACCCTGACAGTCACCGACAAGGTGACGCCGATGAGTGTTGGACTGGCGTGGCATCGCGAGCGCGAATTCAGCCCGGCGATGCAGGCGTTTCGTAACTATTTCCACGACGCATTTCTGGCGCCGCAACAGCTGTCTGCGCGACGCTGAAAACAGCGAAAACCATGCCCTCCTTTTGTGGCTTTGCGATGGGAGCTTTGGACCATTTCAGGTCACGGGCGACGCGCCTGATAGTGGTCAACACGCGCCTGAATGCGTCCATCCGTCGCCCCCCCTCCAGCCCCCACTCAACCTGCCGATAACCCTACTAACCGCATGCCTACATCCTGCGTTCCCCTCAGATTGAGCCGACCGACATGAACCCACTCTCCCTTCTAAAAAAAGCCCGGGCCGATCGTCAAGGCACCGCCACGCTCACCTGCACGGCCAATGAACTGGACCCCGCATTAGCCAACCTGCGCATCACCCCTACCCTGATCACCGGTTTCATCTCCCCTCACCTGGACATCGATCAGGTCGCCGCCAAGCTCAAACGTCGCTTCCCCCAAACCACCATCAGCCTGTGCACCACCTCGGGCGAGTTGTGCAACGCAGCCAATTCGCTGTACTGCACCACCGGCGAGCGCTGGGATCGGGTAGTGCTGCAGTTGTTCGATGACAGCCTGATTGCCTCGGCCGAAGTGGTGATGGTGCCATTGGAGTGCGAGGACATTCGCGGCGGCGGCAAGCGTTTGGGAATGCAGGAACGGATTGCCAAGTTGGTGAGTAATATCAAGCGGTTACAAGTGCGCACGCCGATCGATCACCGCGATACGTTGGCCTATGTGGTGTTCGATGGGTTGTCGGCGTCAGAGTCGTTTTTTATGGAGTCGCTGTATGAGTCGGGGCGTTTCCCCTGTTTGTTTGTGGGCGGGTCGGCCGGCGGTAAGTTGGATTTCCAGAAGACGCTGATTCACGATGGCCAGCGCAGTTATCAGAACCATGCGCAGATCGTGTTCCTGAAGACGGCGGCTCATGTGCGATTTGGCGTGTTCAAGAGCCAGAACTTCAAACCGGCGGATTTGACCTTCAGCGTGCTCACCGCCTCGGTGGAGGACCGCACGATTGACCAGGTGATCGACAGCAGCGGCAATATCAAGAGCATGGTGCAGGCGCTGTGCGACGCCTTCAATTGCGCGCCCCAGGCCCTGGAGGCGAAGCTGGCGGACTACTCGTTTGCGATTCGGGTGGGCAGCGAGTTGTTTGTGCGCTCCATCGCGCGCATCGACCATCAGCAGCAGATCGTGCAGCTGTTTTGCGACGTGGCGCCCGGCGAGGAGTTGGTGATGGTGCGGCGCACGCCCTTGCGTGACGCCACGCGTCTGGACTATGAACAGTTCTTGCGCGGCAAGGGCGGCCAGCCGGTGGCGGGTATTCTGAACGACTGCATTTTGCGCCGGCTCAACAACGCGGGCGAATTGGGCGGCATGGCCGGCACGTTTGGGGATGTGCCGCTGGCGGGGTTCTCGACCTTCGGTGAGATTCTGGGGTTGAACCTGAACCAGACGCTGACCGCGATTTTCTTCTTCCGGGTGGCCAAGGGCGCCAGTTTCAGCGACGAGTATGTGGACAATTTCATCGCCCACTACGGCGAGTTCAAGGCGTTTTTCCTGCGACGCCAGGTGAAGAAACTGGCGGGGCTGAACCATGTGGTGGTCAAGCAGATCACCGCGTTCAAGAACAACGATTTCACCGGTGCGCTGAACACCCGTGGGCTGGACAGCAGCATCCTGCCGGTGTTTGAAGGCCTCTCGGACTTGGGCCAGGTGCTGGCCCAGGCCCAGCACCTGCAGGCGGACATCGCGGCACAGATCAAGCATTACTCCGGTGAGTTGCACGCGTCGATGGACGAACTGGTGGGCACCATCGACCAGCAGAACAGCGTGTCTGCCCAGGCCGGGGCCACGGTGGAGGGGCTGTCCAGCCAGGCGGATGTCGCAGTGGAGGGCGCGCGCACGCTGGCGGGCTCGAGTTTGCGTATCCAGTCGATTGTGCAGGTGATCCAGCAGATCGCCGGGCAGACCAACCTGCTGGCGCTCAACGCCGCCATCGAAGCGGCCCGCGCCGGCGACCTGGGCCGGGGCTTTGCGGTGGTGGCCGACGAAGTGCGCAAACTGGCGGAAATCACGCGTAAGAATGCCGCGGAAATCGGCGTGGACATCGACCTGTTGTCCAGCGAGATCCAGCGCGTGGCCCAGCAGATTGAAGACCAGTCCAGCGGCGTCGGCGCACTGCGCGAAATGCTCGATGCACTGGAAGCGTCAAGCCGGGCGACCGAGGGCACGGCGCAACGGACGAAGACCATTGCGGATACGTTGACGGGGTTGACCCATACGTAGGGTTACAGGGGCGGGGTGAGCCGACTGAACAGGTCGCTCATCCCGATCACTCGCGACGCCGGCCCACGCTTAAAAGCGCGCATTCAAGGAAATGCTGCGCCGCTCACATCAATCGCACTGATGATGACTATCGAACCGCTCGCCTATTGGGTCGCCAAGACCGATTCCTATAATCGCTCCCCACTTCGTCCCCCCGCCTGGTTTCAGGCGGCACCCCTCTTGGAACCCAACGCCATGTCCAGCGCGCTCCAGGCCCCTCACGGCCGTCCCGAACATAATCAACAGAGTGTCAAACAGCAGTGGCTGGCGATTCTGTCGGTCGCCGTGGGGGCTTTCGCCCTGGTGACCAGCGAGTTTCTGCCGGTGGGCGTGCTCAACGACGTCGCCAGCGACCTTGGCATCAGTGCCGGCCATGCCGGTCTGATGGTGACCCTGCCGGGGATCATGGCCGCCCTCGCCGCGCCTTTTCTGTCGGTGAGCATTGGGGGCATGGACCGGCGCTATCTGCTGATCAGCCTGACGCTGATCATGATCATCGCCAACTCGGTGGTGGCCTTCGCCAGCGATTTCAGCCTGTTGCTGTTCGGGCGCGTGTTGCTGGGCATCAGCATCGGCGGTTTCTGGGCCACGGCCATCGCCCTCAGCGGACGCCTGGCGCCCAAGGGCGTGGGCGTCGCGCAGGCCACGTCGATCATCATGGTCGGTGTAACGCTGGCCACCGTGCTCGGCGTGCCCGTCGGCACCTGGCTCAGCGGCCTGATGGGCTGGCGCATGACGTTCCTGGTCACCGCGCTGCTGGGTGTGCCGGTGTTGCTGGCGCAGGTCTTTCTGTTGCCGCGACTCATGCCGGACAAGGCGATTCGCATCAGTGACCTGCCGGCCTTGTTTATCAATCCGCAAGCGCGGGTTGGTTTGATCGCAGTGTTGCTGATCGGCCTGGCGCACTTTGCCGCCTACACCTATGTCGCGCCCTTCTTCAAATACAGCTCCGGCTTCGATGGGCCGACGATTGGCTCGCTGTTGCTGCTCTTTGGCGTGGCCGGGGTATTCGGCAATATCTTTGCCGGTTTCGCCGCCAACCGCAGCGTGCGGCACACCTTGTTGCTGGTGGCGCTGATGATCGGCACCAGCACCGCACTGTTCCCTTACTTCGCCACCGGCATGACCGGCGCCGCGATGCTGATCGGGCTGTGGGGCTTCGCCTTCGGCGCCTTCCCGGCCTGCGCCAGTATCTGGATGTTTGTGGTGGCACCCAAGGACGTCGAGCGTGGCATGCCGCTGTTCGTCGCCCTGTTCCAGGTGATTATTGCCTTGGGTTCGTTCTTTGGCGGGCGCATCGTCGACCAGTTGGGCAGCGCGGTGCTGCTGAGCCTGGCCACGGCCCTGGTGGGCTGCGGGTTTGTCACGGTGCTGGTGCTGGGGCGCAACATCAGCAACCGCTTGGCGGCAGCGCCTTGCTAGACCGGCGCAGGAGCGACTTGGACGATGATCGCGGTTTTTAAGCTGGTATCATCCGCGCCTGTACACGTCAGGTAAAACCCCATGAATCGCCAGAAAAAACTCCAGCAGTTGTTCAAAGCCAAAGCCAAGAAGGCCAGCGCCAAATTGGCGCCGAAAAGTAAGGATAAGTACATCAGCAAAGCGGAGCGGGAAAAGCTCGCGGCTGAGGCCGCTCAAGACCCCAGCCTGTCCCCGGAAAGCTGACTCAGCAACCGCTCAACGCCACCTGCGGGCGCTCCCAGGCGAAGAAAAACGGCCGCAACCGCACGCCCACGCCGTTGCCGATAAACGCAGCCACCAGCCACACCCAGCCATGCAGGCTGCCGGAGGCGATGCCGCTGAAGTACGCGCCGATGTTGCAGCCGTATGCCAGGCGCGAGCCATAGCCCAGCAGCAGGCCGCCGATCACCGCCGCCACCAGCGAGCGCGTCGGGATCTTCAAGCTGGGGGCGAAGCGTCCGGCCAGGCCTGCGGCCAACAGCGCACCCAGGACGATGCCGATGTCCATCACGCTGGTGATGTCTTCCCACACCGGTGCGGCCAGGGCCTTGGCATTGCCCGGCATTTGCCAGAACGCCCAACTGGCCACATCCACACCCAACCCGCTGGCCACCTTGGCCCCCCACAGCGCGAACGCCGAGGTGATGCCCCACGGCCGCCCGGCCAGGGCCAGGGTCGCGTAATTGAGCAGTGCCAGGCCAATCGCGCCCCACACCAACGGCCACGGCCCGCGCAGGAAGCGGCGCAGCCCCTGATGCTCGCTGGTCACGCCGGCTTCAAGCTGGCCATGACGGCGCTTTTCCAGGCGCACGGTCACCACCGCGATCAGCGCGAACACCGCCAGGTTCAGGATCAATGCCGGCACCACACCGAAGCTTTTGACGATGGACACCGCCGGGAACGCCGGCAGCGCAAACCACCAGTCCACGTGATGGGTGGCGATCAGCGAGCCGCAGATAAAGAACAACAGGGTCACCAGCATGCGTGCATTGCCGCCGCCCACGGTGAACAGCGTGCCCGACGCACAACCGCCGCCCAACTGCATGCCGATCCCGAAGATAAACGCGCCGAACACTACCGACACCCCCGCCGGTGCCACCAGCCCGACCACCGGCTGGCCGAACAGGCTGCCCGCCCCCAGCGCCGGGAAAAACAGCAGCACCGCCAGCGCCAGCATCACCATCTGCGCGCGCAAGCCGGCGCCACGCCGGTCATTGATGAACACGCGCCAGGCCGAGGTGAAGCCGAAGGCGGCGTGGTAGAGGGTCAGGCCCAGCGCGGCGCCGACCGCCAGTAACAACACCTGGCGCGAGCCGACGCTGTTCTGCAGGAACAGGCCGCCCAGCACCAGCAGGATAAAGGCCACCAGCGGCGCGACGGGCGTGCGCGCGGGGGTGATAGGGACAGAGGTGCTCATGGGGTATCTCGGTTCGTTTGAATGGGGTTGATTGCAAGGGGGCGAGTATAAACCCGAGCGCGGCCTTCATCGGCAGCATTGTATAGGGGTGGGGGGTATGCCATGATTCGCCCCTTCATAGGTAGGGGGGGTATCCAATGGGCCATATCGCAGCCAACAAAGACAGCCTGATCAAACGGGTAAAACGCATCGCCGGGCAGCTCCAGGCGGTGGAAAAAGCCCTGGAGACGGACGCCGACTGCGCCAAGACCCTGCACCTGGTGGCCGCTACCCGCGGCGCCATCAACGGCTTGATGGAAGAAATCATCGAAGAGCACGCCAGGGCGCATGTGGCAGCCCCCTCCCTCAGCGACGAAGCGCGCAACCAGGGCGTGGAAGAGTTACTGGAAGCCATTCGCCGGTACTCCAAATGAGCCGCCTCAATCGTCACGCACATGAGCACGTGTTCCTCGGCGCCTCCCACGAAGAAAACGCCCGGCGCACCCTGTGGGTGGTGCTGCTGACGCTGGTGATGATGGTGGCGGAAATCGCCGCCGGCTACCTCACCGGCTCCATGGCCCTGCTGGCCGACGGTTTCCACATGGCCACCCACGCCGGCGCCTTGGGCATCGCCGCGGCGGCCTACGCCTATGCCAAGCGCCATGCGCGCAGCCCGCGCTTCAGCTTTGGCACCGGCAAGGTCGGCGACCTGGGCGGCTTCGCCTCGGCGCTGATCCTGGCGCTGGTGTCCCTGGGCATTGCGGTCGAGTCGGTGATGCGCCTGCTCGAGCCCGCCGAGGTGCAGTTCGGTACGGCGACGCTGATTGCCATCGTCGGCCTGGTGGTGAATATCGTCAGCGCGCTGTTGCTGGGCCACGGCCATCGTCATAGCCACGATCACGAGCATCATCACCCTGGCCACGACAACAACCTGCGATCGGCCTACGTGCATGTGCTCGCCGATGCGCTGACCTCCGTGCTCGCCATCGCCGCGTTGCTGGCCGGCCGCTACCTGGGCTGGGTGTGGCTGGACCCGGTGATGGGTATCGTCGGCGCCATCGTGATCGCACGCTGGGCCTGGAGCTTGATGAAGGTGACCGCCGGCGTGCTGCTGGACCAGACCGACGAACACGTCGCCGCCGAGATCCGCGAGCTGGTCGAACAAGCCGGCGATGCCAGGATCACCGACTTGCATGTGTGGCGCGTGGGCCCCGAGGCACACGCGGCGATTGTGAGCGTGATCGGCCAGGCGACCACGGATGCCGACGGCATTCGCGAGCGCCTCAAGCCCGTCCATGAAGTGAGCCACCTCACCGTCGAGTTCCGTGCGGCGTAACCGCCCCCCAATGGAAACGCATGAAACGCCCCGAGAAGATGGCCGCCGTGCAGCGCGCGACGCTGCGCTTGAAGGCGTTGAAAAAAGGCAAGTAAGGCGCTCAGCCGTTGATTACCTGCGCCCCACCGACCCCGACACCGGAAGATTGCCCAGCAACTTGAGCCCGGTGCTCTTGACGAAGGTGTCGTAGTCCATTGGTTTCTGGATGCGGGTTTCGGCGTTGGGCAGCACATACGCCCAGGCGCGCTGGGACGACGCGTCGTACACCAGCTTGAACAGACGCGTCGGCACCCAGACGCGGTTGTCGCCGATGGTGCTGTAGCCCGCATCGAACAGCGGCCCGGTGAACACATACACATCGCCGCCGGCACGCTGGGCAAACTTGCGCACGTCCGCCTCGACCTTGCTCCAGATCTTGCGGTTATTGGTGGGGTCCTGCGGCACCATGTTCGACAGCGCGAAGGATTGGGCCATGGCATGGGCGTTCGGCGCATCGGCGGCCGGGGCCTGGTGGCCACGGTCCATGGCTGGATGCTGGCTGCGGTAGTCGCTCAACTCCGCGCGGCCGGCCTTGGGGATGCGTGGGTCAGGGTAGAACTGATTGGTGCGCTCCTCGCCTTTGGCGTCCTTCAACTGCGCGGCGTTCAGGCGTTCGACCACCACCAGCGGGGTCTTGCTGGTTTGCGAATAGAGCACGGCAAAGGTGTCGGAGCACAGGGCCAGGGGTTTCATCGTCGCCGGCACGGTGGCGGTGTTGATGGTTTTTTGCGCGGGAAAGAGCTCAGCGCAGCCGTCGAACGAGGCACGTTGCTGCGCAAAGGTGTAAGGGTTTGCCAGGCTGCGGGCGTCGACGGTGGTGCAGAGCAAAACAAGGGCTGACAGCCCGACGGCAATGTTGCGTAGGTACATGCGTTAGATCTTATGGTGAGGGTAAACGGACGAGCGCGAATGATCGCACGGGGCGTATGGACCCTGATAAGTCTGTTTGGTGCCGCGAGACTCACCGACAAGGTTGAACCTCTCCTACACGCAAGGGCTCAGAAACCTACATCCCTGGGAAATCCTATGACCCAGACAGCCTTAGTCGTCGGCGCCAGCGGCATCGTTGGCAGCGCCATCACTCAGTCATTGCTCGACCACGCATGGCGTGTCGTCGCGTAGCACGACCTCAGCCTGTTAGAGAACTACGGCACGAGCATCACTGGCGGCCGTTTTTCTTCCAGTGGCTGGCCACGCCCGGCAGCGCTTGCGCGCAAGGCACTAGAACAACAAGCGCGAGAAATTGCAGCACGCTTGCGCCATCCGTGCCACGTCCTGGTTCAAGCCGAATTGGCGGTCCTCCCGGTGCAACGTCACATACTGGATACTCGGTAATTCCGGCTGCGTGACCAATGCACGCAACGTGCCCTGCTCGATCAAGTGGGACAGGCACACCTTGGGCAAATAACTCACGCCAATCCCAGACAAGGCCAACCCCACCTGCACCAACAGGTTGTGGCTCGTGAGCGTGCGCGGCATCTGCACGTTGTGCGCGGCCAGCCAACGTTCGTAGATCAAGCCGGTGCCCGACTGCGAGCCCTGGGTCAGCACGGTGTAGTTGGCCAGCGTTTCCAGGCTGACCGGGTCGGCGTCCGGAATCAGCCCGGGCGAGCAGATCCAGGCGTTTTCCACGCGCTGCAACGCAGTGCTGAGAAAGCGCGGATCGTTGTAGACATCCGGCACGATGATCAAGTCCAGTTGGTCGCTTTCCAGCTTGCGCAATAGTTCGCTGCTCAGCTCCACCGAGGGTTCGATCTGCACCTTGGGATAGGCCTGGCGCAGCGCGTCCACCAACGCCGGCAGCCAGGTCAGCGCGGTCAATTCAGTGACGCCGAGGCGAAAGCGCCGCACCAGCACTTCGCGGGCGCTGACCCGTTCGATCAATTGGTCGCGGCTTTTGAGCAGATCACGGGCGTAATCGAGCAATTCACCGCCCTTTTCCGTCAAGCGCGCGTTGCGTTTGCTGCGGTCGAAGATCGCCACGTCGAACGTCTCTTCCAGCTCCTGGATGCGCTTGGAGATGGCCGACTGAGACATGTTCAGCTTGTTGGCTGCTGCTTCGAAGCTGCCCAGCTCGGCGATCCAGTACAGCGCGTCGATTTGCTTGAAGGTGATCATGGCGAAACACTCATGACAAAAAGCGATGCTAACACATCATAAAATATCGCTAAAATTCTTGATTCGTCACTCCTAAGATCCAGCCATAGCCGCATCGCTATCCGACGACTCTGGAGATTCGACATGTCCTTGCCCGGTTCACGCATCCTTCCCAACGCCCCCATGGCCCCGGCCGAACTGGTCGAGGCGTTTGCCCACGTGGTCACCCCGCATATCAGCGACAACCTCGGCCGTCACATCGGCGCCCGTGGCCTGACGCGCTACAACCGCAGCGGTAAGCTGGTGGGCACGGCGATCACCGTGAAAACCCGCCCCGGCGACAACCTGCTGATCTACAAGGCCATGAGCCTGATGCAGCCCGGCCATGTGCTGGTGGTGGACGGCCAGGGCGACACCAACAATGCGGTGATCGGCGAACTGGTCAAGCTCTACGCCCAGCAACGCGGCTGCGTGGGGTTTGTGATCGACGGTGCGATTCGCGACGTTGCCAGTTTCGAGAACACGCCCTGCTATGCCCGCGCCGTGGTGCACACCGGCCCATACAAAACCGGCCCCGGCGAAGTGAACGTACCGGTGTCCATCGGCGGCATGTTGATCAACCCCGGCGACCTGCTGGTGGGCGACGAGGACGGCCTGGTGGCGTTCTCCCAGGCCGACGCTGCCGAAGTGCTGCGCCGCGCCGCGCAACATGCCGAGCATGAAGAAGTGGTGAAGGCCGAAATCGCCAGCGGCGCGGTACGCCAAAGCTGGATCGACAAGGTATTGAACAACGCCGGTCTGGCAGGATAAGGAAACAGCGATGAGCACAGCATTTTTGTCGGACCGCGTCCTGGGCATCGCGCCCTCCCCCAGCATCGCCGCCAACGCCTTGGTGACCGAGTTGCGTGCCCAGGGCCGCGACATCGTCAACTTCACCGTGGGCGAGCCGGACTTCGACACCCCGGCGCATATTCTCGACGCGGCCAGCCTGGCCATGCGCAACGGCGACACCCACTACA
The DNA here is from genome assembly GCF_046605395.1 of Pseudomonas sp. MPB23. Taxonomy (NCBI): domain Bacteria; kingdom Pseudomonadati; phylum Pseudomonadota; class Gammaproteobacteria; order Pseudomonadales; family Pseudomonadaceae; genus Pseudomonas; species Pseudomonas sp. MPB23. The sequence goes on along the minus strand of NZ_CP176771.1, from coordinate 2,971,337 downwards.
CCCCCACCACCGGCACCCTCGCCCTACGCCAGGCCATCTGCCTCAAACTGCAGCGCGACAACGATTTGGCGTATGGCCTGGACGAAGTCGTCGCGGGCTGCGGCGGCAAGCACATCATCTATCACGCCTTGGCTGCCACCTTGAATCGCGGCGATGAGGTCATCGTGCATACGCCATATTGGGTGTCCTATCCGGACATCGCGCGGCTCAACGATGCCACGCCGGTGATCATTCCCGGCGATGAAAGCCTGGGCTTCAAGCTATCGCCCGCCGCCCTCGAACAGGCGATCACCCCCCGTACCAAATGGGTGATCCTCAACAGCCCGAACAACCCCAGCGGTGCTGTATACAACGAAGCCGAACTGTTGGCGTTGGCGCAGGTGTTGCGTCGCCATCCCCATGTACTGATCATGGCCGACGAAATCTACGAACACTTCGTCTACGGCACTGCCCGGCACGTGCCGCTGACACGCCTGGCCCCCGACCTCAAGTCGCGCACGCTGATCATCAACGGCGCCTCCAAGGGCTATGCGATGACCGGCTGGCGCCTGGGTTTCGGCGCGGGGCCGGCGTGGTTGATCGCCGCCATCGCCAAGCTGCTGTCGCAAACCACCACCTGCCCCAGCTCATTGAGCCAGGCGGCGGCGGTGGCCGCATTTGCCGGAGAGCAGGCGCCCATCGCCTCGATGCACGAGCAATACCAACAACGCCGCGCACTGATGCTGGAGCGACTGGCGCGGATTCCCGGCCTGAGCTTCACGCCACCGGACGGTGCGTTCTATGTGTTCGCCAATGTGAGCAGGCTGATGGGCAAGTTCACTCCCCAAGGTGATCGCCTGGAAAGCGACACCCAACTGGTGGACTACCTGCTGCGCGACTACGGCCTGGCCACAGTCAGCGGCGCGGCGTATGGCATGTCGCCCTATGTGCGTCTGTCGTTCGCCAGTTCGCTGGATGTGATTGAAGAAGGTTGCCGTCGACTCAAAGACGCATGCCACGACGTGCGCTGACGACCTCCCGCGACACCCGGCGGCCAATGGAAGGTCGCCTTTTTGACTGCCTAGAACAACAACTTAAAAATCATTGATCGCAAATGAGGCACTCCCATGCACACGCCACGTATCGCGCTGGTCTGGCAAATCATGATCGGCTTGCTGGCCGGCATCGCCATTGGCGCCCTGCTGCACCGCTTTCCCGAATCCCGGCCATGGCTGGTGGACAATATCCTGCAACCGGCGGGCGATATTTTTATCAAGCTGATGAAGATGATCGTGGTGCCCATCGTGTTTTCGTGCATGGTGGTGGGCATTGCCGGGCACGGGGACGGCAAAACCCTGGGCCGTATCGGGGTCAAATCCCTGAGCTATTTCTTTTGCATCACCACCCTGGCGATCATCATCGGCCTGCTCATGGGCAACCTGCTCAAGCCTGGCGCCGGGACGCAGCTGTCCAGCCTGCACGCGGCCAATATCACCCTGCCCACCAGCAGCGCCGCCGGCCATAGCCTGGGGCAGATCATCGTCGGCATCATCCCCGACAACGTGGTCAGCGCAATGGCCCAGGGCAGCCTGTTGTCGGTGCTGTTCTTTGCGGTGATGTTCGGCCTGGGCGTGGCGCGTTTGCCCGACGAACGCAAGGACCCGGTCATCGCCCTGCTGCGCGGCGTATCCGACGGGATGTTCAAGGTCACGTCGATGATCATGGCCTACTCGCCCATCGGTGTATTCGGCATGATCGCCGTGACCGTGGCCAACTTCGGCTTCAGCTCGCTGCTGCCACTGGCCAAGCTGATCATGGTCAGCTACATCGCCATCGCGTTCTTTGTACTGGTGGTGCTCAACCTGGTGGCGCGCCTGTGCGGGATCAACCTGTTTGCCTTGATGCGCCATATCAAGGATGAACTGGTGCTGGCGTTCTCCACTGCCAGTTCGGCAGCGGTGATGCCGCAACTGATGAAAAAACTGGAAACCTACGGTGTACCGCCTTCGCTGGTGAGCTTCGTGGTGCCGGTGGGCTACTCGTTCAACCTCGACGGCGCCTCACTGTTCCTCGGCATCGGCACGTTGTTTATTGCCCAGTTGTATGGCATCGACCTGAGCCTGGCCGACCAGGCGCTGTTGGTGGTCACCATGGTGCTCACCTCCAAAGGCGCCGCCGGCGTACCGGGATTCATGTTCGTGATTCTGTCGGCGACCCTGGCCAGTGCCGGTTTGCCGTTGGAGGGCATCGCGTTTATCGCCGGGGTGTATCGGTTGATGGAAATGCCCACCACCGCGCTGAACGTCTTGGGCAACGCCTTGGCGCCGCTGGTGATTGCCAAGTGGGAGGGCCGAAACGCGCCGGCTGCCGAGCGGATGAACGCCCGCAAGATGCGTGTGCAATAACGCCTGCGCCAACGAATAAAGGCGCTCCGAAGAGCGCCTTTATTCATCACGGCATTACTGCTCGCTGATGGTTTTCACATCCGCCTTGGCCGCACCGCCAATCGTAATGCGCTTAGGCTTGGCTTCCTCCGGCACCACCCGGAGCAGATCGATGCTCAGCAACCCATTGGCGAGCTGCGCGCCCTGCACTTCGATGTGGTCAACCAGGCGGAACGACAAGCGAAACGCACGCTGGGCGATGCCCTGGTGCAGGTAAGTGATGCCCTCATCATGCTCGCGCTTGCCGCCGGCGACGGTCAACACGCCCTTCTCCACCTGAATCTCCAGGTCGTCCTCCACCAGGCCGGCCGCTGCGATCACGATCCGATAATGATCATCACCGTGCTTTTCGACGTTATGAGGTGGATAGGTGGTACCGGCCTCGCTGCGAAGCGCCGATTCGAAAAGGTCGTTGAAACGGTCAAAGCCCACCGAATGACGGAACAGTGGGGCAAGGGAAAGAGTCGTAGCCATTGCAAAATCTCCTGAGTTTTCTCCAAGTGATTTGATACGCGACCCGCATTCGGCATCGCGTAAAGCCTAGGTAGGTTCGGGGGGAGAAATTTCAAGCGTCGAATACCAAAAATTTTTATCGGACGCGGCGATTGCCTGAAGACCGGTTGGCGTGACGGACAAAATAGCTAAACGGCTATTCCTGACTAGACTCATGAGCGCATTGCACTGGTTATGGGAATCGTTGGATGAGTGACGCAAATACGCGGACCGGAGTGTTTTCCAGCCCGTGGCGACATAAGGAGCTGTTGGTTTCCATGATCCAGCGGGAGGTGGTTGGTCGGTATCGCGGCTCCGTCATGGGGCTTTTGTGGTCGTTGCTCAATCCGTTGCTCATGCTGCTGGTTTATACCTTCGTGTTCAGCACGATGCTCAAGCTGCGCTGGCCTCAGGGCAGCGGCTCGAAATCCGAATTCGCCCTGTTGGTATTTGCCGGCCTGCTGACCTTCAATGTGTTTGCCGAATGTGTGGCCCGAGCACCCGGCCTGATTCTCGCCAACACTAACTATGTCAAGAAAGTCATGTTCCCTCTGGAGATCCTGCCATGGGTGGTGTTGGGCGCCGTGTTGTTCCATACCTTGGCCAGCCTGGCGATCTGGCTGGTCTTCCACCTGGTGTTTTTCGGCTTGCCCCCTTTGACCGGCCTGTTACTGCCCTTGGTCCTATTGCCACTGGTGCTCTTCACCCTGGGGATCTGCTGGGTATTGGCATCGCTGGGCGTTTACCTGCGTGATGTCGGCCAGATCGTCGGCGTACTGACCACCGCGTTGATGTTCGTCTCCGCGATCTTTTATCCGACCAGCGCCTTTCCCGCGGCCTACCAAGGCCTGCTTCGCCTTAATCCGCTCACGCTCGTGGTCGAGCAGACCCGTGACGTGCTGTTCTGGGGCGTAATACCGGACCCTTTCACATGGGCCTGCGGCCTGCTCGTTGCCAGCGGCGTCGCCTGGCTGGGGTTCACCTGGTTCCAGAAGACCCGCCGAGGATTCGCCGATGTGCTCTGACATCGCGGTACAAACGACTCATCTGAGTAAGCACTATCACCTCTATGCGACACCGAGAGCCCGCCTATGGCAAATGCTGTATCGCGGCAAAAAGCAGTTTTACAGCGAGTTCCGTGCACTCCAGGACGTCTCCCTGGAACTGCACAAAGGTGAAACGGTCGGCATCATCGGCCGCAACGGCAGCGGCAAATCAACGCTGCTGCAACTGATCTGCGGCACGCTGAGTGCCACCTCCGGCAGCATTCAAAGCCAGGGGCGCATCGCGGCGTTGCTGGAGTTGGGTTCGGGCTTCGATCACGCGTTCACCGGACGCGAAAACGTCTACATGAACGGCGCCGTACTGGGACTCAGCCGTGCGCAGATCGACGCGCGTTTTGCCGAGATCACTGATTTTGCCAATATTGGCGACTTTATCGATCAACCGACCAAGACCTACTCGAGCGGCATGCTGGTGCGGCTGGCCTTCGCGGTGGCGGTGTGCGTGGAGCCGGACATCCTGATCGTCGATGAGGCCCTCGCCGTGGGCGACGCGTCCTTTCAGTTCAAATGCCTCAGCCGCCTTGAGGCACTGACACGACGAGGTACTACGCTGCTGTTCGTGTCCCATGACATGAGCATGGTCAAACGTTTTTGCAATCGGGTCATTTACCTGCGGGAAGGCCAGGTGCGCGCCAGCGGTACTGCCGAAGCGATGGCCGAGCTTTACCTGCTGGACATGCGTGACGAGCAGCGCCGCCAGGCAAGTGGCGGTAAGGTAACGGTCGTCCCCAAGGCTTTTCTTGCCAAACGGGGCGGTATCGCCTTTGGCACCGATGAGGGCCATATCGTGGCGGCTTGCTTTACCAGTACCGAGGGCCTGTATTCGAGTTTTGTGTACGGCGAGCCCATCGAGTTGCGTATTGAAACCCAGGTTCGCGACACCATCGAGCTGCCGAGCGTCAGTGTGACCATCCAGGAAGCGCGCCTGCTGGTGATTGGCGGGGCCAATCTGCCGCTGCAAGTGGAGGCGACTCAGGACGGCTGGCGCAAGGCGACGATCACCGTCAACTTCCCCGCCAACCTCGCCCCAGGCAAGTACCACATCACGCTGAAACTGATGAACGGCCACCACGAAGAAACCGCACATCTGATTGAAAAGCAGGTCGCGTTACTGGCGTTCGACACCTTGCCTGGCAATAAGGAGTTCCTCGGTTTCGTCGATCTGGGCATACACGCCGCGCCTCCACACCCAACGATGACAACCAGGGAACAACCATGAGCCGAGCATGGCAGGTCGGGATCTTCGGAACCTTCGATGTCGCCAACTATGGCGACTTGCTGTTTCCCATCATCGCTGAGGCGGAATTGACCAGGCGCCTGGGCACGCTGACCCTTCACCGGTTTTCTTATCACGGGAAAACCGCAGATGAATGGCCTTACGCAGTCACGTCACTGACCCGGCTACCGGAAATCGCCGGGCAACTGGATGGGGTATTGATCGGCGGCGGTTTCATCATCCGTTTCGACAAGACGGTCGCCAGAGACTATTACCCCCCCGACGCCTCCATTCATCACCCCACCGGTTACTGGCTGACACCCGCCCTGATCGCCTTGCAACACGGCATCCCACTGATCTGGAATGCACCGGGCATGCACGGCAATGACATCCCGCACTGGGCGGCGCCCCTGGTAAAACTGGCCCTGGAACACAGCCCCCACATCAGGGTGCGTGACGCGCTGTCGAAAACGGCCCTGGCCGAGTTGACGGACACCGCGCGTATCGAGGTACTCCCCGATACAGCTTTCGGCCTGCCCCGGCTGATCAACCCGCAATCGCCTTCGGCCGCTTTTCTCGCGCTCTGCGCCAGCGCCGGGCTGAACAAACCCTATCTGGTCGTGCACACGATCCGGGGGCTGGAGAGTTTTCTGCACCTGTGGAGTAGCCATGGCGAGCAATTCGAAGACTTGCAACTGCTACTGCTGCCCATCGGCCCGGTACTCGGTGATCACGCATCGGTCCTGGGCGACGGTCTGCAGCGTTCGCGGAGTTTGCCGTTCTGGCCGGAGCCCCTGCTCCTGGCCGAACTGCTTGCCCAGGCCGAAGGGGTGATCGGGCACAGCTACCATTTGGCGATCAGCGCATTGGCTTTCGGCGTACCGATCTTCTCCTCTGCCGACCTGAGTTCCGGCAAGTACACCGCGCTGCCCAGCCACGGGCGAATATTCCCGTTGCACAAGGATCAAGTTATTGATCCGCACTGGTTTCGCGCGCAACTGGGGCGCCAGCCTGTTTCCACGGTGACCGCCCACGCCATGGAGCAGCTCGACGAGCACTGGGACCAGGTGGCGGCACTGATCCGTGAAGGTCGCAGGCCCACTCAGCCAGCGCTCAACCGGTATTGGCAAACGTTGCCCGACGTTCTGGAAAAACTGCACATCCAGATCCAACAGAGCGTCGACATGCAAAGCGAATGCCTACAGAAACAACGCGAGCTGGAAGCGCTGTATCAGTCCAACTCTTTCAAGCTGACGGCGCCGTTGCGCCACCTGCGTCGTACCCTGAAGAACTGGCTGGGAGCCATTGGACATGATTGACCTGAAAAAACTGAGCGTTCATCGCTTGCACAACGCGCCTTATTCCTGGGCACAGATCAACGGGCTCTATACCCCCGAAGATGCCAGGGCGCTGGCCGAAACCTACCCACACGATCATTTCAAGACGGTTAGCGGCTACGGCGGAGAAAAGGACTACGAATACGAGGCAAGGCAATTGATCGCCATGGACAGTCACCAAACGGTCAACCCGCAGGCCCTGAGTCGGCAATGGCTGGCATTGGCACAATGTCTCTGCTCGATGCCCTATCGCCAGGCCATTTCGGCGCTGACCGGGCTGGACCTGACCCAAGTGCCCATGGAGGCCAACCTCTTCCATTACGGCCCGGGGGCCAACCTGGGCCCTCATCCTGACCTGCCTGACAAACTGGTCACGCACATTCTGTATTTCAATCAAACCTGGGACCCCGCCGACGGTGGCTGCCTGCAGATCCTGGGTTCCGCCGATCCCACCCACATCGTGGCCGAGGTGGTGCCCATCGTCGGAAACTCCGCTGTTCTGGTACGCGCAAATAACTCCTGGCATGCCGTCTCGCGGGTTGTTCAAGGCTGCCGCTCTTCGCGGCGCAGCGTTACGGTCACGTTCTATCGCCCAGGCTCCAGCAGTTCGATGTGGCCCGCGGATGACCAGACACCGCTTCACCCTTACGACCAACAGAAAAACCAATGAGGATCTCCCTCCCATGCTGACCCATCAGCGTCCGTCTCGCTGGAACCGCTGGCGTGCGGCGTATCATCGGCTGCCGTTGCCGGCCAGCGTGAAAAAGCTCCTCGCCACCGTTTATCGTCGAGTCCTGCTCAGGGCTGTGCATGCGTTACGGGGTGGCGGCCGCAGCCGTGCGCGAACCTTCGTCAGCCCTTCGTGTGTACCGCAGCAACGGCACGCGGGGCTGCCCGACTACATCATCTGGGGGGCCATCGATTGGGATTTTCGCCACCAGCGCCCTCAACAACTGGCGCAAGCGCTAAGCGCCACTGGACGCAGAGTGATCTATGTAGGCTCGTCATCGATAGAGGCACCCCATTGCGGCTTTGAATCAGCGCCGCTGGACGAAGAGAACCGCCTGTTCCAGGTCCGCCTGTTCGCTCGCGACACGCGGCCTATCTATTCCGGCGCTCCCGACAGTGCAAGGGTTGAGCAGCTACGCCGCAGTATGGGAGAGGTGCTCCTGTGGGCCCAGTGCGAGCGGGTAATTTCACTGGTGCAGCATCCGTTCTGGTACGACATCGCCCGCGTATTACCCAATAGCCGGTTGATCTACGATTGCATGGACGATCATCAAGGGTTTGGCGACAACGCGCCGGACCTTCTGCAGCTTGAACAGCGGCTGGTCCGCGACGCCGACGCCAGGGTGTTCACCTCCGACTGGCTGGCTCAGCGCTGGTCCGCACAACCCAATGAAACCCGCGCGCTCATCCGCAACGCCGCCGATTTCACCCGGTTCTCCAGCCGGCCGGCCTCGGTCTACCGGGATCGTTTGCAACGCTCGGTGATTGGTTACTACGGCGCCATCGCCAGTTGGTTCGACCACACCCTCGTGGCCAGTATCGCCGAAGCGTTCCCCCAGCATTTAGTGCTGCTGATCGGCGCCGATACGGTGGGCACCCGTGCGCAATTGCGCGGCTACTCGAACGTCGAGTTCACCGGCGAAGTGCCCTATGCCACCTTGCCTTATTACCTGCATGGCTTTGATGTCTGCATCGTGCCGTTTCACATCACCAGGCTGACGCTCGCCACCAACCCGGTCAAAGTCTATGAATACCTTAGCGCCGGAAAACCCGTGGTCTCGGTAGACCTGCCGGAGATGCAGCAATTTGGCGCACTGGTGCAAGTCGCCCGCGATAAACCCGCTTTCATTGCCGCCATCGCCCACGCAATGGCGCCCTCCACGGCCGAACAGATCGCTCAGCGACAAGCGTTCGCGGCCCGAGAAAGCTGGACACAACGTGCCGAGGCACTCACGGCTCTGGCCGAAAGCCACGACCACGACCCACGAATCAGCGTCATCGTCGTGACCTACAACAACCTGGCGCTGACACGTGCATGCCTGGACAGCCTGGATAACGACCGTGAAGGCCCCGCGCTGGAAATCATTGTGGTAGACAATGCGTCCATCGACGGCACCCCTGAATTTCTCACCCAATGGGCGGCCCGCAGCGGACAGACGATTGTGCTCAACCTCGAAAACCGCGGGTTTGCGGCGGCGAATAACCAGGGGCTGGCGATCGCAAACGGGGCTTACCTGGTGCTGCTCAATAACGACACGCAGGTGACTGCCGGCTGGGCAAGTACATTGCAGCGGCATTTGCAGCGTAACCCCGAGCTTGGCCTGATCGGACCGATCACCAATAACATCGGCAACCAGGCCAGGATCGACATCCGCTACACCCACCTCGCAGACATGCCGCAGGCGGCTCGACGCTTTACCTGCCGGCACGTTGGCGAGTTGCTTCGGCTGCCGACCCTGGCGTTCTTCTGTGTGATGATGCCGCGCAGCACCTATATGCGAATCGGTCCGCTCGACGAGGTGTACGGACTGGGATTCTTTGAAGACGACGACTACTGCCGGCGTATCGAGCAAGCCGGCCTGACGAACGCATGCGCCCGCGATGTATTCATCCATCACCATCTGTCGGCGTCGTTCGATCAAATGCACCAGGGCGAGCGCCAGGCTCTGTTTGAGAGAAATAAAGCGATCTATGAAGCCAAGTGGGGGCCATGGGTGCCCCATGAATATGATTAAGGCGATGACACACGCACTGACCCGGTCCGGGTTTATGCGCTACGCCCGCGCCGCAGCCCCCATTTGAACGCGTGGTAGGTTGAAACCAGGCAGAAGCGCAACCAGACGCCCAGAATCACCCAGCCCCACAGCCATTTTGGATATTGCGCCCTGAAGAACTTTTGGTAGAACCGCACCATGCCACGATGCTTGTGCCATTCGACAAAGAACGGCCTATCCCGGCTACAGGTGCCGCGCCAGTGCATGACGCGCGCCTGAGGCACGAAGAGCACACGCCACTGTTGCAGCTTGAAGCGCATGCACCAATCCAGATCCTCGCAATGCAGGAAATAGCCTTCATCCCAAAGGCCCACCGGTTTGAGCGTCTCACGCTTGACCAGCATGCAAGCGCCGGAAATGGCTTCCACCGCAACCGGCGCGGTGGGCAATGGTTCGCGATGCAATAAGAAATCAGAACACAGAGAAGGGAATAACCAGTCCAGGCGCGATAGGCCAAACGCCCGTACGAACGCCCTCCTGGGCGTAGGAAATACGCGGCGCCCGCCCGGCTGTTCAGAGCCATCGGGATTGCATAGAAAGCCACCCACCATTCCCGTCGCGGGATCACTGTGCAGCGCGTCCATCATGTACCGCAATGAGCATGGCATCAGCACACAATCAGGGTTAAGGAACAACAATGCTCCGGCATCGGAAACACCCGCGCCGGTATTACACGCCGAGGCAAACCCCATATTCCGGGTATTTCTGACGATGCTCAAACGCCCGCTGGCAAGGAACGCATCCAGGAATGCCAGGCTCCCGTCGCTCGACGCGTTGTCCACGACAATCACCCGCAACGCGCCTTCCCTGAGCGCGGACGCCACGCACTCGCCGATCAGCTTGCCGGCGTTGTAGTTAACGACGATCACATCGCAATTATGGGTGAAGCTTGGCGGCATCAAAGCGAGCATCCCATGAGTGTTGCAGTGCGAATGCACGGGCCTCATCCGCATCACGCCCACACTGCAAGGCCGCTTTGGCCAACACGGTGATATCGCTGAGGGAATGACTGATAAAAATTCCGGGCAAGCCTGAACGACAGTGCATCTCGCCGAAGTCAGTCGAGATCACCGGCAAGGCCAGGGCGCGGTACTCGTAATATTTGATCGGATCGACTGATGCGGTGAGCACGTTCTTTTTGAACGGAATCAAGCCAACGTCAAACTCAGCCATCGCTCTCAATGCAGCCCCGTGATCACACGCAGGTAACACCACCACATTGTCCGGCAACTGCGCGCGCGAGGTGCCGAAGAGCGGCCCGATCAAACGAATCTCGTCGTTCGGCCGGCCCTCAGCCAAAGCGGCAACCCAGTCCCAGTCGAACCAGCCGGCCATCGTGCCGACGTAGCCAAAAATCTTCCTGGTCGATGACTTCGACGACCGTTTCACGGCAGAGGTCGCCGACAGATCAAGACCATTGGGCACCAGGCACACCTCATGGCGATAACGCCGCCACTGCGCATCGAGCCCGGAACTCGACGCCCAGATCACATCCACGCGCTGAGCGATCCGCTGTTCGCATCGCGCCAAGGCGTCCCGGGAAAGGCCGGTGTAAAAAGCCGGGAAGTCATCCATGGCGTCGTACACCGACGAACAGTGATGAAGACGCTGCAGCAGCAAGTGCGCCAGAACAGACGGTTTGCCGACGACCAGCCAGGCTGGGGAGCCGTCGACGAATTCATCGATCCGGCTCAATGCCTGCCGCCAGAAAAACCGATTCACCCAACCTGAGCCCGGTAGAGGCTCTATGGGTAACCCGCCAGGTTTGATCACCGTTAGCCATGGCGGCGTGGCGCTCGACGCGGCCGTCACCGGGGAAACTCGCAGGCGCGTGAGATCGCTCCACCTGGGAAAGCGCGTGGGGTAAGGGTCAACCCATAGCACCGACGCGCCTGTACGGCGGCGGAACCAATCGACAAACTTATGCGGGCGCTGGGCAAAGCTGTGCCAGGGTAACGGCGATAGAAATACCAAGCGCGTCACGAAAAGTGCTCACGCAAGACCGTCACGATACGCCCCGCGGCCTGCCCATCGCCGTAGGGCGACACGCCCCGCGCCATGAGCCGGTAGGCTGGTTCATCGTCAAGCAGGCGCTGCGCCTCCTTGACGATGCTCTCAGCCTCCACGCCAACCAGCTTTACACTGCCCTGCTCGACCGCCTCCGGCCGCTCGGTTTCATCACGCATGACCAGCACAGGCTTACCCAGCGCCGGGGCCTCCTCCTGTATGCCGCCAGAGTCGGTCAGGATGAAATACGCAACGTTCATCGCGGCAATAAAAGCCGCGTAATCCAACGGCGCGCACAGCGTGAAGTTCGACAGCCCGGCCAGGCAAGCCTGGGCGACATCCTTGATGTTGGGATTCGGATGCACGGGATAAAGAAACTGAACCTCGGGGTTGTTCTCGGCCAAGGTTCGTAGCGCCAGGCAAATGTTGCGAAACGGTTCGCCAAAATGCTCTCGGCGATGGGCCGTCACCAACACTAGGCGCTTGCTCGGATCACGATCAGGGTCGGGCGCTATCTCACGGGCCGCTGTCGCGAGTAGCGCATCAATCACCGTATTGCCCGTCACGAAAATATCCGCGCTGGATACGCCCTCCCTCAACAGGTTTTGTCGGGCGCTTTGCGTCGACGCAAAGTGCCAGCGGGCTAATTTACCGGTAATGACCCGGTTGGCCTCCTCGGGGAAAGGATGGTGGGTATCCCAGGTGCGCAGGCCGGCTTCAATATGGCCAACCGGTACACGTCGATAAAAACACGCCAAGGCACACGCCATCGCCGAAGTGGTATCGCCTTGCACCAGAACGGCATCGGGCTGCTCCGTGAGCAGGACGGCATCCAGGTCCAGCAATAACTGAGCCGTCAGGCTGGCGAGGGTTTGACTGGGCCGCATGATATCCAAGTCGATATCCGGCTCTATTCCGAAATACACCAGGATCTGATCCAGCAGATGGCGATGTTGTGCCGTTGCGACGACACGCACATCCACCCAGCGCTCTTTTTTCAGGGCCAAAATGACCGGCGCCATTTTGATTGCTTCAGGACGCGTCCCTACGACGCAAAGGATCTTCTTTACAGACACATCGAACCTATCTCCCTGTCCAGAAAGTGGCTGAAGGACTACCGGGGTTAGCACCCCAGATACACTCCAGCCGTTTTGCGCGCACATTCCGTTGTATTTTTCGATGCTGCCGATTTGCGCTCGGTCTTTGGGCACGGCCCGTTGACCAGCACCGTCATCGGAGCATAGACACAGACTTGGCTTTCTGCACGGCAGAGCGACTATCGACTGCGTGCGGCCCTCCTCTTGCGCTGAAAGATAGCCAAAGGCAGAAGCCGTTGCGCCCCCAGTACAAAATCTTCACTCGGTTGCGAGGCTTGTTGAGGAACACGAAAAGCACCGGGTCAAACACCGCGACCTTGATGTCCCGTTCGACCAGAGCGGCGAGGCCGTCGATGGATTTTCGGAAGTCGATGGGCTTGGGGTAGAGATAGACTTTTTCGACTTTTGCGTCGGGACGCATCATGAGGTGCTGGCTCCGGAAAGGAATAGGGAGCACAGCATCGGGGATCAGGTGGTGACTTTGAATGCGGGATATATGGAGCGCATATCGTCTTTATGCAGGCCACGCTGTGCGCTTTGATCACCCCGGAAAAATCCAGGGCAAAAAAAAGCCTGCATCGCTGCAGGCTTTTCCCTATCTGGCTCCACGACCTGGACTCGAACCAGGGACCCAATGATTAACAGTCATTTGCTCTACCAACTGAGCTATCGCGGAATGCGCCGTATGTTACTGATTGAAAAGGAGAAGTCAAGCGTTCTCTGGCATTGGAGGCGATTACACCGGATGGCCGGTCACAGCCTGATGCTCCCTGGCCAATTCCAGCCAGGCCCGGGCCGCCGGTGGCAAGTGGGCGCTGGCGCGCCAGGCCAGGGCGATGTGCCAGTCGGTGTCGGGTTCGTCCAAGGGGATCAAGGCAATGCCGGCGTGTTGATGTTTGTACGCCAGCATGCGCGGCAGGAAGGCGACGCCCAGGCCGGCCGCGACCAGGTCGACGATGAAGTCGATCTGGCCGCTGCGCGCCGTCACGCGGGGTGCCACGCCTTTGCGTTCGCAGGCGGCGAGGATCTTGGCGTTCAGGGCGAAACCGGCTTCAAAGAGGATGAAGGGCGAATCCGCCAAGTCAGTGAAGTCGATGCGTGTGCGCCGTGCCAGGGGATGACTGATGGGCAGCACAGCCATCAGCGGCTCATTGCGTACGGGCTGGTAGTCGAAGTCTTCGTCCACCGGCAGTAGCAAGGCCGCCAGGTCGACCTCCCCGGCTTCCAGGCATTCGCGCAGTTTCTTGCTGCCGTATTCGGTGAGTTCGATGTCGATGTCCGGGTAGCGGCTGCGGTAGGTGGCGAACATCGTCGCAAACAGTACACCGCAACCTACCGGTGGCAAGCCGATGCGCAGCACGCCGCGCTTGAGGCCGCACAGGTCGTTGATCTCGGCGACCAGGTCGTTGCGTTCGGAGAGCAGGATCAGGGCGCGGCGGTAGGCGATTTCGCCGGCGGCGGTGAGTTCGTTCCTGTGGCCTAGACGATTGAGCAACGGCGCGCCGAGTTCTTCCTCCAGGGTCTTGACCGCCTTGCTCACGCTGGACTGGGTCAAGGACACCACCTCTGCCGCCTGGGAAAAACCACCCTGGCGTACCACTTCGACGAAGACCCGCAAGGTTCTGAGGTTCATCAGTATTCCTTCAGCGACTGGATGCTAGCGATAAAAGTTGTTTTTATCATGCCAGAGATTGGCTTATGGTGGAGGCACCTTGCCCTGTGGAGCCTCCCTGCATGATCATTTCGTCCGCTTCCGACTACCGCGCAGCCGCCAAACGCAAGCTGCCGCGCTTCCTGTTCGACTACATCGACGGCGGCGCCTACGCCGAACACACGATGCGCGCGAACAGTTCGGACCTGGCCGAAATCAGCCTGCGCCAGCGTATCCTGCGCAATGTCGACAACCTGAGCCTGAAAACCAGCGTGTTCGGCCAGGAATTGGCCATGCCGGTGATCCTCAGCCCGGTAGGCCTGACCGGTATGTATGCGCGACGCGGTGAGGTGCAGGCGGCCAAGGCGGCGGCCAACAAGGGCATCCCGTTCTGCTTGTCGACGGTGTCGGTGTGTTCGATCGAAGAAGTGGCGTCGCAAAGCCCGCAGTCGATCTGGTTCCAGCTCTATGTGCTCAAGGACCGTGGTTTCATGCGCAACGCGCTGGAGCGGGCCCAGGCGGCCGGCGTCACCACGCTGGTGTTCACGGTGGACATGCCGACACCGGGCGCGCGCTACCGCGATGCTCACTCGGGTATGTCCGGGCCGTTCGCCGCGTCGCGGCGTATGCTGCAAGCCGTCACCAAACCGCAATGGGCCTTCGACGTGGGCCTGATGGGCCGCCCGCATGACCTGGGCAACATCTCCAAATACCTGGGCAAACCCACCCACCTGGAAGATTACATCGGCTGGCTGGCCAACAACTTCGACCCCTCCATCAGTTGGAAAGACCTGGAGTGGATTCGTGAGTTCTGGAAAGGCCCGATGATCATCAAAGGCATCCTCGACCCTCAGGATGCCAAGGACGCCGTGAGTTTCGGCGCCGATGGCATCGTGGTTTCCAACCATGGCGGCCGGCAGTTGGACGGCGTGCTGTCCACCGCCAAAGCGTTGCCTGCAATTGCCGAAGCGGTAGGCGACGACCTGACGGTGCTGGTGGACTCCGGCATCCGTTCCGGGCTGGATGTGGTGCGCATGCTCGCCCTGGGCGCCAAGGCGTGCCTGCTGGGCCGCGCAGCCGCCTATGCGCTGGCCGCCGATGGCCAGCACGGGGTGGAAAACCTGCTGGATATCTTCGCCAAGGAAATGCGTGTTGCCATGACGTTGACCGGTGTCACCACGATTGCCCAGATTGACCACACCACCCTGGTGCAGCCAAATAACTGACGCCATTCTTCAATGACTGTTTTCACTTTAAAAAACAGTCATTGATTTATAAGGAGTTTTATTAATTAAAAATAAATGGCATGAATCTCGCTCTGATTCTTTTCAAGCAGGTTAAGCGATGACAAGACGTGCGGCTGTGCCCAGGGGTTATAACCCATTGCAAAGCGGTTTAAACTGTTTCCTATGTTTTACGGAACTGAAGGAACAGTAAGACGCTTGGCACTCGCCACTCTCATCGAGCCTGTAAGACAGTTAAGAGCTTAGGGATGGTCTGAAGTAGCCATGTATTTCCCCGGCATACCACCTAGCGCAACTTTTAAACTCGCCAAATGATCAAAAAACAATCAATTCGACGAGTATTTCTTACGTTTTCGCCACCCGGACCCCACTCCGGTGGCCATTTCCCGCATTACAGGCGCACCTCTCCTGCATTCGTCAGTAAATGTCGGCGCGCCATCCACAGGTTCGACAGAGCGAACAGTGTCACCAGTTGCGCCGTGTTTTTGGCCAAGCCGCGAAAGCGCACCTTGGTGTAACCGAACTGGCGCTTGATTACCCGGAACGGATGCTCGACCTTGGCGCGCACCTGAGCCTTGGCCTTTTCAATCTTGCGCTTGGCTTTGTACAGCACGCTGCGCTTATCGAGTTTTTTGTAGGTGCTGCGGCGTGCCGCCACCTGCCAGATAACTTCACGTCCTTCATGCTCGGGCCGCTTTTCGACACCGGTGTAGCCTGCATCGGCGCAGACCACGTTTTCGTCGCCATGCAGCAATTTGTCCACCTGGGTGACATCCGCCACATTGGCCGCCGTGCCCACTACGCTGTGCACCAGACCCGATTCGTCATCGGCGCCGATGTGGGCCTTCATGCCAAAATAATACTGGTTTCCCTTCTTGGTCTGGTGCATTTCCGGGTCGCGCTTGCCGTCCTTGTTCTTGGTCGAACTGGGCGCATTGATCAGCGTTGCATCGACGATGGTGCCCTGGCGCAGCGACAGGCCGCGGTCGCCCAGATAGCCATTGATGACAGCGAGGATGCCGGCCGCCAGCTCGTGTTTCTCCAGCAAGCGGCGGAAGTTGAGAATGGTGGTTTCGTCGGGGATGCGCTCCAGGTTCAGCCCGGCAAACTGGCGCAGGATCGTGGTTTCGTACAGCGCTTCCTCCATCGCTGGATCGCTGTAGCCGAACCAGTTCTGCAGCAGATGCACACGCAGCATCGCCATCAACGGGTAGGCCGGACGGCCACCTTCACCCTTCGGATAATGTGGCTCGATCAAAGCAATCAAGCCCTTCCACGGCACCACCCGATCCATCTCGATCAGGAACAACTCCTTGCGGGTTTGCTTGCGCTTGCCAGCGTACTCGGCGTCGGCGAAGGTCATCTGCTTCATCGGGAAACTCGGTGGGTGGGGTCGCGGTATTTTGCCAAATCAGAAAGTCTTTTTCAGAGTTTCCTTAGGGGCCGACCGCTTATGAAAACACCCACCCAGACCAACGCAATTGACTTCGACAGTGCCAAATTGCAACGCCTGGGCTTCGGTCAGCCATCCCTCCTCCCGCGTCGCCCCACGACCATCTTTCAACTTCGCCAGCAACTGGGCATGCAATTGCAGACCAGCCTGGAACCGCAACACATCCTTGCCGTGTTCTTTCGTGAGATCCAACGCCTGGTGCCGCTGGATGCACTGCAGTATCGCCACGAAGGCAGCGACCTGCGCCTGGAGTTCGGCCACCGCGGCCACCATTCGGTGAGCTATAGCCTCAGCCATGAAGGTGAGCACCTGGGCGAGCTGATATTCCGCCGCAACCAGCGTTTGCTGGAAGAGGAGCTCGGCCAACTTGAATCCCTGCTGGCCGCCCTGCTCTACCCGATGCGCAACGCGCTGCTCTACCGCGCCGCCACCCGCAGCGCCCTGCGCGACCCACTGACCGATACCGGCAACCGCATTGCCATGGACCAGACCCTGCAACGGGAAATCGACATGGCGCGCCGGCACATGAGCCCCTTGTCCTTGCTGATGCTGGACATCGACCACTTCAAGAGCATCAACGACACCCACGGCCACGCGGCCGGCGATAACGTGCTTCGCGCGGTCGCCGGGGCGATCAAGGGCCAGTTGCGTAACGTGGACATGGTGTTTCGGTTTGGCGGGGAAGAATTTCTGATCCTGCTGTCCAACACCAGCCGGGATGCGGCGGCCACGGTCGGCGAACGCCTGCGCCATGCGGCACAGACTCAGGATTATCGGGCGGAGGGTACGCGGATCGAATTGACCGTAAGCCTGGGCTGCTCGACCCTGCTGGCCGCCGAGTCAGCAGAAAGCCTGCTGCGCCGGGCCGACAACGCCTTGTACGTGGCCAAGCGCGAAGGTCGCAACCGCTTGGCCATGGCGGGGTAAGCACCCCGCCACGCCCTTCACATCAGGCTTCGCTGGCGACGCGTGCCTGGCGCTCGCGCTGCACGACCGCCGGGTTTTTTTCTTTCTCCAGGCGCATGCAGCTTTCCAGGAACAGGTACATATAGTCGTAGCTCTTGCACACGGCCTGGCGCAGTTCTACCTGCAGCGCCTTGCTCGGGTTCATCCCGGCCAGGGTGCAGATGATCTCCAAGGCTTCCCAAGGGTGAGCGTCATCGTACTGGGCATGCATCTTCAGCCACTTCATCGCACGCTTGCGGTCTTCCTCGGGGAAGGCAGCAGCGTAAACGCCCGTGGAACACACCAGTGCGGACCATTCTCCGGTCGCGCCTTCGATCGCATAGTTGGTCGCGGCGACGGCCACGATCAGCGAATCGGCCGAGCTGGTGTGCCAGCACCAGTGGCTCAGTGCGTGCAGCTCCGGCGGTACGTTTTGCGCCTGCAGGTCTTCCAGGCTCACGCCGTGGGCTCCGGCCCAATTCACCCAATAGTCGGCGTGGTTGAGTTCCACGCGAATATTGCGCATCAGCCAGCGCCGGGCCATGTCTTCACCTGGATGGCGGGCAAATTTGGTTTTGGTGAGGTTCTGCGCCATGTACAAGGCAAACTGTTCAACGACGGGCCAGCCACCGATCAGGTATTGGCGCATGGTCTTGGCGCTGAGCGTGTTATCGCGCATGCGCTGGTACAGTTCGTGTTCGACAACGCGCCGCTTGCTCTCGCTACAGTCCTGGATCAGTTGTTGAGCCCAGGCGGGGTAACTTGAGGCTTCCATCAGCGGGCCGGTTCTGTTGAATGTGTCGATCACTGTGGAGCTCCTTTTTAAGTGTGATTTACAGACCAGCAAATGTTTCAGCGGAATGTGCCTGGCGCCTTGAATAACAGGGGCTGCGGCCGGGCAGGACGACACTGCAAGCTTTCAAAGGTAAACAATTGCGGTCGCTCAATCAGGTAGCCCTGAGCGTAATCCACACCAATCTCGAGTAACGCCTGTTCGATCTGCGGTGTCTCGACAAACTCTGCAATTGTGCGCTTACCCATGACGTGGCCGATGTGATTGATCACTTCAACCATTGCGCGATTAATCGGGTCGTCCAGCATATCCTTCACGAAACTTCCATCGATCTTCAGGAAGTCTACAGGTAAATGTTTAAGATAAGCGAATGAGGACATTCCGGCACAAAAGTCATCAAGGGAAAAATGGCAACCTAAAGCCTTGAGTTCATTAATAAAGCGAATTGCACTGCCCAAATTTGCAATCGCACTGGTTTCAGTAATTTCAAAACAGATCATCTCGGGAGGGATACTGTAAGTGCGGAATTTGTCGTGCAGGAAGCCGAGAAAGTCATCATCGCCAATGGTGATACCCGAGAGATTGATCGCACACATCGCCATCGGCCGCCCCGGACGTTCTTGCAGGCAACGGGCAATGATCCTGAATACGTTCTCCACCACCCAACGGTCCAGGGACGTCATCAACCCATAACGCTCGGCGGCCGGGATAAAACTGTCGGGCAGGATGATGCGACCAGCCTCGTCGTGCAGGCGCAGCAGGATTTCGATATGCCCGGTGTCGCCATCGACCGGCTTGAGGGGCGCGATTTCCTGGGAATACAGGCAGAACCGGTTCTCCTCCAGCGCCATGTGCAGGCGTTGCACCCAGGCCATTTCGCCAAAGCGCAGGGACAGTTCCGAGTCATCGGCATGGTACACCTGCACGCGGTTGCGGCCTTTTTCCTTGGCCATGTAGCACGCCATGTCGGCGGCGCGCAGCGAGGTTTCCAGGGTGGTCGGGCTGTTGGAGATATGCACCAGACCGATACTGACGGTGGTCATGAATGGCCGGCCCTTCCACACGAAATGCAGGCTTTGCACGGTATGGCGCAGGCTTTCGGCGATTTTTTCCGCCACCACCGGCGGGCAATTCTCCAGCAGAATGCCGAATTCATCGCCCCCCAGACGGGCCAGGGTGTCACCTTCGCGCAGGTCCGATTGCAGCAGCGCGCAGATATGCCGCAACAGCTCATCGCCCGCCGCATGGCCGCAGGTGTCGTTGACCAGTTTGAACTGGTCCAGGTCGAGGAACATCAATGCATGCCGGCCGGTGTGCGCGTATCCCGCCGGATGCAGCACCTGCTCCAGGCGGAACTCGAATTCGCGGCGGTTGGCCAGACCGGTCAAGGCGTCGTGGGTCGCCTGCCATGACAGGTTGGCGATGTATTGGCGCTCCTGGGTCATGTCGTGCAACACCAGCACCGCCCCCGTGACCTTGCCGGCGCTGCGAATCGGCGCACCCACCAGGGTGACCGAGACCGTACTGCCGTCCAGGCGCTGGATGGTTTTCGAGTGCTCGCTGCCGCCGCTGAGCTGGCCTTTGACGATGTGCTCGATCAACGTAAAACCATCGGACGGCGCATCGTCGTCCAGCAGGTTGAACAGTGCCGCCAGGGGCAGCCCCTGTGCCCGGGACGAATGCCAATGGGTCAGCGCCTCGGCCGCCGGGTTCATGTAGGTGATGGCACCGTCGACGTTGGTGGTGATCACCCCATCGCCAATCGACTCCAGCGTGATCTGCGCCCGCTCTTTTTCTTCCTGCAAGGCATCGGCGAAAGCATGGCGCTGGGTCAACAGCTTATGGGTGCGCAACAGCGCGAGCACGATCAGACCCAGGGCGGTCGCCAGGTTGGTGATCAACAGCAGCCGCAGGATCACGCGTGAACCTTCGCCCAAGGCATCGCTGAACGCTTTGGCGGCGGGGGTCACCCCCTCGTTGATTGCGGTGATATCGGCCTTCCATTGGTGCACATCGTCCGCGCTGAGCTGGCCATGGGTAATCGCACGGTGCATCTCCTGGGCCAGACTATCGAGTTGAACCAGGAAGCCATCGCCCACGGTCCATAGCTCGATGGCTTTTTCCAGGTAGCTGAAATGGCGAAAATTGAGGTACAGCCAGATCACACTGGAAACGTCATCCGGATGGTTGCCGCCCTTGAGGATACCCAGGCGCGCCGCGTCGAGATCAGGGACAGGACGGTCCAGCGCAATGCGCAGTTCGTGTCCGCCCTGAGGCACGGCAATGGCCTGTTGGTATTTGAGGTAGGTGGCTTCGTTGCGATTATCGGCGTAAAGCGTGAGGTAATAGATGGCGTCTTTCTGGCCCTTGGACCATAGGCTCTCGCCCGCCACATAACCGCGCACCGCTGAAAGCACGTAAAGACTGATGCAGCCCAACAATGCCTGGAACAGCACCACAGCGATAAATGGCCACACAATGCCCAACAGCCGTGGCGTTCCGAAAGTCCGCTTTTGCTTCATGAAATCCCTTGCACATGCACTGCTGGATACGCACGCGAAAATACGCTTTCGATAGCTCAGCCTAGGCTAATTCAACGAACTTGTTGTAAGTGTCCGTACAGCTTGGCGTACAGACCACCCTCGGCAATCAATTGCTGGTGGTCGCCATCCTCAGCGATATGACCACCGTCGAACACTAATACTCGATCCGCTTGTTTAACCGCTGACAGGCGGTGGGCGATGATGAGTGTAGTACGGCCACTGAGGAAGCGCGCCAGTGCCTGGTGCAAGTTGTACTCGGTGGCAGCATCCAGCGCGGAGGTCGCCTCATCGAGAATCACCACCTTCGGCTCGGCCAGGACCATACGCGCAATCGCCAGGCGCTGTCGCTGCCCGCCGGAAAAACGCACCCCAGAACGCCCCACCACACTGTCAAGCCCCAGGGGCAGTGCCTTGACGGTAGCATCCAGTTGGGCAATTGCCAGTGCCTGCCAGCAGGCCTGGTCGCTGCGGTTTCGGCCCATGGTCAGGTTGGCGCGCACGGTATCGTTGAACAGCGCCGGATGCTGCAGCACCACCGCGACATGCTCGCGGATGGTTTCCAGGCCGATCTCCTGTTGGGTGGCACGGCCGAACCGAATGCTGCCCGCCTGCGGCGTGTAGAGCCCGAGCAACAGTTGCACCAGGGTACTTTTGCCGCCGCCGCTGGCGCCGACGATCGCCACCTTTTCACCGGGGGCGATGACCAGGTTCAACTGGTCGAGCACCAGTTCTTCACCGTAGCCGAAATCAAGGCCGCGCACTTCGATGCCAACGGTCTCGTGCCCGGTGAACGGGTCTGCGCCGCCGGCGTACTGCGGTTCATCGGCACGGGCCAGCAATTCGTTGATGCGGGTCAGCGCGCCGCCCGCCGCATAGTAGGCGTATTGCAGGTTCAGCAACTGCTCCACCGGGCCGATCATGAACCACAGGTAACTGAACACGGCGAGCATCTGGCCGATGGACAGGTCGGAAAACAGCACGGTGAGCATCGCCGCCGCGCGGAAGATGTCGATCCCGAACTGGAACAGCAAACCGCTGGCCCGGCTGGAAGCGTCGGTTTTCCATTGGGAATGAATCGCGTAGTCGCGCACCTCCTGGGCGCGCTGGCCCAGGCGGCCGAGGAAAAAGCCCTGGCGGTTGCCGGCGCGCACTTCCTGGATGGCATCGAGGGTTTCGGTCAGGGCCTGGGTGAACCGTGAGGTGCTGTCGTTTTCCAGCTTCTTCAGGTGTTTGACGCGCTTGCCCAACTGCACCGTGGCGTAGATCACCAAGGGGTTGAACAGCAGAATCAGCAAGGCCAGTTGCCAATGCATCCACACCAGGATCGCCGACGTGCCGACCAGGGTGAGCATGGCCACCAAGAAGCGGCTGAGGGTTTCACCGACGAATTTGTCCAAGGTGTCCAGGTCGGTGACCAAGTGCGTGGTGACCGTGCCGCTGCCCAGGCTTTCGTACTCGCCCAGGGAGATACGCTTGAGGCGCTCGATCAAGCGTACGCGGATGCGGTACACGATGTCCTTGGCCAGCCGCGCAAACAGCCGCGCCTGCACCACGTTGAACACCAGGGCGCCGCAGCGCAGCAACAGCGTCACCAGCAACATCAGGCCGATGTAACCCGCCGCCTTCTGCCACCCCAGGGGCAAGGCGTGGTTCATCACCTTGAGCGCGGCATCGCCATGGCCCAGCAGCACCTCGTCCACCAGCAACGGCAACAGCAAAGGGATGGGGACGCTGCACAGGGTCGCCAGTACCGCGACGCTGTTGGCGATCCACAGGGATTTACGGTGCCGCAGGGCCAGGCGGCGAATTTCCGCCCAGGTCAGGCGGTCGATGCGTTTGGGTAGCGCTGGTGTATCAGGCCGGTCATGCACAGGTGGCTCGCTCCAACCAGCGGGCGAGCAGTGGCGAAAGCTCGGACAGCGGTTGGTAGCCGTTGGTCAACAGTGCCAACTGGCCGTTACGCTCGGCCAGCAACGTTGGGAAACCCGCAATACCCAGGTCCTGCACCCAGGTGAAATCCGCAGCGGTGGCGGCATGCTGCTCGACGCGATCGAACTCGCCGGCAAACTCGATGCGCGGTATGCCCGCCTCTTCCGCCAATTCCACCAGCACCTTGGCGAGGGTCACATCACGACCTTCGACATAGAACGCATGCTGGATCAGCCCCAACAGTTTCCATGCACAATCCGGTGCCAGGCTGCGCGCAGTGACGATGGCGCGGCACGCAGGCTCGGTGTCGTAGACAAAACCGTCGGGCAGCGCGCCCTCGTGCTTGAACGACTGGCCGGTGGCTTCGGTGACCGCCTGCCAGTGTTCAAGAATGTAGCGCCGGGTGGTCGGTTCCAACGCCGCGCCGCTGCCGGTGCGCAAACCGCCCACCACCAGGTGCAGATCCACGCCGGCCGCCTGGGCCTGCTTCACCAACGCCTCGGCCACCGGGGCAAAGCCCCAGCACCAGGAACACATCGGGTCCATCACGTAAAGCAGGCGCGCTGACATGGGTCAAGCCTCGGAGGATGTTTGCTTATAGTTGAAACCGATCGGGTGCGGCATGTTGCGGGCCTTGGCCAGTTCGATCTGCTTTTGCCGGTCGATCGCACTGCGACGGGTTTTCTCCGGCAGCTTATCCCAGCAGTGGGGGCAACTGATGCCGGCCACATAGTGCTCGGACGCGCGGTCTTCGACGCTCACCGGTGTACGGCAGGCATGACATTGATCGTAGTCGCCTTCGCTCAAGTCGTGGCGCACGGTCACGCGATTGTCGAATACAAAACAGTCGCCCTGCCACTTGGTCTCTTCCTGCGGCACCTCTTCGAGGTACTTCAGGATGCCGCCCTTGAGGTGGTAGACCTCATCGAAGCCTTCGCTGAGCATGTAGCTGGAGGCCTTTTCGCAACGAATGCCGCCGGTGCAGAACATGGCGACTTTCTTGTGCTTGGCCGGGTCGAAGTTGGCTTTGATGTAGTCGGGAAATTCGCGAAAACTGGTGGTTTTCGGGTCGATCGCGCCTTCAAAGGTGCCGATGGACACTTCGTAGTCGTTGCGGGTGTCGATCAACAGCACTTCCGGGTCGCTGATCAGCGCGTTCCAGTCCTGCGGTTCGACGTAGGTGCCGACTTTTTTGTTCGGGTCGACGCCTTCGACGCCCAGGGTCACGATCTCTTTCTTGAGCTTGACCTTGGTGCGATAGAACGGCTGCTCGTCGCAGTACGACTCTTTGTGGTCGATGTCGACCATGCGCGGGTCGTTCTTGAGCCAGGCCATCAGGCCGTCGATGCCTTCGCGGCTGCCGGAAACGGTGCCGTTGATGCCTTCTTTGGCGATCAGCAAAGTGCCTTTGATGCCGTTGTCGACCATCGCCTGCAGCAAGGGCTCGCGCAGGGCGACGTAATCTTCGAGGGTGACGAACTTATACAGTGCCGCCACGACGATCGGTTGAGTCATGGGTGTTCTCTCCAGGTGGCTACCCTCGTAAGGGGTGAACCGGATGCAAAAAAAACGCGCCGGCTGAGCGGCGCGTTGCGGATTCTAGCAAATGCAGGGGGTCAGAAGCACCCGCTCATCAACTGTGACCGCCGGCGCAGGTCGGCGAGGCCGGGGCTGCGTCGATTTGTGCCCATTCCTCAGGCGTGTAGGTATGCAGCGCCAGCGCATGAAACTCGCTCATCAGGTCACCCAGGGTGGCGTAGACCTTCTGGTGGCGCTTGACGCGGTTAAGCCCCTCGAACTGCTGGCTGACCAGCACGGCCTTGAAGTGGGTCTGCAACCCGCGGCTGTGCATATGGCTTTCGTCCAGCACGCTCAAGTGATCCGCGCCCAGGGCGGCGAGCGCCGTTTCGATACGCTGTTGCATGGTCATTCCTGCTTACTTCTTCTTGGCCGGTGCGGCGGCTTTCGGCGTCAGCTCGTTGGTCATGTCTTCCAACAGCTTGTTCACCACCGGAACGGCGCTTTCCAGCTTGGCCTGGGTCATCTGGGCCGATTGCTGGGTCAGTTGCGGCATTTTTTCCAGGACTTTCTTGCCCAGTGGCGACTGGTAGAAAGCAACCAGGTCCTTGAGCTCGGATTCGCTGAAGTTGCTGGTGTAGAGCTTGACCATGTCCGGTTTCAGCTTGGGCCAGCCGATAGCCTGGTCGAGGGCGGCGTTGGCTTTGGCCTGGTAGCTGTCCAGTACGGACTGCTTGGCGGCAGGCGCCTTGGTCTGTTCGAAGCGTTGGGCGAACATTTGCTGCACTTGCATGTACACCGGGGTCCCCAGCTTGTCAGCGTGGGCCAGGGTAAGGAAGGCTTCGGCACTGGCGTTGTGGCTGGCGGTATCGGCAAAAACCTGGCCGCTGGCGCAAACCAGAGCAACCGCGGTACAGATGGCACGAAGACGAGTCATCGAGTTTCCTTTTCTAGCAGGCGAGGTAAGACCCCAAGGGCGCCCATTCTGCGCCTAAAAAACCTTGCGGCTCAACCCCGGCCCTTGTCGGACGTGGATTGGCGGTGAATGAATCCGATGAAAAGTCTTTTAGGGAACCCCATAGGCTCATCAAGGCCTAAACTGCGCAAACGAACCTGAAGGAGAGTGCCCGATGAGCCGTATCGAAACCGACAGCCTGGGGGAAGTCGCCGTCCCGGATGACGCCTACTGGGGCGCCCAGACCCAACGTTCGCTGGTGAATTTCGCCATTGGCGAGCAGCGCATGCCCCTGGCGGTGTTGCATGCCCTGGCCCTGGTCAAGAAGGCTGCCGCACGGGTCAACAACCGCAACGGCGACCTGCCCGCCGACATTGCGCGCCTGATCGAACAGGCCGCCGACGAAGTGCTCGACGGCCAGCATGACGACCAGTTCCCCCTGGTGGTCTGGCAAACCGGCAGCGGCACCCAGAGCAACATGAACGCCAACGAAGTGATCGCCGGCCGCGCCAACGAACTGTCGGGCAAGCCCCGTGGCGGCAAGAGCCCGGTGCATCCCAACGATCACGTCAACCGCTCCCAGAGTTCCAACGACTGCTTCCCCACGGCCATGAGCATCGCGACCGTGCAGGCGGTGCACCAGCAACTGCTGCCGGCGCTCGCCACCCTTTCCGGCGGCCTGGCGGAATTGGCCGCGCGGCACATGAAACTGGTGAAGACCGGTCGCACCCATATGATGGACGCCACGCCCATCACCTTCGGCCAGGAACTGTCGGCGTTCATCGCCCAGCTCGATTACGCCGAACGCGCAATTCGCAGCGCCCTGCCCGCCGTGTGCGAGTTGGCCCAGGGCGGCACCGCCGTCGGCACCGGGCTCAATGCGCCCCACGGCTTTGGCGAGGCGATTGCCGCCGAACTGGCCGCCCTCTCCGGCCTGCCCTTCGTGACGGCGCCGAACAAATTCGCCGCGCTTTCCGGCCATGAGCCACTGGTGACCCTGCACGGCGCGCTGAAGACCCTGGCCGTGGCCCTGATGAAAATCGCCAACGACCTGCGCCTCCTGGGTTCGGGCCCGCGCGCCGGGCTGGCCGAGGTGAAACTGCCGGCCAACGAGCCCGGCAGTTCGATCATGCCGGGCAAGGTCAACCCGACCCAGTGCGAAGCGCTGTCGATGCTGGCCTGCCAGGTCATGGGCAATGACGTGACCATCGGCATCGCCGCCAGCCAGGGGCATTTGCAGTTGAACGTGTACAAGCCGGTGATCATCCACAACCTGCTGGAGTCGATCCGCCTGCTCGCCGATGGCTGCAACAACTTCCAGGAACACTGTGTCGCCGGCCTCGAGCCTGACCCGGTGCAAATGGCCGAGCACCTGGAACGCGGGCTGATGCTGGTGACCGCCCTCAACCCACACATCGGCTATGACAAGTCTGCGCAAATCGCCAAGAAGGCCTATGCCGAAGGGCTGACGCTACGGGAAGCGGCGCTGGAGCTGGGCTACCTCACCGACGCCGAGTTCGACCAGTGGGTCCGCCCGGAAAACATGCTGGGCACTTAAGACGCCATGCGCAGCCGCCGGGCCTTGAGCCCGGCGAGCAACGACGGCGCCAGCGCCACGGCCGCCGACCCCAGCACCACCAGCAGCGCGCCGACATACCCCAGGGCGTTGATCTCCTCGGCCTGCACATAGTCCGGCCACCACCACGCCGCCAACGCCACCGCGACAAACGTCACCAACGGCGTGAGCGCCAGGGTCGCACTGACCCGCGAGGCTTCCCAATGGGCCAGGGCTTCGGCAAATGCGCCGTAGGCCACCAGGGTGTTCATGCAGCACGCCAGCAGCAGCCAGCCTTGCAGCGGGCTCAGTTGCAGGGCCTCCAGCGGATGTGCCCAGGGCGTCAGCAACACGGCGCACGACAGGTAGATCACCATCATCACCTGCAGCGAGTTCCATACGGTCAGCAACTGCTTCTGGCCCAGGGCATAAAACACCCAGATCGACGTGGCCAGCAGGACCGTCAGCACGCCAGCGGTATAAGCACCCAACGAGGTCAGCAGCTCCGCCAGGCGCTGGTTGAAGAACAGACCGAAGCCCGCGATCAACACCACCAAGCCCAGCACTTGGCCGCGGCTGAAGCGTTCCTTGAACACGAACACGCTGGCGATCATCAAAAAGATCGGCCCCATCTGCACCACCAACTGGGCGGTGCCGGGGCTGAGCAGCTTCAGGCCGACCAGGTACAACACGTAGTTGCCCACCAGACCGCACACGGCCATGCCCACCAGCCAGCCGCCCTTGGGGCCGAGCACTTTAAGGCTGGGCAGGCGGCGGGTAGCCGAGAGGTACAGAAACAGGCAACCGCCGGCCACGATCAGGCGAAACCAGGTGACGGTGATGGGGTCCATCACCTGCAAGACCTGTTTGAGTTTGATCGGCAGAATGCCCCACAGCAGCGCGGTCAGCAGGGTCAGGAAGAAGCCGTAGACCCAGCGACCGGAAGAGATGTGCATGAGTGCCCCAGAAGCCAGAGGTGGAGGAGCGTGCATTCTAGGGTGAAGTCGCCGGATTGGGATATGCCGGCGTTCAATGGCAAAAGAGGGCTTGCTTCTGATCGCGGGGTGTCGGTGCCGCCGCCATCGGGAGCAAGCCCCCTCCCACCAGGGCTTAGCGTACGGCTTCGAAGAGTCCGGTCGCGCCCATGCCACCGCCCACGCACATGGTGACGATGCCGTAGCGCAGATTGCGCCGTTGCAACTCGCGCACCAGGTGCCCCACTTGCCGCGAACCGGTCATGCCAAACGGGTGGCCGATGGAGATCGAGCCACCGTTGACGTTGTACCGGGCGTTGTCGATTTCCAGACGATCGCGTGCATACAGGCACTGCGACGCGAACGCCTCGTTGAGTTCCCACAGGTCGATGTCCGCCACCTGCAAGCCCTTCGCCTTGAGCAACTTGGGCACCGAGAACACCGGGCCGATGCCCATCTCGTCGGGCTCGCAACCGGCCACGGTGAAACCACGGAAAAACGCCTTGGGCTTGAGCCCCAACGCCAGGGCTTTCTCCAGGCTCATCACCAGGGTCATCGAGGCGCCATCGGAGAGCTGCGACGAATTGCCCGCCGTCACCGAGCCATCCTCGGCGAACACCGGCTTCAACCCGGCCAGGCTGGCCAGGGTGGTGTCGGGACGGTTGCAGTCATCGCGGTCGACCACGCCGTCGAGGATCTGCACCGCGCCGGTGTGC
The DNA here is from genome assembly GCF_046605395.1 of Pseudomonas sp. MPB23. NCBI lineage: Bacteria > Pseudomonadati > Pseudomonadota > Gammaproteobacteria > Pseudomonadales > Pseudomonadaceae > Pseudomonas > Pseudomonas sp. MPB23. The sequence goes on along the minus strand of NZ_CP176771.1, from coordinate 2,942,642 downwards.
TTGTCCTCGACCCGGTACTTGACCGCCATCGCCACGATTTCATCGTCGAACACGCCGTCCGCCTGAGCCTGGGCCGTGCGCTGCTGGCTTTGCAGGGCGTAGAGGTCCTGGTCTTCACGGCTGACGTTGTAGCGACGGGCGACGATTTCGGCGGTCTGGCCCATGGGGAAATAAATGCCCGGCACCTGCTCCTTGAGCAGCGGGTTGATCAGGTTGTCGGTGTTGACGCTTTTCATGGTCAGGCTGATGGACTCGACACCGCCGGCGACGATGATGTCGCTGCAACCCGAGGCGATCTGGTTGGCCGCAATTGCAATCGCCTGCAAGCCCGACGAGCAGAACCGGTTGAGGGTCATGCCGGCCGTGCCGGTCCCCAATTGCGACAGCACCGCCACATTGCGCCCGATGTTGTAGCCCTGGGCGCCTTCGTTGGAGCCGGCGCCGACGATACAGTCCTCCACCGTGGCCGGGTCGATGCCATTGCGGGCCAGCAGCGCGTTGACGCAATGGGCCGCCATGTCATCCGGGCGGGTCTGGTTGAACTTGCCGCGAAAGGACTTGGCCAGGCCGGTTCGCACGCTGTCGACGATCACTACTTCACGCATGGGCTACCTCGATCTTGTCGTTGTGGGGAGAAGGCCCGAGGATAAATCCAGGCCTGCCCGACGGCGACGATCATTCACCTGGCGTATGCGAAAGCATGGGGGTGGTTGTGGCAAAAGGGCTCACCACACCATGAGCCCATCGGCCACGACTGCGCAGTGGCTATTTCTTTTTAGCCTGCTTGTCGGACTTGGCGAACGCTTCCTCCAAGGCCAGGTTGATCGTGCGCAGCACCTTGACCCGCGCCCAGCGCTTGTCGTTGGCTTCGACCAGGGTCCAGGGCGATACCTCGGTGCTGGTGCGGTCGACCATGTCGCCCACGGCCGTGCGGTAGCTGTCCCACTTTTCTCGGTTGCGCCAGTCGTCTTCGGTGATCTTGAAGCGTTTGAACGGGATCGCCTCGCGGGCCTGGAAGCGCTCCAGTTGGGTCTGCTTGTCGATGGACAGCCAGAACTTGACCACGATCACACCCGCATCACGCAGTTGCTCTTCAAAGTCGTTGATCTCGCCGTAAGCGCGCATCCAGTCGGTCGGGGTGCAGAAACCTTCGATGCGTTCCACCAGCACGCGGCCGTACCATGAGCGGTCGAACACGGTGAACATGCCCCGCGCCGGAATCTTCTGCCAGAACCGCCACAGGTAGGGTTGGGCACGTTCGTCTTCACTCGGCGCGGCAATCGGCACGATGTGGTACTGGCGCGGATCGAGCGCCGCCGCCACCCGTCGAATCGCCCCGCCCTTGCCCGCCGCGTCATTGCCTTCGAACACGGTCACCAGCGCGTGCCTGCGCATGCGTTTGTCGCGCATCAGGCCCGACAAGCGTGCCTGTTCGGTGATCAGTTGTTCTTCATAGTCTTCCTTGTCCAATTGCAAGGTCATGTCGAGGCTGTCGAGCAGGCTCTTCTGGTCCACCGACGCCAGCAACGGCGCAGGATTCATGCCGCTGGACTTGGCCTTGGGCAGTTTCAAGGCATTTTGCATGCCGTCGAGCAGGATCTTGCCCACGGTGAGGCTACGGTAATTGCTATCGACCCCTTCGATCACGTACCACGGCGCGTAGTCGCGGCTGGTGCGACGCAAGATGCGCTCGCCATACTTGACGAACTTGTCGTACGTGGCCGACTGCTGCCAATCCAGCGCGCTGATGCGCCAACTGTGCAGCGGGTCGTCGGCCAGCGCCTTGAGCCGTGCCTTCATCTGCTTTTTGGACAGGTGAAACCAGAACTTGAAGATCAACGCACCTTCGTCGCAGAACATCTTCTCCAGGCGCTCGGCACCGGCGATCGCCTGGTCGAGCCGCGCATCCTTGATCTCCCCATGCACCCGGCCCTGCAGCATCTGGCTGTACCAGTTACCAAAAAACACGCCCATGCGCCCTTTGGACGGCAGGTGGCGCCAGTAGCGCCAGGCGGGTGGACGGGCGAGTTCTTCGTCGGTCTGCTGGTCGAAGGTGCGCACCTCGATCAGACGCGGGTCCATCCACTCATTGAGCAGCTTGACCGTCTCGCCCTTGCCGGCGCCTTCGACGCCGTTGATCAGGATGATCACCGGAAAACGCTTTTGCTGTTGCAGCTCGTACTGCACCTCCAACAAGGCTTCCCGCAGGGCCGGCACTTCGGCGTCGTAGGTTTCTTTGTCGATGGCATGACCGATTTCAGCAGATTCGAACATTGGCGGCTCCGTTCCAGAATGGAGCAAGACTAGCGGATTGAGGCGCGGGGCGTGCCAGGAAATTTCAACTCGACTTGCCATGGGTCAATGACAGGTCTGTTGATCGGCTAGAATGGCCGCCTTGCCTTTGTCGAGTTGCCCATGAACCCCGAACTGCCAAACGCCCAGCTCGACTGGGACGACCAGGGACGCCCCCACTCGCGGGTGTTCAACGACGTGTATTTCTCCGACCTGTCGGGCCTGGACGAAACCCGCTACGTGTTCCTGGAGCAAAACCGCCTGGCCGAACGTTTCGCCGCCCTGGCGCCGGGCGAGCGGCTGGTGATCGGCGAGACGGGCTTCGGCACCGGGTTGAATTTTCTCTGCGCCTGGCAGTTGTTCGAGCAGCACGCCTGCGCCGATGCGCGCCTGCATTTCATCAGCGTCGAAAAGTACCCCCTGAGCCATGCCGACCTGCAACGCGCGCTCGCGCTCTGGCCGTCGCTCGAACCGTTCGCCGCGCCCCTGCTGACGCAGTACGTCGCCATCCATCAGGGCTTTCAGCGGCTGGTGCTGGATACTGGCCGAGTCACCCTGACGCTGTTGATCGGCGATGTCATGGAACAGTTGCCGCAGCTTGACGCCCAGGTCGATGCCTGGTTCCTCGACGGCTTCGCCCCAGCAAAAAACCCTGACATGTGGACCGCCGAGCTGTTTGCCGAACTGGCACGGCTGGCAGCGCCCGGTTCGACCCTCAGCACGTTCACCAGTACCGGCTGGGTGCGCCGCTTGCTCAATGCCGCCGGTTTCAAGATGAAACGCACGCCAGGCATCGGCCACAAATGGGAAATCCTGCGTGGCGAATACCTCGGATGGCCGGCCGAAACACCGCCACCGCCCGCCGCCAAGCCCTGGTTCGCCCGCCCGCCGGTGCACCACGGCGAGCGCCGGGCCCTGGTGGTCGGCGGCGGGTTGGCCGGTTGCGCCAGCGCCGCCAGCCTGGCGGCACGGGGCTGGCAGGTCAGCCTGCTGGAGCGGCGCGAGGGGCTCGCCGAAGAAGCGTCCGGCAACCCCCAGGGCGTGCTGTACCTCAAGCTGTCGGCCCACGGCACGGCCTTGTCGCAGATGATCGTCAGCGGCTTCGGCCACACCCGGCGCCAGCTCGAACACCTGCAACGCGGTGTCGACTGGGACGGCTGTGGCGTCCTGCAACTGGCCTTCAACGCCAAGGAAGCCGAACGCCAGGTGCAACTGGCCGAGGCATTCGCGCCGGACCTGCTGCACCTGTTGGACAAGGATCAGGCCCAGTCGCGCGCCGGCGTGGCGCTGGACCATGGCGGGCTGTTTTTCCCCGAAGGCGGTTGGGTTCACCCACCCGCCCTGTGCCAATGGCTGGCCCGCCACCCTGGGGTTCAAGTCCTTACCCATCGCGACGTACTGGAACTGCGCAAAGTCGACGACCAATGGCAAGCCTGGGACGGTGAAACATGGCTGGCCAGCGCCCCTGTGGTGGTGCTGGCCGGCGCCGCCGAGGTCAAGCGCTTTGCCGCCTGCGCCGAGCTGCCCCTCAAACGCATCCGTGGGCAGATCACCCGTTTGCCGCAGACGGCCGCCAGTGCTGCGCTGAGCACCGTGGTCTGCGCCGAAGGCTATGTCGCGCCGGCGCGCCTGGGCGAACACACCCTGGGGGCCAGTTTTGATTTCAAAAGCCAGGACCTGGCGCCCACCGCCGCCGAACACGCGGGCAACCTGGCGCTGTTGCAGGAAATCTCCACCGACCTTGCACACCGCCTGCACGCCGACACCCTGGCGCCTGAAACCCTCGAGGGGCGCGCGGCCTTCCGCTGCACCAGCCCCGACTACCTGCCGATTGTCGGGCCCTTGGCTGACCACCCGACCTTTGCCCAGGCCTACGACAGCCTGCGCAAAGACGCCCGCCATGTGCCGCAAGCGCCTTGCCCGTGGCTCGAAGGCGTGTACGTCAACAGTGGCCATGGTTCCCGTGGACTGATCACCGCACCGCTGTCCGGCGAACTGCTGGCCGCCTGGCTGGACAACGAACCCCTGCCCCTGCCCCGCAGCGTGGCCGAGGCCTGCCACCCCAACCGCTTCGCGGTGCGTGCGCTGATCCGCAGCAATGTGACAAAACCCGAGCGCTGACCGGACGCCCTTACAGCACCGGCAACAGGCACGCAGCAGGCACGGTTTCCGATTGCAGTGCCTGCTGCGTCAGGCGCTCAAGTTCGGCTTTTTCCGCCTGTTGTTGCTCACGGAGGATTTCGTTCATCTGATCACGGTAATCCACGTCATCCAGGGTCTGGCCCTGCTCGAATACCGCTTGCATGCGTTGTTCGAACGGCTCTTTCAGCGTGTCGAACGTGTCCCCGAAAGAGCGCTTCAAATACCGCGTCCAAAACGGCAGATCCATCAGGAACGTCACAAGCTCAGGTGACAGCTCGGCGGCCTTGACCTGGCTTTCAGCAGACCTCAACGCCTGTTGCGTAACCCCGGCCAAACGCGAAAAGCGCATATGCCGGGGTTGCCCCGGCAAATAAAAACGGTCGACCAGCCCCGTGCGGTACGCCAGGCTCACTTCCAGCGAATCCGAGGCGGGATGCCGCGTGCTGTGGTCAAGCGCCATACGCTCCAGTCGATCCAGACGAAACAGGCCACGCCCCAGCTTCAACAGTGACTTGGCGGTCACCAGTCCGCCCTCCACCCGTTGCGCCGCCGCGTGGATTTCGACCAGCACTTCCAGGTTGCTGAAGCTGACGGCCGCGGCATCGTCGCAATTCAATGGCGTCGCGGCGCGCTCGAAGATTTCCTCGCGCAGGTTCAGGTCATCGCGTGCAGCCTCCAGCACACGCCAGACCCGACGTTCCATGTCTTCGCGCACATTCACCGAATCCGCCGTGCCCCCCAGCTCTGCCAGCAGCTTGAACAGGCCGTCGGACCCCGGTTCATCCCTCAGGCCCAACCAGGTCGTGTTCTGGCGCGGGTATTCGGCGCTGCGCTCCACCAGCCACAACTCGCGGGCTTTCTGCTCGTTCAGGCGAGCGATGTCGTCCTCGAGGAAGCCCATGCCCACGCCGAAATTGTCCCGATACTCGCGCAACGACTGACGACTGTGGAGCCCCAGGGGGTTGTGCCGCAGGTTGATGACTTCCGCCAGCCCCCGTGGCGCCTTGAACACCCAGTCAGGCAGCGTCGCGATGTCGTTATCACGCAGGTCGACCTGCTCCAGATAAGGCACGCGCAGCAAGCCGGCGGGAACCTCGCGCAGCCGGCAATTTCGCAAGGCCAGGGTGCGCAACTCGAACAGGTGGCTGACCAGCGGCGGATCGATCAGCGGGTTCTGATTCAGGTTCAGCAGGGTCAGGCTGCGCAGGTTGGCCAGTTTTGCCTGGGTGTATTCGGTCAGTTGCAAACGGTTGCTGTCCAGATAGAGCCGCGCAAGGTGCGGCATCTGCGACAGCACCTCCGGTAGCCGTGTGATCTGGTTGCCGCTGAGTTCCAGGGTGCGCGCCTGGGTGAAGTGCTTGAGGAAATACGCCACATCGTCGTTGAGCCCCATGCGATTCAACGACACCCGCTGCACATGATCGAAATTGACCCCGGGCGGTAACGTGGGCAGCACGCCCAGGGCCATGCCATCGAGCATCAGGCCGGGCACCGGTTGTCCCAACTCATTGGGCAGCAGGGAGGTGTACTGCCAACTGCGCTCGATCGCCTGCATGGCTTGCAGGCGACTGAGCCTATAGTCCGCAGGGGTATACACCGAGTCGGGCACTTCGACCTTCTCCCGGGCCCAGACCTTCAAGGTGCGCCGCAGGTGCTCGAACTGCTGTTCAAGAGCTTTGACCGCCTTAGCGCGCGACAGGTGATCGGTACCCAGTGCGTACAGGAATGTCGCGATGCGTTCAGCGCTGAACAAGGGGTAGAGCTTGCTGACCTTGCGCACCAGGCTCGCGGAAAACCGTGCAGGCTCGGCGAACCTGGATTGAATGCACGATGCCGGCAGTTCCAGGCGCTCCGCCCGCTCCGGCCAGACCAGGCGGGAAATCCGTTTACGCGATTTCTGCGCCTGGACGGTGAGCCGATAGCGCAACTGACTCGCCCCGCCCACGTCCATGCCGTCCCGATCACGGGCAGGCAAGGCGTCGAGCAGCGCCTGGTACAGCCCCTCTCGTCCACTGCTCATGGACGCCATCGGCGCGCCCCGCTCATTGAGCGCCTGGTAGTCTTCGCCCACCTTGATCAGCGTGCGCCATGCCGTCGCAGTGGCACTGCCGGCCTGGCCCAACAGGCGTCCGGCCGGGGTCCGGTCGCGCAGTTGCAGCCTCAGGGCCGTCGGCCATCCTTCAAGGCTTTGGACCAGCCCGAGGACCACCCGCAGCGTCGCGTCATTGGCCAGTTCCGGCAAGTACACGCCCAGCAGCGCCTGATCCTCGACCAGCGTATCCAGGGCCTGGCGTACCTGCTGGGCGATCCGCAACGGCACTCGCCCGGTTTTACGCAATTGCCCGCGAGTGGTCGCCGAGGCCTGGTCCATGATTTCCCACGCCACCCGCCGGGGCAACGCAGGGTAATGGCTCTTGAGCACGCCGTGATCGCTCTGATCGATCATTTCGTCAGCCTGGTAAAGCGCTTCGTAGACCTGTCGATGGCTGTGCTTGAGCGACGCCATCAAACGCTGTTTCAGCAGCGCCGGCTCGACGTCAGCCTCGACCGTCGCGCCCAACAGGTGGGCCTTTTCCTCCGCGTCGAGCGCCGCCAATGCCGTCGACATCACCTCGCCGCGTTTCAGTTGTTGCTCGGTGATATGGATGCTCAGGTCTTCGTAGTCGAATGGCGCCGTGTCGGGATGGCGGCCAACCAGGTTGCCGTCATTGTCCAGCACCTCGAAAAAACGCCCCTGGGGCCAGCCTTCCATGAACGGCAACGCGAGCATCTGCGCCCACGCCGTGCCGGTATCCAGCGGCGCGTCATGCTCCATCTGCCAGCGCAGATCGCGGACCTTCTGATTTTGTTTGAAACGCATCGCACAATCGCGAAAGCGCTCCGACAACGGCCGGCTTTCCCTGGCCAACTGCTGCAGTTGCGTCAGTTGCGTGTCGGTGATGGCGGCGATGTCCCGCAGGTGGCCGGTCGGCAGCGCGCTGAGGGTGGGGTCCAGTCGCTGCAGGATGTAATCCGGGTCGTCCCAGTGTTCGGCACGCTCGAACATGAACTGCCAGCCGCCGCGCTCGTTATGCTGCATCGGGGGCTGGTAAGCGTGTTCACGCTGGGGATGACGGGCCCGCCATTCTCCGAGCGCGTCGTCGTAGTCAATCGCGTAAAAGCCGCCATCGACCCCGACATAAGACTGACCATAGGCTTGATGCACACCTTTAGGGTTGGCCACCACGTCCTTCAACGCCAACGGCTGGCGGTAGGACAGCTTGTTGCGACGCCAGAGACGCGGCCGGTTATCCGCGAGCTTGACGGCCTCCATGCCGTCGAAAAATTCGGGCGCCGTGGTCAAGGCGCGCTTGACCGTCCCCGCCACTTTGGCCCCGGCCGCGAACAGCACCATGGAGCCGATGTTTTCCGCCACGCCGATCAAATGCTCCAGGGCCTGGGCGTTCTCGTGATGCTTCCAGTCTTCAACCCCCTCGAACACCTCTCCCAGCAACTGCCCGACCGCCACCCCCATCATCAATTGCCCCAGCACCGGCACCACCAGCCCGGCCACATTCAACACGGTCAAACCGGCATCCAGGTAATGCTGCAAACGCTGCTGGCGCGCCTCTTCGTCGACTTGCGCAACCGGCACGGCCAGCATGCCGGCGTCCAACTGCAGCTTGCCGACGCAGGCGTTGAAAAAGAACGCGGTCAGGCTGCTCGTCACCGGCAATGACTCCACCCGATCCAGGCGCTTGTCCTGGTCGAATCGCTCGAAAAAGCTGAAACGTTCAGACTCGTCCAAGTAACCCGCGAATGCGGTGCGATAGCTGCCTACCTGAAGTTTCAGCGCCAGGTAGGTTTGGAAATCTTCCAGCGTCGGGTATTCGAACAGTGGGCGCACCGGTTCGTTGGGCATATACACCACCAACGGGCCGTGGACGAAATCGGTGGACGAATCAGCGCAGAACACCAACGCATTCCACACACAGGCACCGCGAATGTTCAGCCCATGCCAGACCAGGGGACGACCGTCGAACAGCAGATGCTTGAGTTCACCGGCAGGCTTGCCGGCGCTGGCGGCGGCGAGCAACACCCGATAGGTCGATTCGCAAATAGTGCCCTTGGCACGGGCGATATGCAGATCGACTTTCAGGTCACTGTTTCGGGACCCACCGATATCGGTGATCATCGGGTTATAGCCGCGCCCAAGCTCCGTTGGGGCTTCATCGGGATGGGGCAAGTTGAAAAACTCACGCAGGTACGCCTGGTAGGCCTCACCCACATCCAGCTCGCGACAGTAACCGATGAACTCATGCGCCTTGAGGCTGGCCAGCACCTTGCGCTTGGAGCCAAAGCGGATCAATGCGTCTTGCGGCAGCCCGTCGGGCTCGGCGCGGGCCGAGGGGAAGTTCTGCATCGCCGCCTGCAACAGGCTGTGTTTCTCAAGATGCACGCTCTCGATGATCAATCCGCCCAGGTCCGGGCTCACACCGCTGAAGGTGCGTTGTGGGATTTCCAGCATGTCGTAATCGACGTCCAGATAACCGAAGCCTTTGTCAGCCAGGAACGCCTTGAGCCGCTCGCGGCAAAACGTGTCGAGGGACTTGAGTTGCGTCAACAGTCGAGACGTTCGCTCGCGCGGCCGCTGGCTGTCGCGATAGCCCTCTTCAATGACGCTCAACATCTCGGGCTTGGCCTTGAGCATCCACACCGGAAGGGCTTCGTGCAGCACCTGGGCTTTATCCAGGTCGCCGGTGATATCCAGCAGCGCCGCCAGCAGTTGATCTTCGGTCAGAGGCTGGGTGGCGTCGGCCAGGGTGAGATCGTGTGTCATCGGCAAGGTCCTTATTGCATCGAATAATGACTGCGGACGATAAGCCCAACCTGTCCGCACAAAGCGGTATAAAAAGCGGCTTTGCACACGCCCGACGCTGACCTGTCGTGCCCCGTGTTCGCCCGCGTCCGGGGCTGTCATCAACGGCAAAACCAGCGAAGAGGCTTTTTGCCTTATAACAGATCGTTCTAAAACTCCCCGCCCGCACCCCGGTCAGTTTCTGGGTACCCGCCGTTTCAGCGCGGTACTTTTTTCTCTCCCCAACGGAAAAACCGGTAAGGAATTTATGTGCGGATTAGCTGGCGAGTTACGTTTCGATCACCAACCTGCCGACCTGGCAGCGGTGGAGCGCATCACCCATCACCTGGCGCCACGCGGCCCTGACGCGTGGGGCTTCCAGGCCCAAGGGCCGATTGCCCTGGGCCATCGACGCCTGAAAATCATGGACCTGTCGGATGGCTCCGCCCAGCCGATGGTCGACGCCCAACTGGGGCTGTCCCTGGCTTTCAACGGCGCGATCTATAACTTCCCGCAATTGCGCCAGGAGCTTGAAGCCCTGGGCTATGCCTTCTATTCCGGCGGCGACACCGAAGTGCTGCTCAAGGGTTATCACGCCTGGGGCGAAGCCTTGCTGCCCAAGCTCAACGGCATGTTCGCCTTCGCCATCTGGGAGCGCGATGCCCAGCGCCTGTTCATCGCCCGTGACCGTCTCGGCGTAAAGCCGCTGTACCTGTCGCGCACCGGGCAGCGCCTGCGCTTTGCCTCGACCTTGCCGGCGCTGCTCAAGGGCGGCGATATCAACCCGATCCTCGACCCGGTGGCGCTCAATCACTACCTGAACTTCCACGCCGTGGTACCAGCGCCGCGCACCCTGCTGGCGGGCATCGAAAAGCTGCCGCCGGCGACCTGGATGCGCATCGATGCCGAGGGCAACACCGAGCAGAAAACCTGGTGGACCCTGCCCTACGGCCCCCACGACGATGAAAAAAACCTCAGCCTGCAAGACTGGACCGACCGCGTGCTCGACAGCACCCGCGACGCCGTGGCGATTCGTCAACGCGCCGCCGTGGATGTCGGCGTGCTGCTGTCCGGCGGTGTCGATTCGAGTCTGCTCGTCGGCCTGTTGCGTGACGTCGGCGTGCAGGACCTGTCGACCTTCTCCATCGGCTTTGAAGACGCCGGCGGCGAACGCGGCGACGAGTTCCAGTATTCGGACTTGATCGCCCGGCACTACAGCACGCGCCACCATCAATTGCGCATCGCTGAAAGCGAGATCATCGAGCAACTGCCGGCGGCGTTTCGCGCCATGAGCGAGCCGATGGTCAGCCACGACTGCATCGCGTTCTATTTGCTGTCGCGGGAAGTGGCCAAGCATTGCAAGGTGGTGCAAAGCGGCCAGGGTGCGGACGAACTGTTCGCCGGTTACCACTGGTACCCGCAAGTCGACGGCGCCAGCGATCCATACTCCGCGTACCGCGAGGCGTTTTTCGACCGCAGCTACGACGACTACGCCGCCACCGTCGCGCCCCAATGGCTGACCGCCCATGACGCCGCCGGCGACTTCGTGCGTGAGCACTTCGCCATGCCCGGCGCGGACGCCGCCGTTGACAAGGCCCTGCGCCTGGACAGCACGGTGATGCTGGTGGACGACCCGGTCAAGCGCGTCGACAACATGACCATGGCCTGGGGCCTGGAAGCGCGCACGCCGTTTCTGGACTACCGCCTGGTGGAACTGTCGGCCCGCGTACCGGGCCAATTCAAACTGCCCGACGGCGGCAAGCAGGTCCTCAAAGAGGCGGCGCGTCGGGTCATCCCGAGTGAAGTCATCGACCGCAAGAAAGGCTACTTCCCGGTGCCCGGCCTCAAGCATTTGCAGGGTGACACGCTGAACTGGGTGCGCGAGTTGCTGCTGGACCCTAGCCAGGATCGCGGTCTGTTCAACCCGGCCATGCTCGACCGTCTGCTGACCGACCCGCAAGGCCAACTGACGCCGCTGCGCGGCTCCAAACTGTGGCAACTGGCGGCGCTGAACCTGTGGCTCAGCGAGCAAGGAATCTGACCGATGAAACCCCATGCAGCGGCTTACAGCCAACGATTGCTCAAGGGCCAGGCGCCCACGTATGAGCGCCTGCAAGCACGCCTGGCCGAAGACGGCAGCCCGCTGGCCGCCGAGCCGATCGCCGTGCATTGCGGCTGGGGCCGGTTGTTGATCGGCCATACCTTTCCCGCCCCCGCCAGCCTGGCCCTGGAACTGCTCAACGAACAGCCCGGCGAGCGCGACATCGCGCTGTACGTGGCCGCGCCCCAGCAGATCCTCGGCATCGATCCACAGCAGTTGTTCCTCGACCCGTCCGACACCTTGCGCCTGTGGTTCTCTGAGTATCGTCCGTCGACCCGGGTGTTTCGCGGCTTCCGTATCCGCCGCGTACAGACCGAGGCCGATTGGCAAGCGGTCAACCAGCTCTACCAAGGGCGCGGCATGCTGCCCGTCGACGCCGAGCGCCTGACGCCGCGCCACGCCGGCGGCCCGGTGTATTGGCTGGCCGAGGACGAGGACAGCGGTGCGGTGATCGGCAGCGTGATGGGCCTGAACCATCAGAAAGCCTTTCACGACCCAGAGCACGGTTGCAGCCTGTGGTGCCTGGCGGTCGACCCGCAGTGCACGCGGCCCGGCGTCGGTGAAGTGCTGGTGCGCCACTTGGTGGAGCACTTTATGAGCCGTGGCCTGAGCTACCTCGACCTGTCGGTGCTGCACGATAACCGCCAGGCCAAGAACCTCTATGCCAAGCTCGGTTTCCGCGCGCTGACCACCTTTGCGATCAAGCGCAAGAACGGCATCAACCAGCCGCTGTTCCTCGGCCCGGGCCCGCAGGCGGGGTTCAATCCCTATGCGCGGATCATCGTCGAAGAGGCGCATCGGCGCGGCATCGATGTGCAGGTGGATGACGCCGATGCCGGCCTGTTCACCCTCAGCCACGGTGGCCGCCGGGTACGCTGCCGCGAGTCGCTGAGCGACCTGACCAGCGCGATCAGCATGACCCTGTGCCAGGACAAAAGCCTGACCCACAAGGTGTTGCACGCCGCCGGTTTGAAATTGCCCGCGCAACAACTGGCCGGCAGCGCCGACGACAACCTGGAGTTTCTCGACGAACACCGGCGCATCGTGGTCAAGCCACTGGATGGCGAACAAGGCCAGGGCGTCGCGGTGGACTTGCAGCGCATCGAAGAGGTGCAGCAGGCCATCGAGGCCGCGCGGCAGTTCGACTCCCGCGTGTTGCTCGAAAGCTTCCACGAAGGCCTGGACCTGCGCATCCTGGTGATCGGCTTCGAGGTGGTCGCCGCCGCGATCCGCCGCCCGGCCGAGGTGACCGGCGACGGCCAGCATTCCATCGGTGCACTGATCGAAGCCCAGAGCCGACGCCGCCAGGCCGCCACCGACGGCGAAAGCAAAATCCCGCTGGATACCGAAACCGAACGCACCCTGCACGCCGCCGGCTACGACTACAGCAGCATCCTGCCCCGTGGCCAGACCCTGGCGGTGCGCCGCACCGCCAACCTGCACACCGGCGGCTGCCTGGAAGACGTCACCGCCGTCCTCCACCCCACACTGGTCGACGCCGCCGTCCGCGCCGCCCGCGCCCTCGACATCCCCATGGTCGGCCTGGACCTGATGGTGCCGGCGGCCGATCAACCCGAGTACGTGTTTATCGAAGCCAATGAACGGGCCGGCCTGGCCAACCATGAACCCCAGCCGACGGCGGAGAAGTTCGTGGATTTACTGTTTCCCCATAGCCAGCCGACCGCTCAATGACCGTGTAGAAGACCCTCTCCCCCCATCAGGAATTTCCATGACCCGAACCCTCCCAGAACCGGATCTCGACTACCTGCAAAAAGTCCTGTTGGAAATGCTCGCCATTCCCAGCCCCACCGGGTTTACCGACACCATCGTGCGCTACGTCGCCGAGCGCCTGGAAGAGTTGCGCATCCCGTTTGAAATGACCCGGCGCGGCACCATTCGCGCCACCCTCAAGGGCCAGAAAAACAGCCCCGACCGTGCGGTGTCCGCGCACCTGGACACCATCGGCGCCGCCGTGCGGGCGATCAAGGACAACGGCCGCCTGACCCTCGCCCCGGTGGGCTGCTGGTCGAGCCGCTTCGCCGAAGGCAGCCGCGTCAGCCTGTTTACCGACAACGGCGTGATCCGTGGCAGCGTGTTGCCGTTGATGGCCTCCGGGCATGCGTTCAACACCGCCGTGGATGAAATGCCGGTGAGCTGGGACCATGTGGAACTGCGCCTGGACGCCTACTGCGCCACCCGCGCCGATTGCGATTCCCTGGGCATCGGCATCGGTGACTACGTGGCGTTCGACCCGTTGCCGGAGTTCACCGAGAGCGGGCATATCAGCGCCCGCCATCTGGACGACAAGGCCGGTGTCGCCGCACTGCTCGCGGCGCTCAAGGCCATCGTCGACAGCGGCGAACCCTTGCTGATCGACTGCCACCCGCTGTTCACCATCACCGAAGAAACCGGCAGTGGCGCCGCCGCCGCCCTGCCCTGGGACGTGAGTGAATTTGTCGGCATCGACATCGCCCCGGTCGCCCCCGGCCAGCATTCCAGCGAGCATGCGGTGAGCGTAGCGATGCAGGATTCCGGCGGGCCGTATGACTATCACCTGTCGCGCCACCTGCTGCGCCTGGCCTCGGACAACGCGCTGCCCGTGCGCCGCGACCTGTTCCGCTATTACTTCAGCGACGCCCATTCCGCCGTGACCGCCGGCCACGACATCCGCACCGCGCTGCTGGCCTTTGGTTGCGACGCGACCCACGGTTATGAGCGCACCCATATCGACAGCCTGGCCGCGCTGAGCCGCCTGTTGAGCGCGTATATCCTCAGCCCGCCGGTTTTCGCCAGCGACGCGCAGCCGGCCCAGGGTTCACTGGACCGGTTCAGTCATCAGATCGAGCACGAAACGCAAATGGAGAGCGACACCCGCGTGCCGTCGGTGGATAGCCTGGTCGGCCAGAAGTCCTGACACTGGCAACTGACGTCCCGGCGCAGTAGCATCGCCGGGATTCTCTACGCGAGGCTTGTATGCTGATTCCCTACGACGCACTTGAAGTCGACACCCTGACCCGCCTCATCGAAGACTTCGTCACCCGCGACGGCACCGACAACGGCGACGACACGCCCCTGGAAACCCGCGTACTGCGCGTGCGTCAGGCCCTGACCAAAGGCCAGGCATTGATTGTGTTCGACCCGGAAAGCGAGCAATGCCAGTTGATGCTCAAGCACGATGTGCCCAAGCATCTGTTCGACTGAGCGGCGTGGTTCAGGGGTTGGGCACCACCACCGGATGGGTGGCAGCGTTCTGGCGCTCGAGCAGCACGCGGTTAGCCTCGGCGCGGTGGACCTGCGCCCCGGCTGGCGCGTCAACGCCGAGTTTGACCTGGGTACCGTGGATAGCCAGGACGTGCACGGCGATGTCATCGCCGATGGAGATGACTTCGCCTATGGCGCGGCTTAAGACCAGCATGGCGGGTGTCCTTGTGAAGTGACAGGACCTCGACCATGCGCTTGGCGCACGGGTGCATCAATGGCTTGCGACGAAATCAGGCGAGACCTACACATCAAGGTAATTCGCCTGACAGACGCCGCTTGATCAGCCCTTAACCGCCTGTGCCTTGGCGCGCATCTTGTCGGCCATGCTGGTCATCTCGTCATACAGCAACTGCGGGTTCTTCTGCTTCAAGGCCCAGGCCATGCGCCCCTGCTCGTGGGGCAGGATCATGAACTCGCCCTCGGCGACCCGCTGGTAGATGTAATCGGCGATATCCGCCGCCGAAATCGGCGAACTCTCCAGCAACTTGCCCACCTGGGCCTTCATGGCCGGCGTCGGCCCCCGGAAGGAATCCAGCAGGTTGGTCTGGAAAAACGACGGGCATACCACGTGTACCGCGACTTCCTGCTGTTTGAGTTCCACCAGCAGGCTTTCCGACAACGCCACCACACCGGCCTTGGCCACGTTGTAGTTGCTCATGGCCGGCCCCTGCATCAGCGCCGCCATGGAAGCGATATTGATGATGCGGCCCTTGCTCTTTTCCAGCAGCGGCAGGAACGCCTTACACCCTTTGACCACGCCCATCAGGTTGATTGCGATCTGCCAGTCCCAATCCTCCAGCGACAGCTCGGCGAAGAACCCACCCGAGGCCACGCCGGCATTGTTGACGATCACATCGATCCCCCCAAGTTTCTCCTCGCAGGCCTGGGCAAACGCGGTGAGCTGGCTGTAGTCGCGCACGTCGCAACGCTGGACAAAGCCATCGCCGCCGGCTTCCCGAACCCGTTTCAGGGTCTCCTGCAGCCCCGGCTCGCTGACGTCCGACAGGGCCAGTTGCCAACCCTCACGGGCCCAGCGCAGAGCGATTTCACGACCCAGGCCGGACCCGGCGCCAGTGATCATCATGCGATTTTGCATAGGAAGCTGCCTTGTGGTTCACAGAAGAAGTGATCGGCAGTGTAGCGAAGGTTTTTCCTACACCCACGCACCATCAGATTGATGAATGCCCTGGGCAAACTGCGGGCCGGGTCGGATACGCGGTGCACGCCTAAGTTCAATCTTTTTCAACGCAAAGTGCCACTTTGCCAAGGTATTAAAAGAAATAAGCGACTTTATGAAATGCTTTAAGAAAACAGGGAATTTTCTCGGATGGCCCACAGTCGGAGTTGTTAAGGCGTCCGTATTTAAGTATGTGGGCCTATCGTTAAACAACCGGTCCTCGCTGAAGGCCTATAAGGAAATAAAACTATGAGCCTCATTCTCATCATCATCCTGATTCTGCTGCTGGTCGGTGGTTTACCCGTGTTCCCGCACTCCCGTAGCTGGGGTTATGGTCCGTCGGGCATTCTGGGTGTCGTACTGGTCGTGCTGTTGATCCTGTTGCTGCTCGGCAAGATATAAGCGTTTTAAATGCTTAAAAAAAGAGGCCTTGAAGGCCTCTTTTTTTATGCGCGGATTATTTAATCCGGTTTGCCGTTGACCACGCCTGCGGTGTTATCCAGCAGGCTCTTGGTCGCGGTTTGCAGGAACGACTCAAGTTTCTGCTTCAGCGCGGCTTCGTCCGGCGATTCGGCAATCACTTTGCCACTCGGCTCGGCGCCCAGTTCGTATTGCCACAACTTGGGTGGCATTTCCTTGGGCAGAACCAGAATGCGGTCGGCGGTGACCAAGGCCACGGTCTGATCGCTGCCGGACGGCTTGATCACGCCAAAGCCCTTGTCGCCTTCCGGCAGGTTCAGCAGGTCACGGCCCCAGCACTGGTGCAGGGTGTCGCCGCCCAGGCGGCCCATGATGGTCGGCACGATGTCGATCTGGGTGCCCACGGTGTGGTCACGCACGCCGAACTTCTCTTGTATGCCCGGCGCGATCATCAGCATCGGCACGTTGAAGCGGCCCAGGTCCATCTCGGTGATCTGCTGCTCGTTGCCGAAGCCGTGGTCGCCGACGATCACGAACAGGGTTTCCTTGAAGTACGGCTCTTTGCGCGCCTTTTCAAAGAACTGGCCCAGGGCCCAGTCGGAGTAACGCATGGCGGTCAAATGCTCGTTGAGGCTGCCACGGTCAGTGACTTTCTCCACCGGCAATGGCGTCGGCAACGCGTACGGCGTGTGGTTGGACAGGGTTTGCAGCAGGGCGTAGAACGGCTTGCCGCCTTCACGGGCTTTGAGTTCTTCCAGGCCACGGTTGAACATGTCCTGGTCGGACACGCCCCAGGTCGGATCGGAGAACACCGGGTCGACGAAATCGTTGCGACCGATGAAGTTGGTCATGCCCTGGTTGCTGAAGAAGCCCGACTGGTTGTCCCAGGCGAAGTCGCCGTTGTAGACATACACGTCGTCAAACTTGCGCGCGCTGAGCAATTGCGGCAAGCCCGACAGCTTGTGGCTGCCTTCCGGGGTCTGCATCAGGTATTCAAAACCTGGCAGGTTCGGGAAGCAGGCCATGGTGGCGAACATACCCTGGTGGGTGTGGGTGCCGTTGGAGAAGAAGCGGTCGAACAGCAGGCCTTCCTTGGACAGTTTGTCGAAGGACGGCGTGATGTTGCCGGGGCGGCCCAGGGCGCCGACCGAGTGACCGGCGAAGCTTTCCATCAGGATCACGACCACGTTCTTGATCGGCAGGGTCTTCTCGGCCGGTGGCGTGTAGTCACGGCGCACGGCGGCGATGTCGGTGTCCACCAGCTTCTCTTGCGGCAGCACCAGCATGTCACGCACGGTCTGGGTGGCCAGCGATTGATCCAGGGTCGCCTTCCAGACATTGGAACGGTCTTCGGAGAAGCGCGACTTGGCGGCGGCGATCAGCGACAAGGTGCCGTTGAGGCCCAACTGGTTGGCGAAGTTCGATTCGGTGGTGTACACGTCGCCCCAGCGCAGCGGCGGGCCCTGGCGCAGGGTGCCACGGGCGGCCGTGACGGCGACCAGCAGGCAGACCACAAACACCGCGATGCGGCTGTACCACGGCGCGACCTGACGGGTGCCGATGCTGCCACCGCTGAACGGACCGCGCGGACGGGTGGCGCGGTCGGCGCCTTTGAACGCCATGCTCAGGATCAGTGTGCCCACGGCCCAGCCCAGCAGGTAGCGCACCACCGGGAAACCGTACCAGAGCATGCTCATCACGGTTTTCGGGTCTTCTTTCACATACTGGAACACCAGGCCGTTGAGGCGCTGGTGGAACTCACGGTAGAAGTCCATTTCCATCAGGCCCAGGAACAGGGCAATGCTGGACGCCACGGTCAGCCAGAAACGGAAGAACCCACGTGCCGCCATGGCCCGCACGCTGAACAGGGCCAGCAGCAATGGAACGATCAGGTACACCACCAGACGCAGGTCCAGGCGCAGGCCGTTGGCGAACGCTTCGAGGAAGGTCGAGGCCGGGGTGTCGAGGATCATCTCGCGGTTGTACACCAGCAGCGCCAGGCGCAGCAGGGAGAACATCACCATCATGACCAGTGCGCAGAGCAGCGTGTACGCCAGGTGGGATTTGACGGTCGGTTGCAGCAGGCGATTAGAAGCTCGCTGCTGACTCAGGGCGTCCGGGTTTGCCATGTCGTTTCAGGACCCATTGGAAGTTTAAGTTACGAAATAATGCAGTGGCGATAGGCCCCGCCCAGGCTGGCTGGGGGTGGGCGGTTAGCGCAGTGGCGCAAATGGTGCCCGATCAGGGCCGGCAAGGCTATTAATTACTGAAGCTGCGCCGCTGCCCCGCCTTTTACGGCCATTGAGATAGAGCCTTGGCAGAGAAATAAAGCGGGCAAATTGTCTTGGATGGGATGTGAAAATTTCGTACAGCGAATATTTCGATACACAAATCTCCCCGACGCAGAAATCAAATGTGGGAGCAACCCCCCTCCCACATTGACTGTGCCTGCTGCCGATCGAGGGAAACGATCAGAACCGCACGTTACCCCGCGGCCCGGCAATCGCCCAGATGATCAGGCCCAACACCGGCAGTAACAGGATCAACAGGATCCAAAGCACCTTGGCTCCGGTGCTCGCGCCGCTTTTGAACACGTTGATGATCGCCCAGATATCCAGCGCCAGGATGATCAGCCCGACCAGACCGTTGAAAGTGGAACCCATGGTGTCGCTCCTAAGTGAGGGCATGCCCTTGTAGGATAGTCAGCCCTGGCAGGGGTTCCGTTTTATTTCAGACGTGGACGGCAACCTTCAGCGCTTCCAGGGACGGCTCGGCCTTGATGCCCACTTCGGCGCACAACGCCAGCACTCGCGGCAGGTCATTGCCGTACACCAGCACGGCCTGGATCTCGTCATCCAGCGGTTGGCTGAAGTTGAGCAGCACATAGCCGCCGTCTTCCGGGCTCAGGGCGCTCATCTGGATCTGGATGCGATTGAGCGCGGTGAGGGCTTCGGTCTTGGCCAGTTGCTTGGGCTTGAGGTTGAACGCCACGCCCGGGCCGAACGACGCGACGATCTGCGCAAACAGGTCGGCGTAGGTGTCGGCCTGGAACAGCACCGTGTCCGGCAGGCTGCCGACCACCACCCACTCGCCCAGTGGGATCGGGAAGGTGTCGTCGTAGTTGATATCCGGGTTGGCGGCAAGAAAAGCCACGGGGTCGGCGTAGGCCTGGGCGGCTTCTTCGGCGATGCGCGCCACTTCGTCCGCGCCCATGACGCCGGCGCTGATTTTACTGATGAGTTCGACGAGGGCGGTTTTCATGGGGCGATCCTGTAACGGGCGGGCTTTTGAGGGCGCGTAGCCTACACCAGTTTTTCCAACTGCGCCGCCGTGTCCTTCGCGCCCATGGTCTGCGCCGCCGCCAGTGCCGTTGCGCCCTGGGCATCGGTGGCCTTGGGGTTGGCGCCCTGGCCGAGCAGGTAGTCAACCATGTCCACGCGATTGAACATCGCCGCCATCATCAGCGCGGTACGGCCATCGGAGGACGCCGCGTCTAAAGGTGTACCGCCTTCGATCAGCGCCTTGACCACGGGCAGGTTGCCCTTGAACGCCGCGCCGGCGATCGGCAATTGGTTCTTGTCATTGGCGATCAGCGGGTCGGCCTTGAATTCGAGCAGCACTTTTACCGCGTCGGCATGACCGTGGTAGGCCGACAGCATCAGCAACGTGTCGCCATTGTGGTTGCGCAGGTTGGCCGGCAAGCCCTTGGCCAGCAGCGCAGCGAGCATGGCGGCATTACCTTTGCGGGCCACATCGAAGACTTGTTCGGCAAATTCGGCGGCTTCGTCTTCGGTCATTTGTTTGGCGTGATCTGACATATGGGGGACTCCTTTCTGGTGCTTAATATGGCGCCCAGTGTCGCGATGGAGTTCCCCACTGTCATGGCTTTTTTGTCAAAAGCGCCCATAGGCAGAATCAATAGCGGAACTGCCCGCCCTGGATCTGCGCCAATAGTTGCCCGGTCACCGGCACGTAGCAGTCCGAGCCCGGCAGCCAGGCGTAGACCGGGTCGTTGCCGGCCTTGTCCGGATCGAAGGCTTCCTGCTTGAGCTTCACTTTCTGGTATTTGAAGGTTCCGGTGGTTTCCATCTGCACCTTGATCCGCAGGAACAGCGGCACCGCGTAATGCGGCAACTGGCCGTGGGCGAATTGCAGCAGCTCGCGCATGTCGAGCGCGGCCAGGGATTCGCTCGGGGTGATGGCGACCATGCCCGCACGGCCATTGGTGTTGTCGATTTCGACGCCATAGGCCACCACTTCGGCGATCTGCGGATGTTGCAGCAGGACGTTCTCGACCTCGGTGGTGGAGACGTTTTCACCCTTCCAGCGATAGGTGTCCCCCAGGCGATCGACGAATTGCGCATGGCCGAAGCCAATGCTGCGCAACAAATCGCCGGTGTTGAAGTAGCGGTCGCCCTTTTCGAACACGTCGGTGAGGATCACCTTGCGGTTCTTTTCCGGGTCGGTGTAGCCGTCGAAGGGCGCTTTATCATCGATCCTGGCCAGCAATAGACCCTGCCCGCCCGTTTGCACCTTGCGCATAAAGCCATCGCGGCCGCGGATCGGCTCGCCGTTGTCGTGGTCGTAGTCCACCAGCGCCCAGTGCTGCAGGCAAAAGCCGATGGTGTTGTCGAAATTCAAGACGTTGGTGAAGCCGATATTGCCGTCGCTGGCGGCGTACAACTCGCAGACATGCTCCACGCCATAGCGGGCCTTGAACTGCGCCCATACGCCGGGGCGCAAACCATTGCCGACCATCTTGGTCACGCGGTTATCGTGGTCGCTCGCGCTGGGCGGCTGGTCGAGCAGGTAACGGCACAACTCGCCCACGTAACCGAGGGTGGTCGCGTTGAATGTGCGCACGTCGTCCCAGAACTGGCTGGCGCTGAACTTGCGGCGGATGGCGAACCCCGACGCCCCCACGATCGCCGAACCCCAGCACACGCACAGGCCGGTGGCGTGATAGAGCGGCAAGGTGCAATACAGGACGTCGTCCGGGCCCATGTCCAGGGCAATGCTGCCGAAACTCACTGCGGTTTTGGTCCAGCGCCCATGTTTCATGATGCCGGCCTTGGGCAAGCCGGTGGTGCCGGAGGTGTAGATATAGAAGCAGGGGTCGTTGAAGAAAATCTGCGCGGTGCTGGCGGGATTGTCCGTCGAGCACGCAGCACTGGCGGCGATCAGGTCGATATACCCCTCGGGCACCGCGCCGCTGTGCTGATCGGCGACAAACCAGCTGCGCTGCGCCTCGATCGACACCTGATCGCGTACCGCGTCATAGGCACTCACCAACTCCGCGCCGACCACGATCGCCACCGGGCTCACCAGGTTCAGGCTATGCACCAACGCACCGTGGGTTTGCGCGGTATTGAGCATCGCGCAAATGCCGCCCAGCTTGGCCACGGCCAGTACGCTCAAGAGCAATTCGGGACGGTTTTCGATAAACAGCGCCACCACATCGCCCTTGGCGATGCCCTGGGCCTGCAGGTGATGGGCAATGCGGTTGGCACGTTCGTTGGCCTGGCGGTAACTGAGCACGCAATCACCGAACAACAACGCCGCGCCGTCCGGATTACGCAAGGTGGCCTGCTCGAAGTGCCAGCCCAGGCCGCAGGGTTGGGCGGGATCGGTGACGTTGGCGGCGCGCATGCCGCGCACTACCCGTGGCAGGGCGCGAACAATCGAAGGCACCTTACGCAGCATCATGCGCCACGTGATCATGTCGTTTTGCGGGTGAGTCATGGAGGAACGTCCTTTTTCTTATTATTCGCAAGATCCGGAACTCGAGGTATTCCTGTAGGCGGAGTGCCCAATGCCTTGCAGGAAAGTACGTCAGCCCCTCTTCTGCTGTACACGCGGGATTTGAAAAGTTTTGTATCCCGAAGAAAAACGGAATTTAGCCACGCGGGAGCAGTCTTCATGAAGCGCCGCGCGGCACTTACACCCCCTGGAGCAGCGCAAAATGCAGGATGCATGATGGCCATTCATGCAAAATGCACGAAACCGGAAATTTGAGTTTTTTATAACCTACTGATTTATAACGAAATTATCAAAAACAAGTAGCTGGCACAATCACTGCACCTATCACTCCATGCTTGCCAACTTGAGCCAACGGAGCTGATAGACATGAGCCTGATCCAAGATAAATTCGCTTCAGTATTCTCCACCTACGACGTCACCACTCAACCCCGTCCAGACGGTGGCATCCTGTTGACCTTGCGTAACCGCGAAGGCAAACAGGTCAAGCGTTCGATTTCGTACCAGCAGTTGCACACGGCCGATCAACTGACCTGGGTGATCAGCGCCATTCGCCGTGACCTGGCCGAACAAGCCAGCGAGCTGCCGCAGATTTCCATGCTGCAAAGCCAGAATCGCTTTGCCCTGCCGACCTACCATTCGGCCTGAATACCCGGTAAGTCAAAGGGCCGCGACGCATTCTGCGTCGCGGCCCTTTTTCATGGATTCAGCAAAGGCCCTGGCGCGCGGCTTCATTCATGGCCTGGACACGGTTGTTGACCTGCAACTTGCCGTAGATATTGCGCAGGTGGAATTTCACCGTGGCTTCGGACGTGGCCCGAATCTGGCTGATCTCCCAGACCGTCTTGCCTTCCGAAGCCCAGCGCAGGATTTCCAGCTCCGTGGGGGTCAAAGGCTTGCCGCACAAGCTCAGTCGCCGCCTGACGGCGTTGGGCACGGAATGCGGTGACGACTCCTTGGGACCGGTCATGTGATTTTCTCCCTTTTATTGGCGGATGCCTTATCACCATTCGGATTCCTCCTATTGACAGGTGATATAAACATTGATGCCGGGGAGAGTTACATAACCCGTGGCGCTCAGGCGCAGGGCGCGGAATAAACAGCCGCGCCCTACAAAAGCTTGAGCTTATTCCCACAACAACTTCCAACGCGTGGGGGTTGAAGTTTCTAATCTTTCGCGATTAATCGTCCAACCCAGGGAACTGCCGGGCGATGGCGTCACCCGTCGATTCAGGCAGCCGGCCTGCCGTCGCACTGAAAAGCCGCAACGCCACAATGTGCGGGTTCTCGCCCATATCAAACCAGTGCGGCATGCCGGCCGGGATCACCAGCAGGTCATTTTTTTCACAGCGCACGGTATACACGTAGTCATCCACATGCAGACAGAACAAGCCCTGGCCTGCGATGAAAAAGTGCGCGTTGTCTGTGCCGTAGCGATGCTCATCGAGGAACTGCGCGCGCAGCTCGGCTTTCTGCGGCTGGTCGCCCGTGACACTGAGCACCTCCACGCCGCCGTAGCCAAGGGCGTCGATCTGCGCCTGGTACGCCGCGATCAGTTGCACGTCGCTGGCGCCCTTTTCGAGGGGACTGGACTGCCAACGCTCGAACCGCACACCGTGCTCGGCGAGGGTCGCGGCGATGTCATCGAAATGGGTCAGGACCTTGTTCGGGGTATCCGGTGAAGCGACAGGGTAGATGGCAACGTAACTCATTGGAGGATTCCTCTGTTCTGCTCTTGCAATCGAAAACCGATGATAACGGCGGCCGCCAGGGCCGCGACGCTGGCGATACTGAAGGTCAGGGTGGGGCCCAGCAGGTTCCAGGTGTAACCGGCATACAGGGCGCCAAAAGCGCCACCGGTACCCGCCAACGCGGCATACAGCGCCTGGCCCTGGCCTTGTTGTCTGTCGCCGAAACTGCGCTGCACAAAGGCGATGGCGGCCGCATGAAAGCTGCCGAAGGTGGCGGCGTGCATCAGTTGCGCCAGCAACAACACCCAAAAGAATTCGGCGAACGAGCCCAGCAGCAACCAGCGCACTGCCGCCAACAGGAAGCTGGCCAGCAGTACCCGGCGCACCGAAAAGCGTGTGAGGATACGGCTCATGCCCAGGAACATCAGCACTTCCGCCACCACCCCCAAGGCCCACAGCAGACCGATCACACCACGGCTGTAACCCAGGTGTTCCAGGTGCAGGGTCAGGAAGGTGTAATACGGGCCATGGCTCATTTGCATCAGCGCCACGCAAGCATAAAACGCCAGGACACCGGGGCTGCGCAATTGCTTGAGGAAACCGTCACCGGCCAGGCGATTGCCGTGGCTGGCGGGCTGCGCATTCGGCACCCACAGGCTGGCGCCGATGATCCCAACCATGATCACCACGACCGCCACCGGGTAAATATCCAGGCTCAGCCCGTCGAACAGGCGGCCCATGATCACCACCGTAAGGATGAACCCGATGGAGCCCCACAGGCGGATCTGGCTGTAACGCGAGGTCTGTTGCCGCAGGTGGGCCAGGGTGATCACTTCAAACTGCGGCAGCACCGCGTGCCAGAAGAACGCGTGCAACGCCATCACCAGGGCCAGCCAGGCATAGGTGTGGCTGACGAAGATCAGCGAAAAACTCGCCAGGGTGCACACCGCGCCCAAACGCACGATGGCCAGGCGCCGCCCGGTGTAGTCGCCCAGCCAGCCCCACAGGTTGGGGGCCACGCAGCGCATCAGCATGGGGATCGCCACCAGTTCGCCGATGCGCGCGCTGGAGAAGCCCAAATGATCGAAGTACAGCGCCAGGAACGGCGCCGTCGCCCCCAGCAGGGCGAAATAGAACAGGTAGAAGCTGGAGAGGCGCCAGTACGGGAGTGCTGTCACGGTCAGACCGTCACAGCTGGCCCAGCACCGGGGTACTCACGTGCACATCGGCGTTTTGCCCGCGGTTGCGCAGCAGGTGGTCCATCAACACGATGGCCATCATCGCTTCGGCGATCGGCGTGGCGCGGATGCCGACGCACGGGTCGTGGCGCCCCTTGGTGATCACGTCCACCGGGTTACCGTGCACGTCGATCGAACGGCCCGGCGTGGTGATGCTCGACGTGGCCTTCAGCGCCAGGTGCGCGACGATGGGTTGGCCGGAGGAAATACCGCCAAGGATGCCGCCCGCGTTGTTGCTGAGGAAGCCTTGCGGGGTCAGTTCATCGCGATGCTCGGTGCCGCGCTGGGATACGCAGGCGAAGCCGGCGCCGATTTCCACGCCTTTGACCGCGTTGATACTCATCAGCGCATGGGCCAGTTCGGCGTCCAGGCGGTCGAAGATCGGCTCGCCCAGGCCCGGCTTGACGCCTTCGGCAACCACGGTGATCTTGGCGCCGACGGAATCCTGGTCGCGGCGCAACTGGTCCATGTAGGCCTCCAGTTCCGGCACTTTGTCGGGATCCGGGCAGAAAAACGCGTTGTCCTGCACGCTGTCCCAGGTCTTGAACGGGATTTCGATCGGACCCAACTGGCTCATGTAGCCACGAATGACGATGCCCTGGGTCGCCAGGTATTTCTTGGCGATCGCCCCGGCTGCCACGCGCATGGCGGTTTCGCGGGCCGAACTGCGGCCACCGCCACGGTAGTCGCGCTCGCCGTATTTGTGGTGGTAGGTGTAGTCGGCGTGGGCCGGGCGGAACAGGTCCTTGATCGCCGAATAGTCCTTGGACTTCTGGTCGGTGTTGCGGATCAGCAGGCCGATGGCGCAACCGGTGGTGCGGCCTTCGAACACGCCGGAGAGAATCTCGACTTCGTCGGGCTCCTGGCGCTGGGTGGTGTGGCGGCTGGTGCCGGGCTTGCGGCGGTCGAGGTCACGCTGCAGGTCTTCCAAGGACAGCTCGAGGCCGGGCGGGCAGCCGTCGACAATGGCGACCAACGCCGGGCCATGGCTTTCGCCCGCGGTGGTGACAGTGAACAGCTTGCCGAAGGTATTGCCGGACATGCAGGGCGCTCCGTGAAATCAGTTGTAATCACTCAAGGGTGATAACCAAGCGCGCCAGTATACGCGGGCCAACCGACTAGTTCATCCTCGAAACCTTCCCGGTAGACATTGGTCCAACCGGCACCTCCCGGATGATGGCACGATAATGCTGCGAGTTTTACTGTTCACGCTCACCCTGTTTACCGCCGTGGCCCAGGCCGCCGCCCCCGTAGTGCTGCAACGCCCGATCAGCCTGGACACCGGCACCGGCCAGCTATTTGGCTCGCTATTGCTGCCGCAGTCCGACAAACCGGTGCCGGTGGTGCTGATCATTGCCGGCTCCGGCCCCACCGACCGCAACGGCAACAGTGCCGACGGCGCCCGCAACGACAGCCTCAAGCGCCTGGCCTGGGTATTGGCGCGGCACAACATCGCCAGCGTGCGCTACGACAAACGTGGCGTCGCCGCCAGCCTGGCCGCCACGCCCGACGAGCGCAACCTGACCCTCGACGCCTATGTGGCCGATGCGGTGGCCTGGGGCAAACAGCTCAAGGCCGACAAACGCATGGGCCCGTTGATTGTGCTCGGTCACAGCGAAGGCGCGCTGGTGGCCGCCCTCGCGGCGCCGCAACTGGAACCGGCAGGTGTGATCTCCTTATCCGGCAGCGCGCGCCCGGTCGACCAGGTGATCCGCCAGCAACTGGCCGATCATCTGCCCCCTGCCCTGTTGCTGCGCAGCAATGAAATCCTCGATCACCTCAAGGCCGGCCAGGTGGATGCCGATGTGCCGGGCCCGCTGCAGGGCATTTTCCGACCCAGCGTGCAGCCGTATCTGATCAGCCTGTTCCGGGCCGATCCGTCGGCAGCGTTCGCCAAGCTGAACATGCCGGCGCTGATCATCCAGGGCACCCACGATATCCAGGTCGGCGTCGGCGATGCCCGACAACTGAAAAACGCCAAGCCCGACGCACAATTGGCGGTGATCGAAGGCATGAACCACGTCATGCGCATCGTGCCCAAGGACGTGAAGCAACAATTGGCCTCCTACAATGACCCGCAATTGCCCCTCGCCGCCGAGCTGGGCAGCCGCGTGGTGGACTTTATCGACGGACTTCAACCCCGTTAAGCGACAATTTGCCTCCAGTCCTGTAGAAAGCGGCCGATAAGCCAGAGTCGACAGCAAAAAAGACTGTCGACTGGCTGGGCTTGGACAGGATCGCACCGCATGACAACCACTGAAGCAACACCGGAACCTAACGCCGAAACCCCGGCTGAAAAAACCGAGGCCATCGACGCGGCGGCGCTGCCATGGGCGGACGTTCAGGCCGAGCATTTCAAGATGCTACGCCTGGCGCCCCTGACCACCGACCGCGCCACGGGCGTGCGGCCGCTGCGGTTCATACAGTTCGGTTATGCCGAGCGCCATGACCACCGCCACAGCCTGTTGCGCATGGTTATCCAGTTGCCGGGCCAACGGGTGCGCCGCGAGCAGAACCACCTGGATATCTGGGTCGACCACGATACACACCGCGTGCATTTCGGCCCGGGCAACAGCCTGGAAATCGAACCGGCCAACCGGGGCATAGGCCGCTTCCTGGTGGCCCAGGGCGCCGCGTGGGCGAAAAAGAAATGGTCGCACTACCGCGTCGACGGCGTCGACCTGTCCAACAAGGACGCACTCAACGAGTCCACGCGCCTGCGCCGCGATCACTTTCTGCGTATCCACGGCTTCGATGTGGCCTACGCCGATGTGCAACACCTCAAGGGCAGCGTGCAACCGGGCAAGGTCAGCGATGTGCTGGACAACTGGAACACCGAGAAGGTGCAGTTCGTGGAAATTCTTGAGGCCGCGCAGATGCTGCAACAGGCCGAGCAGAACCTGACGGAGCAGGAAGTGAAACTGCGCCAGGAAGAGGAAAAGGTCACCAAGTTCAAGCGCGAGGACAGCGGCTTGCGCTTCACCATCACCTGCCTGGTGGCGTTTACCGTGTTTCAGGCGGGCTTGCTGATCTGGATTGCCACTCACCGCTAACCAACGGGAGTGCAATCAAACAGGTGGGAGGGGGCTTGCTCCCTCCCACCTGTTTGATTGTCTTCAGCTAGACCCTGGCTGCGAATACCGCCTGATGCGTGCGGCACTGCTCGGCCGTGAGCATAAACACCCCGTGCCCACCGCGCTGGAAATCCAGCCAGGCAAAGTCCACTTCCGGGTACAACGCCTCGACGTGCACCTGGCTGTTGCCCACTTCGACGATCAGCAAGCCCTTCTCGGTCAGGTGGTCGGCCGCTTCGGCGAGCATGCGGCGCACCAGGTTCAAGCCATCGTCGCCACACGCCAGGCCCAGTTCCGGTTCGTGCTGGTATTCGTCCGGCATGTCGGCGAAGTCTTCGGCATCCACGTACGGCGGGTTCGACACGATCAGGTCGAAGCGCTGGCCCGGCAGGCCATCGAAACCATCGCCCTGCACGGTGTACACACGCTCGTCGACACCATGCCGCTCGATGTTCTGGTTGGCCACTTCCAGGGCTTCGAAGGACAAATCGCCCAGCACCACTTCGGCGTCAGGGAACTCAAAGGCACACGCGATACCGATGCAACCGGAGCCGGTGCACAGGTCGAGGATGCGCGCCGGCGGCTGGTGCAACCAGGGTTCGAAGCGGTTTTCAATCAGCTCGCCGATGGGTGAGCGCGGGATCAGCACGCGCTCGTCGACGATGAACGACATGCCGCAGAACCAAGCCTCCTTGAGCAAGTAGGCAGTCGGCACGCGTTCATGGATGCGACGATGCAGCAGACGCTGCACATGGGAAATTTCCTCTTCTTCGAGGTTGCAGTCCAGGTAACTGTCGGCAATTTCCCACGGCAGATGCAGGGCGCCGAGCACCAGTTGCCGCGCTTCGTCCCAGGCATTGTCGGTGCCATGGCCAAAAAACAGGTCTTCCCCATGGAAACGGCTGACAGCCCAACGGATGTGGTCGCGCAAGGTGCGCAGGCGGGAAGTGATCACGGGGGCAGACTCCTGGAAAAAACGACTGGCGATTCTAACAGCCTTCGCCGACAGGGACGATGGACCAAAACCCATGGCCGTACGTCGGATTTCATCCAATTTGCCATCATTCGGCCAAACATGCCGCCTACTTGACAAGGCTGCACGCCAGCAACGGCGTAGCTTACGATGGAAGCGATTCACAGAAGCGCTCAGCCAGTGGACAATGGCGCAAAAGCCCCCCTCACAGGAGCCCCCAGAATGTCCGTTCCAAAGACGATGTTTCAACTCAGCGGTCGTGGTTACGCAGCAGCGAACCTCAGCCATGCGACTCTCGTGATCATCGACGCCCAGAAGGAATACCTCAGCGGCCCGCTCGCCCTCTCCGGCATGGAGGCAGCGGTCGCCAACATCAAGCAAGTGGTCGCCGCCGCACGCCGCGCCGGGCGCCCGATCGTGCATGTGCGCCACCTCGGCACCGTGGGCGGCCTGTTCGACCCCCAGGGCGAGCGCGGAGAGTTCATCCCAGGGCTTGAACCCGAAGGTGACGAAACCATCATCGGCAAGCTGCTGCCCAGCGCCTTCCACGGCACCGGCCTGGAAAAACACCTGCAGGACCTGGGCTCCCTGGACCTGATCGTCTGCGGTTTCATGAGCCACTCCAGCGTCAGCACCACCGTGCGCGCCGCCAAGAACCTGGGCTTTCGCTGCACCCTGGTGGAAGACGCCTGCGCCACCCGCGATCTGCCGTACAAAGGCCGCGTCCTGACGGCCGAACACGTGCAGCAGACCGAAATGGCCATCATGGCCGACAACTTCGCGACCCTCGCGTTGACCAAAGACCTGATCTGATCGTCCTTTCGATGAGCGGCGCGGCGTGTGTATAGCCCCGCTCATCCATAAAGTCCCTTCATTTGGCGCGTTTACCTCTGGTCCAGGAACAAGCCGTGCATCTTCCGGTCGAAGGGCCGATACCCTGGAGGAAAGGTCGGAATGAAGATATCCGATGGTTTTGACGCTCGTCGCTTGCGCCCCAAGGGCCCGAGCAATTGGCGTCTGCGTCTGGTGGCCGGTATTGCCGCGCTGCTGGCGATAATAGGTGTGCTGCTGGCGGTCGCCGGTGGCGCTGGCTTGTCGGGGCATTCCCCGGCGCTGGGCGAACTGAATACCAGCCCCGGCGGCTCGGCGATTCTGTTGGTGGGCGGCCTGTTGGTACTGTGGTTCGGCGTGTGGTTGTGGCGTCACAGCCGTCGGAAGATGCGCCAGCCATTGTCACTGAACATCGCTTCGCACCTGATGAAAAAGCACGACTGATGGCGCTTGGATAGCGTTTCCTGCGCCCTGGCCGCCGCGATTTAGGTAAACTGCCCGCCCTTCGCGGAGGCTGACATGCAAGACGACGATTTTTCCCTGTTCAAAAGCGAGCTGCGCGGCGTCAAGCCGATCAAGCACGACCGTGCCGACACCGGCAAACCCAAGACCGACCGGGCGCAGATCGCCAAGCTGCGCCAGGCCGCGACCGTGCGCACGGATGCCACCACGGTGGATGGCCTATCGGACCAGTTCGTGATCGACGTCGGCCCAGAAGACGAGCTGATGTGGGCCCGCGACGGTGTGCAGGAAAGCCAGATGCGCAAGCTCAAGGTCGGCCAGATCCCCTTCGAAGGCAGCCTCGACCTGCACGGCATGAGCGTGGAAAAAGCCCGGGAAACCCTGTGGGCGTTCCTCGCCGAAGCCACTAAATTTGAAATCCGCTGCGTGCGCGTCACCCACGGCAAGGCCGTGCGCCTGGACGGCAAGCGGCCGATGATCAAGAGCCACGTCAACACCTGGCTGCGCCAGCATGCGCAAGTGCTCGGCTTCACCTCCTGCCAGGCCCGTCACGGCGGCGCCGGTGCGGTGTATGTGATGCTCAAGCGCACCATGCTCGAAGGGCGCGACGAGTAACAAGTGCCCTCGTCAGGCTTGCAGCGATGTGTCGGCCACCGTAACCTTGCGCTTTGCGAAAATCCCACAGGTAGTTTCATGTCCCTGGAACAGAATTACACCGCGATCCTCGGCCAACTCGGCGAGGACGTTACCCGCGAGGGCCTGCTCGACACGCCCAAGCGTGCCGCCAAGGCGATGCAGTACCTTTGCCGCGGCTATGAACAGACACTGGAAGAAGTCACCAACGGTGCCTTGTTCAGCTCCGACAACAGCGAAATGGTGCTGGTCAAGGACATCGAGCTGTATTCGTTGTGCGAACACCACCTGCTGCCGTTTATCGGCAAGGCTCACGTCGCGTATATCCCCAGCGGCAAAGTGCTGGGGCTGTCGAAGGTCGCGCGGATTGTCGACATGTATGCGCGCCGCCTGCAGATCCAGGAAAACCTCAGCCGCCAGATCGCCGATGCCGTGATGCAGGTCACCGGTGCGCTGGGCGTGGCCGTGGTGATCGAGGCCAAGCACATGTGCATGATGATGCGCGGTGTGGAGAAACAGAATTCGTCGATGATCACTTCGGTGATGCTGGGTGAGTTCCGCGAAAACGCGGCGACCCGCAGCGAATTCCTCAGCCTGATCAAGTAACCGGACAGGTAGGAAAAAGCCGGCGTTCATCGCCGGTTTTTTTTCGCCGCCGTAAATCAAGTAAGATGCGGCCCTCTGTTCTGGGCAAGAGGTTTCAGCCATGTTCGTCAAAGCACTTCGAGTGGGTCTCGGCCACGTCATCATCGCGGGCGACTTCCTGACCCGCCCACGCAAAAAGCAGCGTCCCGCCGAACAACAGGCGCAGGTGAACGCAGCGGCCAAGGACCTGACCTTGTATCAGTTCCACGCCTGCCCGTTCTGCGTGAAGACCCGCCGCACCCTGCACCGCCTGAATGTGCCGGTGGCGTTGAAGGACGCGAAGAACAACGAACAGGACCGCAAGACCCTGCTGGAGCAAGGCGGCAAGATCAAGGTGCCGTGCCTGCGCATCGAAGAAAATGGCCAGACCACCTGGATGTACGACTCCAAAGTGATCATTGATTACCTGGACAAGCGCTTCGCCACCGCCTGACAAACGCCCTCGCTCCTACAGAGGGGGGATTTCCATGTCCAGTAATGCGGAGCCCAGGCATTTGCCATGGGCGTCCAGCGCCAGCGAACGGGTCACGCCGCCGCGCAAAATCCCCGGCAATACGAAGTTCAGCGCCTGAACGTTGGGCAATTCATAGCGCCGCACCGGCGCCGCACCCGGTTCCAGCAACCCGGCAAAGAACGCCGCGACGCGCGCGGCCGTGAGCTGTTCGCAGAGCCGCGGATAATCCTCGGCGCGATAGGCAATGATCG
Organism: Pseudomonas sp. MPB23; assembly: GCF_046605395.1. Taxonomy (NCBI): domain Bacteria; kingdom Pseudomonadati; phylum Pseudomonadota; class Gammaproteobacteria; order Pseudomonadales; family Pseudomonadaceae; genus Pseudomonas; species Pseudomonas sp. MPB23. The sequence continues at coordinate 2,910,403 of NZ_CP176771.1, read as the reverse complement.
AGATATTCGAGGTGTCGCCCTTATCCCCGGTGCGGGAATGGGCCAGGCTATGCAACTTCATGCTTGGATCCTCGGGTTGACCGCATCACGGGGCAGCAGCAACGACGCCACCGCCACCACCTGCCGCACGCTCTTGCTGGCGCCGCCGCCACCGGACGGGCCGTTGGTGTAGAGGGTTTCTACTTCATTGCCGACCCGTACCGCATCGCTGCGGGCTTCACAGCGGGCCGCCACGCGCAGGCGCACTTCCCAGGGTTCAACGCTGCTGCGTGGGCCGTGGAGCGAGTCCATGCCGATCAACTCGGCGCGCACGTCGTGCATCTTCACCCCCATCAATTCAAGACGCTTGAGCACCACCTCACGTGCCAACTGCGCCCGTGCGACAGCGCCAGGACCGCCGTAGGACATCTGCCCTTCGCCGATCCAGCCGTCCAGGTAACCCACGCTGACCTTCAAGCGCTCGGGCCGCACACGGCCACCGGCACCCTGGGCGCGCACGCGATCGACGCCCTCGTCGACAAAGCCTACCTGGGAAAAATCGGCGGTCACGTCCGGCGTGAGGTAAGCCGCCGGATCGTGCACTTCGTAGATCAATTGCTCCGTGCAAGTGGCGCGACTGACCCGTCCTCCCGAACCAGCGACCTTGGTGATCACCGCTTCGCCATCGGCGTTGATCTCGGCCAAAGGGAAGCCCAGGCGCGCCAGGTCATCCACATCCTTGAAACCGGGGTCGGCAAAATAGCCGCCGCTGACCTGCCCGGCGCATTCGAGCAAATGCCCGACCAAAGTGCCGCGGCCCAGGCGCTGCCAGTCATCTGTTGCCCAGCCGAACTCAAACACCTGCGGCGCGAGGAACAGCGAAGGGTCGGCCACGCGCCCGGTGATCACCACATCGGCCTCGGCGCGCAGGGCCTCGAGAATGCCGTCCACGCCCAGGTAGGCATTCGCCGAGATCAGCCGCCCGCCCAGCGAGCCGAGGGTCTGGCCGTTATCCAGCACCTGCTCGGGGCGCAACACGTCCAGCACATCGTCGCCCACCACCGCGACGACCTTGACGGCCAGGCCCAGTTCGCCGGCGATGCGCCGCACTTCAGCGGCGGCCGCCAGCGGGTTGGCCGCGCCCATATTGGTGACCACCCGCAGACGCCGACGTCCCTCGGGGCGGCCGACAAACGGCAGCACGCGGCGCATCCGCTCGCTCAGCAGCGGGTCATAACCGCCGGCGGGATCGCTGATCCGCGCCTGCTGCGCCAGGGCGATGGTGCGTTCGGCCAGGCATTCGAAGACCAGGTAATCCAGATCACCCTGTTCGGCCAGTTCCACGGCAGGTTCGATACGGTCGCCGGAATAGCCGGCGCCGGAACCGATGCGCAAGGTTTTCATCTCAAAACACTCCCAGGAGCAATGCCGTCAGGGTCATCAACACCGACGCGGCAAACAGAAAAGGGATGGTGAAGCGCTGGTGATCGGCCAATTCGATCTTGCACAGGCCCACCAACAGGAAGGTCGCGGGGGTCAACGGGCTGACCGGAAAGCCGGTGGTGTGCACGCCCAGCAACGAGGCCTGGGCCACTTGCAGCGGGTCGACGCCCAGGGCCTTGCCGACTTCGGCGATCACCGGCATCACGCCGAAATAGTAGGAATCGGGGTCAAACAGCATGCTCAGCGGCATGGAAATAAAGCCCACCACCGCCGGGATCAACTTGCCGTGGCCGGCCGGAATCTGCGCCACCGCCACTTCGGCAATCGCCTTGAGCATGCCGGTGCCTTGCATGATGCCGGTGAACACGCCGGCGGCGAGCAGGATGCTGGCCATGGTCAGGGCGGTTTTCGCATGGGCGTCGATGCGTGCGCGCTGGGCGTCCACGTTCGGGTAGTTGATGCACAGCGCCGCCACGGTGCCGAGCATGAACATCACCACCGGATCGACCCAGCCAGCGATCATCACCACCATCACCAGCACGGTGAGGATCAGGTTGACCCAGAACAGCCGTGGGCGTCGCAGCTGGATGTCGTCGTCGCTGAGCACCCGTTGCGGCACGGCGTCGACCGTCGAGCCGGCCCCCAGGCCCAGGCGTTTTTCTTCACGATGGCCGAGCCACCAGGCACAGGCGAAGACGAAGATCAGGCCGACGATCTGCACCGGAATCAGCGGCTGGAACAGGTCCGCCACCGGCACATGCAACGCCGCCGACGAGCGCAACACCGGGCCGGTCCACGGCAGGAAGTTGACCCCGGCGGCCATCGCGCAGACACACGCGAGGATGCGTTTGTCGATGCCCAACCGTGTATACAGCGGCAGCATCGCCGGCACCGTCACCAGAAAGGTCACCGCGCCGGAACCGTCCAAATGCACCAGCAGGGCCAGGGTCGCGGTACCAACGACAATCCGCGTAGGACGCGTTCCCACCGTGCGCAGGATGCGATCAATGATGGGGTCCAGCATGCCGGCATCGGTCATGATCCCGAAAAACAGGATCGCGAACACAAACATGCCCACCACCGGGGCGACGTTCTTGATCCCGGTAATGATGAAAGCGCTGGTTTGCAGGCCGAATCCGCCGAGCAGCGCGGCGATGATCGGCAAGGCGATCAGGGCCACCAGCGGCGAGAGGCGTTTGCTCATGACGGCAGCGAGCAGGCACAGAATGGTAATGACGCCCAGGGTTGCGAGCATGGGTTACTCCAGAACGGCCTTGGTGGCCGGTTATTGTTTTCCCGGGAGTATTGGAAGCGCGTTACTCTTTGTAAATTTGAATATTCACCCGCTAGCGTTCGGAAAAACAAAATGAAGAATTCGATCCAGCATATCCAGGCCTTTCTCGCGGTCGCCCGCACGGGCAGTTTCACCAAGGCGGCCAACGAGCTGCACCTGTCGCCCTCGGCACTGACCGTGCAAGTCCAGCAATTGGAAGAGTGGCTCGGCATCGCCCTGCTCGACCGCAGCCCGCGCCATGTGAGCCTCACCGCGGCCGGCCAGGAAGCCCGTGGGCCGATGGAAAAACTGTTGCTGGACCTGGACAACATCGTCACCGGCTCCCGCGACCTGGCCGCCTTGCGCCGGGGCGTGGTCACTATCGCCGCCCTGCCCTCGGTGTGCGCCGGCGCCCTGCCCCCAGCGTTGCGCCGGTTTCGCGAGCGCTTCGCCGGGATCGAAGTGCGTTTGCAGGACCTGGTGGCCCATCGCATTCACGCCCAGGTGCGCGCAGGCGAGGTGGATTTCGGCATCGGCGTACGCGCGCGCCTCAGCCACGGGTTGGAGTTTGTGCCGGTGCTCAACGATCGGCTGTGCGCCTTCGTGCCGCTGGATCATCCCCTCGCCCGCCATCATCAGTTGACCCTGGCGCAACTGGCGGACCAGCCGATCATCCTCACCGGGCGCGACAGCAGCGTGCGCGAGCAGGTGGATGGGTTGTTCGATGAGACGCGACTGACGATGAACGCCGGCATGGAGGCCAACTACATGTCGACGGTGCTGGCGCTGGTGCGCCAGGGGCTGGGGATCAGTGTGCTGCCGGAGTCGGCGGCGGACAGCCTGGAGGGATTGCAGCGTATCCACATCGATCATCCCGGCGTGAACCGGGAGATCGGCTTGATCAGTCGCCGCGGGATGGGACTGAGCCCGGCGGCACAACGTTGTTTCGCTTGGCTGCGTGACGAATTATCTGACACACCATTGAGCTAACGGTGGGAGTCAGTCGAGCATGGCCACATGCTTGGGATGGCTGGCCACACGCTTCAACCAGGCTTGCACCGCTGGGTAAGGCGTCAAGTCAAAACCGCCCTCATGGGCCACGTGGGTATAGGCATACAACGCGATATCGGCAATCGAATACTGCTCGCCCACCAGGTACGGTGTGCTTTGCAACTGGCGCTCCATCACTCTCAACGCCTTGTAACCGCCCTTGTGGGAAGTGTTGTATTCGTCGAGGCGATCCTCCGGCATGCCTAAGTACAGCTGGATAAACCGCGCCACTGCAATGTACGGCTCGTGGCTGTACTGCTCGAAGAACTGCCACTGCAGCACTTGCGTACGCAGGCGCGGTTCGGTGGGCAGGAATTCGCTGCCATCGGCGAGGAAGTTGAGAATCGCGTTGGATTCCCACAGACACGTGCCGTCGTCCAGTTCCAGCACCGGGATCTTGCCGTTGGGGTTCTTGGCCAGGAACTCAGGGGTCTGGGTGCCGCCGTTGAGGATGTCCACATCCACCCACTGGTACGGGATGCCCAGCAGGTTGAGCATCAATTTGACCTTGTAGCAGTTGCCCGACTTGTAATCGCCATAAACCTTGTACATGGGGCTCCCCTTATACCGCTTGCGCGTGCTGTGCTTGACGGACCACTGCGGCCAGGCGCTTGAGACCTTCGTCCAGACGGGACGGGTCGATATGGCTGAAATTGAGCCGCAGTGACCCAAGGTGCTGGTCCGGCTCGGAGAAGAACGGTTCACCGGGCATGAACGCGACGTCCTGATCGAGCGCAGGAGCCAACAAGGTGCGGGTATCGAGCGGTTGTTTCAAGGTCAGCCAGAAGAATAATCCGCCTTGGGGCACCTGCCAGTCGGCCAGATCGCGGAAGTGACGCTCCAGCGCGGCCTGGAAAGCATCGCGGCGCTCGCGGTAAAAACTGCGCAGTTGCACCAGGTGTTGCTGGTATTGCTCGGTGCCGATCCACTGCATCGCCTGCCACTGGCCGACGCGGTTGGTGTGCAGGTCGGCCGACTGCTTGAGCTTGAGCAGGTGCGGGAACAGGTCCGGGCTGGCGATCAGGTACCCCACGCGCAGGCCCGGCAGCAGGGTCTTGGAAACCGTGCCGGTGTAAATCCAACTGGCCTTTTTCAGGCGCCCGACGATGGGCCTGGCACTGCCGCCATCGAAGGTCAGCTCGCGGTAGGGCTCGTCTTCGATCAGGGTCACGCCGAACTCGTCGAGCAAGGCCGCGACGGCTTCGCGCTTGGCTTCGCTGTAGCGCACGGCCGACGGGTTCTGGAACGTCGGGATCAGGTAGATGAACGCCGGGCGATGATGTTCGAGGTTGGCGCGCAGGCTGGCCAGGTCGGGGCCGTCGGCCTCCAGTGGCACGGTGAGGCAATCGGCGCCGAACAGCTGGAAGATCTGCAACGCGGCCAGGTAGGTCGGGCCTTCCAGCAGGATTTTTGTGCCTTTGTCGAGGTACAGCTTGGCCGCCAGGTCCAGGGTTTGCTGGGAACCGCTGACCACCAGCACCTGGCTGGCCTGGCACGGCACGCCCAGGGCGCGGGCCTCGGCGGCGAGCAGTTCACGCAACTGTGGCTCGCCTTCGCTCATGCCGTATTGGCCGATGTTCAGCGGCATGGCGTCCCAATTCAACACGGGCAACATGGCTTCGGCCGGCAGGCCACCGGCGAACGACATCACTTCCGGGCGCTGGGCCGCGGCGAGGATTTCACGGATCAGGGAGCTTTTGAGGCGGGTAACACGTTCAGAGAAGGCCATAAGGTCACCGGTAGCAAAGCCTGTGGAAAATACGTCAAACTAGTTGACCGAAATTACGACAGCTTGAGCGGATACGTCAATATGCTTGACCTTAAAAACCAGAGCAGCCAGCAACAAGCCATGGAAGCCTTTTTCTTCGGTTATCAGGCATTCACTGCCAAAGCCGACGAAATGCTCGAGCGCCGTGGCCTGAGCCGGGTGCACCAGCGCATCGTGTTTTTTATCGCGCGCTACCCGACCTTGAGCGTCAAGGAACTGCTGGAATTGCTCGGCGTGAGCAAACAGGCACTGAACATGCCGCTGCGTCAGTTGCAGGAAATGCACCTGGTCAACAGCGTGGCCTCCGAGACCGACAAGCGTAAACGCCTGCTGGAACTCAGCGAAGAAGGCCTGCGTTTCGAGCAGTCGTTGCGTCGCGAGCAGGTGAAGCTGTTGCAACGCGCGTTCAGTGAGGCGGGGGAAGACGCGGTGAACGGCTGGCTGGCCGTCAACCAGGCGCTGTGCGCAAAAATGTAGGAGCGAGCTCGCTCCTACAGTGGATTGCCCTTCGTCTATTTCGCATACGAAATAAAAAACATTATTTGCTTTCTTTGTATACAAAAGCATAATTCGCTTCGTGCGAGTTCCTGACCTGTCAGTCAACAAACCCGCCAGTACCTCACAGCGCCCGCGCGCTGGACATAACAATAAAATGCTTGAGGAGTACTCGCTGTGGAAAGCCGCAAATCCGAAGCCCCAACGCTGGATCTCTCACCACCGCACACTGGCTGGCTGGAACGCCTGTTCAAACTGCGCCTGCATGGCACCACAGTGAAGACCGAGCTGATCGCCGGCCTCACCACCTTCATCACCATGGCCTACATCATTTTCGTCAACCCCAACATCATGGCCGACGCCGGTATCGACCATGGCGCGGCGTTCGTCGCCACCTGTATCGCCGCCGCCCTGGGTTGCCTGTTGATGGGGCTGTACGCCAACTGGCCGGTGGGCCTGGCGCCGGGCATGGGCCTGAATGCGTTTTTCACCTACACCGTGGTCGGCACCATGGGCTACCACTGGGAAACCGCGCTGGGTGCGGTGTTTATCTCCGGGGTCCTGTTCATGGGGCTGACGCTCTCGCGCGTACGTGAATGGCTGCTCAACAGCATTCCGGTGAGCCTGCGCCATGCCATGGGCGCCGGCGTAGGGTTGTTTCTCGGGGTGATCGGCCTGAAAACCGCCGGCATTATCGTCGACAGCCCGGCCACGCTGATCAAGCTCGGTTCGCTGCATGAACCGGCACCGCTGCTGGCGGCCGTGTGTTTCCTGCTGATCGCGATTCTCAGCTACCACCGGGTGTTCGGCGCGATCCTCATCAGCATCATCGCCGTGACCCTGGCCGGTTGGGGCCTGGGCCTGGTGCACTACGACGGCATCCTCTCCACCCCGCCGAGCCTAGCGCCGACCTGGATGGCCATGGACGTGAAGGGTGTATTCAATGTGAGCATGATCAGCGTGGTATTCGCCTTCCTGTTTGTGCACATGTTCGACACTGCGGGTACCTTGATGGGCGTTGCGCAACGCGCCGGGCTGGTGAATGCCGACGGCAAGATCGACAACCTGTCCCGCGCCCTCAAGGCCGACAGTGCCTCCAGCGTGTTCGGCGCCATGGTCGGCGTACCGCCGGTGACCAGCTACGTGGAAAGTGCCGCCGGGGTCGCCGCCGGTGGCCGCACCGGGCTGACGGCCGTGACCGTGGGCGTGCTGTTTGTGGCGGCGATGTTTTTTGCACCGCTGGCGGGCATGATCCCCGCCTACGCCACCGCCGGCGCGCTGATTTACGTGGCGATGCTGATGATGGCAAGCATGGCCCACATCCATTGGGATGAAGCCACCGACAGCATTCCAGCGATTGTCACGGCGATCATGATGCCCCTGACCTTCTCGGTCGCCGACGGTATTGCCCTGGGTTTTATCACCTATGTGGCGCTGAAGGCCGGCACGGGCAAGTACCGCGAGATATCCGTCAGCCTGTGGGTGCTGTGCGCAATCTTTATCGCCAAGTTCATCTTTCTATAAAGCTGCGCAGCGGCACGGGCGAGGGCGAGTTCAATCGCGTCAGTGCGGCCCTGTTCGGTGGTGCCGGGGTTATCGCGCTGGTAAACGCTCGTTCGGGCTCACTTTGACAAAATAAACGGTGGGCGGTCGATTGCCATGACGAGGCCATTGAATGCCGGCGATGATCCGAACCAGTCGCCCATCGCCCATCGCCGCGCTGACCGTCGTCGACAGGGATGAAGCATGGTGCTGCCTGATGGCAGCTTTGAGCCATGGCTGCGTGAGCTTCGTCCCCACGGCAAGGGTGCCTCGATCCAGCCACTGAAAGGTGATGTAGTACAACGCGCTGGATTGGGGATGGCTGGCCACCCATTCATGGCTGAGTACCGGGCCGCGCCGGACTAGCCACGTCTGCAGGCTGAAGCCCTGCTGTTCCAATACCGCCCCGGTTGCCGCGCGCTGCGCGGTGTGCATCTGTGCCGAAAGCGGCGGGCCGCCGAACTTGAGCCTCGCGTCCAGCGCGATGGACGGGTTGAAGTCGACACGCGTGAAGCCCGGAGCCTTGCCTTCAAATCCAATGTACATATAAGCGCCGCGCCGTTCGGTGGGCCGCAGCATCATCAGCAAATCATCGGTCTGGCCCAGCCTGACGGGGTTTGGGGTCAACCATTTATCCAGCGTCGCACGCACATTGAGCAGATGGCTGGCGGTTACCGAGCGGGAAGAGTCTGCCAACTCGATCAACCTTGCGACGGCAAATTCCTGGCTGCTGTGGGTCAAGGTCGGGAAAGCCGTGCCGACCAGCGGCTCCAATGGTCCATCGAACAGGGGCGCGTGCAGTTGCCAATCGCCCGTTGCAGTGCGCGAAACCGGAATCGGTTGTTGATCGTGCGCGGTGCTGCTCCAGCGCTTGATATCCACGCGAGCGAATGACACCAGCGGTTCGTTCGGGGCGATAAACGCAATATTGCCCACCGGCGCATGATCGCCCTGGTGCAGCAGCCGGTAATAGCCGATCCCCGATTGCGTCGCCGTGTCATAGCGGGGGCCCACGTAGATGACATCGTAGGGGAACCCCGGCGGTTCCTGATGCACATGAAACACCCCGGCAACCGAGGATCCCAGCGGCTGGTTGTGGTTGCCCTGAATGCGCCAGTCGAACCAGTGACGGGTCGGCACGGTTGACTGGCGAATCCGCTCTTCGGTCAGAGTCCGCGCCGCCGGTGGTTGCCAGTCCACCCGCGTGGCCGGCGCACGCCAGGGGTTGAGCACTCCCGAGCTCGGCCCGGGTGCAGGCGCATCCGCACCCAGCAGCCAATCCTTGGGTTCATGCAGCGTCAGGATCAATTCATCCTGCCCTGGCGCCTCCTTGTTCTTCAGGCGAAAAAAACCTTCGTCGCCGCGCCGGTAGACCGGGTAGTGATGTGTATCGTCGATGACGAAGTGCTCGCCGCGCTTCACATAGACGCCTCTTTCCCCCGCGCCCTTCAACGCGATGGCGTCCTCAGGCACTCCCAGGACCTTGAACCGCTCCAGGGGTTTAAACCGAGTGAGCATCGAAGGTGGCCTGGGCGGCGCGGCGATAGGGCCAAACCTGGAAAGGGTGGAGCGATGCAACCGATGCAGGCCGGCGCTTATCGAACGTATCCCTGGGCGCGCCAGACTTCCCGGTTTCAACTTGGGACCGGGCACAAAGCTCAGCAAAAGGTCCACCGCCAGGAACACCGCGCCAAACATCACGGCCACCGCATCGCGAGGATCGCCCTCACGGTGATAACGCCGCGATATCAGCAGTAACTCATACAACTGATTACCCAGGCCAAAAAACGGCACGACCATCGACAGCAATGCTCGCCGGCGGGTATCGCTGAGTTCCTCCAGCCGCTGTTCCCGATACGTCTCCAGGGTCCTGCGGGAGTTGCTGCTGGCCTGCGCTCGACGCTGCAGGTCGAGTACCCGCGCCTGATACAACAATGCACCGGCATCACCGTGTGAGGTCGGTACCAGCGCCAGCCAGTTCAGCGGATCACTGGCAATTTGCTCAAGGGTCTGTTGTTCAATTTCCTCGGCCAGCGCCGTGGGCACCAGATGCCGGACCTTGAATGAACGCACGAACCCGGCGACGCGCCAGAGCCCTTGCAGCATCGTAACCCCCGGCAGGAAATTCAACGGATTGAGTAACGACGACCTCTTGAGCATTTCGCCAGGGTGATGATTGATGGCTTCGAACGCCCAGCCGGGCGCGACGTGACGGGCCAGCGCCGTGACGTGATCGGGCCGGGCACCGATTTGATTGAGATGCTCGCGAGCCTGCTGCAGGCTGGTGTGTTCGCTGATGCTCCTGGCATCCGGCGCGGCGGGCCAATAGACCACGCAGCCTTGGGAAACCCGGTCTTGAATCACCAGGACCCCGGCGATGTAGCGATCATGCTGCAGGGTGTGACCGACCAGATGCACCACGTGGAGTTGCAATTGGTGGCCGTTCTCGTGCAAGCCCTCGGGTGAATGCGCCGCCATGGCCGTCTTGAAGATGCTCTGCGCATTGGCCGTGAGGCCCTGTCGGATCGCCGAGTAGAGATTCGCGTCGATACCTGCCTGCACCGCACGCCTTAACAACTGCGGGAGCCCCCGCTCCGGCCTCTCAGGCGGGTAGAACTCACGGCGGATCAACGCCTCGTACTGCCCGCCGATATCCAGCGAGGACACCAGGTTGATCAAGTAGCCTGGGCTCAGGCGCTGCTTCCACACCGGTTGCAGGTAGGTAGCGTACTTGAAGCGCCAATAGGTGGGCCGCATCTGCGGGTCCAGGTTATGCAGCGCCAGTTGCAGCAGGCTGAACTGCGTACGCCCCTGGCTGGGGGTGAGCACCTCCTTGCGATCGCCCACCGTACAGGCGCTTTCCCACCCACAGAACCGGCCGTCGACCTGGTCGGGCATGTCGATGAAAGGGGTGTCGATGTTCAATTGTGGGTACAGACCATCCTCGCGTAGACGGGCGATCAGGTGTGTGCGGGCAAACTCGTGCACATCGGGCAGGCGCTGCCTGAGGCGCTCTTCAAATGCGAAGACCCCACCCAGGTAGCGACCCTGCACGCGCTTGAAACGGTTGACTTGGGCTGGCGTCGCTTGGGTCAGCCACGGCGGCAGTTTTTTTTTCGCTTCGGCGGCTTTTCGCACCAGATCGAAATGGCGGCGCGCATGAGTCAGGGCATCGTGGCCCGGCGCCTCCAACTGCTCGCGTAACTCAGTCGCCAGCAGCAGACGACTCAATTGCCCATCGTCGACCTCGTCGAAAATGTTGGCGCTGCGCTGCAGCAGAACATAGCCCTTGAGCAGCCGTTTTAGCGCGATCAGCACCGGGTTGCCTTCGATGGTCTGGTAGCGCACCGTCAGGGCCCGGGCGGCGACCTGCTCGCCCACGGTGAGACGTTGTTGCCGCTCGACATAGCGCCATATCAACGATTCATCACGGCTGCCGAGGCTGGCTCGCACGCTGCGGGATAACGCCGCCAGGCTGGGGAATGCCGCCACGCCACCCTGGCGCCCGAATGCGCACAGCACCACCGGCACCCGCCGTTCGGGATCACCCAGCGCCGCTGTCCGGGTCACCGCAAACACGCTGTGCAGGGCCTGGAAAGTCTCGGGCTCGCGGCCCACCAACACCGACAGCGCACACGTATCACTGCCCTCGCGTTTACTGGCCAGCGGTTGCTCCAGCACTTCGAGCAACAGATCCCGATGATCACTACGGATCAACTTGAGCCGGTGCTGCATCTGAACGTCACAGCGCAGCCAGTCTTTCAAGGCGTGGATGAACGACGTGGCGCGCTTGAGTTCTCCGGCGGGTCGCGCGCGCCAGAACGTCGCCTCGAACAGTTGCAAGGGCGCATCCTGTAACAGCGTACTCAGGGTGTCGGCGTGGACCTTGAGCTGGCCTTCAAGCGCGACGAAGTCTTGCAAGCCGGGCGTGTCTTTGCCGGGGTCCTGTGGGTCGAGCAGCGCCATCAAGCCTTTTTCATAGCGCTTGACCTGTTGCAACACCGTGTTCATCGCCAGCCCTGACGCGGTGCTGGCGAAAATGATTTCCGCGCGCCGCCGCTGCTGGTCCCAGTCCTGCAGCTCACGGCGTAGAAGCCCCAGCCGCGCCTTGCCGATCCAGTGTTTCCTGGCGCGTTCGATGTAGGCGAGAAAGCGTGCGGGGTTCGTGACCGTGGGTTGGGACTTGGCGGAAAACACCTGTGCGAGATTGATCGATACGGCACAGGCCAATTCGTTTTCCCATTGCGCGTCCAACACCGCCTTGGCGCTGAACGCCAACGCATCGTCCGTCATCACGGCCCCGTAGCCCGCGACAGGGGTGGCGACCGGCTCGCACACCTCGTGCCGGCGCCGCAGCGGCAGGCACTGCCACAGGTCGTCGAACAGGGCTCCATTGATCAGGGCCACCAGACCACACTGCAATTGGGCAAAGGACGGGTATTCGTAGAAGTTGCGATGCGCCCCCGGCAGATACATCACGTGGGGCATCCCCACCGGGTCGCTCTCGCGATAGATATGCAGGGCACCGGGGATCGGCATCAGCCGCGGTCCGATGCCCGGCCACATCACCTCGCCGACCTGCACACTGGCCCACCGCTCACCCGCGCGCTGGCGGGCCTCGGCCGTCGGTGCGTCCACCAGCGCCTGCACCATGACCTGCCCCGCACTCGACAACTCGTCCAATTGCCGCGCCACAAAAGCCTGGTGAGCGAACGATTGCTTGTGCAAATGCACCCAGCGCTCCTCGCGTGTGAGCCAGGAACCTGCAACCAATGCCTGCCAATAACCGCTGTGCGCCTGGGTAAGCCGATTCAACAGGTTGAGGGCGATGACCCGCTGCAACACTTCCAACGGCGTAAACGGCACGCGGCGGGTCGAATCGCCCTTCAGGCTCAGGACGGTGAACTGATTGAGGTTGATCGACACCGAGGGCAAGGCCATCAGGCGCAGCGCGCGGTCGGTCAAGCTGTCGACTTTCTGCGCGGCAGCCGGCGGCTTGGGTTCGGTAAAGAGCAGGGTGTCCGGGTCCAGGTCAAACGCCCTGCGCAGCTCGGCGCGAATCACCCGCAGCACCCTGGGCGCACGGAGGATCAAGCGGCTCAACTCACTGGCCGATTCGGCACATTGCAAGTCGGCGACGGCGAGCCGATTGATCAGGCGGCTGGGATGGGGGCTGCTGTTGATCCGCAACGTCAGTTGGGCACGCAGGGCCTGTAATGCATCGTCGTCAGATACATCGGGGTCGGTGGATGAGGTCACGGCGGTCTCTTCGTCAAGGAAAACACCTAGCCTATGCAGCGGGCTCCACCGTGGGGCTTTAGATAATTGAACGCTGCGCCGCGCAAAAAAAGCCCGCCGTGTGTGCGGGCGAAACCAACGAAGCGCTTGGGGAGTGAAGCGAGGCGGCGACTCAGCTACCGCGATAGGTGGAGTAGCTGTAGGGCGAAATCAGCAAGGGCACATGGTAGTGATCCTGTTCGGCACTGATGCCGAAGCGCAGCACCACCACATCCAGAAAGGCCGGCTCGGGCAACTGCACGCCCCGGGCGCGGTAGTAGTCACCGGCGCTGAACTGCAACTGATAAACGCCACTGCGGTAGTCATCCCCTTGCAGCAGCGGTGCGTCGCAGCGGCCGTCACTGTTGGTCACGGCGCTGGCGACCAGCGTCAGTTGCGCGCCGTCGACGCGGTACAGCTCAACCTGGATGGCGCTGCCTGGGCAGCCGTGGGCGGCGTCCAGTACGTGGGTGGTCAGTCGTCCCATGGGTCGGGGCTCCCTTGCATAAAGTGAGATGGGCCGCACCTTTACGGGGCATGAAAAAGTCGGCGAGGGGCTGATTAAGACACTTTCAACAAAAATTGTACACAATAAATTCCACAGCCCTGTTGACCACTGCCGCCACCGATCCTATAGGAGCGAGCTTGCTCGCGAAAATCGCCAACGATGACGCGTGCAGCCTGAATGAATGCGGTGTTCTTGAGTCCTTCGCGAGCAAGCTCGCTTCTACAAAGAACCGGCGAGGATTTATTTTAATTTAGCTGACCAGTCAGGCAGGTTTCTTGCTAGGGGTTAAGCACCCACCGTTCAGAAAAAATGCAGAAATTCGGGCTTACAATGTTGCCAATAAGTTGTATACAATCAGCCCATCGCTGTGACGCCACCCAGTCTTTCCGCTGGCCGCCACACACTTGCTACCACGCACAAGAAGGAAGACTGCAGTGAGCGCTGACTACCCACGCGACCTGATCGGTTACGGCAGTAACCCTCCTCACCCCCACTGGCCTGGCAATGCGCGCATCGCCTTGTCGTTCGTCCTCAACTACGAAGAAGGCGGCGAACGCAACATCCTGCATGGCGACAAAGAGTCCGAAGCCTTTCTCTCGGAAATGGTCTCCGCCCAGCCGTTGCAGGGCGAGCGCAACATGAGCATGGAATCGCTGTATGAATACGGCAGCCGTGCCGGCGTGTGGCGCATCCTCAAGCTGTTCAAACAATTCGATATCCCGCTGACCATCTTCGCCGTGGCCATGGCCGCCCAGCGCCACCCGGATGTGATCCGCGCCATGGTTGCCGCCGGCCACGAGATCTGCAGCCACGGCTACCGCTGGATCGACTACCAGTACATGGACGAGGCCCAGGAGCGCGAGCACATGCTCGAAGCCATCCGCATCCTCACCGAACTCACCGGCGAACGCCCGCTGGGCTGGTACACCGGGCGCACCGGCCCCAACACCCGGCGGCTGGTGATGGAGGAAGGCGGTTTCCTGTATGACTGCGACACCTATGACGACGACCTGCCCTACTGGGAACCCAACAACCCCACCGGCAAGCCGCACCTGGTGATCCCCTACACCCTGGACACCAACGACATGCGCTTCACCCAAGTGCAGGGTTTCAACAAGGGCGACGACTTTTTCGAGTACCTCAAGGACGCGTTCGACGTGCTGTATGCCGAAGGCGCCGACGCGCCGAAGATGCTGTCCATCGGCCTGCATTGCCGCCTGATCGGCCGCCCGGCGCGCCTGGCCGCGTTGAAGCGTTTTCTCGAATACGCCAAGGGCCATGAACACGTGTGGTTCACCCGTCGCGTCGACATTGCACGCCACTGGCACGCCACCCATCCGTACCCGGAGGCCGCCAAGTGACCGCGTTCCAGACCTTGAAACCGTCGAGCCTGAGCCGCGATGAGTTCGTCAACGCCTTCGCCGACATCTACGAACATTCGCCATGGGTCGCCGAAAAGGCCTACGACCTGGGCCAGGACGCATCGCTCGACCAGATCGAAACCCTGCACCAGCGCATGAGCGATATCCTGCTCCGCGCCGATCACGCCCGGCAACTGGCGCTGATCAACGCTCACCCGGACCTGGCCGGTAAAGCCGCCGTCCAGGGCCAACTCACCCAAGCCAGCACCGATGAGCAAGCTGGCGCGGGGATTCACCAATGCACGGCCGAAGAGTTCTCACGCTTCACCGAGCTGAACGCGGCCTACAAGGCCAAGTTCACGTTTCCCTTCATCATGGCGGTAAAAGGCAGCAACCGGCATCAGATCCTCGCAGCGTTCGAGACACGCCTCCACAACGCGGCGGACACCGAGTTCCACTGCGCGCTGGCCGAGATCAACAAGATCGCGCTGTTCCGCTTACTGACCCTCTAAACGACCATCCCCAGCCACTTTATCCAAGGCAGACAAGAAGAATGAAAGCTCACGCCGTACCTTTCGAGAAGTTCGTCAACCTCGCCGACGCCCGCCTCGGCACCAAAATCATCTCGGTGACCGATGACTGGTTCGCCGACGCCAATCGCCTGTTCCAGCCGACCCCGGCCGTGTGGAAGGAGGGCGTTTTCGATGACAACGGCAAGTGGATGGACGGCTGGGAGTCGCGCCGCAAACGCTTCGAAGGCTACGACAGCGCAGTGATCCGCCTGGGCGTGCCGGGCTCGATCAAGGGCGTGGACATCGACACGTCATTCTTCACCGGCAACTACCCGCCGTCGGCGTCCCTGGAAGCCTGCTTCCTGGCCTCGGGCGAGCCGGATGACACCACCCAGTGGGTGGAAGTGCTGTCGGCCGTCGAGCTGCAGGGCAACAGCCACCACTACCACGAGATCAACAACGACCAGGCATTCAGTCACCTGCGCTTCAACATCTACCCGGATGGCGGCGTGGCCCGCTTGCGCGTGTATGGCGTGCCGTTCCGCGACTGGTCTGCGGTGGGCGACAACGAACAGATCGACCTGGCTGCCGCCTTGAACGGCGGCCGCGCCCTGGCCTGCTCCGACGAACACTTCGGCCGCATGAGCAACATCCTCAACCCTGGCCGTGGCATCAACATGGGCGATGGCTGGGAAACCGCACGTCGCCGGACGCCGGGCAATGACTGGGTGATCGTCGCGCTGGGGCATGCGGGCGAGATCGAGAAAGTCATCGTCGACACCCTGCACTTCAAGGGCAACTACCCGGACACCTGCTCGATCCAGGGCGCCTTCGTCAAAGGCGGCACCGACAGCCAGATCGAAACCCAATCGCTGTTCTGGCGCGAACTGCTGCCGGCGCAGAAGCTGGAAATGCACGCCGAACACACCTTTGCCGAACAGATCAAGGCGCTGGGGCCGATCACCCACATCCGCCTGAACGTATTCCCCGACGGCGGTGTGAGCCGCCTGCGGGTCCTGGGCAAAGTCGCCAAGTAAGCGGTGAACCCCATCGCGGGCAAGCCCGCTCCCACATTTGGAATGCATTCCCCTGGGGGAGCGGGCTTGCCCGCGATAGCGATAGATCCAACAACACTGAATCCGGATAAGAAGCCAGCCATGCGCACACTGATGATCGAACCCCTGACCAAAGAAGCCTTCGCCCCCTTCGGTGACGTGATCGAAACCGACGGCAGCGATCACTTCATGATCAACAACGGATCGACCATGCGCTTTCACAAGCTGGCAACGGTGGAAACCGCCCTGCTGCAAGACCACGCGATCATCAGCATCTTCCGCGCCGACGCGCTGGAAATGCCACTGACCGTGTGCATGCTGGAACGACACCCGCTGGGCAGCCAGGCCTTCATTCCGCTGCTCGGCAACCCCTTTCTGATCGTGGTCGCGCCACTTGGCGATGCACCTGTATCAGGCTTGGTCCGCGCCTTCGTCACCAACGGCAGGCAGGGCATTAATTACCATCGCGGCGTCTGGCACCACCCGGTGCTGACGATCGAAAAGCGGGATGACTTCCTGGTGGTTGATCGCAGTGGCACAGGCAATAACTGCGATGAGCATTTTTTCAAAGAGGATGAGCGGTTGATCCTCGCCCCCCACCAATAAGAGAAGGCCGGATCACCCGACAACAAGGGTGACAGGCGAGAGGTAAAGACTGTGGAAGCACATCTGTTGGAATGGCTGAACCTCAGCGTGCGCTGGGTTCACATGATCACCGGCGTGGCCTGGATCGGCGCGTCGTTCTACTTCGTCTGGCTGGAAAACAACCTCAATCGCGTCAACCCCAAGAACGGCCTGGCCGGTGACTTGTGGGCGATCCACGGTGGCGGTATCTACCACCTGGAGAAATACAAACTGGCCCCGCCGACCATGCCGGACAACCTGCACTGGTTCAAATGGGAGGCCTATTTCACCTGGATGTCGGGCGTCGCGCTGCTGTGCGTGGTGTTCTACCTCAACCCGACGCTGTACCTGCTCGCACCCGGCAGCAGCCTGAGCGGCACCGAAGGCGTATTGCTGGGCCTCGGCTCGCTGTTCGCCGGCTGGTTCATCTACTCCTTGCTCTGCGACTCGGCCCTGGGCAAGCGCCCGGCCCTGCTCGGCCTGATCCTGTTCGTGCTATTGATTGCCGCCGCGTACGGCTTCAGCAAAGTGTTCAGCGGCCGCGGCGCGTACCTGCATGTGGGGGCGATAATCGGCACCATCATGGTGGGCAACGTGTTCCGCATCATCATGCCGGCGCAACGCGCGCTGGTGGCGGCCATCGCCGAGAACCGCACACCCGATCCGGCGCTGCCGGCCAAGGGCTTGTTGCGTTCGCGGCACAACAACTACTTCACCTTGCCGGTGCTGTTCATCATGATCAGCAACCACTTCCCGAGCACCTACGGCAGCCCATACAACTGGCTGATCCTCGCGGGGATCGCCGTAGCGGCGGTGCTGGTGCGGCATTACTTCAATACCCGGCATAACAGCCAGAAGTATGCGTGGACCCTGCCGGTGGGCGCCTTGGCCATGATTTCCCTGGCGTATGTGACCGGGCCCAAACCGGTGGAGCCCGTCGCCAAGGCTCCGGCGGCCATCGAGTACCAGCCGTTGCCGGAGACCGCGCAGGGGGGAGGATTGAAACCCGCAGCGCCCGCAACGCCGCCAGCGCAACCTGCAGCGGCACCCGCCCAGGCAACCATCGATTTTGAAAAAGTGCATGGGGTGATCCAGGAGCGCTGTGCCGTGTGCCATTCGGCCAAGCCCACCAGCCCGTTGTTCAGCACCGCACCGGCCGGGGTGATGTTCGATACACCGGCGCAGATCCAGCAGCAGGCCGCGCGGATTCAGGCCCAGGCCGTGGCCAGCCAGATCATGCCGCTGGGCAACATCACCCAAATGACCCAGCAGGAACGCGATTTGATTGGCACCTGGATCAACCAGGGCGCGCGCACCAATTAGATCGCCCGGGGCCGGCCACCTGCCGTGCCCCATTCTTGCCCTACGCGCTCTCTAACAGCGCACTTGAGCCAAGGCGTTGGAGCCAGTATTCTCCGCGCCCGCTCGAATCGACTCAAAAAAAACAGCCCATGTAAAAACTGACTGTAAGGCCAACTTATCCCAGCCCTACAGCGGCCTCCGACGTGCGCAAAAGTCCTCCGAATTCGGCTGCATCCCCGGCAGCCGACGGGAATTTTTTGGCTTTTTAAACACCTTGGCGCAGCTCTTGCTAAAAGCATTAAAGCTGACCGAACAGACGATTTTTGCAGCACACCAAAAGGCGCCACACCAGAGCGTCGGCGTAGAAAAAAAACCATAAAACTTTAACTCGGGAGCAACCGAATGAAACCTATGTTCAAAGGCCTGATGCTGGCAGGAACCCTGCTGGCCGGTGGGCAGGCTGTGGCTGGAGACTTGTTGCAGTGGCAAAACAACAGCCTCACGTACTTGTGGGGCAAGAGCTTCACCGTCAACCCGCAGATCCAGCAAACCGTCACATTCGAACATGCCGACGCGTGGAAGTATGGCGACAACTTCTTCTTCTTCGACCGCATCTTCTATAACGGCAAGGAAGACGGCAACGCCGGTCCGGACACGTACTACGGCGAGTTCAGCCCACGGTTATCATTCGGCAAAATTCTGGACAAGGACCTGTCCTTCGGCCCGATCAAAGACGTATTGCTGGCCTTCACTTACGAGTTCGGCGAAGGCGATAACGAGTCCTACCTGGTGGGTCCGGGTTTTGATTTGAACATCCCTGGTTTCGATTACTTCCAGTTGAACTTCTACCAGCGCCAGACCGAAGGCAATCGTGCGGGTGACGGCGTATGGCAGATCACCCCGGTGTGGTCGTACACCCTGCCGGTGGGCAACTCCAATATCCTGATCGACGGCTACATGGACTGGGTGGTAGACAACGACAAGAACGCCCGTGGCACTTACCACGCCAACCTGCACTTCAACCCGCAAGTTAAATACGACTTGGGCAAGGCGCTGAACTGGGGCGAGAAACAACTGTATGTCGGTTTCGAATACGACTACTGGAAGAACAAATACGGGATCGAGGATTCCGGCGCGTTCAAGACCAACCAGGATACGGCGAGTTTCCTGGTCAAGTACCACTTCTGACGCGTCACCTGTAGTGCGATTACGCCAGGCCGAGGAAGCGGGTTATTTCCTCGCGCTTGGCCAACGCATCGCGCCGTCCCAATTCAATCAACTCGCTGCAATACCCCGCCTCGAACAACAAGTAACTCAACACCCCCGCCCCGCTCGTCTTGGTCGCCCCTGGCCCACGTAAAAACAAACGCAACGCCGCCGGCAATTCCTGCCGATGGCGCGCGGCGATTTCGTCGATCGGCTGGCTCGGTGCAATCACCAGCACGTCCACTGGTGCCAGGCCTCGGGCCGCGCTGTCGGCCGGCTGAAAATGGCTGAACTGGTTCAGGCGTTCCAGCAGCTCGATATCACTTTCCAGGCTGTCAATGAACGTACTGTTGAGCATATGCCCGCCGATCTGCGCCAAGGTCGGCTGCTGGCCGGTGTAGCTGCGTTGCGCCGTCGGCTCATTGCCGCGTGGGTTGCCGCTGACACCGACCACCAGCACGCGGGTGGCCCCCAGGTGCAAGGCCGGGCTGATGGGCGCCGATTGCCGCACGGCGCCGTCACCGAAATACTCCACGTCGAGTTTCACCGGGGCAAACAGCAAGGGGATCGCCGAACTGGCCAACAGGTGCTCAACCGTCAGTTGGGTGGGCACCCCGATGCGACGATGGCGCAACCAGGGGGCGATGGCGCCGCCGCCTTGATAGAACGTCACCGCCTGCCCGGATTCGTAACCGAAGGCGGTCACCGCCACCGCATGCAAATGCTGACGGCGGATCGCTTCGTCGATACCGTCCAGGTTCAAGCGTTCCTGCAACAACTCGCGCAACGGCGAGCTGTCGAGCAAGGCCACCGGGACGCGTGCGCCCAGGCCCAGCAGGCTGTGGAGACAGAAGCGGCTCGCCTGGTGAATCACCCCCGGCCAATCGCTGCGCAATACCAGATGGCTGCGAAAGCTCTGCCAGAAGGCGGTGAGACGTTCGATGGCGGCGGTGAAGTCCATGGCGCCGCTGGCCAGGGTCACCGCATTGATCGCCCCGGCCGAGGTGCCGACGATCACCGGGAACGGATTGGGCGCCCCCGGCGGCAACAGTTCCGCAATCGCCGCCAATACCCCCACCTGATACGCCGCTCGCGCCCCGCCGCCGGAAAGAATCAAACCTGTCACCGGTTCAGCTGGGCGCATTGCATCACTCCGTGTTGGGAAAGGTCAGTCTTATCGACGGCGTTTTTCGTACAGCTTGGGTTCACCCGGCGGCCGGCTCTTGAAGCGGCGGTGGGTCCACAGGTATTGCTCGGGGCATTCGCGCACCGAGGCTTCGACCCACCTGTTGATGCGCAGGCAATCAACTTCATCGCTCTCGCCGGGAAAGTCGGTCAACGGCGGATGGATCACCAGGCGGTAACCGCGGCCGTCGGCCAGGCGCTCCTGGGTGAACGGCACCACCAACGCCTTGCCCAAGCGCGCAAACTTGCTGGTGGCCGTCACGGTGGCGGCCTGGATGCCGAACAGCGGCACGAAGATACTTTGCTTGGCGCCGTAATCCTGGTCGGGTGCGTACCAGATGGCGCGGCCGGCGCGCAGCAGCTTGAGCATGCCGCGCACGTCTTCACGCTCCACGGCGAGGGAATCGAGGTTGTGGCGCTCGCGGCCACGGCGCTGGATATAGTCGAACAACGGGTTGCCGTGCTCGCGGTACATGCCATCAATGGTGTGCTTCTGCCCCAGCAGGGCGGCGCCGATTTCCAGGGTGGTGAAGTGCAGGGCCATGAGGATCACGCCCTTGCCATCCGATTCGGCCTGCTTGAGGTGTTCGAGGCCTTCGACATGGGCCAGGCGCGCCAGGCGCGGCTTGGGCCACCACCAACTCATGGCCATTTCAAAAAAGGCGATCCCGGTGGAGGCGAAGTTTTCCTTGAGCAAGCGCTGACGTTCCTGGGCGGATTTTTCCGGGAAGCACAACTCCAGGTTTCGCGCGGCGATGCGGCGACGTTCACCGGCCACACGGTACATGCCGGCACCGAGCAGACGACCAATGGTCAGCAGTGCACGGTACGGCAGTTGGGTCACCAGCCACAGGAGGCCGAGTCCCAGCCATAACAGCCAAAAACGCGGATGAAGAAATACAGCTCGAAAACGCGGGCGATCCATTACAGATTCCGGTAAAGACAAGGGCCGCGCATTCTACAACGGTTCGACTCGGCTTGCGGCCAGTGGATGTTCTCGTTATAAGTCTCGACACTTTTCGTGACAAGCCGCTTTTGCCGACCATGAGCCAAACCGAACCGCTAGACCAAGATCCCGTGTTCCAGCTAAAAGGCAGCATGCTCGCCATCACCGTGCTGGAACTGGCCCGCAACGACCTCGACGCCCTGGACCGCCAGCTCGCCGCCAAGGTCGCCCTCGCGCCGAACTTCTTCAATAATGCCCCGCTGGTGCTGGCCCTGGACAAACTGCCGGCCGGCCAGGGCGCCGTCGACCTGCCCGCGCTGATGCGCGTGTGCCGCTCCCATGGCCTGCGCACCCTGGCGATTCGCGCCAGCCGTATCGAAGACATTGCCGCCGCCATCGCCATTGAACTGCCAGTATTGCCGCCGTCGGGCGCGCGCGAGCGTCCCCTTGATCCTTTGGTCGGAGAAGTGAAGAAAAAACCGGAAAAACCGCCGGAGCCGACGATCAAGCCTACAAAGATCATCACCACGCCCGTACGCGGTGGACAGCAGATTTACGCCCAGGGCGGCGACCTGGTTGTAGTCTCCTCGGTCAGCCCCGGCGCGGAACTTCTCGCCGATGGCAACATCCATGTATACGGCCCGATGCGCGGGCGTGCACTCGCCGGCATCAAGGGTGATACCAAGGCGCGTATTTTTTGCCAGCAGTTGACCGCTGAACTCGTATCCATCGCAGGCCAGTACAAGGTTTCCGAAGATTTGCGCCGTGACCCGCTGTGGGGGGCCGGGGTGCAGGTCAGCCTGTCGGGCGATGTGTTGAACATCATCCGTCTTTAACGGATACTGCCGCATTTTCCAAGCATCTCTAAACTCTGATAGCACAGCGAAACCGGCAAGACTTGCGTAGGAATAATTGGAAGTTGGCGTTTCCCCCATGGAAACCACATCTTTTTCCTACGAAGGCTGTCCGCCTGCGGCGAGTTCCAAGAGATGTTTTTCAGGGACTGAAAGTCCTTTTTCCTTAGGGGTGAAACACCTTGGCCAAGATTCTCGTGGTTACATCCGGCAAGGGTGGTGTGGGTAAGACCACCACCAGCGCCGCTATCGGTACCGGCCTCGCTCTGCGCGGCCACAAAACAGTCATCGTCGACTTCGACGTCGGTTTGCGTAACCTCGACCTGATCATGGGCTGCGAACGCCGCGTGGTGTATGACTTCGTCAACGTGGTCAACGGCGAAGCCAACCTGCAACAGGCCCTGATCAAGGACAAGCGCCTTGAAAACCTGTACGTGCTGGCCGCCAGCCAGACCCGTGACAAAGACGCGCTGACCAAGGAAGGCGTAGGCAAAGTCCTCGCTGAACTGAAAGAAACCTTCGAATACGTGGTCTGCGACTCCCCGGCCGGTATCGAAACCGGTGCTCACCTGGCAATGTACTTCGCCGATGAAGCCATCGTGGTGACCAACCCGGAAGTGTCCTCGGTACGTGACTCGGACCGTATGCTCGGCCTGCTGGCCAGCAAGTCCCAGCGCGCCGAGAAAGGCGAAGAGCCGATCAAGGAACACCTGCTGCTCACCCGTTACAACCCTGAGCGCGTCAGCAACGGCGAAATGCTCGGCGTTGAAGACGTCAAGGAAATCCTCGCGGTGACCCTGCTGGGCGTGATCCCGGAATCCCAGGCCGTCCTGAAGGCATCCAACCAGGGCGTCCCGGTGATCCTCGACGACCAGAGCGACGCCGGCCAGGCGTACAGCGATGCGGTCGATCGCTTGCTGGGCAAGACCGTGGAACATCGCTTCCTCGATGTTAAGAAGAAGGGATTCTTCGAGCGTATCTTTGGAGGCAACTAAACAATGAAATTTCTCGACTTCTTTCGCGCCAACAAAAAGCCAAGTACCGCGTCGGTAGCGAAAGAGCGTCTACAGATCATCGTGGCGCACGAACGCGGCCAACGCAGCACCCCGGACTACCTGCCAGCCTTGCAGAAGGAACTGGTCGAAGTGATCCGCAAGTACGTCAATATCGGCAACGATGACGTGCATGTCGCTCTGGAAAACGACGGCAGTTGCTCGATTCTGGAACTCAATATCACCCTGCCTGATCGTTGATCGACCAGGCGGCTGCCACGGCGGCTCGTTCACCTTGATCCCTTAACGGGAGCCGGGTGGGCGAGCCGCCGTTGGCGTTTGTTACGAGGCTGTTTAATGCCGTTGTCCAACATCCATATCCTTCATCAGGACGACGCTGTCCTGGTAGTGAACAAGCCGACTTTGCTGCTTTCGGTGCCTGGCCGCGCCGACGACAACAAGGACTGCCTGATCACACGCCTGCAGGAAAACGGCTACCCCGAAGCCCGCATCGTCCATCGCCTGGACTGGGAAACCTCGGGAATCATCCTGCTGGCCCGCGATGCCGATACCCATCGCGAACTGTCCCGCCAGTTTCATGACCGTGAAACCGAAAAGGCCTACACCGCCCTGGCCTGGGGTCAACCGGAACTGGACAGCGGCAGCATCGACCTGCCCCTGCGCTACGACCCGCCGACCAAGCCGCGCCACGTGGTGGACCACGAATTCGGCAAGCATGCGCTGACCTTCTGGAAGGTGCTGGAACGTTGCGGCGACTGGTGCCGCGTCGAGCTGACGCCGATCACCGGGCGCTCGCACCAGTTGCGTGTCCACATGCTTTCCATCGGCCATCCGCTGCTGGGCGACGGCCTGTACGCCCATGAACAAGCCCTGGCCGCCTGGCCGCGCCTGTGCCTGCACGCGAGCATGCTGAGCTTCACCCACCCGCAAAGCGGCGAGCGGCTGCGCTTCGAGTGCCCGGCGCCCTTCTAAAGCTGGCAATACCATCAACATATGGGAGGCGGCTTGCTCCCGATGGCGGAGGCTCAGTCACTGTATTTTTTGACTGAACCACTGTAATCGGGAGCAAACCCCCTCCCACATTTGTTCTGTGCACTTCTTGCCATCGAACGGTAAACTCCGCGCACTGCTGTCTGGAGCTATTTATGCGCGAAGCGTTGAATCAAGGCCTGATCGACTTCCTCAAGGCCTCCCCTACTCCTTTTCATGCCACTGCCGCCCTGGCCCAGCGCCTCGAAGCAGCCGGTTTCCAGCGCCTTGACGAGCGCGAAACCTGGACCACCGAAGCCAACGGTCGCTACTACGTGACCCGCAACGACTCCTCGATCATCGCCTTCAAGCTCGGCCGTCACTCGCCGCTGCAAGGTGGTATTCGCCTGGTCGGCGCCCATACCGACAGCCCGTGCCTGCGGGTCAAGCCCCAGCCGGAGCTGCAGCGCCAGGGCTTCTGGCAATTGGGCGTGGAAGTCTACGGCGGTGCGCTGCTGGCGCCGTGGTTCGACCGCGACCTGTCCCTGGCCGGCCGCGTCACGTTCCGCCGCGACGGCAAGGTCGAAAGCCAACTGATCGACTTCAAGCTGCCCATCGCCATCATCCCCAACCTGGCCATTCACCTGAACCGTGAAGCCAACCAGGGCTGGGCAATCAACGCGCAGACCGAACTGCCGCCGATCCTCGCGCAATTTGCCGGTGACGAGCGCGTGGACTTCCGCGCCGTGCTCACCGAGCAACTGGCACGCGAGCATGGGCTGAACGCCGACGTGGTGCTCGACTACGAGCTGAGCTTCTACGACACCCAGGCCGCCGCCGTGATTGGCCTCAACGGCGACTTCATCGCCGGCGCACGCCTGGACAACCTGTTGTCGTGCTATGCCGGCCTGCAAGCCCTGCTCACCAGCGAAAGCGATGAAACCTGCGTGCTGGTGTGCAACGACCACGAAGAAGTCGGTTCCTGCTCGGCCTGCGGTGCCGACGGCCCGATGCTGGAACAGACCCTGCGGCGCCTGTTGCCCGAAGGTGATGAATTCGTACGCACGATTCAGAAATCCCTGTTGGTATCGGCCGACAACGCCCACGGCGTACACCCGAACTACGCCGAGAAGCACGACGCCAACCACGGTCCCAAGCTCAATGCGGGCCCGGTGATCAAGGTCAACAGCAACCAGCGCTATGCCACCAACAGCGAAACCGCCGGCTTCTTCCGCCACCTGTGCATGGCCCAGGAAGTGCCGGTGCAAAGCTTTGTGGTACGCAGCGACATGGGCTGTGGCTCGACCATCGGCCCGATCACCGCCAGCCACCTGGGTGTGCGCACCGTGGACATCGGCCTACCGACGTTCGCCATGCATTCCATTCGTGAACTGTGCGGCAGCCATGACCTCGCCCACCTGGTGAAGGTCCTGGGTGCGTTCTACGCGAGCCACGACCTGCCCTGATGCGGCATGGGGTTGATATGTTTGTGATGCATATCAACCCCATTTCCCAGCATCGGACCTAGACTTGCCCCTATTCATCACCTGACAAGGCTGTCCTCCCCATGATCTCCATGTCCTCTTTCCACGCCATGCTCATCCCCATTCTGATCGGGATGATCATGCTCGCCGTCGGCTTCAATTTTCGCGACAAGCCCCTTGGCGTATTCGGCATGTGGGTCGGCATGCTGCTGATCCTGGGCACTGTGGTGTTCAAGATCCTCGCCAAACTGGCGGAATGACAAATGCACTCGCATCTGGCATAGCAGCCTCGTACACTCGGTCGACCTGTCGTTTTCAAGGTTGACCGCTGAGTGCTTTCCCGTCTTTTCGCCCTGCCCTGCTGCTTCCTGATCGCTCTGCTCACGCTGCTGCCGTTCACCTCTGCCCAGGCCGTGGGCCTGACGGGCCTGCTGGGCACGGCCAACAAAACCCAACCCCAGGCAGACGTCCCCCTCGGCCAGTCCCTGGACGAGGTGATCAAGACCCTGGAAAACGACCAGCAGCGCACTCAACTGCTGAGCGACCTGAAAAAACTGCGCGCCGCCACACAAAAGGCTCAACCAGTCGCCGAACAAGGCGTGCTCGGCCTGATCGGCACTACGCTGTCGGACCTGGAGCAGCAGTTTTCCGGCGCCAACAGCCCGCTGGGACGCTGGTCCGACGAAGTCGATCTGGCCAAGGATGAGCTCAGTGCATTGATGATGCCGGCCAGTGAATGGCTGCCGATCATCTTCGGCTTTGCCTTGATCCTGGCGGTGTGGAGCCTGCTGGCCGCCGCGTTGATCTGGCTCAGCCACCGTCTGCGCGAGCGCTTCGGTCTGCCGGATGAGCTGCCGCAACACCCACGCACCTGGGACATGCTGCGCTTCGCCCTGCGCAAACTGGGGCCGTGGCTGATCGCGCTGGTGATCACGGTGTACCTGAGCTACGTACTGCCCTCGTCCCTGGGCAAGTCACTGGCGATGGTGCTGGCTTACGCACTGGTGGTCGGTACCTGTTTCTCGGCGATCTGCGTGATCGCATTCTCCGTGCTGGACGGGCCCCATCGCCGTCACGCCTTGTATATCCTGCGGCGCCAGGCGTTCCGGCCCTTGTGGTGGATCGGCAGTTTTGCCGCCTTTGGCGAAGCCCTGAGCGACCCCAGGCTGGTCGCCGCGCTTGGCCAGCACCTGGCGCACACGGCGGCAACCGTGGCCAATGTCATGGCCGCGTTGTCCACCGGCGTGTTTATCCTGCGCTTTCGCCGCCCGATTGCGCACCTGATCCGCAACCAGCCGCTGTCTCGGCGCCTGACCCGCCGCGCCCTCAGCGATACGATCGAAATCATCGGCACCTTCTGGTACATCCCGGCCCTGCTGCTGGTGGGCATCTCCCTGTTCGCCACCTTTGTCTCCGCCGGCGACACCAGCACCGCCCTGCGTCAGTCACTGTTATGCACGGTGTTGCTGGTGTTGTGCATGGTGATCAACGGCCTGGTGCGCCGCCATGCCCTCAAACCGCAACGCGGGCACAAACGCCATGCGCTGTACTCCGAACGCTTGAAGAGTTTTGTCTACACCCTCGCCCACCTGGTGGTGTGGCTGGTGTTTATCGAGCTGGGGCTGCGGGTCTGGGGCTTGTCGTTGGTTCGCTTCACCGAAGGCGACGGCCATGAAATCAGCGTCAAGCTGTTCGGCCTGGCCGGGACCTTGCTGTTCGCCTGGCTGATCTGGATTCTCAGCGACACCGCGATCCACCACGCCCTCACCCGTTCGCGCAAAGGCCTGGCCAACGCGCGTGCGCAGACCATGATGCCGCTGATTCGCAACGTGCTGTTCGTGACCATCTTCATCATTGCGGCCATCGTCGCCCTGGCCAATATGGGCATGAACGTCACGCCACTGCTGGCCGGTGCCGGTGTCATCGGCCTGGCCATCGGTTTTGGCGCGCAGTCGCTGGTGGCAGACTTGATCACCGGCCTGTTCATCATCATCGAAGATTCCCTGGCCATCGATGACTACGTCGACGTCGGCGGCCACCTTGGCACCGTCGAGGGCCTGACCATCCGCACCGTGCGCCTGCGCGATATCGACGGCATCGTGCACACCATTCCGTTCAGTGAAATCAAGAGCATCAAGAACTACTCCCGGGAATTCGGCTACGCGATCTTCCGGGTGGCGATCCCCTACAACATGGAAATCGACGACGCGATCAAGCTGATGCGCGACGTTGGCCAGAAAATGCGCCATGACCCGCTGCAGCGTCGCAATATCTGGTCGCCGCTGGAGATCCAGGGCGTGGAGAGCTTCGAGTCCGGCAGCGCCATCCTGCGAGCGCGGTTCAAGACGGCGCCGATCAAACAATGGGAAGTGTCGCGGGCGTTCAACCTGTCGCTGAAACGGCATCTGGATGAAGCGGGACTGGACCTGGCGACGCCGCGCTTGAGTGTGCAGGTGGTGACGGGGGCTGCGGGCGGGTTGGAGAAAGAGAAGAACGGTTAAGGGGGCTGGGGCCAGCCGACTGTCTGTGGCGAGCCCGCTCGCCACAGCAGGCTCAGTGGGCACAGGGTCAGACGAGCGCAGCGCCGTCCATCTTCTGGCGCAGGCTCAGCGGGCGCATGTCAGTCCAGACTTCTTCGATGTAGGCCAGGCATTCTTTCTTCACACCGCTCTTGCCCACGGTGCGCCAGCCGTCCGGCACGGCCTTGTAGTCGGGCCAGATGGAATACTGCTCTTCATGGTTGACCACTACCTGAAACAGGATGTCTTCACGGTCAAATACTGAGGTCATTGCTGTTCTCCGTTGTTCAAGGGCGTGCTGCGCACCACGCGCAGCGCTGATATCTGTAGAAACGTAGCGGGACGCTGAAAAATTAGAGGCTGGCGACTGCGGCAGCGAGGGCGCGACCGAAAATCTCGGCCACCTGGTCCAATTCGGCGGCAGTGATCACCAGCGGCGGCAGGAAGCGCACCACGCTGCCATGCCGACCGCCCAGTTCGAGGATCAGACCGCGCTTGAGGCATTCACGCTGCACCAGCGGCGCCAACTGGCGATGCACCGGTGGGTGGCCCTGGATGTCGGGCGTGCCGGCCGGGTCCACCAATTCCACCCCGAGCATCAGCCCGCGACCGCGAATATCGCCCAGGTGCGGGAAGTCGCGCTGCAGCAGGCGCAGGTGTTCACCCAGGCGCTCGCCCATGGCCGCCGCGTGGCCGGCCAGGTCGTGCTGCTTGAGATAGCGCATCACCGCCGACCCCGCCGCCATCGCCATCTGATTGCCACGGAAGGTCCCGGCATGGGCGCCCGGCAACCAGGTGTCGAGCCAGTTGCGATACACCACCACGGCCAACGGCAGGCTACCGCCGATGGCCTTGGACATCACCACCACATCCGGGATGATCCCCGCGTGTTCGAAGGCGAACATCTTGCCGGTGCGGCCGAAGCCGCTCTGGATTTCATCGACGATCAACGCCACACCGGCCTGCTCGGTGATCCGCCGCAAGCCGCGCAGCCAGTCGAGGTCCGCCGGAATCACCCCGCCCTCGCCCTGCACCACTTCGACAATCACGGCGGCCGGCGGCAACACCCCGGCCTCCGGGTCGTTGAGCAGGTTTTCCAGGTAATGCAGATTGACCCGCACACCGTCCGCGCCGCCCAGGCCGAACGGGCAACGGTAGTCGTAAGGGAATGGCAGGAATTGCACACCATTGCCGAGCAACGCACCCAAGGGCTTTTTCGGCCCAAGGCTGCCCATCAGACTCAGCGCGCCCTGGCTCATGCCGTGATAACCGCCCTGGAACGACAGCACCGTGCTGCGTCCGGTGGCAGTGCGCACCAGTTTCAGCGCCGCTTCCACCGCATCGGTACCGGTGGGGCCGCAGAACTGGATTTTGGCCTCCCGCGCCAGCTCCACCGGCAACAGGCCGAACAGGTCCTGCACGAACTGATCCTTGACCGGCGTGGTCAGGTCCAGGGTATGCAGCGGCAGTTCATCACTGAGCACTTGCCGGATCGCCTCGATCACCACCGGGTGGTTATGCCCCAGCGCCAGGGTGCCGGCGCCGGCCAGACAGTCGATGAAACGGCGGCCCTCCACATCCTCCACATAGATCCCCTTGGCCCGCTTGAGCGCCAGGGGAATGCGTCGCGGGTAGCTGCGGGCGTTGGACTCCTGCTGGCGCTGACGGGCCAGCAGCGGGGTTTCGTCGAACTGGTAAAGCGTTTCCACAGGTGCCGGGCTGACATGCACCTGGGCGTCTTCGATACGGCTGGTAGCGACTGACATCTCTCGATCCCTCAATACGCTGATGATGGTGACCAAACTGCCGATCCGCTGGCATCTGGCCCAAGGGCATGCGCACGGATTTCCTGTTCTGGAAACGCATAAGCGTCGGGGGGATTTAGGACTGTCATCGTTTTTGTAGGAGCGGAGCTTGCCCGCGATGGGCGTCAATGAAAACGCGGGGAACCTGGGTTAACGCGCTGCTCTTGCGTTTTTCGCGAGCAAGCTCGCGCCTACAGTGGGTGTCGCGTCGTAGGCAGGCGGTACCGAAGCAATGGAGAATCAAACCCAACCTCAAAGCCCCCGGTATTTTTCATTCAACGCATACAGAATCGCGCAGGTCTGCGCATCCAGCCCCCCACCATACTCTCGCGGTCGAAAGTGCATCTGAAACGCCCGTGTCCTGCGTTCAAAGCCCTGGCGATTCTTGGCCGGTGCGTAGCCATAGCGCTGAAACGCGCGCTCCACTTCAACCTCGGGTGGCAACGCCACGCAGAACCGCCGCAGGTACATCGCCTGGGTCGGCTCATCGAACCAGGCGCCGATGCCGGCTTCGTACAAACAACGCCAGGGCAACCGAGGCCCCGGATCGTTCTTGCGCCAGTACGCCACGTCGCTATGGCCGAGAATGTCGGTAGGACCGATCTGCGGATAACGCTCCAGAATGTCGCGAAGCAGTGCGATCAAGACTTCGATCTGCTCGTCAGGGTACGCCGGAAAGCGCAATACCCCGCCGTCATCCCGCGCCTGGTTGACGATTTCGATGCCGATCGAACGGCTGTTGAGGTTGTCGCGCCCACGCCACTGACTGGCCCCGGCGTGCCAGGCGCGCTTGTCCTCGTCCACCAGGCGAAACGCACGCAGCTCGTCGTAGCCGGCGGCGCGGTAACTGGGGTCGTGCGGGTCGGGCAGCAGATAGTGTGCGCTGACGCCACGCCGCGTCAGGCAATGCAGGGATGAGGCAAAGGGTTCGGCGGTGTAATGCAGCACCACCTGCCGCACCGGTTCGTTGTTGCGGTCATTGAAATCTCTGGCGGGAAAACTGGTATCGATCACCAACATGAGAGCTGTCCTTTTCAAGCCAGGCCGAGTCATTCAGCCCGTTCAAGCGCAAAAAATCATCGCCATCCTGAAGGGTTGAACTTCAAGAGGGCGGTAACTATTTGGCACGTGAAAAACTCGATCAGCGCCGCAGTGGCATGCCCAGGTCGACGCGCAGGCCATCGGGCTGGCTGTCGAAGGTCAACGAGCAGGCGCAGCGCTGCACGATCGCCTGCACGATCGCCAGCCCCAGGCCACAGCCTTCGCTGCTGCCATTGCGCCAGAAGCGTTGGGTCAGGTATTGCAGGTCTTCGGCGGCTATCTGCTTGCCGTGGTCACGCACGCGGAACACCACCTGCTCGCCCGCGGTGAACACACTGAGCTCCACCCGTGTGTCTGCTGGCGTATGGCGCAAGGCGTTGTCCAGCAAGTTGCGCAGGGCCGCGACCGCCAGCCCCACGGGCATGTCCACCGGGGTGTCGATGAGGTTGTCCGGCAGGATCAGGTCGATGCGCTGATTGTCGCCGGCATTCGCATCCTGGATCGCCAGCCGCGCCACTTCCTCGGCGCTGGACTGCAGGCCATCGTCAAACGACAGGCTGCCCTCCACCCGCGCCAGCAACAGCAATTGCTCCAGGGTGTGGTGCAGACGGTCGGCGCCTTCCTCGGCGTGGGCCAGGGACTGATCGCGGGCCGCACCGTCGGTCATGCGCGCCACTTGCAGGTGGGTCTTGATTGCCGTCAGCGGGCTGCGCAGTTCATGGGCGGCGTCACCGGTCAGGCGGCGTTCGCGCTCGATGGTCTTGGCGATGCGCTGCAGCAGTTGGTTCTGGGTGTCGAGCAACGGCTTGAGTTCGCTGGGCAATGGGTGAATCTGCAGCGGCTCAAGGGAGTCGGCGCTGCGCCGCATCAGCGCGTCGCGCATGCGGTTGAGCGGTAGCAGGCTCTGGCCGATGCCCAGCCACAGCAGGCACAGGCAACCCAGCATCGCCACGCCCACCGGCACCGAGGCCGCGAGCAGGATCGACAGGTTCAACGCCTCACGCTCCACCTGGCGGTCGGCGGTGGTGATCAACAGGTCGCCACGGGACAGGGTGAAACTGCGCCAGGCCACGCCGTCGATCACCTGGTCGCGAAAGCCGCTCCTGTGCGACTCCAGGCCTTCATCCGGCGTGGTATGGCTGCGCGCCAGGATTTCCCCGCGCAAGGAGCTGACCTGACAGGCCATGCCGCCCGGCACATGCAACTGCTCGGTGCTCAAATGCGCACCGCCGCTCACACTGGCCAGGCCCGGCATCTGCTCGGTCAGCCCCGCCACCATGCGTGCGGACGCCACCAGGCGCTGATCGAGGGAAAACATCATCTGGTTGCGCAGATCGTTGAGCATCCAGGCCGCCGCCAGGGCCCAGATCAGCACGAAAGCGGCGCCGAGCTTGAAGGTCAGGCGCAGGCGCAGGCTGTTCACTGGGGTGGTTCTCCACCGTCAGCCGGGCCCAGGCGGTAACCGAGGCCGCGCACGGTCTCGACGATGCCGTTGCCCAATTTGCGCCGCAGGTGGTGGATGTGCACGTTGAGGGCGTTGCTTTCCAGTTCGTCGCTGAAACCGTAGACGCTGTCCTTGAGCTGCTCGCTGGACAGCACCCGGCCCTTGTTGTGGAGCAGGGCCTGCAACAGCGCCTGCTCGCGGCGCGAGAGGTCCACCGGCTGGCCGCCGAGGAAAGTCTCGCGGCTGCTCGGGTCGTAGGCCAGGCGGCCGTGCTCGATCAGGTTGACGCTGCGTCCCGCCACGCGCCGCAACAGGGTTTGCAGGCGCGCGGCGAGTTCACGCAGGTCGAACGGCTTGAGCAGGTAGTCGTCGGCGCCGGCCTGCAGGCCGTCGACGCGGTTGGTCACCGAATCCCGTGCGGTGAGAATCAGCACCGGGATCTCCAGGCCCTGGCTGCGCTGTTGCTGCAGCAGCTTGAGGCCGTCTTCGTCGGGCAGGCCGAGGTCGAGCACCATGATGTCGAACGTCGCCGCCTTGAGCATCGCCCGCGCGGCAGCAGCCGTGGCCACGTGTTCGACGGTAAAGCCCTGGGCGCCGAGGCCGGCGACGATGCCGCTGGCGATCAGCTTGTCGTCTTCACAGACCAGTACGTGCATGGTGAACCCTTCATGAAAGATGGGGGGATTAGAAAAGGAATGGATTAAGCGCGCATTATGCCGCCAAAGTTCGCTACATCAGACAATCCCTACCCTCTAGAATAGCGCCGGTTAATCATCGGTTAATCAACGGCACACATTGTGTGCCTACTTGCAACGAACTAAGGCTTGACCATGGGGCATCTGTTTACCTTTTTGCTGGTGTTGTTCGCCGGGTTCGCCCAGGCCGCGCCGGGCAACCCTTTTGAGACCAAACCCGATTTCCTCCCGGTAGAAAAGGCGTTCACCTTTACCTCCGAACGCCTGGAGTCCGGCGAGACCCAACTGTATTGGCAGATCGCCGACGGCTATTACCTGTACCAGCAGCGCATGAAGTTCGACGGCCTGGCCGAAAAGCCAGTGCTGCCCCAGGGTGAAGCCCACAGCGATGAGTTCTTCGGCGAGCAGCAAGTGTATCGCCAGGGCCTGGAAGTGAAGATTCCCCCCGGGGTTACCGGCCAGGTCAAACTGGGCTGGCAGGGCTGCGCCGACGCGGGCCTGTGCTATCCACCGCAGTCGATCAGCGTGGACCTGGGCGGCAACCCGGCCGTTGCGGCCACCGCGCAAGCCCAGGACCAGAGCCTGGCCAGCGGCCTGCAACAACGCAGCCTGGGCTGGAGCCTGCTGGTGTTCTTTGGCTTGGGCCTGTTGCTGGCGTTTGCTCCGTGTTCGTTGCCGATGTTGCCAATCCTCGCCGGCCTGGTCGTGGGCAGTGGCGCCGGCCCGCGTCGCGGCTTTGCCCTGGCCGGCAGCTACGTGGTGTGCATGGCCCTGGTGTACGCCGCGCTGGGCGTCCTGGCCGCCCTGCTCGGCGCCAACCTCGCTGCCCTGCTGCAAACTCCGTGGATCCTCGGCAGCTTCGCCGCCTTGTTCGTGATCCTCGCCCTGCCGATGTTCGGCTTCTTTGAATTACAACTGCCGGTGGCCGTGCGTGACCGCCTGGACAACGTCAGCCGCAGCCGCAGCGGCGGCAGCCTGATCGGTGCCGGAGCGCTCGGCGCCCTGTCCGGCCTGCTGGTCGGCCCCTGCATGACCGCGCCCCTGGCCGGCGCGCTGCTCTATATCGCCCAGAGCGGCAACGCCCTGCATGGCGGGCTGATCCTGTTCGCCATGGGCATCGGCATTGGCGTGCCGCTGTTGCTGCTGGTGACCGTGGGCAATCGCTTCCTGCCCAAGCCCGGCACCTGGATGAATGTGCTCAAGGGCGTCTTCGGCTTCCTGTTCCTGGGCACCGCGATCCTGATGATTCGCCCGGTGGTCGGCGACAATCTCTGGCTTGGCCTGTGGGGCGCATTGGCGTTGGCCATGGCCTATTGCGGCTGGCGCCTGGCCCAGGATTTCGGCCGCGTGGCCATGCTGTCCGGCGCCGGTTCCATCGTCCTGGGGCTGTGGGGCGGGCTGCTGCTGGTCGGCGCGGCGGGCGGCAGCGATGACGTCTGGCAACCGTTGAAGGTCTACAGCGGTTCGCGAGCCGAGGCCGCAACCAGCGCCCACGAAGCCTTTACCACCGTGACCACACCCGCGGCCCTGCAAGGCCAGCTCGACGAAGCCAAGGCCAAGGGCCAATGGGTGTTGCTCGACTACTACGCCGACTGGTGCAGGTCGTGCAAGGTCATGGAAAAAGACGTGTTCGGTCAACCCGAGGTCATGGCAGCCCTTAACGGCGTGCGCCTGCTCAAAGTTGACGTGACCGCGGACAATGCTGCCAGCCGTGAACTGCTGGAACGCTACAAGATTCCCGGCCCGCCGACCTTTATCTGGATCGGCCCCAATGGCGAAGAACGCCGCGCCCAGCGCATCACCGGCGAGGTGAATGCCGACACCTTCCTGCAACGCTGGAATCAGACCCGGGAAGCCCGCTGATGCTGACCCTGACCATCGGCACCTTCGCCATCGCCCTGAATCACATCCTGCTGATCAGCGCACTGATTCTCGCCACCCTGGTGGGTTGGCGCGTGGCCAAGCGTGGCGGTGAAAACCCGGAGTCGGTGCTGTTCAGCCTGTTCCTCTTGGGCATGCTGACTGCACGTATCAGCTTCGTGCTGATGTACTGGAGTTACTACCGCAACGACTGGCTGCAGATGGTCGACCTGCGCGACGGTGGCTTTCTCGCCTGGCCCGGTGTGATTGCGCTGATCCTGGGCGCGCTGGCTTATGGCTGGCGGCGCCCGGCGCTGCGCAAGCCGTTGAGCGCCGGGGTGATCACCGGGCTGCTGTTCTGGGGCATGACCAGCCTGTCCCTGAGCCTGTACGACAAGGGCTCGCAACTGCCGGACATCACCTTGCGCAACGCCGAGGGCGAGGTGGTGCAACTGGCCGACTACAAAGGCGGCCCGCTGGTGATCAACCTGTGGGCCACCTGGTGCCCGCCGTGCCGCCGGGAAATGCCGGTGCTGGAACGCGCCCAACACCAGCGTCCCGACGTGACCTTCCTGTTCGTCAACCAGGCCGAAGGCATGCAAAGCGTCAGCACCTTCCTCGCCACCCAGGGCCTGACCCTCGACAACGTGCTGTTCGACGCCAGCGGCCGTCTCGGTCAGGCCGTGGGTTCCATGGCCTTGCCGACCACGCTGTTCTACCGAGCCGACGGCCGCCTGATCAACAGCCACCTGGGTGAATTGTCCGAGGCCAGCCTGGCCCGTGCGATGGAACCCTTCGACACCGAACCTGCCGCCCCAAGGAAACCGACATGCCCCGCCTCCGCCACCTGCTGACCCTGCTGCCGCTCACATTGATGGCCACCCTGGCCCAGGCCGAAGACTGGCCGGCGCCGATCAAACAGATCGAAGCCAAGGGCGCCAAAATCATCGGCAAGTTCGACGCCCCCAGCGGCCTCACCGGCTACGCCGCGCAATACCAAAACCGCGGCATGGCGCTGTACCTGACCGCCGACGGCAAGAGCGTGATCGCCGGCAACCTGTACGACGCCCAGGGCAACGACCTGAGCACCGCACCCCTGGAACAACTGGTGTACGCGCCGATGGCCAAGGAAATCTGGGCCAAGATGGAAAAAAGCAGCTGGATCCAGGACGGCGACAAAAACGCACCACGTACCGTCTACCTGTTCAGCGACCCCAACTGCCCATACTGCAACATGTTCTGGGAACAGGCCCGCCCGTGGGTAAAAGCCGGCAAGGTGCAGTTGCGCCACATCATGGTCGGCATCATCCGCGAAGACAGCCCCGGCAAGTCGGCCGCCCTGCTCGCTGCCAAAGACCCGCAAAAAGCCCTGGAGGAACACGAAGGCGCCGGCAAAGGCAGCAAATTGAAGGCGCTGGACAAGATCCCGGCGGACATCGAGGCCAAGCTCGAGGCGAACATGAAGTTGATGGAAGAACTGGAGCTGTCGGCCACGCCGGCGATTTTCTATCTGGACGACAAGGGCGGCTTGCAGCAACAGCAAGGGGCGCCGTCGCCGGAGAAGTTGGTGAAGATACTTGGCGCCAAGTGATTTACGCTGAAAAAACAGATAAAAATACCCGCCTCACAGGCGGGCATTCTTAATGACTCAACACCTTACGGACGATAATGCATCGTAAAGTTATCGATGAATGAATAGTCTTCTACGAGGACCTCCATACTTGAAATAACATGTCCGTTTGACGCTGAATACTCAACCCAAAATCCGCCACGATTTTCTTCAGGAAAATCAAGCGCGGCAAGTACATGATTCCGATCATCATAAAATATTACTTGTCCCGGAAACTGCTTCCATACCCAGGCAAACTTCACGTACTCCAACATATACTTAAAATCAAACCGATGTTTTTGCGGGAGCTCTGTATGGTGAATATCCCGGCATAACACATACGTTTGTCCAGACGAAAACTGATTATATTCATATGCCAAGATGCCTGCGGTAAACGGGCCTGAAACGAATGTCACGTTCATGGTAGGCGTCTCGACAACACCACCGGCCGTATAACTACGCGTAGTTTGATCTTCAAATCGCTCTTCAATAATGATAAGCGGCCTTCTCAAAACCAGTTCCAGCGCAATGAACACCACAGCCTCGCTTTCGCGGGCACTTCCATCAGCGGTGACCTTGCAGGTGAATATCAAGGATGAGTCATGTTTCAACAGTCCAAGTTCAGATCGACTTAGCACTTTATTCAACCCCGCATTCACTTCTGTCGCCGTTAACACCTCCCCCAAGTAGACATTGATGGTGTAGGCAGTACCGTCAACTTTAGTGCCCTCTGCGCGTAACCAGACTCTTTGTCCCGGCAAGATAAACCACCATGGATCAACGGTGATATCGGCGTCACCGCTAAAGGTCGCCAAATCCAGAATGCTATCGGTCGCCTGCGGCACTACCGGCGCCGGCAGGCGCACCGGCACGCTGATCTGCAAATCCAGGTCCGGCGAAGTGGCAACCTTGCAGCGGCTGTTCACGGTGTAGTTGATCTTGACCGTCTTGCCGATGCCCCGGATCACCGCTTCCCGAGGAATCTGGAAGTCCACGTGGCTCGGCTCGGTGCTACCGGGTTTGGGCGCCAGCGGCAAGCAGGTACC
This sequence comes from Pseudomonas sp. MPB23, assembly GCF_046605395.1. Classification (NCBI taxonomy): domain Bacteria; kingdom Pseudomonadati; phylum Pseudomonadota; class Gammaproteobacteria; order Pseudomonadales; family Pseudomonadaceae; genus Pseudomonas; species Pseudomonas sp. MPB23. The sequence continues at coordinate 2,872,538 of NZ_CP176771.1, read as the reverse complement.
GTCGGTGCGTTGCCAGCACAGGCTGATGCTATGTCGGGAGCTGATCAGCGCGTAGGCCACCCGCACCGTTACGCCGTCGCGACCATTGTAGACCGTGAGCTGCGAACCCACCGCTTCGCGCACCGCGGGCGCGTCGAGCACCAGGTCTTCCTGGGCGATGCCGAGGGTCAACACCGGGAACTGCTTCGCATCAGCCTGATTGCCCCGGCCATTGAAGCTCACCGCAAAATGCACCTCAAAGTCGCTGCAATCCGCCAGCTTCTGCAGCTCCTGACGCGGTAACGGCGTATTGACGCCACTGACCAGCCACGCCTCGCTCAGCTGTTCGCCTTCCAGTACCTCGAAGCGATAGGGGCTGCCATCCTCCAGCGTGCCGGTGACCCACAGCCAGCAAAGCTGGCCCAGGGCGATGTAGTTCCAGGGAATGACCACGCCATCGGGATCGCCGCTGAACGTATTGAGGTCCAGCGTCGTCCCGGTAGCTTGCTCGACCATCGGGCCCGGCAACCCGCTGATATCCAGCACAGTTACCTCCCGCGACGGCGACAGCCAGGTCCCGGAACGGCTGTAAACCACATAACTGAGTACCATCTTCTGCCGGAAATTGGCACTGATCACCGAGGGCGCCAACTTGAACTCAAGGCTGTTTTCCCCCTCCTGCACCGTACGGCATTCAAGCGCGGGTGAACCAGCACCTGCGGCCCCCTCAACGTTCGGACAAACCCTGTCACCAGCGTGAATCCCGTCGTAGGCAATGACAATATGCGCCCCCTCCACAGTGTTCACCGGGTTGACCAGCCAGCCCTCGGCCCCGCAATCCACTGACTCCTTGAGGTGCGGTGGCTGCAGGTGCAACGCAGGGTCCACCCGCAGCAATGTCGTGGTACGCAGGTGAAAATCCTGGGCGTTGATGGGCAGCGGATTCTCATGCACAGGATCATCGGGAGTCGGCAGCACAGGTTCGCTACCATCCCAGATCACCCCCATATGGGTGGTCAACGCCGAATAGTCCTCGCGCTGGGCCAGCCAACTACGGGGCAACCTGAACTTGAACTCATGCGCTGGATCGGCCTCCTCTGCCGTCACGACATGGTCAAAGGCCACCCAGATGAACGCGTACGGCACTTGATGCTGGTCACCGGCAACCGTGACGAACAGCCTCTGCCCCGCTTGGATCATCGGCCACGCCTTGATCTCGATACTCTCATCGCCCTGAAAGTCGAACATGTTCAGCCATAACGTGCTCCATTCCAGCTTGGCGTGGAAAAATTTCGGCAGTGATTCGCGCAGGTCCGCTTCGCGGATTTGCTGGATCTCCAATTCCAGCACCAGCGACTGACTGGCCTGGCCACCTACGATTGCCGTGTACCAGATCAACACCGTGCGCCCGATGCAACTGCTCACGTACGGCCATGGAATGGGCACAGTGCTCGTGCCACTGGCGCTACCCGCATGGGCGATTGGCTCGAACGTCGGTTGTTGCTGATCCTTGATCGCCCAATGAAGCAAAATATTTTGCCCAAGCAGGCCCGATGCAGCGGTGCCGTGTTCCGCATCGAGGGGGTACAGGATGTTGTTGTTTGTCGCGGACTGGATCTGCGGGTACGGCAATTCGGCAGTGGCCGTTTGCGAATGCTGGGGGGGCGTTTTTTTAACCATGACGAAACCTCCTGTCCAAAGGAAGATAACCAGCCAGCCTGGCGAGCAGGCGCAAATCTACGGTTATCTAACGCTTGAAATACAGGGGTTGCCTACTGTCAGAATTCACAGTTAAGACGGTCGAAAGCACTCTGGCCGACCAACGGTACCCCTGCCTGGTCATCCAGGATGGGGGTACCATCACGACTTAAAGCCCCTCCAACTCCGCCATCAAATCACTCAACCGATCCACCTTCTCTGCGCTGATCTCATTGCCCGCCAACCCGTCGATGTACGCAGCCAATTCCGCCACCGTGCTGCACTCGAACATGGCCCGCAGCGGCACGTCCCGTTGCAGGGTTTTCTGCACCCGTGAGGCAATCTGCGTGGCCAGCAACGAGTGACCGCCCAACTCGAAGAAGTTGTCCTGCACCCCCACCCTTTCGACCTTCAGCACCTCGGCCCAGATCGCGGCCAGGGTGGTTTCCAGTGCGTTGCGCGGCGCCAGGTAATCCTGGCTGTGCAACTGGCCGATCTCCAGGGCCGGCAGGGCCTGGCGGTCGAGTTTGCCGTTGGCGTTGAGCGGCAGGCGCTCGAGCCAGAGCCAGTGCACCGGCACCATGTAGTCCGGCAGTTCGGCGCGCAGGTGTTGCTTGATGCGCTCCAGGCGCTCGGTTGAAGGCAGCGTATCGTCAGCCGCCACCAGGTAACCCACCAGGTGCTTGCCGTTGACGCCCTCCTGCACGCCGACGGCCGCATCGCGAACCTCCGGCTGCTCATGCAGACGCGCTTCGATTTCCCCCAGTTCGATGCGGTAGCCGCGGATCTTCACCTGATGATCGATACGCCCGACATATTCCAGCACGCCATCGCGACGTCGACGGGCCAGGTCGCCGGTGCGGTACAAGCGCTCGCCCGGCGCGCCGAACGGGTTGGGCACGAACACCGGCGCGGTGCGCAGCGGATCGCCGACGTAGCCGCGACCGACACCGATACCGGCCACGCACAACTCGCCCACCGCGCCTTGGGGCACCAGTTCCAGCGCGCCGTCCAGCAAGTACAGGCGGTTGTTATCGGTCGGTGTGCCAATCGGCAGGTAAGTACCACGGGTCGAGGCCTCGTCGACCCGGAAGAACGCCACATCGTCGGAGCATTCCGCCGGGCCGTAGGCGTTCACCAGGCCGATCTGCGGATACCGCTGCAGCCACTGGTGCGCCAGTTCCGGCGGCATTGCCTCGCCGGTCGGCAACATCCAGCGCAAGCCGTCCAGGTGCAGACGCTCCTGGGCCAGCATGCCCTGGATCAGCGACGGTACGCTCTCCAGCACACTGATGCCGTGGGCCTGTACATGGGCCAGCAAGCCTTGCGGATCGTGGGCGATGGCGTTCGGCACGATGTCCACCCGCGCACCGAACAGCGGCGCGGCGAGGAATTGCCACACGGAAATATCGAAGCTTTGCGAAGCGGTCTGGGCGATCACATCGCTCTCGCTCAGTTGCAGGTACGGCACCTTGCTCAACTGGTTATTGAGCATGCCGCGCTGTTCGACCATGACGCCTTTGGGCAAGCCGGTGGAACCCGAGGTGTAGATCACGTAGGCGAGGCTGTTCGGGGCGCTGTAGAGGCCTGGGTTTTCGCCACGGGCCGGCACGTCCTCCCACACCAGCAACTGGCAGTCGACGCCATCCAGCAACGCAATGGCCTGCTCGCGGCACGCCTCGGTGCACACCAGCAACGGCGTACGGCTCAGCTCGATGATGCGGCTCAGGCGCGGCAGCGGCAGGCCGGGGTCCAGCGGCAGGTAACCGGCACCGGCCTTGAAGCTGCCGACGATCATGCCCAGCAGATCGAGGCTGCGCTCGGCCAGTAACGCCACCGGCTGATCCACACCAACGCCGGCAGCGATCAGCGCATGCCCCAGGCCGTTACTACGGCGGTTCAACTCGTCATAGCTCCATTGCTGGTCGAGGCAACGGGCGACGATGCGTTGTGGATGCTGCTGCACCTGCGCCTCGAACAGCTCGACATAGCTGCGCTCCAGCGGGTAGGCGTGCTCGCTCTGGTTGCAGCCATCCACCAGGAACGCGCGCTCCTGCGCACCGATCAGCGGCAGGTCGGCCATGTCGCCATGGAAGCCCTGCACCAGCGCCAGCAACAGGCGCTTGAACTCGCCGAGCATGCCTTGCACGGTGGTTTCGTCGAAGTAGCGCTGGTCATAGGACAGATGCAGGCCAAGCTCATCCCCCGGATAGCACACGGCGGTCAGCGGGAAGTTGGTGTGGGTGCGACCGGAATCCGAAGTGGCCTTGAGGCGGTGGGCGCGGTCCAGCACCGATACGTCCACCGGGGCGTTTTCAAACACGAACAGGCTGTCGAACAGCGGCTGGCCCTTGGGCAGTTCGCTGTGTTCCTGGATCGTCACCAACGGCAGGTATTCGTACTCGCGCAGTTGCATGTTGCTGTCGAGCAACGCGTTCAACCACTGGCGCACGCTGCAGCGCTGATCGTCCTCGGGCAGCGTCACCCGCAGCGCAACGCTGTTGATGAACAGACCGACCGTGCGTTGCATCTGCGGCATGTCCACCGGGCGACCCGCCACGGTGACGCCGAACAGCACGTCGCGCTCGCCGCTCAAGCGCCGCAGTACCAAGGCCCAGGCTGCCTGGGCGAAGGTGTTGACCGTGAGTTGATGGGCCTGGGCCAGTTCGCGCAGTTGCACACCGTCGCTGGCATCGAGGCGCGTGTAGCAGTCGCCCACCAGCATGCCGCCGCTGTGGCCCGCGTGTTCGCGCAGGAACGGCCGGTCGCTGGGGATCGGCGTGGTGCGCTCGAAACCCTGCAGGTTCTGCTGCCACCACTGGCGCGCTTCGGCCAGGTTCTGGCGTTGCAGCCAGGCGATGTAGTCGCGGTAGCGCGGCGGTGTGGCCAGTTGCGCGTTGCGGCCTTCGCCGAGGGCGATGTAGAGATCGAAGAAGTCATTCATCAGCAGCGAACGGCACCAGGCATCGATGAGGATGTGGTGGTTGCTCATCATGAACCAGTAGCGCGCTTGGCCGACGCGGATCAGGCGCAGGTGGAACGGCGCCTGGTTGAGCAGATCGAAACCGGCCTCGCGCTCTTGCTTGAGCAGGGCTTGCAGACGCGGCTCGTGTTCGGCCTCGGGGTCGGCGCTCCAGTCCAGGTACTCGATCGGCGTGCTGCCGGGTTTGTGGATCACTTGCAGCATGTCTTCGCCGACGTTCCAGCAGAATGAGGCGCGCAAGGCTTCGTGGCGGGCGATCACCGCTTGCCAGGCCTGGGCGAAACGCGCAGGGTCCAGGGCGCTGTCGATGCGGTAGCGGTCCTGCATGTAGTAGAGGCCGGTGCCGGGTTCGAGCAGGGTGTGCAACAACAGGCCTTCCTGCATCGGGGTCAGCGGGTACACGTCTTCGATGGCGCTGGCCGGTACCGGCAGGGCATCCAGTTGCGGCTGGGTCAGGCGCGCCAGGGGGAAGTCGGACGGCGTGAGGCCGCCGGCATCGGGCGTGAGGCAATGGGCGATCAGGCTGTGCAGTTCGGCGCGGTACGCATCGGCCAGGTCCTGGATCGTCTGCGGGTCGTGGCGTTCGCGGCTGAAGGTCCAGCGCAGCAGCAGTTCGCCGCCGTACACCTGGCCGTCCACGCTCAGGTCATTGGGCAGCGGCGCGTCCGGGTCATGGGCCAGGCCGGCGGATTCGTCCAGCGGGTGGAACAGCGCCTCGGCACCAAAGCTCTGGTCGAACTGGCCGAGGTAGTTGAAGGTGATCTCGGCCGTCGGCAGCGCGGCCATGGCCTGCCGGCACGCATCGTCCGCGAGGTAACGCAGCACGCCATAGCCCAGGCCTTTGTGCGGTACGCCGCGCAGTTGCTCCTTGATCGCCTTGATCGAGTCGCCCTGCCCGGCGTGCGGAGTCAGGCGCAACGGATAAGCGCTGGTGAACCAGCCGACGCTGCGGGTCAGGTCGATGTCATCGAACAGGGCTTCGCGGCCATGGCCTTCCAGTTGGATCAGCGCCGAGGCGTGCCCGCTCCAGCGGCACAGCACACGGGCCAGGGCAGTCAGCAGCAGGTCGTTGACCTGGGTGCGATAGGCGCTCGGCGCCTGTTGCAGCAACTGGCGGGTGCGCTCGGCATCCAGGCGCACGCTGACGGTGTCGGCGTCGCGGTTGCGCCGCGCGCCCTGGGGACGCTCCACCGGCAACGGCACGGCGGGACCGGCCAACTGCTGCTGCCAGAGCTGCAATTCTTCGCGCAGGGATTCGCTGCCGGCATACGCCTGCAACCGCGCGGCCCAATCGCGCAGGGCGCAGGTCTTGGCCAGCAGGCTGACGGGCTGGCCGTCGCTGAGTTGGCGGTAGACGTTTTGCAGGTCTTCCAGCAACACCCGCCACGACACGCCGTCCACCACCAGGTGATGGATCGCGATCAGCAGGCGTTGCTGGCCCTGGGGACCGTCCACCAGCAGCGCGCGCATCAGGGGGCCGTGTTGCAGGTCGAGGCTGCGCTGGGTGTCGGTGAACAGCGCGGTGCATTGTTGCATCTCTTGTACTTGCGCCTGCATCAACAGGCCGCCCGCGGGCACGGCCATGTGTTCGGCGTGCCAGCGGGCATCGCGTCGGGTGAAGCTCAGGCGCAGGGCATCGTGGTGTTCCAGCACCGCCAGCAGCGCTTGCTCCAGGCGATGGGGCTCCAGCAGTTGCAGCGGCTTGAGCAGCAATGCCTGGTTCCAGTGCTGACGATTGGGGATGTCGGTGTCGAAGAACCACTGCTGGATCGGCGTAAGGCCTGAGCTGCCGGTAAGCACGCCCTGCTCGGCCGTGACCTGTTCGGCGCGTGTGGCCACGGCGGCCAGGGTCTGCACGGTCTGGTGCTGGAACAGGTCGCGGGGGCTGAAGTGAATCCCGGCCTGCCGCGCGCGACTGACCACCTGGATCGACAGGATCGAGTCGCCGCCCAATTCAAAGAAGTTATCGTCGAGGCCGACTTGCGGCACGTTCAGCACCGCGCACCAGATCGCCGCCAATGCGCTTTCCAGCGCGTTGCGAGGGGCCACATACGCTTGGCGATTGGCTTCGGGGTCCGGTGCCGGCAACGCCCGGCGGTCGAGTTTGCCGTTGGCGGTCAACGGCATGCTGTCCAGCACGATCAGGTGCGCGGGCACCATGTAGTCGGGCAACTGCGCCTTGAGATGAGCCTTGAGTGCTTCGCGCAAGGTGCCGTGCTCGGCATCGCTGACCAGGTACGCCACCAGTTGCTTGCCACTCGGTGAATCCAGGGCCAGCACCACCGCTTCGCGCACCGTAGGGTGTTCCAGCAGGCGGGTTTCGATCTCGCCCAACTCGATGCGGAAACCGCGAATCTTCACTTGGTGGTCGATGCGCCCCAGGTATTCCACCAGGCCATCGGTGCGTTGGCGCACCAGGTCGCCGGTACGGTACAAGCGGCCGCCATCGGCGGCGAACGGGTCGGCGACGAAACGCTCGGCGGTCATGCCCGGACGTTCGTGGTAACCCTGGGCTAAACCGGCACCGCCGACATACAACTCACCGGTCGTGCCTTGCGGCACCAGGGCCAGGTCGGCGTCGAGAATGTAAGCCATCCGCTCGCCGATGATGCTGCCGATCGGCACACTGCCGGCGCCCTCCTCCAGTTGCTGCGGCGCAAGGCTGGCCAGTGGCATCACCACGGTTTCGGTCGGGCCGTAGGCGTTGAAAAACAGCGCCGGCTGGAACGCCGCGCGGATGCGCTGCAGGTGCTCGCCGGTCAGCGCTTCGCCGCCGGTGATGCACATGCGCACCGGCAGGGTCTGCTGCTGGGTCGCCAGCCATTGCGCCAACTGGCTGCCATAGCTGGGGGTGAACCCCAGGACCGTGACGCGATGGCGGCGAATCAGCGCGCAGATTTCCTCGGCATCCCACTGGCCCTGGGCACGCACCACCACCTGCGCACCGCAGAGCAACGGCACCAGCAAGCGCTCGGTGGCTGCGTCGAAGTTGATCGAATAGAAATGCAGCTCGCAGTCATCGGCACGCATGCCGAAACGGCGGATCACCGCCTGGCAATGCATGGCGATTTCACCGTGGGACACCACCACGCCTTTGGGCTTACCGGTGGAGCCGGAGGTGTAGATCAGGTACGCCTGATGCTGCGCCAGGCTGATAAACGGCAACTCGCGCGCCGGGTAATGGGCGAGCACCGGCGAATCATCTTCCAGGCACCAGCACGCCACCGTCGCCGGCAATTCGCCAAGGGCTTCGAACATTGCCGCATCACTGAGCAGCAGGCCGATGCCGCTGTCTTCGATCATGTAATGCAGGCGATCCAGCGGGTATTCCGGGTCCAGCGGCACATAGGCGCCGCCGGCCTTGAGGATCGCCAGCAGGCCGATGACCATTTCCAGCGAGCGCGGCAGCGCCAGGCCGACACGCACCTGCGGGCCGACGCCACGCTCGCGCAGCATCCAGGCCAGGCGATTGGCGCGGGCGTTCAGTTCGGCGTAAGTGAGGGTCACCCCTGCAAAGGTCAGCGCGGGCGCCTCGGCATGCTGAACCGCCTGCTGGCTGAATAGCGCATGGATGCACTGGTCGAGGCGATGCTCGCCGACCTCCACGCCCAGGCTGTCCTGCAACGCCCGCTGTTCGACGGCGCTGAGCAACGGCAGCTCACTGAGACGCTGTTCGGGGCTGGCGATCAACGCTTCGAGCAGATTGCGCCAATGCTCGGCCATGCGTGCGATGCGCGGCTCGTCGAACAGGTCGGTGCTGTAGGTCAGGCAGCAGCCCAGGCGATGGTCGAGGTCGGTGACTTCCAGGTTGAGGTCGAACTTGGTCGCGCGGGCATCGTTGGCCAGGTATTCCACGCTCATGCCGGCCAGTGGGCGGCGCTGCTGGAATTCCCAGCGCTGCACGTTGCACATCACCTGGAACAGCGGGTTGTACGCGGCGCTGCGCGGCGGTTGCAGGGCTTCGACCAGATGATCGAACGGCAGGTCCTGGTGGGACTGGCCCTCAATCACGGTGTGGCGCACCTGGTCGAACAACTCACCGACTTGCATCTGCCCGTTGAGCTGGCAACGCAGCACCTGGGTGTTGAGGAATGCGCCGATCAGCCCTTCGCTTTCCGGGCGGATCCGGTTGGCCACCGGTGCGCCGATACGCAGGTCGGTCTGGCCGCTGTAGCGATAGAGCAACACCGCCAGGGTGGCGGTCATGGTCATGAACAACGTGAGGCCACGTTCGGCATTGAACGCCCGGACGCGCGCGGCCAGTTCATCGCTCAGGTCGAAACGGTACAGTTCGCCCCGGTGGCTTTGCACCGGCGGGCGTGGACGGTCAGCGGGCAGTTCCAAGAGCGGGTGTTCGCTGCCCAGTTGCGCGGTCCAGTAATCCAGTTGGCGCTGGCGTTCGCCGCCTTCCAGCCACTGGCGTTGCCACACGCTGTAGTCGAGGTACTGCACCGGCAACGGCGCCAGCGGCGAGTCGCGCTCGTCGATGAAGGCTTCGTACAGGGCGCTGAGTTCACGGGCAAAGATGTCCATGGCCCAGCCTTCGGTGACGATATGGTGCAGGGTCAGCACCAGGTAATGTTCCTGCTCGCCGGCCTTGATCAGGCTCGCGCGCAGCAATGGCCCGGTTTCCAGATTGAACGGCGTGTGGGCCTCGACATCGGCCAGTTGCTGCAGACGCTGCTGGCGTGCGGTTTCGTCGAGCGCGGAGAAATCCTGCCAGCCCATGCGCAGGTCGGTCTGTAGCGAAACCCGCTGCCAGGCCACGCCGTCGACGCTGGGGAACGTGGTGCGCAGGGTTTCGTGGCGCATGATCAGGGCCTGCAATGCCGCCTCGAAACGCCCCACATCCAGCACGCCGCGCAGGCGCGCCATGCCGCCGACGTTGTAGGCCGGGCTGTCCGGTTCCATCTGCCACAGGAACCACATGCGCTGCTGGGAATAGGACAACGGCACCTTCTGGCGGCGGTCGACCTTGGCGATGGCCGTCTGTTGGTTACGTTGCCCGGCCGCCTGGATCAACCGCACTTGCTCGGCAAACGCGCCCAGTTCACTGGCATCGAACAAGGTGCGCAGCGCCAGCTCGACGTCGCAGGCCTGGCGGGTGCGGGAGATGATTTGCGTGGCCAGCAGCGAGTGGCCGCCGAGGGCGAAAAAGTCATCGCCCAAGCCGATGCGCGGCAGGCCGAGGACTTCGCGCCAGATCGCCGCGATCTGCTGCTGCAACGGTGTTTGCGGTTCCACATGTTCGCGGGTTTGCCACACCGGCGCCGGCAAGGCACGGCGGTCCAGTTTGCCGCTGGGGCTCAGGGGCATGGCGTCCAGGTGCATCAAGCAGGCCGGCACCATGTATTCCGGCAGTTCGGCGGCCAGGGCGGTTTTCACCGCCGGCTCGTTCAGCGCGGCATGGCCGGTGTAGTAGCCGATCAACTGCGCATCGCGCACCAGCACCACGGCCTGGGCGATGCCGTCGAGGGCCAGCATACGGGCCTCGATTTCTTCTGGCTCGACGCGAAAGCCACGCAGCTTGACCTGCTGATCGAGGCGACCAAGGTACTCCAGCACACCCTCGGCGCTCCAGCGTGCGCGGTCGCCGCTGCGATACAGGCGCGCGCCCGGCTCGCCCAGGGGGTCGGCGACAAAACGCTCGGCGGTCAACCCGGCACGGCCGAGGTAGCCACGCGCCAGGCCGATGCCGCCGATGCACAGTTCACCCGGCACACCGAGCGGCACCGGATTGAGCTGCGCATCCAGCACGCGGCAGATCACATTGCCCAGCGGTCGACCAATCGGCGAGCGCTCGCCATCCGAGGTGCGACAGTGCCAATGGGTGACGTTGATCGCGGTCTCGGTCGGGCCATAACGGTTGTGCAATTGCACCGCCGGCAACTGCGCCAATACACGATTGCGCAGCTCGGCGGGCAAGGCTTCGCCGCCGGAGAACAGGCGTCGCAGGCTGGTGCATTCGGCCGCCAACGGTTCGTCGATAAACAACTGCAACAGCGGCGGCACAAAGTGCAGCGTGGTCACGCCATACATCTGCACCAACTGCGCAATGCGCTGCGGATCACGATGTTCGCCAGGACCGGCCAGCACCAGGCGGCAACCGGTGATGAGGGGCCAGAAGCATTCCCACACCGACACGTCGAAACTGATCGGCGCCTTTTGCATCAGCACATCGGTGTCGTTGAGTTGATAAGTGGCCTGCATCCACTGCAAGCGCTCGGCCAGGGCCGCGTGGGTATTGCCCACGCCCTTGGGCTGGCCGGTGGAACCGGAGGTGTAGATCACGTAGGCGAGGTTGTCGCCCTCCAGATGCAGGCCCGGTGGCTGGGTGGGCCAGTTGTCCAGGTGCAGGCTGTCCATGGCGATCACGCCCACGCCGACGGCGCTCGGTATGCGGTCGAGCAACGCGGTCTGGGTCAGCAGCAGGTGCACGCCGCTGTCCTTGAGCATGTAGGCCAGGCGCTCGGCGGGGTAATCCGGGTCCAGCGGCACATAGGCGCCACCGGCCTTGATGATCGCCAGCAGGCCGATCAGCAGTTGCGGCGAACGCTCGGCGGCGATGGCCACGCACACGTCCGGGCCGACGCCTTTATCGCGCAGGTAATGGGCCAGGCGGTTGGCCTGGGTGTGCAGTTGGGCAAAGGTCAGGCTGCCGCCCTCCCAGACCAGCGCGGTGCGCTCCGAGACCTGTTGGTTGAGCAACTCCGGCAGCCACTGCCGAGCGGGCGCGCACGGCGCCTGGCTCCATGCTTGCTGTTCATCCTGCGGCATCAATTGGAGGTCGCCGAGGGCACGTTGCGGTTGCGCACACACCGCGTGCAACAGGGTGACGAAGTGCTCGGCCAGGCGCTGGACCGTCGCGCCGTCGAACAGCTCGTCGGCGTAATCGAACGACAGGCTCAGGCGCCCATTGCGGTCTTCTTCGCTGTGCAGTTGCAGGTCGAACTTGGCTTCGCGGCTGTGCCAAGCCAGCTCATCGGCGAGCAGGCCGGGCAAGCGGCGCAAAGCCGTGAGGTCGCGTTGCTGGTGGTTGAACATGACCTGGAACAGGCCTTGTTCGCGGGCGTGAGGGAAGGCTTCCAGCAGTTGTTCGAAGGGCAAGTCCTGATGAGCCTGAGCGCCCAATGCGGCCTGGCGTGTCGCCGCCAGCAGTTGGTTGAATGGCTGGCGCCCATCCAGTTCGGCACGCAGTACCTGGGGGTTGATAAAGAAGCCGATCAGCCCGTGGGTTTCCTGGCGCGGGCGGTTGGCGTTGGGCACGCCGATACGAATATCGCGCTGGCCGCTGTAGCGATAGAGCAAGGTCTGGAAGGTCGCCAGCAACAGCATGAACGTGGTGGCCTCATGGGCCTGGGCGGTCTGGCGAAGCGCTGCGCAGAGGCCGGCGTCCAGGCGCACCGTATGGCGCGACGCGCTATGGCGCTGCTGCGCCGAACGCGGGTGGTCGGTGGCCAGGCTCAAGGGCGGATGCTCATCGCCCAACTGCGCTTTCCAATACGCCAGTTGGCGCTCACCTTCGCCTTCGGCCAGCCATTGGCGTTGCCAACTGGCATAGTCGGCGTACTGCAAGGCCAGCGGCGGCAGCGCCAGGGGCTGGCCCTGGACCGTGGCGGCGTACAGGCGCGAGAACTCGTCGATCAACAGCGTGAGCGACCAGCCGTCAGCGATGATGTGGTGCAGCGTCACCAGCAACTGGTGATCGTCATCGTCCAGACGCACAAGGGTGACCCACAGCAGCGGGCCGCTTTCCAGGTCGAACCGGGTGCGCGCTTCGTCGTCGCGGATCTGCTGCGCGCGGGCTTCGCGCTCGGCCGCCGGCAGGTCGCTGAGGTCGATCACTTGCAGGTCGAACTCGACGCTCGCCTCCACGCGCTGGAAGGCACGGCCATCGCGCTCGTAGAAGCGTGTGCGCAGGGCGTCGTGGCGCTGGATCAGGTGCTCGAAGCTGGTGCGCACCGCGTCTTCGTCCAGCTCGCCGCGCAAGCGCAAGGCACCGGGAATCGTGTAGGCGCTGCTGTGCGGGTCCAGTTGCCAGGTGATCCACAGGCGGTTCTGGGCCAGGGATTGGGGCAGGTCTTCGTGACGCGACAGGCTGTGGATCGCGCCTTGGGCAACGCCGCCGTCCTGCTGCCATTGCGCGACGCTCGCGGCAAAGCCTTCCAGGGTTGGCGCTTCGAACAGCAGGCGCAGGTTCAACTCCAGGCCCAGGCTTTCGCGCAGGCGTGCGACCACTTGGGTGGCGCTGATGGAGTTGCCGCCCAGCAGGAAGAAGTGGTCGTCGGCAGCGACCGTGGCGACCTGCAACTGCTCGCACCAGATCGCGGCGATCCGCTGTTGCAGTTCGGAGGCCAATCCGGCCTCGCTCGCCGGCGCGTGCAGATCGGGAAATTGCGCATAACTGTCGAGGCTGCCATCGGCCTGGCGAATCGCACACGCCCCACGCTGCACCTTGCCGCTGGAGGTCTTCGGCAGTGCGCCCGGATTGAGCAACACCACCACGCTCGGCGCCTCCTGGTAAGCCTCGGCCACGGCCTGGCGGATCGCCTTGATCAACGCTTCGGGCGGCAGAATCTTTTGCACGCTGCGGCTGATTTCCGCCGCGATGCCGATGCCTTCCTGGCCCTGGTCATTCACTGCGAATGCGGCGACCCGGCCCTTGCGCACCACCTCCACTTCGCGCTCGATGGTCTGCTCGATGTCCTGGGGATAGAGGTTGTGGCCGCGCACGATCAGCAGGTCTTTCAGGCGCCCGGTGATGTACACCTCGCCCTCGTGGATAAAGCCCAGGTCGCCGGTGCGCAGCCAGGTACGACCGGCATGCTGCACGAAGGTACTCGCCGTGGCTTCGGGGTTGCGCCAGTAGCCGTGGGCGATGCTCGGCCCGCTGGCCCAGAGTTCGCCGACGCAATGGTCGGCCAGTTCGCGCAAGGTGTGGGGGTCGGCGATCAAGACCGCGTGGTCCGGCTGGCGGGTGCCACAGCTCATGATCGCAGGGCCCTGCCCAGGCTCGGCGCGGTTGGCGGCCAGGGCCTGCGCGTCCACGCGCAGCGCTGGAATGCCATGACCGCGGCGGCCGCCGGCAACAAACAGCGTGGCTTCGGCCAGCCCATAGGAGGCGAAGAAATTGCTCGGAGTGAAACCGCAGGGGGCGAACTTCTCGGCGAAGCGTTCCAGGGTGTCGAGGCGGATCGGTTCGGAGCCCGAATAGGCCATGCGCCACCGGCTCAAGTCCAGGCGTTCCAGCGCCGACTCACTGACCCGTTCGCTGCACAGGCGGTAGGCGAAATCCGGCCCGCCGCTGATGGTGCCGCCGTATTCGCTGATCGCTTCCAGCCAGCGCAATGGCCGCCCCAGAAAGTACGCCGGCGACATCAACACGCACGGCACGCCGCTGAAGATCGGTTGCAACAGGCCGCCGATCAGGCCCATGTCGTGGTACAGCGGCAGCCAACTGACGATCACATCGTCGGGGTTCAGGTCGATGCCGAAGCCGCGCCGGATCAGCACTTCGTTGGCCACCAGATTGCCGTGGCTGACTTGCACGCCCTTGGGCTGCGCGGTGGAGCCGGAGGTGTATTGCAAGAAGGCGATGTCATCGGGTTGCAGCGCGGGCGCGATCCAGGCGCTCGCGATCTGGGCGTCGAGGGTGTCGACGCTCAGCACCGGCGGCGCGTTGTCGAGTTGCGCCAAGCCATCGCTCAAGCTGGCGACGGTCAGCAGCAGGCAAGGCTCGGCATCGCTGATGATCGACAGCAGGCGCGCCTGGTGGTGACGTCGCGTGGATTCCGGCGGATAGGCCGGCACCGCGATGATTCCGGCGTACAGGCACCCAAAGAACGCGGCGACGTAATCCGGGCCACTGGGGAACAACAGCACCGCACGGTCGCCCAACGCTGCCCGCGCCTGCAAGGCGGCGGCGAGGGTGCGGGCGCGCAGGTCCAGGTCGCGGTAAGTGAGTACAACGTTGTGCTCGGCCGACTCGGCGAGGAAGCGCAGGGCCACCTGGTCCGGGGTCTGCGCGGCGCGACGTTGAAGGGACTGGACCAGGGTACGGGGAAGTTCGAAGGCGTCCATCATGGGGTTCCTGCCTGAAATCGGCTTACGGGAAATTCGGGAATCGAAGCGCTGTCAGCCAGCGGCCAGTTGCCGCGCCGCGCCGTTGCGCCAGCGGGCCAGGTGTTCGTCGGCGTAACGTCGGATGCAGCGCAGCACCGCACTTTCGTGCTGGATGAGGAAGAAGTGGTGACCGTCGAACATGTCCAGGGAAAAGCCGCTGGCGGCGTCGAGCTGCCAGTCGAGCAACTGGTCGGCGCGCACGCTGTCCTGCTTGCCGCCGAACACGTGGATCGGCATGTCCAGCGGCGCGCGCTCGCCATAGCTGAAGCTGCCGCACAGGAGGAAATCGGCGCGCAGGATCGGCAGCATCAACTGCATCAATTCGGGGTTGGCCAGGGCTTCTTCGGCGGTGCCTTGCAGTTCGCGCAGGCGGGCGATCAATTGCTCGTCGGTCTTGGCGAGGGCGTATTCGCTGACATCGCGGCGCGCCGGGCCGGCGGTGCCGGAGGCGAACAGCGCCAGCGGCGCCGGCAGATTGCGTGCACTTAAGGCATGGGCCAACTCGAAGGCCAGCAGGCCGCCAAGGCTGTGGCCGAACAGTGCGTAGGGGCTGTGCAAGTCGCGGCTGATTTCCTCCGCGAGCTGCTCGGCCAGGGCCTTGATATCGCTCTGCAGCGGTTCATCCATGCGCCTGCCACGCCCAGGCAATTCCAGCGGGCACACGTGCAACCAGTCCGGCAGCGCCCGGCGCCAACGCATGTAAACCATGGCACTGGCACCCGAATAGGGCAGACAGAACAAGCGCAGTCGCGTCGGTGTACTCATCCCTCGAGCACTCCAAACCGAAATACGCCGTGTGCACGATACAAACCCATCTCGCCCTCCTGCGGGTGCTGATCCTTGGCCGCTTGACTCACGGACCTGTCACCCAGAAGAACGGACGGCACCGGCAAATAATTAGTCGCACGGGACAAGCGAGACGGCGCTCACATTCAAGCGCAAAGCGTAAGATTAGTTCGACTTCTCATTTGACAATAATTATCATTCAGCATAATTTGTTGCCCGATGTGTAGGAGGCCTCAGCACGGACGCCCTCTCCCAACCTCTCCAGCGACAAGGTGATTTCCATGACGGAACAAGTATCCACAGGCAGGTGCGACTCACCGCTTCTCCAGGCATTCGTCGACAATCGACTGATTCTGGTGAAGATCGCGGCACGCATTACCGGGTGCCGCTCCCGGGCCGAAGACGTCGTGCAGGACGCCTACTTCCGGCTGCAATCGGCACCGACGATTACCTCATCGTTCAAGGCCCAATTGAGTTATCTGTTCCAGATCGTGCGCAACCTGGCGATCGATCACTACCGTAAGCAGGCCCTGGAGCTCAAATATTCGGGGACCGAAGAGGAAGGCTTGAATGTGGTCATTCACGGCGCTTCACCGGAAACCTCACACATCAATTTCAACACCCTGGAAAACATCGCCGACGCCCTGACGGAGTTGCCCCAGCGCACCCGCTATGCGTTCGAGATGTACCGCCTGCACGGCGTGCCGCAAAAGGACATCGCCAAGGAACTGGGCGTGTCGCCGACCCTGGTGAACTTCATGATTCGCGATGCATTGGTGCATTGCCGCAAGGTGTCGGGCAACCATAGCGATACGTTTGCGCGACGGATCTGACACCCCGCCCGCAGCCTCCGTAGGAGCGAACGTCAACGCTAACGCGGCGCGTCTGGAAGCCCGCGGATTCAGGGCACGGCCATCACATCAATCCGGTAGGGCTCGAAGATTTTCAGCATCTCTCCGCTGTCTCGCAAACGTTTGAGCAGTTCGGCAAACGCTACGCTGCTGATCGGTGCCTTGGGCCGCAGCAAGGCGTAATGGTGGTACACCTGATCGATGCGCTGCGACACCATGAGTTGCCCCGCCATATCGGCATTGCGCACCATGAAATCGCTCAGGTACGAACGGGTCACCAGCGCGATATCGGCACGCCCACGGGCAACCATCAGCAGGTTGCTGTCGTGGGAATAGGTCAACGTGGCGTTGAAGCGCTCGGCCACGTACTTGGGGTCCGGGTTGAAATTGGCAAAGGCATAGTGATAACCGCTGAACACCGCCAAGCGCTTGCCGGTGAGGTCGGCAAAATAACCTTGATCACGCTCGGGCTTACGCAGCGCGACGAACACTTCCGCATCCTCGAGCCCCATGTCGACACTGGTGTGGGCAATCGCCTGCCAGCCCCAGTCGGGATTTTCAAAGATCGCCATATCGACCCGACCCTGCTCGAAATCCCGGAAACGCCGTGGGATTGAGGTGGGCACCAGCACAAATTGGTAGTCGGTTTGCGAAGCGTTCAGCGCCTCCACCAGTTGTGGCAGTAAACCGGTGTCGGCACCCTGCTCGGGACGTATGGTGTAGGGCGGAAAATGCGCAGCGCCAATGCGTACCAATTGCGCAGCGCAAGCCGGCATCCACCACAGGGTGCCCAATGCCCATAAAGTCAGTCCTGCAGCCAGCCGCCATGGCGAAAACATTAAGGCACACACCGTTCGCTAGGTTGATGGCGATAAGCTAGGCGTTTTTGTCCAGCGAGACAACTTTTCACCCACAAATTAATAGCTTGTGCCTCAGTCGGCTTTCAGAACCATTAACAGTGCTTGCTCGGCCAACTCTTCGAGCGTGAGGCTGCCCTCGGCGCGAAACCAGGTGGTGCTCCAGGACAGGGCACCGGTGAGGAAGCGCCGGGTGATAAACACATCGCCGCGGATATAGCCGGCGGCCTTGGCCTCGCCCAGCACTTGCAGCCAGATCGCTTCGTACACGTCACGCAGCGCCAGCACCTGGGCCTGGCCTTCGGCCGACAGCGAGCGCCATTCGTACACCAGCACCGCCATGGCCTCGCCGCTGCCGCCCATGATCGACTGCAACTCGCAGCGAATCAGCGCCAGCACGCGTTCGCGCACGTTGGTCGCCTCTTCCAGCGAGGCGCGCATCAGGGCGGTGTTGTAGCGGATGGTTTCCTCCATCACCGCGCGCAGGATCTCGTCCTTGCTCTTGAAGTGATGAAAGATGCTGCCGGACTGAATCCCCACGGCGCCGGCCAGGTCACGCACGGTGGTGCGCTCGAAGCCCTTGTTGCGAAACAGATGCGCCGCGGTCTGCAGCAGCTTGCCCCGGGCACTGTCGGGGTCGGTCAATTGGCCACCGTCGACCAGGGTGCGCATCACCTGCAGGGCTTTGTGCTCATCCATGCCTTTCTCCTCTACTTCTGCGGACGTCTTGGCCGGCAATTTAGGCTGTGGCCGTCACCCAAGCAAGCGCTTGGCTAAAACTTGCCGGCGGCGTTTACAAACCAAGCGCTTGCTTGGTAGTCTCGCTAGCAGCCATTCGAGGAAGGATTTCTCATGAGCAAGACGGTTCGTATCGGCTGTGCCAGCGCCTTTTGGGGCGACACCTGCACCGCCGCCGCCCAGTTGGTGCACGGCGGCAAGCTCGATTACCTGGTGTTCGACTACCTGGCGGAAGTCACGATGTCGATCCTCGCCGGCGCGCGGATGAAAGATCCCCAGGCCGGTTACGCCAGCGACTTTGTCGAGGTCCTGACGCCGTTGCTGGGCGACATCCAGCGCCAGGGCATTCGCGTGATCAGCAACGCTGGCGGCATCCACCCCCAAGCCTGCGCCGCCGCCCTGCAAGCGGCCTGCGACAAGGCCCAGTTGCCATTGAAGATCGCCGTGCTGCTGGGCGACGACCTGCAACCCCAACTCAAGCACCTGCACGGCGTCACCGACATGTTCAACAGCGCGCCGTTGCCGCCGGTGTGCGTATCCGCCAATGCCTACCTCGGTGCGCCGGGCATCACCCAGGCGCTGGCACTGGGCGCGGATATCGTGATCACCGGTCGCGTGGTCGACAGCGCAGTGGTCAGCGCGGCGCTGGTGCATGAGTTCAACTGGTCATGGCACGACTACGACCGCCTCGCCCAAGCCGCGCTGGCCGGGCACATCATCGAGTGCGGCGCCCAATGCACCGGCGGTAATTTCACCGATTGGCGCGAGGTACCGGACTACGCGCACATCGGTTTTCCCATCGTCGAGGTCAGCGCCGACGGCCAGTTCACCGTCAATAAAGTCGAGGGCAGCGGCGGCTTGATCAGCGAGCTCAGCGTGGCCGAACAGTTGCTGTATGAAATCGGTGATCCGCACGCCTATTTGCTCCCCGATGTGATCTGCGACTTCAGCCAGGTCAAGGTGCAGCAGCAAGGCAAAAACCGCGTGCGCCTGCACGGCGCCAAGGGCTTGCCGCCCACCGACCAGTACAAAGTCAGCGCCACCAGCCCGGATGGCTTTCGCTGCACCGCCAGTTGCCTGATCGCCGGGATCGACGCGGTGGCCAAGGCCGAACGGGTCAGCCAGGCAATCATCGACAAAACCTCGGAACTGTTCAGCCAGCGCGGCTGGGCACCCTACACCGAGGTGAGCATCGAACTGCTCGGCAGCGAAGCGACGTATGGCGCCCACGCCAAGCGCCATGACACCCGCGAGGTGGTGCTCAAGCTGGCCGTACGACACCCGAGTAAACCGGCGCTGGTGCTGTTCGCCCGCGAGATTGCCCAGGCAGCCACTGGCATGGCGCCGGGGCTGACCGGGATTGTCGGCGGACGCCCCACGGTGTATCCGCTGATTCGGCTGTTTTCGTTCCTGATCGATAAGGCCGCCTGTGAGGTGCACATCGATCTCCAGGGCGAACGCCACGCCTGCACGCTGCCTATCGCCGAGGCGCCCCGCCTGCCCGCCGCACCGAGCGATCCGCCCAAACCCCAAGGCCGTGCCGATGCCAGCGTGCCGCTGGTGAAACTCGCCGTGGCGCGCTCCGGCGACAAGGGCAACCACAGCAATATCGGGGTCATCGCCCGCAGCCCCGAGTACCTGCCGTGGATCGCCGAAGCCCTGACCCCGGCGGTGATCGCCGACTGGATGGGCCACGTGCTCGACCCCGTCCACGGTCGCGTCCAACGCTGGTACCTGCCCGGCAGCCATAGCCTCAACTTCCTGCTGGAAAACGCCCTGGGCGGCGGCGGTATCGCCAGCCTGCGCATCGACCCGCAAGGCAAGGCCTTCGCCCAGCAACTGCTGGAAATCCCCATTGCCGTGCCGCAACACCTCGCCGATCAACTCACTTAAAGGAGCGTTGCCGTGGCCTACGATTCGATCTTCAAAGCCGACCTGTTCCAGGGCCACACCGTGATCGTCACCGGCGGCGGCAGTGGGATTGGCCGCTGCACCGCCCATGAGCTGGCGGCGCTTGGCGCGCGGGTGATCCTGGTGGGACGCACCGCGCACAAGCTGGAACAGGTCGCGGCGCAGATCACCGAAGACGGCGGCACTGCCCATTGGCAAGCCTGCGATATCCGCGATGAAGAGGCGGTGAAGGCGCTGGTCAGCCAGATCGTCCAGGCACACGGCGTCATCCATGGCCTGGTCAACAATGCCGGCGGCCAGTACCCCTCGCCCCTGGCCTCGATCAATCAAAAAGGCTTTGAAACCGTGCTGCGCACCAACCTGGTCGGCGGGTTCCTGATGGCGCGGGAAGTGTTCAACCAATCCATGAGCAAGCACGGCGGCGCCATCGTCAACATGCTCGCCGACATGTGGGGCGGCATGCCCGGCATGGGCCACTCGGGCGCGGCGCGCTCAGGCATGGACAACCTCACCAAGACCGCCGCCTTCGAGTGGGGCTACGCCGGGGTGCGAGTCAATGCGGTAGCGCCGGGCTGGATTGCCTCCAGCGGCATGGACACCTACGAAGGCGCGTTCAAGGCGGTGATCCCGACCCTGCGCGAACACGTGCCGCTCAAGCGCATCGGTACCGAGTCGGAAGTCAGCGCGGCCATCGTGTTTCTGCTCAGCCCCGCCGCCGCCTTCATCAGCGGCAGCACCCTGCGCATCGATGGCGCCGCCAGCCTGGGCAACCGGGCCTGGCCGTTGCACAAGGCGCAGTCGCCGAGCGCACCGTTCAACGGTTTCCACCGCGCCTACCTGCCCGATGTGCTCAAGGCGGAGCAATAAACCATGCCGGTGATTGAAAGCTCGATCGACCCTCACAGCCCACAGTTCGCCCACAACCGCGCGGCCATGCTTGCCGCCATCGCGCACCTGCGCCAGTTGGAACACACCCTGCTCAACAAAGCTGAGGAGGCCAAACCCAAGTTCGACAAGCGCGGTCAGTTGCTGCCGCGCGAACGCCTCAACCGGCTGCTGGACCCCGGCGCGCCGTTCCTCGAACTGGCGAGCCTGGCCGGCTACAAACTCCACGACGACAAGGACGGCAGCGCCGCCGGCGGCGGGCTGATCGCCGGCATCGGCTATGTCAGCGGCGTGCGCATACTGGTGGTGGCCAATAACAGCGCGATCAAGGGCGGCACCATTTCCCCCACGGGCCTGAAGAAGTCCCTGCGCCTGCAACAGATCGCGGTGGAAAACAAACTGCCGATGGTGACCCTCGCCGAAAGCGGTGGCGCCAACCTCAATTACGCGGCGGAAATTTTCGTCGAAGGCGCACGCAGTTTTGCCAACCAGGCGCGCATGTCGGCCATGGGGTTGCCGCAGATCACTGTGGTGCACGGCTCGGCGACAGCAGGCGGGGCGTACCAGCCGGGGCTGTCGGATTACGTGGTGGTGGTGCGTGGCAAAGCCAAGCTGTTCCTGGCCGGGCCGCCGCTGCTCAAGGCCGCCACCGGCGAAATCGCCACCGACGAGGAACTGGGCGGCGCCGAGATGCATGCGCAAACCGCCGGAACCGCTGAATACCTGGCGGAAAACGACGCCGACGGCGTGCGTATCGTGCGCGAGATCGTCAGCCTGTTGCCCTGGAACGATCACCTGCCGCCCGCGCCAGCACGGGCGTACGCCGAGCCGCTGTACCCCATCGACGACCTGCTCGGGCTGATCCCGGACGACCCGAAAAAACCCTACGACGTGCGCGAAATTCTCGCGCGCCTGGCGGACGGCTCAGTCTTTCTTGAGTTCAAGGGCGAGTTCGATGCCCACACCGTCTGCGGCCATCTGCATATTCACGGCCGCGCCGTCGGCGTGATCGGCAACAACGGCCCGATCACGCCCAAGGGTGCGAGCAAGGCCGCGCAATTTATCCAACTGTGCGACCAGAGCCGCACGCCGCTGCTGTTCCTGCACAACACCACCGGGTTCATGGTGGGCACCGAGTCCGAGCAGCAAGGGGTGATCAAGCACGGCGCGAAGATGATCCAGGCGGTGGCCAACGCGCGGGTGCCTAAACTCACGGTGGTGGTCGGCGGTTCCTACGGTGCCGGCAACTATGCGATGTGCGGCCGAGGACTGGACCCGCGCTTCATCTTCGCCTGGCCCAACAGCCGCACGGCGGTGATGGGCGGCGCGCAAGCGGGCAAGGTGCTGCGGATCGTCACCGAAGCCAAGCAGTTGAAGGACGGTCTGGTGCCCGACCCCAAGATGCTGGACATGCTGGAACAGGTCACTGCGCAGAAACTCGACAGCCAATCCACCGCGTTGTACGGCAGTGCGAACCTGTGGGACGACGGGCTGATCGACCCCCGGGATACCCGGACCTTGCTGGGGTTTGTGCTGGATATCTGCCAGGAAGCCGACGCGCGGCAATTGCAACCCAACAGCTTCGGTGTGGCCCGTTTCTAACGATCAGGAGAACAACAAAAAATGATCTTTACCCAGGAACATCAAGCACTGCGCCGCACCGTTCGCGCCTTCGTCGACCGTGAGATCAACCCCCACGTGGACACATGGGAAAAAGCCGGGCGCTTCCCCATCCACGAGATCCTGCGCAAAGCCGGCGACCTCGGCCTGCTGGGCATTTCCAAGCCGGAACAATTCGGCGGCATGGGCCTGGACTACAGCTACTCGATCGTCGCCGCCGAAGAGTTCGGCACCATCCGCTGCGGCGGCATTCCCATGTCCATCGGCGTGCAGACCGACATGTGCACCCCCGCCCTCGCCCGCTTCGGCTGCGATGAACTGCGCGAAGAATTCCTGCGCCCGGCCATCAGCGGCGAGCAAGTGGGCTGCATCGGTGTGTCGGAAACCGGCGCCGGCTCCGACGTGGCCGGGCTGAAAACCCACGCGCGCAAAGACGGCGACGACTACGTGATCAATGGCAGCAAAATGTGGATCACCAACTCGCCCAGCGCCGACTTTATCTGCCTGCTGGCCAACACCTCCGACGACAAGCCGCACATCAACAAGTCGCTGATCATGGTGCCGATGAACACCCCTGGCATCAGCGTCAGCCCGCCCCTGGAAAAACTCGGCATGCACAGCTCCGAGACCGCCCAGGTGTTCTTCGATGATGTGCGCGTGCCGCAACGCAACCGCATCGGCCACGAAGGCGCAGGCTTCATGATGCAGATGCTGCAGTTCCAGGAAGAACGCCTGTTTGGCGCGGCCAATATGATCAAGGGCCTGGAATATTGCATCGACAGCACCATCGAGTACTGCAAGGAACGCCAGACCTTCGGCAAAGCACTGATCGACAACCAGGTGATCCACTTTCGCCTGGCCGAGTTGTCCACCGAAATCGAATGCCTGCGCGCCCTGGTCTACCAGGCCACCGAGCAGTACATCAAAGGCCAGGACGTGACCCGCCTGGCCTCCATGGCCAAGCTCAAGGCCGGGCGTCTGGGTCGCGAAGTCAGCGACAGTTGCCTGCAATACTGGGGCGGCATGGGGTTCATGTGGGACAACCCGGTGGCGCGGGCGTATCGCGATGTGCGCCTGGTGTCGATCGGCGGCGGCGCCGACGAGATCATGCTGGGCATCATCTGCAAACTGATGGGCACGCTGCCGGGGAAAAAGTCATGAACACCTTGCTGCTCGAACCGCATAACGGCGTGCTGCACATCACCCTCAACCGCCCCGAGTGCCGCAATGCGATGAGCCTGGAGATGGTCAACGACTTGCACACGGTGCTGGCGCAACTCGACAGCCAGGTGCGCGCGGTGGTGATCAGCGGCGCGGGCGGGCACTTCTGTGCCGGGGCGGATGTGAAGGATCTGGTCAGCGCGGGCAATCAGCTCGCCGCGTTGAACCGTGCGTTCGGCACCTTGCTGCTAGCCGTGGAAGCGCTGCCGCAAGTGGTGATCGTGGTGCTGCAGGGCGCGGTGCTCGGCGGCGGCTTTGGTTTGGCGTGCGTCAGCGATATTGCGATTACCGACCATAAGGCGCAGTTCGGTTTGCCGGAGACCAGCCTGGGTGTACTGCCGGCGCAGATCGCGCCGTTCGTGGTCAAGCGTATCGGCCTGACCCATGCGCGGCGGCTGGCGCTGACGGCGGCCAGGTTTGACGGCGTTGAAGCACAGCGATTGGGTGTGGTGCATTTCACCGAGTACGACCCACAGGCCTTGGCGCAGCGCCTGGATGAAGTGCTGGGCGACGTGCTGCGCTGTGCGCCAGGGGCCAATGCACGCACCAAGGCGCTGTTGCTGGCCAGTGTGGAACAGCCGTTGGGGCCGTTGCTGGACCAGGCGGCGCAGTGGTTTGCCGAGGCGGTGACGGGGGAAGAAGGGATTGAGGGGACGCAGGCGTTTGTGCACAAGCGCAAGCCGAGTTGGTGCCAATAACGCCATCGGGAGCAAGCCCCCTCCCACAGAAGAAACGCATTTCAAACGGTGGGAGGGGGCTTGCTCCCGATGAGGCCAGCCTCTACATCACCTTCGCCCAGGAATAGCCCAATGCCCACATTCACCAAGATCCTGATCGCCAACCGCGGCGAAATCGCCTGCCGCATCCAGCGCACCGCCCAGGCCTTGGGCTATCGCACCGTGGCGGTCTACAGCGACGCCGACGCCCAGGCCCTGCACGTGCAGATGGCCGACGAAGCCGTGCACATCGGCCCCGCACCGGTGCAGCAGTCCTATCTCAACATCCCGGCGATCCTCGACGCCGCGCAAAAAACCGGCGCCGACGCCATCCACCCCGGCTACGGCTTCCTCTCGGAAAACCCCGATTTCGCCCGCGCCTGCCATCAAGCCGGCCTCACCTTCATCGGCCCAAGCCCGGAGGCCATTGAACTGATGGGCAGCAAGCGCCTGTCCAAACTCGCCATGCTCGAAGCCGGTGTGCCGTGCATCGCCGGCTACCAGGGCCGCGCGCAGGATGACAGCAGCCTGCAACGCGAAGCCGAGCGCATCGGCTATCCGCTGATGATCAAGGCCAGTGCCGGCGGCGGCGGACGCGGCATGCGCCGGGTCCAGCAGCGCGAAGCACTGCTCGAGCAACTGCGTACCGCACGCTCCGAAGCCCTGAACGCGTTTGGCAGCGACGAACTGATCCTCGAGCAAGCACTGATCGAGCCGCGCCACGTCGAAATCCAGGTGTTCGGCGACAGCCACGGCAACCTTATCTACCTCGGCGAGCGCGACTGCTCGATCCAGCGCCGCCATCAGAAAATCATCGAAGAAGCGCCCTGCCCGGTGATGACCCCCGCGCTGCGCCAGGCCATGGGCGAGGCCGCACTCAAGGCCGGGCGCGCGGTGAGCTACGTCGGTGCCGGCACCGTGGAATTCCTGCTTGAAAGCGATGGCCGCTTCTACTTCCTGGAAATGAACACGCGCCTGCAGGTGGAACACCCGGTGACCGAGTTGATCACCGGCCTCGATTTGGTGGATTGGCAACTGCAGGTCGCTGCCGGCCAGCCCCTGCCGTTGACCCAGGCCGATGTGAACCTGAGCGGCCATGCCATGGAAGTTCGCCTGTACGCCGAAGACCCGGCCCAGGGTTTTCTGCCGCAAACCGGTGAGGTCGTGCGCTGGGAGCCGGCGGCCGGCGTGCGGGTGGACCATGGGGTGCTGGAAGGCCAGCGCATCAGCCCGTTCTATGACCCGATGCTGGGCAAGATCATCGCCCACGGCGCCACCCGCGAAGAGGCCCGGCGCAAATTGCTGCGGGCGGTGCAAGACACGGTGCTGCTGGGGGTCGCGAGCAACCAGCGGCTGCTGGCCGATCTGCTCCAGCACGCAGAGTTTATCGACGGCGATTTCAGCACCGGGTTTATCACCGAACACTTCAGCGACATTCCATGCCACACGGCATCCCCTGAAGAGCTGGCGTTGGCTGCGGCGCTGTTTTATCGGCACAGCGCCGCCCTGCATCGCCAGGGTTTATCGGGATGGCGCAACAACGCCACGGTGCCCTGGCGCTATCGCCTGGCGGTGAACGCTGACGTTCAGGACATCGCCGTCAGCGTGCTGGAGAACGATTGCCTGCACGCCAACGGCCTCGACATCAGCCACCTCGCCACCGACGGTCGCTGGGCCACGCGGGTGATCAATGGCATTCGTCGGCGCATCGCTTATCACCTTGAAGGCACCCAGTTGTGGTTGCCCGGCGTGACGGTGATCAACTGCACCCAGTCAGTCGCCGCGCGCCAGGCCGACGTCGGCAGCGGCACCGTCAAGGCGCCGATGGACGGCGCGATCGTCGACGTGCGGGTCAGTACCGGTGACCGTGTCACCCAAGGCCAACTGCTGTTGGTGCTCGAAGCGATGAAAATGGAGCATCCGCTGAAGGCCGGCATGGACGGTGTGGTCAAGGGCGTGCAGGTCATTACGGGCGACCAGGTGCGAAATCGCCAGGTTTTGCTGGAGATCGAATAACCGCCTGGGCGGAACTACGCGGCCGGGCTACGCTCTATCCCCAACAGAAAAGGAAGAGTACGGGAACCTGCGCGATGCCTCATTGGCTGATTATTGACCTTGAAGCCACCACGGATGACGGCGGCTGGCCCGTAACGGAGATGGAAGTCATCGAGATCGGCGCCAGTCTGGTGAACCGCGAAGGCCGCGAACTGGATCACTTCCAGCGCTTTGTACGGCCGCTGCGCCGTCCGCTGCTGACGCCTTTTTGTCGCAAGCTGACGCACATCACCCAGGCGAATATGGACGGCGCCGCGCCCTTCACCGAAGTGTGGCCGCTGTTCGAGCGCTGGCTGGGCCAGCACCAGCCGCGCCTGGAAGGCTGGGCCAGTTGGGGCGACTATGACCGCCATCAGTTGGAGCTGGAGTGGCAGCGCCACGGCCTGGCCAGCGCCCTCGCCCACACGCCCCATGTGAACCTCAAGCAACGCTTCGCCAAGGCGCGGCGCCTGGACAAGCCCCCGGGGCTCAATGGCGCGCTGCAATTGGCAGGGATGCAGTTCCAAGGCCAGCAACACCGGGCGCTGGAAGATGCGCGCAACACCGCGCGCCTGCTGCCGCTGATTTTGCCGGTCTAGGCAGCTTCTCTTCGCTTGGGCATACTGACCGACCTTTTTCCGTAGTTCTTCCTGTAGGAGCGAGCAAGCTCGCTCCTACAGGAAGCCTCAACCCTTTTCCGAGGAATCGCCCATGTTTAAAGTCAACGAGTACTTCGACGGCACCGTCAAGTCGATCGCTTTCGGCACCGCAGAAGGTCCGGCGACCATCGGCGTGATGGCCCCGGGTGAATACGAATTCGGCACCGCCCAGCGCGAAATCATGCACGTGGTGTCCGGCGCCCTGAGCGTCAAGCTGCCCGATGCCAACGCCTGGGAAACCTTCGCCGCCGGCAGCCAGTTCAACGTACCGGCCAACAGCAAGTTCCAGCTCAAGGTCGCCGTGGACACCGCTTACCTGTGCGAATACCGCGGCTGATCCACGCTGCGCAAAAAAATGCCCGTCTCGCAGGAGACGGGCATTTTTATGGGCGTGTGCATTATTCGAGGATCGTCACCGGCATGCCCACCTCAAGGTGGCCGACGCCATCGTTGACCAGGTTCTGGCCAAAAATCGCCCCCTCTTGCGTCTTACGATAAGCCTCGAGGGTTACGAACGGCTCGCGGTCGGCACTGCGTTCGCCGGTTTGCGGGTCGATGGTGGTGAGGATGCAGCGTGAACACGGCTTGACCGCACGAAACTCCACATCACCGATGCGCAAGCGCTTCCAGCCGTCCTCGGCAAAGGGCTCGCCCCCTTCGATGACAAGGTTGGGCCGAAAACGCAGCATCTCCATGGGACGGCCGATGCGTTGGGAAAGGTCGTCCAGGGACGCCTGACCGATCACCAGCAATGGATAACCGTCGGCAAATGCCACCTGATCGTCATCCTTGCCGAAACCGGCCTGGGTCGTGCGGGCGCGCTCCAGGGGCATCTGCACGAGCCGCGTGGGCTTGCCGATAAATTCACTGACCCAGGCGGCGGCCTCGTCGCCAGCGTCCGGTACGCGCAAGGTGTCGCGCCAGATGGTCACCCCGCGCAACTCGGCGTCGCTGCCTGGCAGCGCCACCTCGAGCGGTGTGTAGCCGGGCGCGCTCAAGGTCAGCCCGCCGCTGCTGTTCCACAGCGCCGACAACTGGCTCATCTTCGCCACGGCACGCTGCGTGAGAAAACGCCCGCTGGCCTCGTCCACCAGCATCCAGCGTCGATCCCCGTCCAGGCCGAGTTTATCCAGGCCGATTCGCTGAAGCACTTCGGCCTTGCCGGACTTCAAGGGGTAACGGTACAGCGCGCTGAGACGAAGCATGGGCCTGCATTCCTGAGGGGGCAAAGATGCCACCCTAAAGTCAAGCCGGCACTTCGTCCAGCATCAGTCGCTCACGCACCACATCCACCAGCTTGTCGGGCTGGAACTTGGACAGGAAATTGTCGCACCCGACTTTCTTCACCATCGACTCGTTGAAGCTGCCCGACAGCGAGGTGTGCAGCACCACATACAGTTTGCGCAGGCGCGGGTCGTTGCGGATCTCGGTGGTCAGGCGGTAGCCGTCCATTTCGGGCATTTCGGCGTCGGTGAAGATCATCAGCAGCTTGTCGGTCATCACCTGGCCGCTGTCGGCCCAGGCTTTGAGCATGTTCAGGGCTTTGAGGCCATCGCTGGCGATATGCATCTTGACCCCCAACTGGCCCAGCGTGTCGCGCAACTGCGACAACGCCACGTTGGAGTCATCCACCAGCAGCACTTCGCGGCCACGGGCACGTTCCAGCACCGGGTCGTCGAGTTTTTCGCGGGAAACCTTGGCGTTGTACGGCACGATCTCGGCCAAGACTTTTTCCACATCGATGATTTCCACCAACTGGTCGTCGACCTTGCTGATGGCGGTGAGGTAATGCTGGCGCCCGGCGCTGGTCGGTGGCGGCAGGATCGCTTCCCAGTTCATGTTGACGATACGGTCCACGCCGCCCACCAGGAACGCCTGCACCGAACGGTTGTACTCGGTGACGATAATCGTGCTGTTGGGACCCGGTACCAATGGGCGCATGCCGATGGCCTGGGACAGGTCGATCACCGGCAGCGTCTGGCCGCGCAGGTTGACGACGCCGCACACAAAGGGGTGACGCTGGGGCATCAAGGTCAACTTGGGCAATTGCAGGACTTCCTGCACCTTGAACACGTTGATCGCGAACAATTGGCGCCCGGCCAGGCGAAACATGAGGATCTCCAGGCGATTCTCACCCACCAGTTGTGTGCGTTGATCTACCGTGTCGAGAATGCCGGCCATTGAGAGCTCCTGTTTTGCGCTGGAAAGTGTTGCGCGAAGGTTTGTTCACTTAAGCCAGTTATCGGCGGCGAATGCCAGATCTTGACCCTTGTAAAATGCCATGCAAATCCATTGATGTCACACTGACATCATGCTTTACTGGGTTGGCCTCTTCAGACGGCGGTGAAGCGACGTTGCGCGACATTCAAATCGACGCAAGGTTCCGCCACATAAGGGATTCCCCTATGCACAATCAGGCAAAACCTGATATTCGCAATATCTAATAGCCATTAATGTGATGCCATTCTCATTGCATGAATGGAGTCAGGCTTTTGTTTGCCATCCCAAGCCCTCGGTCCACGGGCCTTCCGGACCTACACGTCGCGGCAACCAAAGGTGTGCAACTGACCTCGCTCATGAGGGCTACGCACCGTCGTCGCCGTCATTTAAATAAACGTCCTACTGAACACTCAGAAGCGACCTACAGACTTCAGTCAAATTTCAGCGCTAGTTTTAAGCCATTCACCCGGTGCGACATCTCATCACCCGACCTTATGTTGCGGAGGCTTGCATGATGAACGACGGTAACGAGTGGCAAATGGCACTTCCAGAGTTCTTGCGCCAGGCTGAAAAGCTGCTGGTCAAGTCCGAAGAATGCCTCAGTCATCTGCATCTGATTCGCAATGACAGCGACGCGATCGACTGCATGAAGATCAGCTTGATCAACCTCGCCGAAAAAGCCGACGCCCTGGCGTTGCAGGCGATCAGCGAATTCTCGCGGCATATCCAATACTTGATCGCCAATGCCGAAAACCCTTTGCAACTGCATGACCAGGCCCTGGATGCCTTGCACGATTGCCTGACCTTGCTGGCCTGGCAGTTGGAGCTGATCGACATAAAGACAGGCCAGTTGGCACTGGATGAAACCGAACAAACCACGTTGATTGCCACGGTGGCCCTGCAGATTCCGCAAAAGGACTTCAGTGCCAAACCGCAGCAACACCTGCATCATGCGTCCTGAGCCACTGTCCGGTCGCATTCACTCGATGGGTTATCTAGAAACGACAAAAACAAATATCAAATAGCCACTAAGGGGCACACTGATACAACCAACTTAGATAATACAATTTCCCATTCTTCAAACTCTGAGACTCTCTTCAGGGTATTGACGCGGGTAATGGCGCGGCGATGCAAAGTGTCAGGCGACCAACGGTTACAGGGGTGCTACTATGTGCCTCGCTCGAAGTAACTCAACTTCATCATGTTTAAAAACGATTTGGCCACGCACTTCACACAAAGCCCCGTCAGCTGCCGTGACCGGTCTTCCCGCAGCGAACCCTCATTGGCTCCATCCGCTATGTACGCCAACTTCAAGTCACTCCTCGCCAGGTCCGTGTCCCGCAGCCATGCACGCCGCTTGATATTTGCCCTGTGCCTGGTCTCGTTGCTGCTCAGCCTGCTCGCGTATGCCAGCGCAAAGCCCTTGCCCCTGGCGGTGTTGCTGCTCAACCTGGTGACGCTGGCGTTGGTTGGCCTGCAACAGTGGCGTTCACGCAAATCCATCAAGTTTCAGCCCCAGGAACTGGCCGAGCGTCTGCTGCAAGTGCAGGAAAACGAACGCCACCGCCTCAGCCGCGAGTTGCATGACGATATCGGCCAATTGCTGACCGCCGCCAAGCTGCAAGGCGAATGGCTCAAGCGCCGCCTGCCGCAAGACCTGCAAGGCCAATGCACGGTGCTGTGCAACACGCTCGATGAAACCCTGGCCAAGGTGCGCGACGTCTCTGCCATCCTCAACCCTCGCCAGTTGGCCAGCCTGGGCCTGGAAGCCAGTCTGCGCGCGCATTTGATCAAGACCCTGGAAAACACACCGATTCACTGGAGCCTGGAATGCCAGCAACGGCTGACCGGAATTCCCGAAGAAATGGCCGTGGCGGCCTTTCGCATCACCCAGGAAGCCGTGACCAACATGCTCCGCCACGCCCAGGCACACAACTTGCTTATACGTCTTCAACGCGTGCCCGATGGCCTGTCGCTGAGTATCAGCGATGACGGCCAGGGCTTTTCGCCTGCCATCGACCCCGGCCTGGAAGGTCAACGGGGCATGGCCGGCATGTTCGAGCGGATTGATCAACTGGGGGGCACCTTGTCCGTCAGCAGCCAGCCAGGCAAAGGGACACGGATCGAAGCGCTTTTCCCCTGGGCGCCCCGCGCCCTCGAACGGGCCAGTTCCCCTAAGGTTTTCGAGTGACCTGCAAATTACTCCTAGTGGATGACCATGCACTGATTAGGGCCGGCGTACGTGCGCTGGTCCAGGACATACCCGGCTACACGGTAATCGGCGAAGCCACTGATGGCGCGCAGTTGCTGGAGCAGTTTTGCGCCCTGCAACCCGATATCGTGCTGCTGGACCTGTCGATGAAGCACACCGGCGGCCTGGATGCATTGCAACAACTGCGCCGCGCCTACCCCAAGAGCAAGGTGCTGATCCTGTCGATGCACACCGACCCGGAACTGATCATGTGCGCGCTGGAGTCCGGCGCCCACGGTTACCTGCTCAAGGACACCACCGCCACCGAGCTGGAGCACGCGCTGCTGGCGTTGCGCAACAACGAACGCTACCTGAGCCCGGCGATCGCCCACACCGTGATCAACCAGGCGCTGGTGCGCGGCCAGAGCCCGACCACCCCGGCCGGCCACAGTCATAACCTCACGGCCCGCCAGCTCGAGATCCTGCGCCTGATCGTACGCGGCAAGTCCACTCGGGAAATCGCCCACGGGCTGGGCCTTAGCGTCAAGACCGTGGAAGCGCACCGCTCGCAGATCATGAAGCGCCTGCAGATTTTCGACGTGGCAGGCCTGGTGTTATTCGCCGTGCGCGAGCAGATCATCAGCCTGGACGACTAGGGGCGAATTCACCGGCAGGTGCACGCGCAAGGCCTTGGGCAAGGCTTTGAAGTGCAGGTCGTCGCCCTCCAGCGGCTCGCCATCCAGATTGATATACAGGCCCTGCGCGACCTTGATGTCGACCCACGGCAGGCGGGCGCGCACAAACATGGCGTCCAGGCCCCAGCCATTGTTCATCAGCTCAAGCAAGGTACCGACCACCTCCTGGGGCGCCGGCAGGATGCTGACATCCAGCAGGCCGTCATCGGCCAACGCCTCCGGGCACAGCACATGCCCGCCGCCGGCCTGGCGCCCGTTGCCGATCCCCAGCGCGAGCAACTCACCCTTCCAATGGAAATCCGGCCCTTCCAACTCACCGTAGGCAGCCTTCAATTCGCTGAAACGCGTCAAGCCGGTGAACAGATAGGCGGCGCCGCCCAGGACCTTCTTCAGCTCCTCGGAAGTGTTCGCGGTGACCTGGCTGCCGAAGCCGCCGGTGGCCATGTTGAGGAAGATTTGCCCACCCACCTGGCCGAGGTCGATAGCCTTGGGCGGCACGTCCAGCAACGCCAGGGCCTGCGCCGGCTCCATCGGCACACCGGCGGCCTTGGCAAAGTCGTTGGCGGTGCCCAGCGGCATCAGCACCAGGCTGGCGTCGGTCTTGGCCAGCGCCATCGCCTCGGCCACATCGCGCAACGTGCCGTCGCCGCCGCCGGCAATGAGATGCGTGTACCCGTCGTCCAGCGCCTCGTGTACCAGGCGCTGAGCATCACCGCCCTCCCACGTCACCCGCACCGCCAGTTCCCAGCCCAGTGCACGCCGGGCCTGCACGGCCGAGCGTACGTCCTCGTTGAGGGCTTGCTTGCCGTGGAGGATCAACAGTGCCTTAGGGATGGTCATCGGGGGGGAATCTCCTGGGTTCAAAGGTGCTTGAAGGATGTTGACCTTTGGGGAGGAGAAAAAAGCCATGAGCTTGGAAATTATTTGAGGACGGGGGAAAACTGCAATCAGCGGGGTGCAACGCTTGCCCCGCGCCATCCGCGCACATGGCAAAAAGTTGCACAGTAAAAAGCTAAAAAGCCACCCCTAAATCCTCTACAGCCTTTGGTTTACAAGGGCTTCAGCCAAGTGCGCAAGAAGTTGCACAGCACTGTGCAACTTCTTGCGCACTTTTTCCCCGTTTCGCCTCCAAAAAAGCTGTTCTGCCCGCCTACTCGTCACTAAGCCACTGTTTTATATAGAAATTATTTAATTGGCATGCGGTTTGAATCGAAGACGCCCCCCAACGGTGCACTTCGCCCTCTGGGCGCCTTCATTTTTCAAGCAAGAACGGGCCGAAAGCCTGCCAAGGAACCCGGTATGAAAAAAAACCCCAACCACGTCAATGCAAGCCGCGACGACGCCAAAAGCTCCATGGCCACCTGCCCGCTGATGAAAAGTACGATGCAGTTGGTGCCCCTGAGCTATGGCCTGGTCGATGACCCAGCCCTGGACCCTTCGAGTGAAATTCCCGTCCCTTACCCACTCGCCACTCGCCCGCTCGGCATTCGTCTGCTGCGCAATGGTTGGCTCTATGTGATCGACGCGCAAAAGGGCGAACTCTCGGAATACCGCGTCCTCGATGGCGTGGTCAGCGCGATGCTCTGGCAGGGCACGGACGTCCACAGTGATCGGCGCGAAACGCCCATCAACAAACCGGTGTTGATCTATCCCGCGCGCGCTGAGCTGTATGTCTGCTACTCCGAAATACCGTGGACCGCAAAAAAGTGCCGCCAGGTCCTCAACAGCCCATCCGAGCGCGACTACTTCATGCAGGCCGTCGATCTGGGGCAGGCCGATTGTGAAACCGGCGGGCCCGGTTTATTAACGCCCTACCAGGCCGAACGCTGGTTGGCCGAGGTCGCCTCCAGCGGCGATGACGACGCCGATTCCGACAATGAACACACCCCGTATGCGTGGGAAATGCCTGCACGTTTTCGTGAAATTTCGATGCGCCACCTCAGCAATTGCGTCGAGGCGGGGTACCACTATGACGTCATGTATGTGCTGGTGAAGGATGATATTGGCGTGCTGCGCGACCTCGCCAACTACCAGGATCAGGTCGCCGAGTGGATCGACGCGTGGGCCAACGGCGGATCGCAAGCACGCGGCAACGAACGTGACTACCTGCTGGCCTGCTATATCGAATCGCTGACCCAATTGACCCAGGCGGATATCGGCGGACTGGCCGATGCCAGTAACCACCCGGCCATCAAGCGCATGCTCGGCGACCTGGAGGCCATGCCGGCGCCGCAGCAAGGTACGACGCGCCAGGCTCTGGTCGACTACCTCAACAAAGGCGGATTGCCTACACCGCCGAAGGGCAGTCCCGTGCCGCGAGAACTGGCGCGCTTGCACAAGGAGGCCCTGGAAGACGCGCTGTACATGGTCCGTTACCAGGGGGCCTCTGCAGACTACGCCGCCGCGACTCACGACATCGAAGACACGGATCGGCGCTATTACACCCGGGAACACTTCAAGACGTCGCCCCAGGACTTCGTCGAGGAACATTTCGAGGCCCTGATCAAGCTTGGTAAAGAGCAGGACCGCCGCATCAAGGAGGCCCTCAATGGCGCAAAGATGGGCCAACGCGGCATCAATGACCTGATCGACCGTGAGGCGATGGACAACGCACTGCTCGCTCACCGCCAATCGCTCAAGCGTTGGCACACCCTGCTCGACCACATCACGGCGGATCGCACGACGCTGTTTTGCGCCGGACTTTTCCATAAAAGCGCGTGGTACTACGACCCCCAGGATGACAGACAGATCGGCCAGGGTTTTACGACCGAATACGCCTGCCTGAAGGACATTTGCCGAAGCGACGAAGCCTGCGAGCGGGTGCTCACGTACCTGGAGAAAGAGCCGCAATTCAGCCGCCCCCTGTTTTACACGCTGCCCTACAGCGAACAGACCACGCTGTGGGCGCAGTATGCATTCGTGCCGGCGGCGGGCATGACGCTGTTCAACAACATGCCCGAGCTTTTGAAAAAACTTCAGGACCTCGAGAACAACCGGTTACCGGCCCTCGACAGGCTCCCGGACGACACCCGCGCGGTTGCCGACGCCACCCAACAGACCATGACCCCGGCGCTCAATCGCGGCCTGGAAAAAGCCCTGGCGGACTTTGATCAGGTGTTCAAGGGCCAGCCGATGCCGACGCTCGATCAGCTCTTCAGTCGCTTGCCCAAGGCCTTGCTGATCCGCATTCTGGACGCGGCGAAGCACGAGGGCGTGACCTTTACCTTTGCATCGGCGGACGAGAAGGACTCACTCCGGCGCGAACTCCGGGACTGGTTCAGAGAACAGGACTATCTGCAAAGGCTCAAGCGTGAGCGGGTCTGGTCAAAACAGACGGCGGGTCACAAATCGCCCAGAGCGCGAGAGCTTCAGGTTGAAATCGCGAACACCCGCTATCGACTGGGCATCGCCGAAGCGCGCCTGGCCAATGCACTCAGCCCGATTGGCGACTTGCCGGGCAACCACGTCCAGTTTTTCGGGGCCACGCCCGCGCGGGCGGGGATAACGGTGGTCTTTGCGCCGGCGGGCCGGCAGGAAATAGCCGAGTTGATGGGGAGCTTTCGGCAGGGTGTAAAGGCCGCGCCGATACCGAATCTGGTGGGGGATGGGGCGGCGTTGTTGGTGTTTGTGGTGCAGGCGTTGAATCTTTGGCAAGTGGTGATAGAGACTTCAGCGACAAGTAATACCCCACCGACTTTGCGACCTCTTTTTAGTGCTTTGATGGCGACGGGCGCCGCCGGTTTTGCTGCGGCGCAAGGTGTATTCGATACGGCGCTGACTGCTCGCAGCGCAGTGTTGGCCAAAGGGTTGCAGAATCACGCCGTCGCCCATGTGCACGTGCAAATGGGCAAGTTGCACATAGGTCTGGGAGGGATGACTTATGTGTTGGGGGCAATCGCTGCTAGTACCAGCCTCTACAGTTATCAAAGCAACTGGGAGCAAGCCGTCCGCAGCGGCAGCGGCGGGGCTCAGGCCGGGGCAATCATGTCGATGGCCGGTTCAGGCGGTTTGCTGGCAAGCAATCTGTATGGCCTGAGCAGTACGGTCTCCGCGGCCTATGCCGTCCTTATGGCTGAGCATGGGGCCGCCAGAACCGCCGCATGGGCCGCCGCTGGTGTGCGGCTCTCAAGCGTTTTTTTCCGTGTAAACCTGGCTGGCGCGCTGTTTACGGCGTTGGAGTTGGGCGGCAACTATCTCTACAACCACTACAACACCAGTGCCCATGACCAATGGCTACAAAGCACGCCGTGGGGACGGGACGCGAGCAAACGCAAATCCTCGAGCCTGGCTGACTACCAGAACGCCTTGATCGCGATCATGCAGGCACCCTCCGTGCAGGTCGGCCCTGTCGAACACGACACCTGGTGGAAAAACCTGCTGCTGGAAGCCAAGGTCGGCGATATGCATTTGCTGTTGCCCGGGCTGGATATCGGCGCATTTACGGCGCCGATGGGCGGCAGGCCCAGCCATCAGTTAAGCATCGCTGCGTACCGCATCAGCACGATTCGCAAGGAAAGAGGGCTACCCCACGAACGCTGGGAAATACTCAGCGAGGCCGTCGAGGCCCGGCTACGTCGCGTCGATGGCCATCAGATGATTCTCTGCATCGGCTACCCCGTGCCCGATGAACTGATACCAAACAGGTCCCGCGAAGAGCTAATGCTGGTGGTGGTCATTCAAAGCCCCAACGCCAACGGGCAGCCGCATCAGCGAACGTACTCTCTCCGCTTTGAGCCAAGGGGTAGCGGCGCCTTCCCGCCAGTTGATCAGGAACCCCTTCTCCCCAACGCACCGCTGCTGCAGATAGAGCCCCTGATGCTGGAGTTGATCTCGCATGACTAAACCCATTGATACCCCCTCGACCGATCCGGCGGCAATGAAGGTATACCGAGCCGGAGACATCGAATCGTTTGCTTCTGGCTACACGACGTACCTGGCACCGCTACCGCTGCCGACAGAGGCATCGCCCTACAGCCCCTACGTTAGCGATCTCAACGACACGTACTTGGACTTTGGCGGCGGTAAGCCCCAAGTATTTTCATGGCAGATGACATTGGGTCTTCCTTTTACCGGTGCGGTCTTAGCGCTTTTGGGTGGCCCCGTTGTCGGCGCTCTTATGTTTGCAACCCTCGGTCATGATTGGGATTATCTGTGGAATGCGATGCTAGGCATCTTTCTAGCGGGTTATGAAATTGTCTTCTGGGTATCTTTGTGCAACCTCGGCGTATGCCTCGCAGCATGGCTCAAAGCCCACAGCCTATACACAGAAGTCATCCCCACCCGCTTCAACCGCCAACGCCGCGAAGTCTGCTTCATGCCCAGGGGTGCGACAGTTCCTCTGTTCGTCCCCTGGGAATCCCTCTGCGCCTGGGTCGTCCAGGCGCAAGGCGGCTCACAGTATGGCGTGACTCGCCAGTACGGCATGGGCATGGGCTTTTATCACGAAGGGGAACTGGTCCGCGTTGAGTTCATGTGCGCCGGGATGCCACTGGCGATTGCCCACTGGGAAGCCGTGCGCGCCTACATGGAATACGAAGTCCACGACCTCAAAAGCATCCAGGACCCGCTGGACCTGCAAGGCCCAAACGATCCGCCCCATGAAGGCCTGCACACCTTCCGCAACGCCCGCGCCCGTCTGCACCGGCGGATTCGCGAAAAGGAAGTCGGCTGGGTGTATGGGTTTTTCTGGTACCTCTACCACGTCATGACCTTCTGGACCTTGCCCAACCGCCTCGTCGAATGGGAAGTCAAACGCATCGCCAAGGTCGGTCGCAAAAAATTGCCGGATGCCATGCGAGCCTGGTCGGAGGCGATTCCTGAGGAGCAGTGGGCCAAGCCCAGTGAGGCGTTGATTCGGTTGGGACAGCGCGTCAAAGAACTCAAGCAACGCAGACCGCAGCGCTCGATCACCGACATTTTTGCCGAGGTTTACCGACGCGAACATGAGCCGGTGGGTGGCTCTGAACGCACGTTCAAGCGGTGGCGTAAATGATGCTGGAGTTGATTTCGCATGACTAGACCCATTGATACCCCCTCGACCGATCCGGCGGCAATGAAGGTATACCGAGCCGGAGACATCGAATCGTTTGCTTCTGGCTACACGACGTACCTGGCACCGCTACCGCTGCCGACAGAGGCATCGCCCTACAGCCCCTACGTGAGCGATCTCAATGACACGTACTTGGACTTTGGCGGCGGTAAGCCCCAAGTATTTTCATGGCAGATGACATTGGGTCTTCCTTTTACCGGCGCCGTCTTCGCACTTTTGGGCAGCCCGATTGTTCTTGCTTTGTTTGGCGTAGGCTTCGGATATGGATGGGTTGATATCTGGGACGCGATGCAAGGCGTATTTTTAGAGGCTTATGAAATTGTCTTCTGGGTATCTTTGTGCAACCTAGGCGTCTGCCTCGCAGCATGGCTCAAAGCCCACAGCCTATACACAGAAGTCATCCCCACCCGCTTCAACCGCCAACGCCGCGAAGTCTGCTTCATGCCCCAGGGCGCACAAGCCCCCCTGTTCGTCCCCTGGGAATCCCTCTGCGCCTGGGTCGTCCAGGCGCAAGGCGGCTCACAGTATGGCGTGACTCGCCAGTACGGCATGGGCATGGGCTTTTATCACGAAGGGGAACTGGTCCGCGTTGAGTTCATGTGCGCCGGGATGCCGCTGGCGATTGCCCACTGGGAAGCCGTGCGCGCCTACATGGAATACGAAGTCCACGACCTCAAAAGCATCCAGGACCCGATGGACCTGCAAGGCCCAAACGATCCGCCCCATGAAGGCCTGCACACCTTCCGCAACGCCCGCGCCCGTCTGCACCGGCGGATTCGCGAAAAGGAAGTCGGCTGGGTGTATGGGTTTTTCTGGTACCTCTACCACGTCATGACCTTCTGGACCTTGCCCAACCGCCTGGTCGAATGGGAGGTGAAACGCATCGCCAAGGTCGGTCGCAAAAAATTGCCGGAGGCCATGCAAGCCTGGTCGGAGGCGATTCCTGAGGAGCAGTGGGCCAAGCCCAGTGAGGCGTTGATTCGGCTGGGACAGCGCGTCAAAGAACTCAGGCAACGCAGACCGCAGCGCTCGATCACCGACATTTTTGCCGAGGTTTACCGACGCGAACATGAGCCAGAGGGTGGCTCTGAACGCACGTTCAAGCGGTGGCGCACTTAGGTGCTTCGCGAGCACGCTTGCGCCTGGCGAGGGCTGCTGTCAGGCCGCCCACGATCAGCTCTTGTGCAACTTACTCATCAACTGCGCCTCAGCCTGGGTCAAGCCGCACGACTGGGTCAACTCATCCACCGTCGCGCCCATGCCCACCAGCTTCGCCGCCTGGGCGAAGGACAGGCTGGAGGGATCACGCTGCTCCAGCTGCGTCAGCTTGTCCGGCAGCGGTGCGAGGATCGCGCGCAGTTCATGCACCTCATCCCCGACCCTTACCGCGCTTTGCTGGAAATGATCCACCCGCTTGACCAGCTCCAGGACGCGCCGGTCGCGCAATGCGTCCTGCTCGGCCTGTTGCAACGCCAATTCGCGCTGCTGGCGCACATGGCGCAGCAGCAATGCCAACATCCCGGCCCATAACAGGGCCAGGACAATCACTGCGGCCTCGAGGAACAATCAGATGCTCTCCAGTTCCGACCATTCTTCTTCGCTCATCATCTTGTCCAGCTCAACCAGAATCAGCAGTTCGCCGTTCTTGTTGCACACGCCCTGGATGAACTTGGCCGACTCTTCGTTACCCACGTTGGGTGCGGTTTCCACTTCCGATTGGCGCAGGTAAACCACTTCCGCCACGCTGTCGACCATGATCCCGACCACTTGCTTGTCGGCTTCGATGATGACGATACGCGTGTTGTCGTTGACCTCGGTCGGCACCAGGCCGAAACGCTGGCGGGTGTCGATCACCGTCACCACATTGCCGCGCAGGTTGATGATGCCCAGCACGTAGCTCGGCGCGCCCGGTACCGGGGCGATTTCGGTGTAGCGCAACACTTCCTGTACGCGCATGACGTTGATGCCATAGGACTCGTTGTCCAGTTTGAAGGTAACCCATTGCAGGATCGGATCATCCAAACCTTGTGCGGACGCTGACTTATTCATACCCCTGACCCCTTCAAATGCCGTTGGACACGGCGTGCGTGCTTCTATGGCCGCACAACCGTGCGACCCTTGTTGTTCAATCAATTTCGGGTGTTGGCCGGCATCGTCTTGACGGCACCGCTGGCGATCAACTCAGCCAGTTCGGCGACGTCGAGCAACGCGCACATATGTTCGATCACGGTGCCCGCCAGCCAAGGCCGTTGGCCCCGGTGGCTGCGCCATTTGATTTCATTCGGGTCCAGGCGCAACGAGCGGCTGACCTGATGCACCGCCAGCCCCCACTCGTAGCCCTGCACCGATATCACGTACTGCAAACCCTGGCGGAAATCGTCGCGGTAGCGGTCGGGCATGACCCAGCGCGCGGTGTCCAGCACCTTGAGGTTACCGGCCTGGCTGGGCAGGATGCCGAGGAACCATTCCGGTTGCCCGAACAGCGGCGTCAGCTCCTGGCCCTCCAGCGAGTAGATCGAGCCCAGGCACACCAGCGGCACCGCCAGGGTCAAGCCGGCGACGTCGAACAGCAGGCATTCGAACGGCTCGGCAGCCCAGGCCGGGCGACCGTCACCGGTCTGCGGCGGTGGCGTGATGCTTGGGGGCAGGTGCACGTCCACCACCGGCTCGACCACGACCGGTGCCACCACCACGGGCGCCACCACGGCCGGAGTGATCGGCACGGCGACGGGGGCGGCGACAAGCTTTGCATCACGGGCCTGTTCTTCCAGGACGGCCAACTGGAACTCATCCAGCGTGCTTTCTGGCGCCAGGGCCGGTTCCAATACGAGTATCGGTTGTTCTTCCTCGGTCGCATCCTGCAGCAAGGCATCCAGGTAGGATTCCAGCGCCAGTTGCGGCCTTGTCTTGACCTTCAGTTCGACGGGACGGTTCATCACGCCACCTGCGCCAACTGTTGGGACAACAGGTGCTTGAGCAACGCGCGGTAGGCCAGTACGCCTCGACTTTTCGGGTCGAACTGCGACGGCGCCAGGCCTGCGCGACTGGCATCGCGCAGGCGCGTATCCACCGGAATGTAGCCATTCCAGATCGTCTCCGGGTAGGCATCGCGCAACACGCGTAACGTCCCCAGCGACGCCTGGGTGCGGCGGTCGAACAAGGTCGGCACGATGCTGTAAGGCAGCGCCTGTTTGCGCGAGCGGTTGATCATTGCCAGGGTGCTGACCATGCGTTCCAGGCCCTTGACCGCCAGGTGCTCGGTCTGCACCGGAATCACCAGTTGCTGGCTGGCCGCCAAGGCGTTGACCATCAGCACACCGAGCAACGGCGGGCTGTCGATGATCGCGTAGTCGAAGTCCTGCCACAGCTGCGCCAGGGTCTTGGCGATCACCAGGCCCAGGCCGCTCTGCCCCGGCGACTGGCGCTCAAGGGTGGCGAGGGCGGTGCTGGATGGCAGCAGGGAAATGC
Source organism: Pseudomonas sp. MPB23 (assembly GCF_046605395.1). Taxonomy (NCBI): domain Bacteria; kingdom Pseudomonadati; phylum Pseudomonadota; class Gammaproteobacteria; order Pseudomonadales; family Pseudomonadaceae; genus Pseudomonas; species Pseudomonas sp. MPB23. The sequence continues at coordinate 2,830,855 of NZ_CP176771.1, read as the reverse complement.
TTTCGTTGCTGGTGGGCAGCAGCAGTTGCCCAGGCAGATCGCTCGGCACGCTGCCCTTGTGCAGGAACAGGTCGTAGCTGCTGTGCTCCAGCGCGTCCGGATCGTAGCCGAAATAGCTGGTCATCGAGCCGTGGGGGTCCAGGTCGACCACGACCACGCGCTTGCCCGCCTCGGCCAGCAAGCCGGCTAAGGCGATGGAGGTGGTGGTCTTGCCGACTCCACCTTTTTGATTGGCAACTGCCCAGACTCTCATTCGGTTGGTTCCTCCCGGCGGGCATTGGCGCGACCGAGACATTGCATGGGGTTATTGAGCCGGCGACGGAGAATTGACGGCACTCTGACGCACCGGCGGCTTTGCAGGGGACGGTGCAGTTTGTGTGCCAGCCCGCTTCAAGGCCGCGTCCGGTGTTGCATTGGCGGTGCCGGTACCGGTCAGGCTACGGCGCACATCCAGGTTGCGCGACACCACCAGCACCACCCGACGATTGCGCGCGCGGCCTTCCACCGTGGCGTTATTGGCCACTGGCTGGAACTCGCCATAACCCACCGACGCCAGGCGTCCGGGGTTCACGCCCTGCATCGCCAGCATGCGCACGATGCTCGCCGCCCGCGCCGACGACAGCTCCCAGTTGGTCGGGTACTGCGCGGTGCTGATCGGCACGTTGTCGGTAAAGCCTTCCACGTGGATCGGGTTCTCGAACGGTCTGAGGATCGCCGCCACCTTGTCGATGATGGTGAACGCCTGGTCGCTGGGCATCGCATCGGCGCTGGCGAACAGCAGGCTGGAGTTGAGTTCGATCTCCACCCATAACTCGTTGCCGCGCACAGTCATCTGGTTGGAGCTGATCAGGTCGCCAAACGCGGCGCTGATGTCGTCGGCGATGCTTTTCAGTGGGTCGCTGGTACCGCCCACGCCGGCGGCGGTTTCGTCGCTGTCGTTGACCAACGGCTTGGCCGGGGTCACGGTCCTGGGCCGCTCTTCACCGATGGGGATCGGCTTGAGAGAGCGGTCGGCATCGTTGAACACACCGATCAACGCCTGGGAAATGACTTTGTACTTGCCTTCGTTGATCGACGAGATCGAGTACATCACCACGAAAAACGCGAACAGCAAGGTGATGAAGTCCGCGTAGGACACCAGCCAGCGTTCGTGGTTGACATGTTCTTCAGGCTCGCGACGGCGACGGCTCACAACCAATACCTCCCATCAGTCCATGAAGCCCTGGAGCTTCAATTCGATGGAGCGCGGGTTCTCACCCTCGGCAATCGACAGAATGCCTTCAAGCAGCATCTCGCGATAACGCGACTGGCGCAGGGCGACCGACTTGAGCTTGCTGGCCACCGGCAACAGCACCAGGTTGGCACTGGCCACACCGTAGATGGTGGCGACGAACGCCACGGCAATGCCGCTGCCCAACTGCGAAGGATCGGCGAGGTTGCCCATCACGTGGATCAGGCCCATCACCGCACCGATGATGCCGATGGTCGGCGCGTAGCCGCCCATGCTTTCAAAGACTTTGGCGGCGTTGATATCGCGGCTTTCCTGGGTGTAGAAGTCCACCTCCAGGATGCTGCGGATCGCTTCCGGCTCGGCGCCATCCACCAGCAATTGCAGGCCTTTGCGCGCGTAGTCGTCAGGCTCGGCATCGGCCACGCCTTCCAGGCCCAGCAGGCCTTCCTTGCGCGCCGTGAGGCTCCAATTGACCACGCGATCGATGCCGCCGGCCAGGTCGACACGCGGTGGGAAAATGATCCAGATCAGAATCTGCATGGCGCGTTTGAACGAACTCAGCGGCGACTGCAGCAATGCCGCCCCCACCGTACCGCCAATCACGATCAGCGCCGCCGGACCATTGGCCAGCGCGCCGAGGTGGCCGCCTTCGAGGTAGTTGCCGCCGATGATCGCGACAAACGCCATGGTGATGCCGATCAGACTCAGTACATCCATCAGAGGCAGGCCTCCACCAGATGCTTGCCGATGTCATCCAGGCTGTAGACGGCGTCGGCCAGGTCAGCCTTGACGATGGCCATGGGCATGCCATAGATCACGCAACTGGCTTCGTCCTGCGCCCAGATCGAGCTGCCGCCCTGCTTGAGCAGGCGCGCGCCTTCACGGCCGTCGGCGCCCATGCCGGTGAGGACCACCGCCAGAACTTTGTCGCCGTAGGACTTGGCCGCCGAACCGAAGGTGATATCCACACACGGCTTGTAGTTCAGGCGCTCATCGCCGGGCAGGATTTTGATCGCGCCACGGCCGTCAACCATCATCTGCTTGCCGCCAGGGGCCAGCAGCGCCAGGCCGGGGCGCAGGATGTCGCCATCCTCGGCTTCCTTGACGCTGATGCGGCACAGTTTGTCCAGGCGTTCGGCAAAGGCCTTGGTGAACGCGGCCGGCATGTGCTGGATCAGCACGATCGGTGCCGGAAAGTTGGCCGGCAATTGGGTCAACACGCGCTGCAGGGCGACCGGGCCGCCGGTGGAAGTACCGATGGCCACCAGTTTGTAGGCCTTGCGCTTGGGCGCCGGCGAATGGGCTGCGGCGGGTGCAGGCGTACGTACCGGCGGCGCCGCAGGCCGTGCAACCGGCGCAGGCGCCTGGCGCCCGAACGAAGAACCGGCAGGCGCAGCGGGTGCGGGTGTGGTAGCAGGCGCCGGGGCACTGAACAGGCTGCGACGGTTACTGCGGGAAATGCTGTGGACTTTCTCGCACAGCATCTGCTTGACCTTCTCGGGGTTGCGCGAGATGTCTTCGAAATTCTTCGGCAGGAAATCCACCGCGCCGGCGTCCAGCGCATCGAGGGTCACTCGAGCGCCTTCGTGGGTCAGCGAGGAGAACATCAACACCGGAGTCGGGCAGCGCTGCATGATGTGGCGGACTGCGGTGATGCCATCCATCATCGGCATCTCGTAGTCCATGGTGATCACGTCCGGCTTCAACGCAATGGCTTGATCAATCGCCTCTTTACCGTTGGTGGCCGTGCCGACCACCTGGATCGTTGGATCGGCGGAAAGAATTTCCGAGACGCGGCGGCGGAAGAAACCCGAATCGTCCACCACCAGGACCTTGACTACCATAAACACTCCGTTAGACGGGGCAGGCATTACCGCCCTGCCCCACCAGAATCAAATACGCCGAGCGGCGTAACGCTTGAGCATGCTCGGAACATCGAGAATCAGCGCGATCCGACCGTCACCGGTAATGGTCGCACCCGACATGCCCGGGGTTCCCTGCAGCATTTTGCCCAAAGGCTTGATGACCACTTCTTCCTGGCCCACCAGTTGATCGACCACGAAGCCGATACGCTGGGTGCCCACGGAGAGAATCACCACATGACCTTCGCGCTGCTCTTCATAGGCAGCCGAGGCGACCAGCCAGCGCTTGAGGTAGAACAGGGGCAACGCCTTGTCACGCACGATCACCACTTCCTGGCCGTCCACCACGTTGGTGCGCGACAGGTCGAGGTGGAAGATTTCGTTGACGTTGACCAACGGGAAGGCGAAGGCCTGGTTGCCCAGCATCACCATCAGGGTCGGCATGATCGCCAGGGTCAACGGCACCTTGATGACGATCTTCGAACCCAAGCCCTTGGTCGAGTAGATATTGATCGAACCATTGAGCTGGCTGATCTTGGTCTTCACCACGTCCATGCCCACGCCACGGCCCGACACGTCGGAAATCTCGGTCTTGGTCGAGAAGCCCGGGGCGAAGATCAGGTTGTAGCACTCGGTGTCGGTCAGGCGGTCGGCGGCGTCCTTGTCCATCACGCCACGCTTGACCGCAATACCGCGCAGGATCGCCGGGTCCATGCCCTTGCCGTCATCGCTGATCGACAGCAGGATGTGGTCGCCTTCCTGTTCCGCCGCCAGAATCACCTTGCCGTTCCGGGACTTGCCCGCGGCTTCGCGTTCTTCCGGGGTTTCGACGCCATGGTCGACGGCGTTGCGCACCAAGTGGACCAGCGGGTCGGCCAGGGCCTCGACAAGGTTTTTGTCGAGGTCGGTTTCTTCACCCACCAGTTCCAGGTTGATCTCTTTCTTGAGCTGGCGTGCCAGGTCGCGAACCAGGCGCGGGAAACGGCCGAAGACTTTCTTGATCGGCTGCATCCGGGTTTTCATCACCGCGGTTTGCAGGTCGGCGGTGACCACGTCGAGGTTCGACACCGCCTTTTGCATGGTTTCATCGCCGCTGCTCAGGCCCAGGCGCACCAGGCGGTTACGCACCAGCACCAGTTCACCGACCATGTTCATGATGTCGTCCAGACGCGCGGTGTCGACCCGCACGGTGGTTTCCGCTTCGCTGGCCGGTTTGTCGGCAGCCGCCGGCGCGGCGGCACGCGCTGGAGCAGCGGCAGCAGGTGCCGGTGCCGGTGCCGCTTTGGCGGCGGGAGCAGCGGCCTTGGCGGCTTTGGCGGCCACCGGTGCTGCCGTGGCGGTCGCTGCGCTCGCACCCACCTCGGTGAACTTGCCCTTGCCGTGTAACTCATCCAGCAGGGACTCGAACTCGTGATCGGTGATCAGCCCATCGGCGCCAGGTTTTTCCGCGGCGGCGGCGGCGGGGGTGGCGGTCGCGGCAGCCGTAGCGGCGACTTCCGGCAAGGCATCGGCCGCAAAGGTCCCTTTGCCATGCAGTTGGTCCAGCAGCGACTCGAATTCGTCGTCGGTGATGTCAGTGCTGGCGGTGGCTTCCGGCGCTGGCGGCGCAGCCGTTGGCGGGACGGCGTCGGCGGCGAACTGGCCTTTGCCGTGCAACTGATCGAGCAGGGATTCGAATTCTGCGTCGGTAATATCTTCGCTGGTCGGCGCGGCGGGCGCGGCGACTGCTTGTGGCGCTTCGGCCTCGGCCTTGACCGCATTGAGGGAGTCGAGCAGTTGCTCGAACTCGCTGTCGGTGACATCCGCTTCCGGCTCCGCTACAGGCTCCGGCGCGGCCTCAACCACCGGCGCCGCCGAGGTGTCGGCAGGCTCTGCCAGACGCGCCAGGGCGGCCAGCAGTTCCGGGGTCGCCGGGGTGATCGGGGCACGTTCGCGCACTTCGCTGAACATGCCGTTGACCGCATCCAGCGCTTCGAGAATCACGTCCATTAATTCCGAGTCAACGTGACGCTCACCCTTGCGCAGGATGTCGAACACGTTCTCGGCGATGTGACAGCACTCCACCAGCTCATGGAGCTGGAGGAAGCCGGCGCCCCCTTTTACAGTGTGAAAACCGCGAAAAATTGCATTGAGCAGGTTCGCATCATCCGGTCGGCTTTCCAGCTCGACCAGTTGCTCGGACAGTTGCTCTAAAATTTCGCCGGCCTCTACAAGGAAATCCTGAAGGATTTCTTCATCGGCGCCGAAGCTCATGGGTGTGCTCCTTAGAAGCCTAAACTGGATAACAGGTCATCTACGTCATCCTGACCTGACATAACGTCTTCACGTTTATCGGCATGAATCTGCGGACCTTCACCCTTGGCGAGATGTTTTTGTGGATCTTTTTCCGAGAGGATCGCTTCGCGGTCATGTTCGATGCCGGCGAAACGATCGACTTGGCCTGCCATAAGCACCAATTTGAGCAAGTTGCTTTCCACTTCGGTGACCAATTGGGTCACGCGCTTGATCACCTGACCAGTGAGGTCCTGGTAGTCCTGGGCCAGCAGAATGTCGTTGAGGTTGCTGGACACCGTGTGGTTGTCCTGCTCGCTGCGCGACAGAAACCCGTCGACCCGACGTGCCAGCTCGCGAAACTCTTCGGCACCGACTTCCCGACGCATGAAGCGGCCCCAGTCGTGGCTGAGGGCCTGGGCTTCGGTGGCCATGCCGTTGACCAGAGGCGTGGCGTTTTCCACCAGATCCATGGTGCGATTGGCCGCCGCCTCAGTCAGCCTGACCACATAGGACAGGCGTTCGGTGGCATCGGTGATTTGCGAGATTTCTTCGGCCTGGGGCATGTGTGGGTCAATCTGGAAATTGACGATCGCGCTGTGCAGCTCGCGTGTGAGCTTGCCCACTTCCTGGTACAGGCCTCGGTCACGGGTCTGGTTGAGCTCATGGATTAACTGCACCGCGTCGCCGAAATGACCTTTTTCAAGGCTGTCGACCAACTGGTGAGCATGCTTTTTCAGGGTCGACTCAAAGTCGCCCTGTGACTTTTCTTTATGCTCCATAGCTCCCCCGCGATGGCATTAGCCGTGGATGCGTTCGAAGATTTTTTCAATCTTCTCTTTCAAGGCTTGTGCAGTGAAAGGCTTGACCACGTAACCGTTAACCCCAGCCTGAGCGGCTTCGATGATCTGCTCACGCTTGGCCTCGGCGGTCACCATCAACACCGGAAGGCTGCGCAGTTTTTCATCGGCGCGCACGTGACGCAGCAAGTCGATACCGGTCATGCCAGGCATGTTCCAATCCGTCACCAGAAAGTCGATGCTGCCGCTATTGAGGATCGGAATCGCCGTAAGGCCATCATCCGCCTCGACCGTGTTTGTGAACCCAAGGTCACGCAACAGGTTTTTTATGATCCGCCGCATCGTTGAGAAGTCATCAACGATGAGGATTTTCATGTTCTTGTCCAATTCGACCTCCAAGCAGTCTTAAACGCGCCCAGCACCTGGACGCGCCATTTCAATCAACAGGCATTACACAAAAAGGACTGCAGGACGCACCACGGGTCGACCCCGCGAAGGACAACTGCCCTCGCGGCCTCGTACTGCAGTGCTCCCCACACTGCCTGTCAGCGCGCTCGCCACTCTCCCAAACGCCCCCGCAAGCGGGCTGCGCACTGGCTATGCAACTGGCTGACCCGCGATTCGCTGACCCCCAGGACCTCACCGATTTCCTTGAGGTTCAGCTCTTCGTCGTAGTACAGCGCCAGCACCAGTCGTTCACGCTCCGGCAAATTGGCAATCGCGTCCGCCAACGCGCCCTGGAAGCGTTCATCTTCCAGGTCCCGCGAAGGCTCCATATGAGCACTCGCGCCGTCCTCGTGCAGCCCTTCGTGTTCGCCGTCCTGCAACAGGTCGTCGAAACTGAACAGGCGGCTGCCCAAGGTGTCGTTCAAAATCCCGTAATAATCGTCGAGACTCAATTGGAGTTCGGCCGCAACCTCGTGATCTTTAGCGTCGCGGCCGGTTTTTGCTTCAATTGCACGAATTGCGTCGCTGACCATGCGTGTATTGCGATGCACCGACCGCGGCGCCCAGTCACCCTTGCGCACTTCATCGAGCATCGCGCCACGGATACGGATACCCGCATACGTCTCGAAACTCGCGCCCTTGCTCGCGTCGTATTTGGTCGACACTTCGAGCAGGCCGATCATGCCGGCCTGGATCAAGTCCTCGACCTGGACGCTGGCGGGCAGGCGTGCCAGCAAGTGGTAGGCGATGCGTTTGACCAGGGGCGCGTAGCGCTCGATCAAGTCGCCTTGGCTGTCACGTGCCGACTTCTTGTAAAGGTTGTAGCCGCTGGCTGTCATAGCACTGGTCCTGCGCTCGTCTGATGCACCAATCGCTCGACGAAAAACTCCAGATGCCCCCGCGGGTTGGCAGGCAACGGCCAGGTATCGACCTTCTGGGCAATAGCCTTGAACGCCAATGCACATTTGGAACGAGGGAACGCTTCATAGACTGCACGCTGCTTTTGCACAGCCTTGCGCACGCACTCGTCGTAGGGAACTGCGCCGACGTATTGTAAGGCGACATCGAGAAAACGATCTGTGACCTTGGTCAACTTGGCGAACAGGTTGCGCCCTTCCTGCGGGCTCTGGGCCATGTTCGCCAGCACGCGGAAGCGATTCATCCCGTAGTCGCGGTTAAGCAGTTTGATCAGGGCGTAGGCGTCGGTGATCGAGGTGGGTTCATCGCAGACCACCAGCAGCACTTCCTGCGCGGCGCGCACGAAGCTGACCACGGACTCGCCAATCCCGGCGGCGGTGTCGATCACCAGCACGTCGAGGTTGTCGCCGATATCGCTGAACGCCTGGATCAGGCCGGCATGCTGCGCCGGGCTCAGGTGCACCATGCTCTGGGTGCCGGAGGCGGCCGGCACGATGCGGATGCCTCCAGGGCCCTGCAGCAGCACATCGCGCAACTCGCAACGGCCCTCGATCACATCGGCAAGGGTATGTTTGGGCGTCAACCCCAGCAGAACGTCGACGTTCGCCAGCCCCAGGTCAGCATCCAGCAGCATGACGCGACGGCCAAGCTCTGCCAGGGCCAGGGACAAATTCACTGACACGTTAGTTTTCCCGACGCCACCTTTGCCGCCGGTCACCGCGATCACCTGTACGGGATGCATGCTGCCCATTTTATTTCTTTACCTTGTCTTGCTTAGACGCAGGCTACATGGCTTGGCCGCGGGAATCGCTTGCAGACCATCGATGTAGGTACATTTCACGGTGTTCATCCTGCCCTCAACCCACCCGCTTCGCGGGGGTGTGGTAGAGGTCGGCGAACATATCGGCCATCGCTTCCTCGCTAGGCTCTTCTTGCATTTGCACGCTGACCGCACGGCTGACCAACTGATGACGGCGCGGTAGATGCAGATCATCTGGAATCCGCGGCCCGTCGGTCAGGTAGGCGACCGGCAATTCATGGCTGATGGCCAGGCTCAGCACTTCGCCCAGGCTCGCAGTTTCATCGAGCTTGGTGAGGATGCAGCCAGCCAGGCCGCAGCGCTTGTAGCTATGGTACGCAGCGGTAAGCACTTGTTTTTGACTGGTGGTTGCCAGCACCAGGTAGTTTTTTGACTTGATACCGCGCCCGGCAAGGCTTTCCAGTTGCATGCGCAACGCCGGGTCGCTGGCTTGCAGGCCGGCGGTGTCGATCAGCACTACACGCTTGCGCAACAACGGGTCGAGGGCGTTGGCCAGGGACTGGCCCGGGTCGACGTGGGTCACCGACACATTGAGGATGCGCCCCAAGGTCTTGAGTTGCTCCTGGGCGCCGATGCGGTAGCTGTCCATGCTCACCAGCGCGATGTTCTGCGCGCCGTACTTGAGCACGTAGCGGGCCGCGAGCTTGGCCAGGGTGGTGGTCTTGCCCATGCCGGCAGGGCCGACCATAGCAATGACGCCGCCCTCTTCCAGGGGTTCGATTTCCGGGGTCACGATCATCCGCGCCAAATGGGCCAGCAACATGCGCCAGGCCTGGCGGGGTTCTTCGATTTCCGTGGTCAACGCCAGCAGATCGCGGGACAACGGACCGGACAGGCCGATGCGTTGCAGACGCCGCCAGAGGTTGGCCTGTTGCGGCTTGCTGCCTTGTAGCTGGGTCCAGGCCAGCGAGCCCAGTTGCACTTCCAGCAGCTCGCGCAGGCCGTTGAGTTCAAAGCGCATCGAGTCGAACACACGCTGGTCGATGGCTTGGGCCTGGGCCGGCGCGGCAGGACGAGGCGGCTCAACGAACGTTGGCTCGAACAGCGGCTCGGCGGCCGTCAGCGGCAAACCGGCGAACAGTTGGCGATTGGTCGTGGTGTCGCTGTCGCCACGCATGCCCAGTTCGGCCTGGGCCGAGACAATGCGCGAAGCGGTCTTGCGCAGCTCGTCTTCGAGCTCCATGTTCGGCACACGCGGCGCCAAGGCCTGCGGGGTGTAATCCAGGGCAGCCGTCAGCTCGACACCGCCGGCAATGCGACGGTTACCGATAATCGCGGCGTCGGCGCCCAACTCATCACGAACCAGTTTCATGGCCTGACGCATATCGGCGGCGAAAAAACGCTTCACTTGCATAACCCACTACCCTCAGCCGTTGGGCCCTACTGTCGCGACGATGGTCACTTGCTTATTGTCAGGAATTTCCTGATAAGCCAAAACGTGCAAATTCGGCACTGCCAGACGTCCAAACCGCGACAACATCGCCCGGACCGGGCCTGCCACCAGCAAAATCACCGGTTGCCCCTGCATCTCCTGACGCTGTGCGGCTTCAATCAACGAACGCTGCAGTTTTTCAGCCATGCTTGGCTCCAGCAGAACGCCCTCTTCCTGGCCTTGTCCTGCCTTCTGAATACTGTTGAGCAATATTTGTTCCAACCTGGGTTCCAAGGTGATCACAGGCAGCTCGGAGTCAAGCCCCACAATGCTTTGCACGATTGCACGAGACAACCCGACGCGCACCGCAGCCACCAGAGCGGCGGTATCTTGACTCTTGGCGGCATTGTTGGCGATAGCCTCGGCAATGCTGCGAATATCGCGCACTGGCACCTGTTCGGCCAGCAGCGCCTGCAACACTTTGAGCAGTTGCGACAGCGACAGTACGCCGGGCACCAGCTCTTCGGCCAGTTTTGGCGAGGCCTTGCCCAGCAATCCCATCAGTTGCTGAACTTCTTCGTGGCCAATCAGCTCGTGGGAGTGCTTGTAGAGAATCTGGTTGAGGTGAGTCGCGACCACCGTGCTGGCGTCCACCACGGTATAGCCGAGGGATTGCGCCTGGCTGCGCTGACTGACCTCGATCCATACCGCCTCCAGGCCGAAAGCCGGATCTTTGGCGGTAATCCCGTTGAGGCTGCCGAACACCTGCCCTGGGTTGATCGCCAGTTCGCGATCGGGGTAGATCTCCGCTTCGGCGAGGATCACGCCCATGAGGGTCAGGCGGTAAGCGCTGGGAGCCAGGTCGAGGTTGTCGCGGATATGCACGGTGGGCATCAAAAAGCCCAGGTCCTGGGACAGCTTCTTGCGCACGCCCTTGATCCGCGCGAGCAGTTGGCCACCCTGGTTGCGGTCCACCAGCGGAATCAGGCGGTAGCCGACTTCCAGGCCGATCATGTCGATCGGGGTCACGTCGTCCCAGCCCAACTCCTTGGTTTCCTGGGCGCGGGCCGGTGACGGCAGCAACTCCTGCTGGCGGGCGATCTCTTGCTGGGCCTGCACCTTGACCGCGTTCTGCTTTTTCCAGAACAGGTAGGCACCGCCCCCCGCCATGGCTGCCATGCTCAGAAACGACACGTGCGGCATGCCCGGCACGAGCCCCATGATCGCCATGATGCCCGCCGCCACGGCCAGGGCCTTGGGCGAAGCGAACATCTGCCGGCTGATCTGCTTGCCCATGTCTTCGGAGCCCGAAGCACGGGTCACCATGATCGCCGCAGCTGTGGATAACAACAGTGATGGCAATTGCGCCACTAAACCGTCACCAATGGTCAGCAAGGCGTAGACCTTGCCCGCATCGCTGAAGCTCATGCCGTGCTGGAACATGCCCACGGCCACGCCGCCGATCAGGTTGATGAACAGGATCAACAGGCCGGCGATGGCGTCACCGCGCACGAATTTGCTCGCACCGTCCATGGAGCCGTAGAACTCGGCTTCCTGGGCCACTTCCAGACGGCGGGACTTGGCCTGGTTCTGGTCGATCAGGCCGGCGTTGAGGTCGGCGTCGATGGCCATCTGTTTGCCGGGCATCGCATCGAGGGTGAAGCGCGCGCTCACCTCGGAAATCCGCCCGGCACCTTTGGTCACCACGACGAAGTTGATGATCATCAGGATCGCGAACACCACGATACCGACCACGTAGTTCCCGCCGATGACCACCTCACCGAAGGCCTGGATCACCTTACCGGCGGCGGCGTGACCGTCCTGGCCGTGGAGCATCACCACCCGCGTCGACGCCACGTTGAGCGCCAGGCGCAACAGGGTCGCCACCAGCAGAATCGTCGGGAACACCGCGAAATCCAAAGGCCGCAGCGCATACACGCACACCAGCAAGACCACGACGGACAGGGCGATGTTGAAGGTGAAGAACACGTCCAGCAGGAACGGTGGCATCGGCAACATCATCATTGCCAGCATCACCAGCAACAACAACGGCACACCCAGATTGCCCCGCGAGAGGTCAGTCAGGGTGCTACGGGCCGTGCTGAGCAGTTGAGAACGTTCCACCGATATCCCTCGTAACCTTGAAGCAAACTTTTGACGCCAGTCGGCGTCCTGAAGGCGGTATTGCAAGAAGCCTTCCAACTTTTGCTTTCAACTTCATATCGTTGGCGCATGGGTCTGCGGCGGCTTGCCAGGCGCCAACGCTCATCAGGGATGCCTGCGAGAGGGAAGCGATAGTTACAGGGGACAGACGTTTTCGGCCTGCGGCCCTTTTTTACCTTCGGTGATATCGAATTGGACTTTTTTTCCCTCCTCGAGGGTTTTGAATCCGTCAGTCTTGATCGCCGAAAAATGCACGAAAACATCGGCACCGCCGTCGTCCTGCGTGATGAAACCAAAGCCCTTCTCCGCGTTGAACCACTTCACCTTACCCGTTGCCATGGCCGTTCTCCGTACACGTCAATTAACTACCTGCACACGTGCTGTCACATCAGCGAGATATCGCAGGCGTAGATGCCATCTGGTCGATGGATCTTGCGAAACACCACTTTTTGCCCTTCCGTCAGCAGCACTCCCCCCGAACCGAGCAGATCCACCGCCACGTCCTCCCCGCCACTGTCCGGCACAATAAAGCCCTCTCCGGTCTGTTGGTCATAGGATTTAACCCGGCCTGTAAATAGCTGCATCGTCCCACCCCCTGCATCTTGCTGCGCAGTACCTGAGGCAATAGAACCGCGAGAACGCGACACTGCCTACTGTCAAAGTTGACAGGTAGACAGCGGTTGGCGACGAGTGGTAGGGGTCGTTGACGGTTCAAGCGAGATAAGCGCGCTAGCGCTTTGCGGGCCGCGAATGCGGTCAGGCGTCGCGGCGCAATTCCGGCGGAATCGGCAGGTCCTTGAGCGGCTCCGGGCGTTTGCCCTTGCCGGCGCGGTATTGGCGAATCTGATAGACATACGCCAACACCTGGGCCACGGCCAGGTAAAGCCCGGCAGGGATTTCCTGATCGAGATCGGTGGAGTAGAAGATCGACCGCGCCAGCTCCGGCGATTCCAGCAGCAGGATGTCGTGAGCCACGGCGATTTCGCGGATTTTCAAGGCCGTGAAGTCGCTGCCCTTGGCCAGCAGCATCGGCGCCCCGCCTTTTTCCGGGTCGTATTTGAGGGCCACGGCGTAGTGGGTCGGGTTGGTGATGACCACGTCGGCGTCGGGCACCGAAGCCATCATCTTGCGCTGGGACATTTCCCGCTGCAGCTGACGAATACGCTGCTTGACCTCGGGCCGGCCTTCCTGGTCCTTGTGCTCGTCGCGCACTTCCTGCTTGGTCATCAGCAGCTTCTTGTGGCTTTCCCACAGCTGGATCGGCGCATCCACCGCCGCAATGATGATCAGCCCGGCCGCCATCCATAAAGCGCTCCACCCCACCACCTGCACGCTGTGGATGATCGCCGACTCCACCGGCTCATGGGCGATGCGCAGCAGGTCGTCGATGTCGGCCGACAACACCATCAGCGCCACGAATAAAATCAGGATGAACTTGGCCAGAGCCTTGAGCAGCTCCACCAGGGCCTTGGGCGAAAACATACGCTTGAGTCCGGCGGCGGGGTTCATGCGGCTGAATTTAGGCGCCATGCTACCGGCGGCGAACAGCCAGCCGCCCAGGGCGACCGGGCCGATCAGTGCCGCCAGGAGCAAGGTGATCAGGATCGGCTGCACCGCCAGGATCGCGATTTTCCCCGAGTGCAGCAGGTACTGCCCCATGGCACCGGGGCTGAGCAGCACCTCGCGGGGCAAGCTGAAGTTGAGTTTCATCAGCTCCATGAGGTCCAGCGCCAAGCCACCGCCGTAGATCAACAGGGCGCCGGCGCCGGCCATCATGGTGGCAACGGTGTTGAGCTCCTTGGAGCGCGCGATCTCGCCCTTTTCCCTGGAGTCCTTTTTACGTTTCTCCGTGGGGTCTTCTGTTTTGTCCTGACCACTCTCGCTCTCGGCCATGGCTCAGCGCGCCCGTGCCAGATCACGCAAGAACTGCAGGGCGTCAGTCGCCAGCGGTTGATACTGATTGAGAATGTCGGCCAGGCCGATCCAGAAAATCCCCATGCCCAACACCAGGGTAAGGGGGAAACCAATGGAGAAGATGTTCAATTGGGGCGCCGCGCGAGTCATGACGCCAAAGGCGATGTTAACCACCAGCAAGGCAGTAATCGCCGGCAACACCAGCAACAGTGAGGCACCGAGCACCCAACTGAGGCGCCCCACCAATTCCCAGAAGTGATTGACCACCAGGCCCGAGCCCACCGGCAAGGTGGTGAAGCTTTCGGTCAGCACCTCGAACACCACCAGGTGGCCATTCATCGCCAGGAACAGCAAGGTCACCAACATGGTCAGGAACTGCCCGATCACCGCCGCCGACACACCGTTGGTGGGGTCGACCATGGACGCGAAGCCCATGCCCATCTGGATCGAAATGATTTGCCCGGCGATCACAAAGGCCTGGAAGAACAGTTGCAGGGAAAAGCCCAGCAGCGAGCCGATCAGGATCTGCTCGGCGATCAGCATCAAGGCACTGAGGTCCAGCGCATTGACCGGCGGCATCGGCGGCAAGCCGGGGACAAGCACCACCGTGATCGCCACCGCGAAGTACAGGCGCACACGCCGCGGCACCAGGGTCGTGCCGAACACCGGCATGCTCATCAGCACCGCCGTCACGCGAAACAGCGGCAGGATGAAGGAAGCCACCCAGGTGCTGATCTGGGTGTCGGTCAATGCCAGCAAAGACTGCATCGGGTCAGCCGATCACATGCGGAATACTGCCGTACAACTGCAGGATGTATTCCATGAAGGTCTGCACCAGCCACGGGCCGGCGACGATCAGCGTAATCAGCATCACCAGCAGGCGCGGCAGGAAGCTCAGGGTTTGTTCGTTGATCTGTGTCGCGGCCTGGAACATCGCCACCAGCAGGCCCACCAACAGGCTCGGCACCACCAGCACAGCCACCATCATGGTGGTCAGCCACAGCGCTTCACGGAACAGGTCGACGGCGACTTCTGGCGTCATGGCGCTATACCCCTCCGAAGCTGCCGGCCAGGGTGCCGATAATCAGCGCCCAGCCGTCCACGAGTACAAACAGCATGATCTTGAACGGCAACGAGATGATCAGAGGCGACAGCATCATCATCCCCATGGCCATCAGCACGCTCGCCACCACCAGGTCGATGATCAGGAACGGGATAAAGATCATGAAGCCGATCTGGAACGCAGTCTTCAGTTCCGAGGTCACGAACGCCGGCACCAGGATGGTCAGCGGTGCCTGGTCCGGGCTGGCGATATCGGTGCGCTTGGACAGGCGCACGAACAGCTCGAGGTCGCTGGAGCGGGTCTGCGACAGCATGAAGTCCTTGATCGGGCCCTGGGCCTTGTCGATCGCATCCTGGGCAGTCATTTTCTCGGCGAGGTAGGGTTGCAGCGCTTGCTGGTTCACCTTGTCGAACACCGGCGCCATGATAAACAGGGTCAGGAACAGCGCCATGCCGGTCAGGATCTGGTTCGACGGCGTCTGCTGCAGGCCCAGGGCCTGGCGCAGGATCGAGAACACAATGATGATCCGCGTGAAGCTGGTCATCAGCATGACGAACGCCGGGATAAAACTCAGCGCGGTCATGATCAGCAGGATCTGCAGGCTGACCGAATACTCCTGGGCCCCGGCGGCGTTGGTACCCAGCGTAATGGCCGGGATCGTCAACGGGTCGGCGGCAAATGCCATGGGCGCCGCGAGCAACAGCATGAGCGTCAATAAAACGCGCATTACTTCTTATCCTTCTGATCCTTGCCCAGCAACTCCATCAGGCGCTGGGCGAATTCCGGCGTAGCGGTCTGGGTCTGGGCGACGTTCACGGGCGTCTTGAGCACATGCAGCGGGGTGATGCGACCGGGGGTGATGCCCAGCAGAATCTGTTCCTCACCCACCTGCACCAGCACCAGCCGATCACGCGTACCCAAGGCACGGGAACCGATCATCTCGATGACCTGGCCGTTGCCCGGTCCCACGCGCTGCACGCGGCGCATCAGCCAGGCGAGCACGAAGATCAGGCCCACCACCAGCAACAGGCCCAGTACCAACTGAGTCAATTGCCCGCCAAGACTGCTGCCCACCGGCGCGGCGGCCACCGCCTGCGCCACCGGTTCCGCCGCCAGGGCGTGCAAGGGCAGCGCGACTAACAGTCCCACCATCCGCCGCTTCATATCAGCGCAACTTCCTGATGCGCTCGCTCGGGCTGATCACGTCTGTCAGGCGGATACCGAACTTTTCGTTGACCACGACCACTTCGCCATGGGCGATCAGCGTGCCGTTGACCAATACGTCCAAAGGCTCGCCGGCCAGGCGGTCCAGCTCGATCACCGAACCCTGGTTGAGTTGCAGCAGGTTGCGGATGTTGATGTCGGTGCTGCCCACTTCCATGGAGATCGACACCGGAATATCGAGGATCACGTCCAGGTTCGGCCCATCGAGGCTCACCGGTTCGTGGTTCTTCGGCACACTGCCGAATTCTTCCATCGGCAGGCGACTGCCCACCGGCGCAGTGGCCGCATCGGCAGCCAGCAGCGCGTCGATATCGTCCTGGCCGACATCGCCGGTTTCTTCCAGGGCAGCCGCCCATTCGTCAGCCAGGGCCTGGTCGTCGGCAGCAGTGTTTTCGTGTTCGGTAGCCATTACATGTCCTCGGCGAAGCAAACATTCATAAAAAGAGAGGGTGGATCAGCGCCGGTTGATCGGCTCGACCACCTGCAATGCCAGGTTGCCCTTGTGGGACCCCAGCTTGACCTTGAACGATGGCACGCCGTTGGCGCGCATGATCATTTCGTCCGGCAACTCCACAGGGATCACGTCCCCCGGCTGCATGTGCAAAATATCGCGCAGGCGCAGTTGGCGCCGCGCCACGGTGGCGCTCAAAGGAACATCAACGTCCAACAGGTCTTCGCGCAGGGCCTTGACCCAGCGTTCGTCCTGGTCGTCGAGATCGGACTGGAAGCCGGCGTCGAGCATCTCGCGCACCGGTTCGATCATCGAGTACGGCATGGTCACGTGCAGGTCGCCGCCGCCGCCATCGAGCTCGATGTGGAAGGTGGACACCACAACGGCTTCGCTGGGGCCGACGATGTTGGCCATCGCCGGGTTCACTTCCGAGTTGATGTACTCGAAATTGACTTGCATGATCGCCTGCCAGGCCTCCTTCAGATCGATGAACGCCTGCTCCAGCACCATGCGCACCACGCGCAATTCGGTGGGGGTGAATTCACGTCCTTCGATCTTGGCGTGACGGCCGTCGCCGCCGAAGAAGTTGTCCACCAGTTTGAACACCAGTTTGGCGTCGAGGATGAACAGCGCGGTACCGCGCAGCGGCTTGATCTTGACCAGGTTGAGGCTGGTGGGTACGTACAGCGAGTGCACGTATTCACCGAACTTCATCACCTGCACGCCGCCCACCGCCACGTCCGCCGAACGGCGCAGCATGTTGAACATGCTGATACGGGTATAGCGGGCGAAGCGCTCGTTGATCATTTCCAGGGTCGGCATGCGTCCACGGACGATGCGATCCTGGCTGGTGAGGTCATAACTTTTGACGCTGCCGGGCTCGGCAGGCAATTCGGTCTGTACCAAACCATCGTCGACACCATGCAGCAGTGCGTCGATTTCATCCTGGGACAGCAGGTCTTGCACGGCCATGTCGTGATCCTACTGCAATACGAAGTTAGTGAAGAGCGCCTGCTCGACCACGACTTTGCCGAGCTCTTTCTGGGCCACTTCCTGCACGCTGGCAGTGACCTTCTGGCGCAGCATTTCCTGGCCCACCGGCGTGGCCAGGGAGTCGAAGCTCTGCCCGGAGAACAGCATCACCAGGTTGTTGCGGATCACCGGCATATGCACCTTGAGGGCATCCAGGTCCGACTGGTTACGCGCCAGCAAGGTGATGCTCACCTGCAGGTAGCGTTGACGACCGTTCTGATTGAAGTTGGCGACAAAGGCCGGAAGCATCGGCTCGAAGATTGCCGGTTGCTTGACGTTGGTGGCGGTTTCGGCCGCGGGGGCCGGTTTGCTGGCACCGCTGTGCATGATGTACCAAGTGCCGCCCACCGAAGCGCCGATGGCCAGGAGCAGGCCCACGACTATCATCAGGATAAGCTTGAGCTTGCCTTTGCCTTTGCCAGTGTTTGCTGCTGCGTCGTCGCTCTTCGCCATGCCAATAATCCGTCACTATTCGGGGATTCATAGATCTACGGAAAGGCAAGAGCAAGTGTTATGCCAGAGTTGTCTGCAACCGCAAGAGCCGGCTTGCCGGCGATGGCGTCCTCGAGGGCCTCATCGCCGGCAAGCCGGCTCCTACAGGGGGTCAGGCGTAGTAGTCGACGGCGCTGGAGCCGATCACGGTGGCGGTCACCGGCGCCACGGCTTCAGCTACGTCGACATGGCCGCCACTGTCGCCGCCGTCACTGCGCCCGCCGCTGCCACTGACGCCACGGGTCTGGGCCTGCTGTTGTTGCTGCTCCTGGCCACGGGACTGATCGGAGACGTTGACGTCCACCTGTCCCATGCCCTGCTGGGCAAACATCTCTCGCAGCCGGCCGGACTGGCTTTCCAGGGCTTCACGCACGACCGGGTGGGCGCTCATGAAGTTGACCTGGGCCTGCTGGTCGGCCGTCATGTTGACTTTGATATCCAGGCGTCCGAGCTCGGCCGGTTGCAGCTGGATTTCCGCCGACTTGAGATTGCCGCTGGACAGGTACATCACCCGATTGACGATCTCGTCCGTCCAGCCACTCTGATGCATGGCCAGCGGTGCGTTCGCGACCGGCGGCAGGGCGTTCGCGGTTTTCGGTGTAGCGGCCTGGGTCAGTGCGGCCAGGCGGTTGGCGAAGTCATCGACGCGGGTGTCGCTACTGGCATCCTTCAGGTCCTTGAGGCCGCCTTCGATCAACCCGCCGAAGGCCTTGTCACCACCTGGATCGCTGCTGTCCTTGGAAGCCTGCTGGTCAACCATAATGGCCATCCCGGCGGCGAAGTTCTGGGCAGCGGTCGGCTGGTCCTGCGTCGGCGCGGCAGTGGTTTTTGCCGGT
Source organism: Pseudomonas sp. MPB23 (assembly GCF_046605395.1). Taxonomy (NCBI): domain Bacteria; kingdom Pseudomonadati; phylum Pseudomonadota; class Gammaproteobacteria; order Pseudomonadales; family Pseudomonadaceae; genus Pseudomonas; species Pseudomonas sp. MPB23. The sequence goes on along the minus strand of NZ_CP176771.1, from coordinate 2,811,959 downwards.
GCCTGGCTGCTGGCCGACACATGCCCGCCCTGCTCCATCGCCAGGCGCACGGCCGGCATGGCATCCAGTGGGTCGGCTTCAGGGTCGAAGGCCGGCTTGGCCGCCTCGGTGGCGGCAATGGGTGCAGCCGCCACCGGCTGGGCTTTGTCATCCTGGGTGGCGGCAGCGGGTGCCGGGGTTTCCACCGGCGTGACCACCGGCGTGACCGTGGCCATCAACGCCGGATCAACGACCGGGTCCACCGGCGGCTGCTGCGCCAGCGTCGGATCGGCCGGCGCTTGGTCGCCCTGGCTGGCGCTGTCATCGGTTTTCGCCGGCGGGTCGGCAGGCAAGGTATTGCCGCTATCGGCAACCGCTGGCGCACTGGCGGAAGGTTTGCTACTACCGGCGGACGGCTTGTCGTTACCGGCGGCGGGCTTGGCACTGGCGTCGGTCGGCTTGTCCCGCGCGGGCTTGGCCGTGTTGTCGTCGGCCTTGACGGAGGGCTTGGCGCCCTGGCTGGCGAACACCTGTGCGAAGCCAGGGCCCTTGTCCCGTGGGTCCGCAGCCACTGCCGGTTGATTGGCGGCGGGCGCCTGAGGCTTGGCCGCGGGGGCAGCCTGAAGAAGCGAATTCGGGGCGACGGGCATAGGTAAAAGTCTCCACTGCATGGGGATCGGGGATGCAGTACCAGGAGATATAGCAAGAGTCGGGCCAAGTTTTGCGGCAATCGCCAGCGGCGGTTAAAAAGCGATCTGAGTGAGACTGACGTGACAGCACCGACTCAAAGACTGAAGCGCTGGCGCTCCGACTCGTACAGCGGCTTGACCAGCGTAAATTCATGGTCGATCTGATCGACCAGCGCCCCAAGGTCCGCCGCGGCCTGGGCCGACTCGGATTCCAGCCGCTGACACAACTGCGCCAACCGCACCGCCCCAAGGTTGCCGCTGCTGCCCTTGAAGCTGTGGGCAATCCGCCCCAGCGCCTTGGCGTCGTCCCGCGCCATGCGCAGCGCTTCGACACGTTTTTGCGAATCGTCGAGGAAGGTGTCGAGCAACTTGGGATACTCGCCTTCCATGACTTCCTGCAAACCCGATAACACTTGCGGGTCCAGATGAATATCAACCACCACTTGCTCGCTCCTTGATCAAGAATCGGCGGATTATGCCAGAGCCCCCCAGGAAAACTCTACGCAGACACTCCGCCCGCCGTCGGACCAGCGTACCGCGCTGCTCAACTGGCGCACCAGGCTCAGGCCCCGACCAGACAGACGGTCGATATCCAGTGGCCGGGCCAGCACCTGCTCCACGTCGAACCCGGCCCCGCTGTCTTCCAGGCACAGGGTCATTTTGCCGCCCGCCTCGGTGGGCACCACCTGCACATGCACCCGCACGCAACCGCTGCTCAACTGCGCCAGCCGGTCGCCGCGCTGACGATAATATTCGGCAAAACCCTGGGCATCGCGCTTGAGCTGCGAATCCAGACCCAGCACGCCGTGCTCCAGGGCGTTGGAGTACAACTCGGCCATGACGCTGTAGAGCGCGCCGCTCTGCTCACGCAGGCCCTGGACCTCCAGCAGCAGTTGCAGCAAGTACGGCAAGGGGTTGTAGCGTTTGAGGGTCTCGGCGCGGAACTCGAAACTCACCGACCAATCCAGCGGGCACGACTGGCCGCTGTCGGCATGCAACGGTCCGGTCGCGCGCAGTGACTGGCCGGGTTGCAGGGTGATTTCCACCATGCTCACGTCATCGCGCGCCACCCCCCGAAACGCCGCCAGGGCCTGCTCGAGCTCCTCGAACAATCGATCGGGCTCACGGTTGGCGGCGAAGACCTGCTGCAAACGCTCGGCACCGAACAGTTGGTCGTTGGCATCGGAGGTATCCAGCACGCCATCGGACAGCAGGAACACGCGGTCGCCCAGCGCCAGGGGCCAGACGTCGGTGCGATCATCAAAAGCGTCCGCCGACAGTACGCCCAACGGCAAATGCCGTGACTGCAACGGCGTACGCTTGCCGCTGGCGACGTCATGCACATAACCATCGGGCATGCCGCCGTTCCACACCTCCACCATTCGCCGCTGTGCGCTCAGGCATAACAAGGCCGCGCAGCAAAACATGTCCACCGGCAGGATGCGCTTGAGCTTGGCATTCATCTCGCGAAGGATCTGCGCCAGCCCGTAGCCCTTGGCGGTCATGCCGTAAAACACCTCGGCCAACGGCATGGCGCCTACCGCCGCCGGCAACCCATGACCGGTGAAGTCACCGAGCAGCACATGCATGTCACCGGAAGGCGTATAGGCCGCCAGCAGCAAATCACCGTTGAACAGCGCATAGGGCGACTGCAAGTAGCGGATGTTCGGCGCGGCATTGATACAGCCCGAATGGGCCACCTTGTCGAACACCGCCTTGGCCACTCGTTGTTCATGCAACAGGTAGTCATGGTGCTTGGCGATCAGGTCGCGCTGCTGCAACACCGTGGCGTGCAAGCGGCGCAGGCGGTCCATGGCGTTGATCTTCGCGGCGAGGATCACCTGGTTGTAGGGCTTGGGCAAAAAATCGTCACCGCCGGCATCCAGGCACTGGGCCAGGGCTTCGCTCTCGCGCAGGGAGGTGAGAAAGATGATGGGGACCAGTGCCTCTCCGGCAAGCTGCTTGATCCGTCGCGCCGCTTCAAAGCCGTCCATCACCGGCATCAGCGCATCCATCAACACCAGTTGCGGACGCGCGCGCGCGAACACCTGCACCGCTTCCTCGCCGTGGCTGGCGGTGAGCACCTGGTGCCCCTGGCGTCGCACGATAGTCGACAGCAACAGCAGGTCGGCGGCGCTGTCTTCGGCGATCAGGATCGTCAGGGGCTCAAGGACCGGGGCCAAGGCGCTCAACTGATGTCGAACAGTTTGTCGAAGTTGGAAATGGCGAGGATCTTGCGCACGTCACTGTTGCTGTTGATCACCTGGACTTGTGCCCGCTCACCGCCGGCATGATCCCTGAGCAGCAAGAGCATGCCCAGGGCGGAGCTGTCCATGTACGTGGCGTCTTTCAGATCGACGACATACACCTGGGATTTTTTGTAGTGACGCTCGTAGGTTTCACGAAAGGTCTGGTGACTGCCGAAATCGAATCGGCCTTTGATGGTGATCGTCAACGTTTTCCCGTCCTGGGATACTTCTGACTCAATTGACATACGACGGCTTCCTTGTCATGGACAGTACACACAAGGTGTAGCAGGTGATGGAGCCCTGGGCAACATTTAGAATTGCCCTTGACGCGGCAGCCGCTGAGACAACTCATCCAGCAGCTTCTGCTCGCGCTTGTCCTCTATCGCCCGCGCCTCATCAATGTAGCGCTGCACCAGCTTGCGCAAGCCTTCGACACGGGCGAAGGCTTGCTGCCAGCTCTCACGGGCCTTGTCGAGGTTGTTCTGGTGCCAGGCCAGGCTTTGGCGCTGCTGGCCGACGGCGGTTTCGAGTTGGTTGAGAAAGCCCTGGTAGCCCATCAACCACTGGCCCGACACGCCCTTCGTCCCCCGCTCGATCCACTGCTGCTGGTACTCGCCACGAAAGCGCTCCAGGTCGCCCAGTTTGCTTTCCGCCAGGCGCACCTGGCCCTGGAAATACCCCAGACGCTGGACGGCGGTTTTTTCGGCTTTCTCGGCCATGTCCACCACCGGGGCCAGGCGCGCGGCGCGGCTGTTGGCCATGGCTTAACCGCCCGGCGCGGGAGCGAAGATCGAGCCCAGGTGCGCTTCGCTTTCACCCATGCTGATCTTGTCGTTGAGACCTTGGCGCAGGTAGGTCACCAGTTGCGGTTGCAGGGCAATCGCCAGGTCGGTCTCACGGTCGCCACCGGCGACATAGGCGCCGACGCTGATCAGGTCGCGGCTCTGTTGATAGCGCGACCACAGCTGCTTGAACTGTTGCGCACGGGCCAAATGCTCGGGCGTGACCACCGACGGCATTACCCGGCTGATGGAGGCTTCGATGTCGATGGCCGGGTAGTGCCCCTCCTCCGCCAAACGCCGCGACAGCACGATATGGCCATCGAGCACGCCCCGCGCCGAGTCGGCAATCGGGTCCTGCTGGTCGTCGCCTTCGGACAATACGGTGTAGAACGCGGTGATCGAACCACCGCCGGCCTCGGCGTTACCGGCGCGTTCCACCAGCTTGGGCAGCTTGGCGAACACCGACGGCGGATAGCCTTTGGTGGCCGGCGGCTCGCCGATGGCCAGGGCGATTTCCCGCTGGGCCTGGGCGAAACGCGTGAGCGAATCCATCAGCAACAGGACGTTCTTGCCCTTGTCGCGAAAATATTCGGCGATGCGCGTGCAATACATGGCCGCGCGCAAGCGCATAAGTGGCGCATCGTCGGCGGGCGACGCGACCACCACCGAGCGCTTGAGACCTTCAGCGCCCAGGCTGTGCTCGATGAACTCCTTGACCTCGCGGCCCCGTTCACCGATCAGCCCCACCACGATGATGTCGGCCTCGGTAAAGCGGGTCATCATGCCCAGCAACACCGACTTACCCACGCCGGTACCGGCGAACAGGCCCAGACGCTGGCCGCGACCGACCGTCAATAATCCGTTGATGCAACGAATGCCCACGTCCAGCGGCTGGCTGATGGGGTTGCGCTTGAGCGGGTTGATCGTGGGGCCGTCCATCGGCACCCAGTCTTCGGCCTTCATGCCGCCCTTGCCGTCCAATGCACGACCGGCGCCGTCGAGCACGCGGCCGAGCATGCTCATACCCATGGGCAGGCGACCAGTATCGGCCAGCGGCACCACGCGGGCGCCGGGGGCGATGCCGGCCAGGCTACCGACGGGCATGAGGAAAATCTTGTTGCCGGAAAAGCCCATCACTTCGGCTTCGACCTGCACCGGGTGATAGCTGTCGTCGTTGATCACCAGGCAGCGACTGCCCATGGCCGCGCGCAGACCTTCGGCTTCGAGGGTCAGGCCGACCATGCGCAGCAGGCGCCCTTCGAGGATCGGCTGGCCGGGCAATTCGGTGGCTTCGACATAGCCGCCCAGGCGCTTGGCGAAACTGGTGCGATCAAGGCGCATCGGCGGTGTCCAGGTCCACGCTCAGGTCCGGCTCGGCCGGATTCAGCGCCTGCTCGTGCTGTTGGTCCAGCAACTGGGCCATGATCTGGCTGATGCGGGTTTCCACCGTGGCGTCGATGCGGCTGAATTCGGTCTCGACGCGGCAACCACCGGGCTGCAACTCGGCATCTTCGACGATGCGCCAGGTTTCTTCATGGCGCTCGCGCAGGGCTTTGACCTGTTCAAAATCCTGCGGATTGATGTGCAGCCGCACGTTGCCGACGCCCAGGGGCAGCAGCTTGAGGGCTTCGCGCATGACGCTTTCGATCTGGCTGGAGTCCAGCATCAGTTCACGCTGGATCACCTGCCGGGCGATGTGCTCGACCAGCCCGACCATGGCTTTTTCAATCTGCGAATCCTGCTCGGCGATCGGCTCGAACAGGCCCTTCATCAAGCGCTCCAGACTGGCCAGCTTGACGCCGAGCGCGACCTCGGCCTCCTGGCGCACCTTGAGGGTGGCGCTGCGAAAACCGTCTTTTTCACCGGCCACCAAGCCTTCGTTGTAGGCCTCCTGGCGAATGCTTTCCAACTCTTCCAGGGTCAGCGGCTGGACTTCATCCAGCGGCACTTCCTCCATTTCCGCCGGTGGCTCTTCCACGGGTTCCGGCTCAGGCTCCGGCACATGGGGGTCGAAGCTGGGCAACGACCAGATGTCGAACCCGCCGACATCCCGTGCGCGAATCAGATCGCTGGGAGCCTCATCTTTGTTCGACATGAGTGGCGCCTTAGATCATTTCTTCGCCGCCCTTCCCGCCGAGAACGATTTCTCCGGCTTCGGCCATACGGCGGGCAATGGTGAGGATTTCTTTCTGCGCGGTTTCCACATCGCTGACGCGCACCGGGCCTTTGGCTTCCAGGTCGTCGCGCAACAGTTCGGAGGCACGCTTGGACATGTTCTTGAAGATCTTTTCCTTGACGCCTTCGTCCGACCCCTTGAGGGCCAGCACCAGCACGTCGGAGGACACTTCGCGCAGCAACGCCTGGATGCCACGGTCGTCGACATCGGAGAGGTTGTTGAACACGAACATAAGGTCTTCGATCTGGCCGGACAGGGTGTCGTCGATCTCGCGGATCGAGTCCATCAACTGGCCTTCGACCGAGCTGTCGAGGAAGTTCATGATGTCGGCCGCGCGCTTGATACCGCCCAGGGTGGTACGCGAAGCGTTCGAGTTGCCGGAGAATTGCTTCTCGAGAATCGTATTGAGTTCTTTCAAGGCCGCTGGTTGCACGGTGTTCAGCGACGACACGCGCAGGATGATGTCCAGGCGCACTTTATGGTCGAAATGGCCGAGCACTTCGCCAGCCTGGTCGGGGTCGAGGTATGCCACCACGATGGCCTGGATCTGCGGGTGCTCGAAACGGATCACGTCGGCCACGGCGCGCGGCTCCATCCACTTGAGGCTGTCCAGGCCGCTGGTGTTGCCGCCCAGCAGGATGCGGTCGATCAGGCCGTTGGCTTTGTCTTCGCCCAGGGCCGAGGTGAGCATCTTGCGGATGTAACTGTCGGAGCCGACGCCCAGGCTGGTCTGGTCGCCGACGATCTCGACGAACTCGCTCATCACCTGTTCGACTTGCTCACGGTGCACATTGCGCATTTGCGCCATGGCCACGCCGACCCGTTGAACCTCTTTGGGACCCATGTGACGCAGCACTTGGGCGGCGTCGGTTTCACCCAGCGACAGCAGCAGGACTGCGGCTTTGTCGACCTTGGTGAGTTTGGCAACAGCGGCTCGATTATCACTCATCTGCGTTAATCCACTCTTTCACGACCTGGGCCACACGGCCCGGGTCTTCTGCCACCAGACTCTTGATTGCATTCAGCTGAGCGTCATAGCCTTCGCTCGGGCTTGGCAACAGGATGCTTTGCGGACCGCCGAGGCTGACGCGGTCGTTGGCCAGTTCGCCGTCCAGGCCGCCCATGCCACCCAACTCCACGTCGCCACCGGCCAGGGCCAGTTGTTTCTTGCCATTGCCGGTGATGTTGTTGAGCACCGGACGCAGCACGCCGAACACCAGCACCAGGATGAACAACACACCCAGCACTTGCTTGACGATGTCCCAGAACCACGGTTGCGAGTAGAACGCCGGTTCGGCGAACACTTCCCCACGCTCGGCGGAGAACGGCATGTTGATCACGCTGACGCTGTCGCCACGGCTGGCGTCGAAACCGACCGCGTCCTGTACCAGGCGAGTGAAGCGCGCCAATTCGTCGGCGCTCCACGGGGCACGGGTCACCGCGCCGTCAGCCGCATTGACCTTGACCTGGTCATCGACCACCACCGACACCGACAGGCGATTGATACGGCCTTGCTGCTGCTTGGTGTGGCTGATGGAACGGTCGAGTTCGAAGTTCTTGGTGGACTGGTTACGTTTGTCCGCCGGGTAAGGGGCGAGCATCGGCTGGCCGGTGGCCGGGTCCATGATCTGCTGGCCGTTGGCGTCCAACAGTGGCTGCCCAGGAGCGATGGCGCCCGCGGTCGCGGCAGCGCCACCGGTGGTTTGCGGCGCCGAGGCCGGGGCCGGCGGCTGGTTGCTCAGGGCGCCCGGCACACCTTGCGGGCCGTTGCTGGCAGTGCGCTGTTCACTGGTGGACTGCTCGCTGCGCAGGGCCGGCTGGTCCGGGTTGAATTGCTCGGAGGTCGACTCGACGGCACTGAAATCCACATCGGCGGACACTTCAGCCTTGTAGCGATCGTTGCCCAGTACCGGTTGCAGGATGTTGTGGACACGCTGGGTCAGCATGCTTTCCATGCGGCGGCTGTAGTCGAACTGCTTGCCGGCCTGGGTCAGCGAGGAGTTCTCGGCCTGGTCGGACAGAAGGTTGCCCTTCTGGTCCACCACGGTGATTTGCGACTTGCTCAATTCGGGAACGCTGGTGGCCACCAGATTGATGATCGCCAACACTTGGCCAGGCTCCAGGGAGCGGCCGGAAAACAGTTCCACCAATACCGAAGCGCTGGGCTTGCGTTCGTCGCGCACGAACACCGAGCTTTTCGGAATGGCCAGGTGCACGCGGGCACCCTTGACGTTGTTCAAGCTGGAGATGGTGCGTGCCAGTTCTCCTTCCAGGCCACGACGGTAGCGGGTGGCTTCCATGAACTGGCTGGTCCCCAGGCCCTGGTCCTTGTCGAGGATTTCAAAACCGATGTTGCTGTCGGACGGGGTCACACCGGCTGCCGCGAGCTTCATGCGCGCACGGGCGACATCGTCAGCCTTGACCAACAGCGCGCCGGAGTTAGGCTCCACGGTGTAGGCGATGTCGGCGGCGGCGAGGGTTTCCATGATCTGCTTGGAGTCCATGCCCGCCAGGCTGCCGTACAGCGGCCGATAGTCGGGTTGCTGCGACCACAGCACCACGGCAAATCCAATCGCCACGCTGGCAGCCAGGCCGACCATCAGGCCCACCTGACGCAACATGGTCATTTCCGAGAGGTTTTCCAGGAACGACAGGCCAAACAGCGGCGGCTTGCCGTCTGCCTTGGCGGGTAGGTTGTCGGAGACTGCTTCTGCCATGACTTAAATCTCGCCCTTAAACCGGCATCTGCATGATGTCTTGATAGGCCTGAACCAGCTTGTTACGCACTTGGGTCAGGGCCTGGAACGACACGCTGGCCTTTTGCGAGGCGACCATCACATCGGTGAGGTCCACGCCGCTTTTACCGATCTCGAACGCATTGGCCAGTTGGTTGGAGGCTTGCTGAGTGTCGCTGACTTTGTTGATGGCCTGGCCGAGCATGTCGGCGAAATTGCTTTGGCCCAATTCCGGCGCTGGCGCGACGGATTTCGGTTGAGCCATGGCATCCATTTGCATGGAGCGCATATCCAACATCAACCGATTGAACTCGATACCCTGGCTCATGACCTTCTCTCTCCGGCGACTCGCAATTTTTTGACACTACGTAGCGATTACTAGGGGAGGTAGCAACAAGGGTGCCAGCTCTGTATCAACTCGTAAGAAAAGGCGACAAACCTTGTCGACCTTGTTACCGGTCAGGTAGCAAACAGATACGCTTCCACGTCCATCCCCGCGTCACGCATCTGCGCCAATTTGTAGCGCAGGGTGCGTGGGCTGATGCCCAGGCGTTCGGCCGCTTCCTTGCGGCGGCCCCGTTCGGCGCGCAGCGTGTCGATGATCATCTGGAATTCGCGGCGACGCAGATCGTCGCCCAGCGCCCCGGCGGCCTGCGCCTCGACGGCCACCGGCGCGGGCGCGGGCGCCAGTGTCGGCAACGGCGCGGCACCGTTGCCCATGGCCAGGCAGAAATCCTGGGGCTGGATCAGCCCGCCCTGCTGCAGGATCAGCGCGCGCTGGATGGCGTTGTCCAATTCGCGGACATTGCCGGGCCACGGATAGCCGATCAGGCAGGCCTGCGCCTCGGCCGACAGCCGCGCCTGGGCGTGCTTCATTTTTTTGACGTGGTTGCCAAGCAGGCGCTCGGCCAATGGAATGATATCCGCCGGACGCTCGCGCAACGGGCGCCAAGCCAGGGGGAACACCGAGAGCCGGTAGAACAGGTCCTCACGAAAGCGCCCCGCCGCGACTTCGCCGGCCAGGTCGCGGTTGGTGGTGGCCACCACGCGAATATCCAGCTGGATCGGCTTGCGTGCGCCCACGCGCTCCACTTCACGCTCCTGCAGCACACGCAGCAATTTGGCCTGCAGGCCCAGGGGCATTTCCGAGATTTCATCGAGCAGAATAGTGCCGCCGTCGGCCTGCTCGAACTTGCCGGCCTGGGCCGCGATGGCGCCGGTGAACGAGCCTTTTTCGTGACCGAACAGGGTGGCCTCGAGCATGTTGTCGGGGATCGCCGCGCAGTTGATGGCGATAAAGGGTTGCTCGGCACGGGTGGACTGCTGGTGGATATAGCGCGCCAGCACCTCCTTGCCGGTACCGGACTCACCGGAAATCAACACGGTGGAATCACTGCGCGCCACGCGAGCGGCCAACTCCAGCAATTGGGCACTGGCCGGCTCGAAGGCAATCGGGCCCTGGCTCTCCCCGCTCGGGACCACGCCCAGGGCATGCCGCGCCACCAGCTCGATCAGCGCCTTGGGCTCGAAAGGCTTGACCAGGTAATCCGCCGCGCCCTGGCGCATGGCATCCACCGCACGCTCGACGGCGCCGTGGGCGGTCATCAGCAAGACCGGCAATTGCGGCTGACGCGCACGCAACAGGCCGAGCAACTGATGGCCGTCCATGCCCGGCATGTTCACATCGCTGACCACCAGGCTGAAGGGCTCCTGCTCCACGGCTTCCAAGGCGTCCTCGGCAGAACCGACCGCCCGATAGTCATGGCCCGCCAGCAGCAGCGTGTCAGCCAATGCTTCCCGCAGGGCGCGGTCGTCTTCCACCAACAGAACCTTGATAGCCATTACGTCTTACTCCGTGTCTGCCGCGCACAAAAACAGCGGCAAAGTCATCAATGCACAGGTGCCGCGCCCCAACCGGGAATGCAGCTGCAGCTCGCCCTGATGAGCGCGCGCCACGGCCTTGACCACGGTGAGGCCCAGGCCGGTGCCATTGGTCTTGGTGGTGAAAAAAGGCTCGCCCAGGCGACGCAACACCGCAGGGTCAATCCCGCTGCCGCTGTCGCTGATGCACAGGCGCAGGGTTTGCTCGCGGTTGTACAGGTGCACTTTGAGCCGCGCGTCCGGGCCGCTGGCCTGGATGGCGTTCTCGATCAGATTGAGCAGTGCGCCCACCAGGGTGTCGCGATTGCACAGCAGCTCGCCGAGGCGACTGTCGCATTGCCAGCGCACCTGGGTGTCCTGAATATGGGTGGCCGCAGCGGCTTGCAGCGCCTGCATCAGCTCGGCCGGCGTAAGGCGGTCGGTCATCGGCAACTCGCCGCGGGCAAACACCAGCATGTCGCGCACCTGGTGCTCCAACTCGTGCAGGCGCTCCTTGAGCCGACCGGCGAATCGTTGCTGGGTGGCGGCAGGCAATTGCTCATCAGTCAAATGACTGGCGTAAATCAGCGCAGCCGACAACGGGGTGCGGATCTGATGCGCCAAAGAAGCGACCATCCGCCCGAGGGACGACAAACGCTCATGGCGCGCCAACTGGTCTTGCAGGTGACGGGTTTCAGTCAGGTCGTTGAGCAGCACCAACTGGCCAGGCTCCGCATCCAGGGAACGGGTGGCGATGGACAAGCGGCGCCCGTCTTTCAGGGAGATCTCGTGACCGTCATCTTCACGCGGCGCAAAGCAACGGCTGATGACATGGCGCCACAGCTCGCCTTCCAGCGGCAGGCCAAGCAGGTCGCAGGCGGCCGGGTTGGCTTCGCGCACGCGGCCCTGGTCGTCGATGACGATCACGCCACCGGGCAGCAGCGACAGCAGGTTTTGCAGGCGGTTGGCCAAACGCTCTTTTTCGGCCAACTCCTCCATGCGCTGGGCGCTGACCACGGCCAGCTCGCCCTTGAGCTCGGACACCCGGGCTTCCAGCAGGCTGTAGGAGTCGGTCAATTGGCTCGACATCTGACTGAACAACGAAAAGGCCTGTTCCAGGCCATTACGGCTGATCTGTTCTACAGTCGGGGCAGGTCCCTGGAGATCAGGGACCGGAGATAGTTGGGCGGCGTGGGGCATCATGCTCTCTCGCTTGGCTGACCGTCAGTTAAACGGAACGTTGCGAGGGTTGTAGCAATACCCGTGCCTAAAAAAATAGGCTTGTTTTTCAGTCAGTTAGAAAACAGGCGTCAATCATCCGCCTGTTCATCACCTTCACGACGGCTCATACCGTACTTGCGCATCTTCTCCACCAGGGTGGTGCGGCGGATGCGCAGACGCTCGGCGGCACGGGCGACGATGCCATTGGCGTCGTCCAGGGCTTGTTGGATCAAGCCTTGTTCGAGGTTGCCGAGGTAATCCTTCAAGTCCAGACCTTCGGGCGGCAGCATCGCGGTGGAACCGAAGTCCGGGGTATGGCCGTTGATGGCCACCCGTTCTTCCAGATCGCTGCGCAGGCTGTCCACCAATTGCTCGTCGTCATCGTCGACGTAGCGGAATTTCTTCGGCAACTCGACCACACCGATCACGCCGTAGGGGTGCATGATCGCCATGCGCTCGACCAGGTTGGCCAGCTCGCGGACGTTGCCCGGCCAGCCGTGACGGCACAGGGACATGATCGCGGCCGAGTTGAAGCGAATCGAGCCGCGCTTTTCGTGCTCCATGCGCGAGATCAGTTCGTTCATCAGCAGCGGGATGTCTTCCACGCGTTCACGCAGCGGAGCCATCTCGATGGGGAATACGTTGAGGCGGTAGTACAGGTCTTCGCGGAAGCTGCCGACCTCGATCATGCTCTCGAGGTTTTTGTGGGTAGCGGCGATGATGCGCACGTCGACGCTCTGGGTCTTGTTGCTGCCCACGCGCTCGAAGGTGCGCTCCTGCAGGACGCGCAACAGCTTGACCTGCATCGGCAGCGGCATGTCGCCGATTTCGTCGAGGAACAGGGTGCCGCCGTTGGCCAGTTCGAAACGCCCGGCACGGCTGGTGATCGCCCCGGTAAAGGCGCCCTTCTCGTGACCGAACAGTTCGCTTTCCAGCAGTTCTGCCGGGATCGCCCCGCAGTTGACCGGCACAAATGGCCCGTCGCGACGCTTGGAGTGGTAATGCAAGTTGCGCGCAACCACTTCCTTACCGGTACCCGATTCGCCGAGGATCAGCACGCTGGCGTCGGTATCGGCCACTTGCTGCATCATCTGGCGCACGTGCTGGATGGCGCGGCTGGTGCCGACCAGGCTGCGGAACAGATTGGGTTCGCGGTGACGGCCGCGCTCGCGGGCCTGGTCGTACATCTCGCGATAGACCTGGGCACGGTGCAGGGAGTCGAGCAATTTGCTGTAGCTGGGGGGCATTTCCAGGGTGGAAAGCACGCGACGGCGCTGGTCTTCCGGCAGATCGAGCGAAGAAATATCGCCCATCAGCAAAACAGGAAGGAACTCATCCCAGGTAGACAGTGTCTTTAACAAGCCCAGAACTGCACCAGGAGCGTTTACCGTCCCGATCAGCACACAAATGACTTCACGGCTCGATGACAACGAGCTGACCGCCTGCTGCCAATCATGGCTGCCGCAGGGCAGATTTTCTTCGCCGAGAAAATTCAAAATCACCGCTAAATCGCGGCGGCGGACGCTATCGTCATCAATCAGCAGAATTTTGGTTTCACGCCACATGCAATAGCAACTTCCCTAGTAAAACTTCCTGCCCCAGAGCGAGGGCGATCGAGACGGCTGTAGGACTTCTTACTCTATAGACGTCTGAAATCTGAAAACAGCACTAGTTAAGTCAAAAATGCTGGCACAGTCAAATATATGACGCGCCGGTCGGATTAACTGCGCCCGTTCAACCGAACAGATGGTAAACCTTTGACGCACTTTTCGCTTGGTTGATCTGCGACATCTCTTCGAAAATCGCCTGGCGCTCGCCCGTCGTCACTTCGAGCAATTGCTGATAAACCACCAGCAGGCTCTCCAACTTTTCACGCAACGCATCTTCATCCACCGGCGCCTCATTGAGCACCTGCTCGATCACGTCGCGACAGCCCATATCGAGTTCGCCAATGGCATCCCAGTTACGGTCTGCCAACGCGCCCATCAGCGCCTCACGGGTTTCATCAATGCGTTGCAGTGCATGGCTCATGACATATTCCTCAGGGCCGTCAGGCCCTTCTCTGCTGCGCCTTATTCGGTGACAGCTTGTGGCGCGGCGATAGCATCCCAGCCTTCTTTCACGGTAATCAGCAAACGAGCGACTTCGTCGATCATGTCGGCATCGTTGTGCAGGTTCGCTTCCATCAGACGGTTGGTCATGTATGCATACAGGCTTTCCAACTGCTGGACATAAGCCGGGTTATCGCTCTTTTGCGCATCCAGGCCGTCACGCAAGCCGATCACGATGTCGATGGCCTTGCCGAGCATCAAGCCCTTCTGGGCGATGTCGCCACGCGCCAGTGCGCCCTTGGCTTGGGCCATACGGTCAAGCCCGCCCTCCATCAGCATCTGCACCAGACGATGTGGGCTGGCTTCGGAGATCTGAGCATGGGAATTGACCTTCTGATATTGGCGAAGGGCTCTCATGGGATTCATGTTTCTACCTCGTGACAGGCGACAGCAAAAAGGATTTCAGTAACCAATATGTCGACTGGGTCGCAAAAAGCTTTAGCCCCAGTCATCCCGCGATAAAAAAGCCAGGCAGGTTGCCTGGCCCTTTCTATCACATAGGGATCAACTATCGGACTTGACGTTGTTCAACGCATTGAGCGTGGTCATGACACTGGTGCTTTGCTGGCGCAATTGAGCGACCAGAGTATCCATGGCGTTGTATTTGGCCGACAGGCTATTGGTGAGCAGAGTCATGCGCTCATCCAGGGAAGACTGTTGCTTGGTCAGGTCCTTCAACGTGTCGGACAGCGTGGTGGAACGCGTCGCCAGAATACCGGTGCTCGCCTTGGCGTAATCATCAGTGGCGTTTTTCATGCGCGCCAATATGCCCTTGTCACCGGTAAACATGCTGTTGATATCGGCCGAGTTGGTTTTGACCGCGGCATCCCACTTCTTGTCATTGATCGACAGCAGACCGGTGGAGGAGTCGGTGGTGACACCAAACTGAGCAAGGGACTTGAATGTGCCGGTACCCGACAGGGCGTTGAACTCATTACGGATCGCGCTTTGCAGCGAACGCATAGTCGAGTCACTGGTCAGTGCCGCCGCAGTGATGGAGCCGTCAGCGTTGGTCGTTACCTTTGTCTCGGCGTTCATCGCAGTGATCAAGGCGTTGTAGGTGTCGACAAACCCCTTCACGCCCGACTTGAGCGCGGTGTTGTTGGTACTGACCGTAATGAGCGTGGCGCTTCTCTCGGGGTTGGTGCTGGTATCGCCAGCCGTCTTGAGCGCCGAGACCGATACCAGCTTGATATCTACACCACTGAGGGCGCCGGTAATCGTGTTGGACTTGGAGACCGCAGCAATACCGTCGATGCTGTATTTCGCATCCTGAGGCGTGTCGACCACCGTGGCGCCGACATCCAGCCCGGACGTACCCGATAGCGTCAAGTCGGAGCCTACGCCCATCGTGGTGGACGTCAGAATCAAACGCGAGCCATTGGAGTCGGTCAGGATGTTGGCGCTGAGCCCGGAGGTTGAAAACTGCGTGTTGATCGAATCACGCACCTGCTGCAGCGTCGCGCCGGAAGGAATGCTTACATCGTAGTTCTTGCCGGACTGACTGATGGTCAGCGTGGTGGGCTTGTCCGTGGTATTCACCACGGTCGACGTGCCACCCGCGAACGTTGCGCTCGATAACTTCGACGGTTGGGCCAATTGGTTGACCACCAGACGGAAGCTGCCATTGGAAGCCGTGTTACTGGCGGTCATGGTGGCGACTTTTTCATCCGAAGACGAACCGGTGAGACCGGTGAAACTGCTGTCTGCGGACATACTGTCCAGCGCGCCGCGAAAGGCATCCAGCGCCGCCTGAATCTTGCCGATCGAAGACAGCGTGGTGGTCGCCTTCTGGGACGCGGTATTGATCTGCGTTTGCTTGGGCACCTTCTCGGCGTTGACCAAGGATGTCACGATCGATTGCGTATCGATGTTTGAACCGATACCACTTACCGTTGAACCCGCCATCATCTATCTCCTGTTCGGTGGCTGCCGTTATCTTGACTGGTTACGCTTCAAGTCATGACAGCAACAAGTTTCATGCCAGCTCAGGCCTTGTCGTCAAACAATACGTGACTTGCGCTGGATAGGCTCTGAGCCAGTTTCAATGCCGTTTCCGACGGAATCTGGCGAATCACTTCACCATTGTCGGTATTGATGACCTTGACCACCACGCGATGGGTGGAGTCATCAATGGAAAAATCCAGGCTGCGCTGGGCAGCTTGTACGAATTCGCGAATATCGGTTACCGCTTTTTCCAGGTCCGCACGCTCAGGCTGCTTGCCTATGGCCGGGGTTTCCTGGACTTTGGTGGCGCTTTTGTCGGTCGCCACTTGAGCAGGTGCGCTTTGAGGTGCAACCGGCGGATAAGACTGGTTCAGCTTTACACTCAGGTCCATGTCCAATCTCCTCGAAACCGAAAAACGGAAGGGCACGTAAACGCGCCCTTCCGTTAGTTACCAAGCGCGCTGATTACTGAAGCAGTTTCAGTACAGCGGATGGCAGTTGGTTAGCCTGCGACAGGATCGCAGTGGAAGCCGACTGCAGGGTTTGTTGCTTGGTCAGTTCGGCGGTTTCGGAAGCGAAGTCGACGTCCTGAACGGTGGAACGTGCAGCGGTGGAGTTCTTCTGAATGTTCTGCAGGTTGTCTGCAGTGGTAGTCAGACGGTTCTGGGTAGCACCCAGGCCCGAACGAACGCCGTCGATGGTACCGATGGCCTTGTCGATGACAGCCAGCGCGTTTTGGGCGTTGGTCGCGTCGGTGACGTCAGTGTCGGAGATAGCGGTTTTCTTCGACGATACCGATGCAGCGCCAAACAGTTGAGTAACACCGTCAGCGGTACCAGCACCCAGGGAGTAGCCCTTGGCGGAGTCCAGGGAGATCTGACCGGTAACAACCATGGTGTCAGCGATGCTGGTTGCGCTGCCAGCATAGGCGCCAGCACCATCTTTAACGTCAACACCGATCGCAGCTTGTGCACCGGCGTCAGTACCGGAGAACACCAGGTTTTCACCCGAGTCGGATTTCACTTCCAGGGTGTTGTTGACTTCGTCGTAGTTGACGCTGATGCCCAGCTTCGCGGAGTTGGACTTCAGTTGGTCAGCCAGGCTGGCGGTGTCAGTCACACCAACAAACTTGACGGCGGAACCGCCACCTACAGCCAGGGAGAAGTTGGCTGGAGTGGTCGCAGCAGCGGCAGCAACCGAGAACTTCACTTCGGTGCTTGCGGTAGCAGTCAGACCACCTACGGCGCCGTTCAGCTGGCTGGCGATATCCTTGGCCGAAGCACCAGCTGCGTAAGAAACGCTTTTGGTCTGACCGTTACCGGTAACAGTGATGTCACCCGCAGCAAGACCCAAGGCAGCTGGAGTTACAGCAGTGCTCTTGATTTGCTGCGAGCCGATTTTATTGGCTGCAACGTTTTCCAAGCTCAGGTTGATGGTTTCGTTGGCGTTGGCGCCAACCTGGATAGCTTTGGTACCGTACGAACCGTCCAGCAGCTTCTGGCCACCGAAAGTAGTGGTTTGCGAGATACGGGTCAATTCCGAAGTCAGAGCCTGGTATTCGTCGTTGTTCGACTTACGG
Source organism: Pseudomonas sp. MPB23 (assembly GCF_046605395.1). NCBI lineage: Bacteria > Pseudomonadati > Pseudomonadota > Gammaproteobacteria > Pseudomonadales > Pseudomonadaceae > Pseudomonas > Pseudomonas sp. MPB23. Next base: position 2,794,631 of record NZ_CP176771.1, on the reverse strand, counting down.
TCGTCAGCGCTGAGGGAACCGGTAGCGGAAGACAGAGCCAGGGTACGCATTTTTTGCAGGATGTCGGTCGAAGCCTGCATCGCGCCTTCAGCGGTCTGAGCGATGGAGATACCGTCGTTCACGTTCTTGACTGCTTGGCCCAGGCCGTTGATTTGGCTGGTCAGGCGGTTGGCGATCTGCAGGCCAGCAGCGTCGTCTTTAGCGCTGTTGATACGCAGGCCGGAAGACAGGCGCTGCATGGAAGTGGCCAGGGCGCCGCCGGCTTTGTTCAGGTTGCCCTGAGTAGTGATCGAAGCAATGTTGGTGTTTACTGTTAAAGCCATGACGAAATCCTCGTTGGATGGATACTGCGGCTTCCGGCCCTGGCAACCGCCGGGTGTGGCCTGAGAACCTACGTAATAGTTATCGTCGTGGTCGCCGGTTGCTTGAGGATTTTTTTTGATTTTTTTAATGGCGCCGTGCCACCCCTTGGATTTCAAGGGTTTGCGGCACCGTAAAGGCTTGTTTTTTTGGGGAGAGCGGCAGAAGGTCGCCGCGCAGTCCAACGCGAGGGCAAGCCCGCTCTCCACAATGCAAAACGCCGGTGATCGTTCGATCATCGGCGTTTTGTTTTGCTGGCTATCGAAGCGTCACGGGCGATAGAGAATCGCCGATCCCCAAGACAGCCCCACACCGAAGCCGCTGATGGCCACACGAGTCCAGGCGGTGCCCATCACGTGCTTTTCCAGTAGCAACGGAATGCTCGACGACACGGTGTTGCCGGTCTCGACCATGTCCTTGAGAAACTTGTCCACCGGCGCGTCTTCGAAACGACGGGCCACGGCATCGACAATCGCCGCACTGCCCTGGTGGATGCAAAACGCGTCGATATCGTCGGCGTTGAGATCCGACTCATTGAGCAGTTCGTGCAAATGCGCCGGCACCTTGAGCAAGGCGAAGTTGAACACCTGACGACCGTTCATAAAGAACACACCGTTGCTGACCTTCAGGTGCGGCGCGCCGGAACCATCGGTGCCAAACTTGGATTTACCCAGCAACCACGATGCGTCCTCACCCATCCAGGTGGCTGTGGCGGCGTCGCCGAACAGCATAGTGGTGTTGCGGTCTTCCGGATCGACGATCTTTGAATACGGGTCGGCGGTGACCAGCAGACCGTTCTTCAGGCCGGTGGCTTCCATGAAGCCCTTCATCGCGTAGATGCCGTAGACGTAACCGGAGCAACCCAGCGAAATATCGAACGCCGCCACATGGGTAGGCAGACCCAGTTTGTCCTGGACGATCGCGGCGGTGTGGGGCAAACCCTCTTCATCGCCGTTCTGGGTGACGACGATCAGCGCGTCGATGGATTCGCGCTTCAAGTCCGGGTTGTTGGCAAACAAAGCGTTGACCGCCTCGACACACAAATCGGAAGTTTCCTGCGCGGCTTCCTTGCGCGGCAGGAACGCCGAACCGATCTTGCCAATGATGAATTCTTCATCCTTGGCGAATTTGGCACCCTGGGCGTAGTTATCGATCCCGTCTGCCGGCACGTAACTGGCGATGCTTTTTATGCCAATCATTGTGGCTTCCCAATACTAAATAGCTGGAGAACACCCTGCGGACAACGCCCGGGGTGCTGACAATAAAGGGGATAACCCCATAAAAATCTCGCTGAAAGCCGCCCCGCAAGGACCCTGTGACGACTTATCCTTTTCACACGATACAGTGAAGATGCGCTTTATGACTCACAGGTCACCTAATTTTGTGTGCTTTGTGCAAAACCTTCAAACAATTAAGCCCCAGAAACGACAACGGCCCAGCCTGTTTCCAGGATGGGCCGCTTGACACCAGGCCGCTTACATCTTGTTGAACAGGCTCAACTGCGAGACTTTCACGAACGCCAACTGTGAGGCTTCCAGCATGGTTTGCTGCAAGGTCAGGTTGATCGCCGCCTCGCCCATGTCGATGTTTGCCAGGGCGCTCATGGTGCTGGTGTTGGCCAGACCGACACTGGTGTTTTCGCTCTCCTGCACTTCCAGAGCGTTCTGCCGCGCACCGATGGAGCCACGTACATTGTCGACCTGGGTCAGCGAGTTGGTGAGGTTGCTGACTGCCGCGTTCAGGGCGTCCTGAAGCTTGCCCCGTGCGCCCGGAATACCGTCGGCCGGCTGCTCCAGGGCTTGGCGCAGTTGACTCAAGGTGTCGAGGGCGTTCTGGGTTTTCTGGGTCGTGTTGCCAACCGAAAACTGATCGCCGACTTGCGGAGTGCCACTCAGTTCAAAAGTAACCCCCGCTGCGGTGATCGTGTTCGGCGTGGTGCTGCTGTCGATCACGCCATTGTCGACAATCGGCTTGCTATTGGCGGTATACGGCTGGGCGTACACCTTGTAAGCCGTCGGGTCGGTGTCGTCGAACTTGATCAATATCCCGCTGTTGCCCGGAAAGGTGCTGACATAGTCGGCTGAGCTACTGACCTGAGCATTGGTCAATTGCGCCGTCGATGTGTTGCTCGCAGTTCGGGAAACATTGAACGAGTCCGGCTTGGTGGTCAGGTTGAACTCGCGCCCCTTGACCAGCGCATCGGCGTCAGGCCCGGTGGCGGTGTTGGTGAGGTCGACCGTGATATCGAACTTGACCCCGCGCAGGTTGACGCTGGCGCTGCCCTCCTTGGTGGAATCGAACGTCCCGTTACCTGCAATTTCCGAGGTGATGTCGTTGTTGTTTTTATCCGTCACGACGTACTGGGTGCTGCTGGTGAAGGTCAGCTTGTACGGCTGGCCATCGGAAAACTGCTTGGTGTAATCGGTGCCCGAGGTCACGAGGCCGGCCGAGACGGCGACCTTGTTGTCATCGACCAGCGGTGGAGAGATCGCAGGCGGCACAGGCGCAACTGTCGGCGCGATATAGGTCGACTGGGTACGGCTGGTGTTGACCGCACCTTCCAGGATGCTCTTGGCCGTATCGCCGGCACTGACGTTCAGTGTTTCGGACACCTGCAGGCTCAGGGCATTTTCGTCACCCTGGTAGCTGTAAGTGCCATCGCTGTTGCGCGAATACGGTGGCGTCTGGGTCTTGGAGCCGGAGAACAAATAGTTGCCTGCCGCATCCTTGCTGTTGAGCAGCCCCATTAATTGCTCCTCAAGAGCGCCGACCTCGACCGCGATGGACTTGCGGTCGGCATCGCTGGTCACACCACCGGCGCGCAACGCCAACTGACTGCCGGCCTGCACCGCCGCACTGATCGATTGCAGAATGCTTTCTTCGTTGGTCAGCGAGCTTTTCAGGCTGGTGATGTTGCCACTGTACTGGGACAGCATGTCTTTCTGCTGTTGCAGCATCAGCAAACGCTGTGCGGCCACAGGATCATCGGCGGCGGTCTGTACACGCACACCGGAACTGGCCTGCTGCTGGGCCTGTACCACGCTGGAATAGTTGCTCTGATACTTGCTGGAGCTGGTGTCGAAATATTGCTGTGTAGAAATGCGCATCGGCCCAGACTCCCTTAAAGACTATTGATCAGCGTACTGAAGGTTTCTTGCGCAGCCTTGATGATCTGCGACGACGCGGTGTAGTACTGCTGGAACTTGATCATGTCGCCCGCCTCTTCATCCAGATTGACCTGGGACACCGAGTTGCGCGCGTTCTTGTTGGCCGTCAACAGCGCGTTGGTGGCCGTGGTGTCGGTCGTGGCCGCAGCGGCCTTGGCGCCGACGGTCGAGACCAGCTTGCTGTTGGCCCCGACCAGGCTGGTGCCGCCCGTGCCGTCTGAAGCCACGCCCACGGTTGCCTTGGTCTGCAGGCTCAGCAGTTGCTGGGCGTTACGGTTGTCGGACACGCCGGTGGCATTGAACGAAAACGAGGTGCTGTCGCCATCGGATGGCGAACCCGCCACCGTGGTGTCGAAGCTGAAGCTCTTGGCCGGAACCACCAGCGCACCGCTGGCATCGCGCATCGGCACATTGATGGTGATCTTGTTGTCCTGCCCCGGGATGATGCTGCCAGAACCGAGCGACTCACCCTTGGCATTATTGAGGGTGTAGGTCTGGGTACCATCGGCCGCTGGCGCGCCAAACACCATTTTCACCGGCAAGGAGTTCTGAATCCCGGCACGCAGTTGGGCGGTGTCGGCGCCGCCCTGGATATCGATGGGCACCGTCAAGGTCGGCGGCGTGAACGTACCGGTCCCCTGATTGGTCTTGCCGGCTTCGCCCTGCAATGGCGCGGCGAAGGCGACCTTGCTCGGGTCAGTGAGCACGGTGCCGATCTCTTTGGCGCCGTTGGCGGTCGGGCTGACCTTGAAGCTGTCCCCCGCCTGCATCGGGCCGCCAGTGAGGGCCAGGCTGAAACCGTCGATCACCGACGGCGGCGTGGCCGTGATGTCGAAGGTGCCCATGGCCTTACCGTCGGAACGCAGCACGGTCACTTTGCTCGGGTCGGTGGCGTCGCTGAAGGTCACCTTGTAATCGAAGTTGGTCAGTTGGCTGCTGTCCTCGATCGTCACTCCCAGGCTGCCGGTGCCCTGGTTGCCCTGTGCGGCCACGCTGCGCAGCGCGACGGAAGCTGCACTGTTGATGTCCTTGAACATCGAGGCACCGAACTCGCCGTTCAGGTCGATACCCTGACCCAACTGACTGTTGATCGTGTCGGCGGTGACAATGGCAATGCGCCCCAAATCGTTGATCGCCGGCGTCAATACATCGCTGCGATAACGCAACAGCCCACCGATGCTGCCACCGCTGACCACATTGCCGATGTCCACCGCGGTGTTGCCGGGCATGTTGATCTGGATGGTGTACTGGCTGGTGTCGGCCTTGCTCGGCACAGCGGAAATAGTGTTGGACTGATCACCCAGCACCAGGGATTGACCGGTACCGGTGCTGACGCTGAACACGCCGTTTTTCTTGACGGCGGTCACACCGATCAACTCGTTGAGCGAGCGCACGGCTTCGGCACGCGAGTCCAGCAGGTTGGCCGGGGTGGTGTTGGTGGAACCCTGCACCTGGGCAATCTGCTTGTTGAGGGATGCAATCGACGAGGTCAGTTGGTTGACCTGATCGCTCATGGAGGTCAACTGGCTGTTGATGGTTTCTTTCTGCTGGCTCAACTGCGTGGAGATCGCATTGAACCGGTTACTCAACGTCTGGGCGCTGGTGAGCAGGATCTGGCGAGCCGACGTGTCGCTCGGCGTGGCCGACGCGGTCTGCACGGCGGCGAAAAACGAACTGAGTACAGCCGACATGCCGGTGGTCTTATCCGACAGGGTCTTGTCGACGGCGCTGACCTGGTCCAGATACGCCGCCGCATCGCTGTTGAGCGAGGTGCTGTTCTGGTAAGCCGTGTCCAGGTACTCGTTGTACACCCGGCGCACATCGGCCAGCGTCGTGCCGCTGCCAATGAACACGCCGCCGTACTGGTTCGACGCGTTCGCGCTCTGAGTGGTCTGCTGACGCGAATAGCCCGCGGTATTGGCGTTGGCAATGTTGTTACTCAGGACAGACAACGATCCTTGAGCGGCGTTGAGCCCCGACATCCCGATATTGAGCAAACTCATGGTTCAGACCTTATAAATGAGTGGTCGCGCCCGCGACAGCGTAGTTCTGGTAACTGTTCATCGTTTTTGCGATCTGCGAAATCTTGCTGGCGTAGTCCGGGTCGGTTGCATACCCGGCTTTTTGCAACTCGCGTACAAACTGTTCCGGGTTGTCGGCTGACTTCACGACTTCTTTATAGCGATCATTGCTTTGCAGCAGCGTGACCAGGTCGTGGAAGCTGTCCTGGTACGAATCGTAGGAACGGAATTGCGCGGTTTCCTTGACCATCGTACCGTCACGGAACTCGCTGGTGATCGCGCGGGCCTGGCCACCCTGCCAGCTCTGGCCAGCCTTGATCCCGAACAGGTTGTGGCTGCTGCTGCCATCCTCGGCACGCATCACCGATTTACCCCAACCGGTTTCCAGGGCGGCCTGGGCCACCAGGTATTTGGGGTCGACACCGATACGCGCGGCAGCCGCCTTGGCCATCGGCAACATGGTGGCGACAAATTCGTCCTGGGAGCCGAAGGCCTTCTTCGCCGGCGCCAAGGGGGGCTGGGCCACGGCGCGGCCGTAGACCTGCATGCGGCCGCTCGGCACGGCAAACGTGCGAGCGCTGCTGTTGACCACATTGTCGGCCGCGGCGCTGTTACGCAGCGGCGCGGCCTTGGCCAGCGTCGTGGCATCGGTGCTCGGCACGATGCCGGTCAGCAGACGGTCGGTCAGCTTGCTGGGCAAGGCGAGGCGACGCTGGTTCATCAACGCCATATCGTTGGCGTGCGCACTCGCGCCTTCGGGGGCCGCCACGCGGTAAGCCCAGAGTGGGCGCTGGCCATTGGAGCGACCCAGCGGGCCTTCGGCCTGGGTGCCGGCGGCAATCTGCGTCGGCACATCGGCTTTCTTCACCGGCTCGGCGGCCGCCGGGCCTTGCAAGGTGGCCGCCTGAGCGTCCACCGGTTTGTTCTTCGCCATCTGGCGCATCAGCACGTCAGCCAGGCCGATGCCGCCGCCTTCGCGAGACATCGAGACCGCCAGTTGCTGGTCGTACATTTCCTGGTACTGCTTGGCCGCCGGCGTGTTCAGCGGGTTGTCCTTGCCCAGGGCCTCGGTGGCCGAGCGCATGGACTTGAGCATCTCGCTCAAGAACAGCGACTCGAACTCCTGCGCCACCTTGCGCATGTTGCCTTCGCTGTTCTTGTCGCCAACCTTCAACTGGTTCAGGCGGTTCAAGTCAGAATACGAACCCGAATCCGCCGTGCTGGTCAGGCCACTGTTGCGCATGTCCATAGCCATGGCCTTAAATCACGATCAGGTCGGCTTGCAACGCGCCGGCCTGCTTCAACGCTTCAAGGATCGCCATCAAATCGCCTGGCGCCGCCCCCACCTGGTTCACCGCACGCACGATCTCATCCAGGGTAGTGCCAGGGCCGAATTTGAACATCGGCTTGGCTTCCTGCTGGGCATTCACGCGCGAACGGGGAACCACCGCCGTCTGGCCATTGGACAACGGCCCCGGCTGGCTGACGATCGGGTCTTCGGTGATGGTCACGGTCAGGCTGCCGTGGGTCACGGCGGCCGGCGAGACCTTGACGTTCTGGCCGATCACGATGGTACCGGTGCGCGAGTTGATGATGACCTTGGCCACGGCCTGGCCCGGGTCGACCTCAAGGTTTTCCAGGATCGACAAGTAGTCGACGCGCTGGCTTGGGTCCAGTGGCGCCGTCACGCGGATCGAGCCGCCGTCGATGGCCTGGGCCACGCCAGGGCCGAGCATGTCATTGATCTTGTCGACCACGCGCTTGGCGGTGGTGAAGTCGGAGCGGTTGAGGTTCAGGGTCAGGCTGTTGCCCTGGTTGAAACCGCTCGGCACCGTGCGCTCCACCGTGGCACCACCGGGAATACGGCCGGCCGACGGCACGTTGACGGTGATCTTCGAGCCGTCGCGACCTTCGGCGTCAAACCCGCCGACCACCAGATTGCCCTGGGCGATGGCGTAGACGTTGCCGTCGATACCCTTGAGGGGCGTCATCAGCAAAGTGCCGCCGCGCAGGCTTTTGGAGTTACCGATGGACGACACGGTGATGTCCACCACCTGGCCCGGCTTGGAAAACGCCGGCAAGTCGGCACTGATGGACACGGCGGCGACGTTTTTGAGCTGCACGTTGCCCGAACCCGCCGGCACCTTGATGCCGAACTGCGAGAGCATGTTGTTGAAGGTCTGCAGGGTGAACGGGGTCTGGGTGGTCTGGTCACCCGTACCGTTGAGCCCCACCACCAGGCCATAGCCGATCAACTGGTTGGAACGCACGCCGGAAATGCTGGCGATGTCTTTCAGGCGCTCGGCTTGGGCGACAGCGCTTAAGGAAAGCAAGAGCGCCGCCGCCATCAGCTGTTTGAATTTCAAAGTGGCCACCTAGAAAGGGAACAGCGGGCTAAGGAAGAAACGGTCGAACCAGCCCGGCTGACTGGCATCAGCGAACGAACCCGTACCCGAGTAGGTGATGCGTGCATCGGCAATGCGCGTCGACGGCACCGTGTTGTCAGTGGAAATATCATCGGCGCGGACCATGCCGGCAATGCGCACCAGTTCGTCACCGGTGTTGAGGGTCATCCACTTCTCGCCGCGCACGGCGATGATGCCGTTGGGCAGCACGTCGGCCACGGTCACGGTGATCGAACCGGTCAGGCTGTTGCCCTGCCCTGCCGAGCTCTTGCCATTGGTGGCACGGTCGCCGCTGTAGCCGGCGCTCAGGCTCAAGTCGCCACTGCCCAGGGGGTTGTTGGTGTTCGGTATGGCGCCAAACAACGAGGTCAGGCCAATGCCGGTCTTGCTGGTCTTGTCCACCTGGGAGTTGGCGTTCTTGCTGGCCGTGGTCTTCTCGTTGAGGGTGATGGTGATGATGTCACCGACCCGGAACGCCTTGCGGTCGCTGTACAGGTTCTGCTCGAAACCGGCCTGGTAGATCGAGCCATTGTTGGCCGCCGCCGGCAGCGGCGTGCGTGGCAACACCGGCGCGTAGTACGGGTCATTGGGTTTTGGCGTCGGGGCGACACAGCCCGCAAGCACGGCAATCCCACTCAATGCCAGAACGGAAACATAGCGATTCATGACCCTTACCTCACGGTGCTGCAGGCGCCCTCAAGGACGCCCCATAGACTTGATTACAGATTCTGCGTTACGAACGAAAGCATCTGGTCGGCGGTGGAAATCACCTTCGAGTTCATCTCGTAGGCACGCTGAGTGGTGATCATGTTGACCATCTCTTCCACGGTGCTGACGTTGGAGGTTTCCAGGGTGCTTTGCAGCGTGGTGCCGAAGCCGTTCAGGCCTGGCGTGCCGATTTGCGGCGCACCGCTGGAGGCGGTTTCCAGGAACAGGTTGTTACCCACGGCCTGCAGGCCGGCCGGGTTGATGAAGTCGGCGGTTTGCAGGTTGCCGATCACTTGGGACGCCGGATTGCCGGCAATGGTGATGGACACAGTGCCATCGTTGCCCACAGTGAAGGTCTGAGCGTTGTTGGGCACGACGATAGCCGGCTCCAGAGAGAAGCCGTTGGCCGTCACGATCTGGCCGTTGGAGTCCAAGTGGAACGTACCGTCACGGGTGTAGGAAGTGGTCCCGTCCGGTTGCAGGATCTGGAAAAAACCCTTGCCGTTGATGGCCATGTCCAAGGGCTGGCCGGTTTGCTGCAGGTTACCGGCGTTGAAGTTCTTCTGGGTGCCGACGATCTGCACACCGGTACCCAGTTGCAGGCCCGACGGCAGTTCGCTGTCCTGGGTCGACTGGGCGCCTGGCTGGCGTTTGATCTGGTAGAGCAAGTCCTGGAACTCGGCACGGTCACGTTTGAAGCCCGTGGTCGATACGTTGGCCAAGTTGTTGGAAATGGTGGTCAGGTTGGTGTCCTGGGCGGACAAACCTGTTTTGGCAACCCATAGAGCCGGAAGCATAGTGTTCTCCTTCGTGCGCCTGTTTGTTGGCGCTGCGCCGCAAAATTAGTAGTCAGTGAAACCGCAATCAGCTCATCGCCATAACGCGCGTCATGGCCTGGTCGTCTTCTTTAGCGCTGTTCATCATCTTGATGTGCAGCTCGAACTGCTTGGAAAGCGCCAGCACCGCGGTCATTTCCTCCACGGCATTGACGTTGCTCGCCTGCAGGAAACCCGACGTCAGCGTCACCTTTGCATCGGCCTGGGCTGGCTGGCCATCCTTGGTGTGGATGGTGCCGTCCAGGCCTTTATTCATGTTCTTCGGGTCAGGCTGGACCAGCTTGATGCGGTCCACTTGAGCCATTACCCGTGGGCCTTCGCCCATGCCGCGGATGCTGATGGTGCCGTCGGAGCCCACTTCGATTTTTTGCTGGGGCGGCACGGCGATCGGGCCACCGTTGCCCATGATCGGCATGCCGTTGCCGGCGCGCAGCACGCCCAGCGCATCGACGTTCATGCTGGCGCTGCGCACGTAGGCCTCGCTGCCGTCCGGGGTTTGCACCGCCATCCAGCCGTCGCCGTTGACGGCGACGTCCAGGTCACGACCGGTCTCGATCATCGCGCCGGGGCTGAAGTCGGTGGCTGGACGCTCGGTCATGGCAAAGGCCCGCGCCGGAAAGCTGTCACCGAACACCGGCATCGAACGCGCCTGTTCCAGGTCACGTTGGAAACCGTTGGTGGAAATGTTCGCCAGGTTGTTGGCATGGGCCTTCTGCGCCAGAGCATTCTGGCTGGCGCCGGTCATTGCCACATAAAGGTACTTGTCCACGCTCTTTCCTCTTTCTGACGGACGCTTGCCGCCCACCGCTGTACTGATGAGGCTTAAGCAATTTGCGAACCAACTTTCAAAAATGGAGAAAAGCCCAGGCGGAGCAAGGGTTTGCGGCGGACGCGCGAAAAACGAGGCTGAGACGATAGTCGAAAAAACGGCGGACTTATGCCGCTTACGGCAACGCCACCGACCCACAGGAGGGAAGGAACTTGTGTGGGAGGGGGCTTGCTCCCGATAGCGGCTTATCAGTCGATGCATATGTGACTGAACCGCCGCAATCGGGAGCAAGCCCCACATCGGTCATTTGTCGGTCTTGAGGATTGCGTAATCGCGCAGTTTATTGGCGATGGTGGTGTGGGACACGCCCAGGCGCTTGCCCAATTGCCGGCTGCTCGGGTGCCCGGCATAGAGGCTTTCCAGCACCGCCTTCTCGAAGCGCCCGACGATCTCGTCCAAACCGCCCTCCAGGGAAAATTCGCCAAGCGGCTGACGCACCCCATAGTCCGGCAAGCGGATATGTTCCGCCTTGACCGTTCCGCCCTCACACAGCGATACCGCCTGGAACAGCACGTTCTCCAACTGGCGCACGTTGCCGGGCCAGCGGTAGTGGCTCAGGCGCTCCATCGCGGCGGGGGCCAACCTGGGCAGCGGGCAGCCGATCTGCCGACTGGCCTGATCGAGAAAATGCTCGACCAGCGGCGCAAGGCCGTCGAGGCATTCGCGCAACGGCGGAATATGCAGCGACAGCACATTGAGGCGGTGATAGAGGTCCTGGCGAAACTCGCCACGGGCGCACAGCTCGGACAAGTCCACCTGGGTCGCGCAGATTACCCGCACATCCAGGTACACCTCCTCATCGCTGCCGACGCGGCGGAAACAACCGTCCTGCAGGAAGCGCAGCAATTTCGCCTGCAACCGCGCGCTCATTTCCCCGACACCATCGAGAAACAGCGTACCGCCCGCCGTCAGCTCCAGCAGCCCCAGCTTGCCCTCGGCCCGCGCCCCTTCAAACGCACCCGGGCCATAACCGAACAACTCGGTCTCGGCCATCGACTCGGGCAAACCGGCGCAGTTAAGCGCCATCAGCGGCGATTGCCCACGCGGACTGGCCAGGTGGCAGGCACGCGCAAGCAGCTCTTTGCCGGTGCCGGTTTCGCCTTCTATTAATAGCGGCGCATCCAGCGGTGCCATGCGCCGGGCTTCACGGACCACTGCGGCCATGACTTTAGAACTCTGGAAAATACTGTCGAAGCCGCGCAGCTCCTGCTTGCGCACATTGTAGATACGCTCGCCCACGCGGTCGGCGCGGTGCAGCGTCAACACGGCGCCGGCCATGGCCTCGCTGTCGTCGTGTTCAGAGGATTGCAGCGGCGCGATATCCGCCAGAAACACGTCGCCCTTGACCTTGACCCGCAAGCCATTGATCCGCGATTTACTCGCGCGCACCAACGCCGGCAAATCGAAATCCTCGGCGTAGCGCGACAACGGAATGCCTGGCACCTCATCCACCCGCACCCCAAGCAACTGCGCCGCCGCACGGTTGGCGGCGACGATGGAACCGCCCATGTCGATCGACAGCACCGGGAACTCCAGGGCGCCGAGCAGCGCATTGAGTTCCATATGCCGCCGTTCGCTGGGCATCAGCCCGACCCGTTTCACGCCGAACACCCCGGCGATCGCTTCGAACTGCGGGCGCAACGCCTGGAACTGCATGTTCACCAGGTTCGGGCAGAACAGGTAGATGGCGTTGCCATGCTCGCCGCCGACCTCACCCTTGGCGACGTTGACGCCGTATTCCACCAGCAGGTTGAGAATGTCCCGCAGGATGCCGATGCGGTTCTGACAATGCACTTTGATACGCATGAAAACGCCCGAAAGGTGGGTAGGCGCCGCGTCTTTTTGTCGCTGGGCGCAGATAGTCGTCAAGATTATGTGACAGTCATCGGCGTTTTCACAGCCAGCCGTCGCCACCGACCGCACAATCGTAACGAATACTTTACAAGAAGCTGTAATTTTTCCTACAGCGCCCCTCGCAGGTAGATGGCATCTCCACCAGGCCGGGGGTATCAATAAGGTCATCGCAGGACATAACAAGAACGAATGCCTAGCAGGAGAGCCGTATGAAGCAGACGCACTACGTGGCCCGCGAGCCCGATGCGCAGGGTTTTATCCACTACCCGCCGCAAGAACATGCGGTGTGGAACACCCTGATCACGCGCCAGTTGAAGGTGATCGAAGGCCGCGCCTGCCAGGAATACCTGGACGGCATCGACAAGCTCGGCCTACCCCTGGATCGCATCCCGCAGTTGGGCGAAATCAATCGAGTGCTCGCCGCAACCACCGGCTGGCAAGTCGCTCGGGTGCCGGCGCTGATCCCTTTCCAGACCTTCTTTGAATTGCTCGCCAACAAGCAGTTTCCGGTAGCGACCTTTATTCGTAGCCGCGAAGAACTGGACTACCTGCAAGAGCCGGATATTTTCCACGAGATCTTCGGCCACTGCCCGCTACTGACCAATCCCTGGTTCGCCGAATTCACCCACACCTACGGCAAGCTCGGCCTGGCGGCCACCAAGGAGCAACGGGTGTACCTGGCGCGCCTGTACTGGATGACCATTGAGTTCGGCCTGGTGAACACGCCGCAAGGCCTGCGCATCTACGGTGGCGGTATTTTGTCGTCGCCCAAGGAGACGGTGTACAGCCTGTCGTCGGAGCCTGAGCATCAAGCCTTTGACCCGCTGGAAGCCATGCGCACGCCCTATCGCATCGACATCCTGCAACCGCTGTACTTCGTCCTGCCCGACCTCAAGCGTCTGTTTGAGGTGGCCCAGGAAGACCTCATGAGCATGGTCGAGCGCGGCATGCAGTTGGGCTTGCACGCGCCAAAATTTCCGCCAAAGCCCAAAGCGGCGTGAGCCTTCACTACACCTTAGGTTTTGAGGCCAGGTGAGTCTGTTCCCTGGCCCCGCGTTGCTTTAGGGTGACGCCACTGACGACCGTTTCCAAACACTCGAATTCAGGACACCCCACATGACCACCTTGAACCAAGCCCACTGCGAAGCCTGCCGTGCCGATGCCCCGCAAGTCAGCGACGACGAACTGCCAGTGCTGCTCAAGCAGATCCCCGACTGGAACATCGAAGTGCGCGACGGCGTGATGCAGCTGGAAAAGGTTTTCCTGTTCAAGAACTTCAAATTCGCCCTGGCCTTCACGAACGCCATGGGTGAAATCTCCGAAGCCGAAGGCCATCACCCCGGCCTGCTCACCGAATGGGGCAAGGTCACCGTGACCTGGTGGAGCCACTCCATCAAAGGCCTGCACCGCAACGACTTCATCATGGCCGCACGCACCGACGAAGTGGCCAAGAGCGCCGAGGGCCGCAAATGATGCATTTCGATGCCATTGGTCGCGTACCCGGCGACCCGATCCTCGGCCTGATGGACCTGTATACCCAGGACCCCAACCCGAACAAGTTCGACCTCGGCGTGGGCGTCTATAAGGACGACCAGGGCCTGACGCCGATTCCCCACTCGGTGAAGCGCGCAGAGCAACGCCTGGTCGACACCCAGACCACCAAGACCTACATCGGCGGCCACGGCGATGCCGCCTTCGGCCGGTTGATCAGCGAACTGGTGCTGGGCGCCGATTCCGCGCTCATCCGCGAACGCCGCGCCGGCGCGACCCAAACCCCGGGCGGCACCGGTGCCCTGCGCCTGAGCGCCGACTTCATCGCCCACTGCCTGCCGGGGCGCGGCGTGTGGCTGAGCAACCCGACCTGGCCGATCCACGAAACCATCTTTGCCAAGGCCGGGCTCAAGGTCAGCCATTACCCGTACGTCGGTGCCGACAACCGCCTGGACGTGCCGGCGATGTTGGCAACCCTGTCCAGCGTGCCACACGGCGACGTAGTGCTGCTGCACGCCTGCTGCCATAACCCGACCGGTTTCGACCTGTCCCATGACGACTGGCGCCAGGTGCTGCAGATCGTACGCGAGCGCCGGTTGCTGCCACTGATCGACTTCGCCTACCAGGGCTTCGGCGATGGGCTGGAACAGGATGCCTGGGCGGTGCGGCTGTTTGCCGCCGAGCTACCAGAGGTGCTGATCACCAGTTCCTGCTCGAAGAACTTCGGCCTGTACCGCGACCGTGTCGGCGCGCTGATCGTGTGTGCGGCCGACGCCGAGAAGCTGACCGATGTGCGCAGCCAATTGGCCAATATCGCCCGTAACCTGTGGTCGACGCCGCCGGACCATGGCGCGGCGGTGGTCGCGACCATCCTCGGCGATGCCGAGCTGAAACAGCAGTGGAGCGCGGAAGTCGAAGCCATGCGCTCGCGCATCGCGCAGTTGCGTTCCGGGCTGGTGGAGGCGTTGGCGCCCCACGGCTTATCGGCGCGGTTCGCGCACATTGGTGCGCAACGCGGGATGTTTTCCTACACCGGTTTGAGTGCCGAGCAGGTGAAGCAACTGCGCGAGAAGCACAGCGTGTATATGGTCAGCTCGGGGCGGGCCAACGTCGCGGGTATTGACGCGACGCGGCTGACGGTGCTTGCGCAAGCCATCGCCGACGTTTCCCACGCCTGACCCTCTCCCATCGGAGCCCGGCTTGCCGGCGATGAGGCCCGTGAGGCTGCCATCGCCGGCAAGCCGGACTCCTACCGTCAGGAGCGTTTCAGCCGGCGACCATCTCAGCCTTGAGTTGCGCCTGTTTCGCCTGGGCATCCGCCAACCGATACAACTCGATACTGCCATCCCAGTGCTCGATCAACGCCGTGCACGACTCCACCCAATCCCCGCAGTTGAGGTAATCCACCTCGCCCACCTTGCGAATTTCCGCGTGGTGGATATGCCCACAGACCACCCCATGCAATTCGCGCTTGGTCACTTCGTGGGCGATGGCTTCTTCGAAATCGCTGATGAAACTCACGGCCGTCTTGACCTTGTGCTTCAGGTACGCCGACAGCGACCAGTAGCCATAGCCATAACGCGCACGCCAATGATTGAGCCAGCGGTTCAAGGTGAGGGTGAATTCATAGGCCGAATCGCCCAGGAACGCCAGCCAGCGGTGATAACGGGTGATCACGTCGAATTGGTCACCGTGGATCACCAGCAAGTGGCGGCCATCGGCAGTGATGTGCACGGCTTCGTCCACCAACTGGATATTGCCCAGGACCAGCTTGGAATAGCGCCGCAGGAATTCGTCATGGTTGCCGGTGACGTAGATGACTTCGGTGCCGCGCTTGGCCATGGTCAGCAGGCGACGGATCACGTTGGTGTGGGCCTGGGGCCAATACATGCCGCCGCGCATTTTCCAGCCGTCGATGATGTCGCCCACCAGGTACACCTTGTCGGCGTGGTAGCTCTTGAGAAACTGCGACAAATGTTCGGCCTGGCAATCCCGGGTGCCCAGGTGCACGTCGGAAATCCACAAGGTACGTACCCGCTGCTTGCGGCTGGGCTGGGTGAATTCGGCGCTGGTCATGGGCATCCCCCGTCGGTGTTTTCGCGAGCTTGCGCCCCGGCGATTAATAGCCCATGACAGTCATGAGTCCGTCTGATGACAGCGCCCACCGGCCGCCAGGCGTTGTAGACTGGCGCACTGCTGCCCTGGAGACCGCGATGAGACCCGCCCTCACGCTACGCCACTACCTCGAAGCGCCCCTCGCCCACAGCCATGACCATGCGCAGTTGGTGTTCGGCCTGTCCGGGCACCTGGACCTGGAAGTCGATGGCAGCCGCTGCCTGGTGCAATGGCTGGCGCGTTGCGGCGCTCGACCTAGGAAGAGCCCTGCGCTAAAAATCGCGAGACCGGCGACAGACGCTACAGCCACCACCCTCTAGACTGCGCTTTCGTCAGCTCGTTGGTTCAAGGATCGCAATGACTCCCCGTTCAGCCCTCGGCGCCCTGCACATCGGCGCATTGATGTTTGGCCTCACCGGCGTTTTCGGCAAGCTGGCGGCCGCCTCGCCGGCCATCATCGTGTTTGGTCGCGCAGCCTTTGCCGTGCTTGCCCTTGCAGTGTTCGCACGGTTTGCCAGTAACACCGCCTGGAAGGCACTGGAGCTGCGCGATTGGCGTCGGCTGGCGGTCAGCGGTGTCTTGCTGGCGGCGCATTGGGTGACGTTCTTCATGGCGGTCAAGGTGGCCGGTGTGGCGGTGGCGACCCTGGGGTTCACCGCGTTCCCGGCGTTTACCGTGATCCTCGAAGGGCTGATCTTCCGCGAGCGCATTCGCGCCAATGAGGTGCTGTTGGTCGCGCTGGTCAGCGTTGGCCTGGTGCTGGTGACGCCGGACTTCAACCTCGCCAGCGAAGCCACTGGCGGCCTGCTCTGGGGCATCGCCTCTGGGTTGCTGTTCTCGCTGCTGTCGCTGAACAACCGCGCCAGTTCCGGGCGGATTCCAGCGGTGCAGGCGGCGCTGTGCCAGAACGTGGTGGTTGCGCTGTGCCTGCTGCCGGTGGCGGCGCCGGGGCTGGCGGATGTGCGCGCCCTTGACTGGCTGTGGATCGGGCTACTCGGCGTGTTCTGCACCGGCCTGGCCCACAGCCTGTTTGTCGCCAGCCTGGCAGTGATCAAGGCGCGCACCGCCTCGGTGGTGTTCGCCATGGAGCCGGTCTACGGCATCACCGTCGCCTGGCTGCTGTTTGCCGAAACCCCGACCTTGCGCATGCTGCTGGGCGGTGCGCTGATTATCGTCGCCATCGTCCTGTCCGGGCTGATGGGCAGCGCCAGCCAGGCCAAACAGCCCGCGGCAACGGCCTGATCTATACTTGCCCCATCCGCAACAGTCTGTCGTCGTTCAACGGATAGAGACTCCTCGACGACAGCCATGATCCCTGAAGTTGCTGCATGCGAGTGGTCACGCCATTAACGCTATGCAGAGGTTCGATCATGGAAATGCTCATCAACTTGCTGGTGCAGATCATCAGCGGCGCCGTCGGCGGCAACCTGGCCGGCATGACCAAACAGAGCCTGGGCACCGGGCTCAATACCTTTCTCGGCGGTATCGGCGGCCTGGTGCTGGGCCAGATTGTCACGGCGCTCACCGGCACCTCCGGGGGTGAAGCGCTGGAGGTGGCGGCGGTCGGCAGCAATATCGTCGGCGGTGGCGTCGGCGGCCTGGTGCTGACGTGGGTCGTGGGCTTCATCAAGAACAAAATGGCTGCCAAGTAGCCGTGCGTCCACGGGTCACCGTGCTCCAGAGGCGGTGACCTTCACGGCGTACGATCGTTGTGGCCCAGGTCACGCTGCGGGTCGATCTGGTCACGCACCCGCTGCTTGAGCACCTTGGCCTCGGGGAAGCCGCCATCGGCCTTGCGCTCCCAGATCTGCACGCCATCGCAGGTGATGCGAAACGTACCGCCCGTGGCCGGCGCCAGCGACACTTTGCCCAGGTCGTCGGCAAAGGTACTCAACAGCTCCTGGGCCAACCATGCGGCGCGCAGCAGCCACTGGCATTGGGTGCAATAGGTGATGACGATCTCGGGTTTGCTCGCAGACATAATTTGAGAGGTTCCTGGCGTAACGGGCTCGGAGGATCGGGTGGCTATAATACCGGCCTTTATCGCCCTGCCTCGAGATTCATGATGCGCCGCCTGCTGTCCTGCCTGTTGCTGTGCCTGCTGCCCCTGCTCGTCCACGCCGCCGAACCCCCTCGTCCGAAAATCGGCCTGGTGCTGTCCGGCGGTGCGGCCCATGGCCTGGCGCATATCGGCGTGCTCAAGGCCCTTGAAGAACAGGGTATCCACATCGATGCGATCGCCGGCACCAGCATGGGCGCGGTCATCGGCGGTTTGTACGCATCGGGCTACAAGATCGACGAGCTGGAAAAGCTCGCACTGGGTATCGACTGGCAACGAGCCCTATCGGACGCACCGCCTCGGGAAGACGTACCGTTTCGACGCAAGCAGGATGACCGGGATTTCCTGGTCAAGCAGAAACTCAGCTTCCGCGACGACGGCAGCCTCGGCCTGCCCCTGGGCGTGATCCAGGGCCAGAACCTGGCGCTGCTGCTGGAAAGCATGTTTGCCCACAGCAGCAACATACGTAACTTCGACAAGCTGCCCATCCCTTTCCGTGCGGTGGCCACCGACATCACCACCGGCGAAAAAGTGGTGTTCAGCAAAGGCCACCTGCCCCAGGTGATCCGCGCCAGCATGTCGATCCCAGCAGTATTCGCCCCGGTGGAACTGGACGGCCGGCTGCTGGTGGACGGCGGCATGACCGATAACATCCCGCTGGACGTGGCGCGGGAGATGGGCGTCGATATCGCCATCGTGGTGGACATCGGCACCCCGCTGCGTTCGCGCAAGCAACTGGCCACGGTGGTCGATGTACTCAACCAGTCCATCACCCTGATGACCCGGCGCAACTCCGAAGAACAACTCAAGGACCTGCATCCCAAGGATGTGCTGATCCAGCCGCCCCTGGCCGCCTACGGCGTGACGGACTTCGGCCACGCCAAGGACATGATCGACGCCGGCTACCGCGCCACCCGCGCCCTCGACATCCGCCTGGCGCATTTGCGTCCCGCCGAACCGATCGACGCGCAACTGCTCGCCGCCCGCACCCCTGGCGAACGTACGCCGGTGATCACCGCCATCAACGTGGAAAACGACTCGAAGGTCAGCGACGACGTTATCCGCTACTACATCCGTCAACCCTTGGGCGAGCCGCTGAACCTGGAGCGCCTGCAAACCGACATGGGCACCCTGTACGGCCTGGATTACTTCGAGCAGGTGCAATATCGCGTAATCAAAAAAGGCCACGACAACACCCTGGTGATCAGCGCCCGCGGCAAACGCAGCGGCACCGACTACCTGCGCCTGGGCCTGAACCTGTCGGATGACATGCGTGGCGACAGTGCCTTCAACCTGGGCGCCAGCTACCGCATGAACGGCATCAACCGCCTCGGCGCCGAATGGCTGACGCGCGTACAGATCGGTGATCGCCAGGAGCTGTACAGCGAGTTCTACCAGCCGATGGACACCGGCTCGCGGTACTTCGTCGCACCCTATCTGAGTGCCCAGGCCCAGAACGTCGAGCTGATCCTGGACAACGACCCCATCTCCGAATATCGCCTGGAACGCTATGGTTTCGGCCTGAACGTGGGGCGGCAGATCGGCAACAGCGGCGAAATCCGCTTCGGCGTCGGCGAAGCCTGGGGCAAGGCAGACGTGCGCATCGGCGATCGGGATTTGCCAAGCGTCAGTTTCAGCGAGGGGTTCTATGAACTGAAGTACTCCTTCGACTCCCTCGACAATGTGTACTTCCCCCACACCGGCGAAGACATCGGCCTGGCCTTCCGTGAATTCGAACCGGGGCTGGGCTCGGACCAGCGCTACCGTCAATGGGAGTTCAAGCTGGACAAGGCCATGAGCCATGGCCCGGACACCCTGGTGCTGGGGGGACGCTACGGACGTACCCTGGATGATTCGGACGTGGTGGTTTCCAGCTTCCTGCTGGGCGGCGCGCGGCAATTGTCGGGCTTTCGCCAGGATGCGATTTCCGGACAGAACATCAGCCTGATGCGCGCGGTGTACTACCGCCGACTGACGCCGCGCTCGTACCTGCCGCTGGACTTCCCGTTGTACCTGGGAGCATCACTGGAGCGGGGCCGGGCGTGGAACAACGACAATGAATTCGACAGCGGCTATATCAACGCTGCGAGTATTTTCCTGGGGTTTGATACGCCATTGGGGCCGCTGAATTTCAGCTATGGGTTCAATGATGACAATCAGAAGGCGGTGTACCTGAACCTCGGCCAGACGTTTTGACCCATCAACCGGAGGCGCTGATATGTCGTGGCGGGAGCAAGCGCCCCGCCCCAACAAACCCCCTCGCCGAGCCGTGGGATCAGGACTTTTCCAGGTTCGCCAGAATGTGCCCATGCACGCGCATGCACACGCGCAGATCCGCTTCATCCACGCCTTCAAACAGTTCATGGCGCAAGGCGGTGGCAATGGTTTCGATCTGCTCGATCAACGGCCGGGCGGTGTCACACAGCAGGATGCGTTTGGCACGCCGGTCTTCCAATACGGCCTGGCGTTGCACCAACCCCTGGGTTTCGAGGCTGTCGAGCAACCGCGCGAGTGTCGGGCCTTCCACGCCGACACTCTGGGCCAGTTCACGTTGAGTCGGTGCTTCTTCGAAACGGGCCAGGTGCAACAGCACCAGCCAGCGCGCCTGGGACAGACCCAGCCCGGCCAAACGGCGGTCGAGCTCGGCGCGCCAACCTCGGGACATTTGCGCCAACTGCATGCCAAAACGGTGTTGATCGGTTAACGGCATAAAAAACTCATAATTTAGACTGAAAAAAAAGTGTGGCTAATTATTAGTCAGCTAAGCATGAGCCATGCCCCTAGGCAAGGAATGCTATGTACTGATTCGTTACATTGCCGCAATTGACACGCTAAATTTCGAACTCAGACTGCAACGCGGCCCGCACGCAGTACAAAACGCCCTCGGGCACCCGCCCGGTAAACAGCGGTGCGATCTCCGCAACCGATGGCAATTCGCCTTCGCCGTCCAGGAAGGCATCCTGGATTTCACCCAGCAAATCCTCTGGTAAATCAAGGGCCTGCTCCAACGACAACTGCTGCTTACCGATGGATTCGGCCAGCAGCGTGTAGACGTTTTTCTCCGTGCATTGCAGTTGGCCGGCGATCTGGATCGGCGTCATGCCGGCACGCGCCAGGCTGATCAGTTCGTGGCGAATATCGGCCACTTCCTTCGGCGCTTCGGCCTGGCCGCCGAGCACTTCGAGGAAAGCCTGGCCATACCGCTCCAGCTTGCGCGCGCCCACACCACTGACCCTGGCCATTTCGGCCAGGGTTGTGGGTTGCTCGCGCAGCATCTCCAGCAGGGTGGAGTCGGGGAAAATAACGTAAGGCGGCACGCTGTGTTCCTGCGCCAGTTTGCGCCGCAGGCTGCGCAAGGCTTCCCACTGTTCGCGCTCCTCTCCCCGGACAAGCTGGCTGGCCTGGCTGGTGCTGCTCTTGGCGGTGGTCTGCGGCTTGAGGTCGCGGCGCAGCTCCAAGCTGACCTCACCCTTGAGCAAGGGGCGGCAACTGTCGTTAAGACGCAGCCCGCCATAGCCTTCGAGGTCAATATCCACCAGCCCGCGCGCGACCATCTGCCGGAACAGCGAACGCCACTCGCCCTCGGCGCGGGCCTTGCCGACGCCATAGACTGAAAGTTTTTCGTGGCCGAAGCTGCGCACCTTCTCGTTGTCCTTGCCCAGCAACACATCCACCAGATGGCCGACGCCGTAACGCTGGCCGGTGCGGTAGATGGCCGACAACGCCTGGCGCGCCGGCTCGGTGGCGTCCCAGGTCTGCACGCCGTCGACACAGTTGTCGCAATGGCCGCAGGGCTCAGGCATGTCTTCGTCGAAGTACGCCAGCAGCGTCTGACGGCGGCAGCGGGTCTCTTCACACAGCGAGAGCATGGCGTCGAGCTTGTGCTGCTCCAGGCGCTTGTGGCGCTCGTCGCCTTCGGAGTTCTGCAGCATCTGCTTGAGCATCACCACATCCTGCAGGCCGTAGACCATCCAGGCATCGGCCGGCAGGCCATCGCGGCCGGCACGCCCGGTTTCCTGGTAGTACGCCTCGAGAGACTTGGGCAAATCCATGTGGGCGACGAAGCGCACGTTGGATTTGTCGATGCCCATGCCGAACGCGATGGTGGCCACCATGATCAGGCCTTCCTCGTTGAGGAAGCGCTTCTGGTGCGCAGAGCGCGTTTCATTGGGCAAGCCCGCGTGGTAAGGCAGCGCCGGGTAGCCTTGCTCGCAGAGGAACGCGGCCACTTCATCAACCTTTTTGCGCGACAGGCAATACACGATGCCCGCATCGCTGCGCCGCTCGGACAGGAACGCCAGCAACTGCTTGCGCGGCTGCTCCTTGGGCACGATGCGGTAGAAGATGTTCGGGCGGTCGAAACTCGAGAGGAAACGCTCGGCGTTCTGCAAATGCAGGCGCTCGACGATTTCTTCGCGGGTACGTTTGTCGGCGGTGGCGGTCAGGGCGATGCGCGGCACATCGGGGAACAGTTCCGCCAATTGCCCCAGTTGCAGATACTCGCGGCGGAAATCGTGACCCCATTGCGATACGCAGTGGGCTTCGTCGATGGCGAACAGGGCGATTTCCAGGCCCTGCAAAAAAGCCAGCATGCGCGGCTGTACCAGGCGCTCGGGGGCCAGGTAGAGCATCTTCACTTCACCGCGCTTGATGCGTGCGGCCAGGTCGCGCTGCTGTTCGGCGCTGAGGGTGGAATTCAAGGACGCCGCCGCGACGCCCAGTTCCTCCAGGGTCGCGACCTGGTCGTCCATCAGCGCAATCAGCGGCGACACCACCACGGCCAACCCATTGCGCAACAAGGCCGGGACCTGGAAGCACAACGACTTGCCACCACCGGTAGGCATCAGTACCAGTGCGTCACCGCCACTGGCCACGCGCTCAATGATCGCACCCTGGCGGCCACGAAAACTGTCGTAGCCGAAGATGTCCTTGAGGACGCGTTGAGCCTGCTCGAGCATGTAAAACTCCAAAAAAGTGCCGAAATCCCTCTGTACAGGCTGGCCGAAAAAACGCGGGGACACGGGAAATAATCCGTAAGCGAAGTTTTCTCGGTATGGCGCTCGGCCTGCAGGGGCATCGCAAAACGCGGCAGTATACCCGAGCGTCATCCGGCAAAGGGCGCCACTGACGAATAGCCGTCCCTCGCTAAAACCCGGCAAATATGCCTTGCGGCTGGCCTGGGCGCTCAAGAAAGCCTAGAATTCAGCATCGTTTATTCCCAAGGTAGTCCTTCAATGTCCTTCGCTGAGCAACTAACCCGCCTGCAAGCCTTCCTCGACGCCGATGAGCTGCATGACGAGGCGCTGGACTATGTCGCCGCCCATGGCTACCTGACCGCCCTGTCGATCTGTTCCGAACCCGTGCCGGACCGCGAGTGGATCGACGCTCTGTTCGCCGAAGAACCTCACTACGCCGACGCTGCCCAGCGCGAAGAAATCGAATCCACCCTGCTGGCCCTCAAGGCCCACATCGGTCGCCAACTGGCCTCCGATGAGGAATTCGAGCTGCCGTGTGACCTGGACCTGGGCGAAGACCCGGACGACTCCGACCTGCGCGGCTGGTGCATCGGCTTCATGGAAGGCGTGTTCCTGCGCGAAGCCGCCTGGTTCGAAACCGCCGAGGAAGAAGTCAGCGAGATGCTGCTGCCGATCATGGTCGGTTCGGGCCTGTTCGACGACCAGCCGGAGTTCTCCGACATCGCCGCCGACGCCAACCTGATGGACGACATGATCGTACAGATCCCGGAAGCCCTCACCGCCCTGTACCTGCTGTGCAACGCTCCAGACGAAAAACCGGCGATCCTCAAGCCACGTCACCACTGAGTCGCTTGCCCGTGACACCCATGGGCAATCGCTCGTTGCTCCTGCGTTACGTACTGCTGTCCATCGGCTGGGTAAGCGTAGCGTTGGGAGTGATCGGCATTTTCCTGCCGGTATTGCCGACCACCCCCTTCCTGTTGCTCGCCGCAGCCTGCTTCGCCCGAAGCTCCCCGCGGTTCTACCACTGGCTGGTGCAACACCCGCGCCTGGGGCCCTGGATTCGTGACTACCTGGACGGCAATGGCATCCCGCTCAAGGGCAAGGTCTACGCCATCGGCCTGATGTGGCTGAGCATCGGCGTTTCCTGCTACCTGGTGCCATTGCCGTGGGCACGTGGTTTCATGTTGACCAGTGCGGTATTTGTGACAATTTATATCCTGCGCCAGAAAACCCTGCCGCCGCGCTAAGCCTTTTAATACCGGCCCCTGCGACATTGATGCTCACGCGACCTTGGTCGACACTGACTAATCCCCGGGCATCATGCGAGACTGTCCAACCGGGCCTGAAATGCCTGGGCGTGTTTATGTCCGGAGTTACCATGACGCTGTCCAGCGGGCTGATCGCCGCCGTTGCCTTGGCCTATATGGCCACTATGTTTTCCATCGCCTTTTACGGTGACCGCCGCCATGCGCCGCTGCCGCCACGTATGCGTGCGTGGGTGTACAGCCTCTCGTTGGCGGTTTATTGCACCAGCTGGACCTTCTTCGGCGCTGTAGGGCAGGCGGCCGAACAACTGTGGGCTTTTATACCGATCTACCTGGGACCGGTGCTATTGCTGGTCTTGGCCCCCTGGGTCCTGCAAAAGATGATTCTGATCAGCAAGCAGGAAAACATCACCTCCATCGCTGACTTTATCGCCGCACGCTACGGCAAATCCCAGTCGCTGGCCGTGGTGGTGGCGCTGATCTGCATGGTGGGCGTATTGCCTTACATTGCCCTGCAACTCAAGGGCATCGTGCTGGGGGTAAACCTGCTGATCGGCGCCGGCGCCGATGCCGCCGGCACCCGAGCCCAGGACACTGCGTTGATCGTGTCGCTGGTGCTGGCGCTGTTCACCATTGTCTTCGGTACGCGCAACCTCGACGCCACCGAACACCACCGCGGCATGGTGCTGGCGATTGCCTTTGAATCGCTGGTCAAGCTGTTTGCGTTTCTCGCCGTCGGCGCGTTCGTGACCTACGGCCTCTATGACGGTTTCGGCGACCTGTTCAGCCAGGCGATGCTCGCGCCACGCCTGGAGGAATACTGGAAGGAAACCGTCAACTGGCCGTCGATGGTGGTACAGACCGGTGTCGCGATGATGGCGATCATCTGCCTGCCCCGGCAGTTTCACGTCACCGTCGTGGAAAACATCGACCCCCAGGATTTGCGCGTGGCCAAATGGGTCTTCCCCGCGTACCTGATCCTCGCGGCGCTGTTTGTCGTCCCGATCGCCCTCGGCGGCAAAATGCTGTTACCCGGTTCGGTGCCGCCCGATTCCTACGTAATCAGCCTGCCCTTGGCCGAAGCCCATCCGGCCCTAGCCTTGTTGGCGTTCATCGGTGGTGCGTCGGCTGCCACCGGCATGGTGATTGTGGCAAGCATTGCGTTGTCGACCATGGTGTCCAACGACATGCTGCTGCCCTGGCTGTTGCGCCGCTCCAGCGCGGAGCGGCCGTTTGAAGTCTTCCGTCACTGGATGCTGTCGGTACGCCGCGTCAGCATTGTGCTGATCCTGCTGCTGGCGTATGTCAGCTATCGACTGCTGGGCTCCAGCGCGAGCCTGGCGACGATCGGCCAGATTGCCTTCGCCGCCGTGACCCAACTGGCACCCGCCATGCTCGGCGCGCTGTATTGGAAACAGGCGAATCGACGCGGCGTGTTTGCCGGTTTGGCGGCGGGCACGTTCCTGTGGTTCTACACCTTGGTCCTACCGGTTACAGCGAGAAGCCTGGGCTGGTCGCTCAGTCTTTTCCCCGGCCTGACCTGGCTGCATTCCCACCCGCTCGGCTTGCCCCTCACCTCACTGACCCTGGGCACCGTGTTCTCCCTGGCGGGCAACTTCACGCTGTTCGTCTGGGTCTCGATGCTCTCGCGTACCCGGGTGTCCGAGCACTGGCAGGCCGGGCGCTTCATCGGCCAGGAAACCAGCCAACGCGCCAGCACTCGCTCGATGTTGTCGGTGCAGATCAGCGACCTGCTCAGCCTGGCTGCGCGCTTTGTCGGCGAAGAACGCGCCCAGCAGAGCTTTATCCGCTTCGCTTATCGCCAGGGCAAAGGCTTCAACCCCAACCAGAACGCCGATAACGATTGGATTGCGCATACCGAACGCCTGCTGGCGGGCGTACTCGGCGCCTCGTCGACTCGTGCTGTCGTAAAGGCCGCGATTGAAGGTCGGGAAATGCAGTTGGAGGACGTCGTACGGATCGCCGACGAAGCCTCCGAAGTGCTGCAATTCAATCGGGCCCTGCTGCAAGGCGCCATCGAGAACATCACCCAGGGCATCAGCGTGGTGGACCAGTCCCTCAAGTTGGTGGCCTGGAACCGCCGCTACCTGGAGCTGTTCAACTACCCCGAAGGCTTGATCAGCGTGGGTCGGCCGATTGCCGACATCATTCGCTACAACGCCGAGCGCGGCCTGTGCGGACCGGGTGAAGCCGAAGTGCATGTGGCGCGCCGGCTGCACTGGATGCGCCAGGGCCGCGCGCACACTTCCGAGCGTCTGTTCCCCAATGGGCGGGTGATCGAGCTGATCGGCAACCCAATGCCCGGCGGCGGCTTTGTCATGAGCTTCACCGACATTACCGCGTTCCGCGAAGCCGAGCAGGCGCTCACCGAAGCGAATGAAGGCCTTGAACGACGGGTGACCGAGCGCACCCATGAACTGTCGCAGCTCAACGTGGCACTCACCGACGCCAAGGGCGTGGCCGAATCCGCCAGCCAGTCGAAGACCCGTTTCCTCGCGGCAGTCAGTCATGACTTGATGCAACCGCTGAACGCCGCACGCCTGTTCTCCGCCGCCCTCTCCCACCAGAATGACGGCCTGTCCAGCGAAGCCCGGCAACTGGTGCAGCATTTGGACAGCTCCCTGCGCTCGGCCGAAGACCTGATCAGCGACCTGCTGGACATCTCGCGCCTGGAAAACGGCAAGATCAATCCGCAGCGTCAACCGTTTGTGCTCAACGAACTGTTCGACACCCTGGGCGCCGAATTCAAGGCCCTGGCCCAGGAGCAGGGCTTGCGCTTCCGTGTGCGTGGCAGTCGATTGCGCGTCGACAGCGACATCAAGTTGCTACGGCGAATCATGCAGAATTTTCTGACCAACGCTTTCCGCTATGCCGACGGCCCGGTCCTGCTTGGTGTACGTCGACGCAAAGGCGAACTGTGCCTGGAAGTGTGGGACCGCGGCCCTGGCATCCCGCAGGATAAGCAGAAGGTGATCTTCGAGGAGTTCAAGCGCCTGGACAGCCACCAGACCCGCGCGGAAAAAGGCCTGGGCCTGGGCCTGGCGATCGCGGACGGTCTGTGCCGCGTGCTGGACCATCGCCTGAGCGTGCGCTCCTGGCCGGGCAAGGGCAGCGTGTTCAGCGTACGTGTGCCGCTGGCGCGCAACCAGGCCGTTGCGCAGGTCAAGACCCCGCAGGAAACCGGCCTGCCACTGAGCGGGGCGCAGGTGCTGTGTGTGGATAACGAAGAAAGCATTCTGATCGGCATGCGCAGCCTGCTGACGCGCTGGGGCTGTGAGGTGTGGACCGCCACCGACCAGGCGCAATGCGCCGCATTGCTGGCAGATGGCATACGCCCGCAAGTGGCGCTGGTGGATTACCACTTGGACCACGGCGAAACCGGCACCGAGCTGATGGGCTGGCTGCGCGCACAACTGGCGGAACCGATTCCGGGGGTGGTGATCAGCGCCGACGGCAGACCGGAAATGGTCGCCGAGGTGCATGCGGCGGGGCTGGATTACCTGGCCAAGCCGGTGAAGCCGGCGGCATTGCGGGCGCTGCTGAGCAGGCATCTGCCTCTGTAAAGATCGTCAGGACACCGCGTTGCGCCAGGTTATCCGTGTCATCGTTGACGTTTTTCGCGAGCAAGCTCGCTCCTATAACGGGCTCTGCTCTTCAGGCAGGTGCGCCACACCATCGGCATCGGTCATTGCCCGCTCCAGCAGATCGGCCGGCAGGCTTTTACTGGCGCGGGCGCCGAGCAACCTCAATTGTTCGGTGCGACTGACCAGATTTCCGCGTCCATCTGTCAGCTTGTTCCGCGCTGAGCTGTAAGCCTTATCCAACTGCTGTAAGCGATTACCCACTTCATCCAAGTCCTGGATAAACAGCACGAACTTGTCGTACAGCCAACCGGCGCGCTCGGCGATTTCCCGAGCGTTCTGGCTCTGGCGCTCCTGCTTCCACAGGCTATCAATCACTCTCAGGGTGGCGAGCAACGTGGTGGGGCTGACGATGACGATATGGCGGTCGAACGCTTCCTGGAACAGATTGGGTTCGGCCTGCAACGCCGCAGAAAACGCCGCTTCGATCGGCACGAACAGCAAGACGAAATCCAGGCTGTGCAGGCCTTCCAGGCGTTTGTAATCCTTGCTGGCCAAGCCTTTGACGTGATTACGCAGCGACAGCACATGCTGCTTCAGCGCGACCTGGCCGATCACCTCATCGTCCGCCACGACATACTGCTGGTAGGCCGTCAGGCTGACCTTGGAATCCACCACCACCTGCTTGTCGCCGGGCAACATGATCAACACATCCGGCTGGAAGCGCTCACCGTCCGGCCCCTTGAGGCTGACCTGGGTCTGGTACTCGCGGCCTTTCTCCAGGCCGGCATGTTCCAGCACGCGTTCGAGGATCAGTTCACCCCAGTTGCCCTGGGTTTTCTGCCCCTTGAGGGCGCGGGTGAGGTTGGTGGCTTCGTCCGACAGACGCAGGTTCAGTTGCTGCAGGCGTTCGAGCTCCTTGGCCAGGGAAAAACGCTCGCGGGCTTCATTCTGATAGCTTTCTTCCACGCGTTTTTCAAACGACTGGATGCGCTCCTTCAGCGGGTCAAGCAACTGCCCGAGGCGCTCCTGACTGGTTTCGGCAAACCGCTGCTCGCGCTCGTCGAAAATCTTGCCGGCCAGTTCGGCGAACTGTGCGCGCAACTCATCCCGCGAACCCTGCAGGTCGGCGAGGCGCTGTTGATGGCTGTCCTGTTGCTCACGCAATTCGGCGCGCAAGGCGGCAGACAACGCATCGAGACGGCGTAATTCGGCTTCCTTGGCACTGCGGTCGAGGTTCCAGGCATGGGCGGCGTCGCGGGCGTTGTCGCGGTCGATCTGCAGCAGCTCGACTTCACGGCGCATGGCAGCCAGATCGGCCTGCTTGGCAGCGTTGGCTTGGCTCAGATCGCTGATCTCGTCACGGCTGGCATCCAACTGCGCCGCCAGGCCTTCCTGGGCCATTTGCGCGATGGCCAAACGCTCTTCGAGCAGTTCCCTGCCGGCCACGCGCGCAGTCAGCCGCCGTTGAATCTGCCAGCACAGCGCCAATAACGGCACTGCAGCGCCAGCCAGGCCCAGGGCAATACTGGTCCAATCGAAAACCATAGCCATTTCTGCCATCACCGAAAAGCAGCAAGGTTAACCAAGCACAGGGCTGGAGGACAGCTCAGTCTTCGACCTGGCCGAGTTCGCGCTGGGCGCAGCGGTCGCCGGCCCGCGCGGCCAGGCGCAGCAAGTCGTGACCGATGCGACGGTCGCGGGCATTGCCGCACTCACGGCACATCAATTGACCCAGGCGACTCTGTGCGGCGACCACGCCCTCACGGGCCGGCTGCTTGAGCAAGCGCCCGGCGAAGTGCTTGACGCTGGTGCTGTGGCCCAGGCGCGGGCTGTCGAGCAACCACAGGGCAACTTTCATGGAGAAGCGCTTGGGCGCGGTAACAGCCTGAGGGGCGTCGGTAACAGTAGGTGATACTGAGCGAAACTTCATAAAACACTGTGGGACAGATCGGAGGGCGCGCCACTCTACTCTTTTTTTCACACAGGTAAAGCTGAAAAAACGCTGCACGCCCGTCCTAGAGCAAGCGCTTGGGACAATCCACAGAAGCTGTGGATAACTCAGTGGACAACCCCCCTTTAACTCGCGCAAAGCCCCATGGAATGGGGGCCGCAGTCAAACTGACGATTTTTTCACCAATAAAAAAAAGCCAGATTTTTCATTGACTTAAATTTCCATTGCAGGCAAACGGCGGTTCTTCCGGGAGAGTGACAGCACGGTTACACACGCCGCACACAATGTGCACAAGTACCGATTCGATGGTTATATCGCCGGCCTTTTTTGAAGCGATACGTTTCGCAAATGTTACCGAAGGCAAAGACCGGGGGACTTTTCAAATGCTCAAAGGCTCGCCACACTGCCCGCCCTACAGGGCAACGATGGTGGGTCGATGAAAGGAATTCTGTTATTCGCCGTGTTATTGCTGGCCATCTGCGCGATCGCCCTGGGGATCAATGCCGTACTGCCGTCGCCTGATGGTGCGCTGTTTGCTATCGCAATCCTGCTGTCGGCAGCCTTTACCGCCGCATGCTTGTGCATCGAGCTGGGCGAAGGTCGGATCAACGACATGGCCGATGTGATGAAAGTCGTCGAGACCGGCCAGTCCCTGCGCCTGACCCTCGCGAGCTATGCGCTGGGCTGCTCGCTGGCAGCGACTATCACAGTGCTGGTCTATCGCGGCCTTCTGGACGGCTGAATGAAGTTTTTGGGTGGGTGCACTTCCCTTCCCTGTTTCAATCCGTTACTATCCGCGGCGTTAGTACCAAGCTGAAAGTCAATTCTGGTCGAGCAACTCCCCTGAACAACACGGGACCGACCACCTCGATGGTTTCCAGGTATCACTTGTGACGACACTGCCTTTGAAGAATCAAAGGGTGTCACGAAGTCTCAATACTCTGACCGAACCAACCTGCAAATTGATCAGGATCTTCACCCCGGGCCCAGAACCTTTGCCCTTGTCGTGTTGCCTGCCCTCCTAAGTACCTACCTGCCAGCCCAAGCGCGCCTAACTTATTAGCGCTTCAAACTGGCTGCTTTGTTCCAGTCGGGTTCTTCGTTCGATCAATGGTGATCAACGTCACTGGAACGTTTTAACGTTGCACGGTTCTTAACCGTGTCATTTGTAGGAACACCCATAATATGTCCGCTATCCATACTCAGGATGCCATTCGCACCCTCACCAACGCTTTTGCTCCAATGAACTGCCTGATCATGGCCGCTCGCAAAGGCTGCTTCAGCTTCACCCTGGTCAACGAACACGGCATCGCTCGTCACAGCGAACGCCTGTACCCCGATCAATACTCCAGCGCAGAACCGCTGCAGGCCGTGATCGAGCGTACCCGTCAGGCACTGGTTGCCTGATCGACCCGAGTCGCTGAAACACAAAAA
The DNA here is from genome assembly GCF_046605395.1 of Pseudomonas sp. MPB23. Classification (NCBI taxonomy): domain Bacteria; kingdom Pseudomonadati; phylum Pseudomonadota; class Gammaproteobacteria; order Pseudomonadales; family Pseudomonadaceae; genus Pseudomonas; species Pseudomonas sp. MPB23. The sequence continues at coordinate 2,763,552 of NZ_CP176771.1, read as the reverse complement.
ACCCTGTTTAAAAAACAGGGTTTTTTATTGCCTGGAATTCGTCTTTGGAGTTTTTACACTAAGCTCAAATAGACATAACCGTTATAACTGAATGGCAAAGATGTTTTAAAAACAGAACTTTACATCACAAATATGACACTACACTTCAACTCAAGCGGCATGATCCGCTTCCGGCGAGCCTGAGATCCGATTCACAGCTGCCAAGCCCCTACCCTTCTCAGGCTCGTCGACCACTTTCACGGATTGAGGCGAGTATGGGTATCGCTGCCAGCGAATTGTGTCGCTATGTGATCCGGCCGACATTGATGTACCTGGGCCGTCACAATCAGACCGCTGAGTCCCTGCTGCTGGGCATCGCGGCGAGCCAGTCAGAACTGGGTTCCGCGCTGCACGACCGACGCGGTCATGGCCTGTATAGCATCACCGAATCCCGCCACCGCGCCTTATGGGACGACTACCTGGCGCTGGATCCTGATCGCGCCAGCCTGGTACGCGGCCTGGCCAGCCAACACGCCTTCCTCAGCGCGCCCCAACTTGAACTCACGGTCAACCTGCGTTACGCCACGGCCATTGCCTGGTTGCTGGTGGAGCAACATAACCCCGCCCTGCCATCTCCCGGTGACGTTTTAGCCATGGCACGTATCTGGAAAGAAATTTTTCATCCACAAGGACGGCTGCGGGATTTCACTCAAGCCTGGCAAACCTGTGTTTCACCCATGATTCCTGCGGTTTGCTGACCGAGCCCTTTGCAAGAGTCGGCAAAAAACCCTGATTTTGGTCTGATTGTCCTACAAAACCGCTCTATCTCCTGCATTCCAGCCTATAGCGCGATTACAAATTTGTTGTTACTTTCCGCAGCGGTGATCACACGGAGTTCTAATAATGAAAAAAGTAATGCTCAAGACCACACTTAGCCTCGCCGTTGCCATGGCCTCTTCCCACGTCTTTGCAAGTGGCTTTGCCCTTAACGAACAAGACGTCGCTGGAATGGGGACGGGTTTCGCAGGACGTTCTTCTACTGCCGAAAATGCAAGCACCGTTTATGGCAACCCTGCCGGTATGGCACGCCTGGAAGGTCAGCAAATCACCGGTGGCTTTGCAGTCATCGACGCCTCGACCAATATCAAAGATGCTGGCGGGCGCTCTTCGGGCAGCAACAAAGGCGACATGGTGCCTTTCACCGGGGTTCCATTTGGCTTCTACACCAACAAACTCAATGATCAGTGGGCCATCGGCTTCGGTGTCTACGCGCCGTTCGGCCTGAAGACCGACTACGAAAGTGGTTTCCAGGGGCGTGGGTTTGGCAGCAAAAGCGAAGTGTCGGTTATCACCTTCCAGCCGACGGTCAGCTACGCCTTCAATGACAAGGTCTCGATTGGTTTTGGTCCAACGATCAACCGTATCGACGGCACCCTGGAGTCACAGCCAAACCTGGCGGCGTTAGGGTTTGCTGGCGACAACAAGGTCAAAGTCAAAGGCGATGATACGGCCCTGGGCTTCAATGCCGGTATTCTGGTGCAAGCCACCGATACCACCCGCGTTGGCCTGACCTACCACTCGAAAGTGAAGTACAAGCTCGAAGGCCACACCGAAGTCACCAAAGCGGCTACGGTTCCATCCGTCGTATTGGCCAACAACCGCTACGATGCATCGTTGAAAGTCGACACGCCTGAATCCTGGGACCTGTCGGTTACCCAGGAGCTCAACGACGCCTGGAAGCTGTACGCAGGTGCGACCTGGACTCGCTGGAGTCGCCTGAAAGACATCACCATCAACAACGAAGGTGTGACAACGGCCAGCGGTGGCATAGCTGCACCTAGCCTTGTCAGCACGATCACCGAGCCACAGAACTGGCACAACACCTGGGCCTACGCGCTGGGTACCTCCTACCAGCTCACCAAGCAAGTGGTACTGCGCACCGGTCTAAGCTTCGACCAGTCGCCAACCAACAACACCGATCGTTCACCACGCATCCCTACCGGTGACCGGACCATCTTCAGTGTTGGCCTGGGCTACGCGGTGATGGATAACATGACCGTGGACGTGGCTTACTCCTACCTCAAGGAAGAGCCGGTTAAAGTTAATAAATCCAACTCACTGGGTTCCTACAGCTCCAAGTACGAAAACAGCGCCAACGGTTTCGGCCTGGGCGTGACATACAAGTTCTGATCCCAGCCGTATAAAAAAGCCCCGCTCTCCTGCAAAGGAGGCGGGGCTTTTCAGTGGTCGCCAATCAGGGCTTGGAGGCCAGCGCCTGCTCTACTGCTTCGATCAAATCGGGGCTGTCCGGCTTGGTCAGACTGGAGAAACTGGCGATCACCTTGCCCTGGCGATCCACCACATATTTGTAGAAATTCCACTTCGGCGCGTTGGTTTGTTCCGCCAGCACCTTGAACAGGTGCACCGCATCCGGGCCCTTGACCGTCTGCGGCTCGGTCATGGTGAAGGTCACGCCGTAATTCACATAACAGACCTTGGCGGTTTCCTCGCCGGTCTTGGCTTCCTGCTTGAAGTCATCGGACGGTACGCCGATCACTTCCAGCCCTTGGCCCTTGTAGCGTTGATACAAGGCCTCAAGGCCTTTGAACTGCGGCGCGAACCCGCAAAAGCTCGCGGTATTGACGATGACCAACGGTTTGCCAGCAAAGCGCTGGCACAGGTCGATGGACTCCTTCGCACGCAGCTTGGGTAATTGCCCTTCGAGCAAGGGCGGGCAATCGGCGGCCAACGCGACGCCGCCAAAAGCGGCCATCAGCACAGGAACTGCAAGCCAGCGCATCTGCATGTCGACATGTCCTTTAAAGAGTTCAGGGATCGAACTTAACAGATCGACATACCCAGTTGCATCAACGCCAGCCCGCCGCGCTGCCATCCCCACCAGGCCAGGACCAACAAAAGCACGATCGCTGCGACACCACCGAACAGGTACCAGGTTGAATTCATGCCGCCTCCATCTGCGCCTGCAGTCGCGCCACCGGCCGCTCGCGTACCGGCCAGTTCAGGGCTGCGGCGAGCAGGCTCAACAAAATGGCCACCTGCCAGATCAAATCGTAGTTGCCGGTTCGATCATAGACCACCCCGCCCAACCAACCGCCAAGGAACGAACCGAGCTGGTGAAACAGGAACACGATCCCACCGAGCATGGAGAGGTTTCGCACACCAAATAGCGTGGCGACGGTGCCGTTGGTCAGCGGTACGGTAGACAGCCACAGGAACCCCATAGCCATGCCGAACAGGTAGGCCGAGACTTCGGTGACCGGCGCCCACAGAAACAGCACGATCACCACCGCCCGCAGCAGGTACAAGCCCGTCAGCAAACGCGGCTTGGACATGCGCCCACCGAGCCAACCGGCGGTGTAGGTGCCAAAGATATTGAACAACCCGATCAGCGCCAACACGGTGGTGCCTATGGTGGCCGGCAAGTGCTGGTCCACCAGGTAAGCCGGCAGATGCACACCGATAAACACCACCTGGAAACCGCAGACGAAAAAACCAAACGCCAGCAGCCAGAACCCGGAGTGAGAGCAGGCCTCCTTGAGCGCCTCGCGCAAGGTTTGCTGGCCGGCCATCACCGGCAACGGCCGATCCTTGAGCATCGCAACCAGCGGCAAGATCAGCGCCACCATCAAGCCCAGCGCGAGCAAGGCGGCGGACCAGCCCAGCCAACTGATCAGGCCCAAGGTGCCCGGCACCATGGCGAACTGACCGAAGGAGCCGGCGGCGCTGGCAATCCCCATGGCCATGCTGCGCTTTTCCGGCGCCACGGCGCGGCCGACCACGCCGAGAATGACCGAGAACGAGGTGCCGGACAGGCCGATCCCAATCAGCAGGCCGGCACTGAGCGACAACGACCACGCCGAGTCGGACATGCCCATCAACATCAGGCCCGCCGCGTACAGCACCCCACCGACAAACACCGCCTTGGTCGCGCCGAAACGGTCGGCCAAGGCCCCGGTAAATGGCTGCGCCAGACCCCAGATCAGGTTCTGCAGGGCGATGGCGAAGGCAAAGGTCTCACGCCCCCAACCGAATTCGCTGCTCATCGGCGCCAGGAACAGGCCGAAACCATGCCGCACACCCAATGACAACGCCAGGATCAGCGCACTTCCCACAAGCACCCAGCCACTGGTGCGCCACATCGAGGTCATTTCTTATTCTCCATTCGCGGGTATATACCCGCTTGTATTTGAACAAACCCGCGTTCAGGCGAGTTCGTCCAGCAAGGCCAACAGGGTTTCGCGTTTTTCCGCGCCCAGTCGATCAATCAGTTTCTGTTGCGCCGCTTCCCAGGCAGGTAATGCTGCCGCCAGTCGCTCTTCGCCGGCGGTGGTGGTCAACACCACCAGGCGATTGCGCAGATCATCGCCCTCGACCAACTGCACCAGGCCCTCGCCTTCCAGCACCCGCAGGTTGCGCCCCAAGGTGCTGCGATCCAGGCCCATGGCTTCGGCCAGGCTGGAAATGCTCGGCTGGTCGAGACGCTGCAGATTGCACAGCAACGAATACTGGGCGACGTTGATCCCGAAGCCGTCGAGAGCGCCGTCGTAGTGCCTGCTGACGCCACGGGCGGCACGTCGCAGGTTGGTGCATAAACATTGGGAGGCAAGCATGGAGCGTGTATATACCCGCGATTAAGGAAATGCAAGAAAGTGTTACAGCGCCAGGCCGACCAACACCGCGACCTCCAGCAGCTCCAGCAGTGCGCCAGCGGTGTCGCCCGTGGTGCCGCCGAGGCGATTGATCATCAGTTGGCGCAGGCCCATAAAGCACAGCGCAGCGAGCAACACCGCGATCCCACCACTGAAGCCGCCGATCAAAATACACGCCAGACCGCTGAGGATCAGTACCTGTTGGCCGACGATCCGCGGTAAATGATCCGACAACGCCTGGCCCAGCCCTCCGGCACGCACATAGCGCGTGGTCAGAAACAACGCCAGCATCGACGCTCGCCCGATCAACGGTGCCAGGATCAATGCCGCGCCGTTGTGCTGCTCGATCAATGCCACCAACGCGGTGAACTTGAGCAGCAACACCAGCCCCAGCGTGACCACCGCGATCGGCCCGCTGCGCGGGTCCTTCATGATGCTGAGGGTGCGTTCACGATCGCCAAAGCCACCGAGCCAGGCATCGGCGCTGTCCGCCAGGCCATCCAGGTGCAGGCCGCCACTGAGCAACACCCAGGCGGTCAGCAACAGCGCGGCGTGCAGCAACAACGGCGCGCCCATCAACGCAGCGTTCAGGCCCCACAGCAGCACGCCGAACAACACGCCGACCACCGGATAAAACAGCAGCGAACGCCCCAACTCCTGGGGCTGCGGCATGCCCGGCAGACGAATCGGCAGGCTGCTGAGAAATTGCAGGGCGATCCAGAATGGCAGCATGCTTAGCCCACTTCCTTCAACAGACGATCAGCCGCGACCTGCAGGCTGAATAATCCAGCGTGACCAACCTCGACATTCAGCAGTTGCTCCCGAGGTAAACCGCGAGCATGGGCCAACAACAGGCGCATCACACCACCATGGCTGATCAACAGCACGCGCCGGCCTGCGTAGGCCTGATGCATGCGTGAGACCGCGCTGAAAACCCGCTCGGAAAAGTCGCTGACCGGTTCGCCGTCTGGCGGGGTAAAACCATAGGGATCGGCCCAGAACCGCCCCAACCCTTCAGCATCGGTTTCCATCAGCGCCGCCGCGCTCTGCCCTTCCCAGGCGCCGAAATGCAGCTCTTGCAGATTTGTTTCCAGGACTACTGGCAAATTGAGCCGCGCCCCCAATTCATCGGCAAACCGCGCGCAGCGTTGCAAAGGCGAGCTGACCAAAAGATCCCACGGCCCACGCGCCACCACGGCAGTGCGCATCTGCTCCCAGCCCTTGGCCGTCAGTGCGTCGTCCAGGCTGCCGCGCAGGCCGCCGCCCCGTTCGGTTTCGCCGTGACGCAACAGGTCCAGGTACAAGGTCATGCGGGGCGGTCCGCCACGGCGGCTTCGGCGAAGGTCGCCATCTGCCCGTGCAGCGCGCACGCCAGGCGCAGCAGCGGTACGGCGAGTGCCGCGCCACTGCCTTCGCCCAAACGCAGGCCCAGTTCCAGCAGCGGTTGCGCGTCGAGACAGTGCAACACGTGACGATGGCCAGGCTCGGCGCCACGATGGCCGAACACCAGCCACGGGCGACAGGCCGGATTCAAGCGTGACGCGACCAGGGCGGCGACGGTGCAGATGAACCCATCCACCAACACCACGATGCCTTCCTGGGCGCAGGCCAGATAGGCCCCCACCAATGCCGCGATCTCAAAGCCGCCGAGGTTGAACAGGGTGTGCAACGCGTCACCGCGCTGCGCGGCATGTAACGCCAACGCGCGCTCGATCACCGCCACCTTGTGGCTGACCCCTTGGGCATCCAACCCGGTGCCCGGACCGGTCAGGTCACTGACCGGGCAATCGAGCAAGGCACACGCCAGCGCGCTGGCGGCGGTGGTGTTGCCGATGCCCATCTCGCCGCCGATGAACAATTGCGCACCGCTCTCGCGGGCGCGCAGCACGCTGTCCCGCCCGGCCTGCAAGGCCAATCGCCCCTGGGCCGCGGTCATCGCCGCGCCCTTGGCGAAGTTGGCGGTGCCCGCGCCGATATGCAGATGACGCACACCGGGCAAATCCAGGGACAGGTTAACGGTGCCGAGGTCGACCACTTCCAACTGCGCGCCCAACTGACGCGCCAACACGCTGATGGCCGCGCCGCCGCTGACGAAGTTCTGCAGCATCTGGCCGGTGACTTCCTGGGGATAGGCCGACACCCCTTCCGCGACCACACCGTGATCGCCGGCAAAAATGGCGATCCACAGCCGCTCCACCGACGGTTTGACCTCGCCCTGCAAGCCGGCCAATTGCACCGCCAGCGCTTCCAGCCGACCCAGGGAACCGGTGGGCTTGGTCAATTGCTGCTGACGCGCCAGGGCTTGTTCGTACGCGTGGGCGTCAATGGCCTTACAGGGATTGAGCCACCAGGTGTCCGTCATAACGCAGTACCTTTCAAAGTCAGGGGCAGGCCGGCAACCGTCAGGACAACGCGCTGACACCGCTCGGCCAAGGCTTGATGCAGCCAACCGGCTTCATCCACATAGCGGCGAGTCAATTCGCCCAGCGGCACGACACCCAGACCGGTCTCGTTGCTGACAAAAATAATTTCCCCCGGCAGCGAAGCCAGGGTTTCCAGCAATTGATCGCGCTCAAAGGCCAGGCGCGCGGCGTCTTCGAGCATCAGCAGATTGGTCAGCCACAGGGTCAGGCAATCCACCAGCAGGCAGCGACCGGGCGCGGCATGTTCGCGCAGCACCCGCGCCAGTTCGACCGGCTCTTCGATCAACCCCCAATGATCGGGGCGGCGCTGGCGATGCAGGGCGACACGCGCGTTCATTTCACCGTCCAGCGGCTGGCTGGTGGCGATATAAATGACGGGCAAAGCGCTGTCGCCGGCGAGCTTTTCGGCGAGGCGGCTTTTGCCGGAACGGGCGCCGCCGAGGATCAGTTGGTGCATGGCGCGACCCCACACAATGCGCGTAACAGATCGGTGTCCAGATGCTGTTCCACCAGGTCTGCCAAACGTTCGATATCGCGCTCGCGCAGGGCGTGGTAGTCCACGGCCTGCACGTCCTGCAACCCGGCCCAGCGCAGCAGCGCACTGCAAGCTGCCGGAGTCTCGAACAGACCGTGCAGATACGTTCCGAGGATCTGCCCGTCCAGGCTCCGGGCGCCGTCATGACGACCGTCGTCAAGGCGCACGGCGGGGTTCGACAGGGCGTCGCCGCACGTCACGCCCGCATGGATCTCATACCCACTGACCTCGACATCCTCCGGCAGCAAACGCCCGCGCACAGTGCGCAATTGCTTCTCTTCTTCCAGGGTCGTACTGAACGCCAGCAACCCCAGGCCCGCGCTGGAGCCGGCCGGACCTTCCAGGCCAAGCGGGTCGTGGACCTGCTCGCCGAGCATCTGCAAACCGCCGCAAATCCCCAGCACCTTGCCGCCGTAGCGCAAATGCCGCGCCACGGCAGTGTCCCAGCCATTGGCGCGCAGGTAGGCGAGGTCGGCGCGCACGCTTTTCGAGCCTGGCAGGATGATCAGGTCGGCGGCCGGTATCGGCTGGCCCGGCCCGATGAATTGCACATCCACCTGCGGGTGCAGGCGCAGCGGATCGAAATCCGTGTGGTTGCTGATGCGCGGCAACACCGGCACCACCACCTTGAGCACGTCGGTCGCCTTGTCGATCTGGCGCCGGTCGATGCCGTCTTCGGCTTCCAGGTGCAGGTCCATCACATAGGGCAGCACGCCCACCACCGGTTTGCCGGTGCGCGCCTGCAGCCAATCCAGCCCCGGCTGCAATAGCGCGATATCGCCGCGAAAACGGTTGATGATAAAGCCTTGACCCGCGCCTGTTCGCTGGGTGACAGCAATTCCAGGGTGCCAACCAGATGGGCGAACACGCCGCCGCGATTGATATCGGCGATCAGCAGCACCGGGCAGTCCACCGCTTCGGCGAAGCCCATATTGGCGATGTCATTGGCGCGCAGGTTGATCTCCGCCGGGGAGCCCGCGCCTTCCACCATCACCACCGGGAAACTTTCACTCAAGCGCGCATGGGAAGCCAGTACCGCCTGCATCGCGATGGCTTTGTAGTCGTGATAGGCCACCGCGTTCATGCTGGTCACGGCGCGCCCGTGGATGATCACTTGGGAACCGGTGTCGCTGTTGGGTTTGAGCAGCACCGGGTTCATGTCGGTATGGGGCGCCAGGTTGGCCGCCTGAGCCTGCACGGCCTGGGCGCGGCCGATTTCGCCACCGTCGGCGGTGACGGCACTGTTGAGCGCCATGTTCTGCGGCTTGAACGGCACCACCGCCACGCCCTGGCGCACCAGCCAGCGGCACAGCGCGGTCACCAAGGTACTTTTGCCGGCGTCGGAAGTGGTGCCCTGCACCATCAATGTACTCATGAAGCGTCCCTGTAGGCGCCCAAGGCGTCGTCGAGCCGCTGCCAGTGCGCCTCGGTGTCGGGCAGGCCAAACCGCAGGCTGCTGTCGTGAACGAACAGGCGCAGCAGAATGCCGCGCTGGGCCATGAAGGCGTGCAGGCGTTCGGCGTGCGGCGTGATCAGCCACTGGAACAGCGCGCAGCCGCCCTGGGGTTGAAAGCCATGGTGTTCGAGCAACGCATGCAAGCGTTGACCGGCTTCGATGCAACGCGCACGTTGCCGCGCCTGCCCCACGGTGTCGCGCAGGCACGCTTGCCCCACCACGCGCGTCGGCCCGCTGACCGCCCACGGCCCGACCTGTTCGGCCAGCAATTTGAGCAACCTGCGTTCGGCCAGCACAAAGCCCAGCCGCACACCGGCCAGGCCGAAGAACTTGCCGAACGAACGCAACACAATCAAGCCGACCTGATGGGCCTGGCCCGCCAGACTCAAGTGCGGGGTCGCGTCCATAAAGGCTTCATCCACCACCAGCCAGCCACCGCGCTGGGCCAGCCGCGCGTGCCAGTCCAGCAGACGTTGCGGGGTCAGGCTCAAACCGGTGGGGTTGTTGGGATTGACCACCACCAGCACGTCAAGGCTGTCGAGGAAGAAGTCGACTTCCTGTTCCTGTACTTCGCGCACCACGTAACCGGCGCGGCGCCAGGCTTCGGCGTGCTCGGCATAGCACGGCGAGAGTACGCCGACCTTGCCGGCACGGCGCAAACGCGGCAATAGCTGGATGGCTGCCTGGGAACCGGCCACCGGCAACAGATGCGCGGCACCGTAATACTCGCTGGCGGCCTGTTCCAGGCCATCGTCGACTTCCGGCAAGCGCGCCCAGGCCCGCAGCGCAATCTCGGGAACCGGCCAGGGCCATGGCGCCAGGCCGCTGGACAAGTCCAGCCAGTCGGCCTCGGCAATCCCATACTGAATCGACGCTTTGCGCAGTCGGCCGCCATGTTCAAGCATAAAATTGCCCCCCGATGCATAGGATCAGCAGCCACAACCATACGCCGCGCTGCACCAGTTGCCAGCCTCGGTCGATGGCGTCGGCGTCCGCTGCCGGGCCTTCACCCAGTAGTGGGCGATGGTGTACTTCGCCGTGATAAATCGCCGCGCCGCCCAGTTCCACCCCCAGGGCGCCGGCACCAGCCGCCATCACGGGACCGGCGTTGGGACTGTCCCAAGTCGGACCCTGAGTACGCCAGCACCTGAGGGCCAGTCGGGTTTTACCCAATACTGCGTAGGTCAAGGCCACCAGGCGTGCGGGAATGTAGTTCAGCACATCGTCGATCTTTGCCGCGGCCCAGCCGAAGCGTTCAAAGCGTTCGTTGCGATAGCCCCACATGGCATCGAGGGTGTTGCTCAGCCGGTAGAGCACCACGCCCGGCACGCCAGCGACGACAAACCAGAACAACGCGGCAAACACCGCATCGCTGCCGTTTTCCAGCACCGACTCGGTGGCGGCGCGGGCGACTTCGGTGCGGTCCAGCTCGCTGGTCTGGCGGCTGACCAGGTAGCTCACGCGCTGACGCGCGCCGTCCAGGTCATCGCGACGCAGCGCTTGGGCCACCGGAATCACATGTTCGCCAAGGCTGCGCAGGCCGAGGGCGCAGTACAACGCCAGAATCTCCAACACCCAGCCGATATACGGCGCCCACGACAAGGCCGTGGCCAACAGGGTCAACGGCACCACCGCGATAAACCACGCGGTCACGCCATGGCTGCGCCAGCCACGGCCACCGCTGTTGAAACGCTGCTCGATGCGCCCGGCGAAATTGCCGAACGCCACCAGCGGATGCCAGCGCCTGGGTTCGCCCAGCAACGCATCCAGCGCCACCCCGGCGACACACAGCAAGGCCACACTCATTGACTCACTCCCCACACATTTTCATACAGCATGTCACTCAACGGCCGGGGTTCGGTCCAGCCCTCGAGCTGCAACATCGGTGCCGGGTAAAATTCCGTCACCGGCCCCAGGCACAGCACGGCCAGGGGTTTGGCGCCGGGCGGCAAGCCCAGCAGATCGGCCAGGGCCTGGGGTTCGAACAGCGAGACCCAGCCCATGCCCAGCCCCTCGACACGGGCGGCCAGCCACAGATTCTGGATCGCACAGGACAACGACGCGATGTCCATTTCCGGCAAGGTGCGCCGCCCGAAGATATGTCGCTCGCGATCGTCCATCAGCGCCGCCACTAGGACTTCGGCGCAGTCGTGGATACCTTCGACCTTGAGCTTCATGAACGTATCGGAACGCTCGCCCAAGGCTTCGGCGGTGCGCACGCGCTCCTCCTCCACCAATTGCTGGATGCGGCCGCGCAGCGGGCGGTCGCTGATGCGGATAAAACGCCAGGGCTGCATCAAGCCGACACTCGGCGCCTGGTGCGCGGCCTGGAGCAGACGCTGGAGCAATTCGGGGGCGACGCTGCCGCCGCTGAAGTGACGCATGTCGCGGCGTTCGGCGATAGCGCGGTAGACCGCGTCGCGGTCAGCCTGGGGGAAAGCGTTGTCACTCATGGGGCTGTGCTGACTCAAGGTCGGGCGCAAACAACGCGGCAACCGCTCGGGGATTGGACGGGAAATAGAAGTGCACGTAGGACGCGGTCATCCGCCCCTGCCGATACACTGCTTCGGCCCCGCGCCCGCCATTGGGGCTCAGGCCGCGGGCAATCGGCTGCCAGTCGGTGCGGGTCAGGGAATGGTGATAGGTGTGCCCGCGCAGGACGCCTTCGGGCAACTCGACGCTTTGCAGGGCCAGGGCCGCCAGTTTCTTTTGCATCACCGCGTCGCCCTGCAGCAGGCCGACCAGCTCGGCGCGGGTGCCGTCGACATCGGTGAGTGAATCGAGCAGATAGAGCATGCCGCCACATTCGGCGAGCAAGGGCTTGCCGGCCGCGTGATGGGCGCGGATGGCATCGAGCATCGGCGTGTTTTGCGCCAGCGCCTGGTGGTGCAATTCCGGGTAACCGCCGGGCAGGTAGAGACTGTCTGCTTCAGGCAATTGGCGATCGTGGATCGGCGAGAAGAAGCGCAACTCGGCGCCCATCGCCCGCAACAGATCAAGGCTGGCACCGTAGGTGAAGGCAAACGCTTCATCGCGAGCCACGGCAATGCGCACCCCGGCCAGTAACGGCTCGGCCTCGATCACTGCGGGCGCGGCAAAGGTCACCGGCGGCGGCAACGCGACTTCACAGCTGCTGCCCAGGGCTTGGGCGGCGGCATCCAGGCGCACATCGAGGTCGTTCAGTTCACTGGCTTGCACCAGCCCCAAATGACGGCTGGGCAGCTCGATCCCAGTCTCGCGGGACAGCGCGCCGTACCAGCGCAGGCCTTCGGTGAGGCTGCCTTCGAGCAATTGCGCATGCCGCAAGGTGCCGACGCGATTGGCCAGCACGCCGGCGAACGGCAAGTCCGGCTGGTAGCGCGCCAGGCCCAGGGCCAGGGCACCGAAGGTCTGGGCCATGGCGGTGCCGTCGATCACGCCCAACACCGGCACACCAAAGTGTCGCGCCAGATCAGCGCTGGAAGGCGTGCCGTCGAACAGGCCCATCACGCCTTCGATCAGGATCAGGTCGGCTTCCCCCGCCGCTTCCCACAGCAAGCGGCGACTTTCCTGCTCGCCCACCATCCACATGTCCAATTGATACACCGGCGCACCGCTGGCGCGCTCGTGGATCATCGGGTCGAGAAAATCCGGACCGCATTTGAACACGCGCACCTTGCGCCCCAGGTTGCGGTGCAAACGGGCCAGCGCGGCGGTGACGGTGGTTTTGCCCTGGCCGGACGCCGGAGCGGCGATCAGCACAGCCGGGCAATGACGGGGCAGATTCAAAGTTCGACGCCCTTCTGTGCCTTGATACCGGCCTGGAATGCGTGCTTGAGCATGCCCATCTCGGTGACGGTGTCGCCCATTTCGATCAATTCAGGCTTGGCGCCACGGCCGGTGACCACCACGTGTTGCATCGGCGGGCGCGCTTGCAGGTCGCTGAGCACCTGGTCCAAATCAAGGTAGCCGTGCTTGAGGGCGATGTTCAGCTCATCCAGCACCACCAGGCCGATGTTTGGGTCTTGCAGCAATCGGCGGGACACCGCCCAGGCGGCTTCGGCGGCGGCGATATCGCGCTGGCGGTTCTGGGTTTCCCAGGTGAAGCCTTCGCCCATGACGTGAAAGCGCACTTGTTCGGGGAAGCGGCGGAAGAACAACTCTTCGCCAGTGCTGTTACGCCCCTTGATGAACTGCACCACACCGCACTGCATGCCGTGGCCCATGGCGCGGGCGAGCATGCCGAACGCCGAGCTGCTCTTGCCTTTGCCGTTGCCGGTCAGCACCAGCAGCAGGCCGCATTCGTTGGGGGAATTGGCAATACGCTCGTCGATCACGGCTTTTTTGCGCAGCATACGCGCCAGGTGGCGTTCGTCGCGGTCGGGGGAATCGGTCATGGCAGCTCTCCGTTGGGGCTGGACAAAAACGGCGGGCAGGAAAAAGAAAAAAACAGACAGCCAAGCATCGCCCACCGTGATGCTGTTGGATGATCCAGGCCGGTCTCCGGACTCATGAGTGGCGTGCGGGCGCTTATAGAGCGCGCGAACAGACCGACGATGCGCCTTCCCATATCGCGGACGATACAGTGGCAAAAGGCAGCGTCTTGACTCATTTACCGTTGCGGGGGCAGCGCCGGAATCGCGGCAGCACTGTGTCTAAGTGCGCTCACTCACCGGCTTCCCTGTTTCACTCTGTCGACCCACGGCCACAGAGCACCTGAAACAAGCCGCGAAGGTTAGTGGGTTGGGGGTGGAGCGTCAATTAAAGCTGGCCCCGGACTTGAACCATCGCACCGCTGATCGCCTCTACCCTTACAGGTATCAAGGAGAACACCATGCACAAAACCAGACTCGCCCTGCTCATCATGCTCGCCGGCACCCTCGCCGCCTGCGGTGAAACCTCTACGCTACAAGTCTCCGACGGCACCGGGCCGACGCCGAAACTGCCGGAGCCGAACAAGACGCTGATCCCCACCGTCAACATCGCTCCCGCCATTGGCTGGCCGGACGGCGTGAAGCCCACGGCCGCCGCCGGCACTCAAGTGGCAGCGTTCGCCGAAGGCCTGGACCATCCCCGCTGGCTGTATGTGTTGCCCAACGGCGATGTGCTGGTAGCGGAAACCAACGCGCCGCCCAAACCCGATGACTCCAAGGGCGTTCGCGGCTGGGTCATGGAGAAGGTCATGGGCCGGGCCGGTGCCGGTGTGCCGAGCCCGAACCGCATCACGTTGCTGCGTGACGCCGACCACGACGGTGTCGCCGAGACCCGCACGGTGTTCCTGGAAAACCTCAATTCGCCGTTCGGCATGACCCTGGTCGGCAACGACTTATATGTGGCGGACTCGGACAAGCTGCTGCGCTTCGCCTATCAGCCGGGTGAAACCGCGATCAAATCCCCGGGCACTAAGGTCGTCGATTTGCCCGGCGGCCCGTTGAACCACCACTGGACCAAAAACGTGGTGGCCAGCCAGGACGGCAGCAAGCTGTATGTCAGCGTCGGCTCCAACAGTAACGTCGGCGAAAACGGCCTGGAGGCAGAACAGGGTCGAGCCGCGATCTGGGAAGTCGATCGCGCGAGCGGACAGCACCGCATCTTCGCCTCCGGCCTGCGCAACCCCAACGGCATGGCCTGGGAACCCCAGAGCGGCAAGCTGTGGACGGCCGTGAACGAACGCGACGAGATCGGCAGCGACCTGGTGCCGGACTACATCACCTCGGTCAAGGATGGCGCGTTCTATGGCTGGCCCTTCAGCTATTACGGGCAGCATGTGGATGTACGCGTTACACCGCAGAACCTGGATCTGGTAGCCAAAGCGATTGCGCCGGATTACGCCGTAGGCCCGCACACCGCCTCGCTGGGCCTGACCTTCGCCGAGGGCAGCAAACTACCGGCGCCCTTCACCCACGGCGCATTCATCGGCCAGCACGGCTCGTGGAACCGCAAGCCGCACAGTGGCTACAAGGTGATTTTCGTACCGTTCGAGGGTGGCCAGCCTAAAGGCCAGCCGGTGGACGTGCTGACCGGGTTCCTCAACGGCGATGAAAAAGCCATGGGCCGGCCGGTGGGCGTGGTCATCGACAAGCAGGGCGATTTGCTGGTGGCGGATGATGTGGGGAATAAGGTGTGGCGAGTTTCTGCGGCTAAGTAACCGCTCCCAAGATCGCCACAAAACCAATGTGGAAGGGGCTTGCTCCCTCCCACGTTGGGATCCTGGGTTGACTCAGGGGTTGCGGGCCAAGTGCTCAGCCGGCAACACGCGCTTGGCGCTCAGGTAGGCATTCTGCCAATAGGCCTTGGACAAGGTATCCAGCTTCACCGTACCGCCGGTTTGCGGCGCATGCACAAAACGCCCTTCGCCCACATAGATCCCGGCGTGGCTGACCTGCGAGCCGCCACCGGTGGCGAAGAACAGCAGATCGCCGGTTTGCAGGTTCTGCTCGCTCACGTCCTGGGCGCGCATGACGATGAGTTCACGGGTGGTACGCGGCAGGGAGATGCCAGCCGCGTCACGGAAGACAAAACCGATCAGGCCGCTGCAATCAAACCCCGAGTCCGGTGTATTGCCGCCCCAACGATAAGGCGTACCGACCAGGCCCAACGCACGGAACAACACATCTTCGGCAGCAGGCGAAAAACTTTGGTTGGAATAGCTGAACACCGGCCTGGGCTTCACCGCTACGTAAGCGGAGGGCGGTGTGCGACTTGCGCAGGCGCTGAGCAGCGCGGCGCAAAGGATTAGAATCAGGCGGGCCGAGGTCGACATGTGCAGAACAATCCTGGTCTGGATGCGGCTTTCGCTGCCGAACGCTGAAAACCAGAACGCGCAAGCAAAGCTTGCGCGAACGGATTACAACAATGTCCAGGGATTCTAGCGCTTACACGTCAAACTTCAAGTATCACTTTAAGTTTACTTGCTAGCGGTAATCGTCGTCGGGGCCATGGCAAGTGCACGCTTGGCTTCGATGAAGGTTTTGCTCCAGTAGCTATCACCCAGGCTGTCGACTCGAACACCGCCACTGCGACGGCTGCTGGAGTGGATAAACTGGTTGTCACCCAGGTAGATACCCGCGTGGCTTACGCGACCACGGCCACTGGTACTAAAGAAAAGCAGATCACCGGGCTTGAGGTTATTGCGTGCGACCAACGGTGCATTCACGTTGATCATTTCGCGCGTCGAACGTGGCAGGTTCATGCCAGCTTCTTCACGAAACAGGTAGCCGATGAAACCGCTGCAGTCGAAACCGGCTTCGGAGGTACCGCCGAAACGGTAACGGGTACCGATCAGGGACATGCCGCGTTCGAGGATGCTGTCGGCCAGAACTGGAAGCTGATAAGGCTTGTTGCCGGCGAAGTCGGCCAGTTCTTTTTCCGTCGCCAATTCTTCTTCGTAAACAGTAGAAGATTGAGCCGCGACGAATTTGGCGTGATTTTGAACCTGCGACTTGTGCTGCTCTGCCACTTGTTGGGTGTGAGAAGCGCAACCAAACAACAGGGTAACGAGTGCGAGAGGCACGAGGGGTGCGAAGCGATTTAGCATGGGCACGACCGTGGCTGATGTGTAAAGAAGTCGAGACTATGCCTTCTCTCACATCGATTTGCAAATTCAATCGTGATCTTTGTGACTTAGTGTTTGGACTATGGCATCTAAGCCCTAATCCCCCTTATTGATTGAAATGCGCGGCCCGCCAGGCTGAAAGCGCAGTTTTTCTGACGCCTGTAAATTGCCGGACGGTTGAAAATCAACGAGTTACCAACCCAAAGTTTCCTTCAAAAAAGGAATCGTCAATTTTCTTTGGGCTTGCAAAGACGCCTGATCGAGCTGCTCAAGCAAATCGAACAGCGCACTCATGCTGCGGGTGCCACGGGTCAGAATAAAGTGCCCGACCTCGTCGGTCAGGTGCAGACCACGACGGGACGCACGCAATTGCAGAGCACGCAATTTGTCTTCGTCGGAAAGGGGGCGCATCTGGAAGATCAGCGCCAGGGTCAGGCGCGATTTTAGGTCAGCCAGCTTGATCGGCAGCTCACGCGGCGAGGTGGAGGCGGCGATCAGCAGGCGTCTGCCACTGTCACGCAAGCGGTTGAACAGATGAAACAGCGCCTCTTCCCAATCCGCCTTGCCCGCGATCGCCTGCAGATCGTCCAGGCATACCAGCTCATATTGCTCAAGATGATCGAAAATGCCGGTACCGCGGTCCATCAATTCGGCCAAAGGCAGATAAACCGCCGGCTCGCCCATCTGCTCGAAACGCAGGCACGCGGCCTGCAACAGGTGAGTCCGCCCTACGCCTTGCTTGCCCCACAGATAGATCAGGCTTTCGGTCCACCCGGCGTCGGCTTCGCAAAGCCGCTCGACATAGCCGAGTGCAGCGGCATTGGCGCCTGGGTAGTAATTGATAAAGGTGGCATCGTCACGCAGACGCACACCTAGGGGCAGCTGAATCGGTTTCATGCTGACTGAACGGCTCCAATACGAACCGTTAGTGGCCTCTGTGTAAAGTTTGCAAAGTTTATACCCGTGACGCCGGGCGCACAATGCAGCAGACCACAAGCAAAATCAAAGGTTTGCGTTAACTTGGCGGATTTGCGTGGAATGTTTGACACCTTCTGTGCATAAACCGCAAACCCGGCCGGGTGCTGGGTTTGCAACGACATGGTTATAGGTCGGGGTCTTCAATGCCCGTGTAGACATCCGAATCCTTGTACAGATCATGCACATGGCGCACCAGCACCATGATCACCGCCGCCACCGGCAGTGCCAGCAGGATACCGGTAAAGCCGAACAGCTCACCGCCCGCCAGGATCGCAAAGATCACCGCTACCGGGTGCAGACCAATCCGGTCGCCCACCAGCAACGGCGTAAGCACCATGCCTTCCAGGGCCTGCCCCACCATGAACACCGCGACAATCCCCAGCATCGGGTACAGATCGCCGCCAAACTGGAACAACCCGGCCACCAGCGCCGCACCGATACCGATCACGAAGCCCATGTACGGCACGATCGCGGCGAGGCCGGCGATCAGACCGATCAACAGGCCCAATTCCAGGCCGATCGCCATCAAGCCCGCCGCGTAGATGATCCCCAATGCCAGCATCACCAGCAACTGACCACGCACGAACGCGCCAAGTACCTCATGACACTCTTCAGCCAGGGATACGATGCGTTCCTCGCGGTTACGCGGGAGCAGGCTGCGGATCTTGGCCATCATGATGTCCCAGTCCCGCAACAGGTAGAACGCCACCACCGGGATCAGCACCAGGTTGGTCAGCCAGCCGATCAGCGCCAGGCTGGACGCTGTCGCCTGGCTGAGAATGACCCCGACGATATCGGTGGTCTGGCCCATGTGTTCACTGATCGCCGCCTTGACCTTATCGAACTTCCAGAAGCCGTCCGCCAAGCCCAGCTTGGCCTGGGCCCATGGCATCGCCGTGTGCTGCAGCCAGTCGAGCATCTGTGGCGCCAGCTCATAGAGGCGAAACAGTTGCTTGGCCAGCATCGGCACCAGCACCAGCACCAACGCGGTGATGATCAACGTGAACAGGGCAAACACCGTCACTACGCCCAGGGTCCGCGAGAGGCCGGCTTTCTCCAGGCGATCCACCACCGGATCGAACAGATAGGCGAGCAGCAACGCCACCAGGAACGGCGTCAGGATCGAATGCAGCAAGAACACAAAAACGCACAGCAGGACGATCCCACCCAACCACACCCAACGACGCGTATCCGCCATAAACCACTCCATCATTTGCTTCTATCTATATAGGAAGGACATTTACCAACGAAAACGCAGTTGCGCCTGAGGCTCGGGTGCCGCAACCGCTTGCGTGCCGTCCACAGGGGGTTGCGCAGCCGGCGCCTCACCGGCCGGGATCTCCTGCAACTTGGCCAGGCTCAACTGGGTACGCAACTGATCGGCACTGCCGTTGACGCGATACACGATGCGATTGCCATCCACCCGCACAGGATTGCCGCCAAAGGGTTCCAGCAGATGCCCCAAGATCGCATAGCGCTCCAGATTCATACCCTGCACTTCCAACAGTTGCTCAGTGCTCACCCCCGGCTTGACGGCAAAGCGCGGCGCGAGCTTCTGACTGACCGCCAGCATCACCGCATCGGCCACCGTGTCGGTGTCGGCACCTTGCACGGTGCCCTGCTCGCTCTTGTCACCCAGCCACAGGCGCCATTTGGCCTGCCACTGGCTGCCTGCCTGACGCGCGTGCACGGCGAGCAGGGCGTCGGCTCCGTAACGCTCGGAGGCGGCGCGCAATGGCGTGGCATCGGTACTTTCAAGATTCGGCGCGGTGGCGACGACCTGTTCATCCAGGTCGCCCAATGGCAGACGCAACGGCAAGCCACGGTGCTGCGCGGCACGGCGCAACGCCTGGGCGCCGGTCTGGCCATCGCCCACCAGGCTGCTGCCTTCAGTGGAGTCGCTCAACCACCAGCCGAGGATCGACGGCCGGTTGCTGCCCCAAATCGACAAGCCCGCGTCACGCAGGGCGCGATCGGTGCTGACCGGGTCGAAATCCACTTGCAGGCTTTCCGGCGGGCCGGCGTCGTACCCGTATTGACTGATGATTTGCTGCGGGTCCTTGCGAATCGCCGCCAGGCCCGGGCCATCGGCGGCCTTGGCATCGCCGGTGAGGCGGATCACCAGGGTCTGCACGGCGCGCTGGGTCGCCTGGTCGCGCTCTTGCGGGGATTGGCTGCTGACCGGTTCAAGCACTTGATAAAGACCATTGAGGGTTTCGGCATGACTCGCCAGGCTGACCAAGGACAAGCAGCCTACAAAAAAGAATTTACACAGACGCATGGAAGATTCCCGAACGACAAATTTAGCGGCTGGAACAGACCGCGTGAAATCGGCATCGCCAGGCTGTGACCACAGCGGCAACTAAAACATTCACGGGGTCTCGGTAAGTTTTCGCAATGTCATAACGATAGCGGGTTAAAGGCTATACCTTAATACGTGCCGTCGCAGAGCCTATTAGCATTTTTTTAACCCCATATGCCCCTGCCCGTCGGCCCGAGGATGGCCGCTGCCCCTCAAGCCTGATAAAATCGCGCGCCTTCGCAGACCGTCAACGGCTGGGCCTCTTCATGAAAGCCTTCGCCAACTCGGTCGTTACCCCTGAATCCCCCCTAAAGGCCTGGATCATGAGCAAGCAACCCTCCCTGAGCTACAAGGACGCCGGTGTAGACATCGACGCCGGTGAAGCATTGGTCGAACGCATCAAGAGCGTCGCCAAGCGCACTGCGCGCCCCGAAGTCATGGGCGGCCTGGGCGGTTTTGGCGCCCTCTGCGAAATCCCGGCCGGCTACAAACAGCCTGTACTGGTTTCCGGCACCGACGGCGTGGGCACCAAGCTGCGCCTGGCACTGAACCTGAACAAGCACGACACCATCGGCATCGATCTGGTCGCCATGTGCGTCAACGACCTGGTGGTGTGCGGCGCCGAGCCGCTGTTCTTCCTCGACTACTACGCCACCGGCAAGTTGAACGTGGACACCGCTGCACAAGTGGTGACCGGTATCGGCGCTGGCTGCGAACTGTCGGGTTGCTCCCTGGTCGGCGGCGAAACCGCTGAAATGCCAGGCATGTACGAAGGCGAAGACTACGACCTGGCCGGTTTCTGCGTCGGCGTGGTAGAGAAAGCCGAGATCATCGACGGTTCCAAAGTCGCTGCCGGCGACGCCCTGCTCGCCCTGCCGTCGTCCGGCCCGCATTCGAACGGCTACTCGCTGATCCGCAAGATCATCGAAGTGTCCGGTGCCGACATCGAAAACACCCAGCTCGACGGCAAGCCACTGACCGATCTGCTGATGGCCCCGACGCGCATCTACGTCAAGCCACTGCTCAAGCTGATCAAGGACACCGGCGCGGTCAAAGCCATGGCCCACATCACCGGCGGCGGCCTGCTGGACAACATCCCGCGCGTACTGCCAAAAGGCGCCCAGGCAATCGTCGACGTGGCCAGTTGGCAGCGTCCTGCGGTATTCGACTGGCTGCAAGAAAAAGGCAACGTCAACGAAACCGAAATGCACCGCGTGCTGAACTGCGGCGTGGGCATGGTCATCTGCGTCGCTCAAGAGCACGTCGAAACCGCGCTGAACGTCCTGCGCGAAGCCGGCGAGCAGCCTTGGGTCATCGGTGAGATCGCCACCGCTGCCGAAGGCGCGGCCCAGGTTGAACTGAAGAACCTCAAGGCTCATTGATGTCCCAGACCTGTGATGTCGTGGTGCTGCTCTCCGGCACTGGCAGTAATTTGCAGGCCCTGATCGACAGCACGCGCACCGGCGACAGCCCGGTGCGCATCGCTGCGGTGATCTCCAACCGCAGCGACGCCTATGGCCTGCAACGCGCCAGGGATGCGGGCATCGAAACCCGTTCACTGGATCACAAGGCGTTCGAGGGCCGCGAGGCGTTCGACAGAGCCTTGGTCGAGCTGATCGACGCATTCAATCCCCAACTCGTGGTGCTGGCCGGTTTCATGCGCATCCTCAGCGCAGACTTCGTGCGGCACTATGAAGGGCGCTTGCTGAATATCCACCCTTCCCTACTGCCCAAGTACAAAGGCATGCACACCCACCAGCGCGCCCTTGACGCCGGTGATCGCGAGCATGGCTGCAGCGTGCACTTCGTCACCGAGGAACTCGATGGCGGGCCTCTGGTCGTACAGGCAGTGGTTCCGGTAGAGTCTGACGACTCGGCGCAGACGCTTGCGCAACGGGTCCACACCCAGGAACACAGGATTTATCCACTGGCTGTTCGCTGGTTTGCCGAGGGACGGTTGATTCTCGGTGACCAGGGTGCATTATTGGACGGTCAGTTACTTGCGGCCAGCGGCCACTTGATTCGAACCTAGGAGATTTTATGCGTCGCGCCTTGCTCTTCGCTGTTGCGCTATTCGCCTTGCCTGCCGCGCAAGCAGCAGACTTACACCCTTTCTCCGCGAGCTACACCGCCGACTGGAAACAGTTGCCCATGAGCGGTTCGGCTGAACGCAGCCTGACCAAGAATGGCGACGGCTCCTGGACCTTGAACTTCAAGGCTTCCATGATGATCGCCAGCCTGACCGAAACCAGCGTGATCCTGTTTGACAAGGACACCCTGCAACCGAAGAGCTACACCTTCGAACGCGGCGGCCTGGGCAAAGCCAAGAAGGTCAACCTGGACTTCGACCAGGCGACCAAAAAGGTCACCGGGTTTGAGAACAAAGACCCGGTCAACGTTGCCCTGCAAAGCGGCATGCTCGACAAGTCGACCTACCAGTTGGCCCTGCAGCGCGATGTCGCGGCTGGCAAGAAGAGCATGAGCTACAACGTGGTTGAAGGCACCGATGTCGATACCTACGACTTCCGCGTGATCGGCCCGGAAAAGGTCCAGACCAAGGCCGGCTCCATCGACGCGATCAAGGTCGAGCGCGTACGTGATCCGACTCAAAGCAAGCGCATCACCCAGATGTGGTTTGCCAAGAGCTGGGGCGGCATTCTGGTTGCGCTGCGTCAGGTGGAAAACGACGGCAAGGAATACAACATCATGCTCAAAGACGGCACCGTTGACGGGAACTCTGTCAAAGGTAGCTGATCGGCAACTGAGCCAGAAAGCCTCGCGAATGCGGGGCTTTTTTTCGTCTGGCTTTTGAGGTGTGACGGCACTTGGATCCACAAGCTCAACCTGACTCAAAGATGAAGCTTTTGTCATAAAACCCAGCACCCCGCAACGCAATGCCACGGTTTAGGCGGGCTGCGTGACTGTTGCAGTTTTCACAACAAACTGTTGCGCGGAAAATCGGTTTACTTAGCAAGCTACCAAAACATATAACAAAAGCCTGCGGCGACTTGTCGCAGATCAACCAGAAATGGGAGCAGGCAGATGACTGTAAAAGTAACTGAACGCGACGACGAACATATGTCCCACGAAGCACTGGGCCATGGGATTCACATCTGGGATGTACACCAACAAGACCTGCTGGTCGGCATGTTTCACAACGAGAGCGACGCTCATAACTATAAGAACGAGCTTGAAGCTCTTGAGATGAGATGCCAGGCAGAAAGCTCCTGACAGGCTGAATTGGGTAGGTACCGTTTACCGCAAGGCCACCCCGCACAGGCAAACCCCGCCTTTTGAGCGGGGTTTGGGGGGCGCTTCGCGCCCCAACGAGGAACGAGCCCCCTCACCACGACAAGCCCTTCCCTCATTGCGACAACAACGTCTGTTGCCACAAGAAGGCCGCCAGCCGCCCTTTTCTAGGGCTTTACCACATCAGATCATCCGGGATCTGGTAGGCGGCATATGGATCATCCTCATCCGGCACTTGGCTTTCAGTGAGGATGTTGAGCTGCACGATGCGCTCCGGTGCGCGCTCCTGGATCTTCAGCGCCGCTTCACGCGGGATCACCTCGTAACCGCCACCATGGTGCACGATCGCCAGGGAGCCGTTGCTCAGTTTGTTACGCATCAACGTGTTGACCGACAGGCGCTTGACCTTCTTGTCGTCCACGAAGTTGTAGTAATCCTCGGTGGTCAGCTTGGGCAGGCGCGAGGTTTCGATCAGTTGCTTGACCTGCGCCGCACGGGCCTTGGCCTCGGCTTTTTCCTGCTGCTGGCGGTTCAGTTCCTGGTCGCGCCTGACCTTCTCGGCCTGCGCCTCCTGGGCCAGGCGTGCCTGGGTGTCATCCGCCTCGGCCTGGCCTTTGTGGACCAGACGCTGGTGTTTCTGTTTCTCTTTGCCGACCTGCTTGGCCTGCTTTTGGTTGACCAGACCTGCTTTGAGCAACTGGTCGCGAAGGGAAAGGCTCATGGTGCTTACTCACTTAGGCAACTGCTCAACCGCAGCTGGACACGTTCTTTTCCTGACGTTTGGCTTCGCCCCATAGGGCGTCCAACTCTTCGAGGGTGCAATCTTCCATGGATTGGCGCGTATCGCGCAATGCCTGTTCGATAAATCGGAAGCGTCGCTCGAACTTGGCATTGGCGCCGCGCAGCGCGGTTTCCGGGTCGATCTTGAGATGACGGGCCAGGTTGACCGTGGCAAACAGCAGGTCGCCAACCTCATCGGCAATCGCTGCCGGGTCGTTATCAGCCATGGCTTCGAGCACTTCATCCAGCTCTTCGCGAACGTTATCCACCACGGGTAAGGCGGACGGCCAGTCGAAACCGACCTGGCTGGCGCGCTTTTGCAATTTGGCGGCACGGGACAAGGCCGGCAAGGCGGTAGGCACATCGTCCAGCAGGGAAAGTTGCAGCGGCGCGTCGGATTTTTCCGCTCGCTCCTCGGCCTTGATTTGCTCCCAGCGCACCTTGACCTGCTCTTCGCTCAGTTGAGGAATATCCAGGGGCGCATACAGGTCGCCGGTGGGGAACACATGGGGATGGCGGCGGATCAGCTTACGGGTGATGCTGTCGATCACCCCGGCAAATTCGAAGCGCCCGTCTTCCCGTGCGAGCTGGCTGTAATACACCACCTGGAACAGCAGGTCGCCCAACTCACCCTGCAGGTGATCGAAGTCACCGCGCTCAATGGCGTCGGCAACCTCGTAGGCTTCCTCCAGGGTGTGCGGGACGATGGTCGCGTAGGTTTGCTTGATGTCCCACGGGCACCCGTATTTCGGGTCCCGCAGGCGATTCATCAAGTGCAGCAGATCGTCGAGCGCATACATCGGAGTCATGGGGTACGGTTACGCCGTGTTTCGATGATATTCGGCAACTGGGAAATCCGCCCCAGCAACCGCCCCAGCGCATCCAGCCCCGGGATCTCGATGGTCAGGGACATCAACGCGGTGTTGTCCTCCTTGTTCGAGCGGGTGTTGACCGCCAGCACGTTGATGCGCTCATTGAGCAGCACTTGCGACACGTCGCGCAGCAGACCGGATCGGTCGTAGGCACGGATGATGATGTCCACCGGGTAGGTGAGCACCGGCACCGGGCCCCAACTGACCTGGATGATCCGCTCCGGCTCGCGGCCGCCCAACTGCAGCACCGAGGCGCAGTCCTGACGGTGAATGCTCACGCCGCGGCCCTGGGTGATGTAGCCGACGATGGCGTCGCCCGGCAACGGCTGGCAGCAGCCGGCCATTTGCGTCATCAGGTTGCCCACGCCCTGGATCTGGATATCGCCGCGCTTGCCGGGCTTGTAGCTGGTGGCCTTGCGCGGGATCAGTTCCAGCTGTTCGTTGCCGCGCTCCGGCTCGACCAGTTGCTGGGCCAGGTTGACCAGTTGCGCCAGACGCAGGTCGCCGGCACCGAGGGCGGCGTACATGTCTTCGGCGATCTTCATGTTGGCCTTTTCGGCCAGCTTGTCGAAATCTACCTGGGGCAGGCCCAGGCGCGCCAGTTCACGTTCGAGCAGGGTTTTGCCGGCGGCCACGTTCTGGTCGCGCGCCTGCAGTTTGAACCAGTGGACAATCTTCGCCCGCGCCCGCGACGTGGTGATGTAACCCAGGTTCGGGTTCAGCCAGTCGCGGCTCGGGGTGCCGTGCTTGCTGGTGATGATTTCGACCTGTTCACCGGTTTGCAGGCTGTAGTTGAGCGGCACGATGCGCCCGTTGATCTTGGCGCCCCGGCAGTTGTGGCCGATTTCGGTGTGCACGCGGTAGGCAAAGTCCAGCGGCGTGGCGCCCTTCGGCAGGTCGATGGCGTGACCGTCGGGGGTGAAAATGTAAACCCGGTCGGGCTCGATATCCACACGTAGCTGTTCGGCCAGGCCGCCGATGTCGCCGAGTTCTTCGTGCCATTCCAGCACTTGGCGCAGCCAGGAGATTTTCTCTTCGTACTGGTTGGACCCGGCCTTGACGTCGGTGCCCTTGTAGCGCCAGTGCGCGCATACCCCCAGTTCCGCCTCTTCGTGCATGGCGTGGGTGCGGATCTGCACTTCCAGCACCTTGCCCTCGGGGCCGATCACCGCCGTGTGCAGCGAGCGATAGCCGTTTTCCTTGGGGTTGGCGATGTAGTCGTCGAACTCCTTGGGGATGTGCCGCCACAGGGTGTGGACGATGCCCAGCGCGGTGTAGCAGTCACGTATTTCCGGGACCAGCACGCGCACGGCGCGCACGTCGTAGATCTGGCTGAAGGCCAGGCCCTTGCGCTGCATTTTGCGCCAGATGGAATAGATGTGCTTGGCACGGCCGCTGATGTCGGCGTCGACGCCGGTGGCCTGCAACTCGGCACGCAACTGGCCCATCACGTCGGTGATGAAACGCTCACGGTCGAGCCGCCGCTCATGCAGCAGCGTGGCGATCTGTTTGTATTGGTCGGGCTCGAGGTAACGGAAGGACAAGTCTTCCAGTTCCCACTTGATATGGCCGATCCCGAGGCGGTGGGCGAGCGGCGCGTAGATGTCGAAGACTTCGCGGGCCACGCGGTTGCGCTTCTCGTCGTCGGCGGTCTTCACCGCACGGATCGCGCAGGTGCGTTCGGCCAGCTTGATCAGGGCGACGCGCACGTCGTCGACCATCGCCACCAGCATCTTGCGCAGGTTCTCGACCTGGCCCTGGGTGCCCAGCACCATGGACTGACGGGGGCTGAGGCTGGCACTGATGGCCGCCATGCGCAGCACGCCGTCGATCAGTTTGGCCACCACGGAGCCAAAGCGCTGGCCGACGGTGGCCAACGGAATATGCCCTTCACGCACGCCGCGATAGAGCACGGCGGCGATCAGCGAATCCTGGTCCAGCTTGAGATCGGCGAGGATCTCGGCGATTTCCAAGCCGGTGCGAAAGCTCGAAGTGCCTTCAGCCCACAGGTTCTTGGCCGCATTGTCTTGTTGTTCAGACTCACGAGCGAACTCGCAGGCTGCTTTCAAGGCTTCACGGTCCAGTGCCGGATCGACACTGATGGCATGATCCAGCCATGCCTCGAGATTGATACTGCCGTCGGTGTTGATCGGCTGGTGTGCTCTCACCTGTACCATCTTGCTTACCTTCCCTACGACGCACCTTCGATGCGCCAAAAATCATCGCCGACCTGCTTTATCACTAAAGCTTACACACTCTCCCTGGCAGGTCACGGCCTTGGAGAATGCAGGCCAGTCGGATTAAACGGGCATCCTAGCCCGCTTCAAATAACGCCATCGCCTCGACATGCGCGGTTTGCGGAAACATATCGAGGATTCCGGCACGTTTTAGCCGGTAGCCCTGCTTGACCAACTCTACCGTGTCCCGCGCCAGCGTCGCCGGATTGCAGGACACGTACACCAAACGCTTGGCCCCCAGAGTGGCGAGCTTGCGCACGACCTCCAGGGCACCATCGCGAGGTGGGTCCAAGAGTACCGCAGAAAAGCCCTGTTTGGCCCATTCTGCGTCAGTCAAAGGCTGAGACAAATCGGCCTGAAAAAACTGCACATTATGCAAATTGTTGCTTACGGCGTTGGCTGCCGCCCGGTCCACCATGGCCTGTACGCCTTCCACCGCCACCACGTCGCGCACCTGGCGTGCGAGGGGTAAAGCAAAGTTGCCCAGGCCGCAAAACAGGTCCAGCACCCGCTCATCGGGTTGCGGCGCCAACCATGCCAGGGCCTGGGCAACCATTGCCGCGTTGACCCCGGCGTTGACCTGCACAAAATCGCCCGGCCGATAAGCCAGTTCCAGATCCCATGCCTCCAACCGGAAGCCGAGGGCCTGGCCAGGCTCCACCGGTTCCGGCTGGCCCTCCCCCTGCAGCCACAGTTGTGCGTCATGGAACGTACAAAATTCTTTCAATATGTGCAGGTCCGCTTCGGACAACGGCGCCATATGGCGCAGCAACACGGCGATGGACGAACCGCTGAACAGTTCCACATGTCCCAACGCCTGAGGCTTGCTCAGGCGACGCAGCATGCTCGGCAAACGCTGCATGATCGGTTGCAAGGCCTGTACCAGCACCGGGCAATCATCAATGGCGACGATGTCCTGGCTGGCCACGGCACGGAAACCCACGTCGAGTTTTTTCGCCTTGGCGTCCCAGCGCACGGCCACACGGGCTCTGCGACGGTAGCCGAACTCAGGCCCGCTCAACGCTGCCGCCCATTCTTGCGGTTCGACCCCCGCCACGCGAGACAATTGCTCGGCGAGCATGCGCTGTTTCAGGGCGAGTTGTTCGTCATGGGGCAAGTGCTGCACGCTGCAACCGCCGCAGCGGCCAACGTGCGCACACGGCGCCGGACGACGCAGTTCGCTGGCCTTGAACACCCGCTCGGTGCGGGCCTCGACCACTTTGCCGTGGGCGCCCAACACCCGCGCTTCGACGTCTTCGCCGGCCAGCGCGCCATTCACAAACCAGGTGCGCCCCTCAAAAAACACGATGCCCCGGCCATCGTTGGCCAGGCGCTCGATGCTCAGGCGCTGCTTCTTGCCCACGGGAATCTGTGGGGCCCGGCTGCCGCCCGTCGGTTGGAAGCGCAGGCCTTTCTCGTGCTTGGCCATCAGTTGGGCGCGTCGAAGATGCCGGTCGACAAGTAGCGGTCGCCTCGGTCACAGATGATCGCCACGATCACCGCGTTTTCCACTTCCTGGGACAAGCGCAACATACCGGCCACGGCACCGCCGGAGGACACGCCGCAGAAGATGCCTTCTTCACGGGCCAGGCGACGGGTGGTGTCTTCGGCTTCACGCTGGGCCATGTCGATGATGCGGTCCACGCGTGTCGCGTTGTAGATCTTCGGCAGGTACTCTTCGGGCCAGCGGCGGATGCCGGGAATGGCCGAGCCTTCCATCGGCTGCAGGCCGATGATCTGGATCTCGGGATTCTGCTCCTTGAGGTAGCGCGAATTGCCCATGATGGTGCCGGTAGTGCCCATGGAGCTGACGAAATGGGTGATGGTGCCCTGGGTCTGGCGCCAGATTTCCGGACCGGTAGTGGTGTAGTGCGCCTCGGGATTGTCGCCGTTGGCGAACTGGTCCAGCACCAGCCCACGGCCTTCGGCGGCCATCCGCTCGGCGAGGTCACGCGCGCCTTCCATGCCTTCTTCCTGGGTCACCAGGATCAGCTCGGCACCGTAGGCGGTCATCGCCGCTTTGCGCTCGGCGCTGCCGTTGTCCGGCATGATCAGGATCATCTTGTAGCCCTTGATCGCGGCGGCCATGGCCAGGGCGATCCCGGTATTACCGGAGGTGGCTTCGATCAGGGTATCGCCTGGCTTGATCTGCCCACGCAACTCGGCGCGGGTGATCATCGACAGCGCCGGACGGTCTTTCACGGACCCGGCCGGGTTGTTCCCTTCGAGCTTGAGCAACAGGATATTGCTGGTTTCACCCGCCATGCGTTGCAAGCGGACCAGGGGTGTATTGCCGACGCAATCGGCGATTGTTGGGTACTGCAAGGTCATGGCGTATTCGCAATCCAGACTGCGGGGGCGAACATCATACCGGGAAAGCCTGGCGCGCCATATCACGCAAAGTGCGGTGCTTATGGCTTATGGGAATAAGCGAGAAATGTGGAGACTGTATGGACGTCATCGATACCCGACTAGCCCAGCCGCCCGTCACCATGATTTCTCTGAAACACCTCGTCGCCCATCGCCGCAATCTGTCCCTCGATCAGTGCCTCAAAGGGTTTGAGCAAGGGCTCGAACAATAGAGGCGCTTCCAACACCTGCAATGCCTGCACGATCGCTTCCACCGTCGACAACGCGCCCGGTCCCGGGGCTTTGCGCAGTCGATAGCGCGACACGCCGCCGTCGGCCAATGTCACCCGTGGCAACGCCGCCAGCAACGGATTGAGGTGCAGCAGCTTGCGCGCCTTGCGCCAGGTGCCATCGGGCACCACCAGCAACAGTGGCTGATCGCCGGGGGTATAGGCGTGCAGCGGCAGGGCGTCGTCAGCGGGAAACAGCAGCCGCGCCTGGTAGCCGGGCGGGTTCAATAAGGTCGGCAGATCATCGAAGACCTCTCCCACCACCAACTGCGCGTTGTTCAAGCCCAACGCCGCCAACCGCGCGGTATTGAGCGCATGGTTGACTTCGCTCGGGTGCTGCAACAGCAACACACGGGTGCGGCTGTCGAGGCTGGGGATCAGCGGGCACAGGCAATGGGCGGTCGGCCTCAGGCAGCGGGAACATTGGGGTCTGGACATGATTTTTCAGGCCTGGTTGAGCTGGGCTTTGAGCAGATCGCGGAAGGTCTGGATCAGCGGTTCGCGGCTGCGGCCACGGCGCATGATCATCGAGAACGGTGCCTGGTAGCCGAAGGTGGCCGGCAGCAATACGCGCAGGTCGCCCTTGTCGGCCCAGGCCTGGGCGTAGTGCTCGGGCAGGTAGCCGATATAGGCGCCGGACAGCACCAGAATCAGCTGCGCTTCCATACTTTCAACGGTCGCGGCGCTGTGCTTGAAGCCATGGCGCGCCAGTTCGGCCTGGCTCCAATAGCCGCGCCCGACCATGCGTTGCTGGGTAATCACCTGTTCGGGGATCCGCCGTTCATTGAACAACGGGTGCCGGTTGCTGCAATACAGCCAATGCTGTTCGCGGTACAGCGGCATATAGATCAGCCCGCTCATGCGGTTGGAGAAGGCGCCGATCGCCAGATCCAGGCGGTTGTCCTGCACGCCCAGTTGCAGTTCGTAGGGGCTCAGCACCGACAGATGCAGGTGCACCGCCGGATGCTCCAGGCTGTAGGCGCCGATCACTTCGGCGAACGGCAAGGCCTTGTCGCTGACGGTGGAGTCTAGAACCCCCAGCTTGAGCGTCCCGCGCAGCTCGCCCTTGAGTGCTGCGGCGTATTGCTCGAAACCCTCCAACTCACCGAGCAGGCGCAAGGTTTCCTGGTAGAACAGCTCGCCCTTGCTGGTCAGGCTGAACCCGCCCCGGCCGCGATGGCACAGCACCAGACCCAACGCCGACTCCAGCTGACTCATATACGTGCTGATGGCCGACGTGGACAGATTGAGTTCGTGCTGGGCATTGGCGAACCCTTGGTGTCGCACAACGCTGACGAAGATGCGCAGGAGTTTCAGGTCGGGCAAGGCGCTGGCCATGGAGTCTCCAGAAAACACAAACACTGTAGGAGCCGGCTTGCCGGCGATGGCGATCTATCTGACCCACTGCGATCGCCGGCAAGCCGGCTCCTACAGGTGGATCGAGTCCGACATGAGGTATTGCTCAGGCATCCGAGTCTACCTCACGCATTAGTTTAGAAAAATCTGAACTAAGTATTTGCCACTACCGATTCTTCCCGCCCCGAGCTTTTCGCAGAATCGACCGCTAATAAACACAACACGATGAGGCAATCCCGTGGACAAGATTTTCCACCAACCACTGGGCGGCAACGAAATGCCGCGCTTCGCCGGCATCGCCACCATGATGCGTCTTCCCCACCTGCAGTCGGCCAAGGGCCTGGACGCCGCGTTCATCGGCGTGCCCCTGGACATCGGCACTTCGCTGCGCGCCGGCACCCGCTTCGGGCCGCGGGAAATCCGTGCCGAATCGGTGATGATCCGCCCCTACAACATGGCCACCGGTGCCGCACCGTTCGACTCGCTGTCGGTGGCGGACATTGGCGATGTGGCCATCAACACCTTCAACCTGCTGGACGCCGTGCGCATCATCGAAGAAGCCTACGATGAGATCCTCGAACACGATGTAATCCCCATGACCCTGGGTGGCGACCACACCATCACCCTGCCGATCCTGCGGGCGATCCACAAGAAACACGGCAAGGTCGGGCTGGTGCACATCGACGCCCATGCCGACGTCAACGACCACATGTTCGGCGAGAAAATCGCCCACGGCACCACCTTCCGCCGCGCGGTGGAAGAAGGCTTGCTCGATTGCGACCGCGTGGTACAGATCGGCCTGCGTGCCCAGGGCTACACCGCCGAAGACTTCAACTGGAGCCGCAAGCAAGGCTTCCGTGTGGTCCAGGCCGAAGAATGCTGGCACCACTCCCTCGCGCCATTGATGGCCGAAGTGCGGGAAAAAGTCGGTGGCGGTCCGGTGTACCTGAGTTTCGATATCGACGGCATCGACCCGGCCTGGGCGCCCGGCACCGGCACCCCGGAAATCGGCGGGCTGACCACCATCCAGGCGATCGAGATCATCCGTGGCTGCCAGGGCCTCGACCTGGTCGGTTGCGACCTGGTAGAAGTTTCGCCGCCCTACGACACCACCGGCAACACCTCGCTGCTGGGCGCCAACCTGCTGTACGAGATGCTCTGCGTACTGCCCGGCGTGGCGCATCGTTGATGAGCACGCACGAGGTGTTGAACGCCGCCGCCAACCTGGTGGCGGCCTTCGCCCGCAATGATCGCGCCGCTTACTTCGATGCGTTCACGGCCGATGCCAGTTTTGTGTTTTACACCCTGCCCCAGCCGCTGCTCAGCCGCGATGCCTATCAGACGTTGTGGGATAGCTGGCGCCGGGACGAAGGTTTCGAGGTGCTGTCCTGCACCTCGAGCAACGCCGTGGTCAGCCTGCAAGGTGACGTGGCGATTTTCATTCATGACGTGGCCACCGAGTTGCGCATGAACGGGGAGCAATTTTTTAGCCAGGAACGCGAGACCATTGTCTTCAAACGGCAAGGCTCTCAAGTAGAACAACAAGGCCTATGGCTGGCCTGTCACGAACATTTGTCCGCTATGCCGGAAGGGCTGCCGCCCCCTTAGCCAATGTGATCGGAGCTGATCATGAATAATAAAAACAACGAAAACAGTATTCGCAAAATAGAAACCAACGGGGTCGAACAGATCCCGGACCACGAACGCACCGCCAGCCCCAAGGATCTGTTCCGCCTGATCTTCGGCGGTGCCAATACCTTTGCCACCGCCGTGCTGGGCTCGTTCCCCGTGCTGTTCGGCCTGTCGTTCCAGGCCGGCGTCTGGGCGATTGTGCTGGGCGTGCTGGTGGGCGCCGTGATCCTGGCGCCCATGGGCCTGTTCGGGCCGATCAATGGCACCAACAACGCCGTGTCTTCCGGGGCGCACTTTGGTGTGCACGGACGGATTGTCGGCTCGTTTCTGTCACTGCTGACGGCGATTGCCTTCTTCTCACTGTCGGTGTGGAGTTCAGGCGATGCGCTGGTCGGCGGTGCGAAACGGCTGATCGGCCTGCCGGAAACCGACCTGACCCTGGGCCTGGCCTACGGTCTGTTCGCCCTGCTGGTGCTGACGGTATGCATCTATGGCTTTCGCTTCATGCTGTGGGTCAACCGCATTGCGGTGTGGGCGGCGAGCCTGCTGTTCCTGATGGGCATCTTCGCGTTCGCACCGACCTTCGACAGCCACTTCACCGGCACCGTAGCCGTGGGCCAGACCGGCTTCTGGGCGGCCTTCATCGGCGCCGCGCTGGTGGCCATGAGCAACCCGATTTCCTTCGGCGCGTTCCTGGGCGACTGGTCGCGCTATATCCCACGGGAAACTCCGAAAGGTCGGATCATGCTCGCGGTGGTCCTGGCGCAGATCGCCACCTTGATCCCGTTCCTGTTCGGCCTGGCCACCGCGACCATCGTGGCGGCCAACGCACCGGACTACATCGCGGCCAACAACTACGTCGGCGGCTTGCTGGCGGTGGCGCCCACCTGGTTCTTCCTGCCGGTGTGCCTGATTGCGGTGATCGGCGGCATGTCCACCGGCACCACTTCGCTGTATGGCACCGGGCTGGACATGTCCAGCGTGTTCCCGCGCGTACTGTCGCGGGTCAAGGCCACATTGCTGATCGGGGTGATGTCGATTGCCTTCATCTTTATCGGACGTTTCGCCGCCAACCTGGTGCAGAGCGTGTCGACCTTCGCCGTGCTGATCATCACCTGCACCACGCCGTGGATGGTGATGATGATCATCGGCCTGATCGTGCGTCGCGGCTTCTATTGCCCGGATGACCTGCAGGTGTTCACCCGTGGTGAAACCGGCGGCCGCTACTGGTTCAGCCATGGCTGGAACTGGCGTGGCCTGGGTGCCTGGATCCCGAGTGCGCTGGTGGGGCTGTGCTTCGTCAACCTGCCGGGGCAGTTCGTCGGGCCGCTGGGCAATCTGGCCGATGGCATCGACATCAGCCTACCGGTGACGCTGGGCCTGGCCTCGGCGGTGTATCTGACGCTGCTGCACCTGTTCCCGGAACCGGCGGCCGTCTATGGGCCGACTGACCCCCGCAGCCAGCGCACGGATGCGCACCCTGCACCGACGCAGCAACACGCCACCTGATTTTCATAAAAAAAATAATCGGAGATTTGCCGTCATGGCTTTGGATTTATTCGTCGTCCTCCTCTACGCCGCCGGCATGCTTGTGCTCGGCTATTACGGCATGCGCCGCGCCAAGACCCACGAAGACTATTTGGTGGCCGGCCGTAACCTGGGGCCATCGCTGTACATGGGCACCATGGCCGCCACGGTATTGGGCGGCGCGTCCACTGTGGGCACGGTGCGCCTGGGCTATGTGCACGGCATCTCCGGCTTCTGGCTGTGCGCCGCGCTGGGCGCGGGGATCATCGCGCTGAACCTGTTCCTGGCCAAGCCGCTGCTGAAGCTGAAAATCTTCACCGTTACCCAGGTCCTGGAAAAACGCTACAACCCCATGGCCCGCCAGGCCAGTGCGGTGATCATGCTGGCTTACGCGCTGATGATCGGTGTGACCTCGATCCTGGCCATCGGCACCGTGCTGCAGGTGTTGTTCGGCCTGCCGTTCTGGATTTCGGTGTTGTTGGGCGGTGGCGTGGTGGTGGTCTACTCGACCATCGGTGGCATGTGGTCGTTGACCCTGACCGACATCGTGCAATTCGTGATCAAAACCGTCGGCCTGATGTTTATCCTGCTGCCGATCTGCCTGTACCGCGTCGGCGGCTGGGATGAGCTGGTGGCCAAGCTGCCGGCGTCGAACTTCAGCTTCACGGCGATCGGCTGGGACACGATCATCACCTACTTCATGATCTACTTCTTCGGCATCCTGATCGGCCAGGACATCTGGCAACGGGTGTTCACCGCCCGTGACGAAAAGGTCGCCCAATATGCAGGCACGTTCGCCGGTTTCTACTGCATCCTCTACGGCCTGGCGTGCGCGCTGATCGGCATGGCGGCCCATGTGCTGATTCCGGATCTGGATAACGTCAACAACGCGTTTGCGGCCATCGTCAAAGTGTCGCTGCCGGACGGGATTCGTGGGCTGGTGATTGCGGCGGCCCTGGCGGCGATGATGTCGACGGCCAGCGCCGGGTTGCTGGCGGCATCCACCGTATTGACCGAAGACCTGCTACCGCGGTTGCGTGGCGGCAAACAGTCGAGCCTGAAGATCAACCGCCTGTTCACGCTGTTGACCGGCATGGCGGTATTGGGCATCGCTCTGGTGGTCAATGATGTGATCAGCGCCCTGACCCTGGCTTACAACCTGTTGGTGGGCGGTATGCTGATCCCGCTGATCGGGGCGATTTTCTGGAAACGGGCAACCACTCCAGGTGCGATCACGTCCATGGCCCTGGGCTTTGTGACCGCGCTGGTGTTCATGTTCAAGGATGGGTTGGACGCGAACACGCCAATCTACTACAGCCTGGCGGTGGCGTTGGTGAGCTTTGTGGGAGTGAGTTTGCTGTCGCGCCGGCCTGAAGCGGTGGACGTGCGCGTAGCGTAGGAAACAACTGACTTTTGAGCGGTTTCTTCAGCGGGTGCGACGTCGGATGTCGCGCCCGTTTTTTTTGCCTTGCACAAAAACAGCCCCACTCTGTGCGGCGTTTTGAAAACTGCGCTCAAACACCAAGGCTTAAGCGCCTGAAGGCCTTATCTGCGACGTGGGCGACGTTGCTCATCGTCTGTACGAATCGGTACAGGTTGCAGTGGCGGCTCGATCAAGCCCAGTGCAACGCCGAGATCGTGGAGCCAGTTCTGGATTTTCTCTTTCATGGTTGCCCCCTTTGAGGGTAATGCGGGTAGGCGCATGTTCTGTCGCCTTTTCCTACAATGATAATAGCCCTAAGTCCTACGTATTGCTTGAACGAAACCACAACGAACTATTTCTGAATTGATCCAAATCCTGACGGATCGTTCAAGCAATGGCGCGCGTGTCTTGCAGGAGCGCGGTCTTCTCCGCTTGCTGCAGGTCGATCCATGCATTGAGGTTAGCGCCGAGCATACCCTTTCGCCACATCAGCCAGGTCGTCGCAGTGGCAAAAGGCCCAGTCAACGGATGAACGGACACGCTGTCCTTACCCGGAAGGCTGTTGAGCATCGATTCGGACATCAAGGCCACGCCAGAACCGGCAATGACGCAGGCGAGCATGCCTTGATAGGACTCGATTTCAATCGCTCGGCCCATCGCGACCCGCTCGTGGGAAAACCAGGTTTCCAAACGTGTGCGATAGGCGCAACTGCGGCGGAACGTGAACACCGCGCGGCCAGCGACATCCTGCGGCCCGCGCACCGGTGGGTGGTCGGCTTCACATATCAACACCAGTTTCTCCTCGCACAGCGGCACGCCATCCAGGCTGGCGATGGTCAGCGGGCCGTCCACCAGTGCCGCATCCAGACGCCCGGTGATCAATCCTTCCAGCAACTCTCCGCTGGGGGCCGATTGCACCTGCAAATTCACCATCGGGTAGGCCTTGTGATAGCGCGCCAGCAGCTTCGGTAAATGAACCGCCGCCGTGCTGTACATGCTGCCCAACACAAAGTCACCAGCCGGCTGCCCGCCCTGGACGGCGCCCTGGGCTTCGTCATGTAGCGCCAACAGACGCGTGCTGTAGTCCAGCAACACTTTTCCCGCAGGCGATAGCTGCAAACGCTGACGCTCACGCACGAACAAATCCACGCCAAGCTGTTCCTCCATCTGTTTGAGGCGGGTGGACAGATTCGATGGCACGCGGTGCAGGCGCTCGGCAGCGCGGGTAATGGAGCCCTCTTGCGCCACAGCCTGGAAAATCCGCAATTGACTGAACTCCACACCATTCTCCAAAACTGAACAAGTTACTCACTATTATTCATTTTTACAGAAAGTCAATCCACTCTAGCCTGATGGTCATTCGCTTGCTTGCAGGAAACCTGACCATGTCGCCTCTGATCCGCTTAGTCGCCAGCTTTATCGCGTTGATGATGGCCATGGGTATTGGCCGCTTCGCCCTCACCCCACAAATGCCCCACCTGCTCAGCGAGGGTCAGATCGACCTGACCGGCGCCGGCCTGATTGCGGCCGCCAATTACCTGGGCTATTTCGTCGGCGCGGTGGATTCGATCTTCGCCCGCAGCCATCACCATGTCCGCGGTCGTTTGTACGGTGGGCTGTGGTTGTGTGTGCTGCTGACCCTGGCGTCGTACTGGGCCCAGGGGTTCTGGCCGCACCTGCTGTTGCGCTTCGGGACCGGCGTGGCGAGTGCCTGGGTGTTGGTGATGATCACCAGCCTGAGCCAACCGCTGGCGATTGCCGCCGGACGTCCACGCCTGGGAGCCCTGGTATTTGCCGGGCCAGGGCTGGGGATTCTGTTGACCGGGTTACTGGCACTGGGCTCCAACCTGCTGGGGCAAAGCTCGGCAACCTTATGGTTGGTGTATGGCGGTGTCGCGCTGGTGATGCTGCTGGCGATCTTGCCGTTCCTGCCCAAGCCGTCCACCACCCGCATATCCATCGCCCGCCAAACCGAGAGCGCCAGTAACGACAGCATCACACACCTGTGCTGGATCTATGCGTTGTACGGCGTGGGCTACATCATCCCGGCGACATTCCTGTCCCAGATGGCCAGCGCACAGTTCAAGGGCGCCTGGCAGGCGGATCTGTTCTGGCCGTGCTTCGGCCTGGCTGCCGCGATGGGCGTGGTGGTCGCCAGCCTGCGCCGCAAGGACCCGAACACCACCCGCCGCTGGCTGATGACAACCTTATGGCTGCAAGCAGGCGGAGTGTTTGCCTGCCTGCTGGGCAATGGCTGGGGCCTGGCGCTGGGCGTGCTGCTGTGCGGTGGGCCGTTCCTGGCGTGCGCGCAATTGGTGATGGCGCGTCTGCAGGAGATCGCGCCCCACGGTTACCAGCGCAGCACGGGGTTACTCACCGCCAGCTTTGCCATGGGCCAGTTGAGCGGGCCGTTGCTGGCGTCGGTGAGCAGCCATGTGAGCGGTGGCCTGCAACCGGCGCTGGTGATTGCCGGCGCCGGTTTGTTACTGGCAGGCTCGGTATTGCTCAGCCGACAGCCATCGGCGCAGGCACGCGCACCTGTTCACGCCGCGCCAGCACCCAGTAAAACAGCCCACCCAGGAAGCAGCCGGTGAACCAGGCGAAGTTGGCCATCCCCTGCAACGCTGGGGTGAAGGTAATCGCGACGCCCACCAGTGTCGCAGGCACCAGCGCCTTGACCGCCGTCCAGTTCACGCCACCGTCGAAGTAGTAGCGCCCGCTCGGGCTGTCATCGAACAGTGCATCCACATCAATCTGCTGCTTTTTGATCAGGTAGAAGTCCACCAGCAAAATCCCGAACAGCGGACCGATAAACGCCGCGAGGATATCCAGGGTATAGTGAATCATCATCGGGTTATTGAACAGGTTCCACGGGGTGATGAAGATCGACGCCACTGCCGCGATCATGCCACCGGCACGCCAGCTGATTTTGCTCGGTGCCACGTTGGCGAAGTCAAACGCCGGGGACACGAAGTTGGCGACGATGTTGATACCGATGGTGGCGGTGACAAAGGCAAACGCGCCGAGCAGCACCGCCACGCTGTTATCAATGCGCGAAACCGTGGCAATCGGGTCATGGAGCATTTCGCCGAAGACCGGCAAGGTGCCCGAGACGATCACCACGGTCACCAGGGAAAACGCCAGGAAATTCACCGGCAGCCCCCAGAAGTTGCCGCGTCGCACGTCCTGCATGCTGCGGCAGTACCGGCTGAAGTCACCGAAATTCAGGGTCGGCCCGGAAAAGTACGAGACCACCAGCGCGATCGCCACGATCACCTGGCCGAACGCCTGCCAGCCCGACAGGGATTTTTCCGCCAGGGTAAAGCTGATATTCGCCCAACCGGCTTTCCACACGATCCAGCCGGCCAGGGCAAACATCACCGCATACACCACCGGC
This sequence comes from Pseudomonas sp. MPB23, assembly GCF_046605395.1. Lineage (NCBI taxonomy): Bacteria > Pseudomonadati > Pseudomonadota > Gammaproteobacteria > Pseudomonadales > Pseudomonadaceae > Pseudomonas > Pseudomonas sp. MPB23. The sequence continues at coordinate 2,724,563 of NZ_CP176771.1, read as the reverse complement.
CCGGCCCAGTCGATAAAGCGGCGAATGGACTCCATGCCGGCCCAGAACACCGCCGCCTGCAAGACCCACAAGCTAAGAAAACCAAACCATCCGAGGTAAGACAAGCCTGCGAAATGCGGCTCTGCATACACCGCCATCTGCGGGAAAAAACGCAGCACCACGATGATCAACGCACTCGACGCCAAGTACGTCTGAATCCCGTACCACGCCACGGCGATCAAGCCACGAATCACCGCAGGAATATTCGCGCCAAACACCCCAAACGCCAGCCGGCAAATCACCGGATAAGGCACCGCCGCCTGCTGGCTCGGCTTGGCCACCAGGTTGGCGATCAATTGCACGATGCAAATACCAGCGAGCAAGGCGATCAATACCTGCCAACTGGCCAGGCCCAAGGCGAACAGACTGGCGGCGAACACATAGCCGCCGACGCTGTGCACGTCGCTCATCCAGAAGGCGAAGATGTTGTACCAGGTCCACTTTTGCGGCAGTGGCCCCAGGTCCTGGTTGTACAGGCGCGGGCTGTAGCCGTCGGGCAATTGTTCTGACATCGCTGGGCTCCTCGAAATACCGGCCTGCGCTTCCGTCACGGGATGCATACGGGAGGCTGGCTTGTTTGTATACGAGAGAGTCAGCAGATTGCGTGCCAATAGCACACAATCCCCATAAGACTGCGCACCAAAGGCAATTATGACGCTTTAGAAGTGCTGACCATGCTCAGCAACGGTGCACACAAATCCTGTACACAATCAGCGGTGCACTCGATGTGCACACAAGTGCCCAACCGTGCAGCAAGCCGCTGTGAGAACTGTGCCCCAGGCCATGTCCATCACGGTCAGCCCGGCGGACCAGCCGTGCAGCGTGGCCCAGTTGCTCAAGTCATAGGTGCCGTAGGCGACCAGGCCGAGCAAAGCGCCCATGCGCGCCGCGCGCTGCCAACTGACACTGGGCAAGACCACGAACACCACGCAACCGAGGACATACAGGAGGTAGAACAACACGGCGGGCAACAGCTGCGGCTGATCGAGCATCAGCGGGCCCAGCAGGGATTTGTAGGTCGGGCCCATGAGGACGCCGAGCCAGAGGCCGTCGAGCACCAGAAAGGCCAGCAAGGTGCCGAGGTAAGCGAATACAGATTTCTTTGACATGGCAGTGACCCACTATAGGAACGAGCTGGCTCGCGAAAGTATTCCACGCGCATCGCGGCGTCGGATGTACCTTTATTCGCGAGCTCGCTCCTGCAAGAGAGCAAAGCGGACTCAGCTTAGTTCAATGCGATCCGCATGAATCACGATCTGGCCCTGTTTGTAGAGCGCACCAATGGCCTTCTTGAAGTTGCCTTTGCTCACGCCGAACAAGTTGCTGATCACCGCCGGGTCGCTTTTATCGCTGACCGGCAAGGTGCCATTGTTTTCACGCAACTTGGCGAGGATCTTCGAGTTGAGGCTGGAGGCCGCTTCCTGGCCGACCGGTTGCAGGCTCAGGCTGATGTTGCCATCGGCGCGGATTTCCTTGATAAAGCCTTTCTCTTCCTTGCCCGGACGCAGGAACTTGAACACTTCGTTCTTGTGGATCAGGCCCCAGTGCTTGTTGTTGATGATCGCCTTGAAGCCCATATCGGTCGCTTCGGCCACCAGCAGGTCGACTTCCTGGCCCACCTGGTAGTTGGCCGGCGTCTTATCCAGATAACGATCCAGGCGCGCAGTCGCGGTGATGCGTTTGGTGTGCTTGTCGAGGTAGACGTGCACCACACAATATTCACCGGCGCTCAACTGACGTTTTTCTTCCGAATACGGCAACAACAGATCTTTGGGTAAACCCCAATCGAGGAAGACACCAATACTGTTGACTTCAACCACTTTCAAACTGGCAAATTCGCCAACTTGAACTTTCGGCTTTTCAGTCGTCGCGATAAGTTTGTCATCGCTGTCCAAGTAAATGAACACGTTAAGCCAGTCTTCATCTTCACTCGGAATATCTTTCGGGATATACCGATTAGGCAAGAGGATTTCACCGTCTTGCGCACCGTCCAGGTACAAACCAAAGTTAGTGTGTTTAACCACTTGCAAGCTGTTGTAGCGCCCGACTAAAGCCATTTCCAATACCCTCATTGCGTGGGCGGCATTCTACCCGAGTTGCGCTCGCCACGCGCGCACGCCTGAAAAATCGCGGGCTTGCGTGGCGTTCTCGCGGGCCCACCCCGCTCGTCCGATCAATCGACTCGATTTTGCCCCCAGAAAAATCCCGGCACGCCCCAGGGTTTCGAGCTAAAACAGTCAGTTAGGCGTTTAATTCAAAGGTGAACTTTGGTTCTTTCTCACCGCCGCACTTATTCTCCGCGGATATTTGCCAAGCAATTGTCAAGTATTTCCTGTACGATGCCTGGCCAAGTTAATTTTCTATAGGTTAGTGGCCGCCATGCGCGTAAAAGCATCCAATAGCAAAGCAAAGCCAGCTCCCGCCGTTGAAACCAGCGAGTCGATCAACAGCCAGATTGCTGCTTTTCTCAAGTCCGGTGGCGAAATCCAGCAAATTGCCAAGGGCGTGAGCGGCCAGACTTTCGGCCCGTCCAAGCAGATCAGCCTGGGTAAGAAGTAAGACTTCGCAACACACCTGGTCCCCGAGCGCCTTGCCTTCAAGGCGCTTGGACTAGAGCCGCCAATACCCTCTCAACACCTTCATCCTCGCACCAATCGACGAACGGGCCTCACCGCCGGGCATTCGCCGGTATGCTTGCACACGTCTAGCACGGGCATCTCCCGACTTTTTCGTCACTGCTCCTCGCTTTTCATGGAGTGAAGCATGTTCAAACCCTGCATTTTTTTGGTCGCCGCCCTGGCCACCAGCCCCCTCGCCGAAGCGCAGATCTTCCAGCGTGAATTGGGCGACTTCGACCTGAAATTGGGCACCACGCCCAGCCGAAGCATGGCCCAGGGACTGGTCAAACCAACCTCTCCCGGTGGCGATTCGTTCCATGGCGGGCTGGACCTCAGCCACGACAGCGGCCTGTACTTCGGCCAATTCTCGCCGAACATGGGCCTTTCTCCGGCGAGTAACCTCGAAATAGACTCCTATATGGGCTTCAAACACCCCTTCGATCAGACCCTGGGCTATGAAGTGGGCTTGATCCACTACAGCTACCCCAAGCTCAGCCCTCTCAACAGCCAGGAGTTCTATGGCGGCCTGAACCTGCTGGGCAATCGCTTCGGCGTCTCCTTCAGCAATGACCCGGACCGCCAGGACAGCACACTGTTTGCCGACCTCGGCGGTACGCAGCCGTTCGGCATCGGCGTCAGCATGAAATACACCACCCATCAGTTGGGCACGCCGGTCTCGGTGGAGGGCGGTTCCATTCGCGCCTTCAGCGACTGGTCGGTGCAATTTTCCAGGGCGTGGATGGGCGTTGACCTGAACCTGATCTACAGCGACTCCAGCCTCGGCGGCGGCGACTGCTCGGCCTACTCTGGACACAATTCGCAATGCGATGGCCTGTTGACCTTGAAGGCGGCGCGGCCGTTTTATTGATGGGCTGAACTGTCGCGCCCGCTGCGGGTTCACATGCATCAATACCTCTGCGCAAGGACCCGCCCATGTTGCACCGGCTCAAACTATTGCTGGTAGTGCTGACTATGAGCCTGGTGCTCGCCGCCTGTAACCGCGTCGGCCTGGCCTACCGCAATCTTGACGTGATCATCCCCTGGACCCTCGGTGACTACCTGGACATGAACGCCGGGCAGAAACGCTGGCTCAATGACAAGCTCAAGGAACACCTGGCCTGGCACTGCACCACCCAGTTGCCGGGTTACCTCGATTGGCTCGATCGCCTGCAACAGATGGTCGACAACCATCAGGTCAGCGACGCCGCCCTGCAGGCTCGTACCGTCGAAGCCAAGCAGGCCATCGCCAACGTCGCCCAGGCAATCACCCCATCGGCTGTCGAACTGCTCCAGAGCCTGGACGATCAACAGGTCAAGGACATGAACACCGCGCTGACCAAAGACCTGCACAAGCGCCAGGACGAGTACCTCAAGCCGCCCCTGGAGCAACAGATCAAGGAACGCGCCCAACGCATGAGCAAACGCCTGGACGCCTGGATGGGACCGCTCAGTGCCAGCCAGCAGAACCGGGTCACGATGTGGTCCATGGAGCTGGGCGAGCAAAACCGGGAGTGGATCGGCAATCGCGCCGATTGGCAGGCGCAGCTGATGGAGGCAATACGCCAACGCCAAACAGCCGACTTCCCGCAGAAACTGCAGCAGTTACTGGTGGATCGCGAAAGCCTGTGGACCCCGGAATATCGCGTCGCCTATGCCCAGACCGAAGCGGCGGCACGCAGCCTGCTGGTCGACTTGATGGCTGAAAGCAGCGTGCAACAGCGCCTGAAGCTGACGCAGAAAATCGACGGCGTGCGCAGCGACTTCAAGGCACTCAAGTGCCTCAAGACCGCCGCAAACTAACGAGCGAGCAAGCCCCCTCTCACATCAGGCGATCTGGGCCTTTGAGGCCACTTGCGCAAACATCGCCGGGTCCAGCGCATCGGCCTGCTCATCCAACACCTGACGCGGGTGATCATGGCCTGGAATCGAGCTGTCGATCAGCGCCAGCAACTGGGCGCCGAGGGTCGTCAGGACGAAATTCTCGCCATTACCCCCCTCTTCCTCCGGCCGCGATTCAATAAACCCACGCTTGAACAGCAGCGCCTCATAGTCGGCGGCGGTTTTTTTCAGCGCATCCAGATTACCGATGGACTCGCCCGCCGTGGCTTTCTCGGCGGCTTCCTGTTCGGCATATTTGCGTGGAGCAAAGCTGCCCTCACCGTTCTGAACTTCATGCAGCAGACGTTCGATCAAATCCCAGTTGTAAGTCGTCATCCTGATTCCTCCTGCGGGCCCAAGGAAAAGTCGCCCGTCTGAAGGTGTGACACGCCACATCAGCGGCCGTTCAGCTGAATGGACGGACGTCATTTCTCTGAATTTTCCAGGCATTCGCCCGCTCAACCGAGCATAAGAACTGAAAGGCGCCGCTGACAAAGCGAAAAATTGAAGGCATAAAAATCACTAAACCGGACATCGTCCGGTTTTTTACGCTCAGCCCTGCCTTACTCGGCAGCCGGTGCTTCCGGCTTGCGGCGCTTGAGCGGTGCCATGCCGTCCTTGCTGACGAGCGACAGGTTGTCGGTCTTCGGCCGGTTGGCGATCTTGCGCTTGGTCGGCGACTTGGCGCCGGCTTTTTTCTTGTCGCCCTTGGCGTCGGTCTTTTTCTTCTTCACGCCAACGGCCTTGCCGGACGCCTTGACCTTCTTCGGCCCGGTGTAGGTGCCTTTGACCTCCTTGATGGTGCGACGCTCGAACGACTGCTTGAGGTAGCGCTCGATGCTCGACATCAGGTTCCAGTCGCCATGGCAGATCAGCGAGATCGCCAGGCCATCGTTGCCGGCACGCCCGGTACGGCCGATACGGTGCACATACTCGTCGCCGCTGCGGGGCATGTCGAAGTTGATGACCATGTCCAGGCCATCCACGTCCAGGCCACGTGCGGCCACGTCGGTGGCAACCAGGATCTTCACGCCGCCCTGCTTGAGGCGGTCGATTGCCAGCTTGCGGTCCTTCTGGTCTTTCTCGCCGTGCAGCACGAATGCCTTGTAGTCCTGCGCAACCAGGCGACCGTAGATGCGGTCGGCCGCGGCACGGGTGTTGGTGAACACGATGGCCTTCTGATAGGTCTCGTTGGCCAACAGCCAGTTGAGGATCTGCTCTTTGTGCACGTTGTGGTCGGCGGTGACGATCTGCTGGCGTGTGGTCGCGTTCAGGTCGCTGACGTTGTTGACCTGCAGGTGCTCAGGGTTGTTCAGGACCTTGGCGACCATGTCGCGCAGGGTCGAACCGCCGGTGGTGGCGGAGAACAGCATGGTCTGCTGGCGATTCACACATTCGCCCACCAGGCGCTGCACGTCGTCGGCAAAGCCCATGTCGAGCATGCGGTCGGCTTCGTCGAGCACCAGCACTTCGACTTCCTTGAGGTCAAGGTTGCCGGCGTTGAGTTGCTCGATCATGCGGCCCGGAGTGCCGATCAGGATGTCCGGCACCTTGCGCAGCATGGCGGCCTGGACCTTGAAGTCTTCGCCGCCGGTGATCAGGCCGGACTTGATGAAAGTGAACTGGGAGAAGCGCTCCACTTCCTTCAACGTTTGCTGGGCCAGCTCGCGGGTCGGCAGCAGGATCAGGGTCTTGATGCTGACGCGGACTTTGGCCGGACCGATCAGACGGTTAAGAATCGGCAGGACGAAAGCGGCGGTCTTGCCACTCCCGGTCTGAGCCGTCACCCGCAGGTCACGCCCTTGGAGCGCGAGCGGGATGGCCGCTGCTTGCACAGGCGTAGGCTCGACAAATTTAAGCTCGGCCACGGCTTTGAGCAGGCGTTCGTGCAGGGCGAATTGGGAAAACACGGGTGCTACCTCGAAGAAATACAAAAAATCAGCTGCATAGGGTACCGGTTTCGGGCGTCCAAACCGAGTGTCTTTATGCGAACGGCGCTAATCAGCTGCTTTTTTGTCAGGGCATTTGTCCGGAACGCCAACTGTAATGCACTTAAATGCTCTAATCGCCCTCGTCTTGTCTTACAGAAGAATCGGTTCCACCCATGGATATCAAACAGCTCTGGCTCAACGCCCAGGACCTCTGGGGCGCCCTCGATCAACACCCGCTGCTGCATGCCAGCCTCGGCTTGCTGGTGTTGCTGATGGTGGCCCTGCTGCTCGGACGGGTGGCGCGTTACCTCATCCTCCACGCTGTTAAATTGCTCGGCAGGCAACCGTCCCTGCACTGGCTCAACGACCTGCGCCATAACAAGGTCTTCCATCGCCTGGCGCAGATGACCCCGTCCCTGGTGATCCAGTTCGGCCTGCACCTGGTGTCGGACCTGAGCAAGATCGCCATCCTGTTTATCGGCAATGTGGCTTTGGCGCTGACCATTCTGTTCCTGGTGCTGGCCATGAGCGCGCTGCTCAACGCCCTGCTGGACATCTACGCCCGCACCGAACATGCCCGCACCCGCTCGATCAAAGGCTATGTGCAGTTGGCGAAGATGGTGCTGTTCGTGTTCGGCGCGATCATCATCGTCGCCACCCTGATCGACCGTTCACCGCTGCTGCTGTTGTCTGGCCTGGGCGCCATGTCGGCAGTCATCCTGTTGGTGTACAAAGACACCCTGCTGTCATTCGTCGCCAGTGTGCAACTGACCAGCAACGACATGCTGCGGGTCGGCGACTGGATCGAAATGCCCCAGGTCGGCGCAGATGGCGACGTGGTCGACATCACCCTGCACACGGTCAAGGTGCAGAATTTCGACAAGACCATCGTCTCGATCCCCACCTGGCGCCTGATGTCCGAGTCGTTCAAGAACTGGCGCGGCATGCAGGCTGCGGGCGGGCGCCGTATCAAGCGCAGTCTGTATATCGACGCCAGCGGCGTGCGCTTTCTGCGTGATGACGAAGAAACACGCATGACCCAGGTGCATCTGCTTACGGACTACATCGGGCGCAAGCAGGCCGAGCTCAAGGCCTGGAACGAAGCTCAGGGTGAAAGCGCGCAACTGTCGGCCAACCGCCGCCGCATGACCAACCTCGGCACCTTCCGCGCGTATGCCCTGGCTTATCTGAAAAGCCACCCGGATATCCAGCCCAACATGACCTGCATGGTGCGCCAGATGCAAACCACCGCCCAAGGCGTACCGCTGGAAATCTACTGCTTCACCCGCACCACGGCGTGGGCGGATTACGAGCGCATCCAGGGGGACATCTTCGATTACCTGCTGGCGGTGTTGCCGGAATTTGGCTTGAGCCTGTATCAGCAGCCGAGTGGCAATGATTTGCGCGCCGGCATGTTGCCCGCCGTGTTGGGCGCCAGCCACCTGCCTGAGCCAGAAAAAACCGCGATCTAGAGCGATGCAGCACAGCCATTCAATCGTTGCGCTGATTATTTGACGACCCTTGGCCTCATGGAAAATCCTTCGAGGCCATGCCGATGCGCGCTCCAACCTTGCTTTCGCTTCTGCTGACCGGCACCTGCAGCAGTGTGCTGGCGGCGGGTTTTATCGAGGATTCGAGCCTCGACGTACTCAGCCGCAACTTCTACCTCGACAACAAGGAACGGTCCCCGTCCAGCCAGCCGCACAAGGCGGAATGGGCCCAGGGCTTTATCGCCGCGTTCGTCTCCGGCTTTACCCCCGGCACGATCGGCGTCGGTCTCGATGCCCACGCCTTTGTCGGCCTGAAACTCGACGGCGGCAAAGGCCACGCCGGCACCGGTGTGCTGCCGCTGGACAGTAAAGGACGCAGTGAACGCGATTACTCCAGCGCCGGCGGCGCCCTGAAGTTGCGCGTCGCAAAAACCACGCTGTCGGTGGGCGAGATGACCGTCGAAACCCCGGTGTTCGACACCGCCGACAAACGCCTGCAACCGGAATACGCCACAGGCCTGTTGCTGGACAGCCGCGAAATCGACGCCCTGCATTGGCAGGCGGGCCACTTCACCGCCTTCAAAAACCAGAATGCCTCGAGCGGGCACGGCGATTTCAATGGCTATGGCGCCAGCACGCGCAGCGGCGCCATCGACTTCCTCGGCGGGCAGTTCTTCGAAGGCCAACCGCTCGGTGGTGCGTTGTATGCCTCGCAACTGCACGACACCTGGCGCCAGTACTACGCCAACCTGCATGGAACCACGGCGAACTGGGGCCTCGACGGCAATATCTACCGCACCGAGGACCAGGGCCGCGCAGAGGCCGGTGCCATCGCCAACACCGCTTACAGCCTGGCCGGCAAGTACAGCTTCGCAGCGCAGTCGGTGACTCTGGCCTATCAGAAGATCAACGGCAATACGCCGTTCGACTTTGTCGGCGGCGACTCCATCTACCTGGCCAACTCCATCAAGTACGCCGACTTCAACGGCCCCGGCGAACGCTCATGGCAGCTTCGCTACGACCTCAACCTCGCCACCTTCGGCGTGCCGGGCTTGAAGTTCATGACCCGCTACGTCACCGGCCGAGGTATCGACGGCACGCACGCCCCCCAAGGCGGCGCCTACAACCCGTTCGATGCGGACAGCGGTAAGTATCAACCCCAGCAAGGCCGCGGCGGTCGCCATTGGGAACGCGATATCGACCTGCACTACGTGGTGCAATCCGGCCCGGCCAAGGACCTGTCGGTGCAGCTATCCCACGTCAGCCACCGCACCAACACGGTACAGGCCGGGGACGATATCGACCGGGTGTACGTCGTGATCGAATATCCACTCAAGCTTTAACCGCAGCCGAACGCACGCCCAACCGACTGATCCACACCGCCCCCACAATCACCAACCCGCCCAGCGCCAGGCGGCCCAGCGGTTCGTGCTGGTTCCAGATCAGCAGGTTGAGCAGCAACCCCACCGGCACGTGCAGGTTGTTCATCACCGCCAGGGTGCCGCCATGGACCAGGCAGGCGCCCTTGTTCCACCAGTACATGCCCAGCGCCGTGCTGACCAATCCGAGGAACACCAGCACACCCCATTGCAGCGGCGCGTCGGGCAGAAAGTCGGCTTTGCCGAACAGCAGGAACGCCGGCAACACCACCAGCAACGCGCCCAGGTAGAAATACCCGAAGCGTCGGTAGTGCGGCAGGTCGCTCGGATAACGCGCCACCAGATGCTTGTACATCACCTGCCCGGCGGCGTAGGTGAAGTTGGCCAGTTGCAGCAGCAAAAAGCCCATGAGGAAGTGCGGGGTGATCTGGTCGAAACGAATCACCGCCGCCCCCGCCACCGCCACCAATGCGGCGATCAGCGCCCAAGGGTTGAAGCGGCGGTTGAGGGCGTCTTCGATCAAGGTCACGTGCAGGGGGGTGAGGATCGTAAACAGCAGCACCTCCGGCACCGTCAACACGCGAAAGCTCAGGTACAGGCACACGTAGGTCACGCCGAACTGCAGCGCACCGATCAGCAGCATCCCACGCATGAAGGCCGGTTCCACCGAACGCCAGCGCGTCAGCGGGATAAACACCAGGCCGGCCAGCACGACACGCACCAGTACGGCGAAGTAGCTGTCGACGTGACCAGCGAGGTATTCGCCGATCAAGCTGAAGGAAAATGCCTGAATCAGGGTGACAACCAGTAAGTAGCCCATGCGCGCCTCGTTTCGAATGGGCCGGACATTAAAGGTTTTCGACGGTTGAAGAAACTCGGGGCAAAAAAAACCCGACCTCGCTATAGCGGCAGTCGGGCAGGAGCACTCAGGAGCAAAAGTGCAAAGGGAGGTCTGTTACGCGTACTTGAAGGGTTTGCGTGGCACTAGATAAACACCGCGCGATTATCTGGCGATTAAAGGATCAAGCCACCTGGGCCAACAGCACCTTGGCGTGCCGGCCTGCTTTCGATGATCAGAACTTTGGACATGACGTTGTAGGCTCCATCTGTAATTGCTGTAAGTCGATGGAGAAAAGATTAACCAGGGTTAATTCGATAAAAAAGCGCAAAAAACTGCTACAACCAATCTAGAAATTTGTTTATAAGCGGAGTATTCCTATAGACATGCTCCGCTGCTGCTTTATTTCGGGGCACAGGCCAGGGCGATGCGCATCTTGATAATCGCGCGGTTGAACTTGACCGTGGCGTTGGTGCTTTTGCCCGCGGGCACCGTCACCGTGCGACGACGTGGCGATTCCGGCCCATTGGTGAAGGTCACCGAACACACGGCATCCTTCGTGCCGTAATTGCTCAGTTGAATCGAACTGATATCGCCGTCCACGTCAGAAGCCGTGTAATCCACGCTCACGCCTTCGATCTTTTTTGTCACGTCGATGGGGTAGGCAAACGCGGTCATCGGCAACAGCGCCAACAGCACACAACACAATTTTCTCATTCGGCAGTCTCCAATAAGGACTGCCAGCTTAGGACAAGAGGAGCTCATCTTGAAAGCGCCCCGCGTTACCCTCGATCAATGGCGCACGCTGCAAGCCGTGGTCGACCATGGCGGCTTCGCCCAGGCGGCTGAAGCGCTGCATCGTTCGCAGTCCTCGGTGAGCTATACCGTGGCCCGCATGCAAGACCAGCTCGGCGTGCCGCTGCTGCGCATCGACGGGCGCAAGGCCGTGCTCACCGACGCCGGTGAAGTGCTGCTGCGCCGCTCCCGGCAACTGGTGAAAAACGCCAGCCAGTTGGAAGACCTCGCCCACCATATGGAACAGGGCTGGGAAGCCGAAGTACGCCTGGTGGTGGATGCCGCCTACCCCAACGCACGCCTGGTGCGTGCCCTCACCGCGTTTATGCCGCAAAGCCGTGGCTGCCGGGTGCGCCTGCGTGAAGAGGTGCTGTCCGGCGTCGAAGAGCTGTTGATTGAAGGCGTGGCCGACCTGGCGATCAGTAGCTTCAGCATCCCTGGCTACCTCGGCACGGAAATGAGCGATGTGGAATTCATCGCCGTGGCCCACCCCGAGCACCCCCTGCACCGCATGAACCGCGAATTGAGCTTCCAGGACCTGGAAAGCCAGATGCAGGTGGTGATCCGCGACTCCGGTCGCCAGCAGCCGCGGGACGTGGGCTGGCTCGGCGCCGAACAGCGCTGGACGGTCGGCAGCCTGGCCACCGCCGCCGCGTTTGTCGGCAGCGGCCTGGGCTTTGCCTGGCTGCCTCGGCACATGATCGAACGCGAACTCCACGAAGGCGTGCTCAAGCAGCTACCCTTGGAACAGGGCGGCAGCCGCCATCCCACGTTCTACCTGTACTCGAACAAGGACAAACCCTTGGGGCCGGCCACGCAGATCCTCGTGGAATTGCTGCGCACCTTTGACACGGCCCCCCTGGACGCGCCTTTCGCTGCGCCCCTGCAAGCCTGAAACGGAGTTCATCCATGGCCTGGTTCGACCACGAAGGCTGCAGCCTGCATTACGCGGAGTACGGCCACGGCACCCCGCTGATCCTGATCCACGGCCTGGGCTCCAGCAGCCAGGATTGGGAATTGCAGATCCCGGTGCTGTCGCGGCACTACCGCCTGATTGTGGTGGATGTACGCGGCCACGGGCGTTCCGACAAACCGCGCGAGCGCTACAGCATCAAAGGGTTCACCGACGACCTGATCGCCCTGATCGAACACCTGAACCTGCCGCCCGCCCATGTGGTGGGCTTGTCCATGGGCGGCATGATCGCCTTCCAGTTGGCGGTGGACGAGCCCGACCGAGTCAAGAGCCTGTGCATCGTCAACAGCGCGCCCGAGGTCAAGGTGCGCACGGTCGACGATTACTGGCAATGGGCCAAGCGCTGGACCCTGGCCCGTGTGCTCAGCCTGGCCACCATCGGCAAGGCCCTCGGCGACCGGTTGTTCCCCAAGCCTGCGCAAGCCGACCTGCGGCGCAAGATGGCCGAACGCTGGGCAAAAAACGACAAACGTGCTTATCTCGCCAGCTTCGATGCGATTGTGGGCTGGGGCGTGCAGGAACGACTTTCGAGGATTACCTGTCCAACCCTGGTCATCAGCGCCGACCACGACTACACCCCTGTGGCGCACAAAGAAATCTATGTAAAACTGCTGCCCGATGCGCGGCTGGTGGTGATCGACGATTCCCGCCATGCCACGCCCTTGGATCAACCCGAAGCCTTTAACACCACCCTGCTCAATTTTCTAAAAACTGTCGAAACCACTACCCAGGATCACTGACCCATGCTGAAAAAAATCGCCTTTTTTGCCGGTTCCGTTTTGTTCGCCGCCAACCTGATGGCGGCCCAGCCGGCCAAGGCGCCTCACGTACTGATCAGCACCACCAACGGCGACATTGAGATCGAACTGGACCCGGTCAAGGCACCGATCAGTACCAAGAACTTTCTGGCCTATGTCGACAAAGGCTTCTACACCAACACGATTTTCCACCGTGTGATCCCGGGCTTCATGGTCCAGGGCGGCGGTTTTACCCAGTCGATGTCGCAAAAGCCGACCGAAGCCCCGATCAAGAACGAAGCCAGCAATGGCCTGCATAACGTGCGCGGCACCTTGTCCATGGCGCGCACCAATGATCCGGATTCGGCCACCAGCCAGTTCTTCATCAACGTCGCCGACAATGCCTTCCTCGACCCGGGCCGTGACCGCGGCTACGCCGTGTTCGCCAAAGTGGTCAAAGGCATGGACGTGGTCGACATCATCGTCAACTCGCAGACCACCACCAAGCAGGGCATGCAGAACGTGCCTATCGATCCTGTCCTGATCAAGTCGGCCAAGCGCATCGACTGACGTCTGCAGGGAGTCCCGCGCGCGGCCTGCAAGGCTGCGCGCGCATTTGAACAGGAGAGCCCGCCAGGCGGGCGTCAACCCTAATGCTCTATCGTCGTTTCGAACAACTGATCGATATTTTCCGCGACGCGCCCAGCGCCGCCCCTCCCGATAAAGTCCTGCCCTTCTACCTCTATTACCTGCGCCAGGTGTGGCCGTGTTTTGCCGCGCTATTGGTGGTGGGCCTGATCGGTGCGCTGATCGAAGTCGCGCTGTTCAGCTACCTGAGCCGCATCATCGACCTGGCCCAGGGCACGCCGCCCGCCGACTTCTTCCAGATCCACAGCACCGAGCTGATCTGGATGGCCGTGGTCGCCCTGCTGCTGCGCCCGATCTTCGGCGCCCTGCATGACCTGCTGGTACACCAGACCATCAGCCCCGGCATGACCAGCCTGATCCGCTGGCAGAACCACAGCTATGTGCTCAAGCAGAGCCTGAACTTCTTCCAGAACGACTTCGCCGGGCGCATCGCCCAGCGCATCATGCAGACCGGCAACTCCCTGCGCGATTCCGCCGTGGCGGCGGTGGATGCGATCTGGCACGTGGCGATCTACGCCATCAGTTCCCTGGTGCTGTTCGCCGAAGCCGACTGGCGCCTGATGATCCCGCTGGTGACCTGGATCGTCTGCTACAGCCTGGCATTGCGCTACTTCGTGCCGCGGGTAAAAGCGCGTTCAGTGATTTCCTCCGAGGCGCGCTCCAAGTTGATGGGCCGCATCGTCGATGGCTACACCAACATCACCACCTTGAAGCTGTTCGCCCACACTCAATCCGAGCAGGAATACGCCAAGGAAGCGATCATCGAGCAGACCGAAAAAACCCAGCTGGCCAGCCGTGTGGTCACCAGCATGGACGTGGTGATCACCACCATGAACGGCCTGCTGATCGTCACCACCACCGGCCTGGCCCTGTGGTTGTGGACCCACTCGCTGATCTCCGTCGGTGCCATCGCCCTGGCCACCGGTTTGGTGATTCGCATCGTCAACATGTCGGGCTGGATCATGTGGGTAGTCAACGGCATTTTTGAAAACATCGGTATGGTGCAGGACGGCTTGAAAACCATCGCCCAGCCGCTGGCGGTGATCGACCGCGAGAACGCGCCACGCCTGACCGTGCCCCATGGCGAAGTGCGCTTTGAACAGGTGGATTTTCACTACGGCAAGAAGAGCGGGATCATTGGCGGCCTGAACCTGAACATCAAGGCCGGGGAAAAAATCGGCCTGATCGGGCCATCCGGCGCGGGCAAGTCGACCCTGGTCAACCTGCTGCTGCGCTTGTACGACCTGCAAGGCGGACGCATCCTGATCGACGGCCAGAACATCGCCGAAGTGGCCCAGGAAAGCCTGCGCGAACAGATCGGCATGATTACCCAGGACACTTCGTTGCTGCACCGTTCGATCCGCGACAACCTGCTGTACGGCAAGCCGGACGCCACCGACGAAGAACTCTGGGCCGCCGTGCACAAGGCGCGCGCCGATGAGTTCATCCCGCTGCTGTCGGACGCCGAAGGCCGCACCGGCCTGGATGCCCACGTGGGTGAGCGCGGGGTGAAACTGTCCGGCGGGCAACGCCAGCGCATCGCCATTGCGCGGGTGCTGCTCAAGGACGCGCCAATCCTGATCATGGACGAAGCCACCTCGGCACTGGACTCGGAAGTCGAAGCGGCGATCCAGGAAAGCCTGGAAACCCTGATGCAAGGCAAGACGGTGATTGCGATCGCGCATCGGTTGTCGACCATCGCGCGCATGGACCGCCTGGTGGTGCTGGAGAAAGGCCAGATCGCCGAGAGCGGCAGCCATGCCGAGTTGCTGGCCCATCGTGGGCTGTATGCGCGGTTGTGGCAGCACCAGACCGGGGGCTTCGTGGGCATCGACTGAGAACCCCCTCCCACATGGCTCTTCTGGATTTGTGCCACAACCGTGCTGTACTCAGTGCAGTGCCCAGACGGGCGCTGAAGTAAATCTGCAGGGAGCATCACTGATTTGCTGATTGGGTAGAGCGATCTATCAAGGACGGGTTGCATGTCTTTGTTCAAGCGTTCAGTCACAGAGGGGTTGGGAACGTTTTGGCTGGTGTTGGGCGGTTGCGGGAGTGCGGTGTTGGCCGCGGCGTTCCCCGCAGTCGGGATCGGGTTATTGGGTGTAGCCTTGGCGTTCGGGCTCACGGTGCTGACCATGGCGGTGGCCATCGGACACATCAGTGGTTGTCACCTCAACCCAGCGGTATCGGTGGGGCTGGTGGTGGGCGGAAGGTTTCCGGCCAGGGAGTTACCGGCGTACATCGTGGCCCAGGTGATTGGCGGCACTGTCGCCGCTGCACTGCTGTACTTCATTGCCAGCGGCAAACCGGGGTTCGAACTGGCATCGGGCCTGGCCTCCAACGGCTATGGCGAGCATTCGCCGGGCGGCTATTCAATGGCAGCGGGGTTTGTCTGTGAGCTGGTGATGACGGCGATGTTCCTGCTGATCATCCTCGGCGCCACCGACCATCGCGCCCCCAAGGGCCTCGCGCCCATCGCCATCGGCCTGGCTCTCACCTTGATCCACCTGATTTCCATCCCCGTGACCAACACCTCGGTCAACCCGGCCCGCAGTACCGGCCCGGCATTGATCGTGGGCGGGTGGGCGATCCAGCAGTTGTGGATGTTCTGGCTCGCGCCGATTCTGGGCGCGGCGATTGCCGGCGTGGTCTATCGATGGCTGGGCAAGGAGAAGCCGGACTGAGGCAAAGCGGGTTCAGCCCTGCCGATACGGCAGGGCTGCCCTCGCCTCTTCGGCATACGCCAGAATCCCCACCCGTTCGCGCTCGAGGAAATCCTCCACGGCCTTCTTCAAACCCGGATGGCGCAGGTAGTGCCACGACCGAGTAATCACCGGCTCGAACCCGCGGATCAATTTGTGCTCGCCCTGGGCACCGGCGTCGAAACGCTGCAGGCCGTGGGCGATGGCGTAGTCCATGCCCTGGTAGAAACAGGTTTCGAAATGCAGGCGGTCAAACTCGGCCAGACACCCCCAGTAGCGACCGTAGAAACTGTCGCCACCCAGCAGGCTGAAGGCCATGGCCACCGGGCGCGTACCTTGTTTGGCCAGCACGACACGGATCGCTTCAGGCATGCGCTCGGCCAGCAGGCTGAAAAACTCACGGGTCAGGTAGGGCGATTGGCGGCGTACCGCGTAGGTATTGGCGTAGCAGGCGTAGATAAAATCCCACTGCGCCTCGCTCAACTCATGGCCTTGCAACCATTCGAACTCAATACCCTGCCCGGCGACCTGCTCGCGTTCCTTGCGCATCTGTTTGCGCTTGCGTGAACTCAGGGCGTCGAGGAAATCCTGGAAGTCGCGGTAGCCGCGGTTCTGCCAATGAAACTGACAGCCCAGGCGCTGTAACCAGCCCGGCTGCTGGGCCAATGCTTCATCGGTCAATCCGTCGGTGAAGTTGATATGGGCGCTGGAGAGCCCTTCGATTTCCAGGTAGCCCGGCAGACTGTTGAGCAGTTCAAAACCGTCCCCGGCACTGCGCGCGAGTAAGCGCGGCCCGCTGACGGGGCTGAACGGCACAGCCGTCAGCAGCTTGGGGTAATAGTCGATGCCGGCGCGCTCACAGGCGTCGGCCCAACCATGATCGAACACGTACTCGCCGTAGGAATGCCACTTGCGATAACTGGGCAAGGCCGCCACCAGCCTATCGCCCTCCCAATGCAGCAAATGCTCGGCCTGCCAGCCCGACTGCGGGCCCAGGCTGGCGCTGTCTTCCAGCGCGCTGAGGAAGGCGTGCCGCACAAACGGCTGGGCATCCGGCACCAGCGCGTCCCAGGCCTGCGGGGCGATTTCAGACAGACTGTCCAGGCGTTGCAACGGCATTGGGATCCTCACTGCGTCATGGCGTGAAAGCTTCGCGAGTATCGCTTATCGCGGGTTGCGACACACTCTCAAATCGCACGACAAGGCTCTAGATAGATAGTTCCACACTTAAATAATTTGTCATCTAGATGACATCACTTCGCCACTCCTCCGTCATAAACGATGGCGATACTGACGCCTGTTTTTAGAGCGCCTGGTTCTAGCAGGTGGTTATTTTTCCGTCCGTCATCGGTCGGTTGTGTCCTGGATGGTTTGCCATCCCTCCTCACTTTCGGAGATTGATATGCGTCTTGCTTCCACTAAAACTGCGGCGGCCCTCTGCGGTGGCCTGTTACTGGCCCTGAGCGTTCCGGCCAGCGCCGCAGTCGACGCTAAATTGCTCGACATGCTCAAGGCCAACGGCCAGATCACCGCTTCGCAGTACACCGAACTGCAAGCGGAACTGGCCAAGGATCAGAAAGAAAAGCAGATCGCACAGCAAGCTCAACAAGAGACCAACGAACAGATCGCGGCCACCGCGAAAAAAACCAACGATCTGAGCATCTTCGACCAGAAGCTGGCCTGGGCCGCCAAGACTCAGTTCAAGGGTGATGTCCGTTTCCGTCAGGAAACCGTGAAAATCCAGGGCGAATCCAACAACGGTGGCCGCGACAAGGACCGCCAGCGCATCCGTGCCCGCCTGGGCGCCTACACCGAGATCAACCCTCAGGTCGACACCGGCATCCGCATCGCCACCGGCAGCAGCGACGACGCGCGCTCCACCAACCAGGACCTGGACAACTACTTCGACAAGAAGTCGATCTGGCTGGACCTGGGCTACATCGACTACCACCCGGACCAGATCAAGAACCTGCACGTCATCGGCGGCAAGATGCTGCAGCCTTGGGTAAACATGGGCGACGTGATCTGGGACGGCGATATCAACCCGGAAGGTCTGGCCCTGACCTACAAATACCCGTTGGGTAGCAGCGCCGAGCTGTTCGGCAGCCTCGGTAACTACAACCTCAAGGACAACGTCGACGGCGACGGCGTGCAGTTTCGCCACGACCTGCGCCTGACTTCCGGCCAGTTGGGCACGCGTTTCTCGGTGACCGACAACCTGAAAATGACCTTGGGCGGCAGCATCTACGCCTACCAGAACGACGAAAACAGCGCCTGTACGAGCAGCACCACGCCTTGCGCACTGGCGGTCAACGGCAACTCGGCAAACGAACAATTCCGTCTGTATGAAGGTTTTGCCCAAGCCGACATCGGCGGCCTGGCCGTACCGCTGGCGTTCTACGGTCAGTACGTGAAGAACAACGATGCGTCCAACGATCAGGACACCGCCTGGTTGCTGGGTGCCAAGTCCAAAGTGTTCGGCTTCAACCTGGACTACAACTACCGCGATACCCAACGTAACGCCGTGGTAGGCGCCTTCACCGATTCGGACTTCGCCAACGGCACCACCGGTTCGCGCGGTCACAAGATGAAGGTCAGCTACGACATCGACAAAAACTTCGCGCTCGGCGCCACGTACTACCTGACCAAGGCTGACTACGCCAGCCGCACTCAGCGTGATGCCAACACCAACACCCTGCAGTTGGATGCTGAAGCCAAGTTCTAAAAGTCAGTGTCAAACGCCTTGGGCCAGGACGGCCCGAGGTGGCTGTTACAGTCTTGCGCGGGGGGCGATCCCCATCATCCGTTCGATTCCCCCGCGCGAGCCTGCTTACTCCCCGCCTTTCGGATCCTTGAGCCGCTCGTCAGCCAGACGCTGCGCCAGGGCATCCACATCCTTGACCGGCTCCTCCGGCATGATCTTCAGCGTCGCCTGCATCAAGCGCATCTGGCGGATAAACCGTCGGCAGTTAGGGCAGAACATCAAGTGATGACGCACCAGCAAGCGCTCGCGAAAGGTCAATTGCCCATCGAGGTAGTCGCTGGAACGCGCCACTTGTTCTTTACAGGTCAACATTCGCCCGTTTCCTCAAAATGCTCCACCGTGGCGAAGACTTTAAGCCGTGCACGATGCAACAGCACACGCACGTTGGAGAGCGAGAGCGTCAGCAAATTACAGATCTCGTCCAGCTCCAGGCCCTGGCGTTCGCGCAGTACCAGCACGCTGCTTTGCAATTCGGACAGGCTCAGGATCGTGTGTTCCAGGCATTTGCGCAGTTCATCCTCGGTCAGCAGCGCTTCCGGGGTGTCCTGGTGCCAGGCGTACGGGGCGACAGCCCAGTGACCGTCGTCGGAGGTGAAGCGATCGTCGCCGATGGTGCCGTGGGGCGAGGGCAAATCGTCGAGCAACACTTCCCGACGATTTCGTTTGTAGCGGCCCTTGGCGGCGTTGGCGGTAATGGTCAGCAGCCAGGTCTTGAGGCTGGAACGCCCTTCGAACCTGGCCAGGTTGCGCACCACCGACAGCCAGGCGTCCTGTACCACTTCGTCGGCATGGCGCTGGCCGACGATGGCATAGGCCACCGCCCGCATTGCGCTTTGGTAGGTACTGACCAATTCCTTGTAGGCCCGCTGTTCACCCTTGAGCAGGCGCTCAAGCAGGTGCGCGTCGTCCGCTGCTGCCATTCAAGACCTCGATGTTTCAGCGTTTGCGCAGGATCACGCTACCGATCGAATAGCCCGCGCCAAACGAACTGAGTACCGCGACGGAGCCCTGGGGCAAGTCGTCCTGGTAGGTGTGGAACGCGATCACCGAACCCGCCGAGCTGGTGTTGGCGTAGGTATCGAGAATCACCGGCGCCTCTTCCACCGTGGCTTCGCGGCCCAGCAGTTTCTTCACGATCAGGTGGTTCATGCTCAGGTTGGCCTGGTGCAGCCAGAAGCGCTTCACATCGGCCACGTTCAAGTGGTTTTCTTCCAGGTGCGCACCGATCAGTTCGGCGACCATCGGGCAGACATCGCGGAAGACTTTGCGACCTTCCTGCACGAACAGTTTGTCCGGCGCGCCGATACCCTCTTCCGCCGCGCGGTTGAGGAAGCCGAAGTTGTTGCGGATGTTATTCGAGAACTTGGTCAGCAGCTTGGTGCTGACGACATCGAACTGATGCTCGGAAGTCGCCAGGTCGGCGCGCTCCAGGATCACGGCGGTCGCGGCATCGCCGAAGATGAAGTGACTGTCGCGGTCACGGAAGTTCAGGTGACCGGTGCAGACTTCCGGGTTGACCATCAGGATCGCCCGGGCCTGGCCCAGCTTGATGCTGTTGGCCGCGTTCTGAATGCCGAAGGTGGCGGAAGAGCACGCCACGTTCATGTCGAAACCGAAGCCCTCGATCCCCAGGGCTTCCTGGACTTCGATGGCGATCGCCGGATAGGCGCGCTGCAGATTGGAACAGGCGACGATCACACCGTCGATGTCGGCGGCGGTCTTACCGGCACGCTGCAAGGCCTGTTCGGCGGCGCCGACCGCCATCTGGCAGAGCACCGACCATTCGTCGTTGCTGCGCTCCGGCAGGCGCGGGGCCATGCGTTGCGGGTCGAGAATGCCGTCCTTGTCCATGACAAAGCGGCTCTTGATGCCCGAGGCTTTTTCGATGAAGGCCGCGCTGGACTCTGTCAGCGCCTTGACCTCACCGCGCTCGATGGCGGCGGCGTTGTCGGCGTTGAACTGATGCACGTAGGTATTGAAAGACTGCACCAGCTCTTCGTTGGAGATGCTGTTGGCCGGGGTGTACAGGCCAGTGCCGCTGATGACGACGTTATGCACGGTCGTTCCTCTAAATCTGTCAGGCAGAAGATATTGGTACCGTCGTACCAAACTTTAACTAGTCCGATTCCGCTCCGCGGGCACCAAACTGGCATCGCTTTATCCCATTGCGCCGCGGCTGCTCATCAGCCTCTCACGACGATCCCGGTATTTATGACCGCGAAGTTTGCCACAAACCCTGGGATTTGGCGCCATATGCCGGATAAGTGTCCCTTTCAGGGCGAACAGTGGCGAGCGGGGTTATTGTGGAGAGCGGGCTTGCCACACTGCCCCCCCCTAGACCGTCACGCCTCCACCACGCTCCATTGCTTGCTCAGGCGCTTATCCGAAATCGGCACCTTGGTACCCAATTGCTGGGCAAACAACGACACCCGGTATTCCTCCAACCACCAGCGATAGAGCGCCAGTTGCGGGTCACGTTTGCCTTCCTGGGCGTGCTTGTTCAGGCGGTTCTGGTACTGCGCCCACAGGCCGCCCAACTCGCCGCTCCACACGCGATCCTTTTGCACCTGGCTCGGCAGTTTCTCCAGGCGCAGCTCGATGGCCCTGAGGAAACGCGGCAGTTCCTTGAGCCATTGCGCCGGGGTTTCCCGCACAAAACCGGGATAGACCAGGTGGCTCAACTGCTGCTTGATGTCGTTCAAGGCCACGGCCTGGGCCAGGTCGATCTTGCCTTTGAAGCGTTTTTGCAGGCCGTGCCACAGTTTCAGCACCTCCAGGGTCAGGCGTGCCAAGCGTTCGGCGTGTTCGGTCCAGCTGCCGCGCTTGCGCTCGGCCAAGGCGGCCAGCCCCGCGCCGTCACGGGGCAGGTTGGCTTCGCCGTCGAGCACGCAGGTGTCGAGGCTGGCCAGCAAGATGTCTTCCACCAGCGCGTCGATACGCCCCAGTTCGCGGTACATGAGCCCCAACTCGGTCAAGCCGGGCAATTTACCGCGCAGGAATTTCGCCGGTTCCGCCAACTGCTGCATCAGCAGGCGCTGCAAGGCACGACGGTGCTGGAACTCGGCCTCGGCGGCGGTGGAGAAACGCCCTTCCTTGACCGTGCCGTTTTCTTCCACCAGCGCCGGATACACCGTCATCGACAGGCCCGCAATGTTCTGCTGGGTCTTCTCGGCCACTGCCGCGAAGACCTTGGCCTCCACCGGCTGTTGGCTTTTCGCCGTTCGTGGCACGGCCAACGCGGCCTGGCTGGCTTCGGCAAAGCGTGCGGTCAGCTCGGCCAGGTCGCGGCCTTCGCCGAGGAACTTGCCCTGGCCGTCGACCACTTCCAGGTTCATCCGCAGGTGGCTGTCCACCTGCTGCGCCGCTTCAGCCCAGGCTTCATCGCTGACCCGCGCACCGGTCATGCGCAGCAATTCGCGGCCCAGGGCCTGGGGCAGCGAGCCCTGGCCGAACTCGATGCGCTGCAACGCGGCCTTGACGAAGTCCGGCACCGGCACGAAGTTCTTGCGCAGCGCCTTGGGCAAATTGCGCACCAGGGCGATGCACTTGGCTTCGATCACCCCCGGCACCAGCCACTCCAGGCGCTCCGCCGGCAAGGCCGGCAACAGCGGCGCCGGCACGCGCAAGGTCACGCCGTCGCGCGGATGGTTAGGCTCGAAGTGGTAACTCAAGGCCAGCGCGAGGTCGCCCAGGTGCAGGGTGTCGGGGTAATGCGCGGCGGTGACTTCGCTGGCGTCGCGGGCCAGGACATCTTCCTCGCGCATGATCAACAGTTGCGGGTCTTTCTGGCTGTTGACCTTGTACCAACTGTCGAACGTGGCGGTCTGGTGGATCTGCGCCGGCAGCCGCGCATCGTAGAAGGCGTAGAGGGTTTCTTCGTCGGCCAGGATGTCGCGCCGACGCGCCTTGGCCTCCAACTCGTCGAGCTGCTCCAGCAATTGCTGATTGGCGGTCAGGCACTTGGCCCGCGACTGAATCTCGCCACGCACCAGGCCTTCGCGGATAAACAGCTCGCGCGACGCCACCGGGTCAATCGGCCCGTAATGCACCGGCCGGCGCCCGACCACGATCAGCCCGAACAGGGTGATCTGCTCAAAGGCCACGACTTGGCCGCGCTTCTTCTCCCAATGCGGTTCGAAGTGGTTTTTCTTGATCAGGTGCCCGGCCAGCGGCTCGATCCAGTCGGCATCGATCTTGGCCACCATGCGCGCATACAGCTTGGTGGTTTCCACCAGTTCGGCGGTCATCAGCCATTGCGGGCGTTTCTTGCCGATGCCTGACGAGGGGTGAATCCAGAAACGTCGCTGACGCGCGCCGAGGTAATCGCCGTCTTCGGTTTTCTGTCCGATCTGGCTGAGCAGGCCCGACAGCACCGCCTTGTGCAGTTTCGGGAAATCCGCCGGTTCTTTGTTGACGGTCAGCTGCATGTCGCGGCAGATCAGGCTCAACTGACGATGGGAATCGCGCCACTCGCGCAGACGCAGGTAGTTGAGGAAGTTCTTGCGGCACCAGTTGCGCAGCGGGCTGGCGGTCAGCGCCTGGCGCTGCTCTTCAAAGCCGCGCCACAGATTGACCAGGCCGGCGAAGTCCGAATCCGGGTCCTTCCATTGTGCGTGGGCCTGGTCGGCGGCCTGTTGGCGTTCCGGCGGGCGTTCACGCGGGTCCTGGATCGACATGGCGCTGGCCACGATCAGCACTTCCTGCAAGCTGCCCAGCTTGGCCGCTTCGAGCAACATGCGGCCCATGCGCGGGTCCACCGGCAGGCGCGCCAATTGGCGGCCCAGCGGTGTGAGCTGGCTGTTGCGATCCACCGCCGAGAGTTCTTGCAGCAGGTTGAAACCGTCGCTGATGGCCTTGCCATCCGGCGGTTCGATAAATGGGAAGTCGGTGATTTCGCCCAGGCGCAGGTGCAGCATCTGCAGGATCACCGCCGCCAGGTTGGTGCGCAGGATCTCCGGGTCGGTGAATTCCGGGCGGCCGATAAAATCTTCTTCACTGTACAGGCGGATGCAAATCCCCGGCTCGACCCGGCCACAGCGGCCTTTACGCTGGTTGGCGCTGGCCTGGGAAATCGCCTCGATAGGCAGGCGCTGCACCTTGGCGCGGTAGCTGTAGCGGCTGATGCGCGCGGTGCCGCTGTCGATCACATAGCGAATACCCGGCACAGTCAGCGAGGTTTCCGCGACGTTGGTCGCCAGCACCACGCGTCGACCGGGGTGGGACTGGAAAATGCGCTGCTGC
The DNA here is from genome assembly GCF_046605395.1 of Pseudomonas sp. MPB23. Lineage (NCBI taxonomy): Bacteria > Pseudomonadati > Pseudomonadota > Gammaproteobacteria > Pseudomonadales > Pseudomonadaceae > Pseudomonas > Pseudomonas sp. MPB23. The sequence continues at coordinate 2,700,530 of NZ_CP176771.1, read as the reverse complement.
TCGGCCGGCGACAAGCGCGCGTACAACGGCAGGATTTCGGTGTGCTTGAGCTGGGCCTTGCGCAGCATGTCGGCGGCGTCGCGAATCTCGCGCTCGCCGGGCAAGAACACCAGCACGTCACCTGGACTGCGGCGCTCGCTGCGCTCGTAGGCGGCGATTTCATCGAGGGTGGCGAGGATCGCCTGGTCGACGGTCAGGTCGTCTTCGACGCGGTTGCCCTCTTCGTCCTGTTCCAGGGTCAGCGGACGGTACCAAGTGTCCACCGGGAAGGTACGGCCCGACACCTCGACAATCGGCGCATCGTCGAAGTGCTTGGAGAAACGCTCCAGGTCGATGGTTGCCGAGGTGATGATCACCTTCAGGTCCGGGCGACGTGGCAGCAGGGTTTTCAGGTAGCCGAGCAGGAAGTCGATGTTGAGGCTGCGTTCGTGGGCTTCGTCGACGATGATCGTGTCGTAGCGCTCGAGGTAGCGGTCGTTCTGGGTTTCCGCCAGCAGGATGCCGTCGGTCATCAGCTTGATCAGGGTGTTGGAATCGCTCTGGTCTTCGAAGCGCACCTGATAACCGACCAGCGCGCCGAGCGGCGTGGCGAGTTCTTCGGCGACCCGGCTGGCGACACTGCGCGCGGCGATCCGGCGCGGCTGGGTGTGGCCGATCAGGCCGTGTTGGCCGCGACCGATTTCCAGGCAGATTTTCGGCAGTTGGGTGGTCTTGCCCGAGCCGGTTTCGCCGGCAATGATCAGCACCTGATGCTTGAGCAGCGCTGCCTTGATTTCGTCGCGCTTGGCGGCGATCGGCAGGCTGTCGTCATAGCGGATCAGCGGCAGGCTGGCACGCCGCGCCGTGACCTGGGCGCAGGACGCCTGCATGCGTGCGACCCACTGCGCCAGCTTCTGCTCATCGGGCTTCTTGCGCAGCTCGAGCAACTGCCGTCGCAGGCGGTTGCGGTCGGCGAGCATGGCGTGATCGAGGTTTTTCAGCAGTTGGTCGATAGCGGGCGCTTGGTCAGTCATCAGGTACGTATAGGTCGTCTATGTAGGCAAGGGGGCGGATTGTCGCAGAAAACCCTTGATGCGCGCGCCCCTCATTCGTTATCGCGGTCTTTGCGCCGGTACGGGAATACATCAATGACTTTGCCGGCGCGAATCGCATCCTGCAGGCCTTTCCAGTAGTCGGCGTTGTACAACTCGCCATGCAGTTCATTGAACAGCTTGCGTTGGCCGGCGTCGGCGAACAGGAACGGCGGGAACTCTTCCGGGAACACATCCAGCGGGCCGATGGAATACCAGGGCTCGGAAGCCATTTCATCCTCCGGCGTGCGCGGTGCGGGGATGTGGCGGAAGTTGGCTTCGGTGAGGTAGCAGATTTCGTCGTAGTCGTAGAACACCACGCGGCCATGGCGGGTGACGCCGAAGTTCTTGAGCAGCATGTCGCCGGGGAAGATGTTCGCCGCCGCCAGTTGCTTGATCGCCAGGCCATAGTCTTCCAGGGCTTCGCGTACCTGGGCGGGGTTGGCGTTTTCGAGGTAGAGATTGAGCGGGGTCATGCGCCGTTCGGTCCAGCAGTGGCGGATCAGCACGGTGTCGCCTTCGACTTCGACGGTGCCGGCGGCCACGTCGAGCAATTCGGCCAGGCATTCGGGCTCGAACTTGCTCAACGGAAAGCGAAAGTCGGCAAACTCTTGGGTATCAGCCATGCGCCCGACGCGGTCGACGCTTTTGACCAGGCGGTACTTCTCGATCACCGTGGCGCGGTTGACGTTTTTCGACGGCGAAAAGCGGTCCTTGATGATCTTGAATACGGTGTTGAAGCCCGGCAGCGTGAACACGCTCATGACCATGCCGCGTACGCCGGGGGCCATGATGAATTGATCGTCGGTGGTGGCCAGGTGGTTGATCAGCGCGCGGTAGAACTCCGACTTGCCATGCTTGTAGAAGCCGATGGAGGTGTACAGCTCGGCGATGTGCTTGCCCGGCAGGATGCGTTTGAGGAAGCCGATGAATTCTGCCGGCACCGGCACGTCGACCATGAAATAGGAGCGGGTGAAGGAGAATATGATCGACACATCGGCTTCGTCGGTGATCAGCGCGTCGATCTGGATACCCTGCCCTTCGCGGTGCAGCAGCGGGATGACCAGGGGCCACTGCTCGTCGCGGGTGTAGATACGCCCGACCAGGTAAGCGCCCTTGTTGCGGTAGAGCACCGAGGAAAACAGCTCGACTTTCAGGTCCGGGTCCTTGCACACCCAGTCCGGCAGGTTCTCGCGCAGTTGTGCTTCGATGCGACGCAGGTCGGCCGGCAGATCCGCGTAGGGCTCGCTGAAGCTGTAGTCGGCGAAAATCTGCGCCAGCATGGCGGAAATCCTGCCGACGGGCGTGTAGATCCGGGTTTGCGCGGCCCTCGCGCGGCGCAGGCTTGGCCGCGTGGTGTGGATGAACATGCAGCCGTCGCTGATCAGGTCGTGGCTGAACAGGCCGCAGAAGATCGAGTTGTACCAGGTCTCGGACAGCTCATCGTCGAAGCGCAGGTCGATCAGGCCGATGTAGGCGCTTTTCACCAGGGGCCAGGCGCCGATGTCGAGCAACACGGCTTCAGCGAAGTTCGCCCGCAGCCGAGCCGTCACTTCACTGACCTTTTCTTCGTACAGGTTGATACGCGCCGCCGACGCCGCCTGCCCTTGTTGCCACTGGGCTTTTTCAAAGCGCTCACGGGCGCCATCGGTGATCTGGCGGAAGTGCTCGCGGTAATCGTCGAAGCCTTCGAGGATCGTGCGGGCGATAGCGAGGGCAGGCGTGGGTTGCGACATGCGGAAAACCTCGAACGGGCATCTGGAAGCCCAGAGCTTAGCCAGTGAGTGCAGGCAGGAGAAGCAGTCATTTAGCATGCCTGGTTGTGGACTTTCGTGCATTTAGCGGATGGACGGGCGTTATCCGCGGGCAATGCGCCAATCGACCGGTGCAGGCCGGGGGTGGGATGTGTCCGGTAATCAGTGATTGTGTCGAGCCGGCCACTGGGCAACACTCGCCGCCTTATTGATGTAGGAGCGTTGCGTGAGACCTGTCGACACCCTGTACCTGCTGGGACTGGCCGCAATCTGGGGCGCGAGTTTTCTGTTCATGCGCATCATCGCGCCGGAAATCGGCACGCTGCCGACCGCGTTTTTCCGCGTATCGATTGCCGCCGCCGGGTTGCTGGTGATGCTGGCGGTGATGCGCGTGAACTGGGACTTCCAGGGCAAGTTCAAGACCATCCTGCTACTGGGCGTGATCAATTCCGGCATTCCCGCGACGCTGTACTCGGTGGCCGCCCAGGTGCTGCCGGCGGGTTATTCGGCGATTTTCAATGCCACCACGCCGTTGATGGGCGTATTGATTGGCGGCCTGTTTTTCAGCGAACGCCTGACGCCCTCGAAAGTTGCCGGCGTGTGCCTGGGCCTGTTTGGCGTGGGCGTGCTGACCCGCGCCGGGCCAGTGGCGTTTGATCTGGAGTTGTTGATGGGCGCGTTGGCCTGCCTGTTGGCCACCACTTGCTACGGCTTTGCCGGTTTTCTCGCGCGGCGCTGGCTGGATCAGCGCGGCGGGCTCGACAGTCGGCTCGCGGCCCTGGGCAGCATGCTCGGCGCAACCTTGTTCCTGCTGCCGCTGTTTGCCTACAGCGCCATCAACCATCCGCCAGCCAGTTGGGGCGGCTGGCACGTGTGGTTGTCGTTGCTCGGGTTGGGGCTGGTGTGTACGGCGTTTGCCTACGTCCTGTACTTCCGCCTGCTGACGGCGATTGGTCCGGTGAAGTCGATGACCACCACCTTCCTGATCCCGCCGTTCGGGGTGCTGTGGGGCGCGTTGCTGCTGGACGAGCCATTGTCGATGGCGCATCTGTATGGCGGGATATTGATCGCCGGGGCGTTGTGGTTAGTGTTGCGACCCGGGAAATTGGCCAAAACGCTGTAGGCGCATGCCTGCCCCTACAGCGTGTTCGGTGATCAGTGTTTACGGAACACAAAGACCAGGCCAATGATGATCAAGCCCATCCCCAATACGCTCAACAACGCGAGCCGGTTGCCGAAGATCAGGTAATCCATCACTGCCGTCACCGCCGGCACCAGGTAGAACAGGCTGGTGACATTGACCAGGTTGCCCCGGGCGATCAGGCGGTACAGCAACAGCGTCGCCAGCAGCGACACTACCAGTCCCATCCACAGCACCGGCAGGTAAAAGCTGGCGCTGTGTTCGAAATGGAACGGCTGGAACGGCACAAACACCGCGCACAACACCAGCCCCGCCAGGTATTGCACCGGCAGCGTGCCCAGGGGGTTATCGGTGATGCGCTTCTGCATGATCGAGCCGAAGGTCATGCTGGCCAGGGCCAGCAAACCGAAGAGCATCCCCGCCAGGGACATCCCCGACAGCCCGATGCCCTGGTACACCACCATGATCAACCCCGCCAACCCCAGACCCAGGCCGAACATCCGGCGCCAGGAGCGTTGGCGCTCCATCACCACCACGGTCAGGATCGGCTGCACGCCCATGATGGTCGCCATCATCCCCGGCGTGACGTTGAGGTCCAGGGCCAACAGATAGAAGATCTGGTAGGCCCCCAACAGCACCAGCCCGGTCGTCGCCGCATACAACAGCGGCTTGCCGGGTCGTGGCAGTTTCAGCTTGAGGATCGGTACCAGGATCACCAGCCCGGCCAGGGCGATGGCAAAACGGATCAGCAAAAAGGCGAAGGGCGACGCATGGGCCAGGCCCAGCTTGGAGAAAATCGCCCCGCTGCTCCACAGCAATACAAACAGGCTCGTCGAGGCCGTCGCGGCCACGGATTGTTTCGATATGACAGACATGGTTACCACCTGTAATCAGGCAAAAAGCCGATTCAGCAAAAGCCAAAACGCGAAGGTTCAGCCCAGTAGGTTTTTTTCAGGCGGGCATACGGGAACAGCTATTAGCTGATCAGCCCGAAATGCCGAGACCCGGCGGTGATACGACTGCGTACACCGGCGTGCTACTGACAGGTGGGGGGTAGTGACTGATCTGCGCAGGCTGCCGGTTCCCGCACGGCACGACCACAGCGCTGGACGCTGAATCGACTACCGCTGTGCACAGGAATGCAGGCATGGGCTGATCTTTTGAAGGGATGAGGACGCGACGACTATAACCAGCCACCGACATATTTTGCAATCGCTCCAGCAGCCGCTGTCGCGTGGCGGCTTTTTCATCTTGGCGGTGGAGTCCGCTCGCTATACTAGCGTCCGTTTTTTTCCAAGGATTTCAGATGGCCACTTTGCCCTGGTTGTACCTCGCCCTGCTGTCCATCGGCTATGTCCTGGCGCTGGTCTACGGCCAACTGGGTGTGCTGGCGGCAGTCTCCGTGACCCTGCTGCTGATTGCCGGATATGCAGTACGCCAGCAACGGACCCCATGGGCACGCTCCATCGGCCATGGCTTATTCATCGTGCTGGCCCTGAGCCTGGCGATGCACTGGCTACCGGGTTTCTACAACGGCCGCGGCATCGACCCGCAACGCTTGACCCCCGACGCCGTGCCCTTCTCGATGTACCTGAACCAGGACAAACCGCTGATCGGCTTCTGGCTGTTGCTGGCCTGCCCGTGGATCGTGGCGCGACGCACCTTGCGCCTGTCGATCTGCGTCACCGCCCTGGCCCTGACCCTGACCGCCATCGCCGCGCTGGGCGGCGCCACCTTACTGGGCGTCATCAACTGGGCACCGAAATGGCCGGAACAGGCCTGGCTGTGGATGCTCAATAACCTGCTGCTGGTGACCCTGGTGGAAGAAGCCCTGTTCCGCGGTTACGTGCAGGGCGGCCTGAGCCGGCGCTTCAAGCACCTGCCCTACGGCGACAACCTCGCGCTGCTGCTGGCTTCGCTGCTGTTCGGCCTGGTGCACGTGGGCGCGGGTTGGCATTGGGTGCTGTTGGCGAGCATTGCCGGAGTGGGTTACGGCATGGCCTATCGCTTTGGCGGGCTGGGTGCGGCGGTTGCCACGCACTTTGGTTTGAATCTGCTTCATTTTGGGTTGTTTACGTATCCGATGCTGGCGGGTTAACCCGGCACTGTTTCACGAGACACCCAGCCGTCTTGAAGGCGGTTTCGGTACTTTTATGCCCCCGCCCACACCTCCCCTACCTAACCGAACGGTCAGTAGCAGGCCGTTTGCCCTTTAGGCAGAATGGCCCACAGCCCCTTCGTACCTCCCCAAATACATACGACCCGGTTCCCAAGCACTTAAGGCCTGGCACTGCGTTGAAGGGAAGCGTGCACCCGCGATTCAGGCGGCGGACATCGCTCAGCATTTATTCACCAGTATCGGTTTATTTCCTTAAGAACAGGAACCATGCTCATGTCGCTCAAGACACTGTCGATTTTCGGCACACGCCCGGAAGCCATCAAAATGGCGCCCATGGTTATCCACCTGGCAAACGACGACCGTTTCAATTCAAAAGTATGCGTAACGGCACAACACCGGGAGATGCTGGACCAAGTGCTTGAGCTCTTCGGACTGGTACCTGACTACGATTTGGACATCATGACCGCAGACCAGAATCTGACGGATGTGACAACGGCGATCATTCAGGGGCTGCAGGCCGTACTGGAAGACTTCAAACCGGATGTGATCCTTGTGCACGGCGATACGGCGACCACGTTCGCCGCAAGCCTGGCGGCCTATTACCGGCAAATACCCGTGGCTCATATCGAAGCCGGGTTACGTACCAACGACCTCTATTCACCCTGGCCCGAGGAAGGCAACCGGCGCCTGACAGACAGCCTTGCCGCGATGCATTTCGCGCCCACTCAATCCGCTCGACAAAACCTGCTCAACGAGGGCATTGCCCCCAAGTCCATTCATGTCACCGGAAACACGGTGATTGATGCGCTGCTCAGTGTCGTCGAGAAGCTACGCCTGCCGACATCGCCGCTGCGCACGGCACTGGACCAACAATTTGCCTTCCTGCCCCAAGGACAACAGATGGTATTGGTCACCGGCCATCGCCGAGAAAACCTTGGCGACGGCCTTGAGCGCATTTGCCAGGCCTTGGTCGAAACCGCCGCACGCTTCCCAGCCGTGGTCTTTGTTTACCCTGTGCACCTGAACCCCAATGTTCAAGAACCTGTGCAACGCCTGCTGGCAGGTATCAAAAACGTGCACCTGATCCCGCCCCAGGACTACCTGCCGTTTGTATACCTGATGACACGTGCGTATCTGATACTCACTGATTCGGGCGGAATCCAGGAGGAAGCACCGGCGCTGGGCAAACCCGTATTGGTGATGCGCGACACGACTGAACGTCCCGAGGCCATCCACGCCGGGACGGTCAGGCTGGTGGGCACCGAGATCGCCAGCATCGCCCATCACCTTAAAGAGCTGCTCAGTAATGAAGCCGTCTATCGAGAAATGAGCAGTGCCCACAACCCCTATGGCGACGGCAACGCGTGCAGACGCATTCGCGACATACTGGCAACGACCTTGTGCAAAAACGAGGCGGCGGCATGAGCCTTTCAACGCTATGCGTCATCGGACTGGGTTACATCGGCCTACCCACCGCCGCTATCGTTGCCTCGCATCAACGGCAGGTCATTGGCGTTGATATAAGCCAGCATGTCGTTGATACCATCAACCTTGGTCAAGTGCATATCGTTGAGCCAGAGCTGGAGCAACTGGTTCACTCAGTGGTCAACAGCGGCTATCTGCGTGCAACCACCCGGCCCGAACCGGCAGACGCCTTCCTCATTGCCGTCCCCACACCGTTCCTGGCAAACCGTGAGCCAGACCTGAGCCATATCGAAGCGGCCTGCCGAGCCATTGCCCCGGTATTGAAAAAAAACGACCTCGTGATTCTGGAGTCGACGTCTCCGGTGGGAACCACCGAACTCATGGCGCAATGGCTGGCTGATGCACGTGCGGACCTGACATTCCCTGCCACCCATGGGGAAACCAGTGATGTCCGTATTGCTCACTGTCCTGAGCGTGTACTGCCAGGCCATATCCTGCGCGAGCTGGTCACCAATGACCGGATCATCGGTGGCATGACCGCAGCCTGCTCGACCGCGGCATTAAGGCTTTACCAACAGTTTGTCGATGGCCAGTGCATCGTCACCGACACCCGCACCGCAGAGATGTGCAAGCTGACCGAAAACAGCTTTCGCGACGTCAATATCGCCTTCGCCAATGAACTGTCCATGATCTGCGCACAGTTGAAGATCAATCCATGGGAACTGATCCGCCTGGCCAACCATCATCCAAGGGTAAACATTCTGCGACCGGGACCGGGTGTCGGTGGGCACTGCATCGCGGTCGATCCCTGGTTCATCGTCAGTAAAACGCCAGACCTTGCGCAGTTGATCCGCACCGCGCGCGAGGTCAACGACAGCAAACCCCAATGGGTCGTCCAACAAGTGAAACTCGCCGTGGCGAACCTCCTGTTCAAGCAACCCGGGCTTTGCACGAACAACGTAAAAATTGCCTGCTACGGCTTGGCATTCAAGGCCGATATCGACGACCTGCGCGAAAGCCCGGCACTTGGCATCGCCCGGCTGCTGGCCAAGGAGCTGGGGGTAACGCTGCTGCTGGTGGAGCCGAACATCGATGCACTGCCTGCCGATATGCTCGAACACTCGCTCACCGATACCGCCTGTGCCTGGGATAGCGCGCACATCCATGTACTGCTGGTAAGACACCGCGAGTTCAGGTCGATGTCGGCGCAACATTGGAACGGTGTGGTCATTGATGCCGCCGGCGTGCTGGCGAACTGAGCGAATATCGACGATGAACAACCAACGTCCCCTCGCCGATACTCACGATCACACCATGGATGCCTACTACGGCAGACTCAATGAACACCTCCCACTGAAAACGCGAGCGCGAATTCATTGGATCTGCGCACAGGTAGGCGGCAAAGCGGTAATCGACGCAGGCTGCTCGCTGAGTATCATCCCCGTGCTGCTGGCCCGTGACGGGCATGTAGTCACAGGAGTGGATAACCGCAGCCAGATGATCGAAGAGGCCTGTCACTGGCTGCGCACGGAACCCGAACACGTGCAACGTAACATTGGCTACGTGAACGCAGACTTTATGTCGCTGGATATCCAAGGTGCCGAACCTGACAGCATTGTGATCAGTGATCCCCCCCTCATACAGCTGGACGCCTGGGTAGAAAAGGCCGCGTCAATGCTCAAGGCCAACGGCAAACTGATCATCACCTTGCCCTTCGGAGTGAATGATCCTAACGACCATGACCCTGCGCTTTACCTGCTGGAGCCGTTTCGTCGGTTGAGTACACACCTGCAGGTTATCCAAGTCCAGGCGCTGGACAAATGGGTCGGAATGGTCGCAATCAAGGCCGAACCCGGACCTGCATTGTTGGGGGCCGAGCACATTCGCACGTTGGAGCGCGCTTTCGAGTCAGTCGAGCGCAGCCTGAATGGCAACCTGGCCGCCAGTCGCCAACAACTGGAGCAGATCAGTCAAAAACACTCTGCCGCCACCGACACGATTCACCAGCTAAAAAACGACCTTGCGCAATCCGTCGAGTGCAACGCCGGTCAGCAACGGCAAATACATGCCCTCATTGCCAACCTGCAGCGCGCGGATGCCAAGTGCCTCTTGCTGGAAACCCGCTTGATCAAGACGCGGGCAAGTACTACCTATCAATTGGGTTACCAACTGCGGATGGGGGTGAGCTCGCTCCGTGGCTTCCTTCATTTGCCTGCAGCCTTGTTTAACCTGTACCAGCAAGCCCGCGCGCGTCGAACAGACCGCCCACAGACGTCGCCCACGCCTGATGAAGCGGTCTCGCCCACGGCTCCAGAAGCCTGCCCTTTCCTTGTGTCACCGGCCCCCACGCCCTTGACGGATACCGATGACGCACGCCGTCACCTGCTGATCGCCCCTCATGATGGTGCCAAGCCGTTCAGAATCGCCTGTGTGCTGGACACTTTCACCCATGAGGCCTTCCGGTATGAAAGTGAGCTATTGCAACTGACCCCGGACCAGAGCCTGGCCGAGTTGCAATCATTTCAACCCCACCTGTTGTTTATCGAGTCTGCATGGCGCGGCCAGGATGACCGTTGGCATAACAAGATCACGCAGAACAGCCAGGAACTGCGAAGCCTCTTGAAGTGGTGCAGGGAGTATCAGGTGCCAACCGTCTTCTGGAACAAAGAAGACCCTGTGCATTTCGAGACATTCCTCAGCACCGCCAAGCACTTTGACCACGTGTTCACCACGGATATTGACTGCATCCACCGCTATAAAAGCGCGCTGGGACATGAACGCGTCTACGTGCTGCCCTTTGCCTGCCAACCCGCCGTGCATAATCCGATCGAACTGTATGAGCGCAAAGACGCGTTCTGTTTCGCCGGTGCCTACTACGCCCGATACCCAGAGCGGACCCGCGATCTTGAACACTTCGTCAGAGACCTGCCCCGCTTCCGGCCGCTGGAAATCTTTGACCGCAACTTTGGCAAACCAGAGGCCAACTATCAGTTCCCGGCCGAATATCGGTGCTACATCGCCGGCACCCTGAACACGGCGCAAATGGAGCGGGCGTACAAGGGCTACCGTTATGCGATCAACCTCAACTCAATCAAACATTCACAGTCCATGTTCGCCCGACGCGTATTTGAATTACTTGCGTCCAATACCCTCACGGTCAGCAACTTCTCTCGGGGCCTGCGTGTACTGCTGGGTGACCTGGTGGTCTGCAGCGATAGCAGCCAGGAAGTCCTGCGCCGGCTCAACACGCCCACTGAACACAACAAACTGCGCTTGGCCGGGCTGCGCAAAGTGATGCAGGAACACACCTGCGCCCACCGTTTGCGTTATGTAATGAGCAAGGTGACAGGCTGTTCGCAGGACGTGCCGCTACCAACGATTTGCCTCATTGCTGAAGCCGTCAACGAGGCTCAACTCCATGCGCTCGACGTCCACCTGCGCCGTCAGAACTACCCCCATGTCAAGCTGTACGTCGTGATAACCGCCGACTCAATAAGGCCGTCCGACAGTGCGGCCCCTCAATTACACCTGATTGATCGCACTCAACTCGACACACTCACACTCGGCGAACTGGCAAACGGCGCAGACCTGTTGGGGGTAATGGTTGCCGCAGACTACTATGGCCCCAATTACCTGCTCGACCTTGCCCTGGCAACGCGTTACAGCAAGGCCCAAGTGATCGGCAAGATGGCTCACCATGCTGCAGACGAACGGGGCATTCACCTGAAACACCAGGGACGGGAATACCAATACTGTGCCAGCGGTATGGCCGCACGGCGCGCCTTGATCAAAACGGCCTGCGTGGCAGAGCAGCCCATACACGACTGGCTGGGAAGACTACCGACCCTGACCTTTACACACGTTCAGGCACTGGCAACCGACGCCTTCAACTACTGTGAAAACGCCGCAGACCGCTATCAACAGCAAGCCATTGATGTGGTCAATGACCTTGACCTGTATGCCGGCATCAGCCTCCATCAGCTCCAGCACAACAGCGAAAGAATCCCGGCACTGAGCGTCGAAACCAACAGCCCACAAACCAGCGGCGCGGCGCTCGCAGAACTGTTTGGCCCAATTCGGAGCAAGTTCCTGCACGCGCAGGTCGAAGGTGATACTTGGCATCTCTGCTCATCGCTCGAAGACGCAACCCACGAATATCAGTACGCCCCACAGGAGTTGCGCGTTGCACAACTGATGGAAGCCGACGGCCCATTCCGGTTGCTGCTCGATGCAACGCCAGGTCTCAATCTTCAGTTGGTCGTCCTGTTTCTTGATGCGCAGAAACAGCGCATCAGCCATGTCATGCAACTGGCTAATCGCAACCACACCTGGGATGTCCCACCAGAAACAACTTACCTGCGCCTGGGCTTACGCGCCTATGGCAGCGGCAGTACGACGATCAAGGCCCTGATTCAAGGCCACCGCGATACTCAGCCGCACACACTGCTCGCCAAGGCCAAACATCTGCTACTGACCAATCACTACCCCTCCTATGACGACCTGTACCGCAATGGCTTTATTCACACCCGTGTCACCGCCTATCAGGAACAGGGGCTGCCGCTAGACGTTTTTCGCCTACGCCCAAACGACCCCGTGACTTATCACGAATTTGAAAATGTTGATGTGATCACAGGCCCGGGCAACGCCCTGGCGAAAATGCTCGACTCAGGAAACTACACGTCAGTGCTGGTGCACTTTCTGGACGCGCAAATGTGGGAAATAGTGCGTCCGTACCTGCCTGGCATTCAGGTGTTGGTCTGGGTGCACGGCGCCGAGATCCAACCTTGGTGGCGTAGAGCCTACAACTTCAACGACGACGAGCAATTGCAACTGAGCAAGGCACACAGTGAGCGGCGCATGAGTTTCTGGCGCAATCTGCTGCAACCCATGCCGCCCGGCCTGCAGCTTGTATTCGTGTCCCGCCAGTTTGCCGAGCAGGTGATGGAGGACCTTGGGTTCCGGTTGCCCGAGAGCCAATACCGAATCATCCATAACCCCATCGATACCCGACTGTTTTCTCACTCGGAAAAACCGCTCGAACAGCGCAAGAAAATCCTGTCGATACGCCCCTATGCTTCACGCACCTACGCCAATGACTTGAGTGTCAAAGCCATACAACTGCTGGCGACAAAATCGTGGTTCAACGAGCTTGAGTTCCTGATGGTCGGTGATGGGCCTTTGTTTGAAGAGACACTGGCACCGTTGCGTCAGTACCCGAATGTCAAAATCGAAAAGCGCTATCTGAAACGATCCGAGATCGCTGATTTGCACAAACACTATGGGGTGTTTCTATGCCCCAGCCGAATGGATACCCAAGGGGTATCGCGTGATGAGGCGATGGCTTCGGGCCTGGTCCCGGTGACCCATCGGGTGGGAGCAATCGGCGAATTTGTCGACGACACCTGCGCTTTCCTGTCTGCCCCCGAAAGTTACGTCGGACTCAGTGAGGCGATAGAAACGCTGTTTTTCAACCCGGATATCTTCAAAGCGAAATCGTTAAGTGCACGGCAGCGAGTGCTCATGCAAACAGACATACAACTGATCACAGCGGCTGAACTGAGCCTTATACGAGAAACCTGCGGTGAGCGAACAAGTAAAGGCATTACAACAAAGGATCCTTTCGACCCTCATCTGGTGCGTGCAGTTGGGCCATAACTTAATCAGCATTGCCCCGCGCGCCACTTTGATAGCGCATACCGCACACTTCTGCGCACAAGCGCTGTTGATCATGACCTATTTCCTGCCGATCAAGATCGTCATCCTGCTGGGATCGGAGACCGCCCCCGCCTATTTGCCGCCATTGTTGAAAGGCATTGACAAAACCGACCTGATCATCGCACTCAGTCTGTTGACGGCTATTTTTTATGCAGGCCATCTAAGCGCCGAATTTGTCGCGTCACGTCATTCAAGGGTTGGCGCACGCACCCTCATAAAGCACTGCGCCGACGCTGCGCTGTTAAACACTCAATTGCCTTTAGCGACCCGCGTGTTTTCCAGATTTACGCGGGGCTTGTCGGATGCCCTGTTTGTCCTGATCGTTTTCACCGTATTGCTCTACCTCTACCCGTTCCTCTTGGCCATCAGCCTGACTTATTGTGCCCTCGCCGCTGTCGCCCTCATTACGTTGAACAACCGTAACCAGCGCCTGCGTTCAGTACTGCGCCGTCACCCTCTCACGGTGTCCGACGCGTTCTACTCCACGGGCTTCCTGGTCACATTCAGCTTCATCATTGTGGACTTCCTTTGCCTACCGCCTCCCCATCTGTACATCGCACTTATATCCCTGATTCTCATACGCCAGAGTTTCAGCAGACTCAAAGTTATGACCCAAGACATTCTTTACCTGAACACCCACGCCCCGGCGATAAATCTACTGTTTTTTAGCGCCGCCCCCGTCCGCTGAACACCTTTTAAATCAACTGGAATCATCGCCCGTGTCCCGTATCGCCATGATCGTCTGGAATGAGTTCCGAAATGACGCCCGCGTGTTGAAGCAAGCCCGGACACTTCAGGCGAGCGGTTATCAAGTCACCGTGTTCGCATTGCATACGCCGGGCGTCACTTGTCATGAAGAAGTGCTGCCGGAAGGTATTCGTGTAATACGGGTGGCACGGACTGCGCCATGGCGAGCGACAACCGCTGGAGTTCGCTCATCAAGCGGCTCTTTTGAGCGCGAACAGTCAATGTCGGTGCGACGCCTCCTTTCGCGACTATGGGTACATGCAAGCCTGATGGTGCGGATCACTCTGCATCGCGCTGTTGTTGTGCACGCCCATGACGTCAATACCCTGCCTACTGCGTGGCTGGCAGCCCGGCTCAGCGGTGCCAAGCTGGTGTATGACGCACATGAAGTCAGTACCAGCCGCGAGGGGTATGCTCGCTTTCGAAAGTGGGTGGCCTGTATCGAAGCCACGCTGATGCCCAGGGCCGAGGGCACCATCACCACCACGCAAACCCGCGCCAAGTTTTTTGCCAGGGCCTATGGGATCGCTCGCCTTCTGGTGCTACAGAATCGCCCTTGTTTTAGCCTCAGCGCACCCACTCAGAGGATTCGCAACGAACTGGATTTGCAACACCCCTGGCCCATCGTCATTTATCAGGGTGGCCTTCAACAAGGACGCGGGCTGGAGCGTTTGCTACGCGTATCGGCAACGTTGCAGGGGGCTTATTTCGTCTTGATCGGGGGCGGGAGGCTGACCCAGGACCTAATGAAGTTGAGGGAGGAACTCGGTTTGACTGAGCGCGTGCACTTTATCCCGACCGTTCCACTCGCGGATCTACCCAGCTACACCGCATCCGCCGATATCGGCGTACAACCTATCGAAAATACCTGCCTGAACCACTTCAGCACCGACTCGAACAAACTCTTCGAATATGTCATTGCTGGACTACCCGTGGTGGCAACGAACTTTCCGGAGATTCGCAAGATTATCCGGCCCCACGCGCTCGGGCTGTTGGCAGCAGCAGACTCAGATCAACCACTGCGCACAGAACTCAAGCGACTGATTGATGATCCGTTGCTAAGGCAAACATGTGCTCGAAACGCGAAAATCGCTGCCCGGCATCTAAATTGGGAGCAGCAGGAAATCCAGTTAGTGGCACTGTATCAACGCGTATTGGCCAGGAACGCCGAGGTGCATCCATAACAATGCGTATTCTCTTGTTGAGCTATTACTATCCGCCCGACCTGTCGGCATTTCGCGTCGAGGCGTTGGTCAATGCACTCTTCACTCACGGTGGTGGTGAGGTGGAAATCGACCTGCTGACGACCCAACCGAACCGATACGCCTCCTATGATCCCGAGGGGGATCACCTCCTGCACCAACCGAAGCTTTCGATTACCCGCGTCGACCTGCCCGCCTCTGGATTCAGCGTATGCGGCCAGGCCTGGAGGTTCGCCAAGTATGCTTATGGCGTCCACAAATCAGTCAAGGGCAAACACTATGACGTGATCGTAGCGACCTCCTCCCGACTGATGACGGCTACGTTAGGCGCCTCAATCGCACGCAAGAAACAGACGCCACTCTATCTTGATATTCGAGACATCTTTGTCGATGTGCTGCCTGAACTGTTTCCCGGCGTCCTCGGCAAACTTTTAACGCGACTGTTTTCAGGCGTGGAAAGAATCACCCTCAATCACGCCACGCGGGTCAATCTGGTATCACCTGGCTTTTTGAGTTACTTCTCAGCCCGTTATCCACAAAAGACCTTTTCAACGCACACCAACGGTGTCGATGACCTGTTTATTCAGACCCCCTTCTATCCCGACACTCCCAGCGGTCCGAAAAGCCCATTGAACATTGTTTACGCGGGCAATATAGGGGCGGGCCAAGGCTTGGAGAAAATCCTGCCGGAATTGGCCGAGCGCCTGGCAAACACAGCTCGTTTCTATGTGATCGGCGACGGCAGTACGATGAAGAAATTGAGCGAAACGCTGATCAACAGACACGTCAAGAATGTCGAACTCATTCCCCCCATGCCCCGCCACAGGCTGATTCATTATTATCAGCACGCAGATGTGCTGTTCTTGCACCTCAATAGCTTCAAGGCTTTCCTCAAAGTCATTCCCTCCAAACTGTTTGAATATGCCGCCACCGGGAAGCCAATCCTGGCGGGCCTGGACGGACACTCAAAAGCATTCACCCTCGACCACATCCCCAATGCTTCAGTATTTCCCCCCGGAAACCCCGATGCAGCCGTTGCCGCACTGGCCAGGCTGAAACTGAGCGCCACTGACCGTGGCGCGTTTATCCGGGAGCATTCCCGCAACGCTATCCATCTGCGTATGGCGAACGACATTTTCAATACAGGTAGACTCAAATAAAACAGCGGGGCGGCCGTTCAGCGCGATGATTGGTACAAAATTAAGTTAAATAAACCCCCGCGCCGGCCGATACTCCCTGAAAGCCTTGCGGATTAGAACAACTATGCGTAATAACCAGCCCGTTACCCAGCGCGAGCGAACCTTCCCCGCTCAGCAACGGTTGATCTCCACCACAGACGCCAAGGGCGTGATCACCTACTGCAACGACGCTTTCGTCGAAATCAGTGGGTTCTCCCGTGATGAACTAGTCCGTGCCCCGCACAACCTGGTGCGCCACCCGGATGTTCCGGCGGCTGTGTTCGCGCATATGTGGTCCACGCTCAAGCAAGGCTTGCCATGGATGGGCATCGTCAAGAACCGCTGCAAGACGGGCGATCACTACTGGGTGAACGCCTATGTGATACCGGTCTTTGACGGCAACCAGGTGGTCGGCTACGAATCGGTGCGCATCAAGCCCACCGCGGAGCAGATCCGCCGGGCCGAAGCGCTCTACCAACGCATCAATCAGGGCAAGTCGGCCATTCCCCGGCGTGACAAGTGGCTGCCGGTGATGCAGGACTGGCTGCCGTTTATCCTGGTGAGCCAGCTGAGCTTCATGATCGGTGCTTCGCTCAACTCCCACTGGGGCTTTGCGTTGGCCGCCGGGCTGTCGGTGCCGCTGGGCCTGCTGGGCCTGAGCTGGCAACAGCGCGGCCTCAAGCGCCTGCTGCGCCTGGCTGAGCAGACCACCTCCGACCCGTTGATCGCACAGATGTATACCGACAGCCGCGGCGCTCAAGCGCGCCTGGAGATGTCGATCCTTAGCCAGGAGGCGCGTCTGAAGACCTGCCTCACACGTTTGCAGGACACCGCCGAGCACCTGAACGATCAGGCCGCGCAGTCCAATACCCTTGCGCACAACAGCTCCAGCGGCCTGGAACGTCAGCGCGTGGAAACCGAACAAGTGGCCACGGCGGTCAACCAGATGGCGGCGACCACCCAGGAAGTGGCCAGCCATGTGCAGCGCACGGCGGATGCGACCCAGGAAGCCAATCGACTGACCGGCCGCGGTCGCGATATCGCCGGGGAAACCCGCGAGGCGATTCAGCGTCTGTCGGTTGCCGTCGGTGAGACGGGCGTGACCGTCACCCAACTGGCCAAAGACAGCGACGAAATCGGCGGCGTGGTCGACGTGATCAAAGGCATTGCCGACCAGACCAACCTGCTGGCGCTCAACGCCGCGATCGAAGCGGCCCGCGCCGGTGAGATGGGTCGTGGTTTCGCGGTAGTGGCCGACGAAGTCCGCCAATTGGCGCAACGCACCGCTGAATCGACCGGGCAGATCCATACGCTGATCGCCAAACTGCAGCAGACCGCAGCTGCCGCCGTACAAACCATGGACGCAGGGCATCGCCAGGCCGAAGAAGGCGTTGCGAAGGTGATGGAGGCGGATCAGGCGTTGGTGGGCATCAGCGAAGCGGTGGCCAACATCACCGACATGACCACCCAGATCGCAGCAGCCACCGAAGAGCAAAGCTCGGTGGCCGAAGAGATCAGCCGCAATATCAGCACCATTGCGCTGTTGGCGGATCAAACCTCAGAGCAAGCACTGAACTCGGCGCAATTGAGTGAAGAGCTGACGCGTACGGCGAATACTCAGTATTCGCTGGTAGAAAGGTTCAACCGCTAGCACTCAATTCGCTGACACCGGCACGACTGAGGGTACCAACTTATGTTCGGGGCAACACGATTTGTAAATGATCGTGATGCTCCCGACACTGAATAAGTTTATAACCTGGAGAACGTCTCAAGCATTTGCGCATGAGATGAAAAAGCTGAAACACCATACTCATGCGTGTAATACAAACGCTTGTTCTGCGCCGAAAAATTACCCCCATGGCGGTTATAAGAAAAACTCGGGCTATTTTCAGCAGTTTCGACATACATCACATCCGCGCGATCTCGATCAACCTCTTCAAAACGCTCAGTAATACTAAAAGCACTCCGTGGATAGGCCCCGATCGACACCGAAAACTTACACCCCGTCATCACTCTGGAAAATTCTACATCTGCAACTTCAACCTTGCCATTGGCCAGAAAATACGAAACAAAGATCCGTTTCATCCCCACAATGACAGTCAAGCGTTTATCAGTCAGTACACTGGCGTGTTCAAGCGCCAAGCGTTGAATCGAATCAAAGTGCCGAGCCGTTATAAAATCATCATCGTCCAGTGCGAGCCGCACCACGACACATTTCTCCAACTCCCGCGCCGGAAAAAATCCTGATTTTTCAAGCGCTGCAGAAAAAAGCCGGTCTCGATGCTCCGGAAATGTAGAGTTAGGCCGACGGACCCGGTCTATATGGACCTCGTGTTCATTTCCGTATCCATCTTTGGGATGCGAGTAGATATTAATATAGACCTTTGAACCTAACCCAACACGCTCTATGACACGTCTGATCGCATCAATCGCTTGTCCCTTATCACTAGAGACATGAACAAACCAAATGAAATTACTGTAATTTTGCGAACTGACGCAGTAAATCAATCCTACAAAATAACTCAAGTAACGATTCAATACATCTGCATTCGTTTCGGTGTCGCAAAACACGGTTTCAATAACAATCAATGGAATAGCCAGACTGACTGTTGCTCGATAGTCACTGGACACCCACTTAAAAGCTGCGTGATTGAAACTATTGCACTGGGCAATCACCCTGCTGATTTTACTCAACGAACCGATGTTAAACGAATAGATTTCGGCTACTCCAGACTGCATAAACCTCAGCGCAGCCTTGAAATATGCAGCTTCAGGAGGAATTTCAATCTTTCCCGATTGATTTGCCGGAGAAGAACCGGATGCCAGCTTCTTGTTATCAGCATCAAAAAACACCAACACCGCAGTCAATGAAATATTCGACTGTGCGCTTAAAAAAACAAAGCAGTCGTCAGCATCGCAATGCAGGTCATCTACCGAAAGCACATCAGAATACAAGTAAGTATGAACGCCCTCTTCAAGCCTGGACGTACAGATCAACACATCATTGCTAAGAGAAACTTCTACCTCTTTGCTGGTCTTTCCTGAGAAAAGCTCAATCATGCCGCCCTCCTTTTTTAGATTTTTAGCCGCATTGAGTCGGACCATCGCCGCACTGAATAAATGAGCACTTTTAGGCAGGCGTGCCCTCTGTGAAACCCTAACAGGCATGGAGAAACCCGGCCACCCTCCGCGCCGCCGCCTCCAAATGCTGCTCATGGCTGAACCCCGACGCCTTCAACGGCTTCAGATCATGATCCCCCGCCACCAACCACATCACCTCAATGCCCGGCGCTAACGCATACCCCTGCACCGCCGCCCGATTGCCCAGTGCATCGCGCTCCCCCTGGACGATCAGCGTCGGCGTCTTCAGCCCGGCCAGGTGCTCGACCCGGGGCTTTTCCGGCTTGCCCACCGCATAGAACGGATAGCCCAGGCAGACCAGCCCATCGGCGCCCAATTCGTCCGCCAGCAAACTGGCCATGCGCCCGCCCATGGACTTGCCGCCAATGGCCAGTTTCCCAGCGACATGGCGTCGCACTTGGGCATACACCTCGCGCCACCGCTCTAACAGTTTCGGTGCCGGGTTCGGGGGGCGTTTGCCTGCGTCCACGCGACGCTGGGCCATGTAGGGAAACTCGAAGCGCAACACGTTGACGCCACGCGCAGCAAGGCGTGCAGCCATATCGTTCATGAAGGATGAGTCCATCGGTGCGCCCGCGCCGTGGGCCAGGATCAGGGTGACCGGTGGACGCCCATCGGCGCCCGACGCAGCATCCCACAACCAGCCATGTTCCCGCACACACCGCGCCCATTGATCCCCGTCAATACTGGCCTTGTGCTCTTTGCCCATGCTTGCCTCGCTATTTAGTCTGCCTATAACTCCAGCCCAAGTGTCGCACTTGCTTGGGTTGAACCGTGGATGGGGAACCATGAACACAACATTAAGCACCGCCTATAACTACAAGGTGGTCCGCCAATTCGCCATTATGACGGTGGTGTGGGGCATCGTCGGCATGGGGCTCGGGGTTTTTCTCGCAGCCCAATTGGTGTGGCCTGCACTCAACTTTGACTTGCCTTGGACCAGCTTCGGCCGCTTGCGCCCGCTGCACACCAACGCGGTGATCTTCGCCTTCGGGGGTTGTGCGCTGTTTGCCAGCTCCTTCTACTCGGTGCAGCGCACCTGCCAGACGCAACTGTTCGCGCCGAAAATCGCCCAGTTCTGCTTCTGGGGCTGGCAACTGGTCATTGTCCTGGCAGCGATCACCTTGCCGCTGGGTTACACCAGTTCCAAGGAGTACGCCGAGCTGGAATGGCCGATCGATATCCTGATCACCATCGTCTGGGTCGCCTACGCCATCGTGTTTTTCGGCACAGTGGCCAAGCGCAACACCAAACACATCTACGTCGGTAACTGGTTCTTCGGTGCGTTCATCATCACCGTGGCCATCCTGCACCTCGTCAACAACATGGAAATCCCGGTCAGCCTGACCAAGTCCTACTCGCTGTACGGCGGTGCGACGGATGCCATGGTGCAGTGGTGGTATGGGCATAACGCTGTAGGTTTCTTCCTGACCGCTGGCTTCCTGGGGATGATGTACTACTTCGTACCCAAGCAAGCCGAACGTCCGGTGTATTCCTATCGCCTGTCCATCGTGCACTTCTGGGCGCTGATCACCCTGTACATCTGGGCCGGTCCTCACCACCTGCACTACACCGCGCTGCCGGATTGGGCGCAGTCGTTGGGCATGGTGATGTCGCTGGTGCTGTTGGCTCCAAGCTGGGGCGGCATGATCAACGGCATGATGACCCTGTCGGGCGCCTGGCATAAGTTGCGCAGCGACCCGATCCTGCGCTTCCTGGTGGTCTCGCTGGCGTTCTACGGCATGTCGACCTTCGAAGGGCCGATGATGGCGATCAAGACCGTCAACTCGCTGTCCCACTACACCGACTGGACCATCGGCCACGTACACGCCGGCGCGCTCGGCTGGGTGGCGATGATCTCCATCGGCGCGCTGTACCACATGATCCCGAAAGTCTTCGGTCGCCAGCAGATGTACAGCGTCGGCCTGATCAACGCGCACTTCTGGTTGGCCACTATCGGCACCGTGCTCTACATCGCCTCGATGTGGGTCAACGGCATCGCCCAGGGCCTGATGTGGCGTGCAATCAACGAGGACGGCACCTTGACCTACTCCTTCGTCGAAACCCTGGTGGCCAGCCACCCAGGCTTCATCGTGCGGTTGGTCGGCGGCGCAATCTTCCTCAGCGGCATGCTCCTGATGGCTTACAACACTTGGCGCACCGTGCGTTCGGCACAACCTGTCGAAGACGCCCCTGTCGCGCAAATGGCCTGAGGAGTCAGTGATGAAACACGAAACGATTGAAAAGAACGTCGGCCTGCTGATGCTGCTCATGGTGCTCGCCGTGAGCATCGGCGGCCTGACCCAGATCGTCCCACTGTTCTTCCAGGACGTGACCAACAAGCCGGTCGAAGGCATGAAGCCCTACACCGCGCTGCAACTGGAAGGCCGTGACATCTACATCCGCGAAGGCTGCGTACAGTGCCACTCGCAGATGATCCGTCCGTTCCGCGCCGAAACCGAACGCTATGGCCACTACTCGGTCGCCGGCGAAAGCGTGTGGGACCATCCGTTCCTGTGGGGCTCCAAGCGCACCGGTCCGGACCTCGCACGCGTCGGCGCACGTTACTCGGACGACTGGCACCGCGCGCACTTGTACAACCCGCGCAACGTAGTGCCTGAGTCGAAAATGCCGGCCTACCCATGGCTGGTCACCGCCGCGGTCGACAGCAGCCACACCGAGACCAAGTTGAAAGTGATGCGCACCCTTGGCGTGCCGTACACCGACGACGACATCAGTGGCGCCGTCGCCAGCCTCAAGGGCAAGACCGAGATGGACGCGCTGGTTTCGTACCTGCAAGTGCTCGGCACCGCCATCAAGAGCAAGAGGTGAGCCATGGGATTTGAATTCGATGCGGGCACCATCCGCGGCCTCGGCACCCTGGTGGTTGCCATCGCCTTTATCGGCCTGTCGCTGTGGGTGTTCAACAACCGGCGCAATGCGGAATTCGAGCAGGCGCGCCTGCTGCCCTTCGCCGACGAACCCACTCCATCCGACGCTCAAGAAGAGCCTGTAACAAGGAGCAACCGGCCATGACTACCTTTTGGAGTACATGGATCTGCGTACTGACCCTCGGCAGCCTGATCGGCCTGACCTGGCTCTTGATCGGCACCCGCAAGGGCGAGACCAAGGGCAGTGTCGACCAGACCATGGGCCACGCCTTCGATGGCATTGAGGAATACGACAACCCGCTGCCCCAGTGGTGGTTCATGCTGTTCGCCGGCACCCTGGTGTTTGCGGTCGGCTACCTGATCCTCTACCCGGGCCTGGGTAACTGGAAAGGCGTGCTGCCGGGCTATGAAGACGGTTGGACGTCGGCCAAAGAGTGGGAAAAGGAGATGGCCAAGGCTGACACCAAGTTCGGGCCGATCTTCGCCAAATTCTCGGCCATGCCGGTGGAAGAAGTCGCCAAAGACCCGCAAGCGCTGAAAATGGGCGGTCGCCTGTTTGCCTCCAACTGCGCGGTGTGCCACGGCTCCGATGCCAAGGGCGCCTTTGGCTTCCCGAACCTGGCCGACAATATCTGGCGCTGGGGCGGCTCGGCCGACACGATCAAGACCACCATCATGAACGGTCGCCACGCGGCGATGCCGGCCTGGGGTGAAATGCTCGGCGACGAGGGCGTCAAAAACGTCGCCGCTTATGTCCGTCACGATCTGGCCAAACTGCCCTTGCCGGCTGACAACACCGCCGACCTGGCCGCAGGCCAAACCACCTTCAACACCATGTGTGTAGCCTGCCACGGTCCGCAAGGCCACGGCACTGAAGCCATGGGCGCGCCGAACCTGACGCTGCCAGCCGGCTTCATCTATGGCACCAGTCTGGCGCAGTTGCAGCAGACTATCCGCTATGGCCGCCAAGGTCAGATGCCGGCGCAGGAAGTGTTGCAAGGCAATGACAAGGTGCACTTGCTCGCCGCCTACGTTTACAGCCTTTCCCATAACGCTGATGGCGCAATGCCAGAAAGCCAGGCTCAGTAACCGCTGACTGCCGCCCCGCTCCGGGGCGGCAACTCTCCTTGCTCCCTCGCCACCGATTCATCGCTCGCGCTTGACTGAACCGCCCCTCCTGCGCGACCGAGTGTCGCACCCCCTCTAAAGCACAACTTTCCCCTCCTGCCATTCAGGTCTACGCTTGCTTGCACAGCGGACTGATCCTGGCGTACGCAACGACAGTCGTTGCGACCCTGAATTTTCCTGTCCACTCGATCAGCTTTTGATTTCGGATTTTGTCCTTACGCAAAACAGGGAAAGGGCGCAGAATCTGGCGTGGAACGTATTGATACAGGTCAGTCATTGCGTTGCAATGACCCCTTGCTTTCTACATACTTGCGGCCGATTTGACCTATAAAAAAACCTAAACCGTGGAACCTTAGAATGAGCACAGCAATCAGTCCGACTGCTTATAACTATAAGGTAGTCCGCCAGTTCGCCATCATGACGGTGGTCTGGGGGATCCTTGGCATGGGGCTCGGGGTGTTCATCGCCTCGCAACTGGTTTGGCCGGAGTTGAATTTCGGCTTGCCATGGACGACCTTCGGTCGCCTGCGCCCACTGCATACCAACCTGGTGATTTTCGCCTTCGGCGGATGTGCACTGTTTGCCACCTCCTACTATGTCGTGCAGCGAACCTGCCAGACGCGACTGATCTCCGACAGCCTCGCGGCCTTCACCTTCTGGGGATGGCAAGCCGTGATCGTGGGCGCGGGCATTTCGTTGCCGCTGGGCTACACCACCACCAAGGAATACGCCGAACTGGAATGGCCCATCGCCATTTTGCTCGCGATTGTCTGGGTGATCTACGCGGTGGTGTTCTTCGGCACCATCGTCAAGCGCAAGACCAAGCACATCTACGTGGGCAACTGGTTCTACGGTGCCTTCATCCTGGTGACGGCGATGTTGCACATCGTCAACCATGCATCGTTGCCGGTCAGCCTGTTCAAGTCCTATTCGGCCTATGCCGGAGCGACGGACGCGATGATCCAGTGGTGGTACGGGCATAACGCCGTGGGGTTCTTCCTCACCACCGGTTTCCTGGGGATGATGTACTACTTCGTGCCCAAACAGGCCGAACGTCCTATTTACTCGTATCGTCTGTCCATCGTGCACTTCTGGGCGCTGATCACCCTGTACATCTGGGCCGGTCCCCACCACCTGCACTACACCGCGCTGCCGGATTGGGCGCAGTCGTTGGGCATGGCGATGTCGATCATCCTGCTGGCCCCGAGCTGGGGCGGCATGATCAACGGCATGATGACCCTGTCGGGGGCCTGGCATAAGCTGCGCACCGACCCGATCCTGCGTTTCCTCGTCGTTTCCCTGGCGTTCTACGGCATGTCGACCTTCGAAGGGCCGATGATGGCGATCAAGACCGTCAACTCGCTGTCGCACTACACCGACTGGACCATCGGCCACGTACACGCTGGCGCACTGGGCTGGGTAGCGATGATTTCCATCGGCGCGCTGTACCACATGATCCCGAAAATCTTCGGGCGTGCGCAGATGCACAGCGTCGGGTTGATCAACACGCACTTCTGGCTGGCCACCATCGGCACCGTGCTCTACATCGCCTCGATGTGGGTCAACGGCATCACCCAAGGCCTGATGTGGCGTGCGATCAACGATGACGGCACCCTCACCTACTCCTTCGTCGAAGCGCTGCAAGCCAGCCATCCGGGCTACATCGTCCGCGCCCTGGGCGGTGCGTTCTTTGCCTCCGGCATGCTGTTCATGGCCTACAACGTCTGGCGCACCGTGCGCGCCTCTGACCCTGCAGAAGCCGAAGCCGCCGCCAAGATCGCCGTTGTGGGAGCCCACTGATGAAGCATGAAGTAGTCGAGAAGAATATCGGCCTGCTGGCCTTCTTCATGGTCATCGCCGTGAGTATCGGCGGCCTGACCCAGATCGTTCCGCTGTTCTTCCAGGACGTGACCAACAAGCCGGTCGAAGGCATGAAGCCACGCACCGCCCTTGAGCTGGAAGGTCGCGACATCTACATCGCCAACGGCTGTGTCGGCTGCCACTCGCAGATGATCCGTCCGTTCCGCGCCGAAACCGAACGCTACGGCCACTACTCGGTGGCCGGTGAAAGCGTGTGGGACCACCCGTTCCTGTGGGGCTCCAAGCGCACCGGCCCGGACCTGGCCCGTGTCGGCGGTCGTTACTCCGATGACTGGCAGCGCGCGCACTTGTACAACCCGCGCAACGTTGTGCCTGAATCGAAAATGCCGGCGTACCCGTTCCTCGTGGAAAACAAGCTCGACGGCAAGGACACCGCGAAGAAGATGGAAGTCTTGCGCACCCTGGGCGTGCCCTACACCGACGAAGACATCGCCGGTGCAGCCGCAGCCGTGAAGGGCAAGACCGAAATGGACGCATTGGTGGCCTACCTGCAAGGCCTTGGCACCATCATCAAAAGCAAACGGTGATTCTTCATGGATATCGGGATGATTCGTGGCCTGGGCACCGTTGTGGTGATGGTGGCCTTTATCGGCCTGGCGTTGTGGGTATTCAGCCCCAGGCGCAAGTCGGAGTTTGACGACGCGACCATGTTGCCCTTTGCGGATGATCCCGAAGCCATCAAGCACGTCGAGCAAGCTTCTAGGAGTAACAAAGAATGACTACGTTCTGGAGTCTGTACGTCACAGTCCTCAGTCTGGGTACCATCTTCGCCCTGACCTGGCTGCTGCTGTCGACCCAAAGGGGCCAGCGCAGCGAGCAGACCGACGAGACTGTCGGCCACTCGTTCGACGGCATCGAGGAGTATGACAACCCGCTGCCAAAATGGTGGTTCATGCTGTTCGTCGGCACCATCGTCTTCGCCCTCGGCTACCTGCTGCTGTACCCAGGCCTGGGCAACTGGAAAGGCCTGCTGCCGGGCTACAACTACCTCGATAACGACAAGCAAATCGCCTTCGCCAACGGCCAGACCGGCTGGACCGGCGTGCACGAATGGGAAAAGGAAATGGCCAGGTCGGACGCCAAGTTCGGGCCGATCTTCGCCAAATTCGCTTCGATGCCCATTGAAGAGGTCGCCAAGGACCCGCAAGCGCTGAAGATGGGCGGTCGCCTGTTCGCCTCCAACTGCTCGGTGTGCCACGGCTCCGACGCCAAGGGCGCCTACGGCTTTCCCAACCTGACCGACGCCGACTGGCGCTGGGGCGGCGAGCCGCTGACCATCAAGGAAACCATCATGAAGGGTCGCCATGCCGTGATGCCGGCCTGGCTGGATATCCTCAAGGAACAGGGCGTCAGCGACGTGGCCGCATTCGTCGTGACCAAGCTGGATGGACGCACGCTGCCGGAAGGCACCAAGGCCGACGCGGCCAACGGTGAGAAACTCTTCGCCGCCAACTGTGTGGCCTGCCACGGCCCGCAAGGCAAAGGCACCCCAGCCATGGGCGCGCCCGACCTGACCCATCCGGGTGCGTTCATCTACGGTTCGAGCTTCGCTCAACTGCAGCAGACCATCCGTTGGGGCCGCCAGGGCCAGATGCCTGCGCAGGAACTGCTGCAGGGCAATGACAAGGTGCACTTGCTCGCGGCGTATGTTTACAGCCTGTCCCATGGGGACAAGAAGGCTGAACAGCAGTAAGTCGGAGCAGCAACAACAACAAAGGCCCGCTCATTAAAAGGTGACGGGCCTTTTTTGTTGCCATGAACAGATCCAGTGTTTTGAAGGTTGAGCCCGCAAAAACCGTCCATACTTCGCAAGTCAATTGATCCAGATCACGTACACCATCAATTGATTTTCCCCAACGCGACCAAAGGTCGCACCCCTTGTACACTGTCGGGGGCGTATCATTACGCCACTGCAAGACTCTTTATTTGACCCCGGTTGGCACGCACTGGCCGAGGCAAATCTCCACCGCCGTGGGATGCAATGATGAGCAACCAGATACCGGTACATGACGTTACCCCGCCTGCCAAAAATCCAAATAGCGCAGACAGTAAAACCATTGATCTCTACGCATCGCGAGAGAAAATCTATACCCGCGCCTTCACGGGCTTGTTCCGCAACCTGCGCATGCTCGGCGGCGCGGGTTTGTTCCTGCTCTACTTCGGCACGGTGTGGCTGAACTGGGGCGGCCACCAGGCAGTATGGTGGGACCTGCCGGAACGTAAGTTCTTCATTTTTGGCGCGACCTTCTGGCCCCAGGACTTCATCCTGCTCTCGGGCATCCTGATCGTGGCCGCGTTTGGCCTGTTCTTTATCACCGTCTACGCCGGGCGCGTGTGGTGCGGCTATACCTGCCCGCAAAGCGTGTGGACATGGATCTTCATGTGGTGCGAAAAGGTCACCGAAGGCGACCGCAACCAACGCATCAAGCTGGATAAGGCGCCCATGGGCGCGAACAAATTCCTGCGCAAGTTCAGCAAGCACACGCTGTGGCTGCTGATCGGCTTTGTCACCGGCATGACCTTCGTCGGTTACTTCTCGCCGATCCGTGAACTGGTGTTCGACTTCTTCACCGGCCAGGCCGATGGCTGGTCGTATTTCTGGGTCGGCTTCTTCACCCTCGCCACCTACGGCAACGCCGGCTGGCTGCGCGAACAGGTGTGCATTTATATGTGCCCGTACGCACGCTTCCAGAGCGTGATGTTCGACAAGGACACCCTGATCGTCTCCTACGACCCACGCCGTGGCGAAGTGCGTGGCCCGCGTAAAAAAGGCGTCGACTACAAGGCCCAGGGCTTGGGCGACTGCATCGATTGCACAATGTGTGTGCAGGTATGTCCTACCGGTATCGACATCCGTGACGGCCTGCAGATTGAGTGCATCGGTTGCGCCGCATGTATCGACGCCTGCGACACCATCATGGACAAGATGGACTACCCGCGCGGCCTGATCAGCTACACCACCGAACACAACCTGTCGGGTCAGAAGACCCACAAGCTGCGTCCACGCCTGATCGGCTATGCGCTGGTATTGCTGACCATGATGAGCCTGTTGGCCACGGCATTTTTCATACGCCCACTGGTCGGCTTCGACGTCAGCAAAGACCGCGTGCTGTACCGAGAAAATGCCGAAGGCCGCATCGAAAACGTCTACAGCCTGAAGATCATGAACAAGGACCAGCGCGACCACAGCTATGTGCTCGACGCCGCCGGCCTGCCCGATCTCAAACTGCAAGGACGCCGCGAAATCAAGGTGGCCGCTGGCGAAATCGTCAGCATGCCGGTAGAACTGTCGAGCGCGCCGGAGCAATTGCCATCGAGCACCAACGAGGTGAAGTTCATCCTCCAGGATGCCGACGACACCAGCGTTCGTATTGAAGCCAAGAGCCGATTCATCGGCCCACAAGTTCGTTAACAGAGAGCCGATCAATGTCCGTAGCAACTGCCGCAAGCCCTTGGTACAAGCACCTCTGGCCCTGGATCATCATTGGCATCCTGGCCTGCTCGGTGACCTTGACCCTGTCCATGGTGACCATCGCGGTGAAGAACCCGGACAACCTGGTCAACGACAACTACTATGAGGCCGGCAAAGGCATCAACCGCTCCCTGGACCGCGAACTGCTGGCCCAGACTCTGCAACTGCGGGCCAAGGTGCACCTGGATGAGCTGACCGGCGAAGTCGAGGTGCACCTGACCGGCAACAGCAACCCGGCGACCCTGGAACTGAACCTGATTTCCCCGACCCAGCCGGAGAAGGATCGCAAGATCAACCTGGCGCGCACCGACAGCGAGCCTGGCCGCTATATCGGCCAGGTCACCGACAAAGTCGAAGGTCGGCGCTTCGTCGAACTGCTCGGTGTGGAAGGCGACCGCACCTGGCGCATGTTCGAAGAAGAGCAGGTCAGCCATGACAAGGACTTGCTGTTGGGTGATGAACCGTTGCAAGGTGCTGAAGACCTGAAAAACTAAAAGCCCGCGCTTCGCGCATCACGAGCAAGCCCGCGCCCACATCTGGAACGTGTTCCCCCTGTGGGCGCGGGCTTGCTCGCGATGAGGCCCACCCTGCCACCAAAGATCCCGAACCATGACCACCCCAACCCCCTGCTACCACTGCGCCCTGCCCGTTCCGCCCGGTAGCCGCTTCACCGCCGTGATCCTCGGCGAGTGCCGCGAACTCTGCTGCCCGGGCTGCCAGGCCGTGGCCGAAGCGATCGTGGCGGGCGGACTGGAAAGCTATTACCAGCATCGCAGCGAAGCCTCGGCCAACCCTGAGACGCTGCCGGTGCAACTGGTGGACGAACTGGCGCTGTACGACCGTGCCGACGTGCAAAAACCCTTCGTGCACCACAGCGGCGATCTCGCCGAAGCCACCCTGCTGATGGAAGGCATCAGTTGCGCCGCCTGTGGCTGGCTGATCGAAAAACACCTGCGCCGCCTGCCCGCCGTGGCCGAGGCGCGGTTGAACCTGTCCAACCATCGCCTGCAAGTACGCTGGGCCGATGGGCAATTGCCCTTGAGCCAGTTGCTCAGCGAGCTGCGCCACATCGGTTATGCCGCCCACCCCTATCAGGCCGACCGCGCGGCCGAGCAACTGGCCAACGAAAACCGTCTGGCGCTGCGCCAACTGGGGGTTGCCGGTCTGCTGTGGTTCCAGGCGATGATGGCCACCATGGCCACCTGGCCGGAATTCAATATCGACCTGAGCCCGGAGCTGCACGTCATCCTGCGCTGGGTCGCGATGTTTCTGACCACCCCCATCGTCTTCTATAGCTGCGCGCCGTTTTTCAAAGGTGCCCTGCGCGACCTGCGCACCCGCCACCTGACCATGGACGTGTCGGTATCCCTGGCGATTGGTGGTGCCTACCTGGCGGGGATCTGGACCGCGATCACCGGGGTGGGCGAGTTGTACTTCGACGCCGTCGGCATGTTCGCGCTGTTCCTGCTGGCCGGTCGCTACCTGGAGCGCCGCGCCCGGGAACGCACGGCGGCGGCCACCGCCCAACTGGTCAACCTGCTGCCCGCCTCGTGCCTGCGCCTGAAAGCAGACGGTCAGAGCGAACGCATCCTGCTCAGCGAACTGGCGCTCGGCGACCGTGTGCTGGTGCATCCCGGCGCGGTATTGCCGGCGGACGGGGTGATCCTCGACGGCCAATCCAGCATTGATGAATCCCTGCTCACCGGTGAGTACCTGCCGCAACCCAGGCAAGTGGGCGATACCGTCACGGCGGGCACCCTCAACGTCGAAGGCGCCTTGAGTGTCGAAGTCCGCGCCCTGGGCCATGAAACCCGCCTGTCCGCCATCGTGCGCCTGCTGGAGCGGGCCCAGGCCGAGAAACCACGCCTGGCCCAAATCGCCGATCGCGCCGCGCAATGGTTCCTGTTGGGCTCGCTGATTGCCGCCGCCGTCATCGGCCTGCTGTGGTGGGAGCTGGATTCATCCCGCGCGTTCTGGATCGTCCTGGCGATGCTGGTCGCGACCTGTCCCTGCGCGCTGTCCCTGGCTACGCCGACCGCCCTCACCGCCGCCACCGGCACCTTGCACAAACTCGGGCTGTTGCTGACCCGCGGCCATGTGCTGGAAGGCCTGAACCAGATCGACACGGTGATTTTCGACAAAACCGGCACCCTCACCGAAGGCCGCCTGGCGTTGAGAGCCATCCGCCCCTTGGGCAGCCTGAACAGCGACACATGCCTGGGCCTCGCCGCCGCCTTGGAGAACCGCTCCGAACACCCGATTGCCCGCGCCTTCGGCCGTGCGCCGCTGGCCGCCGATGAAGTGCTCAGCACGCCGGGCCTGGGGCTGGAAGGCCGCGTGGGTGAACGCCTGCTGCGCATCGGCCAGCCCGGTTTTGTCTGCGAACTCAGTGGTTGTCCGATTCCTGCCGCGCCCGAGGAGGCTGGCCAATGGTTGCTGTTGGGCGACCCACACGGCGCCCTCGCCTGGTTCGTGCTGGATGACCGCCTGCGCAGCGATGCCCCGGCATTGCTGGCGGCGTGCAAGGCGCGTGGCTGGCGCACGCTGCTGCTGTCGGGGGACAGTTCGCCGATGGTCGCCAGTGTCGCGGCTGAATTGGGCATCGACGAAGCCCACGGCGGCCTGCGCCCCGACGACAAGCTGCAGGTGCTGCAACGGCTGCATCAGGAAGGCCGCAAGGTGCTGATGCTCGGCGATGGCGTCAACGACGTGCCGGTGCTCGCCGCCGCCGATATCAGCGTGGCCATGGGCTCGGCCACCGACCTGGCCAAAACCAGCGCCGACGCGGTCCTGCTGTCCAACCGCCTCGACGCGCTGGTACAGGCCTTTACCCTGGCACGGCGCACGCGTCGGGTAATCATTGAAAACCTGCTGTGGGCCGGGCTGTACAATGGCCTGATGTTGCCGTTTGCCGCCCTGGGTTGGATCACTCCGATCTGGGCGGCCATCGGCATGTCCCTCAGCTCGTTGACCGTGGTGCTCAACGCCCTGCGCCTGACTCGCCTGCCGAGTCCGCAGACCGACAGCGCCCCTTTGGTAACCCGTCCACAGCCGGCTTGAGCCGCGTGGACCTGGAGTGCAGATGCCAGCTCTATACATCATGATTCCGGCGGCACTGTTGTTAGTGGGCGTCGCCATCTACATCTTCTTCTGGGCGGTCGACAGCGGCCAGTACGACGACCTCGATGGCCCGGCCCACAGCGTGCTGTTCGACGACCAGGACCCGAACCACCTGGCCGCCGTCGACGAAGCCAACGACCCCGAGCCGCCAACCACGCCCAAAGACCCGCCCCATGCTTGACCTCGCACCACTGCTGGTCTCCGCGCTGATCCTGGGCCTGCTCGGCGGCGGTCATTGCCTGGGCATGTGCGGCGGACTGATGGGCGCGCTGACGCTGGCGATACCCAAGGAGCAACGCCGCCGCCGATTCGGCCTGCTGCTGGCGTACAACCTCGGACGCATCCTCAGCTATGCCACGGCCGGCCTGTTGATCGGCCTGGCGGGCTGGGCCGTGGCCAACAGCCCGGCGGCGATGTTCATGCGCGTGCTCGCCGGTTTGCTGTTGATCAGCATGGGCCTGTACCTGGCCGGCTGGTGGAGCGGCCTGACCCGTGTCGAAAGCCTCGGTCGCGGCCTGTGGCGCTACATACAACCCGTCGCCAACCGCTTGCTGCCGGTGTCCAGCCTGCCACGCGCCCTGCTGCTGGGCGCGCTGTGGGGCTGGTTGCCGTGCGGATTGGTCTACAGCACCCTGCTGTGGGCCGCCAGCCAAGGCAACGCCCTGGACAGTGCCTTGCTGATGCTCGCGTTCGGCCTGGGCACCTGGCCGGTGCTGCTGGCGACCGGGCTGGCCGCCGAACGTGTCACCGCGTTATTACGCAAACGCAGTGTGCGCATGGCCGGTGGGTTGCTGGTGATCCTGTTCGGTGTGTGGACATTGCCCGGGCCGCATCAGCACTGGCTAATGGGCCACTAAAAGGCCATGTGGCATAGCGCCGCTCCCCGTTGACGCAAATCAAGATGCCCTATCAGCCGCGCCCCTAGACTCCGCCCATTAGCCTATCCGGGGGAACGCCCGCATGCTCGACGCCATTCGTTGGGACACCGATCTGATTCATCGCTACGACTTGGCGGGACCGCGCTACACGTCCTACCCCACCGCCGTACAATTCGACAGCCGGGTCGGTACCTTCGACCTGCTCCACGCCCTGCGCGACAGCCGCAAGGCCGTGCGGCCGTTGTCGCTGTATGTGCACGTGCCGTTCTGCGCGAACATTTGCTACTACTGCGCCTGCAACAAGGTCATCACCAAGGACCGCGGCCGCGCGCATGCCTATCTGCTGCGCCTGGAGCAAGAAATCCAGCAGGTGGCCTGCCACCTCGACCCCAAGCAGCCGGTCGAACAACTGCACTTCGGCGGCGGCACCCCGACATTTCTCAGCCACGACGAATTGCGCCAGGTCATGAGTTGCCTGCGCCAGCACTTCAACCTGCTGGACGATGACTCCGGCGACTATGGCATCGAGATCGACCCGCGTGAAGCCGACTGGGCGACCATGGGTCTGCTGCGCGAACTGGGCTTCAACCGCGTGAGCATCGGCCTGCAAGACCTCGACCCGGAAGTGCAACGGGCGGTCAACCGCCTGCAAAGCCTGGAAGAAACCCGTGCGGTGATCGATGCGGCGCGCACCCTGCAGTATCGCTCGATCAATATCGACCTGATCTATGGCTTGCCCATGCAAACGCCGATCAATTTCGCCCGCACCGTAGAGGAAGTGATCAAGCTGCAACCGGACCGCCTCTCGGTGTTCAACTACGCCCACCTGCCGGAACGTTTCATGCCCCAGCGGCGCATCAACAGCGACGACCTGCCGTCGCCGGCGGCCAAGCTGCTGATGCTGCAAACCACCATCGAGCAACTGACCCAGGCCGGGTATCGCTACATCGGCATGGACCATTTCGCCCTGCCGGACGACGAACTCGCCATCGCCCAGGAAGAAGGCACCCTGCAACGCAATTTCCAGGGCTATACCACCCATGGCCATTGCGACCTGATCGGCCTCGGCGTCTCGGCCATCAGCCAGATCGGCGACCTGTACTGCCAGAACACCAGTGACCTCAACGGCTACCAGAACGCGCTCGCCAGCGCACAACTGGCCACCAGCCGGGGCTTGCTGTGCACCCCGGACGATCGGTTGCGCCGGGAAGTGATTCAGCAGTTGATCTGCAATTTCAGCCTGGTATTCGAGCAGATCGAACAGGTCTTCAACATTGATTTTCGTGGGTACTTCGACGACGTGTGGCCGCAACTTGAGGCCATGGCGCAAGACGGCCTGATCGAGCTGGATGCGCAGGGTATCCGCGTGCTGCCGGCCGGCCGCCTGCTGGTGCGTTCGGTGTGCATGGTCTTCGACGCTTACCTGGAGCACCAGAACCGGCAGCGCTTTTCTCGGGTGATCTGAAGGCTTTGCAAATGACAGGACTTGGCCGACGTCCTGCGCGAAAGCTCGCAGCCTCGGCCATCCTCCATGAAACCCAGACGAGGTAGCCAGGACACAAACCTTTATACCGTTGCGGCTTTTCTGTACACACTGGCCTCAGAGTCCTACAGTGAGGTACCCTTACGCCTTATGTGTGCTTTCCTACAAGGATTTAAGAAATGTCCGAGCCAGTCAAACTGCGCGCTAACAGTCAGGCTCATTGCAAGGATTGCAGCCTGGCGCCGCTATGCCTGCCACTTTCGCTGAATCTGGAAGACATGGATGCGCTGGACGAGATCGTTAAACGCGGTCGTCCGCTGAAAAAAGGCGAGTTTCTCTTTCGCCAGGGCGATAAGTTCGATTGCGTCTATGCAGTACGTTCGGGCGCCTTGAAGACATTCAGCCTGAGCGATGGCGGCGAAGAACAGATCACCGGTTTCCACCTGCCCAGCGAACTGGTTGGGCTATCGGGCATGGACACCGAGATGCACCCCGTGTCGGCCCAGGCCTTGGAGACGACCTCGGTGTGCGAAATCCCCTTCGAGCGCCTCGACGAACTGGCCCTGCAATTGCCGCAACTGCGGCGCCAATTGATGCGCGTGATGAGCCGCGAGATTCGTGACGACCAGCAGATGATGCTGTTGTTGTCGAAGAAGACTGCCGACGAGCGCATCGCGACCTTTCTGGTCAACCTGTCGGCGCGCTTCCGTGCCCGTGGTTTCTCGGCCAACCAGTTCCGCCTGAGCATGTCGCGCAACGAAATCGGCAACTACCTGGGCCTGGCGGTGGAAACCGTGTCCCGTGTGTTTACCCGCTTCCAGCAGAACGAGCTGATTGCCGCCGAAGGCAAGGAAGTGCACATCCTCGACCCGATCCAGTTGTGCGCACTGGCCGGCGGCTCCCTGGACGGTCAATAGGCCGACGCAGCGGCCGCGCCAACCGGCAAGGCCGCAGGTATACTTCGGGTCCGTTTTCTGCCCCAGGACTCCTCGACGATGACCTTCGATTCGTTCGACATCAAATCCCTGATCCGTCCCGTCATCGACTTCCCCAAACCTGGGGTGATCTTTCGTGATATCACCCCGCTGTTCCAATCGCCCAAGGCCCTGCGCCTGGTGGCCGATACCTTTGTCCATCGCTATGTCGAAGCCGACTTCACCCACATCGGCGCGATGGATGCACGGGGCTTCCTGATCGGTTCGATCATCGCCTACCAGTTGAACAAGCCGCTGATCCTGTTCCGCAAGCAGGGCAAACTGCCGGCTGACGTACTGGCCGAGGGTTACCAGACCGAATACGGCGAGGCCTTCCTGGAGGTGCACGCCGACAGCCTGTGCGAGGGCGATTCGGTGCTGATATTCGATGACCTGATCGCCACCGGCGGTACCTTGATCGCCGCGGCCAACCTGGTGCGGCGCATGGGGGCGGACGTCTTCGAAGCGGCGTCGATTATCGACCTGCCGGAGCTGGGCGGCTCGCAGCGCCTGGAAGACATGGGGATTCCGACTTTTTGCCTGACACAGTTTGCGCTGACTGATCGTTAACGATTGATCGGACTGTGACGCTATCGGAAGCAAGCCCCCACATTTGAACTGCGCCAGGCCTCAGAGCGCGATCGGTTTGCGCCCTGCAAACGAATGCGCCAGAGTGCCGCCATCGACCAACTCCAACTCGCCACCCAACGGCACACCGTGGGCGATGCGCGAGGTGATCAGGCCTTTGTTGCTCAGCAGTTGCGCGATGTAATGCGCCGTCGCCTCACCTTCCACCGTGGGGTTGGTGGCCAGGATCACCTCGGTGAAGGTGCCCTGCTCTTCGATGCGTTTGACCAGTTGCGGAATGCCGATGGCTTCCGGGCCCAGGCCGTCCAGCGGCGACAGATGCCCCTTGAGCACGAAGTAGCGCCCACGATAGCCGGTCTGCTCCACCGCATACACATCCATCGGCCCTTCCACCACACACAGCAACGTGTCGTCACGGCGCGGGTCGGCGCATTGCGGGCAGAGTTCTTCTTCGGTGAGGGTGCGGCACTGGCGGCAGTGGCCAACGCCTGTCATGGCCTGGCTCAGAGCCTGGGCCAACCGGGTGCCGCCGCTGCGATCGCGCTCCAGCAATTGCAACGCCATGCGTTGGGCGGTTTTCTGGCCGACGCCCGGCAACGTGCGCAAGGCGTCGATCAGTTGGCGAATCAGGGGGCTGAAGCTCATGGGGCATGGGTCCGACAAAACGACGAGACGCGGTTTATACCCGCGCCCCGGATTAGCGTCAAATGGTCAATCCTGCGCGACCCTCACCACCAACTTGCCGAAGTTGCGCCCTTCGAGCAAACCGATGAAGGCTTCAGGCGCCTGCTCCAGGCCGTCGACCATGTCTTCGCGGAACTTGATCTTGCCGTCCCGCACCCACGGCGCCATCGCACTGAGGAACTCGGGCTGGCGATCGCCATAGTCGTCAAACACGATAAAGCCCTGGATGCGCACACGCTTGGTCAGCAAGGTACTTTGCAGCGCCGGCAACCGGTCGGGACCGCTCGGCGGCTGATGAGCGTTATAACCGGCGATCAGCCCGCACAACGGAATGCGCGCCTTCGGGTTGAGCAAAGGCATCACGGCATCGAATACCTTGCCGCCAACGTTCTCGAAGTAGATATCCACACCCTTGAAGCAGGCCAGGGCCAGTTCGTCGACGAAGTTTTCGCTTTTATGGTCGATGCAGGCATCGAAGCCCAACTCATCTACCACGTAGCGGCACTTGTCGGCTCCACCGGCAATCCCGACCACGCGCAAGCCCTTGAGCTTGGCAACCTGCCCCACCACCGAGCCCACCGCGCCGGACGCTGCCGCGATCACCAGGGTTTCACCGGCCTTGGGCTGGCCGATGTCCATCAGGCCCATGTAGGCGGTCATGCCCGGCATGCCCAGCACCCCCAAGGCCATCGACGGGCTGGCCAGGCCCTTGGGCACCGGCATCAGGTTGCGGCCATCGGAAATGCTGTGGCTCTGCCAGCCGGTGGAGCCGACCACCAGGTCGCCCACCTCGAATTTCGGATTACGCGACTGCTCGATACGGCTGACAGCACCACCGGTCATCACCTCATCGATTTCCACCGGCGCGGCGTAGGACGGTGCATCGCTCATGCGTCCGCGCATGTAGGGGTCGAGGGACAGGTACAGGGTTTTCAGCAGGACCTGGCCGTCCGCCAACTCCGGCAGGTTCACGCGCTCCAGGCGGAAGTTTTCCGGGGTCGGCGCACCGTGGGGGCGTGAGACCAGCACAATGCGCTGGTTAAGAATCGGTTCTTGAGGCATCAGGGGCTCCTTAACGAATCCGTCGGTATAGGTGCAGACCATGCTCGCCGCGCCGGGGTTCGATCGGATCGGCGTAAACAAAAATGCCAGGCACTGGGCCTGGCATTTGAGTTTAGTGGCTCTCGCCCATCAGAGCTGGCCGATCAGAACGGCAGCTTCATGCCCGGCGGCAGTTGCATGCCCGCGGTCACGCCGGACATTTTGTCCTGGCTGTTGGCTTCGATCTTGCGCACGGCGTCGTTGACGGCCGCGGCGAACAACGCTTCGAGCATTTCCAGGTCATCTTCGCTGGTGCCTGGCAATACGCTGGGGTCGATGCTCACACGCTTGATGTCGTGACGACCGGTCATCACCACGCTGACCATATCGCCACCGGCTTTACCGGTGACTTCGGCGTTGGCCAATTCTTCCTGCATCTTGGCCATCTTTTCCTGCATCTGCTGCGCCTGCTTCATCAGGCCGGCCATGCCACCTTTCATCATGGGAATCACCTCAAAGTACGTGGATCAATAAGTAACCCGGTGTCATGACGCCTGGGACACCGGGGCTTCGACAGGTTCAATTGTATCTTGGCGAACGACTGCGCCGAACTGTTGCATCATTTGCTGGATGAGCGGATCGGCGTGGATCGAGTCTTCTGCCTCGCGCTGACGGTTGATACGCCGACGAGTCGCGGCCTGGGCCGGGGTTTCCTGCTCGGGCTTGATCAGCTCGATGGCAATGGTCAGCGTGCGCTCATGGTACTGGTTCAGGGCGTCGTTGAGGCGACGCTGCTGGGTCGCGTTGAACAGGGCGCTGTGGGCCGGGTCCAGGTGCAACAACCAATGGTCGCCCTCGATGGAAATCAGCGTGCAGTTGGCGGCGATGCTGCCGGTCATCCCGGAGATCGGCAATTTCGGGAACAGCTCCAGCCATTGCAGGGCCAGGCCGGTGGCCGGTGCTGCGGCAGGCTCGACGTCGGGCTCGGGGGCGGGCTCGGCGGTGTGTTCGCTGGCCAGGTCGTCCAGGTAGCTGTAGGCCGAATCCATGTCCGGCTCGATGTAGTCTTCGTCCAGCGGCGGTTCGTCGTCGAGGTCGATACCGGGAACAGCGGCCTCCACCTGGGCCAGCGTCGGCTCCGGCACGGGAGCTGCGACCCACTCCGGCGCGTCCGGCACCACACTGTCGGGGAGCGGGCTGGGCATCGGCGTCAGTTCGGGCTGCTCGCCGGTGGTTTCCAGCACGGGTTCCACGGCGGGCTGCAGTTCGGGTTCGGATTCGGGTTCAGCGTCCAGCGGGTCATTCCAAGGCAGGTCGACCTCAGCCGCTGGCGCGGGCGCCACAACCGGCTCCGGCGCAACCACCGGCGGCACCACAACGGGAGCTGGCTCAGGCGCCGGCACAACAGGTGCAGCCACCACTGGCGCAACCACCGTCGCGCCAGCCACTGGTTTGGCGGAATCAACTGTGGCCTGGCTGATCCCCACTGGCTTTAGCGGCTGCCTCGGCGCGTCTGCCGTGTCAGCGGGCCGGAAGGCCAGCATCCGCAGCAGGACCATTTCAAAGCCACCGCGCGGGTCCGGCGCCAGCGGCAGGTCACGCCGGCCGATCAGGCCCATCTGGTAGTAGAACTGCACATCTTCAGCCGGCAACGCCTGGGCCAGGGCCAACACGCGATCGCGGTCGCCATGGCCGTTGTCGACACCTTCAGGCAAGGCCTGGGCGATGGCGACGCGGTGCAGCACATTGAGGATTTCCGAGAGCACGCCATTCCAGTCCGGGCCCTGCTCCGACAAGTGGCGCACCGCTTCGAGCAGCGCCTTGGCATCGCCTTCGATCAGCGCGTGGAGCACGTCGAAGACCTGGCCGTGGTCCAGGGTGCCGAGCATGGCGCGCACATCGGCGGCCATGACCTTGCCTTCACCAAAGGCGATGGCCTGGTCGGTGAGGCTCATGGCATCACGCATGGAGCCGTCGGCGGCGCGGCCGAGCAACCACAGGGCGTCGTCTTCGAACGGAACGTTCTCGACCCCCAGCACATGGGTCAAATGCTCGACCACGCGTTCGGGGGTCATGTTTTTCAGGGAGAACTGCAGGCACCGCGACAGAATTGTCGCAGGAAGTTTCTGCGGATCGGTGGTGGCCAGGATGAATTTGACGTAGGGCGGTGGCTCTTCCAGGGTTTTCAACAGAGCGTTGAACGAGTGGCTGGAGAGCATGTGCACTTCGTCGATCAGGTAGACCTTGAAACGGCCACGGCTCGGCGCGTACTGCACGTTATCCAGCAGTTCACGGGTGTCTTCGACTTTGGTGCGGCTGGCGGCGTCGATCTCGATCAGGTCGACGAAACGCCCTTCGTCGATTTCCCGGCATACCGAGCAGGTGCCGCAGGGCGTCGAAGTAATGCCGGTTTCACAGTTAAGGCATTTGGCGATGATGCGCGCAATGGTAGTCTTGCCCACCCCACGGGTGCCCGTGAAGAGATAGGCGTGGTGCAGCCGTTGGCTGTCCAAGGCATTGATCAGAGCCTTGAGCACATGGGTCTGGCCGACCATTTCGCGGAACGAGCGCGGACGCCATTTACGTGCAAGAACCTGATAACTCATCGAAAACCGTCGCAACTGGGAAGCGGAAGCCGGTAATGCTAGCGGAGCAAGGGGGAAATTGCATCCGGCACGCTCGCCTAATCTGACTAAGCTCACCTGATTGGCCCCGAAAAGGCCTGAACCCGGAGAATCTATGCGTGTAGTCCTGGGCGCTTTATGGATGATTGCCACGGCCAGCCTGGCCGCACCGGCGCCGTTGCGTTTCTCGGTTTCCGACAGCTGGGCGATGCCCATGATGCAAGTGGAGGACGGTCGGCCCGTCCAGGGCATTTTGTATGACCTGCTGGTGAGCCTGGCCACTCAGTTGGGCCGTCCGGCAGAGTTCCATGTCCTGGCCCGGGCGCGCATCTCGGCCGCCATGGAGCATGGGGATATCGACGTGCGCTGTTATGTCACCCAGGCCTGGCTCAACAACCTGTCCGGCGATTACACCTGGAGCATTCCGTTGATGGTGCAGCGCAATGTGCTGGTCAGCGCCCACACTCAACCGGTACAGGTGACCCGACTGGCGCCGCAACCGATCGGTACGGTGCTCAACTACCGTTACACCAGCCTCGAGCCCCTGTTCGCCAGCGGCAAACTGACCCGCGACGATGCCCGCAGCGAAGAGCAGGTGCTGCACAAACTGGTGGCCGGGCGCTTCCAGTACGCGGTGAGCAATGAATGGATACTTGACCGCTTCAACCAGCGACTGCCGACCGGGCGCCGACTGCATAAGGTCGCGGTGATCGATGAAGAAAGCCTGGGCTGCATCGTCCGCAATGACCCGAACGTACAGCCGCAACGGATTCTGCGCACCCTATTGAGGATGAAGATGTCGGGCGAAATCGACCACATTATCCAGCTGTACACCGGGGAAAACGCGGCCACCGACCCTGCACGCTGAAGACTTCCGGCGGGATCAGATACACCGCCACCACGCGCGGAAAAACTCGCCATGCACTGCGCAATAACACTTGGCAGATGGCGGTAATAAAAGATTTTTCGATATGAAACAGAAGGGGTATTGCAAGGGAGAGCGTTATGGAGGCAACCCCACCAGCCACACCCCGGCACACAATGTTCCCGCTGTGGCTGCTGCCTTCCGGCTCTGACCAGGTTCACGGGTAATCGTTGCGGGGGGACCGATGGGGTCACCATAACGACGCTGGCCTCTCGGCAAGCCGCGCCATTGTACCGATCTGATCGGAAGTTACAACCGTTGGTTCCGGATTAAAAACATTCGATGGTTCAAGCACTTGCCTAGCGGCTCCGACCATTCCCTGTAGGAGCGAGCTTGCTCGCGAAAAATTCATAGACACCACGCACCCGCGCCGTTCACGAACAAGCTCACACCTACAGAAGAACCGCCTCATCCGCCCGACCACCCTCTTCCTGGATCACCAGGTGGATGAAGTGCAGCTTGGCAATCACCGCCGGGGGCAGCACGAAGGGATAGAAGTCTGGCTGCCCCATGGCGCGGGACAGTTCGTTGAGCATCCCGGCCAATTCGATCCAGGCGTTGACGAAGGACAGAAACGCCGGCCCGCCAGGATGTTCGGGGTTGTAGAGGGTGGTGAGGGGAAACGGCTGGTAGTCCAGATCCATATCGCGAGCACTCATGCCGAAGCCCAGGGCGGTGTCGACGGCATCCATCATGTGCAGGTAGTGAGCCCAGGTTTCGGCCCAGTCTTCCCAGGGGTGCATGGTGGCGTAGGCGCTGACGCAGGTTTGCTGCCAGTCGGGCCGCGGGCCGTTCTGGTAGTGCTGGTCGAGGGCGTCAGCGTAACTGGCGCGTTCGTCGCCGAACAGGTCGCGAAAAGGTTGCTGCCAATCGCTGTTGGCGATCAGGCGATCCCAATAGTAATGGCCGACCTCATGACGAAAGTGGCCGAGCAAGGTGCGATAGGGTTCGCGCATCTGCACGCGGATTTTTTCGCGATGAGCGTCGTCGGCTTCCTTGATGTCGAGGGTGATCAGGCCGTTGGCGTGGCCGGTCATGGGCGCATTACCTTCCAGGTCGATGCCGACGAAGTCAAAGGCCAGGCCGTTATCCTCGTCGACGCTCTTGGGCACCACTCGCAGGCCGAGGCTGATCAACTGCGCCACCAACCGACGCTTGGCGGTTTCTACCTTGCACCAGCGTTCGGCATTTTCCGCGATCGACAGGTCGGGGATGGTGCGGTTGAGGCTGCACGCCACGCACAGCGGCGCGGTGCTATGGGCCGGAATCAACCAGTTGCAGGCGGCCGGAGTATCGAGGTTGGCACAACGGCGAAAGGCGCCGGCATCGAGATTATCGTCCGCAAGCCACGTGTCGACGACGGGGCCGGGCTGCAGAGAGGACAAGCGCGTTTGCTGCGGTTGATACCCCAGCAGCGCCGAACAGGCCAGGCATTGGCTGTTGCGAAAGAACAGCGACTGACCGCACCGGCACTGCCAGACCTTGCTGTTACGCGAAGTGTCGGCCATGAACGGTGCGGCGATGCGCGAACTGAGTTGCTCGAAGTAGCGGAACATGGCGATCTCTCTCTGGGTGACAGTGACTAGATCATTTCTCGCTCGGGATCGTTCAACACAAATAGGAATGCGGCTGCCCGCCTCTATGTAGGTGCGAGCTCGCTCGCGAAAAACGTCCAGACGATGCGACCCAGGCTGCCTGCGTTATCGTTCACGCTCTTCGCGAGCAAGCTTGCTCCTACCCTGATCAGACGGTGATGTGGTGCTTGGCCAGGAATGCGACGAAGGCCTCTTCGTCAAGCACCTTCAAGCCCAGCTCATTGGCCTTGGCCAGTTTGGAACCGGCGCCCGGTCCAGCCACCACGCAATGGGTTTTCGCCGAGACGGAGCCGGCGACCTTGGCGCCCAGGCTTTCGAGCTTGTCCTTGGCCACATCGCGACTCATCAGCTCCAGGGAGCCGGTGAGCACCCAGGTATGCCCCGCCTCCGGCAAGCCTTCGACCACTTTCTTTTCGCTCTGCCAGTGCATGCCGAAGTCGGTGAGCTGCTGCTCGATGGCCCGAGCGTGGTTGGCGTGGTTCGGGTTGTCGAAGAACTCGCGCACCGCCTTGGCCTGCTTCTCGGGCAGCGCCTGGCGCATGTCGAGCCAGTCGGCCTGGATCACGCCTTCGAGGCTGCCGAACTTGTCCGCAAGTTTCTGCGCAGCGCCTGGGCCGACACTGGGCACATTCAACTTGTCGAGCAAGCCGTCCAAGGTGGTGCTGGCGGCGAACTCGGCGCTCAGTTCCCCCTGATCCTGCAATTGCAGGCCGCATTCATCCGGCGACAACAGCGCGCTGATCACGTTGCGGTTGTGGCTGTCTTCAAAGAAGCTGTGGATCTCGTGGGCGACTTCCAGGCCCACGTCCGGCAAGTATGTCAGCACTTCCGGCAACGCCTTCTGTACCCGCTCCAGGGACGCCAGGGAGCGCGCCAGCACCTTGGCGGTCTCCTCGCCCACGT
This sequence comes from Pseudomonas sp. MPB23, assembly GCF_046605395.1. Lineage (NCBI taxonomy): Bacteria > Pseudomonadati > Pseudomonadota > Gammaproteobacteria > Pseudomonadales > Pseudomonadaceae > Pseudomonas > Pseudomonas sp. MPB23. The sequence continues at coordinate 2,656,851 of NZ_CP176771.1, read as the reverse complement.
CGGGAATGCCCAGGGCGTAGATAAACCGCGCCAGGGTCGGTGTCTTGCTGTTTTCGATGGCGGCGATCAGCTTCTTGCTGGAGACATCGGCAAAGCCTTCCAGGTCGATGATCTGTTCGTACTTGAGCGTGTAGAGATCCGCCGGCGAACCGATGAGTTTTTCGTCTACCAGTTGCTCGATGGTCTTGTCGCCCAGGCCATCAATGTCCATGGCACGGCGCGAGACGAAATGGATGATCGCCTGCTTGAGCTGCGCACCACAGGCCAGGCGCCCGACGCAACGGTACACCGCGCCTTCACTGACGGTTTCCCTGCCCTTGCTGCGCTTGACCAGTTGCGTGCGCTCCACATGGGAACCGCACACCGGGCAGCTTTCGGGAATCTGCACCGCGCGGGCGTTTTCCGGGCGGCGCTCGGTGACCACCGACACCACCTGCGGGATCACGTCGCCGGCGCGACGGATGATCACGGTGTCACCGATCATCAGACCCAGGCGCGCCACTTCGTCCATGTTGTGCAGCGTCGCATTGGACACGGTGACACCGGCGACCTTGACCGGCTTCAAGCGCGCCACCGGGGTCACGGCGCCGGTCCGGCCGACCTGGAACTCCACGTCGAGCAGCTCGGTCATTTCTTCCATGGCCGGGAATTTATGGGCGATGGCCCAGCGCGGTTCGCGGGCGCGGAACCCCAGTTCGCGCTGGGAGGCAATGCTGTTGACCTTGAACACCACGCCATCGATTTCATAGGGCAGGCTGTTACGCCGCTCGCCGATATCGCGGTAGTACTCCAGGCACGCCTGAATACCCTTGGCCAGCTTCAGCTCGTGGCTGATAGGCATGCCCCACTTCTGCAACTGCTGCAGGTTACCGATATGGGTGTCGCTGATGTCTGCGGTCACTTGGCCAATGCCATAGCAGCAGAATTCCAGCGGGCGGCTGGCGGTGATTTTCGAATCCAACTGGCGCAGGCTGCCGGCCGCCGCGTTGCGTGGGTTGGCGAAAGTCTTGCCACCCACTTCCAACTGCGAGGCGTTCAGGCGCTCGAACCCGGCCTTGGACATGAACACTTCGCCACGCACTTCCAGGGTCGCCGGCCAACCGGCGCCATGCAGTTTCAATGGGATATTGCGCACGGTGCGCACGTTGACGCTGATGTCTTCGCCGGTGGTGCCGTCGCCTCGGGTGGCACCACGCACCAACTCGCCATCCTGGTAAAGCAGGCTGACCGCCAGGCCGTCCAGCTTCGGCTCGCAGCTGTATTCCACTTCAGCGCCGCCACCAAACAGATCGCCCACCGGCAGGTCGAGACCTTCGGTGACCCGTCGATCAAATTCCAGCATGGTGGTTTCATCGAACGCGTTGCCCAGGCTGAGCATCGGGATCTCATGACGCACCTGAGTAAAAGCGGACAACGCCGCACTGCCGACCCGCTGCGTCGGTGAGTCGCGCGTCACCAGTTCAGGGTGCTCGGCCTCCAGGGCCTTGAGCTCGTTGAAAAGGCGATCGTACTCAGCGTCCGGGATACTCGGCTCGTCGAGCACGTGATAACGGTAGTTGTGCTGATCCAGTTCAGCGCGCAGTTCAAGGATGCGGGTTTGGGCGGCGGTCATGGTGTTCTCTCATAAAGCAAAAGAGCAGCCGAAGCTGCTCAAATGTTGGTGCGCTTATTCTAATGACAACGCTGGAAACCAATCCTCAGCGTTTCTGTGTCAGGGCACGACGCTCGAACTCGACGATACGCTGACGGTAGTGTTCGATGGTCTGGGCGGTCAGGACGCTGCGCTGGTCGTCCTTGAGTTCGCCGTTGAGTTCCTGGGACAACTTACGGGCTGCGGCCACCATCACGTCGAACGCTTGTTTCGGGTGACGCGGGCCTGGCAGGCCGAGGAAGAAGCTCACCGCAGGGGTGCTGAACAGGTCGATATCGTCCAGGTCGAAGGTGCCCGGCTTGACCGCATTGGCCATGGAAAACAGCACTTCGCCATTACCGGCCATGCTTTCGTGGCGGTGGAAAATATCCATCTCACCAAAACGCAGGCCGCTTTCCAGAATGTTCTGCAACAGCGCCGGGCCCTTGAAGCCTGCGGCGTCGCGGCAGATCACGCTGATCACCAGCACTTCTTCTGCGGCAGGCTGGTCGTTGACGGTCTGGCGCGGCGCGTTCTTGCCAGCGTTTTCGTCCGGGAAATCATCGTCGCGACTGCTGAAACTCGGGCCTTCATCCACATCGAGGTTGAGGTCGCCCTGATGGGGTTCGGCAACGGCCGCGCTGCCGCGCTTGCCACGCTTGGACGACGGCTCGCGCGCTTCACGCTGCGGAGCGCTCATCGACGGCAGGTCGTGTTCGTCCAACTGCGGCTCTTTGTGGGTATCCAGCACGCGGGGCGGACCCAGCAGCTCGGCGCTGCCGTCGTCGTCGGGCAAGTTGGACAGGTTGCGATCCAGACGGAATTTGAGCTTGCCCTTGCCACCGCGCATGCGGCGCCAGCCATCAAAAAGAATACCGGCAATGACAATAATGCCGATGACGATCAGCCACTCGCGCAGACCGATTTCCATGTAATCCCGTGCCTCTAATAAAAAATGCTGAAAAATAAGGGGTTTAGCACCGTGCAAACCGCTTTAAAACGTGGCGCCAACTCTATGTTCTGACTGACGTTTTGCCCACGCATACGAAAAATTGACATTAAACTAGCACGACCAAAGATAACTTTACACCGTCTGTCAAAATGCCTTGAACAAATATGTCCATTTGCCAGTTTTGCCAGAGCGGTAAACAGTCTTACATCACGCTGAAATTTTCTCTCCTGGCGCGGTTCAGGATTCCACCATCGCCATCGCCTCTTCCACATCCACCGCCACCAAACGCGAACAGCCTGGCTCGTGCATCGTCACCCCCATCAACTGGTCAGCCATTTCCATGGCGATCTTGTTGTGGGTGATATAGATGAACTGCACCGTTTGTGACATCTCCTTGACCAGTCGCGCATAGCGTCCAACGTTAGCGTCATCCAGTGGTGCGTCAACTTCATCGAGCATGCAGAACGGCGCCGGGTTCAACTTGAAGATGGCAAATACCAGGGCCAATGCGGTCAAGGCCTTCTCGCCGCCGGACAACAAATGGATGGTGCTGTTCTTCTTGCCCGGAGGCCGCGCCATGATCGTTACCCCTGTATCGAGTAAATCTTCGCCCGTCAGTTCCAAGTAAGCGCTGCCACCCCCGAAAACTTTCGGGAATAACGCCTGTAAACCGCCATTAATCTGATCAAAGGTATCTTTGAAGCGGTTGCGGGTTTCCTTGTCGATCTTGCGGATCACGTTTTCCAGGGTGTCCAGGGCTTCCACCAGATCGGCGTCCTGGGCATCCAGATAACGTTTACGCTCGGACTGTTGCTGGTATTCATCGATGGCCGCGAGGTTGATCGCGCCGAGGCGTTGAATACGGGCGGCAATTCGCTCCAGTTCTTCTTCGGCGTCTTTCTCGTTCGCCTCGCCAGTGAGGGTATTGAGCACGCCGTGCAGGTCGTAGCCGTCTTCGAGCAATTGGTCCTGCAGGGTCTTGCGGCGCACGGTCAAGGCTTGCCATTCCATGCGCTGTTGTTCGAGTTGGCCGCGGATCAACTGGGACTGCTGCTCGGCCTGGGTCCGACGTTTTTCCGCGTCGCGCAGTTCGCGGTCGGCGTCTTCCAGGGCGATCTGCGCGGTCTTGAGTTCTTCGTCGACGGTCATGCGCTTGTCGAGCAACTCTTCGAGCTTGAGTCGCAGCTCTTCCAGGGGCGCTTCGCCCTCCTCCAGGTTGAGGCTCAGTTGCTCGCGTTTCTCGGTGAGGCGTTCGGACTGCATCTCCAGGCGCTCAAGGGCCTGGGCCGTGGACGCGTGCTGGGCGCGCAGGGAGCCGAGGCGCACGGCCAACTGATGGGCGTGATCCTTGTGCTGGCGGGCTTCCTGGCGCACGCGATCGAGACGCTCGCGCAGGCTGTCACGCTGGGCCAGCAGCCGTTCGCGCTGCTCGGTATCCAGGGCCATGCTGTCGAGGGCTTCCTGCAAGTGCAGACGCGCTTCGCCGATTTCTTCGTGTTCGAGGGCGCGCTGCTCGCCCATCTCGGCGACTTCTTCATCGAGACGGGTACGGCGCAGGGTCAGTTGCTCGGCCTTGGCCTTACTCGCCGAGAGCTGGGCTTTCAACTCGCCTTGCTGGCGCGCCTCGTCCTGCAACAGACGGCGCAGGTGTTCGCGGCCGGTCTCTTGCTGGCGCTGGGTGGCGCGTAGGGTTTGCAGTTCGGTTTCCAGACTTTCCAGGGTGACTTCGCGCTCTTCGCGCTCGGCAATCAGGTTGACGATTTCCTGGCCACGGGCCAATACGCCGCTCTCCGCTTCGCTGGCGCGACGCACCCGCAGGAAGTGGCGGCCGACCCAGTAACCGTCGCGGCTGATCAGGCTTTCACCGGCGCCCAGTTGACCGCGCTGCGCCAGGGCCTGCTCCAGGGACTCCACCGGTTTGACCTGGCCGAGCCATGGCGACAGGTCAATCGCCGCCTCGACTTTATCCAGCAAACTGCCCGGCACCCGCGTGCCATCGACAGCGGGACTGAGCAAGCGCAGATCGCCCTGGACGAAACCGGCCAGGTCGAAACCGCCGAAATCATCGACCAGCACCGCTTGCAGGTCGGCGCCCAATACGGTTTCTACTGCCAGTTCCCAGCCCGGCTCGACCTTCAAGCCTTCGGCCAGGCGCGGACGCTCGGCCAGGTGCTGGTCACGCAGCCATTCGGCGGTGCCGGTGCCAGGGTCCAGCGCGGCTTGCTGCAAGGCTTCCAGGGAGGCCAGGCGGCCATTGAGCCGCTGCAAATCGCCCTGGGCCTGTTGCTGGGCCTGGGTCGCCTGTTGCAGTTGCTGACGCAATTGTTCCAGGCGCTCGACTTGTTGTTCTTCGCTGGCTTCCAGCTCTTCCAGCGTCATTTCGCTTTCGGCCAGTTGCTCGTTGAGCGCCATGATCGCCGCGTCTTCCGGGTCGGCGGCAAGCAACACGCGCTCTTCCTGCAGACGGCGCTGGCGCTCGGCCAGGCGCTCCATGCTGGTTTCCAGTTGCTGGATGCGCGACTGCTGCACTTCAGCCTGGCGACGCGGTTCAGCGGACTGCAGGTTGAAGACGTCCCACTGCTCCTGCCAGCCGTGCATGGTGGATTCGGCTTCTTCCAGGGCGGCGGCGGCTTCCTCGGCGGCGGCGCTGGTGATTTCCTGCTCGGGGGTGAGCATGTCCAGCTCTTCGCCCAGGGTCAGCAGCAAGGTGCGGTCATGGCCCAGATGGGATTCGGTTTCCAGCCGCGCGCGTTCGGCTTCTTTCAAGTCCTCCTGCAACTGGCGCAGGCGCTGCTGGCCATGCTGGATGCTCTGCTCGACCCGGGCAATATCACCGCCCACCGAATAGAAGCGGCCCTGCACCAAGTTAAAGCGTTCAGACAGATCATGATGCCCGTCGCGCAGGCGCTCGATGCTGGCATCGGCGTTGCGCTGTTCGGCCACCAGGGCTTCGAAGCTGACCTCCTGGGTGCCGATGATCGCTTCGCGCTGGCCGACCTGGTCATTCAGCGCCTGCCAGCGCAGGGCCGAGAGTTGCGCCTTGAGCTGGCGTTCTTCGCCCTTGTATTCCTGATACTTCTCGGCGGCCTGGGCCTGGCGGTGCAGGCGCTCCAACTGGCGCTCCAGCTCTTCGCGCAGGTCGGTCAGGCGGGCGAGGTTTTCATGGGTGCGGCGGATGCGGTTTTCGGTCTCGCGGCGGCGCTCCTTGTACTTGGAGATGCCGGCGGCTTCTTCGATAAAGTTACGCAGGTCTTCGGGCTTGGCTTCGATCAGCTTGGAGATCATGCCCTGTTCGATGATCGAGTAGCTGCGCGGGCCGAGGCCGGTGCCGAGGAAGATATCGGTGATGTCCCGCCGGCGACACTTGGTGCCGTTGAGGAAGTAACTGTTCTGGCTGTCGCGCGTCACTTTACGGCGGATGGAGATTTCCGCGTAGGCCGCGTATTCGCCGACCAGGGTGCCGTCGGAGTTGTCGAACACCAGTTCGATGCTGGCCTGGCTCACCGGCTTGCGGCTGGTGGAGCCGTTGAAGATGACGTCGGTCATCGACTCGCCACGCAGGTTTTTTGCCGAGCTCTCGCCCATCACCCAGCGTACGGCGTCGATGATGTTCGACTTGCCGCAGCCATTGGGCCCCACCACTGCCGCCATGTTACTGGGGAAGTTCACCGTGGTCGGGTCGACGAAGGATTTGAACCCCGCCAATTTGATGCACTTGAGCCGCACGCTTAGACGTCCGCCAACGCAGCGACCACCAGCGAGCAACTGCGCTGGCCGTAGGCCGACAGCACCAGGCGAATCTGCGCCAGGTCACGGGCAAGCACGGCGGCGAGCAGTTGCTCGAACAGCGCCAGGTACTCGCCCATGGACGCCTTGCGTTGATCCAGCGCCAGGTAATAGGCACGGTTCATCGCCGGCTGCAGGTTCTCGACGGTTTCCTGCAAATACGGGTTGTTGGCGAAGGGGTACGCGGCGCGCATCACATTGAAGCTTTCTTCGACGAAGGCGCGGATGTCCTGGCGTTCGAAATGACTCACCAGGCGCTGCTGGATCTGCACGAACGGCGCCATGTCGGCCTGGACCTGCCAGCCCCGGGCAACCGCATTGCCGAGCAGGATATACAGCTCGCTCATCAGCGTGCACAGGCTCTGCACCTTGTGCGCGGTGAGTTCGGTGACATGGGCGCCACGGCGCGGCAGGATCGCGATCAGGTGACGACGTTCGAGGATCAACAAGGCTTCGCGCACGGAACCACGGCTGACGTTAAGCGCCAGCGTGACTTTCTGTTCCTGGATCCGCTCCCCAGGCTTGAGATCGCCGCGAATGATACGTTCGGCGAGGTGGTGAGCGATTTGCTCGGCGAGACTGTCCGGCGCCTTGAACGTCATGTTTTCCCTTCAAAATCTTCTATCGATACAAGCGCGGCAGTGTAGCGCAAATGCCTGGTTGATGGCGCTAGGCCCTCCTTGCTGAATTTGGCATGAAATAAGCAATGTTCAGCACTCAGAAGCCCCCAAAAACGCCGGTTCCAGAAGACTGGACCATAATTGAACAGGTTGCGACCGCACTTTCTTGACCTGCAAGTCAGAAAATCATTGACCGAAAAGTCAGACATGACTAGATTCGGCGCAAAGCGGTTAACAACAATAATGAGTCTGTGAGGCCTTCCGTGATCCAGTTTTTACTCAACCAGGAACTCCGTAGCGAGCACACCCTGGACCCCAACCTCACCGTGCTCAACTACCTGCGCGAGCATGTGGGCAAATCCGGCACCAAGGAAGGTTGCGCCAGTGGCGACTGCGGCGCGTGCACCGTGGTGGTCGGCGAGCTGCATGCCGATGCGCAAGGCGCCGAGCAGATTCGCTATCGCAGCCTCAATGCCTGCCTGACATTTGTATCGTCGCTGCACGGCAAACAACTGATCAGCGTCGAAGACCTCAAACACCAGGGCCAGTTGCACAGCGTGCAAAAAGCCATGGTGGAGTGCCACGGCTCGCAATGCGGTTTTTGTACCCCAGGCTTTGTGATGTCGTTGTTCGCCCTGCAAAAAAACAGCGACGGCCCCGACAGCCAGAAGGCCCACGAAGCCCTGGCCGGCAACCTGTGCCGCTGCACCGGCTATCGCCCGATCCTCGCCGCCGCCGAACAGGCCTGCTGCAACAAGCCCCAGGATCAGTTCGACAGCCGCCAGGCCGAGACGATTGCCCGCTTGAAAGCCATCGCGCCAACCCAGACCGGTGAGCTCAACAGCGGTGACAAACGCTGCCTGGTGCCGCTGACCGTCGCCGACCTGGCCGACCTCTACGACGCCTACCCCCAAGCCCGTCTGCTCGCCGGCGGCACGGACCTGGCGCTGGAAGTCACCCAGTTCCACCGCACACTGCCGGTGATGATTTATGTCGGCAACATTGAAGAAATGAAGCGCATCGAGTCCTTCGACGACCGCCTGGAAATCGGCGCCGCCGCCCCCCTCTCCGATTGCTACACGGCGCTGCACCACGAATACCCGGACTTCGGCGACCTGCTGCAGCGCTTCGCCTCCTTGCAGATCCGCAACCAGGGCACCCTCGGCGGCAATATCGGCAACGCCTCGCCGATCGGCGATTCACCGCCACTGCTGATCGCCCTCGGCGCACAAATCGTGCTGTGCAAAGGCAACACCCGCCGGACGTTGGCGCTGGAAGACTACTTCATCGACTACCGCGTCACCGCGCGCCAGGACAGCGAGTTCATCGAAAAAATCATCGTGCCCAAGGGCCATGCGCTGTTCCGTGCGTACAAGGTCTCCAAGCGCCTGGACGATGATATTTCCGCAGTGTGCGCGGCGTTCAACCTGACGATCGACAACGGTGTGATCCGCGAGGCGCGCGTCGCCTTCGGAGGCATGGCTGCCACGCCCAAGCGCGCCAAAAGCTGCGAAGCCGCGCTGGTCGGCGCCGCCTGGAACCCCGCCACCGTGGAGCAAGCCTGCGCCGCCCTGGCCCAGGACTTCACCCCGCTGTCGGACTTCCGCGCCAGCAAGGAATACCGCCTGCTCAGCGCACAGAACCTGCTGCGCAAGTACTTCATCGAGCTGCAAACGCCGCACATCGAGACTCGGGTGACCGCTTATGTCTAACCATCACGCCGTCGTTAAAACCCAGACCGAACTGGCCGAGCTGTTCGCTCAGGACCTGACCTCCGGGGTCGGTCGCAGCGTCAAGCATGACAGCGCCGCCAAGCACGTTTCCGGCGAAGCACAATACATCGACGACCGCCTGGAATTCCCCAACCAGTTGCACCTGTATGCGCGCCTGTCCGACCGCGCCCACGCCCGAATCCTGAGCATCGACACCACGCCCTGCCATGCCTTCGACGGCGTGCGCATCGTCATCACCCACGAAGATGTGCCAGGCCTGAAAGACATCGGCCCGCTGCTGCCGGGCGATCCGCTGCTGGCCATCGACACCGTGCAGTTCGTCGGCCAGGTCGTGCTGGCCGTGGCCGCCCGCGACCTCGACACCGCCCGCAAAGCGGCGATGGCCGCGGTCATCGAATACGAAGATCTGGAACCGGTGCTGGATGTAGTCGAGGCCTACCGCACAAAGCATTTCGTGCTGGACAGCCACACCCACCAACGCGGTGACTCGGCAAGCGCACTGGCAACCGCGCAATATCGCATGCAGGGCACCCTCCATATCGGCGGCCAGGAACACTTCTACCTGGAAACCCAGATTTCTTCGGTGATGCCCACCGAAGACGGCGGCATGATCGTCTACTGCTCCACGCAGAACCCCACCGAAGTACAGAAACTGGTGGCCGAAGTGTTGGACGTGTCGATGAACAAGATCGTCGTCGACATGCGCCGCATGGGTGGCGGTTTCGGCGGCAAGGAAACCCAGGCCGCCAGCCCGGCGTGCCTGTGTGCGGTGGTCGCGCACCTGACGGGGCAGCCGACCAAGATGCGCCTGCCGCGGATCGAAGACATGCTGATGACCGGCAAGCGCCACCCCTTTTATATCGAGTACGACGTCGGCTTCGACGACAGTGGGCGCCTGCACGGCATCAATCTGGAACTGGCCGGTAACTGCGGCTGCTCGCCGGATCTGTCCAACTCGATTGTCGACCGCGCAATGTTCCATGCCGACAACGCGTACTACCTGGGCGATGTCACGGTCAACGGCCATCGCTGCAAGACAAACACCGCCTCCAACACCGCCTATCGCGGCTTCGGCGGCCCGCAAGGCATGGTCGCCATCGAAGAAGTGATGGATGCCATCGCCCGTCATCTGGCGCTGGACCCACTGGCCGTGCGCAAGGCCAACTACTACGGCAAGACCGAGCGCAACGTCACCCATTACTACCAGACCGTCGAGCACAACCTGCTCGAAGAGATGACCGCCGAGCTGGAGGCCAGCAGCCAATACGCCGAGCGCCGCGAAGCGATCCGCCTGTACAACGCCCACAGCCCGATCCTGAAAAAAGGCCTGGCGCTGACCCCGGTGAAATTCGGCATCTCGTTCACCGCAAGCTTCCTCAACCAGGCCGGTGCGCTGATCCATATCTACACCGACGGCAGCATCCACCTGAACCACGGCGGCACTGAAATGGGCCAGGGCTTGAACACCAAGGTCGCGCAAGTGGTGGCCGAAGTGTTCCAGGTGGAGATCGACCGCGTGCAGATCACCGCCACCAACACCGACAAGGTGCCCAACACCTCGCCGACCGCCGCCTCCAGCGGCGCCGACCTGAACGGCAAGGCCGCGCAGAACGCCGCCGAAACCATCAAGCAGCGCCTGGTGGAATTTGCCGCGCGCAAGTACGAAGTGAGCGAAGCGGACGTGGCCTTCCATAACGGCCATGTGCGTGTGGGCGAGCAGATCCTGACTTTCGAGGCGTTGATCCAGCAGGCGTATTTCGCCCAGGTCTCGCTGTCGAGCACCGGCTTCTACAAGACCCCGAAAATCTTCTACGACCGCAGCCAGGCGCGTGGTCGGCCGTTCTACTACTTCGCCTTCGGCGCGGCCTGCTGCGAAGTGATCGTCGACACCCTGACCGGCGAATACAAGATGCTGCGCACCGACATCCTCCACGACGTGGGCGCCTCGCTGAACCCGGCCATCGACATCGGCCAGGTCGAAGGCGGCTTCATCCAGGGCATGGGCTGGCTGACCATGGAAGAGTTGGTGTGGAACGACAAGGGCAAATTGATGACCAACGGCCCGGCCAGCTACAAGATCCCGGCCGTCGCCGACATGCCTTTGGATTTGCGGGTCAAGCTGGTGGAAAACCGCAAGAACCCGGAAGACACGGTGTTCCACTCCAAGGCCGTGGGCGAACCGCCGTTCATGCTCGGGATTGCTTCGTGGTGCGCGATCAAGGATGCGGTGGCGAGCCTGGGTGACTATCGCCATCAGCCGAACATCGATGCGCCGGCAACCCCGGAGCGGGTGTTGTGGGGCTGTGAGCAGATGCGGCGGGTGCAGGCGGCGAAGACCGTCGAGGCGGAAACCGAGATGGCTTCGCTTTAGGACCGAGGCGCGGCCATCGGGAGCAAGCCCCCACCCACATTTTGATCGGTGAATACCTTCCAATGCGGGAGGGGGCTTGCTCCCGATGACGGACGAACAGACAACAGTAATGTTGAGGTAACCATGAACAACTGGATCAGCGCCCTCGCCCACCTGCAAGACCAGGGCGAACCCTGCGTGCTGGTGACCATCATCGAAGAGCTCGGCTCCACGCCGCGTAATGCGGGCTCCAAGATGGTGATCAGCGCCGCGCAGACCTTCGACACCATCGGCGGCGGGCACCTGGAATACAAGGCGATGCAGATCGCCCGCGACATGCTCGCCCGTGGCCAGCGCAACACCCATCTGGAGCGTTTCAGCCTGGGCGCAAGCCTGGGCCAGTGCTGCGGTGGCGTGACGGTGCTGCTGTTCGAGCCCATGGTGCAGGTGCAGGCGCAGATCGCCGTGTTCGGTGCAGGGCATGTCGGCCGCGCCCTGGTGCCGCTGCTGGCAAGCCTGCCGTGCCGGGTACGCTGGATCGACTCGCGCGAGCAGGAGTTTCCGGAACAGATTCCCCAGGGCGTGCATAAAATCGTCAGCGAAGAGCCGGTCGACGAAATTGCCGACCTGCCAGTGGGCAGTTACTGCATCGTCATGACCCACAATCACGCGCTGGACCTGGAACTGAGCGCCGCCCTGCTCAAGCGCAATGACTTCGCCTACTTCGGCCTGATCGGTTCGAAGACCAAGCGGGTCAAGTTCGAACACCGCCTGCGCGAACGCGGTTTCGCCCCCGCGCAGTTGCAGCGCATGCGCTGCCCCATGGGCCTTCCCGACGTGAAGGGCAAATTGCCGGTGGAAATCGCCATCTCCATCGCCGGCGAAATCATCGCCACCTACAACGCCCGTTTCGGCCAGCACAGCGCGAGCGCCGAACCCATTGCCAAATTGCTGCCGGCTTCGCGTCGCAGCCAAGCTATCTAAATTGAGATCACCATGCCTTTGACTCGCAAAGCCTACCGCGCCGCCATCCTGCACAGCCTCGCCGACCCTGCCGAAGTGGGTGTCGACGCTTCCTATGAGTATTTCGAAGACGGCCTGCTGGTGATCGAGAACGGTCGGATCAGTGCACTTGGCCACGCCGGCGACCTGCTGCCGAGCCTGCCTGCCGATATCGACATCACCCATTACCAGGATGCGCTGATCACCCCAGGCCTGATCGACACCCACATCCACCTGCCGCAAACCGGCATGGTCGGCGCCTACGGCGAGCAGTTGCTCGACTGGCTCAACACCTACACTTTCCCGTGCGAAAGCCAATTCGCCGACAAGGCCCACGCCGAAGAAGTCGCGGATATCTTCATCAAGGAATTGCTGCGCAACGGCACCACCACCGCGCTGGTGTTCGGCAGCGTGCATCCGCAGTCGGTCAATGCGTTCTTTGAGGCCGCCGAAAAGCTCGACCTGCGCATGATTGCCGGCAAGGTGATGATGGACCGCAACGCGCCGGACTATCTGACCGACACCGCCGAATCCGGTTACCAGCAAAGCAAGGCGTTGATCGAGCGCTGGCACGGAAAGGGCCGCCTGCACTATGCGGTCACGCCACGTTTTGCCCCGACCAGCACGCCGGAACAACTCGCGCGGGCCGGGCAACTGCTGGGCGAATACCCGGACCTGTACATGCAGACCCATATCAGTGAGAACAAGCAGGAGGTCGAGTGGGTCAAGGCGCTATTCCCGGAGCGAAATGGCTACCTGGATGTGTACGACCACTACAAGCTGCTCGGCGAGCGCTCGGTGTTTGCCCACGGTGTGCACCTGTGCGATGACGAGTGCGCGCGGCTGGCGGAGACCGGCTCGGCGGTGGCGTTCTGTCCGACCTCGAACTTGTTCCTGGGCAGCGGCCTGTTCAACCTGCCGATGGCCGAGAAACACAAACTGAATGTGGGCCTGGGCACCGACGTAGGCGGCGGCACCAGTTTCTCGTTGCTGCAAACCCTGAACGAAGCCTACAAGGTCATGCAACTGCAGGGCGCGCGGTTGAGCCCGTTCAAGTCACTGTACCTGGCCACCCTGGGCGGCGCGCGGGCACTGCGGTTGGAAGACAAGATCGGCACGTTGCAACCGGGGACCGATGCGGACTTTATCGTACTGGATTACAACGCCACGCCACTGCTCAGCTATCGCTTGAAGCAGGCGAATAACATTGCCGAAACGTTGTTCGTGCTGATGACCCTGGGGGATGACCGCACGGTGTTGCAGACGTATGCGGCGGGCAATCGGGTGCACCAACGCTGATCCCTACGGCAAGCCCAAACCACTGTGGGAGGGGGCTTGCTCCCGATGACGGAGTGTCAGTCACTGGATTGCTTGACTGATACACCGCCATCGGGAGCGAGCCCCCTCCCACAGGTTTGATCGGGTTTACAACTTTACAGACGAGCGCCCCGGCTTCTTGGTCTGCAACAAATGCGAGAACACTGCATGCAAATCATCCGACGCGCTTTCCTCGTCGAGGTTGAGCTTGCTGTCGATGTGATCCATGTGGTGCATCATCAGGTCTACCGCCAAGGCCGCATCCCGCGCTTCGATCGCGTCGATCAACTGGGTGTGTTCATCGTACGAACAGTGCGAGCGGTTGCCGCTTTCGTACTGGGCGATGATCAATGAGGTCTGGGACACCAGGCTGCGCTGGAAGCTGATCAGCGGCGCGTTCTTCGCCGCTTCGGCCAGCTTGAGGTGGAATTCGCCGGAGAGGCGGATACCGGCGCCGCGATCACCACGGGAGAAGCTGTCGCGTTCGTCGTTGACCATCTGGCGCAACTCAGCCAGTTGCTCGGTCGTGGCGTGCTGCACCGCCAGTTCGGTGATCGCCCGCTCCACCAGGCGCCGGGCCAGGAACACCTGGCGCGCTTCTTCCACGCTGGGGCTGGCCACCACCGCGCCGCGATTGGGCCGCAGCAGCACCACGCCTTCATGGGCCAGGCGCGACAGTGCGCGGCGAATGATGGTGCGGCTGACGCCGAAGATTTCGCCCAGTGCCTCTTCACTCAATTTGGTACCGGGTGCCAGGCGTTGTTCGAGGATGGCCTCGAAGATATGTGCGTAGACAATATCGTCCTGGGTTCCGCTGCGAGCGGTCTTGCCGGCTCGCGGTTGTTTCTTGAGAGGTTGCAACTGTTCGTTCATGGGCACTCGGGTTTGGAGAACGGCGGCGAATTAACGGTAATACGGCAACAGCGAGGCGCTGGCAAGTATCACCTAAAAACAGGGCACATTGTACACAACCCCATGCGCCAACACACTGTACGGCTGTTTGCGGCCGCGGCTGTATTGCAATGACTCGTTACGTTTGAGTTTAGGCTTGATTCCACGATTTCCCATGAACGACATCCCGCTGTAGGAGCGAGCTTGCTCGCTCCTACAGGGAAGGGAGTCAGGTAGAAGGAACACCTCACCATGACCGACGCCACCCAAGCGCCCCTGCGCCCGTTGGCCGACACCTCTGCATCGGCCATCGTCGCCGGCTTTATCGCCATGATGACCGGCTATACCAGTTCCCTGGTGCTGATGTTCCAGGCCGGGCAAGCCGCGGGCTTGACCACGGCGCAGATTTCTTCGTGGATCTGGGCGATTTCCATCGGCATGGCGGTCTGCAGCATCGGCCTGTCGCTGCGCTATCGCACGCCGATCACCATTGCCTGGTCGACACCGGGTGCGGCGCTGTTGATCACCAGCCTGGGCGGCGTGAGTTATGGCGAGGCCATCGGCGCCTACATCACCTGCGCGCTACTGGTCACGATCTGCGGGCTGACCGGCAGCTTCGAAAAGCTGGTCAAACGCATCCCGGCCTCGCTGGCGGCGGCGTTGCTGGCGGGAATTCTGTTCAAGATCGGCAGCGAAATTTTCGTCGCCGCGCAACACCGGACCGGCCTGGTGCTGGGGATGTTTTTCACCTACCTGATCATCAAGCGCCTGTCACCACGGTATGCGGTGCTCGCCGCGTTGGTGATCGGCACGCTGCTGTCGGGGCTGATGGGGCTGCTGGATTTCAGCGGCTTTCACCTGGAAGTCGCGACGCCGGTGTGGACCACGCCGCATTTCTCGCTGGCGGCGACCATCAGCATCGGCATTCCGTTGTTCGTGGTGGCCATGACCTCGCAGAACATGCCTGGCGTTGCGGTGCTGCGGGCCGACGGCTACAACGTACCCGCCTCGCCACTGATCACCGCCACGGGCCTTGCCTCTCTGGTACTGGCGCCCTTCGGTTCCCACGGCATCAACCTGGCGGCGATCAGCGCAGCGATCTGCACCGGCCCCCATGCCCATGAGGACCGCAACAAGCGCTACACGGCAGCAGTGTGGTGCGGGGTGTTCTACGGGATCGCCGGGGTGTTCGGCGCCACATTGGCGGCCTTGTTCGCGGCACTGCCCAAGGAGCTGGTGCTGTCGATTGCGGCCCTGGCGCTGTTTGGCTCGATCATCAATGGCCTGAGCATCGCCATGAATGAGCCTAAGGAACGGGAAGCGGCACTGATCACCTTCATGGTCACCGCGTCAGGCTTGACGCTGTTTTCCATCGGATCGGCGTTCTGGGGGATTGTGGCGGGGGTGTTGACGCTGCTGATTCTGAACGGGCGCAAGGCCTGAGGATTTAAAGCCCCATAACGAAACAGCGACCCGGGCGGGTCGCTGTTTCATGACATCAGACGGCCGGGTTGATCGGCGTCTCTGGATGCCAGGCGTCCAACAACGCGCTGACTTCAACGCGAGTCAGCTCTGGGCGGGCCTTGAGCCACGCTTCAACGGTTGCACGCTGCTCTTCGGTGACCGAACCACGAGTGGCTTTGCACACCAGACCGAAGTCTTCGCCACCAACGTAGTCAAGGCCATTGCCGTCCATCGCTTCGGTCAGGAATGCTTCGAGGAACGCGTCAACCGCTTCATCGTCCAAACCTTCTTTGAAGTCCAGGTTCAGTTCGAAACCCAGCTCTTGAAATTCATCAACGCATAGTTTTTTGCGCAGACGCCGGGAACGGTTAGTCGCCATTGGAACAATCCTCATAAGTAATAACGGGCGGCACTTTAGCAGTTTAAGGCGGCAATTGCCCGACTCTCTGGGACAGGCGTCACTTTGCCGGTAAAAAAACGCGGATTAGCAGCTATCGTTCAGCTACAACGGGTCGCACCTTGGGGCATAATGCCGTCACTTTCATGACCACTGAGGGATTTTTCTTATTTACCCCTCGTCTTTTTCACCCTTCTCAGCAGTAGGGTCTTATTTTTTATGATCACATCTTTGCGCTCAGTATTGCTCGCCGGTTTTCTCCTGCCACTGGCCTTCTCCACCGTCGCCGCCCCGATCAACAACACCCTGCCCCCGAATGTTCAGCAGGCACTGGCCAAGGCCAAGCTGCAAAACACCGCGCTGTCCCTGGTGATGATTCCACTCAACGGCCCAGGTACAGCCACCGTATTCAACGCCGATGTCTCGGTGAACCCGGCCTCCACGATGAAGCTGGTCACGACCTATGCGGCCCTGGAAATGCTCGGCCCCAACCATCAGTGGAAAACCGAGTTCTACACCGATGGCACCCTCAACGGTGGCGTGTTGCACGGCAACCTGTACCTCAAGGGCGGCGGCGACCCCAAGCTGAACATGGAAAAACTCTGGCTGCTGATGCGCGACCTGCGCGCCAATGGCGTGCAACAAGTCACTGGCGACCTGGTGTTGGACCGCAACTTCTTCAACCAGCCACAGTTGCCGCAATTCAACGATGACGGCAACGACGAGAACAAGCCGTTCCTGGTCAAGCCCGATGCCCTGCTGGTCAACCTCAAGGCCTTGCGCTTTGTGACCCGTAACGATTCGGGCCGCGTGATCGTATCGGTCGAGCCGCCCATCGCCAGCATCCGCATCGACAACCAGGTCAAGGTCTCCAATGCCAAGCAATGCACCGGCGATGTGCGTTACAACCCGGTAACGGCCGCCGACGGCAGCATGACCGTCACCGTCAGCGGCCAGTTGGCGGACGGCTGCAGTTCGCAGACGTATCTGTCGCTGCTGGACCACGCCACCTACACCGCCGGCGCCGTGCGCGCGATCTGGCAGGAATTGGGCGGCACCATCCAGGGCCGGGATATCCAGGCGCCAGTGCCCAAGGATGCCAAGGTACTGGCCCGCGCGTTTTCGCCAGACCTGGCGGAAATCATCCGCGACATCAACAAATACAGTAACAACACCATGGCCCAGCAATTGTTCCTGAGCCTGGGCGCGCAGTTCCGCAACGACGCCGATGGCGACGATGCCAAGGCCGCCCAACGCGTGGTGCGCCAGTGGCTGGCGAAGAAGGGCATCACCGCGCCGCACCTGGTCATGGAGAACGGTTCCGGCCTGTCCCGTGCCGAACGGGTCAGCGCCCGCGAAATGGCTGAGATGCTGCAAGCAGCCTGGAGAAGTCCGTATGCGGCGGAATACATCAGTTCGCTGCCGATCGCCGGTACCGACGGCACCATGCGTAAACGCCTGAAGACCACCGCCATGCGCGGGGAAGCCCACGTCAAGACCGGCACCTTGAACACCGTGCGCGCCATCGCTGGGTTCAGCCGCGACAACAACGGCAACACCTGGGCAGTGGTGGCGATCCTCAACGATCCGAAGCCATGGGGGGCTTCGTCGGTGCTGGATCAGGTGCTGCTGGATCTGTATCGCCAACCGAAGTTGGCGGCGGCGGCACCGGTTCTCTAACCATCCACTAATGGGGACCGCTTTGCGGTCCCGCGGGATCAAGCTCCCTCGCCACAGCCTCCACCCGATCCCTGCCCGCCTGCTTGGCGACGTACACCGCCGAGTCGGCACGCAACAACAGCGCGTCGATGCCTTCATCCGCCTGCCAACTGGCCACGCCAAAGCTGGCGGTGACGATGCCCACCGACGCCATCGGCGCACTGCGCAGCGATTGCCACAACTCCAGTGCCAGGCCATAGGCCTGCTCGCTGTCGGTGTTGGGGCATAGCACCATGAACTCCTCGCCCCCAAGACGGCAGAACACATCACTGCGGCGCAGACGCTGGCTGATGCGCTTGCACAACTCCTGCAGCACCCCATCACCGACCGCATGCCCGTGCTGATCGTTGATCCGCTTGAAATGATCGATATCAAGCATGATGACCGACAACGCCCCCGAAGTGCGGTTAAGCCTCACCATCTCCGCCTTGAGGCGATCCTGGAAATAGCGGCGGTTGTGAATCCCGGTCAGGGAGTCGGTAATGGACAACGCGCGCAATTCCTCTTCCACCCGCTTGAGATCGGAAATATCGGACACGTAGCCATGCCACAGGGTACCGCCCCCCGGCAATTCTTCCGGAGTGGCCTCGCCGCGAATCCAGCGCAGGCCCCGTTTCGGCAACAGCACGCGGTACTCTTCGCGCCAATGGCTCAACTGCAACGCCGACAAGCGAATGGACGTACGCACCCGCTCCACATCCTGTGGATGGATGCGTTCGAGAACCTGGCTCGCATCCTGCTGCAGCACGCTGACCTCGATTTCGTAGATATCGCGCATGCCATCGCTGGCGTAGATGAAACGCCAGTTGTCCCTGGGCTCCAGGGTGAACTGGAAGATCCCGCCGGGCACATGGGCGCTGAGCTTCTTGAGCAGGCGGTCCCGAGCAGCCAGCGCCTCGTAGACGCGTTTCTGCTCGGTAATATCCAAGTAGATGGCCAGGTGGCCGATCCATAAACCATGGTCGTCCAGCAACACCGTGCCCAGCATGTTCACGCTCAGATGGCTGCCATCCTGGCGGATCAGGGTCCATTCACGGGCTTCGCGCAGGTTGTCAGGGCTGTCCACCAACATCGCCTGGCTCGCCGGGATGCGTTTGCCCAAGGCCACACTCAGGCTAGCGGAACGCGCCTCCAGTTCCGAGGCCGAATGCAGCGTCTCCAGGGTCAACTTGCCAATCACCTGCTCGGCCTTGAACCCCAGCATCTGCTCGGCACCGGCGTTGAAGGTATTGATGACACCGCGCAGGTCGGTGGCAATGATCGCGACCTGGGTGGCGGCATTCAGCACGCTGCGCAATTGACCGTGGGCATCGCGCAACTCCTGCTCGCGCAGGCGTAACTGCGCGGTCCGTTGCTCCACCAGCTTCAGTGCGCGCTGACGCTGGCTCACCAGCACGTAGAGCAAGGCACTGAGCAGTAGGCTGAGCAACCCGCCCATGGGCAGGATCGTGGCGAGCGAGGAATGGTTGGACTGTTCGAACACCAGGCTCGGACGCAGGCTCAGGGCGTACACATGGTCACCCAGGCTCAGGCGGCGAACGCTGACGAGGCCACTGTCGGCCACGACATTATTGGACTCGAAGAGCACACGCTGTTGCAGGTCGGAGGTGTCGACGATCTGCATCACCAGATTGTCCAAGTCCGGCCTGGGCAAACCATCGGCCACCAGTTGGCGCATGCTGATCACCGCCATCACATAGCCGTAGGGCTCATTCGAGGACGACTCGGCAGTGGACAGGGGGACTACGGGCGCGACCAGTAATACCCCGGTGGCGTAAGCTGGCTCGACCCCCACCAGTTGCATCGGCTGGGACACCGCCAGCTTGCCGCTCCTATGCGCACGCTCGAGGGTCGAGCGCCGCAGCGGTTGGGCCAGCAGATCGAACCCCAGCGGCACGCCCAGCAGGCTTTGGGTCTGGCTGTAAAGCACGGGCACGTATTCATCGCGTTCAACCGCAGGCACCAGTTCGCCTGCCGAATTCAACTCACGGATAACATAGGGCCTGCCGATCTGACGGGACACCTCCTGTTCAAATTGCTGGCGTTGCTCACGAAACACCCGGGGCGCCCACGAGTAGGCGCGGGCGCGCAACAACAAGGGTTGGGCGAAACCGTCGAATTCTTCACGGGACACGTCGTCAGAGTTGACGAAGAAACGCCGCAGGCCGTTCAGGCGTTGTTCCTGATCTTCGAAGCGCTCCTGCAGGCGGGCATAACGTTCGCTGACCAGCAACTGAAAGCGCTGGCGCACCTGCTGTTGATAGAGGTCGGAGGCCGCCCAGGCGACGATCGTCGTCAGGGCGCAACCGGCCAGCACCACCACCACTGCCACCAGCCAAGCCGACGCCTGCTCACTGATAAAACCTAGGATTTTCGGGCGAACGGCTTGTAACGGCATAGGCAACACTCACAACGCCAGCGTGCGGGGGTGTCACTTTGGCTAGGCCTTACTTATAGCTATCGGCCCAGGGTTTGACCAGCGTAAAAAAGTTGTAGGAGCGAGCTCGCTCCTACAGGGGAAGCAACCATCAGCGCGCGGTGATTTTCCAGGCGCGGTGGATCTTGGCATTACGCGCAAAATCCGGGTCGAGGGTCTTGTCGCTGATCTCCTCGACCGCATAGCGTTCGCTGAGGTTGTCCTCGAGCACGAACTTGCGGAAGTTGTTCGAGAAGTACAGCACGCCGCCCGGTGCCAGGCGCGCCATGGCGAGGTCGAGCAACTGCACGTGGTCGCGCTGCACGTCGAAGATCCCTTCCATGCGCTTGGAGTTGGAGAAGGTCGGCGGGTCGATGAAGATCAGGTCGAACTCATCGCGACTGGCTTCCAGCCACGCCATCACATCACCTTGCTCCAGGCGGTTCTTGTCGGAGAAACCGTTGAGGGAGAAGTTGCGGCGCGCCCAGTCCAGGTAAGTCTTGGACAGGTCGACACTGGTGGTGGTGCGCGCGCCGCCCTTGGCTGCGTGCACACTGGCGGTGGCGGTGTAGCAATACAGATTGAGGAAACGCTTGCCGGCCGCCTCTTTCTGGATACGCATGCGCATCGGCCGGTGATCGAGGAACAGGCCGGTGTCGAGGTAGTCGGTGAGGTTGACCAGCAATTTCACGCCACCTTCGCTGACCTCGGTGAACTTGCCCTGGGCGCTCTGGCGCTCGTACTGCTTGGTGCCGCTCTGACGCTCGCGCCGCTTGACCACCACGCGGCTCTTGTCGATGTTCAGCGCCTGGGGAATGGCCGCCAAAGCGTCGAACATACGTGCCGAGGCTTTTTCCGGGTCGATGGATTTGGGTGCGGCGTATTCCTGGACGTGGACCCAGTCGTGATACAGGTCGATGGCCATGGAGTATTCCGGCATGTCGGCATCGTACACACGGTAGCAATCCACGCCTTCACGCTTGGCCCACTTGCCCAGTTGCTTGAGGTTCTTCTGCAGACGATTGGCAAACATCTGCCCGCCTTCGCTCAGTCGCGCCTGTTCGACTACGGGGGCCGGGGCCGGCTTGATCGGGTTGCCGTTCTTGTTGTACTGGCGTTCTTGTGGTTCGGCCGGGGCCTGATCGTAAGCGGCTTGTTCACGTTCGGCCTGGCGCTGTTCGGGGGTGCGGCGCTCGCCGGTGACGAACTGATCCGGGTTGACTTTGATCAGCAGCAATTTGCACGGCAAGGCACCGTTCCAGAACGAATACTGCTTGTGACTGCGAATGCCCATGCGCTTGCCCAGGTCCGGCGCGCCGGTGAACACCGCCGCCTCCCAGCCCATGCACGCCTGGCGCAGACGCTCGCCGAGGTTCTGGTAGAGGTACAACAGGCTGGCTTCGTCACCCAGACGCTCGCCATAGGGTGGGTTGCAGATCACCAGACCTTTCTGGTTCTGGTCCGGGCGCGGCTCGAATGTGCCGACTTCACCCTGGTACACCTTGATCCAATGGCTGAGACCGGCGCGCTCGATGTTGTTGCGTGCAGGCTGGATCAGCCGCGGGTCGGCTTCGTAGCCACGAATCCACAACGGCGGCTTGTTCATGCCGATGGCGGCACGCTCGCTGGCTTCGGTATGAAGCTTCTTCCACAGCGCCGGGACGTGACCGAGCCAGGTGGTGAAGCCCCAGAGTTCGCGATTCAGGTTCGGCGCCATGTCGGCAGCGATCATCGCGCCTTCCACCAGGAAGGTGCCCACGCCGCACATCGGGTCGGTCAGCGCGCCGCCTTCGGCAGCGATACGCGGCCAGCCGGCACGAATCAGGATCGCTGCCGCGAGGTTTTCCTTCAACGGTGCGGCGCCCTGCTGCAAACGGTAACCGCGCTGGTGCAGGCTGTGGCCGGACAGGTCGAGGGACAGGATGGCTTCGCCACGGTCCAGGCGCAGGTGGATGCGCAGGTCCGGGTTGATCTTGTCGATGGACGGACGCTCGCCGGTCGGGGTGCGCAGCTTGTCGACGATCGCATCCTTGACCTTCAGCGCGCCGAAGTGGGTGTTGTCGATACCCGAGCCGTGACCGCTGAACTCCACGGCCAGGGTACCGTCGGACACCATGTGGTCGGCCCAGTCGATATCCAGCACACCGTGGTAGAGATCTTCGGCGTCCTTCATCGGGAAGCGCTTGAGTACCAGCAACACCCGGTTGGCCAGGCGCGACCAGAGGCACAGACGGTAGGCGGTTTCCATGTCGGCCATGCCGCGCACGGCCGAGGTGTGCTCGCGAGCTTCCTCAAGGCCAAGCCCGACGGCTTCCTCGATCAGCAGGCCTTCAAGGCCCTTGGGGCAGGTGAGGAAGAGTTCAAAACGGTCCGACATGGGGCATTCCAGGCTTTTCAGCAATAAATGAACGGGCGACGCATCGCCGGCTCGGTTTTCAATCAAGCACTTTTCTTGAAGAGTACTCGCGTGGCACGAATGTGCCGTCCCACTCCGTCTGGCGGGCCTTCAGGCCTTGATTGACGGGGCAGAGAGATAATTGTCGCAACAAAAAGAAATATTCAGACCCTTCGTCGAATAATAACCGACCACAACGGGCGGGCTTTCTCACCCAAGGATTAAGCCCATTCTCTTCGTAAGGCACATCATAGCTGGCTTTGCCCCATAAAAGGGGCGAAAAGCCACCCCAGCTTATGGCTATAGCATCGTTATCGTTACGTGCTTATGACAAAACGATCATTGAATCCATGTGACCTATTGGTTAGAACTCAACACAGGCCAGCGCCACAACGACGCTGGCACATTGGCTCGCCACGCCGGCAGCGGGCCACACCAACGGCAGAAAAACTCTGCCCGGCCTCAGACGAGACCGAAGGATATCAAGACAGTCAACAAGTGAGGGAAACACCCTATGAGAAGACTTAAGCGTGATCCGTTGGAAAGAGCATTTTTACGCGGATATCAATACGGCGTTCATGGCAAATCCCGTGAGCTTTGCCCATTTACTCTACCGTCGGTACGCCAAGCCTGGATCAACGGCTGGCGAGAAGGACGAGGCGACAATTGGGACGGTATGACAGGCACTGCGGGCATCCACAGACTCAACGAACTTCACGCGGTCGGCTAATCAAGGGCATTCAATTCCGACACCATCACGAATATCAGTAAAAACTTAACCACGCACGCCCTATCCAGGCGGCGGGCTTCGGCCCAGGGGCTCCTTTTGAGGAGCCCTTTTTATTGGCGGCGAATCAGGCCTTCCTTGGCAGCGCCATGATCGCGTCCACTGACTCGCGAATCAGCTCAGGGCCCTTATAGATAAAGCCGGAGTACAACTGCACCAGACTCGCACCGGCGGCGATCTTCTCGGCCGCATGCTTGCCTTCGGTGATGCCGCCCACCGCAATGATCGGCAAGCGCCCCGCCAACTCGGCGGCCAGCACCTTGACGATATGGGTACTCTTCTCACGCACCGGAGCCCCCGATAGGCCGCCGGTCTCATCACCATGTGCCAGGCCTTCGACGCCGACACGGCTGAGGGTGGTGTTGGTGGCAATCACCGCGTCCATGCCCGACTCCACCAAGGCCTGAGCCACCAGCACGGTTTCTTCATCCGTCATGTCCGGGGCAATCTTGATCGCCAACGGCACGCGCTTGCCATGGCGCACGGCCAGGTCTTCCTGGCGTTGGCGCAAGGCTTCGAGCAGTTGCTTGAGGGAGTCGCCGAACTGCAGACTGCGCAGGCCCGGGGTGTTGGGCGAGCTGACGTTGACGGTGACGTAGCTGGCGTAGGCATAGACTTTGTCCAGGCAGATCAGGTAGTCATCGACAGCGCGCTCCACCGGGGTATCGAAGTTCTTGCCGATGTTAATGCCCAGAATCCCTTTGTATTTCGCCGCCTGAACCCGCGACAACAAATGATCGACGCCCAGGTTGTTGAAGCCCATGCGATTGATGATCGCCTCAGCCTCCGGCAGACGGAAGATGCGGGGCTTGGGATTGCCCGGCTGCGGACGCGGGGTCACGGTGCCGATTTCGACAAACCCGAACCCCAGTTGCGCAAAGCCATCGATGGCCGCGCCGTTCTTGTCCAGGCCAGCCGCCAGCCCGACCGGGTTGGGGAACTCCAGCCCCATCACCGATACCGGCATTTTCGCCGGCGCCTTGCATACCAGGCCATTGAGCCCCAGACGGCCGCCGGCACCGATCAAGTCCAGGGACAGGTCGTGGGAGGTTTCCGGGGAGAGTTTGAACAACAGCTGGCGGGCCAGGGTATACATGGGCGGGCTAGACTCGGATGGCGGCGAAAGGTGGCAGTGATTATAGCCGGGGTGACGGGGTGCACGCGAGGCGCGCCGTCCAAACGTCAGTGGCGCTGCATGACCAGGGCCTCGTAACGCGTCCAGATTTTTTCCGCGTAGCGTCGACGTAACGCCTCGCGCTCCGGCCCGGGGCCCGCCCCCACGTTATATGAACCGACCGCCGTCCAGTTGTAGCCAAAGCGCTGGATGAATTCCGCGAGAATCGAAGCCCCCACCTCCACCGACAGGCACGGCTCGCTCAACAGCCGCTCCTCGGTAATGCCTTGTTTGAGCAGACGGGGCAAGTGGATGCTGTTGATCTGCATCAAGCCGATATCCCGGGTGCCATTGCGGTTGGCATGATTGATCGCGTCCGCACGATAACCCGACTCCACATCGGCGATGGCTTGCAGCAATTCAGGCTCGATGTCATAGCGGCTGGCCGTTTCCTCCCAGCAATAGGCGAACGCCTGATTGCCCCCCACCAGTACGCCCAACAACAAACCCATGTGCCAGCACTTACCCATGGCTGACCCGGCCGCAAGCCGAACACACATGCTCCGTTTGCCCTTGCGCCGTCACCGGGCAGGTGAAACGGTAGCCTCGACCATAGATCGTCTTGATAAAGCCCTTGTCCGCGCCAAGGTGTTTGCGCAGCG
This sequence comes from Pseudomonas sp. MPB23, assembly GCF_046605395.1. Taxonomy (NCBI): domain Bacteria; kingdom Pseudomonadati; phylum Pseudomonadota; class Gammaproteobacteria; order Pseudomonadales; family Pseudomonadaceae; genus Pseudomonas; species Pseudomonas sp. MPB23. Next base: position 2,631,616 of record NZ_CP176771.1, on the reverse strand, counting down.
AGTAGATGCAACGTGTCAGCGATTCCTCGGCGACCTCCCCCTGGGGCCATGCCTGCTCCAATAAGCGATCCTTGGTCATCAACGCCCCGCCGGAAACCAGCAAGAGCCGCAACACATGCCACTCCTTGGGCGGCAACTGAACATCCGCCCCCTCACCCGTGAGGCGACCATCGCCATGCAGGGTCCAGCGCGCAAAAACCAGAGCAGCCGTCGTCAGTTCATTACCCTCGACAGCCATACATACCTCGGCATCCGACTACTGACATTGAAGTCCTTATTTCCAGTATTGGCTCATGCGCCCATGGCACGACTATAAAAACCTGTCCCAGGCCTCACGTTAGGAAAAAACCTATACTCACATAGACTTACGGAGCTTCCCCGTAGGATGTTTCCCTATCCGGACCCACCAGGCGCCCACTCCGAATACACTTCGTACAATTCAACCCCCAACCGATCCTCCAGTTGCACCAGTTCGCCCAGGGCGAGCAATTGGCCATTAACCCGCACCTCCACACAGTGGATAACGTCGGGCGCCAACGGCAGCACCTTTCCCGGTGCAAAAGCCGCCAGGCGCCTGCGACTGACCAATTGTTCCTGTAGAAGAATTTCCAGATGCATGGAGTAACGCCTTATTCACGGTGAGATATCACGACCTGGACGTACAAACGCACGCTCTACACGCTCGTATTGCGCCGCAGTCAAGGGCACAGGTCCGACGCCACTGGCTAAAACCTTTGGCTCGCCCCCCGCGGCCCGCGCCTGAATGACAAACAGGCGCACTTGAACCGAACGCCTTGGCTCCCCGGTATCTCGCGCAAACGCTCCCAGCCATAAACGCTGGCCCTGCGATATACGAACAACACTGCCAACCCCCACCCGCCCGACCGCCGAGGGTGTATTGCCCGACCCCGCGTCACTCATCTGACGACCATCCTCGACATCCAGGCGCAGCTCGATCTGGTTGGCCTCGGTAAAACGCGGCAGCACGCTGACCTGAGTGCCATAACGCACCGGCCTCCAGTCGCCCCGTTCGTTACCGAGGGGCGGCAGGTAGAAGGTGTGGTTATCCTGGAACACCGCCGGCACATTCTCCTGGGTGAGAATCACCGGCAAGGTGACCACGCTCGCTCGTCGTCGGCGCTCCAGTGCGGTGATGTGCGCCATCAATCGTTGATCGTCCAGCGGTTCCATGACGCGGGTGGTCGCCGCCTCCTTGTCACCACCCAAGCCGAGCTTCTTCAACTCGTCACGGTGCACGTCCACCCACCACAACGAAACCTCGATAGATCGCTTGGGCAGGTCCAGCTCCGCCACCAGTTTCTGGATGAAACTCACCTGCGCCGGCTTGCCCTTGATCAGCAGGCTGTTGGTATCGGGGTAGGCGATCACACCCAGGCTCTTGTCGGCCAGCAGGCCTTTATGCTCGCTGGCGAGCAGGGTTTCGATGATGGATGCCATCCCAGGTACCCTGACCGGCCCATCCCGCGTGTCGTACTGGTGATCCGCAACAGGCGTGTTGAGCACCTGAACCACGCCAAAGGCCTGCGCGCCGACACGCAAGTCAGCCCGTTGCCGATCCATCAGTTGGGCCAGGCGCAGCACCTGGTCGACATAGTTCGGTGGGCCAGACACATAGAATGTCCGCGCGCCACTTTCGCGCAGGGGGTAGCGCGACTCATCGAGCCCCGAGCGGCGCATGAGGACCCGCAGCCGGTCGACGGAAATATGCCGCAAGGCGACCGCCGAGCCTTTTGCCTCGCTCGCGTCATAGAGGTAGAGCACTTGCCCGTCGTTGTACCCGATCAGCCCTTGCTGCAGCATCAGCGCGTCCAGGGTGCGTTGCGGCGCATCGAAATCCAGCACTGCGCTGAGACGCTTGCGGGCCACCGCGCGGCTGACAACGATGGGTATTCCAAGCGGCACCGACAGCGCGGTAAGCACCGTATGCAGGCTGTCGTCCTGTGCCTGGTAGGGTTCGCCCTGGGCATGCACATTCCCCAGCATCAGCGCGGCAAACAGCAGCCAGCGGCAAAGCCAGAGACGGGGCATCGTTACGGGAAATTCAGCGTACACCGTGGGGCTTCCTGGACGGCCTGGCATGGAGAAGCGGCCATACTGAAAGGCAGCCCCGTTTCAATCTTGATGGAAAGTTGACGGCGGGCCGCGACTGTCGCCCCGTGGCATGTGCCTTGCTATGGACTCTGTATCAAAGCACGCACCAACGGCGGAGCGTGCTTACGGACAAAGGCGTCGTTACCTGCAATGGCCTGCATCGCCATCTGAGGGAACGGCGCTTTTTTTTGATAGAAAAGGTAGGTGTTGATGAACGATTCGGATGGCAACAGCCCGATGAACGACCCGCTGGCGTGGGTCAACGGCAGTGATGCCCCGGAAAAGAGCAGTCTCGACCTGGGCTTCATGGCCTTGAGTGATTGCGCCTCGCTGGTGGTGGCCGCCACCCAGGGTTTCGCTCAACCCTACGGCCTGACCCTGAACCTCAAGCGTCAGTCCTCATGGGCCAACCTGCGGGACAAACTGGTCAGCGGCGAACTGGATGCCGCCCACAGCCTGTATGGACTGATCTATGCCGTGCACCTGGGCATCGGCGGCGTGGTGCCCACCGATATGGCCGTGTTGATGGGACTGAACCAGAACGGCCAGAGCATCAACCTGTCCCGCGCCCTGCAGCAGCAAGGGGTGGTCACTCCTGAAGCACTGGACCGCCACGTGCACCAAAGCCGAACAAAACTGACCTTCGCCCAGACCTTTCCCACAGGCACTCACGCCATGTGGTTGTATTACTGGCTGGCGAGCCAAGGCATTCATCCTTTACAGGACGTGGAAAGCGTCGTGGTCCCGCCACCGCAAATGGTCGCGCATCTGCAGGCCGGACGTATCGACGGTTTTTGCGTCGGCGAACCCTGGTCAGCCAGCGCCGTAAAGCAAAACCAGGGCTTTACCCTGGCGACCACTCAGGCGATCTGGCCGGACCACCCGGAAAAGGTACTCGGCTGCACTCAGGCGTTCGTCGACCAATACCCCAACACCGCCCGCGTGTTGGTAATGGCACTTCTGGAGGCCAGTCGTTTTATCGAGCAGAACATCGAAAACCGGCGCTCGACCGCGCAATTACTCAGCGGTCGCGAGTACCTCGATGCTCCGCTCGACTGTATCGAACCGCGTCTGCTGGGAATCTATGACGACGGCCTGGGTAACCAGTGGCAGGACCCCCACGCCCTGCGTTTTTTTGCCGGTGGCGACGTGAACCTGCCCTACCTCTCCGACGGCATGTGGTTCATGACCCAGTTTCGGCGCTGGGGCCTGCTGCGTGAAGATCCCGACTACCTGGGCGTCGCGCGCCAGGTGCAACAACTGGCGCTCTATCGCCAGGCGGCCGACGCGCTGGGCATCAGCAGTAACGCCCAGGACATGCGCAGCAGCCAGTTGATCGACGGCAAGATCTGGAACGGCTCGGATCCCGGCGGCTACGCGCGCAGCTTCCGCCTGCATGCCATGGCTGATCACTCCAGCCGCCAAGCCTTGCGCTGACAGGAGCCCCCTATGCTGCGAATCCTGTTGATCAACGACACCCCGCGCAAGGTCGGCCGCCTCAGGGCGGCATTGATCGAGGCCGGTTTTGAGGTCATCGATGAGTCCGGCCTGATCATCGACCTGCCCGCGCGCGTCGAAACGGTGCGCCCAGATGTAATCCTGATCGATACCGAGTCACCGGGCCGCGATGTGATGGAACAGGTGGTGCTGGTCAGCCGCGACCAGCCGCGCCCCATCGTGATGTTTACCGATGAGCACGACCCGAACGTCATGCGCCAGGCGATCAAGTCAGGCGTCAGTGCCTATATAGTCGAAGGCATCCAGGCCCAGCGTCTGCAGCCGATTCTCGACGTGGCCATGGCCCGTTTCGAGAGCGACCAGGCCTTGCGCGCCCAGCTTCAGGCCCGCGATCAGCAGTTGGCCGAGCGCAAGCGCATCGAGTTGGCCAAAGGCATGTTGATGAAAATGAAGGCCTGTAATGAGGAAGAGGCCTACACCCTGATGCGCCGTCAGGCCATGAGCCGCCAGCAGAAACTGATCCAGGTGGCGGAGCAGATTATCGCCATGAGTGAGCTGCTCGGCTGATTTGGCTCAGCTCTTGCTAAAGAATCATTACAGGTAACCAACGACGGTTGCCCCTCCACGACAAAGACGTCGCACACCCGGTTTGCCCTCGCGAACCCGGTGGCGGCGTTTTTTCGTTTTTGGCCCCCTGCGTGGGGTCGGTGGGGCGGCCCTAGACGGCTGTTCCATCACCAAGCCTTTTTACAAGACTCCCAACCGTTGAGGTGCGTGATGAAATCAAGCTTCTGGAAATCCGGGCACACCCCGACCCTGTTTGCCGCGTTCCTGTATTTCGACCTGAGCTTCATGGTCTGGTACCTCCTGGGCCCACTGGCGGTGCAGATTGCTGCCGACCTGCACCTGACCACCCAGCAACGCGGCCTGGTGGTCGCGACGCCAATCCTGGCGGGCGCAGTGCTGCGCTTCCTGATGGGCATGCTGGCCGACAAGTTGTCGCCCAAGACCGCCGGGCTGATCGGTCAAGTGATCGTGATCGCCGCACTGTTCGGTGCCTGGAAACTGGGGATCCACAGTTACGAGCAAGCATTGCTGCTCGGACTGTTCCTTGGCATGGCCGGCGCCTCCTTTGCGGTGGCGCTGCCGCTGGCCTCCCAGTGGTACCCGGCCGAGCACCAGGGCAAGGCCATGGGCATCGCTGGTGCGGGCAACTCGGGCACCGTGTTCGCGGCCTTGCTGGCCCCTGTACTGGCCGCCGCGTTTGGTTGGAGCAACGTATTCGGCTTTGCGTTGATTCCACTGATACTGACCCTGATCATCTTCGCCTGGCTGGCCCGCAATGCCCCGGAGCGGCCGAAAGCCAAATCCATGGCCGACTACTTCAAGGCCCTGGGCGACCGCGACAGCTGGTGGTTCATGTTTTTCTACAGCGTGACCTTCGGCGGTTTTATCGGCCTGGCCAGCGCCCTGCCCGGCTACTTCAACGACCAGTACGGCCTCAGCCCGGTGACCGCCGGTTACTACACCGCCGCCTGCGTGTTCGGCGGCAGCCTGATGCGTCCGCTGGGCGGTGCCCTGGCCGACCGTTTCGGCGGGATCCGTACCCTGCTGGGCATGTACAGTGTGGCGGCGATCTGCATTGCGGCGGTGGGGTTCAACCTGCCCAGTTCCTACGCGGCACTGGCCCTGTTCGTCTGCACCATGCTTGGCCTGGGCGCCGGTAATGGCGCGGTGTTCCAACTGGTACCCCAACGTTTCCGGCGCGAAATCGGCGTAATGACCGGCCTGATCGGCATGGCGGGCGGTATCGGTGGCTTTGCCTTGGCGGCCGGCATGGGCGCGATCAAACAAAGCACCGGCAGCTATCAGATGGCCCTGTGGTTGTTCGCCAGCCTGGGCGTGCTGGCCTGGTTCGGCCTGCATGGCGTCAAGCGTCGCTGGAGAACCACCTGGGGTTCGGCCGCCGTGACCGCTGCACGCGTCTGATGAGCCTGCGACTGAGCGTCGCCCAGGCCAGCGCCATCGGACCACGGGCAGAAAACCAGGATGCCTTGCGCGTGGTCACCCCGGTGGCGGAACTGGCCGCGAGCAAAGGCTACCTGTGCGCCATGGCCGACGGCGTGAGCCAATGCGCCGATGGCGGCCTGGCCGCGCGCTCGACCTTACAGGCCCTGGTCCTGGACTACTACGCCACGCCGCAGACCTGGGGCGTGGCGCAGGCGCTGGAGCGCTTGCTGCTGGCGCAGAATCGCTGGCTGCAGGCCAACGGCGGAGGCCAGCCATTGCTGACCACCCTCAGTGCCCTGGTGTTTCGCGGCCAACGCTTCACCCTGGCCCACGTCGGCGATTGCCGAGCGTATCGCTGGCTGGACGGCGAGTTGCAGCGCATCAGCGAAGATCACGTGTGGGAGCAACCGGGCATGCAGCATGTGCTCAAGCGTGCGCTTGGCCTGGATCAGCACTTGGTGCTGGATTTTCTCGATGGCCAACTGCGTGAAGGCGAGTGCTTCTTGCTGCTCAGCGATGGTGTGTGGGCCACATTGGGCGATCACAGCATCCGCGCCATCCTGCGGGAACAATCGGACCTGGATCTGGCGGTCAACACCCTGGTGAATGCCGCACACCTGGCGGGCAGCCAGGACAATGCCAGCGCCCTACTGGTACGCGTCGACGCACTCGGCGCGGCCACCCTCGGCGATGCACTGGTGCAATTGCAGCAATGGCCATTGCCGCCGCCTTTGAAAGCCGGGCAACACTTCGAGGGCTGGCAGGTGGAAACCGTGCTGGCGCAAAGCCGACAGTCGTTGCTGTACCGGGTACGCGATGCCCAACAGCAACCCTGGCTGCTGAAAACCCTGCCGGCGAGCCGCGACGATGACAACGACGCCGGCCAGGCATTGTTGTCCGAGGAGTGGTTCTTACGCCGCGTGGCTGGGCGCGCATTTCCTGAGGTGCACGCGGCCAGTGGGCGTCAGCACTTGTACTATGTGATGCGCGAATATTCCGGTCAGACCCTGGCCGAGCTGTTCGAGCAACAGGGGCCCCTTCCCCTCGCGCAATGGCAGTCTGTGGCCGAGCGCTTGCTGCGGGCGGTAGGCCTATTGCATCGACGGCAGATACTGCACCGCGATATCAAGCCGGAAAACCTGCTGCTGGGGGACGACGGCGAACTGCGCGTGCTGGATTTCGGCCTGGCGTACTGCCCAGGCCTCTCCGAAGACCGCGCTCATGCATTACCCGGCACCCCGACCTTCATCGCACCCGAGGCCTTCAACGGCGACAGTCCTACAGCCCAACAGGATTTATATAGCGTCGGCGTCACCTTGTATTACCTGCTGACCGGGCACTATCCCTACGGTGAAATCGAAGCCTTCCAACGGCCCAGGTTCGCCCAGCCCGTCAGCGCCAGCCGCTATCGCCCCGACCTGCCGGATTGGTTGCCCCTCAGCCTGGAACGGGCCGTGGCCGCCCAGCCGGCACAACGCTATGAAACCGCCGAAGAATGGTTATTGGTGCTGGAACAGGCCGACCGGCGGGAACTGAGTGTCCGCCCCAGGCCATTGCTGGAGCGCGAGCCGTTGAAGGTCTGGCGCACCTTGGCGTTGCTCTCGCTGCTGCTCAATCTGCTGCTCTTATATTCACTCTTCCATAGCTGATGTCATCTCCACACGAGGGAAAACCTATGAACGCAAAAGTCTGGCTGGTGGGCGCAGGTCCCGGCGACCCGGAGCTGTTGACCCTCAAGGCGGTACGGGCAATGAACGAAGCCGATGTGGTGCTGATCGATGACCTGGTCAACCCGGCGGTGCTGGAACACTGCAGCGACGCGCGCGTGATCACCGTGGGTAAACGCGGTGGCTGTCGTTCGACCCCGCAGGACTTTATCCACCGCCTGATGTTGCGTTATGCGCGCCAAGGCAAGTGTGTGGTACGCCTCAAAGGCGGCGACCCGTGCATTTTCGGACGGGGTGGTGAAGAGGCCACATGGTTGCGCGAGCGAGGGGTGGAGGTCGAACTGGTCAACGGCATCACCGCGGGGCTGGCGGGCGCGACCAACTGCGCGGTGCCATTGACCTTGCGCGGTGTCAGCCGCGGCGTGACCCTGATCACGGCCCATACCCAGGATGACAGCAGCCTTAATTGGCGTGCGCTGGCCGAGGGCGGTACGACACTGGTGGTGTACATGGGCGTCGCGAAACTGGAAGAGATTCGCCAGCAACTGCTGGAGGGTGGAATGGCGGCGGATATGCCTGTGGCGATGATCGAGAATGCCTCATTGCCCCAGCAGCGCGAATGCCGCAGCGAGCTGTCGCGGATGTATGAGGATGCGCAGACATTTGCCTTGAAGAGTCCGTCGATCCTGGTGATCGGCCGTGTTGCCGCCGCTGCACAGGTGGCTTATATCGAATCGGCGGCCAGCGCCTGAGCCAAATTGCAGGCGAAAAAAAGCCCGGCCTGAGCCGGGCTTTTTTCTACCACTTGTCCCGTCCTGAATAAGGTTTACACCTTCTGACCGATCTTCAGGAGGATTCAATGGATACGGGAAAAAGGCGGAGCCAGCGCGATTACACGCTAGCTTTTAAATTGTCAGTCGTAGATCAAGTCGAAAAAGGCGAGTTGAGTTATAAAGAGGCTCAACGGCGCTTTGGCATTCAAGGCCGGTCCACGGTACTGGTTTGGTTACGCAAGCATGGCCGACAGGACTGGAGCCAAGGCGCCTCAATCCGAGCGCTGCGGAGCAGGCCGATGACCGACCCCAACCTCCCGCTGACACCCGAACAGCGGATCAAAGAGCTTGAAGAACAGTTGGCGCTGAGCAATCAGAAGGCCCAGTTCTTTGAAGCTGTCGTGAACGTCTTGAAAAATGATTACGGTGTGTCCATCGTAAAAAAGCGACCCGGCAAGTCCTCTCGCAAGGGCAAATCCAAGACCTGAGCATTACCAGGGCTTGCCTGTTTATGGGCATTTCGCGCCAAGCGTATTACAAGCGCAACCGAGCCTTTGACGCGAGAGTTTGCCAAGACCAGCAGGCAGTGGAATTCGTTCTGGAAAAGCGTCGCCGCCAGCCGAGGCTTGGGACGCGCAAACTGCACCACCTGATGGTAACTGAAGCCGCAGCGACGCTACGTGTCGGTCGAGACCGCCTGTTTTCCATCTTGCGAGAGGCGCGAGAGCTAGTCCCTCGCAAACGTGCTTATCATAAAACCACGCATAGCCATCATCGCTTCCGCCGTCACCCCAACCTACTCAAAGCTGGCCCGGAACAAGTTGTAGCCAGCAGACCTGAGCAGGTTTGGGTCGCAGACATTACCTATCTCCCAACGCGGGAAAGTGTCGCTTACGTCAGCCTGATAACAGACGCGTACTCACGCAAAATCGTGGGTCATCATGTGCACGGCAGCCTGCATACGGAGTCGGTGGTCAGGGCACTGCAGAAGGCTGTTAGTCAGCGAAAATCCAATCAACCGCTCATCCATCATTCAGATCGCGGAGCCCAGTATTGCTCCGATTTATACCAACGGATGCATACCCGGCATGGAATCAGGTGCTCAATGACTGACGGCTATGATTGCTATCAGAACGCGATGGCGGAGAGGATAAATGGGATTTTGAAGACTGAGTTTTTGCTGCATCGTCCCAAAGACCTGGCGGATGCAGTGAAAATGGTGGATGAGTCGGTGCAAATCTACAATCGGGAGCGGCCGCACTTATCCCTGAAATACAAAACGCCCGATGCAGTGCACCGGGCGTTTTGAGACTGAAATAGGTGTAAACCTATTTCAGGACTAGACAACTCAGTAATTACTGAGCTTGAGCTTCAACCGACGCTTCTACGCGACGGTTAACAGCACGACCAGCTTCAGTTGCGTTGTCAGCAACTGGGCGGGATTCGCCGTAACCTACCGAAGTAACGCGGTTAGGTGCTACGCCGTCTTTAACCAGGACTTGCTTGACAGCGTCAGCACGACGCTGGGACAGCTTCTGGTTGTAAGCGTCTGGACCTACGGAGTCAGTGTGACCAGCCACTTCTACGTGGGTAGCTGGGTACTGCTTCATGAAGTCGGCCAGGTTTTTCACGTCGCCGTAGCTGTTAGGCTTAACAACGGCCTTGTCGAAGTCGAACTTAACGTCCAGCTCAACACGAACAACCTGAGCAACCGGAGCTTCTGGCTCTGGAGTTGGCTCTGGAGCTGGTGCTGGGGTAGGAGCTGGAGCAACTGCGCCAGCGTTACCGCCGAAGTTCACGCCCAGGCCAACCAGTGCGGAGTAGTCCCACTTGCCGTTGTCGAGTGCGTAGTCAGCTTCAACACCAGCACGAGCGTACAGGTTGTTGGTGAAGTAGTACTTCACGCCAGCGCCAGCGATAGCCAGGGTCGACTGATCGCGACCGCTGTGGCCATCAGCTTGAACGTTGGTACGGCTCTGGTGGCCGAAACCGCCTTCTACGTATGGACGCAGGCTATCAACGCCAGCCTGACCGAAGTGGTACTGAGCAGTCAGGCTGCCAGTGTCACCCTTGATCTTCTGGTTACCAGTACCGTCTTCCGAACGGGTGTGGTTGGTTTTGTCGTACGACAGGTTCAACGACAGGTCGTCGGTCAGGAAGTAACCAATGCGAGCGCCAGGGTTGAAGCCAGGTTCGATGTGCTTGACGCTATCGTTCCATTGCTTCTTGTAGAACAGCTCGCCTTCAACTGCGCCTTGGCCTTGTGCCAGAACGCCGAAAGAAGTAGCGGCAATAAGAGAACCAATGGCCAAGCCCAAGGTGTTTTTCAGTTTCATCCGTTAAATCCCCATCTGGTGATTGTAAAGCAGTCCCACAAACCGGGGGACAACTCGGCGACAAGTCTAACAGAACTTGCCTACACGTAAGAGATATTTGCCACGCACTAAGTTTCAGTCTCGCCCGCAAATTTCTCACGCAATTTATCTAGAGCACGTTTGTAACGCATTTTTGTAGCACTCAAACCCATATGCATGATGTCAGCGATTTCCTGAAACTCCAGCTCTGCGACAAAACGTAGCACCAGAATTTCCCGGTCAATCGGGTTCACATGCACCAGCCAGCGATCGAGTCCGCCCTTCTCCTCGGGTGTCGGCGCCTTTTCTTCAGACGCTTCCTCAAGGGGGTCCAGACTCAAGGCGTCCATCAAGCGACGCTTTCGCCGTTCCTTCCGATACTGCGTGATGCACTCGTTGTACGTGATGCTGTAGAGCCAGGTCTTGAACTTCGATTTACCCTCAAAGTTCTTCAGGCCATACAACACCTTGAGCATCACTTCCTGACAGACATCATCCGCATCTCTATCGTTCCCTAAATACCTTGAACAAACGTTGAACAGAGTGCGTTGATATCTGCGCATCAATTCTTCGTACGCGCGAGTGACGTGAAACAGCTCCGTGTGCGCGCGCGCGACCAACTCCTCATCAGAGAGCTCACGGGGGTCATAGCGCGTGGACAGCGTTTGGGCTTTATTCAAAACAAGTCGTGCCGACAGTCAGGTCAATGTCCGCCAAAGCCCGGTCACCCAGGCTCGCGGCGGCGTACATTAGCAGGGTTTGCCGGGTTAGCGGCTACTGACCTGCTGCTCCAGGAGAATCCGATTGGACAGCGACACCAAGTCACCGTCATCGGTCAGCACAGTTGTCTTGACCGTACCGATCTCCTCGATTTGCCCTTCGACCTCGCCCACACGCACGTGCTGCCCTACCTGATACAACTCACGCACATAGATTCCCGCCAGAATCTGACCGGCAATTTCCCGACTTCCCAGACCCATGGCCAGCGCAACGGCCAGACCAACGGTAATCAAAACAATCACAATCACATGGTTGAGCAGGTCAGTCTTGACCTCCAACTGGCTGATCGCGACGGAAATACTGATGATGATCACCAGCCCCTGGGCGATTCGCCCCAGGCCTGCCGCGTAGTCCAGACCGACCCCTTCAGCGGCCCCGCGTACCAACCCGTTGGCCAATTGCGCAAGCAAAACGCCGACGAGAAGCACCAGTGCGCCGCCGAAAACCTTCGGCAAATACAGCGCCAGCATGTCGAGCGTAGCTGAAACTCGCTCAAGTCCAAGGGATTGAGCCGCAGAAACCAGAAAAATCAGTAAAACAAACCAATAGACGATCTTGCCGATCAACGTGGAGATAGGCACTTGCAGCCCGGCGCGGCCGAGCAGTTTGGTCAGGCCGGTGCCTGCCATCAAACGGTCCAGACCGAGTTTGGCGAGCAATTTTGACAGCAGGGTGTCGAGCAGCTTGGCCACGACAAAACCCAGCAATACCAGGACCAGCGCCCCAAACAGGTTGGGAATGAAATTCGCCACCTTGGTCCACAATGCGGTCATCGCGGTGACCAGGCTCTGGGTCCAGAGATCAAGTTCCATATTCAATCAGCCTTATCAGCAGTGCGAGCAAGAGATTTACGGCGGGAAACCGGCGATACGTGGGCCGAACCATTGTTCAGGGCCATCATCAACGCTGGCAGCCACCGGCCGAGCAGACCGAACAGATCACCCGCCCCTACCTGACGGTTGGCGGTTTTCAACACGCGACCCAGGCAGGCATCGTCGTCACGGTTGGATGGCGAGGCATTGAGCATGTCACGTAAAGACTGTTCGAACGGATCGTGCATATAGACCTCTCGCAAGTGTTTTAAAAGACGAGGGTAAAATTCCTGGGGTCACATAGAACCCTTCCTACGTTCAGGCCATATTCAGCTCAAACCCAGCGCAATCGTCGAAATAGCCACCATTGCCCGAGAGCAACCGACACCATCAACAGACACGCAATCACGAATCCATAAGGGCTGGCAGAGAATGGTATGCCCCCCACGTTGATCCCCAGCAAACCGGTCAGAAAGCTCATCGGCAGGAAAATCCCGGTGATGATCCCGAAGCGGTACATGGTGCGGTTCATGCGCACGCTCAGGCGTCGATCTTCGGCCTCAAGCACAAGCCCCACGCGCTCCCGGGTCAATTCGAGCTCTTCCAGGTAGCGGGTCAGGCTGTTGTTCAATTCGTTCCAGTAGTCGGCATCGTCGTCACAGAACCACGCCAATTTGATCCGCGTGAGCTGGCCGAAAATATCCCGCTGCGGCGCCAGAAAACGTTTGAGTCCGGCCGCTCGGCGACGGATCTGCAAAATGCTGCCATGCTCGGGCGTATACCGTTCGTCGGTATCAAGTTTTTCTTCCTCGGCATCGACGATTTCAGATAGGTCCGTGACCAGATCCTGCACCTTTAGGGTCAGGTACTGCGCCATATACAGGATGAGTTCCGAGGCGGTTTTTGGCCCTTTGCCATCTGCCAGTTGCACCAACAGTTCATCGGTGGCGCGCAACGGTCGCAAACGCAGGGAAATCACACGGCTGGCAGCGGCAAAGATACGCACCGAGACCATGTCTTCGGGCTCGGCCCCCGGGTTGAGGTTGACGCCACGCAGGAACAGCAGCAACTCGGAGTCCGGCAATGGCAACAGACGCGGACGGGTGTTCTCCTCCAGCAACAAGTCACAGGCGAATTCGCTCAAACCGCTGGCTTTGCGCAGCCATGTCTGGGTTTGCGGATGGCTGCGATCCCAATGCAGCCACAGGCTTTCCTGAGGCTGCAGTTGCAAATCATCGAGCTCAGTCCGGGCAATCGAACGCGCACCGCCTTTACCATCCAGCACGAGGGCATGTACCAGCCCCCACTGCGCGTTGTCTTCCTCGAACATCCCTACCCCTGTGGCTATTGCGGTTTATTCAGGCATTTTCAGCGGGCTTGGCGAGACAATCACGCCGTTATTGTCGGCATAGATATATTCACCTGGGCGAAACGTCACGCCGGCAAAGGTGACTGCCACGTTGAGGTCACCAATACCACGCTTGTCGGTCTTCATGGGGTGGCTGGCCAGGGCCTGCACCCCCAGATCGGTCTGGGCAATCACGTCGACATCACGGATGCAGCCATAGATCACCAGCCCTTCCCAACCGTTTCTCGCGGCTTTCTCGGCGATCATGTCACCCAGCAGGGCGCGACGCAGGGAACCGCCACCGTCGACCACCAGCACCTTGCCGGCCCCCGGCTGGTCAGCCTGTTCCTTGACCAGGGAGTTATCTTCGAAGCATTTGATGGTGACGATCTCGCCACCAAAGGAGTCTCGGCCGCCGAAATTACTGAACATCGGCTCGACCACCTGCACCAGATCCGGGTAGGCATCGCACAGATCGGGAGTCACGTAATGATTCATTGAATAATTCCTTTCCGTCAAAGAGGTGTCTTTCGAAAGAAGCGCCGGCCAAGGCAGGTGCGAAACATCCCATCCGTTTCGCCGCAACGCAATAGCCGCTGCACGACTGAATATGACCAGGAGCGTTTAACGCGTCATATCTTAGCCGCAACCATCCGCGAGCGAAACGCCCTTGGTAGAGCGCTGCGTCAAATGGTGACCGCTCTTTCGACCGGTACGCCCGGCAAAGGTGTCAGTGGATCTTTCAACCATCGCGCCACCAGTGGCCACACTTCAGCCTGCGCGGCTTTGCTGACCAACATTTCTACGTGCCCGAAATCGCCGGTAAAGCCTTGCTGGCGTCCCAGGCAGAGATACTGGCGGTGCTCGGAACCGACTTGCTCGAACAGCTTGCGGCACGCCCAGTCGGGGTCCTGCTGATCTCCCGCGGCGCTGACTGCCAACAGCGGCAGGTCGACTTCCGCCAGGCCCTTCCACCAATCCTGCTTGCCCTCGCCGAAGCGACCGAACAAGCCGTTCCAGCGCATGGCTTCAATCATCACGCCTGCCGGTTCGTCCTCCGGGCCGCGCTTGAACCGCGCGCCGGATACTTGGCCGAAACGTTTCAAGAGCAATCGGCCAGCCCACTCCACCGGTGGGATTTTCAATGGCCAGTGGGTGCGGCTGACCTGGCAACCAAACAGCGCAACGGAGGCCACTGCGGGTGGGCCAAGGTGCTTGCCACCCAAGGCTGCCGCCAAGGTGGTGCCGCCCAGGGAATGACCGATCCAATGGGGAATCTGCGCGCTTTGCTCACGCACGAACGCACCGATGGCCGGCAAATCGTAGCGGGCGTAGTCGGCGACGCGATTTCTGGCGTAGTCGTGATTGCGCTTGGACAGGCCATGCCCACGCGTTTCCGGGATCCAGACATCGAACCCTTGGCGCGCCAGGTAAGCCCCCAGGCCGATGCCCTTGGGCGAATACCAGAACCGTCGATTGGAGAAACTGCCATGCAACAAAATGACTGGCACACCCCGGCTTTGCGGGGCATCGGCCAGGCCCAAACGGGTAAGTGCCAGCTCGACGGTGCCGTCCGGGCTGTTACCGGGTTTGAGGCGGTACACATCTTCACTCAGGTCGCCACGACGTTCAGCGCTGATCAGGGCGACGGGAAACAGGTTGCTGCTGCTTTGCATAATGCTCTTGCACAAAAAAGGGCGGCGTCCGGAAGGAGTTCCGCCCTGCACAGATAAGAATGCCGGTCATCCGTTACGGGTGACCGGCACTTTTTGACAGGTCGTGCTTAGGCGGACGCTTGGCCTTCCGCCAGGAAGAACCAGGTTTCCAGCACGGAGTCAGGGTTCAACGAGACGCTTTCGATGCCCTGTTCCATCAGCCATTTGGCCAGGTCCGGGTGATCGGAAGGGCCTTGGCCGCAGATACCGATGTACTTGCCGGCCTTGTTGCATGCCTGGATGGCGTTGGCCAGCAGCTTCTTGACCGCAGGGTTACGCTCGTCGAACAGGTGAGCGATGATCCCGGAGTCGCGGTCCAGGCCCAGGGTCAGCTGGGTCAGGTCGTTGGAGCCGATGGAGAAGCCGTCGAAGAACTCCAGGAACTCTTCGGCCAGGATGGCGTTGGACGGCAGTTCGCACATCATGATGACGCGCAGGCCGTTTTCGCCACGGGACAGGCCGTTTTCAGCCAGCAGGTCGACCACTTGGCTCGCTTCACCCAGGGTGCGCACGAACGGCACCATGATCTCGACGTTGGTCAACCCCATCTCGTTGCGCACACGTTTCAGCGCGCGGCATTCGAGTTCGAAGCAGTCACGGAAGGCTTCGCTGATATAACGCGAGGCGCCACGGAAACCCAGCATCGGGTTTTCTTCTTCCGGCTCGTAGAGCTTGCCGCCGATCAGGTTGGCGTATTCGTTGGACTTGAAGTCCGACAGGCGCACGATGACCTTTTTCGGGTAGAACGCCGCCGCCAGGGTGCTGATGCCTTCCACCAGCTTCTCGACGTAGAAGCCCACCGGGTCGTTGTAGCCGGCGATACGCTTGTCGACGCTGTCCTTGATGTCCTGCGGCAGACCGTCGTAATTCAGCAGAGCCTTGGGGTGCACGCCGATCATGCGGTTGATGATGAATTCCAGGCGGGCCAGGCCCACGCCGGCATTCGGCAACTGCGCGAAGTCGAACGCGCGATCCGGGTTACCGACGTTCATCATGATCTTGAACGGCAGGTCCGGCATGGCGTCGATGGAGTTTTGCTTGATGTCGAAGCCCAACTCGCCTTCGAAGATAAAACCGGTATCGCCTTCGGCGCAGGATACGGTCACGCCCTGGCCATCCTTGAGCAGTTGGGTGGCGTTGCCGCAACCGACTACCGCAGGAATCCCCAGTTCACGGGCGATAATCGCCGCGTGGCAGGTACGCCCGCCACGGTTGGTGACGATGGCGCTGGCGCGCTTCATCACCGGTTCCCAATCCGGATCGGTCATGTCGGAGACCAGTACGTCACCTGGCTGGACCTTGTCCATCTCGGACACGTCCTTGATGATGCGTACCTTGCCGGCGCCGATGCGCTGGCCGATGGCACGCCCTTCCACCAGCACGGTGCCGGTTTCCTTGAGCAGGTAGCGTTCCATGACGTTGGCCGAAGTGCGGCTCTTCACGGTTTCCGGACGCGCCTGCACGATGTACAGCTTGCCGTCGTCACCGTCCTTGGCCCACTCGATGTCCATCGGGCACTTGTAGTGCTTCTCGATGATCATCGCTTGTTTGGCCAGCTCGCTGACTTCCGCGTCGCTCAGGCAGAAGCGCGCGCGCTCGGCCTTGTCGACTTCAACGGTCTTGACCGAACGACCGGCCTTGGCCTCGTCGCCGTAGATCATCTTGATGGCCTTGCTGCCCAGGTTGCGGCGCAGGATGGCCGGGCGACCCGCTTCGAGGGTGCCCTTGTGTACGTAGAATTCGTCCGGGTTGACCGCGCCTTGTACGACGGTTTCGCCGAGACCGTAGGCGCCGGTGATGAACACCACGTCACGGAAGCCCGACTCGGTGTCCAGGGTGAACATCACGCCAGCGGTACCGGTTTCCGAACGCACCATGCGCTGCACACCGGCAGACAAAGCCACCAGCTTGTGATCGAAACCCTGGTGTACGCGGTAGGAAATGGCGCGGTCGTTGAACAGCGAGGCGAACACTTCCTTGGCCGCGCGGATCACGTTTTCCACGCCGCGGATGTTGAGGAAGGTTTCCTGCTGGCCCGCGAAGGAGGCGTCGGGCAAGTCTTCGGCGGTGGCCGAGGAGCGCACGGCGACAGCCATGTCCGGGTTACCGGCCGACAGCGTGGCGAACGCGGTACGGATTTCTTCGTTGAGTTTCTCGGGGAACTCGGCTTCCATGATCCACTGACGGATCTGGGCGCCGGTCTTGGCCAGGGCGTTGACGTCGTCGACGTCCAGAGCGTCCAGCGCGGCGTGGATCTGAGCGTTGAGGCCGCTCAGCTCGAGAAAATCACGGTAAGCCTGGGCGGTGGTGGCAAAACCACCTGGCACCGAGACACCAGCGCCTGCAAGATTACTGATCATCTCGCCGAGGGATGCGTTCTTGCCCCCTACGTGCTCCACATCATGGACGCCGAGCTTATCGAGGGAAACTACGTACTCTACCAAGGTGATCTCTCCACTTTCTGTATTGGAAAAGCTCAGGACGCCGGCTGCTCAGTAGGAGCATTCGCCAGCGCTTGTGGCCTGGACCTGGAAAATAAGTGAGAATGCGGCCCACTGAGGGACGGCAAAATCGCGCCTATCATATCCAAGATTCGCCATCAGCTTAAGGCCCAGGGCTCAAATGAAACGATCTGCTTTCTTTATTTCCGATGGAACCGGCATTACAGCCGAAACCCTGGGCCAAAGCCTGCTCGCGCAGTTCGAAAACGTTACTTTCGCCAAATTCACGCGCCCCTATATCGACAACGCGGATAAAGCGCGGGCTATGGTACAACAAATCAATCTGGCCGCTGAAAAAGACGGCTTCCGACCGATCATTTTCGACACCATCGTCAATCAAGACATCCGTGAGATCCTCGCTACTTCGAATGGTTTCATGATCGACATTTTCTCGAGCTTCCTGGCGCCGCTGGAACAGGAGCTGAGTGAACACTCCTCTTATTCGGTCGGAAAGTCCCATTCCATTGGGCACAACTCCAACTATATGGAGCGTATCGAAGCGGTGAACTTCGCCCTCGACAACGACGATGGGGCCCGCACCCACTACTACGACAAGGCCGACATCATCCTGGTGGGCGTGTCGCGCTGCGGCAAGACCCCGACCTGTCTATACATGGCCATGCAATTCGGCATCCGCGCGGCCAACTACCCGCTGACCGAAGACGACATGGAGCACCTGACCCTGCCGACCGCCCTGCGTGCTCACTCGCACAAGCTGTTCGGCCTGACCATCGACCCGGACCGCCTCACCGCGATCCGCAACGAGCGCAAACCCAATAGCCGCTACTCCAGCTATGCCCAGTGCGAGTTTGAAGTGCGCGAAGTGGAAAATCTGTTCCGTCGCGAGAACATTGCACACATCAATTCCACGCATTTTTCGGTGGAAGAGATTTCGGCGAAGATCCTGGTGGAGAAAGGTGTGGAACGGCGGTTCAAATAACCTTCTGGTGAGCCGGCCGGCTGTGGCTCTAGCTGACTCGCCACCTCCACCTACAGGTGAAACCGTCCGCCACCCTGCCCCAACGCCGTCGCCAGCGCATCAAAGCCCGCCCGCAATAACTGATCATCCCCCGAGGTGTTGCAGATACTCGCCCGGATAAACTGCGGCACCGCTGTCTGCCCTACGGCAAAGGCCTCGGCGGTGGCGATCAGGTAATTGTTCTGCTTGAGTTCCGCCTCGATTTCCGAGGCGCGCCATGGCTCCGGCACTTCGATCCAGAAATGCGGGCTGTTCAAGTGGGTGCGATACGCCAGGCCGTCCAACAAATCCTGTACCAGCGCTTTGCGTCGGCTGATCTCGTTGATCTGCTGATGCAACAGGTATTCCGCCGTACCGTTTTCGATCCATTGGGTGGCCAACTCCAGGGTCACCGGCGTCGCCATCCAGCAGGTGGAACGCAGGGCCGCAGAGATCCGGCTGACCAATGCCGGCGGCGCATGCACGTAGCCTACGCGCAGCCCGGCGGACACCGCCTTGCTCAAGCTGCTGATCAGAATCGTACGTTCGGGGGCGAAATGACTCAGCGGCGGCGGTCGGTCTTCCACCAATACACCGTGGGCTTCGTCCTCAAGAATCAGCAGATTATGTTCCCGGCACACTTTCACCAGCGCTTCACGACGCGCCACCGATAACACCGCGGTGGTCGGGTTCTGGATCGTCGGGGTGCAGTACAACGCCGAAATCCGGTGATTGCGACACACCTCATCCAGCGCGCTAGGCAACACACCTTCTTCATCCATCTCCAGGCCGATCAAGCGGATGCCGAGCATCCGCGCAGCCGTGATCAGGCCGGGGTACGTCAGTTGCTCGGTGACCACCGTATCGCCGGCCCGCAGCAACGCCATCATCGCGCAGAGCAAGCCATGCTGCCCGCCGTTGACGCAGATGACCTGCTCGGGAATCGGATGGAAATCGCGCTGCACCAGCCACTGCGCGCCCGCATCGCGGTAACGCGGCAGGCCGGCGTCCGGGGTGTAGGCGCTGATGTCCTGGAGAAATTTGGCGTTGGTGGACAGGGTCTGGAAACTCTGGGCCAGGAAGGTGGTTTCCTGCCCGGGGATATGCATGTTGCGACTCATGTCGAAGTACTGGCGTGGCTCATCGCTGAAGTTGCGAAAGCCTTCGTCGCGCTGACGCTCCATCCCACGCTTACGCACGAACGTGCCGTCCCCCACCCGTGCCACCACCAACCCCAGGCGTTCCAACTCACCGTAGGCCCGGCTGATGGTGCCGATGGTGACCCCCAGATTGTCGGAAAGTACCCGATGGGGCGGCAGTTTTCGTCCGGGCTCAATCAAGCCTTCGAGGATGCCTCGCTCCATGACATCGGACAGGCGCTTGTACTTGACGCCCTGTCCGTTGGACAACCCCTCACGCATAATTGACACCATGTCAATATTTGTTTTGACAGTCATCTTTAGCCCTAATAGTGTGCTTTTACGGGTTCAATCGCCGAATTTTACGACTCATTACCAGCTCAATATAGAGTTCAATTCCGGCTCAGGGAAGCAATAAACGATGCCAATGTCCGCCGTTCTCGAAAACAGCGCCAAAACAAAAACCCAAAAACAGTGGTTGGCCGGCCTGGTCACCAGCGTGATGTTTTTGATCGTGTGCCTGAGCTGGGGCACCACCTGGCTGGGGATCAAGATCGCGGTGGAGAGCGTGCCGCCGCTGACGTCCGCCGGCCTGCGCTTCCTGATCGCCTTCCCGCTGTTCCTGTGTTTCGCCATGGTGCGCCGCGAGCCGATCCTGTTTCCTCGCGAGAGCCGCTGGTTCTTCGTGTTTGTGACCCTGTCCTACTTCAGCGTTCCCTACTACCTGCTCAACTATGGCGAGATGCATGTGTCGTCCGGCCTGACCGCGCTGCTGTTTAGCTGCATGCCGGTGTTTATCCTGATCTTTTCCGCGCTGTTCCTGCGCGAGCGCATCTATTTCTCCCAGGTGGTCGGCATCGGCATCGGTTTCGGCAGCCTTTACATGATCATCAAGAGCCAGGGCCTGCACCTGGACCACGCGGAGTTCTTCGGGGTCCTGGCGATTCTGAGCGCGGCGATCATGCACGCCTTGTGCTACGTGATCACCAAGCAGAAAGGCAGCGCCATCAGCGTGATCACCTACAACACCCTGCCCATCGGCATTGCCGGGCTGATGCTGTTCGTCGCCGGGTTATGGTTTGAAACGCCGACCTTCGAAGCCATCACCCTGCGCTCATGGGGCGCCCTGTTCTACCTGGGGCTGGTGGCGTCGGTGGGCGGCTTCATCGTGTACTTCATGCTGCTCAAGCGCCTGAGCCCGATCATCCTGTCCTTCGTATTCATCATTTTCCCGGTCTTCGCGGTGATCATCGGTGCCTGGTACGAAGGCGTGGCGATTTCCCGCGACCTGATGCTGTACTCGGCCATCCTGCTGGCGGGCTTCGCGATCACCAAGTTGCCCGTTGAAAAACTCCTGGCCAAAAAAAATTGATCCTCCCGGCCCTCACACAGCAACGCGAGAGAAACATGGACGTCCTCCGCCCAGAAGCCCTGGAACAGATCTACGCCCACGCCAGCCGCAGCTACCCCGAGGAATGCTGTGGTTTCGTCTTCGCCGACGGCAGCGTGTACCTGGGCAGCAATATCCAGAACGAGCTGCACCGCAAGAACCCCGAGATGTACACGCGCAGTGCGGCCAACGGCTACACGTTTTCGGTGGCCGACACCCTGCTGCTGAGCAAGGCGTTTCGCAGCGACAACCCGGTGGTGGTGATCTATCACTCCCACCCGGACGTCGGTGCCTATTTCAGCGACGAAGACCAGGACAAGGCGCTGTTCATGGGCGAACCGATCTACCCCGTCAGTTACCTGGTGGTAGACGTTCGCCAGGGCCAGGCCCTGGGTTCCAAGCTGTTTGCCTGGGATGGCAAGCATTTCGCCCTTAAACCCTTCAACGACCTGCACACGGAGTTGTCCATGAACGCTGTCTCTTTCCCCGACATTCTGGTTCGCGTGGCCAAGCTGCCGGAGTCGACCCTCAAGGGCGCCGGATCGACATTGCGCGAAGTCATTGAAAACCTCTGCAGCCTCCACCCGCAGTTGCGCGAGCATCTGTTTCACGAGCAGAACAACCAGCTCAAGGAACACTTCCTGTTCACCGCCGAGGAAGCGCTGATCGACGCCGATGACCGATTGCCGGAAGAGGCCAGGATCGAAGTGCTGCTCGCCACTTCCGGCGGCATGGACGTCGACACCCTGAGCAATGAAGAAGTACAGCGCTACGTACGCCACATCACCCTGCCCGGCGTCGGCCGCGAAGGCCAGTTGAACCTCAAGAAAGCCAAGGTGCTGATCATCGGCACCGGCGGCCTGGGTTCGCCCATCAGCCTCTACCTCGCCGCGGCCGGTATCGGCACCCTGGGCCTGGTGGATTTCGACGTGGTGGAAAGCAGCAACCTGCAACGCCAGATCGTCCACGGCAACAGCACCCTCGGTATGCCGAAAGTGGCGTCCGCCAAGCAGCGTCTGCAGGATCTGAACCGCCATATTCAGATCAACGCCCACGACACCGCCCTCAACGCCGACAACGCCCTGGAACTGGTGGGCGCCTATGACCTAGTGATCGACGGCACCGACAATTTCGACACCCGCTACCTGGTCAACGACGCCTGCGTGCAACTGGGCAAACCCTTGGTGTACGGCGCCATCTACCGTTTCGACGGCCAGATCAGCGTGCTCAACTACAAAGGCGGGCCGTGCTACCGCTGCCTGTTTCCCAAGGCGCCGCCCGCCGAGCTGGCGCCCAATTGCAGCGCCGGCGGCGTGATCGGCGTGCTGCCCGGCGTGGTCGGGATGATCCAGGCCACCGAGGCCATCAAGCTGTTGATCGGCATCGGCGAGCCCCTGTCCGGCCGCTTGATGCGCTTCGATGCGCTGGCGATGAAGTTCAGCGAGATCCGCTTCAAGCGCCGCGCCGACTGCCCGTGCTGCTCCGAGCGGCGTCACAGTGAAATCCAGGCACCCGCCGCGTGCGCGGACGCGGTACCGCGCCAACCCTCCCTGGCCGAAGAGCGCTACATCAAGCCGCGCGTGCTCAAGCAGGTGCTCGAACACCACAGCAGCGCCGATGTGCTGCTGGACGTGCGCGATGCCAGCGAACTGGAAGTGTGCAAATTGCCCGGTGTGGTGCATATCCCCCTGGCCGAACTGGATGGGCACCTCGACAGCCTCAGTCGGGATAACACCCACTACCTGATCTGCTACGCCGGCACCCGCGCCGAGCAAGCCGCCAGCACCTTGCTGGCAGCGGGCTTCGCCAACACCAAAGTCCTGCAAGGCGGCATGAAACATTGGGTTCGCGACGTCGAACCCGACATGCCTTTGTACTGATCACCGGCCATGGGTTCCTACCTGATGCTGCATAACTCAATCCTCGATGCCATCGGCCACACGCCGATCGTACGCCTGGGGCAGTTTTCCGAAGACCTCGGCATCGAGGTCTACGCCAAGCTCGAATCCCTCAACCCCGGCGGCAGCCACAAGGCGCGCATCGCCCTGGGCATGATCCTCGACGCCGAGCGCCGTGGCGTGCTGATCCGTGACTCAGGGCAAACCATCATCGAACCCAGCGGCGGCAATACCGGCATCGGCCTGGTCATGGCCGGCAACGTGCTGGGCTACAAGGTGGTGCTGGTGATCCCCGACAACTACAGCCCCGAAAAACAGAAGCTGCTGCGCCTGTATGGGGCCAAGGTGGTGCTGTCGGACAGCCGCCTGGGCAACAATTCCCACGGCGAAAAGTGCATGGAGCTGCAACTGGAAAACCCCAGCTACGTGATGCTCAACCAGCAACGCAACGGCGCCAACCCGCAAACCCATCGCGACACCACCGCACGGGAAATCATCCGCGCGTTCGGTGATCGCCACGTGGACTATTTCGTCAGCGGCATCGGTACCGGCGGGCATATCACCGGCATCGGTGAAACCCTGAAGACCGCCTGGCCGGCCATCCGCGTGATGGGCGTGGAGCCGGAAGAATGCGACCTGCTGAACAACCAGCACGCACCGCACCATATCCAGGGGCTGTCGATCGGCCTGATCCCGAGCATCCTCAACCTGGAAGTGATCGACGGCATGCTCAAGGTCTCGCACCAGGAATGCATCGACATGATCAAACGCATCATGCGCACCGACGCCATCAGCCTGGGCCTGTCCTCCGCCGCCAACATGGTAGCGATCGCCAGGCTCGCCCCCGAACTGCCGCCCGAAACGGTGGTATTGACCATGGTCTACGACAGTGCCGACAGCTACCTGCCCAGTTTCGAATAACCGGTTTTCCAACCAACCAGAATGCGGGGGTGCCTCCATGGGCGGCTTTATCGACATGCAACTGTTGCACGATGAGTTACTCACCCACCTCATCAAGACCCTGACGCCCACGCAGATGAAGCAGTTGGAACCGCACCTGGCGCCACTGATCCAGGGCGCGGCCCAAGCGGTGGCCGAGGACCTGATCGCCTACGCGTATCGCGACCCGGCGTCCCGCGGACGTGGCGAGTTGATCCTGGAGTCCTACGCCTCGTTCAAGGCGGTGCTGTATTACCGGCTCGCGCACCGGGTGTGGCATTTCCCCGACCAGCCCAACGGTGTGTTTTCACGCATTGCCCTCAAGCTGAGCAACCAGGGCAAGGTGCTCTCCGGGGCCGAGATCCACCCGGCGGCGCGCATCGGTCGACGCTTCGTGCTCGACCACGGCTACGGCACGGTGATCGGCGAAACCTGCGAGATCGGCAACGACTGCTACATCCTGTGCGGCGTGACCCTGGGCGCCCGGGGCATTGCCAACAACCCCGACGGCAAGCGCCACCCGCGCCTGGGCAACAACGTCGAAGTCGGCTCCGGCGCCCGCGTGCTGGGCTATGTGCTGATCGGCGACAACGTGTTCATCAGCCCATCCTGCGTGATCACCCAGGATGTGCCGGCCGGCACCAAGGTCAAGGTGGTGAACCAGATCCAGTTGCAGAAAAACGACGAATCGGACCACAGCAACTACCTCGGCGCCTTCGCCCTGAATGAGCGCTTGCACGTGGTCGGCGAGGTCAACATCAACCACAAGGTCACCGTGCTGGACGCCGACTTCCACCCGTTGCCCGAGCTGATGCTCGAACCCACGGTGAAAGAGCGTCACCACCTGCAATTTCGCCTGCACCGCGTCGAGTCGGGCAACCATCTGCCGCGCCTGCCGCTGAACCTCAAGGTGTGCGGCCCGGAATTTGAAATCACCCTACTTTCCCCTCCTGGCTTGAGCGCAATGGTGCGCCACCTGCTGCAAGCCAGCCCATTGATTGTCGGAGGTTGAACATGTCCGTGCACACCATGGAAACCCTGGCGCTGTATGACAGCGCGCCCTACCAGAACGCCTTCAGCGCACGGGTGATTGCCGTCAGCGAACAGGGTATCGCCCTCGAACACACGCTGTTCTACCCCACCGGCGGCGGGCAACCGGGCGACACCGGCCATTTCATCCTGGCGGACGGCACGCGGGTCGAGGTGACCGGCACGGTGCGCGACCCGCTGCTGCGCTCGATCATCTGGCACCAGGTGGAGCACTGCCCCGAGCAGTTGATCGCCGGGGTCCAGGTGGACGCCAGCCTCGACTGGGAACGGCGCTACCAACACATGAAAATGCACACCTGCCTGCACCTGCTGTGCTCGCTCATCGACGCGCCGGTCACCGGCTGCAGCATCAGTGCCGACAAGGGCCGCCTGGACTTCGATTTGCCGGAAATGACCCTGGACAAGGACAGCCTCACCCGCGACCTCAATGCGCTGATCGAACAGGCCCATCAGGTGAAAACCCTGTCGATGCCCGCGTCGGAGTACGCCACCCTGCTGCAGATCACCCGCACCCAGGCGGTGGCGCCGCCGGTGATCCAGGGCGCGGTGCGGGTGATTGAAATTGGCGGGATCGATATCCAGCCGTGCGGCGGCACCCATGTGATCAATACCGAGGAAATCGGCCGGGTGTTCTGCGAGAAGATCGAAAAGAAGAGCAAGCACAACCGCCGGGTCATCCTGCGTTTTGAGTAACGGCCGGACCGCGGTTGGAACGCCAATGTGCTGACCGCGGTTCGTACAGGAAACTGACAGCAAATTTATGACCTTGTAACATTCTGAAACGTACAATTCCTCCTGCATCGCCTTGATGCCCAACACTCGCAAAAACACAACCGCCCTTAGCCGCGGTTGATTCGTGCGACAGACAAGCCCACGCCCATCACGCCCACTCTGAACCTGAACGCTGCAGGACTGACTGCCTATGAACAAAGTGTTCCGTCACTATATCCCTGCGTCCACGATGCGCTTGATGCCCAATCGCTGGGACCTGGTCGCCCTGCCCCTGGTGATCGGCTTTTTGCTGTTCTTCTCCATCACCGCCCGGGAAACCTGGGCCCCCATCGCCACCTTACAAAGCGACGTCATTTCCCTGGACCCGGCCAACCTGCCGGAATACGCGATGCGCACGACCCTGCGCATGCTCGCAGCGATGGCGGCGGCGCTGATCTTCACCTTGCTGTACGGCACCCTCGCGGCCAAAAGCCGGCGCGCCGAAAAACTGCTGGTACCGGTGCTCGACATCCTGCAATCGGTACCGGTGCTGGGCTACATCTCGTTTACCGTGACGTTCTTCCTGCTGCTGTTTCCCGGACGCGTGCTCGGTGCCGAGTTCGCGGCGATCTTTGCGATCTTTACCAGCCAGGCCTGGAACATGACGTTCAGCTTCTACCAGTCATTGCGCATGCTGCCCCATGACCTGGTCGAAGTGTCCACCAACCTGCGGCTGTCCGGCTGGCAGAAATTCTGGAAACTCGACGTGCCCTTCGCCATGCCCGGCATGGTGTGGAACATGATGATGAGCATGTCCGGTGGCTGGTTTTTCGTGGTTGCTTCCGAAGCCATCACGGTCGGCGACAAGACCATCACCTTGCCGGGCGTGGGTTCGTACCTGGCCCTGGCCATCGCCCAGAAAGACCTGCATGCCGTGGGCTATGTGATTCTGGTGATGATCGCGGTGATCCTGCTCTACGACCAGTTCCTGTTTCGCCCGCTGGTGGCCTGGGCCGACAAGTTCCGCATGGAAACTACCGCCTCGCAAGGCAGCGCCCCGCAGTCCTGGGTGCTGAACCTGATCCAGCGCACGCACGTGGTCCAACGCATCCTGCGCCCCTTCACCCGCGCGATCAGCCGCCTGGGCAACCGACGCTTCAGCTTGTCGCGCGGGACGCTCAAGGCAATGCCCACGGCCAGCGCGGCAAAGTCCAAAGTGATCGACTGGGTGTGGGGCGCCCTCATCGCCGCGCTGACCGCCTATGCGCTGTACCACATCGTGCGTTATGTCGGCACCGAGGTGACCCTCGGCGAAGTCGGGCATGTGATGGTGCTGGGCCTGATTACCCTGTTGCGGGTGGTGGGACTGATCCTGATCGCTTCGCTGATCTGGGTACCGCTTGGCGTGATGATCGGCCTGCGGCCAAGCCTGGCGGAAAAAATCCAGCCACTGGCACAGTTCCTCGCAGCGTTCCCGGCCAACTTGCTGTTTCCGGTGTTTGTCATTGTGATCCTGCACTACCAACTGAACCCGGACATCTGGCTGAGCCCGCTGATCGTACTCGGCACGCAGTGGTACATCCTGTTCAACGTGATCGCCGGCGCCAGTGCCTTCCCCAACGACTATAAGGAAGCCGCCGCCAACTTCCGTATTCGCGGCTGGCTGTGGTGGCGCAAGGTGATGTTGCCGGGCATCTTCCCGTACTACGTCACCGGCGCCATCACCGCTTCGGGCGGCGCGTGGAACGCCAGCATCGTGTCCGAGTATGTGTCCTGGGGACAGGACAACGTGGTCGCCCACGGGTTGGGCGCCTACATCGCGCAGACCACCGCAGCCGGCGACTTCCCGAAAATCACCCTGGGCGTGGTCGTGATGTCGATCTTTGTAGTGGCTTTCAACCGCGCGGTCTGGCGACCGATGTACGCCATGGCTGAAAACAAACTTCGCTTGAATTGATGGGATTCGCTGTGATGACTACCTGCACCGTACACACCGCCGACACACCGGAAATCTTCTCACTGAAAAATGTGAACCGGGTATTCGGCAAAGGCAAAGATGAACTGCAAGTCCTCAGCGGTGTGGATCTGACCCTGCACGAAGGAGAGATCGTCGGCATGCTGGGCCGCTCCGGCTCCGGCAAATCCACGTTGTTGCGCATTATCGCCGGGCTGATCCAGGCATCGTCGGGCGAGGTGCGCTACCAGGGCGCACCGCTGACAGGCCCGGCCGAAGGCGTGGCCATGGTGTTCCAGACCTTTGCACTGTTTCCCTGGCTGACCGTGCTGGAAAACGTCGAAGCGGGCCTGCAAGCCTTGCAAGTGGAACGCAAGGCCGCCCGCAAGCGCGCCCTGGCGGCCATCGACCTGATCGGCCTGGATGGTTTTGAAAACGCCTACCCCCGCGAATTGTCCGGCGGCATGCGCCAGCGCGTTGGCTTCGCACGCGGCCTGGTGGTCAACCCGACGCTGCTGCTGATGGACGAACCGTTCTCGGCGCTGGACGTGCTCACCGCCGAAACCCTGCGCACCGACTTGCTGGATTTGTGGAGCGGCAAACAACTGCCGATCAAGTCGATCCTGATCGTGACGCACAACATCGAAGAAGCCGTGCTGATGTGCGACCGCATCCTGGTGTTGTCGTCAAACCCCGGTCGGGTGGTGGCCGAAATCAAGGTGCCGTTCCCACACCCGCGCAATCGGCTGGACCCTTCCTTCCGGCAAATGGTCGATGACATTTACGCCTTGATGACCGACCGCCGCAGCGCCGATGCCAGCCGAGGCATACCCGAACTGAAAATGGGCAGCCTGCTGCCGGAAGTGTCCACCAACCTGATGGCCGGCCTGATCGAAACCCTGGCCGCCGAACCCTACAACGGTCACGCCGGCCTGCCCACTGTGGCCGAGCGGCGCTTGCTGGAAGTGGACGACCTGTTCCCGGTCGCAGAGATGCTTGAGCATCTGGGCTTTGCCGAACTCAAAGGCGCCGACATCACCCTGACCGAAGCCGGCAAGCTGTTCGCCGACTACGGCACCCAGGAGCGCAAGACCTTGTTCGCCGAGCACTTGATCCAGCACGTGCCGTTGGCTGCGCGCATTCACCAGGTACTCCTGGAGCGCAGCGGACACAGGGCACCACGCTTGCGCTTCGAACAGGAGCTGGAAGACTCGATGACCGAAGCGTTTGTGGAGAAAACCCTGGAAAGCGTGGTGGCGTGGGGTCGCTATGCAGAGATTTTCTCCTATGACGACCATACCGAGACGTTCAGCCTGGAGGATGTCGAGGGCAGCATGTAAGCCCTGCGGTTTGAATGAGGCCTCAAACAGATGGCGGTCAATATGGAGCAGGCCGGACCTTTTCCATATTGACCCGGTGGCTATCGCAGACCTCAGGCGGTCTTGGCTTTGACCTGGGCGCTCAATTGTTCGATTTGCTGTTTCAGTTGTGAAATCACCTGGGTGAATTGAGTAACCATTTGTTGGAGCTGGGCGTGAAGTTGTTGGTTGTCGCGCATCAGGTCGTCAACGCTGCGGTTTGTGGTCGAAGCTGCCTCATTGGATTGGGCCGGGCTGGCGTCCTGCTGTTCTTCGTCCGCCGCACGGTTTGGGGAAGCAGTGCTGCTGGCGTCCGCGCCGGAGGTGCTGGCAGGTGCCTGATCGGCGGCGGCGCCCGCCCCGCCGAGTTTTTGACTCAACGCCTGTATTTGCTCTTGAAGCTGGGTCACCACCGTCGTGAACTGGGTTTGCAGGCGCTCCACAGTCTCGCGTAGCTGGTTGTTTTCAGCGACCACCTGCTGGAAGTCATGAGGTGCCTCATGGCCTGATGCCTGTGCATTTTTTGCCGGAGCGGCGGCTTCATCAGGCGACTCGCGGTGCTCAGCCCCCCTGACGCCTTGTTCCGGTAGCGCGGCGGTTTTTTCTCCTGGGCTCCCCGCCCCATTGGCTTTTTGGGTGAGCTCAGCCACTTGCTGTCGAAGCTGCGTGATTATCGGGGTGAAGTGTTCTATCACCTTTTGAATCCCATCACGCAGTTGAGCGTTCTGCTGAGAGAGCTGCGCAAGCCGAGCGCTGTCAGCGCCAGTCGTGGATGACGCCGGGTTGACCAAACGGCCATGTGTCGAGAATTGCCCACGTTGTTCTGCCGTGACAGGCGGGCGCGGCGTCACTGAGTCCGAATGACGGGCGGAATGGTCCTGTGTCTGGGCACTGTCTTCGTGCCGAGTGGACGCTGGCTTTGGGGACATTTCATAGCTGGCGTTGTAGGACGCGGCTTGTCGATTGCTGACGCTGGTCATGGAGTGCCTCTCAGATTCAGGTGTTGTGTTCATAAGGATTGCTTGCCAGACGACTTGCTAAAACAAGTCGTCTGGCCACCTGATTGGGCATTTATCTGAAAACGGTTCCTCAGACGTAGGAAGCATGAATAGCAAAGTGTGTCGACTTCAAAACCAGCGCTCAGCGTCACGCGTCGACACACCTTCAGTCACATCACCCATCTGTCCACAAACTGATGGACCGGCGTCGCCTCAAGCCGCGCCTGATCCTTGCACAAGGCAAAAATCTCGGCACTGCGCTGGGCGGGAAACCGCGTGGCCAGGTTGGCCCTGAACTTGTCTTCCAGCAGCGAAATGCCGTCCGCCCGGCGCCGGCGATGGCCAATCGGGTATTCCACCGCGACCTGCCCGGTGCTGGAGCCGTCCTTGAAGAACACCTGCACCGCGTTGGCGATGGAGCGCTTGTCCGCCTCCAGATATTCGCGGCTGTAGCGCGGGTCTTCGATGATCACCATCTTGTCGCGCAGCTCATCGATGATCGGGTGCGCGGCGTGGAATTCATCCTCGTAATCCTCGGCCACCAGATTGCCGAAGGCCAGGGGCACGGCAGTCATGTATTGCAGGCAATGGTCGCGGTCGGCGGCGTTGGCCAGTGGGCCGACCTTGGAGATGATCCGAATCGCCGACTCATGGGTGGTGATCTCGATGCGTTCGATCTCGTGCAGGCGATGCTTGACCTGCGGGTGCAGGGTCACCGCCGCTTCGCAGGCCGTTTGCGCGTGGAACTCGGCGGGGAAGCTGATCTTGAACAGCACGTTTTCCATCACATACGTGCCGTAAGGCTGGGACAGGCTGAACCTGCGCTTATCCTCGGGTTTGAGCGCCAGGTCCTTGTTGGTATGACTGAACAGCACATCGTAGAAGCCCCACTGCGGCGCGCTCAACACGCCGGGAATGCCCATCTCGCCGCGCAGGGCGATATCCGCCAGGCGCACGCCCCGACTCGATGCATCCCCCGCCGCCCAGGATTTGCGCGAACCGGCGTTCGGTGCATGCCGATAGGTGCGCAAGGCCTGGCCATCGACAAAGGCGTGGGACAGCGCCGAGAGCAACTGATCGCGATTGGCCCCCATCAGCTTGGCAGCAACCGCCGTCGAGGCGACTTTCACCAGCAGCACATGGTCGAGGCCGACACGATTGAAGGAATTTTCCAAGGCAATCACGCCCTGGATTTCGTGGGCCATGATCATCGCGTCCAGCACTGCGCGCATGGTCAGCGGCGCGTCGCCATTGGCCACGCGTTTTTGCGAGAGGTGATCGGCCACGGCGAGGATGCCGCCGAGATTATCCGAAGGGTGGCCCCATTCGGCAGCGAGCCAGGTGTCGTTGTAGTCGAGCCAACGCACGATGCAGCCGATGTCCCAGGCCGCCTTGACCGGGTCCAGCCGAAACGACGTGCCCGGCACCCGCGCTCCGCACGGCACCACCGTGCCCTCCACCAGCGGTCCCAGGTGCTTGGTGCATTCAGGGAAACGCAGGGCCAGCAGGCCGCAACCGAGGGTGTCCATCAGGCAATTGCGGGCGGTGTCGAGTGCGTCCGGCGAATCGATCCGGTAGTTGAGGACATAGTCAGCGATGTCCTGTAGGACCTGGTCGTAATCGGGGCGGGTGTTCTGATCGACGTTGGCGCTCATGGCTGTTCTCCAAAGTGGGTGGGGGTCAGTCCTCGGGCTTACGGTTACTGGAGGCAGATCTTGGATGCCTGCCTTGGAATAGAGATCCCTTGTGGGAGGGGGCTTGCTCCCGATGACGGTGGGTCAGTCAATGAATGTGTCGACTGGTACACCGCTATCGGGGGCAAGCCCCCTCCCACAGGGGATTGGTGTTGGGTTTTAGAAGGCGTCGCCTGGGACGCGTACAAAGCCTTCCATCAGCACCCGCGCGCTGCGGCTCATGATGGCTTTCTTCACCACCCATTCGCCGTTCACTTGGGTGGCTTCGGCGCCGACACGCAAGGTGCCGGACGGATGCCCGAAGCGCACCGCATTACGCTCGACGCCGCCCGCTGCGAGGTTGACCAAGGTCCCGGAAATCGCCGCGGCGGTGCCAATCGCCACCGCTGCGGTGCCCATCATGGCGTGGTGCAGCTTGCCCATGGACAGCGCACGCACCAGCAGGTCGATATCGCCGGCCTTGATCGCCTTGCCGCTGGACGCCACGTAATCCGCAGGCTTGGCCACGAACGCGATTTTCGGCGTGTGCTGGCGCTGGGCGGCTTCGTCCAGGTGCTTGATCAAGCCCATGCGCAACGCGCCATAGGCCCGCACGGTCTCGAACATCGCCAGGGCTTTGGGGTCGCTGTTGATCGCGCCCTGCAGCTCGGTGCCGGTGTAGCCCAGGTCTTCGGCGTTGATGAAGATCGTCGGGATGCCGGCGTTGATCAGCGTGGCCTTGAAGGTGCCGATGCCCGGCACCTCCAGGTCGTCGATCAGGTTGCCGGTGGGGAACATCGAACCACCGCCGCCCTCTTCTTCCGCTGCCGGGTCGAGGAATTCCAACTGCACTTCGGCGGCCGGGAAGGTCACGCCATCCAGCTCGAAGTCGCCGGTTTCCTGCACCGCACCGTCAGTGATCGGTACGTGGGCGATGATGGTCTTGCCGATGTTGGCCTGCCAGATCCGCACCACGGCCACGCCGTTGCGCGGCACGCGGGCCGGGTCGACCAGGCCCGCGCTGATGGCGAAGGAACCCACCGCCGCCGACAGGTTGCCGCAGTTGCCGCTCCAATCGACGAACGGCTTGTCGATGGAGACCTGGCCGAACAGGTAGTCCACGTCGTGATCGGCGCGGGTACTTTTGGCGAGGATCACGGTTTTGCTGGTGCTGGACGTCGCGCCGCCCATGCCGTCGATCTGTTTGTCATAGGGATCGGGGCTGCCGATCACCCGCAGCAGCAGAGCGTCGCGTGCGGCACCCGGGACCTGCGCCGACACGGGCAGGTCCTGGACGCTGAAAAACACACCCTTGCTGGTGCCGCCACGCATGTAGGTGGCGGGGATCTTGATTTGCGGTACGTGTGCCATGGTTATCCTCTTCAGGCGGTCGCCGCCGATTCCAGGAAGTCCTGGGCAAAACGTTGCAACACGCCGCCCGCCTCGTAGATCGACACTTCTTCAGCGGTGTCCAGACGGCAGGTCACCGGCACTTCGACACGCTCGCCGTTCTTGCGGTTGATCACCAGGGTCAACTGCGCACGCGGGGTGCGTTCGCCGACCACGTCATAGGTTTCACTGCCGTCGATCTTCAGGGTGTGACGGTCGGTGCCCGGCAGGAACTCCAGCGGCAACACGCCCATGCCCACCAGGTTGGTGCGGTGGATACGTTCGAACCCTTCGGCGGCGATCGCTTCCACACCCGCCAGGCGTACGCCCTTGGCCGCCCAGTCGCGGGACGAGCCCTGACCGTAGTCGGCGCCGGCGATGATGATCAGCGGTTGCTTGCGTTCCATGTAGGTTTCGATGGCTTCCCACATGCGTGTGACCTTGCCTTCCGGCTCGATGCGCGCCAGGGAGCCCTGCTTGACCTTGCCGTTCTCGACGACCATTTCATTGAACAGTTTCGGGTTGGCGAACGTCGCACGCTGCGCGGTCAAGTGGTCGCCACGGTGGGTTGCGTAGGAGTTGAAGTCGACTTCCGGCAGGCCCATTTTCGCCAGGTATTCGCCGGCGGCGCTGTCGAGCATGATCGCGTTGGACGGCGACAAGTGGTCGGTGGTGATGTTGTCCGGCAGTACCGCCAGCGGGCGCATGCCCTTGAGCGGACGTGCACCGGCCAGTGCGCCTTCCCAGTACGGCGGACGGCGGATATAGGTGCTTTGCGGGCGCCATTCATACAGCGGCGCGACTTTCGGGCCGGTGTCTTCGTGGATCGCGAACATCGGGATATACACCTTGCGAAACTGCTCCGGCTTGACCGAGGCCTTGACCACCGCGTCGATTTCTTCGTCGCTCGGCCAGATGTCTTTCAGGCGGATTTCCTTGCCGTTGGCGTCAAGGCCCAGCACGTCCTTCTCGATGTCGAAACGGATGGTGCCGGCAATCGCGTAGGCCACCACCAGCGGCGGCGACGCCAGGAACGCTTGCTTGGCGTACGGGTGGATACGTCCGTCGAAGTTGCGGTTACCCGACAACACGGCGGTGGCGTACAGGTCGCGGTCGATGATCTCTTGCTGGATCACCGGGTCGAGCGCACCGGACATACCGTTGCAGGTGGTGCAGGCGAAGGCCACCACGCCGAAACCGAGTTTTTCCAGTTCGTGCCCAAGGCCGGCTTCTTCAAGGTACATGGCCACGGTTTTCGAACCGGGCGCCAGGGACGACTTGACCCACGGCTTGCGGGTCAGCCCCAGCTTGTTGGCGTTGCGCGCCAACAGGCCGGCGGCGATCACGTTGCGCGGGTTGCTGGTGTTGGTGCAGCTAGTGATTGCGGCAATGATGACCGCACCGTCGGGCATTTGCCCCGGTACTTCATCCCACTTGCCGGAGATACCTTTGGCGGCGAGGTCGCTGGTGGCGACGCGGGCGTGCGGGTTGCTCGGGCCGGCCATGTTGCGCACAACGCTGGACAGGTTGAAGGTCAGGCCGCGCTCGTATTGCGCGCCTTTGAGGTCGTCGGCCCACAGGCCGGTCTGGCGGGCGTACTGCTCGACCAGGGCGACTTGCTCGTCTTCACGGCCGGTGAGTTTCAGGTAGGCGATGGTCTGCTGGTCGATGTAGAACATCGCCGCGGTCGCACCGTATTCCGGGGCCATGTTGGAAATGGTCGCACGGTCGCCCAGGGTCAGGGCCGATGCACCTTCGCCGAAGAACTCCAGCCAAGCACCCACGACTTTCTGCTGACGCAGGAACTCGGTCAGCGCCAGCACCATGTCGGTGGCGGTGATGCCGGGTTGCAGCTTGCCGGTCAGCTCCACGCCGACGCTTTCCGGCAGGCGCATCCACGAGGCGCGGCCGAGCATCACGCTCTCGGCTTCGAGGCCGCCGACGCCGATGGCGATCACGCCCAGGGCATCCACGTGCGGGGTGTGGCTGTCGGTGCCGACGCAGGTGTCGGGGAAGGCTACGCCGTCACGCACCTGGATCACCGGAGACATTTTCTCCAGGTTGATCTGGTGCATGATGCCGTTGCCCGGCGGGATCACGTCGACGTTCTTGAAGGCCTTTTTGGTCCACTCGATAAAGTGGAAGCGGTCTTCGTTGCGACGGTCTTCGATGGCGCGGTTTTTCTCGAACGCTTGCGGGTCGAAACCACCGGCTTCGACGGCCAGGGAGTGGTCGACGATCAGTTGGGTCGGCACCACCGGGTTGACCTGGGCCGGGTCGCCGCCTTGCAGGGCGATGGCATCGCGCAGGCCGGCGAGGTCCACCAGCGCGGTCTGGCCGAGGATGTCATGGCACACCACACGCGCCGGGAACCAGGGGAAGTCGAGGTCGCGCTTGCGCTCGATCAGTTGGCTCAGGGACGCATTGAGGGTGGCCGGGTCGCAACGGCGCACGAGGTTTTCCGCGAGGACGCGGGAGGTGTAGGGCAACGTGGCGTAGGCACCGGGCTTGATTGCATCGACCGCCGCACGGGCGTCGAAGAAATCCAGGCGGCTGCCGGGGAGTTGTTTGCGAAATTCAGTGTTCATCGTCAGGACTCGGTCACGGTAATTACAAAAGAAGCCGACTGATCCGAAGCGGAAATGCGATCCATGTGGGAGGGGGCTTGCTCCCGATTGCGGTGTGTCAATCAACACAGCAACACCTGCTGCCCCGCTATCGGGAGCAAGCCCCCTCCCACCTGTTTAATCGGATTTCCAGCCAGGGATCGGCGGTCTCCTCATTCAGCGACGTTCGATTGGGACGAACTTGCGCTGTTCGACGCCGATGTAGTCGGCGCTTGGACGGATGATGCGGTTGTTGGCGCGCTGTTCGAACACGTGGGCAGCCCAGCCGGTCAAGCGCGAGCACACGAAGATCGGGGTGAACAGCTTGGTCGGAATGCCCATGAAGTGGTACGCCGAGGCATGGTAGAAGTCAGCGTTGGGGAACAACTTCTTCTGTTCCCACATGACCTTGTCGATGGCTTCGGAGACCGGGAACAACACCTTGTCGTCCACTTCGTCGGCGAGCAGTTTCGACCAGCCCTTGATCACCTCGTTGCGCGGGTCGCAGTCTTTGTAGATCGCGTGGCCGAAGCCCATGATCTTGTCCTTGCGCGCCAGCATGGCGAGGGTGCCGTCGACGGCGTCCTCTGCCGACAGGAAGCGCTCGATCATTTCCATCGCCGCTTCGTTGGCGCCGCCGTGCAGCGGGCCGCGCAGCGAGCCGATGGCAGCGGT
Source organism: Pseudomonas sp. MPB23 (assembly GCF_046605395.1). Taxonomy (NCBI): domain Bacteria; kingdom Pseudomonadati; phylum Pseudomonadota; class Gammaproteobacteria; order Pseudomonadales; family Pseudomonadaceae; genus Pseudomonas; species Pseudomonas sp. MPB23. Next base: position 2,595,348 of record NZ_CP176771.1, on the reverse strand, counting down.
GATGCAGGAATACAGGTCGGACAGGGTCGAGGCACACACCCGGGCAGTGAAAGTCGAGGCGTTGAATTCGTGCTCGGCGTAGAGGATCAGCGACACGTTCATGACTTTTTCATGCAGCTCGCTCGGCTTTTTGCCGTGCAGCAGGTGCAGGAAGTGGGCGCCGATACTTGGCTCGTCGGTCACGCAGTCGATGCGCTTGCCGTCGTGGCTGAAGCGGTACCAGTAGCACATGATCGCCGGGAAGGCGGCGAGCAGGCGGTCGGTGACATCGCGCTGTGCGCTGAAGTCCTGCTCCGGCTCGAGATTGCCGAGGAACGAGCAACCGGTGCGCATCACGTCCATCGGGTGGGCGTCGGCAGGGATGCGTTCCAGCACTTCTTTCAAGGCCAGGGGCAGGTCACGCAATTTGCTCAGTTTGGCGGTGTAGGCCGCCAGTTCGGTTTTGGTCGGCAGTTCGCCGTACAGCAGCAGGTAGGCGACTTCTTCGAACTGCGCATCGGCAGCCAGTTCGCGCACGTCATAGCCGCGATAGGTCAGGCCGGCACCGGCCTGGCCCACGGTGGACAGTGCGGTCTGCCCGGCCACTTGGCCACGCAGGCCGGCACCACTCAGTACTTTTGCTTCAGCCATGTCTGTTCTCCAATCTTGTATTTATCAGGGAAGCCTTCGTTGACCCCATCCCTGTAGGAGCGAGCTTGCTCGCGAAAAACCTACGGCCAGCACGTTTTCCAGCTTTCCCGCGTTATCGTTGACGATTTTCGCGGGCGAGCCCGCTCCTACAACGGATGACCAGCTTCTATTTCTTCGCGGCAAACAGCGCGTCGAGCTTCTGCTCGAAGGTGTGGTAGTCGATGCGATCGTAAAGCTCCATGCGGGTTTGCATGGTGTCGATCACGTTCTGTTGGGTGCCGTCGCGACGGATCGCGGTGTAGACGTTCTCGGCGGCCTTGTTCATGGCACGGAAGGCCGAGAGCGGGTACAGCACCAGGGAAACATCGGCAGATTTCAACTGTTCGGTGGTGTACAGCGGGGTCGCACCGAATTCGGTGATGTTGGCCAGGATCGGCGCTTTCACACGGGCGGCGAACAGCTTGTACATGTCCAGTTCGGTGATGGCTTCCGGGAACACCATGTCGGCGCCGGCTTCGATGCACGCGGCAGCGCGCTCCAACGCGGACTCCAGGCCTTCGACGGCCAGGGCATCGGTACGCGCCATGATCACGAAGCTGTCATCGGTGCGCGCATCCACGGCGGCCTTGATGCGGTCGACCATTTCCTGTTGGGACACGATCTCTTTGTTCGGACGATGGCCGCAGCGCTTGGCGCCGACCTGGTCTTCAATATGGATCGCAGCGGCGCCGAACTTGATCATCGACTTGACGGTGCGCGCCACGTTGAACGCCGAGGAGCCGAAGCCGGTGTCCACGTCCACCAGCAGCGGCAGGTCGCAGACGTCGGTGATGCGGCGTACGTCGGTCAGCACGTCGTCCAGGCCGGTAATCCCCAGGTCCGGCACGCCCAACGAACCGGCGGCAACCCCGCCACCCGACAGGTAGATCGCCTTGAAACCGGCGCGCTTGGCCAGCAAGGCATGGTTGGCGTTGATCGTGCCGACGACCTGCAACGGCTGTTCGCTGGCGACCGCGTCACGGAAACGCTGGCCTGGGGTGCTCTTAATGTTGGAACTCATGACTCACCTCGTTATTGGGGAGCGCCGTCCGGGAAGTGACGGGCGATGTTGCGTTTGGAAGCGCCTATGTGACGGCGCATCAACAGTTCGGCCAACTCACCGTCGCGATCGGCAATCGCGTCAAGAATCCGGTGATGCTCGGCAAAGGCCTGGCGTGGACGATTCGGGGTGGCGGAGAACTGGATGCGGTACATACGCACCAATTGATACAGCTCGCCGCACAGCATTTGGGTCAGGGTGCGATTACCGGCGCCTTGAATTATCCGGTAATGAAAATCGAAGTCGCCTTCCTGCTGGTAGTAGCCGACACCGGCCTGGAACGCTTCGTCGCGCTCATGGGTGTGCAACACCTGGCGCAGTTCGTCGATTTCCGCGTCGGTCATGCGCTCGGCGGCCAGGCGACAGGCCATGCCTTCGAGGGACTCGCGGATTTCATAGAGTTCGATCAGCTCGGCGTGGCTCAAGGACACCACTCTGGCGCCGACATGGGGCACGCGCACCAGCAGGCGCTGGCCTTCCAGACGATGGATCGCCTCGCGCAACGGGCCGCGGCTGATGCCATAAGTGCGCGCCAGTTCCGGCTCGGAGATCTTGCTGCCGGGAGCGATCTCGCCCTTGACGATGGCGGCCTGTATACGCCTAAAGACATTCTCGGACATCGTCTGGGAATCGTCCTGCGCCATCACTGGGTTTTCCAGCTGATCCAGCATATTGTCGACACCTTTAAAAGCAATGCGGCAAAAACTAGTCAATCAGGCCCTATTAGTCAAAGAATAAATCAACATTGTCGACAATCGTCTAATAACCTTCCCGTCAGTCCGCCAGCGTATGGCGGGCTGCCAGCGCTGGCGCCAAAAAAGCATCATGTTAGAATGCACGCCGCATTTGCCTGACATCACTAGATGAAACGGCGCACGAGGGAGCTTGCGCAGCAATGCCAGTCGCCTTGAATTGAACATCGCACTGCACCGCCTCAGGATCTATGAGACTCAAGCCCTTCCCCCTGTTCTGCCTACTGTTCATCCCCGGTCTTGGCGTTGCCGCCGAGAAGACCGTGTATGGTCTCAACGAATACGCGCAATTGGCCGGCATCGACCTGGAAGTCGCCGCCAAACTGGACACCGGCGCCAAGACCGCCTCCCTCAGCGCCCGCGACATCAAGCGTTTCAAGCGCAACGGCGAGTCCTGGGTGCGCTTCTACCTGGCCATCGACGCCGCCCATTCCCATCCCATCGAACGCCCCCTGGCCCGCGTCAGCAAGATCAAGCGTCGCGCCGGCGATTACGACCCCGATGAGGACAAGAACTACACTGCCCGTCCAGTGATCGCGCTGGATATCTGCATGGGTACCGCTTTACGCAGCATCGAAGTGAACTTGACTGACCGCAGCGCCTTCCAATACCCGCTGCTGATCGGCTCCGAAGCGTTGAAACGCTTTGATGCGCTGGTCGACCCCAGTCTTAAATATGCAGCAGGCAAACCCGCCTGCGCCGCCGACGCTCATACCGCCGAGTAAACCGAATGCGCTCTCTGACCCTGCACCTGAGAATCCTCATCGCCATCCTGGTGGTGTTGGGGATTTCGGTCACCGCCTACCAGATCTTCGTGCTGGGTATCCCTGTCACCGAAGACGCCACCGACGACTTGTGGAACATCGACGCCAAGGTCGAGTTCGTCGCCAACCCCAAGGACCCGGTGAAGGTCCAGATGTTCGTACCGCCGCTGAGCCGCGACTTCGTCAGTCTCAATGAGAGTTTCATCTCCAATAACTATGGGGTGAGCGTCAACCGCATCGACGGCAACCGCAAGGTCACCTGGTCGGCGCGCCGCGCCAAGGGCAACCAGACCCTGTATTACCGCCTGGTGCTGACCAAGCGCTACAGCGGCGAAAAGGTCAAGGTCAAGGGCCCGACCTTCCGCGACAGCATCGCCGTCGAAGGCCCGGAAAAAATCGCCGCCGAAGCTCTGCTCGCACCGATCCGCCAACACTCGGCCGACGTCGAGACCTTTATCAGCGAAGCGATCAAGCGCACCAACAACCTCAATGACGACAACGTGAAACTGCTGCTGGCCGGCGACCCGTCGACCCCGCACAAGGCCAAGATCGTCGAGCTGCTGCTGTCCATCGCCCACGTGCCGGTGGAAAAGGTCCACACCCTGCGCCTGGTGGCCGACCAGCCACAAACCCCGGAACTGTGGCTGCGCAGCTTCAATGGCAATGACTGGCTGTACTTCAACCCGGAAACCGGCGAACAAGGCCTGCCCGCCGACCGCCTGCTGTGGTGGACCGGCGATGAAAACCTGATCACCGTCGATGGCGGCAAGAAGGCCATGGTCACCTTCAGCCTGAACAACAGCGAAATGAATGCCATTCGCCTGGCCAAGCTGACCGACGAAAACACCGACGCCAACTTCCTCGAATACTCGCTGTACGGCCTGCCGCTGCAAACCCAGCAGACCTTCATGATCATGGTGATGATCCCGATCGGCGTGCTGGTGATCCTGATCCTGCGCAACCTGATCGGCCTGCAGACCCTGGGCACCTTCACGCCGGTGCTGATCGCCCTGGCGTTCCGCGAAACGCAACTGGGCTTCGGGATTGTGCTGTTCACCATTATTACCGCGCTGGGCTTATCCCTCAGGTCGTACCTGGAACACCTGAAGCTGCAGATGCTGCCGAGGCTGTCGGTGGTGCTGACCTTCGTGGTGGTGCTGATCGCGGCCATCAGCCTGTTCAGCCATAAACTGGGACTGGAGCGCGGGTTGTCGGTGGCGCTGTTCCCGATGGTGATCCTGACCATGACCATCGAACGCCTGTCGATCACCTGGGAAGAACGCGGCGCCAGCCATGCGTTGAAAGTGGCGATCGGCACGCTGTTCGCGGCGTCCCTGGCGCACCTGATCATGAGCGTGCCGGAGCTGGTCTACTTCGTGTTCACCTTCCCGGCCGTCCTGCTGATCCTGGTGGGTTTCATGCTGGCCATGGGTCGCTATCGCGGCTATCGCCTGACCGAACTGGTGCGCTTCAAAGCCTTCGTGAAGGCTGACTCGTAATGTTCGGCTTCTGGAAGACCTGGAAGGCCCTGGAAGCGCGGGGGATCATGGGCATCAACCGGCGTAACGCCGACTACGTGCTCAAGTACAACAAGCGCAGCCTGTACCCGATCGTGGATGACAAGATCATCACCAAGGAACGGGCCATGGCCGCCGGCATCCATGTGCCGCAGATGTACGGGGTGATCTCCACCGAGAAAGAAATCGACAAGCTCGAAGAGATCATCAAAGGGCACAACGACTTCGTGATCAAACCCGCCCAGGGTGCCGGCGGTGACGGCATCCTCGTCATCGCCGACCGCTTTGAGGGGCGTTATCGCACCGTGTCCGGCAAGCTCATCAGCCATGAGGAGATCGAGCATCAGATCTCCAGCATCCTCACCGGCCTGTATTCCCTGGGTGGCCACCGCGACCGTGCGCTGATCGAGTACCGCGTGGTGCCCGACCAGATCTTCAAAAGCATCAGTTACGAAGGCGTACCGGACATCCGCATCATCGTGTTGATGGGCTACCCGGTGATGGCGATGCTGCGCTTGCCGACCCGCCAGTCCGGCGGCAAGGCCAACCTGCACCAGGGCGCGATCGGCGTGGGCGTCGACCTCGCCACCGGCCTGACCCTGCGCGGCACCTGGCTGAACAACATCATCACCAAACACCCCGACACCACCAACGCGGTGGATGGCGTGCAACTGCCCAACTGGGACGGTTTCATGAAGCTCGCGGCCGGCTGCTACGAGCTGTGCGGGCTGGGCTATATCGGCGTGGACATGGTGCTGGACCAGGAAAAAGGCCCACTGATCCTTGAACTGAATGCACGGCCGGGGCTGAATATCCAGATCGCCAACGACTGCGGCCTGACCCTGCGCACCCATGCGGTGGAGGCGCACCTGGAAGCGTTGAAGGTCACGGGGATGACGCAAACCCCGGAAGAGCGGGTCAAGTTTGCCCAGGAAATGTTCGGACATATTCCGCCGGTAGAAGGCTGATCCACCCTTCCACCTGTCTATCCCCGACATCCCCCCTAGGACCAAATCCTACGGGGGACTACAATCCCCTCCCCCAAGCCAACGGCTGATCCACCCCGCATGTCGACCTGCTCCGTACACCCACTGCCCTATCGGGCCAACCCCGCCGAGTATTTTGCGGCGATTCGCCATGCACCCGGTGCGGTGCTGCTCGACAGCGGCCGCCCGGCAGCCGAGCGCGGCCGTTATGACCTGCTCAGCGCCTGGCCACTGGCAACGCTGACGGTGGGGCCTGACGAAAGCGGCAGCGAGTTCCTGCAACGCCTGCGGGAAAATCTTACGCAGTTGGGTGAAGCGGCATTGCCCGCCGGCTACGCGTTGCCGTTCGCCGGCGGCCTGATCGGTTACTTGAGCTACGATTTCGGCCGGCACCTGGAACCGTTGCCGCACCGGGCGGTGGATGATCTGCACCTGCCGGACGCACGTTTCGGGCTGTATGCCTGGGCCCTGGTCAGCGATCACCAGGCGCAGACCAGCCAACTGGTGTTTCACCCGACGCTGGTCGATAGCGAGCGGCAGCGACTGATCAGCCTGTTCAGCAGCCCCGGCACTGCTAAAGCGGCCTCCTTCAAGCTCCACGGCGCCATGACACCGGACATCAGCGCCCAGACCTACGCACAGGCCATCGCCCGCATCCACGACTACATCCAGGCGGGCGACTGCTACCAGGTCAACTTCACCCAGCGCTTTCGCGCAGCGTGCAGCGGCGATCCATGGGTGGCCTATTGCGCCTTGCGTGAGGCCTGCCCGACGCCGTTTTCCGGGTTCCAGAGCCTGCCGGATGACGGCGCGGTGCTGAGCCTGTCGCCGGAGCGTTTCGTGCGCATCAGCCAGCGCCAGGTCGAAACCCGCCCGATCAAAGGCACCCGCCCCCGCGGCCTCACGCCCGCAGAAGACGCCGCCAACGCCGCCGAACTGCTGGCCAGCCCCAAGGATCGCGCCGAGAACCTGATGATCGTCGACCTGCTGCGCAACGACCTCGGCCGCACCTGCCGCACCGGCTCGGTGAGCGTGCCGGAGCTGTTCAGCCTGGAAACCTACCCCAACGTGCACCATCTGGTCAGCAGCGTGACCGGCGAGCTGGCCGACGACAAAGACGCCCTCGACCTGATCGCCGGCAGCTTCCCCGGCGGCTCCATCACCGGCGCGCCGAAAATCCGCGCGATGCAGATCATCGACGAACTGGAACCGACCCGACGCGGGCTGTATTGCGGTTCGCTGGTGTATCTGGATGTGCGCGGCGAGATGGACAGTTCCATCGCCATCCGCAGTTTGCTGGTCAAGGATGGACAGGTGTGCTGCTGGGGCGGCGGCGGGATTGTGGCGGATTCGCAATGGGAGGCGGAGTATCAGGAGTCGCTGACCAAGGTGCGGGTGCTGTTACAAACCCTGGAAAGCCTGTAGCGCAGCGCCCTTCCTGGCGTCGGGAGGCAGCGCTCGGCCGCAGAAAAAATCTGAATCATACGTTTCGTGGGGACCCACGCACAGTACGATCAGATCAACGCGGAGACCGTGTGATGAACATCAAACCCATGGTGGAAGCCATCCGCTTTCGCATGGAGCAACTCGGCATGACGGCGCGCGACCTGGAGGCATTCATCGGCACCAGCGGCCGGGTGTCCGAAGTGCTCAACCGCAAGCGCAAGCTGAGCCTGTCGATGATCAAGCGCCTGCATGAAGGCTTGAGCATCGCGTATGAGCGGTTGCTGACAGGGGCCTAAGATCTCAGGCCGCCGTCAGCGAACGACTTACAGACTCAACGACCGGTTAGAAGCCTTGATGAACTCGTTCTTCAAATCTTCAAACGTGTGCACCGCCGGGAACTGCGGGAATTCACGAATCACGTTCTCTGGTGCATGGAACAGAATCCCACGGTCGGCTTCGCCCAGCATGGTGGTGTCATTGTAGGAATCACCCGCGGCGATCACGCGGTAGTACAGGCTCTTGAACGACAGCACCGACTGACGCTTGGGATCTTTCTGGCGCAGTTGGTAGCCAGTCACGCGGTCGGTGTCGTCGGTGATCAGGCGGTGGCACAGCAAGGTCGGGAACCCTAGCTGGCGCATCAGCGGCTGGGAGAACTCGTAGAAGGTGTCGGACAGGATCACCACCTGGAAACGCTCGCGCAGCCAGTTGACGAATTCGATGGCGCCGTCCAGCGGCTTGAGGGTGGCGATCACCGCCTGGATGTCGGCGAGCTTGAGCCCGTGTTCGTCCAGGATACGCAGGCGCTGCTTCATCAGCACGTCGTAGTCGGGGATATCCCGCGTGGTGGCCCGCAAGGATTCAATACCGGTTTTTTCGGCGAAGGCGATCCAGATTTCCGGAACCAGTACCCCTTCCAGGTCGAGAAAGGCAATTTCCACAAGACACTCCCATTGGTTGTTATGAGTTGAGCGAGCAAAAGGACTGCCGAACTCTAGCGATTCAAGCCCGCCGCCGCAACGCAGGGCGGATTTTGATACCATCGCTCCCCTATAGAGCGCTCAGCGCCACTGACCTGTAGGAACCGTCCTGATGAACCAAGCTTTTGACGTCGTTGAACTCGCCGCGACTTATGCCAACAAGTCTGCCCAGGACATTCTCAAGCTGGCGTTCAGCCAGTTCGGCGATGACCTGTGGATTTCCTTCAGCGGTGCCGAGGATGTGGTGCTGGTCGACATGGCCTGGAAGCTGAACAAGAACGTCAAGGTGTTCAGCCTCGACACCGGCCGCCTGCACCCGGAGACCTACCGGTTCATTGAGCAGGTGCGTGAGTTCTACAAGATCGACATCGAACTGATCTCGCCGGACCAGAGCAAACTGGAACCCTTCGTCAAAGAGAAAGGCCTGTTCAGCTTCTACAAGGACGGCCATGGCGAATGCTGCGGCGTGCGCAAGATCGAGCCGCTGCGCCGCAAGCTTGCCGGCGTGAGCGCCTGGGCCACCGGCCAACGCCGCGACCAGAGCCCCGGCACCCGCAGCCAGGTGGCGGCGCTGGAGATCGATACCGCCTTCTCCACCCCGGAACGCACCCTGTACAAATTCAACCCGCTGGCGCAGATGACCAGCGAAGAGATCTGGGGCTACATCCGCATGCTGGAGCTGCCCTACAACAGCCTGCATGAGCGCGGTTTTATCAGCATTGGCTGCGAACCCTGCACCCGCCCGGTACTGCCGAACCAGCACGAGCGCGAAGGCCGCTGGTGGTGGGAAGAAGCCACGCAGAAAGAATGCGGGCTGCATGCAGGCAACCTCATCAGCAAGGCTTGAAGCTGACGCAGTAAAACAGGTGGGAGGGGGCTCGCTCCCTCCTACATTTGTTTTGTGTTTGGCATTAAAGATGTACACATACATGTAACCATCGGTGCCATTTATGTGTGCAATCAGTCTTAATCCGCCCCCTAACGTAACACCTGACCCCGACCATCTTTTGGTCTGGCTGATGGCCCCCCTTGCAAGCGAAAAATAAATAGCTGTTCAATCGGTCAATTTATATCTGTTTAAATTCAGTTATTTATTCAACAAGCCCCTAAAAGAGAAATTAACCAGGACTTTTATAGAGCAAAAACTGGCACGCATGTGGCTTAAGGTGAAAAGAGCTTTGTATACAATAAATAAAAAACATACATACACTTTGCCATCCGCGGCGCTGCTGCAGATGTGCTGGAGCCTGCCGGAATGCGTACAAGTCTCTCGAACACTATCGCACTGGATCTGCCCTCCTCCGCCCTGAACCCCGAGGCCGCCGCGCCCGGCGCGTTGGTGCTCAGCCCACGCCTGCACAACAAGGACCTGGCACCCACCAAGGTCGAAGGCCGACGCTGGGGGCGCTACAGCATCTTTGCGCTGTGGACCAACGATGTGCACAACATCGCCAACTATTCATTCGCCATCGGCCTGTACGCACTGGGCCTGGGTGGCTGGCAGATTCTGCTGTCCCTGGGCATCGGCGCGGCGCTGGTGTACTTCTTCATGAACCTGTCGGGCTACATGGGGCAAAAGACCGGCGTGCCGTTTCCGGTGATCAGCCGCATCAGCTTCGGTATTCATGGGGCGCAGATTCCGGCGCTGATCCGGGCGGTGATTGCGATTGCCTGGTTCGGGATCCAGACTTACCTGGCCTCGGTGGTTTTCCGCGTGCTGCTGACGGCGATTCATCCAGGCTTTGCCGACTATGACCACAACTCGATCCTGGGTTTATCCACCCTGGGCTGGGCCTGCTTCGTGGCGATCTGGTTCGTGCAACTGGTGATCCTGGCCTACGGCATGGAGATGGTACGCCGCTATGAAGGCTTCGCCGGGCCGGTGATTTTGCTCACCGTCGCGTCGTTGGCCGGTTGGATGTACTTCCAGGCCGGCGGCCATATCGCCTGGTCGATCCGCGAACCGCTGAGCGGCGGTGAGATGTGGCGCAATATCTTTGCCGGCGGCGCGCTGTGGCTGGCGATCTACGGCACGTTGATCCTCAACTTCTGCGACTTCGCCCGCTCCTCGCCATGCCGCAAGACCATCCTGGTCGGCAACTTCTGGGGTTTGCCGGTGAATATCCTGGTGTTCGCCGCCATCACCGTGCTGCTGTGCGGCGGGCAATTCCAGCTCAATGGCCGGGTGATCGAAAGCCCGACTGAAATCATCGCCGCCATCCCCAATACCTTTTTTCTCGTGCTCGGTTGCCTCGCATTCCTGATCGTCACCGTGGCGGTGAACATCATGGCCAACTTCGTCGCACCGGCCTTTGTGCTGAGTAACCTGGCGCCCAAATACCTGAACTTCCGTCGCGCCGGGTTGATCAGCGCCACCGTGGCGGTGCTGATCCTGCCGTGGAACCTCTACAACAGTCCGCTGGTGATCGTGTATTTTCTCTCCGGCCTGGGCGCGCTGCTGGGGCCTTTGTACGGGGTGATCATGGTCGATTACTGGCTGATCCGTAAAAGCCAGGTGGACGTCCCGCAACTGTACAGCGAAGACCCCAGCGGTGTTTATTACTACAGCCGTGGCGTCAATTTACGCGCCCTGGCAGCGTTTATTCCGGCGGCGATGATCGCCATCCTGCTAGCGTTGTTGCCAGGGTTTGCCAGCGTCTCGCCGTTTTCCTGGTTGTTTGGCGCCGGTATTGCAGGGCTACTCTATCTGCTGATCGCCAAGCGTCAGCCGTTCTACGCCGATGTCAGCGGCGAAAGCATTGCAGTCGATAACGTCAGTCATTAATCAAGGACCTTCCATGCGTATCCTCGTGGTCAACGTCAACACCACCGAATCCATCACCGACACCATCGCCCAGCAGGCAAGGGCCGTGGCGGCACCGGGCACCGAGATTGTCGGGCTCACGCCCTACTTCGGCGCCGAATCAGTGGAAGGCAATTTTGAAAGCTACCTGGCCGCTATCGCGGTGATGGACCGGGTGATGGCCTACGACCAGCCGTTCGATGCAGTGATCCAGGCCGGCTACGGCGAACATGGCCGCGAAGGTTTGCAGGAACTGTTGAACGTGCCAGTGGTGGATATCACCGAAGCGGCCGCCAGCACCGCGATGTTCCTGGGCCATGCCTATTCGGTGGTCACCACCCTGGACCGCACCGTGCCGCTGATCGAAGACCGCCTGAAACTCGCCGGCCTGTACCAGCGCTGCGCCTCGGTGCGAGCCAGCGGCATGGCGGTGCTGGAACTGGAAGAACACCCGCTGGCAGCCATGGAAGCCATCGTGCACCAGGCGGAACTGGCGATCCGCGAAGACAAGGCCGAGGTGATCTGCCTGGGCTGCGGCGGCATGGCCGGGCTGGATGAACGGATTCGCCAGCGCACCGGTGTGCCGGTGGTGGATGGGGTGACGGCGGCGGTGACCATCGCCGAATCCCTGGTGCGCCTGGGGTTGTCGACCTCGAAGATTCGGACCTATGCGACGCCAAGGCCGAAGACCATCATTGGCTGGCCCGGCAAGTTTGGACAATAACAGCCAATGAGTGAGGGGCTTGCTCCCTCCCATCTGTTGATCTGTGCGCAACTTTAGACTGCGCTGAATCGTTGCCCCAAGCCCCGCTCGGAAAACTGCTCGATGATGAAATCCACAAACGCCCGGGTCTTGCCGGGCAGCAGTTTGTGCTCGGCGTAGTAGAGGGAAATATTGCCGTCGTCGACGTACCAGTCAGGCAGCACGCGCACCACCGCGCCACTGTCCAGAAACGGTACGGCCATGGGCATGCTCACCAGCGCAGTGCCCAGGCCTTGGGCACTGGCGCAGCAGGCGGCTTCGGAGTCGCTCATGGTCATGCCGGGCTTGAGCACCAGCGGGCGATGTTCGCGTTCGCGGCTGGTGAGTTGCCAGGAGCGTATACGCCCGGTTTGCGGGGAGCGGATCAGGATGCCCTGGCAGCGCGACAAGTCTTCGGGCGCCAGCACCGGTGGGCGTTGCGCCAGGTAATCCGGTGACGCCACCAACACCCGATGCGCCGGTGTGAGCTTGCGCGCCACCACGCCCAGGGGCAGTTCAAAGCCACCGCCGATGGCCGCGTCGAAGCCCTGGCCGATCAGGTCGACCTGGCGGTTATCGAAATGCCAGTCCGGGCTGATGTCTGGAAAACGCCGCATGAACTCGCCCAACAACGGCACCACATAGCGATTGCCGAACACCGTGCCCATGCTCACCTTGAGCGTGCCCACCGGCCGCCCTTCGGCGCTGGCCAGGTTGGCAACGGCGTTCTGGATAGTGGTGAGGCTGCCGCTGACTTCCTGCAAGAACACTTTGCCGGCTTCGGTCAGGGTCAGGCGTCGCGTGCTGCGCTGGAACAGGCGCACACCGAGGCGCGCTTCCAGCTTGGCAACGCTTTTGCCGACGGCCGCCGGAGTCAGGCTCAGGTGCCGCGCCGCCTCGGCAAAGCTGCCGCCTTCGGCACTGCGCACGAAGCATTCGATACTGCCGAAGCTCTCCATACCGCTCCACTCTAAACTTTTGGTTTACACAGACTATAGCAATCGCAATCTACCGGCGTGAGCGGGCGAGGTCGATACTCGGCTCCATCAACAAGGCATTTCGCCTTGAACATCGAGGAGATCGACATGACCACACAAAACCTCAGCGGCAAAGTTGCGTTGATTCAAGGCGGTTCCCGCGGCATCGGCGCTGCCATCGTCAAACGCCTGGCCGAACAGGGTGCCGCCGTTGCCTTTACCTACGTCAGCTCGGCCGCCAAGGCTGAAGCATTGCAGCACAGCGTGATCAGCCAAGGCGGCAAAGCCCTGGCGATTCAAGCCGACAGTGCCGACGCCACGGCGATCCGCAACGCAGTCAACGCCACCGTCGAAGCCTTCGGCCGCCTGGATATCCTGGTCAACAATGCCGGCGTGCTGGCCATCGCACCGCTGCAGGACTTCACCCTGGAAGACTTCGACCAGACCCTGGCAATCAACGTGCGCAGCGTGTTTATCGCCACCCAGGAAGCGGCCCGGCACATGGGCGAAGGTGGTCGGGTGATCAATATCGGCAGCACCAACGCCGAGCGCATGCCATTTGGCGGTGGCGGCCCCTACGCGATGAGCAAGGCGGCGTTGGTGGGCCTGACCAAGGGCCTGGCACGCGACCTGGGGCCACGGGGCATCACCATCAATAACGTGCAGCCGGGGCCGGTGGACACCGACATGAACCCGGCGAACAGTGAGTTTGCCGAGAGCCTGATCGGGCTGATGGCGGTGGGCCGTTATGGACACGTGGAAGAGATTGCCAGTTTTGTGGCGTATCTGGCCGGGCCGGAAGCGGGCTATATCACCGGTGCCAGCCTGACCATCGACGGAGGCTTCAGCGCCTGACAACCGCTGTCGAAAGCAAGCCCCCACCTGTTTGGCTATGTGTATTCAGGAAAGACGCGGCAGACCATAGGCAGCCAGATCGAAGTCCGCGAGCTTGCGGATGATCTGGTCTGCATGGTGATACTTGCTGTCGTCCATGGCTTCGTCCGGCACGGCGATGGCGGTCATCCGGGCCGCTTTCGCGGCGGTGACGCCAAACGGCGAATCTTCGAACACCAGGCAATCTTCCGGCGCCACGCCCAGGCGTCGCGCGGCGGTGAGGAAGATGTCCGGCGCGGGTTTGGCAGCGCCGACTTCCGGGTCGTCGGCCGTAACGATGGTGCCGAACAGGCTGAACCACTCGCGGTGCAAGGTGGTTTTGTGGCCAAACGAATGGCGCGACGAACTGGTGCCCACGGCAATCGGTATGTTGTGCGCCTTCAAGTGCCGCACCAGCGCCTCGGCCCCCGGCATGCCCAAGGCCTTGGGGAAACGCTCGCTCATCAGCGGCTCACGGATTTCCAGGAACTGCGCCGGCGTGATCGGCAGATCCAGCGCCTTGACCACATAGTCGGCCAGGTCCTGGGCACCGCGCCCGATGATGTGCTGCTTGATGCCCCAATCGTAGGTGCGGCCGAAGCGTTCGGCGATGATCTGTGTGACTTCGGTATAGATGCCTTCTGTATCCAGTAACAACCCGTCCATATCGAAAATCACGGCCTTGATCGGGACAGCGGTACGCGGTGCATTCATCACAACAGATCCTTGGGGGGAAGGACTAAAAGGATTCAGCACAATAACGGCCACGCTTGCCCGCAAGCAACCCTTTAGACGGAGCGCTCCTCCTTTTTGGCGCGCGCGCAAGGCTCTTTCGCCTGGCCGACACTTTTATCCTGTTCGTGCTGTTCTGCGCGGGATCAAGCAACGGTCGGCAGGTTGCCCATGCCGATCAATGTGGCCTCCACCGCCTCATCCAGCGGCGTATGGGGTTCGTTGCCCAGGGTCTGCAGGAGCCGATGGTTATCGAGGACCAGCGGGGCCTGCCACAGGTAACGCATCTCCTGCAGTTCGCGGAAGGTAACGACAAAAGGCGCGGCCATCTTCAGCAGCCACCAGGGGAAGCGGCCTACCTTGGGTAAGGCCCCCGTCCTGCGCAGGACGACTCGGCGGATAGCCTCAACCATCTGGGTACCCTCGACATCTACATGCCCGGCCATATGAAAACGGGCAAAGGGTTGCAACCTTTCGCGACGCTCCAGCAATTGGACCATCGTGCGCGCCACATCCGGCAGGTACGCCCATTGATGCGCCATGCCCGGTGCGCCCGGGTTACTCACCGCGCCCACCGGCTTGCCCGGTTTGACCAGCCCTTGGGAAAACCAGCTATTGGCGGCCCTGGCGCCGAAGAAATCCCCGGCCCGCACAATCAACACCCGTGCACCGTGCTGCGATGCGTCCAGCAAGCGCCGTTCCATCTCGACTCGAATCGCGCCTTTACGGGTCTGCGGGTGCTGGGGCGCGTCTTCGCCGACCAGCGGGAACGCATCCGGCCCATAGTTATAGACGGTACCCGGCAACACAATGGTCGCCCCTTCGGCGATAGCCGCAGCGATGCTGTTATCGATCATCGGCAACACCCACTCGGCCCAGCGACGATAACCGGGCGGGTTGACCCCATGCACGATCACCAAACAGCCGCTGGCCGCCGCGAGTACGTCCGCGCGGTTCATTGCGTCGCCCTGTACCCAGATGAAATCGCTGCTTTGTCGGCGAGCCTTTTCCACATCACGGGTCAGCGCTATGACCTGCCAGCCGCTGGCCGATAATTGACGCGCGACTTCACCACCGATCCCGCCCGTTGCGCCCAGTACCAATACCTTGTCCATGCCCGTCTCCCGCAATGAGTAGAAGGGTTCATCCTGAGCGCCGGCAGGCTATAGATAAATTGCCGAAGATCATCCAGCCGCTATACATTTATGCATGGCATTGAATATTGGTTGGGAGTTCTACCGGTCGTTCCTCGGCGTACTCGAGGAGGGATCGTTGTCGGGTGCCGCACGGCAGCTCGGCATCACACAGCCTACGGTCGGTCGGCATATTGCCGCACTGGAAACGGCGCTGGGCGTCGTGCTGTTTACCCGATCACCGACGGGGTTATTGCCGACGGCGGTCGCCCACACCCTACGCCCCCACGCCGAAACCATGGCGCGTACCGCCGCCGCGCTGGAGCGCGCGGCCTCATCCCACGGCGATGAAGTGCGCGGCGTGGTGCGCGTGTCCGCCAGCGAAGTGGTCGGCGTGGAGGTGCTGGCGCCGCTCATCCGCCAATTGCGCCAGCAACATCCTCACCTCAAGGTGGAACTGGTCCTGACCAACCGCCTGAGCGACTTGTTGCAACTGGAAGCCGACATCGCCGTGCGCATGGTCCGACCCCGCCAGGAACAATTGCTGGCACAGCGCGTCGGCCTGATCGAAGTTGGCCTGTATGCCCGCGACGATTACCTGCACCAACACGGCATCCCTTTGCAGATGCAAGATTTGGCCAACCACTCGGTGATCGGCTTCGACCAGGAAAACGCCTTTATCCGCAGCCTCGCCATCCCGGGCTTCGAGCGCAGCACGTTCGCCCTCAGCAGCGACAGCGACCTGGCGCAACTGGCGCTGATCCGTGCCGGTGCCGGCATTGGCGGCTGCCAGGTGCAACTGGCCAAGCGCGACCCACGCCTGCAGCGCGTCTTGCCGGATGCCTTCGCGCTCAAGATGGACACCTGGGTCACCCTGCACGAAGACCTGCGCAACAGCCCGCGCTGCCGGGTGATGTTCGATGCACTGGTGCAGGGTTTACAGCGTTACGTACAGGCTTGAGACAGCTTCACTGGTGAAGAATCAGAGTCCCTCAATCCCTTCACAGACGCCCCCATGTCCGAAGCCTTCGAAGTCCCCAGCCCCCACGAAAAACACATCGAACACACCACCGAACATGCCCACGGTCGCGGCGACAATTTCGCCAGCCGCATTGCCGTGATGACCGCCCTCATGGCCACCCTCGGCGCCATGCTCAGCTACCAGGCCGGCTCCACCGAAAGCGAAGCGGCGATGGACAAGAACAACGCCGCCATCATCAAGACTGAAGCAGCCAACCAGTGGAATTACTACCAGGCCAAATCCAGCCGACAGAACCTGGCGGAACTGGCCACCCATATTCCCGGCGTCGATGCGGCGCATTACAAGGATGAACTCGAGCGCTATAAAACCCAGAAGGAAGACGTGCGCCAAAAGGCCGAGAAACTCGAAGCGACCTCAAGGGAATGGGATGAGAAGTCCGAACAGGCGCTGCACCAGCATCATCGCTGGGCCCAGGCGATGACCTCGATTCAGATCGCGATTTCGCTGGCGGCGATTACGTTGCTGACGCGCCGGGAATGGTTGAAGCGTATGTCGTACACAGCGGCGGGTGTGGCGGTGGTGTTGGGGAGTCTGGCCTGGTTGCATATCTGAGGCGCTCGCCACAACCGCACCTTGGCACTTGGGTGCTGCCACCCTATCGCTATATAGTAAAAGGCATAACGATCAGTACAGCCTAACCCGAGGAGATACCGGTGTCCGCACAACCCAAGGAAGCCGTAGGTGACGCCTACAGCATTGACGCCATGCGTTACGCCCAGGCGATGACCTGGCAAGCCATCGAACAACTGGCCCAGCGCATCCGCCCCGGCATGCTGGAGTCCGAAGCCCGCGAGCTGGGCAAGCAGGTGCTCGCCGACCTCGACATGCAACGCATCTGGCACCCGCTGCTGGTGCGCTTCGGCGCCAACACCCTCAAGACCTTCAAGCAACGCTCCGAAGGCGACCCGATACTGGGCGACAACGACATCTTCTTCATCGACATGGGCGCGGTATGGCAAGGCCACGAAGGTGACGCCGGCGCCACATTCACCACCGGCAACGACCCGGACATGATCGCCTGCGCCAACGCCGCCAAAGACCTGTTCGAGCGCGTGCAAGCACGCTGGAAAAACGACCAGGTCATTGGCCTCGAGCTCTACCGCTACGCCGACGAACAAGCGCAAGCCATGGGCTGGGACTTGAACCTCGACATCAAGGGCCACCGTGTCAGCGACTTCCCCCACGCCATCCATCGCGGCGGCGACCTGGGCGACTTCGAGCACTACCCGAACGCCGGACTGTGGATTCTGGAAATCCAGATTGCCCATCCGTGCAAGCCTTACGGTGCCTTTTATGAAGACTTGCTGGCCTGAAGGGACGATTGTTTTCAATCTGTTACAGGAGCGATTAAAGTACCGCCCCCGAGAATTGAATCTCGGGCTTTAGCCCATGGAGTTACTCAGTGAAGTACGTCAGTAAAGTAGTTGCAGCAGCTGTTCTCGGTTTCGCCCTCGCCGGCTGCACTGGCACCGCCATCAAATCCCCGCAATACGACAGCAGCCAATACACCGTGCTGGGTCACAGTGAAGCCAGCGCCACCGGCATCATGCTCTTCGGCGTTATCCCAATCGGCCAGAACAGCCGTTTCGTGCGCGCCCAGGATGCTGCCATCAAGGCCAAAGGCGGCGACGCGCTGATCAATACCCAGGTCCAGGAAAACTGGTTCTGGGCTTGGGTGCTCAGCGGTTACACCACCAAGATTTCCGGTGATGTGATCAAGTTGAAAACCGCGCAGTAAAATCGCCGGGCTTTGACCAAAGCCCGCGACGTATCATGGGCCGACCTCTCGAGGATGGCCCATGAACCTCAGCATCGTTTACGCCCTCGCCGCCGCCGCCCTGTTCGGCGCCAGTACACCGCTCGCCAAAAACCTCGGCCTGGGCCTCTCGCCCATACTGCTCGCCGGCCTGCTCTACCTCGGCAGTGGCCTCGGGCTCGCCGCTGTGCGCCTGTTGCGTGATCGCGGCTTCAAACCTACCGGACTGACCCCCTCGGAATGGCCCTGGCTGCTCGGCGCCATCGCGTTCGGCGGCATCCTTGGCCCCGTCGCCCTGATGTTCGGCCTGACCCGCACCGCCGGCGCGACCGCCTCGCTGATGCTCAACCTTGAGTCGGTACTGACCGCTGTTATCGCCTGGCTGGTGTTCAGAGAAAACGCCGACCGGCGCATCGTCCTCGGGATGATCGCGATCGTGCTCGGCGGTGTGGTGTTGTCCTGGTCGGACGGGGGCGGCACAAGCCATGATTGGACGGGCCCCTTTGCGGTTGCGGTGGCCTGTTTGTGCTGGGGGATCGACAACAACCTGACGCGCAAGGTGTCGGCGTCGGATGCGCTGTTTATCGCCGCGGCCAAGGGGTTGATTGCCGGGGCGGTGAATGGTGGCCTGGCGCTTTATCTCGGCGCACAGGCACCCGGCGTGGCGCAACTGGCGCCGATCTTGCTGGTTGGGTTCCTGGGGTATGGCATCAGCCTGGTCCTGTTTGTGCTGGCGCTACGTGGTTTGGGCAGCGCGCGTACCGGCGCCTACTTCTCGACAGCGCCCTTCCTGGGTGCCGCGATTGCGGTGCTGGTGTTGGGGGAGTCGGTGACAGTGGCTTTCTGGATTGCGTCGGCGTTGATGGCCGTGGGTGTGTGGCTGCACCTGACGGAACGGCACGCCCATGACCATCTGCACGAAGCGACGGAGCACGGGCATTGGCATGTGCATGATGAGCATCATCAACATGAACATGGGTTTGAGTGGGATACGAAGGTGCCACACAGTCATGTGCATATACATAAGGTGATGAAGCATCGCCATGCACACTTTCCGGATGTGCATCATCGGCATAGGCATTGAGCAGACTGAAGATGTAATGGGCGACAGCAAGTCGCCCAGTGTTTATGCAGATTCAGTTCCACGCCTTATCAAATCTGGAATCTTTGCAGTTGTTCTTTCAACGTACCGCCGAGCTTGGCCAAACTAATGCTAGACGCCGCGGTTTGCTC
Source organism: Pseudomonas sp. MPB23 (assembly GCF_046605395.1). Lineage (NCBI taxonomy): Bacteria > Pseudomonadati > Pseudomonadota > Gammaproteobacteria > Pseudomonadales > Pseudomonadaceae > Pseudomonas > Pseudomonas sp. MPB23. The sequence goes on along the minus strand of NZ_CP176771.1, from coordinate 2,575,883 downwards.
GCTGGAAGCAGCAGACTGATCGGAAATATCACGAACGCGAGTGACACTCCGACTGATCTCTTCAGCGACCGCGCTTTGCTCTTCTCCAGCCGTCGCAATCTGCCGCACCATTTCCTGGATATTGCTGATCATCGTGGTGATCGCGGTGACAGAGACATCGGTATCGGAAATCTGAAGCACCGCCTTATCGGTAAGGCCACGGCATACTTCCATTCGCTCAACGGCTTCCTCTGAAATGGTTCTTAAACTGGCAATCAGTGTTTCGATTTCTTGAGTCGCCCCTTGCGTGTGCCGGGCTAAATTGCGGACCTCATCAGCCACAACGGCAAAACCACGACCCGCTTCGCCCGCCCTGGCCGCTTCAATGGCAGCATTTAGAGCAAGAAGGTTAGTTTGATCCGCGACAGACTTGATGACATTAAGCACGCCCTCAATATGCTCACTCTCTTGTTTGAGACGAAGCATAGCTTCCGACGTATTCGAGACTTCGGTAGCCAGATGTTCAATCTGTGCGACCGCTTGCTTGGCCGTTATTCCGCCGGTCTGCGCCTGCTGATCCGCCGTCGCGGCTGCATTCGCCGCATTTTCGGAATTGTGTGCAACTTCCATTACGGTGGCGGCCATTTCATGAATGGCCGTAGCGACCTGATCAATTTCCTGGCGTTGTTGGCTAACCCCCATACGGGTTTGCTCCGTTGCCGCTGAAAGTTCTTCCGCAGAGCCTGATATTACATTCGATGAGCTATGAACCTCACTGATCAGCCGACTGAGGCTGGATTGCATTTGGCCAAAAGAGGCCAGGACACTTCCAGGCCTGGCTGTTTTAATTTCAACAATGGCTCGAATATCACCAGAGGCGATTCGCTGGGCAATACCGGAAAGAATGGACGGCTCCGTGCCCAATGCTCGATCCAATCCACGAGTGATTACAAGCGTAAGCACCAACGCAATGAGCGCCGCAACCAGGCTAAAAGCAATCAGTTGATTGCGTTGTAACTCATACTCTTCCTGCGAATGTAGAACATTGGCGACGCTGGTTTTTTCCTCCAGCTCGATAAATTTAGTCACCACCCCAACCAGTTTCCGCAGGAGAGGCTCACAATCATTGTTGATTTTTACAATGGCCGATTCTTTTTCCCCCTTGAGTGCCAGATCGACAATATTTAAAGCAACCGGCCCGTACAAAGACTCGATCTGTTGAATGTCTGAAATTAAACGTTGAGCTTCGACTTTCTCTTCACTGGGCGACATACCCTCTACCGACGTCGTCAACTCACGCAACAACTCACCCACTTTCCGGCGGGCATTATCGACTATATTTTTTTCGTCAGCCCGAACGGTAGATGAATTGATCAGAACCAGATTTCTTGCCGAAACGGCTCGCTGTTGAGCAGCCAGCAACAACTCTGAAGAAAGTTCTTTTCGCTTACCGATGCCATCAACATAACTAGAAAAGCGATTATTAGAGTCACCCAGCGAAAAAATAGAAATAGCTGAAATTATCAATACCAGTAAAAACAATACCCCAAAGCCAAGGCCGAGCCTGGCCTTTACAGAGAGAATATCTTTCATTATCTAAAATCCGTATTAGTTTTAAATATGTTTATTTTTAAATCCAGGCCTCCAGGATCAGGGTGGCTCGTTGCGCTCAGCATGAGACATCTTGGCAACTTGATTAGACTGTGGCATTAGAAAACCCTTGTGATATCTGCATCCCAATCAGCGCTTGACTCCAACTTCCAACCGGTCACCCACGCTTGGATTTTCTTTAAGCCAATCATTGATATCCGAATGATGCATGGGTCGCGCAAAATAATACCCTTGAACAAAAAAACAACCCAGCCCAATCAACGCCTCCAACTCCTCACGCGTCTCCACGCCCTCGACGATACATTCCAGTTGCATGTCCCTGCTCAAAGCAACCAGAGACTTAACAATTTTGTAGCTGATTGGATTCTCATCAATACCTATGACAAAAACCCGATCTATTTTTATTTTGGTAAACGCCAATGACAATAATTGGCTAAGACTGGAGTATCCAGTGCCGAAATCATCAAGGGCCACACCGCAACCTAACCGACAGAATCGGTCTATAGAATGTTGCACCTGAACAACATCTTGCATAATGGCGGTTTCGGTTATTTCCAGGTCCAGTCGCCTGGGGTCAAAATTGCTTTCCTGAATAATTGAAATTATTTGTCCGGTAACTTCGTCCGAAGCGCAGTCGTGTGTGGACAAGTTAAAAGAAAGACTAATGTGCGAGGGCCAATCAGCGGCAATCACCAAGGCCTTGCCAAGCAGATGGGCGGTCAAGCGATTGATTAAACCGATCCGCTCGGCAATTGGAATAAATTGGCCGGGCGGGACGTCACCTAGCTCCAGGCTGTTCCAACGTGCCAATGCCTCGAACGCAACCGTCCGCCGGCTACGCAAATCAATCACCGGCTGAAAAACCAGGCTGAATTCTTGCTCAATATCGACCTGATGCAAGGCTTGCTCGATCTTACCTTGCCGTATCAGTTGTTGATTGTGGGACGGTGTGAGCATAAACGTGACCCCCCAGTTACCCGAACGTAGGCAATAGGAGCCGTTTTTTTCGACCTGTAATGACAAATAAACTCTTGGTAGTGCTATCCAAGCGCTGACGTCTGCAGACACCAGAAATCAATCGCATTTTCCTGCAGGCATAATTTTCTGCGTCCATGGGAAAATTCCTTAGCAATTCAACATCGTTCAGATAGTCAAAAAATGACTATACTGAAATTAGCTATAAAATAATAGCAATCTAGCCTTTTTCTGATCTTCCTGGGGAGGTAAATAGGTGTAAGCATTTGATTTTAAGTGATATTTCCCATGAAGCAGAATGCCACCATCACTATAGGCAAGCGAATCAAGCACTTACGACTAGACAATAAATGGACACAAGCCTCGCTTGCAGAAGCATTGGGGTGCGAGTCGATGACGGTGAGTCGCTACGAGCGGGGCGAATACGCCCCAAGCATCGAGATGCTGGAGCAAATCGCTAAGGTCCTGGGCGTGAGACTGGATGCGTTTTTCATCAGCCAGGATCACGCCGAACCAACCGCCGCGAACCTGCGCCACCACCTCTGCGACATCGCCTACCAGGCTGATGAAACCGCGCTGAAGGAAATTGTTGGCGCCGCAAAGAGGATCCTAAGAAACCGAGTGCAAGAGAAATACACGGACCGGTCCACCCAATAGACGGAGAACAATTTTGAGTCAGTTCAAGGGTCTTTTCGTTGTTTTTTTGATTACAGGTGCCATTCAAGCTTCATTAAGCCTAGGAAGGCATACTTTTATTCCCGTTCTTGCTGATAGAGGGGTATCCGGGGATATATTCGACAGCCTCCAATTACAACTTTAAAAATAACAAGAAGCGAGGCAATAACTGCCATATTTTTAATTAATAGGGGGCCACGACCTTCTTATAATCATTGGATTCAAAAACTAATAGCTGCACTTTCTCGGGAAGAACATTTTCAACCCGCCGCCACTCGTTTGCAGTGATTCAAACATTCATAAGAAATCTAACCGAGCGGTGTAATCATCTAGCACGAAACCAGCATAAGGCGATCAGGCAAAAAAATGGTGATTGCTAACCGAGGCAAGGTAGTGACGAAGCCCCGTAAACCAGGATTCGGACGCGGGCAATCCAACCGCCGGTGTTCCCGTGGACGTTCCCGTACACGCCTTTTTTGCCCCCCAGAAAACACAAAACCCCTGAAAACTTTAACGTTTTCAGGGGTTTTGTTGTTTCGAATTTGGCGGTGAAGGAGTCCGCCATTTTAGTGTTTCTAGAAGTCCATAGATGCTTAATTTCTTCTATAAAAACCCTATAAGAACATCAAGTTGCCGTAGATATTTTCTTTTGTGGTCCAGGCGTGACTATCGGAAGCCAGGGTCCAAGGTATGGGCTGGAGTATGGGCTGGAGTTCATTTAGATTGAGTCATCATCCTTTCAAATAGGAGGTGACTGATGGCATCTCTGACGACGAAAACGGTAGAAAAAATAGTCAGGTCGGGGCTCCCTGGAATGACCAACGATGGTGACGGCCTCTACTTGAAACTCGGCCGTACCGGTGGCGCAAGTTGGATCTTCCGCTACAAGCTTGCTGGCAAGAGCCGAGACATGGGACTGGGCAGACACCCCGAAGTAAGTCTTGCGGTAGCCCGTGAGAGAGCAGCAGAAGCCAGAAAGCTGAGTAAGTCTGGCGTCGATCCGCTTACCCGTCGGGATGAGCAGATGGAACGGCAACGGCTGGAAAAAGAAGCTGAACGTTTAGCTCAGGATGCAGCCAGGGCCAAAGCAATCACTTTCAAAGAGGTTGCTCTCGACTATATCGCTGCCCACAGGACGGGCTGGAAAAATGCCAAGCATGCTCAGCAGTGGGAGAACACTCTGGCGACTTATGCGTTCAAGGTCATAGGCGATCTTCCGACGCAGGAAGTAGGCGTTGAGCATGTGTTGAAAATCCTCAAGCCGATTTGGACAGTAATACCCGAATCCGCCAGTCGTTTGCGAAACCGTATCGAACTGGTCCTCGATGCAGCAAAGGCCAGAGGGCTGCGTGATGGAGAAAACCCCGCTCGATGGCGTGGACACCTGGACAAACTGCTACCACCTCGCGCAAAAGTGCGTGCTGTGAAACATCACGCAGCAATGTCGTGGACAGAGCTTCCCGCCTTCATGGCGCCCCTTGAAAAAGCAAATGATCTGAGCTCTAAAGCGTTGCGCTTTACCATCCTGACTGCCTGCCGCACCAGTGAGGTGCTTGAATCGACATGGGCAGAGATTGATGTCGCAGCAAGGGTATGGACCATTCCTGCGCTGAGGATGAAAGCAGGGAAGGAGCACCGGGTGCCTCTATCAAAAGCGGCATTGGATTTACTCGCAGGGCTTCCTCGCGTTGAAGGAAACAATCACCTATTTGCAGGGGCTCGCAAAAAGCGCCCTCTAAGCAATATGGCGATGTTGATGGCATTGCGTCGGATGAAACGAAACGATCTCACGACGCATGGATTCCGTTCGACTTTCAGGGATTGGGCTAGCGAAGTTACCCACTATCCTCGAGAGGTCTGTGAGCAGGCACTCGCGCACACCGTAGAGAATGCGGTAGAGGCGGCTTATCGACGTGGTGATCTTTTTGAAAAGCGGCGAATATTGATGGAGGATTGGGCGCGATATGCCACATCGCCGCCCAAGCAAAAGCCAAGCGATGCGGACACTTGAGTGTTTGGTGAGCTAATCGGTGTGGGTAGACACATCCGCCCTGCTGGCGACAGCGGCGACACCGGCGACAACCTGCGTGTTACTTGGCCTGCAGCGTGGCGACAGAGGTGGCGACTGTCGCCGTTGCAGCCTGGCTCTTGGGGCTTTTTCGGCCAAGCCCACGCGAGCGGGAAGGCTCCGCATTCCCGCTCGCGTGGGCTCACATTAAAAACCGACGAACGACCACCCGGCCATGTAATGCCATCGATTTCCAAGGTCTTCCAGCACCACCGATTGGCGCAAGAGTAGCCCCCAAAATGCTGTTGACCGCGAGCAGAACGAGCGTTACACCAGAACCGTACCAGCGCTGTCCTCGACAGCACCCAGGTAGCCAGAACCTTTGAGGCTACGCCACGAACGTGGTGGTTCACCCCCCAGTGCGATTAGCATCCGGCGGCTCGCACGGTCACTACCCATGTGATGGATGCCTACTTCTTCCAGAGCGCCCACTGCGGCAACTCATACCCCTTCCTGGCTGCTCTGCAGCAACTTATCCGCTTGGCCATTTCTTGCGCCAACCTGTTGCACGTCTCTTTGCCTCCCAAAGAGACGGGCGCATCTCACACTGCTGCAGCCCTGCTCGCATGGGGCTTTGCGGCATTCCCCCTCGTGACAATCGGCGTGACAAACACCGAATGCTCACTCGCCACAGCGATGCCGATGATGGTGCCGCAGCCCACGGAATGGACTGCACCTGACTGACAGTCAGGCATGCCCCAGTCATCGCCTCACTGCCTTCACCTGACTCAGGATCTCGCGGCACCGGTCTCGTCAGCCAGTGCAGTCTCCACCCGCCCACCGCTATCGGTGTTCAGGAGGCCAGATCATGAGATGCCCAAGCTCCCGGTCGTAAGGAGCCGCCAGTCCCGCGTAACTGGACAAACCTCACAGGTCGCAGGGGCCTTGATCCCTGATAACACTCAACAACCGTGGCGGGATGAGTGAGGACGAAGTCGATAATCTCAGGAGAAGTGCGATGCAACTGTGCGAAGCGTTCGAGCCACCACAACCATTGCTGGAATACCAGCAGGCGCCATTGCCCTACCCGGTCGAAGCACTAGGGGCTGTGTTGGGCCCTACGGTCGAGCGACTGGCTGAGGTAATCGGCGTGCCCTGCGCCATGGCCGCGCAATCGGTGCTTGCCAGCGCTGCTCTGGTGAGCCAGGGTCATGCCAATGTCCAACTCGACGGTCGAACCTATCCGCTGTCCCTCTACCTACTGACGGTGGCGTCCTCAGGTGATCGCAAAAGCGCGGTGGATCAGCTAGCACTGAAGGCGGCGCGTGATTGGGAGCGACAGCAGTGGACCCAGTATGCGGAAAAGCTCAAAGCCTATCGCGCCGCTACCAGCATCATGGCCAAACCCAAAACCTCAACGGAGCGTGCTGAGGCGAAAGGCGGCGAGCTGTCCGAGCCGGTACCGCCGAGACTGATCATTGCCGAGCCCACCATTGAGGCCCTGGTCAAAAGCCTGTGCCATGGCTTGCCCAGCATGGGTTTGTTCAATGATGAGGGCGGCCAGTTCTTGGGCAGCAGCACCATGAACAAAGAGAATCTGCTCAAGGCAATCACCACCTTGTCGATGCTGTGGGATGGCAGCCCGATCGACCGGGCCCGCTCCATGGCCGGAGAAAGCCTGCGCGCCTATGACCGCCGCCTTAGCCTGCATCTGATGCTGCAGCCCTACCTGGCCAACCAGATTTTCAAAGACCCGCTGATCAATGGCCAAGGCATCCTCGGCCGTTGCCTGATCAGTTGGCCCGAGCGCCTGGCTGGCCAGCGACTCTACAAGGCAATCGACCTGACCCGAGATGCCAAAGTCCAGCGCTACCAACAGCGGATCACCACCCTGCTGCAAAAGCCCTGGTCACTTCACAAGGATGGCTCACTCAATCCCGCCACGCTGGAGCTGACTCCCCGTGCCCGCCGTGCCTGGATTGATATTCACGACACCATCGAGTGCCAGTCTGGCGAGTTCGGCGAGCTGGCCGGTGTCCAACCTGTCGCGAGCAAGGCCGCGGCGAATGTGCTGCGTATCGCGGGCGTGCTGGCCATGGTTGAAGAGGCCAGTGCCTTGGACGAAGCACACATCCAGCGCGCCTCCACGCTGATGGATTACTACCTGGCCGAGATTCAGCGCCTGACCGAACTGGAGCCGGTCAATAGCCGACGCGAGGAAGCGGATCGGCTGCTGCGCTGGCTGATGCAGAAAGGCTGGACCCACTTCACCGTCCGCGACGTCAATCGCAACGGTCCTCGTTTTGCCCGCAAGAGCGCTGACCATACCGCCTCTTTATTCGTCGAGCTGATCACTCATCGTTGGCTGAGCAGCCGCGACGGAAAAACTTTCAAGGTCCGTCATGTTTCGCCTCAATGACGCGGTGCGCCGCTACCAGGCGAAACATCAACCGCAACCTGAATCGCGGCGTGTCGCCGCTTCTGTCGCCACCCTGTCGCCACGCGCCAGGCCAGAAACGACGCGGGTTGTCGCCACTGTCGCCGCTGTCGCCACACCACCATTTGAGCCAGCCAACCTCGCCCTGCTGATCGAGCAACTGCGTGAGGAAGGGGCACTGCTGCAACACCACAAAAATGCCCTCCTGATCCGCCCGACACACTGGCAGCAAGTGGACAGGCTCAGCCCTTACTGGAAAGCCCTGCTGCTCTTTCTGCAAGACAACGAAAATGGTGATGACGATGACCTTGATTAGTCGGCGTGATGGTCGCAACTTTGGCTATGGCCGCCAGGTGAGCTATGCCGGCTCACAAGCGCTAAAGGATTTGTTTGCCGGCGGCCACTTCGCCACAGTCAAAGCGCATAGCGATCGCTGGCATGCGTTCGTGCGTTGGTGTCGATCAGAGAACGGCCCGGGTTACAACGATGCGCGCCAGATCGATAGACAGACGCTACAAGACTACGCCGCGTATCTGCGCCAGCAGATCCAGCAAGGTGAACTCTGCATCGCCACCGCGCAGAACCGCCTGAGCAGCGTCAACCGCACCCTCGCCGCGCTGCGCGGTGATCAGGACGTGAGGATCGCCAGTCCGAGCCAGGCGTTGGGACAGCAGCGCTCGAGCGTACGCACCCGTGCGCCGGATGGCCAAGACCACCAACAGGTACAGCGAGTGCTTGAGGCGCTGGGCAAACAGCACCGCGAGCGGGTGGCGGCGATTGTCCTGTTGGCCCGAGCAACCGGTATGCGCCTGCGCGAAGCAATTCTGGCGGACCTGCCACGCTTGCACCGCGAAGCCGAACACTTAGGCCGCATCAACATCCAGGACGGCACCAAAGGCGGCCGCTCAGGGGCATCAGCGCCGCGCTGGGTTGTGGCCAATGAAGCGGTGAAGGCGGCGCTGCAGTTAGCTCGTCATGCGTCGCCGCCCCGTAGCCGCAACTTGCTGACCCGCGACGAAAACTACGCCGTATTCCTGCAACAGACCGTGCTCCCCGCCCGAGACACGCTGCATGAACACGGGCTGAAGGGCTTTCATGAACTGCGAGCAGCTTACGCCTGCGAGCGTTACGAGCAGCTCACGGGCCACCCCGCTCCGGTCAATGGGGGCCACTGCTATCGCATTGACCGTGAACTGGATCGACAGGCGCGCCAACAAATCAGCCTTGAGCTCGGGCATAACCGGATCGATGTGGTTTCAGCCTACATTGGAGGTCGAGCGTGACCAAGCCGTTCGATATGGCGCTGTTCCTGAGCGGCGTACTGACTGGCTCGAAGGCCACGCAGCAACGCCACCTACGGCAAGCCCGAGTCATGCAAGCGGCCATTCAACAACGATGGCAGCGAGATAATCCCTGGACCTGGCAGCGCAAGCATGTGCGCTGGTTCCTGGCTCACCATCTGAAGGGCCATTCCGATGCTACCCGGTATTACTATCGGCTCACGGCCCTATTGGTCTGGAAGCGATTAGGGAACGGCCGAGAATTGCTGATCGTTCGCTCGACTAGTCATGGATAGGCAAGGGCGATGGTGTCCACCTATTAAGTGGACACCATCGTCCTTATGGCAGGGATCGGGTAGGTAACTTCGCCGGACGTACATGGACGCCCCCTGTTTGCAAAGCTTTCATTTAGAAACGGTTTGAAGGTAAAGATTGCACCCGTACATTCGGACTTTTACTGCGAGACATGCTCGCTGTCCCTGATGGGTTCTGCTGGTCAGCGCCTCAATCGCATACACGCACTCTAAGTGCCTCGTCCGGCGAGGGTTGTGCCGACCACGGTCTTACCTGTCTTGCCATCACTAAGTGATTGCTTGTGCAATCGGTGGTGTGATCTACCTCGGTGAAGCTCCGACGACTCGTCTATGCAGTTATCAACGAATGCCGGTAATCCGGTTGGTACTCGCTTTTGTGGGTTAGTAATGCCCAAACGATCCTGGCCGTCTTGTTGGCCAAGGCCACGGCAGCCACATTGATATTGCGCCGTTTGATTAGCTTGACCAGCCAGCTATCGGGATCGTTTTTCTGGCCGGCCCGATAGATCACTGAGCGGGAGCCATGAATCATCAAGGTTCGTAGATACGCGTCTCCGCGTTTGCTCATGCCTAGCAACGTTGACCTTCCACCACTGGAGTGCTGCCGAGGCACGAGACCTAACCAGGCAGCCAATTGCCGTCCGTTTTTAAAGTTCCTCGCATCGCCGACAGAGGCGACTAACGCACTGGCAGTCAGCGGGCCAATGCCCGGTATCCTTTCTAATTGGCGGCTGGTCTCGTTGGCCCGGTGCCACGCCTTGATTTGCGCTTCAAACTCTTCAACCTCGTTATCCAGCGCCTTGAAGTGCTCGATCAGTCGCTCAATAAGCTGACGGAACGAGACCGGCAGCTCATTAGCCGCGCCTTCGATTACGCTCGGGAGTCTCGTAGTAATGTGGGCGATTCCTTGCGGCACAATCAGACCAAACTCAGCAAGCAGCCCTCGGATCTGATTGGCCTGGGCTGTACGCGCCTTCACGAATCCCTGACGCGCACGATGCAAGGCTAATACAGACTGCTGCTCAACATTCTTAATCGGCACAAAACGCATCGTTGGACGAGTTACAGCCTCGCAGATAGCCTCGGCATCTGCTGCATCATTCTTGTTGCTCTTGACATAGGGTTTGACGAATTGCGGGGCCATGAGTCGCACGGTATGGCCAAGTGTTTCGAGCTTGCGGGCCCAGTAGTGAGCACTGCTACAAGCTTCCATGCCGATCAAGCAGGGAGGTAAGTTGGCAAAAAATACTGTCACCTGATCGCGCTTCAGTTGCTTGCGTAATAGGGGCTTGCCTCGCTCGTTCATACCATGGATCTGGAACACGTTTTTGGCCAGGTCGATACCAACGGTTTTGATTTCCATGGCTAATTACCCCTTTGCACAAGTGGATGGCGACTCCGCTCACTCTGGCACAGCGATACGATTATGGGCGGGGGCGTCCATCCCATTGCTTACGTACGAGCAGCTCACGGCCATGCCGCACCGATCAATGGTGGCCACTGCTATCGTATTGACCGCGGCCTTGATCAACAGGCGCGGCAACAGATCAGCCTTGAACTCGGGCATAACCGGATCGATGTGGTTTCGGCCTACATTGGAGGTCGAGCGTGCCCATGCCCTTTGATATGGCGCTGTTCCTGAGCGGCGTACTGACCGGCTCGAAGGTCACGCAGCAACGCCACCTACGGCAAGCCCGAATCATGCAAGCGGCCATTCAACAACGATGGCAGCTAGACAATCCCTGGACCTGGCAGCTCAAGCATGTGCGCTGGTTTCTCACTCAGCGCCTGAAACACCATTCCGACGCCAGCCGGAATTACTATCGACTCACCACTCTATTGGCTGGAAGCGATTAGGGAAGGACCGAGAATTGCTGCTCGGTCGCCCGAATAGTGGTGGTTAGGCAGCTCCCCAGTCCCACTTTTCCGCCTTCATCTGTCTCAGCATAGACATGCTCTTGTTCAGTGTTTACGTTCGCCAGTTACCCGAAGACTTCCAGGCGCCAAACCAAAAAAATCCCGAAACCGCCGATGAAAATGTGAAATGCTAACGAAACCGGTGACGATAGCAATTTCCGAAATAGGCCTATTACTTTGCTGAATGAGCTGCCTCGCTCGCGTCAGGCGTAACTCCAAATAGTATCGGGTCGGTGTAGCCCCCATGAAACGACAAAACCATCGTTCCAGCTGACGCTTTGAAATTCTGACGCAGGTAGCGAGCTCATCGATCGTCAATGGCTCCTCAATGTTCTGGCGCATCAGCTCTAACGCGGACTTGAGCGTCTGAGGCAACGTCGGGTCTGAGTCCACTTCAATGACCGATATGTCTGATGCGTTGTCCGACTCGTCGCACCGCAGCACCTCCTCCACTGCGCAAACCAGTTCCTGCTTGCCTGTCTGCCTCATCAGCTCGAGCATCATCCGTAGTGAACTGTTTGCGCCGGCACAGCTGATACGACCCCGATCAAAAACGTAAGTACGGCTGGAAACGCTAACTTTTGGAAACGCCTCGGCCATCATAGCGCGGCCGTCTGGATGAAACGCACACTCGAATCCGTCCAGTAAATTCGCTTCCGCCAGGAAAAAAGCACCGTTCCACAACCCTCCCATGATCGCCCCCGATGAGGCTGCCGTTCGAAGCTTGCGTCGCAGCAGTGGCTCACCTTGCAGTCGAACGCGAAAACCGCCCGCGACAATAACGATCTGCTGGTTGTTCTCCAGCTGATCCAGTTCGCAGTCCGCTGAAATGACGATACTCAGGTCACTCACTACCTGACGCCCCGACATACCCACCGTCAGTATCTCGTACAGCGGTTTCTGGCTCATCAGATTAGCCGTGACCAATGCATCCACTGCCCCGGTGAAGGACATCATTGAGAAATTGTCCATCAGGATAAAAGCCACCCGTACGGAGGCTCCTTTCATTGCAGGCAAGGCATCCCCACAGCGATAAGCCATGTTTTTGCTCTTAAGCACGCTTTCAAATGCGTATCGCATAACTCCCCTTTGGAGGCTGAAATATAGTGGTTAAATGAATCTAGGCTACGGCTCGCCGAACAAATTAAGGAACATTTAAGGAGTATTTCCACCTAGCCCCGAGCAACCAGTGAGATATCGCAGGGACTACTTCATCGAAAACGTGACGGACAGTGCTTCCGAAAATACCCCTAATCTATCGAACGCTGTTAAGTATCGACGACTAGTGTCCTGAGCAGTTAATTCAATAACTTATTTTTCATCGCCCCCAGCTTTGTTTTTTTAAAGAACTTATTGATTAGTGAGTCTCTCCGGCGGCCCCAGCAACAAGGATCGCCGTATAGGGTTTGCCTTGCTCTGGGACTCAGGATAATCTTCGAGATCCACTAGTTAAAATTAATTATCGCACTAAATTGATACCACAATTGATAATAATTGCCGTGTTGATCTCAAACAGATGAAAGCCTTTGTGGCGGTGCCGAGCATCTGCATTTCAGCATGCGGCAGACGTGCTGTTCATTACACAGCCTACGTTGAGCCGCTTAATTAAAGGACTGGAGGATGAGCTGGGTGCAGAGCTGTTCTTGCGCACCACGCGGCAGGTAGAGTTGATGGAAGTCGGCCGTCTATTCCTGCAGGAATGCAATCAGGTCTTTCATCATATCGACCGAGGTGTAGATCTGGCCCTCTGCGCAGCCGCCGGCGATATCGGCTATATTTCGATCGACTACAAGGACTTTGCGATCAATGGCGCATTCCCCCCCACCCTTGAGTGTTTCAAGGAGTTTCACCCGGATGTCACAGTAGAGTTTCTCTACATGCCATCCCACGAGCAATACAACGCCATCAAGGACTTCCTTATTGACGTAGGCTTCGTGCTGGGCCCCATTTCCGTACCGGCATCGAATCACCGCTCGTGGCACAAGAAAAAAGTGGTAGTCATTCTTCCGGTGCGGCATCCCTTTGCCAGACACAAGCGCATCAACATCGAACAGCTGAAAGACGAGCGTTTCATTTTCGGCGCACAAAGCGGCTGGAGTCTGTTTCGCCAACAGACGTTTCAACTCTGCCTGCGCTTTGGCTTCACGCCGAATATAATTCAGAAAGCGACCACCAGTATCGGCATACTTCAGGCCGGCCGCCGCCAACATGGGGATATCTACCTGTCGAAGTACACTCAAGAGGAGTTGGATAAGTTGCGTATTTACTGAACATCCGACCGCGCAAGCGATTTAACTGGTTGTTTCCGATCAAGGTGTTCATTCACCTGATGGACTTGCAACATGCGGCTACTGTTTCAATTCAATAACCAGGTTGCACTCAACTCCTGCAACCGCCCATCAATGGCTCAGCGCGTCATCAACTTTAGTTGACGTCGGCTACGGCGGGCGCTAAAAGGCGTATTCCATAGCAAGGCGGTTTTGCCAGTAATTTTTTTCCTGGCCTGGCTGGTTTTGCAAGGCAATGAATTCAGTGATGCTCCAGCCCTTGAGGTTTCCGCCAAACTTGTAAACGGCGAACGCAAGGTATTCCGACTGATTGATGCTGGCTGCACTTTCACTGGGTTTGAGGTCCATGAACGAGTAGCGTGCGCCAATGAACACGTCTTCGCGTAAGGCACCATTGATATCGAATGCATACGCATTCCCCGCCCCCAGGTCTTGGGTCGTGGTCAGGAACGGTTGGGCAAATAACGGACCTGAACTGACGCCATGAGCGTAGGGCGTTACTAGCGCGCCATTGAGGTAGGAGTTTTTGTCTGGCTCGATGCGGTCGTAGCCGAGGCTGGTGGTCAGAGAATTATGCTTTACGCCCAATTGCACACCATAAACCCTACTATGCACTTCACTGAGCAATTCACGACCTTCATTGTTTTCTCGAACGATCTGTGTCCCGATAAAGGGCTTGAAATCGCCTTCGCGCTTGCTCAGTTGCGCTTCCAGGTAGGTCATCCTGGCATAGTCGTCGTAGTCAAACTGCCAGGCTTTGGCGTTGAGCTGTACCGGACCTAGGTCCAGGCTGCGGGCGCCACCGATTCCCCAAAATCCGTCGGTTTCCTCATCGTCGATTCCTGAGAAAGCGTCAAATCCAGCGTTGTAGGTGGTCTGTTTCTTGAACGAGTTGTCAATATACGACTTGAAGCGATACATGCGCATCGCTGAAAGGTAGTTCGCGTCATCGCCGTAGTGCACTGAAACGCCCTGGAACAGCTGGGGTGCCATGCGCCAGTCATACGTTGAGGCGTAGGGCACATCGATCTCCTGGTTGCCAGCGGTGATCTTGAATTGGTCGTGCTCCCATTGAAGATAAGCTTCGCCCAATGCAGTGATATTGGGCCCAAGGTCTCGGTCGCGTTCGGCGGGATCATCGGAATGGGCGATTCCGCGTTGTACATAAGCACTGATGCCCGCGCTGAAGCCGTCGTAGGCGGCGGTTTTGAAACCCAGTTTGCCGCCGTAACTCAATGTATCCTGGGTCAGCCCTTTGTTAAAAAAGGCATTATGTCCGGAGAAGTAGATGGTGCGAAAGTTGCCGTTAATACTGCCCTTGCTGAATATTTCTGCCACCGATGAGGCATCGCTACTCTGCGATGTAGTTTGTTCGTCATTCAGCCGCGACAGACTTTGATGTTGTACCGGTTCGCCGAGGGTTTCAGGTTGTAGTGCCGCCGTATTCAATACGTCCGCATCCTGCCCTACAGTTGATGTTTCAGCCCAAGCGAAACCAGGCACGGCGATGGCCATGACGATAAGTAGATCCCGTGGGCGTAAGCTTAAGTTGAGTTCAGTATTGTCTCTATTCATTGCCGCTCTTCTTCGATAGGGTGCTGCCCTTCAAAGTCGCAACATCGAAGGCGCGCTTATAAAGAGCGCCTTGGACATTAATCGCTACTCCCGGGACAAACATTGTTATATGGATGAGTGGGCAGTACTGACGAAAGCAAAGTTGAATCACTGGGTTACGGCAGTCTGGGACGACGGCACTCAGTGCATTTTTTTATTATGAGAGCGTGTAAGTACACGTTATATCTGGATGACATCGTTCGACCGGGTAGCCGTTCTTCTTAATCCTTAAATGCCCAGGAAACAGTTGCCGGGGTCGCCACTAGCAGCGCGCCCCCCGACTTATTTTCGAAAGATGCCTGTTCGTCCGCAGGATCGGCGAGAGTCATTTCGCGTCGATCCTCTTGGCCTTCCCTTAAGCCGGGCAGTCAGCTTGAATGAGCGAGCAACTGAGCACGCCGCTCGATCGTGGCCTGGACGTCTAGCTGTACGCGCTCATTGAGGATGACCCCATAGACGTCACGTGCATGTTCAATCGTGCAGAAGTCATCCAGCACATCCTCGCGAACCTGTTCGGCACTGCGCTCCAACGGGTTGCCATAGCCGCCGCCGCAGGGCGAGTAATACGCCATGACGTCGCCTGCGCGTGAAGCATGTCCTGAGAATTTGGAGGGCATCTGCACGATCTCTCCAGGGCGCGCAGCATTGTAGATTTCTGTCTTGCCGACAACGCCGTCAGTACCACCGAAAATCCCCCATGGCACATCGTAATGACGTTCGCTTTCGTGGGTTATGAAACCTGGCGTCAACACCCGCTGTGCCTTGACCACGCCAATGCCACCACGGTATTTACCGGCGCCGGGCATGACGTCATCGCGCAACTCATAGCGATCGCAGATCATGGGCAAATGCATGCCCAGGTCCTCAATGGGGTTGTTGCGAGTGTTGGCCATGAGGTTATCGATCGCATCGGGACCGTCAGATTTTGGCCGACCGCCATACGCCCCTTCATTGACCTCGAGAAAGACCCAGTAATCGCCATCAGGCTTTATCCCGGAGTAGGCGGCGAAGGAAATCGACGCCGAGCTGCCAGCGATGATTCGCTCTGGCAAAACCGGTGACAATGCCTTGATGATCAGATCGATCATCCGATTGCATTGAGTAAAGCGCGCCTCGGCCGCTGCCGGAAAGATCGGATTGAAGATCGAGCCTTCGGGTGCAACCACACTGATCGGTCGGAACGACCCTTCGTTCGACGGCACCGGACTTTCCATCGTATAGGCATCGAGCAGAATCTTGCGAAAAGCTGCATAGGCAGCCACCTTGCATGACCCTTCAAAAGGGACGTTGTAGGCCGTTGGCGTCTGGGGGGCCGAACCGGTGAGGTCGACAATCAGCGAGTCGCCCTGCACCTTGACCGTCACGACTATTGGCAAGCGCTCATCACGATTGCGACCATCATCGTCAAGGTAACCTTCGGCCCGGTATTCGCCATCGGGAATCTCCGAAATCTTCTGGCGCATGATGGCTTCGGAGTAATCGATCAACTGATTGACCGCGCTGAAGCAGAAGTCTTTACCGTAACGCTCCAACAGTTCCTTGAAGCGTTTTACCCCCAGCTGTGCCGAAGCGACCTGGGCTTCGATATCGCGTACCAGCTGTGTTGACGCGCGGCTGTTGTACTTGAACATTTGTACGAGCGCTTCATTACGCACTCCCTTCTCATAGAACTTCAGGCCGGCCATCAGCATCCCCTCGGCATACACGTCACCGACATCGATGATCAGACCGGGGGTGGCGGCACCGATATCGATGTGGTGCGCGGTATTGCCGGAGAAGCCGACCAGTTCGCCTTCATAGAAAATAGGGATGATGATCGCCAGATCCGGGCTATGGCTTGAGCCATGGTATGGGTGGTTGTGGATGACCACGTCTCCCTCATGCCACGCACCACCTTGCAGTGTGTTCTCGATACCACGCAAGTAAGCCGGAATCGAGCCGATGTGCATCGGCGTGGATTCGGACTCGCAGATCGTCTGGAAGCGCGTATCGAACAAGCCGGCCCCCATGTCCTGAGACTCACGGATGATCGAGGAAAAGGACATTCTATAGAGCACGTGTCCCATCTCTTCGGCAATGGTCTTCAAGGCGCCGTTGATAACTTGCAGGGTTATCGGATCGACCTTTTGCTGATTCATGTGATCAACCTCCGGGTTAAATGCGGGAAATAATCAAGTTGCCGTACTGCGTCACTCGACCTACCCACCCCGGCGGCACCAAGGAAGTTGAGTCATGCTGCATCAGCATCGCCGGGCCTTCGACGTATTGCCCTGCACGCAGTTTGCTGCGGTCATAACGCGGCGTCGGTAACATCTCGCCGTTATCGAAATAAGTTGGGCGCTCGTACAGGAAGGCTTTCTGGCTGTCGCCATCCTGGGCGGCTTGCAAAGGCTGCCAGGCCAACTTCTCCGACTTCGAATTACCGATCACCCGCAGGCTGACAACCTCCACGGCAGCATCGCCGAAACAGTAGCCATAGTCCTTTTCATGGGCGCGATGGAAGTCCGCCATGATCTGCTCAATGACATCGCGGTTGATGGGCCCTTCGGGCACTTGTGCACGTAACTCGAAACCTTGGCCATCGTAACGACATTCGGCAATTTTGCTCACCCGCATGTTGTCTTCGCTGACGCCGTCATTGCGCAGCTGTTGGCGAATTTCCTCCTCCATGCCGAGCAACGCCTGCTCAAGGCGCAGCATGTTGGCGTCGTTGGCCTGGTTAAGGTTGAAAAGCAGCGAACGCAACGCTTCGTATTGCAAATCGGTGGTCAGCAAACCTGCCGCTGCGGTAATACCCGGTGCGGGTGGAATCAACACTGACTTGGCATTGACCTCATCGGCCAGTGCCGGACCATGCACCGGGCCGGCGCCGCCGAAAGGCATCAGCACAAAATCACGGGGGTCAATGCCGCGGGCCACCGAGCTGGATCGGATCGCCAGCGCCATGTTGTTATTCACGATCTTCAAAATACCCAGCGCGGCCTGGTGCACACTCATGCCCAATGGTTTAGCAATATTGTCCTCGATGGCCTTGAAAGAGAGCTGCGGATCGATCTTGAGGTCGCCACCCAGCATCTGATCGGGGTCCAGACGACCCAAAACGATATTGGCGTCCGTTACGGTCGGCTCCTGGCCACCACGGTTGTAACAGGCTGGCCCCGGGTTCGACCCCGCCGAACGCGGACCGACTTGAAAGCCGCCGGCCGCATCGATGAAGGCCACTGACCCGCCACCGGCCCCGATAGTGATCAAGTCAATCATCGGCACCAGCACCGGGTGACCGGAGACATAGGAATCACGAGGATTCATGATCTTGATCTGGCCATCGACCAGCGTCGAAATATCGGCTGAAGTGCCGCCGATATCGACGGTAATGATGTTGCGCTCGCCATCGAGTTCGGCGAAATAGTGGCCTCCCATGA
Organism: Pseudomonas sp. MPB23; assembly: GCF_046605395.1. Lineage (NCBI taxonomy): Bacteria > Pseudomonadati > Pseudomonadota > Gammaproteobacteria > Pseudomonadales > Pseudomonadaceae > Pseudomonas > Pseudomonas sp. MPB23. Next base: position 2,557,363 of record NZ_CP176771.1, on the reverse strand, counting down.
CCCCTCCCGCAGGGCCGGACATGAGGATACTGACCGGTCGTTCGCAACAGCTTTCGACAGTGGCCACCCCGCCGTTCGATTGCATGATGCGCAGTTCCGCATTGATGCCGTTATCACGCAGTTGAGTCGAGAGATGCGTCAGATAGTGTGAGGTACGAGGGCCCACATAGGCGTTCATCGCCGTGGTAGAGAAGCGCTCGTATTCACGCATCACGTCGACCACTTCGCATGAACAGCATACATATGCCTCAGGCATGACCTCCTTGACGATCGCCTTGGCGCGCAGTTCATGTTCGCGATTGAGGAACGAATACATGAAGCCGATGATGACAGCCTCGATACCCCGCGACTTCAGTGTCAGCGCGGCCTGACGAACCTCTGCCTCATCCAGTACGGTTTCGACCTGGCCGTGCGGTGGGAGTACTCGCTCATTGATGGCAATGCGGTTACGCCGGCGTACCAGCGGAGCACTTTGCCAAGGCACATCGAAATGCAGGGAGAAGTTGTGGGGGCGCTTGTGTCGGCCAATGTGCAGAATGTCGCGAAAGCCCTTGGTGGTGAGCATGCCCACGTCGGCACCGTTATGTTCAATCGAAATGTTGGTGGCTACAGTGGTGCCGTGCACGATGAGTTGAACTTCATCGGTGCTGATCCCGGCCTTGGCGCATAACTCAAGAATCCCTCGCATGACCGCGATCGATTGATCCTCAATCGTCGTAGGGACCTTGTGCGAAAAAACATGCCTGCCGATTGAGTCTTGTTCTGTGGTTTCCAGAATCAAGTCTGTGTTTGTACCACCGACGTCTACGCCAATGCGTGCCATCTCGTGACTCTCCTGCGCTAAAGCGAGATAACTCGAATTGAACACCCGAGCCTGCTCACAAGTTAATTATCTATATTTGTAATTTTTATACCCGAACAACAGCTTGATATTTAACGACTCTCAACTTCGACAGCTGCTCGATGAGATCACAATGCTTGCTCACCCCACGAAAAGCCATTTACCAAGGCCGCGCAAAACAGCTGCCGTTCCGGGCCTGACCGCATAATTATGTTTCTATCTCACGACACTTCAGATCCTGAGAAAAACAATAGAGCAATCGTTGATACACTTCTAATACATTTTTCACCCGCATTCGTACATTAATCCGCATCAGTTTTTGCACTAAATTAACGCCCTTTTCAGCCGACGCCTGATGATAGTGCGGCTCACCCGCTCTATCACGGGGCGCTCTACTTCCATGTCACGGCGCGCAGTTCAGCAACGAAGATAGTCAGCGACGGCTGTATCGCGCGGTTTCAGTTAGAAGGCGATTTGACAGGCTGCGTCGCTTGGCTACCGCGAAAGGTGCACAGTCCGTAGTAAACCAAAGCGCCCAGAATCGAACCTGTGAACCAGCCATAATCGTAGAACCAGCTGAAGGCCGGGCTGCTCAATGACAGTAGGGTCAGTACCACCGGCACGGCGAAGGCAATGAAACCCGCAGAGTTCCACGCCGGGTAGACATCATCACGATAGAGCCCTGCCAGGTCCAGCTTCTGCTTTTTGATCAGGAAGTAGTCAACGATCATGATCCCCGCAATCGGCCCAAGTAGACTGGAATACCCTAACAGCCAGTTCGAGTAGACCGTATCGAGGCTGATGTCCGAGACAATCAGGCCCAGCTTTTTCAACAGCTCGTGTGCCATCATTCCCAAGCCAACCACACCGGTTAGCATCACCGCGTGAGTCCGGCCGATCAGTTTCGGGGCGATGTTCTGGAAATCATTGGTTGGTGAAACAATATTGGCTGCGGTATTGGTCGACAACGTGGCGATGATGATCATCGCCATGGCCAGTGCCACCCAGACCGGGCTCTGTATGTGCCCGATCAGGTTCACCGGGTCGGAGACGGTTTCGCCAACCAGTGAGGCAGACGCAGCGGTCAACACTACGCCCAGCGAGGCGAACATAAACATGGTCAAAGGCAGGCCGATGATCTGCCCGACGATCTGGTCTTTCTGGCTTTTGGCGTAACGACTGAAATCCGGGATGTTCAGCGACAACGCCGCCCAGAAGCCTACCATCGCGGTGAGGCCGGCGAAGAAGTAACTCGCCAGCCCGGCGCCTTCGGGGCGCTTCGGTGGCTGGGACAGCAGTTCGCTAATCGACACGTTCGGCATAGCCCAGACCAGCAACCCGGCACCGACCAGCACCAATAGCGGTGCCGACAGGGTTTCCAGCCGCTTGATCGACTCGGCACCGCGCAGCACCACCCACAGGTTCAGGGCCCAGAAAATCATGAAACCGATGACTTCGCCCGTTCCGCCTAGACTTTTCCAGCCGTCGGACATTGAGCCCAGAAACAAGTTAATGGCCTGTCCGCCGAACATCGTCTGAATGCCGAACCATCCGCACGCCACAACGGCCCTGATCAGGCATGGCAGGTTGGAGCCGAGTATGCCGAACGAAGAACGCAGCAACACCGGGAATGGAATGCCGTACTTGGTACCGGCGAAAGCATTAAGGGTCAGCGGTATCAGCACAATGATGTTTGCCAGCAGAATCACCAGGAGCGCCTCCCCCACCGAAAGGCCAAAGTGGCCAGTGAGTACGCCTCCCAGCGTATAGGTCGGCACGCAGATCGACATACCGACCCAGAGTGCAGCAATGTGCCACTGGTTCCAGGTGCGCTGGTGGACCTTGGTCGGGGCTATGTCGTCATTGTAACGAGGGCTGTCAAGGACGTCGCTTCCGGCTTCAAGCTCGACCAAACCGTCCCGTTCGGTCACTTGCGATTTAATCTGTTGCATGGCCACTCCACTGTTTACTGTTATTAGGTAATCGGTCGTAAAGCCGCCTCAAGCAGCGGTTTGACCGTGAGGACATTTTGCTCATGGTGGGTTGTTGTGATGTCGGTCAAACCGCTTGAAATATCAGGCGCTAGACAGTTGAATAGTCGAACCTGCGCAAAGTTAATGAGCCCGCCCCGTCAATGTGCGCCCAGCTTTCTGCCCTGTTATTTAAGTAGTTTTCCCGCATTCTCGAACATTGACTATTCAAACTTGCTCAAATAACGATTCAGCTATCAAAATGCCAAGATCCAGCAAAACGGGTGCCACCTCAAAAAAGCTGACAGCACGATTATATTTTTACCCATACAATGCCGCCCCTGAGAAAACAATAAAACAATCTTGGGTGGGCTTCTAATTCATTTTCCATGTGTATTCGTGCATTTCCCTGCATTAGTTTATGCACCGCATTAACGCTATTCTTATATTTTTGCCAAACCGTGGTGCAACTCACCCGTACTGTTTCAGGGCGTCAGACTTCCATTTCAGTGCCCCCCCCCTGCGCATAACCCACGCCTGCCCGTACAAGCTTCGCCAGACAAGAAATAAACCGCGTGATTTCAATCGTTTAACAACGCGCTTCTATCGAAGGTGCAGGTGCTCGGCTGGCCAGCGATCGGACACCGGTCGTCAGTCACCCTGTAAAACAACAGACGCAAAATTAAGGAGACGCTGAATAATTAACCCGTTCGCGCCGTCCTCCATTCCAAGCCATTTTTTTCAACCAGCCGACCTTATTCTGCGTTTCTGGGGCCGATTTCTGCCCTCATTTTGCTGATTTGCGGGCCAGCCTCGCCTTTCAGACGGATTTATCCCGCCGCCCGTTGTAAATACCGCTTGGCCAGCATCAGATTGGCCAACCCAAATAGACTGAACAACTGCACCGTGTACTTTTCCAGTCCACGGTACCGAATCTTGCGATGATTGAAACGCACCTTGAGCACCTGGAACGGGTGCTCGACCTTGGCACGCAGTTGCGCCTTGGCGTATTCGATCTTGCGCTTGACCCGGAACAGCAAGCTGCCTTTACCGTGGTGCTTGTAACTGCTTGGCCGTGCTGCAATCGACCAGATAACGTCCCGTTCAGCATGCTCCGGTCGCTTGGCCGCACCGGTGTATCCAGCGTCACCCGAAACATAGGTTTCGGCACCGTGCAGCAACTGGTCGACCTGGGTGATATCCGCCACGTTGGCGGCCGTCCCTACCAAGCTGTGTACCAGCCCTGACGTGGCGTCGACACCAATGTGAGCCTTCATCCCGAAGTGCCACTGATTGCCTTTTTTAGCTTGATGCATCGCAGGATCGCGCTTGCCTTCTCGGTTCTTGACCGAAGGCGGCGCGGCGATCAGGGTGGCATCGACTATGGTGCCTTCCTTGAGTAGCAGACCCTGGCTGGCCAGATGCTGGTTAATCGTTTCAAACAGTACTCGCGTGAGCTGATGGGTTTCCAGCAAGCGGCGAAATCGTAGCAAGGTGGTGGCATCCGGTGCCGACTCACGGCCCAGGTCAATGCCGATAAAACCACGAATGGCCTGGCTATCGTAGACGGTATCTTCGGTACCTTCATCGGAGAAACCGAAACACTGCTGCACGACATACATGCGCAGCATGCGCGACAACCCAATTGCAGGGCGCCCGCGCTTGCCAGTGGTGTCGCTATAGAACGGAACCACTTGCGCCTCCAGTTGTGCCCAGGGCACCAGCTGTTCGAGGTCAGCCAAGAAGCGATCGCGGCGAGTCTGCTTTTTCTTGCCGGTGTATTCGAGTTCGGAGAAGGTCTTCTGCACGCGCGTAACAAGGCTCACGGAGAGGGGGCTGGTTGAAAGTGCTCAGTGTGCCAAGGGTGAGGACGGTTGGCGATTTTTGCAGCGCCTCCTTAAGCACATGAAGGACGCGGTGCACGGCTGCCTGGCATTTTCCAGGTACAAAAAAACCATGCCAAAGTCAACCTTTGGCATGGTTGGGGTGGTGCGTCACTCATACGAACATGAGCAACTTCTTTCTACCGTTTTATTTCAGGCCGACAGTCGCCAGGTAATCCAGGCACGTGTTGACAGTTTCCACATCGGCAAATTTGGCGTCGATGTCGAACAGGTTCCAGGCCACCGCACCCGGTACCCGGTCACCGATGCACTCCTTCACCGCGATGGTACGGAAGCCTTCAGCCAAACCATCGCACAGCGTGGTGCGCACGCACGCCGATGCGGTCACTCCGGTGACCAGGATAGTATCCACGCCGGCAGATCGCAGGTAGCCGGCCAGCGACGTGCCGCTGAACGAACTGGCGCGCTTCTTCACCAGTACGAATTCGCCGTCGATAGGGGCAATTCGCGAGTCGATGGCCCAGAGGTTCTCATCGCTCTGATTCACAACATCCACCGGGATTTTGTTGTGCCATTGGCCCATGTCGGTGTTGGGATCATTTCGATCAGTGTTCTGGTAGCAGGTGGTCACGTGCACGATCGGAAACTTGTTGGCGCGAAACTCCTTCATCAGGCGCTGCACCCCCGGAATGATCTCATCATCAATCTTTTCGCAGGTGAAAGGGTTACCCGGACGAGTCCAGGCGTTAGCCAGGTCGACGTTGATCAATGCAGGGCGTTTGCCAAAACCGATGCGCCGTTGAAAGCCACGCTCCTTATAGAGCTTGGTCGATTCTTCAAAGGCGCGGTTGAGCATCTCCATCAGGTCTTGCGACATAGTAAGTATCTCCAGATGAGTTCAGGGTACCGAGGTGGTTCGAGGGGTTTGCGTTAACCTTGAACTAACGATAATCTCCATAATTAATAATTGCTAATTCATATTTTCGGATAATTGATACCATTATGAGCAACAATGCCCGGTTCGATCTGAAGCAGATGAAAGCCTTTATGGCGGTTGCCGAGTCACTGCATTTCAAGCGTGCAGCGGACTCGCTTTTCATCACCCAACCGGCGTTAAGCCGATTAATCAAGGGGCTGGAGGAAGAACTGGGCGCAGAATTATTGGTGCGTACCACTCGGCAAGTCGCCCTGACAGAGTCAGGGCGTTTATTTCTGCAGGAGTGTCGCCAAGCGTTGCGGCATATAGACCGCGCGGTTTATCTGGCCAGGAGTGCAGCAGCCGGTGACATCGGCCACATCTCGGTGGCTTACAACGACTTTGCTATCAATGGCGTGCTGCCCTCGATTCTTGAACAGTTCAAGGAGTTACACCCGGACGTCACGGTCGAATTGGTTTATATGCCGTCACAAGACCAATACAAAGCCATCAAGGACAGCCTGATCGACATTGGTTTCCTGCTGGGGCCGTTGACTATTCCCGGAATTGAAACTCATCGGATTGCATTGGAGAAAATGGTCGTCATTCTTCCAGCACGACACCCTCTGGCCAAACACAAACACATCAAAGTCGAGCAGCTTAAAGAGGAGCGCTTTATTTTCGGCGCGGAAAGTGGCTGGAGCCTGTTTCGCGAGCAAACATTCCACCTCTGCCATGCGAACGGCTTCAGTCCGAATATCATTCAGGAAGCGACCACCAGTATCGGTATTTTTGGACTGGTCGCCGCCAACATGGGGGTGTCGATCTATTCAGAATGCGCCTTCAAGATAAAGCGCGAGGGCGTGGCAATAGTCCCCTTGAATAGCAAAAACGCCACGATCGAAACCATAGCGGCCTGGAGCCAGGATTACGAAAATCCGACAGCGCGCCTATTCAAGAAGCTCTTGCGTGAACTTGCCCCTCAAGGACATCTCTGAGGACCAGATCGGCGCCATGCAAACCAGGCATGGATTCAGGCTTAAAAAGGTAATTAGTCGCACGTCGGCATGAAAGCCCATGTGCGACCTGAATGTCGCTTGAATTTCTGTTTTGCTTAACAAGTCTGTTTTGACTGGGGATTCCATGCGCACTTGGACACCCAGTCCACGCTGACTTGGACACTCATTCCACGGCCACTTGGACACTGATTCCACAAGCACTTGGACAGTGATGTTCCACTGATCCGATCCATGCTCAGGCAGGCAGCAACGCAGGATTATTCACTACCATCGACCTCTTTTCTCGAAGCGAAGAGGTCATCGTGGAGCGTATATCCATGCGTAAAATCCGAGAGGTACTACGTCTAAAGTTCGACGCTGGCCTGTCCGTGCGCAAGATCGCCGCCAGCCTGCGCATCAGTAGCGGCAGTGCGGGCAATTACTTGCACCGTTTCAACGCTTGCGGGCTGAGTTGGCCGACATTGTTATCGGATGCCGAACTGGAGCGATGCCTGTTCCCTCCAGCACCAACAGTTCCCAGCGATCAACGTCCGATGCCTGACTGGTCTTGGGCGCATGCCGAGTTACGCTGCCCCGGCGTCACTTTGGCCCTACTCTGGCAGGAATATCGACTCGCTCACCCGCAAGGCTTCCAATACAGCTGGTTCTGCGAGCACTACCGCCTCTGGGCCGCCAAGGTCGACGTTGTCATGCGCCAGGAGCACCGTGCCGGCGAAAAGCTGTTCGTCGATTACGCCGGACAGACCGCGCCCATCATCGACCGACAGACCGGTGAAATCCGTCAGGCCCAGATCTTCGTCGCCGTCCTCGGCGCGTCCAGCTACACCTTTGCCGAGGCCACCTGGTCGCAGAAACTGCCCGACTGGCTGGGCTCGCACGCCCGCTGTTTTGCTTTTTTCGGCGGCACATCGCAGATCCTGGTGCCCGATAATCTGCGCAGTGGCGTCACCAAGGCGCATCGCTACGAGCCGGGCATCAACCCCAGTTACCGCGATCTCGCCGAGCATTACGGCGTAGCCGTACTGCCCGCGCGTTCGCGTAAACCCAAGGACAAAGCCAAGGTTGAAGTGGGTGTGCAAGTGGTCGAGCGCTGGATCCTGGCAGTGCTGCGCAACCGCCAGTTCTTCTCGCTCGGAGAACTCAACACGGCAATCAGCCTGCTGCTCGAACGCCTCAATCAAAAGCCCTTCAAGAAGCTGCCCGGCTCACGCCGCTCGGCCTTCGAGACCATCGACCAACCCGCACTGCAACCGCTACCAGAACATCCGTATGTCTACGCCGAATGGAAAAAGGCGCGGGTGCACATCGACTATCACGTCGAGGTCGAGGGCCATTACTACTCGGTGCCGTACCAGCTGGTGAAGCACCAACTCGAAGTGCGGCTAACCGCTAAGACCGTCGAGTGCTTCCACGCCAACCAGCGGGTGGCCAGTCACCTGCGCTCGCTGCACAAAGGCCGCCACACCACCCAAACCGAGCACATGCCCAAGAGCCACCGGGAGCACGCCGAATGGACACCGCAACGGCTGATCCGCTGGGCCGAGCAGACCGGGCCTAACACCGCTGGCGTTATCGCCTACATCCTTGAGCGCCGAATCCATCCTCAGCACGGCTTCCGCGCCTGCCTGGGCATCCTGCGCCTGAGCAAGCAGCACGGCGAAGAGCGGCTGGAAGCCGCTTGCCAGCGAGCGCTGGCACTGGGCGCGTGCAGCTACAAAAGCCTTGAATCGATCCTGCGCCAAGGGCTGGAAAAGCTACCGCTGTCCCAGCAAAACCTGCCGCTACTGCCCGACGAACACATCAACCTGCGCGGCCCTGGCTACTACCACTGACCTGAAAAAGGAGCACCAAAATGCTGCCCAACCCGACACTCGACAAGCTGCAAACCCTGCGCCTGCACGGCATGATCAAGGCGCTGAGCGAGCAACACGCCACGCCCGATATCAATGATCTGAGCTTCGACGAACGCCTCGGCCTGATGGTCGACCGCGAGCTGACCGAACGTGAAAACACGCGTCTGAGCAGCCGCCTGAAACTGGCACGACTGCGCCATAACGCCTGCCTGGAAGACATCGATTACCGCAGCCCACGCGGCCTGGACAAGTCCCTGATCCTGCAACTGGGCAGCGGCCAATGGCTGCGCGACGGCCTGAACCTGATCATCGGCGGCCCAACGGGCGTAGGCAAAACCTGGCTCGCCTGCGCGCTGGCTCACAAGGCCTGCCGCGACGGTTACAGCGTGCGCTACCTGCGCTTGCCGCGCTTGATGGAGGAGCTGGGCCTGGCTCACGGCGACGGCCGTTTCGCCAAACTCATGGCCGGCTATGCCAAGACCGACCTGCTGATCCTGGACGACTGGGGCTTGGCGCCGTTTACCGCTGCGCAGCGGCGCGACATGCTTGAACTGCTGGACGACCGCTACGGCAACCGCTCGACGCTGGTCACCAGCCAGATGCCGGTGGACAAATGGCATGCGCTGATCGGCGACCCGACCTTGGGCGATGCGATCCTCGACCGGCTGGTGCACAACGCTTATCGGATCGAACTGAAGGGCGAATCGATGCGCAGACGCGCAACGAAATTGACGGCGACAGAGACTTCAGACTAACAATGCAAACCTGCGTCGCTGCGCTCCGACTGCCTGTCCAAGTGGACGTGGATCAGGTGTCCAAGTGAGCATGGAACGAGTGTCCAAATGATCGTGGGCTGAGTGTCCAAGTGTCGTGGAATCCGCATTTTGACAAAACCGGTTGTTCCATCAACCGTTCCCTACCCAGACATGCAGAGCCGGTAACAGCTCGGTGTGAAGCTCTGGGGACAATGTAACCGCCGATCTATTCGGTACGCCAACCCGTGAGGGTAAGCAGAAGCTGCGAGCACAAACGCGGTGAGGGGCTAGGGATGAACGAATACGACCAACGTATGTGAACTTCTGATAAACGTCGTCATCATTTACAAGCCAAAGGTGCTGATAGGCTTGAACCAAAACGGTACGCGGTAAGGTATGGCCTCTGTGAGCTGGGCCATCGTGGACAAAACACCGCCGGCGAATAGGAAGGGTCCGACTCGTTCTGAAATTCATTCGGAACAGGGTAAGCCCGTAGTGCTGCCGGTAACGGCAGGCGGACTGTAAGGAACGCTGTTGGTGCTGCGGGTATAGGAGTGAGGAGAAAGCGAATGCCGTTCTGTAACGGAGTGGATACCGGCTGAAACATCGTCGGGCGTGAAAACGAGCAGACTTCCGCATGGTCATTTGTGGCGAGAGAATTTGGCAAATCGTTATATGAAGGAAAGCAGATGACGGCATTCGATGCTGGTGCGCCTTCGCACGCTGAAAAGATGTGGCTCCAGGCAGACTGGCCGCGCATCAAGGAAGAGGTGAAACGACTCCAAGTGCGTATCGCCAAGGCAACAATGGAAGGCAGATGGGGCAAGGTTAGCGCCTTGCAACGATTGCTGACCCGCTCGCATAGCGGCAAGATGTTGGCCGTGAAGCGAGTGACGGAAAATCGCGGCAAGAGAACGCCGGGCGTCGATGGGAAAATCTGGTTGGGCCCGGCGGCCAAATGGAATGGAGTCGATGAGGCATCGCAGCTACCACGCGCTGCCGCTTCGGCGTATCTACATTCCGAAGAGTAATGGCAAGAAGCGTCCGCTGGGAATCCCCCGAATGCTCTGCAGATCAATGCAGGCGCTATGGAAGCTCGCTCTGGAACCCATTTCAGAGAGCTTGGCTGACCCGAATTCCTATGGATTTCGGCCTAACCGCTCGACCGCTGATGCCATTGAATATTGCTTCACCACGCTGGCGAAACGCATGTCGCCAGCATGGGTTCTGGAAGGAGACATTCGGGGCTGTTTAGATAACTTCAGTCACGACTGGATACTCCAGAATATACCGATGGACAAGGCGATCCTGCGCCAATGGCTTCAAGCTGGATTTATCGAAAAAGGAACTCTGTTTGCGACGGAAGCTGGAACTCCCCAAGGCGCAGTGATAACGCCGGCAACAACAGAGCAAACTCTCGGATAAAATGGGGGCTGCGCATTGCCAGGGAGAGTTTTTCCCCGAGGCATGCGGGATGCCCCAATGTCGAGACTGTTCTCGTCATTGAGGTCATCGCCCCCACTGACGGGAGACTTCAGTCATGAGCCGAAAACCGCGGATCTGGCGTATTCGTCTGGCTTTTGAGCCAAATCGATTCTCTCGTGAACAGCTCGAGAGGGTCTACGAGCAGCTTAAGCCAACAGAAACGCGGGCTTCATCAGAATTGTCACAATCCCAGCCCTCTGTGAAAAAGCATCGTAGTGCGAAGCGAGGTGAGCAATGAGTCAGGCCGTGATGGTGGCGTTCTATGCCCGCGTATCCTCTGACCAACAGGCTAAACGCGGCACGATTGAAAGCCAGATTGCCGCGTTGACAGAGCGGATCGTGGCCGATGGTGCCCACGTTGCTGAGGACATGCGCTTTGTCGACGCAGGCGTCAGCGGCGCGACGCTGATTCGTCCACAATTGGAGCGGCTCAGAGACCGCGCTGCACTTGGCCTGGTAGATCGTCTCTACGTCCTCTCCCCAGACTGACTGTCGCGAAAATATGCTCACCAGGCATTGCTGATGGAAGAGCTATTGGCGTGTGGCGTGCAGGTTGTGTTCCTCAATCATGCCATTGGCGTCACGCCGGAGGAGTCGTTGCTGCTGCAGATGCAGGGCATGATCGCGGAGTACGAACGGGCCAAAATTATGGAGCGTCATCGTCGCGGCAAGCTTCACGGGGCCAAACGCGGCAGCATCAATGTGCTGTCGACTGCGCCCTACGGTTATCGCTACATTCGCAGGCAGCTTGATGGAGCACCCGCACAGTACGTTATCGATTTGCCACAAGCGGCGACGGTCAGAGCCATATTTCAGTGGATCGGGATGGAGCGACTGAGCATCGGCGAGGTGGTGCGGCGCCTAGCCGCAACAGGCACCGTCACGGCTTCAGGTAAGCCGTGCTGGGACCGCAGTGTCGTGTGGGGAATATTGCAAAATCCAGCCTACATGGGCCGGGCCGCTTTCGGCAAAACACAGGCGCGTGATTGTTTGCCCCGCATACGCCCACAACGCCACAGTGCCGATGTGCCCAAGAAGGGCTATTCAACCGTACGTACGGATCCGAGTCAGTGGATCGAGATACCCGTACCAGCGATCGTCAGCGAAGGGTTGTTTCAGTCGGTTCAAGAGCAACTTGCTGAGAATCGCAGAGCGACTCGTCAGCGCCATCATGGTGCTGTTTACCTGCTTCAAGGCTTGACCGTTTGCGGCCATTGTCACTACGCCTATTACGGTAAAAAGGTCAGCAAGGCAGCGGCCAAAGGCCAACGTCGGGACTATGCCTATTATCGTTGCATTGGAACCGATGCCTGCCGCTTTGGTGGCGAACGCGTCTGTGACAATCAGCAAATACGAACGGACCGGCTCGATGAACTGGTGTGGCAGCAGGTTGTTGAACTGCTTGCCCACCCTGTAAGGCTAAAGAGTGAATATGAACGCCGGCTGGGTGCCCTCGAAGAAAAAGAAAAAACAAATCCTGATACTGCAGCACTGGAACGACAACGACTGCAGCTGGATAAAGGCAAGTCGCGGCTCATCGATAGTTATGCCGAGGGTATGATCGACAAAACGGACTTTGATCCAAAGATGCGGCACTTGAAGAACCGCCTGGAACAGATAGATCAGCAGATACAGGCGTCACGGTGCCATCAGGTGGGTCAACGCGAGCTGTTTCTCGTAATTAATCGTCTCGAAGAGTTTGCCGCTGCTGTCCATGACCGATTGGACACTGTCGATTTCGTAACGAAACGCGAGATCATCCGCGGCCTGGTCAAACGCGTCGAAATTCACAAGGACGAGATTTTGGTCGTGTTTCGGGTTGATCTGGATCCCCGGTTCAACGCCAGCGAGAGTTCGACTGGATCAGACGTCAGAGAAAAAAGTATGCAAGATCGTACGCGGCGTAATCTCGCCCGTAATCGCGAACATGACGCTGGACGGACTTGAAGCGACAGTAGATGCAAGCGTGGCCCCGATGGTGCGAGCGCGCAGAAAGTGCAAGGTCAACGTCAACAGATATGCGGATGATTTCGTTGTGACAGGGGTGTCGAAGGAAATTCTCGAAAACAACGTTCTCCCGGCGATCAAGCAATTCATGGCCGTCCGGGGGCTGGAACTCTCGGAAGAGAAAACCAGAGTCACCCACATTGATGAGGGTTTCGATTTCCTCGGGCAAAACGTGCGCAAGCATGGCGGTAAATTGCTCATCAAACCGGCTGCCAAGAGCGAAAAAGCACTCCTGGAAAAGGTTAGAGGAATTGTGAAGAAAAACTGGACAGCTACTCAAGCCAACCTGATTTTACAGCTCAATCCTGTGATTCGGGGCTGGGGTATGTACCACCGGCACGTAGTGTCCAAATCCCGCTTTACATCGATAGATGCTCAAGTTTGGCGCCTCTTATGGAGATGGGCATTGCGCCGACATCCCTCAAAAGGCACGGGCTGGGTAAGGCAAAAGTATTTCCACGCAGAGGGAAATCGGACATGGGTATTTGCAGCGAAAACCAAGGTCAACGGGCTAACCCAACGACTGCGGCTCTTTCGTACCGCAACGATTCCAATCGTTCGTCATGTCAAGATACGTGGCAAGGCGAATCCGTTTGATTCAGCGTGGATGTCTTACTTCGCTCGCCGTCGCACCGCGACCGTTTCAGATTGATGCCCGGTGCCCAAACATGGTGCTGACAAATGGCTTGAGCCGGATGAGGGGTGACTCTCACGTCCGGTACTTAGGGGGCGGCAGCGCAGCAATGCGCTGTTGCTACCCGACATTGGTGTGAACGCAGCGTCGGATTGGTACATAGCCTAGTCGGGGCTGCGGCCAACATGGCTCATGTCACCCGAGTCGCGTTACACGGTGGAGAAACGTACGTCCCAAGCGATACGGTTACATCGGTGCGGCCAAACGAGTGGAGCATACTAATCGGGAAATCATCTGGTCGATTGCTGCGTGGCCGAGCAGTTACCGGCCTCACGGCAAAAGCAGCGTGCCATACCAAGTCAAGCACAGGATCGAATACGCCAACGCCTGGCTCGTTCCAAGTTGGAGCAAACGTTTCAGGTGCTCAAGGTGCGTTTCAATCATCGCAAGATTCGGTACCGTGGACTGGAAAAGTACACGGTGCAGTTGTTCTTAGAGGGGCTAAACCGGGTTGGGAAAAGCAAAATAAGGCCGGCGGGTTGATGATGTTGGTTTGAAAATGGTGCAAGGGCGCGAACCGGTGAACTGTTCAGCGCCTCCTGAGTTATATTTCCCAAGCTCTTCGATCATTTGCAGCTCAGGCCAATGGGTTGAATCGGTGCTGTGGCTGCGGAGTGTTCACTTCAAGTGAGCCCCCAGAGGTTTCAGGCAGAGTAAGACCACCGGCCAAGGCGAAGATCGCTACACCGGCCAGGTAGAAAGCAGGCGCCATCGAGTTACCGGATTGCTCGATCAACCAGGTCGCCATGAACGGTGCCGTCCCGCCAAATATCGTATAGGCCATGTTGTAAGTGATGGCCGAGGCCGTGTAACGGGTACGGGTAGGAAACACTTCCGACAGCAGTACGGCAGTAACCACACCGCACAGGACCGCTCCGACCGCCAGCAGCAGCGCACCCGCCAGGGCCGGCAAAAACAGCCCTGAACCGGCGAGCAGAAAGGCCGGATAGATCGTCACCAGCAGCCATACGGCAGCGGTCAGCATAGTGCAGCGGCGACCGACACGATCGGAGTAGGCGCCGGCGAACGGACAAAATGCGGCTGCAAATATCAGTGTGAGTACTGAAACAAGCAACGCAGTCGGGCGTTCCAGGCCACCCTGGAGTTGTAGATAGGTGACGAAGTAAGTGGTGCAGATATAAAACGACAACGCCGTCAACGAGATGAACGCCCCCAGACACCCCATGGCGCCCGCCTGCTGACGCAGGGTTTCCTTCAACGGCACATGGACGGCGCGCTCGGTTGCCGCGATGGCCTTGAACGCAGGGGTTTCTTCCAGCTGCCAGCGCAGGTACAACCCCACCAGGCCAAGCGGCGCGGCAATCAGAAAGGGCAGCCGCCAGCCATAACTGGCCATCTCTTCGGCACTCAGAAAGGTGTTGAGGGCATAGGTGACGATGGCTGCTGCGGCGAAGGAGGCAAACGTCGACACCAGCGCGGCACTGCCGTATCTGGCGCGCTTGTTGGCGGGTGCGTGTTCGATCAGGTAGATGCACGCGCCGGCATACTCTCCCCCGGCGGAAAAACCCTGGACGCAACGGATCAAGGTCAACAGCACCGGGGCCAGCAGGCCAATGCTAGCGTACGTGGGTAAAAGGCCGATCAGGGTGGTCGCGCCCGCCATCAGCAGGATCGTCAGTGACAATACCCGCCGCCGTCCCAGCCGGTCCCCCAGCATCCCGAACACCAGGCCGCCCAGGGGACGGAAGGCGAACGCCACGGCAAACACGGCAAAGGTCTTGAGCAACGCCGTGGTGCTGTCGCCGCTGGGGAAAAAGACTTGCGCGATCGTGGCCGCGAGAAAGCCATAGATTGCGAAATCAAACCATTCGACAAAATTGCCGATGGACGCCGCCCATACCACTTTCTTCAATGCCACCGGTTGCTGCGGCATATGCGTATTAGTTGTCATATCCACCTCACTGTCAGTTGTCCAAACAAGCGATGGGCAGTTGCAAACTAAACCAAAAGCGACTGCGACATGTTCGGCCTCTCGCGGGCCGTGAATGCCTTCGGGTCATGACGAAAAGTGGCTGCTCTCCACTTTTCATCCAGACCCTGTTCTGAACCGAAACCTCTAACGCGCTGCCGAGCCGAGCGCACGCTTGCTGAAAATCAGGCTGGCATTCGCCCCGCCAAAGCCAAAGCTGTTACTCATGACGCAATCCACCGACTGGTCAAAACGCGTATCGCGGATAATGGGCAATGCCTCGACTTCAGGGTCCAGTTGCTCGATGTTGTGAGAGGCCGCCAGAAAGCCGTGTTGCATCATCAACAGCGAGTAAATGGCTTCATGCACACCCGCCGCGCCCAGCGCATGACCGGTCAGCGACTTGGTCGAGCTGAACGCCGGCAAACTGCCGTCGAAGGCCTGCGCGGCAGCGCGCAGTTCGACCAGGTCGCCAGCCTGGGTGCTGGTGCCATGGGTATTTAGGTAGTCGACCGATTCGGCACAGGTACTCAGCGCCGCCTGCATTGCCCGAAACGCGCCGTCACCGCTAGGGGAAACCATGTCCTGGCCATCGGATGCCGTGCCATAGCCGATCACTTCGGCGTAGATCCTGGCGCCACGGGCAAGCGCATGGCCAAGCTCTTCGAGAACCAGTACGCCACCGCCACCGCTGATGACGAAACCATCACGCGTCACATCGTATGGACGGCTGGCCTGGGTCGGCACATCGTTGTAGCGCGTGGAAAAAGCCCCCATGGCGTCGAACATGCAGCTCTGGCTGACATGCTCCGCCTCAGCCCCACCGGCGAACACGACATCCTGCTTGCCAAACTGGATCTGTTCGAACGCGTGCCCGATGCAATGGGCACTGGTGGCACACGCCGAAGCGATGGAATAGTTGAGCCCCTTGATCGCAAAGAAACTGGCCATGCACGCCGACACCGTGCTGGTCATGGTGCGAGGTACCCGGTAAGGGCCAACCTTGCGAATACCCTGGCCAAGCAAATGATTGGCTTCAACGATGTCCTCGCTGGAACCGCCCCCCGAACCCATCACACAACCGGTTCGCGGGTTCGAGACCTGCGAGGCTTCCAGCCCGGCATCGGCAATCGCATCGCGCATCGCCAGGTAGGCGTAAGCGGCGGCATCGCCCATGAAGCGGCGTTGGCGCCGGTCGATCTGCTCCAGGTCAACGTCCAGCAGGCCGCTGACATGGCTGCGCAGGCCCGCTTGTGCATACGCCGGGTTGAAACCGATCCCCGAGCGCCCTTCGCGCAACGCCTGCAAAACGTCTGCCGCAGAGTTGCCCAGGCAGGAAACGATACCCATTCCGGTCACTACGACCCGTCGTAACCCTGTGTTGTGGCTGGAGGTTTTTTCAATCTGCAAGACATAACTCCCTACTCTTTTCGCAACGTGAACAACGCTGCGATGTGCTCGAGTCTAATGGTGATATTTAATTCTGATAATTCGTATATCGGCGCGCTTTATTACCAAAAAACGCACGAATTGCAGGAGCTGGCTGGCTCGCGAAAGCGGTTCGTCAGGGACACCTGTATCGACAGTCACTACGCCTTCGCAAGCCAGCCGGCTCCTACGGGAGGGTGTCGTTCTCATAAATTGCGGGATGCGCGAGCAGTGTGGCGATCCTGCAAGGTTCACCTTTTCAGCCGGCGAAGCGTTCCACACGAGCCGGGCTGCGCTGCATCAGCACTTTGCCGTCACGGATCGACGTCAATACCTGGCCCTGGCTGCGGATCAGCTCGTAGTCGTCCGGCGCGGACAGGATCAACAGGTTGGCCGGGCGCCCGACTTTCAGTCCGTAGCGCTCGCCTAGGTGCAGGGTCCGGGCGCTGTTGTCAGTGATCAGGTCCAGTGCACGCTTGAGGTCTTCGTAACCGAGCATGTGGCAAATGTGCAGGCCGGCTTCGAGGATGCGCAGGATGTTGCCGTTACCCAATGGATACCAAGGGTCGACGATGGAGTCCTGGCCGAAGCAGATGTTCATTCCCGCCCGGTCGATTTCGGCGACGCGCGTCAGGCCCCGGCGCTTGGGATAGCCGTCGAAACGCCCTTGCAGATGGATGCTCTCGGTCGGGCAAGAGATGAAATTGATCCGCGACCGCTTGAGCAGGCGGAACAGCTTGTAGCAATAGGCGTTGTCATAGGAACCCATGGCCACAGTGTGGCTGGCGGTCACCCGTTCGCCCATGTCCCGCACCCGCGCTTCGTCAGCCAGCACTTCGAGAAAGCGCGACTGCGGGTCATCGGTTTCATCGCAATGCACGTCCACCAGGCAACCGGTGCGCTCGGCCAGGTCCATCAGAAACTTCACCGAGGACTCGCCCTGCTCCCGGGTATTCTCGAAGTGCGGAATGCCCCCCACGACGTCGGCACCCATGGCCACCGCCTCGGTCATCAAGGCACGGCCATTCTTGAACGATTCAATGCCTTCCTGGGGAAAGGCGACAATCTGCAGATCGATCAGGTGACGGGTTTGCTCGCGGACCTCAAGCATCGACTTGAGCGCCGCCAGGGACGGGTCGGTGACATCGACATGAGTACGCACGTGCTGGATACCGTTATCGACCAGCATGTCGATGGTTTTGCGCGCACGAACCTTGGTGTCTTCGTGGGTGACCAGCGCCTTGCGCTCGGCCCAGCGCTCGATGCCCTCAAACAGCGTACCGCTCATGTTCCAGCTCGGCTCACCAGCCGTCAGCGCGGCATCCAAGTGAATGTGCGGCTCGACGAAGGGCGCGGTCACCAGGTTCTGTCCGGCGTCCAGATCCGCCGCACTGGTGGCTTGAACCACCTGCGCCTGCGGGACGATAGCCGCAATTTTTGCGCCATCGAGTTCAAGACGATACAAGCCGGTTTTACCGCGCAGGCGGGCGTTGATGATGTTCATGTTGACTCCTTGCTGTGGACTTCGGTCATGCGCCATACCAGCAGCGCGACCGATGCATTCATTCGAAAAAGCGGATCGTCCAGCGACTTTCCGCTCTGCTGCTCGATACGCTGGATGCGTTGATTGATGGTGTTGCGGTGGATGGCCAGGCGACTGGCTGCCTTGAGCGCATTGCCATTTTCCTGGAGCAGTGCGTCGAGGGTTTCAAGCAGCGTGAATGGCTGCTTGCGAGACGGCTCGATCAATGGCCCGAGGGTTTGCTTGACGAAGTGATCGATCACCGAGCGGTCGCCGATGCCTTGCAACAGGCGCAGCACACCCAGCTCGCTGAAATCGCAAAAGCCGCTCGCCGGGTGCAGGCTCTCGGCGACATCCAGGGCCTGGCGTGCTTCGTTCAGGGCCTGGCGATAGTGCCCGCAATCCTCCACGCGGTTCGCCAGGCCCATGTACAAGGTCATGTCGCCAATCAATTCGCCGAGCGCCTGGTACAAGCTCAGCAGATCGGCGCGCAGACTGTCCTGATCGGGCAACAGCACAATGAACAGGTCGCCCTGGAGGATCACCGGCAATGCCTCGGCCCAGTTGCGGTTCCAGGCTTCCAGATGATCCTGCAGGGACTGACGGGTTTGCTGCAACAGCCGCTCGGCCTCCGCTGGCGGATGGCGCTCGAACAGCACGCTCACGCTGGACAACCGCAGGGCCACCAGACGACGTGGCCCCTCGACGGGCAATTGCACATGCTCGGCACGCTGCTGCGCGATGGCCAGACTCGGATAGTCGCCGGTGAGCAACTGGCTGAGAATGTCGTGACGCGAACGCCGGGCTTGCGCCATATGCACCAGCGCCGTGCCGATGGCGTGGGTGACGATAACCATCTTCAGCAGGTAAGGCTGTTCGATCAACGGCAAGCCGTAATGCTCCGCACGCTCGATCACAGCCTGGGGGATGCGCTGGATAAACGTCCCCCCCGTGAGAATCACTAGGCCGGCAATTCCCATCGCCACGCCATCCTCGATGAGGCTCAACAAGTTGGCCTCCTCGCGTGCATGATTGACGCCCGTGATGAATACCAGCTCGCCGCCTATGACCCACTCGGCGATGCCCTCGTTCTCGGCGACATAAGGCCAACGAACGGTGCGATGCAGGTGCAGGTTGCCGGCACGCACGGTCAAGCCTTCAAGCCCCGGCAACTTGAGGACTTCTGCGACCGTCAGGCTCACAGTTCCTCCTGCGTCGAGCCAATGGTGGCGCGGCGACCGCACAATTGCAGCAAGCCGATGTAGCACACGGCAGACACCGCGATCCCCACCAGCGGAGCGACCCAGGGCGAGCAATAGGCAACCAGTGCGCCGACGGCGTAGGCCGACAGCCCGACGACGTTGTAGCGCGGCAATCTGGCGCTGGCCAGCAGCGGATATTGGCCGCGATGGCGGTACCAGAAGTCGGCCATGATCACGCCGCCCACCGGAGGGATGATCGAGCCGAGCAGCACCAGAAACGGGATCAGCATCTCGTACATGCCACCGATGGCCAGCAGCACGCCAACGCCGGCAGCGACCAGGGTCATGGTCCGGCGGCGCTCACTGCGCAGCAGGTGACAGGCCGCCGCGGAGACGTTGTAGATCGTCGGCCCCTGGATCGTCCACAGGTTCAGGCAGAGCATGATCACCGCGGCGAACGATAGGCCTTGCAGGATCATCACTTCGACGATATCGGCCTGCTGATAGACGATCGCGCACCAGGCACCCGCGACCACCATCAAGCCATTGCCGAGCAAAAAGCTGACGATGCTCGCGATGATCGCCACGCGACCGGTACGTGACAGCCGTGTCCAGTTGGTAGCCTGCGTGGCACCGCTGGCGAAGGTACCGAACACCATGGTCACGGCGGCCGAAAACGTCATGGTTTCATGGGGGATGACGGCCGCCAGGGCCTGAAAACCACCAATATCGTGGGTGGCGATGTACATGGAAATAATCAGCAGGACGAACATCAACGGCACGGAAACCCGCGAGAGTACATCAAGCCCTTTGTAGCCGATGATGGCGGTGAGGCTGAAGCCAAAGCCGAACAGAATCATCAGCGGGATCGTCAGGCCCCCTGCCAGACCGAGCATCTTCACCAGTACGATCGCCACCGTCGCCGTCCCCCAGGCATACCAGCCCAACTCAGCGAACCCGAGCAGAAAATCTGAAAGTCGGCTACCCGCCTCGCCAAAGCAAAACCGCCCCATCAACACGGTATTGAGGCCACTACGGGAGGCGATGAAGGAAAGCGCCGCAGCATAGAGTGCCAGCAGGCTGTTGCCGATGGCGGCGATCCACAGCATGTCGACGAAGTTGAAGGCCATACCCAGCTTGCCACCGGCAAACATGGTGCCGGTGAAAAAAGTAAAACTGAACAGCACCATGGAAATGGACAACAGCCCTTTGCGCGCTTCGCGTGGGGCTTCGCTTAACGGAAAATCGCCGGATGAACTCATTTCATTATTTCTCCAGATCGAAAGCGGGCTTGGATGGATGGGCACACCCATGTCAGAGCAATTACCGGGCCCATAGCGGACCGCTTCGAAAATGAAGGGAAATACATGCGAAAACGACATCGATGAAAGTGCAAAAAGCACATCTTTGAAGAAAAATTCTTTATTTTTCTGTGCCAAACGCCCTTTTTTATTGCCATCGCGCACCATTCATGGACGCAACAGGGAATTGCAGCGTCTTCAAAGACCACTAGCGGCGACCAATACTTCGATACCCGTGGCCACGCAACAGGCCAAATCGAGGGCGAGGAAGGATTTGCCTTTTCCTGGCGGCCCAAACAACACCGCCAACGCGCTCTGCTCCAAATAATCATGGACCAACCAAACGATGGGATTGATCGGCATATCACTGGCTGCGACGGACTCGAAAGACGAAGATGCGCTGACCGCAGCGACCTTCCATTCCGCAGCATAAAGATCGAGAGGAAGCACCTGATCGGGCTTATCCCCAACCGCCGTTTAGCCTGCTCGTAGCGAGCGCGATCCTCTGGGTGTTGGCGCCGACTCCGAATTGACAATCTGGCAAGCGCTCGCGCATTGGTGTCGGTCAGATGATGATCCCGATTACAACGATGTGAGTCAGATCGATCGACGGATCGCTGCTGGACTGCACCGCTTAGAAACTGTCAGAAAATCTGCCTTTGGTCGAAAAACACTGAGTCATCCAGGGTATGGGCCATAGTATGGGCTGGGATTTTTTTCAGAAACACAGAAACGAAAAAGCCCTGAATAATCAGGGCTTTTTCGTATATATGTGGCGGTGAAGGAGAGATTCGAACTCTCGATACAATTTCTTGTATACACACTTTCCAGGCGTGCTCCTTAAGCCACTCGGACACTTCACCGTATCTCGTCAAACCAGTTCAGTCTGTCGAGGCGCGCTAATGTAGTCGAAAGCCTTTCTGATGGCAAAGGTTTTTTTCAGAATTTTCATGCGGTTAGACGGGTATGCCGCGCCACGCCCGGCAAAGGGCGGTGATTCTGCCATTCTTGGGCATTGGCGACGTGCGTCTGGAACGGCGATTGCGCCCCGCCCTAGGGAGTTCAACACACAACCCACAGGAAAAGTCTGACTGGCCAGTCAGTCACGGCGCTTTACCGGGGCGGGCGTGGTGGGTAACGTCTGCGCAGGCACTTCTATAACAAATCTATTAAGGAACCGCGTCATGAGTGAGTTGATCTCCTACCACCTGGAAGACGGTATCGCGACCCTGACGTTGAGCAACGGCAAGGTGAATGCGATTTCTCCTGCGGTGGTCAATGCCTTTAATGAAGCGCTGGACCAGGCGGAGAAAGACCGGGCGGTGGTGATCATCACCGGCACGCCGGGGATCTTGTCGGGCGGTTATGATTTGAAGGTAATGACGGCCGGCCCTAAAGAGGCGATCGGTCTGGTGACGTCGGGCTCGACGTTGGCGCGTCGTCTGTTGTCGCACCCATTCCCGGTGATTGTGGCGTGCACCGGGCATGCGGTGGCCAAGGGTGCGTTCCTGCTGTTGTCGGCGGATTATCGAATTGGGGTGGAAGGTCCGTTCAGCATTGGCCTGAATGAAGTGGCGATTGGCATGACCATGCACCACGCCGGTATCGAGTTGGCGCGGGATCGTCTGCGTAAGTCGGCGTTTCATCGCTCGGTGATCAATGCCGAGATGTTCGACCCGCAAGGTGCCTTGGGTGCCGGCTTCCTCGATAAAGTGGTGGCCCCGGAAGAGCTGCACGCGGCCGCGCTGGAAGCGGCGCGTCAGTTGAAGAAGCTCAACATGAACGCCCACAAGCAGACCAAGCTGAAGGTGCGTAAGGCGCTGCTGGAAGCGCTGGACGATGCGATCCTCCAGGACCAAGGCCATATTTTGAGTTAAACACCTACCGTTGGTGTGTCAGAGCCCGACCTTGCGTCGGGCTTTTTCTTACACATGAATCCGAATCGTCTTCCGCCGCTCTAGCCTGCCAATACAGGCAGATGTTGAAACATGTACTTAAACATCGCCTATCTCCTCCCTCTACAGGGGTAATTGCCGAATACAGTGCACAACCGTACACTGCGCCACCTTTTGTCCCCATAGGCCGTGTCGATGCTTTTTCTGTTGCGTATGTTGTTGATGGGTCTGCATTTTATGATCGCTGGCGTGCTGGGCGTACTGATCGGTATCTGCCGGCCGTTCAACCCGGACAATAGCCGTCTATGTGCTCGCCTCTACGCGCTGCCGGCCATGTGGCTGCTGGGCCTGAAGGTGAACGCCGATGTGGACTCGCTGCGCAACAAACCCGGCACCTGCGTGATCATCGCCAACCACCAGTCCAACTACGACCTGTTTGTATTGGGCACCGTGGTACCCCAGCGCACCGTGTGTATCGCCAAGAAGAGCCTGAAATGGGTGCCGCTGTTCGGCCAGCTGTTCTGGCTGGCGGGCAATGTGCTGATCGACCGCGGCAATGCGCACAAGGCACGCCGCGCGATGCTGACCACAACCCGAACCTTGCAACATGAAGACACGTCGATCTGGGTGTTTCCGGAGGGCACACGCAACCTGGGCAAAGGCTTGCTGCCATTCAAGAAAGGCGCGTTCCATATGGCGATTGCCGCCGGCGTGCCCATCGTGCAGGTATGCGTCAGTAACTACGTCACTCATATGCGGCTCAATCACTGGAACAGCGGTGATGTGCTCATACGCTCTCTGCCGCCGATTCCTACGGTCGGACTGACCTCGGATGACATCCCTCAGTTAATGCAGGCCTGTCAGGCGCAGATGGATGAGTGCATCAAGGCGATGGACCTTGAACTGAAAACCGCCGGGGCATCGCGCACTCTGTAGGTGCGAGCAGGGTCGCGAGAAACCTGAGAGCGCCGCTTCAAGTCGGACGGTCCGCGTCTTCGTTGACGATCTTCGCCGGCAAGCTGCTCCTACTTTCGTCAGCAACAAATGAACGCCATTCAGGCTAAGCTGCCCAACATCTGTCCTCCTAATACGAAGTGATCAGCACCATGGGTAGAGTTGTTGCGGCCGCCGTTTACAGCGCCGGAAAGAAAGTTACGGATATCACCCTCGACGAAGGCGCGGCCTGGGCCGCCAAACCCGGCCATTTTGTATGGATCGGCCTGGAAGAACCCAGCGCCCTGGAACTGTCCAACCTGCAACGTCAGTTCAACCTGCATGAACTGGCCATCGAAGACGCCCTGGAAAAACACAGCCGACCAAAGCTGGAAACCTTCGGTGACGCGCTGTTTATCGTCACCTACTCACCGGTGCGCGATAACGGCAAGCTGGAGTTTATCGAGACCCATATTTTTGCCGGTACCGGTTACATCATCACGGCGCGCAATGGTCATTCGGCGTCCTACGGCTTTGTACGCCAGCGCTGTGAGGCGCGCCCGCTGTTACTGGAGCATGGGGAAGATTTCGTACTCTATGCGCTGCTGGATTTCGTCACCGGAAACTATCAACCCGTCAGCGAGGCAATCCACGCCGAGATCGATGAACTGGAGCGCAACGTGCTGTGCAGTTCGCTGAGCGAGCGTGATATCCAGAACCTCCACGGCCTGCGCCGTGACGTGCTGCGACTCAAGCGGTATGTGGCGCCGATGGTGGAGATCAGCCAGGAGCTGCAGAAACTGAGCTTCCCGTTCATCGACAAGAACATGCGCCCGTATTTCCGTGACGTGCAGATCCACGTAACACGGCAGATGGAAGACCTCACCACCCTGCGCGATATCGCCAGCCAGACCATCGAGATCGGTGTGTTACTGGAAGCGTCGCGCCAGAGCGTGGTGCAGCGCAAGTTCGCCGCGTGGGCGGCGATCCTGGCATTCCCCACCGCGGTGGCGGGGATCTATGGGATGAACTTCCAGAACATGCCCGAGCTGCAATGGCACTACGGCTATTTTGCGGTGCTCGGGTTTATTGCCACGGGATGCACGGGCTTGTGGGCCAGCTTCAAGCGCTCGGGATGGCTTTAACCTTCGCGTCGGGCTTGTGGGCCACAAAGCGCATCATCCATTCCGCCACGGTGACGCCGTGGTGGTCTCGCTCCAGGCTTGCCACACCATTGGTGTAGACCTTTTCGCCGAGAGTCGTCTGAAGAATCTCCAGCAACTCGCGGGAATAATCGTGGATAAACTCCGGATGGCCCTGGAAGCACAGCACCTGGTCGCCGATGTGGTACGCGGCGAACGGGCAAAATTCGCTGGAGGCGATGACCGTGGCATTGTCCGGCAAGGTCGTCACCTGGTCCTGGTGGCTGATCAGTAGCGTCAACTCTGGGACTTCAGGACTCATCCACGGCGCCTTGGCATCGAGTTTGTAGTCGTGGATGCCCATGCCCCAACCCTGGCCGGCGCGTTCGGTCTTGCCGCCCAGCAGCAACGCCAGCAATTGATGACCGAAGCAGATGCCCAGCAACTTGTCGCCGCGTTCATAGCGTTTGAGCAGGTAAGTCTTGAGGGTCTGTATCCACGGGTCGGTACCGAAGGAGTCGGCCTTGCTGCCGGTCACCAGGTACGCATCGAACGCTTCATCATCCGACGGGTATTCACCCTGTACCACGTTGTACACGACAAACTCGGCGGGAATCGGCTGCTTGGCGAACAGGCGCTTGAACATCTGCCCGTACCCTTGGTATTGATCGATCAAGCCTGGACGCAGGATATCGGTTTCCAGGATACAGACGCGTAGCGACATAAAAAATACCTGACACGGTGATGGGAATATTGAACGCCCCAGAGCGTGCCTTGAAATACCCCCACAACGCAAGCCCTTGGCATGCGCCCCTTGCTCACGCAGAACGTTGACGAAAACGCGACATCCTTGTCGCTTGTTCGTTTTTCGCGAGCTCGCGCCTACAGAGGGGAGTTAGAACATTGCTCCTTGTGCAGCCTTCTCCAGCAGTAACGCCGGAGGGGTGAATCGGTCTCCATATTGCTCGGCCAGGTAGCGGGCGCGGGCGATAAAATCCTTGAGCCCGTACTGGTTGATGAACTGCAACGCACCGCCGCTCCAGGCCGCAAAGCCGATCCCGAAGATCGAGCCCACGTTGGCGTCCGCCGTGGACATCAACACACCCTCCTCCACACAGCGCACGGTTTCGATGGCCTGGATAAACAGCAAACGGTCGCGTACATCCTGTGGCGAAATCCGCTGGTCCGGTTGCTCGAAGCGGCTTTTCAATTCCGGCCACAAATACTTCTGCCCACCCGCAGGGTACTCATAGAAACCGCCCCCAGCGGCCTTGCCCGTGCGTTGGTATTCATTCACCAACAGGTCGATCACCGCGGTTGCCGGATGAGTCGGCACGGCTTTACCTTCGGCCAGCAGATCCTTGGCCGTCTGCTGTCGGATATGGCTCATAAGGCTGAGAGACACTTCGTCAGACACCGCCAACGGCCCCACCGGCATACCGGCCTTGCGCGCTTCGGTCTCAATCATTGGCGCGGCCACGCCTTCGCCGAGCATGGCAATGCCTTCGTTGGTGAAAGTGCCGAACACCCGCGAGGTAAAGAAGCCACGACTGTCGTTGACCACGATCGGGGTTTTGTTGATCTGCAGGACGAAGTCAAAACCTCGGGCCAGGGTTTCGTCTGAAGTGCAGGCGCCCTTGATGATTTCCACCAAGGGCATTTTGTCCACCGGGCTGAAGAAGTGCAGGCCGATAAACTTGCCTTGATCGCGCACTGCGGTCGCCAGCCCACTGATGGGCAAGGTGGAGGTGTTGGAGGCGATCACTGCGTCGGCGCCGACCACGCGTTGCGCGGCGGCAGAGACCTTGGCCTTGAGTTCGCGGTCTTCGAACACCGCTTCGATGATCAGGTCGCAGCCGGCCAGATCGGCGTCATCCTGTGTAGGATGAATACGCGCCAGGGTCTTTTCCCGCTGCTCGGCGGTCAATTGCCCACGACTGACCTTCTTATCCAACAGCGCAACCGAATGCGCCTTGCCCTTCTCGGCTGCCACCAGGTTGATGTCCTTGAGCACCACGTCGATGCCCGCACAAGCACTCACATACGCAATCCCCGCGCCCATCATCCCGGCGCCGAGCACGCCGACTTTGCGCGTCACGTAAGGCGCAAAACCCTGTGGCCGCGAGCTGCCGGCGTTGATTTGATTGAGCTGGAACCAGAAGGTGCCGATCATGTTTTTCGCCACCTGCCCGGTGACCAGCTCAGTGAAGTAGCGGGTTTCGATCAGGTGCGCGGTGTCGAAATCCACTTGGGCGCCTTCCACGGCGGCACAGAGGATTTTTTCCGGAGCCGGGAAACAGCCGTTGGTTTTGCTGCGCAATATCGACGGCGCAATGGCGAGCATCTGCGCGACTTTCGGGTTCGACGGTGTGCCACCGGGGATCTGGTAAGCCTTGTTGTCCCAAGGCTGCTTGGCCTGCGGGTTGGCAACAATCCAGGCTCGGGATTTGGCCAGCAACTCGGCAAGATCCGCTGCCAGCTCATTGATCAAACCGGCTTGCAGCGCCTGTTGCGGGCGGATTTTTTTGCCTTCGAGCAAATACGGCAAAGCCTTTTCCAGACCGAGCAGGCGCACCATGCGCACCACTCCGCCTCCGCCCGGCAGCAGCCCCAGGGTGACTTCCGGTAAACCCAGTTGCACCGATTTGTCGTCCAGCGCGACACGGTAATGGCACGCCAGGCAAATCTCCCAGCCGCCACCCAGCGCGGCGCCATTGATCGCGGCCACCACCGGTTTGCCGAGGGTTTCCAGACGGCGCAGCTGCGCCTTCAGCACCCGCACACTGTCGTAGAAATCCTTGGCATGGGCCTTGTCGACTTTAATCAGTTCATTGAGGTCGCCGCCGGCAAAAAACGTCTTCTTCGCCGAGGTGATGATCACCCCGGCGATGCTGTCTTTTTCCGCCTCCAGGCGCGCAACGATGGCCGCCATGGCCTCGCGGTATGCGGCGTTCATGGTGTTGGCGCTCTGGCCGGGCATGTCGAGGGTCAGTACCACGATCTGGTCCTGGCCTTTTTCGTAACGAATGGCGTCGGTCATGACAAACTCCTTGGGCTCAGAGGCGTTCGATGATGGTGGCGATGCCCATGCCACCGCCGACACACAGGGTGGCCAGGCCATAGCGCTGCTGGCGCGCCTCCAGTTCGTCGAGCAGGGTGCCGAGGATCGCGCAGCCGGTGGCGCCCAACGGGTGGCCCATGGCGATGGAGCCGCCGTTGACATTGACCCGTGCGGCGTCAATGCCCATGTCCTTGATGAACTTGAGCACCACCGAGGCAAAGGCTTCATTGACCTCGAACAGGTCGATGTCTTCCACGCGCAAACCGGCCTTGGCCAGCGCCTTGCGCGTAGCGGGCGCGGGGCCTGTAAGCATGATGGTCGGATCGGTGCCGGTCACCGCCGTGGCGACGATGCGTGCCCGCGGCTGCAAGCCCAGCTCGCGCCCCTTGGCCTCGGAACCGATCAACATCAACGCGGCGCCATCGACGATGCCGGAGCTGTTACCCGGCGTGTGCACATGCTGGATACGCTCCACATGGCTGTAGACCCGCAACGCGGTGGCGTCGAAGCCCATCTGGCCGATCATTTCAAAGCTCGGCTTGAGCGTGCCCAGGCCTTCGAGGGTGGAGTCGGCGCGGATAAATTCATCATGGTCCAGCAGCACGATGCCGTTCTGGTCCTGCACCGCGATCAGCGACTTGTTGAAGGAACCGTCCGCGCGAGCCCTGGCCGCTTTCTGCTGGGACTGTAGGGCAAATCTATCGACATCCTCGCGAGTAAAGCCCTCGAGGGTGGCAATCAGGTCCGCGCCGATGCCCTGGGGCGTGAAGTGGCTGTGCATGTTGGTTTGCGGGTCGAGCACCCAGGCACCGCCATCGCTGCCCATGGGCACGCGAGACATGGACTCGACGCCGCCGACCACCACCAGGTCTTCGAAGCCTGAGCGCACTTTCATCGCGCCGAGGTTGACCGCTTCCAGGCCCGAGGCACAGAAGCGGTTGAGCTGGACGCCGGCGACGCTGACGTCCCAATCCGCCACCAGCGCAGCGGTCTTGGCAATGTCGGCGCCCTGGTCGCCCACGGGGGTGACGCAGCCGAGGACGATGTCATCCACCTGATGGGTGTCGAGGTCGTTGCGTTGCGCCAGGGCTGTGAGTAAACCGGCCACCAGGTTTACCGGCTTGACGCTGTACAGGGCGCCGTCGGGCTTGCCTCTGCCACGGGGCGTGCGTATCGCATCAAAGATCAAAGCTTGGGTCATGACGTCCTCGAACCATTGCGCAGTAGTGCCCTTACCTTAGGCCCGAATGACACGGTTTCAATGACGGATGCGCTCATTGCTTTTGACCGCCACGCTCGGACGAACGGTAGGTTCAGTGAGCAATCAATGGATTAATCGTTTTAGCGGTCTAGCCAAGGCATTGGCGCCAAGATGGCGATAGGCCTCATGCCGTTTTAAGCTTAAATTTTGATTAGTTGATACGAAATGGATCTAAGCCACGAAGAACGAGGGCTCTAAGGTTCAATCAGTAAGAAGTTGCTGCCGGGTTTTGCTGGAGCATCTGTAAGAAAAGCGACACGTCATATCGGCATAGTAGATTTTACCGGCACGTATTTGACGCTCAGGAATAACAACAAAAGGCAGTCAGCCATGTTCAAACACTCGAAACTCCGCCAGGCGGGACTCATTCTTTTCGCCACCACACTGATTCTGATCCTCCCCAATCTAACCAAGATTATCGGGTGAGCCTTTACCCCCACCTTCCGTGCCTACACAGCATCAGGGCTGCAGGTTTTGGTAGCACCTGCCGGGACATTGCCCATAGCGGTCCCGCAGGGGCTGCCTTTTTTACCCGCAGATTTCCGGTATCGTGAGCCCCATCGCCACTTCGCACCGGGCCTCTCTCTTGAAATCGATCTTCGCCCTTTTTGCCCTGCTCATCAGCCTGCCCGCAGCGGCGGCGCAGTTGACCATCGAACTCGACCACGCCAGCAAGACCTGGCAGACCGCCGACTTGCTCAAGCACCCCGACGTGCAGACGGTGCAGATTGTTAATGACGTTTCCTACAAACGCACCATGACCTATCGCGCAGTGCCGTTGGCAGCGCTCCTACCCGGTCTTACACCGGAAAATCATCTGCAAGCGGTTGCCCTCGATGGGTTTGCCGCCGAACTGACGGCCTCGCCCTTGCTGGAAAAAAGCGGCGCCCGCGCCTGGCTGGCGGTGGAAGACCCGGCCCACCCATGGCCCGCGCTGGCAGACGGCAAGCCGAGTGCCGGGCCGTTCTACCTGGTGTGGACCGACCCGCAAGCCGGGCATATCAGCCCTGAGCAGTGGCCGTTCCAGATCTCGGGGATCAAGCAGTTGAAGACGGTGGCCGAGCGTTTCCCGGCGCTCTTGCCGGACCCGACGCTGGCGGCGAATGACCCGATCAACCAGGGTTTTGCGTTATTCCAGAAGAATTGCCTGGCCTGCCACCGCCTCAATGGCGCCGGCGACGCACAGGTGGGGCCGGACCTGAATATTCCCTACAGCCCCACCGAGTATTTCGGCAGCGATTTCCTCAAGCGTTATATCCGCGACCCACAGAGCCTGCGGCACTGGCCCCAGGCGAAGATGCCGGCGTTCGCCGCCAGTGTGTTGCCTGACAGCGAGCTGGCGTTGTTGGTGGAGTATCTGAAGCACATGGCCGGGCGCAAACAACAACCTTAACCCCCGTAGGCGCGAGCTTGCTCGCGAAAAACCTCAGAACCCCACAGGGGTATCAGTTACCCCGCGTTGTCAGTCAACTACTGCTGCGGCGCCACAAACACCTTGGCATGCATCTGCTCATGCCCGCCGCCCCGGCGCATGCCACGCACCGGACAGGCGTCGAGGTAGTCCAGGCCCACGGCCAGTTTCAAATGCCGTTCCGGCCGGGCCAGTTGGTTGGTGACGTCAAAGCTGTACCAGGCGTTGTCCAGCCAGGCTTCCGCCCAGGCGTGGCTGGCCAGGTGGGTGCTGTCTTCGGTGTACAAATACCCCGACACATACCGAGCAGGAATCCCCAGGCTGCGCGCGCAGGCCAGGAACGCATGGGTGTGGTCCTGGCACACGCCCGCGCGCCCTGCGAAGGCTTGGGCGGCACTGGTGTCGACTTCGGTGGCGCCCGGCGTGTAGACCATCGACTGGTGGAGGGCGTGCATCAGGTCGATCAACGCGGTGCGGTCGCGACGCTGGTGGCAATGCTGTTCGGCAAAGGCACGCAAGGCCTCGTCAGGTTCGGTCAGGCGCGTGCAGCGCAGGAATGGAAAGGCCGACTGGCTCTCGTGTTCCGCTTCGCGCAATTCGTCGATATCCACTTGGCCGCGGGCACCGATGATGATGGCGTCGTGGGGCTCATCGAGGGTCAGCACATGCAGGATGTTACCGAACGGGTCCACCTGCGCGCGCACCGGGCGTGGCAAGTCCAGTTGCCAACTGAGCACGTGCTGGCGCTCGCTGTCATGGGGCGTGAGGCGCAGGTACTGGATGCTGTTGCGCACCTGGTCTTCGTAGCGGTAGGTGGTTTCGTGGCTGATGGAGAGTCTCATGCCGCCTCCAGGTAGGAACTGTAGATGGCGTCGCCCAACTGGCGAACCAAGGGGATAAAGTCGGTCAGCCAGGCGTGCAGGCCTTCCTCGAGGATTTCATCGATGGCGGTAAAGCGCAGGCGCGCGTCCATCTCGGCGGCCAGGCGTTGTGCCGGTCGGCCATTGAGGCCTGGCAGGCTGGCGAGGATCTGGTCGATCTCTTCACTGCAGGCCCGCAGCGAGCGCGGTACGTCGGCGCGCAACAGCAACAGCTCGGCGACTTGCCGGGCGCCGGGGGCGTCGCGGTAAATCTCGGTGTAGGCCTCGAACGAGGACAGCGCACGCAGCAGGGCGCTCCACTGATAATAGGCGTGAGCCGTGCCATCGGTGACGGCTTCGGCCTGGTCGCCGGCCATTTCATAGCGCGCGTCCAGCAGGCGCAGGGTGTTGTCGGCACGCTCGATAAAGGTGCCCAGCCGAATGAAGCGGAAGGCGTCATTACGCATGATGGTGCCGTAGGTCGCCCCTCGGAACAGGTGCGAACGCTCCTTGACCCACTCGCAGAAGCGGCTCATGCCATAGCGACTCAGCCCCTGCTGGGCGATGTCACGAATATCCAGCCACGTGGCGTTGATGTTTTCCCACATGTCCGCGGTGATTCGCCCTCGCACCGCATGGGCGCTGGCCCGCGCGGAGCCGAGGCAGCTGTAGATGCTGGCCGGGTTGGCCGCGTCCAGCGCGAAGAAGTGCAGCAGCCGTTCGGCGTGCAATTCGCCGTGGCGTTCGCGGTAGTCATCCAGCGTGCCGGTGATCAACAGCGGCATGGCCAATTCATGCAGGCCGTCGCCGCGCCCATCCTGGGGCATCAGCGACAGCGAATAGCTGACATCAAGCATGCGCGCGAGGTTTTCCGCGCGTTCCAGGTAGCGCGACATCCAGTACAAATCCGAGGCAGTTCTACTCAACATGGCATCAGTCCTCAACCACCCAGGTGTCTTTAGTGCCGCCACCCTGGGACGAATTGACCACCAGCGACCCTTCACGCAGCGCCACGCGGGTCAAACCGCCGGGCACTACGCGGGTTTCCTTGCCAGACAACACGAACGGGCGCAGGTCGATATGGCGTGGTGCAATGCCGTTTTCGACGAAGGTCGGGCAGGTGGACAAACACAGGGTGGGCTGTGCGATATAAGCGTGGGGCTTGGCCTTGATCCGGGCGCGAAAAGCTTCGATTTCCGCCGCCGTGGAGGCCGGCCCGACCAACATGCCGTAGCCACCGGAGCCCTGGGTTTCCTTGACCACCAGGTCCGGCAGGTTGGCCAGTACGTGGGACAGTTCGTCGGGCTTACGGCATTGGAAAGTCGGAACGTTCTGCAGGATGGGGTCTTCATCCAGGTAAAAACGAATCATCTCGGGGACGAAGGGATACACCGACTTGTCATCCGCCACCCCGGTGCCTATCGCATTGGCCAATACCACATTGCCCGAGCGATAGGCCGCGAGCAGGCCGGGCACGCCGAGCATGGAGTCCGGGTTGAATGCCAGCGGATCGAGGAACGCATCGTCGAGGCGACGGTAGATCACGTCCACGGCTTTGGGGCCGTCGGTGGTACGCATGAACACGTGGTCGTCACGCACGAACAAATCGGCGCCTTCTACCAGTTCGACGCCCATTTCCCTGGCAAGAAAAGCATGTTCAAAGAATGCACTGTTGAAGCGCCCAGGGGTCAGCACCACTACGCTGGGGTTATCCAGGGGGCTGGCGCTTTTCAGGGTGTCGAGCAACAGGTTGGGGTAATGGTCGATGGGCGCAATGCGCTGGGCAGCGAACAGCTCCGGGAACAGGCGCATCATCATCTTGCGGTCTTCGAGCATGTAGCTGACGCCGCTCGGTGTACGCAGGTTGTCCTCCAGCACGTAGTAAGTGCCGTCACCATCGCGTACGAGGTCGACCCCGGAGATGTGCGAATACAGATCACGGTGCAGGTTCAGCCCCTGCATCGCCAGTTGGTACTGCTCATTGGCCAGGACCTGTTCGGCGGGGATGATCCCGGCCTTGATGATGCGTTGTTCGTGGTACAGGTCGGCGAGGAACATATTCAGCGCCTTGACCCGTTGGATGCAGCCGCGCTCGACCATCCGCCATTCGCTCGCGGGAATACTGCGCGGGATCGTGTCAAAAGGGATCAGCCGCTCAGTGCCTTGCTCGTCCCCGTAAAGGGTGAAGGTGATCCCGGCGCGGTGGAACAGCAAATCGGCTTCGCGTCGGCGCTGAGCCAGCAGTTCAGCAGGGGTGTCAGCCAACCAGCGGGCGAACTCACGGTAGTGAGGGCGAACGTGCCCTGCCCCGTCGTACATTTCATCGTAATAAGTGCGGATCATGCCGAACTCCTTGTCACCCGGACGCAAGAACCATCGCAAGGCCCGTGCCAGCGGCATAAACACTTAAAAATCAGCGGGTTGAATAACTCAAGAGATTTGAACGCACCGTCCTGGTGCGCAGAATGCCCAGTGTATCGCCGCACGCCTCATCGCAATGCAGGCTTCGACTATCAACAGCATAGTCACAGTTGATTTCACTGCCTGGCCCAGCCTGCGGATAATCGCCACCTTCTGCTGAACAGGATGTGTCCTACAGCGTCAACCATTGCGCAATCGGTACCGTGACAGCTCGTGTATCGACCGGCTCCTCCGGTCTTCCCTTTCAGCCACCCTGCGCGGGTGGCTTTTTTTTGGTGCTGGAAAAGGCTGCACAAGTTCCAGAAATTTTCAGACATCCCAAACAAAATCGGCTGACCCATAGGCCAGCCGATACGCTGTGTTTCTCATACCGCTACATGGGCAAGCCACGCACCTCCTGCTTGACGCCCCATCCCTCGATAATCCCGCCCAAGGGCTCGACCACCGCCTCAAAGTCCTGCTCGAAGTCTCCTATACCGTCGTAGGTCGCAAACATGATTTTGCTCAGTTCCAAGTACCAGGCGCCATCGTCGCGCGCGCTGACCTGGGCATTCAGGGACTCCCCACGAAATCGACCCGCAGCCCTGCGCGCCCGTTCCTCATCCGGGAAAATGGCGTAGAACTCGATGGGGTGAAACCGTGAAAAGTCGAAGCCGCCTTCTTTCATGCGGCGCAGAACGTTGGTGCTGATGTCTTCTTGATAGGCTGTGCTCATGAAACGTCCTCCTCAAACTGATGGATAGACTTTCCGTGCTTCCCGAAGCCCGCGCCCTACTGGCGCGGGTACTGCGGCAATAACATCACCGATGGAAAACAAGCATGTAGCTGACAAGACCAGACCTTAGCGATTCATTCGCTGATCTCACTTGCAGAGTAGCGCGAAGCTATCACCTCCACCAGAGGCGCTTGGAACGCATACAGGGAATGTTCAGGCGGCGGGGGAAATGTCGAGGATTTGAATACTGTTCTGCTCTTTGAGGATCTTGACCGTAGGCTCTGGCTGGCGGCCCTCAAGGTCATTGAGGTCGAGTTCGGCAGCCACGGGCAGCAGTTTGTTGCGAATCATGTGCGCAGCATCTTCCAGGCTGGGCTTCTGCTCGCAGGCGAACTGCTCGACAGACTTCACGCCATGATCGTCAACGAAGGTAATTTGCCACGTTTGCATTGGTGCCTCCTCGATAAAGCCCATGTGTGGGCTTACACGTATCTGGACCTTGAGGGTTCGCCAAACGTTCCACCCAAGGCTGGAGGCACCTGATCAAATGCACTTACTTTTCAGCTTGTTCCTTGAGGGCTTTCAAGGTGTTGAACGGGGCGTCCACCACGAACTTGTTGGCCAACCACGAAGGCACGCTGCCGCCGGGCTCGGTGTGCACCTGGTAGGTGACTTCGGTCTGGTTGTCACCCTTGGGGACCAGTTTCCAGAAACCGTCGACCTGCGCCACCCGCACGTAGCCTTTAACTTCCGGCTGATAGGTTGGCACTTCCAGGAGCTTGCGGGTCACAGTTCCGTCGGCGGCCTTGGACGTGGTGATTTCCAGGATGGAATCACGGTCAGTCACTGGGAATGGTGCCTTGAACTGGGTGTAGGTCCAGCTCTTGTCACCTTGCGCCTTGAGCAGCTTTTGCGACTTGCACTCGTGAATCCAGGAGCAGGCTCCGACTGCGTCTTCCTGCAGGGCCTGGATCTTGGCGATTGGCGCCTTGATCACCGTCACACCGCGATAAGCTTTGTACTTGGAGCCGGCAATTTCGCTCAGCGAAATCTTGATACCGTCTTCATCCTTGGCGACTTGCCAATCCTCAGCCTGGGCAGTGGCAGCAAATAACACCGTAAAACCGCACAACACAGCCATTCGTTTCAGCGAACCCATTGTTGTATTCCTTATTGTTGAAGTTCCGATAGTAAAGCCCATCAAGCCGCCGTCATCTGCTCCCACCAGCCGATCAAGCGGATGGCATCGGCCTGGTCGATGCCGCAGACATCGATATCCGCCTTGAAATCACTGCACACCGCCGGTCGTTCCGGCTGGCCGAACAACAGGCATAGCTGTTCGACAGACAGGTGCAGACAGCGTTCGCCCGCCGGTTTGCCATGGGGCATTCCCGGGAGAGGTGAACTGATGGAGGGGGCGATGCAGCAAGCGCCACAACCTTCACGGCATTTCATGACCAGTAGATCCTCGACGACTCAATGTAGATGGCCGGGCTTAGATTACGCCCTTAAACAGCCGTTTTAAAATGGTCTAACAGGGCTTTTCCGCACAAAAAAAAGGTGACTGACCAGTCTGCGACAGATGGTCGAAGGCACGCGTCACGTTTGCGGGAAGGTTTACTGCTTGAACTCGAATTCCAACGCGGCGCCTTCCACATCCCGGCGTTCTTCGTTGCGCAGTTGCAGCTTCATTTCATTGCTGAGCAAGCGACCGTTGATCTGGAAGGCGCTGTTGTCGGTGGGTTTCTCGCCAAACATGGGTGGCAGCAGCGGCACGCTCTTGGGTTTGGGCACGGTGCCCAGTGGCTGCAAGTGCCTGACCATGTCCGAAGGCAATGACAGGTCCAACTGTGCAGGTGGCAATTGGGTTTGCGCCACTTCACGGGCCGACTTGGATTTGCTCGCGACCGACGCACGTTTCTTCACCGTGGCGGCTTTTTTCTTGGCGGCGGGGGCCGTTTTGGCCGGTGCCGGCTTTTTCGCAGAGGTCTTTTGTTGGGCATTGACAGCGGGCTCGGCCTCGGTCACCGATGCCGCCGCCAGCACTGTGCCAACGTTACACAGGCTTAACAGGCCAATCACGAAAACAGCACGAACAATAGAGGTCATATCGCCAACAGCATTAACGGCAGAGGGCCATATGCTCGCCTGTTGTGTGCAGCATGACAAGCGCGGTGATCAGCCAACCAGGCGAGTTGTGCCTTTTCAGGGCCTCAAAGGCCCGCCGCCGTCTCCTGACATAACTGGCTGGCAAGCATCCCCAGAGTCATCAGCGCCCGCTCTGCTTCGCGGTTCCACGGCGTTCCGCAATTAAGGCGAATGCAGTGATTGAACTGCTCGGTGTTACTGAAAATCAGCCCCGGTGCAATGCTGATGCCCTGTTGCAGGGCACGCACGTGCAGTTCCTGAGTATTGACCCGCCCCGGCAAACTGACCCACAGGATAAAGCCGCCGGTCGGACGGGTCATCTGGGTACCTTCCGGGAAGTACTGCTGCACGGCCAGTTGGAAGGCACTGAGGTTCTTGCGGTATTCCTGGCGGATGTAGCGCAAGTGCCGGTCGTAACCGCCATTCTCCAGGTACGCCGCAACGCCCATCTGGGTGACACTGCATGCCGAATGCGTACTGAACATCTGCAAACGCTGGATTTCCTGCTGGTACTTGCCGGCGATCATCCAGCCAATGCGCACGCCCGGCGACAAGGTCTTGGAAAAGCTCGAGCAATAAATGACCCGATCCAGGCGGTCATAGGCCTTGAGGGCCTTGGTGCGGCCCACTTCAAACATCAGTTCGCCGTAGATATCGTCTTCGACGATCTGGATATCGAAATCCGAGGCCAGACGCAGCAAGTGCTTCTGTCGCTCCTCCGGCATGGTGCCGCCCAAAGGATTGCTCAAACGCGTCGTCAGCACCAGGGCCTTGATCGACCATTGGTTGGCCGCCAGTTGCAGGGCTTCCAGGCTCATGCCGGTGGAGGGGTCGCTGGGGATCTCGATGACCTTCAGGCCCAGCAAATCGGCCAACTGCAGCAAGCCGTAATAAGTCGGTGATTCAGCCGCGATCAAGTCGCCTGGCCGCGTCAGCACGCGCAGCGACATTTGCAACGCATCCACGCAACCATGGGTGATCACCACTTCGGAAGGGTCCACCACCACACCCGCATCGCGCATGCGAATCGCCACCTGGCGGCGCAGCGGCTCGAAACCCGGGCTGAACATGTAGCTGAACGCGCGCGGGCTCTGAAACCGCGTGACCTTGGCCAACTGCTGGTGCAGCGCGCGGACCGGCAGATAGTCGACACTCGGCACGGCGGCGCCCAACGGGAACACCCCTTCACGGCGCGACTCGCCCAATACCTGCTGAATGATGCTGCTGCGGGTAACCAACCCCGGACGCTCGACCCGCGCGATATCCGGCGTCGGCGCGGTCAGCGCTGGCGTCTGGTGCACGTAGTAGCCGGACTGCGGTCGCGCCCTGATCAGCCCCTGGTCTTCCAGGTTCGCGTAGGCCTGCAATACCGTGGCGTGACTGACGTTGAGCTGGGAGCTCATTTTGCGCACCGAAGGCACGCGCTCGCCCGGTTGATAGACACCGCGTCGGATATCCTCAGCCAGTTGCTGGGCGATACGTTGGTAAAGCAACAGATTGGTCATGACGCAGCACTCGATTTCACGGGTATTTTATTTTTGTGTGAAACATACCGGCACAGTTTAGAAGTGTACGGGGACAGTTGCCACAATAGTCGAGCACGGGCGGCAGTGATAGCAAAAACTGTAAGGGTGATAAACAGAATTCCAGGCAACAAAAACCCGGGATAAACCCGGGTTGATGGGACAAACCTGGCTTAGCGGGCAGCGCCCAATTGGCCCTTTTCGTCAGAAAAAACAATTTCTACCCGACGGTTCTGCGCGCGTCCGCGTTCGGAGGCATTGGCTTCCACCGGGTACTGGTCACCGTAGCCCTCGACCTGGATGCGTTTTTCGTCGATCCCAAGGTCGACCAGCACATCGGCCACCGACTGCGCTCGATCACGCGACAACTGGAGGTTTTCCTGCTCACCACCGGTGCTGTCGGTGTATCCCTCGATACGCACCACACGCTTGGGGTTCAGTTGCAGGAACTGCACGATTTTCAGCACGGTACGATTGGCCGAGTTTTTCAGTTCGGCTTCGCCGGTGTCGAACAGCACGTCGCCCAGGGTCATCACCAGGCCACGATCGGTCTGGGTCGTCGCCAGGCTGGCGATCTGTTCTTCAAGCCATTTGCCTTGCTGCTGCACGCTGATCAACTTGCTTTCACGCAAGGCCAATTGCAGGCGCTGGCGCTCCAGTTCGAGCTTGGTGCCGCGCTCTTCATTGAGCGCCTGTTCGGTGTGCTCGCGGGCGATGGCACTGTAGCGCTGGCTCAGGTAAGCGTAATGCACCACGTCCGCACCGCTGCCCCAGTAGCTGGACAGACGGTCGGCGCGGGCCAGGGATTCACCGGCGCGAATCACGTCCTTGGGCGCGATACGCAGCACATTCGCGTCTTCCTTGACCTTCTGGAAATCACTGCCGGCCTGTTGCAGGGCCTGCTCGCTGTTGGGATGAGTGGCGCAACCGCCCAATACCGCGCTACCCAGCAGCAATACACAGCCCAGTCCACGGATCAGCGGGCTCATTGGGCGTCCCCCAACTGCAATTGCTTGCGCAACC
Organism: Pseudomonas sp. MPB23; assembly: GCF_046605395.1. NCBI lineage: Bacteria > Pseudomonadati > Pseudomonadota > Gammaproteobacteria > Pseudomonadales > Pseudomonadaceae > Pseudomonas > Pseudomonas sp. MPB23. The sequence goes on along the minus strand of NZ_CP176771.1, from coordinate 2,518,203 downwards.
GCGTGATGCGGGTGTTGAGCACGTTCAGTTGCTCGTGGCTTTTGCGCGTCAGCACTTTGGCTTCGGCCAGACGGGCATCCAGCTCAGCCTGTTCAGCCTGCATGCGCGCGTCTTTGTAGGATTGGTCGGCCATGTCGGCCTTGGCTTGGGTGAATTTGTCTTCAGCCAGTTTCAACTCGGGCGAGTCATCCGCGCTCGCCCCCACGGCGCTGGCTTGTTCCAGGGCTTGCTGAGTGAGGCGTATTTGTTCATTCGGCGCAGGATCGGCTGCACATCCCGCCAGAGCGACAACGGCGAGGGCCGCGAAAAAAGGTCGAAGAGTCACTGAAAATCCCTACTTTGTTGGGGTGCCGACGGGCTGTTGCAATTGCGCTTTCCAACGCTCGAGATTGCGCTGCAGCGCAGCTTGCGTCACACCGGACCCGGGCAATTCTGTCATCTTTTTGGCGAGCTGTCCGCGCAACCACGGATCATTGCAGGCCGAGTTGTGGGAGATCGCCAGGTAGAGGCCGGGCTGATCGATGGGGACTTCGCGCGCGACAAGGTCGGTGCTCATGCCCAATGTCTGAGCCATGGCCATGCCGGAATAACGTCCGGCCAGCACGTAATCCACTTCCCCAAGCAGCAGTTTCTGGAACGCCGGAGTCAAGGTGGGAAAGCGTTGCAGCGTCAGTTGCTGACCGGCGAAGGTTTCGAAAGCCCGGCTCAAGCGTGCGCGCTCCGACACTGCGCCTCTATAGCCATACAGGTCAGCTGCGGTGGTGTAGGCCAGCGCTGAGTCCTTGCGGGTCCATACCAGATAATCGGTCTGCACCAGCGCCGGATGAATGTAATCGAGGGTTTCCAGCTCGCCGATGTTCAGCGGGGCATCGGCGAGGATGTCCATGCGGCCACTGCGGACTTCATCCAGGGCCAGGGCGCGTGTGCCGCCGTAGAGCAGGTCGATTTTCACACCGAGGTCCTTGGCCACCTGTTGCAACACATCGGCAGTCGCGCCGATCAGGTGGGTGGGGTCCTGGGGATCGCGCCAGAGCAAGGGCGGTGCGTCCGGACTGCCGGTGATCACCAGGCGATCACATTTGCCGGCGGCCAACGACAAGGTCGGCAGCAGCACAGTGAAGCCCAACAGTAAGGTCCAGGGACGCAGTTCCATGGCGAGGTTCTCCGATGTTCAAAAAAGACAGGCAAAAAAAACCCGGTCACAGGACCGGGCTCTTTATAAGTGAAGCGACTGGATTAGACCAGCTTCGAAAGCTCGGGTACGGCTTCGAACAAATCCGCCACCAGCCCGTAATCGGCCACTTGGAAGATCGGTGCTTCTTCGTCCTTGTTGATCGCCACGATCACTTTGGAGTCTTTCATACCCGCCAAGTGCTGGATCGCGCCGGAGATACCGACGGCGATGTACAGCTGCGGCGCAACGATCTTGCCGGTCTGGCCGACCTGCATGTCGTTGGGCACGAAGCCTGCGTCGACGGCTGCGCGGGACGCGCCGACCGCCGCGCCCAGCTTGTCGGCCAGCTCGTACAGGTGCTTGAAGTTGTCACCGTTCTGCATGCCACGCCCGCCGGACACGACGATCTTGGCAGCGGTCAACTCAGGACGATCCGACTTGGCCAGCTCTTCGCCGACGAAGCTGGAAATGCCTGCATCGTGGGCTACGGAGACGGCTTCAACGGCAGCCGAACCACCTTCAGCAGCAACCGGGTCGAAACCGGTGGCACGCACAGTGATGACCTTGACCGCAGCGCTCGATTGCACGGTGGCAATGGCGTTACCGGCGTAGATCGGGCGCTTGAAGGTGTCGGCGCTTTCGACCGAGATGATCTCGGAGATCTGGTCAACGTCCAGTTGCGCGGCAACGCGCGGCAGGATGTTTTTGCCGTTGGAGGTGGCGGCAGCCAGGATGTGGCTGTAGCCAGCACCGAGTTCGGCAACCAGAGGGGCAACGTTTTCCGGCAGTTGGTGAGCGTAAGCGGCGTTGTCGGCCAGCAGTACTTTGCTCACGCCGGCGACTTTCGCTGCGGCTTCAGCCACGGCGCCAGCGCCTTGACCTGCAACCAGCACGTGAATGTCGCCACCGATTTTCACAGCGGCAGCCACGGTGTTCAGGGTGGCCGGAGCCAGTACCTTGTTGTCGTGTTCTGCGATTACCAAGATAGTCATGATTCGGCTCCCCAATTCAAAGCACCTTCGCTTCGTTTTTCAGTTTCTCGACCAGTTCAGCCACCGACTTGACCTTGATGCCCGCGCTGCGTGCAGCCGGCGCTTCGACTTTCACGGTCTTGTTGGTAGAGGCGGTGGAAACGCCCAAAGCGTCTGGAGTCAGCACTTCGAGAGGCTTCTTCTTGGCCTTCATGATGTTTGGTAGGGACGCATAGCGCGGCTCGTTCAAACGCAGGTCGGTGGTGACGATGGCCGGCAGTTTCAACGAAACCGTCTGCGCGCCGCCGTCGATTTCGCGGGTCACGGCTACGTTGTCGCCGCTCACTTCGACTTTCGAGGCGAAGGTGCCCTGGCCGTAACCGGTCAGTGCAGCCAGCATCTGGCCAGTCTGGTTGTTGTCGCTGTCGATGGCTTGTTTGCCAAGGATCACCAGCGATGGCTGTTCCTTGTCGACCACGGCTTTGAGCAGCTTGGCCACGGCCAGGGAAGTCAGGTCTTCGGCGGACTCGACCAGGATGGCGCGGTCGGCGCCCAGTGCCAGGGCGGTACGCAGTTGCTCCTGGGCCGTGGTCGGGCCGATGGAAACCACGACGATTTCAGTCGCCACGCCTTTCTCTTTCAGGCGTACGGCTTCTTCCACGGCGATTTCGCAGAAAGGGTTCATCGACATCTTGACGTTAGCGAGGTCGACGCCGGAATTGTCCGCCTTGACGCGAACTTTCACGTTGTAATCGACAACGCGTTTGACAGCTACAAGAACCTTCATGGATTCCTCGTTACTCTCCGGTGAAAAGAAAGTCGCCTAGGCGAACCTGGCGGTTGATGCTCATCGGCACACAAGGGCACCTCCAAAAACGTCGGCAAATGACACAGCGCTGGGGAAGTGCGACCGTTCGTCAGTGGTGACTGACAGGTCATTCTTTCTCGCAGCGTGTAAACTGCGCGCCATCATTGGCACGCGTGTTACCGTTTTGCCTTTGCCCTGCTTTTGGACGTGCTCTTGAAACCTGCTGTCTGCCTACGGTTAGCGCAAAACCGCCCGTATCTTGACCGGAACACCTATTCTGGTCAATACGGCAAAATGGCCAGTCATAAGCCGCGTCGCTTTGATTTACCTAGCCTGCGGGCAATTCAAACAAACGTTTGTATTGGACGCTGACAGTGGTCTATATATAATGCGCCACCTAGAGAGAACGGTGGGTCATCCCTGCCCAGTGAACGCAGCGATGACGGTTACGACCCCAACCTCCACCCATTAGAAAAAAAGCCTGTTGAGCCTTGAGTAGGAGATAGCCTGTGGAACGCGAATACATGGAATTCGACGTGGTCATCGTCGGCGCTGGCCCGGCGGGCCTGTCCGCCGCCTGCCGATTGAAGCAGAAGGCCGCCGAAGCCGGTAAGGAAATCAGCGTCTGCGTGGTCGAGAAAGGCTCCGAAGTCGGCGCACACATTCTTTCCGGTGCCGTGTTCGAACCCCGTGCCCTGAACGAACTGTTCCCGGACTGGAAATCACTCGGCGCCCCGCTCAACACGCCCGTGGTGCGCGATGACATCTATGTCTTGCGCAGCGCCGACACCTCGACCAAGGTGCCTGACTTCTTTGTGCCCAAGACCATGCACAACGAAGGCAACTACATCATCTCCCTGGGCAATCTGTGCCGCTGGCTGGCCCAGCAGGCCGAGAACCTGGGTGTGGAAGTCTACCCAGGCTTCGCCGCCCAGGAAGCGCTGTTCGACGAGAACGGCGTGGTCCGCGGCATCATCACCGGCGACCTCGGCGTCGACCGCGAAGGCCATCCAAAAGAAGGCGTCTACACCCCAGGCATGGAACTGCGTGGCAAATACACGCTGTTCGCCGAAGGCTGCCGTGGCCACATCGGCAAACAACTGATCCAGCGCTTCAACCTGGACAGCGACGCCGACGCCCAGCACTACGGCATCGGCCTGAAGGAAATCTGGGAAATCGACCCGGCCAAGCACAAGCCAGGCCTGGTGGTCCACACCGCCGGTTGGCCGCTGGACATCATGAGCAACGAGAACACCGGTGGCTCCTTCCTTTATCACCTGGAAAACAACCAAGTGGTCGTGGGCCTGATCGTCGACCTGTCCTACAGCAACACCTTCCTGTCGCCCTTCGATGAGTTCCAGCGCCTCAAGCACCACCCCGTGCTGGCCCAGTACCTCGAAGGCGGCAAGCGCATCAGCTACGGCGCCCGTGCCATCTGCAAAGGCGGCCTGAACTCGCTGCCGAAGATGGTCTTCAAAGGTGGCGCACTGATCGGTTGCGACCTCGGCACCCTGAACTTCGCCAAGATCAAGGGCAGCCACACCGCGATGAAGTCCGGCATGCTCGCCGCCGACGCCGTGGCCGACCGCCTGTTCGCCGAGTCCGAAGGCGGTGATGAACTGACCGCTTACGTCGACAGCTTCAAGTCCAGCTGGCTCTATGAAGAACTGTTTGCCAGCCGCAACTTCGGCCCGGCGATGCACAAGTTCGGCCCGATCATCGGTGCCGGCTTCAACTGGTTCGACCAGAACATCATGGGCGGCAAAATGCCGTTCACCCTGCACGACACCAAGCCGGACTACGCCTGCCTCAAGCTGGCCAAGGACTGCCAGAAGATCGACTACCCCAAGCCCGACGGCAAGCTGAGCTTCGACAAGCTGAGCTCGGTGTTCATCTCCGGCACCAACCACGAAGAAGAACAGCCGTGCCACTTGAAGCTCAAGGACCCGAGCATCCCGATCGGCACCAACCTGCCGCTCTACGATGAACCGGCGCAACGCTACTGCCCGGCCGGCGTGTATGAAGTGATCACCAAAGAAGACGGTGAGAAGCGCTTCCAGATCAACGCCCAGAACTGCGTGCACTGCAAGACCTGTGACATCAAGGACCCTTCGCAGAACATCACCTGGGTCACGCCGGAAGGTGCGGGTGGGCCGACTTACCCGAATATGTAAGATGGCTTGAGCATAGAGGCTCCCAAATCGGGAGCCTTTTTTATGTGGGCGGGGGCCCTCCCACACTTGAATGTATTCACACATCAAAATGTGGGCGGGGGCTTGCTCCCGATAGCAGTGGAACAGTCAGCACATCTATAGCTGAACCACCGTCATCGGGAGCAAGCCCCCTCTCACATTCTTAATCCCGTTGAACCAGGGAGAATCAGGCTGCACGCTCTTCGCCCGGATTACGCTCGAAGTAGCGCTTGTATTCGCGGCTGAACTGCGACGTACTCTGATAGCCCACGCTGTGCGCCGCCTGCGCCACGCCCATGCCTTCGACCAGCAACAACTGCTGAGCCTTCAATAACCGCAAGCGCTTGAGGTACTGCACCGGCGACAACAAGGTGCAGCGCTTGAAGTGCTCATGAAAAGTCGACGCACTCATATGCGCGTAACCGGCCAACGTCTCGATATTCAGCGGCTCGGCGTAATGGGCATGCAGGTGATTCAACGAGGTGGCGATCCGCGAGAATTGCCCCTGCTGTTCCACCAGTGCGCGCAGCACATCGGCCTGGGGGCCGCGCAATGCGGTGAACAATAATTCGCGCACCCGCGCCGGGCCCATGATCCGGCTTTCCAGCGGATCGTGTAGGCACTGCAACAGCCGCTCGACACACCCGCGCATGGCGTCGTCAAGCACCACCGAACTCATCGACTCCAGGGTTTGTGCCGTCGGCGGCGGCCCGGCCTGCATGCCCATAGCCATCACCAACTCCCCCAGCACCACTCGATCAATGCCCACGGTCACCCCGAGCAACGGCGCGCCGGGCGCCATGGCGAAGGTCTCGCACTCAAATGGCACCGGCATGGCCTGGATCAGATAATGCCCGGCGCCGTACTCCAGGGTACGCGGGCCCAGGTACGCGACCTTGCTGCCCTGGGCCACGAACATCAGGCTCGGCTCATAGATCTGCGGCCCGCGCGCCACGTCGCAACTGGCGCGCAGCACCTGCACGCCGGGCAGGTGGGTCGGGGAGAAACCGTCGCGAGGTGTCAGCTTCTCAATAAAGGAAACCAGCGTGGCGTTGGCGTCGAGATGGCGGGTCAACAACATGGCAAAAAACTTCGCTGATAGGGGATGCAAACATCATCGCAGGTCTGACCGCCGATAGATCCAAACCAGGGGCACTCCCGGACGAATAGGCATGAGACTCGGAGCAATCGCCATGGCCGCATCAGGGGACGGCACGCAGAATGGCCCGCCTCACTTGTCACTGCTTTTGCGAGGTTGTCCATGTATACCGCCATCGGTTATGCCGCCCAGTCGGCCACCACTCCCCTCGCCCCCATGTCGTTTGAACGCCGCAGCCCGCGCGCCGATGACGTGGCGATCGAGATCCTCTACTGCGGCGTCTGCCATTCCGACATCCACCAGGCGCGCAACGAATGGGGCATTGCCGTGTACCCGCTGATGCCGGGCCACGAGATCGTCGGCAGAGTCACCGCCGTCGGCGCCAGTGTCAGCGCGCACAAAGTCGGCGACCTGGTCGGCGTGGGCTGCATGGTCGATTCGTGCCGCCATTGCGAAGCGTGTCAATCGGACCTGGAGCAATACTGCCTCGAAGGCCCGACCATGACCTACGCCACCCCGGACCGTGTGGACGGCAGCAACACCATGGGCGGCTATTCCGACAGCATCGTGGTCAGCGAGCACTTCGTGGTGAAGATCCCGGCCAAGCTCGACCTGGCCAGCGCCGCGCCGATTCTCTGTGCAGGCGTCACCACCTACTCACCGCTCAAGCACTATGGCGTCAAGGCCGGCGACAAGGTCGGGATTCTCGGCATGGGCGGCCTGGGCCATATGGGCATCAAGTTCGCCAAGGCCATGGGCGCGCAAGTGACCCTGTTCACGCGCTCCGCGAGCAAGGCTGAAGAAGGCCGTCGCCAGGGCGCCGATCATGTGATCGTGTCCACCGATGCCGAGCAGATGAAAGCCGCTGCCGGGCACTTCGACTTCCTGCTGGACACCATTCCGGTGCAGCACGACCTCAACCCCTACCTCGACGTGCTGCGCTTTGACGGCGTGCATATTCTGGTCGGTCTGGTCGAGCCGGTGGACCCGCCGGTGAACGCGGCCAAGCTGATACTGGGCCGTAAAATGCTGGCCGGCTCCTTGATCGGTGGCATTGCCGAAACCCAGGAAGTCCTGGATTTCTGCGCCGAGCATGGCATTACCTGCGACATCGAAATGCTCGACATCCGCCAGATCAACGAAGCCTACACCCGCATGATCGCCGGCGATGTGAAGTACCGCTTTGTCATCGACATGGCGACCTTGAAAGCCTGATCAGGCCTTCGCGCCCAACTCCGCCGACAGCCGCGCTGCGACCTGTTTGATCACAGGGATCAGCTCGGCCATCTTCTCCAGCGGCATATAGGGCACGGTACTGGCGATGCTGATGCCGGCGACGATTCGCCGGCTGGCATCGCGCACGGGTGCCGCCACGCAACGGATCGACGGTTCGTTGTCTTCCAGATCGAATGCATACCCCCCCACCACGTATTCACGCATGCGCTGCTCGAACTGTGCCCAGGATTGTTCCGGGTGGTGCGGCCACTGCAAGCTCTTGCCGCCGACCGGCAAACTGGTCTCGTACAGACGCTGCCACTCCTGCACCGTGTCATCCAGCAACATCGCCTTGCCAACGCCGGTACGCGCCAACGGCATGCGATGGCCGACCCGCGAGCGCATTTCCGGGCCGTTGCGTCCGGGGTTCTTGTGCAGGTAAAGCACGTCGTCGTCTTCGCGAATGGCCAGGTGGATGGTGTCGCCGGTCAGTGCCGACAACTCGTCCAGGTACGGTATGGCCAGGGTCACCAGCGGCAGCTCTTCACGCGCCTGGAACCCCAACTCAATCAACTTCGGCCCGAGCAGGTAACCGACTTGCGGCACCACACGCAGGTAGCGTTCATCCACCAGGCAACTGGCCAGGCGATGCGTGGTGCTGCGGGTGGTGCCGATGCGCCGGGCGATCTCTTTCAGATCCCGAGCACCGGCCGCCACCGCTTGCACCACGCCCAAGCCACGCAGCAAGGTCTGGGTGCCGGTGGGCGCGGCGTCTTTGACGGGGGTGTGGGCGTTTTCCTGCATATCGGGCCTATTGGGAAGTACGAAAACGGCGCCATTATGGCAAATGCCGGACCTCAATACCGGGAGTTTCAGCGTTGTTTCATGCGGTCAATCACCACCGCCAGCAACAGGATCGAACCCCGGATCACATACTGGTAAAACGTGTCGATGTTCTTCAGGTTCATCGCGTTCTCGATGATCGCCAGGATCAACACCCCCGCGATCACATGGCGGATCATCCCCACCCCGCCGCTCAGCGACACCCCGCCCAGCACGCACGCCGAGATCACCGTCAGCTCGAAGCCCTGGCCGATCATCGGTTGGCCCGAGGTCATGCGCGAAGCGAGGATCACCCCGGCCAACGCGCCGATCAGGCCGTGTACGGCGAAGATCAGGATCTTGGTGCGGTCCACGTTCACCCCGGCGAGCAACGCCGCTTCCGGGTTGCCGCCGATGGCCATGGTGTTGCGTCCGTAGGTGGTGTAGTTGAGCAGCCAGCCGAAAAACACGAAGCACACAATCGTGATCAGGATCGGCACCGGCACGCCCAGCAACTGGCCGTTGCCGAAGATAAAGAACTGTTCCTGGGACACGCCCACCGCCTTGCCGTCGGCAAAGATATACGCCAGGCCGCGCACGATCTGCATGGTCGCCAGGGTGGTGATCAGTGCGTTGACCCGCAGCTTGGCGATCACGATGCCGTTGATCAGCCCGACGATCAGGCCCATCAGCAGCGCCGCGCCGATGCCCAGCAGGACGCTGTCGGTGTCGCGCATCACGATCGCCGCCACCACCCCGGCGCAGGCGATCACCGAGCCCACTGACAGGTCGAAGTGCCCGGATGCCAGGCAGAACAGCATGGTGCACGCGGCGATGCCCACGGTGGAAATCGCCAGGCCCAGCCCGCGCATGTTCAACGGCGAGAGGAAGTTGTCGATCAGTAAGGCGCACAGCAGAAAAATCCCCAGCGCCGCCAGCAGCATCGCCCAATTGTCCAGCAGCGCACGCGTATCGAGGGGTTTGCGTGCCGTCGCCAGCAGCTTGTGTTGAGTGGTCATGGTCGTCTCTCAGTTCGCCAGGCCGCGCGGCAACGCCAGCTGCAGCAGGTTGGATTCAGTGGCGTGGGCGCGGGTCTGTTCGCCGCGCATCGCGCCTTCACACAGCACCAGGATGCGGTCGGAAATGCCCATCACTTCCATCAGGTCGCTGGACACCACGATCACCGCAATGCCGCTGGCCGCCAGGTTATGGATGATCTGGTAGATTTCGGCCTTGGCGCCGATGTCGATGCCGCGCGTGGGTTCGTCGAGCAGCAACACCTTCATTGGCATCGACAGCCAGCGGCCCAGAATCGCCTTCTGCTGATTGCCGCCGGACAGGTAGAGGATTTTCTGCTCGGCGTTCGGCGTCTTGACCTTCATCGCAGTGATTTGCCGCTCGGCGTTGCCCTTTTCCCAGCCGTCGCGCAGCAGCCAGCCGAAGCGCGAATGGGCGCCGCGCGCGCTGATGTTGATGTTCTCCGCGACGCTGGACAGCGGAATGATGCCCTCCTTCTTGCGGTCCTCGGGGCACAGCAGTACGCCGGCGGCGATGGCGTCGCGGGGCGAGCGCAGTTGCAGCGGCTGACCACACAGCTCCAGGCTGCCGGCGCTGGCGCGCTCCAAGCCGCTGAGCAGGCGAAACAGCTCGGTACGCCCGGCGCCCACCAGCCCGAACAGGCCAAGAATCTCGCCCTTGCGCACCTCGAAACTGACCGGCTCACGCACGCCGGGGCCGAGCAGGCCCTTGACCTTGAGCGCCACGTCACCGTGCTCGCGCGGGCGGTAATCGTAGATGTCCTGGATATCGCGGCCGACCATGCACGTCACCAACTGGTCGTGGGTCAGCGTGCTCATGTCGTCAAAGGTGCACACGTAGCGGCCGTCCTTGAACACCGTGACCGCGTTGCAGATGCGGAACACTTCTTCCATGCGATGGGACACGTAGAGCACCACTTTGCCCTCGTCGCGCAGGCGCGTGATGATCGCCATCAAGCGGTCGATCTCCCGCGCCGACAGGCTGCTGGTGGGTTCGTCGAAGGCGATCACATGGGCGCCACGGGACAAGGCCTTGGCGATTTCCACCAGTTGCCGCTGGCCGAGGGACAGGCGCCCAAGCTTTTCATCCGGGTCGATTTCATCCGCCAGGCCCTTGAGGCACGCCAGCGCCTGTTGGCGCAGCAGCCGGCGATTGACCACACCGAAACGCGTCGGCAAGTGCCCGAGGAACAGGTTCTCGGCGACGCTCATGTCCGGCACCAGATGCAGCTCCTGATGGATCACTGCAACACCGCTGGCGATGCTGTCGGCGGCGCATTTGAACGCCATGGTCTGCGCGCCGATCTGCACGCTGCCGCTGCTCGGAATGTAGGCGCCGCCGAGGATCTTCAGCAGCGTCGACTTGCCCGCGCCGTTCTCGCCCATCAACGCGTGTACCTGCCCCGGCTGGGCGCTGAAGCTGATGCCATCCAGCGCCTTGACCCCGGGAAAGGTTTTGCCGATGCCGTCAAAACGCAGCGCTGCTGCGCTCATTTCCACAGCCCGATTTTGCTCAGTTCTTCCTGGAAGTTGGCGCGGGTGATCAGCGTCACTTCGTCCATCGCCGTGTACTTCGGCGGCTCCTTACCGGTGGTGACCCACTCGTACATCATCAACGCGGTGTTGTAGCCCTCGATGTGCGGGCTGGGCAGCATCGAGCCGAAGAAACCACTGTTGGCTTTCTTCAATTCGCCGATGGCGTCGGTGCCGTTGATGCCGATGCCGATCACGTTGGCAGCGGCAAAGCCGGCGCTTTCGGTGGCACGTACGCCGCCGAGCACGGTGTTGTCGTTCATGCCGCCGATGATCAGGTTTTTCGCGCCGCTGGGCAGCTTGACCAGCGCCGAGTTGGTGGCGTCCATGCTGCCCGGCACGTCGAGGGTTTTGAGCGCGGCGGTGAGGATGTGGTCCTTGGGAATGCCGGCTTCTTCGAGGGATTTGATCGAACCGTCGGTGCGTTTCTTGCCGGTATCGAGTTCGTTGAAGGTGTTGATCACCGCGTAGGTGTCCTTCCAATCCCACCCGCGATTTTTCGCCTCGGCGGCCATCGCCGCGCCCTGCTTCTGACCGACTTCAAACGCGGCCATGCCCAGGTACGGCACGTCTTCCATGAAATTGCCCTTGGCATCGACGAAGCGATCATCCACGGCCATGACTTTCAAACCATTGACCTTGGCCTTGGCAACAATAGCCGGACCCAGGGACACGTCCGGCGGGCAGATCACAAAACCCTTGGCGCCGTTGGCGGCCAGGCTGTCGATGGCCGAGAGGGTCTTCTCGCCATCGGGCACGGCGATCTTGATCACGGTGAAACCATGTTCCTTGCCGGCTTTTTCGGCGAAGGCCCATTCGGTCTGGAACCAGGGTTCTTCGGCTTGCTTGACCAGGAAGCCGATTTTCACGGCTTCAGCGGCCAGCGACAGCCCGCTCAAGCCGATGGCCGAGACCGCCACAGCGGCGCAGCACAAGGAACGGATAGCACGACGACGATTCATACGGTTGACTCCTTATTGTTGTTGTTTTTTGTAGGAGCGAGCTTGCTCGCTCCTACAGTGAAGCGGTGCAGCGTTTAGGCGGCGAAAACCCGTAGAGCTTTAGTGAGTGCTGATGCAGGCGAAATATAAACCCATCGTTTAAGCTATCTCAATATATAAATTTACATCCCATATATTGATCAAGAGCACAAAAAAGCCGGTCATCGATAACCGGTTTTTCGAGGCGTATCAGCCCTGGGCGAAATCCCGTAGCGCATCGCCTTCCATGCGATAGCGCACCCACTCCTCCTGCGGCTGGGCGCCGATGGATTTGTAGAAGGCAATCGCCGGCTCGTTCCAATCCAGCACGCTCCACTCGAAGCGACCGCAACCGTTATCGCAGGCGATCCTGGCCAGGTGGCGCAACAGCTTCTTGCCCGCCCCGCCGCCGCGTTGTTCCGGGTTGATGTAGAGGTCTTCGAGGTACAGGCAGTTGCTGCCCAGCCAGGTGGAATAGCTGAAAAAGAACACCGCGAAACCGATCGGCAAACCGTCCCGCGAACAGATCAGGCCATGGGCGGTGGCGCCCTCGCTGAACAGGCTGCGCTCGATGTCCGCCACGCTGGCGATCACTTCGTGGCGGGCCTTTTCGTACTCGGCGAGTTCGGTGATGAAAGTCAGGATCTGCGCAGCATCACTGGGCACGGCGGGGCGAATCTCGATGGTCATGGGCGAGCCTTGGGACAATTTCAAAGCACACATACTAAGGCGCTTTCATGACTGATTGCAGTGCAATTTCGCCGGCCGTTCAGTTACTCCGGCCAAAATTCCGTTGATTCAACTGCGACCGTTCGTCGCCATCAAGGCACGAACCCGAAACGAGGGCTGACCAATAGTAGGTAAGGACATCAATCATAAGGAGACACCCCCATGAACCCTTCCAAGCTTGCCGCCCTCGCCCTCACCGGTCTGTTGTCTGCCGCGTCACTGAGCGCCTTTGCGGCTACCTCGTCCACCGGCAAGACCGATCCCGTCGGCAGCCCGCCAAGCCCCGCCACCCAGGAATCCCAGGACTCGATGGGCACCGGCCTCGATACCAATGGCGGCGCGATCATCGATAACGGCGCCGACCCACGCACCCGAGGCAACGACACCCAGCGCCAGGCGCCGGCTGCCGTGGGTAACGGCAAAATGGGCCCGGCTATCAATCAGCCCAATATCAACAAGGGCGACGATTCCAACATCCCGGGCGCACCGAAACAGCCTGCGCCTTGATGCCTCGAACCGCCGGTCACTTCCCAGTGAACCGCTCGGGTTTATTCACCGAGTAAGGCGTTGACTTCGGCGGTGCCTGGGGACGTCGCCGGCCCCCAGCGGGTGACCGCCAATGCCGCCGCCGCATTCGCTCGCCGTGCGGCGACGGCAGGCGCCAGACCACTGGCCAGTCCGGCAATGAACACCCCGGCATGCGCATCCCCCGCGCCATTGCTGTCCACCGCCTGCACCTTGAAGCCCGGCACATGCTCGATCTCGCCCGCACGCCCTACCCAGCAACCATTCGGCCCGTCGCGCACCACCCGCAGCGTTTGCGCGGGCAGGTGGCGACTGAGCGCGGTCAACGCGCTGGCGATATCCGTCGCACCGGTGAACGCCAGGGCTTCGGGGGCATTGCTGGTCCAGATGTCGATACGCGGCAACAACGCGCGCATCAAGGCTGAGTCCGGCGCCTTGACCAGCGGGCCGGGGTCGAACACCACGGTGATTGCTCGCGGCAGTGCCAGCAGCCAGTCGAGCAGAGCTTGCGCTTTGCCCTCCAGCAACAGGCTGTAGCCGCTGACGTACACGTAGTCGTCCGCTCGTGGCGCGACCTGTGCCAAGTCCTCGGCGCTCAATTCACCTTCAGCGCCGATATGGGAAATGAACGTGCGCTCGGTGCTGGCCTCGGTCAGCGATACGCATAAACCGGTGTCCTTGTGCCCACTCACAGGCTGGGCAATTTCCACGCCTTCGGCCTGCATCGCCGCACGGGCCAGGTCGCCGAAACGCCCATTGCCGTGACGGCCCAGGTAGACCGCCGGCAGCTCGTTGCGCTGCGCGGCGGCCATCACGTTAAAGCCACCGCCGGCCTCGAAGCTGGCCGATTGCGCCAGCACGTCGCCGCCCGTGGCAGGCAAGGTATCGAGGGCCATGACCAGGTCGACGATGACTTGGCCGGTGTGCAGCAATCTAGACATTGGGGCTCTCGACTAACGCCGCACGGCGGTCAGTCGCGCCGCCGAGTACGGCATAAATCCCACCGGCCAGCAGGAAAGTGACGATCCAGCCCAGGCCGTTATGGCCCAGCCAGGAGTCGGACAACGGCCCGGCGAACCAGATATTTTCGCCAGTGGTGCCGATGGTGGTGAAACTGAAACCCAGCACGATCGCCACGGCCCAGGCGCCGAATGCACGCCATTCCACGCCGCCGCGGTACCAATAGGCACTGCTGGGGCTGACGTCCAGCAGGTCCTTGGGGCTGTAGTAATGACGATGGATCAGGTCAACCACGAAGATCCCCACCCATGCCGTGATCGGCACCGCCAGCAACGAAATGAAGGTGATGAACGGACCGTAGAAACTGTCGGCGATCAGCATGAAATAGATGGAACCGGCGAAGATCGCCACGATGTCGACGATCACCGCATGCACACGCTTGACCTTGAGGCCCAGGGTCAAGGTGGTGAGACCGGCCGAGTACACCGACAGGTTGTTCGACAGCAGCAGCCCACCGAACGCGGTGATCAGGTACGGCACGGCCATCCAGGTCGGCAGCATGTCGCGGATGGCGATGATCGGGTCGGTGGCCGAAGCCAGGTCGTTGTTGCCCACCGACAGCAGGCCGCCGAGGGTGATCAGCAACACCAGCGGGATGCCCGCACCGAATGCGGCGGAGGCCACCAGGCGCACGGCCTTGACGCTGCGGTGCTGGTAGCGCGACATGTCGGCGCCGGCGTTGGCCCAGCCGATGCCGGTACCGGCGGCCATGGTGCCGACGCCGATGATCATGGCGCTCAGCGGTGCCGGGGTGGCGTTGAACACCGCGCTCCAGTCGATGGTGGCGCAGAGGAAACCGCCCACCAGGATATTCAAGCCGCCAAACACATAGGTGGCCCACTTCTGGATCACCAGCAAGGTCGCATGGCCCAGGCCGGAAACGGCCAGGGTCAGCAGCACAAAAATGCCGATGAAGATGAGGGTGAGCAACGGTGCGCTTTTCGCCTCGACCGCAGAACCGAACAGGATCGAACAGAGCGACAACAGCACGAAGGCGGCCGTGGTGGTGTTGACGGTTTCCCAGCCCAGGCGCGACATCAGCGACACCAGGGTCGGGCCGATATTGCCGCGCACGCCGAAGATCGCACGGGACAGGGTCAGGCTCGGCGCACGGCCACGCCGACCGGCGATGGAAATAATGCCCACCACCGCGAAGGAGCCGGCGGCCCCGAGGATTGCGACGATGATCGCCTGCCAGATCGCCAAGCCACGAAACGCCACCAGCGTCGCGCCGAGCGGCAAGCCGAGGATGCTGATATTGGCCGCAAACCAGACCCAGAACAGCTGCTGGGGATGGCCGTTGCACTCGCCTTCGGGGACCGGTTCGATACCGCGTGTTTCCAATTGCCCGGCGCTTTGGCCGGAAGAAGTGGTGCTCATGGGGGCTCCTGGTGCCTGTATTGTTGTGGTTATGGCAGAAAGCCAAGGCTTTGGCCGGTCATCCTGACTCAATGAATCACTCCAGGGTTATCGCAACGCGAGCAGCCCCTGGACCAGCACCTGCAACTCCAGGCCATTGACGGCCTTGACCTGTTCGATCAGTGCCTGCGGCCAGCACTGCATGCCCAGGCATGCACCCAGCATGGCGCCGAGGATCGCCGCGATGGTGTCGGTGTCGCCGCCAAGGCTGGCGGCCAGGCACAGGGCTTCGAAGGCATTCAACGCACCCACGGCCACTTGCTGGGCCAGGGCAAACGACACCACCACCGATTCCTGGGAAGCGACGGACGTGCCGATCAATTCATAGAGCAGGTCGGCAAACAATGCCTTGTCGCCGCTGCCGACGCTCAAGGTCCGCGCCCAACTGATGCGGGTGGAAATACGCCCACCGGCAATCCAGTGCCCGTGGCTTTGCGCCTGCTGGGCGATCTGCGTACCGATGTTCAAGGCTTCGCCCAGGTCTGCGCCGTTGATCCCGGCCGACACCACCGCCGCCACCGCCGCCGCGCTGGAGATGCCCAGTGTGGTGTTGTGGGTGACCTGACACGCCTGGATCACCGCCTGGATGAATGACTCGGGATCGCTGACATCGGCCGCGATCCCCACCGGCGTAATGCGCATGGCCGCGCCATTGGTGGTGCCGTAGCGCCCGGACTCTTGCGGGGTATGGCCGGCGAGGATCATATCGATCGCACGCTTGGTGGACGGACCGAGCAGATCCTGGGAGCCCTTGGCGCGCATCACCGCTTCCCACTCGATCAGGCGCCGGGCAAGCACGATCGGCTCGATCTTACCCTGGCCTGCCACCAGCAACTCGCCGACCAGGATCGCCTGCTCGGTGTCATCGGTGATGGAACCGGCCAGCATGTTGGGTGCGATGGGCTGGTCGGCGTCTGCATCTTCCAGGCCCGTGATGGTCCCGAAGCGAGCCCTCACCTGCTCGCGGCTCAAGGACTGAGTGGGCATGCCCAGGGCATCGCCCAAGGCCAGGCCGTAGAAGGCACCCAGCGCACGATTTTGCGCGGTCATTTTGAAGTTCCGAACTGGAGATGCAGACGAAAGTGCAGCGGGTCGAGCAAGCTTTCGACGTACTCCATGAAACGCCCGCGCCGGTCATAAGTGGTGCGCGAGGCTTTGAGAAACACAGTGCCCGCCGGACGGCCCAGCAGCTCAGCATCTTCAGCGCTGAGGGGCTCGGCGCCGATCCATTGGTCCCCTTCGGCACCGATGTAACCGTAGGCGGCCAGGGTAATGGTCAGGGAATTGTCGATCAGGCCGACGCGGGGCAAGCCTTCCAGGGCGCCGGACGCGGGCATCAGCGAACGCTCCAGGGACACGGCCGTGCCGTCGGCGGTACGCCGGAGGCGATCAAGGGCAATGAATTGGTCGCTGCCGAAACGGCTGAGCAGGTCTGGGCGGGTGACCGCCTCAAAGCGCAGGATATCGGTGATCACCAGCGCGCCGGTATCGGCCAGGGCCTGGGCCCAACCGCTGCGTTGGTCGAGCACCATGCCGTCAAAGGTGACGATGGAACCGACACCGCTCTGGGTGGCAATGTAATTACGGCGTTTGAGCTCGGCGAGGGCTTCGCGCAGCGTGCCGCGACTGACCGCAAACTCCTCGGCCAGTTGATGCTCGCCCGGCAGCAGGAAACCGTCGGCCATCACTCCACCTTCGATACGGCGGATGAGCTCGTCGACGACGCGTTTTTTCTTATCAAATCGCACATGTCTAATCATGTACAAATTGATAACTGAAAGCCCTCGATCACAGCAAGCGAATTATTTCAGACAGATGAAAAAACAGCCTCAGGGCTCCAGGCCAATCGGGAAAAACTCCCCGTCGCTCCACACGCCCAGCCAGTTCTGCCCGTTAATCGGACGGCTCACCGCCAGCGCCACCAATTGGTAGAACGCGTTGCGATGCACGAGGGCTTCGAGGTTGGTGCGTACCCGTAGATAGGGCGCGGGTTCCTGCGTAACAGGGTCGATGACCACCCGCAGCGGATGTTCGAGGCCCGCGTCGATCTGCTCATCGACATTGGTGGTAAAGCGCAGCACCTGCTGCTCGCCCTGACCTTGCACGTCCAGGGTGAGCGCCACGAACGGCGCATCATCGACGCGGATGCCGACTTTTTCCACGGGGGTGATCAGGAAGTAATCATCGCCATCGCGGCGGATGATGTTGGAGAACAACTTGACCATGGGCTTACGCCCGATCGGCGTGCCCTGGTAGAACCAGGTGCCATCACGGGCAATGCGCATGTCGATGTCGCCGCAGAATTCCGGGTTCCACAGATGCACTGGCGCCGGTCCCTTGCCTTTGGGCAGTTGAGCCAACAGATCGTTGGCCTTGGCGGAATCGGTCATGGGGTTCTCCCTTTTTACGTACGTGCCTTACTGGTCGCTCATACCCAGCAAACCTCGTGCGTACTGCGCCAGGGGGCGGGCAATCAGATCTTCAGGCTTGTTGTCGTGGAACGTCAGTAAACCGCCACGACTGCGAATGCGTGCAGTATCAATCAAATACTGAGTGCTGGTCTCGATCAACATGATCTGGATAACACCGCTGTCCAGACCGACGCGGTCAAGGGCCTGCTGGTCGGTCCACTCGTCGGCGTTACCGATACGGTCATCCGCCTTGGCAAAACGGCAGTACAACAGGTAATGAGCACCGGCGGCCCGGGCTTCGGCCATCGCTTGTTCCAGGCCTTCGGGCTGACGGGCACGACGCACCATGGGGAAATATTCGACGAAACCGTTGAACGCTTCCTCGGCCACCACGTTCGGGCGCGGATAAGCGCTGCCCGGCGGCACGAAGGCGCCTTGGGCAATAAAGATAAAGGAGTCCGGCTGCACCCGAATCGACGCAGTGCGACGGGTATCGCTGTGGTCCAGCAACCCGGCGTCGCTCATCTGATAGCGGGTGCCTTCGGCCATATCGCTGACGGTCATGCAACCACTCAGCGTCAACGACGCCAGCAACAAAACCAGACTACGCATCCTAATCCTCCAAAAGCCGGTGACGGAAAACCGGCGAATGGGCACGAGATGCAGGTTCTGCGCCAGCTTGCAGCACTAGCCGCCGATGATCTTCATGACCGTGGCGCCACCGGAGAAGGCTACTTCCTGTTTGTCGCCAAGGGCCTTCACCAACAGGCCCTGCAAGGCCGGTAGCGCCTGGTGACGCGGTTTGTCGAGCAAGTCGCCGACGTAGTGACGGTTACTCGACGACAGACAGCCATGGAGCCAACCGGTGGACGACAAACGCAGTCGCGAACAGGTACGGCAGAACGGCACGCTTTCATTGGCGATCACCCCAAAGAAGCCTTTGTCCGGCACTTCGTAGCGCACCGCCGTGGCGTCGACCGGCGCATCGGCCTGCAGGTACTCATGATGTTCGCCGATCAGGTCGAGCAATTGCTGCAGACTGACAAATTGCTGCAGGAACGCGTTGGAATCCTTGGCCAGATGGCCCATGCGCATCAACTCGATAAAACGCAGCTCGTAGCCACGCTCCAGGCAGTAGTCGAGCAGCGGTATCACCTGGTCCAGATTCTGGCCACGCAACGGCACCATATTGACTTTGATTTTGATCCCGGCAGCGCGCGCCTGATCCATACCATCAAGGACGGTGGCCAGGTCGCCACCCCGGGCGATGCTGCGGAAGGCGTCAGCATTCAGGGTGTCGAGGGAGACGTTGATGCGGCGAATCCCGGCGTCTACCAGCAGCGGCAGTTTACGCGCCAGCAATTGGCCGTTAGTGGTCAGGCTGATATCACTGAGGCCCATCCCCCCCACGGCGCCCATGAAGGCTTCCAGTTTGGGACTGACCAACGGCTCGCCGCCGGTGATGCGCAGGCGCTCGATACCAGCGGCTTCGATTAAATAAGCCACGCCACGAGCCATGGCCTCGGCCGAGAGTTCGTCCTGGGCAGCCACCAGCCGCTTGCCGTTTGGCACGCAGTAGGTACACGCGTAATTGCAGGCTGAGGTCAGGCTGATCCGCAAATTGCGAAAACGCCTGCCTTGACGATCAACGATCATGGATCACTCCGGCAGAGGACGATTCGGGCAGGCTGAAAGCTGACTTATAAATCAGCTTTTAGCAAGATCCTTGCCTGAGTATATTCCTGGGATATTACGACGGGCAGCAAATAATCAGGTGGCAGGCGTTTCGACAGGCGCCTGTGGCAACTCAGTGCTGTGCTTGCGTTTGTTGCCCATGCGCACACCAATATCCATCAGAAACTGGAAGAAGCCTTCCTGATCTTCCAGCACATTGCTCCAGAACGGCGAGTGGTAGAGGGCCACCGCGCCATGCACCAACGCCCAGGCGGCGCAGTAGTGGAAATACGGCGGTACGTCTTCAAGCTTGCCTTCGCTGATGCGGCCCTTGATCAGCAGGGTCAGGCGTTCGAAGTTCGAGGCGCGGATCTTGTGCAATTCCTCGACCATTTCCGGCACCTGATGGCCCTTGACCACCTTCTCTTCCAGGCGGTCGAACAGCCGGTAGCGCTGTGGGTCACGCATGCGGAACTCGAAGTAGGCGCGAGACAGGGCTTCCTTGTCCTTGTCCACATCGGCCGAATGCAGCAGTTCGTTCAAGTCACGCTCGTAGTCGAGCATCAGGCGCAGGTAGATCTCGGCCTTGGACTTGAAGTGTTTGTAGATCGTGCCTTTGCCGATACCCACGGCATCCGCAATCATCTCGACGGTAACGCTGTCTTCACCCTGTTCGAGGAACAATTTGAGTGCGGTGTCGAGAATTTCCTGCTCACGGCGGCGAAACTCACGGACCTTACGGGGTTCTTTGTGCATGAGGAAGAGGTCTGCAGAGGTCGGTATAGGGAGGGTTACGCAGAGCCACGGATACGTGACGATACGATTTACCCGATTCGAGGGATTATCGCGACTGATCGGTCGTTGAGCAATGTCTATGTGAACTGGCGAGGCACTTTAGTTTCAATACGCCAACGTTTCCATTGAAACCAGTCAGAAATAATACGCAACAACTTCGGTCGTGCGCCCACCTAATGAGAACTCAAGCGAAGCGGGCGTATTCCAAATCTGTTTAAAAACCGAACACTGGCGACTGGACTGAATGGGATACTGATCAATACTTGAACTGTCGGCGTGACATCTCCCCCAAGTGAAGCGCCGACCTGGGTACCGACGGACTGAGTGCCCTTGTTTACTCCTAATGGTCTTAGCCCGGATTCCCCCCCCAGAACCCGGGTTTTTTTTGCCTGGGTTTTGAGCCGTCTCGTTAAACGACGTGGGCCAAGGGGAACAGGCGCTTGAAGTTCTCGGTGGTCTGCTCGGCGAAACGCTCGTAAGACTCACCGCGCAGCATGGCCAGGTAATCCGCCACATCACGCACATATTCCGGCAGGTTGGGCTTGCCGCGATGGGGAATGGGCGCCAGGTAAGGCGAATCGGTTTCCACCAGCAGGCGGTCGGCCGGCACCTGGCGTGCCACATCGCGCAAGGCATCGGCATTGCGGAAGGTGACGATGCCCGACAGGGAAATATAGAAGCCCAGGTCCAGGGCGGCTTTGGCCATGTCCCAGTCTTCGGTAAAACAATGCAGCACGCCGGCCTGGGGCAGCGCGGCCTCGCGCAGCAGCGTCAGGGTGTCGGCGCGGGCGCCGCGGGTGTGGACGATCACCGGTTTTCCGGTGTGCTGGGCAGCCTGCAAATGCAGGCGGAAAGAGGCCTGCTGCAACTCGGCAGCTTCCGGCTCGTAGTGGTAATCCAGTCCGGTTTCGCCAATCGCCACGACGCGGGGGTGATCGAGTTCGTTCAGCAGCCAGTCAAGGGCCGGGGCTTCGCCGGGCTTGAGGTCCAGCGGGTGGACACCCACCGAGCAATCCACATCGGCATAACGCTCGGCCAGGGCTTTGACGTCACCCGCATTATCGGCGCTGACGCCGATACACAAGAAATGCCCTACCCCACGCTCGCGTGCGGCGTCGAGAGCAGCATCAAGGGAGCCGCCGTGCTGGGCAAGGTCGAGGCGATCAAGGTGGCAATGGGAATCTACGAGCATAAGAGGTTACAACTTGAGTCACGGTAAGGGTCTGGCCAACGATACACCCGTCGGCCACCGAAATTAACGACGGCCGAGCAAACCGACCCACTGCACCAGCAGCGCTTCGAGCAACAGCACACGGTTGAGGTTGGCCTTGCCGAGCACTTTCTGGCGCTGGGCGAGGATCCAGTCCTGAATAGCGAGGACCTTGTCCTGGGCACTTTTCTGCGCCAGGTACTGCACGACCTTGCGCATGTCCGACAGGCCCAGGCCGCTTTCGTCCTGGGTCAACTGGTAGCGAAGGATCAGGCTTGACCAGTCGCAGAACCAGTCAAACAACAGCAGCAGGGGAATGTCTTTCCAGGCGGTCTCGGCCAGTTGGGTGGCCGAGAGCTCCTGCTTGAGCAGTTTCTTCACGCCATCCACTACCAGCGCCCGTTGCTCGCGCACGCCCTGGGCCTGCAGTTTCACCGCCGCAAGGGGGGAACCCGCAGCCAGGGTCAGCAACTCGATGCGTTCGTCCTCGGCGCAATCCGGCAACGCTTTCGCCAGCCATTGCAGGCTCATTGCTTCGCTCGGCAATGGGCAAGCCTGCTGCACGCAGCGACTGCGAATCGTCGGCAACAGGCGGCTGGACTGATGGCTGACCAGCAACAGCACCGTGTCGCCGGACGGTTCTTCCAGGCTCTTGAGCAAGGCGTTGGCGGCGTTGATGTTCATTGCTTCCACCGGCTCGATCAGCACCACCTTGCGCCCGCCCATCTGCGCGGTCTGCACCACGAAGCTGACGAGGTCACGCACCTGGTCGACCTTGATCGCCTTGTCGGCTTCTTCAGGTTCCAGCAGATAGTTGTCCGGGTGACTGCCGGCCTTGAGCAACAGGCAGGATTTACACTCGCCGCAGGCTTCCAGGTTGATCGGCTGTTTGCACAATAGACTGGCCATCAGGCGTTCGGCGAGTGCGCGTTTGCCGATCCCCACCGGCCCATGCAGCAAATAGGCATGGGCGTGCTGGGCACGACCGGCCAGTTGCTGCCAGAGGCTGTCCTGCCACGGATAGGCTTCAGCCACGGGCGCGCTCCAGCAGGTCTGGCAGCAACGCATCGATGGCTTGCTGCACCTGGGCCAGCGGCTGGGCGGCGTCCAGCAGGTAATAACGTGCAGGTTCAGCCTTGGCACGCTTGAGGAACGCGGTGCGCACCGCATCGAAAAATGCTCGCCCCTCCAGCTCGAAGCGGTCCAGGCGGCCACGGGCGCTGGCACGCGCCAGACCCACTTCCACCGGCAGATCGAACACCAAGGTCAGGTCGGGGCGTAAATCGCCCTGCACAAAGGTTTCCAGGGTAGCAATACGCTCCAGGGACAACCCCCGGCCACCGCCCTGGTAGGCGTAGGTGGAATCTTGTTTTGGAATGGACAGAAATGGAAACAAAAGAATATACTCAGCTAAGAAAAAAATGTAAACAAACTAAAAATACGTTACGGATCAGGGACTTAACTATAATGAAGACAGTCATAGGGCTTGCAGCGAAGGCTCGGTCGGGCAAGGATACAGCTGCAAAGCTCTTGCTTGAACATGCCAATGTCGCCGCCTATGCCCTCGCAGACCCACTCAAGCAAGGCTGCCAAGTTCTCTTTAATCTGTCAGATGCCCAGGCGTGGGATGATAACTTAAAGGAGATGAAGGTGGAGGCCTGGGGCTTATCACCGCGTGAATTCTTCCAGCGCGTGGGCACTGAGTGGATGAGAGGGCATAGTCCTGTTCACTGGCTGATGCGCGCTGATCGAGAAATCAATGTCCCGCAGGTCGCCCGCGCCCTGGAGCCATCGCAGCTCAATCGTCTCGACCTCCCTTTCATCCTCGCTGCAAAGGCCTTCTTCAACCTCCGTGACCACCAGTGTTGGGACGAGAACCTAAAGAACCAGAAAGACGCGTTTTGGGATATGTCTCCGTACGAAATGATTGCGCTCGTTAAAGCCAAAGCACTCGCTGACTTTCCAGATTTTGCCGACAGGCGAAATGCGATGCCGCCGCAATCGATCAACGAGATGGCATTCTTCATAAAGCCAAACTTAGATACTGAAAACAAAAACATCATCATTATCAAAGATATTCGATTTGAAAATGAAGCTGCCTATATCAGAGATATGGGCGGAAAGATCTGGCATATCGTTCGAAACAACGCGGAGTCTGTCAACCAACACTCGTCAGAATTAGGGATAGAAATCCAACCAAGCGATGTTGTTATTCCAAATAACGGAACTATCGAAGAATACAAGACAGCTCTGACTGTCGCATGGGAAACATTGTCCCACCCCCATTCGAAAAAGAGTTAAACATGGATCATCTTTATCAGCCTAAAGAGGCCATCCATGATGTTGTGCTCAGTTCAGACAATTATAACGTAGAGTGCCTATACCAAGGCCATTCGTTTTATAGCCGATCAAAAGCTATTTGCCTAGCGCTGCATTTGACGTTTATTAAGTACTGTCCAACTCGCAGCAGGATAACTGCAAGTTCTTTGCGCAGAGCGATCTGGATGTTTTTTAGCTTCTGTAGCGAGTACAACCTACGTAACCCGGCTGGCCTGCGAATTATACAAATTACTGACCTCAGCGCCGAAGTTTACAAACAGTTTGAAGGCTACCTGCTTCAGAATGACGAGCGACTGGAATATGCAGCTCGATTAAAAGCTGCGCTTAAAAGCGTCTCATCTTTAACTGAAGCGATTCCTGATCTACTGCTCCCATTCGCGACAAGAGCTGCCACTCAGGCTCGAGTGCCGTTCAGTGATGAAACTGAGCAAATGTTGGCAGATGCATTTACTTCGAGCATCGACAAACTCTATGAGAAAATCGAATTTCGGAACTTGGTTAATGATGCCGTAGCGTATACCTATGAAGAAATCATTGAGGAAATGACCCTTACACGCAAGTCGATTTTTCAGTGGATTCAACATTTGCTGGACAATGAAATAAAACTCGACTGGAGAGCCTTACACCTAAAACTGTCAAAGTCGACTGACCCGGAACTACAAAACATCGCCACCCTTTCGAACTGGCGGGATGTAATTTTGCAAGCTTATGAAGACAGGGGCGATGAGTACGTCTTCCAGAACCCCAGAAATCCCTTTCACCGGGGTAATACGTCTAACTTTGAGCCCGACCCAGTACGGGCAGTTAAAACGATCATCGATAGCGGCTACCCGTTCGAGATGACCTTGGAGGAGATCGGTACTAAATACGCCGTCGCTGCTCTTTTCTCCATGGATCGCTGCGAAGATGCTCTGCAGCTGATCATGTATAGGTTGCGAAACCCATACACCCCGCCAGGGATGGCCGTTCCGCTGAAGTGGGAACACTTGCTGGAGATGTACTATCCAACGATGCAGGACATGTCCTGTCTTGTGCAGTTCATCATGCTTCAAACCAACTGGAACAAAGAGGCAGTGCTCGCTGTAGATCCTGACAATTTCGAGCACGCTTTGACCGGCGCGATGAACGAAAAACACGTCATGATTCAGACAGAGAAAAACCGAAGCCAAGGTATCGGCAAGCCTTACTACGCCCCTAAAGAGATTGTGGCTGTAAGCACGACCTCCGATATGTATTCAGCGAGAAACCTAGTGTCGCTGGCTGTGAAGCTTTCTGAGCCTCTTGCAGGGCGTGACTTTGACTACGTCCGGCACGGGATGACCAGCAGTGACTATAACCCGGCGTTTTTATGCATGCGTTTCTACCCTGATTGGGTCAATAAAGGTGGGCGTCATACCTCATCTTCCAATGAGAAGGCGTTCCAGCAGGGAAACAAGCAATTTTTGAAGCAGTATCCAATCTACGACGAGTTTGGGGAGCGTCTGACGGGAGGTAAGGATCTCACATGGCGGCTACGACCTACGTGGGTGAAGCGCCGGAAAGAAATGACTGGCAGTTCGCATGGCTTACTAGCAATGTTCCTTGGACACGCCAGTACCGTGACAACTGACATCCACTACGACAACTCTGCTTTAGCCCAACAGGAACGATACGATCGGTTAGAGTCTGAGCTAGAAGCAATTATCAAGCTGATGCGCGCAGGTAAGTTCGAAGGAATGCTCGGTATTCCGCCCCAAGAAGCCGCTACCCAGCTTCCTCTCAAGATCTTCCACATTCCGGGGATGGAAAAGCCACTTTGGGGCTGCGCCAATCAGTACAAACCCACTTGGCTGGGGGCAGCTCGACACGTAGAACCAGGAAAAAGGTGCTACGTCATCAGCCAATGCACATTTTGTTCCCAGTGCATCATTTTTGAAGACTCGCTCCCATATTTGATTGAGCGTCGCATCCACGTGGTCGAGATTATCGATGATCAGCCTCCTACCGCGTCTGACTACAGCAGCAATCACGAACTCGAACTGGCAAAGATTGAATCAATTTTCGAACGCTGGGATGACGAACAGGCAATCCGAGAAGCGTCACGGTATCAGCGTCGTAAAACCCCACTCCTCCCTCGGGATCTGAATTTTCTCCAAGTGATCCTAGAAGAAGAGGACAGGCAGAATGAAGAATAAACTTGATGATGCGACCCAAGCCGCGCTCGACACTCTTGCTGAAGACATGGACATCGATTTTTCCGAGGATATGCAGGATGCTGCTGAACAAGAGATTGAGCAACTTTTGCTTGAAACTGGCGGTGAAGCCCGCCAAATCGAAAGCACTTTATTGAAAAAGCTGGAGCTCTACCCTGAGGGTAACTTTCCGGTTTCCGCTTACTCTTTATATAGCGACAGTAGCTGGATCATCTTCAAGGACAAGGACGGCACCGTAACTCGCGTCACATTTGATGACATGTCGGAACATGCGATTTCAACTAAAAAATCTATAATTTACCACCTCATACCTGATTACGCGCCTTTTGCGGGTATCCGCTCCTACACAACAACTTTGGGTCATGCTCGCAATTTTCGCAGACTCGTAAATTACGTATTGATTGACAACCATCTGTCTGGCGACCTGGAGTCATTGTCATTTATTACGCCTAGGCTTTTAAATGACGCTCTCGACCGGGCAAAAGAAGTACCCCAGTTCACGCATTACCACTATCTTTTTTTGCACATCCGTTTCTGGATCGCATTGAGTGCACAAAAGCTAATCCCGGAAGAAAATCGTTTAGCTGTATCGGCGACGTCAGTAGACACCCCAGAACGACGAAAGGACGTTATTCGGCATTTTACCGGCTCGCTGGCGACTTGGGCGCCATATAATGAAAGCGATCTCAAAAAACTCGTTGAACACGCGCTTTTCTGGACTGAGAAAGCCATGCCGCGAGTTCGTGAGGCGTCCGATTACCTGTTATCCCGCAACTTTGTCACCAGCAATTACAAAACGATATCCCGGGTCGTCGAAGACCTAGAGCTTGAGAAAAATCTAGATGTTGTAGTTGAAGGTATCCGAATAGTAGAGATTAAAAAAAACAAGCGTGACTATGAGACCGTCTTTTGGAACTATTCATGGATTAGCAGCTTTCAGCGCTCCCTGACCTCCATTCGCAATGCACTTTACATACTGGTCGCCCTAGTCACTGGACTGCGCGTAAGCGAGTTAGAGGCGCTCAAATTTGAACACGTCATAGAAACGAGGAACGGACGCTTCAAATTACAGGTTACCCGATATAAAACCAGTCAAGATCCTAACTACAACGGAGACATTAGCTTCATACCGCTCCCCAAATTCGTCGGCCAAAAGCTCAAAGAATTTAAGAGTCTTCGCGACGATCTTGATCAAAAACGAGAAGGCTTTATATTCCAATCCGTGCTTGGCAGGAGAAAAGTCGTCCGCCAAGGATCTGTCAAAATCGAGAACATCACCAAAAAACTCCAAGAAGAACTTGGAATAGATCGAATCCACACTCATCGCTTCCGGAAAACGATTGCCGAAATATTGATCAATCGTAACGAACGCAATGTTGATATTATTAGACTCTTATTCGGACACGCTAGTTATGCGATGACGCTAAGGTACATCGGCCGCAATCCTTACATCGTTCAAAGCGTGGCGAAAGCAATTGAAGAAAATTATATTCAAGAGTTTACCGACATCATAACGCAGGTTAAGCACTCAACCTCCTCTGGCGATAATGCTCGCCGTTTGGTAGACAAGATTGCTGCCCGTCCGGATGCGTTCACCGGACAAAACTTGAAAGTTACGGTCTTCACTTATGTGACCCACTTGCTATCTTCTGGTGAACCTTTGTTCATCCACCGGACGGCCATGGGCACCTACTGTGTTAGTACAGAGATGTACTCCTCACCCGACCTGCCCCCCTGCTTGGCACACTACAAAACTGTGGTTAAAGGTGCGCTGCCAGAGCCTTCCAGCTGTGATACCTCATGCCCACATGCGCTTATTGTTAACAAAGCGGCCAAGGCCTTGGAAGATAACACGAACTTTTATCAAGACATGTTGATTCGGGCAGGCGACACGCTTTCCGAAACGTCCAAGGCGATGCTCCGTAAAAAAGTTTTGGATAACACTAGGCACCTCGAAACTCTGAAGACTAACGAGCAGTATAAAATTATTCCATCCATGGATATTCACGCATGAGTAGCCAAGCCACCCGTGACAAACTAATAAGTATTATCAAAGAGCACCAGCTCAGTCACGGCCAGACCAAGCTTCCTGTCCTAAAGCTCGCGGAACTAGCGGGTATTAGTCGGCAGGCGTTCAACCGGTATTACGACGATTTGAAGGCTTATTCAACCGGGAAAGAATCGATCGCTAAACTGCTTGTCGACGACAATGCCTCGCTGAGTGAAATAATCGAAAATAACGAGGCCCGCATTTACCGGCTGGAGCAGGAGATCGCATCAATCAATGCAGCGCATCAGGCTGAGCTCGAATCCGTGATTTTGAATCATACTACGACTTTGATGAACAACGACATCATAGCATTCAACGCTAACCAGTTGTCGTCTACGCTCACCAATCAAAGCAATCACAATGCTTTCATGAGAAAGCGGCTAACAGAACTTGAAGTTACTAATGCGAAGTTAACGATTGACGCAGTTACCGCTTCCAGCGCATCCTCATCGGCATTTTCTGAAAAATCGGACAAGAACTTCATCACATTCGACCTAGATCTCACGCTCGCGAAAAAGTCTTATGCGCTCTCCAAAAACTTCTCAACCTACGAAGATGCGAAAGATCTAGCTATTACGAAGGCTATAAGTGATATCAGAAAATTTCCGACACCCGAGAGTCTTGACATCATCTTTTTCCAAGATAAATACATTTCCGACTTCAGTCTCTTTTGCTCTAGATTATCGCCTAGGCATGATCGCACGCTGATAATTGTACGGCTACCTATCTACAGTCGAGAAGAAATACAAATAATACTTAAGGACATGCACCCACTCGCATCGGTAGCTATTCATGTTCCGCACAGCTCGTCTGACGCCATAATTTCGGCAAAACGGAAGTTTAGTTTCAGAGATATTCCCGAAGAAGAGCTTCAAGATGCAGACTCCGCAAAGACCCCGCTCATCACTTGGGGATTTGAAAGCGTAGTAGTATCGAAAATCAGGCAGGGCGACTGATGATCAATTTTGACTTCAAACCGATTAGTTACTACAGCATTGACCTTGGAAAAGATGTTAACCATTACATTATGACTGCCAATTACAAGAACAAGTGCCTGATGTTAAGCATGGTTAACTTATACCTTTACGAGAAAACAAGGTCATCCGAGCAAACATCCAAAAGATACGTGACATTAATCACCAGCTTCTACAAATTTATTTCCCAGCTGTCAAGGTTTCGCGCTGTTAATCCAGGCGATTATCACTTTCATGTTATAAACGCAGATTTGCGAAAATGGCAAGTTTACCGTCAGACGCGCAGGGTTATGCTAAACAGCGTCCATCCTAGCTCAGATACCATCTACAAGGACGCATGTGTAGTTCTTCATTTTTTCAAGTGGTTGCATGACAAAAAAATCCCCACCGGCGTAATAATCACACTGAAAACTTGGGTCGCAAACTTCAAAGACCGCCGAATGTTGAGCTACATCCAAAAAAAATCCGAATCAGTTTTGGACACGAATTCTATCCGAGTGCTCGACCGAGAAGCGCGGCAGAAAAAACCCAAGCGCCTTATATCCAATCGGGACATTACGACCCTTCTCGACAGTTATCCAGACCAGATTTACAAAGTCTTGTTCAACTTTGCGCTGGCAACTGCCATGCGCCCCATGGAGCTTGTGAAATTTCCCTACATGGGCATTGGCAAAAACAGACACATCCTTCCATACAGCGAGATGAAAAAGGACGTTAAAACGGTTCAGTACGAGGTCTTCGGGAAAGGGGCTAAATTCAGGGACATCATAATTCCCGCCTACGCATTACAAATGCTAGACGAAAGCTACATTAAAACCGAATATGCAACGAGGGCAAAGCTGTATAAAAATAAATTTGGTAAGAAATGCCCGCTTTCCGCCCTGTTCCTGACCGCAGAAGGAGAACCAGTAACTGCGTCCATGATTTCAAACGCGACCAATTATGCTAAGCGCTTAGCTCGCGAGAAAGATTCTAGCTTCGTCTTGAGCAATATTTTCTACCATACACGCAAATGGTGGCCCACTCTCATGATGATACAACATCATAATGGCGAGGGTATTCTGGAAAAAAACGCTGAAGTTATGGATCTTGCGATAACTGAAGTTATCACCAACCAACTTGGTCATGAAAGTCCTGACACGACGTATCAACATTATCTTGTGCTAGGTCGATTCGTTGTGATGGCTCGAAAAGGTATTACTCATGAGCTCATTCATGAGAAGACCATTAATGTGCACGACGCTATTGCGGCTTATTCGTGACGCCCATTAGGTTGCGTGTGCTTGTTAGGACGCTGCCGTGCAGGGTATCGGGATGCGTGAGGCAAGGTGGCAACAGACGCCTCGTCCTCGCGGTCGAATTCGGGGAAGAGCAGGGAGACTTCCATTCTTGAGGTTCGATGCAGACACGCCCTGCGGCCCGGCTGTCGTTAACCAAGCCATCGACGCAGTCGACGTCTTGGCCCTGCGGGCTTCCACTATCCTGCCTACGGCCAGTCGGCCTGCGCGCTCCGCTTGCCTGAACCGAGGCGCGACTATAACCACAGCGTATGTCCACGGCGCTTTTTCATGTGAGCGATCTTCTTGCAGACTGGCTAAATCTGATTTCTCCAGCCACGTGGACATGGTCGTTTACAAGTCCAAGCCATCAAGCGGATATAGAATCTCTTCCTTTACAACTGCGAGATCCGCGTTTTTTAAGAAGAAATAGAAAGTAGAATCAACAACCTTCAGCTGCCTGGAGTTGGAGTCATATGCCAGCACAGGCGGGCTAATCCCCTTCCCGGACTGAACCTCTGCAAGCCCCTTAAGAACTGAGGTTAACTGAGATCCCTTCAGATCATCCTTGCGATGATGTATCTGCTTGATAGCATGCAATAGGGCCTCTTTGCTAATGCCCCCGTTGATCCCTGCAAACCCAATTTCAAGGATATGCATGACGATATAGTAGTTCAGGAAGTATGGCAGCGGTTTCGTCTTATCAATAACGGAAGTATTACCGGACGCTATAGCCTCCAGGTTTTTAAGGTGCCTACCGGAGTAGTCTTCCGACTTCTGCCTAATCGCTCTGGCGACAACGTCCATGTCATCTATAAATCGGTTATCGGCCTGCGTCTCGGTGATGCCAGCTTCTAGGCAAATGACCTTAATCAGCTCTTGGAATACACCCACACTCTTGAAAGCATTGTCGATGCATTCTTGTACGACGACTCTGGAGAACTGAACATTTAGTTCAGGCGCACCCTTATCAACGATTCTAAGGAAGTCGGCCTCGTGCCACGGTTCTACGGGGACTTCTGCAACCCTGTCTTGTAACTCGCCGTTGAACTGAATCAGACGGTTGGCTTCTTTCCATACACCAAGAATTACGAACCGTATCTTAAGGTCATGAAAAGTCCTTAGGTCAAAAGCGAAATCTCTTTGAACGCTTTCGGGTAGATAGTGAAAGTTCTCTAGAATAACGGTTTTTTTAGTACCGAACTTTACCATCAGAC
This sequence comes from Pseudomonas sp. MPB23, assembly GCF_046605395.1. NCBI lineage: Bacteria > Pseudomonadati > Pseudomonadota > Gammaproteobacteria > Pseudomonadales > Pseudomonadaceae > Pseudomonas > Pseudomonas sp. MPB23. Next base: position 2,486,539 of record NZ_CP176771.1, on the reverse strand, counting down.
TAGCGACATCATCAGGTAGGTCGAGATTAAATTCGATCTCTTCGTATTTATCCTCGACCTTGTAAGCGCTTTCATTCTCAACGGCGACTTCAGCTCGCCCCTTTAGCACCAAAGCGATAGCCCCCTCAATAAAAGCTTTTCCTTTCACCTTAGAGGTATCGCCTGTACCTTCGGTATACGACGTCTGTAACGTAACGCCTGATTTTCGTAAAATGGATTGATATATATTTCGGATAGTAGTTTTAGGCGATAAGCTCACCACGATATTGTCATCGTAGCTTAAGTGCTTCTTGACCAGCGCCGTTTTGCCCTGCTTCGATGCGCCGTAAACGATAATTTGATGGCCCGCCTCTAACGCTGAAGTAAACTTGTCATCGACGTGCGCTCTCTCTACGTAGCTGCAAATATCTTCACTGCTTACGCCAAATACTTCTTCAACTTTTTTCAAGCTGCAAACTCCATTTTACAATCTGTGAGCACTGGACTTAGTGGCGCAATGCTACTATCAAGCTAGGGGTGTGTCTATGCGCCACTCAGGATGGCTGGATGCAGGCGAAAGCGAGGGGCTTGCATTGTGCCAAACTCAAACCAACCTTCTATGATTTCGTTGGTACGATCGGGCGATGGGCGTGCCAAATGTGCCATAGTCACGCAAGGTGATTACGTATGGTGTTATGGGCCAACAGATCAATACGCTGCCCCTACCGGGCCGTCTGTCGTGAACCAAGCGACCGAAGTGTTCCGGCGTCTTTGCCTTTCGGCGTCCAATCTCGCGCGTGCGCGCTCCACTCGCTTACTAGCACCATGTCCAGACTTCTGTCCCACTTAGCAAAACAGAAGTCGAGCGAAGTACTGGCGAGCGGTCTTACAAGGCCATCTTTCGTGATGTAGCGATCAGCTGCTTCAATCCTGCTGCGCAATCCCAGCCGTGTTGAAGTCACGTAGCGTTCGATCAAGCTATCTCAACGTTGGTCTGAAGCGACTAAGGTAGCTGTTAAGCAGATCAAAGCGCGCCTGTTCATCGGTGGAAGGCTCCGGCGCTGATGTCTCGCCCTGTCTCCGCCATTCGATAACTCTGTCCCAAATTCGCCACCTCCGAGTCTCTAAAGAGTAGGCGCAGTCGCTTAGTCCGATACAGAGCAGGTAAGCCTGCTCTGCCGTCAGCAGATGCTCGTCATTACCTTTGCCGAACATAATCCCGCCGTCATGGAGCATCCGGATACATAAGGCATTCGCAGGGTAATGCGGGTCGGCGCCCGTGCCTTCATACAACCACGCTACCCCCATGAAGCGGAATGTCGGATTAACGTCGTACCAAGTGTCTTCAGAGAAGCTTAGTACCTGCTTTTGGCCATCGTATGGCGTCACGTTCAGCAGGCTTCCGACCCATGGCATGCGACTGGCTTACAGGCCTGCGCGTAACAGCGACATGAGCAGCCCTTGGGCAAGCGCATCAGCTTGCCGAGCGTTCCACCGATCCGATACGTCTCCAAGCACCATGTCGATTGAGCTCCCATCCTCAGTCGTGGCTGACACTCGGGTCACCAACCGGTGCAAATAATGTTCGCTCCGGGGAACGTCAAAAAACTTTGGCGTTTTGGATGCAACAGATTTCATTAATAAACTCCGTAAAGGTTTCTATACCTAAGGAATCTCCGAACAAGTCCCGGGTATGCGAAAATCGCCCGACCACCTGATCCGAGCCTCCCATGAGCCAGATGAGCTTTTCCGACTTCGAGTACGCCGGCAAGCGCAAGCAAACCCGCCGCGAACGCTTCCTTGCCGAGATGGATCAGGTCGTGCCCTGGGCAGGTCTGCTTGGCCTGATCGAGCCGTTCTACCCCAAGACCGGTGGCGGTCGAAAACCTTACCCACTGGAAACCATGCTGCGCATTCACCTGCTGCAGAACTGGTTCTCCCTCAGCGATCCGGCCATGGAAGAAGCGCTCTACGAAATCACGCCCATGCGTCAGTTCGCGCATCTGACACTGAGCGCGCCGATCCCTGAAGACACCACGATCATGAACTTCCGGCACTTGCTGGAGAAGCATCAATTGGCGCCTGCCATCCTCGCGGTCATCAACGGTTATTTGCAGGAAAAAGGCCTGTCGCTGCGCCAGGGCACCATCGTCGACGCGACCATTATTCATGCCCCAAGCTCGACCAAGAACAAAGACGGCGAGCGGGATCCCGAGATGCATCAGACCAAGAAGGGGAACCAGTATTTCTTCGGTATGAAGGCCCACATCGGCGCTGACGTTGAGTCGGGACTGGTTCATCACGTCCACGGCACCGCTGCCAATGTGGCCGATGTCACCCAAGTCGCTGAACTGCTCCACGGGGACGAAAACGCGGTCTATGCGGACGCAGGTTACACCGGTGTCGAGAAGCGTGAAGAGCACGAAAATCGTGACGTGATCTGGCAAATCGCGGCTCGGCGCAGCACGTATTCCAAGCTGAACAAACGCAGCCTGTTGTACAAAGCTAAGCGCAAGATCGAGTACTGCAAAGCGCAGACACGCGCCAAGGTTGAGCATCCGTTTCGGGTCATCAAGCGCCAGTTTGGTTACGTGAAAGTACGCTTTCGTGGGCTGATGAAAAACACGGCCCAACTGACCACGCTGTTCGCCCTGTCGAACCTGTGGATGGCTCGAAAACGACTGATGGGTTTGGGTGAGTTGCGCACTTAACACGGAGAACCGGGCGGAAAACGCTCCGCCGCACACTGTATTAGGCCGTTTTCAGGGAATAGCGCTGAGTGCCGGGCGAATTACGGCATGCCATCGCTGCGCGGCAAGTTGATCGGAGCATCCTTAGCACCGAGATGTGAGCTATTGCAATGCTTGCAGATAGTTCTGAACTTGCTACCGTTAGAAGACTTAACGCCAATGACAGCATCAGAGTTGACTCCCATAACCTCCGTCAGGTGAGCCTGCTCAATTTTTGTTATTGTTATACTGCCCTGAGGCGGAACATGATCCCAACTGAGAGGGCCGAAAGTTCCACAGATCAGGCAATAGCCCTCTCTGAGCTGTGTGTGATGACGGCGCTCTGTGAGTCCTTTCGTGTAGTTTCCCATTACTGCCCCCCTGGCAGGTTTATGCCTCGATCTTAGCAGACCTGCCCTCAACCGCTGCTGGTTAAGCAGACGTATTGAGCGACTGCTCTCGGCACCTTGCAGACACTGTGACCGGGCTTCAGGCCGAGAGTCCCCAGTCGTATACTGCATTAGCCGCACAACTCAGACACGACTCTTCGTGCAGTCAAATTGAATTGAACAGACCGAGATATGAGATGGTTGCAGTGCTCTCCGGTAAGCGCACCAGCGGTTCTCCTTGGGCAGAAGTCGAACGACGGTCACCCCAGATGGCATTCGACCCCACCAGAATAAAATGGGTAAATTCTGTTGCCTTGGAGCTGAAAAGCATTCTCTCAGAGGGGCTGCGGATTTGCGCTATGACGTCTTGTGGGGTGCCGGCAAGCTCAACGAAATCTGAGTCCATATAGAATTCTAGCTCCTCCGCTAGTCGCCAGGTTGGATTGCGGTCTTCCCACGAAATGTACTCGGCTTCGCTTGCGCTTTCAGGTGGCTCTGGCTCCCACTGCTCAAACACTAATTCTTGCGCCTCGGATTCAGTGACGAAATTGGCACCGAAGAGCTGGAAGGGCCAGCAGCCGTCTTGCATCATACGATCTCGATTATTGATGAGTCTTCAGGATCGTACCTGATTAAAGTTGGAGGAGCAGCTTGTCAGGAAAACCCGAATGGCACGGATGCTCACAATCCAACCTCATCATTGTGACTAGGTTGAAAGCTGCCAATACGTCCCGGTGCAATAGGCTGCCCCTCAAGCGTCGAGAGTAGCGATCTGAAACGCGGGGTGATATCACTGGAGTATCATCATTCTCTATGACCCAGCCGCACCGCACTAAAGGACTTCGCCATGCACCAAGTTATCAGCGCCGCTTACTACCGACCTGGATTCGCCAAGAGCGCTTGCGCATGGTTAATGATTGACGGCATTGGCATTGAGCAATGGCTGTCCACTCATCTTGAATGGTCAGACGTCGCAAGCCTTGGTCTTTCTCTGATCTGGCTTATCGACGAAGACGAAAACGCTCTTGCGAACCGTCGCATCATCCCGGCGGAGGATGGAAGCTCCACAATCGTGCCGTTACTGGTCTGTAGCGATGACATGAATTTTGACTGTATCGTCTTGGTCGCAGAGCAGGTAATCGATGCTGACACGGTACACTGGCGGCGCTTCGGTCAAAGTATTTCGGACAAACTGGAAGTTGGAATCTCGACAAAATGGATCGCCGAGAGCAAGCCTGTAAGCTTTGCATTGAAGGACTTCCAAAACGCATTGGAGCAGTTCACTCAGTTGTCGAAGACAAAGCCAGACAACCATTGCGATGAACCCTTAAGCACTCAATAGCCTAGCTTACGTTGCATCATTTTATCGCTATCTAGCCCACTACCACGTTGAAATGTTGACCACGTAGCCCGAATTCACAGTGACCATACATGCTCCCAGAGGACACGCTGGAGCCGCCATCCTAGTAGAATTCGTCGAGCTGATTACCGCCCACTTTGAGATGTTCTATGAGCTCTGAATTAACTGAAGAAGAAATGCGTCGTGCCCTATTCGGTACGCCTCAGCCCGGAGAGCAGATATCTGCTCCTCTAGTAAATGAGCCTGTGGAAGAAGTTGTGTTCGCGAAACCCGTTGTCGCTCCAGCAGCCAAGAAGAAGGTGGCGAAAGCATTTACGCCCAGGCTGCGGGTCACGCTACGGGTTGGAAACGAGTTCGAGGGAAAAATGACCGAGTTGATTCACGAGGCTGATACGTTGAGCTCGTTGCTCGCCGAACAAGATGCGGTGAAGGCTGCCAAGAAAAAATACAAATACGTGGAAGTGCTATCCGTCAAATCGATGTAGAAAAATTGTGCCCATGAGTTGAAAGGTCGCGCGTCTAGGACGCTCTCTTATTTTGAACGAGCAAGCCCTTCTCGGCCCTGCTCTCTGCCTGCATCAACTCGGCGGCGTTGTCGACGAACAGCCCGTCACTTGTGGGTAAGTCTGGCAAACAAGCATAATTTTGTTTTTGGGCTCAAAGCCATGATCAATCATGCAACGCTGCACTTCTGCAGTGCGCCCGATGCTTGCGACGTCCAGATTCGACCCAAGTGGCTTCGCATAGCCGCATGCATACATCACCGGCAAGGCTTCACTATCATTTGCTACCTGGACTGAGAAATGGAGTGATGCTCCCGCTTTACGCCATGAGACCTGCATACGTTCATCCCGGCCTGAATTTGGTTTTATTGGATGGAAGGCTTCGTCCTCTACAAACGGCAACGCTTCGAGCTGCGACAAACTGAGCGGACGGCCCTGCCTTTCCTCGACGCAGGCAGGCATGTTCTTCATTATTTCACAGTATTCAAAGCCGTCTTTACGGGTAAAACCGAGACGTTGCATGCACTGAAAGTGAATTATCTCTTCGTTTATTGGAAAACGGTTTAGTGGCCCTGCCACAGGGTCACCACATTCTGCCATTGCGGCTTTAACGCCCTCGACGGAGGTAGAAGCGCGTTTCCATTGGGTGAAAGACGCTGGTGGCGGGCAGCCGGTGAGTAAAAGTACCGATGAGATCATGACTGGGATGGTAACGATCTGAGATTTGCTGAACATATTTTGTCCTTAATTTATGTCAGGCTACCCATGGTGTCCAAATCTTTGGGGGGCATCAACTGAGATCAATAATCCTGCCACATGACCCCTCTCGGTATCAGACGTCACCTGGGCGGTATCAGGTATACCGGGTCTCAAAACTGGTGATTGGTCTAAGCAATGTCCGTTCTTGATGAGATCTGACTAGCGCTACTCATGGAAAGGCTTAGCAACGCTGCAGTTGCCGTCCATCAACATCTACAGCCAACGGCATGTACGACTCAGGTTGATCATTCATCGACGTCTGACGCCCCTGAGAGCGGCGTAACCAATTCTGGGCCCTGATTACGATCGCTACCCACAGCCTTACTCACCTTATACCAATGAAAATCGGTGGCAGGACGGCAGTGTTTCATCGCGATTTCCCGCGCGCGTTCAGGGGAAGTATCTGAGGCGATCCATTCGCGGGCGTGCTCAGGGGCCAAAACCAGCGGTTTCCGATCATGGATATCTACCATCCCTTGATCACTGGCGGCGGTGATGATGACGAAGCCGTCGCGAGGGTCTGGCTCCAAGCCCTGGTGAACCTCAGCTAACCCAGCGAAGAACATCGGAGCCTGCTCCTTCAGGGTTATGAAGTAAGGCTGCTTCTTCTTTGGATCAGCCGGATCGTTGACCCACTCAAACCACCCGTTTGCCGGTGCAAGTACACGACCGCTTGGCCAGAGCTGATTGAAAAACTTCCCAGTCATGACTGTTTCAACCCTAGCGTTTATCGGGTCAGGACGCTTTCCTTTCGCCCAAAATGGTGACCATCCCCATTTCACCTTATCTACGCTTAATTGGTCGTCCACTGGCCGAATGATCTCCACACGGGTCGAGGGTGCGACGTTGTATCGCTCTACTGGCCAAAGATCGTAGCCGTTGATCACCAACTGCTCTGGCGCGAGCTCCTTCAGGTAGTGATCCATCGATTCGTAGATCGAGTAGCGTCCGCACATGCTGTCACCCGTCGAATAGTGATGCTTATGAGATTGACCACAAGCGAAGCAAATCGTTAACTGTATATACGTACAGTCTACCAATCTAAGGCTTGCATCATGAGCATCACCATCCTCGGCCCTCTCGCTACTGGCGGTAAAAAGCTGCCCCTTTATTCATCCAGGGTACCGGCGGGCTTCCCCTCCCCTGCGGCTGATCACATCGAAAAGCACATCTCCCTTGATGAGCTGTTCGATATTCGAGCCCCGCACGTGTACCTGGTGAGGATCGACGGAGACAGTATGCAGGGCGCCGGAATCTATTCAGGGGATCTGGTGGTTGTTGATCGAAGCATCGATGCGGTCAGTGGCGATATCGTCATCGCCGCGCTGAACTCGGAGCCTTTCTGCAAGCGCCTGCTTCTGCGTGAGAACGCCGTACTCCTCCTGTCCGAGAATCCGAAATATCCGGTAAGACATGTCATGGAGGGCGATGAGCTCGTGATCTGGGGTGTGGTGAAATATAGCGTTCGCGATCATGACAACACGTGAGCCAGTCTTTGCACTGATTGACTGCAACAGTTCCGGGGCTTTGCTAACAGTTAGATACGATTTTTTCTAGAAAATACAGGCGGTTAGGCTAGGTAACTTTTTTCACGTTTTTTTGTTTTTGAGGTGGTGTCGACCACGTTAATCGGGCTCTGCCCATCCGCTATCCATGTGGTTCCAAGGATCAGGCATGGAGGGGCATGGCAGGACTCCACGCGGCAATCGAGTTTCTGGCTGGGTAGTTGCACAGACTTGCCCGCCCGTTTGCATTCGACCTGACCAGTCCTTTGGGCCGGATTCGACCAGCACGCTTCTTGATCATGACCGGCAGAAGACGACCCAAAGCAGCCGTTCGCCAGGACGGTAAACGGCCAAAAGCGGCCATCCAAGGAAGAGAACGCTTGCGCCGCAAGCGGTGTTTGAACGCCAACAAAAGTACGGGCAATTCACGCCCCCGCTGAAGCGTGTATTAATCGCAGTAACGCCTAGACCGCGACAGGCGCCGGGCGCATTCGTGGCCTTTACCGCGCGTTACTTTTCAGTGAGAACCGACGTAGCTTATCGGGCCTGCTCGGAGCCCCGGCCGGTCGCCTGTAACGGGGATCCTATCGCTTTGTTGATCGTCACAAAGCGCGTGCGCAACCGCCCCTCACTCGCCACCAGACTGCGCCGCGCCTGCAAGTAGCTGCGCTGGCTGTCGAGCACCGAACTGAAGTCGATCGTGCCGCCCTGATAGCGGGCCTGCGCCAATGAATAGGCCTCACCGGCACTTTTCACCTGCAGGTCGAGTTGCTGCGCCTGTTGCTGCTCGGCGCTGTAGGCGCTAAGCGCGTCGTCGATTTCTTGCCAGGCTTTGAGCACAGTGCGTTGGTAAGTCACAGCCGCTTCCTGCTGTTGCAGCTCGCGCAGTTGCACCACGCTTTTGCGCCGACCGTGGTCGAACAGCGGCAGGTCCAGGCTGGGCCCGATCGACCAGGTGCGGCTGCCCCAGTCGCTGAATTCCCCGCTCAGGTACGACTCATAACCAAACTTCGCACCCAGGCGAATGCTCGGGTACAACGCTGCCTGTGCCACGCCAATATCCGCCGTTGCGCTAGTCAGCGCGGCCTCGGCGGCGCGAATATCCGGGCGCTGTAACGCCACTTCCGAGGGCAGGCCCAGGGTCAGGTCGGGCATAGTGCTGGGGCGGTCTTCTTCGATTGGCAGTAGCTGGTCATGCAAGGCGCCAGGGCGCTCACCCAGCAGCAGCGTGAGTTGGTTGGCGCTGGCGCTTTCTTGCGCCAGCAGGGCTGGCAATTGGGCTTTAAGCGCCGCTTGCTCGGCGCGTTGGCGCTCGAGGTCGAGGTGGTCGAGCACCCCGCCCTGCACTCGGGCAGACAGAATTTCTACCTGCTCATCCAACGCGGCGATGTCGTCACGGGCCAGGCGGATCTGGCGCTGAGTAGTGCGCAGCTCGAAGTAATTACGCGCCACGTCGTTGGCCAGGCTTTGGCGGGCCAACTCAAGCAAGGCGGCTTGCTGCGCGATATCGGCATCAGCCGCCTCGACGGAGCGGCTGATGCGGCCCCACAAGTCCAACTCCCACGAGGCGTCGAAACCAGCCTGGTACAGGGTGAAGGGTTCGGCGAGCAGCTTTTTCAGGTCGTCGGCGTTGCTACCGGTGCCTATTGCGTCGATCAAGCGGGTGCCGGCGCCGGTTTCACTTTGCCGTTGGCGGGTGGCCGAACCGCTAACGCCGACTTCCGGCAGGCGCTGCGCGGAGACGGTACTGCGCTGCACCCGCGCTTGTGCGAAGCGTAACGAGGCGGTCTTGAGGTCGGGGCTGGCTTGTACAGCTTGCGTCTGCAAACGGTCCAGCACCGGGTCGGCGAATGCTTTCCACCACGCGGCGTGGGGTGCTTGCGTCACACCGGCAGACGCGCGCAGCGAAGGGTCGGCGCTGCTCCAGGTGGTCCAGTCGTCCGGCGCCGCCGCCGTGGGTTTGACCACGTCGGGGCCGACGGCGCAGGCACTCAGCGCCACGGCGCACACCAGCAGGGCCAGGCGTGCAGGGCGATAAACAAACAGCTGAGAGTCGGACATGGCAGGCACCTGAATCAGGAAAGTCGGTTGCGAAACAGCCAGGCTGCCAGTGGCAGCGTGACGGCGCCCATCAGCAGCAAGGGAATAAAATCGAGCCCTACATCGGCGAGCGTCGCGCCTTCGAGGTACACCCGGCGCACGATGCTGGTACCAAAGCGCAGCGGGTTGATGTAGGTAGCGATCTGCAATACCACCGGCATGTTTTTCACCGAGGTGAGAAGGCCCGAGAGCAGCATCAGCGGCATGATCAGCAAAAAGGTGTAAAGCATTGCCTGCTGCATGGTCAGCGACACCGCCGAAATCGAAAGCCCCAGGCCCACTGCCGCCACGGTAAAGGTCACCAGGCCGAGATAAAGCAAGGCCACCGAGCCGGTCATGGGCACGTCAAACCAGAAGCGGATCACCAGAAAAATAATCGTCGATTGCAAGAGCCCTATGCCAATCGCCGGCACGGCTTTGCCCAGCAGAATCTGCATCGGCGTTAGCGGGGTAACCAGCAACTGGTCAAAGGTGCCCTGCTCGCGCTCGCGGGCCACCGACAGTGCCGCGAGCAGCAGCGTTTGCAGCATGCTCAACGAGGCAATCAGCGCCGGCATCAGGTTCCATTGCGACTCAAGGTTGGGGTTGAACCAGGCGCGCCGCTCAATAGTGATACCCGGCGCAGCGCCGCCCAATGAGCCATTGAGGTCGGCGACGATGGAACCCACATAGCCGCCCGCCAGGCCGGCGGACGAGGAATTGCGACCGTCCAAAATCACTTGCAGCGGCGCACGCTGCTGGCTCGCCAGGCGTTGCTGGAAGTCGGACGGAATGCTCAACACCATCAGCGCCTTGCCGTCATCGATCACCGTGGCGATCTGCGCCGGGCTGGTGAGCGTGGCGACCCGCTTGAATACACCGGTGCCGTCCAGCCGCGCCAACAGTTCGGTAGACGCCTGCCCGTGGCTTTGGTCCAGCACCGCGTAGGGCGCGCTGTTGAGGTCATAGGTGGCGCCGTAACCGAACAGCAGCGCCTGGACCAGCGCCGGGCCGATCAGCACCACGCGGCTGGCCGGTTCTTTGACCAGGGCGATCAGCTCCTTGCGTACCAGCGCACCGATCTGCGCCAGGCTCGCTAAAAACGCGTTCATCGGCTCACTCCAGTGTTTTGCGCAAGGTGCGCGTGGTGGCCCAGGTGAGCACCAGCGCATAGAGGCTAAGAACGGCACAACTGCGCACGATGGTCGGCCAGTGGTCGCCCGCCAGAAACAGGGTTTTGATCAAGGCCATAAAGTGCGTGGCCGGCAACAGTTGGCTAATCACCTGAATGACCACCGGCACGTTGCGCAAGTCGAAGACAAAACCGGACAGCATCATGGCGGGCATAAAGCTGGTGAGCAGCGCCATCTGACTGGCTTGGAATTGGTTACGGGTGGCGCCGGAAATGTACAAACCCAGCAGCAACGACACCGTCAGGTAAAGCATCGAACTGAGCACGATAATGACCAGCGAGCCGCGTATCGGCACATGAAATAAAAACGACGAGGCCAGCAAGCACATCACCAAGTCGATGGCACCGATCACCAGGTACGGCGCCAGTTTGGACAGCACCAACTCCAGTGGCCGCACCGGCGTGACAAACAGCGACTCCAACGTGCCGCGCTCCCATTCGCGGGCGATCAGCAGCGAGGTCAGGAATGCACCAATTAGCGTCAACACCAGCACGATCAAGCCTGGCACCAGGTACCAGCGGCTTTCACCGGTTTCGTTGAACCACATGCGTTGCACCACTTCCACGCTGCCACCAGCTGCGGGTTTGTTGCCAGCACGGTCAGCCTGCTGCTGCGCCCAGCCACCAATGGCGCCGCTGACATAGCCTTCGATAATCGATGCGGACGTGGAGTCGACGCCGTTGAGCATCAACTGAATACGCGCATCGCCAGCCGCCAGACGCCGAGAAAAATCCAGCGGGATGCGCACAATGCCGTCCACTTCACCAGCCTGTAGCATCCGCTCGGCTTCGGGCATATCGGCCACCCACACCGGCGCCAAGTACTTCGAGCCCTCAAGCCCCGCCGCCACGTCACGGGCGGTGGCCGAATGGTCTTCCAGCACCAGCGCGACCGGCGCATTTTCCACGTTGAACGAAAGGCCGTAGCCAAACAGCAGAATCAGCGCCAACGGCAACAGCAAGCCCACTGCCAAGTTGCTTTTGTCGCGCAGCAACTGCCGCACTTCCTTGCGCAGCAGCGCGGTAAACCGGCTGCTGAAACCTGATGCACGGGTGCTCATGGGTGCGCGCCCTCGGTTGTCGGGCGGCTGGCGGCGCGGCCTTGTTCCACGATGGCGATAAATGCGCTGTTCATGTCGTTGCCGGCAGCGCCACCGGCCTGCTCGCGCACCTCGCTCGGGGTGCCAAGCGCAAGCATCTTGCCGGCATCCTGAATGGCGATGCGGTCGCAGTACTCGGCCTCTTCCATAAAGTGCGTGGTGATGATGATGGTCACGCCGCTCTGCGCCAGCGCGGTGATGGTGCGCCAGAAGGCACGCCGGGCCAGGGGATCGATGCCGCTGGTGGGTTCGTCGAGAAAGAGGATTTCCGGTTCATGCAGCAGGCCAGTGGCCATGGCCAGCCGCTGCTTGTAACCGCCTGGCAGCAGGCCACTGACGGCTTTTGCTTTGAGCTCGAATTGCTCGAGGGTGGCGGCGATGCGCTGCTGCAGCACTGCGCCACGCAGGCCGTAGGCACCGCCAAAAAATTCGAGGTTTTCCAGCACTGTGAGGTTGCCGTACAGGGCGAATTTTTGTGATACGTAGCCGATGCGCGCACGGGCCTCGGTGCGGGCGTTGCGCAGGTTCAACCCGGCCACTTGCAGTTGGCCACTGGTGGCCGGCAGCAGCCCGCAAAGCATACGAAAGGTGGTGGTTTTGCCAGCGCCATTGGGGCCGAGCAGACCGAATATCTCGCCGCGCGCCACTGCAAACGAGGTGCTGGCGACGGCGGTGAAATCACCAAACGTGCGCACCAGATCTTGCACCTCAATGGCGGGTTTACCATCGGTTTTGCGGGTCGCGGTGCCGGCGCTCGCATGTTCAGCCAGGTTCGCTGCTTCAGGTACCGGCGTCGCCTGCGCGCTTTCGTGATGCTGACGCAGCATCATCATGAAGGTGTCTTCGAGCTCAGGTTGCCGTTGCTGGTAGGCCACCCCGACCAGCACTGTTTCCAGCGCAGGGCCGTCGGTGTCGGTCTGGCGGATAAAGCGCACAGCGCCGCCTTTGGGCACGGCATCGACTATCGCGTCGCGGGCGTCGAGCAAACGCGCCTGCAGGTCGCGCGCCGGCATGCCTGCCGGGGGTGTCGCCACGTAGGTCAAGCCATGGGCTTTTTGCGTCAGCGCCGCAGGCGTGCCCTCGGCCAGAATGTTGCCTTCGTGCATCACGAATACGTTGGCGCAGCGCTCTGCCTCATCCATATATGGGTGCTGATAATCACGCTGAGGTTTTCGTCATCCACCAGCTGCTGCACGATTTTCCACAAGTCGCGGCGCGACAGCGGGTCGACGCCCACGCTCGGCTCGTCGAGTAACAGCAAATCGGGCGAGCGCACCAGGGTGCAGGCCAGGCCAAGCTTTTGTTTCATACCGCCGGACAGTTTGCCGGCCGGGCGATCGGTGAACCGCGTGAGGTCGGTCATCTCCAACATGCGGGCGAAACGCTCGCGGCGAACCGCCTGCGGCACGCCATGCAAATCGGCGTAGAGGTTGAGGTTTTCCTCCACGCTTAAATCTTCGTACAGGCCGAAACGCTGGGGCATGTAGCTGATGCGGTCTTGCACCGTCTGTGGCTGCGCCGACACATCGATACCCAGCACGTGCAGGCTGCCGGCGTCGGGCTTTAGCAGCCCGGCCATCATGCGCAAGAGGGTGGTTTTCCCCGCGCCATCGGGCCCAACCAGCGCCGTCAATTCGCCCGCGCGCACGGTCAGCGCGATGTCGTTGACCGCATGCAACGGGCCACCGCCCGGCGCTTCGAAGGTTTTGCGCAAACCCTTGGCCGCAACGGTAATGGCGGCGTCGGTCATTGCACGGCGCCAGTGGCCAACTTGACGGTGGCCGGTTGGCCCAGGCGCAGTGCGTTGTCGGGGTCCTTAACCAGCACGCGCACTTCGTACACCAGGCTGGTGCGCAGCTCTTCGGTTTGTACGGCTTTGGGGGTGAACTCGGCCACGGAGGAGATATAACCCACCGTGCCGGCGATGGCCCGGTCAGGAGAGGCATCAGTAAACACGCTGGCATTCATGCCGGGTTTGACGCGGCCAAGGTCCGGCTCGTTGACGTACACGCGCACCCACTTGGGCTCGGTCAATGCCAATGCCAGCACCGGGCGTTGCGGGGTGGCCATGTCGCCCGGTTCCAGCAACCGCGAACGCACCACGGCATCGGCAGGTACTTTGAGTTGGCCTTGCTCAACCTGGTGTTGCAACAGCGCCAACTGCGCTTGCGAGGCCTTCAGTTGAGCCTCTGCACCGGCTAGCTCTTCCTGGCGCGGGCCGATTTCGGTCAGGCGCTGGGCCTCCTGGCGCTCAGCTACCGTGGCCCGCGCCACTTGCACGCTGCTCTTGGCGCGATCGAGGTCTTGGGCACTGACGCCACGGCCTTTGGTGGAATCGGCGATGCCTTGCAGGCGCGCCAGGTCTTGCGCCGCACGCGTGGCATCGGCCTGCGCCGCCAGTGTGCGGCTGCGCGCCTGGGCGATTTCCTGGGGCCGTGAACCGCTGCGCAGCAGCTTCAGATTCTGCTGCTGCACCTCGATCTGCGCCTGCGCCTGCTCGGCTTGCAATTCGAGCGTGCGGGTATCGAGAACAGCCACCACATCGCCCTTGTGCACCCCCTCACCCTCATCGACGCTTAGCGAAGCGATGCGGCCGTTGCCATCGAAGGCCAGCGAGATCTGGCGAATATCGACGTTGCCATGCAGCACCAGGCCGTCGTCTTTTTTGCCCGAGCTGAACTGCAGCCCGGCCCAGAACGCCAGGGCTACAACGCCAAGGACCACGAGGATGACTGGCAGTTTTTTCATGGTGTATTTCCACGAGACATGAGAGCGACAGGGAGGTAAAGACAGCCTAGGTTAAATTGAATTTAAACTAAAACTCAAGCACTATCACCGGATCCTGGGTTGTTTGATGGAAAGGCTAGATGAGTAAAAGTCCCCGCGCCGCGCGTATCGACGGCGAAGTTACCCGCGCTCGAATTCTGGAGGCGGCAGGGGCGCTGTTTGGCACGGCAGGCTTTGCCGAGACCACCAGCAAGGCCATTGCGGCCAAGGCTGAGGTGGATCTGGCTTCCATCAATTACCACTTCGGCGGACGCGACGGGCTCTATCAGGCCGTGCTGGTGGAAGCGCACCGCCGCGTTCTGGATGTGACCGCATTGCAGCACATCGCAGAAAGCGAGCTGCCGGCATCGGAAAAACTTAGAAGCCTGTTTGAACAACTGGTGCCCAAAACAATGGGCGACGCCAACAGTTGGCACCTCACCGTGCTGGCCTCGGAATTTTTTGCGCCCTCCTCGCACCTGCAGGTGCTGATGCAGTCGGAGGTGCCGATTAAGGTGTCGCTGATCCTGGGCCTCGTCGCGCAGCTCACCGGTATTCCCATGGGCAACCCTGCCCTGCTGCGCTGCCTGCTTAGCGTTGTCGCGCCTTGCCTGATGCTACTGATTGGGCAACGCAATATTCCCGGCCCTATTCAGGAAATCAGCGCACTGCCGCGCGAAGAAACCGTCGAGCACCTGTACCACTTCGCCCTGGCGGGACTGGAAGCCGCAGGGCGCAGATTCCGCGCAGAACCGGGCTAAGGCGCTGTTGCTGTCATCAGTTGCGCAATGCCGCTGCGGGCATTGGCCTCGCGCGCCAGCACGCGCTCTTCGGCACTGGCGTAGTGGCGGTCCCAGGCCAACACCTTGGGTGTCATTAGCTTGTGCCACAGGGGCGGGATCATGGCGGCGATGATGGTGGTCAGATAACCGCCCACCATCATGGGCGCATCGGCAAACGGCTTGAGGTCTACGAGAGGAGATTTCACAACCGATTCGGCGTCTCCTACGAAATGGCGGCGATGCGCAGCTCAAGGGTGATTCTCGCAAGCCCATATCAGTCCAATTGTACAGAGCCATTATCGAAAGGTTGCTTTTGGCCGTTCTCTGTCGGTCACGGCCACGAAGCGTGCTGGTCAAATCCGATGCAATCTGTGGTCAGGTCGAATGCAAACAGGTGGTCAAGTGAAGTGCAATTTCGCATCTGGCGGCTCGGAACAAAAATTACAGACCGTTTAATCTGTGGGTCACGTTTTATGGGAGGGCAGGGCTACTATTTTAAGGTCACCGCTCCTTGCTTTTAGGGCTCGCAGTTCTGCCATCAGAACTTCATTAATCGAGGCGAGGTCAGCGGTTTTCAGGCGTAGCTCTTCGAGCTCTTGGCGGAGCAGTTTATTTTTCTCGCGTTCCGCTATGAGATCCTGATGCTTTACGTCACGTTGGGCGCGACTAGAACGGCCCTGAGCTTCGCGGACTGCCTCGGCCACATTCGGGTAGTGGTTATGGATCAACGCCGTTGAGACTCCGGCCTCACGAGCTACTGCGGCAATAGTGACTTTGGACTCACCTGTATGGGCTCGGCCACGTTGAATACGAGCTAACGCAAGACGCAGATCTCGTTCACGACTGTCGGATGTCTTGCGTGTTGTTTTCATTCGTCATCGATCTCCGGTTTAAATTCAAGCTGTTCCAGTACATTCCGACAGCGATCCAAATCACGCAGAACGCGCTGGCGGCCACCTTCGCCGATGTCTTTAAAATCCAACAATCCTTTTAGGTTATCGAAGAGTCCTTGGTAGACCCCAGCATGCTGGACACCAATCACAGAGCTGTCGCAGCCGCTACAGCGCGTTCTTTCCATTGTATTGCCGACGCAACCGTCATCATCAGCAGTACACCAGGAGTGGCCATTACTTCGGATCGAGGTGCTCTCGGCAATCGACTTAACCATCGAGGCATGGCTTTTGAAAATGGCGAGATTTTTAGGATCTCGGTGCCATTGCTTGATTGATCTTCCGTAACCGCCCCCTAGAGGTGACTTACCCAACCAGCCGCTAACCACACCAGACTTGATGTCCTCGAGTTCGAACTGGATATCTTCAAAAAGCTCGATATCGAGATGCTGACCCCATTCCTGATCCATGGCGTAACCTAACGTCATATCCATCGACCAATGAGCGAAGTGTTCTCGGAGGTAGCGCAGGTCGCCGAATTTGCTATGCGCAGCGTAGTTGGCAAATTTTCGGCGGAATTGGTGGCTCGCGAGATTCCAACTAAGGCCACAACTCTTTGCGAAGGCTTTCAGACACCTGTTCCAGGACGAGCCCGAGAGAGTTCTGACTAGGTTGTTTTTCGTGGAAGTTACGCCCAGAAAGAGCGCGTGCCTATGCTTTTGCGCTTCGGTGATTTGCGGGTCAGCCGGATTGACGCTGCATCGCCTCGCGATTTCGTCAGCAATCATCGCCTGGTAGGGAGCTGCCCAACGCTCCATTAGGCGCACCGCAGATACTGTGCTTTCAGGAATCATCCAATCATGGAGGCCCGCGTCGGTTTTTTCCGACGTTGAGCGAAGCCAATGGTAGACGGTGCCTTCATCGTCTTCAGTGCTGTGGTGAGCTCCGGCCATAACGTTCGCCAACTCATGGTTTCGGCAGCCGGAAGTGCTAGCTATGACAATGTAAGATGCAGTTCTGAGGCTCTGGATCGCTTGGTTGAACTCCCCAAGCCCTTCGCCCCAGCCAAGAGCAACAAGTCGACGAGTTTTCGCCTCTTGAATGCTTCTGGTTACTTGCCCATGACGCTCCGCAGAGACGCGCTCTAGATCATCGTAGATGTCGAGCAAGGCATTACCACGCCGAACCTGCTCATGGGCCTTCTCGAATAGAGCGCAAAATACATCGTCGGGTAATAATGGGGTCTTGCCGGCCTCTTCGCTCCGCGAACGGCCCCCCGACATTGCGCGCGCCGACGTATCAGGCCAAGGGTTTCTAGGTATTGGGTCGTGGGTGTATTGGCTCAGATCGTAGAGGGCTTCCACAGCCAAAAAGCGCCGTTCAAGCGCACTGGCAGATAAGGGTTTTCCCTTGCTTCGCCGTGTTTGACGGATAGCCCGGCACTCAGAGACATAATTTGCACAGATCATTGGTGTTATCGCACCGAAGTGATCGATCTTGCACGTGCTTATGTGCCGCAAAAACGGCAGGCTGTTTTCAAAAACGTTGCGCACTGTACTTGCCGATGGGCGTTTTTGTCCGGCACGGCCACGGCGTAGATACCGATACATGACGGACTTCATCACCAGAACAAATTCAATGGGGACGCGACCGAAGTCGATCTCCCGTACACCGTCTGGCACGTTGCTGGTGAACCCCTCTAACCGCCAAGTCATGTCACGGTATCGACTGAGGATGACCCAATCGCTTCCTACCCGGATGGCGCTAATGATGAGTGCTTCACGTTCGTTCACAGAGAGTTCGCGAGCATCCCCTGGCTGCAGTCCCAACTCGCCCCACTGCGGCGCGTCAGCAATATGCGCACTCACGAGAAAATCTCAAGGCTATCTAGGACATCCACTGACCAGAAGGGATGCGGACTTAGGCGAGCTTGTTCGCGGGCTGCCTCGACAGCTTCTGGTTTGAAGGCTCCTCGCCGCAGGCCTTCGGCGATAATATAGTCGTCTATCAATCTGGGAATGTGGGCGTATTGCTGACTCCAACGCCGTTTCCCCATCCGTACACGCTCCGCAAATACTCGGAAATAGAAACTGAATAGTCGGTGCAAATCCTCGCCAGTAATCGCGTAGTGCTTGCAACGTAGGCAGTTGAGAAATGAGAAGCACGCGATACCCTGGCGTTTTGGCGCGTACTGACCATTTACTGGGTCTTCGCACTGGCCCATGGGAGTTTTTTGGTATGTTGCGCCTATAGTCCGGCTGAGTAATTCCTGCACCAAGATCTCTCCCATGAAGCGCCAGTTGCGCCTTGCTTCAGTGCTCGGTGCTAGATAATTTCTGTCGGCCACCTGAGGCGTATTTCCGAGCGCGATTGACGTCGTCGTCAAATCGCCATCTAGCAATTCAAATACTCGATTGGCAAACGTTTTGCGCAGGCGTGAGATATTGATGCGAAGCGGCTTACCATCTGTGTCAATAAGCTTGTAGTCGGTTACCAGTTTTCTGGTCGCTACCTTCAGCGCCCCGTCTGTCAATTCAATAATGCTGCCAAGCCCTGGCCCTCGCTGTACGCGGTAGAGCCATACAAGATCTTTGATGCTGTCAGGCGCTTCTGGCCGTAGTGATTCACTAAGGGTCAGGACTCGGCGGATCAGGCGCTCAATATTGGTTCTGATGGTCGGAGTAGATTCAAGGAGGCGTTCGTCAGCGCTTTCTGTTCGTAGAGCAACCTTGTTTGTGGTGTGTCCACGGCGCTTCCACAAAACCAAAAATACACTGCCGTCTTTGGGATGCGCCCGCAAGCAGTCGCGCCCCATCTCTAGAAGAGGGGTGGAGTTGCGCCCTGTATGCAGTGCGATGGTCAACAGTACGTAGGCCAAAAGCTCACCACTTAGTACAGCGTCATCTTTCCATATCGGTGCAACTGCTTGCTTCAATGCTGAAGCAAACGCCTGCCGTTGGCGCTTGGGCAGTGACGTTTCCCCTTTGCTTCTACCACTACTTGGGAAGGGATTTCTTGGGAAGGTTGCGTCGTCCCCTGAGGTGATCAGAGAAATTATCCCTCTGCTACCTAGCGCGTTCAGGACGGATTTCGCAGACGTGTAGTGACTTCGCTGACTGAGGGTAGCGATGCCAAGGCCCGCGAGGTGCCCGAGAAAATCGTCGACTAAGGAGCGATTAATGTCTCCAAGCACTAGCTCACGCTCAAGCGCAGTGGCTCGCAGAGTCATAAAATTGAGAAAGTGACGTAGGCCACCTTTACAGATGCTCGCTACGGTACTCGGCTCGATTTCGCTGTCTTGCTTGGCGAGATATCGCTCAATCTGTCGCTGGCAGGCATAGGTGATTGAATCGATACCAGCCCCGTACCACGACGCGAAATCGTAGTTTCTAGAGCCGGTAGGGTTCCTCCCAAAATCGACATTCGTAGTTGTAGGTGGAAGCGCTTCAGGAAGTACGAAAACTGCACCCACTGAGTCACGACTATGTTCCACCTGGGGCACGCTGAGGTCGGTCTTAACAAAGATCTTTCGCTTACCCATTAAACTGCGTCCATGCCATCTGCAAGCTCGTCATCGTAAGCCAGTACCGCGTTGTCAGCGAGTTCATTGATCAGGTGCAGGTATATCATCGTCGTTTGGATGGAGCTGTGACCGAGTTGCCGCTGCAAGAACACGAGCGGCTCCACCTCTCGGCCATTGCGCTGAAGAGCGACCAGCGTATGAGTTGCATAGGTGTGGCGAAGCATGTGCGGATGTACTCTGAGGTTCGCTCGTTTTCCAATGTCACGGACAATGCGCTCAATGCGCTTTCCATCATCGGCGTAGGGCTCACCAAGCTGATTCAGAAACAATGGTTTGTGCTGGTTATGGGTCAGCGAAGCCCGCTCACCACGAACTTGCACTGCGTATCGATGGAGCTCCATGAGGAAACGCCGACTGATGTAAATCTCACGCGGCTTGCTCCCCTTGGTGCGCATACCGCTACCATCTTGCGGATCGAGATGAATCCTAATGTTTCGCTCAGATTTGCCGGCCTTGTCGGGATCGAAGACATAGGACAAGGGAAAAGATGCGATTTCTTCCCGCCTCAGCCCAGTATGAAGACCCAGGCGGATCATCATTCGGTGATGCAGATTCTCTGCTTCTGCCAGCAGCGCCTTAATCTCGTTCATGCTGAGAAATTTGGGCAGCACTCGGTGCTTCACGGGCATGATGTCGTTCACCAGTGCTTTTCCACCATTGGCAGCAACGTGAGCCAGAAAACCTGACTCGCCATTTATTTTCCGCTCCTCAAGTCCGAACGGCAGCTTGCTCACCCATCCCTGGCGCTGAGCAAACTCGTAGAACTTGCACACATAATGGAGCCTTTGGCGGGTGGTAGAACGTGCCAACTGACACTCTACCAAGCAGTAATCCCGGTAGCCCACGACTATGCTCTTGGCCTCACCTCGATCTACATCCTGCCAGTCGAGTTCGTGCGCCTGGAGGAAGCTGAAATAGTCGTATAAAGCACGCCCCGTGCTTGGCCAAGACTTCTTAGATCCTATGGCTCCTCGGAGGAGATAGTGGCGCATAAACTCGTTCGCGTGCACACAACTAGCCATGGTGTCCCACAGCAAGATCGGGAATCCAGGGTATGGACGACCTCCTATCACCAAGGACTCAGTGGCCCGAAGCAACTCCATCTCTTTCCTCCAAC
Source organism: Pseudomonas sp. MPB23 (assembly GCF_046605395.1). Lineage (NCBI taxonomy): Bacteria > Pseudomonadati > Pseudomonadota > Gammaproteobacteria > Pseudomonadales > Pseudomonadaceae > Pseudomonas > Pseudomonas sp. MPB23. The sequence goes on along the minus strand of NZ_CP176771.1, from coordinate 2,465,806 downwards.
AGCGCTTAAACAAAGCGATTTCTAATATGTTGGCAGGATGATACTTTTCTCCTAACTCTTCGCAAGCCCCAGAACAACAGCTTCTACGCGAGCTGCGAGCGCGTCTTCAGGCCCGACCTGGCAAAGACACCCATCGTTGTGCTGTCCAACAACGACGGCTGTGTAATTGCGCGCAGCTACGACGCCAAGCCTTTTGTGAAAATGGGCCAGCCGTACTTCCAGATCAAAGACCATCTACGCCGGCATGGGATCGTGGCCTTCAGCAGTAATTACGCTTTATACGGCGACATGAGCGAACGCGTCATGGCGATCATCGAATCGCTGGTGCCTGCGCTTGAGGTCTACAGCATTGACGAGGCGTTTGCCGATCTGACCGGCGTCCCAGGCGATCTGTCTGCATTCGGACGGCACATGCGATCCACGCTTCTAAAACACACTGGCATTCCTGTCGGTGTAGGCATCGCACGCACCAAGACGCTGGCGAAGCTCGCCAACCATACCGCCAAAAGGCTGCTGGACATCACCGGTGGTGTGGTGGATCTGTGCGATCCTTTCAAACGGGACTGGACGCTGCGCAACACGGATGTCGGCGAGGTCTGGGGCATCGGCAAGCGCATGAAGGCCCACTTGGAAACGATGGGCATCAAGACCGCCATGGATTTGGCGAAAGCCGATCCGTGGATGCTTCGGCAGAAATTCAGTGTGGTCATCGAGAAAACCGCTCGGGAGCTTGCCGGTACCTCCTGTCTGGAACTGGGCGAAGCTGACCCACCCAAGCAAGAGATTTGCTGTAGCCGGATGTTCGGCACCCGGCTCACGCAGATCGAGCCGATCAAGGAGGCCGTTGCCACCTACACCCAACGCGCGGCGGAGAAACTCAGAGCGCAAAACTCGCTGTGCAAGAAGATCCGCGTGAGTATCAGGACAGGCATGTTCAATCCCCAAGAAGCGAAGTACGCGAACGGCGCACTGGTCGAACTCCCGTATCCAACAAACGACGTGCGACTCATGACGAAGGCTGCAACTGAAGCGGTCAATCGCCTCTTCCGTCCGGGCTACAAATACAGCAAGGCGGAGGTTTTGCTGATGGATTTACGGCAGCCTGGCGAATTCACCGATGATCTGTTCGCGCATTCCCAGCCTGTGATGGCGGACAAGGTGATGACCGTCCTAGATGAGATCAATGGCCGTTGGGGAAAGGGAGTTCTGCGCCTGGCCAGCGTGCCGGCGGCGCCAGATTGGGCTATGCGCCGGGAGTTGATGAGTCAGAGCTACACGACCAAAATGGATCAGTTGTGGACGGTCAAGGCTAGGTAGCGCTCCGGCCTAAGCGGACGCTACTTTACAAAGTCAGATTATCGCGACGGAGTGATAGCGGCCAATGCTCTCACCCGCGATTCATCGAAGTGCGCATTCAGCCGAACGTTTCGAAGTAGAAAAATACGCCGTCTTGCAGATCAGGCCCGATGTGGTCATGAAACTGGATGTTTGCCGAGTTGGCATAGTACGAGGGCCATCTCTGCGCCTGGCTTAGCACCGGCCAAACCTCTGCTGCACGCAAACCCGCGACGATGACTTCGTTAGAGACAAAGTTACGCGATTCCAGAAATAAGGACGATGCTCTCCACCTAGCTCAATCTAAGGAGAATTTTGTTGCGGTACGTCGGCGAGATAAACCTACATCAACTGCCATGCTTGGCGCCAATCGAAAAAATGCAGATACTGCCAATAAGCCAGCCGAACTTCATGGAGCGCCTGATGGCACGGAAGCAAAAAAGCAGCCTAGGCATGTCGAGCGCGGTGATCTTGATACTGATATTGGTCGTGGCCATCGCCGCTGCACCATCAAAGCTGCGGCTCACAGTCGCAGTTTTGGCAGGAATCGTTGCCGTCATCTGGCTAATAATGAAGTACTCCGCAGCGCCACCGAAGCGCCCTCCTCGCCTTAAAACGAATATCCTAGCCGACTCATTAGGTCAGACCACCTCCTTGTCAAATCACGAGCAAAAATCTGAAATCAGCGGTGATGTGAACAGCGGAGACCGCGCTGGCTCAGATTTCCATACGATCAGGGTGAGCTCGCCTGAGCAGCAATTCACGATTCCCAAGCCTAAAAACCTAACCCCGAAAGCGCGATGGATTGGAAAAGATGAAACCATCACCGTCGGTGGACAGGCCCTTAAGGTTGCCTTGGTGTATTTCACTGAGAGAGCAGATCGGGCGTTTGACCAAGAGCCCTCGCTGATTGACGGCCAGTTAACTGTGCACGCTGCGCATGTGGATCTCACTGAGAAGCTAACCGGGTATTGGCCGAGTTACAGCGGCATTTCTCCTGCAGCACGACGTGGGTACCTGCAATGGCTGTCAGAGGGCCGCTGTGCACCCAGTGTGGATATAGGATATGTCTTCATCTTTTTTTACGGTCTCGAGCGTCGGGCCATCATTGATTCAATTACAGATGAGGCCGCGCGCTCGGAACTCCCCACCATCGCAGCGGAGATTGAGCGTCTTAAAACCCTCTACGGGGACAATTCATCGTTTCGAAACTACGCGTCGAATCTGCTCAACCACATACAACTCATGGATGTGGAACCGCAGATGTACTTGAATGCACCGCCTCGATTTGAGTCGAATGGCTTTGAATTGCCGATTGCGCTACGACTGGCATTAGGCCAAATGGCTTTGGATAAACATCCGCTGAATGCGGCGTGGGCAATGGCATGGGTACAGTCAGACCCTAACATCAGCCGCCGCACTGCTGTGAGCAGATGCGCGGATCAGTTTGCGCAGCTGTTCGTGGCCCGGTATTCAGCCCTTTATCCGAAGGGCCTTGTGCTTACCCAAAATAAGACTCTGCGCAAAATCGCCTATCGCTCCGCCTCTTCGCGCTTGAGCGCTCCCGAAATTGCGTTGGGTGATATACCGGATGTTTCCGCTACTTCGGCAACGCGTAACAAGCTGCAGGCTATGGTGGATGAATGCACTATAGTCCTCGACCCATACAGCAGATACCTAGGTCGTAACCCAGAAGGAGCCTCAAATTTGGAGGGTATTCTGCAACTGCCGGTGGCCCTATGGCCGGCAGCGGCGAAGGATGCAATCGCTGAACTGCAACTCCAAGCCGGGGATGAGCAGTTGGTGATGAGTTTTGGGGATCTGGCAGGTCGCTTTGGATCTTCAGGAGCTCTGCCTCGTGGAACAATTGTAGCCTTGGCAAGAGCCCTCGAGTCTTTGAATATCGGCTTTGAGCCAGATGTACTATCGGGTAGCCGTACTCCCAAAAATTCCGACACGATCGTATTGTTCGCGACGAGTGACGATGATGGAAGCCTAAGGACATCTTCGGACTATCACGCTGCAGCGGTAACACTGGATTTGGCAAGCGCGGTTGCGGCCGTAGATGGTGAAAGCTCAGGCGATGAGATGACCCAGCTAGGGCGGCATATCGATTCCTGGAGTCATCTTCGCGTATCTCATCAGAAACGGCTCAAAGCCCACCTGCAAATCCAAATTCTTCAGCCGCCTACACTGGCGAGCCTAAAGAAAAAGTTAAGCCCTCTGAGTGCCGACGCCAAACGCACCATAGCTGGGTTCCTAGCTCATCTCGCTCAAGCTGACGGAAACGTTTCGCCTCAGGAAGTCCGGCTGCTGGAGCGCGTTTATAAAACACTTGAGCTGGATACGCAGCTGCTTTACGGGGACTTACACGGCGCGGCCATCACCCCTTCTAGGAATTCTTCCGCTGCGTCCGCACTTGGTGCCGAGCCTAGTGCCAAACAGGCCGGTGGTACGTCAAGCATTACTGACGCCTCCCAAGGCTTCAATTTGGACATGGACAAAATTGCGCAGCTCCAACGCGAGACGGCAGCGGTTTCAGCATTGTTGGCGGAGGTATTCAATGATGAATCTCCAGAACCGCCTATCGTGAAAGTCAGTATCAGGGATCAGCCAACTGATCATACGGCGACTGTGCATGGGCTCGACACAGAACACTCAGCGTTTCTACGAATGATCGTGTCACGCCGAGAATGGAGCCGCCAAGAGCTGGAAGATGTTGCCACTGATATGGAACTCATGCTGGACGGTGCTCTCGAGCACATCAACGACATGGCGTTTGAACGGTTCGACATGCCAGTCTCCGAGGGGGATGACCCCATCGAGATCAACCCAGATATCCTGGAAGAATTAGCCTTATGAGCACGATACGCCCCAAAGATCGCGATGCGGTCATCCAGTCATTGCGAGCCGGTGTAGTTCCTCGTGCGGGCCAACATCTTATTCAGGTGGGTCGAGCGAAAGAGCTAGACGCTCTTCTGAAAGACATAGATCGACTAGCTGACGGCGGCTCCGCTTTTAGGGTCGTTGTAGGCGAATATGGTGCGGGGAAAACCTTTTTTCTCAACCTTGTCAGAGGCATTGCGATGGAGCGAAAGCTGGTCACAATGCACGCCGATTTGAATCCCGACCGTAGGCTTCATGCATCCGGAGGACAAGCACGCTCCCTGTATGCCGAGCTCGCTAAAAACATGTCCACCCGGACGAAACCGGACGGTGGCGCGCTGCAGGGTATTGTTGAGAAATTCATTTCCCAAGCCAAATCTGAAGCCAAAACGCGAGGTGTCGAGAGCGAAATCGTCATTCGCGAATTTCTGGCCGAACTCACTGAGATGGTAAACGGCTACGATTTCGCCGACGTAATTGCCAAATACTGCCAAGGGTTTGAACAAGGCGACGAGCAGCTGAAGGCAGATGCCATTCGATGGCTGCGAGGAGAATTCACTACTAGAACAGATGCTCGTGCGGCGCTTGGTGTCCGAACAATCATTGATGACGCATCGGTCTACGATCAGTTGAAGTTGCTGTCGCGGTTCGTCCGGCTTGCAGGGTTTGGCGGCCTCATGATTTGTCTGGACGAGCTTGTCAACCTGTACAAGCTAGCGAACACCCAGGCACGCAACGCCAACTACGAGCAGATCTTGCGGATTTTAAATGATTCCTTACAAGGCTCCACTGAGGGTCTAGGCTTCGTCCTCGGCGGTACGCCAGAGTTTTTGATGGACACGCGTCGCGGGCTTTACAGCTACCCCGCCTTGCAGTCACGGCTTGCTGAAAACACGTTTGCCAAATCTGGATTGATCGACCTGTCCGGGCCCGTAATCCGCCTGAGCAGCCTGACTCCGGAAGACTTCTACGTACTGCTTCAAAAGCTGCGTAACGTTTATGCCTACGGCGACCCGGACAAGTATTTGATGCCAGATGAGGCAATTCCTGCATTCATGTCGCACTGCAATCAACGATTGGGGGAAGCCTACTTCCGGACGCCTCGTACGACTATTACGGCGTTCATCAACTTGCTCGCCGTACTGGAGCAGAACCCCGGCGCGGACTGGCGTGCATTGGTAGGCGCTGTTCAGATTGCTCAAGACGATGGCGCCATGCAGGATTTAAGCATCGAGGCAGACGATGAGCTCACCAGTTTCAAACTCTGAATCCTCGTCTTTCGAGCGCCTGCATCCAGCCGTCCAACAATGGGTTTGGGCCCAAGGATGGACAGCATTGCGGGACGCCCAGGAATGGGCGATTTCAGCGCTAGTCGAAGCTGACCGGGACGTGATCATCGCCGCCTCAACTGCTGCGGGTAAAACTGAGGCCGCGTTCTTGCCCATCCTCACAAACCTGATGAATCACCCCGACCCTGCAGGTGCTGTCCTCTATATCAGCCCACTGAAGGCACTCATCAACGATCAGTGGGACAGACTGAGTCGACTGTGTGAGCAACTGGATCTCCCTGTTGTGGCATGGCACGGTGATGTGTCAGCAAGCAAAAAACACAAGTTCCTCAAGTCTCCCAAAGGCGTTCTGCTGATCACACCTGAGTCTCTGGAAGCATTATTCGTAAACAGGGGCTCTAGTTTGGCCGGGCTGTTCCAGAACCTGCGTTACATCGTGGTCGACGAGCTACATGCTTTCATTGGTAGCGAGCGTGGTAAGCAGCTCCAGTCATTGATGCAGCGTGTAGAGCTTGTCGCCGGAAAGGCTCTACCGAGAGTCGGGTTGTCCGCCACGCTGGGAGATATGTCGCTAGCAAGTGAGTTTCTTCGGCCCGGGCATCCTCAGCGGGTACAGGTAATTGAATCAAAATCATCCGGCCAGAATCTTCAAGTGCAAGTGCGCGGCTACGTGATGCCGCCAATGCAAAAGCTGCTCCTCGTTGAAGCACCGAAAGCTGAGCCTGATCAGAATCAAGATGAAGAGGAGGAGGAGGAAGACGAATCGGGCTCCAGACATGCCATCGCCGCCCATATGTACAAGGTGCTGCGTGGCAGTAACAATTTGGTCTTCCCGAACAGCCGGCAGGAGGTGGAGTGGTACGCAGACCGCCTACGTCGCCTGTGTGAAATCAGCGGTATGCCGAACGAATTCCTGCCTCATCACGGTAGTCTTTCGAAAGATCTTCGCGAAGACACGGAGCGCGCGCTCAAAGCAGGCACACCGCCAGCAACCGCCGTGTGCACCACCACTCTGGAGCTTGGGATAGACATCGGCAACATCAAGACGGTCGTCCAGATAGGCTCTCCGCCATCAGTCGCAAGCCTGCGCCAACGTCTAGGTCGGTCAGGTCGCCGGAACGATGAACCCGCTACGCTACGGGCGTACTGTCAGGAACGTGAGCTTACAGATCAATCGTTGCTATCAGACCTACTTCGCCAGAACCTCGTCCAAACCATCGCGATGATCAGGCTGCTGATTGGCAACTGGTTTGAGCCGCCTAGGGCAGAGGGATTGCATGCCTCGACATTGGTACAACAAATTCTGTCAGTAATCGCACAGCAAGGAGGAGCCAGCGCGGCGCAGCTATGGGGTAGTCTGGTTGAAAGCGGGACATTTAAAAGCATTTCCAAGCCTGACTTCTTTGCTCTACTGAAGGGACTCGGCGAGAAGAAACTGATCGTGCAGGACAGCTCAGGTTACCTACTACCAGGAGAAGTCGGCGAACGACTGATCAACCATTACGAGTTCTATAGCGCCTTCACCAGCGATGAAGAATTCAGGCTTATCCGCGAGGGCAAGCCGCTTGGGTCAATACCTGTCAGTCGGCCTCTAATGAAGGGGCAGCGGATTATCTTTGGTGGCCGGCGTTGGCGCGTACTGGATGTAGATATCGAAAAAAAGGTGATCGTCGTAACCGCCGCTCGAGGCGGTCAGCCACCCCAATTCGACGGGCTTGGTGCGACGGTACATGACCATGTAAGAGAGGAGATGAGGGCCGTACTGACTGAAATAACGCCCTGCCCCTTCATCGATAGCAAAGCGCAGGAGCTGTTGAGCGAAGCCCGTAAATCCTTCAGATCTCTCGGGCTAGCACATGAATTCACCTACGGCTCTGACTCGAAAACTCATTTGTTGACTTGGCGTGGCGACCAAACCAACGACGCTCTAGTGCTCATGTTCAACTATGTAGGACTGTCTTGCGAGAGCTCGGGCCTTGCATTGTCGCTCGGCGGCTCACAAAAAAGTGTCGCTGACGCCCTCGCAAGAGTTGCGGAACTGGATCCCGACGATATTGAGGCGTTACTGGATGGAGTCGAGAATCTAATCAAGGAGAAGTGGGACTGGGCACTGCCCCGCTCCCTGCTCATGAAATCCTATGCGTCATCTCAGTTGAATTTCAAAGGTGCGGTAGAGTTTGCAAGGTTGTTTACTACTCGATGGCTGCACGGAGGAAACGCTTTCGAAAGCACTACCGTCCATTAGCGCTGAATTTACGTAGCCGAGGTCGTGTCCGCGCGTCAATCCATATTCCTGGCGTGAAGGGAGCCGTGACTTTAGGGCCAGAGTGTTGAGGCTGGAGAAGAATGGCTACGGTAGAAATTTCGTCGGCGGAGATATAGGCCTCGTGAGCGCATCCGTAGGCAACGAGCAGTAGCACCGGCTCCCTTATTGACCCACTGGCGAGCCATCAGTAGCATGCTGACCAAGCGAGTACCTGAATCGCGCGGTCGGCACGCAAGGACTTTGTCACAGGTGATGCACCCTCCATACCACGCATTCGACAGTCGTCATTCGCGGGCAGCCAACACCGCTAACGACCGGAGTTTGCGATGATCCTTCCCGTTTTCCCTGTTGATCTTGAACGTCACGCAGGCCTGAAGAAAGCCGCTCGCGTTCTCTTCAAAACCTGGCCCGGCTTGAAGCCCATCAGTCACTCTCAAGCACTAACTGTTATCGCCAAAGGTCTTGGCTATAAAAGCTTCCATCACGCCAAAGAATTATCCTCGTCTTGGCCCGACGCCCGGCCAGGCATGGAGATCACCGAAGTCGAGTGGAACATCTCGGAGGCAATAACTGCTGAACTCCAAGCGCCAGGAAACCCTAAAGTGGCCATCAACCTAGGCAATCTTCTGGCGTACATTCAGACGCTCCCTTTGCACCATCTGAGGATCTTCAAGATCTACCCAGAGTTATTGGATGGCCGGAATTCATTCCCGCTCCTTCCACATGATGCACGGTCACCATTTGGAAAATTTCAACACAGCCCGATTTTCCCCCTCGAGGACGGATGGCAGATCTTCGACAACGATTAGAGTGATCAGCCGGCGACCCTGAGGGCATGACATTCACAGTGTCTGAGGAATGCTCAGCCCTTTTAGAGAGGCGGCTCATAAACGCAGCGCACTTGAAAGCTAGGTAGAAGCCAAGCTCCAAACCGGCCAAGTAGACGTCACAGCATCATACGTTTCCCGCCTATGCGTTTTCAGAGCAGTAGCATTTACGGCGATGGTGTCCACGTATTTTTCTGGTGGAAAACAGCGTCCGGATTGCTGGGATCGCCTAGCTGCTTTTTTGGCAAGCGGAGCGCGCAGGCCTAAGGCCGGAGGCGTGAGGATGGACGCCCGAAGGGTCGAGACTCGGTTCACGACAGCCATCCCGCAGGGCACGCCACTAAATGCTGGTATTAGACGACAGAGACACCCTGATTCCCGGGCGAAGGGGCCTACAAAACGTGCCCTAATGGTCACACTTTTCGGCTTTGATATCGATCTCACCCATCGCTCCGAGATAGATCCTACGACATGGCAACTCTGCAATGAGCCCTCGCTCAATGAGCATTGCGGGAATGTCCTCAAGTAGGTCATCCACTTCTAACCTCGTCATGCCCGCACGAGCCCTCTCCGAAACAAACGCATCAATATCGAAACCATGGACGGCAATAAATGGCCCCTCACGGTTGTACGACTCAAAGATCCCTGAGGCCAAAGTAATAACGTCGCCCTTCTTGACGATCATGACCTGCCCTCAGGATCAGGTTGGACAGGGAAATGTATCGTCGATAGCCCGACGAAAATCACTGCAGAAGCCGAGGTGTTGGGTGGAGCGTTCGGGAGAGGCGTAAGAACTCACGTAAGCTTGAACGACCATTGCCCCGCTGAAACGTGGCCAGCACATAGCGCGAATTCTCGGTCGTCATCACCCAGAAGCGCCCTTCGCGCTCGACTTTCAACACATCAGAAGTCCTGATCAGATGACCATCACCAAACCGACCATATTGGTCTTTACGCTTGTGGCCGAAGACCACACCGATGCCTGCACGAGCCTTAATTGAAACTCCACACAGATAGGCCGTTACCGGTAAATCGAAGCCCTGCGCCTCAGCCTTGATAATTCGTGTGAGATCGAAATCAGTATGGCGTTTCCCATGAAAATTGACGTCTAACGTGTCGAGCATGATTGCGCTCCAGTTGCAGTTCGTAGGGCGTTATCAAGAATTGCGCACGCAACCAGACGCGCTGGTATCGTGCGCAAATCTTGGTAATTTCAGACTGATCGAATCATGTTCGAGAGGAAGATCGGGCGAAGGTCTGTCAGCGAATCGATTTGAAAGCCTGGACGATGCGAGTTGTGGTAGACAGCCCCTCCCTCAACCTCTATCAGGCAAACCTCAAAATCACTGTCGTAGCCGAGAGTTACTTTTGTTACGCGCTCCATATCCCATCCAACCCTTCTGTTCATCCAAGCCGGAGTCATAACCTGGACGTCGACTAGCTCTTGTTCATCGCTCTGGGTCACGAGCATGTTCTGCAACCTGTGCTCACCCTCAATCATGTGAGTAAGTTCAGTGCTTCGCCCCTGTTCGCTCACACGGACGGTGAGGTGGTACCAGTGAGTTCTGAGAATCCGTGACACGCTATGCCAATGCGCAAGGCCTTCACCAAAGATCCCCGGGACGCCGATAAGATCTGAGTCTTGTGTTCTGAACATGGGATAACCTTTGCTTTGCAGAGCTCATATAAAACGGAAATTAGAAGAAGGAAAAAATGGACTTGAGACTCGCAGTTTGCTCATGCCCCGACCCCATCAAAACGTAAATCGTATTCTTGGTCTCGAACATGACGCCGTCGTCGAAAGCAGTACACATGCTAGAACGCACCCAATCGCCAGGTTGAAAGCGAGCTCGCGAGTCCACTACCACCTTGTGGGCAAACATTATGAGCGGTAGGTGATCAGCGGCATGAACACGCATGAGCTCTGCAGGCGTGAGATCGGCTCGAAAGATTGTCCACTCCTCCACCAGGCAATAAGCCTTGGGTGGCACACGCAGAGCTAGCGTTGCAACGATCTCTTCCACTGAAGCTGAAGAGCCCTGTCGGAGATCACTGTCTTCCAGAAGAAGGTCACTATGGACTGGGCCGGTCAAGCTAACGCTCCATCATGGTTATGCATCAATTGACAGTGACGAGGTCGGCATCGCGGTGCGGCAAGCCGGAAAATCAGCAAAATCAACACACGAATCACTATATATATTTGTATGTTGATTGGCAAACGCGGCATACCGTCTCTTTTTGAAGAGTCGCCAAGATGTCACTGCGCCGCCCTTACGCAGCCGTACTCCAATTACTACGCACATCCAAAGGGTTGCACCAGTACGCGATCGCCAGCGAGGTTGCCCAGTCGTTTGTCAGCAACCTTGAGGCTTCGAAAACCACAGCCACCGTGGACTCCACGAAAGCCCTAGCTGACGCCCTACAGGTGAATGCTGCAACTTTCTTCGGATTAGTCATCGCAGCCAGTCAACACCAGACTCCTCGCGAGGTGATGCTTTCAGCCATCGCTGAAATGGAAGCACTAGGATTGGCGGATACCGTTCTTCCTGCAGAACCTCAGAAGCTCGAAGCGCCAGTTGTGGCAGAAGCTCGGGAGAGGAAGGATCAGGTTCAGCGATTGAAAGCTCAGGGCTACAGTCGTGCCCAGACAGCGCGGGAGCTTGGCTGTTCTTGGACGACCGTTGACCGGCTGTGGGTGGCCAATGATCCTGCTAACGACACTTGAGCTTACAAGCACCTATTCGGACATAGCGACATTCGACAGCCGGAAAAACCGAAATCATGGCCTGAGTTGTCAAAACGAAATCCAGTGCGACGGTATAAGCTCCATCAGTAAGCTCGGCGCGGGCGCCGGTGACGTGACAAAACAATGGAGTGTGGAAGTAGATGAGTGCGTACGAGCTAATCAAAGACTTGGAAAAAAAGCTTACACTTTATAAGGATCACCATGCAGTAACGTCGCAAGTGCGGCCAAACCGAATACATGAATTGTTAGCGGACTTAATCTGCAGAGCGACTATCTACCCTCGGCTGTTAACACGAAAGGTAGTCAAAGGGTTGATCGAGGACAGGCAACCTTGGCCAGCCGTTGATAGTGGCAATTACTGCCTAGCTTATCCCGTCAGCATCAAAGATCTAGAGGAGGTTAGGATGATCAGTTTCCCACATAACAATCTGTGTGTTCAGCGTACCGTCACAACGTCACCGGAAATGCCCGCAAAACTGCGCAACCAACTACACGCTCACGACCTTCTTTACGATGTGTCTTATCGCGGCGGAGAACTGGAAGCTCCTCATTTAAGGATTTCTAAAAGCAAAATAACCCGCGACCAGCTTGTACTGCTGCAGCCACACCTAACCTTGACGGAAGATCACGTAACGCTTTCAATCAGCGATGATGATATCTTCGGCGTTGGCACCTTCGTATGGAAGAGGCTACGTACCGAAATTACGGAGATTAAAGAAGCCTTTGAAGAGTACACGACTAGGATGCGCATGGCGGCTGACCGGCCGTACGTCTTCGAAATTGACTTCGACAATCACGTAGATTTAGACGAATTTCTTGAGTGCGCGCTCAACTACATAATTACCGATGAAAGCCTGCGTGCAGATTGGGAAGGCTGCGCTGCCGAAATTGCGATCGACTACAACCGCGTTGAATCGTTGACACAGATACAAACAGCCAGTGCCACCACTGAAATCGTGTATAACGACTCACTAAACTTAAGTCCGCTAGCTGACGTGATAAATAACTTGGTGCGCAAGCCAAAGAATACTTTACTCGAAAAAATCACGTGGTTCGAGGAAGGCCATCGAGGATGGCTTTCATGATCGGGATCGCGTATCCGACAGTCTAGTTTGGCTGATTATAAAGCACGAGAGAAACATCTACTCGCGCCATTCTAGTTTTCCTCTCACCAAAAAATTGATTGATATTTCCTCTACTTCCCCAAAACTAATAAATCTTTTGTTCACCCATGTACATGACGCTGCGTACCTGTGCTTCCTACTTTCTCATAGGCCAACAAATCATATAGGGTTAATTGGCCTGTACAAAAATATTTCCAGAGTCGGGCGTCCTATCTCCGATAAAGTTGCATACGAACGCATATGGCAAGATTTAGTGTGGAGTCAAGGACTTGAAATCTATTGCCTGGCTTACGAGGATCATTTCGAGTACACAGACATACATTCTGCGATTGATTCGATCTGCGAAATGGTCGCATGGTTCGCCGATCACGAGATCACCCGAAGTTCTCGCACACAAGTAATCGCAGACACCCGCCTGTCAAGTCTACGAAACGCTATCACCTCGATAAGCTACCTAGCACCGCATGGCGATAAGCATAATTTAATTGAAAACCATCTCCCGCTTCTAGCGGTTATTATCGAGCAACGCGCCACATTGAACCGAAAGGCGTTTGAGCCTATTCCTCTAGGAGAGTGGATCATAGCATTCTGGGCAATTGAACTAACCCAGACCAATCCAAACTTAGAAAGCAATGAGGCTTGGCGGCCGCGAAAACTGAGTGCAACACCTGACCTTTCCGGTACGGTGCTGCCCCTATGTCCTATTCCGAACTCAGCGTCGAAGAGCGCGCCATCATTCAACTCAGTCAAGCTCAAGGCTTCAGCCTGCGCGGCATTGCTCGCCTGATTGACAGGTCGCCCTCGACCATCAGCCGAGAGCTGAAGCGCAATCGAGGCAGTAGTGGTGCTTACTCGGCCCGCTGCGCCCAGCAACAGATGAACATTCGGCGCCAGGTTTGTCGCCCCAAGCGCAAGCTTGTGCCGGGCAGCGAGCGCTTCGAACTGGTGGCCCACATGCTGCGTAAGCGTTTGTCTCCCGAGCAGATTGCCGGCAAGCTGCGCAGCATGACCATACCCAACCTCAGAGATGCCTACGTCTGTCGTGAGACGATCTATAACGCGATCTATGCCTTGCCGGTCGGCGAGTTGCGCAAGGAGCTGATCGTCTGCCTGCGCCAAGGCAAGACGACGCGCCGGCCGCGCTCTGGTGGCGTGGATCGGCGCGGCCAGATCCCTGAGATGGTCAGCATTCATGTTCGCCCGCCAGAGATCGAAGACCGGCTGATGCCGGGGCATTGGGAGGGCGACCTGATCAAGGGTAAGGCCAACGCCTCGTCGGTAGGCACGTTGGTGGAGCGCACCAGTGGCTACCTGATGCTGATGAAGATGAACGACGCAACGGCGACCTCGGCGATGGAGGGCTTCAGTGCAGCGCTCAACAGCATGCCGCTGGCGATGCGCAAGAGCATGACCTACGACCAGGGCCGGGAGATGGCGCGGCATGCTGAAATCACCCAGCAGACAGGGGTCGCTATTTACTTCTGCGACCCGCACAGCCCCTGGCAGCGCGGTAGCAACGAAAACATCAACGGCCTGATCCGCCAGTACCTGCCCAAGGGGACTGACTTGTCGGTACACAGTCAAGAGCAATTGAATGCCATCGCCTTGGAGCTGAATATGCGCCCCCGTAAACGCTTCGATTTCAAGTGCCCGATCGAAGTCATGGGCGAGGTGATGCAGGAAGCCATGGCTATGCGGCATCATGCTCCAGCTTCAAATCAATAACCGTGTTGCACTCAGCTTCTGCAACCGCCCTTTGAAAAAACTCTGCGAGGTACTCATTTCAAGCTATTTGAATACCCTAAAAGAGAGACTTGATGGTCGATGGTATGGTGGAGATGACCCATTAGCGGTTGACGAACTACCTTGGGGCCAACTCCATGAATGCTTGACAAAAGGGCAACGAGCCAAGTGGATATTCGCCCTAGAAACTTGCGATGATCGAGAAAAAAACCTATCGGCGGAAAGATCGAGCAACCTGAACTCAGCAGTGAGACTACATCTGCGGGTTCTACTTCAGCTCTTCACCGTAGCCCGAGACAGTCAAACAAGAAATGACATTAGCTCAGAACTCATCTCTCTCACAAGACGGTTTGGTTTCGCACATGACCATTATTCTGGCGCTTTAAACTACTCCAATGACAACTCTGATTACAGCCCCATTCGTCTTTGGCCGACATTTTGCGAAGCCGTAAACGAGTTTAACGATGATCAATTTTATGATCTTCTTACCGTACTTGCCCCTGCAATTACTCCTTTGAGCGCACTATTCACGCTTTTGGAGAAAACAATCCCAGAGCAGCGAAAGGAGCAGATTGAATCCATCATCAAGGGTCGGGATATAGAGCAAGATTCACCGAACTGGATTCCAGAAATCTTTGAGATTGTTCTCAAGGCTGCCAACAACGGTCATATTGACATTGCCAAACACTTCCTAAATTCCATTAGAAACTCCGCACATAAAACACATAAAAACAAGATTGAAGAATTAACCGACAAAGTAGAACTGAAAAGTATATTTGACAACGCAGAGCCCGACATCAAGGAAAAGCGCGAACTAATCCGTAACTTCAAGACAGCAAACGACTCCAAGGAGGTCGTAAGATCAGTCAATGAATTTAAAAACTATCTCATTGCAAGTCTCAACATAACGATCGATAGCGATACATCTATTAGACAGTTTGCTCAGCTGGTCAAAGCCGCACCAACCCTACAACATGCCACAGGCCTTATCAAGAGCGCCTTATCTGCCCCAGCCTCCCCTGAGTCTTCCAAACAGCTTAGAGGGCATTTCAAGACATGGGCGTCTATTTTCAAGACGTCTGGCCCTGATTTAAAAAAGTCCGAACTTCCAGATGAAGAATTACGCAGCATACTTCAGCTTTGCTTGAAAACCAGGCACCTCAATGAATTCGGCGAGTTCTGGGGCATGGCTACAACCCGACAGCGAAATAGCTATCAGTTCGCTGCCGAACGCGCCGAGTATTTATCGAGATCGGGTCGCCGGCATGAGGCACTCAGTTACATTCAAACTCTTCGTTCAGATGAGACCGTGCTCCCACCTTTTGCGATAGACGAATTATCGATCATCGAATCGAGCCTCCTGTCTCAACAGACTAATTACTTGCCTCAGCTCACTTCTTCCCAAGGCCCTACGATCAATTCAGTACAAACTGACCTTAGAACTAGCTGGCTGAGAATTCGCGCCCTGAACGCTAACGACCAAAGCCAGATATTGATGGAGCCTAATAATTCGATTGACACCTATCTCCTTCAGATAATAGAGCAGGTAGGAAATGAGCTCTTGCTACGAAATGGAAATCTACTTCGGAAGAAAGCTGATGCCGGATCTTCCGTAATACCGCTGGATGATGAAGACATGATCAATGACTGGCTAGTATCGTTGATTAAGCAACGTATGAACTTTGTTGGATGGACAGTTCATGATCAATCACGGATGGGCTGGTCAGCTTCAGGCCAGCAAGTTGGTGAAACTGACGGATGGATTCAGGACGGCAATGGAAATCTTGTGTCCGTGATTGAGGCTTTTCGATTAGGCGATAAGATTGATCGAACCGTAATCAAGAAGCACCTAGATAAGGTATGCGGATATAACTCTACGGGTACTAGCCCCATATTTATCGTGATTTATACAGCTTCTGACGACTTCCCTAAACTTTGTTCCGAATATGAAAAGTACGTTAGAAATCTGGAGTACAAAGGTTTTGAAATAGGCCGACCTCGAAACCTCCGTCGTAAAATTATGCATATGCCAAAGGCAACAGCTTGGTATTACGAGGAAATACGCTACGTCAATGACACCGCTATAAATGTGTACCACCAATTACTTAACTTGAAGCCGCCATCACAAGCGATATGATTTGCCGAGAGCAGATTTGGCAGGACGCTGCATCTGCTATAGAGATCCGCCAAGCTAAAGCGTAATCAGTTAAGTTCTATTTCCCTTCTCGTAGATCGCCCGCCTTATGCAGGCGCCAGGGGCACTGTGAAGCGCTGTGACAGTGAAAAGCTGTGTATAGCTAGTCTGCCTATGCGCCAGCGATCACGTGGATCAGAGCGCGCCTAGCAACGTTACTGGTGGTTTTACATCCGGCGATCTCCTTCTCATCTCTAAGAACACACTGCGTCACCCGTTCCTGACGAGCGCGGGATGCCAGGACGTATCTCCCTAGATCTGGAGTTCTAAAGCTAATGTAAACAACGAAAAGCCCGGTTCTGCTGGCTTTCAGGCCACCGTCGCCCCTTCAAAGGAGCGACGGAATACTTAAAAGCGGTCGAAGGCCGCTTCTCTGTTTACATTTGGACGGAAAATGCGTCAAATTGACGTTGGTTTACAATCTGACAACGCGTAGGCTATAAAGAGTCTGCGGGTGAGAGTATTTTCAGCGAGAGCCCATTGAAAACGGGCCTGACGTGATCTAAGCCGACAATATGATGGTTCAGCCCACCTGTTTACATCGGCAGGCCTTAAAAAACAAGTTGTTGGTAAAACGGTCGCAAATCACCACGGCACCCCGTGCCAGGGCTGGGCGAATCACTTCGGCCAGGTGCTGGGCACGGGCCGCAAACACCAGCAAGAGCTCGGTATCCGGATTCATCTGCTCTTCACCCGGGGCCAGCAATACCTCGCGGATGCGCTCGGCCAGCGGTGTACCGCCGGGCTCGCGGGTCAACACCACCTCGATACCCTCGGCGCGCAAGCGTTCGGCCAGGTAATCGCGGTTGGTGCTTTTGCCGGCGCCTTCGGGGCCTTCCAGGGTAATAAACAAGCCAGTCACAGGCAGTCCTTAGTCAGAGTCATTGCGGGCTTTGCGGTGCGGCGGTATCCGGCACAGGCACGAGCGGCGTTTCAGCAGGCACGTCAGCCGGCGGCGTTGCGTCCTGCGACGGCTTCACCACTGGCGCGGGGCTTGAGCGGTAATCGGCACGGCGCTTGAGCTGGAACTCACGCACGGCGGCATTATGTGCATTCAGGTCATCGGAGAAAATATGGCTGCCATCGCCACGGGCAACGAAATACAGGCTGCTGCCCGGCACCGGGTTCAACGCGGCATGGATCGCCTCGCGACCGACCATGGCGATGGGCGTCGGCGGCAACCCGGCAACCATGTAGGTGTTGTACGGATTGGCCTCCTTGAGATGCGCGCGGGTCAACTTGCCGTTGTAGCGCTCTCCCAGACCATAGATCACCGTCGGATCGGTCTGCAGCAGCATGCCGATCTTCATGCGGCGCACGAACACCCCGGCGATCTGCCCGCGCTCCTCCGGCACACCGGTCTCTTTCTCCACCAGGGAAGCCATGATCAGCGCTTGATAGGGGTCGGTATACGGCGCATCGGCAGCGCGCTTGTTCCACTCCTGGGCGAGTACATCGTCCAGGCGGTTGTAGGCTTTTTTCAGGAACTCGACATCGGTCATGCCACGCACGAAACGGTAGGTATCCGGGAAGAACCGTCCCTCGGGGAACACGCCGGGGTGACCAAGCTTGTCCATGACTTCGCTGTCACTCAGGCCCGCGAGGTTCTGTACGATTTTTTCGTGCTTGGCCAAGGCCTGGCGTACCTGGCGAAAATTCCAACCCTCTACCAGAGTGAGGCTGTATTGAACCACTTCGCCGCGCTGCCATAGGCCGATCAGGCCTTGGGCGGTCATGCCGGGGGTCATGCGGTATTCACCGCTGTGCAACGGCTGACCGTCGAGATTGAAGCGCCAGTACAGGCGCAACCAAAAGGCACCGTCGAGCACACCGTCGGCTTCCAGGCGATTGAACGTGCCGGTAGGGGTTGCCCCCGCCGGTACATCGAGCAACTGCTCCTCGGTCACATTCAAGGGCTGCTTCAACGCAGAATCTAACTTCCAGGCACAAAAGCCCAACAGCAAAGCCGCCGAGAACACACCGACCAGCAGCAGTACAACCAGTTTTCGTATCAACTCAAACATCCAATAGCGCGCGAACAATGCCCTGCAGTTTACGGGTGAGCGGCCCAACCGACCAGCTCATCGCAGCGCATCCACGCACCGGCCAAATGCCATACACGCTGTTGCACATAAAGACTTCGTCAGCCTGGCGCAACTGCTCCAGGCTGACGTCGGCCACAGCCACCGGGACGCCCAGGGTTTGCGCCTGGGCCAGAACCTCGGCACGCATGACCCCCGCCACGCCGCAACGATGCAGATCGGCAGTTAGTAACAAGCCGTTACGTACCAAGAACAGGTTGCTGAATACGCCTTCGATGACACGGCCGGACATATCCAGCATCAAACCTTCGGCATGCTCGGCGTCTTGCCATTCGGCACGGGCGATTACCTGCTCCAGGCGGTTGAGATGCTTGAGACCAGCCAGCAAAGGTTGCTCGGCCAAGCGGGTGGCACACGGAAACAGGCGAATGCCGTCGGTTCCATGGGCTTGGGGATAAGTAGCAGGCAGACTGCCCTGCAAGATACGGCGCACTGGTGCGCCGGGGTTGATCCCGTAGCCGCGCAGGCTGTCGCCACGAGTAAGGATCAACTTGAGGACACCGTCGCCGAGAGCAGCGGCATATGCCAGCACTTCGCGGCGAACCAGCGCGTGATCCGCAACCAAGGCGAGGCGCCTGCACCCCTCCTCCAAACGCTGCAGATGACGATCGAGCAGCACCGGCTGCCCGGCCTTGACGGCAATGGTCTCGAACAACCCATCGCCATACGCCAGGCCACGGTCTTTCAGGGGCACATTGTCCGCTGGCTGACCGTCGGCCCAGCTGAGCATCACTCAGCGAACCGGCGGAACACCAGGGAACCGTTGGTGCCCCCAAACCCGAACGAGTTGGAGATCACCACATCGATCGGCATGGGCTGCGCTTCGTGAGGCACGAAGTTCAGGTCGCAGCCCTCGTCCGGCTCATCCAGGTTGATGGTCGGCGGAGCGACCTGATCGTTGATGGCCAGCACGCTGAAGATCGCCTCCACCGCGCCCGCCGCACCCAACAGGTGGCCGGTCATGGACTTGGTGGAGCTGACCGCCAGCTTGTATGCGTGATCACCAAACACCGACCTGATGGCTTCGGCTTCCGCCAGATCGCCGGTCATGGTTGAGGTGCCGTGGGCGTTGATGTATTGCACCTGGTCCGGATTGACCTTGGCATCGCGCAGCGCATTGGTGATGCAACGCGCGGCGCCGGCACCGTCGGACGGTGGCGAGGTCATGTGATAGGCGTCGCCACTCATGCCAAAACCGATCAGTTCGGCATAGATCGTGGCACCGCGCGCCTTGGCGTGCTCCAATTCTTCAAGTACCAGGGCACCGGCGCCGTCGGACAACACGAAACCGTCACGGCCCTTGTCCCAGGGACGGCTGGCGCGGGTCGGCTCGTCGTTGCGCGTCGACAGTGCACGGGACGCGCCGAAGCCGCCCATGCCCAGGCCGCAGGCAGCCATCTCGGCGCCACCGGCGATCATCACGTCAGCTTCGTCGTAGGCGATGTTGCGTGCAGCCATGCCGATGCAGTGGGTGCCCGTGGTGCACGCCGTGGCAATGGCGTAGTTAGGTCCCTGTGCACCCAGATGGATGGACAGGAAACCGGAAATCATATTGATGATCGAGCCCGGTACGAAGAACGGTGAAATTCGACGGGGGCCAGACTCATGCAGCGTGCGGCTGGTTTCTTCGATATTGGTCAAACCGCCAATACCCGAACCCATGGCCACGCCGATGCGTTCACGGTTGGCATCGGTGACTTCCAGGCCGGCATTACGCACCGCCTGAAAACCGGCTGCCAGGCCGTACTGAATGAACAGATCAAGTTTGCGGGACTCTTTGACCGAGAGGTACTCCTCGACGTTGAAGCCCTTTACCGAGCCGCCAAAACGGGTGGAATAGGCAGAAAGGTCCGTGTGTTCGATCAGACCAATACCACTGCGGCCAGCCAGAATGCCCTGCCAACTGCTCGGCACATCCGTACCCAGTGGCGACAACATACCCATACCGGTGACTACGACGCGTCTACGCGACACAGCACTCTCCTTTTCTTGATGACGACACTTTGCATCTGAACTGACTTTTCATCAGAGCTTAAAGAAAAAACCGCACGCCGTTACAGCAGTGCGGTTTTTCCCTAACAGCAAGCGACGACTACAAACTATTACGCCTGGTGGGCAGTAACGTAGTCGATAGCAGCTTGAACAGTAGTGATTTTTTCAGCTTCTTCGTCCGGGATTTCGGTCTCGAATTCCTCTTCCAGAGCCATCACCAGCTCAACGGTGTCAAGGGAATCGGCACCCAGGTCTTCTACGAAGGAAGCAGTGTTGGTCACTTCTTCTTCTTTAACGCCCAGTTGCTCGGCGACGATTTTCTTGACGCGCTCTTCGATGGTGCTCATACCTTGTTTAACTCCTAATGGACAAATTCAGGCAGCTGGCCAGTGGGTAAGTGTATAGAAAGCCATTTCAGCTTTTCAACTGAAAGCTTCACCCTGTACCCGGTCCGTCACCTGCCTATAAATTAAGTTGCAGCTTTATAACGGATTTTAGACAGCTCGTATGACATTTTTTTGAAGCGATCCGTCACAATTTAACTCATGTACATCCCGCCGTTAACCGGGATTGTAGCCCCAGTCACGTATGCCGCACCGTCGGATGCCAGGAAAGTGACCACATTCGCGATCTCTTGAGCCTGGCCCAGACGACCCAGCGGAATCTGCGTCAGCAAGGCTTCACGCTGTGCTTCCGGCAGTTCGCGGGTCATATCGGTATCGATGAACCCTGGGGCTACCGAGTTGACCGTAATCGACCGCGAGCCGACTTCACGCGCCAGTGCACGGCTGAAACCTTCCAGACCGGCCTTGGCGGCTGCGTAGTTTACTTGGCCTGCGTTGCCCATGGCACCCACTACGGAGCCAATATTGATAATTCGGCCCCAACGCGCCTTGGTCATCCCGCGCAAAACCCCCTTGGACAGGCGAAACAGACTGTTCAAGTTGGTGTCGACGACGTCATGCCACTCGTCGTCTTTCATCCGCATCATCAGATTATCGCGGGTGATACCGGCATTATTGACCAGAATTGCCGGCGCGCCGAACTGTGCGGTGATTTCGGCCAGTACGGCCGCCACGGACTCATCGCTGGTGACATTCAGCTCAAGGCCGGTGCCCTGCACGCCGTTTTCCTTCAAGGTCGCGGCGATACGCTCGGCACCCGAGGCGGAAGTGGCGGTGCCGATCACAACGGCGCCCTGACGACCCAGCTCCAGGGCGATCGCCTGGCCAATGCCACGGCTCGCGCCGGTAACCAGTGCAACTTTACCTTGCAGACTCATGCAGGCTTCTCCTAAGTTCTCAGGCCTGTGCCGCCAGCGCGGCAGCAAAGGCTTCAGGGGTATTGAGGTTGGCAGTCGACACGCCGTCGGCGCACCGCTTGTTCAGGCCGGCCAGGACTTTGCCCGGACCGCACTCGACCAGCTCGGTGGCACCATTGGCGGCCAGGGTCTGGACCGATTCAACCCAGCGCACCGGCTTGTAGAGTTGCTCCAGCAGGTCGCGCTTGAGGGTCTCGAGGTCGGCGGCCACAGCCGCGCTGACGTTCTGCACCAGCGGGATCTGCGGCGCCTGCCAGTTGATGGCCGCGATGGACTCGGCAAAACGCTCAGCCGCTGGGCGCATCAACTCACAGTGAGACGGCACGCTCACCGGCAACGGCAAGGCACGCTTGGCACCAAGTGCCTTGCAGCCCTCGATGGCGCGCTCGACAGCGGCCTTGGCACCGGCGATCACCACCTGGCCAGGGGAGTTGAAGTTCACCGCGCTGACCACTTCGCCCTGGGCCGCTTCGGCACAGGCTTTGATCACGACGGCATCGTCCAGCCCCAGAATAGCGGCCATGCCGCCCTGCCCGGCCGGAACGGCTTCCTGCATCAGTTGGCCACGACGCTCGACCAGCTTGACCGCTTCAGCGAGAGTCAGACTGCCCGCTGCAACCAGGGCACTGTATTCACCCAGGCTGTGACCGGCAACGAATGCCGGACGCGCACCACCTTGCGCCAGCCACAAGCGCCACAGGGCGATCGAAGCGGTCAGGATGGCCGGTTGGGTTTTATCGGTTTGATTGAGTTGCTCTTCCGGCCCCTGCTGGGTCAGTGCCCACAGGTCGTAACCCAGGGCCTCGGAAGCTTCCTTGAAGGTTTCCAGGATCAGCGGATGTTGCGCGCCCAGCTCGGCCAACATGCCGAGGGACTGCGAACCCTGCCCTGGAAAGACGAATGCGAGGGATGTAGACATGTAACAAGCCCCTAATGATCTGGTCGTCGGAAATAGTCGCCCCTACGATGGGAGCACACGAAACTGACAGATTGGATGGTCAATTGAACTGGCCGGTCACATTTAAGCATTCCCGGGCCGATTCGCCTAAGGCAACAGATCCTCAAGACGGCCGTGCAAGCGTTGCGGCAGGTTCTCCTGGATCTCGATCACCGCCCGTGCAATCGCACTTTGGAAGCCCTCGACACCCGCCGAACCATGACTCTTGACCACAATGCCCTGCAGGCCGAGAAAACTCGCACCGTTATGCCGCGCTGGCGCCAGGTCGGCCTGCAAGCGCCGCATCAGCGGCAGCGCCAGGGCACCCACCAGGCGCGAGGCTAGGTTGCGCTTGAACAAGGCCTCGATACGCATGGCAATCATGGTCGCCAGGCCTTCACTGGACTTGAGCAGGATGTTGCCGACAAACCCGTCGCACACCACCACATCGGCTTCGCCACGATACAGGCCGTCACCTTCGACAAAGCCGATGTAGTTCAAGCCCCGCGCGCCCTGCAATAGGGTCGCGGCGAGCTTGACCTGCTGGTTGCCCTTGATGTCTTCAGTGCCGATATTCAACAAGGCCACCCGCGGCCGGGCAACACCTAGCGCTTCGGCGGCCACCGAGCCCATTACGGCGAACTGGAACAGGTTCTCGGCGCTGCAATCGACGTTTGCGCCCAGGTCCAGCAACTGGCAATAGCCTTTCTGCGTCGGAATCGCCGCCACCATCGCCGGCCGGTCAATCCCCGGCAGGGTCTTGAGCACATGCCGGGACAACGCCATCAAGGCGCCCGTATTGCCGGCACTGACACAGGCTTGCACCTTGCCATCGCGCAACAACTCAAGGGCCACCCGCATTGACGAGTCGGGCTTGCCACGCAGGGCGACCGCCGGCTTTTCATCCATGCCGATGGTTTCGCTGGCCGGCGTAATCGTCAGGCGCGCGCGATCCACCACCGGATGGCTGGCAATCAGTTCGTCAAGAAGAGAGGGTTGACCGACAAGGGTCAGGTGCAGCGAGGGAGTGGCAATCAGGCTGGCAATACAGGCCTGAACAATGCTGCGGGGACCGAAGTCCCCGCCCATTGCGTCAATCGCGATGACTTGGGCAGACAAGTGATTACTCGTCAGCGCCCTTGTCGATCACTTTACGGCCACGGTATACGCCTTCTGGCGATACGTGGTGACGCAGGTGAACTTCACCAGTGGTCTTTTCCACGGACAGGGTGCTAGCCTCGAGAGCGTCGTGCGAACGGCGCATGTCACGGGCGGAGCGGGATTTTTTGTTCTGCTGAACAGCCATAATTGATTAACTCCTAAACGTTTGGGTCACGCTTTAACTGCGCCAATACACTGAACGGGTTGGACCGCGTTACCTCGTCCTCGCTCGGTTCGGGCTCGTCATCGAGACCCGCCGGCTGCTGGCATTCTTCCGGATGATGAGCAGGCACAATGGGCAAGGCAAGCAGAAGCTCCTCCTCGATCAGTGCATGCAGATCCAAAGGATCTTCGCCCAGTTCCAGCACGTCATAACCTTTCGGCAACGACTGGGTATTCGCACCCTCCTTCACCACAACATAACTGCATTCGCTGTGGATCGGCAGGGTGACCAGCTCAAGACAACGCTGGCAAACCATTTTGACTTCGGTGTCGATAACGCTGTGGATAACCACAGATTTACGTTCATCTCGTTCAAAAACTAATTTGGCCTGGACCGTACCGACAGTGTCGGAAAGCGGGTCGCAGAGTCTCTCCAAATCGGCCAGCAGCAACTCACCTTGAAGGGAAGTGCCACGATCAGCCAATTTGCGCGGGTCAACGTGAGGTGGAATCGGGTCATTCAACATAGGCGCAGCATTATAGGGATGCCCCCAGCCATGTCAAAGGAAATTCAGCCCTGTGCGTCAGCCGGTCGCCCCGCTAGAATTCGCGACTGCCTTGAGGAGACGCCCATGCTGCCTTTATTACTCGCATCCAGCTCGGTTTATCGCCGGGAATTGCTCAGCCGCCTGCACCTGCCATTTGTCTGCAACTCGCCGGATATCGACGAGAGCCACCGCGCAAATGAGTCGGCCGTGGAGCTGGTCAAACGCCTGGCCGAACAGAAAGCCCGCGCCCTCGCCGCCCGCCATCCAGGCCATTTGATTATCGGCTCCGATCAGGTCGCAGCACTCGAAGGCCGGATCATCGGCAAGCCCCACACCTTCGAGAACGCCCGCGAACAACTGCTGGCGGCCAGCGGCAAGCGTGTCAGCTTCCTCACCGGGCTGGCGCTACTGAACAGCGAGACTGGACACTGCCAGGTCGACTGCGTGCCGTTCACCGTGCACATGCGCGAGCTGGACGCGGAGCGGGTCGAGCGCTACCTGCGAATCGAGCAACCCTATGATTGCGCGGGCAGTTTCAAGGCCGAAGGGCTGGGCGTGAGCCTGTTTCAAAGCACCGAAGGCCCGGACGCGACCAGCCTTGTCGGCTTACCTCTGATTCGCCTGGTGGATATGCTGCTGGCCGAAGGCGTACAAATCCCTTAAAAACACCACATTTATCTACACCGACCTTGAGATATCAGCGCAGGGTCGGGCCCTGAAACCCCATGTACAAGGCCAACTTCTCCGCCACACTGGCGCCGAGCTTCTTGGAGAAGCGGTCGAACGGCGACTCCTCAACGGTGAAATCCACCAACTCCTTCTCACCAATCACGTCCCGCGCCACCGAACTGGCACTGCCCAGTCCATCGACCAAGCCCAACGGC
This sequence comes from Pseudomonas sp. MPB23, assembly GCF_046605395.1. NCBI lineage: Bacteria > Pseudomonadati > Pseudomonadota > Gammaproteobacteria > Pseudomonadales > Pseudomonadaceae > Pseudomonas > Pseudomonas sp. MPB23. Next base: position 2,440,289 of record NZ_CP176771.1, on the reverse strand, counting down.
AAAGCCTGCTCGCCCGACCACACCAGCCCGGAGAACAGTTCTGGGTGCTCCTTATCCTTGAGACGATCTCCGCGCCCCTGCTTCACACTGGCAATGAACTGACGATGAGTGGTGTCCAGCACGCTCTGCCAGAACTCGGTTTCATCGGCTTTTTGCGGCTGGAACGGGTCGAGAAACGATTTGTGCTCGCCCGAGGTGTAGGTACGACGCTCAACACCCAGCTTCTCCATGGCGCCGACAAACCCGTAACCGGCTGCCGTGACACCAATGGAACCGACCAGACTGGCCTTGTCGGCATAGATCTGGTCGGCAGCACTGGCAATGTAATAGGCACCGGAGGCCCCCAGATCGGAAATCACCGCGTACAGCTTGATATCCGGATGCAGGCTGCGCAAACGGCGAATCTCGTCATACACGTAGCCCGACTGCACCGGACTGCCGCCCGGACTGTTGATGCGCAGAATCACACCCTTGACCTTGGGATCTTCAAACGCGGCGCGCAGGCTGGTGACGATGTTGTCGGCGCTGGCGGACTCCTTGTCGGCAATCACACCGCGCACTTCGATCAGGGCGGTGTAGTTGGCGCCACGGGTCGCGCTTTTCTCGATGTCCATCAGCGGGCTGAACAGCGCCAGCATGGCTATCAGGTAGGTGAAGGTCAGCAACTTGAAGAAAATTCCCCAGCGCCGCGAACGACGCTGCTCCTGGACGCTGGCCAGGAGGGTTTTCTCCAGCAACTTCCAGCTCTTGTCATCACCGCTCTCAGCCTTCTCAGGCGCTTTCCACTCGTCACTCATGCCATCAACCCCAGCAAAGACTTATTGAGCCCGGCCAAGCCAGGCCTGCAATTCAGAAAACCGATCGATCGTCAGCCTGGGCTCATATTGTTGCAAAGCCTCGCCAGACTGGGCACCGTAGCTCACCGCCACGCTGTCCATGCCGGCGTTGCGCGCCATCATCAGATCGAAAGACGCATCGCCCACCATCAACGCCTGGCGTGGCGACACGCCGCAATGCGCCAGGATCTGCTCCAGCATCAGAGGATGGGGCTTGCTGGCAGTTTCATCGGCGGCACGGGTGATATCGAAATAATCTTCCCAGCCGTGCGCCTTGAGCACCCGATCCAGACCGCGACGCGCCTTGCCGGTCGCGACGGCGAGGTGGTAACCCTCGGCGCGGAAGGTGTCCAGCGATTGCGCCACGCCTTCAAACAATGGCGAAGGCTCTGCCTCCAGCGCAATGTAGTGATCGGCGTAATGATTGCGGAATGCCACCAGCTCATCGCCACCGATCTGCGGGTACAGGGTGCGGATCGCCTCAGGCAACCCCAGGCCGATGATGCCCTTGACCGCCAGGTCGCTGCACAACTCGAAACCCGAGCGCGTTGACGCCACATGCATCGACTCGACGATCCGACCAATGGAGTTGGCCAGGGTACCGTCCCAATCGAAAATCAGTAGCTTGTAATCAAGGTGCGACACTCAAGCGCTCCACGGTCTTGGCCCACATGTCATCGACCGGCGCCTGTAGCTTCAATTCGCCACCATCGGGCAATGGCACCGTGAGCATATAGGCGTGCAGGAACAGGCGTTTACCGCCCAGGTCGCGGATCTCCTTGGAGAAATCCTCGTCGCCATACTTGGTATCGCCGGCGATGCAATGGCCCGCGTGCAGGGTATGCACGCGAATCTGGTGAGTACGACCGGTGACCGGCTTGGCCTCCACCAGGGTGGCGAAGTCGCCGAAGCGGCGCAGCACCTTGAACAGGGTCAGGGCCTCTTTGCCCTCCTCGTCCACTTCGACCATGCGCTCGCCGGAACGCAGATTGCTCTTCTGCAACGGCGCGCGGACGCTCTTGATCGAACTGGCCCAGTTGCCGCGCACCAGCGCCATATAGCGCTTGTCCACACCGTCGCCCCGCAAGGCCGTGTGCAGATGGCGCAACATGCTGCGCTTTTTGGCGATCATCAGCAGCCCGGAGGTGTCGCGGTCCAGGCGATGAACCAGCTCCAGCTCCTTGGCATCCGGGCGCAACTGGCGAAAGGCTTCGATTACGCCAAAACTCAGGCCGCTGCCGCCATGAACCGCAATGCCGCACGGCTTGTTGATCACGATCAGCTTGCTGTCTTCGAAGACAATCGACGCTTCAAGGCGCTGCAACAGACCCTGGGCCAGCGGCACAGGCTCATCGCGCTCGGGCACGCGAACCGGCGGCACGCGGACGATATCGCCCGCCTGCAACTTGTACTCGGGCTTGATCCGGCCTTTGTTCACGCGCACTTCGCCTTTACGCAAAATGCGGTAAATCAAGGTCTTGGGCACGCCTTTGAGCCTGGCCAGGAGAAAATTATCGATGCGTTGGCCGGCATATTCCGGCGAGACCTCGAGCAGCTGGACGCTGGGGGTCTGGGGGGCGGTAGTCGTCATGGCGGCGATGATAACAATTTTTTATGGAATTGAAGCACTTAATCATTGCTGCTATAGTCGCGAACGCCGCCAAAAGCGGCCTGGACAGAGGACTTGCGGCAAACTGCCGGCCCTGACCATCGCAATTCATCAGGACGCGAGGCCGTCCTACGGGGCTTTCGCCACCTAGGAAGGCTTGAGATTGTAACAAGCGCAGGTGACATGAGGCCTGAAGCGAGTGCAGGAAGCAGAGTGAATACTCGCCTTCTGTGCCGATATTTACGGCCAGTTCACAAAGTGCAGTCAGTCTTGAGCCAGTCCATGGCGAATGCTTCGGAAACAACGCCTGTTAAGAGCTGAGTGCGTGCGCAATCGCCCGCACTTAGTCTTGTTTAGCCATGAGCGTGGACTCCCCATTGGAGAACACGGTAAATGCCAACCCGCTGCGGATTCTGCGCGCGGCAGCACCCGAATTATCAGGGATACGTGTAGGGTGGAGATGCACAACCGTCGGACCGTGTAGCACTAGGCTTATATTTAGACGCTTCATCTCGTCCACAGTCGCCGGTTGATTCCTCCTCCTGACCTTAGCTTTTGTTGAAGTGGTGCCTTTGTCACCACCGCTAACAAGCAGGACGCGTCCGTCGCGACACCGGCCCAATTGGTCGATTTAGCTGGACACTGGAGTGGCCAACCACTCTTGACGCACCTGACACCGACCGTGAGAAGTCGTGTGTGCCGAACGCCGTTTCCGGCAGCCCGGAAACCGACGGTACAACATGAAAAGAATGCTGATTAACGCAACTCAACCCGAAGAGTTGCGTGTTGCACTGGTAGATGGCCAGCGCCTCTACGACCTGGATATCGAATCCGGTGCACGCGAGCAAAAGAAGGCCAACATCTATAAAGGCCGTATTACTCGCATCGAACCAAGCCTTGAGGCTGCCTTTGTCGATTTCGGCTCCGAGCGCCACGGCTTCCTGCCACTCAAAGAAATCTCCCGCGAATACTTCAAGAAAGCCCCCGAAGGCCGCGTGAACATCAAGGACGTCCTGAGCGAAGGCCAGGAAGTCATCGTTCAGGTCGAAAAAGAAGAACGTGGCAACAAGGGTGCGGCCCTGACCACCTTCATCAGCCTGGCCGGCCGTTACCTGGTCCTGATGCCGAACAACCCACGTGCCGGCGGCATTTCCCGTCGCATCGAAGGCGAAGAGCGCAACGAACTGCGTGAAGCGCTGAACGGTCTGGTCGCTCCAGCCGACATGGGCCTGATCGTTCGCACTGCCGGCCTTGGCCGCAGCAGCGAAGAAATGCAGTGGGACCTCGACTACCTGCTGCAACTGTGGACCGCCATCAAAGAAGCGTCCCTGGATCGTTCCGCGCCGTTCCTGATCTACCAGGAAAGCAACGTGATCATCCGCGCCATCCGCGATTACCTGCGCCAGGACATCGGCGAAGTGCTGATCGACAGCGTTGAAGCCCAGGACGAAGCCCTGACTTTCATCCGCCAGGTGATGCCGCAGTACGCCAGCAAGATCAAGCTGTACGAAGACAGCGTTCCGCTGTTCAACCGTTTCCAGATCGAAAGCCAGATCGAGACCGCCTTCCAGCGCGTGGTCGAACTGCCTTCCGGCGGTTCCATCGTGATCGACCCGACCGAAGCCCTGGTGTCCATCGACATCAACTCGGCGCGCGCCACGAAAGGTAGCGACATCGAAGAAACCGCCCTGCAGACCAACCTGGAAGCGGCTGAAGAAATCGCCCGCCAGCTGCGCCTGCGTGATATCGGCGGCCTGATCGTGATCGACTTCATCGACATGACCCCGGCCAAGAACCAACGCGCCGTGGAAGAAAAAGTCCGCGAATGCCTGGAAGCCGACCGCGCCCGTGTACAAGTCGGTCGCATCTCGCGCTTCGGCCTGCTGGAAATGTCCCGTCAGCGCCTGCGTCCATCCCTGGGCGAGAGCAGCGGCATTGTCTGCCCGCGTTGCAACGGCACCGGCATCATCCGTGACGTTGAGTCGCTGTCCCTGGCGATCCTGCGCCTGATCGAAGAGGAAGCCCTGAAAGACCGCACCGCCGAAGTCCGCGCGCAAGTGCCGATCCCGGTCGCCGCCTTCCTGCTCAACGAAAAACGCAACTCGATCACCAAGATCGAACTGCGCACCCGTGCCCGTATCGTCATTCTGCCGAACGATCACCTGGAAACGCCGCACTTCGAAGTGCAGCGCCTGCGCGATGACAGCCCGGAAGCCCACAGCGGCCAGTCCAGCTACGAAATCGCCGCTGCCGCTGCCGAAGTGGAAGAAGTTCAGCCAGCCGCCGCGACCCGTACCCTGGTTCGCCAGGAAGCGGCGGTGAAGACCGCACCGGCCCGCGCCAACGCACCGGTGCCGGTTGAAGCCGCGGCTCCAGTCGCTCCACCGGCCGCAATGCCTGAGCCAAGCCTGTTCAAAGGCCTGGTGAAGTCGCTGGTCAGCCTGTTCGCCAGCAAGGAAGAGCCTGCGGCACCGGTTGTGGTCGAAAAACCGGCCACCGAGCGTCCGGCGCGTAACGAAGAGCGTCGCAACGGTCGCCAGCAGAGCCGTAACCGCAACGGTCGCCGTGACGAAGAGCGCAAACCACGCGAAGAACGTGCCCCGCGTGAAGAACGCGCACCCCGTGAAGAGCGTGCGCCTCGCGAAGCCCGTGAAGAGACCCCGACGACCGTAGCCCGCGAAGAACGCGCACCGCGCGAAGAGCGGGCACCACGCCCACCACGTGCTCCGCGCGAAGATCGCAAGCCCCGTGGCGAGCGTGAAGAACGTGTGCGTGAGCTGCGCGAACCGCTGGATGCCGCGCCAGCCGCTGCCGCTGCCACCGGTGTCGTTGCGGCTGTTGCCACCACTGAAGAACGCCCGGCTCGCCAGCCGCGCGAAGAACGCCAGCCACGCGCACCACGTGAAGAGCGTCAACCGCGTGCCGAGCAGGCACCTGCCGCCAGCGAAGAAGAAGAAGTGCTGACTGGCGAGGAGCAACTGCAGGAAGACGGCCAGGACAACGCCGAAGGCGATCGTCCACGCCGCCGCTCCCGTGGCCAGCGTCGTCGCAGCAACCGTCGTGAGCGTCAACGTGATGCCAATGGCAATGTGATCGAAGGCTCGGAAGAATCCGGCGAGAACGCAGAAGCCGCTACCAGCGAGCCAACTGGCACCGAACTGGCTGCCGGCCTGGCCGTTACCGCAGCTGTTGCCAGCTCGGTCATCAGCGCGCCGGCTGAAGCTCAGGCTCACGAGCAGGCTGAACGCGCCACTGCCGCTGTCGAAGAAACCGCCGCCGTACAAGCACCGGCTATTGAAACCCCAGCCGTTGAAGCGCCGGTGGTTGAAGCCACAACACCTATCGAAGCCCCAGTGGTTCCGGAAGTGGAAGTGGCACCGGTTCGCGAGGCCGAACCTGAAGTCGAAGTGGCTGCCGTTGAGCCTGCTCCAGTGGTTGAAGCCGTTGCGCCAGCACCGGTTGTCGAAGAAACCGCCCCGGCAGTGCGTGAAGTTCGCGAAGAACAGACCGCCTTCCAGTGGACTGCCGAACCGGTCGCCCCGGTTGAAACGCCAGCGCCTACCCCTGTGGTAGAAGAAGCGCCAGCACCGGTGGCCGAAGTGGTTGAAGCCGCTCCGGTCGTGGTTGCCGAACCTGCACCCGTGGTTGAAGCGCCAGTCGTTGCCGAAGTCGCCGCTCCGGTGGTTGAAGCAGCGCCGGCCAGCGCCCTGACCGAAAATGGTCGCGCGCCGAACGATCCACGCGAAGTGCGTCGCCGCCGCAAGGAAGCTGAGGCGGCGGCCGCCGCTGCCGCAGCAGCAGCGCCAGCCCCGGTTGAGCACACTGCCCCTATCGTCGACGAGACCCCAGGTTCCGCTGAAGAAGTGGCAGAGCACACCCCAAAGGCCCTGGAAGCAGAACACGAGCCTAAACCCCTCGTCTGATCCATCAGCCACTAAAAAGCCCCACCTGAGCGATCAGGCGGGGCTTTTTTATGTCTGCTCGGTTAGGGGAACTGCAACAACTGCGGCACATCCACATCCCAGAAAATACCGGGGTCCGCGACGTCGACTTCGCGTACGGATGCCTGGGCAAATAACGGCTTGGCACCACGATCACCGGTGAGCGCCATCAAATGCGGCCCGAAGTCACGACCAAACGCCACCGGGTGCCCATATTCACCCGCGTGTACCGGCACACTGATAGCATCCACCGCCGCCGCCTCAATCACCCGCTCAATGCTCGATGATTGAATAAACGGCATGTCCCCCAACACTACCAACCAGCCATCCGCTGAACCACTGGCCGCAACCGCCGCGGCAATGCTGTCGCCCATACCTGCCGAGCGCAGCAACAAGACCTGGCAACCATACGCCTGCGCCAGCCGGATAATCTCCGTGTGCTCCGGCGCGGTCACCAGCCAGCGATTGACAACACGCCCAGGCAAGTTCATCAGCACCTGCTCGATCACCGGCCGCGTCACCCCGTCCAGGCCGACGCAATCGGCCAACAATTTGTCTTGATCCGCCCTCGCCTCGATCCGAAAGCGACTGCCCTGCCCGGCCGCCAGCACAATCGCCGTGACATTCACTGCGCCGTCACCTGCAACGGCTTTTTCTGCATCGGCGCCACGCCATTTTTGATCGCAACAATTTCCGCCAGCAGCGACAAAGCAATCTCAGAGGGCGTATGACTGCCGATATGCAAGCCGATCGGCCCATGCAAACGCGCAATGGCGTCGGCAGACAACCCCAGCGCAGCGAGATTTTCGCGCCGTTTCTGGCTATTGACCCTCGACCCCAGCGCGCCGATGTAAAACGCATTGGAATTCAAGGCCGTGAGCAACGCCATGTCATCCAGGCGCGGATCGTGGGTCAGGCAGACGACAGCGGTGCGTTCGTCGGTCTGGATATTTAGCACCGCCTCATCAGGCATGCCGGGCACAAAACGGCCATGTTGCTCTTCCCAGCCGTAGACGAACTCTTCGCGCGGGTCGCAGATCAACACTTCGAAATCCAACAGGCGCGCCATTTGCGCCACGTACCGCGACAACTGCCCGGCGCCGATCAACAACAAGCGCCAGCGCGGCCCGTAGATAGCGCGCAGGCGCTCGCCGTCAAACGTGACGACGTCGGTCTTGCTCGCCCCGCTCAAGCTCACCACACCTGTTGCCAGGTCCAGCTCGCGCGCGACAATTTCATGGGCTTCACAGCGCGCCAGCAACTGCGCGACCCAGGCCCAATCCTCAACCCGTTCTTCAGTCAGGCGCAGGGTGCCCCCGCAAGGCAGGCCGAATCGCGCCGCCTCATCGCGGGTCACACCGTAGGTGATCAACTGCACCGGCGGTCCATCCTTCGCCAAGCGACCATCCTGCAGACGCGCGATCAAGTCGTCCTCGATGCAACCACCCGACACCGAGCCGATCACCACGCCATCCCCCCTCAGCGCCAACATGGCGCCCGGTGGCCGCGGCGCGCTGCCCCAGGTCTGGACCACGCTGTACAACACCACTTGCTGCCCGGCACGGCGCCATTCGAGCACGCTGCGCAGGACATTCAAATCAACACTGTCCATGCACCCTCCTGCAAGTGTTCCAGCGAAAATGCCTGCGTGATAACTGCGATCAGAACGCCTTGAGCGGCGCGAACTTCATCGGCAAAGACAACAGGCCCTACCATCGATACAGGGCCCGCCGAAATAATGAAGTGATGACTTACTGTAAATCAAAACAACACAAGAGTGGCCGGGCACACATGCAAACGCCCCGAACCAGTCGGGGCGTTTGCGGGTAGCGGTCAGCGTCAGGTCACGCCATCAGCGACTTACTTGAGAGCAGCAGGTGCAGGGCCTTCAGCCACGCCCAGGTCATCTTCTTCACGGGTATCAGAGATACCGCGACCACCGGAGGCCAGCTCACTTTGCAACTGGTCGGTGTCCAGTTCCTTGACCCACTTGGCCACAACCAGGGTGGCAACGGCGTTACCCACCAGGTTGGTCAGCGCGCGAGCTTCGGACATGAAGCGGTCGATACCCAGGATCAGTGCCAGGCCGGCTACCGGCAGGTGGCCTACTGCGGAGAGGGTTGCCGCCAGTACGATAAAGCCGCTACCGGTCACGCCAGCAGCACCTTTGGAGGACAGCAACAGCACCAGAAGCAGAGTGATCTGGTGGGTGATGTCCATGTGGGTGTCGGTCGCCTGGGCGATGAACACGGCCGCCATGGTCAGGTAGATCGAGGTACCGTCGAGGTTGAAGGAGTAGCCGGTCGGGATCACCAGGCCTACTACGGATTTCTTCGCACCCAGACGCTCCATCTTGATCAGCATGCGTGGCAGTGCGGATTCGGAGGAGGACGTACCCAGAACGATCAGCAGCTCTTCACGGATGTAGCGGATCAGCTTCAGCACGCTGAAACCGTGTGCGCGGCAGATGGCGCCGAGCACCACGACCACAAACAGGACGCAGGTGATGTAGAAGCAGATCATCAACTGGCCCAACTGCACCAGGGAACCTACGCCGTAAGCCCCGATGGTGAACGCCATGGCGCCCAGGGCACCCAGTGGCGCGAGCTTCATGATCATGTTGATGATGTTGAACATCACGTGGGCGAAGCGGTCGATGAAGTCCAGCACCGGCTTGCCGTAGGCACCGAGGCGATGCAGGGCAAAACCGAAGATCACCGAGAACATCAGCACTTGCAGGATGTCGCCGTTGGCGAAGGCGCCGACGATGGTGTTCGGGATCACATTGAGGATAAAGCCGACGATGCTCTGGTCTTTACCGGCCGTCACGTAGGCAGCGACTTTCGAAGCGTCCAGGGTGGACACGTCGATGTGCATGCCGGCACCCGGTTGCACAACGTTCACCACGACCAGGCCGATCAGCAGGGCGATGGTGGAAACGATTTCGAAGTACAGCAGCGCATAGCCGCCGGTTTTGCCGACCGATTTCATGTTTTGCATGCCAGCGATACCGCTGACAACGGTGCAGAAGATGATCGGGGCGATGACCATTTTGATCAGCTTGATAAAGCCGTCACCCAGTGGCTTGAGGGCCACACCGGTCTGCGGGTAGAAGTGACCGAGCAAAATACCGATAACGATTGCAACGATCACCTGGAAATACAGGGATTTGTAGATTGGCTGACGAGTCGTCATTGCAAAGTTCCTCAATCGTCCCGCGTGGCAAATATCCGCCATTGCCCACGGCACTTGAATTGCGAACCCTCCTGCACTGGAGGGATTTGTTGTTTGCGAGAACTGTAGGACCAGGCCTGCGCTGTGTTGTGTATCGCAAACGCCGTGCCACTTTGCCGAAAAGCCCTAACGGCCTTTAGACATCAGGCCCGGGGGATTCAGGGCGCCCTTCGAGGCGAACGCATGGGTGGCGGATTTCCGCCTTGCCGGCCAATCCCGTCCTACAATTTGGCGGATATCCGCCTTGTCGCCCCTGCCGGGGGTGGCTACCATCCGCCACTCCAAGGACGAGGCCATCCCATGCGCGAACGTACCATCGCCAGCCACTATGCCCGAGCAGCCCTCGGCGGTGCGCGGCGAGCCGGGTACGATTATTCGGACCTGCTGCTGCAGGTGGGCATCACACCGGAGTTGCTCACCGAACCCCGAGCCCGCATCGCGCCGGAGCAATTTACCCGGCTGCTGCAAATGCTCTGGGTGGGACTGGACGACGAATACCTGGGCTTTGCCGACGGCCCGAGCAAGCGCGGCACTTTCGCCATGATGTGCCACGCGCTGATCCACTGCCGCACGCTGGAGAAGGCCCTGGAACGCGGCCTGCTGTTTTATAGCCTGTTCCCGCAAGGCCCGCGCTGGCAACTGACAAAGGAAGGCGAAATGGCCCGCTTGAGTCTGGACGACTCGCAGTTATGGGACCCGGATCACTTCCTCAGCGAATGCCTGCTGGTGATCTGGCACCGGCTCGGCAGTTGGCTGATCGGCCAGCGCATTCGGCTGCACCAGACCACGTTCAGCTATCCGATGCCGGCTCATGCCGGTGAATATGACCTGTTGTTTCCCTGCCCTCACGCATTCGACGCACCGCACAGCAGCCTGGTGTTTCCCAGCCGGTACCTGAGCCTGCCGCTGTTGCAGGATGAACGAACCCTCAAACACTTCCTGGAGCGCTCCCCCGCCGATTTGTTGTCACGGCCGGATGAAGGCGACAGTTTGAGCAGCCAACTGCGGCGTCTATTGAGCCGCGACCGCACACCCTGGCCAGACCTGGAAGCCGTCGCCCAGCACCTGCATATCAGCCCGCAGACCCTGCGCCGGCACTTGCGCGAAGAAGGCACCAGCTTTCAGGCACTCAAGGACGAATTGCGGCGGGACATCGCCATCTATCACCTGGGCCGTGCGGATCTGTCCTTGCAGGAGATCGCCGAGCAGTTGGGATTTTCCGAACCGTCGGCGTTTCATCGGGCGTTCAAGAAGTGGACGGGGCTGACGCCAGGGGCTTACCGAGCGCAGGAAAACTAGAGCGCAGGAAAGTGAATCTTGAACGCCGCCCCCCCCAACGGTGAGTCGCCCAGGGTCAGGCGCGCGCCGTAGCTTTCGATAATGTCCTTGACCACCGCCAGCCCGATGCCCTGACCCGGATGCTGACGGTCCAGCCGCTCACCCCGTTGCAGAATCCGCGCGCGTTGGTCGGATGGCACACCGGGGCCATCGTCTTCGATGCACAGCTCAGTGCCTTCCAAGCTTTCCACCAGGCTGATACGCACTTTGCTCAGGCACAACCGATAGGCGTTTTCCAGCAGATTACCGAGCAATTCCAACAAGGCGCCCTTCTCGATGGGCACGTCGCACTCTTGCGGCAAGTCAAAGGCCACGGTGACACGCTTGTCGCGGTAAACCTTGTCCAGGGTATCGCACAGGCTTTGCAGCACCGGCGCCAGGCGCACCTGATGGCGCACCAGGCCGCTTTTGCGCAGACTGGCGCGCTGCAACTGATAGCTGATCTGCTGGCTCATGCGCTCGATCTGGGATTGCAGCACCCAGGCCTGCTCGCGATCTTCGGGACGCTGGGCCATGTCTTCGCTCACACCCTGCAGCACCGCCAGCGGGGTTTTCAGGCTGTGGGCCAGGTCGTCGAGGGAGTCGCGGTAACGCGCACGTTGTTCGCGCTCGCTGTGCAGCAAACGGTTGAGGGAGCCCGTCAGGCGCAGCAGTTCGCGGGGATGTTGTTCGGAAAGGCTCTCGCGGGTGCCGCCTTCGATCTGGTCAAGCTCCTGGCTCAAGCGCCGCAGGGCTTGCAGCCCCCAGGTCAGGCCCAGCCACAGCAAGGTCAGCAGCACCAGCAGTGCCGCGCCGAACCCCAGGTAGAGGTTTTCCCGCAGGCCTTCGAGGGTCAACTGGTATTCGCGCACCGGCTGCAGGGCGACGATACTGAACGCCGCACTCTTGCCACCGAGCAGCTTGACCTCGACGTCATACACAAAGAATTCCTGGCCGTTGGCCTCGCGAATCCTTGCAAACTCATTGCCGCGCCCGTCATAGCGCGGCTTGTAGTTGATGTTCTCTTCCTTGGTCGCCCGCGAGCGCCACACCAGGTGGCCTTCACGGTCATAGATATAGCCAAGCAACCGGCTGTCCGTGAGGTTGAAGCGTTCGTCGGGCAGCTGCGCCGGCATCAGCAGGCGGTTGTTTTCGACCCGCGCGGCGGAAATCAGGGTGGTGACGTCCGACGCCAGGCGCTGTTCGATGGAATCCTGCAATGCCAGGCTGAACGCCCCCTGCATGGCGGGCAACAAGCCCAGCATGAACAACACAGCCAGGGTGGCGGCCGCCAGCATCAAGCGCACGCGCAGGGAGCGAATCAACGGCAGCGCTCATTGAACAGGTAGCCCAGGCCACGCACGGTGTCGATCGGCTTGAACCCTGCCGGGCCTTCCAGCTTGCGGCGCAGGCGGCCGACCAGCACTTCGATGACGTTCGGATCGCGCTCGTCGTCATCGGGGTAAAGCTGTTCCATCAAGCGATCCTTGGCCACCACTTGCTGGTGATGGCGCATCAGGTATTCGAGGATGCGGTATTCGTAGGCGGTCAGTGCCAGGGGCTGTTCGTCGAGGGACGCCTGCTTGCGATTGAGGTCCAGCAGCAGGGGCCCGGCAACGATGGTCGACTGGGTAAAGCCGCTGGAGCGGCGCAGCAGGGCGTTCATCCGCGCTTCCAGCTCTTCGAACTGAAATGGCTTGACCACATAGTCGTCGGCGCCGGCCGCCAGGCCTTCGACCTTATCCTGCCAATTGCCACGGGCGGTGAGGATCAGGATCGGGAAGGTCTTGGCCTGGGTGCGCAGTTGGCGGATCAGGTCCAGGCCGCCCATGCCGGGCAGGCCCAGGTCGATGATCGCCAGGTCATGGTTGAATTGGCCGGTCTGGTACAGGGCCTCTTCGGCATTGGCCACGGCCTCGACCACATGCCCGCTGTCGGTCAGGCGGGTAAACAGGTGATGACGCAACAGCGCCTCATCTTCCACCACCAGCAATTTCATAAGGCTCTCCAAAGCAAATCAACTGTCCGACAGAGGGATATCATAGCGGCCCTGCAAATCTTGCTGGCGCATTTTAATGCCATTGAACTGACCGGTCAGGTGTTCATAGCCGACGCGATAGCCTGACTGCGAGGCAGTGAGGCCCAGTGACTGGCCCCAGGGCGCGGGCTGACTGCCAGAGTCTTCGAAGCTGACGCGCTGGATCAGCGTGCTGGACTTCTTGGGTTTCTCGCGACCGAATGCGGCAAAGGCACCATCGGTGGCCTGGGCCCCGGCGGTGGCACTGAGCATGGTCAACGCCAACATCAGCTTTTTGATCGCAGTCATGGTGTTACCTCATACGCGTTTGGCTGTATGCCCTTGTGTTGGAGCCCAGAGTACGCAGACGCCCCTGAACCCCCCCTGAACAGGCTCTGAACCTCACCTGAACCGCAGCGGGCTATCCTCCAGCCGATCAACTCGGCAAAATACCGCCCATGACGCCCTTACCCGCTTGCTGCACCCCACTCGACGCCCGTTGGCCGCTGCCCGCTCCCCTGCCGGGCACGGTGTTTCTCAGCACCCGTTTTGATCCCACCTTGCTGGCCGCCGGTGATTTCCAGCGCAGCGCCGTACCGCCACCGCCGAGCATCCAGCGCTCGGTGGCCAAGCGCCAGGCCGAATTCCTCGCCGGCCGGCTGTGCGCTCGCGCCGCCGTGCACCGACTTGACGGCCTGGACTGCATCCCGGCGATCGGAGAGGACCGCGCGCCGGTCTGGCCCGCGCATATCAGTGGTTCCATCACCCACAGCACCGGGCGTGCCGCGGCGATTGTCGGGCACAAGGCGCAATGGCGTGGGCTGGGGATGGACCTGGAGAACCTATTGTCCCTGGAGCGGGCGGAGCGTCTGGCCGGGGAGATTCTGACCGCCGATGAATTGCAGCGCATGGGCACCGTTGAGCGAGAGCAGATCGCCCTGCTGGTGACGCTGACGTTTTCGGTCAAGGAGAGTTTGTTCAAGGCGCTCTATCCGATCGTGGGCAAGCGCTTCTACTTTGAGCATGCCGAGGTGCTGGAGTGGTCCGACGCAGGATCTGTAAGGCTGCGCTTACTGACGGACTTGTCCAACGAGTGGCGCCATGGCACGGAACTGGCGGCGCAGTTTGCGGTGGTTGATGGGCAGTTGCTGAGCCTGGTTGCCATCGGCGCTGAATAGATCGCTATCGGGAGCAATGTCAGGTTTTTTCCTGATCTCTGGGCCAACTCAGGCTGAAACACGCCCCACCCAGGTTGTTGCTCTTGCCGATCAACGCCCGCCCGCCATGCCAATAAATGATGCGCCGCACGATCGACAAGCCCAGGCCATGGCCACCCGAGGCGCGCGTGCGGCTGTCGTCCAACCGAAGGAAAGGCGTGAAGATGCGCTCCCATGCGCTTTCCGGCACGCCAGGACCGTCATCCTCCACGTCGATGCGGCAGCGCACCTGCCCCACCTGATAACTGATCAACACCTGGCTTTGGGCGTGGCGCATGGCATTGCTCACCAGGTTTTGCAGGGCGCGGTGCAAGTAGCGCGGTTCGGCATCGACCCAGGCGTCATCCCAATGCGCCGAGGACAGGCAAATCCCCCTGGCTACGTTGACCTGAGGACGCAGTGGCGACAATTCGCCGATCACTTGGTCTAGCAACGCACTGAGGTCGACCCGCTGAAAAATCAGCTCCGGCGAACCTTGTTCCAGACGTGCATAGGTGAGCATTTCATCCACCAGGCCATCCAGGTCCTGGATATCACTGTCCATGCCTTCGAGGTATTTACGTCGAGCCTCGGGCGTGGCGGCATCGCCCAGCATTTCCAGGCCGAAGCGCAGGCGTGCCACTGGCGTGCGCAATTCGTGGGACACCGCACGCACCAGTTCGCGCTGGATCGCCAGCAGTTGCTGCAAGTGCTCGGCCATGCCGTTGAACGCCGCCGCCAGGCGCCCCACCGAGTCAGCGCCACGGGCCGGGACGCGGACTTCCAGACTACCTTTGGCGATGCGTGTGGCGGCGGCTTCCAGACCTCTGAGGCGGCGCTCGAGCTGACGCACCAATAGATAGACTATCAGGCCGATCAGGGTCAGGCCGATCAAGGCGATCAGGATCAACCATTGCGCCGGGTAAGGGTTCATCTGAAACAACGGGCCGATTTCCAGCACCCACGGCGTGCCGACCATGCCGGCGAACACGCGGATCGAATCACCGCCCTTGCCCAGCGCCATCACCGTGTCGCCCTCGGACACGCGACGGCGTTGATCGTCGTCCATATCCGCCTGATCAAGGGTCATCAGGTGCATCTCGAAGCCAAAACCCTTCGCTTCTTTTATATCCGCCAGGCGTTGGGGCTGCTCGGCCACCGGGAAACGCACGAGCTCATCGGCCAGCAAGTAGATGGTTGCACGAGCCAGTTGCTCGCTGATCTGCTGGACTTCGCCGCTCAACACTAGCTGTTCCTGCTCGCTGACCAGACGCAGCACCCGCGCGGCATGGGGGCCGGTCTGTTCTACCAGGACTTGGCCACGCTGCAGGCGGCTGCGCTGGCTGAGGTCCAGTTGGGCATCGGCAAGGGGGCGCAATTCCAGCGGGATGCCGAGCAGACGCTCCCACACCGCCAGGGCACGCTGGCGCTCGATAGGGCTCATGGGCTGCAGGTTGTCGCCCATCAAGGCAAACGTGCCGTGGGCCAGGCGTTCGCGGTACTGGCCACTGCGCACCTCATTAAGCAGGTGCAGCGCCAGCACGCCGAGCAGCGCCACCAGGATCAGCGCGGCGCACATGCCTCCATAGATACGCAGGAAAATCGAGTTCACAGCGGCATGTCGGCGGCGGCTTCAGGGACGAACAGGTAGCCTTTGCTGCGAATGGTCTTTATAAGGCGCGGATGGATCGGATCGTCGCCGATCTTCGGGCGAATACGCGAGATGCGCACGTCAATCGAGCGGTCCTGCCCGTCGTAACCGATGCCGCGTAGGGCGATGAAGATTTCTTCGCGGGACAGGATGCGCCCGGCATTCGCCACCAGCAGCCAGAGCAGATCGAATTCGGCGCTGGTCAGTTCGATCTCCCCTTCGTGCAACCAGGCTTCGCGCAAGGCGTTGTCCACCACCAACGGGCCGAATTGCAGGCGGCGCTGATTTTCCACCGCAACGGGTTCCGCCGGTTCGCTGCGCCGCAGCAGGGCCTGGATGCGTGCCAGCAACAGACGCGGGCGCACGGGCTTGCACACGTAGTCGTCGGCGCCCATGTCCAGACCCAGCACCTGGTCCATGTCATCGGTCCGGGCGGTGAGCATCAGGATCACGCCGTCGTAGCGCTCGCGCACCTTGCGGCAAATGCTCAGGCCATCTTCGCCGGGCAGCATCAGGTCGAGGATCACCAAGTCCGGTTGCTCGGCGATGACCCGCGCCGCCGCCAGGGCTCCGTCGCTTTCTACCGACACGCGCAGGCCGTTGCTCTCCAGATAGTCACGGGTCAATTCGGCCAGTCGCTGGTCGTCCTCGACGATCAGTATTTGCCAGGCTTCCTGCTCCACGGGTGATCCTCATTGTTATAAGTTCTTCTGACCGTCGTGATCGAGTGTGGGAACAAGCCCCACATTTGACCGTCACCCGGCATACCCTCTTTGTCATGTTTTGAGGGCATAACGGAAGTCGATTGTAGCCACGCCTCAACCCACCAACACAAGCCAGGAAATCCATTCGGTAATCGCGTTTTTTTGTGATAGGGTTCGCGCCCTCAAAAATCCAATCGGCTGTTTTCATATTGGAATATTCAGTGACAAACGGCTGAATCCAGCAGCACTGCGGCCTACACGGGCGTTCCACGTTTCATACACATTTTACTCACAACGTTATCCACAGGCGGTGCGTTGCTAAGCCCTCCAAAACGCATTATCTTGTAGCTCGGCGCTAAAAAAACCCTACATGTAGGGTTTTCGGCAAAAAGACCAAACACAAATCAGACGAGAAACTCAAGCCCTTTCTTGCTCCTGTTTGGCCTGACCCAAGCATTTTTTCAAAGCCCAAACCGTGCACGCGGATGGCAACCGTTTTCAAGCTCCAACAGCGGAATACGGTACGGGTGTTGCAGTGCTTGAACCTGGCAACTGTCACCCACCAGGAATACGGCGAAGGGCTTTTGAGCTCCGAACCGAAGACTTCGGCATGGAAGCGACGCGAATAGCTCTCTTCCTCCTGTCCCGAAGTTGTTATGCCAGGCCCAGGCCTGCTGTAAGTGCTTCAGGACGGAACGGTGGGCACCGTGATGGTGCCCAAATAAATATAGAATGTGGAGACAACACCCCATGCAAACCGACACAACTCGCGAGAACCCGCAGGGCTCCGTGCCGCAGGCCGCTGATTCGAATATGGATCTGTCCGCCACTGCACCTGGCCAACTGCGCGTGATCAAGCGTAACGGCACTGTCGTTCCTTACACCGATGACAAAATCACCGTCGCCATCACCAAAGCGTTTCTTGCAGTTGAAGGCGGCACCGCTGCCGCGTCGTCGCGCATCCACGACACCGTTGCTCGCCTGACCGAACAAGTCACCGCGACCTTCAAGCGTCGCATGCCTTCGGGCGGCACCATCCACATCGAAGAAATCCAGGACCAGGTCGAACTGGCCCTGATGCGTGCCGGCGAACAGAAAGTCGCCCGCGACTACGTGATCTACCGTGATTCGCGCGCCAAGGAACGTGCCGTACGCTCCCCGGAAGAAGCTGCCGTACAAGCGCACCCCTCGATCCGCATCACCCTGGCCGATGGCACCTTTGCCCCGCTGGACCTGGGCCGCCTGAACACCATCATCACCGAGGCCTGCGAAGGCCTGGAAGAAGTCGACGGCGACCTGATCCAGCGCGAAACCCTGAAGAACTTGTACGACGGCGTGGCCCTGACCGACGTCAACACCGCCCTGGTGATGACCGCCCGTACCCTGGTTGAACGTGAGCCGAACTACTCGTTCGTGACCGCACGCCTGCTGATGGACACCCTGCGTGCCGAAGGCCTGGGCTTCCTCGGCGTGGCCGACAGCGCCACCCACCACGAGATGGCCGACCTGTACGCCAAGGCCCTGCCGGCCTACATCGCCAAGGGTATCGAATACGAATTGCTGAACCCGGTCCTGGCCACCTTCGACCTGGAAAAACTCGGCAAGGCGATCAACCACGAGCGCGACCAGCAGTTCACCTACCTGGGCCTGCAAACCCTGTACGACCGTTACTTCATCCACAAGGACGGTATCCGCTTCGAACTGCCGCAAGTGTTCTTCATGCGCGTGGCCATGGGCCTGGCGATTGAAGAGAAGCACAAAGAAGACCGCGCCATCGAGTTCTACAACCTGCTGTCGTCCTTCGACTACATGTCGTCGACCCCGACCCTGTTCAACGCCGGTACCCTGCGTCCACAGCTGTCGAGCTGCTACCTGACCACCGTGCCGGACGACCTGTCGGGTATCTACCACGCGATCCACGACAACGCCATGTTGTCCAAATTCGCCGGCGGCCTGGGTAACGACTGGACTCCGGTGCGCGCACTGGGTTCGTACATCAAGGGCACCAACGGCAAGTCCCAGGGCGTCGTACCGTTCCTGAAAGTCGTCAACGACACCGCTGTAGCGGTCAACCAGGGTGGCAAGCGCAAAGGCGCTGTCTGTGCCTACCTGGAAACCTGGCACATGGACATTGAAGAGTTCATCGAGCTGCGCAAGAACACCGGCGATGACCGTCGTCGTACCCACGACATGAACACCGCCAACTGGATTCCTGACCTGTTCATGAAGCGTGTCTTCGACGACGGCAAGTGGACCCTGTTCTCGCCATCCGAAGTGCCGGACCTGCACGACCTGACCGGCAAGGCTTTCGAAGAGCGCTACGAGTACTACGAAGCCCTCACCGAATACCCAGGCAAGGTCAAGCTGTTCAAGACCATCCAGGCCAAAGACCTGTGGCGCAAAATGCTGTCCATGCTGTTCGAAACCGGCCACCCATGGCTGACCTTCAAGGACCCGTGCAACCTGCGCAGCCCGCAGCAGCACGTAGGCGTGGTGCACAGCTCGAACCTGTGCACCGAGATCACCTTGAACACCAACAAGGATGAGATCGCCGTTTGCAACCTGGGCTCGATCAACCTGCCGAACCACATCGTCAACGGCAAGCTGGACACGGTAAAGCTTGCACGCACCGTCAACACCGCCGTTCGCATGCTCGATAACGTCATCGACATCAACTACTACTCGGTGCCACAAGCGCAGAACTCCAACTTCAAGCACCGTCCAGTAGGGCTGGGGATCATGGGCTTCCAGGATGCTTTGTACCTGCAGCACATACCTTACGGTTCGGACGCAGCGGTCGAGTTCGCCGACAAATCCATGGAAGCGGTCAGCTACTACGCGATCCAGGCTTCCTGCGACCTGGCCGACGAGCGCGGTGCCTACGAGACGTTCCAGGGTTCCCTGTGGTCCAAAGGCATCCTGCCGCTGGATTCGCAACAGATCCTGATTGCACAACGTGGCCAGAAGTACATCGACGTTGACCTGAACGAATCCCTGGACTGGGCGCCGGTACGTGCCCGTGTGCAGAAAGGTATCCGTAACTCCAACATCATGGCCATCGCGCCGACCGCGACCATCGCCAACATCACTGGCGTATCACAGTCGATCGAACCGACCTACCAGAACCTGTATGTGAAATCGAACCTGTCGGGCGAATTCACCGTGATCAACCCGTACCTGGTTCGCGACCTGAAAGCCCGTGGCCTGTGGGACTCGGTCATGATCAATGACCTGAAGTACTACGACGGTTCCGTGCAGCAGATCGAACGCATCCCGCAAGAACTCAAAGAGCTCTATGCGACTGCCTTCGAAGTGGACACCAAGTGGATCGTTGACGCCGCCAGCCGTCGCCAGAAGTGGATCGACCAGGCGCAGTCGCTGAACCTGTACATCGCAGGTGCTTCGGGCAAGAAGTTGGACGTGACCTACCGCATGGCTTGGTACCGTGGTCTGAAAACCACTTACTACCTCCGTGCCCTGGCCGCGACCAGCACCGAGAAGTCGACCATCAACACCGGCAAGCTCAACGCTGTTTCCAGCGGCAACCACGGTGATGATTCGGTACTCGCCGCACCGGCCGGCCCGGCGCCAGTGCCAAAGGCCTGCGCGATCGACGAACCGGATTGCGAAGCTTGCCAGTAAGCTGAGCACGCCTCGGGTTTAACCGCCCAAGGTTGAAAAGCCCCCGATATGCCTGTGGTATATCGGGGGCTTTCTTTTGCCCGGCAATACCTTCGTGGACGACCTAGAACAATACGGTCGCTATCCCCGACTCAGGCACTCCGCCGCGCCCTCCCCACAACTCGATACGGCCATTGATCACAGCCATCGAATGGCCGTTGTATTCAACTGTCCCCACCTTGCTGTTTCTCAAGTCGGCATCAGTCGCCGGTCGGTAGCGCCCCTTCAGGCCCAGGCGGTCCAAGCCTTCGCGTGCATATTCGCCATCATTGAGGCTACTCATCGCAGCCATGAAACTGCGGCCTGCCCTTCCGTCATTGTTTTCCATCTGCGCCCGCTTGGCGCTCGCGGCGTACATGAAGTTGGCATCCGTCATCATCGCGGGGTCATCTCCCTCGAAACGCGCGTGCTTGGCAGCCTGCTTCAATTCATCTCGGGACAAGGAAAGTTTGAAGCCATCGCGCATGGTTACGTCATAGCCTCTACTGGTCTCCTTCACCTCCTTGAAGACATCCGTAGGCTTCTGGCCGTATTGCATCATCGCGGCTTTGATTGCCGAAACAGTGATGCAGTTTCCATCAGGCCCCTGGAAGAAACCGCTCCAGATATTGTCCGGTTTTTTCCCTGGATTACTGTGATCCGGCGTGTAGTTGAAATACCGGGAGCCTTCGGTAATAGGTTTGTTGCTCATGGACTCACGGGGACCAAAATCCCCTGGATTCACTCTTCCGCCGCCGCCACCACCACCGCCCGCCCCACCCCCGCGCGGCGATGGTGGGGCGGGCGGTGCTACATCGTCGTCATCGGGAAACCACTCTTTGAGCAACCGTTTGAGGAACTCAAGAAACGCTCCATCAGCACTTGCGATCAGCTTGTTGAGCGCCTCCTTGAATGCGTCGTCACCCAAGTTCCGGCGCAACGCATTCAACTTGTCGCGAATGTCCTGAACCGTTTGACTCTTGGAAGATTGCACAGCCTCGAATAGCTCGCCAAGCAACGTCCTCAGTGCAGAAGCCTCTGCAGCAGGTTCGACAGGCGCCGGATCCTTCAGCCCGGCGACCGGTAAAAATGCCACGCGTCCGACACCTGTGGCGTACTCTCCTGAAATACTCATTCCCACCCCTCCGATAGACTGATGAGCCTGGAAGGCTCTTAATCAATCGGTGGTGAGGCGGTTATGGAGTGTTCCTTCCAAAACGATTCAATGCGTAACCGAATGCGTTGCAAATGGACTTTCTGACGCAAAAAAAAGGTTCTTCACGGATTACCGGGAAAGACGCTCTTGATTTTCATGAAAAAGAATTCGCTATCCCGGTAACCGTACGCCATCCGTTTGATGACCTTTATTCGATTATTTATTCCTTCCAACTGACCGGTGTGCATCGGCCAGCGAACCCGGCTGACGATGCCCCGCCAGTAACTCTTTAGCCGTTTGGCGAACTGGATCAGTGCCGGTATTTCGCTTTCATGCGCATGGCGCAGCCATTGCTTCCAGGCCGATCGCCAACCCCAAGCGGTGCTCGGCGTCCAAAGCGTTTTGAGTTCAGTCTTCATCAAATAGACCTTCATCAACGCGTGGTTGGCCGCCAGCAGATCCTCCAAGCGGACCTGTTGCTCCGGTGTTTTCAGGTTCTGCGGGTTGCGCAGGAGCAGCCAACGCGCCTGCTTGATGACCTGTCGGGCCGGCTTGTCATGACGCAGTCGATTGGCTTCGTCGACGCGAACCCGATCAATCACCTCTCGGCCATACTTGGCCACCACATGGAAGAGGTCGTAGACCACTCGCGCGTTGGGACAGTGCTGACGAACCTCCAGGTCAAAAGCAGTGTTCATGTCCATTGCCACCGCTTCGATTCGGGCGCATCCCTCTGGCCCCAGCTCTTCGAAAAACGGCCTGACCGCCGCCCGGCTGCGGCCTTCGCCGACCCACAGCACTCGTCGTGTATTCGCATCCAGCACCACACTGGCGTAACGATGGCCCTTGAACAGGGCGAACTCGTCCATCACCAGACGCCGTGGTTGCGCCTTCGGCAGATCGCTCAATGCCGCTTGCAAGGCACGACGCTCCAGCAACCGAACGGTGTCCCAATGCAGCCCAAACATCTGCGCCACGTGCAGCGTGGGAAGGCGTTCACAGGCTTGAATGACCGCCTCTGCCAGACGCCGCGTCATACGGGCATAGCGATCCAGCCAACTGACGGCCTCCATGCGTTTACCGCAGTCGCGGCAACCAACGCGTCGGAGCAAAACGCTCAGGCGCACCGCACGACCGAGAATGGGCAAATCACGAATGACTCGCTCGCAATACTCATGCGTGGTTGAACAGGGTTTTTGGCACCCGCCACAGGAAGGGAATCGGGTGGCGTGGGGTGTCAGATCGATCTGGAGGGCGTCACCATCAGGCTTGATCGTGACGACAGAAAAGCCCTCCCAAAAAGGAAGGAAAGTATTAATATCGCGCATAAGAACGCCGGTTTGTTAGATGTGTTTGCTCGCACGAACATCATCAATCAAATCGGCGTTCTTGTTTCTGTGTTTCCCGGGATTCCGTGAAGAACCAAAAAAAACCCCTCTCACGAGGGGCTTCTTCTGGAGCGCTACCGCATCAGGTCATCTGAATGATGGTCTGCATGATGGTGCTCTGGGTGGAGATGGTCTTGGCGTTCGCCTGGTAGTTGCTCTGGGCCTTGATCAGGTCCACCAGCTCGTTGGTCAGGTTGACGTTGGAGTTCTCCAGGGAGTTGGCCACGATCGAGCCCAGGGTCCCGGCTTGCGGCGTGTCATAACCCGGCTGACCCGAAGAGAAGGTCTCTCTCCAAGTCGTGCCACCCGATGGCTGCAGGCCCTGTTCGTTATTGAAGCTGGCCAGGGAGATCTGGCCAATGGCCTTGCTCTGCTGGTTGCTGAACGTGGCGAACAGTACACCACTACCGTCGATTTTCAGGCCGGTGATCTGGCCGGTGGCATAACCGTCGGTGGTCGGCGGATTGCGGTAGCTGGCGGAGTTGTATTGGGTGACGTTACCAAGGTTGACGGTAATATCCGGCGCGGTAGCCGAGTTGGGCGTCCACACGCCATCGGTCACCGAACCTGGTATCCAACCGGTGAGCGTCAATGTTGTACCGCTCACATTGGCCCCGGCGACACTCTGTAGCTTACCGGCACCATCAAAGGTGAAGGTTGCCGGTACTGGCGCGGTGGCACCCGTCGTCGTCGGTGCCGAACCATCCAGGTTACGGCCGTCGATCAACGTATAAGAGTTCCATTTGTTCGCGTCTGTTTTCACCATGTACTGCACCATCGAGTGCGAGTTGCCCTGGGCGTCGTATAAGGTGGTGCTGTATTGGGTCGTGAAGGTGCTGGTATCCGTGGGGTCGAATGGCTTGGTGGTCTGGTCGATCACCGGCTCCGATGAATTCAGGTTGCTGGTGGAGTCCACTTTGGTGGAAGCCTTGGGTGGCAGGTACGACAGGTTCAATTGCAGATCGGTTAAACCGCCCTTGACGATATTGCCATCCGCGTCCGCCGCGTAGCCTTGCAGGCGCGAGGTACCGGTGTTGTTGGTGATGTAGCCGTCTTTGTCGGCACGGAATGCACCGCTACGGGTGTACTCCAGCGAACCGTCGCTGGCCTTCTGCACGAAGAAGCCGCCACCCTGGATCGCCATGTCCAGCACGCCGCCACTGTTGTTGACGTCACCCTGAGTGAATTGCTGGGACACGGCCGCCAGGTTCACACCGTTGCCGATGCTGTTCTGGCCGGTGCCCAGCTTGGACGCGGCGTAGATGTCGGCGAATTCCGCGCGGGACGACTTGAAGCCAGTGGTCGCGACGTTGGCGATGTTGTTGCCGGTCACGTCCAGCTGTTTGTTGGCCGCATAGAGGCCGCTAAGGCCGATATTAAAAGACATGTTTCTCTCCCTCTGCCGTATTTAGCCGGCTCTATGTACCGATAGTCTGAATTTGCGAGAGCTTGACGCTGCCCATGCCACCGGCAAGGTTCAGCACCATTTCGCCGCCGGTCTGGCTCAGCGTCACGCTGGTTACCGTTGCCGGCAGCGAAGTCGCCAGGGCCACTGCCTCGCCCGCGTCATTCTTGGTGGTCGCCGTAAAGGTGTAAGTACCTGCCGGAGCGACCTCACCGTCGGCGTTCTTGCCATCCCAGATGAAGTCGGAACTGCCCGCGCTCTGTGCGCCCATATCAAGGGTACGCACCACAACGCCATCTTTGTCGGTGATCTTGACTGAGAGGTTGCCCGTCGCCGCAGTCACCGCGACCGAACCGGTCATGCTCTTGCTTGTGTCCACCCAGGCCTTGTCGGTCTGGGTGATGATCGAACGCCCCACCAGCGACGAAGCCTGCAGCGCCTGCGAGGAGCTGAAGTTGCTGGAGATCGCATTCACCGAATCGTTCAGGGTATTGATGCCTTCCAGGCTACTGAACTGTGCCAGTTGCGCCACGAATTCACCGTTGTCCTGAGGCGACAGCGGGTTCTGGTTTTTCAGTTGTGTCACCAGCAATTGCAGGAACGCGTCCTTGCCCAGCGACTGGTTACCCGTCGCCGCGCTGGTCGCAGCGGCGACGCTGGTGTTGTCTGTCGCAGTCTTGACCTTGGTGTTGAAAAGGTCCTGGACTGCTGAGTTGGTAGACGTATCAACAATGGCCATTATTTGGCGCCCCTTATCACTGACCCAGGGTCAGGACCTTCTGCATCATGGTTTTGGCGGTGTTCATCATTTCCGCGTTTGTCTGGAACGAGCGGCTGGCGGAAATCATGTCGGCCATTTCCTCGACCACGTTGACGTTCGGGTAGTACACGTAGCCTTTTTCGTTGGCCGCCGGGTGGTTAGGCTCGTAGCGGGCTTCCAGATTGCTCTGGTCTTCAACCACGCCGAGTACCTGCACGCCAGAGCCTGCGGCATCCTGGTTCTGGAACAACGAATCGCTGCCACCGCTCTGGCCGCCCTGGAACATGGTGGCGAACACCGGGTGACGGGCGCGGTAGGTCTGGTCAATGCTCGAAGACACGGTCTCGGCGTTGGCGATGTTACTGGCGACGGTGTTCAAGCGCGTGGTCTGCGCGCTCATGCCACTGCCGGCAATATTGAAAACACTGGACAGGGACATGGCTTACTCTCCACGCAGGGCTGACATCAGCCCTTTGAATTTGCTGTTGAGCAGGGTAAAGCTGGCCTGGAAGTTCACCGAGTTCTCGGCGTAGGCCGATTGCTCCAGTTGGGCGTCGACGGTGTTCTGGTCGATCGACGGCTGCATCGGCGTGCGATACAGCAGCGACTCATCCCCACTGCTCAGACCTTGCGCTTCAATATGACGGCTGTTGGTCATGTTCAAGGCGAAGGTGCCGTTCTTGGTCTTGTCCTGCTGCGCGGCGAGCACGGCGGAAAAATCCAGGTCCCGAGCCTTGTAGTTCGGGGTGTCGGCGTTGGCAATGTTGTTGGCCAGGACTTCGGCGCGTTGGGCGCGGAAGCCCAGGGCTTGTTCGTGGATACCGAGCGCTTTATCGAAGCTGATGCTCATGGCGGAAACCTTTAGGCTGACCTGCTGTTCGTTAACAGGGTTATAGCAAAGCCCATGCCAATATTTGAAAACCCCGTAAATCAAGGGTTTGTGCGGAACTTGCCGGCGGCAATGCCAGAAAAGCGGCAAGCGGTTTCCGCGTGGTGCCAGTAAAGCGGCAATGGGATTGCCGTTTTCTTCAGCTTTGCCGCAGAAACAAATGTGGGAGGGGGCGTGCTCCCGATAGCGGTATATCAGTGATAGCTACATCAACTGAACCACCCCTATCGGGAGCAAGCCCCCTCCCACACTTTGTCTGCGTACCGCTTACTTGGCCTGGTAGATGATCCCAGGGCTGCACTGCACCATCTGGTAGTGATCCGGCAGGCCGTTCAGTGCTTCGGATGCACCGAGAAACAGGTAGCCGCCACGCTTAAGGGTTCCGTGGATGCGCAACAGAATGTCTTTCTTCACCTCGGCCGAAAAGTAGATCAGTACGTTGCGGCAGAACACCATGTCGAACTTGCCGAGGCTGGCATAGCTGTCGAGCAGATTGAACGAGCGAAACTCCACGCGGTTCTTGATCGGTGCCTTGACCGCCCAGCGCCCCGCCCCTTTCGGGTCGAAGTAGCGTTGCAGCCGTTCCTGGGACAAACCGCGCCCCAGGGCCAGGCTGTCGTATTCGCCGGTCTTGCAATTGGTGAGCATGGTGCCGGACAGGTCGGTAGCAACAATTTGCGCCCCGGCTTTAAGCTGGCCCATGTTGGTCCGCTCGAACTCATCGACGGCCATCGAAATCGAGTACGGTTCCTGCCCCGACGAGCAGGCGGCCGACCAGATACGCAAGCGCTGCCCGGGACTGGCCTTGATGGCCTCCGGCAGCACCTTGCTCTTGAGCACTTCAAAGGGATAGGTATCGCGAAACCACAGGGTTTCGTTGGTGGTCATGGCATCGACCACCATTTCCTTGAGCCCACTGCGTGGCTGCCCCTGAATGCGCTGGACCAATTCACCCAGAGACTTGATGCCCTGCTGCTCCATCAGCTTGTTGAGACGGCTGGATACCAGGTACTGCTTGTTTTCACCGAGCAATATGCCACAGGCTTTCTCCAGGAAGACCCGGAACTGTTCGAAATCCAAATTACCCGTAGACAATGATACCGCCTCTTAAATCGTGTGACCGCCCGGGAGAAATTCCCTAGCCGTGATCTGCTGCCTTGATCCGGTCGACTACCCTGGATGCCAGGTCATCAGGACGAAATTTGGCCAGGAAGTCATCGGCACCGACCTTCTTGACCATCGCCTGGTTGAACACGCCCGACAGCGAAGTATGCAGGATGATATGCAATTTTTGCATGCGCGGGTCGTTGCGTATTTCGGCCGTAAGGGTATAGCCATCCATTTCCGGCATTTCGATGTCGGAGATCATCATCAAGAATTCGTCTTCCGGCTTCTTGCCCTCATCCACCAGCTTGCGCAGATAATCGAGCGCCTGGCGACCATCATTGAGCGCCACCACTTCAACGCCGACGGTTTGCAGGCAACGGGTGACCTGCTTGCGCGCCACCGAGGAGTCATCCACCGTCAGCACACGCAGCGAGATAGCCTTGTGCGCCGTATCAGCATCCACCACCCCGACGGAAATCGCTTCTGAAGTGGGTGCCACTTCGGCGAGGATCTTCTCGACGTCGATGATTTCCACCAATTGGTTATCGACCCGCGTCACAGCCGTGAGGTAGTGATCGCGGCCTGTGCCCTTGGGCGGTGGATGGATCTCTTCCCAGTTCATGTTGACGATGCGTTCCACCGAGCGCACCAGGAAACCCTGGGTCTTGGTGTTGTACTCGGTAATGATCACGAACGGGTTTTCGCGGTCCTGCAGACCTGCCGCACTGGTGGCCAGAGCCAGATCAAGAATCGGAATGGTAGCGCCACGGATATTGGCGACACCACACACCACCGGGCTGGACTTGGGCATGATCGTCAGCTTGGGACATTGCAGCACTTCCCGCACCTTGAACACGTTGATGCCATATAGCTGCTTGCCGTCGAGGCGGAAAAGCAACAACTCCAGGCGATTCTGCCCTACCAGCTGTGTACGCTGGTTTACTGAATCCATTACACCTGCCATGCCCAGACTCCTACGCTAAAACCTTTGGGGGTACGACGCGCACCCAACACTAAACGGCACGAGCTTTGCTATTTATTGATCATGGACATTAAAACGACAGTTTCCCGACGCCCTCGCCTCACCGGGATGCGCAGATCACTCTACGCATCGATGGCGCTGCTCGCCTTGAGCCTGGGCGCCACGGCCCGCGCTGATAACGTCACCTTGCCTGATCTCCTTATCGGCGTCACTCAGGGCTTTCTTGAGTTCACTGTAGAAGATTATCTGGCGACCACACAGACGCCCGGGCGTTATGAGATCCAAGTCAACCCACTGGACCCCCGTCTGCGCATGCCAATGTGCGACAAGGAATTGACAGCGTCCCTGGAAAGCCCCGCCCAACCCATCGGCCGCGTGACGGTCAAGGTCCGCTGCGAAGGCAGCTCGCCCTGGACCGTGTTCGTGCCGGCCCAGGTCAAGCTGTTCCGGGATGTGGTGGTGGTAGCCCGACCGCTGAAACGCACCGGCATCATCGGCTTTGAGGATGTTGTGCTGCGCGAACGGGATATCAGCCTGATCAATCAGGGTTACCTGACCTCCCTCGACCAAGCCATCGGGCAGAAATTGACCCGACCAGTGGTCACCGACCAGGTTATTACGCTGGTACATCTGGAACAGGCCGAGGTCATTCGCAAGGGCGATCAGGTGGTGATTTCCGCCAGTAGCGGCGGCCTGAACGTCAAAATGCCGGGGGAAGCGCTGTCCAACGGCGGCATGAGCGAACAGATCCGGGTCAAGAACCTCAACTCCAACCGAGTGATCAAGGCACGGGTGACGGCGCCCGGCCAAGTCGAGGTAGCCTTATAGATTACTGGTACAGGACGCCGGCTTTTCCTACACTGTGCACGAGATATCCCGTGCGGAGATTTATTGTCATTCGCGCCTAAAGTTTGTCCGGGTATGGCCGAAAACATGGCAAGCGTCCAAATACCCAGAGGTTTTTTTATCATGGTCATCGATTTCAGTCGTTTGAATAGCACCCCGACAACGTCAGGCACTACGCGAGCAGCCGTTACCAAGGACAGCGTAGAAGCCAAGGCCCAGCCGCTGCCCGTCAAGACAGAACAGGCCAGCGTCAGCCAGAGCGGGGAATCCGTACACCTGAGCAATGAGGCTCAACAGTTGCAGAAGGTCACTGACTCGCTGCGCGATCAACCTGTCGTCAATAAAGCCCGTGTGGCCGAATTGAAACAGGCTATCGCCGATGGCAGCTATAAAGTCGACAGCAACCGTGTAGCCAGCAAGCTGCTTAACTTCGAAGCCGAGCGCTAGGCACAGGCCTGCGCCGGGCTTTTGGACGCTTAAAACCCAAGGCCAGCCATGCATCACGACGAACATTTGCTTCAACTGATCATTGATGATCTAGCGCCGACGCAACAATTGCTCGAGCTGCTCAAAGAAGAATCCCTGGCCCTCTATGGCCGGGACATGCCGTTGCTGGAAGAAATTCTGGCACGCAAGCAGTCGCTGATTGTCCTGCTGGAACAGCACGGCAAGAAACGCAGTCAGATTCTCACCGGCCTGGGCCTGCCGGCAGACCGCGACGGCCTGGCGCAACTGGCCAGCCACTCCTCGGTCGGCAGTCAACTACTGGCTCAGAGCGAAGAACTCAATCAACTGCTCGCCCAATGCCAGGAAGTCAACCTGCTCAATGGTCAGTCGATCCAGCTTCAGCAAGCGACGACCGCCAACCAGTTGCGCATACTTCACGGCGGAGAACCACCGGCGCTTTACAACGCCCAGGGCTCCACCTCGCGCCTGGTCAAGCCAAGTACCCGCAGCCAAGCCTGATGCCTGTTTAGCGCGCTATCTATCCAAGTCGCGCCACATACTGGCAAAATGCTCCCTATTGCGTGTAGTCGTATTTTGTCTGGAGATGGAAGAACCGTGTTCAACGCCCTTAATGCGGAAGATGCTCCGCAGCCACCCAAGGTCCTCACCACGCCTCTGGAAATCGCCGGCACCTTGCGAATGCTGCAGGACAGCCATGACCCGCTGATCATCACCTTCCACGAACGCAGCCAGCGCTTCCAGAGCTACCTGGTGGACGTCAACCGGGACAATGGCACCCTGGCGCTGGATGAAATGATCCCCCGCGACGGCGAACGCCATCTCGAGAACGGCGAACCCTTCCGTATCGAAGGTTTCCATGATGGCGTGCGCGTCGCCTGGGAAAGCAAAGGCAACCTGAGCATCAGCGAAAAGGACGGCCATCGCATCTACACCGGCAGCATGCCCGACGAAGTGGTCTACCATCAGCGCCGCAACGCCTTCCGCGCCGCCTTGAAGCTGGCTCAACTGGTCAACATCGAGCTGGGGGGCGAGAAGTTGAAGGCGCCCGCCAGCGGCAAGCTGCTGGATATTTCCGCCACAGGCTGCAAATTGCGCTTTGAAGGCGACATCTCCGAGCGTCTGCAACTGGGTCAGGTCTACGACCGCTTTATCGCCGCCCTGCCCTTTGGCAGCATGACCACCTCGGTTGAATTGCGTTACCTGCATTATGAAGAGAAGATCAACACCACCTTCGCTGGCGTGCGCTTCCACAACATGAGCGGCCTGGTACAGCGCCAGGTCGAACGGTTCGTATACCAGTTGCAACGTGAAGCGCGGCGCTTCGACAAAGACGACGATTTTTAAACCTTAATGATCGCGACAAAAAACGGGCAGATCCTTCTGGGATCTGCCCGTTTTTTTGCTATCAGGGACGCGCCCGACTCAAGTCATGGGGATGCTCTTCCGGCCCCAGGGGTTCCGGCGGCCCTTCAAAGGCGGGCTGATCCACCGGTGGTTGCGGATCGGCCTCAGGTTCAGGCTCCACAGCGGCGGTCTGCATCTGCTCCTGCACCATCTGCTCATCCACCCGCGGATCAAGGGCAGCCACCAGCGGCGAGCTGGACATGCTGTCGGGCATCGCCACATGCTGCAGCGGTGCGTCATCCACCTGATGCAAGTTGGTAACGGCTTTAGGCCGGATACGCCACACCAGGATCAACGCGCACAGACTGAAGAACGCATACAGCATCTGACTGCCGAACATGTTCATCATCACACCGGCCAGCAACGGACCGATACTGGCGCCGACACCGTAGGTCACCAGCAACATGGCCGTAAGTGAGACGCGACGGTCACTCTCCACGTGGTCATTGGAAAACGCCACCGCCAGCGGGTACAGGCAGAATTGCACCAGGGAACACACGAACCCCACCACAAACAGCACTTCCAGCGGCACCTTGGTCAGCACCGCCAACGGCAATGCCGCCACCGCCAGGCACACGGCAAAACAGCGAATCAACAGCGCGCGATCATAGCGGTCCGACAACCAGCCCAACGGCCACTGCACCACCAACCCGGCAAAGATGCAGCTACCCATGAACAGGCCCACCTGCTCGGTGGTCAGCCCTTGCTGAGAAGCATAGAGCGGCGCCAGGCCGTAGAACGACCCCACGATCAAGCCGGCCCCCAGCACGGTACTCAGCGACTGCGGTACGCGCTTGATAAAGAAGCGCGGCTCCATTGGCGCAGGATGCAGAGGCGCCGGGTGAATACGTCGGGTCATGGCCACCGGCACCAGGCACAGTGCAAAACACAACGCGACCAGCATCAACAGTTCCAATCCCAATTGAGGGTGCATGACCAGAATCAATTGACCCAGCACCAGCCCCAGGTAAGAAGCAATCATGTAGCCGCTGAACACCAGGCCACGTTGCTTGGCATCCGCCTGCTCGTTGAGCCAGCTTTCGATGACCATGTACTGGCACATCATCCCCAGGCCGACGATCACCCGCAGCACGATCCAGGCCGGCAGCCAGTCGATCAGGCCGTGGCCAAGCACCGCCGCACCGACAATCCCGGCACACGTGGCGTAGGCACGGATATGCCCGACCCGTGCGATCAGGCGGTGCCCGATCTTGCCCCCCAGTACCAGGCCAAAATAGTTGGCCGCCATCAACGCGCCGACCCACAAGCTGTCGACGTGGTCGGCCGCCAGGCGCAAGGCCAGATAGGTACTGAGCAGGCCGGAGCCAATCAGCATCATCAAAGAAGCGAAATAAAGGGCTCGAAAAGATTTCCAGATCTGGCGCATCGGCGTTCCGAGCGGCTCCTTGAGGTGAGAGACAGGACTACCGGCATGATAGTCCCGGGTTGCCGGGTCCGGACAGGCGACATGCGCTATTTCCGGGGATTATTTTGTTTACATCGATTGGCTACAGCTCAGACGCCGACGAGAGGCGTGCGGGTACACCTTTGCGATAAATATAGGAAGCTCCTGCTGTGAACCTCAATCGACGGCAAGGTTCGACCCGCCTTGGAAAAGACTGAATGCCCACGAAAAAGACCCAGCGTGAAAATTCTCTAGACCTGTCGCCTCGGCGAAGCCGTTCGCAGCGGATTGTTACTGTTCTAATAACAATGTTTTCCAGTCTTATGGATTTATTCGAAAAAACATCGCTATAGACTGGCTCCTGCGTGAAACCACCTCGATCAAACTCCGAATCAGTCAAAACATCGTATGCACCCGGTCAAGGTTCGCAGAAGCCACGGACATACTCATTAGAGACTGAACATTAAGCGGGCGTAATACTGCCGCCAACGTTTTTGTTTACCCCTCCTGCCAAACCTCAATCAGCCCGGTAATTCGCCCTCCCTTTACCTCGGGACCGTGGACGAACGACATCTGGACAGCTAAATGCCGGACCGAACAGTCGGCCAGATTGCCCGTACGCAGTGGACGCAACTTTGTATCTCCCCAACTGAGCCCATACAAATATGACGGACGATAATCGACCTAACTCTGGAAGTTCCTCAATGAGCACTATCGCAAGGGGACTGTTTTCCCTGCTTGTTTTTACCGCAGCACTGGCGTTGATATATGGCGGCGTGAAGCTGTCAGCACTCGGCGGATCGAGTTATTACCTGCTTGCCGGCCTGGCGTATTTAGTGTTGGCAGCACTCTTCGTTCTGCGCAAACCCATCAGCATTGCGCTCTCCGTGGTCATATTCCTTGCCACCTGTATGTGGGCTTTTTACGAAGTCGGTCAGTTCAGCTATTGGGAACTGCTTCCGCGCCTGGTCGTTCCGGCCATTATCCTGGCCCTCAGCCTGTGGGTCGGCGCCGCCTTCCCGAATACGCCCTCGAGCACACGGCGCGCAGCCAATCGCTTCGGGTTTGCGGTGTTCCTCGCCCTGATCGCAACGTTTGTTGCAGCGTTCTTCCCCCATGGCGGGATCTCGAACCCTGTCGCCGCAACTGGCTCGACCACACCCAGCGAGCCATCCAACGCCCCTGAAAACTGGGAGTTCTTTGGGCGTAATGCCTCGGGAACACGATTTGCCCCCTATACGCAAATCACCCCGGATAACGTCAAGGACCTGCAAGTAGCCTGGACCTACAGAACCGGCCGCAGGACCACCGGTGCTGGCGCCGGCGTTGACGAAAACACACCGCTGCAGATCGGCAACGTGCTGTATTCGTGTACGCCGGAAAACCTGATCACCGCTCTTGACGGAGATACGGGCAACCCGATCTGGAAATTCGACCCTCATGCCAAGAGCGAAGAGCATGTCACTTGCCGCGGCGTGGGCTACTACGACATCGATAAAGACGAGAGCTTGAGCGCGGCGGCAAAAGCCTCCTATGGCAATGAGCAGCAATGTCGCCAGCGTATTCTGGTGTCATCTGTAGATGCCCGTTTGTTTGCACTGGACGCACATACCGGTGCCCTTTGCCAAAGCTTTGGGGACAAGGGTTATGTCGACCTCAAGAAAGGCATGGGCCCGACGGAAAACAGCAAGCGCTATCACCCAACGTCGCTGCCGGTTGTCATGGGCCATCTCACCGTGGTCGGCGGCTGGGTACGCGACATCGTGGCAGGCGAACCTTCCGGGGCCGTCCGCGCATTCGATGTGTTGACGGGTTCCCTGGTGTGGGCCTGGGACGTGGGCGCGCCCGAGGGCACAGATACCGCGGCTGCCGATCACCAATTCACCCTGGAAACACCTAACGTATGGACGATCCCGACCTACGATAAAGAGTTGAACCTGGTCTACTTGCCGACTGGTAATGGTCCTCCCGACTATTGGGGCGGTGACCGCAACCAAACCAAGGAGAAATTCGGCGCGGCCGTCGTGGCGGTCGATGCATCGACCGGTAAGGCCAAATGGGTTTTCCAGTTGGTCCACCACGACGTGTGGGATTACGACCTGCCCTCCCAACCCGTGCTCTATGACATCAAAAATGCTCAAGGCGTGAAAACGCCGGTACTGATTCAGACCACCAAGACTGGCCATATTTTTGTGCTGGACCGTCGTACCGGCCAGCCAGTAACCGAAGTCCAGGAACGTGCGGTCCCCACCTCCCCGGCGGCTGAAGGCGAGCACCTGTCGCCGACGCAACCGTACTCGGTTGGCATGCCGGTCATTGGGGCCGACCCGTTGACTGAAAAGTCGATGTGGGGCGTGTCGACCTTCGACCAACTGTATTGCCGCATCATGTTCAAAGACTCCGTCTACGTGGGCCCGTTTACGCCGCCTACCGAAAAGCCGTACATCGAATGGCCTAGCTTGCTCGGCGGCATGAACTGGGGCGGCATTTCCATAGACGAAAACACCGGCATGATGTTCGTCAACGACATGCGCATGCCGTTGCGGATGTCGCTGGTCACCAAGGAAGAGACCAAGAAGTTCAAAGTATCCACCGACGAAGTGCCCGGCTTCATGGGCACCATTCGTCCGCAAGTGGCCGGCATCTATGGCGGGGTTAAGATCGACATTCTCCAGTCTCCACTGGGCGTGCCGTGCAACACCCCACCGTTCGGCAGCATGAGCGCGATTGATCTCAATACTCAAAAACTGGTCTGGCAGGTTCCGATGGGGACGGTCCAGGACACAGGCCCGCTGGGGATCAAGACGCACATGCAGATTCCGCTGGGCATGCCGACACTGGGCGGCCCGACTTCGACGGCCTCCGGCCTGGTGTTCTTCGCAGGCACCCAGGACTACTACCTGCGTGCGCTCGACTCGGCCACCGGCAAAGAAGTGTGGAAAGCTCGTCTGCCGGTTGGCGCAGTTGCCGCACCGCTGATCTACAAGTCACCCACCACAGGGAAGCAGTACGTGGTTATCTCCGCAGGTGGCGCGAGCCATTCGCCTGACGTCGGTGATTACATCATTGCTTACGCGCTGCCGGACAGCATCACGAAATAACGCGTTAGTGGCAATAAAAAGGTTCTTCACGGAATCCCGGGAAACACAGAAACAAGAACGCCGATTTGATTGATGATGTTCGTGCGAGCAAACACATCTAACAAACCGGCGTTCTTATGCGCGATATTAATACTTTCCTTCCTTTTTGGGAGGGCTTTTCTGTCGTCACGATCAAGCCTGATGGTGACGCCCTCCAGATCGATCTGACACCCCACGCCACCCGATTCCCTTCCTGTGGCGGGTGCCAAAAACCCTGTTCAACCACGCATGAGTATTGCGAGCGAGTCATTCGTGATTTGCCCATTCTCGGTCGTGCGGTGCGCCTGAGCGTTTTGCTCCGACGCGTTGGTTGCCGCGACTGCGGTAAACGCATGGAGGCCGTCAGTTGGCTGGATCGCTATGCCCGTATGACGCGGCGTCTGGCAGAGGCGGTCATTCAAGCCTGTGAACGCCTTCCCACGCTGCATGTGGCGCAGATGTTTGGGCTGCATTGGGACACCGTTCGGTTGCTGGAGCGTCGTGCCTTGCAAGCGGCATTGAGCGATCTGCCGAAGGCGCAACCACGGCGTCTGGTGATGGACGAGTTCGCCCTGTTCAAGGGCCATCGTTACGCCAGTGTGGTGCTGGATGCGGATACACGACGAGTGCTGTGGGGCGGCGGTCAGGCCGTTTTTCGAAGAGCTGGGGCCAGAGGGATGCGCCCGAATCGAAGCGGTGGCAATGGACATGAACACTGCTTTTGACCTGGAGGTTCGTCAGCACTGTCCCAACGCGCGAGTGGTCTACGACCTCTTCCATGTGGTGGCCAAGTATGGCCGAGAGGTGATTGATCGGGTTCGCGTCGACGAAGCCAATCGACTGCGTCATGACAAGCCGACCCGACAGGTCATCAAGCAGGCGCGTTGGCTGCTCCTGCGCAACCCGCAGAACCTGAAAACACCGGAGCAACAGGTCCGCTTGGAGGATCTGCTGGCGGCCAACCACGCGTTGATGAAGGTCTATTTGATGAAGACTGAACTCAAAACGCTTTGGACGCCGAGCACCGCTTGGGGTTGGCGATCGGCCTGGAAGCAATGGCTGCGCCATGCGCATGAAAGCGAAATACCGGCACTGATCCAGTTCGCCAAACGGCTAAAGAGTTACTGGCGGGGCATCGTCAGCCGGGTTCGCTGGCCGATGCACACCGGTCAGTTGGAAGGAATAAATAATCGAATAAAGGTCATCAAACGGATGGCGTACGGTTACCGGGATAGCGAATTCTTTTTCATGAAAATCAAGAGCGTCTTTCCCGGTAATCCGTGAAGAACCAATAAAAAGCCCCGCCGGAACATCGTCCGGCGGGGCTTTTTACACACCTGATGCTGCTCGGCACTCACGAACAATGTGAACGGTCAGAGAGGCGGCGCGAGAGGCTTGATTGATTGGTGTCCCAGGGCCGGTTCGAACGGCCAACCTTCCCCTTAGGAGGGGGATGCTCTATCCAATTGAGCTACTGGGACAAATGTCAGCCAACGGGCCACGGGCACGGCGACAGACGGCGTGCATGTTAACGGCCAAGGTCGATTTTGTCATGTCGTCCGTTGGCTTTTTAAGCGTAGGTCGATGCTGGCCGGGTAGATCGGGCTTGTACCCCGCAAACACGGGCATCCGACACTATCGTGCAAAATGCAACAACCCAAATTGCCATCATTGCAAATTGCAACCTTCCGGCATTTCAAAGTAGATTCAAACCATTGTTTTTATTGAATTTATACATTGGCACGACACCTGCAATACTTCTCCTACAAGACCCACTCAGCCACGGTGTCAAGCGGAGAACATGACCATGAACAGTGCCCTGCTGTTAGCCCTCAACACCGTAGCCCTGGCCGCATTGGTGATGTTCCATTTTCAACCGACAGGCAGTAACGACCCTGCGCAGATCAGCCAAGCCGTGCCGCACCACCTGCAACAGCGCCCGCAACTGGCCGTGATGACCCCCAACGCGCAATTGCCGGTACGCCTGGCCCAAGACACCCAGGTGGCGCCTGCATCTGAACACTGGGTTTTCTGAGGAAACCGCTCATGTCCAAATCCGCCTGGCTATTTCTGTGCCTGACCCTCGCCACCGGCGCCATCGGTTTAGGCGCTCACGCGCAGCAAGACGCTCAAACCACCGCATTCATCGCCAGCGGCGTGTCGGCGAGCCTTTTGCTGTTGACGCTCATTTTGGGTCGTCGAATTAAATTCGACCCGGTACTGCGCTAGTCCCCTCCTATTCCGCCCGACCTTACGTCGCTTCCCCCTAGTAAATCGGCAAATTGCCACTACTCTTAAACATGAGGGCAAAGGGCCACTTTGCTATAGGATGTGCGGCCTCAACCCTGTGGTGGCCTGGCGTTGCGGGAAGGTCCCTCGCGGAATCACTCGTGCAAGAGTTTTCCAACCAGTCCACAAAAATGCAAATGAATGCTGGCATAAAGCCTTTAGTCAGTTCAATATTTGTCACAGAATTGACGCCAAGGAACTGGCTAATCTGAGGCATGATGCGGCCTCTTTGCAATTCAGGTTGAACTTTGGTCGTGTGTCCCGTCCTGAATAAGGTTTACACCTTCTGACCGATCTTCAGGAGGATTCAATGGATACGGGAAAAAGGCGGAGCCAGCGCGATTACACGCTAGCTTTTAAATTGTCAGTCGTAGATCAAGTCGAAAAAGGCGAGTTGAGTTATAAAGAGGCTCAACGGCGCTTTGGCATTCAAGGCCGGTCCACGGTACTGGTTTGGTTACGCAAGCATGGCCGACAGGACTGGAGCCAAGGCGCCTCAATCCGAGCGCTGCGGAGCAGGCCGATGACCGACCCCAACCTCCCGCTGACACCCGAACAGCGGATCAAAGAGCTTGAAGAACAGTTGGCGCTGAGCAATCAGAAGGCCCAGTTCTTTGAAGCTGTCGTGAACGTCTTGAAAAATGATTACGGTGTGTCCATCGTAAAAAAGCGACCCGGCAAGTCCTCTCGCAAGGGCAAATCCAAGACCTGAGCATTACCAGGGCTTGCCTGTTTATGGGCATTTCGCGCCAAGCGTATTACAAGCGCAACCGAGCCTTTGACGCGAGAGTTTGCCAAGACCAGCAGGTAGTGGAATTCGTTCTGGAAAAGCGT
This sequence comes from Pseudomonas sp. MPB23, assembly GCF_046605395.1. NCBI lineage: Bacteria > Pseudomonadati > Pseudomonadota > Gammaproteobacteria > Pseudomonadales > Pseudomonadaceae > Pseudomonas > Pseudomonas sp. MPB23. Next base: position 2,402,072 of record NZ_CP176771.1, on the reverse strand, counting down.
CGCCGCCAGCCGAGGCTTGGGACGCGCAAACTGCACCACCTGATGGTAACTGAAGCCGCAGCGACGCTACGTGTCGGTCGAGACCGCCTGTTTTCCATCTTGCGAGAGGCGCGAGAGCTAGTCCCTCGCAAACGTGCTTATCATAAAACCACGCATAGCCATCATCGCTTCCGCCGTCACCCCAACCTACTCAAAGCTGGCCCGGAACAAGTTGTAGCCAGCAGACCTGAGCAGGTTTGGGTCGCAGACATTACCTATCTCCCAACGCGGGAAAGTGTCGCTTACGTCAGCCTGATAACAGACGCGTACTCACGCAAAATCGTGGGTCATCATGTGCACGGCAGCCTGCATACGGAGTCGGTGGTCAGGGCACTGCAGAAGGCTGTTAGTCAGCGAAAATCCAATCAACCGCTCATCCATCATTCAGATCGCGGAGCCCAGTATTGCTCCGATTTATACCAACGGATGCATACCCGGCATGGAATCAGGTGCTCAATGACTGACGGCTATGATTGCTATCAGAACGCGATGGCGGAGAGGATAAATGGGATTTTGAAGACTGAGTTTTTGCTGCATCGTCCCAAAGACCTGGCGGATGCAGTGAAAATGGTGGATGAGTCGGTGCAAATCTACAATCGGGAGCGGCCGCACTTATCCCTGAAATACAAAACGCCCGATGCAGTGCACCGGGCGTTTTGAGACTGAAATAGGTGTAAACCTATTTCAGGACTAGACAGTGAGCCTTGTCTTAACACTCATCTTGCGGCCAATTCCAATAACCGCTCCCCTGAACTAACCGGTTAAATATATGCGCCCATTGAAACAGGCAATTTATTCCAGCCGTACGGCTGACAAGTTCGTCGTACGTCTGCCAGACGGAATGCGGGAACGCATTGCCGAGGTGGCTCGCAATCATCACCGCAGCATGAACTCCGAAATCATCGCGCGCCTGGAACAGAGCCTTATTCAGGAAGGTGCGCTGGGCGACGAGTTGAGCATGCGCCTGGACAGCCCTGAGCTGTCGCTGCACGAACGCGAACTGCTGCAGCGTTTTCGCCAGCTCTCCCACCGCCAGCAAAATGCTCTCGTCTCGCTTATCGCACACGACGTTGAGGCGGCCACCGAAGCCGATTGATTTGCAACTGAAAGCCAAAGCCAGCCATGTGCTGGCTTTTTTTTGTCTGGGATTTGGGAAGGCAAGGCGGGAGCACATTTGCCCCCGCCTTAAGGACTCAGAGCAGGAAGATCGTCGCCAAGCCCAGGAAGATGAAGAAGCCACCGCTGTCGGTCATGGCAGTGATCATCACACTGGCGCCCATAGCGGGATCGCGACCGAAACGCGCCAATGTCATAGGGATCAGCACCCCCATCAGAGCCGCCAGGAGCAGGTTGAGAGTCATGGCGGCGGTCATGACCACCCCCAGCGACCAACTGCCGTACAGCAAGTAGGCCACCATCCCGATCACTCCACCCCATACCAGGCCATTGATCAGGCCCACCGCCAACTCTTTGCGCAGCAGCCGCGATGAATTGGCGGTACTCACCTGATCCAGCGCCATGGCACGCACGATCATGGTGATGGTCTGGTTACCGGAGTTGCCACCAATACCGGCCACGATTGGCATCAGCGCTGCCAGTGCCACCAGTTTCTCGATGGAGCCTTCAAACAGCCCGATCACTCGGGAGGCAATAAACGCGGTGATCAGGTTAATCGCCAACCAGGCCCAACGGTTACGCAGCGAACGCCAGACAGACGCAAAAATATCTTCCTCTTCACGCAAACCCGCCATGTTGAGGACTTCGGTCTCACTCTCTTCACGAATCAGATCGACGATCTCGTCGATGGTCAGACGACCAATCAACTTGCCGTTCTTGTCGACCACCGGAGCGGAAATCAAGTCATAACGTTCGAAGGCCTGAGCGGCGTCGTAGGCGTCCTCATCCGGGTGAAAGCTCACGGTGTCGCTGGCCATCAGGTCGGCGACTTTCTTTTCCGGATCATTGACCAGCAGACGCTTGATCGGCAGCACGCCCTTGAGGATGCCCTCATAGTCGACCACGAACAGTTTGTCGGTATGGCCCGGTAACTCTTTCAGGCGGCGCAGATAGCGCAGGACCACTTCCAGGCTGACATCTTCGCGGATGGTGACCATCTCGAAGTCCATCAGCGCACCGACCTGATCCTCATCGTAAGACAGCGCGGAACGCACTCGCTCACGCTGCTGGGTGTCCAGAGCCTCCATCAGCTCATGGACGACATCACGGGGCAGCTCAGGGGCGAGGTCTGCCAGTTCGTCGGCGTCCATCTCCTTGGCTGCAGCCAGGAGCTCGTGATCGTCCATGTCGGCGATCAGGGTTTCACGGACCGAGTCGGATACTTCGAGCAGGATGTCGCCGTCGCGGTCGGCCTTGACCAACTGCCAGAGGGTCAGTCGATCATCCAACGGCAAGGCTTCGAGGATATAGGCGACGTCGGCAGAGTGCAGGTCATCGAGCTTGCGTTGCAACTCGACGAGGTTTTGCCGGTGAACCAGGCTTTCGACACGATCGTTATTCGGACCGTCCTGACGGTGCGTAAAGTCTTCGACCACGCGCTGGCGCTGCAGCAGCTCAATGACTTGAGCCAGGCGATCCTGCAGGCTTTCTTGAGTTTTCTTTACTTCTACTTCGGTCATAGGCGAACTCCACTCCCAGCAGCGGGGCACGCCGGAAGGATCAATCAGTCAATTCATGATTGGTAAAACGGGATACTGAGTAACTACTGGGTAAGTCCATGGAGGTATTCCACAAGCCCCGGCGGGGCTGACGGGCGCAATGATACACCGCCCGGCCGCTTTTAACGTCAAAAAACTGGAAAGAACAAGCGCTTGCGAGCCAAAGCTGAGTATTGGCTGCATCTTTGAACTGCGACGACGCACAAGAAGAAGAAAACACATGGAGCGGGAGAAAAAGGTGGAATCCCACGCAAACTCCAGACGGCAAAAAGCCCGCACTAGGCGGGCTTTTTGTTTGTATGGTGCACTCGACAGGATTCGAACCTGTGACCGCTCGGTTCGTAGCCGAGTACTCTATCCAGCTGAGCTACGAGTGCAGATTGTGTTTTTAGACCAGATCACAACTGGTTGAAACCGAGACACCTGCATTACTGCAGCTGACTCTTAAATGGTGCACTCGACAGGATTCGAACCTGTGACCGCTCGGTTCGTAGCCGAGTACTCTATCCAGCTGAGCTACGAGTGCATTTGTTGCCGCGCATTATAGGCCGTTCAATCTCTATGTAAAGCTATTTTTTCGAGCAATTTCAAGAACTTATCGAAAAAACCAGATTGCAACGTACTAAGCAAATAATGGCGGAGAACGGGGGATTCGAACCCCCGACACCCTTTTGAGGTGTACTCCCTTAGCAGGGGAGCGCCTTCGGCCACTCGGCCAGCTCTCCGCAACACGGGGCGTATATTAACCACGTTCATCCCCGTTTGCAAACATAAAAAACGATAAAAATTAAAGGCTTGGTTCTTCGTCCTTCTCTTTCTTGATCCGCAGGTAGATTTCCTCGCGGTGCACCGCCACCTCTTTCGGAGCGTTAACCCCGATACGTACTTGATTGCCTTTGACGCCGAGCACGGTCACGGTGATTTCGCCATCACCAATAATCAGGCTTTCTGCGCAACGACGAGTCAGAATCAGCATGCCTTTCTCCTCACGCATTTCAGTTCAGGAACAACAGTCTGCAAAAAAAAGGCATTCGACCTACAACCAAAAAGCCATAGCCCTACACACCTAAGTATTGTCCAGCGCAATCAAAAGACCATGCGCCCCACAAAAAAATGAAAGGCGCGGTAAGCCGCGCCTTCCTGGCATCACATCACTCGCCCTGTCGGGCCGGAGCGTCCAGCTCAAAAGCGGTATGCAACGCGCGAACAGCCAGTTCCAGGTACTTCTCTTCGATCACCACCGAGACTTTGATTTCCGACGTGGAGATCATCTGGATGTTGATGCTTTCCTTGGCCAAAGCCTCGAACATGCGGCTGGCAACGCCGGCATGGGAACGCATGCCCACACCCACGATCGACACTTTGGCAATCTTGGTATCGCCAACCACTTCACGGGCGCCAATCCCGCTCGCAGTGTTGCGCAGGATACGCTCGGCCGCATCGTACTCGTTGCGGTGCACGGTGAAGGTGAAATCGGTGGTGTTATCGTGCGAAACGTTCTGCACGATCATGTCGACTTCAATGTTCGCGCCGCTGATAGGCCCCAGAATCTTGAACGCCACGCCCGGGGTGTCTGGCACGCCACGGATCGTCAGCTTGGCTTCATCGCGGTTGAAAGCGATGCCGGAAATGATCGGCTGTTCCATGGATTCCTCTTCATCAATAGTAATGAGGGTGCCCGGACCCTCTTTGAAGCTGTGCAATACGCGCAGCGGAACGTTGTACTTGCCGGCGAATTCCACCGCGCGGATCTGCAACACCTTGGAACCGAGGCTGGCCATTTCCAGCATCTCTTCAAAGGTGATCTTGTCCAGGCGCTGGGCCACGGCCACAACACGCGGATCAGTAGTGTAGACACCATCCACATCGGTATAGATCTGGCATTCATCAGCCTTGAGGGCCGCAGCCAGCGCCACGCCCGTGGTGTCCGAACCGCCACGCCCGAGGGTAGTGATGTTGCCGTGCTCGTCCACGCCCTGGAACCCGGCTACAACTACCACGCGTCCGGCCTTCAGATCAGTACGGATTTTCTGATCGTCAATCTGCAGGATGCGCGCTTTCGTATGCGCGCTGTCGGTCAGGATGCGGACCTGGCTGCCCGTGTAGGACACCGCTGGCACACCACGCTTGTTCAGCGCCATGGCCAACAGGGCAATGGTCACCTGCTCGCCAGTGGACACGATCACATCCAGCTCACGCGGCAGCGGTTGTTGATCACCACTGATTGCCTTGGCCAGATCGATCAGGCGATTGGTCTCGCCGCTCATGGCCGACAGCACCACCACGAGGTCGTCGCCGGCATCGCGGAATTTCTTAACCTTGTCGGCGACCTGCTCGATTCGTTCGACAGAGCCGACCGAGGTGCCTCCAAATTTCTGTACGATCAAAGCCATTTTCTAAGCCGCCTCAGCCCGTAAAGGGGCGCCTATTAATCAAACCAAACCGCCGTTACCTGAGCCCGCGACTAGACCACGGGCTAGCATAACGACTTAGATACCGGCCTCGACAAACGGCACGGTCAGAGCAAGGGCCGCGTCCAGGGCACCGGCGTCTACACCACCGCCTTGCGCCATGTCCGGACGACCACCGCCCTTCCCGCCCACTGCCGCAGCGGCTTGCTTCATCAAATCACCGGCTTTGAGTTGGCCAGTCAGGTCCTTGGTTACACCCGCAACCAGTACAACCTTATCCTCATGGACACTGCCGAGCAGGATCACTGCGCGGCCGAGCTTGTTCTTCAACTGATCGACCAGCGCCAACAGCGCTTTGCCGTCCTGACCGTCCAGGCGCGCGGCCAGAACTTTAACGCCCTTGACGTCCTGAGCGGAGGCCGACAGGTCGTCGCCCGCCGCACTGGCCGCCTTGGCTTGCAGCTGTTCCAGCTGTTTTTCCAGCGCACGGTTGCGCTCCAGCACAGCGGACAGCTTGTCGATCAGGTTGTCGCGGCTGCCCTTGACCAGGCTGGCCGCTTCCTTGAGTTGCTCTTCAGCCGCATTGAGATAGGCCAGGGCCGCAGCGCCAGTGACCGCCTCGATACGACGTACGCCGGACGCTACACCGCCTTCGCTGATGATTTTCAGCAGGCCGATGTCGCCGGTACGGTTGGCGTGGATACCACCGCACAGCTCCACCGAGAAGTTGCCGCCCATGCTCAGCACGCGCACATTGTCGCCGTACTTCTCGCCGAACAGCGCCATGGCGCCCTTGGCCTTGGCGGTCTCGATGTCGGTTTCCTCGGTTTCCACCGGGGTGTTCTTGCGCACTTGGGCGTTGACGATGTCTTCCAGGGCCTTGATCTGCTCAGGCTTGATCGCTTCAAAGTGGCTGAAGTCGAAACGCAGGCGCTGGCTGTCGACCAACGAACCTTTCTGCTGAACATGCTCGCCCAGCACCTGGCGCAGCGCCGCATGCAGCAAGTGCGTGGCCGAGTGGTTCAGCGCAGTGGCGTGGCGCACGTCGGCGTCGACCTGGGTGTCCACCGGCGAACCGATGGTCAGGCTGCCCGAAGCCAGCACACCGTGGTGCAAGAATGCGCCACCGGTCTTGGTGGTGTCACGCACGTCAAAACGGCCGGAAGCAGCCTTGAGGAAGCCGCAGTCGCCGATCTGGCCACCGGACTCGGCGTAGAACGGCGTCCGGTTCAGTACCACCACGCCCTCGTCGCCTTCATTCAAGATGTCGACCGACTGGCCATCCTTATACAGACCGACCACTTTGGCCGCACCGCTGGTGGCGTTGTAACCGGTGAATTCAGTGGCCACGTCAACCTTGACCAGGCTGTTGTAATCCATGCCGAAGGCACTGGCGGAACGTGCACGCACGCGCTGGGCGTCCATCTCGCGCTCGAAACCTTCCTCGTCGAGGGTCAGGTTGCGCTCGCGGGCGATGTCGCCGGTCAGGTCCATCGGGAAGCCATAGGTGTCGTAGAGTTTGAACACCACGTCGCCCGGCACCACCGTGCCTTGCAGGTTGGCGAGGTCTTGTTCGAGGATTTTCAGGCCCTGTTCCAGGGTTTTGGCGAACTGCTCTTCTTCGGCCTTGAGCACGCGCTCGATGTGGGCCTGGTTCTGCTTGAGCTCCGGGAACGCATCGCCCATCTCGGCCACCAGGGCCGCGACGATCTGGTAGAAGAAGCTGCCGCTGGCGCCCAGCTTGTTGCCGTGGCGGCAGGCGCGACGAATGATGCGGCGCAGCACGTAGCCACGGCCTTCGTTGGACGGCAGCACACCGTCGGCAATCAGGAAGCCGCAGGAACGGATGTGGTCAGCGACCACTTTGAGCGACGCCTGGTCTTCATTGGCGCAACCGATGGCCTTGGCGGCCGCGGCCAGCAGGCTCTGGAACAGGTCGATTTCGTAGTTGGAGTGCACGTGCTGCATCACCGCACTGATCCGCTCCAGGCCCATGCCGGTGTCCACCGACGGCGCCGGCAGCGGATGCAACACGCCATCGGCGGTGCGGTTGAACTGCATGAACACGTTGTTCCAGATTTCGATGTAACGGTCGCCGTCTTCCTCTGGCGAGCCTGGCGGGCCGCCCCAGATATCGGCGCCGTGGTCGTAGAAGATCTCGGTGCATGGGCCGCACGGGCCGGTGTCGCCCATGGTCCAGAAGTTGTCGGAGGCGTACGGTGCGCCTTTGTTGTCGCCGATACGCACCATGCGCTCAGGCGGCACACCGATTTGCTGGGTCCAGATGTCGTAGGCCTCGTCATCGCTGGCGTAGACGGTGACCCAGAGTTTTTCCTTCGGCAGTTTCAGCACGCCAGTGAGGAAGGTCCAGGCGAAATTGATCGCGTCTTGCTTGAAATAGTCGCCAAAACTGAAGTTGCCGAGCATTTCGAAAAAGGTGTGATGACGGGCGGTGTAGCCGACGTTTTCCAGGTCGTTGTGCTTGCCACCGGCGCGTACGCACTTCTGGCTGCTGACAGCGCGGGTATAGGCACGTTTTTCCTGGCCCAGGAAGCAGTCCTTGAACTGGTTCATCCCCGCGTTAGTGAACAGCAGGGTGGGGTCATTGCCTGGGATCAAGGAGCTGGAGGCGACACGGGTGTGGCCTTGCTCTTCGAAGAAGCGAAGGAAGGCTTCACGGATTTCTGCGCTTTTCATAGGTTCTTCCACGGAGGCTGCGGCCAAAGGCCAGTGCGCAACATCATCAGACGAAGCGACGGCAAAGGGCCGCATTATATCGGCCCTTTGCCGGTGGTACAGCGTGTTTATGCGATAGAGAAGCTCAATTAGACGGCCAGCACGATCATTTGCGCGAGAATTCGACGAATGTCTCCAGCACCTGCTCGATCTGGGCCCGGCTCACGTCCAGATGCGTGACCATGCGCAGGCGCGGTGCGGCGCTCAACTTGATCCCGCGTTCGGCGGCAAAGGCCTTCAAGGCGTCGGCCCGATCCCCGACCTGCACGTAGACCATGTTGGTCTGCACCGGCTCGACCTCGTAACCGGCGTTGCACAGCGCATCCCCCAGCCATTGGGCGTTGGCATGGTCGTCGGCCAGGCGCTGCACCTGATGGTCCAGGGCATACAGCCCCGCCGCCGCCAGGGAACCTGCCTGGCGCATGCCGCCACCGACCATCTTGCGCAGGCGCCGGGCCTTGGCGACCAACGCCGTGGAGCCGCACAACACCGAGCCGATTGGCGCGCCAAGGCCCTTGGACAAGCACACCGACACCGAGTCGAAGTGCCGGGTAATCTCCCGCGCATCGACCCCGAGCTTGACCGCCGCGTTATAGAGGCGCGCACCGTCCAAATGCAATGCAAGGCCGTGTTCACGGGTAAACGCCCGCGCCCGCGCCAGGTATTCCAGGGGCAGCACCTTGCCTTGCATGGTGTTTTCCAGGGCCAGCAGGCGGGTGCGGGCGAAATGGAAGTCGTCGGGTTTGATCGCCGCCAGCACCTGGTCCAGATCCAGGGAGCCATCGGGCTGCACCTCCAGCGGCTGCGGCTGGATCGAGCCCAGCACGGCCGCGCCGCCGCCCTCATATTTGTAGGTATGGGCCTGCTGACCGACGATGTATTCCTCACCGCGTTCACAGTGAGCCATCAACGCCAGCAGGTTGCTCATGGTGCCGGTGGGTACGAACAAGGCCGCCGGGAATCCCAGGCGCTTGGCCAGTTCTGCCTCCAGATGGTTGACGCTGGGGTCTTCGCCGTAGACGTCATCACCACTGACGGCACTGGCCATCGCATCGCGCATGCCGGGGGTGGGTTGGGTCACGGTGTCGCTACGCAGGTCAATCACAGACATGAAACGAGCCTCTAACGGGAATGGGTAGGTAACGCTTGTAGACGATTACTGCGGGCAAACCCACGGAATATCAAGCGCCATCGAAATTCAATCGAATAACGATCAAACAAACCGATATAGGTTATCGACACGGCAATCGTGCAGTTTTTGAAAAACCATGTTAAAAACTCTCCGCCGCCAGGGTTCTGGTGGCAACGTTCTCAGGGCGGGGTGCAACTCCCCACCGGCGGTAATTGCGCGCAATGCGCATAGCCCGCGAGCGCTTGGCGCCTCGAACTGCTCACGCAGGACGGCGACAAGGTCAGCAGACCCGGTGTGATCCCGGGGCCGACGGTCATAGTCCGGATGAAGAGAGAACGGGATTGGCGCCAAAGGGCCGCGCGCTGAGCTCATGCCTGCATGACCCAGCTGTCCGTACCCTTAAATCCCATTCGATTCATAACGCCCTGTTTTTTCTTAAACAGGAGTCAGAACATGCAACCCACCGCAATCGACAGCAAAAGCAAAAACCACCATGGCGAGCGCGTCGCGTTTATCCAGGCCTGCTGGCACAAGGATATTGTCGACCAATCCCGTAAAGGCTTCCTCGCCGAAATGATCGCCCTGGGTTATCAGGAATCGGACATCGACTTCTTCGAAGTCGGCGGCGCCTTTGAAATGCCCCTGCACGCCAAGCTGCTGGCCAGGACCGGCCGTTACGCCGGCATCGTTGCCGCCGCGCTGGTGGTGGACGGCGGTATCTACCGTCACGAATTCGTCGCCCAATCGGTGGTCAGCGGCCTGATGCAAGTGCAGTTGGAAACCGAAGTACCGGTGTTCTCGGTCTCCCTGACCCCGCACCACTTCCACGCCGGCAGCGAGCACCACGCATTCTTCCATGATCACTTTGTGCACAAGGGCCAGGAAGCTGCACGCACCTGCGCCGACACCCTGCACAAGGTCCGTGCGATCCGCCGCAGCGAACCTCGCGCGGTAGCCGTTTAAGCCACAGCGCAAAACCAATGTGGGAGGGGGCTTGCTCCCTCCCACATTTGAATCCGCTTACGCCTTGAGCCTTATGCCAGGCTCGCGTCCGTGGTCGGCACGATCAATATCCCTGCGCGCAAGCCGTTCTTGACCTTCGGGTTGGGAAAGATGATGCGCGCGCCCTCCTCCTCTATCACCCAACGGGTCTTGGCCACGTCTTCGGCCAATAGATAGCCTTTGTCCAACTCTGAAAAGTTTTCCACGTCTGCCGGTAGGTGCAGCAGGAAGGCATCGCTGTGCTTGATGACTTCACGGGACACGGCAAACAGTTGCAGGCCATCCAGGCTGCCGCTGGCCGGTTCGGTGGCTTCGATGATCTGCTTCAGGCGGGTTTCCAGGCGCGAGACATTCACGCCCTGGTTGTGTCCGAACGGCCGCGCCTTGCCCAGTTCCAGGGTGAAGGCCTCGGCGCCCAGTTGCTCATAGGTAAATGCCGTGAAGGTGATCGAGGTCTTGTTCTGCAGCAGCACCGCTTGCATGCCGGCGGCGCGCAAGCGTTCCAGTTCACGGCGTGAATGCTGGCGCCCGTCTTTCCAGGGATAGAGGGCGAACTGTTCGATCTTCGAGCCACGAATCGCGGTGTGCAGGTCGTAATGCAGGCGTGAACGGCCAGGCACGCTGAAGAAGCTGCGGGCCAGTTGCTCGAGCTCGGCGGCGCGCATGGCCTCGGGGCCGATGTTTTTTTCGTGACGGCCGTTGAACAGCCGGTTGACGTCCAGCTCGAGGTAACGCTCGCCGCGGCGCATGGCCTCGGGGTTACCGAACAGGAACAGAATACGGGTGCGGGGCTTGATCTCCCCACGGGCGATGCCGTGCAACAGGCGGTCGAGCAGTTCGATCGGCGCGGTTTCGTTGCCATGGATGCCGGACGACAGCAGCAGGTCGCTGCCAGCGTCTTGTGCCTGCGGCGGGCGCACTTCAAGCGCGCCCTCGCTGAGCCAGCGCATCTGCACGCCGCCGACAGTCAGTTGAATTTTTTGCGCCGGTTCGCGACCGGCGAGGGTCAGTTCAAGCAGTTTGCCGAGGGCGAGCATAAGCAGCTTCCTTAGTGGTTGCAGCCTGGACCGTGAACGTGATCGTCGTCATCGCCGTCAACGTCGGCCGGTTCCATTTCCAGTTGCAGGCTCATCAGATTGGTGGCCAATGGGCGCATCAGCAGGTTGGCGTACTCGGCGTCGCCCTCTTCAACGTCCACGCCGATCAGCAGTTGGCCACGGCCGTCGTGCTGGATCCAGATCTCCTTACCCTGCCAGACCACGGCGACGCGGGTGCAGGAGGTTTCCAGCTGGGTGCCGTCGGTGTCTTCAAGGATCAGTTGCAGGGTATCGGTGCTCATAAATTGCTCTCGGCCGTGTGGCGTTAATGGATCTGGAAAGGATAAACCGAGCCCAGTTTAAGGATTTGCGTCAATTCATCCAATGCCGTCCGGCACTCCAACAGCAATTGCGGGTCAGCCAGGTCGGTTTCACGCAGGCTGTCGCGGTAGTGCTTGTCGACCCACTGGGTCAGCGTGTCGTACAACGGCGCGGTCATGATAACGCCCGGATTCACCGCCGCCAGCTCGGTTTCGTTCAACGCCACGCGCAGGCGCAGGCACGCCGGGCCACCGCCGTTCTGCATGCTTTGCTTGAGGTCGAAGACTTTCACTTCGCGGATCAACCCACCGGAGGCGGTCAGGTTTTGCAGGTAATGCCACACACGTTCGTTGGCGCGGCATTCTTCCGGCACGATCAGCAGCATCGAGCCGTCGGCGCGGGTCAGCAACTGGCTGTTGAACAGGTAGGAACGTACCGCGTCCTCGACGCTGACCTGGGCGCGCGGCACGCAGACGGACTGGAAGTTGCCACCCAGCGTGCCCAATTTACCCTGCAGCTCGGCGAGCATCTGCTCGGTATTGAGGAAGGCGTCCTCGTGATAAAACAGCATTTCGCCGTTGCCCACCGCAATCACGTCGTTGTGGAACACGCCGGCGTCGATCACCGCCGGGTTCTGCTGGGCGAAGACCACGCCCTCATCCGCCAGGCCGTGCAGGCGTGCAACCGCCTGGGACGCTTCGAGGGTCTGGCGCGCCGGATACTTCTGCGGCGCCGGGTAACGGGTGTCGAACGCGCTGCGGCCGAACACGAAAAACTCCACGCCCGCCTCGCCATAGTCACGGCAGAAACGCGTGTGGTTGGCCGCGCCTTCGTCGCCGAACTGTGCCACCGCCGGCAACGCGGCGTGGTGGGCGAAGTGTTTCGCATCAGCGAACATCGCCCCCAGCACGCGGCTGGTGGTCGGGTGTTCGATGCTGCGGTGGTACTTGCAGTTGAGGTTGGCAGCGGTGAAATGCACGCGGCCATCCGCCGTGTCGGCGCTCGGGCTGACGGTGGCGGCGTTGGCCACCCACATGCTCGATGCCGAGCAACTGGCCACCAGCAACGGCATGGCCTGCTTGGCCGCCTGCTGGATGACCTGGGCATCGCTGCCGCTGAAGCCGAGGTTACGCAAGGCCGCTACGTCCGGACGTTCCTGGGGCGCCAGCACGCCTTGCACAAAGCCCATGTCCATCAGGGCTTTCATTTTTTGCAGGCCCTGCAACGCCGCTTCCTTCGGATTTGAAGACTGCTGGCTGTTGCTCTGGGACGCGACGTTGCCATAGGACAAACCGCCGTAGTTATGGGTCGGCCCCACTAGACCGTCAAAATTGACTTCATAGGATTTCATCGGCGAGGCTCCACGAACATCTGTTTTTATAGGCAATCTTCAGCACGCCCCATTCAGGCCAGCGTAACGCCTGGGGTCAATGTGGCGGGCAGTACCAGGCTCGGGGTCTCCAGCGACGCCACCGGGTACGCGCAATAATCTGCCGCGTAATAGGCACTGGCGCGATGATTACCCGAGGCGCCGACCCCACCAAACGGCGCGGTACTGGCGGCGCCGGTCAATTGTTTGTTCCAGTTGACGATCCCGGCACGGCTCTCCAGCCAGAACTGTTGGTAACGCGCTTCGGAGTCCGACAGCAAGCCAGCGGCCAGGCCGTACCGGGTGTTGTTAGCCTCGGCAATCGCAGCCTCGAACCCCACGTAGCGGATCACCTGCAACAGCGGGCCGAACAGCTCTTCGTCGGCGCGCTCGCTCACTTCGGTCACGTCAATGATGCCCGGGGTCAGCAACGCGGCCTGATCCTGGGGCTGGGTCATTTCCAGCAGCGCCACGGCGCCGTTGGCCAATAGCAGTTCCTGGGCGTCCATCAAGGCTTTCGCCGCCGCCAGGGAAATCACCGAGCCCATGAACGGCGCCGGTTGCTGGTCGAACGCGCCGACTTCGATCGTCGCACTGACCGCCACCAGCCGCGCCAGCAGCACATCGCCCCACGCGCCTTGCGGCACCAGCAGGCGACGGGCACAAGTGCAGCGCTGGCCGGCGGAGATGAATGCCGACTGGATGATGGTGTAGACCGCCGCATCCACATCGGCCACTTCGTCTACGACCAGCGGGTTGTTGCCGCCCATCTCCAGGGCGAGGATTTTGTCCGGGCGCCCGGAAAACTGTTGGTGCAGATGATTGCCCGTGCGGCTGGAGCCGGTGAAGAACAAGCCGTCGATACCGGGGTTGGCCGCCAGGGCGATCCCGGTTTCCCGTGCGCCTTGCAGCAGGTTCAGCACGCCCGCCGGCAGGCCGGCTTCGATCCAGCATTGCACGGTCAACTCGGCGACTTTCGGGGTCAGTTCGCTGGGTTTGAACAGCACGGTATTACCCGCCAGCAACGCCGGGACGATATGCCCGTTCGGCAAGTGGCCGGGGAAGTTATAGGGACCGAACACCGCCACCACGCCGTGGGGCTTGTGGCGCAAGACGGCGGTGGCGTCGCCCAGGGGGCCGCTCTTCTCGCCGGTGCGCTCGCGGTAGCTTTGTACCGAGATCGCGATCTTGTTGGCCATGCTGGTGACTTCGGTGGCCGACTCCCACAAAGGCTTGCCGGTTTCCTCACCGATGCAGCGGGCGATTTCATCGGCGCGGCGTTTCAAGGTGTTGGCGAAAGCTTCGAGTACGCCGATGCGCTCTTCCAGCGGGCGCCGGGCCCAGGCCGGGAATGCCTGGCGCGCGGCCTGCACGGCGGACTCGACCTGTTCGGCGCTGGCGCCATTGCCGGCCCACAGCACGTGCTGGGTCACCGGGTTGCGCGATTCGACCCACTCCCCCTGGCCGGCCAGCCAGGTGCCTGCGATATACAGCGAATTCATTATTTCGACTCCCGAGCAGCGGACAACGGTACGGCACGCACTTGATCGCCCACCACTAACTGCAGGCGTTTGGCGGTCAGTGGATCGACCACCAGCGTGCCGGCCGCCAGGCGGGCCGGTGCGGCGGTGATGCGGCACTCTTCGCGCTTGCGGTTATGGATCAGGAACGGCGTGGCGTCATCCCCTGGCGTGCCGATGGCCAGAACCAGCGACTGGCTGTCGCGCACCGCACGGATCTTGCTGGTCTCACATTCCACCGCCGGGCCGGCGTCGAAAATGTCGACGTAACCCTGGTAGCTGAAGCCTTCGCTCTTGAGCATGCTCAGCGCCGGTTCGGTGTCTGGATGCACCTTGCCGATCACATTGCGCGCATCTTCGGACAGGAAGCAGCTGTACAGCGGAAACTTGGGCATCAGCTCGGCGATGAAGGCCTTGTTGCCCACGCCGGTGAGGTAGTCGGCCTGGCTGAACTCCATCTTGAAGAAGTGACGGCCCAGGCTTTCCCAGAACGGCGAGCGCCCGGCGTCGTTGGACACGCCGCGCATCTCCGCGATGATCTTGTTGCCGAACAGTTGCGGGAATTCAGCGATAAACAGCAGGCGCGCCTTGGCCAACATGCGGCCGTTGAGGCCATTGCGGTAATCGGCGTGCAGGAACAACGAGCACAACTCGGAGTTGCCGGTGAGGTCGTTGGCCAGGAACAGTGTCGGAATTTCACGGTAGATGTTCAGTTCCTGGGAGGCGCTGACGGTCAGGCCCACCCGGAAGTTGTACCAGGGCTCACGCAGGCCGACGGCGCCAGCGATGGCGGAAATGCCCACGACGCGGCCATCGTCGTCTTCCAGCACGAACAGGTAGTCGGCATCCCCGCGCCCGGCTTCGCCGCGAAAGGTCTTTTCCGCCCAGCCAACCCGGTGGGTCAGGCGCTCTTCGTTGGCCGGCAAGGTGGTCAGGCCGGTGCCGGTGCTGCGCGCCAGATCAATCAGGGCCGGTAAGTCGCTGCTGCGTACGGGACGAACGATCATGCTATCTCCTCAGGCGGGCCGCCCGTTCAGGCCACCCGCAAAACTCTGCTTTAAACCGCAACCAAACGCACGCTGGCGCCTTCGCCGACACCCAGGGCTTCGGCCGCTTCCAGGTCCAGGGTCACCGGTTTGCCGGGCGCGTAGTCCAGCTCCAGCATCACCGCGCGGTAATCCTGCAACTGCCCGTTGCTCACCAGGTACTGGCGACCGACACCCTTGACCCGCTCGCCGATCTTCACCGGCACCACGCGGCTCTGGGCGATCGAGCGGATGCCCGAAACCCGTGCATGCAGCGTCGGGCCGCCGTCGAAGATGTCGATGTAATGGTCGGTCTCGAAGCCTTCGCGCATGAGGATGTCGAAGGTGATCTGCGCACGCGGGTGCACCTGGCCCATGGCTTCCTGGGCTTCGTCCGGCAACAGCGGGACGTAGATCGGGTAGTGCGGCATCAGCTCGGCGAGGAAGGTGCGGCTTTTCAGCCCGCACAGGCGCTCGGCGGCGGCGTAGTTGAGGTCGAAGAAGTTGCGGCCGATGGCGTCCCAGAACGGCGAATCACCGTTCTCGTCGCTGTAGCCGACAATCTCGGTCACCACCGAATCGGCAAAGCGCTCGGGGTGGCTGGCGACGAACAACAAGCGGCCGCGGGAATTGAGTTCAGACCACGGCGACCCGACCAGCTCCGGCACCACATAGAAACTGGTGAGCAGGCTGTTGCCGGTCAGGTCGTGGCACTGGGAAAGCACGTGAATCTTGTTGTGGATCTTCAGCTCGCGGGAGGCGTGCACGAAGGTCTCGTTACGGAAACTGTAGAACGGCTCCGAGTAGCCGGCCGAGGCGACGATGGCCGAGCAGCCGACGAGCTTGCCGGTCTGGGTGTCTTCGAGCACGAAGAAATAGCTTTCTTCACCGTTGAAACTGACCTCAGCAGCGAAGGACGCTTCGCTGGCGGCGATCTTGTCGCTCAGGCGTTCCACATCATCCGGCAAGGAAGTGACACCAATCGGGCTGTCCGCAGCCAGACGCTGTACCTCGCCCAGATCAGCCATTTGCGCGGGGCGCATCACCAGCATGGTGTCACTCCTTAACTCGAAAAACTCATAGGAAAAAATTACCGGACAGGTCAGGAACAACTCATATCCAATGTGGGAGGGGGCTTGCTCCCGATAGCGGTGGATCAGTCACCTGATTCATCGACTGACAGGCTGCTATCGGGAGCAAGCCCCCTCCCACATTTGATCCGGTCCGACAGATAGATGTGTATCAGGCTTGCGTCAGCGTTTTTACCGCACGTTCGAAGCGATCCAGGCCTTCGTTGATGTCCGCCTCGTCCACCACCAGGCTCGGGGCGAAACGCACCACGTCGGGGCCGGCTTGCAGGATCATCAGGTTTTCTTTCTCGGCGGCGTTGAACACGTCCTTGGCCTTGCCTTTCCAGGCATCGCTCAAGACGCAACCGAGCAGCAGGCCGAGGCCGCGCACTTCGCTGAAGATCCCGTATTGCTTGCCGATCTGTTCCAATCGGGTCTTGAACAGGTCGTGCTTGGCGTTGACGCCGGCCAGCACTTCCGGGGTGTTGATCACGTCGATCACCGCTCCGGCCACCGCGCACGCCAGCGGGTTGCCGCCGTAGGTGGTGCCGTGGGTGCCGACCACCAGGTGCTTGGCCAGGGCTTCGGTGGTGAGCATCGCGGCAATCGGGAAACCGCCGCCGAGGCTCTTGGCGCTGGTGAGGATGTCCGGCACCACACCGTAATGCTGGTAGGCGAACAGGTGGCCGCTGCGGCCCATGCCGGTTTGCACTTCGTCGAACACCAGCAGCGCGTCATGGGCGTCGCACAGTTCGCGGGCGCCTTGCAGGTAGGCCAGTTCGGCCGGCAGCACGCCGCCCTCGCCCTGGACCGGCTCCAGCACCACCGCGCAGGTCTTGTCCGACACGGCAGCTTTCAGCGCGGCTAGGTCGTTGAACGGCACGTGGGTGATGCCGGTGATTTTCGGCCCGAAACCGTCGGAATACTTCGACTGGCCACCGACGTTGACAGTGAACAGGGTGCGGCCGTGGAAGCTGTTGAGTGCGGCGATGATCTCGTACTTCTCGCTGCCGAAACGGTCGAACGCGACGCGACGGGCCAGCTTGAACGCGGCCTCGTTGGCTTCGGCACCGGAGTTGCAGAAGAACACGCGCTCGGCAAAAGTGGCGTCGATCAGCTTGTGGGCCAGGCGCAAGGCCGGCTCATTGGTGAAGACGTTGGAGACGTGCCACAGCTTGTGGGCCTGTTCGGTCAGTGCACCGACCAGCGCCGGGTGGGCGTGGCCCAATACGTTGACCGCGATGCCGCCGGCAAAGTCGATCAGCTCGCGGCCCGCCTGGTCCCAGACGCGCGAACCGGCGCCACGTACGGGAATGAATGCGGCCGGTGCGTAGTTGGGCACCATGACCTGGTCGAAATCGGCACGTTGCACCGGGGCTTGCTCAACGGACATCGGAGTCTCCTGAAGAGGAACGCCTACCTGAAACTGGCGGGCGATGCAGGGATTGTAAGGACAGTTTTCAGCGCGGCCTTGTCGCCAAGCGACAACTTCTTATAGCGCCAACCCGCGTTTTCAGCGGGTTTACGCCAATGCGACAAATAGCGTCGCAATGGCGCAGTTTAAACCGTGCAAGGGCGTCGTGGGCAGGTCATGAAGGGATCTTCGCAAATCCGAGCACGCGGGCCGCACTAACTGTTTACCGCCTGCTCGCCCCTGCGCACTGGTTTGCTGAGCCGATTCAAGAGCCATCAAGGACAGGCCCATGGCGCAGCACCCTGCAACCCAAACCCCGCACCTCGACATCCTCACCCACGCGATTCCGCCCTGGCTGGGCAATGCCAGCGCCGCCAAGCGCGCCGTGCTGGCCGCCGGCACAGTGGCCATGGCCGATGTGTACCCCCACACGAGCGAGCAACAACAAGCGCAACTCAAGCAGCTCAATGGCGCCGCCTGGGCCGCGCAAAACCGCGTGGACCAGGCCCTGGCGGCGCTCCAGAGCCCCGAAGACTTCGGCACCGACCGCCTGCAGGCGGCGCTCAAGGATGAGTTCGGCATCGACACCGATGTGCGCACCACCTACCTGCAACTGTATGTGCCGCTGACCCTCGCCGGTTTTACCGTCAAGCCGGGGGCGGCACGGACGTGGTCGGTCTCGTTGCTGGAGGCGGCGCTGCACAACTTCGAGGCCGACGAAACCTACGAGCAACACTCCGGCTTCACCACCCGGCCCACGCCCACGGGCCAGTTCAGCCCGCTGCCCGCCCTTGACGCGACGATCAGCATCGCGCAGTTCACCCAGCTGTGCCGCCGCCTGGACATCGGCGGGCAGTATCAACGCTATCTGGACGAGCACCTGGACCTGGGCAACCCCGTGGCCCGCGCCGGCCTGGAGCACTGGCTCAAACAAAGCCACCTGGCGGCGCTGAAACTTGCGCTGTATATGGCTGTGCTGAAGGACGACCTGCCGGCCGCCAGCCACGATGCGTTGCTCAACCTGATCGACAACGGCCACGCGGCCCACAATGGCTGCCCGCCGCTGCTGGCTCATGACCTGGCGATCATGGACTGTCGCCTGACCGGTATCGTGCTGTTCGCGCCGGACCTGGAGAACAGTCGTGAAGTCGTGCCGCTGATCGCCTACATTCCCGACGACCCGCAACACCCGATCAAACACTACCCCAGCAGCGCGGC
This sequence comes from Pseudomonas sp. MPB23, assembly GCF_046605395.1. NCBI lineage: Bacteria > Pseudomonadati > Pseudomonadota > Gammaproteobacteria > Pseudomonadales > Pseudomonadaceae > Pseudomonas > Pseudomonas sp. MPB23. The sequence goes on along the minus strand of NZ_CP176771.1, from coordinate 2,383,103 downwards.
GTTCATGCAGAGCCTGGTGGCACGGTTACGCGCGACGGACTATCAAGGTTTTTTCAGCCGATTTGTCCGCCACGCAGACGCCGGGGTATTTTTTGCCAACCTCAATCAGCAGCTCGGCCAGGTCACCTGGCATCCGCATAAGGCTGGCGATCCGCTGCCCAATTGGCGCGACACGCCGAGCCAACGCCCCAACCTGCAATTTCGCGGCATCAAGATCAACGGCGACCTATTCACCCATCTGTTCCAGATGAAACTGAGCAAGCTGCAGGCAGACACCCAGAGTCGCGCCGTCTCCACCGCCCAGGTCGATCAGAAGGCACGCTGGGAGCGCTGGGCGTTCCTGCAGAAAATCGGCGAGACCCTGTTGCAGATCGTCGCCTTCGTGGCCCTGCCGTTCATCCCGCCTTTAGGTGCGTTGATGTTGGCGTACACCGCCTACCAAGTGCTCGACGAAGCCTTCGAAGGGGTCATCGACTGGGCGCAAGGCCTGCAACGCGAAGCCCTCGGGCACGCCTTGGGCCTGATGGAACAACTGGTGCAACTGGGCCTGTTCGCCACGGGCGTGCCCATCGCCGAGGAGGTGCTGCGCCAGGCCTTGCCCAAGGAGATGCTGGCCTTCATCGACCGCTTCAAGCCCGTCAAGCTGCCCAACGGCGAGCGCCGCCTATGGCAACCCGACCTCAAGCCCTATCGCCAGGACGTCAGCTTGCCGGCCGACGCCCGCCCTGACGCACAAGGCCTGCACCAGCACCAGGACAAGGCCATCCTCGCCCTCAATGGCGCGTACTACCATGTGCAACAGGACGCCGGTAGCTATGTCATCCGGCACCCCACGCGTGCTTCGGCCTACCGACCCGCCGTCATGACCAACGGCCAGGGCGCCTGGGTCACCGAGCTGGAAAACCCCTTGCGCTGGGACAGCACCACCCTGATGCGCCGCCTCGGCTACCAGACCGACACACTCAGCGACACCCAACTGGCGCAGATCCGCGACAGCAGCGCCACCCACGACAACACCCTGCGCAAAATGCACAGCACCCAGCAGACGCCACCGCCGTTGCTGGCCGACACCCTCAAGCGCTTCAAGATCGACCAGCAGTTGCAGGACTTCCTGGTGCAGATGAACAGCGACGATCCGGCGATCTACACCCAGGCCGATCCGCAAACCCAACTGCAATTGCTCATCAGCTATGGCTTGTGGCCCTCGAGCAAAACCTTGCGCGTGCTGGATGCCAGCGGCAAAACCCTGTGGGAATTCCCCGGTGAGGCCGGCGCCAGCACCATGCAAGTGCTGGAGGCGCAATTGCACAACGGCGATCTGCTGCCCACCCTCATCGAAGGCCTGAGCGAGCCAGAGCGCAAGGCCCTGCTCGAAGAGGAATTCGGCCTGCCCCCCGCCTCCAGCCGCACCCGCGCCACGGCCTTGCGCAAGAAACTGGCGCGTATTGCCCATGACAAACGCTTCTCGCTGTTCGACTCGCGCTACCGTGGCCTGGACCGCACCACCGATCCCCGGGTACAGAAACTCATCGACAGCACCTCACGCCCCGGCCTGCCCTCAACGCTGGCTGCAGAACTGCTGTCCAGTGCCAGTGGCGAGGAGCTCAAGGCCATCGATGCCGGCCAGGTGCCAACGCGCCTGGTCGAACTCGCCGAGTGGTCGCTGCATGAGGTGCGCACCACCCGTGCCTATGAGGGGCTGTACCTGGACACGGTGGAAAACCCGGACACTGGGCGGCTCGCCCTGCATTCGCTGGAAAACCTCAGCGGCTGGCCGACCTGGGTGCGCCTGGAGGTCAGGCAGTACCGCGCCGACGGTGAATTGCTGGACGCCATCGGGCCCACCTACGCACTGACCAAACGCACCCTGGTGGCCACGCCAGATGGCCAGTACATCCCGGAAAACGGCCAGGGTGCGCTGTTCGGCAGCACCGACTTTTACACCGCCGTGCTGCAAGCCCTGCCCGACAGCGCACGGGATGCACTGAAGATCCATATCGGCCAGGGCCCGCGTCTCAGACAGGCTATCGGCGCATACCCCGTGGACCGCCCAACCCTGCGCGCACTGCTCGATACCGACCCGCAGCTCAAGCCCACCTACGACCCCAACGTCATGCGCTTGCGCGGTGGCATGGACGGCTACCCGCCGGCCGTTCCCGAACAGCCGGGGCCAAGCCGGGGTCCATCGCTGGAACAACAACTACAGGCCCTGCGCCCGCAACTGCCGCCGGCGAACATCCGCGACATGGTCGCCGACCTGCACAACACACCTGGCGGCGCCCAGCTGGCACTCACGCGCCTGAGGAACGAGTACATTCAACTGGACCTCGCCCTGGTGGTCTGGGAATCGCAAACGCCCCGTACGCACCCGCTCACCGGCGCCCCGTTGAACGCGACCGACCATGAATACCTGCGCCGTGATCGCAGCCTGTTCGCCCACCAGTTACGCAGGGCCTGGCGCCAGGAAACCGCGATCGATAACTTCTACGAACCACCGGCCACAAACGGCCACATGCTGCGCCTCTCCGGCCCAATGCTCGGCGAGCTGCCCACACTGACCGCACGCTTCGAACATATCGCCCACCTGGAACTGCAAGGCGCACATCAAGCCATTGACGTCGATGGTTTCTTGCAGCTATTCCCACGCCTGCGGCACTTGAGCATCCGCAATGTCGCCCTCGGCGAACTACCGCCGAGCCTGACCTCGATGAACAGCCTCAACGAACTGATCCTGAGCAGTTGCAACATCCGCCTGACCGCGCAAAGCCAGGCCACTCTCAACGGCATGACGCGCCTACTGACCCTTGACCTCTACAACAACCCCCTAAGCCTGACTCCCAACCTGGAGCAGATGCCGCAATTGCAATACGTGGACCTGGCCAGCACCGGCATCAGCCAACTGCCGCCCGGGCTGTTGAGCCGCGCCCACCTGACGTACGTGATGCTGTCCAATAACCGGATCAGCGAACTGCCCACGGCGCTGTTCGACTTGCCCAGCGAGATCACACGGCATTTCGACCTCTCCGACAACCCGCTGTCGAACGAAGCGCTGGAGCGCGTCAAAACCTACTTCCAACGCACCCACCACTATCTGGAAGCGACCCCGGCCCAGTCCGACACGGAGCAGGCCAGAAGGCTGTTCCCCACCTTCAATGGCGACCAGATCAACCGCTTCATTTTTGGTCTGCCCGGCGATCTGGTCGCCGGTCGAAGCGAGATGACTCGCCTGGAGAACGAGTTTCCCAGCATCCGCCTGGACACCCAGGCCTGGGCCAACGACAACCGTATCAGCACCGACGAACACGCCCTGCGCCAGCGTTTCATCAACGCCCTGGAAGCCGGCTGGCGACGCGACATCACCTCGGGCGACACCCACGACGGACTGCCCACACCCAGTTACGAATTCAGCCTGTTCATTCCCGTGAGCGGCGAACTGCCTGCGCTGCGTACCGCGTTCAATCACGTGTCCGTGCTAGTGCTCAAAGGTGCGGGAGCGCCGTTGCGTATAGATAGGTTCCTGCAGAGTTTCCCGGCACTCACCGCGCTGCATATCGAAAACTATGCACTGGGTGAACTGCCGCAGATCAGCGCCCTGTCTCAACTGTCCTACCTGGTGCTGGACCACTGCGCCATCGGCTTGTCGCCCGAGACCGTGCATGTGTTGCAGAACATGGCAGAACTCAAGCACCTGAACCTCGATAACAACCCCCTGGGCTTGCTGCCGGACTTCAGCCAAATGCCCCATCTGGTCAGCCTGTCACTGCGCAACACCGGCCTGAACGAACTGCCCATCGGGCTGATTTCCCCACCCACGATGCGTGCACGGGTGGATTTGAGCCAGAACAGCCTGCGCGACCTTCCCGATGCAGCCTTCCAGGTGCCACCAGCTATCAGCGCCGCGTTCGACCTGTCGGCCAACCCCTTGTCACCCGTGACCTTGCAGCGCCTCAAAAGCTATTGCCAAGCCAAGGGACAGCACTGGAACGCCGACATCCCCGCCAGCCAACTGCAGCGCCTCAAAGCCCTTTACCCCAGGCTCGCGGAACGCGACAGCAAGCGCATCTTCTTCGAGCTGCCCGGCGAACTGGAGGCCGCCGACGCACACATCAACCGCCTGAGCACCGAATACGCGCGGCTCGACAGCGATCTGCAGGACTGGGCCCTGGACGCACCCCTGATGGATCAAGTGCGTGACCCCGTGCTCAACGAAAACGCCCGCGCCGGGGAGCAGGTTCGCCGTCTGGCCTTCAAGGAATTGCTGCTGCGCTGCTGGCGTCGGGAGACGGAGCACGACGAGAACGAATGGCCGGCGCGACGCACCTACAAACTGGTGTTCAACGGCGAACTGCTCGGCGATCTGCCGCCACTGAATGCGCGCCTGGAACATGTCACGCTGCTGGAACTGACGGGCAACGGCAGCCGCAGAAACATCGGCGAATTCCTGCGCGCGTTCCCCAACCTGACCAGCCTGACCGTGGAACGCCATGCCCTCCAGCACATTCCCGATAGCGTCTTCGACCTCAATCAATTGCGGCACCTCAAGCTCAGCTACAACCGGCTCCGCATGACGCCGGACAGCATCGAGCAACTGTCGCGCCTGAGCGAACTCAACTACCTGGATTTGAGCGACAACCCGCTGACCCAGAGCCCGGACCTGCGCAACCTCTCGCGCCTGGCCATGGTGTACCTGCACAACTGTGAGCTGCACGAAGTGCCACAGGGGGCCTTCAGCCTGCCACGCCTGCGGGCCCTGGATCTGAGTGACAACCTGATCCAGCACTTGTCGACGGACCTGCTGGAAATGCCGCTGCCACTCAACGACGAATCGGACCTGAGCGGCAACCCGTTGTCTGCGGCGAGCATGGCGATCTTGCGCGCCTACTACCGGCAGACGGGTTATGAGTTGGGGGTGGAAGAAGCGACGCTTGACGAAAACCGGGTCGAGCTGACGCCGCCCAGCACGCCGGAGCCCATGGAGGAGTAGGACGCCGCTCAGCCGCGCTCGGACGGCACCGATGACAACTCGAACGGGCTGCTGCTGCGCCGTTGGTTACGATCTTCACGGGGGGTGGCGCCAAAGAAGTTGCGGTAGGCGCTGGAGAAGTGCGGCCCCGAGGAGAAGCCGCAGGACAAGCCGATCTGGATGATCGACTTGCTGGTTTGCATGAGCATCTGGCGGGCCTTGTTCAGACGCAGCTCCAGGTAGTACTGGCTGGGGACGCGATTGAGGTACTGCTTGAAAATCCGTTCCAGTTGTCGTCGTGAGACGCACACATGCTGGGCGATTTCGTCGGTGGTCAGCGGCTCTTCGATGTTGGCTTCCATCAACAACACCGCCTGGGTCAGCTTCGGATGGCTGGAGCCCAGGCGGTTTTGCAGCGGAATGCGCTGGCGCTCGCCGCCTTCGCGGATGCGCTCCACCACCAGCTCTTCGGACACCGCACCGGCCAGTTCAGCGCCGTGATCGCGGGCCAGCACCGCGAGCAGCAGGTCGAGCACCGACATGCCGCCGCAGGCGCTGAGGCGATCACGATCCCAATCGAACAGATGGCTGGTGGCGATGACCTTGGGGAAGCGCTCGGCGAAATCGTCCTGCCAGCGCCAGTGCACGGCGGCGCGGTAGCCGTCGAGCAGACCGAGCTGGGCCAGCGGGTACACACCGGCCGACAAGCCGCCGATCACGCAGCCGGCGCGTACCAGTTGCTTGAGCGCGCTGCTTAGCTGCGAAGCGATCACGGTGGGCGGCTCGTCCGCCAGCAGGAACAGCTTCTGAAAGCCTTCCAGCTTGCCGGCCCATGGCTCGCCCGGCAGTTGCCAGGCGCCCGAGGTTTGCGCCTCGGCCTGCAGGAACGACAGTTCGTAGACCACTTCCGGATGCACCCGCTGAGCAACGCGCAAGGCCTCCTCAGCCAGCGCAAGCGTCAGTGCTTTTGTGCTGGGCCAAATCAGGAAACCAATTCGATGGGCAGTCATGGAGGGCTATCCGAAGCGAAGAACAGTAATAAAGACAAGGGCCAATGCTAGCCCGTAAATAAACACAAATCTCAAAAACCGCTGTAAACCTGCCCACCTGTAGGCGCGAGCAAGCTCGCGCCTACAGGGATGGGCATGGTTATTTCAAGCTGCCGGAGAGGAACTGCTGCAACCGCTCGGACTGCGGATTGACCAGCACTTCACGCGGGTTGCCGCGCTCTTCGACGATGCCTTTGTGCAGGAACACCAACTGGTTGGACACTTCACGGGCAAAGCCCATTTCGTGGGTCACCACCACCATGGTGCGGCCTTCCTGGGCCAGGTCCTGCATCACCTTGAGGACTTCGCCGACCAGCTCCGGGTCCAGCGCCGAAGTGGGCTCGTCGAACAGCATCACTTCCGGCTCCATCGCCAGCGCACGGGCAATCGCCACACGCTGCTGCTCGCCACCGGACATATGGCCGGGGAACGCATCCTTGCGATGGCCCACGCCGACTTTGGCCAGGTAGTGCTCGGCCTTGTCACGCGCTTCTTTCTTCGACACGCCCAGCACATGCACCGGTGCTTCCATCACGTTTTCCAGCGCGGTCATGTGCGACCACAGGTTGAAATGCTGGAACACCATCGACAGGCGCGAACGCATGCGCTGCAACTGCTTGGGGTCGGCGGCCTTGAGGGCGCCGTCCTTGCTGGCCACCAGCTTGAGTTCTTCGTTGTTGAGCAGGATCTTGCCGGCGTGAGGCTGCTCCAGCAGGTTGATGCAGCGCAAAAAGGTACTTTTACCCGAACCGCTGGAGCCGATGATGCTGATCACATCACCGGCGGCGGCGGCCAGGGACACGCCTTTGAGCACTTCATGACTGCCATAGCGTTTATGCAGGTCTTGGACTTCAAGTTTGTACATGCGGTCGGTTCTCACAAAAACAGGTGGTCAGTCGTTGAGCAAGCGCCCGTGACGCAGCGCTTCGCGCCCCGCCACCTTGGCCAGCCAGAAACCCGCTTGGGCATAACGCAGCCGTTCAACGGCAAACAACACCCCCGAGGTGCCCGCACAGATGATGCTCACGCGGTCTTCCAGGGGATCGATCACTTCAAAAATCGGCTCGCCGGTCTCGACCCAGTCACCGGCTTTACGCAGGTAACTGATGACCCCGGCGTGGGGTGCGAACAGCAACTCAGTGCCCTCGAAGGGCATGCCTTCGCACGGATCGTGTTGTGGCGCCGGCCAGTCGCCGTGGATCAGGCCCTGTTCGGCGAGAAACGCAAGGATACCTTCGGCGTGGAAGATCGCCTCATCGCGGCCGGTGTCGGCCTGACCACCCAGTTCCAGGGTGGTCGCCAGGCACGCCAGCGGGATCTGCGCCTCGGGGAACGCCCGCGACACTCGCAACCACGGCAGCGAACAGGCTTCATCGAACGAGCTGCCGCCGGAGTCTTCCGCCAGCAGGCCGACTTTCACATTCAAATGCGCCGACAGCGAACGCCACTGCGGCCAGTGCTGGGGCAGCGCGTACATGTGCAGGGCGGCTTCGGCGTCGCAGTGCAGGTCGAGGACGATGTCCGCGGTACACGCATGGCTGAGCAGGATGCGCTGCATGCCTTGCAACTGGCTGCTCGGCGTGGGCAAGGCGTCGAGTGCATCGCTCATCGCCTGGCGGATCGTGCGCACGTTGGCATGGGGATCGTCCCCGAGCTTGCCCTGCAGTTGCGCGATTACCGGCTCGCTCAACTCGACGAAATCACGGTTGAAATTCTTGCCGCTGCCCACCTCGAAACGCCCCTGGTGACTGCCTTGCAGCAACTGGCCCAGGCCCATCGGGTTGGCCACCGGCACCAGCTCGATCACGCCATTGAGGGCGCCTTGGCGTTCCAGTTCGGTGAGGCGTTTTTTCAGCTCCCAGGCGGCGCGCATGCCGGGCAGTTCATCGGCGTGCAGGCTGGCCTGGATATAGGCCTTGCGCTCGCCACTGCCGAAACGAAATACGCTCAGTTGGCGCTCGCACCCCAGGTGGCCCCAGGGCAACAGGTGATCGATACGTTCCATATCAGTGCTTCCGTGGAGCCAGGTAGCTCAGCCAGCGGCGCTCGGCCATTTTGAACAGGCGCACCAGGATAAAGGTCAGGCACAGGTAAAAGGCGCCGGCGGTGATGTAGGCCTCGAACGGCAGGTAGAACTGCGCGTTCACCGTGCGTGCGGCACCGGTGATGTCGATCAGGGTCACGATCGACGCCAGGCTGGTGGTCTGCAGCATCATGATCACTTCGTTGCTGTACTGCGGCAGTGCGCGGCGCAGGGCCGACGGCAGCAGGATGCGCCGGTACAGCTTGTAGCGCGACATGCCCATCGCCTTGGCCGCTTCGATCTCGCCATTGGGCGTGGACTTGAGGCTGCCGGCAATGATCTCGGCGGTGTAGGCGCTGGTGTTGATCGCAAACGCCAGGCATGCGCAGAAGGTGGCGCTGGACAGCAATGGCCACAGGAAGCTCTCGCGCACTGCCTCGAACTGGGCCAGGCCGTAGTAGATCAGAAACAGCTGCACCAGCATCGGCGTGCCACGGATCACGTAGGTGTACAGCCAGGCCGCGCCGTTGACGACCGGCTGTTTGGACACGCGCATCAAGCCCAGGGGCAGCGCGGCGAGCAGGCCGAAGAACAGCGAGATGGCGAGCAGTTTCAGGGTGGTCAGCAAGCCGCCAAGGTACAGCGGCATGGCCTCCCAGATGACGTTGTAGTCGAAGATCATAGATCAGCCGCCCTTACGCCTACCGAGTAGCGCTTCTCAAGATGACGCAGGGCCAGCAACGATACGCTGGTGATCACCAGGTACATCGCCGCCACCGCGAGGAAGAAGGTAAAAGGCTCACGGGTGGCATCCGCCGCCTGCTTGGCCTTGAACATCATGTCTTGCAGGCCCACCACCGAAATCAGCGCGGTGGCCTTGGTCAATACCAGCCAGTTGTTGGTGAAACCGGGGATCGCCAGCCGAATCATCTGCGGCACCATCACCCGGAAAAACACCTGGAAGGGGCTCATGCCATAGGCAAGGCCGGCTTCGGCCTGGCCTTTGGGGATGGCCATGAAGGCGCCACGGAAGGTTTCCGAGAGGTAGGCGCCAAAAATGAAACCCAGGGTGCCGATACCGGCGGCCAAGGGGTTCAAGTCAATATAGTCGTCATAGCCGAGCATCGGCGCGACGCGGTTGAGCAGGTCCTGACCGCCGTAGAAAATCAGCAGGATCAGCACCAGGTCGGGAATCCCACGGATCACCGTGGAGTACAAGTCACCCAGCCAGGCCAGCCAGCGCACCGGCGACAGGCGTAACGCAACCCCGATCAGACCCAGAACAATGGCCAAGGCCATGGACGACAGGGCGAGCTGAAGCGTCAACCATGCGCCATCGAGGATGACGGCCCCGTAGCCTTTCAACATGATTCAGGTCCTCGAAAAGGGGGATGAAAAAATGGCGCAAACCGCAGGAATTCTGTTGCTTGCGCCATTTCGGACAGACTGCTACGACGATTTACTGGGCTTCTGGGCCGTAAATGTCGAAGTTGAAGTACTTTTTCTCGATTTCTTTGTACTTGCCGTTGGCACGGATCGCGGCGATGGCAGCGTTGATGCGGTCCAGGTTTTCCTTGTCGCCTTTACGTACCGCGATGCCTACGCCGTCGCCGAAGTATTTGACGTCGGTGAAGGCCGGGCCGGTGAACGCGTAGCCTTTGCCGGCCGGGGTGTCGAGGAAACCTTCCTGCAACAGGGTAGCGTCGGCCACGGTGCCGTCGAGGCGACCGGCTTCAATGTCCAGGTAGATTTCGTTCTGCGAGCTGTAAGGCACAACGGTGGCGCCTTTAGGGGCCAGGACTTCCTTGGCGAAACGGTCATGGATCGAACCGCGCTGCACGCCGATCTTCTTGCCTTTGAGTTCGTCCAGGCTGTCGCTGACCGCCGTGCCTTCCTTCAACACCAGGCGCGCCGGGGTGAGGTAGTAGCGGTTGGTGAAGTCCACGGACTTCTTGCGGTCTTCGGTGATGGACATGGACGACAGGATCGCGTCGATCTTGCGCACTTTCAGCGCCGGGATCAGGCCGTCGAATTCCTGCTCGACCCAGGTGCACTTGACCTTCATCTCTTCGCACAGGGCGTTGCCGATGTCGTAGTCAAAGCCGACGATGCTGCCATCCGGCGCTTTCGAGGCAAACGGAGGGTAGGCCGCTTCGATACCAATTTTCAGAGGCTTGCCTTCGGCGAAAGCCTGCATGGACAGCACGGACAGCGCCAGGGCGCCCAACAGCACGAGTTTCTTCATCTTGGGACTCCATCGGTATAGGGCAGAACAGCAGTATGAGCCATGGCCCACGATGCGACTTGAGTGAAACCGAATAGCGGTGCTGCGTCCTGCACCAGTTCAAGCCTGGCGACGACGAGCGAGTGATCGGCATTCTAACGACAGGCCGGAAGCCGATATTTCCTCAATGCGACAACAATTTACAGAAGCACTGAGAAAGCGGTTCCAGCACATTGACAGTCTCTGAATTTTATGCAGAGACAAAAGACATTAAACCTGTAGACGCTGCAAATTGCGGGCCTATTATTCGCAAACCCTTATGGCACGGCAAGTCTGGTGTTTAACCTTCTTCGCGAGGCGGTCTAAAACGCTGCTTTTGCAGGCGCGTGCGTAGCACTTTGCCTCATCATTGGGCGATGGGTTACACATTTGCACCGCCCGGTAACATTCAGAAACCTCCTACGAGAAAAACCGATATTTATTCATTTGGACGTCAGAACCGTACTGGCGCATGACATGAAATGCCTTTCCATTGTGGGAGGGGGCTTGCTCCCGATGGCGGTGTATCAGTCGATACGCTTGGCACTGACCCACCGCTATCGGGAGCAAGCCCCCTCCCACAGTGGCGCACAAAAAAGCCCCATCCGGCTCACACCGAATGGGGCTCTGTACCACCGACCCGCCTTAGGCGACGTTCATGGTCTTGTGCGTCTCGATCAGATGCGCCACGACGCCTGGATCCGCCAGGGTGGAGATATCCCCCAAGCCGTCGTATTCGCCGGTGGCAATCTTGCGCAAGATACGTCGCATGATTTTCCCCGACCGCGTCTTCGGCAAGCCCGGCGCCCACTGGATCACGTCCGGCGAAGCAATCGGCCCGATCTCTTTGCGCACCCAGTTTTTCAGTTCCAGGCGCAGCGCTTCGTTCGGTTCTTCGCCATTCTTGAGGGTGACGTAGACATAAATGCCCTGGCCCTTGATGTCGTGCGGCACACCGACCACGGCAGCCTCGGCGACTTTCGGGTGAGCGACCATCGCACTTTCGATTTCAGCGGTCCCCATGCGGTGACCGGACACGTTCAACACGTCATCCACACGGCCGGTGATCCACCAGTAGCCATCTTCGTCGCGACGCGCGCCATCACCGGTGAAGTACATGCCACGGAAGGTCTTGAAGTAGGTGTCTACGAAACGGTCATGGTCGCCGTACAGGGTACGGGCCTGGCCTGGCCACGAATCGAGGATCACCAGGTTACCTTCGGCAGCGCCTTCGATGATGTTACCCAGGTTGTCCACCAGTGCCGGCACCACACCAAAGAATGGCTTGGCCGCCGAACCCGGCTTGAGCGCGTGGGCGCCCGGCAGCGGGCTCATCAGGGTGGCGCCGGTTTCGGTCTGCCACCAGGTGTCGACGATCGGGCAACGGGATTGACCGACATTCTTGTAATACCAGTCCCAGGCTTCCGGGTTGATCGGCTCACCCACCGAACCGAGCAGGCGCAGGCTGCTGCCATCGGCGCCTTCGCAGGCGGCGGTGCCGGAGGCCATCATCGCGCGGATCGCGGTCGGCGCGGTGTAGAGGATGTTGACCTTGTGCTTGTCGACGATCTTCGCTACCCGGGTGATGTCCGGATAGTTCGGCACGCCTTCGAACAGCAGCGTGGTCGCGCCATTGGCCAGCGGGCCATAGACGATATAGGTGTGGCCAGTGACCCAGCCGACGTCGGCGGTGCACCAGTAGATTTCGCCAGGGCGATAGTCGAAGACGCGTTCGTGGGTCAGCGCCGCATACAACAGGTAACCGCCGGTGGTGTGCTGCACACCCTTGGGTTTGCCGGTGGAGCCAGAGGTGTAGAGGATGAACAGTGCTTCTTCAGCGCCCATCTCTTTGGGCGCACACACGACGCCCGCCACTTTCATCAGGTCTTCGTACCAGATGTCGCGATGCTGGTTCCACTTGATGTCGCCATTGGTGCGCTTGCACACGATGACTTTCTGGACACTGCTGGTTTCCGGGTTGGTCAGGGCGTCGTCGACGTTGGCCTTCAGCGGAATTTTCTTACCGGCGCGAACACCTTCATCGGCAGTGATCACCACCTTGGATTTACAGTCGATGATGCGACCAGCCAGGGCTTCCGGCGAGAAACCGCCAAACACCACCGAGTGAATCGCGCCGATACGGGTACAGGCCAGCATGGCGACCACGGCTTCGGGGATCATCGGCATATAGATAGTCACCACGTCGCCGCGGTGCACGTCCTGACCACGCAGGGCGTTGGCGAACTTGCAGACTTCTTCATGCAGTTCGCGATAGGTGATGGTGCGGCTCTCGGCAGGGTCATCGCCCTCCCAGATGATCGCGGCCTTATCGCCGCGCTCGGCGAGGTGGCGGTCCAGGCAGTTGTAGGAAACGTTCAGGGTGCCATCGGCAAACCACTTGATGTCGACATGGTGATCGTCGAAAGAGGTCTGCTTCACCGTGGTGAAAGGCTTGATCCAGTCAAGACGCTTGGCTTGCTCACGCCAGAAACCGTCGGGGTTGACCACCGACTGCTGGTACATGGCCTTGTAGGTCGCCTCGTCGGTCAGCGTGTTGGCTGCTACTTCGGGGCGGACGGGGTACAGGGAAGCCGCACTCATCTTTCTTACCTCGGTGATATATTTGTTGTTGTATGACCCCGTTGTAGCCGGGGTAGCCCTATAGAACCATTCGACGATGGTAGTAACAAGCCCCTACAAATTGCCCTCCTATCCCCCTTTACCGCTCTGACCCGAGGGCTGCGAGGTTTTTCAGGGGGTGTAAAAATACCTATACCCTGGGATTGTTACAAAAACCGCCAATAGTGTTTATCAAAAGCACGGCTATATGAATATAACCGGCAGGCCTAAAATCATTTTCGCCAACCAAGGCAACGTGATTAACCTAGTTACAGCCCCCACGAAGGCATGTTAATCCGGATGTACCAAACCTAAGTTACACACGTGGCCCCAAAAGGGCCCCGTGACCCCTTTCGCCCTGAAGAAGGTAAAGACAGTAATGAAAGCTTTATTAGTTATGGCCCTCAGCAGCTTGTGCGCCACCGCCGCCCTGGCCGAAGAAGCCCCGACTGAGCAGGCCGGCAAGAATGCGCCGATTGTTGAGGATTACACCTACAGCACTCACCTGGACATCGCCAAAGTTCTGTCCATGAGCCCGATTCCGGAAGTATGTGAAGTTGTACCGGCCAAGATGGAATATGAAGACTCCAAAGGTCAGCGTCACATTCTTAATTACCATGTAATGGGTAACGGTTGCTCTAACGGATAATAACGTCGCTCGTCTGACCTGAATCCGGATCTTGTTCGCCGCAAGAAATCGTTCTTGCGGCCAAGGCCCGACAACTGACACACCTCAAGGATTGCTCGCGATAGCGATCTCAGCCACCGCCACAGCTCAAGCCCCTTCCCCCTCCCCCCGCATTTCCAGGCCCTGCAAGCCCACTTCAGCCCCCCTGCAAAAAACATCCCGCCGTCCGTCAAAAAATTCCAACACCAGCAAAGCCTTATAAACCCGCGCTTTGGCCGAAAACCACGTCATTGCGGCACTTGATCGTGACCATCCGCCGCAACACAAAGCCGAATTTTTCCCTATAATGCGCGGGTAAATCGGGCCTGCAATATCCCTTTACACAGGGATGAAGAGCCAGACCTGAGGCCTCCGCTGGAGCATGCATCGACCGCTCCGCCCCTCAAGCCTCACGCAGAGCACCCGTACACCCAATTCCGTTTAATGCCTGCGCTAGCTGTTGCAACAAACGATTCCTTAAGATCCACCGCGGCCCGAGGGCCGTGTGAACACCCAACCATCCGGTTTCACACGGGCACCTTTGAGCCCTCACGCAGGAGACGACACGTCATGCTGAGCTGGGACGAATTCGACAAAGAAGAAGACGGCGAAGTAGCCATCAAAGGCGCCAACGCCGGCCACGCCACCGAAGCCAACATGGACCGCCTCGACGGTGCCGGCGCCGCCGCTGCCATCGAAGCCCGCGCCGTCACCGCCAACGACTCCGCCGCGATCATCCGCGCCAAGGCCGCCCTGGACAAACTCGACATCGCTGAAGGCCTCGCCGAACTCGAAGGCGCCTCCGCCCGCGTCGCCGTCGACGAAAAACGCATGATCAACTGCCGCGCCGACCTCAACCAGCTCGTACCCTTCAAGTACGACTGGGCCTGGCAGAAATACCTCGACGGCTGCGCCAACCACTGGATGCCGCAAGAGGTCAACATGACCGCCGACATCGCCCTGTGGAAAAACCCCGAAGGACTGACCGACGACGAACGCCGCATCGTCATGCGCAACCTCGGCTTCTTCTCCACCGCCGACTCGCTGGTCGCCAACAACCTGGTGCTGGCCGTGTACCGCCTGATCACCAACCCGGAATGCCGCCAGTACATCCTGCGCCAAGCTTTCGAAGAAGCGATCCACACCCACGCCTACCAGTACTGCATCGAATCGTTGGCCATGGATGAAGGCGAGATTTTCAACATGTACCACGAGATCCCATCGGTCGCGAAAAAAGCCGCCTGGGGCCTGAAATACACCCGTTCGATCTCCGATCCGAAGTTCGAAACCGGCACCGTCGACACCGACAAAGAACTGCTGCGCAACCTGGTCGCCTACTACTGCGTCCTCGAAGGCATCTTCTTCTACTGCGGCTTCACCCAGATCCTCTCCATGGGCCGCCGCAACAAAATGACCGGCGTGGCCGAACAGTTCCAGTACATCCTGCGCGACGAGTCGATGCACCTGAACTTCGGTATCGACGTGATCAACCAGATCAAAATCGAAAACCCACACCTGTGGGACACCGAGATGAAAGAAGAAGCGACCCAGATGATTCTGCAGGGCACGCAACTGGAGATCGAATACGCACGCGACACCATGCCACGCGGCGTGCTGGGCATGAACGCGGCGATGATGGAAGACTACCTCAAGTTCATCGCCAACCGTCGTCTGTCGCAGATTGGTCTGAAGGAAGAGTATCCAGGCACGACGAATCCGTTCCCGTGGATGAGCGAGATCATGGACTTGAAGAAAGAGAAGAATTTCTTTGAGACTCGGGTGATTGAGTATCAGACGGGTGGGGCGTTGAGCTGGGATTGAAGCGTTAAAAAAGTACAAACAAGGTCGCCTTTGGGCGACCTTTTTATTTTAGTGCGGTGATGCCTGGACGAACCGTTCAAACCCACTATTTTTACTCCAACACGCGCAGCCTTATAAAGGTTAGCCATATGCATAACGACCAAAGCTGATCAGTTCACCTTAAAAAATATAAAACTCAAGATTTAAAATATTTATTTATGAATTTCAATTTCTTCCCTTCCCACGGCATAGGAACTGAAAACATATACATAAATATCACGACAAAAGAAGCCCAACCTAAAATTTCATTATTTTTCTCGCCAACAATAGGCAAAACCCCACGATCTACAAATCGCATGTGAACATAGACACAAAAAATATTATAAACAATAACACCTATGAATTTACTCGTTGAAAACTTGCGCCCTGACCAACACTGGCTGGCCCATAGAGATGGGATGTAAAACGCAATGCTAAAAAAAATATAGCTCGTGTAAAAAATCGAGTCACTCACAACTATTCCACCTATCCAAAACGTCTTCCGCAGTCAATACCCCCCCCTTGCGATAGGGAGTTGCAGACCGCATCCAGTGATGCCGAAAAACCCTCAAAACCACCACCTCAACTCTCTCTCAACAGGAAAAGCAAATGCGTGTATATAAATGCAAAAAATGGCGATATAGCTAATTAAAGGATAATCAGCTATCAAATCGGGTCTAAACCCCAGCACCGGAAACTCTTGAAACTTAACAATCCGCAAATAAATAAACACGAATACAAAATTGAAAATTATGCAAACAATGAATTTCAGCCCCAGAAAGCCCCATATTTCCTCCCCAGAGAATTTGATCCTCAACGTATAAGCACTCAAGATTCCCCATAAAGCGAACAAGGGAAACGTAAACAAGAACCATACTGTCATCGCATCCGCCTCGTACAATTAACCAAGCCAAACAAAAACCTCACCTTCCGTTCCGCTGGAATTGCAAATCCGTGGACAAAGATACATACAAAAGTAAACCACCCAGCAAAACTGCAAAATTCAAAGATATCCGGCCTATACCCCAAAAATGGAAAATCATCGTGCTGAATCATCTGCATATAAATCCATATAAAAATCGAATTAACAACAAGTCCAAAAATAAGCTGTGCGTCTCCAAGCCGCGGGCTTGAAAGAACAGATTTCAGCCAGAAAACCAATAGCACCCCACATACTTCCAATAGAACCAATAACCAGCACATAGTTTTCTTCTATTTTATACAGCAGATTAATAACAAGTTCCGTAAGGCCCGCATCAGAACTTAATTTCACTTGAAAAAAGCACCTCACTCCCGATCCAACCTTATAGGGAGGGTAAAGGAGTGAATCAATAGCCCTGCAAAAGCAAGCCACTCAACATCATTAGCGAAACTTAGTAAACCCCGAAAAATCTAATAAACATCAGTCACACATAATAATCGAAGCAAATCAACCCACCTCACAAAATATAAGACTCAAGTTTTAAAATATTTACTTATGATTTTCAATTTTTTCCCTTCCCACGGCATAGGAACTGAAAACATATACATAAACATCATAACAAAAGAAGCCCAGCCTAAAATCTCATTGTTTTTCTCACCTACAATGGGTAAAATCCCACGATCTACAAATCGCATGTGAACATAGACACAAAAAATATTATAAACTATAGCACCTATAAATTTACTCGTTGAAAACCTGCGCCCCGACCAACACTGGCTAGCCAGTAAAGACGGGATATAAAAGGCAATACTAAAAAAAACATAGCCTGTGTAAAAAATCAATTCACTCATTACGGTCCCACCTTTTCAAAATATCTTCCGCAGTCAATACATCATTGGATCTATCAAAAACAAATCCCCCGATAGAAGTTTTCTTAAACGCTCGTATGTAGTCCGCATCGACATATCGAAACAACCGCCAAGAATCAGGTTTTAATACCATTCTACCGGCACTATAAATTGAAGTTGCAATATCAACGAGACCATAGGCAATATCCCCTTCCTCTTTGGTCCCCCCTAACTTTACGGCGGCGTTTTGATAAAGTTTCCTGACCGGCCCTTCAGTATCAGAACGTCCCTCCCATAAATTTCGTCCATTCTCGTATACGTTATTGGAACCATGCGCAATCATTGGTAACCCGGCTACCACGCACAAAGTCCCCAAGGAGGCCACGCAAATTTCCGCACCCGTTTTGAACTGTAGCGCCCCGGCTATCAATCCAACTCCCTTACGAGCGACCTCCATCGACTGACTCATCAAACTGCGCTGTTCTTCTTTTATCTCTATCAATCCCTGATCAATAGTTTTTCTTCCCTCCTCAACATCCCTGACAATACTGCGCGCATAATAAGCAACCTCCCGATTAAACTGCAGCCGCACTATTCCATCCTGAATATGCCGAGCACTGATCGTGCAAGCCTGGTTACTCAAATTTGCAGCCGCCTGGCTCACTACCCAAATATCGTGAAACGTTGGCTCTGTATAACTACTTTCCTTTTTCATTTCTCGTCCAACTCCCCATAGCTGTAGCCACTCGTACTGGCTCGATGATGCGT
Source organism: Pseudomonas sp. MPB23 (assembly GCF_046605395.1). Taxonomy (NCBI): domain Bacteria; kingdom Pseudomonadati; phylum Pseudomonadota; class Gammaproteobacteria; order Pseudomonadales; family Pseudomonadaceae; genus Pseudomonas; species Pseudomonas sp. MPB23. The sequence goes on along the minus strand of NZ_CP176771.1, from coordinate 2,365,142 downwards.
CCAGATAATCTGGCGGTAACGCAGGGCCAAGTGTTCTTGTGCTTGCGCATCGTGTTGCAGAACCGCGTGGGGCACGTCGAGGGTAAGGTCGGCAATGACGCAGCCACGAATATCGACGGTGTAGTATTTTTCATAGCCACTGGTACTTGAGCTTCGATAGAAATTAATCACGCAGTTGAGTTCTTCCCTATTGGAAAGGGCTACCGCCAATAAAGGGGAGGACTTATCGATATTCTTGGTAATCACCACCGGCCCGTGTGTCGCGGCATTCACGTTGCCGCGGTTGGCTAGGTGATGTTGGAAAGACAGCACCATGATTTCATCCCTGTGCCCGTCCTGGCAGCTGTTACCAATTGAATCCAGGGTCGAACATCCCGCGGAGATCAAGCCTTGCTCTTTGCCATTGATGGTCATGTAGCTGTGATTTGCCATAGGGTCAGCGCCTTGTTGTTTTTGGCACTTACCATACGAGAACTTGAAAATAGGAAATATCGGACGATTCCGTTTAATCGGTGTGAGATTTTTGTAGGAAATTTAACATTCATGTAATCCGCTACTGCCCCGTCGTAACGTTGAGCCCGCAGAGGCCTCAGAAACTCCAATCCTTGGCCTTGGGGTAGTAAACTTCGCCGACCGTCGGGGGTGAACAGACACGCCCGCCCACTACAAAGCCTGGAGATTGGCCAGTCGCCATCGCGGAGCAGCATCCGCCTGAACCCGACCGACGCGCGCCAGTCAGAACGCTATGAACCCGCTCCACCTGATCAAGGACCACCCGTGAACCCAGACATGCTCGAAGCCGGCCCCGTGGGTGCCAAAGTACTGTCCGTCTTTGACTTCGACGGCACCCTGACCCACCACGACAGTTTCGTGCCCTTCCTCAAGTTTGCCTTTGGCCCCGGCGAGTTCTATGGCCGCATGCTCAAGCTTGCGCTGCCTGGGCTGCGGTTTCTGGTGCGGCAGATCAGTCGGGATGAGTTGAAGGCGCAGTTGATCCGCACCTTTATGACCGGGGTGGAGAAGGCCTGGGTGCAGCAGAAGGCCGAGGAGTATTGCCAGCGCAATTGGGCGCGGTTGATGCGTCCGGCCGGGGTGCTATCGGTGGAGCATGAGCTGGGGTCGGGGGCGGTGGTGACGCTGTGCTCGGCATCGCCGGCGTTGGTGTTGCAGCCCTTTGCCGATCGGCTTGGGATCAAATTGATCGGGACTGAGCTTGAGGTGATCGACGGGGTGTTGACGGGCAAGCTCACGGGAAATAACTGCCGCTGCGAGAACAAGGTGCTGCGGCTCGAGGCGGTGTATGGGGACCTGGGGGAATATCGGCTCCGGGCCTGGGGCGATACGCGTGGGGATCGGGAGTTGTTGGCGGCGGCGCAGGATGCGCATTTTCGGCATTTTCATGCGAAGAAGAAAAAGCGCGCCCGGAAACACTGAGGCCGCTGCTGATATTTACGCAAGTTCCCGCTATTAATAGCGAAACCTCTCACGGACCCGAGCCCTATGAAATTCGACACGGCCTACAGCCTGAGTCTCGATGAAAAACTGTCGATCTACGACGTACGAGACCTGAATTTCGACGAAACCGCTGCGTACGATTCCGACAAGGACCGTTTCCTTTGCCCCAACGATGCGTGCCGCGCCGCCTTCGAGGCGGGTAATACGCTGAGCACCTTCAACGCGAAGAACGTCAATTACCTGCGCACACCGCACTTCAAGAACAAGACCGGCACCCGGCATATCGAGGGCTGCCGCTATGCCGGCAGCCACAGGGCCGCTGCTGGAGAAAGCGACGACGACCGCGAGGATCATTTCCCATCGGAATTTGTACTGACCCGGCGCACCTATCCACGCAAGACGCCGTTGGCCGGTGCCGAAGGACAAACCCCACAAGACCCGCCGAAAACACCTTCAACCCGCGCCAGCACGTCTGTCAGTCCCAGCGACACCACCCCGGATAAAACCAGCGTATTCGCCCACCCGGTGGAATGCTATGTGTCAAATATCGACGACAAGGACAAGCTCAAAGCCATGCCCTTGAAGATCGGCGAGCACACCGCAACCTACTGGGCCTTTTTCAAGAAGATCGAATACCTGCAGGACAACGAGGGCCTGATCTACTGGGGCAGGATCAAAGCGATCAAGGACTACACCAACAGCTTTCGCATCGACTTCGAAAAGAAAGTATGGCTCGACAAAAAGCCCTACTCGGTCAACGTTTACCTGAGTAAGAAACTCATCGACAACTACCGCAAGCGCAAGGCATTCCTGGAACAGATCAAGGCCGCCGCCAGCAGCGACCGACCGTTGTATTGCTTTTTCTATGGCGTGACGCCGGAGCTGAAGCAGGTGCCCAGCAAGAAAAACCCCGAGCAGACGTTCGGGGTATTCAGCGCCAATATCGAGAACCTGGATCATCTGATTATTCGCGAGGCGCCAGGGCTGGGCTAGAGACGCTGAAAAACCATCGGAAAAATTCCAGTTGATGAGCGGTCAAAACAACTGTACAAAAACACAGTATAGTTTGCCTTCCCCGTCGAACCCTGGAGAAATTCCATGTCCTCTCTGGCAATGAGCTCTTTCGTAGACCAGCAGATCGTCCTGCATCAATTCACCGCCAAACACAGCGTACAGGCCCGCGCCATGCTGGGTTGGAGCCGCGAAGAGCTGGCCCGCCAGGCGGGCGTGACGGTGGATGCCGTTCAACAATTCGAGCACCAGGGCGATGGGGGCGATGAAACCCGCCTGGCACTGGCGTTTCGACTTGAGGCCGAGGGGCTGGTGTTCTTCCCGGGGTTCGCGCCGGGCTGGGGGATGAGTGCGCGGCGCGTCGAGGATGTGAATTCGATGGGCCATGGCATTGCTCCACGGCCTTGAGTGTTATCAGAGCCGGGGGCGTGGAGCCGCCTGTGCCGCCTGTTCATAACCATGGGCCACGGCCAGCAGCGTGGGTTCGGTCCAGCGGGCCCCGAAGAAGTATGCGCTGGTCGGCACGCCCTGCTCGTCTTTGCCGGAAGGTACCGAGATCCCTGGATAGCCCGCCGCCGCCACTGCGAAGTAGCTGTTGGTTTCAAAGTCCGCCACCAGGGCGTCGAGCTTTTCCCCGCCGATCAGTTCATCGACGGTGCCACGGAAGTCCTGGATCAGTGCATCCCATAACGGCTTGCGCGTCTCCTGGGTGAGCGTGGACGCATCGATGTCCTTGAGGACTGGTTGGTGATCGGTGTCGGTGCCATCGCGTTTTTCGTTGAAGGCGATCAGTTCGGCAACAGACTTCACCGGTAGCCCCTCACGCTTGCCCAGGTAGGTGTTCAACTCGTCCTTCACATCGGCAAGCAATAATTCGTCATAACGCGAAGCGTCCGCCAACCGCATGTTCACCGGTACCAGCACCGCGCCTTGTGCACGAAGCACCTCCAGCGTCTGGTGAAATGACGCGCTGTTATCCACCGACAGGCTTTCGCCATTCGCGCTAAAGGTTGCGGGATAGCCGATACGCTTACCCTGCAAGGCGCCGGGTTTGAGCAAGGCGGTGTAGTCGACGCCTTGGGGGGCCTCCACACTGGCCGAGTCCTGAGGGTCCGTGCCCGACAGGGCGTTGAGCAACAACGCGGTATCGAACACCGAGCGAGCCATCGGCCCCGGCGTGTCCTGCCGATGGCTGGCGGGAATGATGCCACTGCGGCTCAACAACCCAACGCTGGGTTTGAAGCCGACCACACCATTGAACGCCGCCGGCACCACGATCGAGCCATTGGTTTCGCTACCCACGGCCAGGGGCGCCAGGCCGGCAGCGACTGTAGCAGCCGAGCCCGAGCTGGATCCACCGACCGGCGCATCCGATTGATGCGGGTTGCGCGTCTGCCCGCCGCGTTGGCTCAAGCCATCGACGCCGCCGCGAAAGCCGGCCAGTTCAGTGAGGTTGGTCTTCCCCAGGATCACGGCTCCCTGCTGGCGCAGGCGCTCGACGATAAACGCATCCTTGGCTGCCGACAGGCCCACCAGACCATAGGCGCCTGCGCTGGTTTGCTGGGTATCACCTGTCTCGATATTGTCCTTGAGGAGCACCGGAATGCCATGCAGCGGACCGCGAACCCGGCCATCGGCGCGCTCGCGATCCCGCTCGCGGGCAATGTCCAGGGCTTGAGGGTTGAGTTCAATGATGGTGCTCAATTTGGGATCGAGTTTGCGAATGCGCTCGTGCAGGTAACTGACCAACGCTGCCGATGTGAGTCCCCCCGGCCAGGCCATCTGTTCGTTGAGCTGACGGACACTGGCATATTCCGTTCCCGGCGCCACGGGCGTTGAGGCCTCGGCGGGCGATTGCAAACCCAGGAAATGCGCAGCATGGTTAATAAGCATATTCACACCATGACCCATACCAAACATGAACACCTCCCGGACAAGATAAGAACTGACGGGGCCCACAGTGCCCTCATGCGCCAGTCTAAAAACCTCATGCCTGCCGGACAGTACGACGCGCGCCATTCACACAGTGGGATTATTCAACGTCACAGGTAGCCCATCCTGCACATCCAGCAGGCGGCGGGTATTGCGATAGCCCTGCACCAGCGCCGTCAGCGCATCCTTCGACCACCGCGCACCATAAAACCACAACGTCGCGCCGTCCCCGAGCGGCTCGCCAAGCATCGGATAACCACTCCAGCAAGCGGCATGGAAGGCGGCGCTCTGGCTGTCCGACACCAGCGCATCCAGGCGATATTCATTCACCAGTTCGTCGATTTCATTGTGGGTGTGCAGGTTGAACCGCAGCGTCTCGTCAGCCCGTTGCGCAGGCACCGGTAACAGGTGCACCCCTGCCTGACGCAGAATATCCAGTGCTCGCCTGAACGGTGCACGGTGTTCAATGGCTTCGTGGTCATTGCCACGGCTATACCGCTCGGCAAACCCCACACGCCTGCCGGCCAACACGTTGGCGGCGATAAACGAGCTGTTGTTCTGCACCAGCGGCACTTCCACCATCACCGGCCCCGAGGGGTCGACACCACTCAAGGCAATCAGCGACAACGATGGATCGCGCACGGGCCGGAGGGGAAGCCCGGGTGAGTCATACCCGGGGACCGGGACACGCACCTGGGAGGGCGCTTGAGAGCGGGGATCGACACCAAAAGCGATGCCATGCGGACTCCCATGCTCGGTGCAAGGAGGCGCCTGAATCGTTGGATCCAGGCTCCCGGGTGCCGGCTGCCCCGTGGGGCAAGACACACCTGCTTGCCAGAGTTTCCTACATTTTTCGTCCATCAGAACGGCCTCCCGGAACCTAATTTTCCGGGAATCATCGCACCCTTGACCGGCACCTGTCGCAGTCCTGAAACAGCTTGAAAACTCCTTTTTCCGACACTTCAACCGTCAACCGACGACGCGCTCCTGCGTCACCTGTATCTCCACCTCCAGCCACCACACATGACCACGCTCAGGTTGGCTCAGATTGAACGCTTGCCCCATCGGCGGCGTAGCAATCGACACATTGCGCTCCCAGGCCAGGGCCATGATGCGATCAAAAGGCTCGTGCCAGGCATGAAACGCCAGGTCGAACGTGCCGTTGTGAATCGGCAGCAACCAACGGCCCTTCAGGTCGATATGGGCTTGCAGGGTTTGTTCCGGCTGCATATGCACATGGGGCCAATCGACGTTGTAGGCGCCGGTTTCCATCAGCGTCAGGTCAAACGGGCCGCACTGCTCGCCGATGCGTTTAAAACCGTCGAAGTAGCCAGTGTCGCCGCTGAAGAAAATGCGCCGTGCATCGTCGATCATCACCCACGAACACCACAGCGTCTGGTTGGCATCGAACAGGCCGCGCCCGGAAAAGTGCTGTGCGGGTGTGGCGACAAACCGAATGCCTTCCACCTCGACGTCCTGCCACCAGTCCAGTTGCTGCACCTTGCTGGCATCGACACCCCACTTGATCAGAATGTCGCCTACGCCCAGCGGCGCCAAAAAGTGGCGCGTCTTGGCGGCCAATTGGACGACAGCCTTGCGATCAAGGTGATCGTAGTGGTTGTGGGAAAGAACGACCGCCTCCAGGGGCGGCAGCTCTTCCAGGCTGATGGGTGGCGCGTGGAAGCGCTTGGGGCCGGCCCAACTGAACGGCGAGGCACGCTCGGCGAACACCGGGTCGGTCAGCCAGAATTTGCCGCGCATTTTCAGCAATACGGTGGAATGCCCCAGGCGGAACACGCTGTGATCGGGGGCTGCCAACAACTGCTCGCAGGTCAGCGGTTGCACCGGAATCTCCCCCACCGGTCGGGTACTGCGCGGTTTGTTGAAGAGCATGTTCCAGAAGATACGCAAGGTCTTGCCAAAGCCCCCGTGCTGCACCGGGGTGTCGTTGCGAAACTGCTTTTGTTCCTGCTGCGCAGACTCGCGCGCCGCAGACGAAGGCTTGAGACGGGTTGAGAGCGTGGCCATAGCAGAATGACTCCTTTGGACCGTCAATAAATTACACTGCGCAGTGTAGTTTCAAGATTGCAACAAAACCCCGAGCAAGTAAACTGCCGAGTGTAATTTCCCTTCAAGAGACGAGCGCCATCCATGACTGTCCCTCAACGCCTCACCGACCGTAAACGCGAAGCCATTGTGGCAGCGGCTATCGCCGAGTTCAGGGCCAACGGGTTCGAGGTCACCAGCATGGATAAGATCGCCGCCACCGCCGGCGTCTCCAAGCGCACGGTGTACAACCACTTTCCCAGCAAGGAGGAGCTTTTCGCCGAAATTCTCCACCAACTCTGGGCCAGCACCGTCGCTCAACTGGATGTCGGCTACACCCGTGAGCGCCCGCTGCGCGAACAATTGCGCGAGTTGCTGGAAGCGAAGATGAAGATGATGTCCGACGCCAACTTCCTCGACCTGGCCCGGGTCGCCATCGCCGCCACCATCCATTCGCCGGAACGTGCACAAGACATGGTCAACCGCCTGAGCCAGCGTGAAGAAGGCTTTACCCTATGGGTACGCGCCGCCCAGGAAGATGGGCGTCTGCGCGGCAGCGACCCGGCGTTTGCCGCCCACCAGATCCAAAGCCTGCTCAAAGCCTTTGCCTTCTGGCCCCAGATCACCCTAGGCCAGCCGCCCCTCGACGCCACCAGCCAGGCCAACGTGATCGAGTCCGCGATCGACCTGTTTTTGGCCGGTTACGAAGTCCCCCCATCGCCCCAGCCATAAAAACCGGGTGCAGGAACGACATTGGCAGTCGTTTATGACGCATTCGCCCTATGTTTTGCGTAAATGGCCTGGAAGGACACTGATTATTCCTACAGGAATAACTGACAATATTCTCCGGAATTATCCGATCAACGGTTGATCCTGCGAACACGTGCCATCGTGCGTACAAAAAGAGCTGACCCGGGAATCTATGGAAAACAGACAAGGCAAAGGGCTTTCGTTTGCCAAGCGCATTTACAGGCCAAGGATCATCGGCACGGCCATGTGCTGTATCAGCATCACTGCTGTCCTGTACCCGCTGGCAACGCCTGGCTGGATCTGGGCGTTGCTGCTGCTCAATACGGTTGTCTGGCCGCACCTGGCGTATCAGTTGGCCACCCGTGCCAAGGTTCCCTACGACGCTGAACAGCGCAATCTGGTGTTCGACGCATTATTCTGCGGGTTCTGGGCCGCTACGCTGCAGTTCACACCCTTGGCCGCCGTGACGCTACTGTCAATGGTGACCATGAACAACGTCGCCGCCGGCGGCAAGCGCCTGTTGATACGCGGCGCGCTGGCCCAAGTGCTCGGCGTATGTGTGGCGGGATTGCTGCTCGGCTTGCACTTCAATCCCTCGGTCAGCCTGGTTCAAGTCTATGCCTGTTTGCCGATGTTGACGCTCTACCCCATGGCCATCGGTATGGTCTGCTATCAACTGGCGATCAAACTGACGGAGCACAAGCGCACCCTCAGTGCCCTGAGCCGTATCGACAGCCTTACCGGCCTGCTCAATCACGGTTCCTGGAAAGACCTGCTGCACCTCAAGTTTCACAAGTGCCAGCAACTGCAAAGCCACGCCACCATTGCGTTGATCGACATCGATCACTTCAAGCAGATCAACGACACTTACGGCCATATCGTGGGCGATGCGGTACTGCGGCAGCTGAGTCTGGAGCTGCGCCGTAACCTGCGGGAAAACGATTTGGCCGGGCGGTACGGTGGCGACGAGTTCTGTGTGATTTTTCCGCAAATGCCACAGGAACAGGCCGTAAGGATCATGGAGCGCGTGCGCGAAACCTTCAGCAATTACCGCAACCCACACTCACCGGAACTGCGCGTCAGCCTGAGCATCGGCCTGGCGGACTTCCATCCACTCTTCACCGATGCGGCCATGTGGCTGAATGCGGCGGACCGCGCACTGTATGCGGCCAAGGACACCGGGCGTAACCGGGTCAACATCAGCGACGACAGGGTCGCCCAATCCGCCTGAAACTGTCCCGCAGCCCCCGGTTGTTCATAGGTAAGACAGGTCGCCAACGCTATAGTGGCGGATGTCTTAACGTTGATCACCCGAGCCCACCATGACTCCAGACAAACCCAAAGCCGCCCCCGTCGATCACCTGCGCTTCCACCGCCGCCATGCCCACCTGGCGCCAACCTTTGGCAACGACACCTTTGCCCTCAAGGCCGAAGCCTTTGCGCGCTTCTTCGGCACGCCGACCTTCCTCGGCGCGCAGACCGCCATCGTGATCTTGTGGGTGGCCCTCAACGTCAGTGGCATCACCCATTTCGACGTGTACCCGTTCATCCTGCTCAACCTGGCCTTCAGCCTGCAATCAGCCTATGCCGCGCCGTTGATCCTGCTGGCCCAGACGCGCCAGGCCGCCCGCGACAAAGCCCAGTCCGACGCCGATGCGCAGCACCGTGAAGCACTGGCCGTCGCCAATGCCGAACGCCAGGCCGAGGCGGAACAGACCAGCAAACAGCTGTTGATCCTGCTGGAGCAAAACACCCAGCTCACGGAAATGACCAAGAAGCTGACGGAGCACATCGAAACCCTGACGTGCGAAATGCATGAGCACTTTGTGCGAAAAACCTAACGTCCAGGCAACTGCACTTGCCGTCCCAGCTCATCGAACAGCGTGACCACCGAGCGTAAGGCCCGGCAATCGGGACGCGTCAGCAACCACAACGCCGTGTCGTGCCCTGCCAATGCGGGGCCCAACGGATGCAGGCCGTCACCGAGCAGAAAATCCGGCAGCGCCGCGACCCCCAATCCCGCCCGCACCAGTTCGGTGACCGACAACATGCTGTTGCAACGATAACTGGGGCGCACGCCCGGCAGGTGTTCGCGGCGCCAGGCGACGGTGGGGTGATCGGGCAGGAAGTCATCCGGCGCGATCCACGCAAGATCGGCCAGCGCGCGACCTTCGTGCAGGCGCGCATAGGCGGTGCTGGCGCACACCTGATAGGTCACCGCGCCCAGGCAACGGCCGACTAGATGCTGCGGCGGCGTCCGGGTCAGGCGCAAGGCGATATCGGCGTCGCGGCGGCTGAGGTTGGCAAAATCATTCGAGGTGCTCAGCTCCAGGGTCAGCGCCGGGTACTGCGGCATGAACTGCGCCAGGGCCGGCAGCAACAGGCCTTGTAGCACCGAATCGGTACAGGTCAGGCGCACCGTGCCGCTGATCACTTCACCGCCCTGCTCCACGCCGATCCGCGCGGCTTCCAATGCCTGCTCGGCCCGTTCGGCCTGCTGCGCCAGGTGGCTCGCCAGCCCGGTGGGCAGGTAGCCCGCGCGGCTTTTTTCAAACAGCGTCTGGCCCAACGCGGCCTCCAGGCGCCGCACCGCGCGAAACACCGTAGACACATCCACCCGCAACAGCGCCGCCGCCCGCGCCAGGGTGCCGCCGCGCACCAGGGCAAGGATCAGCGACAGATCGGGGTAGTCGATTCGATAGTGCGTGACTGCATTGAGCATATGGGTAAACGCCAATATTGATTGCGCGAGCGCCAATCTATAGTGCGCATCAGGACACCACAAGCCATGGGATGCACACGATGAAAACCACCGCCTTACACCTCGCCCTGGTCGGCGATTACAACCCCGATGTCATCGCACACCAGGCCATTCCCGTCGCGCTGCAACAGGCTGCCGAAACCCTGGGCCTGACGGTTCATACACACTGGCTCGACACCGACACCCTCACTTGCACCACTGAACTGCAGCGCTTCGACGGTTTCTGGTGCGTCCCCGCCAGCCCCTACCGCGACACCGACGGAGCCTTGCGCGCCATCCAGTTTGCCCGCGAACAGCGGCGCCCTTTCCTCGGCACCTGCGGCGGTTTTCAACATGCGGTGCTGGAATATGCTCGTAACGTGCTGGGCTGGGCCGATGCCGAACATGGCGAACTGGCGCCGGATGCCAAGCGCGCCGTGATCGTGCCGCTGAGTTGTGCGCTGGTGGAGGCCACCGACACCGTGCGTCTGGCCCCCTACACCCGCATCGCCGAGGCCTATGCCAGCCTTGAAGTCGAAGAAGGCTACCGCTGCCGTTACGGCCTGAACCGCGAATTCGCTGACGCGTTGCTGGAACATGCACTGATCCCCTGCGGGCATGATTCGGCCGGCGATCTGCGCGCTGTGGAGTTGCTCGACCATCCGTTCTTCGTCGCCACGCTGTTCCAGCCGGAACGCACCGCCCTCAAGGGCATCACCCCGCCCCTGGCGATTGCCCTGCTCAAGGCTTGCCGGGAGGTCTCGGCATGATCGCCAACACACCCGCGCCGCCCTACTACGCGGTGATTTTCAGCTCACTGCGCACCGAAGGCGACCACGGTTACGCCCAGGCCGCCGCCCGCATGCTGGAACTGGCGCGCGAACAACCGGGGTTTCTCGGGGTGGAATCGGCGCGGGAGGACGGCCTGGGGATTACTGTGTCGTACTGGCGCAGCGAAGCGGAGATCCTGGCCTGGAAAGAGCAGGCCGAGCACCGCGCAGTACGTGAGCAGGGGCGCTCCACCTGGTATTCGGCGTTTCAGACGCGGGTGTGCAAGGTGGAGCGGGATTACCGCGGCGAGCAGACAAGCCTGCTCACCCCAACAACTAACTCACCAGACTACGCAACGCGCTGATCTGTGGAATCTCCACCCGCCGCATGTACACCCGCAGCGGCTCGCTGATGTTGATGCGGTCGTCGATGTTCTGGTCGAGCAGCAACTGGATACGTTCGCGCGACAGGGTCATGGTCTGTTCGGGGGCCGGTAGCCAGACGAATTCGGCGGTGGGGATGATGCCGTCATCGGCCACGTCCATGCCGAAGGAATCTTCGCTGAAACGCACGATGTACTGGCCGGTCTTGCGGTTGAGGCCGACAAAACCGTGGAGTTGGTCGGCGGCCTGGCAGATAAGCTCGGAAGTGATGCGCATGGTAAACCTCACTGAAAAGTCCCACAGGGACTGGAAAGATGGTTTACACGCGTGGCAAAAAGTACCGCCCTCTAGCGGGACGGCTGCGGGCAAGGGTACTGCAATGCACCGTAAAAAAACCGAGAAAAATTGCCGCGTGCGCACGTTAATGTCGGTTTGGTGATAGCGCCGCTCGCAATCAATTGTTAAAAAGGAGGCCTTCCCTAAAGCTACCTCCACGAAAGGACTTCGCATATGCCTGTCACGTTTACCAAGAGTGCCTTGCTGCTCGCCCTGATGCTCGGCCTTGGCCAAGCGCAGGCTGCCGAACCGATCAGCCCGGCTGAATTGGCAACAAACGAAGGCATTCCCCACCCTGCCGTGATCGCTCACCGTGGCGCGTCCTACGATGCCCCCGAATCCACCGCTGCGGCCTACAAGGTTGCCCGCGACCTGGGTGCCGACTATCTGGAACTGGACCTGCAGCGCAGCAAGGACGGCGTCTTGTTTGCCCTGCACGACAATAACCTGCAGCGCACCACCGACGTGGCCACCAAGTTCCCCGAGCGCAAAGATGCGCCGGCCAGCGAATTCACCTGGAAAGAACTGCAAACCCTCGACGCTGGCAGCTGGTTCAACGCCGCCTACCCGGACCGCGCGCGTCCAGGCTTCGTCGGCCTGAAGATCCTCAGCCTGGACGACATCATCAAGATCGCCGAAGGCAACCCGCAGCACAAACCCGGCCTGTACATCGAGACCAAAGAGCCCAAGCAATTTCCGGGTATCGAAGCCGACCTGAAAAACAAGCTGCTGGATAAAGGCTGGTTGAGCTCCGCCGGTTCCAAGCTGGGCAAGAGCAACACGGGTGTCGGCCAGGGCAAGGGCCGCGTGGTGCTGCAAACCTTCGATCCGGCGAGCCTCGAAGCACTGCAAAAAGAGATGCCGAACACACCGAAGATTTTGCTGCTGTGGGTGGGGGAAGGCAGCATCGAGCCGAAGTCCAAAGTGACCTTCGCCGAATCCGGCGAACCGACCAAGGCCGCCTACTACGCCAAGCAAGAGCCCAAAGACGCCGCCGAGTTCGAAAAGTGGCTGGACGAAGCCAAGCGCCTCGGTGCTATCGGCACCGGCCCATCGGCCGAGCTGACCGACCACGGCGACCAGAGCTACGCGAACCTGGTCAAGCCGGAAATGAACAAGCTGACCCACGACAAAGGCCTGCTGGTGCACGTCTACACCGTCGATGAACCGGTGGACTTCGACAAGGTGATGAAAGCCGGTGTCGACGGCATCTTCACCAACCGCGCCGCCGAATTGCTGAAGTTCTACAAACGCTGGCCGTCGTCCAGCGTGCAGGATCTGCTGAACGACTATAAATACTGAGTCAGTGTGCCATTAAGGGTGAGTTAAGTTGCGCCGGTTAATCTAGCGCCACTTAAACAGCTCACCCGAGAAGGACACACAGCATGAAAACCCTGACCGCTTTGTTCGCCGCTACCGCCCTGACCCTGACCGCCGGCCTGGCCCAGGCCGATGTTCGCCCGGACCACATCGAAGGCCTGCTCAAATCCGGCGCCGTGATGCCGTTCGACAAACTCAATGCCACCGCAGTGGCCAAGCACCCGGGCGCCAACATCACCGACACTGAGTTGGACCACAACAACAGTGGTGTGCTGGTCTACGAGGTCGACGTCACCGACACGGCCGGCAAGAAGTTCGAAATCAAGCTCGACGCCAAAACCGGCGCCGTGCTGGAAGACAAACTCGACACCTGAGTCAAACCGTATATGAAACGCGCCACCTGATGGGTGGCGCGTTTTTTTATGGGCGCTTGCCTATCAAACCAATGAAACGCGCAGTACCGCCTGATCAGGCGCTCAGCCGCGCCGTCACTTCGTTCAACTCGCCAGACAAACCACGCAAGTTCTGACTCGCTGCTTCGGTGCGCTTCACGTTGTCGAGGTTGGCTGTGGCCACCTCGGTGATCTGGGTGATGTTGCGCGAAATATCCTCGGCCACCGACGTCTGCTCCTCGGCCGCCGTGGCGATCTGCCGGTTCATGTCGCGAATCGCTTCCACCGCCTGGGTGATGTGGGTCAGCATGGCGCCGGCCTGAGTGACTTTTTCTACGCTGTCGTCGCTGCACGACTGGCCGCTGACGATGGCTTCGGCCGCATCGACCGCACCGGTCTGCACCGCATGGATAATCTGGTTGATCTCGATGATCGAGGACGCCGTGCGTTGCGCCAGGTTGCGCACTTCATCGGCCACCACGGCAAAACCGCGCCCGGCCTCTCCCGCCCGCGCGGCCTCGATGGCCGCGTTGAGCGCCAGCAGATTGGTCTGCTCGGCGATCCCGCGAATCACTTCGAGTACCTTGCCGATACGCACGCTGTCGGTTTCCAGGCGACGGATGATCGTGCCGGTGTTGAGGATTTCGGTGCGCATCTGGCCGATGGTGGCGATGGTGACTTGCATTACTTCCCCGCCTTCACGGGCCGAATGGTCGGCTTCATCGGCGGCGCGCGAAGCACTGGCGGCGTGACGCGCGACTTCCTGGGCGGTGGCCGACATTTCGGTCATGGCCGTGGCCACCTGGTCGGTGCGGTTGAATTGGTCATGGGTCCCCGTGGCCATCTGCCCGGCAATCGAGTTCAGCTCGCCGCTGGCGCTGACCAGATCAGTGGCGCTGCGCTGCAGGCGGCTGAAGGTCTCGGCGAGGAAATCGCGCAAGGTATTCGCAGCGACGGCCAGATGCCCCAGCTCATCCTGGCGGCGATTGGCCACGCGCTCGGCAAAGCGGCCATGGCTCAGTTGCGTCACATAGTCGATCAAGCCGCGAATCGGCAGGATCAGGTTGCGGTTGATCAACCACAGGCTGAACAGGCCAATCAACGCGCCGGACAGCAGCATGATCGCCAGGCCCACCATCACCGTGCGCTCGGCATTGGCACTGATGGCCACCGATTGCCTGGCGCCTTGTTCGCGCAACTCACTGACCAGCGCGCTCATTTGCTCGCTGGCGGCGCGATCCACGCCCTTGACCGCCGTGTCTCCGGCAGTCGGGTCGGCGCCGGCGGCCACGTAGGCATCGCGGCCGCGCTGGTAGGCGATGCCCAATTGCTGATGTTCCTGGCGCAAATGGGCGATGCGCTGGCTCAAGGCCGGGTCGCCGCTGGTCTGCGTCACCAACCGCGCGAGAAGGCCTTGTACATCGTGCTGGCGCGCCTGGAACTGGCCCCAATACTTTTCCAGCTCCTGGGGCTGCTTGCCGCGCAACAGTACGTTTTTCCATTCTTGCACTTGCACTTTGAATTGCAGGTTGGCCTCATCGATCAACTGTGAGGTCAGCAACGGCCCCTCCAGCAAACTGCGGTAACTCTGCACGCCATTGGAGAGGAAGTTGAAACAGGCCAGGGCGATCAACAGCATGGCCAGCAGGCTGCCACCGAGCAGGGACAAGATCTGTGCCCGCAGGGACGTTCGCAAAAAATTCATCGGGAAAGCCTCGAAACAGGAAAAGGGTGCATACACGCCAAAACCTCCCTGTCCTTTCAAAATACGGCACATCCACTGCCGTGCTTGCGCCTTGAATCGGCCGGGCCAGACGCTTCTTGAGCGAATTCTTACCAGCGGTCAATAAAATGTCATCTCGACGAAATAAGTCGAAAAATGTCACAAAAATGTCAAATCTACTTGCAATGATCGCCCTCGCGCCTGTGAAACGTCCTACAGGCCCTTTCTGCGCGAGCCGCCATGAACCACAGCATCGACCAACGCCACCAGGATTCCGATCTCTTCGGTTTGCTTTACGGTTTTCGTTTTCGCCCCGGTGAAAAAGGCGAGCAGATCGACTCGGCCACCGCCCTGCACGCCTTGCAGCAACCGGCCGCCCCGGAAGAGTTCCTGTGGCTGCACCTGAACCTGGCCCACGCCGCCTGCGAGCGCTGGATGCAGGCGCACCTGGACTTGCCCGAGGAATTCTTCGAAGCCCTGCACGAAGGCTCGCGCTCGACCCGCATCGAGCACGTCGACTCGGCCTTGCTGGCGGTGGTCAACGACGTGGTGTTCAACTTCAGCAGCATGGTGTCGTCGGATATTTCCACGCTGTGGGTGTGTGCACGCAGCCGGTTGTTGATCAGCGCACGCCTGCAGCCGCTGCATTCGGTGGATAAATTGCGCTCCTCGGTGAAGGCCGGCGAACGCTTTCGCTCGCCGCTGGAACTGCTGGTGCACCTGCTGCGCGACCAGGGCGAAGTGCTGACCCAGATCGTGCGCAAGACCAGCATCAGCGTCGACCACATCGAAGACCAGTTGCTGTCGTCGCGCCTGTCCACCAACCGTGCCGAACTGGGTGCGGCACGCCGAGTACTGGTGCGCCTGCAACGCCTGCTGGCGCTGGAGCCCGGTTCGCTGCTGCGCCTGCTCAACCGCCCGCCGCAATGGCTGCAAAAGGAAGACGTGAAGGAGTTGCGCAAATCCACCGAGGAGTTCGCGCTGATCATCAACGACCTCACCGCCTTGGGTGAGCGGATCAAACTGTTGCAGGAAGAGATCGCCGCCAACCTCAACGAACAGAGCAACCGCACGCTGTTCACCCTCACCGTGGTCACGGTGCTGGCGTTGCCGATCAACATCATCGCCGGCTTCTTCGGCATGAACGTGGGCGGCGTGCCGCTGTCCCAGGACCCCGAAGGCTTCTGGATTCTGGTGGCGCTGGTGGCGACCTTCACCTTGATAGCCGGGCGCTGGGCCTTCAGAAAGCGCAAAGACTACTGACGCTCCTACAGGTTTTTTGGACTTTTTGCGGGTTTGTGGATCGGCGGCGCACCCAATCGCCGAAACACTGACCTATCGCAGCATCCTTGTAACACTCTGCAATGATCATTTACGCCATCCTCCCAAAACTGGATGTTTTTGCATGGCCACCCCTTCACTGACTGCCTCCACGCATACGTCTTCGGCTGACACCCAACCCAAGCTCGACAAAAAACCCGGCCTGCTGACGGTGGTCATTTTCTTCGCTGTGCTCGCCTTGGGCCTGTTGTTCACCGCCTATAACCTGATGCACGACATGCACGAACTGGGCACGGTGGTCACCACCTGGACGCCGTTCCTGCTCTTGGGGGTGGCGCTATTGATCGCCCTCGGGTTCGAGTTCGTCAATGGCTTCCACGACACCGCCAACGCCGTGGCGACGGTGATCTACACCAACTCGCTGCCGCCGCAATTTGCGGTGGTGTGGTCGGGCTTTTTCAATTTCCTCGGGGTGCTGCTGTCCAGCGGTGCGGTGGCGTTCGGCATCATTGCCCTGCTGCCGGTGGAGCTGATTCTGCAGGTGGGCTCCTCGGCCGGTTTCGCCATGATCTTCGCCCTGTTGATCGCCGCGATCCTGTGGAACCTCGGCACCTGGTGGCTGGGGTTGCCGGCGTCTTCGTCCCACACCCTGATCGGTTCGATCATCGGCGTCGGCGTGGCCAATGCCTTGATGCACGGGCGTGACGGCACCAGCGGTGTGGATTGGAGCCAGGCGATCAAGATCGGTTACGCGCTGCTACTGTCGCCGCTGATCGGCTTCGTGTTTGCCGCCCTGGCGCTGCTGGCCCTACGCGCCTTCGTGAAAAACCGCGCGCTGTACAAGGCGCCCAAAGGCGACACCCCGCCGCCGTGGTGGATTCGCGGCATGCTGATCGCCACCTGCACCGGCGTGTCATTCGCCCACGGCTCCAACGATGGGCAAAAAGGCATGGGCCTGATCATGCTGATCCTGGTGGGCACCTTGCCGATGGCCTATGCGCTGAACCGCGCCATGCCCGCCGAACAGTCATTGCAGTTCGCCGCCGTGGCCGAAGTGACCCAGGTGGCCCTGATGAAAAGCGCGCCCCAGGCGCTGCCGGGCGATCCGCGTCCGATCCTCTCCACGTATGTACGCACCAAAGACGCCACGCCGGAACTGATCCCGGCCCTCGCCGCCCTCGCCGGCCAGATCGGTGAACAGGTCAAAGGCTACGGTTCCCTGGCCAAAGTTCCCGCCGAAGCGGTCGGCAACGTGCGCAACGACATGTACCTGACCAGCGAAACCATTCGCCTGATGGACAAGGCCCAGCTCGGGCATTTCGACGCCGACACCCAAGGCAAGCTGCAACTGTTCAAGCAACAGATCGACAATTCCACGCGCTTTATTCCGCTGTGGGTGAAGATCGCCGTGGCCATCGCCCTGGGGCTGGGGACCATGGTCGGTTGGAAGCGCATCGTGGTGACCGTCGGCGAGAAGATCGGCAAGACCCACCTGACATACGCCCAAGGCGCCTCGGCCGAGACAGTGGCGATGCTGACCATCGGCGCGGCGGACATGTTCGGCCTGCCGGTGTCCACCACCCATGTGTTGTCGTCCGGCGTGGCCGGGACCATGGTGGCCAACGGCGCAGGCCTGCAAATGAAGACCATCCGCAATTTGCTGATGGCATGGGTGTTAACGTTGCCAGCAGCGATCCTGCTGTCCGGCAGCCTCTACTGGCTGTTCACCCAACTCTTCTGACACATGCCCTTGTAGGAGCTCGCTCCTACAAGGGTCAGTTGGAAGCTAGAGCTGGGACTGCAATGTCGCCGCCAGCCACTCCATGAACACCCGTACCCGCAGCGGCAAATGGCGCTGGCCGGCGTAGAGCAAGGACACGTCCAACGGCGCCGCCGGGTAGTCCGGCAAGATCGCCACCAGCTCGCCCCTGGCCAACTCATCGCCCATCCCCAGGGCCGGCACCTGGATAATCCCGAAGCCGCCCAGGCACGCCGACTTGTAGCCATCGGTGCTGTTGACCGTGACGCGCCCGGCCATGGGAATGCGCTGGACCTTGTTGCCCTGCTGGTATTCGAACCCCGCCGAGCGTGCGCCCAACGGCCGCACGTAATGCACCAAGTGATGATCAGCCAGGTCCGCCAAGGTGCGCGGCACGCCGTAACGTTGCAGGTAGCCTGCGCTCACGCAGTTGATCATCGGCATGCTGCACAGCAACCGCGCGACCACCGACTGGTCCGGCTGCGCCCCGACGCGCAACACGCAATCGAAGCCTTCGGCGAGCAGGTCGACCTGGCGGTCGGTGGTGCTGATTTCCAGCTCGATCAACGGGTGTGCGTCCATGAAGGACGGCAGGCGCGGCAGGATCAAATCCCGCGCCATCATGTTGGGCAGGTCCACGCGAATACGTCCGGTCAGTTGGGCTTCGTCCTGGCGAAACAACCCTTCCAGCTCCTCCATATGTGCCAGCAGATCCTTGCTACGCTCATACAGCACGCGGCCATCCTGGGTCGCCTGCACCTTGCGCGTGGTGCGCTGCAGCAGGCGCGTGCCGAGCAGTTCCTCCAGCGCCTGTACATGCTCGGACACGGTGGAGCGCGGCAAGCCCAGGCTCTCGCCGGCGCCAGTGAAACTCGACAGTTCGGTGACGCGCACAAAGGTGCGCAGCAGCTCCAGTTTGTTCATGGGATTGTTCGCCCTATCCGGCCAGTGATTCCGACATAGCGCTGTTTATCACGTTATGGCCGGACAAATACACTCCTTCCACGATCACATCAGAGGACTGCACCATGACCCGTAAAATCGCACTGATCACCGGCGCCAGCCGTGGCTTGGGGAGAAGCGCCGCGCTGCACCTGGCGGCACAAGGCGTCGATATCATCGGCACTTACCACAGCCAGGCGGATGAAGCGCAGGCCGTGCTTGAGCAGATCGAGCAATGGGGTGGCCGCGCCGCCATGTTGAAACTGGATGTGAGCCAGAGCGCCAGCTTCGACGCGTTCGTCGAAGCAGTCGGCGGCGCACTCAAGGATGTTTTCGCACGGGATGACTTCGACTTTCTGATCAACAACGCCGGTATCGGTATCCACGCCAGCTTTGCCGAGACCAGCGAAGCGCAGTTCGATCAACTGGTGGCCATCCAATTCAAGGGCCCGTTTTTCCTGACCCAGAAACTGCTGCCGCTGATCCGTGACGGTGGCCGCATCCTCAATATCTCCAGTGGCCTCGCGCGTTTCAGCCTGCCCGGCTACGCCGCCTATGCGGCGATGAAAGGTGCCATGGAAGTGCTGACCCGCTACCAAGCCAAAGAACTCGGCGCGCGCGGCATCAGCGTCAACATCCTCGCGCCGGGCGCCATCGAAACCGACTTCGGCGGCGGCGTTGTGCGCGACAACGCCAACCTTAACGCGATGGTCGCCAACAACACCGCCCTGGGTCGCGCCGGGTTACCGGACGATATCGGCGGGGCCATTACCAGCCTGCTGGCGGACGGCAGCCACTGGATCACCGGCCAGCGTATCGAGGCGTCGGGCGGCATGTTTCTGTAGGAACCTGGCGCGCAGCACGTCATAGCCCCAGTGATACACATAGGTGTACGGCAGGAAAAACAGCAGTACACCTATGTCGAGGATAAACGCCTGCATCAAGCTGATATTCAGCCAGGCGGCAATCAGCGGCACGCACACCACAACCAGCCCCCCTTCGAACAGCAAGGCGTGCAGCACGCGCGTCCAGCCATTGCCGGCCAGGTGCCAGCGCGCCTTAAGGCGGTCGAACAGGCCGTTGAAAATCACGTTCCACGTCAGCGCCAGCAGGCTGATGGCCAGGGTGACCATGCCCATGTCCAGGGCCGGCTTGTCCATGATCCACGCCAGCAAGGGCGTACAGATCAACAACGCCAGGACCTCGAAAGCGATGGCCTGGCACACGCGTTCAGTAATCGACTTGGTAGGGTTCATGACCCGGCTCCGTGAGTGGCGAGGGTTGCCATCATTGCGCCTCGGTTCGATACTTCATAACCAATAACCATCGACCAAGGCGATAGACATGGCGTCCAACGAAGTGCTGCAAGCGTTTGTCCAGGCGGCGACCCAAGGCTCGTTTTCGGCGGCGGCGCGCAAGCTGGGCAAGAGCCAGTCCACCGTCAGCGCGGCGGTGGCAAGCCTGGAGATTGACCTGGATGTGGTGCTGTTCGACCGCAGCAGCCGCAAGCCGACGCTCACGCCGGCGGGCCATGTGGTGCTGCAACGGGCCGAGCAGGTGCTGGAGGCCAACAGTCGCCTGGCATTGGCGGCGAACCAACTGGCCCAGGGCCTGGAGCCGAAAGTCACGATTGCCATGTCCGATACCTACCAGTCGGAGCGTTTCGAACTGGCCCTCAAGGCCTTTGAGCAACGCTACCCGGACCTGGAGCTGGAATGGCTGATTGCCGAGTGCGAAGACCTGATCGCCCTGGTGCAAAGCGGGCGCGCGCAGATGGCGTTTGTCGAAGCCCAGGAGGTGTATCCCCCGGACCTGACCCGCGCGCCCGTGGCCGAGCGCACGGAAATCGCGCTGTTCGTCGCTCCCGCTCATCCCCTGGCGAGCCTGGCAACCCTCGACCCGCACGCCTTGCAGCAACACCGCGAACTGCGCCTGGCGAGCATCATCAACCCCAACGAAACCCGGCCCATGGGCCGCGTGTGGTCGGCGCCGAGTTTCCTGATGCTGATGGAAATGGCCCAACTCGGTTTCGGCTGGGCCGCGCTGCCGCGCTGGCTGGTGGAACGCTTTGGCAACGCCGGGCTGGTGGAACTCAAGGTGCGCGGCTGGCCACGGTCGGTGGCAGTGGATGCGCTGTGGTCACGCCAACACCCGCCGGGGCCGGCGGGCAGCTGGATGTTAGGCCTGATGCTCGACTGACCACCTCTTACCCCCCGTAGGAGCGCATGCCTTGAGTCACCAGCGCCTCCAGCCGGTCCAGGCTTTGACCCCAGCCCTGGTGAAAGCCCATGGCTTCGTGGGTCAGTTTGTCTTCCAGGCTCCAATGCATGGCGCGGGCGGTGTAGAGGGTCTTGTCGCCCTCGACTTCCTGCAGGGTCACTTCGGCGGTCATGAACGGCTTGCCCGAAGGGATCCAGCCCGGCGTGAAGGCATCGGTAAACACCAGGCGCCGGGGCGCGATGATGTCCAGGAACACGCCCTGGGTCGGGTATTCGGTGCCATCCGGCGCACGCATCAGCGTACGAAACAGACCACCGACCCACAGGTTCATTTCGCATTCCGGGGTAGTCATGCCATGGGGCCCCCACCATTGTTGCAGCAGGGCCGGCTCGGTCCAGGCACGGAACACCCGGCTGCGCGGTGCGTCGATCAAGCGGCTGATGGACAGTTCGAATTCAGCGGGTTGCGTATTCATGGGTAAACCTCCCGAGTCGTGTGATGTCTGCCTTTTCGGACTAATGACTATAGTTCGCGCCAATCCGCTAGACTGCGGCCTCCCTTGCAGCCGTTCGGACACTCCGATGCAAACCCGCCTCGTCGCCTACGAGGTGCTCACTGCTGTGCAACAACAGCAAGCCAGCGCCATCGAAGTCCATCCCGAACAGCTGCCGTTCTGCGGCGACATGTACTGCGCACTCAATACCCTGCTGGTCAACCCCAGCCCCGGCGTCAAAGGCTTTGCCCTGCTCGCCGACGAAATACCCGTGGCTTTCCTTCTGCTCAAACGCCCGCCTTGCTTGCCCCATTGGGCCGATCAGCACAGCGCGACGCTGCATGCGCTGCAGGTGGACCGGCGCCAGCAGGGCCGCGGGTTTGGCAAGGCGTGTTTGCAGGCGCTACCGGCCGCGGCAATGCAGGCGTGGCCCGAAATCAAGGCGATCGAGCTGTCGGTGGACAGCGACAATGTGGCGGCGATGGGCTTGTACCTGGGGCTTGGATGGGTGGATGGCGGGGAGGCGTACAAGGGGCGGGTCGGGTATGAGCGCAGGTTGAGTTGGGTGTTTGGTCTGCGCGGGTAAAACCACCATTCTCACCCCGCCTCCCCGGCTGTCTACTGTCAGAGTTCACAGCTATACACGCGTCGCCGATTGCTTTGTACTGGAATGCCAAGGAAGTCGCTCATGCGATGCAGCGAGCAGGCGTGGAAACGCTCAACGCCCAGCACGGAGACCTGCCATGAAGACGTCATCGAACAACAATTCAGTTAACACTGCGGGAAGCCCGGATCTTTCCTTTGGCAACACAATCCCCAAAAATGGCACCGTTATAAACCCACGCACCGGAGGAATCTCCCGCGTCCTGGATGACGATTCAACCATCACGGCAGGCCTGCATAGCGAGCCCGATGGACTTTCCATTGTTATCACCAAACAAACGCCTACGGGAGAGGACGACGCCCAATTCGGGCGCGGGGTAACGCCGATGAGACAGCGCCGCTTCTTGATCGATATGCGCATTCAGCCGAATGGCAGGCAACTGTTATTGGCCGCCCGTACCAACTATGAGGCTGTCTCTATCAGTCGATTCAAAAAAGAAAACGGCGATTCAGACTTTCAGTTTGGCAACAACGGCGAAGTTGTGCTGAATCATCCGATTCGTGTGGGGTTAAACAGCACGGCCGGTTTAGCGATACAGGCCGATGGCAAGATCATTTGTGTGTTCAATGACGGTACAAACAGTTTTATCTATCAAGTCAGCAGTTCCGGTCAGGAAATCAACTTCGGTCTTGATGGCCCGCTTGAAGTGCGCGGCGCCCTCATGGGCTCAGTGTTGATCACTGAGAGCGGTTTTTTGATTGCGGGCTCCGGCAACGACAAGGCCATTATCCGCGGGTTTAAACCCACGGGGGAAGCGGACACGGCTTTTGGTGACGCCGGTATCGTGCAATTGCAGCTTTCAGGTAATGAGCCAAAACAAGCCTCGGCACTGGCCAACGGGCCGGATGGCCGGATAGCTGTCGTCGGCGGCAGCCGCCTGTTGCCGCGTCAAATGAACTTCGTCGCGAGCCTGCTTGCCAACGGCCAAACTGATCCGCAGTTCAATGGCGCAACCCCCGTGGAGGCCGATGACAGCCATGGCAGCTATGAAAGCGTGGTGGTCCAGACCGATGGCAAAATTGTTGCGTTGGCGCGCAATTCAATAGGCAGCCTGGTCAAACTGATCAGGCACACCGCGACTGGGCAGTTGGACTCCGATTTTGGCGATCACGGCAGGGCCGTGGTATGGCGCGACCAGCAATCAAGACCCCAGACCTCCTATGTCGACAAGGTGGAATGGGTACATCAGGGTAAAAAACTGCAAAGCAGCGGTGTGCTGGACACCAACGAATCCTTCATCGGCCGCCTGCTCAGCCAGTAACGCCCGCGACTGAGCTGCCAACACAGCTCAGTCGTGTGACCTCAGGCCTTGACCACCGGCAACCAGACCTCCACCGTCCCCAGGCCCTTCTTCCCATCGAAATCAGCGCTGTAGCGTTCGAAATCCGCCCCGGCCACCTTGTAGCCCGAGTGCGGCAACCATTCGAACATGATGCGTTCGTAGGTCTGCTCCAGCGCCTGTACCGGGCCGTAGTGCGGGAACACGGCGTAGCGATGCGCCGGGATTTCGACATACTCGAAGTTGCTCGGCACATCGTCCTTGGAAGGGACTTGCACCCCGGCCATGTAATCAAATTCGCCGTGGCTGGGGTTATGGCAAACGCCATAGGTCACGCCGCCGATGCGCTGCTTGATGTCCTTGATGCAGGTGTCGAACAACTCCCACAGCCGTGGGATATCGCCGGCAGTGGCCTTGGCATAACGCCCCTGGACACCTGCAATCACCAGGGCCTTGCCATCTTCCATGTGTGGCTCTAACGGTTGTTTTGTCTGCTGATCCATACGAACAGTCTCCTTCTTATGAGGGAACAAACCCGCATCGAGTATAGGGGTATATCCGCACGGTACTCCATGTAGAAAATTTTCCTACGCATCTGGACAACTGGCCATCATCGACCGTATTGTCTGCCCCGCAGGCCACCGCAGTGGCCGACGTCGCTCGGACGGTTCCGGGCGCTTACGTACTCTCGAGGCAACAATGGCCGACCAAGGTTTGCCGCGCCGCTTTGCGCGCATCGATCGACTCCCCCCCTACGTTTTCAATATCACTGCCGAGCTGAAGATGGCTGCGCGTCGGCGCGGCGAAGACATCATCGACTTGAGCATGGGCAACCCAGACGGCCCGACTCCACCGCATATCGTGGAAAAAATGGTCACCGTCGCCCAGCGTGAAGACACCCACGGTTACTCCACCTCCAAAGGCATTCCGCGCCTGCGTCGAGCGATTTCGCGCTGGTACAAGGACCGCTATGAAGTGGACATCGACCCGGAAACCGAGGCCATCGTCACCATCGGTTCCAAGGAAGGCCTGGCGCACTTGATGCTGGCCACCCTGGACCAGGGTGACACCGTGCTGGTGCCCAACCCGAGCTACCCGATTCACATCTACGGTGCCGTGATTGCCGGCGCCCAGGTGCGCTCGGTGCCGCTGATTCCCGGCGTGGATTTCTTCGCCGAGCTGGAACGCGCGATTCGCGGTTCGATCCCCAAGCCGAAGATGATGATCCTGGGGTTCCCGTCCAACCCCACCGCGCAGTGCGTGGAGTTGGACTTCTTCGAACGGGTGATCGCCCTGGCCAAGCAGTACGACGTGCTGGTGGTGCATGACCTGGCCTACGCCGACATCGTCTACGACGGCTGGAAAGCCCCGTCGATCATGCAGGTACCGGGCGCCAAGGACATTGCGGTGGAGTTCTTCACCCTGTCCAAGAGCTACAACATGGCTGGCTGGCGCATCGGTTTCATGGTCGGCAACGCCGAACTGGTCAACGCCCTGGCGCGGATCAAGAGCTACCACGACTACGGCACCTTCACCCCGCTGCAAGTCGCCGCGATTGCCGCACTGGAAGGCGACCAACAGTGCGTGAAAGACATCGCCGAGCAGTACCGCCAGCGCCGCAATGTGCTGGTCAAGGGCCTGCATGAGTTGGGCTGGATGGTGGAGAATCCCAAGGCGTCGATGTACGTCTGGGCCAAGATTCCCGAGCAGTACGCCGCCATGGGCTCGCTGGAGTTTGCCAAGAAGCTGCTGCTGGAAGCCAAGGTGTGCGTGTCGCCGGGGATCGGCTTCGGTGAGTATGGCGACGACCATGTGCGCTTTGCACTGATCGAGAACCAGGACCGGATTCGCCAGGCGGTGCGCGGGATTCGCGCGATGTTCCGCGCCGATGGCCTCGTGCAGAAGCCCTGATACAACCCGAGTGTAGGCGCCGGCTTGCCGGCGCCTACACAGGTTCAGACCACCAGCGACAGCAGCATGATGAAGATCAGCGCCACCACCGACAGGATGGTCTCCATCGCCGTCCAGGTCTTGAAGGTCTCGGCCACGGTCATATTGAAGTACTGCTTCACCAGCCAGAACCCCGCATCGTTGACGTGAGACAGGATTAACGAACCCGCCCCCGTCGCCAGCACCAGCAACTCGCGGTTAACCCCCGGAATCATGCCCACCACCGGCACCACGATGCCCGCGCCGGTAATGGTCGCCACGGTCGCCGAACCGGTCGCCACACGAATCACCGCCGCCACCAGCCAGGCCAGCAGGATCGGGTTGATCTGCGCGTTCACCGCCATATGGCCGATCACGTCGCCCACGCCGCTGGTCACCAGCATCTGCTTGAAACCACCCCCGGCACCGATGATCAGGATGATCGCCGCCGTCGGCGCCAGGCTGGCGTCGAGCAGCTTGAGGATCTGCTTGGAGTGGATGCCCTGGCGATGGCCAAAGGTGTACAGCGACAGCAGCAACGCCAGCAGCAAGGCGCTGATCGGGTGACCGATCATGTCCATCCAGTTGCGCACCACATGACCGTCGGCCAGGGCGATGTCGGCGAAGGTTTTGAGCAGCATCAGGAACACCGGCAGCAGCACGGTGATCAGGGTGATGCTGAAGCTCGGCAGCGTCTTGTGCTCCGACTCGCGGGCGAGTTGGTCGACCAGTTCCTGGGACGGGTTGCCCGGGATGTACTTGGCGATGAACGTACCAAAGATCGGGCCAGCGATGATGGCTGTCGGCAGCGCGACGATCAGGCCATACAGAATGGTCTTGCCGATGTCCGCACCAAACACGCCGATGGCGAGCAACGGCCCTGGGTGCGGCGGCACCAGGCCGTGCACCGCCGAGAGGCCGGCGAGCAGCGGGATGCCGATCTTGATCAGCGACACGCCGGTGCGGCGCGCGACGATAAACACCAGCGGGATCAGCAGCACAAAGCCGATCTCGAAGAACAGCGGGATGCCCACCAGGAAGGCGGCGAACATCATCGCCCACTGGACCTTTTCCTTGCCGAAGGCGCGGATCAGGGTCTGGGCGATCTGATCGGCACCGCCGGATTCGGCCATCATTTTGCCGAGCATCGTCCCCAGCGCGAGGATGATGCCGACGAAGCCGAGCACGCCGCCGAAGCCGTCCTGGAACGCCTTGATGATCTTGTCCACGGGCATGCCCGAGGTCAGGCCGAGGAAGCCGGCCGCAATGATCAGGGCAATGAACGGGTGAACCTTGAACTTGGTGATCAGGAAGATCAGGCCAATGATAGTGACCACTGCATCAAGCAGCAGGTAGGACTCGTGGGACATGCCAAACATGGGGGGTCTCTCCTGTTTGTTGTTGTTATTAAAGCGGGTATTCGATTTATCGCCGGGGACAGCGCTATCTTTTCCGGCAAACAATTATCGGGTTGGTTCAAAACCGTGTTGCCGCCACCAGGTGTTGGTCTGCTCGGCCAGCGCCTCGATGCTGTCGTCACTGGCATTGAGCGCCAGGGTCAGCGGCTCGCCCACGGGCGATTCAAGGGTGGCGAACTGGCTGTCGATCAGGCTGGCCGGCATGAAATGGCCGGGGCGATGGGACACGCGGTCGGCGGCCACTTCACGGGTCAGTTCCAGGAAGACAAAGCCCAGGCCCGGCGCGGCTTCGCGCAGGTGGTCGCGGTATTTCTTTTTCAGGGCCGAACAGGTGAGGACCGGATGTTCGCCAGCCTTGAGCGCGCGGCGCAATTCATCGCACAGGATGTCGAGCCAACCGGCGCGGTCGTTGTCGTCGAGAGGGTGGCCGGCACTCATCTTTTCGATGTTCGCGGCGGGGTGAAAGCTGTCGCCTTCGATGGCAGTGGCACCGTTCAGGCGGCACAGGGCCTCACTGACGCTGGTCTTGCCACAGCCGGCAACACCCATGATGACCAGGGCGGTAACAGGTTGAGTCATGAAACACCTCAGGACGCAGATAGCGCTACCTTTGCACGCTGTAAGGCTAGTGCAAAAACAGGCTTTTCCCGCGCCGTCTTGTCTTTTTTTATGGAGTGACGCGTGCATCCGCTCCAAGCAGTTGAACCGGATCAGGCAACCCAGCGTTCAAGTATTTGCAGCCGTTTGGAGACAGCGCTACCTTAGTGCCTCGATTTTTGTTTGGCAAGCCGCCTGATGACCTCCAAGAACGATAAAAATACCCGCACGACGGGTCGCCCAACCCTTAACGAAGTCGCGCGCCTGGCCGGCGTCAGCCCGATCACCGCCTCCCGGGCCCTGCGCGGCATCAGCACGGTGGCCACCGAACTGGTGGAAAAAGTGCAACAGGCCGCCGCCGAGCTGAACTACGTGGTCAACCCCGCCGCTCGCGCCCTGGCCTCGGCCCAGAGCCAGTCGGTGGTGGTGCTGGTGCCGTCGCTGTCCAACCTGCTGTTTATCGAAACCCTCGAAGCCATCCACCAGGTGCTGCGGCCCAAGGGCTTCGAGGTACTGATCGGCAACTCTCACTATTCGCGTGACGAAGAAGAAAACCTGCTGCGCAACTATATGGCCTATCAGCCACGGGGTTTGCTGTTGACCGGCTTCGACCGCACCGAAAGCGCGCGACGAATGGTCGAGGCCAGCAACGTGCCCTGCGTGTATATGATGGATCTGGACCCCAACGCCGGCGTGAACTGCGTGGGTTTCTCGCAGTTGGCGGCGGGCGAAACGGCGGCGGCCCATCTGCTGTCCCGTGGACGCAAACGCCTGGCCTATATTGGCGCGCAACTGGACCAACGCACCTTGCTGCGTGGCGAAGGGTTCCGCCGCGCGCTGCAACAGGCCGGCCTGTACGACCCGGCGCTGGAGTTGCTGACTCCGCGCCCTTCCTCGGTCGGCCTGGGGGGCGAGTTGTTCCTGCAACTGCTGGCAGCCCATCCGGACGTGGACGCGATCTTCTTCGGCAACGACGACCTGGCCCAGGGCGCACTCCTCGAAGCCCTGCGCCATGGCATCAAGGTGCCGGAGCGCGTCGCGGTGCTGGGCTTCAACGACCTGCCGGCCTCCTCCTTCATGGTGCCGCGCCTGAGCAGCATCCGCACGCCACGCGAGGCGATTGGCCGGCGTGCGGCGGAGCATTTGTTGACGGTCATGGCGGGCAACAAGATCGCCAAGCCGGTGGTGGATATGGGCTTTGAGCTGCAGGTGCGGGAAAGTACGTAGGACGCCTGTAGGACGGGGCTGACATTGCGGTGAACGCCTTGCTCCATTGCCTACGTTTACGTCAGAATCCGCCGGCTTGTGCGCCTGGGAGCCGATCTCTAAGGTTTGCCGGTCGCCGAATTTCTCGGTGATCGGGTTTAGTAGCCCGTGTCCGGATTTACTGAGTGCACACGCCTCGCCAACGCGTTTGATGGCGGCTGTGCGCAGGGCACCTTCGGGTGCGCCGGCTTTGTAAGTCCACCGGTCTACTAACCTGCGTACAGCTACCACCTCCCGTTTAGTAGCGAAGAGGCGGCGGCCTATTCCAGGACTTACGTAATGATCAAAGAAACCGAAAAACCGCCAACCACCCTCTTCACCGTCATCCCCGACACCGCCACCGAAACCCTGCTGATCAACAGCTACGAAACCGTGTGTTCCGTCAGCACCCTGCTGCTCCACCTGTCCGAAGACCTCACCGGCAAACACCGCGATATCGCCTTGGCCATTCATCAACTCAGTGAGCTGAGCGTCTTGCTGGTCGGCAAAGCCATGGACCAGCACAGCCCCCGCTGCTGACGCTCCTACGGAGGGCATGGTTGACAATTCGTTTCATCGTGTTGCTGGCACCTGCTAGATTGGTGGTTCTCCACCGCCAGGAAAGCACCATGGGACACTCACTGAAGATCTTGGGCCGCGCCTCCTCCATCAACGTACGAAAAGTGCTCTGGACCTGCCAGGAACTAGGCATCGACTACGTGCGCGAAGACTGGGGCATCGGCTTCAAACCGACCCAATCCGCCGAATTCCTTGCCCTCAACCCCAATGCCCAGATACCGGTGCTGATCGACGACCATGGCGTGCTGTGGGAGTCCAACACCATCTGCCGTTACCTGGTGAACCTCTACCAACGCCACGACCTGCTCCCCATCGAACCCGCGCCGCGCGCCCGGGTCGAGCAGTGGATGGACTGGCAGGCCACCGAACTCAACCCGTCCTGGGGCTACGCCTTCCAGGCCCTGGTGCGCAACAGCCCCGACCACCAGGACACCCAACGCATCACCGCCAGCGTGCGGGCCTGGAACGAGAAGATGGGCCTGCTCGAACAACAACTGGCGAAAACCGGCGCCTTTGTGGCCGGCGATGAATTCACCCTCGCCGATATCCTGATCGGCCTCTCGGTGCACCGCTGGCAGATGACCCCCATGGCACGACCGCCCTACCCGGCGATTGCGGCGTACTACCAACGCCTGAGCCAGCACGCCGGCTTCCAGGCCTTCGCCCTCGACGGGCACAACTGATCCAGCACACGCCTTAACCGCCTGTCGGAATCACCACGCAGGCGGGTGGCGTCAAACATCGCCCCCTGGCGGCAACCGTTGGCCGCCGGCGCGACAATCCTTGCCGCAAAGGCCGTACGCGCCCCCAGAAACCGGGGCCGTCGCGCCCGGCATGCTATTTGCTCCAGCAGTGGCACCGTACATTTCCCCAGGTGACCGATCATGCTGGTAAACAACAACCCCCAAGCGGTGTCGACCATTGAGAAGCTCAAGCGGACCGACATGGACCCCGCCAATGCTGCCGCCAGCACGCTGTACAGCGGTGCCGTGCAAGCAGCGCAACAAACCGTGACCGTGCCGGCCGCGCAAAAGGACCTGGACAAGGCCACCGACCGCATCGACGAAGCCTTCGCCAAGACCCGCGTGCAGTTGCAAACTGCAGCGTCGAGCACCGAAGTGCCGTCAACCAGCGCCACCTCCGCCGCGCGTTCGGAGTTCACCGACTACATGAGCAAATCCCCGGCCGAGCGCATCCGTGAGCAATTGCTCAAGGAACAGGGTTTGACCGAGGCGGATGTGCAGAACATGTCCCAGGAAAAGCAGGACGCGATTACCAAGCAAGTGGCCGAGCGTTTGAAGCAGCAACAAGAGCAACAGGTCGCCGCGAAGACGGCTGACCCGCAAGCCCAGACAGTAAAAGAAACCCTGGCCGCCATCTAAAGCCATTCGCCCCCCACTGTAGGAGCGAACTTGCTCGCTCCTACAGTGGGGGAGTGTTACAGGTAGGAAAATCGGTCAGCGCATTGAGTTTTGACACGCGGACTCAGTGCCCGAACAAACCCGTCTCGGATTTCTTGGCTTTCTTGTCCGCGCGTTTTTCATCGGCGGTCTTTGCCGGTTTCTTCTTCGCGGCTTTCTTTGAATCCATACCTTTGGCCATGATGCATGCTCCACTTACAGGGGATGTAACAGTGGGTATACCACCTATTGCCGCACAGAAGGCGCTTATAATCCTCGGCCCTCGATTCTGTTGCCCAACCACCATGCCCGAACTGCACATCGAACCGCTGGCAGAGCCGCTATGGCCGCTGCTGAACAAATTTTATCGCCACCATGACTCCTCGATGAAGGCGCTCAAGGGCGGGCGTTTGTGGGTGGCGCGCGATGGCGAGATCGTGGCGGGGTTGTGCCTGACCCCCGTGTTGGGCGGGCAGTGGTTGACCGGCGTATTTGTCGACCCGGCCTATCGCGGCCAGGGGCTGGCGGCGCGGGTGATCGGTGCGGCAGTGGCCGGTGTGGAGGGTACGGTGTGGTTGCTGTGCCATCCGGACCTGGAAGTGCTGTATCAGCGCATGGGGTTCACTCAGGACACGTTGCTGCCGCAATCCCTCAGCGAACGCCTGGTGCGTTACAAGCGCAACAAACCGATGATCGCGATGGGGCTTATCACCAAGGGTAAGGTCGACCTCGGATAAAGTGCGGTTGAAACGGTGGGAGCCAGCCCCCGTCCACGAGGTTATCTCGGTCAGTCGGACAGCTATTCGTCGGCGGTGGGGTCCATGTCGGGGAACATCACGTCCATAAACCCGAACTTGCTGAAGTCGGTAATCCGTGACGGATACAGCCGGCCGATCAAGTGATCGCACTCATGCTGCACCACCCGTGCATGGAAGCCGTCGGCGAAACGCACGATCGGCTCGCCCTTCGGATCGAACCCCTCGTAGCGGATCTGCTGGTAACGGTTCACCGCGCCCCGCAGGCCGGGCACCGAGAGGCAGCCTTCGAAGCCCTCTTCCATGATCGGGCTCAACGGTGTGATCAACGGGTTGATCAGGATGGTCTGCGCCACGGGCGGCGCGTCCGGGTAGCGCTCACTGGCTTCAAAACCAAAGATCACCAATTGCAGGTCGACGCCAATCTGCGGCGCGGCCAGGCCAACGCCGCCCACGTGTTCCATGGTCTGGAACATGTCATCGATCAATTGCCACAGCTCGGGGCTGTCGAACATTTCCGGCGGAACCGGCGGTGCGACACGCAGCAGGCGCTCGTCACCCATTTTCAGGATTTCACGGATCATCGATCAGACTTCATCGGGAGTGGGTTTGGAGTGGTCTCGGCCAAGGCCTGAGACGTGCTGTTTTTCATGGGGGTGGCCGGGCTCGTCGAACGTTTTTTCCCCCGGGTCCTTGCCTTCGGCGGACATGTGTTCGATCACCGCATTCATCTCCGCCCCCAGCAACAGCACGGCCGCGGAAATATAGAAATACAGCAGCAGCACGATGATCGCACCGATGCTGCCATACATGGCGTTGTAGTCGGCGAAGGTCTTGACGTAGTAGCCAAAACCCAGGGAAGCCACGATCCACACCACCACCGCGAGCACCGAGCCTGGGGTGATGAAGCGGAATTTCTGCTCGACATCAGGCATCACGTAATACATGAGCGCCACCGCGAACATCAGCAGGATCACAATCAACGGCCAACGCAGGATGGTCCACAGGGTGACCACGAATTCCTGCATGCCGATCTGTCCGGCCAGCCATTCCATCACCTGCGGGCCCAGCACCATCAGGGCGGCGGCGGCCAGCAGCATGCCGGCGATGCCGACGGTGTAGAACACCGACAGCGGGAAGCGCTTCCAGATCGGCCGGCCTTCGACCACGTCGTAGGCGGCGTTCATCGCGCTCATCATCAGGCGCACGCCCGCCGACGCCGTCCACAGGGCGATCACGATACCCACTGAGAGCAATCCGCCCTTGGACTGCTGCAGTTGGTCGATCACCGGGTTGACCTGCTCCAGCGCCTGGGGCGGCAGGACCAGCTCCGACTGCAGGCGCAGCCAGGTGAAAAAGTCCGGCAAGTGCAGGAAACCAATCAGGGCGATGAGGAACAACAGGAAGGGAAACAATGAAAACAGCATCTGGTAGGCCAGTGCCGAGGCGTAGGTGGACATCTCGTCATTGACGAATTCCTTGACGGTGCGCACCAGCACGGTGTGGAGCTTGAGGCCATCGAGGACCGGAAAAATCATAGCGTCTCCTTTCGCCGCAAAGAGGGTGAGTTCGTGGGCGACTCAGGGGCCGTTTTCTACATCAAGGTAGCCTATTTGGCGACTTTGAAACAATTTCAAAAGTTTAGTGGCCGCAGGAGAGACAAAAACGGCCATCCGTGGATGGCCGTCGGGTTGCGCGTGGGCAGTCTTACTTAGTGGCTTTCTTTATTGCATCTTTGGTGTCGCCCACCGCTTTCTGCACTTCGCCTTTCTTTTCCTGGATCACACCTTCAGCGCGCAGCTTGTCGTTTCCGGTGACTTTGCCGACACCTTGCTTGATGTTGCCGACTGTTTCGTTCGCGACGCCTTTTACCTTGTCCGATGTGCTGCTCATGGTATTTCTCCGAAAGAACCATCAAGGGTTTTGGTCATTACCTAAAGATGGACCCAAGGCCGTTCGGCAGAGTTTCAATTATTTTCGGCGCTGATTTGAGCGTCGTCGTCAGGTTTGGCTTTATGTTTTGCAACCAACCCACGAGAATGCCCGGCACATTCAGGCTATATCGCTGAATAACAGATCCCGTAGGAAGGTTATGAAACTCAATAAAGCACAGGCCATCGCCCGCAGAAACCAGGAACTGGGCGGCGCCGTTCTCGGCGTCAACAACTGCCACTTCACCGACCTGGACCGCAAACGCAACATCTGGTGGTTCGACCTGCCGGTGGCGCGGATTGCCGTAGGCCAGTACGAGTGGGTTCACCTGTTGATGCACAACGCCGAGACCGACCAGTTGCTGCACTTGAAGGTGCCAACGGTGTTCCTGCGTGAAAAGCTCGAAGGCCTGGTGGTGCGCAATGCGGGCAAGCGCAAGCCGGAGATCACCCTGGAGCTGAGCGCGGACAAGGACTCGTTCCTCAAGGATGTGCGCCCGGCCGGTGCTGGCGTCAGCTTCGCGCCATTCACCCTGTAGGAACGCCGTCAGAATGTGGGAGGGGGCTTGCTCCCGATGGCAGAGTGTCAGCCACTGCATCGAGTGACTGAACCACCGCTATCGGGAGCAAGCCCCCTCCCACATTTAGGCCTGGGTTACTTTTTCAGGCCCAGCTTCTTCAGTTCTTCATCGCGCAACTCGCGACGCAGGATCTTACCCACGTTGGTGGTCGGCAATGCATCACGGAATTCCACGGCCTTGGGCACCTTGTAGCCGGTGACGTTGGCACGCATGTGTTCCATCACCTGGTCTTTGGTCAGGGTCGCACCTGGCTTGACCACGATGAAAATCTTGATGTGCTCGCCGGATTTTTCGTCCGGCACACCGATGGCCGCGCACTGCAGCACGCCCGGCAGGGTCGTCAGCACGTCTTCGAGTTCGTTGGGGTAGACGTTGAAGCCGGAGACCAGAATCATGTCTTTCTTGCGGTCGACAATACGCAGGTAGCCGTCCGGCTGGATGATCGCGATGTCACCGGTCTTCAGCCAGCCTTCGCTGTCGAGGATCTCGGTGGTGGCGTCTTCGCGCTGCCAGTAGCCCTTCATCACTTGCGGGCCTTTGACGCACAACTCGCCGACCTCACCCAGGGCCAGTTCGACGCCGTCATCGGTGATGACTTTGCACAGGGTCGACGGCACCGGAATGCCGATGGTGCCGATCTGGATCTTCTGGATCGGATTGACCGTCGCCACCGGGCTGGTCTCGGTCATGCCGTAGCCTTCACAGATGTCGCAGCCGGTCACGGCTTTCCAGCGCTCGGCTGCCGCCAGTTGCAGGGCCATGCCGCCCGACAGGGTGACTTTCAGCGCCGAGAAGTCCAGCTTGCGGAAGCCTTCGTTGTTGCACAGCGCCACGAACAGCGTGTTCAAGCCGACAAAGCCGCTGAACTTCCACTTCGACAACTCCTTGACCATCGACGGCAGGTCGCGCGGGTTGCTGATCAGGATGTTGTGGTTGCCGATCAACATCATCGCCATGCAATGAAAGGTGAACGCATAGATGTGGTACAGCGGCAGCGGGGTGATCAGGATCTCGCAGCCTTCATTGAGGTTGGAACCCATCAGCGCCTTGCACTGCAGCATGTTGGCCACCAGGTTGCGGTGGGTCAGCATCGCGCCCTTGGCCACACCGGTGGTGCCGCCGGTGTATTGCAGCACCGCCACATCGCTGCTGGCCGGACTGGCGTCGTTGACCGCTCGGCCGTGCCCCTTGGCCAGCACGTCGTTGAACTTGACCGCCTGCGGCAAGTGGAAGGCCGGGACCATTTTCTTCACGTACTTGATCACGCTGTTGATCAACAGGCGCTTGAGCGGCGGCAGCAGGTCGCCGACCTCGGTGACGATCACATGCTTGACGCCGGTCTTGGGCACGACCTTTTCCGCCAGGTGCGCCATGTTGGCCAGGCAGACCAGGGCCGTGGCGCCGGAATCATTGAATTGGTGTTCCATTTCCCGCGCGGTGTACAGCGGGTTGGTGTTGACCACGATCAGGCCGGCCCGGATGGCACCGAACACGGCGATCGGGTATTGCAGGACGTTGGGCAGTTGCACGGCGATTCGATCGCCGGGCTTCAAATCAGTATGCTGTTGCAGGTACGCGGCGAAAGCACCGGACAATTCGTACAACTCACCGTAGGTGATTGTCTTGCCCAGGTTGCTGAAAGCCGGTTTGTTTGCGAAGCGCTGGCAGGACTGTTTCAGCACCGCCTGAATATTCGGATACTCGTCTGGATTGATGTCTGCAGCAATCCCGGCGGGGTACTTATCCTTCCAAAAGTCTACGTTCATGGAAGCCCACTCCTCAGCGACGCGAATTCATCATCGCATTTGATGCGATTATTATTGGTGTTTGTTTTTAGGTGAATCTGGCGCTTTCAAGCAGGCCGAGACGTCACAAAGCGCGCCGAGAGTAGCAGCTTTGCCAAGAGCCGCCTAGAGCCAAAAGTGGCCCCTACAGTCATAAACATGACTCAAGACCTTTCAATAGTCACTTTTAGAGCAAAGATTCTATACGCTTTGAAATGGCTCTGGAATGGCTCTGGAATGGGATCTACAAGGCGATAAATACAGCGATGGGAGGGGGCTTGCTCCCGATCGCGGTGTATCACCAAACACATTTGGTGACTCAAACACCGTCATCGGGAGCCCCCCCCTCCCACACATTTAACCTCTTTCAAATCACGCGATGTCGCGTAGCTCGCGCCGCAGGATCTTGCCCACCGGCGTCATCGGCAACGACTCCCTCAACACGATGTGCTTGGGCACTTTGTACCCGGTGAAGTTGGTCTTGCAGTAGGCCTTCAACTCTTCGAGGCTCACCCCTTCGGCGCGCGCCACCACAAACAGCTTCACCGCCTCGCCCGTACGTTCGTCCGGGACGCCGATCACCGCGCAGTTGGCCACCGCCGGGTGCGCCATCACCACGTCTTCGATCTCGTTGGGGTACACGTTGAAGCCGGAGACGATGATCAGGTCTTTCTTGCGGTCCACGATGCGCACAAAGCCGTCGTCGTCGATCACCGCGATGTCACCGGTCTTGAGCCAGCCTTCGGCATCCAGCGCCTCGTCGGTGGCGGCCGGTTGCTGCCAGTAGCCCTTCATCACCTGCGGGCCCTTGATGCACAGCTCGCCGCGCTCGCCCAGGGGCAGCTCGACGCCGTTGTCGTCAATGACCTTCATCGCCGTGGCCGGCACCGGGATGCCCACGGTGCCGAGCCGGGACTGGTTGCCATAGGGGTTG
Source organism: Pseudomonas sp. MPB23 (assembly GCF_046605395.1). NCBI lineage: Bacteria > Pseudomonadati > Pseudomonadota > Gammaproteobacteria > Pseudomonadales > Pseudomonadaceae > Pseudomonas > Pseudomonas sp. MPB23. Next base: position 2,328,492 of record NZ_CP176771.1, on the reverse strand, counting down.
GTGCTGGCCACCGGTGAGGTTTCCGTCAGGCCGTAGCCTTCGCCGATCGCGCAGCCGGTGATCTGCTCCCAACGTTCGGCGGTGGCCTTGATCAGTGCGGTGCCGCCGGAGTTGGTGAGCTTGAGGTGGGAGAAATCCAAGTGTTTGAAATTAGGATGATCCATCAGCGCCACAAACAGCGTGTTGAGCCCCAGCAGCCCGGTAAAGCGCCAGTTCTTCAGCTCCTTGATAAAGCCGCCGATGTCGCGGGGGTTGGTGATCAGCACGTTGTGATTGCCGGACACCATCATGCACATGCAATTGGCCGTGAATGCATAGATGTGGTACAGCGGCAGCGGCGCGATCATCACCTCCTGCCCTTCCTTGATCAGTGGATGGCCATCCTCGCCGGTCTGGGACATACAGGCGCGGACCTGCTGCATGTTGGCCACCAGGTTGCCATGGGTGAGCATCGCGCCTTTGGCCAGGCCGGTGGTGCCGCCGGTGTATTGCAACACGGCGATGTCGTCCAGGGTCACCGGGTGACGGGTCACGCCCAGGCCCGCTCCCAGGCGCAGCGCGCGCTTGAACGCTACCGCCCGCGGCAGGTGGTAGGCCGGGACCATCTTCTTCACCTTGTCGACCAGGGTGTTGACAAGCCAGCCTTTGGCGGCGGGCATGAAGTCGCCCATCCTGGCTTCGATCAGGTAGTCGATCTCGGTGTCTTTGCACACCTCCTGCACGCGCGAGCCGAACAGGTTGAGGTAGACCAGCGCGCGTACGCCGGCGTCCTTGAACTGGTGGCGCATCTCCCGCGGGGTGTACAGCGGGTTGGTGTTGACCACGATCAGCCCGGCGCGCAAGGCGCCAAACACGGCAATCGGGTAATGCAATACGTTGGGCATCTGCACCGCGATACGGTCGCCGGGCTTGAGGTCGGTGTGCTGTTGCAGATAGCCGGCGAACGCCGCGCTCTGACGCTCCAGCTCGGCATAGGTCAGGGTGATGCCCATGTTGCTGAATGCCGGACGGTCGGCAAAGGTCTTGCAGGAACGCTCGAAGACTTCGATCACCGACTTGTAGGCCGACAGGTCGATGTCGTTGGGAACGCCCGCCGCGCGTTTGTCATTCCAGAAATCAGGTTGCATTATTCTTGTCCTCTTACCTGAGTGTGTCCGGCCGCTTTTGTGCTGCTACAAAAAGCGGAGCTTTGGGGACGTTAGCAGCTATGGCCAAACAGGCAAACAAGGGAAATAGCGTCATTAATTGCGTGAATCTCCCTACAAGGGTCAGCGCTGATCCGACGCGGTCCCCGGGATGCGCTATACACTGCAATGACCCCGAGCAAAGGAACCGCCATGAATCACTGCACCTTCTGGCTGACCGCGAATGACCGCAGCCGCCTGTACGTCAATCAATGGATGCCCGACGGTCCGCCCAAGGCCGTGGTGATGCTGTCCCATGGCATGGCTGAACACAGCGGTCGCTATGCGCGCCTGGCCGACGCATTGTGCGGCGCGGGCTACGGCGTGTACGCGCTGGACCAGCGTGGCCATGGCCGCACCGCCGATGAAGGCACTCTGGGGTTGTACGCCGAGCAGGATGGCTGGAACAAAGTGGTGGGCGACCTGGCCAGCCTCAACCAGCACATTGGCCAGCAGCAGCCGGGGTTGCCGATCATTCTGCTGGGGCACAGCATGGGCAGCTATATCGCCCAGGCCTACCTGCTGCACCACAGCGCGAGCCTGCATGGGGCGATTCTCAGCGGGTCGAATTTCCAACCCGTGGCGCTGTACCGCGCCGCGCGGCTGATCGCCCGGGCCGAGCGCCTGCGCCAAGGCCTGCGTGGGCGCAGTGCGCTGATCGAGTTCCTGTCATTCGGATCGTTCAACAAGGCGTTCAAACCCAATCGCACCGCGTTTGACTGGCTCAGCCGCGACCCGGTCGAGGTCGATAAGTACATCCACGACCCGCTTTGCGGTTTCCGCTGCACCAATCAGCTATGGATCGACCTGCTCGGTGGCTTGCAGCAAATCAGCAAAGCGTCCAATCTCGCGCAGATTGATCCGGGCCTGCCGATCCTGGTGATCGGCGGCGAATGTGATCCGGTGAGTGAGGGCAAGCGTCTCAAGAGCCTGGCCCACGCATTGCGCGAGGCCGGCTGCCAGCACCTGCAATTGACGCTCTACCCGCAGGCGCGTCACGAAGTGTTCAACGAAACCAACCGCGATGAAGTCACCGCCGATGTGCTGAGGTGGCTCGACCAGGCCCTGACATTGCGCAGGCCGACCCGATGCGAGTAATTTCTCTTTTAAAATCAGCCGCTTGAAATCATCCCATCATTACCGATTAGCCACAGGATGCACCTTTAGATGACCCAGGTAACCAACACCCCGTACGAAGCCCTCGAAGTCGGCCAGACCGCCAGTTACAGCAAGACCGTCGAAGAGCGTGATATCCAGCTGTTTGCCGCGATGTCCGGCGACCACAACCCGGTGCACCTGGATGCCGAGTACGCCAAGGCGACCATGTTCAAGGAGCGGATCGCCCACGGCATGTTCAGCGGCGCGCTGATCAGTGCGGCGGTGGCCTGCGAGTTGCCTGGGCCGGGCACCATCTACATTGGCCAGCAGATGACCTTCCAGAAGCCGGTGAAAATCGGCGACACCCTGACCGTGCGTCTGGAAATCCTCGAGAAGCTGCCCAAGTTTCGCGTGCGCATCGCCACCCGGGTGTTCAACCAGCGCGATGAGCTGGTGGTGGACGGCGAAGCGGAAATCCTCGCACCACGCAAACAGCAGGTCGTGACTTTGACCGAATTGCCGGCCATCACCATCGGCTGATGTTTCCACACCATGCAAATGCGGGAGGGGGCTTACTCCCGATGGCGGTGGACCAGTCACTGAACCTGTCGACTGATTTACCGCCATCGGGAGCAAGCCCCCTCCCACATGGCTTACCGCATTTGGCTTACGACTGAGCGCGAGCCTGGTTACGCAGGGCTTTCACCTGATCGTGGTTGCGTTGTACGCCGTGGTACTGGCGCTCAACCAAATCACGGATGCCCACCAGGTTGTGCTGGGTGATCTTGTCCAGCGCTTCCTTGTAAGCCTTCAGTGCGTGGTCTTCACCGCGCTCGGCTTCGTTCAGGACCGCTTCTTCGTCCTTGCCGGTCACCATCGACTTCACGTCGACCCAGCCACGGTGCAGGGCACCCGCGACGCTGCCGGAATCTTCCGGATCGCCCCCCAGGGCACGTACCGCAGTTTTCAGCTCGGCAGCCGCCGTTGCGCAGTCGGCGGAACGTTTGGCGAACAGGGCTTTGAGTTCTGGGTGCTTGATGTCTTCAGCACACTCTTTAAAACCCTTTTGGCCGTCGATGCTGGTTTCGATCAGGTCGTTGAGTACGGAGATCGATTCTTTGTTGGCGTCAGTCATTTTTCAATTCCTTATGTGGGTTGAGAAAGGTTGTCTTAATCATTGCAGCGCCCATGCCAGGTTTTGAAAAACAAATTAACCCTTATAAATTAATAACTTAAAATTAATTGAACCATCTATTTACACGTTATTTGCATGATCTGTCATTTGGCCTTCATGCAGAATGCCTGTATTTTCCAAGATCTCGACTCACACCGCTGAAACCCCATGAACCCGGAAAAACTCGAACTACTGATCACCCGCCAAATGCCCTTCGGCAAATACAAAGGCCGGATCATCGCCGACCTGCCCGGCGCGTACCTCAATTGGTTCGCCCGTGAAGGCTTCCCCCACGGCGAGTTGGGTGGCTTGCTGGCCTTGATGCAGGAAATCGACCACAACGGCCTGTCCGAATTGCTCGAACCGCTGCGCGCCAAGCACGGCAAACCCGCCCCGCGCCATTAGCCAGAAAAACCAAACCGCTCCTACAGGCAAAAAAAAGCGGCGCACCGACCAAGTGCACCGCAAAAATGCCGTTAAGCACAGCAACAACGATTCGGTAAGTCAGATCAATCCAGCAGCGCCAGCCCCTGGGCGGTGACTTCCTGGATGCGGCCCCAGTCGCCGTTCTTGATCCATTCAGGGTCGAGCATCCAGCTGCCGCCCACGCACATTACGTTTTTCAACGCCATGTAGCTTTTGATGTTGGCCGGGCCGACGCCGCCGGTCGGGCAGAATTTCACCTCGCCGAACGGGCCGCCCAGGGCTTTGATCGCCGCAACGCCGCCGCTGACTTCCGCCGGGAACAGCTTGAAGCGGCGGTAGCCCAGGCAATAGCCTTCCATGATGCCGGAGGCGTTGCTGATGCCCGGCAGCAGCGGGATCGGGCTGTGCACCGAGGCTTCCAGCAGGTCGCGGGTGACGCCCGGGGTGACGATGAATTGCGAGCCGGCCACTTCCGCCGCCTCGAGCATATGGCGATCGAGCACGGTGCCTGCGCCGGTGCACAGCTCAGGGCGCTGCTCGCGCAATATCTGAATGGCCTTGAGGCCGAACTCGGAACGCAGGGTTACTTCCAATGCGGTCAAACCACCGGCTGCCAGGGCATCGGCCAGCGGCAGGATGTCCTGTTCACGGGCGATGGTGATGACCGGCAGGATCCGCGCCTTGGCGCAGAGGCTGTCGATCAGGGCAACTTTATCCGCCATGGACACGGTCGGTTGAGGGCTTTTCATAGCGGCTGATCCTTGGCTCATGGGCACCAGTAAATCTCTAATGGAGGTTGCAAAAACGCGCGAATCGGCATGGCGGCAACGTCGTTGCTGGCCAGCGCGGCGCTCAAGGTGGTCAATTTCGAGCTGCCGGAAACCGACAGCACGATGGAGTGAGCCGTGGCCAGCAACGCGCGACTCATGGTCAGGCGCTGGTGCGGCACGGTCGGCGCCAGCATCGGCCAGCAACGGCGGGTACCGTCGGCCTGCAGGGCGTCACCCAGGTTCGGGCTGTTGGGAAACAGCGATGCGGTGTGGCCGTCATCGCCCATGCCCAATACCAGCACATCAATGGCTGGCAATTCGGCCAGCAGGCGATCGGCCTGCTCGGCAGCGTCTTCGAGATTGGCGGCAGCGCTGTAGAGGCTGAGGAACCTGGCCTTGGCTACCGGGCCTTGCAACAAGTACTGCTTCAACAGGCCGGCATTGCTGTCGGCGTGCTCCACTGGCACCCAGCGCTCGTCGGCCAGGCTGATGGTGACCTTGGACCAGTCCAGGCCTTGCTTGGCCAGGTGCTGGAAAAAGGCCACGGGGCTGCGGCCACCGGACACCACCAGCGTCGCCTCGCCACGGGCACTGATTGCCGCGCGCAACCGTTCGGCCACGTCATTGGCCAGGCCGTCCGCCAACAAGGCGGGCGTGCGGTACTCATGGGCAGTGACGCCCTGAGGCAGTTTCAATTCAGATATCGCCATACCACGACCTCCCATCCCGCGTGATCAGTGCAATCGAGCTCATCGGCCCCCAGGACCCGGCCGCATAGGGCTTGGGCGCATCGCCGGATTTTTTCCACCCGGCGATCAACTGGTCACACCACTTCCACGCGGCTTCGATTTCATCTTTGCGAACAAACAGATTCTGATTGCCGCGCATTACCTCCAGCAACAACCGCTCGTAGGCATCCGGGATACGTGCGCTGCGGTAGGTGTCGGAAAAATTCAGTTGCAGCGGGCCGCTGCGCAGTTGCATGCCTTTGTCCAGGCCCTGCTCCTTGGTCATCACGCGCAAGGAAATACCTTCGTCCGGTTGCAGGCGGATGATCAGTTTGTTGCTGATCTGCAGGCGCTGTTCCGGGGCGAAGATGTAGTGGGACGGTTCCTTGAAGTGGATGACGATCTGCGACAGCTTCTGCGGCATGCGCTTGCCGGTGCGCAGGTAGAACGGCACCCCGGCCCACCGCCAGTTACGGATATCGGCGCGCAGGGCAACGAAGGTCTCGGTGTCGCTCTGGGTGTTGGAGTTCTCTTCTTCCAGGTAACCCGGTACCGGCTTGCCGGCGCTGTAGCCGGCGATGTACTGGCCACGCACCACCTGAGTGGTGAGGCCGTCCGGGCTGATCGGCGCCAGGGCCTTGAGCACCTTGACCTTCTCGTCGCGGATGCTGTCGGCGGACAGGTCCGCCGGCGGGTCCATGGCGATCAGGCACAGTAGCTGCAGCAGGTGGTTCTGGATCATGTCGCGCAGTTGGCCGGCCTTGTCGAAATACCCCCAGCGGCCTTCGATACCGACCTGCTCGGCCACGGTGATTTCCACGTGGGAAATGTAGTTCTGGTTCCACTGGGTTTCGAACAGGCTGTTGGCGAAACGCAGGGCGATCAGGTTCTGGACGGTTTCTTTGCCCAGGTAATGGTCGATGCGGTAGGTGCGGTTTTCCGGGAAGAACTGCGCCACGGCGTCGTTGACCTTGCGCGAGGACTCCAGGTCCGAACCGATGGGTTTTTCCAGCACCACGCGGGTGTTGTCCGCCAGGCCGACCTTGGACAGGTTCTCGCAGATCGCGCCGTACACCGAAGCCGGGGTAGCGAAGTAGGCGATCAGGCGTTGCCCGGTGCCGGCTTTTTCGGCCAGGGCCACGTAATCATCGACGTTCATGAAGTCGACGTGGACGTAGGTCAGGCGTGCGAGGAAACGCTGGACGATGCTTTCGTCCAGCTCCTTGCCGACGTACTTGCGCAGTGCTTTTTCGATATGGGCCAAGTGCTGCTGCTCGGAACCGGACTCGCGGGCCAGGGCCAGGATGCGCGTGTCTTCGTGCAGAAGCCCGGCGCCATCGAGTTGATAGAGGGCAGGAAACAACTTGCGCAGCGCCAGATCACCCAAGGCGCCAAACAGGGCAAAGGTGCAGGGTTCTACGGTTATCGAAGGCATGATGTTTGTTCTTTTATCAAGTTAACCTACAAATACCTTTTTTCAAGGCATCACTCAAGGAAAAATGTAGTAATAACCACAACATTTTCCCGAAATACGCATTGCGAGTGGTGGTGTTCAGCTACCCTCAGTAGGATAGGCCACCGCAAAAGGCCACTCGTCGATTGGTTGCCACCCTTTATTTGCATCGTCGCCCGAAGGAAAGACTGAATGGACCGCGTGCGAAATCTTCTGGAACAGATCCGGAACCGCCTCGAAGAACTGAACAAGGCCGAGAAAAAAGTCGCCGAGGTCATCCTGCTCAACCCGCAGCAGGCGACCCGCTTCTCCATCGCCGCCCTTGCCCAAGCCGCCTCGGTCAGTGAACCGACGGTCAACCGTTTCTGCCGTTCGTTCGGCGTCAGCGGTTACCCTGAACTCAAACTGCAGTTGGCGCAAAGCCTGGCCAGTGGCGCCGCCTACGTCAGCCGCGCCGTGGAGGCCGATGACAACCCTGAGGCCTACACGCAAAAGATCTTTGGCAGCGCCATCGCCTCCCTGGACGCCGCCTGCCAGGCCCTGGACCCGGCCCTGATCAGCAAGGCCGTGGATCTGTTGATCCAGGCGCGGCAAATCCACTTCTTCGGCCTGGGCGCTTCGGCACCGGTGGCCATGGACGCGCTGCACAAGTTTTTCCGTTTCAACCTGTCGGTGACCGCCCATGCCGACGTGCTGATGCAGCGCATGATCGCGTCGGTGGCCCATACGGGCGAGCTGTTCGTGATCATTTCCTACACCGGACGCACCCGCGAGCTGGTGGAAGTGGCGCGTATCGCCCGGGAAAACGGCGCATCGGTACTCGGTGTGACCGCCGAAAACTCCCCGCTGGCCAAAGTCAGCACGGTGAGCCTGAACATTCCGCTGCCGGAAGACACCGACATCTATATGCCGATGACCTCGCGGATCATCCAGCTGACGGTGCTGGATGTGCTGGCCACCGGCATGACGTTGCGCCGCGGCGTGGATTTCCAGCCGCATCTGCGCAAGATCAAAGAGAGCTTGAATGACAGCCGGTATCCGGTTGGAGATGAGTTCAACTAATACTGCACACCGTTTTAGGGTGGCTAGGAACTTACTGTGGCAAGCCCGCTTGCCACATCAAGCCCCCGCCCGCGCCTGCAGACTCAGATGCGCCCGCTCCCCCGGCGCCAGACTCGCCGCGGCCATCGCCGATTCAACACACACAAACCCCGACGCCTCGTTGAAGCTCACGCCGAGCAACGGCCGACTGCCGGGGTGCCACACCACCGTGTCAGCGCTGTCGCCGGTGTCGATGCACAGTTCGCGCTGCCAGGCGTGGTCCTTGAGGTGCAATTCGCCTTCGTGCTGGAACACCCGCTGGCAACCGCCGTCCACCCGCAACTCGCCTTCCTGCTGGCAAACCTGGCGATTGAGCTGGTCATAGCCTTGTGCGCCATCAAGCCCAGACAGCGCTATCTCACCGACATTGCCAATACGCCAATAGGCGTGCAACGCATGGCTCAGTTGGCACGGCAATTCGTCCTGGTGCTCGGTGCAAAGACGCAGTTCCAGGGTTTCCCCCAGGTGCGCGTGCAGGTCGACCTGCCAGTCGCACAGTTGCAATTGCCAATGCAGACGCACGCCCTCGTCATCGGTGCTGCTGTCGAGCAGCTTCCAGTCGATCAGCCGCGCCCAGCCATGGGACGGCCACGCGTTTTCGCTGGGATGACGGCCGTACCACGGCCAGCACACCGGCACGCCACCGCGAATGGCGCCGACCTGCGGCCACTTGGCCGCACACCACAACCAGGGTTTCTGGCCACGGGGTTGAAAATGCAACAGCTGCGCGCCCTGGCGGCTGAACACCGCCTGGCACAAGGGATGGTCGATCACCAACACATCGCGCATCTGAAACCGCTCCCAGGCGAACACCGGACGCTCGCGCAGGGATTTGAAAAAGCGTTGCAGCGGATGCTCATGCATGTGCCACGGTCCTGAATATCTTCACAATGCAACCCAAAAAAAAGCGGATAGCCATGGCTACCCGCAAAATGCGCACAGAGAGAAGGAGCTTATCGCAACGGCCTTAGAACGTAGACTGAATTTTCAGACCTGCGACGAGGGCGTTGTCGACTTTATCCACGCCGCCCGGGTGAACGACGTATTGCAGATTGGGACGCACGGTCAGCCAGTTGGTGACGTGGAAACCGTAGTTGATTTCGTAGTTGTACTCGGTGCTGCGCAGCGGTGCGTACAGTGGATTGTCGTAGTCGCTCACACCGTTGGCGAGGTTGAGCAGTTCGGCGTTTTTCTTCACGTCGTCGTTGACGTGCAGACGAGCGGCACCAATCCCCACATCGTCTTTTGGACGCGCGTCGAAAGGCCCTTTGTACACCAACATGATCGACTGGTAGTTATCGACGGTGTTGGTGTCCTTGTCGTGGAACGTGGCGTTGGCCGCGATGTTCAGACCACGGGACGCGTCGCCGTTATGGGTAGTGAGTTGCTGTTGCGCAACGAACCAATAGCCTTTTTTGCTGCTATGGGTTCGGTAGGCGGCGCCGGTGGTGGCGGCATCGTTGCCGTTGACGTCTTCACGGACGTCGGCGGCATCGGCGGCGCTCTTGTAGTAACCCACACGGTATTCGCCCGGCAGGTTATTGACCTTCGGCGACCAGACCAATTCCACCGGGATCACGGTGCCCTTGGTGCCACTGCCGCTGAGTTTGAAGCCGTTGCCGTGCTCCAACTGCGACGGGTTCTGGTTGTACGCACCGATCTGCGCATACAACTCAGGCGTGATGTGGTACTTCACGCGGATCGCAGCCTGGGCGACCGGCCAGTTGTACCAGGTGCTGACATAGTTACCGACCTGGGAGCCGCAGAACGACAGGTTCTGGAAGTCGCACGGGAAGGTGTTGAAGTCTTCGCCTTCACCGAAGTAACCCAGCTTCACGTCCAGCTTGTTGTCGAACATCTGGTGCTGAATCCAGAACTGGGTCAGACGCACCATGTGGCCACGACCGTACACTTCTTGAGACGAGCTCAAGGTGCCGGCACGCGGGTCACCAATACGGTCGTTGGAGATGTTCTGACCGTTACGATTGGTCAGTTGGATCTTGGCCTGGGTGTTATCCCAGCCCCACAGTTTTTGCAGATCCAGGGCTACGCCGAGACCGAACTGGTCAGCGTAACGGGCAGTTTTGTCGTTGTTGTAACCACCATGCAGGTTGCCACCGACTTCGCCTACGTAGTCAGCCTTGATGTCGATACCTTGCTCGATCAGCTTGGTACGTTCGCCACCCCAATCACCGGTCATCCACTTGGAGTCGGCACTGAAGGCATCGGCCGCCATCGCATTGGCGGACAAAACCAGGGCAGCGGCCGCTGACAGTTGGCAGATCAGCCGAGTGTTGTTGTGTTGCTTTTTCATCCCTACATCCTCGTCTTTATTGTTATTAAACTGTTTTTATCTAACGCGGGTTACATTTTTTTCAATTAAAACAACAACTTATAATTTTAAGAGTTCACACCTACCGGCTTCAGCGGCCTTTGAACTGGGCCACGTTGTCGGCACGATCCTGCGCCGGCAACGACGCGGCAGTGCCCAGGCGCTCGCCGGTCTTGGCGTCGAACAGCAGCACTTTGGCCGGATCGAATTGCAGGGTCAGGGTCTCGCCCACCTGCGGTGCCACATCGGGCGCCAGGCGGCAGCAGACCTTGGTGTCGTTGAGCTGCACGAACACCAGGGTGTCCGGGCCGGTCGGCTCGGTGACCTGGACTTCGGCGCGAATACTCGACGAACCGTTGCCCTCCCCCGTCGCCAGCATGATCTGCTCCGGGCGCAGGCCGAGGATCACATCGCGGTCTTCCAGGCCGGCGTCGTTCATGCCCAGCGGCAGTTCGCAGCGGGCCTGGCCGCTGTCGAGCAGCGCCACCAAACGACCGTCCTTGCGCTGCAGGCGCAGGGGCACGAAGTTCATCGGCGGCGAACCGATGAAGCTCGCCACGAACTGGTTGGCCGGATTGTTGTAGATGTCTTTCGGCGTGCCGAACTGCTGGATGATGCCGTCTTTCATCACCGCCACTTTGTCGCCCAGGGTCATCGCTTCGATCTGGTCATGGGTGACGTAGACCGTGGTGGTCTTGAGACGCTGGTGCATCAGTTTCATTTCGGTGCGCATCTCGACACGCAGCTTGGCGTCGAGGTTGGACAGCGGTTCGTCGAACAGGTAGATCTTCGGCCGCCGCGCCAGGGCGCGGCCCATGGCCACACGTTGTTGCTGGCCGCCGGAAAGCTGGCCCGGCTTGCGGTTGAGCAGGTGTTCGATCTGCAGCAACTTGGCCACCCGCGCCACTTCGGCGTCGATATCGGCCTGGGGCATCTTGCGGATCTTCAGGCCGAACTCGATGTTTTCACGCACGCTCATGGTCGGATACAGCGCGTAAGACTGGAACACCATGGCGATGTCACGATCCTTGGGGCTCATGCCGCTGACGTCCTGGTCACCGATCATGATCGCGCCGCCGGTGATGGTCTCCAGGCCCGCGATGCAGTTCATCAGCGTGGATTTACCGCAGCCCGAAGGCCCGACCAGGATCAGGAATTCGCCTTCCTTGATCGACAGTTCGATGTTCTTCAAGGTGTCGGGCAGGCCGGCGCCATAGGTCTTGTTTACATTGCGAAGTTCAAGCGTAGCCATGATTACCCCTTGACCGCGCCGGCCGTGAGGCCGCGCACGAAATACTTGCCTGCGATCACATAGACCAACAGGGTCGGCAGCCCGGCGATCATCGCCGCCGCCATATCCACGTTATATTCCTTGGCCCCGGTGCTGGTGTTGACCAGGTTGTTCAACGCCACCGTGATGGGCTGGGAGTCGCCGCTGGAGAACACCACGCCGAACAGGAAGTCGTTCCAGATCTGGGTGAATTGCCAGATCAGGCAGACCATGATGATCGGGGTCGACATCGGCAGAATGATCCGACGGAAGATGGTGAAGAAACCGGCACCGTCCAGGCGCGCGGCCTTGATCAACGCGTCGGGAATGCTCACGTAGTAGTTACGGAAGAACAGCGTGGTGAACGCCAGGCCGTAGACCACATGCACAAACACCAGGCCAGTGGTGGTGCTCGCCAGGCCCATCTTGCCGAGGGTGAACGAGGCCGGCAGCAGCACGGTCTGGAACGGCAGGAAGCAGCCGAACAACAGCAAACCGAAGAACAACTGCGAACCACGGAAGCGCCAGAACGACAGCACGTAGCCGTTCAACGCACCAATGGCCGTGGAGATCAGCACAGCGGGAACGGTGATCTTGATCGAGTTCCAGAAGTAGCCATCCACCGTGGCCCAGGCCTTGACCCAGCCGATGCCGGTGACCACGGTCGGCCAGCTCAACAGGTTGCCGGTGCTGATGTCTTCCGGGGTCTTGAAGCTGGTGAGCAACATCACCACCAGCGGCACCAGGTACAGCAGCACCGCGAAGATCAGCACCGCGTAGATCGCGATGCGGCTCAGGCTGATGGCAGGTTTGGAAGCGAGACTAGTCATTACGCTTGGTCCTCAGCTCGGAGTACAGGTAAGGCACGATGATCGCGAGGATCGCGCCGAGCATCAGGATTGCACTGGCCGAGCCCATGCCCATCTGGCCGCGGCTGAAGGTGAACGAGTACATGAACATCGCCGGCAGATCGGACGAGTAGCCAGGGCCACCGGCCGTCATCGCGGCCACCAAGTCGAAGCTCTTGATCGCGATATGCGCCAGGATCATCACCGCACTGAAGAACACCGGACGCAGGCTGGGCAGCACCACGCTCCAGTAGATGCGCGGCAGGCTCGCGCCGTCGATCTGCGCGGCACGGATGATCGACTGATCGACGCCACGCAGGCCAGCGAGGAACATCGCCATGATGAAACCGGAGGCTTGCCACACGGCAGCGATCACCAGGCAGTAGACCACGCGGTCCGGGTCGATCAGCCAGTCGAGACGGAAGCCTTCCCAGCCCCAATCCCGCAGGAGTTTGTCCAGGCCCATGCCCGGGTTGAGCAGCCATTTCCAGGCGGTACCGGTGACGATCATCGAGAGCGCCATCGGGTACAGGTAAATGGTGCGGATAAAGCCTTCGCGACGGATTTTCTGGTCGAGGAAAATCGCCAGCATCACGCCGATCACCAAGGTGATACCGATGAACATCCCGCCGAACAGCGCCAGGTTCTTGCTCGCTACCCACCAGCGGTCGTTGTCGAACAGCCGCTCGTATTGGGCAAGGCCCGCCCAGTTGTAGCTCGGCAGGAACGTCGACGTAGTGAACGACAGCACAAACGTCCACAGGATGTAGCCGTAGAAGCCCACCAACACGATGAACATGCTCGGCGCCAGCACCAGTTTGGGTAGCCAGCGCTGCAGTGCATCGAACGGCGAGGCTTTGCTGAACACAGCAACAGAACTCATGGGGAAATCCAATACAGGGAAAAAGGACTACATACATTCCGCTGTAGGAGCCGACTTGCCGGCAAGCCGGCTCCTACGACGAGGCATTAACCGTTACTTGGCCGACTTGATCGCAGCGCCGAGTTTCTTGGCGGTGTCAGCCGGATCGGCTTTCGGGTCGTTGATGTAGTTGGTCACGACATCAAAGAACGCACCTTGCACGGCCAGGGTGGTGGCCATGTTGTGCGCCATGCTTGGCTGCAGGCCGCCGGTCTTGGCGTCTGCCAGGAAGTCCTTGGCCGCGGTCTGGGCGCAGGCGTCGAAGCCGAGCTTGTCCATTTCATTGAGCATGTCGGTACGAACAGGGATCGAACCCTTGTTGATGCTGAAGACCTTCTGGAAGTTTTCACCCAGCACAACTTTGGCGATGTCCTGCTGACCGGCCGCCGTGCCTTCGTTCTTCTGCTTGAACACCGCCAGGGAGTCGATGTTGTAGGTGAAGGCTTTTTCGGTGCCCGGGAAGGCGACGCACTCGTAGTCCTTGCCGGCGACTTTGTTGGCGGCGGTCCATTCGGACTTGGCCCAGTCACCCATGATCTGCATGCCGGCCTTGCCATTGATGACCTTGCCCGCTTCGAGGTTCCAGTCCTGGCCTTTACCGTCGACGTCCATGTAGGTCGCGACTTTCTTCAGCTCGGTCAGCGCCTTGACCATTTGCGGACCGGTCAGTGCGCCGTTGTCCAGGTCAACCAGGGCTTTCTTGTAGCCATCGGCACCCATCACCGACAACACGACGGCTTCAAATACGGTGCTGTCCTGCCAAGGCTGGCCACCGTGGGCGAGCGCAATGAAGCCGGCTTTCTTCAGCTTGTCGCCGGCGGCATAGAATTCTTCGAGGGTGGTGGGGTTCTTGGTGATGCCGGCCTTCTTGAAGACTTCCGGGTTGATCCACAGCCAGTTCACGCGGTGGATGTTCACCGGAACGGCGACGTAGTCACCTTTGTACTTCACGGTGTCGGAAACTTTCTTGTCGAGCAGGGAATCCCACTTTTCTTCTTTGGCGACGCTTTTGAGCACGTCAGTGTCCAAAAGGCCAGTGGAGGCCCACTCCTGGATGTCGGGGCCTTTGATCTGGGCCACGCCTGGTGGGTTGCCGGCGACCGCGCGGCTTTTGAGCACGGTCATGGCCGTAGCACCACCGCCACCTGCGACAGCGCCGTCTTTCCAGGTGAAACCGTCTTTCTCGACTTGGGCCTTCAGGACATCTACAGCCGCCTTCTCACCGCCCGATGTCCACCAGTGCACGACTTCAACCGTCCCTTTCGAGTCGGCGGCAAAAGCACTGAGGGGAAACAACGAGGCAATGGAAATAGCTACGGCGAGGCGATTAATCGCATTCATCTGAGTACCTTTTCTTTTTGTTATGCATGCAAGTCTGGCGCTTGCGCTGCACGGAGTTTAAACAGGGATTTTTGCGGCGCAGGTAACAAAGGGATGCACAAATGTCACCACCCGGTGACATAGCGCCCGCGTCCCAATGCACTGGCCATGCTGGGCGCCAAGGGCAGCGCGGGAAGCAATACCGCTTGCCAGGCATGGTACAGGTCTGGCTTGCCAGCCCAGATTTTGCTGGCGGGCTGGTTGTGCGGGTTGAGTTCGTGGTGCCAACTGCCGTGAATACGGTCGATAAAGTGGGTGTCGCAAAACGCCCAGAAGCGCCGGTACCAGGTTTCGTAGTGCAGTTCACCGGTACGCTTGAGCAAGGCCTGGGCTGCAGCGCTGGCTTCGGCGTGGGTCCAGTGCAGACGTTCGCGCACTACCGGCTGCTGGTTCCAGTCCAGGGTGTAGACGATACCGGGCGCGCCATCCACAGCCCAGGCGTAGTCGCAGGCACTGGCGAACAGGCCCTTGGCGTCGGTCAGTAGCCAGTCCGGCGTGGCCAGCCCTGCCTGCAGGCGTGCCGCTTCCAAGTGCAGCACCAGCCGGGCCCACTCGAAACCGTGGCCGGGCGTGATGCCATAAGGACGGAAGCCGTCGGCGGGGTTGTCTTCGTTGTAACCGAACACGGGGTTCCATTGGGCGTCGAAATGCTCGATCACCATGAACCGGTGGCTGGCAGCGTGGGTGTGGATGACGCGTTCGACGATACGCAAAGCGCGGTCGAGCCAGCGGGTGTCGCCGGTGACATCCGCCAGGGCCAGAAACGCTTCGGTGGCGTGCATGTTGCTGTTGGCGCCGCGATAGGCTTCGACGCCGCTCCAGTCCTGGGCAAAGGATTCGAGCATCACGCCCTCCTCCTCGCTCCAGAAATGTCGCTCGATGACCGTGATCGCATCCGTCAACAGGGGTTGCGCGCCGGCTGCGCCCGCCACCATCGCCGAGCTGGCGGCCAGGGCCACAAACGCATGCAGGTAGGCCGTTTTACCGGAGTTGCCGTCGATGGCATGGGGCGCGGCGAACCAGCCACCGTGTTCGGGGTCGCGCAGTGGGCCGCTGAGAGCCGCCACGCCGTGTTCGACCAGGTCGACATAACCGGGCAACCCCATGGCGTGGGCCATGGCGAAGCTGTGGGTCATGCGCGCGGTGTTCATGGTTTCGGCGTGGGCATTGGCCGGCAGTCGACCTTTGTCGTCCAGGTTGCCAAAGCCGTCGGGCAGGCGCGCGGCCTTGGCGAATGTCAGCAGGCGCTGGCCTTCGGCGGCGAGCCAGGCGTGATGGGCAGGCGCATTCAGCCAACTGCTGGCAGGCAGTGGTTGGGTGGTCATGGGTGGCCCTTATTGTTTTTGGTGGGATGACCGCAGTCTAAACAAGGGCGAAGTGGGGACATGTAACGAAGCAGAGAGGAAATGTCACCAAGCGGTGACATTTCCTCTCGCCCGTTATTGACTCTGCGCCGAGGCAGCGCCTGGGGCATTGAGGCGCTGATTGAGGGTCTGCATCTGGCTCTGCAGGGTGGTGATATTGCGGGTGGTCTGGATGCGGAACACGTCGAACTCTTTATTGGTCGGCGCATCGCTGTTGGCCGACGGGTTATCCTGGGCGCTCTTGAGCACCACCAGGTCCTGTTCGAGACGGGCAATGGTGGCGCTCTGTTTTTTCAAGGCGGCCACATCGGCGGCCAGTTCCTTGAGCTCGGTGTCGCGCTTGCCGACATCGCCCTGCGCCGCCTTGAGGGTCGCCACGGTGTCGGTCAGCGCCTGCACCTGGCCTTGCAGCCTGGCATTGGCGTTCGACAGGTCGGTGGTGCTGGCGGTCATCTGCGCCAGACGCTTGTCCAGCTCGGTGGCCTGGCCGGCGACGCCCAGTTGCTGCTTGCCCTGCTCCAGCAACTGGGTTTCCAACTGTTTGATCTGCAACTTCAGCGCTTCGCTGCCGGTGTTCACGCTGGCTTCACTGGCCACGACCTTGCCGGAAATGTCCTGCAGGCGCCCCGCTGCTTCTTCGCTGATACGCGCAAAACTTTCCTGGGTGGCAACCAGTTGCTGGCCCATCAGGGAAATCTGCTGGAAGCTCCACCACGCCAGGCCCGCGAAGGCGATCAGCAGGGCGCCGATCAAGGCCCACAACGGGCCGGTGCTGGCGCTCTTGACCTTGACCACGGGCGTGTTGCGCGAGCGCACCGAAGTGGCGGGGCTCGGTTCGAAATCATCGTCATCCCCAAGGTCGGCCCGCAGGCTGGGAACGTTGTCGAAGTCGTCGTTGGCATCGTTGCGCATGAATCAACCCTGAATCGCTGAAGTGGCTGGCTGGAACGCCGAGCGACGGGAGTATAAACCTGTGTCCCGCCGCACTGATCGACCGGAAACCCCGAATTCGGTTCCCAATGTGTTGCCTGGTGTGAACTTACCGCGAACCCGGGTCCTGGGCCTTCCACCAACTGCAGAACTCGTCGAGGGCGGTCCACAGGCTGACCTTGGGCTCGTAATCCAGATAATGCCTGGCCCGGCTGATGTCGAGGGTGAAATCTTTGTTCATCACCTGCATGCCCAGACGCGACAGCGCCGGTTCCGGTCGACCGGGCCACATCGCACAGAAGGCTTCGTTGAGCGCCGCCACGCTGTAGGACAAGCCGTAGGACCTATACCGCGTCACCTGGGGCAGCTCCATTTGGCGCATGACGTAGTTGACCACATCCCACACCGGCACCGGTGCGCCATTGCTGATGTTGTAGGCCTTGCCCAACGCCGAGCCCGTGGCGAGCAAACTGCTGAGCAACGCTTCGTTGAGGTTGTGCACACTGGTGAAGTCCACTTTGTTCAGGCCGTCGCCGACGATGGCCAGACGGTTCTTGCGCTGCATCTTCAACAAGCGCGGGAAGATGCTCATGTCACCGGCGCCCGTGACAAAGCGCGGGCGCAGGGCCAGGACTTCGAGGCCGAACTCCTGGGCACCGAACACCTTTTGCTCCGCCAGGTACTTGGTGGCGGCATAGGGATGTTTGAAGCGCTTGGGGACCTGGTCTTCGGTCAACCCGAGGTGATCGCGCCCATCAAAGTAGATCGACGGCGACGACAAGTGCACCAAACGGCCGACGCGCTGTTTGAGGCAGGCTTCGACGACGTTTTCGGTCACCAGCACATTGCCCTGGTGGAAATCCTGATAGCGCCCCCACATCCCCACGGCGCCGGCGCAATGCACCACGGCTTCGACATCGCGGCACAATTCGCGCACCAGGTCGGCATCATTCAAATCACCCTGGATAAACTCGGCACCACGCCGTACCAGGTGTTCCACACCTTCGGCGCGCCGCCCGTTGACCCGCACGTCCAGGCCCTGCTCCAGGGCGAAACGCGCAAAGCGCCCGCCGATGAAGCCGCTTGCGCCGGTGACCAGAATTTTCATGTATTACCCCGTGTTCTTTCGTTTTTCATCGCTGTTGCCTTGACGTCCGCCATCACTCCAACGGCACCAACCATTGGCCGCACGCCTGGGCCAGATGGTCGGTCAACAAGCCCAACAGTTGGCCGCCACTGCGCCAATGATGCCAGTACAGCGGCACGTCGATGGGCTTATCTGGCAATAACTCCACCAGCAGGCCACGTTGCAACTGGTCGCGCACCTGCAACTCCGGCACCAGGCCCCAACCGAGGCCGGCTTCCGTCAGGCGGATAAATCCTTCGGACGACGGGCATAGATGGTGTTCGAAACCGCCGTCCACGCCGAGCGACGCCAGGTAGCGGTGTTGCAGGAAATCATCCGGGCCGAACACCAGCGCCGGCGTTCGCGCCAGTTGATCGGCGCGCACGCCCTGGGGGAAGTGCCGGGCGATAAAGGCCGGGCTGGCCAACGCGCGGTAGCGCATGGCCCCGAGCAACAGGCTGCGAGCCCCGGCCACCGGACGCTCGCTGGCGCAGATACAGGCCGCCACTTCACCGGCGCGCATGCGCTTGAGGCCGACGGTCTGGTCTTCCACCACCAAGTCCAACAGTAAATGCTGCTCGGCGCAAAAGTCGCTGACGGCCTCGGCCCACCACGTGGCGAGGCTGTCGGCATTCAACGCGATGCGCAAACGTTCGGGCATGCCTTCGTCATCCAGCGCCGGCACCTGGCTTTGCAGGTCACGCTCCAGCAGCCGCACCTGTTGCACATGGTTAAGCAGGCGGCGCCCGATATCAGTGGGCGTCGGCGGGGTGGCGCGGATCAGTACCGGCTGGCCGATACGCGCTTCGAGCAATTTGATGCGCTGGGAAATCGCCGACTGCGACAGCCCCAGTACCTGTGCGCCGCGTTCAAAGCCGGCCTGTTCCACCACCGCCGCCAGGGCGGAAAGCAATTTATAGTCGAACATCAGTTTCTCTAATGAGCGATCAGCAATATTTGTTTTTCTTATACAGCCAGCCCATGGAAGATAGCCAGCATCGTTTCGGCCTGAGCAAGGATTTTCAACTATGTGGCAAAGCTATACGAACGGCCTGTTGGTCGCCCTGGGGCTGATCATGGCCATCGGCACCCAGAACGCATTCGTGCTGGCGCAGAGCCTGCGTCGCGAGCATCACCTGCCGGTGGCGGCCCTGTGCGTGATCTGCGATGCACTGCTGGTGGCCGCCGGGGTCTTCGGCCTGGCGACGATTTTGGCCCAAAGCCCGATACTGCTGGGGATCGCCCGCTGGGGCGGTGCTGCATTCCTGCTGTGGTACGGCGCCTGCGCGTTGCGGCGGGCGTGTACGAAACAGAGCCTGGACCAGGGCGACAGCCTCAAGGTACGTTCCTTACGCGCCGTGTTGCTCAGTGCCCTGGCGGTTACGCTACTCAACCCCCATGTGTACTTGGACACGGTCCTGCTGATCGGCTCGCTGGGCGCGCAACAAACCGAACCCGGCGCGTATGTGGCCGGTGCCGCCAGTGCATCGTTCCTGTGGTTCGCCACCCTGGCGCTCGGCGCGGCATGGTTGGCGCCGTGGCTGGCGCGACCGGCGACCTGGCGCCTGCTCGACCTGCTGGTGGCAGTGATGATGTTCAGCGTCGCCTATCAATTGATCAGCACCTGACGAATAGTCCAAAACGCTCTGGAACCTCTATCCCACACAGTTGTTGCGTGGTTTTGCCACATTCCCGGTGCTATGATCCGGACCCTGCGCCGCAAAGAGTACAAACTCCCCGGCGCTTGTTTGGCCGCCCGTGATCGGCCTTGCGCTCACCGCAACTGACCTGATTAGGAGAATCACCATGGCTTTCGAATTGCCGCCGCTGCCCTACGCACACGATGCCCTGCAGCCGCACATTTCCAAGGAAACCTTGGAATACCACCACGACAAGCACCACAACACCTATGTCGTGAACCTGA
Source organism: Pseudomonas sp. MPB23 (assembly GCF_046605395.1). NCBI lineage: Bacteria > Pseudomonadati > Pseudomonadota > Gammaproteobacteria > Pseudomonadales > Pseudomonadaceae > Pseudomonas > Pseudomonas sp. MPB23. Next base: position 2,308,462 of record NZ_CP176771.1, on the reverse strand, counting down.
ACAACCTGGTGCCTGGCACCGAGTTCGAAGGCAAGACCCTGGAAGAAATCATCAAGTCTTCTTCGGGCGGCATCTTCAACAACGCCGCGCAAGTCTGGAACCACACTTTCTACTGGAACTGCCTGGCGCCAAACGCCGGCGGCCAACCTACCGGCGCCCTGGCTGAAGCCATCAACGCTGCGTTCGGTTCGTTCGACAAGTTCAAGGAAGAATTCACCAAGACCTCCGTCGGCACCTTCGGTTCCGGTTGGGGCTGGCTGGTGAAAAAGGCTGACGGTTCCCTGGCCCTGGCCAGCACCATCGGCGCCGGCAACCCGCTGACCAACGGCGATACCCCGCTGCTGACCTGCGACGTCTGGGAACACGCTTACTACATCGACTACCGCAACCTGCGTCCAAAGTATGTGGAAGCGTTCTGGAACCTGGTCAACTGGAAGTTCGTGGCTGAGCAGTTCGAAGGCAAGACCTTCACTGCCTAAGCAACCCTTGCAGTAGAAAGAGCCCGGCGATTGCCGGGCTTTTTTGTGACCGACGGATAGCCAGGCCAGGAATATTGGAACCCAACAACAGGAATTCACCACACATGCGGCAGGAGGAATGAACCTCTTAATCAAGTGTGAGGAATTACGATGGATCCTATTTCGATGGCAACTGGTGCAATCCCAATGATAACGGGCCTTCTTGATAAAGGGATGGATATGGCAAAAGGGGCCATGGACATGGCAAACAAAGCAATGGACGCGTCGAATCCCGACGAAAAGGTCGGAGGAGACGAGCAAAAACCCCAGGGTCAGATTAGTTTTTAAGACCATCTCCAAGCCGAAGGCGGGTTCTCTCCGCCTTCCCTCGGGGGCACCAGCGCTTCCCGATCACGCCTTGCTCACGACTGGCGCGCACTGACATAGGTTGCCGTCTCTCAAAATTGATCCAGCCAGCACCTCAATTGAGCTCATCTCCCCAATGTTCCTTTGACTGCCATCATCAGATTGCCAATACTCATGGCATATTGAAGGCCACCCGCATGAGACAAGGAATGCCCCTTTGAAGCTGGAACTCAAGAACAGCTTGTCGGTGAAGTTGCTACGGGTTGTGTTGCTGTCGGCATTGATCGTTGGCGTGGCACTGAGCGTGGCGCAAATCGTTTTCGATGCCTACAAGACTCGCCAGGCCGTGGCCAGTGATGCCCAGCGCATCCTCGACATGTTTCGCGACCCCTCGACCCAGGCTGTCTACAGCCTGGACCGCGAGATGGGCATGCAGGTCATCGAGGGTCTGTTCCAGGATGACGCTGTGCGCATGGCGTCCATCGGCCATCCCAACGAAACCATGCTCGCGGAGAAGAGCCGCGCGTTGCAGCAATCCCCCAGCCGCTGGCTGACCGACCTGATTCTTGGCCAGGAACGCACCTTTACCACTCCTCTGGTCGGCAAAGGCCCCTACAGCGAGTATTACGGCGACCTGAGCATCACCCTCGACACCGCCACCTATGGCCAGGGTTTTATCGTCAATTCGGTGATCATCTTCATTTCCGGGGTCCTGCGCGCCCTGGCCATGGGCCTGGTGCTGTACCTGGTCTATCACTGGCTGCTGACCAAGCCGCTGTCGCGCATTATCGAGCATCTGACCTCGATCAACCCGGACCGGCCCAGCGAACACAAGATCCCGCAGCTCAAGGGCCACGAACGCAACGAACTGGGGTTGTGGATCAATACCGCCAACCAGTTGCTCGAATCCATCGAACGCAATACCCACCTGCGCCACGAAGCGGAAACCAGCCTGCTGCGCATGGCCCAATACGACTTCCTGACTGGCCTGCCTAACCGCCAGAAACTGCAGGAGCAACTGGACAAGATCCTGATCGACGCCGGCCGCCGGCAGCGCCGCGTGGCGGTTCTGTGCGTGGGGCTGGATGACTTCAAAAGCGTCAATGAGCAGTTCACCTACCAGGCCGGCGACAAATTGCTCCTGGCCCTGGCCGATCGCCTGCGTGCCCACAGCGGCCGCCTTGGCGCCCTGGCCCGCCTGGGTGGCGACCAATTCGCCCTGGTTCAGGCCGATATCGACCAGCCCTACGAGGCCGCCGAGCTGGCGCAAAGCATCCTCGACGACCTGGAAGCGGAGTTCGCCCTCGACCACGAAGAAATCCGTCTGCGCGCCACCATCGGCATCACCCTGTTCCCGGAAGACGGCGACAGCACCGAGAAGCTGCTGCAAAAAGCCGAACAGACCATGACCCTGGCCAAGAGCCGCTCGCGTAACCGCTATCAGTTCTATATCGCCAGCGTGGACAGTGAAATGCGCCGCCGCCGCGAGCTGGAAAAAGACCTGCGCGACGCCCTCAGCCGCAACCAGTTCCACTTGGTGTACCAGCCACAGATCAGCTATCGCGACCACCATGTGGTCGGGGTCGAAGCGCTGTTGCGCTGGCAACACCCGGAACACGGGCTGGTACCGCCCGACCTGTTCATCCCGCTGGCAGAACAGAACGGCACCATTATTCCGATCGGTGAATGGGGGCTGGACCAGGCCTGCCGCCAATTGCGCGAATGGCACGACCTGGGCTTCACCGGACTGCGCATGGCGGTCAACCTGTCCACCGTTCAGTTGCACCATGCCGAATTGCCGCGGGTGGTCAACAATCTGTTGCAGATCTACCGCCTGCCGCCGCGCAGCCTCGAGCTGGAAGTCACCGAAACCGGCCTGATGGAAGACATCAGCACCGCCGCCCAACACCTGCTGAGCCTGCGCCGTTCCGGGGCACTGATTGCGATCGATGACTTCGGCACCGGCTACTCCTCCTTGAGTTACCTCAAAAGCCTGCCACTGGACAAAATCAAGATCGACAAGAGCTTCGTTCAGGACCTGCTGGACGACGATGACGACGCGACCATCGTGCGCGCCATTATCCAACTGGGCAAAAGCCTGGGCATGCAAGTGATCGCAGAAGGCGTGGAGACTGCCGAGCAGGAGGCCTACATCATCGCCGAAGGCTGCCATGAAGGTCAGGGTTACTACTACAGCAAACCCTTGCCGGCCCGCGAGTTAGCGGCGTTTTTGAAACACTCCGAGCGCAATAACGCGGCAATTCTCTGATCCGATAAAACGATACTGAATATTTCCCACGTTTAACCCTTTACACAAAATGCAAATCTTTCGCATTATGTCGCAGTTTTGCGCTTCCACGCGCACCCTCTCAACAACCGAAGCAGGATGTTCGCCATGATTCGTATGCCCCTGGCCACTGCCAGTCTGCTGGCCATTGCCATTTCTCTCGCCGGCTGCGGCGAAGGTAAAGACAAGGCCGCCGCGCCCCAGGCGCCGACCCCGGCTGCCAGCACTGCCGCTCCAGCGGCTGCCACCCCTGCCGGCCAGGTCGACGAAGCGGCCGCCAAAGCGGTGGTTGCGCATTACGCCGACATGGTTTTCGCGGTCTACAGCGATGCCGAGTCCACGGCCAAAACCCTGCAAACCGCAATCGACGCCTTCCTCGCCAAGCCCAACGACGAAACCCTGAAGGCCGCCCGTGCCGCCTGGGTCGCCGCTCGCGTGCCGTACCTGCAGAGCGAAGTGTTCCGCTTCGGCAACACCATCATCGACGACTGGGAAGGCCAGGTGAACGCCTGGCCCCTGGACGAAGGCCTGATCGACTACACCGACAAATCCTACGAACACGCCCTGGGCAACCCCGGCGCCACAGCCAACATCATCGCCAACACCGAGATCCAGGTCGGCGAAGACAAAGTCGACGTAAAGGACATCACCCCGGAAAAACTCGCCAGCCTCAATGAGCTCGGCGGTTCCGAAGCCAACGTTGCCACCGGCTACCACGCCATCGAATTCCTGCTCTGGGGCCAGGACGTCAATGGCACCGGCCCAGGCGCAGGCAACCGTCCCGCGTCCGACTACCTGACGGGCGACGGCGCCACCGGCGGCCACAACGAGCGCCGCCGCGCCTACCTGAGCGCCGTGACCCAACTGCTGGTCAGCGACCTGGAAGAAATGGTCGGCAACTGGAAGCCCAACGTCGAAGACAACTACCGCGCCACCCTGGAGGCAGAACCTGCCACCGACGGCCTGCGCAAAATGCTGTTCGGCATGGGCAGCCTGTCCCTGGGCGAACTGGCCGGTGAACGCATGAAGGTTTCCCTGGAAGCCAACTCGCCGGAAGACGAACAGGATTGCTTCAGCGACAACACCCACTACTCGCACTTCTACGACGCCAAGGGCATCCGCAACGTCTACCTGGGCGAGTACACCCGCGTCGACGGCACCAAAATGACCGGCGCCAGCCTGTCGTCCCTGGTGGCCAAGGCCGACCCGGCTGCCGATGCGGCGTTGAAAGCGGACCTGGCCGCGACCGAAGCGAAGATCCAGATCATGGTCGACCACGCCAACAAGGGTGAGCACTACGACCAGTTGATCGCTGCCGGTAACGACGCAGGCAACCAGATCGTGCGCGACGCAATCGCAGCGCTGGTCAAGCAGACCGGCTCGATCGAAGCCGCTGCCGGCAAGCTGGGGATCAGCGACCTGAACCCGGACAACGCCGATCACGAGTTCTGATCCGTACCGTGTTGAATGAGGCGACCTTCGGGTCGCCTTTTTTCGCGCCCACAAAACCCATGTGGGAGGAGGCTTGCTCCCACAGGTGAAGCCCCGGTTTACAAGACCTGCACCCCAGGTAGAATGGCGCCTCTGCCCTATCTCGAGCTCACTTCATGGCGTTGCCGACCCTGCGCATCATCGGTTTCATCATCGGCATCTTCCTGATCAGCCTTGCGATCGCCATGGTCGTGCCCATGGCCACCTTGGTGATTTTCGAACGCACCCAAGACCTGCCCTCGTTCCTGTGGGCCAGCCTGATTACCTTTGTCGCCGGCTTGACCCTGGTCATCCCTGGGCGTCCAGAACACGTGCACCTGCGGCCCCGGGACATGTACTTGCTGACCGTCACCAGTTGGGTGGTGGTATGCGTGTTCGCCGCGCTGCCGTTTTTGCTGACCCAGCGCATCAGCTATACCGATTCGTTTTTCGAAAGCATGTCCGGCATCACCGCCACCGGTTCAACGGTATTGAGCGGGCTGGACAGCATGTCGCCGGGCATTCTGATGTGGCGCTCGCTGCTGCACTGGCTCGGCGGCATCGGTTTTATCGGCATGGCGGTGGCGATCCTGCCGCTGCTGCGCATTGGTGGCATGCGCCTGTTCCAGACCGAATCCTCGGACCGCTCGGAAAAGGTCATGCCCCGCTCGCACATGGTGGCGCGACTGATCGTGGCGGCGTACGTGGGCATCACCATCCTGGGCAGCCTGGCGTTCTGGTGGGCCGGGATGGGCCTGTTCGATGCGATCAACCATGCAATGTCGGCGATTTCCACCGGTGGGTTCTCCACCTCCGACGAATCCCTGGCCCACTGGAAACAACCGGCGGTGCACTGGGTGGCGGTGGTGGTGATGATCCTCGGCAGTTTGCCGTTCACCCTGTATGTGGCCACCTTGCGCGGTAACCGCCGGGCGCTGATCAAGGATCAGCAGGTACAGGGCTTGCTCGGCTTGCTGTTGATGACCTGGCTGGTGCTCGGCACCTGGTACTGGTGGACCACCAACCTGCATTGGCTGGACGCCTTGCGCCATGTGGCGTTGAACGTCACCTCGGTGGTAACGACCACCGGTTTTGCACTGGGGGACTACAGCTTGTGGGGCAACTTCTCACTGATGCTGTTCTTCTACCTGGGTTTCATCGGCGGCTGTTCGGGGTCGACGGCGGGCGGGATCAAGATCTTCCGCTTCCAGGTCGCCTATATCCTGCTCAAAGCCAACTTGAACCAATTGATTCACCCGCGCGCGGTGATCAAGCAGAAGTACAACGGCCACCGCCTCGATGAAGAAATCGTGCGGTCGATCCTGACCTTTTCGTTTTTCTTCGCCATCACCATCTGCGCCATCGCCCTGGCCCTGTCGCTGCTGGGCCTGGACTGGATGACCGCACTGACCGGCGCCGCCAGTACCGTGTCCGGCGTCGGTCCGGGCCTGGGGGAAACCATCGGCCCGGCGGGCAATTTCGCCAGCCTGCCGGATGCGGCCAAGTGGATCCTGTCATTGGGCATGCTACTGGGCCGACTGGAGATCATCACCGTCTTTGTGTTGTGCATTCCGGCGTTTTGGCGTCACTGACCGTCGACGCTTCCAGCAGCCGTACGCGGTATTCGCCGGGCGTGGCATCGAACCAGCGGCGAAACGCGCGGAAGAAGTTGCTGGGGTCGGCGAAGCCCAATAGGTAGGCAATTTCCAGCAGGGTCATGCTCGGCTGAGCCAGGTACTGCTCGGCCAGTTCGCGGCGGGTGTCGTCGAGCAGGGTCTGGAAACTGGTACCTTCCTCCTGCAAACGCCGCTGCAAGGTGCGCTGGGACAAGTGCAGGGCCTGGGCCACCGCTTCACGCTTGGGCTCGCCCTGGGGCAGCAGGCGGCACAGCACCTGGCGCGCCTTGTGGGTCACGCGGCTTTCAGAAAACCGCGCCAGGTACTCGCCGGCGAACCGATCATGCAGCAGCGCCATGGCTTCATTGGCGGTGGGCAACGGCGCGTCCATATCCGCGCGCTCGAAAATCAGTGCGTCGTAGGGCGCATTGAACTCCAGGGGCGCATGGAACGCTTGTTTGTAGGGCATCAGATCCACCGGTTGATCGCCCTGCAGCAACACCTTGCGCGGTTGCAGGGTGCGCCCGGTCAGCCAGCCGCACAGCGCCAACGCACAGGCCAGCGAGGCTTCCGCGCTCTGTCGGGTGGGGGGCAGGAGATCGCCGTGCACCGTCAGAATCAGCGCGTAGCCCTCGGGTAGCAGTCGGAAACTCAGGTCAGCACTTTCGGCGATGATCCGCTGATAGCGCACCAGCCGCATAAAGCCTTCGGCCAGGGTGTTGCTGGACATCAGCGCATAACCGGTCACATGAAACGACGCCGGGCGCACCACCTTACCCATGTTCAGGCCAATCGCAGGGTTGCCGGACACGTCCACCGCCCGCTGCCACAGCCGGGTCATGGAGTCTTGCGGAAACCGGGCATCCGGGTCATCCAGGGCGGCATAATCCAGGCCCAGTTGCTTGAACAAGGCGCGGCAATCCAGGCCGTCCATTTCCAATGCTTTGACTATCCCCATCGCCCAGCTTGCAGAAGTTGTTCGTTCGCTCATGGCGTCTTCTTAAAAAAGCTGGCTTAAAACGGTAGCCAGGAAAGCCAAGGATACTAAAGTGGCATCTATTGTCACTGGCTGTTACCACTGATCACTCTAGACTCAAATAAGCTCCCCGCCGAATATCTGTTGGGCGACATAACAACAAAGGGCTCGTCATCGTGGAAAACGTCAAGCAATTCAATAGCTTTGCAGAGTTTTACCCTTACTACCTCAGCGAGCACGCCAACAGCACCTGTCGGCGTCTGCATTTTATCGGCACCACGCTGGTGATCGGCCTTTTGGCCTACACGATAGGCAAAGGCTCCCTGGGACTACTGCTGACCCTACCCATCGCCGGTTACGGTTTCGCCTGGGTCGGCCACTTCTTTTTCGAAAAAAACCGCCCGGCCACCTTCCAGCATCCGCTGTACAGCCTGCTGGGGGATTTCGTGATGTACCGCGACATGATTCTGGGCAAGGTGCCCTTCTAGTCGTGTGACCTCTTGTCACTTGCGTTTAAACGATAAAAGTTCACACATCCGTCGACATAAAAATCTTTTTGTCATTTGCAGTGCTGTATCCTGCCAAGGCTTTTTGAGAGCGCGGAATCACCTGCGATTGAAAAAACAGACTTTGCGAGGAGCGACGACGATGCACGAGATACCTAATCTCCCCTTCCCAAGCCTGCACCCAACACCGCAACAGGCCAGCAACAAGCAACCCAAGGCCAAAGAAGCAAAACCAGTCGACAGCAAACGTCAGGACTGACGCCGTACCAGACCGTGTGGAAAGCGCGCCTTTGAGCGCTTTCCACACCGCCTGAATCACCCTGGATACCCGCCATGACCGATACCCTCCCCAACACCCCGGACACTGCCGTACTCAATGCTGCGCTGCAGATGGTCGAAGTCTGGAACCGCCTCAGTGCGGACAAACAAGCCGTGCTACTCAAGCGCTTCGGCACCCAGGAAAACGCGCTCGCGGCCCTGGTCACCACACAATTGTTGACCCCTGCCCAAGCTTGAGGGCGTTCTGATCTGACGTTTTTGCGTTTTACCCCCCTGAACCGATCAAAGCCCCGGTATCATTAGCAGCCTATCTTTACCTGCTGCGACAGTGGACCTCTCCCATGCCAGATACCCAGCGCCCCCTAGCGGTCACGCTGCAAGTTGTTTCCATCGTGTTATTCACCTTTATCGGCTACCTGAATATCGGCATTCCCCTGGCCGTGTTGCCGGGCTATGTCCACAGTGAGCTGGGCTTTGGCGCGGTGATCGCCGGGCTGGTGATCAGCGTGCAATACCTGGCCACCCTGCTGAGCCGCCCGTACGCCGGGCGCATCATCGATAACCTGGGCTGCAAGCGCGCCGTGCTGATCGGCCTGGTGGGCTGTGGCCTCAGCGGTGTGTTCATGCTATTGGCGGCCTGGTTTTCCAGCTTGCCGGCGTTGAGCCTGGGCAGCCTGCTGATCGGCCGACTGGTGCTGGGCAGCGCTGAAAGCCTGGTGGGGTCGGGCGCGATTGGCTGGGGCATCGGCCGGGTGGGCGCGGCCAACACCGCCAAGGTCATCTCCTGGAACGGCATTGCGAGCTATGGCGCGCTGGCTGTCGGGGCACCGCTGGGGGTGCTGCTGGTCAGCCACTTGGGGCTGTGGAGCATGGGCGTCAGCATCATTCTGCTGGCCGTTTTGGGGGTAGCCCTGGCCTGGCGCAAGGAACCCACGCCCATTGTGGCCGGCGTGCGCCTGCCGTTCATGAATGTGCTGGGACGGGTCTTGCCCCATGGTTTCGCGCTGGCCTTGGGCTCCATCGGTTTTGGCACCATCGCGACCTTTATCACGCTGTATTACACCACCCAGCATTGGGATAACGCGGTCTGGGCCCTCAGCCTGTTCGGCGCCAGCTTCATCGGCGCGCGCCTGCTGTTCGGCAACTTGATCAACCGGATTGGCGGTTTTCGCGTGGCGATCGCCTGTCTGTCGGTGGAAATCCTCGGCCTGTTGTTGCTGTGGCTGGCACCCGATGCCAACTGGGCGCTGGCGGGTGCAGCCTTGAGCGGGTTCGGCTTTTCCCTGGTGTTTCCGGCCCTTGGGGTGGAGGCGGTCAACTTGGTGCCGGCATCCAGCCGGGGGGCGGCGGTGGGGGCGTATTCGCTGTTTATCGACCTGTCGCTGGGCATCACCGGCCCGCTGGCGGGGGCTGTCGCCGCAGGTTTCGGCTTCGCGTCGATCTTCCTGTTCGCCGCTCTCGCCGCGTGCGGCGGTTTGCTGCTGAGTGTGTACCTCTACCGACAAGCCCCCAAGGCCCGCGAAGCACGCGACGCCTAGAAGTCGACTTTGCCGCGCCCGGCCTTGATGCTGCCGCGCTTGGTCTTGGATTCGAGGCGGCGTTTTTTCGAGCCCAGGGTCGGCTTGGTCGGACGACGCTTCTTCTCCACCTTGGTAGCACTGAGGATCAGTTCCACCAGGCGTTCCAGCGCGTCGGCGCGATTCTGTTCCTGGGTTCGGTACTGCTGAGCCTTGAGTATCAGCACCCCTTCGCTGGTGATGCGACTGTCACGCAGCGCCAGCAGGCGTTCCTTGTAGAACTCCGGCAGCGACGACGCCGGAATATCAAAGCGCAGGTGTACCGCACTTGATACCTTGTTCACATTCTGCCCACCGGCGCCCTGGGCACGTATGGCGGTCAGCTCGATCTCGGCATCGGGCAGGTGGACGTTATTGGAAATCACCAGCATCGATCAAACACCTTAGGCAACGGATAAGCCAACGTGGAAAACACCCTCTACAACAAGGCCACCCGCACAGTGAAGATCCCCTTGATCGCTTTGCCGGGCACTTTATCACTCATTCAAACGTCGCTGTCCCTGGCCGATCCTGCCAATGGCAAGAATCTCTATGTGCAGCGATGCGCCATGTGTCACGGAGCGGATCTCAAGGCGACAGGACCACCGGCCAACAAAAGCAGCCCGCCGACACCTGACCTTACAACCCCGGCCTTCAAACAGCGCCTGACGGACTACCCAGGCGTTATCGTCGCGTCGGTCATCCTTCGGCCGAATGGAAACCTGATTCCGAAAACATTGCAGGACAATGGCGTGCGAATCCCGCCGCATGCGTGGAGCGTTCAGGATTTCCGCGATTTGAATCAGTACATGAGTGGGGTCATTTCAAAAAGTCGGTGAATTGCCGGCAAAAGAAGTCTTCGACACACGCTGAATCTTCCCACGTCGAACATCAAATAATGCCACTACAGGGGGAAAAGGCGTAAGCGCTGGAAAGATCGCAAGGGGCGCATTTATGAGTGGGACTATGAGAATGGCCGGGTTGAACTTTACGACAAGCAAGGCAAACATCGTAAGGAGAGTTCAACCCTGATACGGGAGAGCGAACGAAGGACGCCGAGCCAGGCCGAACCACGCCAAAATAATCTTGACATGAGCCTCAGACATGCAGCACGAAATTCTTGCATTCGATAAAAAAACCGAGGCTCGAATCTAACCTGCCCGCCCCGGCGAAAAAACCGGCAAGGCGCCGGTTTTTTCGGGTTCGGGGTAACGTCTTACTCCAAAACGCTCCGGGTCGCCTGTGCCTTACGTTTGTTCTTGATCCAGTAACACACCGCCATGAACGCCACCCACACCGGAATCGCAGACACCGACACCTGGATCCCCGGAATCATCAGCATGATCACCAGGATAAACACCACGAACGCCAGGCACACATAGTTGCCGTACGGGTACCACAGCGCCTTGAACAGCGGCACCTGCCCGGTGCAGTCCATGTGTTGGCGGAATTTGAAGTGGGAAAAGCTGATCATCGCCCAGTTGATCACCAGCGTGGCCACCACCAGGGACATCAGCAGTTCCAGCGCATGTTGCGGGATCAGATAGTTCAACAACACGGCCACCAGGGTGATCGCCGCCGAAGCGAGGATGGACCGCACGGGCACGCCGCGTTTGTCGATCTTGGCCAACACCCTGGGTGCATCGCCCTGCTCGGCCATGCCCAGCAGCATGCGACTGTTACAGTAGGTGCCGCTGTTGTACACCGACAGCGCCGCCGTCAGCACCACGAAGTTGAGGATATGCGCAGCGGTGTTGCTACCCAACATCGAGAACACCTGCACGAACGGGCTGCCGCTGTAGGCATCGCCGGACGCGTTGAGGGTCTCCAGCAGGCTGTCCCAGGGCGTCAGCGATAACAGCACCACCAAGGCGCCGATGTAGAAAATCAGGATGCGGTAGATCACCTGGTTGATCGCCTTGGGGATCACCGTGCGTGGCTGGTCGGCTTCGGCGGCGGTGAAGCCGAGCATTTCCAGGCCGCCGAAGGAAAACATGATGATCGCCATGGCCATCACCAACCCGCCCACACCGTGGGGGAAGAAACCGCCGTGGTCCCACAGGTTGCTCACCGACGCCTGTGGGCCACCGCTGCCGCTTACCAACAGGTAGCTGCCCAGGGCGATCATGCCGACGATGGCCACCACCTTGATAATCGCGAACCAGAACTCGGCTTCTCCGAAGACTTTGACGTTGGCCAGGTTGATCAGGTTGATCAGCACGAAGAACGCCGCCGCCGACACCCAGGTCGGGATCTCCGGCCACCAGTAGTGCACGTATTTGCCGACGGCGGTCAGCTCCGACATCCCCACCAGGATGTACAGAATCCAGCAGTTCCAGCCCGACAGGAAGCCGGCGAAACCGCCCCAATACTTGTGGGCAAAGTGGCTGAAGGAGCCAGCGACCGGTTCTTCGACGATCATTTCGCCGAGCTGGCGCATGATCAAGAACGCAATGAAGCCGCAGATGGCATAGCCCAGGATCATCGACGGGCCAGCGGATTTGAGCACGCCGGCCGAGCCCAGAAACAGGCCGGTACCGATGGCGCCACCGAGGGCGATCAACTGGATATGCCGATTTTTCAGGCCGCGTTTCAGCTCGCCTGAAGAGGAATGGGGTCCACTCATGAAAAGGGTCTCACGCAAGGTTTGAGGATGTTGACTGCAGGTTGCTGCCTTGAATTACCGACTCAAGCAGCGCCGCTCAAACCCCGGCGCAGGCACCAGGAGTACAGCGTCTTTCTAACGGTCATGCGTCACCTGTTTGTTTTTATCTGTGACGAAATCGAACCCGTCCGGCTCGTGGCCGGGCGGAATGATCAGGGTGGGTAAACCCTGAGGTCTTGGCCTTTCGCGCGGTTACGCAAAGGGGGTCACAGTAAAACGCGGCGCATTGTACACCGCTCGACAGCTTGGGGCCGCCCTCCAAACGTGGATGCGACGATCTGTCAGGTATTCCTTACGGCGGCAAATTACCCAACAGTACCGCGACTTATTCGTAAATCATTCGTTACAGCATGGAAAATCGGCGTTACAGCGGTTATCTGCAGGAAAAACCGCGTTAAAAAACAGGACCAGATACCCATGATGGCGTGAAAGACTTGTGCGCACACAATAGCCGGCCGAAAAAAAACGCCAACCCGGGGGGGGGTTGGCGTTTTTGTACAGCCCTTACATCACTGCGGCTTCTTACGACCGAAACCAGGACGCTGGCCGGAACCGGCCGGTGCGCCACGGCGCTTGCCCGACGGCTCGTCCGCCACCAGCTTCAGGCCTGGACGCTTTTTCGGCTCAGGCTTGGCTGGGCGCTTGGTGTTGGCGCTGTCGGCTGGGCGGTCGCCCGCGCCGCGACCGGCTTCACCGCGGTTACCGCGGCCACCCGTCGGCGCTTCACCACGGCCAGCAGGGCGCGGTGCACGTGGCGCACGCTCGCCTTCCTGACGCGATGGCGCGGTCGGGCGACGCTCGCCTTCGATCTGCGGCTCACGGGAGATACGCCCGCCGGTAGCCGGCGCATTCAGCGCCGGACGCAGGGTACGCGCCACACGTTCGGTGCGGGCCACCGGACGCGAGGATTTACGCTGCATGCGATCGAGCTTGTCTTTGCTCTTGGCGTTCATCTGCGGCATCGCCACCGGCGTCAGGCCGACTTCGGCGCTGAGGACGTCGACTTCGTACTGGCTCATTTCGCGCCAGCGGCCCATCGGCAGATCGGAGTTCAAGAACACCGGACCGAAACGCACGCGCTTGAGGCGGCTGACCACCAGGCCCTGGGATTCCCACAGGCGACGCACTTCACGGTTGCGGCCTTCCATCACCACGCAGTGGTACCAGTGGTTGAAACCTTCGCCACCGGGCGCCTGTTTGATGTCGGTGAACTTGGCCGGGCCGTCTTCCAGCACCACGCCGGCCTTGAGACGCTCGATCATCTCGTCGTCGACTTCGCCACGCACACGCACGGCGTATTCGCGGTCCATCTCGTAGGACGGGTGCATCAGGCGGTTGGCTAATTCACCGTCGGTGGTGAACATCAGCAAGCCGGTGGTGTTGATGTCGAGGCGGCCGATGTTGATCCAGCGGCCCTCTTTCGGCTTGGGCATCTTGTCGAACACGGTCGGACGGCCTTCCGGGTCGTCACGGGTGCAGATCTCGCCATCGGGCTTGTTGTACATGATCACGCGGCGTACCGATTCGGCAGCCTCTTCACGCTTGATGACCTTGCCATCAATGGTGATTGCATCGTGCAGGTCGACGCGCTGGCCAAGGGTGGCCTCGACGCCGTTGACCTTGATGCGCTTCTGGGTGATCCAGGCTTCGACGTCGCGGCGCGAGCCCACGCCGATACGCGCCAGCACCTTTTGCAGCTTTTCGCCTGCTGGGCCGATTTCCTGGCTGTCGTTCTGGTCTTTGTCGTTCATCTTAAGCACCTCCCGGTGGGTCGATTCAGGCGTGGCCTGAAGAGTGTTGAAAGCGGGGCTTTGGCCGAATAGGTCGGCAAAGGGTCGCGAATCATACGCGCATGACGCGCGTTGCGCACCAGAGACTAGTCGATAACCACCCCGTCATCGGTTTTTCCGCCGACCGGTTCCACCATCCTGGAGCTCGCTCCAAGGTGGGCGTCAGTCGTCGAGCTGGTGCCGCTCGGCCTCGATGGCTTCGGCCAGGGCGCGGGCTTCGTCTTCTTCGTCGCTCAGGGGCGGCTGTTCGAGAGCGGCGACGGCGGCCAGGAGTTTTTCGCGGGCTTCGGCGACGCCGAGGATGTCTTCCTCGGGTTCCGCTTCGCGCTCTGGCTCGGCTTCAACGCTCACCTGGGCGTCAGGCTCGGCCACACCGTCACGCAGCAAGTCGTCGAAGTCGGTCTTGATCCCCTGCTCCATATCGTCCAGCTCCAACAACAGGGTGTGGAAACTGGTTTCGTCCTTCGGCTCTTCCGGTTCGGCGCTGGCGTCGGCCAGTTCCTGCAGGCTCGCCGGGACCGGCGCGTCGTCGAAGTCGAGCACCGGATCGGCTTCCATCTCGCGCAGTTCGGCCAACGGAGGCAGGTCGTCGAGGTTCTTCAGGTTGAAGTGGTCGAGAAACACCTTGGTGGTGGCGAACATCGCCGGTTTGCCGGGCACGTCGCGGTAGCCGACGATGCGGATCCACTCGCGCTCCAGCAAGGTCTTGACGATATGGCTGTTGACCGCCACGCCGCGCACATCCTCGATTTCGCCGCGGGTGATCGGTTGGCGATAGGCGATCAGCGCCATGGTCTCCAGCATCGCCCGGGAATAACGCTGTGGGCGTTCCTCCCACAAGCGGCCGACCCACGGGGAAAACTTCTCACGGATCTGCAGGCGATAACCCGACGCCACTTCGCGCAGCTCAAAGGCACGGCCATCGCAGGATTTGCGCAAAATCTCCAACGCCTTCTTGAACACCGGCGGTTCGGGACGTTCGGCTTCTTCAAAAAGTTCGAACAGGCGCTCCAGGGATTGCGGTTTACCCGAGGCCAGGAGAAAGGCCTCCAGCAAAGGGGCCAGTTCGCGGGGTTCAGTCAGATTCATCGATTCAGCTCGTTATTCGGCTCGCGCCCGCACGTGGATAGCCGCAAAAGGCTCATTCTGCACCAGCTCGACCAAGGACTCCTTGACCAGCTCGAGGATCGCCATAAAAGTCACCACCACCCCCAGGCGCCCTTCTTCGGCGGTGAACAGCTCGACAAAGGGCACGAACCCGCCGCCCTTGAGACGTTCGAGCACATCGCTCATGCGCTCACGAGTGGACAACGCCTCGCGGCTGACCTGGTGGTGTTCAAACATATCGCCACGGCGCAGCACCTCGGCCATGGACATCAGCAATTCTTCCAGGCTCACGTCCGGCAACAGCTTGCGCGCCCGCGCCTCCGGGGCGTCGAGCTTGGGCACCACCACATCGCGGCCCACGCGGCTCAAGCCGTCGATACCTTCGGCGGCGGCCTTGAAGCGTTCATATTCCTGCAGGCGGCGGATCAGTTCGGCGCGCGGGTCATCCTCTTCGGCTTCGACCGTCTCCGAGCGCGGCAGCAGCATGCGCGACTTGATCTCGGCGAGCATCGCGGCCATCACCAGGTATTCGGCGGCCAGTTCCAGGCGCACCGACTGCATCAACTCGACATACCCCATGTACTGACGGGTGATTTCCGCCACCGGGATGTCGAGGATGTTGATGTTCTGCTTGCGGATCAGGTACAGCAGCAAGTCCAGCGGGCCTTCGAAGGCATCAAGGAACACCTCCAGCGCGTCCGGCGGGATGTACAGGTCCAGGGGCATTTCCATGACCGCCTGGCCATACACCATGGCAAACGGCAGTTCCTGCTGGGCGCCGGCCTGGCTGTCGACGGTTTCCACGGCCGACACTCAGGCCTCGGCCATAAACGGCGCGGGGTCACCGCAACCGACACGGATCACCTCGGGCTCGCCATCAGCCAGGTTGATCACGGTGGACGCCTTGCCACCGCCGAAACCGCCGTCGATGATCAGGTCGACGTGTTTTTCCAGCAGTTGGCGCATTTCGTAGGGATCTTCCAGCGGTTCGGTGGCGCCGGGCATGATCAGCGACACGCTCATCAGCGGCTCGCCCAACTCGGCCAGCAGTGCCAGCGCGATCGGATGTTCCGGCACGCGCAGGCCGATGGTGCGCTTCTTCGGGTGCAGCAGCAGGCGCGGCACTTCGCGGGTGGCGTTGAGAATAAAGGTGTAGGGCCCAGGCGTGTGGGCCTTGAGCAGGCGGAACGTGCCGGTGTCGACCTTGGCGAACAGCCCCAGTTGGGATAAATCGCTGCAGATCAGCGCGAAGTTGTGCTTGTCGTCGAACTGACGCAGACGTCTGACACGCTCGACCGCGCTCTTGTCACCGATCTGACAACCGATGGCGTAGGACGAATCAGTCGGATAGATCACCACGCCACCGGCACGAATGATCTCCACGGCCTGTTTGATCAGGCGCGGCTGGGGGTTTTCCGGATGAATCTGGAAGAATTGACTCACGTGCTCTACCTGTTCAGACGGTGGCAATAATGGGGTCATGCTTGAATCGCCCCCACAAGAGCGGCAAGTCTTCCGGGACCGGGCGATACTCGCCGATCTCGGACCAGCCGCCTGGGCCATGAAAGTCACTGCCGGCACTGACCAGCAGACCGAATTCGCGGGCAAGGATCGCCAGGCTGCCGACCTGTTCAGCGGGTTGATGCCCGTTGACCACCTCGATCGCGTGGCCGCCCGCTCCAATATAGTCGCCAATCAACTTGCGACGCTTGCTGCGGGTGAAATCGTAATGCCAGGGATGCGCCAGGCTGACCCAGGCCCCGGAGGCCCGCAGGGTCTCGACGGTGTCTTCCAGGGTCGGCCAATGTTGCTTGACGTCGCCCAACTTGCCGGCCCCCAGCCATTTGCGAAAGGCTTCGGCGCGGTCTTTGACAAACCCTTCACGCACCATCCAGTCGGCGAAGTGCGGTCGGGCCGGCGCGTTGCCGCTGTCGCCCAGTTCCTGCTGAATGGCGCGGGCACCGTCGAGGGCGTTGGGCATGCCTTTAAGACTGAGCTTGCGGCCTATTTCTTCGGAGCGCAGCCAGCGGCCATCGCGCAATTGGGCAACAGCCTCCACCAGCGGCGTGGCGTTTTGATCGAACCCGTAACCGAGCACATGAATGGTGGCGCCGCCCCAGGTGCAGGACAATTCCACGCCGTTGACCAGTTGCATACCCAGGGCCTGGGCGGCTTCGCGGGCTTCGTCGAGGCCTTCGAGGGTGTCGTGGTCGGTCAAGGAAAGGACTCGCACGCCTTTTTCAAACGCACGCGCAACCAGAACCGCGGGCGCCAGGGCGCCATCGGAGGCCGTGCTGTGGCAGTGCAAATCAACATTCACGGAAGTGTGTAACCTCAAGTCAGGTGGCGCTTTCGCTACCAAGGATGTTTGTTATTATGCCGCCACATCCAGCTTCTGGCTCTTACTGTGAAACAATTCATCGACTTCATCCCGCTGTTGCTGTTTTTCATCGTTTACAAACTCGACCCCAGGGTCATCGATCTCGCCGGCCATGAACTGACCTTCGGCGGCATCTACAGCGCCACCGCCGTGCTGATCATCAGCTCCGTGGTGGTCTACGGGGCCATCTTCATCTCCCAGCGCAAACTGGAAAAAAGCCAATGGCTGACCCTGGTCGCCTGCCTGGTGTTCGGCAGCCTGACGCTGGCGTTTCACAGCGAAACCTTCCTTAAATGGAAAGCACCAGTGGTGAACTGGCTGTTCGCCCTGGCGTTCATCGGCAGTCACTTCATCGGTGACCGCCTGCTGATCAAGCGGATCATGGGCCACGCACTGACCCTGCCGGAACCGGTCTGGACACGTTTGAACGTGGCCTGGATCGTGTTTTTCCTGTTCTGCGGCGCGGCCAACCTGTTCGTGGCCTTTACCTTCCAGAACTACTGGGTCGACTTCAAGGTCTTCGGCAGCCTGGGCATGACCGTACTGTTCCTGGTCGGCCAGGGCATCTACCTGTCGCGTCACCTGCATGACACCGACCCTACCACGCCGAAAACCGAGGACTGACATGCTCTACGCCATCATTGCCACCGATGTTGCCAACTCCCTGGAAAAACGCCTGTCCGCGCGCCCGGCCCACGTCGAGCGCCTGAAAATGCTGCAAGCCGAAGGCCGCATGGTCCTGGCCGGCCCGCACCCGGCGATCGACAGCAACGACCCGGGCGACGCCGGATTCACCGGCAGCCTGATCGTCGCCGAGTTCGCTTCCCTGGCCGATGCGCAGGCCTGGGCCAAGGCCGACCCGTATGTAGCAGCCGGTGTCTACGCGGATGTGGTGATCAAACCGTTCAAGCAAGTCCTGCCTTGATCGGGGTCGCGCCGAACCTATTACGTTCGGCGCACTCCTAATGGCTCATTATTCCCGGTAACCTGCCGACAACGTTCTGAATATTCGTGTGGAATCAGGAGTTCCGATGCGCTTACGTCAGTTGTGTCTGTTGGCAGTGTTAATGATCGGGGCTACGGCCCACGCTGAAGAAACCTCAAGCACCGGCAGTTCCACGCCCCTGTCCTTGAGCGCCGGCGCCCAGATCACCGAGTTGCAGCAACGCTTGAAAGAAAGCGAACGGCAGCGTGAAGAACTGAGCAAGCAACTGCAGAGTGCGGATGCTACCCGCGAAAGCGCCCAATTGAGTCGCCTTCGCCAAGAGAACCAACGCCTGGCCCAGCAACTCAAAGAGACACAGGGCGGCGCCTTGACCCGATGGCTGACCGAGCAACAGCAGTGGTTTGTCACCGGCGGGGCCGTCGCACTGATCGCCTTGCTGTGCGGGATCTTCGCCAGCGGTGGGCACCGTCGCCGTCGACAATGGCTAAATTGAGTGAGTCATGAGCGAGCTGTTACTGATAGATGATGACCAGGAGCTCTGTGAGCTGCTGACCAGTTGGTTGAGCCAGGAAGGCTTCCAGGTGCGCGCCTGCCACGATGGCTTGAGCGCCC
The DNA here is from genome assembly GCF_046605395.1 of Pseudomonas sp. MPB23. Lineage (NCBI taxonomy): Bacteria > Pseudomonadati > Pseudomonadota > Gammaproteobacteria > Pseudomonadales > Pseudomonadaceae > Pseudomonas > Pseudomonas sp. MPB23. The sequence continues at coordinate 2,289,448 of NZ_CP176771.1, read as the reverse complement.
GCAAAGCCTTGGCCGACAGCGCCCCTGCGGCGGTGGTGCTCGACGTGATGCTGCCCGATGGCAGCGGCCTTGAGTTGCTCAAGCAATTGCGCAACGACCACCCGGAACTGCCGGTGCTGATGCTCTCGGCCCGCGGCGAACCGTTGGACCGCATCCTCGGCCTTGAACTGGGCGCCGACGATTACCTCGCCAAACCCTGCGACCCACGTGAGCTGACTGCCCGCCTGCGCGCTGTATTGCGCCGCAGCCACCCCGCCGCCGTGTCCACCCAGCTTGAACTGGGCGACCTGTGCTTCAGCCCGGTGCGTGGCGTGGTCAGCATCGACGAACAGGAATTCACCCTCACCGTCTCCGAAAGCCGCCTGCTCGAAGCCCTGTTGCGCCAGCCCGGTGAGCCGCTGGATAAACAGGAACTGGCGCAGATCGCCCTGGGCCGCAAGCTGACCCTTTACGATCGCAGCCTGGACATGCACGTCAGCAACCTGCGCAAGAAGATCGGCCCGCACCCCGATGGCCGGCCACGGATCGTGGCGTTGCGCAGCCGCGGCTACTACTACAGCCTTTGACCCTCCCGTGTAGGCGTGAGCTTGGAGCGCCAACGATAACGCGGGGGGCTTGAGTCTCCGTGTTGTTTTTGTGTTTTTCGCGAGCGAGCTTGCGCCTACACAGTTTTGTCAGCCTTCATCGGAATCGTCTTTACCCAAGCTTTACCCACACCTGACCGCCGCTGACCTTGATCTCCGTAATCTACTCACATCCGGACTCACCGGAATAGAGACAGGAGAATCACCATGCGCAAGACCCTAATCGCTCTGATGTTCGCCGCTGCCCTGCCTACCGTTGCCATGGCCGCCATGCCCGAAGGTCCAGGCCCGATGGGCGACCCTGAAGGCCATATGATGGGTGGCCCGGGCCACGGCGGTGAACACGGTCCGCGCGGCAAAGGCGGCCCGTTCAGCCAGCTCGACCTGAGCAAAGAGCAGCGCCAGCAGATCGGCAAGCTGATGGGCGACCAATGGCAAGCTCGCAAGGAGCTGGTCAAAAAGTACCTGGACAAACTCCCGGCCGCCGAGCAGAAAGCCATGCAGGATGAAATCGCCGCCGGCAAGCAGAAAACCCAGGCCGATATCCGTGCCGTGCTCAAGCCTGACCAGCAGAAGAAATTCGACGAAATCGTCAAGAAGCAAGAACAACGCCGCGCCGAGTGGAAGGAATTCCAGGCCTGGAAAGCGCAACAGCCGCAAAAAGCGCAATAATGCTTGCGCGTTAACACTCCCAGCCCAGTGGCTTGCTGCCACTGGGCTTTTCCTGTTTGAGGGTTTCCTGTGCGTTCATTGTTCTGGCGCATCCTGGCCAGTTTCTGGCTGGCCATCGCTCTGGTTGCCGGGTTGTCGATCCTGCTTGGGCACATGCTCAACCAGGATGCCTGGATTCTCAGCCGCCACCCCGGCCTCAATAACCTCGCCGAAGAGTGGACGCAGCTCTACGAATCCCAGGGCGAGGATGCCGCTCAGGAGTTGCTCCAGCAGCGCAAGCGCCAGTACCACATTGATGTGCAGGTGCTGAATGAAAGCGGCGAGCCGGTGGTGCGCGGTACATTCCCACGCCGCGCCGCCGCCTTCGAAGCCCGGCAAAACGACAACAAGGAAGGTCATCTGCCCTGGCGGCGCCTGACTGCCGAATACACCAGCGAGAAGACCGGCGACACTTACCTGTTGATCTATCGCATTCCGCACCCGGAACTCGACCAATGGCACCGCAACAGCCTGGCGTGGCCCTTGAGCGCATTGGCCATCGCCCTGGTGGTGCTGACCTTGTTCAGCCTGTTCGTCACGCTGTCCATCACGCGCCCGTTGAGCCGTCTGCGTGGCGCCGTGCATGACCTCGGCCAGGCCACTTACCAGCAAAACAGCCTGGCGCGCCTGGCCAACCGTCGCGATGAGTTCGGCGTGCTCGCCACCGACTTCAACCGCATGGGCGCGCGTCTGCAAAGCCTGATCGGCAGCCAGCGTCAGTTGCTGCGGGATGTGTCCCACGAACTGCGCTCGCCCCTGGCCCGCCTGCGCATCGCCCTGGCCCTGGCCGAACGCGCCAGCCCCGAGGAGCGTGAAAGGCTCTGGCCACGCCTGACCCGAGAATGCGACCGCCTGGAAGCGCTGATCAGCGAAATCCTGGTGCTGGCCCGGGTCGATGCCGACAACGCCAGCGCTGAAGACATCGAGCTCACGCCACTGCTCAAGACCCTGCAAAAGGACGCCCAGCTCGGCGCCCCGGAGCAGGTGGTGCAACTGACCGCCGACCCCGACCTGCACCTCAAGGGCTGGCCGACCATGATCGAACGCGCGGTGGATAACCTGCTGCGCAATGCCCAGCGTTTCAACCCGCCGGGCCAGCCCATCGAGCTGCAGGCCCGTCGCCAGGGTGAACGCATGCTGATCAGCGTGCGCGACCACGGCCCCGGTGTCGAAGCCGAGCACCTCAGCCAGTTGGGCGAGCCCTTCTACCGTGCCCCCGGCCAGACTGCACAAGGCCATGGCCTGGGCCTGGCCATCGCACGCCGTGCAGCCGAGCGCCATGGCGGCAGCCTGATCCTGGCCAACCATGCCGATGGCGGCTTTATCGCCACGATCGACCTGCCCCTGGAACCTGGGGTTGTCATGCCGGTGTAAGGATCTCTTATAGTGGCCCTTCTCTTAAGGAGGGCCGTTGATGACTGACCTGCTGACATCCATCCAAGCCGCACTCGATCTACCGCCTACACCGCTGACCGCGACCGAGGCCGGCGCCCTGCCCTCGACCTTCGCCGTGACCGAACTGGCCAGCGCCAGCATCGGCGCCGCCGGCCAAGCTGTCGCACAACTGATCCTGCAACAGACCGGGCGCTTGCCCAGTGTGAGCGTGGACCGGCGCCTCGCGTCCTTTTGGTTCTCGTCTTCGATTCGTCCGCTGGGCTGGCAAATACCGCCGCTGTGGGACCCGGTGGCAGGCGACTATGCCTGCGCCGACGGCTGGATTCGCGTGCACACCAACGCCCCCCATCACCGTGCCGCTGCCGAACGGGTAGTGGGCCAGGTCGCCGACCGCGCCGCGATGGAGAGCAAGGTCGCCCCGTGGAACGCCGCCGAGCTGGAACAGGCGATTGTCGATGCCGGCGGTTGTGCCGCGCAGATGCGTTCGTGGCCGGCCTGGCAGCGACATCCCCAAGGCCTGGCCGTAAACGCCGAGGACCTGATGCAGCGCCAGACCTATGCGACCACCGCCGACAGACCCTGGCTCGGTTCGGTGGCGCGCCCACTGGCGGGCATCAAGGTGCTGGACCTGACCCGTGTGCTGGCCGGCCCAGTGGCCAGTCGCTTTCTCGCCGGGCTGGGCGCGCAGGTATTGCGCATCGACTCGCCGACCTGGAACGAGCCGGGCGTGGTGCCGGAAATGACCTTGGGCAAGCGTTGCGCACGCCTGGATCTGAAAGCGGCAGAAGGCCGGCGAGTGTTCGAAACGCTGCTCAAGGACGCCGACGTCCTGTTCCACGGCTACCGCGCCGATGCCCTTGAACACCTGGGCTACACCGCCGGTGAACTGCAGGCCTTGGCCCCTGGCCTGATCGACGTCAGCCTCAACGCCTATGGCTGGAGCGGCCCGTGGCGCAATCGTCGCGGGTTTGACAGCCTGGTGCAGATGAGCAGCGGGATCGCTGAGGCGGGCATGGCCTGGAAACAGGCGGATAAACCGCTGCCGCTGCCGTTGCAGGCGCTGGATCATGCGACCGGGTATTTGATGGCGGCCAGTGCGATCCGCGCGTTAGGCGAGCGATTGACGTCCGGCCGAGGCGGATCGGCGCGGTTGTCCTTGGCGCGGACGGCCACATTGCTGCTAGAGGCCGGGCCAGTGCCCGAGCAGCCCGCATTGCGCGCTGAAGAACCGGGGGATCAAGGCCGGGTGCAAGAGTACACCCCTTGGGGTCCGGCCCATCGACTACTGCCGCCGCTGAACATCAGCGGCACGCCCTTGCAGTGGGATTTGCCGGCGGTGGAATTGGGCTCACACCGCCCCCAATGGTGACCACACCCCGCGTAGGAGCGAGCTTGCTCGCGAAAAACGCAAGGTCACCGCGTTCATCCAGAATGCACGCGTTATCGTTAACGAGCTTCGCGAGCAAGCGCGCGCCTACAAAGACAACACGCCGCTGTACAGCCCGTACGCCGCCAGGCTGGCCCCTGCAATCACGCAGCCGAAAATGCCTTTTTCCACATGGGTGAACACCGGCTGGCCCTGTTCGCGCTTGGCCAGGGCGAACAGGATCACGCCCGGCGCATACAGCAGCGCCGAAAGCAGCAAGTATTTCAAGCCGCCGGCGTAGAGCAGCCACACCGCATAACTCAGCGCGACCAAGCCCACCAGCAAGTCCTTGATGCGATGGCGATGGGCGCCCTCATAGGTCTCGCCACGCCCGCTCAACAACACCGCATAGGCCGCCGACCACAGGTAAGGCACCAGGATCATCGACGAAGCCAGGTAAATCAGCGTGGTGTAGGTGCTCTGGGAAAACAACGTAATGACCAGGAACACCTGAATCATCAGGTTGGTCAGCCACAGCGCGTTGATCGGCACCTGGTTGGCGTTTTCCTTTTTCAGAAAGGCCGGCATGGTCTTGTCGTGGGCGGTGGCGTAGAGGATTTCTGCACAGAGCAGCGCCCAGGACAACAGCGCGCCGAGCAGGGAAACCGCGAGGCCGATGCTGATCAGCAACGCCCCCCAGCGACCGACGATATGTTCCAGCACGCCCGCCAGCGAAGGATTTTGCAGCTTGGCCAATTCCGGCTGGCTCATGATCCCCAGGGACAACAGGTTGACCAGCACCAGCAACGCCAGGACCCCAAGAAAACCGATCACCGTGGCGCGCCCCACGTCCGAGCGCTTCTCGGCCCGCGCCGAATAGACACTGGCGCCCTCGATGCCGATAAACACAAACACCGTCACCAGCATCATGTTGCGCACCTGGTCGACCACGCTGCCGAACTGCGGGTTGCCCAGGCCCCAGATGTCGCGGGTGAAAATATCGGCCTTGAACGCCACGGCGGCGATGACCACGAACATCAGCAACGGCACGAGCTTGGCCACGGTGGTGATCTGGTTGATGAACGCCGCTTCCTTGATCCCGCGCATCACCAGGAAATGCACGGCCCACAGCAGCAGCGACGCACAGCCAATGGCCACGGGGGTATTGCCCTGGCCGAACACCGGAAAAAAGTAACCGAGGGTGCTGAACAGCAACACGAAGTAACCGACGTTGCCCATCCACGCACTGATCCAGTAGCCCCAGGCCGCCGAGAACCCCATGTAGTCGCCGAAACCGGCCTTGGCATAGGCATACACCCCAGCGTCCAGCTCCGGCTTGCGATTGGCCAGGGTCTGGAACACGAAGGCCAGGGTCAGCATGCCGACGGCGGTGATTGCCCAGCCGATCAATACCGCCCCCACCTCGGCCCGCGCGGCCATGTTCTGCGGCAAGGAGAAAATCCCCCCGCCGATCATCGACCCCACCACCAGGGCAATCAGGGCGCTGAGTCGAAGTTTCTGGACCGGTTGAGACATGCAGACTCCTGAACTTCTAACACGTTGAGATGACAATCGTTCACTCAACTCATTAACTCAGCGAGTGTTGTGCTTATTAAGCTCCGCGATAAAACCGCCACGCTCATAACGCATTGGCATGACAGTTTGTAAAGTTTAGGTTTATTTATATTTTTAATACGCCCCCTACTTTGTCGCTTTCGGACTACTTATCGTCGCATTTTGGCAAAGTTTGCACATTCAGGAAAACAGACTAGCTTCAAACCTCCGTATCGCCGACTAAATAATTAACCGCACCGAAGAAAACGCTCTGGAAAGCGCCTTTGCGAAGAAAAGTATTAACCACGGCCTAGTAGCCTAAGTCATTCATTCACAATGGAATGTAGCAATGATGTGATCTAAGTCAGCTATTTGTTTAAGCCACGGAATTACGCTGTGGTCTCTCTTTTCCTGCATTGGAGTTGTGCAATGTCTGAATCTGCCGGAAAACTTCGACTCGGTGCACTGGTTGCACTGGTTGTCGGCTCAATGATTGGTGGCGGGATCTTCTCACTGCCGCAAAACATGGCCGCCAGTGCCGATGTCGGTGCCGTTCTGATCGGTTGGGTAATTACGGCTGTCGGCATGTTGACTCTGGCCTTCGTGTTCCAGACCCTGGCCAATCGCAAACCCGATCTCGACGGCGGCGTCTATGCCTACGCCAAGGCCGGTTTCGGCGATTACATGGGCTTCTCGTCGGCCTGGGGCTACTGGATCAGTGCGTGGCTGGGCAACGTCGGTTACTTCGTGCTGCTGTTCAGCACCCTCGGCTACTTCTTCCCGATCTTTGGCGAAGGCAACACCCCGGCTGCCGTGATCGGTGCTTCGGTGCTGCTCTGGGCCGTGCATTTCCTGGTACTGCGCGGGATCAAGGAAGCCGCGTTCATCAACTTGGTGACCACCGTCGCCAAGGTGGTGCCGCTGGTGCTGTTTGTGTTGATTGCCGTGTTCGCGTTCAAGCTGGACATCTTCACCGCTGACATCTGGGGCCTGAAAAACCCCGACCTGGGCAGCGTGATGAACCAGGTGCGCAACATGATGCTGGTCACCGTGTGGGTGTTCATCGGCATCGAAGGCGCGAGCATCTTCTCGGCCCGCGCCGAAAAACGCAGCGACGTCGGCAAGGCCACCGTGATCGGTTTTATCACCGTGCTGCTGTTCCTGATGCTGGTCAACGTGCTGTCCCTGGGCATCATGACCCAACCGGAACTGGCCAAGCTGCAGAACCCATCGATGGCTGCCGTGCTCGAGCACGTGGTGGGCCACTGGGGCGCGGTGCTGATCAGCGTCGGCCTGGTCATTTCCTTGCTCGGCGCGCTGCTGTCGTGGGTGCTGCTGTGTGCGGAGATCATGTTCGCCGCCGCCAAGGACCACACCATGCCGGAGTTCCTGCGCCGCGAGAACGCCAACCACGTACCGGCCAACGCCCTGTGGCTGACCAACGCGCTGGTGCAGGTTTTCCTGGTCATCACCCTGTTTTCCGCCAGCACCTACCTGTCGCTGATCTACCTCGCCACCTCGATGATCCTGGTGCCTTACCTCTGGTCGGCGGCCTATGCGCTGTTGCTGGCGGTGCGTGGCGAGACCTATGAAAACGACCCGGTCGAGCGCAGGAAAGACCTGATCATCGGCGCCATCGCGTTGATCTATGCGGTCTGGCTGCTCTACGCCGGCGGCACCAAATACCTGCTGCTGTCCGCCCTGCTCTATGCCCCCGGCGCGATCCTGTTCGCCAAGGCCAAGCATGAACTGGGCAAACCGATTTTCACCAACGTCGAGAAGCTGATTTTCGCCGCGGTGGTCATTGGCGCCCTCGTGGCTGCCTATGGCCTCTACGCCGGCTTCCTGACTATGTAACTGTTGTTCACTGGAGGATCTGTAATGACCACGGAAAAAGTGAAGTACGGCGTCCATTCCGAAGCCGGCAAACTGCGCAAAGTCTTGGTGTGTTCCCCAGGTTTGGCCCACCAGCGGCTGACCCCTAACAATTGCGACGAACTGCTGTTCGACGACGTGCTGTGGGTGGCCCAGGCCAAGCGCGACCATTTCGACTTCGTCACCAAGATGCGCGAGCGGGACATTGATGTGCTGGAAATGCACAACCTGCTGACCGATATCGTCGCCATCCCCGAAGCCCTGGACTGGATACTGGAACGCAAGATCACCGCCAACCAGGTCGGCCTCGGCCTGGTCAACGAAGTCGGCTCGTGGCTGCGCAGCCTGGAGCCGCGCAAAATCGCCGAGTACCTGATCGGCGGCGTGTCGGCCGATGACCTGCCCAACAGCTTCGGTGGCAAGACCATCGAGATGTTCCGCGACTTCCTCGGCCACTCCAGCTTTATCCTGCCGCCGCTGCCCAACACCCAGTTCACCCGCGACACCACCTGCTGGATCTTTGGCGGCGTGACGCTCAACCCGATGTACTGGCCGGCGCGACGCCAGGAAACCCTGCTGGCCAGCGCCATCTACAAGTTCCACCCCGAGTTCACCAATGCCGACTTCCAGGTCTGGTACGGCGACCCGGATCAGGACCATGGCAGCGCCACCCTCGAAGGCGGTGACGTCATGCCGCTGGGCAACGGCGTGGTATTGATCGGCATGGGCGAGCGTTCGTCGCGCCAGGCCATCGGCCAACTGGCGCTGAACCTGTTCAAGCACAAAGCCGTCGAGCGCGTGATCGTCGCCGGCCTGCCCAAATCCCGCGCCGCGATGCACCTGGACACGGTGTTCAGCTTCTGCGACCGCGACCTGGTGACCATCTTCCCCGAAGTGGTCAGCCAGATCGTCGCCTTCAGCCTGCGCCCCGACGAAAGCAAACCCGGTGGCATCGATGTGCGCCGTGAAGAAACGAGCTTCCTCGACGTGGTCGCCAATGCCCTCAAGCTCAAGACCCTGCGCGTGGTCGAAACCGGCGGCAACAGCTTCGCCGCCGAGCGCGAGCAGTGGGACGACGGCAACAACGTCGTGGCCCTGGAGCCTGGCGTGGTGATCGGCTACGACCGCAACACCTACACCAACACCCTGCTGCGCAAGTCCGGCGTGGAAGTCATCACCATCAGTGCCGGTGAACTCGGCCGTGGCCGTGGCGGCGGCCACTGCATGACCTGCCCGATCATCCGCGACCCGATCGATTACTAATGTCCAGGCCTGGGCCGCAGCTTATCCGGCTGCGCCCCAGGGGATAACCGAAACCTAAGGAGATCCACCATGGCTTTCAACATGCGCAACCGCAGCCTGCTGTCGCTGATGCACCACACCAACCGCGAACTGCACTACCTGCTGGACCTGTCCCGCGACCTCAAACGCGCCAAATACACCGGCACTGAGCGCGCGCACCTCAAGGGCAAGAACATCGCGCTGATCTTCGAAAAAACCTCGACCCGCACCCGCTGCGCCTTCGAGGTGGCGGCCCATGACCAGGGCGCCCACGTCACCTACATCGACCCCGTGTCGTCGCAGATCGGCCACAAGGAAAGCATGAAAGACACCGCCCGCGTCCTCGGGCGGATGTTCGATGCCATCGAGTATCGCGGCTTCGAGCAGGAAATCGTTGAAGAGTTGGCCAAGTTCGCCGGCGTACCGGTGTTCAACGGCCTGACCGCCGAATTCCACCCGACCCAAATGATCGCCGACACCCTGACCATGCGCGAGCACAGCGACAAGCCGCTGCACGATATCAGCTACGCCTACCTGGGCGACGCACGCTACAACATGGGCAACTCGCTGCTGATGATCGGCGCCAAGCTGGGCATGGACGTGCGCATCGGCGCGCCGAAAGCGCTGTGGCCACACGAAGACTTCATCAAACAGTGCCAGGCCTTTGCCGAAGAAAGCGGCGCACGCATCACCATCACCGAAGACCCGGTCGAGGCGGTGAAAGGCGTGGACTTCATCCACACCGATATCTGGGTGTCCATGGGCGAGCCGGTGGAAGCGTGGGACGAGCGCATCGAGCAACTGCTGCCGTACCAGGTCAACGCCAAAATGATGAAAGCCTCGGGCAACCCCCGCGTGAAATTCATGCACTGCCTGCCGGCGTTCCACAACAGCGAAACCAAGGTCGGCAAGGACATCGCCACGCGCTATCCGAACCTGGCCAATGGCGTGGAAGTGACCGAGGAAGTGTTCGAGTCGCCAGCCAACATTGCCTTTGAACAGGCAGAAAACCGCATGCACACCATCAAGGCGATCCTGGTGTCGGCGTTGGCGGATATCTAACGTCTCACTGCCGGAACACAGTCAATGTGGGAGGGGGCTCGCCTCCTCCCATATCTGTTCCTGTGTTCACCACGATGAATTTCAGAAGGAATGCATTATGCGTATCGTCGTTGCACTGGGCGGTAACGCCCTGCTCCGCCGGGGTGAACCCATGACTGCGGACAATCAACGCGCCAATATCCGCATCGCCACCGAACAGATCGCCAAGATCCACACCGGCAATGAGCTGGTAATCGCCCACGGCAACGGCCCGCAGGTCGGCCTGCTGTCGTTGCAGGCGGCGGCCTACACCAGCGTTTCGCCTTACCCGCTGGACGTGCTGGGCGCCGAGACCGAAGGCATGATCGGCTACATCATCGAACAGGAACTGGGCAATCTGCTGGACTTCGAAGTGCCGTTCGCCACTCTGCTTACCCAGGTGGAAGTGGACGCCAAGGACCCCGCCTTCCAGCATCCGTCCAAGCCCATCGGCCCGGTGTACGCCAAGGCCGAAGCCGAGAAACTGGCCGCGGAAAAAGGCTGGGCCATCGCGCCGGATGGCGACAAATACCGCCGTGTGGTCGCCAGCCCACGCCCCAAACGCATCTTTGAAATTCGCCCGATCAAATGGCTGCTGGAAAAAAACGTCATTGTGATCTGCGCCGGCGGCGGTGGCATTCCCACGATGTACGGCGAAGACGGCAAGCTCAAAGGCATCGAAGCGGTGATCGACAAGGACCTGTGTTCTTCGTTGCTGGCTTCGCAACTGGAGGCCGATTTGCTGGTGATTGCCACCGACGTCAATGCCGCTTTTATCGACTTCGGCAAGCCGACCCAGAAAGCCATCGGCCAGGCCCATCCCGACGAAATGGAAAAACTCGGCTTCGCCGCCGGCTCCATGGGACCCAAGGTGCAAGCGGCCTGCGAGTTCGCGCGCCAGACTGGCAAAACCGCAGTGATCGGTTCACTCTCTGACATCGAAGCCATCGTCCAGGGCAGTGCCGGTACGCGCATCAGCACTGCCACGCCCGGAATCCGTTACCTGTGAAGTTGAGGAGAAACGCCTATGGCCACCTTTGAGTCCGGTCACTTGCACATCGAACGCCACGCACTCAACAACGATGATTACAGCTACAACCTGTGCATCGACTACGAAGTCAGCCAGGACCCCAAAGAAGGCAAGGGAATGTTGTTCAAGCTGCATGGCACCGTGCAGGGCAACGACATCAAGGAGGAGTTCTTCCTGCCCAAGGACCAGGCCTTCGACTTCGCGCGACATGCGATGAACATCGCGCAGAAGTATGGGATGCCGAAGATTGCCACGCTCAATGGCTCGATGCACAAGCAGTACGACCTGATGTTCGAAGATGTCAGGCACCAGTTGGACGTGAAGCCGGGCGACCCCATCAAACCCGAGCACCTGGGATGACATGAATCCCTTGTGGGAGGGAGCAAGTGCCCTTCCACATTGTTGATCTGCACCGCCTGTCAGGCATACTTGCCGCCTCTCGCTCTTCAGAATTGCTAACCGCCCCATGCGTATCCACGTCAGCTTCATCGACCGCGTCGGCATTACCCAGGAAGTCCTGGCCTTGCTCGGTGGGCGCAATCTGAACCTGGATGCGGTGGAGATGGTGCCGCCCAATGTCTACATCGACGCGCCGACCCTCAGCGCCGAGGTGCTCGAAGAGCTGCGCGATGCGCTGTTCAGCGTGCGCGGCGTGCAGGCGGTCACCGTGGTCGACATCCTTCCCGGCCAGCGCCGCCACCTGCAACTCGACGCCCTGTTGGCGGCCATGACCGACCCGGTGCTGGCCCTGGACAGCGCCGGCAAGATCCTGTTGGCCAACCCGGCGCTGATCGCGTTGTACGGTCGCGAACCGGCCGGGGAAAGCATCGCCGAGCTGTTCAATGACCCGGCATTGCTGGACACCCTGCTCGAAAATGGCTTTCGCCTGCCGCTGCGCGAAATCAGCGTCAACGGCCAGACCCTGTTGCTCGACGCCACGCCGATCACCGATGCCGGCGGCCTGCTGACCCTGTACCAGCCCAACCGCATCGGCGAACAACTGTCGGCGTTGCACCATGACCACGCCGAAGGGTTTGATGCGCTGCTGGGCGAATCCCCGGTGATCCGCACCCTCAAGACCCGCGCGCAACGGGTGGCGGCGCTGGATGCACCGTTGTTGATCCAGGGCGAAACCGGCACCGGCAAGGAGTTGGTGGCGCGCGCCTGCCACGCCATCAGTGCGCGCTCAAGTGCGCCGTTCCTGGCACTGAACTGCGCGGCGCTGCCGGAGAACCTGGCCGAGAGTGAATTGTTCGGTTACGCGCCCGGGGCCTTCACCGGCGCCCAGCGCGGCGGCAAGCCGGGGCTGATGGAGCTGGCGAACCAGGGCACGGTGTTCCTCGATGAAATCGGCGAAATGTCACCCTATCTGCAGGCCAAGCTGCTGCGCTTTCTCAACGACGGCAGCTTCCGCCGCGTGGGCGGCGACCGCGAAGTGAAGGTCAATGTGCGCATCCTCAGCGCCACCCACCGCAACCTGGAAAAAATGGTCAGCGAGGGTACCTTTCGCGAAGACCTGTTCTACCGCCTCAACGTGCTCAACGTCGAAGTGCCGCCCCTGCGCGAACGCGGCCAGGACATCCTGCTGCTGGCCCGTTACTTCATGCAGCAGGCCTGCGCGCAGATCCAGCGCCCGGTATGCCGCCTGGCGCCCGGCACCTATCCGGCGCTGCTGGGCAACCGCTGGCCAGGCAATGTGCGCCAGTTGCAGAACGTGATCTTCCGCGCGGCGGCCATTTGCGAAAGCAGCCTGGTGGACATCGGCGACCTGGATATCGCCGGCACCTCGGTGGCGCGCCAGAGCGACGGGGAAGTCGACAGCCTCGAACAGGCCGTCGAAGACTTCGAGCGCAGCCTGCTGGAGAAGCTCTACGTCAGCTATCCCTCGACGCGACAACTGGCCAGCCGCCTGCAGACCTCCCACACCGCCATCGCCCACCGCTTGCGCAAGTACGGCATTCCCGGCAAACCCTGATCACCAGAAGGCGCGTCGCCCACGGTGCTTGATGGCCTCCGTGGCGCTGAAAAACAGGTGCTCGGCCATGGGCGCGCTGATGCGTGAGTAGTAGATCGCGATCACGTCGCTGTCGGCCTTGTCGGCCAGGCTGCGAAAACTCATAAAGCGCTGCTCCGGCCGCTTGAGATGACCAGCGTTGTACGCAGCGTCGGCGGTGGTCGGCGTGGTGTAGTGAAAATGCGCGTAGGCCAGCACCCTGCCCTGCAGGTCCTTGACCACGTATTCCTGCAAGAAATCATCGGCGCGCTTGAGCGCAATCCGCCCTTCGATACGCACGATCCGCACCTCGCCCTGAGCCTTGAGCCAGGCCACCCCATCTTCATCGGGTGGCAGCCGCTTGAGCATGTCGATGCGCAGCAACCGCCCTTGTTCCAGATAACGGCGGCCGGCGTGTTCCAGCTCGTCGAGCAGCGCCTGGGTGGCGGTATCCCGTGCGGAAGGCAACGCTTTACGAATCTTCTCGGCAACAGCCTTGATGGCCTCGGACTGCCGCATCAACCGGGCCTCGACGCTGGCCGGCGGGCTGGACCCGAGCGTCTCGTCGCGGGCCTGTTGCAGCACGATCGGCTCTCGGGCCAACAGCCGGCGTGCGTCGCCCTTGAGGTTTTCCAGGGAGCGGGTCGGCCGGGGGACTGCAACGCCAGCCTCGGTAACGGCCTCGAACTCGGCGGAGCCGGGCCGCTGGTGCAAGCTGACGACGACTTTACGGTCGATCGGGTTGATGACATCGACGATGTCTTCGGTGGCTTGTGGGGTGCGCGCACGTACCTGGCCCAACTGATAGCGTTTCTTCGAGTCGCGGATCAGCCGTTGACCGGCGCCGGGCGCACGCACGCTGCTGACTACAGGATCGCCCGCCTGCTCACGCAACAGTTTGGCCAGGGCGATTCTCGACTCCTGCTCCAGACTGAGGATCGTGGTCCCCACCGGCACCTCGCTGTCGCCCATCAACAGGTCCGGCGCCAGGGCGCGGTATTCCTCCAGCAGCGCAAAGGCTTTGGCGTACTCGTGCAGAATCGCCTGGATGCCTTCGATGCGCTGCGCCAGGCTCAGCACACCGGACTCATCGATGGTTTTCTGCGACTGGGCCGACTGGATCGCCTCGTCAATCGCCGTCTCGACCCGACTGAAATCCTCCTGTTCTTCAGGCAGCGGCGGCCGACGCCACAGGCGCTCTTTGAGCGTCTGCAGTTGTAAGGTGCGCCAATCCAACGGCAGGCCGTGGGGAGAAGGGCCAATCTCGGCGATATACGAGGCGTGCCCCGGAATGCTGAGCAAACGCTCGTAAAAGACGCGCTCCCAAAAGCTCAGGTTGACCATCTTTTCGTGGAACTCGCCGGCCCTTTGACTTTCCTCGGCCAACGCACGGTAAGCCGCCTGGACCACCGTCGAGTCGCTATCGTCCAACTGCGCAGTCAATTGCTCCAAACGCGTCTCGGAAAACTGCTCTTCCCGGCGACTGAAAATCAACACGAACATTTGCCGGCGCATGTTCAGCAGCATGTCCCGCAACTGCAGGCTGTGCTCTTTTTCAAAACCGTCCATGGGCTTGTTGGCGTTTATCTGCAGCAGCACATTGAGCTTTTTTTGCAGCGTCTCGGCCTTTTTCTCCAGCTCCCGCCAATAGCGCGCCCGCGCACTGCTGCGGTGCTGGTCGGTGAAGGCCCCTTGCGCGCTTAAATGGGCCTTTTCACACAGGTCCTCGGCGGCAGTCAGGATGCGTTCTGCCTGCTCCACCTCGGCGCTCACTTCGCGGTATCGCTGCTCGAGCGCCAGGTTTTTCTGCTCCAGTTGCGCACGGCGCTCGGCCGCCGTGCGCTTGGGCTGCCCACCGATCAAGCGCAGGCCCAGGTCGACGGTCCAGACACCCCGCGAATTTTTCCCGAGCCATGGACCCAGGCGCCGAGGCGACCTGAGATCGACGATCCGCCAGCCGCCCTCAACAGCGCTGACGCCATACACCTTACTGTCGATCAGCGTGTAGTTTTCCTCGCTGGCCGGTGCGCCGCCACGCAGCACCCGGACCTGGCCGCGCACCGGGCAGTCAGGCGAGAGCAGCGTGGGAGCGGTCGGCCAACGCTCGCCGGCCCGAGGTGACCACTGGAAAGTCTCAAGCGCGGCCTGCTGCGTCGGGGCCAGCTTGAAGCGTGAATTGGACCAGGAATAATCCATGACTGTGATATCCGCGAACGCACGCTGCCAGGCAAACGTCGACACCGATTGGCGCACATGGCTGACCGGGATCGCCTCTCGCACCTGCCCCGCGTCGGCCGAAATCGCGCGGGGACCGCTCAGGCGTAAACGCTCATCCAGTCGGACCACGGGGCTCATGAGCAGGCCGGCCAGGCTGCCGATCAGTTCGGCGGTCGCCTCGGCAGACGCTTCCCGACTGGCCTCTGCCGGTAATGCCAGGACTGCGCGGAAGGTAGCAAGCGTCTGAAACAGCCAGCCAGCCACCGCCACCGGCCCCCTGATCATGGGTAACAGCGCCGTGAACACTTGCCACAGATCATTCTTGAACACGGTCCAGCGCAGCGCCTCGTTGGACGCCGACTGTTTGACCGCCAGTTGCCACAGGCTTTTCGCATTGTCGTCGAACACCGCCGCCAGGAACTCACCTGGCACCGGCTCGTCACTGAGCAGCGCCGGGCCTGAGACCGGCTGTTCATCGTATTCATCGCCCTGCAGGAAACGCTGCACATGGGGGCGCAGGAAACCGCCGTTGCCGAACAAGGCCCGGCTGCTGTCCGGTAACCGTTGCAGTACCAGGGTTTGCAGCTCGCCCGGACGCGCTATTTCGTCGAGCAGCGCCTGGCGACTGGGAAATTGCTGCAGGAGCGCTTCGCGTTGATCCGGCCGATAAAGAATATGGGGCAGCCCGCTGTTGTCGCGGGGCCCGATCACAAACAGGTTGGCGGCCCGATGGGCACGCCCGCCAGCATGGGTCAGGAACGCCAGGGGCCGGGCCACAATCACCTCGCCGTCGACCACCCGCTGTGGCGGATCGCGCTGCAACAACGCGTGCACCACCCTGGCTCCCGAGCGGGTAAACCCGTGGCACTGGCGAAGACTGTTTTCAAGGGCCCGCATCGGCAACTGGAGTGCCATCTGATCCACAAACAATCGACGCCGTCGTGCCGATTCCGTCGGGTCCGTTATCAACGCACGGTCGAGCAGTTGCGGGTAGCGGCGGCCCACATCCACGCATTCGATCAGGCGCTTGAGGTAGGCAGACGTCAGCCAGCCGGGCACGCTGCCGGGCCTGGTCGAATGGCTGATCTGCACGCTGGCATAGGCGGTGGCGAAGGGGTTTTCCAGCGACCATTGGGTCAAGGTCTTGGCAGAGCATTGCGTCCAGCCGACGGTAGCACCCTGGGTGCGTTCGAAGGTCAGCACAAAGTCGTCGGGGTCAAGGGCGGGTTCCCTCGGATGGTCCAGCTGCAGTTGGCGTTGCAGGGCCTTGCGCGCATACACATCGATCGGGTCAAGACCGTCCAGAAACGAAGCACCGCCGGTGCTCCGTTGCAACCGTTGCAGGCGCTCGAGCCACCGACCGTAGAACAGACGGTCGGCACTCCCCGCCCCCTGCAACCACACCGGCAGTTGTTCTTCGTGGGGCTGCTGGAGGCTATCGGGGTCGAACCACGCCAGTGGCGACGTGAGGGTGGCGAACAGGTGTTCGTAGCTTTCGACCTCGGGCAGTGCCGACCAGTCGATCCGGGACAGGTTGCGCAGTTGCCGCTCGAGCAAGGTCTGGGCCAGCGTATCGAAGACGTCGCCGTCGGGCTCGCGAAGCACCCAGTGGACGGGCACGCCTGGCCGGTAATCGCTCATGTAGCGGGGCAGCAGGTTGCCCAGGGTGTCGAGGCTATCGAGCCTCAGCAGGTTTATCACCGGGACGTAGACCAGGCTGACGAGTTGCCCCTGGACCCGACGCTGCAGGACCAACAGCGGCAACCACTCCCCCACGCCTTCCCCCTGGACCGCATAGACCTGATAGATACGCAGCACATCGGGTGCGCCCAAGGCTTCGCGGTCCACCCGCTGCGCCCACAGTTGCTGCGTCTGTTCGTCCCCCAGCCCCAGCAGCCCTCGTGCTTGCGCCGCTGTCAGCGACGGATTCTGCCGCGCCGCCAGCAGGCACGCGCGCAACTGATTGCCCACGGCGTTCCAGCGGCTGTGGGAAGCACCGTCCGACACTCGCGCGTTCCAGTAGGCCACCAGCCGCCGGGCAAACCCTGCGGGCACGTCGGGCGCCAGCGTATTGAGCATCAACTCGATGTCGTCCACGCTGACGACTGCGGTCACCGGTTCGAAAACCTGCGGCCCCGTTTGGCGCAACAACTGGTGATGGCCTGGCGTGTAGTTCAGCGCCTCGCCGCTCATGCAACGCTGGATCAACGCATCACTCAAGGCGATCAACTGCGTATAGGCCGTGCCGCCTGACATTGCTGGTTTCACCCCGATCCAGATGTGACTGGCCTGCAGACGGCAACCGACAAATTCGTCATCGATCCAGGCCTGGAGCATGGCCTGGGTCACTTGGGTCAGGCTCGGGCGCTGGGCAAACACGCCGGATAAATAATCGCGGGACCGGCGGGCCTGGGAAATTTCCGGGGGAATGGCGGTTGAAGCACTCATGGAACACATCCTGAAAACGAGAGGCGGACACGTTAAAACGCCGGTCGCAGTGCAAAGCGGTAGATAGATCGTCCACCGGACCGCCGAAAGCGACCTTAACCCGTACTGAAAGCGCTACAGCGTAACGATATCGCTACAACCCTGTTTTTTGCGCGCCATGCAAGGCTTTGATCCACATAGGCTTTTTTTCAGCGGCCCAACTGTAGCGAAATCGCTACAGCCAAACGGCATAAGCCTATGGCAGATTTTCATAACGCATTGATTTATAACGAATTAAAAACATTGGCCGCGATATTGCTACGCAACACCCCATTATTCCCATCCCGCCCACCAGATGAATCTGGTCCTGAGGAGTTTCCATGAGCGAGTTGCGTTTCACTGAAGATCACGAATGGCTGCGTGCCGAAGCCGATGGCAGCGTCACCGTAGGCATCACCGCTTTCGCGCAGGACGCGCTGGGGGATGTGGTTTTCGTGCAACTGCCGGAGTTGCAGGCCTATGACAAGGGCGCCGAAGCGTCCACCGTGGAATCGGTCAAGGCCGCCAGCGGCGTGTACATGCCTCTGGACGGTGAAGTCATCGAAGTGAACGCCGAGCTGGAAGGCAGCCCGCAACTGGTCAACGAAGACCCGATGGGCCAAGGCTGGTTCTTCCGCTTTAAACCGGCTGACGCCGAGGCACTGACTAAGCTGTTGGATCAGGATGCGTACGACCGCCTGATCAAAGCCAACGCTGAAGCCTGAGGAACGCACCATGACCGTCAATCTCAGCACCGCCAACGAATTCATCACCCGCCACATCGGCCCGCGCCAGGACGACGAGCAACAGATGCTCGCCCGCCTCGGCTTCGATTCCCTGGAAGCGCTCAGCGCCAGCGTGATCCCGGAAAGCATCAAGGGCACCAGCGTGCTCGGCCTGGAAGACGGCCTGAGCGAAGCCGAGGCCCTGGCCCGGATCAAGGCCATCGCCAGCCAGAACCAACTGTTCAAGACCTACATCGGCCAGGGCTACTACAACTGCCACACGCCGTCGCCGATCCTGCGCAACCTCCTCGAAAATCCGGCCTGGTACACCGCCTACACGCCGTACCAGCCGGAGATTTCCCAGGGCCGCCTGGAAGCGCTGCTGAACTTCCAGACCCTGATCAGCGACCTCACCGGCCTGCCGATCGCCAACGCCTCGCTGCTGGATGAAGCCACCGCCGCCGCCGAAGCCATGACCTTCTGCAAGCGCCTGAGCAAGAACAAAGGCAGCCAGGCCTTCTTCGCCTCGATCCACAGCCACCCGCAAACCCTCGACGTGCTGCGCACCCGTGCCGAGCCTTTGGGCATCGACGTGGTGGTCGGCGATGAGCGCGAACTGAGCGACGTCAGCCCGTTCTTCGGCGCCCTGCTGCAATACCCGGCCAGCAACGGCGACGTGTTCGACTATCGCGAGCTGACCGAACGCTTCCACGCCGCCAACGCCCTGGTGGCCGTGGCCGCCGACCTGCTGGCCCTGACCGTGCTGACCCCGCCCGGTGAGTTCGGCGCCGACGTGGCCATCGGCAGCGCGCAACGCTTCGGCGTCCCGCTGGGTTTCGGCGGCCCGCACGCGGCGTACTTCTCCACCAAGGATGCGTTCAAGCGCGACATGCCGGGCCGCTTGGTCGGTGTTTCCGTCGACCGCTTCGGCAAGCCGGCCCTGCGCCTGGCCATGCAGACCCGCGAGCAACATATCCGCCGCGAGAAAGCCACGAGCAACATCTGCACCGCCCAGGTCCTGCTCGCCAACATCGCCAGCATGTACGCCGTGTACCACGGCCCCAAAGGCCTGACCCAGATTGCCAAGCGCATTCACCAGTTGACCGCGATCCTGGCCAACGGCTTGAACGCCCTGGGCCTGAAGGTCGAGCAAGAACACTTCTTCGACACCCTGACCCTCAACACCGGCGCCCACACCGCCACCCTGCATGACAAGGCCCATGCCCAACGCATCAACCTGCGGGTGGTGGACGCCGAGCGCGTTGGCCTGTCGGTCGACGAAACCACCACCCAGGCCGATATCGAAACCTTGTGGGCGCTGTTCGCCGACGGTAAAGCCCTGCCGGACTTCGCCGCCAAGGTCGAAGGCCGCCTGCCGACCGCGCTGCTGCGCCAGTCGCCGATCCTCAGCCACCCGGTGTTCAACCGTTATCACTCGGAAACCGAGCTGATGCGCTACCTGCGCAAGCTGGCCGACAAGGACCTGGCGCTGGACCGCACCATGATCCCGCTGGGCTCCTGCACCATGAAGCTCAACGCCGCCAGCGAAATGATCCCGGTGACCTGGGCCGAATTCGGTGCCCTGCACCCGTTCGCCCCGGCCGAACAAAGCGCCGGCTACCTGCAACTGACCACCGAGCTGGAAGCCATGCTCTGCGCGGCCACCGGCTATGACGCGATCTCGCTGCAACCGAACGCCGGTTCCCAGGGCGAGTACGCGGGCCTGTTGGCGATTCGCGCCTATCACCAGAGCCGTGGCGATGAACGCCGCGACATCTGCCTGATCCCCTCGTCGGCTCATGGCACCAACCCCGCTACCGCCAACATGGCCGGCATGCGCGTGGTGGTGACCGCCTGCGACGCCCGTGGCAACGTCGACATCGAAGACCTGCGCGCCAAGGCCGTCGAGCACCGCGACCACTTGGCGGCGCTGATGATCACCTACCCGTCCACCCACGGCGTGTTCGAAGAAGGTATCCGCGAAATCTGCGGGATCGTTCACGACAACGGCGGCCAGGTGTACATCGACGGCGCCAACATGAACGCCATGGTCGGCCTCTGCGCGCCGGGCAAGTTCGGCGGCGACGTGTCCCACCTGAACCTGCACAAGACCTTCTGCATCCCCCACGGCGGCGGCGGCCCGGGTGTCGGCCCGATCGGCGTCAAGTCCCACCTCACGCCGTTCCTGCCGGGTCACGCAGCCATGGCCCGCAAGGAAGGCGCGGTGTGCGCGGCGCCGTTCGGCAGCGCAAGCATCCTGCCGATCACCTGGATGTACATCAGCATGATGGGCGGCGCAGGTCTCAAGCGTGCCTCGCAGTTGGCGATCCTGAATGCCAACTACATTTCCCGTCGCCTCGAAGAGCACTACCCGGTGCTCTACACCGGCAGCAACGGCCTGGTGGCGCATGAATGCATCCTCGACTTGCGCCCACTGAAGGACAGCAGCGGCATCAGCGTCGATGACGTGGCCAAGCGCCTGATCGACTTCGGTTTCCACGCACCAACCATGTCGTTCCCGGTGGCCGGCACCTTGATGATCGAGCCGACCGAAAGCGAATCCAGGGAAGAACTGGACCGCTTCTGCGACGCGATGATCGCCATCCGCGAAGAAATCCGCGCGGTGGAAAACGGCACCTTGGACAAGGACGACAACCCGCTGAAGAACGCACCGCACACCGCCGCCGAACTGGTGGGCGAATGGAGCCATCCGTACAGCCGCGAACAGGCGGTGTACCCGGTCGCGTCGTTGATCGACGGCAAATACTGGCCGCCGGTTGGCCGGGTCGACAACGTGTTCGGCGATCGCAACCTCGTGTGCGCCTGCCCGTCGATCGAAAGCTACGCATAACCTGATGGTTTGAACGCGGTCCAACATGTGGGAGGGGGCTTGCTCCCGATAGCGGTGTGTCAGTCACCAGATTTATCAACTGACACTCCGTCATCGGGAGCAAGCCCCCTCCCACACTTTGATCGGGCACATCCGATAGATAATAAGAAACCGGAGAACAACCATGTCCCTTAGCGTGTTCGACCTGTTCAAGATTGGCATCGGCCCCTCCAGTTCCCACACCGTCGGCCCCATGCGTGCAGCCGCTCGATTCGTCGAGGGCCTCAAGCGCGACAACCTGCTGAGCGCCACCTGCGGCATCAAGGTGGAACTCTACGGATCCCTCGGTGCCACCGGCAAAGGCCACGGCAGCGACAAGGCCGTGTTGCTCGGCCTGGAAGGCGAACACCCGGACACCGTGAACACTGAAACCATCGCCGCGCGCCTGGCACAGATGCGCAGCGACGGTCGTTTGAACCTGCTCGGCGAACACAGCATTGCGTTCAACGAGAAAGAACACCTGGCGATGATTCGCAAACCCCTCGCCTACCATCCCAACGGCATGATCTTTCGTGCCTTTGACGCCGCCGGCATCCAGATCCGCAGCCGCGAGTACTACTCGGTGGGCGGCGGTTTTGTGGTGGACGAAGACGCTGCCGGCGCCGACCGGATCGTCGAAGACGCCACGCCCCTGACCTTCCCGTTCAAGAGCGCCAAGGACTTGCTCAGTCATTGCGCCACCTATGGGCTGTCCATCAGCCAGGTGATGCTGACCAACGAAAGTGCCTGGCGCCCCGAAGCCGAAACCCGCAATGGCCTGCTGAAGATCTGGCAGGTGATGCAGGACTGTGTGGCCGCTGGCTGTCGCAATGAAGGGATCTTGCCCGGCGGCTTGAAGGTCAAGCGACGTGCCGCCGCCCTGCACCGCCAACTGTGCAAGAACCCGGAATCGGCCCTGCGCGACCCGTTGTCGGTACTCGATTGGGTCAACCTGTACGCGCTGGCGGTCAACGAAGAAAACGCCAACGGCGGGCGCGTAGTCACGGCGCCCACCAACGGTGCCGCCGGGATTGTGCCGGCGGTGCTGCATTACTACATGCGCTTTATCCCCGGCGCGAGCGAGGACGGCGTGGTGCGCTTTCTGCTCACCGCTGCCGCCATCGGGATTCTGTACAAGGAAAACGCCTCGATCTCCGGCGCCGAAGTCGGCTGCCAGGGCGAGGTCGGCGTGGCCTGCTCCATGGCCGCCGGGGCATTGTGCGAAGTGTTGGGCGGTACGGTTTCCCAGGTGGAAAACGCCGCCGAGATCGGCATGGAACACAACCTCGGCCTGACCTGCGACCCAATTGGCGGCCTGGTGCAGGTGCCGTGCATCGAGCGCAATGCCATGGGCTCGGTCAAGGCGATCAATGCGGTGCGCATGGCCTTGCGCGGCGACGGGCAGCACTTCGTGTCCCTCGACAAAGTCATCCGCACCATGCGCCAGACCGGCGCCGACATGAAAAGCAAATACAAGGAAACCGCCCGTGGCGGTTTGGCGGTCAACATTATCGAGTGCTGACGCTTAGAAGCGCGTCCGCACGTTTTTCAGGAGCTGAATATGTCCACCGAAACCCTGTTGAAAACCCCGTTGCACGCACTGCATATCGAACTCGGCGCGCGCATGGTGCCCTTCGCCGGCTACGACATGCCGGTGCAATACCCCTTGGGCGTGATGAAGGAACACCTGCACACCCGTGAACAGGCCGGGCTGTTCGACGTGTCCCACATGGGCCAGATCCGCCTGACCGGCGCCAATGCCGCCAAGGCCCTGGAAACCCTGGTGCCGGTCGACATCATCGACCTGCCGGTGGGCATGCAGCGCTATGCGATGTTCACCAATGACCAGGGCGGCATTCTCGACGACCTGATGGTGGCCAACCTGGGCAACGACGAGCTGTTCCTGGTGGTCAACGCCGCCTGCAAGGACCAGGACCTGGCACACCTGCGCGCGCGCATCGGCGAGCAGTGCACCGTCGAGCCGCTGTTCGAAGAACGCGCGCTGCTGGCCCTGCAAGGCCCGGCGGCCGTCAAGGTGCTGGCGCGCCTGGCCCCGGAAGTCACCCGAATGACGTTCATGCAGTTCGCCGCCCTGCGCCTGCTGGGTGTGGACTGCTACGTCAGCCGCTCCGGCTACACCGGTGAAGACGGCTTTGAGATTTCCGTGCCCGCCGCCAGCGCCGAGACGCTGGCCCGCAGCCTGCTGGCCGAGTCCGAAGTGCAAGCCATCGGCCTGGGCGCCCGCGACTCGCTGCGCCTGGAAGCCGGCCTGTGCCTGTATGGCCACGACATGAACACCGACACCACCCCGATCGAAGCCAGCCTGCTGTGGGCGATCTCCAAGGCCCGTCGCGCCGACGGTGCACGTGCCGGCGGTTTTCCTGGCGCAGAGCGCATCTTCGCCCAGCAACAAGCGGGTGTGAGCCGCAAGCGCGTTGGCCTGCTGCCCCAGGAACGCACACCGGTGCGTGAAGGCGCAGAGATTGTCGACGAGCACGGCACCGTGATCGGCCGTGTCTGCAGCGGCGGCTTCGGCCCGAGCCTGGGTGGTCCGCTGGCCATGGGTTACCTGGACAGCGCGTTCACCGCGCTGGACACCCCAGTCTCTGCGTTGGTGCGTGGGAAAAAAGTGGCACTTCGTGTAAGTAAAATGCCATTCGTGCCACAACGTTACTACCGTGGCTGATTGACTGTTCCTATAAGTAACGCGGTTGCGTTAACGTGCACTAATCTGTAACGCAACCGCCATAAAACAGTGCAACGACGATAGTCATTTTTATCGGGATATACCTATAACAAGTGATCAAGTCTATCGAATAAGTGATCTTCAAATTGTTGACCCAAGTGTCATACCGCCCAGCAAAACCAGGGCATTTTCCGGGGCTTGTTTTTTCTCCATTAGTTGGCGTAGAGTTTGCCCACTGTGTTTGCATGGGTCGCTTGGAACCTGGACCTGGGCAGTAGCCAAAGTTTGCTACACCCGTTCGACGTCTCTTACTTTCCTGCAACCCAGCCCAGTACTCTTTCATGCGAAAGGGGCTGTCATTCATTTTTAGCGTCAAGGAAATAAGAAAATGGCTGAACGTCAGAGCGGTACCGTCAAGTGGTTTAACGACGAGAAAGGGTTTGGTTTTATCACTCCAGAAAGCGGTCCGGATCTGTTCGTGCATTTCCGCGCTATTCAGGGCAACGGCTTCAAGAGCCTCAAGGAAGGTCAGAAAGTGACCTTCGTTTCGGTACAAGGCCAAAAAGGTCTGCAAGCGGATGAAGTGATCGCCGAAAGCTGATCACTCCCTGCGACAAAAAGCCTCTGGTGGTGACATCAGAGGCTTTTTTATGGCCGTTATTACGTAAAATGGCTTTTTTCCAGCCGAGAGACCTGCCATGCCGAAGAACCTGCTGAGCCCCCAAGGCGAATTCCCCGCCGTTGGCTTGGGCCGTCGCCTGGCAGCGATGTTTTATGATTTCCTGTTGTGCACGGCCCTGCTGATCGTCACCGCGTTCCTCTACAAACTGGTATGGATCGCGTTCGTCGGCGAAGCCAAGATGCGCACCCTCACCGAATCAGGCGCGCTGGACGGCGACCCGTTGCTGTCGACCATTCTGCTGTTCGTGCTGTTTGGTTTCTTCGCCAAGTTCTGGACCCATTCCGGGCAGACCCTGGGCATGCAGGTGTGGGGCGTGCGCGTGCAGAACGCCGACGGCTCGCGCATCAGTCTGTGGCAGGCGCTGTTGCGCTTCGTCGTGTCGATTGCGTCGTGGCTGTGTGTGGGGCTGGGGTTTATCTGGTCGTTGTTCGACAAGCGTAAACGCAGTTGGCATGACATTTATTCCGACACGCAGTTGGTGCGGGTTCCGAAGCAAAAAAAATAACGCCCTGCTTGTGCGGATCAACATGTGGGAGGGAGCTCGCTCCCTCCCACATGTTGATCCGCGTTCGACTATGCGTTGCCGGCCTGTTTCAGGCGCGCAGCCTGGGTGAAGTCCAGCATGCGCTTGAGCGGGCGCACAGCCTGCGGGATCACCGAAGGCTCGACGAAGATCTCGTTGCTACCCTCACGCAGACACTGCAGGGTGCGCTCCAGCGTATTCATCGCCATCCATGGGCAGTGTGCGCAACTGCGGCACGCCGCGCCGTTACCGGCAGTAGGCGCTTCGACGAAGACCTTGTCCGGGCATAGCTGCTGCATCTTGTAGAAGATGCCGCGGTCGGTCGCCACGATAAAGGTCTTGTTCGGCAAACGTTGCGCCGCGGCGATCAGTTGGCTGGTGGAGCCCACGGCGTCCGCCAGTTCGATCACCGAGGTCGGCGATTCCGGGTGCACCAGGATCGCGGCATCCGGGTACAGCGCCTTCATGTCTTCCAGTTGTTTGGACTTGAACTCTTCGTGGACGATGCAGGCACCGTCCCACAACAGCATGTCCGCACCGGTCTGGCGCTGGATGTAAGTGCCCAGGTGCTTGTCCGGGCCCCAGATAATGGTCTCGCCGTTGTCCATCAGGCTTTCGACGATTTCCAGCGCGCAGCTGGAGGTCACCACCCAATCGGCACGGGCTTTGACCGCCGCCGAGGTGTTGGCATACACCACCACTGTGCGCTCGGGGTGCTGATCGCAGAACGCCGAAAACTCCTCCACCGGGCAACCCAGGTCCAGGGAGCACGTGGCTTCCAGCGTCGGCATCAGGATGCGTTTTTCGGGGGTGAGGATTTTGGCGGTCTCGCCCATGAAACGTACCCCGGCGACCAGCACGGTCTTGGCCGGGTGGGCGGCGCCGAAGCGCGCCATTTCCAGGGAGTCGGAGACACAGCCGCCGGTTTCTTCGGCCAGGGCCTGAATCACCGGGTCGCAGTAAAAGTGGGCGACCAGCACCGCGTCCTGAGCTTTGAGCTCGGCCGCGATGGCGGTACGCAGGCTAGCCTCTTCCTCGGCACTGAGGACCTTGGGCTGCTTGGCATCGAGGTGGGCTTGAACCAGTAGGCGTTCGGAAATTTGCGTCATGTTCGCAAGACCTGCAGGCGCCGTTGCGCGAAAGTCGAGTGTACCACCGGCTCTGGAGCCCTTCGGGCGCCGCCGGACGAAGTGATGATGTCATCAAGCACGGGTTAAGGTGAAGCTGCGCAAGGCTACAGAATATCGAATGGATTCAAAAGCCTAATCTGGCACGGCGCGACGCGTCTGTCGGGCAAAAAAACGGGAAGGCTCATCACTGGGCCTTCCCGCATTGACCAGCATGACCCTCAGCGCATCAGTGCATCTGGATCATCCTGCAACAGGACTGAATCCTGCATCTTCGTCAATGCATCCTTCAACATCGACTGCTCCAGCACATCCTTGGATTTTTTGCTTTCCCTGCCCGCATGTTCGAGCAGCGCCAGGTAGTCGCGCTTGGATGAACCGTCCTTCGGCACCACGGTGTCTTCTACCAGGTTGGCCATCACATACTTTTGCGTGTGGGTATTCTGGGAAGCCGCCTGCGTGACGGAAGCACGGGTCAGTTGGCCGTCTTTATAGGCGAAGCTCGCGGTGCTGCTGGCCCTGTCCTGCACTTGCACATACAGATAATTCTGCGATTCGCGACTGCCATCGAACACCGGCGGTTTCCCACCATCAAGGCCTTTGTGGAAGCTCGCCGACAGCACCGATTGCTGGTTCTGGGTTACGCTGCGATCCGCGCTGCTGCGACCGTTGACCTGGGTTTTCTGCGAGACATTGTAGGAAAAACTGTCGACCTCTGAAGGGCGCATCGAGTTGGAACTGTCTACGGCCTGCTTGATGGATGCTTTGAAGTCGGCCAGGCCGGTCAGCAGGCCTTTGTCGCTCGGATTGTTGCTCAAGGCATCGACGGCAGCGCTTTGCGGGTAGTTACTGTTCATGGCGCTGAACGCGTCTTTGAACATCGCCATCAAGTCGGCGTTGGCACTCCCTCGCTTTTCCACTCGGTCGAACTGGGCGAGGTAGGTTTTCAGCGCGTTGGCCTGCTATTTGGCATCGCCGAGGATCGCAGGGTTTTTCAGGTCCACCGCCAGGTCAATACTACCCGCCGGGCCACTCATGCGTGTCGTGCGGCTCTGGCTGTCGGCATGAAAGGCCAGCGTCAGGTCATCACTCCCCTGGGACGTCACCTTGGCATTAAGGTCTACGGACGCCAGCACCTTTGAATCGAACTGCGTCAATTGGCTCAGGTCGAGTTTTGGTGGCACGGCGGTGAGCCCATCGACCGAGGCTTGGAACGCACTGCCCAGTTGACCGACGGCCTTGAGCTCGTCAGCAGTCAAATCACCCCCCTCGACCGTAGCCTGCACGCCAAGCCCATCTTTCTGGCTGGACAGGCTGAAGGTGACGGTCTTGCCGCTGGCGGTCTTGATGCTGAGGTTGACCTGGTTCTCGGCCTCATTGTGCAGCACGGCCTGGTCGGTCTTGAGTGCGCTGGCGTCCCCGGCCCGGTCAGCCGTGGTGTTGAGCACGGACTGTGAAATGCCCGCACCGCCACCCTGGGTGAATTGCGCCACCAACGCCGCTCCCAAGCCGCTGTAGCGACTGGCTGTGGAGATCGAGTTAAAGCGGGTGTTTATGATCTTGGTGACTGCGTCCTGACTGCTATTTTCCCAGGCACGTACACTTTCCTGGCCCGGCATCTGCCCGTCTCGGGAGTAGATATCAACGACATCGGCAGGCGGATTGCCGAGACTGACCACCGAAGCAGGTCGAACCGGTGAGACATCGACAGTGTTCGCCAACGCGGTGGGCGATGTGGCGGTAGCACTAACAATGAGAGGATTGCTAGCGATGATCGGCATTAGCGTAGTCATGACAGTCCGTGTCTTAAAAGCTGATTAGCCTTCAATCTAACCAAGACACGCCACGATTAAAAGCATTGCCGTCGAAATACATGGCAAAGAGCCACACAACAAACTGTCTCTGCAATGCAGCGCTCAGGAAGTTGCTGGTGGGACACATATCTTAATGACATGATGGAGGCCATTTAATCCCCTCGGCAAAACTCAAATGAATAGCACCGTCGGGATGGGCTCTGAGGCCAGCGGGATGACCGCCTCCGGCCTGGGCCAAAACGAAGCGTTCATCCAGCACGTGCTGGCCAGTACCAACGATTGCATCAACCTACTCGACCTCGATGACCGCCTCACCTTCATGAGCGAAGGTGGTCAGAAAATCATGGAAGTCAGTGACTTCAACGTCATCCGCGGCTGCCTCTGGCCGGACTTCTGGAAAAATCAGGGCCACCTCGATGCCAAAGCCGCCGTGCAGGCCGCCAAAAACGGTGAGAGCGCCAGCTTTATCGGCCCCGCCGAGACCTTGGCCGGCAACCTGAAATGGTGGCATGTGCAGGTCAGCCCGATCCTCGGCAGTAATGGCCAGCCCGAACAGATCCTCTGCGTATCCCGCGACATCACAGCCCTGCATGAAGCCGAAGACGCCTTGCACAAGCTCAACGAATCCCTGGAACAACGGGTGGTGGAGCGCACCCGCGACCGTGACCGCATCTGGCGCCTGTCTCCGGACCTAATGCTGGTAGCCCAACTCGACGGCGTGATCTCTGCCGTCAACCCAGCCTGGACACGCATGCTTGGTCACGCCGAACACGAGCTGGTAGGTAGCCAACTGTTGGCCCTGGTACACCCGGACGACCTGGCCGACTCCTCATCGGCAGTCAGCCGCCTGGGAGACGGCAAGAACTTCCCTAACTTCAAGAACCGTTACCGTCACCAAGATGGCAGCTACCGCATGATCGCCTGGACCGCCGTGCCCGACAGCGACTACATCCATGCGGTGGGCCGGGATATCCAGGCCGAAGAAGAAGCCAAGGACGCATTGCGTCTGTCGGAAGACGCCTTGCACCAATCGCAGAAACTGGAAGCCATCGGCCAACTCACCGGCGGTGTCGCACACGATTTCAATAACCTGCTGACGGTGATCAAATCCTGCGCCGACTTGCTCAAGACCCCGTCCCTGAGCGAAGAGCGGCGCATCAAGTACGTGGAAGCCATCGCCAGCACCGTGGACCGTGCCGCACGCCTGACCGCCCAGTTGCTGACATTCGCTCGGCGCCAGGCTCTGCACCCGGAGGTCTTCAACGTCGGTGACAGCGTGTTGCGGGTGGGTGAGATGATGGACAGCCTGACCGGCTCACGGATCAAGGTCACCATCGAAGTGCCGGATCAGGCCTGCTTTATCAACGCGGACGAGAGTCAATTCGATACCGCCCTGGCGAATATGGTGGTTAACGCGCGGGATGCCATGGCCGGTAGTGGCCAGTTGACAATCACGGTGGCGACGGCTACATGGCTGCCGTCCGTGCGCGCCCATCCGCTACGAATCGCTGACTACGTGACCATCGAGTTGAGCGACAGTGGCTCGGGCATCGCACCGGAGAAGCTCGACGCCATCTTTGAACCCTTCTACACCACCAAGGGCATCGGCCAAGGCACCGGGTTGGGTTTGTCGCAAGTGTATGGTTTCGCCAAGCAGTCAGGCGGCGAGATTCTGGTGCAGAGCGAATGCGGCAAAGGCAGCCAATTCATTCTGTATCTGCCCAAGGTCGAGGCCGGTGTGACGCCAGCCCTCCAGGATAGCCACAGCACACCGATTGTTTCGAACCTGTGCGTACTGATGGTCGAGGACAACGCCGATGTCGGCCTCTACACCTCGCAGACGTTGGAGCAGATGGGTTTTCATGTGTTGTGGGTGCCGGACGCAAATAGCGCGCTGGAAGCATTGGCGCCGAACCCGGAAAGCTTCCAGGTGGTGTTCTCCGACATTTCCATGCCCGGCATGAGCGGCCTGGAACTGCTCGACGCAATCGAAGCGCTCTACCCGTGGCTTCCCGTGGTACTTACCACGGGTTACAACGACGAATACGCGCGCATCGCCCAGGAAGAAGCCAAGCGCTTTGTGCTGCTGCAAAAACCCTACTCGACCGAGACGCTGGCCTTGCTGTTGCAAAAGGTCGTCATGAGCCGCCTCAGCGGCGGGCTGAGCAAAAAATAATCGAATTGGCGTTTTGCCGTACCGACATGACCCTCGCGGAGCAGCAAGGGGGCGGTTTGGTGTGCGCTATCCCAGTCTCTAGGCGTGCTTGAGCATCGGCTTGTGTAAGCTCAATTGTTACAGAAATGGATAATTACTTTCACGAAAAGCGTGATCATTATTTCGGCGGAAAAGTGTTATAAGTTTTCCACCTTAGGGCCTGCCCTATATTAAAAATAAACCGTTATAAAACGGTGTATCACTGTGCGCAGTCAATGGACTGCGACGTAAAGCTTTCTTCTTATCTGCCATCGACTTATGACTGTTCGCTTCTGACCGCCTGACTTCAGGAGATATCCTGCTGGCTGTGCATTGAAAATGCGAGGCAGTTCTATTAAAAACTGGGGAACGAAAAATGTCTTCAAAGTGTAATTGGATGGCGCTGACAGTCTCACTAGGTGTTAGTCAACTCGCATCAGCTGCTGGTGTGGACGACCAGGCGACTGCCAAGGGATTTGTTGAAGGCAGCAGTCTGAACCTACTACTTCGCAACTTTTATTTTGATCGTGACGGTAAAAATTCGGCAGGCGATAAACAGGACTGGTTGCAAGTGGTACAAGGCAACTTCACTTCCGGATTCACCCAAGGCACCGTCGGCTTTGGTGTAGATGCCTAAGGATACTGGGGGGTGAAGCTGGACGGTGGCAAAGGCAATGCGGGATCCGGCAACTTGCCGGTCGACAACAACGGCCGGCCGGAGAATGATTTCAGCAGCGCAGGCGCGTCGATCAAGGCCCGGTTCTCCAAGACGGAACTGCATTACGGCAACTTGCAGCCAAACAACCCCGTCCTGGCCACTGCAGGTACTCGCGCCACACCTCAAACGGCGACCGGTTTCAACCTGCTGAGCAGCGAAATTGAAGGGCTGAACCTCGACGCCGGGCACTTCACCGCCAGTAACGGTCCGACCACCACCAACAATAGCCATGAACTGTATGCCGGTTACGCAAACATACCGGCCAAGAGCATCGACTACCTCGGCGGTAAATACGCGCTGACTGATAATTTTTCCATGAGCTTGTTTGCGTCGGACCTCAAAGACGTCTGGCATCAATACTATGGCAATGCCAACTACACGATCCCGTTCACTGCCGATCAATCATTGAACCTGGACTTCAATATCTACCGCACCAACGATTCCGGCCAGGCTAAAGCCGGCGCCATTAACAACACCACCTGGTCGTTGGCAGCGGCATACTCGTTCCTGAGTGCTCACACCGTTACACTGGCCTTCCAGAAAGTTCACGGCAACACCCCGTTTGACTATATAGCCGTGGGTAATAACAAGTCGGGGGATCTGGCCGACTCCATCTTCCTGGCCAACTCGGTTCAATACTCTGACTTTAACGGCCCTGGCGAAAGGTCCTGGCAGGCCCGTTACGACCTGAACATGGCGGCTTATGGCATACCAGGGCTCAGTTTTATGACGCGCTACCTGAACGGTGACAATATCGACGGCACTCACATGCCGGTCGGCAGCGCGTACCAGGCCTATGGTTATGGTGCCGATGGCAAGCATCACGAAACCAACTTCGAAGCCAAATACGTAGTGCAGACCGGTCCAGTGAAAGACTTGTCGATGCGAGTGCGTCAAGCCTGGCACCGCGGTAACGCCGATCAGGCCGAAGGGGATTACAACGAAACCCGTCTGATCGTGGATTACCCGATCTCGATTTTCTAATCGGACGACCACCGGTCAAGTCCGAGGGGTGCATCGCTTTGATGGCCAGCTCCAGCCCTGCTGAAGCTGGCCGTTTTGTTTGTATCGCTCCAGAGCCAGGGGGGGACTCAGTCGGGAATAGACTTGCAGATACGTTTGTACTGCACTCGCGTGCCGCAGTGCCACAGAATAATCAGGCTGTGAAAGACCGGGCCGGGATTCGCCTCGATTGCATGGCATACCACCAAATCGCAGGCAAAAAAAAACCCGGAAATCCTCACTTGCGTGGGCCTTCCGGATTTTCTAAACCGCCAAAAATGGTGGGTCGTGTGGGATTCGAACCTACGACCAATTGGTTAAAAGCCAACTGCTCTACCAACTGAGCTAACGACCCGCTGTGTGGTGGCGCGTATAATACTGATTTCTAAGGATTATTCAACACCTTATTTTAAATAAATCAAAAATAACGCGTTGGGTCCGCAATTCCGGCCGCTTGGAAGCCTTCGGCACGCAGTCGGCAGCTGTCGCATTTCCCACAAGCACGGCCGTCATTGTCTGCCTGATAGCAGGAAACAGTCAGCGAATAATCGACGCCCAGCCCTACACCGGCCTTCACGATATCTGCTTTGCTGAGGTTCTGCAGCGGCGCCAGGATACGGAAGCCATGCCCTTCGACACCGGCCTTGGTCGCCAGGTTAGCCATGCGCTCGAACGACTCCACGAACTCTGGGCGGCAGTCCGGGTAGCCGGAATAATCCACCGCATTGACGCCGATAAAGATGTCGCGGGCATTCAACACTTCCGCCCAGCCAAGGGCCAGGGACAGGAACACGGTGTTGCGTGCCGGGACGTATGTCACCGGGATGCCTTCCCCCGGGGTTTCCGGCACGTCGATGCTGCTGTCAGTGAGGGCTGAGCCACCGATCCCGTTGAGATTCAGGCCGATAACCTTGTGTTCGGCCACGCCCATATCATGCGCTACGCGGGCAGCGGCATTCAGCTCGGCGCGATGGCGCTGGCCATAGTCGAAACTCATGGTGTAACAGGTGTAGCCCTCAGCCTGCGCCATCGCCACTACGGTAGCGGAGTCGAGGCCACCGGACAGCAAGATGACAGCGCGTTTTTGATCGATCGTTTGTTCAGTCATTTCAGCGCCCCGGCTCGTCGTTCCAAAGATATTTATGCAGTTGCAATTGCAGGCGCACTGGCAGGTTGTCAGCCACCACCCAGTCGGCCAGGTCACGTGCATTCAGATCATGATGGCTTGGGGAGTACAGCACCTCGCCCGCGCGACGGTCCAGGCCATATTGGATAAGCTTGGAGTTCGCCCAGTCGTAATCTTCACGGGAACAGATAACGAACTTGACCTGATCGTTGGCCGTCAGCAATTCGATGTTCTCATAGCGATTGCGGTGCGCTTCCTTGGAGCCAGGTGTCTTCAGATCGACCACTCGGCTCACACGCGGGTCCACCGCCGAGATGTCCAGGGCGCCACTGGTTTCCAGGGAGACCTCGTAACCGGCATCACACAACTGTTTGAGCAACGGGATGGCATTGGGTTGCGCCAGGGGTTCGCCCCCCGTCACACAGACGTAACGCGGCCGGTAACCGGCAACCTGCTCAAGGATGTCGTCAAGGGTGCGCACAGTGCCGCCACTGAAGGCGTAGGCGCTGTCACAGTATTGGCAACGCAAAGGACAGCCCGTCAAACGCACAAACACTGTAGGCAGGCCAGCCGTCCGCGTTTCACCCTGCAACGAGTAAAAAACTTCGGTAATTCGTAATGTGTCTTGCATAGTCGCCACGGGCGTAACAGCTAAACAGGCTGTCCGCCTCCGTCAGGCACCTCAAGAGACCCCGCCAACGCGTAGACCCCAGGAAGCGTGTTTCATAAAAGGGCGTGGATTCTAACGAAAAAACCCGCGACAAGCGCGGGTTTCTTCTAAATGGGAGGCATCGCTTACAAGCGTTGTAGGTCCCGCTGGGCCAACTGGGCAGCAGACGTTCCCGGATATTGGGCCACTACCTGCTGCAGAATGCCTTTGACCTTGTCGGTATGACCCAGGCGGCGCTCTACGTCAGCGAGTTTGTACAGCGAATCCGGCACCTTGGCGTGCTTGGGGTATAGCTGGCTGACCTTGGCAAATGCTTGGCCGGCACCCTGCAGATCACCCTTTGCCAGGTTAACCTCGCCCAACCAGTATTGGGCATTGCCCGCGTACTGACTGTTCGGGTATTTGCGCAGGAATGCGGTAAATGCCTGACTGGCTTTATCGAAGTCCTTGGCTTTGATCAGGTCGAAGGCTGCATCGTAATACAGCTTTTCTTTCGCTGGATCACCCGGCTCGCTGCTGGCGGCAGGGGCTTGGCTGGCAGCTGCGGCCCCAGCCGCAGCACCACCGGCAGCCGCACTTGGCGCGCCACCGGTAGAAGAATTATCAGGAGTAGCGGCAGGTGTAACGCCGGCTCCTATACGTCGATCAAGATCCTGGTAACGCTCCAGGCCTTCTTGCTTCAGCTGGTTCACTTGATTTTGCAGAACTTCAATAGCACCTTGTTGCTGCGCCAGTTGATCCTGCATGCGTTGCAGCTGGTTGAACAGTTCGCCCTGTGCCGAGGGCGCGGACGTAGCCGCCCCCCCAGCATAGGCGCCGTTCGTGCCATAACCTGCTGGCGGATAACTGCTCCCGCTATTGTTATAGCCTGAGTTGCTATCTTCCACAGGAACCGCAGCCCACACCGCAAGCGGTGCAAGGCTGAGAGCCAATACAGTCAGAGCACGACGGCACGTTCGCATGACGAATTACTTACGCAGTTCGACGCGACGGTTTTGAGCCCAGGACTGCTCGTCGTGGCCAGTAGCAACTGGACGCTCTTTACCGTAGGAAACCAGTTCCAGTTGGCCTGGAGCAACACCTTGCAGTACCAGGTAACGCTGAACGGCTTTCGCACGACGCTCGCCCAGTGCCATGTTGTACTCACGAGTACCACGTTCGTCAGTGTTACCTTCCAGTACAACGCGAGCGCCGTTAGCTTTCAGGTCTTTCGCGTGAACGTCCAGAGCGCGCATGGCTTCTGGTTTCAGATCCGAACTGTCGTATTCGAAGTAGAAAGTGGTGATAGCGCGCAGAGCAGCTTCTTCGCTCAGGGAGCCGTCAACTGCACCAGTGTTAGCGCCGTAACCAGCGTTTGGATCAACAGCTGCGCCTTCACCGGCATTGTCGCCGCCTTTAGACGAGCAACCAACGGCTACGGACAGAGCCAGAGCCAGAGCAGCAAACTTACCAAACTTCAGCATTTCCATCGTGAAACTCCTAATGAACCCCAGTGTGTTAAGCAAATCGTGTAGCGCCGCGTCAGTTCAGGTAAGGGGACCAGGATGGTTCTCTGACTTCGCCTTGTGCGGTAGGAAGCGGGAGCCTTACGCGTCCATTAATGGACACGAGCATCAAGACTCCCCGGCCCTGCTGGCGGGTGGCGTAGATTACCATGGTGCCGTTGGGCGCAACAGTGGCTGACTCATCTAGGTTGGTATCTGTGAGGATTTTTACGGTTCCGCGCTGCAAATCCTGGGCCGCAACCCGGAAATTAGTGAAACCATCCTGACGGTGAATCATCACCAACGTCTTTTCATCAGCCGAAAGCTTAGGGTTGGCGTTGTAGTTACCAATAAAGGTCACACGTTCCGCGCCCCCACCGCCAACACTTGTTTTATAGACTTGTGGCTTGCCGCCGCGGTCGGAGGTGAAATAGATGGTCGAACCATCTTTACCCCAGAACGGTTCGGTATTGATACCTGGACCGCTGGTTACCCGAGAGATCTGGCGCGAAGCCATGTTCATCACATAGATATCCGGGTTGCCGTCCTTGGACAGCACGAATGCCAGGCGCGAACCATCCGGCGACCAGGCTGGCGCACCGTTGAGGCCTTCGAAATTGGTGATCTGCTCACGACGGCCAGTGTCGATATGCTGGACGAAGATGCGCGGACGCTTCTGTTCGAAGGACACGTAGGCAATGCGCTTGCCGTCTGGCGCGAAGCGTGGCGACAGGATTGGCTCACGCGATTGCAGCAAGGTCACAGCGCGCGCGCCGTCATAGTCGGAACGCTGCAGCGTGTAACGCGTGTTGTCTACGGAGAAACGCTCGGCCGTTACATAAAGCAGACGTGTCGAGAAAGCCCCCTTGATACCGGTGAGTTTTTCAAACGACTGGTCCGAAATATAGTGGGCCATGTCCCGCAGTTGCTCGGCAGTACCCGAAACGCTGCCGGTCATGACCTGCTGTTCAGTGGCCACGTTGAACAACGTGTACTGGATCTGCAGACGACCGCCCGCCGGAACGATGTTGCCGACCATCAGGTATTGGGCGCCAACGGCTTTCCAGTCACGGAAGATGACTTCGCTGGCCTGGGTGGGCTGGCTGATCATGTTGCCTTTCGGAATCGGCGCGTAGTAACCGGAGTTGCGCAGGTCGTCGCTGACGATCTGGGCCATATCATCCGGCAGCATGCTGCCGCCCTGCCAGCCGAACGGTACTACCGCGATCGGGGTGGCCCGATCGCTACCGCTGGTGACCAGGATGTTTTTTTCATCCGCCGCCGCTATGCCTGCCATACAGCAAATAACGACAAGCAGTCCTCGAAGAAGGTTTCTCACAAGGCTAGATCCTCAGGTGTGAATGTCATCTTGAATGAACGATAGGGAGCGAAGTCGCTTGGTTTCATTCCCTGCATCTCGGTCAACCGGCCAATGTTCTTGACCGCGGCAACCGCCGAACTGTCGAACGAACCGTCACCACTGGACTTGGCCACACTGACCGAAGTCACCGTACCGTCCGGCAACATGCCGATCTGCAGCACTACTGTCATACCCTTACGTGCCGAAGGTGGACGCGTCCAGCCCTCTGCTGCCCGTGCCCGGATCAGGTCGTCGAAACTGCCCGCGACTTCATCGCCACGTTCATCGGCCAAGGCTTGCTGACGCTGCGGCGTGTCGGAAAGCAAATCTGCCAAGGCCTGGGCCTTTTTCTCTTCGGCGGATTTACGTGCTGCTTCCTGGGCCTTTTTCTTGGTGGCATCGGCGGCAGCTTTCTTCTTCGCATCATCGGCGATTTTCTTCTTCGCCTCGTCTGCTTCAGCTTTTTTCTTGGCGTCTTCGGCGGCTTTCTTCTTCGCGTCTTCGACTATCTTTTTCTTGGCGTCTTCAGCGGCCTTTTTCTTGGCCTCTTCTTCGGCAGCTTTTTTCGCTTCGTCTTCGGCTTTCTTCTTGGCTATATCAGCCAATTGTTTCTCTTCGGCCTTTTTCGCTTCGGCAGCTTTCTCGGCTTTCTTGGCTTCATCAGCCTTTTTCGCCTCGTCGGCCTTCTTGGCTTCGTCAGCCTTTTTCGATTCCTCGGCCTTTTGAGCCGCCTCTTCTTTCTTTTGTTCCGCAGCAGCCTTCACCGCTTCCTGCTCGACCTTCTTCTGTTCCATCTGCTCGACTTCAGTCTGGCGCGCAGCCGACTTCTGGGCCTCACCCGCAATCTTCTGATTGGTCTGGGTGGTGGCCTGGCTTTTCGATTTCAGCTGATACAGGGTCGCCTGCACGATCGGCTTGGCTGGCGGCAGGTCCGGGGTCATGGCAAAGCTGACGAACAGCAGGCCAAATACCAGGACGTGCAGGGCAATCGCCCAGACGCTAGGCCAGAAGAAGCTTTCCGAGGCGGACGGCTCTCGCTGTTGGTGCATCAGGGCGCCTCGGTAATCAAGCCAACGTTACCGACGCCGGCCTTCTGCAGCCCGCCCATGGCGCCCATGACGGAGCCGTAGTCGACAGACTTGTCGCCCCGGATGAACACTTGGGTGTGCTTGCCGCCTTCGTTGCCGGAGCGAATGATCTTGGTCACCGCGTCGGTCATCGCGGGCAAGGTCAGGGCCTTGTCCTGCTGCTTCTGAGTGTCGACTTCACTGCCAAGGTTCCAGTAATAGGTCTTGTCAGCCTTGATCGAAATGGTCAGGACCTGAGTGTTGTTGTCTTGCGGCAGGGCTTCACTGGAAACCTTGGGCAGATCAACCTTCACGCCCTGGTTGAGCATCGGCGCGGTCACCATGAAGATCACCAGCAGCACCAGCATCACGTCGATGTAGGGCACTACGTTCATCTCAGCGACCGGCTTGCGCTTTTTGCGAGCTCGAGCGATTAAAGCCATTGGGAATTACCTGCTTATTCTTCGCTGGTGTGCACTTTACGGTGCAGGATCGCCTGGAACTCTTCGGCGAAGGTATAGTAGCGACCGATCAACGTTTCGCTGGTGGCAGCAAAGCGGTTGTAGGCAATTACTGCGGGGATAGCGGCAAACAGGCCAATCGCGGTGGCGACCAGGGCTTCGGCGATACCCGGGGCCACGGTGGCCAGGGTCGCTTGCTGGGCCTGGGCCAGGCCGCGGAAGGAGTTCATGATCCCCCACACGGTACCGAACAAGCCGATGTAGGGGCTCACGGAGCCGACAGTGGCGAGGAACGGCAGGCTCTGCTCCAGCTTCTCTTCTTCACGGGAAATCGCAACGCGCATGGCACGGGCCACGCCTTCCATTACCGCTTCAGGGTCAACGCCCGGTTGCTGGCGCAGGCGGGAGAACTCCTTGAAGCCGGCGCGGAAGATCTGTTCGACGCCCGAGTCCGGGTCCGGGTTGCTGCCGGCCTGACGGTACAGCTTGGACAGGTCGATACCCGACCAGAAGCGCTCTTCAAAGCTCTCCAGGGCACGTCGACCTGCACGCAGCAGGTTGCTGCGCTGAAAAATCATGACCCAAGAGGTAACCGATGCGGCTACCAGGGTCAGCATGACCAGTTGAACCACAACACTGGCATTGCTGACCAGGCTCCACATGGAGGAATGGTCGACGACGGTAGGTTCCACGCTAAATCTCCTGCTTTGATTGTTTACCCGCGCCGCTCACGGCGGCAAAGGCCGCACGTAGAGTTTCGGGAATGGCCCGAGGTTTCAAACTGCTGGTGCGCACACACGCCACCAGAAACTGCCCCTCACAGAGCAGCGTTGCATCCGTTGCCCGCCTGACCTGCTGCTTGAAACGCAGGCTGGCACGGTTCAATTCGATTACTTCTGCGCTGACCAGTAACTCGTCGTCCAATCGCGCCGGCGCGTGATAGCGAGCCTCGCTGGAATGCACGACGAATAACAGGTCCTCCCCTGCCAGCTCGGATTGGGCAAAGCCCAGCTCCCGTAGCCGCTCGGTTCGAGCCCGCTCCATGAACTTGAGGTAATTGACGTAATACACGATGCCGCCAGCATCGGTGTCCTCGTAATAAACGCGACAGCGATGTGCGAACGACTGATCCCCATTTTGCGCGCGCATACTCTAGTGCTTACTCCTCAGGTTGCCAATCCGGCTGGGCAACTGTTTTTTCATTCTCTGAAACATTTCCAGTGACTGAATGACGACGCCAGCCACTAGGACAGCACAAACCTTGAATAAATCGACCCACGAAGCCTTTTTAATCGTCCACTGCATCGAGGAATTCGTCTACCACAGGCATCTCACCCAATCGTGACGGAATGTTTAGCCCAAAGTGCAGGTAGGCATGGCGCGTCACCACTCGGCCCCGTGGCGTGCGCATGATGTAACCCTGCTGGATCAGGTACGGCTCCAGCACATCCTCGATGGTATGACGCTCTTCACTGATGGCCGCCGCCAGACTGTCGACCCCGACAGGGCCACCGTCGAACTTCTCAATCATGGTCAGGAGCAGTCGTCGATCCTGGTGATCGAAGCCATGTTCGTCCACATCCAGCAGGTTCAAGGCCAGGTCGGCCACGGCCTTGGTGATATGGCCCTTGGCCCGCACCTCGGCGAAGTCGCGCACACGCCGCAACAATCGGTTGGCGATGCGCGGCGTGCCGCGGGCCCGGCGGGCGATTTCAAACGCGCCTTCCGGATCCAGCGGCAAGCCGAGAATGCTCGCCGAACGGCTGACGATGGTCGCCAGGTCCGCCGTGCTATAGAACTCCAAACGTTGAACGATGCCGAAACGGTCCCGCAGCGGGTTGGTCAGCATCCCTGCACGGGTGGTCGCGCCGACCAGGGTGAACGGCGGCAGATCGAGCTTGATCGAGCGTGCCGCCGGACCTTCGCCGATCATGATGTCGAGCTGGAAGTCCTCCATCGCCGGGTACAGCACTTCTTCGACGATCGGCGAAAGTCGATGGATCTCGTCGATAAACAGCACATCGTGCGGCTCGAGATTGGTCAGCAACGCCGCCAGGTCACCCGGACGCTCCAGCACGGGACCGGAAGTGGACTTGATTGACACGCCCATTTCCTGGGCAATGATATTGGCCAGGGTGGTCTTGCCCAGGCCCGGTGGGCCGAAAATCAGGGTGTGATCCAGGGACTCGCTGCGCCCACGCGCGGCCTGGATAAACAACTCCATCTGCTCACGCACAGTGGGCTGGCCGATGTACTCGGCCAAACTCAGGGGGCGAATGGCGCGGTCCTGGACTTCTTCGCGGTCCCGAGGGCCGGTGGCCGCGATCAGACGATCAGCTTCAATCACTTAAATCATTCCCTTCAGGGCTCGGCGGATCATGTCTTCACTGCTCAGGTTCTTGTCCTTGATGGCCGATACGGCCTTGCTGGCTTCCTGCGGCTTGTAGCCCAGGGAAATCAGCGCACTGACCGCATCGCTTTCGGCGCTGGCCACCTGGCCCGCCGGCATATCCGGCTGGTTTGGCACCAGGGCGAACATGCTCGGCGCCACTTCCCAGGCTTTAAAGTGGTCCTTGAGTTCCACCAGCAGGCGTTCGGCGGTTTTCTTGCCCACACCCGGCACCTTGGTCAACGCCGAGGTGTCCTGGGCCGAAACGGCACGTACCAACTCGTCCACCTCGAGGCTCGACATCAATGCCAGCGCCAGTTTCGGGCCGACGCCGTTGAGGCGAATCAGCTCGCGGAAGAAGTCGCGGTCGCGCTTGCCGATGAAACCATAGAGCAGTTGCGCATCTTCGCGCACCACCAAATGAGTGTGCAGGGTTATCGGCTCACCGACCGACGGAAGGCGATACAGGGTGGTCATGGGCACTTCAAGCTCATACCCCAGCCCATTGACATCCAGAATCAGGTGCGGCGGCTGTTTCTCAGCCAGGGTGCCGCGCAAGCGTCCAATCACGGTTCAGATCCTTAAAGCTTGGGGTCAGATCA
Organism: Pseudomonas sp. MPB23; assembly: GCF_046605395.1. Taxonomy (NCBI): domain Bacteria; kingdom Pseudomonadati; phylum Pseudomonadota; class Gammaproteobacteria; order Pseudomonadales; family Pseudomonadaceae; genus Pseudomonas; species Pseudomonas sp. MPB23. The sequence continues at coordinate 2,248,397 of NZ_CP176771.1, read as the reverse complement.
AGGCCTGACCGGAAATAACGATTGCGCTGATGCTATCAGAGACGCAGGCGCCCGCCACGACTGCGTGCAGCACCCAGCCCGTGAGGCAGCAGGCTGGAGCGGGTGTGTGCATGGCAAATGGCGATCGCCAGGGCATCGGAGGCATCGATTTGCGGTTTCGAGGTGAGCTTGAGCATGTGCATCACCATCATCATCACTTGCTCTTTATTCGCCGCACCGGTGCCGACCACCGCTTGCTTGACCTGAGTCGCGGTGTATTCGGCGATTTCCATGCCCTCCTCGGCACCGGCCACAATGGCCGCGCCACGGGCCTGCCCGAGCTTGAGGGCCGAATCGGCGTTCTTGGCCATGAACACCTTTTCGATCCCCATGGTCACCGGGCCGTAGGTCTGGATCACTTCACGCACGCCGCGGTAGACGATCTGCAGGCGTTCGGCCAACTCGCCCGCGCCGGTGCGGATACAACCCGAGGCGACGTAGATGCAGCCGCGCGGGGTCTGTTGCACCACGCCAAAACCGGTGATGCGCGAACCGGGGTCGATACCTAGGATTAAAGTCATAACGCCTGCGAATTTAGAAATGAGGCATCAGAAGCGACGCCAGCCCTCTGCAGGAGCGAGCTTAATCGCAAAAAAACCAAAGGCGCCGCAGAGTGTCAGGTTTCCTGCGTTATCGCTGACGATTTTCGCGAGCAAACTCGCTCCTACACAGGTATTCAGCTGAGTTGTGCGGCCACGTCTTCCGGAATGTCGGCGTTGGAATAGACGTTCTGCACGTCATCCAGGTCTTCGAGCATATCCAGCATCTTCAACACTTTCTGCGCACCGTCCAGGTCCAGTTCGGCGCTGGTGGTCGGCAGCATCACGATTTCCGCGTCAGTGCCTTTGAAACCGGCGGCTTCCAGCGCGTTACGCACTGCATAGAATCCAGCGAACGAGGTGAACACATCGATGGATCCATCTTCGTTGGTCACCACGTCGTCGGCATCGGCCTCCATGGCGGCTTCCATCAGCGCATCTTCATCCGTACCCGGTGCGAAGGATATCTGCCCCTTGCGCTCAAACAGGTAGGCCACCGAACCGTCGGTCCCCAGATTACCGCCGCACTTGCTGAATGCATGGCGCACGGCGGCTGCGGTGCGGTTGCGGTTGTCGGTCATGCACTCGACCATCACGGCCACGCCGCCGGGGCCGTAGCCTTCGTAGGTCAGTTCGACCATGTCGTCGGTATCGGCAGCGCCAGCACCACGGGCCACGGCCCGGTCGATGATGTCGCGGCTCATGTTGGCGCCGAGGGCCTTGTCCAGCGCCAGGCGCAGGCGCGGGTTGGAGCCCGGATCACCGCCACCCTGGCGGGCAGCGACAGTCAGCTCGCGAATCCACTTGGTGAAAATCTTGCCTTTCTTGGCATCCTGACGCTCTTTGCGGTGCTTGATGTTCGCCCACTTGGAATGGCCAGCCATAACACAACTCCGAAATTCTCTAGAAACCTTATCAATCCCACCCCTGGTGGAATACAACCCTTGTAACGCAAAGGCGCATCCGAAGATGCGCCTTTTTGGACTGCGTAAACCTCAGTGCGCTTTCACGCCGCAGCCTTACTCAGCCTTCGGCGTTTCGCGCAGACGAATGTGCAGCTCGCGCAGTGCCTTGGCATCCACCACACCTGGAGCCTGCGTCATCACGTCGGCAGCACTCTGGGTTTTCGGGAACGCAATCACTTCACGGATCGACTGGGCGCCGGTCATCAGCATGACCAGGCGATCCAGACCGAAAGCCAGGCCACCGTGAGGCGGCGCGCCGTATTTCAGGGCGTCGAGCAGGAAGCCGAACTTCTCTTCCTGTTCCGCTTCGTTGATGCCCAGCAGACGGAAGACCGCTTGCTGCATCTCTTTGCGGTGGATACGGATCGAACCGCCACCCAGCTCGGTGCCGTTGAGCACCATGTCATACGCACGGGACAGTGCGCCCGCCGGGTTGGCTTCCAATTTTTCAGGAGAGCACTTCGGCGCGGTGAACGGGTGGTGCAAGGCGCTGAAGCTGCCGTCGTCGTTCTCTTCGAACATCGGGAAGTCAACGACCCACATAGGCGCCCACTTGCAGGTCAGCAGGTCCAGGTCGTGGCCCAGCTTGATCCGCAGCGCGCCCAGGGCTTCGCTGACGATCTTGGCCTTGTCGGCGCCGAAGAACACGATGTCGCCATCGACCGCGCCCACGCGATCCAGGATCACATTGAGGTTGGCTTCCGGGATGTTTTTCACGATAGGCGACTGCAGGCCTTCAACACCTTTGGCGCGCTCGTTGACCTTGATGTACGCCAGGCCCTTGGCGCCGTAGATGCCGACGAACTTGGTGTAGTCGTCGATCTGCTTGCGCGGCATGCTCGCGCCGCCAGGCACGCGCAGGGCGGCGATACGGCATTTCGGATCGTTGGCCGGGCCGCTGAACACCTTGAAGTCGACGTCTTTGAGCTGGTCGGCCACGTCCACCAGTTCCAGCGGAATACGCAGGTCTGGCTTGTCGGAACCGTAGCGACGCATGGCCTCTTCGAAGGTCATGTGCGGGAATTCGCCGAATTCCAGGTCCAGCACTTCCTTGAACAGGTTGCGGATCATTTTTTCGGTGATGCCCATGATCTCTTTTTCATCGAGGAAACTGGTCTCGATGTCGATCTGGGTGAATTCCGGCTGGCGGTCGGCGCGCAGGTCTTCGTCGCGGAAGCACTTGGCGATCTGGTAGTAACGGTCGAAGCCGGCCACCATCAGCAGTTGCTTGAACAGCTGAGGCGATTGCGGCAGGGCAAAGAAGCTGCCGGCGTGGGTACGGCTCGGCACCAGGTAGTCACGCGCGCCTTCCGGGGTGGCCCGGGTCAGGATCGGCGTTTCGACGTCGAGGAAGCCGTTTTCGTCGAGGAAGCGGCGGATGCTGGTGGTCATGCGCGAACGCAGACGCAGCTTCTCGGCCATTTCCGGGCGACGCAGGTCCAGGAAGCGATAGCGCAGGCGGGTTTCTTCGCCGACGTCGGAGTATTCGTTCAGTGGGAACGGCGGGGTTTCCGACTCGTTCAGCACTTCCAGCTCGTAGCCCAGCACTTCGATCGCGCCGGATGCCATGTTCGGGTTCACGGCACCGGCCGGACGCAGGCGAACCTTGCCGGTGATCTTCACGACATACTCGCTGCGCACGCGGTCGGCGGCGGCGAAGCTGTCGGCGCGATCCGGGTCGAACACCACCTGGGCCAGACCATCACGATCACGGATGTCGAGGAAGATTACCCCGCCGTGGTCGCGGCGACGGTGAACCCATCCGCAAAGGGTGATTTCCTGACCATCCAGGGTCTCGTTCAGTTGGCCGCAATAGTGGCTGCGCATCATGGTAGTGGTTTCACTTCTCGTAATTCGAAATTCGGTGGAGGCCCGCCTCGTCACCGTACAGGTAAGCAGGGGACGGATAATGCAGGAGCCTGCGCATGGAGTTCAACTCAGTCTGCTTTGTCGCCGCCCGCCAGGTTTTTCTTCGAGCCGGTCTTGAAATCGGTCTCGTACCAGCCACTGCCGCTCAAGCGGAAGCCCGGCATGGACAACATCTTCTTGAGCTCAGGCGCCTGGCAGGCCGGGCAATCGACCAGCGGCGCGGCGCTGATCTTCTGGATGGCTTCCAATTGATGACCACAGGAAGCACATTGATAGTCGTACATGGGCATGGAGATGTCTCAGCGATCAGATCGTTACTGTGCCGCGCCCGCTCCTGGCTAGAGTGCACAGGGAGGAAGCCCAAGGCATGCGCAGCAAAGCGCGGGATTATATCTGGTAAATCGAGGCAGCGCAGCCGGCTTTCTGCTCGGGGCCTCGCCCACCTCGACGGCGGACAGGCCCCGAAGCCCGCTGATTACTCAGGGCTCGGTGAGCCGGCACGACCTTTTAACAGGTGAACGACACACACCACCCTGACCAACCCACTGAAGTTCTTCACCCCACCATGACGCAAGTGCACTTCCCGATCGACGTATGACAGCAACGCACTGACCGAGCAGGCATTGATCCTGGCTATTTCCGTGAGGATATTCCAATAGATCTGTTCAAGCCGCAGGCAAGTGGAAAAGCCATTGAGCCTTACCGATCGGGACAGCGGCTTGGCGAGCCCCATATCGAACCCTTTTGCGAAGGGGTCGATCTTCATCTTATGAAAGCCACTGGTTTCCATTACCCCATTACCCACTCCACGTGACATACACCTGACACTCCATTGCCAAACAGCAGCCCATGAGTTCTCCCATTGGACAGTAGGCTCTATAAAACAGCAGGAAGCGGCAGGCAGCCAGAAGACGGTACGTTGATAGGCGTAGGACAACGCCAGGAAATGCACGGAAACCAGCGAGTGGCGCCAGGACGACGCCACTCGGGGTCGAAGATTATTGACTTTCGAGCAGGGAACGCAACATCCATGCGGTTTTCTCGTGAACCTGCATGCGCTGGGTCAGCAAGTCAGCCGTCGGCTCATCGCTGACCTTGTCGAGCAAGGGGAAGATCCCCCGCGCGGTGCGAGTCACCGCCTCCTGGCCGGCCACCAGTTGCTGGATCATTTCTTCCGCGCCGGGCACACCTTCTTCTTCCTTGATCGAAGAAAGACGCGCGTAGATCGAATAGGCCCCCGGTGCCGGGAAACCCAGGGCACGAATCCGCTCGGCAATGGAGTCCACCGCCAGCGCCAGCTCGTTGTATTGCTCCTCGAACATCAAGTGCAGCGTGCGAAACATGGGGCCCGTGACGTTCCAGTGGAAGTTGTGGGTCTTCAGGTACAGTACATAGGTATCGGAAAGCAGACGCGAAAGCCCGTCGACGATGGATTTACGATCTTCTTCACTGATACCGATATCGATAGCCATGTTTATCCCCTTCAATTGACAAGCATTCATTGATCAGGTGCAGGACCACTCTAGCAAGAGCGCCGGTGATGCGCAGCCCGGGATGTCGGGACGACCTGAGATATATCGTCCAGAACGGCCTTCGGGCGGGCAGTGGCCCAGGCTGAGGGCAAAGTAGGAAATGTCCAAACGAGCCGCTTGAAAAGCCCGCACGTGTCTAGGACAAGCGTTTGACGCATAAATACCCTGCCCCTTGCAATACCCGCAAATGCTTGATTTGAGTAGGCACAGCCTTTGCTGTTAAATAGGCAGCGTGTCGCCGCCGTTACCTTTCGCGGCAGCGGCATAGGCTGATACCCGCGCACGTGCCCAACGCCTCCCATTGTTCAGAAGCGAACCGTGCCAGTCAGCTCTTCCTTGTGATCCGTCTTAACGTGAGTTAATCAAAATGTTGAAAATCGTCCACCTGCTAACGGGCGTTGCGGCTTTGCTGCTGTCCTTTATCCCGAGCCTGCAGCCTGAAAGCCTGCCCTACCTGCAACAACATGACGCTTTGTACCTGGCCTTGTTCGGCCTTCTCAACCTGACGCTGGCACCAGTGATCCCCTACTGGAACAAAGGCACGCGTCATCAACTGCAAAACCTGGTCAGTGCGCTGCTGGTGCTGACTGTTGTCGTACAAACCCTCACCCTCCTGGCACCCATGCCTGAAGTCGACGGCCACCCGGCCATCCTGCTCAGCCTGGTGATTGCGCTGGTCGCCATCGTTCTTCACCTGGCCATCAGCTTCTACCGTTCGTCTCCTGCGGCCGCGTCGCAAAACTACGACATGACCAATCGGGATACCGGGACCGTCAAGTGGTTCAACACCTCCAAAGGCTTCGGCTTTATTTCCCGCGATTCGGGCGACGATATTTTCGTCCACTTCCGGGCCATTCGTGGCGAAGGCCATCGCGTCCTGGTCGAAGGCCAACGCGTGGAGTTCTCCGTGATGAATCGCGACAAAGGCCTGCAAGCCGAGGACGTGATCGCCGCCCTGCCGCGTCGCTGACTCCAGCCTTCGCAGCATAAAAACCGCAATCCGGCGCTGACTGGATCGCGGTTTTTTATGCATTGCGATTAATAGTGAGGCGGTGGGGCTTCCTCCTCGGAGGTTTCGAACTGGCCACCCATTTCTTCCTGACGCTTGAGCAGCGCGGTCATCTGCAACTGCAGGCGCTCGACGGCCCGCTGCTGAGCAACAAGGATGTCATTGAGGGTCTCGATGGTGTCGTCCTGAAAGGCCAGTCGGCTTTCCAGATCGGTAACGCGGTCTTGCAGATCCATAATTCAGCCCTGGGTAAAGATGAAGTCGGCGGGCAACAGTTCGCGCAGGCGCGTCCGCATGGCCGTGACCTGTTCTTCGGTATAAGGCCGCGCCGAATGCTTACCCCATACCGGGGCCGGCCAGGCGGCGTCATCGCGTTTACGCACGATCACATGCACGTGCAACTGGCTGACCACATTGCCCAAAGCGCCGATGTTCATCTTGTCGGCCGCCAAGCCGTCGTTGAGCAACTGAGACAAGGCCGTCGTCTCCTGCCACAAACGCTGCTGGTCGGCGACATCCAGTTGAAACACTTCGCTGATAGCGTTGATACGCGGTACCAGGATGAACCAGGGGTAATTCGAGTCATTGGACAGGAGCAAGCGGCACAGAGGGAAATCCCCAATGGCCAATGTGTCTTGTTGAAGGCGTTGATCTAAAGCGAACACCGCAGGCACTCCGTTCGGCAGGTCAGGTTCAAGAGGCCAGCATACCTGCGAATGACGGATGCTTCACGCCGACCACCCTGCGTACGAGCACGCCATGACGAAAAAAAACGCACCATTTCGAGACAAGCGCACATTTCGACTACGCTAAATCACCAGACGCACTGCCATTCGGCACGATCTGATCAAAAAATGATCGCGAGAACCGCGATGTAGAGGCCTTTGAGAGCAAGGCATTAAGCCATCATTCCACCTGGAGCCAGTAGAGGGCATGCACCAAAATGACCCATTTACGCCTCAAAGAGATCCGCCGACTACCCACTCACTGGGGTGAACGGGTAACGTTTTTCATAAGTGCAGGGTATGAACACCACAAACCTGACACTGCGTTCGGGCGTAAAGACCAAATTCATCGGCTTAAAACCCCCGTGTTTATGCGGCTTTCACGAAATTACACTGCTTTTCACAAAAAAATGACATTCAGTTACCGGTTTGGGCGCGCTTGTTGCATTCATCCCCACATCGTCGGCAACGGCACCTGAAGGGAAGCGGGCGTTTCGCGATGAAAAACAACAGCGATTCAATGCAAACGAGGGAGGGTTTCAATTTTTGAAAGTGGCGTTCACCGCGCTCTTTTACTGATTTATAACAGCATTGAAGTTGTCAGCCTCGCTACATTGAGGCTGTGAAATTGCGACAGGGACATAGCAATTTACGACCAGCTCGTAAAGAAGCTGAAAGGAAAGATAGGCAAGTATCGCCAATAAGGTCAGCGTGATATAACTTTGCGCCGACACAAAAAGAAAGAGCCGCCCAGACAAAAATATAGGTGGGACGGCAGTACTCTTCCTAAAACCAAAGGAGCAAATCACGATGCGCGTGATGAAGTGGAGCATGATCGCCCTGGCTGTTTCAGCAGGCACCTCGCAGTTCGCAATGGCATCCGCCCAGGACGATTCCAAGGGCTTTATTGAAGACAGCACTTTCGGTATCAATACCCGTGCGCTGTATTTCAGCCGCGACTTCCGTAATGAACCCGCAGACGGCTACAGCACCGTCAATGGCAAGCGCAAGAGCCGCGCCGAAGAAACCGGCCTGGGCTTCAACGCTCTGTACCAATCGGGCTTCACCCAAGGCACCGTCGGTTTCGGTATTGACGTGATCGGCCTGATGGGCGTCAAGCTCGACAGCGGTAAAGGGCGCGCCGGTACCGGTCTGTTCCCAACGGGTTCCGATGGCCGTTCGCAAGACGACTACTCCAAGGGCGGCGGCGCGGTTAAGTTCCGTATCTCCGACACCGTATTGAAAGTCGGTGACCAGTACACCACAGCACCTGTGTACGCCTCTGACGACAGCCGTCTGCTGCCAGAGCTGCCACAAGGTATCTCGATCACCAGCAACGAGATCAAGGGCCTGAAACTGGAAGGCGGTCACTTCACTTCCAGCGTCGCGCAGAACCAGACGTACCATGACAGCCTCGGTCTGACGAAAACCGACTTCGTCGGTGGCGTCTACTCCTTCACCCCAGAGTTCACCGGTAGCCTGTACTACGCGAAGACCGAAGATTACTTCCGCAAGTACTACAGCAACCTGAACTGGACCCATGCACTGAGCGACGATCAGTCCTTCGCTCTCGACTTCAACATCTACGACACGAAGAGCGACGGTGCAGGCCTGCAACGTGCTGAAAAAGACGGCACCACCAAGCTCGACAACCGTGCGTTCAGCTTGCAGGGCGCATACACCATCGGCGCTCACACCTTCACCCTGGCTGCACAGAAGGTCAGCGGCGACGGCGACTACGGCTACGGCGTAGACGGCGGCGGTACGATCTTCCTAGCCAACTCCATTGCCCGTTCCGACTTCAACGCCGAAGGCGAGAAGTCCTATCAGGCACGGTACGACATCAACATGGCGACCTTTGGCATTCCAGGCCTGAGCTTCATGGCCCGTTATGTGACGGGTAGCGGCGCCGACACTGGCACCACTAACAATGGCAAAGAGTGGGAACGCGACCTCGAAGCCAAGTACGTGATCCAGAGCGGCCCAGCCAAAGACCTGAGCCTGCGCGTACGTCAAGCGACCTATCGTTCGTCTGACGGCGTGTACTACGGTTCTCCGTCCCTCGACGAACTGCGTCTGATCGCGCAATACCCGCTGAACATCTTGTAATTGACTGTTTGATTACAACGATGACTTAAGGCTTCGGCCTTAAATAAAAAGCCGCTCCTTTGTTCACAAGGGAGCGGCTTTTTTTGTCTGTACTGCTTCAGCAAAAAAATAACTAGCAAGCTAACTAACTTGCACTGAACTCGACCTGCGAGCCAAGTCAAATGCAATTGCTTGCTATTACTTCGCCGCTGTTTCCTGCATTACACGAATAACTCGCTGCGGAAATGGAATATCGATATTCGCCGCCTTCAAACGGTCGCGCGCCAATTCATTAAGCATGAACACCACATCCCAATAATCCGGGGTGTTTGTCCAGCAACGCAGGGAAACTGTGATCGAGCTATCGCCCAAGGCCGAAACCACGGCCACCGCGGCAGGATCGGTCAGCACACGCGGATCTTTCGCCAGATCCAGCAGTACTTCGCGGGCTTTCTGCAGATCGGCTTCATAGTCCACCCCCACATCAAACACCACCTTGCGGGTCGGCTGACGGTTGGTGTTGGTAATGATGCCGTTGGACAGGATGCCGTTAGGCACGATGACGGTCTTGTTGTCGCCGGTACGCAGCACGGTGTGGAAGATCTGGATACTGTCGACGGTACCCGATGTGCCCTGGGCTTCGATCCAGTCACCAATGCGGAACGGGCGGAACAACAGAATCAGCACGCCACCGGCGAAGTTGGCCAGGCTGCCTTGCAATGCCAGGCCGATGGCCAGGGTAGCGGCACCGATGGCAGCCACGAACGAAGTGGTCGCCACGCCGATCATTGAGGCCACACTGACGATCAGCATGACTTTCAGCGCGATGTTCGCCAGGCTGGTGATGAAGTGCTGCAGCGCCAGGTCCGCGTTACGCATCGCCAGCAGGCGACCCACGCGGTGGGTCAATACGTTGATCAGCCACCAGCCAATGGCCAGGGTGATGACCGCCAGCAACACCCGGCTGCCGTATTCCATGATCATCGGGATCCACGACTGCGAGGTCTTGATCAAGTGATCCATTTCAGCGTTTAAATCCATGTAGCTTCTCCTGTATGGCGGATGTACGGCTTTATTGACGGCCTAAAAACGCAAATGAGCCCCGTAGGGCTCAGTTGTAGGCGCGGGATTCTGGGGCGTGGGACGTCAAAAACGTCCACAGGTTCCCCAAGGTGCCGTCAGTCGCGGAAGTTATTGAACTGCAGCGGCATGTCGAAGGTCTTGGCACGCAGGGCGGCGATGGCCTCTTGCAGGTCGTCACGCTTCTTGCCCGTAACCCGTACCTGCTCACCCTGGATGGCGGCCTGGACTTTCAGCTTGGCATCCTTGATGTGGGCGACGATCTTCTTCGCCAACTCTTTGTCGATACCTTCCTTGAGCACGGCTTCCTGCTTCATCAGCTTGCCGGAGGCGTAGGCGTCCTTGACTTCAAGGCATTGCACGTCGATCTTGCGCTTGACCAGGGCCAGCTTGAGGATCTCGATCATCGCTTCCAGCTGGAAATCGGCTTCAGCGGTCAGGTTGACGGTCAGTTCTTTTTCCTTGAATTCGAAGCTGCCCTTGCCTTTCAAGTCATAGCGACGGTCCAGTTCCTTGACGGCGTTCTCGACGGCGTTGGTGACTTCGTGTTTGTCCAGTTCGGATACCACGTCGAACGAAGGCATGTCATATCTCCAATATAAGGGGCGGGCTCAGTAGAGATGGAGCGCGCCCGAGCTAAAATGCCGGGGCATTATAGCGGTTCTTTCGTCCCGTTCACTGTGGGCGACCCTACGGAGCAAAAACTGATGTCGACCACCTGGCATATCCTCGGCGCCGGCAGCCTGGGCACACTCTGGGCCACCCGCCTGGCTCGCGCAGGCGTGCCCGTCAGGTTGATCCTGCGTGATGAGGCGCGCCTGGCCAGCTATCAGGCCGCAGGCGGGCTGACGTTGGTAGAGCATGGTGTCGAACAGACCTACCCGGTGATCGGCGAAACACCCGACAGTCCCGAACCGATTCATCGCCTGCTGGTGGCATGCAAGGCCTACGACGCCCAAAGCGCCGTCGCACAGTTGCAGCACCGCCTCGTACCCGACGCCGAGCTGATCCTGCTGCAAAACGGCCTCGGCAGTCAGGACACAGTGGCCGCGCAACTGCCCCTGGCCCGCTGCATTTTCGCCTCCAGCACCGAAGGCGCCTTCCGCGATGGCGATTGGCGCGTCGTGTTTGCCGGCCATGGCTACACCTGGCTGGGGGACACTCGTCATCCCACCCCACCGCTGTGGTTGGAGGACCTGCACGCCGCCGGCATTCCCCACGAATGGAGCACCGACATCCTCACGCGGCTGTGGCGCAAGCTGGCGCTCAATTGCGCGATCAATCCGCTGACCGTGCTGTACCAATGCCGCAACGGCGAACTGCAGGCCCATCAATGTGAAGTGGCGACCCTGTGCGCCGAACTCGGCGAACTGCTGGCATGCTGCGGCCAACCCGCCGCCGCCCAGGATCTGCAGCACGAAGTGGAACGGGTGATCCACGCCACGGCCGCCAATTACTCCTCCATGTATCAGGACGTGGCCAACGCCCGGCGCACCGAAATCAGCTATTTGCTGGGCTATGCTTGCCAGGCGGCGGCCCGTCACCAACTGAACCTGCCGCATTTGCAACAACTGCAAGTACGCCTGGTCGACCAGTTACTCGCACGCGGATTGCCCCGCGACTGAGCCACGCGCTACTCTGCCCGCCTGTCTATCTCCTGGGAAAACCCTGATGCCGCTGCGCCAGCGTCTAGAAAACCTACCGGTCGGGCAGAAGCTGCTGGCCGCCCTGCTGGTGTTGCTGACTACCGTGTTGCTGGTGGCCAACCTGACCTTTATCAGCGCCGCCTACTGGATCTCCCAGGAAAGCATGGCGCCCCAGGCGTTGCAGGCCATCGGTCGGCTGGTATCCAATCCGGCGCTGGCGGCCGAAGCCCTTGAATCCCCCGCCAACGCCGACGCCCTGCTCAATGAGTTGACCAGCTATTCACCGTTACGCGCCGCCGCTCTCTACGATGGCGAAGGCAACCGCTTGGCGCAGATGCAACATGGCGATCGCCTGCACCTGCCGGACAACTATCGCCATATCGAGGCCTGGCGCGTCACCGAATTCCGCAGCAATCAGGTCATCACCCTGCCCCGCCCCGGCCAGCCTTCTGGACATTTGTTGCTAGTGGCCAGCAGTGAGCTGCCGGTGGCTTTCTATACCGGCACACTGACCGCCAGCCTGGGCATCCTGATTTTCAGTGTGCTGCTGTGGCTGATCATTGCCCGGCAGATCAAACGCCTGATCACCCGGCCCATCCACGAACTGGAAGAACTCTCACGCCAGGTGACCCGCGAAGAGAACTACGCCCTGCGCGCAGGCCCCGGCAACCGCGATGAAATCGGCAGCCTGGCCGAAGCCTTCAACACCATGCTGTCGCGCATCGAAGCCCGCGAGCAACAGCTCAAGCGCGCGCGGGACGATTCCCAGGCCGCTTACGACCAGGCCCAGGGCTTGGCGGAAGAAACGCGCCACACCAATCGCAAACTGGAGCTGGAAGTTCAGGTTCGCAGCAAAATCGAGAAAAAACTCACCGGTTTTCAGAACTATCTGAACAGCATCATCGACTCGATGCCATCGGCGCTGATCGCCCTGGATGAGCAGCTCTACGTAACACAGTGGAACCAGGAAGCCAGCGCGCTTTCCGGCACGCGCCTGGACGAGGCCTTGAATCAGCCGATCTACCTGGCCTTCCAACCGCTCAAGCCGTTCCTGCCGCAGATCAAGGCCACCGTCGAGCAACACACGGTGGAACGTATCGAGCGCGTCACTTGGACCAAGGACGATGAGCCCAAGCACTACGCACTGACCTTCTACCCGCTGACCGGCGGTGCCGGGCGGGGCGTGGTGATCCGTATCGATGACATCACCCAGCGCCTGTCCCTGGAAGAAATGATGGTGCAGTCGGAAAAGATGCTTTCGGTCGGCGGACTCGCCGCCGGCATGGCCCACGAGATCAACAACCCGCTGGGAGCGATCTTGCATAACGTGCAGAACATTCGCCGCCGCCTGTCCCCCGACCTGCCCAAGAACCTGGAGCATGCCGAACAGGTGGGCATCGAACTGGACACAGTCAACCGCTACCTGCAAAGCCGCGAAGTGCCACAACTGCTCGACGGCATTCAGCAAGCCGGGGCGCGGGCGGCAAAAATCGTCACCCATATGCTCAGCTTCAGCCGCCGCAGTAACCGCCAGATGGCCCCCTGCGATCTGCCCGCACTGATCGACCAGGCGGTGGAAATCGCCGGTAACGACTTCGACCTCACCATCGGCTTCGACTTCAAGGGCCAAGCGATCATCCGCCAGTTCGACCCACAACTGGGCCCGGTGCCCGGCACCGCCAACGAGCTGGAACAGGTGCTGCTCAACCTGCTTAAAAACGCCGCCCAGGCCATTCACCTGCGTGAAGACGACAGCGAGCCGGGGCGCATCATCCTGCGCACCCGCCTCAACCCGCCGTGGGCAGAGATCCAGGTCGAAGACAATGGCATCGGCATGAGCGAAAACGTGCGCAAACGGACCTTCGAGCCGTTCTTCACCACCAAGGAAATCGGCCAGGGCACAGGACTCGGGCTGTCGGTGTCGTATTTCATCATCACCAATAACCACAAGGGCCAGATGGAAGTGCATTCCACCCTTGGCCAAGGCACCTGCTTCACCTTGCGCCTGCCCTTGGCTGGCCAACCACTCCCCCACGAACTTACCCAACTGGAGCACTGACCATGGGCTTTCGCCTGTCGAAGATTTACACCCGTACCGGCGACAAGGGTGAAACCGGCCTGGGCGACGGCCGCCGGGTAGGCAAGGACCATCCGCGGGTGGAAGCCATTGGCGAGGTCGATACGCTGAACAGCCAACTGGGACTGCTGCTGGCCAGCCTTGAAGAACAGAGCGGCAAGCATCCGGCGCTGAAGGACGTGATCGAGGTGCTGACCCCCTGCCAACATCGCCTGTTTGACTTGGGCGGTGAACTGGCGATGCCGGTGTACAAGGCCCTGAATGAGGCCGAGGTGAATCGGCTGGAAGCGGCGATTGATCGCTGGAATGAGGAAGTGGGGCCGCTGGAGAACTTCATTTTGCCGGGTGGTTCAGTGTTGATCGCCCAAGCCCATATCTGCCGAAGCCTGGCCCGCAGCGCGGAGCGACGGTGTCAGCACTTGAATGCGGTCGAACCGTTGGAAGGCGTGGCGCTGGCGTATATCAACCGACTGTCGGACTTGTTGTTTGTGGCGGCGCGTGTGATCGCCAAGCGCCAGGGCGTCGCAGAGGTTTTGTGGCAGGCGGCAGCTAAACCTCACTGAGTATTGCGGTGTTTGATCGGGCGTTTTCGCGAGCAAGCCCGCGATAAGGCCCGTCAGTGCACTCTCAAGCTTGCGGCCAAAACGCCCGAATCCCCGCCACACCCTGAGCCCCGGCTTCCCACGCCTGGTCCCGCTCGGCAGGGCCGACACCGCCCAGCAGAAACACCGGCTTGCTGAACCCACGGATCAACTCTGCAGCCTGCTCCCAGCCCAGAGGTTGAGCATCGGGATGGGTCTGGGTCGGTTGCACGGGTGACAGCGTGACAAAATCCACGTCCATCAACTCAGCCAGCGCCAGTTCTTCGGCGTTGTGGCACGAGGCCGCCAGCCAGCGGTCCTTTGGCAGCGGTCGCCCTTTGCTGGCGTATTTACGCAGTTGCGCCGAGGTCATGTGCCAGCCGGCGGCAGGAAAATCCCCCAGCCATTCAAACGGCCCCTTGAGCATCAATTGCGCCTTACCGGCACACAGGCCCACCGCATCCACCGCAAGGTCACGGTATTTGGGGTCATAGCCGTTGGGGGCACGTAACTGAACCAGTTTGATGCCCCCCGCGATAGCTTTCTGGACACCGCGCAACAAGGTCGGGGTTTCCAGATCGCCCGGGGTGATCAGGTACTCGGCGGGCAAACGCGCGGCGGCAACAATCGGTGCGTTCGCCGCCGGGAACTCATAGTTGAGCAAATCCCGAGGCGCCACCCATTCCAGCGGCTGCCCCTCGACGCCATGGGGCTCGCCGGTAAAGGCCGACACTTCCCAGACATCCAGCAACACCTGTTTGTCCGGGTAGTCATGCTGCACCTTGATCAACGGCCGTGCCGTGGTGACCTGGATGCCCAATTCTTCCTGCAACTCGCGCGACAGCGCGGTGGCGACCGACTCATCGGCCTCCACCTTGCCGCCGGGAAACTCCCAGAGGCCGCCCTGGTGCTGGGTATCGGCGCGGCGAGCCAGCAGGACCCTGCCGTCGACGCCGCGGATCACCGCTGCTGCTACATGCACTCGTTTCACCGCGCATATCCTCCGGATTTCAGGTGCGGTATTCCGCGTTGATCTTCACGTACTCGTGGGACAGGTCGGTGGTCCAGATGGTTTCGCTGCACTCGCCGCGCCCCAGTTCGATACGGATGGTGATTTCTTCCTGTTGCATCACCGCCGAGCCCTGGGCTTCGGTGTAGGTCTCGGCGCGGGCGCCACGGCTGGCGATGCAGACGTCGCCCAGGAACACGTCGATCTTGCTCACGTCCAGGTCCGGCACACCGGCACGGCCGACGGCGGCGAGAATCCGGCCCCAGTTCGGGTCGGAGGCAAACAGCGCAGTCTTGATCAGCGGCGAGTGGGCCACGGTGTAGCCGACATCCAGGCATTCTTGGTGATTGCCGCCGCCGTTGACTTCGACCGTCACGAACTTGGTCGCGCCTTCGCCGTCACGCACGATGGCCTGGGCCACGTCCATGCACACTTCGAACACCGCTTGCTTCAACGCTGCGAACAGCGGGCCGCTGGCCTCGGTGATCTGCGGCAGGTTGGCCTGGCCGGTGGCGATCAGCATGCAGCAGTCGTTGGTCGACGTGTCGCCATCGATGGTGATGCGGTTGAACGATTTGTTGGCACCGTCCAGCACCAGGCTCTGCAGTACGTCGCGGGACACTTTGGCGTCGGTGGCAATGTAGCCGAGCATGGTGGCCATGTTCGGGCGGATCATGCCCGCGCCCTTGCTGATGCCGGTCACGGTGACGGTCACGCCGTCATGCACGAACTGGCGGCTCGCACCCTTGGGCATGGTGTCGGTGGTCATGATGCCAGTGGCGGCGGCAGCCCAGTTATCCACAGACAGGTCGTCCAGCGCGGCCTGCAGAGCACCTTCGATTTTCTCGACAGGCAGCGGCTCGCCGATCACGCCGGTGGAGTATGGCAGCACTTGACTGGCGTCCACGCCGGCCAACTGAGCCAGCTTGGCGCAGGTGCGCGCGGCAGCCACCAGGCCCGGCTCGCCGGTGCCGGCGTTGGCATTGCCGGTGTTGGTCAACAGGTAACGGATCGGGCCGGCAACGCGCTGCCTGGCCAGGATCACCGGTGCAGCGCAGAAAGCATTGAGCGTGAACACGCCCGCGACCGTGGAGCCTTCGGCACAGCGCATCACCACCACGTCCTTGCGCCCCGGGCGTTTGATCCCGGCGGAAGCGATACCGAGTTCAAAACCGGCAACCGGGTGCAAAGTGGGCAAAGGACCAAGACCAACAGCCATGAATGCGCTCCTTAAAAATAGATGATGTCTGTGCCGTCGCGATCGACGGTGAAATTAATGGCAAAACGCCGCGACGGCAGAGGCCGGTCGCGGCGCGGGGTGTAGCAGCGTCAGGCGCAAATCTTAGTTGATTTCGCCGTGGCAGTGTTTGAACTTCTTGCCCGAACCGCACCAGCACAGTTCGTTACGGCCCAGCTTCTGCTCATTGCGAACCGGGGTTTGAGCCAAGGCCACATCGACCTCCTCGCCCAAGACCTCAGGGGCCTCAAGACCCGGCGCTTCGTCATGCTGGAACTGCATGCGCGCTGCCAGTGCCTCGGCTTCCTGACGCAAGCGCGCTTCTTCCTCGATCGGGTCTTCGCGACGCACCTGAACATGGGACAGCACGCGAATCGAGTCGCGCTTGATCGAATCCAGCAGTTCGGAGAACAGCGTGAACGACTCGCGCTTGTACTCCTGCTTCGGGTTCTTCTGGGCGTAGCCGCGCAGATGGATACCGTGACGCAGGTGGTCCATGGTCGACAGGTGGTCTTTCCACAGGTCGTCCAGTACGCGCAGTACGATTTGTTTCTCGAAGGTGCGCAGCGCTTCGGCGCTCGCCTGCTCTTCTTTTTCGTTGTACGCGGCCAGCAGCTCGGTCATGAGCTTCTCGCGCAGGGTCTCTTCGTACAGGTGGTCGTCCTCGTCCAGCCATTGCTGGACCGGCAAGTCGACACCGAAGTCGCTCTTCAACGCAGCTTCCAGACCGGCCACATCCCACTGCTCAGGCAGGGATTGTGGCGGGATGTGTGCGCTGACGGTGGCGTTGAGCACGTCCTGACGGAAATCGGCGATGGTTTCGCCAATGTTGTCGGCAGCCAGCAACGTGTTACGCATGTGATAGATCACTTTACGCTGTTCGTTGTTGACGTCATCGAACTCGAGCAGTTGCTTACGGATGTCGAAGTTGCGGCCTTCGACCTTGCGCTGCGCCTTTTCGATGGCGTTGGTCACCATGCGGTGCTCAATCGCTTCACCGGACTGCATGCCCAGGGCCTTCATAAAGTTCTTCACCCGATCCGAGGCGAAGATACGCATCAGGCTGTCTTCCAGGGACAAATAGAAACGGCTGGAACCGGCGTCACCCTGACGACCGGCGCGACCACGCAGTTGGTTGTCGATACGACGGGATTCGTGACGCTCGGAAGCGATCACCTGCAGGCCACCGGATTCCAACACGGCCTGGTGGCGTTTCTGCCAGTCAGCCTTGATCTGGGCGATCTGCTCAGGGGTCGGGTTGTCCAGGGAGGCCACTTCCACTTCCCAGTTGCCGCCCAACAGGATGTCGGTACCACGACCGGCCATGTTGGTGGCGATGGTCAGCGCGCCGGGGCGACCGGCCTGGGCGATGATCTCGGCTTCTTTTTCGTGGAACTTGGCGTTGAGGACCTTGTGCTCGATGCCTTCCTTGTTGAGCAGGTTGGACACGTGCTCGGAGGTTTCGATCGTGGCGGTACCCACCAGGATCGGACGCCCCTGGGCCATGCCGTCCTTGATGTCGTTGATGATCGCCGCGTATTTCTCTTCGGCGGTCAGGAACACCAGGTCGTTGAAGTCTTTACGCGCCAGCGGCTTGTTCGGCGGGATGACCACCACCGACAGACCGTAGATCTGGTGGAATTCGAACGCTTCGGTGTCAGCCGTACCGGTCATGCCGGACAGTTTGTTGTACAGACGGAAGTAGTTCTGGAAGGTGGTGGATGCCAACGTCTGGCTTTCGGCCTGGATGTTGAGCACTTCCTTGGCCTCGATGGCCTGGTGCAGGCCTTCGGACAGACGACGACCCGGCATGGTACGGCCGGTGTGTTCGTCGACCAGCACGACCTGGCCGTCCTGGACGATGTATTCGACGTTGCGATGGAACAGCTTGTGGGCACGCAGGCCGGCATACACGTGGGTCAACAGGCCCAGGTTGTGCGCCGAGTAAAGGCTTTCGCCCTCGGCCAGCAGGCCGATCTGGGTCAGCATGTCTTCGACGAACTGGTGACCGGCTTCGTTGAGTTCGACCTGGCGGGTCTTCTCGTCGATGGTGAAGTGACCTTCTTTGGTCACCACGCCTTCCACTTCCTCGATGTGCTGCTCCAGACGCGGGATCAACTTGTTGATCTCGGTGTACAGGCGCGAGCTGTCTTCGGCCTGGCCGGAGATGATCAGCGGGGTACGGGCTTCGTCGATGAGGATGGAGTCGACTTCGTCGATCACGGCAAAGTTGAGTTCGCGCTGGAATTTTTCTTCCATGCTGAACGCCATGTTGTCGCGCAGGTAGTCGAAACCGAATTCGTTGTTGGTGCCGTAGGTAATGTCAGCGGCGTAGGCGGCGCGCTTCTCTTCCGGCGGCTGGAACGGCGTGACAACGCCAACGGTCAGGCCGAGGAATTCATACAGCGGGCGCATCCAGTTGGCGTCACGGCGGGCCAGGTAGTCGTTCACCGTCACAACGTGCACGCCCTTGCCGGACAGCGCGTTGAGGTAAACACCCAGGGTTGCCACCAGGGTCTTGCCTTCACCGGTACGCATTTCGGCAATCATGCCTTCATGCAAGGTCATGCCGCCGATCAACTGGACGTCGAAGTGGCGCATTCCCATGACACGCTTACCGGCTTCACGGGCGACCGCGAAGGCTTCAGGAAGCAGCTTGTCGAGGGTTTCACCTTTGGCTATGCGGGCCTTGAACTCTTCGGTCTTGGCGCGCAATTGCTCATCCGAAAGGGCAACCATCTGCTCTTCGAAGGCATTGACCAGCTGCACCGTCTTGAGCATGCGTTTGACTTCGCGCTCATTCTTGCTTCCAAAAAGTTTCTTTAACAAAGGCGCAAACATATCGGCAGGTTCTTCCACACATAGGGATGGAGGGCGCACCGTCAGTGGCCCGAGCAGCCCTCACGGCCGCATGCGAACGCGCATTCTACCCGGAATCGTGGGTGAGGAAAGTGGCGTTGTTCCCTGATGCTGGCATGGGGCGGTGAGAGGGCTTGTTTAAAATAAGGGCTTTTGCCGGAACTTCAACCCATGGAACGCAGAAGTTACCTATTGATTTCGCGGGCGAAGCCTAGTCGATGCATGGCTTGGGGGCGCGTGGATGCTTTCTGCTAAGATGGCCGCTCTGTTACTTAAGGTGTCTA
Source organism: Pseudomonas sp. MPB23 (assembly GCF_046605395.1). Classification (NCBI taxonomy): domain Bacteria; kingdom Pseudomonadati; phylum Pseudomonadota; class Gammaproteobacteria; order Pseudomonadales; family Pseudomonadaceae; genus Pseudomonas; species Pseudomonas sp. MPB23. Next base: position 2,228,858 of record NZ_CP176771.1, on the reverse strand, counting down.
ATCATGGCATTTCGCCCTCTTACAGCCCGCGCCCCTAGCGTGTTGCTTCGCGAAGCCAAGCCGTTAAAAGCCATCTTCAGCCATGCGCAACGCCTGGGCCATTTGCAACGCCTGGTCGAAAGCCAACTGCAACCGGCCGCACGTGAACATTGTCATGTGGCGTCCTGGCGCGAAGGTAATTTGCTGCTGATTGTCACCGATGGCCATTGGGCGACCCGCCTGCGCTATCAGCAAAAACGCCTGCAACGTCAATTGATGGCCTTTGAAGAGTTCGCCAGCCTGACGCGCATCCAGTTCAAGGTGCAACCGCCCACCGTTCAGCAGGGCGCGGTGGGACATACCATGGACCTGTCGGCGAATGCGGCCGAAACCATTCAGGCAACGGCCGACGGGATCAGCGATCCAGGCTTGCGCGCAGCCCTTGAACGCCTGGCTGCCCACGCCAAGCCCAAGGCCTGAGCCGCTACTTGCGCTTGCTGCCGCCCAGCAGCGACCCCAACAACCCCCGCACCAATTGACGCCCCATCTGATTGGCGGCTTGCTGCATGGCGGACTTGAGCGCCTTGCCGGCCGCAGTGCCCAGAAACGCCCCGGCCTTGTCGGTAAAGCTTGGCTCCTCGGCAGCAGCCTTGGCCTCTTCGGTCGGTCCCAACGCCTTGCGTGCCATCAGCACTTCATAAGCAGATTCACGATCGATGGGCTTGTCATAACGGCCCAACAATGGTGAACGGCTCACCAGCGCCGCGCGTTCGGCCTCGCTCAACGGCCCGATCCTCGATTGCGGCGGCGCCACCAGCACGCGCTGGACGACCTCCGGCGTGCCTTTTTCCTGCAAGGTGCCCACCAATGCCTCACCCGTTCCCAGTTCGGTCAGCACCGCCAAGGCATCAAACGCCGGATTCGGCCTGAACCCATCCGCTACCGCCCGCAAGGATTTCTGCTCCTTGGTAGTGAACGCCCGCAAGCCATGCTGGATGCGCAGGCCGAGTTGGGCCAGCACGCTGTCCGGCAGGTCGCCCGGAGATTGGGTCACGAAATACACGCCCACGCCTTTGGAACGAATCAACCGCACCACTTGCTCAAGGCGGTCCTGCAAGGCCTTGGGCGTATCGGCAAACAATAAGTGAGCCTCGTCGAAAAACAGCGCCAACAGTGGTTTGTCCGCATCACCACGCTCAGGCAGTTGCTCGAACAGTTCCGCCAGTAGCCATAGCAGGAAGGTCGCATACACCTTCGGCGCCTCGTGCACCAGGCGGCTGGCATCCAGCAGGTGGATACGCCCGCGTCCGTCGCCGGTGGGCTGGAGGATATCTTCAAGCTGCAGGGCCGGTTCGCCAAACAACGCCTCGGCGCCCTGCTGCTCGAGCACCGCCAGGCGCCGTAACAGGGCCTGACTGGAACCGGTCGTCATCAGCGCCGCATCTTCGCCGAGCAGTTCCGGGTGATAACGCAGGTGGTTGAGCAGGGCCTTGAGGTCCTTAAGGTCCAGCAGCAGCAAGCCTTCGCGATCCGCCACCTTGAAGGCGGCGTACAGGGCCGACTGCTGGCTGTCGGTGAGTTCCAGCAAACTGCCGAGCAACAAAGGGCCCATTTCACTGATGGTGGTGCGCAACGGATGACCGGACTGCCCATGGATATCCCACAGCGTGACCGGATACGCCTTGGCCGTGTAATTGAGGAAAGGCATCCCGGCGATACGTTCTGCCACCTTGCCCTGGGGATTAGCCGCCGCCCCCAGGCCGCAGAGGTCACCCTTGATGTCGGCGGCAAACACGGCAACGCCTGCATCACTGAAGGCTTCAGCCAGGCGTTGCAATGTGACGGTCTTGCCCGTGCCGGTAGCGCCAGCGATCAGCCCGTGACGGTTGGCCAGGCGCATGGACTGGGCAATCGGCAGGCCGGAAAGGTCTGCGCCGATAAGGAGTTGCGTGGAGTCAGGCATTTCGTCACCCATGGTTAATCTTGACTGTCGCCGGGTCGATACAGGCCAATGTAAGGCTCAAAAAGTCTAAAAAAGCTCAGATAGTTCCTACAGGGACCTCGCGCTATCACAACAAGTATCACACCTTTTTTGACTCTGCCATTTTGCGCAACAGGCATCACGGTTGAAACAACGGATGGGCCGTTTCCGGATCGTCCCCTCCAATCCCGATCGAACATCTATCCTTACCCCAGGTCCACGTAAGGTGAGCAATGGATCGGAGGGGTGTTCATCGTGCATATCGCGGACATAACCATGTTCTACGCCCCCGCCAGCGGGGGCGTACGCACTTATCTCGACGCCAAGCACCGGCGCCTGGCGCTCAAGCCTGGCATTCGCCATAGCCTGCTGATTCCCGGTGCGCATCGGAGCGAACAGGATGGGATCTTCAAGGTTCCGGCGCCCGCCCTGCCTTTCGGCAAAGGCTATCGATTCCCGCTGCGCCTGGCGCCCTGGCGAAACGTCCTGCGCGATTTACAGCCAGATCTGATCGAAGTCGGCGATCCGTACCTGACTGCCTGGGCCGCGCTGAACGCCCGACGCCAATGGGATGTACCGGTCATCGGCTTCTACCACTCTGATTTGCCGCTGCTGGTGAGCAACCGCATGGGCCCCTGGTTCACGCCCAACGTTGAAGCCTACGTCAGCAAACTCTATGGCAATTTCGACCGGGTATTGGCCCCCAGCCAAGTGATGGCCAACAAGCTCATCAGGCTTGGGGTAAAGAATGTCTTCGTACAGCCGCTGGGCGTTGATCTGCAAACCTTTACCCCGGACGTGCGCGACCCCGGCTTGCGCGCCGAGCTGGGCATCGGCGAAGACACACGCCTGCTGATCTTCGCCGGGCGCGGCTCCAAGGAAAAAAACCTGCCGGTGCTGCTCAAGTGCATGAGACGCCTGGGGGATGGCTATCACTTGCTGTTGGTGGGCTCCGGGATGCCAGCCAAAGTGCCTGACAACGTCACCGTGGTCGATGGGTTTCGCCCTGCCCAGCACGTTGCCCGCTTGATGGCCAGTGCCGACGCGTTGCTGCACGGCGGTGACCAGGAAACCTTTGGCCTGGTGATTCTGGAAGCCATGGCCTGCGGCATCCCGGTGGTCGCCGTGGCCGCCGGTGCGTTCAACGAAATCGTCGATGAGCGCTGCGGCCTGCTGTGCGCACCCAATAACCCTCGCGCCATGGCCAATGCGGTGCGCGAGCTGTTCGCCGCTGATAGTCGCCGGCTGGGCGCGCAGGCTCGATGGCATGTGGAGCAGCATTACGCGTGGGACACGGTGGTCGATAGCCTGCTGGGGCACTACTACGCGGTGCTGGAGACCCAAAAACCGATGTTCTCCCATGGCTGAGCGCTCGGTTTTGCTGGTGCTGCACGATGTGGCGCCGTCAACCTGGCCTGACTACCGCGCCTTCGTCGAGGCCATCGACGCCTTGGGTACAGTGCCCATCACCTGGCTGGTGGTACCGGACTTCCATCATCATGACGGCCTGGACGGCCAGGACGACTTTCGACGCCTGCTGGACGACCGCGTAGCCAGGGGCGATGAACTGACCTTGCACGGCTACTACCATTGCGACGATCAACCCGCTCCGCGCACACCGAGACAGTGGTTCATGCGACGCATCTATACCCACGAAGGCGAGTTCTACCAATTGTCGCGGGAACAAGCGTTACAGCGCATTACCGACGGCATCGACCTGTTCCGCCGCCACGACTGGCCACTGCAGGGCTTCGTGGCGCCCGCCTGGCTGATGAGCCACGGCACCCGCCAGGCCCTGCGCCGGTTGCCGTTGACCTACACCAGCGACCCCCACCATCTTTATCGATTGCCCGATTTCACCCCGTTCGAAGCCCCCGGCCTGGTCTGGAGCGCGCGCAGTGCCTGGCGCCGCGGTCTATCCAAAATCCTGAGCGATCGACGCGAACATCACTGGCGCGCGGCGCCGGTCATCCGCCTTGGACTGCACCCGGTGGACATGCGCCATGAGTTTTCCCGCCGTTATTGGCTGCAAACCCTGCAACGCTTGCTGAACGACGGGCGCACCCCACAGACCAAGGCTGCATGGCTGGCCACACAGCCATGAGCGCGGTGATCTGGCGGTTGCCGGCCAGCCCGTGCTTATGCTGATGGCCGCGCCTATGCTCAAGCGTCTTTTTCAGGGGCGCCGGGAAGTTCCTGCAATTGCTCCCACAATTGGGCTGCACCTGGAAAGTCAGTACCGTCCTCGGCATCCAGCGCGTCCGGGTCATAGCGACTCAGACACCCCTCGCCCAACGTAGCGGGCGCCCTGGACGTGGCTTTATCGAGTGGGTCGGTCATGGGTGTGTCCTGTCGTGCGGATCAAAAAAAGGCCTGGGACGATTTAACGCCCAGGCCCTTCATTCTTCAATCATGATGCGTTGATCAGAACACGACGGTCTTGTTGCCGCGCACCAGCACGCGGTCTTCCAAGTGATAACGCAGGCCACGGGCAAGCACCATCTTCTCCACGTCACGGCCGAAACGCACCATGTCTTCGATACTGTCGCTATGGCTGACGCGCACCACGTCCTGCTCGATGATAGGACCAGCGTCCAGCTCTTCGGTAACGTAATGGCAGGTTGCGCCGATCAACTTCACGCCACGCAGGGACGCCTGATGGTAGGGCTTGGCACCGACAAACGACGGCAGGAAGCTGTGGTGAATATTGATCACCTTGCCGGCATATTCGCGGCACAGTTCCGGCGGCAGGATTTGCATGTAGCGCGCCAGTACCACGACGTCGGCTTCGTGTTGCTTGACCAGTCGATTCACTTCGGCGAAGGCCGGTTCCTTGTCCTGCGGGTTGACCGGCACGTGGTAGTAGGGGATGCCATGCCACTCGACCATGCTGCGCAGGTCGTCATGGTTGGAAATCACACAAGCGATCTCGCAGTCCAGTTCATCGCTGTGCCAACGGTGCAATAAATCCGCCAGGCAGTGAGACTCGCGACTGGCCATCAGCACCACGCGTTTTTTCTGCTCGGTGTCGGTGATGCGCCACGTCATCGAGAACTCTTCGGCGATCGGCGCAAAGGCCTCACGGAAAGCCTCGAGGCCAAAGGGCAACGTATCGGCACGAATTTCGTGACGCATGAAGAACCAACCGCTGAGATTGTCCGAGTGATGGCTCGCCTCAGTGATCCAACCGTTGTGGGAGGCCAGAAAGTTACTGACTTTGGCAACGATGCCGACCCGGTCCGGGCAAGCAATCACCAGCCGAAAAGTGCGCATTAGGGGGGAACTCCAGAACTTCGCAAAGGCCGCCATTCTAGCGATTGCGCAGAAAAACTGCAGTATTCGTTAACGCTTATTCTGATCGCTGGCTCGCCCCATGCGCCTTACATAGCCTAAGGGTTTACCCCCCTATATGAATCTAGCGCATCACCTTCCAGCTATTCTGCGAGTTGCAACGAGATTATCCTCGGGCCTATGACCTATTAATTAACTCGATCGCCTAGGTTTGCCACAAACTTTCAAAGTAATTCACCTAAATACGCCCTTAAATGTTTACTTGGGCAAACTGTCTGACTATTATTGGGCCACTCTCCCTGTCAATCAGCGCTCTACATAAGGTAGTCAACATGTCTCTGATCAACGAATACCGTGCCACCGAAGAAGCTATCAAAGAGCTGCAGGCCCGTTTGAAGAACCTGTCCCAAGACGACAAACTGCAAACCGAGCTGGAATTCGAAGGCAAATTGCGCACCCTGATGGGTGAATACTCCAAATCCCTGCGTGACATCATCGCGCTGCTGGACCCAGAGTCGAAAGTTAAAGCACCCCGTGGCGCTGTGAAAACTACCGGTACCAAGCGCGCTCGCAAGGTCAAACAATACAAAAACCCGCACAACGGCGAAGTGATTGAAACCAAAGGTGGCAACCACAAAACGCTGAAAGAGTGGAAAGCCAAGTGGGGCGGCGACGTGGTTGAAGGTTGGGCTACCCTGCTGGGCTAAGCTTCGCCAGGCCTGCGCCTGATACGCGACACATAAAAAACGCCAGCCTGCTGGCGTTTTTTTATTGCCTGTACATTCTATAAAAAGCGACTACAGATTCACCCGAGCCGCTAAAGCATCCGCATATTCCTGCCACTGCGCCAACACCCCACACTGAAGCGGCGTAGCACTAACAGCCAACTCCTGCCGAGCCAGATTAAATACCTCAAGGGTATTTGGCGCGCCCCACTCAGGATCTGACAAACGTTGCTGACAGAAAAGTTTCCAGCGTTGTTGCTCCTCGCTGCTCAAGGTGTCGGGGAAGTTACGGGCGCGGTAGCGAAATAATAATTCCGGCAAACGATGATCATCAAAAGGCCATTGCTGGCGTGCTAATTGCGCCGGATCAACGGTGCGGACTTGTTCGCACAAACGACGATCACGATCCCCGATAAAACCGTCGTATAGCTGCTGTTCGGGGTCGGTACTCGGTACAAAGTCTTCCTCCGCGTAAATGGCTGCCAACTTATCACGCCAAAGTTCCTGTGCGTCAGTTAGCCGCAGCGCCCGCTCCTGAAAAATCCCCATATCCAGATTCAATCGCTCACGGTCTTCGGCCCGCAACACATTCAAGGGAGCGACCACCGGACAACGGTTGATGTGCACCAACTTCAGCGGCACCGGCAGTTCGCCCTCGGCAAGGTCATCACGGCGGGTGTACAAGCGCTGGCGCAAGACCTGCGCATCGAGGTCCAGCAGCCCCTGCGGATCGAGCCCGAGGTCGCAGACGATCAGGGCATTGCGATTGCGCGGATGCCAGGCCAAGGGCAATACCACGCCCAGGTAATGGCGCTCGGCGGAAAACCGCCCGGAAATGTGCACCATCGGTTGTAACAAGCGCACCTGATCCATCACCTTTTGTTTACTGCGCAGTTGGAACAGCCACGCATACAACTTGGGTTGTCGCTCGCGAACAAGCCGGGCCAACGCGATAGTGGCGCGCACATCCGACAGCGCATCGTGAGCCTGGCCATGATCGATACCATTGGCTTCGGTCAGGCGCTCCAGCTTGAGCGTGACGCGCCCATCCTGCTGTGGCCACTCGAAACCCTCCGGGCGCAGGGCGTAGGCGGTGCGAACCACGTCGATCAAATCCCAACGACTGTTACCGCCCTGCCATTCCCGCGCGTAAGGGTCGAAAAAATTGCGATACAGGCTGTAGCGCGTCATTTCGTCGTCGAACCGCAAGGTGTTGTAACCGGCGCCGCAAGTGCCCGGCGCGGCCAGCTCGGCGTGTACCCGGGTCATGAAATCGGCTTCGGCCAGGCCTTTTTCCGCGAGAATGCCGGGCGTAATGCCGGTAATCGCACAGGCCGCGGGATGGGGCAGGATATCGTCAGCGGGCCGACAATAAAGATTGACCGCAGTTCCAATCTCGTTGAGGTCGAAGTCCGTACGAATACCGGCTACCTGAAGTGGACGATCCCTGCGCGGGTTGATGCCGGTGGTTTCATAGTCGTACCAGAAAATGGAGGTCACGGGCTATTCCTGTACTGAAGATCGACAAAGTCTAGGCGCTGAACAACGTCCAAGGCCAGCGCCAATGAGCTGTACAAACATCCAGCAAAACCTTGAGAGGTTGCTTCCATCGCCGACACTGCTAGCATCCGTGTCTCCCAGACGCTCAGCACTGCCAAGGATCGCGATGCCACCAGCCCCATTGGACACCCGCTACCAGATCGAGACCCCGGAGGGCATCGACCTGCCGCTGCGCCCCGCTGGCCTGATGCCACGCGCGCTGGCGTTCGCCTTCGACCTGGTCGTGCGCGGGCTGGTCATGGGTGTCCTTCTGGTGCCGTTGGCCTTGCTTGGCAACATCGGCATCGGCCTTGGCTCGCTGCTATTGTTCCTGCTCAGTTGGTGGTACATGGTGCTCTTCGAGGTGCTCAACCAAGGCTGCTCACCGGGCAAGCAGGTGATGGGCCTGCGTGTCGTACAAGACGACGGCACCCCGATCGGCTGGTCGGCATCACTGATCCGTAACCTGCTGCGGTTTGTCGACATGCTGCCCTTCGGCTACTTTCTCGGCGCAATCAGTTGCCTGCAGCATCCCCACTTCAAGCGTCTGGGCGACCTCGCCGCCGGCACGCTGGTGATCTATCGCGAACAGCCTCTTGCACGCCCCCAGGTACCTCAAGCGCCAGCACTGCGCCTGCCCTTTGCCCTGGAACTGAGCGAACAGCGCGCCATCCTTGGCTTCGCGGAGCGCCAGGGTGAACTGTCCGCAGAGCGCGTTCACGAGTTGGCCTCGATCCTCGCCACCCCCTTGCAGGTCGCCCCGGCCCGCGCAGTGGAGCAACTCAATGGCGTGGCCCGCGGGCTGTTGGGGCCAACATGAAACAGAGCCTGTTTGAAAGCCGCCACCAACCTCAATGGCAAGCCTTCGCCGAGCACCTGAAGCAGCTCGAACAAGGCAAGGCCAAGGCCAGTGATGTGGCCGACTTCCCTCATCAATACCGGCGACTGTGCCAACACCTGGCCTTGGCCCAGGCGCGTGGCTACAGCAGTTACCTGGTAGATCCCTTGCAACAACTCGCGCTGCGCGGCCACCAACAGTTGTACCGTCATCGCAGCCAATTGGCGGCGAACGTGCTGAGTTTCGTCCTGGCCGACTTTCCTCGACTGGTGCGCGAACAATGGCGTTTCGTGCTGATTGCCAGCCTGCTGTTTTTTGGCAGCCTGATAGGTATTGCCCTGCTGGTCTACCTGTTTCCAGACCTGATCTACAGCATCGTCAGCCCCCAGCAGGTGGCCGAGATGCAGAGCATGTACGACCCCGATGCCAGTCGTCTGGGCCGCGCAGCCGAACGTGCGTCCAGCGAGGACTGGATGATGTTTGGCTACTATGTGATGCACAACACCGGTATCGCGTTCCAGACGTTTGCCGCCGGCTTGCTGTTCGGCCTGGGCAGTGTGTTCTTCCTGATTTTCAACGGCCTGATCATCGGCGCGGTCTCAGGGCACCTGACCGAAATTGGCTATGGGGAGACCTTCTGGTCGTTCGTCATCGGCCATGGCGCATTCGAACTCAGCGCCATCGCCCTCGCCGGTGCCGCGGGCTTGCAACTGGGCTGGGCATTGATTGCGCCCGGGCGCCTGTCCCGTGGCGAGTCCTTGCGGCTGGCAGCCCGTCAAAGCGTGCAGATGCTCTGCGGCGTCATGATGTTCCTGCTGATCGCCGCGTTTATCGAGGCCTACTGGTCCTCAAGCACCGGAATCCCCCCTTGGGTCAAATACCTGACAGGCACTGTCCTGTGGTTGCTGGTGGCCGCGTACCTGAGTCTTGCAGGAAGGACACGCCATGCGCCTGAGTGATGCCAGCGTGGTGATTCGCCCACGTTCCTCCTGGGAAGCCATGGACCTGGGCGTATTAATGGCCCGGGAACATCGCCTGCTATTGATGAGCAGTTGGGCGCTGATGACACTGCCGGTGTTCGCGCTGCTCACTGCGCTGCTGTGGAAATACCCGTCCACCGTCATGTTCCTGTTCTGGTGGCTGAAGCCGGCCTTCGACCGCCTGCCGCTGTATATCCTGTCCAAGGCCCTGTTTGGCGAAACGCCCAGCCTCAGGCAAGCCATGCGCCAGTGGCCACGCCTGCTGAATGGCCAACTGCTCGCCAGCCTGACCTGGCGAAGGCTCAGCCTGAGCCGCAGCTTCGTCATGCCGGTGAGCCAACTCGAAGGCCTGGGTGGCCAGGCTCGCCAAAAGCGCTTGGGCGTACTCCTGCAACGCAATGCCGGTGCAGCACGCTGGTTGACCACCGTCGGGGTGCACCTGGAGATCGGCCTGTGGTTCGGCTGCATGGCGCTGTTCTATCTATTTATTCCCCAACAACTCGAGATGGACTGGGACTGGCAACGCCTGGCCCTGGCGACACAGTCGGAGGGACTGTGGCTGGAACACCTGGGTAATACCTTCTACGCCCTGATCCTGGTGTTTTGGGAACCTATCTATGTCGCCTGCGGTTTCAGCCTCTACCTGAACCGCCGTACCGTACTGGAGGCCTGGGACCTGGAACTGGTCTTTCGACGTCTTCGCCAACGCCTGAGCGGCGTGGTCCCCCTGCTATTACTGATGACCGCACTGACATTGCTGCCGTTCAGCCCCCCTGTGATGGCCAACGCTTCCCCCCCCAACAAACCGTTGAGCACCCAAGGTGCAAGCCAATCGATCAAGACGCTGCTGGACAAGCCCCCCTTCAAGAACCCGGAGACCCTCACGCGCTATCGCTTTGGTGAAGACAAAACCGCCGCTGAAAACACAGCACAGCGTGATGGCAAACTTCCAGCTTGGCTGAAGGCACTCCTGGGCAACCTCAACAGCGACACCTTCAAACACATCGCCCAAGGCCTGGAAGTCCTGTTGTGGAGCCTTCTGATGGGCGGCCTGGCCATGCTGGCGTGGCGCTATCGCGAATGGCTGCGCACCTTTGTCGGCCGGCGCTCGCGTCACACCCCCGAGGTGACCCAACCAGTGTCCATACAATTATTCGGTCTGGATCTGGGCACCGAGACCCTGCCCGACGATGTTGCCAGAGCCGCCGAGCAACTGTGGGCCACCCAACCAAGGGAGGCCTTGGGCTTGCTGTATCGCGGCCTGCTCAGCCGGTTGCTGCATGACTTCAACCTGCCGCTCAAAAGCGCCGACACCGAAGGCGAGGTCCTGGAACGTGTTCACCAGTTGCAGCAACCGCAACTGCTGGCCTTCAGCGACGAATTGACCCGTCATTGGCAAAATCTCGCGTACGGCCATCACCTTCCCCCGATATCGGCCCAGTCCAAACTGTGCAGTGATTGGCGCTCCCTGTTCAACACAGGAGGCCCTCGATGAACCGGCCGTTGCTGTGGGTGGGGCTGCTGTTGGCGTGCCTGCTCGGCGCGGGCGGGCTTTACGCCTGGAGCAAAGCCATTCCCTATGACGAAGTGGTCGACCGCGGCCCCTCTCCAGAAGCCCTGACCAACCCTTACCTCGCCGCCGAACACTTTCTGCGTCAACAAGGCCTGACCGTGGAACAGGCCAATAATCTGGAGCGGCTGGGGAGCCTGCCGGCCAAAGGCAACAGCCTTTTGTTACTGGGCGCACGCAGCAACATGTCACCCCGCCAGGTCGAGCATCTGCTGGCCTGGGTCAGATCCGGCGGCCATCTGTTGCTGGTGGCCGAGGCACTGTGGGACGAAGAAACCGGCAAAAGCGGCGATCTGTTGCTCGATCGCCTTCAAATCCACCAGACCTTGAGTGACGAACCTGAAGAGCCCTCATCGGCGCGTCAAAAGACAGCGCCGGACCTGACCAAACTCTATGTCGATAATGAAACCGCCGCGGCCTATTTCAGCTTCGACACCGACTTCAACCTCATCGACCCCAAGCACGTGGCGCAATTTTCCGCCAATAGCGCCCGGTCGAGTCACCTCATGCAGCTCAACCTGGGGAGCGGCAGGGTGACGCTGCTCACCGATAGCGATCTGTGGAAAAACCCGGCTATCGGCAAACACGACAATGCCTGGCTACTGTGGTATCTGAGCCAGGGCACCGCCGTGACCTTGCTGTTCAACAGCGATTTCGACGACCTGTTCACCCTGCTACTCCGGTATTTCCCCCAGGCTTTGGTGGCGCTCATCAGCCTGCTCGCCCTGGGACTCTGGCGCGCCGGTATGCGCCAAGGGCCTATCCAGCCTCCGGCTCCCAAAGCTCGCCGACAGTTGCTGGAACACCTCAACGCCAGCGCTGACTTTCTGCTGCGTCACAGCGGCCAAGGCACGCTGTTGCAAGCCCTGCAGCGCGATATCCTGCGCACCGCCCGGCAGCGGCATCCCGGCTTTGAGCACCTCGACAACACAGAACAGTGGCGGGTGCTTGAACACCTGACGCGTCAACCCACTCACGTCATCAGCCAGGCCCTCGGCCCACTCCCGGCAAAGCGGCTTTCCAGCGCCGATTTCAGCCGGCAGGTGGCGTGCCTGCAAACACTCAGGAATGCCCTATGAGCGATTTTCCAAGCGCCCCTGCCCTGTCCAGCGAAACCCTTCAGCGTGCCAGCCAGCAGGCCCAGTCCCTGCGTGTAGAACTGCGCAAGGCCGTGATTGGCCAGGACCAGGTGATCGATGATGTCCTTACCGCGCTGATCGCCGGCGGTCATGTGTTGCTCGAAGGTGTCCCAGGGCTGGGCAAAACCCTGTTGGTACGTGCCCTGGCTCGTTGTTTCGACGGCGATTTCGCGCGCATCCAGTTCACGCCCGACCTGATGCCCAGCGATGTCACCGGCCACGCCGTTTACGACCTGCATACCGAACAATTCAAGCTGCGCAAGGGGCCGGTGTTCACCCACCTTCTACTCGCCGACGAAATCAATCGCGCCCCGGCCAAGACCCAGGCCGCCCTGCTCGAAGCCATGCAGGAGCGGCAAGTCACCCTAGAGGGCGAAGCATTGCTCATCGACCAGCCGTTCATGGTGCTGGCGACCCAGAACCCCATCGAGCAGGAAGGTACCTACCCCTTGCCGGAAGCTGAACTGGACCGTTTCATGCTGAAGGTCCGCATGGACTATCCACAGGCGCAACAGGAACTGGATATGGTGCGTGAAGTCACGCGTTCCTCTCGTGCCGACATGCTGGATGTGCAGCCGTTGCGCACGGTGCTGCTGGCCGAAGACGTGCTGCGGTTGCAGCAGATCGCCAGTGAGCTGGCCCTGGATGAACAGGTGCTCGACTATGCCGTGCGCCTGGCGCGAGCCACCCGCACCTGGCCCGGACTGGTCATCGGCGCCGGTCCCCGGGCGTCCATCGCGCTGGTACGCGGCGCCCGCGCCAGGGCGTTGTTACGCGGCGGCGAATTCGTCACCCCGGACGACATCAAGGGGTGCGCCCTCGCGGTACTGCGTCACCGTGTACGCATCGCGCCAGAGTTGGACATCGACGGGCTGGACGTCGACCAGGTACTCAAGCAGTTGCTGGACCAGATTCCGGCGCCTCGGCAATGACCTGCCCATGAAACCGACCCGTCTGCTGTTGACCTGGCTTGGCGTACTGCTGGGCTTGAGCACACTGCTCGGCACTGCAGCAGCGCTGCAGTTCAAGGTACCCGACACCTTGCATTCAGTGGCTTGGGGCTTGCTCCTGGCGCTGTTGCTGCTGGCCATGCTGGATGCCATGCGACAGCGCCGCCGCCGGCCTCCGCGCGTGCAACGGCAGATGCCCGGTAGCCTGGCGCTGGGGCGATGGGGTGAGGTTCGCCTGGCCTTGGAACATGACTACCCCCAGCCGCTGACGGTCGAGGTATTCGATCACGTTCCCGACGGCTTGACCGTGGAGAACATGCCACAGTCCATCGCACTGCACCCGGGTGAACGCAGTGAACTGGGTTATCGCCTTCGCCCCCTGCGACGCGGGCACTTCAGCTTCGACCGTTGCGAGATCCATGTGCCCAGCCCGCTGGGCCTCTGGTCGGCACGGCATTTTATCGAGGCCAGCGATGTTATCCGTGTCTACCCGGATTTCGCCCGGCTGTACGGTGCACAACTACAGGGTGTGGATAACTGGCTGAGCCAACTGGGCGTACGCCAACGCCAACGCCGCGGTTTGGGGCTGGAGTTTCATCAACTGCGCGAGTTTCGTGAGGGTGACAGCCTCCGGCAGATCGACTGGAAAGCCACCGCGCGACAACGCACGCCCATCGCCCGGGAATACCAGGACGAGCGCGATCAACAGATCGTGTTCATGCTCGATTGCGGCCGACGCATGCGCAGCCAGGATGACGAGCTATCCCATTTTGACCACGCCCTCAACGCCTGCCTGTTACTCAGCTATGTTGCCTTGCGCCAGGGAGATGCCGTGGGGCTGTGCACCTTTGCCAGCGATCAGTCTCGCTACCTGGCGCCAGTGAAGGGCAGCAGCCAGTTGAACCGGTTGCTCAACGCGGTATACGACCTGGACACCACTCGACGAACAGCCGACTACCAGGCAGCGGCGAGCCAACTGCTGGCCCGGCAAAAACGTCGGGCCTTGGTGGTTGTGATCACCAACCTGCGGGATGAGGACGATGAAGCATTGCTGACTGCCGTCAAACGCATCAGCCGCCAGCACAGGGTGCTGGTGGCCAGTTTGCGCGAAGAAGTACTCGATCAACTGCGCCAATCCGCCGTACAGACGCTGCAGGAGGCACTCACCTATAGCGGCACCGTCGATTACCTCAATACCCGGGATGAGTTGCACGACCGCTTGAGGGCCCATGGGCTGTCAGTGTTGGACACCACGCCATCGGAGCTGGGAACGGCCCTGGTGACACGCTATCAGGGGTGGAAGAAAGCCGGAATGCTCTGAAAAAGAGCGCACGACCACGGCATGGGCAACCACCCGGACCGGGCCGACAACGCGCTATGTCTAGGCCGAAGCCTGCAAGGGATCAAAACTGAAGTAGTGCAACAAAATGCTGATCAATTGCCCATATTCCTCGGGCGCTTCAAGCACGCTGAACCCGGAGTCGTAATGCCGCGGGTTGATATCTTCATGACTCCACAGGCAGGTCGCCGTGAGATCGATGACATCGAAGGTGTCGTCAACCCCTGGAATCTTCAAGCGCAACTTGAAATCCGCGTTGACCATCATGGGTAACTGGCTGATTAACATCAGCCCATCCTCGGAAACATTACCCAAGAAACCGATGGGTTTGTCGGTAAGGCCATTAAACACTTGCAGAAAATAAGGTAGCTGGTGCCGCTCGATCCGTCTGTCAGTAAACATGGTGAGATCGCCATCCAGTGGCCATGACTCTGGCCGTGCCAGTGATTCGGAACGAGCAGAACCGCTCGCTCTCCCTGGATTTCGGCGTGACAACAGACAACGCTGTGTCACTGGACATCCGCCGAATCCGGGCCTCTCATTCATTCGAGTCGAAACTTGTACAAATGAACATCCAAAGGATAGCCCAAGACTGGCGACGGGCCAGTTAGGACCCGACGAATATCTTTACAACGAGGCCGGCCTTGGCTGAGCGGCACTTGCGCCAGGGTAATGCCCCAGTTGCTGCAACGTGTCCAGCCTCGCGCGTGCACGGTAGGCGTACTCACTCGACGGGTATTGGTTGATGATGAATTGGTAGGTCTGCACCGCATCGACGAACAGTTTCTGCCGTTCCAGGCATTGCCCGCGCAACATCGAAACCTCCGGCTGCACATAACGCCGGGTGCGGCTCTCGCGGTCGACCTGGGACAATTCCAGGGTGACGCGCTCGCAATCACCAACCCCATAGGCGCGGTAGGCGTTATTCAGATGATGGTCCATCGACCAGCGGGTACAGCCAACAACGCTGACGGCGAGGGCAGCAATAAGCAAAATTCGCATGAGGGTTCTCCTGTCTTGAGCAGTGTATCGACACCAGGCCGAAAATCTTCAAGGATGTTCATCCATTCAAGCAAACCGAAAACAAGCGAATCGCCGATAAGTAGTGCAAACGAACAATGACTACAACCAAAGAGCATAGTAGCCTTCCTCAGCGCTTGAACTCAGGAGTCTGTGCATGTCCGTCCGTCGTACCAAAATCGTCGCCACCCTTGGCCCGGCCAGCAACTCGCCGGAAGTCCTCGAACAGCTGATTCTGGCTGGTTTGGACGTTGCCCGTCTGAACTTCTCCCACGGCACCCCCGACGAGCACAAGGCTCGCGCCAAGCTGGTGCGTGACCTGGCCGCCAAGCACGGCCGCTTCGTGGCACTGCTGGGTGACCTGCAAGGCCCGAAAATCCGTATCGCCAAATTCGCCAACAAACGAATCGAACTGAAGATCGGCGACACATTCACTTTCTCCACCAGCCATCCACTGACCGAAGGCAACCAGCAAGTCGTGGGTATCGACTACCCGGACCTGGTCAAGGACTGCGGCGTCGGTGACGAGCTGCTGCTGGACGACGGCCGTGTGGTCATGCGCGTCGACACCGCTACCGGTACCGAACTGATCTGCACCGTGACCATCGGCGGTCCGCTGTCCGACCACAAAGGCATCAACCGTCGTGGCGGTGGCCTGACGGCGCCGGCCCTGACTGAAAAAGACAAAGCCGACATCAAGCTCGCCGCCGAAATGGAAGTGGACTACCTCGCGGTGTCCTTCCCGCGCGACGCCGCCGACATGGAGTACGCCCGTAAACTGCGCGACGAAGCCGGCGGTACCGCATGGCTGGTGGCGAAAATCGAACGCGCCGAAGCCGTGGCCAATGACGAAACCCTCGATGGCCTGATCATGGCTTCCGACGCGGTGATGGTTGCCCGTGGCGACCTGGGCGTGGAAATCGGCGACGCCGAGCTGATCGGTATCCAGAAGAAGATCATCCTGCACGCGCGCCGCCACAACAAAGCAGTGATCGTGGCGACCCAGATGATGGAGTCGATGATCCAGAACCCGATGCCAACCCGTGCCGAAGTGTCCGACGTGGCTAACGCCGTGCTCGACTACACCGACGCCGTGATGCTGTCGGCTGAAAGTGCTGCCGGCCCGTACCCGCTGGAAGCCGTGCAGGCGATGGCGCGTATCTGCGTCGGTGCCGAAAAGCACCCGACCAGCAAGACCTCCAGCCACCGCATCGGCCAGGTGTTCGAAAGCTGCGACCAGAGCATCGCCCTGGCCGCCATGTACACCGCCAACCACTTCCCGGGTGTGAAGGCGATCATCGCCTTGACCGAAAGTGGCTACACGCCGTTGATCATGTCGCGCATCCGTTCCTCGGTGCCGATCTATGCGTTCACCCCTCACCGCGAAGCCCAGGCTCGCGCCGCATTGTTCCGTGGCGTGTACACCATCCCGTTCGACCCGGCATCGCTGGCACCGAACGAAGTGAGCCAGAAGGCTATCGACGAGTTGGTCAAGCGCGGCGTCGTAGAGAAAGGCGACTGGGTCATCCTGACCAAGGGCGACAGCTACCACACCACAGGTGGCACCAATGGCATGAAGATTCTGCATGTGGGCGACCCGCAGGTCTGAGTGACAGCTGAAAAACAAAAGCCCCGCCATGTGAATGGCGGGGCTTTTTGCATTCCAAGTGGGAGGATGGCGCCGCCCATGGCGAATCTGGCGACCGTCGAATTCAGCGCTCAACCACGGGGCAGAAACACATCGGCCAGCAGTTGATTGCGCGGCAGCCCCGCCAGGAACAGGCGCTTGGAGAAAGCCTCGACGCTGACCGGATGCCCGCAGAGCAAGGCCAGCGTTTGCCGGGAAACAAGCCGCAGTTGCGCCAATGCCTGGTTCAACTCCGCCGCCGTCCACAGCTCCACCGTCAGGTTGGAATGATGCGCGACCAGCGCGGCCAGGGGCTCGGCCAAGTAATGACCGTCAGCATCATGAGCCAGATGAATAAGACGGATGGCGCCCTGATGATCCTGGCGCAACGCCTCGCGCAGCACGCCCCACAAAGGCCCCAGGCCCGTGCCCGACGCCAGCAGCCAGAGCGGTCGGGCTTGCCAGTCGGGATCGTAGTGCAGCGCGCCGCCGCGCAACTCCCCCAACCGCAAGCGATCGCCTACCCGCAACTGCCGGGCGAGATCGCTGAATTCACCGGGCTGACGGCAATCAAGATGAAACTCCAGGAAAGGATCCTCCTGAGGCAGACTGGCCAGTGAATAAGGCCGCGCCACCTGCCCCGCCCATACCACCAGATGCTGCCCGGCCCGATAACGCAGGGCGCGCTCCGGTTGCAGGCGCAGGCGCAGTACGTTCGAGCTCAACCAATCGACGCCCACCACCTGGGCCGACAACCCGTCACGCAGCGGATCAAACGTTTCGACCCGCACATCCCCACTCACCTGGCACTGGCACGCCAGCCGCCACCCCTCCTGGCGTTGCGCCGGGCTCAGAGCATCGGGCTGCTTGTCCTCGACCTCGCCCCGGCAACGCACCAGACACGCATGGCAACTGCCGGCGCGGCAACTGTAGGGCACGGCGACGCCGGCCTGGTTCAGGGCATCCAACAGGTTGCTGCCGGTGGAGACCGACCAGTGGCGTTCGCCGACGTACAGTTCAGGCATACAAGGTCTCGGATCAAAAAAGCCTGCACAGGGAATCACGCCCGGCAGAGTTTGACCATAGTCGGGTGTATCGGCCACCGTGCCGGGTTATACTGCCGCGCCTTTTTAGCGTCGCGCCAGCACCATACGGCGTGCCTTGGAAAGTTGGCTTCAGCCGACCGATGCACCACTGAAGCCACCTTTATTGAATGTTCCCTTATAGAGGAGCGCGACTCATGACCGTGATCAAGCAAGACGACCTGATTCAGAGCGTTGCAGACGCCCTGCAATTCATTTCCTACTACCACCCCGTTGACTTCATCCAGGCCATGCACGAAGCCTACCTGCGCGAAGAATCGCCGGCAGCCCGTGACTCCATCGCCCAGATCCTGATCAACTCGCGCATGTGCGCCACCGGCCATCGCCCGATCTGCCAGGACACCGGTATCGTCACCGTGTTCGTGCGCGTAGGCATGGACGTGCGTTGGGATGGCGCCACCATGGGCCTGGACGACATGATCAACGAAGGCGTGCGTCGCGCCTACAACCTGCCGGAAAACGTCCTGCGCGCTTCGATCCTCGCCGACCCGGCGGGCGCGCGTAAAAACACCAAGGACAACACCCCTGCCGTGATTCACTACTCCATCGTTCCGGGTAACACCGTGGAAGTGGACGTGGCGGCCAAGGGCGGTGGTTCCGAGAACAAGTCGAAAATGGCCATGCTCAACCCGTCCGACTCGATCGTCGACTGGGTGCTCAAGACCGTTCCGACCATGGGCGCCGGCTGGTGCCCACCAGGCATGCTCGGCATCGGCATCGGCGGCACCGCCGAGAAAGCCGCGGTGATGGCCAAGGAAGTGTTGATGGAATCCATCGACATCCACGAGCTGAAAAAGCGTGGCCCTTCCAACCGTATTGAAGAGCTGCGCCTGGAGCTGTTCGAGAAGGTCAACCAACTGGGCATCGGCGCCCAGGGCCTGGGTGGCCTGACCACCGTGCTCGACGTGAAGATCATGGACTACCCGACCCACGCCGCCTCCCTGCCGGTGTGCATGATCCCCAACTGCGCCGCCACCCGTCACGCACACTTCGTGCTCGACGGTTCGGGCCCTGCGTCGCTGGAAGCGCCATCGCTGGATGCCTACCCGGAAATCGTCTGGGAAGCCGGTCCATCGGCCCGTCGCGTCAACCTCGACACCCTGACCCCGGAAGACGTGCAGAGCTGGAAGCCGGGCGAAACCGTGTTGCTCAACGGCAAGATGCTCACCGGTCGCGACGCGGCGCACAAGCGCATGGTCGAGATGCTGAACAGGGGCGAAACCCTGCCGGTGGACCTCAAGGGTCGCTTCATCTACTACGTCGGCCCGGTTGATCCGGTGCGTGATGAAGTGGTTGGCCCGGCTGGCCCGACCACCGCGACGCGGATGGACAAGTTCACCCGCCAGATCCTCAAGCAAACCGGCCTGTTGGGCATGATCGGCAAATCCGAGCGCGGCCCGACCGCCATCGAAGCGATCAAGGACTACAAGGCCGTGTACCTGATGGCCGTGGGCGGTGCTGCTTACCTGGTGGCGCAAGCCATCAAGAAGTCGCGCGTTGTCGCCTTCGCCGAACTGGGCATGGAAGCGATCTACGAGTTCGAGGTCAAAGACATGCCGGTCACCGTCGCGGTGGACAGCAAGGGCGAATCCGTCCACATCACCGGTCCTGCCATTTGGCAGAAAAAGATCAGTGAAAGCCTGGCGGTAGAAGTGCAGTAAGCACCTCGCTGCGAACGATAAGGCGACCGCGGCAATCAGCCAGGTCGCCTTTTTATTGCCTGCTCGCCACAACCGGGCGACTCGCCACAAGATCCAAGCGGCTCGTGGTATGGTGCTTTCCCCTCACCGTGCCTGTTCATCACCGTATGATCGTGATCCCTCGTCCCCTGCGCCTGACGTTCTACTCCCTGCTGATCATCGCCGGCGCCATACTGGCCGCGGCCTTGGCCACCCGCCATGCCGAACGCCAGGCCCTGGTGGACGACGCCGCACGTGCCAACCAGCAACTGGCGCTGTACGCCAACTCCCTGCACACCCTGATCGAACGCTACCGCGCGCTGCCCGCTGTGCTGGCGCTGGACTCGGAAATGATCAGCGCCTTGAAGGGCCCGCTGGATGCCACCACCCAGGATGTGCTCAACCGCAAGCTGGAACGCATCAACGGTGCCGCGCAGTCTTCCACCCTGGAATTGATGGACCGCACCGGCCTGGCCGTAGCAGCCAGCAACTGGAACCTGCCGAGCAGTTACGTCGGGCATAACTACGCCTTCCGGCCGTATTTCCGCCAGACCTTGAGCCAGGGCACCGGACGGTTTTATGCGGTGGGGGTGACCACCGGCGTGCCGGGGTATTTTCTTTCCAGCGCAGTGGTGGATGAACACGAGCAGTTCCTCGGCGCCATGGTGGTCAAGCTGGAATTCCCCGAACTCGAGCGCGAGTGGGCCCAGGGCGATGACCTGCTGCTGGTCAGTGACGCGCGCGGCATCGTGTTTATCGCCAACCAGCCGGGCTGGCGCTACCGCAACCTGCGGCCGTTATCGGACGACGACCTCGCCGAACTCAAGGCCACCCGCCAGTACGACAAGAAACAGTTGCAGCCTCTGGACGCCCAGCCCTTGCAGCGTTTCGACGAAAACAGCCACTTGATGCGCGTCAACGGCCCCGATGGCAACGCCAATTACATCTGGGAGTCCCTGCCGCTGAAGGCCGAAGGCTGGACCCTGCACCTGCTGCGCAAACCCCAGTTCGCCTTTGAAGACCAGCGCAATGCCGGCCTCGCCGCTGCCGGGTCGTGGCTGGCGCTGGTGTTCCTCGTGCTGTTCCTCAGCCAGCGCTGGCGCCTGGCCCGCATGCGCCAGCGTAGCCGCGAAGAGCTGGAGCAACTGGTGGAAGAACGCACCCAGGCGCTGCGCACCGCCCAGGACGGTTTGGTGCAATCCGCCAAGTTGGCGGCGTTGGGACAGATGTCTGCGGCCCTCGCCCATGAGATCAACCAACCGCTGACCGCCCAGCGCATGCAATTGGCGACCTTGCGCCTGCTGCTGGACCACGGCCGTGTGGAGGACGCCTACAAGGCGCTCACGCCGCTGGACGACATGCTCACGCGCATGGCCGCACTCACCGGCCACCTCAAGACCTTCGCGCGCAAAAGCCCCAGCGGCCTGCGCGAACGCCTGGACCTGGCGACCGTGGTCGACCAATCCCTGCACTTGCTCGACGCGCGCCTGCGCGATGAAGCCATCGGCGTGGTCCTCGACCTGACCCGCCCCGCCTGGGTTCGCGGCGATGCAATCCGCCTCGAACAAGTGCTGATCAACCTGTTGCGCAACGCCCTCGACGCCATGGCCGACAAACCGCGCAAACGCCTGGAAATCCGCCTGCACGCCGATGAGCAACTGTGGCGACTGACCGTCAGCGACAGCGGCGGCGGGATTGCCGACGAACACCTCAATAACGTGTTCGACCCCTTCTTCACCACCAAGCCGGTGGGCGACGGCCTCGGCTTGGGGCTGGCGGTGTCCTACGCTATCGTGCACGAACTGGGCGGACGCCTGACCGCCGGTAACCAGGGCGACGGCGCGGTATTCACCCTGACCCTGCCCATCGTGCTGGAGACGCCAGACCTATGCTGAATGCCGTGATTGTGGTGGATGACGAAGCCAGCATTCGCACGGCCGTCGAACAATGGTTGAGCCTGTCGGGGTTCGAGGTGCAGCTGTTCAGCCGCGCCGAGGCCTGCCTGGAACAATTGTCCAGGGATTTCCCCGGAGTGATCCTGAGCGACGTACGCATGCCCGGGCTCAGCGGCCTGGAACTGCTGGCCGAAGTACAACGCCGCGACGCCGACCTGCCGGTGATCCTGCTGACCGGCCATGGCGATGTGCCGATGGCCGTCGAAGCCATGCGCGACGGTGCCTACGACTTCCTGGAAAAGCCCTTCAGCCCCGACGCGCTGCTCAACAGCCTGCGCCGCGCACTGGACAAGCGCGGGCTGATTCTGGAAAACCGCCGCCTGCATCAACAGGCCGATCATCGCGCGCAGTTGGAATCCAGCCTGCTGGGCGTCTCCCGTGGTTTGCAGAACCTGCGGCGGCAAGTGCTGGACCTGGCGAGCTTGCCGGTCAACGTGCTGATCCGTGGCGAGACCGGCAGCGGCAAGGAACTGGTCGCCCGTTGCCTGCATGATTTCGGCCCGCGCGCGAAAAAGCCGTTCGTGGCCCTCAATTGCGCGGCGATTCCCGAGCAACTGTTCGAGGCCGAGCTGTTCGGCCACGAAAGCGGCGCCTTCACCGGCGCCCAGGGCAAGCGGATCGGCAAGCTGGAATACGCCCACGGCGGCACGCTGTTCCTCGATGAAATCGAAAGCATGCCCTTGGCCCAACAGGTGAAACTGCTGCGCGTGCTGCAGGAGCAAAAGCTGGAACGCCTGGGCTCCAACCAGAGCATTCGGGTGGACCTGCGTATAATTGCTGCCACCAAACCGGACTTGCTCGAAGAGGCTCGCGCCGGGCGTTTTCGCGAAGACCTGGCGTATCGCCTGACCGTCGCGCAACTGCGCCTGCCGCCCCTGCGCGAACGCCGCGAAGATATCCCGCTGCTGTTCGACCACTTCGCCCACAGCGCCGCCGAGCGCCTGGGCCGCAGCGTTGCACCGCTGAGCGGCGTGCAACTGGGGCGCCTGCTCAGCCATGACTGGCCGGGCAATGTGCGCGAATTGGCCAACGTCGCCGAACGCCAGGTGCTGGGCCTGGGCGAGCCAGAACCGGAAGGCATCGAAGCCGGCCAGTCCCTGGCCGCGCAGCAGGAGGCCTTCGAAGCCCACTGCCTCAAGGCCGCGCTGACCCGACACAAGGGCGATATCAAGGCGGTGCTGGCCGAACTCCAACTGCCACGGCGAACCCTCAATGAAAAGATGCAGCGCCACGGCCTGACCCGGGAAACCTTTCTGTAGGCGCGAGCAAGCTCGCACCCACAGGATGAGCGGATTTCCGCTTATCGGCCTCATTGCCATCGGCGGCTTTCCGCTCAAAAAAACACCCAGACCCTTCTAGACCGGGCCCTCGACCGGTTGGCACAGCTCCTGCTATAGCCCAGACCAGGCTGTGCTCCTGCACGCTCCATAAAAACAACTAGCTGAAGGATCCTTCGATGGATAATTCCAACACCTTGCCTCTGGGGTCGGCGGCCGCGCCGGCAAAAGAACGCACCACCTCCAGCCGGATCAAATCGATCTTCAGCGGATCGGTCGGCAACATGGTCGAGTGGTATGACTGGTACGTCTACGCGGCCTTCTCGCTGTACTTCGCCAAAACCTTCTTCCCGAAAGGCGACACCACCGCCCAATTGCTCAACACCGCCGCGATCTTCGCCGTGGGCTTCCTGATGCGCCCGATCGGCGGCTGGCTGATGGGCCTGTATGCCGACAAGGTCGGGCGCAAAAAAGCCCTGATGGCCTCGGTCTACCTGATGTGCTTCGGCTCTCTCCTGATTGCCCTGAGCCCGGGCTATGAAGTCATCGGTATCGGTGCACCCATCCTGCTGGTGTTTGCCCGTCTGCTGCAGGGACTGTCAGTCGGCGGCGAATACGGCACCTCCGCCACCTACCTCAGCGAGATGGCAACCAAGGAACGTCGTGGTTTCTACTCCAGCTTCCAGTACGTGACCCTGATCTCCGGCCAGCTCATTGCTCTGGCGGTGCTGATCGTGCTGCAACAGCTGCTCACCACCGAGCAACTCTACGACTGGGGCTGGCGTATCCCGTTTGCCATCGGCGCCCTGTGCGCAGTGGTAGCGCTGTACCTGCGTCGCGGCATGGAAGAAACCGAGTCGTTCACCAAGAAGGAAAAAGCCAAGGAAAGCGCGATGCGCACCTTGATGCGCCATCCCAAGGAACTGATGACCGTGGTCGGCCTGACCATGGGCGGTACCCTGGCGTTCTACACCTACACCACCTACATGCAGAAATACCTGGTGAACACCGTCGGCATGAGCATCTCCGACTCCACCACCATCTCGGCGGCGACGCTGTTTCTGTTCATGTGCCTGCAACCCCTGGTCGGAGGGCTGTCGGACAAAATCGGCCGCCGGCCGATCCTGATCGCCTTCGGCATCCTCGGCACGCTGTTCACCGTACCGATCCTCACCACCCTGCACACCATCCAGACCTGGTGGGGCGCGTTCTTCCTGATCATGGCAGCGCTGATCATCGTCAGTGGCTACACCTCGATCAACGCCGTGGTCAAAGCCGAACTGTTCCCGACAGAAATCCGCGCCCTGGGCGTAGGCCTGCCGTATGCCCTGACCGTGTCGATCTTCGGCGGCACCGCTGAATACATCGCGCTGTGGTTCAAGAGCATCGGGATGGAAACCGGCTACTACTGGTACGTCACCGCGTGTATCGCCGTATCGCTGCTGGTCTACGTGACCATGAAGGACACCCGCAAGCATTCACGGATCACCACGGACTAAGCGCCTGATGCAGTAAACAATCGGTGAGGGGGCTTGCTCCCGATGGCGGTGTATCAGCTACAAACAAGCTGACTGACACACTGCTATCGGGAGCAAGCCCCCTTCCACAAATCATCCCCTCCCACACCGCAGACAAAGCAAATTCCACGGAGCAGATGGAAATTCGTCGCCATGGATTGCACTATGACCGGCTCCCGAATCCACACGCAGGAACTCCTGGCCATGTCTGACGACAGCTATTACTACGAACCCGCCAACGGCCACGGCCTGCCCCACGACCCGTTCAATGCCATCGTCGGCCCGCGGCCGATCGGCTGGATTTCGTCACACGACAAAGAAGGCCGCCTGAACCTGGCGCCCTACAGTTTCTTCAACGCGTTCAACTACATTCCGCCGATCATTGGTTTTTCCAGTGTCGGGCGCAAAGACAGCCTGAACAATATCGAACAGACCGGCGAATTCGTGTGGAACCTGGCCACGCGTCCGTTGGCCGAGCAAATGAACCAGAGTTGCGCGGCCGTCGGGCCTGAGGTGAGTGAGTTCGAGTTGTCCGGCCTGACGCCCGTGGCCTCGAAGATCGTCGGCGTACCAAGGGTGGGCGAGAGCCCGGTGTCGTTCGAGTGCAAGGTGACGCAGATCATTCAACTGCAACGCGCCGACAAGCAGTTGGTGCCAAGCTGGCTGGTGCTGGGCGAAGTGGTCGCGGTGCACATTGCCAAGTGGCTGCTCAAGGACGGCCTCTACGACACCGCGGCCGCCGAGCCGATCCTGCGTGGCGGCGGCCCGGCGGATTACTTCCAGGTGGGGCCTGAAGCCCTGTTCAAGATGTATCGCCCAGGCGTCACCCCAGCCTGATTGCAATGCAATAAAAGTGTGGGAGGTGGCTTGCTCCCGATGGCGGTGTTTCAGCTACAGATAGGCTGACTGACACACTGTTATCGGGAGCAAGCCCCCACATTAGTTAGATCGACGGCATGCGTCAGTTTGGGGCTGTTGCCCAAGTCAACTGACCGTCTGAATCAACATCGACCAACAGCTCAAGTTGCAGCGTTGCCGCATCATCGGCATCGGAAGCAGTCTTGAACTTCTGCCCATCCAGGATCTTGTGAAACTGTGGTGCACCCATACCATCGAGTGCCTTGACGGCGACGGCGGCGCTATAGCCCCCTTCACCCGGTACTACGGCGGAAACGGCTTCGTGGTGGGCAAATTGTTTACGTGCCATGTTGCAGGTCCTGGCCAATGGAAAAGTCGGCCATTCTACCCCTCAACCGGCCAGTTGCAGGTACTCGCCGCAGGCATTGGCGGCGGATGCGTCGGTGAAGGTCTGGAAATCCATGCTGCGCACGACCCCGTCGTTCACCAGTTCGGCAAAGATCATCAAGCCCGGTGAGTCGAAGTAGGCGCTCATCGCCTGCTCGCTGCTCCAGAAACCGCAGATCAACCAGACATCGGGATCGACCTGGGAATGCTGCAACGAGAATTGCAGGCAGCCCTGAGCCTGGCGGCCCGGTTCGATCAAACTGCTCAAGCGTGCACCGAGTTCGGTGCTGCACCCGGTACGGGCGCGGATAAAGGCCATATGGCTCGCGGGAATGGGGGTGGACATGTTCGACTCTCCCGTTGAGAAGTGATGCTCGGCAGCACTGTGGGGACGTGCTGCCACAGGATCAACGATAACGGCGCAGGGGTCGGCGCGGTTAGTCAATTTCTGCCGGCTTCTTGCACAATCCTGCGAGAAGCGTAGACAGGACGTTGGGCTCGTCGGTTTATTCCATCGGCCAACGCCTTGTTTCAGGGAGATGACAGGCGCGACGCTTGCCTGATTCACCCCGCTCCGCAGGATCAGGCAAGGATTGTGCAGAATCGACCTACCCCGCTTTGAAACGCCGCCGCTAAGCTACGCCCATCAAAGAAGCCTGCAGAGGACACTCCATGTCGTCGCCCGACCTCACGTCCCTCCCCCTCGATGCCGAGATGGAAAAACAGCGCGCCGAACTGGCCAGTATCGTGCACCGGCATACCTGGGAAGATGGCTCCTACGGGACGGCCATCACCTCGCTGTTCCTGAACCGCCACAACACACCGCGCGACTTCAGCCCGGTGCTGGTGGAGCCGGCGCTGTGCATCCTGGCCAGCGGTCGCAAGGAGGTGCGCCTGGCCGACGAAATCTTTGCCTACGACCCGCTCAACTACCTGGTGTTCTCGGTCGCGATGCCCGTGGCGGGCCGGATCATCGAGGCCACCGCGCAAGACCCGAACCTGTCGATCCGTATCAATATCGACCCGGCGCAGCTCACCGCGCTGATCGCAGAAGCCGGCCCGATGGGCGTGCCGTCGCGTCCGACGCCGCGCGGGATGTATGTCGACCGCCTCGACAACCCGTTGCTCGACGCCGTGCTGCGACTGACGCGCCTGCTGGATTCGCCGAAAGACATCGCCATGCTCGCGCCACTGATCAACCGTGAAATCCTCTACCGTTTATTGCGTGGGCCGCAGGGCTATCGGCTGTATGAAATTGCCGTGGCCAACAGCCAAAGCCATCGAGTCAGCCAAGCGATCAAGTGGCTCAATGGCAACTACGAACAACCGCTGCGCATCGATGACCTGGCCAGGGAAGTCAACCTCAGCGTCTCGACCCTGCACCATCGCTTCAAGGCGATCACCGCCATGAGCCCGCTGCAGTACCAGAAGCAACTGCGCTTGCAGGAAGCCCGTCGCCTGATGCTCGCCGAAGGGCTGGAAGCCTCGGCGGCGGGGTATCGGGTGGGGTATGAAAGCCCGTCGCAGTTCAGCCGCGAATACAGCCGGTTGTTTGGCGCACCGCCCCTGAGGGATTTGGCCCGGTTGCGCCAGAGCGTCTAAAAATGTGGGAGGTGTTCTTCAGTCCAGGGTGCGGGGCAGTTGCAGGGTGACCCGCAAGCCTCCCTCGCGCAAATTCTGCAAACTCACTTCGCCCCCATGGCTGTGGGCAATATTGCGCGCGATACCCAGGCCCAGGCCGTAGCCCTGTTGCTGGCCGGCCAGGCGAAAGTGCGGTTCGAAGACTTTTTCCAGGCGTTGCTCCGGCACACCGGGGCCTTCGTCATCCACATGCAGGATGAACTGCGCACCGTCATCCTCGATATGCAAATGGGCGTTCTGCCCGTACTTCAAGGCGTTGTCGATCAGGTTGCCGATGCAGCGCTTGAGCGCCAGCGGCTTGCCCGGATACGGCGCCAACGCGCGCCCGTGCTGGGTCACGCGGCCGTTGCCATTGGGCGCCAGGTAAGGCTCCACCAGGCAGTCGAGCACGTGATTGAGGTCCACCGGTTCGATGTTTTCGTGGATGTCGGTGTCTTTCACGCATTGCAGCGCACCTTTGACCAACAGCTCCAACTCGTCCAGGTCGCGGCCGAATTTGCCTTGCAGGTTCTCGTCTTCGAGCAATTCCACGCGCAGGCGCAGGCGCGTGATCGGGGTGCGCAAGTCGTGGGAAATCGCGCTGAACAACTGGCTGCGTTCGGTGAGGTAGCGGCTGATGCGTTCGCGCATGGCGTTGAACGCGCGGCCCACTTCCACCACTTCACTGCCGCCGCCTTCGGCCACCGGTTCTACGT
Source organism: Pseudomonas sp. MPB23 (assembly GCF_046605395.1). Classification (NCBI taxonomy): domain Bacteria; kingdom Pseudomonadati; phylum Pseudomonadota; class Gammaproteobacteria; order Pseudomonadales; family Pseudomonadaceae; genus Pseudomonas; species Pseudomonas sp. MPB23. Next base: position 2,200,768 of record NZ_CP176771.1, on the reverse strand, counting down.
CGGCGCCCAGGGACATGTCCCGCGCCGCCCGCGCCAGGCGCTTGAGCGGCCGGCTCTGCCAATGCACCAACAGGCCGATGAACAACAGCAGGAAACCACTGGTCAGCACGATAAACCACACCTGCTGGGACGGCAGGCCCTGTTCTTCGAGGCTGGTGTACGGCTCGGGCAACAGCGAGGCGATGTACAGCCACTCCCCAGGTGCGAGTTGAATCTGCGTGACCAGCACCGGCGGGTTCACCGGTTCCAGGGTCAGCGCGTAATGGGCCCAGGAGCGCGGCAATTCGTCGAGTTTCAAGCCGGCATTGAAGATGCGCAGGTCTTCGGCGCTGACGAACTCCACCGAGATATGCACATCGGCGCCCAGGGTCTGGCGCAGCACTTCATCGACCGCCTTGAGCACCGCTTGCTTGCGCGGGGTCTGCGGCAAAATCGCCATGTCCAGCGGGCGGTCATTGAGGGTCACCACAAAGCGTGTGCCGCCCATGCTGCGCAATTGGTCCAGTACCAGCGGGCGATAGGCCACTGGCAGCGAACGGAAATAACTCACGCTGGCGGTCATCGAGTGCGCCAGGCTGCGGGCGCTGGTGATCAGGCCTTCGAGCTGGGTGGCGCGCAACTGCGAGACCCAGATCACGCTGGACAGCGCCTGGGCGAACAACACCGCGAGCAACGTCAACAGGAGCATGCGCCCCAACAGCGAACGTGGCACCGGGAAGCGGCGGCGACGTTCGCTCAGGTGTTCAGTGGGCATTGCCGGCAACCACGCTGGCTGCCAATTGATAACCGCTGCCGCGTACGGTGCGGATCAGCCTCGGCGGTTTTTCGGTATCGCGCAGACGTTGGCGCAGCCGGCTGACGGCCATGTCAACGATCCGGTCCAGCGGCATCAGGTCACGACCACGGGTGGCGTTGCCGATGGTGTCACGGTCGAGGATCTGTTGCGGGTGATCGAGAAACAGCTTGAGCAGGGCGAAGTCGGCACCGGAGAGGATCACTTCTTCGCCATCCACGTGAAACAGCCGATGGCTGATCATGTCCAGGCGCCACTCGTCGAACACCAGCACCTCACCATTGCCGCTGCGCTCCTGGCCGAACTGGCAGCGGCGCAGCAGGGCCTTGATGCGCGCCTGCAACTCGCGAGGGCTGAACGGCTTGCCGATATAGTCGTCGGCGCCCAGCTCCAGGCCGATCACACGGTCGGCCTCGTCGGAGCTGGCGGTGAGCATGATAATCGGCACCTGCGCCTGGCGCGGGTGCTGGCGAATCCAGCGGCAGAGGCTGAAACCGTCTTCGTCCGGCAACATCACATCGAGGATGACCAGATCGCACGGCGCCTCGTTCATCGCCTGGCGGAACCCCGCGCCATCCGGCACGCCACGCACCTGGAAACCGGCGCGACTGAGGTAGGTTTGCAGCAACTCGCGGATTTCCTGGTCGTCATCGACCAGAAGAATCGATTTACTGATTACGCTCACGGGTTCCTCCTTGTTGTTATGGCCAAACTTGAGTCATCTGTTGTCCATCAGGGCCTCATCGGGGGCAAGCCCCCTCCCACATTTGGAATGCATTCCAAGTGTGTGGGCTTGCCCCCGATGGCGCGATCACTGCCTACGCGAATGCCTGTTCGAGCGCCACCCCAGCCCCGGTCAACCCGGAATACGGCGCGGTCACCAACCACACCGGAATACCGTTGAAGTAGTCGCTCATGCAACCTTTGTCACTGAAGCTCTTGGCAAAATCGCTGTGGATAAAAAAGTCGGCAAACCGCGGAATCACGCCGCCGACGATATACACACCGCCGCGGGCGCCAGTGGTCAGCACGTTGTTACCGGCGACCCGGCCCAGCCAGATACTGAACTGGTTCAACACTTCCATCGCCACAGGGTCGCCGGCCAGGCCTGCCGCCGTGATCGCTTCCGGCGTTTCCAGCACCGGCGTGTGGCCATCCACTGCACAGATCGCCCGATACACCCGTGGCAAACCTGCACCACTCAAGGCGCTTTCGGCGCTGACATGGCCGATCTCAGTGTAAATGTGCTGCCACAGCTGGGCTTCCCGCGGGCTGCTCAGCGGCAGGTCGACATGCCCGCCCTCCCCCGGCAATGCCGCGTAACGGCCACCGCCCAGGTCGAGCAAGGTGCCAACCCCCAGGCCAGTGCCAGGGCCGATCACCACCGCCGGGCGCAACGGTTCCGGCGTGCCTTCACAGACCACGCGGAATTCGTCGGGCTTGAGGCGGGTCATGCCCAGGGCCATGGCCGAGAAATCATTCACCAGCAGCAGCTCATCCACCTGCAAGGTGTTGCAAAACGCAGTCTTACTCAGGCGCCAGTGGTTGTTGGTGAATTTAAATTCATCACCGCTCACCGGCCCGGCCACCGACAGGCACACCGCGCCGATGTCGCCTATCTTCAGGCCTTCTTCCTTGAGGTAGACCTTGATCGCGTCCTCAGGGCTTTGATGATCAGCGGTGGCGTGCACGCGGATCGAATGCAGTGCCTGATCCCGCCACAACGCAAACCGCGCGTTGGTACCGCCGATGTCACCGACCAGCGCTAGCTTCACTTAAGCGTCTCCAAGGCAGAGGTAAAGGCGCTGGCGCCCTGCTCCGCGGAGCTTGCAGCCAAGCGCATGAATGCAAACAGCTCGCGACCGGCCCCCACGTTATTGCCCAACAGGCCGGTGGCCGGCGTACGCGCGGCAAATTCTTCGGCGTCCACCTTGAGTTCCAAGGTGCCTTTGACGCCATCCACGCGAATGATATCGCCATCGCGCACGCGCGCCAGCGGCCCGCCGCTCTGGGCTTCGGGGTTGACATGGATCGCGGCGGGAATCTTACCCGACGCGCCGGACATACGCCCGTCGGTCACCAACGCGACTTTGAAGCCACGGTCCTGCAGCACGCCGAGGAACGGCGTCATCTTGTGCAGTTCCGGCATGCCATTGGAGCGCGGACCCTGGAAGCGCATCACCGCGACGAAGTCTTTTTCCAACTGGCCGGCCTTGAACGCATCGGCCAGATCCTGCTGGTCCTGGAACACCACCGCCGGGGCTTCGACGACTTGGTGCTCGGCGGCCACGGCGGAGACTTTCATCACCCCGCGACCGAGGTTGCCTTCCATCACGCGCAAACCGCCTTCCGGCGAGAACGCACGGGCCACGGGGCGCAGGATGGTTTCGTCGAGGCTTTCGATCGGGCCGTCGCGCCAGACCAACTCGCCGTCGACCAGGAACGGTTCCTGGATATAACGGCTCAGGCCCTTGCCGGCCACGGTGTTGACGTCTTCGTGGAGCAGGCCGGCTTCGAGCAGCTCGCGGATCAGGAACGACATGCCGCCCGCCGCCTGGAAGTGGTTGATGTCGGCCTTGCCGTTTGGATACACGTGGGACAGGGTCGGCACCACCTCGGAGAGGTCGGCCATGTCCTGCCAGGTGAGGATGATGCCCGCCGACATGGCGATGGCCGGCATGTGCAGGGTGTGATTGGTGGAACCGCCCGTGGCGTTGAGCGCAACGATGGCGTTGACGATGGATTTTTCGTCGACGATCTCGCCGATCGGCGTGAAGTTGCCGTTGGCCTTGGTCAAGCGCGTGACTTGGTGCGCGGCTTCGCGGGTCAGGGCGTCACGCAGCGGTGTGTAAGGGTTGACGAACGAGGCGCCCGGCAAGTGCAGGCCCATCACTTCCATCAGCAACTGGTTGGTGTTGGCGGTGCCGTAGAAGGTGCAGGTGCCGGGGCTGTGGTAGGACTTCATCTCCGATTCCAGCAGTTCTTCGCGGCTGGCCTTGCCCTCGGCGTAGCGCTGGCGCACATCGGCTTTCTGCTTGTTGGAGATGCCCGACGGCATTGGCCCGCCGGGGACAAAGACCATCGGCAGATGGCCGTAGCGCAGGGCGCCCATCATCAGGCCGGGGACGATCTTGTCGCAGATGCCCAACATCAGCGCGGCGTCGAACATGTTGTGGGACAGCGCTACCGCCGTGGACATGGCAATCACTTCACGGCTGAGCAGGCTCAGCTCCATGCCCGGCTCGCCCTGGGTCACGCCGTCGCACATGGCAGGCGTGCCGCCGGCGAACTGGCCGACAGAGCCGACTTCGCGCAGGGCTGTCTTGATCTGGTCCGGGAAATGTTCGTAGGGCTGATGCGCCGAGAGCATGTCGTTATATGACGAAACAATTGCCACGTTGGCGGCATTCATCATCCGCAGACTATTTTTATCTTCAGTGCCACAACCGGCCACGCCATGGGCGAAGTTGGCGCATTGCAGCTTACCGCGCATCGGCCCGTCGCTGGCTGCGCCGTGAATCAGCGCAAGGTAAGCCTCACGGGTTGCACGGCTGCGGGCGATAAGCCGTTCGGTGACCTCAAGAACGCGGGGATGCATGTATAGAACTCCAGGCTAACGGATGTGGCGACCTGAGCGTCTATGCTGATCAAACGTCCGCAGCGCATGGGATGGCAGGGAGTCGTTTGGATCATCGGACCAGTTGATTCAGGTCACTCGTTGTAGATTGAACAAAATATTGCCACTAAAAAGGCTTGTTTTCTATTTTTATGCGAATAATCTTGTAATTCTTACAACAAATCGACGACAGGCACTTTCCGATGACTCTTCGAATCGCAATCAATGGTTTTGGCCGTATCGGCCGCAATGTCCTGCGCGCACTGTATACCCAAGGCTATCGCCAGGATTTGCAGATCGTCGCCATCAATGACTTGGGCGACAGCTCGATCAATGCCCACCTGCTCAAATACGACACCGTCCACGGCACTTTCGATGCAGAGGTCGCCCACGATCAGGAAAGCCTGACCGTCAACGGTGACCGGATCGCCGTCAGTGCCATTCGCAACCCGGCCGAACTGCCCTGGGCTGCGCACAATATCGACGTGGTGTTCGAATGCACCGGTCTGTTCACCGACCGGACCAAAGCGGCCGCCCATATCAGCGCTGGCGCGCGCAAGGTGATCATCTCTGCCCCGGCCAAGGGCGCGGACGCCACCGTAGTCTATGGCGTGAACCATGACATTCTGCGTCAATCCCACCAGATCATCTCCAATGCCTCCTGCACCACCAACTGCCTGGCGCCGGTCGCCCAGGTGCTGCACCGCGAGCTGGGGATCGAAAACGGCCTGATGACCACCATCCATGCCTACACCAACGACCAGAACCTGACCGACGTCTACCACACCGACCCGTACCGCGCGCGCTCGGCCACCCAGAACATGATCCCGAGCAAGACCGGCGCCGCCGAAGCGGTCGGCCTGGTGTTGCCGGAACTGGCGGGCAAGCTGACCGGCATGGCCGTGCGGGTACCGGTGATCAACGTATCCCTGGTGGACCTCACCGTTCAATTGAAAAAAGAAGCCACCGCGGACGAGGTCAACGCACTGCTCAAGGAAGCCAGCCAGCACTCGAAAATCCTCGGCTACAACACCCTGCCGCTGGTATCCAGTGACTTCAACCATAACCCGTTGTCGTCGATCTTCGATGCCAATCACACCAAAGTCAGCGGCAAAATGCTCAAAGTGCTGGCCTGGTACGACAACGAGTGGGGCTTCTCCAACCGCATGCTGGATAACTGCCTGGCGCTCTGCAACGCCGAATAATCCCTTGCGGAAAGGCTTTTGTGGGAGCGGGCAAGTCGAACCGCCCCTCCCACATTTGAGCGGTATAGGCCCAGAGAAATAGCCACTTGCCATTTGAGTTGATGATAAGCATTATCATTTGCTGCAAATCGGTCTGGTATCACTGTGAGCCAATCTCGCTTCAACCACGTCTTTCTCACCCAACGGGTGATTCTGCTGCGCACCTTGCAGCGGATGGTGAATAACCACAGCACCGCCGAGGACCTGCTGCAGGAAACCTACCTGCGCGTCACCCGGGCCCTGGGCGAACGGCCAATCGACCACCTTGAACCCTTCGTCTATCAAACCGCGCGCAACCTCGCGCTGGATCACCTGCGTTCGCGGCGGATACAGGCGCGTACGCTGCTGGAAGATGTGCCGCTGGATATCCTGCAGAGCGTCGCCGCCCCCATCAGCACCCCCGAAGACGCCACACAGGCCGAGCAACTGCTGGAGCACTTGAGTGTCAGCCTGGCTCAGTTGAGCGCGCGTCAGCAGCAGATCTTTATCCTCAGCCGCGTGCACGGTTGCAGCTACCAGGAAATCGCCGATCAGTTGGATGTGTCCTTGAGCACCGTGCAAAAGGAACTGAAATTGATCATGGCCATTTGCATCGGTGTAGCCGAACGACTGGATCGGCCTTAAGCTTCTCCGACAGAAGTGTCGACCCAACCCGTAGGAAAAATGAATAGAACCTGGCCAAGCCTCGAGGAACAGCGTGACGGACCCGAATGAACTGCGCCCCCATGAGTTGGCTCATGAGGTGTTGCAAGACCCGGCTATGGACCAGGCCCTCGACTGGCTGATCGCCTTGCAGTGCCCGCAGCCAGGGCAGCAAGTCGAGTTCGAGGCCTGGCTGGCCCAGGACCCCGCCCACCGCCACGCCTTTGCCAAGGCCCAGTCGGCCTGGGGCGCCGCCCCGGTGCACAGCGCTGCCGTCGCCCTGGCCGCGCCGCGCAAGCCCACGGCCTGGCGTCGGATCAAACCGCATTGGAAACCGTTGGCCACCGCCGCCGTGTTGTTGATCGGCCTCTTCAGTTTCAGCAACCTGCCGGTGCGCCTGCAAGCCGACCACCTCACCGTGGTGGGTGAACGCCAGCGCCTGCAATTGGACGATGGCGTCAAGGTGCTGCTCAACACCAACTCGGCGTTTTCCAGCAGCCTCAAGGGTCAGCAGCGCATCGCGCGTCTGTACCAGGGCGAAGCGTTTTTCGACATTGCGCCCACCCGCGGCCTGCCCCTGGAAATCGACGCCGGCCCCGTGCGGGCCAGCGTGCGCGACACCGCGTTCGCCGTGCGCTACCTCAATGGCGAAGCCCAGGTGCAAGTGCAGCGCGGTGATGTGGACCTGAGCAACACCGTCGACGATGCGCGCGTGCGCCTGCGCGCCGGTGAGAGCATCCGCATCGGGCCCAAGGGCTTCGGCCAACCGGCCAAGCTGGATGCCAACAAGGACCTGGCCTGGGTGCAGGGTCGGCTGATTTTCGAAAACTGCCCGATGAGCGAGGTGCTCGCCGAACTGGGCCGTTATTACCCTGGCTGGATCGTCAACACCAACGACACGCTCGCCCACGTCGCCGTGACCGGCAACTATCGCCTCGACCAACCGCTGGACGTGGTGCGCTCCCTGGCCCACATCACCTCGGCCAAGCTGTCGGAATACCCCGCGCTGGTCATCCTGAACTAAATGAGAATTATTTTTACTCGATAACCTCTGGCAGTACGTCTCGTCTTAGCCAATGCAACTGATTCCTATTTGGTCCAGTTCGCAACTATAAGATTCGTACCTTCCGGAGCGCTCTCGATGTCCTCTCGTTTCAACCGCCGGTCTTCCTCGCCCGTCCTGTCCTTGCTGACGGCGGCCATCCTGCTGGGTGGCGCGCCCGTCATGACCGCCAGCGCCGCCGAACCGATCCCCCGCAGCCAGGGCAATTACAGCTTCAACATCGAACAACAGCCGCTGGTCTCCGCGCTGAACGCCTTCACTGCGGTGACCGGCTGGCAGGTCGGCCTGCCGGCGGAACTGGGCCAGGGTGTGTCGTCCCCCGGCGCACACGGCCCGCTGTCGCCGGAAAAAGCCCTCGACCAGCTATTGGTGGGGACCCAACTGAGCTACCGCAAACTGGGCAACACCACGATCGTCCTGGAAAAGCGCGCGGCGGGCAGCACCCTCAACCTGCAACAGGTGACCATCAGCGCCACCCGTAACGCGCAGCAAGTGAGCAGCGTGCCCAGCACCGTCAGCGTGCACGAACGCGAGGCGCTGGACCGCCAGAACGTGAATAACATCCGCGAACTGGTGCGCTACGAACCGGGCGTTTCGGTGGGTGGTGCCGGCACCCGTGCGGGGAACGCCGGGTTCAATATCCGTGGCATCGACGGTGACCGCATCCTGACCCAGGTGGACGGTGTGGAAGTGCCGGACAACTTCTTCAACGGCCCCTACGCCAAGACCCGGCGCAACTACGTCGACCCGGAAATCGTCAAGCGCGTGGAAATCCTGCGTGGCCCGGCCTCGGCCTTGTATGGCAGCAGCGCCATCGGCGGCGCCGTGAGTTATTTCACCCTCGACCCGGACGACATCATCAAGCCCGGCCAGGACGTCGGTGCGCGCCTGAAGACCGGCTACAGCTCGGCCGACGAGAGCTGGCTGACCTCCGGCACCTTCGCCGGCCGCGTACAAGACGTCGACGGTTTGCTGCACGTGAGCCAGCGCAACGGCCATGAAACCGAATCCTACGACGGCAACAACGCCACCGGCCTGGCCCGCACCGGCGCCAACCCCGAGGATGCGCGCACCACCAACGTGCTGGCCAAGCTGGGTTGGAACTACGGCGATGAGAACCGTCTGGGCCTGACGTACGAAAAGTACAAGGACGATCGCGACGTCAACCTGAAAAACGCCGTGGGCGGCCCCTTCGTCAGCGGCCAGGGCTTCAACCTCTATCGTGATCGTCGCGGTAACGACACCATCACCCGCGAGCGTTTCGGCGTGGAAAACACCTTCGCCCTGCAATCGCCCATCACCGACCGCATCAAGACCAGCCTGAATTACCAGATCGCCAAGACCGACCAGACCACGGCCGAGATCTATCAGGCCGGCCGTCGCGTCTTGCGCACCCGCGACACGCTGTACGAAGAAAAACAGTGGGTCTTCGACGCGCAGTTGGACAAGGCCTTCAGCATCGGCGGGACCGATCACCAGGTCACCTACGGCACGACCCTCAAGCAGCAGAAAGTCACAGGCTCCCGTGAAGGCTCGGCCACGTGCCTCGCCGTGGGCGCTGGGTGTACCGCCATCGGCGCCCCCAGCCCGACCGCCAGCGACAGCGTGAAAAAAGTCAGTGATTTCCCCGACCCGACCATCAACACCTATTCGGTGTTTGCCCAGGATCAGATCGCCTGGGGCAACTGGACCTTCCTGCCCAGCGCACGCTACGACTACACCCGGCTCAAACCCAAGCTGACCGAAGCGTTCCTCGGCAGCGTCAACCCGACCGGCCAATATTCGGTCAGTGACGAGGAAAAAACCTGGCACCGTGTCACGCCCAAGTTCGGCCTGACCTATGCCCTGACCGAGCAATACACCCTGTTCGGCCAATACGCCGAGGGTTTCCGCACGCCCTCGGCCAAGGCGCTCTACGGACGCTTTGAAAACCTCAACCTGGGCTACACCGTCGAACCCAACCCCGACCTCAAGCCAGAAACCAGCAAAGGCATCGAAACCGGGCTTCGCGGCAAATTCGATTCGGGCTCCTTCGACATTGCCGTGTTCTACAACAAGTACCGCGACTTTATCGACGAAGACAACGCCGTCGTGGGCGGCACCGTCGAACAGTTCCAGGCCGTCAATATCAAACACGCCACCATCAAGGGCGCGGAAGCCAAGGGCCGCCTGAACCTGGACGCCTTCGGCGCGCCCCACGGCCTGTACACCCAAGGCTCGATTGCCTATGCCTACGGTCGCAACGACGACAGCGGCGAACCGCTGAACAGCGTCAACCCGCTCAAGGGCGTGTTCGGCCTGGGCTACGACCAGGACCACTACGGTGGTCTGCTGAGCTGGACCCTGGTGAAGAAACAGAATCGTGTCGACAGCACCACCTTCCACGCGCCGGACGGCGACACCCGCAACGGCGCGTTCAAGACCCCAGGCTTCGGCATCCTCGACCTGACCGGTTTCTACAAGGTCACCAACGACATCACGATCAACGGCGGCCTCTACAACCTGACCGACAAGAAATACTGGAACTGGGATGACGTACGCAGCTACGACAGCGTCGGCGAAGCCAGCGTCACCGGCCCGGCCAACCTTGATCGCCTGACCCAGCCGGGTCGCAACTTTGCGATCAACGTGGTCTGGGACATCTGATCACCACGGCCTCACCTCGTCGAAATTTCAGCGTCGAGGTGAGGATTTTTTACTGTGCCGCGTCTTCTTGTTCGTCTAGTTGATAACTGCTCTCTATAAGGGCAACAAGGCGCACCCCTTCTCAAAGGACTTTTTCATGACCGCTTCTCCTACCGCAGAACGCCCAAGCCTGCGCTCCCAACGCCTGAACCAGATCACCACCGCGCCACACACCCAGCTCGATGCGCTGGTCAAGGCGCACGCGCCGTTCGACACCCAGGCCAACTTCGCGCGCTTCGTCGTGGCGCAGTACCTGTTCCAGTCGGAACTGGCGGCGCTGTACAACGATGCCGAACTGATCAAGATCGTGCCTGACCTGCCCGAACGCTGCCGCGCCGACGCCGCCAGGCTCGACCTGGCTGACCTGAACACCGAGGTCCCGGCACCGGTCGCCGGCGCGCTGAAGCAGCCGAGCAAAGCCGAGGCCCTGGGCTGGTTGTTCGTCTCGGAAGGTTCCAAGCTGGGGGCTGCGTTCCTGATCAAGCGCGCCGTGGGCCTGGGCCTGAGCGAGACCTTCGGTGCCCGTCACCTCGGCGAACCGGCCGGCGGTCGTGCCGAAGGCTGGAAAAGCTTCACCCGCACCCTCGACGCCCTGGCGTTCAGCGCCGAAGAAGAAGCCGAAGTGGAAAAAGGTGCGATCGACGCGTTTGTGCGCTTCACCGTGTTGCTGGAACAAGCGTACGCTAGCGCCCCTGAGCTGGCCTGACTCTATGTAGGCGCGAGCTTGCTCGCGAAGAACGCCAAGACACCGCATTCATCCCGGATGGGCGCGTGATCGTTGACGACCTTCGCGAGCAAGCTCGTTCCTACAGTTATCACTTCCCTGAAAACTCCGCGCAAATGACCGGTAAAACCCAATCCCCCTCGAAAACCGCCCGGCTCCTCTTCGGCCTGCTGGCCTATGTCAGCCTGGGCATCGGGCTGGTGGCGATTGTCGTGCCGGGCCTGCCCACCACCGAATTCATCCTGCTGGCCGCCTGGGCCGCGACCAAAAGCTCACCGCGCCTCAGCGCCTGGCTGGAAAACCACCGCCTGTTCGGGCCGATCCTGTTCAACTGGCGCCACGGCAAGATCATCGCGCGCCGCGCCAAAATCAGCGCCACGGTGAGCATGCTGCTGTGCGCCATGTTGATGCTGGCGTTGCTCGAGCACGGCTGGCCGATCTACCTGGCCATCGCCGGGATGAGCCTGGGCAACCTGTGGATCTGGTCCCGCCCGGAACGGCTCGCACGCCAGGTATAACGCTGGATGTAGGCGCTTTCCTACCGTTCATCGCCTCCCTCTCATGAAACACCCCGCTGCGCCGATCTTCCGGATAAGGCGCCGAACGGACTTGGCACTGCTCGCATACCAACAAGTCAATCCGTGAGTGAACCTATGTTCGATACCCTCTCCATCCGCTTGAAAATCGTATTGCTGTCCGGCCTTTGCCTGCTGGGAGTGATTGCGTTGGTGGTCGGCATCAATATTTACAACACCGCGCAGAATGATGAGTTGGTCAGCGATTCAAGCTCACGCATGCTGACCGCCAGTGTGGAGCAACTGCTGCAGGCCAAGGCCGCCGAACAGGCCGTGCAATTGCAGCAAACCTTCGGCGACAGCCTCGTGGCGCTGACCGCCCTGGCCGACCAGGTCAAAGACCTGCGCAACCTGGCCGCCAAGCGTTCCCTCGAACCCGGCGCGCTGCGTGAAGAACTCAACCAGAGCCTGAAAACCGCGTTCGAACGCAACAGCAAAGTGCTGGGGATCTGGCTGTCGTTCGAGCCCAACGGGCTGGACGGCAAGGACAGCGAGTTTGTCGACGACAAGGCGCGCGCCTCCAATGACAAAGGCCGTTTCTCCAGCTACTGGAGCCGCGTCGGCGGCGAAGGCTCGAACACGGTCCTGGTCGAAGGCGACCTGAACAAGACCACCCCCAACCTCAACGGCACGCCCTACAACATCTGGTACACCTGCCCACGGGATACCCGCCGCACTTGCCTGCTGGACCCGTATGAAGACACGGTGACCGGCAAACCTGTGCTGATGACCACTATTGCCCTGCCGCTACTGGTGGACGGCAACGTCATCGGTGTCCTGGGCGTCGACATTGCCCTGGATGCCTTGCAAGCCACCACCGATGCCGCGCAGAAAGACCTGTTCAGCGGTAAGGCGCATTTGGAGATTATCTCCAGCACCGGCCTGATCGCGGCCTACAGCGGCGAACCGGCCAAAGTCGGCAAGAACCTGATCGACACCTTGGGCGCGGAAGGCAAAGACATCGTGCAACTGCTGGCCAGCGACAGCCGCACGGTTCGCCAACAGGACGCCACTATCAGTGCGATTTACCCGGTCAAGCCGATTACCGACGCCAAGTCCTGGGGCGTGGTGATCAAATTGTCCAAGGCCGTTCTGCTGGCCGACAACGTCAAATTGCAAGCCTTGCTCGACAAAGCCCAGGCCAGCGGCACACTCAAGGCCTTGCTGGTGGCAGCCGTCGCCGCAGTGCTCGGCTTGCTGCTGATCTGGCTGACCGCCACGGGCCTGACCCGGCCGATCAACGGCGTGGCCGCTATGCTCAAGGACATCGCCAGCGGCGACGGCGACCTGACTCAGCGCCTGGCCTATGCCAAGAAAGATGAGCTGGGCGAGCTGGTGAACTGGTTCAACCGCTTCCTCGACAAGCTGCAACCGACCATTGCCCAGATCAAGCAAAACATCACCGAAGCACGCGGCACGGCCGATCAGTCTTCGGCCATCGCGCGCCAGACCAGCGAAGGCATGCAGGTGCAGTTCCGCGAAATCGACCAGGTGGCCACGGCCTCCAACGAAATGAGCGCCACCGCCCACGATGTCGCCAACAGCGCCTCCAATGCCGCCAGCGCGGCACGCGGGGCCGATCAGTCGGCGCGCGAGGGCATGTCGATCATCGAGCAAAGCACCCGCGATATCACCAGCCTCGCCGATGCCGTCAGCAAGGCAGTGGGCGAAGTCGAAGCCCTGGCGGTCAATAGCGAGCAGATCGGTTCAGTCCTGGAAGTGATCCGCAGCATTGCCGAGCAGACCAACCTGTTGGCCCTCAACGCGGCAATCGAAGCCGCCCGCGCCGGGGAAAGCGGTCGCGGGTTTGCGGTGGTGGCCGACGAAGTGCGCAACCTGGCCAAGCGCACCCAGGACTCCGTAGAAGAAATCCGCCTGGTGATCGAACGCCTGCAGAACGGCACCCGCGGCGTGGTGGCGACCATGCATACCAGCCAAAGCCAGGCCCAGACCAATGCCGGCCAGATCCATCAGGCGGCGCAGGCCCTGAGCAAGATCAGCGATGCGGTGACGGTGATCAGCGACATGAACCTGCAGATCGCCAGCGCTGCCGAGCAACAAAGCGCAGTGGCCGAAGAGGTCAACCGCAATGTCTCGGCGATTCGCAGCGTGACCGAAACCCTCACCGAACAGGCCACGGAGTCGGCGGCCGTGAGCAGCCAACTCAATGCACTGGCAACTCAACAGATGAAGTTGATGGACCAGTTCAGGGTGTAAACAACACCACAGGCCCCATGTGGGAGCAAGCCCCCTCCCACACCGTTTAAAGACCAGGCCAAGCCCGCACAAACGCCGCCAGGTCTTCTTTCGGCGCAGTGCGCGGCGGGTTCTGCGGCGTGCCCAGGTAAAGGAAGCCAATCACTTGCTCACCCGCCGTCAGTCCCAGGCCTTGGGCGACGTGGGCCGAGTAGGACAAATCGCCCGTGCGCCACACCGCACCGATCCCCTGGGCATAGGCCGCCAACAGAATGCCATGGGCCGCGCAGGCGGCTGCCAGCACTTGTTCGGATTTGGGTACCTTGGGATGTTCCTGCGGGCGGGCGATCACTACCACCACCAGCGGTGCACGCAGCGGACCGTTCAGGGCCTTGTCGATCGCGGCTTGCGGGGCATCGGGGTCCTGCAGGCGCGCGGCTTCGGCCAGCAGCGTGCCCATCTGCTCACGGGCGGCGCCTTCCACGGTGAGGAACCGCCAAGGACGCAACTGGCCGTGGTCGGGCGCGCGCATGGCGGCGGCGAACAGCACATCGCGCTGTTCCTGGGTCGGTGCCGGCTCCAGCAGACGCGGCACGGAAACACGGTTGAGCAAAGCGTCGAGAGCCTGCATTGGCCACCTCCAGAAAAAATGTGCCGTTATTCTAGCGGGAATGAATCGGGAAGCCATCAAACGATAATTGCTCTTATTCAAACTGTCCTGCCCTGTTAGACTTTGCCACCTTAATTTTCGCCTTCGCTCAGGAAACCCGATGTTCCGTTCGCTTCCTCGCCTGTGCGCAGCCTGGTTGGCCCTGAGCCTGACCGCCTGCGATGACGCACCACGGTTTACCCAGGCAGAGCCGGGTGAAGCCCGGGCAGGTGGCGCAACCACCGTGAACAAGCACGATCAGAACGCGTTTTCCCTGCCCTCGGCCAACCTGTCGCCAACCCGCCGCCTGGATTTCAGTGTCGGCAACAGCTTCTTCCGCAGCCCCTGGGTGATCGCGCCGTCCACCACCACTGCCCGCGACGGCCTGGGCCCGCTGTTCAACACCAATGCCTGCCAGAACTGCCATATCAAGGACGGCCGTGGTCATCCGCCGCTGCCCGACGCGCAGAACGCGGTGTCGATGCTGGTGCGCCTGTCGATCCCGGATGCGCCGCCGTATGCCAGGCTCATCGAGCAACTCGGCGTGGTGCCCGAACCGGTCTATGGCGGGCAATTGCAAGACATGGCCGTACCCGGCGTGACGCCGGAGGGCAAGGTGCGGGTCGACTACACGCCGGTCAACGTCACGTTCAAGGACGGCACCGTCGTCGAGTTGCGCAAGCCCCACCTGCAGATCACCCAGCTCGGCTACGGCCCGATGCATCCGGACACACGCTTCTCCGCACGCATCGCCCCGCCGATGATCGGCCTGGGCCTGCTCGAAGCGATTGCCGATGCGGATATCCTGCGCAACACCGACCCGAAGACAGCCGACAAGGACGCCATCGTCGGCCGCGCGAATTGGGTCTGGGATGACGCCCGCCAGAACACCGTGCTCGGGCGTTTCGGCTGGAAAGCCGGGCAACCCAACCTCAATCAACAGAATGTCCACGCGTTTTCGGGCGATATGGGCCTCACCACATCCCTGAGACCGTTCGATGACTGCACCGACGCCCAGGTCGCCTGCAAACAGGCGCCCAACGGCAATGGCCCCGATGGCGAACCGGAAGTCAGCGACAACATCCTGCGCCTGGTGCTGTTCTATACCCGCAACCTGGCGGTGCCTGCGCGTCGCGAGGTCGACACGCCGCAAGTGCTGGCCGGGAAAAACCTGTTCTACCAGGCCGGTTGCCAGGGTTGTCACACGCCGTCGTTCACCACGGCGGCCAATGCCGCCGAACCTGAACTGGCCAACCAGTTGATCCGCCCCTACAGCGACCTGCTGTTGCATGACATGGGCGACGGCCTGGCCGACCACCGCACCGAATTCAAGGCCAGTGGCCGCGACTGGCGCACCGCGCCGTTGTGGGGCATCGGCCTGACGCAAACCGTCAGTGGTCATACCCAGTTCCTGCATGACGGCCGCGCCCGCAACCTGCTCGAAGCCGTGCTGTGGCATGGCGGCGAAGCACAGGCGGCGCAGCAGCATGTGTTGTCCTTCAACGCCGAGCAGCGTGCCGCACTGCTGGCGTTCCTGAATTCTTTATAAGCTTCGCCCCACTTACAGAAGGGAGCTCGACATGTTCCGTCCCAAGTTGTTGTTCACCAGCCTGGCCGCCCTCGCCCTCGGCGCCTGCTCGCCGCAAGACCCGCAAGCGGTGACCTCGGCCGCCATCGCCAAGCAAGTGATCCTGCCGACCTACAGCCGCTGGGTGGAAGCCGATCGTCAATTGGCCGTCAGCGCCCTGGCCTACTGCCAGGGCAAGGAAAGCCTGGACACCGCCCGTGCCGACTTCCTCCACGCGCAAAAAGCCTGGGCCGAGTTGCAACCGCTGCTGATCGGCCCGTTGGCCGAAGGCAACCGTTCGTGGCAGGTCCAGTTCTGGCCCGACAAGAAAAACCTGGTGGGCCGCCAGGTCGAGCAACTGGTCGACGCCCAGCCGCAGATCGACGGCGCCGCCCTGGCCAAGTCGAGTGTGGTGGTCCAGGGCCTGTCGGCCTACGAATACATCCTCTACGATGCCAAGACCGACCTCGCCAACGATGCGCAGAAAGCCCGCTACTGCCCACTGCTGGTGGCCATCGGCGAACGCCAGAAAGCCCTGGCCGAAGAGATCCTGGCCAGTTGGAACAGCACCGACGGCATGCTCGCGCAGATGACCAAGTTTCCGAACCAGCGCTACGCCGATTCCCACGAGGCCATCGCCGATCTGCTGCGCGTGCAGGTCACCGCACTGGACACCCTGAAGAAAAAACTCGGCACGCCGATGGGCCGCCAGACCAAGGGTATTGCGCAGCCGTTCCAGGCCGATGCGTGGCGCAGCCAGTCGTCCCTGCAAAGCCTGGAGGCCAGCCTTGCCGCCGCCCAGACCGTCTGGGTCGGTGTCGACAACAAGGGCCTGCGTGGCCTGTTGCCTGCCGAGCAGAAACCGTTGGCCGACAAGATCGACGCCGCCTATGCCGCATCCCTCAAGCTGTTCGCCAGCAACCAGCGCACCCTCAACGAACTGTTGAACGATGATGCCGGGCGCCAGCAACTCAACGATCTCTATGACAGTCTCAACGTTGTCCACCGCCTGCACGAAGGCGAGCTGGCCAAGGCGCTGGGCATCCAACTGGGCTTTAATGCCAACGACGGTGACTGATGATGCTCAGGCGACAGGCTTTGGCCATTGGCAGCGCGCTGCTCGGCGCACTCACGCTGGGCGGCTGGACGTTGTTCAAGCAGAAAGACAAAGGCCCGCTGCTGCTGTCGGCACGGGACGACGCAGACGGCAAACACTACGCCGTCGGTTATCGCCTGGACGGCCAGCGGGTGTTCGCCACCCAGGTCGGCCAGCGCTGCCACGACATCATCAACCACCCTGTGCTGCCGATCGCGCTGTTTGTCGCCCGTCGACCGGGCACTGAAAGTTACCTGATCGACCTGCGTGATGGCGCGCTGCTGCAGACCATCACCTCGCTGCCCAACCGCCACTTTTATGGGCATGCGGTGATTCATAAGAGCGGCGACTGGCTGTACGCCACCGAGAACGACACGTCCGACCCCGGTCGTGGCCTCCTCGGTGTGTATAAGTTTGAAGGCGAGCGCCTGGTCCACAGCGGCGAGATGTCCACCCACGGCATCGGCCCGCACCAAGTGTCGTGGATGCCCGACGGTGAAACCCTGGTGGTGGCCAACGGTGGCATCCGCACCGAAGCCGAAAGCCGCGTGGAGATGAACCTCGACGCCATGGAACCGAGCCTGGTGCTGATGCACCGCGACGCCAGCCTGATCAGCAAGGAAACCCTGGGCCAGCCGATGAACAGCGTGCGGCACATGGGCATCGCCCACGACGGCACCATCCTCACCGGCCAGCAGTTCATGGGGCCGTCCCAGGAGCGTTCCGAGCTGTTGGCGATCAAGCGTCCGGGGCAGCCCTTCGTGGCCTTCCCGGTGGCGGATGAGCAGTTGCAGGCGATGGGGCATTACACCGCCAGCGTCGCGGTACACAGCGAATTGCGCCTGGTGGCGCTGACCGCACCGCGTGGCAATCGCTTTTTTATCTGGGACATGGACAGCGGCGAGTTGCGTTTGGACGGGCCATTGCCGGACTGCGCCGGTGTGGGTGCGGTGGCGGATGGGTTTGTCGTGACATCGGGCCAGGGCCGTTGCCGCTTCTACGATTGCCGCCAGAAACAGCTAGTGGCAAAACCGTTGGAATTGCCGACAGGGCTCTGGGATAACCACCTGCACATGATCTGACGCCAAGCCCCGCGTTGCCCCGTCGCTCCTGCGCTGATGCCTGGGAGCGCGCCCCTCCTAGTAATGCAAAGAACTTTTCCCACAGGGTGTGCAGAACGATCTCTCATCGAGGCATCTGCGTTCCCACGAACACTCGCGCATTTACGACTTACTCCCCCCTTCCTTCTCGTGAAAACTGCGGCGCTCAGCATGCAGAGGGGTGCGCCTGCCTATGCGCCTCTCACTCAATACCGCACACCCTACTCACTACAAGGAAGCAACTATGCCGGGCCGCCGGATGATTATCATGCTTAGCATCGTCCTATTAGTCGTAGTGATACTCGCCAGCTACAAGGCGCTTTGGATTTATCAACAGTTGCAGGTTTTGCATGCGCCAAAGCCGCCCGTCAGCGTGGCAGTGGCCCGCGCATTCGAAAAGCCCTGGCAGCGCCAGTTGCCGGCAACTGGCACACTCAAAGCATTGCAGGGCATCAACTTGAGTATCGAAGTGCCCGGCGTGGTCACGCAATTGCACTTCGAGTCAGGGCAAGTGGTCGAGGCCGGGCAGACGCTGCTGCAACTTGAACACCAGACCGAGCAGGCAGAACTGGAGATGGCTCTGGCCGACCAGAGCCTGGCTCGACAAAACTTCAATCGCGGCCAGGAACTGGTGACTATCGATGCCATCTCCCAGGAAGAATTTGATCGTCTCAGCGCGGAATTCAACCGGCACAATGCGCTGGTTGCACAACGTCTGGCCGCACTGAAGAAAAAACGCATCGTCGCCCCTTTTCACGGCACCATCGGCATCCGCCAAGTCAATATTGGCGACTACCTGCAAAGCGCAACGGTGATCGCCAGCCTGCAGGACACCAGCAGCCTTTACGTGGATTTTTACATCCCTGAGCAGGCTGTACAGTTGATCAAGATCGGGCAATCGGTGCGGGTAGAAGTCTCGGCACGTCCGGGCATTTTCAGCCTCGCCAGCGTGAGCGCAATCAACCCGATCGTCGATGACAGCACCCGAAACGTACTGGTGCGCGCCACGCTCGCCAACCCGCGCAACAGCCTGCTGCCGGGCATGTTCGCCGACTTGCGGGTGCTGCTGGAGAACCCGACGTTGCAAACGGTGGTCCCGGAAAGCGCGATCACGTTCAGTCCTTATGGTCAGTACGTCTACGTGGTGACACAAAGCGCCCAGAGCGAGTCGCAGACTCCGCACAGCCAGGACATACCGGTATTTATCGCCGAGCAACGCTTGATCGAAACCAGCGAGCGCCGCGATGGCCTCATCGTGGTGACCAAGGGCCTGAACAAGGGCGAACAGATCGTCACGGCGGGGCAGATAAAACTGGAGCACGGCACACCGGTACATATCAGCATCGACCGGTATCAGCCAGATGCCCAGCCCTTGGCAATCCGTAGGGAGGGCGAGGAATGACGTTTACTGACCTGTTCATACGCCGCCCGGTACTGGCCCTTGTGGTCAGTTTGTTCATCGTATTGCTCGGGTGGCAGGCCTACGCAAAACTGCCGCTGCGCCAGTTCCCCCATATGGAAAATGCGCTGATTACAGTGACCACGGTTTCCCCTGGCTCCAGCGCAGAAACCATCCAGAGCTACATCACCCAACCGTTGCAAAAAAGCCTGGCCAGCGCGCAAGGCATCGACTACATGAAGTCGTCCAGTCGCCAAAATGTCTCGGTTATCTCCATCTACGGTCGAGTCGGTGCCGACAGCGACCGCTTGTTCAGCGAACTGCTGGCCAAGACCAATGAAGTCAGGAACCAGTTACCCCGCGACATTGAAGAGCCGGTCCTGGGTAAGGTAGCGGCGGATAACACCGCGCTGATGTACCTGAGTTTTTCCAGCGAGAGCATGAACAACGCGCAGATCACCGACTACCTGCAGCGTGTGGTCCAGCCACGGCTGGCGACCTTGCCGGGGATGGCCGAGGCCCAGATCATCGGCAACCAGAGTTTCGCCATGCGCCTGTGGCTCGATCCCATCAAACTCACGGGTTTCGGCTTGAGTGCCGGCGAGGTGACGCAGGCCATCAGGCGCTACAACGTGCAACCCACCGCCGGGGACGTAACCGGTGAATACGTTGTCACCAGTATCCAGACCAACACCGAACTCCAATCGGTCGAGGGGTTCAGGGCGATCACCTTGAAAACCGAGGGCGACAGCCAGGTACGCCTGGGTGACGTGGCGCGGGTGGAACTGGGCTCGCAGCGCTACGACAGTTTCAGCACCTTCAATGGTGTGCCGGCGACCTATATCAGCATCAAGCAGGCGCCCGATGCCAACCCGTTGGAATTGGGCGAGCGCGTACGCGAAATGATGCCTCAACTACAATCGCAGGCCCCACCCGACCTGCAGGTGGATGTCGCCTACGATTCGACGCTTTACATCAACGCCTCTATCGACCAGGTATTGTCCAGCCTGGTGGAGGCCGTGGTGATTGTGGTGTTAGTGGTTTTTCTGTTTCTGGGCTCTTTGCGTTCGGTGGTGATTCCCGTCATCACTATTCCACTGTCACTGATCGGCACGCTGTTCTTCATGCAGATGATGGGTTACTCCATCAACGTCCTGACCCTGCTGGCCATGGTTCTGGCTATCGGCCTGGTCGTCGATGACGCCATCGTGGTGATGGAAAATATTCACCGGCATATCGAACGGGGCAAATCGCCTCTTGAGGCGGCAATCAGGGGCGCGCGGGAGGTCTGCGTACCCGTGGTATCCATGACTATTACACTGGCCGCGGTGTATACACCTATCGGTTTCCTGCAAGGTTTGACCGGCGCTCTGTTCAAGGAGTTTGCCCTGACCCTGGCCGGTGCAGTGGTGATCTCCGGTATCGTGGCACTGACCTTGTCACCGATGATGTGTGCGATGTTGTTGCGCCCTGAGGAACAGCCAAAGGGCCTTACCCTGTTTCTGGATCGATTCTTCAACGCCTTGAAAAAAAGCTATCAGCGCCGTCTTCGTCAAATCATGGACGCGCAGCCGGTGGTATTGGTATTCGCGATACTTGTTCTCTGCCTGATTCCGGCCATGCTCAAGTTCACCCTCTCGGAGTTGGCACCCGATGAGGACAAGGGCTTGATCTTCATCCTCTCCAATGCGCCACAAGCAACCAACCTGGCCTACCTGAACACCTACACCCAGGACTTTATCGAGCCGTTCCAGTCGCTGCCCGAACACCAGAGTTCTTTCCAGATCAATGGCCTTAACGGAGTACATTCAGGGGTTGGCGGTTTTCTGCTAAAACCCTGGGAGGAGCGCGACCGCACGCAGATGCAGGTGCTGGCGCCCTTGCGTAAAAAACTGGAGAGCATCCCCGGCCTGCAAGTCTTTGCGTTCAACCTGCCCTCCTTGCCGGGCACTGGCGAGGGACTGCCCTTCGGCTTTGTCATCAATTCCCAGCAGGATCATCAGGCCATGATGACCGTGGCTGAGCGCATCAAACAACGTGTGATCGACTCGGGAAAGTTTGCCTACGTGGACATAGACCTGGCGTTCGATCGCCCCGAAGTGGTGATCGACATCGACCGGAGCAAGGCTGCGCAGATGGGCGTATCCATGGAAGACCTGGGCCAGACCCTCGCAACCCTGCTGGCTGAAACCGAAATAAATCGATTCAGTATTGATGGTCATCTCTACAAAGTGATTGCCCAGGTCGAGCGCATCTACCGAGACAATCCCGACTGGCTGAACCACTACTCTGTAAAAAACGCCAAGGGGCAATTATTGCCCTTGTCGACATTGATCAAGGTGTCCAGCCAACAGGTGCGGCCGAGGCAGTTGAATCAATTCCAGCAGCTTAATGCAGTAACGGTCTCAGGCTTTCCGATTGTCGGTATGAGCGACGCGCTCGAGACCCTGCAAACCATCGCCACGCAGGAGGCGCCCCCCGGTTATACCTTCGATTACAGCAATGCCACGCGCCAATTCGTCCAAGAAGGAAACGCACTCTGGGGCACGTTCGGCCTGGCGCTGGCAATCATCGGCCTGGTGTTGGCAGCACAGTTTGAGAGCCTGCGTGACTCCATGGTGATACTGGTGACGGTGCCGCTGTCGATATGTGGCGCGTTGATCGCACTGTTCCTCGGCTGGTCGACCTTGAACATCTACACGCAAATCGGTCTGGTCACGTTAATTGGCTTGATCAGCAAGCACGGCATCCTGATCGTCGAGTTCGCCAACCATCTGCGCAAAGAAGACGGTCTGTCTCCCCGCGCGGCTGTCGAGGAGGCTGCGGCCATTCGCCTGCGACCGATTCTAATGACAACCCTGGCCACCGTGCTGGGTGTGGCCCCACTGATTTTTTCAAGCGGGGCGGGAGCCGTCAGCCGCTTTGACATTGGCATGGTCATCGCCACCGGCATGTCGATCGGCACGTTGTTCACCTTATTCGTCCTGCCCTCTGTGTACACGGCGCTGACCAAAGCCGATAACACGGATCAAACAACGGTCACCCCGCCTTCAGCGTAATCGGCATAGGGTACGGTCTTCATAGACCGTGCCCAGATAAGCCCGGATCAGTCGTATAACGGCGCGATCCGCAATTGCCTGATCCTTGACCACAAGATTGCGCCCATGCTGGGCGCAAAAAAAAGGGCCTCGCATCGCAAGGCCCTTTCTCGGGGGTTTGAATCGTTTCAACTCTGCGGCCTCATCCCTTGAGACATTCCAAACATAAACAACAGCAAATCGTGATCAGGCTTGGCCTGAGCACTCGCCTTGGCGACGCGTGGCAACAGGCATTGCCCATCGCCCTGCACCGCACTCAGCACTTGCATGCGAGGTTGTTCCCACACGGCCAGTGCCAGGGCTGCGACGCCCATCGCCCCGACCAGGAACACACCTCGTGCTATTTCTAGCTTCATTTGGTTAAACCCTTGATAGCGCTGCCAAACGCCGTCTCGTAAAAGTAGCCAAGTTTTTCCCAGTCAGCGCTGCTCCACGACGAATGGCGGCGCAGTTGCAGCATGTCGTGGGAAGCCGCCCGATAAGCGGTCAAGCGCCGGCGGCATTTCTCAAAATCCAGCAACGCCACTTCCACGTGGGCCGAATCGCCCTCGCCCGTCACGCGCACGAAAACATGCTTGATGTACAGGCAACCGTGCTGCCAACGGCCCTTGTGCATACGCGCCAGGGTGTCGGCCAACTCTTTGAGCAAACGCTCATGTACCAACTCGCCGTATTGCTCACGGCCACCGGCGGCGTACCAGTTTTCGATTTCGTCGAAGCCATCGAGGGCTGCGGTGACCAGCAGTGCCTTCCAGCGGTGCTTCGGATCGCGCTGCGCCTCGCAAAAGACCATTTCCGGGACGCGTACACCCAATTGGCGCAGGCCCTTGAGCGCATCACGCTCGCGCAACACCGTGGGGCGTCCAAACGGGTGCAGCAAACTGCGGTAGATATGCCCCGTCTGGCGCTTGCTGTAGAGCAGACGACCATTGACGCTCATGACGCGCTGCACACCACTTTCACCGCCGCGCCGACGATTGGGTTCTTCGACCCACTCACCCTGCTGGCGCCAGAAATAATCGAAACGTTCTTCGGGAGCTACGTGACTGCCTGCTACGCACTCAACTGCCATCCTGTTACCTCTTGCGCAATACATACACTCGCCACATGGCGTAGAGCGGTATGAAGTCCAGGGAGTCCTGAACACGAAAGCCGGCTTGCTCAAACTCTGCTTCAACGGTAGCAGCCGGTAACACAAACCTGTTTTGGTAACCTTCCTGCTCACCTTTCTTGCTGCGCCGGCTTTCCATGCGCTTGCGTTTCCACGCTTTGAAATTGCCATCAACCCAAAGCGAAATAATCACACTGTCACGGCTAACACGCTGAAACTCCCGCAATATCGCCAGCCTGTGCGCCGGATCACCAATGTGGTGCAGCAGGCGCATACAAAAAATGCAGTCCACCGAGTTATCCGGTAAGTCGATATCGAATGCAGATGTCTGCAAGGGCCGTACCCGTTTCACCACATCCGCAGGCTGGGCAAGCGTGGCCACCTTCAACATCGAGGCCGAATTGTCGGCGCCGATGATCACGCGGTTGGGTTTCTCCGCCAGCAACGGCCAGAACCGCCCGGCACCGCACGGCAGATCCAGCACCAAGCCAGGCTCACCGGCCATCGCCAGCGCACCACGGGCCAATTGCTCGTCACGTTTGTGGGACAACCGGCGAGCCAAATTGTCCTGATGCTTGAGCAAATATTCGCGAGCGTGCTCATCGTCGTACTTTTCGGAAAATTCGAGCTTGATCGGGGTAGGCATCAACGGACCTCCAGTGACTAATGCCTACGACCTTAAGCGACGATCTGTGACCAACAAGTCAACTCGTTGTGAAAAACTTGTCCTGTCCAAGTCCATACATTTCAAGAGATTACAGACACAAGAGCTGGCATCGGGCCATCCTCACCGAATGGCGGCGATCGCCGGCAGGATAACGGCCGGCGGCGGCATCAGGATTTGATCTGACTCAAATCGACATGAAAGCGACACCCATGGGGCTCCATTGGACTGAGGCTGACGCTCCAGCCCTGGCTCTCGCAGATGCGCTGCACCAGCGACAGCCCCAAACCGAGCCCTTCGCCGCGCTTCTCGCTGCCGCGGACAAACGGCTCGAACATGGCCTCACGCTTATCTTCGGGAATGCCCACGCCGGAGTCTTCCACCAGGAACCCGCTGGGTTCGAGGGTCAGGCGAATGAAGCCGTGCTCGGTGTAATGCAGGGCATTGCGCAGCAGGTTGCCCATCACCGCATGCAGGAACGTGGCGTTGTAGCGGGTACCCAGCGGGTTGCCCGGTTGGTAGATCAACACCAGGCCTTTCTGCTCGATGGGCTCACGCCAGATGCCGAGCAGGTCGTCGGCCGCCTGTTCCAGTGTGATCTTGGGCGACATGCTGCCGTTATCGTGTTGGGCACGGGCGAGCATCAGGAAGGTCTGGACCAGTTCACGCATTTCTTCGCAGGCACGGGCGATCCGCTCGACCTGGTTACGTCCGCGCTGGTCGATGGCCGGGTTTTCCAGCAAGAGCTCGCAGGAGCTGGCCAGCACCATCAAGGGCGTGCGCAACTCGTGGCTGACATCGCTGGTAAACAGTTGCTCACGGGACAGTGCCTGGCGCAGCCGTCCCAGCGTGGCGTCGAAGGCCACGGCCAGTTCACCGACTTCGTCGGCCGCGTAGTCCGGCGCCAGGGGCGGCGCCAGGCCCAGCAACTGGTCGCGGTGCCGCACCTGGCGGGCCAGACGCACCACCGGTGCCATCACTTTGCGGGCCAGCACCCAGCCGAGGAACACCGCCAGCGCCAGGCTGAGCACGAAGCCCACCAGCACCACGGCAAACAGCACGCGCTCGCGCTCTTCAAAATCGCTTTGATCCTGCAACAGCACATAGCGCCGACCGTCGACCACTTCGACCATGGCGTGGTACGACAGCGCCTCGCGGAACACCTCATGAAAGCCCGGTTCCAGATGCCGCAGGTCCTTGGGTAACTCGAAATCGCCGGGGCCACCGCTGAAGTAAAACAGCTGGTCCGGTTCAGGCCTATGCCGCCAATCCTCCACACTGTCCATCAGCAACAGCCGCTGCAAATCACCGCCCAGGCCAGCCGAGATCAACTTCTCTTCCACCAGGTGCACGGTCGCGACGATGCCCATGGCGAAGGCGCCTGCCACCAATGCACTCATCAGTGCAAAGGCGATGATGATCCGTTGAGCGAGGCTTTGCTTAAACTCCATCACGGCCCTCGGCCAGGCGATAACCGACGCCGTGCACTGTTTGCAGCAACGGCTTGGCAAACGGTTTATCGATCACTTGGCGCAACTGGTGGACGTGGCTGCGCAGGCTGTCGCTGTCCGGACAGTCGTCGCCCCACAGGGCCTCTTCGAGAATCTCCCGGCGCAATACATGGGGGCTCTTCTGCATCAACACCGCCAGCAGTTTCAGGCCCACGGGGTTGAGCTTGAGCAGGCGCCCTTCGCGGGTGACTTCCAGGGTGTCGAGGTCGTAATGCAGGTCGCCCACTTGCAGGGCACGGCGACCGCCGCCCTGGGCACGACGCAGCACGGCTTCGATGCGCGCGGCCAATTCCGACAGGGCGAAGGGTTTGAGCAGGTAATCGTCGGCGCCGGACTTGAAGCCCTGCAGCCGGTCATCCAGTTGGTCGCGGGCGGTGAGCATGATCACCGGCGTGTCGCGGCGTGCGTCTTCGCGCAGGCGTTTGCACAAGGTGTAGCCATCAATGCCGGGCAGCATGATGTCGAGCACGATCAAGTCGTAATGCTCGGTGGCGGCGAGGTGAAGACCCGACAAACCGTCCTGCGCACAGTCCACGGTATAGCCTTTTAGCCCCAGGTAATCGGCCAGGTTGGCCAGAATATCGCGGTTGTCTTCAACCAATAAAATTCGCATGGGCAGTTTCTCCGTAGGCACGAACGGCCATGATGGCCCGCGCAGCTTAAGGCCAAGTGTGGCTCAGGCATAGCATTGAACAAAATGTCGATAAAGGTTTTCAACCTTGCACCGAGTTGAACGAGATTTTCACTATAGCTTCACAAACTGACTACAGCGTCAGGGCGAACATCGCCGCCCATTGATATAAGGAAGTTAGAGATGGGGTTTCTCAAAACGGCGCCTATGCGCTATTTGCTGTTGGTTACCGGTGCCTGGCTGGTTATTTTCCTGATGACTCGCAGCGTCCTCCTCCTCACCCACCTGGACGAAGTCGGCGGCAATTTGCTGCCGGTGTTTGGCGTGGGCTTGCTCTACGACCTGGGTTTCCTGGCCTACGCGGCGCTGCCGTTGGGACTGTATCTGCTGCTGTGCCCTCCCGCGTTGTGGCACCGCCGCGGCCATCGCTGGTTCCTGCAGGCGGTGCTCAACGTCAGTCTGTTCGCCATGCTGTTCACCTCAGTCGCCGAGTGGTTGTTCTGGGATGAATTCGGCGTGCGCTTCAACTTTATCGCCGTCGATTACCTGGTGTACTCCGATGAGGTGTTGAACAACCTGCTGGAGTCCTACCCGATCGGCAAACTGCTGAGCCTGTTGGCGATGCTCGCCATTGTGTTGAGCCTGGCCCTGCGCAAACCGCTCAATGCTGCGATGAACGCCCCGCTGCCAGCGCTGCGTGGTCGCCTGCTCAACGCATTGGCGCTGTTGGTCGTCGCAGGCCTGAGCCTGCAACTGATCAGCCAGGACAGCCCGCGTGCCCAAGGAGGAAACGCCTACAAGAACGAACTGGCCAGCAACGGCCCGTATCAGTTTTTCGCAGCGTTCCGTAATAACGAGCTGGACTACACACAGTTCTATAAAAGCCTGCCCACCGACGTGGTCGCCAAGCAGTTGCGCGTCGAACTCAGCGAACCCAACGCCCGCTTTATCGGCCAGGACCCGCTGGATATCCGCCGCGACATCACCAATCCGGGCACTCCGCGCAAACCCAATATCGTGCTGGTGACCATCGAAAGCTTCAGCGCCAAATACATGGGCAGCAATGGCGATGAGCGCAACCTCACGCCTTACCTGGATGCGCTGCGCAAACAGAGCCTGTATTTCAATAACTTCTACGCCACCGGCACCCGCACCGACCGCGGCCTGGAAGCGATCACGCTGGCGATTCCACCGACGCCGGGGCGCTCTATCGTCAAGCGCATCGGCCGGGAAAGTGGCTTTGCCAGCCTGGGCCAGCAACTCAGTGCCATCGGCTACGACAGCGTGTTCGTCTATGGCGGGCGCGGTTACTTCGACAATATGAACGCGTTTTTCAGCGGCAACGGTTATCGCGTCGTCGACCAGAGCAGCGTGCCCGAGGCGGATATCTCGTTCAAAAACGCCTGGGGCATGGCGGATGAAGACCTCTACAAACAAACCCTGAGGCTGGCCGACGCCGACTACGCCAAGCAGCAACCGTTTCTGCTGCAACTGATGACCACCTCCAATCATCGCCCGTACACCTACCCGGACGGACGCATCGACATCAAATCCGGCAACGGCCGTGACGGCGCAGTGAAGTACACCGATCACGCCATCGGCCAGTTCCTGGAAGCCGCACGGCAGAGACCCTGGTTCGACAACACGATCTTTGTGTTCGTCGCCGACCACACGGCCGGCAGCGCAGGCCGGGAAGACCTGCCTATCACCAACTATCAGATTCCGCTGTTCATTTATGCGCCCAAGCTGATCGATGCACGGGAAAACGCGCAACTGGCCAGCCAGATCGACTTGGCGCCCACCTTGCTGGGCCTGCTCAACCAGAGTTATGAGTCGACCTTCTTTGGCCGCAACCTGCTGCAGGACAACCCGCTGCCACCGCGTGTCGTGGTCGGCAACTATCAACACCTGGGGCTATTCGACGGCAAGGACCTGGCAATTCTCAGCCCACGCCTGGGCCTGCGTCGCCACGACCAGGCCCTGGGCGAAAGCCAGGAGCTGCGGGTGGGCAGCGATGACCCCTTGATCCAACGGGCAATCACCTACTACCAGGCCGCCAGCTATGACTTCAAACAACAATTGCTGGGCTGGAGGGCGCCCAGGGACGAGGCCCCAGTCCTGAGCAAACGCTAACCCAAACGTCCCGCACACGCGAGTGCGGGACTTTTTCCGGGGCTCACCATGAATACCACCCAACCGGCTTCCAAACCGCTTAACTTCTGGCTGTGTCTGGGTATCCCCGGCGGCGCGGCGCTCCTGATGCTGTTGCTGGAACTGACCTCGCTGGACATGGACCTTGCCAAACGGTTCTACAGCGCCGCAGATGGCGGCTTCATCGGGCGCTACAGTTTCTTCCTCGAAGACATCCTGCACGACCGCGCCAAACAGCTCGTCATCCTGTTTTCGGTGCTGGCCATCCTGGGATTTGTCGCCACCTTTATCCTGCAACGGCTCAAGCCCTACCGCCGGGAGTTCGGCTGCCTGGTCTTGTCCCTGGGACTGGCCACGGCATTCGTCTCACCGCTGAAAACCATCACCGCCGTGCAGTGCCCATGGAGCCTGACGGAATTCGGCGGGAGCGAAACCTACAGCGAACTGCTCAGCCCGCGCCCACCCACCGATAAACCCGGCCGCTGCTGGCCCGGCGGGCATGCGGCCACCGGGTTCGCCTTGTTCGCCTGGTTCTTTGCCCTGCGTGATCGCCGACCGCGGATGGCGCGCAAGGCGTTCATCTTTGCCGTCGCCTTGGGCAGCGTCTTTTCAATCAGCCGCATGCTGCAAGGGGCGCATTTCTTTTCCCATAACGTGTGGACCGCGATCTTCTGTTGGCTGATCTGCCTGGGGCTGTATTGCCTGCTGCTCTACCGGCCAGCCATCGCGCAAGCGCGGTAAATACCCAGGCAGCTCAGCTGCCACTTTCCACTGAGCATAAAAAACCCCGCCTGCATCGCTGCAGGCGGGGTTTTTCAGTCGCCGGGTAAGGCTGGCTGTCGGGTAAGAAGCGACCATTACTGGCCGCCCCTCCCCTAAGAACTGTACGTGCGAGTTTCCCCGCATACAGCTCAAGCCTTTGTAAGCCCTTCCAAATGGGAGAGCCAGCAGTGAGCTCACTCCTAACCCTTGGGTGGATATGGATCGTTGCCGTAGGAGTCCCGGGCGCGGAACCTTCCATCCTGACCATGGATCAGAACTTCACTCTTTTGGTTCTGAGCAATGCTGCGTGCTGCTTCAGCGGCTTCCTGCTGGGTTCTGTGATGCGAGGTATCTTTCGAATTCCCCTCCCCACGTACTGCCCAACCCTCATCCCTCTTCACAACGTGCTGGTTCTTACCTGACATAGGACACCTCGACATTTGAGAATGTCCTTGGAGACTAGCAGGCGAAACCAACAAACACAACATGTACCAAAAACCAACCAACTGAAGCACATCATATAGTGATCTGATAAAGCATCACCGAATGGATTGTGCATGTAGCTGCCGATGACAGTTGGGATGCAACAACACCAGATTGTCCAGCTCGTCGCCTCCGCCCATGTGCCGCTCGATAACATGGTGGATGTTCCACCCGCTTTCGAACGTAATTAACTGCTTGCACATCGGGCAGCGCTTGCTCTGGCCAAGCCACAACGTCAGCGTCTTCCGCTTCCCTTCATCCGAACTCCGCCACGCATATTCCAGCCGTTGCTCGAAGTACATCTCGTCCTCTGGGGCGTACGGGTTAGCCTCCGCCTTGATTTTGGTGTGCCGCTTGATCGGCGTATCGCTGGCGTACAACAGGTGGAGCAGTTTGCCGCTGGGGTGTAGCCCGGTGAATACCCAACTGCGTGTTCCCACGCGCTTGAAGTATTTTTCCTTGATCCAACGTTTGCAGCGATTCAGATGTCGCCGTCTGCACCATCGCCATAGCAATTTCCAGATCCTGTAATCCACGTAGTTGAAGGTCTGCTTGGCGACAATCGGCCGATGATAATTGGCCCAACCCCGAATGACTGGATTGAGTTGCTTGATCAACAGACTGGCCGGTGCCGCTTTGTTTGCTTCAACCAACGCCTTAACCTTGGCCAGAAATGCTTTCACGTTCTTGTGGGCTGGCTTTATCAGCAGCTTGTCACCGTACTTGCGAATATTCTGACCGAGGAAATCGAACCCATCCGCTACGTGCGTGAACAGCGTTTTCTCCACCGCAAGGCTCAACCCCCGCTCGGCCATGAAGGCTTCGACGAGTGGCTTCACCTCGTTTTCCAGCAGCTCTTTCGAGATGCCGGTGATGACGAAATCGTCTGCGTACCGCACATAGTTGACCTTGGTCTTGTAGCTGGCTTTGGTATTACGCTGCCCGAACCGAGATTCGAGCTCCTTTTCCAGTCCATCAAGGGCCAGGTTGGCCAATACTGGCGAGATGATGCCTCCTTGCGGAGTTCCCGCCCCGATTGGGTTCAATTGACCGGATTCCATATATCCCGCTTTCAGCCATTTCCTTAGAACCACCTTGTCCATCGGGACATTGGTGATCAGCCAGTCGTGACTGATATTGTCGAAGCACCCCTTGATATCCCCCTCCATGACCCACTGCGCAGAGTGCTTGCGACCGAGATTGACGAACAATTGCTCGATTGCATCTGCCGTGGAGCGATGAGGACGAAAGCCATAGGAGTTTCGGTCGGCTGTGGTCTCGGACACCGGTTCGAGGGCAAGCAGGCATAACGCCTGCATTGCTCGATCCAACATCGTCGGAATCCCCAGCGGTCTGCGCTGGCCATTTGCCTTGGGAATGTAAACCCGCCGCAGTGGTCGGGGCTTGTAGCCCCTGCGCTCTAACCGAAAAACTGCCTTCCATTTGCTTTCAGGCGTACTCCAGGTTTCCCCATCGACGCCGGGAGTCCTGCGACCCCGGTTTTCAGTGACCCGTTTGACTGCCAATGTCTTGGCTGCAAACGAGCGAACCAGCATCCGCTGCAAGGTTTTCACCTGCCGCCATTGCCGATTCTTGGCTGCCTTCGCGATCCGTACCTGTAGCCCTCGCACCTGTCGATGACCTGTTTCCCAGTCTATCGAATGCCAACTGGTGGCCAGATGGGAGGACGCAGGTACTTCTATTTCAGACGCACTCATCTTGCTGTTCCTCCAGAGAAGATTTCCCCAGTGGGCAGCAGACGCACGTCGCCCCTGTGGGGGAGTGAGTGCACTGCCCCGCAAGGGATTTCTATGAATTAGACGCAGCCGGTCAGACCGACCAACGTCTGTTCTTGATGGCTTTACAAGCCTTTTCGCGATCAAAGACCAGTCGGAAGTCAGCACCGTTTCCGGTTGGGGCAACAGCCCCTATCCAACCCCATTACAGGGTGGCATTCGCTTTTTCCGACATCCTCTACCCGCACTTTCAACAGTCTTCCTCACGGTCGACCTGCCTTACCATACAGGCCAATGGCAAAAATACGGGCTTACCGAGTTCCATAACCGTCACAAGGATGGGTTAGGCCCTGCCTATTCACCGATGACTCAATGTCAGCGTGCCCCCAGATGTAAAAGGGACAACCAGTCATGCACCATTTTGGTCAAAGCCTATCAGCAACTTTGGCTCCATGCGGTTGACGGTGTTTATCAGCAGTTCACTTACGTTGGCCATACCAACCAGCCTAGCGTCTCGCCCGCGTGTTGCTCGCAGGGTCTGCATGGCGCCTCGCGGCGATCACACACCACAAACATCGTGGGACTACATTGTCAGGAAGCTTCGCACCCCGCCGTTACCAGCGACGCACTATCCCTAGGCTACTTTTGGCTGAACAAAAGGTCTCGTGCCTTTCTACCTTGCGGTTTCCAGGTGAGACAATGACAGCTATGGCTTGCGCCCTATAGATAGGAGCAGGCCAGCTCTTTGGACACGATTTCCCATACCTCCCTCGCAGTGTTTCAAAATCTGCAAGATCAGTACGCATATCGTTCTGATGATTTCCTGAGAGAAAATCACGATATATAGGCGACATTGCGCCGAATTCTAAGCACCTTGTGGGTGCCGGAAATCCGGGCTTTACCGCCCGGATTTCGGGTTTTTTAAGCTGTTTCTGCGGGAAAGTGGCCACCGGTTCAACCGGTGACCACCTAGGATGTAGCCCGCTAGGTGCTTCTACCTATAGCGACTCTCGTCGCACTACATCATGCCGCCCATGCCACCCATGCCGCCCATGTCTGGCATACCGCCGCCAGCCGAGCCGTCTTTCTTCGGTGCTTCAGCAACAGCCGCTTCGGTGGTCAGGATCAGACCGCCGATGGAGGATGCTGCTTGCAGTGCCGAACGAGTCACCTTGGTAGGGTCCAGGATGCCCATTTCGATCATGTCGCCGTATTCGCTGGTTGCCGCGTTGTAACCGAAGTTACCTTTGCCGTTCTTGACAGCGTTAACCACAACGCTTGGCTCGTCGCCGCTGTTGGCAGCGATCTGACGCAGCGGCGCTTCAACAGCGCGACGCAGTACAGCGATACCCACGTCCTGATCGGCGTTGTCACCTTTCAGGTCCAGGATGGCTTCCAGGGCGCGGATCAGTGCAACACCACCGCCAGGTACCACGCCTTCTTCAACGGCTGCACGGGTTGCGTGCAGGGCGTCTTCAACGCGGGCTTTCTTCTCTTTCATTTCAACTTCGGAGCCAGCGCCAACCTTGATCACTGCAACGCCGCCGGACAGCTTGGCCAGACGCTCTTGCAGTTTTTCACGGTCGTAGTCGGAGGAAGTTTCAGCAACCTGGGCACGGATCTGCGTGATGCGCGACTGGATGTCCTGGTCTACGCCCGCACCGTCAACGATGATGGTGTTTTCCTTGGAGATGGTCACACGCTTGGCGCTGCCCAGGTTTTCCAGGGTGGCGCTTTCCAGGCTCAGGCCGATCTCTTCGGAGATAACGGTACCGCCGGTCAGAACGGCGATGTCCTGCAGCATGGCTTTGCGACGGTCGCCGAAGCCTGGAGCCTTGACGGCTGCGACTTTGACGATGCCACGCATGTTGTTCACGACCAGGGTCGCCAGGGCTTCGCCTTCAACGTCTTCGGAAACGATCAGCAGTGGGCGGCCGGCTTTGGCAACGGCTTCCAGCACTGGCAGCATTTCGCGGATGTTGGAGATTTTCTTGTCGACCAGCAGGATCAGCGGGCTTTCCAGCTCGGCAACCATGGTTTCTGGCTTGTTGACGAAGTACGGGGACAGGTAGCCACGGTCGAACTGCATGCCTTCTACAACCGACAGTTCGTTTTCCAGGCCAGTGCCTTCTTCAACGGTGATCACGCCTTCTTTACCGACTTTTTCCATGGCTTCGGCAATGATGTCGCCGATGGAGCTGTCGGAGTTGGCGGAGATGGTGCCTACCTGAGCGATTGCCTTGGTGTCAGCGCATGGCTTGGACAGGTTTTTCAGCTCTTTGACAATGGCGATGGTCGCCTTGTCGATGCCGCGTTTCAGGTCCATCGGGTTCATGCCGGCAGCGACGGCTTTCAGGCCTTCGTTGACGATCGACTGAGCCAGAACGGTAGCAGTGGTGGTGCCGTCGCCAGCGTCATCGTTGGCACGGGAGGCAACGTCTTTGACCAGCTGCGCGCCCATGTTCTCGAAACGGTCTTCCAGTTCGATTTCCTTGGCTACGGAAACGCCGTCCTTGGTGATGGTCGGAGCGCCGAAGCTCTTTTCGATGATCACGTTACGGCCTTTCGGACCCAGGGTCGCTTTTACTGCGTCGGCCAGGACGTTGACACCGGTGAGCATTTTCTTGCGGGCGGAATCGCCGAATTTAACTTCTTTAGCAGCCATGATCGATATTCCTTAAATACTTTGTAGTAACGGGAAAATGAGCGGGGAAGATCAGTCTTCCAGTACAGCGAGAATTTCGTTCTCAGCCATTACCAGCAGGTCTTCGCCGTCGACTTTCACAGTGTTGCTGCCGGAGTAAGGGCCGAAAACAACCTTGTCACCCACTTTCACGGCCAGCGCGCGCACATCACCGTTTTCCAGGGTCTTGCCTGGGCCAGCAGCGACGATCACACCGTGGTTGGCTTTTTCAGCAGCCGAACCTGGCAGAACGATCCCGCCAGCGGTTTTCTTTTCTTCTTCGCTGCGACGGATGACGACGCGGTCGTGCAGAGGACGAAGCTTGCTCATTGTCGATCTCTCCTAATTGTGATTTTCATCGGCCGGTATCAATTCCGGCGGGTTAAATTCCGGCGGTGCCGGTCGCGGCTCGCTGGGCAAGTCGCGGAAGTCTGTCTGATGTCACCACCAGAAACCTTGCGGTGACCGTTACATAAGGGCGTATATGCTTATTACAAGGGGCCGCAGATGAAATTTTTTGCGCCTGAGGCCGGGTAAATGCAACACGGCACCCGAGGGTGCCGTGCCGGTGAAGCGGTTATTTGCTGTCGCGGTGTTCGAACTCACCTTCGATCACATCGCCTTCACGCCCCAGCGGCTGGCGCGGTGCCGGGCCGCCACGGGGTTGCAGGTCATCGGCGAAGGCACGCTGGCGAATCGCCGCTTCTTCGGCACGCTGGCGCATCTTGCCGGCCAGCAGCTTGCGGGTGAACGGCAACAACATGATCAGGCCAATCACGTCACTGATGAAGCCCGGCAGGATCAACAGCCCGCCCGCCAAAGCCATCATCAGGCCTTCAAGCATGGTCTGGGCCGGCAATTCGCCGCGATTCAGGCTCTCACGGGCACGCAGCGCCGTGGCCAGGCCGGCGATACGCAGCACCAGGACGCCGAGCATCGAGCCGAGAATGATCAGCAACAGGGCCGGGAAAAACCCGATCGCACTGCTGACTTGAACGAATACGAACAGCTCCAGCACCGGGAACAGCAGAAAGAGCAATAAAAAAGGGCGCATCAAATGGTTCCTCAACGCAAGAATGCCTTGCCAGTGCACCTTAGATGACGTCGCCGTTTCGTGAATTCAAGCATCGGCACTGGCTTTTTTCGGCCAGGCTTCGGCGTGAGCCAGTGAAACCAGGGCCTCGCGTACTTGTGTCGGCGTGTTGCAAGACGCTGCGAAGGGCAACCAGTGTACAGACTGACCGATGCGCAGGTGCATGCCTTCACTGTCGATACCGGCCAGTTGCGCGGGTTCGTGGGTGGGCAGGCCGGTCAAGGCCACGTAATGGGCGATAGCCTTGGCATGATCGCTGTTCATGTGCTCGATCATGCTGCGCTCGGTCGCGCCCGCGAACGGGTTGGCCAAGGTTAACTGGTCGATCCAATGAATCGCGCCGAAACCGCCTATATAACGGTGGCGTACCGGCTTGAGCACCCAGAAGTCGAAGTCGTGGGCCTTATGGTAATTGGCCGATTCGGGAAAGTAGCGGTAGTAACGCTCGGCCGCCGCCTCGATGGCGGCGCTCGCCTCCAGTTTCTCGGCTTCGGCCAGGTAGGTCAGGCGTCCCACCGCCTGCACATCATCCGCTTCGCGCTCGCCCACCAGCAGCGAGCACTTGGGATCTTTTTGCAGGTTATGGGTGTGTTGGGCAATGCGGCTGATCAGGATCAGCGGGCGGCCCTGCTCATCCAGACAGTAAGGCGCGACCGAACCGAACGGAAAACCGGGCATAGCCTTGGACAATGTGGAGAGAGCCCCACGGTATTCCTTGAGCAACAGCTCTCGGGCGTTCTTGGCAACCTGTGCGCTCAACGTATAACTCCTCGGGTATTCGACGGCCCATAGGCTATGGGAATGGATCTCAACGCAAGGTAATCAATATCGGCGAAGGTTGCCAAGCGGGTTTTGCCGCCTGATTACCAGGCGACACCGAACCCTGCGGTGTAGCGGGTCTTGCTCAGGCTGCTTTCCGAGTCGCCGCTGACAATGTCACGCTCGGCCTTGAGATTGAGGGACGCCCATTCGGTGACCTTGTAGCGCAGGCCCATTTGCGCATCCAGGGAGTAATCGACCGGTCCGTCGATGGGCCGCCCCAATTCACCGCTGGTGAAGAACTCGACGGTCTTGCCCACCAGGTAGCGGTTGTAGTCCCACTTCATGGCCACCGAGTAGAAATTGTCCTTACCGCCGTCGGCATATTCATAGTCGGTGCGGTTGACCAGCGAACCGAGGGAAAACGCACCCAGCTCATCATCCCAGAACTGGTAGCCCGGGCCGGTACCGACGGTGCGCTGGCGGGCCAGGTCCTCAACCTTGTCGCGCTTGTAGGTCAGGCGCCCCTGCCAGAACCAATGCTCGGTGATAAAACGGTCCAGGTCATATTCCAGGGCCCAGTTGTCGGTGGTGGTCACGTCGTCCTGGAATTCGCGGTTGTATTCGCCTTCCCCGGTATGGCGCCATTGACCATGCCGCGCAACGGTCTTGAAATCGACGTCGTAGTCATTGGTGTCTTTTTCGGCACGCTTATAGTCCAGCGCCAGGTCGACATTGCCCTTCCACACCAGGTCTTCGATCACAGGCTTGGGCTTGAGGATCTGTTGGATGCTCGCCAGCTCGACGGTCTTGGGCGCCTCGCCATTGGCCAGCACCACCTTGCCATCCTCCGCCGCTGTCAGCGACTTGGCCTTCTCGCCGGTGTAGGCATCCTGCTTGACCAGCAATTCCTGGTCGCTTTCCAGGGTTTTCACCTGTTTCCAATCCACCGGGATCGCCCCCGCGTAGTCGGTCTGGATCAGCAGCTTGCCACCGTCGAAGACTTTGATCTTGCCGGTCAGGCGATCACCGTTCTTCAACCAGACGGTATCGGCCAGCAGGGGCGTGGAAACACTGAAGACAGCGAGGCACAGCAGGGTTCTGGACAACATAAGCAGATAGGGAGCTCAAGATTGGCGAAAAAGGGCGATTATCGTGTTAGATAGCTACGACTGACTCAAGGATTCAGGACGAGTTCAATGCTCATTCGCGCGTTTACAGACGTTTCCTACAAATAGACCGACATTCCGAACGGACAGGGACACCTATGGACCCACTCGCCGATACCCCGCAGAGCCCCGCCGAAATGCGCCGCACCGCGCTGTACCTGACGCTGGCGCAAGTGCCCGCAGGCTGCGTGGTGAGTTACGGCGAGCTGGCCCACCTCGCGGGCCTCGGGCGCGCGGCGCGCTGGGTGGGACGCACGCTCAGCCAGCTTCCCGAGGACACCCGGCTGCCCTGGCACCGGGTGCTGGGTGCCGGCGGTCGGATAAGTCTGCCGGCCGGCAGCGCCTCGGGAGACGAGCAACGCGCGCGCTTGCGCGAAGAAGGCGTCACGGTCCGCAACAATCGCGTGGATATTCAGCGCCATGGCTGGCGCCCGGTAGAGCACAGCGGTTAGAGTGCGCGCTTTGTTTCCGCGAATCTGAGGCAGACTCCAGCCCATGCCCCGTAAAACCTGGCGCGCCGCGCTCGCCGCCTATGCCAGCCCCTCGACGTTAGTGCTGTTGTTGCTCGGCTTTGCCGCCGGCTTGCCTTACATGTTGGTGTTCTCGACGCTTTCGGTGTGGTTGCGTGAGGCCGGTGTGGCCCTCGAGACGATCGGCTATGCGAGCCTGATCGGCCTGGCCTATGCCTTCAAATGGGTGTGGTCGCCGCTGCTCGACCAATGGCGCCTGCCGCTGCTCGGTAAACTCGGACGTCGTCGTTCCTGGCTAGTACTTGCCCAGTCGCTGGTGATCCTCGGATTGATCGGCATGGGCTTCTGCGACCCGC
Organism: Pseudomonas sp. MPB23; assembly: GCF_046605395.1. NCBI lineage: Bacteria > Pseudomonadati > Pseudomonadota > Gammaproteobacteria > Pseudomonadales > Pseudomonadaceae > Pseudomonas > Pseudomonas sp. MPB23. The sequence continues at coordinate 2,162,742 of NZ_CP176771.1, read as the reverse complement.
AAAAACATCTGTCCTGGCTGATCGCCATTGCCGTCGTCGTTGCGTTCGCGTCCGCCACCCAGGACATCGCGGTCGACGCCTACCGCCTGGAAATCGCCGACGACAGCCGCCAGGCCGCCCTGGCCGCCAGCTATATGTCCGGCTATCGCATCGCCGCCCTGCTGGCCACGGCGGGTGCGCTGTTTTTTGCCGAAGGCTTCGGTTCCACCGGCTTCAACTATAAACACTCGGCCTGGACCGGCACCTATGTGCTGTTCGGCGTGCTGATGATCCCGGCGCTGCTGACCACCCTGTTCATGCGCGAACCGAACGTGCCGCTGCGTACTCAGTTGCAGGCCGGGCGCTACAGCTTCGTTCATCAATTGGTGTCGGTGTTCGTGCTGATCGTGCTGCTGGTGTCCGTGCCGGCCATGTTCACCCAGCTGTACAACACCGATTTTGCCAGCGTGCTGTTCCACGGCGTGAGCCTGTGGGAATTGCTGATGGAAGACCGCGCCTTCCTGCGCGCCATCCTCTATATCACCCTGACCGCCCTGTGCCTCTCGGCCGTGGGCCGCCGTGGCCTGGCGCCGGTGCTGACGCCGGTCAACGACTTTATCCTGCGCTATCGCTGGCAAGCCCTGCTGCTGCTGGGGCTGATCGCCACCTATCGCATGTCCGACACGGTGATGGGCGTGATGGCGAACGTGTTCTACATCGACCAGGGCTTCACCAAGGACCAGATCGCCGGGGTCAGCAAGATCTTCGGCCTGATCATGACACTGGTCGGCGCCGGCATGGGCGGCCTGCTGATCGTGCGGTTCGGTATCCTGCCGATCCTGTTCATCGGCGGCGTGGCGTCGGCCGGCACCAACCTGCTGTTCGTGATGCTCGCCGACATGGGCCCGGACCTGCAGATGCTGATCTTCACCATCTCCCTGGACAACTTCAGCTCGGGCCTGGCCACGTCGGCGTTCGTGGCCTACCTGTCGAGCCTGACCAACCTCAAGTTCTCCGCGACCCAATACGCGCTGCTCAGCTCGATCATGCTGCTGCTGCCGCGTCTGATCGGCGGCTATTCAGGCGTGATGGTGGAGAAGTTCGGGTATCACAACTTCTTCCTGATTACCTGCATGCTGGGTGTGCCCACGCTGCTGCTGATCGCGCTGCATTGGTACCAGGAAAATCGGCGGATTCGCTTGAACCCGCCCGAAGAAGACTGACACACCTGCTCCTGGGGGCACATGTCAGCCGCGATCCTGTACGCGAGCAATTTGCGCCCGTACAATCCCAAGTCACTTCAAGTCCAAGCAACCGACAACGGCCTCCCATGCGTACCAGTCAATATTTGCTCGCCACACTGAAAGAAACGCCTTCCGACGCGGTTGTGATCAGCCATCAGCTGATGCTGCGCGCCGGTATGATCCGCAAGCTGGCTTCCGGCCTGTACACCTGGCTGCCCATGGGCCTGAAGGTGATGCGCAAGGTCGAAGCCATCGTTCGCGAAGAAATGAACGCCGCCGGTTCCCTGGAAGTGTTGATGCCGAGCACCCAACCGGCCGAGTTGTGGCAGGAATCCGGGCGCTGGGAAGAGTACGGACCTGAATTGCTGCGCTTCAAGGACCGTCATGGCCGCGACTTCTGCGCCGGCCCGACCCACGAAGAAGTGATCACCGACCTGATGCGCAACGAGTTGAGCAGCTACAAACAGCTGCCCCTCAACCTGTATCAGATCCAGACCAAGTTCCGTGATGAGATCCGCCCACGCTTCGGCTTGATGCGCGGCCGCGAATTCATCATGAAGGATGCGTATTCGTTCCACGCCGACCAGGCGTCCCTGCAGGTCACCTACGACCGCATGCACACCGCCTACTGCAACGTGTTCACGCGCCTGGGCCTGAAGTTCCGCCCGGTTGAAGCGGACAACGGCTCCATCGGCGGCGCCGGCTCCCACGAGTTCCACGTACTGGCCGAGTCCGGCGAAGACGATATCGTGTTCAGCAACGGTTCCGACTACGCGGCGAACATCGAAAAAGCCGAAGCCGTGCCACGGGAAACCTCCCGTCCAGCCCCGGCTGAAGAACTGCGCCTGGTGGACACCCCGGAGACCAAGACCATCGCGGCCCTGGTGGAAAAATTCAATCTGCCGATTGAAAAGACCATCAAGACCCTGATCGTGCACGCCGAAGAAGCCGGCAAGCTGATCGCCCTGGTGATCCGTGGCGACCACGAGCTCAACGAAATCAAGGCCGCCCAACAACCGGGCGTGGCCAGCCCGCTGGTCATGGCCTCCGATGCCGAACTGCGCGACGCCATTGGCGCCGGTGCCGGTTCCCTCGGCCCGCTGAACCTGCCGTTGCCGATCATCATCGACCGTTCGGTCGAGCTGATGAGCGACTTCGCTATCGGCGCGAACATCGACGACAAGCACTACTTCGGCGTGAACTGGGAGCGCGACCTGCCAGTACCGACCGTGGCCGACCTGCGTAACGTGGTCGCCGGTGACCCAAGCCCGGACGGCAAGGGCACCCTGGAAATCAAGCGCGGCATCGAAGTCGGGCACATCTTCCAGTTGGGCAACAAGTACAGCAAAGCGATGAAGTGCGAAGTGCTGGGCGAGAACGGCAAGCCGATTACCCTGGAAATGGGTTGCTACGGCATTGGCGTCTCCCGCGTGGTTGCCGCTGCCATCGAGCAGAACAACGACGAGAAAGGCATCATCTGGAGTGACGCCCTCGCGCCGTTCCAGGTGGCCCTGGTGCCGCTGCGCTACGAAACCGAGCAAGTCCGCGAAGCCACCGACAAACTGTATGCCGAACTGACGGCCGCCGGTTTCGAAGTGCTGCTGGATGACCGCGACAAGAAAACCAGCCCGGGCATCAAGTTCGCCGACATGGAGCTGATTGGCATCCCGCACCGGATCGTGGTCAGTGACCGCGGCCTGGCCGATGGCAATCTGGAATACAAGAGCCGGACCGAAGCCGAAGCCCAACCGTTGCCGGTGGCTGACGTGCTGTCTTTCCTTCAGGCGCGTATTCGTCGCTGAAAACCAGATCAAGAGAAGTCATGTTCAAGCGAAACACCAGAGCCCTGGGGGGCGCCGCCTTGTGCGGCGCCCTGCTGGTCAGCGGCTGCGCCAACCAGATGTCGCAACGCAGTGAGCACGAGGAGCGGGTCGAGCGTAAGTTGCTCGACCACAGCCTGCAGATCGATGTCGGCGAACCCAAAGTGCTGGAACTGCCGCAACGCCGGGTTCGCATTCACGAGCAGAAGACCTTCGAGGTCACCGAATTCGAAGTCACCCGTCGTTACGATCGCTACACCCCCTACCAACCCTGGCGCAAACTCTATGAGATGCCGTTGGGAGCGGTCGCCCTGGTGGCCGGCGCGGGCGCCAACGTGGCGAATATCTTCGCCCTCGGCAACCTGCCGACCAGCATGACCCACGACTGGCTGACCTATGGCATCGACGGCCTCAACCCGTTCATGAACGTGCAATCCCATGGTCGTGCGCAACAGAACCTCGCGGGTATCGATGAAGTCCAGCGCGACAAGCGCGTGGAGTATTCGAGCCTGCCCTGGAGCGAGCGCCCGGTGCAGGTCACTGCCGGCAAGCAGACTCATGAACTGACCACCGACCGCAACGGCGTACTGCGCCTGAACCTGTTGGACAGCCCGTTCGCCGAGCAGGACCTGAACCGTGTCACGACCTTGAAGATCAGCGTGGACGATGGCCAGGACGATGCGCATTCGGACTCGACCCTGGCGATCAGCAACACCCTGCGCGGCAAGTTGCTCGAAGCCCACGGCCTGATCTACGACGACCTGGAAGACGATGAAGTCAACCAGTGGGTGCACCGGGTCAAGCGCCTGTCGGAACTGGGCCTGGAGGAAGAAGCCAGCGAACTGGAACAAAGCCTGATTGAACTGACGCGCAACGATCCGGAATTGCAGCAGGAATTCCTGCAGGCGCTGACCAAGGATGCGGGACGACTCGTCGCGGATCCCGGAGCCCGCTGAGGCTGTGGGAGGGAGCTGACGCCCTCCCACATTCTGTTGGGGATTTCTACCAGGAGAGCTCGAGCTGTTCGTTGCCACCACTCAGGTCGAGCAACCGCACGCCAATCCCCAGCAACCGCACCGGCTTGCCGCCGCGATTGAACGCCTGGGTCAGCAACTGTTGATAACTCTCCAGGTCCCGCCCTGCCCCCGCCTGCTCCAGCGTCGTCTGGGTAAAGTCATGAAATTTCACCTTCACGAACGGCTTACCCGCGCGGTAACTGCTGTCGATACGCGCCATGCGTCCGGCCAGGGTTTCCATCAGCTCGGGCAGTTTCGCCAGGCAACTTGAGAGATCAGGCAGATCCACATCGTAGGTGTTTTCCACACTGATGGATTGGCGCCGGTTGTCGTTCTGCACCACACGATCATCAATCCCACGGGCCAGGCTCCACAACCTCTCACCAAAGCTGCCGAATTCACGCACCAGCGCCAGCTTGTTCCACTCGCGCAATTGCAGGCAGTCTTCGATGCCCAGGCGCGCCAGCTTGTCGGCCGTGACCTTGCCCACACCATGCAACTTGCTCACGCGCAATTGGGAGACAAAGTCCTCGACCTGGTCTGGAGTGATCACAAACAAGCCGTTGGGCTTTTTCCAGTCGCTGGCGATCTTGGCCAGGAATTTGTTCGGCGCCACACCCGCCGACACGGTGATGTGCAGTTGATTGGAGACGCGGCGCCGGATGTCCTGGGCGATGCGCGTGGCACTGCCGCCAAAGTGCGGGCTATCGGAAACATCCAGGTAGGCTTCATCCAGCGACAGTGGCTCGATCAGATCGGTGTAGTCGCGAAAAATCGTCTGGATTTCTTTCGATGCTTCTTTATAGGCATCCATGCGCGGCTTGACGATGGTCAGGTCGGGGCACAGCTTCAAGGCGTGGCGCGACGACATGGCCGAACGCACGCCATAGGCCCGCGCTTCGTAATTGCAGGTGGCGATGACTCCGCGTCGATCCGCCGAGCCGCCGACGGCCAGTGGTTTTTGCGCCAGGCTCGGGTCATCGCGCATCTCGATGGCGGCGTAGAAGCAATCACAGTCGACGTGGATGATTTTGCGCTGCGTCATAGATAAGAAGGCAGTTCAACGGGTGGCCAGTATCGCATTCACACCTGTATATAGCACCAGTAGTTTGAATCTTCCCTCTGAGCGGTAGGAAAATTCTCAGATGAATTTATTTTTTCAATCGAATTTAACCCTCCGATAGAGCTGAAAGCCTCGGCCAGACTGGCCCCGAGGACTTTCAAGCGCCGCGTTGGAGCGCTAACCGATTGAACCACAAGCGCTTTTCTTCCGGTAACAGGTTGACACACCGGCGTTCCTCTGTAGAATGCCGACACACAGACGCGGGATGGAGCAGTCTGGTAGCTCGTCGGGCTCATAACCCGAAGGTCGTCGGTTCAAATCCGGCTCCCGCAACCAACACAAACGAAAACACCGCCTCGACCTAACCGTCGAGGCGGTGTTTTTGTTTGTGCTGCTTTTAACGACTGAAGAGTAAGGGCGATGGTCGCGCGCCGCTTCAGCCCGATTGCTTGATAAAGATCAACGTTATGCACGGCACTCGATGGGTAGCATCTACCAAGATGGGCGAACGCGGGTATTCGCCAGACATGGCTGATGAAATAACGTGATCTCGCTTACGTCTCACGACACCGCACGACTTTGCTCACACCCCAACCCACGCTCAAGGATCGGATCATGACGCCCATCCCGAGTACCGATGCAAAGTGGTCTTGGCGGCGTGCCGCAAGGATTCTTCTGATCCTGGTCATAGCGCTGGCCGTCGGTACCGGCGGCGCCTGGTATTGGTGGCATAGCCAGCAAGGCAAGCTGCCCCAGGGCCTGGTATCAGGCAACGGCCGCATCGAATCCGACCAAATCGACATCGCCGCGAAGTCCGCCGGACGCGTGCGCGAGGTGCTGGCCCGGGAAGGCGATCTCGTCACCGAAGGCCAGGTACTCGCCCGCCTCGATACTACGGAGTTGCAAGCGCAACGCGCCAAATATGCCGCCGACGTGGCGTCCGAGGAGGCCTCAATGCTTGAGGCGAAGGCGACCGTTGTGCAACGCCAGGCAGAACTGACCCTCAAGGAAGCAAAGCTTCGCCGCGCCCTCAAGCTGGTCGTGACCGGTGCGATCAGTGAGGACAACCGCGATGAGGCGCAGGGCGAACGCGATTCTGCCCGCGCTGTGCTCGAAGCCGCCGAGAAGACCGTGACCGCACGCCAGCGATCGGTGGTGGCCGCGCAAGCCCTGGTCGATCAGACCGACGCCCAGATCGTCGATACCATTCTTTTGGCGCCGGTGCAGGGCCGCGTGCTTTATCGTCTCGCCAACCCAGGGGAAGTGGTTGCGGCGGGCGGAAAGGTGCTGACGATCATCGACCTGTCAGAGATCTACATGGAGATCTATCTCCCCTCCGAACAGGCCATGCGCGTGACGATTGGGTCGGCCGCACGAATTGTCTTCGACGGTGCCGACTTCGCCGTCCCGGCCAAAGTGAGTTTCGTCTCACCCGACGCTCAGTTCACGCCCAAACAGGTCGAGACCCGCAGCGAGCGCGACAAGCTCATGTTCCGGATCAAGCTGCGCATTCCGCCGAGCCTCATCGCGCGCCATCTCAACCAAGTGAAAACCGGGACTCGCGGCATCGGCTATGTGCGCCTCGATCCGAACCCGCCAGATTGGCCGGATAACCTGCAAAAACGCGTTCAGGGCGACCCTGCCGATGCCGAGGATTGACAATGGTGGCTCGCGCATCGCTGATCGCCGAGGTGTCCAACGCAACCCATCTGTATGGCAAGGTTCGAGCGCTCGACGATGTATCGCTCGAACTGCCGAGCGGCCAGATGACCGGCATCATCGGCCCGGATGCCGCCGGAAAGTCCACGCTGCTGGGCCTGATCGCCGGAGCGCGGAAGATACAGAGCGGATCGGTCACGGTCCTCGGCGGCAGCATGGACAATGCCCGGCATCGTCGCTCCGTGTGCACGCGCATTGCCTATATGCCGCAAGGACTCGGCAAAAATCTCTACCAGGAGATCAGCGTCCGCGAGAACCTGGCGTTCTTCGCCACCCTCTTCGGCCTGTCTGCGTCGGAACGCGACGCACGCACGCAGCGCCTGGCGGCCGCCATCGGCTTGCTGCCCTTTCTCGATCGGCCTGCCGGAAAGCTGTCGGGCGGCATGAAGCAAAAACTCGGTTTGTGCTGCGCGCTCATTCACGACCCCGACCTGCTCATTCTCGATGAGCCGACGACCGGCGTGGATCCGCTGTCGCGTCGACAGTTCTGGGATCTGATCGGCGAGTTGCGGCGCGAGCGGCCGACCATGAGTGTGGTCATCTCCACCGCCTATATGGATGAGGCGGGCCAATGTGATTGGCTTATCGCGATGGATCACGCACGCGTGCTGGCCTGCGGTACCGCGGATGAGCTGCGTGCGAAGACCGGCCAACAAGACATGGAAGCGGTGTTTGCCGCCCTGCAACCAGGACAGCAATCGGCGGCGCCGCGACTGGTGATTCCGCCACGCCAGCCGAGCACGGAGGCGCCGGTGATTGTCGCGAGGAACCTGACCCGCCGTTTCGGCAGCTTCACTGCGGTCGATCGCGTCAGCTTCGCCATTGAGCGCGGGGAAATCTTCGGCTTCCTCGGTTCGAACGGCAGCGGCAAGACCACGACCATGAAGATGCTGACCGGACTGCTGGCGCCCAGCGAGGGAGAGGCCGAGGTCTGCGGAAAACCTGTCGATGCCAACGACCTGTCGGTCCGCCGGCGCGTGGGTTTCATGTCGCAATCGTTCTCGCTCTATGGCGAACTGACCGTGCGGCAAAACCTGCGTCTGCATGCGCGCCTTTTTCATCTGGCCACCGACCGCGCCGACGCGCGTATCGCCCAGCTCATGAACGATGTCGGCCTTGTCGACTATGCCGACACCGAAGCGAGCTCGCTGCCGCTGGGTGTGCGGCAGCGCCTCTCGCTGGCCGTGGGCATCGTGCACGATCCCGAGTTGCTGATCCTCGACGAGCCCACCTCAGGCGTCGACCCGCTGGCACGCGACGAATTCTGGCGTTTGCTCGGCGATCTCTCACGAACCCGCAATGTGACGATCTTCGTCTCCACGCATTTTATGAGCGAGGCCATGCGCTGCGACCGCATCTCCCTGATGCACGCCGGTCGCGTCCTCGTCTGCGACACGCCGCAAAACGTCATCGCGTCCAAGGGCAGCGCGAATCTCGAAGAGGCGTTCATCGCCTATATCGAAGACGCCGAGCCCTCTTCGCCCGCGCCCCCAGCCGCCATTGCCACGATGCAGCCCCGGCAGGATGCGCTGACTGTGTCACCCAGGCGCTGGGCCTTCATGCCGCTGCGGCGGCTCCTCGCCTTTGCCAAGTGCGAGACGTTGTCGCTGATGCGCGATCCGGTGCGGCTTGCCTTCGCCTTTCTCGGTTCGTTCATCATGCTGTTGATCTTTGGCTTCGGCGTCTCCAGCGATGTGACCAACCTCACCTATGCGGCGTTCGACCACGACGAGACGCCGGAAAGCCGAGACTATCTGGCCAATTTTTCGAGCTCTCGCTATTTCACCGAAAAGACGCCGGTCCACAGCATCGAAGAAATGCAGCAACGCCTGAAGTCGAACGACATCACGCTGGCGATCGAAATCCCACCCGGCTTCGGACGCTTGGTCAAACGCGGTGCGGATTGGCAGGTATCGGCCTGGATCGACGGCGCCAACACCTCGCGCGCCGCCACCATCGAGGGCTACGTGCAATCGGCGCACAATCTCTTCTCCGAACAGAGAAAGCGCGAGTCCAGCGACGTCACGAGCACGAAACCGACGACCAGCATCGTGATCCGCAACCGTTACAACCCGACAGCCGAGAGCATCTACGCGATCGGGCCTGCGGTGCCGGCGATGCTGCTGATGATGTTTCTTGCCATCCTGACAGCGGTCAGCGTTGCCCGCGAAAAGGAAATCGGCACAATCACGAACTTCTACGCCACCCCCACGACGCGCCTGGAGTTCCTGATCGGCAAGCAACTGCCTTACATGGGCGTTGGCATGCTCAATTTTTTCATCATGACCGCGACCGTGCTGTTCCTCTTCGATGTCCCGCTCAAAGGCGACGGTCTCACGCTGACCCTGGGCGCGCTGTTCTATGTGGCGGCGGCCACCGGCTATGGGCTGTTCATCTCGACCTTCACGTCGAGCCAGGTCGCCGCGGTGTTCGCCGGAGCGGTGCTGTCGATGCTGCCGACCATGCAGTTCTCCGGCATGATGCAGCCCGTTTCGACGCTGGAGGGCGGCGCACGCTTCATGGGTTACCTGTGGCCGACGAGCTACTACCTGCATATGAGTGTTGGCGCGTTCACCAAGGGACTCGGTTTCACCGACATGGCCAGCGATCTGCTGGCGCTGACCCTGTTCGGTCCGGCCTTCCTGTTGCTGTCCGCGCTGCTCTTGCGCAAACAGGAGAAATAAGATGAACAGCCTCTTCAACATATTCTGGCTCGGCGTCAAGGACCTGCGCGCCCTCTCGAAGGACCTGATGATGATCCTCTTCATCATCTATTCCTTCGGCATCAGCATCTATATGCAGTCGACCGGCGCCGGCGAGACCGTCAACAATGCCTCCGTGGCGATCGTCGACGAGGACAATTCCAGCCTGTCGCGCTCGATTGTCGGGCTGTTCTATCCACCGTACTTTCAGGCGGCCAAACTGATCAGCGCCGCCGATATCGACCGCACCATGGACAACGGGCTTTACACCCTCGTCGTGGTCATTCCTCCGCGCTTTGAAGCGGATGTGCGCAAGGGGCGCGATATCGAGGTGCAGGTCAACGCCGACGCCACCGCCGTCCAGCAGGCGTCCTTGGGTGGGGGTTATATCCAGAACATGGTGACCGACGAGGTCACGCGCTACCGCCAGGAAATGGAGCGAACCAGCGGACTCTCCTCCGATCTCGTCATCCGCCGCGCGTTCAATCCCAACGGCACACAATCCTGGTTCCGCGCGGTCGTCGGCCTCGCCGATCAGCTGTCGATGCTGATCATTATCCTGACCGGCGCAGCGCTGTTGCGCGAGCGCGAGCACGGTACGATCGAGCACCTGCTGGTGATGCCGTTGACGGCCTTCGAGATAGCGCTCGCCAAAGTCTGGTCGAGCGGGCTGGTGATCATGATCGGTTTCATCTGTTCTCTTTTATTCGTGGTCCAGGGTGTCCTCGACGTGCCGATTGCCGGCTCGCGCGGCGTTCTGCTGCTCGGCACCCTCATCTACATCTTCGCCACGGCAGCGATTGGCATCTTCCTCGGCACGCTCGCGCGCACCATGGCGCAATTTGCCCTGCTGATGATGATGGCCGTGATGCCGATGATGATGCTGTCGGGCGGCATGTCGCCCATCGAGAGCCAGCCGCAATGGGTCCAGTACGTGACGTGGTTTTTCCCGTCGCGGCACTATGTGGGCTTCATGCAGGCGATCGTGTATCGAGGCGCGGGCCTCGATATCGTCTGGAAGGAGTTCGTGACGGTGCTGGTGATGGGCGTGACGTTTCTGGTGATGAGCTTGCTGCTGTTCCGCCAGTCCGTTGCGACCTTGCGATAAGGGTTTCTGAGCCTGCCGGTTTTTGGCCGGGACGATTGTCCGACAAAAAACCTTTTCCTTGCGCGCACTTACCGCACATTGTCGTGATTCAGCGGCTAATTCGCAGTTATTTGACCCATTGGACCATTAACGGTTGACACCCTGGCGCTTGGCTGTAGAATGCCGCCCACAGACGCGGGATGGAGCAGTCTGGTAGCTCGTCGGGCTCATAACCCGAAGGTCGTCGGTTCAAATCCGGCTCCCGCAACCAAACATCAAAAAAGGCTACTCGAAAGAGTGGCCTTTTTTGTATCCGATAAAAAAGTTCTTCTGAAACAATGGCATGGCATCTTTCATGAAACCGTACGGGTTTTATCGAGTCCATGCCATTGCACGCTACGCTTAATCCTCTACGACCAATGGCCGCAGTCGCCGCCCCCGGTGATACGCGTTAATATTTGTAATTATTTTGTCCATAGGGATTGGTAACTTGGCTGGATACCTCCATCCTGTCGCGCACAATCCACGAGGTGATTGATGCGCGCCAACTCGTCTGAACCACAAGACACCGTCACAGCAGAACAACCGATCGCGCCCACCCGCTTGCGCTGGCTGGATCTGTTAAGCAAGTACCGCCAACCCATCGGGCTGGCGGTTACGTTGCTGCTGTTTGCAATCGCCCTCGTCGCCTGCCGCCACCTGCTGCTCGAACTGGACCTCTACGCCCTCCATGACTCGATCCTGGAAGTGCCCAAGCCAGCGTTGCTCGGCGCATTTGCCGCTGCGGTCGCGGGCTTCGTCGTTCTGTTGGGCTATGAGTTTTCCGGCGCGCGCTACGCCGGGGTGAAACTGCCCGCCAAGACCCTTGCCCTGGGTGGGTTCACCGCGTTCGCCATCGGCAACGCCATCGGTTTATCGATGCTCTCAGGCGGCTCGGTCCGCTACCGTTTATATGCACGCCATGGCCTCGGCGCGTCGGAAGTCGCACACATGACCGTGTTCGCCAGCCTGGCCCTGGGCTGTGCCCTGCCGCCATTGGCGGCGCTGGCCACGCTGAGTAACTTGCCGGCGGCCTCGACCTACCTGCATCTACCGCAAACGGTGCTCGGCGGAGTGGCGGGCGCCGTGCTGTTGTTGTCGGCCATGCTGTGCATCGGCATCTATCGTCGTCGCCTGCCGGAACAACCCTATCCGGATAACCTGGTGGTCAAGGTCGGCCGTCGCACCCTGCGTCTGCCGGGTCGTCGCCTGACCTTCCTGCAACTGATCATCACGGCCCTGGACGTCGCTGCGGCCGCCACAGTCCTTTATATGCTGTTGCCGGAAGCGCCGCCCTTCGGGCCGTTCCTGCTGGTGTACCTGCTGGCCCTGGCCGCTGGCGTGCTCAGCCATGTGCCGGGGGGCGTGGGTGTCTTCGAAGCCATCCTGCTCGCCGCCTTCGCCGACAAGCTTGGCGCCGCGCCATTGGCCGCTGCCCTGCTGCTGTATCGCATGATCTATGTGGTGCTGCCGCTGCTGATCGCCTGCGTGTTCCTGTTGGTCAACGAAGCCCAACGCCTGTTCCAGACCCAGCAAAGCCTGCGGGTCGCCTCGGGCCTGGCGGCGCCGGTACTGGCCGTGCTGGTTTTTTTGTCCGGCGTGGTCCTGCTGTTTTCCGGCGCCACACCGGAAATCGACTCACGCCTGGAAAACATCGGCTTTCTGATTCCCCACCGCCTGATTGATGCTTCGCACTTTGGCGCCAGCCTGATCGGCGTATTGTGCCTGCTGCTGGCCCAGGGCCTGCGTCGACGCTTGTCGGCGGCCTGGATGTTGACCATGGTGCTGCTGCTGACCGGCGCCCTGCTGTCACTGCTCAAGGGCTTCGACTGGGAAGAAGCCAGCCTGATGACCATGACCGCGGTGTTGCTGGCCATCTTCCGACGCTCGTTCTACCGCGCCAGCCGCCTGACCGAGCTGCCGTTCTCGCCGCTGTACCTGGTGGCCAGCGTCTGCGTGCTGGGGGCTTCGATCTGGCTGCTGCTGTTTGCCTATCAAGACGTCCCTTATAGTCATCAACTGTGGTGGCAGTTCACCCTCGACGCCAACGCCCCGCGCGGCCTGCGCTCGCTGCTGGGCGCCGCCGTGTTGCTGGTGATCGTGTCGCTGACCTGGTTGCTGCGTACCGCGCGCCCGGTGATTCACCTGCCGACGCCGGAAGAACTGGAACGCGCCACCAAGATCCTGATGGCCTCGTCGCAGCCCGACGGCGGCCTGGCGCTGACCGGCGACAAGGCGCTGCTGTTCCACCCCAATGACGAAGCCTTCCTGATGTATGCCCGTCGCGGTCGCAGCCTGGTGGCCTTGTATGACCCGATCGGCCCGACCCAGCCCCGCGCCGAGATGATCTGGCAGTTCCGCGACCTGTGCGACATCCACCATGCGCGTCCGGTGTTCTATCAGGTGCGCGCGGAGAACCTGCCGTACTACATGGACATCGGCCTCACCGCGATCAAGCTGGGCGAAGAAGCCCGCGTCGACCTCAAACGCTTTGACCTGGAAGCCAAGGGCAAAGAGATGAAGGATTTGCGCTACACCTGGAACCGTGGCACCCGGGACGGCCTGTCCCTGGAAATCCACGAACCGGGCACCGCGCCGATGGACGAACTCAAGGTTATTTCCGATGCCTGGCTGACCGGCAAGAACGTGCGGGAAAAGGGCTTTTCCCTCGGCCGCTTCAGCGACGACTACCTCAAGCACTTTCGCATTGCGATCATTCGCTTCGAAGGACACCCGGTGGCCTTCGCCAACCTGCTCGAGACCTACAACCACGACCTGGCCAGCCTCGACCTGATGCGCGCCCACCCCGATGCGCCCAAGCTGACCATGGAGTTCATGATGGTCGGCCTGATTCAACACTATAAGAGTCATGGTTATGCTCGCTTCAGCCTCGGCATGGTGCCATTGTCGGGCCTGCAACCTCGCCGTGGCGCGCCGCTGACCCAACGCCTGGGCTCGATGGTGTTCCGTCGTGGCGAACAACTGTATAACTTCCAAGGTTTGCGCCGTTTCAAAGACAAGTTCCAGCCTGACTGGGAACCCCGCTACATGGCCGTGCCCGCAGGACTTGATCCGCTGGTGGCACTGGCCGATACCGCCGCCCTGATCGCGGGTGGCTTGACTGGATTGGTGAAACGCTAATGATTCGACGCTCCTGGCGGTATGTATTGGCCGTTGTAGTGCTGCTGGCCCTGATCCTGGGGGGTGGCTATTGGTATTGGAACCGCCCTGCCGCGCAACCGACCCTGGAGCAACTGCCTCAGGCCGACGGTTCGGTAATGACCCGCGTGACGCCGGCCGGGACAGCAAAAGCGCGCGTGGCCGTAGCGGTGATGGCGGATGAAATCCTGACCGACAGTCAACTGATCGCCCTGAGCCAAGGCGGTAAGGCACAAATCGTCCAGGTGATCCTGCCCAAAGACGACTGCAAGCTGCAGGAACAGGCGCTACAAGGCGCCCTGGCCCAACTCAAGGGCGCGCCGACGCTGGTGAGCGGCATCGGCCCAGGCGCCGCCCTTGCGTGGCGCTGGCTGGCCACCCAGAACAACGACAAGGCCAACGCGATCTCCGTCGGCTTCGCCCTGGTGCAGGAAGGCTGCAAGGACCCGCTGCCCAAGACCGCCGCCCATGGCAACTGGCTGGTGGCGTGGAACGACAACCCTGACGATGAAAGCGCCAGTTTCGTACGCGACACACCGCGCGCCACCACCAGCATCAGCGACTACGACATTCATTACCCGCAAGTGCTGAACAACGAACTGCGCAAGCAATTGGTGGGTTCGGACAACGGCGGCCTGGCGATTCCCGTGGTGGAAGTCCCCGCCGGCCAGGCCAAGGATACCGTGACCCTGTTCCTCTCCGGCGATGGCGGCTGGCGTGACCTGGACCGCGACGTGGCCGGCGAAATGGCCAAGATCGGCTACCCGGTGGTCGGCATCGACACCCTGCGCTACTACTGGCAGCACAAGACCCCGGAGCAAAGCGCCAAGGACCTCACTGAACTGATGCAGCACTATCGGCAAAAGTGGGGCACCAAACGCTTCGTGCTGACCGGTTACTCATTCGGCGCCGACGTACTGCCAGCGATCTACAACCGCCTGCCGGAAAACGAGCAGCAACGGGTCGACGTTATCATCCTGCTGGCCTTCGCCCGCACCGGCAGCTTTGAAATCGAAGTGGAAGGCTGGCTGGGCAACGCCGGTAAAGAAGCCGCGACCGGCCCGGAAATGGCCAAGCTGCCGGCGGACAAGGTGGTGTGCATCTACGGTGCCGAAGAAGTCGACGAGAGTGGCTGTACCGACAAGACGGCGGTAGGCGAGGCGGTGAAACTGCCTGGCGGGCATCACTTCGATGAGAACTACCCGGCACTGGCCAAGCGTCTGGTGGATATCATCGTCAAGCACCAGGCCAAATCCGAGTAATTCCGGGCTGTACGCAAAACCCAATGTGAGAGGGAGCAAGCCCCCTCCCACATGGATTGGTTGGGCTAGCGCGGTTCGATATGCGCAATCATCAACTGCACGGTTTCCTGGCCACGGAATTCGTTCACGTCCAGCTTGTAGGCCAATTCCACCCAACGCACCGTCGGGTTCGGCCAGACCTCACGGTCGACCCCAAACGCAATGCCATCGAGCTTCACTGATCCGCATTCGCTCTTGAGCACCACCTTCAGGTGCCGCTCCCCAACCACCCGTTGCTCCACCAACTGAAACACCCCGTGAAACAGCGGTTCGGGAAAGTGCTGCCCCCAAGGGCCGGCGTGGCGAAGGGCGCGCGCCAGTTCCAAGTGAAACTCTTCCACCGCCAGGGTGCCATCGGACAACAGCCGGCCGGTGAGGTCTTCTTCGCGCAATTGCCGACGCACTTCCGCATCAAAGGCTTCGGCAAACAGTGGGAAATGTTCCTCGGGCAAGGTCAGCCCCGCCGCCATGGCGTGGCCGCCGTACTTGGTGATCAGGTTCGGATGCTGGCTCGCCACCACCGCCAGCGCGTCACGGATGTGAAAGCCCTGCACAGAACGGCCCGAGCCCTTGAGCAAGCCATCGCCCGCGTCGGCGAAGGCGATGGTCGGGCGGAAGTAGCGCTCTTTCATGCGCGACGCCAGAATGCCGATCACCCCTTGGTGCCACTCCGGATCGAACAAGCACAAACCGTAGGGCATCGACTCCACCGGCAAGTCCTTGAGCTGGGCCAGGGCCTCGCGCTGCATGCCTTGCTCGATGGATTTGCGATCCTGGTTCATACCGTCCAGTTGCGCGGCCATTTCCCGGGCGGCGGCAACGTCGGTGGTAAGCAGGCACTCGATGCCCAGGCTCATGTCATCCAGACGCCCGGCGGCGTTCAGGCGGGGCCCGAGGATAAACCCGAGGTCGGTGGAGGTGATACGGGCGTGATCACGCTTGGCCACTTCGAGGATCGCCTTGATCCCCGGCCGTGCGCGACCGGCGCGGATGCGCTCCAGGCCCTGATGGACCAGGATGCGGTTATTGGCGTCCAACGGCACCACGTCGGCGACGCTGCCCAGGGCAACGAGGTCGAGCAACTCGCCAAGGTTGGGCTGCGGCTTATTTTCGTACCAGCCCAGACTGCGCAAACGGGCACGCAAGGCCATCAAGACATAAAAGATCACCCCGACCCCAGCCAAGGCCTTGCTGGGAAACTCACAGCCCGGCTGGTTCGGGTTGACGATGGCATCCGCCGCCGGCAACTCATCCCCCGGCAAGTGGTGGTCGGTCACCAGCACTTTGAGCCCCGCCGCCTTCGCCGCCGCCACGCCTTCGACGCTGGAGATGCCGTTGTCCACGGTGATCAGTAACTGCGGCTCGCGCTGCAAGGCCACGGCGACAATTTCCGGGGTCAGGCCGTAACCGTATTCAAAGCGGTTGGGCACCAGGTAGTCGACATGGGCCGCACCGAGCAAACGCAGGCCCAGGGTGCCCACGGTGCTGGCGGTGGCGCCGTCGGCGTCGAAGTCGCCGACGATCAGGATGCGCTGGCGTTGCTCCAGGGCCGTCACCAGCAGGTCTACCGCTGCGTCGATGCCCTTGAGCTGCTGGTAAGGAATCAACCGCGCCAGGCTCTTGTCCAACTCTGCCTCTGACCTTACCCCGCGCGCGGCGTACAGACGGGTCAACAGCGGTGGCAATTCACCGAGAAACGGCAGGACAGCGGGTAACGGACGGGGATCAATACGCATGGGACGGTGGGGAATTCTCTGTAGGGGAAATATTAGTGGCAAGCTACAAGCGCTGGCTCAACCGCGCTCGCCGACCAGCCACTGTAACTGCACTTCATGCTGGCCACGATCATCGGTGACGAAGATCGTGCCTTCGCTGATCATCACGTCCCACTTGATCACGCGAGGCATGTCCTTGGCCAACGTCTCGAGGACTTCCTGCGGAACCGCCGCGATGTGCACGTTTTTCATGCTTTTCGCCGCTGGCACCACCTTGCCTTCCCACACACGCAGGCTGCCGTAGGCGAGCAAGCTGGTACGCTCGGCGCGGCGCGAGCACCAGGTCAGGCGGTCGACATCGGGCTGGCCGACTTCGATCCAATGCAAGACGCGGTCATCCAGGCTTTTTTCCCACAGGGCTGGCTCGTCTACATCTGACAGGCCACGGCCGAACGAAACCTGCTCGTTGTACCAGAGGGCGTAGGCCAACAGGCGCACAGTCATGCGTTCTTCGGTTTCCGAAGGGTGGCGGGCGATGGTCTGTTTGACGCTCTCGTACACCGAGCGGTCGAGGTCGGTGAGGTTGAGTTCGAATTTGTAGGTCGTGGACGGCTGGGCCATGAACGGACTTCTAGAGACAGGAAAAGGCGGCCAGTCTAACCGATGGCGAAGCTATTCAACGAATCATGCTCTGCATCATCCTTATCCCTGGGCCACTCGCCTATGTTAAAAGGCTTCACATCACCGCCCTGCGCAGACAAGGATCCTCATGTCGTTTAATGCCAAACCGCTTGCCGGCTTGAAAGTCATCGAACTCGGCACCCTGATCGCCGGCCCGTTCGCCTCACGCATCTGCGCCGAATTCGGCGCCGAGGTGATCAAGGTGGAATCGCCCGATGGCGGCGACCCGCTGCGTAAATGGCGCAAGTTGTATGAAGGCACCTCGCTGTGGTGGTTCGTGCAGGCGCGTAACAAGAAGTCGCTGACGCTCAACCTCAAGCACCCGGACGGCCTGGCGATCCTCAAGCAGTTACTGGCGGACGCCGACATCCTGATCGAGAATTTCCGCCCTGGCGTGCTGGAAAAGCTCGGCCTGAGCTGGGACACCCTGCACGCGCTCAACCCCAAGCTGGTGATGGTGCGCCTTTCGGGTTTTGGCCAGACCGGGCCGATGAAGGATCAGCCGGGGTTTGGTGCGGTGGGCGAATCCATGGGCGGACTGCGCTATATCACCGGTTTCGAAGACCGTCCGCCGGTGCGCACCGGGATCTCCATCGGCGACTCCATCGCCGCGTTGTGGGCCGTGATCGGCGCGTTGATGGCACTGCGTCATCGTGAGGTCAACGGCGGTTTGGGTCAGGTCGTGGACGTGGCCTTGTACGAAGCCATCTTCGCGATGATGGAAAGCATGATCCCCGAATTCGACGTGTTCGGCTTCATTCGCGAACGCACCGGCAACATCATGCCCGGCATTACCCCCTCCTCGATCCACACCAGCGCCGATGGCAAACATGTGCAGATCGGCGCCAACGGTGATGCGATCTTCAAGCGCTTCATGTCGGCTATCGGTCGTGACGACCTGGCCAACGACCCGACGCTTGCCAGCAATGACGGACGCGATAGCCGTCGCGATGAGTTGTATGGGGTGATCGACCGCTGGGTCAACTCGCTGCCATTGGAGCAGGTGGTGGAACAGCTCAATAAGGCCGAGGTGCCTGCCAGTCGCATTTACAGCGCCGAAGACATGCTCGGTGACCCGCAGTTCCTGGCCCGTGAAATGTTCCTCAAGGCCCAACTGCCCGACGGCAAGGACTTCAAGATGCCCGGCATCGTGCCCAAGTTGTCGCAGACCCCGGGCAGCTGCGAATGGGTCGGGCCCCAACTGGGCGAACACAACAACGTGCTGCTCGCCCAGTTGGGGTACGACAGCGCCGCTGTTGTCCGCTTGCGCGAGGAAGGCGCGATCTGATGGCCGATCGATACAAACGCTGGCTGATTCAGCTGTGCCTCGCCGCACTGATGGCCGGCGGCTGGCCACCGGCAGCGCAGGCCGAGGACACGCTGATCTGGTTGCTGCGCGACCTACCGCCGTTGACCATTCTCGAAGGCCCGAGCAAAGGCCAGGGTGCGTTGGACCAGTTGTTGCCGATACTGATCGAGCACTTGCCGCAATATCGACATCAGGTGCTGCACGTCAATCGCGCGCGGGGCATGCAAATGTTGCGCGAGCCCACGTTCACCTGTGATCCCTCATTACTGTGGACGCCAGAGCGCGCCCAATACATGGTGTTTTCCCGCCAGGCATTTGTGGTGGTCAGCAACGGGATCACGATCCGACGCAGCCAACAGGAGGCCATGGCGACGTTTATCGTGGACGGCCAGTTCGATCTGCAGGCCTTTCTCGACGCCCATACAGCACGGGTGGGTGCGATTGCCGAACGCAGCTACGGCCCGGTCATTGATGAACGGCTGAGGCACGCCGATGCGCAGACACTGGCGTTCCACTATGGCAACGACGCCCTCGGCAGCTTGTTACAGATGCAACGCCTGGGGCGGCTGGAAGCGGTGTTGGGCTACTGGCCGGAAATCCGCTATCACGCGCTACGACAAGGGATCGCTGCCGACGACCTGAACTTCTACCCCATCAAAGGTAACGCGCCCTACCAACGTACCCATATCGGCTGTTCGGACACCCCCATGGGACGCGAGGCCATCGAGCGCATCGACCAAGTGCTGCATGACATCCCGCTGAAACAGGTGCAACAGTCCTACGCCGCATGGCTGGACCCGGTCATGCGTAAACAGTATCTGCGCGATAACCCGAGCTTTTTCCAGGAAGTGCCTCCGCCGTGAGAAATCACAGACAAAAGAAACCCCGAAGCGTGGGGAAACACTTCGGGGTTAAACGTGGCCTACAAAGACCAGTACAACAAGGCACAAACACCGGAGCACAATGTTCATTCTTGCTGTTACGAAATCTGACAGGCCATGCCATAGGAAGTTTCAACAGGTAAACAATTCTTCATGCCACGGCGCCGCCGCGGGTTTGGGCTGCACTACGCAGGGCAGCGATCATCGAAGGTTCCAGGCGTCCTTCGGCGATTTTGAGGTCGCGCAGCAGGCAGTCCACCACATCGACCAGCAGGCGCTTATCCATCAACTGCGCCCGGTCGACGTCACGCTCGACCATGATCGCGCCAGCACGATTCTTTACGGTCACCAGGCACTCGCCCTGCACACCAGAGGGGGTCAGCGAAACCTGATAAGGGCTCAATGCTTCTTCGAGCAATAGGCTGATACTTTCCATCTCGATCACCACTCAATAGTTGGGGAACAATCGTTTCAAGGGGAGCTGTATCTATCCTGATTGACGGATCGGAACATGGAAAAGTTCGTTTTTTCGTCGTTATGGAATCAATAGGGAGCGTCTTGCACCAGCATGCGCTTGCAACATGACAACCAAAAAACGTACGCACATGACTGCTTACACAATGGGCCCGCCAGAAACGAAAAACGCCGCTACCCCAGGGAAGGGGCGCGGCGTTTTTGTGTGCGTATCAGCCTTACAACGGCTTACCACGATTGCCATGCTGGCTGACAAACGCCTGCATCGCCTTCAGGTCATTCGGTAGCACGGTGCAACGCTCTTCACGCTCGAAGAGGTCAGCCAAGTGCGCCGGCAACTCCAGCGCCTTGCCAACACCCGCCTTCTCCACCGCTTCCGGGAATTTGACCGGGTGCGCGGTACCGAGGATCACCATCGGGATGTCCAGGCTGCGCCGGCATTCACGGGCGGCCTTCACACCGATGGCGGTGTGCGGGTCGAGCAGTTCGCCGGTCTGGGCATAGACTTCGGCGATGGTTTCGCAGGTCTGCGCATCGTCCACCGCCAGCGAGTCGAACAGCTTGCGGGTTTCGGTCCAGCGCTCTTCATCGACACTGAAACCGCCACCGCTTTTGAAGGTGTCCATCAAGCCGGCAATCGCCGCGCCATTGCGACCATGCATGTCGAACAGCAGACGCTCGAAGTTCGACGACACCATGATGTCCATGGACGGCGACAGGGTGGCGTGCAGGGTTTCCTTGACGTACTGGTTACCGCTCATAAAGCGGTGCAGGATGTCGTTGCGGTTGGTGGCGACGATCAACTGGTTGATCGGCAGGCCCATGTTGCGCGCCAGGTAGCCGGCGAAGATGTCGCCGAAGTTGCCGGTCGGCACCGAGAACGACACCGAACGTGCCGGGCCGCCCAACTGCAGGGCTGCGTGGAAGTAGTAGACGATCTGGGCCATGATCCGCGCCCAGTTGATCGAGTTCACCGCCACCAGGCGCGTGCCCTTGAGGAAGCTCTGGTCGGCGAAGCTGTTCTTGACCATTTCCTGGCAGTCGTCGAAGTTGCCTTCGATGGCGATGTTGTGGATGTTCTCACCAAAAATGGTGGTCATCTGCCGACGCTGTACTTCCGACACGCGCTTGTGCGGGTGCAGGATGAAGATGTCGACGTTTTCGCAGTGCTTGCAGCCTTCGATGGCCGCCGAGCCGGTATCACCGGAGGTTGCACCGATGATCACCACACGCTCGCCGCGCTTCTCCAGCACGTAATCCAGCAGGCGACCCAGCAGTTGCAGGGCGAAGTCCTTGAACGCCAGGGTCGGGCCGTGGAACAGCTCCAGTACCCACTCGTTGCCGTTCAGTTGGCGCAATGGGGCGATGGCGCTGTGGGAAAATACGCCGTAGGTCTCTTCCAGGATCTTCTTGAAGTCCGCATCCGGAATGCTGCCGGTGACGAACGGGCGCATCACGCGAAAGGCCAGCTCGTGATACGGCAGACCGGCCCAGGACGCGATTTCTTCCTGGGTGAAGCGTGGCAGGTTTTCCGGCACGTACAGGCCGCCGTCGGTGGCAAGGCCTGCCAGCAGAACGTCTTCGAAATTCAGGGCCGGTGCCTGGCCGCGGGTGCTGATGTAACGCATGACTGGCTCCTCTAAATCATTCTCGAACAGAGGCCGCCGAACGCACGGGGCCCCTGGCACAAATCGGTTAGTTCAGGTGTTCGACGCGAATACGTACCACCGGGCCCACTACGCCTTGCAAGGCTTCCAGGGCGGTGATGGCATCGTTGATGTGCTGCTCGAGCACGCGGTGAGTCAGCAGGATCATCGGCACCTGGCCGTTCTGCTCCTCGACTTCCTTCTGCATGATCGACTCGATATTGATGCCGCGCTCCGACAGGATGCTGGCAACCTGGGCCAACACGCCCGGATGATCCTTGGCCTGGATGCGCAGGTAGTAAGCGCTTTCGCACGCCTCGATCGGCAGGATCGGGTGAGCCGACAGCGAATCGGGTTGGAAGGCCAGGTGCGGCACGCGGTTTTCCGGGTCGCTGGTCATGGCGCGAACCACGTCCACCAGGTCGGCGATCACCGACGAAGCGGTCGGCTCCATGCCGGCGCCCGCACCGTAGAACAGGGTGGAACCAGCAGCATCGCCGTTGACCATCACCGCGTTCATCACGCCATTGACGTTGGCGAGCAGGCGGTCGGCCGGGATCAGCGTCGGATGCACACGCAACTCGATACCGGCCGGGGTGCTGCGCGCCACGCCGAGGTGCTTGATGCGATAGCCGAGGGCTTCGGCGTAATTCACGTCGGCCGTGGTCAGTTGGGTGATGCCCTCGGTGTAGGCCTTGTCGAACTGCAGCGGGATACCAAAGGCGATGGACGCCAGGATGGTCAGCTTGTGGGCTGCGTCGATGCCTTCCACGTCGAAGGTCGGGTCGGCTTCGGCGTAACCCAGGGCCTGCGCTTCGGCCAGCACGTCTTCGAAGGTACGGCCCTTCTCGCGCATTTCGGTGAGGATGAAGTTACCGGTGCCGTTGATGATGCCGGCCACCCAGTTGATGCGGTTGGCGGACAGGCCTTCACGGATCGCCTTGATCACCGGAATACCGCCGGCCACGGCGGCTTCGAAAGCGACGATCACGCCCATCTCGCGGGCCTTGGCGAAGATCTCGTTACCGTGCACGGCGATCAGCGCCTTGTTGGCGGTGACCACGTGCTTGCCGTTTTCGATCGCCTTGAGCACCAGCTCGCGGGCAATGGTATAGCCGCCCACCAGCTCGATGACGATATCGATTTCAGGGTTGGTCGCCACGGCGAAGACATCGTTGGTAATCGCAATACCGGTCGTTTGGAACTGAGGCTTTGGCGAACGCGTGGCAATTTGCGCCACTTCAATCCCGCGCCCTGCACGGCGGGAAATTTCTTCAGCATTACGCTGAAGTACGTTGAAGGTGCCGCCACCGACGGTCCCTAACCCACAGATGCCTACTTTGACCGGTTTCACTGAAGAACTCCCCATGAAACGGCCGACGCGAGGTCGGCCGTGGAAAACAGCCGCACAACTGCGGCTTTCAATTAACGACCCATCGACTGCTCAAAGGGCCTTGATCGTCGAAGGTTCGACGATGCTGATTTATTTGGCACTGAGCGCCAGTTTGGCAACTTGCGGCGCCGGCTGGTAGCCCGGAATCACTTGGCCGTCAGCCAAAACGATGGCCGGCGTACCGTTCACGCCGATGGACTGGCCCAGGGCGAACTGTTTGGAAACCGGGTTGGCGCACTTGTCCGCCTTGATTTCCTTGCCATCGACCATCTTGTCCATGGCCGCTTTCTTGTCGGCCGAGCACCAGACCGCCTGCAACTGCTCGTCACCCGGTGAGCCCAGGCCCTGGCGCGGAAACGCTACATAGCGCACTTCCACGCCCAGCTTGTTCAGCGCCGGCACTTCGGCATGCAGCTTGTGGCAATACGGGCAGGTGGTGTCAGTGAACACGGTGATGTGGGTCTTGGTCTCGCCAATGGCGGGATACACCACGGTTTCAGCCACCGGAATGCCGTTGATCAGCTTGGACACGCCCAGGCGCTCGGCTTTCTCGGTCAGGTTGACCGGCTTGCCGTCCTTCAACTGAAACAGGTAGCCCTGGACAATGTATTGGCCATCAGCACTGGCATACAGCACGCGACTGCCCTTGAGTTTCACTTCGTACAGCCCGGCCATCGGGCTGGCGCTGATGCTTTCGATCGGTGTGTCGAGCTGCAGGTTGGCCAGGCTCTTGCGAATGGTCTGCTCGGCAGCGTCATCGGCGACGGCAAAGGTGGAAACCAACGCAATGGCTGCGGCGGCAATAATCTGGGTCAAGCGCATGGGAACTCCTGAAGGCAGATGCAGGGACGGGAAGTAACACCGCTTGGAAACACGGGTCTGAGCCGTCCCCTTTGCGAACCGGCAAAGCCTACCACAGTTGGGCCGCAGGGCAGCCCGTGGCGGGATAAATTGGCGCTTTTCAACCCCGCGGGTGGTGCTTGGCGTGCAGATCCTGCAAACGTGCCCGCGCCACGTGGGTATAGATCTGGGTTGTGGATAAGTCGCTGTGCCCGAGCAGCATTTGCACCACCCGCAGATCCGCGCCGTGGTTGAGTAAATGGGTGGCGAATGCATGGCGCAACGTATGGGGCGACAGTGCCTTGCCGATCCCCGCCACCTTGGCCTGGTGCTTGATGCGGTGCCAGAAGGTCTGGCGGGTCATCTGCTCGCCGCGCAGGCTGGGGAACAGCACATCGCTGGGGCGCCCGCCAAGCAGTTCGCCACGGGCCTCGCGCATGTAGCGTTCGACCCACACAATCGCCTCTTCCCCCATGGGCACCAGTCGCTCCTTGCTGCCCTTGCCCATCACCCGCAGCACACCCTGGCGCAGGTTGACTTGCTCCAGGGTCAGGCTGATCAGCTCAGTCACCCGCAGGCCACAGGCATACAACACTTCCAGCATGGCGCGGTCGCGCTGGCCAATGGCTTCGCTCAAGTCGGGGGCGGCGAGCAATGCATCGACGTCAGCTTCCGACAGGGATTTGGGCAATGGCCTGCCCAGTTGCGGCATGTCAATCTGTAGCGTCGGATCGAGGGCGATGAGCTTTTCCCGCAGCAGGTAGCGATAGAACCCACGCACGCCGGAAAGGAAGCGTGCCGTGGAGCGCGGCTTGTAGTTCTGCTCCAGACGCCAGGCCAAGTGATCGAGGATCAGCTCGCGGCCGGCGTTGATCAGTTCGAGGTGTTTTTCCTGCAGCCAGCCATTGAACAGGGCCAGATCGCTGCGATAGGCCTGACGGGTATTGTCCGACAGGCCTTTTTCCAACCAGAGGGCGTCGAGGAAGCGATCAATCAGAGGGTGGTCGATGGCGGGCATGGGGGCTCAGGCAGATGACGGTAGTGTCGGGTAGATCCTATCGCAGGCAAGCCTGCTCCTACATTGGATTTGTGTCGTGCATCGATTTTATGACCACTAACGATCAAGTGAGGGAGCTGGCTTGCCTGCGATAGCCGCGCCTCTACCCCAGATCAGTCGACAAATTCCAGGCACAAAAAAGCAGCCCGTAGGCTGCTTTTTTCTGCATCGGGAAGCTGGACTTAAGCCAGTTTTTCCTTGATGCGAGCTGCTTTACCGGACAGGTCACGCAGGTAGTACAGCTTGGCTTTACGTACGTCACCGCGACGCTTAACGGCCATGCTGTCGATTTGCGGGCTGTAGGTCTGGAAAGTACGCTCTACGCCAACACCGTTGGAGATTTTACGAACAGTGAAAGCACTGTTCACACCACGGTTACGCTTGGCGATTACCACGCCTTCGAACGCTTGCAGACGCGAACGGTCGCCTTCCTTCACTTTCACCTGAACGACAATGGTGTCGCCCGGGGCAAAGGTAGGGATCTCTTTGGTCATCTGCTCTGCTTCGAGTGCAAGGATGATTTTGTTAGTCATGCTGTGCTCCTAAGGTAAGTCAATGGACCTACCATCGATACGTTGTTAACTATCGTCCCGCGCGAGGATGTATTCCTCGAGCAGCTTCTTCTCTTCTCCAGAAAGCGAGCGGCTTTCCAGAAGATCGGCGCGTCGTTCATAGGTCCGACCAAGGGACTGCTGTAAACGCCAACGCCGGATGTGTGCGTGATTGCCACTTAGCAATACGTCGGGAACACGCTGATCCGCATACACCTCCGGTCGGGTGTAGTGCGGGCAATCCAGCAAACCATCCGTGAAGGAATCTTCCTCCGCAGAGTCCGCATGCCCTAAAGCTCCAGGCAGCAGTCGTGTAACCGCATCTATCAGGACCATCGCCGGCAGCTCGCCGCCAGACAGAACATAGTCCCCAATCGACCACTCTTCATCGACATGAGCTTCAATAAAACGCTCGTCAATGCCTTCATAGCGACCGGCAATCAGGATCAGTGCTTCCTCATTCGCCAGTTCGCGTACCGCCGCCTGTTTCAGCTGACGGCCTTGAGGGGACAGGTAAATGACCTTCGCCTTCTCCCCTGCTGCTGCCTTGGCCTGAACCAATGCGTCTTCCAGGGGCTTGATCTTCATCACCATGCCCGGGCCACCGCCAAAGGGGCGATCGTCCACAGTGTGATGTCGATCCGTCGTGTAGTCTCGCGGGTTCCAACAGGTGAGCTGCAACAGCCCCTGTTTCACCGCCCGACTGGTGATGCCGTACTCGCTGATGGCGGAAAACATCTCGGGAAACAAACTGATCACTTCAATGCGCAAATTAGCCACGCTTAGAAGTCCGCGTCCCATTCCACCTTCATCTCGCCCGCGGCCAGGTCGACGGCCAACACGCATTGCTCGGTATAGGGCAACAGGCGTTCGCGATCATCCAGGCTGCCAGCGCAAGGCTTGACCACCATTACATCATTGGCGCCGGTTTCCAGAAGATGATCGATTTTCCCGAGTAATTGCCCGAGTTGATCAATAACCTTCAGACCTTCCAGCTGGTACCAGTAGTACTCGCCGTCGGTCAATTCAGGGAACAGGTTGCGCGGCACGCAGATCTCATAACCGGCCAGAAGACGAGCTTCTTCACGATCATCAAGACCCTTGAGCTTTGCGACCAGGAACTTGTCGTTCCCACGTCCACTGACCAGCTCGACCTGTTTCACACTCCCCTCGCGCTTGAGCGTCCAGGTTTTGTACTGCAACAGGTTTTCAGTCGGATCAGTAAAGGAATACACCTTCACTTCGCCGCGAACGCCATGAACAGAGTAAATCTTGCCGATAACGATCAAATCATCAGCAACAGCTGGCGTCGCGTTCATATTGCTCAGGCTGCGGCCTTAGCCGAGTCCTTCAACAACTTGGCAACACGCTCGGATGGCTGTGCACCAACGCTCAGCCAGTAGGCTACGCGCTCTTGGTTCACGGACAGACGAACTTCTTGACCACGAGCAACAGGGTTGAAGAAACCAACCTGTTCCTTGTGCGAACCGTCGCGCGGGTTGCGGCTGTCGGTTACGGTCAAGTGGTAAAACGGGCGCTTTTTGGAGCCGCCAAGGGCAAGACGGATTGTTAGCATGTGAACATCGTTCCTGTAGTCGGTGCTGCAAATCTAAATGCACAGCGGGCATAGGTGCCCGAAAGGCCGCATATTCTAAGGAATATCCGGACTTTTGCAAATGTCTTTTTCTGGCGCCTATCAGCGTGCCATTCAGATCTGCTATAGAGCCGTCGGTTAAAACGGCAAGTCAGCTCCCGCCAGACGGCGGGTTTG
This sequence comes from Pseudomonas sp. MPB23, assembly GCF_046605395.1. Classification (NCBI taxonomy): domain Bacteria; kingdom Pseudomonadati; phylum Pseudomonadota; class Gammaproteobacteria; order Pseudomonadales; family Pseudomonadaceae; genus Pseudomonas; species Pseudomonas sp. MPB23. The sequence goes on along the minus strand of NZ_CP176771.1, from coordinate 2,135,295 downwards.
CTGGAGATCCCACATCCCTGTGGGGCGGAGCAGGAGCCAGGCTCCCGCTCGAATACTTTACATTTTCGGCATGCCGCCGCCGGGCAACATACCGCCCATGCCGCGCATCATCTTGGCCATTCCGCCTTTCGCGGAGAATTTCTTCATCATTTTCTGCATTTGCTTGTGCTGCTTGATCAAGCGACCGATGTCCTGCACCTGGGTGCCGGAGCCCATGGCGATCCGACGTTTGCGCGAACCGCTGATCAGCTCAGGGTCGCGGCGCTCGGCCGGGGTCATGGAGTTGATGATGGCTTCCATCTGTTTGAACTGCTTCTCTGCCGCGCCCTGGGCATTGCCCATCTGCGCCAGGTTCACACCGCCGATGTTCGGCAGCTTGTCCATCAGGCCGCCAAGGCCGCCCATGTTCTTCATTTGTTGCAACTGATCGCGGAAGTCTTCGAGGTCGAAGCCTTTACCCTTCTTCAGCTTCTTGGCCAGTTTATCGGCCTTGTCCTTGTCGAGCGTCGCTTCGGCCTGTTCGATCAGGCTGAGCACGTCGCCCATGCCGAGGATACGCGAGGCGATACGCTCAGGGTGGAACGGTTCGAGCGCGTCGCTCTTCTCGCCCATACCGATGAACTTGATCGGCTTGCCGGTGATGGCGCGCACCGACAACGCGGCACCGCCACGGGCGTCGCCGTCGACCTTGGTGAGGATCACGCCGGTCAGCGGCAGTGCGTCGCCAAAGGCCTTGGCGGTGTTGGCCGCATCCTGGCCGGTCATGGCATCGACCACAAACAGGGTCTCGACCGGGTTGATCGCGGCATGCAGCGCCTTGATCTCGCCCATCATCTCTTCGTCGATGTGCAGGCGACCGGCGGTATCGACGATGACCACGTCGATGAATTTCAGCCTGGCTTCTTTAATAGCGGCGTTGGCGATGTCGACCGGCTTCTGGCTCAGGTCGGACGGGAAGAAGGTCACGCCCACTTCGCCCGCGAGCATTTCCAGTTGCTTGATGGCCGCCGGACGGTACACGTCGGCCGACACTACCATCACGGACTTCTTCTTGCGCTCTTTAAGGAAGCGCGCCAACTTGCCGGCGGTGGTGGTCTTGCCCGCACCTTGCAGACCGGCCATCAGCACGACGGCCGGTGGCACGGCGCTGAGGTTCAGGTCTTCGTTGGCCGCACCCATCAGGCTTTCGAGTTCGGCCTGGACAATCTTCACAAAGGCCTGGCCCGGGGTCAGGCTGCGGGACACTTCGGTGCCGACCGCGCGCTCCTTGACCGAGTTGACGAAGTCCTTCACCACCGGCAAGGCCACGTCGGCTTCCAGCAACGCCATGCGTACTTCACGCAAGGTGTCTTTAATATTGTCCTCGGTCAGCTTGGCCTTGCCGGTAACGTGGCGCAGCGTCTGCGAGAGACGGTCAGTCAAGTTTTCAAACATGCGCGATCCTTTCAGGCCCTATGGTAGACCGAGGTAATGGCGGCCCAGGCTGTGGTAAATCGCTATTAAAAACAGCGCTCGGCGAGCCTGCGGCGTGGGCAGGTCGCGGATTATAGCGAAGACTGCGCCCATGCACACCCGCTGTCTGGTCCGGGAGTCTTTCGTGGAACGCAGGTGTATGCCAAACTCAGCGCCTTTCGGGCTTGCCTAACAGGATTTATGCTCCCTTTGTCACCCAGCTTGCTACCCAGTCTCGCCGCCGCCCTGCTGTATGCCGCTGCGACCCTCTATCAGGGCATCCGCCTGGCCAAATGCGCCAAGGCCGACAAACGCCTGCTCACCGGCCTCGGCGTACTTGCGCTGCTGGCCCATGCCGCGAGCCTGTTTACCCATCTGATGACGCCGGTCGGCCTGGGCCTGGATTTTTTCAGCGCCGCCAGCCTGATCGCCGCCGCCGTGATCGCCCTGACGCTGATCGCCTGCGCGCGCATCCCGGTGGAAAACCTGCTGCTCCTGCTCTTTCCCCTGGGCATGCTGACGGTGCTGCTGGCGCAATTCGCCCCCACCGGCACGGTGCAGGTGATCGACGAAGAGCCGGGCATCCTCGCCCATATCCTGCTTTCGATCCTGGCCTACGGCATGTTCACCATCGCCGTGTTCCAGGCCCTGCTCCTGCTGCTGCAGGATCACCAGCTCAAGCACAAGCACCCTTTGGGGCTGATCAAGAACTTCCCGCCGCTGCAAACCATGGAAAGCCTGCTGTTCGGTTTCCTCTGGGCCGGTTGGACGTTGTTGTCGCTGTCGCTGATTTCCGGCTGGCTGTTCGTCGAGAACCTGTTCGCCCAGCACCTGGTGCACAAGACCCTGCTGGCGTGCCTGGCCTGGGTGGTGTTCAGCGTACTGCTGTGGGGCCGCAACCGGCTCGGCTGGCGTGGACACAAAGCGATTCGCTGGACCCTGGCTGGTTTCTGCCTGCTGATGCTGGCCTATTTCGGCAGCAAGCTGGTCCGCGAATACATCCTGCATATCTGACGGGCGGCAATCATGGACAACTTGCCCCTGGGGCCGATGCTCGCGGTAATCGCCCTGCTGGTGTTATGGGCGGCACTGTTCACTGCCATCGAAGCGGCGCAGCAACACCTGCTGGCCCTGCGCCCCGGTACGCGCCAGGGTGACAAGGCCGCGACCCGCCTGAGTTTCCCGCGCCATAGCCTGGTCCTGTGCAACAGCCTGTGTCGCGCGGCAGTGGTGATTCTGTGCACCTTGCTGGCGATCTATGCCTGGGCGCAGAACGGCCCGTGGCTCGGCTGGCTGATCTCCTGCACCCTGCTGCTGATACTCGCCGACTACCTGCCCCGCGCCCTCGCCACCCGCCATCCGCAAGCGATACTGGGCTTTGGCAATGCACTGCTGGGCGTGCCGCTGAAAATCCTCTACCCACTGGCCTGGCTGCTCAATGGCATCAGCCTGTTGCTGCTGCGCCCGTTCACCCGCACAGCCAGCGTGGTGAAAAAGAGCGACGACCCGTTGCCCGACCATGACGACGAACCAGAATCCGCAGCCGACGAAGACCGCACCCCCGGCATGCCCGGCATCCACGCCCTGGACAACATCACCGTCAACGACATCCTGGTGCCCCGCAGCGAAGTGGACGGCATCAACCTGGATGATTCGATCGAAGCGATCATCGAACAACTGCGCAACTCCCAGCGCACGCGCCTGCCGGTGTTCCACAGCGACATCAACCAGGTCGAAGCGGTGCTCAACACCCGGCTGATCCAGCACCTGCTGCCGGATGCCAGCCTGACCAAAGAAGCGTTGCTCTCGGCCTCCTACGAACCCTATTTCGTTCCGGAAAGCACCGCCCTGCAGTTGCAACTGCTGAATTTCCACAAGCAACAGCGGCGCCTGGGCATGGTGGTGGATGAGTACGGCGAAGTGCTGGGCATTGTCACCCTGGAAGATATTCTCGAAGAAATCGTCGGCGAATTCGAAAGCGATCAGGCTGGCGACAACCCGCATATCCAGGCACAGCCCGATGGCCGCTATGTCATCGACGGCGCCGCATCGATCCGCGAACTGAACAAGAGCCTGGCCTGGCACCTGCCCAGCGATGGCCCCAAGACCCTCAACGGCCTGGTGACCGAAGCCCTGGAGACCATTCCGGATTGTGCGGTGTGCCTGAAGATCGGCCGCTACCGCCTGGAAATCCTCGAGACCGAGGACAACCGCGTCAGCAAGGTGCTGATCTGGCACACCAGCCGCGTACCGGTCGCCGTATAGCCCCCCTTGTTGTATCGCCAAGCCCCTTCCTATAATCCCTGCGGCTTACCAAAGCCTTGCCCGACCGCGTGCTATCCGCACTGAACACGTCCAGGCACTGCCTTATCGTGTCTGACCGGTGTCCGCTCCCATCCCGAGCCGCTCCGCTCACAACCCTGATCCATGGGTGTTCGACCAATAATAATCCGCGTCCAAACGCGCACTGACCGTCAGGGATAACGCCATGAGCACCACCTATAACGAGGCAGCGACCGCCGCCCCGACCAACTCGACTGCACGCGTCGCCACTGCGAGCATTGTCGGCACCGCTATCGAGTTCTACGACTTCTACATCTATGCCACGGCAGCCGCGCTGGTGATCGGCCCGGTGTTCTTTCCGCAGAGCTCCGGTACCGCGCAGATGCTCGCGTCGTTCCTGACCTTCGGCATTGCCTTTATCGCCCGCCCGTTGGGTTCGGCGCTGTTCGGCCACTTTGGCGACCGTATCGGCCGCAAATCCACCCTGGTGGCCTCGCTGCTGCTGATGGGCGTGTGCACCACGCTGATCGGCTTGCTGCCCGGCTACGACAGCATCGGGGCCTGGGCGCCGATCCTGTTGTGCGTGCTGCGTTTCGGCCAAGGCTTGGGCCTGGGTGGCGAATGGGGCGGCGCGGCGTTGCTGGCCACCGAGAATGCACCGAAGGGCAAGCGCGCCTGGTTCGGCATGTTTCCGCAGTTGGGCCCGTCCATCGGTTTCCTGGCGGCCAACGGCTTGTTCCTGATCCTGGCCATGAGCCTGAACGACGAGCAGTTCCGCAGTTGGGGCTGGCGTATCCCGTTCATCCTCAGTGCCGTGCTGGTGATGGTCGGCTTGTATGCGCGTCTGAAGTTGCATGAAACCCCAGTGTTCGCCAAGGCCGTGGCCAAAGAGGCACCGGTGAAAGTGCCGCTGGTGGAACTCTTCAGTCAGCATTGGCTGCCCGTGCTGCTGGGCGCTGCATCGATGGTGGTGTGCTATGCGCTGTTTTACATCACCACGGCGTTTTCCCTGAGCTACGGGGTTTCGACCCTGGGCTACAGCCGTGAGACGTTCCTGGGGCTGCTGTGCTTTGCGGTGCTGTTCATGGGCCTGGCCACGCCGCTGGCGGCCCTGGCCAGTGATCGGTATGGGCGTAAACCAGTGCTGATTGTCGGCGCGGTGCTGGCGATTCTGTCGGGTTTCACCATGGAACCGCTGCTGACCCACGGCTCCACTTGGGCCGTCGCGCTGTTCCTGGCCCTGGAGTTGTTCCTGATGGGCGTGACGTTTGCGCCGATGGGCGCGCTGCTGCCGGAACTGTTCCCGACCCGCGTGCGTTATACCGGGGCTTCGGCAGCGTATAACCTGGGAGGAATTGTCGGTGCGTCGGCCGCACCGTTCTTCGCGACCAAGCTGGTGGCGATGGGCGGGCTGAGTTATGTCGGCGGGTATGTATCGGCGGCAGCGCTGCTCAGCTTGATTGCGGTGCTGTGCCTGAAAGAGACGCGCAATAACGATTTGAACAAGGTTGCCTGATAGCCCGCTATCGGGAGCAAGCCCCCTCCCACCTTTGAATGCATTCACACATCTGAACTTGTGAATACAGTCAGTATGGGAGGGGGCTTGCTCCCGATGCAGACGACGCGGTTTAGAGCTCTACAACAACCGCCTGTGCCGCACGGGTCGCTTTGGCGCGGGCTGCTTCGATCGACTCATCCCGTGCCAATGCCACGCCCATGCGGCGCTGGCCATTCACTTCCGGCTTGCCAAACAGACGCAGCGCCGTATCTGGCTCGCTCAGGGCCGCGCCGAGGTTGGCGAAGGCGGTCTGGGTCGATTGGCCTTCCACCAGGATCACCGCCGACGCCGAAGGGCCGAACTGACGGATCAATGGGATCGGCAAGCCGAGGATCGCGCGGGCGTGCAGGGCAAACTGCGACAGGTCCTGGGAAATCAGGGTCACCAGGCCAGTGTCATGGGGGCGCGGCGAGACTTCGCTGAACCACACCTGATCGCCCTTGATGAACAACTCCACGCCAAACAGACCGCGACCACCCAGGGAATCCGTCACCGCCTTGGCCACGCGCTCGGACTCGGCCAGGGCAATCGGGCTCATGGCCTGGGGCTGCCAGGATTCCTGGTAATCGCCCTTCTCCTGGCGATGGCCAACCGGCGCGCAGAAGGTGGTGCCGCCAATGTGGCGCACGGTCAGCAGGGTGATTTCGTAGTCGAAGTCGATAAAGCCTTCGATGATCACGCGGCCCTTGCCGGCACGCCCGCCTTCCTGGGCGTAATCCCAGGCTTTCTGCACGTCATCGACGCCGCGCAACAGGCTCTGGCCCTTGCCCGACGAACTCATCACCGGCTTGACCACACACGGGAAGCCCAAGTCCTGGACGGCCTTGCTGTAGGCCTCGAAGGTATCGGCGAAGTGGTACGGCGAGGTCGGCAGGTCCAGCTCTTCGGCGGCCAGGCGACGGATACCTTCGCGGTTCATGGTCAGCGAGGTGGCGCGGGCTGTCGGGATCACGGTGAAGCCTTCGGCCTCCAGCTCCACCAGGGTCGCGGTGGCGATGGCTTCGATTTCCGGCACGATGAAGTGCGGCTTTTCCGCTTCGATCACCGCACGCAGGGCGGCGCCGTCGAGCATGTTGATCACGTGGCTGCGATGCGCCACCTGCATGGCCGGCGCGTTGGCGTAGCGATCCACGGCAATCACTTCAACGCCCAGGCGTTGCAGTTCGATTACCACTTCCTTGCCCAGCTCACCGCAGCCACACAGCAAAACGCGGGTCGCGGTTGGCGACAATGGAGTTCCGATTCGGGTCATCTCAGGTCCTCAGGGGAGCGGATCATGGGGAGAAAGGCCGGCATTTTACATGAACTGCAAAAATTGGCCTCAGTTGGCGACGGCTCGCCGGCGCACACGCCAGACCATGATCAGCCACACCGCCGTGACCCCGGCGAATTTCGACGCCAGGGCAGTGCCCACCACAGCAGGCGTGAGCGCGCCGATCAGGCCGAAAAAGATAAAAGTGTCGAGGGGAATGCTCAGCGCCGAACTGATCCACAGGCGATCATGCAGCGGACGCTTGGTGATGCTGAACACCAGCCAGTCGATGCACTCGGAGACCGCGAACGCCGTGGCGCTGGCCAGGGCGATGGACGGATCGGAGGTGATATACGACAGCACCAACGCTGCCAGCATGGCGACGATTGCCCCATGGCCGAAGCGGGTTTGCACCATGTCACGCAGGATAAACACCAGGCCACCCCAGGCGGACCAGATGACATCCAGGTGCGGGGCGGTGGAGAAGGCGAAGTTGATCAGCACGACGCTGCTGATGTAGGCAATCAGGAAGAGCATGGGGGATGGACCTGTGGGTAATGCTGCACAGGGTACACAATTGCAGGAGTGTCGTCTGGGGTGGCCCTATCGGGAGCAAGCCCCGCCCACATTTTGATGTGTGAATACATTCAAGTGTGGGAGGGGGCTTGCTCCCGATAACCACGGTTCAGGCGCTCGACTTCCCCGGCATCATCCACACCAACCCATCCGCCACCGCCCGCTCATGGCACAACCCCAGCACCGCGCGGCGCTCGGCGTTGTCCATGCGGCTCCAGCGCGTGATCTCATCCGCCGTGCGCTGGCAGCCGGTGCAGATGTCGTCATCGTCCAGCGCGCAAATGCTCACGCACGGCGAGGCGACGGGGCGTTCTTTCGGGTTCATGCTTCCTGCTCAGCCAGATCCCGCGCATAACGCTGAGCGTTATGCACATAGTGCGCGGCGCTGGCTTCGAGCATCTTCTTTTGCGCGTCGGTCAGTTCCCGCACCACTTTGCCGGGCGAGCCCATCACCAGGGAGCCATCGGGAATTTCCTTGCCTTCGCCGATCAGCGAGTTGGCGCCGATGATGCAGTGCTTGCCGATCTTGGCGCCGTTGAGGATCACTGCGTTGATACCGATCAGGCTGTAATCGTCGACGGTGCAGCCGTGCAGCATGGCGTTATGACCAATGGTCACGCCGGTGCCCAGGGTCAGCGGGTAGCCCATGTCGGTGTGCATCACGCTGCCGTCCTGCACGTTGCTGTTCTTGCCGATCAGGATCAGTTCGTTGTCGCCACGCAACACCGCGTTGAACCAGACGTTGGCGCCCTCCTCCAGCTTGACCTTGCCCACCAGCGTGGCATTGGGGGCCACCCAGCTGTGTGGATGTGTCTCGACGCGGGCATCGCCCAGGCGGTATTTCATAGTGTTCCCTCTCGGCTGGCCATTCAGTCGATGGCTGGACTATTGATGAAGCTCTTGGGTGGGTGATGCAGGCTGATCTTGGCGTCGTCATAGAGCAGATTGATCAACTCGACGATCATGATTGCGGTCAACCCCCAGATCTTGTATTCGCCGAACCGATAGCTGGGCACATACCAACTGCGGCCCTGGTAGTCGATTCTGTGGGTATGTTCACGCGGGTCCTGTCGGAAAAACTCCAGGGGCACGCTGAAGACTGCGGCAATCTCGGCATCGTTGGCCAGGTAGTCGACGTAATCGGGGATCACGCCAACGTAGGGCGTCACGCGAATGCCGTGCAGGGAAATCAGCGGGCTCAGCGGGCCGATGACTTCCACCAGGCCGGGCGGCAGGCCGATTTCTTCTTCGGCTTCGCGCAGCGCGGTGAAGATCAGGTCCGGGTCTTCGGGGTCGCGACGCCCGCCGGGAAAGGCCACTTCGCCGCCATGGGTCGACAGGCCGCTGGCGCGCAGGGTCAGGATCAGCTCAGGTTCGTCACTGCGGGTAATCGGCACCAACACGGCGGCCTCGGGGAAACGCCCGTCAGTCTCGAGCAGTTGCGGCGTGTGATTGCTTACCCGGCGAAGTAGCTCGTCCAGCATGAGTCATCTCGATCTGTTGGCTACCTTGCATCATGCACCAAAGCGTGCGGTCGCCCAACCCCAAAACCCGGGCGGTGTCGCTAAACGACAACTTGCAGGCCCCCGCAGGCCACGCCAAGATAGACGCACTTTCCAGGAACCCCAGCATGAAATTCTGCAGCCAGTGCGGTAAACCGGTCACTCAACGCATTCCCGAAGGCGACGCCCGCCTGCGTTTTGTGTGTGATCACTGCTCGACCATTCACTATCAGAACCCCAATATCGTCGCCGGCACCCTGCCGGTGTGGGGCGATCAGGTGCTGCTGTGCCGCCGCGCCATCGAGCCGCGTATGGGTTACTGGACCCTGCCGGCCGGCTTCATGGAGAACGGCGAGACCGTGGAACAGGCCGCCCTGCGCGAAACCCTGGAAGAAGCCTGCGCCCGCGTACGCAACCTGAGCATCTATACCCTGATCGACGTACCGCATATCAGCCAGGTGCATGTGTTCTACCGCGCCGAACTGATCGACCTCAACTTCGCCGCCGGCCCCGAAAGCCTCGAAGTGAAGCTATTCGACGAAGCCGACATCCCCTGGTCCGAGCTGGCTTTCCGCACGGTCGGGCGTACCCTAGAATACTTCTTCGCCGACCGTCGCCAGCAGACGTTCCCGGTGCGCAGCGAAGCTGTGCCGCCGCTGTCCAAGCCCGCCCAATAATCACTCGGCAAATCGTCACCCAAGGGAAATCGTTTTAATGCGTTGGTTGCTTGCTCTGTTCTGTCTGTCGTTCGCCACGCTGTCGTCAGCCTCCACCCTGCACACCCTGCACGGTAAAACGGTCGAGAAAGTCCTGGTCCTCAAGTCCGCCCATCAATTGCAGTTGATCAACGACGGCAAGCCGTTCAAGACCTACCGCATTTCCCTGGGCAAAAACCCCAAGGGTCAAAAGTTGATCGAAGGCGACCGCCGTACGCCGGAAGGCCTCTATTGGATCGACTGGCGCAAGACCAGCGATCGCTACAACCTGGCCATGCACATCTCCTACCCCAATATCAGCGACTCGGCCCGCGCCCGCCGCGAAGGTGTGAACCCGGGCAGCATGATCATGATCCATGGCACCCCCGACACTGAGGAATACCCGGAGCAGTGGTTCCACACCCTGGACTGGACCGACGGCTGCATCGGCATGCGCAATGTCGACATGCGCGAAGTCTGGAACCTGGTCAAAGACGGCACCCTGATCGAGATTCGGCCCTAACCCGGACCGTTCGTAAAATAAATCAAAAAACACGCCTGCCAACGGCAGCACCTGCCGGTGAATACCAGTTCACCGCGCGGGCTGCGCATTTCTGCGCCCCATCAAGACCTCTCTAATACCACTTGCCGCCAGGCCGCACAAAAACACCCTGAAACCATTAGATTCGGCGTTTTGGCTGCATTGACATGGTATTCAAGTGGTATTAGTTTCCGACCACTACCGAGCGACAACACCCCAATAACCGCATCGGAAACCTGACAAATGAACCCCATCCTGACGCTGCGTCCCGACGACAAACAGTCCACGCCGCTGTACCTGCAACTGGCGCGTAATCTGGAAGCGGCGATTCATGCCGGCCAGTGGAAATCCGAACAGGCCCTGCCTTCCGAACGCACCCTCAGCGAGCAGCTAAGCATCTCGCGGGTCACCGCCCGTAAAGCCCTGGAAGTCTTGTTCGCCCAGGGCCTGATCCGCCGCAGCCAGGGCTCCGGCACCTTTATCACGCCTCGCCTGGAACAGCCGCTGTCACGCCTGTCGGGGTTCAGCGAAATGTTGCGCCTCAAGGGGTTCGTGCCCAGCTCCCAATGGCTGGAGCGCGACATCACCGCGCCGACCCACGAAGAGCTGATCCGCCTGTGCCTGTCGCCGACCGACAAGGTGGCGCGCCTCAAGCGCCTGCGCAAAGCCGATGACACGGTGATGGCCATCGAAATGACCACCCTGCCCGCTTCGGTGCTGCCGCAGCCGCAGGCCATCGGCCATTCGTTGTACGAATACCTGGAACGCATCGGCAAGCCCATCGTCCGCGCCCTGCAGCATATCCAGGCGATCAACGCCTCGGACGAGTTCGCCACGCTGGTGGGCATCGCCCCCGGTACCGCCATGCTGCTGATGACCCGGGTCGGCTACACCGCCGACAACACGCCGATCGAAATCACCGACACCTACTGCCGCAACGACTACTACGACTTCGTCGCAGAGCTGCGCCGCTGAGACTGTGCCGCCCAACCGCGGCGTTAGAGAACTGCCCATGTCCGAAGACAATATCCTCACCCCGCGCGGCTGGATGCGCGGTCGCCTGGTGCACGCCCACGGCAAGGTCATCGCCATCGACGGCGCGCCTTGCGATCCGGCCGACAACGACCTGCCCTACCTGCTGCCGGGCTTCATTGACCTGCATGTGCATGGCGGTGGCGGCAAGGACATCATGGAAGGCGCCAGCGCCTTCGAGACCATCACCCGCACCCACGTGCGCTTTGGCACCACGTCGCTGCTGGCCACCACCATGACCGCGCCGGTGGACGAGATCTCCAGTGTGCTCGGCCAGCTCGGCACCTTTTGCCAACAGCGTCCTGCCGGCAGCGCCCGGGTGCTCGGCGTGCACCTGGAAGGCCCCTACATCAATCCGGGAAAACTCGGCGCACAGCCCAACTTCGCCCACACCGCGTTGATGGAAGAAGTGGAGGCCTACCTACGCCTGGCGCCGATCCGGGTGATCACCATCGCCCCGGAAATCGCCGGCCACGACGCGTTGATCCGCGTCCTCAGCGAACGCGGCGTGCGCATGCAGATCGGCCACACATTGGGCAGCTACGAAGAAGGCGTCGCCGCCCTCGCCGCCGGAGCCAGCAGCTTTACCCATTTGTACAACGCCATGAGCCCGTTGCATCACCGCGAACCGGGCATCGTCGGCGCCGCGTTGGCCCACGCCACCTACGCGGAATTGATCCCGGATTTGCTCCACGTGCACCCCGGCGCCATGCGCGTGGCCTTGCGCGCGATCCCGTGCCTGTATTGCGTCACCGACTCCACCGCCGCCGCCGGCATGCCCGACGGCGAATACAAACTGGGCAGCCACACCGTGACCAAATGCCTGGGCGGCGTGCGCCTGGCCGACGGCACCCTGGCCGGCAGCACCCTGACCATGGATCAGGCACTGCGCAATCTGGTGAAAATCGGCCTGCCCATCAGTGAAGCCTCACAACGCCTGTCGCAATTTGCGGCGGACTACCTGGGCCTGGAAGAACGCGGCCGCCTGCAACCCGGCAGCTTTGCCGACTGCGTGCGCCTGGACCGCTCCCTACACCTCACCGACGTCATGGTCGAAGGAGAAACCATTGTCTTCCCACATGCTTGAAGAGGCATTGGCCTCCTGCGACGCCGTCGCCGCCCAACTGCAACGCCTGGGCCCGACGCTCGAACACATCGCCGAGCACCTGCGCCGTCAGCCACCGCACGTGGCGATGACCATCGCGCGCGGCAGTTCCGACCACGCCGCCAGTTACTTCGCCTACCTGGCCATGCAGCACGTGGGCATTGTGGTGGCGTCGTTGCCGATGTCGGTGGTGACCTTGCTGCACGCGCCGTTGAAGGTCAGCGGCCAGGTGGCGTTCGGGTTTTCGCAATCGGGGCAAAGCCCGGATCTGGTCGACAGCCTGCGCCTGCTGCGCCAACGCGGCGCCTTGAGCATTTCGCTGGTCAATGCCGAACACTCGCCCCTGCAAGCGGCTTGCGAATACCACGTGCCGCTGTGCGCCGGGCCGGAACTCAGCGTAGCCGCGACCAAAAGCTGTATCGCCACCCTCAGCGCCAGCGCGCTGCTGATCGGCCACTGGAGCCAGGAGGCCGACGTGCTGCACGCCTGCCAGGCGTTGCCCGCGGGCCTGCGCGAAGCCGCCCGACAAGATTGGCGCAGCGCCATCGACGCCCTGCGCGACTGCCAGCAATTGATGGTGATCGGCCGTGGCGCCGGGTTTGCCATTGCCCAGGAAGCTGCGCTCAAGCTCAAGGAAACCTCGGCGATCCAGGCCGAAGCCTTCAGCAGCGCCGAAGTGCGCCACGGGCCGATGGCCTTGATCGGTGCCGACTACCCGCTGCTGGTCTTCGCCCCACGCGGCGCCGAGCAAGCCGGCCTGCTGAGCCTGGCCGCCGACATGCGCCAGCGCGGCGCCCGCGTGCTGCTGGCCGCGCCGGACGATATCGCCGAACGCGACCTGACCCTGAGCCGCGCCGAACACGCGAGCCTGGACCCGATCCTGGCGATCCAAAGCTTCTACGTGATGGCCGCCGGTCTGGCGGTCGCCCGTGGCATGGACCCGGACCAGCCCCGCCACCTGAGCAAAGTGACCCGCACCCACTGAGTCGATTGCCACGATTTCCTGATGAGTACCGTGCCCATGTCCAACAACAATAATGAATTGACCCTCGGCGCCCCCCTCAGCGGGCCGGTGTTGGCCCTGGGCAGCGTCCCGGATGAAGTATTCGCCAGCGGCGCCATGGGCGACGGCGTGGCCATCGACCCGCTGAACGATGGCCTGCACGCGCCCTGCGACGGGGTGATCATCCATGTCGCCCGCACCGGGCATGCCCTGACGATTCGCGCCGAGAACGGTGCCGAGTTGCTGATGCACATCGGCATCGACACCGTGGCGCTCAATGGCGAAGGGTTCGCGCTGCGGGTCAAGCAAGGTGAGCGCGTCAGCCAGGGCCAGGTGCTGGTGCAGTTTGACCTGGACCGCATTGCGCGCCAGTGCAAGAGCCTGGTCAGCCCGATCATCCTGACCAATGGCGAGCACTTCGAGCTGCGCGTCCTGGGCCCGAAGACGGTCAAGGTCGGCGAGCCATGGCTGCAGATTGCGCCGCGTTCGACCGCGCCGGGGCAAACGGCTGTGGATAACTCTGCGGCGCACGCCAGCGCCAGTGTGCGCGTCAACCATCGCGGCGGCCTGCACGCCCGGCCGGCGGCGTTGGTGCGCAAGACCGCACAGGGCTTCAGCAGCCAGTCGCAGGTGCACCTCGGGGATAAGTCGGCCGCCTGCGACAGCTTGATCGGCCTGATGGGGCTGGGAATCGGCGAAGGCGACGAGGTGCGCGTGAGCTGTCGCGGCAAGGACGCCGAGGCCGCGTTGCACGCGTTGGTCGCCGTGCTCTCGGTCGTCAGCAACGCGGCACACCCCGCGCCGGCCGCCGTCGCGCCACGCCGGGCGAACACCGAAGCCGATGTGCTGCAAGGCGTGTGCGCCGCCCCGGGCCTGGTCTGCGGGCCGCTGTTGCGCCTGGCCGCCATCGAGCTGCCGGCCGACCCCGGCAATCACCGCGCCGACGAACAACGGCAACGCCTGGACGCCGCCCTGGAACAGGTGCGCGGCGAAATCCGCACCACCCTCGAGCACGCTCACCAACGCCAGCAGGTCGAAGAAGAAGACATCTTCGCCGCCCACCTCGCCCTGCTCGAAGACCCGGCCCTGCTGGACGCCGCCACCACCGCCATCGAACACGGCAGCGCCGCCACCCATGCCTGGCGCGATGCTATCCAAACCCACTGCGCGGTGTTGCTGGCCCTGGGCAAGCCTTTGCTCGCCGAGCGCGCCAACGACCTGCGCGATCTGCAGCAACGGGTACTGCGCGCGCTGCTCGGTGAAGCCTGGCAGCTCGAATTGCCTGCCGGGGCGATTGTCAGCGCCGATGAATTGACCTCATCGGATCTGCTGCAACTGAGCGCGCAGCAGGTCGCCGGGATCTGCATGGCCGAAGGCGGCGCCACCTCCCATGTGGCGATCCTGGCACGCGGCAAAGGCCTGCCCTGTGTGGTCGCCCTGGGTGCTGAAGTGCTCGCCGTGCCCCAAGGCCAACGGGTGGTGCTGGACGCCACCCACGCTCGCCTGGAACTGGCGCCCAGCGACGCGCGCCACGCCGAAGTGCACCGGATTCGCGACGCACAAACCCTGCGCCGCCAGCAACAGCACGCCCAGGCGAAAGGGCCGGCGATCACCGCCGATGGCGTGCGTATTGAAGTGGCGGCCAATGTCGCCTCCAGCGCCGAAGCCGAGCTGGCGTTCGACAACGGTGCCGATGGCATCGGCCTGTTGCGCACCGAATTCCTCTTCGTCGACCGTCGCACCGCCCCGGACGAACAGGAACAGCGCCAGGCCTACCAGGCCGTGCTGGATGCGATGGGCGACACCTCGGTGATCATCCGCACCATCGACGTGGGCGGCGACAAACAGCTCGACTACCTGCCGCTGCCGGTCGAGGCCAACCCGGTGCTGGGCCTGCGCGGCATTCGCCTGGCCCAAGTGCGCCCCGACCTGCTCGACCAGCAACTGCGCGCGCTGCTGCAAGTGAGCCCGCTGCATCGCTGCCGCATCCTGCTGCCGATGGTCAGCGAAGTGGACGAACTGCTGCAGATCCGCCAGCGCGTGGATGCGTTGTGCGCTGAACTCAAGCTGAGCCAACGCCCGCAACTGGGGGTGATGATCGAAGTGCCCGCCGCCGCGCTGATGGCCGAACAACTGGCCCAACATGCTGACTTCCTCTCCATCGGCACCAACGACCTGTCCCAGTACACCCTGGCCATGGACCGCGACCACGCCGGCCTCGCCGCACGGGTCGATGCGCTGCACCCGGCGCTGCTGCGGCTGATCGCCCAGACCTGCTCGGGCGCGGCCAAACACGGGCGTTGGGTCGGCGTGTGCGGCGCCCTGGCGTCCGACCCGCTGGCCACGCCGGTGCTGGTCGGCCTGGGGGTCAGCGAGCTGTCCGTCAGCCCGCCACAGATCGGCGAAATCAAGGACCGCGTCCGTCACCTCGACGCGGCGCAATGCCGGCGACTCAGCCAAGACCTGCTCGACCTGAGCAGCGCCAAGGCCGTTCGCCAAGCCTGCCAACACCACTGGCCGCTGAGCTGACAACAACAAGAAAAAGGAGACCCGCCATGTACCCACTCTTCATCGAAGGGCTGCAACGCCTGGGCCGCGCGCTGATGCTGCCCATCGCCATCCTGCCGATTGCCGGCCTGCTGTTGCGCCTGGGCGACACCGACCTGCTCGACATCGCGGTGATGCACGACGCCGGGCAGGCGATCTTCGCCAACCTGGCGTTGATCTTCGCCATCGGCATCGCCGTGGGCTTTGCCCGCGACAACAACGGCACGGCTGGGCTGGCCGGCGCGATTGGCTACCTGGTGATGATCTCCACCCTCAAGGTGATGGATACCAGCATCAACATGGGCATGCTCGCCGGGATCGCCAGCGGTTTGATGGCCGGCGCGCTGTACAACCGTTTCAAGGACATCAAGCTGCCGGAGTACCTGGCGTTCTTCGGCGGGCGGCGCTTCGTGCCGATTGTCACCGGGTTCAGCGCGGTGGGCCTGGGCGTGATCTTTGGCCTGGTCTGGCCGCCGATCCAGCACGGCATCAACAGCTTCGGCGTGCTGCTGATGGAAAGCGGCAGCCTCGGCGCCTTCGTGTTCGGCGTGTTCAACCGCCTGCTGATCGTCACCGGCCTGCACCACATCCTCAACAACATGGCCTGGTTCGTGTTCGGCACCTTCACCGACCCGACCACCGGCGCCGTGGTGACCGGCGACCTGACCCGCTATTTTGCCGGCGACCCGAAAGGCGGCCAGTTCATGACCGGCATGTTCCCGGTGATGCTGTTCGGCCTGCCCGCCGCCTGCCTGGCGATGTACCGCAATGCGCTGCCGGAACGGCGCAAGGTGATGGGCGGGATCTTCCTGTCGATGGCGCTGACGTCGTTCCTGACCGGGGTGACCGAACCCATCGAGTTCGCCTTCATGTTCCTCGCGCCGTTCCTGTACCTGATCCACGCGCTGCTCACCGGCCTGTCGATGGCCGTGACCAACCTGCTGAATATCCACCTGGGCTTTACCTTCTCCGGTGGGTTTATCGACATGGTGCTGGGCTGGGGCAGGTCCACCAATGGCTGGCTGGTGGTGCCGGTGGGGCTGGCGTATGCGCTGATCTACTACACGGTGTTCAGCTACTGCATCCGCCGCTTCAACCTGAAGACCCCCGGCCGCGAAGAGCTCCCGGTGGCACCGGCCGAAGCGCTGAGCGACAACCAGCGCGCCACGGCCTACATCCGCGCCTTGGGCGGTGCGCAGAACCTGCTGAGCGTCGGCGCATGCACCACGCGACTGCGCCTGGACATGGTCGATCGCAACAAGGCAGTGGATGCCGACCTCAAGGCCCTAGGCGCCATGGCCGTGGTGCGGCCAGGCAATGGCGGTAGCTTGCAGGTGGTGGTGGGACCGATGGCCGACAGCATTGCCGATGAGATCCGCTTGGCGATGCCGGGCTCCGGCCAGGCGCAATCAGCCACCGCTGTCGCCGCACCTCAAGCCGCCCCCAGGGCGCAACAATGGCTGGAGGCCCTGGGTGGCCGGGACAATATCGTGCAACTGGACTGCGTCGCCATGACCCGCATTCGCCTGCAACTGGCCGACGAAAAAGCCCTGTCGCAGCAACACCTCACGACCCTCGGTTGCCAAGGGGTCAGCCGGCTTGAGGATGGCGTGTGGCACCTGCTGGTAGGCGATCAGGCCCAAGGCTTGAGCGATGCACTCAACGCCCTGGCCCCTCGCAGCCCGATCCGCGCCGACGCCTGATCCCCCTACCTATCTACCGCCCTGACCACGGCGGCCCTCTCCATGCTGAAGGTTCTTCCCCTCAGCATGGAGCCCGTGCCCGTGAGCACTTCCCCACCAGCCCTGACCTTTGACGAGATCAAAGGCTCACTCAACCTGATCGGCCAGCACCTGCTCAACGTCGAGACGCCGTTGCTGCCCAGCCACACCGCGTCCGCCGAACTGGCCTACCTGGAACGCCTGAACACCCATCTGCAGCAGTACCGCCAACATATCCTGGCCAAAAGCCGTGCGCTCTACCACGACCTGGCCCAACGCGACCTGCGCAGCGCCGAAGGCCAGACCTTGCTGACCACGCTCAGGAGCACCCTGAACACGCAATTGCTGGAAATGGATCGACGCGAACAGGTCGACGGCAAAGCACGCAAATCCTTCATGACTTTTGAAGCCGGCTACACCGCCCTGGCCAACGAGGCCGCCCTTGGTGCGGCGGATCGCCTGCTGCACCCCGAGGAGCGGGCGATCCTCGAACGAGTGCCGCTGGGGTTCACCCAACGCCCCGGGCTGTATGCACTGACCTTGCAATACCAGGGGCAAACCGTCGAACTGGCTGGGGCTTTTGTGCTCACGCAACACGCGAGCCCGGTGGTGGCCGACCTTCAATCCACTGCCGCAGTGGGCCGCGTGGCGCTGTTCACCCCGTCACGCGGGATCGAGTTTTTCGACACCCTGGCCGACCTCGACACCCAACTGCTCCAACGCCTGAACGCGCCGAGCGAACGCCAGCACTTCATGAACCTGCTCACCACCGGTTATCACGCACTGACGCCGCACGCGATCTGGCCGCTGGCGTTGGCCCCGATCAGCGACCGCCCGCTGTTCGAGCACCTCGACAACGCGCTGATCGCCAAACGCAGCGAAGACATCGACCGCGCCCTGAGCCTGGTGGACAACCCGGATCACGACACCCGACAGCTGAGCGCCGCACTTGACCAAGCCATCGCCAGCGCCGTGCCCGACCTCAGCGCACGCCTGCAATGGCGCGCCCAGGCCCTGCTGGACCGCTGGCTGCGACACAGCGCGCCCGACTGGTACCGCAGCGCAAGCACCGCCCAACGCGCCCGGTTGGCCGACGATCTGCATCACTACAACCAGGCCCGGCACAACCTCGAGCAGTTGTTCGGCCCCCTCGCCACGCCGCACGCCCTGGCCCGGCACCAGTGGCTGGAACGCCTGAGCGATGAGCTGGACATTCACGACCTGGACCCGGACCGAGTCCAGGTCACCACCCGCCGCTTCGTCAGCCCCATCGGCGACTATTCCCACGAACGCAGCCTGGTCGAACTGGCCCTGCGCGGCCCGCACCCGGACGATGAACGCGCCGGCTCGGACTTCCTGAAAAAGACCACCCTCACCTACGACGACGCGCCCCTGCCCGATGCCTATCACGCCCTGACGCCCGCCTGGCTGGCGCAGCAATTGGGCACCTTGCAGCCGCGCATGGACTTCGGCGCCCTGCAAAAACAACTGCAAGCCAAACCCGAGGCCTGCCAGGCGCTCGAAGCGATGCTCGATCACAGGATCAACGCCCTGGCCTACACCGCCTTGCTGCAAGGGCATCTCAGCGAACACGATGTCGCGCTGATACAGCGCCTGCGTCAAGGCAACGATACGCGCCTGAGCGCTTCGACCCTGGCGCTGCACAAAGCGCAGTTGCAAGACCTCTGGGTGCTGCGCCAGCGCGACGCCAACGGCGTGGTCAACCGCGTGTTGCTGTGCACGCCCCAGGCGCCGCGCGAGCAGCAGTTCCAGGCGTTCGACAGTGAAATCGCCTGCCAGAACCACATCCTCGGCTGGACGCTGGACAACGACCGCACCTCGCCACCGGGCAGCCTGACCGATTACCTGATCACCCGTGTGGCCCTGCGCTTTCGCGCCAAGATGCAGCAGGTACTCAGCGGCCTGAGCTACATGTTTCACGCCCAGGAATACCGGGAAATCAGCTTCGGACACGCCGGCAGCCACGCCGAATGCCTCAAGGCCATGGCCACCCATGTGTTGGCCACGCGCCTGGATGACGATGAGTTCAACACGCCTGGCTGGTACCGCTCGGCCCCGCAGGCCACGCGTCGCACCCTGATGAAGCTGGCCGACGACACCGAGGGCGGTTTGCGCGCCTACAGCGAATACCCCTTGTCCGAAGCCCGCGTGCCGAGCTTTACCACCTACCTGCACGAGCAGGCGCGCAAACGCCTGAACGGCCTGCTGGGGCGACCGCTTAACGATGTCGACCCCGACAGCGTATGGGCCTATTCGCCCGCGTCTTTGGTCGGTTCTTCGACGCCTGCGCCCATCAGCTACACCCAGCTATACCGCGACGGGTATGCCGACGGCATCGGTTTTCTCGACGAGAAATTCTCACGCTCGGCGCGCTTCAAAGGCCCCGATGACGTGGATTTGAGCGCACTGACCGCGGAAAAAGTGGCGCGCTCGGTCACGGGCGTCTGGATCGGCCAACGCTACATCAACGAGATCAAGACCCGGCTGCTCAACGTCGGCAGCCCGGATTACGACCTGCGGCGCGACACCACCCTGGCCTTGACCCAAGGGCAACTGCGCAGCGCGGCCCTTGAATGCCAGTTGCAGGGGCATATCGCCTCGGTCGACAGGCAGTGGCTGGAGCGCAGTATTTCGAGCATGGGCGAGACCTCGCCGGCGATCCGTCGCGACCATGCGATCCATCGCCTGAGCCTCGACGGTGAATGGGTGATCGGCTGCTACCTCTTCACCCACGACAATCACCCGACGCTGCTCTACACCCCCAACGCCCCGGACGGCATCAGCGTGCGCGAAGCCAGGCAGTTCAATTACCTGCTGAAAAAGCTGCCCGGCATGCTCGGGTACCTGGTGCAGCGTGTCGCGGTGCAATCCCAGGCGCGGGTGCGCACGTATCTGGAAGACGCCAGGCGTCAACTGCCCGAGGACCTGGACAACACCAGCGTCAGCCCGCCGCGCCATGACCCGATTCACGCGCAAACCCTGACCCAGGACCTGCGGCGCGAGGTCTATGATCTCAAGCTGCAGCGCACCATCGACGACGTGCACGCGACCACCGTCAACCGCACCGTGATGATCAGCGGCATTTTCTGGACTTGCGTGGAGTGGGTCGCCGCCATCGCCACCGCGCCCTTCCCGGTGCTGAGCCTGAGCGTCGGCCTGGCGCTGGCGTTCAAGGACGCCATGCTCGCCCTGCACGCCTACCATCAAGGCGACAACGCCCAGGCCCTGGAGCATTTCATCGGTTACCTGCTCAACAGCGCCGGTGGGCTGTTCACCGATCTGCGTCCGGCCCTCGGCACCCTGCAACAGCTGATCCGGCCCGCCGCGCGCCAGGCCCCGCGACGCCTCGTGCACAGCCCGGCGCTGAAGCTGATCGGCCCCCTCGAACCGACGCCGCCCGTGCCTCTGGACATGCAATCGGTACTGTTCAACGGCGAGTTCCTCTGGGCCCATCACACCCCGGACACGATCGGTCGCTATTTGCTCTATCGCCTCGACCCGGCCACCGGCAGGCTGGTCTCGACCACCCGCCTGGCCGCACCCGATGCCCAGGGCATCTGGAGACGCACCGGCGTGACCGGCGGCGCGCCGAAGTATGAAAAAGTCCCGGACTCGCCCGACACCCTGAAAAACTACGAGATGCCGGCCAAATACGCCGAGAAGTTGGAGCACGTGCTCAATCCCGAGCTCAAGGCGCTGCTGCGCAGGCAAGGGGAAGGACTCTACGACAATCCCCACATCAGCCTTGCAGCCGCCGCCAGGGATCTGCAACCGCTGCGCGAGGTGTACCAGCAACAGGTCGAACAACTGAGCAAGGATGCCGGCGACTTCTTCAGCAAACAGGCGGTGCCGCTTCCCCGCGCCGAGGTGCCGGCGGTCACGGCGGATACGTCGCTCGCCGCGCTCACGGACAACCCCGTCTTCACGCACGCGCCGAACCTGATCGTCGGCGCCGACCCCGGCTCGGTCGCCGGCCTAAAGGCCGTGATCGAGCACCTCGATGCCCTGCTCGCCAAAGGCTTCAAGCGTCTGTATGTGCAGTACCTGCCCGGCGATGTCTTCCGCGCGAAATTGGCGAAGCTCAACAGCGGCAAATCCTGGAAGCATATCGAGCGGCACCTGAAAATCGTCGATAAGGCCCTGGGCTTTGCCGAAGATGCGGAATTCTCCTACCTGGCACTGGTGCGCAAGGCCTCGGCCAAAGGCCTCAAGATCAAGGCACTGGACGCCTCGACTTCCTACCACCTGGACGACGCCCTGAACCTGGGCGACACCCCGCCGACCACGCCGCGCGACGCCGGGTTGCGTAACTTTTATTCGCACAAGGTGCTGGAAGCCGACAACGAAGCCGTGCCCGGCGAACGCTGGATCGCCCTGGTGGACCCGGCGCGCATGACCCGCCTCAATCAAAAACCGGGGCTGGCGGATCTGCACCCGGCCATCGCCGTGCGCGTGGAGGATCTCGGCGCCGGCCAGACCGTGGGGGTGCGTATCGACCACACCACGAGCGCCGATTACGTGCTGGCAGTGCAAACACCCTCCAAACCCGCAGACCTGCCAGGTTCGTCCACCGCCGCCACCGCGCCGGCAGTGACGCATTACAGCGACTACGATATTGCCCCGCCCCTGCGCGAGAGCATCCTCATTCAGTCCAATCAATACCGTGGCCTGGACACGCGCTACCTGCCCTCAGCCGCACACCGCGAAGCGTTTTATGCCTTCAAAAGCACACGGGACCGCCTCACCCTGGACGCCCAGCAGTATTTGAGCACGCAGACACTGCCAGCCCGGCCCGAACTGTCGCGGCTCAACGGGCAAACCCTGCCCGAGCCGTTCATGCAAACCGTCAGCGACAGTCAACTGGCGGGACTGGTCATCGGCGAAGCCCACAGCGCGCAATCGAGCAAGGCGTTTCTCATCAAGCATATGGAAACACTCAAGGCGCTGAAGTTTGAAACGTTGTACGTCGAACATCTGCTCACCGACTTGCACCAGGCAGACCTGAATCTATTCCGACAGTCAAAACGTCTTTCGCCCACTCTCAAGGACTACCTCCAACGCCAGGACGCCGGGCACATGCCGCTCTACAGCGGCGCCAACCGTTATTTTGAAGTGATCCAGCAAGCCAACAAATACGGCCTACGGGTTCGCGCACTCGACTGCACCGCCAGCTACCACGTCAAAGGCGCCAACCCCGAGGCCCGCAACCAGATGTTCAGCTACTTTGCCGCACAGGTGATCAACGCCGACCAGGCGGCACACGGCCCGCACAAATGGGTGGCGTTCATCGGCAGCGCTCACACCAACACCCACCTGCAAGTGCCCGGCCTGGCCGAACTGCAAGGCGCGGTCAGCCTGCACATCCGCGATACCGCCCCCACGTTGTCGGGCAACATCCGTCCCGGCCGCTGGGAGACGAACCTGGAAACCCGCTGGGCGGCGCTGCGCAGTGACTTCACTCTGGAACTCGGCGTACCCGGTAGGCGCGAACCCACCGCGCTCGCACCCCAGGACCGAACCCGGCTCAAGGAACCCGGACACTTTCTGATCGAACGCCCATCGATGGCAGAGACCTTCGTGCTGCACAAATCCCGAAGCGGGGAAATCGTCTCGACCCCGATCCAAGTAGACGATCAGGGCCTGTTTTTCATTGATCGCTGGGACATGGCGCCGCAGCGCTTTGTCTACCAAACCACCTTGATCGACACCCTGCGCGCCCAGGTGCAACTGACCCCGGCGCCGTAAGCAAATGGGCAGCGACCCACGAAGGTGAGCGACACGAGCTACGAGGGACAACCTGAAAGACTTGTCGGAAAGATCTGATGCACCTGCACCGACGCCATCGCCAACGTTTGAAACCAGCCACCTGTTAGATCTCACAGTTGATACGAAAGAAAACGATCACTAGGCTTGTTTGGCAGGACAGTACATCCGTGTAGTTGTCGCCCTGGTTCCTATTCATTGGACATGGAGTTAAGGAGATGGCTATTACTGTCGAAAAATTAGAAATCGCTCGTAGTGACTTTGAGAGAAATGACGAGAATCGGGACGGATTGTTAACCGCAGATGAATACAGACGGGCGATGACGAACTATGGCATTTCGGATAATTCCATTGATCAAGCCCTGAACGAAATGGACCCCGACCACAATGGCGAAATTACCTGGTTTGAATTCCTCGTTGATTATGTAAACGATGTATTGGAGCGCAAGGCCATATATGTCCAGCTAATTGAGCAACTGGATCAGACCTTCAAGGAATATGACACCGATAAGGACGGCAAAGCGTCTGTCATTGAAATTGTCGAGGCGCTGAAAAAACAAAACTACAGCGGCTACGATATTGAGAATGCGATCACTCACCTGACTCAGCACTATGACTTCGATCAGGATGGTCAAATTACTTGGAACGAGTTGTTCATCAGCCTTATCCCGCAGGTTTAAAACTGACAGCTCTGGAACAGCCCCATATTGATTTAGCGCCGAATACACACATCACACCTGACGCTGATTCAAATGTAGGCACCGGATTGCCGGCGATGAGGCCCGCCCAGGCAACAAAAAACCCGCTGACCCAACAGGCCCAGCGGGTTTCTTGTTCATGCAGCCAACAGATCAGAAATCCGCCAACTGCCACACTTCATACGCTGGCGTCTCATAGGGATGGCTCAGCTTCAACGCCGCCACGACGGCCACGATCAGCTCATCGGCCACCACCAACTCGACCTTCCATTCTTCAACCACTTCAACCTGGCCCACTTGCCCGATAAACGGCTGGCTGCCGTCCAACGCGCGGAATTGGCCCTGGCCCAGCACTTGCCAGGCGCAGCAGTCGTAGTCGCCGATGCGCCCGCCGCCGGCTGCGAAGACGGCGGTTTTCACCGTCTCCACATGGCTGCCAGGCACAAAGAAGGCGAGCTTGTACACGGCCTTAGTTCACCCACACGCGAGCGTTGCGGAACATACGCATCCAGGCGCCGTCTTCGTTCCACTCTTCCGGGCGCCACGAGTTCTGCACGCCACGGAATACACGCTCCGGGTGCGGCATCATGATGGTGACGCGACCGTCGCGACTGGTGAGGCCGGTGATCCCGCGCGGCGAGCCGTTCGGGTTGGCCGGGTAGCTTTCGGTGACCTTGCCGTGGTTGTCGACGAAACGCATGGCCACGCAACCGGACACATCGGCTTCGAGCAGGGCTTCTTCGCTGGCGAACTCGGCATGGCCTTCACCGTGGGCGATGGCGATCGGCATGCGCGAACCGGCCATGCCTTGCAGGAAGATCGAGTTGGATTCCTGCACCTGCACCATGGCCACACGGGCTTCGAACTGCTCGGAACGGTTACGCACAAAGTGCGGCCAGAACTCGCTGCCCGGGATCAGTTCGTGGAGGTTGGACATCATCTGGCAACCGTTGCACACGCCCAGGGTGAAGCTGTCGTTGCGCTCGAAGAAGCCCTGGAACGCATCGCGGGCACGGCTGTTGAACAGGGCCGACTTGGCCCAGCCTTCACCGGCACCCAGCACGTCGCCGTAGGAGAAACCACCGCAGGCCACCAGGCCTTTGAACTCGTTGAGGTCGACGCGACCGGCGAGGATATCGCTCATGTGTACGTCGATCGCATTGAAGCCGGCGCGGTCGAACGCCGCTGCCATTTCCACCTGGCCGTTGACGCCCTGCTCACGCAACACCGCCACTTGTGGACGGATGCCTTTCTTGATGTACGGCGCGGCGATGTCCTGGTTGACGTCGAAGCTGAGCTTGATGCTCAGGCCCGGGTTGTCTTCTTCCAGGATCGCGTCGAATTCCTGCTCGGCGCAGTCGGCGTTGTCGCGCAGGCGCTGGATCTGGTAGCTGGTCTCGGCCCACTGGCGTTGCAGCAGGCGGCGCTGGCCTTCGAACACGGTGTCGCCGTTGAAGACGATGTCGATCTGGCCGCTGTTGATCGGCTGGCCGATCACCGCCACGCAGTCGCCCAGGCCAGCGGCGCTGAATTGTGCGAGTACGTTAGGTGTTGCGTCCTGGCGCACCTGGATCACTGCGCCGAGTTCTTCGTTGAACAGGATGCCGTTGATCTCGCAAGCGTCTTCGGCAACGCTGTCGAGCACCAGGTTCAGGCCGCAGTGACCGGCGAAGGCCATCTCGACCACACTGGTCAACAGACCACCGTCGGAACGGTCGTGGTAGGCCAGCAGGTGGCCGTCGGCGTTGAGGCCCTGGATCACCGCGAAGAAGGCTTTGAGGTCTTCGGCGTCATCGACGTCCGGCGCGTGTTTGCCGAGCTTGCCGTGGGTTTGCGCGAGGATCGAGGCGCCCATGCGGTTCTGACCACGGCCCAGGTCGATCAGGATCAGATCGGTGGTGCCCTTGTCCATGCGCAGTTGCGGGGTCAGGGTCTGGCGGATGTCGGTAACCGGCGCAAAACCGGTGACGATCAGCGACAGCGGCGAGGTGACGCTCTTGTCCACGCCTTCGTCGTTCCAACGGGTGGCCATGGACATCGAGTCCTTGCCCACCGGAATGGTGATCCCCAGTTCCGGGCACAGTTCCATGCCGACAGCCTTGACGGTGTCGTACAGGCGCGCGTCTTCGCCAGGATGACCGGCGGCGGACATCCAGTTGGCCGACAGTTTGATGTCGGACAATTTACCGATGCGCGACGCAGCGATGTTGGTCAGGGTTTCACCGATGGCCATGCGGCCCGACGCCGGGGCGTCCAGCAGGGCCAGCGGCGTGCGCTCGCCCATGGCCATGGCTTCACCGGTGTAGACGTCGAAGCTGGTGGCGGTGACGGCAACGTCGGCCACCGGTACCTGCCATGGGCCGACCATTTGGTCACGGGCCACCAGGCCGGTGATGGTGCGGTCGCCGATGGTGATCAGGAAGCTTTTGCTCGCCACGGCCGGGTGATGCAGCACGCGTTCGATGCTGTCGGCCAGGTCGAGCGCGCTTGGGTCGAAATCATCGCCCAGTTCGGCTTCACGTACCGCCGAGCGGTGCATGCGCGGGGCTTTGCCCAGCAGCACTTCGAGCGGCATGTCCACCGGGCTGTTGCCGAAGTGGCTGTCGGTAACGGTCAGTTGCGGTTCGGCAG
Source organism: Pseudomonas sp. MPB23 (assembly GCF_046605395.1). Classification (NCBI taxonomy): domain Bacteria; kingdom Pseudomonadati; phylum Pseudomonadota; class Gammaproteobacteria; order Pseudomonadales; family Pseudomonadaceae; genus Pseudomonas; species Pseudomonas sp. MPB23. The sequence continues at coordinate 2,108,915 of NZ_CP176771.1, read as the reverse complement.
TGGCTTCGCCGACCACGGCAAACGGGCAGCGCTCGCGTTCGCAGATGGCCTGGAAGCGCGCGAAGTCGTCGGCACCGACGGCCAGCACGTAACGTTCCTGGGATTCGTTGCTCCAGATTTCGTGCGGGGCCATGCCCGGCTCGTCGTTTGGAATGTTGCGCAGTTCGAAACGGCCACCGCGGTCGCCGTCGTTGACCAGTTCCGGGAAGGCGTTGGACAGACCGCCGGCGCCGACGTCATGGATGAAGCTGATCGGGTTCTTGTCACCCAACTGCCAGCAACGGTCGATGACTTCCTGGCAGCGACGCTCCATCTCTGGGTTTTCGCGCTGTACCGAAGCGAAGTCCAGGTCCGCCGAGCTGGTGCCGGTGGCCATGGACGAGGCCGCGCCGCCGCCGAGGCCGATCAGCATCGCCGGGCCGCCGAGCACGATCAGCTTGGAGCCGACCAGGATCTCGCCTTTCTTGACGTGTTCTTCACGGATGTTGCCCATGCCGCCGGCCAACATGATCGGCTTGTGGTAGCCGCGCACTTCGTCGCCACGCGGGGTGGTGATGGACTGCTCGAACGTACGGAAGTAACCGGTCAGCGCCGGACGGCCGAATTCGTTGTTGAACGCGGCGCCGCCCAGCGGGCCTTCGATCATGATGTCCAGCGCGGTGACGATGCGCTCAGGCTTGCCGTAGGGCACTTCCCACGGCTGTTCGAAGCCCGGGATCTGCAGGTTCGACACGGTGAAGCCGGTCAGGCCCGCCTTGGGCTTGGCGCCACGGCCGGTGGCGCCTTCGTCGCGGATCTCGCCGCCGGAACCGGTGGCTGCGCCCGGGAACGGGGCAATCGCGGTCGGGTGGTTGTGGGTCTCGACTTTCATCAGGATGTGCACCGGCTCCTGCACCGCGCCGTACTGGCGGGTTTCAGGGTCCGGGAAGAAACGGCCGGCGACGCTGCCGACGATCACCGAGGCGTTGTCCTTATAAGCCGACAGAACGCCTTCGCTGTGCATCACGTAGGTGTTCTTGATCATGCCGAACAGGCTTTTTTCCTGGCTTTCGCCGTCGATGTCCCAACTGGCGTTGAAGATCTTGTGACGGCAGTGCTCGGAGTTCGCCTGGGCGAACATCATCAGTTCGATGTCGTGGGGGTTGCGTTTCAAGCCGATGAAGGCGTTGACCAAGTAGTCGATCTCGTCTTCGGCCAGGGCCAGGCCCAGTTCGGTGTTGGCTTTCTCGAGGGCGGCGCGGCCACCGCCGAGCACGTCGATCGCGGTGAGCGGCTTGGGCGCGGCGTGGCTGAACAGGCCGACGGCCTGTTCCAATTGGCCGACGATGATCTGGGTCATGCGGTCGTGCAGGCTGCTGGCGATCAGCTCGGCCTCAGCCTCGCTGAACTGCCCGGCGACATAGAAGGCGATGCCGCGTTCCAGGCGCTGGATTTTTTCCAGGCCGCAGTTACGGGCGATATCGCTGGCCTTGCTCGACCAGGGCGAAATGGTGCCGAACCGTGGCAGAACCAGGAACAAGCGGCCGGTCGGCTCTTGAACGGGAACGCTTGGGCCGTACTTCAGAAGGCGTGCCAGCACTTGCTGTTCGTCGGCGGTCAAGACGCCGGTCACGTCGGCGAAATGAGCAAATTCAGCATACAAGCCTGTAACCGCTGGAACCTTCTGGCTCAGTTGCTCAAGGAGTTTGCTGTGGCGAAAGGCAGAAAGGGCAGGAGCGCCGCGCAGGATCAACATCTTCGGGACAGCCTCGGGAAGGGGTGTGCTTTGAGGCCGTGCATTCTAGCGTAAACCATCGTCAACGGCACCCGAAACGGCACGGGTGGCCGCTGCCGGACGTCAGTTGGCACGGTTTGCGCCGTATCGGGGCGTTATCCCAGGCATTGGGCGCAGTTATTTTAACCGTCACAATCGTTCGCCAAGCCACGTTTCTGCGGGCTGCAGCCCAGTTTGGCGGGCGCTAGCAGACAAGTCCCCCGCTGTCGAGATATGGCGCCGTGGGCCGTTTGCGTATACTGCGCAGATGTTCTCACCAACTGCTTTGCGCCCGCGATGTGCCAGATGGCTCATCGCAACCGGACTCTTCCTGATGCTCAGCGCCTGTGTTGATAAACCCAGCACGCTCGAGCGAATCAAGGAGGATGGCGTATTGCGGGTGATTACCCGGAACAGCCCCGCCACGTATTTCCAGGACCGCAACGGTGAAACCGGTTTCGAATACGAACTGGTCAAGCGTTTTGCCGACGACCTGGGCGTGAAGCTGGAAATCGAGACCGCCGACAACCTCGACGACCTGTTCGGCCAGTTGGGCAAACCCAACGGCCCGGTCCTGGCTGCCGCCGGCCTGGTCAGCAGCGAGCAACGCCTCAAGCAGGTACGTTTCTCCCACCCGTACCTGGAAGTGACCCCGCAGATCATCTACCGCAACGGCCAGTCGCGCCCCACCAACGCGGCGGACCTGGCCGGCAAGAAGATCATGGTGCTCAAGGGCAGCACCCACGCCGAACAATTGGCGGAGTTGAAAAAGCAGAATCCCGCGATCGAATACGAAGAATCCGACGCCGTCGAGGTGGTCGATCTGTTGCGCATGGTCGATGAAGGCCAGATCGACCTGACCCTGGTGGACTCCAACGAAGTCGCGATGAACCAGGTGTATTTCCCCAACGTGCGCGTGGCGTTCGACCTTGGCAACGCCAGCCACCAGAGCTGGGCCGTGGCCGCAGGCGAAGACAACAGCCTGCTCAACGAGGTCAACAGTTACCTGGACAAGGTCGACAAGAACGGCACCTTGCAGCGTCTGAAAGATCGCTACTACGGGCACGTCGATGTACTCGGCTACATGGGCGCCTACACCTTTGCCCAGCACCTGCAGCAGCGCCTGCCCAAGTACGAGAAGCACTTCAAGGCCTACGCCAAGGAAGAAAAAGTCGACTGGCGCCTGCTGGCCGCCATCGGCTACCAGGAATCACTCTGGCAACCGACGGTCACTTCCAAGACCGGCGTGCGCGGCCTGATGATGCTGACCCAGAACACCGCCCAGGCCATGGGCGTGTCCAACCGTCTGGACGCCAGGCAAAGCATCATGGGCGGCGCGAAGTACCTGGCCAAGATCAAGGATGAGCTGGACGACGACATCGCCGAGCCGGATCGCACCTGGTTCGCCCTGGCCGCCTACAACGTGGGCACCGGGCACCTGGACGACGCGCGCATTCTGGCGAAGAAGGACGGCCTGAACCCGAACAAGTGGCTGGACGTGAAGAAAATGCTACCGCGCCTGGCGCAGAAGCAGTGGTACAGCAAGACCCGCTACGGCTACGCACGGGGCGGCGAACCGGTGCACTTTGTGGCGAACATCCGACGCTACTACGACATCCTCACGTGGGTGACCCAGCCACAACTGGAAGGCAACCAAGTGGTGGAAGGCAAGCTGCATGTGCCGGGCGTGAACAAGACCAAGCCGCCGGAAGAGAACCCGCAGTTGTAGACGCTGCAGCCCGCGCAACCACCTGCGCCGCCAAGGTTCCTGCCAGAAAGCACACCCGCCACAGGGCCATGCTCATGAGCAAATACAGCCAGATCTATGACGACCTGCTTGCCAACATCACCACCGAACGCCTGCAACGCGGCGCACGCCTTCCTTCTGAAACCCAATTGATCGACCGCTACCAGGCCAGCCGCGGCACCGTGCGCCGGGCCATCGAGCAATTGCAAGAGCGCGGGTTTGCGCAAAAGATCCATGGCAAAGGCACCTTCGTGCTGTCACCTGCCCCGCTCGACTTTCAACTGAGCGGCCTCGTCAACGGCCAGGAAACCCACACCGATCCGAACAATGACATACGCAACCAAGTGGTCGAACTCACCCACTTCGCCCTCGAAGGTCCGTTGCTGCAACACCTCGAAGCCGAGCCCGGCACGCTGATCACTCGCATCAAACGGATACGATATATCGCCGGCAAACGGGCGATCCTCGACATCAATCACTTCGTCTCCAGCCTGATCCCAGGCCTGGACCCCAACCTCTCTGATCAGTCGGTCTACGCGTTTCTCGAGCAGCCCCTGCAACTGCCGATCAACTATGCCCAGCGCACCATCGCAGCCCAGCTCTGCAATAACGATGACCAGGCGCACCTGGACCTGGACGGGCAAAGCCATGTGATCGTGGTGACCACCCAGACGCTTTTACACAATGGGCGACAGTTCGAGTACAGCGAGTCGCGACATACATTGGACACGTTCCACTTCTGCGACATCGTTCGACGCTAACTATCTAACGCTTCGCCGCCCACCCTCCCCGGCATGCTTTTTCTCCCTAGCCCCAGGAGATTCCCATGCCGATTACCGATACATCCCCCGCCGCCCAACGCCAGCTCAAAGCCCTGGCGCCGGTTGTGCTCGAGACGTGCCCGAACATGCAGGCGATGGCGACCGACACGGCCCGCGAGATCCTCGCCAAACATGATCTGGCCGGCCTGGACCCGCAACAGGTGTACTGGCACCGGTTCAAGGCGGGCGAAAGCGATGGCCGCGCATTTACCGGCTGGATTCACAACGACAAGCCGCTGGAATCCATGACCTTGCCGCAACTGGTTATTCACCGTTTCAGCCTGCACGACCAGGACAACGCCGACCTGCTCGACGGTGACGGCGGCTTCTACAGCGTAGGCCCCGAAGCGCGGCTTTTCGATCACAACAACGAGGTGCGCCTGTCCGCCAGAGCGGTGCTCAACGACTTTTGGGACATCAACTTCAGCGACCGTTATGCCACGCGCATGCACCGTTTCTGGAGCAGCCATCAGGATGACTTTCGCACACTGTGCAAGGTCAACTTCCTCGCCAACGCTCTGCAAGCCCGGCAGGACGGACAGTTGACCGCCGCGCAGTTCCAGACGGTCATCAACGCCGTCGCCAGCGACCTGACCTGGCCACCGACCTTACCCAACCTACACGCCGAAGCGCCCGCCACCACCGGCCTGAGGTTGGCGGCGCTGGACATCGGCGGGCATGTCGCCAGCGATATCCTGCGCATCATTGACCGCGACGATCGGCAAATCCTCTATGTGCCCGGCGACGCCCAGGCCTTCCACTGCTTCGACACACCGGCCGACCTGCACTTCTGGCTCCTGTGCCAAACCAACCACCCGCAAAACCGGGCGCGGTTCATGACCCACTTCCCCCTCTCGGCACAAATCCAACAGGACGATACCGACGCCGTGACCTGGAAACAGATGCTGGTGACGCCGTTGCTGATTTACCGCACCGCCCAAGCCCTGACCGGCACGCTGCCGCCGGACTGGGTGGACAAGGGGCTCAATGCCTGTATCGATCAACTGTTCGTGACTTGGGGCCAATGGAATCACCACCTGATCAATCAGGCGGATCAGTCCATCGACGGCGATGCATTTAGCTGGCTGGCCCAGTCCAGCAAGGCGCGTATGCAGAATGACGCTGACTTCTGCCTGCACAGCAACGGCGATCTGCGCAAGAAATTGTGGATCGGCTACCTGAACGCCTTCAGTAAAGTCTTCGGTCCGATGGCCGTGGTCGGCGGGCCGGTGGCCCTGGTGGTGATCGGCGCCAGCGCGGCCAACCTGGGACTCAATATCGACCAGGCCATCAACGGCAAAACCCCGGCTGAACGCCGCGCGGGCGTGCAGGGCGCGGTCTTCAGCGCCATCGACACCCTGTTCAACCTGAGCTTGCTGAAAGCCGATGGGGTATTGCCGGATGTCACCGAGGCCTCGGACAGTGTCGCCGAGGTTTGCGTGAACGCCCCGAAGCCGCTCGATATACAGCCGAACAGGATTGCACCGGAACCCGTGCAGCCAATCGACGTGCCGGCCCACTACGCGACCAACCTGATCCTTGAAGGTGAAACCCTCAATACCACGCCCGGAAAGTTCTTCCAGGTCTATACCCTGAAAACCTCGAACGGCCTGCCTCAACACGCAATCATGATGAACGACCAGGCCTACTACGTGCGTTATGAAAACAACCTCAACGGCCCGAGCCACTGGTCCATCGTCGATCCGGCCAACCCCAACGGCTTCTCAGGCGCGGTGCCGGTACGCGTGAACCCGATGGATCAATGGGAGCCCCTGTCCGGCGCAAGAGGCCTGAAGGGCGGAGGGGTCAATGCCAGCAAAGCAGCCAAGGCCACTGCCGGGCCTTCGACATCGAGCGCCATTAGCCGGGTGACCACGCAGTTCGACACCCCTCCCTCACTACGCCGCACGTTGAAGAAATGGGCGCTCGACATCCTCGAAACCCATATCGAGGCCCGCTTCCTGAACGTCGACCGCTTTACTCACTACTTCGGCCGCACCCATGACCAGTTACTGCAAGCCGCCAAAACGTTCTATCGAGACCTGTCTTGGCCACGCTTGCCGCAGCGGCCGAGTATTCCAGCGCTTGAACCGTCCACCTCGTTCGCCGAATTGATCGAACGCCTGCCCGAAACCCTGCCGGGCCTGGTCATCGGCGAAACCCTGGACCGCATCACCAGCACGCGCCTGATCATGGAAAACATACCGCTGCTCGCGCGCAAAGGCGTCAAAACCCTGTACATGCAGCGCTTGCTCAACGACTTTGCCCAGGACGACCTGAATCACTATTTCCAGAGCGGGGTAATGTCCGAAGACCTGCAAGACAGCTTGAACGCAATGGGCACCGACCCCGCCGGGCAATTCAACAAACTGCAACTGATCAAAACCGCCAGGAGCCACGGCATTCGCGTCCAGGCTCTCGACTGCGCCGCCCGCTACAAATACCCCGACCCTCTCATCGCGCGTACCGAACAAATGACCAGGAACTACCTGGCCCACAGCCTTTTCAGCACCGACCAAGCCCTCAACGGAGGGGGTAAATGGCTGATCCTGACGGCGCCCGCCAGCACCAACACGTTCAGAGAAGTGGCCGGTCTCAGCGAATTGGAAGGCGGGATCGGGCTGCGTATCGAGGAGGTGTACCCAGGGCAAGGCAACGACCTACGAATAGACCCCGGCACCCCGGTCGATTACGACTCGGTCATGCAGAGCGAAGGGATAAGCAATACCTTTGAAACACTGCACGCCGACCTACGCATACAGGTCGAAGCGCCGCCCGTGCAACGCACTGAACTGCAAAATCGGCGCCTGCTGTTTCGCAAGGGCATGTACCTGATCGACGAAACCGAAGGCACCTACACGCTCTTCCACCGCAGCCGCGACCAAGGCATCGTCATGACCCCCATCACGCACCTGGCCGACGGCAGCTACGTCATCGAACGCCCCACCTGGCCACTGGTGCACCAAGTGCACTTCCCCTCGCTGGACCAACTGTCCTCAGCCATCACCAACACCGGGCTGAGCCTGCAAAGCCGGTTGCCGCGCTGAGGCGTTGAGCGGACGAAAAAAAACCTGGCATCGGCCAGGTTTTTTTCACGGGCTAAGTGCCGTGTTTATTCCCACTCAATCGTCGCCGGCGGCTTGCTCGACACGTCATACGTCACGCGCGAAATCCCTTCGATCTCATTGATGATGCGGCCGCTGACAGTTTCCAGCAGTTCGTACGGCAGGTGCGCCCAGCGGGCGGTCATGAAGTCGATGGTCTCTACGGCACGCAGGGCCACGACCCACGCGTAACGGCGGCCATCGCCTACAACGCCCACGGATTTCACCGGTTGGAACACCACGAACGCCTGGCTGACCTTGTGGTACCAGTCGGCCTTGCGCAGTTCTTCGATGAAGATGTGGTCGGCGCGACGCAGCAGGTCGGCGTATTCCTTCTTCACTTCACCGAGGATACGCACGCCCAGGCCCGGGCCCGGGAATGGGTGGCGGTAGACCATGTCGTACGGCAGGCCCAGTTCCAGGCCCAGACGGCGGACTTCGTCCTTGAACAGCTCGCGCAGCGGTTCGACCAGCTTGAGGTTCATTTCATCAGGCAGGCCACCCACGTTGTGGTGGGACTTGATCACGTGAGCCTTGCCGCTCTTGGCGCCGGCCGACTCGATCACGTCGGGGTAGATGGTGCCCTGGGCGAGGTACTTGATGTTGTCCAGTTTGTTGGACTGGGCATCGAAGACGTCGATGAAGGTGCGGCCGATGATCTTGCGCTTTTTCTCCGGGTCGGACTCGCCGGCCAGGTTGTTCAAGAACTGATCTTCAGCGTTGGCGCGGATCACCTTGACGCCCATGTTCTCGGCGAACATGGCCATCACTTGCTCGCCTTCGTGCAGGCGCAGCAGGCCGTTGTCGACGAACACGCAGGTCAACTGGTCGCCGATGGCCTTGTGCAGCAGCGCGGCAACCACGGAGGAGTCAACGCCACCGGACAGGCCGAGCAGCACGTTGTCGGTACCGACTTGTGCACGGACCTGGGCGATGGCGTCTTCAGCGATTTTCGACGGGGTCCACAGGGCTTCACAGCCGCAGATGTCGAGGATGAAACGCGACAGGATGCGCCCGCCTTGCTTGGTGTGGGTCACTTCCGGGTGGAACTGCACGCCGTAGTAGCGACGATCATCGTTGAACATGCCGGCGATCGGGCAGCTCGGGGTGCTGGCCAGGATGTGGAAGTCCTGCGGCATCTTGGTGACTTTGTCACCGTGGCTCATCCACACGTCGAGGCCGAACAGGCCATCGGCGTCGACGTGGTCTTCGATGCCGTCGAGCAGGCGGCTCTTGCCGACCACGTCGACACGGGCGTAACCGAATTCACGCAGTTCGGAACCTTCAACCTTGCCGCCCAGTTGTTCGGCCATGGTCTGCATGCCGTAGCAGATACCGAAGACGGGCACGCCCAGGTCGAATACGGCTTGCGGGCAACGCGGGCTGTCGGCTTCGTGCACGGACTCCGGGCCACCGGCGAGGATGACGCCTTTCGGTGCGAATTCGCGGATCGCTTCGTCGTCCATGTCGAACGGGTGCAGTTCGCAGTACACGCCGATTTCACGCACGCGGCGAGCGATCAGTTGGGTGTACTGGGAACCGAAATCGAGGATCAGGATGCGGTGGGCGTGAATGTCGAGGGCCATGAGATCAGTCTCGTCTAATGAATCAGAAACAACTCGGGGCTGAAAAAGACAGCCCCGGTTACTTAACTATGTGCTGGAAGCCTCAACCTACGCGGTAGTTTGGCGCTTCCTTGGTGATCTGCACGTCGTGAACGTGGGATTCGGCCATGCCGGCGCCGGTGATCCGCACGAACTCTGGCTTGGTGCGCATTTCGTCGATGTTGGCGCTGCCGGTGTAGCCCATCGAGGAACGCAGGCCGCCCATCAGTTGATGGATGATGGCGCTCAGGGTGCCCTTGTACGGCACACGGCCTTCGATGCCTTCCGGTACGAGCTTCTCGGCGCCTGCCGAGGAGTCCTGGAAGTAACGGTCGGAGGAACCTTGCGCCTGGGACATGGCGCCCAGCGAACCCATGCCGCGGTAAGCCTTGTACGAACGGCCCTGGAACAGTTCGATCTCGCCCGGCGCTTCTTCGGTACCGGCGAACATCGAGCCCATCATCACGCAGGAAGCACCGGCGACGATGGCCTTGGACAGGTCACCGGAGAAGCGGATGCCGCCGTCGGCGATCAACGGCACGCCCGTGCCTTCAAGGGCCTCGGCGACGTTGGCGATGGCGCTGATTTGCGGCACGCCCACGCCGGCGACGATACGGGTGGTGCAGATCGAGCCAGGGCCGATACCGACCTTGACCGCATCCGCGCCTGCTTCGGCCAGGGCCTTGGCGGCAGCGCCGGTGGCGATGTTGCCGCCGATCACTTGCACTTCAGGGAAATTCTGTTTGACCCAGCGCACGCGCTCGATCACGCCTTTGGAGTGACCGTGGGCGGTGTCGACCACCACCACGTCCACACCGGCCGCGACCAGGGCCGCGACGCGATCACCGGTGTCTTTACCGGTACCGACGGCGGCGCCGACGCGCAGACGACCTTGGTCATCCTTGCTGGCCAGCGGGTAAGCCTTGGCTTTTTCGATGTCGTTGACGGTCATCATGCCCTTGAGGGCGAATTTGTCATCGACGATCAGCACGCGCTCAATGCGGTGCTTGTGCAGCAGTTCGCGCACATCGTTCTTGTCGGCGCCTTCCTTGACCGTGACCAGACGCTCTTTAGGCGTCATCACTTCGCGGACGGTGACTTCAAGACGGTTCTCGAAACGCACGTCACGGGAGGTGACGATGCCGACCAGGTCGCCATCGTGCAGCACCGGAACGCCGGAGATGTTGTGCAGGCGGGTCAGTTCGAACAGATCGCGTACGGTGGCGTCGGCGTCGATGGTGATCGGATCTTTCACCACACCGGCTTCGTAACGCTTGACCTTGCGCACTTCGGCAGCTTGCTGCTCGACGGTCATGTTCTTGTGGATGATACCGATGCCGCCTTCCTGAGCCATGGCAATGGCCAGACGGGCTTCGGTGACGGTGTCCATGGCAGCGGAAACCAGGGGAATATTCAGCTCGATGCCACGGGTTAGGCGGGTCTTGAGACTGACTTCGTTAGGAAGCACCTCGGAATAACCGGGCACTAGGAGAATGTCGTCGAATGTCAGAGCTTCTTGGCTGATACGCAGCATCGCGGGGGCTCCCGAGCGGGAAAATGGAAGCGCGCCATTATACTCAGACACCCCTCAGGTCTCAATGTAAAACTCTGACAAACTTGGTAATACTGACAGAAGGGGAAAACCCCACGCTTTTCTGTAGGAGCGAGCTTGCTCGCGAAGAACGCACAGGCCCCGCGTATGACCAGACAGCCCTCGTTATCGTTGACGTTCTTCGCGAGCAAGCTAGCGCCTGCAGTGAATCGTATGGGCGGCCTACAGTTCGACTTTGACCCAACTGATCTTCTGGTCCAGCCAATCGGCAAACTCGTCGATAAAGCTCTGCTTGAACCCCGCCTCTGCCCAGTTGTTGAAGATGAATCCGAGGTTGGAAAACCCGCATTCCTGCAGGAACAGAAACCCATTGATGTCATCTTCATGCCCACACAGCGGGCAGGTGAAGTTGTCGGTGTGGCCGGGCATCCAGTCTTCCAGGCTTTCGAACAGCGCTTCGCCGACTTCCTTGAGGCATTCCGGGCAGCCGGCTTCTTCGAGAAAGCCCTTGGCCGGTGTATAGATGCAGCGCTTGTAGATGATCTCAAGGCCGTTGACCGGTTCGTTGAACGGCAACGCCTCAGGGTGCAGCACCACGGCGCGGGCACCATCGGCCAGGGCATAGCCCATGCGATTGCCGGTGCGCCCGCATGTGGTCAGTTCTTCCTTGACGATGTTCTTGCGCACCAGCCAGCGCACGATCGCCCGGGCGCGGGGTTCATGGACCGGCAAGGTGGAGATTTTCGGGACAAGGATGCTTTGGGAATTCATGGGGCCTGAGAGTCCTGCGGTGTAGCGTCTGGCGCTTTCGCGAGCAAGCCCGCGCCCACATTCGACCGCGATCCTGCAGGATAAATGCGCTCAACGATGGGAGCGGGCTTGCTCGCGAAGAGGCCCTGAAGGCTGGCAGCTTAATCCCTGAATAAATCAGGTCAAGTACTCAAGTACCGTCCGATCAACGCAATGCCACTGGCCAACACCAACCACGTCACCAACCGCACAAAAGCCTCGCGGGACATGCGCAGCGTCAACCGGCGCCCGCACCAAAGCCCCAGGGCCATCGCCGGCAGCAGGCACAACGCCAGCAGCAGCAACGGCACGTCGGCATACACCCCGGCAATCAGAAACAGGCTCAGGCGCACCACCGTGCTGCAACTGATCAGCGCACTTTGGGTGGCCCGCGCCGCCTCCTTGGGCAAGCGGCTGTTGAGGTAGATCGCATATAAAAAGCCGCCGCTGCCGAACAACGCACCAAACAAACCACCGACGGTGCCCATGGGAATCGACCAGCCCGCCGCCAACTGCGCTGGCCGGGCCTTCACCGCCAAGGTGTAAATCGCGTAGGCACTGATGAACAGCCCCATCAACAACAGCAGCAGGTCCGAATGCAGGTTGAGCAAAAACACCACGCCCAGGGTGCAGCCGATCGCCATGCACGGCAGCAGTCGCAACAGCTCCGGCTTGTCCACATCCCGTCGCGATTGCAGGAGGTTGCCAAATGCTGCGACAAAATCCAGCAGCACCAGCAGCGGGATGATCTTCGACAACGGCATAAACAGGATCAGCACCGGCCCGGCCACCAGCGCCGTACCAAAGCCGGCGATGCCGAACACCACGTAAGCCACGACGACACCCAGGCCGATCACCAGCCAATCCACACCGCCAAACGACCACTGACTCATCAACTCAACCGGGTCCATGGATAATTCCTTGTATAGAGATGGCCATCACTTTAGCCATCGGCGAGGGTTGCGACTAATATCTTCAAAGCCCTCCACCTATCTCGAAAAGGCATGACGCGTGATTTCTACCCGCCAACTGCGCTACTTCGTCGAAATCGCCGACAGCGGCAGCTTCAGTGCCGCCGCCGAGCGCCTGTTTGTCGCGCAATCGGCCCTGAGCCGACAGATCAAGGAACTGGAAACCCAACTGCAAACCCCATTGTTCGAGCGCACCGCCCGCCAGCCAAGGTTGACGGCCGCCGGCGAAGCCTTTTACCCACGGGCGCGCAACCTGCTGAGTGAACTGCACAAGGCCAGCGAAATGGCGACGCAAGTGGGTAACGGCCAAGTCGGCACCCTACGCTTGAGTCATTCGAGCACCGTACCGATGAGCGGCCCGTTGCTGCGCGGCATCAGCACCTGGCTGGCGCGTTGCCCCGGCGTATCGATGGATATCGTCAAACTGTCCTCCGAAGCCCAACTGGAGGACATCGCCGACGGGCGCCTGGATGTCGGCCTGTTGCGTCTGCCGGTGTTGCGCCAGCGCGAAGGCGTGCGCGTGCAGCCTTTATATAGCGAGCGACTGTTGCTGGCGGTGCCACCGAAGCATGCGCTGGCCCGCAGCGACACGCCGGTGGAACTGGCAAGGCTCAAGGACGAGGCGTTTATCTCGATCCCCCATCCCCAGCGTGGCGGCCTGAGTTATCTGTCAGCGGAGTTGTGCATGCGCGCCGGATTTTTCCCCAAGGCTGCACGAGTGATGTCGCGCAAGACCACGCAATTGCAGTTGATCCAGGCCGGCTTCGGTATTGCCTTGTTACCAAAGTCCATGCAGGACATCGCCCCCGCGAATCTGCACTTTTTGCCCCTGGCCGACCCGGACTGCCTAAGTACCGTGGCCCTGGCCTGCGCGCAGGTGCCAAGCGCGCTGGTGGAGCAATTCTGTCAAACCTTGCGCGAATGCCTATAAACTGCCGCCCATGATTAAAGATCCCTCGCCATGATTAAAGATCCGTTCGCCCGCCTGGGCCTGGACCGCGAAGTCCTGACTGTCAGCCAACTCAACGGCCGTGCGCGGGTGCTGCTAGAAGACGTGTTCACCAATATCTGGGTCGAAGGCGAGATCTCCAACCTCGCCCGCCCGGCCTCCGGTCACGTGTATTTCACCCTCAAGGACAGCGGCGCCCAGGTGCGTTGCGCGTTGTTTCGCAACAACGCCGCGCGGGTGCGCCAGGCTTTGAAAGACGGCCTTGCCGTGAAAGTGCGTGGCAAGGTCTCGCTGTTCGAGGGCCGTGGCGACTACCAGTTGATCCTCGACACCGTGGAGCCGGCCGGCGACGGCGCGTTGCGCCTGGCCTTTGATGCCTTGAAGGAAAAGCTCAGCGCCGAGGGCCTGTTCAGTGCCGAGCGCAAGGTGCCGCTGCCGGCCCATCCGCAACGCATCGGCATCATCAGCTCGCCCACCGGTGCGGTGATCCGCGACATCATCAGCGTGTTCCGCCGCCGTGCGCCGCAGGTGCAATTGACGCTGATCCCCACCGCCGTGCAAGGCCGCGAAGCGATCCCGCAGATTGTGCGGGCGCTGAAGCTGGCGGATGCTCGTGGCTTCGACGCGCTGATCCTCGCCCGTGGCGGCGGTTCGCTGGAAGACCTCTGGTGCTTCAACGAAGAAGCCGTGGCCCGTGCGGTGGACGCCTGCGTCACGCCGATCGTCAGTGCCGTGGGGCATGAGACCGATGTGTCCATCTGCGATTTCGTCGCCGACGTCCGCGCGCCCACCCCTTCCGCTGCGGCCGAATTGCTCGCACCGGACGCCAGCAACCTGGTGCGCCAGGTCGAGAGCCTGCATCGCCGCCTGGTGATGCTGATGCGCAATCGCCTGAGCCACGACCGCCTGCGCCTGGAAGGCATGGCCCGCCGCCTGCGCCACCCTGGCGAGCGTCTGCGCCAGCAGGCCCAACGCCTGGATGACCTGGACATGCGCCTGCGCCGCGCCTTCGAGCGCAGCCTCAACACCCGGCGCGAACGCTTGATCCGCCTGGAAACCCGCCTCGCCGGCCAACACCCCGGTCGCCAACTGGCCCTGTTGCGCCAGCGCCTGGACAGCCTTGCCGAACGCCTGCCCCGCGCCATGCGCGAAGGCCTCAAGGCGCGCCGCCTGCAACTGCAAAGCCAGGTGCAGACGCTACAGGTGGTCAGCCCCCTGGCCACGCTGGGCCGTGGCTACAGCATCCTGCTGGACGAGCGCGGCCAGGCCATTCGCAACGCCGCGCAAACCCACACCGGCCAACGCCTGACCGCGCGCCTCGGTGAAGGCCAATTGCAAGTGCGAGTGGAAGATAACCACCTGACACCCGTCACCCTTTCGTTATTGGATTGATCGATGCCCCGTCTCTTTAGTGTGTTGATGCTGCTGTGCCTCGCCGTTAACGCCCACGCCGACAGCTACATCACCCGCACCCTGAACAAACCGGTACCGGGCGGTGTGGCCGTGGTCGAACTGGGCCCTTCTGCCACGGCGCCGAAAGCCACCTACCAAGGCAAGCCGGTGCTGGTGGTGAAAGAGCAGGACAACTGGCTGGCGATCGTCGGCATTCCGCTGACCCTCAAGCCGGGCAACGAGCGCATCAGCAGCGGCGGACGCAGCCTGCCGTTTATCGTCGGGTACAAGCAATACCCGGAACAGCGCATCACCTTGAAGAACAAAAGCCAGGTCAACCCGGCGCCGGCACAGCTCAAGCGCATCGAGGCGGAGCTGGCGGTGCAGATCAAGGCTTACCGCAGCTTCAGCCCGAACCTGCCGAGCAACCTGGTGCTGGACAAACCCGTGAACGGGCCGCTGTCGAGCAAGTTCGGTGTGCGCCGCTTCTTCAACGGTGAAGAGCGCAATCCCCATTCGGGCCTGGACTTTGCCGTACCGGCGGGCACGCCGATCAAGACGCCGGCGAATGGCAAGGTGATCCTGGTCGGTAACTACTTCTTCAACGGCAACACCGTGTTCGTCGACCATGGCCAGGGCTTTATCAGCATGTTCTGCCATATGTCGAAGATCGACGTAACCGTGGGCCAGCAACTGGCGCGCGGGGCGGTGGTGGGCAAGGTCGGCTCGACGGGCCGCGCGACCGGACCGCACATGCACTGGAACGTCAGCCTCAACGACGCCCGCGTGGACCCGGCGATCTTCATCGGCGCGTTCCAGCCTTGATGACCGCGATTGCGCGCCGGATAACTGGCGCGCAATTAAAACAAGCCCATCGACATATACCCACCATAAAATCTCGTCTCCACCGCAAATAGCAGAACTTATCTCAATTTTTCTCGACTACTTGCCATCTTTCACCCCGGCGGTTAGGGTTGAGCTTATGAAAACATCTCACACCCTCATTCAGCTCCGCCAGCACCGCAGCCTGTGCCTCGTCAGCGCACGACTGCCAGGCTGAATCGATCTGCCTCGTCCCCCGCTTCATACCCAATAACAGTTCTACGGCAGGCCGCCTTTTTTCGGCCCCTACAACAAAGGATTTCCCGATGAGCATGCTCAAAGACCCGTCTTCGAAGTACCGCGCGTTCCCGACCATCGATATCCCGGACCGCACCTGGCCGTCGAAAACCATCACCAGCGCGCCGATCTGGTGCAGCTCCGACCTGCGCGATGGCAACCAGTCGCTGATCGAACCCATGGATGCGGTGAAAAAACTGCGTTTCTGGAAGACCCTGGTCGCCGTCGGCGTGAAGGAAATCGAAGCCTCGTTCCCGGCCGCCTCGCAAACCGACTTCGACTTCGTGCGCACCCTGATCGAAGACAACCACATCCCCGAGGACACCACCATCCAGGTGCTGACCCAGGGCCGTGAAGACTTGATCGCACGCACCTTCGAATCCCTGCGCGGCGCCAAAAAGGCCATCGTGCACCTGTACAACGCCACCTCGCCGTCCTTCCGCCGTATCGTGTTCAATCAGGACAAGGAAGGCGTCAAGGCCATCGCGGTCAACGCGGCCAAGCTGTTCGTCAAATACGCCGCCCAGCAGCCGGAAACCCAGTGGACCTTCGAATATTCCCCGGAGACGTTCAGCGCGACCGAGCTGGAGTTCGCCAAGGAAGTGTGTGACGCGGTGATCGAGGTGTGGAACCCGACGCCTGAGCACAAGGTGATCCTCAACCTGCCTGCCACCGTTGAGTGCGCCACCCCGAACATTTATGCCGACCAGATCGAGTGGTTCGGTCGCCATATCAACCGTCGCGACAGCGTGATCATCAGCCTGCACACCCACAACGACCGTGGCACCGGCGTCGCGGCCACCGAGCTGGGCCTGATGGCCGGCGCGGATCGCGTCGAAGGCTGCCTGTTCGGCAACGGCGAGCGTACCGGTAACGTCGACCTGGTGACCGTCGCACTGAACCTCTACACCCAGGGCGTGAACCCTGAGCTGGACTTCTCCGACATCGACGGCGTGCGCAAAGTCGTCGAGGAGTGCAACCAGATCCAGGTGCACCCACGTCACCCGTACGTCGGCGACCTGGTACACACCGCGTTCTCCGGCTCCCACCAGGACGCGATCCGCAAGGGCTTCGCCCAGCAGAAACCCGACGCACTGTGGGAAGTGCCGTACTTGCCGATCGACCCGGCCGATATCGGTCGCAGCTACGAAGCGGTGATCCGCGTGAACAGCCAGTCGGGCAAAGGCGGTATCGCCTACCTGCTGGAGCAGGAATACGACATCAGCTTGCCGCGCCGCATGCAGATCGAATTCAGCCAGGTAGTCCAGGCCGAAACCGACCGCGTGGGCCTGGAGATGACCGCCGCGCAGATCTACGCCTTGCTGCAGCGTGAATACCTGCAAGCCAACACTCCGTACGCGCTGGTCAGCCATCGCCTGCAGGAAGAAAACGGCAACAGCTTTGTCGAAGTGGAAGTCTCGGGCAAAGGCCAGGGCGAAACCAACCTGCACTGGAAAGGTAAAGGCAACGGCGCACTGGAAGCCCTGGTGGCCGGCCTGCCGGTGGCGGTCGAGATCATGGACTACAACGAACACGCCATCGGCGCGGGCACCAATGCCAAGGCGGCGGCCTACATCGAGCTGCGAGTGAACGGCGAACGTCCGGTGCATGGCGTGGGCATCGATGAAAACATCACCACCGCCAGCTTCAAGGCCCTGTTCAGCGCGCTGAACCGCTCGCTGAGCCAGTTGGAAGCGAAAGCGGCGTAAGCGTAACGCCGTAATACAAAAGGCTCCTGGATGAGAATCCAGGGGCCTTTTTATTTGAGGTGTATGGTGATTGGTCTGGCCCCATCGGGAGCAAGCCCCCTCCCACATTTGAATGTATTCAAAGATCAAAAATGTGGGAGGGGGCTTGCTCCCGATAGCGATATTCCCAACCACAAAAATCCATCAGACAAACTGGAAAGTATCGGCATCCAAATTCGCCGGAAACCGCGTGCGATACGCCGCCAGCTCCGCCGCGTCCAGGCACACCTGAAACACCCCGTCCGCCTCCCCCGCACTCAGCAGGCTCTCACCCTGGAAATCGAGCACCTGGCTATCCCCGGTATAGACAAAGCCCTTGCCATCCGTGCCCACCCGATTCACCGCCGCCACATAACACAGGTTCTCGATCGCCCGCGCCGGCAACAAGCGGTTCCAATGCTGACGCCGAGCACCCGGCCAGTTGGCGGTGTAGAGCAACAGGTCAGTGTCCTGGGCATCACGGCTCCACACAGGGAAGCGCAGGTCATAGCAAATCAACGGACGAATGCGCCAGCCCTTCAACTCAAACTGCACCTGGCGCTCGCCGGGGGTGTAGTACTCGTGCTCGCCCGCCATGCGGAACAGGTGGCGCTTGTCGTAATGCAGCACCTCGCCATCCGGCCGCACCCACAGCAGGCGGTTGCGGTGGCTGCCGTCGGCGGCCTGGATGATCACACTGCCGGTGATCACCGCACCGTACTTCGCCGCCTGGGCTTGCAACCAGCGCTGGGTCGGACCGTTTTCCGGCTCGGCGAGAGTTGCCGATTCCATGGAGAAACCGGTGGTGAACATCTCCGGCAGTATGATCAGGTCAGCGCCCCGGGCCTGCTCCAGCAACAGTTCAAAATGATCGAGGTTGGCCTGGCGGTCGTGCCACACCAGGGTGGTCTGGACCAGGGCGATGTTCAGGTTCGGCAATGCAGTCAGATCACGCATAGTTTTTCGGCTGCCTGTTGCAGCGTCTCCTCACGTTTGGCAAAGCACAGGCGCACCAGGCGCTGGCCTTGGGGTGGGTTCCGGTAGAACACCGACACAGGGATGGTCGCGACACCGTGTTCACGGGTCATCCACAGGGACATGGCGACGTCATCAAGGTCTGGGCGGATCTGAGAGTAGTCCACCAACTGGAAGTAAGTGCCGGTGACGCGGGTAAAGCTGAAACGCGACGGTGCCAGCAGGTCGCAGAACAGATCGCGCTTGGCCTGGTAGAAGGCTGGTAACTCGTCGATGTGTTCCGGGTGTTCGGCCATAAAGTCGGCCAATGCGAACTGCAACGGGGTGACGCCGCAGAAGTTCACGTATTGGTGCACCTTGCGCAGTTCAGCCGTCAGGGCCGGCGGTGCGACCACGTAGCCGGTCTTCCAGCCGGTCACGTGGTAGGTCTTGCCAAAGGAGCTGACCACGAAGGCGCGCTGATAGAGTTCTTCATGGGCCAGCACACTGACATGGGGTACACCGTCGAACACCAGGTGTTCATAGACCTCGTCACTGACCAGATAGATATCGCGGCCGCGGATCAAGGCCGCCAACAGGTCCAGCTCGGCGCGGCTGATCAGTGCGCCGGTGGGGTTGTGTGGGCTGTTGAGGATGATCATGCGCGTGCGCGGCGACAGCGCGGCCTGGATCTTTTCAAAGTCCAGGGCAAAACCGTCCAGGCTCAGTTGCACATGCACGCAGCGGCCACCGGCCAGCTCGACCGAAGGCTCGTAGCTGTCGTAGCACGGGTCGAACACGATGACCTCATCACCACTGCGAATCACGGCCTGGATCGCGCAGAAGATCGCGGCAGTGGCGCCAGGGGTGATGGTCACCTCGCTGTCGGGATTGACCGTTACACCGTAGCTGCGAGCGATCTTCGCCGCCACTTGCTGACGCAGGGCCGGCAGGCCGGTCATCGGCGCGTATTGGTTATGGCCGCTGGCAACGTGCTTGCCCACCGCATCGAGCAAAGCCTGGGGGCCATTGAAGTCGGGGAAACCCTGGGACAGATTGAGCGCGCCGGTTTCGGCAGCGAGTTGTGACATGGTGGTGAAAATGGTTGTGCCGACATTCGGCAGCTTGCTGGTGATCATCGATGGCCCCTGCAGGTGAGCCCCAAGTTTTAAGCTGCCTGCCGCATCGGGTCAAGGCACAAACCATCACGCACAAAAAAGGGCTCATCAAGAGCCCTTTTTACGAGGTCGGAATCAGCGTTTGTCGCGGCGCTTCTTGTCGGCCTTCTTGTGGTGAGTCATCAAACGACGCTTCTTGTTCACCTGACGGTCCGTCAGCGTGTTCTTGTTGCCTTCGTATGGGTTCTCGCCACCCTTGAACTCGATCCGGATCGGCGTGCCGACCAGTTTCAAGACACGGCGGTAGGTGTTTTCCAGGTAACGCACATAGGACTTGGGCACCTTCTCGATCTGGTTACCGTGGATCACGATAATCGGCGGGTTGGCACCACCCAAGTGGGCGTAACGCAGTTTGATCCGGCGGTTGTTGACCATCGGCGGCGCGTGCTCGCCCACGGCGTCTTCCAGGATCTGGGTCAGGCGGTTGGTCGGCCAGCGGGTGACCGCGGACTTGAACGAGTTCTGTACGGAGGCATAGAGATTGCCCACGCCGGTGCCGTGCAGGGCCGAGATAAAGTGGATATCGGCGAACTCGACGAAGAACAGACGGCGCTGCAGTTCGATCTTGACGAAATCGCGCTCGCTCGGCGTCATGCCGTCCCACTTGTTGATCGCGATCACCAGCGCCCGACCGGCTTCCAGGGCAAAGCCCAGCAGGTTGAGGTCGTGGTCCACCACGCCTTCGCGGGCATCCATCACGAAGATCACCACGTTGGCGTCTTTGATGGCCTGCAGGGTTTTCACCACGGAGAACTTTTCAACTTCCTCGTGGATCTTGCCGCGCTTGCGCACACCGGCGGTGTCGATCAGCGTGTACTTCTCGTCGTTACGCTCGAACGGGATGTAGATACTGTCGCGGGTCGTACCGGGCTGGTCGTAGACGATGACCCGGTCTTCACCGAGCATGCGATTGACCAGGGTCGACTTGCCAACGTTGGGACGGCCGATGATGGCGATCTTGATACCGTCTTTTTCGCTCGGGCCTGGAATGCGCTTGGCTTCCTCACCTTCGGCGACGACCTCTTCTTCGCCCTCTTCTTCCTCGGCGTCATCCTTGGGGAAATCGCGCAGGGCGATTTCCAGCATCTGGGTGATACCGCGACCGTGGGCACCGGCGATCGGGATCGCGTCGCCCAGGCCCATCGGGCTGAATTCGGCGCGGGCCATTTCAGGATCGATGTTGTCGATCTTGTTGGCGACCACGTAGGAACGCTTGTTGCGCTTGCGCAGGTGCTCGCCGATCATCTGGTCAGCAGCGGTGTAGCCCGCACGGGCGTCCACCAGGAACAACACGACATCGGCTTCTTCAATGGCCAGCAGCGACTGCTCGGCCATCTTTTCGTCCATGCCATGCTCGTCACCGGAGATACCACCGGTGTCGACAATAATGTAGGAGCGCCCTTGCCACTTTGCCTCACCGTATTGGCGATCACGGGTCAGACCGGACAAGTCGCCGACGATGGCGTCGCGAGTCCTGGTCAGGCGGTTGAACAAGGTGGACTTGCCGACGTTAGGTCGGCCCACCAGGGCGATTACGGGAACCATGCGGCTCTCCACTTCGTTATTTCAGAAAATACAAAAGCCGCTGCAGGGCAGCGGCTGGTGCTCGGGGCGGCATTTGAATGCCACATACCCTGCCCGACACTGAGTCTTGTAGGCGCGAGCTTGCTCGCGAAAAACCCAAGGACGCCGCGTTCATCCAGAAACCCGCGTTAGCGTTGACGTCCTTCGCGAGCAAGCTCGCTCCTACATTAAGCAATGAAGCAGGGCCGCCTGGGGATGACCCCAAGCATAGTCAAACCTTTACTTGATGGTCAGGGCTTCCAACTTGCCGCTGTTGCCATACACATAAAGCATGTTACCCACCACCAGCGGACGTGCACGCAGGCCATCGCTGTCGATGCGCTCGCGACCGACAAAGCGACCGTCCACCTGGCTCAGCAGGTGCAGGTAGCCTTCGAAGTCACCGACCGCAACATAGCTGGAGAACACTTCCGGAGCCGATAGCTGACGGCGAGCCAGGGAGTCGTTGCTCCACAGCGCAGTGGTGGAACGCTCGTCGACACTTTCAACAGTGCCGGACGCCAGGCTGACGTAGACGCTGCCGAACCCTTGGGCGACACCGGCGTAGCTGGAAGCATCACGCTGCCAGTTGACGCGACCGCTCTGCAGATCCAGTGCGGCAACGCGGCCCTGGTAAGTGGCGACGTAGAGGGTTTCACCCGACAGCAGCAAGCCACCGTCGATATCCACCACGCGATCCAGCTCGGAACGACCTTGCGGGATGGCTACGCGAGTTTCCCAGACCGGCACGCCGTTCTTGGTATCCAGCGCGACCACTTTACCGGTCGACAAGCCCGCAACGGCCAGATTATTGGTCACAATCGGACCGCTGGTACCACGCAGCGTCAACACTGCCGGGGTGCTGTCGTACAACCAGCGCTGTTCGCCAGTGCTGGCGTCAAGGCCGATCACACGGTCGTCCTGGGTCTGCACCACGACGATATCGCCGTTGGTGGCAGGCGGTGCGAGGACTTCACTGGTCACGCGAGCGCGCCATTTCTCTTCACCGGTGCTCGAATCCAGCGCCACGACTTCGCCCTTGAGCGTGCCGAGCATAACCATGCCGTAACCCACGCCGACGGCGCCGGATACAGGCAATTCGAGGTCTTTCTTCCACTTCACGTCGCCGTTCATGCGATCCATGGAAACCACCTCGCCGGTCACGTCAGCGGCCACAATGTTGTCACCGTCGATTGCCGGTACCAACATGTTGTAGGTCTCGCCCTGCCCATCACCGATGGAGCGGCTCCACTGCTTTTGCAGGACCACTTCTTCCTTGAAGCTTGTCAGCTCGGCCGGAGGCAATTCTTTTTTACTGTTGCTGCTGCAACCCGCGGCCAGAACGGCCAGAGCCAGCAATGCTGCATGTTTCCAACGGATCACGTCACGCATCCCCTTTGGCCAAGTCGTCCAGCTTGATTTGTAAGCCACCGACCGCCGCTTCATCAGACAGCGCCGCCTTGGCTTTTTGGTACGCAGCATTGGCTTCGTCGGTACGACCCAATTGGACCAACAGGTCACCCTTGAGCTCTTCGCGAGTGGCTACAAATGCCTTGTCAGCATCGCCGTCGAGCAGTTTGAGTGCGTCGTCGGCCTTATTCTGTGCCGCCAATACCTGAGCCAGGCGCTGACGTGCGATTTCACCCAGGGTCGGGTTGGTCGGTTTGTCGACGATAGCCTTCAGTTCGGCGGCGGCGTCATCCAGCTTGCCGGTATCGACCGCGACTTTCGCGACGAACAGGCTGCCATATTGGGCGTAGGTGCTACCACCGAATTCATTCTTCAGCTTGGCGGCCAGGTCGGCAACCCGCGCAGGGTCGGGCTTGCCGTCCGGCGTCAGGGTGGTTTCCAGCAATTGCTGATAAACGATCGAGGCGCCTTGGGACTGGTTGGCCTGATACTTGGTCCAGGCTTGCCAGCCGAACACCACCACTAAAGCCAGCAGACCGCCAGTAACCAGGGGCTTGCCGTTACGCTGCCACCAGTCCTTGAACTCGGCCAGTTGCTCATCATCAGTACTCGACACCCCAACACTCCTTAATCGCTAAATTCGGCTGTTCGACAGCTTCAACCCTGCACGACGCAGGTGGCCAAGTGCGCAGCGAGCGCATCAAAGGCAATGTTCTGTTGCTCGCCCTGGCCACGCAGGGGTTTGAAACCTATCACTTGCTGGGCCAGCTCGTCATCGCCGAGGATCAGCGCATACAGCGCACCGCTCTTGTCAGCCTTCTTGAACTGGCTCTTGAAGCTGCCGGCGCCGGCGTTGATCTGCAGGCGCAGGTTCGGCAGTTGGTCGCGTACTTCTTCGCTGAGGGCCAGGGCTGCCAGTTCCGCGGCCTCGCCAAAGGCGCACAGGTACACGTCAACCTGACGGGAGATTTCTTCCGGCACCTGCTCCAGGGTTTCCAGCAGCAGGATCAACCGCTCGATGCCCATGGCAAAACCCACGCCGGGGGTCGGCTTGCCGCCCATCTGCTCGACCAGGCCGTCGTAACGGCCACCGGCGCACACGGTGCCCTGGGCGCCAAGTTTGTCGGTGACCCACTCGAACACGGTCTTGCTGTAGTAATCGAGGCCGCGCACCAGTTTCGGGTTGATCACGTAAGGAATCCCGGCGGCCTCCAGGCGCGCCTTGAGCCCCTCGAAGTGGGTGCGGGATTCGTCGTCCAGGTAGTCGGCCATTTTCGGCGCATTGACCAGCACGGCCTGGGTGTCGGCGTTCTTGGTATCGAGGACGCGCAGCGGGTTGGTTTTCAGACGGCGCTGGCTGTCTTCGTCCAACTTGTCCAAGTGGGCAGACAGGTACTCGACCAGGGCGACGCGGTAGCGGCCCCGGGATTCGCTGGTGCCCAGGCTGTTGAGCTCAAGCTTGACCGCGTCGCGGATGCCCAACAGGCCCCACAGGCGCCAGGTCAGCACAATCAGCTCGGCGTCGATGTCTGGACCGTCGAGGTTGAACACTTCCAGGCCGATCTGGTGGAACTGGCGATAACGGCCTTTCTGTGGGCGCTCGTGACGGAACATCGGGCCGATGTACCACAACTTCTGCGGCTGGCCGCCACCGGTGAGGCCATGCTCGAGAACGGCGCGCACGCACGCGGCAGTGCCTTCCGGACGCAGGGTCAGGGAGTCGCCGTTGCGATCTTCAAAGGTGTACATCTCTTTTTCAACGATGTCGGTCACTTCACCAATGGAGCGCTTGAACAGCTCGGTGAACTCAACGATCGGCATACGGATCTGCTTGTAACCGTAGTTATCCAGCAGGCGCGCGACAGTGCCCTCGAAGTAGCGCCACAGCGGCGTCTGCTCAGGCAGGATGTCGTTCATGCCACGAATGGCTTGCAGAGACTTGCTCACATCAAATCCTTAAATTCGTTCTTAGCCGCGCGCGATAAGCGCTGCGTCAGAGGCGACCTTCTCGGCCGCTTTCTCGCGGATCAGTCTTTCGAGCTCATCCACCAGATTGTCATTCGTCAACTTCTGCGACGGCTTGCCATCGATGTAGATCAGGTTCGGTGTACCACCGGTCAAGCCGATGTGCGCCTCTTTGGCTTCACCCGGGCCGTTGACCACGCAACCGATCACCGCGACATCCAGCGGCACCAGCAGGTCTTCGAGGCGTCCTTCCAGTTCGTTCATGGTTTTCACCACGTCGAAGTTCTGCCGCGAGCAGCTCGGGCAGGCAATGAAGTTGATGCCACGGGAACGCAAATGCAGGGATTTGAGAATGTCGTAACCGACTTTCACTTCCTCGACCGGGTCTGCCGCCAGGGAGATGCGGATAGTATCGCCAATCCCTTCGGCGAGCAGCATACCGAGACCCACCGCAGATTTCACTGTGCCTGAACGTAAACCGCCAGCTTCAGTGATACCCAGGTGCAGCGGTTGCACGATTTCCTTGGCCAACAGGCGGTAGGCTTCAACGGCCATGAACACGTCGGAGGCCTTTACGCTGACCTTGAAGTCCTGGAAATTCAGGCGCTCAAGGTGCTCGACGTGGCGCAGCGCAGACTCGACCAGCGCCGCCGGTGTCGGCTCGCCGTATTTCTTTTGCAGGTCTTTTTCCAGGGAACCGGCGTTGACGCCGATACGGATCGGAATCCCGCGATCACGGGCCGCATCCACCACGGCGCGCACACGGTCTTCGCGACCGATGTTGCCCGGGTTGATACGCAGGCAGTCGACACCCAGTTCGGCCACGCGCAATGCAATCCTGTAGTCGAAGTGAATGTCAGC
Source organism: Pseudomonas sp. MPB23 (assembly GCF_046605395.1). Taxonomy (NCBI): domain Bacteria; kingdom Pseudomonadati; phylum Pseudomonadota; class Gammaproteobacteria; order Pseudomonadales; family Pseudomonadaceae; genus Pseudomonas; species Pseudomonas sp. MPB23. The sequence goes on along the minus strand of NZ_CP176771.1, from coordinate 2,083,456 downwards.
AACCAGCGGCACCTTGACCAGTTGCTTGATGCGACCGAAGGCCTCGGCGGCATCCATGTCCGGCACGGATACCCGCACGATGTCGACGCCGGCCGCTTCCAGACGGTTGATCTGGGCGACGGTGGCGGCGACATCGTTGGTGTCGCTGTTGGTCATGCTCTGCACTGCGATGGGGGCGTCGCCGCCCACCGGCACCGAGCCGACCCAGATCTTGCGCGATACGCGACGTTTGATTGGAGATTCGCCGTGCATGACTATTGTCCCAACTTCAGGCGAGCGGTCTCGCCACTGGTGAACGGCGCCACGTCCACAGGCTGGCCGTTGTAGACCACTTGCGCGCCACGGGCATAACCCAGACGCAGCGTCAAAGGAGGTTTGCCGCCCTGGTCGAGGGTATCGCCCTTGCGCTTCAGGCCGCTGAACAGCACTTTGCCGTTGCCGTCACTGACTTGCGTCCAGCAGTCGGCGACGAAGGTAATCTGAACGTGCCCGTCACCGGCGATCAACACTGGGGTGGTGGGTGGCGAAATGGTGGAGGTTGCCGGGGCGGCGGGTGCGACAGTCGCCGGCGCCTGGACGGGAGCGGCCGGTGCATGGGACTGGGCGACCGGGGCTGCCGCAGTACTCGGCACGGTCGGAGCCGGTACAGCCGCGGGGGCCGCTGGGGCCGTTTCCGCGACTGGCGGTTCGGCGGCAGGCTCTTGCGGTGCGGCCTGCCCTTCGGCAACGGCCTGGTCTTCTGGCTCATCCAGCGGATGAATCTGGGTGGTGCCGTCGGCGCTTTCGACTTCGACGTGCTCCATGGCGTTGCTGGTCATGTCCTTGGTGCGCTGGGAAGCCTGGTCCTGCCACCAGATAAAACCGCCACCGATCACGGCGATCAGCAGCAACAGGCTGACAATCCGCAGGATGGTGTGGGAAACCCGCACCGGCTCTTCGATGCGACCCAGTCCATGGACATTGCTGCCTTGGGAGTCGGTACCGGTGAACTGGTCGAATTCCTGGACCAATACGGTCTGGTCTATGCCCAACAACTTCGCGTAGGCGCGGATATAGCCGCGGGCAAAAGTATGCCCAGGCAGCTTGTCGAACGCGCCGGCTTCCAGGTTGCCCAGGGATGTGGTGGTCAAATTGAGCTTGAGGGCCACTTCCGCCAGCGACCAACCATTGCTTTCGCGGGCCTGACGCAAAGTGTCGCCTGGGTTTACGCGATTAGCTGCTACAACTTCCGGGTGCGCCGCTTTCATCATTGCTCCGACAGGTATTGCTGATATTCCGGCGTACCGGGATAGAGTCGTTCGAGTTGCTGGCCAAAACGTGCGGCCGCGTCGCGTTCTTCATGAACCGTCGCTAGGCGCACACCGAGCAATAGACTACGTGCATTTTGCCCGCTAAGCAGGCTAAAACGTTCGTAATAGTCACGTGCCGGCACATAATGCCTGTCTTCGTAGGACAACTCAGCCATTTCGAGCAACGCGCGTGGCTGGTGTCCGTTCAAGTGCAGGGCTTTTTCCAGTTGCTGGCGTGCGCTGTCGCGCTGGCCGAGGCGTATCGAGGTCACTCCGAGGTTCTCGAACACCCGCGAACGCTCAGGATAGAGGGTATCGGCGCTGGCTTGCTGGAAATAAAGGGCTGCCTGGTCATAACGTTTCTGCTCGAACAGGAAGCTGCCGTAATTATTCAGCAGCCGCGGGTCGGCAGGTCGGGCGGCCAGGGCTTTGTTGAAATACCGATCGGCCAGTTCAGGCTCGGCCTGGGCCTGGAACACCAGGGCCAGTGCGGCATTGGCGTGCGCATCGTCATTGTCGAGCTCCAGGGCCTTTTTCAACGGCACCTTGGCCTGCTCGCTCATGCCTTGCTGCAGGTAACCCAAGCCCAATTGCACATAGGCCACCCGTGCCTCATCACGACCTTTACCGGTTTGCAAAGGGCTGTCATGTCCCGATGAAACACAACCGGCGGCGAGGCCGGTAACAAGCAGAAGCAGCGCAAGGCGCAAGGGCATAGAGATCCTCTCTCAGGTTCGATTCACAGCGCTTTGCGGCATATCGTCGGTGGCGCTCAATTCGCGCACGGCGATATAACGCTCGCTGCGACGGGTGCGATCCAGCACCTGTCCTACCAATTGGCCACAAGCGGCGTCGATGTCTTCACCACGGGTGGTGCGTACGGTGACATTGAAACCGGCATGGTGCAGTTGATCCTGGAAACGGCGGATGGCGTTGTTGCTCGGCCGCTCGTAGCCAGAATGGGGAAACGGGTTGAACGGAATCAGGTTGATCTTGCACGGGATGTGCTTGAGCAGCTCGATCATCTCGACCGCGTGTTCGACCTTGTCGTTGATGTCCTTGAGCAAGGTGTACTCGATGGTCAGCACGCGCTTTTCGCCCAGGGACGACATGTAGCGCTGGCAAGATTCGAGCAGCATCTTAAGCGGATACTTCTTGTTGATCGGCACCAATTGGTTACGCAATGCGTCATTGGGTGCGTGCAGCGACAACGCCAGAGAGACGTCGATGTGCTTGGACAGCTCATCGATCATCGGCACCACGCCGGAGGTCGACAGGGTCACACGGCGCTTGGAGATGCCGTAGCCCAGATCGTCCATCATCAGGTGCATGGCGGCGATGACGTTATCGAAGTTCAGCAGCGGCTCACCCATGCCCATCATCACCACGTTGGTGATGGCACGGTCGACGGTCGCCGGGACGCTGCCAAAGGATTTGTTGGCAATCCACACCTGGCCGATGACTTCGGCGGCGGTGAGGTTGCTATTGAAGCCTTGCTTGCCGGTGGAGCAGAAACTGCAGTCCAGGGCACAGCCTGCCTGGGACGAAACGCACAAAGTGCCACGTTTGCCCTGGGGAATGTAGACGGTCTCGACGCAACTGCCGGACGCCACGCGCACCACCCACTTACGGGTGCCGTCGCTGGAGATGTCCTCGCTGACAACCTCGGGACCACGCACCTCAGCAATGGCCTTGAGCTTGTCGCGCAGGGCTTTGCTGACGTTCGTCATGGCGTCGAAATCGTCGACGCCAAAGTGGTGAATCCACTTCATTACCTGACCGGCACGGAAACGCTTCTCCCCGATTGAGTCGAAGAATTTTTCCATTTCCTGTTGAGTCAGACCCAGCAGGTTGGTTTTTACAGTCGATGTAGTCATGGATTCACCTTCACTCTCAAGCCAACGCTTAGCGAGTGGTTACTTCAGTAGCGGCGAAGAAGTACGAGATTTCGCGAGCAGCAGCGGCTTCGGAGTCCGAACCGTGTACAGCGTTGGCATCGATGGAATCAGCGAAGTCAGCACGGATGGTGCCGGCAGCCGCTTCTTTAGGGTTGGTAGCGCCCATCAGCTCACGGTTCAGAGCGATAGCGTTTTCGCCTTCCAGCACCTGAACGACAACAGGACCGGAGATCATGAAAGCAACCAGGTCGCCGAAGAAGCCACGAGCGCTGTGCTCAGCGTAGAAGCCTTCAGCTTCAGCCTTGGACAGTTGCTTGAGTTTCGAAGCTACAACCTTCAGGCCGGCTTTTTCGAAACGAGTGGTGATCTCGCCGATGACGTTTTTTGCAACAGCGTCAGGCTTGATGATGGAGAAAGTACGTTGAACGGCCATGGTGTAACTCCAGAAACGGTAATTTACGAAAAATTAAACCCGCGAATTATACGCGGGTTATTGGGTATTGCCTAACTGCGTAAGGGAGGCGTCAGTCCTGTTCTTCTTTCCAGGCCGTCTGAATAGCTTCCAGAACCTTTTCGCTGACGCGATCCGGCTCATCGTCAAACCCGGGCAAAGCCATGACCATGTCACGCAAAGCGACAAAATTCAGGGAATAGGGATTCAGATCCGGGTTGCCGTCGGCTAACAGGATAGCGATCTCTTGCACATCAACCCATTTAAGACTCATGACACTTCCTTGAATCAATGCGGCGCTTCGGCCGCATGGTTGAGCGAATATTTCGGAATTTCGACGGTAATGTCTTCAGTCCCGACCTTTGCCTGACAGCTTAGGCGCGAATGCGCTTCCAGGCCCCATGCGCGATCCAGGAAGTCTTCTTCCAGGTCATCCGCCTCTTCCAGCGAGTCGAAACCCTCGCGAATGATGCAGTGGCAAGTGGTGCAGGCGCAAACACCGCCGCAGGCGCTTTCGATCTCGATGTGGTTGTCATGGGCAACTTCGAGGATGGACTTGCCGGTCTCAGCCTCCACGACCATACCGTCCGGGCAGTGCTCGGCGTGTGGCAGAAAAATGACCTGCGGCATTAATTATTCCTCGATTTCATTCAGGTTGCGCCCGGCCAGTGCGGCTTTCACCGTCTGATCCATGCGGCGAGCGGCAAAGGCATCAGTGACCTGCGACAAGCGCTTGGTCTGCTGCTCGATGGCATAACCATCGCTGCCCTTCATCAGTTCGGCCAATTCCTGCATCTGCAGGTCGATGACCATGCGCTCTTCAGCGTCCAGCAGACGCTCGCCGTCAACTTCAAGGGCGCCCTGCACCGCTTCGAGCAGACGCTGGGCATCCACTTGCTGCTCACGCAGCACGCGGGCCACTTTATCGTCACCGGCGTATTGGAACGAGTCCTTGAGCATCTTGGCGATTTCGCCGTCGGTCAGGCCATAGGACGGCTTGACCTGGATGCTGGCTTCAACGCCAGACGCCAGTTCACGCGCCGCCACACTGAGCAGGCCGTCGGCATCCACTTGGAAGGTCACGCGAATCTTCGCCGCACCGGCAACCATGGCCGGAATGCCGCGCAATTCAAAACGTGCCAGGGAGCGGCAATCGCTGATCAGTTCACGCTCACCTTGCAGCACGTGAATCATCATGGCCGTCTGGCCATCCTTGTAAGTGGTGAAGTCCTGGGCGCGGGCGACGGGGATGGTGGTGTTGCGTGGAATCACCTTCTCCATCAGGCCACCCATGGTTTCCAGCCCCAGGGATAGCGGGATCACGTCGAGCAACAGCAGTTCGCCACCATCGCGCTTGTTGCCGGCCAGGGTATCGGCCTGGATCGCGGCACCAATGGCCACCACTTGATCCGGGTCGATTTCAGTCAGCGGCTGGCGACCGAACGCTTCGGCCACGGCCTCGCGAACGCGCGGCACACGGGTGGAACCGCCGACCATGACCACGGCGGCGACGTCTTCCAGTTCGATACCGGAATCACGCACGGCGCGGCGGCAGGCTTTGAGGCTGCGGGCGACCATCGGCTCGATCAACGCATCAAAGGCTTCGCGGGTCAGTTGGGCCGACCAACTGCCGTAGGAAACTTCAACAGAGGAGGCGTCAGTCAGGGCTTCTTTGGCGGCACACGCGGTTTGCAGCAGATGGCGCTGCTCGCCAGGGTCCAGATCGTCGGACAAACCGGCACTGCTGATGATCCAGCGGGCGATCGCATGGTCGAAGTCATCGCCGCCCAGGGCCGTATCGCCGCCGGTGGCCAACACTTCAAAGACCCCGCCGGTCAGGCGCAGGATCGAAATATCGAAGGTGCCGCCACCCAGGTCGTAAATCGCGACCAGGCCTTCGGCCTGCTGGTCGAGGCCATAGGCCACGGCGGCCGCGGTTGGCTCGTTGAGCAGGCGCAGCACGTTCAGGCCGGCGAGTTTCGCCGCGTCCTTGGTGGCCTGGCGCTGGGCGTCGTCGAAATACGCCGGCACGGTGATCACCGCCCCCACCAGTTCGCCGCCCAGGGTGGTTTCTGCACGCTGGCGCAGCACCTTGAGGATATCGGCCGACACTTCCACTGGGCTTTTCGGGCCCTGGACAGTGTCAATGAACGGCATGTGCGACTCACCGCCGACAAAGCGGTACGGCAGTTGGTCGCCCAATTGCTTGACGTCGGATAATCCACGACCCATCAAGCGCTTGACCGACAGCACGGTGTTCAGGGGATCGGTAGACGCAGCCAGCTTGGCCGACTCACCGACTTCGGTGCGATCGGCGTGATAGCGCACGGCGGACGGCAGGATCACCTGGCCATCGGCGTCGGGCAGCGGCTCGGACAGGCCGCTGCGCAAGGCAGCAACCAGGGAATTGGTGGTGCCCAAGTCAATCCCCACCGCCAGGCGACGCTGGTGCGGTTGGGGGCTTTGGCCGGGTTCGGCGATTTGCAGTAGAGCCATGGTAATCAGGTCTTATCTGTCTATCAGGCGTGCATCACGGGCAGCACTGGGTTAATCGTCGAGGCGCTCTTCTAGCTGGCGCACTTCGTAGGTGAGCTTGTCGAGGAACTGCATGCGTCGCATCAGGCGCTCGGCCTGCTCGCGTTGCGCTGCATCATCCCAACAGGCCGCGAAGCTATCGTTGAGCTCATCCTGGGCAGTTTTCAGACGACGCTTGAAGACCGCGACGCCCGCCACATCGGCGTCGTCCTGCAAGTCTTCGAGTTCTTCGCGCCACTGCATCTGCTGCATCAGGAAGTCCGGATCGTGCACCGTGACCTCCATCGGCAACTCGCCACCATTCATCGCGAGCAGGTAACGCGCGCGTTTCGAAGGGCTCTTGAGCGTCTGATAGGCTTCGTTGAGGCTGGCCGACTGCTCCAGCGCCAGGCGTTGCTCACGCTCGGAAGCGTCAGCGAAGCGGTCCGGATGCACGCCACGCGCCAATTCACGGTAGCGCGTGGCAAGTTGCTCGAGGTCCAGTCGAAAGCTCGGCTGCAGCTCGAATAAAGCGAAATGACAAGGAGTACCCACGAATAGCCTCAGATGTTGAAGCTTTCGCCGCAGCCACATTCACCGCGCACGTTGGGATTGTTGAACTTGAAGCCTTCGTTCAACCCTTCCTTGACGAAATCGAGTTCGGTGCCGTCGAGGTACGTCAGGCTCTTAGGGTCGATGATCACTTTCTCGCCGTGACTTTCGAACACCTGGTCTTCCGCCACCACCTCGTCGACGAACTCCAGCACATAGGCAAGGCCGGAACAGCCCGTGGTGCGAACACCCAGACGAATCCCCTCACCTTTACCGCGCCCATCCAGGGAGCGTCGCACGTGCCGCGCAGCCGCTTCTGTCATGCTGATAGCCATCGTTGACTCCTTACTCGTCGCCAAATGCTTAGATCAAGCCTTTCTTCTGCTTGTAGTCGCGAACGGCCGCCTTGATGGCGTCTTCGGCGAGTACCGAGCAGTGGATTTTCACGGGCGGCAGGGCCAGTTCTTCGGCCAACTGGGTGTTGCTGATCGTCACAGCCTCATCCAGGGTCTTGCCTTTCATCCATTCGGTCGCCAGGGAGCTCGAGGCGATGGCCGAACCACAGCCGTAGGTCTTGAACTTGGCGTCTTCGATAACGCCCGCCTCGTTGACCTTGATCTGCAGGCGCATCACATCGCCGCACGCCGGAGCGCCGACCATGCCGGTGCCGACATTAGGATCTTCCGCGTCCATCTTGCCGACGTTGCGCGGGTTTTCGTAGTGGTCGATGACCTTTTCACTGTAAGCCATGGTACTGAATCCTCACTCATCAGGGCCGCTCTGGAACCCTGTAAAAACGCCTGCGTTTTCCGCCACGTTCCTACAGAGCTGGGGTGGCGGCTTCTATAGTTAGTGTGCCGCCCACTCGATCTTGGAAATGTCGATGCCGTCTTTGTACATGTCCCACAGCGGCGACAAGGTGCGCAGCTTGGTGACGGCTTCGCAGACTTTCTGCGCGGCGTAGTCGACTTCTTCTTCGGTGGTGAAACGGCCAAACGTAAAGCGGATCGAGCTGTGCGCCAGTTCATCGTTGCGGCCCAGGGCGCGCAACACGTAGGACGGCTCAAGGGAAGCCGAAGTGCAGGCCGAACCGGACGAAACCGCCAGATCCTTGAGCGCCATGATCAGCGACTCGCCTTCGACGTAGTTGAAGCTCAAATTCAGGTTGTGCGGTACGCGGGCAGTCATGCTGCCGTTGATGTACAGCTCTTCAAGGTTTTCGACCTGCTTGTAGAAGCGCTCGCTCAAGGCCTTGATGCGCACGTTTTCGGCAGCCATCTCTTCCTTGGCGATACGGAACGCTTCGCCCATGCCGACGATCTGGTGGGTCGCCAGGGTGCCCGAACGCATGCCGCGCTCGTGACCGCCACCGTGCATGGTGGCTTCGATGCGCACGCGAGGCTTGCGGCTCACGTATAGGGCGCCAATGCCTTTAGGGCCGTAGGTTTTGTGCGCCGAGAAAGACATCAGGTCGACTTTCAGCTTCGACAGGTCGATGTCGACCTTGCCGGTGGACTGAGCCGCGTCGACGTGCAGCAACACACCTTTGGAGCGGGTCAGCTCGCCGATGGCCGCGATGTCATTGATGGTGCCGATTTCGTTGTTCACGTGGATCACCGAAACCAGGATGGTGTCTTCACGCATCGCTGCTTCGATCATCGCCGGAGTGACGATACCGTCGGTGGTCGGCTCGATGTAGGTGACTTCGAACCCTTCACGCTCCAGCTGGCGCATGGTGTCCAGGACAGCCTTGTGCTCGATCTTGGTGGTGATCAGGTGCTTGCCTTTGGTCGCGTAGAAATGCGCGGCGCCCTTGATTGCCAGGTTGTCGGATTCAGTAGCACCGGAGGTCCAGACGATTTCGCGCGGGTCAGCACCAACCAGGTCCGCGACTTGACGGCGAGCGTTCTCGACCGCTTCCTCGGCTTTCCAGCCGAATACGTGGGAGCGGGAAGCTGGGTTGCCGAAGTTTCCGTCAACCAGCAGGCACTCGCTCATCTTTTGCGCGACACGCGGATCAACCGGGGTGGTCGCTGAGTAATCAAGGTAAATCGGCAATTTCATGGACTTTCTCCTAAATCAGGCTGGCTGGCGTGCCGTTAGCTCTTCGGCTGTCACTCGACGGCGGACGCTTCAATCTTGTCCAGACGCGGCGCCTTGGTGTTGCAACGGCGCTGGTCCTGACGCTGGGCTACTTCTTGCACCTCACGGCGAGTCACAAGATCAGCCAAGCTGATACCACTCAAAAACTCATGGATCTGCAGGCTCAAGTCACACCACAAGTGGTGCGTCAGGCAGGTGTCGCCGGCGTGGCAGTCACCCAGGCCCTGGCACTTGGTGGCATCGACGGATTCGTTGACCGCGTCGATCACCTGGGCGACCTGGATGCCCTGCATGTCGCGGGACAGTTGATAGCCGCCACCCGGCCCACGCACACTGGAAACCAGATTGCTGCGGCGCAACTTGGCGAACAGTTGTTCGAGGTATGACAGGGAAATGCCTTGGCGCTCGGAGATATCGGCCAGGGACACCGGCCCAGTTTGCGCGTGCAAGGCCAAGTCGAGCATGGCGGTTACCGCGTATCGGCCTTTTGTAGTCAGTCTCATGGACAAGTACCAAGGTGTTTCAGAATGGGAGCGAGTATGCGATTCCCGAGTATTTAAGTCAACTATAAGACCCACTACTTTAGTCAGGATTACCCGTAAAAAGGGCGCGCGAATAATAGCAGGACGGGGTAGGGACGAACAGCGGGAACACGGCAGGATAGGGTTTCTAAGACCAATGGAGCCCCCTTGTAGCAGCCGACTTGCCTGCGATGACAGTGGGTCAGCGACTTGATCAGTGGCTGGCAGACCGCTATCACTGGCAAGCCAGCGCCTACAGGGGAGGTTGTCAGCTCGCTTTGGTGACGGCCTCGTCCTTGATCTCAGCAAAGTCCTCTTCGCGCAGCTCAGGCAGATCTTTCGCACAATAGCTGCTGCCCAACTCCTTCAGCGCCCCGCACATGCCATCCAGCTTGCCGTCTACCGCTTGCAGGTGATCGAGCAACTGGCCGATGGCTCGGGCCACCGGGTCGGGCATGTCCTCGCTGACGCCATAGGCATCGAAGCCGATCTTCTCGGCCATGGCCTTGCGCTTGGCTTCCTGCTCATCGCCCACTCCAGGCTTGACGATGATCCGGCCAGGGATACCCACCACGGTTGCACCAGGCGGAACAGCCTTGGTCACCACGGCATTGGAGCCCACTTTGGCGCCCGCCCCCACAGTAAAAGGCCCGAGCACCTTGGCGCCCGCCCCGACCACTACACCGTCTTCCAGGGTCGGGTGACGCTTGCCCTTGTTCCAGCTAGTCCCCCCCAGAGTCACACCCTGGTACAAGGTCACGTCATCGCCGATTTCGGCCGTCTCGCCGATCACGATGCCCATGCCGTGGTCGATAAAGAAGCGACGACCTACCTTTGCGCCCGGGTGAATCTCGATGCCGGTCAACCAGCGACCAAAGTTCGACACCAGCCGCGCCAGCCACTTCCAGTCCATGCCCCATAAGGCGCCGGACAGGCGATGAATCCAGATCGCATGCATACCGGGGTAGCAGGTCAGCACCTCAAAGGCATTGCGCGCCGCCGGATCACGGTGAAAAACACTCTGGATATCTTCTCGCAAACGCTCGAACATTTTTAATCCTTCCGCTTAAGGAGCTCGCCACGGGCCGCTTTCTGGGTTTCCGTGAGGATGCCACGCAATATATTCATTTCCGCTCGGCTCACCGAGCTGCGTCCGTACAGGCGACGCAGGCGCGCCATCAAGTGCCGGGGTTTTTCAGGATCGAGGAACTCAATGGCCACCAGGGTTTGCTCCAGGTGTTCATAGAACCGCTCCAGCTCGTCCATTGTGGCCAGCTCGCCACTTTTGGTCGATGCGACTTCATCCTTCTCTACCTTGCTCGGCTGACCTTCAGCGGCCAGCCAGGCCATGCGCACTTCATAACTCAACACCTGCACCGCCGCCCCAAGGTTCAGCGAGCTGAACTCAGGGTCTGATGGAATGTGCACGTGATAATGACATCGCTGCAGTTCTTCATTGGTCAGGCCGGAGTCTTCACGGCCGAACACCAGGGCGATTTCAGCACCGCCAGCAGCCTCTTCCACCACTTTGGTGCCGCACTCACGCGGGTCGAGCAGCGGCCAGGGAATGCGACGGTCGCGGGCGCTGGTGCCAAGCACCAGGTTGCAGCCGACCAGCGCATCTTCCAAGGTGGCGACGACCTGGGCTTTTTCAAGGATGTCATTGGCGCCGGATGCGCGCGCATCGGCCTCGTGATGCGGGAACAGGCGCGGCTCGACCAGCACCAGGCGCGTCAGCCCCATGTTTTTCATGGCTCGCGCCACCCCGCCGATGTTCCCGGGATGACTGGTATTGACCAAGACGACACGAATGTTTTGCAGCAAGGGAGGCGCTCTCGGACACGGGAAAGGGGAGCAAATCTTACAGAACAGCCTAAGGTTATGCCACGAAAGCTCACGCCGTCCTTCACCTGAAGAAAGTTTCTGCTAGAATGCTCGGCTTTCTTTAACAACCTTAGGTGACACATCCATGCAGCCCATGCTGAATATCGCGCTGCGCGCCGCCCGCAGCGCCAGTGAATTGATCTTCCGCTCCATCGAGCGCCTGGATACCATCAAGGTCGACGAAAAAGACGCCAAGGATTATGTGTCCGAGGTGGATCGCGCCGCCGAACAGAAAATCATCGACGCTCTGCGCAAGGCCTACCCTACCCACGGCATCCTCGGCGAAGAAACCGGCCTGCACAAAGGCAGCGGCGAAGGCGAAGAGTACCTGTGGATCATCGACCCACTGGATGGCACCACCAACTTCCTGCGCGGCATCCCACACTTCGCTGTGAGCATCGCCTGCAAATACCGTGGCCGCCTGGAACATGCCGTTGTGCTCGACCCGGTTCGCCAGGAAGAATTCACCGCCAGCCGTGGCCGTGGCGCCCAGCTAAATGGTCGTCGCCTGCGCGTCAGCGGCCGCACCAGCCTGGACGGCGCCCTGCTGGGTACCGGCTTCCCATTCCGTGACGACCAGATGGACAACCTGGACAACTACCTGGGCATGTTCCGCGCCCTGGTTGGCCAGACTGCCGGTATCCGTCGCGCTGGCGCTGCGAGCCTGGACCTGGCCTACGTTGCCGCCGGTCGTTTCGATGCGTTCTGGGAGTCGGGCCTGTCCGAGTGGGACATGGCAGCGGGCGCGCTGCTGATCCAAGAGGCGGGCGGCCTGGTGAGCGACTTCACCGGCGGTCATGACTTCCTGGAAAAAGGCCATGTGGTTGCCGGCAACACCAAATGCTTCAAGGCAGTCCTGACGGCGATCCAGCCGCACCTGCCGGCCTCGCTGAAGCGTTAAGCGAACGAGCACAAAAAAGCACCCTGCGGGGTGCTTTTTTTATGCCTGTGATTTGGACACTGTAGGAGCCGGCCAGCCGGCTCCTACAGTGAGGTTATTGCTGGTTCTGGCCGAGGATCAGGCGACCCTCTTTATCGACCGGGATCTGGCCGCCTGGATCACGGTCCATGCGCACCGAACCTTCTTTGCCATCGAGGGTGTAACGCACGTCATAGCCGACGACCTTGTCGCTGATATCGTTGACGGTGTTACAGCGAGTCTGGGTCGTGGTGTAGGTATCGCGGTTCTGCATGCCTTCCTGAACCTTGTTACCAGCGTAACCACCACCGACTGCGCCAGCCACGGTGGCCAGCTTCTTACCATTACCACCACCGACCTGGTTGCCCAACAGGCCACCGGCCAGCGCACCGACGACCGTACCGACGATCTGGTGTTGATCCTGAACCGGCTTCTGCCGGGTCACGGCGACGTCCTTGCAGACCTCGCGCGGGGTTTTGATCTGGGTTTTCACCGGCTGCACCGCCAGCACTTGCGCATACTCAGGGCCGCTTTTTACCAGGCTGTAGGTGGCGACAGCACCCCCGGCAGTCACACCGACAGCACCCAATACCGCACCAACCAGTAACGACTTGTTCACGTTGAACCTCCTGACCATCACAAACGGACCGAACGATCCGCGCTATACCCAGCCTTGGAGCAACAAAAAAGGCACGAGTTCAATACTCGTGCCTTCTTTGTAACAACAGATCAACAAGCGCCCATCAAGGACGGTCGTCGACCTCTTTGTCGGTGACCGCAGGAGGGATCAGGTCTTCGCTGTTGAGGTTCAGCCAGATCAGCACCACGTTGGCGATGTAGATCGACGAGTAGGTACCCGCCAGAACGCCAATGAACAGTGCCAGGGAGAAGCCCCACAGGTTGTCGCCGCCGAAGATCATCAGCGCCGCGATCGCCAGCAGGGTGGAGATCGACGTCGCCATGGTCCGCAGCAGGGTCTGGGTGGTGGAGATGTTGATGTTCTCGATCAACGACGCCTTGCGCAGTACACGGAAGTTCTCGCGAACCCGGTCGAATACCACGATGGTGTCGTTGAGCGAGTAACCAATGATCGCCAGCACGGCGGCCAATACGGTCAGGTCGAAGGTGATCTGGAAGTACGCCAGGATGCCCACGGTCACGACCACGTCGTGAATCAGCGAGACAATGGCGCCGACACCGAACTTCCACTGAAAGCGGAACGCCAGGTAGATCATGATGCCGACCAGCGCCATCAGCATGCCGAGGCCGCCCTGGTCGCGCAGCTCTTCACCCACTTGCGGCCCGACGAACTCGACGCGCTTGACCGACGCCGGGTTGTCACCGCCGACCTTCTGCAAGGCTTCGGCCACCTGGTGACCCAGTTGCGGGTCTTCGCCAGGCATGCGCACCAGCAGATCAGTGGTCGCACCAAAGCTCTGCACGATGGCTTCGTGATAGCCGGCCTTGACCAGCTCTTCGCGTACCTGGGTAACGTCGGCCGGCTTCTCGTAGGTCAGCTCGATGAGCGTACCGCCGGTGAAGTCCAGACCGTAGTTCAGCCCCTTATGGAACCAGCTGAACAACGCCAGAACGGTAAGGAGCACGGTGACGCCGAACGCAATATTGCGAACGCCCATGAAGTTGATTGTACGTAACATGGCAGCCCCTTAAATCCACAACTTCTTGAAGTCACGTCCGCCAAAGATCAGGTTGACCATTGCGCGGGTCACCATGATGGCCGTGAACATCGAGGTAAAGATACCGAGGGACATGGTCACCGCAAAACCTTTGACCGGGCCTGTGCCCATGGCAAAGAGAATCCCGCCGACCAGCAAGGTGGTCAGGTTGGAGTCGAGAATCGCGGTGAATGCCCGGCCGAAGCCTTCGTTGATTGCGCGCTGCACGGTCATGCCGGCGGCGATCTCTTCACGAATCCGCGAGAAGATCAGCACGTTGGCGTCCACCGCCATACCCATGGTAAGTACGATACCGGCGATACCCGGCAGGGTCAGCGTAGCGCCCAGCAGCGACATCAGGGCCAGCAGCATCACCATGTTGCCCGCCAGGGCCACGGTGGCAATGATGCCGAAGAAGCGGTAGATGGCGATGATGAACAGCGACACGAACAGCATGCCCCACAAGGCTGCGTCGACACCTTTGGTGATGTTGTCGGCACCCAGGCTAGGGCCGATGGTGCGTTCTTCAGCGAAGTACATCGGCGCAGCCAGGCCACCGGCACGCAGCAGCAGGGCCAGTTCCGAGGATTCGCCCTGGCCGTTCAGGCCAGTGATGCGGAACTGAGCACCCAGCGGCGACTGGATGGTCGCCAGGCTGATGATCTTCTTCTCTTCCTTGAAGGTCTGCACCGGCACGTCTTTCTCGACGCCGTTGACCATTTGCTTGGTGTAGGTGGTGATCGGGCGTTGCTCGATGAAGATCACCGCCATGCTGCGACCGACGTTGCTGCGCGTGGCGCGACTCATCAGTTCGCCGCCATGACCATCCAGGCGGATGTTCACTTCAGGGGTACCGTGCTCGCCAAAGCCGGCCTTGGCGTCAGTCACCTGGTCGCCGGTGATGATCAAGCCACGCTCGATCTGCGCCGGAGGGCGGTTGCCTTCACGGAACTCGAAGGTCTCGGAAGTGACTTTGGAAGCGCCCGGCTCAGCGGCCAGACGGAATTCCAGGTTGGCGGTCTTGCCCAGGATACGCTTGGCTTCAGCGGTGTCCTGCACGCCCGGCAGCTCAACCACGATGCGGTTGGCGCCCTGGCGCTGAACGATCGGCTCGGCTACACCCAGCTCGTTGACGCGGTTACGCACCGTGGTCAAGTTCTGCTTGATGGAGTATTCGCGGATTTCCGCCAGCTTGGCCGGGGTCATCGCCAGACGCAGTACAGGTTGACCGTTGAGGTCGGCCGGTACGATGTCGAAATCGTTGAAGTTCTTGCGGATCAGCGCGCGGGCCTGTTCGCGGGAAGCTTCGTCAGAGAAGCCCAGCTGGATGGCACCGTTGAGCTGCGGCAGGCTGCGATAACGCAACTTTTCTTTGCGCAGCAGGCTCTTCACGTCGCCTTCGTAGACTTTCAGGCGCGCGTCGAGGGCTTTGTCCATGTCGACTTCCAGCAGGAAGTGCACACCACCGGACAAGTCCAGACCCAGCTTCATCGGGTGAGCGCCAATGCTGCGCAGCCATTTTGGCGTGGTCTGTGCCAGGTTGAGCGCGACAACGTAGTCGTCACCCATGGCCTTGCGCACGACGTCTTTGGCCGGCAATTGGTCTTCTTGCTTGGTCAGGCGCAACAAACCGCCCTTCGCATCAGCTGCCAACGTTGCCGCTTTGACCTGGATGCCCGCATCGGTCAGCGCTTTGCTCGCGCGTTCCAGGTCAGCCTGATTGACCTTCAGCGAAGTGCTGGCGCCAGAGATCTGGATCGCAGGGTCATCAGGATAGAGATTGGGAGCGGAATAAATAAAACCGATCGCCAGCACCGCCAGGATCAGTACGTATTTCCACAGAGGGTATTTGTTCAGCATCACGCCGCCCGCTTATAACGCGGGGCGCCTTGCGCGCCCCGTCGATTGGTAAAGGTTGTTGCTTAGATCGCTTTGAGCGTGCCTTTTGGCAGCGTGGCGGCGATGGCGCCCTTCTGGAACTTCATTTCGACGGTGTCGGAGACTTCCAGAACCACGAAAGCATCGGAAACCTTGGTGATCTTGCCCGCGATACCGCCGGTGGTCACAACTTCGTCACCTTTCTGCAGACTGCCCAGCAGGTTTTTCTGCTCTTTGGCACGCTTGGCCTGTGGACGCCAGATCATCAGGTAGAAGATGACCAGGAAGCCGACCAGGAAAATCCACTCGAAACCACCGCCCATAGGGCCGGCAGCAGCAGGCGCAGCGGCGTCAGCCATGGCGTTAGAGATAAAAAAGCTCATTTAGCACTCCAGTTGCAAATAGTGAATCTTAGGGTCGGAAAACTCAGTCCAAGGGCGGCACAGGGAGCCCGCGCTTGGCATAGAAGGCATCGACGAAGGCGGCCAATGTACCCTGTTGAATAGCCTCGCGCAAACCAGCCATCAGGACTTGGTAGTGACGCAAATTGTGGATGGTATTCAACATGCTACCCAGCATTTCCCCGCACTTGTCCAGATGGTGCAGATAAGCACGGGAGAAGTTCTGGCAGGTATAGCAGTCACAGGTGGGATCCAGCGGCGAATCATCATGGCGATGGAACGCGTTTCGGATCTTCAGCACGCCTGTATCGATGAACAGATGCCCATTGCGGGCATTGCGGGTTGGCATCACGCAATCGAACATGTCCACACCGCGGCGCACACCCTCTACGAGATCTTCCGGTTTGCCAACGCCCATAAGGTAACGAGGTTTGTCAGCGGGCATCAGGCCCGGCAGGTAATCCAACACCTTGATCATTTCGTGCTTGGGCTCGCCGACCGACAAACCGCCGATGGCCAGGCCGTCGAAACCGATCTTGTCCAGGCCTTCCAGCGAGCGCTTGCGCAGGCTTTCATGCATGCCGCCCTGGACGATGCCGAACAGCGCCGCAGTGTTGTCGCCGTGGGCGTTCTTCGAGCGCTGGGCCCAGCGCAGCGACAATTCCATGGAAACCCGCGCGACGTCTTCGTCAGCCGGGTACGGCGTGCATTCGTCGAAAATCATCACGATGTCGGAGCCCAGGTCGCGCTGGACCTGCATCGACTCTTCCGGGCCCATGAACACTTTGGAACCGTCGACCGGCGAGGCGAAGGTCACGCCCTCCTCCTTGATCTTGCGCATGGCGCCCAGGCTGAACACCTGGAAACCACCCGAGTCAGTGAGGATCGGGCCTTGCCACTTCATGAAGTCATGCAGGTCGCCGTGCTTCTTGATCACTTCCGTGCCCGGGCGCAGCCACAGGTGGAAGGTGTTGCCAAGGATGATTTCGGCACCGGTGGCGACGATATCGCGCGGCAACATGCCTTTGACGGTGCCGTAGGTACCGACCGGCATGAACGCCGGGGTCTCTACCGTACCGCGCGGAAAAGTCAGGCGACCGCGACGGGCTTTGCCGTCAGTGGCCAGCAATTCAAACGACATACGACTCATAGTTGTTCCTCTGGGCCGCGTGGCGCCGGATTACGGGTGATAAACATCGCATCACCGTAGCTGAAAAAACGGTATCCATTGTCGATGGCAGCCTGATAGGCAGCCATGGTTTCCGGATAACCGGCAAATGCCGACACCAGCATCAACAGTGTGGATTCCGGCAAATGGAAGTTGGTCACCAACGCATCGACCACATGAAACGGCCGGCCTGGGTAAATAAAGATATCGGTGTCGCCACTGAACGGCTTGAGCACGCCATCACGCGCCGCGCTTTCGAGGGAACGCACGCTGGTGGTGCCCACGGCAATCACCCGCCCGCCGCGCGCCTTGCACGCGTTGACCGCGTCCACGACGTCCTGGCTGACTTCCAGCCATTCACTGTGCATATGGTGGTCTTCGATGTTATCCACACGCACCGGCTGAAACGTGCCGGCCCCCACGTGCAGGGTCACATACGCGCTCTCGACGCCCTTGGCGGCGATCGCATCCAGCAGCGGCTGGTCGAAATGCAGCCCGGCCGTCGGCGCCGCGACGGCACCGAGGCGCTGGGAATACACCGTCTGATAGCGCTCGCGGTCCGCGTCTTCGTCGGGGCGGTCTATATAAGGAGGCAACGGCATATGGCCGACGCGCTCCAGCAGCGGCAACACTTCCTCGGCAAACTTGAGCTCGAACAACGCATCATGCCGCGCCACCATCTCGGCTTCGCCACCGCCATCGATCAGCAGGGTCGACCCCGGTTTCGGCGACTTGCTGGAGCGCACATGGGCCAGCACGCGATGGCTATCCAGCACCCGCTCCACCAGAATTTCCAGCTTGCCGCCGGAAGCTTTCTGGCCAAACAGCCGCGCCGGAATCACCCGGGTATTGTTGAACACCATCAAATCGCCCGGGCGCAAATGCTCAAGCAAATCAGTGAATTGACGGTGTGCGAGGGCACCGCTGGGCCCGTCCAGGGTCAGCAGTCGACTGGCGCGACGCTCGGCCAACGGGTGGCGGGCGATCAGCGAATCAGGGAGCTCAAAAGTAAAGTCAGCAACGCGCATGATGGGGTTCGTCTAGCAGGGCCGGGAAGTCTAGCGGAAATAGTCAAAATTGACCATGAAACGTGATTGACCAACGGTAATCTCATCTCTATACTTCGCCGCCATTGAGCCCTGATGGCGGAATTGGTAGACGCGGCGGATTCAAAATCCGTTTTCGAAAGAAGTGGGAGTTCGATTCTCCCTCGGGGCACCATCTTAAAAAAAGACCTTGAAATTCAAGGTCTTTTTTTTCGTCTGTCGAAAAGTGGGCAAGCGCGAATTCAGCGTTCACCGCAGCCCCTGTGGGAGCGGGCGTGAACTCGCGATAACCACAGCAGCCACACCGACTACACCCCCGCCTTCGCCATCTCCCCCCGACCGCGATTGACGCCCAACAAAAAGCCGCAACCGGGCGCGGCTTTTTGTGCGTTTTGCGATCCTGCCTTAGAACTTCCAACTGACAGACGCTGTGAAGTTACGCGGGTCGCCATAGTTGCTCTGGCCATACCGCACAGCTTGCAGGTACTTCTGGTTGGTAAGGTTGTCGAGGTTGAGCTGGGTGCTCCAGTGTGGGTCGATATCGTAGTGCGCCATCAGGCCCACCAGTGCGTAACCACTCTGGTTCGCGGCCGGCGTATCGTCGTTCTGGATCTCGCTTTGCCACTTAACCGTGCCGCCGACCTTGACCTTCGGTGCCATCGGCAGTTTGTAGCTCATGGAAGAGGTAAAGGCATGGCGCGGGATGAATTTGCGTCCACGGTCGTTATCCGCATCCGTGATGTACACGTAGGTGTAACCGCCACTGACTTGCAGGCCCGGAGCCAGCTCACCAGAGGCTTCCAGTTCTACACCGTTGCTCTTGTAGGACATGCCCTCATACAAGTAACCCCCCAGGCTGGCATCGTAGCCGGAGTAAGTGGCGACGTTGTCCTGCTTGGTATGGAACACGGCAGCCGAGACGTCCAGCTTGTTGTCCAGCAGATGGCCTTTAATCCCGGCCTCGTAGCTCTTGCCTTCCAGCGGATCGAGCACCTTGCCCTGAGGGTCCAGGTAGTACTGCGGATTGAAGATCTCTGTATAGCTGGCATACAGCGAATACTGCGGCGTCAGATCGTAGACCAGGCCGGCATAAGGTGTAACCTTGCCGTGGACACGCACATTCCGGCCTGAACCGTAGTTTTCGCCATCACTGTCGGCACTGAGCATGCGCGCCCCGGTGATCAGGTGCAGATCGTCGGTGAGGCTGAAGCGCGACCCGGCGTACACACTCTTCTGCCGGTCGGTGTAGTTGGAGGTATCGGCAGCGTTGGCGATGTCGTAAGTAGTGGGCTTGGCAATGGAGCCACTGAGCGCATCCTGCAACGATACCGAGGTGTAGTACGACGACGTGCCGTATAGCGAGGATTCGTTGTTGCGCGAGCGGGCTATGTTGGCGCCCACCGTCAACTGATGTTCACGTCCGCCCAGGGAAAAGGGGCCACTGAAAGACAGATCACCGTCCAGTTCACGGTTCTTGTCCTTGTACTTGGATGCCAGGCCGGTGTAGCCCGTGGAAGAAGTGCTGTCAGCGTAGATGTAGAACATCTCGGTATCTTCCCGGTGCTCCATGGCGGTGAGGGTTAAGCGCGACTTCCAGTCGTTGGCGAAACCGTGCTCCCACTCCGCAAAAGCGCGAGTGGTGTGAACATCCCAGTACACCCAAGGCTGGGCGATGTTGGCGCTGGTACTGCTGTAATGCAGCGACTTGCCACTGGCGTCGGTCAGCGGCAACGCGCCCCAACTGGCACCGTTGGCATTGCTTTTCTGGTCTTCGTAACCAACGGTCAAGGTATCGCTGTCGGTCAGGTCGAATGCCAGCATGCCGCTGAAAATGTTCTTTTCCCGGGAGTAACGATCCAGGTAGGAATTACCCACCTCGTTGGCATAAATCAATCGCCCGCGAACATTGCCCGTTTCGGTCAACGGGCCCGACACGTCGATATCGACCCGGCGCTTGTCCCAGGAACCAGCGCTCAGATCAATCTTGGCCTGAGTCTCGTAAGTCGGACGCTTGCGCACGAAGTTGACCGTTGCCGAGGGATTGCCGCTGCCTGTCATCAGGCCATTGGCACCGTGCAGAATATCCACCTGCTCGTAGGTAGCCATGTCGACATCGCCCACCAGCAGCCCGCCGGTCATCTGCATTCCTACGCCGTCATACTGGAAATTGGTGATATCGAAGCCCCGTGCCGTGAAGTAGGTGCGGTCGGTTTCTACTTTCTGGACGTTCACACCCGGCGTGCTGTCCAGCACATCGCGGACACTGTTGAGTTTGAAATCGTCCATTTGCTCACGCTTGATACTGGTCACGCCTTGCGGGGTTTCCTGGGCCGTGAGGTTCAACCGCGTGGTGCTGCTGTCGGGCTTGGCCTGATAACCCGGCGGTGCATCTTCGGCCGTAGCGCTAATGTTCGTGGAAGGCAGATTCAGAGTGCTGTCATCCGCAAAGGCACTGTTAAGAATACCCAAGGCGATCAACGTGAGGGCTGACGCGGGCAAGGAGGACATTTTGCGCATGAATGGCTAAAACTCCGAAAGGTATAAATGCAAATAATGTTTATTTGCAATTGTTACATTCAGAGTTAACGAAAATCAATTTCATTCAGGTATCAGCTTTGTAGCAAGCCGGATGACGACGACCTTGACTGGATTGAACGGATTTTCGACTGCCTTCGGTTCAATCACAGCAAGGTCGAACACGGGATTCTGGAATCGGCAACCCTTCCACCGCCAGAGCGGCGATGCCAACAGCACGCAAGCCCTCCGAAAGATCAGGTCTCACCACCTCTTACATCCGGTGATGTTCCACCAAAAAGTCCACGAACAAGCGCACCCGCGCCGGCATTGTCGAGCCGCCTACGAACACCGCATGTATCGGTTCCTCGTCGCCGGGGTTCCAGGCTTCCAGCAGCGGTATCAGGTCGCCCCGCTGCAGGTCCTCGTTCACGCTGAACTTGCCGATACGTGCAATGCCGGCACCTACTCGCGCCAGTTGTGCCAGCGCTTCACCGCTGCTGCATTCGATGTTGCCGCTGACCTTCAGGGAAAACTCTTTTGCGTCGCGGATGAACGGCCAGTTGGGCTCGGCACGCCGGAAGTTGAAACGTAGGCAATTGTGCCGTAGCAGGTCTTCCGGTTCCTGGGGGATGCCGTGGCGCTGCAGGTACTCGGGCGATGCCACCACTACCTGGCCGGTGGCGCCGATCCTGCGTGCGGTCAGCGGGCTGTCGGGCAGATGGCCAAAGCGTACCGCCACGTCCGCCTGACCGCCGAGAATGTCGACCACTTCATCGCCGAGGGTGAGGTCGACGACGATATTCGGGTAACGATCGCTGAATGCAGCCACCAAGGGAACGATGGCCAACCGTCCATGACCAAGAGCGGCGCTGACCCGCAATCGGCCTCTTGGAACGCCCTGGTCGGCGATGGCTTCTTCGACCTCGGCTATGTCGGCCAGGATGCGCCGGGCGCCGCGCAGGAAAGCCTCGCCCTCGGCGGTGAAGGTGATCGCTCGGGTGGTGCGCAACATCAGCCGCGTGCCAAGACGTTGCTCAGTGCGCGCGATGATCCGACTGACCGCCGAGGGTGTCAGCCCCAATGCACGCGCAGCGGCCGACAGGCTGCCTTCCTGCGCCACGGTGGCGAACACGCCCATTTCACCTGATCTGCCGTTGAAGTCCATTTGTGCCCCTTACGCAAAGGTGATTGCCAGAAATGCTATCTACCGCCTTAAAAGGCTGGATCGTAGCATTGGCGGCATAGATAAGGAGCCTTCCATGCACATCAATCCACCACTTGTCGCACTTGCCATTGGTGCCTTTGGCATCGGCGTTACCGAGTTCGCCCCCATGGGCATGTTGCCGGGCATTGCTGCGGATCTCGGCGTTTCCATTCCCGCCGCGGGTCTGTTGGTCAGTGCGTACGCTCTGGGTGTACTGCTCGGCGCGCCGCTGATGACGCTCACCACTGGCAGGATTCCCCGGCGCTATCTGCTGATCGGACTCATGGCGATTTTCACCCTGGGTAATCTGATGTCAGCCCTGGCTACCGATTACTACAGCCTTATGGTCGCCAGGGTGGTGACTTCACTCAACCACGGTGCGTTCTTTGGCGTTGGCTCCATCGTCGCCGCCAGCGTGGTGGCCCCGGAAAAACGTGCCGGGGCGGTTGCGGCAATGTTTATGGGCCTGACCTTGGCGACCATCGGCGGTGTACCACTGGCCGCCTGGTTTGGCGAACTCTTCGGTTGGCGCACCGCATTCTGGGGTATTACCGGCCTCGGCGTGGTGTCCATGGCCGCGTTGTGGTTCGCCCTGCCCAACCTGCAGGCACCGCAAAGCGTCGGTGTACTGGCCGAAATTCGGGTACTGGGCCGTGGCCCGGTGCTGGGCGCGTTGGCCCTCACCGTAGTGGGCTCGGGCGCAATGTTTACGGTCTTCACCTACATCGCGCCGATCCTCAGCAGCGAGACCCATGCATCCACCCCCTACATCACCGCCATGCTGGTGCTGTTCGGTGTGGGGCTGACACTGGGCAACATGTGGGGCGGCAAGGCCGCTGACCGCTCGATAGATCGCACCCTGATCGTTTCACTGAGCGTGCTGATTCTCGTCTTGCTCGCGTTCACCGTCCTGATGCGTTGGCCGCTGCCGGCTGCCGTTGCCATCCTGATATGGGGTATCGCCAGTTTCGCGCTGGTGCCGCCGCTACAGATGCGCGTCATGGAGGCTGCCAAGGACGCGCCTAATCTGGCCTCGGCGGTAAACATCGGTGCGTTCAACTTCGGCAACGCAATTGGTGCGGCGCTCGGTGGAGCGGTGATCAATGCCGGGCTGGGTTATCCGGCGATTTCACTGGCAGGAGCGACAATGGCGGGGCTGGGACTGCTGATGGTGTTGGCTTTTGTCTGGCGCTCCAGAACGATTGCAACTGCGGTGGTGTGACCTTGATGTGCAGAGGGGCCGCAATCACCCCATTCCTGACATTGACTACTGATGAAATCAGCACAGTAAATCCGTCAAATGAAGCAACAAAACCTGAGGCGGTTGAGTCGTTTGCATCCCGCCGGTTCAACGGAACTCGAAGAGCTCAAAGTGCAGATTAGCTTTCGGGATCCGGTTGATATCCAACAGTTCCTGCACCTTTGTCAGTAAACCTTTGGGGCCGCAAAAGCTGACGTGAATCTTGTGTGGATTGGTTTGAGCCACCGCTTGACGCAAGGTTTCGGCCAACTGTTCGATGCCACCGACATTACGAACGAATTGTGCCCCACGCATCTGGGTCATGGCTTGCAGCGCCTCGGGCGGAGGGACGGCGCGCGAGGGTGTGAAGCAATAGACCAGAGTCGCTTTTTCAAAGTCTTTTGCGTCTGGGTCTTGCAACCAGGAAATGAACGGCGAAATGCCCACACCTGCGCCGATCCAGATTTCCCGCTCGGCCTGAGAGGCGCGTTTAAAACGTCCGTAAGGGGCATATAGCGTGGCGAACATGCCGATTTTGGCGCACTCGCACAGCTTTTTGGTGTAATCCCCCAGCCCTCTGATGATGAACGCAATCTGCCCATTCGGACCGTTGGCGCTGGCTATCGTGAAGGGGTGTGGCTCCCGCAGGCCCTTTTGCTGCATTGCCAGAAACGCGAACTGCCCAGCGTTGAAGTCAAACCCTTTATGGATCGGCTCCAGTGTCAAATGCAGTGCATCATTTTCTCTGTTCACGGCCGTCACCCGGTACTCGCCGGCACGGGCAACAAATGGATAGAGCACCAGCTTGTAGAGGGCGGCAAGCACACCCAGTCCGCAGAACAGCGTCAACCAGATACCCGCAGGGCTGAGCAGGGTGATCGGCGATTTGAAACTGAGCCAATGCATGATCACGATCAGGAACAACGGGCCGGAGAGCTTGTGCCACCATCGCCATACGCGGTAAGGAATGTTGCGGTTCAGCGCCAGTAGCACTATCAGACCCAGTGCGACATAGCTCAACTGGCGTACCAGTCGCGTCCAGTATTTGGGCAATTCCAGGATAGGCACGCTGTTCCAGACATCCAGATTCGCCTTGAATACAAAATGATATGAGGCAAATACCAGAGCCCATATGCCTAGCCATTTATGTGACTCATAGACGCGATCCAGGCCGCCAAAAAGACTCTCGACCACACCCCAGCGACTGGCCAGCAGGCAGGAAGCGGCCATGTAAACCAGTGCGCAAGTCCCGAGTATCAGGCTAAGGGTTGCCGACGTCAGCCACGTATCGACAGGTATATCTATCAGCAGCATTACTGTCGTAATCAGCAAGATTCCGAGTATGCAGTGCGACGCTTTCAACGCGAATGCTCCAATCACTAATTCGGTGTTGCAAGACTGAAATCTCACCTTCCTTGGAAGTTTCAGGGGCCTCAGACCTTAGCAGAACGCTGAAATAGGCATATGACCTCAGTCATGATCAGGACGAAGCCCCAAATAAGTCCCTCGTACACACCACCACTCGCCATACTTGGCGTTTCTTGATCACTTAAACCAGCACGTTCTCTTTGCTTTTTTGCTGGACAGTAAGGATCAACGTGTATCCCTTACTGCAAAATCCCTGACAACCGCACCCTCAACTTGAAATACAGCCCCTTGTGGGGCTGGCTTGCCCGCGAAAGCGTCAGTCGCAACGCCCTCAAACCACCAGACTAACGACCCCCTGCTTCACCCGCCGCCATCCCCCCATTGGCCAACATCCCACTCGCCAAATCATCCACCACCGGCTTCGCCATCTCCCCCAAATAATGCGCCGCCCAGGCATAACGATCCGCGCGGGTGTCCATGGCGGCATCCAACGCCAGCAGTTTTGAGCAGTGCAGCAACTCGGAGGCATGCTCCAACGCATCGCGGATGGGCACGCCGGCATTCACGCGCAACAGAGGGTGGCGATTTGGCTGTTTGCCGCCGGTGGAAAAACCAAAACCCCATCGGTTTTAGAATGTAGCCTGCCTGTTTAGAGGATATTCAACGGATATTCGGTAATCAGGCGCGTCTGCACCAGGTGCCCCCCGGTAGATGCATCGCCATCGTGCAAAGCCTCGCGCAGCCGGAAGGACAGGTTCTTGGCCGGGCCGCTCTGTACTACGTATTTCACTTCGGCGTCGGTTTCGTGTTCCTGGTCGTTGGCACCATAGAACCCGGTGTAGGCCGAATTGCCGGGAGTATGCGTTCCGTCGATACCGGAACCGCGGATATGACGGGCCATGAAGCTCAGGCCAGGGACGCCAAAGGCGCTCATGTCCAGGTCATAGCGCATCTGCCAGGACCTCTCGCCCGGGCCGTTGAAGTCGGAGTACTGCACCGAGTCAGCGAGGTTGATTGAGTTTCCGTAGCGGCCGGCACCGACGCCGGCGTTGGTCCCTCCAAAGCCGACATAGTCGAATGGCTCGTCACCATCAACCTTCTGTCCGGCCAGGGTGAAGGTCTGCGCGCCCACGGTGTAGGCCGCCGCCAGCGAGGCTGCAGTGGTGTCGATGGTCCCGGCCTTGGCGCTGCCGTCGTCCAGTGTGCGATAGAGGTTGAAGTCCAGCGCGACGGATTGGTCAGTGGTCAGTGGATGAACAAGGTTCAAGTTGACGTAGTACTGATTCCAGACGTCTTCCAGGTGCGCTCCGTACAGCGACGCGGTGAATTCCTTGCTGAACTGGTACTTGCCCCCCGCGAAGCTGGCCGACGCGGCTCCCACACCAGCATAGCTGGCGAGAATGTCGCCGCTGCGCGAGGTGGTGGTGTTACCGGTACCTGAGGTGTAATGGCCGGCCTCTAGGTTCAGGCCGGTGATCTCATGGCTGTCGATCTGGAAGCCCGATGCAGTCTGCGGTATCAGGTAGTTATCGGCAGTGGCAAACACTGGCGACGTGGGCTGCAAGTCGCCGATCTTGAGCGTGGTGTTGGAAACACGGAATTTAATGTCACCACCGACCTTCGCATAGCCTCGATCCGGATTGCCATTGACGTCGGATGGAATGGTCGGGCCACCGGCACGGTCGGTGTTCCCGTCGATACGCAGCGCCAGGTCGGCAAACGCATCGATGCCGATGCCAACGGTGCCTTGGGTGAAGCCCGAACTGTAGGTCGCCATCAGCGCCTGGCTCCAGTCACGGGTATGGCTGCCGCTGCCGTTCTGGTTCCAGAACACGTTGCGGTTGAGAATGTTTAAACTGCTGTCCGCGACAAAACCCTTGGAGTCGGACTGATCGCTTGCATAGCTGATGGCCGGCAAGGCAAATGCCAGCGCCACGGCCAAGGTGTTGAGTTGAAGTAGCAGTTGGCGTTTTTTCATTATTTGCTCCAGTGCACGAGTTCGTGTTGGAGCATTAGGGCAACAGCCCAGGCCATCAACAAATGAAACTGGATGAATATTTTGATATCAGACCTGGCTCCTAGACAGGCCGTGTTGTCACTCGAAAGCGGCTGCTTTTGGCCGATTCTGTTGAAAAAGTCGGTTTTCTCAAACTGCCAAAAGACTGATCGGTGAAAGCGCCTCTTTTACGCACGGCTACGTGAAATCTGAGTCTGAATGCCTTTACGGCGATTCAAGATTTCAATCTCATGCGCGTACTTTTCTGCCGTGAAAACCACATCCGACTTTTTCAACAGAATCGGCCGTTTTCCGCCTGCCCTAACCGCCAGAAATCAACCATCAACTACCTACCCGCCAGAAGAAAACCCAACGTTCACGAAAATCGCCCCCGGTAAATACACCCGCCCCCTTTCCCCCTCATTACTCTAGACCGAACACCCTCCCGAACCGGTCATACAGTCAACCGATAGCTAGCCTGCACCAACCCCGAAGGAAAGCTGCAGCTGGATACCAGTTCCAAGTCAATATCCCGCTGGAGGGGCCCGAACAATCGCCTTCCCGATCCGATCAGCACCGGAACAGTGGTAATCACCATATCGGCGACTAACCCATCGCGCAGGAAGGATTGCACCAACTGCCCACCATCGACATAGACACGATGCACGCCTTGCCCATCCAGTTCGGCCATAAGCTCCCCTGGTGCGAGGTGTGAGAAACGCAGCTTGCCCTTCAGTGCCTCGGGCACCGGGGTGCCGGCCAGTTGTTTAGACAGCACCACTACGGGCCGGTCGTAGAACGATGTGTCGAAGGTCCGCACCTTCTCATAGCTTCCTCGCCCCATCACGATCACATCCTTGTCGGCGATGAAGGCGCTGTAGCCATGATCTTCAGTCGGATCATCACGCTGCAAAAGCCAGTCGATGTCGCCATCTGGTCGGGCGATGAAGCCGTCCAGGCTGACGGCGATGAAAACATGTGCTGTGGTCATCAGGACCTCCTCATAGAAGCGCTGTAGCGATTATCAGCTCAGCAAAACCATCAAACTCTTCGCGAAACTGGACGATCCCCAGACCATCACCCCGGCGGCGCCTCGAGCGATGTATGCCGGTTTCAATGTGAAGTGCAGAGTCGCTCAGCGTCTGGACCAATCCGGTACAGGCCCACCCCATCCCCTACTTCACCTGTGCTTCGTCCAACAGCCAATGCGCGAATACCTGAATGGGCGCGCGACTCAGTTCAAGGGGTTCGGGTAACACGAGGCAAAAGGTCTTGGCGACATTCTTCTCCTGTGGCCATGGCGCGACCAGCCGGCCTTGCGCCAGTTCGACTTCCACGTACAGACGCGGTACGAGTGCCACGCCGAGCCCCGCCAGCGCGGCTTCGATCAACATCGCATGCAAATCGTAGCGCGCGCCCATCGCTGCGTTGCTCAGGACAATCCCGGTTTGCTGGGCGTAGCGCTGCCAGGCATCCGGGTTCTGTCGTCGGTGTAAACGCGGCAATGAATCCAGAGCCGTTGCCTGCTCGCCCGGATTCAGCAGGCCAGGGTGACAAACAGGAATCAACACTTCGTTCAACAGGCGGTGCGTGTGCATGCCTGTCCAGGCCGGGTGCTCAAAATGGATGGCGGCATCAAAGCCGCTCCCGGCGAGCACGAACGGCTCCGTACGTTCCGAGAGGTGCACGCAGATATTCGGGTGTTGCTGGCCAAAGCCGGGCAACCGCGGAATTAGCCAGCGCAGGGCAAAGGTTGGGCTGACGGCGATGTCCAGGCTGGCGCCGTCGCTGGGCTGGCCCATCACGTACTGGCTGTCCCTGTCGAGCCGGTCGAGCAGTTCGCGCACTTGGGCCGCGTAGCGCTCACCGTTGGGCAACAGCCGCACGCGGTTGCCAATACGCTCGAATAGCGTGACGCCCAGGAAGGCTTCCAGGCGGCCTATCTGCCGACTGATGGCGCCTTCGGTCAGGGCCAATTCATCGGCGGCCCGGGCGAAACTGCCATGCCGTGCGGCTGTTTCAAAGGCCATCAGGGCGGCGTTACTGGGGAGCTTTCGGCGCATGGGCTTTCCTGGTTCATATCAAGGCCTCCACCGTGATATTTAGTCACTGAAGGGTGCCGAAAAGTCGTTTTATAGGCCATTACCGTGTCACTAGCATGAGGAAACATCAACCCATCAATGAAGTGACCTGATGATTTATACCGTCGAATGCAACTACGCTGAACCCGCCAGCGAAGCTGAGTGGAATGGGTTTTACAGCCTGGAAAAACTGCCCGCGTTGATCTCGGTGAGCGGATTTAGCACCTCACAGCGTTTCAAAGCCTTGAGCGGCGATTGCCCGGCCTACCTGGCCCTGCATTCAGTCGATGCGCTTGCCGTATTGCAGAGCGACGAGTACCGCCAAAAAGGGGGAGGCAATTTTTCCCGTTGGCAGGCGCACATCACTGATTGGAAGCGCAACCTCTATGCCGGGCTGGACCGGGCGGTGGCTGTGGGCGCGGATGAATACCTGTTGATCAGTGAAGAAGGCCCGCAAGCACTGATTGGGTTAGGCCTTACACCCTTCGCGCTGCACGCGGTGGCGTTGGACAACGCCCCTGCACAGCGTTGGCTGGCCAAACTGGCTTGCACGCAGGCAAGGGCCAGCGATCTGCAGGGGCTGAACGTCTATCGCGCAATGACCCGGCAGTTGCGGTCATGAGTGCCGTGGACCTCGACCGCTGGAGACTTCCCAGCCAGCACATCGGCGAGTTTTCAATCACAGCGATCAGCGACGGCTACCTGGGGGCCAGCCTGGATTTTCTCGCCAATATCGCGCCAACGGAGGCGGCCCGGCTGCAATTAGCCGCCGGGATCAGCGAGCCTGCTTCTATCCATATCAATGCTTATCTGGTCCGTGGGCGTGGCCGCACGGTGTTGATCGACGCCGGCGCCGGTGGCTTCAATCAATGGGGCGGGGAGTTGCTGGCCAATCTTGCATTGGCGGGTGTGCAACCCGGCGACATAGACACGATTCTGCTGACCCACGCGCATCCCGACCACATCGGTGGCTTGTTGAACGCCGCAGGAGAAATGGCCTTCGCCAATGCTGAGTTGGTGGTGCACCAGCGAGAGCTAGCGTTCTGGAAAGACGATGGTCACCTTGGCCAGGCCAGTGAACGCGCGCGTAGAAACTTTCTATTTGCACGAAGGGTGTTCGAGCGCTATCGGCAAAATCTGCGCCCGTTCACCGCTAGTGATGTACTGCCGGGCATCAGCGCGATGCCATTGCCTGGGCACACCGCCGGGCATTGTGGCTACCGCTTCGAGTCCGCAGCGGGCAACCTGTTGGTGTGGGGCGATATCGTTCACTTTCCGCAGATTCAGATTGCGCGCCCCGATGTCACGATTGCCTTCGACCAGGACCCGCTGCTGTCGGCGGCCACGCGAACGAGGCTGTTGGATGTTGCCAGTTCAGACAACTTGATGATCGCTGGCATGCACTTGGGCGCGCTCGGTTTTGCCCATATCAAGCGCTCCGGTAACACCTACGCCATTGCTTACGAAACGTGAGCTG
Organism: Pseudomonas sp. MPB23; assembly: GCF_046605395.1. Taxonomy (NCBI): domain Bacteria; kingdom Pseudomonadati; phylum Pseudomonadota; class Gammaproteobacteria; order Pseudomonadales; family Pseudomonadaceae; genus Pseudomonas; species Pseudomonas sp. MPB23. The sequence continues at coordinate 2,053,273 of NZ_CP176771.1, read as the reverse complement.
ATACACCGGATTTCGTTCTATCCACCAATGAGTGCCTGGGGATTTTCACGATCCCGAAGTCCCCTCTGCACTTCTAGTGCCTGATCAATGGTGAGCTGGAGCTCGTCATCGTTCCAGGGTTTGCTGATGTAGCGGAAGATGTACCCGTCGCTGAGCGCTTGCGTGATCATGCTCATATCCGCATAGCCGGTCAGCAAGATATTCATGCATTCCGGATCGCGCTTATACACCTCGCGAAGCAGCGTCGGACCGTCCATGAACGGCATGCGTGCGTCGCAGACGATCAGGTCGATCGCGTGCTGTTCAAAGAGCTTCAGCGCCTGGGCCCCACTCGTGGCCAGAAGCAAGTCGTAAGGTTTTACGCGCAGCAAACGTCGCAGGCTGTTGAGGATGCTTTCTTCATCATCCACCAACATGATGGTGTGGCGTTTTACGCAAGAAGAGAGGGGTTCCATGATCAGCATCCTTCTTCGGCACACGTAGAAAGGGCCTGCTGTTGGGGCTGGCGTAAGGGTAACCACGCGCGGAAGCGGCTCCCCCTGCCCGGCTCACTTTCGACGGTGAGCCTTCCGTGGTGCTTGAGGATGATGCTGTATGACAGCGACAGGCCAAGGCCCGACCCCATGCCCACCGGCTTGGTTGTGAAGAACGGTTCGAATATTCGGTTCTGGATTTCAGGGGGGATGCCATGGCCGTTGTCGGCGATCTCAACAAACACCCCGCCCTCTTCTCGCCCGCTCCTGACGGTGATTTCGCCGTCGGCGCCCACGGCATGGCTCGCGTTGATGAGCAAGTTCATAAAAACCTGATTGATCTGCGAGCCCATGCATTCGATGGGCTCGATATCCCCATAGCACTTGATTACCTGGGCCTTGAACTTGATCTCGTTCCAGATCACGTTGAGGGTACTGTCGAGCCCCTTGTGCAGATCGGCCAACTGCCATTCGTAGCTGTCGACATGGGAAAACTCGCGCAGGTCCCTGACTATGCGAGTGACCCGATCAAGACCGTCGGCCGATTCGACAAGCAGCTCGTCGATGTCCTGACGCATGAATGTGTAATCCATCTTGTCCCGCATGACCGCAAGCTCGGGATGTACATTGGCGTGACTTTCATCGCTCGCCTGTTCATGGGCTTCAAGCAGCGCAAAGATGTCCACCAGGTAACGACGCAGGGTGTTGACGTTGGAGCAAACAAAGCCGATCGGGTTATTGATCTCGTGGGCCACGCCCGCAGCAAGTTGCCCTATCGCCGCCATCTTCTCGGACTGCAGTAACTGCGCCTGCGCATCTTCGAGCCGCGCGATAAGCAGTGCCTGGGCACTCTTTTCTTCTTCCAGCAACTTGTTCAGGTGCGTCAGCTCGAGTTGGCGGGCTGCGGTGTCGGTGGTGTCAGTGATGGCCAGGCCCACGCCCAGACTGCTGCCATCGGCGTCCTGCACGGGGAAGAAGGTGCAGTTCTGATACATGTGCCGGACTAAGCCGCTGATGGGCCGGGTGCTTTCGAAATTGAACAGGTGCGGCCGTTGCTGCCATGACGTGAAAGCAAAATTTTGCAGAGTGACGACGCTGTTGATCTTCTGTCGGGTCCACACCTCCGGCAATTCCGGAAATGCTTCGAACAGCGTACGACCCACAAGTTCTTCAGCGCTGCGACCGCTGTTGATAGACATAAAGTGATTAGAGAACAGCACTTTGCAGTCCTGGTCGACCAGCAGCACGCCCATGTTGATGGCCTTGAGCATCGACTCAAGGGTTTCCCGGGAAATTGCCTTGCTGTCTGTCATGAAAAGGCCCCCTCAAAGCTCGTCCAGCAAACGATCGATGGCCCGAATAACAACGCCTGCGGTACGTTCAGTGATGCAGATCAGCAGGTCGCAGGAGAATTGATGGGACTGAACCTCGAAACGGATTTCCAGCACCATCGCAAGGTGTTCGTTCAGGTCCAATTCATCCAGTGCGTTGCCGGACTCTTCCCTGTGGACCAGAATCGACGGCGCGTCATAACTCACTTGTATCGCCACCTGCTTGGCCAGGCCGCTGATGCAGGCACCGGACAGGATGTTGGTGACATCCAACATCAGTTCTTCCTGCTGCGCGGGGTCGCCGTCGTTATAGCCCAGGAGTTCGGCGAGCTTATCGGCCCCCATCGCGCCAAAGCAAACGAACACCTCGCCGCGTAACTCCCCCAAAAAAGACTGGCGGGTCACGACCATCGAGCTTTGACGAAGATGGTCCGGAATCAACAGGTGGTTCTGTTCCCGGATCAGAGGGTGAATGAAAGGAACCGAGAGCGTCACCATGGTATTGGTCAGCAAGGCCAATCGTTCGGCGGCCTGCCCCATGGCAATATTCATCAGCTCCTGCAAAGCATCACGTTGGTCTTCGGTAAGCGCGGCCAAAGTTTCCATCAAAGCACTCCTATGAAGTGCAAGGCATTGAGCAGGGCTTCAGCCGTAACGGGCTTGGCTACGAATACGGCAGCGCCCAGGTCGATGACTCGTTGCCTGGCCAGGGGTTGGATGTCTGCGCTGATCACCACGACGACCACATTGGCGTCTTCGCGCTTGAGCGCCTCCAGGGTCTGGAAACCGTCCATGACGGGCATAGTGAGGTCGAGAAAAAGCAGATCGACCAAACCGGCGTGATAGGCCTCCATCACCTCGGAGCCATTACAGGCCTGGCGGACATCTTCGGTCAGTGATTCTGGGAGGGCCCGCAAAACCATCTTGCGGGACATGGATGAGTCATCGGCAATTAGAACTTTCATGGTGCACTCCACAGGTATGAAGTGTCCTGCGGCTTCGGTCGAAGCCGGAGAAACTAAGATTTTTTTAAATCTTTTAGTCACTCTAGCCCTACGCATGGCAAAGAGCCATCAGGAAATCCTGATATTGCTTCAATAATTGCCCACTTCACCGACACACCTGAAAAGCGTGTTCGCTTCGATCACACAGCCAACCTCGCGACTCAATCACCCGCACGCAGCCTGCGCCCATCCGGCCCATACAAGGCGTTACCCACCACCGAATTCAAAAACCCGACAATCCGCTGGTTACCCGCCATGCGCAGCCCCAACGCCGCGCCATTCGCCACATTCAGCTCCCGCGCCCGCCGCGCCAGCGCCTGCACTTCCTGCCAGGCCGCTACGCAATCGGCATCCTGCGCCGCCTTCAGCGCCCCTTGCCGCCCGGCGCCATAGCCGAGCCTCAACTGCGCCCCGGAGCGGATCGCTTCCAGTTGCTCCAGTTTCTGCAACGCCGCCTGTTTGCACGCCGTCAGTTCCTGCAGTTTTTCACCGTCGACCTTGGCCTGGGCCAGTGCACGCCGTTCCAGTTCCAGCCAGTCGACCAGTTCGACGATCGCCTGCTGCTGCAATTCCAAGTGTTTGGCCAGACTCATCGGCACCTGCACCTCATCGGTCAGCGTTCATGGGAGGGTTTCGCGCACGCTGGCGGCAAGGCCGTCGAAGATCGAGTCTGCGCTCACCTGGTAGGTGCCGCTGTCGATGGACTGGCGCAGGGCCGCGACTTTGTCCATGTCCACGTCCGACGACGTCTCAACCTGCGAGCTGGCAGTGCTGCTGGAGACTTGCACGCTGTCGTCGACGGTGGCTTCCAGGGGCAGGGTTTCGATGCGCGGGTTGCCGGTGGCTTTGCCGTCGGTGGGCGCCAGGGTGTTGGTCAGGTTTGCACTTATGATTTTCACGTTAGAGGCCTCAATTGGCTGTGGTTGAGGTCACTATCGGCAATCGCGATGGCAAACTTTGACCTTCGATTAAAAATTAATAGCGCAGCAGTAATTCGTTCTGGCCCACCACTTGGGCGCTGAGCAGTTTGCCGTCGTTGCCCATGACCCGTACGGTGCTGCCCAGGCTGCCGTTGTCCAGCGCCTTGCCGTCGCGGCTGATGGTAAACCCCGCGCCCTGGGCTTGCAGGACCACGCGGGCGTTGCGCTCCACCAGCCAACGCTCGCGCACGTGATTCTGGGTGATCACCATGCCCCGGCCGAGGGTGCGGCTGGCCTGGCGGCCGATGATCTGCGAAAGCTCGAACACGCTGCCTTTGGGCAGGCGTTCCAGCGGGCCGCGCTTGAGTTCCAGCATGGGGACCTTGATCACGTCACCGGCGGCGATGCGCTGGCGGCTGACCACATAGTCGCCGACCACGCGCACGCTGACTTGCAGGTAGCCCGCGACTTCGTCCAGGCAGCGCACGCCCACGGCGGCCCGACCGATCACGCTTTGTTCGGGATGCACCAGGTAGGGCCGCGGCGTCGCGCAGGCGGCGATGCGCGCTGCCGGCTGGCCGATGTCCACTGCAACCAACTGCGCACGTGCCGGCAAGCGCGGTGCAAGCAACTCGCGCACCGCGTCCTGCAGGCCGTCGGCCTGGGCCAGGGTGCAACACAACCAGCACATCAAGCCGCCTAATCGCCTTGTCATCACTCAAACCCTCCGCGCTGCCCAGCGCAGAATTCTAGTCGCCCCGCCGCCGAGGCAAGGCCTGAATTGGTCGTCAAATAGCCGCCTGTTTCGGCCTTTGCCGGGACGGCCTTGGGACTAACCTGCGAGCCGTTCATTAATTTGATGCACAGGTCCGCAACCATGATCGACAAGCTCGACAACGAGCTGCGCTTTCAGCAGGACGCAATGAGTTTGCGGGCTGAGCGCCAGCAGGTATTGGCCAATAACATCGCCAACGCCGACACACCCCAGTTCCGCGCGCGGGATTTTGACTTCAGCGCCGAACTGGCCAGTTCCCTGCAAAAGTCCAACACCCAGGGCCGCGGCATGAGCCTGGCCACCACGTCCGACCGCCACCTGCACGCCGACTCCAGCCGCTTCGCCAGCCGTGACTTGCTCTACCGCGTGCCGGACCAGCCGAGCCTGGACGGCAACACCGTGGACATGGACCGTGAGCGCGCGCAGTTCACCGACAACGCCGTGCGCTACCAGGCCAGCCTGACCTTTCTGAGCAGCCGCCTGCAGTCGCTCAAGACCGCCATGCAGTCCGAATAACCCAGGGAAACCACCATGTCGATGTTCAGCATTTTCGATATCGCCGGCTCCGCGCTGAGTGCCCAGTCCCAGCGCATGAACGTAACCGCCAGCAACCTGGCCAACGCCGACACCACCAGCGGCCCGGACAACGAAGCCTACCGGGCGCGGCAGGTGGTGTTCGAATCGCAATACCAGACCGGCAGCAACATCGGCGGCGTGCGCGTCAGCCAGGTGGTCGAGGACGGCTCGCCGATGCGCCAGGAATACCGCCCCGGCGATCCGCTGGCCGACGAGTCGGGCTACGTGACCATGCCCAACGTCGAGCCGGTGGGCGAAATGGTCAACATGATTTCCGCATCGCGCTCCTACCAGGCCAACGTCGAAGTCATGTCCACCAGCAAGGAAATGATGCTGAAAACTTTGACCCTAGGTGAGGCGTAAACCATGACCAGTACGATTTCCAGCTCGGTGTTGTCGACCATGAACAGCACCAGCACCACCGCCGAGAGCAGCACCTCGGCGTCGGACGAATTGCAGGACCAGTTCCTCACGCTGTTGACCACGGAGCTGCAGAACCAGGACCCCACCGACCCGATGGACAACAGCGAGATGGTCACCCAACTGGCGCAGATCAGCACCATCAGCAGCATCGAAGACGTCACCAGCACTCTGGAAGGCATCTCCGGCCAGATCAGCGCCTCCGAAACCCTGCAAGCCTCGGCGCTGGTGGGCAACGGCGTGTTGATCGACGGCAACACGATCCAGGTCGACGACGGCGTCACCACTGCGTTCGGCGTCACCCTGGACAGCGATGCCGACAGCGTCACCGTCACCATCAAAGACAGCAGCGGCACCGTGGTGCGCACCCTGGATGAAGGCGAGATGAGCGCCGGCACCCAGTCGCTGTCGTGGGACGGCCTGCAGGACGACGGCACCACCGCCGCCGACGGCGCCTACACCTTCTCCATCAGCGCCACCAGCGACGACGTCGCCGTGGCCAGCACTGCCCTCAAATACGCGCTGGTCACCGGTGTCACCACCGACAGCAGCAACGCCGTCGCGCTGGACCTGGGCGGCGTCAACGAAAACGTCGCCCTGAGCGACATCAGCCTCGTCCTATAACGAAGGAGAATCACCATGGCTTTTTCCCAAGCGCTCAGTGGCCTGTCGGCAGCGTCCACCGACCTCAACGTGGTCAGCAACAACATTTCCAACTCCCAGACCGTGGGCTTCAAAAGCTCGACCACGCAGTTCGCCGATGTGTACTCCGGCGCCGATGTCGGCCTGGGTACCCAGGTGTCGGGCGTGGTGCAGAACTTCGAGTCCGGCAGCCTGACCACCACCGATAACGACCTGGACCTGGCGATCAACGGTGACGGGTTCTTCACCTTCTCCGACGGCACGCAAACCGTGTACTCGCGCAACGGCCAACTGACCCTGACCGCCGACGGCTACCTGGAAAACGCCGCCGGCGACAAATTGCTGGGGGTCAACGGCGTGATCCAGATCCCCACCACCGGCATGCAAGCCAGCGCCAGCACCGAGCTGGATGCCGAGTTGAACCTGGACGCCAGCAAAAGCGTGATCACTACCGCGTTCAGCCAGACCGACTCGACCACCTACTCCTATTCCACCAGCACGACGCTCTACGATTCCCTGGGCATCAGCCACACCAGCACGCTGTATTTCAGCAAGACCGCCGACAACACCTGGGACGTGCACACCGCCATCGACGGCAACCTGCTGACCGACTCCCAAACCGTCAGCTTCAGTTCCAGCGGCCTGATCACCAGCGGCGCCACCGGCACCTATACCTACGACCCGGCCAACGGCGCGGCGAGCATGTCGCTGACCCTCGACCTGACCGGCACCACCCAGTTCGGCAACGATTCGTCGGTGACCGACATCACCCAGAACGGCTACACCTCCGGCAGCCTGGTGAGCTTCACCATCGATGAAACCGGCACCGTGGTCGCCACTTACTCCAACGACCAGACCAAGAATATCGACCAGATCCAGCTCGCCAGCTTCAGCAACGAAAACGGCCTCCAAGCCAACGGCGACAACACCTGGCTGGCCACCACCGCCTCCGGCCAGGCCCTGCTCGGCGTGGCCAGCAGCGGTTCGCTGGGATCGATCCTGAGCGGCACCACGGAAGATTCCAACGTCGACCTGACCGCCGAACTGGTGAACCTGATCATTGCCCAGCGCAACTTCCAGGCCAATGCCAAGTCGGTGACGGCGCAAAGCGAAGTGCTGCAGCAAGCCGTGAACATCGGTTCCTGACCCTATGGATCGCATGCTCTTCACGGCCATGAGCGGGGCCAACCAGGCGCTCGAACAGCAGGCCGTCGTGGCCAACAACCTGGCCAACGTCGTGACCCCGGGGTTTCGCGCGCAACTGGTGCAGATGCAGTCTTCACCGGTGGCGGGCGAAGGCCTGCCGACCCGTGTGTCGGTGGCCGCCAACGGCGTGGGCGTGGACTGGAGCGAAGGGCCGATCGTGCACACCGACCGCGCGCTGGACGTGGCCCTGGACGAAAACGTGATGCTCGCGGTGCAGACCGGCGACGGCAGCGAAGCCTACACCCGGCGTGGAGACTTGCAGGTCGACGGCACCGGCGCCATGACCGTGGGCGGGCGTCCGGTGATCGGCGATGGCGGGCCGGTCACCGTGCCGCTGGGCAGCGAAGTCACCCTGGGCAGCGACGGCACCATCAGCGTGCGTGAACTGGGCATGGAGCCCCGTGGCTTGAGCCCGGTGGGCAAGTTGAAGCTGGTCTCGGCGTTGCCCGGCACGTTGCAGGCCGGCACCGACGGGCTGTTCCGCACCGCCAACGCCCAAGCCCTGCCGGCCGACGACAGCCTGCGCGTGGCCCCCGGCGCACTGGAAGGCAGCAACGTCAGCCCGACCAACGCCATGGTCGCGATGATCGACAACTCGCGGCGCTACGACATGCAGATGAAAGCCATCAGCACCGCCGACGAAAACGCCAAGAGCGCCAACAGCCTGCTTTCCCTGAGCTGACCGCCCGGTTGAACCGACAAGGAACCCAACGATGATTCGATCACTGTGGACGGCAAAGACCGGCCTGGAAGCCCAGCAGGGGCAAATGGACGTGATCGCCAACAACCTGGCGAACGTCAGCACCAACGGTTTCAAGCGCTCGCGTGCGGTGTTCGAGGACCTGGTGTACCAGAACGTGCGCCAGCCCGGCGCCCAGAGCAGCACCGACACACGCCTGCCCTCCGGCTTGCAGGTGGGCACCGGCGTGCGCGAAGTCGCCACCGAGCGCCTGCACACCCAGGGCAACCTGGAGCAGACCAGCAACTCCAAGGACCTGGCGATCAACGGCCTGGGTTTTTTCCAGGTGGACATGCCCGACGGCAGCACCGGCTACACCCGTGACGGCAGCTTCCAGCTCGACTCCAATGGCGAGATGGTCACCTCCAACGGCTACAAGCTGTCGGCCGGCATCACCATCCCCGCCAACGCCACCGCGATCACCATCAGCAGCGACGGCATCGTCTCGGTGACCACACCGGCCTCGTCCACCGCGACCCAGGTCGGCCAATTGAACTTGGCACTGTTCATCAACCCGGCCGGCCTGGAAAGCATCGGCCAGAACCTCTACCTGGAAACCGACGCCTCGGGCGCGCCCACCGAAACCACGCCGGGCCTCAACGGCGGCGGTACGCTCTCCCAGGGCTACGTGGAAACCTCCAACGTCAACGTGGTGGAAGAAATGGTCGGCATGATCCAGACCCAGCGCGCCTACGAAATCAACAGCAAGGCCGTGGAGAGCTCGGACGAGATGCTCCAGCGTCTGACCCAGCTCTGATCGAGACCCCAACCATGGTTCACAAGTACTTATTGGCCGGCGTGTTGGCCCTGGCGGGCTGCGATCAACTGCCGCACAAACCGGTGGTGCCCGACGAAGACCTGCCGGTGCCGGTCTACCCCTTGCGCCAGGCCAACGGTTCGATCTACCAGGGCAGCCTGGGCTCGCAGCCGCTGTTCGAGGACCGGCGCCCGCGCCGGGTCGGCGACACCCTGACGATCCAGTTGGAAGAACAGGTCAGCGCCAGCAAGAACTCATCGTCCAATGCCAGCCGTGCCGGTTCCATGGGCTTGAGCCTGGCGACCAAATCCAGCCGGCCCAGCCAGGTCGGCTCCTACGGCCTGGACGCGTCCACCACCCACGACTTCGTCGGCGCCGGCGGTTCCCAGGCGAACAACTCGTTCACCGGCACGATTTCCGTGACGGTGATGCAAGTGATGCCCAACGGGCACCTGCGCGTGCGCGGCGACAAACAGATCGCGATCAACCAGGGCACCGAGTTCATCCGTTTTTCCGGGCTGGTCAACCCGCGCAGTATCACCGGTGATAACACCGTGTCGTCGACCCAGGTGTCCCAGGCGCGCATCGAGTACGTGGGCGATGGCTACATCAATGAAGCGCAGCGGATGGGTTGGCTCCATCGCATCCTTCTGAACGTTTCACCTTTCTGAGCCTCACCTTTTTTGAGAACCCATGCCATGTTCATGAGAGCCGCCAGAATCCTGCTGCTGAGCTGCCCGTTGTGGCTGGGCGCGACGGTGCACGCCGAGCAGATCCGCGACATCGCCGACTTTGCCGGCATCCGCCCCAACAACCTGGTGGGCTATGGCCTGGTGGTCGGCCTGGATGGCAGCGGCGACCAGACCACCCAGAGCCCGTTCACCGAGCAGGGCCTGACCAACATGCTGTCGCAGTTGGGCGTGACCCTGCCGGCCGGCGCGAACATGCAGATGCGCAATATCGCGGCGGTGATCGTCACCGCCAACCTGCCGGCCCTGGCCCGCGCGGGGCAGCAGATCGATGTGGTGGTGTCGTCCATCGGCAACGCCAAAAGCCTGCGCGGCGGCACCCTGCTGATGACCCCGATGAAGGGCGCCGACGGTGAGGTCTACGCCGTGGCCCAGGGCAACCTGCTGGTGGGCGGTGCCGGGGCGTCGGCCAACGGCAGCAGCGTGACGGTCAACCAGTTGGCCGGCGGGCGCATCAGCCGCGGCGCGATCATCGAGCGCACGGTGGCGCTGAACCTGAACAACGAACGTGGCCTGCTCGGGCTGTCCCTGCATGATCCGGACTCGGCCACCGCGCAGCGCGTGGTGACGGCAATCAACCTGGAAATGCGCCGCACCGTGGCGTCGGCGGTGGACGGCGGCCTGATCGAGATCCAGGGCCCGCTGTCGCCCAATGAGCGCACCAACTTCATGGCGCGCATCGAGAGCATCGACGTACTGCCGATCCAGGCGCGACCGAAGGTGATCCTCGATTCGCGCACCGGCTCCGTCGTGCTCAACAGCTCGGTGAAGCTGTACCGCGCCGCCGTGGCCCACGGCAACCTGTCGGTCATCATCGACACCACCAACACGGTCAGCCAGCCCGGCGCCTTCAGTGGCGGCCAGACGGCGACCAGCTCCCAGAGCAATATTTCCATCGAGTCCCAGGGCGGTTCGCTGCACCTGCTCGAAGGCACGGCGAACTTGATGGACGTGATCAAAGGCCTGAATGCACTGGGGGCCACCCCGCAGGATCTGATGGTTATTCTGCAGGCACTCAAGGCCGCCGGTTCATTGCGGGCCGAGTTGGAGATCATCTGATGAAAAGCGCCGATGGTTTTGCCCTGGATGTGCAGGGCCTGGACCGGCTGCGCAACAGTGCGCACCTGGACCCCCATGCCGGACTCAAGGAAGCCAGCAAACAGTTCGAGGCGCTGTTCCTGCAGATGATGCTCAAAAGCATGCGGGCGGCGGTGCCCAAGTCGGAGATGTCGAACAACTCGCAGACCGAGATGTACACCGAGATGCTCGACCAGCAATGGGCCCAGAGCCTGGCGGGCAAAGGCATCGGCCTGGCCGAGCAACTCACCCGGCAATTGAGCGGCTACACCACCCGCCAGAGCCCCGAGCTGGACAGCGCCACCAGCGCCTTCCTCGACCTGCCGCCGGCGCGCCCCTCGCCGTTTGCCAGCCCGGCGTTTGATGCCTGGAAGCGCCGCGAAGTCAGCGGCACCGACAAGGACCAACCCGAGCATGTGCAAGCGTTTATCGCGCGCTTGAGCGAGCCGGCGCAAAAGGCCGCGCGCAGCAGTGGCGTGCCCGCCGAACTGATCCTGGCCCAGGCCGCCCTGGAAACCGACTGGGGCCGGCGCACCATCACCACCGCCGGCGGCGCCGACAGCCACAACCTGTTCGGCATCAAGGCCGGCGGCCAATGGCAAGGCCCGACCACCCAGGTGATGACCACCGAATACACCGACGCCGAGGCGCAAAAACAGTTGGAAGCGTTTCGCGTGTACCCCAGCGACGAAGCCGCCTTCAACGACTACGCCCGCTTGATGCGCAGCCGCCCCGGCTACGCCGCCGTGCGCACCGCCAACGATGCGCCCCAGGCCGCCGTCGCGCTGCAACAGGGCGGTTATGCCACCGACCCGCGCTATGCCCAGAAGCTGATTTCGGTGATGGCCACCATCGGTCCGCTGCGCACCGTCCCGGCCGTGGCGCAGTTGCAAAACGATTTATAGAACAGGGGTCAAGTTGCCCTTTCGCCGGGCCGATAGTGCCAACCATGTAGCCCAGGAGCTTCTCGATGAGCATTATTTCCATTGGCGTCAGCGGCCTGACCGCCGCGCAGATCGCCCTCAGCACCAGCAGCAGCAACACCACCAACGCCTACACGGAGGGTTACACCCTGCAGGTGGCGACCTTCTCCGAAGCCACCGCTGGCAGCGGCGTGCAGATCGCCAGCGTGGATCGCCAGTACAACCAGTTCGTCACCAGCCAGCTCAACAGTTCCACCAGTGCCGAGAGCGCGTTGTCGACCTACCAGACCGAAATCGACCAGATCGACAGCCTGTTGGCCGACGGCGACGCCAGCCTCGACACCCTGATGCAAAGCTTCTTCTCGGCGATCCAGACCCTGACCTCCGACGCCAGCGACACCGCCGCGCGCGAGGAAGTGATCGGCGCCGCGCAAACCCTCACATCGCAGTTCACCCAACTGGGCAGCTACCTGGACGACATGGCCAGCGACGTGAACAGCCAGATCAGCGACCAGGTCACCCAGGTCAATGACCTCAGCGAACAGATCGCCGGCCTGAATAAAAAGATCAGCCTGTCCGAAGCGTTGGGCACCACCTCCAACACCCTGCTCGACCAGCGCGACCTGCTGGTCAGCCAGCTCAGCGAACTGGTGGACGTGGACGTCACCACCCAGAGCAACGGCAGCTACACCGTGTCCCTGAGCAACGGCCTGGCGCTGGTGTCGGGCAATGACAGCTTCGACCTGAGCACCGCCGTCTCGGCCAGCGACCCGACGCAAACCGTGGTCACCTATGTGGACGCCGCCGGTCACACCACCACCCTGGACGATTCCACCTTCGAGGGCGGCTCCCTGGGCGGCTTGATGGACTTTCGCGACACCAGCCTGACGGACGCGCAAAACCAGCTGGGTATCCTCGCGGTCAGCCTGACCCAAGCCTTCAACACCTTGCAGGCCGCCGGCACGGACCTGAATGGCGACACCGGCACCGCAGTGTTCTCGGTGGACAACCCGAGCATCTACGGCAATACCCAGAACACCGGCGATGCCACCTTGAGCGCGACCTTCACCGACGATGTCAGCGCCTTGAGCGCCACCGACTACACCGTCAAGTATTCCGCCACCGACGGCTACACCGTGACCCGCAACGACACCGGTGCCAGCGTCACCGCGGCCTATGACAGCAGCAGCGCCACCCTGACCTTCGCCGGCATGAGCGTGGCCATCAGCGGCACGGCCGACAGCGGCGACAGCTTCCTGGTATTGCCCACGCGCAACGCCGCCAGCAGCTTCACCACCTTGACCAGCGACGGCAGCCTGATCGCCGCCGGCACCTCCACCGGCGCCAGCGACAACAGCAACGCCCTGGCGATGCTCGACCTGCAGACCAGCAACATCGTCAGCGGCAGCAAGACCCTCAGCCAGACCTATTCGACCCTGGTCAGCGACGTGGGCAGCACCGCGAGCAAGGTCGCCGGGCAACTGGAAACCCAATCCGGCCTCACCGACCAACTGACCACCCTGCAGCAGTCGGAATCGGGGGTGAACCTGGATGAAGAGGCGGCCAACCTGATCGTCTACCAGCAGTACTACCAGGCCTGCGCGAAGGTGGTCGAAGTGGGCACGACCCTGCTCGACACCCTCCTCGACATCAACTAGCGGAGCGACGCCATGCGCCTTAGCAGTGCGACGATTTACAACCAGAACCTGAACTCGATGCTCACCCAGGAAAGCGCCTACCAGGACGCCGCCCAGGAAGTGTCCAGCGGCACGCGGGTGGTCACCCCTTCCGACGATTCGCTGGCCGCCGCCCAAGCGGTCAACGTGCGCCAGGCGATCGCGGCGAATAGCCAATATGCCGACTCGCGCAGCGCGATCAACACCTCCTTGTCCCAGGAAGAAAGCACCCTGGACAGCATCAACGACGCCATCACCAGCGCCCAGTCGCTGATCGTACAGGCCAACAACGGCACCTTGAGCGACGCCGACCGCGAATCCATCGCCACCTCGCTGCAAGGGGTGTACGACACCCTGGTGACCCTGGCCAACGCCACGGACAGCAACGGCAATTACCTGTTTTCCGGCTACCAGAGCCAAAGCCCGGCGTTCGCCACCAATGCCGCTGGCGAGCTGGTGTACCAGGGCGACAGCAATGCGGTCACGCAGTTGGTCAGCTCCACCCAGAGCATGGCCAGCGGCGACACCGGAGCGACGATTTTCCTCTCGGTGAGCAGTTCGGCGGGGTTCATCGCCCAGGCCGGCAGCAACAGCGGCAGCGTGACCTACAGCGGCCCGACCATCACCGACACCCAGAACGCCAACTACGGCACCGGCTTCAGCCTGACCTTCAGCACCGCCGCCGATGGCACCGCGCAATACAGCCTCGACGGCGCCGACCCGGTGGCCTACACCTCGGGCGACACCCTGGAAGTCAACGGCCTGTCCCTGACCCTTACCGGCACCCCGGTGGACGGCGACACGATTGCCGTGAGCAAAGCGGCCGACGCCAACCCGGACGTGTTCGCCACCCTGAAAAACCTGATCTCGGTGCTGCAAACCCCGGTGGAAACCGACGCCGACCAAGCCAACCTGAACAACACCCTGGCCACCGCCAGCCGCCAACTGAACAACGCCCAGGACAAAGTACTCACGGTACAGACCTCGGTAGGCTCGCGGCTCAACCAACTGGACGTACTCGACACCATCGGCGACGACCTGGCCCTGAGCTACACCGAACGCCTGTCCGGCCTGGTGGATGCCGACTACACCGAGTCAGTCAGCGAGTACACCGCACTGCAAGTGGCGTTGCAGGCGGCGCAGCAGACCTTCGTGAGCATCCAGAAGATGTCGCTGTTTGAATACATCTGAAAACGCTGGGAGGGGTTGGGCTTGGCGCTCCGATACCGAAGCGGATGGTGGATCGGTGTACGACGTGGACAATTTAAGGGTTAATACCCCAAAAAATCACATTGGCCTCCATAGAACGTCGCAGGCATGACATGGCACATATTTCTGATTTCACAGAAGCGCAATTTATTGAATTGATCAATGAGATACGAAGCGTAAACAAAGGCGGAACAGATGACGCGCTGGGCCAATTGCTGGAAAAATTCAGCCAGCTTGCGGGGCATCCAGAGGGATACGATTTGATTTTCCACCCTGAATCAGGGGCTGATAACTCTGCCGAAGGCGTGACGCGGACGGTCAAGGCATGGCGTGCGGCCAACGAACTCCCCGGCTTCAAGGACGCTTGAGGTCCAACCTCGACCAGCCTGAAGGGCTGCCGGTTATCCCACCGTTCTATTCTGGGGGCGTCAAGGCCGTGCCATGTTGTCGACCAGGTACTGCATGAAGTGCAGGGTATTGGTGAGCAGGCTGGCCAGGAACGGGCCGAGGTCGCCCATCACCACCATCAGCAGGATCAGGCCCACGCTCAGTGTCAGTGGGAAGCCGACCGAAAATACCGTCAACTGTGGCGCGACCCGGTTGAGGATGCCCATCGCCAGGTTGATGATCAGCAGCGTGGCGACCATGGGCAAGGCCAGCAGCAGGCCGGTGAGGAAGATGGTGCTGCCGTAGCGGGCGATCAGGTTCCAGGCATTGGGGTCGAAGCGCAGTTGGCCGATGGGCAGGCTTTTGAAGGTGTTCGCCAGCAATTCCAGGACCATCAGGTGGCCGTCCAGCGCCAGGAACATCAGGATCGTGATCATGCCCAGGTAGCGCGACAGCACCAGGCTGTTGGTGCTGGTGTCAGCGGAAAAAAACGTGGCGAACGCCAGGCCCATTTGCATGCCGCAGATATCGCCGGTCATCTCCACCACCGCCAGCGTCACGCGCATGACCATGCCCAGCGACATGCCGATCAGCACCTGTTCCACCGTCACCCCCAGCCCGGCCCAGGAGAACAGGGCAACGTCCGGCAGCGGCGGCAGGTTGGGCGCCAGCAGGAACGCCAGCAGCATCGCCAGGCCGACCTTCACCGGGCTCGCGACGTTTTTATGCCCCAGGATCGGGTCGCTCATCAGGTACGCCAGCACGCGGCAGAACGGCCAGAAAAAACTGGTGAGCCACAGTTGCAACTGCGCCGAACTGAACTCGATCAACGCCCGTCAGCCAATCAGCGTGGGCAGGCTGGTGAACAGTGCGCGGGTGTAGTCCACCAGCATTTCCATGATCAAGGGCCCGGCGATCACCAGCACCACGCACACGCCAATGATCTTGGGGATAAACGACAAGGTCGACTCGTTGATCTGCGTGGCGGCCTGGAACAGGCTCACCAGCAAGCCGATAAACAGCGTGACGAACAACACGGGCGCGGCCACGATCATGCTCATGCGCATGCCTTTGTATGCCAGGTCCATGACCATTTCCGGGGTCATCGTCTACCTCCTCATCCGGTGAAAAAACTCTGCGCCAGGGAGCCGAGCAGCAGTTGCCAACCGTCCACCAGCACAAACAGCATCAGCTTGAACGGCAGCGAAATGGTGGACGGCGGCACCATCATCATGCCCAGCGCCATCAGCACGCTCGCCACCACCAGGTCGATGATCAGGAACGGGATGAAAATGGTGAACCCGGCCTGGAACGCGGTCTTCAATTCGCTGGTGACAAACGCCGGCAGCAGCACACGCATAGGCACATCTTCGGGCCCTTGCAGGTCGCCGAGGCGGGCCACGCGGGCGAACAGCGCGAGGTCGCCCTGGCGGGTCTGGGTGAGCATGAAGGCGCGAAACGGCTGGCTGCCCTTGTCGAGAAATTGCTCCACGGTGATCTCATCCCGGGAGAACGGTTGCCAGGCGCTTTCGTAGGCCTGGTCCAGGGTCGGCGACATGACGAAAAACGTCAGGAACAGCGCCAGCCCCAGCAGCACCTGGTTCGGCGGCGCCGAGGTGGTGCCGATGGCCGTGCGCAGCAGGCCCAGCACGATGATGATGCGGGTGAACCCGGTCATCATCAGCAGCACCGCCGGCAGGAACGCCATGGCGCTGAGCAGCAGCAGGGTTTGCAGGCTCAGCGACCATTGCTGGCCGCCGGCCTGGCCGGTGAAGGCGCTCAGGCCCTGCATTGCCGGTTCCAGGGCGGTCATGACGAACGCCCCTTGCGCTGCAGGTTGTGTTTCAAGGCGCTGGCCAGGCGCTCGGCGAAGCTGTCACCCGGCACGGCAAGCGCCGGTTCAGGCTCGGCGGCCGGTGCGTCGAACTGCGCCAGTGCGGTGACTTGCTGGGCAGTGACGCCCAGCACCAACCATTGGTCGCGCACGTGCACGATGACGACTTTCTCGCGCTGGCCCACGCCGGTGCTGTTGACCACCCGCACCGTCTTGCCCGAGGCCTGCGGCCGTGAGCCCATCCGCCGTGCGAGCCAGCCGCAGACCAGCACGCAGGCGACCACCACCGCCAGGGCCATCGCGGTCTTGCCCAGCAGTGCCAGGTTCATCACGCTGTCCGAGGGCACGCCAAGGGGCACGGGTGTCGCGCTGATCTGGCTCATCGGTTGAGCTTTTGCACGCGTTCGGACGGGGTAATGATTTCCGTGATCCGAATGCCGTATTTGTCATCCACCACCACCACTTCGCCCTGGGCGATCAGGTAGCTGTTGATCAGGATGTCCATCGGTTCCCCCGCCAGGCCGTCCAGTGCCAGTACCGAGCCCTGGGCCAGTTCCAGCAACTGCTTGATGGTGATCCGCGTGCGACCGAGCTCGACGCTGAGCTTGACCGGAATGTCCATGATCATTTCCAGCTCACGCGCGGCAGCGGCAGGCGTGGGTGTCGGCAACGGCTTGAACAGGCTCGAGCCTACGCTCGGCGCCGGGCCGGCCACCGCTGCGTCGGTCTGCTCCTGTTCGGCCAGGGCCGCCGCCCACGGGTCGTCATCACCGGCGTCGACGGCATCGGCATCGGCGGCCTGTTCGGCGAGGGCGTCGGCCCATTCATCGGGCTCTTGGGGCTCGAGGGTGTTTGAATCAGTCATGGTCGGATTCCTTGGCAGTGGACACGTGGCCCTTCACGAATCGGCTGGTAGAAGAGGAAGAAAGGCTCAGGGAGTGGTCGACCAGGTCCTTGACCAGTAACGCGCGCTGGCCGTTCTGGCTGCCGTACTCACAGGTCATGACCGGCACGCCGTCGACCCGCGCGTTGATGATGTCGGGCAGCTCGATGGGCAACACATCGCCCACCTTGAGCGCCATGACCTGGCCCATGCGGGCATCCAGCTCGACGAAGTCGGCAATCAGCTCGATCTCCGAATGGGCGATCTCGCCGGCCATACGCTTGTTCCAGTGGCGCTCTTCGTCGGGATTGGTATCGGTCAACGGGCCGTTGAGCAATTGGCGCATCGGCTCGATCATCAGGTACGGGATCACGATGTTGAAATCGCTGGACAGGTTGCCGACCTCCAGGTGGAAGGTGGCATTGACCACGATTTCGTTCGGCGAGCTGGTGATGTTGGCGAACTTGGCCTGCATCTCCGAGCGCAGGTATTCGATGTCCAGGGGGTAGACCGACTTCCAGGCATCCTTGTAGGCGTCCACCGCCAGGCTCAGCAAACGCCGGATGATGCGCTGCTCGGTATGCGTGAATTCGCGGCCTTCGGACTTGGTCACGAAGCGCCCGTCGCCACCGAACAGGTTGTCCACCACCATGAACACCACGCTCGGCGGGAACACCACCAGGGCCGTGCCGCGCAGCGGTTTCATCGCCAGCAGGTTGATGTTGGTGGGCATCGGCATGTGCATCGAGAATTCGCTGTAGCTCTGGTAGCGCACGCTTTTGACGGTGATGTCGATGCTGCGCCGGATCAGGTTGAACAGGCTCATGCGAAAGTAACGGGCGAAGCGCTCGTTGATGATGTCCAGGGCGTGCAGACGCTCATGGATCACCCGGTGCTGGGTCGCCGGGTCGTAGGGGCGGACTCGCGAAGCGTCCAGGGTGTCGGCGTCGTCCGCCGGCGCATCACCCTCGTCGCCGCCGCGAAGCAGCATGTCGATCTCGTCCTGGGAGAGCAAATCGTCAATGGCCATGGCTTACTGCACGATAAAGTCGGTGTACAGCACGCGTAGCACCGCGGGTGCGGGCTGCTGCGGTGCCAGGGACTGCCTGAGGGTTTCCAGGATGCGCTCGGCCAGCGCCGCCTTGCCCTGGGGCGTGATGACCAGCGCGGCGTTCTGCCCGCTCAACAGGGTCAACAGTTGGCTGCGCACTTGCGGCATGTATTGCTGCAACTGCGCCTGGGTCGCGTCATCCGCCACTTCCAGGGCAAACCCCACGTACAGCAGGCGTGGCTCGTCGCGCTCGTTCACCAGGTTGACCGTCATCGGCGCGATGTTGACCAGCCGTGGCGCCTGGGGTTTTGTCTCGGCGGGCTCGGCCTTCGCCGCCTCGCCGGTCTTGGCGATCCGGCTGAGGTAGACGTAGGTACCGGCAGAGCTGCCGGCGACGACGACCAGCGCCAGCAGCAGAATCAGGAGCCAGGGGGTTTTGCGGGTGGTGGTCATTATTGGCGGAACCATGGAATGAAGGGGGAACGGTTAGGCAGGGCTCAGTATGACCATCGCCCTGCCCGGCCCATGGCGCGATAAGACCGGGGTAACGGTGGTATCTCGCTGTTTTGATTTGGGATTCAGACGTACAGGTCGACCCCCGAACTGCTCAGCAACACCTGCTGGACCTGCGCCGGCAGCGCCTCGTCGCGGCTGACCGCCACGTTTGCCGGGCTGGCCTGCGGGTCACGCTGCGCCTGGCCGCCTGCCGCCTGGCGCGAGGACTGGTCGCTGACCGACGCCTGCCCCAGCGCGATGCCTTGGCTCGCCAGGGCCTCGCGCAGTTGCGGCAACGCCTGCTCCACCGCCGCGCGCACCGAGGCATGGGCCGCCTGGAACTGCGCCTGGGTGGTGCCGTCGTTCAGGTTGAGGCTGATGGACAGCGGCCCCAGCTCGGCGGGATGCAGGCGCAGGTCCACCTGCTGATCGCCGCGTGTGACCATGTCGACCATCTGCTGGCCCAGGTCGGCGGCCCATTCGGTGCTGCCGATGGCGGCGCTGAGCACCAGGCCATTGGTGGCGAGGTTGTCGGGCGCGGCCCGCACGGGGGTCGGCGCAAGGCTGAAGAAGGTTTGCGCATCGGGCTGACTGTCAGGCTGTCGGTCGTCGGTTTGCGTATGCACCGTGGGCACGCTGTCGGCAACGGTGGCGACCAGGGCCGGCATGGCATCCGGCAGGTCGAGGGATTCGCTGGCGATGTCGGTATCGTCCTCCGCCACCGGCACGCTGGGCGCCTGCACCGCGCTGACCACCGGGGTGGACACCGAAGGCGCGGTGCTCACGGCCACGGGCGCCGCCACCGGCACACTGACGGGAATCGCCGGCACCACGATCATCGCGGCGGTGTCCGACTGGCCGGCGCTCTCGATCAACGCCATGCGCTGGCGGATATCGTCCAGGCTGGTGTCGCCTTTGGAGGTCGGCTCGGGGTCTTGAACGGACGCCACGGGTTCATCGGCGATGAGGTTCAACACGTCGTCCGCCACTGGCGTTGTCGGCTCGGTGGCGAGCGGCTGCACCTGGGCGAGCACCGGCACGGGCGTCGCGACAGGCTCGGGGGCGACTGGCGCGACCGAGGCATCCGGCGCAACCGGAGCAACCGGAGCAACCGGCGCGGTTTCGACCGGCACCGCCGGCAGCGGGTCTGCCGTCGGCGCGCTCACCTGGCTCAACACCTGCGAAAACGACACGCTCGGCACCTGCGACGCCTCGGCGGGCGCATCGCTCGCCACAGCGGTCGACGCAGGCGCGGCAGCCTGGGGCATTAACGACGCAAGAATATCCATGGTGTCCCTTAGTGGCTGCTATCGATGGAAGAAGGAAACGTCGCCGCCCGCCGCCGTAACTGGCTGGCCAGCTCATCGGTTTGACGCTGTTCGATACGCCCGGCACGCACCTGGGCCTGCTCGGCGCGACGGCTCAACAAAGCCTCGATCGCGCTGACCTTGCGCCACTGCGCCATCCACGCGAGCTGGTGGTGCGCCACCTGTTTGCGGTGTCGCTCCAGGCTCTTTTGCGCGCGCTCCACGGCGTCTTCCAACGACTGCAAAAAGCCGCGGTAATTGGTCAAGGCCGAGGGGCTCATGCCGTCCTTGGCCAGCTCCAATTGCAGGTTCTGGCGGTACTCCTGCTGGTACTGGTCCAGGGCGCGCAACTGGTTGATCACCTGTTGTTCGGCGGCGCGGCTTTGCGCCAGGGCGCGGGCCGCGACGTCGCGGGCCTTGGCGGTCAGTTCGATCAGCAGGTGCAGCGAGTCGTCAGCCATCGGTGGTCACTCGAAAAAGTCAGTTGCCGGGAAACAACAGGTTGAGGCCGTGCAGGGTCTCCTCGACGCTGGCGCGGTCGTCGATGCGCTGCTGCAGGAACCGCTCGATATGCGGGTACAAGCCCACCGCGCGGTCCAGTTGCGCATCGTGGCCCTGGGTGTAGGCGCCCACGCTGATCAGGTCGCGGTTGCGTTGGTAGCGCGACAGCGTTTGCTTGAGTTGATTGGCTTTGCGTTGCTGGGCGTCGCTGGCGATGGCGGTCATCGCGCGGCTGATCGACGCTTCGATATCAATGGCCGGGTAGTGCCCGCTTTCGGCCAGGTGCCGGGACAGCACGATATGCCCGTCCAGAATCGCCCGCGCCGAGTCGGCAATCGGGTCCTGCTGGTCGTCGCCTTCGCTGAGCACGGTGTAGAACGCGGTGATCGAACCGCCACCGGGCGGCCCGTTGCCGGTGCGTTCCACCAGTTTTGGCAGCTTGGCGAACACCGACGGCGGGTAGCCTTTGGTGGCCGGCGGTTCGCCCACGGCCAGGGCGATTTCGCGCTGGGCCATGGCATAGCGCGTCAGGGAATCCATGATCAGCAGCACGTCTTTGCCCTGGTCGCGAAAATCTTCAGCCACCCGTGTGGCGTACAGCGCGCCCTGCAAGCGTTGCAGCGGCGATGTGTCGGCCGGCGCGGCGACCACCACGGAGCGGCGCAGGCCCTCTTCACCGAGGATGTTGTCGATAAAATCCTGCACCTCGCGACCCCGCTCGCCGATCAACCCCACCACGATCACATCGGCCTGGGTGTAGCGCGCCATCATGCCCAGCAGCACCGACTTGCCCACGCCGGAGCCGGCAAACAGGCCCAGGCGCTGGCCGCGTCCGACACACAGCAAGGCATTGATGGCGCGGATGCCCACGTCGATCTGGCGGTCGATGGGCGCGCGCTTGAGCGGGTTGAGCGGCTGAGTGTGCAAGCCGGCGTGATGGGCGCCCAGCAGCGGGCCGCGACCGTCCAGAGGTTGGCCGCCGCTATCGAGCACACGGCCGAGCAACGCCATGCCAAGGGGAAAACGGCGATTGCCGCCGGCACCGGTCTGGCCGTCCTCGGCGGCGAACACCCGCGCCCCCGGTTGCAGGCCGTGGATTTCCGCCAGGGGCATCAGGTACAGGGTGTCGCCGGCAAAGCCGACCACTTCGGCCTCGGCGTACACGCCCTCGAAAGCGGTGAGTTCAATGCGGCAGGCACCGCCCAGCGGCAGGCGCAGGCCGACCGCCTCCAGCACCATGCCGGTGGCGCGGGTAATGCGCCCGCTGCGCAAGTGTGGCGCGACCTGCAACGGCGCGCCCTGCAATATCGCCAAGCGCTGGCTCCAGCGCGCGAGATGGACGTTCATGGCAACTCATCCAGGGCGCGCTCGACGTTGCGCTGAAGTAGGTCCAGGCGCGAAGGCCGCGTGGCATCCAGCTCGCCGCCGGCGCTGACCACACGGCAACCGCCCGGCAACATCGCGGGGTCGGCGTGCAAGGCCCACCCCGCCGCGTCGATCTGCGCGCCGAGGCTGTCCTGCACGCGCTGCAAATCCTCCGGGTTGAGCCACAGTTTGGGTTTGCCGGTGAGTTCCAGGTCGCTGTCGAGCAGGCGGCTGATCAGCACCAGCACCTGTTCAGGCTGCGCGGTCAGCGCCTCGCCGGCCAACTGCCGCGCGGCTTCCAGGGCAATGCGCACCAATTGGCTGGCGATCTGCACATCCATCGACTTGAGGGCTTCGTCGAAGTTGCGGCACAACTCCAGCAGCGGTTGCAGGGTGCGCACCACCTGTTGCTGCAACTCCACCGCGGCGGCCTGGCGTCCTTCCTCCAGACCCTGGGCATAACCTTGCTCCACGCCTTGGGCATGCCCGGTCTGCCGGGCTTCGGCGAGGGTCTTTTCGCGCAGCACCTGCATGTCCAACTTGTGCTGGAAGGCTTGCTTGCGCAGGCGTTCGCGATGGCTGCTGTGCGGGTCGTCGGTGGACGTCGCCGGGCTGGCCAGCGGGTCCATCTGCCAGGGTTGCCAGTCAGACATAGGTGTCATTGCCGCGCGCGGTCACGATGTCGCCGCTGTCGGACAAGCGCCGCACCACGGCGAGGATGGCCTTCTGTTCGGTTTCGATCTGCGACATGCGGATCGGCCCGCGTGCCTCCATGTCTTCCCGGAACAACTGCCCGGCACGCTGGGACATGTTGTGCAGGAAGCGTTCGAGCAATGCCGGCGGCGAGCCTTTGAGGGCGATGGCCAGGGAATTCTGCTCGACCTGTTGCAGCAGGGTCTGGATGCCGCGGTCGTCGACGTCGATCAGGTTTTCGAACAGGAACATCTCGTCGAGGATCTTCTGCGCCAGGTCCTCGCTGTGCTCGCGCACGGTGCCGATGGCCAGTTCTTCGTGGGTCGAGCTCATCAGGTTGAGGATCTCCGCCGCCGTGCGCACGCCGCCCATTTTGCTGCGCTTGAGGCTTTGGCCGTCGAGCATGGTGCCAAGCACTTCGGTCAGTTCCTGCAACGCCACCGGCTGTACGCCGCTGAAGGTGGCGATCCGCAGGATGATGTCGTTGCGCAGGCGGTCGGGCAGCAATTGCAGGATGTCGGAGGCCTGGTGGCGCTCCAGGTGCACCAGGATGGTGGCGATGATCTGCGGGTGTTCGTCGCGGATCATCTCGGCGACCATCGAGGCTTCCATCAGGTTCAGCTTGTCGATGCCGGAACCGGTATTGGTGTTTTCGAGGATGTCGTCGATCAGGCTGGCGGCGCGCTCGCTGCCCAGGGCCTTGGTGAGCACCGCGCGAATATGGTCGCTGGTCTGGATGTTGATGGCGGCGTACTGGTCGCTCTCGTCCATGAACTCTTCGAGCACCTGGCGCATTTCGTCATGGGACACCTGGCTCAAGCGCGCCATTTCCATGCTGATGGTTTCCACATCGCTGCTGGGCAGGAACTTGAACACTTCCGCCGCGCTGTCGGCGTCCAGGGACAGCAGCAAGATCGCACTGCGGCGCGAGCCGGTCATTTTGTTAGTCATTTTTCTTCATCCATCCGCGCACGATCATGGCGACCAGCCGCGGGTCTTCGGCGGCGATCTGTTGCAGGCTCTGCAGGTTCTGCTCATACAACGCCGATTTGCGCGGCAGGGTGTGCGGCAGGCTCTCCTGGCCGGCGACGACGACGCTGGTGCCGGTGCCGGTGCCGGTCGGCAGCAACGCGGCGCCCGACTCGGCGGCGCTGAGGGCGAGCATCTGCGCCTGATGGTTGGCGTTGCGGCGCTGCATCGGGCGCAGCACCAGCCACCACAACAGCAGCGCGGCGAAGGCCACCAGCAGATAACGCAAGCCGCTGGTCAGCAGGTTGTAGGCCTCGGGGGTTTTCCACCAGGGCTGCTCGGCCACCGACGTGTCTTCGGTCACGAACGGGCTGTTGATCACCTGCAGCGCATCGCCACGGCTTTCGGTAAAGCCCATGGCCTGGCGCACCAGGTTGTTGATGTTGTCCAACTCTTCCTTGCTCAGCGGCTCGGTGGTCGGCGTGCCGTCCTTGAGCACGGTGCGGTAGTTGACGACCACGGCGGTGGTCAGGCGCTGGATCGTGCCCAGGCTCGACTTGACGTGCTCGACGTTGCGGTCGACCTCGTAGTTGATCATCCGCTCGCTTTGGGTGGTGCTGGCGGGCTTGTTGGCCTTGGCATCGCTGGCCGTGGCGGCGGCAGCCGTCCCGCCGGCCGGGGTCGGGGCGGTGGCTTTGGTCGGCGCCGGGGTGTTGGGCGGCGCGTTGGTCAGCGCGCCCGGCACGCCGCGACCGGCGTCATCGCCGTCCACCACATGCTCGGAGGTCTGTTTGCTGCGCACCGCCGCCTCGTTGCTGTCCTGGTTCGGCGCGTAGCGTTCGGCGGTGCTTTCGCGGGAGGAAAAATCCACCTGGGCGACCACTTGGGCATGCACGTTCTGGCTGCCGAGCAACGGCGTGAGGATGTCTTCGATGCGGCGCTGATAGGAGCGCTCGATCTCATGCACATAGTCGAGCTGGGTGCCGTCCGGGCCATTGGCATCGCCACGGACCTGGGACAGCAGGCGCCCGTTCTGGTCAACCACGGTGACCGCGTCGACGCTCAGTTCCGGCACGCTGGAGGTGACCAGGTGCACGATCGCGCTGGCCTGGCTTTGCCCCAGCTCGCGGCCGGGTTGCAGGGTCAGCACCACCGAGGCGCGCGCGGCTTCACGGTCGCGCACGAATACCGATTGCTTGGCCATCACCAGATGCACCCGCGCCTTGGCCACCGGCCCCAGGGACTCGATGGTCCGCGCCAGTTCGCCTTCCAGGCCGCGCTGGTAATTGAGGTGTTCGGCAAACTGGCTGACGCCGAAGGCCTGCTTGTCCAGCAGCTCGAAACCGACACTGCCGCCCTTGGGCAAGCCTTGCTCGGCCAGTTGCAGGCGCAGGGCGTTCATCTTGTCGCCGGGCACCAGGATGGTGTTGCCGCCTTCACTCAGGCGATAGGGAATGGCGCGCTTGTCCAGCTCGCTGATGATTTGCCCGCCATCGGCTTCGCCGAGCCCGGAAAACAGCACGCGGTATTCCGGCTCGCGCGCCCACAGCAGCAACGCCACCACCACCGCCACGGCAGCGGCGGCCGCCAGCAACAACGGCACCAGGGGCTGGTTGCGAAACAGCGTGGTCAGCGCCTCCAACGGCTTGGTCGGCGTACGGATCGCCAGATTTTTTTGCGCGCCTTTGGCCAGGACTGCGGTACTCACGAACACCTCGATAGCGAGGGTAGGGCCTGTACGAAAGACATTGCAGAGTCCGGTAACAGTAGTGGTCGATCAGCCTCCCCTAGCAGAGAGGGATGGCTGGCAGGACTTCATTCTGGCGAAAATGCCAAAAGCTAAACCCCGGAAAAGCCACCGCTTTTGTGCTCATTTGGGCGAATGTGCCGGCCAGCGGGCTTGCTAATCTGCTGGCCTGATCGCTGCCCATGGAACCTGCCGCATGAATGCCTCCGCACTGACCAACGCCCTGCAACAACTGTCGCTGCTGGCCGAACAGGCCGAAGGCACGAGCCTGCAACGCATCGCCCCCACCACGGGGTTTGCCGGCGAGTTGCAATCGTCGCTGCAGCGCATCAACCAGTTGCAACAGACCGCCACCCGCCAGTCCAACGCCTTCCAGGCCGGCAGCGAGGCGGTGTCGCTGAGCGATGTGATGGCCGATTCGCAAAAAGCCAGCGTGGCGTTCCAGATGGGCGTGCAGGTGCGCAATCGCTTGCTGAGCGCCTACAAAGACGTGATGGCCATGCAGGTGTAAAAAAATCGAGGCATGCCTAAAGACGGGTCAGCCGTTTGCCGATGCTGGGTTCAACCGCACCCCATCGAGTGTGAACACAAACTAGGACAGGCATTCACATGGCAACCACGACTTCGACCAGCTCGACTGCAACCATCACCTCCCTTGGGGTCGGCTCCGGCCTGGACCTGGACAGCATCCTGACCAGCCTGGAGGAATCCAAGGAAGCCAGCCTGCTGACGCCCATCACCAACCAGGAAACGTCGGTCAATGCCGAAATCACTGCCTACGGCACGCTGACCAGCGCCCTGACCAGCCTGCAGACGGCGGCAGAAGCCCTGGCCGACTCAAGCCTGTACACGTCGCTGAGCACCAGCCTGTCCGGCACCGGTGTCACGGCCGCCACCACCAGCACAGCCAGCGCCGGTACCTACACCCTGCAAGTGACCCAACTGGCCCAGGCCCAAAGCCTGACCACCGACGGCGTCGCCAGCAAAACCACGGCCCTGGGCACCGGCACCCTGAGCCTGCAAGTGGGCACGGCGGACGCGGTGACGATCACCCTCGACAGCACCAACAACACCCTCGAAGGCATTCGCACCGCCATCAACGCCTCCGGCGCCGGCGTGACCGCCTCGATCGTCAGCGATGGCAGCGACACGCCATATCGCCTGGTGCTGACCTCCGACAGCACCGGCACCGAGTCGGCTATGACCGTGACCTATACCGGCGACGACAGCACCGATACGGCTTCCAGCCTGTTCGGCTATGACGGCAGCAGCGGCAACATGACCCAGACCGTCGAGGCGCAGGACGCCAAGCTGACCCTCAACGGCATCTCGATCACCAGCCAAAGCAACACCGTGGAAGACGCCCTGCAAGGCGTCACCCTGAGCCTGTCCGCCGCCGGCAGCTCGCAGACCCTGACGATTTCCCAGGACACCGACACGATCTACGACGCCATCTCCGCGTTCGTCACCGCCTACAACAGTTACGTTTCCAGCGTCGACACCCTCACCGCCTACGACGCGGATACCGACACTGCCGGCGAGTTGCTGGGCGACTCGACCACCCGCCGCATCAGCACGGAGTTGAGCAGCGACCTGTACACCGCCATCGGCAGCGGGACCTTCAGTTACCTGTCGCAGTTGGGCATTTCCCTGGAAGTCGACGGCACCCTGGAGATTGACGAAGACACCCTGACCAGCGCCATCACCGACAACATCGACGACGTGTCACAGTTTTTTATCGGCACCGACGGCGAATCCGGTTTCATCGGCCAGATCACCGACGACCTCGACACCTACCTGGACGAAGACAGCGGTTTGATCGTTGCCAAAACCGACAGCCTGGCCTCCAAACTGGAACAACTGGAAGAGCGCTACACCGAAAAGCAGGCGCTGATCGACTCCGAGATGGCGCGCTGGACCGATGAATTCACCCAGCTCGACACCTTGATCTCGTCGCTCAACTCCACGTCTGATTACCTGACCACCCAGTTCGACGCACTTAACAGCAGCGATTGACGACACCACCTGGAGCAACCCCTGATGAGTTCCCTTCGAGACGCGAATGCCTACGCCAAGGTGGGCGTGGAAAGCGGCATTTTGGCGGCCTCACCGCACCAAAGAATCGTAATGCTGTTCGACAGCTACCAGGCCTCGATCCGTATCGCGCGCCTGCATCTGCAGGCCGGCCACATCGCCGAAAAAGGCCAGGCCATCACCAAGGCAATCAACATCGTCAGCCAGGGTTTACGTGCCTCGCTGGACCTTGAACAAGGGGGGGAAATCGCTGTGCAACTGGACCAACTCTACGACTACGTGGTGCGCGTGCTGCTGCGCGCGAACCTGAACAATGACGACGACGCACTGACCACGGCGGCGGCATTGCTGGAAAATGTTGCCGCCGCCTGGCGCGCCATCGGTTCGCACATCGAGGAAGAGCGGTAGACATGATGCAAGCACAACTGATCGCCGCTTACGAACAACTGCTGGAACAGTCCCAACGCCTGCTCGAGTACGCCAAAAAAGCGGATTGGGATGGCATCTTCGCATTGAAGTCCCAGGGACTGATCGACGCGGCTTACTTGCGCCGCGCACAAGATCAAGTTGATCTTGATGCCAATGGCCAACAATACAAGCTTGAACTACTCAGTCAGATCCTGGCCCTCGAAGAGCAAGTAAATTATTTTTTGCATGCGCGCCAGAATGACTTGGGCGAGTTGATGCAGATCAACCGCAAGAAGAGCAATTTGAACACAGCCTACCGTGCGTCGTCCGAGCAAGTGATACCAATAAGCCACTATTTGTATCGAAAGAAATAACAAGCACTTACACGCTGTATCTACCCGCGACACGTAAGTGTGAAACTATCCTTGATGTACGTTAAAAACACTAAAAACAGACAAGAAATAACATTCCTCAGTCTGTTATCGTACGACTTACTTGATACTTTAGAAAAAATTAAAAGAATCGGTATTCACGACCAGCTAGCGGATGGTCGGGAGCATGAATAACCGAACAACGATACAAACAGGCACTCGCTGTACACCTATAACAGCCTGACTTTAGTACTTGTCGATTTGCAGCACTGTCTGCCAGAGGTCGCACCATTAGGTGTGCCGAACTGTAGTACCCAACGGGAGGGGTAGAAAGTTGCCAAATACCAACACTGAGCTTGAAGATATCCAGGACCTGAATCTTTCGTATTTATTACTGGCCCAAAACCTATTGCGCAAAGACCGCGAGATTGCGATTTTTCGCCTGAAACTCAGCGAACAAATGGCCGACCTGCTGACCAAGCTCAGCAGCAAGCAAATGACCCAATTGGCGCGGGTCAACCAACTGATTTGTCGGCCGGTGTTCGAAGAGACCGACCGCCTGTCCAAGGTGCTGGGCAACGCGCGCGAACTGGGCATGGTGGAGATCCATTCCGCCCTGCTGATGGCCGCCGCCGACCGCTCGGGCGACTTGCGCATCGGGGAAGGCTGATCCATGTCAGACAAAAGCCTGGTCACCGAAATGCAGCAAGTGCAACTGGCAATCGAACTGATTGAACTGGGCGCACGGCTGCAGGTGCTGGAAACGGAAACGTCGCTGAGCCGAGGTCGATTGATCCGTCTCTACAAGGAAGTACGCGGCGCCTCTCCCCCCAAAGGCATGCTGCCTTTCTCCACCGACTGGTTCGTGACATGGCTGCCGAACATTCACTCGTCGCTGTTCTACGGGATCTATCGCAGCCTGATGGAGATCGGCGGGCACCGCATTGATGCCTTCGTCAAAGCCTATCGCCTGTACCTGGAACAGGTGGGCGACCAGGACGGCGAACTGGTGCTGGGCCTGACCCGGGCCTGGACCCTGGTGCGTTTTTTCGAAAGCGACATGCTTGAGCTGATCCGTTGTTCCTGCTGTTCCGGCGAATTCGTCGCCCACTCCCATGCGCCGGCGCAGCAG
Source organism: Pseudomonas sp. MPB23 (assembly GCF_046605395.1). Lineage (NCBI taxonomy): Bacteria > Pseudomonadati > Pseudomonadota > Gammaproteobacteria > Pseudomonadales > Pseudomonadaceae > Pseudomonas > Pseudomonas sp. MPB23. Next base: position 2,023,619 of record NZ_CP176771.1, on the reverse strand, counting down.
TATGTGTGCGGGATTTGCCAGCCGCCGTCGCGGGCGGGCAAGACCTTGAAGCGCCGTGATATCGACGCACAACTGCTGACCAGCTTGCCGCCGATACGCAAGGTGTAAAACGCCCGCTCCTGCAGGAGCGAGCTTGCCTGCGAAGACCCCATAGACGATGCGGCCCTCCAGATAGCGCTGCGTCATCGTTAACGATCTTCGCAAGCAAGCTCGCGCCTACAGCCATCGTCATCCGCCAAAAAAGTTTCTCAATTCGCCCCTCGCCGTTGCCGATATTCAGCAGGTCACCCATTGCTTGAATCTAAGGAACGACCACGTGCTCATCGTATCCGGGCTTATCGTTGTACTGTTATCGGTGTTCGGTGGCTTCGTCCTGTCCGGTGGAGCCCTGGGCCCGCTGTACCAACCCACCGAGTTGTTGATGATTGCCGGCGCCGGCGTCGGTGCGTTCATCGCGGCCAACAACGGCAAGGCCATTCGGGCCACACTCACCGCCGTCTCGCGTTTCAAGCGCAGCGCCAAGTACGACAAAACCTTGTACCTGGAGCTGATGGCCATGCTCTACGCCTTGCTGAGCAAGGCCCGCCGCGAAGGCATGATGGCCCTGGAGCGGGATATCGAAGAGCCCGCGCAAAGCCCGATTTTCGCGCGCTACCCACGACTGCTGGCCGACCCGCTGATCATCCTGTTCATCACCGATTACCTGCGCCTGCTGATCAGCAGCGTCATGCAGGCCCATGAACTCGACGAGCTGATGCTGCACGAGATCGAAGGCTTCGAGCACGAATCCCACCTGCCCTCCGACGCACTTTATAAAGTCAGCGATGCCCTGCCGGCGTTCGGCATCGTCGCGGCGGTGATGGGCGTGGTCAAAGCCTTGAGCGCGGTGGACGTCGGCCCGGACTTGATGGGCCAGATGATCGCTCACGCGCTGGTCGGCACCTTTCTGGGCATTTACCTGGCGTACGGTCTGGTCGCACCGCTGGCCAGCCGCATCGACCGGCAGGCCGCCGAGTCCGCCAAGATGCTGCAATGCATCCGCGTCACGCTGCTGGCCAGCGTGCAAGGCCTGCCACCACAACTGGCCGTGGAGTTCGGCCGCAAGGCGCTGCACACCAGCGAACGCCCCGGCGCCCTGGAGCTGGAAACCTATGTGCGTGGCGGCGGCAGCCAGCCGGGAGCCGACTGAGCATGAGCGATCGACCGATCATCATCCGCCGCAAAAAAGCGGCCCGCCACGCCCACCATGGCGGGGCCTGGAAGATCGCTTTCGCCGACTTCATGACTGCGCTGATGGCGCTGTTCCTGGTGCTGTGGGTGCTCTCCAACGCCAGCAACAAAGACAAGGAAGCGATTGCCGAATACTTCAGCACTCCGCTGGTGATAGCCATGAGCAAAGGCGATCGCAGCTCGTCCAGCACCAGTGCAATCCCCGGCGGCGGCCCCGATGCGCGGTTTTCCGAAGGCGAGCGCGCGCTGCAGGCGCCGCGCCCGTCGCGCTTCTCCGAGGATGAACGGCGACACCTGGAAGCCCTCAAGCAGCGCCTCGACAACGCCGTGGATCATGACCCGCAACTGCGCGAACTCAAGCAGCAGATCGCAATCGAGCTGAGCCCCGAAGGCCTGCGCGTACAACTGCTGGATACCGACAAACGCCCGATGTTCGAGCTGGGCAGCGCCAACGTCGCGCCGTACCTGCGCAAGCTGCTCAGGACCTTCGCCCCGGTGCTCAACGAACTGCCCAACCGCATCCAGATCAGCGGGCACACCGACAGCCACCCCTACCCCGGCGGCGACACCGGCTACAACAACTGGGACCTGTCCGCCGACCGCGCCAAGGCCTCGCGCCAGGAGCTGGTGGCCGGCGGCCTGGACTCCGACAAGCTGCTGCGAGTGTCCGGCATGGCCGACCGCATCCGCTTCCACGGCGCCGGCCCCTATGACGCCGCCAACCGACGCATCGAAATCATCGTGCTCGACAACCGCGTGGCCGAACGCATCTTGTCCCAGGACGAATACGGACCACTGGAACCATCCGCCCATTAACGCGCGATTGTGCCGGCTGTTCGTGGGATCGGTGGCGCGGGCGGCTGCGCACAATACCGGCTTTGACAGGTCGCGCGGCTCACCGCAGGCGCCCGGAGAGCCATGGCCGAGACCAGCAGAGAGGACAAGACCGAAGCGGCGACGCCGCGACGGATCGAAAAGGCCCGCGAAGAGGGCCAGGTCGCACGTTCCCGCGAAATGAACACCTTCGTCATGCTGCTCGCCGGCATCGGCGGGCTGTGGCTGATGGGCGGCGGCCTGTACGACGACCTTGGCCAGGTGATGGAACAGGCGCTGCTGTTCGACCGCGCGCAGCTATTCGATACCGCACGCCTGCTCAGCACGTTGTGGACCTTGAGCCAGACCGCGCTGCTGGCCGTGGCGCCGTTCTTTGCGCTGATGACCTTCGCCGCCCTCGCCGCGCCGGCCCTGCTGGGCGGGCTGGTGATCACCCTGAAGGCGGTGCGCCCACAGTTTTCCAGGGTCAACCCCATGAGCGGGCTGGCGCGTTTGTTTTCGGTGCAGGTGCTGGTGGAGTTGGCCAAGGCCATCGCCAAAGCCAGCCTGATCGGCATCGTGACCTACTGCTTTGTGCGCAGCCATATCGCACAGTTGCTCAACCTGCCGCACATGCCCGCGCCCAAGGCGCTGGCCGCCATGCTGGGCCTGACCGCCAGCGCCTGCGCGATGTGTGTCGCGGCGCTGATCATCGTGGTGGGCATGGACGTGCCCTATCAGCTATGGACCTACGCCAAGAACCTGCGCATGTCCAAGGAAGAGCAACGCCAGGAACACAAGAACGCCGATGGCGACCCGCATATCAAAGCCAGGATTCGCCAGGTGCAACAAGCCCGCGCGCGGCGCCGCATGATGAGCAAGGTGCCCAAGGCCGACGTGATCGTCACCAACCCCAGCCACTTTGCGGTGGCCCTGGCCTACCAGAAAGAAAAGAACGGCGCACCCCGCGTGGTCGCCAAGGGCGCCGATGACGTGGCGCTGCGCATTCGCGAGATCGCCGCCGAGCATCACCTGCCGATGCTCGAAGCCCCGCCGCTGGCGCGGGCCCTGTATTTCCACGTCGACCTGGACCGTGAAATTCCCATCGAGCTGTACACCGTGGTCGCTGAAGTGGTGGCCTGGGCCATTCGCCTCAAGCGTGTCAGCGAACACGGCGGCGACCTGCCGCCGACCCCGGTGAACCTGACTGTACCGCCAGGCATGGACCAGCGTGGCCCGCGTAACCCGACACCTGAGGATGATCCGACCCCATGAAAGGCATGACCGATCTATTCGGCCCCGACTCCTGGCTGGCCACCACCGACCTGAAGATCATGACCGGCCCGGTGCTGATCGTGCTGATCCTGTCGATGATGATCCTGCCGCTGCCCACGTTCATCCTCGACCTGCTGTTCACCTTCAATATCGCCCTGGCGATCATGGTGCTGATGGTCAGCATGCTCACGGAAAAGCCCCTGGATTTCTCGGCGTTCCCCTCGGTGCTGCTGTTCACCACCTTGCTGCGCCTGTCGCTGAACGTGGCGTCCACGCGGGTGATTCTGATGGAGGGCCACACCGGCCCCGACGCCGCCGGCAAGGTGATCGAAGCCTTCGGTGAATTCCTGGTGGGCGGCAACTTTGCCGTGGGCCTGGCGCTGTTCCTGATCCTGGTGACCATCAACTTCATGGTGATCACCAAGGGCGCCGGGCGTATCGCCGAAGTCGGCGCGCGCTTCACCCTCGACTCGATGCCCGGCAAGCAAATGGCGATCGACGCCGACCTCAACGCCGGCCTGATCGGCGAACCCCAAGCCCGCCAGCGGCGCAAGGAAGTGGCCCAGGAAGCCGACTTCTTCGGCTCCATGGACGGTGCCAGCAAGTTCGTGCGCGGGGACGCCGTGGCCGGGCTGGTGATCATGGGCGTGTGCATTATCGGTGGCCTGGCCATCGGCATCCTGCAACACGGCATGGCCTTCTCCGACGCGGCCCACACCTACACCATGCTGACCATCGGCGACGGCCTGGTCGCGCAGATTCCCGGCCTGGTGATTTCGATTGCCGCCGGCGTCACCGTGTCGCGGGTCAACACCGAACAGGACGTGGGCCAACAAATGATGGGCCAACTGTTCAGCCGCCCCAGAGTGCTGATGATGACCGCCGGCGTGATGGGCCTGCTCGGGCTGGTGCCGGGCATGCCGAACCTGGTGTTTCTGCTCCTCACCGGGCTGCTGGCCGGGTTGGGCTGGTGGTTTTCCAAACAGGAAGAGCTGGCCCCGGAAGGCTCGCCCGCGCAGACCTTGCTGCCCAAGTCGGCCGCGCAAAGCAGCGAAGCATCCTGGGACGACGTGCAGTTGGTCGACACCCTGAGCCTGCGCGTCGGCCATCGCTTGATCCAACTGGTGGATGCGCGCCAGCAAGGCGAGCTGATCACCCGCATCAAAAGCCTGCGCAAGAAATTCGCCCAGGACATGGGTTTCCTGCCGCCGGTGGTGCACGTGCGCGACAAGCTGGAACTGGCCGCCAACACCTACATCATCAGCCTCAAGGGCGTGGAAATCGGGCGTGGCGAGGTGTTCCCCGGCAAGTGGCTGGCGATCAACCCCGGCAAGGTCACCCATGAATTGGAAGGCACTGCGGCGGTGGACCCGGCGTTCGGGCTGCCGGCGATCTGGATCGAGCCCAACCTGCGCGAACACGGGCAGATCTATGGCTACACCGTGGTCGACGCCAGCACCGTGACCGCCACCCACCTCAACCACCTGCTGCACCAGCACGCCAAGGACATGCTCGGCCGTGGCGAAGTGCAGAAGCTGTTGGACAAGCTCGGCCCCGACAGCAAAGGCCTGGTCGACGAAGTGGTGCCCAAGCTGGTGTCGCTGACGGTGTTGCAGCGCGTGCTGCAGAACCTGCTGGAAGAAAACGTCTCGATCCGCGACATGCGCACCATCCTCGATGCCCTGGCCGAACACGGTGGCGTGCAGCAACCGCCGGATGTGCAGGAACTGACGGCGGTGGTGCGCGTGGCCCTGGGGCGTTCGATCGTCAACCAGTTGTTCGGCAACAAGACCGAACTGAAGGTGATCGGCCTGGACTTCAACCTCGAACAAGTCTTGATGCAGGCGGTGGGCAACGGCGGCGCGCTGGAACCCAGCCTGGCGGACAACCTGATGCAACAGACCACCCTGACCCTCAAACGCCAGGAAAACAGCACCGAGCCACCGGTGCTGGTGGTGCCCAACAAGCTGCGCCCGGTGCTGTCGCGCTTCCTGCGTCGACGCCTGCGCCAACTGACGGTGATCGCCCTCAGCGAAATCCCCGACGACCGCACCCTGCGCATGACTAACGTGATCGGAGGCAAACCCAAGTGAGCGCGCAACGTTTTATCGGCGCCAACAGCCGCGACGCCATGAACCAGGTGCGGTTTGCCCTGGGCGAGGACGCGTTGATTCTCTCCAGCCGCATGACCGACGCCGGCGTGGAAATCATGGCCCAGGCCGACGCCCCACCTCCACCCGCACCGGAGCCACCCACGCCGGACCTCACCGCGCTGAGCGAACGCCTGCTCGGTGAAATCGAGGACATGCGCCAGTTGATCCACACCCGAGCGCAGCCCTCGGCCCTGCTCAAATGGCTGCTCGACGCCGGCTTCAGCGCCAGCCTCAGCGCGCAGTTACTGGGCTCCAACCCACCGCAGTCGCCCGACGCCACACCGGCCCGGCTCAAGGCCTGGTTGGCGCAACGCATCGACAGCCACTTGAACCAACTGGCCGATGAAGCCGAGCTGTTCAACGCCCCCACGGTGATCGCCCTGGTCGGCCCCACCGGCGTGGGCAAGACCACCACCACCGCGAAACTCGCCGCCCGTTATGTGATGCGTCATGGCCCGGGCGACGTGGCGTTGGTGACCACCGACAGCTTTCGGATCGGCGCCCACGAACAACTGAAGATCTACGCGCAATTGCTCGGCGTCGAGCTGCACGCCCTGGCGCCGGATGCGCCCCTCGGCCCGCTGCTGGGCAGGCTGGCCGACAAGCGCCTGGTGATCATCGACACCGTCGGCACCAGCCAGCGCGACCGCCGCCTGGTCACGCACATCCAACAACTGGGCAACAGTGGCCGCGCGGTGCGCCTGATGCTGCTGCTCAACGCCGCCAGCCATGGCGACACCCTCGACGACGTGCTGCACACCTACCGCGAGGCTGCGCACACTGCCGGCTGCCGCCTGGACGATTGCATCGTCAGCAAGTGCGACGAAGCCGCGCGGCTTGGGCCGGTGCTGGACACCCTGATCCGCCACGGTTTGCGCCTGAACTACCTGTCGGCAGGCCAGCGGGTACCGGAAGACTTGCAGTTGCCCGGCGCGTCGGATTTTTTGCAGCAGGCGCTGGACGTTTCGCGCCCGTCGCGGTTTGCGTCGGCACCCGCGACATCGACGGGCCAACACCTGGACGCGCTGGTGCGCGGACTGTTGGGGCAGCGCAAGGCCCTGTTGGCGTTATGCGACAGCCTGGCCGTGCACATCGACGGCTTCGCCTCATTGATCGCGCTGCAACAAGACGCCTGCCTGAGCGAGCCAACAGCAGGCGCGCCGGCGGCGATCACCACGACCAAGGGCGGCCTGCGGGTGGTGCATGACGGTGAGCGACAACGCCTGGGCAACCTGGCCGGACGCGGCGAAGCCTTTGGCATTCGCGAGCTGCGCTACCGCAACCACCCCGCGCGGCTGACCCTGCGCCATCTGCCCGTGGGGCCCAAAGGTGCCCTGCGGCGCGCCTGGTTCGGCACCGTGCAAGACAGCCACAGCGGCCAACACCTCGGGCAACGCTACTGGCTGGCCGACGATCAACAGGGTCTGGATGAACAGGCCGCCGCGCTGGTGCAGGCGTTGAAACACGAAGAACTCGTCAGCCTGACCGCACACGGTGCGGCGCGGTTACTCGACCTCCATCCACACCTGCCCGCCGAATTGCGCCAGTCCCTGGCCAGCGGCCTCGCCAGCACCGCCGTGCGCCTGACCCATGCCAACGACGACTGGGCGTTCCAGGCCCGCGCCCAATTGCTCGGGCTGTTGCCGAAAAAACCCAGGGGCCATGCCCGCGAAATCCTCGACGGCTTGCTGTACGTGTCTGCCGTGATGAACAGCCTCTGAACGCGCACGACCAGGCGGCGGGGCTGCGCCAGTGGGCCAGGCAGCGCCAGGTGGATCGCACTTTGATCCTGTTCGGTTCCGCGAAGGAGGCCGCCCTGTCGCACCAGACCCTGGCGCGCTGGCATCGCCAAGGCCAGCGCTGGGTCGGCGATCCGGCGCGCTGGCGCGTGCAGGCGGTGGATAACTATCAGCACGACCTGCCCGCGCGCTGGGCCGTGTGGGTCGACGACGACCTGGATGCCTTCAGCCGCACGTTCAACACCTTGAGCCGGTTACGCGAACAGGGTGGCCCGGCGCAGGTATTGGCGATGCACATCGGGTTTTCCCGCAAGGGTCTGCTCGACAATTTGCGTGAAGCGGCGCAGCGCTACCTGGGGATGCGCTTGCTGTTGATCGACGAGATCGCCACCGCCAACCCCCACAGTGGATGTGCGCTAAGCCGGGAACATGTCATCAGGCACATAGCTGTTCCGCGCTTAAGCGGCCAGGGCCAACGGTAATAATCCCGTGGATTTTTTTGTCTTTCGCAGGCGCGCACGATGTATACGGCACAGGGCAAGATAAACCAGCAGGAAGTGCTCCAGCAGTACCTACCCATGGTCCGGCGCCAAGCGCTGGGGTTGAAGACGCGGTTGCCCTCCAATATTGAACTGGACGATCTGATTCAAGCCGGCAGCATCGGCCTGCTCGACGCCATGACACGCTACGACTTGAGCGTCGGCGCCACCTTCGCCACCTTCGCGTCACAGCGTATTCGCGGGGCGATGATCGACGAACTGCGCACCCGCGACTGGGTGCCCCGCAGCGTGCGCCGTAACGCGCGGGCGGTGGAAGACGCCATGCACCGCGTGGAGCAGAACCTCGGGCGACCGGCACGCGAGCGCGAAGTGGCCTCGGCCATGGGCCTGACCCTGGAGCAGTACCAGAAGGTGCTCGACGACACCAACGGCAGCCAGATGCTGCCCTTTGACGACGTGGATGAAGAACACAGCGAAGGCAGCAACTCGCGACTGCAGACGCCATTCGCCGAACTGATCAACGACCGCAACCGCGTCAACCTCACCCGCGCCATCGACGCCCTGCCCCCCCGGGAACGCCTGCTGCTTGCACTGTGTCACCACGAAAAACTCAACCTGCGCGAGATCGGTGTGGTGCTGGAAGTGAGCGAGTCACGGGTGTGCCAACTGCACGCCCAGGCGATCGCCCGGCTGCGGGCCAGCATGCAGGAATAGCGGGTGGAATGGTGATGGTTGCCAGGCCTGTTGTGGTGAACGAGCTCTTTGTGGCGAGCAGGCGTGCCCCGCGGCGGGCTGCAAAGCAGCCCCAAACCCCACAAATGCGATACGCAGTTTTCTACACATTTGCCCAACCTAAACCCCCTCCTCTGCGCCCCACCCACATGGCAAAAAGTTGCACAGTAAAAAGCTGAAACCCCACCCCTAAATCCCCTACAGCCCTTTATTCACAAGGGCTGCAGCCAAGTGCGCAAGAAGTTGCACAGCACTGTGCAACTTCTTGCGCACTTTTTCCCCTTTTTCCGTCCAAAAAAGCCGCCCCGCCTGCCTTTTAGCCACTAAGCCACTGATCTGTATGGCAATTATTTTTTTGGCACACCGTTTGAATCTAAGTCGCCCCCCAACGGGGCATTTCGCCCCCTGGACACCTTCATTTTTCAAGCAAATTCGCGGCATGACAGAAGGAAAAAAGGGATGTTCGCACCAGCCAACCAGAGCCACTTCAGCCTCGCCCTCAAGGGGCTCAAATACGAGCTTCTAGTCCTTTCCCTGACGGGACGCGAAGCCATCAGCCAACCGTTCGCGTTCGACCTTGAACTGGTCAGTGAACACTCGTCGCTCGACCTCGAGAGCCTGCTGCACAAGCCGGCTTTTTTGCAGCTCGCACCGGACGGCCGCGGCATTCATGGCCAGGTTTATCGCGTGGCCCAGGGCGACGCCGGCAAGCGTCTGAGCCGTTATTCGATGACCCTGCGCCCGCAACTGGCGTACCTCGCGCACCGCTTCAACCAGCGCATCTTCCAGAACCTCACGGTGCCCAGCATCATTGCCCAGGTTCTCGAAGCACATGGCATCCAGAGCAATGCCTACACCTTTCACCTGGGGACGACGTATCCCACACGCGATTACTGCGTTCAATACGACGAATCCGACCTGCAGTTCATCCAGCGTCTGTGCGAAGAAGAAGGGATTCACTACCACTTCCAGCACAGCGCCACGGCCCACAAAGTCGTGTTCGGCGACGACCAGACGGTGTTCCCCAGGCTCACCCCCGTGGCCTACCAGCAAGACTCCGGCCTGGTCGCCAGCGAACCGGTCATCAAGCACTTCGGTTTGCGCCTGGAAACCCGCACCAGCCGCACCACCCGCCGCGACTACCACTTTGAAATCCCGCGCGTCAGCCTCGAAGGCGACGAGCGCAGCGACGCCCTACCCGACCTCGAAGACTACGACTACCCCGGCCGTTTCCACGACAGCCAACGCGGCAGGCACCTGGCCAAGCGCGCCCTCGAACGCCACCGCAGCGACTACCGGCTCGCCGAAGGCACAAGCGATCAACCGCTGCTGCTCAGCGGCCATTTCCTACCCCTGAGCCACCACCCCAAGGCCCGCTGGAATGACCTGTGGTTGCTCACCGAAGTCATCCACGAAGGCAAACAGCCGCAGGTCCTGGAAGAGTCGATCACCAGCGACACCCCCGATGACGATTTCCACCAGGGCTACCGCAACCGTTTTCTCGCCACCCCGTGGGACGCGTTCTACCGCCCGCCGCTGAAACATCCCAAACCGCGCATCCTCGGCAGCCAAACCGCCGTGGTCACCGGTCCCCAAGGCGAAGAGATCCACTGCGACGAATACGGCCGCGTCAAAGTGCAATTCCACTGGGACCGCGAAGGCCAGGGCGACGACCACAGCAGCTGCTGGCTGCGCGTCTCGTCCGCCTGGGCCGGCGCCCGCTACGGCGGCATCGCTATCCCCCGCGTCGGCATGGAAGTGCTGGTGACCTTCCTCGAAGGCGACCCCGACCAACCGCTGATCAGCGGCTGCCTGTACCACAAGGAACACCCTGCGCCGTATCCGCTGCCCGCGAATAAAACCCGCACCGTATTCAAAACCCTCAGCTCGCCGGGTGGCAGTGGCTTCAACGAACTGCGCATCGAAGACAAAAAAGGCCAGGAACAAATCTTCCTGCATGCCCAGCGCGACTGGGATGAAAACATCGAACACGACCAGAAAATCCGCGTCGGCAACGAACGCCACGACACGGTCGAGAAGAACGCCTACAGCGAATTCAAGGCCGAGGAGCACCACACCGTCCACGCCGACCGCAAGGTCCAAGCACGGGCGGATGACCACCTCACAGTGGCGCTGAATCAGCACATCAAGATCGGCACGGGGCTATTCGTCGAGGCAGGCCAGGAGATTCACCTGAGCAGCGGGCTGAAGGCCGTGCTGGAAGCCGGTATGGAACTGACGCTCAAGGCCGGCGGGAGTTTTATCAAGATCGACCCCAGCGGCGTGTGGATCAGCGGGCCGGCGACGAATCTGAATTCCGGGGGCAGCCCTGGCAATGGCACGGGGGCAGCGCCGTTGTTGCCGGGGCTGTTGAAGGCGGCGGATGCGGATAAGGCCGGCCAGCTGTTGTTGCCGGCACTGCGACAAGCGTTGATGCGCAGGAAACCGTTTTGCGCGATCTGCGAAAAAGCCAAACAGGAGGCCGGCAATGCTTAATTCCGAATGGACGCTGGAAAATGGGCTGCCGCAACATTTGCCGTGGAATGGCACCGTTGGTTTGCTGCTGGATGGCGTGAGTGTCGAAAAACTGCCACAGCGCCTATACCAATGGACGCAAAGTCCGGTGTTCGAGCCGCTGTACCTTGGCACTCGCTGGGCTGGAGTCCTCGATATTTCCCCCTGCCTGGTGCAGATAAAAACGCCGAACGATCCGGTCCTGACCCACTTCCTGAGCGCCTCTGGTCAGGAATGGGGTCATCTGGTCTTCAGCGACCACCCGTGGGGTGACCTGGTCGCGCACTGGCGTTGGCTCACCAGCGTATGGCACCCGCAAGGTGTAGAAGTGTTGTTGCGCCTCGCCGATCCCGCCGTCATCCACGCCCTGCTCGGGCAGGCCCACAGCATCAAGGACCCGACCTTGTTCGGGCCTTGCACCCACGTCGTCACCGCTGATGCGGCGCTGGGATGCTGGCACCTGAACCTGCGCCCGGGCGATGCACCAAAGGCCAATCACAACAAACGCTATCGATTGAACGATGAGCAACTCGGTCTTTTGGATGCAGTGAGTTTTCGCCATGCCGTCATGCGCATCGACCGGCACCTGCACGAACACTTTCCACACTATCAGGCTCATACGACCCCGTCGCAGCGCTGGGAACATCTGCATGCGCTTGCATCGGCTGCCTACGATCGTGGGTTCAACACCGAGTTGGACATCACGCTCTACGCCAACATCCACGGGTTCCTCGGGGAACGAGCACTGGAGGCGCATCCAGATTTGGATGCCCAACTGAAAACCCCATCGCAGCAGACACCCACGCAGCGACTCGAAGAGGTCGCCAGTATCGCCAGTGCAAGGGCTGAACACTTGCCAAGGAACCCGCTATGAAAAAAAACCCCAACCACGTCAATGCAAGCCGCGATGACGCCAAAAGCTCCATGGCCACCTGCCCGCTGATGAAAAGTACGATGCAGTTGGTGCCTCTGAGCTATGGCCTGGTCGATGACCCAGCCCTGGACCCTTCGGCTGAAATTCCCGTCCCTTACCCACTCGCCACCCGCCCGCTCGGCATTCGTCTGCTGCGCAATGGTTGGCTCTATGTGATCGACGCGCAAAAGGGCGAACTCTCGGAATACCGCGTCCTCGATGGCGTGGTCAGCGCGATGCTCTGGCAGGGCACGGACGTCCACAGTGATCGGCGCGAAACGCCCATCAACAAGCCGGTGTTGATCTATCCCGCGCGCGCTGAGCTGTATGTCTGCTACTCCGAAATACCGTGGACCGCAAAAAAGTGCCGCCAGGTCCTCAACAGCCCATCCGAGCGCGACTACTTCATGCAGGCCGTCGATCTGGGCCAGGCCGATTGTGAAACCGGCGGGCCCGGTTTATTGACGCCCTACCAGGCCGAACGCTGGTTGGCCGAGGTCGCCTCCAGCGGCGATGACGACGCCGATTCCGACAATGAACACACCCCGTATGCGTGGGAAATGCCTGCACGTTTTCGTGAAATTTCGATGCGCCACCTCAGCAATTGCGTCGAGGCGGGGTACCACTATGACGTCATGTATGTGCTGGTGAAGGATGATATTGGCGTGCTGCGCGACCTCGCCAACTACCAGGATCAGGTCGCCGAGTGGATCGACGCGTGGGCCAACGGCGGATCGCAAGCACGCGGCAACGAACGTGACTACCTGCTGGCCTGCTATATCGAATCGCTGACCCAATTGACCCAGGCGGATATCGGCGGACTGGCCGATGCGAGTAACCACCCAGCCATCAAGCGCATGCTCGGCGACCTGGAGGCCATGCCGGCGCCGCAGCAAGGTACGACGCGCCAGGCTCTGGTCGACTACCTCAACAAAGGCGGATTGCCTACACCGCCGAAGGGCAGTCCCGTGCCGCGAGAACTGGCGCGCTTGCACAAGGAGGCCCTGGAAGACGCGCTGTACATGGTCCGTTACCAGGGCGCCTCTGCAGACTACGCCGCCGCGACTCACGACATCGAAGACACGGATCGGCGCTATTACACCCGGGAACACTTCAAGACGTCGCCCCAGGACTTCGTCGAGGAACATTTCGAGGCCCTGATCAAGCTTGGTAAAGAGCAGGACCGCCGCATCAAGGAGGCCCTCAATGGCGCAAAGATGGGCCAACGCGGCATCAATGACCTGATCGACCGTGAGGCGATGGACAACGCACTGCTCGCTCACCGCCAATCGCTCAAGCGTTGGCACACCCTGCTCGACCACATCACGGCGGATCGCACGACGCTGTTTTGCGCCGGACTTTTCCATAAAAGCGCGTGGTACTACGACCCCCAGGATGACAGACAGATCGGCCAGGGTTTTACGACCGAATACGCCTGCCTGAAGGACATTTGCCGAAGCGACGAAGCCTGCGAGCGGGTGCTCACGTACCTGGAGAAAGAGCCGCAATTCAGCCGCCCCCTGTTTTACACGCTGCCCTACAGCGAACAGACCACGCTGTGGGCGCAGTATGCATTCGTGCCGGCGGCGGGCATGACGCTGTTCAACAACATGCCCGAGCTTTTGAAAAAACTTCAGGACCTCGAGAACAACCGGTTACCGGCCCTCGACAGGCTCCCGGACGACACCCGCGCGGTTGCCGACGCCACCCAACAGACCATGACCCCGGCGCTCAATCGCGGCCTGGAAAAAGCCCTGGCGGACTTTGATCAGGTGTTCAAGGGCCAGCCGATGCCGACGCTCGATCAGCTCTTCAGTCGCTTGCCCAAGGCCTTGCTGATGCGCATTCTGGACGCGGCGAAGCACGAGGGCGTGACCTTTACCTTTGCATCGGCGGACGAGAAGGACTCACTCCGGCGCGAACTCCGGGACTGGTTCAGAGAACAGGACTATCTGCAAAGGCTCAAGCGCGAACGGGTCTGGTCAAAACAGACAGCGGGCCACAAATCGCCCAGAGCGCGAGAGCTTCAGGTTGAAATCGCGAACACCCGCTATCGACTGGGCATCGCCGAAGCGCGCCTGGCCAACGCACTCAGCCCGATTGGCGACTTGCCGGACAACCATGTCCAGTTTTTCGGGGCCACGCCCGCGCGGGCGGGGATAACGGTGGTCTTTGCGCCGGCGGGCCGGCAGGAAATAGCGGAGTTGATGGGGAGCTTTCGGCAGGGTGTAAAGGCCGCGCCGATACCGAATCTGGTGGGGGATGGGGCGGCGTTGTTGGTGTTTGTGGTGCAGGCGTTGAATCTTTGGCAAGTGGTGATAGAGAGTTCAGCGACAAGTAATACCTCACAAACTTGGCGACCTTTTGCAAGTGCTTTGATGGCTACGGGCGCAGCCGGTTTTGCAGCGGCGCAAGGGGTATTCGATACGGCGCTGAGCGCTCGCATCTCAGTGTTGGCCAAAGGGCTGCAGAATCACGCTATCGACTATGTCTATGTGCAGATGGGCAAGTTGCACATCGGTTTGGGAGTGATGACATATCTATTAGGGGCATCCTCTGCCAGCTTCAGTCTCAATAGTTATCAAAGCCGTTGGGAGCAAGCCGTCCGCAGCGGAAACGATGGGGCTCAAGCTGGGGCGATCATGTCTATGGCCGGTTCAAGCGGTTTGCTGACGAGCAATCTGTATGGTCTGAACAGTACTGCCTCCGCAGGCTACGCCGTATTTATGGCCGAACAAGGAGCCGCCAGAACCGCCGCATGGGCCGCCGCCGGTGCGCGGCTCTCAAGCGTTTTTTTCCGTGTAAACCTGGCTGGCGCGCTGTTTACGGCGTTGGAGTTGGGCGGCAACTATCTCTACAACCACTACAACACCAGCGCCCATGACCAATGGCTACAAAGCACACCGTGGGGACGGGATGCGAGCAAACGCAAATCCTTGAGCCTGGCTGAATACCAAAACACCTTGATCACGATCATGCAGGCACCCTCCGTGCAGGTCGGCCCTGTCGAACACGACACCTGGTGGAAAAACCTGCTGCTGGAAGCCAAGGTCGGCGATATGCATTTGCTGTTGCCCGGGCTGGATATCGGCGCATTTACGCCACCGATGGGCGGCAGGCCCAGCCATCAGTTAAGCATCGCTGCGTACCGCATCAACACGATTCGCAAGGAAAGAGGGCTACCCCACGAACGCTGGGAAATACTCAGCGAGGCCGTCGAGACCCGGCTACGTCGCGTCGATAGCCATCAGATAATTCTCTGCATCGGCTACCCCGTGCCCGATGAACCGATACCAAACAGGTCCCGCGAAGAGCTGATGCTGGTGGTGGTCATTCAAAGCCCCAACGCCAACGGGCAGCCGCATCAGCGAACGTACTCTCTCCGCTTTGAGCCAAGGGGTAGCGGCGCCTTCCCGCCAGTTGATCAGGAACCCCTTCTCCCCAACGCGCCGCTGCTGCAGATAGAGCCCCTGATGCTGGAGTTGATTTCGCATGACTAAACCCATTGATACCCCCTCGACCGATCCGGCGGCAATGAAGGTATACCGAGCCGGAGACATCGAATCGTTTGCTTCTGGCTACACGACGTACCTGGCACCGCTACCGCTGCCGACAGAGGCATCGCCCTACAGCCCCTACGTGAGCGATCTCAATGACACGTACTTGGACTTTGGCGGCGGTAAGCCCCAAGTATTTTCATGGCAGATGACATTGGGGGGACCTTTTACCACTGTGTTCTTGATGCTCGTCTGTTTTCCGATGATCGGCGCACTTATGGTTTTAAGCCTCGGCGATGACCGGGCTGATATGTGGGACGCGATGCAAGGTATCTTTCTAGCGGGTTATGAAAATGCCATCTGGACGTATTTATGCGGCATGGGCGTCTGCCTCGCAGCATGGCTCAAAGCCCACAGCCTATACACAGAAGTCATCCCCACCCGCTTCAACCGCCAACGCCGCGAAGTCTGCTTCATGCCCCAGGGCGCACAAGCCCCCCTGTTCGTCCCCTGGGAATCCCTCTGCGCCTGGGTCGTCCAGGCGCAAGGCGGCTCACAGTATGGCGTGACTCGCCAGTACGGCATGGGCATGGGCTTTTATCACGAAGGGGAACTGGTCCGCGTTGAGTTCATGTGCGCCGGGATGCCGCTGGCGATTGCCCACTGGGAAGCCGTGCGCGCCTACATGGAATACGAAGTCCACGACCTCAAAAGCATCCAGGACCCGCTGGACCTGCAAGGCCCAAACGATCCGCCCCATGAAGGCCTGCACACCTTCCGCAACGCCCGCGCCCGTCTGCACCGGCGGATTCGCGAAAAGGAAGTCGGCTGGGTGTATGGGTTTTTCTGGTACCTCTACCACGTCATGACCTTCTGGACCTTGCCCAACCGCCTCGTCGAATGGGAAGTCAAACGCATCGCCAAGGTCGGTCGCAAAAAATTGCCGGATGCCATGCGAGCCTGGTCGGAGGCGATTCCTGAGGAGCAGTGGGCCAAGCCCAGTGAGGCGTTGACTCGGTTGGGACAGCGCGTCAAAGAACTCAAGCAACGCAGACCGCAGCGCTCGATCACCGACATTTTTGCCGAGGTTTACCGACGCGAACATGAGCCGGTGGGTGGCTCTGAACGCACGTTCAAGCGGTGGCGTAAATGATGCTGGAGTTGATTTCGCATGACTAGACCCATTGATACCCCCTCGACCGATCCGGCGGCAATGAAGGTATACCGAGCTGGAGACATCGAATCGTTTGCTTCTGGCTACACGACCTATCTAGCACCGCTACCGCTGCCGACAGAGGCATCGCCCTACAGTCCCTACGTGAGCGATCTCAACGACACGTACCTGGACTTTGGCGGAGGTACCCCCCAAGTATTTTCCTGGCAGATGACATTGGGGGCGCCTTTTACCGGTGCAGTCTTCGCGCTCTTGGGTGGCCCCGTTGTCGGCGCTCTTATGTTTGCAACCCTCGGTCATGATTGGGATTATCTGTGGAACGCGATGCTAGGCATCTTTCTAGCGGGTTATGAAATTGTCTTTTGGGTATCTTTGTGCAACCTCGGCGTAGGCTTCGGGGTATGGCTCAACAAACACAGCCAATACACCGAAGTCATCCCCACCCGCTTCAACCGCCAACGCCGCGAAGTCTGCTTCATGCCCCAGGGCGCACAAGCCCCCCTGTTCGTCCCCTGGGAATCCCTCTGCGCCTGGGTCGTCCAGGCGCAAGGCGGCTCACAGTATGGCGTGACTCGCCAGTACGGCATGGGCATGGGCTTTTATCACGAAGGGGAACTGGTCCGCGTTGAGTTCATGTGTGCCGGAATGCCGCTGGCGATTGCCCACTGGGAAGCCGTGCGCGCCTACATGGAGTACGAAGTCCACGACCTCAAGAGCATCCAGGACCCGATGGACCTGCAAGGCCCAAACGATCCGCCCCATGAAGGCCTGCACACCTTCCGCAACGCCCGCGCGCGCTTGCACCGGCGGATTCGCGAAAAGGAAGTCGGCTGGGTGTATGGGTTTTTCTGGTACCTCTACCACGTCATGACCTTCTGGACCTTGCCCAACCGCCTGGTCGAATGGGAAGTCAAACGCATCGCCAAGGTCGGCCGCAAAAAATTGCCGGAGGCCATGCAAGCCTGGTCGGAGGCGATTCCTGAGGAGCAGTGGGCCAAGCCCAGTGATGAGTTGATTCGGTTGGGACAGCGCGTGAAGGCGCTTAAGCAACGTCGGCCGCGGCGGGCGATCACGGATATTTTTGCCGAGGTGTATCGCAGCGAACATTAGGTCGTGGGGGCTGCTTCGCAGCCCAACGCGGGGCAAGCCCGCTCGACACAGCAAGTCTGCTCACCCGTCGGCGTAGGCCACTTCGTTGAAGCTCGCGACCAGCCAGGTCAACTCCGCACGCGGCACTTCGGTCAGCGGCTGCAGGTCGAACCGCGCCATGCGTCCCACATACTCGCTGGGTTTCAACAAGCGCTCGACCACGTGGTAATGCGGGCGGTCGAGGTAGTCATCGAACAGCACGATCACCGGTTTGGTCGTGCGCAGGTAGGCGGTGACAAAACACGCGATGCGAAAGCGTCCGTCGATCAGGATCACATCGGGCTGTTCAAAGAACGGCTCATCCCAGACCCGCAGCGGGTAGGTGTGGAATTTCTTCCAGTGCCGGGCGTTTTTCGGGCGCGCCCATTTGCCGGTCTCGCCCACGTCCACCGGGTAGATGCGCGGATGCGAGGGCAGCGTGGCGTTGGCGATCCAGGCTTGCATGTCTTCGGCCCAACGGGCGTCGTTCTCCACCGAAATCACGCGTTTGTCCGCCATCTTGGCCGCCAGCAGGGTTGAGCCGCCGCTGCCGTATTCAAGGATCATCGAGGCCTGGGTATAGAGGCGCTCGACGTAGGCGGCCACGTCAGCCGGAAAGGTCACCTGCGGTTCCTGCATCGGCGCGCGCGGCGGCTCGGCCTTGGCGCATGGGTTCTGGTGATGCTTGAGGTACTGCGCCGCCAGGTCGCTGTCGATGGCCGCGAGCAGTTGTGCAACGACGTCGTGGGCGGCGTAGACCGTGTGCAGCACAAACGCCAGCTTCAGCCGCTGGTTGTCGGACAGCGCCGCCAGGCGCGCGGCATCCGGCAAGAACAGCGCATCGGCACACACCAGTTGGGAGGCCTGCGGCTGATGCTGCAGGTTGTTCAACCGGTAAAAACTGAAGCCCAGGCGCGCCAGGCAACGGCTGATCAACCCCACATCGGCCTGCCGGTCATGGGTCGGCACAAAGTTGACCCGCGCCTGCACCAGCAACGTATCGGCCAGGGTGCGCTGGCCGTGTTCGATCACGGCCAGGCTGTCGTTGAGGTTATCGAGCAGCAACCAGTCCACCGCAGGCAGGCCATTGATCGCATCCAGCTTGAGGGTGGGCAGCGCCAGCCTGGCCAATACCGCCGACGCCGCCAGCGGTTCCAGGGTGGCGCTCATGGCTGGGTCGAGGCAGGCGTAGAGCGTGGCGGGTTGACCGTTGCCCAGCGCCGCGTGGGGGTAGTAATGCAGCTCGCCCAGTTGCATCAGTTGCCGGGCGTTGTCGATGCGGCTGGTGGGGTCGAAGGCCACCGTGGAAAACGCCGCCATTTTCTGCAGCGCCACAAACTGCGCCGACGCGATCAGCGTACCGCCGTGGTCCAGGGTCACGACTTTGCCCTGGAACTTAAAGGCGAAGCCCTCGTCCGCCGCCGGCGCGAGCGGATGCCGAAGCTCGACCGCCGCCGCGTCCCCGGCAAACCGCGCCTGCCCTTGCGCGTCCAACGTCAGCGCCGCCACCGGCTTGCCTTCGCAGTAGCGCTGCCAGATCGCGCGCAGGGCGTTGCCGAAATGCTGGGCAAAACGCTCGCTATCACACACCGGCGAGTTCATCAGCACCGCGCGCAGGTGGCCACGGATGCGCGCCAGGCTGTCGAGGTCGCCGGCCAGTTCCATCACCCGTTGCCGGTACTGCGCCCAACTGTGCACCACCAACTCCGGCAGCCCGGCGTTGACCAGGTGCGTGGCCGAGTGGCGCCCGGCGAAGGTCGGCCCGGGCAGGGTGACCACCGGCACGCCCATCAACAACGCTTCGCAGGTGGTCAGGCCGCCGGAATAGGGCCAGGGGTCGAGGGCGATATCGACGAGGTTGTAGGTCTCCAGCAAGTGCTTGTGCCCCACCGGCCCTTCGATCATCACGCGTTCCCGGTCGATACCGTGGGCCGCCATGACGCCGTGCACATGGTCGCGCAACGCGCGGGTGCCGAACGCGCCGCCCTTGAGCAGCAGGCGCGACTCGGGCGTGGCGCGCATCAACTCGGCCCAGTGCGCCAACAGCACATCGTTGACCTTGGTCGGGTTGTTGAAGCAGCCATACGTGACAAAACCGTTCGCCAGGGCCGGCAGCGCCTTGATGTCCGGGGTGTAGGGCGGCGGGTCGTAGCAGATGTAGTCGTCGGGCAGGCGGATGAGTTTTTCGGTGTAGAACGCATCCTCGCCTTGCGGTGACTCGATGCGATCGGTGAGCAGGTAGTCGATGGCATCCAGGCCGGTGGTGTTGATCAGGCCACCGACCCATTTGACCAGCAACGGCGCCGGCTGCAAGGCCATGGCGCCCATGCGGTTGCCGGCGTTGTGGCCGCAGAGGTCGATGAGGATATCAATGCGATCGTCGCGGATGCGCCGGGCCAGCGCCTGGTCGTCCATATGCTTGATCGTCAGCCACTGCTGCACCGACGCCTGGATGCGCACGGTCAGGTGGTCGCACACCTGGCTGGTGCTGTAGGCGAACAATTCGAACCGGTGGCGCGGCAGTTTTTCCAGCACGCCCACGATCATATTGCCCACCGGATGCTGGCGCAGGCCGTCGGACACCAGGCCGATGCGCAGGCAGCGGTCAGGCGTGCGGTCGAGTGCCTCAGGGCGTGGCGGCACGTTTTTGGGGCCGAAGCGCGCTTGCCATTCCTTGCACACCGCAAAGATGAAGTCACGGCTGCGCTCGGGGTCGTAGTGCAGTGACGTCAGGCGGTTGGAATACGGCAACGCATCCTTGCGCTTGGCCAGCGCCACGGCCTTTTGGTAGTAGGTGTCGGCCGTGGCCAGTTGGCCGATGTCCTTATACAGATTGGCGGCGTTGTTCCAGTGGCTGTAGTCCCCCGGTTCACGCTCAATCAGTTGGTCAAACACCGCGATGGCCTCGCCGTGACGTTCCAGGCGATTGAGGATCAAGCCTTTGCGCGACAGCATCCGGCAGTCATGGGGCAGCAGCGCCAACGCGCGCTCGATGCACGGCAAGGCGTTGGCGAACTGACCTTTCTCGAAATACAGCGTGGCCAGGCGGTGATGGCCGGCGGCGAAATCCGGATCGATCAGCAGCGCCCTGTGGATAAGTTCCAGAGCGCGATCCGCCTGGCCAAGCTTTTGCGCAGCCTTGGCCACCAGTTCCAGGGCCTGGGGCTCGTCGGGTGACAGGCGCAAGGCCTGCTCGAAGCTGGCCAGGGCCTCTTCGGGATGGCTGTGCAACTGCAGGTCGCCCAGGTCTTTCCACACCCGCGGGTCGTGAGGCCGCTGCTGGCTGAGCCGTCGCGCCTGGGCCAGCGTGGGCGGGGCGGTGTGTTTGTGCGAGCCGGAGCGCGGGGATCTGGGCATTCAGGAGGGGCCTTGTGAAAAAAGAGTCTGCGCGAAATGCTATCGCGCGCGCCTTCCTGCCAAAGCCCGGATAAACCCCTCTCAACGCCACGATTACCAAGGATTGTGTGGCGAACACACGCAAAAAAAGGGGCGCAGCATGCGCTGGCCCCTTCGTACCGCGAAGTCGCGATTATTGCAGCAGCGACAGCATTTGCTGCGGCATGGAGTTGGCCTGGGCCAATACCGACGTACCGGCCTGTTGCAGGATCTGGGCGCTGGTCATGGCCGACACTTCCGTGGCGTAGTCAACGTCCTGGATCCCCGAACGCGCGGAGGTGAGGTTGGTGGTGGTCGTTGAAATGTTGGTGATTGCCGAGTCGAACCGGTTTTGCACCGCACCCAGGTCCGAACGCATCGAGTCCACCGTGTTCAGGGCGTTGTCGAGGGTGGTCAGGGTGGTGGTGGACTTCTTGGTCACCTCGTTGTCGGTGTCGATGCTGATGCTCGCCGAGGTCGTGGTGCCGCTAGTGGTCAGGGTCACTTCGGCGGCGTAGGTCTTGCCGCCTACGGTCAGGAAGTAGTCGCCGTCGGCGTCGGTGGACAGCGTGCCGCCGCTGACGGTGGTGCCGGACTTGTCGACATAGCTGGTGTTGGTCGAGGTGATCGCGGTGCCCGAGGAGTCCGACAGGGTGCTGGCGGTCAGGGTGGTGTCGTAGCCGTTCACGTTGAAGCTGCTCAGGCCCAGGGTCTTGGAGTTGATTTCGCTGAGCTTGATGTCGATGGTTTCGCCATCGTTGGCGCCGACCTGGATGGTGATGGTCTGGTCTTTGGACAGCACGTCCACGCCGTTGAACGCGGTTTGCGAGGAGATACGGTCGATCTCGTCCAGACGCTGGGTGATTTCGTCCTGGATCGACTGCAAGTCGGACTGGGAGTTGGTGCCGTTGGATGCTTGCACCGACAGCTCACGGATACGCTGCAGGTTGTCGTTCACCTGGTCCAGCGCGCCCTCGGTGGTCTGCGCCAGGGAGATACCGTCGCTGGCGTTGCTGCTCGCTTGTTCCAGACCGGTGATCTGCGAGGTCATGCGGTTGGCGATCGCCTGGCCGGCGGCGTCGTCGGATGCACTGTTGATTTTCAGGCCGGACGACAGGCGTTCGATCGAGGTGCTCAGGCTGTTCTCCGAGGAGTTCAGGTTTTGTTGAGCGATCATGGACGTGATGTTGGTATTGATAACTGACATGGTGCAGTTCCTTTTCGTGGGTAAGCCGCTTGGACAGATCAGAGGCCCGGCGTTGATGCCCTCAGCGCCGTTGCCGTACAGACAAAGCGAACATCGGCGATCGAATCGACCGTCTTTAGGCAGCCCCTGAAAAAATTTGCGCAGCCGTCCGATTTCGCCACCCAAAGTGCCTGTATTAGCCGATTTGAATCAGCACCCACCGCGTTATAAAGCCTGCCTTGGCCCACAAACAGGAGTGCTGCATGAACCCCTCAACCCTGATCGGCATGCTTGCCAGCCTGCTACTGCTGACGGTGCTGCTGATGTTCAGCGCGCAACAACCCGGCTTGTTCATTGACCTGCCGGCGCTGGGCATTGTGGTGGTCGGCACCTTTGCCGCGACCTTCATCAGCTACCCGCTGCGCGAAGTGCTGCGCATCTTCAGCCTGATCAAGACGGTGGTGTGCCACGAACGCGAATACGCCCAGGAAGACATCGACGAACTGGTCAGCCTGTCGCGCCTGTGGCTCGACGGCGACCTGCGCGCGGTGGAAGACGCACTCGACCGGGTGAAGAACCCGTTCCTGCGTTCCGGCGTCCAACTGGTGATCGACAAGACCCCGCTGGATGACATCCTCGACCTGCTGCAATGGCGCATCGCGCGGCTGCGCGCCAAGGAGCATGCCGAGGCCCAGCTGTTCCGCGTGATGGCCAGCTACGCTCCGGCGTTCGGCATGCTCGGTACGCTGGTGGGGCTGGTGAACCTGATGTTCGTGCTCGGCGACGGCGACATGGTGACCATCGGCCGGCAAATGGCCGTGGGCCTGATGACCACCCTCTACGGCGTGTTACTCGCCAACCTGCTGTGCAAACCGGTGGCGGTGAAACTGGAACGCCGCACCGAACAGCGCGTGGTGGTGATGAACATGGTGCTGCAAGGCGTGGCAATGATGGCCAACAAACGCAGCCCCGGGCTGATGCGCGAAACGCTGAAATCCTTCGTCGCCCACTACCAGAACGACCTGCGCGACGAACCCGTGCGCCCCGCCCGCGCGCTGATCCCGCTCAAGTGGAAAGCCCGCGCATGAGGGCCAGCACGCGTCACCAGGCAGTGGCGATCGCCAGCGGCCTGCCGCCCGTTGAAGATGCGAACGGCGAGACCTGGATGATGACCTACCTGGACATGATGACCCTGCTGCTGGTGGTGACCATGGCCATGCTCGCGCTGGCCGGCAAAGCCCATGAGCGCACGCGTCAGAGTGCCGACCTGCGGGTGCCGCCGGTCTTTACCGCCAAAAGCCTCACCTCGCTGCAACCGCCGGGCGCACTGCTGCGCGTGCCCCAGGCGCCCGAACCGGTCGCGGCAGCCGAGCCTGTCGTTGAACACGAGCCGGTCATCGCGCCCGAACCGGTCGCCACTGTTGAGCCCGCGCCGCCCAAGCCCAGCACACAAGACCTGCTCAACGAACTGCCGCTGGACAAGCTCGGCAAGGACATCGAAGTGGTCACCAACGACAGCAGCGTGAGCTTTCGGATCAGCAGCGAAATACTGTTCCCCTCCGGCCAGTCCGACCTCAACCTCGGCGGCCTCGCCGTGTTGCAGCACCTGATCCCGGTCCTCGACAGCGTGCCGCACAAAGTCATCGTCGCCGGCCACACCGACACCCAAGACATGCGCAGCGCACGCTTCCCCTCCAACTGGGAACTCTCCAGCGCCCGCGCCGGCAGCGTGGTGCGCTACCTGCAAAGCAACGGCATCCAGCCCACCCGCCTCGCCGCCATCGGCTACGCCGACACCCGGCCGCTGTCCGACAACACCACCGCCGAAGGCCGCGCCCGCAACCGCCGCGTGGAACTGATCCTGGAGCGCTGACACACGGGTCTTTTTTTTCCGCCACAGAACAGTGATCATCGCCCTCCCCCCCACTTGCCCCAAAAACGCCGAGGAACCGAGACCATGGAATTGACGCTGGAAGCGGTTGCGCTCTTCGCACTCAAACTGGTGCACGAGACCGACGGCGGCAGCCCGCTTCTGCGCGACGACCTGGTGATGGATGGGTACGAGCGCGAGGTGTTTGGGTTATTGGTGCGGCAGGGGGATCTGGCGCGGATTCAACTCAAGATCGACGAATGCGTGACCCAGGCGCTGGAGGCCGTGGGCGGTGCCGACACGGTACTCGGCCGCGAATTGCGACGGCTGGCGACCGACGTGCAAAACGCCCCGCAACTCGACGCCCTGCCCGCACCGCTGACCACCCTCAAGGATTACTTGAAAGACATCCAGTGATTCAGTTACCCGCAGGCGCAAACCGCCCCCTTACCGCCGTCCTTCAACCAGCATGCGCACGGCCAAACCCATCAGCACCGTGCCCATCAGCCAGCGCTGCACCACCTGCCAACCGGGCCGGGTGACAAAAAACACCGCGATGGAACCCGCCATAAGGGCAATCACCGCGTTGACGCTCACGCTGATGACAATCTGCGTAAAACCCAGCAGCAACGATTGCGTCAGCACACTGCCGTGGCCATTCGGGTCGATGAATTGGGGCAGCAACGACAGGTACATCACCGCCACTTTGGGGTTCAGCAGGTTGGTCACAAAACCCATCATGAACAGCTTGCGCGGGCTGTCCTGGGGCAAGTCCCGGACCTGAAAGGGCGAGCGTCCACCCGGCTTGATCGCCTGCCAGGCCAGGTAGACCAGATACACCGCACCGCCGAGCCGCAGCGCGTCGTACGCGAAGGGAACAGCCATCACCAACGCGGTGATACCCAAGGCCGCGCACAGCATGTACACGACAAACCCCAACGCAACGCCGCCGAGGGAAATCATACCGGCCATGGGCCCCTGGCAAATCGAGCGGGAAATGAGGTAAATCATGTTCGGCCCGGGCGTCAGCACCATGCCCAGTGAGATCAGGCCGTAGGCAAGCCAGTTGGACAATTCGGGCATGGTGCCGCTCCAGGATAAGGGGTTGGGCGCCATGGTAGGGCGTCCGACCGGAGGGCGTTAGAGACAGATCCGCGAGTAAAACGTCATACACCGGTGTAGGCATACGCCTGTCCCATGTTAATGAGACACATGCGGTAAGCGCTGGAAGCACCAGACCTATAAGTCCTTCCAAGCGCAGAACCCGCATTCGGTCGTCGAGCCTCTCAGACGCACGCACAGCGCGATGATAAGGCCTGTGCTCAGCCCGCCTTCACCTCGCCCCCCTGCCCACCAATCAACACCCGATTCGCCGGATCGGTAATATCAAACACCTGCTGCACACACGCCGCAGGGTCAAGCTTGAACTGGAACTCCACCAGGTACACCTTCGCCTTTTCCGGGCTGAACGTGCTCATCACCGGCCCGCAGCTGTAATAACCGCCGTTGCCGTGGTTGCTCGCCGAGCTGGCCACGGTGAGTTTCTTGCCGGGATCGGCCTGGATTTCCAATTGCGGAAAACGCTTGAAGCCGGCACTGGCGACGGTCTGGTTGAGTTTGGCGATCCAGTTGAAAACGCGGCCTTCGCCGGTGTCCATCACGGTGCCCAGGGTTTCCATGCGCTGATCGGCGTCACCTTCGCGGCGTATCGAGAATTCCACGGGCGCGGTGCCGCCGTAGGCTTTCATCACCACTTTGGCGTGTTCGGCGTCCACGGCCACGGTTTTCTGGCGCAGTTGGACGCCGTCCTTGAGCAGGCTGGGAGAGGAGTCACGTTGGTTGGATTGGCAGGCGCAGAGGGCCAGGGCGAGGGAAAGCAGCGCGATTCGTTTCACGGGGGAGATGTCCTTATCGGGAGGTTGGGAGCAACCACTGGCCCCAAGATTAAACGGAATGTTCCACAGCGCAAGCGTATCGACACATCCCCGTGGGCGTGCACGAGGACTTACTGGGGCTGGAACGTCTCAAGGTACGCCAGGATATTGTCAATCTTCTCCGGGTCGCTGATGCCCCAGAAGATCATGCGCGTGCCACTCACCACTTTCTTCGGCGCCTCGATATAGGCGGCGAGTTTGTCCCGGGTCCAGACCACGCCGGAGTTTTTCATCGCATCGGAATACTGATAGTCGGCGGAGGTGCCGGCGGGGCGACCGACGATGCCGTTGAGTTCCGGGCCAAAGCCGCCGCGCGCGCCTTCGCCGATGCTGTGGCAACCGCCGCAGGTCTTGGTGAAGAGTTTGCCACCCGCCTCGGCATCGCCGGCCGCGTGGGCCAAGCCCAGGTTGAGCATCAAGGCAAGGGTGAGCAAGGCGTACTTCATAGCGACTCCACATCGGGCAACGGTGGCCGATTATGCCTGCATCAGCGCCAGCGTGCTGCGCCAGGCAACCGCTCTAGAACGACCACCCATCGCTCAGGACAGATCCGATCGAACCTAATCAGGCCCACTCCACTCCACCTTACTAACCCCTGATGGTGGAGTAAGGATCATGGCTCAGCCATCGATTTTGGTATTGGAAGACGACGAGATCATTCGATCGTTGATGGTGGATGTACTGGAGGATTTCGGCGCAATCGTGACGTCTTTCCCTTCGGCGGATGAAGGCATGATTTACCTGGAGCGTGCGGACGATCCGGTGGACCTGATTGTCAGCGATATCCAGATGCCGGGGTTGCTCAACGGTTATGACTTGAGCCGGGTGGTGGCGCACCGTTGGCCGTCGGTACCGGTGTTGCTGACCTCAGGCAATACCATGATGGCGGCCGGACTGGGCGGTTCGGTGCGCTTCCTGCCCAAGCCATGGAGCACCGAACTTCTGCTGGAGTGCGTGCAAACGGCGCTGACACAGCAGAGTTCCGTGATGCATTGATAGCCTCGCAATATCACTTTGCGCGAACTTCAGCGCCGGCTGCGCAGTCATTAGGGATGCCTGATAGGAAATTTCTGATCCGCTGGTCAGCACATTCGCGTTGTGCATTCAGGTAGCGCAACGGTTGTGTAGAATCACCGCCCTTTTTCATGCGTCATCCATGGCCGAGAGGCCCACAGTTCGAGCTTATTGAATGCATTCACAGGCCCATGACGTCAGTGCGCCCTCCTTGCTTGACGCGCTGCGCACCGGCACAGGCCTGCTGCATGTCGCGCTCGAAAAGCGTCTGCCGTTTTTCTCCGAAAGCCTGGATGCCGACGGATACCGGCGCTTGCTCCAGGCCTACTACGGGTTTTATCGCCCGATGGAAGCCGCGTTGTATGGCTGTGGCCTCATTCCTGAAGGCTTCGACCAGACCTTGCGTACGAAAACGCCAACGCTGGTGCGTGATCTTCACGCCCTCGGCCTGAGCGATGCCGCCATCGACGCCTTGCCGCGCTGTGCCCACCTGCCCTCGTTCGACACCCCTGCCGCGTGCCTCGGTGCACTGTATGTGCTCGAAGGCGCGACCCTGGGTGGCCAGGTATTGCGGCGGGAAATGGCCCTGCGCCTGAATCTGCACGCCGACAACGGCGGGGCGTTTCTCAATGTGTACGGTGCCGAGACCGGTCGGCGCTGGAAAGACTTTCTCGACTACCTGAACCGCCAGCCGCTGGACGACAGTGCCACGCAGCACGCGGTAATGGCGGCACGCTCGACATTCAGCGGCTTTGAGCAATGGCTCGACAGCCAGGAGGTACTGCTATGAAACCCGACGATTTTGAGACGCTGCTTGCCAACTGCGCCGACGAACCCATTCGCTTTCCCGGCGCGATCCAGCCACATGGCGTGCTGTTGACGTTGTCGGAGCCGGACCTGCATATCCGCCAGGTCAGCGCCAATGTCGCCGCCCTGTTCAACAACACCCCCGAATCGCTGCTGGGCCAGCCGCTGCACACGCTGATCGGCGCCGAGCACGCCCAGGCCGTGCAGGCGATTGCCGAGGGCAATAGGTTTTTCGAGGCGGCGCCCCTGCACGTCACCCTTAACGGCCGGGATTTCGAAGGCCTGCTGCATCGCCATCAACAGGTGTTGGTGCTGGAATTCGAACCACGCCTCAAAGACTTCCAGCCGCGAGCGTTGAAGGGGCACACCCGTGACCTGGGCAAAATGCTGCAACGCCTGCAGGCAGCGAAAACCCTGCAAGCGCTGTACGAAATCAGCGTGACGGAAATCCAGGCCATGACCGGCTACGACCGCGTGCTGATCTATCGCTTTGAAGATGAAGGTCACGGCCAGGTGATTGCCGAAGCGTCGTCGCCGGCCATGGAACGCTTCAACGGGTTGTTCTTCCCCGCGTCCGACATCCCTGAGCAAGCCCGCGAGCTGTATCGCACCAACTGGCTGCGCATCATCCCGAACGCGGCCTATGAGCCGGTGCCGCTGGTGCCCAGATTGCGCCCGGACACCGGCCAGCCCCTCGACCTGAGCTTCGCCACCCTGCGCAGCGTGTCGCCGATTCACTGCCAGTACATGCAGAACATGGGCGTGTTGTCGTCCATGAGCATCTCGCTGATGAAGGGCGACACACTCTGGGGCCTGATCAGTTGCGGCAACCGCGAGCCGCTGATGGTGCCCCATGACCTGCGCGTCGCCTGCCAGACCATCGGCCAGGTGCTGTCGTTGCAGATCAGCGCCATGGAGGCCCTGGACCTGAGCCATCAGCGCGAAGAAAAAGTCGAAACCCTGGCACAACTTGAGCAGGCGATGAAGGCCTCTGAACACAACGTGTTCGATGGCCTGGCCCAACAACCGCGATTACTGATGGACCTGACCTTGTCCGGCGGCGTGGCGATCATCGAAGACAAACAATTGCACCGCTACGGCAACTGCCCGGAGCCGGCGCAGATCCGCGCATTGCACAAATGGCTGCAAGACAGTGGCGAGTCGGTGTTTTCCAGTCATCACCTGGCCTCGGTCTACCCGCCGGGCGCCGAGTTTCAACAGGTAGCCAGCGGCGTCCTGGCCATGAGCCTGCCAAAGCCCGTGGACAACGGCGTGCTGTGGTTTCGTCCGGAGGTGAAAGAGAACATCCACTGGAGCGGCGACCCGAAAAAGCCCCTGGCCCTGGAAAACTCCGACGCGGGCCTGCGCCTTCGCCCACGCACATCGTTTGAAATCTGGAAAGTGGAAATGGCCGGCATCGCCACAAAGTGGAGCCACGGCGACAGCTTCGCCGCCAACGACCTGCGCCGCTCGGCCCTGGAAAACGACCTGGCCCGCCAGGTGCTGCGCGAGCAACAAGCCGTGCGCGCCCGCGATGAGTTGGTGGCGGTGGTGTCCCACGACCTGCGTAACCCGATGACGGTGATTTCCATGCTGTGCGGCATGATGCAAAAAGCCTTCAGCTCCGACGGCCCACACACCTCGCGGCGTATTTCCTCGGCCATCGACACCATGCAACAGGCGGCCGGGCGCATGAACGTGCTGCTGGAAGACTTGCTCGACACCTCGAAAATCGAAGCCGGCCGCTACGTGGTCAAGCCCGTGGCGCTGGAGGTGAGCCAGATGTTCGAGGAGGCCTATTCCCTGCTGGCACCGCTGGCGATGGAGAAAGGCATCGACCTGTCGTTCAATGCCGAGCCCGGCCTGCAGATCAATGGCGACCCGGAGCGTTTGTTCCAGGTGCTGTCGAACCTGATCGGCAATGCCATCAAGTTCACCCCGCGCCAGGGCAACATCGGGATCAGCGCCATGAGCAACGGCGAGGAGATCGTGTTTTCGGTACGCGACTCCGGCGAAGGCATTGCCCCGGAGCAGTTGCCCCACGTGTTTGACCGCTACTGGACCCAGACCGAAAACAACCCCACGGGCAGCGGCCTGGGACTGTATATCACCCAAGGCATCGTGCAGGCCCATGGCGGCAAGATCGTTGCTGAAAGTGAACTGGGGCGTGGCAGTGAATTCCGTTTTACGGTGCCGAAAGTCACGGAAAATTCGCACACCTGAAGCACTGAGCCGGTGAGCCGCAACACCTTGCAAGCAGCCGGATGACTCCAGCGCTTTGCGCATCCGGCTCGCGCCAAACCGAGCCGCGTTGACGCTGGAAGGCACGACCGGCGCGGCGCGGCCCGTTATACCGAAAACGGTGACGAGGCCGCTTGAGAGGTGAATCGCGTCCTCTTGTCATAATTTGCCCAGAGGTGTTTATAGCTCGCCGCTCTCGCCTCTTTGTAGGTTTGGCTGCGCTTCACATCCACGTGAGGCGTACGACTCAAAGAGGAATCTTTCCATGATCAATGCCATCCATCACACGCCGGTGCCGTTTCCATCCACCGCCATCCAGCAGGATGACGCCACCCACTCCCGCAAAAAACGCAGCATCGACCCGACGCCTGCGCAACCGTCCACCGTCGAGTTCGGCGGCCCGGCGGCGAATGACCGGCACCGCAATACCGGCGGGCTGGACAGCCTGGGCGGCGGTCGCCTGCTCTAACCCATGATGCGAAGGGCTGTGCACGGCCCTTCGCATTTTCATGGGCCTTAACAAAACACTGACATTCACTGCGCTAGAGTTTTCGGTTTGATCCCCCCGGAGCCCTTTCCTGCATGCCACACCCCGACACACTGCCCGCCGTCCTTGCCGGCCCGCTGCTACGCCGCCTGGAACCCCGGCGCCTGGTGTTGTGGCTGGTGGGCAGCCGCGAACTGACGTTGACCCTCAGGCTGCAGTTCGCCGAACAGTCCCTGGCGATAGCGCTGGACCAGGGCCAGTGCACCGTGGTGCCGGTAGGCCGCGAGGCTTTTATCCATCTGATCGACGTCCCGCTGGACGACGCCCTGCCCCAGGACGCGGTGATCGACTATGACCTGCTGGTCGACGAAAGCCCCATCGCCGAGTGGGCGCCGCACCTGCTGTATGGCAACGCCCAACGCCCCAGTTTTGTGCTGCACCGGCGCATTAATCAATTGGTGCACGGCTCCTGCCGCAAACCGCACCACCCTGCCGCCGATGGCCTGCTGTGCGTCGACCGCCTGCTGGCCGATGCCACCCTGGCCGAGCAACGCCCGGCCCTGCTGATGATGAGCGGCGACCAGGTGTATGCCGACGATGTCGCCGGCCCCATGTTACGGGCGATCCATGCGCTGATCGCGCGTCTGGGCCTGTTCGATGAATACCTGGAAGGCGCCGTAGTGGACGACAGCGCCAGCCTCTACGGGCATCGCGCCAGCTACTACCATCGCGCCGATCTGCTGCCGGCGCTGGACAGCAACCAGACCCTGCGCGAGCGTTTTTTTGGCGGCGTGAAAAAACCGATCTTCACCAGCAGCACTGCCGACAATCACCTGGTCACCTTTGCCGAAGTCATCGCGATGTACCTGCTGGTGTGGTCGCCCACGCCCTGGGGGCTGATCACGCCGCAGCCACCCGTCTTGAGCGCCGAAGAACGGCAGCGCTATGCCCAGGAACAGGTACAGATCGATCGGTTCCGCGATGGCCTGCCGGGCGTCGCGCGGGTATTGGCCCACCTGTCCACCTTGATGATCTTTGACGATCACGACATCACCGATGACTGGAACCTCAGCGCCCAATGGGAACAGACCGCCTACGGCCATCCCTTCTCCAAGCGCATCATCGGCAACGCCTTGCTGGCTTATCTGCTGTGCCAGGGCTGGGGGAACCAGCCGGATGTCTTTGGCGAACTGCTGAGCCAGACCCAGGCGCTGAGCACCCGGGTCCAGGCCAATCATCTGGAGGCCAGCGCGCAGGATGAGTTGCTCGAAGCGCTGCTGAAATTCCAGCAGTGGCATTACGTGCTGCCCACCACGCCCGCCCTGGTGGTGCTCGACACCCGCACCCGCCGCTGGCGCAGTGAGTTCACCCTCAAGCAACCCTCGGGCCTGCTGGACTGGGAAGCCTTGAGCGAACTGCAGCAGGCCCTGTTGGATCACCCCTCGGCCATCATCGTCTCGCCGGCGCCGGTGTTTGGCGTCAAGCTGATCGAGACGGTGCAAAAGGTGTTCAGTTGGTGCGGCTATCCATTGCTGGTGGACGCGGAAAACTGGATGGCCCATCGCGGCGCCGCCCAGGTGATCCTCAACATCTTCCGTCACTCGCGCACGCCGGGGAACTACGTGATCCTGTCGGGCGACGTGCACTACTCGTTCGTCTACGAAGTGCTGATCCGCCATCGCAACGCCGGGCCACGCATCTGGCAGATCACCAGCAGCGGCATCAAGAACGAATTCCCCCCGCGCCTGCTGGAATGGTTCGACCGCCTCAACCGCTGGCTCTACTCGCCCCGCTCGCCCCTCAATGGCTTCACTCGCCGGCGCACCATGCAGGTGGTGCCGCACATTCCCGAGCATGCCGAAGCGGGTGAACGGTTATGGAATTCGGCGGGAATCGGCCAGGTGTTTTTCAACGAACAAGGCCAGCCGGAAGCGATCTACCAGCACAACGCGGACGGCAGGGTTCGGACGAGGATGGTGGCACCGAAAAAATAGCCTAATGCCACCAACCGGATGCCGTACATCCGCGCTATTTCAACGCGCGCACGGCGGCGTTGTACAGTAGCCCCAGCCGTGGAGTATCGGCTTCACTATTGGCTGGCCTTCGATGCCGGTCCCTGCAAGGAGCACGCAGATGGACGACCTCTCGGGAAACACCCCACTGCACCATGATTTTTCCCACCTCAACGCCGACATGCTGCACACCATCCTGGAGTTGGTCAGCGACGGCATCTGGGATTGGAACGCCAATACCGGGTTCGTCTACCGCAACCCGGGCTGGTACGAAATGCTGGGCTATCCGCGCCACTCCCTGGAGAACAGTGTGTTCACCTGGGAAAGCGTGATCCACCCGGACGATTACCCTCAGGTGATGGCGCTGTTCGATGACTATATCCACCGCCGCGCGCCCCATTACCAAGCCGAATACCGGTGCCGCAAAAAAGATGGCAGCTACCTGTGGGTCGAAGACCGGGGCTACGTGATTGCGCGCAACCCCGACGGTTCGGTGGCGCGAATGGTGGGCGCCCATCGCGATATTCATCTGCGCAAATGCTCCGTCGAGCAATTGGAGCGGCGCAATCAATCCCTTGAAGCACTGGTGGCCGAGCGCACCCGTGAACTGTCGCGGGTCAATCAGCAGTTGCAATTACAGTTGGACGAAAACCGCTCGCTGGCCGAGCGGGACGCCTTGACCCTGGTCGCCAACCGTTACCGCCTGGAACGCGTGCTGCTGGAAGAATGCGACCGCGCCCAGCGCTTTCGCCTGCCGCTGGCACTGATCGCCATGGATATCGATGACTTCAAGCCGATCAACGACCGTTACGGCCACGGCGCGGGGGACCAGACCCTGGTGCGCGTGGTGGAGCGCCTGGAAAGCTGCATCCGCGCCGGTGATCTGCTGGCGCGCTGGGGGGGCGATGAGTTTATGTTGGTCTTGCCCAAAACCTCGCTGCCGGTGGCCAAGGCGTTAGCCGAGCATATCTGCCAGGCGATGAGGGCCCCTCCAGACAAAGACGGTTTCAGCGTCACGCTGAGCCTGGGTGTGGCCGAGCGCCGACCGGACGAGACCGCCGTCGACCTCATGACCCGTGCCGATCAGGCCCTGTATCGCGCCAAGGCGGCGGGCAAGGCACGGGTAGCGGAATAACGCCCCAACGACGAAGGTGACGGCATTGCACATGGGCTCCTTCCGATTTGGAATGACCCGGCGACTTTATTTCGTTTGCCCCAGGGCCCGGCACCCGGCTTAGATAAAAAGACGCCCGCCACTGCCGAGTCCGAGATTCATGAGCCGCGAAACCATCAGCCAGTCGATTTCCATCGTTCACCCCATCAGCCTCAGCCACGGTAAAAACGCCGAGGTCTGGGACACTGCAGGTAAACGCTATATCGACTTTGTCGGCGGCATCGGTGTACTCAACCTCGGCCATTGCCACGCGGCCGTGGTGGCGGCGATTCGTGAACAGGCCACCCAACTGACCCACTACGCCTTCAACGCCGCGCCGCATGTGCCCTACATCAAGCTGATGGAGCGCCTGACAGCCTTTATCCCGGTGGATTACCCGGTCAGCGGCATGCTCACCAACAGCGGCGCGGAAGCCGCGGAAAACGCCTTGAAGATCGTACGAGGCGCCACCGGCCGCACCGCCGTGATCGCGTTTGACGGGGCTTTCCACGGGCGCACCCTGGCCACCTTGAACCTCAATGGCAAGGTCGCGCCCTACAAACAAAAGGTCGGCGTCCTGCCTGGCCCTGTGTATCACCTGCCGTACCCCAGCGCCGATAACGGCGTGACCTGTGCCGAAGCATTGAAGGCCATGGACCGCCTGTTCAGCGTGGAAATCGATGTCAACGATGTCGCCTGTTTCATCCTCGAACCGGTGCAGGGCGAAGGGGGTTTCCTGGCCCTGGATATCGCGTTCGCCCAAGCCCTGCGCCGCTTCTGCGATGAGAAAAACATCCTGCTGATCGCCGATGAAATCCAGTCCGGTTTCGGCCGCACCGGCCAGCGTTTTGCTTTCTCGCGCCTGGGCATCGAGCCCGACCTGATCCTGCTCGGCAAAAGCATCGCTGGCGGTGTGCCGCTGGGTGCGGTGGTCGGGCGCAAGGCGCTGATGGACAACCTGCCCAAAGGTGGCCTGGGCGGCACTTACTCCGGCAACCCCATCGCCTGTGCGGCGGCGCTGGCCACCCTTGAGGTGATGACGGACGAACATTTGCACGCCTGGGGCGCGCAGCAAGAAGACATGATCGTCGGCCGCTATCAACGCTGGCGCGCACAAGGCCTGTCGCCTTATCTGGGCCGCCTCACCGGCGTCGGCGCGATGCGCGGCATCGAACTGGCCAACGCCGACGGCACGCCCGCGCCGCAACAACTGACCCAGTTGCTCAGCCTCGCGCGGGACGCCGGGCTGCTGCTGATGCCCAGCGGTAAGTCGCGGCATATCGTGCGTTTGCTGGCACCGCTGACCATTGAGCCGGCGGTACTGGAGGAAGGCTTGGACATCCTGGAGGCGTGCCTGAGGCAATTGACGCGGTGAGGACTTACCATAGGTCCGTTTTCCTGGCGGGACAGTGTGTTGCCTTGACCTGATCCCCCTCCCCGCCGAAAATGCCCGACGCTTTTTTGTCCTCGTTTACTGAAGTAGTGAAATTTCAATGTCTGATTCCTACAACACCGAAGAATCCGTCGTCGCTTTGCAATCCAAAGCTGAATACGAAAACGCCATCAATCTTTCACAGCATCTGCCCGCGGCCAAGATCATCAGCGAGATGGTGCTGGACGCGTTCCACACCTCCAAGGAAAGCGACCAGATCCGCGAACTGCGCGTCGCCATCCGCCAGGCCCACGATGCCTTCGACGACGACACCGCCTACGACCTGATGGGCCAGCTCAAGCAACTCAAGGACGCCGAGGCGGCCGACAACACGGCCCTGGAAGACCTGAGCAGTAAGTTCTCGATCAGCCGCATCTTGTCCAGCTTCAAGGACGACCCGCAGTTTCAGGAGTTGGTCTACGGCCTGGCGCTGAAGGTGCTGAACCAGTCCCACCAGGCGATCAGCAACCCCAGCGCCGGCAAGAGCAAGGCTTCGCGGGCCAAGAAAGACGCCGAAGTGTTTGTGATCAGCAAAGACGGGATCAGCGTCACCCTGCCACTGCGCACACCGCGCGCCAAACTCAACGTTGATCGCGAGGCGTTCGAGTTCCTGGGCTTCAGCTTTGTGGGTGAAGGCGATGAGGCGGAGCTGGACGTCGAGAGTTTTGTAGATAACGCCGGCACCGAACAGCCGCTGAGCCGCAAGAACGTGATTACCGCGCTGCAACAGCAGACGGCGTTCGAAGGCTACAGCATCGCCCAGCAGTAACCCCGCCCCCCTGTAGGCGCGAGCTCGCTCGCGAAAACCTCGAGAACGCCGCGGGCTACCTGATGCCCCGCGTTATCGTTGACGACTTTCGCGAGCAAGCTCGCTCCTACAGAGGGTACCGGTGTCAGCGATGGCATTGCGCCGTGTTACACACGTTCCACCTGGGCCGCAAATACCTGCCGAAAACGCGCCATCTCCTCTCTGCTCCCCACCGTCACCCGCACCCACTGCGGCCAGCGCTTCCATACCCGGCCGATCTTCACGCCGTGCGCGGCCAGCGTCTCGATGACCCGCTCGGCTGGTTGCTTCACGTCGATCATGAAACAGTTGCTGTGGGACGCCGTGCAGGCAAACCCGCGGGCCTTGAGCCAGGTGACGGTTTCATCGCGCAGTTGGGCATTGAGTGCCTTGCGTTGGCCCAGCAGCTTGCGGTCTTCCAGGCTGGCCAGGCCGCCGAGCAAGGAGGCGCCGGCCGGTACGTTGTCGCCGCCAAACACCGCCAAGCGTTCCAGCAGCGTCGGGTGGCCGATCGCCAGGCCCAGGCGGGCGCCGGCCATGCCGTAGATTTTCGAGAAGGTCCGCAGCACCAGCAGGTCGTCGTGGTCCTTGACCCAGCTCACGACGCTTGGCGCATCGGCAAAGTCGATATAGGCCTCATCCACCACCAGCACGCTGCCCTCCGGTTTGTTCGCCAGGGCCTGGCGAATCGCGTCGGTAGGCGTCAGGGTGCCGGTGGGGTTGTTGGGGTTGCACACATACAGCATGCCCGCCTGGGGATCGGCAGCGAGCATGGCCGGGATGTCATGGGCGTGGTCGGCGTTGAGGTCGACTTCGCGCACCGGCACCTTGCGTGACTCGGCCGCCTGGCGCGGCACTTCGTAGGACGGCGTGGCCATCACCAGGCCACGGGTTTCGCGGGTAAACGCCAGCACCGCGTAGCGCAGGGCTGCCATGGAGCCGGAAAACACCGCCACCCGGTCCTGCTCGATGCCTTGCTGTTGGGCAAACAACGCCGCCAGGGCGTACATGTGCTTGTAGGGATAACGCCCGGCCGTGGCGATGCCGCGTTGCATCGCTTCGCGTGCGGCCGGCGACGGGCCATAGGGGCTTTCGTTGTAGTTGAGCAGCACCGTTTCAGTAACACTCGGTGGCTCGGCGGCCAGCGCCCAATCCAGGCGCCCCAACAACGGCAACGCAGCGCCCAGGGCGAGAAGGGAGCGACGACTAACGCTGACCATGGTGACTACTCCTTGCGGGCGGGTGATGGATTCGCACAGCTCGTACAGAGGGGTATGACGAGAAAAACACGCGCAAATTTAAACCCGCGCCCAAGAAAAAGCCCCGCGTTTCTCTCGAAGGCGGGGCTTTTCAAGGCTGTGACACTCAGGGCGCGTAGGTCAGCAACAGCTCTTTCGGTACTTGGAAATCCAGGGACATCATCACGCTGAGCGCGGTGATGGTGAAGATCGAGAACACGAACAGCTTGCGGGCCCAGACGGTGTCATCCACCGCCTTGTAGCCGGTCCAGGCCATGTACAACCAGTACATGCCCATGGCGGCAGCGACGGCAAGGTAGCTCATGCCGGCGTAGCCACTGAAGGTCAACATCAAGGTCGCCACGAGGAAGGCCAGGATGTACAGCAGGATGTGTTTCTTGGCCACCTGGATGCCACGCTTGACCGGCAGAACCGGAATCGACGCAGCCAGGTAGTCGTTGAAGCGGAAGATCGCGATGGCGTAAGAATGCGGCATCTGCCACAGGCTGAACATCACCAGCAACGTCAGCGCGGCCATGTCGAAGCTATTGGTTACAGCCACATAACCAATGACCGGCGGCATCGCCCCCGACAGACTGCCCACCAGCGTGCCGTGTACCGACTTGCGCTTGAGGTAGAGGCTGTAGAGGCCGACGTAGATGACAAAGCCGATCACGGCAAACAGCGCCGCCAACGGATTGGCCACCTTGTACAACAACGCCACACCGGCAACACCCAGGACGGTCGCGAACAGCAGTGCCAGCTTCAGGGAGATAAGGCCCTGGACCAGCACGCGATTCTTGGTGCGCTCCATCTTGATATCAATGTCGCGGTCGATGCAGTTGTTGAAGACACAACCGGAAGCAACCACCAGGGACGTACCGATCATCGCGGCCAGGAAGATGGCCAGATCGACATGTCCCTTGGAGGCCAGGAAGAAACCGCCCGCCACAGAAAGCACGTTACCGAAAATGATCCCCGGTTTGGTGATTTGGATAAAGTGCTTAA
This sequence comes from Pseudomonas sp. MPB23, assembly GCF_046605395.1. Taxonomy (NCBI): domain Bacteria; kingdom Pseudomonadati; phylum Pseudomonadota; class Gammaproteobacteria; order Pseudomonadales; family Pseudomonadaceae; genus Pseudomonas; species Pseudomonas sp. MPB23. The sequence goes on along the minus strand of NZ_CP176771.1, from coordinate 1,985,407 downwards.
GCGACATCGGGTCTTACCTCACTTCGCCATCATGTAGGTGTGGATGCTGAACATGATCCACAGCGACAGACCAACCAGCAGAACGATCACCAGGGCCGCGAACACGAACGCAATCACGTTCTCGCGCTGCGCCTCGGAGCGGTCCAGGTGCAGGAAGTACACCAGGTGAACCAGGACCTGAATCACCGCGAACGCCAGGACGATCATCAAGGTGATCGACTTCGGCAAGGTTGGGTACATCACCAGGCCGAACGGGATCAGGGTCAGGATGACCGACAGGATGAAGCCGATAGCGTAAGTCTTGACGCTGCCATGGCTTGTATCGTGGCTGTCATGGGAGTGTGCATTAGCCATTACAGAGTCCCCATCAAGTAGACGACGGTGAATACGCAGATCCAGACCACGTCCAGGAAGTGCCAGAACAGGCTCAGGCAGTTCAGGCGAGTCTTGTTGGTGTTGGTCAGGCCGTGCTTATTGACCTGATACATCATCATCGCCATCCAGATCAGGCCAGATGTCACGTGCAGACCGTGGGTGCCCACCAGCGTGAAGAACGCCGACAGGAAACCGCTGCGGCTCGGGCCGTAGCCTTCGGAGATCAGCAGGTGGAACTCGTTGATCTCCATGCCGATGAAGCCCAGGCCGAACAGGAAGGTCAGGCCCAGCCAGGTCAGCACGCCCTGCTTGTTGCCCTTGTAGAAGGACAACATGGCGAAGCCGTAGGTGATCGAACTGAACAACAGCAGGGCGGTTTCGCCGAGCACGTAAGGCAGTTCGAAGATGTCGTGGCCCGACGGGCCACCCGCTACGTTGTTTACCAGTACCGCGTACACCGCGAAGATCGACGCAAACAAGATGCAGTCGGTCATCAGGTAGAGCCAGAAACCGTAGACGGTTACCGGGCCCGAGTCGTGGTGATGGTCATCGTGCCCATGGTCATCGACATGGGCGTGTCCAGCATTGGTCACTAAGTTCGACATGGTTTAAGCCTGTTCCAACGAGGTTTCTACACGGTTGGCCGGGATCTTCTTCTCGGCCACCAGGCGAGCGTGCTGCTCGGCTTCGATGCGCTCGATCGTTTCGACCGGCACCATGTAGCCTTGATCATCACGTGCAGCGTGGACAATGAAGTAGCCGATGGTGCCCACCAGGCTCACGATTGCCAGCCACCAGATGTGCCAGATCATCGCGAAACCGAACACGGTCAACAGCGCACCCATCACCACGCCAGTGGCGGTGTTGTTTGGCATGTGGATCGGTTCGTAGTGCTTAGGCTTCAGGTACGCAGTACCGTTTTCCTTGGCTTCGGTGAACGCATCGATGGTGTTCGCGGTAGGAATCACGGCGAAGTTGTAGAACGGAGGTGGCGACGAAGTCGACCATTCCAGGGTGTGGCCGTTCCATGGGTCGCCCGATTCGCACATGTTCTGCTTGCGATCACGCACGCTGACATATAGCTGGATCAGTTGGCAGGCGATACCCACCGCGATCAGCACGGCACCGATCATGGCAACGTACAGGTACGGCACCCACTCAGGGTTGGTGGTGGCGTTCAGACGACGGGTCATGCCCATGAAGCCCAGTGCATAGAGCGGCATGAACGCGACGAAGAAGCCCGAGATCCAGAACCAGAATGCTGCCTTGCCCCAACCGTCGTGCAGCTTGAAGCCGAACGCTTTCGGGAAGAAGAAGCTGAAACCAGCGATGTAACCGAATACCGCGCCGCCGATGATCACGTTGTGGAAGTGAGCGATCACAAACAGGCTGTTGTGCAGCACGAAGTCAGCACCCGGGATGGCCAGCAGTACGCCGGTCATGCCGCCGATGGCGAAGGTCACCATGAAGCCCAGGGTCCACACCACCTGGCTGGTCATGCGCAGACGACCTTGGTAGATGGTGAACAGCCAGTTGAAGAGCTTCACCCCCGTCGGGATCGAAATCAGCATCGTCGCCAGGCCGAAGAAGGCGTTGACGCTGGCCCCCGAACCCATGGTGAAGAAGTGGTGCAGCCATACCATGAAGCCCAGTACCGAGATCGCACCGGAGGCGTAGACCATCGAGTGGTGACCGAACAGGCGCTTGCCGGTAAAGGTCGAGATCACTTCGGAGAAGATACCGAACGCTGGCAGGATCAGGATGTACACCTCAGGGTGACCCCATGCCCAGAACAGGTTCACGTACATCATTGGATTGCCACCAAGTTCGTTGGTGAAAATGTGGAAATCCAGGTAACGGTCAAGCGACAGCAATGCCAGGGTAGCGGTGAGGATCGGGAACGAAGCCACGATCAGCACGTTGGCCCAGGTGCAGGTCCAGGTGAAGATCGGCATGTCCATCATCTTCATGCCAGGGGCGCGCATTTTCAGCACGGTGGCCAGGAAGTTGACCCCCGTCAGCGTCGTCCCTAGCCCTGATAACTGTAGCGCCCAGATGTAGTAGTCCACACCCACGCCCGGACTGTATTTGAGGCCCGACAATGGCGGATACGCAACCCAACCGGTCTTGGCGAATTCGCCGACACCCAGGGACACGTTGATCAGCACAACGCCGGACACCAGCAGCCAGAAGCTCAAGGAGTTCAGGAACGGATAGGCAACGTCACGCGCGCCGATCTGCAGCGGCACTGCAAGGTTCATCAGGCCGGTGAAGAAAGGCATCGCCATGAAGATGATCATGATCACACCGTGAGCGGTGAAGATCTGGTCATAGTGTTCAGGCGGCAGGTAGCCCGGCGCGCCCTCAGTGGCCATGGCCAACTGGGTACGCATCATGATGGCGTCGGCAAAACCACGCAGCAGCATGACCATGGCAACGACGATGTACATCACACCGATTTTCTTGTGGTCGACCGAAGTCAGCCACTCAGTCCACAAGTAGGTCCACTTCTTGAAGTAAGTGATAGCCCCAACCAGTGCCAGACCACCCAGCGCGATCATGGCGATGGTAATCATCACAATCGGCTCGTGGAACGGGACCGCATCCCAACTTAATTTACCAAACATCGTTTACTCCTCTGCCCCAGCAGTTGAATGCGAGCCCGTGTCAGAACCTTCAACCGCAGCCACTTCTTTCTTCTCGTGCTTGACCGGCTTGCCTGGTTTCATACCTTCGTACTTGTCGACGATTTTCTGAAACAGGTCAGGCGTGTAAGCGGAGTACAACGCGACTGGGTTGTTCTGGCTTGGTTTGGCAAGGGCTTCGTATTCAGCTTGATCAAGCTGTTTAGGTGCGGCCTTGACTTCGGCTACCCAGGCGTCGAATTCTTCCTGGCTCGTCGAGATCGCTTTGAATTTCATGCCGGTGAAACCTGCGCCGCTGTAGTTAGCGGAAATGCCGTCCATTTCAGCTTTCTGGTTGGCGATCAGGTGCAGCTTGGTCTGCATGCCGGCCATCGCGTAGATCTGGCCACCCAGGCCTGGGATGAAGAACGAGTTCATCACAGTGTCGGAGGTGATCTTGAAGTTAACCGGGGTATGTTCCGGGAACACGATCTTGTTGACGGTGGCGATACCCAGGTCCGGGTAGATGAACAGCCACTTCCAGTCCAGCGCGACCACTTCGATATTGATCGGCTTGGCTTCGGATTCCAGCGGACGGTACGGGTCCAGTGCATGGGTGGACTTGTAGGTCACATAACCCAGGGCAATGATGATGAGGATCGGAACCAGCCACACTGCGATTTCGATCTTGGTGGAGTGCGACCACTTCGGCGCGTAAGTCGCCTTGGTGTTCGACGCGCGGTATTTCCAGGCGAAGGCGAAGGTCATGATGATCACAGGGACCACGACCAGCAACATCAGCAGGGTGGCAGTGATGATCAGGTTGCGTTCATCCAGACCGACCTGTCCTTTGGGGTCGAGCAAGGTCCACTTGCAGCCTCCCAGCATTAACATCATGCCAAGCAGCGGCAAAAAGCCTAGTAATCGGGGGTACCTGTTTTTACTCATCTCACGACCTCTAAAGCAGCTTGCGCAATGCAGTTGGGTTTTGATCGCCAACACTTCACCCTGCCAAGGGTTGGCATTTCTCTTCGATTGAATAAGAGCCTGCCCGTCACGTCATAAATGTACGTTCACGGACCTGCGGTGAGTTCTTATTCGATTTCGTGGTTAAAGGCCTTGTTACAGACCAATTCCCTTTGGTGCGGATAGTTGGAAGGCTGCCGGAACCTGGGGTCGCACAGAGCCATCCATCTGCCCCTCGACCGCTCCAATGCTCAAATAGTGAACAGCACCGGACATTCAGTGCGGGCGATTGTAGTTAGCTGGCGATGTATAAACCATGTCTTATAAAGAAATAATTTTTATCGTTTGCAGCAATAATCCTTCACCATTTTTGCAAAGGTTCGCGATCTTATCGCGTTCGATTCTCAACAAAAACCACAAAAAATGCCGTGTTATTGGACAAGCCGTCGCACCCCTTACGCCCTGCCAGGGCCTGCAAAACCCATTCAAGTCCCCATAAAACAAGGCATTCGGACATCGCCGCAAGGCCCGAACGACGCGACATTCAGGGCAGGGTTCAAACGACGAACTGACAGCACAAATTGACCGCTCGGTGCAAATTCCAAGGGCCAATCGGCGGGTCAAAAACGTCCTGTTACAGCATCCGTGTGACAACATGTCGCATGCTGCGCACACCCGAACTTGCTCCTCGTCATAGACCCTTCAAAAATGCCTACAAACAAAAACGCCCCGGCCTACCTTCAAGAAGGACCGGGGCGTTTGCGGAAAGGCTTAGACCTTGCGCTGGCGATTCCGATAGATGCCCAGCGGCACCAGGATCACGGTCAGCACGAACGCCACCAGCGCCCATTGCGCCAGGGACAGTCCCAGCACGGGCGGGTACGGGGTGCTGCAAAAGCCATCGACCTGAAAGCCCAGCGGGAAGAGCTTGGCCAGAGGCAGGTCGTCGACGATCGGTTGCAGCACATCGACGCCGCAACTGACCTGGGGATAGAACTGGGTGTACACATGATGACCGGCCGCCGCCACGCCGCCGAGGGCGCTGAGTACCACCAGGCCTTCGAACAGGGTGATCGCCCCTTTGTTGCGCATGGCGGCACCAATAAACGCAAAAACCGCAATCAACAGCAAGGCATAGCGTTGCAGGATACACAGCGGGCACGGCGCCTCGCCCAATACCACCTGCATGTACAACGCGCCGCCGATCAGCGCCAGGCAGATGATGCCCAGCAACACCAGAAAGCGCCGCTCCCTGCCTAAACGCAATTCGTCACTCATCCCCATTTCCCTTTGTTTGGTTGTGCCTGTGGCGGCAAGTTTACACACAGAGAGTGGTTTAAACAGAAGGGGGTTAACGGGGGATTAATACGCCACTTGTAGGAGCGAGCTTGCTCGCTCCTACAAGTGTGTATGTGTATCGGGGGGGTTATTCGAGGGCGGCGGCGGGGCCGAAGAATTCGTAGCGGCTTTGTTTTTCGGGTACGCCCAGGGCCTTGAGGTGGCGCTTGATCACGGCCATGAAGCCTTTGGGACCGAGGAAGTAGGCATCCAGGTCGCGCTGCTCAGGCAACCACGCCGCCAGTTGTTCCTGGCTCAGCAGCCCCACGGTGTCGCCGGCCGGGCTGATGCCGTCGTCTTCGGCGTAGCAATAGAAGCGCTTGAGCTGCGGATGCTTGGCCGCCAGGCCGTCGACCCAATCACGGAACGCATGCACCCCGCCATTGCGCGCGCAGTGGATAAAGTGCACCGGCCGCTCGGTGGCCAGGGCTGCTTCGAGCATCGGCAGCGTCGGCGTGATGCCCACCCCGCCACTGATCAGCACCAGTGGTTTGTCGCTGGCGGCCAGGGTGAACTCACCCGCTGGCGGAAACAGGTCGATCGTCGCGCCGACCTGCAGTTGATCATGCAGGTAGTTGGACACCCGGCCACCGGCTTCGCGCTTGACGCTGATGCGGTATTGGCCGGCGTCGCTCAGGGCCGACAAGGAATAGTTGCGGCGCACTTCTTCGCCATCGAGCACCAGCGTCATACCAATGTATTGGCCGGGCGCAGCGGCGAGAATCGGGCTGCTGTCCACCGGGGCGAAATAGAAAGACGTGATTTCGGCACTTTCCTCCACGCGCTTCACCAGCTTGAACGCCCGCGCACCCCGCCAGCCGCCCGGCGCCTGGGCTTTCTCGTCATAGATAGCGGTCTCGGCGCCAATCAGAATATCCGCCAACTGACCGTAGGCCGCGCCCCAGGCACTCATCACCTCGGGGGTGGCGATCTCGCTGCCCAGCACTTCGGAAATCGCACGCAACAGGCAGGCGCCGACGATGGGGTAATGTTCCGGCAGGATCTGCAAGGCCACGTGCTTGTTGATGATCTTCGCCACCAGGTCGCCCAACTGGTCGAGCTGGTCGATATGCCGCGCGTACATCAATACGCCATTGGCCAGGGCACGGGGCTGGTCGCCGCTGGCCTGATGGGCCTGGTTGAATAGCGGGCGAACCTCCGGGTATTCGGAGAGCATCATGCGGTAGAAATGGGTGATCAGCGCTTCACCGCCGCTTTCCAGCAGGGGCACGGTGGATTTGACGATGGCACGGTCTTGGGCACTAAGCATGGGAGCCTCCTGGGCTTCTTTACGGACTGCCTTGAGGTACTCAGTATTCGTGCCAACTGATAAACCCTTAAATTTCAACGAGTTAAATTACCTGTAGTCAGTATGACTTCCTACACCTTACAGTCATAAGGACTACAAGGAGTCATTATGACTGCGCAATCGCTGCTCACCACCCTGCTGCCCCTGGTCGCCGACCTATCCCGCGAACTGCCTGAAGGCGAACGTTACCGCCGCCTGCTGCACGCCATGCGCGCCCTGCTGCCGTGCGATGCCGCCGCGCTGTTGCGCCTGGACGGTGAGTCGCTGGTGCCGCTGGCCGTGGACGGTTTGAGCGCCGATACCCTGGGCCGACGCTTCAAAGTCAGCGAACACCCGCGCTTCGCCGTGCTGCTCAGCAGCCCTACCCCGACGCGTTTCGACAGCGACAGTGAATTGCCCGACCCCTATGACGGTCTGGTGGAGGGCCTGCACGGGCACCTGGAAATTCACGACTGCATGGGCTGCCCGCTGTTTGTCGATGACAAACCCTGGGGCCTGCTGACCCTCGACGCCCTCGACACCGAGCGCTTCGAACGGGTCGAACTGGATGCCCTGCAAGCCTTCGCCAGCCTCGCCGCCGCCACGGTCAATGTGGCCGAACGCATCGAGCGCCTGGCGCTACGCGCCGAAGACGAGCACCAGCGCGCCGAGATCTACCGCCAGGCCAGCGGCCAGCAGCACAAAGAGATGATCGGCCAGAGCAAGCCCCACAAGCGCCTGGTGGAAGAGATCAGCCTAGTGGGCGGCAGCGACCTCACCGTGTTGATCACCGGCGAAACCGGGGTCGGCAAGGAACTGGTGGCCCAGGCGATCCATGCCGCGTCGTCCCGCGCGGACAAACCGCTGATCAGCCTCAACTGCGCCGCCCTGCCGGAAACCCTGGTGGAAAGCGAGCTGTTCGGTCACGTGCGTGGCGCCTTCACCGGCGCGCTGAACGAGCGCCGGGGCAAGTTCGAGTTGGCCAATGGCGGCACGTTGTTCCTGGATGAAGTCGGCGAGCTGTCGTTGACGGTGCAGGCCAAACTGCTGCGCGTCCTGCAAAGCGGCCAGTTGCAACGCCTGGGCTCGGACAAGGAACACCAGGTGGACGTGCGCCTGATCGCCGCCACCAACCGCGACCTGGCCGACGAGGTACGCAACGGCCGCTACCGTGCTGACTTCTACCACCGCCTGAGCGTCTACCCGCTGCAAGTACCGGCGCTGCGCGAGCGCGGGCGCGATGTGTTGCTGCTGGCCGGTTTCTTCCTGGAGCAGAACCGCTCACGCATGGGCCTGGGCAGCCTGCGCCTGACCAGCGACGCCCAGGCCGCGCTGCTGGCGTATAACTGGCCGGGCAATGTGCGGGAGCTGGAACATTTGATCGGACGCAGCGCATTGAAAGCCCTGGGTAACTGTCGCGAGCGTCCGAAGATTCTCAGCCTGAGCGCCCAGGACCTCGACCTGCCCGACGTCGGCGCGCCGCTGATCGAAGCGCCGACAGACGCACCGCCCATCGTCACCGGCGACCTGCGCCAGGCCACCGAGGCCTACCAGCGCCAAGTGATCAACGCCTGCCTGGAGCGCCACCAGCACAACTGGGCCAGCGCCGCCCGCGAACTAGGCCTGGACCGCGCCAACCTGGGCCGAATGGCCAAGCGGTTAGGGCTCAAATAGCCCTGGCCACCCTCCCACATCAGATGTGCTCTGCCTTGAAGACAGGTTTCACCGGCTGAACCGGCCTGGGCTTACGAAACACCAACACATTCCCCAACATCACCAGCACCAACCCCGCCAACGCCGGCGCGGTCCACTGGTAGCCCTCGGCAAACGCCGACACATTCAGCGCCACCACCGGAAACAGCACCGTGCAATACGCCGCCCGTTCCGGGCCCATGCGCCCCACCAACGTCAGGTAAGCGGTGAAGCCGATCACCGACCCCGGAATCACCAGGTACCACAACGCGCCGAGATACCGCGCGCTCCAGTCCATCTCGAAGGGAATACCGCGCACCGCGCAATAAGTCGCCAGCATCGCCGCACCATAGGCCATGCCCCAGGCATTGGTGGTCAGCGGCCGCAGCCCAGCCTTCTGCTGCAAGCTCGACAGCATGTTGCCGGCCGAAAAACACATCGTCCCGAGCAACGCCAGGCCCAGGCCGAGCAAGGTCTGCGGGCTGGCGGTGTGTCCCGCCAGTTCCGGCCAGAACAGCAAGCCCAACCCCAGCAAACCCAGGCCGCCGCCCATCAATACATTGCGCGCCACCCGCTGGCCGAAAAACACCCGGGCGTTCAGCGCGTTCCACAAAGTCGCCGTAGAAAACACCACCGCCACCAGCCCGCTGGGGATCCATTGGCTGGCCGTGAGAAAGCACATGAAATTCACACAGAACAGACACAACCCTTGGGCCAGGCAAATGAGATGGCCGCGCCGGTTCATCACCTGCAGCTTGCGACTGACCAGCAACAGCGCAAACAACACCAGCGCCGCCAGGCCGAAGCGATAGACAATCGAGACGGGAATCGCCACGACGCCCAGTTGCCATTTGAGCGCGATCCAGGTGGTGCCCCAGATCAGCACGGTGAGTGAATACAGGAAAAGGTTCATAGCGGGCTCCATCGATTGAGCCACAGTGTCGCCCTCAGTCCGTGTCGTGCTCTTGCACAATCTTGCGCTTTTGTCGGGCGACGGGATCACAGCACCCGCCGCCGGGAGTAGGATGCAAGGCGTCGGAGAGTACGAACCATGTCTGATCTGGAATCCCTGCACGTCTTTCAAGCCCTTAACCGCTCGCCCCACGCACGCCTGGAAGCCTGCGCCGAGCTCGGTGACGGCTTGTCTGCGGCCTTGTGGAGCAACCACCATGACGCCCAGGACTACCAGGCGCCCAGCCATCACACCTTGTCCTGCTACATCGGCGGCGGCACCGGGACGTTTCGGCGTGATCAACCGGGCACCAAGGGCGGGCCCGACAAGCTGTGCATCCTGCCCGCCGAGCACCAGTCGGCGTGGGTGATCAACGGTGAAATCCGCCTGGCCCATGTGTATTTCAGCCCGGAGCAGTTCGCCCTGGGCTGCGTCACCCTGCTCGACCGTGAACCGCGCGCCTTGCAACTGCGCGAAAGCACCTTTCTGGAAGACTCAAGCCAAGCCCGGCGCTTCCACCAGTTGATCGCCCTCAACTGGCACGAACCCGCCGAACGCTTGCTGACCAGCAGCCTGGCCCATGAAATGCTCAGCCACACCTTACTCAGCCAGGTGGGCGCCCGCGACGGCCTGCGCCTCAAAGGCGGACTGGCGGCGTACCAGCGGCGGCTGTTGGTGGAGTACATCGACCAGCACCTGGAAGAGCCGATCAGCCTCGGGCAACTGGCCGCGATGTGTGCGCTGTCCGAATACCATTTCGCACGGATGTTCCGCCAAAGCTTCGGCCTGCCGCCCCATCAATACCTGCTGGCGCGACGCCTGACCCGCGCGCAGACCTTGCTGCGCAGCGCTGCCCTGCCTCTGGGCGAGATTGCCTGGATGTGCGGATTTTCCAGCGCCAGCCACTTCACCCATCGCTTTCGCCAGGCCATGGGCGCCACGCCCGGCGAATACCGCCAGGCGTTCTGCACTTAAGTCATCAGCCCGAGCATTTTCGCTTTGGCCACCGCCTGGGTGCGCCGCTCCACGCCCAGCTTGCTGTGGATGCGCCGCGCATGAGTCTTGACGGTGTGCAGTGAGATGAACAGGCGCTCGGCGATTTCCAGGTTGGAGTTGCCCAGGGCGATCAACTGCAGCACTTCCAGTTCGCGCTGGCTCAGGGGATTGTCCACCGTGCCCGGCGCGGACACTTGCGGCTCCATGCCCAGTTCACTCAACAACCCCGGTGCACGCAAACGCAGTTCGCGAACCGCCTGCTGCACCTGGCAGCGTGCCGCCAGCGCCAGCCCCGCTTGCAGCGAGCGACGCGCCAGGGTCGCATCGCCCAGGTGCCAGGCGACTTCGCCCAGCGCCAGGTGCAGCTCGGTTTCCAGGCAGAGCATGCCGCGCTGGTGGGTGGTTTCCAGCAGCACGCTGAGCCGCGCCACGGGTTGATCGGCGCAGCCCACTTTGACTTCCGCCAGCACCAGCAGGTACTCAAGACGCGGGATCAGTTCCAGAGTGGCCGGCGGCGCTTGCTTGGCCTGGGGCCCGCGAAAATGACGGAGCACGCGGCGCACCGCTTCCACGGTCAACTCGGCGCGGCCCTGCTGCAACCAGAAATGCCCGCTGACCAACAGCAGGACCGCGCGGTACACCGTGTCCGGCACCTGGCGCTGCTGCATCAGCCGCTCGGCCTCGCGCAGCTGGAAAAACGCCTGGGCGTAATCGCCACGGTTGGCGGCCAGCAGGGCCAGGCCGAGAAACCCGTAAAGCACGCGCTTGTCCTGGCTGGGCAGGCACAGCGTCAGACCGGTTTCGAAGCACTCGGTGGCCAGGACATCCTGGCCCTGGCGCAATGCCAGATGCCCACGGCGCAGCGCGATGCGTCCCATCAGGGGCCCGGCCTTGAGTCGCTGTTTGAGCAGCATCGCCTGCACATTGTCCAGCAGGCTTTGCGCTCGATAAGGCGCGCCGCGCTGTTCCAGCAGTTGGGCGTGATCCAGTTCGAGCAAGGCCTCGAGCAGCAACGAACCCTGGGCCCGCGCCAGGCACAACGCTTCGCGGTTCAGGCCCTGGGCCACGTCCAGCTCACCGCGCAGCAAGGCTTGCTGGGTCAGCCCCGACAGGCACATCAGCCGCGAGGTCCAGGCGCTGTCGGGCAAGGCTTGCAGCGCTTCGAGAAAGTGCACGCGGGAACCCTCGGCATCACCGCCCAGGTGCAGCAACCAGCCCCACTGCGCCTGCCAACGCGCCAGCAGATGCCGCTGCTGCGCCGCCGTCGGTTGCGGGGCAAATCGGGCCAATTGGTCGATGCACTGCGCGGCCTGGTCGAAGCGCCCGGCGAACAGCAGCGCCGCCGTCACCAGGCCCACCAATTGCGCCGAGCAGAGCATCCACTCATCGCCATGCTGTTCATGCAGGCGCAGCAACAGCGCGGCGTTCTGCTGGCGAAACAGGTCCTCGAAACTGAAGTGCTGCAACAGGCTCACTGCCACTTCATATTCTTCGGCCAGCAGCGCCTGCTCGAAGGCGGCCTGCCAGTCCTGTTCGGCGGTGAACCACTGGCAGGCACGCCGATGCCAGGAGCGCTTGGCCGGCCAGGGTTCATCGCGCAGCAGTTGGGCCAGGGGCGGAAAAACCTGCAGCCAGTCGGTGTCTTCCCATGGCTGGATAAACGCGCCGAGGAGCTGTAGATCGCGCAGGTACTGATCGCCGTCGCCATGCCCGAACAAGTGCTCGCACAGCCCGGCATTGAAGCGCGGCAGATGCGCCAGCACCCGCCAGGCATCGGCCAGTTCCGCCGGCAACGTGCTGAACAGTTCGTGTTGCAGATAATCGAGCAAGGTCTTGTCCGGGTGACCATCGCCAAGCAAGGCGATGCGCACACCGGCGCACCAGCCGGCGCTGAACTGCAGCACGCTGTCGACGGACTGGCCGGGCGCCTGGGTAAGCAAGTGCTGGATTTCCGCAGGGCTGAACGCCAGTTCAGCGCCACATTCGAGCAGTTCATCGTCGAGCAGCAAGCGTGGCCAGTTGCACGCCGGACGGCGGCGCGCCCCGAGCCACCAGGTCAAGTTGGGGCTGGCGGCGGTCAGCAGGCGGTCGAGCAAGGCATCGGTGTCGGGCGCGGGCAGGCGGCAGAAGTCATCGAGAAACACCCAGGCCGGGGTTTGCCAGCGACCAAGGTCCAGCAGCAGCGTGGCTTCATCGGTAAAAGGCAGGCCAAGGTTTTGCGCCAGGCGCTGGCACAGGTCGAGGGGGCTGAGGGCCACGCCGTTGAGCGGCAACCAATACACCTGGCAACCGCTGGGGGCCTGTAAGGCGCATTCGCCGAGCAACGCGCTCTTGCCACTGCCACCGGGGGCGCACAGCAACCTGACCCGGGCCTGCGCCGCCAGCAACGGCTCGGCCAGGCGCGGACGCAACAGGTGGTGAGCGGACAGCCGGGGCATGAATCCAGGACGGTCCAGGCAGCGTGTCATGGCGGTCATTGCTGCATCCTGCGTTCTTATTGTTTTGCAACCTGACGCCTACCCTAGTCCTGTGGCCGGCGGTTGTTGAAGAAGTATTCAGCGGGGTGATTGACAGGCATGCATAAAACCCAATGTGAGAGGGCTTGCGTGCGATAGTGGGGTGTCAGTCAGCTTATCTCTGATTGAAAAACCGCTATCGGGAGCAAGCCCCCTCCCACATTGGGTTTGCTCTGCCTTGGGGGGAGGCCTCACTGGCGAAGCCGGCCTGGATCTCATGGCCAAGCAGTCATGACAGGCCAGATCACTGGGTCAAGTGTGGGAGGGGGCTTGCTCCCGATAGCGATGGGACAGTCGACACCTGCCTGAACTGAACCACCGCAATCGGCAGCAAGCTCCCTCCGACATCTCACAGGGAGATCAGCGCACCCCCGTGGCTCTCAATGCCGCTGGGGTGTAATCCGCTGCCTTCGCCGCGAAGCCGAACACGAAGCTGCTCTTCTCCTCGTTCTTCATCCCCAGGGCGATGTAACGCCCGGCAATGATGTCGTAGAGGGTTTCCACGGTATACGCCGGGGTCTGGTGATCGTAGTAGAACTGCGCATGGCCCTCGGCGACACGCCACAACTGACCACGGCCATCGTAGTGATCGGCCAGCGCCACTTGCCAGCTGTCTTCGTCGATGTACATGTGGCGCTTGGCGTAGATATGCCGCTCGCTCGGCTTGACGGTGCCGATCACTTCCCACACCCGGTGCAGCTCATAGCGGGTCAGGTCCTGGTTGATATGCCCGGCCTTGATGATGTCGTCGTACTTGAGCGACGGCGAGTCGAGCTTGTAGCTGTTGTAGGGGATGTACATTTCCTTCTTGCCCACCAGTTTCCAGTCGTAGCGGTCGGGCGCGCCGGAGAACATGTCGAAGTTGTCCGAAGTCCGCAGACCATCGGAGGCCGTGCCCGGCCCGTCGTAGGCCACTTGCGGCGCACGGCGTACGCGGCGCTGGCCGGCGTTGTAGATCCATGCCAGGCGCGGCTCCTTCACCTGGTCGAGGGTTTCATGCACCAGCAGTACGCCGCCCGCCAGACGCGCCGGCGCGGTAACCGACTGCTTGAAGAAGCTCAGCACGTTGGCCGCCTTGGCCGGGTCCATGTCCGGGATCAACTGCGGCACTGCCACTTCTTCCTCGAAGCGGATCGGCGTGTAGCTGCCGTTGGTCTGCGGTGTGGCCTGGGTGATGATGCGCCGCAGGTTGCCGCCGTGGTAACGGGTGATGTGGTTCCACAGCACCTCCACGCCATTCTTGGGGATCGGGAACGCGTAGTAACGGTTGCCGGTGAACCCTTCCAGGCCATTGCCATCATTGATCGGCTTGACGTTCAGCGCGCTGCGCTTGATCGACTCGTAGATCTCCGGCGGCAGGTTGACCGTGCGGTGGGTCGGGTACACCGGGATCTTGTAGGTCTCGGGGTAGCGCTTGAACATCGCCACCTGGCCGTCGGAGAGCTTGTCCTTGTACTTGTCGACGGTGGCGGCGGTGATCACGAACAGCGGTTTTTCGTTGGCGAACGGGTCGGCGAGGAAGCCCTTGCTGTCCACCGCACCGCCGTTTTTCGGAATGCCGCCGGTCCAGGCCGGAATCGAACCATCGGCGTTACCGGCTTTTTCTGCGCCGATCGGCGTCAGGGTGGTGCCCAGTTTGGCGGCCTCTTCCGGCGACACCGCTGCCATCACGTGGGTGGCCAACAGACTCAGGGCCAGCACTGCAATTGTCTTACGCATGGATTGTTGTCCTTCTTTAAGCCAAATCAGAAGTTCACGCCAAAGCTGAGGGCGAGGAAGTCGCGGTCGGTCAGGGTGTTGTAATCGCCGCCAAAGAAGTCGGTGTAGCTGAGGCTGGCGGTGTAGGTGTTGCGGTAGTCCGCATCGACGCCGACGCTGATGGCCTTGGCGCCTTTGTTGAACAGGCCGTTGGGGCCGTAGCCGGCGACATCGTGGGACCAGGACAGGTTGGGCTTGAGGTTGATCCCGGCGATCACGTTGTTGTAATCGAGGATCGCCCGCGCGCGGTAGCCCCACGAAGTGGAGGTGACGAAGCCGTCGGTGTCGCCTTGGAAACCGTAGGCGCCATACACCGAGTCGCGGCCGTAACGCAGCTTGGATTTATCTTCCAGGCCGCCGACATGCACGATGGCCGCTTCGCCCACCAGGGTCAGGCGTTCGGCGCCCAGCACCTGGTCGAAGAACTGGGTCATGGTGCTTTGGATCTGGGTGATTTCCTTGCGGCGGTAGCCTTTGTTGTCGGCGCCGAAAGAGGAGCTGATTGGCGACGCCGCGTTGCCGGCAATCGGGTTGATCAGCGCCAGGGTCAGGTCGGTGGTGTTGAGCTGTACCGGGGCGTTGGGGCGGTAGCTGATTTCCCCGGTCCACGCCGTGCCGGTGGGCAAGGTGGTGGAGAAGCTCGCGCCATACAGGCGGATGTCTTCCGGATAATCCAGATAGTACTGGCCACGGCCGAGCATGGTGCTCTGGGCCAGGGCCGAACCGAAACCGGCAGGGGCAGCCGCGGCAATACCACCGATCGTGGCGAGGTTGGTGTTGGCGGTAATCGTGCCCACCATCGGGGTACGGCTGTGGTAGTTCATGAAGTACAGGCCGTACTCGGTGTCGTCGCCCAGCCAGCGCAAGGCCGCGCCGAACTGGCCGGAATCCCGTGCATCACGGTCGCCGGCACGTTGCACCACCACGCCTTCGCGGGTCACCACAAAGCCTTGGCCGCGTGCTGCGGCGATCGGTTGCAGCGGCGCAATCGCTGGGCTGCCCACCGTGTAATTACCGGTGCAACCATCCGCCGCCACGTCACCGCCGAAGAAGGTGCCGCAGTTATCCAGCACGGTCTGGTCCCATTCCAGTTGGTAGAAGCCTTCCACCGTCAGTTGGTTGGTCAGGCTCTGGGACGCGAACAGCATGTTGACCGGAATCAGGCCTTCCTTGATCTCGGCACCGGGCCGACGGAACGCCGACACGTCAATCGGGTTGATGCTGTTGATGGAGTTGCCGATGAAGGTACTTTCGCCCCAACTGACCACCTGCTTACCGGCACGCACGGTGCCCGGCAGGTCGCCCAGGGAGTAGTTGTGGTAGACGAAGGCATCGAGAATCTGCGCGCCGCTGGACTTGGCGCCCTCCTTGCGGTTGTGGTCGCTGATCTGTTTGAACTCGCGGTCTTCGTCCTTGAGCTCGAAGTCATACCAATACTTGCCGCGCACGAACACACCGGTGTCGCCGTACTTCAATTCCAGGTCGTGCAGGCCCTTGAAGATCTTGGAAAAGGTCTCGCCCTTCTTGAAGTTCAAGCGCCCGTCATCGCCTGTGGACGCCTGGCCGGTGCCGCCATTGACGGTGCCCACGAGGCTTTTATCGGCATCGCGCATGCCCCAACTCGCGCCCACCGACAGCGAGGAATCGAATTGCCCCTCGATCTCGCCAATGTTGAACGAAACAGCCTGTGCCTGGGCACAGCACCCCAACGCAACCGCAGCGGCCAGCGCCTGTGGCCTGAAGATGGCGCGCATTGTTGTTCTTGTCATGCGTCTTCCCCGGTGAGTGACAGAAGGCCCCACCCTACTGCCGTGCATCGGGAGCGATAAGCGCACCAAGGAGGGATTCGTGCTGTCGCTCGAAAGGATGACAAGCCGCTCTGGCCTGGGCCTGCGCGGGCCTATGGATGGGGTGGATAGCGGGTTATCAGGGGCATGGATGGCGCGTGGCAAAACTGTTGCGTTATCCGTAACGGTCCTTGTCCTGAAGTGCTATTACTCATTTTGTTACAAGCGACTATTCTGGCCTCGCTTTCAGGGCAAACCGCCCGCTTCCACAACCGGAAGACAAGCCAGACTTGAATGGATTGATCAACGTTTTCAATCTGTTACCAGTGTTCACTGACGTTGATTTGTAGCTCCTTAATCTAACGTCTTACTTCAGCCGCTACGCTTGTAGCGGCTTTTTTTTGCCTGAAATAAAACGGGGCGCCATGAGCGCCCCGTGGGATTGGATCTCTATCGGACAACGATCACAGGCTGTATTTCTGCAAGTTGGCCATCATCTCCTTCAAGGCTTCGATATTGTCCTTGGGATGGGCTGCGCCGTCGAAATCGCAGATCTGTTGCCAGTGCGCCGCCACATCCTCGGGCGAGAACCCGGCCTCGGGGTCGAAGCCCACGCCCAGGCTGCGCTCCCAGCGAGTCTTGCCGATCCAGCCACCGCCCACCTCGAACAATCCCGAGGTTTCCTGGCACGCCTCGCTGCCCAGGTACACCACCAGCGGGCTGACCAGCTCGGGTTTGAGGCGTTCGAAGACTTGGGGCGGAATCAGGCCTTCGGTCATGCGCGTACCGCCGGTGGGGGCGATGGCGTTGACCAGGATGTTGTTCTTGCGCCCTTCCAGGGCCAGGGTGCGGGTCAGGCCATACAGACCGAGCTTGGCCATGCCGTAGTTGGACTGGCCGAAGTTGCCGTAGATGCCCGAGGTGGACGCAGTGAAGATCACCCGGCCGTAGCTTTGCTCACGCAGGTGGGGCCAGGCGGCGCGGGTGACTTTGTAGGCACCTTCGACGTGCACCCGGTAAACCAGGTCCCAGTCGCTGTCCTCCATTTTGTGGAAGGTCTTGTCGCGCAGGATGCCGGCGTTGTTCACCACCACATCGACGCGACCGAAGACGTCGAGGGCGTTATGCACGATTTTGTCACCGTCGGTGACAGAGTCATGGTTGGCCTCGGCGATACCGCCGGCGGCACGAATCTCGGCCACCACCCGGTCGGCGGCCGAGGCATTGGCGCCCTCGCCCTGGGTGGAACCGCCCAGATCATTGACCAGGACCTTGGCCCCGTGCCGGGCGAACAGCAGCGCATGGGCCCGCCCCAATCCGCCGCCGGCACCGGTGACGATCACGACCTTATCCTGAAACTGCACTGACTGACTCATACCGAACTCCAATGGCGACAAGGGGAATAGGTCGAGTGTCCGGCAAGGGGCCACGGGTCACAATAAATACGCTTGCGGCTGAATAGTGCCCGATAAGGCCAGGGGATGATTACCCACAGTCCCGTAGGAGCGGTTAGGAATACGCCACGCGCGCGACCGACTGAACGATCTGCTCACGAAAGGCCTGGTAATGCTTGAGCACCTGCACCGGCGCCTCGATCTGCGGATAGTGACCGATATTGGCCAGCAGTACCGTGTCGGCGTGGGGCACCAATTGTTGGTAACGCTCGACCATGTGCGCGCCAGAGATCGGGTCGATCTCGCCGTCGATCACCCGCAGCGGCACTTCGCCGCGCTGCATCGCCCCCACCCAGCGTTCACGCAAACGCCGACGCTGGGGAATATAGGCGATCAATTTATGCAGGATGCGCGTGCCCTCGTTGCAACTGATCAGGCTCCAGAAATCGTCCAGGGCGCTTTCACTGGGGCGGGTGTCGGGGCCGAAAATCAGGCTGAAATTGTCGGACAAAGCGTTGCGTCCAAAGGCGCGGCCAATCATCCAGCCCAGGGGGCTGAGCAGCAGCTTTTGCACCAACGCCGTGCGATGGGTTTCGGGGAACAAGCCACCGTTGAGAAACACACAACTGGCCATCTCGAACCGGCCTTCGTAATGCCGTGCCAACAGTTCCTGGGCCACGCTGTCACCGTAGTCGTGAGCCAACACGTGAACCGGCTGCGTCACCCGCAGATGTTCCAGCAAGGCCTGTTGCAGATCCGCCTGTTCCAGCAGGCAATAGGTGTGGTCCAGCGGTTTGTCCGAATCGCCAAAGCCGAGCATGTCGCAGGCGATCACCAGGTTGCGCTGGGCCAGGGGTTGCCACAGGTAATGCCAGTCCCAACTGGCGGTGGGGAAGCCGTGGATCAGCAGCAGCGGTTCGCCCTGCCCCGCCACCCAGTAGCGGATGGCGTGGCCACGAAAGACGAATTCCCGACCGTGCTTGCGCCAGGCTCTGAGCGGGATCTCGGCGAGAGGCATCAGCTTTTATACCCTGGGTCTAGACTGTCCAGCTTGCGCAGCAACGCCGGCCAGGCCAGCGCGCCGCCCATACCGTGTGCGCTCTTGGTGACCGCCGCCACCATCGCCTTGGCACCGGCAAGAATCGGCGGCTCGATGGCGATCAATTCCACCCCGCCGCTTTGCGCCAGCACTTGGATGTCGCAGGCACGCTGGAAGGTGAACATCATCAGAAAGGTATCGGCGATGCTGCCGCCGCAGGTCAGCAGACCGTGGTTGTGCAGCATCAGGAAGTTTTTGTCGCCAAGGTCGGCCTGCAAGCGGGCCTTCTCGTCGTGGTTCAACGCCACGCCTTCGTAGGCGTGATAGGCCAGGCTCGACAGCACGAATATCGACTGCTGGCTGATCGGCAACACGCCCTGCTTCTGCGCCGCCACCGCGACACCGGCGGCGGTGTGAGTGTGCAGCACGCATGTCACGTCATGGCGAACTTCATGGATAGCGCTGTGGATGGTGTAGCCCGCCGGGTTGATCTCGTAGGGGCTGTCCATCCGCTTGTTGCCGGCCTGGTCGACCTTGACCAGGCTCGAGGCGGTGATCTCGTGGAACATCAGCCCGTACGGGTTGATCAGGAAGTCATCGGTGCCCGGCACCTTGGCCGAGATATGGGTGAAGATCAGATCATCCCAGCCATGCAGCGCGACCAGGCGATAGCAGGCGGCGAGGTCGACACGGGTTTGCCATTCGGCGGCGCTGACCTGGCCTTTGACAGTCGGTGACGATGCAGCAGGGGCTAAGCTCACGGTAATGACCTCCTTGGCGCATTTTTTATTATTTTTTTTCTGTGATGGGCCAGTCTAGTCAGACCTCATGGCTGGGGTAGTTGCCTTCGCAGCCAGCTTGATGACTGAACGAGTCAGTCATGAGAATAGTTGAAGTGCGCCCACATCGCGTCAGAGAAGCGCCGCCAACAAAGGCGCGGCGAACAGATTGAGCAAACCCGTCAACACCATCACCAGGCCGGCGACGGAACCCTCTTCGCCGCCCACTTCATGGGCCCGGCTGACGCCTGCGCCGTGGGCGCCCACGCCGAACAACGCGCCACGGGCCAGCGGCGTACGCAGCGGCAGCCACTTGAGCAGCACACCGCCGAGCATGGCGCCGAACACGCCGGTGAACATCACGAATACAGCAGTCAACTCCGGCACACCGCCCAGGTCAGACGACACCGGCATGGCGAACGGCGTGGTGATCGAACGGGGCACCAGGGACATCGTCACCGCGCTGTCCAGCGCCAGCGCTTTGGCCAGGCCGAACGAGGTGCCGATGGACGCCACGCTGCCCGCCACCATGCCCAGCAGCAACGCCGACCAGTGCCGCGCCAACAACCGGCGCTGCTGCCAGATCGGCACCGCGAACGCCACAGTGACCGGCCCCAGTATCAACATCAGCCAGTGGGTGTCGGCGGCGTACTCGGCATACGCGGTGTGCATCGGCACGGCCACCGCCAGCAGCAACACCGGCACCAGGATCAGCGGCGACAGCAGGTAGCGCCCGGTGCGCCGGTAGATCCAGCGGCTGAATAGATAGGTGGTCAGGGTCAAGGCGAGCCAGAACATCGGCATCGGTTCAAGCTTCATGGCGCAGCCTCCAGCGGCAGACGGCTTCCACCGTGAACGCCGTCACCAACATCACCGCCAACGTGCTGAAGCCGATCACCAACAGAATGCGCCAGCCCTCGTTGCGCATCAGGCCACCGTAGTCCAACAGGCTCATCAGTGCAGGAATGAAGAACAGCAGCATTTCCGCCATCAACACCCCAGCGCCCAATTCCAGGGCTGCCGGTTTGACCAGGCCGGTGGCGAAGGCGGCCAGCAACAGGCCCAGGCCGACCACGCCACCAGGCACCGGCCACGCCAGCCAGACGGCCAATTGGGTGCCCAACTGGTAAATGGCCAGCAGCACGGCCAGTTCAATCAGCAGACGGATAAGATGCTTGAAGCTGAAACGTTTCATGGGCTTTGGATCCTCGCAAGCCTCCATTTTAGAGAGCCCTCTTCCATCCCCACAGCGAATTGTTAGACTGCCATCCATTCCAAACTGGAATCAGGCCAATGGAATTCAAACAGCTACGCAGCTTTGTCGAAGTGATTCGACGTGGTGGTTTTACCCAGGCCGGGAAAACCCTGCATATCAGCCAGTCAGCCGTCAGCAAGCAGGTGGCGCAGTTGGAGCACAGCCTCGGCACGCCACTGCTCGACCGCATCGGTTCGCAGATCCGCCTGACCGCCGCCGGCCAAGTCGTGCTGCAACGGGCCGAAGCGATGTTGCGCCTGCACACCGAACTGCTCAGCGAACTCGACGACATGCAGCAACTGACCCGCGGCGAACTGCGCCTGGGCCTGCCGTTGCTGGGCGGCGACACCTTGTTCGCCGAGTTGTTCGCCGAGTACCGCAGGCGCTATCCGAATGTGACCATTCAGTTGCTCGAGGGCGGCAGCCGCAATATCGAACAGGCGATCCTGAACGGCGAACTGGAAGTGGGCGGCAGCTTGAAGCCCAGCGATCCGGCGTTCGCCTGGCAGGCTTTCTGCGATGAGCCGCTGGATGCGCTGTTGCCGATGGATCATCCGTTGGCCGACAACGCTCACGTGCGCCTGGAGGAATTGGCCGACACGCCGTTCCTGATGTATCAACGCAGCTTCGTGCTCAACGACCGACTGATGCAGGCGTGTCAGCAGTTGGGCTTTACCCCGAAGGAAATCGGCCGTAGCGGCCAGGCGGATTTTCTTGCAGCCCTGGTCGCGGCCGGCCAAGGCGTGGTGCTGTTGCCCAGCGTGGTCGCCCGGGGGCTGGTGCGACCCGGCGTGGTGCGGCTTACGCTGAAGGCGCCCGACTTCCTGCGCTGGGATATTGCCTTTATCTGGCGCGAGGGCGCCTACCTGTCCAAAGCCGCCCAGGCCTGGCTGGCGCTACTGCGCGAGTTCCCGCTCAAGCGCGCAGCGCAGTGACCAGTTCGGCCAACCAGGGCTCGGCGTCGGTTTCCGGCGTGACACTTTCGCTGGCATCCAGGCGCAACATCGGCAGCACTTCACGCAGGCCCAATTCGGCGAACAGCTCGCGCATTTGCTCGCCGCCGGCACAAAAGGTATCGCCGTAACTGGCGTCGCCCAGGCCGATCACGGCGCCGGGCAGGCCGCGCCACGCAGCGGGGAGTTGATCGCGAATCGTCGAATACAACGGCTGGAGGTTGTCGGGCAACTCCCCCATGCCGGTGGTGGAGGTCACCGCCAGGAAGGCTTCAGGGGCAAAGGCCTGCACATCGGCGAGGGTTGCACGCGGGTTATGCCAGGCGTCGAAACCGGCGGCTTTAAGGATGCCAGTGGCGTGACGGGCGACGTCTTCAGCCGTGCCGTACACCGAGCCGGAAAGGATGGCGACTTTCATCAATCTGATCCTGTGGTTGAGCGAAAGCGTGGGATATTAGCAGTTGTCGCCACTATTTCGGCGCACACCGTGCAACATTCAACGCCTATCATAAACTGCCAGAACCAACCACACGCCAAGGAGCGCTCAATGATCAACGCGCAACTGATGCAAATGGTGATCAACGCCTCCAACGACGGCATCGTGATCGCCGAGCGGGAAGGCCGGGACAAGCCGCTGATCTACGTCAACCCGGCATTTGAACGGATGACCGGCTACACCCCGGATGAAATTCTCTATCAGGATTGTCGCTTCCTGCAGTCGGGCGACCGCGACCAGCCGGCCCTGATCGCCATTCGCGATACCCTGGAACAGGGCGGTTCCTGCCGGGAAACCCTGCGTAACTATCGCAAGGACGGCAGCCACTTCTGGAATGAGCTGTCGCTGTCGACGGTGTACAACGCGGCCGACAAGCAGACGTATTTCGTTGGCGTGCAGAAGGATGTGACCCTTCAGGTCAAAGCCCAACAGCGCGTCGCCCAGCTCGAAGCGGAACTGGCTCAGGTAAAGGTCGAACTGGCAACCCTCAAAGCGACGAGCGGATCGAACAAAGGTTAGGAAACTCGGCCATTAAGAGGATAATGGCGTTTTAATGCCTCCCCTTGAGCATACGCTATGCACCGCGACGCGCTTCTGACGCAGGATGAGCTGGATTTTATCCAAAGGATGCAACACAACCCGCAGCTCAACCTGCGGGATGCGTCGTCGAGCCTCACCGTCAACGGCGGTGCACAAATACGCGACTTGCTCACCCGCTTGGCCGCCCATGATCAACTCACCATCCAGGCACAGTTCGAGAACCAGCAACTGACGTTCCCCCTGCACCTGGTAGAGGACGAATTTCATGCGGTGCACCTGCGCCTGGGCGTGCCGACCATTTTTGAAGACGGACCGATGATTCGCCCGTGGCGCCTGGCCCTGGAAACACCGGTTGCGCTGGAGAATGTCCGAGGCAACCCCAGCGCCTATTGGGTGCATGAAGTGTCATTCAAGGGTGTACTGGTGGAAATCCGAGGCCGGATCAAGCCACCCAAGACCTTTTCCCTGTGGTTCAGCCCTTCGGGCTACGAACGCATCGCCCTGCGTGGCACGCTGGAGCGTGAAAGCGCCCGAGGCCTGTTCGCCTACCGCCTGGATCAAAGCGACGCGGATGAAACCGAGCGCCTGCGCCAGTTCATCCTGCATCAGCATCGCTTGATACACCCTGAAGTCCACGCCTGAGATCAGGTGTCCAGGGTACCGCCCAGAAACAACTGCAAACGGTGCTGCATCGATCGCCCGTCATTGCCCAGGCAGCCGATGGAAGATCCCGCCAGGCTTTGCTCTGCCAGATCCGAAGCGTCGCCTGCCAGGAGTAACGGACAATCCAGGGTCAGCGCCAGGCGCTTGAGCCGCGACGGCAGCTCGGAGCTGGGCGAGCGATTGGAAAACAGCACCAGCGCTTGCGGCCGGGTCTTCTCGCAGATAAGCGTCAACTCGTCGAAAGGCTGACCGACGCTGAGCACCTTCACTGCCAGGTCATCGGTGCCGATCAACAACCCCGCCACCAACAGCTCCAGCTCCCGGCACTCTCCGGCAATCGCCGACAGCAACACCCGAGGCGCCGCCGAAGCATTGATCATCTGCAAACGTTGCGTAATGCGGGCCCGCAGGAAGGCATCGAAGAACAGCCACTCGCTGGCCTGACCAAAGCGCCCCTGATGACGCAGCAATTGTTGCCATAACGGCATGAGCACATTCTGGAATACCACCGCGATGGGGTAGGCGGCGAAAATCTGCCCGTACACGCGCTCCAACTCGCGGTCGTCAAACCCGTGGATTGCCAACCGCAGGTGATCCTGCCACTGGCTCCATTCGCGTTCGATATCGATGCGCGAAGGCTGGGTGGGTTCGCTGAGCGCGTCGTTACGCGCCAGGATCTTGCCCACTTTGCTCACCGCGACGCCGCGCTCGATCCAGTCGAGAATACGGTGCACGGTGTCGATATCGGTGCTCGAGTACAACCGATGCCCGCTTTCGGTGCGGGTTGGCTGGATAAGACCGTAGCGACGCTCCCAGGCGCGCAAGGTCACCGGGTTGACGCCGGTCAGCCTGGCGACTTCACGAATAGGAAAAAGATCAGCGGAATCACTGACGCTGGCGTGCGTCGTTTCGTGATGAGGAGCAATAGTTTCGGGCATTAGCTGTCAGAAAAAGTCCGTCTCGATTTGAACCTCATTTAACGCTTATTCAATCGCCCGATTCAAGCTGCACGGCGAGCCGACCGAAGACGCTGGCGTATTTCGGCAAAACAGGAATAATCCTTGCCTGCTTTTACGTAGCGGCCTTACCCGACCGCTACGTTCGTGCGCCGCCTACCCGGCCCAGCGCACCTGATTACTTGGAGATACACGATGTCTACCTCACCCGTCACCTTGATGGTTGCGCGCCGCGTGGCCAAAGGTCGTTATGAAGAATTGATGGCCTGGCTGCGCGAAGGCGAGCAATTGGCCACCGACTTCCCCGGCTACCTGGGCTCAGGCGTACTCGCGCCGCCGCCCAACGATGATGAATTCCAGATCATTTTCCGTTTCGCCAACGAACAGACCCTGCATGCCTGGGAGTTTTCCGCGTCCCGCAGTGCGTGGCTGGGCCGTGGCAGCGACCTGTTCGCCGACCCGTCCGAGCACCGCGTGCGGGGCATCGAGGGCTGGTTTGGCGCAGTCGGCGCACGCCCGCCGCGCTGGAAACAAGCGGTGGCGATCTGGCTGGCGTTTTTCCCGGTGTCGCTGCTGTTCAACTTCGTCCTCGGGCCGTTGCTCAGCGAGCTGGCACTGGCGCCTCGCGTACTCGTGAGCACCCTGGCGCTCACGCCCCTGATGGTTTACGGGTTCATCCCGCTGTCGACCCATCTGCTGGCGAACTGGCTGCACCCCACACCGCCACCGCGCAAGACCACCCAAGCGCCTGCTTGAGTACAGGGGTGCTCGCTCGCTGGTATAGTTTCGACCTGCCCGCGATTCGAGCCGCCCATGACTGCAACAAACGCCCCGATCCTGATCACCGGTGCCGGCCAGCGCGTCGGCCTGCATTGTGCCCAGCGCCTGCTGGACGAGGGCCACTCGGTGATGTTCAGCTACCGCAGCGAACGCCCCGGAGTGCAGGCATTGCGCGAGCGCGGTGCAATCGGCGTGTTCGCCGATTTTTCCACGCAAGCAGGCATTCTGGCGTTTATCGCTGAGCTGCATACCCATACCCAAAGCCTGCGTGCAATCATCCACAACGCCTCGGCCTGGGTCGCTGAAACCCCAGGCGACGAAAGCCGCGCTTTTATCGACATGTTCAGCGTGCACATGCTTGCGCCGTACCTGATCAACCTGCATTGTTCACCTTTGTTGCAACGCTCGACACCTGCCGACATCGTGCATATCAGCGACGACGTGGTGCGCAAGGGCAGCCGCCAGCACATTGCCTATTGCGCCACCAAGGCCGGGCTCGACAGCCTCACGCTGTCGTTCGCCGCGCAGTTCGCGCCGCACATCAAGGTCAACGGCATAGCCCCCGCGATGGTGATGTTCAACGAAGGCGATGACGCGGCCTACCGCGCCAAAGTCCTGGCCAAGTCGGCACTGGGCATTGAGCCCGGGCCCGAGGTGATCTACCAGAGCGTGCGTTACCTGCTGGATAACCCCTATGTCACCGGTACCACCCTGACCGTCAACGGCGGGCGGCATATCAAGTAAGCCGTCTGTGAGGATGTTGTATGACTTTATCCCTGCCCCACCACTACCGCGAGATCCTCAAGGGCCTGGGTGAAGACCCCGAGCGCGAAGGCTTGCTCGACACCCCCAAGCGCGCTGCCAAAGCCATGCAGTACCTGTGTCATGGCTATGAGCAGAACCTGGAAGAAATCGTCAACGGTGCCCTGTTCGCCTCCGACAATGATGAAATGGTGATCCTCAAGGACATCGAGTTGTACTCGCTGTGCGAACATCACTTGCTGCCCTTTATCGGCAGGGCCCACGTGGCCTATATTCCGACCGGCAAGGTGCTCGGCCTGTCGAAGCTGGCACGCATCGTCGATATGTTCGCCCGGCGCCTGCAAATCCAGGAAAACCTCACGCGCCAGATCGCCGATGCCATCCAGGAAGTGACCCAGGCTGCCGGCGTCGCGGTGGTGATCGAAGCCAAGCACATGTGCATGATGATGCGCGGTGTGGAAAAACAGAATTCAACCATGAACACCTCGGTGATGCTCGGCGCGTTCCGCGAGTCGAACACCACGCGCATGGAGTTCCTGCAACTGATTGGACGGAGCAAGTAGCAATGCCACAACTTCAACCAGGCATGGCGCGCATCCGGGTCAAGGACCTGTGCCTGCGCACCTACATCGGCATCAATGAGGACGAGATCCTCAACAAACAGGATGTGCTGATCAACCTGACCATCCTGTATGCCGCCCAGGACGCCGTGCGCGACAACGATATCGACCATGCGTTGAACTACCGCACCATCACCAAGGCGATCATCGCCCACGTGGAAGGCAACCGCTTTGCCCTGCTCGAGCGCTTGACCCAGGAACTGCTGGACCTTGTGATGAGCAACGAATCGGTGCTGTACGCCGAAGTCGAAGTGGACAAGCCCCATGCGCTGCGCTTTGCCGAGTCGGTTTCGATCACTCTGGCGGCCAGCCGCTGACATTCAAGTGAGCCCTATGAACGACCAACAACGCCTCGAACTCGAAGCCGCCGCCTTTCGCCGACTGGTGGCGCACCTGGACAGCCGCAAGGATGTGCAGAACATCGACCTGATGAACCTGGCCGGTTTCTGCCGCAACTGCCTGTCCAAGTGGTACAAGGCCGAGGCCGACGCGCGCCAGATCGAGCTGAGCCTCGATGACGCCCGTGAAGTGGTGTACGGCATGCCGTACGCCGAATGGAAAGCCCAATACCAGCAAGAAGCCAGCGCCGAACAACAGGCGGCGTTCGCCAAAGGAAAACCCCATGACTGACCTGAACACCCTGCGCGCCAGCCTCGACAGCGGCGAACATCTCTTCGCCGACACCCTGGCCTTCATTGCCGCCGGTTACGACTATCAGCCACAAGCTTTCACCAACGGCACCGTGGAAAACGCTGCCGGGCAGAACGAAGGTTCGTGCAAGACCCTGGGCCTGGCCCTGCTGGAAGGCTTGAGCGATCAGCAAGCCTTGCTGGCGTTTGGCGAGCATTACCGTTCGGTACTGGCCACGCCTGAGGGCAGCGACCATGGCAATATCCGGGCGTTGATCGAGCACGGCCTGACCGGTGTGAAATTCAGCGCACAGCCGCTGACCCGCAAATCCTGAATCAAACGCAGATCAAAATGTGGGAGCGGGCTAAATTGCCCAAAAAAAACCGGCCTCGCAGCCGGTTTTTTCATATCAACGGGTTCAGCTTCAAGCGTTCTGCAGACCGTCGAGGTAACGCTCGACATCCAGCGCCGCCATGCAACCGGCACCGGCCGAGGTGATCGCCTGGCGGTACACGTGGTCGGCCACGTCGCCGGCCGCGAAGATGCCTTCGATGTTGGTCGCGGTGGCATTGCCTTCACGGCCACCCTTCACCACCAGGTAACCGTCTTTGGCATCCAGCACGCCTTCGAACAACGAAGTGTTCGGGGTGTGGCCGATGGCGATGAACACGCCGTCGACTTTCAGCTCGTCGAAGCTGCCATCGTTGTTCTTCAGGCGCGCACCGGTCACGCCCATGTTGTCGCCCAGGACTTCGTCCAGGGTGGCATTGAGCTTGAGGATGATCTTGCCTTCAGCGACACGGGCGTTCAGCTTGTCGATCAGGATCTTCTCGGCGCGGAAGGTCTCGCGGCGGTGAACCAGGGTCACGGTGCTGGCGATGTTGGCCAGGTACAGTGCTTCTTCCACCGCGGTGTTGCCGCCGCCGACCACGGCGACCGGCTTGTTGCGGTAGAAGAAACCGTCGCAGGTGGCGCAGGCGGACACACCCTTGCCCATGAACGCTTCTTCCGACGGCAGGCCCAGATAACGGGCGCTGGCGCCGGTGGCGATGATCAGCGCGTCACAGGTGTAGACACCGCTGTCGCCGGTCAGGCTGTAAGGCTTTTTCGAGAAGTCGACTTTGTTGATGTGATCGAACACGATCTCGGTCTCAAAGCGCTCGGCGTGTTCTTTCATACGCTCCATGAGCACCGGGCCAGTCAGACCGTGGACATCGCCCGGCCAGTTGTCGACTTCAGTGGTGGTGGTCAACTGACCGCCCGCCTGCATGCCGGTGATCAGCAGTGGCTTGAGGTTGGCTCGGGCAGCGTAGACGGCAGCGCTGTAACCGGCAGGGCCGGAACCGAGAATAATCACTCGCGAATGACGGGTATCAGACATGACTCACTCCTATCGACCACCCGGACAACAAGGCGGCTGGAATAAAAAAGGGACCACGAAGCACTTGGGGAAGGCTTGAACTCGCAGGCCCTGAAAATAATGGGTGCAGCGTATAGAGGGGGGCAAGATTAAGGAAATACGGAATAACAATCCAGCTCATAGGTGGTCTCTATTCAGTCGGCTCGGTTAATCGACGCCTTTGTTACCGCTGATGTCGCCGCTTTCGCCCTGAATGCAAAGCCGGTAAGGTCGGCGCGTTCGTCATCCTGCTCGGAGTCTTCCATGCCCGCCCCTGTTCTTTCCGGTCCGCAATACCTGCGCGAAGGCCTCAAACTGGTGCTGAGCCCCGGCCTGCGTCTGTTTGTGCTACTGCCGCTGGCGATCAACCTGGTGCTGTTCGTCGGCTTGATCTATTTCGCCGGCCATCAGTTCAGCCTGTGGGTCGATCATTTGATGCCGACACTCCCCAGTTGGCTGAG
Source organism: Pseudomonas sp. MPB23 (assembly GCF_046605395.1). Taxonomy (NCBI): domain Bacteria; kingdom Pseudomonadati; phylum Pseudomonadota; class Gammaproteobacteria; order Pseudomonadales; family Pseudomonadaceae; genus Pseudomonas; species Pseudomonas sp. MPB23. The sequence goes on along the minus strand of NZ_CP176771.1, from coordinate 1,956,388 downwards.
CTTTTTGAATTACCTGCTATGGCCGCTGTTCGTGGTGCTGGTGGTGCTGATGGTATTTTTCACCTTCACCATGCTCGCCAATATCATCGCAGCGCCCTTCAACGGTTTTCTTGCCGAAAAGGTCGAGGTGGTCGTACGCGGTACCGATGACTTTCCTGCGTTCAGTTGGGGCGAACTGGCGGCCATGGTACCGCGCACCCTCGCGCGGGAAATGCGCAAGCTGGGCTACTTCCTGCCACGGGCCATCGGCCTGTTCATCCTGTCGTTCATCCCGGTGGTCAACCTGATCGCCGCGCCGCTGTGGCTGCTGTTCGGCGTGTGGATGATGGCGATCCAATACATCGACTACCCGGCGGATAACCACAAGCTGGGCTGGAACGAAATGCTCGCCTGGCTGCGCCAGAAGCGCTGGCAGAGCATGAGCTTCGGCGGCATCGTTTACCTGGTGCTGCTGGTGCCGGTGGTCAACCTGCTGATGATGCCGGCGGCGGTGGCCGGCGCGACGTTGTTCTGGGTGCGCGAGCAGGGCGCCGAAGCGATGGCGCAGCAAAGCGTGGCCACGTCATAAATCCATCATCTGGGTGACACAATGACGACATAGCCCACAGCGACACTGTGGGTCATGACGACAGCTTCGCTTCACATCACTCTGATCACCGAAACCTTCCCGCCTGAGATCAACGGGGTGGCCAATACCCTTGGCCGTCTGTGCGAGGGTTTGCGCGCGCGCGGCCATCAAGTCGAGCTGGTACGTCCACGCCAGGGTGTCGACCAGACCCGGCCCAGTGACGCTGAGTTGCTGCTGTGCCGCGGCTGGCCGCTGCCGGGTTATCCCGGCCTGCAATGGGGCCAGTCGTCGATGCACAAATTGCTGCGACGCTGGACGCGCCAACGCCCCGATGTGCTGTATATCGCCACCGAAGGCCCACTGGGGCTGTCGGCGCTGCGTGCGGCAAGGCGTTTGGGGATCAGTGTGGTCAGCGGTTTTCATACCAATTTCCAGCAGTATTCCAACCAGTACGGCCTGAGCCTATTGAGCCGTGTGGTCACGCATTACCTGCGCTGGTTTCACAACCGTTCGACGTTGACGCTGGTACCCAGCGCCAGCCAGCGCCTGGAACTGGAGCGCCGGCATTTCGAGCGGCTGGGGATGTTGTCGCGCGGGGTCGACAGCCAGTTGTTCCACCCCGCCAGGCGCGATAATGCCTTGCGCGAACGCTGGGGCCTGGGCAACGACGATTTGGCTGTGCTGCATGTCGGGCGCCTGGCCCAAGAAAAAAACCTCGGGCTGCTCAAGCGCTGCTTCGACGCCTTGCAGAGCAGTTATCCACAGAGACGCCTGAAGCTGGTCATCGTTGGCGATGGGCCGCAACGCGCATTGCTGGAGCACGATTTGCCCGAAGCGGTGTTTTGCGGCACCCAGCGCGGCGAAGAGCTGGCACGGCATTACGCATCAGGCGATCTGTTTCTGTTCCCGAGCCTGACCGAAACCTTCGGTAATGTGGTGCTGGAAGCCATGGCCTCCGGGCTCGGCGTGGTGGCTTATGACCAGGCCGCCGCCACCCAGCATATCCGTCATGGCTACAACGGCGTGCTGGCGATGCCGGGGGATGAGGACGCGTTTTGCGATGCGGCGATCTGGCTGCTGGAGGAGCGTGAAACCTTGCGCAGAGTCAGGCTCAATGCCCGCCAGCATGCCAGTCGCCAAGGTTGGGCGGCGATTATCGAGCAGTTCGAGCGCCAACTGCGCGGGGTGTGCGAGGACGGGCACCCAGTGCCCGTCCTGAAGCCGCTTACACCAGGGTCGTCAACGCCTCACGACTGAACGGCAGGATGTCGCCCTCGCGCCCTTCGCGCACCTTCACCGCCCAATCCGGGTCGACCAGCAGCGCCCGACCTACGGCGACCAGATCGAACTCATCGTTGTTCAGGCGCTCCAGCAGCTTCTCCAGGCTGGCCGGTTGCGCGACCTTGTCGGTGTTGACCATGAACTGCAGGAACTCGCCATCCAGGCCGACACTGCCAACGGTGATCGTCGGCTTGCCGGTGAGCTGGCGCGTCCAGCCGGCCAGGTTGAGGTCGGAACCTTCGAACTCCGGCTCCCAGAACCGGCGGGTGGAGCAGTGGAAAATATCCACACCAGCGTCGGACAGCGGCTTGAGGAATTCACCCAGCGCCTCCGGTGTTTGCACCAGGCGCGCGGTGTAATCCTGCTGCTTCCACTGGGAGAAACGGAAGATGATCGGAAAGTCCGGGCCCACGGCGGCGCGGGTGGCCTGGATCAGTTCGATGGCAAAACGCGAACGATTGGCCAGGCTGCCGCCGTATTCGTCGGTGCGCTGGTTGCTGCCTTCCCAGAAGAACTGGTCCACCAGGTAACCGTGGGCACCGTGGATTTCCACGCCGTCCATGCCGATGCGCTGAGCGTCCTCGGCGGCCTGGGCGAAGGCGGCGATGACGTCCTTGATGTCCTGGGCGGTCATGCCGTGGACGACCACGTTGCCGTCCTTGAGTTTTTCCATCGGTCCGTACGCCGGCACGCTGGCGTCAGGCTCGGTGCCGATACGACGCACACTGCCCACATGCCAGAGCTGCGGGACGATCTTGCCGCCTTCGGCATGCACGGCGTCAACGACTTTCTTCCAACCGGCCAGCGCGGCCTCACCGTAAAAATGCGGGACGTTCGGGTAACCGTTGGAGGCCGGGTGACCGACCACGGTGCCCTCGGTGATGATCAGGCCCACGCCCGCTGCGGCACGGCGCCGGTAGTACTCGATGACCTTGGCATTGGGCACGCCCCCCGGCGAAAACGAACGGGTCATCGGCGCCATGACCACGCGGGACGACAAGTGCAGTGCTCCGAGCTGGAACGGTTTGAACAAGGCTTGGACAGGCATGGCAACACTCCACGAAAGACGGGGTTTATGATGCCGATAATATGGGGCGCAGGCAGGGCTGAGTAGCACTATTGATCGGGGTGATTAAGGGCTAGAAACGCCGCGCCCCCTGTAAGAGCGAGCTTGCTCGCTCTTACAGGGGTAGGGTCAGCTCAGGGCTTTTTCGATGGCCAGGACGACGGTCGGATCGTCCGGCGCCGTACGCGGCGAGAAGCGCGCCAGCACCCGCCCGTCTTTACCCAGCAGGAACTTCTCGAAATTCCAGGTGATATCCCCAGGAAACTCGGCACCCTCGCCCGCCAGCAAGCGGTACAACTGGTGACGCTCAGGGCCGTTCACATCGAGTTTGCTGCCCAGGGGAAAGCTCACTCCGTAATTGAGGCTGCAGAACTCCTGGATTTCTTTCTCGGTGCCCGGTTCCTGGCCTGCAAACTGGTTACAGGGCAGGCCAAGCACGGTAAAGCCCTGGTCCTTGTATTGCTGATAGAGTTTTTCCAACGCCGCGTATTGCGGGGTCAAGCCACATTTGGAGGCCACGTTGACCACCAGTACGACTTTGCCCTTGAAGGGCGCCAGCGGCAGCTCTTGTCCGTCCAACGCTTTGAGTTTCAGGTCGTGGAAAGCACTCATGACGAACTCCAGATTTCCCATGTTCTTTGCAGTGCGGCTGTTCGAGATTACAACCCGCAAGCCTGCAATCATAGACGCCGATGACAAAACTCGCCTGCTGGTTACTGAGCGGTCGGCCACGGCAAAATCGGAATTGCCGTCACGGCATTCTGCGGGCTGCCCTCGATCAGACGGTCGCTGTAAACCAGGTACACCAAGGTGTTGCGCTTCTTGTCGAGAAAGCGCACCACCTGCATGGTCTTGAACACCAGCGAGGTCCGCTCCTTGAACACTTCCTCGCCGTCCTTGAGCTCGCCCTTGAAGCGGATCGTCCCAACCTGGCGGCAGGCAATCGAGGCTTCGGCACGGTCTTCGGCCAGGCCCAGGCCGCCTTTGACGCCGCCGGTCTTGGCGCGGGACAAGTAGCAGGTCACGCCGTCGACCTTGGGGTCATCGAAGGCTTCGACCACGATCCGGTCGTTGGGGCCGACGAATTTGAACACCGTCGACACCTGGCCGATCTCTTCGGCCGAGGCCAGCAACGGCAGGGCCAACAGCAGGCCAAGCAATCCCTTCATCACACGCATGGTGTATTCCTTTGGTTAAACCAGGATCAGGTTGTCGCGGTGAACCAGTTCCGGCTCGGCCATATAACCCAAGAGTCCGACAATCGCGTCGGACGATTGTCCAATAATTTTCTGCGCTTCAACGGCGCTGTAGTTGGCCAGGCCGCGGGCGATCTCACGACCGTCCGGCGCTACGCACACCACCATTTCGCCACGGCGGAAGCTGCCCTGCACCAGTTTGACGCCCACCGGCAGCAAGCTCTTGTGGCCTTGGGACAGCGCCGCTACGGCACCGTCGTCCAGCACCAGCGTGCCACGGGTTTGCAGATGCCCGGCCAGCCACTGCTTGCGCGCCGCGAGCATGCCGCGTTCCGGCGACAGCAGCGTACCGATGCGCTCGCCGGCCTTGAGGCGATCGAGCACGCGCTCCAGGCGCCCGCCGACGATGATGGTGTGGGCCCCCGAACGCGCCGCCAAACGTGCGGCACGCAGTTTGGTCTGCATGCCGCCCCGGCCCAGTGCGCCGCCGACGCTGCCGGCCACGGCGTCCAGCGCCGGGTCATCGGCGCGGGCTTCGTAGATCAGTTGGGCATCGGGGTTGTTGCGCGGGTCGGCATCGAACATACCATCGCGGTCGGTGAGGATCACCAGCAGGTCGGCTTCCACCAGGTTGGCCACCAGGGCGGCCAGGGTGTCGTTGTCGCCGAAGCGGATTTCGTCGGTGACCACCGTGTCGTTCTCGTTGATCACCGGGATCACCTTGAGCTCCACCAGGGTGCGCAAGGTGCTGCGGGCGTTGAGGTAACGCTTGCGGTCGGACAGGTCGTCGTGGGTCAGCAGGATCTGCGCCGTGTGGCAGCCGTGCTCGGCAAAGCTGGATTCCCAGGCTTGCACCAGGCCCATCTGACCGATGGCGGCGGCGGCTTGCAGCTCGTGCATCGCGCTGGGTCGGGCGGTCCAGCCGAGGCGGCTCATCCCGGCGGCAACCGCCCCGGACGACACCAGCACCAACTCGACACCGGCCTCATGCAAGGCCACCATCTGCTCGACCCACACGCTCATGGCGGCGCGATCCAGACCCTTGCCATCCGCCGTCAGCAGCGCACTTCCGATCTTTACGACCCAGCGCTGCGCACCTGTCACTTTGCTCCGCATCATCTTCAACCTTAGATAGAGGGCTACACGCGACCCAGCGCCGCCCATAACGTTATACCCGGATACCAAAACGCCGCTCCTGGGAGCGGCGTTCAAGTTTATCGCAACGGATCAGTCACGCACGTAAATGATTTCCGGACCGTCTTCGTCATCCACGTCTTCTTCGTCCCAATCATCGTCGCCGATGTCATGGACCGACTTCACGCCGCTGCGGCGCAGGGCACGTTGGTCGTCCAGGGCCTGCAACTGGGCGCGGGCTTCGTCTTCGATGCGCTGGTCGAGGTCGGCCAGTTCGGCCTTGAACACCGGATCGGCCGCCAGGCGGTCGGCGCGGTCTTCCAGGTAGCGCATGATGTCGCGGGTCAGGCGCTCGGTGCCTTCTTTGGCGATGGCCGAGATCACGTAGACCGGACCGGTCCACTCCAAGCGGTCGACGATTTCCTTGACGCGCTCCTCGTGCTCTTCTTCAAGGATCTGGTCGCACTTGTTCAGCACCAGCCAGCGATCACGCTCAGCCAGGGACGGGCTGAACTTGGTCAGTTCGTTGACGATCACTTCGGCGGCGTCCGGTGCGCTGGTGTCATCCAGCGGCGCCATGTCGACGAGGTGCAGCAGCAAACGGGTCCGCGACAAGTGCTTGAGGAAGCGAATCCCCAGGCCGGCGCCATCGGAAGCGCCTTCGATCAGGCCGGGAATGTCGGCGATCACGAAGCTTTTCCAGCGGTCGACGCTGACCACGCCCAGGTTTGGCACCAGGGTGGTGAACGGGTAGTCGGCGACTTTCGGCTTGGCGGCCGAGACCGAACGGATGAAGGTACTTTTGCCGGCGTTCGGCAGGCCCAGCAGGCCCACGTCGGCCAGGACTTTCATTTCCAGCTTGAGATCACGCTGCTCGCCCGGCTTGCCCGGCGTGGTCTGGCGCGGCGCACGGTTGGTACTGGACTTGAATCGGGTGTTACCCAGACCGTGCCAGCCGCCCTGCACAACCATCAGTTTCTGGCCGGCCTTGGTCAGGTCGCCAATCACTTCCTGGGTGGCCGAGTCGATGATCGTGGTGCCGACCGGTACGCGCAGCACCATGTCCTCACCTTTTTTACCGGTGCAGTCGGTGCTGCCGCCGTTGGAACCACGCTCGGCATCGAAGTGCCGGGTGTAACGGTAGTCGACCAGGGTGTTGAGGTTTTCGTCGGCCATCATGTAGATGGAACCGCCGTCACCGCCGTCACCGCCGTTGGGGCCACCGTTTTCGATGAATTTTTCGCGACGGAAACTCATGCAACCGTTACCGCCGTCGCCTGCTTTTACTCGGATGGATACTTCATCAACGAACTTCATAACAAAACGCCTCTCGCCGCATGGACGAGCTTAAGAAACCAAGACATAAGACTCTTGCAAAAATGAGCGCAGCGACCTCAATCAACGACCGCAAATCCAGCGCTTGAGCTCATTACAAACAGCTTTGCAAGAGACTCACTCCACAAACGAAAAAGCCCCGTCGCGAGACAGGGCTTTTCCAGCAACTACGTAATTATGCCGCGACGACGTCAGTCTTCGGGACAATGCTCACGTAACGGCGACCGAAGGCGCCTTTTACTTCGAACTTGATCACGCCTTCGACTTTAGCGAAGAGAGTGTGATCTTTACCCATGCCAACACCGTAACCGGCGTGGAATTGGGTGCCGCGCTGACGCACGATGATGTTGCCCGGAATGATAACCTGGCCGCCATACATCTTCACGCCAAGGCGTTTGGCTTCTGAGTCGCGACCGTTACGGGTACTACCACCAGCTTTTTTGTGTGCCATGAGTCAATTCTCCTAGTGAGGAATTAGGCTGAAATTAAGCCTGAATACCGGTGATTTTGATCTCGGTGTACCACTGGCGGTGGCCCATACGCTTCATGTGGTGCTTACGACGACGGAACTTGATGATGCGGACTTTATCGTGACGACCTTGGGAGATCACTTCAGCCACAACGGTAGCGCCAGCAACAACGGGGGCGCCGATGTTCACGTCATCGCCATTGGCGACCAACAGAACGCGATCAAAAGTCACGGATTCGCCGGTAGCGACTTCCAGTTTTTCGATCTTCAGGTATTCACCTGGGGCGACCTTGTATTGCTTGCCACCAGTAACAATTACTGCGTACGACATGGTATTTCTCCGATAATCCTGCTCACCCAGCGCTTTATAAGAAGAGGTATTGGCTGGCATGGCTGCATGGGATGGACGTCCCGAATGCAATTGCGTAAGGCAGGTGCTGCCCAGGAAGTTCAGGGTGCGCGATTGTACGCAAGGCTTTGGTGCGTTGCAAGTAGCCGTCTATCGCGCCTTGACACCTGGGGGTCAGGGTCCTAGCATGCCGCGCAACCCTTCTGGAGCGACTGTCGCTGATGCAACCCCAAGCTTTCTACCGCGCGGTCGCGGACGATTTTAGCGCCGTCGACGGCATCATCAAGCAGCAGCTGACGTCTAAAGTGCCGCTGGTCTCGAAAATCGGCGACTACATTACGTCGGCGGGCGGCAAACGTCTGCGTCCTTTATTAGTGCTGCTGTGTGGCAAGGCCCTGGGCCGCGAAGGCGATGACCTGCGCCTGCTGGCCGCCACCATCGAGTTCCTGCACACCGCCACCTTGCTGCATGACGACGTGGTCGACATGTCCGGCATGCGCCGCGGTCGCGAAACCGCCAATGCCATGTGGGGCAACGCCCCCAGCGTACTGGTGGGCGACTTCCTGTACTCGCGCTCGTTCGAGATGATGGTCGAACTGGGTTCGATGCCGGTGATGAAGATTCTTTCACAGGCCACGCGCATCATCGCCGAAGGCGAAGTGCTGCAACTGTCGAAAGTCCGCGATGCCAGCACCACCGAAGAAACCTATATGGAAGTGATTCGCGGCAAGACCGCGATGCTCTTCGAAGCCTCCACCCACAGCGCCGCTGCCTTGTGTGGCGCGACCGCCGAACAGGCCGAAGCCCTGCGCACCTTTGGTGACCACCTGGGCGTAGCGTTCCAACTGGTGGACGACCTGCTCGACTACCGCGGCGACGCCGAAACCCTGGGCAAGAACGTCGGCGATGACCTGGCCGAAGGCAAACCGACGCTGCCGCTGATCTACACCATGCGCGAAGGCACGCCGGAACAGAAAGCCCTGGTGCGCAAAGCGATCCAGAAAGGCGGGATCGAAGACCTGGAAAGCATTCGCGCCGCCGTGGAAGCTTCCGGCTCCCTGGACTACACCGCACAACTGGCACGCGATTATGTGGCCCGTGCGATCAAGTGCCTGGATGCCATTCCCGCCAGCGAATACCGGGACGCCCTGGTTGAACTGAGCGAGTTTGCGGTCGCCCGCACACACTAGAAATACCCCATGTGGGAGCACGCCCCCTCCCACATTTGGTTTGCATTGCCAATTCACGTCCCCGCCCTTGGTCCAATTCCCTATATAATGTGCGACTTTAGCCATCCTGACCGTTAAGGAGCTTTAGTGAGCACGTTGCCACCCTGCCCAAAATGCAATTCCGAATTCACCTACGAAGACGGCGCCCAGCTGATCTGCCCGGAATGCGCCCATGAGTGGTCCGCCACTGGCGAGACCGAAGCAGCCGGCGATGAAACCGTGAAGAAAGACTCTGTGGGCAACGTCCTGCAGGACGGCGACACCATCACCGTGATCAAGGACCTCAAGGTCAAGGGCACGTCCCTGGTGGTCAAGGTCGGCACCAAGGTCAAAAACATCCGCCTGTGCGACGGCGACCACGATATCGACTGCAAGATCGACGGTATCGGCCCGATGAAACTCAAGTCCGAGTTCGTGCGCAAAGTCTGAACCTGCTCCTTCCATCCCGCGCCCGCCGCGGGATGGCGTTTTGCCCTCCCTGTTGATCGAACGCAATCCCCACACATAAAAACCCGGAAACCGCCAATAGGCACTTGCTATTCTACGAATAAGAATTATTCTCATTGAAACCCATCAAGGAGAACACCCATGACTTATTTGATAGATGCCTGGCTGGACCGCCCACACCCCTACTTGCGCATCCTTCATCGGGAAACCGGGGAAGTCTGTGCGGTGCTGGAGGAAGAAGCGCTGAACGAACTGCAGGACCAGGGCGACCTGGACGTGAATGGCCTGAGTTCAAGTGAACCCGGTGTGCTGAAGGAAGTGGTGCGTAATCTGTTCTTGTTCTGCTATGCCCGAGCATTGCGCCCGGCGACAGAGCTCAATGGCAAGTTTCATCCATGAGCGACCGCGCAACCCCCTGTAGGAGCGAGCTTGCTCGCGAAAAACCTCAAGACACCGCGTTTATCCAGGAAACCCGCGTTATCGTTGACGGCCTTCGCGAGCAAGCTCGCTCCTACAGGTAATCAAAAGCAGGTCTTACAGAACGTCGAGCAGCTCGACGTCGAACACCAGAACGCTGTGCGGCGGAATGCTGCCAACGCCTTGAGCGCCGTAAGCCAGTTCGCTCGGCACGTACAGACGCCATTTGCTGCCAGCATTCATCAGTTGCAGGGCTTCGGTCCAGCCGGCGATCACGCCGCCAACCGGGAATTCTGCTGGCTGCCCACGATCATAGGAGCTGTCGAACACGGTGCCGTCGATCAGGGTGCCGTGGTAGTGGGTACGCACCTGGTCTTCACGGGTCGGCTTGGCGCCTTCACCCTGGGTCAGCACTTCAAATTGCAGGCCGGAAGCCAGGGTGGTGATGCCGTCTCGCTTGGCGTTTTCAGCCAGGAACGCCAGGCCTTCGCCGGCTGCAGCTTCAGCCTTGGCAGCCGCTTCGGCTTGCATGACTTCGCGGATGACCTTGAAGCTGGCGGCCATTTGCTCCTGGTCAACACGGCTTGGCTTGCCGGCGAAGGCGTCGGTCAGGCCAGCCAGGATCGCGTCCAGGCTCACACCCGGTGGTGGGTTGTCGCGCAGTTGGTCGCCCAACTGACGGCCGATACCGTAGCTGACGCGGGTTTCGTCGGTGGACAGATTAACTTCGGACATGAAGAGGCTCCGCTGTAGGGCAGCGCTGAAAACACCGGTTTCCCGCACCGCCCAAAACTAAAAGGGCCCGCAGACTAGCACAGAATGTGACGTCGGGATGAACGCCACCCACGTCAGGGCTACGGGGCGCCGCCGGTTGGTTGCACACATATGTTTACGAGTTAATCGTTTCAGTTTCCCATCTTGCCGCCGATATGGCCTGAACACCTTGGCTGGCTCAAACAACAACACCGTCCAGCAGACAAACATCACCTTTGCGGAGCACTCGATGAACAGCTGGTTCGGTAACATCAGCGTCAACCTCAAACTGGGACTGGGCTTCGGCCTGGTACTGGTCCTTACCTCGATCCTGGCCATTACCGGCTGGACCAGCCTGGGCGGCCTGATCGACCGCAGTAACTGGATGAGCGACATCACCCAGCTCAACGCGTCCCTGACCAAGCTGCGCGTCGCACGCCTGCAGTACATGCTCGCCAACGGCGATGACATTGCGGCCCAGAACGTGCAGACCAACCTGGATGCCTTCGTCGCCCAGCAACAGAAACTGCTGGACAGCTTCAAGAGCCCGGCGAACCTCAAACTGCTCAACGAGCAGAAAACCATCATCACCGCCTATCAGCAGTCCCTGAATAAAATGCGCGAGGCCTACCGCAACGGCAACGCTTCTCGCCAAGTGATGGGCGACAAGGCCGACATCGCCAACGCACAAATCAATGCGCTGGAAGCCAGCGTGAAACAAATGCCTGACAGTTCGGAACACCTCGCCCAATTCCAGGCGGTGGCCGATGCCAAACTGCAATTCCAACTGGCCCGCTACGAAGTACGCGGCTACACCGCTAACGTCAATCCAGATACCGAGGCCCGCGTCGCGGCGCAAATCGAAAAAACCATCAGTGGCTTGAAAGTCCTCAGCGCTGCATTCGGCGCCAGCCAGCAAAGCGCCTTGACCGCGCTGGAAACCGCCCTCGGCGATTACCGCAGCACCGTACAGAACTACAAGGCCGCCAACGCCAACATCGTCGCCGCCCGCGCCGAAATGACCACCCAAGGCGCCGACATCGTCACCATCAGCGACAAGCTCTACGACATCCAGCTTGATCGCCGCGACGCCGAAAGCGCCCAGGCCCGCAGCCTGCAATTGATCAGCACCTTGCTGGCGTTGCTGGTTGGCATCATCGCGGCACTCGTCATCACCCGCCAGATCACGCGCCCGCTCCAGGAAACCCTGGCCGTGGTGGAACGCATTGCTTGCGGCGACTTGAGCCACAACATCCAGGTCACCCGCCGCGATGAACTGGGCGTGCTGCAACAAGGCATCCAGCGCATGGGCACCACATTGCGCGAGCTGATCAGCGGTATTCGCGACGGCGTGACCCAGATCGCCAGCGCCGCCGAAGAGTTGTCGGCCGTGACCGAACAGACCAGCGCCGGTGTGCACAGCCAGAAGGTCGAGACCGACCAGGTCGCCACCGCGATGCATGAAATGACTGCCACCGTGCAGGAAGTCGCGCGCAACGCCGAGCAAGCCTCCCTGGCCGCGGCCGATGCCGATGGCCAGGCCCGCGCAGGCGACAAGGTGGTGGCCGAAGCCATCGCCCAGATCGAACGCCTCGCCACCGAAGTGGCGCGCTCCACCGACGCCATGGCCCACTTGCAGCAAGAGAGCAACAAGATCGGCAGCGTGATGGACGTGATCAAGGCCGTGGCCGAGCAGACCAACCTGCTGGCGCTCAACGCTGCGATTGAAGCCGCACGCGCCGGTGAAGCCGGCCGTGGATTTGCCGTGGTCGCCGACGAAGTACGCGGCCTGGCCCAGCGTACGCAAAAGTCCACCGAGGAAATCGAAGGGCTGGTGGCCGGATTGCAGAACGGCACCCAGCAAGTGGCCAACGTGATGAACAACAGCCGCAGCCTCACCGACAGCAGCGTCGAGCTGACGCGCAAGGCCGGCGTGTCTCTGGAGAACATCACCCGTACGGTGTCGAACATCCAGTCGATGAACCAGCAGATCGCCGCCGCCGCCGAGCAGCAGAGCGCCGTGGCTGAAGAGATCAGCCGTAGCATCGTGAATGTGCGTGATGTGTCCGAGCAGACCGCCACGGCCAGTGACGAGACGGCCAAGTCGAGCGTGGAACTGGCGCGCTTGGGCAGCCAGTTGCAGCAGATGGTCAGCCATTTCCGCGTGTAAAGCGCACTCACTGTGGCGAGGGCGCTTGCGCCCTCGCCACAAGAGGGTTTTATTGCCGGCGGCTTGCCCTCAGCCCTGCTCGTCCTCGACAAACACCACACGATTCCCGAACGGGTCCTTGATACTCATCTCCCGCGTGCCCCAGGGCGTGTCCTCAACCTCGGGTTTGGCATAACGGTAATCCTTGCCCACCAACTGCTGCTGGTAGGCGTCCAGCCCTTGCGCCTGAATCCGCACGGCCGCGCCCGGCGAGGCGTCGCCATGGTGCTCGGACAAATGCAGCACGCATTCGCCCAGCGACACCTGCAGGTACAACGGGAAATTCGCCTCGAAGCGATGTTGCCAATCGACCTTGAACCCCAGGAAATCGACGTAGAATTCCAACGCCTTGGCCTCGTCGAAAATCCGCAGAATGGGGATGACTTTTCCTAAGTGCATGGCAACCGCTCCGTATAAAAGAGCGCCCACTATAGAGGCGCAAACCCGCGCCGCAAATCCCCGTTGCGCGCCAGGAATCGTCCCGACCGCTGCCCATCCGCCCGCCCCTCGCTGTAGCTCAACACGCCGTTGACCCACACCGCGTCGATCCCCTCGGCAGCGCGCTGCGGCTGCTTGAAGTCCGCCACATCCCGCACCCGCAACGGGTCGAATAACACCAGGTCGGCCCAATGTCCTTCACGAATTTCGCCACGTTCGGACAAGCCAAACCGCGCCGCCGACAACCCGGTCATCTTGTGCACCGCCGTGTGCAGCGGGAACAACCCGACATCCCGACTGAAATGCCCCAATACCCGTGGAAACGCGCCCCACAAGCGTGGGTGGGGGAACGGATCTTCAGGCAGCCCATCCGACCCTACCATCGACAGCGGATGCGCCAGGATGCGTCGCACATCCGCCTCATCCATCCCGTAATACACCGCCCCTGCCGGTTGCAGGCGACGGGCCGCGTCCATCAGCGAAACGTCCCACTCGGCAGCGATGTCCTGCAAGTCCCGCCCCCCCATGTGCGGGGACGGCGTGGACCAGGTGATGGTGATGCGAAAGGCATCGGTGACTTGCTTGAGATCCAGGGTCGAGGAACTCGCCGCATAGGGGTAACAATCGCACCCCACCGGCTGGGTTTTCGCCGCCCGCTCCAGTGCAGCCAACAACTGCGGACTACGCCCCCAGTTACCCGCACCGGCACATTTGAGGTGGGAAATGATCACCGGCGCCTTGGCATGCCGACCAATCAGGAACGCCTCGTCCAGCGCCTCCAGCACTGGCTCGAATTCGCTGCGCAAATGGGTGGTGTACACCGCACCGAAGGCGCTCAGTGCTTCACTCAGTTGCAGCACTTCCTCGGTGTCGGCCTCGAACGCGCTGGCGTAGGCCAGGCCTGTGGATAACCCCAGCGCGCCGGCTTCGAGGCTTTCCTGCAATTGCACGCGCATCGCGATGATTTCACCGGGCGTGGCGGTGCGCAGCAGATCGTCCATATGGTTGCTGCGCAGCGCCGTATGGCCGATCAACGCGGCGACGTTGACCGCCGGGTGTGCGTGTTCCACCGCCGTGCGGTAATCGATAAAGCGCGGGTAGGCGAAGGCTTCCGCGTTGCCCAGCAGGTTCATCGGGTCCGGCGGATTGCCGCGCAGGCTCACCGGCGATGCGCTGATCCCACAGTTGCCGACAATCACCGTAGTCACGCCCTGGCTGAGCTTGGGCAACATCTGCGGCTGGCGAATCACCACGGTGTCATCGTGGGTGTGCACGTCGATAAAACCCGGCGCCAATACGCGACCGCCAGCCTCCAGCTCCTGCACGCCATGAGCCGCGGATAGATCGCCGATGTTCTCGATGCGCCCGTCGCGCAGCCCCACATCGGCGACATAGCCTGGCGTGTTGCTGCCATCGATGATCAGCGCCTGGCGAATCAGCGTGTCGTACGTCATGTCAGTCTCCAAGCGGCAGGCTGTCGGGGCCGCCGCGATAGTCGTCCAGGGCCAGCTTGATCCGGCGCAGGCGTTCCTGGTTGGCGTCCGGCTCGGCCAGCGCCAGCTCGGTGGCGAGCAGGTCGATGGCCAGCAGCATGCCGTAGCGCGCCGCCGTGGGTTTGTAGATAAAACTGGTTTCGGCCGGTTGCAGCGGCAGCAGCACATCCGCCAATTGGGCCAGGGGTGAATCGGCCAGGGTAATGGCCAGGACGCGCGCGTCGTAGTTGCGCGCCAGTTCCACCACGTCCAGCAACTCGGGGGTAAGGCCGCTGAGCGAGCAGACAATCAGCGTGTGTTCGGGGCCCAGGGTCGCTGCCGTCACCCGCATCATCACCGGGTCATGGCACGCGGCAATCGAGTAGCCCAGACGCACCAGGCGCACCTGCAACTCATCGCTGCACAGGCTCGACGGGCCGCCCATGCCGAACGCATGGATCATCCGCGCCTTGCCCAGCAGGCTGACCGCATCGACGAAACTCGTCTGCTTGAACCCCGACAGGTGCTGGCGCAAGGTCGCCTCGATATCCCCCAGAATCTGGCGATGGAACGCCGACTGCTCAGGCTTGCCCGCCGGGTCCAGGAAGCGACTGCCGACGCCGCTGGCCTGGGCCAGTTGCAGGCGCAGATCACGCAAATCCCGGCACCCGACGCTGCGCGCAAACCGCGACAACGTGGCGGTGCTGACCTCGGCGCGCTGGGATAACGCCTCCAGGCTGGCCGACGCGGCGAACCCCACATCTTCCAGCATCAGCTTGGCGATACGTCCTTCGCCGGCGCTGAAGGAATCCTGACGGGCGCGGATCTGGTAGAGGATGTCCATGGGGTCTCCGGATTACAGGATGCACGACAGACCATAGGTCAGACCGAAGGCGACCAGCGAAATCAGGGTCTCCAGCACGGTCCAGGTCTTGAAGGTCTGGATCACCGTCATATTGAAGTATTCCTTGATCAGCCAGAAGCCGCCGTCATTGACGTGGGAAAAGATCACCGAGCCCGCACCGGTGGCCAGCACCAACAATTCAGGGTGTGGATAACCCAGGCCCAGGGCGACCGGCGCGACCACGCCGGAGGCCGTCGTCATCGCCACGGTGGCCGAGCCGGTGGCAATACGCATCAGCGCAGCGAACAACCAGCCCATCACCAGCGGCGACAGGTTGAAGGCATGGGCCAGGCCGAGGATCTCATGGGTGACACCGGCGTCCACCAGGATGCGATTCAGCCCACCGCCCGCGCCCACCAGCAAGGTGATGCTCGCGGTCGGCGCCAGGCATTCGTTGGTGAACTTGAGGATCGCTTCGCGGTTGAAGCCTTGGGCCAGGCCCAGGGTCCAGAAACTCACCAGGGTCGCCACCAGCAGCGCGATCACCGAGTTGCCGATAAACAACAGGAACTGGTTGAACCCGCTGCCCGGCGTGGAAAGCACGTTGGCCCAACCGCCGATCATCATCAGCACCACTGGCAACAGCAGCGTGCCCATGGTCAGCGCAAAGCTCGGCAAACGGGTGCGGGGCTCACGCTCGATGAATTGGCGTTCCAGCGGGTTGTCTGCCGGCAAGTGAATGCGCGGCACGATGAACTTGGCGTAGACGGGACCGGCGACGATCGCCGTGGGGATGCCGATCAGAATCGCATACAACACGGTCTGCCCCACCGACGCGTTATACGCCAGCACCGCCATCATCGCCGCCGGGTGCGGTGGCACCAGCGCATGCACCACCGACAACCCGGCGACCATCGGCAGGCCGACCATCAGGATCGACACCCCCACCCGCCGCGCCACCGTAAACGCAATCGGCACCAGCAATACAAAACCGACCTCGAAAAACAGCGGCAGCCCCACCAGGAAGGCGATGCACACCATGGCCCAGTGCGCATTGCGCTCGCCGAAACGCTCGATCAGCGTACGCGCCACCTGCTCGGCGCCGCCGGACTCGGCCATCATCTTGCCGAGCATGGTGCCCAGCGCCACCACCAGGGCGATATGCCCCAGGGTTTTACCGACGCCCGCCTCGTAGGACCCCATGATGGTGTCCGCCGGCATCCCGGCCATCAGCGCCAGGCCGATGGACACCAGGGTGATGACGATAAACGGGTTGAGTCGGTAACGTGCAATCAGCACGATCAAAGCAATGATGGCGATGGCAGCGTATGCCAATAGCCCGAAGCCCGGTGATGCGACCATGCGGTACTCCTCGGAAAGGGTCACGTCGAATGCGTTGTGAAACTCATAAATCATTACCGAGGCGTATTTTCAAACCGGATGAAAGTCATTTTCGTGCACGGACAAGCGCTGTCGCATTGGGATATGCCCGACGGGCATGGATGAAAATTCGGGGGGTGTTCTTACATGAAGATAAGAGGATGTCGGAAACTGAGCGGCGACCATCGCGTCGTAGAATGCCTACTCCCTCATGCCCAGGAGCATCGACCATGATTCGCACCTCCCTCACCGCCGGCGTCCTGCTGCTCGCCCTGTGCGGCGTCACCTCGGCCGCCGAAAACGCGGCGCTGAAAAAATGCATGGACGGCGCCAACACGACCGCCGACATGGTCAGTTGCAACGCCAAGGCCGCCAAGGTGCAGGACGATCGCCTGAACCGCGCCTACAAGACCGCCCTCGCTGCCCAGGACGGCGCGCGCAAACAGCAACTGCAAGACGTGCAGCGCCTGTGGATCAAATACCGCGACGCCAACTGCGCCTTCGCCGGCTCCGCCACCGGCGGCACCATTGACCAGATCAACGGCTCCGGCTGCGTGCTGGACATGACCCAGACCCGCGCCCAGGAACTGGAAGACCTGGTCGGCCCGTAACCCCCGCTCCTACAAGGGTTTGTGGTCAGTCGTGGTGGACCTTGGCGCGCTTGAGCAGTTGCTTGCAGCGCTCGGACAAATGCAGCACCCGCAGGTGCTTGCCGGCCTTGCTGTAGCGCTCGCGCAGGGTCATCAGCGCGGCGATCGCCGAATAGTCGACAAAGCTCAGGTGACGGCAATCGAGCGTCACCACGGCCGGATCGCTGGCCGGATCGAACTGGTTCAAAAACGGCGTGGTCGAGGCGAAGAACAAGGTGCCGTGCAGGCGGTAAAGCTTGCTGCCATCGGCTTCCAGATGCGCATCGGCGTACAGCTCGCGCGCCTGTTGCCAGGCGAAGTTCAGCGCCGCGATCACGATCCCGCACAGCACCGCCGTGGCCAGGTCGGTGAAGACCGTGATGACCGTCACCGCAACGATCACCAACACATCATTGAGTGGCACCTTGTTGATCACCCGCAGCGACGCCCAGGCGAAGGTCTGCTGAGACACCACAAACATCACCCCCACCAGCGCCGCCAGCGGAATCCGCTCGATCAGCGGCGACAGAAACAGAATGAACAACAGGATCATCACCCCGGCGAACACCCCGGAAAAACGCCCGCGCCCGCCGGAACTGAGGTTGATCACGGTCTGCCCGATCATCGCGCAACCGCCCATGCCGCCGAACACCCCCGAGACCATGTTCGCCGCGCCCAGGGCCACGCTTTCGCGGTCGGGGTAGCCACGGGTCTCGGTGATTTCGTCGGTGAGGTTCAGGGTCAGCAAGGTTTCCAGCAGGCCGACCATGGCCATCAGGAAGGCGTAGGGCACGATGATGCCCAGGGTTTCCAGGGTCCAGGGGATTTGCGGCAACGCAAAGCTCGGCAGGCCGCCGGCGATGTGGGCCATGTCGCCGAGGGTGCGGGTCGGCAGGCCGAGCAGGTACACCGCCAGGCCCACGCCAAGGATCGCTACCAGCGCGGGCGGCACGGCACGGATGATTCGCGGCAACAGGTAGACAATGGCCATGGTCACCAGCACTAGGCCGGTCATCACATACAGCGGCGTGCCGTTGAGCCAGGTGTCACCGCTTTTGAAATGCTCCAACTGCGCCAGGGCGATGATGATCGCCAGGCCGTTGACGAACCCCAGCATCACCGGGTGCGGCACCATGCGCACCAGCTTGCCCAGGCGTAACAGGCCGAACGCGACCATGATCAAACCGCCCAGCAGCACCGTGGCCAGCAAGTACTCCACGCCGTGTTGCACCACCAGCGCGACGATCACCACCGCCATCGACCCCGCCGCACCGGACACCATCCCCGGCCGCCCGCCGAACAGCGCCGTGAGGGTGCAAATGATAAAGGCGCCGTAGAGCCCCATCAGCGGATTAAGGTGTGCCACCAGGGCGAAGGCGATGCATTCGGGCAGCAAGGCGAAAGACGTGGTGAGGCCGGCCAGGGCGTCGGCGCGAAGACGGGTAAGGTTCATGAGGTACCAGGGCATTGCGGGGGATAAGGCGGGGAATGGTACGGAATTGGGAAGAGGGGAGCCAGATTTTAAACACGCGCGGCATATTGCGGTGATGCTCGATTGCTGTGACGAGCGGGCTTGCCACAACAAGCCCGTGTTCCACAACAAACCGGCTGCCAGATCCCCCCGCTTTTACGCACCAGTCACGCTTCAGCACGCATACCGCGCCAGCTTGGCCTGAATGAAGTCCAGGAAGCACTGGATGCGCAGCGCCAGTTGCGAGTTGCGGTAGAACACCGCATGGATCGGCTGACGATAACCGGTGTTGAACGCTTCCAGCACCGGCACCAGGCGCCCGGTGTTGATGTCGTCGATGGTCATGAAATTCGACAGGCAGCAAATGCCCTGGCCTTCCAGTGCTAGCTGGCGCAGGTTTTCGCCACTGGACGCGGCAATGCCGGGTTCGATCAACCAGCGGTCGCCTTCCCCGTGGCGCAGCGGCCAGTGGTTAAGGGTTTCGGTCTGGCTGAACCCGAGCAAGGTGTGCTCGGCCAACTCGGCGACGCTGGTCGGTGTGCCGTGTTGCTGCAGGTAAGCGGGGCTGGCAAGGATATGCAGCGGCGTACAACCGAGAGAACGCGCATGCAGGGTGGAGTCCGCCAGGGCACCGATGCGAATGGCAATATCGGTGCTCTGTTCCAGCAGGTCGATGATCAGGTCATCGCTGTTCAGCTCCAACTGGATGTCCGGGTAGAGCCGGCGAAACTCGGCGATGTACGGCACGATCCCATGCAGCATGAACGGCACGGCCGCGTTGATGCGCAGGCGCCCGGCCGGTTTTTGCTGGCGCGACGACAGGTGCTCTTCCAGCTCATCCATCTGCGCCAGGATCAGCTTGGAGCGCTCGAAGAAATACTTGCCCTCCTCGGTCAAATCCATGCGCCGCGTGGTGCGGTTGATCAGCGTGGTGTCGAGCTTGGCTTCCAGGCGCGACAAGGTGCGGCTGACCGCCGACGGCGTCTGCCCGACCTGCTCCGCCGCCGCCGAAATCGAGCCGCACTCAATCACGCTGACAAAGATCTGTAGCTCGTCGGATCGGGCTTTCACGGGCTGTCCTCGTTCTCGGTTCAGCGCAGCTTACACCGAGAGGTTGAACACCTGCGCCAGATGCTGCTCGTAACGCGCCACGTCGGCCTCGATGGCCGGGCGCTTCATCACGTCCACACACAGGAAGGTCGGCAACGCGGTCATGCCGAGGAACTCATTGGCCTTGTGGAACGGGAAATACACCGCGTCCACGCCTTTGGCTTCAAAGAAGTCGCTGGGGTCGTCGAAGGCTTGCTGCGGTGCGTTCCAGGTCAGCGACAACATGTACTGCTTGCCCTGGATCAGACCGCCGCTGCCGTACTTCTGCGACGCGTCGGAGCGGGTGCGGCCATCGCTGGCGTACAGGCTGCCGTGGCCCTCGGTGAAAACTTCGTCGATGTATTTCTTGACGATCCACGGCGCGCCCATCCACCAGCCGGGCATCTGGTAGATGATCACATCGGCCCAGAGGAATTTGGCCACCTCTTCGGCCACGTCGTAGCCTGCGTCGATATGCGTGACCTTGACGTCGATCCCGCCACGGTCCAGCAGGGCCACGGCGGTGTCATGCAGGGTGGTGTTGTAGCGGCCGTCGGAGTGGGCGAATTTCTTGCCGCCGTTGAGCAGAAGCACTTTTTTCATGGGAGTCATCCAGAAGGTTGAAAAGATCTGGAGGCAGACTACCGGCTTGGATCAGTGGGAATAAGCCACGAGACGGCAAAATACATTTGACCTGTACGCACGAATAGATCGCTATTGTTAACCAGCGATCAGCAGGTGGCCGCCCAACAACGCCATGCCGATGAAAAATACCCGTTTGAATAACACCGCGCTGATGCGCCGGCGCACCACCTGACCCAGCCACATCCCCAACAGTGCGGGCGCCAGCGCCAGCAGCGAGGCATTGATCTCGCCGCCGCCAAGATTGCCGCGCCAAGCCAACCCGGCGGCCAGGGCCAGGGTCGACACGCTGAACGACAACCCCAGGGCTTGCACCAGTTGATCGCGCGTCAAACCCAGGGCCTGCAGATACGGCACCGCAGGAATCACGAACACTCCGGTGGCCGAGGTGATGGCCCCGGTGATTACGCCACACAGCGGGCCCAGCCAGCGCTCGGTTCGAGGCTTGACGTTGAAGCTGGGCAGCAACAGTCCACTCAACGCATACAGCAGCAACGCGCCGCCCAGCGCATGCACCACCCACTGGCCGCCGTCCATGCCCAGCCACAACGTGCCCAGCCCGGTACCGAGGAAGATCAACAACAGCATCGGCCACAAACGCCTGAGCAAACCGCATAAATGGCAGCCGAACGCCAATTGCCAGAGGTTGGTGACCGTCGACGGAATGATCAGCAACGCCGCAGCCTGCGCCGGCAACATAGCCAGACCGAGCATGCCCATGGCCACCGTCGGCAGGCCGAGGCCGATCACACCCTTGACGGTGCCGGCCAGCAGGAAGGTACCAATCACCAGCAGGGTCAAGGCGGGGCCGAGATGTTGGTAGAACGCGAGGAAGGTATTCATGCGGTGATTGTGGTGCTTTCGGAGGGGCTCGCAAATGCGCCATATACTGAGGCAGACTCTTGTTTTGCCTGAGGCTTAGGGCCTCATCGCGAGTAAGCTCGCGCCTACAAAATTCACCCACGCCCCTGTAGGAGCAAGCTTGCTCGCGATAGCGCCAGTCCAGCGAAAGGAAATCTTCCAGCCATGCACTTCGACCTGATCGACCTACGCCTCTATCTGCATGTCCTCGACACCGGCAACATCACCGCCGGCGCGGCCCGCAGCCATTTATCCCTGGCCGCCGCCAGCGCGCGCATCCGTGCGATGGAAGCCGCGTTCGGGGTTGAATGCCTCGAACGCGGCCGCCGCGGCGTCACACCGACGGCCGCGGGCCAGGCCCTGGCGCGGCATGCCCGGCTGTTGCTGCAACAGGCCGAGCACCTGCAACAGGACCTGGCGGAATATGCCAAGGGCGTCAAAGGCCAGGTGCGCCTGCTGTGCAACACCACTGCCCTCAGCGAATACCTGCCGGAACTGCTGGCGGATTTTCTGCGCGACCACCCCAACCTCGACATTGACCTGCAGGAACTGCCCAGCCTGCGCATCACCCAGGCCTTGCGCCAGGGTACCGCAGACCTCGGGATCATCTCCGACGCGGTGGACACCCACGGCTTACAGACCCTGCCCTTTCGCGACGACCCGCTGGTGCTGATCATGCCGCTGGCGCATCCGTTGGCGGCAAGTACGGTGAGTTTTATCGACAGCCTGCATTACGACTACGTGGGCCTGACCGCCCACAGCGCGTTGGCGGTGTACCTGGAAGAACAGGCGTTGCACGCGGGGTTTCGCTTGCAAACGCGGATCCGTGCCGAGGGTTTTGACGGGGTGTTGCGCATGGTCGCACGCGGCGCGGGCCTGGGGATCGTGCCCCGGGCGGCGCTGGCGCGCTGGCCGTTGGCGCAGCGCGTCAAGGCCCAGCCGTTGCGAGAGGATTGGGCCTGTCGAACGCTGCTGTTATGCGCGCGCTCGTTCGAACAACTGCCGGGTTATGCCAGGGCCTTGCTCGACGCCTTGGCCCTGCCCTTGCGGAAAAACCCGTAATACACCGCCGACAGAATCAGCAGGAACGGCACGCCGAACACCAAGGTCATCTTGAACGCATCGGTGAAATACGTGGTGATCATCACCGCGCCCAGCAGCACCAGACCCAGCAGCGTGCTGTAGGGAAACAGGCGCAGTTGGAAGGACAACTTCGCCCCGCCATGACGCTTGCGATAGCGGCGGAAGAACAGGTGCGTCAGGAAGATCATGAACCAGGTGAAGACCGCGCCGAACATCGAGATCGCCATCATCAGCGTGAACGAGCTTTCCGGGTAAACCACGTTAAGCAAGGTCGCCAGGCCGATGCCCGAGCTGGACAGCAACAAGGCGTTCAGCGGGACGCCGCTCTTGCTCAACGCGCCCATGGACTTGGGCGCAAAGCCGGCGCGGGACAGGCTGAACATCATGCGCGTAGTGATGTAGAGCTGGCTGTTCATCGCCGACAGCGCCGCGATCAGGATCACGAAATTCATTACCCCGGTGGCGCCGGGAATGCCAAGGGTCTGCATCACCGTGACGAACGGGCTCTGCGTCTGCCCGGCCTGGTTCCACGGCACGATGGCCAGCATCAGCGCCAGGGTCAGCAGGTAAAACACCACCAGGCGCACGATGGTCGCGCGAAAGGCTTTCTTTACCGCCTGCTCCGGGTCGGCCGCTTCACCGGCGGCGACGGCGATCATCTCTACGCTCAAGTAGCTGAAGATCGAGATGATCACTGCGATCCACATACCGCTCAAGCCATGCGGGAAAAACCCGTCGTGGGCCGTGTAGTGCTGCACCCCGTACTGCGGGTTGCCGGAGCCGAACACCACGTACACCGCAAGGAGGATGAAACCGACGATGGCGCTGATCTTGATCGTCGAAAACCAGTATTCGAAGTTGCCGAAGGTTTTCACGCTGATGGCATTGAGCAGGATCAGCACGCTGGAGAACGACACGATCCACACCCACTCCGGCACGTTGGCGAACCAGTACTTCATGTACATCGCCACCGCCGTGACCTCGGCGCCCACCGCCAGCACAATCGCCGCCCAATAGGCGTAGCGCACCAGGAACCCGGCCAGCGGGCTGATGTAGAACTCAGCGTAGGCCCCGAAGGAGCCGGAAGTGGAATGGGCCACCGTCATCTCCGCCAGGCAGCCCATCAGCAGCAAGGTGATCAATGCACCGATGGCGTAGCTCAGCAGCACGCTGGGCCCGGCATAACCGATGGCATAGGCGCTGCCCATGAACAGCCCGGTGCCGATGGCGCCACCGATGGCGATCATGCTCATCTGGCCGGAAGTGAGCTGGCGCCTCAGGCCCAGTTCGCGGTGGGTGATTTCTGCAAAGCCGTCGTTTGGCGTGGTCACGTTGGTGTGCCCCTTATTATTGTGATTGCACGATTTGTCTGTTGCCGCAGATCCCTGTGGGAGGGGCTTGCTGGTGATAGCAGCCTTTCAGTCGATACCTAGGTGACTGATCCGCCGCCATCGGGGGCAAGCCCCCTCCCACATTGAGCCTGCGTCAGACACTCAATGGATGAACACCGCAGCCCCCGATGGCGGTGTGTCGGTCGCCGGATTCGCACGCTGATACAGCGCTATCGGGAGCAAGCTCCCTCCCCCATTGTTGTCTGTGTTTATTCAAGTGACGCTGTTACGGACCTTGAATTGCGCCTGGTCCCAGGTGCGGTTGTCGAGGATCTCACCGAGGATTTCCACGGCGTCCCACACTTCGGTAAAGCAGGTGTACAGCGGCGTAAAACCAAAGCGCATGATGCGCGGCTCGCGGTAGTCGCCAATCACTCCACGGGCAATCAGCGCCTGGATCACCGCATAACCGTCGGGGTGTTCGAAGCTCACATGGCTGCCGCGTCTGGCGTGCTCGCGCGGGGTGATCAACACCAGACCATGGGCGGCGCAACGGGCTTCGACGCACGCGATAAACAGGTCGGTCAAGGCCAGGGATTTACTGCGCAGGCTGGCCATGTCGGTCTGTTCGAAAATCTCCAGGCCGCATTCCACCATGGCCAGCGAGGTGATCGGCTGGGTGCCGCACAGGTAACGCGCGATGCCGGCACTCGGTGCATAACGCGTCTCCATGGCGAACTGCCGGGTATGCCCGAACCAGCCCGACAACGGCTGGCGCACCACGTCCACCAGCG
Source organism: Pseudomonas sp. MPB23 (assembly GCF_046605395.1). Classification (NCBI taxonomy): domain Bacteria; kingdom Pseudomonadati; phylum Pseudomonadota; class Gammaproteobacteria; order Pseudomonadales; family Pseudomonadaceae; genus Pseudomonas; species Pseudomonas sp. MPB23. The sequence goes on along the minus strand of NZ_CP176771.1, from coordinate 1,931,901 downwards.
CCGGGTTGACCCACACGAACGCCTGGGAACCGGGGCCGCCATTGAGGTATTTGTAGGTGCAACCGATCGCATAATCGGCGCCGGCCCGATGCAGGTCGATGGGCACCGCGCCTGCCGAATGCGCCAGGTCCCAGAGGCTCAGCGCGCCGCACTCGTGGCTCAACGTGGTGAGCGCGTGCATGTCGTACAGGTAGCCGGTCTTGTAGTTGACGTGGGTGAGCATCACCACCGCCACGTCCTGGTCGATGGCCTGGGGCAGTTCGTCCGGGCAGTTGACCAGGCGCAGCGAATAGCCCTGTTGCAGCAACTCGGCGAGGCCTTCGGCGATGTACAGGTCGGTGGGGAAGTTGCTCGCTTCGCTGACGATCACCTTGCGCTGCGGCGCGCGTTGGCGCTGCACGCTCAAGGCGGCGCTGAGCACCTTGAACAGGTTGATGGAAGTGGTATCGGTGATCACCACCTCGCCCTCGCCCGCGCCGATCAACGGCGCCAGGCGATTGCCCAGGCGCTGGGACAAGTCCGCCCAACCCGCGCGGTTCCAACTGCGAATCAAGCCATTGCCCCACTCCTCGGCGATCACCTGCTGCGCCCGCGCAAGCGCGGCCACCGGACGCGCGCCGAGGGAGTTGCCGTCAAGGTAGATCACCCCCTGCGGCAAGGCGAACTGGTGACGCAGCGGCGCCAACCGGTCCTGGTCGTCAAGGGCTTGGCAATGGCTTCGAGTGATCATGGGCTGTCCTGGTTTTTGTAAGTGAAGATGCCGTAAATAATGAGCGAAGCTTTAGAGAATTTTCGTGCAAAGTTGCGGGCAACAAGCTAATTAAGCTGTAGGAAATTCGAAGTTCAACCGAAAACACGCGGATTTATTCTAAGCATGATTCTCGACGCCACCGACCTGCGCCTCCTGCATTTCCTGCAACAGGACGGCCGTATCAGCAACCAGGAACTCGCAGAAAAAGTCGCGCTGTCGCCCTCCGCCTGCCTGCGCCGTCTACGCCTGCTGGAAAGCGAAGGCATCATCAGCGGCTATCGTGCGGTGTTGAATGCCGAGCGGTTGGGGATCGAGCTCGAGGCCATCGTCCACCTGTCGCTGCGCCAGGACGTGGAGGATTGGCATGAGATGTTTATCCAGAAGGTGCAAGGCTGGCCGGAAGTGGCCAGCGCCTATGTGATCACCGGCGCCAGCAACTACGTGCTGCGGGTGCAGGCGCGCAACCTCAAGCACTTTTCGGACTTTATCGTGAACCACCTGAACCGCACGGCGGGGGTAATGGATATCCGTTCGGAGATCGTGTTGCAGAAGATCAAGGATCGCGATGAAGTGTTGGACCTGGTCGTGCGCAAATAGCAGCAACACCATCGGTCAAAAAATGCACGAACCCGCTGCATACGCTTTTGCTCCAGCGGCGCATCGGCAAGCTGCACCTCAAAGTCAAAATCGATCTACGCAAAGCGCCCTTCCACACCCAGGTGCCGATGCCCCGGCGCCGAGATGAGAATGGCGGGACAGTTCGGCCGATCTGTACGTGTGCGGGCCCCCTCCGATGGTCGATTCCATCCAACAATGGCTGGTGGATCAGGCACTTGATGGCGTTCAGTTGTATTACGAGAAGTTCACGCAGAGTAATATCTGCCCCCTCAGCACTTCTGAGGGGTTGGGCACGGCGTGTAATCAACCCCGAGAAAAACAAGTAGAAGGGAATGTTAATGGCGGATGACATGGTTAACCCGGTAGGCCTCAAGCGCGGCCTGAAAAACCGGCATATTCAGCTGATTGCCTTGGGCGGCGCGATCGGTACGGGGCTGTTCCTCGGTTCGGCCGGCGTGCTCAAGTCGGCGGGGCCGTCGATGATCCTCGGCTACGCGATTGCCGGTTTCATCGCGTTCCTGATCATGCGCCAGCTCGGTGAGATGATCGTCGAAGAGCCGGTGGCCGGTTCCTTCAGTCACTTCGCGCACAAATACTGGGGCGGTTACGCGGGCTTCCTCGCGGGCTGGAACTATTGGGTGCTCTACGTGCTGGTGGGCATGGCCGAACTGACGGCCGTGGGCAAGTACATCCAGTTCTGGTGGCCGGAGATTCCGACCTGGGTCAGCGCGCTGGTGTTCTTTGTCGCGGTGAACCTGATCAACACCCTGAACGTGAAGTTCTTCGGTGAGACCGAGTTCTGGTTCGCGATCATCAAGGTGGTGGCGATCGTCGGCATGATCGTGCTCGGCTGCTACCTGCTGTTCAGCGGCTCCGGCGGCCCGCAAGCGTCGATCAGCAACCTGTGGAGCCACGGCGGGTTCTTCCCCAATGGCGGCATGGGGCTGTTGATGTCCATGGCGTTCATCATGTTCTCCTTCGGTGGCCTGGAGCTGGTGGGCATCACCGCTGCCGAGGCCAGCGAGCCACGCAAGGTGATCCCGAAAGCGATCAATCAGGTGGTGTATCGCATCCTGATTTTCTACGTCGGCGCGCTGACCGTGCTGCTGTCTCTGTACCCGTGGGATCAACTGCTGCAAACCCTCGGCGCGTCGGGCGATGCCTACAGCGGCAGCCCGTTCGTGCAGATCTTCTCGCTGATCGGTAACGACACCGCCGCGCACATCCTCAACTTCGTGGTGCTGACCGCGGCGCTGTCGGTGTACAACAGCGGCGTGTACTGCAACAGCCGCATGCTGTTCGGCCTGGCCGAGCAAGGCGACGCACCGAAAGCGCTGATGAAACTCAACAAGCAAGGCGTGCCGCTGCGGGCCCTGGCGATTTCGGCGCTGGTGACGCTGCTGTGCGTGGTGGTCAACTACGTCGCGCCGCAGAGTGCGCTGGAGTTGCTGTTTGCGCTGGTGGTTGCCTCGCTGATGATCAACTGGGCGCTGATCAGCATCACCCACCTCAAGTTCCGCAAGGCCATGGGCGAGCAAGGCGTGGTGCCGTCGTTCAAGACCTTCTGGTTCCCGTTCAGCAACTACCTGTGCCTGGCGTTCATGCTGATGATCATCAGCGTGATGCTGGCGATTCCGGGGATTCGCAATTCGGTGTTTGCGATGCCGGTTTGGGTGGGGGTGATCTACATTGCCTACCGCTTGCGCGTCAGTAAGGCGAAAGCGGTAGCCGCCGCGCAGTAATACTCCTGTGGGAGCAAGCCCCCACATTTGGTTGCATTCCAAATGAAAAGCCCCGGTGATCCGGGGCTTTTTGTTTAGAGCGTGGAACGTACTCGCCACAGCTCGGGGAACAGCACCGTGTCGAGCATCTTGCGCAGGTAACCCACGCCCTCGGTGCCGCCGGTGCCGGGCTGGAAGCCGATGATCCGTTCCACCGTGGTCGCATGGCGAAAGCGCCATTGGCGGAAGGAGTCTTCCAGGTCGATAAACTTTTCGGCCAACTGGTACAGGTCCCAATAACGGCTCGGGTCACGGTAGACCTCGCGCCACGCCGCTTCCACGGAGGCATCGTGAACCGTCGCCGCCGTCGGGTCACGTTCGGCGCGTTGCGGGTCGATCGTCAGGCCGGCCTTGACCATCAAGTTGATCGCTTCGTCGTACAGCGACGGCGTGGCGATCGCCACTTGCAGTTCTTGCAACAATTGCGGGCGATGGGCATGAGGCCGCAACAGCGCCGGGCTTTTGTTGCCGAGGATGAACTCGATCTCACGGTACTGGAACGACTGGAACCCGGACGATTGGCCGAGGAACGGGCGAATCGCCTTGTACTCCGACGGGGTCATGGTCGCCAGCACCGCCCAGGCGTGTACCAGTTGATCGAAGATCCGCGAGACCCGCGCCAGCATCTTGAACGCCGGCGGCAACTCGCCCAGGCGCAAGTGTTCGCGGGCGGCCTTGAGTTCGTGGAGCATCAGTTTCATCCACAGCTCGGAGGTCTGGTGCTGGATGATAAAGAGCATCTCGTTGTGGTCCGGCGACAGCGGGTGCTGGGCGCTGAGGACTTTGCCCAGGTCCAGGTAGTCGCCGTAGCTCATGGACTCGGAAAAATTCAACTGGGCGTTATGCCATTCTTCCGGCGGTTGCTGATCTGCCTGCTTATAGTCTGGAGAGAAGGGACACTGGCTCATCGCGTCGGCTCCAAAAGCGGGCGCAGGATTGCGCGAACCGGGCTGGCGTCGAGGTGGGCAAACCGCAGCGGCAGGGCGATCAGTTCATAGTCGCCCTCCGGCACGTCATCGAGGACGATGCCTTCGAGTATCGCCATGCCATGGCGGGCCACGGCGTTGTGGGCATCCATGGTCTTGGACTGTTGCGGGTCCAGGGACGGCGTGTCGATACCGACCAGGCGCACGCCCAGGCTGGCGAGCAGCTCGATAGTCTGCGGGGCGATGGTGGTGAAGTTCGCATCCCATTCGGTCAGCGGCGCCTGTGGATAAGTGCGCAGCAACACACGTTCCGGCAAGTTATCCACACGCCCGTGCAACTGCTGCGGCTGCACCAGCGCGCCGCTGTCCAGGCAGTGCAACACGCGGCACGGGCCCATGTACACGTCCAGCGACACTTCGCCGATCGGCGCGCCGTCCGCGCTGTAATGCAGCGGCGCATCGACATGGGCGCCGGTGTGCGGCGACAAGGTAATGCGCCCGACATTCACCGGGCACTCCGGGCCGAACTGCCACACGCGCTCTTCCTGGAACGGCGTATCCCCCGGCCAGGTCGGGGTCGCCGTACTCAAGGGCGGGCTGATGTCCCACCACGTTTTTATTGGGTTCATATCAAGGCTCTCGGTCGTGAATGAAGTGAATGATACGAGGGCCAGTCGTGAATTTTCTTGCGAATTCCGGCGCCAAGCGGGAAATCTTTCGCACTTACTGCGAGAAAACGGCTTATTTACGCTCGAAAATGTCGCCGAGCCACAGTGGCGCTGCCCCTCCCACATTGACTGCACATGGCCTGAGGAGTCGTATTCGCCTGCGCTTCTGGGCATCCCGATGTCGAGTTCAGACCACTGGCGCAACGCCCAAGGCCTTAGGGTGCATCTTTCCATTCCCTGCCTCGGAGTCATCATGTCCACACCCATCACCGTACTGCGCGACACGCACCCCTTGCCGGTCCTGGATGCCTGCAAATGGGAAAAGCTCGAAGGCGACCCGCACACCGTCAACCTCAACGCCTACACCAGCGAAGACGGCAGCAAGATCATGGGCACCTGGATCTGCACACCGGGCAAGTGGTACGTGGAATACGTGAAGTGGGAATACTGCCATTTCCAGGAAGGCTACTGCGTGATCACCCCGGAAGGCCTGGCGCCGATCCATTTGCGCGCGGGGGATATCTTTGTAGTGGAGCCGGGGATGAAGGGGACGTGGGAAGTGGTTGAGACGGTGCGTAAGTATTTTGTGTTTGCCTGAACCGCAATAAATGGTGGCGAGGGAACAAGCGCCCTCGCCACAGGCGATGTTTATTTGGGCTTGCGGTAGCTGTTGATGATCGCCGAGAAGTCCTTACCCCCTTCCCCGCGCTGGCTCATCGATTGATACAACTGTTGGGCCACAGCGCCGAGGATCACCGGCTGCTTCGCCTGGCGAGCGGCTTCGGTGGCCAGCCCCAGGTCCTTGAGCATCAGGTCGGCACCGAAACCACCGGTATAACCCCGCGATGACGGCGCGGTTTCGATCACGCCCGGCCACGGGTTGTACGTGTCGGAACTCCAGCAACGCCCGGTCGAGCTGTTGATGATCCCGGCCAGCACCTGGGTGTCGATACCCAATGCATCGCCCAGGGCCATGGCTTCGCTGACGCCGACCATGCTGATGCCGAGCAGCAGGTTGTTGCAGATCTTGGCGATCTGCCCCGTGCCAACGTCGCCGCACTGCACAATATTGCGGCCCATCTGCGCCAGCACCGGTTGCAGGGTGGCGAACAGTTCCGCGGTGGCGCCGACCATGAAGGTCAGCGTCCCGGCTTGCGCGCCGCCAGTGCCGCCGGAGACCGGTGCATCAGCGACGGCCACTCCTTGCTTGGCCGCCGCAGCCGCGACATCGCGGATGGTTTGCGGGTCGATGGTGCTGCAATCCACTGCCGGCACGCCTTGGCCGATCCCGGCCAATACGCCGTCTTCCCCCAGCCAGACGCTGCGCACATGGGCGGCGGCCGGCAGCATGGTAATCACCAGCTCGGCGCCGGTGGCGGCATCACGCGGCGAGTCGCTGATGCGGCCGCCCAGCTCGGCCAGCTCCTTGAGCACGCTCTGGTTCAGGTCGAACAGGTTCAGCGCATGGCCAGCCTTGATCAGGTTGCGGGCCATGGGTGCGCCCATGTTGCCCAAGCCGATAAATGCAATCTTCATGGTCGTCTCCTGGATCAGCGCAGGTTGATGGTGGTGTTGACGCCATCGTTGACCGTGTCGTCATCGAACCAGCGGCTGGTGACGGTTTTGGTCTGGGTGTAGAACTGCACCACTTGCTTGCCGTACGGGCCAAGGTCGCCGAGCTTGGAACCGCGCGAACCGGTAAAGCTGAAGAACGGCACCGGTACCGGGATCGGGATGTTGATGCCGACCTGGCCCACATCGATTTCGCTCTGGAACTTACGCGCTGCCGCCCCGCTCTGGGTGAACAGGCCAGTGCCGTTGCCGAACGGGTTGGCGTTGACCAGCGCGATCGCCTCATCAAGGGTGTCGACTTCCAGCACCACCAGCACCGGGCCGAAAATTTCCTGGGTGTAGATCTGCATATCAGTGGTCACGCCCGAGAACAGGGTCGGGCCGACGAAGTTGCCTTGCTCGAAACCCGGCACCTGGATGTCACGCCCGTCCAGTTCCAGCTTGGCGCCCTCTTTCACACCGCTTTCGATCAACTCCAGGATGCGAGCCTTGGCGCGCTTGGAAATCACCGGGCCCACATCGGTACCGGCTTCGCTGCCGGCATTGACCTTGAGTTTTTGCGCCAGCGCTTTCAGATCCGGCAGCCACTGCTTGGCCGCGCCCACCAGCACCACCACCGAAGTGGCCATGCAACGCTGGCCCGCCGCGCCGAAACCGGCACCGACCAGGGCGTTGAGGGTGTGTTCGCGATTGGCATCCGGCAGCACCACCGCATGGTTCTTGGCGCCCATCATCGACTGCACGCGCTTGCCGTGTTTGCCGGCCAAGTCATACACGTGAGTGCCCACGGCGGTCGAACCGACGAACGACACCGCCTTGATGTCTTTATGGGTGCACAGCGCGTCCACCACGTCCTTGCCGCCATGTACCACGTTGAGCACGCCGGCCGGCACACCGGCTTCCAGCGCCAGCTCCACCAGCAGCATGGTCGACAGCGGGTCCTGCTCGGACGGCTTGAGAACGAAGGTGTTACCGCAGGCAATCGCCATCGGGAACATCCACAGCGGAATCATCGCCGGGAAGTTGAACGGGGTAATCCCGGCGCACACGCCGATGGGTTGGCGCAGGGTGTAGGTGTCGACCCCGCCGGCAACGTTTTCAGCGAATTCACCCATTTGCAGAGTGCCGATGGAACACGCGTGCTCCACCACTTCCAGGCCACGGAAAATATCGCCCTCGGCATCAGCAATCGTCTTACCCTGCTCGGCGCTGAGGACCACGGCAATGCGCTTGGAATGTTCACGAATCAGGGCTTGCAGCTTGAGCATGATGCGCATGCGTGCGCCGATGGGCGTCAGCTTCCAGGTCTGGAAGGCGCGATGGGCGGCGTCGATGGCGGCGTTGACTTCATCGGCCGTGGCGAACGGGACTTTGGCCAGCACTTGCTGGGTGGCCGGGTTGACGATGTCTTGCCAGTGGGTGGTCGTTGACTCGACCCATTCACCGTTGATCAGCAACTTGACCTGTTGCACGGAAATATCGGCAGATGCGTTCATGTGGTCTCCAATTCTTATTTATATGCAGAGAACCAAGGCGTTGAATCGCCTTGAAGATGAGGCGTTCGGACTGTTTTTGGAGTATAGATGTGCAAATCTCTAATAAGAACGCACATAAAAGCCGGTCCAATATGCAAAAAAACATCACATCGCTGGGTTCCCTGAACTGGGACGACCTGAAGTTTTTCCTCGAAGTGGCCCGCACCCGCAAGGCCAGCGTCGCCGCCAAGCGCCTGGCGGTGGACTACACCACGGTGTCGCGACGCATCAGCTCACTGGAAGTCTCGCTCGGCACCTTGCTGTTCGAAAAATCCCGGACCAACGGCTTCGTCCTCACCCCCGAGGGCCAGCGCCTGCTGGGCTACGCCGAATCCATCGAAAGCACCTTGCACATGGCTTGCGAGCAAGTCTCCGGCTCCGGCGTGGCGCTGTCCGGCCACGTACGCATGGGCTGCACCGAAGGCTTCGGCAGCTTCTTCGTCACCCCGCAACTGAGCCATTTCGTCGACACCTACCCGGCGATCTCGGTCGACATCCTGCCCCTGCCCCACTTCATCAGCCTGTCCAAGCGCGAAGCCGACATCGTCATCGCCCTGGAACGCCCGGAACACGGGCCGTATGTGTGCTGCAAACTGTGCGACTACAAACTGCAGCTATACGCGACCCAGGACTACCTCGACCAACACCCGCCCATCCACCGCCCGGCGGACTTGGCCGAGCATCCCTTCATCAGCTATGTGGACGACCTGGCCTTCAGCTCGGAGCTGCTCTACCTGGCCAACGTCGTACCCGGCGCCAGCGCCAGCCTGCGCAGCACCAGCGTGATCGCGCAATACGTAGCGGCGCAGCAAGGGCGGTCGATGGCGATCCTGCCGTGCTTTTTGGCGGCGCAGGACCCACGGTTATTGCCGGTGCTGGGAGAGCAGATTGAGATTACGCGGCAGTTCTGGATGTATTGCCGGGAGGACTTGCGCAAGTTGAAGCGGATTACGTTGTTGTGGGACTACATCCGCGAAGTGACGGAGCAGAATCGGGGGTTGTTGATGGGGGAGACGCGGGAGATGCGGTTTGCGGATTAAAGAGCCATCAACGACGATTCCCTTTAAATTGCAGGACGATTGATTCCTAGAGAATCTCCGGCCTATTGCGCCTTAGGGTTTGAGTCACTAGCCTCCGTACTTCGCTGACATCAGTGAACGGGTTTAGCGACGCGAACCCGGACACAGCCACCAACGGCAGGAGCTTCGTGCTTGTCGTTCTCGTGTTATGGCGGCTGTGCGTGGGAGACCTTCGGGTCTGCCGGGTCCTGGGTCCGGTTCGCTAACCTGCGTACAGCGACCACCCTCGGCGTCGTCACCTTCGGCGATTACGGCGAAAACGAAAAACCGCTGTTCCGGGTCAACGCCGGCATGCCACTCAACGAAGCGCTGGAACACGCGTCCCCCCTGCTTTTCTACTCCCAGAAACTCGCCATGGAAGCCGCCATGGATGTGCGAGATGGGCAAGGCAGTGGTGGATGATTTGACGCAGGCAATGACGCCGAGCCGTTAAGCGAACACCGTCTCCAGCACACCGTAGTCCAACTGTGGGAGGGGGCTTGCTCCCACACTTGATTGCATTGCAAACCGGGACTGGCTGACTCTACTCAGTCCGACGTCACCACAATCGACACCCGCCGATTCTCGGTGCGTCCCGCCGCGGTGTCGTTGGACACCACCGGCTGGCTGCTGCCCAGGCCGCGCAGTTGGATGTTTTCTTCTTTCATTCCCACGCTGTTCAGCACCGACGCCACGCTTTTAGCCCGGCGCAGGGACAACAATTGGTTGTAGGTTTCCTTGCCGGAGGTGTCGGTATGGCCGTCGATGCGTACACGCTCGATGCCCACGCCCAGCAAGGCCTTGCCGATACGCTGGACGATGTCAGTGCTGGGTTGGTTGAGGGACTCGACGTCGCTGCCAAACAGCACTTTGCCGGACAGGCCGAACGCCCAACCTTCGTCGGTCAGTTCAAAGCCCTGTTGCTTGAGCACGGCGACCTGCGCCGGGGTCAGGCCTTTGGGTGGGGCCGTCTGACAGCCGCCGAGGGCCAGGAAAGCCATCAGCAACGACATGAACAAAACACGTGCAATCGAGAACAAGGGATCAGCTCCTGTGGTGAACGTTGACAATAGGCGGGTCCGGTTCCGCCGTTTGCTGGCCGCCCGAGGCCAGGCGCTTGACCTGGTACATCGCTGCGTCGGCAGCATTGAGCAAGTCGCCGGGCGTGGCGCCGTGATCGGGGTAAAGGGCAATGCCGATACTGAGTGAAGTGAACACCTGCGCGTCGCCGGGCACGGCAATCGGCAAGTCCATGCTGGCGATGATCTTGTCGGCGATGCGCTGGGCGTCTTCAATCTTGTGCAACGGTGCCAGCAGGATAGCGAACTCATCACCGCCCAGGCGCGCCACCAGGTCACCTTCACGCAGTTGCGCACGCACGCGGTCGGCGACGGCCACCAGCACCGCATCGCCGGCGGCGTGGCCGAAGTTGTCGTTGATATCTTTGAAGCGGTCGCTGTCGAGAAACAGCACCGCGACCCGCTCGTTGACCTTGGATGCACTGCGCAACGCACGAACCAAGCGACCTTCAAAGAAGGCCCGGTTGGGCAAGCCGGTCAGGCTGTCGTGGTAGGCCTGGTGCGCGAGGGTCTCGTTTTCGCTTTGCAAGTGGCTCTGCCAGGCTTCCATCTCGCCGAGCAAGGCATTGAAGTCGCTGCCCAGGCTGTCGAGTTCGGCGATACGTGCCGGCGGCACCCGCCGATCGAAGTCGCGCTCGCTGCGGGCCGCGTGGGCCACATCGGCGAGGCTTTGCAGCGGTCCGGTAATGCCACGCAACAGGCGCCGCGCCAGGTGCAGGGCCACCCATGCGCTGAGGGCGGTACAGATCAGGATTCCGGCCAGCCCGCTGAGCAGGAAACGCAGCAGGCTACCGCCGTGACCGGTCAACTGGATGCTGCCGATGTTGCGCCCTTGATGGAGGATCGGCTGACTGATCGGTTGTTCGAGCAAGGCATGCGCCAGTTCAAGTTCGACCCGCGACAGCATGCCGGTTTCCGGGCGTATCCATTGCGCCAGCAGCTTGCCGTTGGCACTGAACACTTCGGCCCGGGCCACTTCCTCGGTGGATGCTATGAGGCTCAAGGATTCGGTGGCGGCGGCGCTGTCGTTGAACACCACCGCCGCTTCCACGGTGTAGTTGATGGAGCGAGCGATCAAGTGCAGGTTGTGTTCGGCATAGACCCGCAGCGCCAATACACCAAGCAGGGTCATGGACACACTGGCCAGGGTCACCGCCACCAATGCCAGGATCAGATGCCCGCGACCGATGACCGAACGCAAGGTCGGTCGCACATGACCGACTTTCATGGCACGGGCGCCCGGCGGCGAGACAGCTGCAACACGCTGGGATGAATGCGCACGCCGCTGCGCGCCACCGAATCGAGGTTGACCTCGAAAGACACTTGCTCATCACTCACCCGCAGGCAAAACAGACTGCCCACGGTGCATTGGTCGCCGCCTTCGCTGATGCTGAGTACCGGATGGCCGATCAACGAGGCGAACAGGCGGCTGCGTTCGTCATCCGTGAGGTTGCCGATGTACACGGCGTCACAGGCATTGACGATATCTGAGTGATCGGCCAGCAACCGCTGCACCACCACTGGCCGGCCCGTGGCCTGGGTGGTGCCTTTGACCAGGTCGTCGGTGTATTGGGTCGGCCCGACAATGCACAGCCGCAGTTGCGCTGGCTCCACCGGCCAACGCGCGTAACTGAGAATGCCAAGCACCACTTGGGTGACCGCCTGGGCACGGGAATCGGCAGGGCTGGGAGCCTGGGCAAATGCGCCAGGCGCGAGCAGACAAAGAACCGCCACCCGCAGCAGGCGTCTCCAGTTCAAACAGCGCCCTGTCGGGGAGACAGCCACATTCATGCAGCGATTTCTCTCAGGTGATTGCACGGTGATGCCGCAAAGATAGCACAGCCACAGAGCCCCCCGCGAAGGGAGGCTTTCGCGCAGAGCGCTATTTTTTCAGAAAAGTCAGACAACCAAATCCGAAATATTGTGTGACCTATCAGTCAGTTTTTTCCGCCTCGTGGCCCAACTCCAGCATCAACCCACTCAAGCGCTTGACCTTGCGTCGCACGGCTTCTTCAAACACGCCGCCACGGGGCTCGATCAGGCTGAACCAACGCTTGGCCCGGGTGATGCCGGTGTAGATCAGCTCTTTGGTCAACACCGGGTTGAGCGCATCCGGCAGGATCAATGCCGTGTGGGTGAATTCGGAGCCCTGGGACTTGTGCACGGTCATGGCGTACACGGTTTCCACATCATTCAGGCGGCTGGGCAGGACAAAACGCACACCGCCCTGGCCATCGTTGCGTGGGAAGGCGACGCGCAGCACCTGAGGCCCGCCGTCGCTTTCGGGCAGTTTGAGGGCGATGCCGATGTCGCCGTTCATCAAGCCCAGGCCGTAATCGTTGCGCGTCATCAGCACCGGGCGGCCTTCGTACCATTGCTCATCGCCCTCGATCAGCCGCACTTTGCGCAAGGCGGCGGTGATGCGCAGGTTCAGGCCTTCCACACCCCAAGGGCCTTTGCGCACTGCGCAGAGTAACTGGAAAGCGTCGAAGGCATGCAGCAGTTGTTGCGCCCAGTGGGTCCAGGCGGGGTTTTCGCGTGGGGTGTCGAGGGCCGGGCGCGCGCTGTGCAGCAGGTCGAGGTAATAGCGATAACCCGCGGCGCCATCACCCTGCCCGTCCAGCACCAGGCGTTCCAGGGCATGGTCATGCTCGCCCTTGAGGCTGACGCAGAACAGGTCCTTGTGGCTGCGCGCCGCGAGCAACTTGCGGGCTTCTTCGGCGTTTTGCTGGTTGACCCAACGTGCCAACTGGCCAATGCCGCTGCCTTCGCCGAAACGGCGCGAGTAACGCAGCATCACCACTTGTTGCGCCAGTGAATGGCTGCCGTCGACATCTTCCTGCAAGCCACTGGCGCTCAGGTCCTCGCCACTGACCGCTTGCAGCCACTGGCGGGTGTCGGCGCTGTACCAGCCGGCCTCGGCGTCGCGGCACAAATCGCCGAGAACGGCGCCGGCCTCCACCGAAGCCAACTGGTCCTTGTCGCCCAACAACACCAACCGCGCGTTGGGTGGCAAAGCGTCCAACAGGTTGGCCATCATTTCCAGGTCGATCATCGACGCTTCATCCACCACCAGCACATCCAAGGGCAAGGGGTTACCCACATGGTGACGGAAGTGACGGGTGCCCGGGCGGCTGCCCAGCAGGCGGTGCACGGTAGTGACCTGGGTCGGGATTTTTTCCTTCACGCTTTCCGGCACTTTCAGCGACAGCACTTGCTGGCTGATGGATTCGGTCAGGCGGGCGGCGGCTTTACCGGTGGGCGCCGCCAGGCGAATGCGCAAGGGACTGCCGGCTTCCACGGCGGGCGCCTGTAACAGCGCGAGCAGGCGCACCACGGTGGTGGTCTTGCCGGTGCCGGGGCCGCCGGTAACGATGCTGAATGCACCGCGAGTGGCCAGGGCGCAGGCAAGTTTTTGCCAGTCGATCACGCCGTCCGGCGCGGGTTGATCGAACAGGCCGTCGAGGCGTTGGGGCAAATCGGCCGCGACGGTTTCCTGAGTCGCGAGCCGCAGGCGCAAGGCGCTGTCGATGCGTCGTTCGTAGGTCCAGTAGCGGCGCAAATACAGACGCTTGCCGGCCAACACCAACGGGCGGCTTTGGGCCGACTCACTGCCATCGACGGCCAGCGCGACCAGACGGCTGGCGGCCAGGGCATGGCACCAGTGCGCACCGTCCAGACCGTCGAGCAGTTGCGACGGCAGCAGCATGGCGCCGGTTTGCGCGTCGCCTTCTGGCGGCAAAGACAGGGCGAAGTCCGGCGCTTTCAGGGTTTCAAACAGGTCAAGGCATACATGACCGTGGCCCAACTGATGACTGGTCAATGCCGCCGCCAGCAGCACCAGGGGATCGGCCTGCGGCTCGAGTTCGTGCAGGAAGCCGACGAAGGCTTTGTCCAGCGCGCGCAGCCAGCCGCGGTCAACCCAACGCTCCAACAGTTGCAGCAGGTCGGCGGCGTGGCTGAGGGGCGTCAGCGCCTCAAGCGGTAACGGCGACAGGCTCATAACAACACTCCTTGTTCCCAGGCGGGCTCAACCTTGGGCGGGATCGGCTTGCCCTGGAACAGCAGGTCCAGGCCTTCGATCAGTTCCCGTGGCGGGCGGGTGAAATACGCGCCCTGGCTGGCGGCTTGGGTACCGCGCAGGAACAGGTACAACGCCCCGCCGACGTGGCGGTCGTAATCGTAATCCGGCAGGCGCGCCTTGAGCTGGCGATGCAGGGCCAGCAGGTAAAGGACGTATTGCAGGTCGTACCGGTGCTCAAGGATCGACTGTTCCATGGCGTCCTGGGTGTAGGCCGAATCGTCGGGACCGAGCCAGTTGGATTTGTAGTCGGCCACGTAATAGCGACCGTCGTGCTCGAAGGTCAGGTCGATAAACCCCTTGAACATGCCGTTGAGCAACACCGGTTCGGCAGCGACGCGGGACACGCCGTTGTGGGTGTACTGGCACACCAGTTTGTCGAGGGCAAGCACGTCGACTTTGTGGCTGGCGAACCAGAACTCCATTTCGATCTGGTACTGCTGCAGGCCGCTGAGGCTGACCCGGTCGTTATCCAGCGGCAGCGGCGTTTGCAGCAGGTGGCCGAGCCATCCGCTGAGGGTGACGATCCAGCCTTCCCAGTTGCGTCGGTTGCAGCGCGCGCCCACGGCCTTTTCGATCGCCTCCGGCGACACGTTGAAACCGTCCTCGCCAGCCCACTCCAGCAGGCCGTGAAGAAAGGTCCCCGGATTCGGACCGCGTGGGAAACGATGAATATCACCGCCAGACGCTGCCACTTCTCGCGGTGCATCAGGGGCCAGGCGTTCGTCATCGAACAGCTTCTGGGCTTGTGGGCTTTCCGGCGCTTCGAGCGTGGCGGCACTCATGCTGTCGCCGATGCGCAAGGCGCTGTAGGACGCAATCCACCAGTTTTCGGCAGCCTTGCGCTTGGGCAGCAAGGGCGCAAGCAGCGTGGCTTCGTTGCGGGGCGGATGGAACAGGATGTCCTGTGCGTCGGGGACGTGGGCATAGTTGATAGCGGAGCAGCCCTCCTGTACATCCAGCAACCAACGCGCCAGGCCGGCAGACTCAGCCAACGCGGTACCGGCGCCGAGCAAATAGCCCAACGCAGACAGGTGCAGCACGGAACTGCTGCTGTTGCCGCGCTTGAGGTCGGCGATGCCGAGCCAGCAGGCGTGCTTGGCGCGGGTCAAGGCCACATAGAACAGACGCAGGTCTTCGGCCAGGCGTTCGTCGTCGGCCTGGGCGATCAGCTCGGCGGTGGGGCGCAGGCTGACGTGGGCTTTCCCAAGTTCATCGTGGTAATGAAGCGGTAACCGACTGCCGTCCACCGGCTTGACCGAGCAGATGAAGGGCAGGAACACCAAGTCGTATTCCAGGCCCTTGGACTTGTGGATGGTCACGACCTTGACCAGTTGTTCATCACTTTCCAGGCGCAGGATCTGCTCTTCCCCGGCTTGCCCCGAAAGCGCCAAGTGTTCGGCCAGATGGCGGATCAACGCCTGTTCACCATCCAGTTCCGAGGCGGCGTGTTGCAGCAGTTCACTGAGGTGCAGCAGGTTGGTCAGCACCCGTTCGCCGTCGTTGCGGGCGACCAGGGTTTGCGGCAATTTGAAATCATGCAACAGGCGTCGCAGCATCGGCAGCACGCCTTGGGTGCGCCAGATCGCGCGATAGCCACGGAACTGCATCACACGCGCTTCCCACGCCAGTTCGTCCTGATTCAGACGCTCAAGTTCGGGCAGTGACAGGTTCAAGGTGACGCAGGCCAGGGCCGCGCGCAGCGGGCGCTCGACGTCCGGCTCGGCGCAGGCCTTGAGCCAGGCCAACAGGTCATGGGCTTCCTGGGCGGCGAAGACGGAATCCTTGTCGGACAAGTACACGCTGCGCACACCACGCTCGGACAGTTGCGCACGCACGGCCTGGGCTTCCTTGCCGTCGCGCACCAGGATGGCGATGTCTGACGGGAGTACACCTCTGAAGCCGTCATCCGGATGCAGGAAACCGGCGCTGCCTTGCTGCCCGCCATTGAGCAACGCGACGATTTGCGTGGCGCAGGCAGCGGCCAGTTGCTGACGGTAAACCGCGTTGGAAATCGGTTGGTCGGTCGCCAGGTGCCAGAGGTTCATGGCCGGCAGCGTTTGGCCATCGACCTGTAATTGCTCCTTGCGACCCTGGGACAACACCGGGTGGAACGGCACCGGGTTGTCGCCATTCGATTCACGGAACAAAAATGCGCCGCGGCCTGTTTCCGCACGCTGGAACACATGGTTCACCGCCTCGACCATGGTATGGCTGGAACGGAAGTTGGTGCCCAGGGTGTGGTGGCGGCCGGTGGTGGATTGACGGGCGCGCAGGTAGGTGTAGATGTCGGCACCGCGGAAGGCGTAGATCGCCTGTTTGGGGTCGCCGATCAGGAACAGGCCACTGTCGAGATGGTTTTCTTCGATGCGGTAGATGCTGTCGAAGATGCTGTACTGCACCGGGTCGGTGTCCTGGAATTCGTCGATCAGCGCCACCGGGAATTGCTCGCGGATCACGCTGGCCAGACGCTCGCCACCGTCTGCGTGCAGGGCGGCGTTGAGGCGGATCAGCATGTCGTCAAAGCCCATTTCGGCGCGACGGCGTTTTTCTTCTTCAAACCGTTTGCCCACCCAGCCGGCGGCGTGTTGCAACACGGCGGCGTCGGGGGTTGGCAGCGCATCGAGGGCGGCCTTGAGGCCGGCCATGGCGTCGATGCCAGGGTGTTGCGGCGGCTCGCCCTTCCAGGCTTCGGCCATGCCGTCGGGAGTCAAGCGGGTGAAGCCGGTACCGATGTCCAGTTGTTCAAGGGTTTCATCCGCCGCCCAGGCACTGATTTTTTCAAACCAGGGCTCGAAGTATCTGGCTTGCATCTTGCGACCATCGACAGCTTTGGCCGCGACGGCTTGCAGGCAAATATCGCGTAGTTCCGCAGCCCAGTGCTGCCAGGGGGCCTTGAGTGCAACCAGGGCCTCGCGGCGCTCTCGCAGGCAGGCGTTGATCAGTTCTGCCGGCTCACGCAACTCGTCAGTCGGGCGCTCGCTGCCGAACAGCGCACGTACCCGTGGCATCAACACCGCCGGGCCACCCCAGTTGTTGCGCACCCAGTCGAGCGCGTCGTCGTGCATGGGGTAACAGAACAACCGCCAATAGTCGCGAAGCACTTCGCCGAGCAAGTCGCTGTGGTCGGTTTCCAGGGTTTGGGTGAACAGGCTGCCGCTGTCGAACGCGTGCTCGCGCAGCATGCGCTGGCACCAACTGTGGATGGTCGAGACGGCGGCTTCATCCATCCACTGCGCGGCGATATCCAGCCGATTGGCGCACGCGGGCCATTGCTCGGGTGGGTATTGATCGCGCAGGTCGGCGATCAGGGCGTCCGGTTGTTGGATTTCGTCGCGGAAAAACCGCGCGGCTTCGGCCAGGCGAATGCGGATGCGTTCGCGCAATTCTTTGGTGGCCGCGTCGGTGAAGGTCACCACCAGGATTTGCGGGGGCAGTAGCTCGCGGCCAAAGCCGGACGCTTCGCCACCGTGGCCCAGTACCAGGCGTAGGTACAAGGCCGAGATGGTGAAGGTCTTGCCGGTGCCGGCGCTGGCTTCGATCAGTTGACTGCCTTTTAAGGGGAACGCCAGGGCCAAGGGTTTGCTGCTCATGCGCTGGCCTCCTCACGGGTGAGCGATCGCCATGGGGCGTTGATCAGCGGGCGATACAGGGTTTCGCACCAGCCTTCGAATTCTTCGCCGGCGACCAGCGCGGCGTAATCGGGGAATTGTCGCGTGAGTGCTGGGGTTTCGCGGCGTTCGCCGTCGGTGTTTTGGCCGTCACCCTCATAGGCTTTACTCGCGGCAACCTGGGCTTTGGCGGGATCGGTCTGAGCGAGCCAGGCAAAAGCGGTTTTGACGGCTACGGGGAGCGGCTTTCTCATCCCGCTATACCAGGCCAGTAACAGGTTACCGAGGATGTCCTGGGCGGTGGATTGCTCCAACGGTGCCAGTAGCAACGTGTCGTCACTGGCCACCAATCCAGTGCTCAGGGGCAAGCCACAGGCACAGGCGACCACATGATTGACCCAGGGACGAATCAGGCGATGCCACTTGCGGGTCTTGATTGAGCCGATGCTGTTGGGAATGGTGGTGACGCTTAACAATCCGCCATCACTGCGTCGATGCAAGCCACTGATCCAGCCTTCCAGCTCAATGCCTTGATACTCGAAACTGATCGGTTCGGCAGCGGTATGCGGGGTCGGCCAGAGCGCCAGAAGCTGTTGATAGCGTTGCAGCAAGTCGGGCAACGGCTCGATCAGTTCATTTCGCAGGCATTCGCCGAAACCGACCATCGGCAGCAGGCCACTGCCTTGCAGGCGCAGGGCCTGGGCGTTCAGCGCCTGGTCGAGATGATCGGGCTGGCTCAGCGCCGCGTTCAGCAGGCTATCGCTCAGGCTGTAGCGTTGTAGGGCATCGAGGACGAAGGGCTCTTCATCGGCCAGCGGTACTTCGGCGGCTTCAAAGAAAACTTTCAGACGTTGGCTGAAGAAATGTTTGACCGGGTTGCGCAGGAAGTCTTGCAACTGGCCGAGGCTCAGGGGTTCTTCCTGTTGGTGCGGAGTCAGTTCGTCTGCTGTTGGCGTGGCATCCACGGTTTCATGCAGCAACTGCCATTCGCGGGCGTAGCTGAACAGCGGGTCGCCCTCGTGGAAGTAACGGGCGCTGAAGGGTTGGAGCGGATGCTCCTGGGTCATGGCGTCGATCAGCGGTTTATCGGCATCGGTGTTGTGCCAACCGCTGGCGAGGTGGTCGCGCAACTGGCCGATCAATACCGAGGCAGGGCGCTCGCTGTTGTCGCGGATGCTACGGCCCACCCAACTGATATAGAGCTGGTCACGGGCTGAGAGCAGGGCTTCGAGCAGCAGGTAGCGGTCATCTTCGCGGCGCGATCGGTCGCCGGGACGGTAGTCGCTGCCCATCAGGTCGAAATCCAGCGGTGGTTGCGCGCGAGGGTAATCACCGTCGTTCATGCCGAGCAGGCAAACCAGCTTGAATGGGATCGCACGCATGGGCATCAGGGTGCAGAAATTGACAGCACCGGCGAGGAAGCGCTGCGACAGACGGCCTTGGTCCAGACCCGCCAACCAGGCCTCACGGACTACGGTCAGTGGTAACTCATCCTGCAGGCCAACGGACTCGCAGGTTTCTAGCCAGGTCTCCCTGAGTTGCTCCAGTTGACCCAGCAAATAGTCGTCGTGTTCGCTGCTCGCCAGGAAAAACAACTGCAGCAGGCGTTGCAAGCGCTCGCCCCATTCTTGCGGTGCCGCCGGTTGGGACAGCGCCTGATGGGCGTCATTCAGTGCGTCAAGCAAAGCAACCAGCGGACCGATCAGGGCCGCGTCGAGACCACCGATTTCATCGTAAGGCTCGATACCGTCACAAGCGGCACCCGTACCGACTGCGTACCCGAGCAACATGCGTCGCAGCCCAAATCGCCAACTGTTTTGCTCCAGCGCGTTTGGTAAGCCCAGGCCGGCACGCTGCTCGGCGTTGAGGCCCCAACGAATGCCGGCACCTTCGATCCATCGGTGCAGCGTGGGTAAGTCGCGCTCCTTTATGGCAAAACGTTCACGCAACGCAGGAACGTCGAGCAGGTCAAGAATTTCACTGACGGGGAAGCGGCTATCGGGGAGTTTCAGCAAGTGTTCGACGGCAATCAGCAACGGATCGCGGCCGCGTTGCCCTTGATCGGTGAGCGTGAAGGGGATGAAACGTGGATCGGATCTTTCCAACTGGCCGAACACGGCGCGAATGTGCGGTGCGTAGCTGTCAACGTCGGGGACCATGACGATGATATCGCGAGGACGTAGTGCAGGATCGGCACTGAAGCGTTCGAGCAGTTGGTCGTGGAGGATCTCCACTTCGCGTTGGGCGCTGTGAGCAATGTGGAAGCGGATTGAGGTATCACGCTGCAAATCGACAGCAGGCCAAAGCTCGCGCGTTTCGTTGAGTGGGCGCAGTTCGAGGATGTCGTCCTGCAACTGGTTGAGCAGTGTAGTGGGGTCGCTGTCACTGAACAGATCGATGCGACCGTCACGAAATGCGGCGCGGTAGCTGTTGGGGTCATCGTAACTGTCCAGCAGGCTGATGTAGTCACGGCCCTGTTTGCCCCAAGCGGCCAACAGCGGGTGAGCGTGCTGGTGCAGGGTCTGAGGGTCGATAGTCACTGGCATGCCGGCCTTGCGCGCTTGTCGTTTGTATTCGTTACGCAGCAGGTCTTTGTCGGCAACGATGTCAGACCAATGGTGGCGACAGGGGTTGTGCACGCACAGCAAGACCTGACTGAACCGTGCCAAACCAGCAAGTGCTTCCAGCGCCTGTGCGGGTAACGAGGAAATCCCGAAAACGATGACGCGGGACGGCAATCCTGGGGGCGCTTTCTCTAGTCGATTAATACACTCGATAAAGCGCTGGTGAACGCCAGCTCGGCTTTGCGCCATACCTTCTTCGCCGACATCCAGCAGCAGCGCGCGCCATAGTTCAGCCTGCCAGCAGTTAGCGGGATCCAGAGGCTTGAATTCGCCTCGACCGTTGCGCAGTTGGTGTCGGCCTGCAGCCCAGTCCTCAAGCCAATCAGCGCGGTAGACCTGATATTGGTCAAACAGGTCTGCCAGGCGTTCAGCAAGTTGGTAGCGTTTGCGCAGATCGGTATCGTGAGTCAGAAAGCGCTGCAGAGGCTCGAAGTGTAGCTGGTTGATGAGCTCTGGGAGCAGGCGCATAAGGCGCCAGGTCAGCGGGGCTTTATCGAGCAGGGACTTGGGAGGGATCTCGTCGCGTCCCAGAACCATACGGTAAAGCTGCCACATGAAGCTGCCTGGTAGCTGCACGTCGATGGCTGCGGCGATCCCACAGCCGCCCATATCGTCATCTTGCGGGTCTTCGGCCAAGGCCAGCTTGAGCCATTGGGCGATGCCGTTGCTCTGCACCAGAGCGATTTCGTTTTTCAAAGGTGCCAATGGATAACGACGCATCCAACTGACTACCAGACTGCGCAGTTCATCCAGGCGGTTGCCGTGAACCACCATGAATCCAGCACTGAGGGACGTCGCATCCGGCATAACGGCTTCCTTGGGAAAAGCAAAATCGAGGCATGGACTTTAGCATTGAAGGCCGCCGCGATGAGCCTCTTCGTACTTTCCGAACGCCCAAAACAAAACCCCTGTCTGCGTAAGCAAACAGGGGTTTCGGAATTTAATCTTGACGATGACCTACTCTCACATGGGGAAACCCCACACTACCATCGGCGATGCATCGTTTCACTACTGAGTTCGGGATGGGATCAGGTGGTTCCAATGCTCTATGGTCGTCAAGAAATTCGGGTACTGACTCGTGACCTGATGGCCTCGCTTCAGCAAATTGGGTACGTGATAGCAATCGGTGTTTTGTGAGATTCGAACTTTCGGTTCATTTCGTCTTCACACACCGCAATCTGGCCTTTCGACGCAAATTCCTTGGGTGTTATATGGTCAAGCCTCACGGGCAATTAGTATTGGTTAGCTCAACGCCTCACAGCGCTTACACACCCAACCTATCAACGTCGTAGTCTTCGACGGCCCTTCAGGGGACTCAAGGTCCCAGTGAGATCTCATCTTGAGGCTAGTTTCCCGCTTAGATGCTTTCAGCGGTTATCTATTCCGAACATAGCTACCCGGCAATGCCACTGGCGTGACAACCGGAACACCAGAGGTTCGTCCACTCCGGTCCTCTCGTACTAGGAGCAGCCCCTCTCAAATCTCAAACGTCCACGGCAGATAGGGACCGAACTGTCTCACGACGTTCTAAACCCAGCTCGCGTACCACTTTAAATGGCGAACAGCCATACCCTTGGGACCGGCTTCAGCCCCAGGATGTGATGAGCCGACATCGAGGTGCCAAACACCGCCGTCGATATGAACTCTTGGGCGGTATCAGCCTGTTATCCCCGGAGTACCTTTTATCCGTTGAGCGATGGCCCTTCCATACAGAACCACCGGATCACTAAGACCTACTTTCGTACCTGCTCGACGTGTCTGTCTCGCAGTCAAGCGCGCTTTTGCCTTTATACTCTACGACCGATTTCCGACCGGTCTGAGCGCACCTTCGTACTCCTCCGTTACTCTTTAGGAGGAGACCGCCCCAGTCAAACTACCCACCATACACTGTCCTCGATCCGGATAACGGACCTGAGTTAGAACCTCAAAGTTGCCAGGGTGGTATTTCAAGGTTGGCTCCACGCGAACTGGCGTCCACGCTTCAAAGCCTCCCACCTATCCTACACAAGCAAATTCAAAGTCCAGTGCAAAGCTATAGTAAAGGTTCACGGGGTCTTTCCGTCTAGCCGCGGATACACTGCATCTTCACAGCGATTTCAATTTCACTGAGTCTCGGGTGGAGACAGCGCCGCCATCGTTACGCCATTCGTGCAGGTCGGAACTTACCCGACAAGGAATTTCGCTACCTTAGGACCGTTATAGTTACGGCCGCCGTTTACCGGGGCTTCGATCAAGAGCTTCGCGTTAGCTAACCCCATCAATTAACCTTCCGGCACCGGGCAGGCGTCACACCCTATACGTCCACTTTCGTGTTTGCAGAGTGCTGTGTTTTTAATAAACAGTCGCAGCGGCCTGGTATCTTCGACCGGCATGGGCTTACGGAGCAAGTCCTTCACCCTCACCGGCGCACCTTCTCCCGAAGTTACGGTGCCATTTTGCCTAGTTCCTTCACCCGAGTTCTCTCAAGCGCCTTGGTATTCTCTACCCAACCACCTGTGTCGGTTTGGGGTACGGTTCCTGGTTACCTGAAGCTTAGAAGCTTTTCTTGGAAGCATGGCATCAACCACTTCGTCATCTAAAAGATAACTCGTCATCAGCTCTCGGCCTTAAGATCCCGGATTTACCTAAGATCTCAGCCTACCACCTTAAACTTGGACAACCAACGCCAAGCTGGCCTAGCCTTCTCCGTCCCTCCATCGCAATAACCAGAAGTACAGGAATATTAACCTGTTTTCCATCGACTACGCTTTTCAGCCTCGCCTTAGGGACCGACTAACCCTGCGTCGATTAACGTTGCGCAGGAAACCTTGGTCTTTCGGCGTGGGTGTTTTTCACACCCATTATCGTTACTCATGTCAGCATTCGCACTTCTGATACCTCCAGCAAGCTTCTCAACTCACCTTCACAGGCTTACAGAACGCTCCTCTACCGCATCACCTAAGTGATACCCGTAGCTTCGGTGTATGGTTTGAGCCCCGTTACATCTTCCGCGCAGGCCGACTCGACTAGTGAGCTATTACGCTTTCTTTAAAGGGTGGCTGCTTCTAAGCCAACCTCCTAGCTGTCTAAGCCTTCCCACATCGTTTCCCACTTAACCATAACTTTGGGACCTTAGCTGACGGTCTGGGTTGTTTCCCTTTTCACGACGGACGTTAGCACCCGCCGTGTGTCTCCCATGCTCGGCACTTGTAGGTATTCGGAGTTTGCATCGGTTTGGTAAGTCGGGATGACCCCCTAGCCGAAACAGTGCTCTACCCCCTACAGTGATACATGAGGCGCTACCTAAATAGCTTTCGAGGAGAACCAGCTATCTCCGAGCTTGATTAGCCTTTCACTCCGATCCACAGGTCATCCGCTAACTTTTCAACGGTAGTCGGTTCGGTCCTCCAGTTAGTGTTACCCAACCTTCAACCTGCCCATGGATAGATCGCCCGGTTTCGGGTCTATTCCCAGCGACTAGACGCCCTATTAAGACTCGCTTTCGCTACGCCTCCCCTATTCGGTTAAGCTCGCCACTGAAAATAAGTCGCTGACCCATTATACAAAAGGTACGCAGTCACAGAACAAAGTCTGCTCCCACTGCTTGTACGCATACGGTTTCAGGATCTATTTCACTCCCCTCTCCGGGGTTCTTTTCGCCTTTCCCTCACGGTACTAGTTCACTATCGGTCAGTCAGTAGTATTTAGCCTTGGAGGATGGTCCCCCCATATTCAGACAAAGTTTCTCGTGCTCCGTCCTACTCGATTTCATGACTAAGAGATTTTCGCGTACAGGGCTATCACCCACTATGGCCGCACTTTCCAGAGCGTTCCGCTAATCTCAAAGCCAGTTAAGGGCTAGTCCCCGTTCGCTCGCCACTACTAAGGGAATCTCGGTTGATTTCTTTTCCTCAGGGTACTTAGATGTTTCAGTTCCCCTGGTTCGCCCCTTACACCTATGTATTCAGTGTAAGGTAACCATCTTATGATGGCTGGGTTCCCCCATTCAGACATCTCCGGATCAAAGTCTGTTTGCCGACTCCCCGAAGCTTTTCGCAGGCTACCACGTCTTTCATCGCCTCTGACTGCCAAGGCATCCACCGTATGCGCTTCTTCACTTGACCATATAACCCCAAGCAATCTGGTTATACTGTGAAGACGACATTCGCCGAAAATTCGATACTCTCAATTAAGAGAACTCACAAATTTTACCTTAGCCTGATCCGTTACCAGTGAAAGTAACGTTCAGTCTATCTTTCTATCACATACCCAAATTTTTAAAGAACGATCTAATCAAAGACTAGAAATCAACATTCACCATCATCACGATGGAATGCTCATTTCTAAGCTTTCAACTTCCAGAAGCAGTAGTGGTGGAGCCAAACGGGATCGAACCGTTGACCTCCTGCGTGCAAGGCAGGCGCTCTCCCAGCTGAGCTATGGCCCCGTATTTCTACAGGCGTTTCCCACACAAAATTGGTGGGTCTGGGCAGATTCGAACTGCCGACCTCACCCTTATCAGGGGTGCGCTCTAACCAACTGAGCTACAGACCCAATTTCGGGCTGCTTCTTATCGTCTTCTTCAATGAATCAAGCAATTCGTGTGGGAACTTATGGAGCAGCTGATGTCGTCGATTAAGGAGGTGATCCAGCCGCAGGTTCCCCTACGGCTACCTTGTTACGACTTCACCCCAGTCATGAATCACACCGTGGTAACCGTCCTCCCGAGGGTTAGACTAGCTACTTCTGGTGCAACCCACTCCCATGGTGTGACGGGCGGTGTGTACAAGGCCCGGGAACGTATTCACCGCGACATTCTGATTCGCGATTACTAGCGATTCCGACTTCACGCAGTCGAGTTGCAGACTGCGATCCGGACTACGATCGGTTTTCTGGGATTAGCTCCACCTCGCGGCTTGGCAACCCTCTGTACCGACCATTGTAGCACGTGTGTAGCCCAGGCCGTAAGGGCCATGATGACTTGACGTCATCCCCACCTTCCTCCGGTTTGTCACCGGCAGTCTCCTTAGAGTGCCCACCATAACGTGCTGGTAACTAAGGACAAGGGTTGCGCTCGTTACGGGACTTAACCCAACATCTCACGACACGAGCTGACGACAGCCATGCAGCACCTGTCTCAATGTTCCCGAAGGCACCAATCTATCTCTAGAAAGTTCATTGGATGTCAAGGCCTGGTAAGGTTCTTCGCGTTGCTTCGAATTAAACCACATGCTCCACCGCTTGTGCGGGCCCCCGTCAATTCATTTGAGTTTTAACCTTGCGGCCGTACTCCCCAGGCGGTCAACTTAATGCGTTAGCTGCGCCACTAAGAGCTCAAGGCTCCCAACGGCTAGTTGACATCGTTTACGGCGTGGACTACCAGGGTATCTAATCCTGTTTGCTCCCCACGCTTTCGCACCTCAGTGTCAGTATTAGTCCAGGTGGTCGCCTTCGCCACTGGTGTTCCTTCCTATATCTACGCATTTCACCGCTACACAGGAAATTCCACCACCCTCTACCATACTCTAGTCAGTCAGTTTTGAATGCAGTTCCCAGGTTGAGCCCGGGGATTTCACATCCAACTTAACAAACCACCTACGCGCGCTTTACGCCCAGTAATTCCGATTAACGCTTGCACCCTCTGTATTACCGCGGCTGCTGGCACAGAGTTAGCCGGTGCTTATTCTGTCGGTAACGTCAAAACAATCACGTATTAGGTAACTGCCCTTCCTCCCAACTTAAAGTGCTTTACAATCCGAAGACCTTCTTCACACACGCGGCATGGCTGGATCAGGCTTTCGCCCATTGTCCAATATTCCCCACTGCTGCCTCCCGTAGGAGTCTGGACCGTGTCTCAGTTCCAGTGTGACTGATCATCCTCTCAGACCAGTTACGGATCGTCGCCTTGGTGAGCCATTACCTCACCAACTAGCTAATCCGACCTAGGCTCATCTGATAGCGCAAGGCCCGAAGGTCCCCTGCTTTCTCCCGTAGGACGTATGCGGTATTAGCGTCCGTTTCCGAACGTTATCCCCCACTACCAGGCAGATTCCTAGGCATTACTCACCCGTCCGCCGCTCTCAAGAGAAGCAAGCTTCTCTCTACCGCTCGACTTGCATGTGTTAGGCCTGCCGCCAGCGTTCAATCTGAGCCATGATCAAACTCTTCAGTTCAAACATCTTTGGGTTTTTAAGAAACCCTAAACTTGGCTCAGCAATCGTTGGTTACATCTTTGATTTCTCGCGGAGTAACTTGCGATGCTGATAATCTTGTTGACTATCAGTCTGACTCCACAAGCACCCACACGAATTGCTTGATTCAGTTGTTAAAGAGCGGTTGGTTAAGATCTTTCGTCTCAACCGAGGCGCGCATTCTACAGCAGCCTCATTTGCTGTCAAGTGGTTATTTTCAGAAGTTTTCGAGGACTTCCTCAACAACTTCAACCACTTGCGCTTCCGATCTCTCGTTAGCGGGAGGCGAATTCTACAGCGTTACACGCTGCTGTCAACACCTCTTTTTCTCCGCTTTCGACCGAGAGGATCGAAACGTTAATAGAGCCAAACTACGCTGCCCTACCAACTCCTTCTGGGCTTCGATGAACTGAAGCAGGTCGCTGTCGAATCTTGCATAACTCTTTGTTTACCAAGGAGTTTTCCGTTTCGACTGCGCCGGAAGTGGGGCGAATTATAGACTTCCAGAATCTGCCGTCAAGGGTTAATTACGCTTTTGTTGCAGAAGGTGCTTTTTTCGCAATAAGACGGGGAATTCGCCGCATTACTGGCGGTATCCGCAGGATAAGAAGCAGCGCGCCTATAGAAGCATAGATAGCCCACTCCTTCAGATCAGCCCGCACGATCCACAACATATGCAACAAACCAAGCCCAAGCACGCCATACACCAGGCGATGTAACTTCTTCCAACGGCTGCCCAACCGACGCTGACTGTAACGATTCGACGTCACTGCCAGCACCAACAAAGACAGAAAACCCAGCGTACCTACAATAATGTAAGGGCGCTTACACAGCTCCACCCCCAACTGTGACCAATCCAGCCCCAGGACAAACACACAATATGCCGCCAAGTGCAGCACTACATAAGCAAAGCACCACAACCCCAACTGCCGCCGCACCGCGACCCACCCTACCCAACCGCTCAACTTCTGCAACGGCGTCATCGCCAGGGTGATTAGCAGCAGGATCAACGTGCCCAAGCCCAGCCGATCAACCAGCACCTTGCCTGGGTCCGGCCCCAAGGCAAAACGCCATGCCTCATACAGCCAGAATAACGGCCATACCGCTGTGGCAATAAACACGCCGACGCGCCAGATCGGGAAACGCATCAGTAGTTCTTCCGCAGGTCGAGGCCAGTATAGAGAGCCGCCACCTCATCCGAGTAACCGTTGAACATCTGCGTCTCGCGCACATTCGGGCTGAACAGACCGCTTGGCAAGCGCCGCTCACGCGCCTGCGTCCAACGAGGGTGGTCGACCGTGGGGTTCACGTTCGCATAAAACCCATACTCATTCGCCGCAATACTTTGCCACGTGGTCTTTGGCTGCTCGCTCACCAAGCTGATACGCACAATGGACTTCACGCTCTTGAAGCCATACTTCCATGGCACCACTAAACGCAGCGGTGCGCCATTCTGGTTAGGCAACTCCCGCCCATACATTCCCACGGCCAAAATCGCCAAGGGATTCATCGCTTCATCCAGACGCAGCCCTTCTACATAGGGCCAATCGATCAAGCCGAAACTCGAGCGCTGACCCGGCATGCTTTTGGGGTCCTGGAGGGTTTCAAAGCGGATGTACTTGGCGTTGGAAGTCGGCTCAACCTGCTTGAGCAACGCCGAAATGGGAAAGCCCATCCATGGAATGACCATCGACCACGCCTCCACACAGCGCAAACGGTAGATTCGCTCTTCCAATTGATAAGGCTTCATGAAGTCTTCCAGGACGTAACGCCCCGGCTTTGCCACCTCACCATCGATCACCACACTCCAAGGCTCGGTCTTGAGTGAACCCGCATTCGCCGCAGGATCACCCTTGTCCGTGCCGAACTCATAGAAGTTGTTGTAGTGGGTCGCGTCTTTGAACGGGGTAATGGCTTCGTCCTTGACGGTTACCGCCTGCCATTTCGTACCCGGCAGTTTTTCGGCAAACCAGCCTGGGACCTTGCCTGGCTCGACATCCGCATACCGCGCGGCATCATCAGCACTGGCCCAGCGCGGCAAGCTGCTGGCAGCAACACCGGCCAGCGCACCACCGAGCAAGCTACGACGAGACAGATAGAAAGATTCAGGAGTGACGTCCGACTCATGACAATCGGACGCTTTAGGCAATTTGATTAACATGGCAACTCCGCAGCATTGGAGAACTGATGCACCAATAGACTGCGGAGTATGGGGGAAATTACATTAAGGCAACGTTTTGTCCCGACGCAGATGCAGCAGATACTGAATCGGCCCGGAAGCGGCATAAACCAGAAATACCAACAGTAGAATACGTGGCGGATCACTGAAGACGACTGCGAAAACCAGCACTACGACAAGAATCGCCACAAAAGGCACTCGCCCTTTGAGGTCCAACTCCTTGAAGCTGTTGTACTTGATGTTACTGACCATCAGCATGCCAGCGGCCGCAACCATCAAGGCCACCAGGAACGACATCTTCGAGCCTTGGATGCCGTAGTCGCTGAACGCCCAGACGATACCCGCCACCACGCCTGCAGCAGCAGGACTGGCCAGACCAATGAAGTAACGTTTGTCGGCAGTACCCACCTGGGTGTTGAAGCGAGCCAAGCGCAACGCGGCGCCCGCAACATAGATGAAGGCCACCATCCAGCCGACCTTGCCCATATCCCCCAAGGCCCAGGCAAACGCCAGCAGCGCAGGTGCGACACCGAAGGCAACCATATCCGACAGCGAGTCATACTCGGCACCGAAGGCACTTTGAGTATTGGTCATCCGCGCCACGCGCCCATCAAGACCGTCGAGCACCATGGCCACGAAGATGGCGATGGCAGCAAAACCGAAGTATTTGCTGGCACTCGCTGCGTCACCTGCAGCTAGCGCGCTTTGGGCGCTCATGGAATTGATAATGGAATAGAACCCGGCAAACAGGTTCGCCGTGGTGAACAGATTGGGAAGAAGATAGATACCACGATGCCGGACCTTGCGGCCTTCAGCGTCATGCCCTTCTTCGACATGCTCATCGATCGGTAGCAGGCTTTCGGCGTCAGAAGCCTGGCTTGGCTCTTCGGGACGTTCGCTCATGGACTTTACCTTGCAACGGTGTGAAAAAATTCGACAAATACTTGCGGCGAGTGTTCGCCCGCAAACGATGCAGCTTTATACCAGAACCCGCCCCTCAAACGAAAAAACGCGGCCTAAGCCGCGTTTTCCTTTGATACGTACGACTTAGTTTTTAGCTTTGTCGACGATCTTGTTGGCACCGATCCACGGCATCATGGAGCGAAGTTGCTCGCCGATGATTTCGATACCGTGAGCGGCGTTGTTACGACGCTTGGCGGTCATCGAAGGGTAGCCGGTAGCGCCTTCACTGATGAACATTTTGGCGTATTCGCCGTCCTGAATACGTTTCAGGGCGTTGCGCATAGCCTGACGGGACTCGGCGTTGATCACTTCCGGACCAGTCACGTACTCACCGTACTCGGCATTGTTGGAGATCGAGTAGTTCATGTTGGCGATACCACCTTCGTACATGAGGTCAACGATCAGCTTCAGTTCGTGCAGGCATTCAAAGTAGGCCATTTCTGGCGCATAGCCAGCTTCAACCAGAGTTTCAAAACCGGCTTTGACCAGTTCAACAGTACCGCCGCACAGAACGGCCTGCTCGCCGAACAGGTCGGTTTCAGTCTCGTCCTTGAAGGTGGTTTCGATGATGCCGGTACGACCGCCACCAACGCCTGCGGCGTAGGACAGCGCAACGTTCTTGGCGTTGCCCGAAGCATCCTGGTAGATCGCGATCAGGTCAGGAATACCGCCGCCTTTGACGAACTCGGAACGCACGGTGTGGCCTGGGGCTTTCGGCGCGATCATGATCACGTCGAGGTCAGCACGTGGAACAACTTGGTTGTAATGAATCGCGAAACCGTGGGAGAAGGCCAGGGTGGCGCCCTTCTTGATGTTCGGCTCGATTTCGTTTTTGTACAGCGCGGACTGGAACTCGTCCGGGGTCAGGATCATGACCAGGTCGGCAGCAGCAACAGCAGAGGCGACGTCAGTCACTTTCAGACCGTGGGCTTCAGCCTTGGCAACAGTGGCCGAGCCTTTACGCAGACCAACAGTCACGTCAACGCCGGAATCTTTCAGGTTGCAAGCTTGCGCGTGGCCTTGGGAACCGTAGCCGATGATGGCGACTTTCTTGCCCTGGATGATCGACAGGTCACAATCTTTATCGTAATAAACTTTCATGAGGTTCCTCTATATATCCAGGCCTTAAGGCCATTCACTAATTTGGGTTAGATGCTGAGTACTTTGTCGCCACGGGCAATCCCGGTGACACCACTGCGTACGGTTTCCAGAATCGAGGCCGTCCCGATCGACTGGATGAAGCTGTCCAGCTTGTCGCTTGTACCGGTCAATTGCACGGTATAAACACTGGCACTCACATCGACGATTTGCCCGCGATAAATGTCGGTAGTGCGTTTGATCTCGGCACGTTGGGCACCCGTAGCCTTGACCTTGACCAGCATCAGCTCGCGCTCTATGTGGGCACTTTCCGACAGATCGACCAGCTTGACCACTTCGATCAGCTTGTTGAGGTTCTTGGTGATCTGCTCGATCACCTCATCGTGGCCTACGGTAGTCAACGTCAGCCGCGACAGGGTCGGGTCTTCGGTCGGTGCCACGGTCAGGCTTTCGATGTTGTAGTTGCGTTGCGAAAACAGGCCGACAACACGAGACAGAGCGCCGGGTTCGTTCTCCAGAAGCAGGGAGATAATGTGCCGCATGATTAAGTACGCTCCGTCTTGTTCAGCCACATGTCGCGCATAGAGCCGTCTTTGATCTGCATCGGGTAGACGTGCTCACTGGTATCCACCTGAATATCGATGAACACCAGGCGATCCTTCATGGCGAACGCTTCTTCCATCTTCGGCTTCAGATCTTTCAGATCGTTGATGCGAATACCGACGTGGCCGTAAGCTTCGACCAATTTGACGAAGTCCGGCAGCGATTCCATGTAGGAATGGGAGTGACGGCTGTTGTAGCTCATGTCCTGCCATTGACGAACCATGCCCAGCACGCCGTTGTTCAGGCACACGATCTTCACCGGAAGGCCGTACTGCAGGCAGGTCGACAGTTCCTGGATGTTCATCTGGATGCTGCCTTCACCCGTGACGCACGCGACGTCGCTGTCCGGAAAGCTCAGCTTCACACCCATGGCCGCAGGGAAACCAAAGCCCATCGTGCCCAGGCCACCGGAGTTGATCCAGCGGTTAGGCTTGTCGAACTTGTAGTACTGCGCGGCGAACATCTGGTGCTGGCCCACGTCGGAGGTCACAAAGGCGTCGCCCTTGGTCACTTCGCACAAGGTCTCGATCACGGTTTGTGGCTTGATGATGCTGCCGTCGCCCTTGTCGTAAGGGAACAGGCCGCGGTCACCGCGCCATTCGTCGATCTGCTTCCACCAACTGGCGACAGCTTCTTTGTTCGGCGTCTCGCCGATTTCCTTCAGAGCAGCGACCATTTCGGTCAAGACACTTTCCACAGGACCTACGATCGGCACATCGGCCTTGATGGTCTTGGAAATGGACGCTGGGTCGATGTCGATGTGGATGATCTTGGCATTCGGACAGAATTTGCTCGCGCCGTTGATCACTCGGTCATCGAAACGTGCGCCGACTGCCAGGATCACGTCCGCGTGGTGCATGGCAACGTTGGCAGTGTAGCTGCCGTGCATGCCGAGCATACCGACGAACTGACGGTCCGTACCCGGGAATGCGCCGAGGCCCATCAGGGTGTTGGTGACCGGCAGATTGAGCAGCTTGGCCAGTTCGGTCAGCGGCGCGGAGCCACCACCCAGAATCACGCCACCGCCGGAATACAGCATTGGGCGCTTGGCCGCCAGGAGCATTTCTGCCGCCTTGCGGATCTGCCCCGAGTGGCCACGAACGGCCGGGCTGTAAGAACGCAGCTTGGCTTTCTTCGGGAAGATGTATTCGAATTTCTCAGCCGGGTTGGTCATGTCTTTCGGGATATCGACCACTACAGGGCCCGGGCGACCGGACTGTGCGAGGTAGAATGCCTTTTTCATGACTTCCGGGATTTCCGAGGCATGTTTGATCATGAAGCTGTGTTTCACGATCGGCCGGGAGATACCGATCATGTCGGTTTCCTGGAATGCATCGGTACCGACCATGGTGCTAGCGACCTGACCGGAGATGATCACCATCGGAATGGAGTCCATATAAGCAGTCGCGATGCCGGTAATGGCATTGGTTGCGCCTGGGCCGGAC
The DNA here is from genome assembly GCF_046605395.1 of Pseudomonas sp. MPB23. Taxonomy (NCBI): domain Bacteria; kingdom Pseudomonadati; phylum Pseudomonadota; class Gammaproteobacteria; order Pseudomonadales; family Pseudomonadaceae; genus Pseudomonas; species Pseudomonas sp. MPB23. The sequence goes on along the minus strand of NZ_CP176771.1, from coordinate 1,899,139 downwards.
GTTACCAGTACCACACCGGCTTTACCGGTGGCACGGGCATAACCATCAGCCATATGGGTCGCCGCCTGTTCGTGGCGAACCAGGATGTGGGTAACAGCCGGCTCCTTGAACAGTGCGTCGTAAACATGCAGCAGAGCACCACCTGGGTACCCGTAGATATAGTCGACGCCTTCGTCGCGCAAAAAGCGGACGAGCATCTCACCGCCAGATAAAAGCTCCACGTTGTTCACCTCTAAAACGCCAGAATACCGTCCGTTGAAAACCGACGGGTCTTAATAGGTTTACTTCTCAACAGAGCATGAGCGACGGTGGTCGCCGACTACGTCAGCACTGACTGAGCAAGTATTGGGATCGTCCCAAGTGTTGCGGGCTTTTCCCACCCAGCGCGAGGTAACGCGTTGCGGGTGTAACAGGTCGGCGCGGATGTGCGCCTCATGATCTGCTGAGCGGGCCTGCTTCTGGCAGTCCCGATACAGCGGACTTTGGATTCTTCTGTTTCAGCCCCTTCAAGTCAAGCAATAATTGCGCTTTTTTCCAACTAAGCGCATGAGAACGTAGAAGAAAGGGCTTTGATGAGGGATAAAACTCGCCTGAATGTCGTCAAGCGGTAGAAATATGCGCAAGACTGCCGGAAAAACCGACAGTCAGGCAATTAACGAGCGTCAGCGATCAATTGGTCGAACTTTTTCAGCGCATTGCGTAAACCTTGGCTCTCCAGCGGCCGATCCGCATAGACCATCTCGGCCATCTCCATGATTCCAGAAGCATTGGGCAGCGGCAGGTCCTGTTCGAGGATCTGCTTCATGCGTACGAGGAAGACCCACTGCAACCATTGATGGAAGTCCAGGGTATCCACCGAAAAGGGTTCCACACTACTGAGCGCCTCAACGCTGGGGGACACTTCGTCCCACCAGCCCTGGACGCGCAATTCGCGCTCAATCAGCAACAACTGTTCGGCAATCGCTGGAAAACGCGCATCCATCAAAGGTTGACCTTGGCTTTTTGCCGAGCCTGGGCGGCGCCGGCTGCGTCCCCTTGAGCAGCACGCGCATCGCCAATCAGGGCCCACAGGCTGGCTTGCAGGTCAGGACGACCATTGGCCAGGGTCAAGCCACGACGAGCAAACTGTTCTGCTTGCGGCGCATCGCCCTGGGCCATGCGCACTTGCGCCAGGCGATACAGCACTTGCGGCTCGCGAGGCGCGACACGCTGGGCTCGCTCAAGGCTCGACGATGCGCCATTCAGGTCGCCGCCGGCCTGCTGTTGCTGCGCCGTGGTCAACAAGGCCAGTACCGGGCCGTCCAGTTGCTCGTCAGCCGACAGGCCGCCAGCGCTTGAGGACGATGGAATGCCGCTTGGTGTCGATGGCATGTTGTAGGTGCCCTGGTTGATCGGCGCCGTTTGAATCGGCGTGGCCTCGATCGGGCCCGAGGTGCTTGGCCCCGGCGTCCACGGCTCGGCACTGATCGGCGCGGCGGTGGCAGCCCCCGCCCCCGGCACCATGACCACCACACCCGAATCCTGCGGTACAGCCCGAGCCGCAGTTTGGACAGGGCGCTTAGTCACGGTCTGGCGGAAACCGCCATTGGCCGAGATCCGGTCGTTATTGGAGACGGCAGTGCTCGAATCCACCACGGGAATGGAGCCGCGCTGCACGCTGGCGCAACCATTGAGCAAAGCCAGAGCTGTAATAGCTGGAATCCACCACTTGTTCACTTGAAACCCTCTTTGCTTAATTCATCCAGCCCTTGACCCAATCCATCACCGATTCGGCGTCAGCAGGGGCACCGCCACCGCACGCCGCGCCGGGTGGCGGTTCGCTGCCGCGAATATACGGCATCTGCACCGCGCCCGGACAGTTGGCATCGGAGCCCTGGCCAGTGTGCGGATCAATCCAGGCCTGGACGATGTTATCCGGCTGCGGCATGTTCAGCGGCAGCGGGTCAGCCTTGCGCATGAAACTGGTCCACACCTGTAGCGCACCCGTCGCGCCGGTAAACGGCGTCTTACCATTATCGTCACGCCCCAACCACACCACCGCCAGCACATCCTGGCCAAAGCCGGCGAACCAGCTATCACGCGAGTCGTTACTGGTGCCGGTCTTGCCTGCCAGCGTCAGGTTGGAGGGCAGAACCTTATAAACGGAACTGCCGGTACCTTCGCGCATCACGCGCTGCATGGCGTTCTGGATCAGATAGATGGAACCCGCATCGAAACGCTGTTGAATCTGGAACGGATAGCGCTTGAGCGGTTCGCCTTCAGCCGTCAGCACACTGCGAATCCCACGCATCGGTGTATTGAAGCCACCGTTGGCGAGGGTCTGGTACATCGTTGTCACTTCCATCGGCGTCATCGCGCCGGCCCCCAACAAAATCGACGGGAACGCCGGAAATTCACGGGTGATGCCCAAACGCGCCAGGGTCTTGAGGACATTCGGTACGCCTACTTCCAAGCCAAGCCGGGAGGTGGAAATGTTGTAGGAATGCGCCAGCCCCTGGTACAGGAATACTGTGCCGTGGGAGCGGCGGTCGAAGTTCTGAGGTGTCCACACCTGACCATCGGCACCTTTGACGGACAACGGCTCATCCGACAGCCAACTGGTCAGGGAATACTTGCTCGGTTTTTCCAACGCCGTCAGGTAGACCGCAGGCTTGACCAGCGAGCCGATCGGCCGCACAGCATCCAGTGCGCGGTTGAAACCGGCGAAACTGGCCTGGCGACTGCCAATCATGGCTTGGACCTCACCGGTTTCCGGGTTGGTCACCACCATCGCGGCTTCAACTTCATCGGAGCCTTTGCGTCCCGCAAGGCGCTTGAAGGTGTCGTTAACCGACGCCTCGGCTTTCATCTGCAGAATCGGGTCGAAACTGGTGAAGATCCGCAGGCCTTCTTCGGTCAAGTCTTCGTCGCGGTAGTCTTCACGCAACTGACGCTTGACCAGGTCGATAAAGCCGGGGAAGGAACTGTCCGCCAGCTTGCCCCGAGTGGTTACACCCAGTGGCATTTTCTTCGCAGCGGCGACCTGTTCAGCCGTGGCAACGCCCTGCTGCTCAAGTACATCGAGCACCAGGTTACGACGTTCCAACGCCCGCTCGGGATTGCGACGCGGGTTGTAATAAGAAGGCCCTTTGACCATGCCCACCAGCAATGCGACCTGATGCAGCTTCAGTTCGGACAGCGGCTGACCAAAGAAGAACTGGCTGGCCAGGCCAAACCCGTGCACCGCGCGCTGACCGTCCTGGCCGACGAAGACCTCATTGAGATACGCCTCGAGGATTTCCTGCTTGCTGTAATGCAACTCCAGCAGCATCGCCATCATGGCTTCGGTGAGCTTACGGGTCAGGCTGCGCTCGTTGGTCAGGTAGAAGTTCTTGACCAATTGTTGCGTCAGCGTGCTGCCGCCCTGGGTCATCTTGCCGCCGGATGTGTTGACCCAGATAGCTCGGGCAATCGACTTCGGTGAGACGCCCCAGTGACTATAGAAATCCCGGTCTTCTACGGCAACCAGGGTTTCCAGCAGGTATGGCGGCACCTGATCGAGCTTGATCAGGATGCGATCTTCAAGGTTCTTGGGGTAAATCCCGCCGATCATCAGCGGTTCCAAGCGCACAACGGGCAGCTTCGAACCGTTGAGGGACGACAGCTCGGCAACATAGTCGCCGGAGAAGCGCACGCGCACCGGCTGGGCTTTTTCCAGGCCTTCATAGAATTGAAAGCCGCGGGTGTTCAGGTCAACGGTATTACCACTGACAGCGGCCGCGCCCGGGCCATTGCTCACCGGTTCGCGGCGGTAGCCCAAGGCGTCGAGTTCGGTGAGGAAGTCATCCTTGCTCAGCTTCTGGCCGCTGAAGAGTTCCAGCGGGCGCGCGTACACCTTGGCCGGGATAGTCCAGCGCTTACCGGAGAACTTCTCCTGAACCACAGCGTCGAGGTACACCGCGAAGCCGGCGAGCACCACAAGGCCAACCAGACCGAGCTTGAACGCCCAGCCCAGCCACGGGCGCAGGCCGCGGGAAGGAGGTTTTTTACGGGAACGGGGAGATCGGGTTCGAGTCATGGCGGCGGATTATACGCACTTTATTGATCATCAACATGAGCCGGACAGCGGTTTGCACGGCAGGCGTCAGCAGCCATAATGCGCGCCATGATTTCCCCCAGACTTTGAAGGATCGCCCATGAGCCAGCCCCTGATCGCAGCCCTGCAGAACCCGGCTTTATACCCCCATCCGGTTGAAGCGTTCCAGGTCATTGAGACCCATATTTCCTGGGTCATACTGACCGGCCCCTATGCCTATAAACTGAAAAAGCCGATGAACTTCGGCTTCCTGGACTTCACCAAGCTGGAAGATCGGGGACATTTCTGCAACGAAGAGCTGCGTCTCAACCAACGTCTGACCAAAGATTTGTATCTTGAAGTGTTGCCGATCACTGGTACTGCCGAAGCACCGCAATTAGGCGGCGACGGCCCGGTCATCGAATATGCCCTGAAAATGCGTCAATTCCCGCAAAGCCAGTTACTCAGCACCCTGCAAGCCAACGGCGAGCTGACCAGCGCGCATATTGACGAGATGGCCAAACAGATCGCGCATTTCCACCTCACCGCACCGAAAGTACCGCAAGATCACCCGGCCGGCACCCCGGATGAGGTGATGGCCCCGGTACGGCAGAACTTCGAGCAGATCCGCCCGTTCCTCAGCGACAAGGCCGACCTGGCTCAGCTTGAAGCCCTGCAAGCCTGGGCCGAAAGCAGCTTCGAGCGTCTCAAGCCGTTGCTGGCGCAGCGCAAGTTGGAGGGTTTCACTCGCGAATGCCATGGGGATATCCACTTGGGCAATGCCACCTTGATTGATGGCCATGTGGTGATCTTCGACTGCATCGAGTTCAACGAACCTTTCCGCTTCACCGATGTGTATGCCGACACCGCCTTTCTGGCCATGGACTTGGAAGACCGTGGACTCAAGTCCCTCGCACGGCGTTTTATCAGCCAGTACCTGGAACTGACGGGAGACTACCGAGGCCTCGAATTACTGAATTTCTACAAAGCCTATCGCGCGCTGGTCCGCGCCAAGGTCTCGCTGTTCAGCATGCCGAGCGAGGCAAGTCCCGTGCAACGCGCCACTACCCTGCGCCAGTACCGCAACTACGCCAACCTGGCGGAAAGCTACAGCACTATTCCATCGCGCTTCCTGGCGATCACCCATGGCGTGTCGGCGGTAGGCAAAAGCAATGTCGCCATGCGCCTGGTGGAAGCATTGGGCGCCATACGCCTGCGCTCGGATGTGGAGCGCAAGCGCCTGTTCGGCGAACAGCAAGTGGAAAACACACCACAGGCCGGCATCTATGCTGCGGACGCCAGCGTTGCCACCTACGCACGCCTGAATGAAATCGCCGATACCGTACTGCGCGCCGGCTTCCCCGTGGTGCTGGATGCCACCTTTCTGAAACGCGAACAACGTGATGCCGCCGCCAAGGTTGCCGAAGCTACCGGCGCTCCCTTCCTGATCCTGGATTGCAATGCGCCGCAAGCGGTTATTGCCAGTTGGTTGGCGCAGCGTCAGGCTGACAAAAACGATCCTTCCGACGCAACACTGAGCGTTATCGAAGAACAACAGGCAAATCGAGAACCGCTGACCACTGGAGAGTTGCTCCTCAGCAAACGTGTCGAAACCAACGAAAGCGGGACACTCGATGCCTTAGTGGCGCATATTCGTCAGAATCTGCCAGGCCTGTAAGAAAAATTTCTTGGCCGTGTCGCTGTATTCGGCGAGCGGCCATGAAATAGTGGCACTATAATGGCGTCATAAATCTAACGGGAGTCGCCTTCATGAGTCAGCCCAAGCTTCTTGATACACCGCTTTACGCGCTCCTGCACAAAGACGATATCCGTGGTTTCAACCAAGAACGCCCCAAAGACGGCGTTATCGACATGCGTGGTGGCGACTTCCGCGGGCTGGACCTGCGTGACCTCAATGCCGCGGGTGTGGATTTTACCGACGCGTATTTCCGCTCCGCCGACTTACGTGGCCTGGACTTGCGCGCTTGCTCGCTGGACGGTGCCAGCCTGGCCCATGCGCAGATCTCAGGTACCTACTTTCCGCCTGAATTGACGGCCGACGAGATTCTCATGTCAGTCAATTTCGGAACTCGCCTACGCTACCGCACCAAGTAAACATCGCTCATCCGCCCCCCGGTATGCACAAGCGTACCGGGCACCTTTGCCTGCCCGCCGTCAAAATCCCCGCGCCATTCTTATAAGCTTTTAAGCCGTTCCTGACCAAAGAACTACACTTTTCCTACTGAGCGCTACACTCCTGTTCAGGTCTGCCTGGTCACGATACCCACCGCACCATTCGGCCGTCGCAAGGAGGCTTGATGAACGATGAGCTGCAACACCTAAAAAACCTCGGCAAGACGTCAGCGCAGTGGTTGCATGCGGTGGGCATCCACAGCGCATCCGACTTACGCCGCCTGGGAGCGGTCGATGCCTACCGGGCTGTGCGGACTCGTGGGTTCCGCGCATCGAAAGTGTTGCTATATGCAATCGAGGGAGCATTGATGGACGTGCACTGGAACGACATCCCTGCCGAACGAAAGGAGGCATTGAACCGCCAGCTCGACGCTATCTCGGCGCGCCAGAAAAATTAAATCAAGCCGAACCGCCCAATGATCACGGGCATTTCAAACAGACGTTTGAGGAAAACCCAGGAGCATGGCAAAACAGCTGTTGACTCACAAATGAGAATCGTTATGATTATCACAACTGGTCGCGAGATCAGCCGATAACTGAAAGCCCCTTGGTTCGGACTCTCAGTTTATCTCCTCATCAGGCTAATCACGGTTATTTGACCCGGCTCTTGCCGGGTCTTTTTTTGCCCGCGATAACGTTCAGCGCGCAATGATCAACGGATGCCCGCGCTCAGGATGCGGCTGTACCAAAACATCCAAGCCAAATACGGCTTTGAGCGGTTCAGGTTGCATGACCTGAGCCGCAGAGCCCAGGACATGCGGGCGCCCGCCCTCCAGCAGCAGGATTCGATCACAGTAACGAGCCGCCAGATTCAGGTCGTGAAGAATCACCAGCACCGCCGCACCATGGTCGGCAAAGGTACGAATAGCCTGCAACATCGTGTGTTGATGCAAGGGATCGAGCATCGACGTCGGCTCATCCAGCAATAACGTCTGCCCCGCTTCACCGGGCCACAACTGCGCCAGTACCCGCGCCAGATGTACACGCTGACGCTCACCGCCGGACAATGCCAAGTAGCTGCGACCGCTCAAGTGCCCGACATCCGCGGCCTGCAGCGCCGCATCGATAATCTCGTCATCGCGCACTCGACCAGTCTGATGGGGTAAGCGGCCCATACCGACGACTTCTTCCACACGAAAGGCGAAGTCCAGGGTCGATGTTTGGGGTAAAACCGCCAGTCGCTGAGCCCGCTGCGATCCGCTCCAATCTTTGAGTTCCTGCTGGCCCAGCCACACCTTGCCCTGGTTCGCAAGCAGCTCACCGCAGAACGCCCCTAGCAACGTGCTCTTGCCCGCGCCATTGGGACCGAGCACACCGAGTACTTGGCCCGGCAACAGGTCCAAGGTGACATCTGCCAACACGGTTTTGCGACCACGACGGATGTGCAGGTCTTCCACACGCAGCATCAGGCACGCCCTCGTAACAACAGGTAAAGAAAAAACGGCGCGCCAATAAACGCAGTCACGATACCGATCGGCAGTTCAGCAGGCGCCAACGCAAGGCGTGCGACCAGGTCGGCGAACAGCAACAGGCTCGCGCCCGCCAATATCGACGCCGGCAATAGCACCCGATGGTCAGGTCCCGCCAGCAGGCGTACCAGATGCGGTACCACCAACCCCACAAATCCAATCATTCCCGCAGCCGCCACTGCAGCGCCTACACCTAACGCGGTGCAAAACACCAACTCACGCTTGAGCATTTCAACATCGATACCAAGGTGACTCGCTTCAGACTCGCCGAGCAGCAGTGCATTCAACGCTTTGGCCCGGCGCGGCAGCCACAGCGCCACTCCGGCAGCAACCAGCAGCAAAGGCCACAACCGCGAATAGCTGGCGCCATTGAGACTGCCCAGGTTCCAGAAAGTCAGGGTGCGCAAGGTGGCGTCATCCGCCAGGTAGGTAAACAATCCCACCGCCGAACTGGCAAGGGCCGTCAGGGCTATGCCGGCTAGCAGCATCGTCGCGACATGGGTCTGCCCATTGCGCCGCCCCAGCCGATAGACCAGCGCGGTCACCCCCAGGCCACCCAGGAACGCACACAGTGACAACAGGTACGGCCCGAATGCATCCGGCAAACCGCCAAAAAACGAACCGCCGACAATCGCCACCGCAGCCCCCAGTGCGGCACCACTGGAAACCCCCACCAAACCAGGATCGGCCAACGGGTTGCGAAACAACCCCTGCATGGCCACGCCCGATAATGCCAACACACCGCCGACGGCCAAGCCCAGCAAGGTACGCGGCAAACGAATCTGCCCCAGGATCAGCTCAGCCTGCTCCAGCCCCTGTGATGGAATCGGCAGCCCCATCAATCTCAGCGCCGCCCGGAGGGTGTCCAGTAACGGCAGGCTCACCGGCCCCAGGGCCAAAGAAAGCCAGATCGCCAGGAGACATAGCAACGCCAGCCCGATAAACAGCGCTCGCGGTTTAACCAAGGTGCTCATGGGGCGGCATCAACCTGGGCCGGGTAAAATTCGGCAGACAGCTTCACAAGACTTTGCGGCAATCGCGGCCCCAGTCCCCCAACCAGCAACGTCGGGTCCAACTCAAACACCCGGCCGTCCTTGGCCGCCGGCGTGGATGCCAGAATCGGATTTTCCGTGAAAAAGGTAATCAAAATTTAGTGTTACTCGCCTTGCAAGCCCATAAATACTAGGCCGAGGGTTATGTAACTGAGTTTCTGTTACAAAATCGCCCCATTTTAGGACGAAAAAAATCACTCCACAATATCAACAACCCGCTTGCAGGTAGACAGAACGCTTGGCCATGTCCAGGCGTAGCCCTTCGCGGGAAAGTTGCATCGCCTCTTTGTGGCGACGACTACGTATCCATTTGATCCACTGAAGCAACTCAACGTACCCCTGTTCCTCAATCAGCAACAAAAACCGCCGCCGCCATTGAATGCTCGTTCTTAGACAAAGCCCACTACGCCGCTTCAGGTCATACCCCCCCAGACCATCCAAGACCCCTTGAAGGAATTCCACCCAGAGTTCCGGGTGGCCCAAGTGCGCTAAAGCTGTGCCCGCTAACAGAGAAAAAGTGCTCGGACATTGACGTCGCCAACATTGAAACGTCGGTCGAGGCCGACTTTTCTCGACAAGTCGGGTATTCGTCGAGCCGCAGTTTGGGCAAGTCGCCGTTTGGATCGTCAACATGCTTTTGAGCCAGCCAATGACCGCCTGCCGCTGACTATCTATTTGCTCAGCCGGTTGCAGATTTTGGCGATCCTGCCGGGCGGACCACCACTGATGCAACTCAGGGAACTCCTGCGCCATAACCTCCCTGGCCGCACGTACCCAGCGATAAAACGCGTTACAGGAAATGCCAATGAGCGGTGCAGCAGTTGGGCCGGGCCAACCTGCCAGCAGGTAAACCGCAAAGGTTGACCACAGGTGCATATGTTCCAGTCGGGCAAACGGCGTTCCGGTCAAGCTGTTATAGCCCTTACGGCAGGAACGGCATCTATAAGTCGGCAGGCGAAATCCTGGTTGCACACCTTTTGAGAAATACACATTGGAACTGTTGCAGTGCGGGCAGCATCGATGCTGCTGATAGGGCAGCTCATGCAGATGGCGGATGAACATATCCGCCACAGGACGCAGATTGACCGGCAAACATACATCGTAGTCTGGTAACTCATCTTGCCCCGACAGGGGCGGTATCAAGCGAGTTGGGATCATGGTTTCTTCCCGGCCCACAGAAACGCGGACACCGCGCTGCCAGTGGCCATGGGTTAGGAATAGAAAATCAACTTTCCAGTATGAAGGCTGCAAAAGTCCGGCAGCTCAACACCAAGCTAGCTCTTGTGTTCGCCTCCGGCGATGCCTGTCAGTTCGACTGGAGCCACGAGCACGTCGAGATTGATTGTGTGCCACAAACCATCAAGGTGGCGCACTTTCGTCTGGCCTACAGCCGGCAGATGTTCGTCGCAGCCTCATTCACTGCTGTTTCGAGTCAACGACGAATCTGGTTCTGAAGCTTTTGGTAGTACTCATGGCGATGTATCGCGGTTTCTTTCGGAGCTGTGAAACCCAAACGAACATGTTTGCCTTGGACGTCCATCAAACTGACTATTATTTCCTCACCCAAACGGAATTTCTCGCCTGGCTTGCAAGTTAGTAGCAACATTGTTATTCCTTATTTGTTGTTCTTTTCTGCGCGGCAAAATACCGCCATCTTAAATATAAGAAAGTGCTGTCCGGCAAAGAAAGATAGAAGTTCACTTGATCAACCCCGTTCTTTAGCCCTGCCGGTGGCGTACTCATGCGCGGTCCTTAGGTTACACGGCCAGTTCCGCTTCACGTTTTGCGATGGCGTCCTCCAACTCCGGTGATCGCTTGGCCCATTGCTCGGGTGGTAGCGGCCTTGACCATTCGATGATGTCGGGGTAAAGCAGATCAGGCGGCGGGTTCAGTTTCCAGCGTTCAAGGACATCTATCAGTAGCGTATTAAAAATAAAAATCCCGCAGAAGCCTTCCCACAAAGCAGTTATTAACCAGCCTCTCAACTTCGCAGCCTTGATAAGGTCGTCCAGGTAGGTAGCCCATATTCCTTTAGATCTGTCGAAGCGTGCCGTCTGATCTTCAACAGCGTCCGGCCCAATCTCCATATAGCTACGCATGCACTCCCACAACGCCATGGCCGTGGTGCCGCCACCACAGTTAAACCCGAACCAAAAATGCTTGTTATCCTCCTTGGCCTGCGGGTCAGGGTTCTCAAAGCCAACAATCAATAAGCCCATCGTAGCTTTACCCGCCTGACTCACCGACGACTGCTGCGTGGCCGCCGCCGTCACGCTTTCCCAGGGGACAATCCAGTACTCGCCATCCTCTCGTGGCACACACACTTCGCGGCGTTGCCGATTAAAACGCACCGGCAACGGCACCTCGCGAAATAAACCTTGGATAACAAACCAGATAGGAAGAAGCATAATAATTGAGCCCAAGATCAAAATATCTTGGCTGAAGTCAGAGTTAAGATTTCGGGTAAAGTAAGACATGGCTAATACTGTCATTATACTAGGCCAAATCACCATAACTGCTGAGCCGATGCTGTAATTACCGATATCGAGAAATACCTCGTTCTTGCGCCAAATGGTGTTGAGCACGTCCGAGGGTTTTTCACCGGTGGGAATGGGTAACGGCGCCAAGTAGTCATTGCGCGAAAACATCCGTTTTTTCGTGGTGCCCGCCGGTGGCGTACTCATGCGCTGTCCTTAGGTTGCAGGTAAATAGAGCATGAACGCTCACTGTCGAGCGGGTAGCTTGGCACACGATCCAGTTCCGGTGTCGGATCGTCCCGCAGGGCAATCACGTCCCCACTGCCACTCACGGTAAAGGCCACACCGCGTTCGCCGCCGATGAAGTTGCGGGCGCCCAGCAGCGCGGTCAATGGCGTGCGATACCGCAAGCGCAGGGAGACCGTGCTGGGTGGTGTGCTAAGGACACCCTGCACTGACCTGAAGGGCCCGCTCAGGCGTAAACCTTGGCCTTCGTTGGCTGGGATCCAGCGACAGGTGCTACCGGGCAGCCAGTGAGGTGCCATATCCCGCCATGGGCGAGGTGGTTTATAGGCGGAGTACGGGCTGTTTTTGATCAGGTCGCGAGACGCCTGAGTGTCGATCGGATCGCCGATTAGGCTCAGTTCCAGATAGACACTGCCAGGTTCGGCGCCGGGCAAGTCGATGGTCAGGGCATTGATGACGCTCTGGGAGGCTAGCCCGGAAGGACCACTGGAACCGACCATCACCGAGCTGCTTTCTGCGCTGACGCGGGGGGTATACAGGATGCCGTACAGTTGGTTGAGTTCGTCTTGCTGTGCTTTGGCCGCAATAGGCTCTAGATTGCCAGCTCGGGCTTTTGACCAGCAGCAATAGTTGAGGAAGTTTTGCAGTGGGGTTTGCTGAAAAAACCAAGTAACAAAGTACAGCACGCCCAGCACGAACATGATCCAGTTGAGCGGCCCCATGCACATCGAATAGCGCATGATCGCCGCTTCCACTTCCACTAGGCCCGCCAAGGCTCTCGCCGTCTGACCGACCCCTAGTAGTGCTTGGGCGCCATAGGCGGCGACCTGCCCGGCGACCACGGTCTGGCGCATCGTCAGCCACGGGTCGATGTGCGTTTGAGCGCTTTCTAGTTGTTTTTGCAGGGATTTAAATTCTGATAATGCGGCACCCGTAGATAGAAGCCCAATCACCCCACCAAACAGGGTGAGGGTTGGGGCCGCCGCTGAGCGAATCAGAAATCGATCCTTCCCCAACCCCTGCCGCACCTGATTATCAATCACTGCGGTGAGCGCGGCGGCAGCATACAACGTTGCGGAAACTGTATCGTTGACGCGCTGGCTGTCGACCCCCTCCACGGCTCCGGCTTGACTCAAGTAGTTATCCGCATTGAGCGTATTCAGCAGCAAGGCCGCCAACGGCACCACGCCACCGCTGTTGGTCACAAAGGAGGAGTTCACGATGCCTTTCACATGCCCGGCACCGATGGCATCCCCCGTGGTGCGGGCCCATTGGGTCAGCCCTTCCGCTTGTTGGCCCAGTAATTTCCAGACTTGAGTGCCACCCTCGCTTACAGACTGTGAACGGGCCTCGCTGCCCAGACGAGCAGCAACGAAGACGCCCAGCCAGGCACTGCTGAAGGTTTTACCGCCTTTGAGCAACAGCAACGACGCAGCCAGACGGTTGACCAGCACGCTCCATGCGCCATGGGCGTCTCGGGCCATGCTAGCGAGGTCGTCCAGAATCGGCGCGGCCAGTGGCGCAAGTGCCTGATGGGTCGCGGTGATGTTTTCCGACGCCAGTGCGGCCATCAGCTCGCCCAGGCGAGTGGTGTTGTTAATGCCCGCATCGAGCGAGGGCGTCCAGGCGCGGAACAATTGTGTCAGTGCGCCGCCATCAGCTGCCCGTACGTAGTCGGCGTATTGTTCGGCGCCCTGGGCTCGAATGCATTGGGCGGTCAGGCAACCGGTGGCCAGTTCGGTTAACCAGTGCCGAGTGTCCAGGTCATAGTAATCGACAAACCAGGTGCCGCTGACTGAACGCTTGAGGTACACGCCTCGGTCGGTAAACAATGCTTTATGGCGTTGTTCGATGTGTTGGAAATGCGCTGGCGCGGTGGTATCGAGCCAGGTGTTCATCGCGGTCAGATCGATATACTCGCCGACCTTGACACTGAGGAAATCGTTGTCGACGTTAGCCTGCTTTTCGGCACGGTACTCACGTACCACGAACTCTGCCTCGTTGTACAAATCAGCCGGAATAAAGGCCCGTACGGGCGCAACGATACTGGCAATTCGCGCATCACGGGCGGAGGCTTCGCTCGCGCTCGGCTGACCGCCGTATTGACGGGCCTGGGTTTCATCCTTGAGCGCATCATCCAGTTTGTGCTGAGCATCCAGCATGACCTTACCCTGCTCAGGCGTAAGGGTGATGTCCCGGCCTTTGTAGCGATAGCTGAGAGTGCCCGCCAGTTCAGCCCCATCTTCGCTGATCAGGCTGCGAACAAACCCGCCGATACTCAGGCGCAGATTGTTGTCACCGATCCATTGTTCGTGGCGCGCTTCCACCCATTCTTGCTCGTGGTTGATATCGCGCAGTACACCCAAGTCATCATCCAGGCACGCGAAGACAGGGAACAAATCTTTGGCCTGCGCTTTGGCGGTTTCCAGCCAATCCTGAGTGCTCTGACCCTCCCACCGTTCGGCACTCCACTCGCCCGGAGGCTCATCGCTGGCGTCGGGGTGTTGGGCGATGACCTTTTCCCGTTCACGAGAACGGTGCATCGCTTCGGTGTAGGCATTGATGTTCGGGGTCGTTGGGTCTTTCACCGCGGTCGCACCCAGTGCATCCGTATCATCACCGCCCCGTTGTTGGTCAGCCTTCATCGACCGGGCATAGATGGCCGGGATGAGTTCGGCCATGACCTGATCGGCTTTGACCAGCGGTGGGCAATGAGGCGCTTGTAGCTCGTTGGCCACGGTGCGCAAGGCGACGTGGCGCATGTGCGCACTGCGTTTGGCGCTGCTGTCGCTCAGCGCCTTGCAGTGTTCCGGATTCAGTGGAAACTCGCTATAGAGCATCCAGGCGTCATAGATTTTCTTCAGGGCCAGACCTGTCAGGGTGCCATCCAGCACAACGGTGGCATCGGCTTCCAGCGCCTGCTCACTCAGCAAACCATTCGGCCCGATTGCATAGCGCTTGAGAGGACCGTTGTCTTGCCACAAGTACAGAAAACCTCCCCGCAGGCGGCGTGCCGCCATAGGGTGGCTCTGGGTGGTAGCGCCGGGCGCACAGCAGGAGTGGATGGCTTTTTCTTCCGCCAGCGCATACCGCACGGGCACTACGAATATGTCGGGTTGGTGGGCTGGGCATGGCGTAATTGAACTGTTGATATCTTCGTGGGGCATCGCCTTGGCGGCCCGGTTAGCCTGAGCCAACCGATCAACCATGGCCAGTTTTTCTGCGCTCATGCGGAGAATTCCTTATCGGTGAGCTGCTGACGCTCTAGTTCAGCACTCAGGTTGTCCAGGCGTTGCTCAGGTAAAATCCCAGGTTCGCTGAGAATCTGTCGGTAAACGGCATGGCCGGGAGCGTCCGGAAAGTCATTGCCTAGTAAGGCGTGAAAGCTGGCCCAGCGGGTGACTTCATCGGCGGCACCGTAGCCTTGCCGTTCAGCGCTGAGCTGACAGGTTGTGACCCACTGCTGCTGTGCGGCGTGATCCAATCCTTGCAGGCATTGAGGGAAGTGCTGCTGACAATGTTCGATCAACTGCTGGGCAAGACGTAGCCGCTTGGCTTCGCTCAACTGAGCCAGTTGTTCTGGGGTAAGGCATAACCAAGGCTTTTCCGTATACTGCGCGACGGGCTGCTCAGGGTTTTCCTGACGAATAAATCCGGAGCTGTGAGCCAATTCCGGAAGCAAAATAAGTCGGATTGGCCCCATCAATCGATCACGCGCCTGGGGCTCCAGACCTGTCAGCCACAAACGCATGATACGGGGGTCGTAGTAACGAAAAAGGACCGTGGCATCGCCCTCTACGCGGGCGTGAATCAGGCTGCGCAGGTGCTGAAATACAACGTCTTCACCGGCTTCTGACTCCAACCAGATACCCGCCGTTGCACTCCACTCCTGTGCAAAGATGCGGGCCAATGGGCTGCCGGGAAAAACCGACACCAGTATCGGGCCAATATCCGCCAACTCGTTGTAGGCAGTGTGCTGATACAGCGACTGAAACTTAGTATTTTTCCCCTGATCCAGCAGGCGCTCGGACAGGTTGTCGATCTGAGCACCATCCAGCAGTAGATAAGCCTGATTCATGCAGTCAACTCCGCAAGTTTTTGACACACCGCACAGACCGGTGCGGCGTGACGTGCGGCCTGAATCAACGCCGATGTTTGCGTGACCAGTGACGGAGCAACCAACGCCTCGGCGACCATGGGTAAAACCGAAAGGGCCTGCTGCGCAGGGATCCCTGCGATGGGCGCGCCACCTTGAACAATGGGTACGCTGCTGAAAATGCCCCCTGAGTTGATCACAATGAACTGTCCACCTGCCTCAAGCGTCAGGCTCATGCCCGCATCGATCACCACATTGGTCGCGGTGACATGGGCTTGAGATCCAGCCTGAATCACCAGCGTGCCACCGGCCGTGGTGCTGCTATTGCCGATAATCGAGATCACCTCGTCGCCACCAATCAGGGTGTTGCGCAGGCCTTCGGTGTTATGCAGTTCGTCACCCTTGATCAGGCTGGAACTGTTCTTATCGACCTGTTCTGATCGGTCATTGCCAATCAGGCTGTGGCTGTCGCGGGTGATCTGTTCGCGGCGGTCGTTACCAATCTTGGCGTCACTGTCATTGAGGACTAATTGCTCGATATCGCGCTGGGCACGCAGGTAGATTTTTTCCTGCCCCGCCCGGTCTTCAATCGACAGTTCGTTGTAACCGCCACTGCGCGGCGAGCTGTGGCTGCGCAACACGGTTTTAGTTTGGTGCGCGGGCAATGGGTACGGCACCGGCATGACCTTGTTAGGCACGCACCCCGTGATTAACGGCTGGTCAGGATTGCCTTCCAGGTAGGTCACCACCACTTCCATGCCGATGCGCGGGATGGTCACCGCACCGAAGTTCTCGCCTGCCCAACTGGACGATACGCGCAGCCAGCAACTGCTCTTGTCGCTGCCCAGTTCGGCGCGATCCCAATGGAACTCGACCTTAACTCGCCCGTACTCATCGCAGAAGATTTCCTCTCCTACCGGCCCGGTGACACGGGCGGTCTGGCTGACCAACATCGATTTGCGCGCCACCAACGGCGGACGGTAGAACACATCCCAAGGAATCGCACTGAAGGTATTGCGGTAGCCTTGAGTAAAGCCGTCTTCGGGGTTGACGTCACTGGTGATCGCTTCCTCTAGCGCCTGCGGTTGCTTGCCCGAGTGCGTCACGCTGAGCAACAACCACAGGTCGTTGCATTGTTGACGCGGATGCTCGGTCAGGTCGAAGAAGTGACCGCTGCGCAGGTTCGGCTGGTCGCTTTTGCCCTCGGCCAACTGGTAGTCGGCACGGTGCCGCTCAAGGGCTTGTCGGGCAAACTGTTTGCCGAGCTTTTCATTCTCGATCAACACGGGATAGCGGTAGTCTTCGAGTGCCGGAGTGAACTCGGCACTGAATTGGCTTTCCAGCAACAGGCTCGGGCGTTTTAGATCATAGGCCCGTCGCGTGGTCGTGCTGGTTCGGGTGCTGAAGCGCATAGAGAACTGGCTGATGACCGGGTGATCCGCCGCCAGGCCAGAACCTTGCTGATACGGTGTTTCGCCCAACTTGGGGAAATAGGTCTGATCGTCAGTAAATACCAGATGATGACCATCCTGATCGTGTTGGTGGTGCCACGACATCCCGTCCTCGCTGCACAACCGCTGGACATACTCGTAATCGGATTCCCCATACTGCGTGCAGTATTCGCGCTCGGGACTGCTGCTGACATGGAAGGTATAGGCATCGGCCAGGATGCCGTGGCCTTTGAGTACTTGGGCGATGATTTGCGGCGCCGTCAGATGCTGAAAAATCCGCTGGTTATGGCTGAACTGCAAATAGTGCAGCGCGGGCACCAAAGTCAGGTGGTAGCGGGTCAGGCGTGTACCGGCGTCCCCCACCAACACATCCTCGATGCGTCCATGAATACCTTCGCCATTCAGGCCGAACTGAAGGAATGCTGACTGACTGAGCAGGCTTTCTAGATCGAAATCAGGGGACTCACTGACCAGTTCAACCTGGATCGCATACAAGCTGCTGATGGCTTCAGTGCCCTTAAAGGCCAGCACCTTGAAATCATTGCGAACAGCGGGAATGAGTAACGCGAAGTGCGCAGTATTGGCAGGCGCGAACATACGCTTATCCTTAAGCTGAGAGAGAAGACAACACAGGCTCTCTGGCCAGACGTGGCCGGAGCAAACTTAAAACCCCGATCACGCTAGCAAGCGGATAAAAGAATTTATGTAGGGAATTTCCTAAAGTTCGCACGAACATTGACTGCTCGGAATGCTTGTCCATAGTTCTGCGGACGAGGACAAATTGAGCACTCCGTAGACGCTGACGTAAAACGAATAGTTATCAAAAAGGGTGAATAATAATTTTTGATAGCTAGAGCGATTTAAAAAGATTTCTGGTTGACGACATCAAAATAAAGATAAGGGCTCTACCCCTGGAAAGATCGCCCGAATGCGCCAATCTTGTGACCGAATACGCCAGCGATACCCGCACTTAATGAGATGGTCAGCCCAGCGAGGACCTTGGCGCGCCTAAACTTGCCAGGGCAAGCTCTTTACCGAAAGATGGATGTCGAGCCCCCGAAGCGTCACGGTACCCTCTCGATGGAGCCACCCTGCCCAGGCAGTCATCGAATTGACTGCACCTGGACTCTGGGACTGTTGATCTTGGACAGCAGTTCTCGATTCACGCCCTCCAGTTGTTCGTTCTCTTTGACAAGCAGTACATTTTGCTCCTGAAGTGCCTTTTTCTCCGTGCTAAGCCGCAGATTCACGATGGCGATCTTCTTCAGATCCGCATCTCGCTCAGCCAGCGCGTCACGTAGTTCCTTGATCAAAAGATCAGCCCCATGAAGGGCTTTCTCCTTCTGGACGAGCTTTTGCCGCGACTCCTTATTGGTCTTCTGACGAATCAGCTCAGCAAGGTCGGGGTAACGGTTATGGATCGTGGCATTGCTTATGCCAGCCTCTTCGGCAACCGAGGCGATACTTAGTTTACGACTCGATTGAACGTGTTTGGGACGCCCCTTGGTGATTCTTGAGATCGCCAACTCAATTGCACGCCTGGTTTGGTCGCTTCCCATACTTATATCGCCTCTACTGCTGGTATAAGACTCGATGGACGCACTGGCAGGGGATATGCCTCCACAGGGTGTCCAAGCTCGCCTAGCACACGTTCTGCCTCCCGCAGGTGCCTTGTGGCTCGCTCCCAGGCCGGATCGCCAAGATCAGGCCATGCGAGCACCTCAGCCTGCTGATCTCTAATCCGCCGCCAGATCACCAAGTGTCCCTGGTCAATGACACCCTCGCCGCAACCTGCGCAACGAATTGCATCGTAAAGCCCTTCGCCGCCGCATCCCTTGGTCGTCGCGAGACACCAAGAGTGGCCGGTGCCACGAATAAAAACACCTTCACCCACGGCCCTAACCAAAGCTTTAGGATCTTTGGCCGCCTTCACTTCGGATCTCCCTCTGAAACGCACGATATGGTCGGCCCTGCCGCCAGAGAGATTCTGACTTGGAACAAGCCAGCCGGATATGATACTGACCTGAAGCTCATCTCTTTTTGATAGTACGGATTCAAAAAGGGTGTCATCAAACAGCGGGTCTTTTGCGTAGTGCAGAGTCATGTCCATTGACCAATGTTTAAAATGGTGTCGTAGATACCGAACATCACCAAGTACGTTCCTAGCAACAAAAACAGCAAATGTTCTCCGGAACTGGTGGGTTGCGAGCGGCCACAGCTCCCCAGGGACTATCGCAGCGCGATCAATGACCTCAGACATATCATCACTCGACACGACCAACTCAAAACGCTCAACCACCTTTTTGAGCAATTTATTTGTTAGTACGTTCTGTAGAAATTCAGGTCTCGTGCCAAGTGCTCTCCAACCAAGAAAAAGGCTATTCTCCAAAAGCACAGCGTCATTGCTGATTTTTGACTTCACCATTTCGTCTCTGGCCACTTCGGTAAGATAAGCTTTTCTTTTTCCGATATAAGGTACCAAAGGCTTCCGCACCTCGAGAGCCACATTGATAGCCCTTTCGACGACAGGTGGAACCATCCACTTTGCAGGCTTTGGCTGCTCTTCAAGTTTGTATGTGAACCCATGAACCCAGCAATACTCTTCGCCATCCATATCGCATGAGCGTTCAAAGCAGTTGTCTTTCAATGAAATAATTTCGGAATCCCGCATACCGCTAAACATCGCTATGATGATGTAGCAGCAAGTGCGAAGAAATCGGACCTCATCATCAAGATCGGTAAGATAGCGCAGTCCATTCAGGTCAAGCAAATACTGGGTTTTTGAAAGTGCCCTTGCTCTCGCAATATCATAAGAGACGGTTTCATGGGTCTGGTGCTCTCCCTTAGCACCTGCTTTCAGTCGCACACTTGCATGGTATTCAGCAAGCTCTATCTCATTTGAATAAAACGAATGGAAAGTATTCCAGACATGCAAAATCCTCTCTGATTCACGCTCCATGAACTCTATTGATTTTCGTCCAAGCTCAGCATATATCCGCTTTGGAATGATTTCTGTCCTGGCATCATACATGCCATCTGTACGTCGAGCCCCTGCAAGACTGAATGCAGTCTCCTCTGGCCATGGGTGCTCATTCATTGGCTTGGGCAGACGCCCCCTAAAAGCGTAAATTAATTCGAGGACTTCTAAGCGAGCAACCTTTTGTCTCTGCTTAATAGACTTATCTGCGTTTACATAGGATGCATACGCAGCACACCTCGCAGGGGTTAATTTGTCGAAACCCGTAATAGATTGTGCGTACATCCAGCGGAGAAGCGGTTTCAGGTTCGTCCAGCACGAAATCAGCGTCCCCACTTTTATGTACTTTGTTGATAGCGGCGACTTTGCAAGCCAGCGGGTGTATATAAAAGATTTAGCGGCTGCCAGTAAATCACTCTGTGCTTCGTCCTGAATACTCGAGTCATCAGAAAGCTGGCAAGCGAAATTAATAAAAAGGTTTGATGAGTTTTTGTTAAGGACGTACGGAGAAAAATCCCAAAGAATGTCCTGATACATCGAAAGTGGGAATGGTTTACCGTCCTCACCGGCGATGTATGTCACGGCTAGGCCGTGGCGATTATCAACAGCGATGCTCCGCAGAACTGCACACGGAGGCCTCGTTACAGTTGCTTTAGCAGCATTCATTCATCACCCCCCAGCAAAGCCCTATCGCGCCACATTGGATGAGGGGTATCGAGGGCTCGGCATCTTTCGCGCTCTACTACAACTGGATCAAAACGGGGAGTTATGTCGTTGTCGATAGCACGGATTACCCACGCATAGACAGATTTCCAACGCGATTTACCAAGTAGCTCACGCTCTTTAATTAGGAGCCAGTAAAAGCTGAAAAGACGGTACAGATCTGATTCGATCACGACCTGATTTGGGCAACGGAAGCAATGGAGAAAACGCTGGCAATTGGTGGTGCCGTTTCTTGGTGCAAAACGGCCGTTGATCGGGTCTGAGCAGCGCGCAACGCCAGTATTTAGAGCTCCACTCAGCAACAGATCAACTTTTTCGGGCTCCATGGATAGTTGAGCTGACAAGTCATCGCGAAAGCTCTGTTCACTCACCATTCCGGTCATGACACCTTCGAGAATTCGCCCAACAAACTTGTGATTCCGCTCCATCTCAGGCGTGACAGCCAGGTAGTGGCTATCAGTCATGCGCGGACTGTTACCCAAGAGTTGAGCTGTCTTGAACAGGTTGCCACTGGTCAATTGCCATATTCGCGTGGCAAAGGTTTTTCGTAGCCTCGATACATTGACCTTGAGTAATTCTGACTTTCCGTTCGACGCCTTTCTATCACTAAAAATTTGATGCCTAGCCACTAGTGCAAGGGTTTGCTGGGAAATATTTGAGGCGTTGAGAGCGGTCACCCCTATATCCCTAGCACGGTAAATCCAGAGGCGATCTTGCAAGGTCTTCGGCGCGAGTTCTAACAGCGGCGCCGATCGGGCTAGCGCCTCCCTATACAAAGTGACTACATCGCTTGGTACGGACGCGGACTCATCATCGCTGGAATGGTAGCGAAAAGCTTGCCGGTGAATTTTGAAGCCTCGACGCTTATATACTTGGAGCACGCCCAAATCTGGCTTAAGAGGGTGATCGGTAATCGCGTCTCTGCTCATCTCCAGCAGTGGCGTGAGATTGCGACCACTTCTGGCCGCGATCAGCAAAAGGTAGACCGTCATAGCAGCTGCCTCGCTTCCTCCGGGTAAATTGCCAGAGCGGATCACGTCTAAATCCTTCAGGAGCGCCACCAGCAGGCGTTCAATCTCGCCCTGCGTAAATGCCTGATGACCAACATACGCTCGGTCTGCATTCGGAAACGGGATTTGGGGAAAAACGCCAATCCCGAGTTGCCCGGCGCGAACACGGTTCATTAATACTGTCTTTGTTGCGTTGTAGATAGCCCGCGCCGATGTGACAGAGATTGTTCCCTTGCCTCTTGCGGGCTGCTCCTTCAACCATTCTGTATAGCGCTCTACTGTGCGCGGGGTTATGTCAGCAACGTGCTCTATGATGCGCCCCTTGTTCGATTCGGCATCGAGGTACTTGAACCAGTAGCGCATTCCAGAGGCACAAAGATTCAATACGGTTGCTTGACTGACCCCGGACGATTGAATTTCGCGGACGGCCTCATGCAACTGACGTGAGAGCAATTGTCTTGTGGCTGGCTCGGCCGCTCCTGGCACCGATGCCCACAGGGCGAAGTCGAACGCCCGAGTTCCGACGCAAATCGTCATATCGTCAGGTGGTTTCTTTGCTGTTGCGATTGGGATGACGTTTTCTGGCTGCATCCCATAAGTCTTTCTGGCTCTAGCCATGGCCCCTCCCAAGCAAGTCCAACTCTTCCTGATAGGCATTGAGTTCCGAGTTTTCCATGAGGTCAATGCAGTGAAGGTAAATACTGGTTGTCTGGACGCTGCTGTGGCCGAGACGATCTCTAACCCAGGCGAGTGCTTGGCCCATGGCCATGCGCTGTGACTGGTGGAATAGCTCGAAGGTGGCAAAGGTGTGCCTCAGCATGTGCGGAGTAACCCTGAACGCTAGGCGAGGTTTTTTATCGGCCCAAAGTAGTCTGTAGGCATTATTCAAGCCTTTTTCATTGAAAGGATGACCATTACGATTCAAAAAAACAGGCTCAATCCCAGAGTTGCCTGTAGCGCGACCAGCCTTGGCCCTGGATGCTCCCTCACCAAAGCGCAGATAGTCGAAAAGCTCTCGCATAACGTGCCAACTAATGAATACGGTCCTGGGCTTGGAGTTTTTCAGCCGCATATCCGACGGGCCGAGATCAATCCGAATGCGCTTCCGTATATCCAGCCCGGTCGGGTCAAAGACATATTTGGTAGGGAATGTCCTGCACTCTTCATTGCGAAGGCCGGTTTGAAGCATTAGCACCGTCATCAATCGGAGCGTTCGAGTTGTGCATGCCTCAATTAGGAGCTTGGATTGATCAAGCGATAGCAGCTTAGGTGGCTCGCGGAAAACCTTCAGGCGCAGGTCGTCGCCGTCTGTCGTCTTAGCTGCGTGTGCATGCCTCATGAAGCCCTGATTGTTCCCGGCAACAAATGTCGGTGAGGCATCCCAAGGCACTGAGCCAATGAGCGCTTGTTTATGTGCCCATTTATAAAAACCCATGAGGCAGGTCAGGCGCTGATTCACCGTGCTCGGTTTAATGGCCCTTAACCCCGTTGATGGATTTGTCAGGGTGATTGACCAATTCCTGTACGCGGCAAGATTACTTACGGAGGATCGAACCTGCCCGACGCAAGGGACAAGAGCCCAATCAAGGTTGTTTGCCTCCAACCATGAGAAGTAGTCGTACAGCGCCTCGCCGTGATTTCTCCATGTCTTGGGGCTTCGGGTCTTACCTCGCTCTAAAGCCAAATACATTAGGTAATCGTTTGCTGGCTCAACCAACTCCATCTGCCCGTCCAGCATGAATGGAATGCCCTTATAAGGCTGTGTTAGCAGAACGAAACTGTCATCGGTGAACAGTAGCCGCATGGCTCCTACCACTCATTCAGTACTGGAAATGATTTCCTGCTTAGGCTACTGAATCATAAGCATTCTGTCTGTAACAAAAATAAGGTTACCCTCCTTGAACAAGGCCGCCCGCGCCGCGTCACCGGTCAGTGCACGATCAGCAAACACCAGCACGGCAGGGCTCAGGCCCGCCAGCGACTCCACCGAAAACGGTTTGTAGCCGCCGTGAGTCGCCAGGTTATGCCCGCCGGCCTGCCGCACTATCCAGTCGGCGGCCGTGTCCTTACCGGCGATCAGCGGTTTGCCACCGGCGTTGCCGATCAGCACTAAGACACCGGGCGCCTTTTGCAGGGTCTGCGCCTTCGCAACCGTGGCCTTTTGCTGGCCGAGTGCCCGCTCATACCCGGCAAATAACTCATCAGCCTTGGCCCCATTCCCCAGCAATGCACCCAAGTGCTGAAGATTGCTTTTCAAGGTAGGCAAGTCCGGTTGCGCCGAGAACATCTCCACCTGCACACCCGCGCTGCGGATTTGCGCCAATACCGGTGGAGGCCCCATTTCCTCGGTACCCACCAGCACCTGCGGGCGCAGGCTGAGGATGCCTTCAGCCGACAACTGGCGCTGATAGCCAATGCTCGGCAACGCCTTGAGAGATTCAGGGTGCTGGCTGGTGGTGTCCACGCCCACCAACTTCGACTCACCGCCCAGGGCTGTTACCCATTCCGACAGCGCCCCACCGGCACTCACCCAGCGCTGAGGCAGTTCAGAGGCTTGCGCCCCAGGGTTGAACAGCAGTCCGACAACAAGCGCGATAGCACTGGCACTCAGGCGCATAACGAGGTTTCCTTCCAAGGGCAGGGCCGTCCGAGTGCTCAACGATGTGACAGATAACCCCTGCCGGACATCGAACTGAGCACCCCACCAGCTGACAGGCGAAGCCGGCATTTGATAATTGTTTGCATTTGAACGTCAAGGCACTTAAGGATCGAAATGAAGTTTCTCTGCCCCTCCGACGCCCTGGCGCCCAATAGCAGTCTCGGTTTTGATATCGACGGCACCAGGCTGTTGGCCGTGCGCCGGGACGGCATCGTCTACTTCTATCTCAACCGCTGCCCCCATCGTGGCATCCCGCTGGAATGGCAGCCAGACAGTTTTCTCGACACCAGCGCCAGC
This sequence comes from Pseudomonas sp. MPB23, assembly GCF_046605395.1. Lineage (NCBI taxonomy): Bacteria > Pseudomonadati > Pseudomonadota > Gammaproteobacteria > Pseudomonadales > Pseudomonadaceae > Pseudomonas > Pseudomonas sp. MPB23. Next base: position 1,874,435 of record NZ_CP176771.1, on the reverse strand, counting down.
CTAATCCAGTGCGCGACCCACGGTGCGCTGTTCCTGATTGAAAGCGGCGAGTGCATCGCCGGCCCGTGCGCGGGACAAAGCCTCACAGCCCTGCCTGGCCGCGAAGACGAACAGGGGCTGTGGGTGCAACTCTAGTCGCCGAACAGCACATCCAGTCGGCGCTCGACATACATTTCCTCGGGGGTGACGCGCACGCCATAGGCCAGTACCTCAACGCCCGCAGCCTTGGCCTCCCGCAGGGCGGCGGCGTATCCGGCGTCGATCTCCACTGCGGGGCGCACTGCATCGATGCCGGAAAGATTGACGCAATACAGCTGTACCGCACGCACGCCGTCACGTGCCAGATGCGCCAACTCCCGCAAATGCTTGGCACCGCGCTGAGTTACCGCATCAGGGAAAGCGGCGACGCTGGAACCGTCAAAGCCCAGGGTGACGCTTTTGACTTCGACATAGGCCGCGCCGCCGGGGTAATCCAGGCGAAAGTCGATACGGCTGTTCTCCTGGCCATACGGCACTTCGCGCTTCAATGAGGTGAAGCCATCGAGCTCAACGATCACCCCGGCATGCAAAGCCTCCTCGATCAACGGGTTGGCGCGTGCGGTGTTAACGCACGCCAATCGCCCCTGAGGCGTCTCGGCGATTTCCCAGGTCCCCGGCAACTTGCGCTTGGAGTCATTGGAGCGACTGAACCACACCTGCCCACCCTCCACCATGCAATTGAGCATCGAACCGGTGTTCGGGCAGTGAATGGTCAGCAACTCGCCGGTAACGGTTTCGATATCGGTGAGAAAACGCTTGTAGCGGCGAATCAAGCGCGCCTCTTCGAGGGGAGGATGAAAACGCATCAGGCTTGCCAGCTCCGCAAGCCACGTGCGATTCGTTCCACCGCTTCCTGAAGCCGATCCAGATTTTGTGTATAGGCAAAGCGCACGTGATGCCCGGCCTGATAGCGACCAAAATCCAGCCCTGGCGTAAAAGCCACGTGCTCGGTTTCAAGAAAGTGTCGGCAAAACGCGAAGGCATCGCCGCCGAACGCACTGATATCGGCGTACAAATAAAACGCCCCCTCCGGCTCTACGGCGATCCTGAAACCCAGCTCGCGCAGAGCGGGCAGCAAAAAGTCGCGGCGGCGACCGAACTCGGCGCGGCGTTCCTCCAGGATATTCAGGGTCTGGGGGGTGAAACAGGCCAACGCGGCGTACTGGGCCATGCTGGGGGCGCTGATGTAGAGGTTTTGCGCCAATTTCTCCAATTCACCCACCGCCGCCGGAGGTGCTACCAGCCAACCCAGGCGCCAGCCGGTCATGCCGAAATACTTGGAAAAACTATTTAGGACGAAGGCCTCGTCGTCGACTTCCAGCACGCTGGCGGCATCGGTGCCATAGGTGAGGCCATGATAAATCTCATCCACCACCAGATGGCCGTCACGCGCCTTGATAGCGCCCGACAGTGCGGCCAATTCATCCCGCGTGAGAATCGTACCGGTCGGGTTGGCCGGAGAGGCTACCAATGCACCCACGCTGTCCTGGTCCCAGTGCTTGGCGACCAGATCGGCAGTCAGTTGGTAACGTACCTCGGGGCCCACCGGCACCAACTGGGCCGCCCCCTCCACCAGCCGCAGGAAGTGCCGGTTGCAGGGATAACCTGGGTCGGCCAGCAACCAATGTTTGCCTGGGTCCACCAGCAGGCTGCTGGCCAACAGCAAAGCACCCGAACCGCCAGGGGTAATCAGGATGCGTTCGGGGTCTATGTTCAGCCCATAGCGCAGCTGATAGAACCCACTGATGGCCTCGCGCAACTCCGGCAGGCCACGGGCCGCGGTGTAACGCGTCTTGCCGTTGGCCAGCGCCGCCTGGCCGGCCTGGATGATCGGCTCGGCGGTGGTGAAATCCGGTTCGCCGATTTCCAGATGGATCACATCATGACCGGCCGCTTGCAGCTCATTGGCTCGCGCCAGCAACGCCATGACATGAAAAGGTTCGATGGCGCGACTGCGCGCACTGTAGGGCTGGGCCATTAGCCTTCCTTAACCGTGAGGACAAAATCAGGATTCTACCGAACCCCTGGCGTAAAACATGCTCTATTGCTGCTCGGCCATTCAAGATGAGCCAGCAAGCGCTTGCAAAACGACTAAAATCAACAACCGAGGCGCCCCATACCCAGCCATGGCGGGCTACTGCAGTTTGCAACCCCGGCGTGGCGGCCCTCGACAACCGGGAGTGGCGCACCCCGAATCTATCTGGTAAGTTCGCCCGCTTGCAGCCGCAGGGCCGGCAGGTGTCGGTGACGTTGCAATCCTGCGCAATGGATTAGAAGAGTGAGAGGCGGTCTATTCATGTCCACCCAAGCAAAGCAACAGCAGACTCAAGGCCTCAACGGCTTCGAACCTTACGTAGAAAAGAAAGGTGAAGAGTACATGGGCGAGCCCATGCGCGAGCACTTCACCAAGATCCTGAACAAGTGGAAACACGACTTGATGCAGGAGGTTGACCGTACCGTTGACCATATGAAGGACGAAGCAGCCAACTTCCCTGACCCGGCCGACCGTGCCAGCCAGGAAGAAGAGTTCGCCCTTGAACTGCGCGCCCGTGATCGCGAGCGCAAGCTGATCAAGAAAATCGACAAGACGCTGCAGCTCATCAAGGAAGAAGAATATGGCTGGTGCGAATCCTGCGGCGTCGAGATCGGTATTCGTCGCCTGGAAGCCCGCCCTACCGCAGACCTTTGCGTAGACTGCAAGACCTTGGCCGAAATCAAGGAAAAACAGGTCGGCAAGTAATCCAGCCGAGTTGAACGAATGGGGCGTGCGAACGCCCCATTTTTGTTTCTGGCGTTTACCGAATTTCCAGTAGTATCCGGCCCATGACAGCCTCAACCTATATCGGGCGATTCGCCCCCACGCCCAGCGGCCATTTGCACTTTGGCTCCCTGGTCGCCGCCCTCGCCTCCTACCTCGACGCCCGCGCCCATCAGGGCCGCTGGCTGATGCGCATGGAAGACCTCGATCCACCCCGTGAAGAGCCCGGCGCCCAGGCGGCGATCCTCCACGCGCTGGAAAGCTATGGCTTTGAGTGGGATGGGGAACTGGTCCGACAAAGCGAGCGGCACGACGCCTACGCCAAAGTGCTGAACGACCTGTTCAACCACGGCCTGGCCTATGCCTGCACCTGCTCACGCAAACAACTGGAACCCTACGCCGGGATTTACCCCGGTCTGTGCCGCAATGCCGGCCACGCCCAACAGGATGCCGCCATCCGCTTGCGGGTTCCCGAGCTGGAATACCACTTTACCGACCGAGTACAGGGCGAATTCCGACAACACCTGGGCCGTGATGTAGGCGACTTTGTCATCCGTCGCCGCGATGGCCTCTATGCCTATCAACTGGCTGTGGTACTCGACGATGCCTGGCAAGGTGTTACCGATATCGTGCGCGGTGCCGATCTGCTCGACTCCACACCGCGCCAGCTATACCTGCAAGAGTTATTGGGCCTGCGCCAACCGCGCTATCTGCACGTTCCGCTGATCGTCCAGCCGGACGGTAACAAGCTGGGCAAATCCTATCGCTCACCGCCGTTGACGGCAGACCAGGCCACACCGTTGCTATTGAGAGCCCTGCGCGCCCTCGGCCAGCACCCTGGCGACGAGCTGCTCCACGCCAGCCCACGGGAGCTGCTGGATTGGGGCATTGCCCACTGGGATGCGACCCAGATCCCACGCACACTCACACTGGCCGAAGCGCAATTGAGCTGAAGCCCCTTGCAGCTTGCCAAGCATCCGTTACCATCGCGTAGGTCCGAGGCTGCTCACAAAAATACACAGGCAACACGTTTATCCAGGATGTATGCGTTAACGTTAACGTCCTTCGCGAGCACGGTCGCTCCTACAGAAACCGTTGCATCACCGCACTTTCAATCAAAGGCCAATATGTACATCTATCGATTGGTCCTGCTGCTGGTCGTCGGGATCTACCTGTTTTCCCCCGCCATCATGGATTGGTGGATCGACGCCACCGGCGCCTGGTACCGCCCCTATCTGCTGTGGCTGATCCTGATCGTCGTGACCTTCATCCTGCAGAGCCAAAAAGATGCCGATGAGCTTTAGCCTCACCCAGATGCTGCTGATCAGCGCCGCCTACCTGGCTACGTTGTTCGGGGTCGCCTGGATCAGTGAGCGTGGAATGATTCCGCGGGCGATCATTCGCCATCCCTTGACCTACACCTTGTCGTTGGGCGTGTACGCCAGCGCCTGGGCGTTCTATGGCACGGTGGGCCTGGCCTACCAGTATGGTTATGGTTTTCTGTCCAGCTACCTCGGCGTGTCCGGCGCATTTTTGCTGGCACCGGTACTGCTGTACCCGATCCTGAAGATCACCCGGACCTACCAGTTGTCGTCCCTGGCCGACCTGTTCGCCTTCCGTTTTCGCAGCACCTGGGCCGGCGCGCTGACCACCATTTTCATGCTGATTGGCGTGCTGCCCTTGTTGGCACTGCAAATACAGGCGGTGGCCGATTCCATCAGCATCCTGACCCGTGAGCCGGTGCAATATCGCGTTGCCCTGGCCTTCTGCGCGCTGATCAGCCTGTTCACGATTTTCTTCGGTTCACGCCACATCGCCACCCGCGAGAAACACGAAGGCCTGGTCTTTGCCATTGCCTTTGAGTCGGTGATCAAGCTGATCGCCATCGGTGGCGTCGGCTTCTATGCGCTTTATGGCGTATTCGATGGCCCGCAACAGTTGGAACTGTGGTTACTGCAAAACCAGACTGCCCTTGCCGCGCTGCACACGCCGCTGCAGGAAGGCCCATGGCGCACGCTGCTGCTGGTGTTCTTCGCCTCGGCCATCGTGATGCCGCACATGTACCACATGACGTTCACCGAGAACCTCAACCCGCGCTCGCTGGTCAGCGCCAGTTGGGGCTTGCCGCTGTTCCTGCTGTTGATGAGCCTGGCGGTGCCGCTGATCCTCTGGGCCGGCCTCAAGTTAGGCGCCACCACCAACCCCGAATACTTCACCCTCGGCGTCGGCATTGCCGCCAACAGCCCGGCCCTGGCGCTGCTGGCCTATGTCGGTGGTTTGTCGGCAGCCAGCGGCTTGATCATCGTCACGACACTGGCCCTGTCGGGCATGGCGCTCAATCACCTAGTGCTACCGCTGTACCAGCCACCCGCCGAAGGCAATATCTACCGCTGGCTGAAATGGACCCGCCGCGCGCTGATCGTCGCGATCATCATGGCTGGCTACGGGTTCTACCTGCTGCTGGGCGCCGGGCAAGACCTGGCCAACCTGGGGATCGTCGCGTTTGTCGCCACCTTGCAGTTCCTGCCGGGCGTGTTGTCGGTGCTGTACTGGCCGACTGCCAATCGCCGCGGCTTTATCGCAGGGCTGCTGGCCGGGATCCTCGTGTGGCTGGTCACCATGTTGCTGCCGTTGGTCGGTAACCTGCAGGGTTTCTACATCCCTCTGCTGAACATGATCTACGTACTCGACGACACCAGTTGGCACATGGCCGCGATTGCGTCGCTGGCCGCCAACGTACTGATGTTCACCCTGATCTCGCTGTTCACCAACGCCAGCCCCGAAGAGACCAGCGCTGCGGAAGCGTGCGCGGTGGATAACGTGCGTCGCCCGCAACGCCGCGAGCTGCACGCCGCCTCGCCTCAGGAGTTCGCCACGCAACTGGCCAAGCCCCTGGGCGCCAAGGCCGCGCAAAAGGAAGTCGAACAAGCGCTGCGCGATCTCTATCTGCCGTTCGACGAGCGCCGGCCCTACGCCCTGCGCCGCCTGCGCGACCGAATCGAAGCCAATCTGTCCGGCCTGATGGGCCCCAGCGTGTCCCAGGACATGGTGGAAACGTTCCTGCCCTACAAGGCCAGCGGCGAAAACTACGTCACCGAAGACATCCATTTCATCGAGAGCCGGCTGGAGGATTATCACTCACGCCTCACCGGCCTCGCCGCCGAACTCGACGCCCTGCGCCGCTACCACCGCCAGACGCTTCAGGAGCTACCGATGGGTGTGTGTTCCCTGGCCAAGGATCAGGAAATTCTGATGTGGAACAAGGCCATGGAAGAACTCACCGGCATCGCCGCTCAGCGAGTGGTGGGTTCACGCCTGAATACCCTCGCCGATCCATGGAAAGAACTGCTGCAGGGTTTTATCAACCTGCCCGATGAGCACTTGCACAAGCAGCACCTGGCCCTCGACGGCCAGACCCGCTGGCTCAACCTGCACAAAGCGGCGATCGACGAACCCCTGGCCCCCGGTAATAGCGGCCTGGTGTTGCTGGTCGAAGACCTGACCGAAACCCAGATGCTAGAAGACAAGCTGGTGCATTCCGAGCGCCTGGCCAGTATTGGTCGCCTGGCCGCCGGCGTGGCCCATGAAATCGGCAACCCGATCACCGGTATCGCCTGCCTGGCGCAGAACCTGCGCGAAGAGCGCGAGGAAGACGGCGAAATCACCGAGATCAGCGGGCAGATCCTTGAACAGACCAAGCGCGTGTCGCGCATCGTGCAGTCGCTGATGAGCTTCGCCCACGCCGGCGCCCATCAGAACCATGACGAAGCGGTGTGCCTGGCTGAAGTCGCGCAGGATGCCATTGGGCTGCTGGCCTTGAACCGGCGCAATTTCGAAGTACAGTTCTTCAACCTGTGCGATCCGGACCACTGGGTCGACGGTGACTCCCAACGCTTGGCGCAGGTGTTGATCAACCTGCTGTCGAACGCCCGCGACGCCTCCCCGCCGCACAGTGCGGTACGCGTCAAGAGCGAGGCTTTCGAGCACACGGTCGACCTGATCGTGGAGGACGAAGGCAGCGGCATTCCACAGAACATCAAGGACCGTTTGTTCGAACCCTTCTTCACCACCAAGGACCCCGGTGAAGGCACCGGTCTGGGCCTTGCACTGGTCTATTCCATCGTTGAAGAGCATTATGGACAAATCACCATCGACAGCCCGGCTGACACAGAAAGCCAACGCGGCACCCGTATTCGGGTGACCTTGCCGCGTCATGTCGAAGCGACGTCCGCTGTGAACTGAGACCGTCGAGAGAATTGAATCAATGCCGCACATTTTGATCGTCGAAGACGAAACCATTATCCGCTCTGCCTTGCGTCGCCTGCTTGAACGTAATCAGTACCAGGTCAGCGAAGCCGGCTCGGTGCAGGAAGCCCAAGAGCGTTTCAGCATTCCCACGTTCGACCTGATTGTCAGCGACCTGCGTCTGCCGGGCGCGCCAGGCACTGAGCTGATCAAGCTTGGCCAAGGCACCCCGGTGCTGATCATGACCAGCTACGCCAGCCTGCGCTCGGCAGTGGACTCCATGAAGATGGGCGCGGTGGACTACATCGCCAAGCCGTTCGACCACGATGAGATGCTCCAGGCCGTGGCCCGCATCCTGCGTGACCGTCAGTCGGCCAGCAGCGCGCCAGCCGAACAACGCCCCAGCGCAAAGGGCGCCGACAAGCCGGGCGTCGACAACAGCAATGGCGAAATCGGCATCATCGGCTCCTGCCCACCGATGCAGGACCTGTACAGCAAGATCCGCAAAGTGGCGCCCACCGACTCCAATGTCTTGATCCAGGGCGAGTCAGGCACCGGCAAGGAACTGGTCGCCCGCGCCCTGCACAACCTGTCCAAGCGCGCCAAGGCACCGATGATCTCGGTGAACTGCGCAGCGATCCCCGAATCCTTGATCGAGTCCGAACTGTTCGGTCACGAGAAAGGCGCGTTCACCGGCGCCAGTGCCGGACGGGCAGGCCTGGTGGAAGCGGCGGACGGCGGTACATTGTTCCTCGATGAAATCGGCGAACTGCCATTGGAAGCCCAGGCGCGCTTGCTGCGCGTGCTTCAGGAAGGTGAAATTCGCCGCGTCGGTTCGGTGCAGTCGCAAAAGGTCGACGTGCGCCTGATCGCGGCCACCCACCGCGACCTGAAGAGCCTGGCCAAGATCGGTCAATTCCGCGAAGACTTGTATTACCGCCTGCACGTGATCGCCCTGAAACTGCCGGCCCTGCGTGAGCGTGGTGCCGACGTCAACGAGATCGCCAATGCGTTCCTGCTGCGCCAGAGCGCCCGCATCAACCGTACCGACCTGAAGTTTGCCCCCGACGCCGAGCAGGCGATTCGGCATTACTCGTGGCCGGGCAACGTGCGGGAGCTGGAGAATGCGGTCGAGCGTGCGGTGATCCTGTCGGAGAGCCCGGAAATTTCCGCCGAGCTGCTGGGCATCGATATCGAACTCAGTGACCTTGAGGACGACGACTTCATCGGCCTCGCCCCGCAACAGGGCGGCGCCAGCAATACCAGCCATGAGCCGACCGAGGATTTGTCACTGGAAGATTACTTCCAGCACTTTGTCCTTGAGCACCAGGACCACATGACCGAGACCGAACTGGCACGCAAACTGGGCGTAAGCCGTAAATGCCTGTGGGAACGCCGCCAGCGCCTGGGCATTCCACGGCGCAAGACCGGAGTGGCCAGCGAGAGTTGAGGGCGCGCCCCCAGAGGTAACACCCTCAAACGTGAAAAAACTGTTACCGCTGATTTTTCGCGTAACAAAAGCCGGGGCTTACGGTAACGAAGCCCCGGCTTTTTTTGGCCCTTCAAACAGCCGAAATCGCCTCAACCCCCTGATTTTGCTGGGCGGCGCAAAAGTTGGCACGCACCCTGCTATATGCTTAGTACAAAAACAATAACAAGCTTTGTACAAGACAATAAAAATAAGACGAATCGACTCACGCACAATAAAAACAACACGGCGGAGGCGCAGCTAACTGATTCTTTTGGAGAGGCGTTGCATTTGGGGCTTGCCCCGCAACCAGGCCGAGAACAACAAAAACTGCCCTAAGGCAGAGCCTGAACTGGTTGGATCGTAGATCAGCAACACAGCGACCAAAGCAATCCGTTTGCTCTTGACTCCCGATTGGGAGTGTCATGAAGGTCACACTTCGTGGCGAGGGCGATCAACAAAAACAAGAAGCCCGAAACCAATAATAAAAATAGAGCACGCAACTACTTCTGGGGGAGCTTCGGCTTCCCTTGTAGTTTCCGGTATTTGACGTTTTGAGGCTTATGGCGCAAGGCCTGAAGCTTGTTCCTACACCATCCCCCGACTAAATGCTAGAATCCCGGCCCATCATGCGGTCATTCTTCGTTATGGCCGAACATTCCTTCAAACAGTGCATCCCATGCTGAAGAAGTTGTTCCAGTCATTCCGTTCTCCCTTGCGTCGAACGCAACAAAAACGCAGCACGCCTGAAGTGCTCAACAGCAGCCAACATTCGCTGCAACGCGCTCAGTTCAGCCGTTATGCGGTGAACATCGTCGAACGTTTGCAGAACGCCGGCTACCAGGCCTACCTGGTGGGCGGGTGTGTACGTGACATGCTGCTCAACATCACACCCAAGGACTTCGACGTCGCCACCAGTGCGACGCCCGAGCAAGTGCGCGCCGAGTTTCGCAATGCGCGCATCATCGGTCGCCGCTTCAAGCTCGTGCACATCCACTTTGGCCGCGAAATCATCGAGGTTGCGACCTTCCGCGCCGGCCACCCGCAAAACGATGAAGAGGAAGACACCAATCAGTCTTCCCGCAACGAAAGCGGACGCATCCTGCGTGACAATGTCTATGGCACCCTGGAGGAAGACGCGCAGCGCCGCGACTTCACCGTCAATGCGCTGTATTACGACCCGGTCAGCGAGCGCATCCTCGATTACGCCAACGGCGTACACGATATCCGTAACAACCTGATCCGCCTGATCGGCGACCCAACTCAGCGCTACCAGGAAGACCCGGTGCGCATGCTGCGGGCCGTGCGCTTCGCCGCCAAGCTCAACTTCGGTATCGAAAGGCACACCGCCGCGCCGATTCGCGAGTTGGCGCCGATGCTGCGGGAAATCCCCTCGGCACGCCTATTCGAAGAAGTGCTCAAGCTGTTCCTCTCGGGCTATGCGGCCGATACCTTTGAAATGCTCGTCGACCTGCAGTTGTTCGATCCATTGTTCCCGGCCAGCGCCGAGGCATTGGAATACAACCCGACGTATACCCACACCCTTATCAGCGAAGCGTTGATCAACACCGACCTGCGCATCAAGCAGAACAAGCCGGTGACCCCAGCGTTCCTGTTCGCCGCCCTGCTGTGGCCGGCGTTGCCCAAACGCGTACTGCGCCTGCAAGACCGTGGCATGCCGCCGATTCCGGCCATGCAGGAAGCCGCTCACGAGTTGATCGCCGAGCAGTGCCAGCGCATCGCTATTCCGAAACGCTTCACCCTGCCGATCCGCGAGATCTGGGACATGCAGGAGCGCCTGCCGCGTCGCAGCGGCAAGCGCGCCGATCTGTTGCTGGACAACCCGCGCTTCCGTGCTGGCTACGACTTCCTGCTGCTGCGTGAAAGCGCTGGCGAGCAGACCGACGGCCTGGGCGAATGGTGGACCGACTACCAGGACGCCAATGACAGCGAGCGCCGCGAGATGATTCGTGAACTCGGCAGCAAAGGCGATGGCGTCGGCGAAGGCCCCAAGAAGCGTCGTCGCAGCGGGAGCAAACGCAAGCGCAGCGCCGCCGATGCCTCGGGCGCTGCAGGCGAATAAACGTGGAACGCATTTACATCGGCATGGGCAGCAACCTGGCTGCCCCGGAGCAACAATTGCGCAGTGCCATCGAGGCGCTGGCGCAATTGCCAGGCACCACCGTTGCCGGGGTCTCGGCCTTCTATCAAAGCGACTCCCTGCTCCCTGGCCAACCGCGCTACACCAATGCGGTCGCGGCCCTGGACAGCAGCCTGGCGCCGCTGGAATTGCTGGATGCACTGCAAGGCATCGAAAACGATCAGGGTCGCAAGCGACTTGAACGTTGGGGGCCGCGCACCCTGGACCTGGACATCCTGCTGTTCGGCGATCGCCGGATCGATGAGCCGCGCCTCAAGGTGCCGCATTACCAGATGCATCTGCGGGCCTTTGTGCTGTACCCCCTGGCTGAGCTGGCACCGACCCTACGACTACCCGATGGCCAGCCCCTCAGTGACCTGCTGGCGGCGTGCCCGTTTGTCGGCCTGGAGCGCCTTCTCACTGCTGAATCGCATCAGTAACAGCGGTAACACCCCACTCGTAACAACGCGGTAACACATCCAATTGACTTCCCGTGCCCTCCTCACGACTATAGGCGTCCCGCTGCCGCCAACGCGGCGCTAAAGGGCGCAATCCAGGCCTTATAAGCACTGCTCTCAAGACAGTGCGCCTGTATAAACGAAGACTCACGCGCGTTACTCGCTGTTTCCAAGCGCCTGAACGAGGACCCTTTTCATGCCAGACATTACCCTGACCACCTTGCAGAGCCTCAAGCTCAAAGGTGAAAAAATCGCCATGCTGACCTGCTATGACGCCACCTTCGCCCACGCCAGTTGCCAGGCCGGGGTTGAAGTGTTGCTGGTGGGCGACTCCCTGGGCATGGTTCTTCAAGGGAATGACAGCACCCTGCCCGTCACCACCGATGAACTCGCCTACCATACCGCCAGCGTCAAACGCGGCAACGATGGTGCCTTTATCATCGCCGACCTGCCGTTCATGGGTTACGCCACCGTCGAACAGACCTTTCAGAACGCCGGTAAATTGATGCAAGCCGGAGCGCACATGGTCAAGGTCGAAGGGGCCGCCTGGCTCGCCGAGTCGATCCGCATGCTGGCTGAACGCGGTGTGCCGGTGTGCGCACACATGGGCTTGACGCCGCAGTCGGTGAACATCCTTGGCGGCTATAAAGTCCAAGGCCGCAACGAAGCCCAGGCGCGCCAGATGCGTGCCGATGCCATCGCCCTCGAACAAGCCGGCGCGGCAATGATCCTGCTCGAATGCGTGCCCAGCGAACTGGCCGCGGAAATCACCCATGCGGTCAAAGTGCCCGTGATCGGCATTGGTGCCGGGTCGGCCACCGACGGCCAGGTCCTGGTGCTGCACGACATGCTCGGCCTGTCGATGACCGGTCGCGTGCCCAAGTTCGTGAAGAACTTCATGGCCGGCCAGGACAGCATCCACGCCGCGTTGAGCGCATACGTCGCCGAAGTCAAAGGCGTGACCTTCCCTGGCGCCGAACACGGATTTTCTGCATGAACACCGTAAAAACCGTACGTGAACTGCGGGCCGCCGTCACCCATGCCCGCAGCGCCGGCAAACGCATCGGCTTTGTGCCCACCATGGGCAACCTGCACAGCGGCCACGCTACCCTGGTGGCCAAAGCGGCCCAGCAGGCGGACTTCGTGGTTGCCAGCATCTTCGTCAACCCGCTGCAGTTCGGCGCAGGCGAAGACCTCGACAAGTACCCGCGGACCCTCGCCGCCGACCAGGAAAAACTCCTGCAGGCCGGCTGCAACCTGCTGTTTGCGCCCACCGTCGAAGAGATGTACCCCGGCGCAATGGCAGGCCAGACCCGCGTCAGCGTCCCTCAGTTATCCGAAGGCCTGTGCGGCGCCAGCCGTCCCGGGCATTTTGATGGCGTCGCCACGGTGGTCACCAAACTGTTCAACATGGTCCAGCCGGACATGGCCGTATTCGGCCAGAAGGATTACCAGCAACTGGCGGTGATTCGCGCCATGGTGCATGACCTGAACATGCCGATCCAGATCATCGGTGAACCCACCGTCCGCGCCGAGGACGGCCTCGCGCTGTCATCGCGCAACGGTTATCTCACCGAGGAGCAACGCGCGATCGCGCCCGTGCTCTACCGCAGCCTGAGTCAGATTGCCGCCGCCATCAAAGGCGGCGACCGCGACTTCGCCAAGCTGCGCGCCGAACAGGTCCAGCAGATCGAAGCCGCCGGGTTGCGCCTGGATTACCTCGAAGTGCGCCAAGGCGTAAACCTGCGCCCGGCCACGGCCGAGGACCGCGATGTGGTCATCTTGGTTGCCGCCTATCTGGGCGCAACACGCCTGATCGACAACCTGCATTTGAACCTCGCCTGACCCCCGCCCGTTGCCCAGCCTGATGCGCCGGTATAAAAAAGTACCGGCCACAGCGCAGACAAAGCCAAGACATATCGACACGCTAGGTTTAATGTATTCGCCCTGCGCTATGGTTAGCGCTGTCCGGAACCCATTGCTTGATGAAAGACTGGATGTTTCGGGCTTTGAAGTGTCCTAAAGGCAGTCCCCGTAATAAAAGGAAACCCGCAGCGATGGCGTACTACCGCACCCCTCATGACGTTACCGCTCTGCCCGCCTGGCAAGCGCTCAATCAACATCGCCAAGCCATGCAGGATTTCAGCATGCGCGAAGCGTTCACTGCCGATCCTCAGCGTTTTTCCCAATTCACCTTGAGCAGCTGCGGACTTTTCCTCGATTACTCGAAAAACCTGATCACTCGTGAAACCCGCGACCTGCTCGTGGGCCTGGCCAAGGAAGTCGACCTTAAAGCCGCGATCGACGCGCTGTATGCCGGCGAACCCGTGAACTCCTCCGAAGGTCGCCCTGCCCTGCACACCGCCCTGCGCCGTCCGGTAGGCGACAAGCTGTCGGTCAACGGCGTGAACATCATGCCGGACGTCCACAAGGTGTTGAACCAGATCACCGACCTCGTGGGCCGCATCCACGACGGCCTGTGGCGCGGCTACACCGAGAAGCCGATCACCGACGTGGTGAACATCGGCATCGGTGGCTCGTTCCTCGGCCCGGAGCTGGTCTCCGAAGCGCTGTTGGCCTATGCCCATAAAGGCGTGCGCTGCCACTACCTGGCGAATATCGACGGCAGCGAGTTCCACGAACTGACCATGAAGCTGCGCGCCGAGACCACACTGTTCATCGTCTCGTCGAAATCCTTCAACACCCTCGAAACCCTGAAAAACGCCCAGGCCGCCCGCGCCTGGTACCTGGCCCAGGGTGGCTCGGAAGCCGAGCTGTACCGTCACTTCATCGCCGTATCGAGCAACAACGCGGCAGCCGTGGCCTTCGGCATCCGCGAAGAAAATATCTTCCCGATGTGGGACTGGGTCGGCGGTCGTTACTCGCTGTGGTCGGCCATCGGCTTGCCCATCGCCCTAGCCATCGGCATGTCCAACTTCAAGGAACTGCTGTCCGGTGCCTACACCATGGACCAGCATTTCCAGAACGCGCCGTTTGAGCAGAACATGCCGGTTCTGCTCGGCCTGCTGGGCGTGTGGTACGGCAACTTTTGGGGCGCGCAGAGCCACGCGATCCTGCCGTACGACCACTACCTGCGTAACATCACCAAACACTTGCAACAGTTGGACATGGAATCCAACGGCAAGAGCGTGCGCCAGGACGGCACGCCCGTGTCCACCGATACCGGCCCGGTGATCTGGGGCGGCGTGGGCTGCAACGGTCAGCACGCGTATCACCAGTTGCTGCACCAAGGGACCCAACTGATCCCGGCCGACTTCATCGTGCCGATCGTCAGCTTCAACCCGGTGTCCGACCACCATCAGTGGCTGTACGCCAACTGCCTGTCCCAGAGCCAGGCGCTGATGCTCGGCAAGACCCGTGGCGAAGCCGAAAGCGAACTGCGCGACAAAGGCCTGCCGGAAGACGAAGTGCAGAAGCTGGCACCGCACAAGGTCATCCCGGGCAACCGTCCAAGCAACACCCTCGTGGTCGAGCGCATCAGCCCGCGTCGTCTGGGCGCACTGGTGGCCATGTATGAGCACAAGGTGTTCGTACAGAGCGTGATCTGGGGCATCAATGCCTTCGACCAATGGGGCGTTGAGCTGGGCAAAGAGCTGGGCAAGGGCGTCTACAACCGCCTGACCGGCGCCGAAGAGACCTCGGCCGAGGATGCTTCGACCCAGGGCCTGATCAACTACTTCCGCGGTCGTCACCGCGGCTGATCCAGGTACAGCAAGGCCAACGTCCGTTTGGACGTTGGCCTTGAACCCTCCCCCTACTGCGTGCATCTTTATGACTTGTCCCGAAAACAAGAATAAGGACCGCTCATGTTCGATATCAGCAGATTTCCCATCGCCGATGCCGTCCGCAGGGCTGCGCAACTCAGTCAAGAGGACTACCAGCGCCTCTATCGCCAATCCATCGAACAGCCGGACACCTTCTGGGCTGAACAGGCCAAGCGCTTTCTCGACTGGATAACACCGTGGCACACCGTCCAGCAGTCAGACATCAACACCGGCGCCGCCCAATGGTTTGCCGGCGGCCAATTGAACGTCAGCTACAACTGCATCGACCGTCACCTGGCGCAACGCGCCGATCAGCCGGCCTTCATCTGGGAAGGCGATGATCCGACAAAGTCCGCCAAAATCACCTACCGCCAACTGCACCAGAACGTCTGCCGTCTGGCCAATGTTCTGAAAAGCCGTGGCGTGAAAAAAGGCGACCGCGTGTGCATCTACATGCCGATGATCCCGGAAGCGGCCTACGCCATGCTGGCCTGCACACGGATTGGCGCGGTGCATTCGGTGGTGTTCGGCGGGTTCTCGCCGGACGCCCTGCGCGACCGGATCCTGGATGCCGACTGCCGCACCGTGATCACGGCCGACGAAGGCGTGCGCGGCGGCAAGGCCGTGGCACTCAAGCAGAATGTCGACAAAGCCTTGGCCAGTTGCCCGAACGTCAGCACCGTGGTGGTGGTTGAACGCACCGGCGCGGCCGTGAACTGGAACGAGGACCGCGACCTCAACTATCAACAGGCGCTGAAGGCAGCCAGCGATAATTGCCCACCCGAACCGATGGACGCAGAAGACCCGCTATTCATCCTCTACACTTCCGGCAGCACCGGCAAACCCAAGGGCGTGCTGCACACCACTGGCGGCTACCTGCTGCAAGCGGCGATGACCTTCAAGTACGTGCTCGACTACCGCGACGGCGAGGTGTTCTGGTGCACCGCCGACGTGGGTTGGGTCACGGGCCACAGTTACATCGTGTACGGCCCACTGGCCAACGGTGCGACCTCGTTGATATTCGAGGGCGTGCCGAGTTACCCGGACAGCTCGCGCTTCTGGCAGGTCATCGACAAGCACAAGGTCAACATCTTCTACACCGCGCCAACCGCCTTGCGCGCCTTGATGCGTGAAGGCCACGGCCCGCTGGAGAATACGTCGCGCGCCAGCCTGCGCCTGCTCGGCAGCGTCGGTGAGCCGATCAACCCCGAAGCCTGGGACTGGTACTTCAACGCGGTCGGAGAACAACGCTGCCCGATCGTGGATACCTGGTGGCAGACCGAAACCGGCGGCATCATGCTCAGCCCGCTGGTCAGCGCCCAGCGGATCAAGCCCGGTTGCGCGACCCAACCGATGTTTGGCGTACAACCCGTGCTGCTGGATGAGCACGGCAAGGCGTTCAGCGGCGCCGGCAGCGGCGTATTGGCGATCAAAGCCAGTTGGCCGGGACAGATCCGCAGTGTCTATGGCGATCCGCAGCGCATGATCGACACTTATTTCAAACCCTATCCCGGCTACTACTTCACCGGTGACGGCGCGCGTCGTGATGAAGACGGCGATTACTGGATCACCGGGCGCATCGACGATGTTATCAACGTGTCCGGCCACCGTATCGGCACCGCCGAGGTGGAAAGCGCGCTGGTGCTGCATGATCAGGTCGCCGAAGCCGCCGTGGTGGGTTATCCCCATGACGTCAAAGGCCAGGGCATCTATGCGTTCGTCACGCCCATGAATGGGGTCGAGCCCAGCGGTGCACTGAAAAAGCACCTGCTGGCGTTGGTCAGCCAGGAAATCGGCAGCTTTGCCAAGCCGGAACTGATCCAATGGGCACCGGCCTTGCCGAAAACCCGCTCCGGTAAGATCATGCGGCGGATTCTGCGCAAGATCGCCTGCAACGAACTGGACAGCCTCGGCGACACCTCGACGCTGGCCGACCCGAGCGTGGTCGATGGCCTGATCGACAAACGCCTTAACCGCTAGGAACCCCTCAAGTCGCCATGGAATTTATCCGCAGCCGTATCGAAACCCAGCTGATGAGCCTCACTGGCCTGTCACTGGGCCAGTTGGACCTGGAAAACCCCAAGGGCGACCCTGGCCTGTTCGGGCCGGACTCGATCAGTTGGCAGGTCCATGGCGATTTCAGCAGCATGCTCATCGGCGGCATCAGCGCCTTGATGCTGCAAGCCCTGCATCCACTGGCCCTTGCCGGTGTGTGGGACCACTCGAATTTTCGCCAGGACATGCTTGGGCGTCTGCGGCGCACCTCGCAGTTCATCTCCGGCACCACCTTCGGCTCACGCAAGGATGCCGACTGGCTGATCGAAAAAGTGCGCACCATTCACCTGCAAGTGGTGGGTCATGCGCGGGATGGCCGACCTTACGCGGCCAGCGATCCGGAGTTGCTGACCTGGGTGCATGTGGCGGAGGTGAGCCATTTCCTCGCGGCCCACCTGCGCTATCGCAACCCGCACCTCTCGGGACAGGACCAGGATCGTTACTACAGCGAGATCGCCCTGGTCGCCGAGAGGCTTGGCGCGCGGCATGTTCCGCGTTCACGGCAGGAAGTATCGGATTACCTGGAACGGATTCGTCCGCAACTGCTGTGCGACGAGCGCAGCCGTGAGGTGCTGCGCCTGCTGCTCAACGCGCCCGCCCCCAGCCCCATGGCCAAGCCGTTCGGCGCCCTGATGATGCAAGCCGCAATTGACCTGCTGCCCGAGTGGGCCTGCACCCTGCTTGAGCAACACCAGAGCCCGCTGCAACGCCAGATCATCCGCGCCGGGGTCAAGCGCAGTGCCCCATTGCTGCGTTGGGCGATGCGCAATGGCTCGGTGCAACGCGCCCATCGGCGGATGGGGCTGATGTTGGCGGTGGTCCATAACTGATAAACTCCGCGCCCGTGGCAACTCGCGAATCGACCGCGAAGACACGGTGTACCGCGCCGAACCGGCGGCGCTGGAGGACATGGTCGGTCACGAATGGGGCCTCAACTACCGCGTACGTGGGCGACACGCCGGGCAAGACCCTCTGTTGTTCCTCGACCTGCGCAACACCCGTGGCTGGGTCAAGGATCACAGTGCCGGCAAAAGCGTGCTGAACCTGTTCGCCTATACCTGCGGCGTGGGCCTGAGCGCGGCCGCCGGCGGTGCGCGCGAGGTGTGCAACCTGGACTTTGCCGAAGGCAACCTGGCGGTCGGTCGTGAGAACGGCTTACTCAATCCGCAATTGCCCGCCATGGATTTTGTGCAGTCCGATTATTTCCCGGCCATTCGCCAACTGGCCGGCCTGCCGATCAGCCAGCGACGCGGGCAAAAACTGCCGAGCTATCCCCGCCTGGAACAACGTCAATACGACCTAGTGCTGCTCGACCCGCCCGCTTGGGCCAAGAGCGCCTTTGGCACCGTCGACCTGTTACGTGACTATCAGAGCCTGCTCAAGCCGGCATTGCTGGCAACCGCCGATGGCGGCGTCCTGATCTGCTGTAACAACCTGGCAAAAGTGAGCATGGATGATTGGCGCGAGCAGGTGCTGCGATGCGCCGAGAAAGCCGGGCGATCGGTACGCGACTGGCAGATCATGGCGCCCGGTGCCGATTTCCCCTCGCAAGACCGACAGCCTCCGCTGAAGACACTGATCCTGCAGTTATAGGACTTATCTCAAAAGGACTGGCTCTTCGGAACCGAAAACCCGTGCCATACTCCAAGGCACTCCTATTCGACATAGATGGCGCCGCCCCCATGCCCAAAGGATTGATTCGCGCCGCTGGCGCCCTGCTGACCGCCCTTGCACTGTATAGCTTGCTGGGTTTTCTGATTCTGCCGGGCATTGCCCTTCGTATTGCCAACCAACAACTGGCCAACTACGCCACGCTGCCGGCGCGGATCGAGCGCATCGAGCTCAACCCGTTCAGCCTGGAGGTCACGGCATGGGGCCTGAAGATCGGCGAACCCGGCAAGGAACAAGTAGCATTCGAGCGCCTCTACGCCAACCTGCAGATCGACAGCCTGTGGACCCGCGCGCTGCACCTGGCTGATGTGCAATTGGACAAGCCCAAGACCGAGCTGCTGTTCGACAAGTCCGGCCAGTTGAATCTGGCACAGTTGTTCAAGCTGCCGCCTAGCGAGCCAACCCCGACCAATCCCGATGCCAAGCCGTTCCCGTTGCGCATCGACAGCATCAAGCTGGCGGGCGGTTACGTGCACTTCGAAGACTTGCGCCCCAGCGAACCGATCGAATTCCTCTACGACAAACTCGATTTCGAGCTGAAAAACCTCAGCACGTTGCCTGAGGACAATGCCGACATGACCCTGGTGGCTGCGGGCCCCGAAGGTGGGCAAATCGACTGGAAAGGCAATTTCAGCCTGGTGCCGATCACCTCCCAAGGTACGTTGAAGGTCACCGACGGCAAGATGAAAGCCTGGTGGCCGTATGTGCGTGACGCACTGCCGCTGGTGCTTGAAGACGGTGTACTCAACTTCAGTACCGAATATAAATTCAGCCTGGCCAAAGAGACCGAGCTGAACCTGACCAACACCGCTGCCAGCATCGCACCGTTTGCGGTCAAGGCACCGGATGGCCGTCCACTGGTGCGCCTGGAGCGCCTGGACGTCAGCGAGACCACGGTAGACCTTGCTAAACAACAGGTCGTGATCGGCAAGATCCGCAGCAACAAACTGGAAACCTGGGCAGCCCGGGAAGCGGACGGTCAACTGGACTGGCAAAAACTGTTCGCCAGCCAACCGAGCAAACCGGCCAAGGCGCCCGAACCCGCCAAGGCACCGGCCACCGCCGATTCGCCAAAAGCGGATCCGGTCGCGCCGAGCAAACCCTGGCAGGTGCTGCTCAAGGATGTGCAACTGCGCAATTATCAGGTGCACCTGGCCGACCGCCAGGCCAAACCGGCCGTGGCACTGGAGCTGGGTCCGCTGAATGTCGATGTGCAGAACTTCGACAGTCTCAACCAGAGCCCCTTTACCCTGAAGGTCGACAGCGGCCTGGGCAAGCAGGGCAAGATCCAGGCTACTGGCGAGGTCAACCTCAACCCGGTCAGCGCCAAGCTGAAGGTGAACACCCAGGATATCGACCTGCGGGTCGCCCAGTCCTACATCAGCCCGTTCATTCGCCTGGAACTGCGTAGCGGCATGCTCGGCAGCAACCTGGATGTGAACCTGAAAAGCGCTGATCCCCTGAAGCTGCAGGTCACTGGCCGTGCTCAGGTTGACCAACTGCATACCCTGGACACCCTCAAGACCCGCGACTTCCTCAAGTGGCAGCGTCTGGTGCTGGAAGGCGTGAACTACCAGCACGGCGAAAGCCTGTCGATCGACAAGGTCAACCTGCTGCAGCCCTACGTGCGCTTCATGATCAACGATGACCGCACCACCAACGTTGACGACCTGCTGATTCCACAGCCGGCGAACAGCGGCGCCAAGTCAGCGCCGAAACCGGCCAGCAAAGAAAAGCCTTTGGGTATTCATATAGGGAAAATTGCGATCAACGACGGTTCGGCCAACTTTGCCGACTTCAGCCTCACGCCCAATTTCGCCACCGCAATTCAACAGCTCAACGGGCAGATCGGCACCATTGACAGCCGCCAGGCCAAACCGGCCAGCGTCGACATCAAGGGTAAGGTGGACCGCTACGCACCCGTCACCATCAAAGGCAACGTAAACCCGTTCGACCCGATGGCGGCGCTGGACATCGCCACCAGTTTCAAACGCGTCGAACTGACCACCCTCACACCTTACTCGGGCAAATTCGCCGGCTTCCGTATCCGTAAGGGCCGCCTGAACCTCGACTTGCATTACGTGATCACCAAGGGCCAGTTGAAGGCCGAAAACAAAGTGGTGATCGAGCAACTGCAACTTGGTGAGAAAGTCGACAGCGCCGATGCTGTTGATTTGCCGATTCGCCTGGCCATTGCACTCCTTAAAGACAGCGATGGCAGGATCTCCATTGAACTGCCGGTGACCGGCGACTTGAACAACCCACAATTCAGCGTGATGCCGATTGTGTGGCAGACCCTGCGTAACCTGGTGGTACGCGCGGCGACGGCACCGTTCAAATTCATCGGCGGATTGATTACCGGGGGCGGTTCGGAAGACCTGGGTAACGTGTCGTTCGCCGCCGGCTCGAGTGAATTGAGCAAAGAGGCCGAGGGCGCGCTGGACAATCTGGCCAAGGCGCTGAAGGAACGCCCGACTCTGCGCCTGGAAATCGAAGGCACAGCGGCGGCCAGCAGTGACGGCCCCTTCCTGGCCCAGGAGCGACTGGAACGGGAATACCAGTACAACTACTACAAGATGCTGCAGCGTCGCGGCGAGAAGGTTCCGGCCCAGGCTTCCCTGCTGGAAGTCCCGGAAAGCGAGAAACCCCCACTGCTCGAAGGTATCTACCGCACTCGCTTGAAACAGCAGCCACCGGCGGAATGGAAAGACCTCAGTCGCGATGAGCGCACGGCGAAGCTCAAGGACGGTGTGATCAAGTTCTGGAGCAGCAGCGATGTCCTGCTGCGCCAACTGGGTCAGGACCGCGCCAGTACCATCAAGGATTACCTGGTAGACAAAGGGCAACTGGAAGATGACCGGGTGTACTTCATCGACGCCAATCTGGGCCAGGCCGAGAAAGACGGTCGAGTGATCACGCAGATGCATCTGGATGCCGAGTGACCGTCCACAATAGAACAGGCCCCGACACGAATGCCGGGGCCTGTAATGACCACATCCCTGTGGCCGGTCGCATGAACCCGTGAGGTGCATTGAGTGGATATCTGACTCACTCGTTGCCGCCGCCTAGTTCAGACGATTGATCAAGCATTACTCTGCTTTCAGGCCATCGGCCGATACAGCTTTCACGCCTTTGATTTTCTTGGTGATCGCTACAGCCGTGGTTTTCTGAGCTTCGGTCACTGCGACGCTCGACGACAGGGAAACTACGCCCTTGTTGGTTTCGACTTTGATGTCGGTACCAGGAATACCTTTCTCGGTGACCAGGTCAGCTTTCACTTTGGTGGTGATCCAAGTGTCGCTGGTTGCGCCTTTGGCATCAGCGGCTGCGCTCTTGGTTTTGTCGATATTGTCTGCCTTGGTAGCACCACCGGCCAGCAGGCCATCAGCCGAAACGGCAGTCACGCCTTTGATTTTCTTGGTGATCGCTACAGCGGTCGCTTTCTGCGAATCAGAGATGGCAACAGTCGACGACAGGGAAACCACACCTTTGTTGGTCTCAACCTTGATGTCCGAACCTGGAATGCCTTTTTCGGTCAGCAGGTCAGCTTTGACTTTGGTGGTGATCCAGGTGTCGGAAGTGGACTCCTTGACCTTAGTCACTTCGCCAGCAGCCAGTGTCATCGGCGCTTGAGAAGTTTGAGCAAAAGCAACGTTGGTCATAGCCAGCGTCAGAGCGGTAGCAGCAGCGAGAGCGAACTTCTTCATACGAGTAACTCCTGTTGTATTAAAAGTCTGCAGCGTGTGGACCTTGATGCTGCAGCGTTAACAGGGATGTTGCAGGCAGTGTGCCAACTCCAATTTTTGACAAAAATTCTTTAAAAACAACAACTTAAAAAATTTCCATTTTTTCGTAATCGTGCAACTTGCATGAAGCGGGTCGTGCCTGCATGCAAGTTGCGGCTTTTGAAATTGGATTAAGCGACTGATTTTTCGGGATTTTCCTGCGCATAGAGTAGGAGGCGGATTCACATCCGCCGTCCTCTCACACCACCGCACATACGGTTCCGTATACGGCGGTTCAGGTTATGCGGCTAAGCCGGTTGACCGTATCCAGTATTGAGACCAGCCCAAGGCCATCCCACAGCTTCTTCGGCAGGGCCTGATTCATATGTGGCGCTCCCGAGTTCCACCATGGGCCTCGGCCATTGACGGCTGATCTCCACGCACGTTCTTCATCTAGCCCAAGACGCATAAGGTTACGAGCCCTCGTTGAGGGACGCTTCCATTGCCTCCACAGGGTGCAGCGAAGCTTATGACGCACCCACGCACCAACGGTGCCCCGCAGCCACATGACTGCGAGCGGTTTCGATGGCTTGATGGGCGCTTCTGCCCGGACGAAAGCCGTAGCTGTAGTCCGAGAACAGGGGGTCGAAGATCGGCGTGAGTTGTTGCAGCAGGGCTTGCTGGATCAGGCGATCCACGACACTGGGAATCCCCAGCTGCCTTGTTCCGCCTTGCGGTTTGGGAATTTCAACCGCGCGCACTGCTTGGGGATGGTACTCACCGGCCAGCAATCTGGCTTTGAGGGTTGGCCAATACTGTTTCACGTAGCCTGCCAAGTCCGCGACCGTCATGCCATCGGCACCCGGCGCGCCCTTGTTGCTGACCACGCGTTGATATGCACGCTTGAGGTTGGCCGGTGCAAGCACCCGCTCCATCAACGTGTTCGGCTCCGCGTTCGCCCACGTCACAGACGCCGTCAAATCCTCTGCGCTGTCAGCCGTCATCCTCGGATTCTGTCCGGGACTCGGAGTAACAGTCTTCTCTGGGAGAAATTTCTGCATTTCGGTATTCAACGAGACGGTGACGCCTACTGGCGGCATAACCTGTTCGGCCCCTGGTGACGGGGTTATTCGTCACTTACTACGGCCTCGGCTGACTTCTGCACGCTCATCCCGTCGCCTCACGACGCTCGGTAGCGCAATGGCAAACGTGCAGATCTCCCAGGGTAATTCGCGCGACCTTCCTGCTTATGCCTGTCAGATATACGTCGCAGCATTCCGTGCAAGTATTGGGGTTTGGCAGTTTGGGCTACCTTACCCCGCTGCGCCGCCTCATCCGCTTCCTGTTCGTCAGGCCAGCATTTTGCCTCGGGCTTCCTTCAGATTCGCAGTCACCCACGACACCCTTGCCTCTGGCTAACACTTCCCCTTACCGGGTGTGTAGAGGACTTTCACCTCCAAGTCACCAGCGAGGCCACCATAGCCAAGCTGGTTGCGCTTGCGCGCAACGCGCCATGCCTGGCGCACCCATAAAAAAAGGACTCCGAAGAGTCCCTTTTTCAGCGTGAAGCCTGCGGGTAATTAAACGCCCGAAGCCTTGGCGGCGGCTACGTCCTTGATAGACAGCTTGATACGGCCGCGGTTGTCCACGTCCAGTACCAGCACTTCCACTTCCTGGCCTTCCTTCAGAATGTCGGTCACTTTCTCAACACGAGCGTCGCTCAGCATGGAGATGTGAACCAGACCGTCTTTGCCCGGCAGGATGTTGACGAATGCGCCGAAGTCGACGATGCGCTCAACCTTACCGACGTAGATCTTGCCGATCTCGGCTTCGGCGGTGATGCCCAGAACGCGCTGACGCGCCGCTTCTGCAGCTTCCTTGGTTTCGCCGAAGATCTTGATCGAACCGTCGTCTTCGATATCGATCGAAGCCTTGGTCTCTTCACAGATCGCACGGATGGTCGCGCCGCCTTTACCGATAACATCACGGATTTTGTCGGTGTCGATTTTCATCGCGATCATGGTCGGAGCATTTTCCGACAGCTCGGTACGGGACTGACCGATGATCTGGTTCATCTGACCGAGGATGTTCAGGCGCGCTTCCAGGGCTTGGCCCAGGGCGATTTCCATGATCTCTTCGGTGATGCCCTTGATCTTGATGTCCATCTGCAGCGCGGTCACACCTTTGGCGGTACCGGCTACTTTGAAGTCCATGTCGCCCAGGTGGTCTTCGTCACCCAGGATGTCGGTCAGGACGGCGAACTTCTCGCCTTCTTTAACCAGGCCCATGGCGATACCGGCAACCGGCGCCTTCATCGGCACACCAGCGTCCATCAGAGCCAGGGAAGCACCGCAGACCGAAGCCATGGAGCTGGAACCGTTGGACTCGGTGATTTCCGATACGACACGGATGGTGTACGGGAACACGTCGGCAGCGGGCAGCATGGCCTGAACCGAACGACGGGCCAGACGGCCGTGACCGATTTCGCGACGACCGGCGCCACCCATGCGACCACACTCGCCCACCGAGAACGGAGGGAAGTTGTAGTGCAGCATGAACGGGTCTTTTTTCTCGCCTTCCAGGGTGTCCAGCAGTTGTGCATCACGGGCGGTACCCAGTGTTGCGACGACCAGAGCCTGGGTTTCACCACGGGTGAACAGTGCCGAGCCGTGAGTCTTTGGCAGAACGCCGACTTCGATGTTCAGCGGACGCACGGTGCGGGTGTCGCGACCGTCGATACGTGGTTTGCCGTTAACGATGTTTTCGCGAACGGTGCGGTATTCGATTTCGCCGAATGCTGCTTTGACGTCGCTGGCAGAAGGCTGGCCTTCTTCGCCGGACAGCTTGGCAACGACCTGATCCTTCAACTCGCCCAGGCGAGCGTAACGGTCGGCCTTGACGGTGATGGTGTAGGCCTGGGAGATCGCTTCGCCGAACTCGGCACGGATCGCGCCCAGCAGTTCGGTGGCTTCGGCTTGAGGAGCCCAAGCCCAGGTTGGCTTGGCGGCTTCGGCAGCCAGTTCTTTAACGGCGTTGATCACGACCTGGAACTCGTCGTGAGCGAACAGTACCGCGCCCAGCATCTGGTCTTCGGTCAGCTCTTTGGCTTCCGATTCAACCATCAGCACGGCTTCCGAGGTACCGGCGACGACCATGTCCAGGCTCGAAGCTTTCAGTTGCTCGTAAGTCGGGTTCAGCAGGTAGCCGGTGCTTTCGTGGAAAGCCACGCGAGCAGCGCCGATCGGGCCATCGAAAGGAATACCGGAGATGGCCAGGGCAGCCGAGGTACCGATCATCGCAGCGATGTCCGGATCGGTCTTCTTGCTGGTGGAAACGACGGTGCAGACAACCTGCACTTCGTTCATGAAACCTTCTGGGAACAGCGGACGGATCGGACGGTCGATCAGTCGGGAAGTCAGGGTTTCTTTCTCGGAAGGACGGCCTTCGCGCTTGAAGAAACCGCCAGGGATCTTACCGGCAGCGTAAGTCTTTTCCTGGTAGTGAACAGACAGAGGGAAAAAACCCTTGCCTGGATCGGCTTGCTTGGCACCTACAACGGTCACCAATACGGTGACGTCGTCGTCAACGGTAACCAGCACTGCGCCGGAAGCTTGACGGGCGATACGGCCTGTCTCGAGGGTAACGGTCGACTGACCGAACTGGAATTTTTTGATAACCGGGTTCACGGTGTCCTACCTTCTTTGTGGCTCTTGGGGAACTTGTCTTCTTGCGAAATTCTTGGGCAATGTCGGGAATCGGCCCAACCCTGTCCAGGGGTAAAACGTGTATCCAGATAAAACTTGAGGCTGGGAGCCTGCCATGGGCCAGCGGGAATCCCACTGACACACGGCAGACAACCAACCTCTAGCGCAATCGCTGATTAGCGACGCAGGCCCAGGCGACCGATCAGAGCCTGATAACGACCCAGATCCTTGCCTTTCAGGTAGTCCAGCAGCTTACGGCGCTGGTTTACCATGCGGATCAGACCACGACGGGAGTGGTGATCTTTACCGTTGGCCTTGAAGTGACCTTGCAGCTTGTTGATGTTGTGGGTCAGCAGTGCAACTTGCACTTCTGGCGAACCAGTGTCACCAACAGCTTGCTGATAGTCAGCTACGATTTGTGCTTTTTCTTGAACGTCGAGAGCCATGAGGCAATCCTTTTTTCAGGAAACCACCCATAAGGCAGTTTCAACAGGCCAGGGACAAATCCCTGTATCTAAAAATGAGAAGTGACCATGCCTGTTAACAGCCACCCTCGTTCGGTCATTCTGACCGAATCAGTCGACGCGGCGCGATGCGCCCGTCTTCGCTCACTTCACCGATACCGATAAAGCGACCGTTATGATCCTGTACCCGCACCATGCCGAATTTCGGCGCATCCGGGGCACGTACCGGCTGGCCGTTGAGCCAGTAGAACGCGCTATGCTCCGAGAAGTGCAGCAATGGCCAATCCAGCAAACCGCTGTCCGATGGCATCAGGAAGCGATCAACCGCTTCGTTGCCGCCTTCAGCGTGCACCGCTTCCAACTCTTCCAGCGTGACCGTCTGGGCCAGGCTGAAGGGTCCGGCCTGGGTACGTCGCAGCTCTGCAACGTATGCGCCGCAACCGAGCTTTTCACCAATATCTTCCACCAGGGTACGGATATAGGTGCCTTTGCTGCAGTCCACGGCCAAGCGGGCGGTGTCGCCTTCACAGGCGAGCAATTCCAAGCGCGCAATAGTAACAGAACGCGGTTCGCGCTCCACTACTTCGCCCGCACGTGCCAGCTTGTAAAGTGGCTGCCCATCCCGCTTGAGCGCCGAGTACATCGGCGGTATCTGACTGATTTGCCCACGAAAAGCGGGTAAAGCAGCCTCGATATCAGCACGACCAACGGTCACGTCGCGAACCTGCAAAACATCACCTTCCGCATCGGCCGTGGTGGTGGTTTTGCCCAGTTGCATGAGGGTTTCGTAACCCTTGTCGGAATCGAGCAAGTATTGCGAGAACTTGGTGGCCTCGCCAAAGCACAACGGCAACACGCCGGTGGCCAGCGGGTCGAGGCTGCCGGTGTGCCCGGCCTTCTCGGCATTGAGCAGCCAGCGAACCTTCTGCAAGGCCGCATTGGAGGTAAAGCCAATGGGCTTGTCGAGCAGAATGATGCCGCTGACGTTGCGACGGATACGTTTGACCTGAGCCACCGCTTACTCCTTGGCGTCTTCAGGTGGGGACGGGTGCTGATTATCCTCAGCTACGGCGCGCTCGATCAGTGCCGACAAGTGCGCCCCACGCACGACGCTTTCGTCGTAGTGGAAGTGCAACTGAGGCACGCTGCGCAGCTTCATTTCGCGGGCCAACTGCATGCGCAGGAAACCTGCGGCCGAGTTGAGCACCTTGATGCTTTGCGCGATTTCTTCGCTGCTGTCCTCACCCATCACCGTGATGAAGATCTTGGCGTGACCCACGTCACGGCTCACTTCAACGGCGGTGATGGTGACCAGGCCAACACGAGGGTCTTTGACTTCGCGGCGGATCAGTTGGGCCAGCTCGCGCTGCATCTGATCGCCGATACGCTGGGTACGGCTGTATTCTTTTGCCATGTCTTGTTACCTGTTACTGCCACACGGTGAAACCCGTGGGGTCTGAAAGCGGCAAACGCCCGGCCTGACAAAAGCCAGACCGGGCGTTGCGTTTAGAGTCCGGACGCTGCGCGGGGCATTTGCATGCCCACACACGGCGTGGCTCCTGAAGTGCGCGAGTTAGAGGCTGCGAGCAACCTGAACCTTCTCGAAGACTTCGATCTTGTCGCCAACCTTGACGTCGTTGTAGCTCTTGACGCCGATACCGCATTCCATGCCAGCACGTACTTCGGAAGCGTCATCCTTGAAGCGGCGCAGGGATTCCAGCTCGCCTTCAAAGATAACGATGTCTTCACGCAGTACACGGATCGGACGGTTACGGTGAACGGTGCCTTCGATAACCATGCAGCCGGCGATCGCGCCGAATTTCGGCGAGCGGAACACGTCACGCACCTCGGCGATACCCAGGATGTTCTCCCGGACGTCGCTGCCAAGCATGCCGGTAAGGGCTTTCTTGACGTCTTCGATGATGTCGTAGATGACGTTGTAGTAACGCATGTCCAGACCTTCCTGCTCGACGATCTTGCGAGCGCCAGCATCGGCACGCACGTTGAAGCCGAACAGTACAGCGTTGGAAGCCAGTGCCAGGTTGGCGTCGGACTCGGTGATACCACCGACACCGCCACCAACAACGCGCACTTGCACTTCGTCGTTACCCAGGCCGTTCAAGGCGCCGTTCAACGCTTCGAGGGAGCCACGGACGTCAGATTTGAGGACGATGTTAAGCGTCTTCTTCTCTTCCTGGCCCATGTTCTCGAAGATGTTTTCCAGTTTGCCGGCGTGAGCACGAGCCAATTTGACTTCGCGGAATTTGCCTTGACGGAACAGAGCCACTTCACGGGCTTTCTTCTCGTCGGCAACCACGCTCATCTCGTCGCCAGCGTCCGGGGTACCGTCCAGGCCGAGAATCTCGACAGGAATGGACGGACCGGCTTCCTTGATGGACTTGCCGTTTTCGTCGAGCATGGCACGTACACGGCCGTAGTTCGAACCGACCAGCACCATGTCGCCTTGGCGCAGGGTACCGTCTTGAACCAGAACGGTCGCCACCGGGCCACGGCCCTTGTCGAGGCGGGACTCAACCACAACACCACGGCCAGGAGCCGACGGGGTAGCGGTCAGTTCCAGGACTTCGGCTTGCAACAGAACGGCTTCAAGCAGTTCGTCAACGCCGGTACCCATCTTCGCGGAGACCGGTACGAATGGAGTGTCGCCACCCCATTCTTCGGAGGTCACGCCGTGAACCGACAGTTCGCTACGGATGCGATCGAGATCGGCGCCCGGCTTGTCGATCTTGTTCACCGCAACCACCAACGGTACGCCAGCTGCCTTGGCATGCTGAACGGCTTCGATGGTTTGTGGCATCACGCCGTCGTCCGCTGCAACCACCAGGATCACGATGTCGGTCGCCTTGGCACCACGGGCACGCATCGCGGTAAACGCGGCGTGACCAGGGGTGTCGAGGAACGTCACCATGCCGCGGTCGGTTTCAACGTGGTAAGCGCCGATGTGCTGGGTGATACCGCCGGCTTCGCCTGCAGCTACCTTGGCACGACGGATGTAGTCGAGCAGGGACGTTTTACCGTGGTCAACGTGGCCCATTACGGTCACGACCGGAGCACGGGAAACCGCCTCGCCTTCAAACTTCAGGGACTCGGCCAGGGAATCTTCCAGGGCGGTGTCGCTGACCAGGGTCACTTTGTGGCCCAGCTCTTCAGCAACCAGTTGGGCAGTTTCCTGATCCAGTACCTGGTTGATGGTGGCCGGAGTGCCCAGCTTGAACATGAACTTGATGATTTCAGCAGCCTTGACCGACATCTGCTGGGCCAGATCGCCCACAGTGATGGTCTCGCCGATCTTCACTTCACGCACGACAGGGCCGGTTGGGCTCTGGAAACCGTGGGCGTTGCGTTTTTTCAGCTTGGCCTTGCCGCGACCGCCACGACGGAAGCTGTCGCTTTCTTCGTCGGTAGTCCGCGGAGCAACGCGTGGAGCAGGCGCTTTCTCTTTGACCGAAGCACGATGCGGAGCGTTTTTACGCTCGCCATCGCCACCACCGCCACGACGATTGGCATCGTCGGCACGTGGTTTGTCCGGACGGCGAGGTTCGTCACGCTTGCGAGCATCCGCCGCAGGAGCTGGTGCAGCGGCAACCGGAGCGGCCTCACGCACAGCTTCAACAGGAGCGCTAGGCGCGGCGACCGCTTCAGTGGCAGCAGGTTGCGCAGCAGCAGGCTGGCGACGCGCTTCTTCTTCGGCGCGACGCTTGGCTTCTTCTTCAGCCTTCTGACGAGCAGCATTTTCTACTGCGCGACGTTCTTCCAGTTCGCGTTTACGCTCGGCTTCGATTTCTTCCGGGCTGCGCTGCACGAAGACTTTCTTCTTGCGCACTTCAACGCTGATGCTCTTGCTACCAGCAACACGCAGGGTGCTGGTGGTTTTGCGCTGCAATGTAATCTTGCGCGGTTCTTCCACTTTCGCCTTGTGGCTGCTCTTCAAGTGAGTCAGCAAAGACTGCTTCTCACTATCGCTCACACCTTCATCGGCGGCGGTGTGCGGCAGACCTGCCTCACGCATCTGCTGCAACAGGCGCTCTACCGGTGTTTTGACCTCATCGGCCAGTTGTTTCACCGTGACTTGCGTCATGCACTTCTCTCCTCAGGCCGCGCCTAATTACTCGAACCAATGGGCTCGGGCGGCCATGATCAACTTGCCGGCACGATCATCGTCAATGCCGTCGATGTCGAGCAGATCGTCAATAGACTGCTCGGCCAGGTCTTCGCGGGTAATTACGCCGCGCACCGCCAGTTCCATCGCCAAATCCTTGTCCATACCCTCAAGCGAGAGCAGGTCTTCGGCCGGATGGGCGTCTGCCAGCTTTTCCTCAGTAGCGATGGCTTTAGTCAACAAACGATCCTTGGCCCGAGCGCGAAGCTCGTTGACGGTGTCTTCGTCAAAGCCGTCGATGTTGAGCATTTCTTCCAACGGTACGTAGGCAATCTCTTCCAGGCTGGTGAAGCCTTCATCTACCAGCACCTGTGCCAGATCTTCGTCGACTTCCAGCTCGTCGATGAAGTTGCGCAGGATGTCACCGGTTTCAGCTTGCTGCTTAGCCTGGATGTCCGATTCGGTCATTACGTTCAGGGTCCAGCCGGTCAGTTGGCTGGCCAGACGCACGTTCTGACCACCACGACCAATGGCCTGAGCCAGATTGTCTGCGCCAACGGCGATGTCCATGGCATGGGCATCTTCGTCAACGATAATTGCCGCCACTTCAGCCGGCGACATGGCGTTGATCACGAACTGCGCCGGGTTATCGTCCCACAGGACGATATCCACACGTTCACCGCCCAATTCGCCCGACACTGCCTGGACGCGCGAACCGCGCATACCGATGCAAGCGCCCTGTGGGTCGATGCGTTTGTCCTTGGAACGGACCGCGATCTTGGCGCGCGAACCCGGGTCGCGGGACGCAGCCATGACTTCGATCAGGCCTTCGGCGATTTCCGGCACTTCGATGCGGAACAGTTCGATCAGCATTTCCGGCGCGGTACGCGACAGGATCAGTTGAGGACCGCGGTTCTCGGTGCGGATTTCCTTGAGCAGCGCACGCAGACGCACACCGACACGGAAGGTTTCGCGAGAAATGATGTCTTCGCGGGCCAGCAACGCTTCGGCGTTGTTGCCCAGGTCAACGATCACATTGTCGCGGGTAACTTTTTTCACGGTGCCGGAGATGATTTCACCCAGGCGCTCGCGATAGGCGTCAACGACTTGAGCGCGTTCAGCTTCACGAACTTTCTGCACGATGACCTGCTTGGCGGTCTGCGCAGCAATACGGCCAAACTCGATCGACTCGATTTTTTCTTCGACAACATCACCGACCTTGGCGCCAGGGTGCGTTTCAGCAACCTTGCTCGGCCAGGTTTCGATGGCTGGATCATCAAGATCGGCTTCTTCTACAACCGTCCAGCGACGGAAAGTCTCATAGGCACCGGTGTGGCGATTGATTTCCACACGCAGATCAACTTCGTCTTCAAAACGCTTTTTGGTAGCAGTGGCCAGGGCCAACTCCAGCGCTTCAAAAATCACGTTTGCCGGTACGCCCTTTTCATTGGATACCGACTCAACAACCAGCAGTACTTCTTTGCTCATCGTACGCCTCGCCTTTCGCAAGCCATTGGATCCGCGGGATCCGCGTCTCAGTCAAAACTGGGAATAATGTTGGCCTTGTCGATCGTATCGATCGGCAACAGGAATTCATGGTCTTCTACCTGCACCACGACATCCTGCTCTTCTACACCGCGCAGAAGGCCCTGAAAGTTGCGTCGCCCTTCGAACGGGGATCGCAGCTTGATCTTCACTTGTTCACCGGCAAATTTTGCAAACTGATCAATAGTGAACAGTGGGCGTTCCATGCCTGGCGAGGAAACTTCGAGGGTGTATTCAACGGCGATCGGATCTTCAACATCCAGGACACCGCTGACCTGACGGCTGACAATGGCGCAATCGTCCACCAGCACACCGCCCTCTTTATCAATATAAACGCGCAACATTGAGTGGCGACCTTGAGCCGAAAACTCAACACCCCAGCATTCATAGCCTAGGGCCACGACCACCGGGGCCAGCAAGGCCTGCAACTCTTCTAGCTTGCTCGACACCTGAACCCCCTCGTGCATGTATGTGCATGCTGTGCAAAATAAAAAAATGGGCTAAACGCCCATCCTTGAAACGCCGTCGAACAGCGGCGTTGAAAGTGTCCAGCTAACAAAAAGCCCCTTAAAAGGGGCTCCGCTAAAACTGGTTGCGGGGGCCGGATTTGAACCGACGACCTTCGGGTTATGAGCCCGACGAGCTACCAGACTGCTCCACCCCGCGACAAAGCTGGGGCGGAAGTATACGACCGATCCCTTACAGGGTCAATGTAACCTTCCACCTACAAGAAAGCCCGCAACAGCGGGCTCTCCTGATAATTGGTACCGAGAAGGGGACTCGAACCCCTACACCCTATGGGCACAACCACCTCAAGGTTGCGTGTCTACCAATTCCACCACCTCGGCAATACAGCGTTTACAATCTTCTTACTTCTGCTCTTGAGCTGGACGTACGTCAGTCGCTGGAGTAGCCGACTTTTGCTCTTGAAGCACCGGGACATCATCAGAAGCCGGTTTTGCTTTTGGTACTTCTAACACCGCAGGGTTTGGCAAACCTACTTGAGTCAGCACATGAGCTTTCTCTTTAGCAAAGTAACCTAACCCCAAGCTGGTTATGAAGAAACCGGCGGCAAGTATAGCAGTAAACTTACTAAGAAAGGTAGAGGAACCTTGGCTTCCGAATACAGTATTTGAAGCACCTGCACCGAAAGACGCACCAGCATCCGCACCTTTACCCTGTTGCAACAAAACCAAGGCAACTACGCCCAGGGCAGCCAACAGATGAAAAACGACTACGACTGTTTCCAGCATTTTTTCAGTTTCCCGCGGCGCGACAAATCGCACCGAACTCATCTGCATTCAGGGAAGCTCCACCAATGAGCCCCCCATCGATATCCGGCATGCCGAACAGTTCGACCGCATTGGCCGCCTTCACGCTGCCGCCGTATAGAAGACGCACACCTTGTGCGACCTCAGAATTCTCTGCCGCCAACTGAGCGCGGATTGCTGCATGCACATCCTGCGCCTGTTGCGGTGTTGCAGTCAGCCCGGTACCAATGGCCCAGACCGGCTCGTAAGCGATGACTGCCTTCGCAAAGGCACCAACACCTAACTCCTCGATGATGCTGCCCAACTGACGCGAGACAACTTCAAGAGTTTTGCCCGACTCACGCTGCTCAAGGGTCTCCCCTATACACAACACTGGAATCAAGCCGCAAGCCTGTGATGCTGCGAACTTGCGGTTGAGTGTCCCGTCACGCTCGCCCATCAACAAACGGCGCTCGGAGTGCCCGACAAGCACATAGGAACAACCCGCATCAACCAACTGACTTGGCGAAATCTCACCTGTCAGCGCACCTTGCATGGGTTCCATCGCGGAGTTCTGCGCGCCGATCTGAATCGACTTACCTTTCAAGCCATCAACCACTTGGCTGATATGCAAGCAAGATGGAAAAACCGCGACATCGATACCGCTCGGCAAGGCCAAGTGACGGAGGCCATTGATCAGCTCAGCGACACTGGCGCAGGTACCGTGCATCTTCCAGTTACCAGCTACCATAGTGCGACGCATGCTGTACCTCGTCGGTCAAAGTGGGCGCAGATGTTACCCAACCACATCACCACTGGCAAGCCGAATTCAGGCGCAAACTTCAGTTACCAGTTTTGCCAGGTCTTCGGCATGGCCGCGAACCTGAGTTTCATCGTCGCCTTCAACCATGACACGCACCAAAGGCTCTGTGCCTGACTTGCGCAGTAATACACGCCCACGCCCCGCCATTGCGAGGGTCGCACGCTCACAGGCCTCTTTGACAGCAGGGTGCTCGATAGGATTATCACCACCTGAAAAACGTACGTTAAGCAATACTTGAGGGCATTTGCGCAGCGCCTGACGCGCCTGGGCCAGGCTTTCGTCACGACGACGCAGGGCCAAGAGCACCTGCAACGCGGCAATGATCGCATCACCGGTAGTGGTGTGCTGGAAGCAAACGATATGCCCGGAGTTCTCGCCACCCACCTGCCAGTTGCGCTCGAGCAGTTCGGCGATTACATAGCGGTCACCGACATTGGCGCGCACGAAAGGAATGCCCAGGTCTGCCAGGGCCAATTCAAGCCCAAGATTGCTCATCAGCGTCCCGACAACACCACCTTGCAGCTTGTTACGTTCGTGCAGGTCACGAGCAATGATGAACAACAGATCATCACCATCGACCACAGTACCGGTGTGATCCACCATTAGAACGCGATCGCCGTCGCCATCGAAGGCAATCCCCAGATCCGCATGCTCGGCTAGGACCGCCGCCTGCAATTGGCCCATATGGGTAGAACCGCAGTTGTCATTGATGTTCAACCCGTTAGGCTGGGCCGACAGCACCGTCACGTCCGCACCCAACTCTTTAAATACGCTTGGGGCCACTTTGTAGGTTGCGCCATGAGCGCAGTCGACAACGATTTTCAAACCGGCAAAATTGGTACTGCTCGGCACGCTACTCTTGCAGAATTCGATATAACGGCCAGGCGCGTCGTTGATTCGCGACACTTTACCCAGCTTGCTGGACTCAACCACCGTCATCGGCGCATCCAACAACTCTTCGATCATCAACTCGATCTCGTCCGGCAGCTTGGTACCCTGCCCTGAGAAGAACTTGATGCCATTGTCATCATGGGGGTTATGAGACGCACTGATCACAATACCGGCCTCAGCGTGGAAGGTACGCGTCAGGTACGCAATAGCCGGCGTTGGCATTGGCCCCAGGAGCATGACGTCGGCACCTGCGGCGGACAAGCCAGCCTCCAGCGCGGACTCAAACATGTACCCCGAAATTCGGGTGTCCTTGCCCACCAGAATGCGGCATGCCCCCATACTGCGGAAGGCCATACCTGCCGCCCAGCCCAGCTTGAGCATGAAATCAGGAGTAATTGGATATTCGCCGACACGACCACGGATACCGTCGGTACCAAAGTATTTTTTAGTCATAAGTGCTCCCTCATTCTTATTCGGCTAATTCTACAGCGGCAATCATACGCACCACATCCACGGTCTCGGCAACGTCATGCACGCGCAATATACGCGCGCCCTTAGTCACGGCAAGCGCCGCGAGTGCAAGACCACCGTATAGCCGCTCTCCCACAGGACGACTTAGGGCCTGCCCTATCATGCTTTTGCGCGAAACGCCGACCAACAAGGGTCGACCCAGGGCATGCAGAGCCCCCATGTGCTTGAACAGGCTCAGATTGTGCTGCAGTGTTTTGGCAAAGCCAAACCCTGGATCAAGAATGATTTTTTCAGCCGCAATCCCCACCGAGGCACATTGAGCGATCCGCTCAGCAAGAAAATCGCCCACCTCGCCAACCAGGTCGTCATAGCGCGGATTGTCCTGCATATTGCCGGGCTCGCCTCGCATATGCATCAGGCAGACCGGCAGACCGGTGGCCGCCGCCGCATCCAGAGCACCCTCACGCTGCAGCGAGCGAACATCGTTGATGAGCCCTGCGCCCAGGCGGGCGGTTTCACGCATCACCGACGGAGTCGACGTATCGACAGAAATGATCACATCCAGTTCACGAGCGATGCGCTCGACAATCTGCGCAACGCGCTCAAGCTCTTCAAGTGGAGAAACAGCGCGAGCACCAGGCCGGGTGGATTCCCCACCCACATCTATCAGCGTTGCTCCTGCCGCAGCCATCGCTTCGGCATGACGCAACGCGGCGTCGGACTGACTGAAGCAGCCACCATCGGAAAAGGAGTCGGGGGTTACATTAAGAATGCCCATGACATGCGTATGGGCCAAATCAAGGACCCGGTTGCCGCAAAGCAACCGGGTAGATAACGCCGTGGAAGTCATTTCAAACCTTAGTGGTCAGCTGCCGGGCCGCCGATCGGGGTTTCAGGACGTTCATTCTGAACCACCGGAGGTGTACCAGAGGTACCCGAACCACCTTCCCAGTCACGAGGCTCACGCGGCGTACGACCAGCCATGATGTCGTCAATCTGGTCGGCATCAATGGTCTCATACTTCATCAGCGCATCAGCCATGGCATCCAATTTGTCGCGATTATCCGTCAGGATCTGCTTGGCGGTGCCGTAGCACTGATCAATGATGCTGCGCACCTCGGAGTCGATCAACTTGGCTGTCTCACCAGAGAAGCTGGCGTTTTGACCGCCACCACCACGACCCAGGAACACTTCACCTTCTTCCTCGGCATACATCAAAGGACCGAGTTTTTCCGATAAGCCCCACTTGGTCACCATGTTCCGTGCAATCTGGCTGGCACGCATGATGTCGTTGGAGGCACCCGTAGTCACGCCATCGAAACCCAGGGTCATTTCTTCAGCAATTCGGCCGCCGTATAGCGAGCAGATCTGGCTGATCAGCGCACGCTTAGAGAGACTGTAACGATCCTCTTCCGGCAGGAACATGGTGACGCCCAACGCTCGACCACGAGGGATGATCGACACCTTGTAAACCGGGTCATGCTCAGGCACGACTCGACCCACGATTGCGTGACCGGCTTCGTGATACGCAGTGTTCTGCTTCTCTTTCTCGGACATGACCATGGACTTGCGCTCAGCGCCCATCATGATCTTGTCTTTTGCCAGCTCAAACTCTTTCATCTCAACGATACGCTTGCCGGTACGCGCCGCGAACAACGAAGCCTCGTTCACCAGATTCGCCAGGTCAGCACCCGAGAACCCCGGAGTACCACGAGCAATCACGGCCGGAGCCACGTCGTCCCCCATGGGCACTTTGCGCATGTGTACTTTCAGGATCTGTTCACGACCACGAATGTCCGGCAAGCCGACGACGACCTGACGGTCGAACCGGCCCGGACGCAGCAATGCAGGGTCAAGCACGTCTGGACGGTTGGTAGCAGCGATGACGATGATGCCGTCATTCATCTCGAAACCATCCATTTCGACCAGCAACTGGTTAAGGGTCTGCTCACGCTCATCATGACCACCCCCCATGCCAGCACCACGATGGCGACCAACGGCGTCGATTTCATCGATAAAGATAATGCATGGCGCATGCTTCTTGGCTTGCTCGAACATGTCGCGAACACGGCTGGCACCGACACCGACGAACATTTCGACGAAGTCAGAACCGGAAATGGTGAAGAAAGGCACTTTGGCTTCACCGGCGATCGCCTTGGCGAGCAAGGTTTTACCGGTACCCGGAGGGCCGACCATCAGTACGCCGCGCGGAATGCGACCGCCCAGACGCTGGAATTTACCCGGATCGCGCAGGAACTCGACCAACTCCCCCACTTCTTCCTTGGCTTCGTCGCAACCGGCAACATCAGCCAATGTGGTTTTCACTTGATCCTCAGAGAGCAGGCGCGCCTTGCTCTTACCGAAGCTCATCGGCCCACCCTTGCCTCCCGCACCACCTTGCATCTGGCGCATGAAGAACATGAATACGGCGATAATCACCAGGATCGGGAAGCTCGCCACCAGGAGTTGAGTCCAGATGCTCTGCTGCTCGGGCTGCTTGCCTTCGACAACCACGTGGTTATCCACCAGGTCGCCAATCAGACCGTTGTCCTGGATTGCCGGACGAATGGTCTTGAAGCTGTCGCCATCGTTGCGTTTGCCGGTGATCACGTAGCCATCAACCGCTACGCGCTCGACCTTGCCATCCTTAACTTGCTGGATGAAGTCGGAATAGTTGAGGGTCTGCGGCTCGTTAGGGCTGGAGAAGTTGTTCATCACCGTCACCAGGACAGCCGCGATGATCAACCACAGGATCAGATTCTTTGCCATATCGTTCAATTAACTACCCTCTGAAGCAAGCTCCGCTATTGGCGCGCGCTTCGCATGATATTCACCGGCCTAACTTACTACATTACCTACAACTCTGGCAGGCGCCGTCTGTAACCCTTTGTGAAACTTTGACTACACAATATTCGTAAAGCTTCGTGACGAAAGCGATATAAAAAAACCTATCGACCCCCTTCAAACCCTCAAAGACGCTCATCGCTCGCTGCGCCTTCAATCCCGCGGAAGCCTCGTGCCAACAGGTATTGCTCACGGGACCGGTCTCTGGATGAGTCCGGTTTGCGCATTTGTACCTTGTCGAACAGCTTGCGGATGTTCTTGTGGTACTCGTCGAAGCCCTCACCCTGGAAGACTTTGACCAGGAAATCACCACCTGGGCGCAATACCCGTCCCGCCAGATCCAGCGCCAACTCGCACAAGAACATGGCTCGCGGCATATCAACAGCCGGTAATCCACTCATATTGGGGGCCATGTCGGAAATCACAAGGTCCACCTGCGAATTTCCCACAGCCTGCAGGATCTCAGCTAACACTGCATCCTGGGTAAAGTCACCATGGACGAAGGTCACATCCGGGATGCTGTCCATCTCCAGGATGTCGGAAGCGATCAACCGGCCTTGCCCACCAATCAGACGACTGGCCACCTGAGACCAACCACCAGGGGCCGCGCCCAAGTCGATCACGCTCATGCCGGGACGGAACAATTTATCCTTGTCCTGGAGCTCCAGCAGCTTGTAGCTGGCCCGGGAGCGATAGCCGTCCTTTTGCGCCTTTTTGACGTAAGGATCGTTGAAATGCTCTTGCAGCCACTTAAGGCTAGTTTTGGAACGGGCCACGGGCCACCTCGAAAATAAAACGGGTCGTGATTAACTGGGCGGTCCCGGACTCGCTCGGGTAAACTGGCCGCCGCTTTTTACAAGATCAGACGCAGGGGTCAGATTATGCCGCTCACTCAAGAGCAGAAGAAACAGTACAAATCCATTGGCCACCATCTGAAACCAGTTTTGATTGTGGCAGACAACGGTTTGACTGAAGGTGTGTTAGCCGAATTTGAACGCGCACTGAACGATCATGAACTGATCAAGATCAAGGTCAACATCCTTGACCGTGAAGCGCGCCTGGCCGCCATTGCAGAATTGTGCAAGGTGGGCAAAGCGGACCTGGTCCAAGTCATCGGCAAGATGGCGTTGCTGTATCGCAAGAACTTCAACGTCAATAAGCAACTGTCGAACGTTCATCGTTTCAAATAACAGCAAGGGTCACGGGCGTGCTTCGCGCGCCCCGCCACTCCATCCCGGCGCAGGCTGTATAACCAACACCAGGCCGGAAAACCCTAGTACAAGATAGCTGAATAGCTGCCAGCGCAACGCTTCCGGCAGCCAGACATGCACGATGCAATACATCGCACATGCATACAGCGCCATCAACAGCAGTTGCCCACGAATATCCCGCAACAAACTCCCCAAGCCTTCAGCCTTGACCAGCACCAACGCTTGAAGCGTTACGCACGCCGCCGAAAACCCCACCAGCAGCGCACTCAGCAATCCATCAATCTCATCGATCAGTAACGGGGCCAGGCCAATCAGGCCCAGCACCGGTAACACACCAATGTGCAACAACCACAGACCACCAACCCAAAGCATCTGGGAGAGCTGCCAGAGCATGGCGCCCGCATGAAGCGGGCGCCTTCTTTCAGACATGACGAACTTCAACAATCTCATACTCGATAACGCCACCGGGCGTTTTCACCGCGACCACATCACCCTCTTCCTTGGCAATCAAGGCGCGGGCCAGTGGCGAACCGACGGAGATCTTACCGAGCTTGAAGTCAGCCTCGTCCTCACCAACGATGTGGTACACCACGCTTTCGTCAGTCTCGACGTTGGCGATTTCCACCGTAGTGCCGAAAATCACTTTGCCGGTGTGCGGGATAGTCGTGATGTCGATGATGACCGCATTCTGCATACGGCCTTCGATGTCACGGATCCGCGCCTCGACCATACCCTGCTGCTCACGGGCAGCGTGGTATTCGGCGTTTTCCTTCAAATCACCCAGCTCGCGGGCCGTACCGATGTCCTGGCTCAGCTTTGGACGTACGACCTTGGTCAGATGGGCGTGCTCCTCTTCCAGGGCCTTGGCGCCCCGGACGGTCATTGGGTATTTGATCATGCCTTCAATCCTGCGTGTAGATCCTGCAAGCGACGTACGGTCTTTTCCGGACCGAACTTGAGCGCTTCACAGATGGCTTCGCCAGCAGCAATGGTCGTGGTGCAGTAGATCTTGTGCTGCAAGGCGTTACGACGAATGGAGTAAGAGTCCGCGATCGACTGGCGACCTTCGGTGGTGTTGATGATCAGAGTAACTTCGTCATTCTTGATCATGTCGACCACATGCGGACGGCCTTCCGTCACCTTGTTCACGCGACGCACTTTCAGACCCGCCGCCTCAATCAGCTTGGCGGTCCCAGCAGTGGCCACGATCTCGAAGCCCAAGTTGATCAGATCACGGGCCACACCTGCAACCAGCGGTTTGTCATCATCACGAACGCTGATAAACGCAGTACCACCGGTCGGCAGCACTTCGCTGGCACCCATCTGAGCCTTGGCGAACGCTTCACCGAAGGTATCGCCCACACCCATCACTTCACCGGTGGACTTCATCTCAGGGCCCAGAATCGGGTCCACGCCAGGGAATTTGGCGAATGGGAACACCGCCTCTTTCACGCTGTAGAAGTTCGGAATGATTTCCTTGGTGAAGCCGATTTCCTTCAACGTCTTACCGGCCATCACGCGGGCAGCGATCATCGCCAGGGAAACACCGATGCACTTGGACACGAACGGCACGGTACGCGAGGCGCGCGGGTTGACTTCGATGACGTAGATGTCTTCGCCTTGCAGCGCCAACTGTACGTTCATCAGGCCGACCACACCCAGTTCCAGGGCCATTTTCTTGACCTGTTCGCGCATCTCGTTCTGGATGTGCAGCGGCAGCGAGTAAGGCGGCAGCGAGCATGCGGAGTCACCGGAGTGAACGCCAGCCTGTTCGATGTGTTGCATGATCGCGCCGATGACCACGTCGGTACCGTCGCAAACCGCATCCACGTCCATCTCGATGGCGCAGTTGAGGAAGTGGTCCAGCAGCACCGGGCTGTCGTTGGACACTTTCACCGCATCACGCAGGTAACGCTTGAGTTCTTCTTCTTCGTAGACGATTTCCATCGCCCGGCCGCCCAGCACGTAGGACGGACGCACCACCAACGGGTAACCGATCTTGGCGGCGGCACGAATGGCTTCGTCTTCGCTGCGCACAGTGGCGTTTGGCGGCTGGCGCAGGTTCAGGCGCTCGACCATTTGCTGGAAGCGCTCACGGTCTTCGGCACGGTCGATAGCGTCAGGGCTGGTACCGATGATCGGCACGCCAGCGGCTTCCAGGGCACGCGCCAGTTTCAGCGGGGTTTGGCCGCCGTACTGGACGATCACACCTTTAGGCTTCTCGACGCGCACGATTTCCAGCACGTCTTCCAGGGTTACTGGCTCGAAGTACAGACGGTCGGAGGTGTCGTAGTCGGTGGACACGGTTTCCGGGTTGCAGTTGACCATGATGGTCTCGTACCCGTCTTCGCGCAGGGCGAGGGCGGCGTGTACGCAGCAGTAGTCGAACTCGATACCCTGGCCGATACGGTTCGGCCCGCCACCCAGGATCATGATCTTGTCGCGACCCGACGGCGCGGCTTCGCACTCTTCCTCGTAAGTGGAGTACAGGTAGGCGGTGTCGGTGGAGAACTCTGCGGCGCAGGTATCAACACGCTTGTAGACCGGGAAAATTTCCAGCTTGTGGCGATGAGTCCGCAGGTTCTTCTCGGTCACACCCAGCAGCTTGGCCAAGCGCTGGTCAGAGAAGCCTTTGCGCTTGAGGCGGAACATCATGTCGCGGTCGATGCTGGCCAGACCTAGGGTCTTGACCTTCTCTTCTTCTTTGATCAGATCTTCGATCTGTACCAGGAACCACGGGTCGATCATGTTCATGCCGAAGATATCTTCAACGGTCATGCCCGCACGGAAGGCGTCGGCCACGTACCAGATACGCTCGGCGCCCGGCACGGTCAGCTCACGCTTGAGCACGCTCATGCTTTCCGGATTGCTCAGGTCGAGCTTCTCGTCCAGGCCGCAAACGCCAACTTCGAGGCCGCGCAGCGCTTTCTGCAGAGATTCCTGGAAGGTCCGGCCAATAGCCATGACTTCGCCGACCGACTTCATCTGGGTGGTCAGGCGCGCGTCAGCCTTGGGAAACTTCTCGAAGGCGAAACGTGGCAGTTTGGTTACGACGTAGTCGATGGACGGCTCGAAGGACGCCGGGGTCTTGCCGCCGGTGATGTCGTTCGACAGTTCGTCCAGGGTGTAACCCACGGCCAGCTTGGCCGCGACCTTGGCGATCGGAAAACCGGTGGCTTTCGAGGCCAGGGCCGACGAACGGGATACCCGCGGGTTCATTTCGATCACGACCATGCGGCCAGTGGTCGGGCAGATGCCGAACTGTACGTTGGAACCGCCAGTCTCCACGCCGATTTCGCGCAGTACCGCCAGGGAGGCGTTACGCAGGATTTGGTATTCCTTGTCAGTCAG
Source organism: Pseudomonas sp. MPB23 (assembly GCF_046605395.1). NCBI lineage: Bacteria > Pseudomonadati > Pseudomonadota > Gammaproteobacteria > Pseudomonadales > Pseudomonadaceae > Pseudomonas > Pseudomonas sp. MPB23. The sequence goes on along the minus strand of NZ_CP176771.1, from coordinate 1,831,417 downwards.
GGTCTGTGCAGGAGCAACGGTGATCGAGTCACCGGTGTGCACGCCCATCGGGTCGAAGTTCTCGATGGAGCAGACGATGATGCAGTTGTCCTTCTTATCGCGGACAACCTCCATCTCATATTCTTTCCAGCCGATCAGGGATTCGTCGATCAGCAGCTCTTTGGTCGGCGACAGGTCCAGACCACGGGCGCAGATTTCTTCGAACTCTTCACGGTTGTAAGCGATACCACCACCGGTGCCGCCCATGGTGAAGGACGGACGGATGATGCACGGAAAGCCCAGTGTCTCGAGGACCGCGTTGGCTTCTTCCATGCTGTGGGCGATACCGGAACGCGGGCACGCCAGGCCGATGGATTTCATGGCCTTGTCGAAGCGCGAACGGTCTTCGGCCTTGTCGATGGTGTCGGCATTGGCACCGATCATCTCAACGCCGAATTTTTCCAGGATGCCTTCGCGCTCCAGGTCCAGGGCGCAGTTCAGGGCGGTCTGGCCACCCATGGTCGGCAGCAGGGCGTCCGGACGCTCTTTCTCGATGATCTTGGCAACGGTCTGCCACTTGATCGGCTCGATGTAGGTGGCGTCGGCCATGGCCGGGTCAGTCATGATGGTGGCCGGGTTGGAGTTCACCAGGATGACGCGGTAGCCCTCTTCGCGCAGGGCCTTGCAAGCCTGGGCGCCGGAGTAGTCGAATTCGCAGGCCTGGCCGATAACGATCGGGCCAGCGCCGAGAATCAGGATGCTTTTTATGTCTGTACGTTTTGGCATGGGTTTGTCACTCAAATCCGCAGGTCAGTCGGCAAGCCGTCTTGAACAATCTTTGAAGAGCCGGCGGGGGCCACCGAGAGTCGGGGCCGCCCGCAGGCCACTCAGTCAGCGTCGCTTGGCCATCTCATTGATGAAACGGTCGAACAGCGGCGCTACGTCGTTCGGGCCCGGGCTGGCCTCAGGGTGGCCCTGGAAGCTGAACGCGCTTTTGTCGGTACGCTCGATGCCCTGCAAGGAACCGTCGAACAGCGACTTGTGAGTCGCGCGGACGTTGGCCGGCAAGGTCACTTCATCCACCGCGAAACCGTGGTTCTGACTGGTAATCATCACCACACCAGTGTCCAGGTCCTGCACCGGGTGGTTGGCGCCATGGTGGCCGTGCCCCATTTTCAGGGTCTTGGCACCGGAGGCCAGGGCCAGAAGTTGGTGACCGAGGCAGATACCGAATACCGGGATTTCGGTTTCCAGCACTTCCTTGATCGCCTTGATGGCGTAGTCGCATGGCTCCGGGTCACCCGGGCCGTTGGACAGGAACACACCGTCCGGCTGCAGGGCCAGTACATCGCTAGCCGGGGTTTGTGCCGGCACCACGGTCACACGGCAGCCGCGCTCGACCAGCATGCGCAGAATGTTGTACTTGATGCCGTAGTCGTAGGCGACTACGTGGTACGGCAGGTCAGCCGCGTCGATGGTCGCGTGACTGTCGGTCTTCAAGTCCCAGACAGTGGAGCGCCACTCGTACTGCTCCTTGACGCTGACAACTTTCGCCAGGTCCATGCCTTTCAGGCCAGGGAAACCTTGCGCTGCGGCAATCGCGGCCTCTTCGGAAATATTGTCACCGGCCATGATGCAGCCGTTCTGCGAACCTTTTTCACGCAGGATGCGCGTGAGGCGACGCGTGTCGATACCGGCGATCGCCACAACATTGTTGGCTTTCAGGTAGTCGGACAGCGATAGGGTGTTACGCCAGTTGCTCGCCACCAATGGTAGATCACGAATGACCAGGCCAGCCGACCAGACACGATCAGACTCGACGTCTTCCGGTGTAGTACCGGTGTTGCCGATGTGTGGGTAAGTCAGGGTAACGATCTGTTGGGCGTAGGAAGGATCGGTAAGGATTTCCTGATAGCCGGTCATGGCAGTGTTAAACACCACCTCTCCAACGGTTTGACCGTCGGCTCCAATGGCTTCGCCGCGAAAAATGCTGCCATCAGCAAGGGCGAGTATGGCTGGCTTAGTCAAGAAGACCTCCCGTAAATAAAGCCTGAAAGGGCGATCGCAGGTTGTAAAAAAGCGGAGTGACGTATGGACACGTCACCCCGCTTCTTCACTGAATTATTCTGCGCGCTTTTAGTGGACACACTAAAGCTGTAGCTTACAGAAAAAGGCTGTTTTGGTCCACCGCTAATGAGCCTTAAAGGCAGGAGAATGCGACAGGACGTCGCTTAGCGGGTAAAAACGGGGCCTTAGGATAATCCCGAGACCCCATTTTAGCTACTGTTTAGTGCAGATCCAGCACATCGCGCATGTCATACAGACCAGGCGCTCGACCATCCAACCAAAGCGCAGCACGTACCGCCCCCTTGGCGAATGTCATACGACTGGAGGCTTTGTGCGTGATTTCCAGGCGCTCACCTTCGGTGGCAAACAGCACGGTGTGATCACCCACGACGTCGCCACCTCGAATCGTGGCAAAGCCGATTGTGTCGCGCGCACGCGCACCGGTATGCCCTTCGCGACCGTACACAGCCACTTTAGACAAATCACGCCCCAGCGCATCGGCGATGGCTTCACCCATGCGCAGAGCCGTGCCCGACGGAGCATCGATCTTGTGACGATGATGCGTCTCGATGATTTCGATATCCGCCTCATCACCCAGCACCCGCGCAGCGAGATCCAGCAACTTGAGCGACAGGTTGACACCGACACTGAAGTTGGCGGCGAACACGATGGGAATATCCTTGCCCGCCTCGACCAGCAACTGCTTTTGCTCAGCACTCAAGCCCGTGGTACCGATCACCATGGCCTTTCCGGCCTTGCGGCAGAAGGCGAGGTTTTTCAGCATCACGCCTGGCAGAGTGAAGTCGATCAACACATCAAACTCATCAGCCACCTGTTCCAGGCTGCTCGACAACGACACACCGATACGCCCCAGCGAAGCCAGTTCACCAGCATCCGCACCAACCAAGGTGCTGCCCGGGCGCACGATCGCCGCAGTGAGCCCGGAGGCCGGAGAACGCTGCTGCACAGCCTCGACCAGCGTCTTGCCCATGCGCCCGGCAGCGCCCATTACGGCTATACGTCGCATATTCAACTCCTCACAGGTCGCCGAAGAAGCGCTTCACGCCATCGAAGAAACCGGTAGTTTTCGGCGAATGGGAGTCGTCGCCCTCCAGCGAACTGCGGAACTCCTCAAGCAGTTCGCGTTGGCGACGGCCCAGGTTGACTGGCGTTTCCACCGTGACACGGCACATCAGGTCGCCCGCACCGCCACCACGCACCGGCGCAACGCCTTTGCCACGGATACGGAACTGCTTACCGGTCTGCGTCCCCTCAGGGATCTTGAGCTTGACCCGACCATCCAGGGTCGGAATATCCAGCTCGCCACCCAGGGCCGCGTCGACAAAGCTGATCGGCACTTCGCAGAACAGGTGCTTGCCATCACGCTGGAAGATCGCGTGCTCGCGCACATTGATCACCACGTACAAGTCACCCGTCGGACCACCCTGGGTCCCCGCCTCGCCTTCGCCCGACAGACGAATGCGATCACCGGTATCCACGCCCGCCGGCACTTTGACCGACAGGGTTTTGTACTCTTCGACACGCCCTTCACCGTGGCAGGAGTCGCAAGGATCGGAAATGATCTTGCCCTGGCCATGGCAACGCGGGCAGGTCTGCTGCACCGAGAAGAAGCCCTGCTGCATGCGGACCTGACCGATACCACCGCAGGTTGGGCAGGTGATCGGCGAGGAGCCTTTCTTGGCGCCCGAACCGTCGCACGGCTTGCAATTGACCAGCGTCGGCACACGGATGTTGACGCTGGTACCGCGCACAGCTTCTTCCAGGTTCAGTTCCAAGGTGTAGCGCAGGTCGCTGCCCCGTTGGGCACCACCACGCTGACCACCACGACCACCGCCAAAGAAGTCGCTGAATACGTCACCGAAAATATCGGAGAAGTTCTGACCACCAAAACCGGCACCACCGCCACCCATGCTCGGGTCGACGCCCGCATGACCATACTGGTCATAGGCCGCACGCTTGTTGGGATCACACAGGCACTCGTAGGCCTCGTTGGCCTCTTTGAACATTTCTTCGGATTCTTTGTTATCCGGATTACGGTCCGGGTGGTGCTTCATCGCCAGGCGACGGTAAGCCTTTTTCAGCTCCACCTCGGTGGAACTACGCTCCACACCCAATACTTCGTAATAGTCACGCTTTGCCATAAGTCTTTGCACTCTTAAGGACGTTCAGCCAGACCCTCCTGAGCCTTGCCAAACTCGTTGAGCCCCAATACAGGCCCGGACCCAACTCACGTCAATTCAACGATCCTGGTCATTACTGCTTTCAGCCGAGACCCAGCCAAAAACGCGGTGATTATCAGTCAGGAAGCAGGAGCATTCCCGATCACACCGCCAGCATCCGAGCGTTGTCGCATGCTGTAAAAATTCGCATACCCCAGACACGCCAACGCGGGAGCAAGCTCCCGCGCGGCGACATCCTACCAGTCACCGCTTGATAGCGGTCAACCGGTCGAGCAGATTACTTCTGCTCTTTGACTTCTTCGAACTCGGCATCGACAACGTCGTCATGCTTGGCTTCAGGCTCTGCCTGATGCGCGGCACCGTCAGCTGGTTGACCTTGTTCGGCGTACATTTTCTGAGCGACCGGCGCGGAGACTTTCGACAGTTCCTCGACCTTGGCTTCGATGGCAGCCTTGTCGTCGCCTTTAACAGCAGCTTCCAGGGCAACCACAGCAGCTTCGATCGCAGCCTTCTCTTCGGCAGTCACCTTGTCGCCAGCTTCAGCGACCATTTTGCGCGTCGAGTGAACCAGTGCGTCGCCCTGGTTACGGGCAGCAGCCAACTCTTCAAACTTCTTATCAGCATCAGCGTTGGCTTCAGCATCACGGATCATCTGCTGGATTTCTTCATCCGACAGACCCGAGTTAGCCTTGATCACGATGGACTGAGCCTTGCCGGTGGCCTTATCCTTGGCGCCTACGTGCAAGATACCGTTGGCATCGATGTCGAAGGTCACTTCGATTTGCGGTACGCCACGTGGTGCTGGCGGGATCTCGGCCAGGTCGAACTTGCCCAAGGACTTGTTCTGAGCAGCTTGCTTACGCTCACCTTGCAGTACGTGAATAGTCACAGCGCCCTGGTTGTCATCGGCAGTCGAGAATACTTGCGACTTCTTGGTAGGAATCGTGGTGTTTTTCTCGATCAGCGCAGTCATCACGCCGCCCATCGTTTCGATACCCAGGGTCAGAGGGCTGACGTCCAGCAGCAACACGTCTTTCACGTCGCCTGCCAGTACGGCACCCTGAATGGCAGCACCCATGGCAACCGCTTCGTCCGGGTTCACGTCTTTACGTGCTTCTTTACCGAAGAACTCGGTCACCAACTTCTGAACCAGTGGCATACGGGTCTGACCGCCGACCAGGATCACGTCGTTGATCGCGCCAACATCGATACCGGAGTCTTTCAGCGCGATACGGCAAGGCTCGATGGTGCGCTGAACCAGGTCCTCAACCAGCGCTTCCAGCTTGGCGCGCGAGATTTTCACGTTCAAGTGCTTAGGACCGGTAGCGTCTGCAGTGATGTACGGCAGGTTAACGTCGGTCGACTGAGCCGAAGACAGCTCGATCTTGGCTTTCTCAGCAGCTTCTTTCAGACGCTGCATGGCCAGCGGGTCACCCTTGAGGTTCATGCCGCTTTCTTTCTTGAACTCGTCAACGAGGTAGTCGATCAGACGGATGTCGAAGTCTTCACCACCCAGGAAGGTGTCACCGTTGGTGGCCAACACTTCGAACTGGTGCTCGCCGTCAACTTCAGCGATCTCGATCACGGAAACGTCGAAGGTACCGCCACCCAGGTCATAAACGATAACGGTGTGGTCGCCCTTGGCTTTGTCCATACCGTAGGCCAGAGCGGCTGCGGTTGGTTCGTTGATGATACGTTTTACGTCCAGGCCCGCGATGCGGCCGGCGTCTTTGGTCGCCTGGCGCTGGCTGTCGTTGAAGTAGGCCGGAACGGTGATCACCGCTTCAGTCACAGCTTCACCGAGGTAGTCTTCGGCGGTTTTCTTCATCTTTTTCAAGATTTCAGCCGAGATTTGTGGCGGCGACATTTTCTGGCCATTTACTTCAACCCAGGCGTCACCGTTGTCGGCCTTGGCGATTTTGTAAGGGACCATCTTGATATCTTTTTGTACGACTTCTTCTTCAAACTTACGACCAATCAGACGCTTTACCGCGTACAGAGTATTGTGCGGGTTGGTCACAGCCTGACGCTTGGCCGACTGGCCGACGAGAATCTCACCATCGTTGGCATATGCAATGATCGACGGCGTAGTACGCGCGCCTTCGGCGTTCTCAATGACTTTTGCAACGCCGTTTTCCAGCACAGAGACGCACGAGTTGGTGGTCCCCAGGTCGATACCGATAATTTTGCCCATGATTTACTCTCCCGAAACTTGAATTTGGATGCCGCAGCAGTGGTGGCTAACTGCGGTAGCACTTAAACGCTTGACTTATAGATGGGGGCCTTGCAACGAATTTCAAGCCTGCTCATCGATCGAAGGTGAAACCGGTGCTGGAGCCTTGCTCACCACCACCATCGCCGGGCGCAACAAGCGACCGTTGAGTTGATAACCCTTCTGGAACACTTTCAACACGCTGTTAGGCTCAAGATCATGGCTTTCCTGCATGGCCATGGCCTGATGGTGCTCTGCACGGAACGGCTCGCCGCCTTGCGGATCGATCGCCTCCAACTGATAACGCTTCAGAGTGTCCTGGAACATTTTCAGGGTCAGCTCAATCCCTTCACGCATTGGCCGAATGTTTTCGTCGTCCGGGCTGGACAACTCAAGGCCACGCTCCAAGCTATCGATGATCGGCAGCAGATCACCGGCAAATTTTTCCAGCGCGAATTTATGGGCCTTCTCAACATCCTGCTCGGCACGGCGGCGGACGTTCTGCAGATCGGCGGCAACACGCAAAGACTGGTCCTGCGCAGCGGCCAATTGCTCTTCAAGCACTTGCACGCGGGTCGCCAGTTCATCACCGGCAGCCGAATTGGCGTCTGGAGTTTGCGTATCCTGCGTCTGTTCGTCAGCCATAGATTTCTCCTTTCAAAATCATGCGCGAACTCAACTCGCGCTTCTGTTCCCGTATATGGGGCCACAATTTCAAGCTTCAAGGGCGCGGGCGTCACCAAAAGTCTTTCCTATGACCAGGATCAATTCCTGCCTATTCATTCCTTGTTGCGCTAAAAAGATCGACCGATCAAGCAAATCGAGCTAAGCATCAGGATTGTCAGCGCCGAACAAAACACTGTATAAATAACCAGACCTAAAGCCTGGGAGCGGCCTTCATGCTCGTGCACCTGTCCGTACACAACTACGCCATCGTTGAACACCTGGATCTCGAACTGGATCGCGGGATGAGCGTAATCACAGGCGAAACCGGCGCCGGCAAGTCGATCATGCTTGACGCGCTGGGCCTGACCCTTGGCGACCGCGCCGACAGCGGCGTAGTGCGCCCCGGCGCGGACAAGGCCGACATCCTGGCAACGTTCGACCTGGCGGATATTCCCGAAGCCGAAGCCTGGCTGGCCGAGCGCGACCTGAATAATGACGGGCCGTGCATCCTGCGCCGGGTAATCACCGCCGAAGGGCGCTCCCGCGGCTATATCAACGGTACGCCCTGCCCGCTTGGCGACCTGAAAGCCCTGGGTGAGCTGCTGATCGATATCCACAGCCAGCATGAACACCAGTCCCTGCTGAAAACCGACACTCCCCGTCGTCTGCTCGATGAGTACGCCGGCGCCACCGACCTTGCCCGCCAGGTTCAGCTTGCCGCTCAGCGCTGGCGCCAGACCCGCCAGGAGCTGGAGCGACTCTCCAACTCCGGCGACGAGCAACGCGCTCGCCACCAACTGCTCAGCTATCAACTTGAAGAGCTGGAAAGCCTGGCCCTTGGAGAAACAGAGCTGGAGCAATTGGAACAGGAACACAAGAACCTCACCAATGCCGAAACCCTGCTGAGCATCTGTCGCCAGGTGGTGGAACAATGCAGCGAGAGTGATTCCGGCAATGTGCTTAACGCCCTCACAGCCAGCCTCAACCGGCTGTCCAGTGTAAACAACGCTTCGGGATCACTGAGTGAAGCCACCACCCTGTTGACCAGCGCGCAGATCCAGGTGGAAGAAGCCGTTGGCGAGCTGAATCGTTTTCTCGACCACTTCGACGCCGACCCCTCACGACTGCAGGAAATAGAAGAACGCTTGGACACTATCTATACCCTGGCGCGCAAACACCGAATTCAGCCCACCGAAGTGGCAACGATGCAGCAAAAGCTGTTGGATGAAATCGAAACCCTGAACGCAAATGACGAATCCATCGAGCGGTTAGGTGCTGAACTCGCCTCCTTCGCCCGTCATTATCAGGAGAAAGCCTGCGAACTGAGTGACCTTCGCCAGCAAGCGGCCGCGAGCCTGGCGAGTGCCGTGGAACTGGAGATTCAGCGCCTGGGCATGCCAGGCGGGCGCTTCACCATTGAGCTGCATGCCAACGCCAGCAATGAACTGCAACCCCATGGCCTGGAGCACGTAGAACTGCTGGTCAGTGCCAACCCTGGGCAACCGCTCAAGGCACTGGCAAAAGTGGCCTCCGGCGGTGAACTGTCGCGAATCAGCCTGGCGATCCAAGTAATTACCGCCCAAACCTCTCGGGTACCTACGCTGGTATTCGATGAAGTGGACGTGGGTATTGGCGGGCCGACAGCAGAGATTGTCGGCCAATTGCTACGCCGCCTCGGGGAACGCGGTCAGGTGCTGACGGTGACTCACTTACCGCAAGTGGCCGCACAAGGCCACCAGCATTTATTTGTACATAAAGTAAGAGGTAGCGATGCGACGCATACAGCCGTATCCAAGCTGAGCAGGTCGGAACGCGTGGAAGAAGTGGCACGGATGCTCGGCGGTATCGATTTGACCAAAGAGTCTCTGGCCCATGCGAAGAAAATGGTGGTGGCGACAAAGGCCTGAGTTGAGAATTTTCCTATCTGTAGAAAGCATGAAGGCGACCCTAGGGTCGCCTTCGATCGTTCCGCAGCATTAATCTGCGTCGCTTTTTACTTTTTCTTACGGATGTACAGCACAAGATTATGGTCAACCAAATCGAATCCATGCTCCTCAGCGATTTCATGCTGGAGCTTTTCGATCGCAGGGCTGGTGAACTCGATAACCTCATTGGTATCCAGATCCACCATGTGGTCGTGATGACCACCATCCGCCAGTTCAAACACTGCATGACCGCCGTCGAAATTATGACGAACCACCAGCCCTGCGGCTTCAAACTGCGTCAGCACGCGGTAAACCGTGGCTAGGCCGACATCCTCGTTAGACTCCATCAGCGCCTTGTAAACATCCTCGGCACTCATGTGGCGCTGCTCAGCAGAATCGAGCATTTGTAGAATCTTGACTCGTGGCAGAGTCACTTTAAGACCTGCCTTGCGTAGTTCGCTATTTTCAACCATGGTTAGCTTTCTCGCGGATGCTGCTTCGCAGCTTCTCTTAATACGGGTATGATCGGCGTTTACGTTGTCCCAGCCAAGATAGTGGAAGTCGCCCACCGATGCAAAACACCAAGCTCTTGCTAACCAGTTTCACCTTTGTGGGACTGCTCGCACTCGCCGGTTGTTCATTCCCCGGGGTTTACAAAATCGACATCCAACAGGGCAATGTCGTCACGCAGAACATGATAGACCAGTTACGCCCGGGAATGACCCGACGGCAAGTACGGTTTATCATGGGTAATCCTCTGCTGACCGACACCTTCCATGCCGATCGCTGGGATTACCTCTACAGCATCCAGCCTGGTGGGGGTGAACGCCAGCAGGAGCGAGTCAGCGTCATTTTCAATGGCAATGACCAGCTCGTCAGCTTGTCCGGTGATTTCATGCCCGGTGTAAGCCGCGATGAAGCCTTGCTCGGCAAGGACAACGGCACCAGCGTGACTGCACCTGCACAGGAAAACGAAAAGCCCAAGTCCGAAGTGCCGGCCAAGCCTGGCTCCTTGCTCGACAAGATCCAGAGAGACGTCGACGACGTGAAAACTGTTCCCATCCCGACGCCGCAGCCTCTGGACACCAGTCCGCAGTAAGCACGCAGCGCCCAATAAAAAACCCGGCATGCCGGGTTTTTTATTGCCTGCGATTTGGCAAGCTTATGAATTCTGTTGCCGCGCCCTAGCCGCCTTGGCCGCACGCAACCTGCGCACCTCTTTAGGATCTGCCAGCAAGGGCCGGTAGATCTCAATACGGTCCCCCGACTGCACGGCCCGCACTTCAGGGGCCGTGATCACCTTACCGAATATCCCCAAGGGACAATCAGCCAGATTCAGCTCAGGAAATTGCGCAGCGATCCCTGACATTTGCACCGCCTCCCGCAAGCTGATACCCACAGGCACCGCCACCGCCAGTAAAACCTGCCGATCCGGGGCGGCATACACCACCTCAATCTCAACCATGCAGTTGCTTGGCTCGCTGGCAAAACGCATCTACCAGGGTATTGGCCGCCTGATTGAATAAAGGCCCCAACGTCGCTCGCACAATCGGCCCAGCGTAATCGAACGAAAGATCGAGACTGATCTTACAAGCCTTGTCGGTCAACGCCTTGAATATCCAGACGCCATGCAATTGGGTAAACGGCCCTTCCTGTAGATTCATTTCGATGGATTTCCCAGGCACCAACACATTGCGCGTGACAAAGTGCTGGCTAAGCCCCCCCTTCGCCACGCCAACACTGGCGACCATATGCTCATCACTGCCTTCCAGCACCTCGGCCGTTGAGCACCAAGGCAAGAACTCCGGGTAACGCGCCACGTCGTTGACCAGGTCATAGAGCGCCTGTGCCGGATAGGGCAACAGCGCCGAACGTTGAATATGCGTCGTCATGTGTACGTCATTTCCACAGCTAAGCAGCGAATATCGCGAAAGAACAGCCCGATTCGCGAAAGAAAAAAAACAAAGAACTGCCGGCATTGTCCGGGATTCGCTCAACACGCTCAAGCACGCAGGTTGACCGTAGCCGACACGCTCGCAACTCCCTATAATGCCGCCCCTATGGCTAAACAAAAGAAACACCCCACAGGGACCATCGCGCAAAATAAAAAGGCGCGACACGATTACTTCATCGAACATCGGTTCGAGGCTGGTCTGGTCCTGGCCGGCTGGGAAGTAAAGAGTCTGCGTGCCAGCAAGCTGCAACTGGTCGACAGCTATGTGCTGCTCAAGGACGGCGAGGCTTGGCTGCTCGGCAGTCATATCACTCCGCTGACCACCGCGAGCACCCATGTGATTGCCGACCCGGTGCGCACGCGCAAGCTGCTGCTCAACGCTCGCGAACTCGACAAGCTCGCCGCTGCCGTACAGCAGAAGGGCTATGCCTGCATCTGCCTGTCTTGGTATTGGAGCAAGCACCTGGTCAAGTGCGAGATTGCACTGGGCAAGGGCAAGAAGGAATACGACAAGCGTGATACCGAGCGCGAACGTGATTCCGATCGGGAACTGCATCGCGCTGTGCGCAACAAGGGTAAGGAAGAGTAACCCTTGTAACCGTGTAGCCCTGGGCCGCCCTCGGCTACATCCCTTGACGCCGCTGCGCACGCGCAACGCGCTGAACCTCCTGACGCACCTCTTCCAACACTTCCTGCACATACAGCAGGTGGCGTGTTGAAACTTCTCGCGCCTGCTCGGCGCGCCCTTCGATAATCGCCAGGTACAAATCCCGGTGCTGACTGATCAGCATGTCGCGGGTTTCCGTGCGCTGCTGGTACATGCCGCCGATGTTGGTCACCACGTTACGCTTGAGCAGATCGAACAGGCCGCGAATGGTGTGCAGCAACACCGCGTTATGGCTGGCCTCGGCAATCGCCAGGTGAAACCGCGCATCCGCAGCCCCTTCCTCCACCCGACTCACCTCATCATCGCGGGTGTAGCAATCCTGAAGCGCTTCGAATGCAGCCGTCAGCCGCTCACGATCCACCTCAGTCGCACGCAACGCCGCGTAGTACGCACAAGACGCTTCAAGGGTCTGACGAAACTCCAGCAGATCACGCTGCGCTTCCGGGTTGTTTTCCAACAAATGCAGCAGCGGATCACTGAAAGTCGACCCCAAGGACTCTACTACATAATTGCCGCCGCCCTGGCGACTGACGAGCAACCCTTTGGCCGCCAGTTTCTGGATCGCTTCGCGTAACGAAGGGCGCGACACGCCAAACTGCTCCGCCAAAGCCCGCTCAGCCGGCAAGCGCTCGCCCGACTTCAGCGTGCCCTCAAGGATCATGCCCTCAAGCTGCTCGACAATATCGTCAGACAAACGGCGCTGACGCACCTGATCAAACGCCATAACTCACTCTCCACGATCCCGGCCACTCGCCGGGCCCTCTATTCTGGCCTATCGACGCGCTTGCGACACCTATCAGAACACCTTCGATTCACCCGATCAGCACTGACCTATCGCCTGCCTAGACCAAAGTTTCGCGAGCGGCAAATTGACACACCACCCCGAAGGCTTTTAACCTAGCCGACAGCGATTGTAAATTGGTATTACCAATTATCCAAATCGACTCGCAGTGCCTGACCAACAACAATTAGGGGCCACCCCATATGCAAACCTGGCAACAGCTCTATAGCCCGCTCGGCAGCCTCGGCCTGTCCGCACTGGCCGCCGTTATTCCGATCGTATTCTTCTTCCTGGCTCTGGCGGTATTTCGCCTTAAAGGCCATGTGGCGGGGAGCATTACCCTGGCGCTGTCGATTCTGGTGGCGATCTTCGCCTTCCAGATGCCGGTAGACATGGCGCTGGCCGCTGCCGGCTACGGCTTCGCCTATGGCCTGTGGCCTATCGCGTGGATCATCGTTGCGGCGGTGTTCCTCTACAAACTGACGGTCAAGAGCGGCCAGTTCGAGATTATCCGCAGCTCAGTCCTGTCCATCACCGACGACCAACGCCTGCAAGTGCTACTGATCGGCTTCTGCTTCGGCGCATTCCTGGAAGGTGCTGCCGGTTTCGGTGCCCCCGTTGCAATCACCGCCGCACTGCTGGTAGGCCTGGGCTTCAACCCGCTCTATGCCGCCGGCCTGTGCTTGATTGCCAACACCGCCCCCGTAGCCTTCGGCGCGCTGGGGATTCCGATCATCGTTGCGGGCCAGGTGACCGGCATTGATGCGTTCAAGATCGGCGCCATGACTGGCCGCCAACTGCCTTTGCTGTCGCTGTTCGTGCCATTTTGGCTGGTGTTCATGATGGACGGCCTGCGCGGCGTGCGCGAAACCTGGCCAGCGGCGCTGGTTGCGGGCTTGAGCTTTGCCGTCACCCAGTACTTCACCTCTAACTTCATCGGCCCGGAATTGCCGGACATCACCTCGGCCCTCGCGGCCCTGGTGTCCTTGACCCTGTTCCTGAAAGTCTGGCAACCCAAGCGTACCGCTGGCGCGCAGATTGCCGGTGCCACCTCCAGCGCAGCGGTAACCGCCAGCGCCGGCGGCTTTGGCTTGCCACGCAGCACGGTAGCCTCGCCCTACAGCCTGGGCCAGATCATCAAGGCCTGGTCACCGTTCCTGATCCTCACCGTACTGGTGACCATCTGGACCCTCAAGCCATTCAAGGCGATGTTCGCCGCGGGCGGCTCGATGTATGGCTGGGTGTTCAACTTTGCGATCCCGCATCTGGATCAACTGGTGATCAAGGTCGCGCCAATCGTGACCAATCCCACTGCGATTCCGGCCGTGTTCAAGCTCGACCCGATCTCAGCGACCGGCACGGCGATTTTCTTCTCCGCACTGATTTCGATGCTGATCCTCAAAATCGACATCAAAACTGGTCTTACCACTTTAAAAGAGACGCTCTACGAGTTGCGCTGGCCGATCCTGTCCATCGGCATGGTGTTGGCATTTGCCTTCGTCACCAACTACTCCGGCATGTCCTCGACCATGGCACTGGTATTGGCCGGCACCGGCGCAGCCTTCCCGTTCTTCTCGCCGTTCCTCGGCTGGCTGGGGGTTTTCCTGACGGGCTCCGACACCTCATCCAACGCTCTGTTCAGCTCGCTGCAAGCCACCACCGCCCACCAGATCGGCGTCAACGACACCTTGCTGGTCGCGGCGAATACCAGCGGCGGCGTCACCGGCAAGATGATCTCGCCGCAATCGATCGCTGTGGCCTGCGCCGCCACCGGCCTGGTGGGCAAGGAATCCGACCTGTTCCGCTTCACCCTCAAGCACAGCCTGTTCTTCGCCACGATCGTCGGGCTGATCACCTTGGCTCAAGCCTACTGGTTCACCGGTATGCTGGTGCACTAAGGCCACAGAGTAGTAAGGGACGCCGAGCAGAGATTTCGGCGTCCGCTCTCCACGAACAGTACTGGCTTACGGCACCCATGGTCCGAAGGACCTTGTGGTGCCGATCCTGGAGGACCCATGAGTCTGCCTGCCGCTTTCCTTGCTGACGTCACACAGCTGATCCCGAAAGATCGACGCTTTGACGACCCCCTTTCCACACTCGCATTCGGCACCGACGCCAGTTTTTACCGACTGATCCCACAGCTAGTGATCCGCGTGGAGTCGGAAGACGAAGTGGTCGCACTGCTGCAACTGGCCCAACGAGACCGCGTGCCGGTGACATTCCGTGCGGCCGGCACCAGCCTGTCCGGGCAAGCCATCAGTGATTCGGTGCTGATCGTACTGGGGGACAACTGGAACGGCCGCGAGATTCGCGGGCAAGGCACGCAGATTCGCCTACAACCAGGGGTGATCGGCGCTCAGGCCAATGCCTGGCTGGCACCGTTCGGACGCAAGATCGGACCGGATCCGGCGTCGATCAATGCCTGCAAGATCGGCGGCATCGTCGCCAACAATGCCAGCGGCATGTGCTGCGGTACGGCGCAGAACACCTACCACACGCTCGCGGGCATTCGCCTGGTGCTGGCCGACGGCAGCCGCCTCGACACCGAAGATGCAGCCAGCGTCGCGGCATTCCGTGATCAACATGACGCGCTGCTTGAGAGCCTGGCGACCCTCGGCAGAGAGACGCGGGCAAACGCCGAATTGGCTGCAAAGATTCGCCACAAATACCGTCTGAAAAATACCACCGGCCTGTCACTCAACGCCCTGGTGGATTTCGATGAGCCGCTGGATATCCTGAGCCACTTATTAGTAGGTTCAGAAGGCACCCTGGGCTTTATCAGCGCGGTGACCTACGACACCGTGATCGACCACCCGAATAAAGCGTCGGCATTGATTGTATTCCCCGATGTCGAGACCTGCTGCAATGCAGTGACAGTGCTCAAAAACCAACCGGTCTCGGCCGTTGAGCTGCTGGATCGGCGCAGCATGCGTTCGGTACAGAACAAACCCGGCATGCCTGCTTTCGTACAGCACTTATCGGAAAATGCCTGCGCACTGCTGATTGAATCCCGCGCAGCATCATCCTCACTGCTGCATGAGCAATTGGCCCTGATCATGGCGTCCCTGGCCTGCTTTCCGGTAGAGAAACAAGTCGACTTCACCGAAGACCCGTTGGAAAACGCACGCCTGTGGGCAATCCGCAAAGACACCTTCCCCGCCGTCGGCGCCGTGCGCAAAACCGGTACCACGGTAATCATCGAAGACGTGACCTTCCCGGTCGAGCAACTGGCGATCGGCGTGAACCGTTTGATTGAACTGTTCGACAAACACCACTACGACGAGGCGATCCTTTTCGGACATGCGCTGGAAGGCAATCTGCACTTCGTGTTCACTCAGGGCTTCAACAGTGCTCAAGAAGTCGCCCGCTACCAAGCGTTCATGGATGACGTTGCGCAACTGGTAGCGGTCGAGTTCGGTGGTTCGCTGAAGGCCGAACACGGTACGGGCCGCAACATGGCGCCTTTCGTCGAGTTGGAATGGGGCAGTGATGCCTATCAGTTGATGTGGCAGCTCAAGCGCCTGCTCGACCCTAACGGCATCCTCAATCCCGATGTGGTGCTCAGCGAAGACCCGCAAATCCACCTCAAGCACCTCAAACCCCTGCCCGCCGCCGACGAGCTTGTGGATAAGTGCATCGAGTGCGGATTCTGCGAGCCTGTGTGTCCCTCCAAAGGCCTGACCCTGAGCCCGCGCCAGCGCATCGTGATCTGGCGCGACATCCAGGCGAAGAAGCGCGCCGGCATTGACACCACCGAACTGGAGGCTGCCTATCAGTACCAGGGCATCGACACATGCGCGGCCACTGGCCTCTGCGCTCAACGCTGCCCCGTGGGAATCAATACCGGCGACCTGGTGAAAAAGCTGCGTAGCCTGGATGCCAGCCGTACGAAAACCGCCGAATGGCTCGCCACTCATTTCGCCACCGCAATGCAAGGCGCGCGCTTTACGCTGCATGTCGCCAATGGAGCGCGCATGCTGCTCGGCGCCCCTCGCCTGACAAAACTCTCGGCCACCGTGACCAGACTGTCCAAGGGGCAGATCCCGCAGTGGACCGATGCCATGCCGCAGCCGGAAAAAGCCATCCGCTTCAGCCCGCCCGAGACCGATGAACGGCCCCGTGTGGTCTACCTGGCGGCTTGCGTCTCACGCGCCATGGGCCCGGCGGCCGGTGATAAAGAGCAGATGTCGCTGTACGACAAAACCCGCGGCCTGCTGGAAAAAGCCGGTTACCAAGTCGTGTTCCCCGACAACCAGGATAGCCTGTGCTGTGGTCAGCCTTTCGCGTCCAAAGGCTATACCGAACAGGCCGAGCATAAACGCCAGGAACTGATCGGTGCGCTGCTCCACGCCAGTCGTGGTGGACTCGACCCCATCTACTGCGACACCAGCCCCTGCACCCTGCGCCTGGTACAAGACCTCGGCGACACGCGCCTGGACCTTTACGACCCCGTGCGTTTTATCCGCACACACTTGATGGACCGTCTCGACTTCACTCCGCAGGACGCGCCGATCGCCGTGCACGTGACCTGCAGCACCCAACACCTGGGAGAAAGCCAGGCATTGATCGACCTTGCCCGACGTTGCTCGAACACCGTAGTGATCCCGGAAGGTATCCATTGCTGTGGTTTTGCCGGTGACAAAGGCTTCACCACGCCGGAACTCAATGCCCACTCACTGCGTTCTCTCAAGGATGCGGTGCAATATTGCAGCGAAGGTATCTCCACCAGCCGCACCTGCGAGATCGGCCTGACCCAGTATGGCGGCATTGATTACCATGGACTGGTATACCTCGTGGACCGCGTCACCCAGGCCAGGGCGCATTAACCCCGGAAAATAAACAGAACCCCTGCACGCCGGCGTAGTCATCTGCATAGGCCTCGACAAACGAGGCTCCACTGTGATGTCGCTGGCAGCCGTTCAACGCCAGCAGCGTCGAGCCCTGTTGTGCAAGGAGATACCCTATGAAGCGTTCCGCTCTTGCTGGCTTGTTCATTACCGCTGCGATGCTGGCCTCCCCTGTTTTCGCGGCGGGCGAGCCCGATCTGTGCAAAATCAACCTGGACAAAATCAACAACGGCCAAGCCCTGCTCGCGACCGATACCAGCGGCAAAAGAGGCGAAATCGATACAGCCGTCTCCCAAGCGAAAGCCGCTCACGCTGCGGGTGATGACAAGCGATGCATCGAAATCACCTCCAAGGCCCTGCAAGACCTGCAGAACAGTGACAAAGGCGGCAACCAGTAACACGCCGTCATGCAAGGCCAACCTTCGGATTGGCCTTCCGTAAGCGTTTGGCGTACACTGCACAGGCTTGTCACTCACTATGAAACAACGAGTTACAAGCACGGGGCCGTTTAGGATTCGACGCCGGTCGCGAAACTTTAGGTGCATGCCGAGTTGGTAACAGAACTCGTAAATCCACTGTTGCAACTTTCTATAGTTGCCAATGACGAAACCTACGGGGAATACGCTCTCGCTGCGTAAGCAGCCTTAGCCCTTCCCTCCTGGTACCTTCGGGTCCAGCAATCATCAGGGGATGTCTGTAAACCCAAAGTGATTGTCATATAGAACAGAATCGCCGTGCAGTATGTTGTGGACGAATCGGCTAAAACTTACACAACTCGCCCAAAGCACCCTGCCCGTCGGGTCGCTGAGGGTTAACTTAATAGACACGGCTACGCATGTAGTACCGACAGCGGAGTACTGGCGGACGGGGGTTCAAATCCCCCCGGCTCCACCATTTAGTCTTCCCAGGAAGACCCAGAAAAGCCGTAAAGCCTAGAGAAATCAAAGCTTTACGGCTTTTTTCTTGCCCGCGTTTTCCCACCTGATCCCAGGGCATCCCACAGTTGACGGGGGCATATATGGGGGCATAAAACGCTCATCAGCTCGCTCGGAGAGGATGTGCCCCCAATGCCCCTGAAAGACACCAACTGCCGCAACGCTAAGCCCCAGGACAAGCCCTATCGGCTATACGACGAACAGGGTCTGTACCTTGAAGTGCAGCCCAACGGAGGCCGTTACTGGCGCTTGAAATACCGTTTTTTGGGAAAGGAAAAACGCCTGGCTCTTGGTGTTTACCCTGAGGTCGGCTTGCAGGAAGCTCGGCGCAAACGTGATGACGCTCGCGTCCAACTTGCCAGCGGCCAAGATCCTTCGCTGCAAAGACGCATGGCCAAGGTGGTCAGCCAACTTGATCACCAGCACACTTTTGAATCGGTTGCCACGCAGTGGCTCAATATTCGCGAATCCTCCTGGGACCCGGAGTACACCCGGACTGTACGGCAGCGCCTTGAGCTCAATGCCTTCCCCTGGCTGGGAAAACTCCCGATTAGCAGCATCAGCACGCCCATGCTGGTCGAAAACCTCCAGCGCATTATCAAGCGCGGCGCTCGCGAGACGGCGCGTCGTGTTGCCCAGATCTACAAACAGATTTTTGAGTTCGCCGAAGCTGCCGGCATCACCCCGCCCAACCAGATAGGGAATCTCTCACGGACGCTCCCAGCCAAGCGGGTGAAACACTTTGCTGCCGTGACCGATCCTGAAAAACTCGGGGCACTGCTCAAAGCACTGGATAGCTACACGGGAACAATGCCTGTTTGTTGTGCACTCAAACTGGCCCCATTGCTGTTCTGCCGGCCCGGTGACCTGCGCCACATGGAGTGGTCGGAGGTCAATCTGGATGCGGGCGAGTGGTTGATTCCCGGCCACAAGATGAAAGGGCTCACTGCCACCAAACAGGATCGGCCGGATCATTTGGTTCCTCTCAGCCAACAAGCAATCGCGGTTCTGCGCGAGCTGAAACCACTCACCGGCAGACATCGGTACGCCTTCCCCTCGGCACGAGGAGGCGACCGGCCGATGTCCAACAATGCAGTACTCAGCGCGTTACGCCGCATGGACATCAGCGGCGACGAAATGACTGGGCACGGCTTTCGTGCGACAGCGAGAACCATAGGCGCTGAGGTGCTGGGGTTTCGCCCCGATCTTCTGGAGCATCAGCTTGCTCACACGGTAAAAAATCCGCTGGGACGTGCGTACGATCGAACCACCTTCTTGCCGGAGCGGCGTGAAATGATGCAGATCTGGGCCGACTTTTTGGACTCGATAAAACGCTGAATGCAAGCGCCCCCATCAGCCAGCAAGCCTTCAAGCTAATACGAGCACTATCTTATCGCTCCAGTACTGGCTGAATTGCTAAACTGCGCCGATTTGGCGCCTGTAATGCGCCAGGCGCAGTCCAAAAGGAATTCCTACCGATGTCAGCCTTATCAGCTTTGCTGAATACCTACCGCAGCGCTTCTGTCACCGAACGCGAAAAAGGTACTTACTTCGAAGAGCTGATTTGCACTTACCTCCGCAACGAAGCCACCTACCGTGACCTTTACGACAGAGTATGGACGTATGCGGAGTGGGCGAAGGAACAAAGCCTCAGTGGCAAGGATGCGGGCATTGATTTAGTGGCTCGCACCCAAGGCACCGGCGAGTACCACGCCATCCAGTGCAAGCTGTACGCCGAGGACTACAAGGTCCAGAAGAAGGACATAGACAGTTTCTTCACCGCCTCGGGCAAGGCACCGTTCTCGCACCGCTTCATCGTCGCCACCACCAACAACTGGAGCGAGCACGCTGAGGACGCGTTGCAGGGCCAGCAGCCTCCGGTCAGTAAAATCGACCTGCAAGCCCTGGAAGACAGCCAGATAGACTGGGCCAAGTACCAGCCCAATCAGGCAGTCGCTCTCAAGGCCAAGAAGCAGCTGCGAGAGCACCAGCAAACCGCGTTGAATGCCGTGGCCGCTGGCCTCAAGGACGCAGAACGCGGCAAGCTGATCATGGCCTGCGGCACCGGCAAGACCTTCACCAGCCTGAAAATTGCCGAGCAGCAGGCCGGTAAGGGTAAGCGTGTACTGTTCCTGGTGCCCAGCCTGTCGCTGCTATCGCAGACCCTTACCGAATGGACGCAGGAAAGCGCAACCCCGCTCCACAGCTTTGCCGTCTGCTCCGACAGCGACGTTGGCAAGAAGCGCAAAGCAGAGGATGACGCGGTTCAGGTGTTCACCCACGAGCTACGCTACCCAGCCACCACTAAGGCAGATCGCCTCGCAGCGGAAATGCTCAAGCGCCATGATGCCGAGCACATGAGCGTAGTGTTCTCCACCTATCACTCCATCGACGTGATCAGCCGTGCCCAGGCTGATCATGGCCTGGCCGCTTTCGATCTGGTGATCTGCGACGAAGCGCACCGCACCACGGGCGCCACCTTTGGCGACGATGACGAAAGCAACTTTGTGCGCGTTCATGATGCCGACTACATCCGCGCCACCAAACGTCTGTACATGACCGCCACGCCGCGCATCTACGGTGACAACGCGAAGCTCAAGGCCGAGTCCGGTGAAGTCACCCTGTGCTCGATGGATGACGACGCGCTCTACGGCAAAGAGCTGTTCGTCATCAACTTCTCCGAGGCCGTTCAGCGGGGCCTGCTCACCGATTACAAGGTGCTGGTACTCACCGTCGAGGAGAGCACCATCAGCCGGCGCCTTCAGGAGATGCTGAAGGACGAGAACAACCAGCTCAAGGTAGACGACGCCGCCAAGATAGTCGGTTGCTGGAAGGCGCTGGCCAAGCAGGGATTGGCCGAAAACCTGGTGGGTGATGATCAGCCCATGAGGCGCGCTGTAGCTTTCTGCCAGGTCATCTCGCCCAACTACAAGGGCACCAAGCACAAGGTCAGCTCGATCAACATCGCCAGCATGTTCCAGTCGGTGGTGGAGGCTTATCAGGAGTCAGAAAACATCGATGAGGCCTCACGCATCATCTGCGAAGCCGCACATGTCGATGGCGGCATGAACGCCAGCGCCAAGGAAGCCAAGCTCAACTGGCTTAAGGAAGAACCGCCAGCCAACACCTGCCGCATCCTCAGTAACGTGCGCTGCCTGTCGGAAGGTGTGGACGTACCGGCGCTTGACGCCGTGCTCTTCCTCACCCCGCGCAATTCCCAGGTCGACGTTGTGCAATCGGTGGGCCGGGTGATGCGCAACGCACCGGGTAAAAAACGCGGCTACGTGGTGCTGCCCGTGGTCATTCCGGCCGGCATGGAGCCCCACGAAGCGCTTAATGACAACCAGACCTACAAAGTGGTCTGGCAGGTGCTTCAGGCACTGCGTTCGCACGACGACAGCTTCGACGCCATGGTCAACAAGCTCGACCTGATCGGCTCTGACCCGCGCAAGATGGAAGTCATCGCCATCACCGACAAGGCCGATAAAAAAGCCAGGAAAACTAGCGGCACCAGCAACGGCCAGGCAGGCAAAGGCCAGTACGGCATTGGTGAGAAACGCGCTAAGTACGATGTCGAAGGCCAGATGACCCAGCAGGCGGAGCTGGCCTATGAGGTGGGGGAAATCGAGAAGGCCATCTACGCCAAAATCGTCGACAAGTGCGGCAACCGCCATCACTGGGAAGACTGGGCAAACGACATTGCCAAGATCGCCCGCACCCATATTGACCGCATCCAGGGCATCTTGGAGAACCCGGCCAACATCCAAGAAAAGGCTGCCTTCAACGCCTTCGCCGCCGAGCTGCGCGACGACCTCAACGACAGCATCAGCGATGGCGAGATTGTCGAAATGCTCGCCCAGCACCTGGTAACCAAGCCGGTATTCGATGCGCTGTTTGACGAGTACAGTTTTGCCAGCAACAACCCCATGTCCAAGGCCATGCAAGGCGTGCTGGACGCGCTTCATGAGCACCACCTGGCCAAGGAAGCTGACACCTTGGAGAAGTTCTACGCCAGCGTGCGTCAGCGCGCTGCCGGCATCAACAACGCCCAAGGCAAGCAGAAGATCATCGTCGAGCTGTACGACAAGTTCTTCCGCAACGCCTTCCCCAAGATGACCGAGCGCCTGGGTATCGTTTACACCCCGGTCGAGGTGGTGGACTTCATCCTTCACAGCGTCAACCACCTGCTGCAACAAGAGTTCGGTCAGACCCTGGGCAGTAAGGGCGTCCACATCATCGACCCCTTTACCGGCACCGGTACTTTTATCACCCGCCTGATTCAGTCAGGTCTAATTAAACCGGAAGAGCTGCCGCATAAGTACAAGAATGAAATCCACGCCAACGAGTTGGTTTTGCTGGCCTACTACATAGCTGCCATCAATATCGAAGCTGCCTACCACGGCGAAGTAATCGATGAGTACGCGCCGTTTGAAGGTATCTGTCTGACCGACACCTTCCAAATGTACGAGAAAGACGACCTGGTGGACGCCCTGTTGGAGGACAACAGCGCTCGGCGTAAGCGTCAGAAGGCGCTGGATATTCGGGTGATTGTGGGTAATCCACCGTATTCGGCGAAGCAGGATAGCGGTAATGACAACAATGCTAATTTGGCCTATCTCAATCTCGATTCCTCCATTCGTGAAAGTTATGCTGCGCGCTCAGCTGCGACCAATAAAAACGCCTTGTACGACAGCTACATTCGAGCTATTCGATGGGCCAGTGATCGTATAGGGGGAGCAGGCATTATCGGATTTGTAACCAATGCGGGGTTTGTTGAATCCAACACAGCAGATGGCGTTCGCAAGTGTTTGGTGGATGAGTTCTCCAGCCTCTATGTGTTCCATTTACGTGGTAATCAGCGCACAAGCGGCGAAACCTCCCGCAAGGAAGGTGGCAAGATTTTCGGCAGTGGCAGTCGCGCCCCTATCGCAATCTCATTGTTGGTCAAGAACCCTCAATCACCGGCTCACGGTCAGATTTATTTCCACGATATTGGTGACTATCTCAGCCGCGAGGAAAAACTAGAGCTGATCGCCAGCTACGTCAGCGTGGAAGGCATTAGGAATTGGCAAACCATCACCCCGGATGAGCACGGTGACTGGCTCAAACAGCGTGACGACAGCTTCAACCATTTCATAGTTTTGGGCGATAAGGAGGACAAATCAGCACCGAGCTTGTTTGAGAACTACTCACGAGGAGTTGAATCGGGACGAGACGTTTGGGTTTACAACTCAAGCAAAATCGCTGTGGCTGAGAATGTCAGCGATATGCTGGCCGTCTATCACAAAGAGGTGACGGCTCTCACCAACGCCGATCTGAAAGGAACAAAGAAAGATCGGATTGCCCAAGCTGTTCAATTGGTTTGTAACGACCCCACAAAAATTAGCTGGACAAGTAGCTTGTTAGCCGATGCGGCGAGCGGTATTCAGCATAGCTTCGATGGCGATGCTCTATGTCATGCCCTCTACCGACCATTTACCAAACAGTGGCTGGTTTATGATGCGTCTGTTATTCATCGAGTAGGCCAGATGCCACGAATTTTTCCAAGATCGCCTAGTCAGAATATAGGAATTTGTGTTCCTGGCTTAGGCGGGGATAAAGGATTCTCGGCACTAATAGTTAATCGTATTCCGGATCTGAATTTGGCTCCAGGCATGGGGGGATACCAATGCTTCCCCCTCTACCTCTACGACGAAGCCCCCCACCCCGCAGAGAACGATCTCTTTTCCAAGTCAACTGAAGGTGGCTTGCGCAGCCGCAATGCAATTACTGACACCGGCCTTGCTCATTTCCAAGCAGCCTACCCTGGCGAGCAGATCAGCAAAGAAGACCTGTTCTACTACGTCTACGGTATCCTCCATTCCCCGGACTACCGCGAGCGCTTTGCCGACAATCTGAGCAAGGAGCTGCCGCGTATCCCGGCAGTGAAGAACGCCGTCGACTTCTGGGCGTTCAGCAAGGCTGGCCGTGCCCTGGCCGAGCTTCACCTGAACTACGAAACCGTCGAGCCCTACCCGCTGACCATCGAGGCCAAGAGCACGCTCACCGACGCAGATTACCGCGTGGAGAAGATGAAGTTCGCCAAGAAGGGCGACAAGAGCGCCGTCATCTACAACCACCGCATCACCCTCAAGGGCATCCCTGAGGCGGCATGGGACTATGTGGTCAACGGCAAGGCCGCGTTGGACTGGGTGATGGAGCGCCAAGCCGTGCGCACCGACAAAGCCAGCGGCATCGTCAACGACGCCAACGACTGGGCCGTGGAAACCATGGGCAACCCCAAGTACCCTCTGGAGCTGTTCCAGCGCGTGGTCACTGTTAGCCTGGAAACCCAGAGAATCGTCAAGGCGCTGCCCAAGCTCGATATCGCTACAGATAACTAGTTGAGCCCGATAAACGCTGAGCTCTCAGATAACCACTGCCCTGGTTGGGCACCCTTTCCCAACCAAGGCAGAGCACTGCTGATTGCCAGCCCGGCACTCTCATGTTAAAAAGTCTCCGTCCCAAGCGATCCCTATCGATCCGCAAAGGTCCGCCACGTCGCCTTGGTAACGACGTTAAAAACTTTCGCCTCGTTCGCATCCGCTGAACGGGCCGCAGCAACTGCAATTGGTTGATTTGCGTATCTGGCAGAACACTCTCAGTCCGTTGTGCCCCTAGAAGCCTTACGGCCCTAGAATTTCTGTAGCCCACAACGACCTCCGACGCTACCGAACATTAATCTCGGAAACGCGCATATACCTATGCGTGTGGCAAATGCCCCTGCTCGCTATATAGCCAGCCGATATCCGTCTTTTACCCTTTTTAGCAGTAGTGCCGGAGGACGCTGCCTCACGCTTCAGGACCTAGGACTCAAATCTATGGCAATGCACGTTAGCAACTTTGACGACGTCAGCGACGATGACAAAATTCTTCGTTTACGCGATGTCGAGGCAATCGTCGGACTAAAACGCTCAACGATCTACCGCAAAATATCGGAGGGCCTTTTCCCGCGACAACGTCTTTTGTGCGGTTCCAGCGTCGGCTGGCGTAACAGCGAAGTCCAGGCTTGGATTCGGCAAAGGGAGGCTTTGTAATGCAGCCCCAAACACCTCAACAGCCAGGCTGGATGGTGGAACTCACAGCAGCGGTCGATATTCCAGTGGAAAAGATCCAGTGGATTTGGCCAGGCTGGCTGCCAAGGGCAAAGCTATCCATTCTTGCCGGCGCTGGTGGGTGCGGCAAAACCACGTTGGCAATCTCGCTGGCAGCCAGGCTTAGTAAAGGAGATGCCTGGCCAGATGGCAGCAAATGTGAGGCCGCAGGCAACGTCATAATCTGGAGTGGTGAGGATGGTATAGCTGACACGATAATTCCTCGCCTTACGGCTGCAGATGCAGACCTAAACCGCGTGCACATTATCGAAGGGCTCAGGGATCAGAGTGGGAATAGGCGACAATTTGATCCTGCAGCCAACTTTGCCCTTTTGAACGAGGCAGCCACACGGATTAACGGCGTTTCATTGCTGATTTTCGACCCACTGATCAACCTCATTCGGGGGGACATGCACCGAGCAAACGAAGTTCGACAGGGGCTACAAATGGTAGTGGATTTTGCAGAGCGGCATTGTTGCGCTGTCCTCGGCATATCTCACCTGAGCAAAGGTACGGCCCAGTCCTCCGCAGCTAATCGTGTAATCGGCAGCCAGGCATTCTCCGCGCTCGCTCGCACTGTACTGGTGGCAGAGAAGGATCAGAATTCAGAAGCCAGGGTGCTTGTCCGAGCCAAGTCTAACGTTTCGATTGATAGCGGGGGGATCGAGTATTTCGTTGAGCCCATCGTTATAGACGAGCAGTTGGAGACAACCTGCATCCGATGGGGAGAGGCCATCGAAGGAAGCGCTGAAGCCATTCTGGCTGCTATCGAGCAAACGAACAGCCCAATACCAGCATCAGCCATTCAAGAAGCGTGCAGCTTTCTGGAGGAGACGTTACAAGCTGGGCCTGTTGCAATCACTGCGTTGAAGTCTCTAGCTGAAGAGTCTTGCATTTCGTGGGCATCAGTTCGTAGAGCTCGGAAAAAGCTCGGTATACGGTCACACAAAACAGGTATGCAGGGCGGATGGGCATTGGGACTGCCCACCTCTTCCTGAAGGTGCTCAACGAATATCGAAGGTGCTCAATACTCGTCTTGAGCGCCTTCGCTTTTATTGAACACCTTCGACTCGCGCGAGAGTCTGTATGACTGATTCCGCAGATAAAATCCCGACACGCCAGTAGCACTGGTCGACCACGAACTACTTCCCAATGAAATAGAGATTGCCGTTCTTGTTGTAAATCGCGGCAGGCCGGAAGTCCTTAGGCCAATTCCGCCCAGGATAGTATGCATACATCCATTCGGGCAGGTGACGAGCAATACCCGCCAGCGCATCCATGCCGTCCTTATCAGCTCTGCTAGCGTCAGCAAATAGTTCGCCTGAGGGATCGGTCAGGAAAATCGGGCCGTAGGCTTTCTCGGCCGAAATGAACGCTGGCGCAGCGCTCGCCGGAGCGTCGAACGGCGCGGGGTTCCCAGCAGCCAAATCTGCAAGCCTGTCGTATTTCTTGCCTGATCCGTCAGCGTACTTAGCCGGCTCATGACGCAACTTTGAGATTTTTCCACCAAAGTATTTTTCTCTCGCATCAAGCCAGGCCGACCTGACCAACGCAGATGCCTCCTTCGGGTTAGACGCGAGTTCCTCAGGCACCCACGCAGCAACCTGGTAGCGATAGACAGGGCCAGCACTGCCACCACCCAGCAAGAATAACCCGACGCCAAGAGAGGCTGCGCCTGCGCTGCTAAAACCAGTTGGAGGCGACACGTATCCCAAACCCGCCGTTGCTAAACCTCCAGAGCTTCCCGAAGATCGCGGCGCGCTCAGGTTATCTACTTCATTCCCGACCATTACCCTTGGAATATCGCGCTGACCATCGATGCGCATGGCTTCCAGAACCAACATGGCATCGGACCATTTTTCGCGAGGAACATCTTTAGGTTCTGGCAACGTTACCTTCGGGGTACTGGAGCAACCCACCAACGCAACCAACAGCAAGGTACCAACGCATCCCTTCACAGAAAAAAGCACCGACATGAAAACGCCCTATTTTTATTCAGTGGTAGTCCGGCACACTTAGAACGCCGGAGATATCCTTCACTTGCCTGCTAGGTCATAGCGCCCAAAATTTTCTGGGCAACTTCAGCGGAAAACAACACCACCACTTAAACGACCGCAGATGATTTCGGCGAACCGACGTAGCGGTAAAGCGTTGTTCGAGAAACGCCATACCGTCGGGCAACATCGGTTACCTGTATCTCAGGATCTCTGAGAAGAGCTCGTATCTCACGCACCTGACGATCATCCAGCGCAGGCTTGCGTCCACCTTTTCTCCCACGGGCACGAGCCGCAGCCAGTCCTGCACGAGTTCGTTCTCGAATGAGGTTGCGCTCAAACTCAGCCAGGGCAGCGAACACGTGAAAAATCAGCTTGCCGGCAGCGCTGGTGGTTTCGATTCGTTCAGTTATGGATTCGAAGGCCACCCCTTCCTGCTCCAAGCTACTGACAATCCCAACCAAGTCAGGCAAAGAGCGACCGAGGCGGTCCAGTCGCCAGACAACCAGAGTGTCACCGTTACGCAGAGCTTTAAGGCAATGCCCCAGCTCCGGCCTGTCCGCCGACTTGCCGCTCATGGTCTCCTCGTAGACTGTTGAGCACCCAGCCAGAGCAAGTGCATCTCGCTGCAGGTCGAGGTTCTGATCATCAGTCGACACTCGGGCATATCCAATCCGCTTTCCCATACGTTTTTCTCTCACTGATTTCGGTACAGGAAAAGTGACAGGAAAGCGGTAAATCCCAAGTCCAAAATGTCACTTTCAGAAGGCGACAGCACGAAATATCAAAAGTCGACCGCACGGTCTTTTCTGACGTTGGAGTCGCCTCAGAAAACGGAAAATAAAGCACGCTAAGGCGTAGTTCCCTCGGGCTACACCGCGTCCGCACTGCGCGGTTCTTTCTTCCCTTGCAGTGACGCAATCAGCGGGCAGGAAACGTTCCCCTTCCGCGCATGGCAGGCGCACACCAAATCAGACAGCACGGCCTCCATGCGCGCCAGGTCAGCCATCCTCTCGCGCACGTCCTTGAGCTTGTGCTCGGCCAGGCTGCTGGCTTCCTCGCAATGGGTGCCATCCTCCAGCCGCAGCAGCTCGGCGATCTCATCCAGGCTGAAGCCCAACCGCTGGGCTGATTTCACGAAGCGCACCCGCGTTACATCCGTCTCGCCATAGCGGCGAATGCTGCCGTAAGGCTTGTCCGGTTCCGGGAGCAAGCCCTTGCGCTGATAGAACCGGATGGTCTCCACATTGACCCCGGCCGTCCTGGCGAAAACGCCAATGGTCAGGTTCTCCAAATTGTTTTCCATATCGCTTGACTCCGTACATAACTACGGAAGTAAGCTTAAGCTATCCAATTCAGATTCGAAAGGACAAACGTATGTCTGAACCTCAAAACGGGCGCGGCGCGCTCTTCACTGGCGGGCTGGCCGCCATCCTCGCCTCGGCTTGCTGCCTCGGGCCGCTGGTTCTGATCGCCTTGGGGTTCAGCGGCGCTTGGATCGGCAACTTGACGGTGTTGGAACCCTATCGCCCCATCTTTATCGGCGTGGCGCTGGTGGCGTTGTTCTTCGCCTGGCGGCGCATCTACCGGCCGTCAGCCGCCTGCAAACCGGGTGAGGTTTGCGCGATTCCCCAAGTGCGAGCTACTTACAAGCTCATTTTCTGGGGCGTGGCCGTGCTGGTTTTGGTCGCGCTCGGATTTCCCTACGTCGTGCCATTTTTCTATTGATCACAGGAGTTCACCATGAAAAAGCTGCTTTCCGCCCTTGCCCTCGCTGCCGTTGTTGCCCCCGTGTGGGCCGCCACCCAGACCGTTACGCTGTCCGTACCGGGCATGACCTGCTCGGCCTGTCCGATCACTGTCAAGAAGGCGATTTCCAAGGTCGATGGCGTCAGTAAAGTTGACGTGACCTTCGAGACGCGCGAAGCGGTGGTCACCTTCGATGATGCCAAGACCAGCGTGCAGAAACTGACCAAGGCTACCGAGGATGCGGGCTACCCATCATCAGTCAAGAACTGATCATGAAAGACCCGAAGACACTGCTGCGGGTCAGCATCATTGGCACAACCCTCGTGGCGCTGTGTTGCTTCACCCCTGTTCTGGTCATTTTGCTCGGTGTGGTCGGCTTGTCCGCGCTGACCGGCTATCTGGACTATGTGCTGCTGCCTGCGCTGGCGATTTTCATCGGCTTGACCATCTACGCCATCCAACGAAAACGCCAAGCCGATGCCTGCTGCACCCCGAAATTCAATGGAGTAAAAAAATGACCGAAATCACCGTGAATGGCATGACCTTCACATCCTGCGCCACCCATGTCAAAGATGCTTTGGAAAAGATTCCCGGCGTGAATGCCGCTGTGGTGTCCTATCCAGAAAGCCGCGCGCAAGTCATGGCAGACACCGCCGTGAGCCACAACCAACTGCTGGCCGCCATCGCCGCATTGGGTTATCAAGGCTCGATCCGGGTTGGTGATTTCAAAGATGAACCAAAAATCCGTGATGCACTTGAGGGCGCCGGTTTGCATATCGCCATCATTGGCAGCGGCGGGGCCGCGATGGCGGCGGCGCTGAAGGCCGTCGAGCAAGGCGCGACGGTCACGCTGATCGAACGCGGCACCATCGGCGGCACCTGCGTCAATATCGGCTGTGTGCCGTCCAAGATCATGATCCGCGCTGCCCATATTGCCCATCTGCGCCGGGAAAGTCCGTTCGACGGCGGTATTGCGGCAACTGTGCCTGCGATTGACCGCAGCAAACTGCTGGCCCAGCAGCAGGCCCGTGTCGATGAACTGCGGCACGCCAAATACGAAGGCATCCTGGACGGCAATCCAGCCATCACCGTTTTGCACGGTGAAGCGCGTTTCAAGGACGACCAGAGCCTGGTCGTCCGTTTGAACGAGGGTGGCGAGCGCGAGGTAACGTTCGACCGCTGCCTGGTCGCCACCGGTGCCAGTCCGGCCGTGCCGCCGATTCCGGGCCTGAAAGAGTCACCCTACTGGACTTCCACCGAAGCGCTTGTCAGCGACACCATTCCCGCACGCCTGGCCGTGATCGGTTCGTCGGTGGTGGCGTTGGAACTGGCGCAAGCCTTTGCCCGGCTCGGCAGCCAGGTCACGATCCTGGCACGCAGCACCTTGTTCTTCCGGGAAGACCCGGCCATCGGCGAGGCCGTGACAGCCGCTTTCCGCGCCGAGGGCATCGAGGTGCTGGAGCACACGCAAGCCAGCCAGGTCGCCCATGTGAACGGCGAATTCGTGCTGACCACCGGACACGGTGAATTGCGCGCTGACAAGTTGCTGGTTGCCACCGGTCGGGCACCGAATACGCGCAGCCTCGCGCTGGACGCGGCGGGGGTCACTGTCAATGCGCAAGGGGCCATCGTTATCGACCAAGGCATGCGCACGAGCAACCCGAACATCTACGCGGCCGGCGACTGCACCGACCAGCCGCAGTTCGTCTACGTGGCAGCGGCCGCCGGCACCCGTGCCGCGATCAACATGACCGGCGGCGACGCAGCCCTCAATCTGACCGCGATGCCGGCAGTGGTGTTCACCGACCCGCAAGTCGCCACCGTGGGCTACAGCGAGGCGGAAGCGCACCACGATGGCATCGAGACCGACAGTCGCACGCTGACACTCGACAACGTTCCGCGAGCGCTTGCCAACTTCGACACACGCGGCTTCATCAAGCTGGTCATCGAGGAAGGTAGCGGACGGCTCATCGGCGTGCAGGCGGTGGCCCCGGAAGCGGGCGAACTGATCCAGACGGCGGTGCTCGCCATCCGCAACCGCATGACGGTGCAGGAACTGGCCGACCAGTTGTTCCCCTACCTGACAATGGTCGAGGGGTTGAGGCTTGCGGCGCAGACCTTCAACAAGGACGTGAAGCAGCTTTCCTGCTGCGCTGGATAAAAAAAGGAGGTTTTCAATGAGCGCCTACACCGTGTCCCGGCTGGCCCTTGATGCCGGGGTGAGCGTGCATATCGTGCGCGACTACCTGCTGCGCGGATTGCTGCGTCCGGTGGCGTGCACCCCGGGCGGCTATGGCCTGTTCGATGATGCCGCCTTGCAACGGCTGTGCTTCGTGCGGGCGGCCTTCGAGGCGGGCATCGGCCTGGACGCGCTGGCGCGGCTGTGCCGGGCGCTGGATGCTGCGGACGGCGATGAAGCGGCCGCGCAGCTTGCCGTTCTGCGCCAGTTCGTCGAGCGTCGGCGCGAAGCGTTGGCCGATCTGGAGGTGCAGTTGGCCACCATGCCGACCGAGCCGGCACAGCACGCGGAGAGTCTGCCATGAACAGCCCCGAGCGCTTGCCGTCCGAGACGCACAAACCGATCACCGGCTACCTGTGGGGCGCGCTGGCCGTGCTCACCTGTCCCTGCCATTTGCCGATTCTCGCCATTGTGCTGGCCGGCACGACGGCCGGCGCGTTCATCGGAGAGTACTGGGGTATCGCAGCCCTCACGCTGACCGGTTTGTTCGTCCTGTCTGTGACACGACTGCTGCGGGCCTTCAAAGATCGATCATGAGCGCTTCCCATTGAGACAAACCACGCTGTCGCTACGTTGCCTCATGCCGGCATCAAATTCGGCTGAGTAGCTTCTCGCCATCTGGACGTAGCTCACCCTTGGGTGAAACATGCCGATACAGGGTCTGCCGCGTGACGCCAAGTTCCTGGCACAGGTCGCCGACCTTGGTCTCTGGCTGACCCATTGCCGCCATCGCCAGCCGCAGCTTGGCGGCGGTCATCTTGAACGGCCGGCCGCCTTTCCGCCCGCGCGCGCGGGCCGAGGCTAGGCCGGCAATCGTGCGCTCCGCGATCAACTCGCGCTCGAACTCGGCCAGGGCGGCGAAGATGCCAAAGACCAGCTTGCCGGCGGCGGTCGTGGTGTCGATGGCCGCGCCGTGCCCGGTTAATACCTTCAAGCCGATGCCGCGCCCAGTCAGGTCGTGCACGGTGTTGATGAGATGTCGCAGGTCGCGTCCGAGCCGATCCAGTTTCCACACGACCAGTGTGTCGCCAGTTCGCAACGCCTTCAGGCAGCTCGTCAAGCCGGGCCGATCCTCGCGCATGCCGGATGCCTGGTCCTCGTAAAGATGTACTGGATCGACCCCGGCGGCAATCAGCGCGTCGCGCTGCAAATCGGTAGCCTGGGAGCCGTCCGCCTTCGATACCCGCATGTAGCCTATCAGCATGTCGTACCTGTCACATATACGTTCGATTATGTGACAGCGTGAGCCAGAAAGTTCTCGCCGTCAAAAACTGTCACTTAACCCGTCATTTAGTCTAAGACCTGCAAACGGCCATTCAGGCTCGTAATGTGACAAAAACTCCGGCGGGATGCCCTCCTTGGTGAACGTGGCGCGCAAACGTTCCAGGGATTCGGGGTCGCGTCGCCCGTAGGACGCCAGTGTGAACAGCAAGCGGGCCGTCTCCGGGTTGTGTCGCGCTTCAATGATGGCCTCATCGATGGCCTGGGCTGCTCGTTGCCAGTGGTTGATGGGTTCCGGCTTCGGCACCTTCGCCGGCAGGCCGTTGGTGAAACCAGTGTGCGGCTCCGTCTGAAACAGCGCGGCCTGTTCCCCGCGCGGGATCAGCGCCTTTGACTCGATCAGCGTGATGGCGGTGGCCGCCGCCTCCAGCATCTGCCACTGCACCGCCGGGGCCAGAATCTCGTAGGGACGCCACAGACTCTGCCCGGCGCGCAGCGGATGGCCGCAGCGCTCCCAGACATGGCGGATGCTCGCCGAGCAACTGCCGCAGTGCGAGAGCGGCGTGTTCAGCTCAGCAAGCAGGGTGCGCAGCAGCCGGAACCACAAGCCGGCGTGGACACGCCGACGCGGCAGCTCCACAAAACCCGTCGTCAGCGCCTGCCAGGTGCGCCGGTCCATGCAGGCGATTGCGTCATCGGCAGGGCGCGGCGCAGCATCGGCGATTTCCCACTGAAGATACCGGCCGGGCATGCCCCAGTAGGACTCCAGCCAGCAGCCATGCTGCGGGCAGCTCAGCATCAAGGGGAGCTGCCAGACGAGTAGCACAGCTTGATTCGTTGGATCGTTCAGACACTGCGGACACGCCCGGCGAATCGTCTGGCTCGGTAGCCAGGCACGCCAGCGAGTGATGGACCGCACCTTGCGGGTGCGCTTGGGCAGGAGCACCGCGCATTGGAATGTATAGGTTTCCAAGGCTGCTGGTACCGAATCGTCGAGACTGTCGAGCAGCCACGGCACCCAGCCTGCAAGACTCATGCTGCGCAACCGCTCCAGCTCGACGCCACTGCGCTGGCAGAGCGCCGTCAGCAACGACAAGGATGGTGCGGTATCCAGGTCATCAAGTTGGCTGTGACCAAGATCGTGGGCCAGCAGCTCGTGCACGTCCATCTGGTAGCAGGCGGCGACCCGGTTGAGCCATGAGGACAGGGCTTCGCCTTCCTTGGGTGCCGGATGCAGCGGCCAGCGCGGCGCGGACTTCACATCAGTTCCCGCTCGAACTGTCGCCGCCGCTCACTGGGGCCGATGTAGTCGGCCATGCTGAGCGTGCGGTGGTTGATCGCTTCCTCGCCACTCTCCACGGCGGCGACGGCCGCCGCCACCAGCAGATGTGCAAGCTCGCCGATGGTGCCTTCGCTCCGGGTGAGCAGGTAGCGGGCCATGTCCAGCGTGGCAATCGGGGATGGCCGCCGTAGCGGGAGTGACGCCGCGAAGCTGGCCAGCAGCGAGCAGCAGTCCTCATTGGCCTCCCACGGCGGCAGCAGCATCGGCTCGAAGCGGTTTTCCAACTGATCGTCCGAACGGATGGCCAGGTACGCCTCGCGCGTGCCGACCCCGACCAGGGGGATACGCAGCTCGTTGCCGAGGAAGCGCAGCAGGTTGAGGAACTCGCGCCGGTTAACGCTGTTGCCAGCCAGTACATTGTGCAGTTCGTCGATCACCAGCATGCGCACGCCGACCTTGCGCAGCAGGGCCAGCGCCAGTTGCTCCATTTCCGGCAGCCGTGGGCGCGGGCGCAGCGGCGCGCCCATCGCAGCCAGCAGCGCGACATAGAAGCGGATCACCGATGGCTCTGACGGCATCTGCACGACCAGCACCGGGATATGTTCTTGGTCAGCGTCGGTGCCGACCGGGTGCGCCCGCCGGAATTTCTCGACGATCATCGACTTGCCGTTGTTGGTGGGGCCGACCAGCAGCAGGTTTGGCATGCGTTGCTTGTTCGGCCACGCATACAGAGTTTCCAGCCGGTTCAGCGCCTCGACCGCGCGCGGGTAGCCGATCCAGCGGTCGGCGCGAATGCGCTGGATGCGCTCGTCTGCCGGCAGCCTGGCCAAACCCTGTGCCGCTGGCAGCAGGTGGGACAGGTCAATGACGGGATATTCGTCCACGGCTACCACTCCTCGATCTGATCGAACGGTTTGGCCGGCGGCAGGTTGTCTGCCTGCGGGTCAGCCATGTCCACATCCGGCGGTATGGGCTTGGCCGGTGGCTCCGACGTCTTGAGGTGCTGGCGGCGATCAGCGTCGCGCCGCGCCTTGCGCGTGGCCTTCTGGGCGGTGGTCACGATCTCGCGCATCTGCCCGATCATGCGGAACAGCGCCGACTCGTCCACCTGCTCGCGCCCGAGCTGACGCAATTTGGCCAGCGCCTGGCGTTGTTCCCAGAGGGTGACGGCCGGATGGGACAAGGTGCGGTAGTGGATCTCCAGATAGTGCTGACCTTCCGGTTCCAGTACCCAGATGCGGCTGATGTCGCGCGGATCGCGCCGGATCAGGAAGGCGGGCAAGCGCTCGCGCCGGGCAATCCACGGCTTGAGGGCGTCGGCGTAGTAGTGGATGTGGTCGATGACAAAGCCGGTGCGGGTCAGGGTGCGGCGGATCACCGGCAGGAAATCGACCAAAAACGCGGTGGGGCGGGTAACGACGGCCGGGACGCCAACGCGCTCCACGGCCTCGGCCCAGCGCGCGGCCGGCGGCTGGAGCAGGCCGTTGTGCACGGAGCCGTGATAGGTGCCTACCGCCAACGCGAGCCAGCGCTCCAGCTCGCGCAGCGTCAGGGTGGCCATCTTCTCGGAATCGTACTCGCCGCGCTGGCCGGGATTGGAGAAGGTCGTCCCCGGTAATTCGTCGTGGATCATCTGCATCGCCGTGCCGATGATCCGTTCCACGATGCCGCCGTAGTGCGGCTGGCCTGGTGGGCGATAGTCCAGCCGGATGCCATGCTGTTCGCAGCCACGGCGCAGCGCTTCGCTTTTGAACTCGGCCGCGTTGTCCAGATAGAGCAGCCTGGGCTTGCCGCTCATCGGCCAGTCCATTTCCACATTCAGCCCTTCCAGCCAGGGCCGCTTGTCGCAGGCGGCATGCGCGAGGCATAGGCCGACCGAGACGGCGGACGGCGCTTCCAGCGTGACCACCATGCCGAGTACGCAGCGCGTGAACACGTCGATGGCGAGGGTCAAATATGGGCGGCCAATCGGTTGCCGGTCGCGCTCGTCGACCACGATCAGGTCGATGACGGTGTGGTCGATCTGCACCTGTTCCAGCGGCATGGTGACTTCGGGCGGAATGCCACCCGCGCCTTGCAAGGGACGGGCAGCGTCCTGCCCGCCCCGGCTGCGGGCTATTTTCGCCGGGTGTAGTCCGGCAATCCGCTGGGCCACGGTGTTGCGCGCCGGCACCGGCAGCTTCTGGGTTTTGCACGCCTGCGCGACTTCGCGGTGGAACGCCGCCAGGCTGCGTTTCTGCTTGGTCAGGAAGCGCTTTTGCAGCAGCTCGCGGATGATGCGCTCGACCGGTTCCGGCAAGCGCCCCTTGCCTTTGCCGCCGCCGGATCGGCCGGGCGTCAGGTCTGTTACCAGGCCAGTACCCTGCCGGGCGCGACGGATCAGGACATATACCTGTCGCCGGGACAGGCCCAGCGCTTGGGCTGCCTCATCGGCGGCTTCATGCCCGACCACCTCAAGCGCTGCCAGTGGCCCGATGATTTCCGTCCGGTGCCGGGCTTGCGCCCATGCCTCGTCGGGCAGGGTGGCCACGCCTTGCGCGGCAATCGGTGGAGTGTCTGATGTCATGCCCAAACCTCGCTTTGGTGCACACGAGTATTGAGCATAGTCGAGATTGGTGCAGACGACTCCTGATATTGGGCTGTCAGGAGCCGTATGCACACCAGGCGTTACATCCAGTCAGATGGTGCGGTCGTCTTCTGAAAACGACAGTGTCTTTGATTAAGGTTTAATGATCTGCAAGGGGTCTATATCTTCCAGAAGCTTGTTTTTAATTTGACTTTCTAATATTGTTATAGATAGGCAACTTTCAATAAACTAGACCGGGCAGTCAATATGAGAGCAACTATTTTAGCAATCCCCCTGCTGTCGGCTATATGTCAAATTAGTTTCGGAAGCGAATGCGTGCTGGAAGGTGGGGAGGTCACCCTGTATGGCAGTATCAACAAAGAAACCTTTCCCGGTGCACCGAACTACGAAAGCGTCGAAATGAGCGATGAGGCTGAATCTGTACAAATATTGAAAGCTAATAAAGAGATATGTGTCACTGGGACATACCCAGATAGCGAGCAAAGCTTTAAACTCACAAATCTTTCAAAGTTCCACCTTGTATTTGATACCCCTTACTCCATCAAGGATGACGCTGCTGCGGAAAATTTCATTGTCACTGGTCACATCTATTCTGCTGTAACTGGTCATCACCACACACCAGCCATCCTTGAAGTAAGTAGGGTTGAAACTGCATCAGGCAACGTATCAAAAAAAGACAAGGTTACAGATGCTGGTAAAATTGCGATGAAAGCTAATCAAGGAATGGGTGGTACTCATTCCAACGCCAAGTCAACGACTAACTCAACCACTGTTCCCGATTACTGCGAAGGTTTTTCATCTGAAGCATGTTCACGGATCAGGGCGGTGGTTGAAGCCAACATCCGCCCGTCCTACTGTCTCGATGGAAATGTCATAACCAATAGTGCCCCGAACATGACATCGGAACAATTGCAGATCTGTAATACTATCGCAGAACGTACCTACGCGAACGCTGTGGATCAAAGAATTAGCGATGCCAGGGCGGCGGTGAAAGAAAGCTGGACGCAGTACCAAGGCATTATTACAACGATAGATACGGGTTATCGTTGCGATGTGATCAATGCAATGTCAGCAAATCTTGCAATTACAAAAATTCAAGAATTTATGGATGACGAAAAAGCAAAATATGGACTCATCGGAGACGTCAATACCAGTATTGAAACCGCGACTACAGATGCAGTTCATGCCAGTAAAGCTGAAGTTGAAAATGGTGCCTGTAAGCGTATTACTCCAGCATGGCGTGGAAAAATTCGTGCTCTGGTTTCGGATCTAATGCCAAGGCCGTAGTCCCTGTTTTGTATTTTAATCTAGAATTTGAATACCGTTTGTGGTGTTCACCTGTCCCGAAATTTTTGCTTCTGACTTTGCAGATGTAGCTCAAATGGAAAAAGGCCGTGCTAAGTTCATTGTGGTTGTTTCGGTTGATTACGTGACAACTACGTTTTGACGGCCTCACGGAGCCGCCTGAGAGCTGCTTCCAGCGATTATAAATCAACTTCCATATGTGGGTAGGGGTCTCGCCGTAAAACGTCCCCAGTCGAACGGTGGAG
This sequence comes from Pseudomonas sp. MPB23, assembly GCF_046605395.1. Taxonomy (NCBI): domain Bacteria; kingdom Pseudomonadati; phylum Pseudomonadota; class Gammaproteobacteria; order Pseudomonadales; family Pseudomonadaceae; genus Pseudomonas; species Pseudomonas sp. MPB23. Next base: position 1,793,428 of record NZ_CP176771.1, on the reverse strand, counting down.
CTTAATCCGACATAACAATGATAATGGCCATTTTCCGATTCGCCCACTTCTCTTGCCCAGCAATGGATGACATTTATCTGCTTGTTCCATTTTGGACTTGAAAGGTCTTGTTTTATTTGCTTGAAAAATTTTGTGACCACTAGGTTGGCCGATGTAGCAGGCATATAATCCATAACGGGCAGATGAAGATCAAACCGCAACAGTTGTACTCGGGAATGGTGGGTCAGCAGCGCGTTGATCTGACCAAGCATTGGTTTAAGCAAGCTCGTGTATACACCGAGATTTCTAAATTTCCCTGTGTTGATTGCTACATCTTCGTACGTGGATTTGTAGGTGATTTCACTTTTTGGTTTGCGATTCTTTGATGCTGGCATTCTCGTTATCCTTCGTTGGTTTTTCCCTAATGCCTTGTATTGGATATTACTAAAGTGCAATCACGCACACAGCGGTACACCGCAGTTGGACTGGGGTTGATTGGATTTAGGTATCGAAGAAACAGGATTAAGGTTGATTGAATCCTACCACCGTTTCAACAGGTTCTAAACACTTTCACTAACGTTCTATTTGATGCTAATAAAAAATTGATTGCATCAAATAGTGCAGCCAAAATTACTACCATTTACATGGTTTCAGATGAAGTAATGAGGTTGCGTCATCATTCACCCTTATTGATCTCGTTGATAATAAATGGTCACAAAAATGCTGTACAAATATACAGTATTATCGGTTTTAATTAATATGTGAGATATATACAACCATTCTCCAGTGGCTCGCGCAAAACCTCCAGCACCTTGCGATCAAACTCGGGCAGTTCATCGAGGAACAGCACCCCATGGTGGGCCAGGGTGATTTCCCCCGGTTGTGGCTTCGACCCGCCGCCTACCAGTGCAGGGCCTGATGCCGAGTGATGTGGCTGACGAAATGGTCGATGGGGCCAATGGCTCAGCGGCGCCAGGCTGACCACGGACTGAATCGCCGCGACTTCAAGGGCCTCCTGCTCGCTCAACGGCGGCAATAAACCGGGCAGGCGGCTGGCAAGCAACGTCTTGCCGGTGCCGGGCGGCCCGCTGAACAGCAGGTTGTGCGCGCCCGCTGCCGCAATCAGCAACGCGCGCTTGGCTGCCCATTGGCCCTGAACTTCACTCAGGTCCGGGTAAGGTTTGTTCAAGTACCGCAAACCGTCGGACTTGTAGGGCTCGATCGGCACATGCCCATTCAGGTGCGCCACCACTTGGAGCAGGTGGTCCACCGCAATCACCTTCAGCCCGGAAGCCAGGCATGCTTCCTCGGCATTGTGCCTGGGCACTATCACCGTGCGCCCGGCCTTGCGCGCCGCCAGCGCTGCCGGCAGCACGCCCTTCACCGCGCGCACCTCGCCGGACAACGCCAACTCTCCCAGGCATTCCACGTCATCGAGCATCAACGCCGGTACCTGCACACTGGCCGCCAGGATTCCCAGGGCAATCGCCAGATCGAAACGCCCACCGTCCTTGGGCAGATCGGCGGGCGCGAGGTTGAGGGTGATACGGCGGGAGGGGTATTGCAGGGCTGAGTTGAGAATGGCACTGCGCACACGGTCCTTGCTTTCCTTGACTGCCGTTTCCGGCAGACCGACCAGCGTCAGCGACGGCAAACCATTGGCCATATGCACTTCGACGGTGACGGCAGGGGCTTCGACGCCGATCTGGGCGCGGCTGTGGACAATGGCGAGGGACATGCTCGTTCCTTGAAAGTGGGGGCCGCTTCCTGCGGTTTTTCAAGGGTAGATGAGGTGGGGAAGAATGAGGCGGGGAGGTTTTACAGAACGTATCCAGAGGGGGCTGCCAGCCCCCAGTGGTTGAGCTTATTCGGCGGGCGGGTTCAACCGCGCTTCCAATTCCGCGACTTTCGCCTCCAGGCTCTCCAACCGCGCACGCGTGCGGGCCAGCACGACCATCTGGCTGTCGAATTCTTCCCGGCTCACCAGGTCCAGCTTGCTGAAGCCACTTTGCAGCAAGGCCTTGAACTGGCTTTCGATTTCATTGCGGGGCAGCGGGGTGTCACCGCTGAACAGGCGAGAGGCGTGGCCGCTCAGGGCGTCGAGGAGGTCTTTGGGCGCGAGCATGGGAAATATTCCGGAAACTGTTGGCCGGCAGTGTATCACGCAGCGTCTATAGTCTTTTCCAGGTCCCGTTGCGCACGCTTTTCGCGCAGGGTGCCAGGAGGCGGTGCACTGTTTTCGTGCGCATTGCAGCCGCCGTGAAGCCCCGCAGGTGGGCATAAGTGAGCAAGGGACTGATTTCAGTGATTTTTACGGAGCTGGCAAGGTTTCTGCTTAGACGATCATGACCCATGCACTGATGCAGTCGCTGTGACGAATGCAGTGCGCCGACGGATCAGGGGTACAGGTTTCGTCACCAGTGGTTCGCTGGCGTCGTAATGGCAACTGCTCTTGCGACGACGCGTTACAAAGCCAGGCGCTGCGCTTAGACTTGAGACGGGTTTGTTTTCCTGGGGCAAGTCCACCAATTCGGGAGAGAGTTTTCATGAAGCTAGTCACTGCCATCATCAAGCCGTTCAAGTTGGACGATGTACGCGAGTCGTTGTCCGAGATCGGCGTGCAGGGCATTACCGTTACTGAGGTCAAAGGCTTCGGTCGGCAGAAGGGTCACACCGAGCTGTATCGCGGCGCGGAATATGTGGTTGATTTCCTGCCGAAGGTGAAGATTGATGTCGCCATTGACGACAAGGATCTTGATCGGGTTATCGAGGCGATAACCAAGGCCGCCAACACTGGCAAGATCGGTGACGGCAAGATCTTCGTGGTCAATCTGGAACAGGCTATTCGCATCCGTACCGGCGAAACCGATACCGACGCAATCTAAGCCGCCAAACCCCAACGCCCCAGGAGAAAACAATATGACTCTGCGTAAATTCGCAGGGCTCGGAGCCCTGTTGTCCATCGTAATGCCCAGCCTGGCTATGGCGGCAGACGAAGTGGCGGCTCCAGTCCTCAATTCCGGCGACACCGCATGGATGCTCACATCCACTGCGCTGGTGCTGTTCATGACCATCCCAGGCCTGGCGCTGTTCTACGGCGGCATGGTGCGCTCCAAAAACATTCTCTCCGTGATGATGCAGTGCTTCGCCATCACCGGTCTGATCAGCATTCTGTGGGTCGTCTACGGCTACAGCATTGCGTTCGACACGACTGGCATGGAGCAGGGCGTCGTCAACTTCAACTCCTTCTTCGGCGGTATGGGCAAGGCGTTCCTGGCGGGTGTCACGCCGGCCAGCATCACCGGCCCTGCGGCGCTCTTCCCTGAAGCGGTGTTCATCACCTTCCAGATGACGTTCGCCATCATCACCCCGGCGCTGATCGTCGGTGCATTCGCAGAGCGCATGAAGTTCTCCGCCATGCTGATCTTCATGGCCATCTGGTTCACCCTGGTCTACGCGCCGATCGCACACATGGTCTGGAGCGGCAACGGTGGCCTGCTGTGGGACTGGGGCGTGCTGGACTTCGCTGGCGGTACCGTCGTGCACATCAACGCCGGTGTGGCTGGCCTGGTGGCGTGCATCGTACTCGGCAAGCGTAAAGGCTACCCGAGCACCCCGATGGCCCCCCATAACCTGGGTTACACCCTGGTCGGTGCGGCCATGCTCTGGGTCGGCTGGTTTGGCTTCAACGCCGGTTCCGCCGCAGCTGCCAACGGTACTGCCGGTATGGCGATGCTGGTGACCCAGATCGCAACCGCTGCCGCCGCCCTGGGCTGGATGTTCGCCGAGTGGCTCACCCACGGTAAGCCAAGCGCACTGGGCATCGCCTCGGGTGTGGTTGCCGGTCTGGTCGCTGTGACGCCTGCTGCTGGCACCGTGGGCCCGATGGGTGCCCTGGTGATCGGCCTGGTTGCTGGCGTGATCTGCTTCTTCTGTGCCACCAGCCTCAAGCGCAAGCTGGGCTACGACGACTCCCTGGACGCGTTCGGCGTACACGGTATCGGCGGTATCGTCGGTGCAATCCTCACCGGTGTTTTCGCAGCCCCTGCGCTGGGTGGCTTCGGCACTGTGACTGACATCGCGGCCCAAGTCTGGATTCAATGCAAAGGCGTTGGCTTCACTGTGATCTACACCGCCATCGTGACCTTCATCATCCTCAAGGTGCTGGACATGGTCATGGGCCTGCGGGTTACCGAAGAAGAAGAGGCGGTCGGCCTCGACCTGGCGCAACACAACGAACGCGGCTACAACTTGTAAGTACGCAAAAAAAACATGCCCGGCTTGCCGGGCATTTTTTTGTCTGGCGTTTGTCATTGATAACAAGCTGTATCGGTTTTTGCGCTCCGTTTGTGATGGAGCGCACGTGGCATGTTTCAGTGTGCGTATGTCTTACAGCCCTGTGGGCGTATTCGGCACTTTGTTTTTTCCCAGAGCACGCTAGAATGCGCGCCGATGGGCGGAGAACTGTATGTGGCAACAGACCCTGATTACCCTGCGGGCCAAGCCCCGGGGCTTTCACCTGGTGACCGACGAGTTGCTTGCCGGCTTGCCTGAATTGAAGGCTTGTCGCGTGGGCCTGTTGCACCTGTGGCTACAGCACACCTCGGCCTCGTTGACCGTCAACGAGAATGCCGATCCGGCGGTTCGTCGGGACTTCGAGCGTTATTTCAACTCGCTGGTGCCGCAAGGCCTGGCAGGGTTCGAACACAACGACGAAGGCCCGGATGATCTGCCGGCGCACTTCAAGGCCAGTCTCCTGGGCTGCCAGCTGAGTTTGCCGGTGAAGGCCGGCCGCTTGGCGATGGGGACCTGGCAAGGTGTTTATCTGGGCGAGCACCGTGATCATGGCGGTGCTCGTAAAGTCCTCGCCACTTTGCACGGTGATGGGGCATAAGCCACTGGTTATCCGGTGGATGTTGATTTTTTTCCGGCAACCTCGACAGAGGGTGAAGCTGGGCTATAACTAATCTGCTTTTCGCAAGTCATGAGGTAGAACATGAGCGACGATGATCTGGAAAACGACGAACTGGAAGTAGGTGACGAAGACGACACCGAGGAAGGTCTTGAAGCGGCGGCGGAAGACGTTGCTGACGACGACGGCGGTGACGATGTTCCTGTTCCGGCTGCTAAAGGCAAGGCCAAGGCCGCTGTTTCGGTAGACGAACTGCCGAGCGTCGAGGCCAAGAACAAAGAGCGCGATGCGCTGGCCCGTGCGATGGAAGAGTTCCTCGCAAAAGGCGGCAAAGTGGTCGAGGTCGAGCCCAATGTGGTTGCAGACCCTCCCAAGAAGCCGGATAACAAGTACGGCAGCCGGCCTATTTAAGTCCTGCGCATGCTTGCGTGAAAAAGCCCGCCGTCGCTGCGGGCTTTTTCATGTGGGATGTCCCGTCCTGAATAAGGTTTACACCTTCTGACCGATCTTCAGGAGGATTCAATGGATACGGGAAAAAGGCGGAGCCAGCGCGATTACACGCTAGCTTTTAAATTGTCAGTCGTAGATCAAGTCGAAAAAGGCGAGTTGAGTTATAAAGAGGCTCAACGGCGCTTTGGCATTCAAGGCCGGTCCACGGTACTGGTTTGGTTACGCAAGCATGGCCGACAGGACTGGAGCCAAGGCGCCTCAATCCGAGCGCTGCGGAGCAGGCCGATGACCGACCCCAACCTCCCGCTGACACCCGAACAGCGGATCAAAGAGCTTGAAGAACAGTTGGCGCTGAGCAATCAGAAGGCCCAGTTCTTTGAAGCTGTCGTGAACGTCTTGAAAAATGATTACGGTGTGTCCATCGTAAAAAAGCGACCCGGCAAGTCCTCTCGCAAGGGCAAATCCAAGACCTGAGCATTACCAGGGCTTGCCTGTTTATGGGCATTTCGCGCCAAGCGTATTACAAGCGCAACCGAGCCTTTGACGCGAGAGTTTGCCAAGACCAGCAGGTAGTGGAATTCGTTCTGGAAAAGCGTCGCCGCCAGCCGAGGCTTGGGACGCGCAAACTGCACCACCTGATGGTAACTGAAGCCGCAGCGACGCTACGTGTCGGTCGAGACCGCCTGTTTTCCATCTTGCGAGAGGCGCGAGAGCTAGTCCCTCGCAAACGTGCTTATCATAAAACCACGCATAGCCATCATCGCTTCCGCCGTCACCCCAACCTACTCAAAGCTGGCCCGGAACAAGTTGTAGCCAGCAGACCTGAGCAGGTTTGGGTCGCAGACATTACCTATCTCCCAACGCGGGAAAGTGTCGCTTACGTCAGCCTGATAACAGACGCGTACTCACGCAAAATCGTGGGTCATCATGTGCACGGCAGCCTGCATACGGAGTCGGTGGTCAGGGCACTGCAGAAGGCTGTTAGTCAGCGAAAATCCAATCAACCGCTCATCCATCATTCAGATCGCGGAGCCCAGTATTGCTCCGATTTATACCAACGGATGCATACCCGGCATGGAATCAGGTGCTCAATGACTGACGGCTATGATTGCTATCAGAACGCGATGGCGGAGAGGATAAATGGGATTTTGAAGACTGAGTTTTTGCTGCATCGTCCCAAAGACCTGGCGGATGCAGTGAAAATGGTGGATGAGTCGGTGCAAATCTACAATCGGGAGCGGCCGCACTTATCCCTGAAATACAAAACGCCCGATGCAGTGCACCGGGCGTTTTGAGACTGAAATAGGTGTAAACCTATTTCAGGACTAGACAGGAAACAAATTCTGTTTGCCACTGAAGATCAGTGTCAGTTCCAGCTACGCAGTAACGCGGGCAACTCCGCCAGGCTACGAATCTGCGCGTCCGGGCGTTTGTCCGCTTCCCAAACCTTGCCCGTCGGGTTGAACCACACCGCACGAAGCCCCGCCTGCTGCGCGCCGGCGATGTCATCGCCCGGATGGTCGCCGACATGTACCGCCGCATTCGCGTCTACCCCTCCACGCTGCAACGCCTCCTCAAACAATCGCGCATCCGGCTTGGCGATGCCGACATCTTCGGCGCGCAGGGCAAAGTGGAAGTAGTCCGCCAGACCCACACGCTGTACATCGGCGTTGCCATTGGTGATCACGCCCAGCAGGAAATGCTGGCGCAGCGCCTGAAGCATGGGCTCGGCTTCAGGAAACACGGTGAGCTGGTGCCGTGCATGAATGAACGCTTCAAAGCACACATCGGCCATTTGCGTGGCCTCGGGCTGTGGATAGCCGGCCTCTTCAAACGCATGTATCAGGACGCGATGGCGTAAAAGGCTGATGCGGTTTTTCAGCTCGGGATGACGTTGCAGTACCTGCTGGCGCAGGCTGGCGAAGTGTTCCAGAGGCAGTTCGCCGACCTTGGACGCATGGGTCGCCAGCCATTCGCGCATCGACGCTTCGGCGCTGATGATGACCGGTACGTTGTCCCAGAGTGTGTCGTCCAGGTCGAAGGTGATCAGCTTGATACTCATGAGTCGCCGCCCTTGATGCGTTTGGCCCTTGGATGGGCGCTGTCGTACACCGTTGCCAGGTGTTGGAAGTCCAGGTGGGTATAGATCTGTGTCGTCTTGATATCAGAGTGGCCGAGCAGTTCCTGCACCGCGCGCAGGTCTTGGGACGATTCCAGCAAATGGCTGGCAAACGAGTGCCGCAGCATGTGCGGATGCAGGTTCTGCCCCAGCTCGCGCTCGCCGGCCGCCTTGACCCGCAGTTGAATCGCCCGCGGTCCCAGGCGCCGGCCCTGCTGGCTGACGAATACGGCGTCGTCCGCCGGGTTGGTCAGCGCGCGCAGGGGCAGCCACAGTTGCAGCGCTTCGCGGGCTTTGCGGCCGACCGGCAGCACGCGGGTCTTGCTGCCTTTGCCGAGCACTTGCACCAGGCCGTCGGCCAGGTCCAGTTGATCGAGATTCAGGCCCGTGAGCTCCGACAGGCGCAGGCCCGAAGAGTAGAACAGTTCGAGGATCGCTTGGTCGCGATGGGCGAGGAAGTCATCTTCCACGGCGCCATCGAGCAGTTGCAGGGCGCGATCGGTGTCCAGGGTCTTGGGCAGGCGCCGTTCGCCCTTGGGCGGGGCCAGGCCATTGGCCGGGTCGTGATCGCACAGGCCTTCACGGTTCAGGTAGTGATACAGGCCGCGCACCGCTGACAGCAGGCGCGCCAGGCTGCGCGAGGACTGGCCTTGCTGGTGCAGGCGCGCTATCAGGCTGCGAAGGCTCTGGATATCCAGAGCCTTCCAGCTGGGGATCTTTTGCTTTTCGCAGTAGGCCAGAACCTTGTTCAAGTCCCGCCGGTAGGCTTCCAGGGTATGGGGCGACACCTGGCGCTCGTTGCGCAGGTGAGCGCAATAAGCGTCCAGTTGCCGTTCCATGGCTAGCGCACCGCGCGCAGGGCGCTGGTGAAGCGCGGCAGTACGCGGCCCAGCACTTCGGCGATGTAGGTCAGGAACAGCGTGCCCACCGAGCTCTTGTAGTGCGCAGGATCTCGGCTGCCGATGGCCAGTACGCCGTGCAGGCCCTGATGGCTGATGGCGACCACGGCGGTGGAGCCGATCTGCTTGCGTTGTTCGGTGCCAAACAGGAAGTCCAGTTCGTGCTCGCGCAGGGTGCCGCTGATGGTCTTGCCTTCGGACAGCAGGCCTCCGATGGCGGTTTGCGCTTCGCCACCGCTGACCCAGCGACCCACCGGCATCGGGTTGTCGCTGAACAGGATCAAGCTGACGAAGGGCACCTGGAAGTCCAGGCGCAGGCTGTCTTCCACGGCGATCACCGTTTCTTCCAGGCTGGTGGCGTCCATCAGTGTGAGGATCAGGCGGCGGGTCTTGTCGAACAGGCGGTCGTTGTCACGCGCGACGTCCATCAACTGCGAGAGCCGATGGCGCATTTCGATGTTGCGCTCGCGCAGGATCTTCATCTGCCGCTCCACCAGCGACACGGTATCGCCGCGCTGGTGGGGGATGCGCAGGGCCGGCAGCAACTCTTCGTGGTCGACGAAAAAGTCCGGATTAGCCTCAAGGTACGCCGCGACAGCTGCGGCCTCCAGGCTTTCGCTCGGGGTTGCTTGGGCGGGTACTTGAGGCTTATCGGTCATTAGCTCGGCTCACTCATAGACGGACCTGTCCTTCGTATACACGCGTGGCCGGCCCGGTCATCAGCACCGGGTGGCCGGGGCCTGCCCATTCGATGGACAGGCGTCCACCGGGCAGGTCGATCAGCAGCGGCGAATCCATCCACCCCTGGCTGATTGCGGCCACGGCAGCAGCGCAAGCGCCGGTACCGCAAGCCTGGGTTTCGCCGGCACCGCGCTCCCACACACGCAATTGCGCGCGGGAACGGTCGACCACCTGCAGGAAGCCCACATTGACCCGTGCCGGAAAGCGCGGGTGATGTTCGATCTTCGGCCCCAGCTCATGCACGGGCGCGTTGTTGATGTCGTCGACCCGCAGCACCGCATGGGGGTTGCCCATCGACACGGCGGCGATATCCACCGATTGGCCATCGACGTCCAGCGCGTAGTGGGTCGCCTGCTCGGCTGCCTGGAACGGGATGTCCGCCGGCACCAGGCGTGGCGCGCCCATGTTGACGCTGATCTGGCCGTCGCTGCGGATATCCAGCTCGATCACACCGCTCTTGGTCTCGACGCGAATCTGGCGCTTGGCGGTCAGGCGCTTGTCGAGCACGAAGCGCGCAAAGCAGCGCGCTCCGTTGCCGCACTGTTCCACTTCGGAGCCGTCGGAGTTGAAGATCCGGTAACGGAAATCCACCTCCGGGTTGCTCGGCGCCTCGACGATCAGCAATTGGTCGAAGCCAATACCGGTATGCCGGTCGCCCCACTGTTTAGCGTGCTTGGGCAGGATGTGCGCGTGCTGGCTGACCAGGTCGAGGACCATGAAATCATTGCCCAGCCCGTGCATCTTGGTAAAACGCAGCAGCATGGCTTACTCCGGCAGCAGGCTTTCGCCAGCATACAACTCGGCTACCGTCTCACGGCGACGCACTTCAAACGCTTGATCACCGTCCACCAGCACCTCGGCGGTACGCCCGCGGGTGTTGTAGTTGGAGCTCATGACAAACCCATAGGCACCGGCCGAATGGACGGCCAGTAGGTCGCCTTCTTCCAGGGCCAGCTGACGATCCTTGGCCAGGAAGTCGCCGGTCTCGCAGATCGGGCCGACGATGTCATAGGCTCGTGCTTGGCTGTCGCGAGGCTTCACGGCGGTGACATTCATCCAGGCCTGATACAGCGCCGGGCGGATCAGGTCGTTCATCGCCGCGTCGACGATGGCGAAATCCTTGTGCTCGGTGTGCTTGAGGTACTCGACCTGGGTCAGCAGCACGCCGGCATTGGCAACGATGAAACGGCCCGGCTCGAACATCAGCGTCAGGTCGCGGCCTTCGATGCGCTCGCGTACGGCCTTGATGTAGTCGGCAATCAGCGGCGGCTCTTCGTCGCGATAACGCACGCCCACGCCGCCACCGAGGTCGATGTGGTGCAGGTAGATGCCGCACTCGCCAAGGCGATCGACCAGCGCCAGCAGGCGGTCGAGGGCATCGAGGAACGGTGGCAGGGTGGTCAGTTGCGAGCCGATATGGCAGTCGACGCCCAGCACTTCCAGGTTCGGCAACTGGGCGGCGCGGATGTACACGTCCTCGGCGTCGGCGATGGCGATGCCGAACTTGTTCTCTTTGAGACCGGTGGAAATGTACGGGTGGGTGCCGGCGTCGACGTCCGGGTTGACGCGCAGGGAGATCGGCGCGCGAACGCCCATCTCGGCCGCGACGACCTGCAGGCGTTCAAGCTCATCGGTGGACTCGACGTTGAAGCAGTGCACGCCGACTTCCAGGGCACGACGCATGTCTTCACGGCTCTTGCCGACGCCGGAGAACACGATTTTGTCAGCCTGGCCGCCAGCGGCCAGTACACGCTCCAGCTCGCCACGGGAGACGATGTCGAAACCGGCGCCCAAACGCGCCAGGACATTCAGTACACCCAGGTTGGAGTTGGCCTTGACCGCGTAGCACACCAGGTGCGGCACGCCATCGAGTGCGTCGGTGAATGAGCGGTATTGGGCTTCGATATGCGCGCGCGAGTACACATAGGTCGGGGTGCCAAAGCGCTCGGCAATCGCGGACAGCGCCACGCCTTCCGCGAACAGCTCGCCGTCCCGGTAGTTAAAAGCGTCCATGAGGTTCCCTTAGTAGGTGTCGTGCTTATGCGCTTTGACGGGCTTTTGCGACGATTGCGCCTGTTCATTCGGGTCTTTGCTGTCATCGGGCAGATACAGCGGGCCTTTTTGACCACAGGCACTAACGAGGCAAGCGACCGCGACGAGCGCAGCAAGAGAAGAGATCAGGCGCTTCATGGCGAAATCCTTGAATATGCATTAATTGCGCCCGAGTATACCGACCACCCGGCAGCTTGCCTATGCGCCGAAATACCCGTCCGGCGGGGGTTTGCCGAGATAGGCGAGAAGCGGGCTACGCTGGCTGAGGATATTTCGTACCGCCATCTGTAATGAAATCGGTATCCTTTGCAATCGGCGAGGCTCGCCCGTATCGTGCGGCGCTTGAGCAAAACCAGACACTTTTGAGGTTGCCACAATGAGTTTGACCGAAGCCCGTTTTCACGACCTGGTGGATTCGACCCAGCAGGCGCTGGAAGATATTTTCGACGACAGCGGCCTGGACGTGGACCTGGAAAATTCGGCCGGTGTGCTGACCGTCAAGTTCGAGAACGGCACCCAACTGATCTTCAGTCGCCAGGAGCCGTTGCGCCAACTGTGGCTGGCTGCACGTTCGGGTGGTTTTCACTTCGATTACAACGAAGAAGACAACAATTGGCAGTGCGATACCAGCGATGAGCTGCTCAGCGAAATGCTCGCGCGGCTGGTTCAGGAACAAGCCGGCGTCGAACTCGGCTTCGATGAGCTGAACCCCGACGAGAATTGATCGTGAGCCAGCCTGCAATCGTGCGTCCGCCCAAGCCGCTGTTCAGCAATGTCAGCCCGGCGGTGCCGTCACCTTGTATCAGTTTGTGTCGCCTGGATGAGCAGAAAGTCTGCCTCGGCTGCTTCCGTCATGTGGAAGACATCCGGGAATGGCGCTCCGCCGATGATCAGCGGCGGCGAGTGATCGTGGACCAGGCCGAGCGGCGTAAAGTCGCGCCCTGAGCCCGTCTTGTTTATTTGTGGTGCTGTGGTAGTGTCCGGGTACGCCTCAATCCATAGAGGCCCGTGAGAACCCCGCCTTTTTCTGGCGGGGTTTTGCTTTTTTGTGCAGAAAAAAGGAGTCTGCCTGAATCATGACCACCGCACCGTCCATCATTCTTACCCGTCTTGACGTGCAGCGTCTGGAGCAACTGATCGACCGCTTGGGCGACGAAGCTCCGGGCGTCGCGGCGTTGCAAGCCGAACTCGATCGCGCCGAAGACGTGGTTGGCCACGATGAAGTGCCTGCGGGTGTCGTGACCATGAACTCCAGCGTGCATTGCCGTGAGCAAGGCCGCGGCAAGGATTACCACCTGACCCTGGTCTATCCGAAAGACGCGAACGCCGATGAGGGCAAGATCTCGATCCTGGCTCCGGTGGGCAGTGCCTTGCTTGGCCTGCAAGTAGGCCAGCACATCGATTGGCCAGCACCTGGCGGCAAGACTCTCAAGCTTGAATTGCTCAGCGTTGACGCCCAGCCTAAAGACGGCGGTTCTTTTTCGCTCTAAATCTGGCTCAGCGCCTGGTTCAGTGAGCGCTCAAGTTCGGCCTTGTAACGCAGGTACAGATTGCTCGGGCTTTGCACATCACCGAGCAGACCCGACAGGTCCAGATCCGTGATATAGCAGCGGTAGCGCTCGGTTTCCCGGCGCTGCCCGACGATCTCTTGGGCGACCACTGCAAACAACCGGTCGCCAAACTCCAGTTCGGAAAACTCCCGCTGATTACAGTACAGGGTAATCCCCACCTGGCCAGGTGCCGCCTTGCCGATAATCGCCTGCACGTCATAAAACGGCTTGTTTGCCGGGTTTTGCGGTGCCGGCCGCGGCTCGATGCCACGTGCGCGGTTGCTGCCCGACGGCAGTAGTTGGTAGTACAGAATTTGCACCGCGCCCAGCGGTTGTTGCGGGTCCAGGGGCGACAGCGCGTCCCGGCGATAGATGATCGACTGCAGAAAGCGCTGCAACGGTACCAGCAGGCTCTGTTCGTCATGGAACGGCAAGCGTTGCTGCCAGAGCGCGTTGAATTCATCCAACACATACAGCTCGGCGAAGTCTTCGTTGACCCGGTAGAAGACCTGAATGCAATCGGCCATGCCCATGGGCAGCAGCAGCGCGAGCTCGTGGTCTTCCAGGGCCATGGCGTCCAGGTGCAGCGGGCTGTAGCTGGCCAATTCTTCGCTGAGGTAGGCGATCAACGCGTCCTGGGTCGGCAGCGACACGTGGGTGGCCTGGCCCGGTACCAATTCCATGACGTGATAGTGCTGTTGGACCTGCAGCACATAACGATGATTGCCCTGAGCCAGCTGCAGGTTCTGCGCGGTGTCGAAGATTTCTTCCACCCGCCGGGCAATGAATTGCGCGCGGTTGTGGCAGAAGCAGCGTACCCGCAGGCGTGGCAGGTGGTCCGGCGGCAGTTGGTTGAGGTAGTCGCGCAGGCAGTCGAGCAGGGCGTGGGGGCCGTCGTAGCGGCTGACCGTCACCTCGTTCCAGCTATTGAGTGTGACCTGGTCCAGGGTCAGCACCAGGTTGTCGCGTACACCGGCGTAGCTCAGGGAGTCGGTGCGCTCGGTGGTCATCAGGATATTCAGCTCGCGGTGGTGCTTGAGCGGGTCGACGCCGACGTTGATCAGCAGCAACACCTCTTCGGGCACGGCCGAGCGCAGCAGACGCTCTTCATCGACGCTGGCCAGGGGCAGGGCGATGGTCTGTTGCAGGCTGCCCAGCAGGTTGAACAGTTCGAATTCGGTCAGGTCGCTGACACCCGGGTGCAAGGCCAGGCGGGTGCTGCTGTCGATCACGCCGTTGCGGTGGCACCAAGTGAGCATTTCCAGGAGGTCGCGGCTGCGCTTGATCGGCGCAAAGTGCTCCCACTCCAGGGCGGTGAGGTTGCCGTTGTACAGGCCCCAATGGTGCTGGCCCGGCTCCTTGCGGATGGGCGATTGCACCAGGGTCAGGGTGTCTTCGGCCAGGTCCGGGGCGATGCCGGGGTTGATGAACTCGACCTTGCCGGCCTTGCGCTCAAAGGCGGCATACAGGCGCCGGCCCAGCACATTGAGGTCGCGCTTGTTGATCAGGCTGACGGTCTGTTCGGTGCGTGCGAACTGGGTCAGGAAGCGATAGCTGTAATTGAGCTCGTTGACCAGGGCGCGCCGTTCGGAAACCACCTGGCGGACTTTCCATTGGCTGCGGCTGTCCAGTAGCGCCAATTGGCGCTGGTCCCAACCCCACTCGTGGGCCAGGCGTTCCAGCAGTAGTCGCTGCCAGCCGGTACTGCGCTGGCCGGCGGTGAGCTTGCGGTTGACCTTCAGGTACAGCGCGCGGCGGACCAGTTCCAGGCGTTCGGGCTCGTTGCGCGCCTTGAGGTATTCCTCGATGCGCCGGTACACCACGATGTACGGGTCCAGTTCATCCAGGTCCATCTGGTTGGCGAACACCGCCCGTTTGAACCGCAGGCTCAAGCAGTGCACGTTCGGGTGCTCGCTGGCATAGACCTCGGTCAGCAGCAGCTTGAGCAGCGACTTGTAGGGCGACTCGATACCCTTGAACAGTTGCCACAGCCCGGCACCGATGAATTCGCCCGGCGGGATGCGCGCCAGGTGGCCGAGGTCGAGGGTTTCATCGGCGCGGATAAAGCGTTTGGAAATCAGCGTGTGGGTGAAGTCGGCGTAGCGTGATTCTTCATACACCGGCACCAGCCACCAGATCGGCGTGCGCCCGGCCAGCCAGATGGCGGTGCGGTAGAACTCGTCCAGCAACAGGTAATGCTGGGTGGTGCCGCAATCGTCAGAGCTCAGTTGCGTGTCGCGCTCGCCCAGTACAAAGCGTGTCGGCTCGATCAGGAAGAAGTGAGCTTCGGCACCCATGCTCAGGGCCCAGGCTTCCAGCAGCTGGCATTTTTTGCGCAGTTCGGCCAGCGCGTCTTCGCCCAGGTCTGCCGCGTGGCACACCCACACGTCCATATCGCTCTGATCGGCCTGGGCCAGGGTGCCGAGGCTGCCCATCAGGAACAGGCCGTGGATCGGCCGCGGCGGGTTGCCGTGGCGTGGCTTGTAGGAGAATGAGCGGGTGAGGCGCTGGGCTTCGGTCAGGGCTTGAGTATCGGGTTCGAAGTTCGACAGGCCCGCCGGCGTGCTGCCCGAGACGTAGCCTGGCAACAGCGGGTGGTTGACGTGGAAAAACAGCGGTAACAGGGTCAGCACGCTTTGCTGGCGTGGCGTCAGCCCTTCGACGGCGCGGGCCATGCGGCCCTCATTGAGCGCCATGAAACGCGCACGCAACTGGGCCAGCACCTTACGGTCGATGCCTTCGTCCAGGTCGGGGCGGATCTCATGGGTGCGACTCATATCGAATTCGGTGGCTCGCAGGGCCCGACGTGGGCGGCCGTGTAGGAGTTTACAGTCAGTAGCGTAGGAGGTTTAGAGGGAAAAGGTTTTTGGCGTCAGAATATTGTGCCGCCCACGGCAACGCCCTCGGAATCCGCATTGGGCGGACTCCATGGGCGGTATCCGGTATCAGGCGGCTTCTTTGTTCGTGGCGGTCGTCAGGATAGTCAGCAGGGTTTGCGCCTGCTCGGCAGCGTCCCGGCCCAGGCTGGTCAGGTAGCCTCCGTCCGGCTGATCAATCAGTTTTTTCTCGAACAGGCGCTTGGCCGCGGCGATGGCAGTGGGAGCGGCGGTCTGGTGGACTTTCAGACCTTCCTGGGAGCTGTCCAGGTTGAAGAGTGCAAGGATTTCCAGTTCGGCAACCAACTCAGGGGTATACGACATAAGGACTCCAGACTTTCTAAGAATTTGTTAGAGGCTAGCAGGCCATAAGGTGAACGCACTTTGGCAGGCTGTCCAGTAGGAGCGAGCAAGCTCGCTCCTACGGAAAATAGCGACTACTGGTTTTCGGGTGGCAGTTCAGGCAGCGCTCTTAACGCGGTTTCATACCATTGGGTATCGAAGGCGCGGTCTTCGTCCAGCATCTTGTCGATCTCCACCGCCAGTACGTGGGCCATGAGATTCAAAATTTCATCGCGCTCGTAACCCACCAGGGTCAGCTTGTTGAATGTGGCTTTGGCGGCCGGCGGGTTATCGCTTTCGATCTGGTTTTCGATGGCCTGGGTCAGCGTGCTTTCGGCAAACTCTTCTTCGTCGTTGTCGATATCGGTCGGCTCGCTCATGGCAGGCTCCTCAAGGAAAGGGCGCCAGTCTACCTCCATTCAGGCAGGTGATGCTGCTGGTCAGATCGGGCCTGGGGATCTATAACGCTTGCAGCCAACCCCATTCCCGGCCTGGAGGCGACTGTCATGCTCAAGCTCTACGGATTCTCGGTCAGCAACTACTACAACATGGTCAAACTGGCGTTGCTGGAGAAAGGGCTGCCTTTTGAAGAGGTGCCTTTCTATGCCGGGCAAACTCCCGATGCTCTGGCGGTAAGCCCGCGAGGCAAGGTGCCGGTACTGGGCGTGAAGCAAGGTTTTATCAACGAAACCAGCGTGATCCTCGAATACATCGAACAAACCCAGGAAGGCCCGTCGCTGCTCCCGGCCGAGCCGTTTCAACGCGCCCAGGTGCTGGCGTTGTGCAGGGAAATCGAGCTGTACATCGAATTGCCCGCACGGGCGTGCTTCGCCGAGGCGTTTTTCGGCATGGCGGTACCGGAGGCGGTCAAGGAAAAATCCAAGGCCGAGTTACTGTTGGGTGTGGCTTCGCTGGGGCGACACGGCAAGTTCGCGCCGTACGTGGCGGGGGAGAGCTTCACCCTGGCGGATCTGTATTTTATGTACAGCCTGAACCTTGCCTGCGGCGTAGGCGAGAAGCTGTTTGGCCTGGACCTGCTGGCGGAGTACCCGGCGGCCAAGACGTTGCTGGAGCGCTTGCATGCCATGCCCAACGCCCAGAAGGTGGCGGCGGACAGGGACGCGGCGATGCCGGCGTTCATGGCGATGATTGCGGCGAAGAAATGAGTTAGCCATGTGGGAGGGAGCAAGCCCCCTCCCACATTCTGATGCGTTTAGCGGCTGGCGAGCAGCGCCTGGCCGCGCACGACGGCTGCCTTCACCTGTGCCGGCGCAGTGCCGCCCACATGGTTACGGGCATTGACCGAGCCTTCCAGGGTCAGCACGGCAAACACGTCCTGTTCGATCTGGTCGCTGAACTGGCGCAGTTCTTCCAGGCTCATTTCCGCCAGGTCCTTGCCGCTTTCCACGCCGTATTTCACCGCATGGCCGACGATCTCGTGACAGTCGCGGAACGGCAGGCCACGGCGCACCAGATAGTCCGCCAGGTCGGTGGCGGTGGAGAAACCGCGCAAGGCCGCTTCCCGCATGATCGCGTGCTTGGGCTTGATCGCCGGAATCATGTCGGCAAAGGCACGCAGCGAGTCGCGCAGGGTGTCGGCGGCGTCGAACAGCGGTTCCTTGTCTTCCTGGTTGTCCTTGTTGTAGGCCAGGGGTTGGCCTTTCATCAGGGTCAGCAGGCCCATCAGTGCGCCGAATACGCGGCCGCTCTTGCCGCGTACCAATTCGGGTACGTCGGGGTTTTTCTTTTGCGGCATGATCGAACTGCCGGTGCAGAAACGGTCCGGCAGATCGATGAACTGGAATTGCGCGCTGGTCCACAGCACCAGCTCTTCGGAGAAGCGCGACAGGTGCATCATCGCGATGCTGGCGGCGGCGCAGAATTCGATGGCGAAGTCACGGTCCGAGACGCCATCCAGGGAGTTGCCGCCCACGGCGTCGAAACCCAGTAGTTGCGCGGTGTACTCGCGGTCGATCGGGTAGGTGGTGCCGGCCAGCGCGGCGCTGCCCAATGGCATGCGGTTGGCACGCTTGCGGCAATCGACCAGGCGCTCGTAGTCGCGGCTGAGCATCTCGAACCAGGCCAGCAGGTGGTGGCCGAAGGTTACGGGTTGTGCGGTCTGCAGGTGGGTGAAACCGGGCATGATGGTGTCCGATTCACGCTCGGCCTGTTCCAGCAGACCTTTTTGCAGACGGGTGATTTCGGCCAGGATCAGGTCGATTTCATCACGCAGCCACAGGCGGATATCGGTGGCCACCTGGTCGTTGCGGCTACGGCCGGTGTGCAGCTTCTTGCCGGTCACACCGATGCGATCGGTGAGGCGGGCCTCGATGTTCATGTGCACATCTTCCAGGTCGACGCGCCAGTCGAACGTGCCGGCTTCGATCTCACCGCGGATGGTGGTCAGGCCGTCGATGATGCTGTCACGCTCGGCGTCGGTCAGCACGCCGACCTTGGCCAACATCGTGGCGTGGGCGATGGAGCCCATGATGTCGTGGCGGTACAGGCGCTGGTCGAAGGTGACGGAGGCGGTGAAGCGGGCGACGAAGGCGTCGACGGGTTCACTGAAGCGGCCGCCCCAGGACTGGTTGGTCTTGTCGGTGCTCATGGATTCGCTCGTGATCTGCTTATAGGGAGGCATGGAAGTGTGCCGGCGATAATAACAGGGTTGCCCGTGATGGCGGTGCTGTGGGTCGTCGGCATTTTTATTTGTGCAAAGGATGGCTAAGTGCCTTGCCGCCGACCGCGTCCGGGACGAGACTGGAGGCAGGCTTGTTGAAACGATATTTGACGATTGAGCAATGTCGTCTCAGTGAGCGTCTACAGTTGGACTGATAGTGTGTGAATGCACCAAAGTCGGGTGACGCGGTCATAGCCCAGACTATCCATTTTAAAAGGGGGGTATTCGGATTGTGTATCAGCAAACCCTACGACGATGCCCGAAGGCACCAGGTCTTGGGCACTATTGAACAGGTCCGGGTAAATATGGGTGCCGCTCTCGGGGCACTTTTTGCCGCTCGCGCTAGTCTTAGCGTGGATCGCTGTGACGCAAGTCACCGCACCTGTCTACGCTATCCTTGTGCGAGACTCACGCAGGAATCCAGCGCAATATGAATGTCCTGATCGTTGATGACGAACCCCAAGCCCGCGAGCGACTGAGCCGTTTGGTCAGTGAGCTCGAGGGTTATACAGTCCTTGAACCGAGCGCCACCACGGGCGAAGAGGCGTTGACGCTGATCGACAGCCTCAAGCCGGATGTGGTGTTGCTCGATATCCGCATGCCAGGCCTCGACGGCCTGCAGGTTGCCGCCCGCTTGAGCGAGCGAGAATCGCCGCCTGCCGTGGTGTTGTGTGCTGCC
This sequence comes from Pseudomonas sp. MPB23, assembly GCF_046605395.1. NCBI lineage: Bacteria > Pseudomonadati > Pseudomonadota > Gammaproteobacteria > Pseudomonadales > Pseudomonadaceae > Pseudomonas > Pseudomonas sp. MPB23. The sequence continues at coordinate 1,774,149 of NZ_CP176771.1, read as the reverse complement.
CAGGAGGAGTTTTCCGCAGAGGCGCTGGAAGCCAGTGGCGTCAGCTTCCTTGCCAAGCCGGTGAGTGCCGAGGCATTGCTCAAGGCCCTGAAAAAAGCCGAGCGGCCCAACCGCATACAACTCGCTGCACTCACCCAGCCAGCCGCCCAAAGTGGTAATGGGCCACGTAGCCACATCAGTGCCCGCACACGCAAAGGCATCGAACTGATCCCCTTGAACCAGGTGGTCTACTTTATTGCCGATCACAAGTACGTGACCCTGCGGCACGAGACCGGTGAAGTGCTGCTCGATGAGCCGCTCAAGGCGCTCGAGGATGAATTTGGCGACCGCTTCGTGCGCATCCACCGCAATGCGCTGGTGGCCCGTGAGCGTATCGAACGCCTGCAACGCACGCCCCTGGGACACTTTCAGCTGTTCCTCAAAGGGCTCAATGGTGATGCGCTGATCGTCAGCCGACGCCATGTCGCGGGCGTGCGCAAAATGATGCAGCAGCTTTAGCCTAAGGGTTGCAGCAAGGCCTGCCTTCCTTATCCCGGTGCGACGTGGCCAGGGAGGCCAGGCACTTGCTGATTCAAATCAAAGCGTATTTGCCTGAGCTGTTATTATCTGCCGTATCTATTCAGTACGGATTGATCCATGTCCTCTCGCGAAATCCGCATCGCCACCCGTAAAAGCGCCCTGGCTTTGTGGCAAGCCGAATACGTCAAAGCCCGCCTTGAACAGGCTCATCCCGGCCTCAAGGTGACTTTGGTGCCTATGGTCAGTCGTGGCGACAAGCTGCTGGACTCGCCGCTGTCGAAAATCGGCGGCAAGGGCCTGTTCGTCAAAGAGCTGGAAACTGCGCTGCTGGAAAACCACGCCGATATCGCTGTGCACTCGATGAAAGACGTGCCCATGGACTTCCCCGAAGGCCTGGGCCTGTTTTGCATCTGCGAGCGTGAAGACCCGCGCGATGCCTTCGTTTCCAATACCTACGCGTCCCTGGATGAACTGCCCCAGGGCAGTGTCGTGGGCACCTCCAGCCTGCGTCGCCAGGCACAATTGCTGACCCGCCGCCCTGACCTGCAGATCCGCTTCCTGCGCGGCAACGTCAACACGCGCTTGGCCAAGCTGGATGCCGGTGAGTACGACGCGATCATCCTCGCTTCGGCGGGCTTGATCCGCCTGGGTTTCGAAGGCCGCATCACGTCGGCCATCAGTGTCGAGGACAGCCTGCCCGCAGGTGGGCAGGGTGCCGTGGGCATCGAATGTCGCACCGTCGATACTGAAATCCACGCGCTGCTGCAACCGCTGGATCACCACGACACCGACGTGCGCGTCACGGCCGAGCGTGCCCTGAACAAGCACCTCAACGGTGGCTGTCAGGTGCCAATTGCGTGTTACGCGGTGCTTGAAGGTGAAAACCTGTGGCTGCGTGGCCTGGTGGGCGACCCGGACGGCGGCACGTTGTTGACGGCCCAAGCGCGTGGCCCGCAGCGAGACGCCGCAGCCCTGGGTATCCAGGTGGCGGAAGAGTTGCTGGACAAGGGCGCCGGCGCCATTCTGCAAAAAGTCTATGGCGAGGCCGGCCCGCAGTGACCGATTGGCGAGTGCTGCTGACGCGGCCCGCCGAAGAGTCGGCAGCCCTGGCAGCGACGTTGTCCGAAGCCGGTATCTTCAGCAGCAGCTTGCCGTTGCTGGATATCGAGCCGATACCGGTCACGCCCGAGCAACAAGCCATCTTGCGTGATCTGGGCCGCTATTGCGCGGTGATCGTGGTGAGCAAGCCGGCTGCGCGCCTGGCCTTGCAGCAGTTGGATCAAGCCTGGCCGCACCTGCGCTGGTTCAGCGTCGGCGCAGCCACCGCCCAAGTGCTGGCCGATCACGGCCTCGACGTGCAGTATCCGCAAACAGGCGACGACAGCGAGGCCTTGCTTCAATTGCCTGCGTTGCGCGAGGCTATCGCACGCCCGGATGCCCGGGTATTGATCCTGCGGGGCGAGGGGGGGCGCGAGTTGCTGGCTGAGCGTTTGCGCGAGCAAGGTGCTAGTGTCGACTACTTGGAGTTGTACCGCCGTTTCCTGCCGGCTTACGACACCGGTGTACTGACACAGCGCATCCAGTTGGAACGCTTGAACGGCCTGGTGGTCAGCAGTGGGCAGGGTTTTTTGCACTTGCAGGCCCTGGCCGGACCCGATTGGCCGCAGGTGGCCCAGTTGCCGTTGTTCGTGCCCAGCCCGCGAGTCTATGAGATGGCGCGGGCCGCTGGCGCAGAAAAAGTTGTGGATTGTCGCGGCGCGAGTGCCGCGGCTTTGTTAGTGGCGTTGGGCAGCTTTGCCTTATAAGGCATCCCGCCCCCACTCTCTGATACGCAAAGGACGGATACGTGAGCGAAACAGCCTTGCCCAAAGAAGAAGCCCAACCCGCACTCGATGCGCCGGTTGAGTCACCGGTCACCGCCCCGCGACGTGGCAATGGCCTGGCAATCGTGGCCCTGCTGCTGGGCGCCGCCGGTGTTGCCGCCGGCGGTTGGGGAATCTGGCAGGTCCGCGCCCTGCAAGCCAGCAGCCAGCAACAGCTAGGCCAGGTGCGAACCCTCGATGACCAATCCCAGTCCCTCAAGCAAAGCCAGCAGCAATTGGCTGCGCGCCTGGCGCAGTTGCCCGGTGCGGATGAGCTGGAGGAGCGCCGCCGCCTGGTCGCCCAATTGCAGGGGGATCAGCAGCATTTGAGCCAGCGCCTGGAAACCGTGCTGGGCGCCAGCCGCAAGGATTGGCGCCTGGCGGAGGCCGAGCACTTGATACGCCTGGCGAGCCTGCGCCTGTCTGCCCTGCAGGACATCAACAGTGCCCAGGCGCTGGTACAGGGTGCCGACGAGATTCTTCGTGAGCAGAGCGATCCAGGTTCCTACGCTGCGCGCGAACAGTTGGCCAAGAGCCTGGCGGCACTGCGCAGCACCGAGCAGCCGGACCGTACCGGGTTGTATCTGCAATTGGCGGCCTTGCGCGATCAGGTTGTGCAACTGGCGGCCGTCGCCCCGGAATATCAACTGACCGAGCCCGTTTCCCAAGGCCGTCCGACCACCGACACCGACAACCGTTGGAGCCAATGGTGGGAGCAGATCTCCCGTTACTTCCGCATCGACTTCAACCCCGATGACAACATCCGTCCGCTGTTGGCCGGCCAAGGTCTGAACCAAGTGCGTCTGGCCCTGAGCCTCGCCCTGGAGCAGGCACAATGGGCCGCGCTCAATGGCGAGTCGGCGGTCTACAGCCGCTCACTGGGCGAGGCGCGCAGCGTGCTGCAGGACAACTTCAACCAGGACAACCCGCAAAGCAAGGCGATGCTGGCGCGTATCGCCGAGCTTGAACCCAAGGCCGTTTCGGTGGTGACCCCGGACCTGGCCGCGAGCCTGGCGGCGGTGCAGGCGTACCTTGAACGTCGTCACCTGTCTGCCGACGAAGCCAAGGCGGCGGCCACGCCGGCGACCCAGGAGTAGAACCGATGAAGCGTTTCTATGTGATCCTGGTGCTGGCGATAGCGATCGCCCTGGCACTCGCCGTGGGCATTTCGAAACATACCGGCTATGTGCTGATTACCTACCCTCATGTGCTGCATTACGAGTCGAGCCTGTGGGCGACCGTGGTGGCGGTGTTTGTCATCGGCCTGGCGATCTACCTGATCCGCGTGTTATTCGGCCTGGTCAGCACCTCGAGCGGTGTGGTCAACCCGTGGTCGCGGCGTAACCGTAGCCGCCGCGTGCAGATTGCCATCGAACAGGGCCAGTTGGACCTCGCCGAAGGCCGTTGGGCCAGCGCCGAGCGCCACCTGCGCCGCGCTGCCGAAGCCGAGCGCCAGCCATTGCTGTACTACCTCGGCGCGGCGCGAGCCGCCAACGAGCTGGGGCGCTATGAAGAGTCGGACGGTTTGCTGGAGCGTGCCCTGGAGCGTCAGCCTCAGGCCGAGCTCGCGATTGCCTTGAGTCATGCGCAATTGCAACTGGACCGCGGTGACACGGACGGCGCATTGACCGCCCTGCAGGCGATGCACGAGCGTCATCCCCATAACGCTCAGGTGCTGCGCCAATTGCAGCGCCTGCATCAGCAGCGGGGCGACTGGTCGTCCGTGATCCGCCTGTTACCGGAGCTGCGCAAGGACAGGGTGCTGCCTGCCGCCGAACTGGCCGAACTCGAGCGCCGCGCCTGGGGTGAAAACCTGAGCCTGGCCGCCCAGCGTGACGAGCAGGGCGAAGCCGGCCAGCAGTCGCTTGAGCGCGCCTGGCAGCAACTCACGTCCGCCCAGCGTCAGGAGCCGCAATTGGTCCTGGCGTATGCCGAGCAACTGCGTCAACTGGGCGCCGATGCCAACGCCGAAGAAGCGCTACGCGGCGCGATCAAGCGCAGCTACGACAGCCACCTGATCCGCCTCTACGGCCTGCTGCGTGGCAGTGATCCGGGCCGGCAATTGAAATTTGCCGAAGGTTGGCTCAAGGACCATCCAGGGGATGCCAGCCTGCTGCTGACGTTGGGTCGCTTGTGCCTGCAAAACAGCTTGTGGGGCAAGGCGCGGGATTATCTGGAAAGCAGCCTGCAAGTGGAGCGCAATCCCGAGGCCTGTGCCGAATTGGCGCGGCTGTTGGCCCAGTTGGGCGACGCCGAGCGTAGCAACCAGTTGTTCCAGGAGGGCCTGGGGCTGCTGGATAGCCGCTTGCTGGCGTCACCCCTGCCTGCCCCTGTCCGGGCTTGATGTAGGAAGAGGTCTGGGGTTGGCTCAGACGTGTCTTATAGCCAACCCCTTAATGTCTCGAAAATGATGGGCCTTGAGCGTTCGTAGGTGAACTCCTACACCCTGCTCCTCGAAGTCTTCCATGTTCTGACGGGTTGTCCTTACGCTCTCGCGGAATCGTCTGCTCTGGCGTGTATTGAAAGGGGTCAGGCCTTTCCTCTACCGTATCGACCTATATTTCGCGGTGCGGATAAAGCATGTCTTTGGCCCCTTCACGTTCCTTGTTTTTCCTTGCGTTCCTGGCGGGTGCGCTGACGTTGGGCGCGTCCTTTTACCTTGAGTTCGGTGCGTCGTTGCGGCCCTGCTTCCTCTGTCAGATGCAACGGGGCTTCCTGGCTGCCTTCACATTGATCAATCTGCTTGCCGCCATCCATAGCCCCAAGCGTTCTGCCATCTACCTGTACGGGTTCGCCAGCATGGGGTGCGCGTTGCTCGGCGCCATCACCGCCGTGCGCCAGGTGTTGCTACAAAATGCCGCACCGGAGCTGGCTGGCGATTGCTGGCCGAGCCTGCACCATATGATCGAAAACCTGTCGCTCTGGCAGGCATTGCAATTGACCGTCCAAGGCACCGTCGATTGCATGGAGATCACCTGGACGCTGTTTGACTTGAGCCTTCCCGAGTGGAGCCTGTTGTTCTTCCTGGGGATGTTGATGCTGGGCATCATGCAATTTTCACGGCTGTTCTTGAGCCAGCGTATGCGCCCGGCAAGGCACTGAACGCCAGCTGCAGTTTGTAGGACGGGATTAAACACTTGTATGAACATTCTCTCCTGCGTACCTTGAAGCCATAGTCATGCGGGCATAATCTGGCCCGCACGCGTTACTGAAACCGTTTGTCTGATGCGGCCTTGTCCGGCTGCCGCTTTTATCCTTGAAGTGTTGCGCGGGCACGGGCGGCAGCGCCCCCTATAGGGAAGAGAGATCATCATGCTGGAAAGTTGTCAGAATGCTCAGGAACGCTGGGGTGGGGTGCACAAGCTGATCGACAGCTGGCTGAAGGCACGTCACGAACTGGTTCGGGCGTTTGATGCTCTCGGCGAGAAGCCCGAAGCATTAGCGAAGAATCGCAAGCCGCTGCAGGCGTTTTGCGGTGTCTTGGTGGACTACGTGTCTGCCGGTCATTTCGGCGTCTACGAGCAGTTGACCAAGGAAGCGGAAGCCTTCGACGATCAGCGTGGTCTTGAGTTGGCCGACACCCTCTATCCACGCATCGATGTGATCACCGAGAAGCTGCTGGCGTTCAATGACCTGTGTGATGCCGGCAAGTGCGTTGCCGAAAAATTCAAAGAGCTGGGTGGCTTGCTCCATGAGCGTTTCGAGTTGGAGGATTGCCTGATCGAAGTGCTGCACAATGCTCACCGGGATGTGGCTGTCGCCCAGGCCTGACCTTTGGTGATGAGATAAAAAACGGTGCGCATGACGCACCGTTTTTTATTGGGTCAGCGGCGAGTGCCGAGCAATTCGATCTCGAACACCAGTGGCGTATAAGGCGGGATCAACTCGCCGGCACCATCGGCGCCATAGGCCTGGGCCGATGGAATCACCAGGCGCCATTTCGCACCCACCGGCATTTGTTGCAGCGCACTGCTCCAGCCGCTGATCACACTGTCCAGGCGGAACCATTGGGGCTGCGTGCTCTGATCGAACACCGTGCCGTCGGGCAGCCGTCCCACGTAGTTCACTTGAACCTGGTCGCTGGCCATCGGCTTATTGCCCGTGCCTGCCGTGAGCTCCGTGAGCAGGATGCCATCCGCCAACTCGCGCACGCCTTTTGCGGCTTTTTCCTGGGTCAGAAATTGTTGTTCGGCAGCCAGCGCTTTTTCGCTTTGGGGGGCCTGCGTGTCAGCTTCGTTCTGCGCTTCGTGCTGGGCAAGAATCTGTTCGATGCGTGCGTTATCCAACGCCAGCGGTTGGCCCTGATAGGCTTGTTTGAGGCCATCGATCAGGGCCTGGATCTGCAGGTCGGGAACCTCCTGACGCAGTCGCTCACCCAGGCTGGCGCCCAGGCTGTAGGCGAGATCGTGCTGAGTCTGCGCAGTGGTTTTGGGCGGCGATTGTTCGTTCGCATGGGCCACCGAAATCGCCAGGCCAAGCACAAGAAAAAGGTAACGCGACATGGGTGTCCTCCCGCCGAAAGTGCGACGGATTATGCCAGTGCGAGGAGGTAAAAAGTGCCGCGTATTTTCGTTATATCGATAAGAATTTTCGTACGGTGCAACGCAAGGCAAACGATACTGTCAACATGCCCTAGCGGCGGTAAGAGCAGAGGGCTAGTATGAGCCGCACCCACGTCAGCCAGGAGGTAACCCATGTCGGCCAAACAGAAGCCTGTTAATACCCCGTTGCATCTACTCCAACAACTTTCGGGCAGCTTGCTCGAACATCTGGAAAGCGCCTGTTCTCAAGCGTTGGCCGATGCAGAAAAACTGCTCGCCAAGCTGGAAAAACAACGCGGTAAAGCACAAGAAAAACTGCACAAATCCCGCACCAAACTGCAAGACGCCGCCACTGCCGGCAAGGCCAAGGCACAAGCCAAAGCTAAGGACGCCGTTAAAGAACTTGAGGATCTGCTGGACGCTCTCAAGGATCGTCAGGCTGAAACCCGCGCCTATATTTCCCAACTCAAGAAAGATGCCCAGGAAAGCCTGAAACTGGCCCAGGGCGTTGGTCGTGTGAAGGAAGCCGTGGCTAAAGTGCTGGGCGCTCGTGCCCCTGCCAAGCCAGTTGCCAAAACGGCTGCTGCAAAACCGGCCGCGAAGCCAACTGCTAAAACCGCTGCTGCAAAACCAGCCGCCAAGCCAGTTGCTAAAACCGCTGCTGCAAAACCAGCCGCCAAGCCAGTTGCTAAAGCTGCTGCTGCAAAACCGGCCGCGAAGCCAACTGCTAAAACCGCTGCTGCAAAACCAGCCGCCAAACCAGCCGCCAAACCAGTTGCTAAAACCGCTGCTGCAAAACCAGCCGCCAAGCCAGTTGCCAAAGCTGCTGCTGCGAAACCAGCCGCCAAGCCAGTCGCTAAAGCTGCTGCTGCGAAACCAGCCGCCAAGCCAGTCGCTAAAGCTGCTGCTGCAAAACCAGCCGCCAAGCCAGTTGCTAAAGCTGCTGCTGCAAAACCAGCCGCCAAGCCAGTCGCTAAAGCTGCTGCTGCAAAGCCAGCCGCCAAGCCAGTCGCTAAAGCTGCTGTTGCAAAACCAGCCACTCCAGCAGCACCTGTTGCTACTTCGGCACCCACCGCGCCGGCCAGCAGCACTCCTGCGCCGGTAGTGCCAAGCACCACCCCAACCAGCGCTTCCTAAGTGCCGGTGGCCATGGCGCGCAGCTGCTGCAGCGCGTCATGGTCAAGGTTGGTGGCATTCTCAGCCGCCAGCCCTTCCAGCCATCGCGGGTAACCCACCGCCTCTGCGATCGGCCATGTTTGCGCCAACGCTTCCAGACGCATCAGTTGCGTTCTTTCGGCATCCAGCTCCAGGGCTTTGACCCGCTCCCGCAACACCGCCAATTGCTCATCCTGCTGCGCCATGGCGCGCCATTGCACGCGCATCTGTCGCAACGGCTCGACCACCTGCGCCTGCCACGACCGAGCAAGCTGTTGCAGGGCCTGTGCGCGCCCGGGTTCAAACGCAACGCCGCGCTGTTCCAGCCACGCACCGCAAAGCAACAGGCACACATCCGCGCCTTGCGCCTGCAAGCGCAGGCAAGCGGCTTCGACGCCGGGGCGGGCGTAAGTCGAGAGGGCAAAGCTCCACAGGTCAGCACACATATTCACACCCAAGCCAGCGGCCAACGAAGCTGGTAGACTCCGCCGCCATTATGATCCGACTTCAAAGCCTAACATTACAGCGTGGCCCGCAACGTCTTCTCGAAGACGCCGAGCTGACCCTGCACGCCGGTCACAAAGCCGGCCTGATCGGTGCCAACGGCGCCGGCAAATCCACGTTGTTCGCCCTGTTGCTCGGTGAGCTGACCCCGGATTCCGGGGACTGCCTGCTGCCGGCCGACTGGCGCATCGCCCATATGCGCCAGGAGATCGACACCCTGGACCGCATCGCGATCGACTACGTGCTCGATGGCGACCTGCGTCTGCGCCAGGTGCAACACGACCTGGCCGAGGCCGAGAAAGCCCAGGACGGTGCCGCCCAGGCCCGCCTGCACGCTGAACTCGACAGCGCCGACGGCTACACCGCCGACGCCCGTGCGCGCAAGATGCTCGCCGGCCTGGGCTTTACCAACGAACAGATGGATCGCCCGGTCGCCGACTTCTCCGGCGGTTGGCGCATGCGCCTGAACCTGGCCCAGGCGCTGATGTGCCCCTCGGACCTGCTGCTGCTCGACGAACCGACCAACCACTTGGACCTCGATGCGATCCTGTGGCTGGAAGACTTCCTCAAGAACTACCAGGGCACCTTGCTGCTGATTTCCCACGACCGGGATTTCCTCGACGCGGTGGTCGACAACATCGCCCACGTCGAACAGCAGAAAATCACCCTCTACCGCGGCGGCTACTCCGCGTTCGAACGCGCCCGTGCCGAACGCCTGGCCCAGCAGCAGCAGGCCTACGAGAAGCAGCAGGCGCAGCGCGCGCACATGGAAAGCTACATCGCCCGGTTCAAGGCCCAGGCCACCAAGGCCCGTCAGGCCCAGAGCCGGATCAAGGCGCTGGAGCGCATGGAAGAGCTGTCGGCGGCCCATGTCGATTCGCCGTTCGACTTTGTGTTCCGCGAATCGGTGAAAATCTCCAGCCCCTTGCTCGATCTCTCGGATGCGCGCCTGGGTTACGGCGACAAAGTCATCCTGGAGAAGGTCAAGCTGCAGCTCACGCCGGGCGCACGCATCGGTTTGCTCGGGCCTAACGGCGCGGGCAAGTCGACGCTGATCAAGAACCTGTCGGGCGAATTGCAGCCGTTGGCCGGCCGCCTGACCCGAGGCGAGAACCTGGTGGTGGGCTACTTCGCCCAGCATCAGTTGGACTCCCTCGACGCCAAGGCCAGCCCGTTGCTGCACTTGCAGCGCCTGGCGCCGACCGAACGCGAGCAGACCCTGCGCGACTTCCTCGGCGGTTTCGACTTCCGTGGCGCGCGCATCGATGAGCCGGTGCTGAATTTCTCCGGTGGCGAAAAAGCCCGCCTGGCCCTGGCCTTGATCGCCTGGGACCGGCCGAACCTGTTGCTGCTCGACGAACCGACCAACCACCTCGACCTGGAAATGCGCCTGGCGCTGACCATGGCCCTGCAGGAATTCAGCGGTGCGGTACTGGTGGTGTCTCACGATCGCCACTTGCTCAAGAGCACCACCGACAACTTCCTGCTGGTGGCTGATGGCAAAGTAGAAGAGTTCGACGGCGACCTCGACGACTACGCGCGCTGGCTGACGGATTACCGCCTGCGCAACGCGCCGACCAGCAACACCCCGGTCAACCCGGACAAAACCGACAAGAAGGCCCAGCGCCAGGCCGCCGCCGCGCTGCGCCAACAACTGGCGCCGCACAAGCGCGAAGCCGACAAGCTGGAAGCCGAACTGGGCAAGGTGCATGAGCGCCTGGCCAAGATCGAAGCCAGCCTGGGCGACAGCGCCGTGTACGAACCGGCACGCAAGGACGAACTGCGCGACCTGCTGGCCGAACAGGCCAAGCTCAAGGTGCGTGAAGGGCAATTGGAGGAGAGCTGGATGGAAGCCCTCGAACTGCTCGAAAGCCTGCAAGCGGAGCTGGAGGCGCTGTCCTGATGGAAGCGCTGCATCTGCCGCCCCAATGGGTCGAGCCCGTGTGGATCGGCGTGCAAATCCTGCTGATCCTGCTGGCCGGTTACCTCGCCCAGCGGTTTGTCGCCAAAGGCCTGACTCGCCTGGGGGAACGCTACCCGCTGCCGCCGCAACTGCTGATGCCGCTGCGCGGTGGCCTGCGGTGGCTGATCATGGGCAGTGCGCTGATCTTCGTGCTGGGCCGCCTGGGGGTATCCGCCACGGTGTTGTGGACGGCACTGTCAGGGTTTGTCGCGGTGGCGGCGGTGGCGTTTTTCGCCATGTGGTCGGTGCTGTCCAACCTGCTGTGCGCCATCCTGATTTTCACGGTCGGCCCGTTTCGCCTCGGTGACATCGTTGAGCTGGTCGACACCGTCGACAAACCAGGGGTGAAGGGGCGCGTGGTGGCGATCAATCTGCTCTACACCACGTTGATCGAGGTGGAAGACGCAGGCACCGGCAGCGCCATGGTGCAGGTGCCTAACAGCCTGTTCTTCCAGCGCTCGGTGCGGCGTTGGCCGGGTACCCATGTGTTTCCGGGCGACCGCTAGCGTTTACATCCTGTAAAAATCTATAGCCAGCGTTTGCTCGGCGGAGTTAGCTTAAGGCCCATCAGCAAACGCTCTCCTGAGGTGTGTCATGGCACTCGATACGTGGCTGGCCTTTTTCCTGGCCAGTTGGATCATTTCTCTTTCGCCCGGCGCCGGCGCCATCGCCTCGATGTCCAGCGGCCTGCAATACGGTTTCCTGCGCGGTTACTGGAACGCCATCGGCCTGCAAATCGGCCTGGCGATGCAGATTGCCGTGGTGGCCGGTGGTCTGGGGGCGATTCTGGCGGCGTCTTCTACCGCGTTCTATGCGATCAAATGGTTCGGCGTGGCGTACCTGGTGTACCTGGCCGTCAAGCAATGGCGTGCCTTGCCCATGGACATGACCGATGACGCGGCCGTGCGCCCGGTCGGCAAGCCGATGGCAATGGTGTTCCGTGGCTTTCTGGTCAACGCCAGCAACCCCAAGGCCCTGGTGTTCATGCTCGCGGTGCTGCCGCAGTTCGTGAACCCGCAGGCGCCGCTGCTGATCCAGTACCTGATCCTCGGCGCGACCATGATCAGCGTCGACATGATCGTGATGGCGGGCTACACGGGGTTGGCGTCGAAAGTGTTGCGCCTGTTGCGCACGCCTAAACAGCAGAAGCGCATGAACCGCACGTTTGCCGGGCTGTTCGTGGGGGCGGCAGGTTTCCTGGCCAGCCTGCATCGCGCAACGGCCTGATTGACGAAACCGGATCAATATGGAGGGGGCTTGCTCCCGACAGTGGAGGATCAGTCAGCACATCGCTCACTGAACCACCGCCATCGGGAGCAAGCCCCCTCCACAGGTGATTGGGTTTACACATTTCTATCTGTGAATACAGTCAAGTGTGGGGGCTTGCTCGCCCCCTCCCACATTGTTGTGAAGTCGCGGTTCAGCGCAGAATCTTCGGCGCTTCATCCCGTGGCAGGTGGTTGCGCAGCGGCGGTTGGCCGGGGTCTTGATACCCACCGCCCAATTGTTCCGCCAACTGCCGCGCCACATCTTCGCCCAGTGCCTTCGACACTTCCTTCACTACCCGCGGCCGGTTCAGGCTCACGCGCACGTCGCGGCTGTTCACCAGTTTGGTGTCCTGGCCTTCGCCCATGGCGGTGAACGCCGAGGTGATTTCGTAGGTGCGCGTGTTGATCAGGCTGAAATCCGCCACCAGCGTCAGGCCCAGCACCGCCGAGTAGCTGTTGGTGTGGTCCAGGGCGTTGATGTCCTGGGTGAAGTCGATGTCCGACAGCGTGCCGAACAGCACGTAGTCCGCACCCTTGAAATGACCGGCCTTGATGCGCTTGATCACGTCATACACGTCACCCTTGGCATCGGCGGTGTAGGGCGTGCCCTGCACCAGTTGGAACTGGTGGGACTTGAGGATCTCGCCCTTGATGTCGCCGCTGAATTTACGCAGTTCGGTCTGTTCGATATAGCTGGTACGGCTTTCGTACTCGCTGTAGTTCGACGCGCCGCTGGCGTGGTAGGCGCTGGCCTGGAAGTTGTTGCTGGCCGAAACCTGGTGGATGTACTCCTCGACCCGGGCCTCATAGGCCAGGTCGGTCACCGCGATTTTCGGGGCGGCCGAGGCGCCGAAGGCGCACAGCAGGCCGATGATGCCGATCCATGCACGCATTGCTTAACGCTCCGTGGTTTTGCGGATTTCTTTTTCGTCCATCCATTCGGCCAGGCCGCTCTCAACGTCGATCAACTGCAGGCTGAACTTGTAGAACACGTCCTTGTAGTCCGAGCTGCGTTTGACGATGGAGCTGATGGAGCCTTCCAGACGGTACTTGGCGGCGACCATGTTGCCGGTCTTGCTCACGGTGGACTTCTTGTACAGGCCGCTCTGGTTCTGCAGCTTGAGCTGGTCGACCTGGCTCTGCATGTCGGTGTTGTCGCTGGCGAAGCGCGCGGTGCCGGTCTTCATCAGTTGGGTCTTGATCGACGTGGTGATCTCGCGGGTGTCGATGTACTCGCTGGTCTTGTTCTTCACGTCATACACCTGCACCACCGGGCGGCCCTGGAGGATGCCGGACTGGGCCAGGGAGCGGGTCATGCTTTCGGCGATCATCTGCAGGTCGGTGGAACCGAACTCGTTGGTCACCAGTTCCACGGCCTTGGTGTCGCCGTAGCCGATGTTTTTACCGCCCAGTACCGGGGAGGTGTTGGCGCAGCCGCTGGCCAGGACGGCGACGACGGCGAGGATCGAGAAGCGTGCAAACATGGGGACATCTCTCAGCAGCAAAAGGGGTGAACGGCTCAAGGGGTTTTCACTTCAAGACGGAAGTCCGCCGCTTGGGGCAGATTGGCGATGGCCGGCAGGAAGGTCGCCTGGTTGGCGTACAGGTTCAGCACTTTCCAGGTCTCTTCGTCGCCCACCGGGAAGCCGTCGGCGCCCAGCCAGGCAAAGCGGTAATACATCATCTGGTTGCTACTGGTGATGTTGCTCAGTTGCACCTTGGCGGTGAGAAAGCCGTTCTCGCGCGCGACGCGAATGGCGCCGACGGCGATGCCCTTGAATTTGCCCATCACCACGATTTTGCTGGCGGCGCTGCCGGGTGCCGGCGGCGGCGGGGTGGCGCAACCGGCGAGCAGGACCAGCGCCAAGGCACCGAGGATGAAATGACGCATAGCGCGCTCCTTAAGGTTATTTGAGAGTGGCGATAGCCTGGGGTTGAGTGCTCGGCACGACATGGGCCGCAAGGCCGCCGGCGAACACTTGGGTGCCGACCACGCGCAGCGTGATGACTTGGTAGCGCTGATCGGCCTTGATCGTCACCAGCGTGCCGCCCAGGGCGCTGGGCAGGCTGACCTGGTGTTCGCCATGCTTGAGGCGCAGGCGGGTCACTTGGGTCATGTCCGGCAAGGTGCGCCAGGTGCGGGTGTCGGCGCCTTCGGCGACTGCCGAGGCGATACCCAGTACCAGGCCCGCCATGGGGTTGGTCTTGTTCAGGTTGTTTTGCGCCACGCCCCGGCTGACCGCCCGCACGGTGGTGCGCAGGATGATGCCGGGCATGTCATCGCGCAGGGCGCGGCGGGACATGGCCGTGGTGCTGTTGAGCGGCGTGAGGTTCTGCTGCTGGCCGTCGACACCGATCTGGGCGAACGGTGCGGTCGACGTGTCGGCCTTGATCACCGGGAACGACAGCGGCGTGATCACCAGGTTGCCATTGATCGGGATGGGCAGCGGCAGGCGAATCGAGTCGCGGGCCGGCGCCAGGCCGCTCTGGACCACGATCAGGACGTCCGTTTCATCGGCGCCGACTTTGGATTTGTCCAGGTCCAGCAGGGCCTGCTCCAGCAGCGGCGTGTTGGGACGCAACTCGGCAGCCTTGCGGTAGCCGGGGGCGGCCAGGTCTTTTTCGCCCAGGGCTTCGTAGACGAAACCGGCCAGGTAATGGCTGAACGCACTCTGGTAGCTGTTTTTCAGGCCGACCACTTCCGGCGCGTCCAGGGCTTCCACCGGGTAGCCGCGCAGGTCTTTCATCTGGGTGGTCACACCCTCGCGCTGGGCTTCATCCTCGCGCTTGAGGTATTCCTTGTCCCGCAGGTCGGCGATCACCGCTTCGCGTTCGTGGGTTTTCTTGATTTCGGTGCGTGCGCCGTCGAAGTCATTCAGGGCCAGCAGGTTCAAGGCCATTTGCGTGGTCAGCATGACTTTTTCGTAGTCGTAGCCTTCGTAGCGACGCACTTTGTCATTGACCAGGAAACTGCCGAACTGAGAGAGGTACTTTTCGCTGTCGAACTTGACCGACTCTTCCCATTTGTAGACCTGCAGATCGGCGCTGCGCCAGGCGGTCTGGCTGCCGGTCAGATCGCCCTTGGCCCGCAGCAATTCGCCCTTTTCAAAGAAATAGAGCAGGTCTTTGTCTTCGCCGGTGTTGTTCTTTTCCAGCAGCGTCAGGGCGCCGTCGACATTGCCGGTGGCCAGTTGCTGGTTGGTGGCTTGCAGCTCGGTGTCGTAGCTGCGGAACATCGAACAGCCGGACAGCAAGGTGACTGCCGCGAGCGCGAGTGGGGGTAAGGCGCGAAATGCCATGCTACTTCTTCCCTGAACGTATTCATCCGATATGGTCATTCATCATAAAAATGAAGAACGAAATTCCCTTTCGCACTAACAGGGCGGCGCATTATAAGCGCCATTACTGGCAAAACAATGGCTTTGTGCTGTTACGCGAGCGACGAAATGCCACTACCGGCGTTTGGCTGCGACGTCTTTACACAGGCGAGATCACGAACACCTTGAGTCAAACCCTTTAAAGTTAAACAATGTGTTACTTCGTATTTCCCTTTGAGATTCATTCATGATTGCGCCCCTCCGTTTGCTCGCCTGGCTGGTAGTGCCGGCGTTGATGTCGTGCAGCTTCAACCTGTTGGCCGCGAGTGCCGAGGGCGCCCCGAAAGCCTTGCATTTACTGGACTACATCGGCGCGGACTACCCGCCGACCGTGTCGGCAGGCAAGGTCATTGATGAGTCGGAATACCGTGAGCAGGTGGAATTTCTCGGGGTCTTGCAGGGGCTGGTGGCGGATTTGCCTGCCAAGCCCGAGCGCGCCGAGCTGGTCAAAGGGGTCGATGAATTGAAGGCGGCAGTGACCGCTCGTCAGGACGGTGCGACCGTAGCCCGTCAGGCTCGGCAGTTGGGCGCCAAGTTGGCAGTCGCGTATGAAGTCAGCCAGGCCCCGGCGATTACCCCCGACCCGACGCGCGGCGCGCCGCTCTACGCCCAGCACTGCTCGGTCTGCCACGGCACGACGGGGGCCGGTGATGGCCCCGCCAGCGTCGGCATGACGCCGCTACCGGCGAACCTGACGGACGCTGCACGCCTGGACCGCCTGAGCCTCTATGCGATCTACAACACCCTGGGCCAGGGCGTTGAAGGCACCGATATGGTGTCCTTTGCCGATCAACTGGATGACCGTCAGCGCTGGGACCTGGCTACCTACATCGCCGGCTTCACCGCCGATCCGGCCGCTGCCAAGAGCGAGCAGCCCTTCAACCTCGCCGACCTGGCCCGCCAGACCCCCAATGAAGTGCTCGCCGCCAGTGGCCCCGGCGTCGCCGCGACCTTCCGCGCCCAGCGTGCGCAACCGCCGCAGGTCAAACGGGGCCCGGCGCAATTGCTCGACTACACCGCCGCCACCCTGGACAAGAGCCTTGCCGCGTTCCGCAACGGCGATCGTGAACAGGCCTACGACCTGTCGGTGGCTGCTTACCTGGAAGGCTTCGAGCTGGTGGAAAGCTCCCTGGACAACGTCAACGCCAACGTGCGCAAGGACACCGAGAAGGCCCTGATGGCCTACCGGCAGGCGTTGCAGGACGGGTTGCCGATCGAGCAGGTGCAGCAACGCCTGGACGCAGCCAAGGGCAAACTCACCGAATCCGCCGGTTTGCTGGGCGGCGACGGTCTGAGCTGGTCGCTGAGCTACATCTCCGGCTTGTTGATTCTGCTGCGTGAAGGCCTGGAAGCGATTCTGGTACTGGCTGCGGTCCTCGCTTTCCTGCGCAACACCGGCCAGCAATCGGCGGTGCGCAGCGTCCACATGGGCTGGGGCCTGGCGCTGTTGGCCGGCTTGGCCACCTGGGCGCTGGCAGCGTATGTGATCGACGTCAGTGGTGCGCAGCGCGAACTGCTCGAAGGCTGCACGGCACTGTTCGCCAGCGTGATGGTGCTGTGGCTTGGCGTGTGGATGCATGACCGACGCCACGCAGCCGCCTGGCAGGATTACATCAAGAGCAGCCTGGTGGGCGGCGGCGGGCGCTTCGGCTTTGCGATTCTGGCGTTCTTCTCGGTGTACCGCGAGCTGTTCGAAGTGATCCTGTTCTACGAAACCTTGTGGTTGCAAGCCGGTCCTGCCGGGCACAACGCCGTGCTGGCCGGTGGCGCCACGGCGCTGGTGCTGTTGACGGGCCTGGCCTGGGTGATCCTGCGCGGTTCGGCGAAGCTGCCGCTGGCGTTGTTCTTCGGTATCAACGCGGCGCTGCTGTGTGCGTTGTCGGTGGTGTTCGCCGGGCATGGTGTGAAGGCACTGCAGGAAGCGGGCATCTTCGGTACGCGGCCGGTGGCGTTCTTCGACTTCGACTGGCTGGGCATCCACGCCGACGCTTACTCGCTGGGCGCGCAGGTGGTGGCGATCCTGGCGATTGTGGTGCTGTACAGCCGCAGTCGCCTGGCCGATAAGCACCGCGTGGCGACATAGGCATGCGGGTATGGATCGACGCCGACGCCTGCCCGCGGGCGGCCAAGGACCAGGTGGTGAAGTTCGCCCTCAAGCGCCAGTTCGAGGTGGTGCTGGTGGCCGGGCAGAGCCAGATCAAGCCGAGCTTCTCTTGTGTGAAGCTGATCGTGGTGCCCAGCGGCCCGGATGCGGCCGATGATTACCTGGTGGAACACGCGGTGCCCGGTGAACTGGTGATCTGCAGCGATGTACCCCTGGCCGACCGACTGGTGAAGAAGGGCGTCACAGCCCTGGACCCGCGCGGCAAGGAGTTCAGCCCGGCGAACATGAGTGAGCGGCTGGCGGTGCGCAACCTGTTCACCGACCTGCGCGAGCAGGGCCAGATGGGCGGCGGTCCACCGCCCCACGGGGAAAAGGACAAGCAGGCGTTTGCCAATGCGCTTGACCGCATCCTCACTCGGTTGATGCGGTAAGCCTGGTGGTGAGCGGGGCTCAGTCGTTCTCGTGGGTCAGTTCCAGCACACGATCCACCAGTTTGTTGATGCCTGACGCCACCTCGCTGATGTTCTTGCCCAACATGTAGGCCGGTGTGCTCACCAGTTTGCGCGCCTTGTCCTCGACGATTTCCTCCACCGTGCATTCGTGGTGGGTGGCGCCCATTTTTTCGAGGGCGGCGGCGGTGTCGGCATCGTTGCCGATGGTGCAGGTCACGCCCGGGCCATAGATTTTCGCGGCCAGGGCCGGCGAGATGCAGATCAATCCCACCGGTTTGCCCGCTTCGGCAAAGGCTTCGGCCAGCGCCAGCAGTTGCGGGTTGACACTGCAAGCGGCGCCTTCAATGGCAAAGTTCGACAGATTCTTCGCCGCCCCAAACCCGCCGGGCACGATCAGCGCGTCGAAATCTTCGACGTTGGCGTCGTTAATGTCTTTCACTTCACCCCGGGCGATGCGCGCCGATTCCACCAGCACATTGCGCGATTCGGGCATTTCGAGGCCGGTGAGGTGGTTGATTACATGCAACTGTGGGATGTCCGGGGCAAAACATTGGACCTGAGCGCCGCGCTGGTCCAGGCGCAGCAAGGTGATCACGCTTTCATGGATCTCTGCGCCGTCGTACACGCCACAGCCGGAAAGGATCACTGCAATCTTTTTGCTCATGGGCATTTCTCCTGGGTTCTTGGCGTTAAATGTCTACTAATTTGTAACCTGTTGCCAATGGGATCTCGTGCCACTGCACCTAATCTTGATCAAACAAAAACAAGCCGGACCAGCCCATGGACTTCGTGCCTTATGCGGTACCGTTTTTCATTGCCTTGATCGTGGTGGAGCTGCTCGCCGACCGTTGGCGCGGCCAGCGTAACTACCGAGTGGCGGATGCCATCAACAGCCTCAGCACCGGGGTGCTGTCCACCACCACGGGCCTGCTGACCAAGGGCGTGGGGCTGCTGACCTATGCATTTGCCCTCCAGCACCTGGCACTGATCGAGCTGCCGGCCCAGAGCGTCTGGACCTGGGTGTTCGCCTTTGTCTTCTACGACTTCTGCTACTACTGGCTGCATCGCTGCGGCCATGAGCGCAACATCCTGTGGGCCGCGCATTCGGTGCATCACCAGAGCGAGGACTACAACCTCACCACGGCCCTGCGCCAGACCAGCACCGGCTTCCTGCTGAGCTGGATCTTCTACCTGCCCCTGGCCGTACTCGGCGTGCCGTTGGTGGTGTTCATCAGCGTGGCGTCGCTCAACCTGCTGTACCAATTCTGGGTGCACACCCGCCACGTGCCCAAGCTCGGCTGGTTCGAGTGGTTCTTCGTTACGCCGTCCAATCATCGGGCCCACCATGCACAGAACGCTCTCTACATGGATCGCAACTACGGCGGGGTGTTCATTATTTGGGACCGACTGTTCGGCAGTTTCCAGGAAGAAGACGATAACGAACCGGTGATCTTCGGCGTGACCACGCCCCTGGCCAGTTGGAACCCGCTGTGGGCCAACCTGCAGTTTTATGCGCAGTTGTGGAACGATGCGCGGCGCACGGAGAGTGGCTGGGACAAGCTGCGCATCTGGTTCATGCGCACCGGCTGGCGCCCGGCCGACGTGAAGGCCAAATACCCGCTGGCCAAGCCGGACCTGAGCCAGTTCCGCAAATTCGAGGTGCCGCTGGACGCGCGCCAGCAGGTGTACGTCGCTGTGCAGTTTGCGGTGTATGTGGGCTTTGGCAGCTATTTGATGAATGTCGGCGAGGGATTGCCCACGGCGGCGCTGATCCTGGGCTGGAGTGCGATGGCGCTGGGGTTGTTCACGTTGGGGGTGGCCCTGGAGAATCGCCCGTGGGCGCTCAAAGCCGAGCTGGTGCGCCTGGCGCTGAATGTGCCATTGGTGGGGTTGGCGCCGCTGGTCGGGCTGTGGCCGGCCAGCGGTTTGGGCTGGCTGGGCCTGGTGAGTTACAGCTTGCTCAGCGGGATCGGCCTGTACTGCTGCAGAAGCCGGCTCACTCGACTGGCGTCTTAGGGGGCTCGACTGGAGCGGGCTCGGCGGTCAGCCGGGCCTTGGCATCGGCACAGGCCTGGCGGGCGATGCGCGCGTTCTTGAAGCGTCGGCGCAACCACAGGCCAAAGCCCAGCACCAACAAGGCGCCCAGTACCCACAGCTCGTATTTCTTGACGCTGCCGAGCATACCTTCCAGCACCGCGCCAAAGTGATAGGCCGCAGCGCCCAGGGCTGCAGCCCAGACCGCGGCGCCGATACCGTTGAGGATCAGGTAGCGCACCGGCGGGTAGCCGGAAAGGCCGATTGCCACGGGCATCACCGTACGCAAGCCGTAGACAAAGCGGAAACTCAGCACCCAGACATCCGGATGCTTGCGGATATGTTCCAGGGCCTTGTCGCCCATCAATTGCCAGCGCGGCTTGCGCGCCAACAGTTTGCGGCCGTGCTTGCGCCCCATGTAATACCAGAGCTGGTCGCCGGCGTAGCTGCCGAAGAAGGCAACCACCACCACCAGGTTGATATCCATATACCCACGGAACGCCAGGAAGCCTGCGAGAACCAAGATGGTCTCGCCTTCAAAGAACGTGCCTAGGAAGAGGGCAAAGTAACCGAAGTCATGCAGAAATTGTTGAAGCATGGTCTGGGTGCTGGCGAAATGAACGCGCAGCCTACGCCTTCGTGAACATGGATGAAAGTATCGAGATGTGTCACGAAGTGAACAATTCCTACATATGACGACGAATGCGACTACAGGTCGCATGCTTAAGCACAACTGTCATACCTTCGTCATAATGGCCGCTTATAACTGCAACGCTCGCCCGTAAACCCGGGCTCAGGAGTCTGTCGTGAGTTTTACCCCTGCCAATCGCCTGTTCCCTGCCACTCGCCTGCGTCGCAATCGCCGTGATGATTTTTCTCGTCGCTTGGTGCGTGAAAACGTGCTGACGGTGAACGACCTGATCCTGCCGGTGTTTGTACTGGAGGGTGAAAATCGTCGGGAAGCGGTGGCGTCGATGCCCGGTGTAGAGCGTTTGAGCATAGACCTGCTGCTTGAAGAGGCGGCGAACTGGGTCGAACTGGGGATTCCGGCGTTGGCGCTGTTTCCGGTCACGCCGTCCGAACTCAAGTCCCTTGACGCTGCGCAAGCCTGGAACCCGGAAGGGATCGCCCAGCGCGCCACCCGGGCCCTGCGCGAGCGTTTCCCGGAGCTTGGGGTGATCACCGACGTGGCGTTGGACCCGTTCACCACCCACGGGCAGGATGGCATTCTCGACGAAGACGGCTATGTTCAGAACGACATAACCGTCGACGCGCTGGTCAAGCAGGCCTTGTCCCACGCGGCAGCCGGTGCCCAGGTGGTCGCGCCGTCTGACATGATGGACGGGCGTATCCAGGCGATTCGCGAAGCCCTGGAGCTGGCCGGTCATGTCAACGTGCGGATCATGGCCTACTCGGCCAAATACGCCAGTGCCTATTACGGCCCGTTCCGCGATGCGGTGGGCTCGGCCCTGAACCTGGGCAAGGCCAACAAGGCTTCGTACCAGATGGACCCGGCCAACAGCCACGAGGCCCTGCACGAAGTAGCGGCCGATCTGGCCGAAGGCGCCGATATGGTGATGGTCAAGCCGGGGATGCCTTACCTGGACATCCTTTACCGCGTCAAAGAGGAATTCAAAGTGCCGACCTTTGTGTATCAGGTCAGTGGCGAGTACGCCATGCACATGGCTGCAATACAGAATGGCTGGTTGAGTGAAGGGGTGATCCTTGAATCCCTGACGGCCTTTAAACGTGCCGGGGCTGATGGCATCCTGACCTATTTCGCCGCCCGCGCCGCCCAATTGCTTAGAGAGCAACAATAGCCCTCACAGGAACAGTCGATGAATACCGAAGGACTCTCTGAAGTTGCCGTAAAAGACGCTCACCCGGTGGTTGAAGCCGTCGCTGAGACCCCGCCGGAGCTGGAGCCGGTGCCGCCGGTGGTGGTCGCCGAAGCGCCCGCCCCGGCGCCGGCGCCCGCCGTGGTGACCAACCTGGATGACAGCAGCCTGTACATCCACCGCGAACTGTCGCAGCTGCAATTCAATATCCGCGTGCTGGAACAGGCGCTGGATGAGTCTTACCCATTGCTGGAGCGGCTGAAGTTCCTGCTGATCTTCTCCAGCAACCTGGACGAGTTCTTCGAAATCCGCGTCGCCGGCCTCAAGAAGCAGATCACCTTCGCCCGTGAGCAAGCCGGCGCCGACGGCCTGCAGCCGCACCAGGCCCTGGCGCGCATCAGCGAACTGGTGCACGGCCACGTGGACCGCCAGTACGCGATCCTCAATGACATCCTGCTGCCGGAACTGGAAAAACATCAGGTCCGCTTCATCCGTCGCCGTCACTGGACCACCAAGATCAAGACCTGGGTGCGTCGCTACTTCCGCGATGAAATCGCACCGATCATCACCCCTATCGGCCTCGACCCGACGCACCCGTTCCCGTTGCTGGTGAACAAGAGCCTGAACTTCATCGTCGAGCTGGAAGGTATCGACGCCTTTGGTCGCGATTCGGGTCTGGCGATCATCCCGGCACCGCGTCTGTTGCCACGGATCATCAAGGTACCGGAAGAAGTAGGGGGTGCTGGCGACAACTATGTATTCCTGTCGTCGATGATTCACGCCCACGCCGATGACCTGTTCCAAGGCATGAAGGTCAAGGGCTGCTACCAGTTCCGCCTGACCCGTAACGCCGACCTGGCGCTGGACTCCGAAGACGTCGAAGACTTGGCCCGCGCCCTGCGCGGCGAGCTGTTCTCGCGGCGCTATGGCGATGCGGTACGCCTGGAAGTGGCTGATACCTGCCCGAAACACCTGTCGGACTACCTGCTCAAGCAGTTCAACCTCGGCGAGAGCGAGCTGTACCAGGTCAACGGCCCGGTGAACCTGACGCGCCTGTTCAGCATCACCAGCCTGGACAGCCATCCGGAATTGCAATACACGCCGTTCACGCCGCAGATCCCGAAACTGCTGCAAAACAGCGAGAACATTTTCAGCGTGATCAGCAAGCAGGACATCCTGTTGCTGCACCCGTTCGAGTCCTTCACCCCGGTGGTCGACCTGCTGCGCCAGGCCGCCAAGGACCCGCATGTGCTCGCCGTGCGTCAGACCCTGTACCGCAGCGGCGCCAACTCGGAAATCGTCGACGCCCTGGTGGACGCTGCGCGTAACGGCAAGGAAGTCACCGCGGTGATCGAACTGCGTGCGCGCTTCGATGAAGAGTCCAACCTGCAACTGGCCAGCCGCCTGCAAGCCGCCGGTGCGGTGGTGATCTACGGCGTGGTCGGCTTCAAGACCCACGCCAAGATGATGCTGATCCTACGCCGCGAAGCCGGCGAAATCGTGCGCTATGCCCACTTGGGCACCGGCAACTATCACGCCGGTAACGCCAAGCTCTACACCGACTACAGCCTGCTGACGTCCGACGACGCCTTGTGTGAAGACGTCGGCAAGTTGTTCAGCCAACTGATCGGCATGGGCAAGACCCTGCGCATGAAGAAGCTGCTGCACGCGCCGTTCACCCTCAAGAAGGGCATGCTCGACATGATTGCCCGCGAGACCCAGTTCGCCCTCGACGGCAAACCGGCGCACATCATTGCCAAGTTCAACTCGCTGACCGATCCGAAGATCATCCGCGCGCTGTACAAGGCCAGCCAGTCAGGCGTGCGTATCGACCTGGTGGTGCGCGGCATGTGCTGCCTGCGTCCGGGCATCGCCGGCGTGTCGCATAACATCCATGTGCGTTCGATCATCGGCCGCTTCCTGGAGCACACGCGGGTGTTCTACTTCCTCAACGGCGGCGAAGAGCAGATGTTCCTCTCCAGTGCCGACTGGATGGAGCGCAACCTCGACAAGCGTGTCGAGACCTGCTTCCCGGTGGAAGGCAAGAAGCTGATCATGCGGGTCAAGAAGGAACTGGAAAGCTACCTCACCGACAATACCCACAGCTGGAGCCTGCAGTCGGACGGCCGCTATGTGCGTAACACCCCGACCGGCAACCAGAACCCGCGCAGTGCGCAGGCGACGTTGCTGGAAAGGCTGGGTAGTCCGATTCTGGCGGTGAATTGACGCGGACCTAATGTGGGAGGGAGCAAGCCCCCTCCCACTTGTGTTTTAGGCGTTGTTTAGCGCAGGTTCAGGGTGAACCCCACCCGCGTCAGCCACTCCGCTTCCTGGGCGAAGTCCGCCTGGGTCAGTTGGTTCTCGTCCAGCCAGCCTTCCGGGAACACCACGTCCAAGCTGTCGCCGCTGGCGCGCAGGGTCACCTGGGGCATTTCCTGGGTGCCACGGATGTGGTGGAACAGGATCGCAAAGCGCAGCAGCACGCACAGGCGGATCAGCTTGATGCCTTCATCGCCGAACTCGGCGAATTTGTCCTTTGGAATATTCCGACGATGGCCGCGTACCAGCAGCGCGAGCATCTGCTGGTCTTCCCGGGAGAAACCGGCCAGGTCCGAGTGCTCGATCAGGTAGGCACCGTGCTTGTGGTAGTGGTAGTGGGCGATATCCAGGCCCACTTCATGCACCTTGGCCGCCCAGCCCAGCAGTTCGCGCCATACACCGTCTTCCAGATCCCAGTCCGCGGCCACCTGGTCGAAGGCATGCAGGGCTTTGCGTTCCACGCGGGCCGCTTGTTCCAGATCGGCGTGATAGCGCTCCATCAACGAGCTGAGGGTGCGCTCACGCACGTCCTCGTGATGATGGCGACCGAGCAGGTCGTAGAGCACGCCTTCGCGCAGGGCGCCGTCACAGTGGTCCATGCGTTGCAGTTCGAGGGCGTCGAAGATGGCTTCGAGGATCGCCAGGCCGGCCGGGAAGATCGTGCGCCGGTCGGGCTTGATGCCGTCGAAGTCGATCTTCTCGGCATCTCCCAGCTTGAACAGCTTGCGCTTGAGCCACGCCAGGCCTTCGGCGTTGACTTCACCGGTGCCATGGCCGCCGGCCTTGAGGGCCAGGCCAATGGCGCGGATGGTGCCGGAGGAGCCGATGGCTTCATCCCAGGTCAGGCGGTGCAAGGCGTGCTCGATGCTCATGATCTCCAGGCGCGCCGCCGTGTAGGCCTGGGCATAGCGCGCCGGGGTGATCTTGCCGTCCTTGAAATAGCGTTGGGTGTAGCTGACGCAGCCCATCTGCAGGCTTTCGCGCAGCAGCGGCTCAAAGCGCTGGCCGATGATGAACTCGGTACTGCCGCCGCCGATGTCCGCCACCAGGCGCTTGCCAGGGGTGTCGGCCAGGGTGTGGGACACACCGAGGTAGATCAGGCGTGCTTCTTCACGGCCGGAGATGACTTCTACCGGGTGCCCGAGGATTTCCTCGGCGCGGCGGATGAACTCACCGCGGTTGCGGGCCTCGCGCAGGGCGTTGGTACCGACGATTCGCACGGCACCAGTGGGCATGCCGTTGATCAGTTGGGCGAAACGCTTGAGGCAATCGAGCCCGCGTTGCATGGATTCTTCATTGAGCTGGCGCTCGTCGTCGATCCCGGCAGCCAGTTGCACTTTTTCGCCGAGCCGTTCAAGGATGCGGATTTCGCCGTTCTGGGCCTTGGCCACGACCATATGAAAGCTGTTGGAGCCCAGGTCGATGGCGGCGATCAGGGACAGATTCTTGGCTTGGGATTGCGGCATGGTTAGGGGGTCTCGGTCGATAACCTCGCCATCGTGCCACGATCGACCGCTGCCGCCAACGCGTAGCGCCTCAGGAATTTCTCTTCGGCCGCTTGTAGGTGATTTTTGTAGGAAATGTAGGTTGTCTTTCCAGGCTCCTGTTGGCTTGAGCATATGACATGTAGGAAGTATTAACTTTGATCTGTTGTAAGGCCGCTAACGAATCGACCTACAACCTGGTCGGATGTATTTTATTCATGATTATGTTTAGGCCTACTGTTGAGTCACGTTCAGGCGACAGTTTATTTATATCGCTCTCACATTAATTGGCGTGTTGTCTTATTCTTTAGCTCAGTACCAAGGCGACAGACTGTCACTCGGCAATTTTGCCGTGGTGTTATTTATTTATGACTTGCCGTTTCAAGTTAAAGATAAATACGCCTGATAACTTTCACTGACAGGTCGAATATGAAAAAAATTGTTGGATTGACTCTTGGTATCGCTTGCCTGGCTGCAGGCCTCAACGCTCAGGCGTCCACCAGTGCCGAGCTGATCGTCAGGGGACGATCAAGCCAGCCGCCTGTAACCTCAGCATGACCGGTGGCGGCATTATCAATTACGGCGATATCCCCTCGGGTCAACTGCTGCCGACGGCGTTCAACCCGCTTGCGGAAAGAACCACGCCGTTGACCGTCAACTGCGGCAACACGCCTGCCAAGTTCGGCCTGAAGTTCGTCGACCTTCAGGCGGGGAGCAAGGTGCCGGGCATCCTCAATGTGCTCGGGACAGGCTACACCGAGGCGTATAACTATGGCCTGGGCACTGCGTCGGGCCGCAAGACCGGTGGCTTTGCGGTCACCCTCAAGGACCTCAGGACGTCGACCACATCGCTGTATCCCATCATGCGTTCCGGTACGGGCGCCTGGCAGAGCAGTGACGGCAGGGTTTCCCAATCGCCCACTCAATACTCATGGCGCAGCAGCACCACGATCACTCCCGCCGCAGTCTCTCAACTGACCGGGACTATCGCGGTACGGGCGGTTATCAACAAGGGCCAGGATCTGGACCTGAGTCGTGACATTACGCTCGATGGTCGCGCGACACTTGAGTTGAGCTACATCTAAGCGACTGAAATACAGCCGACCAAGATACTCCGTGTTTCTTGTCGGCTGTTTTTATGTGGGCGTCTGGTTATCAATCGTCAACTTCAAAGTCGTGGGGAGCGCTGAGTGCTTAGTCTTTCAGTAATAAATAATCTGCGGTTGTTGTGTGCAAGTGTGTGCATCGGGTTTGCCGGTATTACCGTGGCGGACGGTATGTTGCCGGAAACTACGGTGGTTGTGCTTTATGAGGAGCAGGGTGAAGCCACGATAAACATCAAGAATACCGACGCGGCGCCGGCCCTGTTGCATTCGGTCGTGGAGAACGTGCCCGAAGACCTGGAGCCGTTATTGATTGTGACGCCGCCCATCACGCGCGTGGAGGCCGGTGAAACCCAACTGGTGCGCTTCATCAGCACCTTGCAGGAGCCCCTCAAGACCCAGCGCTTGAAGCGCGTGACGTTCGAGGGCATCCCTCAGGCGCGCACCGGTGGCGGTGCGACCATTGGTATCACCCTGCGACAGAATTTGCCGTTGATCCTGCACCCGCGAGGCCTGCCCGTGCATCAGGCCCCTTGGGAGCTGCTGAAGTGGCGGCGTGCGGGGGAACGTCTCACGGTTCACAACGACAGCGCCTATGTGGTGCGCCTGGCGCCGGAGGTGCAGTTGTTTCCACAAGGCGTACTGGCAACGTTGCCGCGAACCTACGTGTTGCCGGGTGAAGCGCTGACGCTCAAGGTTGAAGGTTCGTTGGAGGGGGTGACAGACGTCGAAATCCAGCCAGCGACGATCTACGGGTTTTCGGCAGACAGTTACCGAACCCCGATCAATGCCAATGGGGGTTGACCGGGCCATGACCAACCTGTCGAGTAACAGGCTTGCCGCGACTTGCTGGCCTCGCCGACCCACATTGCTCATGGGGGTTGCGACCCTATGGAGCTTGCCGGGCCTTGTCCCTGCGCTGGAGTTGGGCGAGGGTTTCGATCTGGCGGCACTCACCACCCACGGCATCGACCCGAAAGTATCCGACTACTTCCGCAGTGCGGCGCGGTTTCGCGAAGGTGTCCATGTGGTAGGACTGCGAGTCAATGGAGCGCCCCTCGGTTTGGTGGATGCGCGGTTCGACGCGCAAGGGCAATTGTGTTTTACGCCGGGGTTGCTGGAAAAAGCCGGCTTGGTAAAGCCCGATGGGGTCGTTCGCGACGGTGCTACGGCAGATCAGGCCTGCCATGACTTTCTCGGCGCTTTCCCTACAACGATGGTGCGGCTGCGGCCTGGCAGCGACGAAGTGGCGCTGGTGGTGCCGACCGGATCACTGCGTGAGCCGCAATGGGATGCCGGGGAGTTTGCCAGGGGCGGTACGGCTGCGCTGTTCAACTATGACGTGCAGGGTTTCGACAGCCATTCGCGCAGCGGGCCCAGCCGCTTCGTTTCGGCCTATACCGAGGCTGGCTTCAACCTGGGTGATTGGGTCGTGCGTAGTCGTCAATTCTATGTGTCCGACAACGGTACAACCCGTAACGAGCATCTGTATGCCTACGCCCAGCGGGATATCGCCGCGTTGCAATCGACTTTTCAGGTGGGGCAGCTCTCCAGCAACAACCCGCTGTTTGGCGGCATCCAGCTGTCCGGCGTGCAGTTTTCCCCCGATGGTCAATCGCGGGCGCCGGCGGGCAGCAACAACGCGGTGGTGGAAGGAATGGCCCAGAGCCAGTCGCGGATTGAAGTGCGCCAGTCCGGCGTGTTGATTCACAGCACGCTGGTGCCTGAAGGTCCCTTCCGGCTGACGGGCCTGCCCTTGCTCAACGGCACCAGTGACCTGGACGTCAGCATCATCGATGTGCGCGGCGCCAAACGCAGTTTCGTGGTGCCGGCGGCCTCTTTCGCGGGGGCTGTGCCGGTAGCCCCCGGTTATTACTTCGCCCTTGGCAAGGTGCGTGAAAATGCCCAGGAGGAGGCTCGGTCGCCGGTAGTTGCCATGGGTAGCGGCACGTGGGGCCTGGGGCGCGACACCTCGGCGGGCCTGGGCCTGTTGAGCACCGATGAATACTGGTCGGCGGGGGGTACCCTCAGCCATGTGTTTTTCCAGCGGGTTTCCGTGGGGGCGCGTCATAACCTGTCTCGGGACAGCCGTAATGCCGTATCCGGATCACGCAGCAGCGTGTCCGTGAGCAGCCCCGTGTTCGCCAATATCGATGCCCATCTCAGCGCAACCGCGCAGACCCGTGGCTACCGGGAAGTGCTTGAAGCGGGCCGCTCGCCCAAGGCCGACGAGCTGGATTCGCGCTTCAAGAACCAATACACGGCGGGACTGAGCTGGGTCGATGACACCTTGGGTGCATTCTCCCTGGGCTATACCCGCAGTGCCCAGGTGAATGGGCAAGCCGCCGAGCATGTGTTTGCCTCCTGGAACAAGTCGTTGCGCTATGCCGATATCGCGCTGGTCGCCGACTCCCAGGTGGGCGGCACTTCGCCGCGCCGCAACGCCAAGGATGCGAGTGGCCGGCGCGATACGGCCCTGGACAATGACCTGTCCGTGCGGCTGCAGGTCAGCGTGCCCTTGGGCGGGGATCGTCGCGTGAACAGCTATATCAGCCATCGTGGCGATCAGTCCCGAGCGGGTACCGCACTCAGCGAGCGGGTCAATGAGTATGTGAATTATGAGGTGGGCGTCGAGCGCGACCTCAGTGCGCGCGAGCAATCGGTGCGAGGCCAGTTGGACCTGATGCCCCGTTATACCCGCGTGGGCCTGGGGGTCAGTCGCGATCCGTCGGGTACCCGCTATTCAGGGCAGTTGCAAGGCGGCGTGGTGGCTCACGGCGGCGGAGTGACCTTTTCACCTTATGCCGTGCAGGACACATTCGGCATCGTCTCGGTGGGTGACATTGGCTCTGCCAAGATCGAGACGCCACAAGGTCCGGTCTGGACCGACTTCAGCGGGCAGGCCGTTCTCCCAGGCTTGCCTGCCTACAGCGACAGTCGTATCGAGGTACAAACCCAGTCCTTGCCAAAACGCGTGGACTTGAAGAACGGCACTCAGGTGCTCGCCGCAGGGCGAGGGTCTTTCAATAGCGTGGCATTCGATGTGGTGAAGGTGCGTCGCGTCTTGATCACTGCCAGCGATGGACAAGGTCGACCGCTGCCTCAGGGGGCTGCGGTGTTCGACAAGAACAATCGTTTCCTCACCAGCGTGGTGGGCGAGGGCATGATTTTCCTGAACGACGCCAATGACGCGCAAAACCTGCGGGTGTCACTGTCGGATTCGTCCTCGTGCCTGCTGAACCTTGCCCCCGAGACCCAGGCAGACAATGACAAGTTCTATGAGACGACCTCGGCGGTGTGCCATGGTCGCTAAGTTCAACGGCATAGCCCTGGTACTGCTGTGCACGATGCTGATGGCCCAGGGCGCGCGGGCGGAAAACTGCCGGTTGTCCATCAGCCAGTCTCGTATCGATTACGGCGTCATTCACAGAGAGGCTCTTGTCGAGAGACCCTCGGTTGCGCTGGGGACGCGTACGCTGCATCTGAATGTACTTTGCACGGAACCTTCGGCAATGGCATTGCGGTTCACCGGCGCCGCAGAGGGGCAGGGCTTTCGCTTTGGCCGTCAGGGACGCCTGCGGCTGACGCTCAGGCATGCCCAGGTGGATGGGCGTGCCGTCGATTGGAGGCTGGCCCACCTTACCGGCGAGACCGCCAGCGGGCAGTTGTTGCCGGGGCAGGTTCTGGTGGCCGGCTCGCCAGGAAAACGGCTGACGGCCCAGGTCGATATCGACACCGACCTGCCCCCGGACGCCTTGCAGGTGCGCAGTGAAACGATCCTGGAGGGGGTGGGCCGTTTCGAGCTGGTCAGTCCGCCTGTTCCGTTGAGCCGATGAAGTTGGCGAGCTCGGGGGTGCGTGGGTTGGCGAACAGCACCTTGGGGTCGCCCACTTCGTGCACCTTGCCCTGGTGCATGAACACCAGCTTGTCGCCGACTTCCCGGGCAAAGCGCATTTCATGGGTGACCATGATCAAGGTCATGCCGTCCTTGGCCAACTGGCGCACCACGCTGAGCACTTCGTTGACCAGTTCCGGATCCAGGGCCGAGGTGATTTCATCGCACAGCAGCACCTTGGGCGACATCGCCAGGGCACGGGCAATGGCGACCCGCTGTTGCTGGCCGCCGGACAAACGATCGGGAAACGCGTCGAACTTTTCTCCCAGGCCAACGCGTTCCAGCATCTGTTTGGCCAGCTTCGCCGCCTGGGCCTTGGGCACCTTTTGCACCACTTGCGGTGCGAGCATGACGTTTTCGCCCACCGTCAGGTGCGGGAACAGGTTGAACTGCTGGAACACCATGCCGACTTTCTGCCGCAGGCTGCGCAGGTCGGCGCGGGCGGCATCGAGGTATTCGCCGTCGACCTCGATCACGCCGTCGTTGATCGATTCCAGGCCATTGAGGGTACGCAGCAAGGTGGACTTGCCCGAGCCGCTGCGGCCGATGATCGCCACCACCTGGCCTTCTTCGACCGTCAGGTCGATGCCCTTGAGGACGTGGTGATCGCCGTAATATTTATGCAGGGCGGAAATTCTAAGCAGAGGCATGCAGTCTCCTTTCCAGGTAGCGCGCACTGAGGGACAAGGGGTAGCAGAGCAGGAAGTAACCAAGGGCCACCAGGCCGTAGACCATGAAGGGCTCGAAGGTGGCGTTGGCGAGCATGCCGCCGGTCTTGGTCAATTCGGTGAAGCCGATGATCGAAGTCACGGCAGTGCCCTTGACCACCTGCACCGAGAAACCCACGGTGGGCGCGACGGCAATCCGCAGGGCTTGGGGCAGGATCACGTAGCGCAGTTGTTCAAGGGGGTTCAGCGCCAGGCTGGCCGACGCCTCCCACTGCCCGTGGGCGATGGAATCGACGCAACCGCGCCAGATTTCGGCGAGGTAGGCGCTGGTGAACAGGGTCAGGGCAATCGCGGCCGCCAGCCAGGGCGAGATATCCACCCCGAGCAGGGCAACGCCGAAAAACACCAGGAACAGCTGCATCAGCAGCGGTGTGCCCTGGAACAGTTCGATGTAGGTACGGGCGACGTTGCGCGGGAAGGCTTTATGGCTGATGCGTATCGTCATCACCAGCAAGCCGATCAGGCCGCCGCCGATAAACGCCACCAGCGACAGCAGCACGGTCCACTGCAGGCCGGTGAGCAGATTGCGCACGATGTCCCAGAAGGAAAAATCACTCATCGGCTGTTCCTCATCACAAACCGGCGGCCGATCCAGTTGAGCAACTGGCGAATCATCAACGCCATGCACAGGTACACCAGGGTGGTCAGGGCATAGGTTTCAAACGCACGGAAATTGCGCGACTGGATAAAGTTGGCGGCAAAGCTCAGCTCCTCGGTGGCGATCTGCGAACACACCGCCGAGCCGAGCATCACGATGATGATCTGGCTGCTCAGGGCCGGCCACACCTTGCCCAGCGCCGGCAGCAGCACCACATGGCGAAACGCTTCGAAGCGCGTCATCGCCAGTGCGGCAGCGGCTTCCAATTGCCCGCGAGGGATGGCCTGGATGCCGGCGCGGATGATCTCGATGGAGTAGGCGCCGAGGTTGATCACCATCGCCAGCACGGCGGCTTGCCACTCGGTGATTTTCAGCCCCAGGGATGGCAGGCCGAAGAAGATAAAGAACAACTGCACCAGGAATGGCGTGTTGCGGATCAACTCGACATACACCCCAAAGAACCACGCGAACGGCTGGATCTTCCACGCCCGCACCACGGCGCCGACAGTGCCCAGGGCAACCCCCAGGATCGCGCCGATAGCGGTCAGTTCAAGGGTGAACAGGGCGCCGCGCAACAGCAGGTCGGTATTGGCCAGCACCGGCACAAAGTCGAATTGATAGGCCATGGGTCAGCTCCGCTTCAGAGGTCGGCAGGCAGTGGTTCTTTCAGCCACTGCATGGCGTTCTTTTCCAGGCTGCCGTCAGCCTTGGCCGCGACGAGGATCTGGTTGACCTTCTCCAGCAGCGCCGGCTCGTTCTTGTTTACGCCCACGTAGACCGGCGAATCCTTGAGCTTCACTTTCAGTGCCGGTACGCGTTTCGGGTTGCGTTCGCTGATGGCCACCATCACCACGTTGCCGCTGGCGATCAGATCGACCTGGCCGGCCAGGTAGGCGGCGATGGTCGAGTTGTTGTCTTCGAAGCGTTTGATCGTGGCTTCCTTGGGGGCTACGGCGGTCAGCTCGATGTCTTCGATCGCGCCACGGGTCACGCTGATGGTCTTGCCCTTAAGGTCGTCCGTGGTGCTGATCGCGGCGTCAGGCGGGCCAAACACGGCCAGGTAAAACGGTGCGTAGGCCTTGGAGAAATCGATGACCTTCTCGCGCTCGGGGTTCTTGCCCAGGCTGGAAATCACCAGATCGACCTTGCCGGTGGTGAGGAACGGAATGCGGTTGGTGCTGTTGACCGGGGTCAGCTCCAGCTTGACCTTGAGCTGGTCCGCCAGCAGCTTGGCGGTGTCGATGTCCAGGCCGCGTGGCTTCATGTCGGGGCCGACCGAACCGAACGGCGGGAAGTCCTGAGGCACGGCGACCTTGAGGGTGCCGCGGGCGACGATATCGTCCAGACCATTGGCCTGGGCGGGTGCCTGGCTCAGCATCAGGCTGGCAAACAGGGCAGTAAGCAGGGCGCTGCAGCGCTTGGTCATGGCAACTCTCCGAGAAGGGCGAAGGATTTTTCTGGATTTGCTCAGTGCACAGCCCATGCCAGCTACGCTCGAATCGTCTGCAAGGCTCGAATTTATTGAGTTGCGGTGGTCTTACTGGTCTGAACAGTTGGTGGGCTTTTCGCACCCTTTTCGAGCGCCGGCAAAATCGCGCGAGCCCCTTTGGGGCGTGGCTTGCCGTCAGCCGAGAATAGCTTTACAACTAGCCGCACTGTTGACTGATACCTTGAGTTTTTTATGACTTCCATCGCCCAAGCCGTACCCGAAGCGGCCCTGCAGGCCATCCGCAAACTGATCAAGCAGCACGGCTTCGGACCGGGCGATGCGTTGCCGTCCCAGCGCGACCTGGCGGTGCAACTGGGGGTGAGTCGGGCGTCGTTGCGCGAGGCGTTGTCGTCCCTGAGTGCCTTGGGCGTCGTCAGCGTGCAGCCGGGCAAGGGTGTGTTTGTGCAGGCGATCGATGAGACACCGGCGTTTGCCTGGCCTTTTGCGGCGCAGGCCACGCCGCTGGATATCTTCCAGTTGCGCTATGCCCTTGAGGGGTTTGCGGCGGGTTTGGCGGCGGTGACGTTGACGCTCGATGAGCTGGACCGCCTGGAAGACAACGTCGAGGCGATGCGCAAGGTGCTCAAGGCCGGTGATTTCGACGCGGCCAACCGGCTGGACTTCGAATTCCACCAACGCATCCTGCTCGCCAGCGGTAACCAGGCGATGGTTAGCATTCTCAGCGCCAGCGCCGAGGTGTTCCTGGAGAGCCAGAAGCTACCGTTCATCCGGCCGGAGCGGGCCATGGAAACCTGGCAGGAGCACCGCAAGATCCTGCGTGCGCTGGCTCGTCGCGCCAGCGCGGCGGCGCAGAAAACCATGCAGGAACATGTGCGTAATGCTGCGTTGCGCACCGGCATTGCCTTCGTGACGCCTGTAACGCCGTGAGTCGGGCCATACCCAAACTCGTGCGCCATGATAGGAAGACTCAATCAGAGGCGGCTTCCTGAACGGGGGAAGGGCAGCTATGATGGGCAACGTTTTTTTTGCTTACAATCCGGAGACATCCATGAGCAACGATCTTATCAAGCACGTCACCGACGCGACATTTGAGGCCGAAGTACTCAAGGCTGCTG
Source organism: Pseudomonas sp. MPB23 (assembly GCF_046605395.1). Classification (NCBI taxonomy): domain Bacteria; kingdom Pseudomonadati; phylum Pseudomonadota; class Gammaproteobacteria; order Pseudomonadales; family Pseudomonadaceae; genus Pseudomonas; species Pseudomonas sp. MPB23. The sequence continues at coordinate 1,739,840 of NZ_CP176771.1, read as the reverse complement.
GCCCGGTGCTGGTTGACTACTGGGCTGAATGGTGCGGCCCTTGCAAAATGATCGCTCCTGTCCTGGACGACGTTGCAACCACCTACGACGGCAAGCTGACCATTGCCAAGCTGAACATCGACGACAACCAGGAAACCCCGGCCAAGCACGGCGTGCGCGGTATTCCTACGCTGATGTTGTTCAAGGGCGGCGAAGTCGCAGCGACCAAAGTGGGCGCACTGTCGAAGTCCCAACTGACTGCATTCATCGACGCGAACATCTAAGCGTCGTCAAAAAAAGCCCCGCAAATTGCGGGGCTTTTTCGTGAAACAGGGCTAGACGCTCCGAAACTCAGGTGGTACATTCGGCCCCGCACTGGTTTCTCCACTGCCCCCTGCAAGCCGTCGCCGACGCACTCCTTTTCGATTAGTACGCGATCCTGTCGCCTTCTCCGCGGCGCGGCCTCATTAAGCCAAAAGCTTAATTTCCCCCCTCCATAAATGATTACGTCATTCCTATATGAATCTGACTGAACTCAAGCAAAAGCCGATTACCGACCTGCTCCAATTGGCCGAAGAAATGGGCATAGAAAATATGGCCCGTTCGCGCAAGCAGGACGTGATTTTCTCCCTGCTCAAAAAGCACGCGAAAAGCGGCGAGGAAATCTCCGGTGATGGCGTGCTGGAGATTCTCCAGGACGGTTTCGGCTTCCTCCGCTCTGCAGACGCCTCCTATCTCGCCGGCCCGGACGATATCTACGTCTCGCCGAGCCAGATCCGTCGCTTCAACTTGCGCACCGGTGACACCATCGTTGGCAAGATCCGCCCTCCGAAGGAAGGCGAGCGTTATTTCGCCCTGCTCAAGGTCGACACGATCAACTTCGATCGTCCCGAGAACGCGAAAAACAAGATTCTCTTCGAGAACCTGACCCCGCTGTTCCCGACCGTGCGCATGAAGATGGAAGCCGGTAACGGTTCCACCGAAGACTTGACCGGTCGCGTGATCGACCTGTGTGCGCCTATCGGCAAGGGCCAGCGTGGCCTGATCGTCGCACCGCCGAAAGCCGGTAAGACCATCATGCTGCAGAACATTGCAGCGAACATCGCACGTAACAATCCTGAAGTTCACCTGATCGTCCTGTTGATCGATGAGCGTCCGGAAGAAGTGACCGAAATGCAGCGCACCGTGCGCGGCGAAGTGGTTGCCTCCACGTTCGACGAGCCGCCAACCCGCCACGTGCAGGTTGCCGAAATGGTGATCGAGAAGGCCAAGCGCCTGGTCGAACACAAGAAAGACGTGGTGATCCTGCTCGACTCCATCACCCGTCTGGCCCGCGCCTACAACACCGTGATCCCGAGCTCCGGCAAGGTATTGACCGGTGGTGTCGATGCCCACGCCCTGGAGAAACCGAAGCGTTTCTTCGGCGCCGCGCGGAACATCGAAGAAGGCGGCTCGCTGACCATCATCGCCACCGCGCTGGTTGAAACCGGCTCGAAGATGGATGAAGTGATCTACGAAGAGTTCAAGGGTACCGGCAACATGGAACTGCCCCTGGACCGTCGCATCGCGGAAAAACGCGTCTTCCCGGCCATCAACATCAACCGCTCCGGCACCCGCCGCGAAGAGTTGCTGACCGCCGACGACGAACTGCAGCGCATGTGGATTCTGCGCAAGCTGCTGCACCCGATGGACGAAGTCGCCGCCATCGAGTTCCTGATCGACAAGCTGAAAACCACCAAGACCAACGACGAGTTCTTCCTGTCGATGAAACGTAAGTAATACGACGTTTCAGGTCCGAAAGAATGGCGCCCCCGGGGGCGCCATTTTTGTGTGTGCGTTCTTTAGGATATTTCGACAGCCAAATGCACCGCGATAAGCTGCCAGCCGTCCTCAGAGCAGGTAGGATGTACGCCTATTTTACGGGTGGCATGGTTAATGAAATTCAAGGATCTTCGGGATTTCGTGCAGCAACTTGAGCAGCGCGGAGAGTTGAAACGCATCCAGGTGCCGGTTTCGCCGGTGCTGGAAATGACTGAGATTTGCGACCGCACCCTGCGCAACAAGGGCCCGGCGCTGCTGTTCGAGAACCCGACCGGTTTTGATATCCCGGTGCTCGGTAACCTGTTCGGCACCCCCGATCGCGTGGCCTTTGGCATGGGCGCCGAGTCGGTCAGCGAGCTGCGCGAGATCGGCAAGTTGCTGGCGTTCCTCAAGGAGCCCGAGCCACCCAAGGGCTTGAAGGATGCCTGGTCGAAGCTGCCGATCTTCCGCAAGATCATTGCCATGGCGCCCAAGGTGGTCAAGGACGCGGTGTGCCAGGAAGTGGTCATCGAAGGCGATGACGTCGACCTGGGCATGCTCCCGGTGCAGACCTGCTGGCCCGGCGACGTCGGCCCGCTGATCACTTGGGGCCTGACCGTCACCAAGGGACCAAACAAGGATCGCCAGAACCTCGGCATCTACCGTCAGCAAGTGATCGGCCGCAACAAGGTGATCATGCGCTGGCTGAGCCACCGTGGCGGTGCCCTGGACTTCCGCGAGTGGTGCGAGAAGCATCCCGGCAAGCCATTCCCGGTCTCCGTGGCCCTGGGCGCCGACCCGGCCACTATCCTCGGCGCCGTGACTCCGGTGCCTGACAGCCTATCCGAATATGCCTTCGCCGGCCTGCTGCGCGGCAACCGCACCGAACTGGTGAAGTGCCGTGGCAACGACCTGCAAGTACCGGCCACCGCCGAAATCATCCTTGAAGGCGTGATCCATCCCGGCGAAATGGCCGACGAAGGCCCTTACGGCGACCACACCGGCTACTACAACGAAGTCGACAGCTTTCCGGTGTTCACCGTCGAGCGCATCACCCATCGGATCAAGCCGATCTACCACAGCACCTACACTGGCCGTCCGCCGGATGAACCAGCGATTCTCGGCGTAGCACTCAACGAAGTGTTCGTGCCGATCCTGCAAAAGCAATTCCCGGAAATCACCGACTTCTACCTGCCGCCCGAAGGCTGCTCGTACCGCATGGCCATCGTGACCATGAAAAAGTCGTACCCAGGCCATGCCAAGCGGGTCATGCTCGGCGTGTGGTCGTTTTTGCGACAGTTCATGTACACCAAGTTCGTTATTGTCACCGACGATGACATCAACGCCCGCGACTGGAACGACGTGATCTGGGCCATCACCACGCGCATGGACCCCAAGCGCGACACGGTGATGATCGACAACACGCCGATCGACTACCTCGACTTCGCCTCGCCGGTGTCGGGCCTGGGTTCGAAGATGGGCCTGGATGCCACCCACAAATGGCCGGGTGAAACCACCCGCGAGTGGGGCAGGGTGATCGTCAAGGATGAAGCCGTGACGGCACGTGTCGATGCGATCTGGAAAGAATTGGGAATAGATTGATGCGTGTAACCCTGCAACCTTCCGGTGCCGTGCTGGAGCTGGTCCCCGGCGAGCGAATCCTCGAAGGTGCGCGCCGCCTGGGCTACGACTGTCCTCAGGCGTGCCGCAACGGCGTGTGTCATGTGTGTGCGGCTTTGTTGGTGGAAGGGCGGGTGCAGCAAGCCGGCGAAGTGCGCGATCACGGTGAGTTCTACACCTGCATCGCCGAACCGCTGGAAGATTGTGTGGTGTTGTGGGATGGCGTGCTGGCGCCGGGAGAGTTGCCGTTGCGCAAGTTGTCGTGCCAAGTGAGTGAATGTGTGGACGTCGGTGGTGATGTCTGGCGTGTGCGCCTGCTGGCCCCGGCCGGCAAGGCGGTGCGTTACCACGCCGGGCAATACCTGATGATCGAGCGGGAGAATGGTGAGAAGTCGGCGTTTTCCCTGGCCTCGGCGCCCCATTGCGGGCGCCAATTGGAGCTGCATGTGCTGGTCCGCGAGGACAGTGCGCGCACGCTGCTGGAGCAATTGCAGCGCAACCGGATGGCGCGCATCGAGCTGCCGTTTGGTGACACCCACCTGGCCGAGCTGCCGGACGGGCCGTTGGTGCTGATCGCCGCCGGCACTGGCATGGCGCAGATGCACAGCCTGATCGAGCATTGCCGTGCCTCGGGCTTCAAACACCCGGTGCATTTGTATTGGGGCGTGCGTCGTCCTGAAGATTTCTACGAGATCGAAGAGTGGGACCAATGGCTGAAACTGCCTAACCTGTTCCTGCACAAAGTCGTCAGCGACCTGTGCGGTTGGGAAGGGCGTTGCGGATTGCTGCATGAAGCCGTGTGCGAAGACATTGCCGACCTCAAGGGCGTGCACGTCTATGCCAGCGGCTCGCCGGCAATGATCTACGGCACGCTGGATGCGCTGGTCAACGCCGGCATGGATGCGCACCAGATGCGTGCCGACGTGTTTGCCTACGCGCCGCGCGCTTAGAAACGCACGCCGGTCGTCACCATCGCTGCGTTGAACCCCAGCAGCACCAGTTCCGCCGCCACCGGCCCGTAATGGGCGCCTACCGACGGAATGATCACCGGCGCCACGCCGAAACGGTTCAAGGGGATTTTGTCGCGGAACTTGCCGCGATACCCCTGGATCGCCCCGCCTGTCAGTTTCAAATACACCGGATAGTCGCGCATGTCATAGCGTTTGCCCGCATAGGCATAGTAGGAACGCTGGCTGAACGAGTTGCGAAACGTCGCCCCTCCATACACCAGGCCTGACGCCTCATTGCGCTCCAGGCCGATCAAATCCTGATGGTTGTTGTGCTCTGGGTCCGGCGCGAAGTGCCGGGTGTAGACGCTGGTCTGCGCATACCAGAAGCCTTTGTCATCGTCGGCAGGCAGCGCTTCGGCCGCGAGGGCGGTGGTGGCCTGGGCCAGTAACAGCAGGCCAGGCAGTCGAGATTTTTTCATGGGGGACCTCGATTAGTCGGTGTGAGGGCGGCTAGGTGGGTCGTGATGTGGAAGACATTTTGACGGGGCGATGTGCACCCAGGCTGAACCGGGGCTGAAAGTAATGGGATTGCTGGCTTCAATCCTGACGATCGGGTGTACCGTTCAAAGGGCGCTTTTTCGCCGTACGGTTACAGCGGCGCGTTTTATTACGGTAAAGTTGCTTACAACTGGTAACACATAGGGGGCACTCCGCTTTTCGCCATGACCGCCATTGAATCCGATCTTTTGCAATTGGCTTACCCTCCGCAGCTCGATCTGGGGCCGCAACTCACTCACGAACAGTTGATGAGCTCGATGCAGGCCACCATGGCGCGGCATAAGGGTGGGCCGGTCTGGCTATTTGCATATGGTTCGTTGATCTGGCGCCCTGAATGTTCGTCGACCGAGCGAGTACGGGCCCGGGTTCATGGTTATCACCGTGGCTTGTACCTGTGGTCCCATGAGCATCGGGGCACGCCGGAATCGCCTGGGCTGGTCTTTGGCTTGGATCGCGGCGGTTCCTGCAGCGGGTTTGCCTACCGTTTGCCGGAAGATCAACTGGAGGCCTCGCTTTATGCCCTGTGGCAGCGCGAGATGCCTTACCCCTCCTACCGGCCGCACTGGCTCAGCTGCCGTCTGGAAGATGGCAGTCAGGTGCAGGCTTTGGGGTTTGTCCTGGAGCGGCACCTGCCCAGCTACGCGGGCAACTTGCCTGACATCGTGCTTAACCATGTATTGCAAAGTGCGTGCGGGCGTTATGGCACCACGCGCGATTATGTCGAGCAGACCGTCAAGGCCCTGCGTAGCCACGCCATGCCAGATAAAAACCTGGAGGCGCGGCTCAAGCGTTGTGCCAAGGATTGCTCAGCATGATTGAGTTAGCGGGTCTGGACGACGACTTTGCCAACCGCCTTGCGCTGCCCCAGGTCATTGATCGCCCGGGCGGCCTGATCGAGTGGGTACACCTGCGACACTAACGGCTTGAGCTTGCCCTCGGCATACCACGTGAACAGTTGTTGGAAGTTCGCCCCGTTGTCCTGCGGCTGGCGCTGGGCAAACGAGCCCCAGAACACCCCGACCACCGCCGCGCCCTTGAGCAGCGCCAGGTTCACCGGCAGCTCGGGAATCCGTCCGCTGGCAAAACCCACCACCAACAGGCGGCCGTTCCAGGCGATGGCACGGATGGCCTGGTCGAACAGGTCGCCGCCCACCGGGTCGTAGATCACATCGGCGCCGTTGCCGTCGGTCAGGCGCTTGATCTCGTCCTTGAGGCTGGTTTCGCTGTAGTTGATCAACTCATCGGCGCCGGCTGCCTTGGCCACCGCCAGTTTCTCGGCACTGCTGGCGGCGGCGATCACCCGCGCGCCCATGGCTTTGCCGATTTCCACGGCGGCCAGGCCCACCCCCCCGGAAGCGCCGAGCACCAGCAGGGTTTCGCCGGGTTGCAGGTTGGCCCGTTGTTTCAGCGCATGCATGGATGTGCCGTAGGTCATGCTGAACGCGGCGGCGGTGTTGAAGTCCATGCTCGGCGGGATCGGTAGCACGTTATAGCCCGGCACGGCGACCTGTTCGGCAAAGCTGCCCCAACCGGTGAGCGCCATCACCCGGTCGCCGACTTTCAAGTGACTGACCTTTTCCCCCACTTCGCTGACCACCCCCGCCGCTTCGCCGCCCGGCGAGAACGGGAAGGGCGGCTTGAACTGGTATTTGCCCTCGATGATCAGGGTGTCCGGGAAATTCACCCCGGCGGCATGCACGTCCAGCAGGATTTCGTTCTTCTTGATCGCCGGGCCGGCGATTTCTTCCAGCACCAGGGTTTCGGCAGGGCCGAAGGCTTTGCACAGCACAGCTTTCATCGGACTATTCCTTTGGGCGTCGTGGCCGATAAGTGTAGGAGGGTATGCCCGAGGGTCAATGAGCATGCTCGGGCCTGATAAGTCGCCATAAGCTTGTGCTCTGCGTTGCTAGCGTTATGCTACCGGGCAACCGAATGTGAGGAATGAACTGTGAAAGCGTGGATTGTGTTGATGCTGGCCCTGGCCTTGCCGATGGCGGCCCAGGCCCAAGAGGCGAAAGAGGCAAAAGAAGGCGAGGCGCCGAAGGTCAGCTATATCAGCCTGAGCCCGCCGTTCGTGGGCAACTATGGCCTGGATGGCACGGCAAAACTCAAGGTGTACAAGGCCGACATCGCCCTGCGCGTGACCGGCACCGAAGCGGCCGCAGCGGTCAAAGCCAATGACGCGCTGATTCGCAACCAGTTGGTGGCGCTGTTCAACCAGCAGACCAACGAGTCCATGAGCACCGTCGAAGGCAAGGAAAAGCTGCGCCAGGAAGCCCTGAAGCAAACCCAGCAAGTGATGAACGACGAGACGGGCAAGCCGGTGGTGGAAGATTTGTTGTTCAACAACCTGATCGTCCAGTAGGAGCGAGCTTGCTCGCGAAAGTCGTCAACGATGACGCGTCCGTTCTGATTTGACGCGGTGTCCTTGAGTGCTTCGCGAGCACGCTCGCTCCTACCGTCGGCGGGACGCGGTTTCAGGAAGCCAGGCTCTTCCTGAACCGCGCCAACGCCACCGCAAAGAACAGCAAACCAATCCCCGCCAGCGCCAGCATGTCCGGCCACACCACGCTGACCCCCGCATCCCGGAACAGAATCGCCGCACTCAGGCTGACAAAGTGTGTCGACGGTGAGGCCTGCATCACCCACTGCAACCATTCGGGCATGCTGTCCAACGGCGTGCTGCCGCCTGAGAGCAGCAGCATCGGGATGATCACGGGGATCGCCAGCAAGCCGAACTGCGGCGTCGAGCGCGCGAGGGTGGCGAGGAAGATGCCCAGCGCGGTGCTGGCAAACAGGTACAGCGCCGTCACAAACAGGAACAGCACCAGCGACCCGGCCAGCGGCACGCCGAGCATCCACTTGACCACCACCTCCAGCGACAGCCAGGTACACAGCACCACCACCAGCATGTTGCTCCAGATTTTCGCCAGCATGATTTCCAGCGCGGTCAGCGGGAGCACCAGCAGGTGGTCGAGGGTGCCGTGCTCGCGCTCGCGCAGCAACGCGGTGCCGGTGAGCACGATGGCGAGGATGGTGATGTTGTTGACGATCTGGATCACCGCCAGGAACCAGCCGCCCTCCAGATTACTGTTGAACAGCGCCCGGGACGTGAGCAGGGCGGGCACCTGGCTGGCGGTATTGGCTTGCCCGCTGTAGGTCAGCAGTTCCTGCTGGAAAATCCGCCCGATGTAGCCCGCGCCCATGAACGCCTGACTCATTGCCGTGGCATCGACATTCACCTGCACGCCCGGCTGGCGTCCAGCCAACAGGTCGGCCTGGAAGTTCGCCGGCACGTTGATCACGAAGGTGTACTCGCCGCTGTCCATGACCTTGTCCAACTGATCGTAGGCCAACGGCACCGGCGGCTGAAACTCGGGAGGCAGCAGCGCCTCGGCCATCTGCCGCGAGAGCGCGCTTTGATCTTCATCGACAAAGGCCACGCTGGCATTGTGCACGCCGATCACCGAACCGGCGGCGGGCATGTAGATGGCCACGGTGAAGGCGTAGAACAGGAACAGCAGCAACACACTGTCGTGGCGCAGGCTGGTGAGTTCCTTGAGGCCCAGGCGCAGGATATGCGCGAACTTGTGCATCAGACCTCCTGTTTCTTGAGCATGATCAGGCTCAGCCCGGTGAACCCGACGAAAAATCCGAACAGCGCCAGGCATTGCGGCCACAGTTGGCGCAGGTCCAGGGCCTTGGTGAAGGTGCCCACGGCGATATCCAGGAAGTGCCCGGCCGGAAACAGCATGCCCATCACCGCAGCTGCGCCTTCCAGGGACGAGCGCGGCACGATCAGCCCGGAGAACTGGATGGTCGGCAGGCTGGTGATGATCATGGTGCCGAGGATCGCCGCGATCTGCGTGCGGGTGAACGCGGAAATCAGCAGGCCCATGCTGGTGGTCGCCAGCACGTACAACAGGCCGCCGAACGCCAGGGTCAAGGCGCTGCCCTTGAACGGTACGCCGAACAGCCAGCGGTTCATGGCCACCAATACCGCCAGGTTGACCAGGCTTACCGCCAGGTACGGTGCCTGTTTGCCCAGCAGGAACTCCAGGCGGGTCAAGGGCGTGGCGTAGAAATTGGTGATCGAGCCCAGCTCTTTTTCGCGCACGATGCCCAAGGCGGTGAGCATCGCCGGGATGAAGGCGAGGATCAGCGCCATCACGCCCGGGCCGATGGCGTTCACGCTGACCACGTCCTGGTTATAGCGAAGCGTGTTTCCAGCTTGGCCGCGGAGGCGTTGTTCGCGGGCGCGCTGCTCAGTTCGGCCAGTTGCTCAAGGTTGGCCTGGTGCACGGCCTCTACGTAGTTGCGGCTGGTTTCCGCGCGAAACGGCATGCCGCCGTCGAGCCAGGCGGCCACCGTGGGTTGGCGGCCGGCATACAGGTCGCGACCGAAACCGGGCGGGATTTCCAGGGCCAATTTGATTTCCGAGCGTTGCAGGCGCCGGTGCAGTTCGTTGGCATCCTGGATCGGGGTTTGTTCGGCGAAGTAACGCGAGCTGCGAAAGGCTTCCAGGTAGGCGCGGCTTTGTGGGGTCTGGTCCTGGTCGTAGACAGCGAAGGCGAGGTTTTCCACATCCAGGGAAATGCCGTAGCCGAAGATCACCATCATGAACATCGCCCCGAGCAGGGCAAAGGCCATGCGCACTTTGTCGCGCAACAATTCCTTGCCTTCACGGCTGGCCACGGCCATCAGGCGCGACAGGCTGAACCCGCGCCTGCTCACGGGCGGCGCGTTGGTTTCGCCGACGGTTTGGGCCGGCGCGCTGGGTTCGGGTTCGCCCTGGGCCTGTTCCAGGCAGGTGACGAACGCGGCTTCCAGGGTGTCGCCGTGGAACTGCTGTTGCAGTGCGTCGGGCGTATCGCAGGCCAGCACCTTGCCGGCGTGCATCAGGGAAATGCGGTCGCAGCGCTGGGCTTCGTTCATGAAGTGGGTGGACAGGAAAATCGTCACCCCTTGTTCGCGGGACAACTCGATCAGCAACCGCCAGAAGTCATCCCGCGCCGCCGGGTCGACGCCCGAGGTCGGCTCATCGAGGATCAACACTTCCGGGCGATGTAGCACGGCCACGGCCAAGGACAGACGCTGACGCAGGCCAAGGGGCAGTTCGCCGGACGGCTGCTCGGCCACATGGCCGAGGTCGAAGCGTTGGATCAGCTCATCGATGCGCGCAGCGCTGTCGGCCTTGGGCAAGTCGAACAGTTGCGCGTGCAGCACCAGGTTCTGGCGCACGCTGAGCTCGCCATACAACGAAAAGCTTTGCGACATGAAACCCACCCGCTTGCGCGTGGCGAGGTCCTTGGCATCCACCGGGTTGCCCAGCAGCGTGGCGCTGCCTTCGGTGGCCGGCATCAGCCCGGTGAGGACTTTCATGGTGGTGGTCTTGCCGCAGCCATTGGAGCCGAGGAATCCAAAAATCTCGCCGCGGCCGATGGCAAAGCTGACCTTGTTCACCGCGGTGAAATCCCCGAAGCGCAGGGTCAGGTCGTGGGCTTCGATGGCGATATCGGTGTTGGCGTTTGTCCTGGGTGGAATCACCAGCGGCTGGTTGTCATGGCCGCTGTCGCCCTGGAAGTGGGTGAACGCCTCATCCAGTTTGCCGCTGGGCGTAGCCGCCGCCAGTTCGTGGCTGAGGCCATCGGCGATCAGTTTGCCGCGGTCGAGCATCAGGCAATGTTCGAATTGCTCGGCCTCTTCCATGTAGGCCGTGGCCACCAGCAGGGTCAGTTGCGGGCGCTCGCTGCGGACGCTTTCGACCAGTTCCCAGAAGCGCCGACGCGACAGCGGGTCGACGCCGGTGGTGGGCTCGTCGAGGATCAGCAGGTCCGGCTCGTGGATCAGCGCACAGCACAGGCCGAGTTTCTGTTTCATCCCGCCGGAGAGTTTGCCGGCCGGGCGTTCGGCGAAGCGTTCGAGGTCGGTGGCCAGCAGCAGGTTGTGCATGCGCTGGTCGCAATCGGCTTTGGACAAGCCGAACAGCGTCGCAAAGAAGCGGATGTTTTCGCTGATGGACAGCTCGGGGTACAGGTTGCCGCCCAGGCCTTGGGGCATGAAGGCGATGCGCGGGTACAGGCTGTTGCGGTGGTGGCGGTCGGTGATGGCGCCGCCGAGCACCTCTAGCTGGCCGTCCTGCAGTTTTTTTACCCCTGCGATCAGTCCCAACAGGCTCGACTTGCCGGCGCCATCCGGGCCGATCAGTCCGCAGCGCGTGCCGGCGGGCAGGCTGAAGGCGATGTCAATCAGTGCCTGTTGCTTGCCGTAGCGGTGCTGGATGCCCGTGGCGTGCAGCGCCAGGCCGCTCATTGCAGGTTGGCCGGCCAGTCGATGTCAGCCGTGCGCACATAGCCGGCGCCGGGCATGCCCGGTTTGGCCTGGGGCACGGCGCTGGGTTGGGTCAGGCGCAGCTTGACGCGAAATACCAGTTTCTGGCGTTCATCGCGGGTTTCCACTTCCTTGGGGGTGAACTGGGATTTGGCCGCGACAAAGCTGATTTTGGCCGGCAGCGATTGGCCGGGGAGCGCGTCGAGGAGGATGCGTGCATCGCTGCCGACGGTCAGGGCGCCAGTCACCGAGGCGGGCAGGTAGAGGTTCATGTACTGATCTTCGGGGTCGATCAGCAGCAACACGCGACCGCCGGCGCCGAGCACTTCGCCGGGCTCGGCCAGGCGCAACTGGATAATGCCGTCGATCGGCGCGCGCAGGCTGCTGTCGTCGATTTCGCTGGTAAGCTGCGCCACCTGGGCCTGGGCGGCGCCGATGGCGGCCCTCACCGAATTGACCTGGGCCTGGGCCGCGACCACCGCTGCATTGCCGGTGCTCTGGCGGGACTGCTGCTGATCGATCAATTGGCCGCTGGCGAAGCCGCGCTTGTACAGCTCCTGGGTGCGTTTGAGTTCTTGATTGGCCAGCAATTGTTCGCTTTGGCGCAGTTGCACAGTGGCCTCGGCGGCGGCGAGATTTTCCTTGGCGCGCAGCACTTCGGCTTCGGCCTGGGCGCGCTGGGCTTCCAGGGTGCGGGTGTCCATGCGCGCCAGCAGTTGGCCTTTGAGCACCTTGTCACCTTCATCCACTCGCACTTCGGCCAGGCGCCCGGGGATCTTGGCGGCGATCTGCACTTCAGTGGACTCCAGACGGCCGTTGCCCATGCTTAAACCTTCGGGCAGGCGGTCCTGAGTGGAGCGCCAGTAACCGAAGGCGCCAGCCCCCAGCAACAGAGCGAGCAGTGCGATGGCAAAAAAGCGGGACAGAGGGCGGTTCGTGGACATGACTGCTTCCTGCGGCATTAGCGAATGAGTGTGACCGGTTTCCCTGGAGAGGGCTTTGATACCGGTCAGTTAAAGCAAATCAAGGATGGCGGCCCATTGCTCCGGCGTGACGGCCATCACGGAAAGGCGGCTGCCTTTTTGCACCAGCGGCAACTCGGCGAGGTCGGCTTGCTGTTTCAGGTAGCCCAGACCCAGCACCTTGGGAAAGGTCTGGACGTGCGCCACATTGATTGCACTCCACGGGTTCTTCTCCGCGTTGGCCTTGGCGTCGAAATAGTGGCTGTCCGGTTCCAGTGCAGTCGGGTCCGGGTAGGCGGCCTCGACGATTTTGCCGATGCCGGCAATGCCCGGCTCGGGGCAACTGGAGTGGTAAAAGAAGAACTCATCGCCGACGGCCATGGCGCGCAGGAAATTGCGCGCCTGGTAGTTGCGCACCCCGTCCCAGCGGACTTCACCGAGCTTTTCCAGGCCTTTGATCGAGAGTTCGTCCGGTTCCGATTTCATCAGCCAGTAGGCCATTGTTGGGCTCCTGAAAATGGGGGTTGGCAAGTTGTCCGGCAATTGGATGACAAACCGACAGTCGGTTGGCGCCAAGGTTTGCGTGTTGGTTCACGTTAACGCAGAATGCCGGGATTTTAAGCTTGACGCAGCTGCAACGGACTACTTTGGAACGTTGTTGTCATCGTGTACGAGGTGCCTGAAGGGGGGCAATCGATGCAACGTAAACCGGATTTACTATGGATTTTGGTGATTTTGTTTGGTCTGGGTGTGGTCACCACCGGGTATGCGCAAAGCCTGTGGTCGAACAAGACCGATGCCCCCGTGGAGATGGCTCAGCAGCCGCCGCAGCCGTTCAAGCGTTGACCCTTCTTCAAGGCGCCGCTGATTCCAGTGGCGTCTGCGCGATATACCATCTCTTGTCAGTGACGGTGCCCGCCAACGGCACATCCCAGCTCGCCTGTACCAGCCGTTCGACTTTCTGACACTCATGGGCCAGTCCCAATAGTGTTGGCTTGCGCCAGCGTTGGCGGCGCGCCAGGTAAGCCAGGCTACGGTCATAGAATCCGCCGCCCATGCCCAGTCGGCCGCCAGCTTCATCGAACCCCACCAATGGCAGCAATACCAGGTCCAGGGTCCACACCTTGCGTTGCCGGCTGACGGTCACGCGTGGTTCCAAAATGCGAAAACGGTTGGGCCGCAGTTTTTCTGCGGGCTCCACGCGCTGGAACACCATCTTGGTCCGCGGCCAGGCGCTGAGCACCGGCAGGTAAGTGACCTTGCCCCGGCGCTGTGCTGCGCGCAGCAGCAGGCGCGGATCGATTTCACCGTCCGTCGGTAGATATAAAGCGATGTGTTTGGCCCGGCGAAACAGCGGATGCTGTGCCAGTTGCCGATACAGGCCAAGGGCGGCCCGGCGCTGCTCGCTCGGCGTGAGGGTGCGTCGGGCGTTGCGCAACATGCGTCGAAGTTGCGGACGGGAAAGCGGCGCAGGTTCGGTCATGGTTTTTCGGCTCATAAAACAATGCCAGTCCTTAAGACTGGCATTGAGTTTGGAATTCAGGCTCCCCGACAGAGCCGCTGTCGACTCAGCCCTTGAACCCGAAAGTTCAAGGTGGAAGATGCAGTAGGCTTTAAGGCTTTCCGTCTAGCGGACATGCACACCAGCCCAACGTGCAACTTCCAGGGTAGTGCGAATCGGCTCCGGGACATCGCCGACTGGCAAGCACGCCAGGGAGTGGGGCGAGTATACCTTAAACGGGCATAGCAATCAGCCTTTGGATGTGTCGGAATCGTTGGCCAGTGCCAGGTCCACGCGCTCCAGTAGGTCACGTACCTGCTCACGCGTCGAGCCGCTGGCCTGCACGTCAGGGCGTTCCTGCTTATGCAGCAGATCGTGGGTGATATTCAGGGCGGCCATCACGGCGATGCGATCGGCGCCGATCACTTTGCCGCTGCTGCGGATTTCACGCATCTTGCCGTCGAGGTAGCGGGCGGCGCTCACCAGGTTGTTGCGCTCTTCGGGGGGGCAGATGATCGAGTATTCTTTATCGAGGATTTGCACGGTGACGCTATTGCTTGAACTCATGAGTCTTGCTCCAGGGCCTTCAGGCGCGAAATCATCGACTCGACCTTACGCCGGGCGATTTCGTTTTTTTCAATGAGGTGAGCGCGTTCCTCGCGCCAGGTCTTTTCCTGAGCTAATAGGAGTCCATTTTGACTCTTAAGTTGCTCGACCCGAGTAATTAGCAATTCGAGTCTGGCCATCAGCGCTTGCAGGTCGGTGTCTTCCATTGGGTTCCACTGGATTTGTCTGATGAATGGCAACTGCAGGATAAACGATCTGACGCCCTTGATAGTCTTGGTACGTCTGCCGGTGCTAGGATACAGCGCTCCATTCTAGACATTGCGCCGTCTGGCGCCTAGCTCACCATGCCTATTCAGAACTCCCCGTACGATGCTTTTTCCAAACTGCTGAGCACCAGCGGTCATCCTTGCTCGCCTGCCGAACTGCACGGCGTGCTGCTGGGCCGCAGTTGCACCGGCGTTGGCTTTGATGCCGACAACTGGCTGGCCGATGTGGCCGAGCTTCTGGAAAAAGAACCAGAAGATAACGTGCGTAATGCACTGATCGGCCTGCAGGAAATGGTCAAGGGCGAGCTGACCGGTGATGACGTCACCGTGGTCCTGCTGCTGCCCACCGACGATGCGCCGCTCACCGAGCGTGCTGCCGCGCTGGGTCAATGGTGCCAGGGCTTCCTCCATGGCTTTGGGGTGAACGCCGGCGGCCTGGAACTGAGCACCGACGCCAAGGAAGTGCTGCAGGACCTGGCCGCCATCTCCCAGGTGCAAGACGCCCTGGAAGAATCCGAGGACGGCGAAGGCGACTACATGGAAGTCATGGAATACCTGCGCGTCGCGCCGCTGCTGCTGTTCACCGAGACCAAGAAGTCTGCTGAGCCGGTTGCGGCCAAGCCATCGTTGCACTAAGGCCGTCACTGCACTAAGAAAGGAAGCCCATCTGCCCATGATCCATATCCCGAAAGCGGAATACACCCGGCGCCGCAAGGCGCTCATGGCGCAGATGGTCCCCAATAGCATCGCCATTCTGCCGGCCGCCGCCGTGGCGATCCGCAATCGCGATGTCGAGCATGTCTATCGCCAGGACAGCGACTTCCAGTACCTGAGCGGCTTCCCCGAGCCTGAAGCGGTGATCGTGCTGATGCCCGGTCGCCAGCACGGCGAATACGTGCTGTTCTGCCGCGAACGCAATGCCGAGCGCGAATTGTGGGACGGCCTGCGCGCCGGTACCGAAGGCGCCGTGCGTGACTTTGGCGCCGACGATGCCTTCCCCATCACCGATATCGACGACATCCTGCCCGGCCTGATCGAAGGCCGTGACCGGGTGTATTCGGCCATGGGCAGCAATGCCGAATTCGACCGGCACCTGATGGAGTGGATCAACGTTATCCGCTCCAAAGCGCACCTGGGCGCCCAGCCACCGAACGAATTCGTTGCCCTGGATCATCTGCTCCACGACATGCGCCTGTATAAATCGGCGGCGGAAGTGAAGGTGATGCGCGAGGCCGCACGCATTTCCTGCGCGGCCCACGTGCGCGCGATGCAGGCCAGTCGCGCCGGTTTGCACGAGTTCAGCCTGGAAGCCGAACTGGATTACGAGTTCCGCAAAGGCGGCGCGAAGATGCCGGCCTATGGCTCCATCGTCGCCGCCGGGCGCAACAGTTGCATCCTGCATTACCAGCAGAATGACGCGCTGCTCAAGGACGGCGACCTGGTGCTGATCGATGCCGGTTGCGAAATCGACTGCTACGCCAGCGACATCACTCGCACCTGGCCGGTCAACGGCAAGTTTTCGCCGGAACAGAAGGCGATCTATGAAATCGTGCTGGCCTCCCAGGAAGCCGCCTTTGCCGAGATCGCGCCGAACAAGCATTGGAACCAGGCCCACGAGGCGACCGTCCAGGTGATCACCGCCGGGCTGGTCAGGCTGGGGTTGTTGCAGGGCGACGTTGACGAGTTGATCGCCAGCGAAGCCTACAAGCCTTTCTATATGCACCGCGCCGGCCATTGGCTGGGGATGGATGTGCATGATGTGGGCGAGTACAAAGTGGGTGGTGAATGGCGCGTGCTGGAAGTCGGCATGGCGCTGACCGTGGAACCGGGCATCTATATTTCGCCGGACAACCAGAACGTGGCAAAGAAATGGCGTGGCATTGGCGTACGCATCGAGGACGACGTGGTGGTGACCAAGCAAGGCTGTGAAATCCTGACTGGCGGCGTGCCCAAGGCGGTCGCTGAGATTGAAGCGCTGATGGCGGCAGCCCGATGAGCCGGGTCAACCTGGCGATCATCGGCGGCGGCCTGGTGGGTGCCAGCCTGGCGCTGGCGTTGCAGGCCGGCGCCAAGGAGCTCGGCTGGAAGATTGTCCTGATCGAACCGTTCGCACCGGGCGACAGCTACCAGCCGAGCTACGATGCGCGGTCGTCGGCGTTGTCCTACGGGGCTCGTCAGATTTATCAGCGACTGGGCATCTGGCAGGACATTTCCCGCCGTGCCGAGCCGATCAAGCAGATCCATGTGTCGGACCGGGGGCGTTTCTCCACCGCGCGCCTTTCGGCGATGGAAGAAGGGGTGCCGGCCCTCGGTTATGTGGTGGAAAACGCCTGGCTCGGCCAATGTCTGTGGCAGGGATTGGACCGCGATGTGGTCAGTTGGCGTTGCCCGGCGGAAGTCACACGCATGGAACCGCTGCCGGATGGCTATCGCCTGACCCTCAACGACGAAACTGTACTCGAGTGCGACCTTGCGGTGCTGGCCGATGGCGGTCGTTCCGGTTTGCGCGAGCAACTGGGCATCGGTGTGAAAACCCGTCCCTACAACCAGAGCGCGCTGATCGCCAACATCACCCCCAGCGAAGCCCACAATGGCGAAGCCTTCGAGCGCTTCACCGACGACGGGCCGATGGCCTTGCTGCCGCTGCCGGACAACCGCTGCGCGCTGGTCTGGACCCGTGTCGGCATGGACGCTCAACGTCTGGCCGCGCTCGATGAACGCAGCTTTTTGAGTGAATTGCAGGGCGTGTTCGGCTATCGCCTGGGTACCTTGAAGCAAGTGGGCGCCCGTCATCTGTACCCGTTGAGCCTGGTGGAAGCCGAAGAGCAAGTGCGCTCGCACCTGGCCATCCTCGGCAACGCTGCCCACAGCCTGCACCCGATTGCCGGGCAGGGCTTCAACCTGTCCCTGCGCGACGCAAGTGCCTTGGCCGAGGCCTTGCTGGCCGGGCCGGCGGTACCGGGTGACCTGGCGACCTTGCAAGGCTATCGCGAGCGCCAGCGGATGGACCAGAAGCTGACCGTGGGTTTCTCCGACCAGGTCACGCGGCTGTTCGGCAGTGCCCAACCGTTGGTGGCCTTGGGCCGCAACATGGGTTTGCTGGGCCTGGACCTGTTACCGCCGGCCAAGCGCTGGTTCGCCCGTCAGGCCATGGGCCTGGGCACGCGTCCCGATGCGTAAATGGTTGATCGCGCGTCTGGGCAAGGCGCGGTTATTGCGTTGGATCATGACCCTGTACCCACCTTATCTGGGCGCGGGCATCAGCGTGCAGCATCTGAGCGCCGATTTTCGCCATGTCAAAGTGCGCATGGGCCTCGGTTGGTACAACCGCAATTACGTCGGCACGCAATTCGGCGGCAGCCTGTATTCGATGGTCGACCCGTTCTACATGTTGATGCTGATGGAGAACCTGGGCCGCGACTACATTGTCTGGGACAAGGCCGCCAGCATCGATTTCGTCTCGCCGGGCAAGGGCCCGGTGTACGCCGAATTTTCCATCGACGACGCCTTGCTCGATGAGGTGCGTCGACAGACCGAAGGTGGCGAGAAGTACTTGCCCCACCTCAAGGTCCAGATTCATGACGGCTCCGGCACCCTGGTGGCGCGGGTCGACAAAACCCTTTACGTGCGGCGCAAGCCGCCAGCGAGACAGGCTTAAAGCATGGACATGCGCGCAGATGTGCTGATTGTCGGGGCCGGAATGGTCGGAAGCGCCCTGGCGCTGGCGTTGCAGGGCAGTGGCCTGCAAGTGCTGCTGCTCGACGGCAGCGCGCTCAGCGTCAAGCCGTTCGACCCCGAGGCCGCCTTCGAGCCACGGGTGAGCGCCTTGTCCGCCGCCAGCCAGCGCATCCTGGAGCGTCTGGGCGTGTGGGATGGCATCGTCGCACGGCGCGCCAGTCCTTACGGCGAGATGCAAGTGTGGGACGGCAGCGGCACCGGGCAGATCCACTTTTCGGCGGCCAGCGTGCATGCCGAGGTGCTGGGGCATATCGTCGAGAACCGTGTGGTCCAGGATGCCTTGCTCGACCGTCTGCACGACTGCGACCTGGGCCTTTTGGCCAATGCACGCCTGGAGCAGATGCGTCGCTCCGGCGATGACTGGCTGCTGACCCTGGCCGATGGCCGCAAGTTGCGCGCGCCGCTGGTGGTGGCCGCCGATGGCGCCAACTCCGCCGTGCGCCGCCTGACCGGCACCGCAACGCGCGAATGGGATTACCTGCATAACGCCATCGTCACCAGCGTGCGCAGCAGCCAGCCGCACCAGCGGACGGCGTGGCAACGCTTTACCGACACGGGTCCGCTGGCGTTTTTGCCGCTGGTGCGCGATGGCCAGGAGGATTGGTGTTCGATCGTCTGGTCGACCACGCCGGCTGAATCCGCACGCCTGATGGCGCTGGACGATGAACGCTTCTGTCGTGAACTGGAACGTGCGTTCGAAGGGCGCCTGGGCACCGTGGTCAGCGCTGACCCGCGCGTTTGCGTGCCCTTGCGCCAGCGCCACGCCAAGCGCTATGTGGCCGAGGGCCTGGCACTGATCGGCGATGCCGCCCACGTGATCCATCCATTGGCGGGACAGGGCGTGAACCTGGGCTTTCTCGACGCCGCGGTGCTGGCCGAGGTGCTGTTGTCGGCCACCGAGCGTGGCGAGCGCCTGGCGGACTTGAAAGTGCTGAGCCGTTACGAGCGCCGGCGCATGCCGCATAACCTGGCGCTGATGGCGGCGATGGAGGGCTTCGAGCGCTTGTTCCAGGCCGATCAATTGCCATTGCGCTGGTTGCGCAATGCGGGCTTGAAGCTGGTCGACCAGATGCCCGAAGCGAAGGCCATCTTCGTTCGCCAGGCCCTCGGCCTGACGGGCGATCTGCCGGAACTGGCCAAATTCTGAAACACACCCCCTGGAGCGAGCTCGCCCCTACGGGGGGGTGTGGTTTGCAACATCTGGTAACGCCTCCGCTGAGTGTTTGATTGAGATGCTAAATGTGAGTCCCTATCATTTGCCTTCAATTTGCATATGAGAGACCGCCCCCCATGTCGGCATCCAAACGCCTTCTGACTGCCCTGGCACTCACCCTGATCGGCACCACCACCGTGCAGGCGGCCGACGAAGTCGTGGTCTACTCCTCGCGCATCGATGAACTGATCAAGCCCGTGTTCGACGCCTACACCCAAAAGACCGGCGTACAGGTGAAGTTCATCACCGACAAGGAAGCCCCGCTGATGCAGCGCATCAAGGCCGAGGGCGAAAACGCCACCGCCGACTTGCTGCTCACCGTCGACGCCGGCAATCTCTGGCAGGCCGAGCAGATGGGCATCCTGCAGCCGTTCACCTCTGACGTGATCGACAAGAACATCCCTCTGCAATACCGCTCTTCAAAGCACGCCTGGACCGGCTTGAGCCTGCGCGCGCGGACCATCGCCTATTCCACCGACCGGGTAAAACCGGGTGAGCTGACCACCTACGAAGCCCTGGCCGACAAACAATGGGAAGGCCGCCTGTGCCTGCGCACGGCGAAAAAGGTCTACAACCAGTCGCTGACCGCCACCCTGATCGAGACCCATGGCGAGGCCAAGACCGAAGCCATCGTCAAGGGCTGGGTCAGCAACCTGTCCACCGATGTATTCTCCGACGACATCGCCGTCCTGGAAGCGATCAACGCCGGGCAATGCGACGTCGGTATCGTCAATACGTATTACTACGGTCGCCTGCACAAGCAGAAACCGGACCTGGCGGTGAAGCTGTTCTGGCCAAACCAGGGCGACCGCGGCGTGCATGTGAACCTCTCGGGCATTGGCCTGACCAAGTACGCGCCGCACCCGCAAGCCGCCAAGGCACTGGTGGAGTGGATGACCACGCCGGAGGCGCAGAAGATCTTTGCCGACGTGAACCAGGAATTCCCGGCCAACCCGGCGGTACCGCCATCGGCTGAAGTGGCGAGCTGGGGCAAGTTCGTGGCCGATACCTTGCCGGTGGAAGTGGCAGGCAAGCGTCAGGCCGAGGCGATTCGCTTGATGGATCGGGCCGGCTGGAACTGAATGTATATGTGGGAGGGCGCTTGCTCCCGATGGCGGTCGGTCAGTCACTGATGAGGTGACGGGCATGGCTCCATCGGGAGCAAGCCCTCTCCCGCATTGTTTTGTGTCTGTCTGTAGATCACCCATTCCCCGGGAACTTGCTCTTGGCCCACCCCGCTCAACGTCGCTGGTACCTGCCGGTCTTCACCGTCGCCGCCCTGGTGCTACTGCCGCTGAGCGTGCTGGTGCTGTCCTGGCAAAGCATTGACACGCAAATCTGGTCCCACCTCTGGGACACTCAGATGCCGCGCCTGCTGGGTAACACCCTGACCCTGGTGCTGGGCGTCGGTATCGGCGTCACGCTGCTGGGCGTGAGCCTGGCCTGGCTCACGAGCCTCTGTGAGTTCCCCGGACGGCGCTGGCTCGACTGGGCGTTGATGCTGCCCTTCGCGATTCCTGCCTATGTGCTGGCCTTTGTATTTGTGGGGCTGCTGGATTTCGCCGGCCCGGTGCAAACCCTGCTGCGCGACGGGTTTGGCACAGGGCTGCGTTTGCCACGGGTGCGCTCCACCGGCGGCGTGATCATCGTGTTGGTGCTGGTGTTCTACCCCTACGTCTACCTGCTGGCACGCACTGCGTTCCTGTCCCAGGGCAAAGGCTTGATGGAAGCCGCGCGGGTGTTGGGACAGTCACCCTGGCAAGCGTTCTGGCGCGTGGCGCTGCCCATGGCGCGACCGGCGATTGGCGCGGGCGTGGCCCTGGCGTTGATGGAAACCCTGGCGGATTTCGGCGCGGTCTCAGTGTTCAACTTCGATACCTTCACCACCGCCATCTACAAGACCTGGTATGGCTTTTTCAGCCTGTCCAGCGCGGCACAGTTGGCCAGCCTGTTGCTGTTGTTGGTCATGCTGGTGCTCTACGGCGAACGGCGCGCCCGGGGTGCCAGCCGACCCAGTAACGAAAGGCCACGAGGCAAAGCCCTGTATCACCTGCGCGGTTTCAAGGCGGCGGCAGCCAGCAGTTGGTGTGGATTGGTATTTGCCTGTGCCTTTGTCATTCCGATGTTGCAATTGGTCGCCTGGTTCTGGCAGCGCGGACGGTTCGACCTGGATGAGCGCTATTCGGGCCTGATCGTCCACACCCTCTACCTGGGGGGGATCGCGGCGCTGATCACCGTCAGCGTGGCGATGCTGCTGGCCTTCGCCAAACGCCTGGCGCCGACCCGAGCGATTCGCTCCGGCATCAGCCTGGCCAACGTCGGGTACGCCTTGCCGGGCTCGGTGCTCGCGGTGTCGATCATGTTGGCATTCAGCTATCTCGACCGCGAACTGGTGGTGCCGTTGTCCGACTGGTTGGGCGGCGCGGGAAAACCCTTGCTGCTGGGCAGCCTGTCGGCGCTAGTGCTGGCGTATCTGGTGCGTTTCCTGGCCGTGGCCTATGGCCCGCTGGAAAACAGCCTGGCGCGCATCCGGCCCTCCTTGCCGGAAGCGGCACGCAGTCTTGGGGTGAGCGGTCCACGACTGTTTTGCAAAGTGTATCTGCCGTTATTGCTGCCCGGGACGCTGAGCGCTGCGCTGCTGGTGTTCGTCGATGTGCTCAAGGAAATGCCCGCGACCCTGCTGATGCGCCCGTTTGGCTGGGACACCCTGGCGGTGCGGATTTTTGAAATGACCAGCGAGGGGGAATGGGCGCGAGCGTCATTACCGGCCTTGACCCTGGTGTTGGTGGGCCTGCTACCGGTCATCGGGCTGATCCGACGCTCTGCCCGTCAAATCGGCTAGGTGCCAGTCCTACAGCTTGAGGCTACAATGCGCGGCATTCGGTGCAGCCCGTCTTTCGGATCGAGTCGCTGTGCGTCGCTGCGGGCCTTGTAACTCAAGGCATTCAGCACGAACGGCAACTCTGCGCACCTTCGCCAAGCCCGGAAGGAGAAACCCATGGGACAGCGTACGCCTCTGTATGACCTGCATCTCGCCCTCGGCGCGAAAATGGTCGATTTTGGCGGTTGGGATATGCCTCTGCACTACGGCTCGCAAGTTGAAGAGCACCATCAGGTGCGACGCGACTGCGGGGTGTTCGATGTATCGCATATGACCGTGATCGATATCTCAGGCCCCCAGGCCAAGGAATGGCTCCAGCACCTGCTGGCCAATGACGTCGACCGTTTGGATGGCTGCGGCCGTGCGTTATACAGCGCCATGCTCAACGAGCAGGGCGGTGTGGTGGACGACATGATCGTCTACCGTACCGAAACCGGTTACCGGTTGGTGGTCAATGCCGCCACCCGTGACCAGGACATGGCCTGGATGCACGCGCAACTGGGCGACTATCAGGTGCAACTGCTTGAACGCCCCGAGCTGGCCATGCTGGCGATTCAAGGCCCCCACGCCCGGCAAAAAATTGCCGAGCTGGTCACTCAGTCTCGTGCCACGCTTATTCATCAGCTCAAGCCCTTTGAAGGCCAGGCCGATGGCGACTGGTTTATCGCCCGGACCGGTTACACCGGTGAAGATGGCCTGGAAATTGTCCTGCCTGCCAACCAGGCGCCGGGTTTTTTCAACGACCTGGTAGGTGCAGGTATTTCACCCATCGGCCTCGGTGCCCGCGATACCTTGCGCCTGGAGGCCGGCATGAACCTGTACGGCCAGGATATCCGCCAGGACGTTTCGCCGCTGGCGGCCAACATGGCTTGGAGCATTGCCTGGGAGCCTGCCGGGCGCAACTTCATCGGCCGTGGGGCGCTGGAAGCCGAGCTGGCGGCGGGTGTGCAGTCCAAACTGGTGGGATTGGTGCTGGAAGAACGCGGGGTTTTACGTGCGCATCAGGTGGTTCGTATCGCCAATGTTGGCGAAGGGGAGATCACCAGTGGTAGTTTCTCTCCTACGCTGAGCAAATCCATTGCCCTGGCGCGTGTACCGTCGGCGACTGCCGATCGGGCCGAAGTGGAAATCCGCGGCAAGTGGTACCCGGTTCGAGTGGTCAAACCGACCTTCGTGCGCCATGGAAAAACCTTGATCTAACTATTTCCGGCAGGCCAAAGGCCGCTGACATTTCTTCTTGAGGACACAGACTATGAGCAATATCCCGGCCGACCTGCGTTTTGCCAAGAGTCATGAATGGGCCCGTCTGGAAGCTGACGGCACCGTGACCGTCGGCATCTCCGACCATGCCCAGGAAGCCTTGGGGGATGTGGTGTTTGTTGAGTTGGCTGAAGTGGGCGCCATATTTGCCGCCGAAGGCGAGGCTGGCGTAGTCGAATCGGTGAAGGCTGCTTCGGACATCTACGCCCCGGTGGCTGGCGAGGTCATTGCCGTCAACGAGGAGCTGAGCGCGAACTCTGAGCTGTTGAACTCTGACCCTTATGGCGCCTGGATCTTCAAGCTCAAGCCCGCTAACCCGGCTGACCTGGACACGTTGTTGGATGCTGCTGGCTACGAAGCGTTCCTTATCCGCGAGTGATCCTGTTGCAGGAGCCGGGCATCCGGCTCCTGCAATACGCTTTCAGCGTTGCAGCACCGCTTTTACCGCCGCAACCGACCGTTCGACATCCGCTAACGTCATTGCCGTAAACATCGGCAACGACACGATCAAACGTCCTACCTTTTCCGCCACTGGGAACATGCCTTCCTTGAACCCCTGCGCCCGATACAGGCTAAGTAGGTGGATCGGCGGGTAGTGATAGCCAATGCCTACACCGTGGGCCTGCATCTGCTCCATGAAAGTGGCGCGGGCGGGCAGGCCGTCCTGACGCTCCGGCAGCACCAGTTGGAACAGGTGCCAGTTGCTGTTTTCGAAATCCGCCGGCGGCAGTTGCGCACCGTATTTTTCCTCGAAGTCGCTGCCGAAGCACTTGAAGTAGTGCTGCGCCAGACGGCGGCGGTGGGCAGTGATCTTCTCGATATGGGCAAACTGTCCCAGTCCGATGGCGGCGGCAATATCGGTCATGTTGAACTTGCCCCCCAGCACATCCACGTCCAGGCCGTCGAAGCCGGTGCGGGTCACGCCCTGCAGGCGGTATTTTTCCGCCAGGCGCGCTTCTTCGGCATTGTTCAGTACCAGGCAGCCGCCCTCGGATGAGGTGATGTTCTTGTTGGCCTGAAAGCTGAACGACACAAAATCGCCGGTGGAGCCGATTCGCTCACCGTCCCAGTTGGATCCCAGCGCTTGTGCGGCGTCTTCGACGATGCGCAGGTTGTACTTGTTGGCCAGCGCATACAGCATCGGCATATCCACGGGCAGGCCAGCCAGGTAGACCGGAATGATTGCCTTGGTGCGTGGCGTGATCGCGGCCTCCACTTGGGCAAGATCGATATTGCGGGTGACCGGATCGATATCCGCGAACACCGGCGTGGCACCCACTTCCAGGATCACGTTGGCCGTGGCGACCCAGGAGATCGGCGTGGTGATGACTTCATCGCCCGGCCCGATACCGGCAATGCGCAAGGCAATCTCCATGGTGCAGGTGCCCGAGTTGAAGGTACGCACCGGTCGACCGCCAAAATATTCCGACAACTGCGCCTCGAATGCCTGCACTTTCGGCCCGCTGGTGATCCAGCCCGAGCGCAGTACATCGCCGACCGCCGCGATGGTGGCTTCGTCGATGGTAGGTTTGGAAAACGGCAGAAAGGGCTGTTGGCTCATAACGACGAAGGCATCCGTTTCAGATTGGCGATGAGTAAGCAAGGTATCAGTACTGGCATGGTTGCACGGTTCTACTGAATATAGCCTGTCGCCTGTGAATGAATCGTCAGCGTGGGGACAAAAAAATGCCGCTTCGAGAGCGGCATTTTTCAGAGTGAGGGCATCACTCGGTGACAGCGTTTTTCGCAAGGATGGCGTTGGCCAGTTCCATATCCGTGGCTTGCAGGCCAGGATTGTCGGCGCGGACTTTTTGCATGGCCGCTTCCAGGTACGGACCACGGATGCCGCCGTCGCTGGCAACAAAGCTGCCGGCGTCGTCTTGAGCGGCGACTACCAGCTTGTGGTCCTTGAAGGTCAGGTACGTCGAACCGGTAGTGGCGCCTGAAGAGATGACATTGCGCCAGAAAGTGTCGGCCATGGCTGAGCCGACAGGGAGGGAAAGCACAGCGAGGGTTGCGACAGCATATTTGAGACGCATGATGGGTGACTCCGGGTGGGGTATCTGTACATTATGATTGCCGTTAGCCCAGCCGAGTTCCCTCTCTGACTAAACAGTTTCTACCTTCAGCACCGCACCGTCCTGACCGACCACCCGTACATGAGCACCTACGGGTGTGTCCGGGCCGGTGACCATCCACACGCCATCCCCGACTTTTACCTTCCCTCGGCCATCGACAATCGCCTGATGGACCACAAAAGTGCGGCCGATCAGCTCCGAGCCCCGTTCGTTCAGGCCCGGTTGGTCACTGGCTTTGGCGCTGCTGCGTTGGCGTTTCCACCAATACACCGCCGTCAGTATCGACAGCACGGCAAACAACAGCAGTTGCCATTCCATCCCCAGGTGTGGGAACAGAAACGTGATCACGCCCACGGCGGCCGCTGCAATACCCATCCACAGCAGGTAACCACCAGCGCCGAATACCTCAAGTATCAACAGCACCGTGCCCAGCGCCAGCCAATCCCAGAATGACAAATGCTGCAGGAAATCCCACATGATGGTGGCCTCAGCCTTTCTTGCTATCGAACGTGGCCTTGACGATCTCGCCGATACCGCCGACCGCACCGATCACCTGGCTGGCTTCCAGCGGCATCAGGATGACCTTGCTGTTGTTGGCCGACGCCAGCTTGCCCAGGGCGTCGATGTATTTTTGTGCGACGAAATAGTTGACCGCCTGCACGTTGCCTGACGCGATAGCTTCCGACACCACCTGAGTGGCACGGGCTTCGGCTTCGGCCTGACGCTCGCGGGCTTCGGACTCCAGGAAAGCCGCCTGACGGCTGCCTTCGGCTTCAAGGATCTGCGCCTGTTTCTTGCCTTCGGCGGTCAGGATTGCCGAGGCGCGCAGACCTTCGGCCTCGAGGATTTGCGCACGCTTGATCCGCTCGGCCTTCATCTGGCCGGACATGGCGGCCATCAGGTCGGCGGGTGGGCTGATATCCTTGATCTCGATGCGGGTGATCTTGATGCCCCAGGGCGCTGTGGCTTCGTCGACGGTTTTCAGCAGTTTTTCGTTGATGCCGTCACGTTGGCTGAGCATGGCGTCCAGCTCCATGGAGCCGAGCACGGTACGGATATTGGTTTGCAGCAGGTTGCGGATGGCGTGTTCGAGGTTGTTGACCTCGTAGGCGGCTTGCGCGGTATTGACCACCTGGAAGAAGCACACTGCGTCGATCTGCACGGTGGCGTTGTCGGCGGTGATCACTTCCTGCGGCGGGATATCCAGCACGCTTTCCATCACGTTGATCTTGCGACCGATTCGGTCCATGACCGGGATGATGATGTTCAGGCCTGGCTTGAGGGTGTTGGTGTAGCGGCCGAAGCGCTCGACCGTCCATTGGTAGCCCTGGGGCACGACCTTGAAACCCATGAACAGGATGGCGATGGCCAATCCCACGAAAAGAAGCAGTACGGTTCCGATCTGCATAGCGATTCCCTATCTGAAAGTGTCAGTAAAACGACATTCGGCCGATTGTAACGGCCTTGTCGCGAATAAGAGCGATTTCACCGCCCAATTGACAAAGCATTTGTTTCTAAATCCCCAGGCGTTACCCTCAATACCTCCGCCATCGTGGTCAGCCCCGCCTTGACCTTTAGCAGGCCGGCCATGCGCAGGCTGCACATGCCGCGGGCAATGGCCGTGCGGCGCAGGGCCTGTATGTCGGCGCCGGGCATGATCAGCGCCTTGAGATCTTCGTCCACTGTCATGATCTCGTAGACCCCGGCGCGACCGCGGTAACCGCTGTGTCGGCACTGCGCGCACCCGATGGCTTCGTGGGCATCCCCCGCCATGCGCTTGCAATCGGGACACAGCAGTCGTACCAGACGCTGCGCCATCACGCCCAATAATGTGGCCTTGATCAAATAATGAGCAATCCCCAGTTCCTGCAGGCGACTGATGGCGCCGGGGGCATCGTTGGTATGCAGGGTCGACAGTACCAAGTGCCCGGTCAGCGCGGCCTGGATCGCCATTTCGGCGGTTTCCCGGTCGCGGATTTCGCCGATCATGATGATGTCCGGGTCCTGGCGCAGCAGGGCGCGGATGCCTCTGGCAAAGGTCAGGTCGATAGCGTGCTGCACCTGCATCTGGTTGAAGGCCGGCTCGACCATCTCGATCGGGTCTTCCACGGTGCACAGGTTGACCTCCCGTGACGCCAGTTGCTTGAGTGTGGTGTAGAGGGTGCTGGTCTTGCCTGAACCGGTCGGACCGGTCACCAGGATGATGCCACTGGTTTGGCGAGTCATGGCGCGCCAGCGTTGCTGGTCCTCGTCGGACAGCCCCAGTTGGTCGAAGTCCTTGAGCAGTACCTGCGGGTCGAAAATCCGCATCACCAGCTTTTCGCCAAAGGCGGTGGGCAAGGTTGAAAGACGCAGCTCGACTTCCGCACCCATCGGGCTTTTGGTCTTGACCCGGCCGTCCTGGGGTTTGCGTTTTTCCGCGACGTTCATGCGGCCCAGGCTTTTCAGGCGGCTGACCACCGCCATCGTGACCTGGGGTGGAAACTGATAGACGTCGTGCAACAGCCCGTCAATGCGAAAGCGTACACGGCCCTGTTCGCGGCACGGTTCGACATGAATATCACTGGCCCGCTGGCCGAAGGCGTACTGCAATAGCCAGTCGACGATATTGACGATGTGCGCGTCGTTGGCATCCGGCTCCTGGTCGCTGGCGCCGAGGTTGAGCAGGTCGGATTGGCCGGGCGCCACTGCCTTTTGCTCTGCGCCGATCACAGACTTCGCCAGTCGGTAGAACTCGCCGATACAGCGTGCAATGTCCTGGGGGTTGGCCACCACCCGCTTGATCGAGCGCTTGAGCACCTGTGCAAGCCCGGCTTCCCAGCGGGTGACGTAAGGCTGGGCGCTGGCGACAGTGACGGTCTGCGCGTCCACGGCGACCGCAAGGATGGCGTGGCGTTGGGCGAATGCGTAGGACATCAGCGGCACAACCTTCGCCACCTCGATTTTCAGCGGGTCGATCCGCAGGTAAGGTTGCCCGGCGTACCGGGCCAGCCACTGGGTCAGGGTTTCCAGGCACGGGCCTTCGGCAGCGATGCATTCCAATGGATGCCGGTCTGGGTCGGTCGGTAGGCTCGACAAACGCTGGGCCATGTCGGCCTTGATCAGCCCGGCGTCGATCAAGGGCGGCAACAGCGGACGCAGTTCCAATCGTCGGTCAGTGGGCATGCAGAAATTCCTGGGTGGCGTCGGGGGGTAAATCCCAGGCTAGCCAGCCCCTGAATATCTTCCTCCCCACGTGTATTGCAGGCTTTTACCGGGCGGCGGCCGCCACCGCCTGAGGCCCCACGGCGTCAGCGGGCCAAAGGTCCATTACGCAGATGCTGATCAGGTTTCGAATCTTTTCACCGATCACTTGGGCACGATGCCAGCTCAGGCCCCCCATCACGATATCGATGTGCAGCAGGTCTTCCTGACGATTGACCATGACCTGCTCAGGCGTGAGCGATTGCAGCGCGAAATAGTTCAGCACCCGGCACAACACGTCGGGCTCCGCCTCGGCGACGATCTGGTAATGGGCCTGGCAATGGGCGCTGTTGACGGCCCATGCATCGATGCGGGTAGCTGGGTGGTTGGTTTCGACGGCGTGCATGCTGACTCTCCAGATTCGACTGGAGAAATTTTTACATTCGCTGGCGGAGATTTCTTATCTAAGATGAGCTTGATTGACGATTAATCGAATCATTCAATTCAATAAAATCAATTTTTAAGGTGTTTCTATGCAAAGCGAGTTGGACGCCTACGACCGCCGCATCCTGGCTCTTCTGCAAGAGGACGCCTCACTCTCCAGCGCGCAGATCGCTGAGCAGGTCGGGTTGTCCCAGTCACCGTGCTGGCGACGCATCCAGCGGCTCAAGGAAGAGGGCGTGATTCGCGGTCAGGTCACTCTGCTGGATCGCAAGAAGATCGGCCTCAATACGCAGATTTTCGCCGAGGTCAAACTCAACGCCCACGGGCGTTCCAATTTCGCGGAGTTCACCGAAGCGATTCGTGGCTTTCCGGAAGTGTTGGAGTGTTATGTGCTGATGGGCGCGGTGGATTTTCTGCTGCGCATCGTCACTGCGGATATCGAGGCGTACGAGCGGTTTTTCTTCGAGAAGTTGTCGATGGTGCCGGGGATTCAGGAGGTCAATTCGATCGTGGCTTTGTCGGAGATCAAGTCCACCACCAGCCTGCCAGTATTGTGCTGACCGGGCTGGCCTCATCGGGGGCAAGCCCCCTCCCACATTTAGAATGCATTGCAAATGTGGGAGGGGGTTGCTTTCGAGAGCGAGGTCACAGGCGCAGCAGGGTCTTCCAGGCACGGTTCTGATACACCGCAATCGTCTGATGCATACGTGCATCCAACGATTCGTCGGTGATCGGCTGGTTGGCCAGAAGCGCCAGCTTGTTCAGCTCGCCGTACAGACGGTCCAGTTCCGGAATGTCCACCACCTGACGTGCATGGTGCAGCCACGCCTGGATGCGTTCGATACGCGGCAGTTGCTCGGCCAGGTCTTCCGGTTGCTGCTGGTAACGCTGCAACTGCAGAGCGACGGCATCGTCGGCCAGCAGGCGCGGCAGCCAGTTGGTGATTTGCGCAGCACCCTGACGGTTACCGCGCACGTTGCGGTCGGCGGCCCAGGTGCGGTTCAGCAACCAGCGGGAAGTGTTCAGTGAGAACAGGCCCCAGCGCACGTCGGCCAATTCGTCGGCGAATTGCTCCGGCGCCGCTTTGCGGATGTCTTCATCGTCGTCACCGGCCTGGACCAGCGGGCGCCAGTCTTCCAGCAGAGCATCGAGTGCGCTGCGCAGTTCGCTGGTGGATTGACGCGGCGCGGCCTGGCCGAGGCTGCCGAGCAAGGCGCGCAATTCGCCGAGGTTTTCGACCCAGTCTTGCAACAGGCGCCAGTGGCCGTTGAAACGGTATTGCTCGGCCAGGCGCTGGCTGCTGCCCAACAGGTGCCACATGATCGCGGCGAAGGCGTCGTCCAGCGGCATTTCGGCGTGCAGTTGCGGTGCCGGCAGGCTCAGGGAGTAGCTGCTGGCGTCGTAGAGGCGGTAACCGCGCTCAGCCTTGCTGATGTCACAGGGCATCAGCGCCAGGGTCGCGGCCAGTTCGGCGGCCAGCTCCAGCAGGGCAGCGGGTTCGCCTTCGCGCAGTTCCAGTTCCAGTTCGCAGATTTCTTCTTTCTGCTTGCCGGCGACGACATGGCCCAGGTCCAGGGCGGCTTCTATCACCACCTTGGCCTTGCCGCGGCCCCAGGCGATTTCGGCGCGTTCGCGCACGAAGTCGGTGGTGAAGATCGGCTTGAGGGTCTTTTTGTCCAGCTCGGCGAGTTCCTCGGGCCAGCATTCGCCGTCGAGTTTCTTCACGTCGAGCTTGGCTTTGGGCAATTCCCAATTGTATTCGTTGCGCTCCGACAAGCCGGCGACGCTTTGGCCACGGGTTTTGAGGGTCTGGATAATGTCGTCACCGTCCTTGCGCAAGCGCAGGGCGACTTTGGCTTTGGCCAGGTCGCGCTCAGGGGTGTCGAAGTATTGGTTCATCAACTCACGGCGTTCCCAGCCACTTTTGTTGCGTTTTTTCAGTAGCGGGTGCTCACGCAGCGCGGCGAGTGTTTCGCGGCTGACGCGGAGCTTGATTTCGGTTTCTTTCTGCATGGCCGGAAAATCCAGGATCGGGAGTGCAGCCGGGAAAAAGAGTGGCTGCCAAGGCCGTGCAGTGTACAGGACTGAGCCCGGCAACGCGCCGCAACGGTTTATTGTGTCGCACCGATGCCTTTATAGTGAGGTTCATCCGGGAAGTAGGGAGACCGCGCATGCCGTTACCGTCCATGAAAGAGCAATTCGCCGCCTTGATTGCCACACCGTCGGTCAGTTGCACCCAAGCGTCTCTCGACCAGAGCAACCGCCCGGTGATCGACCTGCTCGCCAGTTGGCTGGGCGACCTGGGCTTCGCCATCGACATCCAGCCCGTCAGCCCCGGCAAATTCAATCTGCTCGCCAGCTTCGGCACAGGCCCAGGTGGCCTGGTGCTGGCCGGTCATAGCGATACCGTCCCGTATGACGCCGCCTTGTGGAAGACCGATCCGCTGAAGCTGACGGAAATCGACGGCCGCTGGGTAGGGCTGGGCAGCTGTGACATGAAGGGCTTTTTCGCCTTGGCGATTGAAGCTGTGTTGCCGTTGTTGGATCAGCCGTTCAAGCAGCCATTGCTGATCCTCGCCACCTGCGATGAAGAAAGCTCGATGTCCGGGGCCCGTGCGCTGGCCGCTGCCGGTCGTCCGCTGGGTCGCGCGGCGGTGATCGGCGAGCCGACCGGCCTCAAGCCGATCCGCCTGCACAAAGGCGTGATGATGGAACGCATCGACATCCTCGGTCGCAGTGGCCATTCGTCGGACCCGAGCCTGGGCCACAGCGCCCTGGAAGCCATGCACGACGCCATCGGTGAATTGCGCGGCCTGCGTCTGGCCTGGCAGCGCGAATACCGCAACCCGCAGTTCAGCGTGCCGCAACCGACCCTGAATTTCGGCTGCATCCATGGCGGCGATAACCCCAATCGCATCTGCGGCCAGTGTTCCCTGGAGTTCGATCTGCGGCCCTTGCCCGGCATGGACCCGCAGGTGCTGCGCGCGGCGATCCGGCAGAAGCTCGAGCCGGTGGCCGAGCGCCATAAGGTGAAGATCGACTATGCGCCGCTGTTCGCCGAAGTGCCGCCGTTCGAGCAGGCCGAAGACGCAGAGCTGGTGCGGGTCGCGGAACGATTGACCGGTCATCGTGCCGAAGCAGTAGCGTTTGGCACCGAAGCGCCTTATCTTCAGCGCCTTGGGTGCGAAACCCTGGTGCTTGGCCCTGGCGATATCGCCTGCGCTCACCAGCCGGGCGAGCACCTCGAAATGTCACGCTTGACGCCTACAGTGCGTCTATTGCGGGAGCTGATCGAGCATTACTGCCTGACACCTGCCTAATTTGATCCCCACCCATTCGTACATAAGGAGAGCGAGCGTGTCGCCAAGCCTGTTCCGACGATAACCATCAGCCTGCTGTGCGTTTTCACGACTCATCCTTTTTCGGCTGCTTTTTATTACAGGCCCAGGTTCCATGCCCGATTACGTCAATTGGCTTCGTCACGCTTCGCCCTACATCAACGCTCACCGGGACTGCACCTTTGTGGTCATGCTGCCCGGCGATGGTGTGGATCATCCGAACTTCGGCAATATCGTCCACGACCTGGTGCTGCTCCACAGCCTGGGCGTGCGACTGGTGCTGGTCCACGGTTCGCGCCCACAGATCGAAGCGCGCCTTGACGCGCGCGGCCTCACCCCGGTTTACCACAAGGGCCTGCGCATCACCGATGCCGCGACCCTGGAGTGCGTGATCGACGCGGTCGGCCAACTGCGTATTGCCATTGAAGCGCGCCTGTCGATGGACATGGCGTCGTCGCCGATGCAGGGCTCGCGCCTGCGCGTAGCCAGCGGCAATCTGGTCACGGCACGCCCGATCGGTGTGCTGGAAGGCGTGGATTACCACCACACCGGCGAAGTGCGCCGCGTCGACCGCAAGGGCATCAACCGCCTGCTGGACGAGCGCTCCATCGTGCTGCTGTCGCCCCTGGGTTATTCGCCCACCGGCGAGATCTTCAACCTGGCCTGCGAAGACGTCGCCACCCGCGCCGCCATCGACCTGGCTGCCGACAAGCTCCTGCTGTTCGGCGCCGATCCCGGCCTGATCGACGAAAATGGCCGTTTGGTGCGCGAATTGCGTCCACAGCAAGTGCCGGCGCATCTGCAGCGCCTGGGCAGCAACTACCAGGCCGAATTGCTCGATGCCGCCGCCGAAGCGTGCCGTGGCGGAGTAGGGCGCA
This sequence comes from Pseudomonas sp. MPB23, assembly GCF_046605395.1. Lineage (NCBI taxonomy): Bacteria > Pseudomonadati > Pseudomonadota > Gammaproteobacteria > Pseudomonadales > Pseudomonadaceae > Pseudomonas > Pseudomonas sp. MPB23. Next base: position 1,706,294 of record NZ_CP176771.1, on the reverse strand, counting down.
GCCATATCGTCAGCTATGTCGAAGACGGTGCGTTGCTCACCGAACTGTTCACCCGGGACGGCGGCGGCACGCTGGTGGCCCAGGAGCAATTCGAGCTGGTGCGCGAGGCGGCGATTGAAGACGTTGGCGGCTTGCTCGACCTGATCAGCCCGCTGGAAGAGCAGGGCATCCTGGTGCGCCGTTCGCGGGAAGTGCTGGAGCGCGAGATCGAACAGTTCAGCGTGGTCGAACGCGAAGGCATGATCATCGCCTGCGCGGCGCTGTATCAGATCGCCGATTCGGACGCGGGGGAACTGGCGTGCCTGGCGGTCAACCCGGAGTACCGCCACGGCAGGCGCGGCGATGAGTTGCTCGAGCGCATCGAGGCCCGCGCCCGGGCGCAGGGTTTGAAGACGCTGTTCGTGCTCACCACGCGCACGGCGCACTGGTTCCGCGAGCGCGGCTTTGTGCCCAGCAGTGTGGATCGCCTGCCTTCGGCGCGGGCATCGCTGTACAACTATCAGCGTAACTCGAAAATTTTCGAGAAGGCCCTGTAAACACCTGCCCTCCCACCATTGAGCCGGCTCCTGTGGGCGCTGGCTTGTCTGCCGATGACGTTGCCGCTCAAGCCTTTGGGGCGTGTGTGTCCCAATCCTCACAGCGACAGTTTCAGAATTCTTGACTTTGAGCCGGAATGATCAAGGTGCAGAGGGTTAAATTGCGCGAAGCTTTCGCTGGCAGACGGTTCCACCGGCGGTTTTGATGCCGCCTTGAAATATTAGCGATACAAAAACTGTAACAAATTGACGGGAAGATGGGCGTTTGGCCGTGATGGTCTCGCCTTTTTGGTCTTGGTTGACGTATATAACGCAGCGCTCAAGCCTAAAAGATCTAAAAAGCGCACAACAAATACCCTTTTGGAATTGGCTTATGCGACGACTCGTCTACTCTGGCGTGCCTGACGCATGCAAAGGCTTATTCCGAAATTGTATGAAAAAGGATGAAATAATTCTTTTTGGGTGTATGAAAAACTCATTACCCTGCAAGGACCAAATCAACTGCGATTAGACGAAGGTAGTAGACACACAAGGTTACGATTGACTTGTCGGTCACTATGCGGTGCTAATCGCGCATCTGTGGATCGCGGGCGTCAGACCCGGGACCAAAGAAATACAAAAATTAGAAAGTAAGAGGAGCGGTACATGAAGAAGTCCACCTTGGCACTGGCTGTAGCTTTGGGCGTCATCGCCCAGCAAGCAGGCGCTGCCGGTTTCATCGAAGACAGCCACGCCACCCTGAGTGCGCGTAACTTTTACATCAACACCGATAACCGCGATGGCCAGCCATCAGGTACCTCGAACACGCGTAGCAAGAACGCTGAATGGGGCCAAGGCTTCGATCTGCGTTTCATCTCGGGTTACACCCAAGGTACCGTTCAGTTTGGCGTTGATGCGATCGGCCTGTATGGCGTACGTCTGGACTCCAGCCGCGAAAACCACGGTAACTACACCGGCACTGCTTCCGGCGGTACTGTATTCCCAAGCGATGGCAATACGGCCGTTAACGATTTTGCCAGCCTGGGCGTGACCGGCAAGGTCAAGATCTCCAAAACCGAATTGAAGCTGGGCACCCTGCAGCCTAAGTTGCCAGTCATCGTGACCAACGATGGTCGTCTGCTGCCACAAACGTTCCAAGGTGGTCAGATCACTACCAACGACATCAAGGATCTGACCCTGGTTGCCGGTCAGGTCGAAAAGGCCAAGGGTCGTAACTCCAGCAATAACGAAAACCTGTCGATCGCGGGCGCCAACGCTAGTTCTAACTACAACGCCGGCAAATTTAGCAATAAGTTCTACTACGCTGGTGGTGACTACAAACTCACCAAGGACCTGACTGCCCAGTACTACTACGGCAATCTGGAAGACTTCTACAAGCAGCACTTCCTGGGGCTGACTCACAACTGGGCCATCGGTCCGGGCGTGTTGAAGTCTGACCTGCGTTATTTCAACAGCTCTGACGATGGTAAGAACGGCAACACCGCCGCTTACTACACCAGCGGTAACTACAGTGGTGTTAACAGCGGTAAGGGCAAGGTTGACAACAACCTGTACAGCGGCCTGTTCCTGTACACCGTTGCCGGTCACACCTTCGGTGGTGGTTATCAGGTCAGCAACGGCAGCAGCGACTTCCCTTGGTTGAACCAGGGCGACGGTTCGTCGGCTTACCTGACAACTGACATGCAGATCCAGAAGTTCGCCCGTGCCGGCGAGCGTACCTGGCAAGCTCGCTACGCTTATGACTTCGCTACAGTCGGCGTACCTGGCCTGACGGCTGGTGTTGTTTACCTCAAGGGCAGCGATATCGACACCGTTACCGCTACGCGCACTGAAATTACCGGTCAATCCGAGTGGGAACGTGACATCACGCTCGCCTACGTAATTCCAGAAGGCCCGCTGAAAAACCTCGGCGTTGCCTGGAAAAACGCAATGTGGCGTACCGACCTGGCGAACACCCGTTCCCAGGACGAAAACCGTCTGATCGTCAGCTACACCCTGCCACTGTTCTAGTAGCGTGAAGCTGTTGTAAGACTGTAAACCCTGCCCGGCGCAACGCCGGGCAGGGTGTCTTGCTTTTCAAGTCGGGCTCAACCCCCGCAAGCCCTTCCTGAACCCCTCTTTTACAGCGTCTCAAGGCCTTCTCGAACCTTGGAGCGAATGTTGGCCCTCGCCTGTTCCCCGGTCCAGTGAACACATTTTTAATATTCCTTTATCGTCTAGATAAATCCTTATTTATTCTTTTTAAAATATCCGCGACCGATGCACAGTGGGTTCCTGAAGCACTCATCAGGAGCCACACCATGAGCCTAAGACTGGGCGACATCGCCCCCGACTTCGAACAGGATTCCAGCGCCGGCAAGATTCGTTTCCACGAATGGCTGGGTGATAGCTGGGGTGTGTTGTTTTCCCACCCGGCGGACTTCACCCCGGTATGCACCACCGAGCTGGGTTTCACCGCCAAGCTCAAGGACGAATTCGCCAAGCGCGGCGTCAAGGCCATTGCCCTGTCGGTGGACCCGGTGGACTCGCACCACAAGTGGATCGAAGACATCAACGAAACCCAGCACACCGTCGTCAACTTCCCGATCCTGGCCGATTCCGACCGCAAGGTCTCGGACCTCTACGACCTGATCCATCCGAATGCCAGCGATACCCTTACCGTACGTTCCTTGTTCGTGATCGACCCGAACAAGAAGATCCGCCTGACCATCACCTACCCGGCCAGCACCGGGCGCAACTTCCACGAAATCCTGCGGGTGATCGACTCGCTGCAGCTGACCGACCATTACAAAGTCGCCACGCCCGCCAACTGGCAGGACGGTGATGAAGTGGTGATCGTGCCGTCGCTCAAGGACGAGGAAGAAATCAAGAAACGCTTTCCCAAAGGGTATCGGGCGGTGAAGCCGTATCTGCGGCTGACACCGCAACCCAACCGTTGAAACAGGACCGATGTGGGAGGGAGCAAGCCCCCTCCCACCTGGTGATCGCATTTCAAAGTACACATAGCAGGGGTTTTGAGGCCGTTTCGACGGCCTTTTTTTTCGCTTGGCGATTGGTGGGCAGCATATTCTTTTAATGAATAAACAAATGAAAAAATAAGATTTATAGATATATAAATCTGCTGATAAGGTCTGTTCCATCTTGGCGCCATCGCCGCACAGCGAACCGCCGACACTTGCTCAAGGAATACCTGCATGCTGGTCGTAACACTTGGAGGCAGTCCCAGCCAACGTTCCCGCTCCGGGGTCTTGTTGGATAAATCCCGTCAGTGGTTGCAAGACAAAGGTGTGGAAGTGGTGAGTTACCAGATACGGGACTTCCCGGCCGAAGACTTGCTGCATGCGCGCTTCGACAGCCCCAAGGTCATCGACCTGCTGCAACAGGTGGCCAACGCCGATGGCCTGGTCATCGCGACGCCGGTGTACAAGGCCTCGTTCTCCGGTGCGCTGAAAACCGTGCTCGACCTGCTGCCCGAACGCGCCCTGGCCCACAAGGTGGTATTGCCCATCGCCACCGGCGGCAGCATCGCCCACATGCTGGCGGTGGACTACGCCTTGAAGCCGGTGTTGTCGGCGCTCAAGGCCCAGGAATTGCTCCACGGGATTTTTGCCGAGGACAGCCAGATCGCCTATGGCGAAGGCAGTGTCCAGGCGCAACTGGTGCCGGTGCTCGAACACCGTTTGCACGAAGCCCTGGAGACGCTCTACAGCGCCATGGTCCGTCGCCCGAAACCGCTGGACCCCCATGTATTGAACGATCGTTTATTGAGTGCTCGCTGGAGCATTTAAGCCTTACCGCTACAACGAAGTACTCACCTTACTCAGCCGCCAACGGCCAAGCAGGTGCAGCCAATCCCTCATCGCACTATTTGGAGAGAGCGCCATGCGCACTGTCATCTTGCGTCGTGGTCTGGTCGCACTGTTTGCTGCGGCTGTGTCCTTCGGCGCCATTGTTCAAGCCCAAGCCGCCGAAACCCTGCGGATCGGCTATCAGAAATACGGCACCCTGGTGCTGCTCAAGGCCAAGGGCACCCTGGAAAAGCGCCTGGCCGCCCAGGGCGTGCAGGTGCAATGGACCGAGTTTCCCGGCGGCCCGCAATTGCTCGAAGGCCTGAACGTCGGCTCCATCGACTTCGGCGTCACCGGCGAAACCCCGCCGGTGTTCGCCCAGGCGGCGGGTGCCGACCTGCTCTACGTCGCCTACGAACCGCCCGCGCCGACCAGTGAAGCGATCCTGGTACCCAAAGATTCGCCGATCAAATCGGTGGCCGAGCTCAAGGGCAAGAAAGTCGTGCTCAACAAAGGCTCCAACGTGCACTACCTGCTGGTGCGTGCCCTGGAAGATGCCGGTCTGAAATACACCGACGTGCAGACCGTCTTTCTGCCGCCCGCCGATGCGCGTGCCGCGTTCGAACGTGGCAGCGTGGACGCCTGGGTGATCTGGGACCCGTACCAGGCTGCGGCAGAGAAACAACTGCAGGCGCGCACCCTGCGTGACGGTAGCGGCATCGCCGACAACCATCAGTTCTACCTGGCCACCAAACCTTACGCCGAACAACACCCCGCAGTGGTCAAGGCGCTGATCGAAGAAGTGCGCGCCGTGGGCGAATGGTCCAAGGCCAACCCGCAGGAAGTCACCGAACAAGTCGCGCCGCTGCTCGGCCTGCCGGCAGACATCACCCTGACCTCGGTGAAACGCCAGGGCTACGGCGCGCTGTTCCTGACCCCGGAAGTGGTCGCCGCCCAGCAGAAAATCGCCGACACCTTCTACCAACTCAAATTGATCCCCAAACCCTTGAGCATCAAGGACGTGATCTGGACGCCACCCGCCGCCGTGGCCAAAGCGCCGTAATCCGACTTCTTCAGGAGACAACTCCATGAGCCTCACTATTTTCTGGTTCCTGCCTACCCACGGCGACGGCCATTACCTTGGCACCGCTGAAGGCGCTCGCGCCGTCGACCACGGTTATTTGCAGCAAGTGGCCCAGGCTGCTGATCGCCTGGGATTTGGCGGGGTGCTGATCCCCACTGGGCGCTCCTGCGAAGACTCGTGGCTGGTGGCCGCCTCGCTGATCCCGGTGACCCAGCGTTTGAAATTCCTCGTCGCGCTGCGCCCCGGGATCATTTCCCCGACGGTGGCGGCGCGTCAGGCCGCGACCCTCGATCGCCTGTCCGGCGGCCGGGCGTTGTTCAACCTGGTGACGGGCGGTGATCCGGAAGAATTGGCCGGCGACGGTTTGTTTCTCAGCCACGAAGAGCGCTATCAGGCCTCAGTGGAATTCACCCGCATCTGGCGTCGCGTGCTGGAAGGCGAAACCGTCGATTACGACGGCCAGCACATCAGCGTCAAAGGCGCCAAATTGCTCTATCCGCCGATCCAGCAACCGCGTCCGCCGCTGTACTTCGGCGGTTCTTCCGAAGCCGCCCAGGACCTGGCGGCCGAGCAGGTGGATATGGTGCTGACCTGGGGCGAGCCGCCGGCTGCCGTGGCGGAAAAGATCGAACAGGTACGGGCCAAGGCCGCGAAACTGGGGCGCACCGTGCGCTTCGGCATCCGCCTGCATGTGATCGTGCGCGAAACCAACGATGAAGCCTGGAAAGCCGCCGACAAACTGATCTCCCATCTGGACGACGACACCATCGCCCGTGCCCAGGCTTCCCTGGCTCGCTTCGATTCGGTCGGCCAGCAACGCATGGCCGCCCTGCATGGTGGCAACCGCGACAACCTGGAGGTCAGCCCCAACCTGTGGGCCGGCGTCGGCCTGGTGCGCGGCGGTGCGGGGACCGCGCTGGTGGGCGATGGCCCGACGGTCGCGGCGCGGGTCAAGGAATACGCCGCGCTGGGCATCGACACCTTTATCTTCTCCGGCTACCCGCACCTGGAAGAGTCGTATCGGGTCGCTGAACTGTTGTTCCCCCATCTGGACATCGAACGTCCCGAGCTGCCGAAAAGCGCCGGCTACGTCAGCCCGTTCGGCGAGATGGTCGCCAACGACATCCTTCCCAAAGCTGCGTCACAGAGCTGAGGCGCCGCCATGAACCTTGAACAGTTGAGCCATCGCGTGGCGCCCTGGGTGCTGCCGATTCTATTGCTGGCGGTGTGGCAGTTGTCGGTATCGGCAGGCTGGTTGTCGACCCGCATCCTGCCGGCGCCCAGTGCCGTGATTGAAGCCGGGGTCCATCTGGTGGTCAGCGGTGAAATCTGGACCCACCTGGCCATCAGCGGCTGGCGTGCCGGCCTGGGCTTTGTGATCGGTGGCAGCATCGGCCTGGCCCTGGGTTTCATCACCGGCTTGTCGAAGTGGGGCGAGCGCCTGCTGGACAGCTCGGTGCAGATGATCCGCAACGTGCCGCACCTGGCGCTGATCCCGCTGGTGATCCTGTGGTTCGGCATTGACGAGACCGCGAAGATTTTCCTGGTCGCCCTCGGCACGCTGTTCCCGATCTACCTCAACACCTATCACGGTATCCGCAACGTCGACCCGGCGCTGGTGGAAATGGCGCGCAGCTATGGCCTCTCCGGGTTCAGCCTGTTCCGCCAGGTGATCCTGCCAGGTGCGCTGCCTTCGATTCTGGTGGGCGTGCGCTTTGCCCTGGGCTTCATGTGGCTGACGCTGATCGTGGCGGAAACCATCTCGGCCAGTTCCGGTATCGGTTACCTGGCGATGAACGCCCGTGAATTCCTGCAAACCGACGTGGTGGTACTGGCCATTGTCATGTACGCCATCCTCGGCAAGCTGGCCGATCTGGCCGCCCGTGGATTGGAGCGCGTGTGGCTGCGCTGGCACCCGGCTTATCAAGTGAACAAAGGAGGTGCGGCATGACCGCTCAACAACCTCCCCGCCTGTTGAAAGGCATCCCGCTGGTCGTGCGCAAGTTGCGTAAGGCCTTTGGTGCGCGGGAAGTGCTCAAGGACATCGACCTGCACATTCCTGCCGGCCAGTTTGTGGCGGTGGTCGGCCGCAGCGGTTGCGGCAAAAGCACCTTGCTGCGCCTGTTGGCCGGGCTGGACAAAGCCAGCGGCGGTGAGCTGCTGGCCGGTTCCGCGCCCTTGAGCGAAGCGATCGAAGACACGCGGTTGATGTTCCAGGAAGCGCGTCTGCTGCCGTGGAAAAAGATCATCGACAACGTCGGCCTGGGCCTCAAGGGCAACTGGCGTCCCAAGGCGCTGGAAGCCCTGGAAGCGGTCGGCCTGGCCGAGCGTGCCGATGAGTGGCCAGCGGCGCTGTCCGGTGGCCAGAAGCAGCGCGTGGCACTGGCCCGCGCGCTGATTCACCAGCCGCGCCTGCTGCTGCTGGACGAGCCGCTGGGGGCGCTGGATGCCCTGACGCGCATCGAGATGCAGCAACTGATCGAAAACCTCTGGCAGAAGCACGGTTTCACCGTGTTGCTGGTGACCCACGACGTCAGCGAAGCCGTGGCGATTGCCGACCGGGTGATCCTGATCGAAGAGGGCGAAGTCGGCCTCGACCTGATCGTCGACCTGCCGCGCCCACGCGCCCGAGGCTCCCATCGCCTGGCCGCGCTGGAAGCGCAGGTGCTCAACCGTGTGTTGTCACTGCCCGGCACCCCGCCGGAACCCGAACCTGTTTCACCGCTGCCGACGCAATTGCGTTGGGCGCAATAACTCACTTGTCCCATGAAGGAAGAACGACATGACCATCAAAGCCATCAACGTGCGTAACCAATTCAAAGGCACCATCAAGGAAATCGTCGAAGGCGACGTACTCTCGGAAATCGACGTACAGACCGCATCCGGCATCGTCACCTCCGTGATCACCACCCGCTCGGTCAAGGAGCTGGAACTGGTGATCGGCAGCGAAGTGATTGCCTTTGTGAAGTCCACCGAGGTGTCGATCGCCAAGTTGTGATCGATGCTGCGTACAAAGCCCCGAAGGTGAAAGCCTGTCGGGGTTTTTTTGTCACTCCGTTCGTGAATTCATCTCGCCTGTGAAGACTCCCCCCGAGCCGCTTCCGGAACCGATCGGGTGTGTATTTGCCAAGTCCTGCAACCTGCCGAACTCCGTTATCGATTACAGGGATTTCATCCTGTTTTTTCCGGCCGATTCGGGGAAAAAACCTCTATATATCGTGATGAATGTCCGGCTTGATCCGGGCGTCGTTACAGGCAGGAGCAAGACGTAGAAGGACTCTGGCTAGCGGGTGCGGGGGCTGGGCTGGGTACGAGGATTGCGGATCAACTGAGGGGGAAGAGCTTTGGTAGTTTTGATGCGTTTAGGAAGGCGTTTTGGAAAGCTGTGGCGGTTGATTCGGCGCTCGGTAGACAATCTGCGAGTTACAACCCCAAAAAATCACATTGATATTCATCGGAAATAGATCTATGAAATCGAGTATTTCAGAAGATACAGAAGATCAATTCATTAGCTTCATGCAGGAAATATTTAAGGCAAATAAAGGTGCTCCAGATGAGGTTTTAGATCCTTTACTTGATGAGTTTGAACGTATCACCGAACACCCTGCGGGGTCTGATCTTATTTATTACCCCGAGGAAGGTGCTGATAATTCAGCCGAGGGTATTACTCATACAATCAAATCTTGGCGTGCAGCCAATGGCCTGCCTGGTTTTAGACCCGCATGAAGCCTGGCGTTATTGGTCGCTCAGACCGATGCGGACCGCTTGGGTAAATACATCGGTAAATAAAGCCCGACATACGCATCGAACACGCGCATCCCTTCCTCTGCCATGCGCGGTGTGATCAGCCCATGCTGATGCACTGAGCGTGCGTACACGCGATCACTCAACTCCAGCGCCAACGCGAACACATCCACATCCGCCGGGAGGCTCGGCACTTCAAAGTGGCGACTGAACACTTCCAGCATCAAATCACCCAATTCCAGATCATGCTGGCGATCCGCCTGGGTCACTTCGGTGAGTCCATGTTGAGTCAGGATCAACTGGCGTGCGGCGGCGTCTTGCTCGTAGATAGTGAGCATGCGTTGTTCGACGATGTAGGACAGGTCGCGCCAGTGCTTGAGGGATTCATGGTCGATGGGGGCCTGGATGGCGGCGCGGAAGGCGGCGTGGACGTCCGCGGTCAAGGCTTCCAGCAGTGCCGGCACGCTGGCGAAGAAGTGATACACCGAGGACGGTGGAATCTGTGCGCGCTCGGCCACGTTGTAGATCGACAAACCGGCCACGCCTTCGGCGGCCAGCAAGGTGCGGGCGGCGTCGAGGATCGCGTCGATCCGGGCCTGGCTGCGGGCGCGGGGTTTGCGAGGGGCGGCGGGGCGGGTGGTCATGGAAGTCTCCTACAAGGCAGCGGGCATTGTATGAGCAGGAACCGGTGTTGTCTGCCAAGCCGCTATCGGGAGCAAGCCCCCTCCCACACTTGACTGAGTTCCAACCTTGAAATGCAGTCAAGTGTGGGAGGGGGCTTGCTCCCGATAAGGCCAACTCGGTCTACCAGGATAAACCCATAAAAAACGCCACAGACCAAAGGCCGGCGGCGTTTTTTCAGTGCAACCACTGCTTACACGGTATGCAGATACCAGTTGTACTCAAGGTCGGAGATGGAGTGTTCGAACTCTTCCAGCTCACTTTCCTTACAGGCGACGAAGATATCGATGTATTTAGGATCGATGTACTTGGCCATCACCTCGCTGTCGTCCAACTCGCGCAGGGCATCGCGCAGGTTGTTCGGCAGGCTCTGCTCGTTCTGCTCGTAGCTGTTGCCTTCCACCGGTGCGCCCGGTTCGATCTGGTTGGTCAGACCGTGGTGCACGCCCGCCAGGACCGAAGCCATCAGCAGGTAAGGGTTGGCATCGGCACCGGCCACGCGGTGTTCGATACGCACGGAGTCGGCCGCGCCGGTCGGCACGCGAATCGCCACGGTGCGGTTGTCCAGGCCCCAGCACGGCGAGTTCGGCACGTAGAACTGTGCGCCGAAACGACGGTAGGAGTTGACGTTAGGGCACAGGAACGCCATCTGGGCGGGTAGGGTCTCCAGCACACCGCCGATCGCGTGACGCAATGCGGCGTTCTGCTCGGGATCCTCGCTGGCAAAGATGTTTTTGCCGTCCTTGTCCAGGATCGAAATGTGTACGTGCAAACCGTTGCCTGCCTGGCCGGGGTAAGGCTTGGCCATGAAGGTGGTGTCCATCTCATGGTCGTAGGCGATGTTCTTGATCAGGCGCTTGAGCAGTACGGCGTAGTCGCAGGCCTTGATCGGGTCGGCCACGTGGTGCAGGTTCACTTCGAACTGCGCCGGGGCACTTTCCTTGACGATGGCGTCGGCCGGGATGCCTTGCTCCTTGGCACCTTCCAGGATGTCCTGGAGGCAGTCGACGTATTCGTCGAGATCGTCGATCAGGTAGACCTGTGTCGAGTGCGGGCGTTTGCCGGAGATCGGCGAGCGCGGCGGTTGTGGGCGGCCGTTCACGTTCTCCTGGTCGATCAGGTAGAACTCGAGCTCGAAGGCGGCGCAGATGGTCAGACCGAGGTCGTCGAATTTGCTCACAACTTGGCGGAGGACTTCGCGCGGATCGGCGAAGAAAGGTTCACCTTCAAGTTCGTGCATGGTCATCAGCAGTTGCGCGGTCGGGCGCTTTTGCCAGGGCTCATTGCACAGGGTGTCGGGGATTGGATAGCAGATTCGGTCAGCATCACCGATGTCCAGGCCCAGGCCGGTGCTTTCCACCGTCGAGCCATTGATATCCAGGGCAAATAAAGAGGCAGGCAGGTTAATGCCTTTCTCGTAAACCTTGTGGAGGCTGGTGCGTTCGATGCGCTTGCCGCGCACCACACCATTCATATCCGCAATTAGAAGGTCTACGTACAGAACCTCAGGATGATCCTTAAGGAACGCGTTCGCTTCGTTAAGCTGAACGGCACGCGGGGGTACCGACATGATGCAACACCTTTGTTGTTAAAAATATCAATCATTGATCTTTTCAGGTTTCAGTCAACCCGAACGGCATGCCGAAGTCAAGCGAGGCCTTTTTTGCCCTGAAAAAGCGCACTGAGGGCTTTTTTGGGGCTTTTTGGGGCGGTTTTGTCGGTTTGACCCGCATGGGACTAGCAGGCTTGAGCGGGCCGTGTTGTATTTTTTACGGGGGTGTTGTGTAAAAAAATGAACAAGGCTAAGCTCGATTCAAACCCATAACAGTAATAATACCGGGGTGCTTCATGTCTGGCCTGCCGTTGATCGGCATCACCACCTGCTCGAAACAGGTCGGTCTGCATGCTTTTCACATCCATGGCGAATGTTGCGAGCGCGCATTCCCGTTGATTATGCCTTCCCCGATAAGTCCCCTCGCTCCGGCCATTATTCTTGACGGCCAGGATGCAGTTCGCGTTACCCGTTCATTTTCTTGTACTCGACCTTTCCATGACGCCGGTCCTGCCTTTTTTGCGGTTGCCGCTCATTATCCTGCACGGGAGGCAAGCCTTTTGCTTTAGGAGTGCAACGGCACCCCAAATGGCGGTTAAGCTCCCACTCTGATGAACCAGCGACGCCGATGCGTCAACCGACGCCTGGCCTTTAATGGACGCCAGGAAACCCAGCCCAGAGGCATTTATGAGTAACAACCTCGACCAGCTCACCGATTGGTTGAAAGACCACAAGATCACAGAAGTCGAATGCATGATTGGCGACTTGACCGGCATCACCCGGGGCAAGATCTCGCCGACCAACAAGTTCATCGCCGAAAAAGGCATGCGCCTGCCCGAGAGCGTTCTGTTGCAGACCGTGACCGGCGACTATGTCGAAGACGACATCTATTACGAACTGCTCGACCCGGCCGACATCGACATGATCTGCCGCCCCGACCAGAACGCGGTGTTCCTGGTGCCATGGGCCATCGAGCCCACCGCCCAGGTGATCCACGACACCTACGACAAGCAAGGCAACCCGATCGAGCTGTCGCCGCGCAACGTGCTCAAGAAAGTCCTCAAGCTCTATGCCGACAAAGGCTGGCAGCCCATCGTGGCGCCGGAGATGGAGTTCTACCTGACCAAACGCTGCGAAGACCCGGACTTCCCGCTGCAACCGCCGATTGGCCGTTCCGGGCGCCCTGAAACCGGTCGCCAGTCCTTCTCTATAGAGGCGGCCAACGAATTCGACCCGCTGTTCGAGGACGTCTACGACTGGTGCGAACTGCAGGAACTGGACCTCGACACCCTGATCCATGAGGACGGCACGGCGCAGATGGAGATCAACTTCCGTCACGGCGATGCCCTGTCCCTGGCCGACCAGATCCTGGTGTTCAAGCGCACCATGCGTGAAGCCGCGCTCAAGCACGACGTGGCCGCCACCTTTATGGCCAAGCCCATGACCGGCGAGCCCGGCAGCGCGATGCACCTGCACCAGAGCATCATCGACATCGCCACCGGCAAGAACGTCTTCTCCAATGAAGACGGGACCATGAGCCAACTGTTCCTCAACCACATCGGCGGCCTGCAGAAATTCATCCCCGAATTGCTGCCGCTATTTGCCCCCAACGTGAACTCGTTCCGCCGCTTCCTGCCGGACACCTCGGCGCCGGTGAACGTGGAGTGGGGCGAAGAGAACCGCACCGTCGGCCTGCGCGTACCGGATGCCGGCCCGCAGAACCGTCGCGTGGAAAACCGCCTGCCGGGCGCTGACGCCAACCCGTACCTGGCGATTGCCGCCAGCCTGTTGTGCGGCTACATCGGCATGGTCGAAGGACATAACCCGAGTGCGCCGGTCGTCGGCCGTGGTTACGAACGGCGCAATCTGCGCCTGCCGCTGACCATCGAAGACGCCCTGGAACGCATGGAAAACAGCAAGACCATCGAGAAATACCTGGGTCACAAATTCATCACTGGCTACGTCGCGGTCAAGCGGGCCGAGCATGAAAACTTCAAGCGCGTGATCAGTTCGTGGGAGCGGGAGTTTCTGCTCTTCGCCGTCTGACGCGCCGGGCGCGCCCTTTAAAAGGGTGCGCCTTTCACTGAAAAGTCTAGGAGATTGGTATGTCCAGCAACAACCCGCAAACCCGTGAATGGCAAGCCTTGAGCAGCGATCACCACTTGGCGCCGTTCAGCGACTTCAAGCAGTTGAAAGAGAAAGGCCCGCGGATCATCACCAAAGCCGACGGCGTTTACCTGTGGGACAGCGAAGGCAACAAGATTCTCGACGGCATGGCCGGCCTGTGGTGCGTGGCGATCGGTTACGGTCGCCATGAACTGGCTGACGCCGCCGCCAAGCAGATGAAAGAGCTGCCGTACTACAACCTGTTCTTCCAGACCGCCCACCCGCCGGTACTGGAACTGGCCAAGGCGATCTCCGACATCGCGCCGGCCGGCATGAATCACGTGTTCTTCACCGGTTCTGGCTCCGAAGGCAACGACACCATGCTGCGTATGGTGCGCCACTATTGGGCGATCAAGGGCCAGCCAAACAAGAAAACCATCATCAGCCGCAAGAATGGCTACCACGGCTCCACCGTGGCCGGCGCGAGCCTGGGCGGCATGACGTATATGCATGAGCAGGGCGATTTGCCGATTCCAGGCATTGTCCACATTGCCCAGCCGTACTGGTTCGGCGAAGGCGGCGACATGAGCCCCGAAGAGTTCGGCGTATGGGCGGCCAACCAACTGGAAGAGAAGATCCTGGAACTGGGCGTGGACAACGTCGGTGCCTTCATTGCCGAGCCGATCCAGGGTGCCGGTGGCGTGATCGTACCGCCCGCCACCTACTGGCCGCGCATCAAGGAAATCCTCGCCAAGTACGACATCCTGTTCGTCGCCGACGAAGTGATCTGCGGTTTCGGCCGTACCGGTGAGTGGTTCGGTAGCGATTTCTACGACCTCAAGCCCGACATGATGACCATCGCCAAAGGCCTGACCTCGGGCTACGTCCCCATGGGCGGCCTGATCGTGCGCGATGACGTGGTGGCGGTGCTCAACGAAGGCGGCGATTTCAACCACGGCTTCACCTATTCCGGCCACCCGGTGGCGGCAGCGGTCGCGTTGGAAAACATCCGCATCATGCGTGATGAACAAATTGTTAAGCGTGTACACGACGAAACGGCACCCTATTTGCAGAAACGTCTGAGGGAGCTGGCTGATCACCCGTTGGTGGGGGAAGTGCGTGGTGTTGGCATGCTCGGTGCAATTGAGTTGGTTCAGGACAAAGCGACGCGCAAGCGTTACGAAGGCCGTGGTGCTGGCATGATCTGCCGCACGTTCTGCTTCGAGAATGGCCTGATCATGCGCGCTGTGGGCGACACGATGATCATTTCGCCGCCGCTGGTAATCAGCAAGGCTGAAATCGACGAGCTGGTAACCAAGGCTCGTCACTGTCTGGACCTGACTTTGGCGGCATTGCAGGGCTAAGTGCTAGGCTCAGTGCGCAGCGGCCTCTGGCGCTGCGTCTGGGCGGTGATCGATACGCTTCTATAAATAGGGCGTGTTGGTTGAAAGCCGGCCTAGGAACTTGCCAGACTGTCATCCTGTTTTGTTGTCCTTGGTGGGTGGCGAAACATACAAAGCTTGTGGCCCAAAAAAGAAAAATTGGAGCATCACCAAATGAAGGCATTAGGTTTGAAGAACGCTGGCAAGACCCTCCTCGCCTTGTCCCTGATGGGCGCAATGGCGGGCGCGGTCCAGGCAGACGATAAAGTGCTGCACGTCTACAACTGGTCCGACTATATCGCTCCGGACACCATTGCCAACTTTGAAAAAGAGTCGGGCATCAAAGTGGTGTACGACGTTTTCGACAGCAACGAGACGCTGGAAGCCAAGTTGCTGGCAGGCAAGTCCGGTTACGACATCGTCGTACCGTCGAACAACTTCCTCGCCAAGCAGATCAAGGCGGGTGTCTACCAGGAGCTGGACAAGTCCAAACTGTCCAACTACGACAACCTGAACAAATCCCTGCTTAAAGCCGTGTCGGTCAGCGACCCGGACAACAAGCACGCTTTCCCGTACATGTGGGGCTCGATCGGCATCGGCTACAACCCGGAGAAGGTCAAGGCCGCGTTGGGCGTCGACAAGATCGATTCCTGGGACACCCTGCTCAAACCTGAGAACATCGCCAAGCTGAAAAGCTGCGGCGTGAGCTTCCTCGACTCGCCAACCGAAATGCTGCCTATCGCGCTGCACTACCTGGGCCTGCCGACCGACAGCCAGAAGAAAGAAGATCTCAAACAAGCCGAAGCCTTGTTCCTGAAAATCCGTCCTTCGATCGGCTACTTCCACTCGTCCAAGTACATTTCCGACCTCGCCAACGGCAACATCTGCGTGGCCGTGGGTTACTCGGGTGACATCCAGCAGGCCAAGTCCCGCGCGGCTGAAGCCGGTGGCAAAGTCAAAGTGGCCTACGACATTCCAAAAGAAGGTGCTGGTAGCTTCTACGACATGGTCGCCATCCCTAAAGATGCCGAAAACGTCGAAGCCGCCTACAAGTTCATGAACTACCTGCTCGAGCCAAAAGTCATGGCCGGGATCACCAACAGCGTCCGTTTCCCGAACGGTAACGAGAAAGCCACTGCACTGGTCGACAAAGACATCACCAGCGATCCGGGCATCTACCCGTCTGTGGAAGTGCAAGCCAAGCTCTACGCCATTGCTGACCTGCCGGCTGCAACCCAGCGTGAAATGACGCGCAGCTGGACCAAAATCAAATCCGGTAAGTAAGCGAGGAAACCTGTAGGAGCGAGCTGGCTCGCGAAAATCATCAACGATAACGCAGCGCCTCTGGTCGCCCGCGTTGCCTGTGAGTTCTTCGCGAGCAAGCTTGCTCCTACAAAGCGCGGCAACCGTACAGTATTAAATGACAGAAAGTTTTGCCGGATCGGTTTATCGAGGGTAAGTTGCGCGCCGGTTTTGTTGTCGGGCAACAACTTTGGGCCCAACTATTTAAGAGGACCTCCACTTGCCAATTTCTTTATTTCGCCAAGCCTTGCTGGTGGGTGCAGGTATCACGCTGGCTGTCAGCGTGCAGGCCGCATCGACTGTGCATGTTTATAACTGGTCGGACTACATCGGCCCCGACACCCTGGCCAACTTCGAAAAAACCACCGGTATCAAGCCGGTGTACGACGTGTTTGATTCCAACGAAACCCTGGAAGGCAAGTTGCTCGCCGGGCGTACCGGTTACGACGTGGTGGTGCCGTCCAACCACTTCCTCGGCAAGCAGATCAAGGCCGGGGCGTTCCAGAAGCTCGATAAGTCGTTGCTGACGAACTATGCCAACCTTGACCCTGTGCTGCTCAAGCGCCTGGAGAAGAACGACCCGGGCAACCAGTACGCAGTGCCGTACCTGTGGGGCACCAACGGCATCGGTTACAACGTCGAAAAAGTCAAAGCCGTGCTGGGCGTCGACAAGATCGACTCCTGGGCCATGCTGTTCGAGCCGGAGAACATGAAGAAGCTGGCCACGTGCGGCGTATCCTTTATGGACTCGGCGGATGAAATGCTGCCGGCGGTGCTCAACTACATGGGCCTGAACCCCAACAGCACCAACCCCGAAGACTACAAGAAGGCCGAAGAAAAGTTGCTGAAAGTGCGGCCCTACGTGACCTACTTCCATTCGTCCAAATACATCTCGGACCTGGCCAACGGCAACATCTGCGTGGCCGCCGGGTTCTCCGGCGATGTGTTCCAGGCCAAGGCCCGTGCCCGCGAGGCGGGCAAGGGCGTGAATATCGCCTACGCGATTCCGAAAGAAGGCGGCAACCTGTGGTTTGACGTGCTGGCGATCCCCAAGGACGCCACCAGTGTCAAAGAGGCCCACGCCTTCATCAACTATTTACTGCAGCCTGAGGTAATCGCTCAGGTCAGTGATTACGTCGGTTACGCCAACCCTAACCCCGGGTCGGACAAACTGATGGAGCAATCGATACGCACGGACGAAGCGGTTTACCCACCGCAGGCGGTTCTCGATCGGACATTCGTCAACGTCGAGCTACCCCCGAACGTGCAACGTTTAATGACCCGTAGCTGGACCAAGGTCAAGACGGGCAAGTAAGGCTCAAACTATCCACGGTTTGCCTGTATCGGGCGAACTGCACTGTTTTTTTTGGGAGTTTCGTAAATGGCAGTTGCCTCCGGCGCCTATAAGAAAGCCCTCGAGGGCGACCAGACACCGAAGAAGGTGCTGGTCAAAATCGATCGGGTCACGAAGAAGTTCGACGAGACGATTGCCGTGGACGATGTGTCCCTGGAAATCAAGAAAGGCGAGATCTTCGCTTTGCTCGGCGGTTCGGGTTCGGGTAAATCCACCTTGTTGCGCATGCTCGCCGGTTTCGAGCGCCCAACCGAAGGTCGTATCTACCTCGACGGTGTGGACATCACCGATATGCCGCCCTACGAGCGGCCGATCAACATGATGTTCCAGTCCTACGCCTTGTTCCCGCACATGACCGTGGCGCAGAACATTGCGTTCGGCCTGCAGCAGGACAAGATTCCCAAGGCTGAAGTCGACGCCCGCGTGGCCGAGATGCTCAAGCTGGTACAGATGAGCCAGTACGCCAAGCGCAAGCCGCACCAGTTGTCTGGTGGTCAGCGTCAGCGTGTGGCCCTGGCCCGTTCCCTGGCCAAGCGCCCGAAACTGCTGCTGCTCGATGAGCCGATGGGGGCGCTGGACAAGAAGCTGCGTTCGCAGATGCAACTGGAACTGGTGGAAATCATCGAGCGCGTCGGCGTGACCTGCGTCATGGTGACCCACGACCAGGAAGAAGCCATGACCATGGCCGAGCGCATCGCGATCATGCACCTGGGCTGGATCGCGCAGATCGGTAGCCCGGTGGATATCTACGAGACGCCGACCAGCCGCCTGGTGTGCGAATTCATCGGCAACGTCAACATCTTCGACACCCAGGTGGTCGATGACGCCGAAGGCCACGCGGTGCTCCAGTGCCCTGACCTGGACCGCGACATCTACGTGGGCTACGGCATCGCCACCGCGGTGGAAGACAAGTCGGTGACCTACGCCATCCGCCCGGAAAAACTGCTGGTCACCACCCAGATGCCGACGTGCGAGCACAACTGGTCCAGCGGCAAGGTGCACGACATCGCCTACCTCGGCGGCCACTCGGTGTTCTACGTAGAACTGCCGAGCGGCAAGCTGGTGCAGTCGTTCGTGGCCAACGCCGAACGCCGTGGCCAGCGGCCGACCTGGGGTGATCAGGTCTACGTATGGTGGGAAGACGACAGCGGCGTGGTACTGCGCTCATGAACATGAAGAAGCTCAAGCGGCGCTTGCACCGCATCGTCCCCAGTGGCAAGCAGGTGGTCATCGGGATCCCTTTCCTGTGGCTGTTCCTGTTTTTCGCCTTGCCGTTCTTCATCGTCCTGAAGATCAGCTTTGCCGAAGCCGACGTGGCGATCCCGCCGTACACCGAGATCTACACCTTCGTTGAGCAGAAGCTGCAATTGGTGCTGAACCTGGCCAACTACGCGATGCTCGGCGACGACGAGTTGTACATCGCCGCGTACCTGGGCTCGCTGAAAATGGCGTTCTTCAGCACGTTGCTGTGCCTGTTGATCGGCTACCCGATGGCCTATGCCATCGCCAGCGCGCGCAAAGAGATGCAGACCGTCCTCGTGCTGCTGATCATGATGCCGACCTGGACCGCGATCCTGATCCGCGTGTATGCGTGGATGGGCATCCTCAGCAACAACGGCTTGCTTAACAGCTTCCTGATGTCCATCGGGCTGATCAACGAGCCGCTGCAGATCCTCAACACCAACATTGCGGTGTATATCGGCGTGGTCTATTCGTACCTGCCGTTCATGATCCTGCCGCTGTACGCCAACCTGGTGAAGCACGACCAGAGCCTGCTGGAAGCCGCTTCTGACCTGGGTTCGAGCACCTTCAACAGCTTCTGGAAGATCACCGTGCCGCTGTCCAAGAACGGCATCATCGCCGGTTGCATGCTGGTGTTTATCCCGGTGGTGGGTGAGTTCGTGATCCCGGAACTGCTCGGCGGCCCGGAAACCCTGATGATCGGTAAAGTGTTGTGGCAAGAATTCTTCAACAACCGTGACTGGCCGGTGGCGTCTGCCCTGGCGGTGGTGATGCTGGCGATCCTGATCGTGCCGATCATCCTGTTCAACCGCAGCCAAGCCAAAGAGATGGAGGGCAAGATATGAAGCGCGTCAGTTTTTCAAGCTTCATGCTGGTGGTGGGGTTGCTGTTCATCTACCTGCCGATGCTGATTCTGGTGATCTACTCGTTCAACGAATCCAAGCTGGTGACGGTGTGGGGCGGTTGGTCGATCAAGTGGTACGTGGGCCTGCTGGACAACACCCAGTTGATGGGCTCGGTGGCACGCTCCCTGGAAATCGCCTGCTACACGGCCATCGCGGCCGTGGCGCTGGGTACATTGGCGGCATTCGTGCTGACGCGCATCAGCCAGTTCAAGGGCCGCACGCTGTTCGGCGGCCTGGTGACCGCGCCGTTGGTGATGCCCGAAGTGATCACCGGTCTGTCGCTGTTGCTGCTGTTCGTGGCCATGGCGCAGATGATCGGCTGGCCCCAGGAACGGGGCATCGTCACCATCTGGATCGCCCACACCACCTTCTGTGCCGCGTATGTGGCGGTGGTCGTGTCGGCGCGCCTGCGTGAGCTGGACCTGTCGATCGAAGAAGCGGCGATGGACCTCGGGGCGCGGCCGTGGAAGGTGTTCTTCCTGATCACCATCCCGATGATCGCGCCGTCGTTGGCGGCGGGTGGGATGATGTCCTTCGCGCTGTCCCTTGATGACCTGGTACTGGCCAGCTTCGTGTCTGGCCCGGGCTCGACCACCTTGCCGATGGAAGTGTTCTCGGCGGTACGCCTGGGAGTCAAACCGGAGATCAACGCCGTGGCCAGCCTGATTCTGCTGGCGGTGTCGCTGGTGACTTTCCTGGTGTGGTTCTTCAGCCGTCGGGCCGAAGAGATGCGCAAGAAGGCGATCCAGCAGGCGATCGAAGAAGCGGCGGCCGATGGTTGGCAGCAGCCGGACATACGTCGGGCGCCCGCACCGGTCTAACGGTCGGAGCCGGGTTAAACAGGTGGGAGGGGGTTTGCTCCGCGTAGCAGTGGTTCAGTCACAGCGTTTTTGACTGACACACCGCTATCGGGAGCAAGCCCCCTCCCACAGTGTTGATCGCATTCCAGGTTGATCAGGCCGTCCATGGCGCAAGCCGTCGGCGAACGCGCAGATGATGCACTCCTTGAACCCTTCTCCCCGTGGATGCGCATGCACCACCGCTTCGCGCTGCCCGTCTGTAAAGGCGGCGTAGCCCAGGCCCAGCACGTCCATCTCGACCCCGGCCGTGACCAGCGCCACGGTCGGACGCAGATGTTGCGGCACGCCCGGCGTGGTGTGCAGGGCGATGGACAGCCATACCTGCTCGATATCGTCATCGTTCAGCCCGTAAGGCTTGAGGAAGGCTGCGGCCGCATTGGCGCCGTCCACTTCAAAGCGCTGGTCGTCACTGCGATGGCCTTCCACCAGGCCAAGGTCATGGAACATCGCGCCGACGTAGAGCAGCTCCGGGTTGTAGGCCAGTTGGTTGCGCTCGCCGCTCAAGGCGCCGAACAGGAATACCCGGCGCGACCATGGGCAAAACCGTCACCACCCATTGGGGCGATGCCGCCGACCTGGCGCGTTTGTGCCCCTCGGCCCAGGTCGAGGCCGATCGCCTCTACGTACAGGACGGCAAGCTCTACACCTCGGCCGGCGTCACGGCGGGGATCGACCTGTGCCTGTACCTGCTGGCCCAGGACCATGGCCCGGAAGTGGCGCTGAGCGTGGCCAAGCGCCTGGTGGTGTTCACCCAGCGTGCGGGCGGGCAGTCGCAGTTCAGCCCGTTTCTTACGGCCCACGCCGAAACCACCTCGGCGGTGGCGTTGGTGCAGTTGTACGTGCTGGCGAACCTGACCGGGGATTTGACCATCGCGGATTTCGCGATGCGCAGCACATGCGCAGTGTGTTCAACCGCCGCCTGGGCGTGACGCCGCAACAGTTCCGGCTCCACTTCGCGGCGCCGGTGTAGGCGCCGGTCAGCGGGCTGGCAGCAGCTTCAGCGTGCTGCGGGTGTTGGCGGTGACTTCCTCATCACTGAAGTGCGCTTGCTCGTAGCCGCCTTCGATATAGGTTTCTGCCTGGTCGCCATAGTGCTTGTCGAACGGCACGCCGCTTTGCCCCACGGGGTTGATGGTCAGCGCGTGGGGCACGTCGGCGAAGTCGATCAGGCGGCGGGTCGATGGGCCGTACGTCACGGGCCACGGTGCCGGGCCGATGTTGGCCGATTGGTTATTCGGCACTTCATGGCTGCCCGGTGCCGGGAAGGGGCCGACGTTGACGATCAGGTCCAGCGGCTTTTGCGAACCCAGCGGATGGCTGTGGGTCAGGGTATGGGCCTTGCCCCACTGCCATTGGCTCGGGTCGTCGCCGAAGGTGGCCTTGAGGTGCGCGAGGCTGTTGTCCCAGGCGCGCTTGACGGTGTCGGCGCGCTTGCCGTCCCACCAGGGCGAGTCCGCCGTGGCGGCCAAGCGTGGCAGCGCGGCGTCGATCACGCGGGTGCTGAGCAGGGTCTTGAACATGCTGTCGCCGAGTTTCGGGCGCAAGGCCGCGTCGGCGAGGTTGTACAGGAACTGGTTGAACAGCGTGGCGCTGGTGGAGTCCAGCGGGTAGTCGCCTTTCCAGGCGGCCAGTTGTTCCACCAGCTTCAATTGCGCCGGGTCCTTGACCACTTCGCGCAACACCGGCAACAGCGGCGCCAGCAAGCGTGGGCCATAGGCGGTGGTGGTGCCCAGTTGCAGGGCCTGGCTGTTGTTCACATCCCACTTCACGCTTTTGTCGCTCAACTGCGCGTTCAACTGCTGGCCACGGTCGGCCAGGTTGTAATAACCGGGGATCTCCATGCCGGTGGGCGACACCGGCTGGGCATTGGCGGACACCACATAACCGCGCGCCGGGTTTTCTTCCTGGGGGTTGGCGCTGAAGGGATAGAACCCGAGCTTGTCCGCCTGGTCGGTGCTGCCGTCGAGGATAAACCCGGCATTGACGCCCGCCGGGCGAATCGGCAACTGCGCCGCTGCCCACCAGCCGATATCGCCCTTGGCATTGGCCCAGACGATATTCAGCCCCGGTGCCGACACCTTGGCGGCAGCGGCGCGCGCCTTGGCCAGCGTGTCGGCGCGGTTGAGCTGGTAGAACCCTTCGAGGATCGGGTTCTGGGTGTCGAGGAACGCCCACCACATGGCGATCGGCGTCTTGCCGCCATTCTCGCCGAGCACGTCATTGATGATCGGGCCGTGGGGCGATCGGCGCAGGGTGAAGGTCACCGGTGCCTGGCCCTTCACGGCGATCTGTTGCTCGCTGCTGGTCATGTCGACCCACTGGCCGTGGTACCAGACCTGGTTGGGGTTGTCCGGGTTGACCTTCTCGGCGATCAGGTCGAGGTCATCGTTCTGGAACATGGTCAGGCTCCAGCCGAAATCCAGGTTGTGCCCCAGGAACGCCACCGGCACCAGCGCATTGTGATAGCCATACAGCTCAAAACCCGGCGCCGACAGATGCGCCTCGTACCACACTGACGGCACCGAAAAACGGATATGCGGGTCGCCCGCCAGCAACGGCTTGCCGCTCTTGGTGCGGCTGCCGCTGATGGCCCAGGCGTTGCTGCCTTCGAACTGCGGCAAACCATTGTCGGCCAGGGCCTGTTCGCTGAGGGCGGCGAGGGCGCCGAGGGTTTTCCAGTCGCTGTCGGCCAGGTTGAGCGCGCCCTTGGGTTGCCAGTCGAGGTCGAAGATTTTCAGGTAGTCGCTGCCCAATTGGTCGCGTACGTAAGTCAGCAAGGGTTCGGTACGAAACGCGGCGGCAAAGCTGTAGGCCAGGTAGCCGGCGACGCTGATGGTGTCTTCGGCGGTAAACCGACGCTTGGGAATGCCCAGCACGTCGAACTCCATCGGGCTGGCGTGGCTGTCCTGATAGCTGTTGATCCCGTCCAGATACGCTTGCAGGGCCTTCCACGCGGGGGATTGGTGGTCCATCTGCTCCACGTAGCTCAAGGCCCGCTCACGAATGCGCAGGCTGCGGAACAGTTTGTCGGTCTCCAGCAGCTTGGGCCCGAGCACCTCGGCCAGCTCGCCACGGGCCAGGCGTCGCATGATCTCCATCTGGAACAGGCGATCCTGGGCGTGCACATAGCCCAGGGCGCGATACAGGTCGGCCTCGTTCTCGGCGCGGATATGCGGCACGCCACGGTCGTCGTAGCGCACCGTCACCGAGCCTTGCAGGTTGGCCAGCGTGACCGTGCCCTGGCGGGTGGGTTGCTTGCTGTAGACGTACCAGCCGGCGCCAACGGCGACCAGCGCCACCAGCACCGCGAGAACCTGCAAGACGCGCTTCATGAACATTCCTTACCCAGTGTGGGGCCGCTGACTACGAACCGTTTGGCCACGAACAATAGCAGCCCACCGCCAGGGTGTGAGTAGCATTCACCTCGCGCCCGGCTTCGAGCGCCTTCAGGATCGGCTCGATAAAACTGTTGCTGGCGTTGCACGTCAGCCCTTCGCTGTACGGCCCGAAATACGCGAGCTTGCCGTTGCGATCCCAGATGCCCACGGCCGGCGTCGCCGGTATCTGATCGGCGCCGGGCAGGGCGGTCAGCACTTTCATGTGGCGCAGGTTATCGGGCAGTTGGCCGTGGCTGCCGGGTTTTTGCAGGGCGTAGAACTCGACGCCCTGGGGCCCGTACTGCTCGATCAGTTCGGCCAGGTGTTGCTGGTTGCCGACGTTGCAGGGGCAGGCCGGGTCCCAGAAGTGCACCAGGCGGATCGGTCCGGGGCCGCTGAGTTCGGCGGGCAGGCGCAGGGCGTCGCCGGAGAAGACCGCGGTGTGTTCGCTGAAGGCGCGCAGGTAGCGGCCCTGAAACCAGTCATAGGCGGCCCACAGCACGCCGGCGCAAAGGATCAGAATCAGGCTGGCGAACAGGGCGTTACGGTAAGGCTGTCGCATGTGGATCTATCCTCGCAGGTCGCGTAGCTTGCCATGCTTGCCCTGACAGATGAATATCGCCGTTCGATATTCATCTTCGTCTTACGCTTGGAACCCCTTTATGCCCGTCACCTTTGACCCCGATCATCTGCGCGAAAGCTTGCGGCCCCTGGTGGATGCGCAACCGCTCAGCGCCGAGGCACGGGTCTACCAGCGCTTCTACGGGCTGGACCTGGCGGCGCGCAAAGTCCCGGTGGCGAGCCGGCTGGGGCGTTTCGAGGTGGATGGGTTCGAGGTGGTGGCCCAGGTTTGGTGGCCGCCTGCGCCCGTGGCGACGATGTTCATGTTCCACGGGTTCTACGACCATATGGGGCTGTATCGCCACGTGGTGGATTGGGCGCTGGACCAGGGTTTCGTGGTGATTGCCTGCGATTTGCCGGGCCATGGTCTGTCCAGTGGTGCGCGCGCGAGCATCAATGATTTCGCGGTGTATCAGGATGTGGTGCAGGCCTTGTTCGCCCAGGCCCAAGCGCTGAATCTGCCGCAGCCCTGGCACCTGTTCGGGCAAAGTACCGGCGGCGCGGTGGTGGTGGACCATCTGCTCAACCATGGCGTCTACAGTCCGGCTCAGGGCCAGACTTTTCTGCTTGCACCCCTGGTGCGGCCGCGTGGCTGGGGGTGGTCGCAGGTCAGCTATTACCTGCTGCGTCCGTTCGTCAAAGGCATCGCGCGGCGGTTCAGCGAGAACACCAACGACCCGGCCTTCAAACCGTTCCTCGAAGCCGATCCACTGCAACCCCGCCAGTTGCCCACCGCCTGGGTCGGCGCCCTGGCGCGCTGGATCAAACGCATCGAAGCCGCACCGCGCAGCCCGAGGCGGCCGTTGATCGTGCAGGGCGAAGAGGACATGACGGTAGATTGGCAGCACAACTTGCAGGTACTGCGCAGCAAGTTCGATGAGCCTGAGGTGTTGATGCTCAAGCGCGGTCGGCATCACCTGGCGAATGAGATTGCGGAGATTCGCCAAGCGTACTTCACATTTCTAAGCGAACACCTGCGTAGGAGCTAGCTTGCTCCTACAGGGATCAGGGCGCCAGGCTGGAGGTGCTTTGACCGACCGCCAAGCCTGCGCGGACCGCTGCCAATGCCGCCTGGTAATACGCCTTGCCCTCCGCCGACTCGGCAAACGTAGCGAATTCTTCCAGCTCCGGGTCGGACAAATCCCGGTAGACATACAGCAGCGTGTTGTTCAGGTCAGTCCCAATCTGCTGCATCAGCCGCTCACGCTGGCCATTGAGCATGCCTTGGGCCTGACTGCCGCCCAGCAGGCCGGGAATCATCTGGCTCAAGCTGTCGGCCGCCACGCCGGCAATCGCCAGGCTGACTTCCGCCCCGGCTTCACGGGCGGGCAGGGCCTGGGCCAAATGGCCGATGATCAGGCTGCGGGTGGCGTCGGCTTCTACTTTCGGCAGGCCCTGGGCGTTTTTTGCCAACTGGTCGCGGCGGGTGGCGAGCAATTCGGCGGCGACAATCTTGCGTCCCAGCGGCGACTGGAAAAACGCCAGGGCCGGCTTCGGGTCTGCCAAGTGCTTGCGCAACTGCGCTTCGGCCCGCTGGTCCATGGCCTGGGCGGCAAAGCGTTTATTGCTGTTGTCCACCAGCGCCTGGTACACCGCTGGCGGCAGGCTATTGCGGTAGCGTTGCTGGGCGGCACTGAGGGCGTCATTGAAATGCGCACGTTGTTCGGCCCAGCCGGCGACCTTGTACAACTGGTCATGGCCGTCTGCCCAGGCGGGCAAAACGCAGAACATCAGCACGGAAAAAAACAAACGACGCATATGGACTCCTGTCAGTCGGCCACTATTGTCCGTGTCGGGTGTGGGATTTGTCGAGAAGTCCTATCAGTCACTTGAGTAAAGTGTGTTCAGACGCTCGGCGGCTCTGTCGGATTCCCAGGCGTATGGATACTATGCGCGCCATGCACATACCCTTCGATCACCCCTTGCTGCAACGCATCGTTGATGACCTGGCCGAAAAAGGCTGGTCGCAGCAAAACGGTTTCCTGCCCCAGGCTCTGACCCTGGAACTGGCGGCTGAGTGCCGTAAACGTGCGGCCGAAGGTGAACTGGCGCCGGCGGCGGTGGGGCGCGGACCGGCCCAGGAGATCCGCGAGGGCATTCGCGGCGACCATATCCAGTGGCTGGAAGAAGGTGACGCTGCCGTCTGCGGCAACTATATGGCGTTGATGGACAGCCTGCGCCTGGCGATGAACCGCAGTTTGTTCCTTGGCCTGGAAGATTTCGAAAGCCACTTCGCGATGTACCCGCCAGGGGCGTTTTACCTCAAGCACCTCGACCGTTTCCGTGATGATGACCGCCGCACGGTGTCGGCGGTGATCTACTTGAATGACGCCTGGCTGCCCGAGCAGGGCGGCCAGTTGCGCATGTACCTCAAGGACGGCGTCGAACACGATGTGGTGCCCAGCGGTGGATGCCTGGTGGTGTTCCTGTCGGGCGAGGTGCCCCACGAAGTCCTGCCGGCCACGCGTGAACGCCTGTCCATCACCGGCTGGTTCCGCCGGCGGGGCAACGAGCCGTTTTAAGCATGGAAAAGATTCTGATCAGCCGCTGCCTGCTCGGCCACGCGGTGCGCTATGACGGCGGGGCCAGCGGGCCGTTCGACCAACTGATGGTGTGGCAGGCCCAAGGCCGCGTGGTTGCGATCTGCCCGGAAGTGGCTGGCGGCCTGCCGACGCCGCGCCCGGCGGCCGAGATTGCGGGCGGGCAGGGCGTCGACGTGTGGGAAGGTCGCGCCCAGGTGCTGACCGCCGAGGGCGAAGACTTCAGCGCCGCCTTCCTCGACGGCGCCCGCCAGGCGTTGGCGCTGGTGCAGCGCCACAATATCCGCATCGCCGTGCTCAAGGCCAATAGCCCGTCCTGCGGCAACCTGCTGACTTACGACGGCACCTTCAGCGGCGTGAAAGTGAATGGCGAGGGCGTTACGGCATCGCTGCTCAAGCGCCACGGTGTTCAAGTGTTCAGTGAGCGGCAGTTGCCTGAGGCGGCGCAAGCCCTGGCCAATATTCGATCTACTGTGCCTTGACCGTCGGCGTATCGCTTTCAAACCACTTCTGCGACAGCTCTTTCAATCGGCCATCGTCCTTCACGCGCTTCAACGCCCCGTCCAGACTCGTCTTGAACGCCGGGTTGCCCTTCTGGAACGGGATCGCCAGTTCGGGCTTCTCACGATACGCCTCACTGAAATCGAACTGATCCTCTAGCTCGGCAGTCTTAGCGATATGGTTGATGGCCACGTCGTACTTGCCGGTCGCGACCCCGGTGAGCAGATCGGCGTCATCGGTGGTGATAAATGAGGAGCGCACGTCCATTTCTTTGGCCAGCAGTTCACCCAACTCGACTTCAAAGCCGGTGAGTTTGTCGCCTTCTTTGAAGTTATAGGGCGGGGTATTGGCTTCAAGGGCGATGCGCAGTTCACCGCGGTCGTTCACGTCGTCGATCAACTCGGCATGAGCCATAGGGCTCAAAAGGGGAAGCAAAAGTAACAGGCCAGGCGAGAAGCGCATGGTCACTCCTAGAATTTTTCAAATGTGCGAGGCGTCGTTCAGCATCGCTTTGTTATGGTGTTGAGTGCCTTGGACAGCAATTTGCCGCGAAGTTGTGATAACCCTACAGAATTCCTGGAAAAACTGGAGAAGCGAATGAAAGCCTTATTGTCCCGTGCAACGATTGCCAGCTTGCTGCTGGGTGCTTCGATGCTGGCCACCGCCGCCGACGGCATCCCGCGCAGCGCGCCGCCCGAAGGCGCCAAGGTGTTTATCGTCTCGCCCAAAGACGGCGCCACCGTCGATAAAACCTTCACCGTCAAATTCGGCATGGAAGGCCTGAAACTGGCTCCCGCCACCGATCAGACCCCCGGCACCGGTCACCAGCACCTGCTGATCGACCAAAAAGAGCTGCCGGACGCCAGCGTGCCAATCCCGGCCACCGACACTGTGATTCACTACGGCAAGGCCCAGACCGAAACCGAACTGACCCTCACCCCAGGCAAGCACACCTTGCAACTGGTGGCCGGCGACAAGCTGCACATGCAGTTCAACCCGACGGTCGCCTCGAAAGTCATTACGGTTAACGTGAAATAAAAAAACGGGAGCCCTGCAAGGGGCTCCCGTTTTTTGTAGGGACGGGTTCTTAGAAAAGAACGCGGCTACGGATCGTGCCGTTGATGTGCTGCAGTTTCTCTTGCGCCAGGTCCGAGTACTCGGCGTCGACGTCGATCACCACGTAGCCAACCTTCTCGTTGGTCTGCAGGAACTGACCGGCGATGTTGATGCCGTTTTCCGCGAAGACCTTGTTGATCTCCATCATCACACCCGGGATGTTCTGGTGGATGTGCAGCAGGCGGTGCTTGCCAGGGTGAGCCGGCAGCGCCACTTCCGGGAAGTTGACCGACGACACCGAGGTACCGTTGTCGCTGTACTTGACCAGCTTTTCCGACACTTCCAGACCAATGTTGGCCTGGGCTTCAGCGGTGGAGCCGCCGATGTGCGGGGTCAGGATCACGTTGTCCAGGCCACGCAGCGGGCTTTCGAAGATATCGTCGTTGGAGCGTGGCTCCACCGGGAACACGTCGATGGCGGCGCCGATCAGGTGCTTGTCCTTGATCGCGTCGGCCAGGGCGTCCAGCTTGACCACGGTGCCACGCGCGGCGTTGATCAGGATGCCGCCTTTCTTGATCGAGCGGATTTCCTTCTCGCCGATCATCCACTGAGTTTCAGCGGTTTCCGGCACGTGCAGGGTAACGATGTCGGACATGCCCAGCAGCTCGGACAGGCTCGACACTTGCGTGGCGTTGCCCAATGGCAGCTTGGTCAGGGTGTCGTAGAAGAACACCTGCATGCCCAGGCCTTCAGCCAGTACCGACAACTGAGTACCGATCGAGCCGTAACCGACGATACCCAGCTTCTTGCCCCGGATTTCGAAGGAGTTGGCCGCGCTCTTGATCCAGCCACCACGGTGGCAGGAAGCGTTCTTCTCAGGGATACCGCGCAGCAGCAGGATGGCCTCGGCCAGCACCAGCTCCGCGACGGAACGGGTGTTGGAGTACGGTGCGTTGAACACCGCGATGCCACGCTCGCGCGCTGCGTTGAGGTCGACCTGGTTGGTGCCGATGCAGAAACAGCCGACCGCCACGAGTTTCTTGGCGTGCTCGAAGATCTCTTCGGTCAGCTGAGTGCGGGAGCGAATGCCGATGAAGTGCGCGTCGGCGATCTTTTCCTTGAGCTGGGCTTCCGGCAGAGAACTGGTGATGTACTCAATGCTGGAGTACCCGGCGGCCTTCAGTACTTCGACGGCCGATGGGTGGACACCTTCCAGAAGAAGGAACTTGATCTTGCTCTTATCGAGAGAAGTCTTGCTCATCTGCGTAAACCTGTATCCCGGAGAAAAATGGCAGGGAATCGGATCGCTTAAGCTGACCCGGACGGCAGGAAAGCCGTCACCGCAGAAACGCCTTTGGGCTCTGTCCTGCGGGGGCGGTATGCTAGCATACGTGCCCCGCTAAACACCTATTCCTGCGACGTGAAGCGTTCTCAGGATGACCATGAATTGTTCGAGAGTTCTGTCGATGACCCATCCTGCCCTGATTGATGAGCTAAAGACCCTGGTTGAGCCCGGCAAAGTGCTGACCGATGCAGACTCCCTGGAGGCTTACGGCAAGGATTGGACCAAGCACTTCGCTCCCGCGCCGACCGCCATCGTGTTCCCCAAGACCATCGAGCAGGTGCAGGCCATCGTGCGCTGGGCCAATGAGCACAAGGTGGCGCTGGTGCCATCCGGTGGTCGTACCGGCCTGTCGGCCGCCGCCGTGGCGGCCAATGGCGAAGTGGTCGTCTCCTTCGATTACATGAACCAGATCCTCGACGTGAACCTCACCGACCGCACCGCCAAGTGCCAGCCGGGTGTGGTCACCAAGCAACTGCAGAACGTCGCCGAAGAAAACGGCCTGTATTACCCGGTGGACTTCGCTTCGTCCGGTTCGAGCCAGATTGGCGGCAATATCGGCACCAATGCCGGCGGGATCAAGGTCATTCGCTACGGTATGACCCGTAACTGGGTGGCCGGCATGAAGGTCGTCACCGGCAAGGGCGACGTGCTGGAGTTGAACCGCGACCTGATCAAGAACGCCACCGGCTACGACATGCGCCAGCTGTTCATCGGCGCCGAAGGCACCCTGGGCTTTGTGGTCGAAGCCACCATGCGCCTGGACCGTGCGCCGAAAAACCTCACCGCCATGGTGCTCGGCACCACCGATTTCGACTCGATCATGCCGGTGCTGCACGCGTTCCAGAGCAAGTTGGACCTGACGGCCTTCGAGTTCTTCTCCGACAAGGCACTGGCCAAAGTCCTCGGCCGTGGCGATGTGCCGGCGCCGTTCGAAACCGAGTGCCCGTTCTACGCATTGCTGGAATTCGAAGCCACCACCGAAGAAGTCGCCAACCACGCCCTGGAAACCTTCGAGCACTGTGTCGAGCAGGGCTGGGTACTGGACGGCGTGATGAGCCAGAGCGAAACCCAGTTGCACAACCTGTGGAAACTGCGCGAGTACATCTCCGAGACCATTTCCCACTGGACGCCGTACAAGAACGACATTTCGGTAACGGTATCGAAAGTGCCGGCGTTCTTGAAGGAAATCGACGCAATCGTCGGCGAACACTACCCGGACTTCGAAATCGTCTGGTTCGGCCATATCGGCGACGGCAACCTGCACCTGAACATCCTCAAGCCGGAAAATCTGAGCAAGGACGAGTTCTTCGCCAAATGCGCCACCGTGAACAAGTGGGTGTTCGAGACCGTCGAGAAGTACAACGGCTCGATCTCCGCCGAACACGGCGTGGGCATGACCAAGCGCGATTACCTGACGTACAGCCGCTCCCCGGTTGAAATCGAGTATATGAAGGCCGTGAAAGCGGTGTTCGACCCGAACGGGATCATGAACCCCGGCAAGATCTTCGCTGTTTAACCGCCCCTGAAGGAGTCGTTCCATGAGCTACCAGCACAAGTATGTCGACGGCACCAACATCCATTTCCCGGTGGGGAAAGTGGTGTGTATTGGGCGTAACTACGCCGAACATGCCAAGGAACTGGACAATCCTGTACCGACTGAGCCGCTGCTGTTCATCAAGCCGGGCAGTTGTGTCGTGCCGCTGGAAGGCGGGTTCAGCATTCCGACCGAGCGCGGTTCGGTGCACTACGAGGCGGAAATCGCGGTCCTGATCGGCAAACCGCTGTCGGCCAAGCCCAGCCGTGAAGAAGTGCTGGACGCCATCTCCGGCTTCGCCCCGGCCCTGGACCTGACCCTGCGCGACAAGCAGGCCGAACTCAAAGCCAAGGGCTTGCCGTGGGAAATCGCCAAGTCCTTCGACGGCGCGGCGGTGATCGCCCCGTTCGTGGTCGGCAGCACTTTCCCGGACCTGACTGATATCGGCATCCGCCTGACCATCAATGGTGAAGTTCGCCAGGATGGCAACAGCGCCGTCATGCTCAACCCGATCATCCCGATGATCCAGTACATGGCCGGCTGCTTCTCGCTGCAGGCTGGCGACGTGATCCTCACCGGCACCCCGGCCGGTGTGGGCCCGCTGACTGTCGGTGATGAGCTGGTACTGGAACTGACGGGCGTGAACCGCTTCGAAAGCAGCGTTCGCTGACATGTGAGAGGGGGCTTGCTCCCGGTGGCGGTGGTTCAGTCAGGCAGACATCGACTGAGACACGGCCATCGGGAGCAAGTCATTTGGATATGCATACATTCGACGGGTAAGATGGCGACCTTGCGCATAACGCTCCGCCAACCATAAGCCCTCCCCAATGCCCTTTGAACTCAGCGTCGACCTGACCACCCTCGCCATTCTCGCCGTCGTGGCCTTTATCGCCGGTTTCATCGACGCCATCGCCGGCGGTGGCGGCCCCCTCTCGCATTCGGTTTGTGGCTTTTGCATTTTTTTCACACGACATCCGGATAATTCACTGCCTTCAGCACGCGGGCCCTTGATCCTGTGCTATCCCCTGAAGCTGACTTTCTGGAAAAGCACCCTATGGCCCTGCCTTTGCACGCGGCACCACCCAAGCCCCGTTCTCGCTTTGCCCTGCGCTGGTACTCCTGGCTGTTTCTGGCGGGAGCGATCGGGTATGGGGTTTCCTGGGCCATGCACTGGGATGATCGCGGTGTGCTGTGGGTGCTGGAACGTTTTGAAACGCTGGCCGAACGCGAGGACAGCGTGTGGCTGCCGGCCTACCGTGCGGTCATCGATGGCAAGCTGTTGCCGGGCATGGAGAAGGACGAAGCTTCGGACGTCTCTTACGATCCGCAGAGCAAAACCCTGTTTTCCGTCATGGGCAAAAATCCCTTCCTGGTCGAGCTGAGCCTGCAGGGCGATGTGTTGCGCAAGATGCCGCTTAACGGCTGGAGCAACCCGGAAGGCGTGACCGTCATGGGCAACGGTCTGATGGCGGTGGTCGACGAGCGTGACCACAGCCTGACCATCGTCAAGGTCGACCCCGGCACCCAGCAGTTGAACAAGGCCGATTTCCCGAGTTACGACCTGGGCCCGTCCGAGGACCAGAACAAAGCGTTCGAGGGAATTACCTGGGACAAGCGCAATCAGCAGCTTTTGCTGGGCGAAGAGCGCCCGCCGGCGTTGTTCACCTGGAAAAGCGATGGCAGTCAGACCCTGACCGGCAACAAGCAAAAGCTGGTCAGTAAGGCGCTGGACATGCGCAACCTCTCAGCCCTGGCCATCGACCCGCGTACCGGGCACTTGCTGGTGCTCTCGGCCGACTCCCACCTGTTGCTGGAGCTGGATGAAAAAGGCGAACAGGTCAGCTTCATGACCTTGCTCGGCGGTTTCAATGGGCTCAAAAACACCATTCCACGGGCGGAGGGGGTGACCATGGACGAGCACGGCACGCTGTACATGGTCAGTGAGCCAAACCTGTTCTATCGTTTTGAAAGGCAGAAATAGCGGACTGATTACGTCGGATATTTCTCTATAAACGGCATTCGCCGGACATCAGGGGGCGTTTAAGTTTAAATTCAGACAGGCGTGATATTCATTCGCCACTTTGACGTTGAGCTCCCTACGATGTGCCGATTTGCCCGCCCCAAACCCCTGCTAGTCACGCTTGTGCTGATCGCCCTGATCGGCAGCGGGGCCGTTGCACAGCACTTTCGCCTGTTCGAGCGCGCCTGGTTCAACTGGCAGGCATGGCGCCACCCGGCGGATCAGCGCTCCATCGGCTTGGCGGATTACCGGGTGACACTGGAAGCCCAGGTGATCGACGGACTGGACGACGACGTCTCGGCCCTCACCTACGACCCGGTGCGCAAAAGCCTGTTTACCGTCACCAATAAAAACGCCGAGCTGATCGAGCTGTCCCTTGAGGGCAAGATCCTGCGGCGTATTCACTTGATTGGCTTCGGTGATGCCGAGGCGGTGGAATTTATCAGCGACAACACCTATGTCATCAGCGATGAGCGCCAGCAGCGGCTGATCAAGGTGCATGTGGACGACGACACCCAATTCCTCGATGCTGCCGATGCGGAGCAGATGACCCTGGGCCTGCACGTCGGTGGCAACAAGGGGTTCGAGGGCCTGGCCTATGACTCGGTCGGCAAGCGCCTCTTCGTGGCCAAGGAGCGTGACCCGATGCTGATCTACGAGGTCCACGGGTTTCCCCACGTCAAGCCGGAAAAAACCTACTCGGTGCATGTGATCAACAACCCCAAGCGTGACGCCGGGCTGTTTGTGCGCGACCTGTCGAGCCTGCAATACGACGAGCGCAGCGGCCATTTGCTGGCGCTGTCGGATGAGTCGTTTCTGGTGTTGGAGCTGGATATCGACGGTCGCCCGTTAAGCAGCCTGTCACTGCTTAAAGGACGCCACGGCCTGAGCAAACGCGTGCCCCAGGCCGAAGGGATCGCCATGGATGACGAAGGTACGTTGTACCTGGTCAGTGAGCCGAACCTGTTCTACGTGTTCAAGAAACCCGCTCTGGCCCCCCTGTAGGAGCCATGCATCAGGCC
Source organism: Pseudomonas sp. MPB23 (assembly GCF_046605395.1). Taxonomy (NCBI): domain Bacteria; kingdom Pseudomonadati; phylum Pseudomonadota; class Gammaproteobacteria; order Pseudomonadales; family Pseudomonadaceae; genus Pseudomonas; species Pseudomonas sp. MPB23. Next base: position 1,671,742 of record NZ_CP176771.1, on the reverse strand, counting down.
TTGAGGGTTTTCACGCCTTCCGGGGTGCCCAGCAGCAGCACATCGGCCGGACGCGCGGCGAACAGGCCGTTGGTGACCACGCCGACGATGGCGTTGATCTGGGTCTCAAGCTCCACGGGGTTAGTGATCAGCATGTTGTACACGTCGAGGATGATGTTGCCGTTGTCGGTCAACACGCCTTCGCGGTAGACCGGGTCGCCGCCCAGCTTCACCAGTTCGCGGGCCACATGGCTGCGGGCCATCGGGATCACTTCCACTGGCAGCGGGAAGGCGCCGAGCACCGGTACCAGTTTGCTCGCGTCGGCGATGCAGATGAAGGTCTTGGCCACGGCCGCGACGATCTTCTCGCGGGTCAGGGCTGCGCCGCCGCCCTTGATCAGGTGCAGGTGCTCGTCACTTTCATCGGCGCCGTCGACGTAGAACTCCAGGTCGCTCACGGTATTGAGCTCGTACACCGGAATGCCATGGCCCTTGAGGCGCGCAGCGGTGGCTTCGGAGCTGGCCACGGCGCCATCGAACGCGCCCTTATGCTTGGCCAGTGCATCGATAAAGCAGTTGGCGGTGGAGCCGGTGCCGACGCCGACGATGCTCTTGTCGTCGAGTTTGGGAAGGATTAAATCGACGGCGGCCTGGGCCACTGCCTGTTTGAGTTGATCCTGGGTCATGCGGGCTCCGGAACGGGCGGGGAGTAAAGAGGGCGCGAGTATACCCCAACAAACCTTGGGATTCGTGTGGTCTCCCGGCCAAACGCTGGGTTAGACTCCTTGCCCCTGTCAACCCGCCCAGTGATCTCCGCCGATGCTTGAACAGTACGTCAAAAAGATTCTCACCTCGCGCGTTTACGACGTTGCGGTAGAAACCCCGCTACAGACCGCCCGCCAGCTCTCCGAGCGGCTGGGCAACACGGTCTTGCTCAAGCGTGAAGACTTGCAGCCGGTGTTCTCGTTCAAGATTCGCGGCGCGTACAACAAGCTGACCCAGTTGACGACCGAAGAGCGCGCGCGCGGCGTCGTCACCGCTTCGGCAGGCAACCATGCCCAGGGCCTGGCCCTGGCGGCCAAGGTGCTGGGGGTCAAGGCCACTATCGTGATGCCCAAGACCACGCCAGAGATCAAGGTCGAAGGCGTGCGTTCCCGTGGTGGCAAAGTAGTGCTGCATGGCGATTCCTTTCCGGAAGCGCTGGCCTACTCGCTGAAGCTGGTCGATGAAAAAGGCTACGTCTACATCCACCCCTACGATGATCCGCACACCATTGCCGGGCAGGGCACCGTGGCGATGGAAATCCTGCGCCAGCACCCGGGGCCGCTGGACGCGATTTTCGTGCCGGTGGGCGGCGGCGGGCTGATCGCCGGTATCGCGGCGTACGTGAAATACCTGCGTCCGGAAATCAAGATCATCGGCGTCGAGCCGGACGACTCCAACTGCCTGCAGGCCGCCATGGCCGCCGGCGAGCGCGTGGTGCTGCCGACCGTGGGCCTCTTTGCCGATGGCGTGGCGGTGGCGCAGATCGGCCAATACACCTTCGATATCTGCAAGGACTATGTGGATGACGTGATCACCGTCAGCACCGATGAGATCTGCGCGGCGATCAAGGACATCTACGACGACACCCGCTCCATCACCGAACCGGCGGGCGCGTTGGGGGTGGCGGGCATCAAGAAATACGTCGAGACCCGTGGCGTCACCGGGCAGACCCTGGTGGCCATCGACTCCGGCGCCAACGTCAACTTCGACCGCCTGCGCCATGTGGCCGAGCGCGCTGAACTGGGTGAAGGTCGCGAAGCCATCATCGCGGTGACCATCCCCGAGAAACCGGGCAGCTTCAAGGCGTTCTGCGAGGCCGTGGGCAAGCGTCAGATCACCGAATTCAACTACCGCTATCACACCGGCCGCGAAGCGCACATCTTCGTCGGCGTGCAGACGCACCCGGAAAACGATCCGCGCAGCGCGTTGATCGCCAGCCTGACCAGCCAGGGTTTCCCGGTGCTGGACCTGACCGAGAACGAACTGGCCAAGTTGCACATTCGGCATATGGTCGGCGGGCATGCGGCCAAAGTCAGCGATGAAGTGGTATTTCGCTTCGAGTTCCCGGAGCGGCCAGGGGCTTTGTTCAACTTTCTTAACAAATTGGGCGGGCGCTGGAACATCTCGATGTTCCACTATCGCAACCACGGCGCAGCCGACGGTCGTGTGGTCGCCGGCCTGCAAGTCCCGGCGGACGAGCGCCATCTGGTATCGGCAGCCCTGGAAGCCATCGGCTATCCGTACTGGGACGAAAGCGATAACCCGGCTTACAAACTGTTCCTCGGTTGAGCGACTACGCTGATTGGGGCGGCCTTTAAGGAAGACGACACATGGAAACCCTGACCACCCTCAAAGTTATCCACATTGCGGCCACCGTGTTGTTGCTGCTCAGCGGTCTCGGCCTGGCGTTGCTGGCCTGGCGCAAACGCAGCGCCGGCCCAACGGTGACCGTGCAGCGCCCATGGGCGTTCGTCTGGTTGTTGATGGGGATTTGCGTGGTGAGCATGCCGTTTACCGGCTGGGGGCTGGTGCATTTGACCGGCTGGCCGCTAGGGCAAACCTGGATTCTGGGGTCCAGCCTGCTCTACACCGTCGCGGCGCTGTGCTGGTTCTGGCTGGTGGTGCGGCTCAATCGCTTGCGCAAGGGCGAGGGCGGTAGCCTGAATTTCACCTTGGCATTGGCGGTGGTCAGCCTGGTGGGGTTTGTGGCGATTGCGGGGTTGATGGGTGCCAAGCCGGTTTAAGGCTTGGCATCGACTTGCTCCCGATAGGGCCATCAGCTACGCAGCGTAATCACCGGCCAGCCGCGTTTCTCGGCCTCGGCTCGTAGATTCGGGTCAGGGTCCACTGCGATCGGATGCGTCACCTGCTCCAGCAGCGGCAAATCATTCATCGAGTCGCTATAGAAATAGCTGCCTTCCAGGCTGTGCCCGGTTTCTTCCAGCCAACGATTCAGGCGCGTCACCTTGCCCTCGCGAAAGCACGGCACATCGGTGCTGCGCCCAGTGTAGCGGCCGTCTTCCATCTCGCATTCGGTGGCGATCAGGGCGTCCACACCCAGGCGTGCGGCAATCGGCGCGGTGACAAAGCGGTTGGTGGCGGTGATGATCACCAACTTGTCGCCGGCGTCGCGGTGCTTGCCCAGCAGTTCAAATGCCAGTGGCAGCATGATCGGCTCGATACAGTCGCGCATATAGTCGTTGTGCCACTCCTCCAACTGGGCCATCTCGGTGCGGCCGAGGATTTCCAGGCAGAAGTTCAGGTACGCGGCGTTGTCCAGTTGGCCGGCCAGGTAGTCCTGATAGAACTCATCGTTGCGGGCTTTGTAGGCCACTGCGTCGAGAATCCCGCGTTCACAGAGGTAATCGCCCCAGGCGTGATCGCTGTCACCCCCCAGAAGCGTGTTGTCCAAGTCGAATAAAGCCAGGCGCATTGCAGTTACTCGCTGAAAAGTCTGTAAAAAGGCGTCCAGAATACGGTCTTTTCACAAGAGTGCACATAAGGTAAGAAGCCTCGTTGCCGCTGGAACAACCTTTGTGGAACAATGCGGCGACATGCGTTTGCGAGGTTGTTGCCGTGATCGACCCCGATGGTTTCCGTCCTAATGTCGGGATTATTCTTACGAATGATGCCGGACAGGTGCTATGGGCTCGCCGAATCAACCAAGATGCCTGGCAGTTTCCTCAAGGCGGAATCAACCCCGACGAAACCCCTGAAGACGCCCTGTACCGTGAGTTGAATGAAGAAGTTGGCCTTGAGCGCGAAGATGTGCAAATTCTGGCCTGTACCCGGGGCTGGTTGCGCTATCGTTTGCCGCAACGCCTGGTGCGTACCCACAGCCAACCGCTGTGCATCGGCCAGAAGCAGAAATGGTTTCTCCTGCGCCTGATCTCCAACGAGCAGCGGGTGCGGATGGATTTGACCGGTAAACCGGAGTTCGATGGCTGGCGTTGGGTCAGTTATTGGTATCCGTTGGGCCAGGTGGTGACATTCAAGCGCGAGGTTTATCGTCGCGCTCTCAAAGAGCTTGCCCCGCGCCTTTTAGCGCGCGACTGACGACGGAGTTCGACCCCGAGCCATGCTCAATACGCTGCGCAAGATCGTCCAGGAAGTTAACTCCGCCAAGGATCTCAAGGCGGCGTTGGGGATTATTGTGTTGCGCGTCAAGGAAGCCATGGGCAGCCAGGTCTGCTCGGTTTACCTGCTGGACCCCGAGACCAACCGTTTTGTGCTGATGGCCACCGAGGGCTTGAACAAGCGCTCCATTGGCAAGGTCAGCATGGCGCCCAATGAAGGTCTGGTGGGCCTGGTGGGGACGCGTGAAGAACCCCTGAACCTCGAAAACGCGGCCGATCACCCGCGTTATCGCTACTTTGCCGAAACCGGCGAAGAGCGCTATGCCTCGTTCCTCGGCGCACCGATCATTCACCACCGTCGCGTTGTCGGCGTGTTGGTCATTCAGCAAAAAGAACGCCGCCAGTTCGACGAAGGTGAAGAAGCCTTCCTCGTGACCATGAGCGCGCAGCTTGCCGGCGTTATTGCCCACGCCGAAGCCACCGGCTCGATTCGCGGCCTGGGGCGCCAGGGCAAGGGCATCCAGGAAGCCAAGTTCGTCGGCGTGCCGGGTTCGCCGGGCGCGGCCGTCGGTACGGCGGTGGTCATGCTGCCACCGGCCGATCTGGACGTGGTGCCGGACAAGAACGTCGATGACATCGACGCCGAAATCAGACTGTTCAAGACCGCCCTGGAAGGCGTGCGCGCCGACATGCGCAACCTGTCGACCAAGCTGGCCACACAGTTGCGCCCCGAAGAGCGCGCGCTCTTCGACGTGTACCAGATGATGCTCGACGACGCGTCCCTGGGTAACGAAGTCAAGACCGTGATCAAGACCGGCCAGTGGGCCCAGGGCGCGTTGCGCCAGGTGGTCTCCGATCACGTCAACCGTTTTGAATTGATGGACGACGCCTACCTGCGCGAGCGGGCCTCGGATGTGCGCGATCTCGGTCGCCGTCTGCTCGCCTACTTGCAGCAAGATCGTTCCACCAATCTGGTCTACCCCGACAACACCATCCTGATCAGTGAAGAACTGACCGCCACCATGCTCGGCGAAGTGCCGGAAGGCAAACTGGTGGGCCTGGTCTCGGTACTCGGTTCGGGTAACTCCCACGTCGCGATCCTAGCCCGCGCCATGGGCATTCCGACGGTGATGGGCCTGGTCGACCTGCCGTATTCCAAGGTCGACGGCATCGACATGATCGTCGATGGGCATCGCGGCGAGGTGTTTACCAACCCCAGCGAGCTGATGCGCAAGCAATACGCCGAAGTGGTCGAGGAAGAGCGCCAACTGTCCCAGGGCCTCGACGCCCTGCGCGAACTGCCGTGCGTGACCCTCGACGGCCACCGCGTACCGCTGCTGGTCAACACGGGCCTGCTGGCGGATGTAGCACGCGCTCAACAACGTGGCGCCGAAGGGGTCGGGCTGTACCGCACCGAAGTGCCGTTCATGATCAACCAGCGGTTTCCGAGCGAGAAGGAGCAGTTGGCGATTTACCGCGAGCAACTGTCCGCCTTCCACCCGTTGCCGGTGACCATGCGCAGCCTCGACATCGGCGGCGACAAGTCGCTGTCCTATTTCCCGATCAAGGAAGACAACCCCTTCCTGGGCTGGCGCGGCATTCGCGTCACCCTCGATCACCCCGAAATCTTCCTCGTGCAGACCCGTGCGATGCTCAAGGCCAGCGAAGGCTTGAACAACCTGCGCATCCTGCTGCCGATGATCTCCGGTACCCATGAGCTGGAAGAAGCCCTGCACCTGATCCACCGCGCCTGGGGTGAAGTGCGCGACGAAGGCGCCGACGTACCGATGCCGCCGATTGGGGTGATGATCGAAATTCCGGCGGCGGTGTACCAGGCCAAGGAACTGGCGCGGCAGGTGGATTTCCTGTCCGTGGGCTCCAACGACCTGACCCAGTACCTGCTCGCCGTGGACCGTAACAACCCACGGGTGGCCGACCTCTACGACTACCTGCACCCGGCGGTGCTGCAAGCGCTGCAGCATGTGGTGCGCGACGCCCATGCCGAAGGCAAGCCGGTGAGCATCTGCGGGGAAATGGCCGGCGATCCGGCAGCGGCGGTGCTGTTGATGGCAATGGGCTTTGACAGCCTGTCGATGAACGCCACCAACTTGCCGAAAGTGAAATGGCTGTTGCGCCAGGTGAATCTGAGCATGGCCAAGGAACTGCTGGCCGAGCTGATGACCATCGACAACCCGCAAGTTATCCACAGCTCGCTGCAACTGGCACTGAAGAACCTGGGGCTGACGCGAATGATCAACCCGGCCGCCGCAGCCAAAACCTTGTAGGAGCGAGCTTGCTCGCGAAAAAACTGAGGGCACCGCGTGCATTCAGGGGCGCGCGCGTTATCGTTGACGATTTTCGCGAGCAAGCTCGCTCCTACAGGTTGATCTCTACTTCGCCGAGCCGCCCACCGTGCGGCCCAAAACTGCGCTCCACCATCTGCCGCGTGCCGTCCGCATTCACAATCAGCGCTGTACTCGCCCGTGTCCCATAACTGGGGCTGGCGATAAATACGCTTGATAACAAACTCTCGGTCGCCAAGCCCACGCCGGTGTCCGGCAAGTCGGCAAACGGTGCGGTCTGCGGGTCGCTCAAGATATCCAGCAGGGTTTGCGGCTGCGGGTTCTCCAGTACCTCGCCCAGCGCCGCCTTGGCCTTGAGCAATTTCGGCCATGGCGTGTCGAGCCCTGCATTGGAAAGGCCGTACACCCCCGCGGGTAGCTGCGTAGGCACGCTGTCGCGGGCGTTGTAATGCCACAGCTCCTCCCGCGTGCCCACCAACAGGTTGAACCCGGCATATTCAATCGCGCGGCCGTTGATCTCCGCCAAATACTGCTCAAGCGGCAGCGAACCACCGAGAAACCGCGCCACCAGCTCCCCACGCGACTTGCGTGCCGGCGGCTGGTGCGGGTCGCGGATATTGGTCAGCGCGGCAAAACGCCCATCGGCGTTCACCCCAAGCCACGTACCGCCGGCTTCCAGGTCGCGACCGGCGTAGACGTGCGGCGCATCCTGCCATTGGGCCAGCGGCAGGCTGGGGCGGGCGTAGAACTCGTCACGGTTGGCCGCGACGATGAGCGGTTGGGCATGGCCCGGCCGCCAGGCGAAAACGATCAGGCACATCAGGTGATTCCCTTTTGTGTTTTTAGCCACTCTACCCACACAGGCGGTCGCGTTCCATCGTATCCAGTTGGGTCGCATGCCTTCCATCCGTTAACATGCCGGACTTGGTTTGGGGGCTCCCATGGAATTTCTGCTGTATTTGCTGCTGGGTGCCTGTGCGGGCGTGCTCGCCGGGCTGTTTGGCGTGGGCGGCGGGATCATTATCGTGCCGGTGCTGGTGTTCAGTTTCACCTTGCAGGGCTTCGACCCGCAGGTACTGACCCACCTGGCCGTGGGCACTTCGCTGGCGACGATCATCTTTACCTCGATCAATGCCGTGCGTGAGCACCACCGGCGTGGCGCGGTGCGTTGGCCGATCTTTGTGTGGATGACCGTGGGCATCCTGATCGGCGCAGGCTTCGGCGCACTGACGGCCGAGGCGATTTCCGGCCCCCACTTGCAGAAAATCATCGGTGTGTTCGCGCTGGTCATCGCCGTGCAACTGGCCCTGGAGGTCAAGCCCAAGGCCAGCCGCACGGTGCCGGGCAAGGTCGGTCTGACCTTGGCGGGCACGGTGATCGGCTGGGCCTCGGCGATTTTCGGGATTGGCGGCGGCTCGCTGACCGTGCCGTTCCTGACCTGGCGCAGCGTACCGATGCAGCAGGCGGTGGCCACCTCATCGGCCTGTGGCCTGCCGATTGCCCTGGCCAGTGCATTAAGTTTCATGATTCTGGGCTGGCATGACCCCCTGCTGCCCGCTCATAGTCTAGGGTTCGTGTATTTGCCGGCGCTGCTGGGCATTGCCCTGACCAGCATGGTGTTTGCCCGCTTCGGCGCGCGCCTGGCGCACCGCTTGTCGCCGCGCTTGCTGAAACGGCTGTTCGCCGGGCTGCTGTTTTGCGTGGGATTAAATTTCTTGCTGTAACGCAGGCTTAATCGCGCCCGGGCATGGTCCGGCGCCATAACGAATGATTTACGAGGAGTCGCAATGCTGCCTTACCCGCAGATCGACCCGGTGGCCCTGGCCATCGGTCCGCTGAAAATCCACTGGTACGGGTTGATGTACCTGATCGGCATCGGCGGTGCCTGGCTGCTGGCGTCCCGGCGCCTGAACCGTTTCGACCCGACCTGGACCAAGGAGAAACTCTCCGACATGGTGTTCTGGCTGTCGATGGGGGTGATCGTCGGCGGGCGCCTGGGGTATGTGCTGTTCTACGATTTGTCTGCGTACATCGCCAATCCGACGCTGATCTTCGAAGTGTGGAAGGGCGGCATGGCGTTCCACGGCGGGTTTATCGGCGTGATGATCGCCGCCTGGTGGTTCGGCCGGCGCAACGGCAAGTCGTTCTTCCAGTTGATGGACTTCGTCGCACCGCTGGTGCCGATCGGCCTGGGCGCCGGGCGCATCGGCAACTTCATCAATGCCGAGCTGTGGGGCAAGCCGACCGACGTGCCGTGGGCCATGGTGTTCCCACCGTTCAGCGACCCGGCGCAACTGCCGCGCCATCCGTCGCAGCTCTACCAGTTCGCCCTGGAAGGTGTGGCGCTGTTCCTGATTCTCTACCTCTTCTCGCGCAAGCCACGCCCCACCATGGCTGTGTCGGGGATGTTCGCGCTGTTCTACGGGATCTTCCGCTTTATCGTCGAGTTCGTGCGCGTACCGGATGCGCAGTTGGGCTACCTGGCGTTTGGCTGGGTGACCATGGGCCAGATCCTCAGCCTGCCGATGATCCTCGGCGGTCTGGGCCTGCTGTGGTGGGCGTACAATCGCCCGCAGCCGATCAAGAACACCGCGCTTTAAATTCGAACGCCGAGGCCTGTAAGGTCTCGGCTTCAACGATACGGGTAATGACATGAAGCAATATCTCGAACTACTGAACGACGTCGTGACCAATGGCCTGACCAAGGGCGACCGCACCGGCACCGGCACCAAGGCCGTGTTTGCCCGTCAGTATCGGCATAACTTGGCCGACGGCTTCCCGTTGCTCACTACCAAGAAGCTTCACTTCAAAAGCATCGCCAACGAATTGATCTGGATGTTGAGCGGCAACACCAACATCAAGTGGCTGAACGAGAACGGCGTACGTATCTGGGACGAGTGGGCCACCGAAGACGGTGATCTGGGCCCGGTGTACGGCGAGCAGTGGACCGCCTGGCCAACCAAGGACGGCGGCACGATCAACCAGATCGACTACATGGTCGAGACGCTGAAGACCAACCCCAACAGCCGCCGCATCCTGTTCCACGGCTGGAACGTCGAGTACCTGCCCGACGAGACCAAGAGCCCCCAGGAAAACGCGCGCAACGGCAAGCAGGCCCTGCCGCCGTGCCACTTGCTGTACCAGGCGTTCGTGCATGACGGTCATCTGTCGATGCAGTTGTATATCCGCAGTTCCGACGTATTCCTCGGCCTGCCGTACAACACCGCCGCGCTGGCGTTGCTGACCCATATGCTGGCCCAGCAGTGCGACCTGATCCCCCACGAGATCATCGTCACCACCGGCGACACCCATGCCTACAGCAACCATATGGAACAGATCCGCACCCAACTGGCGCGCACGCCGAAGAAGCTGCCGGAACTGGTGATCAAGCGTAAGCCGGCGTCGATCTATGACTACAAGTTCGAAGACTTCGAAATCGTGGGCTACGACGCTGACCCAAGCATCAAGGCCGACGTCGCCATCTAAAGGCTGTCTCAGTCTAAAGGTGTGGGCTTGTGTGGGAGGGGGCAAGCCCCTCCCACAATTTGATTTGTTGACCCCTTCAAATTAATGGCCGTGGCTTCTGCCCACATGCGAAGGCTCAGCCTCGCTGGCGGCAACACCGCCGTTGACCTCCAGCCGCTGCAAAATCCCGCAATGATCCCCGCCGCCACAGCGCTGGCGCAAATCCAGCAACTGCTCCTGCAACGCCAACAGGCCGTCGATCCGCGCTTTCACATGGTGGATATGCTCGTCGATCAACGCATTCACGTTTTCGCACTGGTCCTGAGGGCTGTCGCGCAGGTCGAGCAGGCTGCGGATTTCTTCCAGGGTCATGTCCAGGCTGCGGCAGTTGCGGATAAAGATCAGCCGTTCGGTGTGCGCCTGGGTGTACACGCGGTAGTTGGCCTCGGTGCGTGCCGGCGGAGGCAGCAGGCCTTCCTTCTCGTAATAACGGATGGTTTCCACCGGGCAGTCGGTCAGTTTGGCCAGTTCGCCGATCTTCATTGCCGCAATCTCCAAATGGGGGCTTGACCCTATAGTGGCTACAGGGTCTTTACTTGGCAACAGGCACCTTACGGACGCGACCTGATGAGCGACTCCCTTCACACCCCGCATAAACACGAGCACGACCACGAGCACGATCATGGCCCGAAGAAACTCACCCCCGTGCATGATCACGGCCACGGTGGCAGTTGCTGTTCCGGTACGCCGGCACCGACGCGGGTGCAACTGGGTCAAGCGCCCACCGCCGGCTCGCGCCTGAGCACTTTCCGCATCGAAGCCATGGACTGCCCCACCGAGCAGACGCTGATCCAGAACAAACTGGGCAAGCTCGCCGGTGTGCAGCAGTTGGAATTCAACCTGATCAACCGCATCCTTGGCGTCACTCACGACCTGCCAAGCACCGCGCCGATCATCGAGGCCGTCAAATCCCTGGGGATGCAGGCCGACCCTGTCGAAGAAGGCACTCCGGCGGCCGAACCGCCCGCCAAGAAGCATTGGTGGCCGCTGGCGGTGTCTGGCGTGGGCGCGCTGGGCGCCGAAGTGTTGCACTTCACCCACGCGGCGCCGACTTGGGTCATCGCCGTTGTGGCGTTGGTCTCGATCCTCAGCGGTGGCCTCACCACCTATAAAAAGGGCTGGATCGCCCTGAAAAACCTCAACCTGAACATCAATGCGCTAATGAGCATCGCGGTCACCGGCGCGGTCCTGATCGGCCAATGGCCGGAAGCGGCAATGGTGATGTTCCTGTTCACCGTGGCCGAATTGATCGAAGCCAAGTCCCTGGACCGTGCGCGCAATGCCATCAGTGGCTTGATGCAGATGACCCCGGAGCGGGCCACGGTGCGCCAGGCTGACGGCGGCTGGGTCGAGTGTGAGGTTAAAAACATCGAACTTGGCGCGATCGTGCGGGTAAAGCCTGGCGAGCGCATCGGCCTGGACGGTGACGTCACTGCCGGTACCTCCACCATCGACCAGGCGCCGATCACCGGTGAAAGCCTGCCGGTTGAAAAGACCGTGGGCGATAAGGTCTTCGCCGGCACCATCAACCAGGCCGGGGCCCTGGAATACCAGGTCATGGCGGCGGCCAACAACTCCACCCTGGCGCGGATCATCCACGCGGTGGAGCAGGCCCAGGGCGCCCGTGCGCCGACCCAACGCTTTGTCGACAGCTTCTCGAAGTTCTACACCCCGACGGTGTTCCTGCTGGCCCTCGGTGTGGCTGTGATTCCGCCGCTGTTCATGGCCGGCGCGTGGTTCGACTGGATCTACCGCGCCCTGGTGCTGTTGGTGGTCGCGTGCCCTTGCGCCCTGGTGATTTCCACCCCGGTGACCATCGTCAGCGGCCTGGCGGCGGCAGCGCGCAAAGGCATTCTGATCAAAGGCGGCGTGTACCTGGAGGGCGGTCACAAACTTAACTACCTGGCCCTCGACAAGACCGGCACCATCACCCACGGCAAACCGGTGCAGACCGATTATCTGGTACTGGTGCCCGACGTCGAAGCGCGAGTCCAGGCCCTGGCCGCCGGTCTGGCGGCGCGCTCCGACCACCCGGTGTCCCTGGCGATTGCCAACGCGGCGGTGGATAAAAACCTGCCGGTGCACGTTGTAGATAACTTCGAGGCCCTGGCCGGTCGCGGTGTGCGCGGTGATATCAACGGCGAAACCTATCACCTGGGCAACCATCGCCTCGTGGAAGACCTGGGCCTGTGCTCGCCGGCGCTGGAAGACAAACTCTTCGCCCTGGAGAAACAAGGCAAGTCCGTGGTGCTGCTGTTGGATAAATCAGGCCCACTGGCGCTGTTCGCCGTGGCCGACACGGTCAAGGACAGCAGTCGCGAAGCCATCGAGCAACTGCATGAGCTGGGCATCAAGACCCTGATGCTCACCGGCGACAACACCCACACCGCCCAGGCCATCGCGGCCCAGGTCGGCATCGACCAGGCTCAGGGCGACCTGTTGCCCACCGACAAACTGCTGGCCATCGAAGCCCTGTACGGCCAGGGCCACCGGGTGGGGATGGTCGGCGACGGCATCAACGATGCGCCCGCGTTGGCCCGTGCCGAGATCGGTTTCGCCATGGCCGCCGCCGGTACCGACACCGCCATCGAGACCGCCGATGTGGCCTTGATGGACGACGATTTGCGCAAGATTCCGGCTTTCATTCGGTTGTCGCGGCAAACGTCGAGTATCCTCAGGCAGAACATCGCCCTGGCGCTGGTGATCAAGGCGATCTTCCTGGTCGTCACCTTCCTGGGCCTGGCCACTATGTGGATGGCGGTGTTCGCCGACATGGGCGTGGCCCTGCTGGTGGTGTTCAATGGCCTGCGCCTGTTGCGCAAATAGATGATGAGAGGGTGGCGTGCTGAGTGCCGAGTTAAAGGCGTTTTATATGGTCGCCCGCCTGGGCAGCATCACTCAGGCGGCGAAGAAACTCGGCCTCAGCCAGCCCACCGTCACCACCCAGATTCGTAACCTGGAGAGCCAATACGGCGTCGAGCTGTTCTACCGCGGCGGCCGGCGCCTCACCGTCAGCGATGAGGGCGCGCGCCTGCTGCCGATGGTCAAGACGCTGTTGCAGCAGGAAGCGGATATCGAGTTTTTCCTGCGCAACAACGGCCAGGTCCAGGGCGCGCTGCGGATTGCCGCCACGGCGCCGTATTACATCCTCGACCTGGTCAAAGCCTTTCGCGAACGCCTGCCGCACGTGGAGGTGTCGGTGGAAATCGGCAACTCCCAGCAGGTACTCGAAGCCCTGGACGACTACCGCGTCGACGTCGCCGCCTCCTCGCAACTGCTGGAAGACCCACGCCTGATTCGCCGCGTACTGGGCTCCGACCCGTTGGTGCTGGCGGTGCATCGCAACCATCCCCTGGCCAGCCTCGATCACGTGCCGTTGACGGCATTGGCCGGTCATACCCTGTTGATGCGCGAAGCCGGCTCCACCACGCGACGGCTGACCGAAGACATGCTGCAAGGCGCCGGCGTGAGCTACGGGCCGCTGCTGGAAATCGGCAGCCGCGAGTCGATCCGCGAGGCGGTGCTGCGCAATATCGGAATCAGCATCATCGCCCGCCAGGAAGTGCCCCACGACCCGCAGCTGAAGGTACTGACCCTCGAGAACGCGCCACAGATTCCCGAATACCTGTACTGCCTCAAGGAAAGAAAAGGCGCGCGGTTGCCGGCGGCGTTTCTGGGGTTGGCGCAGGAAATGTCGCCGATCTGAACAGGGCGGTGACATTGAGGGAGCTATCGGCAGCAAGCCCCACACTTGACCGGGTTCCAACATGACAATGCGGTAAAAATGTGGGAGGGGGCTTGCCCCCGATAGCGGTAGTCCAGGCCCTCCACCTCTGTGAGCCCTACCCAAATCCACCAATACCACTATCGCCACGTTTTGCCTTTCTGCCACACGAGGGACGCATTGCCTGCCTAGCATGGCCTTCATCCGTTTGATGAGGTGCCTTGCATGAACACAGCCCTGACCCAACCCGGCGCGCCGATGAAGGTGCGCGGTATCCAGAAACGCTTCGGCGCCTTCACCGCGCTGGACAACGTGTCGCTGGACGTCGCCGCCGGTGAGCTGGTGTGTCTGCTGGGCCCGTCCGGTTGCGGCAAGACCACCTTGCTGCGCTGCATCGCCGGCCTGGAACGCCAGGACAGCGGCGAACTTTACCTGGGGGATCGCGACGTTTCCCTGCTGCCGCCCCAGGCGCGGGACTACGGGATTCTGTTCCAGTCCTACGCGCTGTTTCCCAATCTCACCGTCGAAGCGAATATCGGCTACGGCCTCACCGGCAGCGGCCGCGACGAAGTGCGCAAGCGCGTCGGCCAGATGCTCGAACTGGTGGGCCTGCTCGGCAGTGAAAAGAAATACCCCGGCCAACTCTCCGGTGGCCAGCAGCAACGCGTGGCCCTGGCCCGTGCGCTGGCGCCGGCGCCGTCGCTGCTGTTGCTGGATGAGCCGATGTCGGCCCTCGACGCCCGCGTGCGCGAGCACCTGTGCACCGAGTTGCGCCAGTTGCAACGGCGCCTGGGCATTACCACGTTGATGGTCACCCACAACCAGGACGAAGCCATGTTGATGGCCGACCGCATCGCCGTGATGCACAACGGCAAGGTCGAGCAATACGCCACGCCCCAGGAGATTTACGACCGCCCGGCCACGCCGTTCGTGGCGGAGTTTGTCGGCCAGGGCAACTGGCTGCCGTTCAGCCGCAACAGTGCCAGCCATGCCCAGGTCGGCGGGATGTCTATGCGCCTGGCCGACGATGCCGGCGTGGCCAAGTCCGGTCGTCTGTTTTGCCGCCCGGAAGCCATCAGCGTCAACCCGCCGGTGCATGAAGAAAACCTGTTCCCGGCCAAAGTGCGTGAGATCACCTTTCTCGGCAACCGCTGCCGCATGAGCTTTGAGCTGGAGCAACTGCCCGGTCATCCGCTGCTGGCGGAATTGGCGCCGGAAGCCATGCCGCGCCTGGGTGCACAGCACATCTGGGTGGCCTTGCCGCCGCGCAGCCTGCAGGTGTTTGCCTGAGATGGCTGCCGTTATGACGCTGCCGCGCCAGGTCACCCGTGCCGAATGGGGCGACCGCCTGTTCGTGGTGGGTGGCAAATGGCTCTGGCTGTTGCTGCTGGGTATTGCGGTCTTGCTGCCACTGCTGGCGATCTTCTGGCGCGGCTTCAGCAGCGAGGCAGGGCAGGGTGGTGGCCTGGTGGCGGCGCGCGGGCTGGTGACCAGCGCCAACTTCCACTGGCTGCTGGGCAACAGCCTGAAAGTCTCCCTCAGCGTGGCGGCCATCGTCGTACCGCTGGCCTACCTGTTTGCCTACGCCCTGCAACGCACGCTGATCCCCGGTAAAGCGGTCTGGCGCGGCCTGTCGCTGTTGCCGCTGATGGCGCCGTCGATGCTGCCGGGCATTGCGCTGGTGTACCTGTTCGGTAACCAGGGCCTGCTGCGCGGGCTGCTCTCGGAAAATATCTACGGCTTCTGGGGCATTGTGCTCGGTGAAGTGATCTACACCTTCCCACATGCCCTGATGATCCTGCTGTCGGCGCTGTCCCTGGCGGATGCGCGGCTGTTCGATGCGGCCTCAAGCATGGGCGCCAGCCCCGCCCGGGCGTTTCGCAGCATCACCTGGCCGGCCACGCGCCAGGCAGTGTTCGCCGCGTTCTGCCTGGTGTTCACCCTGACCATCACCGACTTCGGCGTGCCCGTGGTGGTCGGTGGCGATTATCAGGTGCTGGCGCTGGAAGCCTACAAGGCCGTGGTCGGCCAGCAACAGTTCGGACGCGGGGCGCTGATCGGCATGGTGCTACTGCTGCCGGCGCTGTTCAGTTTTGGTGTCGACGCCTGGCTGCGTCGGCGTCAGGGCGACGCGATGAGCGGCCGTGCCCAGGTGTTCCAGCCGCTGCCGTCGCGGCGGCGCGATGGTTGCTACCTGGCCATCGTGCTGCTGATCTGCGCGGTGTTGCTGCTGGTGTTCGGCATGGCGGTGTACTCGTCGCTGGTGAAGTTCTGGCCGTACAACCTGTCGTTGTCGCTCAACCACTACCAGTTCGAAGACACCGCCGGCGGCGGCTGGCTGGCCTATCGCAACAGCCTGACCCTGGCCCTGTGCACCGCGTTGATCGGCAGCGTGCTGATTTTCACCGGCGCCTACCTGATGGAAAAGACCCGCGGCCAGCAAGGCCTGAACCTGGCGCTGCGCCTGCTCAGCTTTGTGCCGATGGCCGTGCCGGGGCTGGTGCTGGGCCTGGGCTACGTGTTCTTTTTCAACCTCAGCGGCAACCCGTTGCACGTGTTCTACGGGACCATGACGCTGCTGGTGGTGTGCACCATCGCGCACTATCTGACCACCGCGCAGATGACCGCCACCACCGCGCTGCGCCAACTGGACGCCGAGTTCGAAGCCGCCGCGCTGTCGCTCAAGGCGCCGCTGTACCGCCATTACCTGCGCGTGACGGTGCCGATCTGTCTGCCGGCGCTGCTGGACATCGTGCGCTATCTGTTCGTGTCGGCGATGACCACCGTCTCGGCCGCGATCTTCCTCTACAGCCCCGACACCATCCTCGCCGCCGTCGCCGTGTTGAACATGGACGACGCCGGCAACGTCGGCGGCGCGGCGGCCATGTCCACTTTGATTCTGTTCACTTCGGCCGGCGTTTCGCTGCTGCTGGCGTGGGCCTCACGTGGCGCCCTGCGCCGCTCCCAAGCCTGGCGCCAGACCGCGCCCGGCCAATAACCCTTGAAGGAGGTATTCCATGTTCAAGCCCCTGACGCTGGTCGCTGCCGTACTCACTGCATTCAGCCTGAATGCCTTCGCCAAGACCGAGCTGACCGTGTACACGGCCCTCGAAGCCGAGCAGTTGAAGACCTATAAGCAGGCCTTTGAAAAGGCCAGCCCCGACGTTGAAATCAAATGGGTGCGCGACTCCACCGGCATCATCACCGCCAAGCTGCTGGCCGAGAAAGATCGCCCGCAAGCCGACGTGGTGTGGGGCCTGGCCGCGTCGAGCCTGGCGATCCTCGACCAGCAAGGCATGCTGGACAACTACGCGCCGAAGGACCTGGACAAGATCGGCAAAAACTACCGCGATGCCGCCAACCCGCCGGCCTGGGTCGGCATGGACGTGTGGGCCGCGACCATCTGCTTCAACACCGTCGAGGCCGAGAAACAAGGCCTGACCAAACCGGTGAGCTGGCAGGACCTGACCAAGCCTGAGTACAAGGGCAAGATCGTCATGCCCAACCCGGCGTCCTCGGGCACCGGCTTTCTGGATGTGAGCGCCTGGCTGCAGACCTTCGGCGAGAAGCAGGGCTGGCAGTACATGGACGACCTGCACCAGAACATCGGCCAGTACGTTCACTCCGGTTCCAAACCGTGCAAGCTGGCCGCTTCGGGGGAATTTCCGATCGGTATTTCGTTCGAGTACCCGGCCGTGCAGCTCAAACGTCAGGGTGCGCCGCTGGACATCATCCTGCCCAAAGAAGGCCTGGGTTGGGACATCGAGGCCACGGCCGTGATCAAGGGCACCGCCCACGCCGCCGCCGCGAAACAACTCGCCGACTTCTCCGCCAGCCCCGCGGCGATGGAGCTGTACAAGGACAACTTTGCCGTCCTCGCCCAACCGGGTATCGCCAAGCCGCAGACCGAACTGCCGGCCGATTACGAGCAGCGGTTGATCAAGAACGACTTCGCCTGGGCGTCGTCGCATCGCGACAGCATCCTGACCGAATGGCGCAAGCGCTATGACGGCAAGTCGGAAAAACAATAACTTTCACCTCGCTCCTACAGAGGGTTACGTATTTCATGACAGATTTACTGATCATCGGCGCCGGCATCCTCGGCCTGTCCCACGCCTACGCGGCCGCCAGGCGCGGGCTCAAGGTCAAGGTGTTCGAGCGCAGTGCCACACCGTTGGGCGCTTCGGTACGCAACTTCGGCCAGGCTCTGGTCACCGGCCAGCCGCCAGGCACCATGCTCGACCTGGCGCAGCACAGCCGCGATATCTGGGGCGAATGGGCGCGGGTGGCGGGCCTGCAACTCAAGCGTAACGGCTCGTACCTGTTCGCCCGTACCGAGGCAGAAGAGCATCTGCTGGAAGCCTTTTGCGCCGGGCGCGCCCGCGAACACGGCTACAACGTCGAACTGCTGCAAGGCGCGGCCATCAAGGATGTGTACGGCGGCCAGTTCCGCCATCATCGCGCCGCCCTGCATGGCCGCGATGATCAGCAGTTGTATTCGCGCGAAGCGATCCCGGCGCTGATCCGCTATCTGAGCCAGGAACTGAAGGTGGAGTTTCACTTTTCCACCCTGGTGCGCGACGTCGAGCCGGGCCAATTGCACAGCACGGCGGGCAGCTTTCGCGGCGAGCAGATCATCGTGTGCGCCGGCCACGACTACCAGACCCTGCTGGCCGAAGCGATCGCCGACCTCAACCCGCAAGTCTGCCGCCTGCAAATGCTGCGCGCGCGGCCGGCGGTCAACCTGAACCTGCAACACGCCTTGCTCACGGGCCTCAGTTGCGTGCATTACGGCGCGTTTGCCGACCTGCCGGAAGCGGCGGCGGTGCAGGCGCAGATCCTGCGCGATGCACCGCACCTGCATGAACACGGGATTCACTTGCTGATCAGCCCGACGCCCTATGGCGAGCTGATCATCGGCGATTCCCACCAGTACGGCAGCGATGCGTCGCCGTTCAACGCCGAGCAGGTCGATGACTGGCTGATCGAGCTGGCCGAACAGACCCTGGGCTGCACGATCCAGGTGGTCGAGCGCTGGCAGGGTGTGTATGGCGCACGCGGGCCGGGGCCGTTTTCGTTCCTGCGGGCGGCGCCGGGGGTGAGTGCGGCCTTGATGCACACTGGCGTGGGCATGAGCGTGGGGCCGGCGCTGGCCGAGCGCAATATCAGCGCCTTGTGGGGCGACGCCGCATGAACCCGGAACAGGCGATTGCCGAAGTGTTCGGCTTGTACGAACGCCACGGCATGGCGGATTACATCGGTGAGCCGGTGTCGCAGATCGAGCACATGTCCCAGGCCGCGCAGTTGGCCATGGCCGAAGGGTTCGACGATGAGGTGGTGTTGGCGGCGTTCTTCCACGATATCGGCCATCTTTGCGGCCAGGGCGGCGCGAACATGGGCGGTTATGGCGTGGTCAGTCATGAGCGGCTGGGCGCCGATTATCTGCGTCGCGCAGGCTTCAGCGAGCGCCTGGCCAGGCTGGTGGAATACCACGTGCAGGCCAAGCGTTACCTGACCTTCAGCCAGCCGGACTACTACGCCCGGTTGAGCGAGGCCAGCCGCCGGACCCTGGTGTATCAGGGCGGGGTGATGAGCGCCGAAGAGGCCCGGGCCTTCGAGCAGGACCCGCTCTGCGCCGTGAGTCTGCGCCTGCGCCACTGGGACGAAGAGGCCAAGCTCATGCACGTGCCGGTGCTCGACCTTGAGGTGCTCAAGGCCAAGGCCCGGCAGGTGCTGGCGGCTTAAGCTTCGTCGAGGCGCTGGGCCAGGGCTTCGACCTGTTCCTGGCGTTCGGCCTGGCTCAATTTGGCGTGGGGGTTGAGGGACGACCATTGCGGATAGGCGCGGGCCTTGTGCAGGGCGTCCGGCAACTTGCCTTCGCGCCAGGTCTTGTCCTGGGGCGTGTCCACTTTGATGCTGTGCATCGCCGCATGGCCGCGCAGGTTCAGGGCCTTGAGCAGTTGGCGCTGGCGCAGGGCGAGCAGGCGCAGCACGCTGTCGTCGACGGTCAGCTCGCGCTGGCCCTTGAGCTTGCCCAGCAGGCGGCTGCCATAACTGCGCGCGGTTTGCAGGGCACCGCCGGCAATCGCACCGGCCAGCGCGGCGGCGCCGAGGGTCAGGCCGCCGACCAGTAAATCCACACCGGCCCCGGCGGCCGCGCCCGCTGCAATGCCGCCGCCGACGCGCACGCCGAGTTGCTTGAGGGTTTGCGGGTTGAACAGGTCATCGCCCCAGCGGCCGTCCAGCAGCGGTAAATCACTGGCGGCGGCGTCCTGTGGGCGGAAGCCAAACAGCTTGAGCAACGCCTCGACGCACTTCTGTTCGCGCTGGCGTACGGCCTTGCGCAGATCGACGATGGCTTGCTGCTCATCTTCGCTGACCACGCTGCGTCTGCACGCGGCGCAGTCGATCAGCAATTCGGCGATCAATCGCGCCGCGCTTTGCAGACGCGCCTGGCGCTGGGCCTGCTGGTCGAGCACCAGGCGCTCCAGTTGCGGGCGTGCGTTTTCCAGCAGCAGGGCGAGGCTTTCATACAGCCGACGCTCGCCGTCTTCCGGCGGCGCGACGCTGTCGAACCGCACCAGTGCATGCAGGCCGAGGCGCGCCAGGGCTTCGCGCCAGTCCGGCTCGCGGTGGTCGCTGCTGCTGACAAAGTTGAGCACCGGCAGCAACGGTTTGCCGCAACTGGCCAGCACTTGCAGCTCGTCGCGGTACTTGGCTAGCACCGGTTCACGGGCGTCGATCACATACAGGCCGGCGTCGGACGCCAGCAGTTGGCGCAGCACCTTGGCCTCCTGCTCGAAACGCTGGCGCGCTTCGCTGCCGTCGAGGAAGCGCGCCAGCCGCGCGGGCCCATCGAGGCGCTCGCCGGGACGCTCCAGGCGCTCCAGGTAATCGAGCAGGGCGATGGCATCTTCCAGGCCCGGCGTGTCGTACAGCTCCAGCAAGGCTTCGCCGTCCACCGACAGGCGCGCGCCTTCGACATGCCGCGTGGTGCTGGGGCGATGGGAGACTTCGCCGAAGCCGACGTCCCGCGTGAGGGTGCGCAGCAGCGAGGTCTTGCCGACATTGGTGTGGCCGACCACGGCGAGTTTCAGCGGTTTAGTCATGACCGGTCTCCAGCCAGTTCAGCGGCGCGCAGTCGGCGAAGGGCAACTCCAACTGTTGCAGCGCGGTGTGCCAGTCGCCCAGGCGCTCGGCATCCAGCGCCTGGCCGGGCGGCGCTTGCAGCAGCCATACGCGGGTGGCGGTGGCGCTGCGGGCCAGCTCGGCGATCAGCGCCAGGCTGCCACGGTCTGGCGAGCGGCGTGGATCGCAGGCGATGGCCAGGCGCGCGGGCGGGAAGCGGCTGAGTTGTTCCAGCAGTTTGTTGCGTGATTCGCGGCTGTCGAGGATGCCGGCGTCTTTCACGTTGGCCGATAGCTTCGGTGGCCAGGGGTGTTGATCGTCCAACTCGATGGCCACCAACAGCGCGCCGGCGCTTTGCAGTTCGCTGACGCCGCCACTGACGTGGTGCAGGTGTTCCGGCGCCGCGTCATTGACGCCGAGGCGTTCGCTGCTGGGCATCAGGCGTTCGCGCAGTTGCGCGTAGCCGGGCAGGTTGAGGTCCAGGCGCAAGGCGGCGCGCCCGCGTTTCCAGCGCCACAGGCACAAGAGGGCGAGGATCAACCGGGGCAGCAGGCCGTAGACCAGCAACACGCCCACCAGCCAGGCGGCCCAGGCTTGGCGGGCGCTGTCGATATTCAGCGCGGAATCGCCGCTGGCGCGGATCATTTCGACGCTCGGCACGGTGAAACCCAACAACGCGGGCAGGGCGCTGAGGGCCTGGGTCACGGCGACGAAGGTGTCGGCGCCGAGGAGGGTGGTTTCCCACACAAAGCCGTAGCGCCGGGTGGCGAGCAGCGTCAGCAGGATCACCAGCGCGCTGAGCAGCGCCAGCAACCACAGGCTGTTGACCAGCACGCCGACGGCCCAACGATTGAGTTTGTGGCGCTGCAACAACAGCAGCAACGCCGGCGCCAACTGCGCGGCCTTGGCGTCACGGGCGAGTTTTTCGCTGAGCCACAGCCACACGCGCCCAAGGCTGGCGCCGTGCTCGCTGGCAAACAGCAGGCCCAGGGCCCAACTCAGCAACAGGATCAGGTTCAAACCGAGCAGACTGCCCAGGGCCCAGAACACATTCACCGGGGCCAAGCCATTGCCCAGCGCGGCAAAGGCCAACCCGGCGCCGCTGATGATGGCCACGATGGCCAGCAGCACCAGCGCCAGGCGCGCGCCTTGCAGCCAGCGGGTGAGGGCGGCGCGCAGGCCATCGCGTTCGGCCAGGTGCCGGGCGCGGTTCTGGATGCGCGTCGGCAGGTCGCCGCCGGCCGTGCGGGCCAGGCGGTTGGCTTCCAGGTCTACCAGGGGGCCGGCGTGTTCTTCACGCAGGCGCACGGTTTCTGTCAGCCAGAGAGTGTGCAGGGGGTTCAGTGCAGTCACGCGCCTTCCTGTTGTGCCAGTGAGCCTGGAGCATAACCGCTGTGCACCCGATTGGGGAAAGCTGCGCGGGGCTCTGGTATTCTCGTCGCCATGAAAAAAACTCTCCCTCTCAGCCTGATCGCAGCCCTCGGTGAAAACCGCGTGATCGGCGTCGACAACAGCATGCCCTGGCATTTGCCGGGGGATTTCAAATATTTCAAAGCCACCACGCTCGGCAAGCCGATCATCATGGGGCGCAAGACCTGGGACTCCCTGGGCCGACCGCTGCCGGGGCGCCTGAACCTGGTGGTTAGCCGTCAGACCGATCTTGCGCTTGAAGGTGCGGAAGTTTTTCCGTCGTTGGAAGCAGCGGTCGAGCGGGCCGATGCCTGGGCGCGGGAGCACGGCGCGGACGAGCTGATGCTGATCGGCGGCGCGCAGCTGTATGCCCAGGGGCTCGCGCAGGCGGATCGCCTGTACCTGACCCGCGTGGCGCTGAGCCCCGAAGGGGATGCGTGGTTCCCGGAGTTTGCGGCGAACCAGTGGAAATTGGTGTCGAACGTCGAAAATCCGGCTGAAGGCGCTAGGCCTGCGTATCAGTTTGAGGTTTGGGAAAAAGCCTGACTGAAGGAATGGCCCAAACTGGGCGATACCGTTCGTCATCAGTTCAAAAAGAAGCTGGTCGAGATCCTGGTCAATCCACGGATTGAAGCCGACCGTCTGCACGGCTTGCCCGATTGCTGCAAGATCAAACTTCGCAGCAGCGGCTACCGCTTGGTCTATCAAGTGATTGATCACGAGATCACGGTGTTTGCCGTGGCTGTCGACAAGCGTGAGCGTGATGAGGTTTACCGAAAAGCAGTTGATCGTTTGAGCTAGCAGGGCCTGAGAGCCCTGCTGGCTTATTGCGTTAAGCCTGCGCCAATTCGGCATGCTCATCGGCATTCAACAACGCTTTATCCGTCTGCCCCATGATCTGGCTGGTGATCGCCCCCGCCGTCATCGAGCCGTTCACGTTCAACGCCGTGCGGCCCATGTCGATCAGCGGTTCCACGGAAATCAGCAGCGCCACCAGTGACACCGGCAAGCCCATTGCCGGCAGCACGATCAGCGCGGCGAAGGTCGCCCCGCCGCCCACGCCGGCAACGCCCGCCGAACTCAAGGTCACAATCGCCACCAGGGTCGCGATCCACAGCGGGTCCAGCGGGTTGATGCCCACCGTCGGCGCGACCATCACCGCCAACATCGCGGGATAAAGCCCGGCACAACCGTTCTGGCCGATGGTTGCGCCGAACGAGGCGGCGAAGCCGGCGATGGACTGCGGGATGCCCAGGCGACGGGTCTGGGCTTCGATGCTCAGCGGGATCGCCGCCGCGCTGGAGCGGCTGGTGAAGGCAAAGGTCAGCACTGGCCACACCTTGCGGAAAAAGCGCAGCGGGTTGATCCCGGCCAGGGACAGCAGCAGGCCATGCACCACGAACATCAGGCCCAGGGCCAGGTACGAGACCACGACAAAACTGCCGAGTTTGAGGATGTCTTGCAGGTTGGAACCGGCGACCACCTTGGTCATCAGCGCCAATACGCCGTAGGGCGTGAGTTTCATCACCAGGCGCACCAGGCGCATCACCCAGGCTTGCAGGGTGTCGATGGCGTTGAGGACTTTCTGGCCCTTTTCCACGTCATCCTTGAGCAGTTGCAGCGCGGCGACCCCCAGGAACGCGGCGAAAATCACCACGCTGATGATCGACGTCGGCTTGGCCCGGGCCAGGTCGGCGAACGGGTTGGCCGGCACGAACGAGAGCAGCAACTGCGGGATATTCAGGTCGGCGACCTTGCCCGCGTAATCGTTCTGGATCACCTGCAGGCGCGCCATTTCCTGGGTGCCGGCCACCAGGCCCTCGGCGGTGAGGCCGAACAGGTTGGTCAGGCCGATGCCGATCAGCGCCGCAATCGCGGTGGTGAACAGCAGGGTGCCGATGGTCAGGAAGCTGATCTTGCCCAGGGCCGAAGCATTGTGCAGGCGCGCCACGGCACTGAGGATCGAAGCGAATACCAGCGGGATCACGATCATTTGCAGCAATTGCACATAGCCGTTGCCGACCAGGTCGAACCAGCCGATGGACGCTTTGAGGACCGGGTTGCCGTCGCCGTAAATGGCGTGCAATCCGGTACCGAACGCCACGCCAAGGACCAGGGCGAACAGGACCTTCTTGGCGAGGCTCCAGTTTGTGCGGCGGGTTTGTGTCAGGCCCACCAGCAGGGCCACGAACACCAGTACGTTGAGAATCAGGGGCAGATTCATGAGAGCTCCATTGAGAAGGCAGCCAATCGCGTGAGCCTGCGATTGCCAACCGGGAAGGCTAACAGTTTGATTTATATTGATTTAATACCGATATGGAATGGCGTCTGTCGTTTTTGGAATAAGAGGTTGGCGCTCAGGCGCATGGCAATGACGGAATCAGAACGCAAGCGGTCGTGACCGGGCGAAAACTGTCACAGGGATTTGTTAGCGTCGATGTCTTTCACTCAGGGAGACAACGCCTATGAAGCTCGCGCCGAAATTACTTGTATCCGCCGCATTCTGCCTCGGACTCGCCAGCCAGGCGTTCGCCGACACCGAGTTGAAACACTGGCCGGCCCCGGCCGCCAAGCAACTGAACGAAATGATCGCCGCCAACGCCAACAAGGGTAATTTCGCGGTGTTCGACATGGACAACACCAGCTACCGCTACGACCTCGAAGAGTCCCTGCTGCCCTACATGGAAAACAAGGGCCTGATCACCCGCGACAGCCTCGACCCGTCGCTCAAGCTTATGCCGTTCAAAGACACCGCCGACCATAAGGAAAGTCTGTTCAGTTACTACTATCGCCTGTGCGAAGTGGACGACATGGTCTGCTACCCCTGGGTGGCCCAGGTGTTCTCCGGTTTCACCCTCAAGGAACTCAAGGTCCAGGTCGATGAGTTGATGGCCTCCGGCAAACCCGTGCCCGTCAGCTATTTCGAAGGCGACGTGGTGAAGCAATCCGAGGTGCAACCGCCGAAAGTCTTCACCGGCCAGGCCGAGCTGTACAACAAACTGATGGAAAACGGCATCGAGGTGTATGTGATGACTGCCGCATCGGAAGAACTGGTGCGCATGGTCGCGGCTGATCCGAAGTACGGCTACAACGTCAAACCCGAGAACGTCATCGGCGTGACCACCCTGCTCAAAGACCGCAAGACCGGCGAACTGACCACCGCGCGCAAACAGATCGCGGCCGGCAAATACGACCAGAAAGCCAACCTCGGCCTGGAACTCACCCCATACCTGTGGACCCCGGCGACCTGGATGGCCGGCAAGCACGCGGCGATCCTCACCTACATCGACGAATGGAAAAAACCGGTGATCGTCGGCGGCGATACGCCGACCAGCGACGGCTACATGCTGTTCCACGATGTGGACGTGGCCAAGGGCGGCGTGCACCTGTGGGTTAACCGCAAGGACAAGTACATGGCCCAGCTCAACGGCATGATGGCCAGGCACGCGGCGGCCCAGGCCAAGGAAGGCTTGCCGGTGACGGCGGACAAGAACTGGGTGATCGTCAAGCCTGACGAAATCCAGTAGGCCCGCATTCCCTCTGTAGGCGCCCGGCTTGCCGGCTTCTACAGGTTTTCTCCAGGCAAAAAATGCCCCGCACCTGGCGGGGCATTTTTATCGGCGAGCCTTACAGGCCGTCGAGCATCGCCTTGTTACGCACAGCACCTTTGTCGGCACTGGTGGCCAACAGGGCATAGGCTTTCAGTGCGGTAGTGACTTTGCGCGGACGCTTCTCCACCGGCTTCCAGCCTTTCTTGTCCTGCTCGACCCGGCGTGCGGCCAGTTCTTCGTCGCTGATCAACAGGTTGATCGAACGGTTCGGAATGTCGATCAGCACCTTGTCGCCATCTTGCACCAGGCCAATCGCGCCGCCGGCAGCCGCTTCCGGCGAAGCATGGCCGATGGACAGACCCGAGGTGCCGCCGGAGAAACGCCCGTCCGTCAGCAGCGCGCAGGCTTTGCCCAGGCCCTTGGATTTCAGGTACGACGTCGGGTAGAGCATCTCCTGCATGCCCGGGCCGCCTTTCGGGCCTTCGTAGCGGATGATCACGATGTCGCCTTCTTTGACTTCGTCGGCGAGGATGCCGCGTACCGAGCTGTCCTGGCTTTCGTAGATCTTGGCGCGACCTTCAAACACGTGGATCGACTCGTCCACACCGGCGGTTTTCACCACGCAGCCGTCGAGGGCGATGTTGCCGTACAGCACGGCCAGGCCGCCTTCTTTGGAATAGGCGTGTTCGACACTGCGGATGCAACCGTTTTCACGGTCGGCGTCGAGGGTGTCCCAACGGGTCGACTGGCTGAACGCGGTCTGGGTCGGGATGCCCGCCGGGCCGGCCTTGAAGAAGGTGTGCACGGCTTCGTCGTCAGTCTGGGTGATGTCCCACTTGGCGATGCCTTCGGCGAGGGACTTGCTGTGCACGGTCGGCAGGTCGGTGTGCAGCAGGCCGCCACGGGCCAGGGAACCGAGGATCGAGAAAATCCCGCCGGCGCGGTGCACGTCTTCCATGTGGTACTTCTGGATGTTCGGCGCGACCTTGCACAGTTGCGGCACGTTGCGGGACAGGCGGTCGATGTCGCGCAGGTCGAAGTCGATCTCGGCTTCCTGGGCTGCGGCCAGCAAGTGCAGGATGGTGTTGGTGGAACCGCCCATCGCGATGTCCAGGGTCATGGCGTTTTCAAACGCCTTGAAGTTGGCGATGTTGCGCGGCAATACCGACTCATCGTTCTCGCCATAGTAGCGCTTGCACAGCTCGACGATGGTGCGGCCGGCCTGCAGGAACAGTTGCTCGCGGTCGCTGTGGGTGGCCAGCGTCGAACCGTTGCCCGGCAAGGCCAGGCCCAGGGCTTCCACCAGGCAGTTCATCGAGTTGGCGGTGAACATGCCGGAGCACGAACCGCAGGTCGGGCAGGCGCTGCGCTCGTATTCCGCGACCTTCTCGTCAGACGCGCTGGAATCGGCGGCGATGACCATGGCATCGACCAGGTCGAGGCCGTGGGAAGCGAGTTTGGTCTTGCCGGCTTCCATCGGACCGCCGGAGACGAAGATCACCGGGACATTCAGGCGCAGGGCAGCCATCAGCATGCCGGGGGTGATCTTGTCGCAGTTGGAAATGCACACGATGGCGTCGGCGCAGTGGGCGTTGACCATGTACTCCACGGAGTCGGCGATGATCTCGCGGCTCGGCAGGGAATACAGCATGCCGTCATGGCCCATGGCGATGCCGTCGTCCACGGCGATGGTGTTGAATTCCTTGGCCACGCCGCCGGCGCGTTCGATCTCGCGGGCGACCAGTTGGCCCAGGTCCTTGAGGTGGACGTGGCCGGGGACGAACTGGGTGAACGAGTTGGCAATCGCGATGATCGGCTTCTTGAAGTCGTCATCTTTCATCCCCGTGGCGCGCCACAGTGCGCGGGCGCCGGCCATGTTGCGGCCGTGGGTGGATGTTTTCGAGCGGTAATCAGGCATTGGAGCACTCCGGGCGGCTAATCAGGAATCAAAGGGGAGTGAGCTTCTATGGACGTCTGGAACACCCGAAAAATGGCACTGGTGTCCGGAAGTTGCCGCAAACGTTACGGGATCGCCGTGCGCAGTGGCCTTGAGCTCATAAACCCGCCGGGGGATGACTGGCGATGAATAGGGCCGATTCTACACCGTCTTCCTGTAGGCGCGAGCTTGCTCGCGAAAAACGTCAGCGATAACGCAGCGCTATCGGGAGGCCCGCGTCGCCTGTTCGTTTTTCGCGAGCAAGCTCGTTCCTACAGGGGGACGGTTTCAGTCTTTAGCTATTGGGCAGTAACCGGCAGGTGATGCTCTTAATGTAGCGCGTCTCGACAATCGCCGGGTGCACCGGATGGTCCGGGCCCTGGCCGCCGCGTTCGAGCATCTGGATATTGCGGTCCAGGTGGCGGGCGCTGGTCAGCAGGATGTTTTGCAGGTCGTCTTCCGGCAGGTGCATCGAGCAGGAGGCGCTGACCAGGATGCCGTCTTTGCTGAGCAGGCGCATGGCTTGCTCGTTCAGGCGGCGATAGGCGCCTTCGCCGTTTTTCATGTCTTTTTTGCGTTTGATGAAGGCCGGTGGGTCGGCGACGATCACGTCGAAACGTTCTTCGCTGGCTTTGAGTTCCTTCAGGGCTTCGAAGACGTCGCCTTCGATGCAGGTCATTTTCTCGGCGACGCCATTCAGCGCGGCGTTGCGCTCGACGCCGTCGAGGGCGAAGGCCGAGGCGTCGACGCAGAACACTTCAGTGGCGCCGAAGGCTGCGGCTTGCACGCCCCAGCCGCCGATGTAGCTATATAGGTCGAGGACGCGCTTGCCTTTGGCATACGGGGCCAGGCGCGCGCGGTTCATGCGGTGGTCGTAGAACCAGCCGGTTTTCTGGCCCTGGATCACCGGGGCTTCGAATTTCACGCCGTTCTCTTCCAGCGCAACCCACTCCGGCACCAGGCCGAACACGGTTTCGACGTAGCGGTTGAGGCCTTCGGCGTCGCGCGCGGCGGAGTCGTTCTTGAACAGGATGCCGCTGGGCTTGAGCACTTGGGTCAGGGCGGCGATCACGTCCTCTTTATGCGCTTCCATGGTCGCCGAAGCGATCTGCACCACCAGAATGTCGCCGAAACGGTCGACCACCAGGCCCGGCAACAGGTCGGAATCGCCGTAGACCAGGCGGTAGAACGGCTTGTCGAACAGGCGATCACGCAGGGACAGGGCAACGTTGAGGCGGTGCACCAGCAGTGACTTGTCCAAAGGCAACTTGATGTCACGCGACAGCAGGCGCGCGCAGATCAGGTTGTTCGGGCTCATGGCCACGATGCCCAGGGTCTTGCCGCCGGCCGCTTCGAGGATGGCCTGGTCGCCCGCCTGGAAGCCGTGAAGTGGGGTGGCGGCCACGTCGATTTCGTTGCTGTAGACCCACAGGTGGCCGTTGCGCAAACGACGATCGGCGTTGGCTTTGAGACGCAGGCTTGGCAGGGACATGACGTCGCTCCGGAAAAAAGAGCGGGAGTATAACGTGTTGCATTACATTTCGTGGCTTGGCCTGATGGGCTGTAGGCGCGAGCTTGCTCGCGAAGACCGTCAACGATAACGCAGCGCTATCAGGTAGGCCGTGTCGTCCATGGTTTTTTCGCGAGCAAGCTCGCTACAGGAGCGGGTTGCCATTCGGTTTTTGAGGTGTCGGTCAGCTTCCCATCGGGGTTAGAATCGGCGCCTAGCCCAGAGTATGTACTTATGCACCCAGAGCTTTCCGCCGAACAGATCCAACAGGCCCTGCAAGGCATCAGCGTGCCGCCCCAACCGCAGATCATGGTGGATTTGCAGATGGAGCAATACATGCCCGACCCGGACCTGGAGGTGATCGCGCGGTTGATCGCCCAGGACCCGGGCCTGTCCGGCGCATTGCTCAAGATCGTCAACTCGCCGTATTACGGCCTGACCAACAAGATCGCCTCGATCCAGCGCGCCGTGAACCTGTTGGGCAGCCGCTCGATCATCAACCTGATCAACGCCCAGTCGATCAAGGGCGAGATGAACGATGAGACCATCGTCACCCTCAACCGCTTCTGGGACACCGCCCAGGATGTGGCCATGACTTGCCTCACCCTGGCCAAGCGCACCGGCTCCCAGGCGGTGGACGAAGCCTACGCCCTGGGGCTGTTCCACGATTGCGGCGTGCCGCTGATGCTCAAGCGTTTCCCCAATTACATGTCGGTGCTCGAAGAGGCCTACGGCAACGCCGGTCCCGACTGCCGCGTGGTCGACACCGAAAACAACGCGTTCAACACCAACCATGCGGTAGTCGGCTACTACACCGCCAAGTCCTGGCGCCTGCCGGAGCATGTGACTGACGCCATCGCCAATCACCACAACGCCCTGGCGATTTTCAGCGATGAGTCATCGCGCAATTCACAACTGAAAAACCTGCTGGCGATCCTGAAGATGGCCGAGCATATCTGTTCGTCCTACCGGGTACTGGGCAACCAGACGGTGGATCATGAGTGGAATACCGTGGGCGGTCTGGTGTTGGACTACGTGGGCCTGTCGGACTACGACTTCGATAGCCTGAAGTTGTCGATTCGTGAGCTGGGCGCGCACTGACCCTTTCACCCAGAGGTACACATGCCCGAATTACCCGAAGTCGAAACCACCCGGCGTGGGATTGCCCCGCACCTGGAAGGCCAGCGCGTCAGCCGTGTGGTGGTGCGTGAGCGGCGCCTGCGCTGGCCGATCCCGGAGGACCTGGATGTGCGTCTGTCCGGGCAGCGCATCGTGCTGGTGGAACGGCGGGCCAAGTACCTGTTGATCAATGCCGAGGTGGGCACCTTGATCAGCCACCTGGGCATGTCGGGCAACCTGCGCTTGGTGGAAGTCGGCCTGCCGGCGGCCAAGCACGAGCATGTGGACATCGAGCTCGAATCCGGCCTGGCCTTGCGCTACACCGACCCGCGGCGTTTTGGCGCGATGCTCTGGAGCCACGACCCGCACAACCACGAATTGCTGATTCGCCTCGGACCGGAGCCGTTGACCGACCTGTTCGATGGCGAGCGTTTGTTCCAGTTGTCCCGTGGCAAGACGATGGCGGTGAAGCCGTTCATCATGGACAACGCGGTGGTGGTGGGCGTGGGCAATATCTATGCGACCGAAGCGCTGTTTGCCGCCGGGATCGACCCGCGCCGGGCGGCGGGCGGGATTTCACGGGCGCGTTATTTGAAGCTGGCGATCGAGATCAAGCGCATCCTGGCGGCCGCCATCGAGCGCGGCGGCACCACGTTGCGCGACTTTATCGGTGGCGACGGGCAACCGGGGTACTTCCAGCAGGAGCTGTTCGTCTACGGCCGGGGCGGCGAGGCGTGCAAGGTCTGCGGGACCGAATTGCGCAATGTGGTGCTGGGGCAGCGGGCCAGTGTGTTTTGTCCTAAGTGCCAGAGCTGATTGCTGTGTGATGGCTGATATTGCCATCGGGAGCAAGCCCCCTCCCACACTTCACATGTGGGAGGGGCTTGCTCCCGATAAGGCCCTTGCAGGCGCCAACAGGCTCAAGCCTTACCGGTAATCTTGCGGTACTTTTCCATCAACTGCGCTTCAGTCTCCGGGTGGGCTTCATCCAACGGAATGCAATCCACCGGGCATACCTGCTGGCACTGAGGTTCATCGTAGTGGCCGACACATTGGGTGCACAGGTTGGGGTCGATCACGTAGATCTCTTCGCCCTGGGAAATCGCAGCGTTCGGGCACTCGGGTTCGCAGACGTCGCAGTTGATGCAATCGTCGGTGATGATCAGGGACATGGAAACTCCTGCCAGGGCTGTCAGCCAAGGCATCTTGAAAACGAATGCGCGCAATTGTGCCGCATTGGCGCCCGCAGTGCGAGCGGGCGCCGATTGAGCGGTCTTACTTCTTGAAGCGTTGGGTCAGCGCATCCGCCACGGCTGGGTGCACGAACTTGGTGATATCCCCGCCCAATGCCGCGATTTCACGGACCAATGTCGAGGAAATGAACGAATAACGCTCCGACGGCGTGAGGAACAGGCTTTCCACGTCCGGCGCCAGTTGGCGGTTCATGTTGGCGAGCTGGAATTCGTATTCAAAGTCCGACACCGCGCGCAGGCCACGCAGGAACACATTGGCGTTCTGCTCTTTGGCGAAGTGTGCCAGCAGTGTCGAAAAACCCACTACTTCCACGTTGGGCAGGTGCTTGGTGACCTCACGCGCCAGTTCCACGCGCTGTTCCAGGGGAAACAGCGGGTTTTTCTTGGGGCTGGCCGCGACTGCGATGATCACATGGTCGAACAAGCGTGAGGCCCGTTCGACCAGATCGCCATGGCCTTTGGTAATCGGGTCGAAGGTACCTGGGTACAACACTCGGTTCATCGCGTCGTCCTGGCGGAGTCCGTTGGGGAACCGGATGGTATCGCAGCCATCCCGGTCGGCCAAGTCAACTTATGCAGATAGGCCTGGTGAATACCGTGTTTTTTCACGCCGTTTTAAGACGTTCGGCTAATGCGCTCGCCAGTTGCGCGGTCAATCCGTACACCGACAATTGTGGGTTGGCGCCAATGCTGGTGGGGAACAGCGAGCCATCGTGGATCGACAGGTTGCGCAATTGGTGATGGCGACCGAGGCTGTCGGCCACTGCGTTTTTCGGGTCTTCGCCCATGGCACAACCGCCCATCACATGCGCACTGCCCAGGCAGGTGCGGTGCAGTTCCAGGTTCAAGCCGTCGATCAGGCTGCGGGCTTCGGCCAGGGTCTTCACGTAGCGCGCATCGTGGTGTAACGGTTTGACCGACTTGGCGCCGGCCGCGAACTGAATCTCGGCCATGCTGTGAAAGGCCCGGCGCAGGCCGTCCCAAGCGTAGGGCGAAACCTGATAGTCGAGCACCGGCGTGCCGTCGCCGCGCAGTTCCACGCTGCCGCCGGGGCTGTCGGGGTGGAAACCGTCGCGCAGCAGGGCAAGCATGGCGTGGGTATTGGGCAATTGGCTCATGTCCAGGGCATTCTGGGTGCCGTAGCCCCCGAGCAGGGTGCTGGCCAGCGCCGGGTGCAGCGGCGGCGCCTCGAGCTTGTAGGACATTTTTCCGGTGGTGCCGTCCTGCCATTGGAAATGGTCGGAGTAGATCGACTGCGGTGCGCCATAGAACGGATTGATCACCTCGTCGAACAGCGCCGCGGAGAAATTCACCAGGTGCAGAAAGGTCCGTTTGCCCAGCCGCGAATGCGGGTCCGGGGCGTCCGAGCGCATCAGCAGCGCCGGGCTGTTGATGCCGCCACCCGCCAGCACGTAATGCCTGGCCTTGACCGTGATCTTGCGTCCAGTCGGCGCCACGCAGCGTTCGTCCATGGCCACGCATTCCAGGCTATTGATGTGGTCGCCGCTGTAGACCAGGCGTTCGGCGCGGGCCAGGTAGAGCAGTTCGCCGCCTTTTTCCAGGGTGGACGGGATGGTGGTCACCAGCATCGACTGTTTGGCGTTGACCGGGCAGCCCATGCCGCAATAGCCCAGGTTGAAGCAGCCGCGCACATTGCGCGGGATCACGTGCCAGCTATAGCCGAGTTTTTCGCAGCCTTTGCGGATCACGTCATTGTTGGCGTTGGGCGGCATGACCCAGGGCGCGATGCCCAGGCGCTGTTCCATCTTCTCGAACCACGGTGCCATCTCGGCGCTGCTGTGGCCCTTCACCGCATATTCGCTGGCCCAGTGAGAAAGGGTGGCGTCTGGCGTGCGAAAGCTGGAAGTCCAGTTGATCAACGTGGTACCGCCCACGGCGCGGCCCTGCAGGATGGTGATCGCGCCGTCCTTGCTCATGCGGCCAATGCCTTCCTGGTACAGGCTGGTGTAGGCCTCGTGTTCGAGCAGCTTGAAATCGCTGCTGGTCTTGAGCGGGCCTTCTTCGATCAGCAGCACCTTGTAGCCGGCGGCGCTGAGGATTTCGGCGGTGGTGCCGCCGCCGGCA
This sequence comes from Pseudomonas sp. MPB23, assembly GCF_046605395.1. Classification (NCBI taxonomy): domain Bacteria; kingdom Pseudomonadati; phylum Pseudomonadota; class Gammaproteobacteria; order Pseudomonadales; family Pseudomonadaceae; genus Pseudomonas; species Pseudomonas sp. MPB23. Next base: position 1,638,098 of record NZ_CP176771.1, on the reverse strand, counting down.
CCGCTGCCGATGATCGCGACGTCGGCTTCCAGGGTCAGGTCATGGTCGAGGGCTGCGCCATTGTGGGTTTTCCAGCCACGGGCCAAGCCGTCGCGGAAGAGATCGGGTACGGGCATCAGGATCGTCTCTAGTTTTTATTGTGGAGGATGCGGATCAGATCTTCGGCGGGCCGGGATAACCGCAATGGACCCAGGACGTCGGCCGGAAATACCAGGCCATGATCACCAGCTTGAGCAGCGAGCCCTGGCCCATGCGTAGCAGGTTCAGGTAGCTGTTTTCCCAGCGGTGCAGGAAGTTGCGGATCTGCTCGCTGCTGGCGTTTTCCCAACTGCCCCAGATGCCGGTCAACGGGCCACGGGTGATGCCCATGCCCAGTACGTCGAACAGTTGCTGAGTGAGCTTGAACATCTCCGGCGACAGGTGCTGCAGGCTGTAGTCGAGGCGTTTGAGGGTGTCCTCTATCCCGGCGACCACGTCCTGGGCGTTGGCCGCGCCTTCGAGCAGCACCGGGATCACCGCGCGCAGAAACGGCAGGTCACTGTTGCGCAGCATGGCAAAACCGCTGGCCGGGGTGCTGCTGGAGCAGCCGCTGAGGCTGGCGCCGAGCCCGGCCGTGGCCAGGAAGGCACTGGCGCACAGGCCGATCTTCAAGACGCCGCGCCGCGACAGCGCGGGTGAATCCGTGAGGCTTGGGTTCATTGTTGTTGTTATCCCGTAGGTGGCGGTGTCAGCGGACGAACAGCTTCTGGATCAACTTCTGGATGGCTTTGCCGTAAGGCGGGTAAATCAACTTCGCCGCGTTCAGGCGCTGTTTCACCAGCACGCCCTTGGCTTTACTGAACGTGAGGAAGCCTTCGTGGCCGTGGTAATGGCCCATGCCCGATGCGCCGATGCCGCCAAAGGGCATGTCGTCCTGGGCCACGTGCAGGAGGGTGTCGTTCAAGCACACGCCGCCCGAATGGGTCTCGTGGAGTACGCGATTCTGTTCGCGCTTGTTGTAGCCGAAGTAATACAGGGCCAGTGGGCGAGGCCGCTGGTTGATGTAGGCAAAGGCTTGGTCCAGGCCGCGATAAGGCACGATCGGCAGCAGCGGGCCGAAAATCTCGTCCTGCATCACGGTCATGTCGTCGCTGACATTCAACAACAGGCTGTGGGCCATGCGTCGTGCCTGGCCCTGGTCGTACAGCGGGACCAGGGTGGCGCCCTTGTCGGTGGCGTCCTTGATATAGGCGTTGAGCCTGGCCAACTGCCGCTCGTTGATGATGGCGGTGTAGTCCGGGTTATTGGCCAGTGTCGGATAAAACCCGCGAACCGCTTTGCTGTAGGCCTCGACGAAACCGTCGACGCGATCTTCCGGCACCAGCACGTAGTCGGGGGCCACGCAGGTTTGCCCCGCATTCAAGGCCTTGCCGAAGGCGATGCGTTCGGCAGCGTCCTTGAGCGGCACGTCGGCGGAGACGATCGCCGGCGACTTGCCGCCCAGCTCCAGCGTGACCGGGGTCAGGTGTTCGGCTGCGGCGCGCATCACATGCTTGCCGATGCTGGTGGCGCCGGTGAACAGCAGGTGGTCGAAGCGCAGTCTGGAAAAGGCCATGCCCACGTCGGCCTCGCCGAGCACCACGCATACCAGGTCTTCGGGGAAGATTTTCGCCAGCAGTGTCTTGAGCAATTCGCCGGTGGCCGGCGTGGACTCGCTGAGCTTGAGCATCACCCGGTTACCGGCCGCCAACGCCCCGACCAGTGGGCCGATGGCCAGGTACAGCGGGTAGTTCCAGGGCACGATCACGCCGACCACGCCCAGGGGTTGATAGATAACTTTGGCTGACGCGGGTTGGAAGGCGATACCTACAGCGCGACGGGACGGTTTCATCCAGCCTTTGAGGTGTTTGCTGGCGTAATGAATGCCGTGGAGGCTGGGCATCAGTTCGGCGAACAGCGTTTCGTCTGCGCTGCGGTGGCTGAAGTCCTGGCTGATCGCGTCGATCAGCGCCTGGCGTTCGTCGCTGAGCATCTCGCGCAGGGCCTTGAGCCACTGCTGGCGTTGCGCGGCCGGCGGCATCGGGTTGGCGGCGTAGGCGCGGCGTTGAGCGTCGAAGAGCGTCTGGAGGTGGTCCAGCGCCGGGGACTCTTGCAGGTAGGCAATGGTGGCAGACATGGCGCAGTTCCCGATTGTTATAGGTCTGCGTGAATTTTTAGAGTCATTGCTCTAAATTGTCAAATGACATCGCAGCGACATGCTGATTTATCCCGACAAGGATAGGCCGTAAGATGCCCCATCACGTGTATAGAAGCTGATCCCCTATGGCACCACGAGTAAAGACCAGCGAGCGCATTGTGCAAACCAGCCTGGAGCTTTTTAACCAGCAGGGCGAGCGCAGTGTGAGCACCAACCATATTGCCGCCCATATGGAAATTTCGCCGGGCAACCTGTACTACCACTTCCCCAACAAGCAGGCGATCATCGCCGTGCTGTTCCGCGAATACGAAGCCCTGGTGGACAGTTTTCTGCGCCCGCCCCAGGGGCGCGCCATGCAGGTAGAAGACAAACGTTTCTACCTGCAGGCCGTACTGGCCGGCATGTGGCGTTACCGTTTCCTGCACCGCGACCTCGAACACCTGCTGGAAAGCGACCCGGAACTGGCCACCGGCTACCGGCGGTTTTCCCAGCGCTGCCTGATCCAGGGCAATGCCATTTACCAGGGGTTTGTCGATGCGGGCATCCTCAATATGGACCCGGTGCAAACCGAAGCCCTCACCCTCAATGCCTGGATCATCCTTACCTCCTGGGTGCGTTTCCTGTGCACCACCAATGAAAACTCCGCCCATTTGAGCGCCGAAGCGATCAAGCGCGGGGTGTATCAGGTGCTGGTGCTGGAGGCGGGGTTTGTCACGCCCCAGGCGAAGGCGGCGGTGGATGCGCTGTTCAAGGAGTTTTACGTGCCGTTGAATCAGGCACTGGAAGAAGTGAAGTAGGACCTTTCCCGAATCTTTTACAGGAGTCCGTCATGCCGCTTGCTCAACTGATTACCCCCCAGCAATTGGCCGAGCGCCAGCAGTCGGCGGGCTTGGTGATCCTGGATTGCCGTTTTGCCCTGGAAGACCCGGACTACGGGCGTTGCAGCTATTGCGAAGGGCATATAGAAGGCGCGCAATACGCTGACCTGGAGCGTCATCTCAGTGGCCCCGTGACCAAGGGCGTGACCGGGCGCCACCCGTTGCCGGCGGCGGATACGTTCGTCGAGCAACTGCAGGCCTGGGGCATCAATGCCGATACCGACGTGGTGCTCTACGACGACGGCCCCGGAGCCTTTGCCGCCCGCGCCTGGTGGTTGCTGGCCTGGCTGGGCAAGCGTGACGGCGTGTTCATTCTGGACGGTGGCCTCAAGGCCTGGCACGCCGCCGGGTTCCCCCTGAGCCTGGATGCGCCGGTGATCGAGCCGGGCACCTTTGCCGGTACGCCGGACCATCGCCTGGTGCTGGATGCCGAGCACCTGCAAAAGTGTCTCGGCCAACCCGGCCTGACCCTGATTGATGCCCGCGCCCAACCGCGCTTTCGCGGCGACGTAGAGCCCATCGACCCGGTGGCCGGGCACATCCCCGGCGCGCAGTGCGCGGCATTCAATGAAAACCTGGGCAGCGACGGCCGCTTCCTGCCGGCTGATCAGCTCAAGCAACGCTTCGCCGCCCACTTGCAGGGGCGCTCGCCGGATGAACTGGTGGCGTATTGCGGCTCGGGCGTGACGGCGTGCCACAACCTGTTCGCCCTGAGCCTGGCGGGTTATCCGTTGGGCAAGTTGTACGCAGGGTCGTGGAGCGAGTGGATTACCGATCCGGCGCGGCAGATCGCTACCGGCGATTGAGTTAGACCCGATCCAGGTTATGGGGAAGGTACCGGGTTAGCCGCGTTGCGCCAGTAACCATTGGGGGATTCTGCGCTCCAGGTAATAGCCGGGGCGCCTCAGCGAACCGTCGACAAACCCCACATGCCCACCCTTGGCCAGCAATTCGAACTCGGTGCAGTCCGACAGCTCGCGGGCCTCGGGCAAGCTGTGGGCGAAGACGAACGGGTCATCCGCCGCCTGGATGATCAGGGTCGGCGTGCGGACAGCGCCCAGGTAGTAACGGCTCGAGGCGCGGCGGTAATAGTCCTCGGCACTCAAGAAACCGTGCAATGGCGCGGTGACCCGGCCATCGAAGTCCCAGAACGTGCGCATCTTCTCCAGTGGGCCGAGGGCTTCCAGGGTTTTCAGCCCGTCGGCACGACCGTCCTGCACAAAACGGCGTTGTTTGACGCGGATATACGCGAGCATTTCACGCATGAAGTGCTTTTGATAAACCCGCGAAAAACCCAGCCCGATGCGGTCCGCGCACTGATCCAGACGAAACGGTACCGACACGGCCGCAGCACCTTGCAGCCCCGATGCCTCGCCGGTTTCCCCCAAGTGCTTGAGCAGCACATTGCCGCCGAGGGAATAACCCACCGCATACAGCGGAGCCAACGGCCGTTTGGCGTGCAAGTGCGCGATCGCCGCCGCCAGGTCTTCGCTGGCGCCCGAGTGATAGCTGCGTGCCAATAGGTTCGGCTCGCCCGAGCAGCCGCGCCAATTCAAGGCTGCGCTGGCCCAGCCCTGGGCGGCGAGGGCTTTTTGCAGGCCGGCCACGTAAGGCGAATTGGAAGAGCCGGTCAATCCGTGCAACACCAACACCAGCGGCGCTTGTGCGTCATGGGGACCGTGCCAGTCGAGGTCGAGAAAGTCGCCGTCTTGCAGCCACAGGCGTTCGCGTTGGCGTTCGATATGGGTGGTGGGACGCCACAGCGGCCCCCATAGCGTTTGCAGGTGGGGGTTGCCGAGGCCGAAGGCGGGGGTGAAGCGGTTGGAAGGGGTCATGAACATCTCTGTGGCAAGCGGGCCTGTTGTGACGAGCGAACTTGCTCGCCACAACAGGCCATCTGCCTGGCATTTATGCGGCGCTTTCGACCAGGCGGTGCCACAACGCGTAATACACCCGCCCGGATTTTTGCTCCCGGTGCAGGCGCCAGGCGCCAGGCAGGCCCAGCGTCGACGGTGCGGTCTCGCTCTCAGTGTAGATCCACGCATCCGGCGCCAGCCATTGGCGCTCTTCCAGCAAGGCGCACACGGTCGGCAGCAGGTTCTGGTTGAACGGCGGATCGAGGAACACCACGTCGTATTCACTGGCCGCCTGGGTTTCCAGGTAGCGCAGGGCGTCGGCCGTCTGCACCTGGCCATTGGTGCAGCGCAGGGTGCCCAGGTGTTCCTTGAGGCTGGAGACCGCCACATTGCTGGCATCCAGCGCCTGGGCCTGGGCCGCGCCACGGGACAGCGCCTCCAGGAACAGCGCGCCGCTGCCGGCAAACGGGTCCAGTACCTTGGCCCCGCCGATGTACGGTGCGAGCCAGTTGAACAGGGTTTCGCGCACGCGATCGGGCGTCGGGCGCAGGCCTACGACGTCGGGGAAGCTCAGCTTGCGGCTGCCCCATTCCCCGCCAATGATGCGCAGTTGGCCCACACCGTTATGCACGTTGTGGACGGGTTTTTTCGGGCGAGATGAACTGGCCATTAATGCTCCGGAACCCCGAGCGGCTGCTCGGCAGGTTTATCAGTGGGGGGCGGTAGTGGCTTTTGCGCAATCGTCGGGCCGGCGGTCACGATGACCATCTTGTCGGCGCTCAAGTGTTTGTTCAAGGCAGCCTTGACCTGCTCTGTGGTCAGGGCCTGGGATTGTTTCATGAAATCTTCCAGATAGGTCAGCGGCAGGTTATAGAAACCCATGGCACCCAACTGCCCGACGATATCGGCGTTGCTTGCGGTGGACAGCGGGAAGCTGCCCGCCAGCTCGCGCTTGGCGTCGTCCAGTTCCTTCTGGGTCGGACCGGTCTTGAGGTAGTCGGCCAGCACATCTTCGACCAGGCGCAGGGTGCCGCCGCTCATTTCCGCGCGGGTTTGCAGGTTGATCATGAACGGACCGCGCACCTGCATGGGCGAGAAGCCGGAGTAGACGCCATAGGTCAGGCCACGTTTCTCGCGCACTTCACTCATCAAGCGGGTGCCGAAGCCACCGCCGCCGAGGATCTGGTTGCCCAGGGACAAGGCGGCGTAGTCGGGGTCGGCACGGTCGATGCCCAATTGGGCGAACAGCAGGTGGGTCTGTTTGGACGGGAACTCGATATGGCTCAGGCCGGCCTTGGGTTCGGTTGGCTGGGCGATCTTCGCCAGGGCCGGGCCTTTGGGCAACGATGCCGAGACCTTGGCGGTCATGGCTTCGGCTTCGGCGCGGGTCAGGTCGCCCACCACCGCAATCACCGCGTTACCGGCGGCATAAGCCTTGGCGTGGAACCCCTGCAATTGCGCGAGGGTAATCTTCGGTACGCTGTCGGGCGTGCCTTCGCTCGGGTGCGCGTAGGGGTGATCGCCATACAGGCGCTTGAACAGCTCAATGCTCGCCAGTTTGCCGGGGTTCTGCTTCTGGTACTCGAAGCCCGCGAGGATCTGGTTCTTGATCCGCGCCAGGGAGTCGGCGGGGAAGGTCGGTTTGCCTATCACCTGGTCAAACAGCGCCAGTGCGGCGTCGCGTTTGTCGCGCTCGCTCAGGCTGCGCAGGGACACCAGCGCCATGTCGCGGTAAGCGCCATTGCCGAAGTCCGCGCCGAGGCCTTCAAAGCCACTGGCGATCTGGCTGACGTCCTTGCCTGGTATGCCTTCGTTGAGCATGGCGTTGGTCATCAGCGCCAGGCCCGGTACGTTGCCGTCCTGGCTGCTGCCGGCGGCGAACAGGATGCGCATGTCGAACATCGGCAGTTCGTGGGCTTCGACGAACAGCACCTTGGCGCCTTCGGCGGTGGTCCAGCTTTGCACGTCGAGCTGGCGATTGGTCGGCGCCTTGCCGTCCAGTTCCGCCAGGGATTGCAGGGTGGCGCTCGATTGAGCCTTGTCGAGCGCCTGGCTGGCGACGGACTCGCTCGGGCGCAGGAAGTACACGGCACTTGCCGCGATCAGCGTGACGGCGATCAGGCTGGGCAGGATCAGGCGGCTGCTTTTGCGATCACTCATGAGCGGTCTCCTCAGGCAGGACATGGGCGACGCTGAGACGTTCGCGGGTGAAATAGGTGCGCGCGGCGTTCTGGATGTCTTGCGGGGTCACGCTTTGCAGGTCGGCCAATTCGCTGTCCATCAACTTCCAGGACAGGCCAACGGTTTCCAGGGAGCCAATGGCCGTGGCCTGGCTGGTGATGGAGTCGCGCTGGTACACCAGGCCGGCAATCACCTGGGCGCGGATACGCTCCAGTTCTTCGGCGGTGGGCGGTTTGGCTTTCAACTCTTCCAGCAGGCGCCACAGCCCGGCTTCTGCCTGGGCAACGGTTTTCTTCTTCTGCTGGTTGGGGGTGGCCGTCAGCATGAACAGCGTGTCGCCACGGGTGTAGGCGTCATAGTTGGTGGAGGCAGCGGATACCAGCTCTTCACCGCGCTCCAGCCGCTCGGAGATGCGCGCGCTGTAGCCGCCATCCAGCAGGGCCGAGAGCAGGCGCAGGGCTTGTACCGAGCGCTTGTCGTCGGCGGTGGCCAGGCCTGGAACGTTGAAGCCCAGGATCACGCTTGGCAGTTGGGTCTTCACGTGCAGCGTCAACAGGCGCTCGCCGGGCTCGGCCAGTTCCATGGGGACTTTCGCTGGCGGCACGTCACGCTTGGGGATCGGGCCGAAGTAGCGCTGGGCCAGGGTTTTTACCTCGTCCGGGGTCACGTCGCCGACCACCACCAGGGTGGCGTTGTTCGGCACGTACCAGGATTGGTACCAGTGGCGCAGCTCCTCGACCTTCATGCGGTCCAGGTCAGCCATCCAGCCGATGGTCGGCGTGTGGTAGCCACTGGCCGGATAGGCCATGGCCTTGAAGCGCTCGTAGGCCTTGGACATGGGGTTGTCGTCGGTGCGCAGGCGGCGCTCTTCTTTGATGACCTCGATTTCGCGGCTGAACTCATCGGCCGGCAGGCGCAGGCTGGCCATGCGATCGGCTTCCAGCTCAAAGGCGACGCCCAGGCGGTCGCGGGCCAGCACTTGGTAGTAGGCGGTGTAGTCGTCGCTGGTGAAGGCGTTCTCTTCGGCGCCCAGGTCGCGCAGGATCAGCGAGGCTTCGCCGGGACCGACCTTGGCGCTGCCCTTGAACATCATGTGTTCCAGGGCGTGGGACAAACCGGTCTGGCCCGGGGTTTCGTAGCTCGAACCGACTTTGTACCAAACCTGGGAAACCACCACCGGCGCGCGATGATCCTCGCGCACGACGACCTTGAGGCCGTTGTCCAGGGTGAATTCGTGGGTGGGTTGTGGGTCGGCAGCCAGGGCTGAAAGGGGCAGACAAACTGTGCTGAGCAGCAGGCCTGCGGCGCGGCGGGCTAGAGCATTCATTCGTTTTTAAACCTGTTGGGCTGCCCGCTTGGTCTTAGCGTCGGCGGGCGAGGAGGTGCTAGGATACTGATCCGATTTGTGGACGGCCACTACGGTCGTCATAGGGTTCTGGTTTCAGTTGTAGGCTTGTTGGTGTTCGCAGTGGTTTTCCCAGACGATCTTCCACTTTTCGACGATTTTATCGCTGCAGTCCTATATTGAATCGATTTGTTGAGGCCTTTATTTACGCCTTACAAAATGTTGCGCATGAACGAGCGAGCGTTAAAGCAGTCTGTTCTGCATTGAATTTTATTTACCGAGGCGCCCCTGGCGCGTCGCTACCTTGAGATAGCCGTCTCCATGTTTGGTTCCAACGACGACAAGAAGACCCCAGCTGCGGCTGGCGAGAAAAAAGGCCTGTTCGGATGGCTGCGCAAAAAGCCGCAGGAAACCGTCGTCGAACAGCCGCAGGTTCAAGCTGAGCCTATTCCTGAACCCAAAGTAGACGCCGTACCGGTTTCCGAGGCCCCGGCACCGGTCGTGTTGCCGATGGCTGAGCCGGTGTTGCAGCCGGTGGTGCCTGAACCTGACGCCGAGCATGCGCCGTGGCCGCAACTGCCGGTGCCCGAAGAGCCCGTCGCGCTGGTTGAAGATGTGCAGGCCGAGCATGTGGTGCCGCCGATCCCGGTGGTGGTTGAGCCGCAGCCGCTCATCGTTGAAGCGCCGGCACCTGCTCCGGCCGCGTCTGCCGAAACCAGCAAAACCGGCTTCTTCGCCCGCCTCAAGCAAGGCCTGAGCAAAACCAGCGCCAGCATCGGCGAAGGCATGGCCAGCCTGTTTCTGGGCAAGAAGGTCATTGATGACGAACTGCTCGAAGACATCGAAACCCGCCTGCTGACCGCCGACGTGGGCGTCGAAGCCACCGCCGTGATCATCCAGAGCCTGACCCAGAAGGTCGCGCGCAAGCAGTTGACCGACGCCGATGCGTTGTACAAGTCCCTGCAGGCCGAGCTGGCCGCAATGCTCAAGCCGGTGGAAGCGCCGCTGGTGATCACGCCGAAGAAGCCGTTTGTGATCCTGGTGGTGGGCGTCAACGGCGCCGGCAAGACCACCACCATCGGCAAACTGGCCAAGAAGCTGCAGTCGGAAGGCAAGAAAGTCATGCTCGCCGCCGGCGACACCTTCCGCGCCGCCGCCGTGGAGCAGTTGCAGGTCTGGGGTGAGCGCAACAAGATCCCGGTGATCGCCCAGCACACCGGCGCCGATTCCGCCTCGGTGATCTTCGACGCCGTGCAAGCCGCCAAGGCCCGTAACATCGACGTGCTGATCGCCGATACCGCCGGTCGCCTGCACACCAAAGACAACCTGATGGAAGAGTTGAAGAAAGTGCGCCGCGTGATCGGCAAGCTCGACGCCGACGCTCCACACGAGGTGCTGCTGGTGCTTGACGCCGGTACTGGCCAGAACGCCATCAGCCAGGCCAAACAATTCAACCAGACGGTCCAACTGACTGGCCTGGCATTGACTAAGCTCGACGGCACGGCCAAGGGTGGCGTGATTTTCGCCCTGGCCAAACAGTTCGGGTTGCCGATTCGCTATATCGGCGTTGGTGAAGGTATCGACGACCTGCGCACTTTTGAAGCCGAGCCCTTTGTCCAGGCACTGTTTGCCGAGCGGGAGCGTTCATGATTCGATTCGAACAGGTCGGTAAACGCTATGCCAATGGGCATGTCGGCTTGCATGAGCTGAGTTTTCGAGTGCGTCGCGGCGAATTCTTGTTTGTCACCGGCCATTCCGGCGCCGGCAAAAGTACCCTGTTGCGCCTGCTGCTGGCCATGGAACGCCCGACCACCGGCAAGCTGCTGCTGGCCGGCCAGGACCTGGCCACCATCAGCAATGCGCAGATTCCGTTCCTGCGCCGCCAGATCGGCGTGGTATTCCAGAACCACCAGTTACTGTTCGATCGCACGGTGTTCAACAACATTGCCTTGCCGTTGCAGATCCTTGGGCTGTCCAAGGCTGAAATCATCAAGCGCGTGGACTCGGCGCTGGAGCGCGTAGCGCTGTCGGACAAAACCGACCTCTACCCCGGCGACCTGTCCACCGGCCAGCAACAGCGCGTCGGCATTGCCCGCGCCATCGTCCACCGCCCGGCCTTGCTGCTGGCGGACGAACCCACCGGTAACCTCGATCCGCGCCTGGCGGCCGAGATCATGGGCGTGTTCGAAGACATCAATCGCCTGGGCACCAGCGTATTGATCGCCAGTCACGACCTGGCACTGATCGCGCGCATGCGCCATCGCATGCTGACGCTGCAACGCGGTCGCCTGATCGGCGATGGGGAGGCTGGCGTATGAGTGCCACGCGTAGCCCCAAGGTTTCCGAGCGCGTGGCGCCGAAACCGGCCGACCCGCAACCGAAAAAGAAAAAACACGACGACGACGACGGCCCGGATTTCGCCACGCTGCTGCGTGCCTGGATCGAAAGCCATCGCGCCAGCCTGCTCGACAGCCTGCGTCGCCTGGGCAAGCAGCCGATCGGCAGTTTTTTCACCTGCCTGGTGATGGCCGTGGCCTTGAGCCTGCCGATGGGCTTGTCGCTGCTGCTTAATAATGTGGAGCGCCTGGGCGGTTCCTGGCAGCGCGCGGCTCAGATTTCGCTGTACCTGAACCTGGATGCCAGCGCCAAAGACGGCGAGGCCCTGCGCGAAGAGATCAAGAACCTGCCCGGCGTGGCGGATGCCGAGTACATCAGCCGCGATCAGGCCCTTGAGGAATTCCAGCAACAGTCCGGCCTGGGCGAAGCGCTCAAGGAACTGCCGCAGAACCCGCTGCCGGGTGTGGTGCTGGTGACGCCGAATGAAGTCGACAAGCCGGCCCTGGAAGCCCTGCGACAAAAACTCGCAGAGATGCCCAAGGTACAACAGGCGCAACTTGATCTAGTCTGGGTAGAGCGCCTGGCCGCGATTCTCAAGCTGGGCGACCGTTTTGTGTTCGGCCTGACGGTGTTGTTGGTGTCTGCATTACTTTTGGTGATAGGTAATACCATTCGTCTTCATATTGAAAACCGTCGCACCGAGATAGAAGTGATTAAACTCGTCGGCGGCACGGACAGCTATGTGCGTCGTCCTTTTCTGTACATGGGCGCGCTTTATGGCTTCGGTGCAGGGATTTTGTCCTGGGGCTTATTGGCGTTCGGCCTGGACTGGCTGAACGACGCGGTCGTCGGGCTGGCCGGCTTGTATGGCAGTGATTTTGCCCTGGCCGGGGTGCCGGTGGCCGATGGGCTGTCGCTCTTGCTTGGCGCGGTCCTGTTGGGGTATATCGGTGCGTGGATTGCGGTCGCACGGCATTTACGTGAGCTGGCACCGAAGTAATTAATGTCAGGGTAATGTGGTTTCGTTTGTATTGACCGTATCAGTGGTTTAGGGAACTTGTCCTACGGTTCCCGGTCAATTTTCGCAGTGCTGAACTGCACGAGTTATGTGAGTCGGAGGTTTTTTCGTATGACCACTTCTTTGCAACCTGTTTATGCCTTGGTCCCGGGTGCGAACCTGGAGGCCTATGTGCACACGGTCAACAGCATTCCATTGCTGACGCCGGAGCAGGAGCGTGAACTGGCCGAGAGTCTCTACTATGAGCAGGATTTGGGGGCGGCTCGGCAGATGGTGCTCGCCCACCTGCGTTTTGTCGTACATATCGCCCGTAGCTATAGCGGCTACGGTCTGGCCCAGGCTGACCTGATCCAGGAAGGCAACGTCGGCTTGATGAAGGCTGTGAAACGCTTCAACCCGGAAATGGGTGTGCGCCTGGTGTCGTTCGCCGTGCACTGGATCAAGGCGGAAATCCACGAATTCATCCTGCGCAACTGGCGCATCGTGAAAGTGGCGACCACCAAGGCCCAGCGCAAGCTGTTCTTCAACCTGCGCAGCCAGAAGAAACGCCTGGCGTGGCTGAACAACGAGGAAGTCCACCGCGTGGCCGAAAGCCTCGGCGTGGAGCCCCGTGAAGTGCGCGAGATGGAAAGTCGCCTGACCGGTCATGACATGGCCTTCGACCCGGCCGCTGAAGCGGACGACGACAGCGCCTTCCAATCGCCGGCCAACTACCTGGAAGACCACCGGTACGACCCGGCGCGTCAACTGGAAGACGCCGACTGGAGCGACAACTCCAACCAGAACCTGCACGAAGCGCTGGAAGTGCTGGACGACCGCAGCCGTGACATCCTCTACCAGCGCTGGCTGGCCGAAGAAAAAGCCACGCTGCACGACCTGGCGCAGAAGTACAACGTGTCGGCCGAGCGGATTCGCCAGCTTGAGAAAAGCGCGATGAACAAGCTGAAGCTGTCGATCGCCGCTTAAAACTGTGGGAGGGGGCTTGCTCCCGATAGCTGAGTATCAGTCGACATCAAGGTGACTGAACCACCGCCATCGGGAGCAAGCCCCCTCCCATATTTGTTTGTGTTGTGTCAGTCGGACCAAGGCGCCTTGCGCGAATTGTTCAACTCAACCAGATAGCCATCCCCACCCAGTTGGCTCATCTGCTGGCGAATCCATGCCGCCCGCCGTGCCACATAGGCGGTTGGATGGCTGGCGCTCCATACCCGAGGATTGGGTAGCACCGCCGCCAGATAGCTGGCCTGCTGCCGAGAAAGCGCCTTGGCACTCACGCCAAAGTGATGCTGCGCCGCGGCTTGCGCACCGAACACCCCTTCATCCCATTCCACGCTGTTGAGGTACACCTCAAGAATCCGTTGCTTGGGCCACAGCACCTCGATCAGTCCGGTAAACCAGGCTTCCAGGCCCTTGCGCAGATAACTGCGGCCGGACCACAGGAACAGGTTTTTCGACACCTGCTGGCTCAGGGTACTGGCGCCACGGATCGAACCGCCGCGCTCGTTATGCGCCAGCGCTGCCTGAATCGCGCCGAAATCAAAGCCCCAATGCTGCGGGAAACGCTGGTCTTCGCCGGCCATCACCGCCACTTTGAGGTCATCGGCGATCTGATCCCACGGCACCCAGGTGCGCTGCAGGTCAATGGGTTCGCCGTCGAACCAGGATTCGACCTTGCGCTCCACCATCAGCGCGGTGAACGGCGGCGGGACGACACGCAACAGCAGCACCAGCAGCACACTGCCGATGGCCAACCATTTCACGACGTTGAGAAAGCGTTTGAAGAGGACACGCAGCATAGAGATGGCTTGGCCGAACCCGTTGAGCGGGCCATTATACAGACCCTGCCCAATGAGTCTGACTGGAGTTCCTCATGCTGCGTAGCTTTCTGATGCTGGCTGCCTTTTTTGGCTTCACCGGCGTCGCCCTCGGTGCGTTCGCCGCCCATGGCCTGAAAAACCGCCTGAGCGCCGAGTACCTGACGATCTTCCACACCGGCGTGACCTACCAGTTGGTGCACACCCTCGCACTGTTTGGCGTGGCGTTACTGGCTGCCCATATCCCTGGCCGGCTGGTCACGTGGGCCGGCATCTCGTTCAGCGTCGGTATTCTGCTGTTCTCCGGCAGCCTGTATGTGCTGACCATGACCGGCATCAGCAAACTGGGCATCATCACGCCGTTTGGCGGGCTGGCGTTCCTGCTGGGCTGGTTCTTCCTTGGCCTGGCAGCGTGGCGCCTGCAGGCTGCCTGACCGGAGGACTTGGGTCATCCCCGTTGATCGGGCTAGAATGCTGGCCCCTAAAAACGATGGCGGCCCGTGGCATGCGCATTCAGTTGAACGGCGAATCCTTTGAACTGCCCGACGGTGAAACCGTTGCGGCCCTGCTGACCCGCCTGGACCTGACCGGGCGTCGCGTCGCAGTGGAGCTCAACCAGGATATCGTCCCGCGTAGCCAGCACGCCGAGACCGCGCTCACCGAGGGTGACCAGGTCGAAGTGGTCCACGCCATCGGCGGCGGCTAGTCGTCCGGCGTCCACGCGCGCCACTCCGCATTCTGCAGAACCTCACCCCACTTCGAGGATTTCCCATGAGCATCGTTCGTAGCGACAAGCCCTTCGTCCTGGCCGGCCGTACCTACCAGTCCCGTCTGCTGGTCGGCACCGGTAAGTACCGCGACATGGAAGAAACCCGCCTGGCCATCGAAGCCTCGGGCGCCGAGATCGTCACGTTCGCCGTGCGCCGCACCAACCTGGGCCAGATCGAAGGCGAGCCGAACCTGCTCGAAGTCCTGTCGCCTGATCGCTACACCTTCCTGCCGAACACCGCCGGTTGCTACGACGCCATCGAAGCCGTGCGCACCTGCCGCCTGGCCCGTGAGCTGCTCGATGGCCACAAGCTGGTGAAGCTGGAAGTGCTGGCCGACCAGAAAACCCTGTTCCCCAACGTGATCGAAACCCTCAAGGCCGCCGAGACGCTGGTCAAGGAAGGCTTCGACGTGATGGTCTACACCAGCGACGACCCGATCATCGCCCGCCAATTGGCCGAAATCGGCTGCATCGCCGTGATGCCGCTGGCCGGTCTGATCGGCTCCGGCCTGGGCATCTGCAATCCGTACAACCTGCAGATCATCCTCGAAGAAGCCAAGATCCCGGTGCTGGTGGATGCCGGCGTGGGCACGGCGTCCGACGCCACCATCGCCATGGAACTGGGCTGCGAAGCGGTGCTGATGAACTCCGCCATCGCCCATGCCCAGCAACCGGTCCTGATGGCCGAAGCCATGAAACACGCGATCGTCGCGGGCCGCCTGGCCTACCTCGCCGGTCGCATGCCGAAAAAACTCTACGCCAGCGCCTCCTCGCCGCTGGATGGTCTGATCAAGTAAGAGCCATTGATGACTGAATCAAACGAAACGCCGAACACCGTGGAACAGAGCGACGAGTCCAAGCACCGCCGCATCAAGAGTTTTGTGATGCGCGCCGGTCGCATGACCGAAGGCCAGCAAAAGGGCCTGGAGCAAGGTACGCCACTGTTCGTCCTGCCCCTGGCCGACGCGCCGGTGGACTACGACCAGGTGTTCGGCCGTTCGGCCCCGCGCTCCCTGGAAATCGGCTTCGGCATGGGCCACTCCCTGCTGGAAATGGCCGCCGCCGCGCCGGAACAGGATTTCATCGGTGTGGAAGTGCACCGTCCGGGTGTCGGCGCGCTGCTCAATGGCGTGCTGACCCAAGGGCTGACCAACCTGCGGGTCTACGACTGCGACGCGATCGAAGTGCTCAACCGTTGCATCGCCGACAACAGCCTCGACCGCCTGATGCTGTTTTTCCCCGACCCCTGGCACAAGAGCCGTCATCACAAGCGCCGCATCGTCCAGGCTTCCTTCGCCGAACTGGTGCGCAGCAAGCTCAAGGTCGGCGGTATCCTGCACATGGCCACCGACTGGGAACCCTACGCGCAATACATGCTGGAAGTGATGAACGTCGCCCCTGGCTACCGCAACCTGGCCGAAGACGGCCAATGCGTGCCGCGCCCGGCCGAGCGTCCGATCACCAAGTTCGAACGCCGAGGCGAGCGGTTGGGGCATGGGGTGTGGGATTTGAAGTTCGAGAAAGTCGACTAACAAGTCATTGGCTTGGAATGCGGTAAAAAATGTGGGAGGGGGGTTGCCCCCTCCCACATTTGTTTTGTGTTGGGTTTGGGGTCAGCGGCGGTCGGCGACGACGCCAATCAACACCAGCACCACCACCAGCACCGGCGCCAGGCTGTAGTTATTGAACTGGCTCAACCCCCGCACAATCCACGGTGTGGCGTAGATCAACGCTGCGCCGCTGCCGATCATGCACAGCAGGGCCATCAGCGGGACGCGCAACGCGCCGGCGATGCTGCCCAGGCGGGCTTCCACCCAGCCCTTGATGTCGGCGCCGAACAGCACCAGCAAACAGCCGACAAGAGCCAGGGAGATTTCCGATAGGTTGCTGCGACTCCAGCGGGATACGGTGGCGAGCAGGTCGAGTACCAGATCCATTCGATTTCCTTAAGAGCGATCAGCTCAAAAACTTCTGCAACAGGTCATTGAGAAAGAGTTGCCCGCGGTCGGTCGCCGCCAGGCGTGACGGTTCGACCTGCATTAAGCCACTTTGTTCTGCCTCGCGCCGCGCTGCATCCAGGCTCGCCAGGTCGAGACCGGTGCGTTCGGTGTAGAGCCTGGCTTCGACGCCTGCGGTCAGGCGCAGGGCGTTCATCAGAAACTCGAACGGCAGTTCTTCGTTGGTCAGCTCGTTCGCGCCGGCCAGCACGTTTTTGGCCGGGTTGAGGTAGTCCTTGGGCGCGCGGGTCTTCCAGGTGCGCACGATGCGCCCGTCTGGATGGCTGAGCTTGCCGTGGGCCCCGGCGCCGATGCCGATAAAGTCGCCAAAGCTCCAGTAGTTCAGGTTATGCCGCGCCGCACGCCCCGATTGGGCGTAGGCCGAGACTTCATATTGTGCGTAACCGTGTTCGGCGAGCAGCGCCTGGCCGGCTTCCTGGATGTCCCACAGGGTGTCGTCTTCCGGCAGCGTCGGCGGCTGGTTCCAGAACACGGTGTTGGGTTCCAGGGTCAGTTGGTACCAGGATAAATGCGTGGGCTTGAGCGCGATCGCCTGGCGCAGGTCGCTCAGGGCGTCGTCCAGGGACTGATCGGGCAAACCGTGCATCAGGTCCAGGTTGAAGTTGTCGAACCCGGCCAGGCGCGCCATACCGGCGGCGCGCACGGCTTCGTCACCGTTGTGGATGCGGCCCAGGGCCTCGAGCTTTGCCTGCTGGAAGCTCTGGATGCCGATGGACAGGCGGTTGATCCCCAGCTTGCGGTACGCCACGAACTTCTCTTGTTCGAAGGTGCCGGGGTTGGCTTCCAGGGTGATCTCGATGTCGTCGGCAAACGGAATGCGCGCTTCCACGCCCTTGAGCAGGCGGCCCAGCGCGGCGGCACTGAACAGGCTGGGCGTGCCGCCACCGAAGAAGATCGAACTCAGCGTCCTGCCATAAACAGCGTGCAGGTCCTGATCGAGGTCGGCCAGCAGCGCGTCGACGTACTCTTCTTCCGGCAACACGGGGCTGGCGGTGTGGGAGTTGAAGTCGCAATACGGGCATTTGCGCACGCACCACGGGATGTGGATGTACAGCGCCAGGGGCGGCAGATGGGGCAGGGGCGCCCGGGGTGTTTGCGCGCCGCCGTGGATCAGCGGCTGCGCAGAGGTGTTCCGGGTCATTTCAAACCCAGGCGCTGGCGCAGCAACGCCATGGCGCGGGCGCGGTGGCTGATCTGGTTCTTGTCGGCCGGGCTCAGTTCGGCGCTGGAGACATTACGCTCCGGCACCCAGAACAGCGGGTCGTAGCCAAACCCATGCTCACCGCTGGCCGCCCGCAGGATGCGTCCGTGCCACAACCCCTCGCACAGGATCGGCAGCGGGTCATCGGCATGTCGTACCAGGGCCAGCACGCAGACGAACTGCGCGCCGCGCTCGGCGTCCGGTACATCCTTGAGCGCCTCAAGCAGTTTGGCGTTGTTGGCCGCGTCGCCCTTGCCATCGGCATAACGCGCCGAGTAGATGCCGGGGGCGCCGCCAAGGAAGTCCACGGCCAGGCCCGAATCGTCCGCCAGTGCCGGCAGGCCGGAGAGACGTGCGGCGTTGCGGACCTTGAGGATGGCGTTTTCGACGAACGACAGACCGGTCTCTTCCGGCTCGACCTGGCTGAATTCGCCGATCGAGCGCAGGTGCACGGACTCGCCGAGCATGGCCTGCAGTTCTTTGAGTTTGCCGGCGTTATGGCTGGCCAGTACCAGTTGAGTAAGCTTCATCATTCCGCCGGAAACAGTTCCTGGTTGAAACTGAAACCGTGGGCCTTGCCGCCGGTTTCAACGTTGATGGTGAAAATTCGCACTTCCTGTTGCGGCACGGAGTAAGGGGCGAGGTAATAGATCGCACCTTTCTCGGTGATCTGCTTGAACGTCAGTATTTCGCTCTTGCCGCTCAGGTCCTTGACCGTACCGGTCACCTGCGCCGACACCGGCGTGACGCCCTTGACCACTGACACGTTGATCAAGCCTTTGTTCTTGCTGCGCACCACACCCACCGCCTGGGCTGTTTCCGGTTGCAGGAAGCTGGACGTGAAGGTGTTGTAGTGCACGGTGATATCGCCAAATTCCTTTTGACGCTTGCTGTCGATAATGTCAGCGGCCATGGCGCTGACGCCCAGGCACGCGGTAAGTAGAAAAACAGCCAGGCGATTCATGTTCGTCCTCCTCGAAAATAGTTAGACGGCAATTTTGTGGTCCGTCAGACCCGGGCTACTGACCCGATAAATGCCGATTTCACCCAACAGGTTAGGCCATAGCTTGCTCGCCCAGCCGTGGCGGTGCTGTTGATCGACGGCCAGGCGGTTGATCACCTTGGCTTCACGTTCGCTGCACAGCGCTTCGAAGTCTTCGAAGGTGCAGAAGTGGATGTTGGGCGTGTTGTACCAGGTATAGGGCAGGAAGTCCGAGACCGGCATGCGGCCCTTGGTGGCCAGGTACCAGCGGCAGCGCCAGTGGCCGAAGTTGGGGAAGGTGATGATGCACTGGCGACCCACGCGCAGCATTTCGTCGAGGATGCGGTCCGGGTAGTGCACCGCTTGCAGGGCCTGGGTCATCACCACGATGTCGAAGCTGTTGCTGGCAAAGTTGCCCAGGCCCTTGTCCAGGTCCTGCTCGATCACGTTGATGCCCTTGGCCACGCACTGGGCGATGTTGTCCGGGTCGTTTTCCAGGCCGTAGCCGGTGACTTGCTTGTTGTCGCGCAGCCAGCTGAGCAGTTCGCCATCGCCGCAGCCAAGGTCGAGCACGCGGCTGCCGGCGGGTATCCAGTCTTGGATGATGTCCAGGTCGGCTCTCATGGCGTTCTCACAGTGCTATTCGGTTCATGTAGTTGCTGAAGGCCTGCAGATAGCGCGGGATCGGAATCAGGAAGGCGTCGTGGCCTTGCGGTGCATCGATTTCCAGGTAGCACACGTCTTTGCGGGCTTCCATCAGCGCATCCACCAGCTCGCGGGAGCGGGCCGGCGAGAAGCGCCAGTCGGTGGTGAACGACATCACGCAGAACTTGGCCTTGGCGCCCTCGAAGGTTTTCGCCAGGTCGTCGTTGAAGTTCGCCGCCGGGTCGAAGTAGTCCAGTGCCTTGGTCATCAGCAGGTAGGTGTTGGCGTCGAAACGCCCGGAGAACTCCTCGCCCTGGTAGCGCAGGTAGCTTTCCACCTGGAACTCGACGCTGTGGAAGTCGTAGTTGAGCTTTTCACTCTTGAGGCCACGGCCGAATTTCTCGCCCATGGAATCGTCGGACAGGTAGGTGATGTGCCCGACCATTCGCGCCAGCATCAGGCCGCGCTTGGGGATCACGCCCGCTTCCAGGAACGAACCGCCGTGGAAGTCCGGATCGGTCAGGATCGCCTGGCGCGCCACTTCGTTGAAGGCGATGTTCTGCGCCGACAGCTTGGGGGCCGAAGCGATGGCCAGGCAGTGGCGCACGCGATCCGGGTAGGTGATGGTCCACTGCAGCGCCTGCATGCCGCCCAGGCTGCCGCCGATCACGGCGGCCCATTGTGCGATGCCCAGTTGGTCGGCCAGACGCGCCTGGCTGTGCACCCAGTCTTCCACGGTCAGCACCGGGAAGTCGGCACCGAACGGCTTGCCGGTTTCCGGGTTGAGGCTGCTGGGACCGGTGGAGCCGTTGCAGCCGCCGAGGTTGTTCAGGCTGACGACAAAGAACTTGTTGGTATCGATGGGTTTGCCGGGGCCGATGCAACTGTCCCACCAGCCGGGCTTGCGATCGTCAACGCTGTGAAAGCCCGCCGCGTGATGATGGCCGGACAGGGCGTGGCAGATCAG
Source organism: Pseudomonas sp. MPB23 (assembly GCF_046605395.1). NCBI lineage: Bacteria > Pseudomonadati > Pseudomonadota > Gammaproteobacteria > Pseudomonadales > Pseudomonadaceae > Pseudomonas > Pseudomonas sp. MPB23. The sequence goes on along the minus strand of NZ_CP176771.1, from coordinate 1,617,911 downwards.
CACGGCATTGCTCGCCGTGGCGTTCAGTTGACCGTAGGTTTCATAGATCAGGTCGTAGGCGGGCAGCGCACGGCCGCAGGCCAGGGCCAGCGGTTCGCTGAAGTGCGCCACTTGGGGCACGACCAGTCCAACAGAATCGGGGGGGAAGGCAGTTGGCATCGACCCTGCTCTCGTTTAAATGAGGCGTAAGTCTAAAGAGCGGGGACCCCAGCGGCAAGCGAAGGCCTGCGCGGGGCAAAATGTGGAAGGGAGCAAGCCCCTTCCACAGGTGGTTCGCGTCAGATCAGGCCAAACAGTTCCTTGGGCATGAAGGCGTAGAACGCCAGGCGCGGAATCACCCAGCTTTGCACCAGTTGGATCGCGATGAACGCGAAGATCGGCGAGATATCCAGGCCGCCCAGGTTGGGGATCAGGCGACGGAACGGCGCCAGCACCGGCTCGGTGATCTGGTAGACCAGTTCGGCGCCCGGGCTGCGGCTGCCGGGAGCGACCCACGAGAGGATCACGCTGATGATCATCGACCAGAAAATGATCTTCAAAAACAGCGAGAAGATGCCGATCAATGCCCAAGGCAACAGCAGCAAGGTGAAGGCCTGGTAGCCGTTGAGCATCAGGATCACCACGAACAGCAGGATCTGCAGCAGCAGCGCCAGCACCAGCGACGACATGTCCAGGCCGAACAGGCTCGGGATCACCCGGCGCAGTGGCTTGAGCAGCGGTTGGGTGGCCTTGACCACGAACTGGCACAGCGGGTTGTAGAAGTTCGCCCGCACCAGTTGCAGGACAAATCGCATCAGCACGATCAGCAGGTACAGGCTTCCCAGGGTCTGGATGATGAAGATGGCGGCGTCATTGATTCCGAGCATGTTTGATTCCTATCTGATCCAGTTGCGTCGAGTTCCGTTGCAGTCGGGAACGACTATTTGCCCAGCTGTTCGGCCATTTCGGCCGAACGATGCGCCGCAGCCCCCAGCGCTTTTTCCACCAGGGCTTCGAAGCCCCCGGCCTGGAACGATTCGATGGCTGCCTGCGTGGTGCCGCCAGGGGAGGTCACACGACGGCGCAACTCGGCGGCGTCCACGTCGCTTGCGACGGCCATTTTCGCGGCACCCAGCGCGGTCTGCTTGGCCAGTTGCTCGGCGATGTCGCGGCTCAGGCCCAGTTTCACGCCGGCGGCGGTCATGGCTTCGATCAGCAGGAAGAAATACGCCGGGCCACTGCCGGACACGGCGGTGACCGCGTCCAGTTGCTGCTCCTGTTCCAGCCACAGGGCGATGCCCACGGCGGACAGCAGTTGCTGGGCCTGGTCGCGTTGCTCGATGCTCACTTCGGCGGTGGCGTACAGGCCACTCACGCCCTGACGCAGCAACGCCGGGGTGTTGGGCATGCAACGTACGATCGGTTGCGCGCCGAGCCAGTTCTTCATGCTGGCGCAGGTGATACCGGCGGCGATGGACACCACCAGTTGGTGCGGCTGCAGGCTCGGGCGCAGGCTTTCGCACACGGCCTTCATGGCTTGCGGCTTCACCGCCAGTACGATCACGTCGACGCCCTGGATGGCCTCGGCGTTGTCGGCGAAGGTTTCAATGCCGTGCTCGGCGCTGACGCGGGCACGAGTGTCGGCGCCTGGGTCGCTGGCGCGGATCTGCGCGGCGTCCAGGCCCTCGGCCCGCAGGCCGCCGATCAGGCTGGCCGCCATGTTACCGGCGCCGATAAAGGCAATACGCGTGTTGCTCATGACAGGTCCTTATTCAGTGGGAAGTCAGCCATTTCACGGCTGGCCGTAGTCGCGGGCGCCAAACAGCGCGGTACCGATCCGCACCCAGGTGGCACCTTGGGCGATGGCGGATTCGAGGTCGTGGCTCATGCCCATGGAAAGTGTGTCGAGCGGCAGGTTCAAGCTGGCTTGCAGGTCGCGTACGGCGGCGAACGCTGCGTCTTGTTCGGTCCGATCTTCGGTCGGCTCGGGGATCGCCATCAGGCCGCGCAGCTTCAGGCGCGGCAGGGCGCTGATGGCATGGGCCAGGGCCGGCAGGTCGGCGGGGGCGCAACCGGACTTGCTGGCTTCGCCGCTGACATTGACCTGGATGCAGATGTTCAGCGGCGGCAGGTCGGCCGGGCGTTGTTCGGACAGGCGTTGTGCAATTTTCAGACGGTCCACGGAATGCACCCAAGCGAAGTTCTCGGCGATCGCGCGAGTCTTGTTCGATTGAATGGGGCCGATGAAGTGCCAACTCAAGGGCAGGTCGGTTAATTCGGCCTGTTTGCCCAGGGCTTCCTGCAGGTAGTTCTCGCCAAAGTCGCACAGACCGGCGGCATAGGCTTCGCGCAGGGCTTGTGCGGGTTTGGTCTTGCTCACGGCCAGCAGGTGGATGCTGTTTGCGTCACGTTGCACGGCGTCGGCGGCGGCGCGGATGCGCTGGCTAACCTGACCGATGTTGTCTGCTATCGTCGACATTCAAGATGCGCCCGTGGATATGGAGTCCGCGGCATTCTACTGGAAATGGAAAGCCCTATGGATATCACTGAATTGCTTATGGCCAGCGTGCGCCGTGGCGCCTCCGACCTGCACGTATCGGCTGGCGTGGCGCCGATGTTGCGCGTGGATGGCGAGGTCTGGCCGCTGGATTGGCCGGTGCTTTCACCCCAGCAAGTGGCGGATTTATTAAGCCCTTTGCTCAACCAGCACCAACAAAAGGATTTCGAAACATCTCTTGAAACGGATTTTGCCTTCGAGCTGCCCGGCGTGGCGCGTTTTCGGGCGAATGTGTTCCAGCAGGATCGCGGCATGGGGGCGGTGTTCCGCACCATCCCGGGCCAGGTACAGAGCCTGGAAAGCCTCGGCCTGGGCGACGTGTTCCAGCGTATCGCCCGCTTACCCCGTGGCCTGGTGCTGGTGACCGGGCCGACCGGCTCCGGCAAGTCCACTACCCTGGCGGCGATGATCGACGACCTCAACCAGCACCGACGCCAGCACATCCTCACGCTGGAAGACCCCATCGAATTTATCCACACGCCGAAAACCGCCCTGATCAACCAGCGCCAGGTGCACCGCGACACCCATAGTTTCTCCACCGCCCTGCGCTCGGCGCTGCGGGAAGACCCGGATGTGATCCTGGTGGGCGAGTTGCGCGACCTGGAGACCATCCGCCTGGCGCTGACGGCCGCTGAGACCGGTCACCTGGTATTGGGCACCTTGCACACCACTTCGGCGGCAAAGACCGTAGACCGGCTGGTAGACGTGTTCCCGGCGGGGGAAAAGGCCATGGTCCGCACGATGCTGTCGGAATCGCTGCAGGCGGTGGTGTCACAGGTGCTGGTCAAGAAGGTCGGCTGCGGGCGCGTGGCGGCTCACGAAATCATGCTGGGCACGCCGGCCATTCGCAATCTGATCCGCGAAGACAAGGTGGCGCAGATCGTCTCGGCGATCCAGACCGGTGGTGCGCTGGGGATGAAGACGTTGGATATGAGTTTGAAGGCGTTGGTCAGCGCGGGGCAGATCAGCCGGGAGGCGGCGATGGAGAAGGCGAGGGTGCCTGGGGATATATGAGGTTGGGCGAGGAGAATCAAATGTGGGAAGGAGCAAGCTCCCTCCCACATGCTGTAGCGTACGTTAGCGTTGAACGATGCGCAGATTGTTGTGATCTTTGGGCAGAACCCGCTTGGCGATCACGTAGTTCTTGTCCCAGAACGGTTTTTTCAGCGTGTCGATGCTGACCGACTTGCCACGACGCGGTGCGTGGATAAAGCGGTCGTTGCCCAGGTAGATGGCCACGTGGTTGACCTGGCGGCTCTTGAGCTTGAAGAACAGCAGGTCGCCCGGTTTCAGGTCCTTGCGCGCAACCTTCTGCCCGTGGCCGGCGGCCATGGCGTTGGATGTGCGCGGCAAATCCACGGCCGATACGTTGTTAAACGCATATTTCACCAAGCCGCTGCAGTCGAACCCTTTACTTGGGCTGCTGCCGCCCCAACGATAAGGAGTACCGAGCACGTTGACGGCGCGGCTGAGGACGGTGCTGCTTTGTTTGGTGTTGGCTGCCATCAGGCCTGGAGTGGCTTTACCGTGGGCCTTGCTCAGTTGAGTCGGGCGGCTGACGGTCGGCTTTGCCGTTTTGGCGGTGCTTGGCGTGCTGTGGACTTTAGGGGTGAAACCGTTGACGTTCGGAAGTCGTTGCTCACGATTGGTGGCGTGGGCGGCCAGTGGCATTAATAGGCAAATGGTTAGCCATGTCTTGAAAAATGGTCGCATTAGGCGTGGCTCTTATGGGTTTGCGCGCAACTTTATAACAGCTTTTTGTGTCGTTCTCAGGCCGTTTGTCGACTGAACCTTGGGGTCAAATTCAGGAAATACGCGACGAATTGCCGCAATTGTCCTACACAAGTCAGGTGGCATAAGGCTTTCAGGGGAGGGAAGATACCATTTGCCGTACGTCGGGCGCTCGTAAAAAAGTCACAAAGAAAATGAAAATTTTTATCTATCGAGGCAAAAGAGGTACGCGATGAACACCTATCAACAGCTTGGTTCGCAGCAAGACACCCACAGCAAGGTGATCGGTTACCTGTTGTGGATTTTCGGTTTTACCGGCGCCCATCGCTTCTATTACGGCAAACCCGTGACCGGTACGATCTGGTTTTTCACCCTCGGCCTGCTGGGGATCGGCTGGCTGATCGACCTGTTCCTCATCCCGGCCATGGACCGTGAAGCGGACCTGCGTTTTACCGCCGGGCCTATCGAATACAACGTGGCGTGGATTCTGCTGGCGTTCCTGGGGGTGTTCGGCGTGCACCGCATGTACCAGGGCAAATGGATCACCGGCCTGATCTACCTGCTGACCGGCGGTTTGTTCCTGGTGGGGGTGCTGTATGACTTCTGGACGTTGAATACGCAGATTTCGATCCGCAATGCCGAGCTAAGAGGCGGGCGCTGAATCTCTCAGCCATACAGACAAGCAAATGTGGGAGGGGGCAAGCCCCCTCCCACATTGACTGTGCTCACTCCCGACTTGTATCAGGCCTGGTAGCTGATGCGTCCGTCCACCAGGGTGTAGCGCACGCTCGCCGGCAGGCTATGGCCGATGAACGGGCAGTTTTTACCCTTGGACAGCCAGGTTTCACCGGCGACGGTGCTGCTGGCGGGGTCGAACAGCACCAGGTCCGCTGCGGCGCCCACCGCCAACTTGCCCGCTGGCAGGCGCAAGGCTTCGGCCGGGCCGGCGCTCAGGCGCGCCAGCAGTGTCGGCAGGTCCAGCAAGCCATCCTCCACCAAGGTCATCGCCAGCGGCAGCAACAACTCGACGCTGCTGATGCCTGGCTCGGTCGCGCCAAACGGGGCCAGCTTGGCATCGCGCTCGTGGGGCTGGTGGTGGCTGGAAATCGCCGAGACCACGCCGGATTTCACTGCTGCGCGCAAACCGTCGCGGTCGGCACGGGTGCGCAGCGGCGGTTGGACGTGATACAGGCTGGAGAAGTCGATCAGCGCCTCGTCCGTCAGCAGCAACTGATACAACGCCACGTCTGCCGTCACCGGCAAACCCCGGGCCTGGGCCTGGGCGATCAGGGCAACGCCACGGGCGCTGGTCAGTTGGCTGAAGTGCGCGCGCACGCCGCTTTGTTCCACCAGCAGCAGGTCACGGGCCAGGGCCACGGTTTCGGCGGTTTCCGGGATGCCCGGCAGGCCGAGGAAGCTGGCCACGGCGCCTTCATGGGCCAGGCCGCCTTCGGCCAGGTCGCGGTCCTGGGAGTGGAAGATCACCGTCAAATCGAAGGTGGCCGCGTATTCCAGGGCGCGGCACAGGGTGCGGCTGTTGCGAAAACCCTCCAGGCCGTTGCCGAAGGCCACGCAGCCGGCATCGCGCAGCGCGATCAGTTCGGCCAGTTGTTCGCCGTCCAGGCCTTTGCTCAGGGCGCCGATGGGGAACACTTTGCAATTGCCGGCTTCGCGGGCGCGGTCGAGGATCAGTTCGGTTACGGCCGAGGTGTCCAGCACCGGCTTGGTGTGCGGCGGGCAGCACAGGCTGGTGACGCCACCGGCGGCGGCGGCGCGGGTTTCGCTGGCGATGCTGCCTTTGCGGCTGTAACCCGGCTCGCGCAGGGCGACGTTCAGGTCGACCAGCCCTGGCGCGGCCACCAGGCCTTTGGCGTCGATCGTCTCGCTGGCGCTGAAGCCAGCGGGCGCGGCGCCGATGGCGATGACCTTGCCGGCTTCCAGATGAAGATCGGTGACGTGATCCAGGCCTCTGGCCGGATCGATGACGCGGGCGCCGAGAATGCTGAGCTTCACTGGGCCTTCTCCTGCTCGAATTGACGTTGCGCGGTCTGCCCGCTCATGGCCATGGACAATACGGCCATGCGCACAGCGATGCCGTAGGTCACTTGGTTGAGAATCACCGACTGGTTGCCATCGGCCACCGCCGACTCGATCTCCACCCCTCGGTTGATCGGCCCCGGGTGCATCACGATGGCGTCCGGCTTGGCGCCGGCCAGGCGCGTGGTGGTCAGGCCGAACAGGCGGTAGAACTCGCCCTCGCTCGGCAGCAGGCCACCGGCCATGCGCTCGCGTTGCAGGCGCAGCATGATCACCACGTCCACGTCCTTGAGGCCTTCGGTCATGTCGGTGTAGACCTTCACACCGTACTGCTCGATGCCGATGGGCAGCAGGGTTTTCGGCGCGATCACGCGAATGTCCGGGCAACCCAGGGCTTTCAGGGCGAGCATGTTCGAGCGTGCCACCCGCGAATGCAGGATGTCGCCGACGATGGCCACCGAGAGGTTTTCAAAGCTGCCCTTGTGCCGACGGATGGTGAGCATGTCGAGCATGCCCTGGGTCGGGTGGGCGTGACGGCCGTCGCCGCCGTTGATGATCGCCACTTGCGGGCACACGTGCTCGGCGATGAAGTGCGCGGCACCGGAGTCGCCGTGGCGCACCACGAACATGTCGGCGGCCATCGCTTCAAGGTTGCGCAGGGTGTCGAGCAGGGTCTCGCCCTTGCTCGCCGACGAGGTCGACACATTCAGGGTGATCACGTCGGCCGACAACCGCTGGGCCGCCAGTTCGAAGGTGGTGCGGGTGCGGGTGGAGTTCTCGAAGAACACGTTGCAGATGGTCTTGCCGCGCAGCAGCGGGACTTTCTTCACCGCCCGGCCACCGACTTCGAGGAACGAGTCGGCGGTGTCGAGGATTTCGGTGAGCAGTTCGCGGGGCAAACCGTCGAGGGACAAGAAGTGTTGCAGCTGGCCCTGAGCATTGAGCTGCAGCGGGCGCTTGGCATCTAGAGGCGTCATCGCGGGGACTCTTTACAAGGCGGTTTAAAGGGCAAGGTCTTGCAGTTCGAGTACGAGCGGCGTGGGACCGGACAATTTTACCCGCTGGCGTGCTGAAAGTGACAGGGTCGCGCCGACCACGTCCGGGCTGATCGGCAGCTCGCCGGCGTCCAGGTCCAGCAGGCAGACCAGGGTCACGCTGGCGGGGCGGCCATAGTCGAACAGCTCATTCAGCGCGGCGCGGACGGTGCGACCGCTCATCAGCACGTCGTCGATCAGCACCAGGTGCTGGCCTTCGATCTCGAACGGCAGGGCCGACGGGCGCACTTGCGGGTGCAGGCCGTTCTGGCTGAAGTCGTCGCGGTAGAAGGACACATCCAGCGTACCCAGGGGCGAGTCGCTGCCCAGCTCTTGCAGCAGCGCCTGGGCCACCCATACGCCGCCGGTGCGAATGCCGATGAAGCGCGGCTCGCTGATGGCTCGGTGTTTCAGATGGGCCTTGAGGCGAATCGCCATCTGGCTGATCAGTTCGGCGGGATTGGGCAGGCTCATGGTGGCTCCTTCAAGGCCTTGCGCGGCAGGGGTTGCCAGCAAGGACCGGGCTCAAACGTAAAAAGACGCGGCAAGCCGCGTCAGTCAGGATTCAAATAAAGCGGTGTTTTCATCCAGCCAACCCTGCAACAGCAAGGCGGCGGCGATGGCGTCCACGGGGTTGTCGCGGTAGCTGCCTTTCTGCCCGCCACGATCGCGGCGCTCGCCCTTGGCTTCGAAGGTCGTCAGGCGCTCATCGTGGGTATAGAAGGGCAGGTTGTAGCGGCCGTTGAGGCGGCGCGCGAACTTTTCGGCGCGCAGGCACATGTCGCTGGGGGTGCCGTCCATGTTCAAGGGCAGGCCGACCACCACTGCATCGGGCTTCCACTCTTTGATCAGGGCTTCGACCTGGTTCCAGTCCGGTATGCCGTTCTGGGCTTTCAAGGTACACAGCTCGCGGGCCTGGCCGGTGATGACCTGGCCGACCGCTACGCCGATCTGTTTGGTGCCGTAGTCGAAACCGAGAATCAGACGCAAGGCCATCAGGCGTGCCCCGCCTGGCTGGTCAGCAGGCTGAGGTTGACCCGCAGCTTGGCCGCGGCCGCTTCCAGGCGCAGTTCGCTGGCGGTATTGAACAAAATGTCGGCGTCGTAAGGGCAGGTCAACCAGGCGTTATTGGCCAGTTCGGCCTCCAACTGCCCGGCTTCCCAGCCGGCGTAGCCGAGGGTGATCACGCTGTGTTCGGGGCCGACGCCGTCGGCGATGGCGAACAGCACATCCTGGGACGTGGACAGCGACACGCCGTCGAGGTCCACCGTGGCCTGGAATTTCGGCCCGGTCGGGTGCAGTACGAAGCCGCGATCGGTCTGCACCGGCCCGCCGATGTAGATCGGCACGCCCTGGCAACGGGCCGGCGGGTCGATTTCCGGGCGCAATTGCTCAAGGATATCGGCCAGGTTCAGCTCCTGCGGACGGTTCACCACCAGCCCCATGGCACCATTGGCCGTGTGCTCGACGATGTAGGTCAAGGTCTGCGCAAAGTTCGGGTCGGCCATGTGGGGCATGGCGATCAGGAATTGGTGCTTGAGGTAGGTCGGGCTGACATTTTTCATGTCCGCTAGTGTGGCGTTGGAGGGGCGAACTGACAAGCCGGGAGTGATCCGAATACAGCGCCGGCGGCTTTTCTGTAGGAGCGGTGTTATCAGTTGCTGGACAGGCGATCGCCCTTGGCGAACCGCCAGGTGCGGATGATTTCCAGGCGGTCCACATCGTTCAGGTCGCCGCTGAACGGCGCAAAGGGCGCGGCCAGGCGCACGATGCGCTGGGCGGCCTGGTCCAGTAGCGGCTGGCCGGACGACTCCAGCACCTGCACTTCATAGAGCGTCCCGTCGCGGTTGATCGACACCAGCAAGCGCAAGTTGCCATAAATCTGCTGGCGGCGGGCTTCGTCCGGGTAGTTGAGGTTGCCGATGCGTTCGACTTTCTTGCGCCACTCATCCTTATACCAGGCGCCCTTGTCGCGCATGGTGGAGGCGGCATTCAGGCGGTAGATGCGTGGGCGCTTGGCGTACAGCTGTTGTTCGTTGGCCAGTTCTGCTTCAAGGCTGGAGATCTGGTCGGAAAGCTGCGAGCTGTCGAAGGTCGGCGCAGGCTTGACCGGCTCGGGTTGCGGCTCGGTCTTGGTTTTCTCGCGCTGGACCGGGGCTTTCTGCGGTTTGGGCGCGACCGTGGTCACCGCAACCTTGGGCGCGGCCTGCTTGACCTCGGGCTTGGGCGTCGGTGGCGGGGAGACCTTATTGACCTTGTTGTCCTGGAACGGCGCCACTTCGGTGGTCTTGGGCACGGCTTTCTTGTCGAGCGTGCCGCTGCCCTGCTGGTTGTCCTGGGCGAGAAAGTCGGCCTTTTCGGGCTTCTTTTCGCTCTTGAACGTGGCGAGGGTGATTTCCAGGGTCTTGGTGATCTGCTTGGGCTCGACCAGGGTGAAACCCACGCCGAGGAGCAGCGCCAGGTGGATCAGCGCCGCGAGAAACAGGGTAAATCCGAGTCGATCAGCCGGGCGCACGCCGCTTGGGGAGAATTCGGGGGGCAGATCGGACGGGAGTGTCATGACAGGAAAACCAACATCGCGCGTTTCACAGGTGGCGCATGATAACGCAATGTTGGTGCGTGTCCGGCTGTTCTATGTCACTTGGCCTTGAGCTTGCGTTCAATCGCCGCCATCAGCATTTCGCCGATGTTGGTGCCAAAGGCGTTGTCGATCTCGCGAATGCAGGTCGGGCTGGTGACGTTGATTTCGGTGAGGTGCTCACCAATTACGTCCAGGCCAACAAACAACAGGCCTTTTTCGCGCAGGGTCGGGCCGACTTGCGAAGCGATCCAACGATCCTTGTCCGACAGCGGCCGCGCTTCACCGCGACCACCGGCCGCCAGGTTGCCACGGGTCTCGCCGGCCGCCGGGATACGCGCCAGGCAGTAATCCACCGGCTCGCCGTCGATCATCAGGATGCGCTTGTCGCCGTCCTTGATCGCTGGCAGATAGGCCTGGCCCATGATCTGCTGGGTGCCCAGGTCAGTCAGGGTCTCCAGGATCACCGACAGGTTCGGGTGGCCGGCGCTGTGGCGGAAGATCGACGTGCCGCCCATGCCATCCAGCGGTTTGAAGATCACATCACCGTGCTTGGCGGCGAATTCACGCAGCACATCGGCGCGGCGGCTGACCACGGTGGGCGGGGTGCACTGCGGGAACAGCGTGGCGAAGAGTTTTTCGTTGCAGTCGCGCAGGCTCTGCGGCTTGTTGACGATCAACACACCGGCGCGCTCGGCCTGCTCCAACAGGTAGGTGGAGTAGACGAACTCCATGTTGAACGGCGGGTCCTTGCGCATCAGGATCACGTCCAGATCGCTCAGGGGGCTGTCGATTTCGTCATGCAGCTCGAACCACTTCTCAGGGTTGGCAAACACCTGCAGCGGACGCATGCGTGCGCGGGCTTCGCCGTCGCCCTGATACAGATCGCTCTGCTCCATATAGAACAGGCTCCAGCCGCGGGCCTGGGCGGCCAGGAGCATGGCCAGCGAACTGTCCTTTTTATAGGAAATGCTGGCGATAGGGTCCATGACAATGCCGACGCGAACGCTCATGGGGGATTTCCTCTAGCAAATTAGGGCGCATAAAAGTGGAGTCAGAGTGGCGCTGCGACTGTTGTGGGTCAAGGAAAAACCACCTGGCAGGCTGCTCGATAGATTGCGCCCGGAGACTGTGCTAAAAAGACTGCCACGGCGCAGCGGCCCTTGAATTCCGAGGCTTGCGGCGCTCATCCTGTGCAACATCAGGCAGTACACACCGAAAACCGATTCGCTGTGGCGATGGTAGAGCAGATATGGAACAGCATTCCAACGCCTTGAGAGTGATGGTGATCGACGATTCGAAAACGATCCGTCGCACTGCCGAGACCTTGTTGAAGAACGTGGGCTGCGATGTCATCACGGCCATCGACGGTTTCGATGCCCTGGCCAGGATTGTGGATCATCACCCGCACATTATCTTTGTCGACATCATGATGCCGCGCCTGGATGGCTATCAGACGTGCGCCCTGGTGAAGAACAACCCGGCGTTCAAGTCGATCCCGGTGATCATGCTGTCCTCCAAGGACGGGCTGTTCGACAAGGCCAAGGGGCGTATCGTCGGTGTCGATCAGTTTTTGACCAAGCCTTTCAGCAAGGAAGAGCTGCTGGGTGCGATCAAGGCCTACGTGCCTGGGTTCGCCGCAGTAGAACAAGCACACTGACGCCACCTCACAAGGGCTGGCGCCGACCAATGTAGTGGGGAAAACCATGGCACGCGTTCTGATCGTCGACGATTCGCCGACCGAAATGTACAAACTGACTGGCATGCTGGAAAAGCACGGTCACCAGGTTCTCAAGGCCGAAAACGGTGCTGATGGCGTGGCCCTGGCCCGTCAGGAAAAGCCCGATGCGGTGCTGATGGACATCGTGATGCCGGGCCTCAATGGCTTCCAGGCCACGCGCCAGTTGTCCAAGGAGCCGGAAACCAATCGGATTCCGATCATCATCATCACCACCAAGGATCAGGAAACCGACAAGATCTGGGGCGCGCGCCAGGGGGCCAAGGATTACCTGACCAAGCCGGTGGACGAAGAGACCCTGATCGCCACCCTGAACAAGGTGCTGGCCGGCTGACGACACGCCATCATGACCGAGTCGCAAACCGCTTTCGAGCTGCTGCTGGACATCGACCACCGCTGCCGTCTGCTGGCGGCCGATCTGCCGTCCCAGGAAACCCGCCTGCAGCATTGGAGCGGGATTGGTTTTCGCCTGGGGCAGCATTGGTATGTGGCGCCCATGGGCGAAGTCGCCGAAGTCCTGCATGAACCGCGCTGCACCCTGATGCCGGGGGTCAAGCCGTGGGTCAAGGGCGTGGCCAACCTGCGCGGGCGTTTGCTGCCGGTGATGGACCTCGGTGGGTTTCTCGGTCTTGAACTGTCCAGGCCGCGCAAGCAACGGCGAGTGCTGGTGGTGGAATACAACGATCTGTTCGTAGGACTGCTGGTGGACGAGGTGGTGGGGATGCAGCATTTCGCACAAGACGCGTTGCTGGCGAGTGCCAGCCCCAGCGCGCCGTTTATCCAGGGCCGGTTCGACGGCGACCCGCTGTGGCAGGTCTTCATCCCCTTCGCCCTGGCCCAGGCTCCAGGCTTCATGGATGTTGCCGCATGACCACCGCCACCACGCCCAAACTCCAGGCCGGTTCGCGCAGCCGCTCGCAGATCATCGTGCTGTTTATAGCCTTGATCGTGTTCATCATGCTGCTGTTCGCCAACTTTGCGTACCTCAACACCCAGTCCACCTACGATAAGCAGTACATCGGCCACGCCGGTGAATTGCGCGTGCTGTCCCAGCGTATCGCCAAGAACGCCACCGAAGCCGCCGCCGGCAAGGCCGCCGCGTTCAAGCTGCTGGCAGAGGCGCGCAACGATTTTGCCCGGCGCTGGGGCTACCTGAAAAAAGGCGACCCGGACACCGGCCTGCCCGCCGCACCGAACGCGGTTCGCACAGAAATGCGTGCCGTGCAGACCGACTGGGAAGCGCTGCTGAAAAACACCGATGCGATCCTCGCGAGCGAGCAGACGGTGTTGTCCCTGCACCAGGTGGCCGCGACCCTGGCCGAAACCGTGCCGCAGTTGCAGATGGAATCGGAAAAGGTCGTCGATATCCTGCTGCAACGCGGCGCTCCGGCCAGCCAGGTGGCCGTGGCCCAGCGCCAGTCGCTGTTGGCCGAACGTATTCTGGGCGCGGTCAACACCGTACTGGCCGGCGACGAAACCGCCGTACAGGCCGCCGATGCCTTTGGCCGCGATGCCAACCGTTTCGGCCAGGTGCTTAACGGCATGCTGGCGGGCAACCCTGGCTTGCGCATCACCCAGGTCGAAGATCACGACGCCCGCGCGCGGCTGGCGGAAATCTCGGAGCTGTTCGAGTTTGTTTCCGGCTCCGTGGATGAAATCCTCGAAACCTCGCCGCAGCTGTTCCAGGTGCGGGCCTCGGCGAACAACATTTTCAACCTGTCGCAAACCCTGCTCGATGAAGCCTCGCACCTGGCCACCGGCTTTGAAAACCTGGCCGACGGGCGCAGTTTCGACACCATCGGCGGCTATGTACTGGGCCTGCTGGCGCTGGCCTCGATCATCCTGATCGGCCTGGTGATGGTGCGCGCCACCAACCAGCAACTGCGGGAAACCGCCGAGAAGAACGAACGCAACCAGAACGCGATCATGCGCCTGCTCGATGAAATCGAAGACCTGGCCGACGGCGACCTCACGGTGACGGCCTCGGTGACCGAAGATTTCACCGGCACCATCGCCGACTCCATCAACTATTCCGTGGACCAACTGCGCGACCTGGTCGCCACCATCAACCTCACCGCCGGCCAGGTCGCCGGCGCCGTGCAGGACACCCAGGCCACCGCCATGCACCTGGCCCAAGCCTCGGAACACCAGGCCCAGCAAATCGCCGAAGCCTCCACCGCGATCGAGCAGATGGCCCAGTCCATCGACCAGGTCTCAGCCAACGCAGCCGAATCCTCGGCGGTGGCCGAGCGCTCGGTGGAGATCGCCAACAAAGGCAACGAGGTGGTGCACAACACCATCCACGGCATGGACAACATCCGCGAACAGATCCAGGACACCGCCAAGCGCATCAAGCGCCTGGGCGAGTCGTCCCAGGAGATTGGCGACATCGTCAGCCTGATCGACGACATCGCCGACCAGACCAACATCCTGGCCCTCAACGCCGCGATCCAGGCGAGCATGGCCGGGGATGCCGGGCGCGGCTTCGCGGTGGTTGCCGATGAAGTGCAGCGGCTCGCCGAGCGCTCGTCGGCGGCCACGCGGCAGATCGAAACCCTGGTGCGGGCGATCCAGGCCGACACCAACGAAGCGGTGATCTCCATGGAGCAGACCACCACCGAAGTGGTCCGCGGCGCGCGGCTGGCCCAGGACGCCGGGGTGGCGCTGGAAGAGATCGAAGGCGTGTCGAAAACCCTGGCGGCGCTGATCCAGAGCATCTCCAACGCGGCGCAGCAACAGACCTCGTCGGCGGGGCAGATCTCCCTGACCATGAACGTGATCCAGCAGATCACCACGCAGACCTCCTCGGGCTCCACCGCCACCGCTGAAAGCATCGGCAACCTGGCGAAGATGGCCAGCCAGTTACGGCGCTCGGTGTCGGGGTTCACCCTGCCGCCGCCCAAACAGGCGGATGATTGAAGTGCGCCCCTCCCACAATTGATCGCCATTGGTTTCACGAACACCAGCAACTCATGAATTCTAAGCGGAGCAGTTATGGTTGATCGGCACGACTACGTGGCCCTCGAATGGGTCAAGGGCGACATTGCCGAAACCCTGAAACAGGCCCGTTCGGCGCTCGACACCTTTGTCGACAGTGGCGACGGCGATGCGATCGGCGAGTGCCTGGCCGCTATCCACCAGGTGCATGGCGCGTTGCTGATGGTCGAATTCTACGGCGCCGCGCTGCTGGCCGAAGAGATCGAGGAACTGGCCCTGGCCCTGCAGGCCGGCAACGTCGCCCAGCGCGATGAAAGCCTGCGCCTGCTGCAACAGGCTCTCGGTCAATTGCCGCTGTACCTGGACCGCGTCCACAGTGCCCGCCGCGACCTGCCGCTGGTGGTGCTGCCGCTGCTCAACGACCTGCGCAGTGCGCACGGCGAAAGCCTGTTGTCGGAGACCAGTCTGTTCAGCCCGCAACTGCTGTCGATTGCCCCCTTGTCCGATGAAGCCCTGGCCCAACGCGCGCTGCCGGACCTGGCCACGCAACTGCGCCAGTGGCACCAGTTGCTGCAACAGGCCCTGTCCGGGCTGCTGCGTGAAGACCACGGCCCGAGCAACCTGGAAGACATGGCGCGGGTGTTCGCGCGTCTTGAAGCGCTGTGTCAGGGCGCGCCGCTGTTGCCGTTGTGGCAAGTCACCTCGGCGCTGGTCGAAGGCATGCTCACCGGCGTGATCGCCAACAGCCCGGCGCTGCGCAGCCTGCTCAAGGCCTGCGACAAGGAACTCAAGCGCCTGCTGGCCCAGGGCATCGGCGGCATCAACCGCGCCGCGCCGGACGAATTGCTCAAGAGCCTGTTGTTCTACGTCGCCAAAGTCACCCGGCCGACGCCGCGCATGCAAAGCCTCAAGGAGCGCTACGGCCTCGACGAAGCCTTGCCTGACAGCGCCGTGGTCGATGCCGAACGCGCCCGCATGGCCGGGCCGGATCGCAATGCCATGGGCTCGGTGTTGGGCGCCTTGTGCGAGGAGTTGGTACGGGTCAAGGAACGCCTCGATCTGTTCGTGCGCAGCGACCGCCAACACACCGCCGACCTTGACGCGCTGCTCGCCCCCTTGCGCCAGATTGCCGACACCCTGGCCGTATTGGGTTTCGGCCAGCCGCGCAAAGTGATCATCGACCAACTGGCCGTGGTGCTGAGCCTGGCCCAGGGGCAGCGCGAGCCGAATGACGCCGTGTTGATGGACGTCGCCGGCGCCTTGCTGTACGTCGAAGCGACGTTGGCGGGCATGGCTGGCACCGTCGAGCCGGAGAACCGCGAAGAGAGCCGCCTGCCCACCACCGACCTGACCCAGATCCATCAGTTGGTGATCCGCGAATCCTGCCAATGCCTGCGGCAAGCCAAGGAACTGGTGATCGACTGCCTCGAAGCCGATTGGGATCGCCAGCGCCTGGACTCCCTGCCGGAACTGCTGAGCCAGGTGCGCGGCGCCCTGGCGATGATCCCGCTGCCCCGGGCGGCGAGCCTGATGCGCGGGTGCACCGATTTCGTCGACGAACAGTTGATGACCCACGACTCGCCGCCGTCCGAGGCGCAACTGGCGCATTTCGCCGATGTCATCAGTGGTTTGGAGTATTACCTGGAACGCATGCTCCAGGACCCCGATGCCGCCGGCGAACGGGTGCTGGAATTGGCCACCCAGGGCCTGGCCGCGCTGGGTTACCTGCCGGCGGAAAAACCCTGGCGCCAGGCGCTGGTAGCCCCGGACGGCGCGCTGTCCACCGAGACGGCCTCCAGCCAATCCCAGTTCGACGCCCTGGCCAGCCCCACGTCGCGCCTCAACCCGCCCGCGCAGCAACGCCCCGGCAGCTTGCTGCCGCCGCCGGCCGATGAAGCGCCCATCGACGACGAACTGCGCGAAGTCTTCCTGGAAGAAACCGACGAAGTCCTCGAGGTGCTGCACCGCTACCTGCCCAGCAGTGCCGATAAAGTCGCCCAAGGCGAAATGCGCCGCGCCTTCCACACCCTCAAGGGCAGCGGCCGCATGGTGCGCGCCCTGGTCCTGGCCGAGCTGGCCTGGGCCGTGGAGAACCTGTTGAACCGCGTGCTGGAGCGCAGCGTGGCCCTCAGCCCGCCGGTGCAACAGGTGCTGGACGACGCGGTGACCCTGCTGCCGGAATTGATCGCCGACTTCGCCACCGACGACCAACATCAACGCGATGAAGTCGACGCCCTGGCCGCCCGCGCCCACGCCTTGGCCAGTGGCGCGCAAGTGCCGGAGGCCGAACCCCACGACCCGATGCTGCTGGAGATCTTCCGCAACGAAGCCCAAAGCCATCTGGACAGCCTCAACCACTTCCTGCAACTGGCCGCCGAGCACGTGCCGCTGCAAGTCAGCGATGAACTGCAACGCGCCCTGCATACCCTCAAGGGCAGCGCCCACATGGCCGGCGTGTTGCCCATCGCCGAGCTGGCGCGCCCCCTCGATCACCTGACCCGCGAGTACAAGGCCCATCGCTTGCCGCTGGACCTGGACGAAGTGGAGTTGCTGCTGGAGGCCGAGGGCCTGTTCCAGCGCGGGCTGCGCCAACTGGACCGCAATCCCCTGGCGCCGATCCGCGGGGCCGAGGACCTGATCAAGCGCACTCAGAAGCTGCTCGACCAGCAGCTCGCCGCCTTGCTCGATGCGCCCAACACCGGCCTGCGCATCAAGCGCGACCCGCAACTGATCGCCAACTTCCTGGCCCAGGGCATGGACATCCTGCTCGACGCCGAAAGCCTGCTGCGCCGCTGGCAGCAACACCCCGGCGAACGCCAGGAACTCACCGCGCTGCTGGACGAATTGACCACCCTCGGGGAAAGCGCCCACGACGCCGACCTGCATGCCATCGACGCCCTGTGCGAGGCCTTGCTCGACCTGTATGGCGCCGTGGAAGAAAGCAGCCTGGCGGTCAGCGAACGGTTTTTCCATGAGGCCGAGCAGGCCCACGAAGCACTGATCAGCATGCTCGACCAACTGGCGGCCGGGCAGGAAATCAGCCCGGCGACGGCCCGGGTGCACGCCCTGCGCGAGCTGTTGGGCGAGGCCCTCGACCCGTCCGCCACCGGCCTGATCAAAAGCGACGGCAACCGTGCCCAGAGCATCGCCGAGTTGGGCGCCGCCACGCAGCAGTTGAACCACGCCAGCGCGATGGACGATGAGATCGTCGAGATCTTTCTGGAAGAGGCCGTCGACATCCTCGACAGCGCCGGGCAAGCCCTCAAGCGCTGGCTGCTGGAGCCCGATAACGTCGCGCCGCTGTCGTCGTTGCAGCGCGACATGCACACCCTCAAGGGTGGCGCGCACATGGCTGAGATCGCGCCGGTGGGCGAGTTGGCCCATGAGCTCGAATGCCTTTACGAAGGTCTGGTGGATCGACGCTACAGCTACTCCCCGGAACTGTCCGTGCTGTTGATGGCCTGTCATGAACGGCTGGCCCTGCACCTGGAAGAACTGCAACACCAGCAACCCCTGAGCGACGCCGGCGAGTTGATCGCCCAGTTGCACGACTTGCGCCACAGCAACCCACCGACGGCGCCGCCCACCGCTGCGCCGGCCTCCACCGCTGACCCGGAATTGCTGGATATCTTCCTCGAAGAAGCCGCTGACATTCTCGACAGCTCCGGCAGCGCCTTGCTGCGCTGGCAAGCCGAGCCGAACAACCGCCAGGAAGTCGAAACCCTGCTGCGCGACCTGCACACCCTCAAGGGCGGCGCGCGCATGGTCGAGATCGGGCCGATCGGCGACCTGGCCCACGAGCTGGAATTTCTCTACGAAGGCTTGTCGGCCGGCCTGTTGGCGCCGTCCGACGAATTGTTCATGTTGCTGCAAGGCTGTCATGACCGCCTGGCGCAGATGATTGATGCGGTGGCCGACGGTGTGCCGGTGGGCTCGGTGGACAAGCTGATCGAGCGCATCAAAAGCCTGGTGCATCCGGGCATCGAGCCGGTGTTGCCGGTAGCGTTGCCGGCGGGCAAGGGCGAAGCGGCGGCGGACCCGGCGGCGGACATGGTGAAGATCTCCGCCGAGTTGCTCGACGACCTGGTCAACCTGGCCGGCGAAACCTCGATCTTCCGCGGCCGTATCGAGCAGCAGGTCAACGACGCGCGCATCGCCCTCACGGAAGTGGAAACCACCATCGAGCGCATGCGCGACCAACTGCGCCGCCTCGACAGCGAAACCCAGAGCCGCCTGTTCAGCCGCCAGCAGACCGAGGCCGAACGCCTGGGTTATGAAGAATTCGACCCGCTGGAAATGGACCGCCATTCGCAGTTGCAGCAATTGTCCCGCGCGCTCTCCGAATCGGCCTCCGACCTGCTGGACCTCAAGGACACCCTCGAACGTCGCAACCAGGACGCCCACGACCTGTTGCAGCAACAGGCGCGGATCAACACCGAGTTGCAGGAAGGCCTGATGCGCACACGCATGGTGCCCTTCGAACGCATGCTGCCGCGCCTCAAACGCATCGTGCGCCAGGTGGCGGGCGAGCTGGGCAAGGACGTGGAATTCATCGTCGGCAACGCCGAGGGTGAGATGGACCGCAACGTGCTGGAACGCATGGCGGCGCCGCTGGAACATATGCTGCGCAATGCCGTCGACCACGGCCTGGAGTCCCGCGATGCGCGGCTGCTGGCCGGCAAGCCGGAGAAGGGCCGCATCACCCTGGACCTGACCCACGAAGGCGGCGACATCGTCTTCGACATGCGCGACGACGGCGCCGGCGTGCCCCTGGAAGCGGTGCGGCGCAAGGCGATCAAGCGCGGCCTGCTCGCCCCCCATCAAGAGATGAGCGATCGCGAGGTGTTGCAGTTCATCCTGCAGCCGGGGTTCTCCACCGCAGAAAAAATCACCCAGATCTCCGGGCGCGGCGTGGGCATGGACGTGGTGCACGAAGAAGTGCGCCAGCTCGGCGGCTCGATGTTCATCGACTCGACGCCGGGCGCGGGTGTGCACTTTCGCATTCGACTGCCGTTCACCGTGTCGGTCAACCGCGCGTTGATGGTGCAGTGCGCGGACGACCAGTATGCGATTCCGCTCAACACCATCGAAGGCCTGGTGCGTGTGCTGCCCCATGAACTGGCCGGGCACTATCAGCAAGACCCGCCGCATTATGAATACGCCGGCCAGCGCTACGAGCTGTTCTACCTCGGCGACCTGCTGCACACCGTGGCGCGCCCGAAACTGCTCGGCCAGTACCAACCGGTGCCGTTGCTGCTGGTGCACTGCAATGACCGGCATGTGGCGGTGCATGTGGATGCCATGGCCGGTAGCCGGGAGATCGTGGTCAAGGGCCTGGGGCCGCAGTTCGCCGGCGTGCAGGGCTTGTCCGGCGCGACCATTCTCGGCGACGGCCGCGTGGTGCTGATCATCGACCTGCTGGCGCATATCCGCGCACGGCAACCGGCCTTGCCGGCCCAGGTGGTCGATGCGCCGCTGATCCTCAACGAACCGGTGAAAAAGCGTCCGCTGCTGGTGCTGGTGGTGGACGATTCGGTCACCGTGCGCAAAGTCACCACCCGCTTGCTGGAGCGCAACGGCATGAACGTCCTCACCGCCAAAGACGGTATCGATGCCCTCGCCGTGCTCGAAGAACACACCCCGGACCTGATGCTGCTCGACATCGAAATGCCGCGCATGGACGGCTTCGAAGTGGCGATTCATGTGCGCGACGACCCACGGCTGATGCGCCTGCCGATCATCATGATCACCTCCCGCACCGGCCAGAAACACCGCGACCGCGCCATGGCCATCGGCGTCAACGAGTACCTGGGCAAGCCGTACCAGGAGTCGGTGCTGCTGGACAGCATCGCCTATTGGAGCAAGTCCCATGCTTGACCACCGCACCAGCCAACTCACCGGCCTGCTCCTGCCCCTGGCCGACCGCCACCTGGTGCTGCCCAACGTCGCCATCGCCGAGCTGATCGACTACCAGCGCGGCGAACCGGCCAGCGACGCACCGCCGTGGTATCTGCGGCAAGTGACCTGGCGCGACCGGCAACTGCCGTTGATCAGCTTCGAAGCGGCCTGCGGCGAGGCCAGCGTGACCGGCGAACGCTCGCGGATCGTGGTGCTCAACACCCTGGGCGGGCGGCCGACCTTGAAATTCATTGCGATGGTGATCCAGGGGATTCCCCGCTCGTACAAGCTCGACAGCCAGTTGAGTTACGTGGACGTGCCGCTGTGCCCGCTGGAACTGGCGGCGGTGCAGGTGGGCGAGCATGTGGCGAAGGTGCCGGACTTGTTTGGGCTGGAGGCACTGCTGGTAGAGTCCGGCCTGGCTTGATCCTGAGCCTTATGAACATCCAATGTGGGAGGGGGCTTGCCCCCGATCGCGGTCTATCAGCCACCGCATCTGGTGGCTGACCCACTGCTATCGGGAGCAAGCCCCCTCCCACCGGCTGTAGACCTCAATCAATCCGCGCAAACCGCTCAATCAGCGGTTGCTCCCGATGCTCGGCTTGCCACAAATCGTAGGCACTTTGCATCGATAACCAAAGCTGCGCGGTACTCACGCCGGCCCGTTCCAACCTGACAGCCAGATCCGGGCTGACCGGCTTGTCGGTGGCTAGCAAGCCCGGTCTTCGGATTTTTCCTGCAAGATTTTGGGCCGGGCATGAACTTGTCGTGTGCAGCCCATACACCTAGTCTTCGTCCCGTCACCGCAAAAAACGGTGACACGGACGTGCAAGTCCGGTTACATGTCGGCGCACCAACGCCCATAGCCATTCAACGGGCGTTTTTTATGTCTGCTGTACTCGTTATGGCGGCTGTGCGTGGGAGATCTTTCGGGGTCTGCCGGGGTCCGATATGCCCGGTCTTGCACACCTGCGCATGGCTGCCACCTTATTCGCGTGCAAGCGGAAGAGGGGAGTCTCCATCACATATCGGAGCTGTAAATCATGGTCAAACCCACCCCCAATCCGCCCCTCTTCACCGTAAACCCCCACCAGAACACCGAAGCCCTGCTGGTCAACGCCAGCGAAACCCTGTCTTCCCTCAACGCCCTCACCTGCAACCTGGCCTTCGATCTGGACACGTCCCAGCGCGCAATCATGCTCGGGATCCAGCAAATGGCAGAACTCGGGCAGTTACTGGTGGATCGAGCACTGGAGCAAGTTTCGCCTTCTCCAACGGCTTAAAACTTGATAGTTCCAAAAAAGGGACCTATCGCTCCCTTTTTGGGACTCTTTGGCTGCCACCATGCACACCCTGTCGCTCAGCACCGCACTCTTCACCCTCACTCAGCAAAAAGTGCTGGGCCTGCTGTTCGGCAAGCCGGATCAAAGCTTTTTCACCAATGAAATCGCACGCTGGGCCGAGGTCGGTAAGGGCAGCCTCACCCGCGAGCTGGAGCGGCTGCAGTTGGCGGGCATCTTGAGCATGACGCGCCAAGGCAATCAGACCCACTACCAAGCCAACCCCCAATGCCCGATCTACTCGGAGCTGTTGGCCATCGTGCGCAAAACCCTCAGCCTGGACGAGCCCTTGCGCAATGCACTGGCTCCGTTTGCCGGGCAGATAACCTGGGCTTTTATCTATGGCTCCATCGCCAAGGGCGAGGCGCACTCATCCAGTGGCATAGATCTCAAGATCAATCTGATGGGGGGCAACCCCCTGGAGTCCATGGATGGCAACACTGCTGAGTAAAGTGGAAGACTTTCTGGCTAACCATCGGTGGTGATGACGCACTTCATTCCCACAGCGCTGAACCACTGTGGGAGGGGGCTTGCTCCCGATAAGGGACGCTCAGCAACGCTTACAGGTTTTGATGCCCAGCAGTGTATAGAGCGGGCAGAAGCGGAAAATGCCCGTGGCGAGTGGCACGATACCGATCCAGCCCCACAAGCCGATCACGCCCGACAGACTCAGGCCAATCAAGATCAGGCCGACGGCGATACGCAGGCTGCGATCAATGGTTCCAATGTTTGCGTTCATGGCGATCTCCCGATCAGTTGCCAACGGCCTATCAAGCGACTTGCCATCGCGAGCAATTCCCGCGTCCTGCCTGAACAGCAGGCTGACAATGCACGCAGTCAGTCTGTCCCTGTTCTACCCCCGAAAAGATGACATAAGGCAAACACACTGAAGAAATCGCTGAACATGACGCCTGCCGCGCGCAACCCGAACCCTGACTGCCAACCACTGCCGTCATAACCGATTGGCAGACCATCTAACTGCCAACGCCTCTGCCATGGTCATGCTCGAATAACTAACTGTTTGTTATCACTCAATAAAAAACACATATCCGCGCTTGGCATGGCGCGTGCTAACTGCCTGGTCATGCCCCGTTCCGATAAACGACGGCGGTGTGATCTGCCACTGGCAGTGCGGTGTGACGCATGCACTTGCCGGCCGGATAAAGTTCCAACATTGAGTGCTGATGAGATGACTGAACGAGTGAGTACCGAGCCTAAGAGCAACACCAGTATTTATCTGCAGTTAGGCGGCGAGGCAGGGGTGCATAGGCTGGTCGACCGCTTTTACGAATTGATGGAAGGGCTGTCCGAGGCGCGAACAGTGCGTCAGATGCACCCGCCGAGCCTCGCCGGCAGTGCCGACAGCCTATTCAAGTTCCTGAGTGGCTGGTTTGGTGGCCCGCCGCTGTTTCACCAGGAGCGTGGTCACCCGCGTTTGCGCATGCGGCATGCGCCCTTTGCCGTCAGTGTTGTCGAGCGCGACGAATGGATGCTGTGTATGCATCAGGCAATCAATGAGCAGGTGGAGGACCCAAGCCTGAATGCGAAGCTGCACTGTATGTTTTCCGAAATGGCCGACCACATGATCAATACCGACGGGCGCCGCGCAAGTGCTGCGGTGCCGGCTTGAACGTCGGGTAACTCTCCCAACTGGACGCTTCCCCAATACCATGATTAAAACTGCCCACGATCTTGTTGTAGACGCTAAAGCCCGCATCGAAGAAGTTGCCATCGAAGAGGCTGACCTGGCTATCCAGCATGCGGATGTCCTGCTTGATGTGCGTGAAGCCGACGAATATGCCGCCGGTCATCTCTCGGGCGCGGTGCATGTCCCGCGCGGAATACTGGAATTTAAACTGAGCAACGATGCCGCACTCAGTTCGCGAGACCTTAAGGTCGTGCTGTACTGCAAAACCGGCGGTCGTGCGGCACTCGCCGCCGTCTCGCTGCAGGACATGGGCTATCTGCACGTAAAGTCGATCACCGGAGGTTTCGACGCCTGGGTGGGTGCGCAAAAGCCGATTGTGGTTGCGCAGTTACCGCGCTTCGAGTAGCACCGCGGGCGGCCTTGGGGGGCAGGGTGCTCCCCATTGGGCTTATCCCCGTGTCGTCACCAATCCATTACTCCAACCGTAACGATCCAGCGCCCTGCTTGATTGATACCCCCCCGATTCACTCCTAAGGTACAGCCCACGACAGCAAACCCGTGGAGCGACCATGACAACAATAATTACCCCCGACTCGCGCTGGACGCGGCGGCGCGACGAGAAGCAGCGGCGGCTCGGGCTGGTCAAGCAGTATGCCGACGGCGCCGTGTTGCCCAGCGATAAAATCGTCGCGGCCCTCGAAGCCCTGATCCTGCCCGGCGACCGTGTGGTGCTGGAGGGCAACAACCAGAAGCAGGCGGATTTCCTCTCGCGTTCCCTGGCCAAAGCCGACCCGGCCAAGCTCCACGATTTGCACATGATCATGCCCAGCGTCGGGCGTTCCGAGCACCTGGATCTGTTTGAAAAGGGCATCGCCCGCAAGCTGGATTTCTCCTTCGCCGGCACTCAATCCCTGCGCATCAGCCAGTTGCTCGAAGACGGCCTGCTGGAAATCGGTGCGATCCACACCTACATCGAACTCTACGCACGGCTGGTGGTGGACCTGATCCCCAACGTCGTCCTCTGCGCCGGTTTCATGGCCGACCGCGCCGGCAATATCTACACCGGCGCCAGCACCGAAGACACCCCGGCGCTGATCGAGCCCGCCGCCTTCAGCGATGGCATCGTCATCGTGCAGGTCAACCAGTTGGTGGACGATGTCAGCGACTTGCCCCGCGTCGACATCCCCGCCAGTTGGGTGGATTTCGTGGTGGTGGCCGACAAGCCGTTCTACATCGAGCCGCTGTTCACCCGCGACCCGCGCCATATCAAGCCGGTGCATGTGCTGATGGCGATGATGGCGATCCGTGGCATCTACGAAAAACACAACGTGCAGTCGCTCAATCACGGCATCGGTTTCAACACCGCCGCCATCGAATTGATCCTGCCCACCTACGGCGAATCCCTCGGCCTTAAGGGCAAGATCTGCCGCAACTGGACCCTCAACCCGCATCCCACGCTGATCCCCGCCATCGAAAGCGGCTGGGTGCAAAGCGTGCATTGCTTCGGCACCGAACTGGGCATGGAAAACTACATCGCCGCGCGCCCGGATGTGTTCTTCACCGGCCGTGATGGCTCGCTGCGTTCCAACCGGATGTTCTGCCAACTGGCCGGCCAGTACGCGGTGGACCTGTTCATCGGCGCGACCCTGCAAGTCGACGGCGACGGCCATTCCAGCACCGTGACCCGTGGCCGCCTCGCCGGTTTCGGCGGTGCGCCGAACATGGGCCACGACCCGCGCGGTCGCCGTCACGGCACCCCGGCATGGCTGGATATGCGCCACGACGATGCGCCGGAAGCGCTGCTCGAACGCGGCAAAAAACTCGTGGTGCAAATGGTCGAGACCTTCCAGGAAGGCGGCAAACCGACGTTCGTCGACACCCTCGACGCGGTGGAGGTGGCGCGTAAAAGCGGCATGCCCCTGGCGCCGATCATGATCTACGGCGACGACGTGACCCACCTGCTCACCGAAGAAGGCATCGCCTATCTGTACAAGGCGCGTTCCCTGGAAGAGCGTCAGGCGATGATCGCCGCCGTCGCCGGGGTGACCGCCATCGGCATGCGCCACAACCCCAAGGACACCGCGCGCATGCGCCGCGAAGGTTTGATCGCCTTGCCCGAAGACCTCGGCATCCGCCGCACCGACGCCACCCGCGAGCTGCTGGCCGCCAAGAGCGTGGCCGATCTGGTGGACTGGTCCGGTGGCCTGTACAACCCGCCCGCCAAATTCAGGAGCTGGTAAATGCGCGCACTCAAACTGCATGAACTCAGCCTCGCCGATCGCCTGGCGGATATGGCCGTGGA
The DNA here is from genome assembly GCF_046605395.1 of Pseudomonas sp. MPB23. Lineage (NCBI taxonomy): Bacteria > Pseudomonadati > Pseudomonadota > Gammaproteobacteria > Pseudomonadales > Pseudomonadaceae > Pseudomonas > Pseudomonas sp. MPB23. The sequence continues at coordinate 1,592,132 of NZ_CP176771.1, read as the reverse complement.
GGCGCTGATCGATGAAGCGGACCTGTCGCCCAAACCAGCGTTGGTGGACCGGCGCGGCAATGGCGCCCACAGTGATTTGCACCTCGGGCTGATGCACGCGTCGGCGTTGTCGCTGTGGCCGATGTTCAAGGAAATGGCTGAAGCTGCGATTGAATTCGGTGAGGTCGGTTTACCGCTGCGTGAAGCCCTCGGGCGCATCGGCCGTGAAGGTGAGCAAGCGATGCTGATCACCACCCACGGCGTGAATACCCATCGCGGTGCGATCTGGGCGCTTGGCCTGCTGACTGCCGCCGCCGCGCTGGCGCCTCGCGCCATCCCGCTGAATGCAGCCAGACTGGCCCTGCTCAACGACCGTTACGCGCCGCAACCGATGAGCCACGGCGCCCAGGTCGCGCAGCGCTACGGCGCACGTGGTGCCCGCGAAGAAGCCCAGTTGGGATTCCCTTCGGTGCTGCAACGCGGCCTGCCGCAACTGCACAAAAGTCGTCGGCAAAACGTGGGCGAACAGAACGCGCGCCTCGACGCATTGCTGGCGATCATGACCGACCTGGCCGATACCTGCGTGCTCTACCGCGCCGGGCTTGAGGGCCAATACGCCATGCAACGCGGCGCCCAGGCCGTGCTCGATGCCGGCGGCAGCGCCACCCTCGCCGGTCGCCGCCACCTGCACGAACTCGACCAGCAACTGCTGGCCCTGAATGCCTCCCCCGGCGGCGCCGCCGACCTGTTGGCCGCCTGCCTGTTTATCGACCGCCTCGACGGAGCGTTGTGATGGAAACCTTATCCTTTGAATTCCCCGCCGGGCAGCCGCCCAAAGGCCGTGCGCTGGTGGGATGTGTCGGCTCCGGCGACCTGGAAGTGCTGTTGGAACCGGGCACGGCCGGCACGCTGACGATCCAGGTGCAGACCTCGGTGAATGGCGCCGAGCAACGCTGGCAGCACCTGTTCGAGCGGATCTTCCAGGAACACACGCCACCGGCGTTGAACATTGATATCCACGACTTCGGCGCCACCCCCGGCGTGGTGCGTTTGCGCCTGGAGCAAGGTTTCGAGGAGCTCGGCCATGACTGACTTGCTCAGCAAACACAGCTTCGTCGAACTGGGCGCGCGGCAACGGGCCAAGGCCTTGTTGGACGCCGGTTCCTTTCGCGAATTGCTCGACCCGTTCCAGCGCGTCATGTCGCCGTGGCTCAGCCGCCAGGGCGTGGTGCCCCAGGCCGATGACGGCGTGGTGATCGCCAAGGGCAGCCTCGGCGGTTTGCCGGTGGTGATCGCCGCAATCGAAGGCAACTTCCAGGGCGGCAGCCTCGGTGAAGTGGGCGGCGCGAAGATCGCCGGCGCCCTGGAGTTGGCGGCCGAAGACAACCGCAAGGGCGTCCCGACCCGTGCCGTGCTGCTGCTGGAAACCGGCGGCGTGCGCTTGCAGGAGGCCAACCTGGGCCTGGCCGCGATTGCCGATATCCACGCGGCGATTGTCGACCTGCGCCAGTATCAGCCGGTGATCGGCGTGGTGGCGGGCAGCGTTGGCTGCTTTGGCGGCATGTCCATCGCCGCCGGGTTGTGCAGCTATCTGGTGGTGACCCGCGAAGCACGCCTGGGCCTGAACGGTCCGCAGGTGATCGAGCAGGAAGCCGGCCTGGACGAATACGATTCCCGCGACCGTCCTTTTATCTGGAGCCTGACCGGCGGCGAGCAGCGCTTCAACAGTGGCCTGGCCGACCGCTATGTGGCCGACGATGTGGCGCAGTTGCAACAGACAGTCAGCGCACTGTTGCAGCAAGGTCTGCCGGCACAGCAGCGCAGTCGCCAGGCCGCGCATTACCTGGCGCGCCTGGCTGAACTGGACGCCGCAGCGCAAATCGAGCCGGCGACGGTTCGCGATCTGTATCAGGGAGAACGCTCATGAGAGGTGTGCAGTGGTTCAACGCATTGAGTGCCGGCGCCACGCCGGTGAGCGGGTTGCCGGACTCGCTGAAAGTCGCCGATGGCGTCTTGGGTGAGCAAGCGGTGCGCTTTATCGCCGTGGTCCCCGACGCACACAACCGCTTCCCCCGTGCGCGCCAGGGCGAAGTTGGCCTGCTGGAAGGCTGGGGCTTGGCGAAGGCCGTCGATGAGGCCATCGCCCGTGGCGACCAGCGCCCGATCATCGCCATCGTCGATGTGCCGAGCCAGGCCTATGGCCGTCGCGAAGAAGCCCTTGGCATCCACCAGGCCCTGGCCGGCGCCGTCGACAGCTACGCGCGCGCCCGATTGGCCGGGCACCCGGTGATCGCACTGTTGGTGGGCAAGGCCATGTCCGGTGCGTTTCTCGCCCACGGCTACCAGGCCAATCGCCTGATCGCCCTGCGCGACCCCGGCGTGATGGTGCACGCCATGGGCAAGGCTTCGGCGGCGCGGGTGACTCTGCGCAGCGTCGAAGAACTGGAAGCCCTGGCCGCCAGCGTGCCGCCCATGGCCTATGACATCGACAGCTTTGCCAGCCTTGGTTTGCTCTGGGAGACCTTGTCGGTCAGCCAGATCGAACAGCCGACGCAGGACGATGTGGCGCGGGTCGGCGATTGCCTCATCAACGCGATCAAGGACATTCATGGCGCGGACTTGAGCGGTCGCCTGGGCGCGGCCAATCGCGCCGCCTCCAGCCACGTACGCCAGTTGCTGCGGGAGCAATGGTGAACGCCCACGATCTGCTCTGGGGCATGACCCTGGCGCACCTGCCCGCCGACGCACCGGACTGGGTGGTGGACGCGATCCGCGCCGGCCACCCGGTGGTGGTGCGTCGCGCCATTGCCGAACCGGAGGCGGTGGCGGTGGGGGTACGCGGGCGTGTGCGGGAGCAGCGTTATGCCGCGCAAATGCCGGTGGACGCGGTGCAGCGGCGCGTGACGCCGCAAGCACTGCGCACGCTGACATCGCCACGGGACGTGCCGGCGTTGCGGGCCCTCGATCAACTGCGGCCGCTGTTGGCGGCGCATGATTGGGGCGTCAGTGGCAGTGCCGGGTTTGAATTGGCCACGGGCATCGAAGCGTTGCATGCCTTGAGTGACCTGGATTTGATTCTTCACGCCCCCGAGCCGCTTGAGCGCAGCGCGGCGCGGGATCTGTTGGGGGCATTGGACAGCACGGCCTGCGCCGTGGACCTGCAACTGCAAACCCCATTCGGCGCCGTGGCCTTGCGCGAATGGGCCGGATCGTCACGCCGCGTCTTGCTCAAAACCGCCCGCGGCGCGCACCTGGTCATTGATCCCTGGCAGGCCATGCCATGAGCAGTCTGCTGGTGTTTCCGGGGCAGGGTGCCCAACGCACGGGCATGCTCCAGGCGCTGCCGGCCGACGTGTTGGCAGAAGCCAGCGAGGCCTTGGGCGAAGACGTACGCCGGCTCGATTCGGCGCAAGCCCTGGTGTCGACCCGTGCTGTGCAACTGTGCCTGTTGATCACCGGCGTGGCCCATGCCCGCCTGCTGCAACGCACCCCGGATTTCGTCGCCGGCCTGTCCATCGGCGCGTACCCGGCGGCGGTCATCGCCGGGGCCCTGGACTTTGCCGATGCGCTCAAACTGGTCAGCCTGCGCGGCGAACTGATGCAACAGGCTTATCCACAGGGCTACGGCATGACCGCGCTGATCGGGCCGCAGTTATCCAGCGTCGAAACGCTGCTGGCCGACATCCACAGCCCGCAAACCCCGGTGTACCTGGCCAATATCAACGCCGATAACCAAACCGTGATCGCCGGCAGCGATGCGGCGATGCAACGTGTCGCCGACCGCATCAAAGGCAACGGCGTGGCCAAGCGACTGGCCGTCAGCGTGCCGTCCCATTGCGCGCTGCTGGATGAACCTGCCCAGGTATTGGCGCGCGCCTTCGTGCCGCTGCGGGCGCCGCGCATCACTTACCTGAGCAGCACCCGCGCGCGGCCGATCCATAACCCCGAACAGCTGCGCGACGACCTGGCCTTCAACATGTGCCGCATCGTCGACTGGCGCGGCACCGTGCAAAGCGCCTACGAGCGCGGCGTGCGCCTGCAGATCGAACTGCCTCCGGGCAGCGTGCTGACCGGCCTGTCGCGCCGGGTCTTCGAACACGGCACGGTGATCGCCTGCGAAGGCGCACGCCTGGACACCCTGCAGGCCCTGCTGGAAGAGGAGGAGCGCCGCCACCGATAAAGCAGCACCCAAGGCTTTCGAAGCACAACAACAACAATTTCGATCGAGCACTTTGAGGACAACAACAATGATTATTTACGGTGTGGCGTTTCTGGCGCTTTGCACATTGACCGGCTTGTTTATCGGTGAACTGCTGGGCAAATGGATGGGTATCCCGGCCAACGTCGGCGGGGTCGGTATCGCGATGTTGCTGCTGATCGGCCTGGGCAGTTACCTGGGCAAGCGTGGTTTGTTTACTGGCAAGTCGGAGCAGGGCGTGAGCTTTTGGGCGGCGATCTATATCCCGATCGTGGTGGCCATGGCCGCCCAGCAGAATGTGTACGGCGCCATCAGCGGCGGGCCGATGGCGATTCTGGCCGGAACCTTTGCCGTGGTGCTGGCCTTTGCCCTGGTGCCGGTGCTGGTGCGCATCGGTAACCACGAGCCGAGCTCAGTCATCCCCACCAAAGACGCCGGGTGATCGCCATGTACGAATCGATGATGAAAGTGATCACCGGCTACGGCCTGATCAGTGGTTTCGCGGTGATCGGCCTGACGATGTGGGTGTCCTACTGGATCTCCGATACCTTCACCAAGGGCCGTCTGCACGGCTCGGCCATCGCTATTCTGCTCGGGTTGCTGCTTTCGTATGTGGGCGGCGCCTTCACCGGTGGCACCAAGGGCGTGGTGGATATTCCGTTGTTGTCGGGCATCGGCCTGCTGGGCGGGGCGATGCTGCGAGACTTCGCCATCGTGGCCACCGCCTTTGGCGTGAGTGTGGATGAGCTCAAACGCGCCGGGTACGTGGGGGTGCTGGCGTTGTTCGTCGGTGTGGGCTCCTCGTTTATCGCCGGGGTGAGCGTGGCCCTGGCATTCGGGTACACCGACGCGGTGAGCCTCACCACCATCGGCGCCGGCGCCGTGACCTACATCGTCGGCCCGGTGACCGGTGCGGCGATTGGCGCCAGTTCCGAGGTCATGGCGCTGTCGATCGCAGCGGGGCTGATCAAGGCGATTCTGGTGATGGTCATGACCCCGTTCGTAGCGCCTCTGATCGGCCTCAATAGCCCCCGAAGCGCGGTGATTTTCGGCGGACTGATGGGCACTTCCAGCGGAGTGGCCGGCGGTTTGGCGGCGACCGATCCGAAACTGGTGCCGTATGGCTGCCTGACGGCGGCGTTTTATACGGCGCTGGGGTGCCTGTTGGGGCCTTCGTTACTCTACGTGATGGTGCGCGGGTTGGTGGGCTGACTCCGGCATTTGGGCTGATAGGTCTGGCGCCATCGGGAGCAAGCCTCCTCCCACATTTGGAATGCATTCCACGTGTGGGAGGGGGCTTGCTCCCGATAGCGGTATCTCAGGCCTGCGCCTGGCGATTGGCATACATCCGACATTCGGCCAGCAACGCCAGCAAGTTCGGGTCGCGCTCCTTGGCCTTCAGGAACACCACGCCAATATGCTGCTGCAACCGATACCGGGGTTGCAGCGGTATCAGCTTCACGCGGTTCTCGTACACCGCCGCAATCCGCCCCGGCAGCAGCGCATAGCCCACCCCCGAGCTGACCATGCTCAGCAGGGTGAAAATGTCATTGACCTGCATCGCCACCTTCGGCTCGAACCCCGCTTGCTTGAACACCCGGTTGCCGTCCTGATGGGTGGCGAAGCCTTGGGTGAGGGTGATGAAGGTGGCGTCGCGCACGTCGGCCAGGTCGATCTGCTGGTTGCGGTCGAAGGGCGAGTCGGCCGGGGTGGCGAGGAAGATGTCGTCGGAAAACAGCGCGATCTGTGCGCAATCGGGATCGTTGGCGCGTTCGTCGAGGGAAATGAGGATCGCGTCGACTTCCATGTTCTTGAGCTTGTAGAGCAGGTCGAAGTTGGAGCCGAGGATCAGGTCGATGTTGAGTTCGCTGCGGCGCAGTTTCAGGCCCATGATCAACTGCGGCACGGTTTTCACCGTCAGCGAATACAGCGAGCCGAGCTTGAAGCGCTCCGCGGAGAAACCGGCGGCTTCGCGGGTCAGGCGGATGCTGTCGACCGCGTCCTGCACCAGCTTTTGTGCGCGTTCTTCGAGCGCGTAGGCGCTTTCCAGCGGGGTGAGGTTGCGGCCTTCATGCTTGAACAGCGGGCAGCGCAGGGCGTTTTCCAGGGAATGGATGGCGCGGTGCACGCTGACGTTGCTGGTGTGCAGCTCGGCGGCGGCGCGGGCCAGGTTGCCGGTGCGCATGAACGCCAGGAAGATTTCCAGCTTTTTGAGGGTGAACTCTTCGTCGATCAGCATGGCCGTGGGCTCTTGTTCGAATGCTGCCGATTGTGCCCGCAAAACCGTGCGGCGTCGCCGGAACGTCATAAGGAGCTTGCACTCTGATGCGCAAGGCGGGAGGCTTGCCAGCCAGCGGTCAACGGTTACGGGAGGTCGGGGACAGATGTACCACGGGGAACGATTCAACGCCTGGAGCCATTTGCTCGGGGCAGTCGCGGCGTGTGTGGGCGCGGTGTGGATGTTGGTGGTGGCGAGCCTGGATGGCAGCCCCTGGAAGATCGTCAGCGTGGCGATTTATGGTTTTACGCTGATGGTGCTGTACAGCGCGTCCACCGTGTACCACAGCGTGCGCGGGCGGCGTAAAGCGATCATGCAGAAGGTCGATCACTTTTCCATCTACCTGTTGATTGCCGGCAGCTACACGCCGTTTTGCCTGGTGAGTCTAAGAGGGCCCTGGGGCTGGACGCTGTTCGGCATTGTCTGGGGGCTGGCGGTGATCGGCATCCTGCAGGAGATCAAGCCGCGGTCCGAGGCGCGGATCTTGTCCATCGTGATCTACGCGGTGATGGGCTGGATCGTGCTGGTGGCGGTCAAGCCGCTGCTCGCCGCGCTGGGCACGGCGGGGTTTACCTGGCTGGCGGCGGGCGGAGTGTTGTACACCGTCGGCATCATCTTCTTTGCCCTGGAGGATCGCCTGCGCCATTCCCATGGGATCTGGCACTTGTTCGTGATCGGCGGCAGCCTGCTGCATTTCGTGGCGATCATGCATTACGTGCTCTGAAGGTGGATGGCGGTGTGTCAGTCTCTGCACAGGCAGGCTGATCCACCGTTATCGGGAGCAAGCCCCCTCCCACATTGTGCTTAAAGGCGGTCGAGCAACGCGCTGGCGTGGGTGCCGAGGATCTGCAGCAGGTTGGCCAGCATGTGCGGCGGCGGTTCGTCGGCGCGGGTCAGGGCGTAGAGGGTGATCGGCAGCGGCGGTGTCAGCGTGCGGATGCAGGTGCTCGCCGGTGAGGCGCCGAGGGCGGTGAAGGGGTCGATGACCGTCAGGCCGGCGCCGGATTCCACCATGGCGCGGGCCAGGGAATAGGTCTGCACGGAAATGCTCACCTTCGGTGGCGGGTCGACGTTTTCCAGGTAGCTGTCGAGTTTTGCCGCCAACGGGTCGGCGCTGGACAGGCCAATCAACGGCGCACCGGCCAGCTCGGCCAGGGGCAAGGGCCTGCTCAACTGCGCCTCTGGCCAATACCCCTTGGACGCCAGCGCCACCAGCACGCCGTTGGCCAGCACTTGGGTGGTCAGGCCCGGATGGCCGGAGAAATTGAGGGTCAACGCGAGGTCGATCTCGCGCATCAACAGTTTCTGCACCAGCTCGCGGCTATGGTCGCTGGACAGCTCGCAGGCAATGTCCGGGTAATCGTGCTTCCACGCCAGAATCGCCGGCGGCAGCAGCGACAGCGCCAACGCCGGGGTAGCACCGATGCGCACACTCTGCCCCGGTGCACGGCGCAAGCTCTTGGCCAGGCGCCGCACCCCTTGCAGGCTTTCGCTGACTTTCTCGACTTCGCGTTCCAGCGCGAGGGCTTCCGGCGTGGGCTGCAGCTTGCCGCGTACGCGCAGAAACAGCGGGAAACCCAGCTGCAACTCGGCGTGCTGCAACACCTTGGTCACTGCCGGCTGCGAGACATGCAGCAACTGCGCGGCGGCGCTGACGGAGCCGGTCTGGCGGATGGCCTGGAAGATCTCGATATGCCGCAAGCGCATGGCTAGTCCATAACCTTTGTTTATAGGGGGGCCATCTTTATTCATTGTCGCCGGCCTGTCACCTGGCCCTAGGCTTGAGGCCTCTTAATTCAACGGCGGGTGGTGGGGATGACCAGGCGGGTATGCATCATCGGGGGTGGCGTGATTGGCTTGGCAAGTGCTTATGCGCTGGTGCGCGCCGGCCATGAAGTGACAGTGATCGAGGCGCGCGACAGTCTGGGCAGCGAGACCAGTTTCGCCAACGGCGGGCAGTTGTCCTACCGCTACGTCGCCCCGCTGGCCGATGCCGGCGTGCCGTTGCAAGCCATGGGCTGGTTGCTGCGCGGTGACTCGCCGCTCAAGCTGCGCCCACGCCTGGACCCGCAGCAATGGCGCTGGATGGCCGCGTTCATCGGCGCCTGCCGTGGCTCGGTGAACAAACGTAACGCCGCGCACCTGCTGCGGCTGGCGACCCTGAGCCAGAACACCTTGCAGCAATGGCGTGTGGATGATCGCCTGGACGGTTTCGACTGGCGGCGCAACGGCAAGCTGGTGACCTTTCGCAACGCCGACACATTTGAGCGCGCACGCGCCAAGGTCACCGATATCCTCCAACAGCAGGTGCTGTCGGCGCTGGATTGCGCGCGCCTGGAACCGGCGCTGGCCCGCGTGGCGGAGGGGTTCGTCGGTGGCATCTACACGCCCAATGAGGAGGTTGCGGACTGTCATGCCTTCTGCCAACGTCTGGCGGCCCGGCTTCAAGCGTCGGGGCGCTGCACCTTTTTGCTGGGGCGCAAAGTCACCGGGTTGCTGCACATCGACGGCGCGGTACAGGCCATCGAAATGGACGCCGATATGATGCCGGTGGACCAACTGGTGCTGGCTGCCGGTCATCGCAGCGCCGAGTTGGGCTTGCCTGGCTTGTCGCTGCCGCTGTACCCGCTCAAGGGCTACAGCCTCAGCGTGCCGATTGGCGCGCAGCACAAGGCGCCGAACGTGAGCATCACCGATTACGACCGCAAGATTGTCTATGCGCGCATCGGCGAACAACTGCGGATCGCGGCGATGGTGGACATCGTCGGCTTTGACGCCAGCCTTGAGCCTAAGCGCCTGGCGCTGATCAAACGCCAGGCACTGGAGACATTTCCTCTGGCCGGCGACTACGCCCACGCGGTGGAATGGGCCGGTATGCGTCCCGCCACTCCGACGGGCGTGCCGCTGATTGGCGCCAGCGGCTATCGCAACCTGTGGCTGAACCTGGGCCATGGCGCCCTCGGCTTTACCCTGGCCTGCGGCAGCGGCCAACTGCTGGCCGAATTGATCGACCGCCACACCCCTTCCATTGATATGCAGGGCCTGGCGCCCCGCGCTGCGTGAGAATGCACCCATGACCCTCCACCGAATCCACAGCAACGAGCGACTTTCCGGCGCCGTGACGTACAAAGACCTGGTATTCCTCTCGGGCCAGGTGCCGGGCGAAGGCCAGGACGTGGCGACCCAGACCCGCGAGGTGCTGGCCAGGATCGACGCGCTGCTGGCCGAAGCGGGCAGTGATAAGGATCATCTGCTCAATGCGACCCTTTACCTGAAAGACATCAGCACCGGTTTCGCGCCGATGAACGAAGTGTGGTCGGCCTGGCTGTCGCCCGGCATGGCGCCGACGCGCACCACCCTGCAGGCGGAACTGGCACGGCCGAATGTGCTGGTGGAAATCAGCGTGATTGCGGTGCGTAAATAACTCGAAGACCAACGGAGCATAACAATGAAAAAAATCCTGTTGAGCGTCTGCACCCTGGGGCTTTTGTTGGGCGCCCAGGCCCACGCCAACCAGGCGCCGCTGGACGGTGCACTGGGCAAGATCGCCAACGCCAAGTCCATCACCCTGGGCTATCGCGATGCGTCGGTGCCGTTTTCCTACGTGGGGGATAACAGCGGTAAGCCCATGGGCTATTCGGTGGACCTGGCGAGCAAGATCGTCGAGCGCATCCAGCAAAAAACCGGCGTGACCGACCTCAAGGTGAAGTACAACCTGGTGACCTCCCAAACCCGCATCCCGCTGGTACAGAACGGCACCGTCGACCTCGAATGCGGCTCCACCGGGGTGACCGCCGAGCGGCAGAAGCAGGTGGCGTTTTCCTACGGGTTCATCTACGTCAAAGGGCAACTGCTGACCGCCAAGGACAGCGGCATCCAAGGCTTTGCCGACCTTAAGGGCAAGAACGTGGTGACCACCGCCGGGACCACCAATGAGCGCTTTCTCAAGCGCTACAATGCCGAGCACAAGACCAACATGTCCGTGATCAGCGCCAAGGACCACGGCGAGGCGTTCAAGATGCTCGAGACCGGCCGCGCGGCCGCGTTCTATATGGACGACGCGCTGCTCTATGGCGAGCGCGCCAAAGCCAGGGACCCGCACAAGTGGGTAGTGGTGGGCGAGGAGCAATCGCGGGAAATCTACAGTTGCATGGTGCGCAAGGATGACCCGCAGTTTCTCGCGGTGGTCAACGAGACGCTCGGCGACCTGTACCGCTCGGGGGAGATCAACGGGATTTACCAGCGCTGGTTCGAACAGCCGATTCCGCCCAAGGGCCTGAACCTGGAGTTCCCGATGACCCGTGAACTGAAGGCGATCATTGCCACGCCGGTCAGCGATCCGGTGGAGTAAGCAGGGCTAACCACAAGCCCCCTCCCACATTATTTGGGTGTGCAGTGCGGGTTAGAAATCGCCCCACAGTTGCTGGGCGACCGCCAGTGCCACCACCGGTGCGGTCTCGGTGCGCAACACGCGCGGACCCAGGCGGGCGGCGTGGAAGCCGGCGCCTTGGGCAGTGTCGACTTCGCTGTCGGTCAGCCCGCCCTCGGGCCCGATCAGGAAGGCCAGGCTGGACGGCTTGGCATGGCTGACCAGCGGTTCGGCGATCGGGTGCAGCACCAGTTTCAAATCCGCCTCGGTCTGCTTGAGCCAGTCCGCCAGCAGCAGCGGTGGATGAATCACCGGCACCGTCGAACGCCCACATTGCTCGCAGGCGCTGATCGCCACCTGGCGCCAGTGCAGCAGGCGCTTGTCGGCGCGTTCGTCCTTGAGGCGCACTTCGCAGCGTTCGCTGAAGATCGGCGTGATCGCGTTGACGCCCAGCTCGGTGGCTTTCTGGATCGCCCAATCCATGCGCTCGCCACGGGACAAACCCTGGCCGAGATGGATATGCAGCGACGATTCGGCCTGGCCGGCGAAGTGTTCGGTGAGTTGCACGGTGACGCGCTTCTTGCCGACCTCCAGCAAACTGCCCAAAAACTCCTGGCCGGAACCGTCGAACAATTGCACGGCATCGCCTTCGCCCATGCGCAATACGCGGCTGATGTAGTGGGCCTGGGCTTCGGGCAGTTCGACCTCGCCGAGGCTCAGCGGGGTGTCAGTGAAAAAGCGGGACAGTCTCATTTCTGTTCTCTGGAAAAAATAGGCGAACGCACGGGCAATTAACCCGGATCACGGAAGCCAGGATGGAAGTCTTTCGGCACCGTCACGCTGACTTTGCTGTTGGTGGCGATATCGATGCCTTCGCTGGCCACTTCGGCCAAAAAGTCGATCTGCTCCGGCGTGATCACATAGGGCGGCAGGAAATACACCACGCTGCCCAGCGGCCGCAACAGCGCGCCGCGTTCCAGAGCGTGCTCGAACACCTTCAGGCCACGGCGTTCCTGCCACGGGTAGGCGGTCTTGGTGGTTTTGTCCTGGACCATCTCGATGGCCAGCACCATGCCGGTCTGGCGCACTTCCGAGACGTGAGGATGGTCCACCAAATGCGCGGTGGCTGTGGCCATGCGCTGGGCCAGGGCCTTGTTGTTTTCGATGACGTTGTCTTCTTCGAAAATATCCAGGGTCGCCAGCGCCGCCGCGCACGCCAGCGGGTTGCCGGTGTAGCTGTGGGAATGCAGGAAGGCGCGCAGGGTCGGGTAGTCGTCGTAGAAGGCGCTGTACACGTCTTCGGTGGTGACCACGGCGGCCAACGGCAGGTAACCGCCGGTGAGGGCTTTGGACAGGCACAGGAAGTCCGGGCGGATGCCGGCCTGCTCACAGGCGAACATCGTACCGGTGCGGCCGAAGCCCACGGCGATTTCATCGTGGATCAGGTGCACGCCGTAGCGGTCGCAGGCTTCGCGCAGCAGCTTGAGGTACACCGGGTGGTACATGCGCATACCGCCGGCGCCCTGGATCAGCGGTTCGACGATCACGGCGGCGACCGTGTCATGGTGGTCCGCCAGGGTCTGTTCCATGGCCAGGAACATGTTGCGCGAGTGTTCTTCCCAGCCCATGCCCTCGGGGCGCAGGTAGCAGTCCGGGCTCGGCACTTTGATGGTGTCGAGCAGCAGCGCCTTGTAGGTCTCGGTGAACAGCGGCACGTCACCCACCGACATCGCGGCGATGGTTTCGCCGTGGTAGCTGTTGGTCAGGGTCACGAAGCGCTTTTTGTTCGGCAGGCCACGGTTGAGCCAGTAGTGGAAGCTCATCTTCAGCGCGACTTCGATGCATGACGAGCCGTTGTCGGCATAGAAACAGCGGGTCAGGCCTTCGGGCGTCATCGCCACCAGGCGCTCGGACAGTTCGATCACCGGCTGGTGGCTGAAACCGGCGAGGATCACGTGTTCGAGTTGGTCGACCTGGTCCTTGATGCGCTGGTTGATGCGCGGGTTGGCATGGCCGAAGACATTGACCCACCAGGAGCTGACGGCGTCGAGGTAGCGCTTGCCTTCGAAGTCTTCCAGCCACACGCCTTCACCGCGCTTGATCGGGATCAGCGGCAGTTGCTGGTGGTCTTTCATCTGGGTGCAGGGATGCCACAGCACCGCGAGGTCGCGTTGCATCCACTGGTTGTTCAAGCCCATCGGTGATCTCCTCGAAGCGGTCCTGCGAGCGGCGCAGGTAAAACAATCGCGCAAGCCTATGCAATGGCCGCCTGTGTCACAACCCATTACGGATGAATTGGCGGTAAACGTGAGACGGACTGTCACGTTTCTTAGGAATAGTCCTTAATCGCGCGTTAACTTATTGTGCATAGGCTCTTGATCGTATTTCTCGATATTTCAAAGCGAAATTTTCCGCTTTATTTCGATAGGTAAATCGCTAGTCTTGGGCGCGGCTCTTACGGGATTAAGTACATGCAGCTACGTAACTCACCGGCACGTTATGGCTGGGTCAGTATGGTTTTGCACTGGGGCGTGGCCCTGGTGGTGTTCGGTCTGTTCGCCCTGGGGTTGTGGATGGTCGGTCTCGACTATTACAGCGCGTGGCGCAAAGACGCACCGGACCTGCACAAAAGCATCGGTATCACGCTATTCGCCATCATGCTGGTGCGGATCGTCTGGCGGCTGATCAGCCCTGCGCCGCCGCCGCTGGCCAGCTACAGCCGGCTGACGCGCATCGGTGCTGCGTTTGGTCATGCTTTTCTCTATGTCGGCCTGTTTGCGCTGATGATCGCCGGCTACCTGATTTCCACTGCAGACGGTGTCGGTATCCCGGTGTTTGGCTTGTTTGAAATTCCTGCGTTGGTTTCCGGGCTACCGGACCAGGCAGATACCGCCGGCGTGGTGCATCTGTACCTCGCCTGGGTGTTGGTGGTCTTCGCCGGTTTGCACGGTGTGGCTGCGTTGAAACACCACTTTATCGATCGTGATGCGACCCTCCTGCGAATGCTGGGGCGCAAAGCCTGATGTTCAACCTCGACTCACAAGGAATAGAAAACATGTTGAAAAAGACCCTCGCCGCTCTGGCAATCGGTACAGCTCTGCTGTCTGCAGGTCAGGTGATGGCCGCCGACTATGTTGTCGACAAAGAAGGCCAGCACGCCTTCGTTGACTTCAAGATCAGCCACTTGGGCTACAGCTTCATCACCGGTACCTTCAAGGACCTGGACGGCAAGTTCAGCTTCGATGCCGCCAAGCCTGAAGACAGCAAGATTGAGTTCAACGTCCGTACCGCCAGCGTGTTCACCAACCACGCCGAACGTGACAAGCACATCTCCAGCAAAGACTTCCTGGACGTTGGCAAGTTTGCCGATGCCAAGTTCGTCTCCACCAGCGTGAAAACCACCGGTAAAAATGCCGCTGGTCAAGTCACTGCCGACGTGACCGGTAACCTGACCTTTCACGGCGTGACCAAGCCGATCGTGGTCAAGGCCACCTTCCTAGGCGAAGGCAAAGATCCATGGGGCGGCTACCGTGCCGGCTTTGAAGGCACCACCAGCTTCAATCGCCAGGACTTCGGCAAGCAGATGGACCTGGGCCCAGCGTCCAACAATGTTGAGCTGTACGTGACGTTTGAAGGTGTGAAAGCGAAGTAACGCTTCATTTGTTGGAGCGAGCTTGCTCGCGAAAAACGTAGAGACATTACGTTTTTTCAGGCTGCCAGCGTTATCGTTGACGACCTTCGCGAGCAAGCTCGCTCCTACAGGCAAAAAAACCCGTATCTTGCGATACGGGTTTTTTTTATGCCTCGCGGTTGCGGGTCAGCAGCGCTGGTTTTTCACCACGAGGACGGCCTGGCAACTGATCCAGTTGCTCCGGTGTCGGGAAGCGGTCGGCTTTCGACTCCTTGTGGATGATCTTCGGCGCCGGGCCACCGCGCGGGTTCTGCACGGCCGGCTCGGACAAGCGTGGCTGGTCGTCACGGGCCGGGCGGCGGTTGTTGCTGCGCGAGTCTTCGCGACGGGCCTGGCCATCACGCGGTGCGCCATTACGCGGGCCGCTGCGCTTGGCCGGTGGTGTACCGGTGGTGCCGCCGCTGCTGTTGCGCGGGCCGTTCTGACGAGCGCCCTGTGGCTGGCCGCCGCGCGGTGCGCCTGTGGCCGCGCCCGGTGCCGGAGCGCCTGGACGACGACCACGACCTTGGGCCGGCTTGGCCTGGGGCACGTAGTCGACGCGGTTACCGAAGTTATCCACATCGTCGTCGAGGAACTCGTCCGGGGCGCGGTCGGCGCTGGCGCGTGGCGGCTGGCTTGGCTGGCTCGGCTGACGCTGTTCGCGGGCCGGCGTGCCTTCACGTGGCTTCTGCTCACGGGCCGGGCGTTCGCCACGACCATTGGTGGGCGCTTTTTCCTTGCCGCCCTTGTCCTTGCCCTTGTCGCGACGACCGCCGCCACCACCGCCGCCGTTCGGGCCATCGCCCTTCGGACCGCGTGGGTTGCGCGGGTTACGCACATCCGGACGTTCGCGCACTTCAGGCTTCTCGGCCTCAACGGTGCTGGCATCGAAGCCCATCAGGTCGCCGTCGGCGATTTTCTGCTTGGTCATGCGCTCGATGCTTTTCAGCAGTTTTTCTTCGTCTGGCGCAACCAGGGAGATGGCTTCGCCCGAACGACCGGCACGGCCGGTACGGCCGATACGGTGCACGTAGTCTTCGTCGACGTTGGGCAGCTCGAAGTTGACCACGTGGGGCAGTTGGTCGATATCCAGGCCGCGGGCGGCGATATCGGTGGCCACCAGAATGCGCACTTCACCGGCCTTGAAGTCGGCCAGGGCTTTAGTGCGCGCGTTCTGGCTCTTGTTGCCGTGGATGGCGACGGCGGTGAGGCCGTGCTTGTCCAGGTACTCGGCCAGACGGTTGGCGCCGTGCTTGGTGCGGGTGAACACCAGCACCTGTTCCCACGCGCCATGGGTGATCAGGTGGGCGAGCAACGAACGCTTGTGGCTGGCAGCCAGGCGGAATACGCGTTGTTCGATACGCTCGACCGTGGTGTTCGGCGGCGTGACTTCGATGCGTTCCGGGTTGTGCAGCAGCTTGCCGGCCAGGGCGGTGATGTCGTTGGAGAACGTTGCCGAGAACAGCAGGTTCTGGCGTTTGGCCGGCAGGCGGGCGAGGACTTTTTTCACGTCATGGACAAAGCCCATGTCGAGCATGCGGTCGGCTTCGTCCAGCACGAGGATTTCCACGTGGGACAAATCGACGCTGCCTTGGCCGCACAGGTCGAGCAGGCGACCCGGGCAGGCGACGAGGACGTCAACGCCACGGGACATGGCCTGAACCTGTGGGTTCATGCCGACGCCGCCGAAGATGCAGGCGCTGACGAACTTCAGGTCGCGGGCATACAGCTTGAAGCTGTCGTGCACCTGGGCGGCGAGTTCGCGGGTTGGGGTCAGGACCAGTACGCGCGGTTGGCGCGGGCCGTGACGCTGGGATTTGTCCGGGTGACCGTTGGGGAACAACCGCTCCAGAATCGGGAGGGCGAAGCCGCCGGTTTTACCAGTACCTGTCTGAGCCGCGACCATCAGGTCGCGACCTTGCAACACGGCGGGAATGGCCCGCTGTTGCACCGGAGTAGGCTCGGTATAGCCCGCTGCCTCGATGGCGCGGACTAAAGCCTCGGAGAGACCGAGGGAAGCAAAGGACATGAGTAATCCTGTTTTAGTTAGGGCTTGGCCCAGAGGGATAATCTTGCCGGGCGCGAATGACGCTTAGGGGAGCGCAATCCCGTCCGGTCCTGCTGCGTCTGGCGAGCACTCCACCGGCCCGCGCGGGCTGAAAGCTGCGCTGTAGCGGGGTTGGGTGCCTTTTTCAGGACCTCAGCGGCCGGGCGTAAGCCTGGCGGAAAGGCCGGAGTATAACAGAGCAATCACGGCGCGCTGCTTTCCTGCTGCTCAACGGTGGGTCCTGGCGGCGTATTTGCGTCGATTCCACCATATTTGGCGCTCAAGGCGGCATATTCCGGCTCTTGCTTGAAGCGCTTGAGTTCGGCGGCAAAGCGCTGCACCAGCAGGTCCATGCCCGCACCGCGGCGCACGGCGAGAAATTGCTGCTGACGGTTGACCACGAACGGGGCCTGGGTGACCTTGCCCTCCAAACCCAATTGTTTTATCACGTGCTGGCCGACCCGGCGGTCAGTGATCAGCAGGTCTATACGCCCCAGCATCAATTTGCCGAAGTTGGCCTCATGGCTGGGGGCGGCTTCGCGTTTGAACTGGCTGGCGTCACTGAATGGCGCACCGTACAGGTAGCCCGGCGAGGTGCCGACCGTCAGGCCGCGCAGGTCGTCGAAGCTTTTGGCGGGGTGGGGGCGCTCGTTGGCGTAGAACAGCACGAACTCCACCTCCGACAGCGGTTCGCTGGGGTACAGCAGCAGGGCGTCGCGGTCGTGGCTGTGGAAAATATCCAGCGCGCCATCTGCGTTGCCCTGCTCGAGCATGACCAGGCAACGCTTCCAGGGCAGGAACTGCCACTGCACATCGACCCCCAGGCGCTGGAACACGATCACCGTCGTTTCGTAGTCCAGCCCTTGCATGACGCCTTGGTGCTCGTACACATACGGTGCCCAGGGTTCAGTGACAATACGCAGTTTCTCGCCATAAGCGGCCAGGCTCAGGCAAGTCAAAAGGGCAACGGTCGCAAGTTTCAGGATCACGGACATGCCCTGAGGTTACGACGCTCCAGTGCTAAAGAGAAGCTCTGGCTCAAGCGTCTGCAGGCGACCTTAGTGTGTCTGCGACGTCATCAGGTGTTCGTAGATGGCCGCGCGCCGCTCGCCGAGAATCAGGCGTACCACCGGGTTGGCGAACCAGTGTTCCAGTTGGTGCGCGTCAACCGGGCATTTTTGTCGCTCCTCCTGGTTCTGCCGGGCCTTGTCCCACCAGACCGGACCGCAGGCCTGGTCGAACTCGTTTTCGTGTTCGTAGCAGCCGTAGAGAATTTCGCGGATGAACTGCTGCTTGCGCTTGGGCAGCGCCAGGGTGATCAGCTTGTACATCAGGCGCTGCAGGCGCGGCGGGCGGGGCAGGTGGGCGGAGACCTTGCGCGTGTCGGCCAAGGCCTCGGCGCTGGAGGGCGCGGCTGCGTGCTTGGCGACCCACGCCTTGACCTTGGCCCGGAACAGTTGCTTGCGGCTCCAGTAGTGGTGGATCAGGTCGGGGCACTGGCGCACGTTGACGTGGCGGTACGCCGCAACCGACAGGCAGAACTCTTCCAGGGTGTAGGCGCCGTGGGCCATCACGAACAGCTCATCCATCAGTTTGATCGAGCGATCCAGCAGGTGCGCGTCCTGCCGGGCCAGGCCCATCACGCCGGAATTGAGCAGCCACATTTCGTCGTCGGCCAGGCCTTGCTCCGCCAGGTGCTTGGCCAGGGCGTCATACAGCAGGCTTTCGCGGTTGTCGCCGTACTTGGCGTGGAAGGCGTTGCACAGTAGGCTGCCGGGGGCGACGCGTTCGAACAACGCCATGGGCGAGTCGTGGAAAAACGTGTCGGTGTCGATCAGCAGGGCCTGTTCCGAGGTTTCCAGCACCTGGCGCAACAGCACATGTTTGGTCCGAAAGTGGTAGCCATGGGGCTCGCTCCAACGTTTGCGCGTTGCGTCGTCCAGTGTGCACACCTGCACCGGTAAGTCGCGGTAGGGGGCCGGGTTGTCGCTGAACACCTGGATGTCCAGCGGCAGGTCCTGGGTGCCGCCCAGGTGGGCGAGGGCGCTGGCGATGCTGAATACCGCTTCCTGATGATAGGTCTCGGCGCCAAATACCAGGTAAACCAGCTGTGGGCGGGGAGTCGGGGGCGCTGTGTTCATTTACTGCGGGCTTCCATTCCGGGAGGACCTAAAAAAAGCCCCCGTATAAACGAGGGCCTGGGTGCTGCTTGAACAGGCCTCAGCGCGGCAGCTTGAGGTTGTTCCAAATGGCAAGGCTGGGTTCGGACTGGTTCAGGGTATAGAAGTGCAACCCTGGCGCACCACCTTGCAACAAGCGGTCACACATTTCGCTGATGACCTGTTCGCCGAACGCCTGGATGCTCTTGACGTCATCGCCATAGGCTTCCAGTTGCTTACGCACCCAGCGTGGGATTTCAGCACCGCAGGCGTCGGAAAAGCGCGCTAGCTTGCTGTAGTTGGTGATCGGCATGATGCCCGGCACGATCGGGATGTTCACACCCATGGCCCGTACACGCTCGACGAAGTAGAAGTAGCTGTCGGCGTTGAAGAAGTACTGGGTGATCGCGCTGTCGGCGCCGGCGTTGGCCTTGCGCACGAAGTTCTGTAGATCGTCTTCGAAATTGCGGGCCTGGGGGTGCATCTCCGGGTAAGCCGCTACTTCGATATGGAAGTGATCGCCGCTTTCTTCGCGGATGAAGCTCACCAGGTCATTGGCGTAGCGCAGCTCACCGCTGGCCATGCCCATGCCGGACGGCAGGTCGCCACGCAGGGCGACGATGCGCTTGATGCCGGCACCTTTGTATTGGGTCAGCAGGCTGCGCAGGTCGGCCTTGCTGTCGCCCACGCACGACAAGTGCGGAGCGGCGGGAATTTTGACTTCGCTTTCTAGCTGCAACACGGTGTTGATCGTGCGATCACGGGTCGAACCGCCCGCGCCGTAGGTGCAGGAGAAGAAGTCGGGGTTATAGCTGGCCAACTGCTTGGCAGTCGCCATCAGTTTTTCATGCCCAGCATCGGTCTTGGTCGGGAAGAACTCGAAGCTGTAGCGACGGTCTTGGGACATGGTAATACCCTTTGAAACTCAAAACTGGAAGGCTTGCACTGTCAATGTGGGAGCGGGCTTGCTCGCGAATGCGGTGGGCCAGTCAGCATCATAGTGACTGACCCACCGCATTCGCGAGCAAGCCCGCTCCCACACCAGCCCACCCCCACAAGGAGGCGGGCGGCAGGCAAGTCAGTAGCGGTAAGCGTGCGGCTTGAACGGACCTTCGACGGTCACGCCGATGTAGTCGGCCTGGGTCTTGGTCAGTCGAGTCACCACGCCGCCGAAGCCGCGGACCATTTCCAGGGCCACTTCTTCGTCGAGTTTCTTCGGCAGGACTTCCACGGTCAGGCGCTCGGCTTTCTGGGCTGGCGACAGGTCGGCGTATTTCTGGCCGAACAGGAAGATCTGTGCCAGTACCTGGTTGGCGAACGAGCCATCCATGATGCGGCTTGGGTGGCCAGTGGCGTTACCCAGGTTTACCAGACGGCCTTCGGCCAGCAGGATCAGGTAGTCGTCGTTCTGCGGGTCGAAACTGCCCGAGCCGGTGCGGTGAACCTTGTGCACCTGTGGCTTCACTTCTTCCCATGCCCAGTTCTTGCGCATGAAAGCAGTGTCGATTTCGTTGTCGAAGTGACCGATGTTGCACACCACGGCGCGCTTCTTCAGGGCCTTGAGCATGTTGGCATCGCAGACGTTGACGTTACCGGTGGTGGTCACGATCAGGTCGATCTTGCCCAGCAGGGCCTTGTCGATGCTCGCTTCGCTGCCGTCGTTGACGCCATCGATGAACGGCGAAACCACTTCGAAACCGTCCATGCAGGCTTGCATGGCGCAGATCGGATCGACTTCGGAAACTTTGACGATCATGCCTTCCTGGCGCAGGGACTGGGCCGAACCCTTGCCCACGTCACCGTAGCCGATCACCAGGGCTTGCTTGCCCGACAGCAGGTGGTCGGTGCCACGCTTGATGGCATCGTTCAGGCTGTGACGGCAGCCGTACTTGTTGTCGTTCTTGCTCTTGGTCACCGAGTCGTTGACGTTGATGGCCGGGATTTTCAGCTCGCCCTTGGCCAGCATGTCCAGCAGGCGGTGAACGCCGGTGGTGGTCTCTTCGGTCACGCCGTGGACGCGGTCGAGGATCTGCGGGTACTTCTTGTGCAGCAGCTCGGTCAGGTCGCCGCCGTCGTCGAGGATCATGTTGGCATCCCATGGCGCGCCATCCTTGAGGATGGTTTGCTCCAGGCACCACTCGTACTCTTCTTCGGTCTCGCCTTTCCAGGCGAACACCGGGATACCGGCGGCGGCGATGGCGGCAGCGGCCTGGTCCTGAGTCGAGAAGATGTTGCAGGACGACCAGCGTACTTCGGCACCCAGGGCAACCAGGGTTTCGATCAGCACGGCGGTCTGGATGGTCATGTGGATGCAGCCGAGGATCTTCGCGCCCTTGAGCGGCTGTTCAGCGGCGTACTTGCGACGCAGACCCATCAGGGCGGGCATTTCGGATTCGGCGATAAAGGTTTCGCGACGGCCCCAGGCAGCGAGGGACATGTCGGCGACTTTGTAGTCGGTGAAATCTGCAGGCGTGATTACAGCGCTCATAGAGAGCCTCCATTCGTAGTGTGCGAATGGGCGCCGTTGTGCGTTTAGTATCAGGCCTGGTGGACCGGGCCGGACAACGCCCCATCCGAGCCTGACAGGTTGAACCTGCTGCAGCGCCCCTCGGACAGGTGGCGGGAGAACGGTATCAATTGAAGATGACCGTTTTGAAGCGGGGGCGATTATAGCCGTGTACGCCACACTTCCCAAGCGTTTCTGTCGGCGACATGCAGATCGCCCATGGCGTTGATAGGCAATGGTTCATAGAGCTTGGCCTCGGGCTCTGCCATGATACCGCCCATCATTCGGCAAGACGTTTTGGAGTGACCATGAACTTTCACACCCGTAAATGGGTAAAACCCGAAGACCTCAACCCCAACGGCACCCTGTTCGGCGGCAGTCTGCTGCGCTGGATCGACGAAGAAGCGGCGATCTACGCCATCGTCCAACTGGGCAACCAGCGTGTGGTGACCAAGTACATCTCCGAAATCAACTTTGTCAGCGCCTCGCGCCAGGGCGACATCATCGAACTGGGCATCACCGCCACCGAGTTCGGCCGCACCTCCATCACCCTGACCTGTGAAGTGCGCAACAAGATCACCCGCAAAAGTATCCTCACCGTGGAAAAAATGGTCTTCGTCAACCTCGGCGAAGACGGTCTGCCCGCGCCCCACGGCCGTACGGAGATCAAGTACGTGAAGGACCAGTTCAAGGAAGACAGGGCTCCCGAGTAACCAGGCAACGGTGTGATTTGCTTTACCAAATCATTCCGCAAGGATCTTTCCGAGGCTCTCTCATCACTCAGGCCTACAACCTGTAGAGAGAGCCCCGTGTATGAAAGTATCCAGTTCAGTTGTGCAAAATCCGCCCGCATTGCCGCAAAGCACCGGCCAGGACGTGAAGACGCCGTTGGTCAAGGATGTGGGCGAGCGCCAGTTGAGCCTCTATCGTCACAGCAATGGGCGCGTGGACGTGGTGCTGTCACCGCCGGCGGCGTCCCACCTGGTACTCAGCGGTGGTGGGGCCAAGGGCATCACCTTTCCGGGCATGGTGCAGTCGCTTGAAAGCGCCGGCAAACTCAACGGCATCAAGGTGATTTCCGGTTCTTCCGCCGGTGCGATCTCCGCCACGCTGCTCGCCAGCGGCATGGGGGCCAAGGCCTTTGGTGCGCTGTCCAACAGCATCGACCTGCCCAGCTTGCTCAACAGCAAAGACCCGCTGACGGCGTGGCTGCAAACCGCCAGCACCAAACTGGGCCAGCTCGCCGGGCGACTGCCTGGGCCGGCCGGCAATATTTCCCAGTTGCTGCTGACCATGATGCCGCGCCTGCAAACCGAGGCCCAACCGCTGGAGGAGATGATGCGCAACGAATCGCGCAAAGCGATTCTTGCGCACATCGCCGATACACCCAGGGCCACCCGGCCTGCCGAGGTCATGAAGATCGCCGATCGGCTCAGCGCGGGCGGGGCACCGACCTTTCGTGACCTTGAGGTGTTGAGCCGCCACATTCCGGCGATCAAGCAGCTCAATATCACCGGTACCGGCATGTTCGACGGTCGCCCGCAGTTGGTAGTGTTCAACGCCAGCCTGACCCCGGACATGGACATCGCCCGCGCCGCGCGGATTTCCGGTTCGTTGCCGGTGTTGTTCAAGAGCCCGACCGAGCAAGGCCATGGCTTCCAGGCGGCTGGTGCAGGCACGGCGTTTCAAGACGGTGGATTGCTGCTCAACACCCCGGCGCCCGGCATCATTCAACATACGTTTGCCCAGAGTCCCTTGAGCAAGGACGAGTCGCTGATCGTCAAGTTCGAATCCGAGAGCGCCGCGGCACCGAAACAAAGCGGCAGTGTTTTCAGCCATCTGGGCGATACCCTCACCGGCACGCCGCATACCGCTGCCGACGTCTATCAGACTGAGCGGCTCAAAGCGTTCGCCGAGCAGACGGTCACCTTGCCGCTGAAAACCGACAAAGGCGATTTTCGTGGCCTGCTCAACGGCACCGTCAACTTCACCATGACCCCCGAGCAGAAGCAGCACCTGCAGACACAGGCCCGCCAGGCGGTATCGACGCACCTGGAAACGCGCGGCAAGACGCGTGAGCAGCATGGGTTCGTCTCGTTGGACGAGGCGGTACTGGCGATGGATGATCAGTTGCTGGCCAGTGTGGAGGCTGAACTGAAGAAAGACCCGGCCGCCGCGCCAGTGTTGATGTTTCGCAAGAGCGCGCAACAGGCGCTGCACGCCTTGGACAGTGCGATTGCCGAGGCCAATCAGTCCGGCAAGGCGCTGGTGGTCACGCCGAAAATCGCCGGCGCACTGCGTCATCTGGATGCGCTGGCGCACAAGCCTGAACACATCGAATGGCTGGGGTGGCGGCTTAACGCCTCGGGCCAGAACAACTTCCAGCAACTGCTGCAAGTGGCCGCCAAGCCGGCACCGGGCACGGCCACGCCGTTGTCCAAGGTCATGGCCAGCGGCGTG
Source organism: Pseudomonas sp. MPB23 (assembly GCF_046605395.1). Lineage (NCBI taxonomy): Bacteria > Pseudomonadati > Pseudomonadota > Gammaproteobacteria > Pseudomonadales > Pseudomonadaceae > Pseudomonas > Pseudomonas sp. MPB23. The sequence continues at coordinate 1,568,466 of NZ_CP176771.1, read as the reverse complement.
GCGCAGATGCGTCGGCACGATATCGCGGTGAAGGCCGACAACTTTACCCGCGAGGTGATCTACCCGTCGCTGTACCGTCCGGGCCAGCCGGCGGCCAACGTCGAGTTGTTGCAACGCGCGGCGCGTGACTTGGGCCAAGCGACGACGCCGGCCGAGTTCAACCGGGTACTCGACGGCATCATCGAGCACTACAAAGCGCGCAATAAACCCTGGAGCAAACCGGGCAGCTCCACCACCGTGGAAATGGCCAAGGCCTGGCGCATCAAGGTTTAGTGGGCGGGGCACTGGAAAGCAGGAGTGGCGTCACGCCCGCCAGGTGAAGTCTGGCGGGTGGCATCATTCCACGACGGGCTTCACCCTTCGAGCGAGGTGGCAGGTTCGGTGCGAGGGGTGCTGTCAGGTGCTTTGAGTTGGCCTTCCCAGCGGGCAATCACCAGCGGCGCCAAGGCATTGCCCAGTACGTTCAATGCGGTGACAGGCATGTCCATCAGGCGATAGACGCCGGCAATGATCGCCACGCCTTCCACCGGCAGACCGGCCGCCGTCAGGGTCGCGGTCAGAATGATAAACATGAAGCCGGGCACGCCCGCCGCCCCCTTTGACGTCAGCACCATGATCAAGACCAGCATTCCCTGATCGGCGAGGCTCAGGTCGATGCCATATGCCTGGGCAATGAACAGCGTGCCCAGTGCGGCAAAGAGCGATGCGCCGTCCAGGTTGAAGGAGTATCCCAATGGGATAACCATGCTGGTAATCGGTCGTGGCGCCCCATACCGCTCCATCTTCTCGATCAATTGCGGCATCACCGTCGCCGAAGCGGCGCTGCTGAAGGCCAGCAACAGTTCACTGCGTATTTCCCGCAACAGGTGGAAAAAACCGATGCCCGTCAGCCGGGCGACCAGCCCCAGCACACAAACGGCAAACAGCAGCACCGCGATGTAGGTGATACCGATCAGTTTGGCCAGGGGCAACAACGCACTGAGGCCAAAGCTGGCGACGGTGACCGCCATCAGGCCGAAGATGCCGATCGGCGAGTAATGCATGACCAGGTGGGTGACTTTGAACATGGCAGCACAGACGCCTTGCATCACACTGACCAAGGGCGCTTTCTGCTGCTCGGGCAGCATGGACAAGGCGCAGCCGAACAGGATGGCGAAAAACAGCACCGAGAGCAGTTTGCCTTGTGACATCGCCAGCACGATGTTGTCCGGCACGATGCCCAGGAGGATTTGCCCCAGGTTTTGCGTTGAGCCGTCAGACGTGAGGCCGGTCACCGGTGCCGGCAGGTTACGGCCGAATTCCGCGCCCGCGCCGGGCTCGAACAGATTGCCGACAATCAGGCCGAAGACGATCGCGATACTGGTGATCGTGAAGAAGTAGACCAGTGTTTTCATGCCAATGCGGCCCAGGGCGGCGGGCGTACCCATGCTGGCAATGCCGACTGTCATGCAGGCAAAGACCAGAGGCACGACGATCATCTTCATCAGCTTGATGAACAGGTCGCCGGCCGGTTGCAGCAAGTTGTCAATGAACCACGTTTTTTGTTCGGGAAACTGGTTGAGAAGGAGGCCGACGAGTATTCCGGCAGCCAGGCCAATCATGATGCGGGTAACAAGGCTGGATGAATGTGTGATGGTCATGGGTATGCCCCTTATTGTTGTGATTGTCAGGGATTTATTTGGCGAAAAGTCCTGCAAAGTCCTTGAACCCCTTCACCTCGATCGGGTTGCCGCTGGGGTCGAGAAAAAACATCGTGCGCTGCTCGCCCGGCTCGCCGGCAAAGCGTGTCACTGGCGGGATCTCGAATTGCACGCCCCGCTCGGCGAGGCGTCCGGCCAGCGTCAGCCATTCCTCCAATGGCAGCACCACGCCGAGGTGCGGCATCAACACTTGATGCTCTCCGACCAGGCCTGTACGCGTCGTAGGAAAGGGCGTGCCCAAGTGCAGTGAGAGCTGGTTGCCAAAAAAATCGAAGTCAATCCAAGTCTCAGTGCTTCGGCCTTCCGCGCAGCCCAAAACATCTCGATAAAAAATGCGCGCCTGACTTAAGTCATAAACATGGTATGCAACGTGAAAGGGTCTGTTCATGGCAGGACCTCCAAGTGGGGGACTTCAGGTTAGATAGGCCGTGTGGCCGGGTAAAACGGCTTTGTCTTCTTCTGAGCGAAAGAAAAACTTATGGATGTTCGATTCCTGAGAAGCCTTGTCGCCGTGATTGAAACAGGCTCGATTGCGGCGGCCGCACGACGTGAAAATCGTAGCGCGGCGGCGATCAGCCAACGTGTCAAGGCGCTCGAACGATCACTGGGCTGCACGCTCCTGATGCGCACGGCCCATGCTGCGCGTCCCTCGGACCAATGCTTGCTGCTGTTACCGAAAATGCAGGCAGTCATTGAACAGGCACGTGAGCTACAGGAAGACTTGAGCGAGGACGGTCTATCGGGAGAGGTGAAGATCGGTGCCATTTCAACGGCGTTGACCGGAGTATTACCGGGCGTGATCGAGCGACTGGCGCTGTCGGCGCCCAATCTGAGGCTGAAGGTAACGCCGGGCGATTCGAAAAGTCTCTACGAGAAATTACTGACGCAAGAACTGGACGCAGCAATTCTGGTCAGGCCGCCGTTCCAGCCACCCAAGGCACTGGCGTCGGTAATGCTCAGGGCTGAACCGCTGATATTGATTGCCCCTGCCCGGTGTGAGGCGCAGCCGTTTGAAGCCTTGGTGCGCGAGCGTTCATTCATTCGCTATGACGCCCGCTCGTGGGGGGGACAAATCGCCCAGCGCTTTCTTGATGAACAGGGTCTCGACCCGCAGGTGTTGTGTGAGTTGGATGCGCTGGAGACCATCGTCATGCTGGTCGCCCAAGGCATGGGGGTGTCACTGGTTCCACGGTGGGCAGAAATGCCTCGGGACGGGATACGCGTATTACCGGTCAGTTGCGAGCAGCGCTATACGCGTGAACTGGTGGTGATGCATGGGTCGACACCGCGCCGCCCGGTGGCGATACGGCACCTGATTGAGCTGTTGTGCCGCCTGTACTGAACACCTACTGTCGCGGCGTGTCGTAGCTACAGGCACCCCTTGGACTCTGGTACATCATGGCCACACACGAAGACGGCAAGACCCCCAACCTGTCGCAGGAAGAGCAAAAGGATGTGGACGATAACCAGCCGCCCCGGGCGGCGGTGCTCCACGAAATCATCCGCACCCAGGGCGACCAGGAACTGGAACGCAGCGTCGCCGCCCTGTGGTGGTCGGCGCTGGCGGCCGGGTTGACCATGGGCCTGTCGCTGATGGCGATGGGCTTGCTCAATTCGCGCCTGCCGGACGGCGAGGCCTTCAAAGTGATCGCCAGCTTTGGCTACTGCGCGGGCTTTTTGGCGGTGATTCTGGCGCGCCAGCAACTGTTCACGGAAAACACCCTCACCGCCGTATTGCCGGTGATGAGCAAACCCACGTGGGCCAATGCCGGACGGCTGTTGAGGTTGTGGAGCGTGGTGCTGGTGGGCAACCTCTGCGGCACCCTGCTGGTGGCCTACGTGATGCTGCACCTGCCGATCTTCGACACCAAGACCGACCTGGCCTTCCTCGAGATCGGCCGCAAGATCATGGAGAACTCCCCCGGCCAGATGTTCGCCAAAGGCATCGTCTCCGGCTGGATGATCGCCACCATGGTGTGGATGATCCCGTCGATGGAAAGCGCCAAGATGTGGATCATCATCCTCATCACCTACCTGATGGCGCTGGGGGACTTCACCCACATCGTCGTCGGCTCCGCGGAAGTGTCGTACCTGGTGTTTGCCGGCGAGCTACCGTGGAAGGATTTCTGGCTGGTGTTCGCCGGCCCGACCCTGGCGGGCAACATCGTCGGCGGCAGCTTTATCTTTGCACTGATCAGCCATGCGCAGATCCGCAGCGAGAGCAGCCTGCCGGGCAAGAAGGCGGCGGACCCGAGGCATCCGCAGCAGATCGACAAGGCGCAGTGACGCTCAGGTGTGTGATTTCGCCGAACCCACGCTCCGGTTTGCGCTCACGGCAACGCGGCGGTCATCTCTCTAAGCGCTGAGCCACTGTTCGACTTTGTCGCGGGGCGGGATGCCCCCTGAGTGAACAACCTTTCCATCAATCACGACGCTGGGCGTGGACATGACCCCATAGCTGACGATCTGCTGCATGTCTTCGATTTTTTCCAGCGTTATGGGGATGCCTTTCGCACTGGCCACCTGTTCGATGAGGGCGACGGTCGATTTACATTTTGCACAACCGCTGCCCAGGACCTTGATGTCTTTCATAAAAACCTCGGTAGATGGATTACAACGCGAAGTTGAAGACGTAGCCAACGATGAGAATGCCGACGGCGACGACGCCAATGAAGGTGGCAATCAGGCGAACTTTCAGCACTTTTCGCAAGATCACCATCTCCGGAAGGGACAGGGCGATGACACTCATCATGAAGGCCAGCACAGTGCCCAGCGCTGCGCCCTTTGCGAGCAGTGCCTGCACAATGGGGATGATGCCTGCCGCATTGGTATACATGGGGATGCCGATAAGAACCGCGAGCGGAACCGACCACCAGGCTTCCTTGCCCATGAAACTGGCCATGAAATCCTCTGGCACATACCCGTGAATGCCTGCGCCAATGGCAATACCGGCCAGGATGTAAGGCCAGACTTTTCCGACGATTTCACGCACGCTGGCAAACCCGGCATTTATCCGCTCATACAGGGGCATGCGCGTGTCCCCGGCGGTTGCCTGGATCCTGGGCATGTCGCGAACCCAATCTTCCAGATAGGCCTCCATGTTCAGGCGGCCAATGACCCAGCCAGCCACAATTGCAATAAACAACCCCAGGCTGAGATACAGCAACGCAACTTTCCAGCCGAACAGGCCAAGCAGCAGTGTCAGCGCGACCTCATTCACCATGGGCGCAGAAATGAGGAAAGAAAACGTCACCCCCAGGGGCACGCCGGCTTGAACAAAACCTATAAAAAGAGGAACGGCTGAGCACGAGCAAAATGGGGTGAACACACCGAGCGAGGCCGCCATGACATTGGCCATGCCCTCGCTTCGCCCTGCCAATATTGCGCGGGTGCGTTCAGGCGTGAAGTAGGCGTTGAGCATGCCCATCAAGAACACGATGCCCGTCAACAGCATCAACACTTTGGGCGTGTCGTAGAAAAAAAACTGTAAGGCGCCGCCAAGGTGGCTGTTTCGCTCAACCGGAAGCGCTGCGACCACAGCCTCTGAAACAGGAATCAGGGCTTCGTACAATCCGAACCAGACAAGCGCTGCTGCCGCCAAAAACACGCGTGGGTTTCGCTCAGGCCAGCGCACGATCATTTCGTTCATGTCCGCTACTCCTGGGGCTTAGGCGCACAGGCCATGGACGAATCGTCAAGACAGGCCGCGATCTCATTGACGGTGCTGCGAGCCGTGCGTGTGACACCGATCAGCGTGGCGGATGCCGAACCGGTCCATTCGCCATAGCCCACCAGCCATAGTCTGGGCTCCTGGATCGAATGAGTGCCTTCGACCTCGACACGGCCTTCGGTGTTGATCACTCCCAGCGCCTCCAGGTGCTGCAGTGCGGGCCTGAATCCGGTGCACCAGATCACCACATCCACTGCAGACTCGGAGCCGTCGGCCCATCTCACACCCGCGCGCGTGAAGCGTTCAAAGGGGCGCACGGACTTGAGCGCTTCACGCCCACGGGCTTCTATAACGGGCGGCACCATGACAATGTCGCCCAACCCGCCGACGGGGTGGTCAATGACACGTCCCTCCTGCTGAGCTTTCAAGCGCTGAGTCGCCCGTTCAAACAGCACCCGTCCGTCCACGTCATCAGGCAAAAACATCGGCTCAGTAGGCGTTACCCACGTGGTCTCAGCGACTTTGGAAACTTCCGAACTCCAGGTGGCCGGTGAGAATAAACGCAGCGAGTTCCAGCCATGCCGCCAGGCACCCCCGGGCGCTTCCTCTGCGTCGAGGATGACGAACGACAGCTGCGTTCGGCGCAGAAAATACGCGACCGCCAAGGCTGACTGACCCCCACCGATAATCACTGCATCTAATGGGGTGCTGGCTGAATGAGTCATGGCGCAAGCCTTAAATCGGTGCTGGGCGGCAGTCAGTATAGAAAGCCAGGATTGAGAGCCAACTGATCTAGCTCAGATGTTCGAGGATGCGACTGGGCCGGGATTTGAATGCCATGCGGATGGCGAGAAGAGCCGGAGAGCATCCGATCCATGCCTCCATGCCCGTCTACTTCGCATCGGTTCACACCCTGCGGCCATGCTCATCAATGACGACTTGTCCGTCCTCTTTGGCGAAGCGGCCGCGCTGCTCTTGCGGCAACACGTCGAGGACAGCCTCCGAGGGACGACACAAGCGCGTCCCCAACGGCGTCACGACGATGGGGCGATTGATCAGGATGGGGTAAGCCATCATGGCATCAATGAGCCGTTCGTCAGTCAGTGATGTATCGCCCAGTCCCAGTTCCTCGCACAGGCATTAAATGGAACGCTGGTTGACACGCTTGGACAGCTCTTCAGCGGACTCTTTACGCTCGGAGTAACGATCAACCAGATAGTCCTGGCGATCGCGCAATAGCAGCGTGAACTTCATCAGTTCTTCCATCACATCCACCAAACGGTCGTAGTACGCGGACGGCTTCATACGGCCCGCCTCGTCGAACTCGGTGAACGCCTTGGCCACCGAGGATTGGTTTGGGATGGTGAACATCCGCATCCAGCGCCCCAACACCCGCAGTTGATTGACCACGTTGAAAGACTGCGAACCGCCGCAGACCTGCATCACCGCCAGGGTTTTTCCCTGCGTCGGTCGCACCGCCCCCATCGCCAGCGGAACCCAGTCGATCTGGGCCTTGAACACCGCGCTCATGGCGCCGTGTCGCTCAGGAGAACACCACACTTGTCCTTCTGACCATTGCATCAGCTCGCGCAGTTCGACGACCTTGGGATGGGTATCGGGCGCGTCATCCGGCAGCGGCAGACCCGAAGGGTCAAAGATTTTGGTGTCGGCGCCAAACTCGTTCAGCAGTCGCGCCGCCTCTTGCGTGACTAACCGGCTGAATGAGCGCTCTCGTGTCGATCCGTACAGCAGAAGAATCCGAGGCTTATGGCGCGAAGGCGTACGCGGCGACAGCAGCTCCAGCGACGGCAGGTCGATCAGGTCGGCGTGTACGTTCGGTAATGTGTCTTGCATATAAACTCCTGCGGCGGCGCTGGCGGGATGCTGTCTGGGTTTGAATATATGGTTTGGCGAATATTCGGTAAAGCGAATATGTTATTTGCTGTTGCGGCTTGGGCCACTACCGTCCAGGTGGGAAGGCAGGCAGGAGATGAACGGATGGACGATAGAACCTTTCGGCCGGCGGCGCGTTCATAGCACGGTGCGTGCGGCGTGGCATTTTTAGTGCTAAACCTCTAACCGCTGTTTAAAACTACAAAAGGAATGAATGATGACGGTCGCTTTCTGGTGTGTGTTGATCGCAATTTTTCTGCCTTACCTGTGCATAGGCGTGGCGAAGTTCAGCGGTGGCAAGTTCGGGCCACAGCAGAATCACGATCCCCGCGCCTTCCTGGAAACCCTCGAAGGGTTCGCCAAGCGTGCCCATAGCGCGCAGCTCAACAGTTTTGAAGTCACCCCGGCGTTTGCGGCGGCGGTGATCATTGCGCACCTGGCGGGCACCGCCTCGCTGGTGACCATCAACGTCCTTGCGGTGCTGTTTGTGACCAGTCGCCTGCTGTACATCATTTGCTACCTGGCCGACTGGGCGATCCTGCGTTCGCTGGTGTGGGCGGTGGGCATGGCGTTGATCGCGAGTTTCTTCTTCGTCTCGATCTGAGGTCGTACGCAAACCCCTTGTGGGAGGGCGCAAGTCCCTCCCGCATTTCATCTAGAGCGTCTCCGGCACCTGGGGCAACGCCGCGCCTTTGGGCCACAACATCCAGATTTGCCCCTGCTGCTTCATGTTCCCGGCCAGTTCGCCGGCCGCCTCGCCGGTGCCCCAGAACAGGTCCGCGCGCACTTCACCGGTGATTGCGCCGCCGGTGTCCTGCGCCGCGACCGGACGCGCAATCGGCGAACCGTCAGGCTTGGTCGTCGACAACCACAACAGGCTGCCCAGCGGGATCACCTTGCGGTCCACCGCCACGCTGTAGCCGGCGGTCAACGGCACGTTCAGCGAGCCGCGCGGGCCTTCGTTGCTGTCGGGACGGGCGCTGAAAAATACATAGCTGGGGTTGCTCGCCAGCAGCTCCGGGATGCGTTGCGGGTGTGCCTTGGCCCAGGCGCTGATCGCGCCCATGGTCACGTCTTCCTTTTTCAACTCGCCTTGCTCCACCAGCCAGCGGCCGATTGGGCGATAGGGGTAGCCGTTCTGGTCGCCATAGCCGATGCGCAGTTGCCGGCCACCGGCCAGTTGGATGCGGCCCGAGCCCTGGATCTGCAGGAATTGCAGGTCCATCGGGTCTGTCAGCCAGGCAATCGGCGTGGCGCTGGAGCCCTGGCCGTTGATGGTACTGGCGTCGTCATACGGCTTGAGCACGCGCCCTTCCAGGCGACCGCGCAGGCGCTTGCCCTTGAGTTCGGGGTAGATGCTTTCCAGATTGACGATGATCAGGTCGTCCGGCACGCCATACACCGGCACATGGGCGGTGGCGGTTTTGGTCAGGCTGCCGGGGTAGACCGGTTCGTAGTAGCCAGTGATCAGGCCGTTGGGGGTGTTGTCGGCCGAGCGCAGGCCGAACACATCCAGGCGCTCCTTGAGAAAACCGCGAACTGCCACGGCATCCCCCGGCACGCCGGTCGCTGCGGCACAGGTCGCGCCCCATATGGGGTCGGCCTTGAGGCGTTGGCAGGCGCTGCGCCAGGATTCAAAACCGGCCAGCAGGTCGCTGTCGGACACCGCCGGCAAGGCTTCCCACGGTGCACTCACATACGTGGCAACGGGGTGGGGTTTTGAAGTTTCATCTTTGCCGGCGTCTTTGCCCGCATCGCAGCCGGCCAGCAGCGCGATCATCGGCAGAGCCCACGCCAGCCGGCGGTTCCAGGCGTTCAAAAGGATTTTCATACAGATAATTCCTGAAGCGATTGCGCGGATTTAAACGCTTCCGGGCAACCCTTATTGTTAATAGGGCTATTGGTGTTTACGGGCGGGGCGAGGATACTGGCCGCCGTTTCCCGTGACCCTGAGCCACCATGACTTTTAAAAAACTGACGGTTGTATTGCTGGCCTGCGTGACCTTGTCTGCCTGCGGCGGTGTCGATCCGAATTCCCCGCTGGGTCAGCGCAAGGCGATCTTCAAACAGATGCTCAAGACCGGCGAAGACCTGGGCGGCATGCTGCGTGGACGTATCCCGTTCGACGGGGCGAAGTTCGCCGAAGGTGCGGTCAAGCTCGATGCGCTGTCCCACGAACCGTGGAAGCATTTCCCGAGCGTGCGTGAAGAAGATCACACCAGCGCCAAGGACGACGTGTGGCAGAAACAGGCGCAATTCCAGGCGCTGGCCCGCGATCTTGAAGCGGCCACCGGTGAATTGGTGATCGCCAGCCAAGTCCAGCCCTACAAGGCCAGCAACCTGGGGCCTGCGGTGCAGAAAGTCGAAGATGCGTGCAGCGCCTGCCATAAGCAGTTCCGGGACCACTGACGGTTATTACTGGTCGAGTTCTTCCACGGCGTCCTGCAGTTCTTTGCGCGCCTCGGCGAGTTTGTCCTTACGTTTGTTGATCTTGTCCGCGTCGCCTTTTTTCATCGCTTTGTCGAGGTCGGCCTGACGGCGGCTGACTTCGTGCTTGGCATCGAGCACCCGGTTTTCCCGCTCCTTTTTCAAGGACGCATCGGTGCAATTGGCGGTGACTTCGCTCAGGGCTTTTTCCAGGCCGGCCTGTTGTTCGCTGTTGCCGTGGGCCTTGGCCTGTTCGATCTGGGTGCTGATGGCCTGGCGCTTGGCGGCGCAGCCGGTGAGTGGAGCGGCTTCTTCGGCCGCCAGCAGCGGCGTGGTCATGAAGCTTGCGACGGTTAACAGGGCAAAGGGGGCGAGAAATTTCATGTGGAACTCCAAGGTCGCAATCTGACGGCAGGATGAATTCTGCCGTTGTTCAAAGGTGGCCGGCTCGGGTTCAAAACCCGTCGATCCCGGCCACGCGTAGTGTTTCAGCCAACGCCTGTACCTGCGGGTCGCGAAAGAAAGCGCTCAGTTGCGCCGCGCGGCCCGGGCCGATGCCATCAATGGCCCGCCAGGCTTGAGTATCCCTGGCGACCAGCGCCTGCCAGCCGCCTTGCAGGTTAGTGCGCGCCGCAGGCGGTATGCCCAGGGCCTTGAGCCATTGTGCGAAAGGCCGTTGCCGTGCGCTGTGCAGGCTGTCGAGCAGCCGTGCGCGGCTGCGATCGCCGAAGCCGTCAATGTTAGCAAGCTCTGCTGCATCGAGGGTCAACCAATCGAGCAAGCCTGCGATTAGACCGGCCTGGATCAATACGTTCCAAGTCTCGCGACCGATGTGCGGCAAGGCCAGGCCCTGGTTGCCGCTGAGCCAGGTGAGGCGGGCCAGCAACTGTTCCTCGCAGCCGGGGTCCAGTTGCCAGCAGCTCAAAGCGTGGAAGTCCCGGGGATTGGGGACAGGCAGTTGCACCCGCGTGTCGTTGCGCAGGATCACGTCGTCCAGGCGCGGAATCACCTGGCCCGCCAGGCTGATGGACACCTGGTCGCCAGGGCGGATATCCAGTGCTTGCCAGCGTTTCAAGGAGCCGGCGCTGACGCGGCTGATCTGCCGGTCGTCGAGCTGCACCGGCTCCAGTTCCAGCAGGGGCGTGATGCGCCCGGTGCGACCGATGTTGAAGTGCACCTCGCGCACCCACGCCAGGGCCTGGGCGGCCGGGTACTTCCAGGCGACCGCCCAGTACGGCGAGCTGACCTGCCAGCGTTCGGCGGGCGCGCGCTGCGCCTGGTGCAGCACCACGCCGTCGGTGGCGAAGGGCAGCGGCTGGTTGTACCAATAAGTGCGCCAGTGCGCGGCCTCGGCAATGCCTTGAATGGGCTGGCTGTAGCGCTGGCTGTCGCTCAAGCCCCAGCGTGCCAGGCTGGCCAGGCGCTCGCTGAACGCCTGGGGCCCCTCGGGCCAGGCCCAGACGAACAGGCCGATGCCGGCGGCGTCGGTGTCGCTCAAGCGGTGACGGTTCATCAGCCCCGCCACCTTGCTGCGGGCATTGAGCCCGCCATCGGCCGATTGCACATGGCCGTCGAGGCGCCAATAGAGTTCGCCTTGCAGTATCAGGTCGATAGGCTCCGGCAGTTGCTGGACGATGGCGGGGATTTTACGCGCGCTGGCCGTCCAATCCTGGCCGAGCCTGCCGTCGCCACGGCTGATGACCTGGTGCAATGCGCCCTGGCGATACACCAGGGTCACCGCCACGCCGTCGACCTTGGGTTGGATCCAGACATTCTGACGCGTGCCCAGCCAGGCCGCGACCGCCTGTTCATCCAGGCGTTTTTCCAGGCCGGTATGGGCGATCGGGTGAGGCAGGTTGCCGCGTGCGCTGGCCAGCGGGTTGTCAGGTACGGTAGCGGGCTGGGAAAAACACTCACGCCAGCGCGCAAGACGTTGGCGGGCCTGGTCGTAGAGTTCATCGCTGACGAGGGACTGGCCCAGCCGGTGGTAGCTGTCATCCCACTGGGCGATTTGCTCGGCCAGCGGATTGAGCTGCGATCGGGCTGACTCGGGGCAGTCGTCGGCCCCTGCGAAACCCATTGAAACACTCAGTAGAAACGCGGCGAATAAACGCATCATGAGCTTCCTTGCTCGAAAAGGACGCCCAGCCTAAATGATCCACTCGGCCACAAAAAAGCCCCGACAGTGCGGGGCTTTTTACGGGGTGTTTCCAGGCCCGTGGGCGGATTGCCCAAGTGCCTGGATACCGTAGGCGATTACAGACCGGCGGCGGTACGCAGGTCGTTGGCGCGATCGGTTTTTTCCCAGGTGAAGGTGGTGAAGGTGTCGTCGCCGACGGTCTTCTGCGCAGGGGTACGCCCGAAGTGGCCGTAGGCTGCAGTTTCCTGGTACATCGGGTGCAGCAGGTCGAGCATGGTGGTGATCGCGTAAGGGCGCAGGTCGAAGATCTCGCGCACCAGTTTGACGATTTTTTCGTCGCTGATCTTGCCGGTGCCGAAGGTGTTCAGCGAGATCGACGTAGGCTGGGCCACACCGATGGCGTAGGACACTTGAATCTCGCAGCGCTCGGCCAGGCCTGCCGCGACGATGTTCTTGGCTACGTAACGACCGGCGTAGGCCGCCGAACGGTCGACCTTGGACGGATCTTTACCGGAGAACGCGCCGCCGCCGTGACGGGCCATGCCGCCGTAGCTGTCGACGATGATCTTGCGACCGGTCAGGCCGCAGTCGCCCACCGGGCCGCCGATGATGAACTGGCCGGTCGGGTTGATGTGGAACTGGGTGTCCTTGCTCAGCAGTTCGGCAGGCAGCACGTGCTTGACGATCAGCTCCATCACGCCTTCGCGCAGGTCGGCGTAGGACACGTCCGGGTTGTGCTGGGTCGACAGCACGACCGCATCAATGCCGACGACTTTGCCGCCTTCATAGCGGCAGGTTACCTGGGACTTGGCGTCCGGGCGCAGCCACGGCAGCAGCCCGGATTTACGCGCTTCGGCCTGGCGCTTCACCAGTTGGTGCGAGAAGGTGATCGGCGCCGGCATCAGCACGTCGGTTTCGTTGCTGGCGTAGCCGAACATCAGGCCCTGGTCGCCCGCGCCCTGGTCTTCCGGCTTGGCACGGTCGACGCCCTGGTTGATGTCAGGCGACTGCTTGCCAATGATGTTCATCACGCCGCAGGTCGCGCCGTCGAAGCCCACGTTGGAGCTGTTGTAGCCGATCTCGGTGATCACATCACGGACGATCTGCTCCAGGTCTACCCAGGCGGTGGTGGTCACTTCGCCCGCGATGATCGCTACACCGGTTTTCACCAGGGTCTCGCACGCCACTCGGGCGAACTTGTCTTTAGCAATGATGGCGTCCAGCACCGCATCAGAAATCTGGTCGGCGATTTTGTCCGGATGCCCTTCAGACACGGACTCGGAGGTGAAAAGGGAGTATTCGCTCATCTCGATGTTTTCCTGATATTTACCGATGGTGAGTGTCGCCAGCCGGCCGCTGAAAATGGCGGACCTGAATCTGGAAACCATTACGTAAACCTACATAGAGGCTTTCCCCGGGAACGAGTCCCGCAGCGGTGGCCCAACGGGCCAGATCGTCCTGTTCAAAACCCAACCAGAGATCACCGCAGGCCTCCCTGGCCCAATTCTGGTTGTGGCTGCATAAATCCGTAACCAGCAGGCTACCGCCGGGGTGCAGCAACCCGGCCATGTGCTTGAGTGCGTCGGCGGGTGCGGCGAAATGGTGCAAGACCATGTTCAGCACCACGCAGTCGGCTTTGAGGGTCGGGCTGTTCAGCGCGTCGGCCAATTGCAGGGTGACATTGCCCAATGCCTCGCGCTCGCAGAGCTGGCGCGCCAGGTCGAGCATCGCCGGGCTGTTGTCCAGTGCCGTGACCTGCTTGAACCGGCGCGCCAGGTCCGGCAGGAAACCGCCATCCCCAGGCCCGACTTCCATCGCCGTGGCCTTATCACTGAAGCTCAGCTTGTCGAGCAGCGCCAGTACGCTGTCGCGGTATTGGGGCAAGCCCGCGATCAAGTCCTGTTGGGCGCGAAACTTCTCGGCGATCCGTGCGAAAAAGTCCTGGCTGGCGGCGGCGCGTTGCCCATGGACCTGGCCGATGCGCGATTGCACATCGTGCGGCAGGTTCAGGCTGTCCACTTCGTCGAACAGCGCGGCGTGCAGCTTGCCGCCCAGCAGGTCGGTGTGGGGCAGGGCGCGGCGATAGAAAATCGCGTTGCCTTCGCGGCGGGTGGCCACCAGGTCGGCCTGGGACAGCACCTTCAAGTGGTGGCTCATGCCGGACTGGCCGATGGCGAAAATCTGCGCCAGTTCCAATACGCCGAAGGAATCGTTGGTCAGTGCGCGCAATACGTTCAGGCGCAACGGGTCGCCAGCGGCCTTGCATAAGGCAGCCAGGTCATCGCTATCGTCAGGACGCAGGGAGGGCACGGGTAGGTTCATAAGGCCAGCAGTCTAGAGACGGGTGGATATCCCCGCAAGGCCAATATCAAAAAGTTTTGATATTGATCGATAAGTGGCGGTTATAAGCCGTTGCTATAACTTGCAGGCGAACCCGTGAAAGGTTTCTGCGGATGAATGCCGCGCAAACCACAGGAAAAACATCTTCAAGTGACTATCTGTCATTGCCCGCAGGCGGTGGCTGAGGGAAAATGCCGGTCCTTTTTTCCGTTTCTTTTATTCAACCTCCAGGAGAACAGCGATGCCCAGCCGTCGTGAGCGTGCCAACGCCATTCGTGCCCTCAGCATGGATGCCGTGCAAAAAGCCAACAGCGGCCATCCCGGTGCCCCGATGGGCATGGCGGATATCGCCGAGGTACTCTGGCGTGACTACCTGAAACACAACCCGACCAACCCGTCTTTCGCCGACCGTGACCGCTTCGTGCTGTCCAACGGCCATGGCTCGATGCTGATCTACTCGCTGCTGCACCTGACCGGCTACGATCTCACCATCGACGATCTGAAAAGCTTCCGCCAACTGCACAGCCGCACCCCGGGCCACCCTGAATTCGGCTACACCCCAGGCGTCGAGACCACCACCGGTCCCCTGGGCCAAGGCCTGGCCAACGCCGTCGGTTTCGCGCTGGCGGAAAAAGTCCTGGGCGCGCAGTTCAACCGCCCTGGCCACGACATCGTCGACCACCACACCTACGTGTTCCTGGGTGATGGCTGCATGATGGAAGGCATTTCCCACGAAGTCGCTTCCCTGGCCGGCACCCTGGGCCTGGGCAAGCTGATCGCGTTCTACGATGACAACGGCATTTCCATCGACGGCGAAGTCGAAGGCTGGTTCACCGACGACACCCCCAAGCGTTTCGAAGCCTACAACTGGCAGGTGATCCGCAACGTCGACGGTCACGACCCGGAAGAAATCAAGACCGCTATCGACACCGCACGCAAGAGCGAGCGGCCAACCCTGATCTGCTGCAAGACCACCATCGGTTTCGGCTCGCCGAACAAGCAGGGTAAAGAAGACTGCCACGGCGCCCCACTGGGTGACGCGGAAATCGCCCTGACCCGTGAAGCGCTGAAGTGGAACTACGGCCCGTTCGAAATCCCGGCCGACATCTACGCCGAATGGGATGCCAAGGAACAAGGCCTGGCCACCGAAGCCGAGTGGGACCAGCGTTTCGCCGCCTACTCCGCCGAATTCCCTGAGCTTGCCAATGAGCTGGTACGCCGCCTGGCCGGTGACCTGCCTGCCGATTTCGCGGAAAAAGCCTCGGCCTACATCGCCGAAGTCGCGGCCAAGGGCGAAACCATCGCCAGCCGTAAAGCCAGCCAGAACACCCTCAACGCCTTCGGTCCGCTGCTGCCTGAGTTCCTCGGCGGTTCGGCCGACCTGGCCGGTTCCAACCTGACCCTGTGGAAAGGCTGCAAAGGTGTCTCCGCCGAAGACGCCAGCGGCAACTACATGTACTACGGCGTGCGCGAATTCGGCATGAGCGCCATCATGAACGGCGTGTCCCTGCACGGCGGCCTGGTGCCTTACGGCGCGACCTTCCTGATGTTCATGGAATACGCCCGCAACGCAGTGCGCATGGCCGCGCTGATGAAGAAGCGCGTGATCCACGTGTACACCCACGATTCCATCGGCCTGGGCGAAGACGGCCCGACTCACCAGCCGGTCGAGCAACTGACCAGCCTGCGCACCACGCCGAACCTGGATTGCTGGCGCCCAGCCGACGCGGTCGAATCCGCCGTGGCCTGGAAGCACGCCATTGAACGCAAGGACGGCCCTTCGGCGCTGATCTTCTCGCGTCAGAACCTGCAACATCAGGTGCGCACCGACGCGCAGATCGCTGATATCAGCCGTGGTGGCTACGTGCTCAAGGACTGCATCGGCGAGCCGGAGCTGATCCTGATCTCCACCGGTTCCGAAGTGGGCCTGACCGTTCAGGCCTACGACAAGCTGACCGCACAAGGCCGTAACGTACGCGTGGTCTCCATGCCATGCACCAGCGTGTTCGAAGCCCAGGACGCCGACTACAAGCAATCGGTGTTGCCGTTGCAGGTCAGCGCACGTATCGCCATCGAAGCGGCGCACGCCGACTACTGGTACAAGTATGTGGGCCTGGAAGGTCGCGTGATCGGCATGACCACCTACGGTGAGTCGGCGCCTGCGCCTGCCTTGTTCGAAGAGTTCGGTTTCACCCTGGAAAACATCCTGGGTCAGGCTGAAGAGCTGCTGGAAGACTAAGGCTGTAGATTGAGGTGGCGGTGCCGGCCTCTTCGCGAGCAAGCCCGCTCCCACACTTGGATCGGGTTCACATAGTTTGAGTTGTGAACCCATTCCAAGTGTGGGAGCGGGCTTGCTCGCGATAGCGCTCGCCCCGCCACCCTATTACCCAAGGTAATCGAGAACCCCATGCCCCAACCGCGTCCCTACAAAGTTGCACTCAACGGCTACGGCCGCATTGGTCGTTGCGTCTTGCGTGCTCTGTTCGAGCGGGGGGCGGCGGCCGGGTTTGAAATTGTTGCGATCAACGATCTGGCCGACATGGCCAGCATCGAATACCTGACACGCTTTGACTCCACCCACGGCCGGTTCCCCGGCGAAGTGCGGGTGGAAGGCGATTGTCTGCATATCAAGGGCAACTGCGTGAAAGTGCTGCGCAGTGCCACCCCCGAGGGCATCGACTGGGCGGCGTTGGACGTCGACCTGGTGTTGGAATGCTCCGGTGCCTATAACACCCGTGCCGATGGCCAGCGTTTCCTCGACGCCGGCGCGCCGCGTGTGCTGTTTTCCCAGCCGATGGCCAGCGAGGCGGATGTCGACGCCACCATCGTCTACGGCATCAACCAGGATTGCCTGACCGGCGATGAGCGGCTGGTGTCCAACGCCTCCTGCACCACCAACTGCAGCGTGCCGCTGTTGCGCCTGCTGGATCAGGCGATCGGCCTGGATTACGTGTCGATCACCACGATTCACTCGGCGATGAACGACCAACCGGTGATCGACGCCTATCATCATGAAGACCTGCGTCGCACGCGCTCGGCGTTTCAGTCAGTGATTCCGGTGTCCACCGGGCTGGCCCGTGGCATCGAGCGACTGTTGCCGGAACTTGCCGGGCGAATTCAGGCCAAAGCCGTGCGGGTGCCGACGGTGAACGTGTCGTGCCTGGATATCACCATGCAAACCGTCAGCGACACCGACGCGGTGGAGGTCAACCGGATTCTGCGCGACGCCGCCACCAGCGGCCCGCTCAAAGGCCTGCTGGCCTACACCGAGTTGCCCCACGCCAGTTGCGATTTCAACCATGACCCGCATTCGGCGATCGTCGATGCCAGCCAGACCCGCGTTTCCGGCCCCCGGCTGGTGAACATCCTGGCCTGGTTCGACAACGAATGGGGGTTTGCCAACCGAATGCTGGACGTCGCAGAGCACTATCTGCAAACAGCCTCTCCACAACTTTAGCCTCAGGAATTGCCACCCATGACCGTGTTGAAGATGACCGACCTCGATCTGCAAGGTAAACGCGTACTGATTCGTGAAGACCTCAACGTCCCGATCAAGGACGGTGTTGTCACCAGCGATGCGCGAATCCTGGCCTCGCTGCCGACCATCAAGCTGGCCCTGGAAAAAGGCGCGGCCGTGATGGTCTGCTCCCACCTGGGTCGTCCGACCGAAGGTGAGTTCTCCGCGGAAAACAGCCTCAAGCCTGTGGCCGACTACTTGAGCAAGGCTCTGGGTCGCGACGTGCCGCTGGTGGCTGACTACTTGGGTGGCGTCGACGTCAAGCCTGGCGACATCGTGCTGTTCGAAAACGTGCGCTTCAACAAAGGCGAGAAAAAGAACAGTGACGAACTGGCCCAGCAATACGCCGCCCTGTGCGACGTGTTCGTGATGGATGCCTTCGGCACCGCCCACCGCGCCGAGGGTTCCACCCACGGCGTGGCCAAGTTCGCCAAGGTTGCGGCCGCCGGCCCATTGCTGGCTGCCGAGCTGGACGCACTGGGCAAGGCCCTGAAGGCGCCGGCCCAACCGATGGCAGCCATCGTCGCCGGCTCCAAAGTCTCCACCAAGCTGGACGTGCTCAACAGCCTGAGCCAGATCTGCAACCAACTGATTGTTGGCGGCGGCATTGCCAACACCTTCCTGGCCGCCGCCGGCCACCCGGTGGGCAAGTCCCTGTACGAGCCGGACCTGCTCGACACCGCCCGCGCCATCGCCGCCAAGGTCAGCGTGCCGCTGCCAGTGGACGTGGTCGTCGCCAAGGAATTCGCTGAAAGCGCCGAAGCCACCGTCAAACTGGTTGCCGACGTGGCCGCCGACGACATGATCCTGGACATTGGCCCGCAAACTGCAGCCAACTTCGCCGAACTGCTGAAAGCCTCGCGGACCATCCTGTGGAACGGTCCGGTCGGTGTGTTCGAGTTCGACCAATTCGGCAACGGCACCAAAGTGCTGGCCAAGGCGATTGCCGAAAGCTCGGCATTCTCCATCGCCGGCGGAGGCGACACCCTGGCGGCCATCGACAAATATGGCGTGGCTGACCAGATCTCCTACATTTCTACCGGTGGCGGCGCCTTCCTCGAATTCGTCGAGGGCAAAGTCCTGCCCGCCGTCGAAGTGCTGGAAACCCGAGCCAAAGGCTAAGGCTTGTGACCCGGAAAAGGAGTTTTCCCATGACCAAGTCGTTGGCACTCATGATCGCAGCGGGCCTGTTGGCCGGCTGCGGTAGCACGCCAAGCGCCAAGCCTGCGCCTGGCGCGGCGGTGGCAGCACAGAAAAAAGGCTGCTACCAGGCTGACTGGCAAGCCGAGACCATGCCGGTGATCAACAAGCGCATGGGCAACGAACGGCTGGAGAAATACGACTCTGCGCCCAACGGTCAGGAACAGGGTTGCCCTTGACGGGTCTGATCAACTAACCGACAGCATCGGCAGGCCCTTGGCCCCGGTGCGAGGATTGGCAATGAAAGGCGTTTTCGCCCTGGCAGCATTGGCGTTACTGGCCGGTTGCAGCAGCATGAACATGTTCAACAAGGCAGAGCCTGCGGACAAATGGACCACTTGGACCTGCGACAGCAAGGCCGAGGTCAATTGGCGCTTTGCCAACCAGGCCCATAGCGAGGTGGATGTGCGCCTCGGTGGTTCGGACCAGGTTTACCGCCTGAAGCAGGACGTTGCCGCCTCGGGCGTGCTGTACAGCAACGACCAACTGGCGTTTCACACAAAAGGTGAGGAAGGCCTGGTTTACTGGGTGGCCACCGACGATCTGATCGGCCGTGGCTGCAAAGCCAAGTAGTAAAAGAAGAGATCCCAATGTGGGAGGGGGCTTGCTCCCGATAGTGGTAGGTCAGTCGCCGACTGTGTTTGCTGATACACCGCTATCGGGAGCAAGCCCCCTCCCACATTGATCCGGTTCTGAATCGGAAACTTGAATAGCAGCCGCCGCTACGGCAGGCTTGCACGATTAACGACCCTCGTCCGGGAGAGACAACACAATGGCACTTATCAGCATGCGTCAAATGCTGGACCACGCAGCCGAGTTCGGCTACGGCGTCCCAGCCTTTAACGTCAACAACCTTGAGCAGATGCGCGCCATCATGGAAGCCGCTGACAAGACCGACTCCCCAGTGATCGTCCAGGCTTCGGCCGGTGCGCGTAAATACGCCGGCGCCCCGTTCCTGCGTCACCTGATCCTCGCCGCGATCGAAGAATTCCCACATATCCCGGTGTGCATGCACCAGGACCACGGCACCAGCCCTGACGTGTGCCAGCGTTCCATCCAACTGGGCTTCAGCTCGGTGATGATGGACGGCTCCCTCGGCGAAGACGGCAAGACCCCGACCGATTACGAGTACAACGTCCGTGTGACCCAACAAACCGTGGCCATGGCGCACGCCTGCGGCGTTTCGGTTGAAGGCGAGCTGGGCTGCCTGGGTTCCCTGGAAACCGGCATGGCCGGCGAAGAAGACGGCATCGGCGCCGAAGGCGTGCTGGATCACAGCCAGATGCTGACCGACCCGGAAGAAGCTGCCGACTTCGTCAAGAAGACCCAAGTGGACGCCCTGGCCATCGCCATCGGCACCAGCCACGGCGCCTACAAGTTCACCAAGCCGCCTACCGGCGACGTGCTGGCCATCGACCGCATCAAGGAAATCCACAAACGCATCCCCAACACCCACCTGGTGATGCACGGTTCTTCCTCGGTGCCGCAAGAATGGCTGGCGATCATCAACCAGTACGGCGGCGACATCAAAGAAACCTACGGCGTACCGGTTGAAGAAATCGTCGAAGGCATCAAGTACGGCGTGCGCAAGGTCAACATCGACACCGACCTGCGCCTGGCGTCCACTGGCGCAATGCGTCGCCTGATGGCCACCAACCCGAGCGAGTTCGACCCGCGTAAATTCTTCGGCGCCACTGTGACTGCGATGCGTGATGTGTGTATCGCACGCTACGAGGCTTTCGGCACCGCCGGTAATGCTTCGAAGATCAAGCCGATCTCGTTGGAAGCGATGTACCAGCGCTATTTGAAAGGTGAGTTGAACGCTAAGGTGAACTGAGCCTTGGTCGTTTAAAAAGAAGCCCGCAGCGATGCGGGCTTTTTTTCGGCTCGAATGTGGTCAGGCAGCGTCAGCGACAAACACCGCACGCTGTTTTCAATAGTCCAGAGGACCTGAGGGGGAGTATTCGTCAATGAGCGTGATGTCGCTGATCACGGCATACTCCAGCGTCTTATAACTGCCGGAACGGCGGTAATAGGTGAGTTTTTTTCGTTGGGCGTCATTTTCGTAGACTTCGCCTTCGTCGGTCTCTTCGTCGCTTCCATACAGCTTTCCGGTCACTTTGATTTTTTGCCCTTTCCTGAGGCTGTTCAACGTTGTTTCAGTTGCCGTGGTCATGAGGCCAACCTCCTGCGGGGGTGATTGGATGAGGGGGTGGCATCAATCTAACGAGGCAGGGCGGGTTCAGTAACTGTCAACGTTGACAGTTACTTAGATCGGATCGGCATGCAGGTGATTGCCAAAAGCGTGGATCAACCGGTGCGTTCAGTCGTGATCGATATCCAACTTCGCAAACGTCACCTTCGCGCCTTCCTTGCTGTTGCCACTGTTGTCCTGCACATACGCCCCCGCCTTGAAGTACAACGGCTTGCTGCCCCACGCCGCGCCGATGCGCTCGTTCCACTCACCGTCGGCGGCGTATACGCTCAGCAGCCCGGCTTTGTTGAGGTTGATGACGTAGGTGAAGCTTTTCTCCAGCGGCACGTTGGAGGCGACGGTGATGACCCGCCCTTCGCTGTCATCCGGGCGCATGCGCACTTTGGCGACGAGGTTGCCGGTCTGGGTTTTTTCCTTGAATTGGTACTCCAGTTTGATCAGCGGTTTCTGGCTGTCATAGGCGTGGATCTGGCCGATGACGATCTTGCCGGTGGAGGGCACCTGGTTGACGGTGAGGGTGGCGCGCAGGAAGTTGTCGGCGTCGGTGTAGGCCCAGTTGCGCAGGCGCCCATCGGCGTAGGTTTCGCGCAGTTCGCTGCGCGGGTACACGGCGTTTTCGGTGCGGGTGCCGGTGACCGGTGTCCAGAATTGCACGTTGCTGCCTTCTGCCTGGAAGTATTGGTCTTTGAAGCCGCTCAGCAGTTTCGGGGTGTCGATGGTCGCGGGCGGGGAGCCGACCGGAATGCTCAGGTTCCAGGTGGAAAGATCAATCATGGTGTAGGCCTTTTTACAGAGTTGTGTAGGCTATGGTCCTTTGGACCAGACAGGTTCTTTATAGGCGGTCGTCACTCGCTTGTTAATGAAGGCCTGGCAAATTATTGGCGCCAAAGGAATGCCAAAAAGCCATGATTCCCGTGAATCGTGGGCTGTAGACGCTGACCGTTAGTCGGCTTCCTATCCTTTGGCGCGATGATGGCACTTAGGTCACTTCTGATTTACGGTATCCAAGGCTAGAGTGACCCCTCAGTGTCTATCCGGGTTTTATCTTAGAAGTGACCGGGGCAGCTCCTTAAGGATGAGACGTAGCATGGAATGCGCTCCACACCACGGCGATGGCGGTTCGGTTCTTCTGGTCGTCGATGACTACCCGGAAAACCTGGTCAGCATGCGTGCGCTTTTGCAACGCGATGACTGGCAGGTGGTCACCGCCGGCTCCGGTCTGGAAGCCCTCGAGTTGTTGCTGGTGCATGAAGTCGACCTGGTCCTGCTCGATGTGAAGATGCCCGGCATGGATGGTTTTGAAGTGGCTCGCCTGATGCGCGGCAGCCAGCGCACAAGCATGACGCCGATTATTTTTCTCAGTGCCAACGCCCAATCGCCGGCCGCCGTGCTGGAAGGTTATGCCAGCGGCGCTATCGATTACCTGTTCAAACCCTTCGACCCGCATATCCTCAAGCCCAAGGTCCAGGCGTTGCTGGAGCAGCAGCGCAACCGCCGGGCCTTGCAGCGCCTGAGTCATGACCTCGAATCGGCCCGCGCCTTCAATGCCTCGGTGCTGGATAACGCCGCCGAAGGCATTCTGGTGGTGAGTGAGGCGGGCGTGATCGAGTACGCCAACCCGGCGATTTCACGCCTGCTCAATGCCAAGATCGACGAGTTGCAGGGCCAGGAATTCCTGGGGTTCCTGCAAAAACCCCATGTGCCGGCCTGGCCGGACTCGCAAATGTACGAAGGCTACCGCCAGGGCGATACCTGGCGCCTGCACGATGCGATCCTGCGTACCGGCCGTGGCCAGCAGGTGCCGGTGGCGATGTCCTGCGCGCCATTGCCCGCCGAGCAGAAGGCCATGGTGGTGACGGTGCTGGACATGTCCGAGGTGCGCCACCTGCATCAGCAATTGGAGTTCCAGGCGGTCACCGACCCGCTGACCGGGCTGTTGAACCGGCGCGGTTTCCATCAGGCAGTCGAGAGCACCCTGCTGCGCAACGAGCGGGCGGATCAGTCCCTGGTGTTGCTCTACCTGGACCTCGACGGCTTCAAGCGCGTCAACGATTCCCTCGGGCATGACGCCGGTGATCGGGTGCTGCGTTGGGTCTCGGAGCAATTGCAGAGTTGCCTGCGCTCCTATGACATTCTCGGGCGCATGGGGGGCGATGAATTCACCGCGTTGCTGGAGCTGGAGTTCCCGGAGCAGGCGGCAAAGATCTCGGAAGAGCTGATTGAACGGGTGTCTATTTGCCAGCAGGTTGACGGTTTGGATGTGATGCTCGGCGTCAGCATCGGCATCGCCACGTTTCCCGATTGCGGCTCGGACCTCAATGGCCTGCTACGCGCCGCTGACATTGCGATGTACGAAGCCAAGCGCGCTGGCCGTCAGCAATATCGCTATTACGATCAGGAAATGAACGGTCGCGCCCGCTCGCGCCTGATGCTGGAAGACAGCGTACGCACGGCCATCGACAACAAGGACTTCACCCTGGTGTACCAGCCGCAGGTGTCGTTGGTGGACGGGCGCTTGCGTGGCGTCGAAGCGCTGTTGCGCTGGCAGCACCCGAGCGTCGGCGATGTACCGCCGGGGCTGTTTTTGCCGTTGCTGGAAGAGGCGCGGCTGATCAGTCAACTGAGCGCCTGGATTTACCAGCAGGTCGCCGCCCAGCGTCAGGCCTGGCAAACCACCTTCGATGATGAGCTGGTGCTGAGCGTGAGCCTGAGCAGCAGCCAGTTCAATATGCCCAACCTGGCCAACCAGATGCAGCAGGTCATCGAGCGATATGGCTTGCAGGCGCGGCAGTTGGAGGTGGCGATCAGCGAAGACTGCCTGATGAACAACCTGGAAGAAGCCACCAAGCAACTCAAACTGCTGCGCCGCATCGGGGTGCGTATCGCGCTGGATGATTTCGGCTGTGGGCAGTGTTCCCTGGCGCATCTGCGCGACCTGGCTTTCGACACCCTCAAGCTCGACCCGCAACTGGTCGCATGCCTGCCGGGCTCGGTGCGCGACGCGGCGATGGCGCGCAGCATTATCGAACTGTGCGGGCATTTCGAGGTGCTGGTGGTGGCCGAAGGCGTGGAAACCCCCGAACAGGCTCAATGGCTCAAGGCCAATGGCTGCGCGTTTATCCAGGGCCCCTGGGCGGCGCAGCCGTTGATGGCCGAGGACGTGGTGCACTGGTCGCGCGCCCGCGTCCGTTGAATTCGCTACACTGGCGCCCATCCAGACCCTGTTGCAGACCCCATGACCGCGCTGAAATACCTCCAGGCTTACCCCGCTGCCCTTCAGGAACAAGTGCGCCAACTGATCGCCAAGGACCAGTTGGGCGCCTACCTGGAGCAGCGTTACCCCGAACGTCATGCCGTGCAGAGCGACAAGGCGTTGTACGCCTATGCCCTGGCCTTGAAACAGGAACACCTGCGTAATGCGCCGGCCATCGACAAGGTGCTGTTCGACAACCGCCTGGACCTGACCCACCGCGCCCTGGGCCTGCACACCACGATTTCGAGGATTCAGGGCGGCAACCTCAAAGCCAAGAAAGAGATTCGTATCGCCGCTCTGTTCAAAGAGGCGGCGCCGGAATTTCTGCGCATGATCGTGGTGCACGAGTTGGCGCACTTCAAGGAGTCGGACCACAACAAGGCGTTCTATAAACTCTGCGAATACATGATGCCCGGCTACCATCAGGTGGAATTCGACCTGCGGGTGTACCTCACGTATCGCGACCTGCAGGGCAAACCCTGACCGCACAAGGCGACCGACCATGGATGTGAGCAAGACCAAGAGCAGCTTCTACCGCCGCCTGTACGTGGCCTACCTGATCGACAGCGGGCAGGCCAGCAGCGTCCCGGCGCTGACCGACGCCACGGGCATGCCGCGGCGCACCGCACAGGACACGATTGCGGCATTGGCCGACTTGGATATCGTCTGTGAGTTCGAGCAGGAAGACGGCGCGCGCAACCATGCCGGGCGCTATCGGATTCGCGAGTGGGGCGCGATTGACCGGCGTTGGATCGAGGCGAATCTCAGCCAGATCAAGCGGGTTCTGGATTACCCCTGAGTTCAGCGGTGGCTGGGCCGCCGCTATCGGGAGCAAGCCCCCTCCCACATGCGACCGTGTTCCAATGGATGTACGCGGTTATAGGTGGGAGGGGGCTTGCTCCCGATGGCATCCTCAGGCGCGCCGCATCCCTATATGGGGGATGTCATCCTCCAGGTATTCCTCACCCGCCACCCGGAAACCATACCGCGCGTAATACCCCTGCAAATGCGCCTGGGCGGACAGGAAGATCGGCGTGTCCGGCCAGATATCGTCAATTTGCTTGAGTGCCTCGATCATCAGTTGATGCCCCAGCCCGGTGCCCCTTGCCACCGGCGCGACGATCACCCGGCCGACCACCACATCGCCGCCCTGGGTGTCCGGGTCCAGCAGGCGCAGGTAGGCCATCAGCTCATCGTCCTTCCAGGCCATCAAGTGATGGGTGTCGCCGAGCAGATCCTGCCCATCTATATCTTGATAGATGCATTTTTGCTCAACGACGAAGACCTCGTTGCGCAGGCGCAAAATGGCGTAGAGCTGCTCTTTGCCGAGGTCGTTGTGGTGTTTGCAGACCCAATCGACTGTCATGGTGTGTTCTCGCATAGATGCCTGTTCCTGATAGTAGGCGTGGCGGGCAATGCTGTCTAAATCAGCCATTGTTGCCAATGAAATCAATTAGCCATTATTGAGTGCGTTCACGCCCCGTTTCTTTGTGTAATCTGAGCTACTGTTAGAAGTTCAGGCGCCGCCTGAGCCAAGGCCACCGCCTGCTTGCCAAGGATTTTGAGCATGCCGCGATTCTCTCGTGCCGTTGCTTTATTTGGAGTGTTGTTGCTGGCGATGCCAGCGCTCGCCCAGCGTCTGCGCCTGGTAGCGGATGCCTGGCCACCGTTTACCGACGCCACCTTGATCAATGGCGGTTTGGCCACGGACATCGTCAGCACGGCCCTGGCCCGGGCGGGTTATGCCAGTGAATTCGAGCAGGTGCCCTGGGCCCGTGCGCTGATGGGCGTGGGTGACGGGCGCTATGACGTGGTGGTCAACGCCTGGTACGACGAGGCGCGTACGCACCTGGGGCAGTTTTCCGGTGAATACCTGCTCAACCGCGTACGCCTGATCAAGCGCCGCGACGACCCCATCGACTTTCAGAACCTTGAGCAACTGCACGATTACCCCATCGCTGTGGTGCGCGGTTATGCCTATTCGGCGGCGTTCGACGGAGATACGCAGTTGCAGAAAGTCCCGGTGCACAACTTCGTCATGGCCGTGCGCATGCTGGCGGCGCAACGGGTGCGACTGACCGTGGAGGATGAGTATGTGGCGCGCTATTACCTGTCACGCGAATCGCTGCGGGTGCGCAATGCGGTGGAGTTTTTACCCAAGGCATTGAGCGAAAACAGCCTGCATATCCTGGTCAGCCTGAAAAACCCCGAGCATGCGCAGATTGTCGCCGGGTTTGATCGGGAGATTGCCAAGATGAAGGTCGATGGCAGTTATGAGCGCTTGATGCGGTTGCATGGGATGTGAGACCTGCTGTGGCTTGCGACAGCAAGCCTCAGGTAGCGTCGGTATCTTTGATCAAATGCGCCGCCAACGTCCGCAACGGCCCCAACTGTCGACCAATCAACGCCAGTTGCGTCTGCACCAGGCGCTGCCCTTCATCGATCTCATCCGGCATTTGCTCCAGGTCGGCCGCCAGGGCTTCCTCGGCATCGCTCTGGATCGCGATCGGTTGCTTGTTCGCTAACCCCATGGCGATTTCGTCGATGCTCGCCGCGAGGCTATTGCCGGCGCCGTCGATCAGGTGTTCGCGCACCTCGGCCGGCAGTTGGGTGCCGCGGTGTGCGCCCAGGCCTGACAAGTAGCTGAGCAGCGTGTGGGACAGCACCAGAAAGCGGAAACCCACGTCGGCTTCCTTACGGAAGTGCCCCGGCTCCATCAGCATGTTCGCCAGGGTGGTGGACAGCGCCGCGTCGGCGTTGTGCGCGTTGCGCCGGGCCAGGCGGTAGGCCAGGTCGTCGCGCTTGCCGGCGGCATATTGCTGCATGATCTGGCGCAGGTAGATGCTGTTGCAGGTCAGGGTGTTGGCCAGCACTTTGTTCAGGCGCCGGCCTTGCCAGTCCGGCAGGAACAGGAACACCGTCAGGCCCGCGATCAGGCTGCCGATCAGCGTGTCGAACAGGCGCGGCAGGAACAGCCCGTAGCCATCGCCCACCTGGTTGAAGCAGAACAGCACCATCAGGGTGATCGCCGCCGTGGCCAGGGTGTAGCGCGTGGTGCGGTTGATAAAGAACACCAGGCCGGCGGCGATGGCGAACATCGATTGCACCAGAGGGCTGGGGAACAGGTCGAACAGCGCCCAGGCCACGGTCAGGCCGATGGCGGTGCCGATGATCCGCTGGCCGAGCTTGCGCCGCGTGGCGCCGTAGTTGGGCTGGCAGACGAACAGGGTGGTGAGGATGATCCAGTAACCCTGGGAGGCGTGGATGGCATGCAGGGTGCCGTAGCCGATGGTCAGCGCCAGGGCCAGGCGCAAGGCGTGGCGGAACAGCAGCGAAGTCGGCGTGAGTTGGGTGCGCAGGCGCATCCACATTTCCTTGAGATTGCGCGGGGCGCGGTCCAGCAGGTTGCTGTCGGTGGCGTCGGCCAGGGCATCGGGGTTGCTCGCGTCGCCCAGCAGGCGGTCGAGGGTCGACAGGTTGGCCGCCAGGGCGCGCAACGAGCGCAGCAGGCCGCGCCAGGCCGGGTTGCTCTGGATGCGCAGGTGTTCCATGGACGCGTTCAGGTCGCCCAAGGCTTCGGCGAAGCTGGCGTCGTAGACGAACGGCTGGCGCAACTGGATCGACTCGGCCAGGTCCTGGCAGGCCTTGCCTTGCTGGCGCAGCAGGCGCTGGCAGCGGAACAGCACGTCGCTGTGGAAGAAGGCTTCGGCCAGGGCGTTGTAGGGATAGTGGGAGGAACTGGCGCGTTCGTGGATGTCCTGGGCCAGAAAGTACAGCTTCAGGTAGCGGCTGACCTTCGAGCCGGGGCGACCATTGCCGACGCGGTGCAGGATGATTTCCTTCGCCGCATTCAGCGCCGCCACCACCCGGCCGTTTTGCTGGGCCAGTTCCAGGCGACGGCCTTCCACGTCCAACTGGCGGATCGGTTCGAACAGCGATGACTTGAGCTTGAGGTAACGCCCCAGTTCGCGAAACAACCGCGCCAGGCTTTGCTGCACCGGCTGGTTGGAAAACAACACCTGCCACAGCACCGAGAGCGCGCCGTACCAGGCGGCACCGGCCACCAGCAGCAACGGCTCGTGCCAGAAGTCGGTGACGGCGCCACCGCGCTGGTCCACGCCGATCATGGTGTAGACCGACAGGATCAGCGTCGCCGAGGCAATCGCACCATAGCGTTCGCCCAACGCACCGAGCATGGTCAGGCAGAAACTGGCCAGGGCCAGGGCAATCGCGAAGAGCCAGGGGTAAGGGAACAGCAGTTCCACCGACAGCGCGGCGATGCTGAAGCACACCAGCGTCACTGCCAGGGCATTGAGGCGGCCTTGCCAACTGTCATCGGTCTCGGCCAGGGCGCTGGCGATAATCCCCAGGAACAGCGGGATCAGCAGCGTCATTTCATCCTGATACCAGCACAGCGCCATGCTGCCGGTGAGGGCGATGAAGACCCGAACGCTGTAACTGAATTTATCCAGCGCCCACAGGCGCCGCATGGACTGGTTGAACGAGGTCGATGACATGAAGGCAGGAGTCTTCCGGGACGATGCGGCTAAATTGAGCTATCAAGGACGCCACGGCAAGCGTGGCGATCACATCGGTGCGCGAAATTTATTCCCGCTACATCCTTCAGACATATTGCGCTGCGGCGTAGCCCGACGCCCAGGCCCACTGGAAGTTGAACCCGCCCAGGTGGCCGGTCACGTCCAGCACTTCGCCGATAAAGTACAAGCCCGGGCTTTTCAGCGATTCCATGGTCTTGGACGACACTTCCCGCGTGTCCACCCCGCCCAGCGTCACTTCGGCGGTGCGATAGCCTTCGGTGCCCGCCGGCACCAGGTGCCAGCTCGCCAGTTTTTGCGCGATGTCGGCCAGTTCGGCGTGGGTGTATTGCTTCATCGGCTTGGACACGAACCAGGTTTCGGCCAGCAGGTTGGCCATCTTCTTGGTGAAGATTTCACCCAGCAGGGTTTTCAGTTCGCTGTTGGGCCGCTCGGCCTGTTGCTGTTGCAGCCAGGTGTGGGCGTCGTGGTCGGGCAGCAGGTTGATCTCCACCGTGTCGCCGGGTTCCCAGTAGGAGGAAATCTGCAGAATCGCCGGCCCGCTCAGGCCGCGATGGGTAAACAGCATGTTCTCGCGAAAGCTCTGGCCGTTGCAGCTGACCAGGCAATCCACGGAAGTACCGGACAACTCGCCGCACAGTTCCTTGAGCTGGTCGGTGATGGTGAACGGCACCAGCCCGGCGCGGGTCGGCAGCAGTTCGTGGCCGAATTGCCTGGCCACCTGATAACCGAAGCCGGTGGCGCCCAGGGTCGGGATCGACAGGCCGCCGGTGGCGATCACCAGGGATTCGCAGCGCAACTCGCCCAGGGTGGTCTGCAACTGGTAGCCGCTGTCGAGCCTGGCGATGGTTTCGATCGAGGTGTCCAGGTGCAGGCTCACGCCGGTCTGGATGCACTCGTCGAGCAGCATGCCGAGGATGTCGCTGGATTTGTTATCGCAGAACAACTGGCCGAGTTTCTTTTCGTGGTACGGCACGCCGTGCTTGGCCACCAGCGCGATGAAATCCCACTGGGTATAGCGGGCCAGGGCGGACTTGCAGAAGTGCGCGTTGTGCGAGAGGAAATTCGCCGGTTCGGTGTACATATTGGTGAAATTGCAGCGGCCACCGCCGGACATGAGGATCTTCTTGCCGGCTTTGTTCGCGTGGTCGATCAGCATCACCTTGCGCCCCCGCCCGGCGGCGGTCAGCGCGCACATCAGGCCTGCGGCGCCGGCGCCAATGATCACAACTTCGGTCGAGCGCAAAACGGTGTCCTCATACAAATTCTGATTGGGAATACAGGCAAATGTGGGAGGGGGCTTGCTCCCGATTGCGGTCAGTCAGTCGATAAATGTCTGACTGATACATCGCTATCGGGAGCAAGCCCCCTCCCACATTGACCGCATTCCACATGGGATCTCCATATCGGTCGGAGATCGTTACAGGATGCGCACGCGCAGCGAGCGGCCTTTGATCTTGCCGTCGTTCAGGCGCTGCAACGCTTGCTTGGCGACGCTGCGGTCCACGGCGACGAAGGCCTGGAAGTCGAAGATCGCGATCTTGCCGACCTGGGCGCCTGGAATGCCGGCTTCACCGGTCAGCGCGCCGAGGATGTCGCCCGGGCGCACTTTGTCTTTACGTCCGGCGGCGATGCACAGGGTGCTCATCTGCGGCAGCAGCGGGCCGCCGCTCTGTGGCTTGAGGTTGTCCAGTTGGTCCCAGTTCAGCGGCGACTTCTGCAGTTGCTCGATGGCCTGGGCGCGGTGCGCTTCGGACGGCGCCACCAGGCTGATGGCGATGCCGGTCTCGCCAGCGCGACCGGTACGGCCGACGCGGTGGATGTGGATTTCCGAGTCGCGGGCCAGTTCGACGTTGATCACCATGTCCAGTGCGTCGATGTCCAGGCCACGGGCGGCGACGTCAGTGGCCACCAGCACCGAGGTGCTGCGGTTGGCGAACATGGCCAGCACCTGGTCGCGGTCGCGCTGTTCCAGGTCGCCATGCAGGCCGACGGCGGAAATGCCCTTGGCAGTCAGGTGATCCACGGTTTCCTGCACTTGCTGCTTGGTGAAGCAGAACGCCACGCACGAGGCCGGGCGGAAGTGCGCGAGCACCTTGGTCACCGCGTCCATGCGTTCTTCCGGGGAGATCTCGTAGAAACGCTGCTCGATCTGGTCGTCGGAGTGGAACGCTTCGGCCTTCACTTGCTGCGGCGCGCGCATGAACTTGGACGCAAGCTGCTTGATGCTCACCGGGTAGGTGGCCGAGAACAGCAGGGTCTGGCGGCGGGCCGGGGTCTTGCTGATGATGTCTTCGATGGCGTCGTAGAAGCCCATGTCGAGCATGCGGTCGGCTTCGTCGAGGATCAGCGTGTTCAAGCCGTCCAGCACCAGCGAACCTTTGCGCAGGTGTTGCTGGATACGGCCCGGGGTGCCGACGATGACGTGGGCGCCGTGTTCCAGGGAAGCGATCTGCGGCCCGAGGGACACGCCGCCGCACAGGGTCAGCACCTTGATGTTGTCTTCGGCACGGGCCAGGCGGCGGATTTCCTTGGCGACCTGGTCGGCCAGCTCACGGGTCGGGCACATCACCAGGGCCTGGCAGCCGAAGTAGCGCGGGTTGATCGGGTTCAACAGGCCGATGCCGAACGCGGCAGTCTTGCCGCTGCCGGTCTTGGCCTGGGCAATCAGGTCCAGCCCTTTGAGGATCACCGGCAAGCTTTGCGCCTGGATCTGCGTCATCTCGACATAACCCAGCGAGTCGAGGTTAGCCAGCATGGCGGCGGAGAGCGGCAAAGTATTAAAAGCGGTGGCGATGGTAGTCACGGGACTGGCTCTGCAAAACAAAATGTCGCGCAGTGTACCAGCCCCGTGGGACTTTCCTTGCAAGTTCTCGACGAGACGCCGGCTAGTGCTCGATGTCGTGTTCGCGGCTGACCGTGCGTTTGCCGTCTTTTGGCGACAGTTGCAGGAAGATCGCCGCCGCCAGCATCGCCATGATGCCCACGGTGAGGAAGGTCAGTTGGAAGGCGCCGAGCACCGTGCTCACGCCGTCGTTGCCGCTTTCGGCGGTGAAGCCGCCGAGCAATGCGCCGGCGCAGGCCACACCCAGGCTCAGGGACAACTGCGCGACCACCGAGAGCAAACTGTTGCCGCTGCTGGCCTGGGCGTCGTCGAGATCGATCAGGGTGACGGTGTTCATCGCGGTAAATTGCAGTGAATTGATCGCCCCCAGCACCGCCAGCATGGCCAGCAGCAGCGGGTAGGGCGTCTGTTCGCTGACCAGGCCCATGCTGGCCAGCATCAGGCCCAGGGCCAGGGTGTTGCCGGTCAGCACCACGCGGTAGCCGAGGCGTTCGATCAGCGGTCGCGCCACCGACTTGGCCACCATCGCCGCCGCCGCCAGGGGCAGCATGCTCATCCCGGCCTGGGACGGCGAATAGCCCAGGGCCACTTGCAGCAGCAACGGCACCAGGAACGGCAGGGCGCCGCTGCCCAGGCGCGCGAACAGGTTGCCGAGGATGCCCACCGCGAAGGTGCGGGTCTTGAACAGCGTGGGTGAAAACAGCGGGTTGTCGATATGCCCGGCCCGCAGCCAGTACGCCGCCAGGCACGCCAGCCCGCCGAACAGCAGCAACATCACCCGCAGGTGCGGCAGGTGCAGTTCGCCCAGGCCTTCCATGGCGATGGTGATCAGCACCATCGCCGCGCCGAACAGCAGGAAGCCGACGCCATCGAAACGCGTGCGCTCGCTGCCGCGCAGGTCGGGGATCAGCTTCCACACCGCATAGCAGCCGATCATGCCCACCGGCAGATTAATCAGGAAGATCCAGTGCCAGGTCAGGTATTGCACCATCCAGCCGCCCATGGTCGGGCCGAGCAAGGGGCCGAGCAGGCCGGGGATGGTGATGAAACCCATGATCCGCACCAGTTCGGAGCGGGGATACGCACGCAGGACCACGAGCCGGCCCACCGGCAGCATCAACGCGCCGCCCAGGCCCTGGACCACCCGCGCGCCGACCAGCATGGTCAGGCTGCTGGACAGCGCGCATAGCAGCGAGCCGATGCTGAACAGCATGATCGCGCCGAAGAAAATCCGCTTGGTGCCGAAGCGGTCGGCGATCCAGCCCGAGGCCGGGATCAGCAGGGCGACGGTGAGCATGTAGGCGATCACCACCCCTTGCATGCGCAGCGGGTTTTCCGCGAGGTCCTGGGCCATGGCCGGCAAGGCCGTGTTGAGAATCGTCCCGTCCAGGGACTGCATGAAGAAGGCAATCGCGACCACCCAGGGGAGCCAGCGGGCGGTCTTGGCATCGAGCTGGACGGGATTGGGCATAGAGGACCTTTTTGTTAGCAGGCTATGTGTCGGCGATTATGCGCCATTTGCCGCGATTTTTCCCACTGGCGGTTCGTCTAGATCCGACAACACCGCGTGCTTGCCCACCAGGAAATCCAACAGCGCACGGTGCACCGCCAGGGCCGCCTCGCGGGACTCCAGGTCGAGCAAATGCCCGGTGTGTTCGGCCACGGCAAAGCTGCTGCGGCGCACATAGTCCTTGAACAGTCGGGCATCGGCGGCCGGGGTGTATTCGTCGAGCGTGCCATTGAGGAAATGCACCGGGGTTTCAATCCGCGTGAGTGCCGGCAGGTAATTGCCGTCGCCCAAGGCCAGGACCTGGTGGATATGAAAGCGCGCCTGGCGGTATTCGGTGGTGGCCATGTTCGACAGGTGCCGATGGTTGTTGCGCTTGAGGCGCGGCGAGAGGTACTTGCCCACCGTTTCGTTGAGCAAGTGGCCGACGGCGGATTTGTCGTCGGCCTCGATCAACACGCGCACGCGCTCCACATACTCAAGCATCGCCGGGTTGAGGTTGGGCGCCAGGGCCATCACCACCGAGCTTTCGATCGACGGCGGGTTGTGCGCCAGGGTCAACAGCGTGGAGATGCCGCCCCACGAGGCCGACACCAGGTGGTTGACCTGGAAGCGCTCGACCAGGGCGCGCAGGATCTGGACCTCGTCGTCCTTGGTCACCAGGTCCAGATCGGTGTTGTGTTCGCGCGAATAGCCGGAGAACGGCAAGTCGAACAGCAGCACATTGAAATGCTCGGCCAGGCATTTACTGGTGCGGGCGAAGGAGCGCGTGGTGGACAGCGCGCCGTTGACCATCAGTACCGTTTTCTTGTGCGGATCGGAACCTAGCTGCTCTACGTGGACGTTGTAGTGCTTGAACAGCTTTTCAATGACAAAACTTCCATGGTTCATGTCAACGCTCCAGCTTGCCCTTCCCGGGCAAGGTCATGCTCTCGTGGGTGGGGGTGGCGGGGTGCCACCAACCGTTATAACGAGGTTTTTTGCAGACGACAACAGACCGCCCGCGCTGACTGGGATGAAGAGGGTTTTCTGTCGGAAGGGCCGAAATAGAGATGTCTGAAATCAATACAGAACCCTGTGGGAGGGAGCAAGCACCCTCCCACAGGGATTGTGGTTGTGTTTGTGGTTACAGGGTCAGGGTCAGGCGTTTGACCAGGGCGCCCGGCAACAGGTTGGATGCGGTGTTGCGTTGGCTGTAGGTGCTGGCCGACAGCAGCAGTTCGCGCTCGGCGGTCAGGGCTTCCAGCTGCGAACCGAGCAGTTGGTAGACGCTGTCGTCGAAGCGCATGGTGCTGACCGGCGCCTTGATTTCGCCGTCTTCCACCCAGAACGTGGCAAAGCGCGTCATGCCGGTCAGGCGCGCCGCCGGCAGGTCGGAGTAGTTCAGGTACCACAGGTTGCTGATGTACAACCCGGTGCCCAACTGCTTGAGGATATCGGCCTGGGCCAAGGTGCCCGCCGCCATCTGCAGGGCGCTGGGGGCTTCGTCGCCGCTGGCGCCGTTGGTGCTCAGGCCGTATTCGGCGGCGCTGCGCGAGTTGATCAACTGGCCCTCGGCCTGGCCGGCCTTGATCAGCATGACATCGCCACGCGGGTAGCCTTCGGCGGAGAACGCCGGGCTCAGGGAGCCGCTGATCTGTTCGTCCACCGTCACCAACGGGCTCAGCGATTGCTCACCGGCGTACAGCCGTTGCAGCGCGCTGCCCTTGCTGGCGATGGCCTGGGCGGAAAAACCGCCCCAGGTGATGAGGCTGATGATCTCTTCCAGCGCGGCCGGCGCCAGGTAGGCGCGGTACTCGCCGGGCGCCAGCGTGTGCAGCGGGCGGCCGAGGAACTCCAGTTGTTCGCGGGCCTGCTGGACGCGGCGGGCGAACTCGGCGCTGTTCCATTCATGCCCGGCATAGCTGGCTTTCACCGCTTCGCCATTGGCATGGAACAGGCTGAAATCGAAGTTGAAGCTGTTGGCCTGGTGCCAGCCGAACGCGCCGTCCGAACTGGCGAAGCCACGGCTGATCGGCCCGGCGGCGTAGAAACCCACGAGGTCGACCCCGGCCGCGGCTTGGCTGATCTCTTCCAGCACATGGGCCAGCGCTGGCAGCGGGCGGGCCTGTTCGTCGTGGCTTTGCCACGCGGTGTGGTTGAGCAGCAGGTACGGATCGCTGGGCAGCAGCGGCAGGGTTTCGCGCAGTTGCCGCAGGCCGTCGGCGAGGCGCTGGCGGTCCAGTTCCGGTTCGCCGGCCAGGGTGATGTCGAGGTCGGCATGCCGGCCATCGTCGATCAGTTTCAGCGTGAGGCTGGCCTGCTGCACCTGCCCGGCCTGACGCACCTTGGCGTGGTTGAAGCGCACGAACTCGGACGACTCGGCGGCGTAGCCCAGGTGAAAGTGTTCCTTGTCGGTGATGGCTTGATTGAGCCACTGCACCAATGCCTTGAAGTTGTTCATCAGGCATCTCCTCCGAATACGTCAACGTTGCTGAACACACAGGCCGGCGAGGCGTGGCCGACGCGGATCACTTGGTTAGGTTCACCCTTGCCGCAGTTCGGTGTGCCCAGTACCTGGAAGGTGCTGGCGTCGCCCACGGCGCTGAGGTTGCGCCAGAACTGCGCGGAAATCGCCCGGTAGTTGGGGTTTTTTACCACGCCCTTGAGCTCGCCGTGTTCGATCAACTGGCCCCATTCACAGCCGAACTGGAATTTATTGCGCGCGTCATCAATCGACCACGAGCGGTTGGTGGACATGAGGATGCCGTGTTCGATGCCGCCGATCAGCTGCGCCAGGTTCTGGTCGCCGGCCTCGATGTTCAGGTTGGCCATGCGGTCGATCGGCGGGCGGTTCCAACTGCTGGCGCGGCTGTTGGCCACGCCGCTCATGCCCGCGCGAAATTGCGACAACGCGCCGCCCAGCGGCTTGAGCAGCAGCCCTTCGCGAATCAGGAATTGCTTGCTGGCGGCAGTGCCATCGTCGTCATGGGCGTAGCTGGCCAGTTGTTCGGGGATGTCCGGGTCGAAGGTCACGTTGAGCAGCGGCGAGCCGTATTGCAGGTGACCGAAGTCGCTGGCCTTCACAAAACTGGTGCCGGCGTAATTGCGCTCGTCGCCGAGGATGCGGTCGAGTTCCAGCGGATGGCCGATGGATTCGTGGATCTGCAGGATCATCTGGTCGGGCATCAACAGCAGGTCGCGCGGGCCATGGGGCGTGTTCGGCGCCAGCAGCAGTTGCAGGGCTTCGTCGGCGATGCGTGGCGCGGCGCCGACCAGGCCGAAGCGCTCGATCACGTCAAACCCGCCTTGCTGGCCGAAGTTGCTACCGCCGAGGGTGCGCGACTGGCTGTCGTTGCCGTCGTAGGCGGTGACGTTGACGCCGGGGAACACGAAGCGTTGGGCCTGGCGCAATTCGGCGCCGGCGCTGTTGAGGTAGATCTGCTCGACGTGGGTCAGGCCGAGGCTGACTTCCCAGCTCACCAGGCGCTCGTCCCGGGGCACGGACGCGGATTCATCGCCGAGCAATTGGTAGCAGTCGCTCAAGGACGGGAAGGCTTGCTCAAGGTCAGGCGACAGGTAGTCGGCGACGTCGCTGGACACGTGTTGGTCGCGCAGGTCGAGCAGGGCGTGGGGTTTTATCAGGCGTGCCTGCTGTTCGGCACGCTCAAGCGCGGCTTGCAGGCCGGGCAGGGAAAGGTCGTGGGTCGCGGCGTAGGCTTCGACACCGTTGACGCGCACGGTGAGCATGGCGCCTTCGTCGTGGTTCAGGTGCGGCGGTGCGGCGACGTTCTTGCGCACCGAGAGGTAATGGCCGGACTCGCGCACGTAGCGCAGGGAGAAGAAATCGGCGGTGGTGCGCAGGGCAGCGAAGTGTTTTTTGAGGGTTGTGTGGTGGTCGAACATGGGGCCTTCCTTGTGAGCGGCTCGGCGGGCAGGCGAACAGAGTAGGCCTGGGCTGGAAGCTGATCAAGGGAGGGGGTTTTGTGGTGTTTGTTCGGGCGCTATCGGGAGCAAGCCCCCTCCCACATTTGACCGAGTTCCAACATGAGAAAGCGGTCACATGTGGGAGGGGGCTTGCTCCCGATACAGACGCCACGGTGTTTCAGCTACTGCACAATTTCCCGCAACGGCTTGCCCCGCACTGGCGCATCGCCGGCCACGTAGTAGTCGGCGGTGCTGCGCGGCAGCGGTTGGCGGCCACGGATCTTGTCGGCGATTTTCTCGGCGATCATGATCGTCGGCGCGTTCAGGTTGCCGGTGGTGATGATCGGCATGATCGACGCATCGACCACCCGCAGGCCTTGCATGCCATGCACGCGGCCTTCGCCATCCACCACGGCCATGGCGTCGGTGCCCATCTTGCACGAGCAGGACGGGTGGAACGCGGTTTCGGCGTGCTCGCGGATGAACTGGTCCAGTTGCTCGTCGGTCTGCACCTCGATGCCGGGGCTGATTTCGCGGCCACGGAATGGGTCCAGCGCCGGCTGCTGCATGATTTCGCGGGTCAGGCGGATGCCGTCGCGAAATTCCTGCCAGTCCTGCTCGGTGGCCATGTAGTTGAAGAGGATGCTCGGGTAGTCCCGTGGGTTCTTCGACTTCAGGTGAACGCGACCACGGCTCGGCGAACGCATGGAGCCCATGTGTGCCTGGAAGCCATGTTCTTTCACGCCGTTGCTGCCGTTGTAGTTAATCGCCACCGGCAGGAAGTGGTACTGGATGTTCGGCCAATCGAAGTCTTCCCGGGTACGGATAAAACCGCCCGCCTCGAACTGGTTGCTGGCGCCGATGCCGGTGCCGTTGAACAGCCATTCGGCACCGATCGCC
This sequence comes from Pseudomonas sp. MPB23, assembly GCF_046605395.1. NCBI lineage: Bacteria > Pseudomonadati > Pseudomonadota > Gammaproteobacteria > Pseudomonadales > Pseudomonadaceae > Pseudomonas > Pseudomonas sp. MPB23. The sequence continues at coordinate 1,530,397 of NZ_CP176771.1, read as the reverse complement.
GGCTGGTTGTACCAGAGCAGCGAGGGGTACAGCGACACTGGTTGGGTGCACGCATATTGCAGGTACAGCTCAAGGTGGTCCTGCAGGTTTTCGCCGACGCCGGGCAGGTCGTGGACCACCGGGATGTCGAGGCTTTCCAGCAATTTGGCCGGGCCGACGCCGGAGCGTTGCAGCAGTTGCGGCGAAGCGATGGCGCCGCTGCACACCAGCACTTCTTTACGGGCGCGGGCTTCGATGCGTTCTTCGGCGGCGCCGATCAGGTAACGCACACCGACCGCACGCTTGCCTTCAAACAGCACTTTGTCGGTGAGGGCGTGGGTGACGATGGTCAGCGTCGAACGCTTTTTCGCCGTGTCCAGGTAACCGCGTGCGGTGCTGGCGCGACGGCCGTTTGGCGTGACGGTACGGTCCATCGGGCCGAAGCCTTCCTGTTGGTAGCCGTTCAAGTCTTCTGTACGCGGGTAACCGGCCTGCACGCCGGCTTCGACCATGGCGTGGAACAGCGGGTTGTTGCCGGCCTTGGGCGTGGTCACGCTGACCGGGCCGTCGCCGCCGTGGTAGTCGTTGGGGCCGATGTCGCGGGTTTCGGCCTTGCGGAAATACGGCAGGCAGTCGAGGTAGGTCCAGTCTTCCAGGCCGGGCAATTTCGACCAGTTGTCGTAGTCCAGGGCGTTGCCACGGATGTAGCACATGCCGTTGATCAGCGAGGAGCCGCCCAGGCCCTTGCCGCGCCCGCATTCCATCCGGCGGCCGTCCATGTGGGGCTCTGGATCGGTCTCGTAGGCCCAGTTGTAGCGCCGGCCTTGCAGTGGGAACGCCAGGGCGGCGGGCATTTGGGTGCGGAAGTCGAGACGGTAATCCGGGCCGCCGGCTTCGAGCAGCAGGACGGTGACGCCTTCGTCTTCGGTCAGACGGGTCGCCAGGGTGTTACCGGCAGAGCCGGCACCCACAATGATGTAATCGTATTCTTGGGACATAAATGCACCCTCTTTGAAGTGTGGTCAGGTCGGGCCTCATCGGGGGCAAGCCCCCTCCCACATTTGAATTGTGAATACCTTCAAAGGTGGGAGGGGGCTTGCTCCCGATAGCGGCCTCACAGGCAACGCAAGGCTCGGCTTTAGAACACCGAGGCGTAATCGCCCAACTCGACCTGTACCGATTTGATGCGGGTGAAGTTGTTCAGCGAGCTGATCCCGTTTTCACGGCCCACACCGGATTGCTTGTAGCCACCGACCGGCATTTTTGCGTCGGATTCGCCCCAGGCGTTGATCCAGCAGATGCCCGCTTCCAGTTGATGAATCACGCGGTGGGCGCGGTTCAGGTCTTTGGTCACCAGGCCAGCGGCGAGGCCGAAGTCGGTGTCGTTGGCGCGGCGGATCACTTCTTCTTCGGTCTCGTAGGTGAGGAGGCTCATCACCGGGCCGAAGATTTCTTCACGGACGATGGTCATTTCGTCGGTGCAGTCGGTGAACACGGTCGGGGCCACAAAGGCGCCTTTGGCGAAGTCGCCGTCGGTCAGGCGTTCGCCGCCGCACAGCACACGAGCCCCTTCAGCCTTACCTTTAGCGATGTAGCCGAGCACGCTTTCCATGTGGGCAAAGCTGACCAGCGGGCCGAAGTTGGTGTTGTCGTCCTGCGGGTCGCCGATGCGGATGCGTGCCACGCGCTCGGCGATCTTGGCTTCAAAGGCCGCTTGCAGGTGCTTGGGCACGAACACGCGCGTGCCGTTGGTGCAGACCTGACCGGAGCTGTAGAAGTTGGCCATCATCGCGATGTCGGCGGCGCGATCGAGGTCGGCGTCTTCGAACACGATCAGCGGCGACTTGCCGCCCAGTTCCATGGTCACTTCCTTGAGCGAAGAGCTCGAAGCGCTGGCCATGACTTTCTTGCCGGTGTCGGTGCCGCCGGTGAACGAGACTTTCTCGATGCGCGGGTGTTCGGTCAGCCAGGTGCCGACTTCACGGCCGCTGCCGGTCAGTACGTTGAACACGCCGGCTGGCACGCCGGCTTCGGTGTAGATCTCGGCCAGTTTCAGGGTGGTCAGCGAGGTGACTTCGCTGGGCTTGAAGATCATCGCGTTGCCGGCGGCCAGGGCCGGTGCGGATTTCCACAGGGCGATCTGGATCGGGTAGTTCCACGCGCCGATACCGGCGACCACGCCCAGCGGCTCGCGGCGGGTGTAGACGAATGAGGTGTCGCGCAGCGGGATCTGCTCGCCTTCGATGGCGGGCACCAGGCCTGCGTAGTATTCGAGCACGTCGGCACCGGTGACGATGTCGACGTACTTGGTTTCGGAGAACGATTTACCGGTGTCCAGGGTTTCCAGGGCGGCCAGTTCATCGTTGCGCTCGCGCAGGATGTCGACGGCGCGACGCAGGATGCGCGAACGCTCCATGGCGGTCATGGCCGCCCAGATTTTCTGGCCTTTTTCGGCACTGACCACGGCGCGCTCAACGTCATCGAACGTTGCGCGTTGTACGTGGGCGAGGACTTCCCCGTTGGCCGGGTTGATGGCTTCGAAGGTGGCATTGCTGCCAGCGTCGCTGTAGCCGCCGTCAATGTAGAGTTTTTGCAGTTCGAAACGGGCCATAAAGTCCTCGCAAGTGCATAAGTGGTTGGCACGGTTCGGGAGTTGAGCGGTTATGCCGGCTCTAACTCGCCTGCTTGGCCAATTGGAAATCCATGTATTCGTACGCGATCCGTTGCGCCTGCGCCGTGTCGAACGCATCTCCCGACAGGGCGCCGCGTAACCACAAACCGTCGATCAACGCCGCCAGGCCCCGGGCCGCGCTGCGTGCGTCAGGCAGCGGCAGTACACGGCGGAACTGGCAGCACAGGTTGGAATACAGGCGGTGATCGTTGATCCGCTGCAACCTGTGCAGTGACGGGTGGTGCATGCTGGTGGCCCAGAAGGCCAGCCAGGTTTTCATTGCCGGGCCGTTGACCTGGCTGGCGTCGAAGTTGCCGCCGATGATCACTTGAAGGTGTGCCCGTGGGCTGTCGTCCTTCAAGGCTTGCCGACGCTCGTGGACGTTCTCGATCAGCACGTTCATCAGGTAGCGCATCGTCGCGGCGATCAGGCCGTTCTTGTCCTTGAAGTAGTGGCTGATGATGCCGTTCGAGACACCGGCCAAACGGGCGATCAGCGCAATACTTGCATCCCCCATTCCGACCTGATCGATGGCCGTCAACGTGGCTTCGATCAATTGTTGGCGGCGTATGGGTTGCATACCGACCTTGGGCATGTAGCACCTCTCCTTGGGCCTGACGACGGGCGATGAACGTTCGTCGACGTGAAGGCCAGTCTATTTTGTTTTGATTGAACGTTCAATCAATAAAAAGTGAGTCGAGCGGCAGACAGTCACGACCTACGGGCATTTGCTGTCGGTGGGCAGCGACGTCTGACACCTGCGAAAACCCTTGGAACAGGCCACTTCAAGGCGTGTTACCGACTTTTATGGGGCAGGTATTTTCGGGGTGCCTTTATAACACCCGTCCGTCGACTGCCGAAAAAATCCATGAAGCGGGGTATCCGGTGCCTTGTGTCTTGCGCGCTTACAGCCTGGAGGTGCCGGCCGTGCTCGGCGGTGCGTACGTCGAGAGGGAAGAGAGGCAATGGCGGTAAAACAAAACGCCGCGAGGATCGCGGCGTTTGCATGTCGGCTGAATCAGCCCAGGTTCTTGCCCAGCAGGGCGTGGTAGAGCTCACTGTCGCCGAGAATCCCGACCACCCGGTTGTTGTCCTGCAACACCAGCTTGTTGCCGGTCTGGTAACGGATCTGCAACGCATCGCGCATGCCGATATTGGAGTCCACCAGTGTCGGTACGCGGCCCAAGCCTTCCACCGGTTGCCCCGGTGCCCAGTTCTGCACATTCATCACCGCGCCATTCTGGCGTGCGCCCTGGAAGGTGTTGCCTTCGGCCAGGTCCAGCCACGAGTCGTTGCCCGGGTCGAGGCACACCGAACCGTTGATGCGTTTGCAGTTGTCCAGGGTGCGCATCAGGCTGCGGCCGCACAGTACGTTCAGCGGGTTGGTGTGGGCGACGAAGGTGCGCACATAGTCATCCGCCGGGTTCAGCACGATCTCTTCCGGCACGCTGTACTGGATGATCTTGCCGTCTTTCATGATCGCGATGCGGCTGCCGAGCTTGAGGGCTTCGTCGAGGTCGTGGCTGACGAACACGATGGTCTTGCTCAGCTTGCGTTGCAGCTCCAGCAACTCGTCCTGCAGGCCCTGGCGGATCAGCGGGTCGAGGGCGGAGAAGGGTTCGTCCATCAGCAGGATGTCGGCATCCATCGCCAGGGCGCGGGCCAGGCCGACGCGCTGCTGCATGCCGCCGGAGAGTTCGTCGGGCTTCTTGTTGCGCCACTGGGTCAGGCCCACCAGCTCGAGTTTTTCATCCACCAGCTTGCGCCGGTCTTTCTCCGGGCGGCCCTGCATCTCGAGGCCGAAGCTGATGTTTTCGCGCACCGTCAGCCAGGGCATCAGGGCGAACTTCTGGAACACCATGGCGATGCGTTTGGTGCGCATCATTTTCAGCTCGGCGGGGGTGCAGGAGGCGATGTCGATCTGGCGCCCCTCATGCTCGACGAACAGTTGGCCACGGCTGACGGTATTGAGGCCGTTGATGCAGCGCAGCAGGCTCGACTTGCCGGAGCCGGAGAGGCCCATCAGCACGCAGATCTCGCCTTTCTCCACATCCAGGCTGGCTTTTTCCACGCCGACGATCTGCCCGGTCTTTTTCAGGATCTCGTTACGGCTCATGCCCTGGTCCAGCAGCTTGAGCGCTTCGCGCGGGTCTTTGGAGAAGATCACATCGACATTGTCGAATCGGATAATGCTCATGCATCACCCCCTACTTTGGCGTCGGGTTGTTTGCAGATGCGGTCGAGCATGATGGCCAGCAACACGATCGCCAGGCCGGCTTCGAAGCCCAGGGCGATGTCGGCGGTGTTCAGCGCGTTGACCACGGGTTTGCCGAGGCCGTCGGCGCCCACCAGGGCGGCGATCACCACCATCGACAACGACAGCATGATGCATTGGGTAATGCCGGCGGCAATGCTCGGCATGGCGTGGGGCAGTTCAATGCGCGAGAGCAACTGACGGCGCGAGCAGCCGAAGGCTTTGCCGGCGTCCATCAACTCTTGCGGTACATCGCGGATACCCAGGTAGGTCAGGCGGATGGGCGCGGCAATCGCGAACACCACCGTGGAGATCAAACCAGGCACCACACCCAGCCCGAAGAGGGTCAGGGTAGGGATGAGGTAGACGAAGGTCGGCACGGTCTGCATCAGATCGAGTACCGGCCGCATCATGGTATAGAACAGCGGTTTGTGCGCGGCAACAATGCCCAGCGGCACGCCGATGACCACGCAGACCAGGGTGGCGAACAACACCTGCGCGAGGGTTTCCATGGTTTCCTGCCAGTACCCCAGGTTCAGGATCAGCAGGAAGGAGGCGATGACAAAAACGGTCAGGCCCCATTTGCGTTGAATGAAGTGAGCCAGCAGCGCAATCAGACCGATCAATGCCAGCGGATTGAACCAGGTCAGCGCGAACGTCACGCCGTGGATCATCGTTTCCAGTGTCGATGCGATTGCGTCGAAGTAGTTGGCACCGTGTTGGGTCAACCATTCGACGAAGGCAGCGATGTACTGGCCTAGTGGGATTTTCTGTTCAGTCAGCATGGTAGTGAATGTCCACATGCGAAGGGGAAAACATCCCGGGCCAGCGCACCAGCCCGGGGTCAGCAGGGATTACTTGGCGAGGTAAGCTTTGACGGCCTCCAGGCCTGGTTTGCCATCGACGGTGGTGACACCGGCGAGCCAGGTGTCGAGCACTTGCGGGTTCTTTTTCAGCCAGGCCTTGGCGGCGGCGTCGGGTTTCATCTTGTCGTCCAGGACGTTACCCATCAGCGTGCTTTCCATGTTCAGGGTGAACGACAGGTTTTTCAGCAACTGGCCGACGTTGCTGCACTCCTGGGTATAGCCCTTGCGCACGTTGGTGTAGATGGTGGCCTGGCCGTAGTTGGGGCCGAACGAGTCGTCACCGCCGGTCAGGTACTTCATCTTGAAGCGGGTGTTCATCGGGTGCGGTTCCCAGCCGAGGAACACGATGGCCTGGTCGCGCTTGGTCGCGCGTTCCACCTGCGAGAGCATCCCGGCTTCGCTGGATTCGACCACTTTGAAGCCGGCGGTTTTCAGGCCGAAGGCGTCTTTGTCGATCAGGGTCTGGATGGTGCGGTTGCCGTCGTTACCCGGCTCGATACCGTAGATCTTGCCGCCCAGCTCGTCCTTGAATTTGGCGATATCGGCGAAGTCTTTCAGACCTTTGTTGTACAGCGCTTCAGGGACCGCCAGGGTGTACTTGGCGTTCTCCAGGTTGGCGCGCACGGTTTCCACGGTGCCGGCATCGCGGTACGGCTTGATGTCGTTTTCCATGGTCGGCATCCAGTTGCCGAGGAAGATGTCCATGTTCTTGCCGTCGGCCAGGGACTTGTAAGTCACCGGTACCGAAATCATCGTGGTGCGCGGCTTGTAGCCAAGGCCCTTGAGGATTTCGCTGGTGGTCGCGGTGGTGACGGTGATGTCGGTCCAGCCGACATCGGAGAAGTTGACGGTCTGACATTGTGCCGGTTCTGCAGCGTGCGCCAGGACTGGCAGACTCAGCATGGCGGCCAACAACAACGAGGGTGAACCTTTCATTTGGGTAGACTCCTGTGTTTTTTCTGGCGGCATTTGCCGCGCTTTATAAGGGTTGCGGTTGGAGCATGCGACAACAGCTCTGGCACGGTGCCTTGCAAACGAGTCGAGACTGATCATGTACCAGCGAAAATCTGACGCCTACAGGGGGCGTCGTATCCAGTACAGGCAGGGTCGTATCCAGTGTCGGTGACGTCGCTTACAGATTTTTCCTGCAGAAAAACCCGGGTTTTTGCCCCTCTGCACCGCTAAAAACGCCCAGAAAATTCGATCGCACGGCCGCGACGCGGATGAGCATGGGTGCGTCGGTGTGAGACGCCGTACGCGGCAGGAAAAGCTTGATGATGCCGCCATCTGGGCGATCTGAGCGTAGCACCTCGTTCAAGCCTGGCCGTGCTTATCGAGGAGTTGTACCGCAATGGCTATCAGTGTTTTCGACCTGTTCAAGATCGGCATCGGGCCTTCGAGTTCTCACACCGTCGGCCCCATGCGCGCCGCGGCGTTGTTCGTTCAAACATTGCGTGAACGTGGAGTGTTGGAACAAGTCAGGCGCGTCGAAGTTCAGCTGTATGGCTCGTTGTCGGCCACCGGCATCGGCCACGGCAGCGACACCGCCACGATCATGGGGCTGATGGGCGAGTGGCCGGACGCGATCGACCCGACGCAGATCGGCCAGCGGATTCACACCCTGCGCGAAACCGAGACCCTGCTGCTGGACGGGCGCCTGCCGGTGCCGTTCGTGTGGACGCGGGACATGCGCCTGCTCGACGAAAACCTGCCGTTCCATCCCAACGCTATGACCCTGGTGGTGGACGGCGACGGCGGCGAGTTGCACCGCGACACTTACTACTCGGTCGGCGGCGGTTTCGTCGTCGATGAAGCCCAGGCCCGGAGCGGCGTGGCCGACATGGACCGCACCGAGTTGCCCTATGATTTTTCCAGCGCGGTGGAGCTGCTGCAGTTGTGCAAGACCCACAACCTGCGCGTCGCCGAATTGATGCTGGCCAACGAAAAGACCTGGCGCTCCGAAGATGAGATCCGCAGTGGCCTGATGAAACTCTGGCGCGCCATGCAAGCGTGCGTGGAACAGGGCCTCAAGCACGAAGGCATCCTGCCCGGCGGCCTGAACGTGCGCCGTCGCGCGGCCAAGTTGCACCGCAGCCTGCAGGAATTGAACAAGCCCAATGTGATCGGCTCGACCTTGAGCGCGATGGAGTGGGTCAACCTGTTCGCCCTGGCCGTCAACGAAGAAAACGCCGCCGGCGGACGCATGGTCACCGCGCCCACCAACGGCGCGGCGGGGATCATTCCGGCGGTGCTGCACTACTTCATGAAATTCAGCGACGACGTTACCGAAGCCAACGTCGTCGATTACCTGCTCAGTGCGGCGGCGGTGGGCATCCTGTGCAAGAAAAATGCCTCGATTTCAGGCGCCGAAGTGGGCTGCCAGGGCGAAGTGGGTTCCGCCTGCGCCATGGCCGCTGCGGGGCTTGCCGAGATCCTTGGCGCCACGCCGGAGCAGTTGTGCAACGCCGCCGAAATCGGTCTTGAACATAACCTCGGCCTGACCTGCGACCCGGTGGGCGGGTTGGTGCAAGTGCCGTGCATCGAGCGCAATGCGATTGCCGCGGTCAAGGCGATCAACGCCGCGCAGATGGCCCTGCGCGGCGACGGCCAGCACTTTATCTCCCTGGACCGGGTGATCCGCACCATGCGCGATACCGGCGCGGACATGCACGACAAGTACAAGGAGACCTCGCGGGGCGGGTTGGCGGTCAGCGCGGTGGAGTGCTGAGACCGAGTTGTCTGCATCGGGAGCAAGCCCCCTCCCACATCTGAACTTGTGAACACCGTCAGTGTGGGAGGGGGCTTGCTCCCGATAGCGGTGGTCCACTCAACACTGCTCACAAAGTGAACACTCAAACCAAATCCGCCACCTTTTAGCGCGTCGCAAACAGATAAGTAGCCCTCGAACGATTTCGCCCTCGACCACCCGTCAGTTGTGCCTGTGGTGACAGACTTTTCCTATGTGCTGAAAGCGCCTTCCCACAAGTGCTACCGAACTGCTCACACCCCCCGAGCCGGCTCGCTCCGGCACCCGATTCGGGCCATATCCCGCACTTCCTGCGTGGGCTTATATAGACGCGTCATGAGGTCGCTTTCAGGAGTTATTGAATGGCCATTCAATTTTAGGCATGGCATTTGCTCTATCCATTCAAAGCCTTTCTCTGCACCGGAGCGAGGCGCAATAACAAGAGCCTCGCCTGAGGCCATCACCCGCTTTGTGTGAGGAGATACCGCGATGACGTCGTTCAACTCAGGGGCCCAACCCCAGAACCGTGCGCCTCAATCCATCGGCTTTTTGCTGCTGGACAATTTCACGCTGATTTCCCTGGCTTCGGCCGTTGAGCCGCTGCGCATGGCCAATCAGCTGTCCGGCCGCGAGCTGTATCGCTGGACCACCCTGAGTGTCGATGGCAATCAGGTCTGGGCCAGCGACGGTCTGCAAATCACCCCCGATGCCTCCATGCACAAAGCCCCGGTCCTGGACACGGTCATCGTGTGCGGCGGCGTGGGTATCCAGCGCACCGTCACCCGTGAACACGTGTCGTGGCTGCAAAGCCAGGCGCGCCAGTCCCGTCGCCTTGGCGCGGTGTGCACCGGCAGTTGGGCCCTGGCCTGCGCCGGCCTGCTCGACGGTTTCGATTGCAGCGTGCACTGGGAATGCCTGGCGTCGATGCAGGAAGCCTTCCCGCGTGTGTCGATGAGCACCCGCCTGTTCACCCTCGACCGCAACCGCTTCACCAGCTCCGGCGGCACCGCGCCGCTGGACATGATGCTGCACCTGATCAGCCGCGACCACGGCCGTGAACTGTCGGCAGCGATCTCCGAGATGTTTGTGTACGAACGCATCCGCAACGAACAGGATCACCAGCGTGTGCCGCTCAAGCACATGCTCGGCACCAACCAGCCGAAGCTGCAGGAAATCGTCGCGCTGATGGAAGCCAACCTCGAAGAACCGATCGACCTGGATGAGCTGGCGGTGTACGTCGCCGTGTCTCGGCGTCAGCTTGAGCGGTTGTTCCAGAAATACCTGCACTGCTCGCCGTCGCGCTACTACCTCAAGCTGCGCCTGATACGTGCGCGGCAGTTGCTCAAGCAAACGCCGATGTCGATCATCGAAGTGGCGTCGGTGTGCGGGTTCGTGTCCACGCCGCACTTCTCCAAGTGCTACCGCGAATACTTCGGCATTCCGCCACGGGATGAGCGCGTCGGTTCCAACACCACCCAACAGGTGGCGATGATGCCGATTCCACAGGCGTTGGTGTTGTCCCCGTTGTCGGGGCCGATGTCGGCGTTGAGCCAGGCGCGCAATGAGTCGACGTTTGCCAGCGTAAGGCTGTAGACCGCGTTGCCTGCATCGGGAGCAAGCCCCCACACTGACTGCATTCACACATCGAAACTTGTGAACACAGTTAAATGTGGGAGGGGCGGTGCGACGATTCGACTTGCTCCCGATAGCGGTCTGTCAGGCTTTGGTGTTCTGTTTGAACTGCATCAACGCCGGCAGCAACTGCCTGTCGATCACCTGGCGCACCGCCGGCAGAATCGTCGCGCTGCCGCTGTACATCTGCTCGACCATGCCCTTGAGCGCCTTGGCCCGCGCTTCGCTCAAACCGCGTACCGCACATTCACAAGCCTGCTCGGCGCTGGCGCCGCTGGATACCTCGAAACCCAGCGAGCGCAGTTGGTTCAGCAGGTCATCCTGGTCAATCAAGTCCGCGTGCATCATGACGTTTATCCTGGTGAGGGGAGCGGGGATTGACTTGGATTCTGGTAGCCATCGACCGGGTCAGCAAGGGCAGAACCCGGGAATGGCTCGGATGACTATGAACAGGTCGTTTTCAACCCATTTCCCTGGTAGGAGCGAGCTTGCTCCTACAGGGGGCGGGTCAGCGTTGGGGCAGGCCGATGACGCGGCCGAGCAGGGCGGGGCGCGGCAGGTCGGTTTGTGCGGCGCCGATGGCGGCGAGTGCTGCCAAGGTCGCCGCAGTGAATGGCGCCGAATGCGGCCCGGCGAGATCGACGTGCAGCAACATCTGTTCGTTGCCGGCCAGTTCGCGTGCTTCGCCGACCCGATGCAGGCTGTGGTACAGATGCAGGCGCTTGGCGTCATGGCCGATCAGTTGGGTGTGCACTTCCACCTCGGTACCGAGTTTCACTTCATGCAGGTAGTTCAGGTGCAGTTCCAGGGTGAACAGCGAATGGCCGCTGGCTTCGCGGTTGTCGCTGTCCAGGCCGAGGGTGTCCATCAACGCGTCGGTGGCGTAGCTGAAGATCAGCAAATAGAACGCGTCGCGCAGATGGCCGTTGTAATCCACCCAGGCGGGCTGGACCTGGGTGGTGTAGGTGGTCAGTGCAGGCATGCTCGGGGCTCCCTTATTCTGCGAAGGTCATGCCGTGCTTGGCTTTGGTGGTTTTCACCGCCTCCAGCACCGCCAGCAGGCAATCATCACGATAGCGCTCCAGCGCCGAAATGCTGTGGCTGCCCAGTTGATCTGTGGTGCCATCGACCACATCGTCGATCAATTTGTCGGTCAGCTCCGGCGCCGGCAGGTAGGTCCACGGCAATTGCAGGGCCGGACCGAACTGCGCCATGAAGTGACGCATCCCGGCATCGCCACCGGCCAGGGTGTAGGTGAGGAAAGTGCCCATGAACGACCAACGCAAGCCGGCGCCAAAACGGATCGCGTCGTCGATTTCACCGGTGGTGGCCACGCCGTCATTCACCAGGTGCAGGGCCTCGCGCCACAACGCTTCGAGCAAGCGGTCGGCGATAAACCCGGGGACTTCCTTGCGCACATGCAACGGGCGCATGCCGAGGGATTCGTACACTTGGATCGCAGCCTGGATCGCCTCGGGCGCGGTGCGTTGACCGCCGACCACTTCCACCAAGGGCAACAGGTACACCGGGTTGAACGGATGGCCGACCACACAGCGTTCCGGGTGGGTCGAGCCTTCGTAGAATTCACTCGGCAACAGCCCCGAGGTGCTGGAGCCGATCAATGCATTCGGCTTGGCCGCCGCGCTGATCTTGCTGTGCAGTTCGAGTTTCAAGTCCAGGCGTTCCGGGGCGCTTTCCTGGATGAAGTCGGCGTCTTTCACGCACGCTTCGATGGTGGCGACAAAACGCAGGCGGTCCTGGGATGCGCCGGGCGCCAGGCCCTGTTTTTCCAGGGCGCTCCAGGCGTTGGCGACCCGTTTGCGCAGCGCGGCTTCGGCGCCGGGCGCGGGGTCCCAGGCCACCACGTCGAGGCCGTGGGCCAGGGCGCGGGACACCCAACCGCTGCCGATGACACCGCTGCCGAGGGCGGCGAAGGTTTTGATTTCGGTGATAAAGCGCATGGCGACATTCCTGAATGATGGAGTGAATCTCTGTGGGAGAGGGCTTGCTCCCACAGGTTTTGATTCGGTTTTGGCAGGGCGGTTAGCCGCGCTTGGTCAAACCCATTTTTAGGCGCCCTTCGGCCGGGGTCATGACCCGCGCACCGAGGCGGCTGAGGATTTCACTGGCGCGCTCCACCAGTTGACCGTTGGTGGCGAGCACGCCTTTGTCCAGCCACAGGTTGTCCTCCAGCCCCACCCGCACGTTGCCGCCCAGCAGCACCGCTTGCGCCGCCATCGGCATCTGCATGCGCCCGATACCGAAGCCGGCCCACACTGCGCCTGCGGGCAGGTTGTCGACCATGGCTTTCATGGTGGTGGTGTCGGCCGGCGCGCCCCACGGGATGCCCAGGCACAGTTGGAACAGCGGGTCGTCGAGCAGGCCTTCCTTGATCATCTGCTTGGCGAACCACAGGTGGCCGGTGTCGAAGATTTCCAGCTCGGCCTTCACCCCCAGTTCCTGGATGCGCTTGGCGCCGGCCCGCAGTTGCGCCGGGGTCGACACGTAAATGGTGTCGCCATCGCCGAAGTTGAGGGTGCCGCAATCGAGGGTGCAGATTTCCGGCAGCAGTTCTTCCACATGGGCCAGGCGCGTCAGCGGGCCGACCAGGTCGGTGTTGGGGCCGAAGGCCATGGGGTTCTCGCCGCCGCCGATCTCCAGGTCGCCGCCCATGCCGGCGGTGAGGTTGACGATGATGTCGATGTCGGCCTCGCGAATACGCTCCATCACTTCGCGGTACAGGGCCACGTCGCGGCTGAACTTGCCGGTCTCGGGGTCGCGCACATGGCAGTGCACCACGGTGGCGCCGGCCTTGGCGGCTTCCACGGCGGCGGCGGCGATTTGCTTGGGGGTGACCGGCACGTGCGGGCTTCTGGCGGTCGTGTCGCCAGCACCGGTGAGTGCGCAGGTGATGATGACGTCGTGGTTCATGGGGCAGGTTCCTTACAGGCGTGGTGGTGCCGTTCGCGGTCGGAAATGACCGCGAAACGGTGATTCAGAACAGGTTATTTGCGGGTCAGTTGCAGGTTGGCGGCGGCCGGTTTGCCGTCGAAGGTGGTCACGCCTTCGAGCCAGCGCGCCTGGTCTTGCGGGTGATCCTTGAGCCACTGTTTGGCGGACTCGAAGGCGTCCTTGTGATCCAGCAACGGCTGCATCATTCGGCTCTCGTCGGCAGCGGTGAAGGTCAGGTTGGTCAGCAGCTTGTGGATGTTGGGGCACTGCGCGGCATAGTTTGGCGCGGTGACGGTCCAGACGGTGGCCATGCCTTCGTTCGGGCCCAGGGCGTCGTCGCTGCCGGTGAGGTAGGTCATCGCCACGTTGACGTTCATCGGGTGCGGCGCCCAGCCAAAGAACACCACGGCTTCCTTGCGACGCACCGCGCGATCCACGGCGGCGAGCATGCCGGCCTCGCTGGACTCCACCAACTGGAACTTGCCCAGGCCGAACTGGTTCTTGGCGATCATCGCCTTGATCTGGGTATTGGCGCCCGAGCCTGGCTCGATGCCGTAGATCTTGCCGCCGAGTTCTTTCTCGAACTTGGCGATGTCGGCGAAGGTTTTCAGGCCCTTGTCCGCCAGGTACGTCGGCACGGCCAGGGTGGCGCGGGCGTCTTCCAGGCTCGGTTTGTCGAGGACCTTGACTTGCTTGGCGTCGACGAACGGGGTGATGGTCTGGGTCATCAGCGGGTTCCAGTAGCCGAGGAACAGGTCCAGGCGCTGGTCGCGGATGCCGGCGAAGATGATTTGCTGGGAGGCGCTGGTCTGTTTGGTCTTGTAGCCGAGGCCGTCGAGCAACACTTGGGTCATGGCGCTGGTGGCGATCACGTCGGTCCAGTTCACCACGCCCATGCGCACGTTCTGGCAGGAGGGGGCGTCGGCCGCCAGGGCATTCGTGCTCAAGATGGCGCTGGCGCTGAGTGCGAGCACGCAGCGGCGGATCAGTCGATTCATGGTGGTTCCCTCGGCAGGTCGTTATTGTGGGGGCCGGCGTCTTTGTGCGCCGTGGGATCACGTTACGCAGCTTGAGGGGCGACAAAACGCACGGCGGCGACCCGCTCTTGCACTGCAGCGACCTGTCCTCTTGAATCCGCCCATGAACGGGAGTATCACAGTGCCACGCTGCCCGTCCTACGAGAGCGCCACCATGTCCCAGGATGTCTACTTTCTGCTGATGCCGGGTTTCTCGGCCATCGGCTTTATCTCCGCGCTCGAACCGCTGCGGGTGGCCAATCGTTTTCGCGGCGAGCTGTACCGTTGGCACATATTGAGCGCCGACGGCGGCGCGGTGCTGGCGAGCAATGGCATGTCGGTCAACGCCGACGCGGCGCTGGAACCGCTGAAAAAAGGCGCGACCCTGCTGGTGGTCGCCGGCTTCGAGCCGCTGCAGTTCGCCACGCCCGTGCTGGAACATTGGCTGCGTCGCCTCGACCATGACGGCGTGACCCTCGGCGCCATCGACACCGGCGCCTGCATCCTGGCCGAAGCCGGCCTGCTCGACGGCCACCGCCTGACCCTGCACTGGGAAGCCATCGACGCCTTCAAGGAGTCCTATCCGCACCTGACGGTGACCCACGAACTGTTCGAGATCGACCGCCGCCGCATCACCTGCGCCGGCGGCACCGCTTCCATCGACCTGATGCTCGACCTCATCGCCCAGGCCCACGGCCCGGAGCTGGCGATCCAGGTTTCCGAACAGTTCGTGCTGGGCCGCATCCGCCCGCGCAAGGACCACCAACGCATGCAGATCGCCACGCGCTACGGCATCAACAACAAGAAGTTGGTGCAGGTGATCGGCGAGATGGAGCAGCACACCGAACCGCCCCTGAGCACCCTGGCCCTGGCCGACGCGATCAAGGTCACGCGGCGCCAGTTGGAGCGGCTGTTCCGCTTGCACCTGAACGACACACCGAGCAATTTCTACCTCGGCCTGCGCCTGGAAAAAGCCCGGCAGTTATTGCGCCAGAGCGACATGAGCGTGCTGGAGGTGAGCATTGCGTGCGGGTTTGAATCGCCGTCGTATTTCACCCGCAGCTATCGGGCGCGGTTTGCCAAGTGTCCGCGAGAGGATCGGCGACGGGAGGTGGTTTGACCGGCGATTATAGTCAATTATACTCGCGACTATAATTTATAGTCCGCTACATAATTGAGTATAAAACCATGTCCAAGCCCAGCGGTTTTGTGTTCCGCCGCCCCGCGCTGGCCAGCAGTATTGCCGATGGCCTGGTGGGGGTCGGTCTGCAGGACTTCACCTCCGGCCTGTTTCTCGCGGCGCCGCGTCGCACCGGCAAAAGTACCTTTTTGCGCGAAGACCTTATCCCCCAATGCCAGGCCCGTGGCTGGCTGACGGTGTATGTCGACCTGTGGGCCGACAAGGAAAAAGACCCCGCCGAGCTGATTTCCAGCGCCATTGCCGGTGCGTTGGTGCCGTTCGAAAAGGGCATCCGCAAGCTGGCCAAGCATATCGGCATTGAAAAACTCAACTTCCTGCGCACCTTGTCCTGGGACTTCACCCAACCTCAATTGCCCGTGGGCGCGACGCTCACGCAAGCACTGGAATTACTTCACAGCGCCGCCGAGAAAACCGTGGTGCTGGTGATCGACGAAGCCCAGCACGCGCTCACCACCGAGGCGGGCATCAACGCCATGTTTGCCCTCAAGGCCGCGCGCGACCAGCTCAACCAGGGCCGCGAAGGCGAGGGCAGTGGCCTGCACCTGGTGTTCACCGGTTCCAATCGCGACAAACTCGCCCATTTGGTCTTGGGCAAAAGCCAGCCGTTCTTCGGTTCCAGCATCACGCCGTTTCCGTTGCTGGGGAAAGCGTTTACCCAGGCGTACACCGCGCACCTCAACGCCCACTTGGCCAAGACCAATCAATTCAACGCGGCCGACATTGATGAAGCGTTCGAGTTGGTTGGCCGTCGGCCGGAGATGCTGCGCACCATCGTGGGCGAGGTGGCGCTGGAGCTGGGCGAGGCGAGCAATCTCGGTCAACTGCTGCACAGCCGCGCCGAACTGCTGCGCGCTGGCGTGTGGACCGAATTCGAGAGCGCCTGGAACGCCCTGACGATCCCTCAACGTGCCGTGTTGGAAGTGATGGTGACGCGTTCGCAACACAACGAACCCTTCGCCCCGTTCACCGACAGCACCCTCACCGCCGTCAGCCAGGCGCTGGAGGCGATGGGCAGCGACGTAGTGCCGGGCACCCAGACCATCCAGGCGTGTATCGATGCCTTGCGCGACAAGGAGCTGGTGTGGAAATCAAGCCGCGGCGGTTATGCCCTCGAAGACAAATCCTTCGGCGACTGGCTGCTGCACAAGCGCCGTACGCTGAGCTAAAGACCCCACAAAACCCAGGTGGGAGAGGGTTATTTTTTCAGCAGGGCCGAACAGGCGGCCTTGTAGGCTTCGTGCTGGTACTTGTTCAGCGTCGTCGGCAGCTCGAAATTGTGCTTCTTGTACTGCGCATTGAGGGTCTGCGGCGACAGCAGGGTCACTTCAACCCCGTCGAGCAACTGAAACACCCCTTCAATCTTGAACGTCGTCGGCCCACCGGCGAATTCACCTTTCTTGCTGCGCTTCTTGATGACGATGCGTTCGATGGCGTTGGCCTGCACAAACGCCTTCACCTGGGCGGCGAAGGCTTTGACGTTGGCCGCGTCATCGTCGTCTTCCAGGGCGATTTTCTTGGTGGCCAGGGCAACGTGGCTCAGCGCCTGGTTATCCAGGGAGGCGAGGGCGATGATGGCTTCGCTGCCTTTGATTTCGATGCCGCAGAGAGTCATTGGGTCGCCTTGGAGCAAAATGAGAGGCGGCGATAGTAACAGGGGCGAGGGCTGAGACGGTCGCTGTCCATCCGTCGGATGCGTGCTTGACCTGTTATTTCTGACAGTAGACCGCTGCGTGCCCGGTCTCATAGATTCCCTGAAGGGCCTGCCGAGGGTTCCGGCCTGTTTCATGGCTATTCCGACAAGGGAGTTATGCAATGAATATTCGTAAGGAAATTCGCGCACTGACCGCAACGGAGCGACTGGACTTTATCAACACGTTACTGACGATGAAGAGCACCGGTGTCTACGACAAGTATGTTCATTGGCATCACGCCGTCATGAACGCCACGGTCTATCCGAACGAACCCCAAGATCCCAACTACCGTAACGGAGCTCACCGAGGGCCGGCATTTTTGCCATGGCACCGTGAAATGTTGATGCAGTTCGAGGCAGACCTCCAAGCCATCAGGCCCGATATGACGCTGCCTTATTGGGACTGGACGCGGGATGCGGCCGCCCCTGAACAATCGCCGGTGTGGAGCCAGGGTTTCCTGGGTGGGGATGGCGACCCTGACGATGAGTTTCGCGTGCAGGATGGGGTCTTTGCGCACAAATACGGGAACTGGCCCGTGCCACCCTATGACGAGGAGGGCTTGCCGGGGCCTGGCCTCAAACGCCAGTTCGGGCAAGTGATCAACTCACTGCCCACCGAGGACGACCTGCGCGTGGCGATGAACGAAAGTCTGTATGACGAACCCAATTACAACTCGAGCCCTTTCACCCGCGGTTTCAGAAACCGCCTGGAAGGCTGGATCACCCAGCGTGGCGATCCGGCTGTCAAAACGTCCGGTTCGCAGTTGCATAACCGTGTGCATTTGTGGGTTGGCGGCAATATGTTGCCCATGACCTCACCCGACGACCCGGTGTTCTTCTTGCATCACTGTTTCGTCGACAAGATCTGGGCGGACTGGCAGGCGCAGAAGCGGCTGGATGAGCCGGACCTGGCTCCGCATTATTGCCCCATGCAGGACGGCCCGCCGGGCCACAACTACGACGATGTGATTAAACCCTGGACGCGCCGTATCAGTGAGGTGATGGATATCAACGCGCTAGGCTACAGCTATGCCCCCCTCCGCTCGCTGACGAAAAACCCGTTCAAGTCGCCCTTCGTGGCCTGACGCTTGCGATTCATTCCCGCGTTCAATGCGCGGGAATGCGTCACTCCTGGCCAATCGACTCCAAAAACTCCGAACGTTCATCACTCATCCGCGCCAGGCAGTCGTTCAGTTCAATCGCATAGGGCTTGGTGCCGGTCGCCGCCGGGAAGGTGTCTACCGCGCAATCGGCGTCGCGCAGTTTTTCCCATTTCTGCTGGGCATCCTTCAGACGGGCGGTGATGTCCGCCAGCTTTGACTTGTCGCTGCCATAGGTCGAACCCATGCGATCGAGCAGTGCTTGATAGTTCTCCTTAAGCAATTGCTCGGCGGTGGTTTTGTTGTAGGTGGCGCATTCCAGGGTTTGCTTGTCGTTTTCGATGCCGTCGCACGGCGTGCTGTCGGTGTCTTCGGCGGCGTGGACGCCGGTTGCGATGAGTGCCAAAGCCAGGAAAATCGATTTCATTGCGCCGTCTCATATCGGTGGATGCGGGAATTCTGGCTCAAGCGTAAGACAAAGAACAGTCGCCAGACAGACCTGTCTTAACGACCTTCGTCGCGGATTGACGCTTTCGGCAATTCCCCTGTCGTTTTTGCACCCGGTCCGGTCGGCCCCTGGGCATATGCTGGCCCCAAAGCGCCGGCAGACGATTCGGCGCACGACTCGCCAATAAGGGGACGCCTGATGAGCCCAGCGCAATTACACGCCGACAGCATCGTTATCGACGGGCTGATCATTGCCAAGTGGAACCGCGAGCTGTTCGAGGACATGCGCAAAGGTGGCCTGACCGCCGCCAACTGCACCGTGTCGGTGTGGGAAGGCTTCCAGGCCACGATCAACAACATCGTGGCCAGCCAGACCCTGATCCGCGAGAACAGCGACCTGGTGATCCCGGTGAAAACCACCGCCGACATCCATAAAGCCAAGGAACAGGGCAAGACCGGCATCATCTTCGGCTTCCAGAACGCCCATGCCTTCGAGGACCAGCTCGGCTACGTCGAGATCTTCAAGCAGCTCGGCGTCGGTGTGGTGCAGATGTGCTACAACACCCAGAACCTGGTCGGCACCGGTTGCTATGAGCGCGACGGCGGGCTGTCGGGCTTTGGCCGCGAGATCGTCGGCGAGATGAACCGCGTCGGCATCATGTGCGACCTGTCCCACGTCGGCTCCAAGACCAGCGAAGAAGTCATCCTCGAATCGAAAAAACCGGTGTGCTACTCCCACTGCCTGCCGTCCGGGCTCAAGGAACACCCGCGCAACAAGTCCGATGAAGAACTGAAATTCATCGCCGACCACGGCGGCTTCGTCGGCGTGACCATGTTCGCGCCGTTCCTGGCCAAGGGCATCGACTCGACCATCGACGACTACGCCGAAGCCATCGAGTACACCATGAACATCGTCGGCGAAGACGCCATCGGTATCGGCACCGATTTCACCCAGGGCCATGGCCAGGATTTCTTTGAAATGCTGACCCATGACAAGGGCTACGCCCGCCGCCTGACCAGCTTCGGCAAGATCATCAACCCCCTGGGCATCCGCACCGTGGGCGAGTTCCCCAACCTCACCGAGACCCTGCTCAAGCGCGGCCACAGCGAACGCGTGGTGCGCAAGATCATGGGCGAGAACTGGGTCAACGTCTTGAAGGACGTGTGGGGCGAATAAGCCAACAGCACCCTCGGGCAACACCACCACGAATTTTCTGGAGTTAAGTTTCCATGGCCAAGATCGCCCCGCAATTACCTATCGAAGTCGACAGCGAAACCGGTGTCTGGACTTCCGACGCCCTGCCGATGCTGTACGTACCGCGTCATTTCTTCGTCAACAACCACATGGGCATCGAAGAAGTGCTCGGCGCCGAAGCCTACGCCGAGATTCTCTACAAGGCCGGCTACAAATCCGCCTGGCACTGGTGTGAAAAAGAAGCCGAATGCCATGGCCTGGAAGGCGTCGCGGTGTTCGAGCACTACATGAAGCGCCTGTCGCAACGTGGCTGGGGCCTGTTCAAGATCCAGGACATTGACCTGGATAAAGGCACCGCCAGCGTCAAGCTCGAACACTCGGCGTTCGTCTACGTGTACGGCAAGGTCGGGCGCAAGGTCGACTACATGTTCACCGGCTGGTTTGCCGGGGCCATGGACCAGATTCTGCAAGCGCGTGGCAGCACCCTCCGTACCGTGGCCGAACAAGTCTACGGCGGCTCCGAAGAGGGCCATGACGACGGCCTGTTCACCGTCAAGCCGTTGTAAGTCGAGGAACCCTGCCATGGCTTTCGAAGCAATGTTCGCGCCGATCCAGATCGGCAAACTGACCATCCGCAACCGCGTGCTCAGTACCGCCCACGCCGAGGTGTATGCCACCGACGGCGGCATGACCACCGACCGCTATGTGAAGTACTACGAAGAGAAAGCCAAGGGCGGGATCGGCCTGGCCATCTGCGGCGGGTCTTCCAGCGTGGCCATCGACAGCCCCCAGGGCTGGTGGAAATCGGTGAACCTGGCCGACGACCGGATCATCCCGCACTTCCAGAACCTGGCCGATGCCATGCACAAGCATGGCGCCAAGATCATGATCCAGATTACCCACATGGGTCGCCGCTCGCGCTGGGACGGCGAGCATTGGCCGACCCTGCTGTCGCCGTCGGGCATCCGCGAACCGGTGCACCGTGCGACCTGCAAGACCATCGAGCCGGAAGAAATCTGGCGCGTGATCGGCAACTACGCCAGCGCCGCCGCACGGGCGAAAGCCGGTGGCCTGGATGGCGTGGAACTGTCGGCGGTGCACCAGCACATGATCGACCAGTTCTGGAGCCCACGGGTCAACAAGCGCACCGACGAATGGGGCGGCAGCTTCGAGAACCGCATGCGTTTCGGCCTGGAAGTGCTCAAGGCCGTGCGGGCGGAGGTCGGCCCGGATTTCTGCGTCGGCATCCGCTTGTGCGGCGATGAGTTCCACCCGGACGGCTTGTCCCACGAGGACATGAAGCAGATCGCCAAGTATTACGACGACACCGGCATGCTCGACTTTATCGGCGTGGTCGGCTCGGGTTGCGATACCCACAACACCCTGGCCAACGTCATCCCGAACATGAGTTATCCACCGGAGCCGTTCCTGCATTTGGCGGCCGGGATCAAGGAAGTGGTCAAGGCCCCGGTGCTGCACGCGCAGAACATCAAGGACCCGAACCAGGCCACGCGCATCCTCGAAGGCGGCTATGTGGACATGGTCGGCATGACCCGCGCCCACATCGCCGACCCGCACCTGATCGCCAAGATCAAGATGGGCCAGATCGACCAGATCAAACAGTGCGTCGGCGCCAACTATTGCATCGACCGCCAGTACCAGGGCCTGGATGTGCTGTGCATCCAGAACGCCGCGACCTCCCGTGAATACATGGGCGTGCCGCACATCATCGAAAAATCCACCGGACCGAAACGCAAGGTGGTGGTGGTCGGTGCCGGTCCGGCCGGGATGGAAGCGGCGCGCGTCGCCGCCGAGCGGGGCCACGACGTGACCCTGCTGGAGAAAAAAGACTTTATCGGCGGACAGATCACCACCGCCTCCAAGGCCCCGCAGCGCGACCAGATTGCCGGCATCACCCGCTGGTTCCAACTGGAACTGGCGCGGCTGAACGTCGACCTGCGCCTGGGCGTGGCGGCGGACGCGGCGACCATCCTCGACCTGCGCCCGGATGTGGTGGTGCTGGCGGTGGGCGGGCATCCGTTCCTGGAGCAGAACGAACACTGGGGCGCGGCCGAAGGCCTGGTGGTCAGCAGTTGGGACGTGCTCGACGGCAAAGTGGCGCCGGGCAAGAACGTGCTGGTGTACGACACCATCTGCGAATTCACCGGCATGTCGGTGGCGGACTTCCTCGCGGACAAGGGCAGCCAGGTCGAGATCGTCACCGACGACATCAAGCCCGGCGTGGCCATCGGCGGTACGTCGTTCCCCACGTACTACCGCAGCATGTACCCCAAGGAAGTGATCATGACCGGCGACATGATGCTGGAAAAGGTCTACCGCGAAGGCGACAAGCTGGTGGCGGTGCTGGAGAACGAATACACCGGCGCCAAAGAGGAGCGAGTGGTCGACCAGGTGGTCGTCGAGAACGGCGTGCGCCCGGACGAAGCGATCTACTACGCCCTCAAAGACGGCTCGCGCAACAAGGGCCAGATGGACATCGAAGCCTTGTTCGCGATCAGGCCGCAGCCGTGCCTGAGCGAAGCGGGCGAGGGCTACTTGCTGTTCCGCATCGGTGACTGTGTGGCGCAGCGCAACACCCACGCCGCGATCTATGACGCCTTGCGCCTGTGCAAGGATTTCTGACCCGACACCGAACCAATGTGTACTCGGTCTGAAAATGTGGGAGGGGGCTTGCTCCCGATAGCGGTGGGTCAGCTACAGCTGTATCGACTGACAGACTGCTATCGGGAGCAAGCCCCCTCCCACATTCAGGCCCGGTTTCACAGTAGATCCGTGTGGTCTGTGGGAGCTTCACCATGTTGAATACTCTTCTTCCGATTCTGCTGTTCGCGGCGCTGGGCCTTGCTGTTCTGGGCGCACTGCGGCGGGCAGCCATGTGGCGCCGTGGGCGAGCGTCGAAGGTCGACTTGATCAAAGGCCTGCTGGCCATGCCCAGGCGCTACATGGTCGACCTGCACCACGTGGTCGCCCGCGACAAATACATCGCCAATACCCACGTCGCCACGGCGCTGGGCTTTGTGCTGTCGGCGTTGCTGGCGATCCTGGTGCACGGTTTCGGCCTGCATAACCGCCTGCTCGGTTATGCGCTGCTGCTGTCTTCGGTGCTGATGTTCGTCGGCGCCACGTTTGTCTACCTGCGCCGGCGCAATCCGCCGGCGCGCTTGTCCAAAGGCCCGTGGATGCGCCTGCCGAAAAGCCTGATGGCGTTTTCGCTGAGCTTCTTCCTGGTGACCTTGCCGGTGGCCGGGGTGCTGCCCGCCGACGTCGGTGGCTGGTTGCTGGCCGCGCTGCTCGGCGTTGGCGTGCTGTGGGGCGTGTCGGAAATGTTCTTCGGCATGACCTGGGGCGGGCCGATGAAGCACGCCTTCGCCGGTGCCCTGCACCTGGCCTGGCACCGCCGCGCCGAGCGTTTTGGCGGCGGCCGTTCCACCGGTTTGAAGCCGCTGGACCTCAAAGACAAACGCGCGCCATTGGGCGTGGAAAAACCCACGGATTTCACCTGGAACCAACTGCTCGGCTTCGACGCCTGCGTGCAGTGCGGCAAGTGCGAAGCCGCGTGCCCGGCGTTCGCCGCCGGCCAGCCGCTGAACCCGAAAAAGCTGATCCAGGACATGGTGGTCGGCCTGGCCGGCGGCACCGATGCCAAGTTCGCCGGCAGCCCGTATCCGGGCAAACCCATCGGCGAACACAGCGGCAATCCGCACCAGCCGATCGTCAATGGCCTGGTGGACGCCGAAACCCTGTGGTCGTGCACCACCTGCCGCGCCTGCGTGGAAGAGTGCCCGATGATGATCGAGCACGTGGACGCCATCGTCGACATGCGCCGCTACCTCACCCTGGAAAAAGGCGCCACCCCGAACAAGGGCGCTGAAGTCCTGGAAAACCTGATTGCCACCGACAACCCCGGCGGTTTCGCGCCGGGCGGTCGGTTGAACTGGGCGGCGGATTTGAACCTGCCGCTGCTCAGCGACAAGGGCCGCTGCGACGTGCTGTTCTGGGTCGGCGACGGCGCCTTCGACATGCGCAACCAACGCACCCTGCGCGCGTTCGTCAAAGTGCTGAAAGCCGCCAAGGTCGACTTCGCCGTGCTCGGCCTGGAAGAACGCGACAGCGGCGACGTGGCGCGCCGCCTGGGCGATGAAGCGACCTTCCAACTGCTGGCCACGCGCAATATCCAGACGTTGGCCAAGTACAGCTTCACGCGCATCGTCACCTGCGACCCCCACAGTTTCCATGTGCTGAAAAACGAATACGGCGCCTTCAACGGCGACTACGTGGTGCAGCACCACAGCACGTTCATGGCCGAGCTGATCGGCGACGGCGCGCTGAACCTGGGCCAGCACAAAGGCAACAGCGTGACCTACCACGACCCGTGCTACCTGGGCCGCTACAACGGTGAGTACGAGGCGCCGCGCCAAGTGCTGCGCGCGCTGGGCATCGAGGTCAAGGAGATGCAACGCTCGGCCTTCCGTTCACGCTGCTGCGGCGGCGGTGGCGGCGCGCCGATCACCGACATTCCCGGCAAGCAGCGCATCCCCGACATGCGTATGGACGACATCCGCGAAACCGCTGCCGAGCTGGTGGCCGTGGGTTGCCCGCAATGCACCGCGATGCTTGAAGGCGTGGTCGAACCGCGTCCGCGGATTTTGGACATCGCTGAGTTGGTGGCCGACGCCTTGCTTGAAGACGCGCCCGCTGCCAAAACCCCGATCAAACGCGAACCTGTGGAGGTGCATTGATGAGCGACATTATCCGCCGCGACCCACGGGCCGAATGGATCGCCCGCAACCGCCTGCATCCACTGCATGCGGCGATGCAACCGCAGCAGCATAGCTGGATGGGGCCCAGCGGCGTCATGCGCAAAAACGTGCATGGCGTGGGGTTTATCGGCCCCAACGGCATCAAGCGCATCGACCGCAGCGGCGCCCAACAGGGCGGCGCGGCCAAGCGCACGGCGGCGGTGGAAGTGCAATTGCCGCTGCATCAGGTGGTTGAGCCGACGTTCTATATCAACGTTGTGCCGGACATGGTCGGTGGCCGTTTGAGCAGTCACGACCGCGACCTGCTCGGCCTCGCCCGGCAACTGGCCGGCAGCGACGGCGCGGTGCTGGCGGTGGTGTTTGGCGAGCACAAGGAAAACGCCTTCGCCACGGCCGGCGTCGACCGCCTGCTGGTGCTCGACGGCCATGAATTCGACGGTTATGCACCGGAGCAACGTGTCCAGGGCCTGCGGGCTGTGGATAACCAATTCAACCCGCGCCACTGGCTGCTGCCCGACAGCCGCAGCGGTGGCGGTGAGTTGGGTCGACGCTTGGCCGCCAGCCTCAAGGAACGTCCGGCCACGCGGGTCTGGCAGATCAAGGGCAGCGAATGCATCGGCCGCGCCGGCGCCGGCCAGCAAGATTTGGCCCGGCCGCTGCCACGCCTGATCCTCGCCGCCGCCGAATGCGCCGAGCCGGTCAGCGAGACCCGTCACGAAGTGCTGCCCGTGACGTTATCCACAACCCTGGCGCGCCGCCTGCCACGCATCGAAGACCTCGGCGCGGTGGCGGTGGACCCGGCGGCGATTCCCATGGCCGAGGCCGAGTTCATCTTCTCCGGCGGCAATGGGGTCAAGGATTGGGCACTGTTCCACCAGACCGCCGCCGCCCTGGGCGCCACCGAAGGTGCGTCACGGGTGGCGGTGGACGACGGCTTCATGGCCCGCGACCGCCAGGTCGGCGCCAGCGGTACCTGGGTCACGGCGCGGGTGTATGTGGCCGTGGGGATTTCCGGGGCGATCCAGCACCTGCAAGGCATCGGCGCCTGCGACAAGGTGGTGGCGATCAACCTCGATGCCGGCTGCGACATGATCAAGCGTGCCGACCTGTCGGTGATTGGCGACAGCGCGGCGATTCTGCAGGCCTTGATTGATGCGGTTCACACCTACCGCAACGGCGCCAAGCGCGATGCGGCTTAAGGATATGGTCATGACCACGAATGTAATCAGCCTGGTGTCCATCGGCGCCCACCCCACCTCCGGCCGCCCGCGCCGCGCCGAACAGGATGCGCGCGCGGTCGAACTGGGCCTGCAAATGGCGGGGGATCAGTTGCAGGTGCTGCATGCCGGCGATATCGCCGAACCGACTTTGCGCAGCTACCTGGGCATGGGCTTGCCCCAATTGCATGTGCTGGAACAACCGGCGGGCAGCGATGCCTTGCCGGTGCTCAGCGCGTATTTGCGCGAGGCCGGCGCCCAGGTAGTGCTCACCGGCAGCCAGGCCGAAACCGGTGAAGGGTCGGGGATGTTGCCGTTCCTGCTCGCCGAGCAACTGGGTTGGCCGTTGATTGTCGGGCTGGCGCAGGTGGAGTCCATCGACGGCGGCATCGCCCATGTGCTGCAAGCCTTGCCACGCGGCCAGCGGCGGCGCTTGAAGGTGCGCCTGCCGTTCCTGGCCACAGTGGATAACGCCGCGCCCAAACCACGCCAAAGCGCCTATGGCCCGGCGCAACGTGGGGAACTGGCGGCCCATGAAGTCGAGGTCGAAGACGACGAATTACTCACCGGCGCCCAACTGCGGCCCGCCAAGCCACGGCCCAAACGCCTCAAAGTGATCAAGGCCAAGAGCGGCGCCGACCGCATGAAAGCCGCGACAGCCAAGGCCAGTGGCGGCGGCGGGCAAGTGCTCAAAGGCCTGAGCGCCGAAGACGGCGCGCAAGCGATCCTCAAGCTGTTGATCGAAGAAGGCGTCGTGCGCTAACCCACAGTTTTGATGCGGTTGTGCTTTAGAAGTGTTTGAGCAGGAGCATCTTCAATACCCGGCACTTCATGCAGCACCCGCCCAGGTCCTGAGCTGTAAACCCAATCCAATGTGGGAGGGGGCTTGCTCCCGATGACGGAGTGTCAGTCGCAACAGTCGTGACTGATCCACCGCCATCGGGAGCAAGCCCGCCTACCGTCAGGGCGGTGGGGCTGTAGGTTTGGGCACCAGTTCCGGCAGTGGTGGTGGCAAGGCCTGCCATGTCGCATCCGGTTGTTGCATCGGCGGCGGCAGCGGCGGCAGTGTGTCGCCGCCGCTCGGTTTGAGGATCATTTTGTCGGTGGTATCGCGCAGGATCATGCCCTCGGTCGAACTGCGCGCCTCGGTGCCGCTGTGGAAGGTGCTGATCTGGGAAATCGGCAGGTCCAGGTTGCGTTCGATCCTGGGCGTGAGCAGCAGGATGATTTCGGTCTTCTGCTGGGTGGTGACGTTGCTGCCGAACAGCTTGTCGCCGATCCACGGGATCTGGCTCAGCCATGGCAAGCCTGAGCCTTCATCGATGTCGGCCGTGCGGATCAACCCCGAGACAATCTGGGTTTCGTTGTTGCGCGCGGTCAACAGGGTCTTGGTCGAGCGCGACCCCAGTTCAAACGTGGCCGGTACGTTTTCCGAGCCGGGAATGCGCTTGGTGATGTGGCTCATTTCCACGTTCAACTCCAGGTGCACCTCATCGCTCAGGCTGATGGTGGGCTTGAGCCGGATCTGCAGGCCCACGTCCTGGTAAGACACCGACGAGGTGGTGATCTGGTTGGCCGTGGTGGTGGTGACCACCGGAATCTTGTCGCCAATGTTGACCTCGGCTTCCTCGCGGTTGCGCACCCGCACGCGCGGGTTGGCCAGGGTCACGGTGTTGCCGCTGCGCTGCAGCATATTGATCCGCGCCGAAGTGCTGCCGGCGTCCAGCAGGATGTTGTCACTGTTGAGACCGCGCAGCGCGCTGAGCGGAGTGCCCGCCAGCCCGGCCGGCACATTCGCCAGGTTGCCCACGGACAAACCGATCCCGTCCGGGTAGTCGATGCCCAGGTTCTTTTCGTCGGTCACCGCGACTTCCAATACCTGGATGCCGATGGTCACTTCTGCCTGGGCGATGTCCAGCGCTTCCACCAGCTTTTCCACGGCACTCAAGGTGTCGAGCCCGTCGCGCACGATCACCGCGTTGAGGCGCTCGTCCACCAGCACGTCCTTGGGCTTGAGGGTTTGCTTGATCTCGGCGGCGACGACCTTGGCGTCGCCATGGCTGAGGTAGAAGGTGCGCACCGCCAGCTCGCGGTATTCGCGTTCCTTGTCCGGGCGCCGGGGGTAAATCAGCAGGGTGTTGTTGTTGAGGATTTTCTTGTCCAGGCCTTGGGTGGTCAGCAGCAGGTTGAGCGCGTCTTCGGCGGTGGTGCGGCTGGCGGTCATGCTTGCCGAGGCGCTGGGGTTGACGTCCTTGTCGATGACAAAATTGACCCCCGACAAGCGGGCGATGGTCTCGAAAATCGTGGTCAGGCTTTGTGAACTGAATTCCAGGCTCAGCGGTTTGCGCATGGCTTCGGACAGGTCGGCGCTGAGGTAATCGGCGCTCACCAGTTCACGGGTCAGGGCGTTGCGAAAATCCAGGGCCTCTCGGTAGTTGGGTTTTTGCGCGATGATCTGGCGCACCAGGTTGAGGGCTTCCACCGGGTTGGCGCGCTTCATTTCATAAGCCCTGGCCAGTTGCGGGCGCAGCTGTTTCATCGCCTGGATGCTCTGGATTTCCTGGCGCGCGCCGAGGTTGGCCGGGTCGTATTTGAGGATGGTTTCCAGGGCCCGGATGGCCGCCGCATCGTCGCCGCGCATCAGCGCCGTGCTGGCCTCGCGGCTGTATTGGGCGACCAGCAATTCGAGCTTGCTGAATTGGGCGGTGCGCAATTGCACATCGTCGGGGGCTCGGTTGGCTTCGGCCTGCAGCACCTCCACCGAACGCACGATGTCGCCTTTCTGGCGCAGTTCATCGCTCTGTTTGATCGCCCGCTGGGTTTCGCACCCGACCAGCACCAGCAGTGCCAGGCTCAAGGGGACCCACGGAGGTATGCTCATGGTCGTGTCCTGCCCGTGTCAGTGGTTGTCCAGGCGCAAGGTGCTGACATGCTTGAGGGGCATGTAGGTCAGCACCACCGCGTTGTCGGTGAGCGTGTCCAGGCGGTAGTGCGCGTCGAGCATCTTGCCGGGCACGATGCGGCCGGGCACCGAGCAGCGGTTGCACAGGGTGTACTGGTTGCCGTTGCCGCTGAGCACGACGATTTTCGCCTGGTGCTCGTAGCGCCACTGTGCACTCACGCGAAACGGCAGCGGCGGAGGCTTGGGCGGCGCGGTGTCGACCGGTGGCGGCGCCGGTGGCGCAGGTATCCAGGTCTGGGCGGGGAACAGATCAACCGTTGCCAGCGGCGGCGCGGTGACCTTTTGCGCCGGCGGCGCCGGCTCGAGCGGTCGGGCGACCACCGGCGCGGATGCCGGTGCCGACGTGGGGCTGTCGGGTGTGTCCTGCCAGAACAACCAGGCGCAGCCGAGCAGGGTGATCAGCAGCAACACGCGCAGGTACAGCGGCAGCTTCATTCCACCACCCCCAGCACGCTCAGTTTGAGGTGGATGTTCAGCATGCCGCTGGTGATGGCCTTGCGTTCCAGGGTGAGGCTGTCGATGCGCACCGCCGGCTCGCGTGCCACCTCGTTCAGCACCTCGCGCAACAGGCTGTAGGGGCCGGTGAGGGGGATTTCCACCTCCAGGCGTTGCAGCCCGGTGTCGCCGGGGACGGAGTACGCCAGGCTAGTCTGTTCGATAAGAAAACCGCGTTGCGCGAGCAGGCCCAGGAGTTTTTCCAGGCGCGGGGCGAAGTCGTCGGCGCCGGGCATTTTTTCCACCACTGCCGGCTCCGTGACTTGAACCTCCTGGGGCTGTTCGGCGATACCGGCTTCCACTTCCTGGCGCCGTTGCTGGTCCAAGACCAGCGCCGGGCGAATCACCGTCATGTCGATCAGCAGCGCCGCCGCCATCGTGCCCAGCGCCAGCAGTCCCCAGAACCCCAGGCGTTGCTGGCCCTGCATCAGTTGCCAGCGCAGGCGCGGCACGTGGCGGCTGAGGGCGTCCATCGGCGACTACCCTGCGCCAACGCTGAGTTTGACCTGCATCGGGTGTTGCGGGTCGTCGGTCTTGCGCGTGCTCTGCTGCAGATTCACCTGGACGCCAGGCTGGGCCTGCAGCCGCTCCACAAAGCGAAAGGCATCACCGAACGCCTTGGCCTCCAGTTCCAGGTTCAGCCGTTGCGCCTGGGTATTGACCTCCAGGCGTGTCAGGGCGATGTCCCGGGACCAGGCTTGGGCCACGGCGTCCATCAAGGCGAAGGGGCTGGCCGATTGTTGGGTGAAGGCCGCCACCTGCTGTTTTTGCACGGGCGACAGGTGAATCGCCGCCTGGATCAGTTGCTCCTGGCGACGCGTCAGTTGGATAAAGTGCTGCTCCCGTTCATCGGTCAGCCGTTGCTGCTCTTCCATGTGCTGCCACTGCTGCCAGGTGTTGAACAGCAGCGCGGCGGCCACCAGCCACAACGCGGCCACCCAGGGTCGTCGCGTGGCGCCGGGGTGCTGGAAATCCACGCGGGGCGCACGCGGTGCGCGCAACCGATGCCAGAAGCGGCTGAGCCTGGGGTTCATGCCGAGGGTTCCTCCAGCCACGGATGCACGGGCCCCAGGCGATTGTCCGTCGGGGTGTTGGCGACCACCCGGGGTGGCAGCGCGGGGCGCTCGACCAAGAGCCCGGCGGTGAACAGGTTGTCGCTCAAGGCGCTGTCGGGTGGGGTCGGGATCGCACACACCTGGTCAATCACGCCCTGCTGTCGATACAGGCAACTGAGGCCCTCGGCTTCGGGGACCGCCAGCACGCAGTCGTCGGGCAAGCGCCGCCAATACTGGCGGGCGACTGCCGTCAGCAGCGGCTCGCAGGTGACCAGCGGCAGATGGTTCAGCTTGAACAGGTCACGCAGGTCCTGCAGCAAGGCCCGCGACGTGGCGACCGCCAGGCGTTGCTGGCCGAAGGCGCCGTCGGCGAGCTGCACCTGCCACACCTGCGGGTCGAGCCCCACGTGCTGGCTGAAGGTGGCTTCGGCGAACCCCTGCCAATCGTCCCGGCTGTACAGGCCGGTTTGCCAGGGCAGCATCAGGTAGTGCACATGGGGAAACCCCAGCAGCAGCGTGGCCCGGTCCAGAAACCGCACAGGGCCGCGCGGCGCCTGTTCCAGCAGGTCGGCGCAGGCCGCCAGCGGTTCGCCGGCACGGCGCGCGTGCCACACCGGCGCACCCCGCCAGCGCGCGCGTGCGGCCCATTCGGCGCCGGTGCTGTGCAGCCACGCCACATGCTCAATAAAGGGAAATGACACGGTGGATCTCCTTGAGCGTGGTGTGGCCCTGGGCGGCATGGGCCAGGGCGATATCGCGGATAAACACATGGCCGGCTTCGCGCGCCAGTTCACGCAAAGTGGACGCCGAGCTGCGGTTGAGCAGGCCCTCCTTGATCGAGTCGTTCAGGCTCAGCACTTCGGCCAGGGCGAGCCGACCGCGATAACCGGTGTGGCGGCAGGCGTCGCAGCCTTTGCCCTCGCGATACACCCCGTTGTTGAGTTGGGCCTCGAGCAACTGGGCGAGGCGCACGATGTCCGCATCGGGTCGGCTTTCCACGCTGCAGTCCGGGCAGACGCGCCGCACCAGACGCTGGGCGACGACGCCATTGAGGGCTTCGACGAAACTGGCCGGGTCCACGTCCATGTAGGTGAAGCGCTCCAGCACACTGAACGCGCTGTTGGCATGCACCGAGGACATCACCAAGTGCCCGGTCAGCGCCGCCTGCACCGCGATGCCGGCGGTTTCGCCGTCGCGGATTTCCCCCACCAGGATGGTGTCCGGGTCGTGGCGCAGGATCGAGCGCAGGCCACGGGCGAATGTCAGGCCCTTTTTGTCGTTGACCGGGATTTGCAACACGCCGGGCAGTTCGTATTCCACCGGGTCTTCGATGGTGATGATTTTTTTCTCGCCGGTGTTGGTCTCCGACAAGGCCGCATACAGGGTGGTGGATTTGCCGCTGCCGGTGGGGCCGGTCACCAGCAACATGCCGTAGGGTTCGCTGGCCAGCACGCGGATGCGCTCGATGGTGTCGGCGTCCAGCCCCAGGTTCGCCAGGCTCAGGGATTCGCCGCGCTGGGACTTGTCGAGAATCCGCAGCACCGCGTCCTCGCCGTGGATGCTGGGCATGATCGACACGCGAAAATCCACTTCGCGGCCCTGGATCTTCATCTTGAAACGCCCGTCCTGGGGCACGCGCCGCTCGCCGATATCCAGCTCCGACAGGACCTTGAGGCGCGACAGTGCCTGCTCCGCCATGTCCATGCCGCTGGCCTGGCCCATCTGCTGCAATACGCCGTCGATGCGGTACTTGATGACCAGGCCCTGCGGGGTGGTTTCCACGTGGATATCACTGGCGCGACTTTGCAGCGCATCGAACAGCATGGAGTTGACCAGGCGCACCACGGGGTTGTCGTCGCGGGCGATGCTGCTCAAGGAAATTTCCTGCGCGACCTGGCCGACCGGGCCGTGGTCATCGGCCTCGCCGAAGGGCTGCATGACCCGTTGGCTGGCTTCGGCCTGGGTCAGCTGGGCCTTGACCGCACCCGGCAGGCTCATCGCCAGGGGCAGTTGGCGCAGCGCGGCACTGGACTGCAGCCAGTGCCGGCTGGCCAGGGTGAACGGGTCGCCCAGCACCAGGCACGGCTCGCCCTCGTGGTCCACCGGCAACACGTTGTGGATCAGCGCCAGGGGCAGTGCCAGCAGGTCGAAGCGCCAATGTTCGCTCAGGTGCTGCGGCGCGATGGCGCGCAGGCCCAGGGGCCGGGCGATGCTGCCCAACTGGTCGGGCGCCTGCGCCAGCACCTCCAGCAAATAATCCGACAGGCTGATGCCGCGTTGTGCCGCGAGGGTTTGCCATTGGTGTGTCTGCTCGCTCATCGGACTACCCCTGGATGGAACCGGCCAGCTCGAAAATCGGCATGTACAGCATGAACACGATCAGGCCGATCAACCCGCCCACCACCAGCATCAACAAGGGCTCGAACACCTTGCTGAACAGTTCGATGGCGCGCTCCAGGGCTTCGTCGTGAAACTGCGCGATGCGTTCGCACATCGCCGCCAGCTCGCCGCTTTGCTCGCCCACCCGCAGCAGGCGTTCGGCGACGGCGGTGGTCAGTCGGTGGCGGGCCAGCGATGTGGACAAGGGCTGGCCCGCCTGGATATCGGTCATGGCGTGGCGCAGGTCGGCCTGGCGTTCCGCCGGCAGCAGCGCGCCGGACAGCGCCACGGCGGTGACCACCGGCATCCCGCCCATCAGCAACATGCCGGCGGTGCGATAAAAACGCGCGAGGATAAACAGCGTGCGCTGCGCGCCCAGGCTGGGGATGGCCCATAGCAGGCGGGCAGCGCGCTGCTTGAACGCGGCGCTGCGCACCAACAGCACCAGGCCGATCACGGCCAGCACCAGGCCGATGAGCAACGCGTTGCCCTGGGTGTGCACCAGGTCGCCCCACCACACCATCAAGCGCGCGGTGGCGGGCAAGTCGGCCACGGCGTCGAACACGGCGGCAAACCGCGGGATCACGAAAAACAACAGGAACACCAGGATCAGTGCACCGACGCTGAGCACCACCATCGGGTACATCAGCGCGCCGCTGACACGCTTTTTGACCGCTTCCAGGTGCGCCTCGAAATGGTGATAACGGCGCAGCGCCACCGACAGTTGCCCGCTGTGCTCCGAGGACGCCACCGTGGCGATCAACAGGGACGGAAACACCTCGGGCTTGAGCTGCAGGGCCTTGGACAATGAATGGCCCTGGTACATCGACGCCAGCAAGTCGCTCATCACCTGGCGATTGATGCCCGGCGCGGCTTTGTCGCGCAGGGTTTCCACGGCTTCCACCAGCACCAGGCCGGCGTCCAGCAGCACCACCAGTTCCTGGATGAACAGGCCGAGGGCGAACCGCGCGCGCCGGCCCGGCAACCGGAGCTGGCGGCGCGCCTGCAACGAGATCACCTGGGCGCCGTCGGCCTGCAACTGTTGGCGGGCCTGGGCGGGGTCGAGGGCTTGCACGCGCAGGGTGTGCAGATGGCCGTCGCGCACGATACGGGCGTCGAAGTCGATCATGGCGTTTGCCTCGCCAACTGCTGGCGCTGTTGCAGCAATTGGCCGTAATAGCGCCATACGGCCGCGGCATAGCGTGCGCGGCGGCTGTCGCGCTGCGGCCGGGTACCGGCGTTGTAGGCGCCCACCGCTTGCCAGCCGTAGCCTTTTTCGCGGATGAACCCGGCCAGGATCCACGCGCCGACGATCACGCTGGTGCAGGGCTGGCTGATCAGGTGCTGTTCGGTGATGCCGTACTGCGCCAGCGTGGGCAAGTGACGGCTGTTGATTTGCATCAGGCCGATGTCACGGCTGCCGTCGCTGTTGACGTTGCGGGCCGTGGGGTTGAGGCCGGATTCGACCTTGGCGATGGCGTAGAGCAGGAGCGGATCGACGTGGTAGCGGCTGGCTGCCAGTTGCCAGCAATTGGCCTGGGCGGCGCCGGTCAGGCACAACCAGAGCAGGGTGAGCGACAGCGTGCGCATGGCCGGCTCACAGTCCGAACACAATGTCGGCGTGGGTGCCTTCACCGCCGGCCTTGCCATCGCGGCCGAGGGAAATGATGTCCACTTCGTGGGGGGGCGTGCCGGGGTTTTTGTACTGGTAGGGGGCGTTCCACGGGTCCGGCGGCGTGGCCTTGGGCAAGTACGGGCCGTGCCAGTTCGGTTCGCTGGCGGGCCGTTCGGTCAACGCGTTGAGCCCCAGCGATTCGGCGGGATAGTGGCCGTTGTCCAGGCGGTATTGGTTCAGGGCGTCGCCCAGGGATTTCATCTGGCCCTTGGCGGTTTGCACCTTGGCCAGCTCCAGGCGGTCGAACATCTTGGGGCCGACGTACCCGGCGAGCAAGGCGATGATGAGCAGGACGACCAGCAGTTCCAGCAGGGTGAAACCGGCGTGGGGTCTGTGGATAACAGAGGGAATGGCCATGGGAATACCCTGTTGGGAGTGCCAAGGTACGGCGGTTATGTCTCAATCTCCCGGCCCGCTGTAGCGCGGGCACCGCCGGTAGTACGTCGATATACACCCTTACCACTGTAGCGTTTGCCGATATAAGGCGCCGTGAGGCGCCCTATAACGTTTGGCTCTTGTGGTTATTGGCTTAATGCATATGCCCATGGGCTCATGGCACTTGTTCCCATGCCTGATCCCACGCCGTACCGGTGCCCGGCGCATAGGCCCAGGCCGCGCCGGCGCACCAGGCGGTGAACGGATGCGGTTTGCAGCGGTAGTTGTTGCCTCGGTTGCTCACGATGTCACCGGCCTTGTAGGGCGTGCCCTCTTGATAGGCCGGGTACTCCTCGCCACCTCCGGCCGGGGTCACGGTGAAGTCCTGTTCGGCCTGGCTGGTCTTGCCGTTTTGCGGGTCGCGAACATTCAAGCGTGCCGTGAAGACGGTGGGTTGCGTGACGGTGTAGGCAGTGCCGCTGACGGTGGCTGCGTTCGGCGCGCTGGTCATCCCGGAAACGGCCCATTGATAGATCAGTTGCCCATTGCTGCCGCTGGACGCGGTGCCGTTGAAGGTAAACGCCTCTCTCGACTTCAGTGCGGTGGGGCCGGTGATACGGGCGACGGGTGGGGCAGGATTGACCGGGGTTTCGCCGCCCGGGACGATCGCCATTGCCTTGGAATACCCCTCGGCCCTTACGAAGACCGAATTGGCGCCCGCGTCGCTTGGGTTGAACACCACGTTGTTGCCGTCTTTTTCCCCCACTTTGGCGATGTTCGGGTCGATCTGGCTCGCCAGTTGTTGGCCCCAGACGTTCGCGTCCAGGTTGCTCGCGTTGATGGGCAGGGTGATGTCGACGATCTCTTTGGCTTGCGGTGTGTTGTCCAGGATACGGAAGTGCACGGCATCACCTGGCACGAGCGCCTTCATGACCGCATCGATGAATTGGCCAAGATCGAACCAGCGCTCCGGCACGCTGGCCCCGACAAGGTTGATATCGCTGCAGTTGTAGAAGCCTTCCCCCGCCGGATCGACGCGCTGCCATTGCACGAAGAGCGTCGCCTTGCCGGATTGCCCGGCAGGCACAGGCACCGGGAACTTGAAGAAACCCGAGGCCGAAATGGCGGGCGGCTTGGTGCCCCAGTTGGTTTGCGCGACCTTCAGTTGCTCGGTGTGGATGAGGGTCAGGTCATTCCAGGTCAGCGGCGAGCGAGTCGGATCAAAGCCGGGTTTCGTGAGAAAAACCCGGGCAAAACTGGGCACGTGTGGCGCGGTACCGATGATGCGGACCTCCATCATGCCGTTGGAGGGGGTGACGTCGGTGCGGTACCAATCATTTGAAACCAGGTTCAGCCCGTCTTTCTTGCTGTCCGCTGCTGAACAGAGCGTGCCGTCCGGCACTTCGCGTTTAACCGTCTCCAGGTCTTCATAGCCGGGCGCCCTGATCAGGTGGGCCACTTCGTTCCATTGTTGGCCGGGGTACTGCCCGCTTTTACGGGCCAGTGCCGCGCACCCGGCATCGCTGGGGTTGCCTGACCAGAAGTCCGGGAGCGTCTTGCAGTAGATCTGCCGTGCGATGGGGGTATCCACCGCGCCATGGGCCATTGCCAGCGCCGGTACCAGACATACCAGCGCGAGCATTCCTGTGATTAAAGTCCTCGTATACCGCTGTAAGTTATTCATGCTGTAGTCCGCCTCGATTCAGATAAACAAGTTCCGAACGGCTGGAACGCTCAGTGTGTGCATTGGCATCATCGGGTTGGCTGATCTCCATGGGGAGCGGTGGGGGTTGCAGGGTGACTCTGCCCAGGACCGTGCAGAAATACCCACCCTTGATAACTGCCTTGCCCTGTAAAACCTTGATCGATGAGGGTGAAGTTGTCCTGTTTGAAGGGCGTGCCCTCGGCCTGGCTGAACACCCCCATGAGGGTGTCGCCCGGACCGTGCACCACGCCCCAGTCGGCCTGGCCGGTCAACGGGTCGTCGTAGACTTTGCGCAGGTAGCGTTTGATCGTGGGTTGGCGGCGGTCGAGCACCAGGTCTTCCAGGGTCTTGGGGTAGGTGTTGCCCGCGCTGTAATACAGGTCGATGGCCCGACGAATCTCATTGCCACGCGCCAGCAACTGCGACTCGCGTTCGCGTTGCAGCACGCTGGACCACAGGGTGCCGACTTCCATCAACATCACGGCGACCACGGCCACCGTCACCAGCATGGCCATGAACACCGCGCCGCGCTGGCCGTGCCTACCAGTCTGCATAGGCGCTCCCATCGTTACCGTTGCCCCTGGCGCCGCTGCGCACATCGCCCAGGCCTTGTTCGTCGGACGGTTGCAGTTGCCAGGTGTCGCGCTTGCCTGTCAGCGGGTCCATGGGGATCTCGCGCAGGTAGCGGCGGTCCACCAGGGCTTGCAGGGAGTCGGGGTTGGCGCCGTGGTCTTCGCGGTATTGGTCCAGCGCCTGGCGCAGGGTGGAGAGGTTGTGGCGCAGCACGGTTTCCTGGGCTTTGGTGTGCTGGCGAAAATACTGCGGCGTGACCAGGGTCATGAGGGTGGCGATGATGGCCATGACCACCAGCAACTCGATCAGGGTAAAGCCCCGATCACCACTGGCTGTATAACGTTCCATTCAAACTCTCCCGGGTACTTCGGGATGAAACGTCAAATACATCTTCTCCCTCTTGTGGGTTATCGGCAGTGCTCTTGTAACTGCGCAGTTGCCAGGTGTTTTCGGGCGCCACGTCAGGGCACTCGCAGAGCGGGTCGCGGGGAATCCGGCGCAGGAAATAGAGTTTGCGGCCTTGCAGACTGGTTTTATCCGGGACCCCTTCCACCAGCACGCGCAAGGTGGGTGGATAACCCGAGTCGGTGATGCTCTTTTCGATACGACCGTCGTCGGCCGCTTGCTTATAGGAATCGATGGCGCGGCGTATCTCCCGCAACGAACGTTGCAGGTCCAGTTCCCGGTCGCGTTTACCCATCAATGCTGTCAGCGGATAAGCCACTGTCGCGAGCGTGGCCAGCAGGGCCAGCGTCAGTAGCAATTCAATCAGCGTAAAACCTTTGGCGCAGTGACGGCTGGGCGTGCCCTGCCACATCACCTCTGTACCTCCGTTCAGGCTGCCAAGGACTTCCGCGTTAACCCAGGCCTATGGATTTGACTGCAAGGGTGAGTGTAGATGCTGGGTGTTTTTTGTACAGTTTCGCCGGTTACCCACAAACGCTGTGAGCGGAGCTGTGGATAAGGTGTTCGTGGCTGTCCACAGGCCAGGCAAATCAATGCCTGCAGACCGTTGTACGAATAATGATCAGGCTAAGTCACGGTTTTTACGGGGATTTATGTGTGGATAAGGCTTTGGCGCCGCCGAGACTTGCCCCCAAAGTCTGTTGGCGCTTCTGTGGATAAGATGTTCGCTATCGGCTGTAGGCCTTATGGATAAAGGCTTTCACTGGGCTGGTCAATTAATGATCAAATCAGCCTTGGGCGCGGATAAAAACCTTGAAAGCCTTGGTTTATGACGCTTTGGCACGGTTTTCCACAGCCCCGGCGAAGTTGCCCCCAAAGTCTGTTGGTGCTTCTGTGGATAAGGTGTTCGCGTACCGCTACAGGCCATGGTTTATATGGCTTACATGCAGTTGTTCAAAAACTGATCAATACCGCCTGAAAACTGCCATGTTGAATAAGTCACGGATTTTCTTGATTTAATTTCGGCGGGCAGATGCACTTGCCCACAATTGCTGTGGGTGGCTCTGTGGATAAGTTGTTGGGCGAAGTCTGGAGGTCAGGCTGACAGCGGTCTTGCGGACAATTGAACGTTTTTCGTACAACACCCCCCCCCCTGTAGGAACGAGCTTGCTCGCTCCTACAGGGGATTGGGGGTTATTCGTGGGCGGCGACGCCTTTGAGGTAAGGCGCCGGCGCGGCGCCGAGGTTGTTGAGCATGCGTTCGCTGTACCAGTCCACGAAGTTCACCACGCCGAACTCATAGGTCTTGGAGTACGGGCCCGGCTGGTAGGCGGCGGAGTTGATGCCGCGCTGGTTTTCTTCGGCCAGGCGACGGTCCTGGTCGTTGGTGGCGTCCCACACCAGGCGCATGCGCGCGGGGTCGTAGTCGACGCCTTCGACGGCGTCTTTGTGCACCAGCCACTTGGTGGTGACCATGGTTTCCTGGGCGCTGATCGGCCACACGGTGAACACGATGATGTGGTCGCCCATGCAGTGGTTCCACGAGTGCGGCAGGTGCAGGATGCGCATCGAGCCCAGGTCCGGGTTCTTGATGCGGCCCATCAGTTTGGCGCAGCCCTGTTTGCCGTCCATCGTCATCGACACGGTGCCCTTGAGCAGCGGCATGCGCACGATACGGTTACGCAGGCCGAAGCTGGCGTGGGCGTAGGGGATCTTCTCGGCTTCCCAGGCGGCTGCGGAGGCCGCCACGTGATCCTTGAACGCCTGGTCGGCGCGCGGGTCGGTGACGTCGTCCCATTCCAGCAGGGTTTTCAGCAGTTCCGGGTGCGACGCGTTGCAGTGGTAGCACTCGCGGTTGTTTTCCAGCACCAGCTTCCAGTTGGCCTTTTCCATCAAGGTGGTTTGCACCGCCACCTTGGTGTTCTCCATGTCGTAGGGTTCCATGTAGTGGTTCAGCGTCGACAGGAAGTCATCGATGGCCGGCGGGTTCTCGGCCAAGCTGATAAAGATATAGCCACCGGCGGTCTTCACGTTCACCGGCTTCAAGCCGTATTGCTTCATGTCGAAGTCGGCGCCCATCTCGGTACCGGCGAACAGCAGGCGGCCGTCGAGCTCGTAGGTCCACTGGTGGTACGGGCAGACCAGCTTGGCGACCTTGCCCTTGTCGCTGGCGCACAAACGCGAGCCCCGATGGCGACACACGTTATGGAAGGCATGCACCACGCCATCGGCGCCACGGATCACGATGACCGGGTTCTTGCCCACTTGCAGGGTCAGGTAGTTGCCCTTGCTTGGGATCTCGCAGGTCATGCCGGCGATCAACCACTCTTTCTGGAAGATCTCCTGCATGTCGATATCAAACAGCCGCTCATCAGAGTAGAACGGCTGGGGCAGCGAAAAGGTGCGCTCGCGCTCTTGCAGCATCTGCGCGGTGGCCTTGCGTGCGGGTTCCAGCGGATCGCCCAAGCTTAAGGTTGCGGTGACGTCCATCGTGTGTGTCCTCATGGCCATTCGGTGTGGCCGGCGAATAGTGGCTGATCAGGTTTGCAGCAAGGCGTAAACAAAGCGTCGTTGTTGGGAGCGAGTGTGGGGCCGGCGTTGCGCCGAACCTTATCCATGGGCGACATGGCCCAATCTGATCCCGACGCGCAAGCCTAGGTAATTGGGGGCTGGTCGCGATAAGTATGTGAATGTCGCAGATAGGTAAATGGGCGGTTCGCGCGTTACGCAGAATCGCCACCATAAGGCCGACTTCGGCGGTGGAGAACAGCATGTCCAACAATTTCCTGAATCCGGTAACCACACAGACCTGGGCCAACGGTCGGCACATCGTCCGGTGCGTCAAAGTCATCCAGGAAACCTGGGACGTGCGCACCTTCTGTTTCATGGCCGACCAGCCGATCCTGTTCTTTTTCAAGCCGGGGCAGTTCGTCACCCTGGAGTTGGAGATCGACGGCCAGCCGATCATGCGTTCCTACACGATTTCCAGCTCACCGTCGGTGCCCTACAGCTTCTCGGTGACCATCAAGCGCGTGCCGGGCGGGCGGGTCTCCAACTGGCTGCACGACACCTTGCACGAAGGCCAGGAACTGGCGGTGCACGGGCCGGTCGGGCTGTTCAATGCCATCGACTTCCCAAGCCCCAAGGTGCTGTACCTCAGCGGCGGCGTCGGCATCACCCCGGTGATGTCCATGGCGCGCTGGTTCTACGACACCAACGCCAACGTCGACATGACGTTTATCCACAGCGCACGTTCGCCCAAAGACATCATCTATCACCGCGAGCTGGAGCACATGGCCTCGCGGATCGACAACTTCAGCCTGCACTTGATCTGCGAAAAACACGGCCTGGGCGAACCCTGGGCCGGTTATCGCGGCTACCTGAACCACAAGATGCTCGAACTGATGGTGCCGGACTTCCTCGAGCGCGAAGTGTTCTGCTGCGGCCCCACGCCATACATGAACGCGGTGAAACGCCTGCTCGAAGCGGCCGGTTTCGACATGGCGCGCTACCACGAGGAATCGTTCGGCGCGACGCCTCCCGAGGCGCGTGCCGACGCGGTGGAGCAAGCCGAACAAGCCGCCGACGCGCCGGAAGTCGACCTCGCGGACCTGCACCAAGTGGAATTCATCGCTTCGGGCAAGAGCATCCGCGTGGCGCCGGGGGAAACCGTCCACGCCGCCGCAGCCAAGCTCGGGTTGTTGATTCCCAAGGCCTGCGGCATGGGGATCTGCGGCACCTGCAAGGTGATGAAGCTGGGGGGCGAGGTCGAGATGGAACACAACGGCGGGATTACCGAGGAAGACGAAGCCGAGGGTTACATCCTGTCGTGCTGCAGTGTGCCGAAGGGCGATGTGCGCATCGAGTTCTGACACTCAACCGTACAGCGGCGGGCGGCGGTCCTGGTGCACGTGGTTGTGTGCGCTGATGCACTTGTTCCTGGCCTGGGCCAGTGGCAGGTCGGCCACCAGGCGCTGTTCGGCCGGATGCGCGACCGCGCCGGCCTGTGGATAACCGTCGGCGTCGACAATGACCGAGCCGCCGACCCAGTCCACGCCGCGCTCTTCGCCATGGCGGTCGCACGCGGCGATGAACAGACGGTTGACCGCCGCGTTGGCCTGGACCCGCACAATTTCTCCTGGCCGTTCGCCGGCCGGGCGCGGGCCATCCGGCCAGTTGACCGGCGCGCAGAGCAGGTCGGCACCGGCCAGGGCCGGCTGGCGGACCCACTCGGGTAACTCCAGGTCGTAGCAGATCATCACCGCGATGCGTCCGACGGCGGTTTCCACCACCGGCGGCGGTGCATCGCCGGGG
This sequence comes from Pseudomonas sp. MPB23, assembly GCF_046605395.1. Taxonomy (NCBI): domain Bacteria; kingdom Pseudomonadati; phylum Pseudomonadota; class Gammaproteobacteria; order Pseudomonadales; family Pseudomonadaceae; genus Pseudomonas; species Pseudomonas sp. MPB23. The sequence continues at coordinate 1,488,712 of NZ_CP176771.1, read as the reverse complement.
GTGAAGATCAGCTTCTCGCGATCCCACAGATGCGCCTTGCGGTACACCGTCATGCGCCCATCAGGTTCGATCAGCGCCGCGCTGTTGGCCACCTTGCCGTCGGGCAGGCGCTCGCAGAAACCGGCCACGACGATCAGGTTCAATTCGCTCGCCAGTGCTTTCCACAGCGTCAGGGTCGGGCCATCCAGTGGCTCGGACACCGCATGCGCTTCCTGCGTGTCGTTGAACACATAGCCACTCTGCATGAGTTCCGGCAACACCAGCACCTGCGCGCCCAGTGCCGCTGCGCCACGGATGGCCTCGGCACTGAGGGCGCGGTTGTAATGCGCGGCGCCCAGGCGCGGCGCCAGTTGATGGCAGACGACCCGCACGTGGCTCATGGGCGTTGCCCTTCGAGCAGGGCTTCGCTGGCGGCGATGGCGCGGCCTTCTGCGGCGGTGTCGAGGTTGCGACTCATCAGGCAATAGACCAGCGCAGAAACGCTCAGGCCGACGACGAAGGTGATGTCGGCGCCGCCCAGTGCCTTAGCGACCGGGCCTTCATAGAAACTCAGCGACACGAACGGGATCATCGACAGCATGCCCAGGCCATAGGCGACCAGGCCCGCTTGACCCCATTGGCCGTAGATGCCAGCGGGGTTGAAAATGTCGCTGATGGCGTATTGGCCTTTGCGCACCACATAGAAGTCCGCCAGGTTGACGGCCGTCCACGGCACCAGGAAATACAGCATCAGCAGCACAAAGGTGTTGAAGCTGGCCAGGTAACTGTCGGGAATGCTCAACGCGATGAGGAAAATCAGCACCGCCACCAGGCCGATGCCGATCACGCGAGTCTTGAGGCGCGGTCGGATCTTCACGAAACCGTCGATGGCACTGATGCCGGTGAGCATCGCGCCGTAGCAGTTGACCGCCATGATGCCAATCAGCGCCGGCACCGCGATCAACACGGTGAAGGTGCCAAAGCCCGGAATCAGTTGGTTGCCCACCTCACGCACGCTGCCGATGGCGTCGGGCGACGGCAGGGCGGAGGCCAGGAATGCGCCGAGGGACATCAGCCACAGGGCCGAGCCGGCGGCGCCCAGGTAGGTCCAGAAAATCACACTGCGCGAGGGGGTGTGATGGGGCAGGTAGCGCGAGTAGTCGGACACATAGACCGCGTAGCTGATTTGATAACCGGCCGCGGCGCAGAGCTGAATCAGAAACGCCGACCAGGAGAAGTGCGCATCGGCCACTGCGGCATCGGCCTGCAGGGTCGTCAGCGCCGCCACGGTCAGCACCGCGAACACGCTGATCATCACGTAGGTCAGCCAGCGTTGCACCGTGTGCAGCAGGTCGTGGCCGATCACCGCAATCACCACGGCGAGCACGATCATCAAGGCATACCACGGCGCCCGGCTGCCCGGCAGCACGGTGTTGATGGCATCGGTGGCGAGAATCACGTTGAACACATTGAAACCGATGTACACGAAGATCACCGCGATGAACGGCACAATCGCCCCGCGCAGGCCGAATTGGGCGCGCGACTGGATCATCTGCGGCAAGCCCATGCGCGGGCCCTGGTTGGCGTGGAAGGCCATGGCGAACGTGCCCAGGCCCACGCCGATGACGATCGCCAGGATCGCGTACGCCAGGCCCAGGCCCAACGCGGCGCCGGTAAAACCGGTGATCATGGTGGTCAGGACAAAGTTACCGGTGAACCAGAACGGGCCTTGGTGCCAGACTTTGCCGTGGCGTTCACTTCGTGGCACGTAGTCAATGGAACGGGTTTCGATTTTCAGGCCGGTGGCGGCGGAAGGTGGCGTCTTGTCAGAGGAAGCATTCATAGGTTCACGGTTTGTTTTTATGGTGATTGAGCGTCGGAGCATCGGGTAAGCAGCGATTCAATTGAATCTCGGTGGGCAAATAATTACTTCAGACTTTCCTTAAGTAATGGATTTTTCATTGAGTGGATGGAACCGCTGCGGGGTTATCTCCAAGCGGTATAAGTGCGCGCGAGGGCTGTTCTAAGCTGAACTTCAGCTGCGTCGCAGTCGCCTTAGCTTTGTCGTCGGGGTGGACATTCTCCCAACCTGCAAGGAGGCTCTGCCATGTCGGCGATCCCTTCCCGCGTCAAAAGCGCCTCGCGCCTGCTGAGCCAGGACGTCACTGCGCTGATTCCTGACTTTCCCTTCCATTACGCCCGCTATTTGCAGACCGCGCGTGATTCCCTTTCCACCCTGGCCCATGTGCCTGCCGCTGCGCGCGGGCGAAAAGTGCTGATTGTGGGAGCGGGCGTCGCGGGCATGGTGACGGCCTACGAGGCGATGCGCATGGGCCTGCACCCGGTGCTGGTCGAAGCGTCGGACCGCATCGGCGGGCGGCTCTATGCCCATGTGGCCGGCGATCCGGACGATCCGGCCAAACGGGTGATTTGCGAGCTGGGGGCCATGCGTTTTCCCCACTCGGGCAAGGCGCTGATGCACTACTTCGACAAGGTGGGCATGAGCGCCAATTCCGCCGCTTTTCCCAATCCGGGCTCACCGGCGACGGCCAGCACGGTCGTCGATTACAACGATACGCAGACCTACTACGAAGGCAGCGACTTGCCCCCCGACTACCAGGAAATCGAGCGGCTTTTTTTCGAGGTGTTCCTGGAAACCGATCCGATCCGGTTCACCGAGATGGAGCAGGCCATGTCCGAAGGCGCGATTGATCAGGCGCTGATCAAGTCGATCTGGAACGCCATCCTGGAGGCCGGCTGGGACAACCTCAGTTTCTTTTCCGCCCTGGTCGAGAAAGCGGGGTGGTCGCGTGCGGACATCGACCTGTTCGGCCAGATAGGCTTCGGCACCGGTGGCTGGAACACCGACTATCCCAATTGCTTCCTGGAGGTGCTGCGAGTGCTGTACACCGGGCTGGATACCAACCACACCTTGATGTACGACGGCTCGTCGCAATTGCCCACGCGCTTGTGGAACAGTTCCCCGCAAGCCCTGGGCGATGTGATGGTGCACTGGCCCGCCACCACCACGGTGCAGATGCTCAGCGAGCAGGTCATCGCCCGGCCGTTCAACCAGGAAGTGCGTCAGATCGAGCGCCAGGCCGATGGCAGCTTTGAGGTGTTTATCTACGATACGCAACTGGGGCAGGGCACGCGTCACGCCTTTGACAGCGTGGTGTATACGCCCCACGTGCGGATTCTCGACAAGTTTCGCTACATGGGCGGCAGGGACCGTTTGGCGGCGATGGACAGTTTGTTGCCCAGGGAAACCTGGGAAGCCGTGATGTACACCCACTACATGCAGTCGGCGAAGATCTTCGCCGCCACCACGCAACCCTTCTGGAAAGAAACCGGCCCCGACGGGCATTACAAAATGAGCGTCACCTTGTCCGATCGGATTACCCGTGGCACCTACTTGCTGGATTATTCCGCCAGCACGGGGGACTACCAAGGCAGCGGGATTTTCCTGTCTTACACCTGGAATGACGACAGCCTGAAATTTCTCGGCGACCGTGCGGCGCCGCTACCGACCCATGTCGAACTCTGTACCTCGTTGCTCGATGAGGTGTACCGAGGCTCCAACCTCGACCTGGCCGCGCATTTCGCTGCAAGAGACCCATTTGTGGAGATCAACTGGGAAGAGCAGCCGTTCTTTCTTTGCGCGTTCAAGATGAACCTGCCGGGGCAGTATGAGTATCAGCGCCGGTTGTTTTCCCAGTTCATGAGCGGGGTCGGCGAGGGCAGCCCCGACGGTTTCATTCTGGCCGGCGACGATGTGTCGTGGACGGGCGGCTGGGCCGAAGGGGCGGTGACCACCGCGCTCAATGCGGTGAACAAGTTGGCTGTGGTGTTTGCGGGCGGGGCCTACCTGCACAACCCCGGGCCCGTCGATCAATGGGAGGCGCTCAAGCCGATGGCGCTGTGACAGGGGGGCGGCGCAATGCCTGTCAGGTGCAGGCATTGCGTTCACGGGTGTTTCAGCTTGCCATCACTTCGCGAATGTCCGCCGCCAGTTCCCGCACGCGTGCTTCCTCGGTGTCCCACGCACACATGAAGCGCGCGCCGCCTTTGCCGATGAAGGTGTAGAAGCGCCAGCCCTTGGCGGTCAGCGCGGCGATGGCCGGTTCCGAGAGTTGCAGGAACACGCCGTTGGCCTGCACCGGGAACATCAATTCCACGCCGGGAATGTCCGCGACCAGGCTGCTCAGCAATTGCGCGCAGTGGTTGGCGTGGCGCGCGTGTTTGAGCCAGGCGTCGTTTTCCAGCAGGCCCACCCAGGGGGCGGAGAGGAAGCGCATCTTCGAGGCCAGTTGACCGGCCTGTTTGCAGCGGTAGTCGAAGTCTTCGGCCAGGGCGCGGTTGAAGAACAGGATCGCCTCGCCCACCGCCATGCCGTTCTTGGTGCCGCCAAAACACAGCACGTCCACACCCGCCTTCCAGGTCAGGTCGGCCGGCGAGCAGCCGAGGAACGCGCAGGCATTGGCGAAGCGTGCGCCGTCCATGTGCAGGTGCAGGCCCAGCTCTTTGCAGGTGGCGCTGATGGCGCGGATTTCTTCCGGGGTGTACACGCTGCCGACTTCGGTGGCCTGGGTCAGCGTCACCACGCGGGGTTTGGGGTAGTGGATGTCCTGGCGCTTGAGGGCGATCTCGCGGATCGATTCCGGGGTCAGCTTGCCGTTTTCGGTGCGCGCGGTGAGCAGCTTGGAACCGTTGGAGAAAAACTCCGGCGCGCCGCATTCGTCGGTTTCGACGTGGGCGGTTTCCGAGCAAATCACGCTATGGTAGCTCTGGCACAAGGAGGACAGCGCCAGGGAGTTGGCCGCGGTGCCGTTGAAGGCGAAGAACACTTCGCAGTCGGTCTCGAACAGGTTGCGGAAACCGTCAGCGGCGCGGTGGGTCCATTCATCATCGCCATAGGCGCGCTGATGCCCGTGGTTGGCTTGTTCCATGGCGGCCCAGGCTTCCGGGCAGATGCCGGAATAGTTGTCGCTGGCGAACTGTTGGCTCTTGTCGGTCATGGCCCATTCCTGTGGTCGATGTTGGTGCGCACTTTAACCAAGATTGTCTGGGGTGCGCACGCACTGTAAATGCAAAGTCATTGGGGAATTATGCACGCGACTGAAACGATGCCTGTCGGACGCGTCCGAGACGGCGCTTTGGATTTGCTCAAGTGGCTGGCGCTGCTGAGCATGGTGCTCGATCACCTGCGCTATGTCGGCTTGAGCCTGGATGGCCTGTATGTGCCGGGGCGCCTGGCGTTCCCGTGGTTTTGCCTGGCGATTGCGGCGAATCTGCATCGGGTGCGCCACGTCGTGGTCAGCGGTCAATGGCGTTACCTGGGCTGGTTGCTGCTGTTCAGCCTGATCAGTGAGGTACCGTATCGCCTGTTCATCGAGGATGCCGATACGTTAAACGTACTGCCGACCTTGGCACTGGGCCTGCTGGTTGCGCGAGGATGGCAGCAGAAGGCTGCGGTTGATCGAGGATTGGCGCTGATCGCCCTGGTGATAGGCGTGGTATTTTCCGCGCACTTGATGTTCGGTATTTTCGGTGTATTGCTGCCGCTGGCGATGCTGCTGGTGTTCAGTCGGCCATGGTATTTCAGCGTGTTGCCGGGACTGGTGTGTGTGGCGGCCAATCAATGGCAGATCCTGCTCAATAACGGCACGCCGGTGGCGCTGATGGGATTGGCCGCCTGCCTGATCGCGCCATTGGCCGGCCTGGTCCTGTTGCGACACAGCAAAAGCGCCACGCCACCGGCCATGCGCCGCTGGGCCTATGCGCTCTATCCCGCGCATTTTTTGCTGCTGCTACTCGTGCGCAAGATCATCGCCTGATCCTTGTGGGGGCAAGCCCCCTCCCACATTTGTTCTGCGTTGTTCCAGCAATGTCGTAAACGCACCTTTGCGTGGCGTCCGTAGGCATTTGACCAGCGGGCGCCAGCCCTACCATCGCATCAAAGGGCCCTGCACGGGCCTCAACAATACGAAAGGCTGGGAGAGACGCGATGTTCAGCAAACAAGACCAGATCCAGGGATATGACGACGCACTGCTGGCGGCGATGAATGCCGAGGAGCAACGTCAGGAAGATCATATCGAGCTGATCGCGTCGGAGAACTACACCAGCAAGCGTGTGATGCAAGCTCAAGGCAGTGGCCTGACCAACAAATACGCCGAAGGCTACCCGGGCAAGCGCTACTACGGTGGCTGCGAGCACGTGGACAAGGTCGAGGCCCTGGCCATCGAACGCGCCAAGCAGTTGTTCGGCGCCGATTACGCCAACGTGCAGCCGCACTCCGGTTCGTCCGCCAACAGCGCGGTGTACCTGGCGCTGCTGAACGCCGGCGACACCATCCTCGGCATGAGCCTGGCCCACGGCGGCCACCTGACCCACGGCGCGAAAGTGTCGTCTTCGGGCAAGCTGTACAACGCGGTGCAATACGGCATCAACACCGACACCGGCCTGATCGACTACGACGAAGTCGAGCGCCTGGCCGTCGAGCACCAGCCGAAAATGGTCGTGGCCGGTTTCTCCGCCTACTCCAAGACCCTGGATTTCCCCCGCTTTCGCGCAATCGCCGACAAGGTCGGTGCGCTGCTGTTCGTCGACATGGCCCACGTCGCTGGCCTGGTGGCCGCCGGTCTGTACCCGAATCCGCTGCCGTACGCCGATGTGGTCACCACCACCACCCACAAGACCCTGCGCGGTCCACGGGGCGGCCTGATCCTGGCGCGTGCCAACGAAACGATTGAAAAGAAACTCAACGCTGCGGTTTTCCCCGGCGCCCAGGGCGGCCCGCTGATGCATGTGATCGCCGGCAAGGCGGTGTGCTTCAAGGAAGCCCAGGAACCGGGGTTCAAGGCCTACCAGCAACAAGTGATCGACAACGCCCAGGCCATGGCCGGCGTGTTTATCAACCGTGGCTACGATGTCGTGTCCGGCGGCACCGACAACCACCTGTTCCTGGTCAGCCTGATCCGTCAGGGCCTCACCGGCAAAGAGGCGGACGCCGCCCTCGGGCGCGCCCACATCACCGTCAACAAGAACGCCGTGCCGAATGACCCGCAGTCGCCGTTTGTGACCTCGGGCCTGCGCATCGGTACGCCGGCGGTGACCACGCGCGGTTTCAAAGTGCCGCAATGCATCGAGCTGGCCGGCTGGATCTGCGACATCCTCGACAACCTCGGCGACGCCGACGTCGAGGCCGATGTGGCCAAGCGCGTGTCGGCCCTGTGCGCTGATTTCCCGGTTTATCGCTGAGCGCGGTTTTGGAGTAATGACTATGCAACGCTACTCGGGCTTCGGCCTCTTCAAGCACTCCCTCAGCCACCACGAAAACTGGCAGAAGATGTGGCGCACGCCGACGCCTAAAAAGGTGTACGACGTGGTCATCGTCGGCGGCGGCGGGCATGGTCTGGCGACCGCTTACTACCTGGCCAAGGAACACGGCATCACCAACGTGGCCGTGGTCGAGAAAGGTTGGTTGGGCGGCGGTAACACCGCGCGCAACACCACCATCGTGCGTTCCAACTACCTGTGGGACGAGTCGGCGCACCTGTACGAACACGCGATGAAACTGTGGGAAGGCCTGTCCCAAGACCTGAACTACAACGTGATGTTCTCCCAGCGCGGCGTCTACAACCTGTGCCACACCCTGCAGGACATCCGTGACTCCGAACGTCGCGTCAGCGCCAACCGCCTCAACGGCGTGGACGGCGAACTGCTCAATGCCAAACAGGTCGCGGACGAGATTCCGTACCTGGATTGCTCGAAGAACACCCGCTATCCGGTGATGGGCGCTACCGTGCAGCGGCGCGGCGGCGTGGCCCGTCACGATGCCGTGGCCTGGGGCTTTGCCCGCGCCGCCGATGCCCTCGGAGTGGATTTGATACAGCAGACCGAAGTGATCGGTTTCCGCAAGGAAAACGGCGTGTGCATCGGCGTCGAAACCAACAAAGGCTTTATCGGCGCCAAGCGCGTCGGTGTGGTCACCGCCGGTAACTCGGGGCACATGGCCTCGCTCGCCGGTTTCCGCCTGCCGATCGAATCCCACCCGCTGCAAGCGCTGGTGTCGGAGCCGATCAAGCCGATCATCGACAGCGTGATCATGTCCAACGCCGTGCACGGTTATATCAGCCAGTCCGACAAGGGCGACCTGGTGATCGGCGCCGGTATCGACGGCTACAACGGCTACGGCCAGCGCGGCTCCTACCCGGTGATCGAACACACCATCCAGGCCATCGTCGAGATGTTCCCGGTGCTGTCGCGCGTGCGCATGAACCGGCAGTGGGGCGGCATCGTCGACACCACGCCGGATGCGTGCCCGATCATCTCCAAGACCCCGGTGCCGAACATGTTTTTCAACTGCGGTTGGGGCACCGGTGGCTTCAAGGCCACCCCCGGCTCCGGCAACGTGTTTGCCGCGAGCCTGGCCAAGGGTGAAATGCACCCGTTGGCCGCCCCTTTCTCCATCGACCGTTTCCACAACGGTGCGTTGATCGACGAACATGGCGCCGCGGCCGTCGCCCACTAACAGGAGAAATTTCCTATGTTGCATATCTTCTGTCCTCACTGCTTTGAGCTGCGCTCCGAAGAGGAATTCCACGCATCCGGCCAGGCGCACATCCCGCGCCCGCTGGACCCGGGAGCCTGCACCGACGAGCAGTGGGGCGACTACATGTTCTTCCGCGACAACCCCCGTGGCCTGCACCACGAGCTGTGGATTCACGCCGCCGGCTGCCGTCAGTATTTCAACGCCACCCGCGACACCGTCACCTACGAAATCCTTGAAACCTACAAGATAGGCAGCAAGCCGCAATTCACCGCCAAGGCTTCTGGAGAGAAGGTATGAGCCAGATCAATCGCCTGTCCAACGGTGGCCGGATCGACCGTAACAAGGTCCTGACCTTCAGCTTCAACGGCCAGACCTACAAAGGCTTCGAAGGCGACACCCTGGCCGCAGCCCTGCTGGCCAACGGCGTCGACATCATCGGTCGCAGCTTCAAGTATTCGCGTCCACGGGGCATCTTCGCCGCCGGCGCCGAAGAGCCCAACGCAGTGCTGCAGATCGGCGCCACCGAAGCCACCCAGATTCCCAACGTGCGCGCCACGCAACAGGCGCTGTACCAGGGCCTCGTCGCCACCAGCACCAACGGCTGGCCGAGCGTCAATAACGACGTGATGGGCATTCTCGGCAAGGTCGGCGGCAAGCTGATGCCGCCGGGTTTCTACTACAAAACCTTCATGTACCCGCAATCGTTCTGGATGACCTACGAGAAGTACATCCGCAAGGCGGCCGGCCTGGGCCGTTCGCCGACCGAGAACGACCCGGACACCTACGACAACTTCAACCGTCACTGCGACGTGCTGGTGGTCGGTGCCGGTCCTGCCGGTCTGGCCGCTGCACTGGCCGCCGCGCGCAGCGGTGCCCGCGTGATCATCGCCGATGAGCAGGAAGAGTTCGGTGGCTCGCTGCTCGACTCCCGCGAAAGCCTCGACGGCAAGCCCGCGGCGGAATGGGTCGCCAGTGTCATCGCCGAACTCAAAGCCCTGCCGGATGTGGTGCTGTTGCCCCGCGCCACCGTCAACGGCTACCACGACCATAACTTCCTGACCATCCACGAACGCCTCACCGATCACCTCGGCGACCGTGCGCCGATCGGCCAGGTACGCCAGCGTATCCACCGTGTGCGCGCCCAGCGCGTGGTGCTGGCCACCGGTGCGTGCGAGCGTCCGCTGGTGTACGGCAATAACGACGTGCCGGGCAATATGCTCGCCGGTGCGGTCTCCACCTATGTGCGTCGCTATGGCGTGGCACCGGGTAAAAAACTGGTGCTGTCGACCAACAACGATCACGCCTACCGCGTGGCCCTGGACTGGTTCGACGCCGGCCTGAAAGTGGTCGCCGTGGCCGATGCACGCCACAACCCACGCGGCGCGCTGGTGGAAGAAGCGCGCGCCAAAGGCATTCGTATCCTCACCGGCAGTGCCGTGATCGAAGCCCGTGGCAGCAAGCACGTGACCGGCGCCCGAGTGGCCGCCATCGACGTCAAGGCCCACACAGTCACCAGCCCCGGCGAGTGGCTGGACTGCGACCTGGTGGCCAGCTCCGGCGGCTACAGCCCGGTGGTCCACCTGGCCTCGCACCTGGGCGGCAAGCCGACCTGGCGCGAAGACATCCTCGGTTTTGTACCGGGTGAAGCACCGCAGAAGCGTGTGTGCGTCGGGGGTATCAACGGTGTCTACGCCTTGGGCGATGCCCTGGCCGATGGTTTTGAAGGCGGCGTGCGCGCGGCCAGCGAAGCCGGTTTCGGGCCGGTGGAAGGCACACTGCCGAACGTCTTGAGCCGTCTGGAAGAGCCGACCCTGGCGCTGTTCCAGGTGCCCCACGAAAAAGGCACCGCACGGGCGCCGAAGCAATTCGTCGACCTGCAGAACGACGTCACCGCCGCCGCCATCGAACTGGCGACCCGCGAAGGGTTCGAGTCGGTTGAACACGTCAAACGCTACACCGCGCTGGGCTTCGGCACCGACCAGGGCAAGCTGGGTAACGTCAATGGCCTGGCAATTGCCGCACGCTCGCTGAACGTGACCATCCCGCAGATGGGCACCACCATGTTCCGTCCCAACTACACGCCGGTCACCTTCGGCGCGGTGGCGGGCCGTCACTGTGGGCATATCTTCGAGCCGGTGCGCTACACCGCGCTGCACGCCTGGCACGTGAAAAACGGCGCCGAATTCGAGGACGTCGGCCAGTGGAAACGCCCGTGGTACTTCCCGCGCAACGGTGAAGACCTGCATGCCGCCGTCAAACGCGAATGCCTGGCCGTGCGCGACAGCGTCGGCCTGCTGGATGCGTCGACCCTTGGCAAGATCGACATTCAGGGCCCGGATGCCCGCGAGTTCCTCAACCGTATCTACACCAACGCCTGGACCAAGCTCGATGTGGGCAAGGCGCGCTACGGCCTGATGTGCAAGGAAGACGGCATGGTCTTCGACGACGGCGTGACCGCGTGCCTGGCCGACAACCACTTCCTGATGACCACCACCACCGGCGGCGCCGCCCGTGTGCTGCAGTGGCTGGAAATCTACCAACAGACCGAATGGCCGGACCTGAAGGTGTACTTCACCTCGGTCACTGACCACTGGGCGACCATGACTCTGTCCGGCCCCAACAGCCGCAAGCTGCTCAGCGAAGTGACCGACATCGACCTGGACAAGGACGGCTTCCCGTTCATGACCTGGAAAGAAGGCCTGGTCGGCGGCGTACCGGCGCGGGTGTTCCGCATCTCGTTCACCGGCGAGCTGTCCTATGAAGTCAACGTGCAGGCCGACTACGCCATGGGCGTGCTGGAGAAAATCGTCGAGGCCGGCAAGAAGTACAACCTGACTCCGTACGGCACCGAGACCATGCACGTGCTGCGGGCCGAGAAGGGTTTCATCATCGTCGGCCAGGACACCGACGGTTCGGTGACCCCGGACGACCTGAACATGGGCTGGTGTGTTGGCCGCACCAAACCGTTCTCGTGGATCGGCTGGCGCGGCATGAACCGTGAAGACTGCGTGCGTGAAGAGCGTAAGCAACTGGTGGGCCTCAAGCCGATCGATCCGAAAGTGTGGCTGCCGGAAGGCGCGCAACTGGTGTTCGATCCGAAGCAGGCAATCCCGATGAAGATGGTCGGCCACGTCACCTCAAGCTATGCGCACAACTCCCTGGGTTATTCGTTTGCGCTGGCGGTGGTCAAGGGCGGCTTGAAGCGCCTCGGCGAGCGGGTGTTTTCGCCTCAGGTCGATGGCAGCGTGATCGAGGCGGAGATTGTGTCCTCGGTGTTCTTTGATCCGAAAGGCGACCGCCAGAACATCTGATAGACCGAGGCGCGGCTATCGGGAGCAAGCCCCCTCCCACAGGGGAATGCATTCCAAATGTGGGAGGGGGCTTGCCCCCGATGACGCCAGTAGCCACACAACAGAATTCAGCAAAGGTGCTCTATGACAGCAGCCAACGTATACCAACAACGCCCCACCACCGGGGCCAGGGCCGAGTCCTCGCTGCACCATGCCGACCTCGCCAGCCTGGTCGGCAAGGGCCGCAAGAACGCCGGCGTGACCGTGCGTGAAAAGAAACTGCTCGGCCACCTGACTATTCGCGGCGACGGCCATGATGCTGCGTTCGCCGCCGGCGTGCACAAGGCCCTGGGCATCGAACTGCCCGGCGCCCTGAAGGTGATCGTCAACGGCGACACCAGCCTGCAATGGCTCGGCCCGGATGAGTGGTTGCTGGTGGTGCCGAGCGGTGAAGAATTCGCCGCCGAACAGAACCTGCGCGCGGCCCTGGGCGATCTGCATATCCAGATCGTCAACGTCAGCGGCGGCCAGCAGATCCTCGAACTCAGCGGCCCGAACGTGCGCGATGTGCTGATGAAATCCACCAGCTACGACGTGCACCCCAACAACTTCCCGGTGGGCAAGGCGGTGGGCACGGTGTTCGCCAAGTCGCAACTGGTGATCCGCCACACCGCCGAAGACACCTGGGAATTGGTGATTCGTCGCAGTTTCTCGGATTACTGGTGGTTGTGGCTGCAAGACGCCTCGGCCGAATTCGGCCTGAGCGTCCAAGCCTGAGGAATCGCCCATGAGCCGCGCACCCGATACCTGGATTTTGACTGCCGACTGCCCCAGCGTGCTCGGCACGGTGGACGCGGTCACCCGCTATCTGTTCGAGCAGGGTTGCTACGTCACCGAGCACCATTCGTTCGATGACCGCCTCTCGGGCCGGTTTTTCATTCGCGTGGAATTCCGTCAGCCCGACGGTTTCGACGAGCAGGCGTTCCGCGCCGGCCTGGCCACGCGGGGCGAGGGCTTTGGCATGGTCTTCGAGCTGACGGCGCCGAACTACCGGCCGAAAGTGGTGATCATGGTGTCCAAGGCCGATCACTGCCTCAACGATCTGCTGTACCGCCAGCGCATCGGCCAACTGCCGATGGACGTGGTCGCGGTGGTGTCCAATCACCCCGATCTGAAACCTTTGGCCGACTGGCACCAGATTCCCTACTACCATTTCCCCCTGGACCCCAACGACAAACCGTCCCAGGAGCGTCAGGTGTGGCAGGTGATCGAAGACACCGGCGCGGAACTGGTGATCCTTGCGCGCTACATGCAAGTGCTGTCGCCGGAGCTGTGCCGCAAGCTCGATGGCAAGGCGATCAACATCCACCACTCGTTGTTGCCGGGGTTCAAGGGCGCCAAGCCGTATCACCAGGCGTACAACAAGGGCGTGAAGCTGGTGGGCGCGACGGCGCATTACATCAACAACGACCTGGATGAAGGCCCGATCATCGCCCAGGGCGTGGAGGTGGTGGATCACAGCCACTATCCGGAGGACTTGATTGCCAAAGGGCGCGATATCGAAGGGCTGACGTTGGCTCGCGCGGTGGGGTATCACATTGAGCGGCGGGTGTTCTTGAACGCCAATCGGACGGTGGTGCTCTGACTGACACCATCGTGAGCAAGCCCCCTCCCACAACGCAAAAACAGCATCTGTAACCCGAGCACTCAACGCGCTGCCTGCCTGGGCAACGCGGTTTTATAAAAACAACAGCGAGGTGAAAGCATGTCTGGTAATCGTGGTGTCGTGTATCTCGGCAACGGCAAGGTCGAAGTACAGAAAATCGACTATCCCAAAATGCAGGACCCCCGTGGCAGGAAGATCGAGCACGGCGTCATCCTGCGCGTGGTCTCCACCAACATCTGCGGCTCCGACCAACACATGGTGCGCGGCCGCACCACGGCCCAGACCGGCCTGGTGCTCGGTCACGAGATCACTGGCGAAGTGATCGAGAAGGGCAGCGACGTCGAAAACCTGAAAATCGGCGACCTGGTGTCCGTGCCCTTCAACGTCGCCTGCGGCCGCTGCCGCTCGTGCAAAGAGCAACACACCGGCGTGTGCCTGACCGTCAACCCGGCCCGTGCCGGCGGCGCCTACGGCTATGTCGACATGGGCGACTGGACCGGCGGCCAGGCCGAGTACGTGCTGGTGCCGTACGCCGACTTCAACCTGCTGAAACTGCCGGACCGCGACAAGGCCATGGAGAAAATCCGCGACCTGACCTGCCTCTCCGACATCCTCCCCACCGGCTACCACGGCGCGGTCACCGCCGGTGTCGGCCCGGGCAGTACCGTGTACATCGCCGGTGCCGGTCCTGTCGGCCTCGCTGCTGCCGCGTCGGCCCGCCTGCTGGGCGCGGCGGTGGTGATCATCGGCGACGTCAACCCGATCCGCCTGGCTCACGCCAAGGCCCAGGGGTTCGAAATCGCCGACTTGTCCCAGGACACTCCGCTGCACGAACAGATCGCCGCGTTGCTGGGCGAACCGGAAGTCGACTGCGCCGTCGACGCGGTAGGCTTCGAAGCCCGTGGTCACGGCCACGAAGGCGTCAAGGCGGAGGCTCCGGCCACAGTGCTCAACTCGCTGATGGGCGTGGTACGCGTAGCCGGCAAGATCGGCATCCCCGGCCTGTACGTCACCGAAGACCCAGGTGCAGTGGATGCCGCCGCGAAAATGGGCAGCCTGAGCATTCGCTTTGGTTTGGGCTGGGCCAAATCCCACAGCTTCCACACCGGGCAAACGCCGGTGATGAAGTACAACCGCCAGTTGATGCAGGCGATCATGTGGGACCGCATCAACATTGCTGAAATCGTCGGCGTGCAGGTGATCAGCCTGGATGACGCGCCGCGTGGCTACGGCGAGTTCGACGCGGGCGTGCCGAAGAAGTTTGTGATCGACCCGCACAAGTTGTTCAGTGCGGCGTAGGCGATAGATAAGGGCGCCCCGGGGGGCGCCTTTGTTTTATGGTGCTGTCCCGTCCGCGGATGCGCCGCCAACATCAAGGGCAATTCCGATATAAGTCCCTTTCTTCGACAACTGCGAAGCCTCGGCTACGCGTTTGACCCTCTTCTATTGATGATTGAACGCGCATTTCAAATTGTCATTGGCCTTGCAGTAGCTGTCTTGCCAAGACGTATTTGTCGCGGGTGAAAACTGATGCACCGGTTTCAGTGTCAGTCTCACGGCGTCGTAACCGGCGCCCTCATAATCACAGATGACTGTTGGCATGCTGTTCCTTTCGTCGTTCATTGCTTTGTAATTGGCTGCTGTGAACTTCAGGCTTGCCATGCGCAGTTCCTGGCTGGTTTCGTTCTCACCCGTCCACTTTTGATCCTGGGGACCATCAGCCACATAGCTGTAGCCACCTTTGTCCATCCGGTATTGCTTGATGTCGGCAGGTTTGGGGCAGGAAGAGGTTTGGGCATACGCATGCCCCGTCACCGCGAGCATCGCATACAGCCATAGGGCGCGATTGAGGTTCATGAGGGACACTCCTTTGTGTAGTGGAGGCTAAATGTTGAGGGCGTTTTAACGCAGCATCTACTGTGAGAAATGACAGTGGCTTAGATTCAATCTCAATAAAAAGCAGGGCGTTCGGTGCTCCCTTGCCAGTGTGGGGGCAGCGAGTTGCCAGCGCGCCCTGAAAAGCGGTTGGCCCGGAACAATGTGTCGGATCGCCAGTCAAACGCGTGCTTTTGCCCCTATATCCAGAGGTTGTTTCGATGAAGATTTCACGCGGTTTCGCCCTTTCTTGCCTGATCAGCCTGGCGACCCCCCCGGTGTTTGCCGCCGGGTTCAGCCTCGGCGATGCGGCCAATGCGATTTCCGGCATGCAAGGCGGCAACAACAAGGCTGCCGCCGCGGCACCGTCATCCGAGACGGCCGGCCTGCTGAGTGCCCTGACCTCGCAACTCAACGTCACCCCCGAACAGGCCGTGGGCGGCACCGGCGCCATGCTGGGCCTGGCCAAGAACAAATTGAGCGGCAACGACTATTCGCAACTGGGCAAGAGCGTGCCGGGGCTCGATCAGCTATCGGGCAACAATGCCTTGGGCAGCCTCGGCGCCTTGAGCGGCATGCTCGGCCAGAGCGGCGGCAGCAAGACCAGCGGCCTGGACGGCCTGCTGGGTAACGTCAAAGACACCAACGACCTGAACACCGCGTTCAGCGCCCTGGGCATGGACAGCGGCATGATCGGCCAGTTTGCCCCGGTGATCCTGCAATACCTGGGCGGCCAGGGCGCCAGCAGCTCCGTGTTGGGCAAGCTGGCCCAGGCCTGGGGCACTGGCAACTAACGTTGATGTTCCGTGCGCAACTGTTCGATGCGCACATCCTTCTCCCTCCAGAGCTGGTTGACCCAGTTCTGGACGGTCTGGCGAAACGCCGGGTCGTTCTCGTAATCCCCTTGCCACAAGGCCGGGTCCAGCTCGCGGGTCTGGATATCAATGATCACCTTGGGCACTGCGCCGCTGATCAGATCCCAGAATCCCGGGATTTTTGCTTGTGGGTACACCACGGTCACGTCGAGGACCGCATCCAGTTGTTCCCCCATCGCCGCCAGCACAAACGCCACGCCACCGGCCTTGGGCTTGAGCAGGCGGGCGAACGGTGAGGCTTGCTGCGCGCGCTTGGCCGCGGTGAACCGCGTGCCTTCCAGGTAATTGACCACCGTCACCGGCTGGCGTTTGAACAGCTCGCAGGCTTGCCGGGTGATCTTCAAATCCTGCCCTGCCAGCTCCGGGTGCCTGGCCAGGAACGCCTTGGTGTAGCGCTTCATGAACGGGTAATCCAGTGCCCACCAGGCCAGGCCCAGGAACGGTACCCAGATCAGTTCTTTTTTCAGGAAGAACTTGAAGAACGGTGTGCGGCGGTTGAGGGCCTGGATCAGCGCCGGGATGTCGACCCAGGATTGGTGATTGCTGATCACCAGGTAGGAGGTGTCGCTGCGCAGGTCGGCGCCGCCGCGAATGTCCCATTGGGTCGGGATGCACCGCGCGAGGATCAGTTTGTCGATCTCGGCCCAGGTTTCGGCGATCCACATCACCGCCCAGGACGCGTAGTCCCGATAGCGGCCGGGGGCCAACAGTTTGAGCAGGGCGAACACCATCAAGGGGCCGAACAGCACCAGGGTGTTGAGCAATAGCAGCAGGGTGACGAAACAGCCGGTGAGCAGGCGGCGCATAAGCAACTCTTGGAATCGTGTGGGCGGGCCATCATAAGAGAGCCGCGTCGAGAGGCCAAATCGCAAATCGCTGCACGAATGTTTCACAATGTGCCGGGTAGGGTGGCAGAACTAACTAAGTGCTGCTTTTGCGGTCTAGAATCCGCCTACTTCTTTCCGAGGAAATCACTTCGTGAAACTGCTCCTTGCCTCGCTCGCCCTGGCCGCCTTGCCGGTCATGGCCGCCGAACCGACCGTCTACGGTCGCTACGAATACATCCAGTTGCCGGAAATCGGCGAAACCTTCAAGGCCAAGATGGACACCGGCGCGCTGACCGCCTCGCTGTCGGCCCGCGACATCGAGACCTTCACCCGCGATGGCGACGACTGGGTGCGCTTCCGTCTCGGCGGCAACGACGCTGGCAACAAGGTCTACGAACACAAGGTGGCGCGCATCAGCAAGATCAAGAGCCGCGCCGATGAAGACGAAGACAAGGAAGAAACCACCGTGGCCAAGCGCCCGGTCATCGACCTGGAAATGTGCCTGGGCAACGTCAAGCGCACCGTCGAGGTCAACCTCACCGACCGCAGCAGTTTCAACTACCCGCTGTTGATCGGCGCCAAGGCCCTGCGTGAATTCGGCGCAGCGGTGAACCCGGCGCGGCGCTACACCGCCGACAAACCGGACTGCTGACGGACCGCCATGGCGCACATCCTGATTGTCGAAGACGAAGCGGCCATCGCCGACACGTTGATATTCGCCCTGCAAGGCGAGGGCTTCACCACCACCTGGCTGCGTCTCGGCCAGGAGGCGCTGGCCCATCAGCGCCAGACCCCGGCCGACCTGATCATCCTCGACATCGGCCTGCCGGACATCAGCGGCTTTGAAACCTGCAAGCAACTGCGGCGTTTCAGTGAAGTGCCGGTGATGTTCCTCAGCGCCCGCGACGCTGAAATCGACCGCGTGGTGGGGCTGGAGATCGGCGCCGACGACTATGTGGTCAAGCCGTTCAGCCCTCGGGAAGTGGCGGCGCGGGTGCGGGCGATCCTCAAGCGCGTCGGCCCCGGTGTGGCGCCGGCGCTGTTCCAGGTCGATCTGGAGCGCATGCAGATCAGCTATCGCGGCCAGCCCTTGAGCCTCACGCGCCATGAATTCCGCCTGCTGCGCAGCCTGCTGGAGCAACCCGAACGGGTATTCAGCCGCGAGCAACTGCTGGATGCGGTGGGCGTGCCGGCCGATGCCGGCTACGAGCGCAATATCGACTCCCATATCAAAAGCCTGCGCAGCAAACTGCGTGGCGTGGCCGCCGATGCCGAACCGATCCAGACCCACCGCGGCCTCGGCTACAGCTACAGTCCGAGTCATAGCTGATGCGCCTGGGGCTGCGGATTTTCCTGGTGTACGCGCTGTTCATCGGCCTCACCGGGTACTTCGTGCTCAATACGGTGATGAAGGAAATCCGCCCCGGCGTGCGCCAGTCCACCGAAGAAACCCTGGTGGACACCGCCAACCTGCTGGCCGAGGTTCTGCGTGACGACGTCAAAAACGGCACCCTCGGCCAAAGCCACTGGCCCGAACGACTCACGGCCTACGGCAATCGCCAGCCTGGCGCGACCATCTGGGGCCTGCCGAAAAACCAGGTCAACCACCGCATCTACGTGACCGACGCCAAGGGCACCGTGTTGCTCGATTCCTCCGGCGAAGCGGTGGGCCAGGACTATTCCCGCTGGAACGACGTGTACCTGACCCTGCGCGGCGAATACGGTGCGCGCTCCACCCGCAGCGACGCCGATGACCCCGCTTCGTCGGTGATGCACGTGGGCGCGCCGATCCGCGACAACGGCCAGATCATCGGCGTGGTCACGGTGGCCAAGCCCAATAGCTCTCTGCAGCCCTATGTCGATCGCACCGAGCGTCGCCTGCTCTGGTATGGCGCCGGGTTGGTCGTGCTCGGCCTGTTGCTGGGCGCGTTGCTGTCCTGGTGGTTGAGCGTTGCGCTGCACCGGCTGACGGCGTATGCGCAGGCCGTCAGCGAAGGTCGTCGGGCCGCGTTGCCCCATTACCGCGGCGGCGAACTCAAGCAGCTCTCCACCGCGGTGGAACACATGCGCACGCAACTGGAGGGCAAGGCCTACGTCGAGCAGTACGTCTACACCCTGACCCACGAATTGAAAAGTCCGCTGGCGGCGATCCGCGGCGCGGCGGAGTTGTTGCAGGGCGACATGAGCCGCGCGCAGCAGCAGCGCTTCGTCGGCAATATCGACAGCGAAAGCGCACGCCTGCAGCAGTTGATCGAACGGCTGCTGAACCTGGCGCAAGTGGAGCAGCGCCAGGGTTTGGAGGCGCAGGCGAGCCTGCCGTTGGCGGCGCTGGTGGACGAAGTGCTCAAGGCGCAATGCGCACGCATCGAGGGCGCTGGCTTGCAGGTCGAGCAGGCGATTGGCGCCGAGGTGACGGTGTTCGGCGAGCCTTTCCTGCTGCGCCAGGCCCTGGGCAATCTGCTGGACAACGCCCTGGACTTCACCCCGCCCGGCGGCGTCTTGCGGTTCAGCGCGCAGACTCGGCACAACGAGGTGCAGATCAGCCTGTTCAACCAGGCCGCACCGATTCCCGACTATGCCCTGCCGCGCCTGAGCGAGCGATTCTACTCGCTGCCGCGCCCGGCCAGCGGGCGCAAAAGCACCGGCCTGGGCCTCAACTTCGTCGAGGAAGTCATGAAGCTGCATGGCGGCGCGATGCAGATCGACAATGTGCAAGGCGGCGTGCAAGTGGTGCTGCATCTCCACACAGTCTCCACATTGCCCACATAAATCGCCCCTCTCGGCGGTACAGACTCTCCCGATCAAAACAGGGAGAAACCCATGAACCGCAATCTGCTTTTCAAACTGGGCGCGATCGCGCTGCTGATCCTGCTGTTGCTGATTCCGTTGCTGATGATCAACGGCATCATCAGCGACCGCCAGCAACGGCGCGACGCGGTCCTGATGGACATCGCCCGCAGTTCCAGCAACGCCCAGCGCCTGACCGGGCCGGTGATGGTGGTGCCGTACCGCAAGACCGTGCGCGAGTGGAAACTCAACGAAAAGCTCAACAAGCGCTACGAAGACATCCGCGAAGAGCGTGGCCGTCTGTATTTCCTGCCGGACCTTTTCGAACTCGACGGCCAGGTGCAGACCGAACTGCGCGCACGGGGCATTTACCAGGCCCGGCTGTTTCATGCCGACAGTAGCATCAGCGGGCGTTTTGAGGTGCCGGCGCAGTGGGGGATCACCGAAGACTTTGCTGATTACCGCTTTGAACCGGCGTTTATGGCGGTGGGCATCAGCGACATTCGCGGCATCGAAAACGCGCTGAAGCTGGAACTGGGCAGCCAACGCCTGGCATTCGCACCGGGCTCCCAGGTGGACTGGCTGGGGGAGGGCGTGCACGTGCTGCTGCCGCAGCAGGAAAATAAAAAGCCGTTTGTCGTGGAGTTCGCCTTCGACCTGCGCCTGCAAGGCACCGAGCAGTTGCAAGTGGTGCCGGTGGGCAAGACCAGCCAGGTGTCACTCGCGTCCAACTGGCCACACCCCAGCTTTATCGGCAACTTCCTGCCGACCCAGCGGGACGTCACCGACAAAGGCTTCACCGCCCACTGGCAGACCTCGTTCTTCTCTACCAACCTCGAACAAGCCCTGCAAACCTGCCTGGACGGGCAGGGCTGCACCGACTTCAGCAACCGCAGCTTTGGCGTGAACTTCATCGACCCGGTGGACCAGTACCTCAAGAGCGACCGTGCGATCAAATACGCGCTGCTGTTCATCGCCCTGACCTTTGCCGGTTTCTTCCTCTTTGAAGTGCTCAAGCACCTGGCGGTGCACCCGATCCAGTACGCCCTGGTGGGGGTGGCGCTGGCGTTCTTCTACCTGCTGTTGCTGTCGTTGTCCGAGCATCTGGGCTTTGCCGTGGCCTACCTGATCTCGGCCGGCGCCTGCGTGGTGCTGATCGGTTTCTATGTGTGCCACGTGCTGCGCAGCATTGCCCATGGCCTGGGTTTTTCGGCGGGACTGGCGGCGTTGTATGGCGTGCTGTACGGGCTGTTGAGCGCCGAGGATTATGCGTTGCTGATGGGCTCGCTGTTGCTGTTCGGCCTGCTGGGGACCGTGATGGTGCTGACGCGCAAACTGGATTGGTATGGCGTGGGCAAACGCAAGACGGCCGAGCCGCTGCAATTTGACCTGGAGGCGGTGCAATGATCGGATTGCGCGAGGATCAGCGGGTGAAGACGCAGATGGTGAGCAAGATCAAGGCGCTATTCCCCGCGTGGAGGGTGGGTGATGTGGGGGGAGCTGCTGTGGCAAGCCCGCTCGCCACAGTAACTGCCACAGCCGCCCGCCTCACACTGGCGGCTGAGTCTCCAGCATCGAAGGTCGCTGGCTGACCTCGGCGTACCAGGCGGCGAGCTTGGGAGTGTCCGCGCGCCAGTGCATATCCGGATGGCGGAAATCGAGATAACCCAAGGCACACGCGACGCTGATCGACGCGACATCGAAGTGGCTGGCCAACTCGGCAATGGCGTCCTGTTCCAACTCGGCGAGGGTGCGACGGATCTTGTTGCGCTGCTCATCGAGCCACGGCGCCCAGTGCTTCTCCACCGGCCGCAGCGCGCGCTCGTAACGCACCAGCACGGCGGCATCCATGATGCCGTCGGCCATCGAGGCCAGGGTCAGGCGCCGCCAGCGGGCCGAACCGTCGCGGGGAATCAGCGGCGTGCCGACGTGCTGGTGGTCGAGGTAATCGAGAATCACCCGGCTGTCATGCACCACACTGCCATCGGCCAGGCGCAGCGCCGGGATCTTGCCCACAGGGTTGCCCTGCACCAATTGCGCGTCAGCGGCGATCGGTGACGGCATAGAGGCCAGCAAGGCCACGCGGTCCTGCTGGCCGGTCTCGATCAGCAACACACGGACCTTGCGAACGAACGGCGACGCGGGATTGTGAAACAACGTCATGCTGGGCACAGACATAGACATTCCTCTGTAGGAGCGAGCGTGCTCGCAAAGAACGTCAACGATAACGCAGCGCATCGGGTTTTACGCAACGCTATGTAACAAGCTCATGCCCTCTCAGCAGTTTGTAGACCGCAATGACTGCCGGAATACCCAGCCCGACCCAACTGAGCCAGTCCCACACGCCATCCCCCAGCAATGCGGCAAACAACCCGGCGGCGCTGAGCACGCCGATCCCCAGCGGAATGCCAAACACTTTCCAGAAATTCGACGACCGTGGCTTCATGCCTTGCCCGCCTTGCGTCTGACGATCCACAGGTAGACGCCGCTGACCAACACGATGATGGTCAGCCCATCCAGCACCGCCCACAGGATCTTCATCGGCATGCCGCCATA
Source organism: Pseudomonas sp. MPB23 (assembly GCF_046605395.1). NCBI lineage: Bacteria > Pseudomonadati > Pseudomonadota > Gammaproteobacteria > Pseudomonadales > Pseudomonadaceae > Pseudomonas > Pseudomonas sp. MPB23. The sequence goes on along the minus strand of NZ_CP176771.1, from coordinate 1,466,302 downwards.
GTCGCCAAAGTGCAGCGGCTGGGACATGCCCATGGCGTCCATGTACCACGGCCGTTCGCCGATGGCGGTGACGGCCAGGGTGCTGGCGTCGATCAGCACCGGGGTGAGCAGGTGCGAGGTCAGGTGGCTGCTGCCTTTCATGAACACGGCGTAGTGGTGCTCACTGGAAAAGCGCGTGCCGGGGAAGGCGATAAAGTCCGGCTGCATGCCGGGCGCAGCCTTGGCGGCGATGTTCAGCAGATCGCTGGCCGGTGCGCGTTGGGTCAGCGGCGGGGCGTTTTTGTAGGGTTCGACCATCGCGCTGAGGCTGTCGGTACGCCAGGCGGCGATGATCAGATCGGCACAGGCGCTGATCACGCCGGTCACGCCCACCACCAGCGCCCAGGTCAACGTGACCACGCCGATCAGGTTGTGCAGGTCGAGCCAGCGCAGTCGGGTGGATTTGTCCTGGCGCACGGTGGCGAATTTCAAGCGGCGCATGAACGGCAGGTACAGCACCGTGCCCGAGACCATCGCGACCACAAACAGCAGGCCCATGAACGCCAGCAGCAACTTGCCCGGCAGGCCGGCGAACATATCGACATGCAGGCGCAGCAGGAACAGCGTAAAGCCGCCGTTGGCCGACGGCATCTCGACCGCTTCACCGGTGCGCGCGTCGAGCATGAAGGTGTGGGAGGCGTTGGGTTCGGTGCCGGCGGTGGCGGCCTTGATCGCGATCACGCCGTTTTTGTCGTGTTCGTCCCAGGCCAGGTATTGCAGGGCTTCGCCGGGGCGATGGGCCTGGGCCTTGGCCACCAGTTGCTCAAGGTTCAGTGGCGGCGTATCGGCGGGCATCTGCGCCAGTTGTGGCTCGTTGCCCAGCAGGTGATCAATCTCGTGGTGAAACACCAGCGGCAGCCCGGTGAGCGCGAGCAGCAGCAGGAACACCGTGCAGATCAGGCTGGTCCAGGTGTGGATAAAGGACCAGCGGCGGATGGTTGTGCTTTTCATGTTCTAGCCTTCGGACACGCCAGGGCCGCCCATGGGGGCGGCCCGGTGGTTAACCCAGTCGCTTACCACTGGTAGGTGGCACTGGCGACGACGCTGCGTTGGTCGCCGAAGTAGCAGTAGCTGCCATCGCAGGTCGACAGGTAGTCCTTGTTGAACAGGTTGGTGGCGTTCACCTTCACCGACGCCCCTTTGAGGCTGTTGTCCAGGCGACCCAGGTCGTAGTGCACCGCGCCGTCGAACACCGTGTAGGCATTGGCCTTGCCCAGCCAGGTGTTGGCCTGGTCGCCATAGGTATTGCCGGTGTAGCGGGCGCCGAAGCCGATGCCGAAGCCGTCGAGCACACCGGTGTGCCAGGTGTAGTCGGTCCACAGCGAGGCTTGCTGATTGGGCATCAGTTGCAGGCGGTTGCCTTTGTAGATACCGGTTTGCACCTCGGACTTGGCCAGGGTGTAGGCGGCGATGACTTTGAGGTTCTCGGTCACGTCAGACACCGCTTCCAGCTCCAGGCCCTTGACCTTCACTTCGCCGGCCTGGTCGGTGATCGACTGGTTGCCCGCGCCGATTCGGGTCACCAGCACGTTTTTCTGGGTCAGGTCGTAGACCGCCGCACTCAGCAGCGTATTGGCGCCGGGCGGCTGGTACTTGATCCCCAGTTCCCATTGCTGGCCTTCGGTGGGCTTGTAGGACTTGACCGGGTCGACGCTGGCGTTGCTCGCCGGCTGGAAGGATTCGGCGTAGGACAGGTACGGCACAAAGCCGGAATCGAACACATAGCTCAGCGCCGCGTTACCACTGAAGTTCTTGCTGCGATCCGTGTTGGTCGCGTCCAGTTTGTTGAAGTAGGTGGTGCCCTGGTGCACCCAGTCTTCGCGTCCGCCCAGGGTCAGGCGCCAGTTGTCCAGGGCCATCTGGTCTTGGGCGTAGAGGCCGGTCTGTATGGTTTTCTGGTTGTAGTCGTAATACGCATCGCCGGTCGGGCGCACCGTTGGCACGCTGTTGACCGGGTTGAAAATATTGATGCTCGACGCAGTGCCGTAGATCGTCCGGAAGGAGGTATCGGTGCGCTGGTGATCCAGGCCGAGCAGCACAGTGTGGGTGATATCGCCGGTGGCGAAGTCAGCCTGGAGGTGGTTGTCCAGCGCAAACTGGCCGATGTTTTCGTCAACGTTGGTGGTCGAGCGAGTGATGGTGCCCGCAGCGTCCGCCGGGGAGTAGGCGTAGGAACCCACGGTCAGTTGCTGGAACGACAATTCCGACTTGGTGTAGCGCAGGTTCTGCTTGAACTGCCAGGTGTCGTTGAAACGATGTTCGAAGGCATAGCCCAGCGCGTAGTAGGTACGGTCGTAGAACTCGTAGTCCGGATCGCCGAGGTTCTTGTGGTGGGAGATCTCGCCCAGGGACGATTTGATCTTGGTGCCCTGGATCGGCAGGAACTGGCTGGTGGTGCCGGTATCGTCGCGGGTGAACTGCGAGAGCAGAGTCAGCTTGGTGTCGGTGTCGATGTTCCAGGTCAGGCTGGGGGCGATGTTGTAGCGCTTGTTGTCGATATGGTCGACCTGGGTGCCGGCGTCGCGCACCACCCCGCTGACGCCATAGAGGAACTGGCCATCGTCGTCGATCTTGCCGGTGCTGGCGAAGTTGATCTGGCGATAGTTGTCACTGCCGTATTGCACCTGGATGGCATGGCTCGATTCGGCGCTGGGGCGGCGGCTGACCATGTCCAGCAGGCCGCCCGGCGGGGTCTGGCCGTACACCGACGACGCCGGGCCGCGCAGCAGGGCGATGCGGTCGAGGTTCCAGGTTTCGGCTTTCGGGTTGGCGTACACGCCGCGCGGCAATGGCAGGCCGTCGAGGAACTGGGTGGGCTCGAAGCCACGCACGCGCATCCAGTCGTAGCGGGTGTCGCTGCCGTAGCTGGCGGACACGATGCCGGGCATGTATTTGACCGCATCATCCAGGTTCTGCACGTTGCGGTCCTGCATCTGCTCGCGGGTGGCGACGGAGATCGAGCGCGGCGCTTCCACCAGGGCGGTGTCGGTCTTGGTGCCGGCGGCGGTGCGCGTGGCCAGGTAGCCCTGGACCGGGCCCCAGGCACTTTCCTGCTGGCCTGCCTGACCGGTGATGTTGGTCACCGGCAACGCCATGACGCCCTCCGGAATCGCCACCAACGTAAACGTCCCCGCGCTGCTTTGCTCCAACTGCAACCCGGTGCCCCGCAGGGCTTCGCGCAACGCGCCTTGGGCATCGAACGGCCCCTGCACGGGGGCCGAGGTCTTGCCCGAAGCCAGGGCCGGGTTGAGGGTCAGCGCCAGGCCGGCCTGGCTGGCGATCTGGTTCAAGGTGCTGGCCAAGGGCGCCGCCGGCAGGTTGTAGGCACGCACGCCGGAGGCTTGTTCGGCGGCGATCAGCAAGGGGCTGGCCAGCGGGGCGCCGAGGGCAATCGCCACGGCTAACAGGCTGGGGCGCAACAAGGTGTCTAGCGTGCGGGACATGGGGTGGCTCCTGAATGGAAGTAATTCGCAATTACCCCTGTGCCGAGCGAGATTCGAAAAGTGATAGGGCCAGATGAAAATAAATTCTATTTGGCGCCGATGGAGGCAGACGGTTGCTGTTTGAAACAACGCCTGTGGGCACGAATCATCTCGTTCCCACAGGGTTTTCAGGCCAGTCCGATAGCCCTGAAAACCTTGACCTACAGCCGCGTCCTGTTTTTTACGCCTCCAGCCTTGAGCGGTTGACCCGGCCGGTTTGGCTATCTAGGTTCCCGACCTACCGTACCCAACAAAAGAAGGCGCGCACCTGTCGGGAAAGCCTGCGGCACGTGTCACGGCGCTGGACCGCCTGAGCGTCGAGGAAGAGAACCATGACCACACAAGCCCTCGTGCCACACGAACTGGACACGAAAAAGCTCTGGGAAAGCACCGTCGAACTGTCCGCCTGCAAGCGCATAACCAGCCATGACGGCAGAAACCCGAAGACCACCATCGTAGTGCCGATACTGACCTGTCGCTGCCTATGGAAAAGGTTTCAACGAGAAGCCGAAGACTGGATCGCCCCCGGCGGCGTACTCATCGCTGATCCGCAGGCACGTAACCGCAGGATCAATGCGGCATATGCGCAGTTGTGGCTGGCGGATAACCGCTTTCAATGGGCGGGGTTGGCGGCGTTTGCGTCCAAGCAGGTGGGGTGTGGGTTGTTGCATGCCGTCACGCTGGATGAACGCATCGAAGCGGAAAAAAGGGCTTATCAACAGGTCAGAGACAACGCGCCCCAGGACCTGCTTGACCGCCGAAGGCTCATCAACATCCGCCCAAAATCCGAAGAATGGCACGCGTGGGACCAGGCCAGGCAACAGAACCCGCTTCCCCAGGCGAGCAATCCACTGCTGGGTGGCGCGGTTGCGACGTTACAGGACCAGTTGAAGTACGTTCATGAAATGCTGGCGCTTGGGAATACCGCGCTGTTTCTGGATGTTTATCCGTTGCATCGGTTTTTTATGGTGCGTGGGTTTGAGGAGATGCAGAAGTGTTTGGAGGAACGCAGAAGTCTGAAAGATGAAGTGATTTGGCCGATTGCGGGTGAAGTTGAGTTCGGTGCGTTTCAAACCGAGGTGTCCGATAGCTTTCGAACAATCGAATCAGGAAATATCGCTAAAGGGGTGGATTATATGGCAGCCCATGAACAGCTCAATATTCTTCAGCCTGCCATGTATGATGACCCCGATTTCGCGAAACTTATGCAAGGTACTCAGGCGGGTGATGTGCTATCTGTCGTGACCGGACTATTCACGGGCATCTCCGAAGAGATCCAGCTTACGTTAGCCAGCCAGTGCAAGGTCACCGACGATCGTAGAATTTCATTCTCAAGCAATCCTTTTGCAAACCTAGCGGATAAAAACCAGCGGATGGAATTTGTTGTACGTGCCGCCACTCAATTTGACCAGTTGCTGAAGAGTCCGATAACGCGGGCTCAGCTTGAGCGTTCGATTTTTGAAATTTCTACTGGTATGGATATAAAACCATGACGTCCTTAAAACGCAGGCTTCTGCTCTTGTTGCTCATACTTGCGACCCTTGCTTTTTATTTGTTCTATTCCAATCGTGCGTTAAATACGCTCCGTGTACATGTCGGAAAACCTTATGACGAAGTTGTAAGAGACTCGACGTTTTCCGTAAAAGCCAATACCGTTATTTACCCCAGCGAACCACCACACCCCAGTTCAACCTGGATCACCAGTCCGGTTGTTATACAGTACGACGACCCGAATTATGGCTTCGTCTTACCCGCTACTCTATTTGGTGCAATCACTTACGACGATGGAAAAGTCGCAGGCATTACAACCTCTCCGATGCTTGAAATGTTGTCCTTCAGTGAGCTTGTACCTCTTCTCGAAGAGATTCAGTCGCGCCTGAAAAGGTCCGGTTGGACACCGCAATATCCCAATGAACTCACTTGGCTGCCCACCACCACCGAGCAGCAAAAAACCGCCCTGCAAGATGAATTATTCAATGAGGTGGGCCTCGTTTTGCTTGGCATACCGAAAAAATACACACTCGCAATCAACATCAAATGCTTCAAGCGATGCAATGAGCGCAATCCGGCGACGGCAAAGTATTTAATTGATATCAGCATGGGAAGAAATTACTTCCGCGAATGAGTCAGGAAATATCGTAAAGGAGGGGGTTTTATGGCAGCCCATGAACAGCTCAATATTCTTCAGTCGGCCATGTATGGAGTGTCCGATTTTGCGAGACTCATGTATCCGATAACGCGGGCCCAGCCCAAGCGTTCGATTTTTGAAATTTCTATTGGCATGAATATAAAGCCATGATGTCCCCAAAGCGCTGGCTACTGATCTTGCTGCCCATACTGGCGATCCTTGCTTTGTATTTGTTCTATTCCAATCGAGCGTTAAATACGCTCCGCGTACATGTCGGAAAGCCTTATGACGAAGTTGTACGAGATTCGACGTTTTCTGTAAAAGCCAATACCGTTATCTACCCCAGCGAACCACCACGCCCCAGCTCGACCTGGATCACCAGCCCGGTTGTTATACAGTACGACGATCCAAACTATGGATTCACTTTACCCACCACTAAATTTGGTGCAATTACTTACGGAGATGGAAAAGTCATAGGCATTACAACCTCTCCGATGCTTGAAATGTTGTCCTTCAGTGAGCTTGTACCTCTTCTCGAAGAGATTCAGTTGCGACTGAAAAGGTCCGGCTGGACACCGCAATATCCCAATAAACTCACTTGGCTGCTCACCACCACTGAACAGCAAAAAACGGCCCTGCAAGATGAATTGTTCAAACAGGTGGGCCTCGTTTTGCTTGGCATACCGCATCAATATACACTGGCAATCAACGTTAAATGTTTCAGGCGATGCAACGAGCGCAATCCTGCGACGGCAAAATATTTAATTGATATCAGCATGGGAAGAAATTACTTCCGCGAATGAGTCAGGAAATATCGTAAAGGAGGGGATTTTATGGCAGCCCATGAACAGCTCAATATTCTTCAGTCGGCCATGTATGAAGTGTCCGATTTTGCGAGACTCATGAATCCGATAACGCGGGCCCAGCCCAAGCGTTCGATTTTTGAAATTTCTATTGGTATGGATATAAAACCATGATGCCCCCAAAGCGCTGGTTACTGATCTTGCTGCCTATGCTGGCATTCCTTGCTTTGTATTTGTTCTATTCCAATCGCGCGTTAAATATGCTCAGCGTACATATCGGAAAGCCTTATGGCGAAGTTGTACGAGACTCGACCTTTTCCGTAAAGGCCAACACCGTTATCTCCTCCAGCGAACCACCACACCCCGGTTCGACCTGGATCACCACCCCGGTTGTTATACAGTACGACGACCCGAATTATGGCTTCGTCTTACCCGCTACTCTATTTGGTGCAATCAGTTATGACGATGGAAAAGTCTCAAACATTACAACCTCTCCGATGCTGGAAATGCTGTCCTTCAGTGAGCTTGTACCTCTTCTCGAAGAGATTCAGTTGCGACTGAAAAGGTCCGGCTGGACACCGCAATATCCCAATAAACTCACTTGGCTGCCCACCACCACCGAGCAGCAAAAAACCGCCCTGCAAGATGAATTATTCAATGAGGTGGGCCTCGTTTTGCTTGGTATACCGCAAAAATACACACTCGCAATCAATATCAAATGCTTCAAGCGATGCAATGAGCGCAATCCTGCGACGGCAAAATATTTAATTGATATCAGCATGGGAAGAAATTACTTCCGCGAATGAATGGACTTTCGGTGTGTTGTTCAAACGGTCAGTCACGCGGTGGATGTAAGCGTGGGCGGGATTCCACAACCGATAAACAGCGCTGGCTACCCATTCCCCGCGCCGGAACAAGGTCAGTTTGGCGCCTTCATTGCCACGGTCACCCACCACGGCGTGTGCTGTTCGATCTGCACCGGCAGGGTCGGCAGCAGGGCGTTGAGCGCGAGGGTCGTGTCGTGCAGCGGGAAGCTGCCGGTGATGCGCAGGTCGGCAACGCGTTTATCCACACCCAGGTAACCGCTGCGGTAGCGGCCCAGTTCGGCCACCACATCGCCCAGGCGCGCGTTGTCCACCACCAGCATGCCGCGCGTCCAGGCGTCGGTGCCGGGGGTGACGGCCAGCAGCGGGCCGAGGCCTTTGCTGTGCATCAGCACTTGCTCGCCTGCCTTGAAGATCTGTTCCTGCGCCAGCGCTTCAGGCTGGGCGCCCACCGCCGATTGCAGCACGCTCAGGCGCGTGGCGTCGGCTTCGCGCTTGACGATAAACCGCGTGCCCAGCGCCCGCAGGCTGCCGTCGCGGGTTTGCACGTAGAACGGGCGCGCGTCGTTGTGGCCGGTTTCGACGAGGATTTCGCCTTCCTGCAACACGATCAACCGGCGCTGTTCATCGAAACGCACGTCGATGGCGCTGTGGGTGTTGAGGTTGATCCGAGTGCCGTCCGCCAGTGTCAGCGTGCGTTGCTCGCCGGTGGCGGTGCGCTGGTCGGCCAGCCAATAGTGGATCGGCACGTAGCGTTCGCCGGCCAACAACGCCAGGCCGCACACCAGCGCGATACTCGCCAGGCCGCTGCCGAGCTTGCGCACGCGCCGGCGAATGCCTTCGCGCGATTGCAGCAGCGCCGCCCGCGCCGGGCCCGAGGCCAGGCCGAAGCGCTGGTCGAGCAGCCCCAGTTGGCGCCAGGCGCGGGCATGTTCTTCATCGCTGGCCAACCATTGGCTGAAGGCTTCGCGCGCCACCAGGCCGCCGTCGCCCGCATCGAGGGACAACTGCCAGGCAATTGCCGCATCCAACACGCGGGCCGACACCGGTTTGGCGTTGATCGAGGTCATAGCGGCTCGCCATACAGGGCGATGTAGCACTGGCGAATGCCCTGGGCCAGGTACTGGCGCACCCGCGGCACCGACACGCCGAGGCGCTGGGCGATGTCCGCGTGGCCCAGGCCGTCGACGCGGTTATAGAGGAATGCGGCGCGGGCCTTGCTCGACAGCTTGCCGAGCAGGCGGTCGATGGCCTTGAGGTCTTCGAGGATCAGTTGCTGGTCTTCCGGCGACGGGTGTTCGCTTTCCGGGATCAGCATCAATTCGTTGAGGTAGGCCTGTTCGAGGGCGGCGCGGCGGAAGTAATCGAACAACAGGCCCTTGGCGATCGCCAGCAGGAAGGCGCGCGGTTCGCGGGGTTCGCGCAACTCGTCACGGCCCAGCAGGCGCATGAACGTGTCCTGGCTCAAGTCTTCGGCGCGGCTGGGGCAGGCCACGTTGCGGCGCAGCCAGGCCAGCAACCAGCCACGATGGTCGCGATACAACGCGCCAACACGCTCACTGTGTGGGTTCTGGACCGACGACAAGGCATCACCGAATAAACAAGAGGTTTAAACTAACGAGAATTATTCGCGATTGTGTCAGAGGCGTGGGATGGGCGCAATTGGCGTCTGTCGGGAGAGGCCACTAAAACGATGGCGCTTGTTTACGGCGTTTCCATTGGCTCAACCGTTCCTGCAACGATTGGGGCGTGTCGATGTGCTGCTGACGCGCGCGGCTGAGCAGGATCAACATCAGCTCCGCCGTGGCCAGGGCATCGGCGCTGGCGTGATGACGCTCGCCCACTTGCAGGTTGAAGTACTCGATCCAGTCATCCAGCCCGGCCTCGCGGATCGGCGCCTGGGGGCACAGCATCGGGGCGATTTCGGCAACATCCAGAAACGGATGGGCCAGTCGATACCCCAGGCTGTCCTTGAGCGCCCGCCCCAGCATGTGTTGGTCGAAGCGTGCGTGGAAGGCCAACAGCGGGCTGTCGCCGACGAATTCCATGAACTCCAGCAGCGCGTCCACCGGGTCGCTGCCGGCGGCGATGGCGCTGGGGCCGAGGCCGTGGATCAGGACGCTGGGGCTGAGTTTGGTTTCGGCACGGTGCAGGGTGCGCTCGAACAATTGGGAGAAGTCCACCGCGCCGTCTTCGATCACCACGGCGCCAATGGACAGCACCTGGTCGCGGTTGAGGTTCAGGCCGGTGGTTTCCAGGTCCACCACCACCCAGCGCTGGCTGCGCAGCAGCCCGCCGCCGAGGGCGGTGGGTTTGCGCAATTGGGCCAGGCGCTGTTGTTGGGTTGCGTCGAGTCGGGGTTTGGCCGCACGCAGCCAACCGAACCAGCTCACAACTGGTACCGCAACGTCAGGCTGCTTTGTAGCCGCTGGGCCTGGCGCAGGGATTCGCGCAGGATACGTCGGTCCAGGTGGTTGAGGCTGTCGGGGTCGACCCGGTTGGAGTACGGCAGGTTTTCGCGGGTCTGCAACTGGTGCTGCTGCATGCGGGTTTGCTGGATAAAGTGATACGCCTCTTCATAGGCGGCGCCGTCCAGCGGCTCGATCACTTCCTTGACCACCAGTTGGCGCAGGCGCTCCAGGGTATTGATGGCGTGCACGTCGTTGGCCAGGGCCAGCAGGCGTGCGCCGTCGACGAAAGGCGTCAGGCCTTGCACCTTGAGGTCGAGGGTGGCCTTCTCGCTGCCTTTGCGCGTCAGCACGAACTCGCGGAAGCGCCCCACCGGCGGGCGCTGGCGCAAGGCGTTCTCCGCCAGCATGCGCTGGAACAGGGGGTTATCCGCGACTTGGTCGAGAATGCCCTGGCGCAGTTGTTCACAGCCCTGCTCATCGCCCCACACCACCCGCAGGTCGAAATAGATGGTCGACCCCAGCAGGTTCTCCGGCGTGGCTTCGCGGATAAACGCCGCAAACCGTCGTGCCCATTCGGCCCGCGATAGGCACAGCTCGGGATTGCCGGCCATGATGTTGCCTTTGCACAGGGTGAAGCCGCACTGCGCCAGGCTCTGGTTGATCTGCTGCGCCAGGGGCAGCAGGCGCGCGCGAATCTCGGCGGCTTCGGCGGCGTCCTTGGCGTCGAACAGAATGCCGTTGTCTTGGTCGGTGTACAGCGTCTGCTCGCGCCGGCCTTCGCTGCCGAAACACAGCCAACTGAACGGTACGCCGGGGTCGCCTTTGTCAGCGAGGGTCAGCTCGATCACCCGGCACACCGTGTGATCGTTGAGCAGGGTAATGATGTGAGTGATCTGGGTCGACGACGCGCCATGGGCCAGCATGAGCTCCACCAACTGGCCTATCTCGCCGCGTATCGCCACCAGGTTTTCCACCTTGGGCGCGTTGCGGATGGTGCGGGCCAGGTGCACCAGGTCGACCCGTTGCAGGGAAAACAAGTCGCGCTCGGACACCACGCCACACAGGCGCTGGTCTTTGACCAGGCACACGTGGGCGATATGCCGCTCGGTCATGGCGATGGCGGCATCGAACGCGCTGTGGTCCGGCGAGAGGAAGAACGGCGCATGGGTCATGTGCCCGTCGATCGCCCGGGTGAAATCGCTGGAGCCGTCGGCGACCACCTGGCGCAAGTCGCGCAGGGTGAAAATCCCCAGGGGCGCCTTGTGCTCATCGACGATCACAATGCTGCCCACTTGCTGCTCGTGCATCAGCGTGACCGCTTCGCGCAGCGGCGTCTGCGGGCTACAGGTGACCGGATGGCGCATGGCCAATTCGCCCAGGCGGGTGTTCAGGGAATATTGGGTGCCGAGGGTTTCCACGGCTTTTTGCTGCACCTGCTGGTTGACCTGGTCCAGCAGGCTGCTGACGCCCCGCAGGGCGAAGTCGCGAAACGGGCTGGAAAGGGCAAACAGCTTGATGAATGCCGGTTTGTTCAGTTGCAGGCAGAACGTGTCTTCGGCGGCTTTGTGCTCGGTGCGCGTCGCGCGTTCGCCCAACAACGCGGCGAGGGGGAAGCACTCGCCGGCGGTGATTTCAAAGGTGGTCTCGGCGGAGTCCGGCCGTTCGCCGATAACCCGGCCCTGCTTGACGATGTAAAAGTGCTCCACCGGCCCGCTCGACGGCTTGAGAATGCTCTCGCCGGGGCCATAGAAACGCAATTGGCACTGCTCGACCAGAAATGCCAGGTGCGCATTTTCCATCTGATTGAAGGGCGGGAAGCGTTGCAGGAACTGCAGGGTGCCGTGAATGTTCTGCAATACGGCAGTTTTCCCCGCCTGGGTGAAGGCATCAGCTTTACTCATAACAGTGACCGCGATTTTTTGTCGTTATCGTTCCCCATGGTCGACTCCTGTGTGGCAGGTGCCCATTGGACGTAAGTCTAGGTCGATGAGAACGGTGTAAAACTAAGGAAAAACCTTACAACTTATGGTCCAAACCCGGTAAAACGCCCACTAGGCAAACTTTCCGACGAAGTGCACATTGTTCGCACTTCTGCGATGTCTGACGAGTGTGCTGGGAGATTGATGAGAATTGCCGAGAACCGTATGTCCGACCACGATATTTTGAGCGATGCCGAGCGCGAGGCACTGAGCGCCGTGATGCTGGAGCCTGATTTACCGCCACAACGCGTGTTGATTGTTGACGACGACAAGGACGCGCGTGAACTGCTGGCGGAGATTCTGGGCTTGGACGGTATTCGCTGCATGACGGCCGACAGTGGTGAGGCAGCGTGGGATTTGTTGCAGTCCAGCAGCGCCATTGGTTTGCTGATCACCGACCTGCGCATGGCGCCGAGCAATGGCCTGGAGTTGATTCGCCAGGTCCGCGAATCCACGCGGGCAGCGTTGCCGATCATCGTCATGTCCGGGGACGCGGAAGCGCCGGATGTGATCGATGCGATGCATTTGAGTGTGGTGGACTTTTTGCTCAAGCCGATTGATAGCGAGAAGTTGGCGAAGTTGGTGAAGCAGGAGTTGGGGATGACGAAGTAAAACCCGCCTACAAAAAAAGCCCTGATCTCACGATCAGGGCTTTTTTACCTGTAGGAGCGTTTAGTTACAGGCCATTCTTGGCCTTGAACTCGCGACGCTTGCGGTGCAACACCGGCTCGGTATAGCCATTCGGCTGCTTGGTCCCTTCAATCACCAACTCCACCGCCGCCTGGAACGCGATATTGCTATCGAAATCCGGCGCCAGCGGACGGTACAGCGCATCCCCGGCATTCTGACGGTCCACCACCGGCGCCATGCGCTTGAGGCTTTCCATCACCTGATCCTGAGTGACAACGCCGTGACGCAACCAGTTGGCGATGTGCTGGCTGGAGATACGCAGGGTGGCGCGGTCTTCCATCAGGCCGATGTCGTTGATGTCCGGCACCTTCGAGCAGCCGACGCCCTGGTCGATCCAGCGCACCACGTAGCCGAGGATGCCCTGGGCGTTGTTGTCCAGTTCGTTGCGGATTTCTTCCTCGGACCAGTCGGTGTTTTTCGCCAGGGGAATGGTGAGGATATCGTCCAGCGACGCGCGCTCGCGCTTGGCCAGTTCGGCCTGGCGGGCGAATACGTCGACCTTGTGGTAGTGCAGCGCATGCAGCGCCGCCGCGGTGGGCGACGGTACCCAGGCGGTGTTGGCGCCGGCCAGTGGGTGGGCGATTTTCTGTTCGAGCATCGCGGCCATCAGGTCGGGCATGGCCCACATGCCTTTACCGATCTGCGCGCGGCCTTGCAGGCCGGTAGCCAGGCCGATATCGACGTTCCAGTTTTCGTAAGCGCCGATCCACTTCTCGGACTTCATGGCCGCCTTGCGCACCATCGCGCCGGCTTCCATCGAGGTGTGGATTTCATCGCCGGTGCGGTCGAGGAAGCCGGTGTTGATAAACACCACGCGCTCGCTGGCAGCCTTGATGCAGGCCTTGAGGTTGACCGTGGTACGGCGCTCCTCGTCCATGATCCCGACCTTCAGCGTGTTGCGCGGCAGGTTCAGCACGTCTTCGATACGGCCGAACAGCTCGTTGGTGAACGCCGCTTCTTCCGGGCCGTGCATCTTCGGTTTGACGATGTAGACCGAACCGGTGCGGCTGTTCTTGCGGCTGCTGTTGCCGTTGAGGCTGTGGATCGCCGCCAGGCTGGTGAGCAGGCCGTCGAGAATGCCTTCCGGGACTTCGTTGCCGTCTTTGTCGAGGATCGCGTCGATGGTCATCAAGTGACCCACGTTGCGCACGAACAGCAGCGAGCGACCGTGCAGCGTCACGTCCTGGCCATCCACGCCGGTGTAGACGCGGTCGGCGTTCATGGTGCGGGTGAAGGTCTTGCCGCCCTTGGCCACTTCTTCGGCCAGGTCGCCTTTCATCAGGCCGAGCCAGTTGCGGTAGATCACCACTTTGTCATCGGCATCGACGGCGGCGACGGAGTCTTCGCAGTCCATGATGGTGGTCAGCGCGGCTTCCATCAGCACGTCTTTGACGCCGGCGGCGTCGGTCTGGCCGACCGGGGTGCTGGCGTCGATCTGGATTTCGAAGTGCAGGCCGTTGTGCTTGAGCAGGATCGCAATCGGTTGGGCCGTGTCGCCCTGGAAACCGATCAACTGGGCGTCGTCGCGCAGGCCGCTGTTGCTGCCGCCTTTGAGGCTGACCACCAGTTTGCCGTCAATGATCTTGTAGCCGGTGGAATCGACATGGCTGCCGGCGCTCAGCGGCGCGGCTTCGTCGAGGAAGGCGCGGGCGAAGGCGATGACCTTGTCGCCACGCACCTTGTTGTAGCCCTTGCCCTTCTCGGCGCCGTCGGCCTCGCTGATGGCGTCGGTGCCATACAGCGCGTCGTACAGCGAACCCCAGCGCGCATTGGAGGCGTTGAGGGCGAAGCGGGCGTTCATCACCGGCACGACCAACTGCGGGCCGGCCATGCGGGCGATCTCATCATCGACGTTTTGGGTCGAGGCCTGGAAATCTGCGGCTTCTGGCAGCAGGTATCCGATATCTTGCAGGAAGGCTTTGTAGGCCACCGGGTCGTGGGCCTGGCCCGCGTGGGTCTGGTGCCAGGTGTCGATCCGCGCCTGGAAATCATCGCGTTTGGCGAGTAGGGCTTTGTTCTTCGGTGCCAGGTCATGGATGACCTTGTCGGCGCCGGCCCAGAACTGCTCGGCAGTGACGCCGGTACCGGGAATGGCTTCGTTATTCACGAAGTCGAACAGGACTTTGGCGACCTGCAGGCCACCGACTTGAACGTGTTCAGTCATCTCTTGCCTCACTCTGCGGAGCTTATGCGCTGTTTCAGATTTTCATTATGTAGTGCCTGGGTGCGCATACTACATGATGACTTGCGGTTGTGAAAATTAGACTAATTACGTCGTTTAGCGACCGACTTTGGTCGTACGGTCACAGCGGAGAACGGGATGTTCTCAAGAAACCATTGGATTGTTCCAGATAAATATAAAAATCGTACACGATTTGTCTTCAGCGGCTTGCACGTCCACCTTGTAGGAGCGAGCTCGCTCGCGAAGATCCCAAGAGCGCCGCTGGCTACGACCTTCGCAAGCACGCTCACTCCTACAGGAATAGCACCCGAGGTATTTCGCCATGGACCATCTTGTACTCACTATTATCGCTGCCGACAAACCCGGCCTGGTTGAACGCGTCGCGCAGACCATCGCCGCCCACGGTGGCAACTGGCTGGAAAGCCGCATGGCGCATATGGCCGGGCAGTTTGCCGGGATCCTGCGGGTGAGCGTTCCTACGGAGAACCACCAGGCGTTGGTCGCCGCGCTGGAGGACTTATCCACACACGGTATTCGTGTGCTGGTGGGCGAGGGCAGCAGCGGGCAGGCGCTGGTGTCCAAAGCGATCCTGATGACACTGGTGGGCAATGACCGTACGGGTATCGTGCGCGAGATCACGGCGTTATTGAGCAAGCAGGGCGTCAACCTGGAGCGCCTGAGCACCGACGTGCGTCCGGCGCCGATGAGCGGCGATCTGCTGTTCAGCGCCGAGGCCCTGTTGCAGGTGCCGTCGACGTTGTCCCTGGATGCATTGCAACAGTCGCTGGAAACCCTGGCGGATGACTTGATGGTGGAACTGCGCAACGAGGAATAATCATCCACAAGGTTATGCATGGAAATCTTGCATGGGCCTGTGGATAACCTGTAGAAACCCGTCGTCAGGCCACGTCGGCCGGTCCTCTTCGCCGCTTGAGCAAAAAACGAGCAGTTTCAAGGGCTTGTGCACAAATGGCGGGGATCAGGTTGTGGATAACCTTGGGGTGAAAGGCTGCAAGCCACGCGCGCTGTGGCTTGCAGAGGTTTGTACGTTATTTGATCAGCGTTTGCGCGCGCTCAACCCGATATCCACGCTGTACACCACCAGCCCGGCCCAGATAAACGCGAAGGCGGTCAGGGTGGCCGGCGCCAGGTGTTCACCGAACAGCAGCACCGCTTCCAGCAGCACCAGGGTCGGCGCCACGTACTGTAAAAAGCCCAGCGCGGTGTAGGGCAAATGCCGCGCGGCGGCGTTGAAACACACCAGCGGGATCAGCGTCACCGGGCCTGCGGCCACCAGCCACCAGGCTTCGGACGTGCTCCAGAAGGCCATTTGTGCCGTGTGGGCCGACGGGTTGAACAGCAACCACGCCACGGCGATCGGCACCAGCATCCAGGTTTCCACCACCAGCCCCGGCAGCGCTTTCACCGGCGCCTGCTTGCGGATCAGGCCATAGAAGCCGAAGGTCAGCGCCAGCACCAGCGACACCCACGGCAAGCTGCCCACCTGCCAGACCTGTTGCGCCACACCGACCGCCGCCAGCCCCACGGCCACCCACTGCAGACGGCGCAGGCGCTCGCCAAGGATCAACATGCCCAGCAGCACATTCACCAGCGGGTTGATGTAGTAACCCAGGCTCGCTTCGAGCATGCGTCCGCTGTTCACCGACCACACATACGTCAGCCAGTTAGCCGCAATCAATGCACCGCTGAGGGCCAGGATCGCCAGGCGCCGGGGGTTGTCGCGCAATTCGCGGAACCAGCCGGGGTGTTTCCACACCATCAGCAACAGCGTGCCGAACAGCGCCGACCACAGTACGCGGTGCACGATGATTTCCGCAGCGGGAACACTGGCGATGGCTTTGAAGTAGAGCGGGAACAGACCCCAGATGATGTAGGCGCTCAGGCCCAGGACGTAACCCTTGCGGGGGTTGGCGGCGTGCATGCGAATCCTTGTTTGGGCAGCTAACAAAGCGCGATTGTAGGGAAATTTTTCCGGCAGTGGGCATGGCTTTCGGTAGGCGCGAGCTTGCTCGCTCCTACCGTGAGGCGCGGCGTTGTTTAGAACAGTTTCAGAGGTTCTTCGTTGAGCGCCGACAATTGCTCGCGCAACGCCAGGACCTGATCGCCCCAATACCGCTCGCTGCCGAACCACGGAAAGCTGTGGGGAAACGCCGGGTCGTCCCAGCGCCGTGCCAGCCAGGCGCTGTAGTGCATCAGGCGCAAGGCGCGCAACGGTTCGATCAGCGCCAGTTCGCGCGGGTCGAAGTCGTGGAACTCTTGATAGCCGTCCATCAATTCCGACAACTGGCCCAGGCATTCCTGACGGTCGCCGGCGAGCATCATCCACAGGTCCTGCACCGCCGGGCCCATGCGGCAGTCATCGAGGTCGACGATATGGAACATCTCGTCGCGGCACATCATGTTGCCGGGGTGGCAATCGCCGTGCATGCGGATGTTCTTGTGCGGCGTGGCCTTGTAGACCTCCTCCACGCGCTTGAGCAGGTCACGGGCCACCGACTCATAGGCCGGCAGCAGGCTTTTGGGAATGAAGTTGCCTTCGAGCAGCGTGGTCAGGGAATCGTGACCGAAGTTCTTCACGCCCAGGGCTTCGCGGTGCTGGAACGGACGGGTCGAACCGACCGCGTGCAAGCGCCCGAGTAACTGCCCGAGGCGATAGAGCTGGTCCAGATTGCCCGGCTCCGGCGCACGGCCGCCACGGCGTGGAAACAGGGCGAAGCGGAAGCCTGCGTGTTCAAACAGGCTTGAGCCGTTATGGATCATCGGCGCGACCACCGGCACATCGCACTCGGCCAGCTCGAAGGTGAAGCTGTGTTCTTCGAGGATCGCTTCGTTGGTCCAGCGCTGGGGGCGGTAGAACTTGGCGATCAGCGGTTCGCTGTCTTCGATGCCCACTTGGTAGACACGGTTTTCGTAGCTGTTGAGCGCCAGAACGCGAGCATCGCTGAGGAAACCGATGCTTTCGACGGCGTCGAGCACCAGATCGGGCGTGAGTGTTTCAAACGGATGGGCCATGCGAACTCCTGCGCGCAGCAGGGCGCCGCGTCCGGCCGGGTATGGTAACGCACGCGGCCAGGGATAGGGGGAGCCTGTGCCATTGTCATCGGGAGCAAGCCCCCTCCCACATTTGACCGAGTTGTTATGACGACCCGGGACAACTGTGGGAGGGGGCTTGCCCCCGATAGCGATCTATCAGGCGCCGACAATCCCACCATCATCGCGCCGAATCGCCATCACCGACGACCGCGGCTTGCCATTCGGCAGATGCTCCGGCCAGGTCGAGCCGCCGGTTTCCCCCGGATGCTGAATCCCCACAAACAGGGTTTTCTGATCCGGCGAAAAGCTGATCCCCGTCACTTCACACGCCACCGGCCCGACCATGAAACGGCGGATTTCCCCGGTGCTCGGGTCGGCGCAGAGCATCTGGTTATTGCCCATGCCGGCGAAGTCGCCGGCGTTGCTGTAGTCGCCGTCGGTGAGAATCCACAGGCGCCCGGCCTTGTCGAACCCCAGGCCGTCCGGGCTGTTGAACATGTTCTGCGGGTTGATGTTCGCCGAGCCGCCCTTCGGTGTATCGGCATGCACGCCGGGGTTGCCCGCCACCACGAACAGGTCCCAACTGAAGTCCGGGGCGCCGTGGTCATCGGCGTTGGCCTTCCAGCGCAGGATCTGGCCATAGACGTTTTTCGCACGCGGGTTGGGCCCGCCCACCGGCTGGCCGTCTTCGCCGCGCTTGGCGTTGTTGGTCAGGGTGCAATAGACCTGGCCGTCGGTGGGGCTGACCACGATCCATTCCGGGCGGTCCATGCGCGTGGCCTTCACCACGCTGGCGGCCAGGCGCGCGTGGATCAGCACTTCGGCCTGGCTGGCAAAGCCGGAGCTGGCGTCGATGCCGTTTTTCCCAAAGGTCAACTCGACCCATTGGCCCTGGCCCTTGGGATGGTCGGCGTTGCCATCGCCGCCGTCGAAGAGGGCCACGTACAAGGTGCCGTGGTCGAGCAGGTCTTTGTTGGCCTTGGGGTTCTTGTGGTTGATCTTGTCGCGGCTGACGAACTTGTAGATGAACTCGCCGCGCTCGTCGTCGCCCATGTACACCACGGCGCGGCCGTCACGGGTTTCGGCCAGGGCCGCGTTCTCGTGTTTGAAGCGGCCCAGGGCGGTGCGTTTGACCGGGGTGGATTGCGGGTCGAACGGGTCGATTTCCACCACCCAACCATGGCGATTGAGTTCGTTGGGGTGCTTGGCCATATCGAAGCGCGGGTCGTGCAGGTGCCAGTTGATCTCTTTGCTGGCCGCGACCACGCCGTAGCGCTTTTGCCCGGCGTCGAAGCTTTGCTGTGGGTTGCTGCTGCCGAAGCAGTCGGTGAAGTTCTCTTCGCACGTCAGGTAAGTGCCCCACGGGGTCTTGCCGTTGGCGCAGTTCTGGAAGGTACCGAGGACTTTTTTGCCGGACTTGTCGGCGCTGGTTTTCAGCCATTCATGGCCGGCGGCGGGGCCGCTCAGGCGAATCGGCGAGTTGCCGTGGATGCGCCGGTTGTAGCGCGAGTCCTGGACGAACTGCCAGGTGTCGCCGGCGCGCCGCACTTCGATCACCGACACCCCTTCGCTGGCCTGGGCCTTGTGCACGTCTTCGGCCGATTGCGGTGCGCCGCCGTGGGCGAAGAGGTAGCGGTAGTTGGTGTATTCGTTGTTGATCGCCATCAGGGCGCGATTGTCGTCACCGGGGAAGGCGAACAGGCTCATGCCGTCGTTGTTGTCACCGAACTGCTGTTCCTGGGCCTTGGCGGTGCCGTTGCCGGACGGGTCGAACGCCGGGGCGTTCTTGTGCAGCGGCTGGCCCCAACTGATCAGCACCGAGGCGCTGTAGCCAGGCGGCAGGCTGAGGGTGTCGCGGGTGTCGGCGGCGATGCTGGCGAAACCCAGCAGCGGGCTGGCGTTGGCGGCGGTGACGGCCAGCGCGCTGCGGCTCAGCAGGTTACCGCCGAGGAACATTGCCGCACCGCACAGGGCGCCGGCGCCGATAAAGCGGCGGCGGGTGAGGCCGACCATCTGTTCGAGGTCGGTGGCTTGGTTTTCTTCTAATAGGCTCATGTCAGGCTCCCTGCGGTTTTTGCAGACACCATAAGGAGCGGGCGTGACGAAATGGTTGCAGTTTGAAGACGGGCGCCACGCGGATATCGCCTAGGCCGGTGTACCGAGCAGGACGTTGCTGGGCGCGAATTGCACCTGGATCGCCCGGCCTTCGGCGGCGCCCAGTGCCGTCAGCGCGTCGGGCGGGGCCAGGGCGCATAACACCGGGCCGTTGGGCAGGGCGATGCGCACTTCGCTGGGGCCGTCGTCGGCGCCCAGAATCGTCTCGATGACCCCGCTCATGCAATTGTGTCCAGGTGTTGCAGGCGCGCCAGGGGCGTGTAATTCCAGCCAGCCGGCCTTGATCAACGCGACCACCTCTACGCCGGTCTCCAGCTCCAGCCGCTGCGTGCTGTCGTGGGTGATTTGCGCGTCCAGGGTCAACCCGCCGGCCAATTGCAGGCGCACCCGATCGTTGCGGCCATGGGGCTCGATGCTGACCACTTGCCCATGCAGTTGGTTACGCGCGCTGGTGCGCAGCATCAAACGGCCGAGCAGGTTGAAGTCGCTGGCGGCTTCGTCCGAGCCCAGCACCTCGGCTTGCAGCACTTGCAGGCGCTGGTAGAGGCGCCATATCCGTTCACCTTCGGCCGTCAGCCTGGCGCCGCCGCCGCCCTTGCCGCCGACGCTGCGCTCCACCAGCGGCTTTTGCGCCAGGTTGTTGAGCTCGTCGATGGCGTCCCAGGCCGCCTTGTAGCTCAGACCGGCGCTCTTGGCGGCGCGGGTGATCGAACCTTGCTCGGCGATATGTCCCAGCAAGGCGATGCGCTGGGGGCGGCGGATGATGTGTTGGCTGAGGGGGCTCGGAACAGACATGGGGATTACGCTTGGAGGAGATGGGCCGAACGTTGCGGGAGAGGTGATGCCGGCGTCAAGTCAGGCCCCCGGTTTGGGCGTGCGCGCCAGGCAGTACACATCGACCTGCCGCGCACCGGCAGCCATCAGCAGGCGCGCCAGGCTGTGGGCGGTGGCGCCGGTGGTGAGCACGTCGTCCACCACGGCGAAGTGCCGGCCTTGCACCTGAGCGTCGGGTGCCAGGGCGAAGGCGCCGAGCAGGTTGCGTTTGCGGGTGCGGGCGTCGAGGGCTTGTTGCGCGACGGTTTCATGGGGGCGTAACAACAGGTGTTCATCGAGGTCGATACCGAGGTCGTCACTCAGCCAGCGCGCCAGCATCAGGGCCTGGTTGTAGCCGCGTTCGCGCAGGCGCTTGCGGGCCATGGGCACCGGCAGCAGGCAGTCGGGGCGGCTCAGTTCGGTGTTATCGAAGCGATGGTGCAGGGCGTGCCCCAGCAAACGGCCGAGTAAATGCCCGAGTGGCCAGCGCGCCTGGTGCTTGAAGCGGCTGATGAGGGTGTCGACCGGGAAGCTGTAGGTCCAGGGCGCGATCACCTGTTTAAAAGCCGGCGGATGTTTCTGACATTCACCGCAGATCAGGCCGTCCATCGGCAAGGGCAGGGCGCACACTTCGCAGTGTTCCATCAGCCAGGGCAGCTCGGTTTCACAGACGTTGCACACACAATCGGCCGTTTCAGCCGGCTCATCACAGATTAAACATGTCTGTATGTTTTTTGAGCAGATGTAAACCTTGTGTTTGTGTCTTGGTTGACAGTGCATGATTCTTCCTTAAATATGCCGAGCATCCGTGTCGTGCCTGTGGGTATTGCCCTTCCCGCAGCGTTTGCCCAAGCATAATCAAGGAATCGCCCATGAGCGCCAGCACCACCGCCACCCTGCGTCACGATTGGTCCTTAGCCGAAGTCAAAGCGTTGTTCGTGCAACCGTTCAACGACCTGCTGTTCCAGGCGCAGACCGTGCACCGCGCGCATTTCGACGCCAACCGTGTGCAAGTGTCGACCCTGCTGTCGATCAAGACCGGCGCCTGCCCGGAAGATTGCAAATATTGTCCGCAGTCGGGCCACTACAACACTGGCCTGGAAAAAGAAAAGCTGATGGAAGTGCAGAAGGTCCTCGAAGAGGCTGCCCGCGCCAAGGCCATCGGCTCGACCCGCTTCTGCATGGGCGCCGCGTGGAAGCATCCGTCGGCCAAAGACATGCCTTACGTGCTGCAGATGGTCAAAGGCGTGAAGGCCATGGGCCTGGAGACCTGCATGACCCTCGGCCGTCTCGACCAGGACCAGACCGAAGCGCTGGCCCAGGCCGGCCTGGATTACTACAACCACAACCTCGACACTTCGCCGGAGTTCTACGGCTCGATCATCACCACCCGCACGTATGCCGAGCGCCTGCAAACCCTGGCCTATGTGCGCGATTCGGGGATGAAGATCTGTTCCGGCGGCATCCTCGGCATGGGCGAGTCCCTGGACGACCGCGCCAACCTGCTGATCCAACTGGCCAACCTGCCGGAGCATCCGGAATCGGTGCCGATCAATATGCTGGTGAAGGTGGCCGGGACGCCGCTGGAAAACGCCGAGGAGATCGACCCGTTCGATTTCATTCGCATGCTGGCGGTGGCGCGCATCCTGATGCCGCAATCCCATGTGCGCCTGTCGGCCGGGCGTGAGGCGATGAACGAGCAGATGCAGGCCCTGGCGTTCTTTGCCGGCGCCAACTCGATCTTCTACGGCGACAAACTGCTGACCACCGCCAACCCGCAGGCCGACAAGGACATGCAACTGTTCGCGCGCCTGGGCATCCTGCCGGAAGCCCGCGAAGCACACGCCGACGAAGTGCACCAGGCGGCGATCGAGCAGGCGTTGGTGGAGCAGAAGAGCAGCGAGCAGTTCTATAACGCTGCCGTTTGATTGAAGTGCGATTCAAATGTGGGAGGGGGCTTGCTCCCGATAGCGGTGGGTCAGTTCGTTCATTGCCTACTGATACGCCGGCATCGGGAGCAAGCCCCCTCCCACATTTTCTGACCGAGTTGAACCTGCCAATCCGAGGCCTGCATGTCTTTCGATCTTTCCGCGCGCCTCGCTGCCCGCCGTGCCGAACACCTTTACCGCCAACGCCCCTTGCTGGACAGCCCCCAAGGCCCGCAAGTGGTGGTGGACGGCCAGCCGTTGCTGGCGTTCTGCAATAACGACTACCTGGGCCTGGCCAATCACCCGCAGGTGATCGAAGCCTGGCGCGCCGGGGCGTCCCGTTGGGGGGTGGGTGGGGGCGCGTCGCACCTGGTGGTCGGCCATGCCACGCCGCACCATGAACTGGAAGAAGCCCTGGCCGATCTCACCGGTCGCCCGCGCGCCTTGCTGTTTACCACCGGTTACATGGCCAACCTCGGCGCGGTCACGGCGTTGGTGGGGCAGGGCGATACCGTGCTGGAGGACCGTCTCAACCACGCGTCCCTGCTGGATGCCGGCCTGTTGTCCGGGGCGCGCTTCAATCGCTATCTGCACAACGACGCCGCCAGCCTGGCCAAGCGCCTGGAAAAAGCCACCGGCAATACCCTGGTGGTCACCGACGGCGTGTTCAGCATGGACGGCGACCTCGCCGACTTGCCGGCGCTGGCCCGCGAAGCACGTGCCAAGGGCGCCTGGTTGATGGTGGATGACGCCCATGGCTTCGGCCCGCTGGGTGCCAACGGCGCGGGGATCGTCGAGCATTTCGGCTTGAGCCAGGACGACGTGCCGGTGCTGGTCGGTACCCTGGGCAAAGCCTTCGGCACCGCCGGGGCGTTTGTGGCGGGCAGTGACGAGTTGATCGAAAGCCTGATCCAGTTCGCCCGGCCGTACATCTACACCACCAGCCAGCCCCCGGCGCTGGCCTGCGCCACCTTGAAAAGCCTGGAACTGCTGCGCAGCGAGCATTGGCGGCGCGAACACCTCAACACGCTGATCCGCCAGTTCCGCCGCGGCGCCGAGCAGCTCGGCCTGGACTTGATGGACAGCTTTACGCCGATCCAGCCGATCATGATCGGCGACAGCGCCAAGGCGATACGCCTGTCGCAGCGCCTGCGCGAGCGCGGTGTGATGGTCACGGCAATCCGTCCGCCCACCGTGCCGGCTGGCAGTGCGCGTTTGCGCGTGACATTGACCGCGGCCCACAGCGAGGCGCAGGTGCAGCTATTGTTGAACGCATTGGAGGCGTGTTTCCGTCTGGAGCCCGACCATGCGTGACCGACTGATATTGCTGCCCGGCTGGGGCCTTGGTGTGTCGCCGCTGGAACCGTTGGCCGCGGCATTGCAGGGCCTGGACGAACACTTGCGGGTGCAGATCGAACCGTTGCCGCTGCTGGCGTCCAGCGACCTGGAGGAGTGGCTCGACGAACTCGACGCCACGCTGCCGGACAATGCGTGGCTGGGCGGCTGGTCGCTGGGCGGCATGCTCGCCTCCGAACTGGCGGCGCGGCGCGGCGAGCGGTGCTGCGGCCTGTTCACCCTGGCGAGCAACCCGTGTTTCGTCGCCCATGCGGGCTGGCCGAACGCGATGCCTGCCGAAACCTTCGATGCGTTTCTCGCCGGCTGCCATGCCGACTCCCAAGTCACCCTCAAGCGCTTCGGCCTGTTGTGTGCCAAGGGCGCCGAGGACCCGCGCGGGCTGTCGCGCTTGCTGGTCAGCGGTGCGCCGCATTCGCCCGCCAGCGTGTTGATGCCCGGCCTTGAGCTGCTGGCCCAACTCGATACCCGCGCCGCGTTGCAGGCGTTTCGCGGCCCGCAACTGCACCTGTTCGCCGGCCTGGATGGGCTGGTGCCTGCCGAAGCCGCCGCAGATCTGCTGGCCTTGCTCCCCGATGTGGAAATCGGCCTGATCGAACAGGCCGGTCACGCTTTTCTTCTGGAGGACCCCCACGGTGTCGCGGCGGCCATCCAGGCTTTTTTGCACGAGTGCGTCGATGACTGATTTATCCCGTCCCGCTTTGCCGGGCCCGCTGCCGGACAAGCGTCAGGTGGCGGCGTCCTTTTCCCGCGCGGCCGCCAGTTACGACAGCGTGGCGCAGTTGCAACGGGACGTGGGGCACGCCCTGCTGGCGCGTCTGCCGTTGGCTGTTGCACCGCGACGCTGGCTGGATATGGGCTGTGGCACCGGCTACTTCAGTCGTGTACTGGGCGACCGATTGCCGACCAGCCACGGCGTGGCACTGGATATCGCCGAAGGCATGCTCCACCACGCACGGCCCTTGGGCGGCGCCACGCATTTCATCGCCGGGGATGCCGAACGCCTGCCGTTGCAGGACGCGAGCTGCGAGCTGATCTTCTCCAGCCTGGCGGTGCAATGGTGTGCGAATTTCGAGGCCGTGCTCAGCGAGGCTTATCGTGTGCTGCGGCCGGGTGGCGTGCTGGCGTTCGCGAGCCTGTGCGTGGGCACCCTGGATGAGTTGCGCGAAAGCTGGCGCGCGGCGGATGGCCTGGTGCACGTCAATCGCTTTCGCACCTTCGAGGCCTATCAGCAGTTGTGCGCGGCCAGTGGCTTGCAGGTGGTGAGCCTGGAGCGGCGTCCCCATGTGTTGCATTACCCGGATGTGCGCAGCCTGACCCATGAGTTGAAGGCGCTGGGCGCACACAATCTCAACCCGGGTCGCCCCGGAGGCTTGACGGGCCGCGCGCGGATTGTTGCACTGGTCGACGCTTACGAGCGGTTCCGTCAGGCTCAGGGCCTGCCGGCGACTTACCAAGTGGTGTATGCCGTACTGGAGAAACCTCTATGAGCGCCGCTTATTTCATCACCGGCACCGACACCGATGTCGGCAAGACCACCATCGCTGCCGGCCTGCTGCATGCCGCACGCCAGGCCGGCAAAAGCACCGCCGCCGGAAAACCGGTGGCCTCGGGCTGTCAGGTCACCCCCAAAGGCTTGCGCAATGCCGACGCCCTGGCACTGCTGGCCGAATCTTCATTGTCGCTGCGCTACGACGAAGTCAACCCGGTGGCCTTCGAGCCGGCCATCGCGCCCCATTTGGCGGCGCGGGAGGCGGGTGTTGCGCTGACCGTGCAAGCGCTGTTGAAACCCATGCAGCAGATCCTGGCGCGGCAAGCGGATTTCACCCTGATCGAAGGCGCAGGCGGCTGGCGTGTGCCGTTGGCCGATCAGGACAACCTGTCGGACCTGGCCATGGCGCTCAAGCTGCCGGTGATCCTGGTGGTGGGCGTGCGTCTGGGCTGCATCAGCCATGCCTTGCTCACCGCCGAAGCCATCGCCCGCGACGGCCTGCCGCTGGCCGGTTGGGTGGCCAACATCATCGACCCGAAGACCTCGCGCCTGGAAGAAAACCTCGCCACCCTGGCCGAACGCTTGCCTGCACCGTGCCTGGGCCGGGTGCCGAAACTCAAGCACGCCAGCGCCGATGCCGTGGCGGAATATTTGCACTTGGACCTGCTTGACTGATTTTGGCTATCGACAAGGCATTATGCCATTAGTGTTTTTGACGGGCCTTTTGCCAGGATGTCTGCTTCAATTCAACTTCACGATTCTCTAAGCAGGTCCACGCCATGGAAATTTCTGGCAGCAGCGCGTTTTATTCGGGTCTGAGCACCATTCAGACCGGACAGAGCCGTGTCGACCAGGCCGCCGGCAGGATTGCCAGCGCCGCCACGACCCAGCCGTCGGACGCCCAGAGCGACCGTCTACAGGCCAATGACCGCGCCCAGCCGACCAACTCGGCGAGCAATATGGTCGAAATGGCCCAAGGCAAGGTTCAAGTGGAGTTGGGCGTCAAAGTCGCCAAGGCTTCCGATGAAATGCTCGGCACCTTGATCGACACCTTCGCCTGACCTTGCACGCGCCGGCCCGCCGGCGATTCCCGCAACGCGGTATGCCAGACATACCGCGCTCGCTGGTCAACCCTTCCCCCTTTCTCTTGATCTTTCTTGTGGCGTCCCGTCGCAGGCTTTGCCGTGCGCGGCGTTGTGCCCTGTCATGACAAACGGCATCGGCACGACGCTTGACATCCCCAGGTCGTAAACGTATGTTTCAAACACCTGTTTGACCGCTACAACAAATCCCATGCGGTTGTTCATCCCAGCTCCATCAGCAGAGGTTTATCGCTATGCCTGACTACAAGGCCCCCTTGCGTGATATTCGCTTCGTTCGTGACGAACTGCTCGGCTACGAAGCGCACTATCAGAGCCTTCCGGCTTGCGCAGACGCAACCCCGGACATGGTTGATGCCATTCTCGAAGAAGGCGCCAAGTTTTGTGAGCAGGTACTGGCGCCGCTGAACCGCGTGGGTGACCTTGAAGGTTGCACCTGGAGCGAGTCCGGTGTGAAAACCCCGACAGGTTTCAAAGAGGCCTACCAGCAATTCGTCGAAGGCGGCTGGCCAAGCCTGGCCCACGACGTCGAGCACGGTGGCCAAGGCCTGCCGGAATCCCTGGGCCTGGCCGTCAGCGAAATGGTCGGCGAAGCCAACTGGTCGTGGGGCATGTACCCAGGCCTGTCCCATGGTGCGATGAACACCATTTCCGAACACGGTACCCCCGAGCAGCAAAACGCCTACCTGACCAAACTGGTGTCGGGCGAATGGACCGGCACCATGTGCCTGACCGAGCCGCACTGCGGCACCGACCTGGGCATGCTGCGTACCAAGGCCGAGCCTCAGGCCGATGGTTCCTACAAAGTCTCCGGCACCAAGATCTTCATTTCGGCCGGTGAGCACGACATGGCCGACAACATCGTCCACATCGTCCTGGCCCGCCTGCCGGACGCACCAGCCGGCACCAAAGGCATCTCGCTGTTTATCGTGCCGAAATTCCTGCCTAACGCCGACGGCTCGATCGGTGCGCGCAACGCGGTTAGCTGTGGTTCCCTGGAACACAAGATGGGCATCCACGGCAACGCCACCTGTGTGATGAACTTCGACGCGGCCACCGGTTTCCTGATCGGCCCGGCGAACAAAGGCCTGAACTGCATGTTCACCTTTATGAACACCGCTCGCCTGGGCACCGCGCTGCAAGGCCTGGCCCACGCCGAAATCGGCTTCCAGGGCGGCCTGAAATACGCTCGCGATCGCCTGCAGATGCGTTCCCTGACCGGCCCGAAAGCCCCGGACAAAGCCGCTGACCCGATCATCGTGCACCCTGACGTGCGCCGCATGCTGCTGACCATGAAAGCCTTCGCCGAAGGCAACCGTGCGATGGTGTACTTCACCGCCAAGCAAGTGGACATCGTCAAGTACGGCACCGACGACGAAGCCAAGAAACAAGCCGATGGCCTGCTGGCGTTCATGACGCCGATCGCCAAAGCGTTCATGACCGAAGTCGGTTTCGAGTCCGCCAATCACGGCGTGCAGATCTACGGCGGTCACGGCTTCATCGCCGAGTGGGGCATGGAGCAGAACGTGCGCGACAGCCGCATCTCGATGCTGTACGAAGGCACCACCGGTATCCAGGCGCTGGACCTGCTCGGGCGTAAAGTGCTGATGACCCAGGGCGAAGCGCTCAAGGGCTTCACCAAGATCGTGCACAAGTTCTGCCAGGCCAACGAAGGCGTCGAGGCCATCAAGGAGTTCGTAGCACCGCTGGCGGCGCTGAACAAAGAGTGGGGCGAAGTGACCATGAAGGTCGGCATGGCGGCGATGAAAGACCGTGAAGAAGTCGGTGCCGCCTCGGTGGATTACCT
Organism: Pseudomonas sp. MPB23; assembly: GCF_046605395.1. Classification (NCBI taxonomy): domain Bacteria; kingdom Pseudomonadati; phylum Pseudomonadota; class Gammaproteobacteria; order Pseudomonadales; family Pseudomonadaceae; genus Pseudomonas; species Pseudomonas sp. MPB23. Next base: position 1,438,102 of record NZ_CP176771.1, on the reverse strand, counting down.
GATGTATTCCGGTTACGCCTGCCTGGCTTACTTCTGGGCCGACATGGCGCGTCTGGCCGCCGAGAAACTCGCGGCGGGCACTACTGAAACCGCGTTCTACACCGCCAAGCTGCAAACCGCGCGCTTCTACTTCCAGCGCATCCTGCCACGTACCCGTACCCACGTGGCCACCATGCTGTCGGGCGCCAACAACCTGATGGACATGAAAGAAGAAGACTTCGGCCTGGCTTACTAAACCTTACCGGGTGTTCTTGAAAGCCGCCGCGCCCCTTGGGGAGCGGCGGCTTTTTAATGGGCGATAAAAAACCACAGCACCGCGCTCAGGGATTGCCGGCGGCTGCCGTTAAAGTGATGGCAATGTGATACATGTCGGGCAGGTTGTGCTTAACTGTCCGCATGAAGGCACAGTGCCATCACTTTTGCGGGTCGGAGTTTTACCCTTGTCGCGCGTGTCCGCTTTACGTTTCAGTCATTTTCTCCCTTCGTTACTGCTGTTGCTGGCCGGGCTCTCGGCTGCGTACGTCAAGGATCTCAACGTCTTCTTCACGTCGCTGTTCAATGTGTTGCCAACCCTGGTGCTGTTGCTCGGCGGTTCGTACTGCGCGGTGTATCGCCGTCAGCGCGAACTGTTTCTGATGATCACGGTGTACGTCGCGTATTTCCTGCTCGATACCCAGACCGACTTTTATCGCGACAACGGCCGCGTGCGCGAAGACGCCGCCGTGGTGTTTCATTTGTGCTGCCTGTTGTTGCCGGTGCTGTTCAGTATTTATGCGCTGTGGCAGGAGAAGACCCACCTGTTCCGTGACTTCGTCGCCCGGGGCGCGGTGTTGCTGGCGGTGGGCAGCGTGGCCCTGGCGCTCGAGCAAAGTTATCCCCAGGCCGTGTTGAACTGGCTGGCGGAGATCCGCTGGCCGGCGCTGCATGGCAGTTGGATGAGCCTGATCCAGCTGTCGTACCCGATGTTCCTGATCGGTTTTCTCAGCCTCGCGGCCCAGTACTGGTACCAGCCGCGCCCGCTGCATGCGGCGCAACTGGTGGGGTTGCTGGGAATGTTCTGGATGCTGCCGCAAACCTTCATCCTGCCGTTCACCCTGAACATCATGTGCAGCCAGGTGATGTTGATGATCGCCGCCGGCGTGGCTCACGAGGCGTATCAGATGGCGTTCCGCGACGAGCTGACCGGCCTGCCGGGACGTCGCGCCCTCAATGAGCGCATGCAGCGGCTGGGGCGCAACTATGTGCTGGCCATGAGCGACGTCGACCACTTCAAGCGTTTCAACGATACCCACGGTCACGACGTGGGCGACCAGGTGCTGCGCCTGGTCGCCAGCAAACTGTCCAAGGTCAACGGCGGCGGGCGTGCCTATCGGTATGGCGGTGAAGAGTTCGCCGTGGTGTTCGCCGGCAAGACCCTGGAGGAATGCATGCCGCACTTGGAGGACATCCGCGAGATCATCGCGGACTACGACATCAAGCTGCGCAACCCGGACCGCCCGCAGGACGACCAACAAGGCCGCCAGCGCCGCGCGGGCAGTGGTGCGTCGAGTGTCTCGGTGACCATCAGCATCGGCGTGGCCGAGCGCCTGCCCGAGCATCGCACCCCCGAAGAAGTGCTCAAGACTGCCGACCAAGCCTTGTACGCCGCCAAGGGCGCGGGGCGTAACTGTGTGGTCGCGGCCGGGCAAACCCGGCGTGGCGCGGTGCGTATGGCGCGCGCCGCCGGTTGAGTGATGGCGATGTATTCAGCGGCCCTACAGTGATTGTTCGCGGCGGCGGCCGGCAGTAGGTTGGAGCCATCTGCTGCCGGAGAACACTGCCATGCCTGAGTACAAAGCTCCCCTGCGCGACATGCGCTTTCTGATCGACAACGTGTTCGATTTCCACGGCCATTACGCCGCCCTGGGCGCAACCGACGCCAGCCCGGACATGGTCAGTGCGATCCTCGAAGAAGGCGCCAAATTCTGCGAGAACGTGCTCGCGCCGCTCAACCGCAGCGGTGACGAGGAAGGCTGCCATTTCGACCAGGGCGTCGTGACCACGCCCAAGGGCTTCAAGGAAGCCTTCGCCCAGTACGTGGAAGGCGGCTGGCACGGCGTGGCGGCGGACCCGGCCTACGGCGGCCAGGGCCTGCCGCAATCGCTGGGCCTGGTGCTCAGCGAAATGATCGGCTCCAGCAATACGTCCTGGGGCATGTACCCCGGCCTGACCCACGGCGCGATGTCGGCGATCCACGCCCACGGCACCGATGAACAGAAAGCCACCTTCCTCGGCAAACTCACCGCCGGCGAATGGACCGGCACCATGTGCCTGACCGAAGCCCACTGCGGCACCGACCTGGGCCTGATCAAGACCCGCGCCGTGCCCCAGGCGGATGGCAGCTACGCGCTCAGCGGCAGCAAGATCTTCATCTCCGCCGGCGAACACGACATGAGTGCCAACATCATCCACCTGGTGCTGGCCAAGCTGCCGGATGCGCCGGCGGGCACCAAAGGCATCTCGCTGTTTATCGTGCCCAAGTTCCATGTGGATTCGGGCGAGCGCAACGCGGTGCACTGCGGCGCCATCGAACACAAGATGGGCATCAAGGCTTCGGCCACCTGCGTGCTCAACTTCGACGGCGCCAAGGGCTTTTTGATCGGCGAACCGAACAAAGGCCTCAACTGCATGTTCACCATGATGAACCACGCGCGCCTGGGCACCGGCATGCAGGGCCTGTGCAATGGCGAAGCGAGCTTCCAGGGCGCGATCAAATACGCCAACGACCGCCTGCAAATGCGCGCGCTGACCGGCGCCAAGGCCCCGGACAAAGCCGCCGACCCGATCATCGTGCACCCCGATGTGCGCCGCATGCTGCTGACCATGAAAGCCTTCAACGAAGGCAACCGCGCGCTGACTTATTTCACCGCGCAACTGCTCGACACCGCGCACCTGGCCAGCGACGCCGGCCAGCGTCAGGAGGCCGAAGACCTGCTGGCGTTCCTCACGCCCATCTGCAAAGCCTTTATGACCGACACAGGGCTTGAGGTCACCAACCACGGCATGCAGATCTTCGGCGGCCATGGCTATATCCGCGAATGGGGCATGGAGCAACTGGCCCGCGATGCGCGGATTGCGCCGATCTACGAAGGCACCAACGGCATCCAGGCCCTCGACCTGCTGGGGCGCAAGGTGCTGGGCAGCCAAGGCAAGTTGCTGCGCGGCTTTACCCGGATCGTGCATAAGTTCTGCGCGGCGAATGCCGAGCACCCGCAGCTCAAGGCCTATGTGGCGCAACTCAATCAACTGAACCAGGAATGGGGCGAACTGACCGCCGAGGTCGGTAAGGCGGCGATGAAGAACCCTGACGAAGTCGGCGCGGCGGCGGTGGACTACCTGATGTACAGCGGTTACATCATCCTCGCCTACCTGTGGCTGCGCATGGCCATCGCGGCTCAGGCCCAGGTCGACGACGCCGAGTTTGCCCGCGCCAAGCTGGCCACCTGCGACTTCTATTTCAAGCGCCTGCTGCCGCGTACCGCCACCCACCGCGCTGCCGTGCAAGCGGGCAGCGAATGCCTGATGAGTCTGCCTGCGGAGGCTTTCGCGCTGTGATGACTTAAAAATACCAGTCAGTCACAAGTGGACCCTATGTGTCTGAAAAGTTGTTCGGGTACACTCGGCGCCTGTAAAACCGATCCTATCGAATCACTTTTCACGTTCTCACGAGGTTTGCTATGGCTGATTACAAAGCGCCGTTGCGTGATATGCGCTTCGTCCTCAACGAAGTTTTCGAGGTCGCCAAGACTTGGGCTCAATTGCCGGCATTGGCAGACACCGTCGATGCCGAAACCGTTGAAGCCATCCTCGAGGAAGCGGGCAAAGTCACCGCCAAATCCATCGCTCCGCTCAGCCGTGCGGGCGATGAGCAGGGCTGCCGCTGGGCAGACACGGTGGTCAGCACGCCGGACGGCTTTCCACAGGCCTACACCACCTACGCCGAAGGCGGTTGGGTCGGCGTAGGCGGTGATCCGAGCTTTGGCGGCATGGGCATGCCCAAGGCCGTGTCGGCGCAAGTCGAAGAAATGATCAACTCGTCGAGCCTGGCGTTCGGCCTGTACCCGATGCTGACCTCCGGCGCCTGCGTGTCGATCAACACTCACGCCAACGAAGCCCTCAAGGCCACTTACCTGCCGAAGATGTACTCCGGCGAGTGGGCCGGTTCCATGTGCCTGACCGAAGCCCACGCCGGCACCGACCTGGGGATGATCCGCACCAAGGCCGAGCCGCAGGCGGACGGTTCCTACACGGTCAGCGGGACCAAGATCTTTATCACCGGCGGTGAACACGACCTGACCGAAAATATCATCCACCTGGTGCTGGCCAAGCTGCCGGACGCCCCGGCCGGTCCCAAAGGCATCTCGTTGTTCCTGGTGCCCAAGTTCATGGTCAACGCCGACGGCAGCCTGGGGGCGCGTAACCCGGTGAGCTGTGGCTCCATCGAGCACAAGATGGGCATCCAGGCGTCCGCGACCTGTGTGATGAACTTCGACGCAGCCGTGGGCTACCTGGTGGGCGAACCCAACCGTGGCCTGGCGGCGATGTTCACCATGATGAACTACGAGCGCCTGGGCGTCGGTATCCAGGGCCTGGCGTCCGGTGAGCGTTCGTATCAGAACGCCATCGAATACGCCCGCGACCGTCTGCAAAGCCGCGCGCCGACCGGCGCCCAGGCCAAGGACAAACCGGCCGACCCGATCATCGTCCACCCGGACGTGCGGCGCATGCTGCTGACCATGAAAGCCTCGAACGAAGGCGGCCGTGCGTTCTCCACCTACGTGGCGACGCAGTTGGACATCGCCAAGTTCAGCGACGATGCCGCTGCCCGCGAGCGCGCGGACAACCTGGTGGCGCTGCTGACGCCGGTGGCCAAGGCGTTCCTCACCGATCTGGGCCTGGAAACCACCGTGCTGGGCCAGCAAGTGTTTGGCGGTCACGGCTACATTCGCGAGTGGGGCCAGGAGCAACTGGTGCGCGATGTGCGCATCACCCAGATCTACGAAGGCACCAACGGCATCCAGGCCCTGGACTTGATGGGGCGCAAGATCGTCGGCAACGGCGCTGCGTTCTACACGCTGTTCGCCGACGAGATCCGCCAGTTCATCGCCGATGCGGCGCCGGAGTTGGCCGAATTCACCCAACCGCTCAGTGCGGCGGTGGATACCCTGGACGAACTGACGGCCTGGGTGCTGGAACGCGCCAAGACCAACCCGAATGAAATCGGTGCGGCGTCGGTGGAGTATCTGCATGCCTTTGGCTACATGGCATACGCCTACATGTGGGCGCGCATGGCCAAGGCAGCGTTGGGCAAAGAGGCGCAGGAAGATTTCTACGCCAGCAAACTGGGCACCGCACGCTTCTACTTCGCGCGCCTGCTGCCCCGTATTCATTCGCTGAGTGCGTCGGTAAAAGCCGGTAGCGAATCGCTGTTTTTGCTGGATGAAGCGTTGTTCTAAGGGCTTGGAGGGCGTGTAAGCATTCTCTTACATGACGTGCTGCTATTCGTCCTCTATCGCCAAATTGGATCCACGGATAATCTACTTCCCATGGACGTCGCGCAGGAAGCGCAAAGCAACAACACGGACACGTAGGATTCTGCCAGGGTGGCGGAGTGAAAGGGATGTCAAGGGAAACAGTCTGCAAAGCCCCGCTTCGGCGGGGTTTTCTTTTGCCCGCGAAAAAGTCAGCCAGGTGCCAGCGGGGCGTTCATCACGTCTTCGAGCAAGGTGCGCAATAGCGCCAGCGTCGCCTGCTGGCGTTGTACGTCGCGGCAGACCAGGCCGACCTTGAGCGGCACCCGCGGCTCGCTCAAGGGCTTCCACAGCAGCGATTGGCTGTTGTGTTCATCCTGGGAGCGCCCCGGCAGCACGGTGGCCAGTTTTGAATTGGGCAGGCTGTCGAGAATCCCCACCATGGTATTCAACTCCGCCTGCACCTGCGGGCGCCGCCCGAGGTTGGCTAACTGGCCCTGCCAGATCTGCCTGATCTGGAACTCTTCGCCCAGCAGCAGCATTGGCAACTCGGCGGCTTGTTTCACGGAGACTTTCTTGAATTCGCGCAGAGGGTGATCCGCCGGGATGACCACCTTCAACTCATCTTCATACAGCACCATGCCGTGCAGCCCCGGTTGGCGCGGCGGCAGGAAACTGATGCCGATGTCCAGCGAGCCATTGAGCAGGCGCCGTTCAATCTCAAGTCCGGTCAGTTCATAGATTTGCACCACCAAGTGCGGCTGGGCCTTGCGCACGCGCTCCAGCATTTGCGGCACCAGGCTGGTGTGCACGGTTTGCAGCACGCCGATGGCCAAGGTGCGCAAGGCCTGACCCTTGAAGTTACGCAACGCCTCCACAGCCTGCTGCATGCCATCGATCAACGGCAAGGCGTGGTTGTATAACGTATGGGCGGCGAGGGTCGGCAGCAGGCGCTTGCTGCTGCGTTCGAACAGGCTCACATCGAGGTTTTGTTCCAGATGGCGGATCTGCTGTGACAAGGCAGGTTGGGAGATTGACAGGCGCTCTGCAGCACGGCCGACATGGCCTTCTTCATACACCGCGACGAAATAACGCAGTTGCTTAAAATCCATAAGTATTTCTTATCGAAAAAGCTGGAAAATCGAAATGGCCGGCGGCCCCGAGGATGCCTATTCTAGCGCCCATCCACAAGGCTTACAGGGCCAGATCGGGCGATGATTAGCGTTCATGTTGATGGTGTTTGCATAGGCAAGTCAAAAAACCTCCGGGCAGGTTTTGCGGGAGGCACCGACCAGGGGGTGGTTGCCATGGGAGGTGAAGTGTGAACCTGTTCAACTTACGCCGTCCGGCGGCCAGTCTGGATGACCTGATCATCGAGGCGCCTCGCAACGATTTTCCCGGTGAATGCCTGATGCCTACCGTAGTTCGCCCCTCACAAGTCTTCGTCCGTGGCCAGGGTTCCTGGTTGTGGGACAGCGAGGATCGCGCCTATCTGGACTTCAGTCAGGGCAGCGCCGCCAACAGCTTGGGCCACAGCCCGAAAGTATTGGTCAACGCCCTGGCCGATCAGGCCCAGGTCTTGATCAACCCCGGTTACGGCCTGCACAACCGCCCCCAACTCAATCTCGTCGACCGCTTGTGCCACCGCACCGGCAGCGACCAGGCGTATTTGCTCAACAGCGGCGCCGAAGCCTGTGAAGCGGCGATCAAACTGGCGCGCAAGTGGGGCCAGCTGTATCGCGGTGGCGCCTATCGGATCATCAGCGCCAGCAACGGCTGCCATGGGCGCAGCTTCGCGGCGATGTCGGCCTCGGCGAGTACCTGTGAAAACCGTTTTGAACCGCAACTGCCGGGCTTCAGCCATGTCCCGCTCAACGACCTGGCAGCGCTGCACGCGGCCGTCGATGCGAAAACCGTCGCCATCATGCTCGAACCGATCCAGAGCCAGGCCGGCGTCATCCTCGCGACCGAGCATTACCTCCAGGGTGTCGAACGGCTGTGCCGCGAGCTGGGCATTCTGCTGATTCTCGACGAAGTACAAACCGGCATCGGCCGCTGCGGCACCTTGCTCGCCGAAGAGCGCTACGGTGTGCGCGCCGACATCATTACCCTCGGCAAAGGCCTGGGCGGTGGCGTACCGCTGGCGGCGCTGCTGGCGCGCGGCAAGGCCTGTTGTTTCGAGGTCGGTGAGTTGGAAGGCACCCATCACGGCAATGCGCTGATGGCCTCGGCCGGGATGGCGGTACTCGATACCGTGCTGGAGCACGGCTTCCTGGAGCATGTCCGTGAGTCCGGTCTCCACCTGAGCGAAGGTCTCGCTCGCCTGGCCTATCGCTACGACCACGGCCAATTGCGCGGCGATGGGCTGATGTGGGGCCTGACGTTGTCGGATGATTGTGCGGAGGACGTGGTAAACGCGGCCCTGCAAGAAGGCCTGATTCTCAACGCGCCGCAACCTGACTGCCTGCGCTTCACACCGGCCCTGACCGTGAGCAAAAGCAACATCGACGAAATGCTCCTGCGCCTGGGGCGTGCGTTTTCCCGGGTGCACACCGCCCAGTTGCAATGCCGCCGGGGCATCGCCGTCTGAACCCTTGTTCCTGACCCCCTATTCCTGAACCGTCTCGCGGTATACGCGGCGCCCCCAGCCTGTTTTTTTTGGCTGGGGGCGTTTTTTTTGGTGCGGCGAAAGCTGGCGCCGTGCCAGAACCCACTGAACCCTCATGAACGCCCAAGGTCGATTAGCTACACGGCTCACACGAGCCGATTTTCAGGAGCTGAACCCATGGACTTCATTCGTATCATCATCGCCATTCTGTTGCCGCCACTGGGTGTGTTCCTGCAAGTGGGGTTCGCCGGCGCGTTCTGGCTGAATATTCTGCTGACCTTGTGCGGTTACTTCCCTGGCGTCATTCATGCGGTGTACATCATCGCCAAGCGCTGAGGCCGTCAGCTTTTTGCGATGAGCCGTGAGTTGCGCTCATTGCGAAAGGCCAGTTGCTCGATGGTCTGGGTGGCGTGTTCGGCTTCTTCCCGGGCTTGAAGGATCATGCCGTGGTGTTCGGACTTGCTGCACACCGGATCGGCATTGCTCGCATCGCCGGTCAGCATGAAGGCCTGGCAGCGACAGCCGCCGAAGTCCTTCTCCTTTTCATCGCATGAACGGCACGGCTCGGGCATCCAGTCGTAGCCGCGAAAGCGGTTGAAACCGAAGGAGTCGTACCAGATGTGCTGCATGCTATGGTCGCGCACGTTGGGAAATTGCACCGGCATCTGTCGGGCGCCATGGCAGGGCAGGGCGGTACCGTCCGGGGTCACGGTCAGAAAGATGCTGCCCCAGCCATTCATGCAGGCTTTCGGCCGTTCTTCGTAGTAATCCGGGGTGACGAAAATCAGCTTGCACGGGTGCCCTTCGGCTTCGAGCTTGGCGCGGTATTCGTTGGTGATGCGTTCGGCGCGTACCAACTGTTCCCGGGTCGGCAGCAACCCCACCCGATTGAGTTGCGCCCAGCCGTAGAACTGGCAGGTGGCGAGTTCGACAAAGTCCGCTTCCAGCGCAATGCACAGCTCGATGATGCGGTCGATCTTGTCGATGTTGTGCCGATGGGTGACGAAGTTCAGCACCATCGGGTAACCGTGGGCCTTCACCGCGCGGGCCATCTCCAGTTTTTGCGCGAAGGCCTTTTTCGAACCGGCGAGCAGGTTGTTCACCTGTTCGTCGCTGGCCTGGAAGCTGATCTGGATATGGTCCAGACCGGCTTTCTTGAAGTCGCTGATCTTCTGTTCGGTCAGGCCGATGCCGGAGGTGATGAGGTTGGTGTAGAACCCCAGCCTGCGCGCCTCGGCGATCAGCTCGGCGAGGTCCTGGCGCACCAGCGGTTCGCCACCGGAAAAGCCCAACTGCGCAGCGCCCATCTCGCGGGCTTCGCGGAACACCTTGAACCACTGCTCGGTGCTCAGCTCCTTGCCCTGCTCGGCAAAATCCAGCGGGTTGGAGCAATACGGGCACTGCAGCGGGCAGCGGTAGGTCAACTCGGCGAGTAGCCACAAGGGCAGGCCGATGGCGGGTGTTTCAGGCAAGGGTAATCCAGTGCTGGGCACGGGCGACCTCCATGAATTGCTCGACGTCATCACCCAGCTCAGGCACACCGGGGAATTGTTTATCCAGCTCAGCGATGATCGCGGCGACGTCGCGCTCGCCGTCGATCAGCCCACCGATCAAGGCAGCACTTTCGTTGAGCTTGATCATGCCTTCGGGGTAGAGCAGTACATGGCCTTTTTGCGCAGGCTCGTACTGGTAGCGATAGCCCTGGCGCCAGGTCGGTTTCTTGCTGCGATCAAAGCTCATAGGGCGATCCCTTTATGCCAGACCCGCTGTTCGGTCACGCTGTGATAGGGCGGGCGTTTCAATTCGTAGGCCATGCTCATGGCATCCAGCATGCTCCACAGGATGTCCAGTTTGAACTGGAGAATTTCCAGCATGCGCTCCTGGCCTTCACGGGTGGTGTAGTGCTGCAGCGTGATCGCCAGGCCGTGTTCCACATCGCGCCGAGCCTGGCTCAGGCGGGTACGGAAGTATTCGTAGCCGGTGGGGTCGATCCACGGGTAATGCTGGGGCCAGCTGTCGAGGCGCGACTGGTGGATCTGCGGCGCGAACAGCTCGGTCAGCGAGCTGCTGGCGGCTTCCTGCCAACTGGCGCGGCGCGCAAAGTTGACGTAGGCGTCCACCGCAAAGCGCACGCCGGGCAGCACCAGTTCCTGGGAGCGCAGTTGGTCCGGGTCGAGGCCCACGGCCTGGCCCAGGCGCAGCCAGGCTTCGATGCCGCCGTCTTCGCCCGGTGCGCCGTCGTGGTCGAGCAGGCGCTGAATCCACTCGCGGCGGATTTCGCGGTCCGGGCAGTTGGCCAGGATCGCGGCGTCCTTCAGCGGGATATTCACCTGATAGTAGAAGCGGTTGGCGACCCAGCCCTGGATCTGCTCGCGGGTGGCGCGGCCTTCATACATCGCCACGTGGTATGGGTGATGGATGTGGTAGAAGGCGCCCTTGGCCCGCAGGGCGTGTTCGAATTCTGTTTGGGTCAACGCTGTGTCAGTCATGGGGTTTCTCCTGTGGGAGCGGGGTGCTTTGGCGTTTTTCGCGAGCAAGCTCGCTCCTACAGTTCAATGCTCATGCCGTCGTAAGACACTTCGACATTGCGCCGTGTCAGCTCGGCGCGTTCGGGAGAGTCTTCATCGAGAATCGGGTTGGTGTTGTTGATGTGGATAAGCACCTTGCGCTGCTTGGGCAACTGCTCCAGCACTTCGAGCATGCCGCCGGGGCCGTTCTGCGCCAGGTGGCCCATCTCGCGACCGGTGCGGGTGCCGACGCCACGGCGTTGCATTTCATCGTCGTCCCACATCGTGCCGTCCACCAGCAGGCAGTCGCTGCCGGCCATGATGTCCATCAACGGCGCGTCGACTTTGCCCAGGCCTGGGGCGTAGAACAGTTTGCCGCCGGTGCGCAAGTCTTCGACGATCAGGCCGATGTTGTCGCCTGGGTGCGGGTCGAAGCGGTGCGGCGAATACGGTGGTGCGGCACTGCGCAGCGGCAGCGGGGTGAAACGCAGGTTGGGGCAGGCCGGGATGCTGAAGCTGGCGTCCAGCTCGATGCGGTTCCAGGTCAGGCCGCCATTCCAATGGGTGAGCATGGTGAACAGCGGGAAGCCGGTGCTCAGGTCTTCATGGACCATGTCGGTGCACCAGACCTGGTGCGGACAGCCTTCGCGCAGGCTCAACAGACCGGTGGTGTGGTCGATCTGGCTGTCCATCAGGATGATGGCGCTGATACCGGTGTCGCGCAGGGCGCGGCCGGGCTGCATCGGTGCGAAGCCCTGCAGTTGCGCGCGGATATCCGGCGAGGCATTGCACAGCACCCAATTCACGCCGTCATCGGAAATCGCGATGGACGACTGGGTACGCGCCTGCGCCCGCAGGCTGCCGTCACGAAAACCTGCGCAGTTCACGCAGTTGCAGTTCCACTGCGGGAACCCACCGCCGGCGGCGGAACCTAGAATCTGGACAAACATGGCCGCTCCATCAAACAAAGCTGAAAACAAAAACGCCCCGGACGAGCCGAGGCGTTGTCTTACCCAGCCAATCAGCGGCTGGCGAAGTACATAGTCACTTCGAAACCGATGCGCAGATCAGTGTAAGCAGGTTTGGACCAGGTCATATTCTTACTCCTACGAAGGGATGGGACGTTTACTACCAAGTAATACATATAGTCCACCTCCAGTCGGAGATGTTCAGATGTGTGCGTGGGAATGTTACTCAATTCTTCTCAAGTTAGCGCTGTCTTGGTGGAAAAAGCTTGTTGCAGGGAGGGCAATGGTCAGGAGGCCGTTCGCCAGGTTTCGTCGATTCGCGGGCCGTTGGCCAGGCAGCGCCAGCCGCCAGCCGCGTCTAGCAGTTGCTGGGCGGCATGCTGCAGGTCTTGCCGGGTAAGGGCCAGGATCTGCTGTTGAAGTTGCGCGAGGTAATCCGACGGATGGCCGGCCAGGTGCGCGTGCCACAGCAGCTCGGCGGCTTGGGCGACGGGCAGTGCCTGCGTGGTGAATTGTTGCGCCAACGCGTGGGTGCCCAGGTCGCCGCTGCTGGCGATCAGCGCAGGCAGTTGCTGCAGAAACACGTGCAGATGGTCGACGATTGCCGCCAGCGTGACGTTGGGGGATTGCACGCCAAACAGCAGGCCGGTTTGCCCGTTGATCTGTCGGATACCGCTGAACACCGCGTAGCCCACTTGCAACTCGACGCGCAGGCGTTGATAGAAGGGGGCCTGGAGCAGATGGCCGAGCAGTCGCCACGCGGCTTCATCCGCCAGGGATTGCGTCGGTGTCGGGCAAAACAGCAGCACGGCGGCGTCGCTGGCGTCGGTCTTCACCTCATGCCAGAGGCGTTGGCCGCCGAGGCGTTGGGGTTGGTGTTCGAGGCTGGCGGGTTGTCCGGGTAAACGGGCGGCCGCCGCTTTGATCGCCGCTTCATGAGTGGCAGAGAAACCAACGGCCAGTCCTTGCCAACGTGCGCTGGCCCACGCTGCTTGCGGTTCACCGGTGCCTGAAACAGTACCGGCGCAGCACATCGGCAACGCCTTGAGCAGTGCACGGATCGCGATCAGCGGGGGCGCGGCGAGAGGCGCTTCTGGCGCCTGACTCAAACCCAGCGCCAGGGCTTCCAGCACCGCCGGCGTGGGGGTTTGCAGGCCGACGATTTTCACCAGCGCGTCCTGACCGTTGGCGTCGAAAGACAGCTCGACGCCCGCCTGCCGGGCATTCTCGACCAATGCCTGCAATGTGCTGTCGAGCCCGGAGGGAGCGGCTGAATCGAACCGCCAATGCAGGTACAGCGCGCCTTCATCGGTGTCGTTGGCCATGGCTGGGCTGAAGGTCAACGCCGACTGTTCCCGCCGGCCCCGTGAGCGGTCCTGGGCAAAGGTGCGCAAGCCGCGGTGGGCGCTGGTTTGGCCGCGAATCAGGCCGGCGCGCTCTTCCTTGGCGGTGGGACGCAGGAACGGATTGTTCGGAGGCAGGCGCCAAGGGTGTCGGGACGCTGGCAGGTGCAGCGCGTCGAGCATGGCCTTGAGAGCGCTGACAGCCTGTTCCGACAGCTGCGCTTCCAACCCTTCGCTGGCATGCCGCGCCAGGGCCAGGGCGCCTTGGACCTGGTGTTGGCGAGCCGCCAGCAGGGCGAATTCTTCCCGCAGTGAGGTCCAGTCGCTGTGTGCGAAAAAGCTCAGCCAGTCGTGCAGCAACGCCTCGATCTGTGTCGCCGAATCGCGTTGGGTGTCGAGGGTGAAATCGATAGCCAGTAGCGCTTGCCCGGCGAAGTGATAGACCACGGACGCCTGCAGCGCGGTGGCCAGTCGCTGCGCTTTCAGCTCGGCGAGCAGGCCGCCCGGCGCCGCTGCGTTAAGCCAGAGGCAGAGGAAATCCAGCGCTTCGCGGGGTGCTTCACAGGTCATGACGTGGTGCAGGTGATTGCCGTCGACGTGTTGATAACTGCACGCCGCCCCAGTCATCAAGGCCGGTGGCGCCGCCTGTGGGCGCAGGGGGCCTGAGGTCAGCACTTCACCGAATCGCCGCGCCAAGGTTTCCAGCGCCTCCAACGACTGCGGACCGGCCAGGCATAAGGTCATCTGCCCGCTCTGATAGAACCCTTGGTGGAATGCCCGCAACGCGTGTTGAAACGCCTCACGCTCCACCGGCAGGCTGTCGCGATTGCCCGCATGAAAGCCTCGCAGTGGATGATCGACGGCCAAGCCCTGGAGCAATGCCACCTGCTGCTGCGCCTTGGCATCCTGGGACCAGGCGACGAATTCCGCGTGCAGCACTTCGCGCTCGCGGCGTTGATCGTCCTGGCTCAGACACGGATGCGTGAGCATATCGGCCAAGCGTTCCAGCCCATCGGCGAAGGTCGACAGCGGCAGTTCAAAGAAGAAATCCGTGGTGCGTTCACGGGTGCTGGCATTGACCTGGCCGCCGTGGCGCTGCACGTAGGCCATCAGCCCTTCTTCGGTAGGAAAACGCTCAGTGCCAAGAAACAACAAATGTTCCAGAAAGTGCGCCAGGCCGGGCCATGCCAAGGGCACGTCATGGCTGCCGGCCGCCACTCGTAACACAGCGGCGCTGCGCTTCAAACGCGGCGCATGACGCAGGGAAACCCGCAGGCCGTTGGCCAGGGTCAGGTGAAGGTGATGAGGGTGGGCCGGCGCGGGCATGGGCACTTCCGAAACGTAGGAAGCGCCTATGCTAGCAAACCCGCCAGGTCAGGGCTTGTGCAGCGTGCCGTAGAGTTCGGGACGGCGGTCTTGCAGGTAGTCATTGGCGGCGCGAGCGTCGAGGAGCGCTTGGTGTTCCAGCGTGCCGACGATCAAGGCTTCATCCAGGCCGGCCTGGGCGATGCGCCGGCCATCCGGCGCGGCGATGCTGCTTTGCCCGCAATACTGAATTTCGTCTTCGTGCCCGCAGTAGTTGGCGTAGGCCACGTAGCACTGGTTCTCGAAAGCGCGTGCGCGCACCGTGACGTCGGCGACGAAATCGAACGGCACCATATTCGCGGTGGGCACCAGGATCAGGTCGGCGCCGGCCAGGGCCAGGCGCCGGGTGTTTTCCGGGAACTCCAGGTCGTAACAGATCAACACGCCCAGTTTCCAGCCGTTGAGTTCCACCAGCGGGAAATCATCGCCCCCGGCACTGAACATCGAATGATCGAGGTCGCCGAACAAGTGCGTTTTGCGGTAGTTGCACAGGCGTTGGCCGTGGGCGTCGATCAACTGCACGGCGTTAAAAATCTGCCCATCGGCGGCGCGTTCCGGGTAGCCATACAGGATTGCCACGCCGGCACTTTGCGCCAGTTCGGCAATCGTTCGCGCCGACTCGCCATCCTGCGCTTCGGCCAATGCGCCGACAGCTTCGGCGCCGATGTTGTAGCCGGTGAGGAACATCTCCGGCAACACCAGCAGGTCGGCGCCGGACGCCTCATGGGCCAGGCGATGCAGGCGCTTGAGGTTGCCGGCCACATCCAGCGGCAGCGGCGGGCATTGGTACAGGGCGACGCGCATAGTCAGTTCCTTACTCGGCCAGGGCAATCGGTCCGATCTCATCGAACACATCGCCCGGCCCTGGGTTCTCTGGGTGAGTGTGGCCACCGAAGTGGGTCATGATGCCCCACACCGCGTTCAGCGAGGTTTGTACTGCGCCTTCGACCCAGGCGGGCGTCCAGGATACGTCGTCGCCCGCGATAAAAATCCCACGTTGTTCGGCGGGCATGTCCTTCTGCATGAAGTGCGCATACATCCGCTGGTTGTAGCGATAGTGGCCAGGCAGCGCGCCCTTGAAGGCGCCGAGGAAATGCGGGTCGGCTTCCCAGGACACGGTGATCGGATCGCCGATGATGCGCGCCTTGATGTCGACTTTCGGGTAGATCTTGCTCAGGGCATCCAGGGCCAGCTTCACGCGTTTATCAATGGGCTGTGGCAGCATTTTCAGCGCATCGCTCATCCACGAGTACGACAGGCAGATCACGCCCGGCTTGTCGTCGCCGTTGTCGAACAGATAGGTCCCACGGGTCAGGCGATCGGTGAGGGTCATGCTCATCAGGTCGCGGCCGGTTTCCGGGTCTTTGTCTTTCCAGAACGGGCGGTCGACCATCACGAAGGTCTTCGACGATTGCATATAGCGGGTGCGGTCCAGGGCCATCCACATCTTTTGCGAGAATAGGCTTTCGTCGCACTCGATCTGGGTGGTCAGCAGCCAGCTCTGGCAGGTGGTGAGCACGGCGGCGTATTCGCGAGTGTCGCCGTAGTTGTCGGTCACGGCGAAACGGCCGCCGGGCGCGTGGGCAATGCGCTTGACCCCGGCCCGTGGCGCGCCGCGGTGCAGGGAGCTGAGGCTGGTGCCGGCGGGCCAATGGGCGCAGCGCTCCGGCACATGGCGCCAGATGCCCATGGGCACCTGAGCCACGCCGCCGACCACCAGGTGTTGATGGTCGTCGCAGTTGGTCATCACCACGCGGAAGATTTCCAGCATCGAGTTGGGGAAGTCCGAGTCCCAACCGCCGGTGCCGAAACCGACCTGGCCGAACACTTCGCGGTGATGGAACGACAACTTGGCGAAGGCTTTGGAGGTGGCGACGAAGTCGTAGAACGTGCGGTCGTCCCACAGTGGCACCAGCTTATTCCACAGCGCTTTGAGGCGCGGTACGTCGCGGTCGCGGATGGCTTGCTGGATGTCGCCGAATTGCGAGCCGGCTTCCAGGGCGTCGGCCCAGGCGTCAGCCACTTCCTGGAACAGCGCAGGCAAGTCGGAGAGTTTTTGTGCGTAGTGGGTCTGGCCTTCCAGGTCGATCACGGTGCTGCCGGAGGCTGGGGTCAGCGGGTTGGGGAAGGGTTTGGTGTCCAGGCCGAGCTTGTCCACATAGTGATAGAACGCCGTGGACGAGACCGGGAAACGCATGCCACCCAGTTCGGCGATGATCCCTTCGGCGCCTTCAAAGGCCTGGGAGCGCAAGCGGCCGCCCATCTTCGACGCTTCGTACACCACCGGCTTCAGGCCCAGTTTCATCAGCTCATAGGCGGCCACCAGGCCCGCGATCCCGGCACCGACGATCGCCACTTCGGCGCCATGGTGGACGGCGGGGATGCTGCCCAGGCCGGCCGGGTGTTCGATCCAGTCATCGAAGGCAAACGGGAAATCCGGGCCGAAGATGGTGATGGGTTTCTTGCCGTCTGCGGGGTGGCGATTGGTCTTGCTGATGCTGCTGGACGGAATGCTCATGGCGGACCCTGGCTGGCGACTCGGCGGACGTGACCCGCTGAGTATAGGAAAAGATGGCAGCCAGTTTAGGGAGCGTTGCGCTCGTTAATAAGACGCAAAGTGTCGTCGAATTGGATTGGTTTCAGTCAATCTGACGAAGGTGCTGGTCAGATAGGTTGTCCGCGATCCAGTTTGTTACTGAGGATGATCGAGGTGGTGGTTTTTTCTACACCGTCGACGCTGCCGATCTGGTCGAGCAATTGGTCCAGTTGCTCCGGCGAATCGGTGCGCAGCCAGGCCACGTAATCGAACTCGCCGCTTACTGCACACAACTGTTGCACCTGGGCCATCGCACTCAGCCGGCGCAGCACCTCTTTGCCCGAGCGCGGTTGCACGGTAATCCCCACGTAGGCCTGCAAACCACCGCCCGCCACCCGCTGGCCCAGGCGTACGCCGTAACCGGTGATCACCTGGGTTTTCTCCAGACGCGCCAGACGCGAGGTGACCGTGGTGCGCGCGATCCCCAACTGCCGGGCAAGCATGGCTACGCTTTCGCGGGCGTTGAGTTGCAGGGCGGCGATCAGTTGGCGATCGATTTCATCGAGGACGGGCAAGGGAGGCTCCGAAACGGGCGGTAATAGGTGGCATGTTACAGGGGGACACCTTGAACGGCTGCAAGACTAACGCTCGATGATGCAGCAGTTGCTATACCCGTAGGAAGCTATGGGGCAACCGCCACGTGGTGGGTGTTTATGCCTCGCTGCGTTTGAGCTTAGCAACCGCCATTTTTAGAGGCCAAAAACGACAAAAGCCGCGCAATGCGCGGCTTTGAAGTTGGTGGGCCCACACGGACTTGAACCGTGGACCAAAGGATTATGAGTCCTCTGCTCTGACCAACTGAGCTATAGGCCCTCAGTAGGCCGCGGATTATAACGATGGTTTCTCCACTCTGCCATCCGAAAAATCCTCAACCTGCATACGAAGGAACGTCGCGGCAAAAAGCTCCGGCGGCAGGGGTAGGCTGACGATGTAGCCTTGCATCTGTTCGCAGCCTTCGGCGGCGAGGAAGGCTTGCTGCGCGGCGTTCTCCACGCCTTCGGCGATGATGGTGAATTGCATGCTGTGGCCCAGGGCGATGATGGCGCGCACGATGGCGGCGTCGTGGGGGTCGTCGGGCAGGCCGCGGACGAAGGATTGGTCGATCTTCAGGAAGTCCAGCGGCAGGCGTTTGAGGTAGCTCAGGGATGAGTAGCCGGTGCCGAAGTCGTCGATCGCCAGTTGTACGCCCAGGTGTTTGAGTTGGTGCAGCACTTCCAGCGCTTCTTCGGCCTGGCTCATGATGAAGTTTTCGGTGATTTCCAGTTGCAGGCAGCCAGGGGCGAGGTGGTAGTCATGCAGCAGTTGTTCGATGCGACCGAGCAAGCCGGGGTGGCGCAGTTGCGCGCCGGCGAGGTTGACCGACAGCGGGCCGAATGGCTCGAAGGCTGTTTGCCAGGCGTGCATTTGTCGGCAGGCCTGTTCCAGCACCCAATCGCCAATTTGCAGGATCATGCCGTTCTCTTCGGCCAGGGCGATGAAGTGTTCGGGCGGTACGTCGCCGAATGCCGGGTGCCGCCAGCGGATCAGGGCTTCGGCGCCGATCAGTCCTTGGGTCACCAGGCTCAGTTTCGGCTGGTAATACAGGCTCAGTTCGTCGCGTTCGATGGCGCGGCGCAACTCATGTTCCAGCGCCACGCGTTCGTTGGCCTGGGCGGTGAGGTCGCGGGTGTAGCTTTCGACCCGGTTGCGGCCCTTGGCCTTGGAGCGGTACATCGCGGCGTCAGCGTTCTTGACCAGGGTGGCGACGTCGGTGCCGTCCTGGGGGTACAGGCTGGTGCCGATACTGGCGCTGATAAAGAACTCGTGTTCGCCGGCCTGGAACGGCGGGGTGAAGCAGGCCAGCAGTTTATTGGCCAGGTATTGGGCGTCACTGACGTGCTGCAGGCCAGGGAGCAGGATGATGAATTCGTCTCCGCCCAGGCGTGCGACGGTGTCGATGTCGCGCAGTTGCTCTTTGAGGCGCACGGCGATGTCTTTGAGCAGCAGGTCGCCGACGGGGTGGCCAAGGCTGTCGTTAATGTGTTTGAAGCGGTCCAGGTCGAGAAACAGGACGGCCCCCTGTTTGCCGGTGTCCTGATGACCGTTGAGGGCGGCTTGCAAGCGACTTTCAAACAGCGTTCGGTTGGGCAGTCCGGTCAGCGGGTCGTGGTGGGCCTGGTAGTCGAGGCGCGCCTGGGCCAACTTGAGGCTGGAGATGTCGGCAAACACGGCGACGAAGTGCGTGATCAAGTGGTCGCGATTGCGCACGGCGCTGATGGTCAACCAACTGGGGTACACCTCGCCATTCTTGCGACGGTTGGAAATCTCGCCCTGCCAGTGCCCCTGGTCTGTCAACTGATGCCACATGGCGGCATAGAAGGCGCTGTCGTGCAGGCCGGAGGCCAGCAGGCGCGGCGTATGGCCCAGGGCTTCGGCTTCGCTGTAGCCGGTGATCTCGCTGAAGGCGCGGTTGACGGCACTGATGTTCTGTTGGGTGTCGGTGATCAATACGCCTTCGGCGGTGCTCTCGAAAACGGTCGCGGCCTGCTGCAGTTTTTCCTGCATCAGCTGGCGCTCGGTGATGTCCCGGGCGATGGTCAGCATGCAGTCGTCGTCGCCGATGGGCAGTGGGCGGCTGGACAGCTCGCAGAGGCGGATCTGGCCATCGTTGCGGCGTATATGGCAGATGAAGTCACGCACGAAGCCATCGCGCTGCATCAGTTCCAGCATGTGTTTGCGTTCGTTGAGGTCGACCCAGATGCCCAGGTCCAGGGTTGACCGGTCGATGGAGGTCGCGCTGGGGTAGCCGGTGATACGACTGAAACCGTCGTTCACTTCAATCAGCAGGCCGTCGCGCTGCCGGCTTAGCAGCAAGCCGTCGGGGGAGGCATGAAAGGCTTTGGCGAATTTCTCTTCGGACGTTTGCAGTTGTTGCTGGGTTTCCTTGAGTTGGGTGATGTCGCGCACCACCACGACGATGGCCTCCGTGGCGTCGAGTTGAAATGGTTCGGCGGAAATCAGGCCGGTAAAGGCTTGGCCGTTGCTGCGTAGAAAAGGCATTTCCAGGTTGCGGATGCTGGTGGTCTGTACCCGTTGTAGCAGTTCGGGGCCGATGCCCGGGATACCCCAGATATTCAGCGCAGTGGCGGTTTTGCCAATGACCTGCTCGGCCTTCAGGCCCACCTGGTCCTCGAACGCTTTGTTGACCTCCAGCAAGCAGCCATCGGACAGGCGCGCGATCACCAGAATGTCCGGGCACTGTTGGAACACCGAGGCGAATTTTTGCTCGGAGAGCTGCAGCGCTTCTTCGGTGCGCTTGGCATCGCTGATGTCGATCATCAGGCCGCGCAGTACCGGCTCGTGGCCATGCTCGATCAGGCTGACGATGTCGCGTACCCACAGGCAGCGGCCGTCGGCGGTGATTACCCGGTAGTCGATGCTGTGATCACGGCTGGCGCGGGTTTCGCGGTAGCAATACGCTTCGGTGCGCGTCAGGTCGGCAGGATGAATGATGTTGCGCCAGAAGCCTGGAATCAGCCAATGCGCACGGGGATAACCGAGCAGTTCTTCAGCATGGGGTGACACATAGCTGTAGGTAAAGTCGGTGACGCTGGCCTCCCAGGCAATGGCGGATAAGCTCTCCACCAGGCCGCGATAGTGATATTCACTGCTGCGCAGTTCCTGTTCGAGGGCGACGCGGCGGGATATTTCCGAACTCAGCCGGCGATTGATCCTGATGACGACGACCAGCACGGTGCTCAACAGCAATACCGCGGGCAGCCCGTAGGTCAGCAAGTCGGTCCAGAACGTGCGGTGATCGGTGAAGCTGCCGACCCAGTGTTGCTGGATCGCTGCGGTTTCGTTGGGGCTGAGATCGGCCAGTACCTTGTCCAGGATGCCCACCAGTATTTTGTTGTCCTGGGGCACGCCCATTGCCAGTTGGTAGCGGTAGGGCGTGTCGCCGCTGACGTACAAGCCATCCAGCTTGAGCTGGCGCAGGCTCCAGACACTCGACGCCAGGTCGCCGACCACTGCATCCACTTCATCCGTGGCCAGGGCTTGCAGCGTCGAGCTGACATTCGGCATGGCCACCAGGTTGAGGTCGGGATGGTGGCTACGCAGCAATTCATGGGGCGCGTAGTTTTCCACCACTGCGATTTTCAGCCCGTAGAGGTCCTTCAGGTTGCGTGCTTTGGCGCCGCCTTCATGGGCCAGGATAACGATGGGGAAGTCCAGGTACGGGCGAGTGAATGCCATAAATCCCTGGCGTTCCGGGGTGGACATGATGCCGGGCAGCAAATCGAGTTGATTGTTTCGCGTCAGCTCCAGCACAGCGCCCCAGTTCGCGGGCTCGATCAGTTTGAACTTAACACCGAGGCGATCCTGGATCAGGCGCACGTAATCCGCCGCCAAACCCTGATAGCGACCATCTTCATCTCGGTATTCAAAGGGTGGCCACGAGGCGTCCACCCCCAGTCGCAGTTCTTGATGGTCCGCCAGCCAGCCACGCTCATCGTCGGTAAGAGTCAACGCGCCAGCCGTTGCGGTCCAGGTCAGCAGCGACAGCAGTAACACAGCCGGCAATCTGGGCATAACGGTCTCGTTATGGCACGGGGAATGTTTCGAGTGTAGACGGGCATTGCGGGGCAGGGGTGTCGCGCGGGGTTTTATCTGTGGAAAGCAAAACCCCCGGCCTGGGCCGGGGGTTCTGGGATCACTCGTCGAGGAAGGAGCGCAGATGCTCGCTTCGCGTCGGGTGGCGCAACTTGCGCAGCGCCTTGGCTTCGATCTGACGAATCCGCTCGCGGGTCACGTCAAACTGTTTACCGACTTCCTCAAGGGTGTGGTCGGTATTCATGTCGATGCCGAAACGCATGCGCAGTACCTTGGCTTCACGGGCAGTGAGGCCGGACAGTACGTCGCGAGTCGCTTCTTTAAGGCTCTCAACGGTGGCGACATCGATTGGCGACTGCATGGTCGAGTCTTCGATGAAGTCACCCAGGTGGGAATCTTCGTCATCACCGATCGGGGTTTCCATGGAGATCGGCTCTTTAGCAATCTTCAATACCTTGCGGATTTTATCCTCAGGCATTTCCATGCGTTCGCCCAGCTCTTCCGGGGTCGGTTCGCGACCCATTTCCTGCAGCATCTGCCGGGAAATGCGGTTGAGCTTGTTGATCGTCTCGATCATGTGCACCGGAATACGGATGGTGCGGGCCTGGTCGGCGATCGAGCGAGTGATCGCCTGACGGATCCACCAGGTGGCATAAGTCGAGAACTTGTAGCCGCGACGGTATTCGAACTTGTCCACAGCCTTCATCAAGCCGATGTTGCCTTCCTGGATCAGATCGAGGAATTGCAGGCCACGGTTGGTGTACTTCTTGGCGATGGAGATCACCAGACGCAAGTTCGCTTCAACCATCTCTTTCTTCGCGCGGCGGGCCTTGGCCTCGCCGATCGACATGCGACGGTTGATGTCCTTGATTTCGGCAATCGTCAGACCGGTTTCGGTCTCAAGCGCGGTCAGCTTGTGCTGGCAACGGATGATGTCCGGCTGCAGGCGGCCGATGGCTTCGGCGTATTTCGCCTTGCCCTTGGCCAGTGCGTCGGTCCAGCTCTCGTCGACTTCATTGCCCGGGAACTGGCGCAGGAAGTCGGTGCGCGGCATACGTGCATCACGTACACATAGCTGCATGATCGCACGCTCTTGTGCACGCAGACGCTCAAGGGCGCTGCGAACGCGTTCAACCAGGCCTTCGAATTGCTTCGGTACCAGCTTGATCGGCATGAACAGCTCAGCCAGCGCCACCAGCTCGGCAATTGCCAGCTTGTTGGAGCGACCGTGCTTTTTCAGGGCCTTGCGGGTGATTTCCATTTGATCGGAAACCGCACCGAAACGCTGGGCAGCGATGATCGGGTCTGGACCGCTTTCAACTTCATCTTCGTCGTCGGTGCTGGCTTCAGCATCGTCGTCTTCGGAGTCGTCGTCCGCTTTCACGGCTTTCGGGTCGACAGGCGGCGGTACTTCGGCGGCAGGCGGCGCAATGCCGTCGTCCGGGTCGATATAACCGCTCAGGACGTCGGACAGGCGGCCACCTTCGGTGGTGACGCGAGTGTACTCGGAGAGAATGTGGTCAACCGTGCCAGGGAAGTGCGCGATAGCGCCCATCACTTCACGGATACCCTCTTCGATACGCTTGGCGATTTCGATTTCGCCTTCACGTGTCAGCAACTCGACGGTACCCATTTCACGCATATACATACGCACAGGGTCAGTCGTGCGACCGATGTCGGTCTCTACCGCGGCCAGCGCGGCAGCGGCTTCTTCAGCGGCTGCCTCGTCGGTATCGGCGTCGGCCAACATAAGGGCGTCCGCATCCGGAGCACTCTCGTGTACGGGGATCCCCATGTCGTTAATCATGCGGATGATGTCTTCCACCTGCTCTGGATCTGAAATATCCTCAGGCAGGTGGTCGTTGACCTCTGCGTAAGTCAGATACTTCTGCTCACGACCAAGGGTGATCAACTCTTTGATACGAGACTGCTGTTGCGATTTTCCGGACATAACACCCTATCCACTGAAGGTCTTGGCGGGCAAAAAACAAGCCGAGGATTATACCCGAGCTACGACCTCACGCGCCAGTTAAGGTCGGGTTTGATGCGGAAACATTCTGTTTTAAGAGGTCGCGCATCTGTTTTGCTATCTGAATTTGCTCTTCAGCCGACAATCCCGGCTGCCTTGCTCTCTTGATGAGTTCATCGAGGGTCTGCGTGTGCTGGCCCGCGGATAACCTAGTAATGGTGTCTAAAAACTGTTGTTCAAGGTTATCGCCGTCAATTAGCCACTCCTTTTCCGCGAGTGCTTTCAACAAGCGACCTTGTTCGGTGCCATGCCATCGAGCCATTAGCTGGATGGAGTTTAGCTTAGGATTTTTCTGCACGGCCTCTATCAGGGCAATGAGTACCTGGGCGTAGGTGTTGCTCTCGTTGGCAAAATGCTCCGCACTTTCAACCTTGCCCGCCAGTTGCGGGTGGTGGATGAGTGTGCGCAGGGCAATCAGCGTCGGGGCTTCTACGGCGACCGGTGTGCGTGGGGCATAGGCTTCGTCGCGGTCACCGCGCTTGCCGTTCTTGCTCCAGGGTTTCTTGTCCCATTTCTTGCCGCCGGCGCCGGGCTTCTTCGGCGTCCACTCCTGCTGGGGCGCGTAGGCTTCCTGCGGTGGGTGGAAGTCGGCATAGTCCGGCATGGCGTCGTAATCCATGCCTGGGTCGTAGGCCGGCGGCGCATTCTGCGGTGCGCTGTGGACCAACTGGCTGACGGCTTCGCCGCTCAGTCCGGTGATTTCCAGCAGGCGCTGGCGCATCAGGGTGCGCAGGTTGGCGCCCGGCACCTTGTCGATCAGCGGCGCGGCGAGGGTGGCCATGTGGGCCTTGCCTTCAAGGGAGCGCGGGTCGGCTTCTTCGGTGAGCTGCTGGAAGAAGTAATCCGCCAGAGGCTGTGCATGTTGATTGATGCGCGCGCGGAACGCGTCGGTGCCTTCGGAGCGGACCAGAGTGTCTGGGTCTTCGCCTTCGGGCAGGAACAGGAAGCGTGCGCGACGCCCATCCTGCAGGCACGGCAGCGTGGCTTCAAGGGCGCGCCAGGCGGCGTTGCGGCCGGCCTGGTCGCCGTCGAAGCAGAACAGGACGCTGGGTACGACACGGAACAGGCGCTTTAAGTGTTCTTCGCTGGTGGCGGTACCCAGGGTTGCCACGGCGTTGCGCAAGCCTTGCTGGGCGAGGGCGATCACGTCCATATAGCCTTCAACCACGATGATTTCATCGAGATTGCGGTTGTTCTTGCGCGCCTCGAATAGGCCGTAAAGCTCCTGGCCCTTGTGGAATACCGGGGTTTCCGGGGAGTTCAGGTACTTGGGCTTGTCGTCCCCCAGCACGCGGCCGCCGAAGGCGATGATCCGGCCACGGCTGTCGCGGATCGGGAACATCACGCGGTCGCGGAAGCGGTCGTAGCGCTTGCCGGTTTCGGCGTTTTCCACCAGCAGGCCGGCGTCGATCATGGCTTTTTGCTGGAGTGTGTCGCTGCTCAAGTGCTTGTAGAGATTGTCCCAGCCCGGTGGGGCGAATCCGAGGCCGAAGTCGCGGGCGATCTCGCCGGTGAGGCCGCGCCCTTTGAGGTAGTCGACGGCGGCCTTGCGCTGCGGATGGCTTTTAAGCGCCTGACGATAAAAGTCGGCAGCGGCCGTCAGTAGCGGGTACAGCGGCGAATCGGTGGGTTGCCGCGGTTTGTGCGGGCGGCCACTTTCTTCGCGGGGGATTTCCATGCCGGCGGCTTTGGCCAGTTCCTCGACGGCCTGGGGGAAGTCCAGGTTGTCGTGGTCCATGATGAAACCGAGGGCATTGCCGCCTGCGCCGCAGCCGAAGCAGTAGTAGAACTGTTTGTCGGGGCTGACGCTGAACGATGGGGTTTTTTCTTTGTGGAACGGGCAGCAGGCGGTGTAGTTCTTGCCGGCTTTCTTCATTTGCAGGCGCGAGCTGACAACATCGACGATGTCGGTGCGGTTCAGAAGGTCGTCAATAAAGCTCTGGGGAATCAGCCCGGCCATGGCGTTCTCGTCATCACTGCGTGTAATTGAGGGCCCGTGAAATGCTCAAGCGCACGTATCGAGTGGCTTGGCCATCAATCGTCTGCTTGGGCTGTCAGGAAGTGTATCTGCCGATCATTCGCTGACGTTAGTTTCTATCAGTCTTCGGCGAAGAAATGTTGCCCTGGCGTCCGGCGTCGGCCAATGGTGGCCTCGGAAGCTCATCGCTGGGCACAGTCGATCTGTTGATCGCCTGCCTACAAAATGAGTGTGCTCGTCAGTAGCCTTGTTAGGCTCGTCAGAAGAGACGTGCACCGCTGGCAGAAGCGCCAGTCCTGACGTGTGAAGCAGTGTCTCGGTCGCATGTGCGGCGTCGACGGTGAAGCATCAAGCGATATCCGCAAATGCCAACAGCCCGGCTGAGGGCCGGGCTTGGCAGAAGCTTGCTACGAACGTCTGTGTATTAGTACAGACGAACGGCGCGGCGCTGTTCGCGCTGAACTTTCTTGGCGTGACGCTTAACAGCGGCTGCTGCTTTACGCTTACGCTCAGAAGTTGGCTTCTCATAAAATTCGCGGCTACGAACTTCAGCCAGAACACCGGCTTTTTCGCAGGAGCGCTTGAAACGACGCAGAGCTACGTCGAAGGGTTCGTTCTCTTTTACTTTGACGGCTGGCATCCAGAGCTACCTTCTTTCATTACCGGGAATCAACGTTCTCGTCGCAAAAAATTCGCGGCTGAGGTCGTCGGTTTTTAAGGGTTGCGGATGTTAACCCCTCATTGCCCGGAATGCAAAGCCTCTGATCGAAAACCGCTAGTCTGGAGGGGGAGCGGCGACTATCATGCGCGCCTTCGAATTCAGCCTCTACAAGGCGCAAACCCATGCTAGTACTGGGACTTGAAACCTCCTGCGACGAAACCGGTGTCGCACTCTACGACAGTGAACGCGGGCTTTTGGCCGATGCACTGTTCAGTCAGATCGACCTGCACCGCGCCTATGGTGGCGTGGTGCCCGAGCTTGCCAGCCGCGATCACGTCAAGCGCATGCTGCCGTTGATTCGCCAGGTGCTGGACGAGGCCGGCTGCGTGCCGACCGAGATCGATGCGATCGCCTACACCGCCGGCCCCGGATTGGTCGGAGCCCTGCTGGTTGGGGCTTCTTGCGCTCAGGCGCTGGCATTTGCCTGGGACATTCCGGCCCTCGGTGTACACCACATGGAAGGCCATTTATTGGCGCCCATGCTGGAAAAAACACCACCGCAGTTCCCGTTCGTCGCTTTGTTGGTTTCGGGGGGGCATACGCAACTGGTTCAGGTCGATGGGATCGGTCAATACACGCTGTTGGGCGAGTCCCTGGATGATGCCGCCGGTGAAGCATTCGACAAGACCGCGAAGATGATGGGCCTCAATTATCCCGGTGGTCCGGAAATCGCCCGTCTCGCTGAAAAGGGTGTTCCGGGCCGCTTCACTTTCCCGCGTCCGATGTGCGATCGCCCCGGCCTGATGTTCAGCTTCAGCGGTCTGAAAACCTCCGCGTTGAACACCTGGCAGCAAAGCGTCAGCGCCGGGGACGACAGTGAGCAAGCCCGTTGCGACATCGCGCTGGCGTTCCAGCAGGCCGTGGTGGAGACTTTGACCATCAAGTGCAAGCGTGCCCTGAAACAGGCGGGCATGCAGCGTCTGGTGATCGCAGGCGGCGTCAGCGCCAATAAGGCCCTGCGGGCTTCGCTGGAGAAAATGCTCGGCGACATGAAGGGCGATGTGTTTTATGCGCGCCCTGAATTCTGCACCGATAACGGCGCGATGATCGCCTATGCCGGTTGCCAGCGTCTGCAGGCCGGGCAGCACGAAAGCTTGGCGATCAGCGTGCAGGCCCGCTGGCCGATGGAGCAATTGTCGCCGTTGTAAGTGCTCAAGGTGAGCGGGATTCATCGGCCGGATTTAAAAATGCCGTTCGCGCCCGGCAAACAGGTCGCGTAAATTGCCCCGGTGGCGCCAGACGATCAGCAGGGTCAGCACGCTCATCGGTAGTAGCGCCGCCGGCTCCTGCCATGCCAGTAGAGGCAGGGTGAGCGGCGTGGCGATCAATGCGGCCAGTGAGCTGGTGCGGGTCAGGTAGAACGTCAGCAGCCAGGCAAACGCGGCCAGTAACGCGGCAGGCGGGTAGATCGCCAGCAACATGCCGGCGGCCGTGGCGACACCTTTGCCACCGCGAAAGCGGAAGTACAACGGAAACAAATGGCCCAGGACGGCACATACGCCAACCCAGGCCTGCTGCTGAAGGGTAAGGCCGGCGAACTGCGCGACCAGCACGGGCAACAGGCCTTTGCAGACATCGCCCAGCAGCGTGAGGATGGCGAGTTTCTTGCCGGCCAGGCGCAACATATTGGTGGCGCCGGCATTGCCTGAGCCACTCATTCGCGGGTCGGGGGTTCCCGTCAGGCGGCTGAGCAAAATGGCGAAGGACAGCGAGCCGAGCAGGTAGGCGAAGATCGCCAGTGACCAAAACATGCTAACTATTCCGGGCGAGGACGCCCTGATTCTAACGGGGCATCGCGCCCTTGTCGTGCTGCGGAGAAGAGTGCTTGGACAGAGTGTTTATCGAAGGCCTGGAAGTCGACACCGTGATCGGGGCCTACGACTGGGAGCGCGGAATCCGCCAATGCCTGCGCCTGGACCTGAGCTTCGCCTGGGATAACCGCCCGGCAGCCGCCGGTGACGACCTCAGCCTTGCGCTGGATTACGCCAGTGTATCTGCACGGATCCAGGCGTTTGCCGAGCAGTCCCAGTACCAACTGGTGGAGACGTTCGCCGAGTGTCTGGCGCAAGTGTTGATGAGCGAATTCCAGATCCCCTGGCTGCACCTCAAACTGACCAAGCCAGGTGCCGTGCCGGCTGCCAAAGGTGTGGGCGTGGAGATCGAGCGCGGATGTCGCTAACTCAGGTTTACCTTGGCCTCGGCAGCAATATCGGGCGCGAAACCCATTTGCGCGCGGGTTTGGATGCACTGGCGAGTTTTTTGACCGATATGCAGTGCTCGCCGGTGTTCGAAAGCCAGCCGGTGGGCATCAAGAGTGGGCCATTCTTCAATCTGGTGGTGTCGGCCTACACCGACCTGCCATTGATGGAGCTGGACCGCCGCTTGAAATTCATCGAAGCCGACAATGGCCGCTATGCGCCGGATCGCAAAGGTCTGCCGCTGGATATCGACGTGCTGCTGTATGGTGATCTGGTGGGCAACTTCGATGGTTTGGTCCTGCCTCGCGCAGAGATCCTGAAAAATGCGTTTGTATTGTGGCCGCTGTCGATGATGGCGCCAGACCGTGTGCACCCTGAAGTGGGCAAGACCCTGGCCGAACTGTGGCGCGATGCGCAGATCAACCAAGTGCTGGCGCCTGTCGGATTTGAATGGCAGGGCCGGCAACTCACGCCGGACTCGCTCTTGTAGGAGTGAGCTTGCTCGCGAAAAAACTGAGAACGCTGCGTTATCGTTGACGTTCTTCGCGAGCAAGCCCGGCGCCTACGAGGGTTTGTGTTGTTCCTTGTAGGCTTTGAGTGCCTTGAGCCGTTCGCGCTTGAGCGCCTCGCCCAACTCCGGGCCTTTGAAGCCCTTCTCAAGCAGTGGCGCCACTGCAACCTCACGCGCTGCTTTCGCCGCTGCGCGTAAGTAATCCGCTTGTGGATAACTTCTTTGCTCCAGTCCCTTGCGGCCCCGTGCATCCATTTCACAGGCGACTACAAACTCCTCAAAGCGCTGTGGCCGACGGTAAACGTCAAAGCTCTGCAGCAACTCCAGCAGGGTCGAGGCTTTCAGCTCCAGGGCGCGATGGCCATGGGTGTGATATCGGCCGACCAGCAAGGCCAGCTCCTGGCAATCCTTGGGCGCCTTGAAGCGTTCGTTCACTGCCTTGATCAGCTTCAAGCCCCGGTGTTCATGGGCAATATGCTGCGGCAACTTATCCACAGGTGTCAGGCCCTTGCCCAAGTCATGCAGCAGGCAGGCCCAGCGTACGCTCAGTGGTTGTTTATGCAGGGCGGCCTGTTCCAGCACGCTCAAGGTGTGTACACCGGTGTCGATCTCGGGGTGATGGGCTTCGGGCTGGGGCACGCCGAACAGCGCGTCGACTTCCGGCATCAAGATTTTCAGCGCATCGCAATCGCGCAGCACTTGGATAAACACCTGGGGCTGATCTTCCATCAGGGCGCGGGAGATTTCCTTCCAACTGCGCTCCGGGGTCAGGGCCTGCAGTTCGCCGGATTCGCTGAGTTGACGCATCAGCGCCATGGTCTCGGGAGCAACGGTGAAACCCAGGTGCGCATAACGTGCGGCAAAGCGCGCAACGCGGAGTACACGCAAGGGATCTTCGGCGAACGCGGGGGAAACATGGCGGAGAATGCGCGCTTGCAGATCACGCTGGCCGTGATAAGGGTCGGTCAGGTTGCCATCATCGTCCTCTGCCATGGCATTGATGGTCAGGTCGCGGCGGATCAGGTCTTCTTCCAGCGTGACCTCAGGGCTGGCGTGAAACACGAAGCCGCCGTAACCCCGGCCACTCTTGCGCTCGGTGCGGGCGAGGGCGTATTCGTCGCCGTTCCTCGGGTCCAGGAATACCGGAAAATCAGCCCCCACGGGTTTGTACCCTTTGGCGAGCATCTCTTCTGCAGTCGCGCCCACGACGACACGGTCGATATCGGTGACCTTGATGCCCAGCAAGCGGTCACGCACCGCGCCGCCGACTTTGTAGATTTTCATGAAAAAGCCTCCATTAGCCGAACAGGATAACGCCTGTGTCCGGCCAATGGAGGCTTTGCTGCGTCAGAGGTGAACGACGGCCAGGTCCAGGCGGCCGTAGTCATTGTCGTTGTGATCGCTGCGCGGTGGCACGTGGTGGGTTTTCATCACCTGATCACCCTGCAAGGTTTCCAAGTGAATGTCGAAGCCCCACAACCGATGCAGGTGTTTGAGCACTTCCTCAGTGGATTCGCCCAAGGGTTTGCGGTCGTGCTGCTGGTGGCGCAGGGTCAGCGAGCGATCGCCGCGCACATCGATGCTGTAGATCTGCACGTTGGGCTCGCGGTTGCCGAGGTTGTACTGCGCCGCCAGGGTCTCGCGGATCGTGCGATAGCCAGGTTCATCGTGGATGGCGGGTACCACCAGATCGTCCTTGAGGTCGTCATCGAGGATGCTGAACAGCTTGAGATCTCGAATGACCTTGGGCGACAGGTACTGCAGGATAAAGCTCTCATCCTTGAAGCTGCTCATGGCGAACTTGATGGTCGATAACCAATCGCTGCCGGCGATCTCCGGGAACCAGCGGCGATCTTCCTCGGTGGGGTGTTCGCACATGCGCCGAATATCGCGGTACATGGCGAAGCCCAGGGCATAGGGGTTGATGCCGCTGTAGTACGGGCTGTCGAAGCCGGGCTGGTACACCACGCTGGTGTGAGAGGTCAGGAACTCCATCATGAAGCCGTCGGTGACCAGGCCTTCGTCGTAGAGGTCGTTGATCAGGGTGTAGTGCCAGAACGTCGCCCAGCCTTCGTTCATCACCTGGGTCTGGCGCTGTGGATAAAAGTATTGGGCGATTTTGCGCACAATACGCACGATTTCCCGTTGCCACGGCTCCAGCAGAGGCGCGTGTTTTTCCAGAAAATACAGGATGTTTTCCTGGGGTTCGGCGGGGAAGCGCGCATTGTCCTTATCGTTGTTCTTGTCGGCACGTTTGGGAATCGTGCGCCATAGGTCGTTGATCTGTTTCTGCAGGTGCTCTTCGCGCTCCTTCTGGCGCAGGCGTTCTTCCTCGGCGGAAATCGGGTAGGGGCGTTTGTAGCGGTCGACGCCGTAGTTCATCAGTGCGTGGCAGGAATCGAGCAGGTCCTCCACCGCGTCGATGCCATGGCGTTCTTCGCATTGCATGATGTACTGCTTGGCGAACACCAGGTAATCGATGATCGAGCTGGCATCGGTCCAGGTGCGGAACAGGTAGTTGCCCTTGAAGAAACTGTTGTGACCATAGCAGGCGTGGGCCACCACCAGCGCCTGCATGCAGATGGTGTTTTCTTCCATCAGATAGGCAATGCAGGGGTCGGAGTTGATGACAATCTCATAGGCCAGGCCCATCTGACCGCGGCTGTAGGATTTCTCGGTGCTGAGGAAGTGCTTGCCGTAGGACCAATGATGGTAGCCCAGGGGCATGCCGACGGAAGCGTAGGCATCCATCATCTGTTCGGCAGTGATCACTTCGATCTGGTTGGGGTAGGTGTCCAAGGCATAACCCGCCGCGATGCGGCTGATTTCCCGGTCATAGGCCTGGATCAGTTCAAAGGTCCACTCGGAGCCTGTGGAAATGGGTTGGCGCTTAGTCTCTTTTTTGGCGGTCATGTCACTAACCTGCGCTGGAAGAGTTCACGGAAGACCGGGTAGATATCGCCGGCCGAGACCAGTTGCTGTTGGGCGAACGTATCGGCAAACGCTTCGCCGATGCGCTCGTATTCAAACCACAGGGCCTGGTGCTCACGGGGAGTGATTTCGACATAAGTGTAGTACTGCACGAACGGCATGATCTGGTTGATCAGGATGTCGCGGCAGATGGGCGAATCGTCGTTCCAGTTGTCGCCGTCGGAGGCCTGGGCTGCGTAGATGTTCCATTCGTTGGCCGGGTAGCGCTCGGCCATGATCTCCTGCATCAGTTTCAAGGCACTGGAGACGATGGTGCCGCCGGTTTCCCGCGAGTAGAAGAACTCCTCTTCGTCCACTTCCCGGGCGCTGGTGTGATGGCGGATGAACACGACGTCGATCTTGTCGTAGTTTCGCTTGAGGAACAGGTACAGCAGGATAAAGAACCGTTTGGCGATGTCCTTGGTGGCCTGGGTCATGGAGCCGGACACGTCCATCAGGCAGAACATCACGGCCTTGGAACTCGGGTTGGGTTGTTTGACCAGCAGGTTGTACTTGAGGTCGAAGGTGTCGAGGAACGGCACGCGGTGAATCCGCGCGCTGAGTTTTTCTATTTCCACCTCAAGTTCCTGGATATCGCCGAAGTTATCCGGCTCTTCGCGCTTCAAGCGCGCCAACTCTTCCTTGGCCTCCTTCAATTTGGCGCGGCTGCTGCCCGACAGGGCGATACGCCGCGCATGGGCCGAGCGCAGGGTGCGGATGATATTGATCCGGGACGGGTTGCCCTCGTTGCTGATCCCGGCGCGTACGGTTTTGAAGGTGTCGGTGCCGGTCAGGTTGCGCTTGACCAGGTTGGGCAGTTCCAGGTCCTCGAACATGAATTCGAGGAATTCTTCCTGGGTGATCTGGAAGACGAATTCATCCATGCCTTCGCCGGAGTTGCCGGCCTTGCCCGGGCCTTTACCGCCGCCACCGCCCTGAGGGCGCTGGATATGTTCGCCGGTGGTGAATTCCTTGTTGCCGGGATGCACAACGGTCTGTTTGCCGCCGCGGCCATGGTGCAGCACCGGTTCGTCGATATCCCGCCCCGGAATGCTGATTTGCTCGCCATGTTCCATATCGGTGATGGAACGACGGCTGACGGCCTCTTCCACCGCCTTTTTGATGTGGTCACGGTAACGCCGCAGGAAACGCTGGCGGTTTACCGTGCTCTTGTTCTTGCCATTGAGGCGTCGGTCGATCACATAGCTCATTGAGGAGCCCTCCGGGCAGCTTCACGTTACAAGCTTCAAGCGGCGAGCTGGAAGCTTAGAGACAAGCGGTCGACTGCCAGGCCATTGGCCCGGCAGTACACGCCCGTCGCTGCCTTACTGCGATTTGCGCACCCGCAGGTACCACTCGGAGAGCAGCCGTACCTGTTTGTCGGTGTAGCCGCGCTCGACCATCCGTGTAACGAAGTCGTTGTGTTTTTGCTGATCCTCCTTGCTGGCCTTGGCATTGAAGCTGATGACCGGCAGCAGATCCTCGGTGTTGGAGAACATTTTCTTCTCGATGACCACCCGCAGCTTCTCGTAGCTGAGCCAGGTGGGGTTCTTGCCATTGTTGTTGGCGCGGGCACGCAGCACGAAGTTGACGATTTCGTTGCGGAAATCCTTCGGATTGCTGATGCCGGCGGGTTTCTCGATCTTTTCCAGTTCCTCGTTGAGGGCCACGCGGTTGAGGATTTCGCCGGTTTCCGGGTCGCGGTATTCCTGGTCCTGGATCCAGAAGTCTGCATACAACACGTAGCGGTCGAAGATGTTCTGGCCGTATTCGCTGTAGGACTCCAGGTACGCGGTCTGGATTTCCTTGCCGATAAACTCGATGTAGCGCGGCGCCAGGTATTCCTTGAGGAAGCGCAGGTAGCGCTCGCGGGTTTCGGCCTGGAATTGCTCCTGTTCGATCTGCTGCTCCAGCACGTAGAGCAAGTGGACCGGGTTGGCAGCGATCTCGTGAGGGTCGAAGTTAAACACTTTGGACAGGATCTTGAACGCGAAGCGCGTCGACAGACCATTCATGCCCTCGTCCACGCCCGCGTTGTCGCGGTATTCCTGGATCGACTTGGCCTTGGGGTCGGTGTCCTTGAGGTTCTCGCCGTCGTACACGCGCATCTTCGAATAGATATTCGAGTTCTCCGGCTCTTTGAGGCGCGACAGTACGGTGAACTGGGCGAGCATCTTCAGGGTGTCGGGTGCGCAGTGGGCCTTGGCCAGGGAACTGTTGAACAGCAGCTTGTCGTAGATCTTGATTTCATCGCTGACCCGCAGGCAGTACGGCACCTTGACGATGTAGATCCGGTCGATGAAGGCTTCGTTGTTCTTGTTGTTGCGGAAGGTGTGCCATTCCGATTCGTTGGAGTGGGCCAGCAGTATCCCGGTGAACGGAATCGCCCCCAGGCCTTCGGTACTGTTGTAGTTGCCTTCCTGGGTGGCGGTGAGCAGTGGGTGCAGGACCTTGATCGGCGCCTTGAACATCTCCACGAATTCCATCAGGCCCTGGTTGGCCCGGCACAGCGCGCCTGAGTAGCTGTAGGCGTCGGCGTCGTTCTGTGGGAATTCTTCCAGTTTGCGGATATCGACCTTGCCCACCAGCGCCGAGATGTCCTGGTTGTTCTCATCGCCCGGTTCGGTCTTGGCCACGCCGATCTGGTTGAGGATCGAAGGGTAGAGTTTCACCACGCGGAACTGGCTGATGTCGCCGCCGAACTCGGCCAGGCGTTTGGTGGCCCAGGGCGACATGATGGTGTTGAGGTAGCGCCGTGGGATGCCGAAGTCTTCTTCGAGGATTGCGCCATCTTCCGTGGCGTTGAACAGGCCCAGGGGCGACTCGAACACCGGCGAACCCTTGATGGCGTAGAAGGGCACCTTCTCGATCAGTTGTTTGAGCTTTTCGGCCAGGGACGATTTACCGCCGCCGACGGGGCCGAGCAGGTAGAGGATCTGTTTCTTTTCCTCCAGGCCTTGGGCAGCGTGGCGGAAGTAGGAGACGATCTGGTCAATGCATTCTTCCATTCCGTGGAAGTCTTCAAAGGCCGGGTAACGGCGGATCACCTTGTTGGAGAAGATTCGCGACAGTCGCGAATTGTTCGAGGTGTCTACCAGTTCCGGCTCGCCGATCGCCAGTAGCAGGCGTTCGGCGGCAGACGCATAGGCACTGCGGTCGCGTTTGCACAGCTCGAGATACTCTTGAAGCGTGAGTTCCTCTTGCCGTGTGGACTCGAAGCGTTGTTGGAAGTGGCTAAAAATACTCATGACGTCGTCACCTCGCTCGATACGTGGAGCCGACGCCGGATCAATCAGTCGATGCTGGCAGCCATTGACGAACGCCAATGGCCGTTTTCCCCCCAGAACACCCTGAAACGCTACCGATGACCCGCACGCCGGTGTACCGGCTCTCCCCTGATTCGGATGGCCTGCGCTTAAGGATAGTTCGGAATCGGAGAGGTCAAGGCGCGATGCGCAATTAGTTTGGCTGCGCCGTTCGTCAGAAACGGCGCGAGCCCAAGCGTCACGCGGGGTAGCGGGGTGTGAAAAAAATTATTGCGAATCGCCGGAGGAAATTTCTGCCGGATAGGTTGTACGCCACAGCTCAAAGCCACCGTCCAGGCTATAGACGTCGGAGAAGCCCTGACTGATCAGATAGGCCGCCGCGCTCTGGCTGGAATTGCCGTGGTAGCAGGCCACGATCACCGGTGCGTCGAGGTCGGCGGCGCGGATGAAATCGGCGATGTTGTGGTTGTCCAAATGGCGAGCACCGCTGATGTGGGCAGCCACATAAGTCGGTTGGTCGCGGATGTCGACCACCACCGCGCCTTGTTCGCGCAGGGCCTGGGCTTGGTCGGGAGGGATACGTTTGAATTCGCTCATGGCGCTCTCCTTGGGCGTGGCTGCACGTGGCGTCTAGCGCTTGGCGGCAGTCGGCAGTGTAACGGGAAGGGGGGATTGGCACTGGCAGCTCTGGCGCTCGCCGGTGTCGATGTTCATCAGGGTCATGGCGCCACCCCACACGCAACCGGTGTCGAGGGCGAACACGCCGGGTTCGTCGCACTTACCCTCAAGGGCTGCCCAGTGACCGAAGATGATCTTCGTATCGCGGGTTTTACGTTCCTTGTGGGCAAACCATGGTTTGTAGCCGGGCAGTGCGGTGTCGGCGCCTTCCTTGCTCTTGAGGTCCAGCTTGCCGTCGGCGGTGCAGAAGCGCATGCGT
The DNA here is from genome assembly GCF_046605395.1 of Pseudomonas sp. MPB23. Taxonomy (NCBI): domain Bacteria; kingdom Pseudomonadati; phylum Pseudomonadota; class Gammaproteobacteria; order Pseudomonadales; family Pseudomonadaceae; genus Pseudomonas; species Pseudomonas sp. MPB23. Next base: position 1,402,002 of record NZ_CP176771.1, on the reverse strand, counting down.
GTGAAGTAGTTGGTGATCACCCGCAGGCGTGCGACGCCAGTGAGGTCGTTGTCCCACTTCACCGGTTCATTGCCGTACATGCCGTCGAGGAAGGGCGTGTACAGGCTGTCATCGGCTAGAGCCGCTTCAACTTCGGCGGCGTACTTGAGGGCTTTCTTGAGTGTCCACTGGGGCGGGATACCCGCATGGACCAAGGCCATGTCGCGGCTTTCGTCGTAATGCATGAGCTTTTGCCGGCGCAGCCAGTCAAGCAGGTCGGCGCGATCCGGCGCTTCGAGGATTTCCCGCAGAGTGTCGCCCTTTTTCAGACGCTCGATGTTTTTGCTGGCTGCCAGCAGGTGCAGGTCGTGGTTGCCCAGCACGCACACCAGGGAATCGCGCAGGTTGTACAAGTAGCGCAACGTCGCCAGGGATTCGGGGCCACGATTGACCAGGTCGCCCACCAGCCACAGGCGATCGTTCGCCGGGTCGAAGGCCACTCGATCGAGCAGGCATTTGAGAGGCTCCAGGCAGCCTTGCAGGTCGCCGACCGCATACGTCGCCATCAGTGCAGGGCTCCCGGTACCGCGAGGCGGAATGGCTTGATGATGGCGTCGAACAGTTGGCCGTCGGTGGCTTTCATCTGATAGGAGCCTTGCATGGTGCCGACCTTGGAGGTCATCACTGTGCCGCTGCTGTAGGTATGGCTGGCGCCGATGTCGATCAGCGGTTGCTGGCCGACCACGCCGGCGCCGCGCACTTCCTCGACCTGGCCGTCACCGTCGGTGATCACCCAATGACGCGACAACAGCTTGGCCGGCACCAGCCCGTTGTTTTTCACCGTAATGGTGTAGGCAAAGGCGAAGCGGTTCTGTTCGGGTTGCGATTGTTCCGCCAGGAAGCGGGTGACGACGCTGACGTCGATCTGGTAGCGAGGATCGGACATGCAAGAGGCCTTAAAAGCAAAAGCGGGGGACAGCAGATGCGGATCAGTCTAGGCCAAGAGGTAGGCACTAGGCCAGACATGTGTCAGGCCCGGCACCCACCCACTGTAGGAGCCGGCAAGCCGGTTCCTACAGGTTATTGCGCGGCGGGGGCGGGCTGGATGGCTAGCTGATCGGCCAGGCGCACGAACGCGGCCAGGTCCAGTTGCTCGGGGCGCAGGCTGCCGTCGACGCCGGCGGCTTCTATCTCAGCCTGGCTCAACAGCAACTTGAGCGTATTGCGCAGGGTCTTGCGGCGCTGGTTGAACGCTTCGCGCACCACGCGCTCCAGCAGCTTGTGATCCTTGGCCGGGTGCGGCAGCACGGCGTGAGGCACCAGGCGCACGATGGCCGAGTCGACCTTCGGCGGCGGGTTGAACGCGCCCGGACCGACATTGAACAGGTGTTCGACGCGGCAGTGGTACTGGACCATGATCGACAGGCGACCCCAGTCACCACCGCCAGGACCGGCAGCCAGGCGCTCCACCACTTCCTTTTGCAGCATGAAGTGCATGTCGCGGATGATCCCGGCGTTGTTCAGCAGGTGGAAAATCAGCGGCGTGGAGATGTTGTAGGGCAGGTTGCCGACTACCCGCAGGCTGTTAGGCGCCGCATTGAGGGTGTTGAAGTCGAACTTCAGCGCATCGCCCTGATGCAGGATGAAGTTGGACTTGCCGCCAAACTGCTGGTTGAGGATCGGGATCAAGTCTTTATCGAGCTCGACCACATCCAGTTGAGCACCGCTGGCCAACAGGCCTTGGGTCAGCGCGCCCTGGCCCGGGCCGATTTCCAGCAGACGGTCTTCGGGCTTGGCATGGATGGAACGCAGGATACGGTCGATCACGCCAGCGTCGTGCAGGAAGTTTTGCCCGAAGCGCTTGCGCGCCCGGTGTTGGTAATGCTCGGTCATAAACGGGTCTCGGCCATCTGATAGGCGGTTTCCAGGGCCACGTGCAGGCTGCCGGTATCGATCTTGCCGCTGCCCGCCAGGTCCAGGGCGGTGCCATGGTCGACGGAGGTGCGGATGATCGGCAGGCCCAATGTCACGTTGACTGCAGCGCCGAAACCTTTGTATTTCAGCACAGGCAGCCCCTGGTCATGGTACATCGCCAGCACTGCGTCGCAGTGCTCCAGATATTTGGGGGTAAACAGAGTGTCTGCGGGCAGTGGGCCGCGCAGGTCCATGCCTTCTTGGCGCAGACGCTCCAGGGTGGGTTCGATGATGTCGATTTCTTCATGGCCCAGATGGCCGCCCTCACCGGCGTGCGGGTTGAGCCCGCAGACCAGGATGCGCGGTTGGGCGATGCCGAATTTCTGTTGCAGATCGGCATGCAGGATGCGCGTCACCCGCTCCAGGCGCTCGACGGTGATGGCATCGGCAACCTCACGCAGCGGCAGGTGCGTGGTCACCAGGGCAACCCGTAGCCCGCGGGTAGCGAGCATCATCACGACTTGTTCGGTGTGGGTCAGCTCGGCGAGGAATTCGGTGTGGCCGGAGAAGGCGATACCGGACTCGTTGATCACGCCCTTGTGCACTGGCGCGGTGATCATGCCGGCGAAATCACCGTCAATGCAGCCACGGCCGGCTCTGGTCAGGGTTTCCAGGACAAACGCGGCGTTGGTCTTGTTCAGTTGCCCGGTAACGACCTTCGCCTGCAGTGGGGTATCCCACACATACAAGCTGCCGGCGGGTGCCGGCAGGTCGGGCCAGTTGCCCGGTGCCACCTCCAGCAGAGTGACAACCACACCCAGCTGCGCGGCCCGCTCAAGGAGCAGGTCGCGGCTGGTAATGGCAATCAGGGGGTGTGGCTGAGGTTGCGAGGCGAGCAGCAGGCACAGGTCTGGACCAATGCCGGCCGGCTCGCCGGGTGTCACCGCGAAACGCTGGGGTTTCACTGGGTTGCCTGGTTGGTGCCTGTTTGCTCGGCGCCTGGCAACTTGTTCTCTACGTAGGCTTCGTCACGGATCTGACGCAACCAGGTTTGCAGCTCTTCGTCGTACTTGCGGTTACGCAATACGTTCAGCGCTTGTTGCTCGCGGGCCTGAGTCGTATTGTCGGTGGCGCGACGGCCAAGGACTTCCAGTACGTGCCAGCCATATTGGGTCTTGAATGGTTTGGACAGCACACCTTGTGGGGTGTCGGCCATCACTTGCTGGAACTCGGGCACCAATGCTTTCGGGTCGATCCAGTTCAGGTCGCCGCCGTTGAGAGCAGAACCCGGGTCTTCCGAGAAGCTTTTGGCCAGGGTGGCGAAGTCTTCACCGCTCTCGATGCGGTCATAGATCTTCTGGGCCAGTTCCTTGGTTTGTGCCTCGGTGCGGATTTCGCTGGGTTTGACCAGGATGTGACGAACATGCACTTCGTCTTTCAGCGAGGTCTCGCCACCGCGGCGTTCCAGCAACTTCAGGATGATGAAACCACCTGGCGTACGTGCTGGCTGAGTGATACCGCCGACTTCCATGGCGCTCAGTTCGCGGTCGAACGGTGGTGGCAATTGAGCGGCTTTACGCCAGCCCATGTCACCGCCTTCAAGGGCGTTGTCGCTGCCGGACTGTGCGATCGCCATTTGGGCGAAATCGGCACCGGCCTTCAGGCGATCATAGATAGCCTGGGTTTTGGCGGCGGCGGCGTTGAGCTGCTCGGAATTGGCGCTGTCCGGGGTCGGAATCAGGATATTGGCCAGGTGCAGTTCTTCGGAAAGCTGCATCTTGCCCAGGTCCGAGGCCAGGAAGTTCTTCACTTCCTGCTCGGACACCTGAACCCGCTCGGCCACGCGGCGCTGGCGTACACGGCTGATGATCATTTCGCGGCGGATCTGGTCGCGAGCGTCCTCATAGGACAACCCGTCGTGGGCCAGTGCCGCGCGGAATTGATCAATGCTCATGTTGTTGCGCTGGGCAATGGTGCCCACGGCCTGGTTCAGTTCTTCGTCCGAAATACGGATGCCGGAACGATCGCCGATCTGCAGTTGCAGGTTTTCGACGATCAGGCGCTCAAGCACCTGTTGGTCCAGGACGCTGGTCGGCGGCACGCCACCGCCACGCTTGGCGATGGTTTGCTGCACTTCCTTGACGCGCTGGTCCAGTTGGCTCTGCATGATCACGTCGTTATCGACGATGGCCACGACCTTATCCAGCTGTTGAACCGCAGCGTGCGCCGATGCGGTACCCAGGAACAGCGCGCCCAGCACGAGGGGGCGCAGACAATCAGAAAGCTTGGTCTTCACGTTCACGATAACCTTCAATGCCTTTGTCGAGGAAGCTCTCTACCTTGGCGCCGGTCAGGCCGCCGAGTCCTTTGAGGACGATCTGCAGGAAGAGCCCGTGGTCACCCTTTTCGTTAAGCGGGGCGATCTGGCTGTATTCGTCGTTGGAAACCCAGTAACGATTGATCAGACGCAGTTTCCAGCAGCAGTTGTCGTACTCGAAACCACCGAAGGCTTCCAGGGTACGGTTGCGAGCGTAGTCATACTGCCAGCGGCTGATCAGGTTCCACTGGGGAATGATCGGCCACATCATCGAGAAATCATGTTGCTGGATTTTGTAGTAATCCTTCACGTAGTTGTCGGAGCCAGGGGTGCCGTAGTCACCACCGAACTGCCATTTGCCGGTCAGCTGGTTGTAGACGACCTGGTCATTACGATAGCGATAGCCGACGTTGATGATCTTGTTCGGGTTGTCTTCTGGCTGGTAGTGGAGCATCGCGCTGCCGGAACGAGGGCTGTGTTCCTCGGTGTCCCAGTTGTAATCGGCAGTGGCGCGCCAGTCACGGTTGAAGCGGAACTCGTAGTCCAGGGCCACCGGCGATACGTCGGACTGTGCGTCGGCACGGTCGGACGCCAGGATACCCGGCAGTTGAACCTCACGATCCTTGAAGTACAGCGCCTGGCCCACGGATACACGCTGACGCTCGAAGCCGTTGTCTTCGATCCAGCGGCTGGTCAAACCCAGGGACAGCTTGTTCTCGTCGCCGATACGGTCGGAGCCGCTGAAGCGGTTGTCGCGGAACAGCGATGCGTAGCTGAACGAGTACTCACTGGTGTCGAAGACCGGGATATCGCTCTGGTCCTTGTTCGGCACGTACAGGTAGAACGCACGCGGTTCGAGGGTCTGGCGATAGTCTTTGCCGAACCAGTTGGTATTGCGATCGAAGTACAGGCCGCTGTCGACGCTGGCCACCGGAACCGCACGGTCCTGGGAGCTCTTGAAGGTGCCGCCTGCGTACTGGGTGCCGGCCGCCGTCGCCGCGGCTTGCGCTGCGATGATGTCGTTCTTGCCGGTGCTGTCCAGATCAAGATCGTACTTGGTATAGACGTACTTGAGCTTCGGCGTCACGAAGCCGTAGGTCCAGTTCATCGGGTACTCGACGGCAGGCGCTACGTTCAGACGGGTGCCGTTTGCACGGGTCAGGCCCGTGACATAGGTGTCCAGACGCCGCTCGGAGTCACCGTTTTCATTGATGAAGTTGCCGTTTTCCAGGTTGCGCTCGAACCGAACGGCTTCGGTCTCATAGCTGAAGTTCAAACCACCTGGATGGAACGGAAGCTGACCATTGAAGGTGATCTGCGGCAGCCGGTCATAAGGTGTGATCTGGGAGATCGTTGCCAGTTGATAAGCCTGGACATTCAAACGCGCCTGGAACGAGTCACCACGATAGGTCACTGCACCCTGCTGATTGACGTAGTCACGACTTTCAACACCTTCCTGATAAGACTTGAGGTCCTGGAAGTAGTAAGGGTCGCTGATCTTCGTGTAGTCGACCTCGGTCAGTACACGCGAGTCCAGCCCGCCCTTGTGTTGCCAGTTGAGCATGTAGCGGGTTTTGTTGTAATCGGTCTGCAGCTTGCGTTCGTCGTTGTCGTCGTTCAGGTACGCGCCGCCGAACTGGCCTTCGCTGGACTTGGTGAGGTAGCGGAACTCGCCCTCCATCATCATGCCGCGCTTGGTCATGTATTGCGGGTACAACGTGGCGTCGTAGTTCGGCGCCAGGTTGAAGTAGTACGGCGTAACCAGAGTAAAGCCGGTTTCGCTGCCGGAGCTGAAGCTCGGTGGCAGGAAGCCGGATTGACGACGGTCGTCGATCGGGAAATAGATGTAAGGGGTATACAGGATCGGGATGTTCTTGATCCGCAACGTCGCGTTGGTGGCCGTACCGAAGCCGGTGGCCGGGTTCAACGTGATGTTGTTGCCCTTGAGCTGCCAGGCATTGCTGTCTGGCTCGCAGGTGGTGTACGTACCGTCCTTGAGACGGATGATCGCGTTTTCGGCACGCTTGGCGTACAGCGCGTTACCGCGGATGCGCGACTTGTGCAGCACGTATTCGGCGTTGTCGACCTGCGCCGCACCGGTGTCCAACTGCACCTCGGCGTGGTCGCCGACGATCAGTGCGCCGTTGTCGCGCATGCGCACATTGCCGTTCAACTCGCCGCGGTTCTCGGCCTGGTACAGGCTGGCTTCTTCGGCTTCTAGCTGCATGCTGCCCTGACGCATGACGACGTCACCGGCCAGGGTGGCAACCTGTTGTTCCTGCTCGTAACGAGAGGCCTTGGCGCCGATGAAGGTGGGCGCATCGCTCTTGTTCGTCTTGTCGTTCATGCCAGGACGAGTCGGCTCGATGTACGCACCGCCGCAGTAAGGGCCGGTTTCGGCCAACTGGGCTGCGGTCAGCTTGTCGCGAGGTACCCAGTCCAAGTGGCTGTAGTCGGCACTGCGCGAACGCAGGCCACGGCCCTTGGTTTCGGTGACCAGTGCGGTCTTCGGTTCGGCCGCAGTGCTGCCGCCAGTGTCGGCTTGCGCCGTACTGGTGGCCGAGCTGACGGCGGCGCCGTCATGCACCGGGCGCGGTGGCAATGGGGCGGCGGCGGTTTTCGGCGCGCAATCCCAGGCACCCGAAGCAGAGACTGAGCAGTCATACTGTTCCGCGGCGACCACGAATGAGGTGGCGAAAGGTTGCATGGCCAGCAGACTGCCGGTTACCAGCAACGGAAATTTTCTACGAAACGCGGGGGATTTCAATGCCATCTTATTAGTCCGGGCTTCCTGCGTGCCATCTGCCCGCGGTGTGGGCCGCACGCCTCTCGATGGTCTGAAAAAGATGCGTGATAATAAAGCATGACCCGCTTGACGGCTAGCGCCGTCGGAGACCCTTGTAATGCCCGAGCAAGATCTACGTTTACAACAGCTGAAAGTCTGGCTGGATGAGCAGCTACCGATCCTTTTCAATGCTCAAGACTGGGGTGCCGTACCCCCGGCCACATTGACCGCAGCCAGCAGCGACGCGAGTTTCAGGCGCTATTTCCGTTGGGAAGGAGGCGGTCGAACTTTCGTGGTAATGGACGCGCCACCCCCCCAGGAAAACTGCAAACCTTTCGTTGATATCGCCCATTTGCTCGCGAAGTCGGGGATAAATGTTCCAAAAATTTATGCAGAAGATTTGCCGCGAGGCTTTCTTTTGCTCAATGACCTGGGCAGAAAAACCTATCTGGACGTGATTGACGAGCAAAACGCCGATCAATTGTTCGCCGACGCGATCGACGCCCTGCTGGCTTTCCAGCAGTTGCCGATGGATGCGCCGCTGCCCAGCTATGACGTGGCCTTGCTGCGCCGCGAGCTCGAATTGTTCCCTGAATGGTACGTGCGCCGGCATTTGGGTATCGAACTCGATACACACCAGCGCGCGCTGTGGCAGCGCGTCAGTGACCACCTGATCGACAGCGCCCTGGCACAGCCGAAGGTGCTGGTGCACCGCGACTATATGCCGCGCAACCTGATGATCAGCGAGCCGAACCCTGGGGTGCTGGATTTCCAGGATGCGGTGTATGGCCCGGTGACCTACGACATCACGTGCTTGTTCAAGGACGCCTTCCTCAGTTGGCCCCAGGCCCGCGTGCGGGCATGGCAGCGCGGCTATTGGGAGCGTGCCGGGGCGTTGGGCATCCCGGTGCAGGCAAACGTCGACGACTTCTTGCGCGCCAGCGACCTGATGGGCGTGCAGCGTCATCTCAAGGTCATCGGCATTTTCGCGCGCATTTGCCATCGCGACGGCAAGCCTCGCTACCTGGCGGATGTGCCGCGCTTCTTTGCTTATATAGAAGCGGTGCTGGCCGAACGTGCGGAGTTGAGCGAGCTGGCTGAGTTGCTGAACAGCCTGCGCCAACCCGCCGAGGCGCGTGTATGAAGGCGATGATCCTCGCCGCCGGCAAGGGCGAGCGGATGCGTCCGCTCACCCTGCACACGCCCAAGCCGTTGGTGCAGGCCGGCGGCAAGCGCCTGATCGAGTACCACTTGGAGGCGCTGGTCAAGGCGGGCTTCACCGATATCGTGATCAACCACGCCTGGCTGGGCCAGCAGATCGAAAGCTATTTGGGCGACGGTGCACAATTTGGCCTGCGCATCCGCTATTCCCCGGAGGGCGAGCCGCTGGAAACCGGCGGCGGGATTTTCCAGGCCTTGTCGCTGTTGGGCGATGAACCCTTCCTGGTGGTCAATGGCGATATCTGGACCGACTACGACTTCGCCCACCTCAAGCGACCGCTCCAGGGCTTGGCGCATCTGGTGATGGTCGACAACCCCGCGCATCACCCCTCAGGCGGTGATTTCTACCTTGATCAGGGATTGCTTCATGATGCGGCGCCCGGTGCCGATAACCTGACCTTCAGTGGCATTTCAGTGCTCGACCCCAAGCTGTTCGCGGGTTGCAGCGCCGGTGCCTTCAAGCTGGCGCCGCTGTTGCGGGCGGCCATGGCGAAAGGTTTGGTAACGGGGGAACACATGGCGGGACGCTGGATCGATGTCGGCACGCTGGAGCGCCTGGCGCAAGTCGAAACCTTGCTGATAGCGGGGCAGTAGCATGCTGTGGCCAGGGACGCTGATCGGCGCCGGGGCTGGCTTTGCCATTGCCAGTATTCCGGGGGCCTTGTTGGGCGCGCTGTTGGGACAGGCGTTGGACCGTCGCCTGCAACTGCAAAGCTGGGCGCAATTGCGCGAACGCCTGGGTGGGCGTCCGGCGTTGCGCAATGACGAATTGTTGTTTGTGTTGCTGGGGCGCCTGGCCAAAAGCAATGGTCGAGTGGTGGATGGGCATATCCAGCAGGCGCGCCAGGAGATGCGCTCGCTGGATATGACCGAGTCGGCCCAGCGCCGTGCAATCGCTGCGTTCAATCGTGGCAAGTCCGGCTCCGACCGCGTGCGCAGCTACCTGCGTGTGCTCAAGGCTCAGCCCCACGCGGCGGAAGGTGTATTGCGTGCGTGCTGGCGGATGGTCTGGGCCGATGGCCAGGCGGATGACGCCGAGCGCGACCTGATCGACCTCTGGGGCAAATGGCTGGGTTGGACGCCGCAACAATTGCAGGCCTTGGCCGCGGACTACACGCCTGAGCGCAAGCCGGTGGCCAACCGCGGCGGGAGCTATCAGGACGCATTGCGCCTGCTGGGCGTGACGACCACCACCGAGCCCTCGGCGATCAAGCGCGCCTATCGCCGCCTGCTCAGTCGCCACCACCCGGACAAAATTGCCGGCACCGGCGCCAGCCCCGCGCAAGTGCGCGAGGCCACCGAACGCACCCGCGAATTGCACAGTGCCTTTGCGTTGATCCGCGAGCGGCGGGACTTCAGGTAGGCGTCAGTCGGCGCTGACCTGGGGGCTCAACCAGCCGCGGACCCGGCGATACAACTGTTCCTGCTCGGCCGCACTGTTGCCTGGCAGTGTCTTCAATGACACCTGCTTATAGCCATCATTCTTCAAGCGCTTGGCCGCCTGCGCACGGGCCAACGCGGTTTTGCGTGCTTGAGCGTCGTCTTGATAGAAGATATCGGCGGTCGGCAGTTTCAGGCTGGGGGCCAGTTGCTGTATGTCGGGATGGCGTCCCGTGGGTGTCTGCGCGGCGACCATGACGAACTTCTGCACCTGGGACGGTTGTTTCTCGCCCAAGTAACGCGCGGCCCACCAGGCGCCCGTGCCGTGTCCGACCAACACCACGCTGCGCGCGCCCTGGGTTTGGGCGAAGGCCACGGCGGCATCGATGCGGGCAAAGATGCGCGAAGCATCGGTCTTGTCTTGCTCGTCGGCGCCGGGCACCGTTGCCGGGTCGGTGCCTTCGGCTTCGGCGCTGGCGGCTTGCTCGATCGGTTTGTCGGCGGTGCTCGCCTCTTTGCTGCTGGTATCGACGCTGGCCTGGGGCGCTTCCATGACGCGCGGCGGCAGGGTGTCCATGTTCATGTCCGGCAGCGACAGGCTGAGACTGCCCCAATTGGCATCCGGCAATTTGCGTCGCAAAGGGCCGATTGCTTGCGGCCAGTCAGCATTTTCCCCAGCGCCCGGTACGATAATCACCACGCCTTCGGGTTCGGCGCTGTTGGCTGGCTTCCACAGGGCGAGAAATGATTCGCTGCCGGCCTGCAACTGTTGCTGCTCCTGTTGCGGGATCTTGCGTTCAAGAAAGCCGGCTTCTTCCTGGCTGCGTTCAGGCAGGGGGTGGTGTTCGATGGGTTTTTCGGCCGGCGGCGCAGGCGCATCGGCGGCCTGTACGGAAAAGGCACTGGTAAAGAGCAGTGACAGGCACAATGCTGGCAGTGCCGAACGGTGGAGAAAGAGCATCGTTGATTCCCGGCCAGAAATGATTCCAGCAGCCTAATGGGTTGGTCAGTATTTGTCAGTGATGTGAGACGTCGATCATGGGTTTTCGCGGTCTGCTGGTTATCGGCTGTTTGTGCTTTGCCTTGATGGCAAATGCCAACCCTGCACCCCCTTCGCCCCAGGCGCAGCTCAATGCGCAACAACGCGAATGGCTGGCCCAGCACCCGGAGTTGCGGGTGGGCCTGGTGTTGCAGGCGCCCTATGCGCAATACGACCGGCGCTTGCAGCGGTTGTCCGGGGCCAATGTCGAATTGATGCAGTGGCTGGCCAAGGCGCTGAATATCGAGCTGACCTGGCGCAACTTTCCCACTCAGGAGCAGTTGGAAGCGGCCGTGCGCGACGGCGAGGTGGATATCGCCCCCGGTCTGCAACAGACCCCGGCCGGTTTGCGCCTGTGGTTGTTCACCGACCCCTATATGCGCGTACCCCAGCGTATCGTCGGCATCCGTGAAGGCGGTGGTGCCGTGGAGCTGGAAAAGCTCGATGACCGATCCCGCGTCGCCGTGCGCATGCCCAGCGCCGTGGCCGATTACCTGCGCAGCACCTATCCCGGCCTGAATCTGCAAGGCGTGCCCATGGAGCGCCAGGCCCTGCAACTGCTGGTCAGCCAGCAGGCGCGTTACGCCGTGGTGGACGAAGCGCAACTGAGCCGCTTGTCCGGGGAGGCGGAATTCGCCGGGCTGGCGGTGGTGGGGGATATCGGCCTGCCGCAATTGCTGCGGGTGGCCACGCGCCGGGAATGGCCGGAGCTGGCCGGCATCATGGAAAGCGCCTTGCGTGCTATTCCCGCCCGCGATCTCGACCAATTGCACAGTCGCTGGCTGCAACCCAAATACCCACGGCTGTCTGAATCTCCGGGCCTGTGGCAAAACCTCAGCCTGCTGCTGGGGCTGTTGCTGCTCGCCAGTCTGGCCACGGTGTTCTGGCAGCGTCGCCAGCAGCGTGTGCTGGAACACAGCTTGCTGGCCTCCCGCGAGGAAAGCGCGGCCCGCGCCGCCGGGGCCGAGGCGTTGCGGCTCACGCAGTTTTCCATCGACCAAAGCACCGTGGGGATCCTCTGGGTCAACTGGGACAGCCATGTGCGCTACGCCAACCACGCCGCCGAAAGCATGCTCGGCTATGGCCCCGGCACATTGATCGAGCGGCCGCTGGTTGACCTCGATCCAAGCCTGGATATGGACCGCTGGCTCAACCTGTGGAAGCGCGCGCGCGCCAGCGAAGACGGGCCGCAGAACTTCGCCACCGATTGCCGGCGGGCCGATGGCAGCATCCTGCCGGCCAACGTGTCCTTGAGCTTTCTGCGCTTTGCCGAGGCCGAGTACCTGGTGGTCTACCTCAACGACGTCACCGAACTGCGCCGAACCCTGGCCGCCCTGCTGCAAAGCGAAGCGCAACTGCGCGAGCTGTCTGCCCACCTGGAAACCGTGCGCGAAGAAGAAAAGGCGCGTATCGCCCGCGAAGTGCACGACGAACTCGGGCAGATGCTCACCGTGCTCAAGCTGGAAACGTCGATGTGCGAGTTGGCCTATGCGCAACTGGACCCCGGCCTGCACGAGCGCCTGAATAGCATGAAGCGCCTGATTGCCCAACTGTTCCAACTGGTTCGGGACGTGGCCACGGCGTTGCGTCCGCCGATCCTCGACGCCGGCATCGCCTCGGCCATCGAATGGCAGGCGCGGCGTTTCGAAGCGCGTACGCACATTCCCTGTCTGGTGCAGGTGCCGGAAAACTTGCCGGTCTTGAGCGATGCCAAGGCCATCGGCCTGTTCCGTATCCTGCAAGAAGCGCTGACCAATGTGATGCGCCATGCCCAGGCGCATACTGTCGAACTGACCCTGGCGGTGGAAGGCACACACCTGCGGCTGACCATCAGCGATGACGGCGTCGGGTTCGTCCAGGCCCAGGGCCGCCCGGTGTCGTTTGGCCTGGTGGGCATGCGCGAGCGGGTGCTGATCATGGGCGGGCAATTGAGCCTGGACAGCGAGTTGGGGGAGGGCACCACCCTGAGTGTCACGGTGCCGTTGGATGGATAACCCGAAGAGGAAACCCCTGTGATCCGTGTACTGGTAGCCGAAGACCACACCATCGTGCGTGAAGGCATCAAGCAATTGATCGGCCTGGCCAAAGACCTGCAGGTCGTTGGGGAGGCGAGCAATGGCGAGCAACTGCTGGAGACCTTGCGCCATGTGCCTTGCGAGGTGGTGTTGCTGGACATCTCGATGCCCGGCGTCAACGGCCTGGAAGCGATTGCGCGGATTCGTACGCTGAGCAATCCGCCGGCGATCCTGGTGCTGTCGATGCACGACGAGGCGCAAATGGCCGCCCGCGCGTTGAAGGTGGGCGCCGCCGGTTATGCCACCAAGGACAGCGATCCTGCGCTGCTGCTCATGGCGATTCGCAAGGTGGCGGCGGGCGGGCGTTATATCGATCCGGACCTGGCCGACCGCATGGTCTTCGAGGTCGGCCTGACCGATTCGCGGCCCTTGCATTCGTTGCTGTCGGAGCGCGAATTCTCGGTGTTTGAACGCCTGGCCCAGGGCGCCAACGTCAATGACATCGCCCAGCAACTGGCGTTGAGCAGCAAGACCATCAGCACCCACAAGGCGCGGCTGATGCAGAAACTCAACATCACCTCCCTGGCCGAACTGGTGAAATACGCCATGGAACACAAGCTTCTGTAGGCACGAGCAAGCTCGTTCCTACCGGCGGGCATATCTATTTGCGACCTGCTCTGCGTGCCGTTTTATATAGGAAGGGTTACGGGACTGTTCCATTACCGTCATTCGTGTAGGGCGTTCCCTACCCGCAAGCTTCCATCCGGCTGATGTGATTCTCTCCTGGCTCCCGATTTCCGGGGGCTCGCCGCTGGACTACGCTTGTGCCACAGCAGTCCAAAATACAAAGGTGCAGGTATGAGCGAGGCGGATTCAAATGATGTGCTGGTCAGCTTTCGTGGCGTGCAGAAGAGCTACGACGGCGAGAACCTGATCGTCAAAGACCTCAACCTGGAGATCCGCAAGGGCGAGTTCCTGACCCTGCTCGGGCCGTCCGGTTCGGGTAAGACCACCAGTCTGATGATGCTCGCCGGCTTTGAAACGCCGACCGCTGGCGAAATCCAACTGGCCGGGCGCGCGATCAATAATGTGCCACCGCACAAGCGCGACATCGGCATGGTGTTCCAGAACTACGCGTTGTTCCCACACATGACCGTCGCCGAGAACCTGGCGTTCCCGCTGTCGGTACGCGGCTTGAGCAAGACCGATATCAGCGAGCGGGTCAAACGCGTGCTGAGCATGGTTCAGCTCGACGCCTTCGCCCAGCGCTACCCGGCGCAGTTGTCCGGCGGCCAGCAGCAGCGTGTGGCATTGGCCCGGGCGCTGGTGTTCGAACCGCAGCTGGTGCTGATGGACGAACCCCTCGGCGCCCTCGACAAGCAACTGCGTGAACACATGCAGATGGAGATCAAGCACCTGCACCAGCGCCTCGGCGTGACGGTGGTGTACGTGACCCACGACCAGGGCGAAGCCTTGACGATGTCCGACCGAGTGGCGGTGTTCCACCAGGGCGAGATCCAGCAGATCGCCGCGCCGCGTACCTTGTACGAAGAGCCGAAGAACACCTTCGTTGCCAACTTCATCGGTGAAAACAACCGCCTTAATGGCCGCCTGCACAGCCGCACCGGCGACCGTTGCGTGGTCGAGCTGGCGCGCGGCGAGAAAGTCGAAGCGCTGGCGGTGAACGTCGGCCAGGTCGGTGGTCCGGTGACCCTGTCGGTGCGCCCGGAGCGCGTCAGCCTCAATGGCTCCAGCGAAAGCTGCACCAACCGTTTCTCGGGGCGCGTGGCGGAATTCGTTTACCTGGGCGACCACGTGCGTGTGCGCCTGGAAGTCTGCGGCATGACCGATTTTTTTGTGAAACAACCGATCGCCGAGCTGGACCCGGCACTGGCGGTCGGCGACGTGGTACCGATTGGCTGGCAAGTCGAGCACGTTCGCGCACTCGACCCACTTCTAGAGGCGAAATAATCGCCCCCATGGCTTCACCAACCCTGCACGTGGAGAGAACAACAATGTTGAGATCCCTTAAGTATTCCGCACTGGCGATCGGTTTGATCGGCGCGACCCAGGCCATGGCTGGCCCGGACCTGACGGTCGTGTCCTTTGGTGGTGCGAACAAGGCAGCCCAGGTCAAGGCTTTCTATGCACCGTGGGAAAGCGCGGGCAACGGCAAGATCGTCGCCGGTGAGTACAACGGTGAGATGGCCAAGGTCAAAGCCATGGTCGACACCAAGAGCGTGTCCTGGGACCTGGTGGAAGTGGAGTCGCCGGAACTGTCCCGCGGTTGTGACGAAGACATGTTCGAGCCGCTGGACCCGAAACTGTTCGGCAACACCGCTGACTACGTAAAAGGCGCCATCCAACCGTGCGGCGTGGGCTTCTTCGTGTGGTCGACCGTGCTGGCCTACAACGCCGACAAGCTGAGCTCCGCACCGACCAGTTGGGCGGACTTCTGGGACACCAAGAAATTCCCGGGCAAACGCGGCCTGCGCAAGGGCGCCAAGTACACCCTGGAATTCGCATTGATGGCCGACGGCGTCGCGCCGAAGGATGTGTACAAAGTGTTGGCCGGCAAAGACGGTCAGGACCGCGCGTTCAAGAAACTGGACGAGCTCAAGCCTTCGATCCAGTGGTGGGAAGCCGGTGCACAGCCGCCGCAATACCTCGCCTCGGGTGACGTTGTGATGAGCTCGGCCTACAACGGTCGCATCGCTGCCGTGCAGAAAGAAAGCAACCTGAAAGTGGTGTGGAACGGCGGTATCTACGACTTCGACGCTTGGGCTATTCCAAAAGGCCTGGCCAAGGATCGTGCAGAAGCGGCGAAGAAATTCATCGCCTTCTCGGTGCAGCCTCAGCAGCAGAAGATCTACTCGGAAAACATCGCTTACGGCCCGGCCAACACCCAAGCCGTTCCGTTGCTGGCCAAGGACGTGTTGAAAGACATGCCGACCACGCCTGAGAACATCGCCAACCAGGTGCAGATCGACGTGAGCTTCTGGGCCGATAACGGCGAGCAGCTCGAGCAGCGCTTCAATTCCTGGGCAGCTAAATAATCCATGTGGGAGGGGGCTTGCCCCCGATGGCGGTGTATCAGTTGCTAGATGTACTGACTGACACTCCGCTATCGGGAGCAAGCCCCCTCCCACAGGGGATCTGCTGCGTTTGGCAGAGTGCATTCATTTTCAAGTTTCGGAGTTAGCCATGGCCATCGCCGTTCCCTCAAACGAGGTCAACAGCCCCACCCTCAAGCAGCGTCTGGCGCGTGCCGAACGGCTCAATCGCTGGAAGGCCCAGGCCCTGATTGCGCCGCTGGTGCTGTTCTTGCTGCTGGTGTTCCTGGTGCCGATCGTTGCGCTGCTCTACAAAAGCGTGGGCAACCCGGAAGTGGTGGCCGGTTTGCCGCGTACCGTGGTGGCGGTCAAGGCCTGGGATGGTCGTGGTCTGCCGGGTGAACCGGTGTACCAGGCCCTCAGCGAAGACTTGGGCGAGGCGCGTAAAAACCAGACGCTGGGCGACCTGTCCAAACGCTTGAACATGGAACTGGCCGGCTATCGCAGCCTGCTCACCAAAACCGCACGGGCGCTGCCATTCAGTGAAGCGCCTGGCTCTTATAAAGAAGCGTTGGAAACCCTCGATGAACGCTGGGGCGACCCGGCGTACTGGCAGGCGATCCGGCGCAATACCAGCAGCCTGACGCCGTTCTATCTGCTGGCCGCCGTCGATCACCGCATCGACGACCTTGGCGAAGTGGCCCCGGCCACGCCGGACCAGGCGATCTACCTGGACATTTTCGCCCGCACCTTCTGGATGGGCCTGGTGATCACCGCCGTCTGCCTGTTGCTGGCGTATCCCCTGGCGTATCTGTTGGCCAACCTGCCGGCGCGTAAAAGCAACCTGCTGATGATTCTGGTGTTGCTGCCGTTCTGGACCTCGATCCTGGTGCGGGTGGCGGCGTGGATCGTGCTGCTGCAGTCCGGCGGCCTGATCAATAGCGCCCTGATGGGCATGGGCCTGATCGATAAACCGCTGGAGCTGGTGTTCAACCGCACCGGGGTCTATATCTCCATGGTGCACATCCTGCTGCCGTTCATGATTCTGCCGATCTACAGCGTGATGAAGGGTATTTCGCCTACCTACATGCGTGCGGCGATTTCCCTGGGGTGCCATCCGTTCACCAGCTTCTGGCGCGTTTACTTCCCGCAGACCTACGCCGGTGTCGGTGCTGGCTGTCTGCTGGTGTTCATCCTGGCGATTGGTTACTACATCACCCCGGCACTGCTGGGCAGCCCGAACGACCAGATGGTCAGCTACTTCGTGGCGTTCTATACCAACACCAGCATCAACTGGGGCATGGCGACGGCGTTGGGCGGCTTGCTGCTGCTGGCGACCGTGGTGCTGTACCTGATCTACAACCGGCTGGTAGGCGCCAGCCGCCTGCGCCTGAGCTGAGGAGACCTTGCGATGCTGAGTCCTTATATGTCACCGGTGGAGCGGGTGTGGTTCTACAGCTTGCGGATACTCTGCGGCTTGATCCTGCTGTTCCTCATCTTGCCCGTGCTGGTGATCATCCCGCTGTCGTTCAACAGCGGCAGTTTTCTGGTGTACCCGCTGCAAGGCTTCTCGCTGCACTGGTACCACGACTTCTTCACCTCGGCCGAATGGATGCGGGCGCTGAAGAACAGCATCATCGTCGCCCCGGCGGCCACGGTGCTGGCCATGGTATTCGGCACGCTGGCGGCGATCGGCCTGACGCGCGGCAACTTCCCCGGCAAGGCGCTGGTCATGGCCCTGGTGATTTCGCCGATGGTGGTGCCGGTGGTGATCATCGGTGTGGCCAGTTACCTGTTCTTTGCACCGCTGGGCCTGGGCAACAGCTTTTTCTCGCTGATCGTGGTGCATGCGGTACTGGGCGTGCCCTTTGTGATCATCACCGTGTCGGCGACGTTGCAAGGGTTCAACCATAACCTGGTGCGGGCGGCGGCCAGTCTCGGTGCCTCGCCATTGACCGCGTTTCGCCGCGTGACCTTGCCGCTGATTGCGCCGGGGGTGATATCCGGTGCCCTGTTCGCGTTCGCGACGTCGTTCGATGAGGTGGTGGTGACACTGTTCCTCGCCGGCCCCGAGCAAGCGACCTTGCCGCGCCAGATGTTCAGCGGCATCCGCGAAAACCTCAGCCCGACCATTGCCGCAGCGGCCACCTTGCTGATCGCCTTTTCGGTGCTGCTGTTGCTGACCCTGGAATGGCTGCGTGGGCGTAGCGAGAAGCTGCGCACCGCCCAGGTCTAAAGCCAGGCGCAGGTCAAAGATGTGGAGAGGGGGGCAAGCCCTCTCCCACATGGGGTTGTCTTCCATTCAGTTGCTGAATGGAAGACAACCCGTTTCAGTCAGCTACTCTTGTGCCAGCCCGTTTATTAATAAGAGGCCGCGCACATGAGTACTTCCTCATTCAAGATCGCCCACAAATTGCTGACCGGTGCAGGCGCCATCGAACAATTGGCCGCCGAACTCACGCGCCTGGATATCGACAACCCGCTGATCGTCACCGATGCCGCGTTGGTCAAGTCCGGCACTGTGGCGCTGGCGCTTGAGCATCTGGGCGAGCGTCCCTATGAGATTTTCGACCGCGTGCTGCCGGACCCGGAAATCTCCATCGTCGAAGATTGCATGCAGGCCTACCGCGACGGCGGGCACGACGGCCTGATCGGCGTGGGCGGCGGCAGCGCCATCGACATCGCTAAAAGTGTCGCGGCCTACGCCGGTTACCACGGCGCCCTGGAGGATCTGTTCGGTGTCGATCAGGTGCCGCGTAGAGGCCCGCCGCTGATCGCCATCCCGACCACGGCCGGCACCGGCTCGGAAGTCACCAACGTGGCGATCCTCTCCGACAAGGCTGCGCAGTTGAAAAAAGGCATCGTCAGCGACTACCTGCTGCCGGATGTCGCGCTGATCAGCCCGCAAATGACCCTGACCTGCCCGCGCAGTGTCACCGCCGCCAGTGGCGTGGATGCGCTGGTGCATGCCATCGAGTCCTACTTGTCGCTGAATGCCTCGCCGATCACCGATGCCCTGGCCATCGGTGCGATCAAGCTGATTGCCAAGGCGCTGCCCAAAGCCTACGCCAACCCGGCCAACCTGCAGGCCCGCGACGACATGGCCACCGCCAGCCTGATGGCCGGCATGGCGTTCGGCAATGCGGGGGTGGGCGCGGTGCATGCGCTGGCGTACCCGCTGGGCGGGCGGTTCAACATCGCCCACGGCGTGAGCAACGCGCTGTTGCTGCCCTATGTGATGCACTGGAACAAGCTGGCCTGTGTGGAGCGTATGCAGGACATTGCCCAGGCCATGGGGGTCAATATCAACGGCCTGAGCGTCAACGATGCGGCCAATCAGGCCGTCGAGGCGATGACGCGACTGTGCGCCGCCGTGGAGATCCCGGCGGGCCTGCGCAGCTTCGGGGTGCCCGAGGAGGCGATCCCGGCCATGGCCGTCGAAGCCGCCGGCATCGAGCGGCTGATGCGCAACAATCCGCGCAAGCTCAGCGTGGCGGATATCGAGAAAATCTATCGGGCCGCTTACTAGTCGTTGAGTCAGGTCACGGTGCGCAGGGTAAAGCATGAGGTATACAATGCGCGCCACCGTGATTTAGCTCAAAAAAGGTGCGTCATGCAGCCCTTCGTTATTGCTCCATCGATTCTCTCCGCCGATTTCGCCCGCCTGGGTGAAGAAGTGGACAAGGTGTTGGCCGCCGGCGCCGACTTCGTGCACTTCGATGTCATGGACAACCACTACGTGCCCAACCTGACCATCGGCCCGATGGTTTGTGCGGCGCTGCGCAAGTACGGCATCACCGCGCCGATCGACGCGCACCTGATGGTCAGCCCCGTGGATCGCATCGTCGGTGACTTCGTCGAGGCCGGCGCGACCTACATCACCTTTCACCCTGAAGCCTCGCTGCACGTCGACCGTACCCTGCAACTGATCCGCGAAGGCGGCTGCAAGGCGGGCCTGGTGTTCAACCCGGCCACTCCGCTGGACGTGCTCAAGTACGTGATGGACAAGGTCGACATGGTCCTGCTGATGAGCGTCAACCCAGGCTTCGGCGGGCAAAAGTTCATCCCCGGCACCCTCGACAAGCTGCGCGAAGCCCGCGCGCTGATTGATGCGTCGGGCCGCGACATCCGCCTGGAAATCGACGGTGGGGTCAACGTCAATAACATCCGCGAAATCGCCGCTGCCGGCGCTGATACCTTCGTGGCCGGCTCGGCGATCTTCAACGCCCCGGATTATCAGGAAGTCATCGCCAAGATGCGTGCGGAACTGGCGCTGGCACGTCCATGAGCGGCTTCGAGCAGTTGTTTTCCGGCGAACTGCCACGGCTGGTGATGTTCGATCTGGACGGTACGTTGATCGATTCGGTGCCTGACCTGGCGGCGGCGGTGGACGAGATGCTGCTCAAGCTGGGGCGCAAGCCGGTGGGGATCGACCCGGTGCGTGAATGGGTCGGCAATGGCGTGCACATGCTGGTGCGCCGGGCCCTGGCCAACCACATTGACGCCCAGGGCGTGGATGAGGTCGAGGCCGAACACGCCCTGGAACTGTTCAATGTTGCCTATGAAAGCAACCACGAATTGACGGTGGTGTATCCCGGCGTGCGCGACACCCTCAAATGGTTGAGCAAGCAGGGGGTGGAAATGGCCCTGATCACCAACAAGCCCGAGCGTTTCGTCGCGCCGCTGTTGGACCAGATGAAAATCGGCCGTTACTTCCGCTGGATCATCGGCGGCGATACCTTGCCGCAAAAAAAACCCGATCCGGCGGCGCTGTTTTTTGTGATGAAAATGGCCAATATTCCGGCGTCCCAGTCGTTGTTCGTCGGTGATTCGCGCAGCGATGTGCTGGCGGCCAAAGCCGCTGGCGTGCAGTGCGTCGCGTTGAGTTACGGCTACAACCATGGCCGTCCGATCGCCGAAGAGTCACCTTCATTGGTCATTGATGATCTGCGACGGTTAATCCCCGGTTGCTTGGGAGCTGGCGCTGAGATAACGTTGCCCGATATCGATCCGTCCCCTTCTGGAAATTCCATCGTGGTGGTCCCTCGCAAACTCTGGATGAAAGTCATCAAGGCCCTGGCCCGCTGGCGTTGGCGCGCCTGACTGATTCCAGGCCGCGCTCTGCGGCACGTTTGCCTACCTGACTGTTAGACCCTCACGCCACGAGGCACCTCATGATCCGCGAAGAATTCCTGCGTTTGGCCGCTGCCGGCTATAACCGTATCCCCCTGGCCTGCGAAACCCTGGCCGACTTCGATACGCCGCTGTCGATCTACCTGAAACTGGCCGACGAGCCCAACTCTTACTTGCTCGAATCGGTACAGGGCGGCGAGAAGTGGGGCCGTTACTCGATCATCGGTCTACCGTGCCGCACTGTATTGCGGGTGCATGACCATCACGTCAGCATCACGCACGATGGCGTCGAGATCGAAAACCACGATGTAGAAGATCCGCTGGCCTTCGTCGAAACCTTCAAGGCGCGCTACAACGTGCCGACCATTGCTGGCCTGCCGCGTTTCAACGGTGGCCTGGTGGGGTATTTCGGCTACGACTGCGTGCGTTATGTGGAAAAACGCCTGGGCAAATGCCCGAACCCGGACCCGCTGGGCGTGCCGGACATTCTGCTGATGGTCTCCGACGCCGTGGTGGTGTTCGACAACCTCGCTGGCAAGATGCACGCCATTGTGCTCGCCGACCCTTCCCAGGCGGACGCTTTCGAAAGGGGCCAGGCCAGCCTGGAAGCGCTGCTGGAAAAACTGCGCCAGCCGATCACCCCGCGTCGCGGCCTGGACCTGCGCCGTCCACCGGCGGCCGATCCGGTGTTCCGCTCCAGCTTTACCCAGGATGACTACGAGCGCGCGGTCGATACCATCAAGGAATACATCCTCGCCGGTGACTGCATGCAGGTGGTGCCGTCGCAACGCATGTCCATCGACTTCAAGGCCGCGCCGATCGACCTGTACCGGGCGCTGCGTTGCTTCAACCCGACGCCGTACATGTACTTCTTCAACTTCGGTGACTTCCACGTGGTGGGCAGCTCGCCGGAAGTGCTGGTGCGCGTCGAGGACAACCTGATCACGGTGCGCCCGATCGCCGGCACGCGCCCACGCGGCGCGACCGAAGAAGCGGACCTGGCGCTGGAAGAAGACCTGCTGAGCGACGACAAGGAAATCGCCGAGCACCTGATGCTGATCGATCTGGGCCGCAACGACACCGGGCGTGTGTCGGAAATCGGCTCGGTGAAGCTCACCGAGAAGATGGTGATCGAGCGTTATTCCAACGTGATGCATATCGTGTCCAACGTCACCGGTGAATTGAAAGCCGGGCTGACCGCGATGGACGCGCTGCGGGCGATTCTGCCGGCGGGCACCTTGTCGGGCGCGCCGAAGATTCGCGCGATGGAGATCATCGACGAGCTGGAGCCGGTCAAGCGTGGCGTCTACGGCGGCGCCGTGGGGTATTTCGCCTGGAACGGCAACATGGACACGGCCATTGCGATCCGCACGGCGGTGATCAAGGACGGGGAACTGCATGTGCAGGCTGGTGGCGGGATCGTCGCCGACTCGGTGCCGGCCCTCGAATGGGAAGAAACCCTGAACAAGCGCCGCGCCATGTTCCGTGCAGTGGCGTTGGCTGAACAGACCCCCCAGGGCTAAGAATTCTTGAGGTTTCCCCATGTTGCTGATGATTGATAACTACGACTCCTTTACCTACAACGTTGTGCAGTACCTGGGCGAGCTCGGTGCCGAGGTCAAGGTGGTGCGCAACGACGAATTGACCGTGGCCGAAATCGCGGCCCTCAACCCTGAGCGCATCGTGGTGTCGCCGGGCCCTTGCACGCCGACCGAGGCAGGTATTTCCCTGGAGGCGATCAAGTATTTCGCCGGCAAACTGCCGATCCTGGGCGTGTGCCTGGGGCACCAATCCATCGGCCAGGCCTTTGGCGGTGACGTGGTGCGTGCGCGACAGGTGATGCATGGCAAGACCAGCCCCGTGTTCCATAACAATGTCGGCGTGTTTCACGGGCTTAAGTTGCCGGTGACGGTGACCCGCTACCACTCGCTGGTGGTCAAGCGCGAAACCCTGCCCGAGTGCCTTGAGGTGACCGCCTGGACCCAACTGGAAGACGGCTCGGTCGATGAAATCATGGGCCTGCGCCATAAGACACTGAATATCGAAGGGGTGCAGTTTCACCCCGAGTCGATTCTGACCGAGCAGGGTTACGAGCTGTTCGCCAACTTTCTCAAGCAGAGCGGCGGCACGCGCTAAGGAGTTTTCATGGATATCAAGACAGCCCTGGGCCGTGTCGTCAGTCATCTGGACCTGAGCACCGCTGAAATGAGCGATGTGATGCGCGAGATCATGACCGGTCAATGCACCGACGCGCAGATCGGCGCGTTCATGATGGCAATGCGCATGAAGAGCGAGAGCATCGACGAGATCGTCGGCGCCGTTTCGGTGATGCGTGAGTTGGCGGACAAGGTTGAGCTCAAGACCCTCGACGGCGTGGTCGATGTGGTCGGTACCGGCGGCGACGGCGCGAATATTTTCAACGTGTCGACGGCGGCCTCCTTTGTGGTGGCGGCGGCGGGTTGTACCGTGGCCAAGCATGGCAACCGTGCGGTGTCCGGCAAAAGCGGCAGTGCCGACTTGCTGGAAGCGGCCGGTATCTACCTGAACCTGACGCCGGTCCAGGTGGCGCGTTGCATCGACAGCGTCGGCATCGGCTTCATGTTTGCCCAGTCCCACCATGGTGCGATGAAATACGCTGCCGGCCCGCGCAAGGACCTCGGTCTGCGCACCCTGTTCAACATGCTCGGCCCGCTTACGAATCCGGCCGGTGTTAAACACCAGGTGGTCGGCGTATTCAGCCAGGCGCTGTGCCGGCCGTTGGCGGAAGTTTTGCAACGCCTGGGCAGCAAGCACGTGCTGGTGGTGCATTCCAAGGATGGCTTGGACGAATTCAGCCTCGCGGCGCCGACCTTTGTAGCGGAGTTGAAGAATGACCAGATCACCGAATACTGGGTCGAGCCCGAAGACCTGGGTATGAAGAGCCAGAGCCTGCATGGCCTGGCCGTGGAAAGCCCGGCGGCTTCACTGGAACTGATTCGCGATGCCTTGGGGCGTCGCAAGACTGAGAACGGTCAAAAAGCCGCGGAAATGATTGTTCTGAATGCTGGCGCGGCACTTTTCGCGGCCGATCACGCCTATAGTCTCAAGGAAGGTGTCGAATTGGCCCACGATGCGCTGCACACGGGGCTGGCTCGTGAAAAGCTCGAAGAACTGGGAGCATTCACCGCAGTATTCAAGATGGAGAATGAAGGATGAGTGTACCGACCGTTTTGGAAAAAATCCTGGCTCGCAAGGCCGAAGAAGTCGCCGAGCGCCGTGCCCGTGTGAGCCTGGCCGAGCTGGAGGCACAGGCGAAAATCGCCGCGGCGCCGCGCGGTTTCGCCAATGCCTTGATCGCCCAGGCCAAGCTCAAGCAGCCGGCCGTGATCGCTGAGGTCAAGAAGGCCTCGCCGAGCAAAGGCGTGATCCGCGAGAACTTCGTACCGGCCGAGATCGCCGTCAGCTATGAGAAGGGCGGCGCGACTTGCCTGTCTGTGCTGACCGATATCGACTTCTTCCAGGGTTCCGACCTGTTCCTGCAGCAGGCACGTGCCGCGTGCAAGTTGCCGGTGATCCGCAAGGATTTCATGGTCGATCCGTACCAGATCGTCGAAGCCCGTGCCTTGGGTGCCGACTGCGTGCTGCTGATCGTCTCCGCACTGGATGACGTGAAGATGGCCGAGCTGGCGGCCGTGGCCAAGAGCGTCGGCCTGGATGTGCTGGTGGAAGTGCACGATGGCGATGAGCTGGAGCGAGCACTGAAGACCCTCGACACACCGTTGGTCGGCGTGAATAACCGTAACCTGCACACCTTTGAAGTCAGTCTGGAAAACACCCTCGACCTGCTGCCGCGCATTCCGCGCGATCGTCTGGTGATCACCGAGAGTGGCATCGTCAATCGTGCCGATGTGGAGCTGATGGAAATCAGTGGGGTGTATTCATTCCTGGTCGGCGAGACCTTCATGCGCGCCGAAAACCCAGGGGCGGAACTGCAGCGCCTGTTCTTCCCGGAGCGTGGCGTGGCTGTCAGCGGTTCGACCCTGGACTGATGATGATGCAGCCGGTGGCAATGACCGTCGAAGCAGGGCTTGCCGCCGAGCAGGCGTTGCTGGCTGCCGTTTGCGCGGGTGAGCAGGCGTTCGGGCTGCTGTTCTGGCAGCCCAGTGACCAAGCGTTGGTGATGCCGCGTCGTTTGAGCCGGTTGCCAGCGTTCGAGCGCGCCAGCCAGGTCTCGGCGGATGCCGGTTGGCCGGTGTTACTGCGTGAAACCGGTGGTGAGCCGGTGCCGCAGTCGAGCGCCACGGTGAATATCGCCCTGGTTTACGCGCCGCCTCGCAGTGAAGGCGATCAAGGGCGGATCGAAACCGGTTACCAGCGGCTTTGTCAGCCGATCTGCGATCTGTTGATCGAGTTGGGCGGTGATGCTTCGGTCGGGGAAATCGACGGTGCATTCTGCGACGGTCGCTATAACGTCAATCTCAATGGTCGCAAAATGGTCGGCACTGCCCAGCGCTGGCGGCAAAGCGGTGGCCGCGCGGTGGGGTTGGTGCACGGTGCGTTGTTGCTGGATAACGATCGCGAAGCATTGATCGCGGCGGTCAATCGCTTCAATGAGGCCTGCGGTCTCGAGCAGCGCGTTCGTGCCGACAGCCATATCGCCTTGCACGAAGCCTTTCCCGCCCCGGATGCGATCAGCCGCCTCGACACGTTGTACCGTCACATGCTTGACGGCTTCCTGCCGGTTTAACGGGTACCGAACACCACCATCGTCTTGCCTTTGACGTTGACCAGGTTGCGCTCTTCCAGATCCTTGAGCACGCGGCCGACCATCTCCCTTGAACAGCCGACAATGCGTCCGATCTCCTGGCGTGTAACCTTGATTTGCATCCCGTCGGGATGGGTCATGGCATCGGGCTGTTTGCACAACTCCAGCAGGCAGCGGGCCACGCGGCCGGTGACGTCAAAGAATGCCAGATCGCCGACCTTGCGCGTGGTGTCGCGCAGGCGCTGGGCAATTTGGCCGCTCAAGGCATAAAGGATATCGGGATCCTGCTGGGCCAATTCGCGGAATTTCGCGTAACTGATCTCGGCCACCTCGCACTCGATCTTGGTGCGGACCCAGGCGCTGCGCTCTTGCTCCTTGCCGGCTTGTTCAAACAGGCCCAATTCCCCAAAGAAATCGCCGGTGTTCAGGTAGGCAATGATCATTTCACGGCCGTCTTCATCCTCGATCAGGATAGTGACCGAGCCTTTGATGATGAAGAACAGGGTTTCGGAGCGCTCGCCGGCACAGATGATGTTGTGCTTGGCCGGATGACGCCGACGCTGGCAGTGCATCAACAACTTGTCGAGATTTTTGATCTTGGGTGTGGGAATCAGCGCAACCATGGTTGTATCCCGAAAAGGTGGAGCGAGGTAGTTGGCGTTATTGTATTCATTGGTATCGTTATTGATACACGCTGCACAAAAAGAGTGGCAATGCGCCACTGATTTGGCGCCAGCTTAACAGACACATTCTGTCTCGATCAGCGAATTTACAGGTGAGTGCCTGTCGTTGATCGCTCCGATGGGAAACGCTGTGGTGATCCGTCCCTGTGCTAAGCTGGCAACCCTTTTTTTACAGTGGAGTCTGGGCGATGAAGGCACGCATCCAATGGGCGGGCGAAGCCATGTTCCTCGGTGAGTCGGGCAGTGGCCATGTGGTGGTCATGGACGGCCCGCCGGAAGCCGGTGGCCGTAACCTGGGCGTACGCCCGATGGAAATGCTTCTGCTCGGTGTCGGCGGTTGCAGCAATTTCGACGTGGTCAGCATCCTCAAGAAGTCCCGTCAGGCCGTGGAAAGCTGTGAAGCTTTCCTGGAAGCCGAGCGGGCCACTGAAGATCCCAAGGTGTTTACCAAGATCCACATGCATTTCGTGGTGAAGGGGCGGGGGCTGAAAGAGGCTCAGGTCAAGCGGGCCATCGAGCTGTCGGCCGAAAAGTATTGCTCGGCGTCGATCATGTTGGGCGCAGCCGGTGTGGCCATCACCCATGATTACGAAATCATCGAGCTGGGTTGATCGCTAGACGATTCTTGTAGCAGCGAGTTTGCTCGCGAAGAACGTAAGGACAACGCGGGCATTCTGGATAAACGCGTCATCGTTGAGGTTTTTCGCGAGCAAGCTCGCTCCTGCAGTGGCTTCAGATTCGGTAGGTGCTTTTGGTCATGACCTTGGCCAGCAGGCTCATGCCAAACCTCACCGGCGCCGGAAAGCGGAAACCACCGGCATCCAAGGCGCTTTCTGCGTGGTGTTCTTCGTCGATACGCATCTGCTCAAGAATGGCACGGGACTTTTCGTCTCCGGCCGGCAGTTGCTCCAAGTGCTCATCGAGGTGCTTGCAGACCTGATGTTCGGTGGCTGCGACAAAACCGAGGCTGACCTTATCGCTGATCAGGCCGGCGGCGGCACCGATTCCAAACGACAAACCATAAAACAGCGGGTTCAGTACGCTTGGGTGGCTGCCCAGTTGGCGGATGCGTTGCTCGCACCACGCCAGGTGGTCGATTTCTTCCTCGGCTGCGTGCTCCATCGCTGCGCGTACCTGAGGCAGCTTGGCGGTCAGGGCCTGGCCTTGATACAGCGCCTGGGCGCAGACTTCGCCAGTGTGGTTGATGCGCATGAGGCCCGCGACGTGGCGGGTATCGGCCTCGCTCATCTGGGCGTCGGGCTGCACGATGGCAGGCGATGGGCGATAGGGCTGGCCGCTGAAGGGCAGCAGCGTGCGCATGGCCGTATCGGCTTGCAGCAACAGACGGTCAATCGGCGAGTAGTGACGTTGGGTAGTCATGCTGACCTCCGGGAAGAATCTCGGCGGCCAGTTTACCGCAAGAGAGGGCGAAGCGTTTGCGCTGAGTCAAAGGCCTAGGGTCGCATGCCGGGGCCGGCGACCCGAGTATCAGGGGTATCAGCCCGGCGGCCAGTTCATCTGGCGCTGACCCAGCACATGCATATGGATGTGGTAAACGGTCTGTCCACCCTCTTCATTACAGTTCATCACTACGCGAAAGCCCTTCTCGCAGCCCAGTTCCAGGGCTAGGCGCTGAGCGGTGAACAGGATATGCCCAGCCAGGGTTTTGTCGTCCTCGGTCAGATCATTCAGGGTGCGGATCGGTTTTTTCGGGATAACCAGAAAATGTACCGGCGCTTGCGGGGCGATATCGTGGAAGGCGAGGACCTGGTCATCTTCATAGATGATCTTCGCAGGTATTTCTCTGTTGATGATCTTGGTGAACAGAGTATCCAAAGCTGTTTCTCCATGGTGAATGTGCAGGGTGAGTGTACTCAGCCGGTCAGCGCGGGCAATAGGCCTTATTGATGGCGCCGGCAATCTTGCGGGTCAGCCAGCGTGGGCTCAAACGCGGGCTGAAGGCCATCCAGCGGTTGCGTCGACCGGGAATGATGATGGCTTTGTTCCGTTCGAGGGCGCGTACCGTATAGAGCGCCACTTCTTCCGGGCTCATCAGTTTGTCAGTGCGCTCGAGCTTGGCGGTGTCCATCTGCGCGGTGCCGTAGAAGGCGGTGCGTGTCGGGCCGGGGCAGAGCACCGAGACCTTGATGCCACAGGTTTTCAATTCTTCGCGCAGGCCTTCGGAGAAGTGCAGCACATAGGCCTTGCTGGCGTAGTAGCTGCTCATCCACGGACCGGGCTGGAACGCAGCGACCGACGCGACATTGAGGATTTGCCCGCCGCCATGCAACGCCATGGCATTGCCCAGGGCATGACACATACGGGTAAGGGCTAGGATGTTGACTTCGATCAGGTCCTGCTCGGTCATCCAGTCCTGTGCGAGGAAGGGGCCACTGGTGCCGATGCCGGCGCAATTGACCAGCAAATCGATCTGGCGTTCGCCTTCTTCGAGCTCCAGCAGGAACCCGGACAAGCGCAGAGGTTCGCCCAGATCACAGGCCCGAAACAGCACCTCGACGCCGAAGCGTTGAGTCAATTCAATTGCAATGCTTTCCAACTGATCACGCTGGCGGGCTACCAGAATCAAACTGCGGCCACGTCGGGCCAGGGCTTCGGCCAGGGCCAGGCCGATGCCGCTGGAGGCGCCGGTGATCAGAGCGTAACGGGTCATGCCTTTCTCCATCGCAACGCCGCCGCGCCAGTGATATAGGCATCACAGGCGGCGGGCGTTTCTTCACTGTTCTGGAGAGTCTACAGGTTCGGCCGCATCGTCAGCACTTTGCGCGTCTTCTTCTTCGACGATCACGCTTTGGTCGACGTCCTGGTCGGCGTTGAGAGAGCTGCTTTCATAGCTGCTGTCGACGTTGGCTTCGAGTTGGTCCAGGTAGCCGTTCATACCCAAAGTCATCACAATGATGAGCATCAATGGGATAAACGCGAGCCATAGCGACGCCAGGACCTTCACCGCGGTGGAGTTGCGTGGTGGTGGTGCGCCGTACTGGTTTGCGCCGGCGTTGCCGGGCAATACCAGCAGCAGCAGCGGGAAAATACTGTTCACCAGCGGCACCAGGTTCAGCAAGTACAGCCAGCCTGACCAGCCCAGGTCGTGCAGGCGTTGTACACCGATCTGCACGCTGACCCAGACCATCGCGACGAACAATGCAAAGCCCAGCAGTGAACCCAAAATGACGCCTGCCGTCGGCGAAGCGGTCGCTACTGCAAAGCTCGCAGTGGCGATGATGCCGGAGGCAACGAGCATTGCGACGGTCAATACAAGCGTCCACGCCAGGTACCGCAAACGCCCGATGCGCCCAACGATGGTGAATACATTAAGCGTGGAATACTCCGGCAGGTCGTCACCTACGGGGGAGCGCGGCGGTGCATAGGGCGAGGCGTCGGTGCGTGAGAACCCAGAGTCACTGGAGTCGGTCTCGTGGGTTTCGGCAAGGCTGAAGGCCACGGGTTGTTCAGGTTCGATACGAGCATCGACCCCGGCGTTTTTCAGTGCGGTGAGGTAGGTTTCTGCATCGGGGCGGGATAAGTCGCGCTTCAGAGCGACCGTGCGGCCCGTAAAAAGCTTCTCGATGGCGTCGACTTCGCTTTTGAACAGCTCGGCCAGGTTCAGTTTCGCCGTGGTGCTTTCGACGCCTGGGAGCAAGGCTCCATCAAACACAATCTTGAAACGGTTGTCGCTCATGCAGGCATCCTTGTCACTTGTTCAGGGAGGTAGTGTGGGCTTGCTCAATAGGCAGGCCTTGCGTTTGAGTCAGCGTGGCCAGCGTAATTGTATCGCGTGCTCGAGCGCCTTGCGGTATTCGGCATCCAGGCGGGCAACGAGTTCATCGACGCGGGGCAAATCATTAATCTCGCCAACGCCCTGGCCGGCAGACCATACGGTCTTCCAGGCCTTGGCTTCGTCGCTCAATGGCTTGAGCTTGGAACCGAAATCGATCTCGCCTTTGTCTTGTAGTGTCTTGATGTCGAAACCGGCGTTTTCCAAGCTCTGGCGCATAAAACTTGCGGGTACGCCAGAGACGGCCGGAGTGTGCACGATGTCGGCGGCGCGCGATGTGAGCAGCATCTCCTTATATGCATCCGGGGCATGGCTTTCGGCGGTCGCGATAAAGCGCGTACCGAGATAGGCCAGGTCTGCGCCGAGCAACTGGGCGGAGAGGATTTCGTGCCCATGGTTGAGGCAGCCGGCAAGCAGCAGGGTTTTATCGAAGAATTGGCGAATTTCGGCCACCAGCGAGAAGGGGCTCCAAGTGCCGGCATGTCCCCCGGCGCCAGCGGCCACGGCGATCAAGCCATCCACACCGGCTTCAGCGGCTTTTTCAGCATGGCGCCGAGTGGTGACGTCATGGAAAACCAGGCCGCCATAGCTGTGTACGGCGTCCACCAACTCTTTCACTGCACCGAGGCTGGTGATCACGATCGGTACTTTGTGCTCGACGCAGATCGCCAGGTCGGCCTCCAGTCGTGGGTTGCTGTTGTGCACGATCAAATTGACGGCATAGGGCGCGGGATTCTCCAACTGCGCGAGGCCCGTTTCGATTTCCTCCAGCCAGGCTTTGAAACCACTGCTTTCGCGCTGGTTCAGCGCCGGGAAACTCCCGACCACGCCATTGCGGCAGCACGCCAGGACTAGCTGTGGATTGGAAATCAGGAACATCGGCGCAGCCACGACGGGCAGGCGCAGACGTTGTTCAAGCAGAGCGGGCAGCGACATTGGAGGTACCCCGAGTCATTGACGTTAGAACGGTTTGACCACGACCAAAATTACGATAGCCAGCAATATTAGAACCGGGACTTCATTGAACCAGCGATAAAAGACATGGCTGCGGGTGTTTTCGCCACGGGCAAAACGTTTTACCTGCGCGCCGCACATGTGGTGGTAGCCGATAAGGAACACCACTAGGGTGAGCTTGGCGTGAATCCAGGCGCCCGATTGGAAAATGCTGGGGTTCAGGGCAATCAGCCAGATGCCGAACACCAGGGTGGCAATCATCGCCGGCCCCATGATGCCGCGATACAACTTGCGCTCCATCACGCTGAAACGCTCCTTGCTCACTGTGTCCTCGCTTTGTGCGTGGTAGACGAACAGGCGCGGCAGGTAGAACAGCCCGGCAAACCAGCACACGATGGCGACGATATGAAAGGCTTTGACCCATAGATAGAGCATTTTTAGTTATTCCCAGGTTCACGGTAACTGAAGATAGTAGTGGCTCATGCGTCCTTACGTCACGTTGGCGGTTGTCGCAGGACAATGCGGCCCCTATTATCGACGGCTTTCCAGTGGGTTCTTTGAGGGCAGGTTTATGGTCAAGGTCGGTATCGTCGGCGGCACGGGTTACACCGGTGTCGAATTGCTGCGTCTGTTGGCACAGCATCCGCAAGCTGAGGTGGTGGTCATCACTTCCCGATCCGAGGCCGGTCTGGCTGTGGCCGATATGTATCCGAACCTGCGAGGCCATTACGACGGCCTGGCGTTCAGCGTGCCGGACATCAAGACCCTCGGTGCCTGTGACGTGGTGTTTTTTGCCACCCCCCACGGCGTTGCCCATGCGCTGGCCGGTGAGCTGCTGGCTGCGGGCACCAAGGTGATCGATCTGTCGGCGGATTTCCGTCTGCAGGACGCCGACGAGTGGGCCAAATGGTACGGTCAGCCTCATGGGGCTCCGGAACTGTTGGGAGAGGCCGTGTACGGTCTGCCTGAAGTCAATCGTGAGCAGATCAAGCAAGCGCGCCTGATTGCCGTGCCGGGTTGCTATCCGACCGCGACGCAGTTGGGCTTCTTGCCATTGCTTGAAGCAGGGCTGGCGGATGCTTCGCGCCTGATCGCCGACTGCAAGTCTGGCGTCAGCGGCGCCGGTCGTGGGGCTGCGGTGGGTTCGCTGTACTCCGAGACGTCGGAAAGCATGAAGGCCTACGCGGTAAAGGGGCATCGCCATCTGCCGGAAATCCGCCAGGGGCTGCGTCGCGCCGCCGGTAAGGACGTGGGCCTGACCTTCGTGCCGCACCTGACGCCGATGATCCGTGGTATTCACTCCACGCTCTATGCAACGGTGGTTGATCGCTCGGTTGATCTGCAGGCGCTGTTTGAAAAGCGTTACGCCAACGAGCCGTTCGTCGACGTGATGCCGGCCGGCAGCCATCCGGAAACCCGCAGTGTGCGTGGCGCCAACGTGTGTCGTATCGCCGTGCACCGTCCGCAGGATGGCGACTTGGTCGTGGTGCTGTCGGTGATCGATAACCTGGTCAAGGGCGCGTCGGGCCAGGCGGTGCAGAACATGAACATCCTGTTTGGCCTGGATGAGAAACTGGGCTTGTCCCACGCGGGCATGCTGCCTTAAGGCTGTTCGGTCGTTAAGCAGAAGGCCCGTCGATCGGGCCTTTTGTGTTTTTAATGGCGGCAGCGCAGATTGATATACCGTAACAATAGTTGACCGCTTTTCTAGGAGAAGCGGATAATGCCGACCATTACGCATATGGCGGCGGTACGCCGGGAGATTATCAGCATGAGCGTTGAATCCTTCACCCCCACGGCTTTGCAATTCACCCACGGTGCTGCGCACAAGGTGAAGAGCCTGGTCGATGAAGAGGGTAATGATCGCTTGAAGCTGCGCGTATTCGTTACGGGCGGCGGTTGTTCAGGGTTTCAGTACGGTTTTACCTTCGATGAAGAAGTGGCCGATGATGACACCATTGTTGAGCGCGAGGGCGTGAGCCTGGTCGTGGACCCCATGAGTTTCCAATACTTGGCAGGCGCCGAGGTGGATTATCAGGAAGGTCTGGAGGGGTCGCGTTTCGTGATCAAGAACCCTAATGCCACCACTACATGTGGTTGCGGGTCTTCGTTCTCGATCTGATCGGTAGCGGTTATAAAAGCGCCGCTTGGCTTTAATCGGCCAAGCGGCGTTTTGCTGTCTGGATTTTAAGCCGGATAGATTGCGCCCAGCACCCGCAGCCCGCGTGCGCCGGTGACGCTCGGGCGGTTGGTGGCGATGCCTTCAAGGCAGCAGTGGGCCAGCCAGGCGAAGGCCATGGCTTCGACCCAGTCGGGGTCTACACCGTGGGTAGCGGTACTGCTGACCTGAGTCGATGGCAGTAGCGCGGCCAGGCGCTTCATCAGTGCGCTGTTATGGGCGCCGCCGCCGCAGACAAGCAGGGTCTCTGTCAGGGGTTGGGCGGTTTGCAGCGACTCGACAATGGTCAGGGCTGTCAGCTCCAGCAGAGTGGCCTGGATGTCCTGGGGGGCGAAAGCGGGCAGGCGCGCCAGGTGCTGTTGCAGCCAACCTAGATTGAACACTTCGCGTCCAGTGCTTTTTGGGCCTTTGGTCAAGAAGAAGGGATCGCTGAGCAGCGCGTTGAGCAATTGAGGTTCTACTTTGCCGCTGGCGGCCCACTGACCCTCGCGATCAAAGTGTTCGCCGCGCTGTTGGTGAATCCAGGCATCCAGCAGGACATTGCCCGGGCCGCAGTCGAAGCCGGCTACGGGCTTGTCGGTCTCGATCAGGCTGAGATTGCTGAAACCTCCGACATTCAATACCGCGCGATTCCCGCTGCGTTCGTCAAACAGTGCTTCATGAAAGGCCGGCACCAACGGTGCACCCTGGCCACCTGCGGCAACGTCGCGACTGCGGAAGTCGCTGACCACGGTGATGCCGGTCAATTCGGTGAGCAAGGCAGGATTGCCAATCTGTACGGTGAAGCCGCGTGCTGGTTCATGGCGGATGGTCTGCCCATGGCTGCCGATCGCGCGAATGTCCTGCGGCTTGAGGTGGTGCTGGTCGAGCAGGGCATGGATGCCTTGGGCGGCGAGTGTCACCCAGTGCTGCTGGGCCATTGCCGAACGGGCGATCTCATCCGGGCCGCTGGCGCACAGGCCGAGGAGTTCCATGCGCAGGCTGTTTGGCATGGGGATGTAGTGAGTGGCGATCAGCTTGATCGCCGCGTCTTGTTCAATCAGGGCGATATCCAGGCCATCGAGACTGGTCCCGGACATTACGCCTATATAGAGCGGCATACCTTAACGCTTCGCCGAAGCCAGCAGGGTGGAGCGCTCCTGATCCATGCGTGCCATCAATGGCTGGCTCTGCTGCATGAAACGCGCACGTTCGGCTTTGGCGATCGGGTCTGCCATCGGCAGTTTCTGACCCAGTGGGTCGACGTGTACACCATTGACCTGGAACTCATAATGCAAGTGTGGTCCGGTGGACAGGCCCGTGGTGCCGATGTAACCGATCACCTGGCCCTGCTTCACATTGCCGCCGGTCTGCACGCCTTTGGCGAACCCTTGCATGTGGCCATACAGCGTGCGGTAGGTGTTGCCGTGCTGGATGATCACGGTGTTGCCATAACCGCCACGGCGTCCGGCTAGCAGCACTTTGCCATCGCCTGCTGCCTTGATGGGCGTGCCGCGCGGGGCCGCATAGTCGACGCCTTTGTGGGCGCGGATCTTGTTCAGGATTGGGTGCTTGCGACCCATGGAGAAACGCGAGCTGATGCGGGCGAAATCCACAGGTGTGCGGATAAAGGCCTTGCGCATGCTGTTGCCATCAGCGGTGTAGTAACTGCTGTTGCCTTGTTTGTTGGTGTATCGCACGGCGGTGTAGGTCTTGCCACGGTTGGTAAAGCGTGCGGAAAGGATATTGCCGGTGCCGACCACTTTGCCGTTGGCGACCTTCTGCTCATAGATCACATCGAATTCGTCACCCTGGCGGATGTCCTGGGCGAAGTCGATGTCGTAGCCAAACACGCTGGCCATGTCCATGGTCATGCTGTGGGACAAGCCTGCGCGGGCAGCCGATTGCGACAGCGAGCTGTTGATAACGCCATGTACATAGGCGGAGCGCATCACCGGCTTGGTGATGATGCGATTGAACGCAAAGCCCTTGGCGCCTTTGGTCAGGGTGATGCTTTCCAGATCGCTGATGTTGCTGTGCAGGTTGTTCAACTGGCCGTCGGGGGTCAGTTCGAATTCGAGTTTTTGACCGCGCTTGAGCTGGGTGAATTGCTTGGCTTGTTTATCGCTGGCCAAGACCTCATTAACTGTGGTGGCAGGCAGGCCAACCTTTTCAAACAGTGTGGAAAGCGTATCGCCCTTGCCGACGACCACCTCTCGATGTTGAGGGTTCTTTGCCAGCGCTACCGCAGGTGCAGGCTGCTGCTGGGCGGTTTGGCCGGTCTCGTCGGGGGCGCTTTCGATTTGGGCGAACGGCGAATCGACGGGGGCATTTGTGGCTTGTTGCGCGTCGGAAGCGTCTTGATCTTGTGTCAGTTGTTCTGCGGGACTTTCCAGGTCAAGGCTCAGGGATGTTCGTTTGGCTTCTACGTCACTGGAAGGGAATACCAGGAGTGCCAGGCTCAAAAGGGCGGCGATACCACTTGCAGCGAGCAGGTGGGTCTTTGGGTAAAGCGGCGGCGCTTTAGACGGTTCTGTGGTCATAGGTAATTTTGACTTTGAAGATGAAATGGAAAAGATGAATGACATGATGAAGATGAAATAACTGTATAAAATATAACCAAATCATCTGTCGCGCAAGCTTGCGAACGTTAGGCTTGCTGAATGGTGTCCGTGCGCAGGGCAAAACTTGTAATTAGTCCCTGATCTTGTATGGTTGGTTCCCTTTTGAATCTGAGCCTTGCGGGTCTGTTATGAAGTCGGTTGAAGAGCAGTTAGCGCTGATAAAACGTGGTGCGGAAGAACTGTTGGTCGAGGCGGAGCTGATCGAAAAGCTCAAGCGTGGCCAGCCCCTGCGTATCAAGGCCGGCTTTGATCCGACTGCGCCGGATCTGCACCTGGGTCATACCGTGCTTATCAATAAGTTGCGCCAGTTCCAGGACCTGGGGCATCAGGTGATCTTCCTTATAGGAGATTTCACCGGGATGATCGGAGATCCAAGCGGCAAGAGCGCTACGCGTCCGCCGCTGACCCGCGAGCAGGTTCTCGATAATGCCGAGACCTACAAGGCCCAGGTGTTCAAGATTCTCGATCCGGCCAAGACCGAGGTGGCGTTCAACTCCACCTGGATGGACAAGATGGGGCCGGCGGACTTCATTCGTCTGACCTCTCAGTACACCGTAGCGCGCATGCTAGAGCGCGATGACTTCGACAAGCGTTATTCCACCAATCAGCCTATCGCTATTCATGAGTTCCTGTACCCGCTGGTCCAGGGCTATGACTCGGTGGCTTTACGCGCTGACGTTGAGTTGGGCGGCACCGATCAGAAGTTCAATCTTCTGATGGGGCGCGAGTTGCAGCGTGCGTATGGGCAGGAGGCTCAGTGCATTCTGACGATGCCACTGCTGGAAGGGTTGGATGGCGTCAAGAAGATGTCCAAGTCGCTGGGTAACTATGTCGGTATCCAGGAAGCTCCAGGCGTGATGTACGGCAAGCTGGTTTCGATTCCGGATGCGCTGATGTGGCGTTACTTCGAGCTGTTGAGTTTCCGCTCGATGGACGAAATCAATGCGCTGCGTGCGGATGTCGAGGCGGGTGCCAATCCTCGTGACGTGAAGATCAAGCTGGCTGAAGAGATTGTTGCGCGTTTCCATGGCGAGGAGGCTGCGGCTAGTGCTCACCGTGCGGCGGGCAACCGGATGAAGGAAGGTGAGCTGCCGGATGATCTGCCGGAGATCGAGCTGACTGCTGCAGAGGCGATGCCGATCGCGGCTGTCCTTAATAAGGCAGGCTTGGTGAAGAACTCGGCGGTTGCGCGCGACCTCTTGGGTTCTGG
>NZ_CP176771.1:0-1362500 GCF_046605395.1 Pseudomonas sp. MPB23 | reverse complement strand
GAAATGAGCATTCCATCGTGATGATGGTGAATGTTGATTTCTAGTCTTTGATTAGATCGTTCTTTAAAAATTTGGGTATGTGATAGAAAGATAGACTGAACGTTACTTTCACTGGTAACGGATCAGGCTAAGGTAAAATTTGTGAGTTCTCTTAATTGAGAGTATCGAATTTTCGGCGAATGTCGTCTTCACAGTATAACCAGATTGCTTGGGGTTATATGGTCAAGTGAAGAAGCGCATACGGTGGATGCCTTGGCAGTCAGAGGCGATGAAAGACGTGGTAGCCTGCGAAAAGCTTCGGGGAGTCGGCAAACAGACTTTGATCCGGAGATGTCTGAATGGGGGAACCCAGCCATCATAAGATGGTTACCTTACACTGAATACATAGGTGTAAGGGGCGAACCAGGGGAACTGAAACATCTAAGTACCCTGAGGAAAAGAAATCAACCGAGATTCCCTTAGTAGTGGCGAGCGAACGGGGACTAGCCCTTAACTGGCTTTGAGATTAGCGGAACGCTCTGGAAAGTGCGGCCATAGTGGGTGATAGCCCTGTACGCGAAAATCTCTTAGTCATGAAATCGAGTAGGACGGAGCACGAGAAACTTTGTCTGAATATGGGGGGACCATCCTCCAAGGCTAAATACTACTGACTGACCGATAGTGAACTAGTACCGTGAGGGAAAGGCGAAAAGAACCCCGGAGAGGGGAGTGAAATAGATCCTGAAACCGTATGCGTACAAGCAGTGGGAGCAGACTTTGTTCTGTGACTGCGTACCTTTTGTATAATGGGTCAGCGACTTATTTTCAGTGGCGAGCTTAACCGAATAGGGGAGGCGTAGCGAAAGCGAGTCTTAATAGGGCGTCTAGTCGCTGGGAATAGACCCGAAACCGGGCGATCTATCCATGGGCAGGTTGAAGGTTGGGTAACACTAACTGGAGGACCGAACCGACTACCGTTGAAAAGTTAGCGGATGACCTGTGGATCGGAGTGAAAGGCTAATCAAGCTCGGAGATAGCTGGTTCTCCTCGAAAGCTATTTAGGTAGCGCCTCATGTATCACTGTAGGGGGTAGAGCACTGTTTCGGCTAGGGGGTCATCCCGACTTACCAAACCGATGCAAACTCCGAATACCTACAAGTGCCGAGCATGGGAGACACACGGCGGGTGCTAACGTCCGTCGTGAAAAGGGAAACAACCCAGACCGTCAGCTAAGGTCCCAAAGTTATGGTTAAGTGGGAAACGATGTGGGAAGGCTTAGACAGCTAGGAGGTTGGCTTAGAAGCAGCCACCCTTTAAAGAAAGCGTAATAGCTCACTAGTCGAGTCGGCCTGCGCGGAAGATGTAACGGGGCTCAAACCATACACCGAAGCTACGGGTATCACTTAGGTGATGCGGTAGAGGAGCGTTCTGTAAGCCTGTGAAGGTGAGTTGAGAAGCTTGCTGGAGGTATCAGAAGTGCGAATGCTGACATGAGTAACGATAATGGGTGTGAAAAACACCCACGCCGAAAGACCAAGGTTTCCTGCGCAACGTTAATCGACGCAGGGTTAGTCGGTCCCTAAGGCGAGGCTGAAAAGCGTAGTCGATGGAAAACAGGTTAATATTCCTGTACTTCTGGTTATTGCGATGGAGGGACGGAGAAGGCTAGGCCAGCTTGGCGTTGGTTGTCCAAGTTTAAGGTGGTAGGCTGAGATCTTAGGTAAATCCGGGATCTTAAGGCCGAGAGCTGATGACGAGTTATCTTTTAGATGACGAAGTGGTTGATGCCATGCTTCCAAGAAAAGCTTCTAAGCTTCAGGTAACCAGGAACCGTACCCCAAACCGACACAGGTGGTTGGGTAGAGAATACCAAGGCGCTTGAGAGAACTCGGGTGAAGGAACTAGGCAAAATGGCACCGTA
Source organism: Pseudomonas sp. MPB23 (assembly GCF_046605395.1). Lineage (NCBI taxonomy): Bacteria > Pseudomonadati > Pseudomonadota > Gammaproteobacteria > Pseudomonadales > Pseudomonadaceae > Pseudomonas > Pseudomonas sp. MPB23. The sequence goes on along the minus strand of NZ_CP176771.1, from coordinate 1,360,600 downwards.
ACTTCGGGAGAAGGTGCGCCGGTGAGGGTGAAGGACTTGCTCCGTAAGCCCATGCCGGTCGAAGATACCAGGCCGCTGCGACTGTTTATTAAAAACACAGCACTCTGCAAACACGAAAGTGGACGTATAGGGTGTGACGCCTGCCCGGTGCCGGAAGGTTAATTGATGGGGTTAGCTAACGCGAAGCTCTTGATCGAAGCCCCGGTAAACGGCGGCCGTAACTATAACGGTCCTAAGGTAGCGAAATTCCTTGTCGGGTAAGTTCCGACCTGCACGAATGGCGTAACGATGGCGGCGCTGTCTCCACCCGAGACTCAGTGAAATTGAAATCGCTGTGAAGATGCAGTGTATCCGCGGCTAGACGGAAAGACCCCGTGAACCTTTACTATAGCTTTGCACTGGACTTTGAATTTGCTTGTGTAGGATAGGTGGGAGGCTTTGAAGCGTGGACGCCAGTTCGCGTGGAGCCAACCTTGAAATACCACCCTGGCAACTTTGAGGTTCTAACTCAGGTCCGTTATCCGGATCGAGGACAGTGTATGGTGGGTAGTTTGACTGGGGCGGTCTCCTCCTAAAGAGTAACGGAGGAGTACGAAGGTGCGCTCAGACCGGTCGGAAATCGGTCGTAGAGTATAAAGGCAAAAGCGCGCTTGACTGCGAGACAGACACGTCGAGCAGGTACGAAAGTAGGTCTTAGTGATCCGGTGGTTCTGTATGGAAGGGCCATCGCTCAACGGATAAAAGGTACTCCGGGGATAACAGGCTGATACCGCCCAAGAGTTCATATCGACGGCGGTGTTTGGCACCTCGATGTCGGCTCATCACATCCTGGGGCTGAAGCCGGTCCCAAGGGTATGGCTGTTCGCCATTTAAAGTGGTACGCGAGCTGGGTTTAGAACGTCGTGAGACAGTTCGGTCCCTATCTGCCGTGGACGTTTGAGATTTGAGAGGGGCTGCTCCTAGTACGAGAGGACCGGAGTGGACGAACCTCTGGTGTTCCGGTTGTCACGCCAGTGGCATTGCCGGGTAGCTATGTTCGGAATAGATAACCGCTGAAAGCATCTAAGCGGGAAACTAGCCTCAAGATGAGATCTCACTGGGACCTTGAGTCCCCTGAAGGGCCGTCGAAGACTACGACGTTGATAGGTTGGGTGTGTAAGCGCTGTGAGGCGTTGAGCTAACCAATACTAATTGCCCGTGAGGCTTGACCATATAACACCCAAGCAATTTGCGTCGAAAGGCCAGATTGCGGTGTGTGAAGACGAAATGAACCGAAAGTTCGAATCTCACAAAACACCGATTGCTATCACGTACCCAATTTGCTGAAGCGAGGCCATCAGGTCACGAGTCAGTACCCGAATTTCTTGACGACCATAGAGCATTGGAACCACCTGATCCCATCCCGAACTCAGTAGTGAAACGATGCATCGCCGATGGTAGTGTGGGGTTTCCCCATGTGAGAGTAGGTCATTGTCAAGATTAAATTCCGAAACCCCTGTTTGCTTACGCAGACAGGGGTTTTGTTTTGGGCGTTCGGAAAGTACGAAGAGGCTCATCGCGGCGGCCTTCAGTGCTAAGGCCCGGCCTTTCTATGCAATGACCCTTCGCATGGCTATCATGCGTGCCTCATTGTGAGGCGATGCTTGCATGCTGACGTTGTTAAAACTTCTGAAAGATGGTCGATTCCACTCTGGGGAAGCGCTAGGCGCCGCCCTGGGCGTCAGTCGCAGTGCTGTATGGAAGCAGCTTCAGCACCTTGAGGCTGAGTTAAACCTGCCCATCCACAAAGTGCGTGGCAGGGGGTACCAGTTGGCATCGCCGCTGGTGTTCTTAAATGCTGAAGACATTGCGCTGAAGGCGCCTTCTCTGGCATGGCCTGTTCACATATCTGATTCCATTGACTCCACCAATGCTGAAGCTTTGCGCCTTGTCGATGCGGGGGGGGCGGCACCATTCCTCGTGCTCGCCGAGCAACAGAGCGCCGGGAGAGGTCGACGGGGGCGCAAGTGGGTCAGTCCGTTCGCTCAGAATGTGTATTACAGTCTCGTGCTGCGCATCGAGGGTGGTCTGCGGCAGCTAGAGGGGCTGAGTCTGGTTGTGGGGCTTGCGGTCATGCAGGCCTTACGCGAGTCGGGTGTGCAGGGGGCTGCCTTGAAATGGCCAAATGACGTCCTGGTGGGACAGAAAAAAATTGCCGGTATCCTGCTGGAGTTGGTCGGCGATCCTGCTGATATCTGTCACGTTGTGCTCGGGATCGGCATCAACGTAAATATGCAGAAAGTCGCGGCAATCGATCAGCAGTGGACGTCAGTGCAGCTTGAAACGGGCTCTCCCGTAGATCGTAATCTAGTGGTGGCGCGCCTGGGGCTGCAGTTGCAACGTTACTTGGAGCGACACGCTGCCTCCGGCTTTGCGGCGCTTCAGGAGGAGTGGGAGCAGAATCACTTATGGCAGGGCAGGGCGGTGTCCCTCATTGCTGGAGTCAATCAGGTTGACGGGGTGGTTCTGGGTGTCGACCGCCAGGGTGCGTTGCGTTTGAGCGTCGATGGTGTTGAAAAAATATATAGCGGTGGTGAGCTAAGCCTGAGGTTGCGTGATGATTCTTGAGCTCGACTGTGGGAATAGCTTTATCAAGTGGCGCGTACTTGAGTCGGATCAGGCGAAAGCTTGCGCCGAAGGTGTTGTGGGTTCGGATCTCGCATTGATTGAAAGCCTGGCAGCGCTACCAGGCCTGTCGTTGGCACGTTGCCGGTTGGTGAGTGTTCGGGCTTCAGAGGAGACTAATAAGCTGGTCGAGGCTTTGCGTGGAGCTTTCGGTGTTACCGTCTCCTGTGCTGTCTCCGCGCGTGAGATGGCTGGAGTGCGCAATGGCTACGAAGACTTCGAGCGTCTTGGTCTTGATCGCTGGTTGGCGATGCTGGGTGGCTTCAAGCTGGCTTCGGGCGCGTGCCTGGTACTCGATTTTGGTACCGCGGCCACCGCCGATTTCATCGCGGCGGACGGCCAGCACTTGGGAGGCTTCATTTGCCCCGGCATGCCGTTGATGCGCAACCAGTTGCGAACGCATACTCGCAAGATACGCTATGACGACGCGGCGGCTGAGCGTGCCCTGGAGCGGCTCTCCCCCGGTCGCACGACCGCGGAGGCTGTCGAGCGTGGTTGTACACTGATGCTTAGGGGGTTCGTGTTGACCCAACTCGAGTTGGCCCGAAGCTTCTGGGGCGATGATTTCACCGTATTCCTCACGGGAGGGGATGCTGATCTGGTCTCGGATGGCGTGCCGCAGGCGCGGTTGGTCCCGGACCTGGTTTTCGTTGGTCTGGCCATGGCGTGTCCATTGTCCTGAGGTGTTTATGCGTTGGCTGTTTTTACTTTTACTCGTTCTCAATGCCTTCTATTACGTTTGGCATCAGCAAGAGGCGCCGTTGCGCGCCAAGGATGTCACGCCTCTGAGTCTGTATCGTGGCCCTCAGCAGGATATTCGGCTGCTAAGCGAGTCCTCGGATTCGGTCTCCCGGCGTGATCGAGCAAAAGCGTCCGAGGCTCAGAATACGTGCTTATACATCGGCGGATTTGCCGACCAGCGCCAGGCACAGTCGCTTGAGCAGCGCCTCACAAGCCTGGATATAAAGGTCAAGGTTCAACTGTTGAGCACACCTGAGGCGTCCGGTTACTGGCTTCGTGTGGCTCCTGAGAGTCGGCGCCTGGCTGAGGATCTGCCGTTTGAAAACCTTGCTAAGGAATTCAATGAGTTAAAACATAAAATAATGCTGTGCGAAGGCATTGCAACTCTCGAATAGTTTGCATAGAATGGCGCCCGCTTCGCAGTGAAGATCTTTAAGGTCTACAGTGTGAAACGAAGGTCAACGCAGCTAACCTCATATTTTTAATGAGAAAATGCTTGACAGAAGGTCGGCGTGATGTAGAATGCCGGCTCGCTTAGGAGGGGTTCCCGAGCGGCCAAAGGGATCAGACTGTAAATCTGACGTCTACGACTTCGAAGGTTCGAATCCTTCCCCCTCCACCATTTTTAGCGTGAGCTGCAAGCTCCGCGGGTATAGTTTAGTGGTAGAACCTCAGCCTTCCAAGCTGATGATGCGGGTTCGATTCCCGCTACCCGCTCCAAGTTTGCAGGTTGTGCAGTGTATTTTGCTCTTGTAGCTCAGTTGGTAGAGCACACCCTTGGTAAGGGTGAGGTCAGCGGTTCAAATCCGCTCAAGAGCTCCATATAACAAGGCAGATATGAAAATATCTGCCTTTGTTTTAACGGCTATCTCGGCTTGATTCTGTTGTGGCGGGCGTTTTCGCCGGTTGGTTTCAAGTCTCTAGGGGTTGGCTGTTGTAAAGTCTTTTTCAGGTCTGCATAATGGTCGGCCTGATTTTGTTTTAGGTCAGTAGCTCAATTGGCAGAGCGACGGTCTCCAAAACCGTAGGTTGGGGGTTCGATTCCCTCCTGACCTGCCAGATTCACGTGGTGTATCTGGCTTTCTTTTCACAGGATCTTCATAGATGACTCCTAAGGCTGAAGCTCAAAGCTCTCGTTTCGATCTGGTCAAGTGGCTCGCTGTAGTCGCATTGGTGGTCGTAGGCGTTGTTGGCAATCAGTACTATTCTGCTTCGCCGATCCTGTACCGCGTACTCGCTTTGCTCGCCCTCGCTGCTGTAGCTGCCTTTGTAGGTCTGCAGACTGCCAAAGGCAAGTCTTTCGCGGTTCTGGTAAAGGAAGCTCGCACCGAAATTCGTAAAGTCGTTTGGCCGACTCGCCAAGAAACCACGCAGACCACGTTGATTGTTGTGGCTGTTGTTCTGGTTATGGCGTTGCTGTTGTGGGGGCTTGATTCCCTGCTCGGCTGGCTTGTTTCCTTGATTGTTGGCTAAGGGTGTCCCGTGGCTAAGCGTTGGTACGTTGTGCATGCTTACTCGGGTTACGAGAAGCATGTTATGCGCTCTTTGCTGGAGCGCGTAAAGCTGGCAGGCATGGAAGATGGCTTCGGCGAAATTCTGGTTCCCACTGAAGAAGTGGTTGAAATGCGGAATGGGCAGAAGCGCAAGAGTGAACGCAAGTTCTTCCCAGGCTACGTGCTGGTTCAGATGGATATGAATGAAGGTACTTGGCACTTGGTCAAGGATACCCCTCGTGTCATGGGCTTCATTGGCGGTACTGCCGATAAGCCTGCTCCGATCACCGACAAAGAAGCAGAAGCGATTCTGCGTCGTGTTGCTGACGGTAGCGACAAGCCTAAGCCGAAGACGTTGTTCGAGCCAGGTGAGGTTGTTCGTGTTACCGATGGTCCGTTTGCTGATTTCAACGGCACCGTCGAAGAAGTTAACTACGAAAAGAGTCGGATCCAAGTGGCAGTGCTCATTTTCGGACGCTCTACTCCGGTAGAGTTGGAGTTCAGTCAGGTCGAAAAGGTCTAGCTGAGCAAGCATCCCAACCCCGCAGCTTAGGCTGTGGGGTTTTGTCGTCACTGGGATAAACGCGCAAGTAACCGGGGAGCCTTTCGAGGCGTTCGAACCCGTAATTGGAGTGCCTCATGGCCAAGAAGATTACCGCTTACATCAAGCTGCAAGTGAAGGCCGCTCAGGCCAACCCTAGCCCACCCGTCGGTCCAGCTCTGGGTCAGCACGGCGTGAACATCATGGAATTCTGCAAGGCCTTCAACGCCCGTACTCAGGGTCTTGAGCCAGGTTTGCCGACTCCAGTGATCATCACTGTATACAGCGACCGTAGCTTCACCTTCGAAACCAAGTCGACCCCGGCTTCGGTTCTGTTGAAGAAAGCTGCTGGTCTGACTAGCGGTTCCGCTCGTCCTAACACCGTTAAGGTTGGCACCGTGACTCGTGCTCAGCTGGAAGAAATCGCGAAAACCAAAAACGCGGATCTGACTGCAGCTGATATGGATGCAGCCGTGCGTACCATCGCCGGTTCTGCTCGTAGCATGGGCCTTAACGTGGAGGGTGTGTAATGGCTAAGCTGACCAAGCGCCAAAAGGCTATCGCCGGCAAAATCGAAGCAGGCAAGGCCTACAGCTTTGTAGACGCTGCTGCCCTGCTGACCGAGCTGTCGACTGTCAAGTTCAGCGAGTCGGTTGACGTTGCTGTGAACCTGGGTGTTGACCCGCGTAAATCCGACCAGGTCGTTCGTAGCGCTACTGTGCTGCCACATGGTACTGGCAAGACTGTACGTGTTGCTGTCTTCACCCAAGGTCCAGCAGCTGAAGCTGCTCTGGCCGCCGGCGCTGATCGCGTTGGCATGGACGACCTAGCTGCCGAAATGAAAGGCGGCGACCTGAACTATGACGTGGTTATTGCTTCCCCGGATGCAATGCGCGTTGTAGGTCAGTTGGGTCAGATCCTTGGTCCACGTGGCCTGATGCCTAACCCAAAAGTCGGCACCGTAACTCCAGACGTCGCTACCGCGGTTAAAAACGCCAAGGCTGGTCAGGTTCGTTATCGCACCGATAAAAACGGCATCATTCACACTTCCGTTGGCAAAGTCGGCTTCGATGCCGTCAAGCTGAAGGAAAACGTTGAAGCCCTGATCGCTGATCTGAAGCGTATCAAACCAGCTTCCTCGAAAGGCATCTACGTCAAGCGCGTTACCCTGAGCACCACTATGGGCCCAGGTCTGGTCATCGACCAAGGCTCGCTGGACGTATAAGACACAAGTTGGCGCGAGCGATCGCGCCAATTGAAAAAATTGGGGTCCCTGCCTGGCGGGGGCTATCCAAGACCGTAGGCGACGCAAGTCTTAAACCTCAAGCCTACGCAGATGGTGCTCCCGGTTCCTTACCGAATCAGACACCAAAACGACATCCGGCTTCGGCCAGATGAAACGGTAACAAGCAGGAGTTAAACCCGTGGCAATTAATCTCGAAGACAAGAAGGCCATCGTCGCTGAAGTCAACGAGGCTGCCAAAGCTGCTCTGTCCGCTGTCGTGGCTGATGCCCGTGGTGTGACAGTAGGCGCTATGACCGGACTCCGTAAAGAGGCTCGTGAAGCTGGCGTATACGTACGTGTTGTACGTAACACCCTGCTCAAGCGCGCTGTTGCTGACACTGAATACAGTGTTCTCAACGACGTGTTCACCGGCCCGACTCTGATCGCGTTCTCCAAAGAGCATCCAGGCGCTGCTGCCCGTTTGTTCAAAGAATTCGCCAAGAGTCAGGATAAGTTCGAGATCAAGGCAGCTGCGTTCGAGGGCAAGTTCCTCGCAGCTAACCAAATCGACGTACTGGCAACACTGCCGACCCGTAACGAAGCTATTTCGCAGTTGATGAGCGTGATTCAAGGCGCCACCAGCAAGCTGGCTCGTACTCTGGCTGCAGTTCGCGAGCAAAAAGAAGCTGCCGCAGCCTAAGGCTGAGCATCTTCTCTCGCGTATTTTTGTTTATTTCGATGGCCGCGTAGGCCGTCCCCCAATTCAGGAAATACAGTAATGTCTATCTCCCAAGAAGATATCCTCAACGCCGTAGCTGAAATGTCGGTTCTGCAGGTTGTTGAGCTGATCAAAGCTTTCGAAGAAAAATTCGGCGTTTCTGCTGCCGCTGCTTCTGCTGGCCCAGCTGTTGCTGCTGTTGCTGCTGAAGAGCAAACCGAATTCAACGTCATGCTGCTGGAAGCTGGCGAGAAGAAAGTAAACGTGATCAAGGCAGTTCGTGAACTGACCGGTCTGGGCCTGAAAGAAGCCAAGGCTGTAGTTGACGGCGCTCCAGCCCAGGTTCTGGAAGCTGTGTCGAAAGACGCTGCTGACAAAGCCAAAGCTGTTCTGGAAGAAGCAGGCGCTAAAGTCGAGCTGAAGTAAGCATCGACCTTGCGTCTCCAGCCCAAGCGTTAAGCTGAAGGCTGATGGCTGGTGGCTCTTGCCACCGGCCTTTTTCCGTTCTTGGCTGCCGACTCGGTCGCCGCCATTAACGTGCTGTAGCCACCCGGTGCGGTGGTGCAAACCAAGGGGTTTGCAAGATTTTCTGGCTGCTCCCGTCGGGAGGGCCAAACAAGCAGGTGACCAAGCTGGGGAACGCTGATGGCTTACTCATATACTGAGAAAAAACGTATCCGCAAGGACTTTAGCAAGTTGCCGGACGTCATGGATGTCCCGTACCTTCTGGCTATCCAGCTGGATTCGTATCGTGAATTCTTGCAGGCGGGAGCGACCAAAGATCAGTTCCGCGACGTGGGCCTGCATGCGGCCTTCAAATCCGTTTTCCCGATCATCAGCTACTCTGGCAATGCTGCGCTGGAGTACGTCGGTTATCGCCTGGGCGAACCGGCATTTGATGTCAAAGAATGCGTGTTGCGCGGTGTTACGTACGCCGTACCTTTGCGGGTAAAAGTCCGTCTGATCATTTTCGACAAAGAATCGTCGAACAAAGCGATCAAGGACATCAAAGAGCAAGAAGTCTACATGGGCGAAATCCCATTGATGACTGAAAACGGTACCTTCGTTATCAACGGTACCGAGCGTGTTATCGTTTCCCAGCTGCACCGTTCCCCGGGCGTGTTCTTCGACCACGACCGCGGCAAGACGCACAGCTCCGGCAAGCTCCTGTACTCCGCGCGGATCATTCCGTACCGTGGTTCGTGGTTGGACTTCGAGTTCGACCCGAAAGACTGCGTGTTCGTGCGTATCGACCGTCGTCGCAAGCTGCCGGCCTCGGTACTGTTGCGCGCGCTCGGCTATACCACTGAGCAAGTGCTTGATGCTTTCTACACCACCAACGTGTTCAGCCTGAAGGATGAAACCCTCAGCCTGGAGCTTATTGCTTCGCGTCTGCGTGGTGAAATTGCTGTCCTGGATATCCAGGACGAAAATGGCAAGGTCATCGTTGAAGCCGGCCGCCGTATCACTGCGCGCCACATCAACCAGATCGAAAAAGCCGGTATCAAGTCGCTGGAAGTGCCTCTGGACTACGTCCTGGGCCGCACTACCGCCAAGGTCATCGTTCACCCGGCCACAGGCGAAATCCTGGCTGAGTGCAACACCGAGCTGAACACCGAGATCCTGGCAAAAATCGCCAAGGCTCAGGTTGTTCGCATCGAGACCTTGTACACCAACGATATCGACTGCGGTCCGTTCGTCTCCGACACCCTGAAGATCGACTCCACCAGCAACCAATTGGAAGCGCTGGTCGAGATCTATCGCATGATGCGTCCTGGCGAGCCACCGACCAAAGACGCTGCCGAAACCCTGTTCAACAACCTGTTCTTCAGCCCTGAGCGCTATGACCTGTCTGCGGTCGGCCGGATGAAGTTCAACCGTCGTATCGGTCGTACCGAGATCGAAGGCTCGGGCGTGCTGTGCAAGGAAGATATCGTTGCGGTCCTGAAGACTCTGGTCGACATCCGTAACGGCAAAGGCATCGTCGATGACATCGACCACCTGGGTAACCGTCGTGTTCGCTGCGTAGGCGAAATGGCCGAGAACCAGTTCCGCGTTGGCCTGGTACGTGTTGAGCGTGCGGTCAAAGAGCGTCTGTCGATGGCTGAAAGCGAAGGCCTGATGCCGCAAGACCTGATCAACGCCAAGCCAGTGGCTGCGGCGGTGAAAGAGTTCTTCGGTTCCAGCCAGCTTTCGCAGTTCATGGACCAGAACAACCCGCTCTCCGAGATCACCCACAAGCGCCGTGTATCTGCACTGGGCCCGGGCGGTCTGACTCGTGAGCGTGCTGGCTTCGAAGTCCGTGACGTACACCCGACGCACTACGGTCGTGTTTGCCCGATCGAAACGCCGGAAGGTCCGAACATCGGTCTGATCAACTCCCTGGCCGCCTATGCGCGCACCAACCAGTACGGCTTCCTTGAGAGCCCGTACCGTGTGGTGAAAGACGCTCTGGTCACCGACGAGATCGTATTCCTGTCCGCCATCGAAGAAGCCGATCACGTGATCGCTCAGGCTTCGGCCACGATGAACGAGAAGAAAGTCTTGGTCGACGAGCTGGTAGCTGTTCGTCACTTGAACGAGTTCACCGTCAAGGCGCCGGAAGACGTCACCTTGATGGACGTATCGCCGAAGCAGGTAGTTTCGGTCGCGGCGTCGCTGATCCCGTTCCTGGAACACGATGACGCCAACCGTGCGTTGATGGGTTCCAACATGCAGCGTCAAGCTGTACCGACCCTGCGTGCTGACAAGCCGCTGGTAGGTACCGGCATGGAGCGTAACGTAGCCCGTGACTCCGGCGTTTGCGTCGTGGCTCGTCGTGGCGGCGTGATCGACTCCGTTGATGCCAGCCGTATCGTGGTACGTGTTGCTGATGACGAAGTTGAAACTGGCGAAGCCGGTGTCGACATCTACAACCTGACCAAATACACCCGCTCGAACCAGAACACCTGCATCAACCAGCGTCCGCTGGTGCGTAAGGGTGATCGCGTTCAGCGCAGCGACATCATGGCTGACGGCCCGTCCACCGACATGGGTGAACTGGCGCTGGGCCAGAACATGCGTATCGCGTTCATGGCGTGGAACGGCTTCAACTTCGAAGACTCCATCTGCCTGTCCGAGCGTGTGGTTCAAGAAGACCGCTTCACCACGATCCACATCCAGGAACTGACCTGTGTGGCGCGTGATACCAAGCTTGGGCCAGAGGAAATCACTGCAGATATCCCGAACGTGGGTGAAGCTGCACTGAACAAGCTGGACGAAGCCGGTATCGTTTACGTAGGTGCTGAAGTTGGTGCAGGCGACATCCTGGTCGGTAAGGTCACTCCGAAAGGCGAGACCCAACTGACTCCGGAAGAGAAGCTGTTGCGTGCCATCTTCGGTGAAAAAGCCAGCGACGTTAAAGACACCTCCCTGCGCGTACCGACCGGTACCAAAGGCACTGTCATCGACGTACAGGTCTTCACCCGCGACGGCGTTGAGCGTGATGCTCGTGCACTGTCCATCGAGAAGACCCAGCTCGACGAGATCCGCAAGGACCTGAACGAAGAGTTCCGTATCGTTGAAGGCGCGACCTTCGAACGTCTGCGTTCCGCTCTGGTAGGCCACAAGGCCGAAGGCGGTGCGGGCCTGAAGAAAGGTCAGGACATCACCGACGAAGTACTCGACGGTCTTGAGCACGGCCAGTGGTTCAAACTGCGCATGGCTGAAGACGCTCTGAACGAGCAGCTCGAGAAGGCCCAGGCCTACATCGTCGATCGCCGCCGTCTGCTGGACGACAAGTTCGAAGACAAGAAGCGCAAACTGCAGCAGGGCGATGACCTGGCTCCAGGCGTGCTGAAAATCGTCAAGGTTTACCTGGCAATCCGTCGCCGCATCCAACCGGGCGACAAGATGGCTGGTCGTCACGGTAACAAGGGTGTGGTCTCCGTGATCATGCCGGTCGAAGACATGCCGCACGATGCCAATGGCACCCCGGTCGACGTCGTCCTCAACCCGTTGGGCGTACCTTCGCGTATGAACGTTGGTCAGATCCTCGAAACCCACCTGGGCCTCGCGGCCAAAGGTCTGGGTGAGAAGATCAACCGTATGATCGAAGAGCAGCGCAAGGTTGCTGACCTGCGCAAGTTCCTGCACGAGATCTACAACGAGATCGGCGGCCGCAAAGAAGAGCTGGATACCTTCTCCGACCAGGAAATCCTGGATCTGGCGAAGAACCTGCGCGGCGGCGTTCCAATGGCTACCCCGGTGTTCGACGGTGCCAAGGAAAGCGAAATCAAGGCCATGCTGAAACTGGCAGACCTGCCCGAAAGCGGCCAGATGCAGCTGTTCGACGGCCGCACCGGCAACAAGTTCGAGCGCCCGGTTACTGTTGGCTACATGTACATGCTGAAGCTGAACCACTTGGTAGACGACAAGATGCACGCTCGTTCTACCGGTTCGTACAGCCTGGTTACCCAGCAGCCGCTGGGTGGTAAGGCTCAGTTCGGTGGTCAGCGTTTCGGGGAGATGGAGGTCTGGGCACTGGAAGCATACGGTGCTGCTTACACTCTGCAAGAAATGCTCACAGTGAAGTCGGACGATGTGAACGGTCGGACCAAGATGTACAAAAACATCGTGGACGGCGATCACCGTATGGAGCCGGGCATGCCCGAGTCCTTCAACGTGTTGATCAAAGAAATTCGTTCCCTCGGCATCGATATCGATCTGGAAACCGAATAACACGTGACGCGAATCGAGAGCGGGGCTATTTGGCCCGCTCTCTGCTCCGCCAGGAGGAAAGGCCTTGAAAGACCTACTGAATTTGCTGAAAAACCAGGGTCAAGTCGAAGAGTTCGACGCCATCCGTATTGGACTGGCATCGCCTGAGATGATCCGTTCGTGGTCGTTCGGTGAAGTTAAAAAGCCGGAAACCATCAACTACCGTACGTTCAAACCCGAGCGTGACGGCCTGTTCTGCGCCAAGATCTTTGGCCCGGTAAAGGATTACGAGTGCCTGTGCGGTAAGTACAAGCGCTTGAAGCACCGTGGTGTGATCTGCGAGAAGTGCGGCGTTGAAGTTGCACTGGCCAAGGTTCGTCGTGAGCGCATGGCACACATCGAACTGGCTTCGCCGGTTGCTCACATCTGGTTCCTGAAATCGCTGCCGTCCCGTATCGGCTTGCTGATGGACATGACCCTGCGTGATATCGAGCGCGTTCTCTACTTCGAGAGCTATGTCGTTATCGATCCAGGCATGACCACCCTTGAAAAAGGTCAGCTGCTGAACGACGAACAGTACTTCGAAGCGCTGGAAGAGTTCGGCGACGATTTCGATGCCCGCATGGGTGCCGAAGCTGTCCGTGAACTGCTGCACGCTATCGACCTGGAACACGAGATTGGCCGTCTGCGTGAAGAAATTCCGCAAACCAACTCCGAAACCAAAATCAAGAAGCTGTCCAAGCGTCTGAAGTTGATGGAAGCCTTCCAGGGTTCCGGCAACTTGCCAGAGTGGATGGTGCTGACCGTTCTGCCGGTTCTGCCGCCAGACCTGCGTCCGCTGGTACCGTTGGACGGTGGTCGTTTCGCGACGTCCGACCTCAACGACCTGTACCGCCGCGTGATCAACCGTAACAACCGCTTGAAGCGCCTGCTCGATCTGTCCGCTCCGGACATCATCGTGCGCAACGAAAAGCGTATGTTGCAAGAAGCCGTCGATGCCCTGCTCGACAACGGTCGTCGTGGCCGCGCTATCACCGGTTCGAACAAGCGTCCTCTGAAATCCTTGGCTGACATGATCAAGGGTAAGCAAGGTCGTTTCCGTCAGAACTTGCTCGGTAAGCGTGTTGACTACTCCGGTCGTTCGGTAATTACCGTAGGCCCGACCCTGCGTCTGCACCAGTGCGGTCTGCCTAAGAAGATGGCCCTTGAGCTGTTCAAGCCGTTCATCTTCGGCAAGCTGGAAATGCGCGGTCTCGCGACCACGATCAAAGCGGCCAAGAAAATGGTCGAGCGCGAACTGCCAGAGGTTTGGGACGTTCTTGCTGAAGTGATCCGCGAACACCCGGTTCTCCTCAACCGTGCACCGACCCTTCACCGTCTGGGTATCCAGGCGTTTGAACCGGTACTGATCGAAGGTAAGGCTATCCAGCTACACCCTCTGGTCTGTGCTGCGTACAACGCCGACTTCGACGGCGACCAAATGGCCGTGCACGTACCGCTGACACTGGAAGCCCAGTTGGAAGCGCGTGCGTTGATGATGTCGACCAACAACATCCTGTCGCCAGCCAACGGTGAGCCAATCATCGTTCCGTCGCAGGACGTTGTATTGGGTCTGTACTACATGACCCGTGAAGCGATCAACGCCAAGGGCGAAGGTCGTGTGTTCGCTGACCTGCAGGAAGTTGACCGTGTGTTCCGTGCCGGCGAAGCCGCACTGCACGCCAAGGTCAAAGTGCGGATTCACGAAACCGTGAACGACCGTGACGGCGGCAGCGTGAGCAATGTCCGTATCGTCGACACCACTGTCGGCCGTGCGCTGTTGTATCAGGTTGTGCCAAAAGGTTTGTCTTACGACGTCGTCAACCTGCCGATGAAGAAAAAGGCGATCTCCAAGCTGATCAACCAGTGCTACCGCGTGGTTGGTCTGAAAGAGACCGTGATCTTCGCTGACCAGTTGATGTACACCGGTTTTGCCTATTCGACCATTTCCGGCGTTTCCATCGGTGTTAACGACTTCGTTATCCCGGATGAAAAAGCCCGCATCATCAGTGCTGCCACCGATGAAGTGAAAGAGATCGAAAGCCAGTACGCCTCCGGCCTTGTAACCCAGGGCGAGAAGTACAACAAGGTGATCGACCTTTGGTCCAAGGCCAACGACGAAGTGTCGAAGGCGATGATGGCTAACCTCTCGAAAGAGAAGGTTATCGACCGTCATGGCGTAGAAGTCGATCAAGAGTCTTTCAACTCGATGTACATGATGGCCGACTCGGGCGCACGGGGTTCTGCTGCGCAGATCCGTCAGCTCGCCGGTATGCGTGGCCTGATGGCCAAGCCGGACGGTTCCATCATCGAAACGCCGATTACTGCGAACTTCCGTGAAGGTTTGAGCGTACTTCAGTACTTCATCTCTACTCACGGTGCTCGTAAAGGTCTGGCGGATACCGCGTTGAAAACCGCCAACTCCGGTTACCTGACTCGTCGTCTGGTAGACGTTGCACAAGATCTGGTTGTAACCGAGATCGATTGCGGCACCGAGCACGGTCTGCTGATGACACCGCACATTGAAGGCGGTGACGTTGTAGAGCCGCTGGGTGAGCGCGTATTGGGCCGTGTTATTGCCCGTGACGTATTCAAGCCAGGTACCGAGGAAATTATCGTTCCTGCTGGCACCCTGGTTGACGAGAAGTGGGTCGAGTTCATCGAACTCAACAGCATCGACGAAGTGATCGTTCGTTCGCCGATCAGCTGCGAAACCCGCTTCGGCATTTGCGCCAAGTGCTATGGCCGTGACTTGGCTCGTGGTCACCAGGTGAACATCGGTGAAGCGGTCGGCGTTATCGCTGCCCAGTCCATCGGTGAGCCGGGTACCCAACTGACCATGCGTACATTCCACATCGGTGGTGCGGCAAGCCGGACCTCCGCAGCCGACAGTGTTCAGGTGAAGAATGGCGGTACCGTCCGCCTGCACAACCTGAAGCACGTTGAACGAGTGGATGGTTGCCTGGTTGCGGTGTCCCGCTCCGGTGAGCTCGCAATCGCTGATGACTACGGTCGTGAGCGTGAGCGCTACAAGCTGCCGTATGGTGCTGTGATTTCGGTTAAAGAAGGTGACAAGGTCGACGCTGGCGCAATCGTGGCCAAGTGGGATCCACACACTCACCCAATCGTTACCGAAATGAAAGGTACCGTGACCTACGTGGGCATGGAAGAAGGCATCACGATCAAGCGTCAGACTGACGAATTGACCGGTATGACCAACATTGAAGTCCTCGACGCGAAAGATCGTCCAGCTGCCGGTAAAGACATTCGTCCTGCCGTGAAGATGGTCGATGACAACGGCAAGGACCTGTTGCTGCCAGGCACTGACGTAATCGCTCAGTACTTCCTGCCAGCCAACGCCTTGGTCGGTGTAGCGGATGGTGCGAAGATCGCGATCGGTGACGTTATCGCGCGTATCCCGCAAGAGACTTCGAAGACACGTGACATCACCGGTGGTCTGCCGCGTGTTGCCGACTTGTTCGAAGCTCGTCGTCCGAAAGAAGCCTCGATCCTGGCTGAAGTCAGCGGCACCATCGCGTTCGGTAAAGAGACCAAGGGCAAGCGCCGCCTGGTCATTACCCCGAACGACGGTAGCGATCCGTATGAAGAGCTGATTCCGAAGTGGCGTCACCTGAACGTGTTCGAAGGCGAACAGGTAAACCGCGGCGAAGTTATCTCCGACGGTCCGAGCGATCCACACGACATCCTGCGTCTGCTGGGTGTGAGTGCGCTGGCCAAGTACATCGTTAACGAGATCCAGGACGTTTACCGTCTGCAAGGCGTGAAGATCAACGATAAGCACATCGAGACCATCCTGCGTCAGATGCTGCGTAAAGTCGAAATCGCTGAATCCGGCGATTCTAGTTTCATCAAGGGCGACCAGATGGAACTGACTCACGTACTGGTAGAAAACGAACGTCTGGCAGCCGACGAGAAATTTGTTTCCAAGTTCACTCGTGTACTGCTGGGTATCACCAAGGCGTCGTTGTCCACTGAGTCGTTCATCTCGGCGGCCTCCTTCCAGGAGACCACTCGCGTACTGACCGAAGCAGCGGTAACCGGTAAGCGCGATTATCTGCGCGGCCTGAAAGAAAACGTGGTTGTGGGTCGTCTGATCCCAGCCGGTACCGGTTTGGCTTACCACAGCGAGCGCAAGCGCCGCCGTGATGCTGACAAACCGTTGCGCGTAAGCGCCAGTGAAGTGGAAGCTGCACTGACCGAAGCGCTGAACTCAAGCGGTAACTGAGTTCTGCGATAAATAAGTCTGGGCCCTGGCAGCCCCCATTCGTCGGATCGAGGCAGTTTTGCCCCGGTTCGTTGAGAGGGGATGTCGGGGCCTTGCCTTGACTGGGGGCAAGATCCTCTTTAGACTCTTGTACCCCTAAATTTGGCGGGAATTCGTTCCTGCCATTTTGCTTTTCTTGCAAGACAATAGCGTCGCAAGACAACAGTGGAGCTAGTAGATGGCAACTATCAACCAGCTGGTACGTCAGCCGCGTAAGCGTATCGTCGAGAAATCCGACGTGCCTGCGCTGCAGAACTGCCCGCAACGTCGTGGCGTATGCACTCGCGTGTATACCACTACGCCGAAAAAACCTAACTCGGCACTGCGTAAAGTATGCCGTGTGCGTCTGACCAACGGTTTCGAGGTTTCCTCGTACATCGGCGGTGAAGGCCACAACCTGCAAGAGCACAGCGTGGTACTGATCCGCGGCGGTCGTGTAAAAGACTTGCCAGGTGTTCGTTATCACACCGTACGCGGCTCCTTGGATACTTCCGGTGTTAAAGGTCGGAACCAGGGTCGTTCGAAGTACGGTACCAAGAAGCCTAAGTAGTAGCGGCTTTTTGTAAAACTGAATCATCTTATTTTCTGAGTCGATAAGAGTAAGGTCGGAGGCGTCCCGAAAGGGCACCGATTCCGAGCGAACCTGAAGACCGTTTGAGGGCTTATCCATGCCAAGAAGACGCGTAGCAGCCAAGCGCGAAGTGCTTGACGATCCAAAATACGGAAGCCAAATCCTGGCCAAGTTCATGAACCACGTGATGGAAAGCGGCAAGAAAGCCGTTGCCGAGCGTATCGTTTATGGCGCGCTGGAAAAGGTTAAAGAACGCAAGAACAGCGACCCCCTGGAAATCTTCGAGAAAGCTCTCGACGCCATCGCTCCGCTGGTCGAAGTGAAGTCGCGCCGTGTAGGCGGTGCTACTTACCAGGTTCCGGTTGAAGTTCGTCCGTCCCGTCGTAACGCCCTGGCAATGCGCTGGTTGGTAGACTTCGCCCGTAAGCGTGGCGAGAAGTCTATGGCTCTGCGTTTGGCTGGCGAACTGTTGGACGCTGCTGAAGGTAAAGGCGCTGCTGTTAAGAAGCGTGAAGACGTGCACCGTATGGCTGAAGCTAACAAGGCTTTCTCGCACTACCGCTTCTAAATCCAGCGTCACTCAATTTGCGAGGGCTTTATGGCTCGTACTACACCGATTAATCGCTACCGTAACATTGGTATCGTTGCTCACGTGGATGCTGGTAAAACCACGACCACCGAGCGCGTCCTTTTTTACACCGGCAAAAGTCACAAGATGGGCGAGGTGCATGACGGCGCCGCGACCACAGACTGGATGGTTCAGGAGCAGGAGCGTGGTATTACCATTACTTCTGCTGCTATTACCGCCTTCTGGAAAGGTTCCGAGAAGCAGTACAAAGACGAGCACCGCTTCAACGTTATCGATACCCCAGGTCACGTAGACTTCACTATTGAAGTTGAGCGTTCCCTGCGCGTACTCGACGGCGCTGTCGTTGTGTTCTGCGGTACCTCGGGTGTTGAGCCTCAGTCGGAAACCGTATGGCGTCAAGCCAACAAATACGGCGTTCCACGTCTTGTTTACGTAAACAAGATGGACCGTGCTGGTGCCAACTTCCTGCGCGTGATCGGCCAGATCAAGCAGCGTCTGGGTCACACTCCGGTGCCAATTCAATTGGCAATCGGTTCCGAAGATAACTTCCAGGGCCAGATCGATCTGATCGCCATGGAAGCCGTCTACTGGAATGATGCCGACAAAGGTATGGTTCCTGTTCGTAAGCCTATCCCTGCTGAACTGCAGGAACTGGCTGACGAGTGGCGCAACAACATGGTTGAGGCTGCTGCCGAAGCCAGCGAAGAGCTGATGAACAAGTACCTCGAAGGTGAAGAGCTCACCAACGTGGAAATCAAGGCCGCTCTGCGTCAGCGTACTATCGCTGGTGAAATCGTCTTGGCTGTTTGTGGTTCTTCCTTCAAGAACAAGGGTGTTCCCCTGGTTCTCGACGCCGTTATCGACTACCTGCCTGCTCCAACCGACATTCCTGCTATCAAGGGTACCAACCCTGATAACGAGGAAGAAGAGATGGAGCGTCACGCCGATGATAGCGAGCCGTTCTCGGCTCTGGCGTTCAAGATCGCAACCGACCCATTCGTGGGTACCTTGACTTTTGTCCGTGTTTACTCGGGCGTGTTGGCTTCCGGTGACGGTGTGGTCAACTCGGTTAAGGGTAAGAAAGAGCGCGTGGGTCGTATGGTGCAAATGCACGCAAACGCCCGTGAAGAGATCAAGGAAGTGCGCGCTGGTGACATCGCGGCCCTGATCGGCATGAAGGACGTCACCACTGGTGAGACTTTGTGCGACGCTGCTAAGCCAATCATCCTGGTTCGCATGGACTTCCCGGAGCCGGTTATTTCGGTTGCCGTAGAGCCTAAGACCAAGGATGACCAGGAAAAAATGGGTATCGCTCTGGGCAAACTTGCCCAGGAAGATCCATCTTTCCGCGTCAAGACTGATGAAGAGACTGGTCAAACGATCATCTCCGGCATGGGCGAGTTGCACCTGGACATCCTGGTTGACCGGATGCGCCGTGAGTTCAACGTCGAAGCCAACATCGGTAAGCCTCAGGTTTCCTATCGTGAGCGCATCACGAAGAACTGTGAAATCGAAGGCAAGTTCGTTCGTCAGTCCGGCGGTCGTGGTCAGTTCGGTCACTGCTGGATCCGTTTTGCTCCTGCTGACGAAGGTCAGGAAGGTCTGCAATTCGTGAACGAAGTAGTAGGTGGTGTTGTTCCTAAGGAATACATCCCTGCTATCCAGAAGGGTATCGAAGAGCAGATGAAGAACGGTGTTGTCGCCGGCTATCCGCTGATCGGCCTGAAAGCAACCGTTTTTGACGGTTCTTACCACGACGTCGACTCCAACGAGATGGCGTTTAAGGTGGCTGCTTCCATGGCAACCAAGCAACTGGCCCAGAAGGGCGGTGGTGAGTTGCTTGAGCCAATCATGGCGGTAGAAGTTGTTACACCTGAAGACTATATGGGTGATGTCATGGGCGACCTTAACCGTCGTCGCGGCATGATCTTGGGTATGGAAGACACGGTTTCCGGCAAAGTGATTCGCGCCGAGGTTCCGTTGGGTGAGATGTTCGGTTATGCGACCGACGTTCGCTCCATGTCCCAGGGTCGCGCAAGCTACTCTATGGAATTCAAAAAATACAACACAGCTCCGGCGCACATCGCTGAAACTGTATCCAAAAAACAAGGCTGATTCAGTCCTTTAGGCAAGGAGTTAATTGTCGTGGCTAAAGAAAAATTTGATCGTTCCCTACCGCACGTCAACGTTGGCACCATCGGTCACGTTGACCACGGTAAAACCACTCTGACTGCTGCTCTGACTCGCGTTTGCTCCGAAGTATTCGGTTCTGCAATCGTTGATTTCGATAAAATCGACAGCGCGCCAGAAGAAAAAGCTCGTGGTATCACCATCAACACCGCGCACGTTGAGTACAACTCTTCGATCCGTCACTACGCTCACGTTGACTGCCCGGGTCACGCTGACTATGTGAAGAACATGATCACCGGTGCTGCCCAGATGGATGGCGCTATCCTGGTTTGCTCGGCCGCTGATGGTCCGATGCCACAAACCCGTGAGCACATCCTGCTGTCCCGTCAGGTTGGCGTTCCGTACATCGTGGTTTACCTGAACAAGGCTGACCTGGTAGACGACGCTGAGCTGCTGGAACTGGTTGAGATGGAAGTGCGCGATCTGCTGAGCACTTACGACTTCCCAGGCGACGACACTCCGATCATCATCGGTTCTGCTCGTATGGCTCTGGAAGGCAAAGACGACAACGAAATGGGCACCACGTCCGTTAAGAAACTGGTTGAGACTCTGGACAGCTACATCCCAGAACCGGTTCGCGTTATCGACAAGCCGTTCCTGATGCCAATCGAAGACGTGTTCTCGATCTCCGGTCGCGGTACTGTTGTTACTGGTCGTATCGAGCGCGGTATCGTTAAGGTTCAAGATCCACTGGAAATCGTTGGTCTGCGTGACACTACCGTCACCACCTGCACCGGTGTTGAAATGTTCCGTAAGCTGCTCGACGAAGGTCGTGCTGGCGAGAACTGCGGCGTTCTGCTGCGTGGTACCAAGCGTGACGACGTTGAGCGTGGTCAGGTTCTGGTTAAGCCAGGTTCGGTTAAGCCGCACACCAAGTTCGAAGCTGAAGTGTACGTGCTGAGCAAAGAAGAAGGCGGTCGTCACACTCCGTTTTTCAAAGGCTACCGTCCACAGTTCTACTTCCGTACTACTGACGTGACTGGTAACTGCGAACTGCCGGAAGGCGTTGAAATGGTAATGCCGGGCGACAACATCAAAATGGTTGTCACTCTGATCAAAACCATCGCAATGGAAGACGGTCTGCGCTTCGCTATCCGTGAAGGCGGCCGTACCGTTGGTGCTGGTGTTGTAGCTAAAATCATCGAGTAAGCTCTTTTTTGAGTTAGCTTCGAGGTTTTGAAAAAGCCCCCGCTCAGCGGGGGCTTTTTTATTGGGTTGACACCTATCTGGGGCGTCTATAGAATTGCGCCTCCTTTTAACGGGCGTATTGCGCTCGCTGGGAATAGCAGCCGGAGTCTGAAATCCAATGCAAAATCAGCAAATCCGTATCAGGTTGAAGGCTTTTGACCATCGCCTGATCGACCAATCCACCCAGGAAATCGTGGAAACCGCGAAACGTACTGGTGCTCAAGTGCGTGGTCCAATTCCACTGCCCACCCGTAAAGAACGGTTTACCGTTCTGGTCTCCCCGCACGTCAACAAAGACGCGCGTGACCAGTACGAAATCCGTACTCATAAGCGTGTACTGGACATCGTCCAGCCAACGGATAAAACCGTTGATGCACTTATGAAGCTTGATCTGGCGGCCGGTGTGGAAGTACAGATCAGCCTCGGCTAAGACTTGGGTCTTAGTCGTGTAACGCTCTGAAATGGGCGGCCATAGCGGGTGAAAGCCCCGTACACTCATGAGGTTTACAACATGACTATTGGTGTAGTCGGTCGTAAATGCGGTATGACCCGTATTTTCACCGAAGAAGGTGTCTCCATTCCGGTCACGGTCATTGAGATCGAACCGAATCGCGTCACCCAGTTCAAAACTGAAGAAACCGATGGCTATCGTGCAGTGCAAGTCACTGTCGGCGAGCGTCGTGCTTCGCGCGTGACTGCTGCTCAAGCAGGTCACTTCGCTAAAGCAAACGTTGCAGCTGGTCGCACTGTTATGGAGTTCCGTCTTGAAGAAGGCGACTACCAGGCTGGCGATCTGATCAACGCTGAAATCTTCGCCGCTGGTCAACTGGTTGATGTAACCGGTCAGTCCAAGGGTAAAGGCTTTCAGGGTACGATCAAGCGTTGGAATTTCCGTGGCCAAGACAACACTCACGGTAACTCCGTTTCCCACCGCGTCCCGGGCTCTATTGGCCAGTGCCAGACTCCTGGTCGTGTATTCAAGGGCAAAAAAATGTCCGGTCATATGGGCGCTGAGCGCGTGACCGTGCAGTCCCTCGAAGTAGTGCGCGTCGACGCTGAACGCAATCTGTTGTTGGTCAAGGGTGCTGTTCCTGGCGCTACTGGCGGCAACCTGGTTGTACGTCCAGCGGCCAAGGCTCGCGGTTAAGGGGAAGCTGACATGCAATTAAATGTAAATGACGCTCAAGCGATCGAAGTTTCCGAACTGACATTTGGCGGCGAATTCAACGAGACGCTCGTTCACCAAGCAGTCGTGGCCTACATGGCCGGCGGCCGTCAAGGTAGCAAGCAGCAAAAGACCCGTTCCGACGTTCGTGGTGGCGGTAAGCGCCCTTGGCGTCAGAAAGGTACTGGCCGTGCTCGTGCCGGTACTATCCGTAGCCCAATCTGGCGTGGCGGCGGTACCACTTTCGCAGCTCGTCCGCAGGATCACACTCAGAAGCTCAACAAGAAGATGTACCGCGCAGCACTGCGCTCCATCCTTGCTGAACTCGTGCGTACTGATCGTCTGGTCGTGGTTCAGGACTTCGCTGTTGAAGCACCGAAAACCAAAGATCTGCTGAACAAGCTGAACAGCATGGGCCTGACTGACGTCTTGATCGTGTCTGAAGCTGTTGATCAGAACCTGTACCTGGCTGCTCGTAACCTGCCACACGTTGATGTACGTGACGTGCAAGGTTCCGATCCAGTTAGTCTGATCGCATACGACAAGGTGTTGATCACCGTGTCGGCCGTGAAGAAATTCGAGGAGCTGCTGGGATGAACCAGGAACGCGTATTTAAAGTTCTGCTTGGCCCGCACGTTTCCGAAAAGGCTACGGTTCTGGCTGACAAGAAAGGCCAGTTCGTTTTCAAGGTTGCAACTGACGCAACCAAGCTGGAAATCAAGAAGGCCGTCGAAAGCCTGTTCAGCGTGAAAGTAGAGCGTGTTACTACCCTGAATGTTCTGGGTAAGAGCAAGCGCACTGCTCGCGGTCTGGGCAAGCGTAATGACTGGAAGAAGGCAGTTATCTCCCTTCAGCCAGGCCAAGATCTCGATTTCAGCAGCAGTGCTGAGTAAGGAAGGGGTGCATCATGGCAATCGTTAAATGCAAACCGACTTCCCCTGGCCGCCGTTTTGTGGTCAAGGTGGTCAATCAGGAGCTGCATAAAGGCGCTCCTCACGCACCGCTGCTCGAGAAGAAATCGAAGACCGGTGGTCGTAACAACAATGGTCGCATTACCACTCGTCATATCGGTGGTGGCCATAAACAGCATTATCGTCTGGTCGACTTCCGTCGCAACGACAAAGATGGCATCGCTGCCACTGTCGAGCGTATCGAATACGATCCAAACCGTACTGCTCACATCGCTCTGCTGCTGTACGCAGATGGCGAGCGTCGCTACATCATTGCCCCTAAAGGCGTGAGTGCTGGTGACCAGCTGATCGCCGGTGCTCTGGCACCGATCAAGCCGGGCAACGCTCTGCAACTGCGTAACATTCCAGTTGGTAGCACCGTACACGGCATCGAATTGAAGCCAGGTAAAGGCGCGCAAATCGCTCGTTCCGCTGGTGCTTCGGCTCAGCTGATCGCTCGTGAAGGTGTCTACGTGACCCTGCGTCTGCGTTCTGGTGAGATGCGTAAAGTGCTGGCTGAATGCCGCGCGACCCTGGGTGAAGTCTCGAACTCCGAGCACAGCCTGCGTTCGCTGGGTAAAGCCGGTGCCAAACGCTGGCGTGGCGTTCGCCCAACCGTTCGTGGTGTTGCCATGAACCCGGTTGACCACCCACACGGTGGTGGTGAAGGTCGTACCTCTGGTGGTCGTCATCCGGTATCGCCATGGGGCTTCCCGACTAAGGGCGCGAAGACTCGTGGTAATAAGCGTACCGACAAAATGATCGTCCGTCGTCGCAAGTAAATAGAGGGATACGACAGTGCCACGTTCTCTGAAAAAAGGTCCTTTTATTGATCTTCACCTACTGAAGAAGATCGAAGTGGCGGCGGAAAAGAACGATCGCAAACCAGTTAAGACCTGGTCGCGTCGTTCGATGATCCTGCCACAAATGGTCGGTCTGACCATCGCAGTACACAACGGTCGTCAACACGTCCCAGTTCTCGTTAACGAAGACATGGTCGGCCACAAACTAGGCGAGTTTGCCGGTACCCGCACTTATCGTGGGCACGTGGCAGACAAGAAAGCCAAGCGTTAAGGGGTAAGGAAATGGAAGTAGCCGCTAAGTTGTCGGGCGCTCGAATCTCCGCCCAGAAAGCCCGCTTGGTCGCCGACCAGATCCGCGGGAAGAAGGTGGGCGAAGCGCTCAACCTGTTGGCTTTCAGCAGTAAGAAAGCCGCCGAGATCATGAAGAAAGTGCTGGAGTCGGCCGTAGCCAACGCCGAGCATAACGAAGGCGCAGACGTTGATGACCTGAAGGTCAGCACCGTTTTCGTCAACGAAGGGCGTTCGCTGAAGCGTATCATGCCGCGTGCCAAAGGCCGTGCTGATCGCATCGTCAAGCGGTCTTGCCATATCACTGTCAAGGTTGCTGACAAGTAACGGAGTCGAAGAGATGGGTCAGAAAGTACATCCCATTGGCATTCGCCTGGGAATCGTCAAGGAGCACACCTCCGTCTGGTACGCAGACGGTCGGACTTATGCGGACTATTTGTTCGCTGATCTGAAGGTGCGTGAGTATCTCCAAGACAAACTAAAAAGCGCGTCCGTAAGCCGTATCGATATTCATCGTCCGGCACAAACTGCACGTATCACCATCCACACCGCTCGTCCAGGTATCGTTATCGGGAAGAAAGGTGAAGATGTTGAGAAACTGCGTCAGGACCTGACCAAGCAAATGGGTGTGCCTGTGCACATCAATATCGAAGAGATCCGCAAGCCGGAGCTCGACGGTATGCTGGTTGCGCAGAGCGTAGCTCAGCAGCTGGAGCGTCGCGTCATGTTCCGTCGCGCTATGAAGCGCGCCGTACAGAACGCCATGCGTATTGGTGCCAAAGGCATCAAAATCCAAGTGAGCGGTCGTCTCGGCGGTGCTGAAATCGCACGTACTGAATGGTATCGCGAAGGTCGTGTGCCACTGCACACCCTGCGTGCCGACATCGACTATGCCAACTACGAAGCTCACACCACTTATGGTGTGATCGGTGTAAAGGTTTGGATCTTCAAAGGCGAAGTAATTGGTGGTCGCCAAGAAGAACTGAAACCACAAGCACCAGCGCCTCGTAAAAAAGCTGCTAAGTAAGGGGTACGCCAAATGTTGCAACCAAAGCGTACGAAGTTCCGCAAGCAGATGACAGGCCACAACCGTGGTCTGGCTCAGCGCGGTAGCAAAGTCAGCTTCGGCGAATTCGCGCTGAAGTCTGTAGCTCGTGGTCGTCTCACCGCTCGTCAGATCGAGTCAGCGCGTCGTGCTCTGACCCGTCACGTAAAACGTGGCGGCAAGATCTGGATCCGTGTATTCCCGGACAAGCCGATCTCCAAAAAGCCCCTCGAAGTTCGGATGGGTAAAGGTAAGGGTAACGTGGAATACTGGGTAGCCCAGATTCAGCCAGGTAAAGTCCTGTATGAAATCGAGGGTGTAACTGAAGAGCTGGCGCGTGAGGCTTTTGCCCTGGCTGCTGCAAAGCTGCCGCTCGCCACCGCCTTTGTTAAACGGACGGTGATGTGATGAAAGCGAATGAACTTCGTGAAAAATCCGCACAGCAGCTGAACGAGCAACTGCTCGGCCTGCTGCGCGACCAGTTCAATCTGCGCATGCAGAAAGCAACTGGCCAGTTGGGGCAGTCTCATCTGCTCTCGCAAGTTAAGCGTGACATCGCTCGCGTGAAGACTGTGCTCAACCAGCAGGCAGGTAAGTGATCATGGCTGAAGCCGAAAAGACTGTCCGTACGCTGACTGGCCGTGTTGTCAGCGACAAGATGGACAAAACCATCACCGTTTTGATCGAGCGTCGCGTTAAGCACCCGATCTACGGTAAATATGTTAAGCGTTCGACTAAGCTGCACGCGCACGACGAAACCAACCAGTGCCACATCGGCGACAAAGTCACTATTCGTGAAACTCGTCCGCTGGCCAAGACCAAGTCTTGGGCACTGGTTGATGTTCTCGAACGCGCTGTGGAAGTCTAAGGACTAGGGGTCGGAGAAATTATATGATTCAGACTCAATCCATGCTCGATGTGGCCGATAACAGTGGCGCTCGCCGTGTTATGTGCATCAAGGTGCTGGGTGGCTCCCATCGTCGTTACGCTGGTATCGGTGACATCATCAAAGTTACCGTGAAGGAAGCAATTCCTCGCGGTAAGGTGAAAAAAGGCCAAGTGATGACTGCTGTCGTAGTCCGCACTCGTCACGGCGTTCGCCGTGCAGATGGCTCCATTATCCGCTTTGATGGCAACGCTGCTGTTCTTCTGAACAACAAGCAAGAGCCGATCGGCACCCGTATCTTTGGGCCAGTGACCCGTGAACTTCGTACTGAGAAGTTCATGAAGATCGTCTCGCTCGCCCCAGAAGTGCTGTAAGGAGATCCGACATGCAAAAGATTCGTCGTGACGACGAGATCATCGTGATCGCCGGCAAAGACAAAGGTAAGCGCGGTAAGGTGCTGAAGGTTCTCGCTGACGACCGTCTGGTCGTGGGTGGTCTGAACCTGGTCAAGCGTCATACCAAGCCTAACCCTATGTCGGGCGTACAAGGCGGTATCGTCGAGAAAGAAGCGCCACTGCACGCTTCTAACGTCGCCATCTTCAACGGCGAAACCAACAAGGCTGACCGCGTTGGTTTCAAAGTAGAAGACGGTAAGAAAATTCGTGTCTTCAAGTCGACCCAAAAAGCGGTTGATGCTTGAACACTGCTAGGTAGATAAGACCATGGCACGACTACAAGAGATTTACCGGAAGGAAATCGCCCCCAAGCTTAAGGAAGAACTTAAGCTCGGGAACGTGATGGAAGTTCCGCGCGTTACCAAAATCACTCTGAACATGGGTCTGGGCGAAGCGATCGGCGACAAAAAAGTCATCGAGCACGCTGTTGCTGACCTGGAAAAGATCACCGGTCAAAAAGTCGTTGTGACTTACGCTCGGAAATCCATCGCTGGCTTTAAAGTCCGTGAAGGTTGGCCGATCGGCGTCAAAGTGACTCTGCGCCGTGAGCGTATGTACGAATTCCTGGATCGTCTGCTGTCGATCTCCCTGCCTCGGGTCCGCGACTTCCGCGGCCTGAATGCCAAGTCCTTCGATGGTCGTGGTAACTACAGCATGGGCGTGAAAGAGCAGATCATCTTCCCGGAAATCGACTACGACAAGATCGATGCTCTCCGCGGTCTGGACATCACCCTGACCACCACTGCCAAGAACGATGATGAAGGTCGCGCCCTGTTGCGTGCTTTCAAATTCCCGTTCCGCAACTGATTGGAGTAGGACCATGGCCAAGATGAGCATGAAAAACCGCGAGCTGAAGCGTCAGCTCACGGTTGCCAAGTACGCCAAGAAGCGTGCAGCACTGAAAGCAATCATCGTTGATCTGAACGCAAGTCCAGAAGCGCGTTGGGAAGCCACAGTAGCTCTGCAGAAGCAGCCACGTGACGCAAGCGCCTCGCGCATGCGTAACCGCTGCCGCCTGACCGGTCGTCCACACGGCGTTTACCGCAAGTTCGGCCTCGGCCGTAACAAACTGCGTGAAGCGGCAATGCGTGGTGACGTACCAGGTCTGGTTAAAGCTAGCTGGTAAGTACTTTCAAAGTCCGGGCGGTCTGAATCGCAAGATACTGACCGTCGGTACCTTGAATCTGGAACAAGCCCCTTTTGGGGCTTGTTTCATTTCCGGAGTGTGTCTAGAATACCCGGCTCGCCTGAGCCCGTGTTTTCTACGCTCGGAGATTCTCGGCGACATATGTAGCCGCAAGGCTAATTTTTTTGTATTAGGAGCGTCTAGCCCATGAGTATGCAGGACCCGTTAGCGGACATGCTAACTCGTATCCGTAATGCCCAGATGGCTGAAAAGTCCGTCGTAAGCATGCCATCTTCCAAGTTGAAGGTAGCTGTTGCCAAAGTCCTGAAAGACGAAGGCTACATTGCGGGTTATCAGATCAGCAGCGAAACCAAACCACTGCTGTCCATCGAGCTGAAGTACTTCGAAGGCCGTTCGGTCATCGAGGAAGTGAAGCGCGTTAGCCGTCCAGGCCTGCGTCAGTACAAGTCCGCTGAAGATCTGCCGAAAGTTCGTGGCGGTCTTGGCGTGTCTATCGTCTCCACCAACAAAGGTGTGATGACGGATCGTGCTGCGCGCGCTGCCGGTGTCGGCGGCGAAGTTCTTTGCACTGTGTTCTAAGGGGGGATAAGCATGTCTCGCGTCGCTAAGAACCCCGTTAAGCTGCCAGCCGGTGTCGAAGTAAAATTCGCAGGCCAGCAGCTTTCGGTGAAGGGTGCCAAGGGTACTCTTGAACTGAACATCCATTCGTCCGTTGAGATCGTTGAAGAAGCTGGTGAGCTGCGTTTCGCTGCTCGCAATGGCGATCAACAAACTCGCGCAATGGCCGGTACCACGCGTGCGTTGGTAAACAACATGGTCCAAGGCGTAAGCCAAGGCTTCGAGCGTAAGCTCCAGCTGGTCGGTGTTGGTTACAAAGCGCAAGCAAAAGGCACGGTTTTGAACCTTGCCCTTGGCTTCTCGCACCCAGTGGATTACGAACTGCCGGAAGGCATCACCGCTGAGACTCCTAGCCAGACCGATATCCTGATCAAGGGCATCGATAAGCAACTGGTAGGTCAAGTGGCTGCTGAGATCCGCGACTTCCGTCCACCAGAGCCGTACAAAGGCAAAGGTGTGCGCTACGCGGACGAAGTCGTCCGTCGTAAAGAAGCCAAGAAGAAGTAGGGCATAGCAAATGACCGACAAAAAAGTTACTCGACTGCGTCGCGCTCGCAAAGCACGCCTGAAAATGCACGAACTCGAAGTCGTGCGTCTCTGTGTGTTCCGCTCGTCGCAGCACATCTACGCCCAGGTCATCTCGGCCGACGGCAACAAAGTCCTGGCAAGCGCCTCGACTTTGGATAAAGAACTGCGTGATGGTGCCACTGGCAACATCGACGCGGCCACTAAGGTTGGCCAGCTGGTCGCTACGCGTGCAAAAGCCGCTGGCGTCTCGCAGGTGGCTTTCGACCGCTCTGGCTTCAAGTATCACGGTCGCGTCAAGGCGCTGGCTGATGCTGCTCGTGAAGCTGGGCTGGAGTTCTAAGTTATGTCAAATAACGACCAAAAGCGCGACGAAGGCTACATTGAGAAGTTGGTTCAAGTTAACCGCGTAGCCAAAACCGTTAAAGGCGGCCGTATCTTCACTTTCACCGCGTTGACCGTGGTTGGTGATGGTAAAGGGCGCGTTGGCTTCGGCCGTGGCAAGTCACGTGAAGTGCCTGCTGCGATCCAGAAGGCAATGGAAGCTGCTCGTCGCAACATGATCCAAGTTGATCTGAACGGCACCACTCTGCAGTACGCAATGAAGTCCGCCCATGGCGCTTCGAAGGTGTACATGCAGCCTGCTTCTGAAGGTACCGGTATCATCGCTGGCGGCGCTATGCGTGCTGTCCTCGAAGTTGCTGGCGTTCAGAACGTTCTGGCCAAATGCTACGGCTCGACTAACCCAGTAAACGTGGTTCACGCCACTTTCAAGGGTTTGAAAGCAATGCAGTCTCCTGAATCCATTGCCGCTAAGCGTGGCAAAAGCGTCAAGGAGATCTTCTGATCATGGCTACCGTTAAAGTAACGCTGATCAAAAGCATGACCGGCCGGATCCCTAACCACAAATTGTGTGTTAAGGGTTTGGGTCTGCGTCGCATCGGTCACACTGTAGAAGTCCAGGATACTCCCGAGAATCGCGGGATGATCAACAAGGCTTACTACATGCTGCGTGTCGAGGGTTAATCGATGAAACTCAATGATCTGAGTCCAGCGCCGGGTTCCCGTCGCGAAAAGCATCGTCCGGGCCGTGGTATCGGTAGCGGTTTGGGTAAGACTGGTGGCCGTGGCCACAAAGGTCAAACCTCCCGCTCCGGTGGCACCATCGCTCCAGGCTTTGAAGGCGGTCAACAGCCGCTGCATCGTCGCCTGCCTAAGTTCGGTTTCGTATCCCTGAAAGCCATGGATCGCGCAGAAGTGCGTCTGTCCGAGCTGGCTAAAGTGGAAGGCGACATCGTTACTGTGCAGACCCTGAAAGATGCCAACGTGATCAACGTCAACGTACAGCGTGTGAAAATCATGCTGTCCGGTGAAGTGACTCGCGCTGTCACTATCGGCAAGGGAATCGGCGCCACCAAAGGTGCGCGTTCGGCTATCGAAGCAGCTGGCGGCAAGTTCGAGGAATAAATGGCTAAGCAAGGTGCTCTCTCAGCGCTCGGCAAAGGCGGTATGTCTGAACTTTGGGCTCGTCTGCGTTTTCTGTTCCTGGCGATTATCGTCTACCGAATAGGCGCACACATCCCGGTTCCAGGTATCAACCCGGACCGACTCGCAGACCTGTTTCGACAGAATGAGGGGACCATTCTTAGCTTGTTCAACATGTTTTCCGGCGGCGCGCTGGAACGGATGAGCATCTTTGCACTGGGGATCATGCCGTATATCTCGGCTTCGATCATCATGCAACTGATGACCGCCGTCAGCCCGCAGCTGGAGCAGTTGAAGAAGGAAGGTGAAGCTGGCCGTCGCAAGATTAGCCAGTACACCCGCTACGGCACTGTCGTCCTCGCCCTGGTTCAGGCTATCGGCATGTCCGTTGGCCTGGCAGGGCAGGGTGTTGCGTTCACTGGTGACTTTGGCTTCCATTTCGTCGCGGTATCCACATTTGTGGCTGGTGCGATGTTCATGATGTGGCTGGGTGAGCAGATTACTGAACGTGGTGTTGGTAACGGTATCTCGATGTTGATTTTCGCAGGTATCGTCGCCGGTCTTCCGAGAGCGATCGGGCAGTCTTTCGAGTCTGCACGTCAGGGTGATATCAATATTTTCGCCTTGGTTGCCATCGGTTTGCTGGCAGTAGCGATTATCGGCTTTGTGGTGTTCATTGAGCGTGGTCAGCGTCGTATTGCTGTTCACTACGCCAAGCGTCAGCAGGGCCGCAAGGTTTTTGCCGCGCAGACCAGCCACTTGCCGCTGAAAGTGAATATGGCCGGTGTTATTCCGGCGATCTTCGCGAGCAGCATCTTGCTGTTTCCGGCTTCGTTGGGTACCTGGTTTGGTCAGTCTGAAAATATGGGCTGGCTGCAGGACCTCTCTCAGTCGATCGCTCCTGGTCAGCCGTTGAATATTCTGCTGTTTAGTGCAGGGATTATTTTCTTCTGCTTCTTCTATACGGCGTTGATGTTCAATCCGAAAGACGTAGCGGAAAACCTGAAGAAGTCCGGTGCCTTTATTCCGGGTATCCGTCCAGGTGAGCAGTCTGCACGCTACATTGATGGCGTTCTGACTCGTTTGACCCTGTTCGGTGCTCTATATATGACGGCCGTGTGCTTGTTGCCCCAGTTCCTGGTGGTTGCAGCAAACGTTCCGTTCTACCTTGGCGGGACCTCGTTGCTGATCGTGGTCGTGGTTGTGATGGACTTCATGTCCCAAGTACAATCGCACCTCGTTTCGCACCAGTACGAATCCCTGATGAAGAAAGCCAACCTGAAGGGTTACGGCAGCGGCATGTTGCGCTGAGTACCCATAGGGTTCGAGGAGTTGGTGATGAAAGTTCGTGCATCGGTGAAAAAGCTGTGCCGTAACTGCAAGATTATTCGCCGCGAAGGTGTTGTTCGAGTAATTTGCAGCGCGGAACCGCGTCACAAACAGCGCCAAGGCTGAGTGTGATCCGCTTGAAGCCCGGCAGCTAGTGCGCTGCCGGGTTGATTATTTGTTATTACAGCGATATTATCTCGCGCCCTATTTCTTGGCTTCCGGGGCGTAGGTAGCTGTCAATTGGAGTCCCACTGAATGGCCCGTATTGCAGGCGTTAACATTCCAGATAACAAGCACACTGTTATCTCGCTGACCTACATCTATGGTGTTGGTCGCACTACCGCGCAGAAAATTTGCGCGGTCGCTGGGGTAAACCCAGCCGCTAAGATCAAAGATCTGAGCGACGAGCAGATTGAACAGCTGCGTGGCGAAGTGGCGAAGTTCACCACTGAAGGTGACCTGCGTCGCGAAATCAACATGAAAATCAAGCGTTTGATGGACCTCGGTTGCTATCGCGGTCTGCGTCATCGTCGTGGTCTTCCAGTACGCGGTCAGCGTACCAAGACTAACGCGCGTACCCGTAAAGGTCCGCGTAAGCCGATCCGCAAGTAATCGCCCCCGCGAATCGACAGGAAAATTATCATGGCAAAACCTGCTGCTCGTCCTCGTAAAAAAGTTAAAAAGACAGTGGTTGATGGCATCGCCCACATCCATGCTTCTTTTAACAACACCATCGTGACCATCACCGACCGTCAAGGTAATGCGCTTTCTTGGGCTACCTCCGGTGGTTCGGGTTTCCGCGGTTCCCGCAAGTCCACCCCGTTTGCTGCTCAAGTAGCTGCTGAACGTGCTGGTCAAGCTGCGCTGGAATACGGCCTGAAAAACCTCGACGTTAACGTCAAAGGTCCAGGTCCAGGTCGTGAGTCTGCTGTCCGTGCTTTGAACGGCTGTGGCTATAAGATCGCCAGCATCACCGACGTGACGCCAATCCCGCACAACGGGTGCCGTCCGCCGAAGAAGCGCCGCGTGTAATCCAGGAGATTGTAAAGAATGGCTCGTTACATTGGTCCAAAATGCAAACTCGCTCGTCGCGAAGGCACCGATCTCTTCCTGAAGAGCGGCGTGCGCGCGATCGAATCGAAGTGCAACATCGAAGCTGCACCTGGTATCCACGGCCAACGCCGCGGTCGCCAGTCCGATTACGGCACCCAACTGCGTGAAAAGCAGAAAGTCCGTCGTATCTACGGCGTTCTCGAGCGTCAGTTCAGCGGCTACTACAAAGAAGCTGCTGGCAAGAAAGGTGCAACCGGTGAAAACCTGCTGCAACTGCTCGAATGCCGTCTGGACAACGTTGTATACCGTATGGGCTTTGGTTCGACTCGTGCCGAATCCCGTCAGCTGGTATCGCACAAGTCGATCAGCGTTAACGGCCAGACCGTAAACGTTCCGTCCTACCAGGTTCGTGCTGGTGACGTGGTCGCTGTTCGCGAGAAAGCAAAAAACCAACTTCGCATTGTCCAAGCTCTCGATCTGTGTGCCCAACGTGGCCGCGTAGAATGGGTAGAAGTAGACACTGAGAAGAAGTCGGGCGTTTTCAAGAACGTTCCAGCTCGCAGTGATCTGTCCGCCGACATCAACGAAAGCCTGATTGTCGAGCTCTACTCCAAGTAAGGGCTAGAAAATAGGTGCATCCATGCAGATTTCGGTAAATGAGTTCCTGACACCCCGCCACATTGATGTGCAGGTTGTCAGTCCAACCCGCGCCAAGATCACTCTCGAGCCTCTCGAGCGTGGTTTTGGCCACACCCTGGGCAACGCGCTGCGCCGCATCCTGTTGTCCTCAATGCCCGGCTGTGCAGTAGTCGAGGCCGAGATTGACGGTGTGCTCCACGAGTACAGCGCCATCGAAGGTGTACAGGAAGACGTAATTGAAATCCTGTTGAACCTTAAAGGTCTGGCTATCAAGCTGCACGGCCGTGACGAAGTTACGCTGACCTTGTCGAAGAAGGGTTCGGGGGTGGTTACCGCTGCCGATATTCAGCTGGATCATGATGTCGAGATCGTTAACCCCGATCACGTAATCGCTAACCTGGCGTCTAACGGCGCCCTGAACATGAAGCTCACCGTAGCTCGTGGTCGTGGTTATGAACCGGCCGACTCGCGTCAGAGCGATGAAGACGAAAGCCGCAGCATTGGTCGCTTGCAGCTTGACTCTTCGTTCAGCCCGGTTCGCCGTATCGCATACGTGGTGGAAAACGCCCGTGTCGAGCAGCGTACTAACCTGGACAAGCTGGTTATTGATCTGGAAACCAACGGTACTCTGGACCCTGAAGAGGCTATCCGTCGCGCTGCAACCATTCTGCAACAGCAGTTGGCTGCGTTCGTGGATCTCAAAGGTGACAGCGAACCAGTGGTAATCGAGCAGGAAGACGAGATCGATCCGATCCTGCTTCGCCCGGTTGACGATCTGGAACTGACTGTACGTTCGGCTAACTGCCTTAAGGCGGAAAACATTTACTACATCGGCGACCTGATTCAGCGTACCGAAGTAGAACTGTTGAAGACTCCGAACCTGGGCAAGAAATCCTTGACCGAAATCAAGGACGTTCTGGCCTCCCGCGGTCTGTCCCTCGGCATGCGCCTCGACAACTGGCCGCCTGCAAGTCTTAAGAAGGACGACAAGGCGACTGCCTGATCGTCGTAATCACCGAACGTGAGTTTGGTAAGGAATGAACCATGCGTCATCGTAAAAGTGGACGTCACCTGAGCCGTACCAGCTCGCACCGTAAGGCCATGTTCCAAAACATGGCGGTGTCGCTGTTCGAGCACGAGCTGATCAAAACTACACTGCCGAAAGCTAAAGAACTGCGTCGCGTTGCTGAGCCGCTGATCACTTTGGCTAAGACAGACAGCCTGGCTAACCGCCGTCTGGCTTTCGACCGTACTCGTTCGAAAGCTATCGTTGGTAAGCTCTTCAACGACCTGGGCAAGCGTTATGCTACCCGTGAGGGTGGCTACCTGCGCATCCTCAAGTGCGGTTTCCGCGCTGGCGACAACGCCCCTATGGCGTACGTCGAGTTGGTTGATCGTGCTACTGCTGGCGAAGCTGTAAGCGCCGAGTAAGACGACAGTCTGTAACGAAGAACCGGGCCTAGTGCCCGGTTTTTTGTATGCGCAATAAAATTGCCTATATTCATTGAGTCGCTGCCGCGGCCAGGATGTTTTCAGCATGTATGCGTTCTGATGGGCAGTTAGTTATTTTCTATCAAAGACCATGAGTTAATGAATTTGATGGTGTCACCTTGATGGTCAATACTCCCTCAAAGCCGATTAGCCGGCAGCTCCAGGACTGACTGAGGAATATGAGTATGAGCCAGAACAAAATCCTTACCACCGCCAGCGGCGCTCCAGTCGCTGACAATCAGAACTCCCGTTCCGCCGGCCCACGTGGCCCGTTGCTGCTCGACGATTTTCACCTGATCGAGAAGCTCGCTCACTTCAACCGGGAAAACATTCCCGAGCGTCGCGTGCACGCTAAAGGTTCGGGTGCTTACGGTACCTTCACCGTCACTAAAGATATCACCCACTACACCAGCGCGAAGCTGTTTGAGTCGGTTGGTAAGCAGACTCCGACCTTCCTACGCTTCTCCACTGTGGGCGGTGAGCGTGGCTCGGCCGACACTGAGCGCGACCCACGGGGCTTCGCCTTGAAGTTCTACACCGAAGAGGGCAACTGGGATATCGTCGGTAATAACACGCCGGTGTTCTTCATTCGTGACCCTCTGAAATTTCCGGATTTTATTCACACCCAGAAGCGTCTGCCGCAGAGCAATCTGAAAAGCGCACAGATGATGTGGGACTTCTGGTCGCACTCTCCAGAAGCGCTGCACCAGGTCACTATCCTGTTTTCGGATCGTGGTATTCCTGACGGCTACCGTCACATGCACGGTTTTGGCAGCCACACCTACAGTCTGATCAACGCCAAGGGCGAGCGTCACTGGGTGAAGTGGCACTACAAGACCAAGCAAGGTATCAAGAACCTGGCGCCCGCAGAGGCTGCGCGACTGGCTGGTACTGACCCTGACTACGCCCAGCGCGACCTGTTTGGTGCAATCGAGCGCGGTGACTTTCCGAAGTGGCGCGTCTGTATCCAGGTCATGACCGAGGCCCAAGCGAACGCTCATTACGAGAACCCCTTTGACGTGACTAAAACCTGGTCGCAGAAGGAATTCCCATTGATCGAAGTGGGAGAGCTGGAGCTCAACCGCAACCCGCAGAACTACTTCGCTGAAGTCGAGCAAGCTGCATTCGGTCCGAGCAATATGGTTCCAGGCGTTGGTCTGTCGCCCGATCGCATGCTGCAAGGTCGCGTTTTCGCTTATGCAGACGCTCACCGCTACCGCGTTGGTACCAACCACCAGCAACTGCCGGTGAATGCGCCACGTAGCCCGGTGAACAGCTACCAGCGTGACGGCTCGATGGCATTTGGCAGCAACGGCGGTGGTACTCCGAACTACGAGCCAAACAGCTATGCCGATGCGCCGAAGCAGGCGCCACAGTACGGTGAACCAGCGTTGGCTCTCAGTGGTGCGGCTGATCGTTACGATCACCGTGAGGACACTGATTACTATAGCCACGCCGGTGCCTTGTTCCGCCTGATGAGCGATGAACAGAAAGCGCTGCTCACCAATAACATCGCCGGTGCATTGGCTGGGGTTTCGAGTGATGTGGTACAGCGTCAATTGCAGCACTTCTATAAGGCAGATACTGCTTATGGAGAAGCAATCGCAAAGGCATTGGGTGTACCGCTTAACTGAGTCTAAACGATAAGCAGAACCGCCCTCATTTGGGCGGTTTTTGCGTTATTTCCGCTAATTTTCTCTGGAAATATCCACTTTTCTGCCGTTAGTCCCGTGACCTGTGAGTCATGATGGTTCAAACTACAGACTTTCAAGCAGGGAGATGTAGGGCGATGCAAGGTCACCCCGACGTAATCGATTACCTCAACACGTTGCTGACGGGCGAACTCGCGGCTCGTGACCAATATTTCATTCATTCGCGTATGTACGAAGATTGGGGCTTTACCGAGCTCTATGAGCGTATCAACCACGAGATGGAAGAAGAGACCCAGCACGCCGACGCGCTGATGCGCCGTATCCTGATGCTCGAAGGCACGCCACGCATGCGTCCCGACGACTTGGACGTAGGCACAACGGTGCCTGAGATGCTCGCCGCCGACCTTCGCCTCGAGAACAAGGTCCGTGCCGCGCTGTGCAAGGGCATCGAGCTGTGCGAGCAGCATAACGATTATGTCACCCGTGAAATTCTGCGCGTGCAGTTGGCCGACACCGAAGAAGATCACACCTACTGGCTGGAAAAGCAGTTGGGCCTGATCAAGCTGGTCGGCCTGGAGAATTACCTGCAATCGCAGTTCTGATTCCCGGCTGTAAAAAAGCCCCTGTCACCGTTGAAGTGACAGGGGCTTTTTATTGGTTCTTCACGGAATCCCGGGAAACACAGAAACAAGAACGCCGATTTGATTGATGATGTTCGTGCGAGCAAACACATCTAACAAACCGGCGTTCTTATGCGCGATATTAATACTTTCCTTCCTTTTTGGGAGGGCTTTTCTGTCGTCACGATCAAGCCTGATGGTGACGCCCTCCAGATCGATCTGACACCCCACGCCACCCGATTCCCTTCCTGTGGCGGGTGCCAAAAACCCTGTTCAACCACGCATGAGTATTGCGAGCGAGTCATTCGTGATTTGCCCATTCTCGGTCGTGCGGTGCGCCTGAGCGTTTTGCTCCGACGCGTTGGTTGCCGCGACTGCGGTAAACGCATGGAGGCCGTCAGTTGGCTGGATCGCTATGCCCGTATGACGCGGCGTCTGGCAGAGGCGGTCATTCAAGCCTGTGAACGCCTTCCCACGCTGCATGTGGCGCAGATGTTTGGGCTGCATTGGGACACCGTTCGGTTGCTGGAGCGTCGTGCCTTGCAAGCGGCATTGAGCGATCTGCCGAAGGCGCAACCACGGCGTCTGGTGATGGACGAGTTCGCCCTGTTCAAGGGCCATCGTTACGCCAGTGTGGTGCTGGATGCGGATACACGACGAGTGCTGTGGGGCGGCGGTCAGGCCGTTTTTCGAAGAGCTGGGGCCAGAGGGATGCGCCCGAATCGAAGCGGTGGCAATGGACATGAACACTGCTTTTGACCTGGAGGTTCGTCAGCACTGTCCCAACGCGCGAGTGGTCTACGACCTCTTCCATGTGGTGGCCAAGTATGGCCGAGAGGTGATTGATCGGGTTCGCGTCGACGAAGCCAATCGACTGCGTCATGACAAGCCGGCCCGACAGGTCATCAAGCAGGCGCGTTGGCTGCTCCTGCGCAACCCGCAGAACCTGAAAACACCGGAGCAACAGGTCCGCTTGGAGGATCTGCTGGCGGCCAACCACGCGTTGATGAAGGTCTATTTGATGAAGACTGAACTCAAAACGCTTTGGACGCCGAGCACCGCTTGGGGTTGGCGATCGGCCTGGAAGCAATGGCTGCGCCATGCGCATGAAAGCGAAATACCGGCACTGATCCAGTTCGCCAAACGGCTAAAGAGTTACTGGCGGGGCATCGTCAGCCGGGTTCGCTGGCCGATGCACACCGGTCAGTTGGAAGGAATAAATAATCGAATAAAGGTCATCAAACGGATGGCGTACGGTTACCGGGATAGCGAATTCTTTTTCATGAAAATCAAGAGCGTCTTTCCCGGTAATCCGTGAAGAACCTTTTTATTGGGCCCGATAAGTCAGGCCCGGTCGCGCGCCAACAACGGTTTCAAGTAATAACCAGTGTGGGACTGCGGCATCTCGGAGACTTGCTCCGGTGTGCCCACCGCAATGATCTGACCTCCCTTGGAACCGCCTTCCGGCCCGAGATCGACCAGCCAGTCGGCGGTCTTGATTACATCGAGATTGTGCTCGATCACCACCACGGTGTTGCCGTGGTCGCGCAGGCGATGCAACACATCCAGCAATTGCTGAATATCCGCGAAGTGCAGGCCCGTGGTCGGTTCGTCGAGGATATACAGGGTTTTGCCCGTATCCCGTTTGGACAGCTCGCGAGACAGCTTCACCCGCTGCGCCTCACCACCGGACAGCGTAGTCGCCGATTGCCCCAGCTTGATGTAAGACAAACCTACATCCATCAGTGTCTGCAGCTTGCGCGCCAACGCCGGGACCGCGTCGAAGAATACCCGTGCTTCCTCGATCGTCATCTCAAGGGTTTCGTGGATGTTCTTGCCCTTGTATTTGATCTCAAGGGTTTCGCGGTTGTAGCGCTTGCTCTTGCACACATCGCACGGCACATAGATGTCCGGAAGGAAGTGCATCTCCACCTTGATCAAGCCATCGCCCTGACAAGCCTCGCAGCGCCCGCCCTTGACGTTGAACGAGAACCGACCCGGCCCGTAGCCCCGTGAACGGGATTCCGGCACACCGGCGAACAGCTCGCGAATCGGTGTGAACAGCCCGGTATAGGTCGCCGGGTTGGAGCGTGGCGTACGGCCAATCGGGCTCTGGTCGATATCGACCACTTTGTCCAGGAGTTCAAGGCCCTTGATGCTGTCATGCGCAGCCGCTTCCAGAGTGGTCGCGCCGTTCAGGGCGGTGGCGCTCAATGGGAACAGCGTGTTGTTGATCAGTGTCGACTTACCCGAGCCGGATACACCGGTTACGCAGGTCAGCAAGCCCAGCGGAATTTCCAGGTCGACATTGCGCAGGTTGTTGCCGCGCGCGCCCTTGAGGTGCAACGCCATCTTCTTGTTGCGTGGCGTGCGCTTGGACGGCACTTCAATCTTCACGCGGCCGGACAGGTACTTGCCGGTCAGTGAGTCTGGATGGGCCATCACCTCGGCAGGCGTACCTTGGGCGACGATATGTCCCCCATGTACGCCGGCACCCGGGCCGATATCGACCACGTAGTCCGCCAGGCGGATCGCGTCTTCATCATGCTCGACCACAATCACGGTGTTGCCGATATCCCGCAGGTGTTTCAGCGTACCCAGCAGGCGATCGTTGTCTCGCTGGTGCAAGCCAATCGACGGTTCATCGAGGATGTACAGCACGCCAACCAGGCCAGCACCGATCTGGCTGGCCAGGCGAATCCGCTGGGCCTCGCCGCCGGACAAGGTATCCGCACTCCGGTCAAGCGACAGGTAATCCAGGCCCACGTTGACCAGGAACTGCAGGCGCTCGCGAATTTCCTTGAGAATCTTGTCGGCAATTTCCCCACGGCGACCAGTCAGCTTGAGCTCGCCGAAGTATTCGCAGGCATCGCCGATCGGCAGGTTGGTCACCGCCGGCAGGGTCTTTTCGCCCACCCATACGTGGCGTGCCTCACGGCGCAGGCGAGTGCCACGGCAATCCGGGCACGGTTGGGTACTGAGGAATTTCGCCAGCTCTTCACGTACGCTCGCCGACTCGGTCTCGCGGTAGCGACGTTCCAGGTTCGGCACGATGCCTTCGAACGGGTGGGAGCGTTTGACGATGTCGCCGCGGTCATTCAGGTACTTGAAGTCGACGTTCTGCGAGCCGCTGCCGTTGAGAATGACCTTCTGTTGATCCGCCGGCAGCTGGTTGAACGGCACTTCCAGGCTGAATTTGTAGTGAGATGCCAACGACCCCAGCATCTGGAAGTAGTAGACGTTACGCCTGTCCCAGCCGCGTATCGCCCCCTCCGCCAGTGTCAGCTCGCCATTGACCAGGCGCTTGATGTCGAAGAACTGCTTCACGCCCAGGCCATCGCAGGTCGGGCACGCGCCGGCCGGGTTGTTGAAGGAAAACAGCTTGGGTTCCAGTTCGCTGATGGCGTGGCCACAGATCGGGCAGGCAAAGCGTGCGGAGAAGATGATTTCTTCGCCCGGCTCGTCATCCATTGGCGCGACCAGCGCAATACCATCCGCCAGTTTCAGCGCTGTCTCGAACGATTCCGCCAGCCGCTGCTGCAGGTCCGCGCGGACCTTGAAACGGTCGACCACGACATCGATGGAGTGCTTCTTCTGTTTGTCGAGCTTCGGCGCTTCGTCCAGCTCATAGAGCTTGCCGTTGATGCGGGCCCGCACAAAACCCTGGGCGCGCAATTCTTCGAATACCGAAAGATGTTCACCCTTGCGTTCGCGAATCACCGGGGCCAACAGCATCAGCTTGGCGCCTTCCGGCTGGGCTAACACCAGGTCGACCATCTGGCTGACGGTCTGGGCTTCCAGCGGAATGTCGTGGTCCGGGCAGCGGGGAATGCCTACGCGAGCATAAAGAAGGCGCAGGTAGTCGTAGATTTCGGTGATGGTGCCCACGGTGGAGCGGGGGTTATGGGAAGTCGACTTCTGTTCGATGGAAATCGCCGGCGACAGGCCTTCAATGGTGTCGACGTCTGGCTTTTCCATCATTGACAGGAACTGGCGGGCGTAGGCCGACAGGGATTCCACATAGCGACGCTGGCCTTCGGCATACAGCGTGTCGAACGCCAGGGACGATTTGCCGGAGCCGGACAAGCCGGTGATGACGATCAGTTTGTCCCGGGGCAGGGTCAGGTCGATGTTCTTCAGGTTGTGGGTTCTAGCCCCACGAATCAGGATCTTGTCCAAGATGGCCTCGCACGGCGGGCATAAATAATGCCGGAGTATACGGCTAAAGACTGGATGAATATACACTGTCAAAAGGCCGCTTGCAGCCTTACATGAAAGCTGCGCGGCAAACCGCCGCATATACCCTCTCAAACGATGGGACTGGTAGAATCGCCGCCGGTTCACACGAGGTTTTTCCATGCACGATCCCCACAGCGAACGCATGAGTAGCGGCGAGACCCGAGCGGCAAGCGGTCTGGCGTTGGTGTTCGCCTTCCGTATGCTTGGCATGTTCATGGTGTTGCCGGTGCTGGCGACCTATGGGATGGATCTCGCAGGTGCGACTCCCGCGTTGATCGGCCTGGCGATTGGCGCCTATGGGCTGACCCAGGCAATTTTTCAGATTCCGTTCGGGATCATTTCCGACCGCATTGGCCGGCGCCCGGTGATCTACCTTGGACTGATCGTATTTGCGCTCGGCAGTGTGCTCGCGGCTCAGTCGGATTCGATCTGGGGCGTGATCGCCGGACGTGTCCTGCAGGGTGCCGGGGCCATTTCCGCGGCGGTCATGGCCTTGCTGTCGGACCTGACCCGCGAACAACACCGCACCAAGGCCATGGCCATGATCGGCATGACCATCGGTCTGTCATTCGCCGTCGCGATGGTGGTCGGCCCGTTGCTGACCCGCGCCTTCGGTTTGCACGGACTGTTCCTGGCCACCGGCGGCATGGCGTTGTTCGGTATCGTGATCGTGGCCTTCATGGTGCCGCGCTCTACCGGCACCTTGCAGCACCGTGAGTCCGGCGTCGCGCGCCAGGCGTTGCTGCCGACCCTCAAGCACCCGGATCTGCTGCGCCTGGATTTAGGTATCTTCGTGTTGCACGCGATGCTGATGTGCAGCTTCGTGGCCTTGCCCCTGGCCCTGGTGCAAAAAGCCGGGCTGCCCAAGGAACAACACTGGTGGGTCTACCTGACCGCGCTGCTGATTTCATTCTTCGCCATGATCCCGTTCATCATCTATGGCGAGAAGAAACGCAAAATGAAACGAGTTTTGCTCGGCGCCGTCGTGACGCTGATGCTCACTGAACTATTCTTCTGGCAGTTCGGCGATAGTCTGCGGGCTCTGGTGATCGGTACGGTGGTGTTCTTCACCGCGTTCAACCTGCTGGAGGCTTCGCTGCCTTCGCTGATCAGTAAAGTTTCACCGGCCGGCGGCAAGGGCACGGCGATGGGGGTGTATTCCACCAGCCAGTTCCTGGGCTCTGCACTGGGCGGCATCATGGGTGGCTGGATGTTCCAGCATGGCGGTTTGTCGGTTGTGTTCCTGGGATGCGCGGGGCTGGCTGCACTTTGGCTGGCCTTTGCTGTTACCATGCGCGAACCTCCCTACGTCACAAGTCTGCGTTTGCCGCTATCGCCTGAGGCGATCCGCGAAAGCGGTCTGGCAGAGCGCCTGAAGGCCGTCGTAGGGGTAACAGATGCAGTCGTCGTTGCTGAAGA
Source organism: Pseudomonas sp. MPB23 (assembly GCF_046605395.1). Taxonomy (NCBI): domain Bacteria; kingdom Pseudomonadati; phylum Pseudomonadota; class Gammaproteobacteria; order Pseudomonadales; family Pseudomonadaceae; genus Pseudomonas; species Pseudomonas sp. MPB23. The sequence goes on along the minus strand of NZ_CP176771.1, from coordinate 1,317,849 downwards.
GGCGGCCATTTACATCAAATTGGACAGCGAATTATTGGATCGCGCGACGCTCGAGCAACTGGTCAACCCAGTGCCGACAGCGCGCCCAGCTTAGGAGAACGTTATGGCCCGTGGGGTTAACAAAGTCATATTGGTCGGTACATGCGGCCAGGATCCCGAAGTTCGCTACTTGCCTAACGGTAACGCCGTGACCAACCTGAGTCTGGCGACCAGCGAACAGTGGACCGACAAGCAGACCGGCCAGAAGGTCGAAAAAACCGAATGGCACCGTGTGTCGATGTTCGGCAAGGTCGCGGAGATCGCTGGCGAATACCTGCGTAAAGGTTCGCAGGTCTACATCGAAGGCAAACTGCAGACCCGCGAGTGGGAAAAAGACGGCATCAAGCGTTACACCACTGAAATCGTGGTCGACATGCAAGGCACCATGCAACTGCTGGGTGGCCGTCCACAGGGCGACCAACAGGGCCAGGGCGGCATGTCCAACTCGGCACCGCGTCCACAGCAGTCCCGTCCACAGCCAACCCAGCAGCCACAGCGTGAGTCGCGTCCAGCGCCACAGCAGGCCGCTCCGCAACCGGCTCCGGATTTCGACAGCTTTGATGACGATATTCCGTTTTGACTTACACCTGAGAACAAACTGTAAAGTATTGTCCTGAGACCCCCGCCCTGCGGGGGTTTTTCATTTTCGTATAATGTAAAAGCTGATTGTTCGCCATCGACAAGTTTCCTACCATGCAAAAAAGTTAAGAATGGAGGCTTTATGACGCTGTCGGTCAGAAGGTTTACAGGAAGTGATGGGGAACGCCACGCGATGTTGATGGACGAGGCGGGTATGCCTCTCTTCTATCCCGCACTCTGGGTAACCGTGATCCTCCGCGGAGGGGCACGGGCCGTCAACACGATCCATAACGCACTGAGTGCGATCAAATGCCTCTACGCCTGGCAGGATGTCTACGCTTTAGATGTCGAGGAGAGATTTTTCACAGGCGCACTTTTGAACGCTAACGAGGTCCATTCTCTTCGAGATTTCCTGCAAGAGTCTCGGCGGCAGAAGGCAGGCGGGAAGATTGCTCCGTTCTCGCATAAGCGAAAGGCAGTAAGTTCTAGCAGCCAGTATGCCCGGATGACGGTAGCTGCAGAGTATTTTGAGTTTCTTGCTAGACGACTCAGTCCATCATCAGAAGCCGCCGAGAAGCAAATCGCCGCGATGGTGGCCCAGATAAAGGCCAATCGTCCTAATCAAACGACAAAGACGATGGGCGGTGAACGAGACGAAAAACATTTAGAAGATTCGGTTCTGGATGACTTAGAGGCGAAGCTGAAGCCTGGTGCGGAAGATAATCCGTTCAAAGACTATTCCGTCCAATTTCGAAATGCCCTCATGTTCGCCATTCTTCGTACGACCGGGATACGACGCGGAGAACTGCTCAACCTAAAGGTTGACGATATCGATTTTTCGGTGAACATCCTGAGGATCGTTAGACGACCCGATTCACCGCAAGATATACGCCGTTACCAGCCGGTAGCAAAGACACGCGAACGCCAATTTCCTATTGATGCAGAGCTCTCGAACCGCATCCATGAATATGTCGCGCGACACCGCGGCCGGCTCAATGCTGCTAAGAGGCACGGGTATCTTTTTGTTGTTCACAAGGAGGGCCCTTATCAGGGAGCGCCTATGTCTAACTCTGCCTTCAGTAAGTTTATTGAGGGCCTGAAGGCGGTAGTTGGGAATATTCACGCTCACAAACTTCGGCATCATTGGAACTATTCATTTTCAAGCCTGAGCACCGAGAAAGGTTTGTCAGTTGAAAGAGAGGAAAAACTAAGGTCGTACCTGATGGGGTGGGAACCCACGTCTGGTACAGCTGCAATATATAACCGCAGGTATATAAAGAAAGAAGCGGGCGAATCTATGCTGGCGCTTCAACGCAAGATGCTGGCCAAGAAATTGGATAGCACAAATGAACAATAATCCGTTGGAGCTACACACCTTAGCTGCTAAGCGATTTTTTGCGCGGGATGGCTATCAAGTCGAATTCAATGCGTCAAGCTGGAAGCTAAGCAAAGACGTTAGCTTTCCTGTCTCAAATGCTTCTCAATATCTGACATGCCAGATATTCGAGTCGTACAGAGATGTGTTGGCTTTCTTCGCAAAAGGAAATTCTCCGAAGTACGTTGAATCTCTGCACTATCGGGCTGTGCATTATTTTTCTGCGATGAGCGCACTGCCGCTATTCAGCGTTGAGTCAATCATCTCTTATCGTGCCTTGCTTGGACGGAAAGGCGAACCTGCCTTAGCTGTGCTTCGAGCATTCATCAGAAAATGGGCTTCGCTTGGGTATGAAGGTATCCCGCCTGAGACCATCCGTCTTCTATCCAAGTGGCGGCTTTCCAGTGGGGATAAGGGAAACCCCGTGCGCTCGATGTGCCCTGAGCGGGGGCCTCTGACAGATATCGAAATGGAGGCGGTTCTCACGGGCGCTATTAAATCATATGAGGCAGGCCAACTGTCGCTTTCGGATATGTCGCTTGCAATGACCGTGATGATGACGGGGCGTCGACCGAGTCAAATCACGGCGCTCAAAGTTGGCGACTTACACAGCCTCTACGAAAAGTACTACTTGAATGTTCCGCGGGCGAAACAACGTAATGATGGTGGGTGGCGGAAGACGTTCAAGCAAGTGCCAATCGTGGAGGATCTTTGGCTGCAACTGCAGCGGCAGGCTGACCTGGTGTGTCGAGAGTTTGAGATTCTGGAACCGGTAGCTTCCGAACATCGAGATAAGTTGCCTTTGTTTCCAAATTATGCGGCCTTCAATAAATCTGAAGAGTTTGTCGCGCAGCTCGACAGCGACAGACTGCATATGCGAGTTGAAACTCTGCAGAAAACGATGGTCAAAATTGCAGAAAAGATATCGGTAAACAGTGAGCGAACAGGTGCGCCAATTCTGATTAATGCTTACCGCTTTCGCTACACCCTAGGCACTAATCTCGGGCGCGAAGGTAAGGGCGAGTATGTTATCGCAGAGGCGCTTGATCATACAGACACACAGCACACAGGTGTCTATGTCAAAAACTTGCCAGAGATCGTCGAACGAATCGATAAAGCTGTTGCATATCAGCTTGCCCCGATCGCGCAAGCATTTCAGGGGGTTGTAATCAAGACCGAAGATGAGGCGCGACGTGGCGGCGACCTTAGCAGCCGCATTTCGAACGGCACCGAGAACCTGGGAAACTGCGGAAGCTATGGGTTTTGTGGTGCGCTGGCTCCTATCGCCTGCTACACCTGCAGCCACTTCCAGCCTTGGCTCGATGGTCCGCACGAAGGTGTGCTCGACCATCTGCTGCAAGAGCGCGCCAGAATCCTAGATTTAACCAGCGACCGTAAGATTGCTTCGGTCAATGACCGCTTGATTCTTGCCGTCACCGATGTTGCTGTCCGCTGCAAGAAAATGAAAGAGGAGGCAGCTCGTGGCTGAATTACTGCTTTTCACACCGAAACACGAGCGCGACTGCCGTAAGAATCTCGCGGAATTCGTAGAGATGTGCCGCTACCGGCTGACGGTGTTCGGCGAAGACCTGGACTGGGACGCGGACAATTGGCCTGGCGTAGCGAACTTCACCGTAATTGGTGCCAATTCGCGGGGTTTTAAGCCCGAGCATCTTCTGGATAACGAGATAATGCCATTTGCCAAAGCCTATCTTAGATACCAACAAGGGCATAACCCGACAAAACTGAAAAATGAATTAAAGGCACTTCGCTGTATCGAAAAAGCTCTGCTCCAATCGTGCGGCCGTGCTGATATTACATTGGTTAGTGCTCGCGTATTGGACGTTGCGGCGTGTGTTGCCCGGGAATACAAGGCTACCTCGTATCAAGCTGGGATACAGCTCGTTAGGCTGGTTGGGTTCCTCAATGAGTCGAACATCATCCATAAGAACGTTACATGGAGAAATCCGTTTCCGAAGCCCAAGGAGTTGGATAGGACTGACACAGAAGGAAAGCGAAAGAGAGCTGCGAAGATTCCATCACATCAGTGCCTAGAATACATGGCGGAGATTTTTGCGAACGATCCGCAGGATCCTCGGGACCGTTTTACTTCTTCAATCTTTGGTCTTCTGATGTGCGCGCCGTCGCGGATCGCCGAAGCCCAATATTTACCAGTCAATTGCTTGCATCATGAGGAGGATAGCCAAGGCGTCAAGCGAATGGGGCTTCGATGGTGGGCGGGCAAAGGATTCGGATGTGACATCAAATGGATACCTACCATATTCAAGGATGTAGCCCAAGAGGCGGTCAGGCGATTGACAGTTCTCTCCGAATCAGGCCGGCAGTTGGCGCGATACTACGAGGGGAGTCCGGACAAATTCTACCGGCATCAATGTTGCCCTGACGTTGATGAAAATGAACCACTTACTCTACGGAAGATTGAGGAGGCGCTAGGGCTGAAACCGAACGAAGGTAATTCAATCACGCAGTTCTTCAAAAACTATGAGCCGTACCGTGCGCTTCGCAACGCCGGAGGACCAGTAACGCTGGCATTTCTGCACAGCTATTGCCTTAGCCAGCTTCCAAAAGGTTGGCCGTGGTTGAGAAAGGACTTAGGCGTTAAGTACTCGGATGCACTCTGCTGTTTTCGAGCTCATGAACTTCGTACCGATTTAAATACGAGCCCCGTATTGCTCTGGTTTCCAGATAGTAATGCGTTCACAGATGATTTGAAGGTGGTGGTTGGTCGGAAGAAAAAGAGTATTTGGCAGCGGCATGGTTACAGGAATCCTGATGCATCGACAATACACATGACCTCGCACCAAATTCGACACTTTCTCAATACAGCAGCCCAACGTGGAGACCTTGGTCAGTTAGATATCGCAAAATGGTCTGGAAGGGCAAATATTCATCAGAACCCTGTCTACAACCATATGGCGGATGTTGAGTATGTGGCGGTCGCACGGGAAGCTGGTATCGGCAAAGGGCTTGTCGAGAAAATCAAGGTTAACGCGCCGGTCACATTCAGCGATCTGCAGGCTGTCGGCGAAGGGGTGGCGCATGTCACCGAGTTCGGCTTCTGCGTCCACGATTATTCGATGGTTCCATGCCAGCTTCATCGTGATTGCTTGAACTGTACGGAGCAAGTGTGCGTTAAGGGCGATGCCGAAAAACTAGAGCGCTTGAAACTGCTGCGTGTCGGTATTCATTTGCAGTTGGAAAAAGCTAAGGTCGCCTCGACCGAAGGTATATATGGTTCGGATCGATGGACGCAACACCAACGTAATACGTTGGAACGAGCGGACGCACTTATTGACTTGCTGGTATCGCCTCAGACGCCGATGGGCTCACTCATTCGGCTTAGCAATAATCAGGCGCACAGTCCTCTCAAGAGGGCTATCGCTGCGCGCTCATCGGAGCTTGGGCTGAATCAGTCGCCGGTCCCCGATATCGATGAAGTTCGTTTGCTTTTGAAGGGAGTTTAGATATGGCGAAACATCTCACTGTAAGAAACATTGATGTGCTCGTTGCACTGATTGACGCTTGGGAAGGAAAATTGACTTGGGAGGCCGTATGTGATGAAGGGGCGAAAGTTATTGGCTCACGCCCTACACGACAGACGTTGAACGCTCATGAGAAGGTAAAGACAGCCTATTTAAGCCGAAAGGCTAGAATGAAAGCTGGTCATGTTCCTACTAAAAGACCGGCTAGTTTAAATATTGCAGAACAGCGAATTCGACGGTTGGAGGGCGAGAATAATCGTTTAAAAGACGAAAATGAAAGGTTGCTAGAGCGGTTTGCGAGATGGCAATACAACGTTTATAAACACGGAATGTCAAAGGAGATGTTGGATGCTCCATTACCGCCTGTTGATCGCGATTCGTCGGAGAGGCCGAAGACTTGACTTAATTAAGTTCGTGCCCTTGAGTTGGATTTTATTTCAGGCGAGATTTGCTCTAAGCAAACTGAAAAATCTGAAGTTTCAACTTGGCGTCCGTCTAAAGATACATATAAAATCAGCTTCTTAGCTGGTAGTTGGACAAGCATTCGGGTCCTTTGCAGCACTTTTTTAGTTGTAAATAAATTACGTAGGCACGTCCGAGCGAATGCCTAACTCTATTTCAAGAGCTTGGATAACAGATAGAACGGTCTTAAACGAGGGGTCTTCTTCTCCCAAAAGAAAGTCTGGCATGGGGTCAGGTTTTTCTTTGATTTTTTTAGAAACTAACGCCACTCCTCTGGCGCGAACTGCCATTCTTAAGAAATTAACTATAAAATTCGCATCTCCAGTCTTCAGTACATCATCGAATAGTACTTTTAAGTCTTCAGAATTTTTAAGGTAGGCAGTAAGATTGTAGTTGTTTAGTTTTTCTGTCATTTGTAAAGGTCCCATGCAGATGCTTAGTAATTTGAGGCATGCTACCAGCAAAACTCGTGACGTAAATGCATTAGAGGGTAGCTCATCCCTGAACGATATCGTGCAAGGATGAGCTAACATAGCTCACCGGTCGCATCATGAATGATGGTGAACCGTTTTAGAGCCGAGGTAGCATCGCAGCAAACGTGGGGTCGTCAAGAAGGACTCTCCTAAGCATCAGGTACGCCGTATCGTCCTCGCTATCGTCTGGAGCCTGTGAATCAGAATGTTTCGGAGCGATTTGCTTCTTCTGACAGTGGGGACGTCGCGATGCTCTGAGCCGGATGGGGATGATGTGTCGCTAGACTAAGGCTTGAACTCAGAGGGGCCGAGGGGCCAATCAATTTTCTCCCCGTCTGGGATTGATAGCTTTAGCTATAGGGCCAGTCACCTCTTTCTTTGCAAGGGTTCATGGTGTCAAATCACCGGCTGCCCTCGCAGGCAGGTTTATGCTTCATTTTGAAGGATATTCCTACATGCGCAGCGGAATATTTCTGGGATTTCCCGAACCCCCGAGTAATCGGTCCGAGGCTGAATTACCGGTTATTATGAACTTGTAGGAATTAAGTCACAATAGGGTGTACAGAACGCATTAATTTTAAATTGCAGAAATTTGTTGCCACTGCTCAATATATGTCATATCCGCATCTATTGATGACAGCAAGGCTTCGCAAGTTTTTTTGCTCTCGACAAAGTTGTCTATGGTTTCTGCTTTTGCGTGCGTCATAAATTGCACGTCATCCAATTTTCGGTTGGCCATATTAAGTTTTTTTTCTAGAAGCTCTTTTTCTGAAAGTAGCGCTGCGCATAAATCATCAGGAAATAGCTGATACTCTAGCTTGGTGATTGCTGTGAAAATATCTTTAACTTCAGAGCTTGTTTTGGAGTGAACAAAGTTTAGTCCGGTTTCATCAAATGCATGGTGCTCCTGATTTTGACCCCTCCAGTTGATGAGGTCTTTCTTTATAGTATTTAGGTAGGTGGTATCCTTGGCCACGGCTGCTTCAATCAGGTCGTACATCGACTCCAAGCTAATTTCCAACAGGTTGTTAGGCTTGAGATGTCGCTCTGTAAATACACCGGTTATCGAGCATTTGTTAGTTATGCAATACTTTACTACTATGGTTTCTAGCCATATGCGACAGTATACTAGGGCTTGTCTTACATCTGATACGGTAAGTGCTGCTTGCACTTTGCTTGAAAACCCAGAACTGTATTCAATTATTGTCAGCCCTTTGTTGGTGTACTTTAAGGTCCTGCTATTAAAAGTTTCGTTGCTCTTCTCTGGTGCTCCCGTGTTGCAGTACCTTTCCCAGAATAAACGATCATGGGTTGTGATGATTTGTTGAGTGGATTTTAAGTACGGATCGTTAAACATTAGTTTGATTATGTTAGCTCGATGGTCGGAATCTATAGCATTTACAACGTCATCAAATACGATAAAGGGATATTTGTACTTTTCTGCAACTGCGAGTAAAAGTGCTAACCCCAGTGACCTAAGGTGGCCCTCGCTAAGAGAGGAAAATGCATCGTGTACTAAATTATCCGCTAAGCGAATTTTGATTCTGTATCCTGTTGTCTGCCTGTCAAATTTTATAGCATAGATTTTTTCGCAATCATCATCGTGTTCGTTGATCTTCTGATAATAGTACGTGGCTTTATTTTCAATGCCGGTTATTTGACTTTCTTCAACCTCTAGCTTGTACTTTAAAAGGTCACTATACAATGTCTGATATTGGGATTGAATGTCAGTGAGTAGGTTGTTGTATTCATTTTCAGTGTTTAGGTCATGGTTATATAGTTTTAGTGTGCCGTAGAACTCCCTCAGTGTGCCTGCAAGACCTCGAATTCGTTTCAATGAGTCTTGAACAGCGCTTTTTTTAATTTGTATGTTTAGTATTGATGCTTGCAGTGCATCTATCTGTGATTGTTTTTCTAGATGTAGCGTGTTGTTGTCTTTTCCTTGTAGTACCATTTCGTGGCATTTTTCTAGGTAAGCTAATATTTCATTTTTGTTCGACGTAAGCCATTCAATTCCGAGAGCTACAAGTGATCTATGCTCTGAAGGTAAGAGCGTATGCATGTTGAGAGCTGCTAAGTTTTCTATATTCGTGGCAAAATCACTTAGAGCTATCCCTTTTGTATTGTTCTCTTGTGTTGCGTTGATTAGGCTTTTTATGATTTTGGTGCACGTTATTAATTTCCCTTCGTTTACTTTAAGGCCCTCTTGCAATGCTTTCAAAGCCTCAAAGCGATTTAGTTCTTTTTTGGCTCGAATGAAAGGATTCTCTACTGTGTCATCAACCGGCGTTAAGCAAGCGGGGCATCTTAGATTTTCATCTTGTGATTCCCCTATTTTATCAACCGCCTCGAACAATTTTTGGAAGTCAATCTCTGATAGATTATCCGCTAGATCTGCTATAGACGTGTCATAAGAGAATACGGCTTTACGCAGTGTTCGCAACACTGCTTCATATCTGTGCTTAGTGATGTATTGTGGGAGAGAAAGTTTTTTAAGGTTTCTAAGTTTATCTTCCTTATATGCGAGAAGACGTTTTTTATATTCAAACCGTTTTCCCATTTCGAATCGGTCGTAGCGATCTATTCCAAGCTCTAAACATATTTCCTTTCTGTTGTTGCATATTTCTTGGAGGTGTTGTTTTTTTGTGTCTAGTTGTTCTCTATGACGGTTTTTTAAGATTTCAATTTTTTCTTTAGTTGAATATGATTTTAGGTGATCCAAATTAAAGCTTTTTGGAAGCACAAAGCGCTGTATTAGCTCCTCAATTTCCTCAAGCCCAAATAGGGCTGCTAATACATCGCGTTCGACAAAGCTAGTATCTTTTGAACCTAGAAGTGAAAATTCTTGAAGTCGATTCCGATCTATAAAACAAGTAGACCATTGGGGGCTGCTTACAAAGTTAGAACCATCCGATGCCTTAAGAACCAGATTTACCTTTTCTTGGCCGCGACGAATATATTCATTAAGCTTTGTATGGCGGCGATCAGCTTCCTTTAACGAACCTGTAACGATGTACTCAATGGCCTCACATAGGGAAGTCTTTCCGCCACCATTTGGCGCATAAAATATATTCTTCCCCGATGAAAACTTAATGTAGGTGCCTTTGTCGTCGCTAGGCAGAGATCCAAACCCGCGGAAGTTCTTTACCCTCATCGCACCGAGAGATTTTAACTCTATTGGGCTAGCTAATGTAAGCGCTTGACGGCTATTTAAAAGTTTGGCGTATTTTTCCTTGCGGCGAGTAATGTTGATTTTTAATATGTCTCTTCCCCGTTTACTTAGTTCGTCCTTTATTTTGTCACTTAACTTGCCTTTCTCTAGTTTTCTCGAAAATACAATCCATAAAGAAATTAGATAGCCTTGTGATTTGTCATCGAGATTTGCTTGGGCAAACTGTTCAATATGAAGCGCCATGCTTTTCTCGCTTTGGTTATTGAGTGGTGTGTTTTTTATCAGTCAATATTATTAAGGTTTCTGGCCGGCCAAGCTGGCAGTAATTCATCGTCTCCATCATTGGATGGTGATTTTTTATCTGGTCGATAAAGTGGCTAGGGGGTAGTGATGTCAGTTTGGCTAGCTTTTCAAGAATATCTTCGTGCCAATTCGGGTTTAGTGAGTTTATATTCTTACTTGCCTGAAGGTGAATTTCGTTATATTGGATGTCACTAATCAGTGCTAAGTCGTCTCTGAAATAATGGAGCATGTCTGTTGTGTAGGACATTTTAAAAAAGGTACTGATCATGCTTCGCCAGGAAATTGCATTAAAGTCTAGTGCCTTTAAGACTGGCAGGAAGCTGTCTATCCTAAACAAAATCCTAGCCATGAAGATTGCAGACCGCGTCGCTTCTACGGGTAAAAATGTTCCAATAACACTAAGTGCACCTGATCGAAGTAGTCCATTAGCTACAGATGCATGGGAGCCGTTTATTGGGCTAGTCAGGCATGCACTGAGCATAACTATAGGTGGGATTCTTGCTTTTTCGTATAAGTCCCATGTATTTAACTTCTCCTCCCCGATTGCAAGCCAACTAATTCCCTCAGGACCGTCATGGTCGCCATGACAGTCAAAAATCACAATCGCACCGCTGTAGCTATTCAATGCAGATATTGTTTCTTCGATTGTTTCGACGTCAATGAATTCTACGGTGAGGCCATGCTTGAACGGGAAGGTTTCAGTTGCTACTTGAAGATAGTTTTTAATTGGGTCGCATGGTCGGAATGAGCGTATTACTAATATATTCAGCAGTGAGTTTTTGTGTATGTATTTTTTCTGCCCTGCGAAGCTGAGTTGCATCAGCATGTTTCCCGGTGTTGCTGGTATCTTCGATACTTCGTGACTAATCATTAGCGGTAGCTTGTCGAAGTATAGCCACTCTATTGGGGCGTCGCTTATTATCTTGCAAGCGCCGCTTTTCGTATTTATGTAATTGATCAGTTTTTTGTCTATGTCGCCGACGAAGTCTTCCGATATTTTTCTAAAGGCTTGCTGGAATTTTTGGCTTGAATTAGGGTTCTCTTTTTGCGAAAGCTGTTCAATTTCCTTAAGCTGTTTCGATCTGAGATTTACACTATTAGGTAGCCGAATTGCGGGTAAAAACTCACTGGTGGCTATGAAGGCCGCACAAAGGTTCGTTATAAAAAGCTCTTTTTGTCGTGTAGCTATTATTAAATGAGCCATCGGGTCATGATATGGATTGTTTTCGTCAGCTCCTTCAACGGATATTCCAGAGTATTGACGGTTTTTGAATATTCCATTTTTATTAATTTGCGGTGCCATTTTAATTTTACTTTTCGTAAGATTTGATTCCAGTAAATGCCATTCATGTCTTGGTATTTTGTAAATATGGATGGTGCATATAACACGACTTCTTGGCGGCCGTCATATATTTTGGTGTTTATTATGTTGAATATTGAGTCCGCGTTTTCCAGCATTGCGTCTACATAAGAGTCAGGGTTGGATGCGATTAAGGTTTCTGAATCTGTAAATTCAAAGCCCAGGGCGTGGTGTGTTAGTTCTCCAGCTAGTGTGACGCCGGAAGAGCGATTAGGGAAAGGAACCTTGAGGTTGTAAGTGTTCCTGGTTTTTTTCGACGGGTGTTGGCCTGTTCTGTGTAAGTGAACTGATATGTATTGATCGAGTAATTGGGATAAGGGTGTGGTTTGGTTTTGAAGGTTTATTACGTCATAGGTGTCATGATCGATGAGGCTTACAATGAGTGGAGGATATTTAAACTTTTTACAGGCTCGTATGACGGTTTCTAAATCTACCGGGCGACAAAAGAAAATGCAAAAGCGCTCGCTATGTGTGTCAGGAACGGAATCTATATACGAGGCGCTTATAGGAGTTGCATTCTTGAAAGAAGATTCGCGCCTTGATTCAAGTAGTTGTTCATATGTATAAAAAATTTCAAATGGAGTATTTGGTGCGCAGCACAGGGCGTGAAATATGTAGTGGTCAACTAATCCCGGACACGACGTTAAGTTTTTTCTCGGCCTGAGCCGGTGGCAGCCCACCATTAAATTGGTGCGGTCGAATCCAGTTGTACCGGTGCATCAAAAAATGGCTGATATCCCGCTGAGCTTGTTGGACGGTCGTGTAGCCCATGGTCGGTATCCACTCGGTTTTCAGGCTCCTGAACACCCGCTCCATCGGCGCGTTATCCCAACAATTTCCTCGCCGGCTCATGCTCTGACGCATGCGATATCGCCAAAGGCGCTGACGAAAACTCCGGCTTCCATATTGCGAGCCTTGGTCGGAGTGGAACAGCAAACCCTGAGGCTTCCCTCGCTGCTCGTAAGCCATGTCCAAGGCCTTGATGACCAAGTCGGCATCCGGCTTTCCCGACAATGCCCAGCCCACAACACGGCGGGCAAAAAGGTCCAGCACAACCGCCAGATACTGCCATTTCCCTTGAGCCCAGATGTAAGTGATATCGCCACACCAGACGTGGTCAGGAGCGGGCACATCAAACTCCCGGTTCAAAATATTAGGAATGTCGGGCCGCTCGACCGTCGCCTTTTTGTAAGCATGCGATCCCGGCTGTTTGCTGACCAACTCCAGCTCGCGCATCAGGCTGCGCACTTTGAATCGCCCGATCTGCTCGCCGTCGTCCTGCATCATGGCCATGATGCTACGGCTACCGGGAGCACTGCGGCCTTGGGTGAACAACTCGTTCACCCGACTGCGCAATCGAAGGCGTTCTACATCCGGTGTGCGGCGCCTGAGACGCCGAGCGTAGTAGCACGAGCGGGTCACTTCAAACACCATGCACAGCCAATCAACCGGCTCGTGGATGCTCAACTGGTCAATCAGCGCGAACGCTCGAGATCTTCCGACATCAAGAGCGCGGTAGCCTTTTTTAAGATCGATTTTTCCCGCTCAAGGCGAGCAATTCGGGCTTCCAGCTCTTGGATTTTCTGCTGCTCCGGGGTCAGCGCTTTGCTCTGCGGGGTGACGCCCGTGCGTTCTTGTTGCACCTGGTCGACCCATCGGCGCAAAGCCGACTCCCCAATACCAAGCGAGCGGCTGGCCTCAATGAAGCTGTAATCCTGCTTGAGAACGAGGTCGGCAGCCTCGCGTTTGAATTCAGGGGAAAAGGTACGGCGTTGTTTGGTCATCTGACACCTCGTTCTGGCGAGCATTCTCGCCTAAATGGATGTCCGGAATCATTAGACCACTACAATAACAGTATTGATTCTGCTTCTGCTAACCCAGGATGGAACCCCTGAAAGGTAGTGAATTTTTCTTCCGTGAGGGCAGGGATTACAAAAAAATAGTGAATTTCTTCCATGATGACTCCGCTAAGCGTGTTGATCCAGCTATCGAAGCTTAGCTCGGGCAATGTCTATATGCTATTACACGCTCATAGGGAGAACCAAACAGCCAGTCCGATGTGGCTGATCTCTATGGGCACAATGCCATCATTCAGATACCATTTGCATCAATCGGGATACAGGGACAAGCCTACGGGACTTATCTGTGTCTGAAGCTAGCACTGACAGCGTTTATTAAAAGCCAGCAGGAGCTGTGGCTGAGACGAGCTGGTTGCCAAGGAGGCACTATTCCCTAGGCGCCGCTTCATGGGCTGCAGGTCGGCAACAGGGAAGCCATTATGCAAATCGTCGTTCGGGGCAATGGGTTGCACAAGAGCGAGACAAACGCTCTGGATCAGATGCAAAGGCAGCTGCGTGAGAGCTGGTTCGGTTACGCATCGGTATTGGTTGCGGATAAGCAGGGTTCGATGGAGTTCGACCTCATTGTCGTGACGCATGACCGCGTGCTCGTGGTCGAACTCAAAGAATGGCACGGTAAGCTGACCAACTATGATGGCAACTGGATCATTACCACCCCGCGTGGCGAGCAGAACAGGGGCAAAAGCGCCTATCACCGCAAGCGAGACCAGGGGTATCGTCTGGCGGCCATTCTCAAAAAAGAAATAGGACATAAGCTGTCCTACGACCCCTTCGTCGAAGCGCACGTAGTGCTCTGTGGTAGCGCGACGCCTGAGCATCTGCCTGAAGGGGAGCGCAAGTACGTTCACACCCTTGAAGACTTTCTGAAGATCGCGGGCAAAGGCTACGAGACCTTGGTTCAGCAAGTGCGAATGATCAAGTTCGACGAAGTGGGCAGGCTAAGACCCAACAAAGCCCAGCCCATTTTCGACAGCTTCTTTCGTGGTAATCGTGTAGAGCTTGCTGAATTCCAATACCTGGAATACACCGCTGCTCATGCCCCAGACCGCATGCATGATCAGCATCTGTTCAGTGAGTACCCCGCCATCAAAGACGGCCCTCCTGTTAGTAAGGCCATGATGCGTCGCTGGGACTTGGCAGCTTTAGGGTTGGCATTTCACGACGATGAGACTTGGCGCCGTGTGGTGACGCGAGAAGACTTTGTCTTTCGCACCGCCAGCGCTGCGAACAGCCCGTTAGAAGATTTTCTTCTCAGGCCTTTGTCCCCGATGGTTGAGGACAATATCACCAGTGACTGCGTCGAGCTGTTCGAGATTCGCAAGAACACCCTGCGTCTTGAGCAGCATCTGAATCTGCATGGCCACAAATGGTCGGTTGACGAACGTCTTGACCTTACCAAGGCTTTATTGGCGCCCTTTGCCGAAATGCACAGTATGGGTTTTGCGCATCGGGACATCGACACGCAGAACCTTTGGTACTCCCAGGATTCGCGCATCGTCTTGGCCTCCAGTTTCCACGCCGCCTTCGTGCCTGACAAAGGCACGGTCAAGGATCTGGCCGAACGCCTAAAAAGCAACACGACTCTCCTTCCCGAAGATGTATATGCCTCACAGGGTGATGTACTCAGCCCGTTTGCCAAAGACGTCTACCTGCTGGCCCTGGTCGCCCACAAGATTTGTTTTCACTGCGCCAAGTTTGTCTTGGAAGAAGGCATTTGCGTATGGCGCTCAGTGGCCAGTGATCCCTTCGATGGCAAGCTGGACGAATTCTTCGCCAAGGCAATGGATCTAGAGCAGAAGAACCGCTTTGCTAATGCTTCTGAAATGCTTGCTGAATTTAACACGCTGGCGATCGGCAAACCGCTGCAATATGACGATACTCAGGAGGTCATGCAGGAAATTGCCAAGGGCGATTTCGTCAAGGCTGATTGGAACCCCTACATGCTGATGAGCTACTTCCCGCCAGCGCCAGGGGTCGTTCCTATCGGCACTGCAGAGAAAATGGTTTATCGGTGTGTGTTCGAATCTGAAGAGGCACTATTCAAGTTCTGGCCGAAGGCCGTGGTCGACCTGAAGAATCCTGGCACCAACCGCCGTATCCTGCGCATGAGAAAGCGCATCGAGCAGTCTCTTGAGGACGAATTGCCACTGCCGGCGCTGCTGACCCATGGCATGTTTGCGGGCGGCAATGGACTGTTTGTCGTCACGCGCTTCGAGCAGGGCACCGGCTGGCCTGAATTTGTTACGACCTTGGACAACCTTGAGAAAAAGCTGGAGGCCGCTTCGGCACTCTGCAATCTGCTGATCAATGTGCATGGCCGAGATTTTGCTCACGGGGATCTGCATCCAGACAACATTCTGGTTCGCTCAAGCGTTGAGTGTGAGCCTCTTTCGCTGATGTTCATTGACGCACTCGATTTTGGCGACACCTCTGACCCCTACAATGTCGAATACGGCCCGGCCAACCCGGCCAGCACCGACAGCTTTGGTCGCGACTGCTATGCGCTCTACAAGATCGTAGGCGAGCTCCTAGGAGCTGAAGCCCCCACATCTCTGGTCGCCGAGTTAGCTTTGGCTAGAGAGCAGCCGAACGGAATTCCCGTTGCCATTGATCCGCTGAACGAAAGCCTCAAGGCAGAGCTCGAAGCTCTTCGTAAGCCTAAGGCAGCAGAATTACCTGTACTGAAATTTGTCGCTGACGTCTTCCGGTGGCCCACAGAAGAGACACTACTTCAGGGCAGAGAGTCTGCGTATTACCTGCACGTCGAGCGCGCTGACCGCAATCCAGAGCAGCTATACATCAGGCTGACCGCGCTGGACAGGCGTCTGGCATTCAATTTTGATCCCGTGCAGCAGACGCTGTCTTCGCCTTGGCTCTCCGATGTGTCGTTCAGCGATTACATTTCGGCTGGGCACAAAGCTCAGGCTACCTTCATCCAACCCATCACCGTTCAAAAAGGTATTTCAACCAAGGCTACCGATGAGGCGTTCGTACGCTTTCTGCTGAGCCAAGAGCCCGTGCAGAGCTTCCTGAAGAAACCCGAGTCGGTGTCAGGTGAAGAGGACGGAGGTGAAGAAAGCGACGAGTTCGCCGATCAGAGCATCAGGCCATCGGCTATCTGGAAGGCAATGCTCGAAACCGAAGGTGACCAGCTGATGCGCGTCGAAATCGAGAATGCCGCCTTTGAAGAGAGCGCTAGTGGCGCACTACTCATTCCCTATGTGCCGCAAAATGGCCAGGATCTAGACTTCAACGAAGATGCCGGTGACATCGGCATCTTCCTGGAGGGCGAGAACCGCCCGTTTGGTGAGGTGGTGGCCGAAGAGTGCAGTTCAACACGCATGGCTGTGCGCATTTTTTCTGCCGGCATTCGCAGCGTTAAACAGAAGCTGACGCCAGGCACGGAGCTTATTTTTGAGTCCAAACTCAATAACGCCTCTCGCGAGCGCCGCAAGAAGGCCATGGAGCGCGTGCTCAACGGAGTGTCCCGAATTGCTCACCTCCCTGTCTACTTCGATCAAGCCGGGACCCTGCAGTCCAAGGTGACTGGCAAGATCCCTGATGAAGTTGCAATTAGAGAGCGCTATGACTCGGATAAGGGGCAACTCAATCCACGCCAAGTCATCGCTTTCCAGCGGGTCATCTCCGAAGGGCCGATCGGTGTATTGCAGGGGCCGCCTGGAACGGGAAAAACCGCCTTCGTCACCAAGCTTATCCACTACCTGTTTGAAAATGAGTTGGCGGGTAACATCCTGCTGGTGGGGCAATCACATGCCTCGGTGGACACGGTCGCGCTCAAGGCCCGCGAACTCTGCTCAGAGCTCGGCACTGACGTCAGCGTCGTTCGCCTGGGCCACGAATCGGCCATCGACGATCAGATGCTCCAGTGCCATTCCAGCTCAATTCAGCGTCAGATCCGCTTCAAGTTTCAACGTGAGTACGAAAAGCGGATCAATGCCTTGGCATCCCGGCTTATGCTCAGCCAAGATCTGGTCGAGGAACTGGCCAAACTGCACCGCAGCATCAGTCCGCTTCTCGATCGTATGCGCACCTACACCAAGCAGAGGGACGATATCGCTTCCAAGCGCCAAATCAGCGAAGAAATCCGCATCGAAAGGGTGATGGACTATGACAGTAAGATCAAAAGCTGTGTCGAGTCACTGCAGCATCACATGGACAGCCGGGGTTATGAGTTCACCCTGCCATCGCCCAACGCGCCGGAGTTCTGGCGCGAGCTGTCCAACCAAGTGGCGCGTCAGCACGGTGTGACTAATCAGCTGGCCCTGCAGCGCCTGAACAATCTGATCAGCATCAGCCAGGACTGGATCGATGTTTTGGGCTCGGGAGCGGCCAACTATGACAAGTTTCTGGTCAAGACCTCCCAATTGGTGTGCGGCACCCTGGTAGGCATTGGAGCGGGTGCCTTGCACATCGAAGAGATGGAGTTCGACTGGGTCATCGTCGACGAGGCAGGCCGTGCGCAAGCTTCGGAGCTCATGATTGCCATGCAGTGCGGGCGCCGCGTTTTGCTGGTGGGCGACCACAAGCAGTTGGCCCCCATGTACGAGAAAAAACACGTGCGCGCAGTGGCCAGGAGCCTGCAGATTGATGAGCGTGAAGTGGTCAAGACCGACTTCGAGCGTGCCTTTACGGTGAACAACGGCATTACCCTTGATACTCAGTACCGAATGATTGAGCCGATTGGAAACATTGTCAGCCACTGTTTCTATAACGACGAGCTGCACAGCTACCGCAAGAAAGCGGATTCGTGGTGCGATGAACTTCCGTATCCGTTCAACAAACCTGTCAGCTGGATCGATAGTGGTTCGGGAGAACGCGCGGTCAATGAGGATGAGCCCCAGAAGGGTAAATTCGTCAACAAGCATGAGGTTGCGATTTGCTTGCACTTGCTGCGTCAGCTCGCAAGACCCGAACACATGGAAAAGCTGAATGCCAAACGTACGCCGATGAACCCTCAACCCATAGGGCTCATCACCATGTACCGAGGTCAAAAGCGCTTGATCGAGGAAGAATTGAGTCGTGCTGAGTGGGCGGCACCGCTTCGAGATGCAGTCAGAATCGATACGGTTGACTCGTACCAAGGCAGCGAAAACACGTTATTAATTCTTAGTTTGGTGAGGAACAATGACAAAGGACTACAAGGCTTTCTTGTCGATCAATCGCGAATCAATGTTGCCTTGTCGCGGGCCAAAGATCGCTTAGTCATCATCGGTTCCAAGAAAATGTGGAGCGGAGTGAATACGCCAACTGCACTAGGGAGTGTGGTCAGTTATGTGACCGAGCAACATGCCAAGTCACCTGATGATTACGAAATCGTAGATGGCACCACTGTGATCGAGGGTCAGCGCCATGAGTGAAGAATACCAAGCTGTTGATGCCTCAGGCTTTCGCATTTGCAACACAATCTCCCTGCTTTTGCCTGCATACCAGTATCAAATAAGCTGCTCATGGACGAAGGAAGTCTCCTTGCCTGCGGTGGAGGAGTTCACGTGTCGTCTGCTGTTGGCCTTGCACGAAGTGCTGCCTGGAGAGATTCGTGAGTATTTCGGCTTGTCCAAGCGCGAATGCGAGGTATTGATCGAAACGCTCATCCGAAACAAGCTGGCCGTCTACACGAATGACGGACATTTGACGCCTTCAGCGATGCTCACAGATCGCACCAAGGGAAGCACATCGGCCAGTCCGAGTCTCACCAAGTATGAAGAGCGGATCGAGCGCCCGATTTTTGAGTTGCTGACCAAGACCATAATGCCGGCCAGTCAAAACAATCGCACTCGCTGGGGACTGCCTCAAATTCCGGTGCCGGTGGAAAATAAAGCTTGGTCCGTTCAGGCTGTGGCAGATGCATTCGGCGACCAGTATCGCGCTTTTCTGGATTACTCCAAGCTGCCCGATTCCGATGCTCGGAAGACCAGGCTCTATAAGGTTGGTGCATGCGATCAGGCGGCTCCAGTAAACATTCAGGTAGATCTGGAAATCGGTCTGCTGCCAACCCCGGCGGGCAATGTCGAAGTCATCAAGCGCGTTGCCGAGAAAGTTGGCGGCACTCGCCAGCGCCCCTTAAGTATGGAGCTCGAAGCTAAGATTTCCGACTATCTCAATAGCTTACGGATGCCGAAGGGCGGCATGACTCCCCAAGCCTATTGCGAGGAGTTCGGGGATGAAGTGTTGACCCGCTATCTAGATGACCGAGGTCTGGATATCAACACGTGGCTGATCGATCATAAGGAACGTAGGACGGGCTACGGCAGCCAAGCCACTAGAGCTATGATCGGGCCGATTTACGACAACAACAACCGGATTACTTTGGGGCGGATGCTCGAAGACCTCTCTCGAGACTGGCCAGAGGGTAAGGTTCACTCGGCATTGTGGCTGTCGAGCTCTGTGCCTCTGTGGGCAGCCAACGGGACATTGCTCAGCGACTTCTGCCGCAGGACCGCCGATAAGCTCAGTGAGGCGCCTCACGTCAAAGGTCGAATTACCGCTATCTTCCCATTCGATGAAAAAAAGGAGTTCGGCCAGCTTCGCAGCACGTATCACAATCGGATTCCTAACGGAATCGCTTTCGAAGGATCGGATCTTCAGGATCGGTTCGAGATATTCCTAGTCCCGGGGCAGTTGGCCGTGGTGCAGTACCACTTTCAGCCCAGTGACGAGAGCGCGGCGACGGTCCCGATTGGTTACATCACTTGTGACCCGCAGCGTGTTGCCCACATTGACAGCTTCCTAAACTCCCGACTGTTCGCGAGAGGTGAGGGCCATGTGGTGTGGAGTGAGGATTCTGAGCGAGACATCACTAACCATATGGAAAAGGATCGCCTGGAGCTGATTCAGTCCAGTGGTCTCGGACTTCCGATGTCTAGCCAAGTGAAGCTCACAATCAAGAAGCCGCCTAGAAAAATCTAGTGGGTTATAACGGGCTGCTTTAGAATTTTTACAGCTCTATATGTTCAGCTCAACGGGGCGTTATGTGCACGCGGCGCCTCGGTCGAGACGCCATACATAAGTGCTCCATTCAATTTTAAGCTGGTGGAGGCGGATGCTACAAACGTGACTCCAGGCCTTTAATGGAAATCGTTTGGCACTCTATGTTCTGGGGGCTCGTACCGTTGGTCTGAATTTAAGCGAGGCTCAGACAGGCAGCTTGAGAAATACACTTATCGATTTTGTAAAGTTTTCCTAAGCCTTGCACGGCATAAATTTACGAAAAACTTTACACTGATAAGAGAGCGGGGTAGTGATGATCCGTCCAATGCCCAATAAGATATGAGCTTAAGCCCACTCAGTCGTTCGTCTTGCTGACTGTCTGGTACTCATAACCGTTTTAGGATATAGCTCGAACCGGCATTACCCAAAAGCCCCTGAAGCATTGCTCCCGGGGCTTTTTATTTGTTTCGGGCAACGTGAATCTGCAAGCCGGCCTCGGCTGTATGAACAGGCATTTGTCCTGGCTGGGCACAACATTTAGGCTACTCGTCCCTTCGACGAACGAGGAAAGCCGCGATGACTTGGTCGGCCAAGCAGTACACGATGTTCGAACAGCAGCGTACCCGTCCCGTCCGCGCCCTGGTGGCGGCCATTCCCAATACCGATGTACGCACGGCGGTCGACCTGGGCTGCGGCCCCGGTAATTCCACGCAAGTGTTGGCCGAGCGTTTCCCCCTGGCGCAAGTCGCTGGCCTGGACAGTTCCGAGGACATGCTGGCCGACGCGCGTAAACGCCTGCCGGCATTGAGCTTTGAGCTTGCGGATATCGGCGCCTGGAACCCCACGCAAAAATTCGATGTGATTCTGGCCAATGCCTCGCTGCAATGGCTGCCGGATCACGCCACGCTTTACCCGCATCTGGTCAACCAACTGACACCCGGCGGCACGCTGGCGGTGCAGACCCCGGACAACCTCGACGAGCCGGCCCACCGACTGGCCCGTGAGGTCGCGGCCGATGGTCCGTGGTCCGCCAAGATCGGCGCGGTCAAACACAATGAGCGGCATTCCGCGCGCTACTACTACGAACTGCTGAGCCCGCACTGCAGCACCGTGGACATATGGCACACCACCTACCAACACCCGCTGGCCGATCACACCGCGGTGGTGGAGTGGTTCAAGGCTTCGGGATTGCGGCCTTTCCTCGCGCCGTTGACCGACGCCGAGAAAGCCGACTTCCTGCGCGAATACCAGGCGCGGATTACCCAGGGTTATCCCGCCCTGGCCGATGGCACCGTGTTGCTGCCATTTCCGCGCCTGTTCATCGTCGCGACGCGCTAAAGCCAGCCGCAGACATGGCGGTCACGCGGCCGCCGTTTGCGCCTGCAAGTATTCCTGCGCCGACACCACGCCCGCATAGCCAAACGCCAGCGATGCCATATAGGCATCATGCACGTGTGCCGCTGGAATGACCTTGCCGTTGAATTCCAGATCCCGCGTGGCGCAGGCGTCGTGGATCACCGTGACCTTGTAACCCAAGTCCGCCGCCGCACGCACCACGGCGTCGATGCACATATGGCTCATGCTGCCGACCACCACCAGCTCGGTGATGCTGCGTTGCTCCAGCAGGGCGCGCAGGTTGGTTTCGCGAAACGCATTCACAAAGTGTTTGAGCACCACCGGTTCACTGCCTTCGTTCAGCACCTTGGGATGCAAGTGGGCGCCTTCGGAGCCTGGGGTGAAGAACGGCGCATCTTCCGAGGTGAATTCATGGCGTACGTGGATCACCGCATCGCCCGCCTGGCGAAACGCCTTGAGTACCTGCGCGGCCTTGTCCGCAGCGGCTTGCGCGCCGTCGAGCGGCCACTTGCCTTGGGGGAAGTAGTCGTTCTGGATATCGATTAGGATGAGCGCTTGCTTGGCCATGGGTGTTGCCTCGTGATGGGTTGAGGGGCCCAGTATCTTAGCGGGCGCCGCGACTGGGGATTGGCTGCACCGACAATAACAGGGGGAAAACTGACAATGGCCGTGGAACGCTCGACCGTTGAGCTGGGTGTGTTGATTTACCAGGGCGCGCAACTGGCGGCGGTGCATGGCTTGACCGATTTGTTCGGTGTGGCCAACCGTATCGCCGCCGAGCATCAGTCTGTGCAACTACCACTGCTGCGGGTCAGCCATTGGCAGGTGGACGCCCACGGCATCCCCGCGCGGGTATTCGACAGTCATCCGGGCGCGGACCAGCCGATGATGGCCGTGCTGGTGCCGCCGTCGATTGGCGAGTTCGGCGAAGAACAAGCGCCGCCCGCGTTGCTTGAGTGGATACGCCAGCAACACGCCGCAGGTACCGTGCTCGGCGGCGTGTGCATCGGCTCGATCATGCTGGCGCGCAGCGGCCTGCTGGACGGGCGCAGCGCCACCACCCATTGGTCTTCGGCCAAATCCTTCGCGATCCGTTACCCGGCCGTACGCCTGGAGGCGGATAAACCCATCGTCGATGACGGCGACCTGATCACCACCGCCGGGCTGATGGCCTGGTCCGAGTTGGGCCTGCGCCTGGTCGGTCGTCTGATGGGCCCGAGCATCGCCGCCGACACCGCGCGTTTCCTGGTGATCGAGCACAGCGACAGCGCCAGCCAGTGCGGCAGCAACTTTGCGCCGATTCTCGGTCACGGCGACGCGGCGATCCTCAAGGTCCAGCATTGGCTGCAGGCCAGTGGCGCGGTGGATGTGTCGGTGGCGGCGATGGCCCAGGAAGCGGGCCTGGAGGAGCGCACGTTCCTGCGGCGTTTTCGCAGCGCCACCGGTTTGAAACCTACCGAATACTGCCAGCACCTGCGGGTGGGCAAGGCGCGGCAGATGCTGGAGTTCACCAATGGCACCATCGACCATATCGCCTGGACCGTGGGCTATCAGGACCCCAGCGCGTTTCGCGCCACCTTCAAAAAAATCACCGGGCTGGCCCCCAGTGACTACCGCAGCCGTTTTGGGGTGTGAATCGTGCAGAACGCCGTGGGCTTGAAGCGGCGTCGTGCACAATCAAACAGGCCAACTGATATCACCTTTTCACTATCTGATTGATTTCAAAAGCATCCGCCGCCAACGCGTCTTGGCGTGATCCCTGCAACCTGCTTTGCACACACACATCGCGGGATAGCCAAGGGGGACGCATGACCCCAACGAATCGCAACAAGGTGGTGGTCGCGCATTCCACACGCCACGGTGCGCCACAGCACGAAGTCGAAACCAACCGCGCCCTTGCGCGCTGGCTGGCGCAGATACTCGGGCTCACGTTCGGCGGCAGCTATGACCCACAACAGCACGCAGGCCAAGACCTGTACCTGCTGCCGACGCAAACCCTGGTCGGGCCGGCCCAGGCGCGTGCGCTGAACGTCAAAGGCCCCGAGGATTTGTGGGGTGGTTATGTCGATCACGGTTTCATCTGCACCAAAGCCATCAGTCATGGCGTATCCGGGCCGGATGCGCTGACGCCGCGGGGCTGGTCGCCGCTGTTTTGTGAACGGGTACGCGATGTGGTGCTGGACGGTCTGAGTGTCTTTGCCCTCAAGGATGCACGGGACGCCGCAGCACGCTTGCTCTGCGATGGGCCGATCCGCCTCAAGCCCGTGCACGCCTGCGCGGGACGCGGCCAGGAAGTGATCGCGAGCCTCGACGCTTTCGACGACGTGCTGGCGCGACCCGAGGCTGCGCAGTTGTTCAACGACGGCGTGGTGCTGGAACAAGACCTGCACGATGTGGTCACCCATAGCGTGGGCCAAAGCTTTATCGGCGACCACGTGTTCAGCTATTGCGGCGAGCAGTACCTGACCTCGGACGGGCAGGGCGAAGCGGTCTATGGCGGTTCCAACCTGCTGGTGGTACCCGGCGACTACCAAGACTTGCTCGCGCTCGACCTGCCCGACGACGTGCGCCTGGCCATCGAACAGGCCCAGGTGTTCGACGCCGCCGCCGACGAGGCCTACCCCGGTTTCTACGCCTCGCGGCGCAATTACGACATCGCCCAGGGCGTGGGCAGTGACGGTCGGCGTCGCAGCGGTGTTCTGGAGCAATCCTGGCGCATGGGCGGGGCCAGCAGCGCGGAAGTCGCGGCGCTGCAACGCTTCATCGACAACCCCGGCCTCAAGGCCATTCAAGTGGCCTCGCTGGAAACCTACGTGGACCAGGGGCTGCCGGCAGATGCGGTCGAGGTCTACCGTGGACCGGCAGAAAACAGCGACTTTCTTCTCAAATACGTGACGGTTAACCCTTATGACGGCTAGAAGCGAAAGCATTGCGATCGACATCGACGACGAGCAGATGAGCGGCACCTTCCTGAGCCCCAAATCCAAAGTGCCGGGCGTGTTGTTTGTGCACGGCTGGGGCGGCAGTCAGGAGCGTGACCTTGAACGCGCCAAAGGCATCGCCGGCCTTGGTTGCGTGTGCCTGACCTTCGACCTGCGCGGGCATGCCGGCACCGGTATTCCGCTGTCCCGCGTCACCCGCGAAGACAACCTGCGCGACCTGCTGGCGGCCTACGACCGCCTGTTGGCGCACCCGGCCATCGACACCTCGGCGGTGGCGGTGGTGGGCACCAGCTATGGCGGTTACCTGACGGCGATTCTCACGTCCTTGCGCCCGGTACGCTGGCTGGCGCTGCGCGTGCCGGCGTTGTACCGCGACCAGGAATGGCTCAAGCCCAAGCGTGACCTGGATAAAACCGACTTGATGGATTACCGCAACACCCTGGTACAGGCCGAAACCAACCGCGCGCTGCACGCCTGCGCGCGGTTCACCGGGGATGTGTTGATCGTCGAATCGGAAACCGACGACCACGTGCCCCACACCACCATCATGAGCTACCGCGCGGCGTGCCAGCACACCCATTCCCTGACCCATCGCATCATCGATGGTGCCGATCATTCGTTGAGCGATCCGGTGTCACAGCAGGCCTACACCTCGATCCTGGTGGACTGGATCACCGAGATGGTGGTGGGCGAACGGTTGAGCATCATCCAGTCCCGGTAACGCGCTCACGCGGGGGTTTTCTTCACTCGCAGCGCCTTGGCCTTGGCCTCGACACCGAGGTACATCACCAGGGCGATCAGCAGCGGCAGAATAAAATAGATGGCCCGATAGGCAATCAGCCCGGCCAGCAGGCTGCCGCGCGAGGCTTGGTGCTGCAGGAGGGCGATGAACACGGCCTCCAGCACGCCAAGCCCGGCGGGAATGTGGGTGACCACCCCGGCAATCGCGCTGATCAGCAGCACCCCTAGCACCAGCGGATAGTCCAGTTTGGCCGGCAACAAGGTGAAAATCACCGCCGCCATCAAGGACCAGTTCAACGCCCCCAGCGCCAGTTGCAAACACGCCATGCGCAGCGACGGCAGGTTGATCTCGATGCCGCGAATCGACCACGCGCGTTTTTTTGAAAACCGGCAGGCCGCCAGGTAACCGAGACTGGCCAGTACCAACAGCACACCCACGCCCTGCAGGGCGCCGCTGCTGAGTGTCCAGCCCGGTGGCAGTGTCACCAGCCCGCTGCTGAACACCACGCCGGCCAGGGCCATATAGCCAAACCAATTGGTCGCCAGGCTCAGGCCGAGGATCTTGGCGATATTGCCCGTGCTCACCCCCAGCCGCGAATACAGCCGATAGCGCATGGCAATCCCGCCGACCCACGCGCTGAGGTTGAGGTTGAACGCATAACTGATGATCCCCACCGGCAGTATCTGTTTCCAGCGCAGGGGCTGGCGGACGTAGGTGCGGCCTATCAGGTCGAAGCAGGCGTAGACGAGGAAGCTGCACAGCGTCAGGCCGCCGGCGATCAACAAGGTGCGCAGCTTGAACTCGCCCAGGGTCTGGATCACTTCGCTCCAGTCGATGCGCCGGGCGAGCAGGGTGAACAGCACGATCAGCAACAGGAAGAAGGCGACCGTCAGCGGTTTCTTCCAGCGCTTGAAGCGGTTTTCAGAGGTCATGGGCCGGGCTCTCGAAGGGTTTCAAGCGCGGCTTGTGCGCCGGCAGCCAGCCGGTCAGCGCAGGGAAGTGGCGCATCACATGGAACACCAGGAAACCCACGGTCAAGCGCCAGAGCCACAGGCGCGGCGTGCGGTTTTCCGGCATGGTCCGGCAATGGTTCGTGGCCAGGGCTTCAAGGCGTTCATACAACTGCTGGTTGAAGGCCCGGTCGCGAATCAGCACGTTGGCCTCCAGGTTCAGCGACAGGCTCAAGGGGTCGAGGTTGCTCGACCCCACGGTGCTCCACTCGTCATCCACCAGCGCGACCTTGCCGTGCAGCGGGCGCTGGCAATACTCGTGAATCACCACGCCATCCTTGAGCAGATAGTCGTAGAGCATGCGCGCGGCCAGCTTGGCCAGCAGCACGTCGGGCTGGCCCTGCATGATCAATTGCACCTGCACGCCACGGCGCGCCGCGTTGCGGATCGCGCGCAGCAGGCGATAGCCGGGGAAGAAGTACGCGTTGGCGATCACCACCCGCTGCCGGGCGTTGCTCAGGGCGTGGATATACGTCTCTTCGATGTCGTCGCGATGCTGGAGATTGTCGCGATAAATCAGGCGCACCAGGCCGTCGCCGTTTTCCGTCGTCCAGGGCGAAGGCCGCTGTTGGCGCCGCCGCCAGCCACGGCGCGTGCGAACCTGGCGACCGCTTTGCGCCAGGGCGAAATGATGCAAGTCGGCCACCGCCGGGCCGATCACCTGCACCGCATAATCCTGCTTGGCTTCGGGACCGAAATCCCCCAGGTGATCGGCGGAAAAATTGATCCCGCCGATAAACGCCACGGCGGCGTCCACCACCACGATCTTGCGGTGCAGACGGCGAAACCAGTTGGTACGAATGCCCAGGGTCTTGGACGCCGGGTCGAACATCTGCACCGCTACCCCTGCGTCCGCCAGTTCGGCGAGAAAGGCCGGGCTCAGTTCGCCGCAGCCAAAACCGTCCAGGCTGACCACCACCTTGACCCCGCGTTGCGCGGCCTCGATCAGCAGGCTTTGCAGCTCCTGGCCGACCTTGTCTTCGAAGAGGATGAAGGTCTCCAGCAGGATCTCGCGCTGCGCCCCGCGCAACGCCTCGAACACCTTGGGAAAGTACGCCTCGCCGTTCTCCAGCAGCTCGACCTGATTATCGCGCTGCCAGCCGTAATCCACGTCGCGGGCCGTGGTTTTGTGCGGCGGTTGATCGGTGGCGATGTGCTCGACCGCAGGGTTCATAGTTCGATCTCCACCGACAACGGCACATGGTCCGACAGATGGGACCAGGGGCGGATGGTGAGCACCTGAGGGTTATGGATCTTCAGGTTGCGCACATAAATACGGTCGAGCGCCAGCAACGGCAGGCGTGCGGGGAAGGTGCGCGCGAACCCGCCATTGGCGTGCACGAACACTTCCGTCAGGCCGCTTTGGCTCAGGTCGGCCTTCTGACGCCAGTCGTTGAAATCGCCCGCAACCACCAACGCCGCCTCGGCCGGAATCGCGCGGATGCGTTGCGCCAGCAAACGCAATTGCTGCTGGCGATGGACTTCGCGCAGGCCCAGGTGGATACAGATCGCATGCACCTCTTGCCCGGTGCCTGGCAGGCGCAGTACGCAATGCAGCAGGCCACGGTTTTCATGGCCGCTTTGGGAGATATCGAGGTTGTCGTAACGCACGATCTGGAATTTCGACAGCAGCGCATTGCCGTGGTCGCCATGGGGGTAGACCGCGTTGCGGCCGTAGGCGAACTGCGGCCAGATGCTGTCGGCGAGGAATTCGTACTGCGGCATGTCCGGCCAATTGCTGTAGCGCTGGGGATGGCGCTCGTGAGTGCCGTGGATCTCCTGCAGGAACACCATATCGGCGCCGACGCTGCGCACCGCTTCGCGCAGCTCGGGCAGGATGAAGCGTCGGTTCAGGGCGGTGAACCCCTTGTGGATATTCACCGTCAGCACCGTGAAGCGCGTGATCGCGACGTTAGGGGTGATCGGCACCCAGTCGGGGATCGCAGCCATGTTTGCTCCTCTAAACGGGTGGGGCGTGGCCCCGTTTATGGCTGACTGCGATGTTTGGCGGAAAGTTTCCGGCTTCCTACAGGCGGTGGCCTTCAGGATGGCGATATAGGGGAACGATCCAGCCTCAAACCCGTCAGTTCCTTACAGAACCTTCTGAAGGAGCCCGCTGCTTTGCTGAATCTCAAGACTGCATTACTGCTCGGCGCGCTGCTGTTTTGTGGCAGCGGCACCCTGCAAGCCGCGGCCACCGCGGCGGAACCCGACGCCGAGGCCAAGCCGGAGTTGTTGGTGGAAGGCGGTCTGCTCGGGGCCATCAGTTCCAGCATCGACGATGTGCAGCAGAAACTGGACCTCAATCAGAACCTGATCGATGAATGGCGCCTGCGCGCGGACCGGGCAGCGGATGAAGTCGGGCGGCTGGTCGACCAGACGGCCCAGCGTTCGCCGTGGAGCGTGGCCGGGGATTTCCTGTTGCTGTCCGGGGTGTGGATCGGCGCCTTTGCGGTGCTGACGATGCTCGGGCGCGTTGGCGTGCAACGCCTGGGCCGGCGTTCGTTCATCGCGCCGCGCACACGCCTGCAAGGGGGGCTGGGCTATGTGCTGCCGTATACGCTC
Organism: Pseudomonas sp. MPB23; assembly: GCF_046605395.1. Taxonomy (NCBI): domain Bacteria; kingdom Pseudomonadati; phylum Pseudomonadota; class Gammaproteobacteria; order Pseudomonadales; family Pseudomonadaceae; genus Pseudomonas; species Pseudomonas sp. MPB23. Next base: position 1,289,161 of record NZ_CP176771.1, on the reverse strand, counting down.
CCGGCGCTGATCTGCCTGCCGCTGACCCTCTATGTCAGCCACTTTTTACCCTCATCCATAGGCCGCGCGCTGGCGCTGTGTTTTGCCTACGCCACCAGTAGCGGCATCTTTTCCACCTCGGTGCTGCTGTGCGTGATCGTCATGTTCAACATCGGGCATAAGCGGTCCGCCGTGCAGATCATTCGCGATTACTGCCCAAGACCCTTGTTTTTGATCGGCTTCCTCGCCGCCCTCAGCGACGCCCTCACCAGCCCGCAGATCGCCCGTCAGTTCGGCGGCAATATCACCAGCAGCATCGCGGTGTTTACCGGCCTGTTCGCGGCGGTGATCTTCGGCGTACTGGTGATTCGCCTGCGCCGTCCGGTGGCGCATCTGATCCGCAATCGGCCGTTGGCCCAGCGCCTCAAGCATCCGGCGTTGCAGCAGTCGCTGCGGGTGTTTTCCGGGCTGTGGTACTGGCCGATTCTGTTGATGGTGCTGGTCTCGGCGATCAACCTGGTCGGTGCCGGCGACGACAATCAAAAAGCCCTGCGCTGCGCGCTGTTCACCACGATCCTGCTGATCGGCACGGTGTTCCTGAGTACCGTGCTGCAACAACTGTTCAAGTCCCGCAGCCAGGTGGCGGTCCAGCGCAGCAGTGCCTACAAGGAGCGTTTCCTCAGCTTGCTGCACGCGATGTTGCGCATCGTCATGGCCGTCGCCTTTATCGAGATTCTGGGGCGGATCTGGGGCGTGTCGCTGTTCGAGTTCGCCCAGCGCAACTCGGTGGGCCGCGCGATCAGCGATTCCCTCAGCAGCATCGGCCTGATCCTGTTGATGACCTGGCTGTTCTGGGTGGTGCTCGACACGGCGATCCAGGAGGCACTCAAACCGCCGGTGAACAAACGCTCCAGCCGCCAGCCCAGCACGCGGGTGAAAACCATCCTGCCGCTGCTGCGCAATGCGGTGAAAATCATCCTGGTGGTGATCTGTGCGATCACCACCATGGCCAACCTGGGGATCAACGTCGCGCCGTTGCTGGCCGGTGCCGGTGTGGTCGGCCTGGCGATTGGTTTCGGTTCCCAGCAACTGGTGCAGGACGTGATCACCGGCCTGTTCATCATCATCGAAGACACGCTGTCGATCGGCGACTGGGTGGTGCTCGACTCCGGCCACGCCGGCACCGTCGAAGGCCTGACCATCCGCACCCTGCGCCTGCGCGACGGCAAGGGCTTCGTGCACTCGGTGCCGTTCGGGCAGATCAAGGCGGTCACCAACCAGTCGCGACAATTTGCCTATGCGTTCTTCTCGGTGCAGTTCACCTACGACACTGACGTGGACAAGGCCGTGGAGCTGATTCGCGAAGCGGGGCAGTCGATCCGGGACGATGTGTTCCTCAAATACAACCTGCAAGGGCCGCTGGAAGTGTTCGGCGTCGACAAGATGGACCTCAATGGCGTGGTGCTCACGGCGCAGTTCCGTACGGTGTCGGGCGGGCAGTATGCGGTGAGCCGTGCGTTCAATCAGCGCCTGAAAAAGCTTGTGGATAACTGTGATGCGGTGCACTTCGCGCAGACTTATCCACAGCAGGTTTGGTTGTCCAAGCGCGCAAGCCCGGTGGATGAGCCGGATGAAGAGGTGCCGGCGTCGGTGGTGTTGACCGAGCAGCCGCGCCCGCAATGATCGGCGCAAATCCCTCCTACAAAAAGCTGTCACAAGGGGCTTAGCGTTTGATCAGTTTCTCTCTGACTGCGCTGGTGGTTTGCTGATCCAGTTCCAACAGTCTGTGCGGCTTGCCACCGACCATCACCGCCGCCGGCAACCCATCGCGGTACACAATCCGGTTACCGCTCACTGCCGGCACTTTGCTGCCTGGCAATAGCGTGCCCACCAGGTTCAGCGGATCGGCCCCGCACACGGCAATCAGGCTTCCGTCATGGGGCCGGCGCCTGACTTCACGCAGCAACGGAATCGCCTCCGGCAAGGCAAACTGCTCCCCCGCCAGACCGCTGACAAACCGCCCGCCGCGAATCTCCCCCCGCGCTTCCAGCCGATGGAAGGTGCGCAGCAGTTCGCGCCAACTGGGCAACCAATCCGCCTCACGCTCGAGCAAGCGCCAGAACACCACGCCGTAGCGGCGTAGCAAGGTCATCGCCACATGCTCCAGAGTCTCGGCCGAGTGCGGGCGGGCGGCGTCCGGTGCGCGGCGGACCAGCGCCCAGCGTCCGGCATCGTCCATGCCGCCGATCAATGCCCCGCGCCCACGCCGACTGCTGCGCGCCTGGCGTTTGCTCGCTGGCGTGGTCAGTGCGCGCAGCCCGGCAAAGCTGTCGGCATTCACCAGGCCGGCGCCCACCAGTTCCTGCAGGGCGCTTTCCAGTTCGCTGCGCAGCAGATGGGCTTCGTGCACCAGCTCATCGAAAAACAGCGCGCCGTGTTCGCGCAGGGCCAGGTGGACTTTCTGCGCCTTGGGCGACAGGGTCGTGCTGTCCGTCTGTTCGGTCAGCCCGCTCCACAGCGCGACCTGGCTGCGCGGCAACAGCACCACCGGCGTGCTGCGCAGGGCGATGGCGCTGGAGGTGTTGCTCAAGCGCGTCCACACGAGTTTGCCGCTGCGGCACAGTTCATCGAGCCAGGTGGCGGCGTAATCCTTGATCCGTGCGCTGAGCAAATCACTGTCCCAGGCCGAGGTGGCGGCAGCGTAGCCCTCGAACTGGCCGACAATTTCCGCCAGCACAGCGCTGCCTTGGCCACGAGTGCCTTCGGACAGGTGCTGCCAATCGAACAGAAAGCGCATGAAGTCCTGCAACGCCACCGGCTCGATTTCCCGGCGCAGGCGCTTGACCGTGTAGCGATGAATCCGCGCCAGCAGGTGGCGTTCGCACCATTGTTCATCCACGGTGCCGGGGCTGAAGCGACCGCGCAGCACGTAACCTTCCTGCTCAAGTCGGGCCAGGGCCTGGGTGACGTCGGCCACCGGCAGCGCCAGGGGCGCGGCGATTTCGGTCACGGTCAGCGGGCCGAATCCCCCCAGGCGCGCGCGCAGGACTTCCACCAGGGCCTCATCGACGGTCCAGGGTTCATCGAAGCCCGGTAGCAGCGGCAAGCCGTTGGGGTAGATCGCCTGCACACAACTCAAGCGCTCGACGGCCACCCACAGACCGTTCTGCAAACGGTAGGCGCGTCCGCCCTTGGCCAAGGCGTTGAGCCACACGGCCCATTGCGGCGTGGCTTCGTGCTCGGCGATGCACGCCAGGCTCATCAACGCCTCGTGCATTTCATCCAGGCCATGGGGTGCCGGCCAGGCTTCTTCGCGCACGCCGGCGATGGCCTCGGCATCCAGCGCGCCGAGGTCGTCGGTGCTGTGCGGGTCGCTCCAGCGCCGGTTGAGCACGGCCTGGGTGCGGCGTTCTTCCAGCGGTGCATCGTCGAGAAAGGTGTAGGGGCGCGCGTTGAGAATCTCGGCGGCCATGGGCGAGGGCGCGGGCAGGTCGCGGCTGATCAGGCGCACTTCGCCGCGCTCCATGCGCCGCAGCAGCGCCAGCCAGGCGTCGCTGTCCATGGCTTCGTGCAGGCAGTCGTCGAGGGTTTGTTCCACCAGCGGGTGTTCGGGCACTTCGCGCTCGCCGGCGAGGTTTTCCAGGCAGGCGATCTGGTCGGGAAACACGCTGGCGATCAGGTCTTCGCTCTTCATGCGCTGGATCTGCGGCGCCACTTTGCGCCCGCCGACATAGCGCGGCAACGCCAGGGCCACCCCGGCGTTCCAGCGCCAGCGCACGCCGAACAACGGCGCATCCAGCACGGCCTGGACCAGCAGGTGCTCGGCGCTGGCGCTGTTGAGATAACGCCACACCTCATCCAGCGCGAAACTGTGGCTGGTGGACAGCGACAGCACGATCGCGTTCTCGCTGGCCGCCGCTTGCAGCTCGAAGTTGAAGGTGCGGCAAAAGCGCTTGCGCAGCGCCAGGCCCCAGGCGCGGTTGAGGCGGCTGCCGAAGGGCGTGTGGATGATCAGTTGGGTGCCGCCGGACTCATCGAAAAAGCGCTCCATGATCAACGTGTCCTGGGACGGCAACGCGCTGAGGGCCAGGCGCGTGCGGGCCAGGTAATCGACGATCTGTTCGGCGCTGGCGCGGTTCAGGCCCAGGGTGCCGGTGAGCCAGTCCAGGGCGGGTTGCAGTTCGCCGGGCGTGGCGCTGAGCAGGGCGTCCAGGTGCCCCTGCAAGCGCGCCACGGCGGCCGACAATTCGTGGCTGCGCCCTGGTGCTTCGCCGAGCCAGAACGGAATGGTCGGCGGCTGGCCGTGGGCGTCCTCGACCCGCACCTTGCCGGCTTCGACCCGCAGGATGCGGTAGGACGTATTCCCTAGCTGGAAGATATCCCCCGCGATGCTTTCCACCGCGAAGTCTTCGTTGACGCTGCCGATGTTCAGGCCCTGGGGTTCGAGCAACACGCTGTAGTCGGCGTTGTCGGGGATGGTGCCGCCGCTGGTCACGGCGGTGAGCCGGGCACCACGGCGGCCGCGCAGGGTGCGGGTCAGCGCATCGCGGTGCAGGTAGGCGCTGCGGATGCCCTGGCGACCGTTGTAGCCATCGGTGAGCATCTGCAACAGCGCCTGGAAGTGGTGTTCATCCAGCGCGGCATAGGGCGCGGCGCGGTGGATGAGCGCCAGCAGCGCCTGCTCCGACCATTCCTGGGCGCTGACTTCGGCGATGATCTGCTGGGCCAACACGTCCAGCGGAGCCACGGGAATGCGCAGGGTGTCCAGTTCGCCCCGGCGCACGCAGTCGAGCAGGGCGGCGCATTCGATCAGGTCGTCGCGGGTGGTGGCGAACAGGCGTCCCTTGGGCGTGCCGCCGACCTGGTGACCGGAGCGACCGACCCGCTGCAGAAAACCGTTGATGGAACCGGGCGAGCCGATCTGGCACACGAGGTCGACCTCGCCGATATCAATCCCCAGTTCCAGCGAGGCAGTGGCGATCAGCACTTGCAGCGCGCCGGCCTTGAGCCGCTGTTCGGCGTCCAGGCGCAGTTCTTTGGCCAGGCTGCCATGGTGGGCGGCCACGGCGGTCTTGCCCAGGCGCTCACTCAAATGCCGCGCCAGGCGTTCGGCCAGGCGCCGGGTGTTGACGAAAATCAGCGTGGTGCGGTGTTCGCGGGCCAGCGTGGCGAGGCGGTCGTAGACCAGCTCCCACACATCGTTGGCCATCACCGCTGAGAGCGGCACCGGCGGCACTTCGATGTCCAGGTCGCGGGGTCGGGCGTGGCCGATGTCGACGATGCCGCACGCTCGCCCGGTGCCGACCAGAAAGCGTGACACCGCGTCGATGGGTTTTTGCGTGGCCGACAAGCCGATGCGGGTCAACGGCTCGGCGCACAAGCCTTGCAGGCGCTCCAGGCTCAGGGCCAGGTGGCTGCCGCGTTTGCTCGATGCGATGGCGTGGATCTCATCGACGATCACCGTGCGCGTGCTCGCCAGCATCTGCCGGCCGGAGTCGGATCCGAGCAGCACGTAGAGCGATTCCGGGGTGGTCACGAGGATATGCGGCGGGCGCTTGCGCATCTGTGCGCGGTCTTTTTGCGGCGTGTCGCCAGTGCGCACGGCGGTACGGATCGCCAGGGGCGGCAGGCCCAAACGCTGCAAATGCTCGGTGATCCCGGCGAGCGGGGTTTGCAGGTTGATCTGGATGTCGTTGGACAGCGCCTTGAGCGGCGACACGTATACCACCAGGGTCTCGTCCGGCAGTTGCCCGCCGTGGGCCAGGCCCTGGTGGACCAGATCGTCGAGCACCGCCAGGAAGGCGGTCAGCGTCTTGCCGGAGCCGGTGGGCGCGGCGATCAGGGTCGAGCGGCGCTGGCGGATCAGCGGCCATGCCTGGGCCTGGGCGTCTGTCACCGAAGGGAAGGTGCTGCGGAACCAGGCGCTGACGGCGGGGTGGAAGCCGTTCAATACCGTGTCCGTTGATTCGGGAAGGTTCATCGCTCTTATATGCAACCCACGAGGTCAAGTTGCAAGCCCCGCACTTTATCCGTGACGGTTGCGCTACAAACCCGCAAAATGCAACGATTCTGGCAAATGCAAACGGCAAGGCTCACGAGCTTGCCGACACTAACCATCGTTCCAAACAGACCGGGCCTGCTCAATCTATGCGAATGCGCCTTATGTTACTGGGCGGCGGGAATGCCCTCGGGCAGGCGCTGATTCGCCTCGGTGCGGAGGAAGACATCGGTTTCCTCGCCCCCAAACCGCCCACAGACGGCTGGGATGCCGCGAGCCTCACCCAATTGCTCGACGACACCCGTCCCGATGCGTTGATCAACCTCGCCTACTATTTCGACTGGTTCCAGGCGGAGACCGTCAGCGAAGCCCGACTGGCCGCCCAGGAATCCGCCATCGAACGCCTGGCCGAACTGTGTCAGCACCACAGCATTACCTTGCTACAACCGTCCAGCTACCGCGTGTTCGATGGCTCCCGCGCCACCGCCTACAGCGAAAAGGACGAGCCGGTGCCCCTGGGCCTGCGCGGCCAGGCGTTGTGGCGCATCGAGCAGAGCGTGCGCGCCACCTGCCCGCATCACATACTGCTGCGCTTTGGCTGGCTACTCGATGACAGCGCCGATGGCACCCTCGGGCGCTTCCTGGCGCGGGCCGAGCAGCCGGATGAGTTGCTGATGGCGGACGACCGTCGCGGCAACCCGACACCGGTGGACGATGCCGCGCGAGTGATCATCTCGGTGCTTAAACAACTCGATTGCGCGGCGCCGCTGTGGGGCACCTACCACTACGCCGGGCATGAGGCGACTACGCCGTTGGCCCTGGGCCAGGCGATTCTCACCGAGGCGCGCAGCTTTCATCCGCTGGCGATCGAGGCCCCCACGGCCCAGGCCCATGCGGCGCGGCCGGATGCCGGCGAGGAACCGCAACATGCGGTGCTGGCCTGCAAGAAAATCCTCCACACCTTCGGCATCAAGCCACGGGCGTGGCGGGCGGGGTTGCCGGCGTTGCTGGATCGGTTCTACCGGCGCGGCTGACACCACACAAAGCACAAATGTGGGAGGGGGCTTGCTCCCGATAGCGGTGGGTCAGTCAATGAATCTGTTGACTGACACCACGCTATCGGGAGCAAGCCCCCTCCCACACTGGTTTTGTGACGCGTGTGAACGATCGCTTAGAACTTGTAGCCGACACCGACCATGTACACGAATGGATCAACGTCCACATTGACCTTGGCGCGAGTGCCTTGGCCCAGGGCGTTGTTGTCCACGGTGGCTGTGGTGCTGATGTCGATATAACGTACCTGGCCGTTGATCATCCAGTTGTCGTTGATCATATAGTCAGCACCGATCTGCGCGGCCCAGCCCCAGGAGTTTTCGGCCTTGAAGTTGCTGAAACCGTTTTGTTTCGCGGTGCCGCTCAGGCTCTCGTCATAGATCCAGGTGTAGTTGATACCGGCACCCACATACGGTTGGAACTTCGACGCGCTGTCCAGCGGGTAGTACACGACGCTCAGGGTTGGCGGCAGTTGTTTCAGGGAGCCGAGCTTACCGTTGGCTCCGGCCACGGAAGTGCCCTTGAGTTTCACGTCATGGGAGAACGGCGAGGCCGCCAGCAGTTCGATACCCCAGTGGCTGGTGAACATGTAAGCGAAGTTCAGACCCAGTTGCGTGTTGCTGCTCAAGGTCGCTTTGCCGCCCAGGTTGGCGCCGGCCGATGGACCCTGATCAACCTTGACGCTACCGCTGTCGGTGTTCGGGTTCACGGTAATTGCACCGGCACGAACCAGAATGTCACCGGCCTCATAAGCATGGGCAACGGGGGCAGCGAGGGCGAGGGCGAAGAGGGATGCGCCGAGCAGGGACTTGTTCATGGGAGCTCCAGAGGACGTTTAAAAGTTGTACGTCCAATGGTAGAGATCGTTCCGTTAAGTCTTTTGACTCAGCTCAATGAAAGGGCGATAAGCGTTACTCCGGCAGTTCGTAGATGTAAATCTTCTCGGCATCCATCTGATATCCGGCGTCGGCCAGCTCGCTGGAGGACGGCTTGACCTGCATCTTCCCCTCGATCCAGTACGGCTGATACAGCTCATCGAGCTTCACCCCGACTTCGCTTTTCACATGCACGATCTGGTTAGACGGCGGTGGCGGCACATGGATGCACGCGCCGAAATACGGCACCAGCAAAAACTCGGTGGTGCGGCCAGACTCGCTGACTTCCAGCGGTACGATGTAGCCCGGCAAACGGATGTGCTGGCCATCGAGGCCCTGGACCACAGGCGCGTGGGGCATTTCCTGCTTGGCCGCCGGCGCCGATTCCAGCGCACCCGCTATGCCCGACAGGTTGTGCAGCGGCTGCATATTGGGCACTTCCGGCATGGCATCCGGCGGGATCAGTTCCGACCAGGTCAGCTCTTTAGGCGCCTGGGCGGCCCAGACGGGCGAGGTCACCAGCAGCAACAGCGCAAACAGGACACGACGCATTGAAGCCTTCCTCATAAACGTATGGACAGGCCATCGGCCAGAGATTGCCGATAGGCACGCCAGGCGGGCACGCAGCCCATCAACAGCGCGGCGGCGAGAATACCCGCCAGCAGCGTCCATTCATATTCGCTTGGCCATGACATCGGCAAATCAAGGCCGTAATTGGCCTGCAGATACCCACGCGACGCGGCGATGCACACATAGAGCAGGCCCACGCCGGCCATCACGCCGGACAGCGCCAGGGCGAACGCTTCAAAGATCAGCAGCGTCGCGATATGCCAGGGCCGCGCGCCCACCGACCGCAGGATCGCCATTTCGCGGCGGCGTTCGTTGAGGCTGGTGAGGATCGCGGTGAGCATGCCGATCAAACCGGTCAGCACCACGAACAGCGAGATCACGAACAACGCTTTTTCGGCGGTGCCCATCATGCTCCACAGCTCTTGCAGCGCCACGCCGGGCAGGATCGCCAGCATCGGTTCGCCACGGAATTCATTGATCTCGCGTTGCAGGGCGAAGGTGGAAATTTTGTTGTTCAGGCCGAGCATGAACGCGGTGATCGCTTGCGGCGTGAGGTCCATGTTGCGCGCCTGGTCGGCACTGATGCGGCCTTTGCCCTGGGCCGGCACGCCGTTGTGCCAGTCGATGTGGATCGCTTCCATGCCGCCCAGGCTGATATGCAGCGTGCGGTCCACTGGGGTGCCGGTGCGCTTGAGGATACCGACCACGGTGAAGGGTTTGTCATCGTGCTTGACCAGGCTGACCGTCGCCACGCCATGGGCCAGCACCAGCTTGTCGCCGAGCGTGTAGTGCAGCGCGTCGGCCACTTCGGCGCCGAGCACCACTTCGAACGGATCGGTGGCGAAGGCGCGGCCGCGGGCCAGTTCGAGGTTCTGCTTGCGGCCGTACTGGTAGTGCTCGAAGTACGACGCGTTGGTGCCCATCACCCGGTAGCCGCGATGGGAGTCGCCGAGGGAAATCGGAATCGCCCATTTCACCTGGGGGTTGGCGGCGAAGTGCTCGTAGCTGTCCCAGCGGATGTTATTGGTGGCGTTGCCGATGCGGAACACCGAATACAGCAGCAGGTTCACCGAGCCGGAACGCGCGCCGACGATCAGGTCGGTGCCGCTGATGGTGCTGGCGAAACTGTTGCGTGCCTCGACGCGCACGCGTTCCACCGCCAGCAGCAGGCATACCGACAGGGCGATGGCGAAAGCGGTGAGGATCGCGGTAAAGCGGCGGTTAGCCAGGCTGGCCATGGCCAGACGGAACAAATACATCTCAAACCTCTGCGGGCGTGGCGGCGCGATTGAGTTCGGCCAGCGACAGGTGGCGATCGAACAGCGGGGCCAGGCTCTGATCGTGGCTGACAAACAACAGGCTGGCGCCTGCTTCGCGGCATTCGGCGAACAACAGCTGAAGGAAGGCTTCGCGGGCGTCGTAGTCCAGGGCCGAGGTGGGTTCGTCGGCGATCACCAGTTCCGGTTGGCCGATCAACGCGCGGGCGGCGGCCACCCGTTGTTGTTGGCCGATGGACAGCGAGTCGGCACGTCGCTCCAGTAGGTCTTTGTCTTTCAAGCCCAGGTGCGCGAGCAAGGCGGCGGCGGCCTTGTCGACACTGCCGTGGCGCTGGGTCGCCCGTTGCGCGCGCAATTTGGAAAAGTGACAGGGCAGCTCGACGTTCTCGCGCACCGACAGGAACGGCAGCAGGTTGAACTGCTGGAAGATATAGCCGGTGTGGTCGACGCGAAAGCGGTCACGGGCGCCGGCCGAGAGGTCGGTCAGCTCCTGGCCGAGCAGGCGGATACTGCCCCGGCTGGGTTTCTGCACGCCGCCGAGCAGGCCGAGCAAGGTGGTCTTGCCACTGCCGCTCGGGCCCTTGAGAAACAGGGTTTGCCCCGCTTCCAGGCGGAACGCGGGGATGTCCAGCAACTGTGGATGACCGGGCCAGTTGAAGCCCAGGTCGGACAGTTCGATCAATGCGTGGGTCATGTGAATTCAGAATTTCAGGGTGGCTGCGGTGGCGGTGGCATCGACACCTTGCTGGCCGCTCGGGCCGATCAGTTGTACCTGAATTTTCTGGGTGGCGGGGAAGGTCTTGAACACTTGGCTCAGGTCGAGGTTGCTCAGGGCCGTCGGCGTGGCGCAGGTGAACTGGTAGTGGGCGTGGATTTCGCTGTGGTCGTGATGATGCTCGTGGGCGCCGTCTTTGGCGTCGTGGTCGTGGTCGTGATCGTCGTCGTCATGGTCGGCTTCCGGCTTGTCGCCGAACAGCGGGCTGTTGAGTTCCTGGGTGCTGACCACGCAACCGGCGGCCGTGGGCAGGTTGAACAGGGCGGCGGGGTTTTCCAGCTGTTTGCGCACGGCAGCGACCTTGGCTTTGTCGGCGGCGGTGGTTGCCATGTGTTCGAAACCCACCAGGTTCATCGCCGGGCTGTCCAGCTCAAGCTCCAGGGCCTGGCCATCGAGCACCGCATTGAGACGGCCAACGCCGTGTTCATGGGCGCCGAGGCTGGCATGTTCGTGATCGTGGTCATGCTCGTCGGCAGCATGGGCGATAGCCAGTGGCAGCAGGGCAAACGGCAAAGCAAGCAACAGACGGCGCATGGACGGGCTCCAGAAGATGAAAGTTTTGTTATGTAATCTTATAACAAAGATGCGGCGAGTTTGACCGCCCGCTTGGCGTTGCGCAAGTCACATGGGAGCATGCCCGTCAGAAAAAATGCAGGAGTAAGGACGATGTTGCGAATTCGTGGAACCATCGGCGACTTGCCGGTGGACTTGACCGTGGAGTTGGACGACGACGATTGGGCGCGACTCGGCGCGCGCTTGCAGACCACGCCCGAGGCCAGTGCGGCCGCCGCGCCGGTTGCAGCGGTCAAGCCCAACGATGACCTATGGCAGAACGCCCAGGACCTGCTGCGCAACGCCGGACACCTCAGTGGCCTGGAACTGCTCGATCAATTGGAAGGTTTGGCGGGGGATGCCGCAGCGGCCAAGCGCCTGCTGGTGCGCCTGCGCCATAGCGCCCAGGTCAAGGTCAGCAGCGGCGCTGATACGCCGCTCTATACCTGGATCAACCCCTTGTAGGAGCGAGCAAGCTCGCTCCTACAAGGCGGTTAGTACAGCGCGGCGAACAGCTTGCGGCGGTATGCGGTCACCAGTGGGTGATCGTTGCCCAGCAACTCGAACACCTGCAACAAGGTCTTGTGCGGCAGGCCTTCGCTGTAGCTGCGGTTGCGCACAAACAGCTTGAGCAAACCTTCCAGCGCCGCGTCGTATTGCTGGCGCGCCAACTGCTGAATGGCCAACTGATAGGCGGCTTCGTCGTCCTGCGGGTTTTGCGCCAGGCGGCTTTTCAGGTCGGCAACGTCGGGCAGGTCGGCGGCCTGGCGCAGGAAGGTGATTTGCGCCTTGGCCCCGGCGAGGGCGGCCTTGTGATCGTCGCTTTTGACCGCATCCAGCACGGTCTGGGCTTCACCCAGTTCGCCGCGTTCGGCCAGGCAACGTGCGTACAGGATCAGCGCGCCAGCGTTAGTGTTGTCCTCGCCCAACAAGGCCACCAGCAGCGCTTCGGCATCGCTGATACGCCCTTCGGCAAACAACGCCTTGGCCTGCTCGAACGGGTCTGCGGCAGCCGGTGGCGGCATCTGTACATGGGGCTCCAGCATCGCCCGTACCGCCGACTCCGGCTGCGCGCCGGCGAACCCGTCTATCGGTTGGCCGTCCTTGAACAGCACCACGGTCGGCAGGCTCTGAATACCAAAGCGCGCCACGATGTCCTGCTCGGCCTCGCAATCGACCTTGGCCAGCAGCAACTCGCCCTGATAACTCTCGGCGATCTGCGCCAGCATCGGCATCAACGCCTTGCACGGCGCGCACCATTCGGCCCAGAAGTCCACGAGCACGGGTTTGTGGAAGGAGTTCTGGATCACCGCCTGGTCGAACGTGGCGGTGGTGGCGTCGAAAATGTACGGCGTGGGCTCACTCATGGGGCGTCTCGAATAAAGCGGGAATGGGGGCAACTATAAGGGCTGGCGCCGCGAATGGTACAGGCTCACCTTGCGAAACTCCCAAGGCTCGGCCAGGTCTGGCAGGGTCAGCGCGTCGAGTATCTCCAGGCGTCGATAGGCCGGGTGCTGGAAGTCCCGCACCCGCGAATCCGCCACCAGCGCTTCGCGGCCGCGACTGAGGAACAGATCCAGCAACGGCAGGTTGGCGCGGTCGTAGAGCACGTCGGCCACCAGGATCAGGTCGAAGCGGTCGGCTTCGGCGAAAAAGTCCGCTGAATATCCCAGTGTCACATCATTGAGTTCAGCATTCGCTCGGCAGGCCGCCAAGGCCAGTGGATCAAGGTCGCAGGCCACCACTTCCAGCGCGCCGGCCTTGATCGCGGCAATCCCCGCCACGCCGGAGCCGGCACCAAAGTCCAGCACGCGCTTGCCGGCGACCCACTGCGGGTTGGCCGCCAGGTAGCGCGCCAGCGCCAGGCCGCTGGCCCAGCAAAAACTCCAGTAGGGCGGTTCATGCAGGATGCGCCGGGTTTCCTCGGGGCTGAAGGCGCGGTCCATGTTGTCGGCATCGAGCAGCCACAGCGACAGCGCGGTGTCCGGCAACGGGCAGGGCACCAAGTGCGCGTCGCCGATCAGTTCGCTCAGGGCGCGCTGCAGGTCCAGCGGTGGCGTCATGGTGCTTTGACGAGTTGCAGGGGGCCGGTGGTCTGGGTGATCGGCTGGGTGATGCGCACCGCCGGCAGGTGCAGGATCAACTGGCCGGACTCGCTGGCACGACCGCGCAATTCAACCCGCGCACCGGTCGGGAAGGCCTCGGGGTTGTAGCGCAGGCGGAAGGCCAGGGGCTTGCCGTTGCCGGTGAGCACACTGCTGGCGAGCAATTGTTGTGGGCGCGAACGGTCGTCGATCACCAGCAGGGCCATCTCGACTTCGGCGCCGGCAGGCACGTTGGTCAGGCTGCCGTTGATCTCGCGCTGGTAGGCCGGCAGGGGGCCGAGGTCTTCAAGGCCGGGGACTTTTTTCTCTTGTGCCGGCTGCGGTTGCGGCGTCGACGGTTTCGGGGCTTCGCTGCTGCAGGCGACCAGAAAACCGAACAGGGTGAGTAAAACGAGTGGTCGTAACTGCATGTACGGCTCCCAAAAGGACAATATCCGTGGCTTAAAAAACATGAAACATAATCGTCAGCCTATATACCGCAAAGGCTTTGGCTTGTCTTGCCACGGGGATGCGCTACCATGGCCCTCCCTGTGCGACACGCGTAGCGTGTCTCCAGCATCAAGCTGTATGGTCAGCTTGATGGGATTTCCGCAAGGAAATCGAATACTTGGGTAGCCACCCCCAGGAAACAAAACCTGCCCGGAAGTCCATTGCCTTCAAGGACTTATCGCTGCGGCGACAGGCAAGCCCAAAGGTCGTTTAGCCCTCGGTAGCACGACCGCAGAACCGGTACCCCCGGTTTTGGAGAGCCTCTTAAATCTAACCCTTGTGGGAGCCCAGACCCCCGCAGGGGTCTCCTCCTGCCCGTTTGCAACAGGAGGTTACAATTCAGAGGCGAGCGACCTATTAGGTCGTCCCCGCTTCCATTTCTCCGGAGACATGAGCGAAAGCTCTGTCTGTCATTGTCCAACCATCGCTTTCACTGGATGGTAGCGGACTCGTTGTGCGACCAACGGTAGCCTAGGGCGACGTGCATCACTGGCAACGGTGTTGTTCGGAGCTCGCCCGACAACGTAGCCCCGTAATGGGTACAGATCTTCCGTGAGGAAGCCTGTAGAGACTCGGAGCTGCACCGGGTTGAGGCGCAAGGCTGACTGGTAGGGACAACTAATGTGAACCGCTGATAAACGCCGTGAGCATGAAGGAGCCAAAGCTGCTGTCAGGCTCTAACCAAAAGGTACGTGGTCGGTTATCCCTGTAGGGAGTGGAGATACGTCGTCATCAAGACCACCGGCGAAAAGGCGGGTCCTAACCCAGTCGTGTGACAGATAGGGAACGTGGTAAGCCTGTATCGCTGCCCTTTGGGCAGGTGAACCGCAAGGAACACTGTTGGCGGTGCGGGTATGGGATCGCAGAGAAAGCGAACGCCAGGCTGTAATGGTCTGGACAGGGGTTGGAACATCACCCCACGGGAAACCGGGCAGACTTCTGCGTGGTCTTCTGTCGCAATGACTCTGACTGAGACCGTCTCATCAACTTCAGGGCTTAGCTTCATCGGCCCTTGATAATCCTACCCTTTCGGGGTGCATGCACCCCGAAAGGGGTACGTGCGCCTTCCGCTCGGGTGGTTTCACTTTGAGAGGAAAGCAGCATGAAAGAGCTCAGCCAGCATGGTGAGCCTGCGCTTTCCGGCATTCCACAGCAGTGGCACGACGTCGATTGGTGTCGGGTCCAGCGGAACGTCCGGGAAATGCAGGTGCGAATTGCGAAGGCTTGTCGGGAGGGCAAATGGCGTAGGGTCAAATCCCTGCAACGGATGCTCACCCGCTCGAAGTCGGCTAGATACTTGGCCGTACGGAGAGTCACGGAAAATCAGGGGAGCCGCACGGCGGGAGTCGATAAGCAACTCTGGGATACACCTAACGCGAAATGGAGTGCGGTTGGTTTGTTGAAAACGCGGGGTTACAAGGCTCGGCCACTACGGCGAGTCTACATCCCGAAGTCGGATGGTCGGGAGCGCCCGCTGGGCATACCAACCATGACGGATAGAGCCATGCAAGCGCTGTACATGCTGGCTCTGTCTCCCGTCGCTGAAACCCGAGGCGATCCCAATAGCTACGGCTTCAGGATCGAACGTTCCACGGCGGATGCAATGGCGCAGTTGTTCGTATGCTTATCCCAAAAAGTCTCGGCTCAATGGGTACTGGACGCGGACATCGAAGGATTTTTCGACAACATCAACCATGAATGGCTGCTAAGGAATGTCCCAACGGATGTACGGATGCTTCGGCAGTGGTTGAAGGCCGGCGTCATCCACAAGGGGCAGTTACACGCAACGGATGCGGGTACGCCACAAGGGGGGATCATTTCCCCCGTGTTGGCAAATCTGGCACTAGATGGTCTGGAAACACTCCTCAAGCAACACCTAGGAGTGACAAGGGCGAAAAAGCTGAAGGTGAATTTGGTGCGATACGCAGATGACTTCGTGATCACGGGTACCTCTCCGGAGGTACTGGAAAACGAGGTGAAACCTTGGGTAGAGCAATTCCTCGTAACACGAGGACTACGGCTGTCACTCAAGAAAACGCGGCTCGTCCACATCGACGAAGGCTTCGACTTCCTTGGATGGAATTTCCGGAAATACGAAGGAACGTTGCTGATCAAGCCGAGTAAAAAGAACGTCAAGGCGTTCTATAGCAAGGTCAGGGAAGCAATCGACACCCATAAGACGAGTAAGCAGGAAGATTTGATCCGACTGCTGAACCCGATGTTAAGGGGGTGGGCGTTTTACCATCAGCCAGTAGTGGCCAAGCAAGTGTATAGCTGGATGGACCACAGAGTTTTTGTGAAACTCTGGCGTTGGGCGAAAAGGCGACATCCCAACAAATCTCTTGAATGGGTCCGGAAGAAGTATTTTCGAACCATCGCAGGGAAAAGTTGGATGTTCGCAACCACGGTTCTGGAGGCGAACGGCAAGAGGCGGGAGATCGGGCTGTATTCCCTTGCGGATACTCCGATCGAGCGGCACAAGAAGGTGAGTGGGGATTACAACCCCTACGACCCTGCCATGGAGACGATGGGCGAAAAGCTGCGGATGGACCGGATGCTGAATAAGCTGAAGTACCGGAAACAAATCGGTAGCCTCTACGCCAGTCAAAAAGGTTTGTGCCTGTTGTGTAAGCAGCCGATCACCAAAGAGACGGGATGGCACGACCATCACATAATCTTCCGCACACAGGGCGGTAGTGACTCAATGGGGAATCGGGTACTCTTGCACCCCAACTGCCACCATCAGCTCCACACCCGTGGTCTGCACGTGGACAAACCGGCTCCCTCTGGGGGCTTAATGACGGCTTGAGCCGTATGCGTCGAAAGGCGCACGTACGGTTCTTAGGGGGGGATAAGCCAGTAATGGCTCATCCCCACCCGACTTTTTTGTTGCCTGCCACCATGCACTGTCCCTTCTGCGGTGCCAACGACACCAAGGTCATTGACTCGCGTCTGGTCGCCGAGGGCGATCAAGTGCGTCGCCGGCGCGAATGCCTGGCCTGCGGTGAACGTTTCACCACCTTTGAAACCGCCGAACTGGTGTTGCCGCGCCTGATCAAATCTGACGGCAGCCGCCAGCCTTTCGACGAAGATAAATTGCGCGCCGGTATGCAGCGCGCCCTGGAAAAACGCCCGGTGAGTGTCGAGCGGCTGGAGGCGGCGCTGGCGCATATCAAGCACAAGCTGCGCGCGACCGGCGAGCGCGAGGTCAAGTCCCTGGTGGTTGGAGAACTGGTGATGGGCGAGCTGCAAAAGCTCGACGAAGTCGCCTATATCCGTTTCGCTTCGGTGTATCGACGCTTCCAGGACCTCAATGAGTTCCGCGAAGAGATCGACCGCCTGGCCCGTGAGCCGGTCAAAAAATGAACCCACCTTCTGCTGAACAGACCGTCCTCGACGCCCATTACATGGCCCGCGCCCTCGAACTGGCGCGCAACGGCCTGTACACCACCCATCCCAACCCGCGTGTGGGTTGCGTGATTGTGCGCGATGGGCAGATCGTCGGCGAAGGCTGGCACGTGCGTACCGGCGAGCCCCATGCCGAAGTGCATGCCTTGCGCGCGGCCGGTGACAAAGCCCGCGGCGCCACGGCCTACGTCACGCTCGAACCGTGCAGCCACTACGGCCATACCCCGCCGTGCGCCGATGCGCTGGTGAGCGCCGGGGTGGCGCGGGTGGTCGCGGCGATGCAGGACTCCAACCCGGACGTCGCCGGGCGCGGTATGCAGCGTCTGGCCCAGGCCGGCATCGACGTGCACAGCGGTGTACTCGAAGGGGAAGCGCGAGCCCTCAATAAAGGTTTCCTCAAGCGCATGGAACAGGGCCTGCCGTTTGTGCGGGTCAAGCTGGCGATGAGCCTGGACGGGCGCACCGCGATGGCCAGCGGCGAAAGCCAATGGATCACCGGCCCTGCCGCCCGCGCCGCCGTGCAGCGCCTGCGCGCCGAGGCCAGCGTGGTGCTGACCGGCGCCGACACGGTGCTGGCCGATGGTGCGCGCCTGACCGTGCGCGCCGCCGAACTCGGCCTGGACGCCGAAACCACCGCGCTGGCGATGTCACGCCCGCCGCTGCGCGTCTTGATCGACGGCCGCCTGCGGGTGCCGCTCAACGCACCGTTCTTCAAGGCCGGGCCGGCGCTGGTCATCACCTGCGTCACCGCCGAAAACCAGTTTCCCCGTGGCCCCGAGTGCCTGGTGGTGCCCGGTGTCGATGGCCAGGTCGACCTGCGCTCGGCGCTGGTGGCGCTGGCGGGCCGTGGCGTCAACGACGTGCTGGTGGAAGCCGGCCCAAGCCTGGCGGGCGCGTTCGCCCAGCAGGGCCTGGTGGACGAATACGTGATTTTCGTCGCCGGCAAGTTCCTCGGCTCCGCAGCCCGGCCATTGCTGGACTGGCCGCTTGAGAAACTGGCCGACGCCCCCCAACTCAAGATCACTGAAATGCGCGCAGTGGGCGATGACTGGCGAGTCACTGCCATCCCTGTGCCAGCAGCGAGCGTATAATTTTCGGCTTGCGCCCAGCGCGGCCCCGTTTTTCCAGGAGAAGGCCATGTTCACCGGCATTATCGAATCCATCGGCAGCATCCGCGCCATGACCCCCAAAGGCGGCGACGTGCGCCTGCTGGTCGACACCGGCAAGCTCGACCTCGGCGACGTCAAGCTGGGCGACAGCATCGCCGTCAGCGGCGTGTGCCTGACCGTCATCGAGCTGCCGGGCAATGGCTTTGCCGCCGATGTCAGCCGGGAAACCCTGGACTGCACCGCGATGAGCGACCTCAAGGCCGGCAGCCCGGTCAACCTGGAAAAAGCCCTCACTCCCACCACTCGCCTGGGCGGTCACCTGGTCAGCGGCCATGTCGACGGTGTCGGTGAAGTGGTGTCGCGCAGCGAAAACGCGCGTGCCGTGGAATTCCGCATCCGCGCGCCCAAAGAGCTGGCCAAGTACATCGCCCACAAAGGCTCGATCACCGTCGACGGCACCAGCCTGACCGTGAACGCCGTCAATGGCGCCGAATTCGCACTGACCATCATTCCCCACACCCTGAGCGAAACGATCATGGCCTCCTACCAGCCAGGTCGCCGGGTGAACCTGGAAGTCGACTTGCTTGCCCGTTACCTGGAGCGCCTGTTGCTGGGCGACAAGGCCGCAGAGCCTGCGCCCGGTACCATCACCGAAAGTTTTCTGGCCGCTAACGGCTACCTGAAATCCTGACCAAGGGGGTGCCCTGTGGCGCTCAATAGCATCGAAGAACTGGTTGAAGATATTCGCCAAGGCAAGATGGTCATCCTGATGGATGACGAAGACCGCGAAAATGAAGGCGACATCATCATGGCCGCCGAGATGTGTAAGGCCGAGCACATCAACTTCATGGCCAAGCACGCCCGTGGGCTGATCTGCATGCCCATGAGCCGCGAGCGCTGCGAATTGCTCAAGCTGCCGTTGATGTCGCCGCGCAATGGCTCGGGTTTCGGCACCAAGTTCACCGTCTCGATCGAAGCGACCACCGGCGTCACCACCGGTATCTCCGCTGCCGACCGCGCGCGCACCGTGCAAGCGGCCGCCGCCAAGGACGCCAAGGCTGAAGACATCGTCAGCCCGGGCCATATCTTCCCGCTGATGGCCCAGCCGGGCGGCACCCTGGCCCGCGCCGGCCACACCGAAGCCGCCTGCGACCTGGCGCGCATGGCCGGTTTCGAGCCGAGCGGCGTGATCTGCGAAGTGATGAACGATGACGGCACCATGGCCCGTCGTAGCGAACTCGAAACCTTTGCCGCCGAACACAACCTCAAGATCGGCACCATCGCCGACCTGATTCACTACCGCATGATCCATGAACGTACCGTTCAGCGGATTGCCGAGCAGCCGTTGGACAGCGAACTGGGCCAATTCAACCTGGTGACCTACCGTGATTCGGTGGAAGGCGACGTGCACATGGCGCTGACCCTGGGCACCATCTGCGCCGACGAACCGACCCTGGTGCGCGTGCACAACATGGACCCCTTGCGCGACCTGCTGATGGTCAAGCAACCGGGCCGCTGGAGCCTGCGCGCCGCCATGGCTGCGGTTTCCGCGGCCGGCAGCGGCGTGGTGCTGCTGCTGGGCAACCCGGTGGATGGCGACGTATTGCTCGCGCATATTCGCGAATCCGCCGAGAACACCCAGGTCAAAACACCGACCACCTACAGCATCGTCGGCGCCGGTTCGCAGATCCTGCGCGACCTCGGTGTACGCAAAATGCGCCTGATGAGTGCGCCGATGAAATTTAATGCGATATCCGGTTTCGACCTGGAAGTTGTAGAATACGTGCCCTCCGAATAAAGGCCGGCGATTCCTGCCTCTTGTTCGCGGTTAAATCATCACTGAGGGGCGCACTTTTCGCGTCCCGGCTCTTTAAGAGATTTGTCGAATGACCCTGAAGACCATCGAAGGTACCTTCATCGCCCCCAAAGGCCGCTATGCCCTGGTGGTTGGCCGTTTCAACAGCTTCGTGGTTGAAAGCCTGGTAAGCGGTGCCGTGGACGCCCTGGTTCGCCACGGTGTGAGCGAGAGCGACATCACTATTATCCGTGCCCCTGGCGCCTTCGAAATTCCGCTGGTTGCGCAAAAAGTTGCCCAGCAGGGTGAATACGCGGCGATCATCGCCCTGGGCGCGGTCATTCGTGGCGGTACTCCGCACTTCGAATACGTGGCTGGCGAATGCACCAAGGGCCTGGCCCAGGTGTCCATGGAGTTCGGCGTGCCCGTCGCGTTCGGCGTGCTGACCGTGGATTCCATCGAGCAAGCCATCGAACGTTCCGGCACCAAGGCCGGTAACAAAGGTGCCGAAGCTGCCCTGTCCGCCCTGGAAATGGTCAGCCTGCTGGCGCAGTTGGAGGCCAAGTGATTTCCGACGAGAGCGATCGTTTCAACCCACGCGACCCACGCCCGGCAGACGCGGGCAAGCCGTCCAAGAGCGTCAAGCGTCGCGAAGCGCGTCAGCTTGCGACCCAGGCGCTGTATCAGTGGCACATGGCGAAAACCTCGCTGAACGAAATCGAAGCGCAATTTCGCGTCGACAACGATTTCAGCGACGTCGATGCCAGCTACTTTCACGACATCCTGCACGGCGTCCCGGCCAACAAGACCGAGATCGACACCGCGCTGACGCCTTGCCTGGACCTGACCCTCGACGAGCTGGACCCGGTTGAACTGGCCGTACTGCGCCTGTCCACCTGGGAACTGCTCAAGCGCGTCGACGTGCCGTACCGCGTGGTGATCAACGAAGGCATCGAACTGGCGAAAGTCTACGGTTCGACCGACGGTCACAAGTTCGTCAACGGCGTGCTCGACAAGCTGGCCCCGCGCCTGCGCGAAGCCGAAGTGAAGGAACACAAGCGCTGATCCGCGCTTGAGTTCCCGATGGGCGAGTTTGAGCTGATCCGCAAATACTTCGCCGCCGCGCCCTGTGCGCAGGGCGGCGAAGGCATTGCCCTGGGGATCGGCGACGACTGCGCCTTGCTGGCGCTCCCCGCCGGGGAGCAGTTGGCGATCTCCACCGATACCCTGGTGGCCGGCGTGCATTTTGCCGACCCCTGCGATCCGTTCCTGCTCGGCCAGCGCTCGCTGGCTGTGGCGGTGAGCGACCTGGCGGCCATGGGCGCCAACCCCCTCGCGTTTACCCTTGCCCTGACCACGCCGACCGTCGATGCCGTTTGGCTGCAACGCTATGCCCAGGGTTTGAACACCATGGCGCAACGCTGCGGCGTGGGGTTGGTGGGCGGCGACACCACGCGCGGGCCGCTGAGCCTGACCATGACCGTGTTCGGCCGTGTACCGGCCGGGCAGGCGTTGACGCGCCGTGGCGCACGGCCGGGGGACCTGCTGTGTGTCGGCGGCGAACTGGGCAATGCTGCCGGCGCCTTGCCGCTGGTATTGGGGCAGCGCACTGCCGACGTGACCATCGCCCACCCGCTGCTGGCCCACTACTGGTCGCCGCAGCCGCAACTGGCCCTGGGCCTGGCCCTTCGGGGCAAGGCCACTGCGGCGATGGATATTTCCGATGGGCTTTTGGCCGATTGCGGGCATATCGCCAAGGCATCGGCGGTCCGCCTGCTGATCGAGTGCGAGAAGCTGCCGTTGTCCGACGCGTTGCTGGCGTTTGTCGGCGAGGACGAAGCGCGGGTGGCTGCCTTGAGCGGCGGCGACGACTACGTGCTGGCCTTCACCTTGCCGTCTGTCGCATTGGCACCTCTGCTGGCCGGTGGCTGGCCGATCCATGTGATCGGCCGGGTCGAGGCGGGGCAGGGCGTAACCCTGCTCGACGGCAACGGGCAGGACATCACCCCGGCCGTTCATGGCTATCAACATTTTCGCGAGACGCTTTAACCGGATGAGCTGGGCTACCCTCTACTGTCATATGGATGCATGACTTGCAGGAGGTCATCACTATGGGTGTGCGCCGCTGGTGGCTGATACTGCTGTGTGCCTTTACGGTCCTGGTGCAGGCGCAGGTGCCGGGCAACATCTTGCTGGCCAGTGAAGCCTGGGACGATTACACCAACGCCGACGGCAGCGGCCTGGCCTGGGAGGTACTGCACCAGGTCTTCGATCCGGTCGGGATCACGCTGCAGACGCGCACCGTGCCCTACACCCGTTCTGTCGGCCTGGCCCAGCGCGGCGAGGTGGACGGCTGGGTCGGCGCTTACCGTGATGAAGCCGCGGGCGTGCTGTACCCGTACTGGAACTACGATTCGGATCATATCTATGCCCTCGGGCTCGCCACGTTAAGCAAACCGACCGCAGTCACGCTGGGCCACTATCGCCTGGCCTGGGTTCGCGGCTACAAGTACGAACAGTACTTGCCCAATGTCCGGCAGTTCGATCAGATCCAGCGCCGTGACGGGATTCTGCCGATGCTCGAATACGGTCGGGCCGATTTCTACATTGATGCCCTTACCGAAGCCCAATACGTGCTCAGCCAGTCAAACGACGCCTCGAAGTTCCAGCTCATCCACATCGCCGAACTGCCGCTGTATGTAGGCTTTGCCGATAACGAGCGTGGGCGCGGCCTGATGACGGTTTTTGACCAGCGCATGGCCACCCTGGTGAAAAGCGGCGAGCTCAGGCCGATTTTCCAACGCTGGAAACAGCCCTATCCGTTCTGACCTGCATAGAACCAGGAAGAAGGCCAATCGAACCGATTGATCTTTGTCAGTGATAATTCAGCTTAAGCGTCCGTTGGAACCTGCTGTTACAATGGCCGCCTTTGTAAAAACTGAAATCAGGAGCACACGGTGCCCGTCGTTTTCGTCGCTGCTTCCAAGCTGCCTACCCCTTTCGCCACGTTCACCATGCATGGCTTTCTCGAACAAGCCACCGGGCGCGAGCACGTTGTGCTCAGCCTGGGCGATATCGCTGATGGCGCGCCGGTGCTGGGCCGCATCCACTCCGAGTGCCTGACCGGCGATGCGCTGTTCAGCCAGCGCTGCGACTGCGGTTCGCAATTGGAAGCGGCCATGCAGGCCATCGCCCGTGAAGGCCGTGGGGTGCTGCTGTACTTGCGCCAGGAAGGCCGTGGCATTGGCCTGCTGAACAAGATCCGCGCCTACGAACTGCAGGATGGCGGCGCCGATACCGTCGAAGCCAACGAGCGCCTGGGTTTCGCCGCGGACCAGCGCGACTATGGCATCTGCCTGCCGATGCTGCAGCACCTGGGGGTCAAATCCCTGCGCCTGATGACCAACAACCCGCGCAAGGTCAAAGCCTTGACCGAGATGGGCATCACCGTGGCCGAACGCGTGCCGCTGCACACCGGGCACAACCCGCACAACAAACTCTACCTCGCCACCAAAGCCAGCAAGCTCGACCACATGATGGGCAACGAGCACCAGGGCGAGGTCGACCGCGCGTGACCCGTGGCCAGGTGAAACGGCGACTGTCCTTCAACTGGTGGCAGTACCTGGCCCTGGCGCTGCTCCCGCTGTTCGTGATCAACCTGGTGTTTGGCCAGGCCGAGCCCTTGCTGCCGGTGCTGGCCATGCCGTTCTTTATCGCCGGCGTAGCGTCGATGTTCCTCAGCCTGCGTTATTTCCATGGCTATAAGCGCGCGCTGATCGCCACCTCCAAAGCCCTCGATACCCCTGAAGAGCCGGCGGCCTGGATCACCTTGGCGGCCCGTCGACGCGCGGCGTTGCTGGTGGCTGCCGTACCGGCGTGGATCGGTGCGCTGGCGGTGTTCGTCGGCCTGGAAGCAGTGCCGCTGTTTCTGCTGGCGCTGTCGACCCTGGTGCTGTTTTACCTCTATCGCATCCCGCGTCAGTTGGGATGAAGCGTCGCTGGCTGGCGCTCCTGCTGCTGGCGTGCTGCGCCCAGGCCCTGGCGGTCGAACGGGTGGTCAGCCTGGCGCCGTCGCTGTCTGAAATCGTAGTCGAGCTGGGCGCCGCCGACCTGCTGGTGGGGGTGCTCGATGGCGGTGAGCGTCCGGCGGCGTTGGCGAAGGTGGCGTCGGTGGGGCATTACGGCCAACTGGACATGGAGCGCCTGCTCAGCCTCAATCCCGACCTGATCCTGCTCTGGCCCGGCAGCATCGGTCCGGCCCAGCGCGAGCAGTTGCAGCGCTTGAATATCCCGGTGTACGTCGCCGAACCCCACAGTCTTGAACAACTCACTGCCCAAGTGCAGGCCATCGCCGAGCAATTGGGGCGTGCCGACGCCGGTCGGCAATTGGCCGCGCAGTTGCGCCAGCGCCTGGCCGACCTGCGCCAGCGCTATCGACGTACCGAGCCGTTGCGAGTGTTTTACCAGGTGTGGAACCAACCGCTGTACACCGTGGGGGGCGGGCAGATCATCAGTGATGCGTTGACGGTGTGCGGTGCGCGCAATGTGTTCGACGACCTGACGCTGCCCGCGCCGCAGGTCAGCATCGAATCGGTGTTGCAGCGTAATCCCGAGATGATTCTGGTGGGGGACCAGGCCCAGTTGCAGGCCTGGAAGGCTTGGCCCTCGATGGCCGCGCGAGTGCGCCTGGTGCCAGACAAGGGCCTGGAGCGGCCCAGCGGGCAAATGCTGGAAGCCGTAGCGCGGCTATGTAAAGTGATAACCCCGCCCTTGTAGGCGCGAGCTCGCGAAGACCGTTAACGATGACACGAGCATCCTGGACGAACGCGGCGCTCTCAGGTTTTTCGCGAGCAAGCTCGCTCCTACGGGGTCCAGGTGATGCCGAGCATCCAGGTGCGGCCTTCTTCGCGATAGTCCTGGTTGTTCAGGAAGTCCGGATCGTTGTAGCTGTAGCGGGCCCGCGCATACGTCTTGTCCAGCAGGTTATCGACCTTCAGCGACAACGACACTTCATGCGTTACCGTCCAACTGCTGCGCAGCCCGAGCAAGGCATAGCCGCCCAGGCGCTGGGTGTTGTCTTCATCGTCATAGCTGTTGCTGATCGCCTGCCAACTGGCACCGAACGCGAATTGATCGAATGACCGGTCCAGGTCCAGGTTCAACGTGCGCCTCGCCCGGCGAGCCAGGGTATGGCCGCTGTCGCGGTCGCGCGGGTCGATGATCGAAAGCCCCAGGTTGCCTTGCCAGCCAAACAGCTCCTGCTTGAGCGCCGCTTCAAAACCATTGATCCGTGCGGATGCCACGTTCTGCGGCTTGCCACTGCGGTCGAGGATGATCGCGTCGCTCAAATCGGTGCGGTACACCGACGCTTCCAGGCGCGTGCTGTCGCTCAGTTGGCTGCGCCATTGCAGCTCGTAGCTCTTGGAGGTTTCGGGCTGCAGATTGGGGTTGCTGTACTTCGTGTCCGGGTAATAGAGATCGTTGAAGGTCGGCGCGCGAAAGCCTTCGCTGTAGGTCAGCAGCACATCGTTATTGGGATTGATCGGCACGGTGAGGGTGCCGCTCCAACTGTTCTGGCCGCCAAACTGTTGGTTCTGGTCATGGCGCAGGCCCAGCTCGGTGGAAAACCATTCGCTGTGGAAACGATGCTGGACAAAGGCGGCGCGGTTCCAGCGGC
Source organism: Pseudomonas sp. MPB23 (assembly GCF_046605395.1). Taxonomy (NCBI): domain Bacteria; kingdom Pseudomonadati; phylum Pseudomonadota; class Gammaproteobacteria; order Pseudomonadales; family Pseudomonadaceae; genus Pseudomonas; species Pseudomonas sp. MPB23. Next base: position 1,263,499 of record NZ_CP176771.1, on the reverse strand, counting down.
TGTTTTCGCTGAACGTGGTGGAGCCGTGGAAGCGGTCTTCGTACCAGTCGCCGCCGAGGATCAGGCTGTTGCGGTCATTCAGGGGCAGGTCATTCTGCCAGTTGATCGAGTCGCGGTAGGTGTTGAACACACTGAAGTCATCGCTGAGGGTGTCGCGCTTGGTATCGCGGTTCTCGCTGTGGCCCAGTTCCAGGCGCGATTGCCAACCTTCGCTGAGGCGGGCGTCGACATAGCCGCTGGCGCTGCTGACGGCGTAGTCGGTGTAGGGTTTCTGGCCGACGGTCTGCCCGGTGGCGACGACGTAGCGACCGAAGCTGTTGTCGTACTCTGACTTGCCGCGGCTATCCAGCAGGTTGAATCCCACTTCCAATTCTTCGCTGAACGAATGGCTGAGGTTCAGGCTGACGGACTGGTTGCGGTAGGCATCGTGGTCGCCATCACTGGGGAACGAGGTGCGTGTCGAATTGATGCCGGCGGTTTCATCCAGGCTCGCGCCCAGGTTGAAGCGTGTGTGTTCGTCGCCGCCGGAAAGGCCAAGGCTGCGTTCCCAGGTCTGGTGGCTGCCGAAGCCGAGCTTCAGGCGCGGCTGCAGGCCTTGCTCCGCGTTGCGCCGGGTAAAGACCTGGATCACCCCGCCAATCGCATCTGCCATAGATCACCAGCGTGAGCCGCGCAGACTTCCACGTTCGATCTGGTCGACGTTGAGGTATTGAGCCGCGCAGCACTTCCACCCGTTCGATCTGGTCGACGTTGAGGTATTGCAGGCCGCTGTCGCCGGAGGTGGTATTGGCTATGCGTTGGCCATCCACCAGCACCAGGCTTTGCGCGGATTTGGTGCCGCGAATATAAATCCCGGGCAAGCTGCCACGGCCGCCGCTGGGCACGACTTGCACGCCGGGCACGCGGCTGAGCAGGTCGGTGAGGCTGGTGGGTTGCAGGCGGTCGATGTCGTCGCGGGTGAACACGGTGTTGGCGGCGCTGCTGTCATTGCGCGCCTGGACCTGGCGGTTGGCGCTGATGACCACATCGGGGAGTTTCAGCGCGGCGTCGCGGGCGTCGGCGAGCAGGTCGTGGGCTGGCAGAAGCAGCAAGGGCAGGGCGAGACGAAGATGATTCATGGGCTGTCCATAACGTTGAACATAGACACCAAACCAGTGTGGGAGGGGCTTGCTCCCGATAGCAGTGGTTCAGTCGCAACAGCTACAACTGAATACCGCTATCGGGAGCAAACCTCCTCCCACATGTTGACCGGGTTTACAGGCCCAGGAGTGTCATGCGTTCGCGAACCGACGCCTCAATGCCCGTCTCGTCGAGACCGCACTCGGCGAGCATCTGCGCCGGCTTGGCGTGTTCGACGTACATATCCGGCAAGCCCAGGTGCAGCACCGACTTGAGGATGTTTTCCCGCGCCAGGAACTCGCTGACTGCCGCACCGGCGCCGCCCATGATGGCGTTTTCTTCGACCGTCACCAGCAACTCATGGCCGGCGGCGATCTCGCGCACCAGCGCTTCATCCAGCGGTTTGACGAAACGCATGTCGACCACGGTGGCGCCGATCTTCTCGGCCACTTTTAGCACTTCGGCCAATTGCACGCCGAACACCAGGAAGGCGGTCTTGCTGCCTTGGCGCCGCACGATGCCCTTGCCGATCTCGATCGGAGCCAGGTCTTTTTCGATCACCGCGTTCGGGCCGTTGCCGCGCGGGTAACGCACGGCGGCCGGGCCGTTGTACAGGTGGCCGGTGCTGAGCATTTTGCGCAGTTCGTTTTCGTCGCTGGGGGTCATCACCAGCATGCCGGGGATGCAGCGCAGGTATGACAGGTCGAAACTGCCGGCGTGGGTCGGGCCGTCTTCGCCCACCAGGCCGGCGCGGTCGATGGCGAACAGCACGTCGAGGTGCTGCACTGCGACGTCATGCACCAACTGGTCGTAGGCGCGTTGCAGGAACGTGGAGTAGATCGCGACGACCGGCTTGGCGCCTTCGCAGGCCATGCCGGCGGCGAAGGTCACCGCGTGTTGCTCAGCGATGGCGACGTCGAAGTAGCGCAGCGGGAAACGCTCGCTGAACGCCACCAGGTCGGAGCCTTCCTTCATCGCCGGGGTAATGCCCACCAGGCGCGGGTCGGCGGCCGCCATGTCGCACAGCCATTCGCCGAACACGCCGGAATACTTCGGCCCGCTGGCCGTTTTCGGCGCGGCGGGGGCGTCCAGGGGTTCGAGCTTGGTGATCGCGTGGTAACCGATCGGGTCGACTTCCGCCGGGGCGAAGCCTTTGCCTTTTTTGGTGACGATGTGCAGGAACTGCGGGCCTTTGAGGTCACGCATGTTGCGTAGCGTGGCGATCAGGGTCGGCAGGTCGTGGCCGTCGATCGGGCCGATGTAGTTCCAGCCCAGCTCTTCGAACAGCGTGCCGGGGACCAGCATGCCCTTGGCATATTCTTCGGTGCGGCGGGCGATTTCCCACGCGCCGGGCAGACGCGACAGCACTTTCTTGCTGCCTTCGCGCATGCTCGCGTAGGTACGGCTGGAGAGGATTTTGGCCAGGTAATTCGACAGGCCACCGACATTGCGCGAGATCGACATGTCGTTGTCGTTGAGGATCACCAGCATGTTGGCGTCCACTTCCGGCGCATGGTTCAGCGCTTCGAAGGCCATGCCGGCGGTCAGCGCGCCGTCACCGATCACGGCAATCGCCTTGCGATCGCTGCCTTGCAGGCGGGAGGCAATCGCCATGCCCAGCGCGGCACTGATCGAGGTGCTGGAGTGGCCGACGCCAAAGGTGTCGTACTCGCTCTCGGAGCGACGCGGGAAGGCGGCGATGCCGCCCTTCTGGCGCAGGGTGCTCATGCGCTCGCGACGGCCAGTGAGGATCTTATGCGGATACGCCTGATGGCCCACGTCCCACACCAGCCGGTCGTCGGGGGTGTCGAACACGTAATGCAGCGCGATGGTCAGCTCGATGACGCCCAGACCGGCACCGAAATGCCCACCGGTCTGGCCGACCGTGTAGAGCAATTCCAGGCGCAATTCATCGGCCAGGGTTTCCAGCTCGGCTTCACCCAGACGACGCAGGCCGTCCGGCGTGGCAGCACGGTCGAGCAGGGGCGTGGACGGGCGTTTGCGGGGAATCTCTTGAAACGTCGTGGGCATCAGGCGAATCGTTATAGGTATAGAAGAGGCGGCAGTTTACCTCAAGCATCGCAAACTGCCCACGCAGAGCGCCGAACTTGGCTGATATGCGGCTGCAATGGCCGCGGTTATCAGTGGCGGCGTTCGACGATATACCGCGCCAGGTCCCGCAATGGCTCGGCCGCTGCGTCGAAAGGTCGCAGGGCCGCCAGGGCCTGGTCGCGCAGCTCGATGGCATACGCCTTGGCCGCTGCCAGCCCGAGCAATGCAGGGTATGTCGGCTTGTCCCGGGCGATATCGGCACCTTGGCGCTTGCCCAGGGTGGCGGTGTCACTTTCCACGTCGAGAATGTCGTCCTGCACCTGGAACGCCAGGCCGATGGCCTGCGCGTAAGTCTTCAGCGCCGCCAATTGAGTGGCCTCGGCACGACCGCTGGCCAGGGCGCCCAGGTGAACGGCCGCTTCGATCAAGGCACCGGTCTTGTGGCGGTGCATGTATTCCAGCGCGTGTCGATCCAGCTTCTGGCCCACCGAACCGAGGTCGATGGCCTGGCCACCGACCATGCCGGCCGGTCCCGCAGCCACGGCCAGCGCGGTGACCATGCGCAAGCTGATCTCGGCATTGACGCTGCTCAGCGCCGGGTCCAGCAAGGCGCTGAACGCCAGGCTTTGCAGGCCGTCACCGGCGAGGATCGCGCAGGCTTCATCAAAGGCTTTATGGGTGGTGGGCTGGCCGCGACGCAAATCATCGTCGTCCATCGCCGGCAAATCGTCATGCACCAGGGAATAGGCGTGGATCAACTCCACCGCGCAGGCCGCGCCGTTGGCCTGCTCGGCCGGTGCGCCCAGGGCTTCGCAGGCGGCATAGGCCAGCAGTGGGCGCACACGCTTGCCGCCATTCATCACGCTGTAGCGCATGGCTTCGTAAAGACGCTTGAGTTCGGGGCTTGGCGCAACAAACAAGGGTTCCAATGCCGCATTGACCCGGGCTTGGCTACTGGCCTGATACGCGTCGATCATTCGGGCTGTTCCGCATCGAAAGGTTCTTCGGCCAACTCCCCGTCACGCTCCAGCAACACCTGCACCTTCTGCTCCGCCTGCGCCAGGGCGCTCTGGCAGTCGCGGGTCAGGCCGATACCTTGCTCAAACGCCGTCAGCGAGTCTTCCAGCGACAACTCGCCGTTCTCCAGACGCTCGACCAATGTTTGCAGGTCGGCGAGGGATTGTTCGAAATCGAGTGCAACTTTTTTGCGGGCCATGGCGGCTATTCCGGTAGACGGTAAACCGGCGCGACACTAGCAGACATGGGGGATGGGGGCAAATGAGCGGGGGCGTCACTCGCCTGCTGTATTGACCCGATAACGTGTGCTGCGGCCGCCTGCGGGGAGGCGGGTCAGGCAGTTCTGACAGCAATGCGTTGGCTCATTCCCCTCAACGCCCGACATTGGAAGCCTGCGCGGCAACGTGCGTTTGCGGTGCAGGGAACAACAAGTGATGCCAATTCAATCGGTGTGCGAGATGGTGGAATGCCTGGTGCGTGAGCCGAATAGAGAGGTTATTCGGCTCATTCAGTGAGCCGGTTGCGCTTCGGGTTCGGCTCAGGGTCTAGTCAGAGGGTCAGTGCTTTCAATTTTTTGACTTATGTCTTCTGGGCGCTATAGCTACCAGCAACCACTTGAAAAACGACCTCTCCGCCATTGCTCGCTGTAAAGCAGTAGCTTTTTCCCGTTTCACTGGGGTCGAGTCTAATGGCCTCTTGTGAAAGGCTTGAGTTTTCTTCCTCGTACATATCGCATATTTCAGATCCGACGGCGCCTATCCCTTGAAAGGCAACTAGATCGTTGAATGTGATCTCCCATGACGTTTCTTGCCAATCTGTGAACTCCATAATCAATGTGTTTCGGTGACAAGTTACTTTTTCAATTGTTCCATCTGAAACAGGGAATGTCGTCATGTCAGATTCCTGGATGTTTTTCGCCCGGTAGAAAGCCGGTTCCGTGCCCTTCTTTATAGTTCTCGGGCTTCACCTTAATTATTAGTCTGTTTTTCTCAGCCTTTTTCCAATTCAAATCATTTGGTTTGAGCTCTATATGGTAGTGCTCGCCGTGATGTCTCGGTACGAATAGGCCTGCATCGCCTGGATGGCTCTCAAACCTTATTCGGGTATCGCTATTGGGTCTCCACTCCATTCGTTGAGTATCATGTTTTGTCTTAGATACTTTGGGGGGCACTCCTAAAACGTCGGTTAAGTCATTTGGGTCTTTTGGAAAATGAGTGCGGGCATCGGGTTGCGCTGGCACACCTTCATTAACCTGATGTTGTAGTGTTGGCTCCTCAACAGAAAGCGATGGTCTACACCCGTCACCTCCAGGGCAGTTGCTCAACCCCAGCGGATCCACCCACCCCGTAGGATTGGGCGCGTACTGGTACCTATTGATCCCACCCGCCAACTTCACCGGATCCGGCGTCAGGTAGCGACCGATATCCGGATTGTAGTAGCGATGGCGGTTGTAGTGCAGCCCGCTTTCTTGATCGAAGTATTGCCCCTGGAAGCGCAGGGGATTGTCGATTTTTCCGCTGTCGAGGCGGGCGATTTCGCCGTAGGCGCGGTAGTGGGCGGACCAGACGATTTCGCCGGCGGCGGCGGTGAGTTCCTGTGGGGTGCCGAGGTGGTCGAGTTGGTAGTGGTAGGGCTTTGTTTCGTCTGGACCAAAGCCTTCCAGCAGGGCCAGCGGGCGGAAGCTGTCGGGTTCGTAGTGGTAGCGGTGTTCGCCCTTGCGGGTGTCGAGCAGGCGGGTGAGGTTGCCGGATGGGTCGTAGTCGTACTGGCGTTGGTAGCGGTGCTGCGCCTGTTGGGTGACGGTGTGGGCATGCAGGCGTTGCTGGTCGTCGTAGTGGTAGTGGCTGAGCAGTTGGCCTTGCCGTGGTTGAACACCACGCGGTTGTTGTCCGGCAGGCGCAGGTGTTGAAGTTGGCCGCAGGCGTCGTAGCCATAGCGCAAGGTGCCCCAGCCTTGGTGTTCGGCGGTGAGGCGGTCTTGGTGGTCGTATTCGTAGGCCAGCGCCCAGTGGCCGTCGTTGACGCTGAGGAGGTTGCCTTGGCGGTCGTAGGCATAGTCGACAGTGCTGCCATCGGGCAGGGTTTTTCTTACGAGGCGGCCGGCGTGATCGCGCTTGTAGCAGGTAATTAGCTGACTGCCGTCGTCGCCGTGTTCGGTCTTTTCCTGCAGGTTGCCGTTGAGGTCATAGGCGTAAGCGGTGCGCTGGCCGTCAAAGCCGGTTTCCTGCCGGATCAGGCCGTTGGGGTGGTAGTCGAGCGTGTAGGGCTCGCCGACCTCGTTTTCGACCTCGGTCAGCAATAACCTGACGTTGTCATAGCGGTATTTGACCTGGGTGCCATCGGCATTGATGCGGCGGCTGATCAGGTGCAGGCCGTCGGCGTATTCGTAGCGGGTGACGTGGCCGCGTTCATCGCGCTCGGCGGTGATTTTTCCGTAGGGGTTGTAGCTGTAGTCGGTCACGTGACCAGCGGGATCGGTCTTACGCGTGACGTCGCCCTGGTCATTGCGCTCGTACTTCCAGACCGCCTCGCCGCGCCGCACAACCCGTACGAATCCGTTGTCGTGCTCGTAGGTCGTCGGCTCATCGTCCCCCGGAAACAGCGCCACCAAGCGTCCGGCGTCGTCGTATTGCCGTGTTCATTTAGCATGACCACGGTGGCGCTACCGTCATCCAGCCCGATTACTTCAATTGGGATGTCACCAATCGGCACGTCATATACCGACTCGAATGTGCTCTCGATCTTCAGTTCGCCGCCCAACGGACACATGGCAACACTGCCGATAAAGTCTGGGTCGTTCATGCCGACCGAGGTCTGCGAGTCTCCCACCCGCAGCACACGATCCATCCCCAGCAACGACGGCATATCCGCCGCATCGCTCACAGAGTCCAGCGCACGCGAATACCACGCCCTCATCTGCTGGCGATATATCGCCAGGCTCTGATGAAAGCCATCCAGTTCGTGTTCGATAAGGGCAATGTGGGAAGTGTCGGTCATCCGTGACGTCTCGGCAGAGGGCAAGGCGTCGGAGTCTGCCGCAGCGAAAAGCGGCTGGATGAACGGTTTTGAAAATCAGAATGGACTTACGAAGGGCGCATAATAGTCAGCGCTAAGTCACGGCTGAGGGCTACTTCAAATGGCGATTTTGCTCATTGGCAAGCAGGGCCCCTGTGCTTCTTTAAGTTGGGTTTCAAACGCAATCAGCCCCGTCTGCATCCTCTGCAATGCGGCAATTTGCGTGGATAGATCTCGTTTCTTACTGGCAATAGCCTGTTCTGCCCGCTCCCAAGGCAATCCATCGCCTGGATGGCCTCCAAGGATCTCCTGCAACTCCTTAAGCTTGAAACCCAACTGCTGCGCGCACTTGATCAACATCAGCCGCTCAATGCTCTGCTGCGAATAAACCCGGTATTGCCCCTGGCGCTGTGGCGTCGGCAGCAGACCAATGGCTTCATAGTGACGGATCGCCTTGATGGTCGTGCCCGATAGTCGTGCGGCTGTGCCGATGTACATGAAAATTCCCTTTCTCAACGAGTGCGCCTGCCCGTTTCAGCCACGTGCTGCGCTGCGCCGGTGTCGACCCCAGTACCGGCCCGAACAGCAGGGTCTTGATCGGCTGGATGCCACAAAATGCCAGTGTGGTCTTGCGCATCTGGTGGATGCCCGGCATGCGATAGAACCAGCGGTAATACCACGGCGGCGTGTCCAGGGTCACTAGCAAGTGTGCCGTTCGGCCTTGCAGCAGTTTGTCGGGGAACGCCTTGCCAGCGCGGTATTTAAAGGCAAAACCGGGTAGGAAAATGCGGTCGATAAACCCCTTCAGCAATGCCGGAATGCCTCCCCACCAGATCGGGAAAACGAAGGTCAGGTGGGTGGCCCAGAGAATGTCCGACTGCGCGCTGAGCAGATCGGGCTCAAGCGGCTGGATCTGCTGGTAGCCGTTGTGAAGGATGGGGTCGAACGCCAAGTCACCCAAGCGTAGGACGCGTACCTCATGGCCGGCGATTTTTGCGGCGTGGGCGTAGGTGTCGGCGAGGGCCGAACAGAGGCTGGCGTTGGACGGATGGCCGAGGATCACCAGAATGCGTTGGGTCATGGGGCGGGCGCCTGAAAAATGGGGCTTTCAGGGTAGGGTATGCCGTATAGGGGAGAGTCAAGATATGTCTGAAACAACGAAAGCCTGCTTTTAAGGGCAGGCTTATTGCGAATCTTGGCTGGCTTACTTCTGATGAGCGGTCAGCGCGGCATAACCGTTCATCAAGTTGCGATAGTTGGGAATGCGCTGGGACAACAGATTGCCCAGGCCTTCGATATCGTTGCGCCAGTCGCGGTGCAACTCACAGGCCACCGAGAACCAGTTCATCAGTTGCGCACCGGCCTGGGTCATCCGGCTCCACGCCGCCTGCTGCACCGTGGTGTTGAACGTACCCGACGCATCGGTCACCACGAACACGTCAAAGCCTTCTGCCAGTGCCGACAAGGTCGGGAACGCCACGCACACATCCGTCACTACGCCGGCGATGATGATCTGCTTACGCCCGGTTGCCTTGATCGCCTTGACGAAATCTTCGTTGTCCCACGCATTGATCTGGCCAGGGCGAGCGATGTATGGCGCGTCCGGGAACATCTCTTTCAGCTCTGGCACCAGCGGGCCGTTGGGGCCTTGCTCGAAACTGGTGGTGAGGATGGTCGGCAGGTTGAAGAACTTGGCCAGGTCCGCCAGGGCCAGCACGTTGTTCTTGAACTCATTGGGCGAGAAGTCCTGCACCAGAGAGATCAGGCCGGTCTGGTGGTCGACCAGCAGAACGATGGCGTCGTCTTTGTTCAAGCGGTTGTAGGTTGGCGTGCTCATGGTTGAATCCTTTTTTTGTTTGGGTGGGTTGGGCGTTGCGTTCAACGTGGGCACAGATTAAAGGGGGGGCTGGCGGGGGATAAATCGGCTGGAATGGGTAATACCGTCAACTCAGAAGCGACAATTCTTGGGCTGTCAGCAGGACTGATCTTTTTCATGGCTAAAAAAGTAAGACAAAAAATCTCACGCGTGAGCTATTGAGTGTGGCAAAAATTGCCTGTAGCTTTTCTCACGCGTGAGTTTTCACAGCGAGGTCAGTTCCATGAAACGCAGCTCTCCATCGAGCCCGTCCACAGGGCCCGATACCGATTCAGCAAACCTTCAGGGAGAGCGCTTGAAGCCGTCCGCGAAAAAGCCATCGAGCTTTTACATGAAGCAGATGCGCGCGGGCCTGGCGGCCGCTGGCTACGTGAAACACGAGACTTGGGTGCTTCCCGAAAACCGAAGCTTGCTCAAGCAGATGGAGAAACAGCTTCGCCAGCCGATTCTGGCTGGCTCATTCATGTCGGAGAATTACATGAGCGCAGGTAGCAACTGGAATATCGATCGCCTCTTCACGGCTCTTCAGGCCCTGGACGACGTGGTGTCAAAGGACATTACGCTTTCTCTCGTTCAAGGCTCCGAGTCCAGTATCAAGCTGGAAATGAACGACTTCGGTGGCTTGCCGATTTACATCGCGGTGGTCGGCGAGCAGATCATCGTGGACACCGTGCTGGTCGATGTCGAGTCCATCAACGACGTAACGGCATTCAATGATGCGGTGCTGCGCAGCCGGGAAATGTTCCCGCTGTCCTCGATCGGTATCGAGTCCATGCCTAACGGGCAAGTTGTCTACAACATGTTCGGCGCGTTGAGCTCCGATTCCAGCCTGACCAATATCGTGACCGAGGTGAAAACCCTCGTCGATAACGTGCAGCGTGCCAGCGAAGCCTTCGAACGTTTCTTCAATTAAGTATTCGGGAATATGCAATGACTCAGTCCATCTGGAGCAAATTGTTCACCGCGTTGCGTGGCGGTGCCAACGAAGTCGGCGAGTCGATCGTCGACCAACAGGCCCTGCGCATTCTCGATCAGGAAATCCGCGATGCCGACACCGCGCTGGCCAACGCCAAGCGTGAGCTGGTCAGTATCATGGCCAAGCACAAATTGGCGGCTGATCGCGTCAGCGAGTACGACGCCAAGATCAAGGACCTGGAGTCCAAGGCGATGGCTGCTCTGCAGGCCAATCGTGAAGACCTCGCCATGGAAGTGGCCGAAGCCATTTCGACCCTGACCAACGAGCGGGATGTCGAGCAAAAGCAAGCCACCGAATTCGGTGGGTATGCGGACAGCATGCGCAAGGACATCAGCAAGGCCGAAAGCCGGATCAAAAGCCTGCGCCAGCAAGTGGATATGGCCAAGGCTCGCGAAAGCGTACAGAAGGCCCAGGTCAGCGCTTCCATCGCCAGCGGTGGTGCCAATGGCAAGCTGGAAACCGCCGTCGGTACGCTGAATCGTTTGCAGGCCAAGCAGCAGCAACGCGCCGCTGAATTGCAAGCCCAGGATGAGTTGGCTGAGGCGTCGACGGGGACCGACCTGGAGCGCAAGCTGCGCGAAGCCGGTATCACGCCGAACGAAGGCAGCGCCAATGCGATTCTGGAGCGTCTGAAGCAAAAGTCGGTCGAGTAAGCAACGTTGCCGCAGGAAGGGCAGTGTCGGCCCTTCTTTTTTACGTCGAGGTCAGGATGGATGCCCTGAAGGGTTTCAAGACAATCGCAGGCTTGGCCCTCTTCATGGGGGCGCTGCAACTGCTCAATGTGGCGACCGGTTACAGCCTCATGGCATTCGGCCTGATTCCGAGAACGGTGCAGGGGCTGCCCGGCATCCTCACTTCAGCGTTTTTACACGGCTCTTTTGCTCATCTGGGCGCCAACCTGATTGCCTTTTTGATACTGGGCACCCTGGTGATTATCGAAGGGGTCAATCGGTTCGTTACCGTCAGCGCGATCATCATTCTGCTGGGCGGCTCGCTGGTCTGGTTGTTCGGTTTTGCGGGTATACATGTGGGGGCCAGCGGTTGGGTATTCGGGTTATGGGCCTACCTTTTGGCTCGTGCCTGGTTCCACAGGAGCTGGGGCAACCTGATAACAGCCAGTGTCGTGGCGGTACTTTATGGCGGCCTGATCCTTGGCTTCCTTCCTCGTCAGGGGGTTTCTTTCGAGGGGCACCTGTTTGGTGCGTTCGCCGGATTTATTGCGGCCAAGGTACTTTTCTCGAGGTCGCGTAGCAGGTTAAATGCCGGCTGAACGCACTTGAGCATCCAGACATCGAGGCGATGGCGTCATCAGGAATCAAGTACCCAAGGAATCAGGGACGAAATGTCGATTTTTCTTTTGTTGCGCATGTACGCCTCCTCTCTCTTTCACCGCTTCGGTTGGGCAGGCCTGGTCATTGCATTGGGCGTACACCTGAGCGCGTCTTATCTGGGCCTGGTGTATCTGGGCGAACAACATCTCACCGCTCCCGCTACGTTTGTTTACTTCTATCTCACCACTACGCTGACCGTCGGCTATGGCGATCTTACGCCGCAGAGCTCGGCGGGGCGCGTGTTCGTGGCGACATGGGTCATGCTCGGGGGCATTGCGCTGTTGACGGCAGCCATCGGCAAAACCACCAGCAGTGTTATCGATGCATGGAGAAAAGGCATGAAGGGCAAAGGCGATTTCACCGGCAAGGTCGGCCATACCGTGCTCATTGGCTGGGAGGGCGCGCCGAGTGAACGGGTCATTGAGTTGTTGGTTCAAGACGAAACCTCAAGCGGCAACCTGATCGTTATTTGCGATTGCACCCTCGAAGAAAACCCGATGCCCGGCAAGGCGGCGTTCATCCGAGGTGAAAGCTTGTCCTCCACAGCGTTATTGCTGCGTGCGGGTGTTCCCGGTGCTGAGCGTGTGTTGGTGCGAACCCCGTCTGACGATCTGACGCTGGCCACCGTGCTGGCGGTAAATCAGTTGAATCCAGTGGGGCATGTAGTTGCCCACTTCAATGAAAGCGAAATCGCCGCACTGGCCAGCTCCTATGCGCCCAGCCTGGAATGCACCTCAAGCATGGCCATCGAGATGTTGGTGCGTGCTTCTCAGGATCCGGGCTCGTCGGTGGTCATTAATGAACTGCTGTGCGTGGGGCAAGGTGCCACCCAATACCTGATGAGATTGCCCGAGGCCTTTGAAGCCTCATTTGGCGATCTGTACACCCAAATGAAAGAGCACCACAACGCCACCCTCATCGGCTATCGCGCCAAAGGTGCCTCGCAACCGTCGATCAACCCACCCAGCGCCACGCGCGTTGAGGGCGGCGAACTCTTCTACATCGCCTCTGCGCGCCTCAAGGAAACCTTCAATGGGATGGCTTAAACAGTTGATGGGGCTTGAGGCCCCGAAAGCGAATACACAATTGAAATCGAGCGCCGGCGAACCCTTGCCGAGCACGGGGCCGCTGGGCCTGGCACCGGGCAAAGGCGTGATATTCGACACGAGCCTGAGGTTGTTGCTCGACGGGAAAACCACGGTGGTGATCCCCGGCACCCAGGAAATCTGGAGTAACGGCACCGTTGACCTCGGGCAATCGACCTGGCTGTCGCGCTATTACATGAACGATGAAGACTACTGGCTGCAGGTGCACACCACGGGCGACGTCGCCGGGCAGGTCGAGTCAGTGATCCTGTTCAACTACCTGAGTTACGTCACCATCAGCAGCGAGGCGGAACTACGTCGCCTGGCGGGTCCACAGAGTCTGATCGGGTTGCCGACTTACACCTACAACGGCGTCGAATTCACGCGCGTGTGGGGAAGCGAGGAGGGCCAGACAGAGTTGGTGGCGATGAGCGAGCACGTGATAAACCCCGAGGACTCCTACAGCGTCGAGCATCGTTCGATGCTATATGCCCGTGACACAGGTCTGACCGATCGACGGGAATTTCTGCTGTTTTCCGTTGAGGAAGACGCTGAAGGCAGCGTCAGCTTGAGCACGTCGCTGGGGATTTCGCTGTACACAACCGATTTGAACGCGCTCTAAAAAAAGGAAGCAATCCATGCTAGAAGCTCTTTCCATCTCACTGAACAAAGCCGCCGTGTTCGGGTTTGTCACCTACATTCTGGGGGCCGCGTTGCTGTTTGCGCTGTTCCAGTTCATCTACACCCGCATCACCCCGCACAAAGAGTTCGAGCTGATCCGGGCTGGCAACGTTTCTGCGGCAGTCGCTCTGGGCGGCGCCATCGTCGGTTTCGCCATTCCGGCCAGCAACGTGATTGCCTACTCGGTCAGCATCCTCGACTTCGTCGTCTGGGCCGTGATTGCCGCCGTGGTGCAATTGTTGGCGTTTGTGCTGACCAGCCTGGTGCTCAAAGGCGCTTCCGAGCGCATCAAGAAAGGCGAGCTCGCGGCAGGCATCTACGTGGCCGCGGTGGCCATCAGCGTCGGCATGTTGAATGCCGCGTGCATGACGCCTACCCAGAACTGATTGCGCACGGAGCTCCCGATGAAACGAAGCAAGTACGTCCAGCTTTCGCTGGCAGCGTCGGTCGCCATGGCGATATCCGGCTGCGGCCCGACGGAAAAAACCTACGATTTGCAGAAGAAGTACAACTTCCAGTCTGTTCAGCAGTGTGCCGATGAAAAGCTGCCGGTGGACGTCTGCTCGGACGCCTACATGACGGCCATGGCCGAGCATCGGCGCATCGCCCCGGTATACGCCAGCCAGGCCGATTGCGATGCCGACTTTGTCGCCGGCTGGTGCCAACTGGACTCCAATGGCCAGTTCATTCCCAAGCTGGGCGGTTTCGAACTGACCGCCGAAGGCCAGGTGACACAATCCCAGGTCGACGCTGCCAATGCTCAAGCGGGCGGCTCCCAGGCGAACAGCGGTGGCTCAGGCTTCTCCACCAGCAGCCTGCTGACCGGGCTGCTGATCGGCAACATGCTTAGCAACAACCGCAACAGCTATCGCTCCGAACCGGTGTATCGCTATCGCGATGATCGCGGCGACTACGGTTCCTCGACGCTCAACCAGCGCGTCTCCAATGGCGCGACGTTTGGCCGCTCGAACCAGGCCAGGTACGGCAGCAGCAATTACTCGAATACACTGCGCTCTTCCAGCAAACCGGTGTCTGTTGCATCGTCCACCTCCCGTGGCGGCTTCGGCAGCAAGGCCAGCGCACGCAGCGGCTGGGGCGGCGGGTCGAGCAGTTAAGGAAACCGGGCCATGAAGAAGATCCATTGCGCAGAGCGTGATGACTGGAAACAGACTGCCGACAGTCTTGGCTTTCTGTTCCATACCATCGACAACGAACCTTACTGGGACGAGAGCGCGTATTACCAGTTCACGCTCAAGCAAATCGAGCACGACCTCGAAGACCCGACCACCGAGATCCATGACCTGTGCATGGACCTCGTCGCCCGCGTGGTCCAGAGCGAAGAGTTGCTGGAGCGGCTGAGCATTCCCGCGCCCTTCTTCGACATGATCAGAACCTCATGGCTCGAAGGCCACCCGCACCTGTACGGGCGCATGGATTTCTCCTACAACGGCACCGGCCCCGCTAAACTGCTGGAACTCAACTACGACACACCGACCAGTCTCTACGAGGCCGCGGCGTTCCAGTGGGGCTGGCTCGAGCAATGTATCGAACGCGGTCTGCTGCCCAAGCATGCCGACCAGTTCAATAGCATCGACACCAAACTCCACCAGGCTTTCGCTCAACTGCAGGTCAACCAGCCTTTCTACTTCGCCTCGATGAGAGACTCGATCGAAGACAAAGGCACCACGGACTACCTGCGCCTGGTTGCCGAAAAAGTCGGTATCGAGTCACGCCACATCGATATCGAAGACATCGGCCTGACCAGCGAAGGCCGATTCGTCGACCTCCAGGACCGCTGGATTGCGCACCTGTTCAAGCTGCACGCCTGGGAGTTCATCTTCCACGAACCCTTCGGTGCCGCGATCGCCCAGAGCGACACACAGTTTTTCGAGCCTGCCTGGAAATCCATCCTCTCCAACAAAGGCATCCTGCCGCTGCTGTGGGAATTCAACAAAGGCCACCCCAACCTGCTCGCGGCCCACCTGGACACCGACCCCGGCAAAGCCGTGCCAAAGGGCTGGGTGCGCAAACCGTTCTTCTCACGGGAAGGCGCCAACATCGAGCTGCAAACGGCTGATGGGTTGATCGTAAAAGAAGACGGCCCCTACACGGATGCGCCATTTATCCTTCAGGAATTCGCACCGCTGCCGCGGTTTGGGGACAGCTATACGTTGATTGGGTCCTGGGTGATTGGGGATCAGGCGGCGGGGATTGGCGTGCGGGAGGATAATAGTTTGATTACCAAGGATTCGAGCCGGTTTTTGCCGCATTTGATTTTGGATTGAGGAAGTCTGCGCAGGATTGTGGGTCAGTAGCAGGGGAGCGCAGGGGTAGACTCATGCGTGATATTCAAGGGCCGGCAGTACTGGGCCCTTTCTGTAGGTACCGTCTACGCAAAAAAGGGATCTGCTCTAGCGGGTAGTAGCCAGCCAGGTCCGCCACCCACGTCTTCCGGTGGGCAAGCATTGGCGCCCTCGATGCAGTACGGCACTTGAGGACAGGCAATAGCGGGTAGTTTGGCTGACTTGCAGCTCTTCAAGGCTCAACTGGAGCGGATCGATCATCGCGTCCAGTTGTTCGGAGCTGGGACAGGCGCTAAGTCGGAATCGCGGTGCTGGACCGCAGCGAGACTACTGCTGCAGCTCAAGCATTCATTGAGTTGGCAGAGAAGATTTACCGGAATCGTAAGAGTTCCGTAAATCAAGGCTTTTAGACATTAAAAAGCCGGCTTGTGGCCGGCTTCTCGGGGACTGCCTCAGCTTGTTTTTGACAAACCTCACCAGCCTTCAAATCGCTCAGCCCACATTGCGTCAGGCTGAATAGTAGGGGCATCTGCGGGCGTTATTCCGCATCGCCGGACAGGGTGGATAGCGCAAAGCTACCCCCTTGCCAAATGTGCGGCGGATGATACCCACATTCACTTCAAATGCCCACCTCGGGATCGGATTTAGAGCCTTCCCAGCCCAATAGATGTTCATCCAGCGGTACCGGTCGGCGGTTGTTCAGTGTGGACCACCAGAATACCCACCCCACGATCAGGAAGTTCTGTTCGAACCGTTGCTCATAGGTCAGGTATTCGTCCGGGTGTTCGCCGGCATTGTGGCTGCGCATGCGCAAGCCGCCACCTGGCCGGTTGTAGAGGTATTTGATGCGCAGCATGCCGTCGTGTTCGACGGCGTAGATTTCGCCGTCGACGATTTGGGTGCGGCCTCGGTCGATGGCGAGGGTGGCGCCTTGTTGGATGATGTCGATCATGCTGTTGTCGACCATGTAGGCGCCTACCGCGCGGTCGGGGTCGACGTTGAGGGTTTCGAGGGTGTTCAGGGAGATGCGGATGCATTCGATGGAGGTGAAGGTGGGGTGGAGAGGAATCTCCACGTCGATTTTTTCCGGGCGGCAGGCGGGGCCTGTGAGGTATTTGCCAGTGTCTTCGCGGGCAGGGAGTCCTTTCCTGATGTCCGGGCCTTCCAGCAGGAAGTTGGCCGGTGGGTGTTTGGGGCCTTCGCCGGTGCGCAGCCAACGGCTTGAGACGCACAGCAGTTCTGCGATCTCGTTGAGTCGGCCCATGGGCACACCGCGCTTGAACCAGTTGTTCACGTGTTGAGGCGTGACACCGCGGTTCTTGGCGAAGTCGGAGGCGGAAAGATGAACTTCCCGTAATAGCGCTTTTAAGCGATCACCTGATGTATTCATAAACGCAGAGTTTACTGGCCGGTAAAACAGATCAAATAAACCATGCGTTGAGTTGTGCCTGTAGGTTTTTGCTTAGTTGTAGCGTGGCACTTCGAATTTGCAATTAAATTAAACGACGTTTATAAAATATTGAACTTGGTGTTTAATTTTTCCCACAAAAAAAGCCCCGATTAATCGGGGCTTTTTAGTTGCCGAGGCAATGAGGAGCGGGTATCAGCCTTTGTAGGCAGCGACCGACTTCATGATCTCGGCGCGGGCGGCGTCTGCGTTGCCCCAACCGTCGATCTTTACCCATTTGCCTTTTTCGAGGTCTTTGTAGTTCTCGAAGAAGTGTTTGATCTGTTCCAGCAGCAGTGGCGGCAGGTCGGTGTATTCCTTCACGTCCACGTACAGCTGGGACAGCTTGTCGTGGGGGACCGCGATAACCTTGGCATCGCCGCCGCCGTCGTCGGTCATGTTCAGGATGCCGACTGGACGGGCGCGGATTACCGAGCCAGGCGTCACTGGGTAAGGGGTCACGACCAGTACGTCGAGGGGGTCACCGTCGTCGGCCAGGGTGTTGGGGATGAAACCGTAGTTGGCCGGGTAGAACATCGGGGTGGCCATGAACCGGTCAACGAACAGGCAGTCGCTGTCTTTGTCGATTTCGTATTTGATCGGCGCGTGGTTGGCCGGAATCTCGATGGCGACGTAGATGTCGTTCGGCAGGTCTTTGCCAGCCGGAATCTTGCTGTAGCTCATTGGGCGGTGCCCCCGTAGTTGGCCATATGACATGGCCGGATTGGCCTAAAAGTGGCGGCGATTATAGGCATATTCTGACGCCGATGCCATGCGTCAGACGTCGTACGGTCATTCGCCTTGCGGCTGATAACGCGGGTCGTGCGCTTGTAGCTGGATGAGGCGGGCCAGAGGGTCCTGGCGGTAAAAACGGCTGAGTTGGGCGTACACCTGTGGATAACTTTCCATCAATAAATCCGGGGCGCTGAAAAAATATTCGCTGGTGACGGCAAAGAATTCGGCCGGGTTTTCGGCGGCGTAGGGGTCGATGGCGGTCTCGGCATCGGGGTTGGCGTCGAGCTGGCGATTGAGGTCGTCAAACGCGCCTTGCATCACGCTGGCCCATTCCTGCACGCGCATGTCGTGGTGCAGCGGCGGCAGGCCGTTGGCGTCGCCGTTGAGCATGTCGAGTTTGTGGGCCAGCTCGTGGATCACCAGGTTGTAGCCTTCCCAGTGGCCGCTGGCCAGTACGCCTGGCCAGGCGAGGATGATCGGCCCTTGTTGCCAGGCTTCACCGCTGTGTTCGCCATCCCACTCATGCTCGACGCCGCTGGCATCGCGATGGCGCTGGGGGCTCAGGAAGTCGTCGGGGTACAGCACGATTTCGTGGAAACCCTGGTACCAGTCGAGGTCGCCGAGGTTCATCAGCGGCAGTTGCGCCTGGGCGGCCAGCAGCAGGCGTTGTTCCTGGTGCAGCTCTACGCCGGGCAGGGCGGTGAGGTGTTTTTCGGCGAGGAAGATCACGCAGGCTTCGCGCAGCCACTGGTCCTGCTCGGCGCTGATGCCGTCGAGAAAGGTCAGGTGGTGGCGCACCCGCTGCCAGGTGTCGTCGGCAATCGGGTGCTTGGCCAGCAGGCGCCGGCGACGCCAGGCGCTGAGGGACCACACCGCGGGTTACTGCGGCTTGGCTTCGGAGGACGCGCGGCCAAAACGGCTGCGGAACACACTGATGATCATCGGCACCAGCGACAGCAGGATGATGAACACCACCAGCAGCGACAGGTTTTTCTTGATGAACGGTACGTTGCCGAAGAAGTAGCCCAAGGTCACCAGGCCGCCCACCCAGAAGACGGTACCCAGCACGCTGAAGCCGAAAAACCGTGGGTACGGCATTTTCGCGATACCTGCAACGAACGGTGCAAAGGTGCGCAGGATCGGCAGGAAGCGCGCCAGGGTTACGGTTTTGCCGCCGTGCTTGTCATAGAAATCGTGGGTTTTTTGCAGATAGTCGCGGCGGAAGATTTTCGAGTTCGGGTTGCTGAACAAGCGTTCCCCGGCTGTTCGTCCGATCACATAGTTGGTGCTGTCGCCGAGGATCGCCGCCAACATCAACAAGCCCGCGAGCAATACCGGGTCCATGCCGCCGCCTGCGGCCACCGCGCCGGCGATGAACAGCAACGAATCACCGGGCAGGAACGGCATGACCACCAGGCCGGTTTCGCAAAAGATCACCAGAAACAGAATGGCGTAAATCCACGGACCATAATTGGTTACCAGCAGGTCGAGGTAGACGTCGAGATGCAGGATAAGGTCAAGCGGGTTGAAATCCATGGATGGCACCTGTGTGAATGGCCCGGCTCGGCAGGCCTGTGCGGAAGCTCGGGTAATAAGGCTACAAGTATTTGTCGCGCGTCTTACAGCCGTGAAAGGTCGGCATTATACGGATCGGGAAGTGAAAAGCGTGTGGGTTTTGTAGCGGGGAATGTCGTGGGGCTCGGCTCCCAGAGCACCACAGAACCAAATATGGGAGGGGCTTGCCTCGGGTCAGTTATAAATAGTCTGACTGGCCCATCGCTATCGGGAGCAAGCCCCTCCCACAGGGATTTTGTGATGCTTGGGGTATTGGGTCAGTCTTCGCTGATCGGCAAGGTGTAGTTTTTGAACTCGGTGTCTTCGCGAAAGCCGATCGACTCGTAGGTCTTTTGTGCGACTTGGTTGTTACTGCTGGTCGACACCCGTAGCCGTACCGCGTGGGTGTCCTTGGCCATTTTCTTCGCCGTGCGGATCAAGTTATCCGCGACCAACTGCCGGCGGGCATCTTCGGCGACATAGATGTCATTGAGAATCCACACGCGCTTGAGCGATAGCGAGGAAAAGCTCGGGTATAGCTGGCAGAACCCCAGCAGTTTTTTGTCGTCGTCGTCGGGCAGGGCCAAGTAGATCACCGACTCCTTGCGGCGCAGGCGCTTTTCCAGGAAGGCCCGCGATGAGTCGGGGAAGGGCAGGGCCCCGTAGAACTCGCGGTATTTGACGAACAAGGGGGTCAACAGGTCCAGGTGTTCCAGGGTCGCTTGAGTGATCCGCATGCCAGGCCTCAACTTCCAGAAGGTGTATGACCACGCGAGCGGCCGTGACTTGATGCTGCCTAAAGACGCGAAAAAGCGCAATCGTGCCGGGATTAGTCTTTGGGTGAGCTGAGCAGGAAATTACCTTTCATCAAGTCGGGGTCGTCGGATTCAATCGTTTGAACCTGGGCCTCGTCCTTCAGATTGACCCCCGACAACTGCCGGCGACACGCCTCTCGCATCAAGTACAGCAGGCGATGGGCCGCCATGCCATAACTCAAGCCTTCCAGCCGCACGTTGGAAATGCAGTTGCGATAAGCATCGGTCAGGCCGACCTTGGGGTTATAGGTGAAATACAACCCCAGGCTGTCCGGCGAACTGAGCCCCGGCCGCTCGCCGATCAGGATCACCACCATCTTCGCACCCAGCAATTGACCAATTTCATCGGCCACCGCCACACGGCCCTGTTCCACCAGAATCACCGGCGACAAGGACCACCCTTCGGCGTGGGTCTGTTCCTCCATGCGCGTCAGAAACGGCAAGGTGTGTTTATGCACTGCCAGCGCCGACAGGCCATCGGCCACCACCACCGCCAGGTCCACGCCGCCGGGATTGGCCGCGGCGTAGTCGCGAAGACGCTGGGCCGATTCATCACTCAAGCGTCGCCCCAGGTCCGGGCGTTGCAGGTAGCTGTGCCGGTCGGTGGCGGCGCTGTGCAGCAACAGGCTGTCACGTCCGCGCTCGGCCAGTTGGCTGCCGAGGCCGGCGTGGTCGAAGGGCAAGTGCACCGCGTCCCGCGCCTGGGCGTGGGCGAACTGGAAGTCCAGTTGCGCGCTGGTGGGGATGCTCGTGCCGGTACGGCCGAGGGCAATGCGTGCCGGGGTGAGGCGGCGCAGTTGCAGCCACGGGTTGTCAGGAAGATCTGGTTGCACGGTCGGCTCCTTCATCCCAATTGCGCCAAGGCGTGGCGAAACGCCGGTGGCAGGCTGTTGCCGAAATGCACCTTGCCATCGGCTTGCGTGAAGATGCCCATTTTCGCCAGCCATTGTTCAAACTCCGGTGCCGGCTTTAACCCCAATGTTTGCCGGGCGTACAGGGCGTCGTGGAACGAGGTGGTCTGGTAGTTGAGCATGATGTCGTCGGAGCCGGGGATGCCCATGATGAAATTGATCCCGGCCACGCCCAGCAGGGTCAGCAGGGTGTCCATGTCGTCCTGGTCGGCTTCGGCGTGGTTGGTGTAGCAGATGTCGCACCCCATTGGCACGCCCAGCAGCTTGCCGCAGAAGTGGTCTTCGAGGCCGGCGCGGATGATCTGCTTGCCGTTGTACAGGTACTCGGGGCCGATAAAGCCGACCACGGTGTTCACCAAAAACGGCTTGAAGTGCCGGGCCACCGCATAGGCGCGGGTTTCGCAGGTTTGCTGGTCGACGCCAAAATGCGCGTTGGCCGACAGGGCGCTGCCCTGGCCGGTTTCGAAATACATCAGGTTCTGGCCCAGGGTGCCACGGTTCAGGCTCAAGCCCGCCTCGTAACCTTCCTGCAGCACGTTCAGGTTGATGCCGAAGCTGGCGTTGGCCGCCTCGGTGCCGGCGATCGACTGAAACACCAGGTCCAGCGGCACGCCACGGTTGATGGCTTCGATGGAGGTGGTGACGTGGGTCAGCACGCAGGCCTGGGTCGGGATTTCGTAGCGCTGGATGATCGCGTCGAGCATTTCCAGCATGGCGCAGATCGAGGCGATGCTGTCGGTGGCCGGGTTGATGCCGATCATGGCGTCGCCGTTGCCATAGAGCAGGCCGTCGAGAATGCTCGCAGCGATGCCTGCCGGTTCATCCGTGGGGTGGTTGGGCTGCAGGCGGGTCGACAGGCGCCCGCGCAGGCCCATGGTGCCGCGAAACCGGGTGACCACGCGGATCTTCTGCGCCACCAGTACCAGGTCCTGCACGCGCATGATCTTGGACACGGCGGCGGCCATTTCCGGTGTCAGTCCGGGCGCCAGGGCGCGTAGGGCATGTTCGTCGGCAGCATCGCTGAGCAGCCAGTCGCGCAGGCCGCCGACGGTCAGGTGGCTGACCGGGGCAAACGCCTGTCGATCGTGGGTGTCGAGGATCAGTCGCGTGACTTCATCGCTTTCATAGGGGATCAGCGCTTCTTGCAGAAAGTGCTTGAGCGGGATATTCGCCAAGGCCATTTGCGCCGCGACCCGCTCGCCGTCGTTTTGCGCGGCGACGCCTGCGAGAAAGTCCCCGGAGCGCGCCGGGCTGGCCTTGGCCATCACGTCCTTGAGGCTGTCGAAACGGTAGGTTTGTGCACCCACCGCGTGGGAAAAGCTTGCCATACAGTGTCTCCTTGACGACGCGAGCAGGCGCCCGCGTCGAGGTTTACGGCTATCAGTGCAAGGCGGCTTCTGCGGCCTGGATCGCCGCGAACTCTTCTTCGGGCGTGCCTGCTACCAAGTGATGCCGGCTGTAGAAAGCAAAGTAAGCAATTAATACTCCATAGATGATCGCGGCGCCAATCACCACCCGTGGGTCGACCAGAAAGCCCGCCACCACGGCCACGCAGGCCAATACCAGGGCCACGCCGGAGGTGAAGATGCCGCCCGGTGTGCGGTACGGACGGTCCATTTTGGGGCGCCGGATGCGCAAGGTGATGTGCGCGGCCATCATCAGCACGTAGGAAATGGTCGCGCCAAACACCGCCACCAGGATCAGCAAATCGCCCTGGCCGGTCAGCGACAGGCCGAAACCGATGATGCCGGGGATCACCAGCGCGAGTACCGGCGCCTTGCTCTTGTTGGTCTGGGACAGTTTGCGCGGCAGGTAGCCGGCGCGGGACAAGGCAAATATCTGCCGCGAATAGGCGTAGATGATCGAGAAAAAGCTCGCGATCAGGCCCGCCAGGCCGACCAGGTTGACGAAGCTGCCCATCCAGGTCGAACCGCCGTAGGACAGCGCCAGGGCTTCCACCAACGGGTTGCCCGACTTGATCAGCGCATAGGTGCCCGCGCCGCCCGGTGCGATCACCAGGATCAACAGGGCAAAACTGGTCAGCACCACAATGGCGCCGATCAGGCCGCGAGGCAGGTCGCGCTTGGGGTTCTTGGTTTCTTCGGCGGCCAGGGGCACGCCTTCGACCGCGAGGAAAAACCAGATCGCATAAGGGATCGCGGCCCACACGCCGACGTAGCCGAACGGCAGGAAGGTGCTGGCGCCCTTGGCCTCGGTCACCGGAATATCCAACAGGTTGGCGACGCTGAAGTGCGGCACCATCGCCACCAGGAACACGCCCAGGGCAATCGCGGCGACGGCGGTGATCACGAACATCAGCTTCAAGGCTTCACCGACACCGAAGATATGGATGCCGATAAA
The DNA here is from genome assembly GCF_046605395.1 of Pseudomonas sp. MPB23. NCBI lineage: Bacteria > Pseudomonadati > Pseudomonadota > Gammaproteobacteria > Pseudomonadales > Pseudomonadaceae > Pseudomonas > Pseudomonas sp. MPB23. The sequence goes on along the minus strand of NZ_CP176771.1, from coordinate 1,240,222 downwards.
CAGGATGTAGAACGCCAGGTAAATTACCCAGCCGCCAATGCCGAACAGTGACTCGCAATAAGCGCCGATAAACACCGCGATGGCGGCGGGGGCGATGGCGTATTCGATCAGGATGGCGGTGCCGGTGAGAAACCCGCCCCAAGGCCCGAAGGCACTGCGGGCAAAGCCGTAGCCGCCGCCGGCGGTGGGGATCATGGAAGACAGTTCGGCCAGGGAAAAGCACATGCACAGGTACATGGTGGCCATCAGCAAGGTGGCGAGGAACATCCCGCCCCAGCCAACCTGGGCCAGGCCGAAGTTCCAGCCGGCGTAGTCGCCGGAGATCACGTAGGCAACGCCGAGGCCGACCAGCAGGACCCAGCCGGCGGCGCCTTTTTTCAGTTCGCGTTGTTGGAAGTATTGGGAGTCGACTTTTTCGAAGTCGACGGAAGATCCAGTCGGTTCGCTAGGCATGAGAAAGTACCTTTCATTCTTATTGTTTTTTTAACTCGGCCTCTGTGTGCCGAATGCGCATCGCAAGTACTTGTGAAGCTCTAAGTGTGGGAGGGAGCAAGCCCCCTCCCACCTTTGGTTGCATTTCCAGGGTGAGAGGGGGTTGTGGGTTAGAAGAAACCCAGCGGGTTGATGTCGTAGCTCACCAGCAGGTTCTTGGTCTGCTGGTAGTGATCCAACATCATCTTGTGGGTTTCACGACCGACGCCGGACTTCTTGTAACCGCCAAACGCGGCATGCGCCGGGTACAGGTGGTAGCAGTTGGTCCACACACGGCCCGCCTTGATCGCACGGCCCATGCGGTAGGCGCGGTTGATGTCGCGGGTCCACACACCAGCACCCAGGCCGAACTCGGTGTCGTTGGCGATGGCCAGGGCTTCGGCTTCGTCCTTGAAGGTGGTGATGCTCACCACCGGGCCGAAGATTTCTTCCTGGAACACACGCATGTCGTTGGTGCCCTTGAGCAGGGTCGGCTGGATGTAATAGCCGCCGGCCATGTCGCCGCTGAGTTGCTCGACCTTGCCGCCGGTCAGCAGTTGCGCGCCTTCGCCCTTGGCGATTTCCAGGTAGGACAGAATCTTGTCGAATTGCTGCTCGGACGCCTGGGCGCCGACCATGGTGTCGGTGTCCAGTGGGTCGCCGCGTTTGATCGACTCGATTTTTTTCATCACCACTTTCATGAAGTCGTCGTAGATCGACTCTTGCACCAGGGCGCGGGATGGGCAGGTGCACACTTCGCCCTGGTTGAAGAACGCCAGCACCAGGCCTTCGGCGGCCTTTTCGATGAACGAGGGTTCGGCTTTCATGATGTCGGCGAAGAAGATGTTCGGCGACTTGCCGCCCAGTTCGACCGTCGACGGAATGATGTTCTCGGCGGCGCAATGCATGATGTGCGCGCCCACCGGGGTGGAGCCGGTGAAGGCGATCTTGGCGATGCGCTTGCTGGTGGCCAGGGCTTCGCCGGCTTCTTTGCCGAAACCGTGTACCACGTTCAGCACGCCCGGCGGCAGCAGGTCGCCGATCACTTCCATCAGCACGTTGATGCCCAGCGGGGTCTGCTCGGCAGGCTTGAGCACCACGCAGTTGCCGGCGGCCAGGGCCGGGGCGAGTTTCCATGCGGCCATCAGCAGCGGGAAGTTCCACGGGATGATCTGGCCGACCACGCCCAGCGGTTCGTGGAAGTGGTAGGACGCGGTGTGTTCATTGATTTCGGCGCTGGTGCCTTCCTGGGCGCGGATGCAGCCGGCGAAGTAGCGGAAGTGGTCAGCCGCCAGCGGGATGTCAGCGTTGAGGGTTTCACGCACGGCCTTGCCGTTGTCCCAGGTTTCGGTGACGGCCAGCAGTTCGAGGTTCTGTTCGATACGGTCGGCGATTTTCAGCAGCACCAGCGAGCGATCCTGGGCCGAGGTCTTGCCCCAGGCGTCAGCGGCGGCATGGGCGGCGTCGAGTGCTTTGTCGATGTCTTTGGCAGTGGAGCGCGGAAATTCGGCGATAGGCTTGCCGTTGACCGGCGAGGTATTGGTGAAGTAGTTGCCATCGACCGGCGCAACGAATTCGCCACCAATGAAGTTGCCGTACTTGGCCTTGAACGAAACGATCGCGCCTTCAGTACCGGGGTGTGCGTAACGCATGGTGGATTCTCCTGGCTTTTATGTTTATTGGAGTACAGCGCGACTAGCGCTTGATAAAGCGTAGAGCAAAGGTTGGGCCACTGCCTTGAGGGCCAGTTAAATCAAGGGGATGGCGTCTGTTGCAAGGCGTTGCTGTGGCACGCTCGGTACAGTCGAAGTGACAGTTTGTGCCATAAACGGTACAGCCTGTGACCGGCGGGTCCGCTCGGGATTGCAATGACTGGGGGCGTGGAGGATGCTGGGGGCTCTCACGCAGGGAGAATAATAAGAACATGCACAACGATCATTTCAGTCGCCATGCCCAGCAGGTATTGACCGTTGCGCGCGGCCAGGATCTGTCCCACGGCCCGGCCAGCGACCCGTCCATCGCCCGCTCCTGGCTGCGTTGCCTGGAGGACTACCACCTCGACCCCGCTCTGAGCATCGCACCGACCGTGCTCGAACACGGCCGCCTGCTGGAAAGCCGCGAGCGTCTGCACCAGGTGTTGCAGATCGCCGGCAGTGAGATGAACAGCCTGCATCAGCAGCTCTCGGGCGCCGGTCATGCCGTGCTGCTGACCGATGCGCGTGGCGTGATCCTCAACTGTGTTACGGCGCCGTCCGAGCGCACGATCTTCGAGCGCGCCGGGCTGTGGCTGGGCGCCGACTGGAGCGAGGCCTGCGAAGGTACCAACGGCATCGGCACCTGCCTGGTGGAGCGCCAATCCCTGACCATTCATCGTGATGAGCATTTTCGCGGGCGGCATACCGGGCTGACGTGTTCGGCGAGCCCGGTGTTCGACCCCCATGGTCAACTGCTGGCGGTGCTTGACGTGTCGTCGGCCCGCGAAGCGGTGTCGCGCCAGGCCCAGTTCCATACCATGGCGCTGGTGAATCTGTCGGCGAAGATGATCGAGAGCTGTTACTTCCTGCGTCACTTTGAAAACCACTGGCTGCTGCGCTTTCATTTGCAGGCCGAGTCGGTGGGGCTGTTCAGCGAAGGCCTGCTGGCATTCGATGGCGAGGGGCGCATCTGCGCGGTGAACCAGAGTGCGCAGAACCTGTTGGGGCAGAGGCGCGGTGGCTTGCTGGGGCAGCCGGTCGAGGCGTTTTTTGATTGTTCGCTGGATCAGTTGCTGGGGCGCGCCAGTGCCAATGCCACCGCCAGTTGGCCGTTGCGCACCCGTGACGGGCGACAGTTGTTCGCGGCGTTGCGCGGCCAGACGCGCAGTGCGCCGGCGCCTATCGCCAAGCCTGCACCTGCGCCGTTGCCTGGCATCTGCCTGGGCGATCCGGCGCTGCAAAATGATTTTCGCAAGGCGCTGCGGGTATTCGAGCGCGACGTCCCCCTGCTGATCAATGGCGAAACCGGTTCCGGCAAAGAAGCCTTCGCCAAGGCCGTGCACCAGGCCAGCCAGCGAGCGAACAAAGCCTTCGTCGCCCTCAACTGCGCCGCCATCCCGGAAAGCCTGATCGAAAGCGAACTGTTCGGCTATCGCGGCGGCACGTTTACCGGCGCGCGCAAGGAGGGCATGCAAGGCAAGCTGCAGCAGGCCGATGGCGGCACCTTGTTCCTGGATGAGATCGGCGATATGCCGCTGGCGCTACAAACCCGCTTATTAAGGGTGCTGGAAGACCGCATGGTGGTGCCCATCGGCGGTGAGCCCCAGGCCATCGACGTCAGAATCATCAGCGCGACGCACCGGAATTTGCTCGAGCGCGTGCAGGACGGCAGTTTCCGCGAGGATTTGTATTACCGGCTCAACGGTCTGGACATTCCCCTGCCGGCCTTGCGTGAGCGCACGGACAAGGCGCAATTGCTGGATTTCCTGCTGGCTCAGGAGGCGGGCGACCAGCCGGTCGCCCTTGAACCGGCGGTGCGCCAGGCATTGCTGGCATTCGCCTGGCCCGGCAATGTGCGGCAACTGCGCATGGTGCTGCGCACATTGGTCGCGTTGTGCTCCCAGGGTCTTGTGCGGTTTGACGATCTGCCGCCGAGCATTGGCCAGCCTGCGGCGGCAAGTGTCACGCCGTCTACCGATTCGTCACTGGACGCCGCCGAACGTGCGGCATTGCTGACGGCCCTGGCGCAACAACACTGGCATATGAGCCAGACTGCGGTGGTATTAGGCGTCAGTCGAAATACGCTTTATAGAAAGTTGCGTAAATATGGAATTGCCCGCCAATTGCAGCATTCGTGTTAATGCCCCGTTGCGCATTAACAGGTGCCTGTAAGGCGTCAATTAAGTTCATTGTATGAAGGGTCGGGATTATCGTGCGCCGTTGATTTTGTGGAACTGGATAAAGGTTTTTAAAGACGCAGACAGTAAGGCCAAGTTGCAACTTGGCGCTGAGTGATCGGCTTTGACAACCCCTGTTTCATCAATCATTAAGGTAAAGATTATGCGTATTCCCAGTCTGTTTCCGTCGACGGTATTCAGGCGTCCCTCCATTGCTCCTGCGCGAGCGCCCAGCGTGGCGTCGTCTTCGGCGCCATCGCTACGACCGCCTGCCATGCCCGCAAGCCCCAAGCCCGCGCCGAAGTCTGCGCGGGACAGCTTCAGGGATATCTCGAACCGCATCACCGGCCAGTCAGGTGAAAGTGTGCTGGCCTCCCAAAGCCATATCGCCCCGAAATCGTTGGCCCAAGTGGCACAAAACCTGATCGTTGCCGACCGCTTGCACAAGGCCGGCGTGTTCTCCACCGCGCCCCAATTGGGCACTGTCGCCCGCGATGCGTTTGTGAATGCGGGCATCAATGGGCTTGTCAGCGCGCCGATGAGCATCGCAACGTACGCCGGGTCCACCTGGACCGGCGAGGCCATCAAGGGACAGTACGCGGCGCAGACGCCGGTACTCCCGTCCATTCATCTCCCGGCTCCCAGTGCGCAAGGGGGGACCATCCCCGTCCAGAGCGCGACGCCGGTCGGCACGGTTGCGGAGCCGGGTGTGGAGACGCGGATCAAGCTGGCCGAGCTGCGCATCGAAGTGGTGGCCAATAACATCATGGCGATACGCCAGGGAACGGATGCCCTCGCACTCACGTTGAGCGAGCGTTCGCCGGCGGCCACGGGAGAGCGTCTAACCATGCTTGAGGCCTTGTACGACGTGGCTGAGCGGCAACTCACGTTGATTGGCGATGAACACGACATGGTCTTTCGCGCCTACCGCGACCCTGCCGGCACCGCTGCCGACACGGACACCCGTCGGCTGGAGCGCCTGGACAAGCGCTTTGAAGCAGTGAACAGGTTCATCGGCAAACTGATCGTGCTCAAGAGTACCGAGTTGCCCGTCGACGCCGCGGCTGGGACCGCCGCGGTCTAAGTCTCTGCGCGGCTCTTCGGGGCCGCCGCCTGACAGCTAAAGAGTGCGATTTCCCACGCCCTGCGCTAACCTGCCTCGATGTTTTACGAGGTCGACTATGCACATTCATATTCTTGGTATCTGCGGCACATTCATGGGCTCGATGGCGGTTCTGGCCAAAGAGCTGGGCCATCACGTCACGGGCTCCGACGCCAATGTTTACCCGCCCATGAGCACCCAGCTGCAGGCCCAGGGCATTGAGTTGACCCAGGGTTATGACCCTTCCCAATTCGACCCGGCCCCGGACCTGGTGGTGATCGGCAACGCCATGTCCCGTGGCAATCCGGCGGTCGAGTACGTACTCAATAAAGGCTTGCCGTATGTGTCTGGCCCACAGTGGCTGGCCGACCATGTGCTGCAAGGTCGCTGGGTGTTGGCCGTCGCGGGGACCCATGGCAAGACCACCACCAGCAGCATGCTGGCCTGGGTGCTGGAACACGCCGGCATGAGCCCGGGTTTCCTGATCGGCGGCGTGCCGCAGAACTTTTCGGTGTCGGCGCGCCTGGGCGAGACGCCGTTCTTCGTCATCGAAGCCGACGAATACGACAGCGCCTTCTTCGACAAGCGCTCCAAGTTCGTCCACTACCGTCCGCGCACGGCGATCCTCAATAACCTTGAGTTCGATCACGCGGATATCTTCCCGGACCTGGCGGCCATCGAACGGCAATTCCACCATTTGGTGCGCACCATCCCGAGCGAAGGCCTGGTGATCCATCCGACCACCGAGCCGGCTTTGCAGCGTGTGATCGAGATGGGCTGCTGGACCCCGGTGCAAACCACCGGCGCAGGCGGGGAGTGGCAGGTCAAGCTGCTCAGTGAAGACGGTTCGCGCTTTGAGGTGCTGTTCGAAGGCGAGGCCCAGGGCATCGTCGAATGGGACATGACCGGCCAACACAACGTCGCCAATGCCCTGGTGACCCTGGCGGCCGCGCGGCATGTCGGCGTGGTGCCCTCGATGGGCATTGCGGCGTTGAGTGCCTTCAAAAGCGTGAAACGCCGCATGGAAAAAGTCGCCGACGTGAATGGGATTACCATTTACGACGACTTTGCCCACCACCCGACCGCCATTGCCACCACCCTTGATGGCTTGCGCAAGCGTGTCGGCGATGCGCCGATCATTGCGATTATCGAACCGCGCTCCAACTCCATGAAGCTCGGCGCCCACCGCGACGGCCTGCCGGAAAGCGTCAACGATGCCGACCAGGTGGTGTGGTACGCCCCCGCCAACCTCGGTTGGGACCTGCCGGCGGTTGCGGCGCGGTGCTCGGTGCCCTCGACCGTCCGTGATTCCATCGAGGGCATCATTGCGTTCGTCAAACAACAGGCCAAGCCGGGTACCCACGTGGTGGTCATGAGTAACGGCGGCTTCGGCGGCCTGCATGGCAAGCTGGCCGAGGCATTGAAGTGAGTGGCCCGGAACGCGTCACCCTGGCGATGACCGGCGCATCCGGCGCGCCTTATGGCCTGCGCCTGCTCGATTGCCTGGTGCGCGAGGACCGCGAGGTGCACTTCCTGATCTCCAAGGCCGCGCAATTGGTGCTGGCCACCGAAACCGATGTCGCGTTGCCCGCCAGGGTGCAGTTGATGCAGGCGTTCCTCACCGAGTACACCGGTGCGGCGGCGGGGCAGATCAAGGTCTACGGCAAGGATGACTGGATGTCGCCGGTGGCGTCCGGTTCCGGCGCACCGGCGGCGATGGTGGTGGTGCCGTGTTCCACTGGCACGTTGTCGGCGATTGCCACCGGGGCTTGCAACAACCTGATCGAGCGTGCGGCGGACGTCACCCTCAAGGAACGCCGTCAATTGATCCTGGTGCCCCGCGAAGCGCCGTATTCGAGCATTCACCTGGAGCACATGCTCAAGTTGTCGAACATGGGCGTGACCATCCTGCCGGCGTCGCCCGGCTTCTATCACCAGCCGCAGACCATCGACGACTTGGTGGACTTTGTGGTGGCGCGGATTCTCAATCTGCTGAATATCCCTCAGGACATGTTGCCGCGCTGGGGCGAGCACCATTTGAGCAGCGATGAATAAGGTCCTGTTGGTGATACTCGCGCTGCAACTGGCCGGCTGCGCCACCGCGCGCACCCTGGATGCTGCCAAGCCCGGCGCGCCGGTGGTGTATGCCGGGACGCGGCTGGACTTGTACGCCATGAACGGTGGCTGTTGCGCCATGGACCGGTTTGGCGCCGAGGCGCCGAGCTATCCGCGCGTCGACCTGCCGGCCAGCGCGGTGCTCGATACCTTGCTGCTGCCGTTGTCGGTGCTGACGGTGCTGGGCGTCGGCTTCAACGCAACGGGTGGCTTGTAGGAGGGGTTATTTGCCGAGTTTGCGCAGCTCGTCCGACTCCACCACCCGCACGCCATCCTGTTCTTCCAGTGCCAACCGCCACATCGCGCGGGCCAGTTCGCAGACTTCGATGCCGTGGTACTTGCCCGGAATCAGGCGTGACAGAGGCCCGGCCAATTGTTCGGCCAGGCGTGGTTCCAGTCGTTCCCCCAGCAACAGTGACGGTCGCACGATGGTCAGTTGCGGCCAGCCTTGCGCCTTCAGCGCCTGTTCCATTTCCCCCTTGACCCGGTTGTAGAAGACCGAGGATTTCGGGTCGGCGCCAATCGCGCTGATCACGATCAGATGCCGCGCGCCCATTTCCCGCGCGCGTTTGGCGAAGGCCACCACCATGTCCAGGTCGATGGCGCGGAAGGCTTCTTCGGAGCCCGCCTGCTTGATGGTGGTGCCCAGGCAGCAGAAGGCGATATCCACGCGGCCGCTCAGTTGCGGCAGCAACACCGCCGGGTCGCCCACCGGGTTTTCCAGGCGCGGGTGTGCCGCCAGCGGTTTGCGGCTGGGTGCCAGCACGCGGGTTACGGTAGGTTCGTTGAGCAGGCGGTCGAGCAGGTGCTCGCCAGTGAGGCCAGAGGCGCCGGCCAGCAAGATATGTTGAGGTGTCAGATACATGGTGCTTCCCCCCTCGTTACGCATTACAGCTTAGTTGCCTTTGGCGTCCTTGTTATTCATTGAGACGCTTTCGAGCGCCTTTCGTGCCTGCTGCTTGCGTAATAGTTGCCAGTGGGCGATCACGCCCTTGGGGGCCCAGATCTGGGGTTCGGAAGGCTCGAAATTGTCCGCCTGTTCGCGCTCGGTCACATGCAGTTGCGCCAGCTTGAAGGCTTGCTGCAGGTCATCGGTCTGGTTGAAGGCCTGGGCAAAGAGGGCTTCACCGAAGTAGGTGAAGTCAGCCTCCTCGGAACATCCGAAGGACACGCTGTCAGCGCGCGTGGCGGTCATGATCAGGGTACGTTCGTCTTTCAGCGCCGGGATGAATCCGCCGGAGTAACAGGCGGAAATCACGATGATCTTGTCGCGATTTTTCAGCGGCGTGAGCACGGCCGCCAGTTCGTCGGCGGGCAGGTCGGCCAGTTCCATGCGCGGCTGGTCCAGCACCAGTTCGTGTTCGTGGGTGCCGTGGCTGGTCAGGTAGATGAACACCAGGTCTTCCGGCCCGCTGCGTTCGGCCAGGGTCTGCACCGCGCGGCGCAGGTTTTCGCGGGTGGCCAGGGGGCGATCGGCGATATGGTCGCGGTGGTTGACCAGGCGAATCTGCCCGCGGGCACCGAAGCGGGTGGCGAGCAGGTTGCTGACGTAATCGGCTTCGCGCAGGAACACGCTTTGCTTGCCGTCGCCGGCCAGCGCGAGGGTGTACAGCTCTACGGCGGGGGTGGAGGCGGGCACGGCAGCCAGGGCGGCGTCCAGCAGGCGGCCTTGGGCCAGGACGCCGATCTCCAGCGGATCGGGTAGCAGCTTGCCGTCGGCGTCCCGCACGCGCATGCCGTTGACCCAGGTACCGGCCTGCACGGTGCCATCGGTGAGCACCAGCGTGCCACGGCCCTGATAGTTGTCGCTGTCGAAGCCACCAATATAGAAGCTGCCATCGGTGAGGTTCAGACGGCCTTCGCCGCTGAAACGCCAATCGCTGAACTGGCCGACGTAATGGCTGCCGTCCACACCGATCAATTCACCCTTGCCGCTCAGGGCGCCTTCCTTGAACTGGCCGATCCACACGTCGCCGTCGGCATTTTCGTAGCGACCCTTGCCGTTGAGTTGGTTTTGCTTGAACTGGCCGACATAGATGTCGCCGTCAGCGCTGTTGAACGTGCCGTTGCCTTCCAACTGGCCATCGACGAAGTGGCCGCTGAACTGGTTGCCGCTGTCATCGTTACGCTGGCCTTCGCCATTGGGCTTGCCGTGGGCGAACTGGCCCTGGTACTGGCTGCCGTCGGCCAGTTCCAGGCGGCCCAGGCCAGAATACTGGTCGTCCAGGAATTCGCCGCGATAGGTCATCTGCCCCTCTTTGAGGGTGCCTTCGCCGTTGCGTCGCCCGTTCTTGAAACCGCCGACATAGTGGCTGCCCGCCGTGGTCAAGCTGCCCTGGCCGTCGAACAGCCCTTGCTTGAACTGGCCTTTATAGACCTCGCCATTGCTGCCATGCCATTCGCCCATGCCGTGCCATTGGCCTTTGTCGAACTGCCCGGCGTACCAGCTACCGTTGGGGTAGTCCACACGGCCCTGGCCTTGCAGCAAGCCATTGACCACATCGCCACGGTAGCGACCGCCATCGGGCAGGCGCGCATCGGGCGGCAGCAGCGATTCGCCGTCTCCGCAAGCGGTGAGCAATAGGGCAAGGGCAAAGGGAGCGAGTGGGCGCATAGCGGGATCCGGATAATTGAGCGCCGAGTATGCCGCAGCGAGGGAGCCATACCTAGTGGTCTGTCAGGGAATAGATGACCTGCGGGAGCCGGTTTGCTGGCGAGGGGGGCAGCGATGACGCGGGCGTTCAAGGTGGTGCGCGGCGTCTGGGGGTTTTTCGCTGGCAAGCCGGTCCTACAGAGGGTGTACGGGGTTATACGAAGCAGAGTGACAGTGACTCGGCGATGTAGGCGGGTTTTTCCTGGCCTTCGATTTCCAGGGTGGCGGTGGCCTTGAACAGCCATTGGCCGGGTTTTTTCTCGGTGACATCGGTGAGGGTCACGTTCAGGCGGACCTTGGAGTCGACTTTCACCGGCTGGATAAAGCGCACGCTGTCCAGGCCATAGTTAACCGCCATCTTCAGGCCTTCAGGCATGATCAGGATGTCTTCCATCAGCTTGGGCATCAGCGACAGTGACAGGAAACCGTGGGCGATGGTGCTGCCGAACGGCGTTTGCGCGGCCTTGACCGGGTCGACGTGGATGAACTGATAATCGCCGGTGGCTTCGGCGAACAGGTTGATGCGGGTCTGGTCGATGGTGAGCCATTCGGAACGTCCCAGTTCCTTGCCGACATAATCTTTGAGCTGCGCTACGGGTACATAGGGCATTGCGTCTCTCCTTGGTTCATCGGTGTGTCCCCATCCACGGGGACGGGTTGTTGTTATGGGTTACAGAGAACCAATGTAGATCATCATGGCCATTCGGCTCGGTCAACCCAACATGCTTACGGCGAATGCCTGGGCATAGGGCGGGCATGCTTATAATGCGGGCGGGTTTCGAGGGGGGAGAAGACGGATGCTGTTACGTGGCCTGACATGGCTGGTGCTGTTTCAACTGATCGGCACGGCGATCAACCATTTGCTGTTACCGGTGCTGCCGGGACCGATCATCGGCCTGCTGCTGATGCTGGGTTACCTGGTGTGGCGCGGCGAAGTCGGCGAGCCCCTGAGTCTGGCCGCCAGCAGCCTGCTGCGTTACCTGCCGTTGCTGCTGGTGCCGCCGGCGGTGGGGGTGATGGTGTACGCCAAGGATATTGCCGCCGATTTCTGGGCCATCGTCGGCGCGCTGGTGTTGTCGCTGGTGATCGCCATGGGGGTTATCGGAGTGATGATGCAAAAACTGGTCAAGCGCCAGGCGCAGCGGGAGGACGAGTAATGACGGTCGACTGGCAAGGCGCGTGGGCGGCGGTGATCCACCACCCGTTATTCGGCATCGGTATCACCCTGGGCGCCTATCAACTGGTGCTGGCGGGGTTCGAGAAAACCCGCTGGATTTTCCTGCAACCGGTGCTGGTGTCCATGCTGCTGGTGATCGGTGTGTTGCTCTCCTGTGGCTTGAGCTACGTCGAGTACCGCAAGAGCACCGAGATCATGGGCATCCTGCTGGGCCCGGCGACGGTGGCCCTGGCGGTGCCGCTTTATCTGAATCTGCGGCGGATCCGCCAATTGTTCTGGCCGATTTTTACTACGCTGGTGATAGGGGGCGTGTTTGCCACCGGCCTGTGCGTCCTGCTGGGCTGGGGGTTTGGCGCCGAACACATGATGTTGATGACCATGGCGCCCAAATCGGTGACCTCGCCGATCGCCATGCTGGTGGCCGAGCAGATCGGCGGCGTGGCGGCGTTGGCGGCGGTGTTTGTGCTGATCACCGGGGTGGTCGGCGCAATGATCGGCCCGGCGTACCTGTCGCGCCTGGGCGTGCACAGCCCCGAGGCGCGTGGCATGGCGCTGGGCATGACGGCGCATGCGGTCGGCACCTCGGTGGCCCTGCAGGAAAGCGAAGAATGCGGCGCCTTCGCCGCGCTGGCCATGAGTCTGATGGGTGTGGCCACGGCCGTGTTTCTGCCATTGGCCGTGTCGGTGATTGTTTGAATCGGGTTTAAGGAAACCTTTATGAGTCTGGCGCTGTTCCCGCTCAATACCGTGCTGTTCCCTGGCTGCACCCTCGACCTGCAACTGTTCGAGGCGCGCTACCTGGACATGATCAGCCGCTGCATGAAAAAGGGCGAAAGCTTTGGCGTGGTGTGCATCCTCGATGGCAAGGAAGTGGGGATGGCCCCGGATGGCTACGCGCTGATTGGCTGCGAGGCGCTGATTCGTGACTTCAAGCAACAGGACAACGGCCTGCTGGGGATTCGCGTCGAAGGCGGGCGCCGCTTTCGTGTGCGTGGCGCCGACGTGCAGAAGGACCAATTGCTGGTAGCCGACGTGCAATGGCTGGAAGAGTTGCCGGACCAGGCGCTGGAAGAAGAAGACGCCGACTTGCTGGCCTTGCTCGAGGCCCTGGCCGAACATCCGATGGTCGCCTCGCTGGACATGGGCGCCCACGCCGATGGCCAGCAAGCCTTGGGCAATCAGTTGGCGTATCTGCTGCCGTTCGACGAGGCCGACAAGATCGACCTGCTGCAACTCGACGACCCGCAGCAGCGCCTGGATGCGATCCAGATGTTGCTCGATGAGCTGCAGGGCGAGTTGTTCACCTAATAGGCATAGCGCAGCAGCGCGTCGGGCGTGCCGGTAAACGCAGCAAAGCTGAGCACCGCGACCAGCGCCGGTAGCAGCAGCCACCAGGTTTTTTGCGGCATGGCCGGCAGTGGGCGGCGGTACTGGCTGGCGGTCAAACTGAATGCACACACGGTCATCGCCAGCAGCGTGCCGGCCAGGATGTCGCTGGGCCAATGGACGCCGAGGTAGACCCGTGACAGGGCAATGAAGGCCGCAGGAATACAGCCCAGCAGCATCCAGGTCAGGCGCAGCCGCGTAGGTTGCCCGCGCCCGGCCAGCACCGCCAGCGCCAGGAAAAACGCGAATGCGCCGGAGGCGTGGCCGCTGGGCATGCTGAAACTGGTCAGCGGGTCGCTGAGGACTTCCGGGCGACCCCGCGCAAAAAACAACTTGGTCGCCGTGTTGAGGAGCGCTGCACCGGCCAGCGTGGCGCCGACGAACATGGCGTGGCGCCATTGGCGCGCCAGTAATAGCAGGGCGGTGAACGCGGCGCTGGCGAAGAACATTTTCTTGAACTCGCCCAGTTGGGTCACTCGCACCATCACCTCGTCCAGCCATGCGCTGCGGTGTTCCTGCACCAGAGCGCTGAGGCCGTGGTCGAAATCGTTCAGGTGGTGGTAGCCGATAAACAACGCGATCAACAGCGTCAGACTGGCGCAACCGATCCACAACGTGGCGCGACGATGGCCGCGCAGGCTGCTGTTCAAACTCAGGCCCAGCAACACCGCGAGGCAAGCCGCGACAACGCCCGCTTCCGGCCAGAAGCCCGGCGGCAACGGCAGGCGGAACGCGGCGCCGGTCGCCCAGCCCGGCAGCAGATACGCCACCGACCAGCCCGCCGCCGCGATAATGCTTACCGCCGCGAAGCGTGGGAACGGCATGTCGCACATGCCCGCCACCATCGGCAGCATGGGACGCAGCGGGCCAATGAAACGTCCGACCAGCAGGCTGGCAATGCCGTACTTGTGGAAGTAGGTCTCCGCGCCGTTCATCCATTCCGGGTGGTGGCGCAAACCGGGCAGGCGCCGGATGTTCTGGTGGAAATGTCGGCCCAGGTAGTAGGAAACCCCGTCGCCCAATAACCCGCCGAGGAAACCCAGCAGCAGGGTTTCACTCAAGGACAGTGCACCGCTGCCGGCCAGCGCCGCGATGGCGAACAGCAAGACCGTGCCCGGTACGATCAGCCCGGCAATGGCCAGGCACTCCACGCACGCGACGAGAAACACCGCGACTGCCAGCCATTGCGGGTTCAGGGTCAGCCAGCCGGTCATGCTATCGAGCCATTGGCCCATACAATCAACTCCCATCTATAAATACCCCTCCTACAGGGGGGCTCAAATCAGAACGTAGTCGCGCCCTTCGACCTGGCCCCGGCGCAGCGGGTTCCGTGTGCAATAGGGCGCGTAGCTGGCGTCGACGAAGCGGTACATCAGGTGCTCATCACGGCCGCCGGGAATGCCCAAGCGGGTGGTCTGGATAATCTGCGTCGGGGTCTGGCCGACATCCTCGACATACAGCTGCGCCGGGTCGAAGCGCTTGGCATCCCACATCGGCACCTTCAGGCCCAAGGCCTTGCACAGCAAGGTCTGGCCGGCGCAGAGCTTCTGCGAAGGGCGCGGGCTGCCGTCGGCATGCGGATTATTCAGCAGCATTTGCGCCAGGCTGGCCGGGCCCGAGGTTTCATCGACCCACGGATAGGCCGATTTGATCAGCACGGCATTGCCCGGGCCGTGGGCGCTGAAGTTCAGCGAATCACCGCCACGGGCGTAGTACATATAGATATGACCGCCATCCAGAAACAAAGCCTTACGCTTTTCTGTGTAGCCGAGTGACGCGTGGCTGCCTTTTTCGGCCAGGTAATAAGCTTCGGTTTCAATAATTCGCGCTGAAAGCCAGATTTCGCCGACGCGATGGCGTATGACTTTACCGAGCAATTCCCGCGCGAGTCTTTGTGCGTCGCGGTCGAAGAAGCGGTCGGGCAGGGCGCTGGCGGGGCGTTGCGGCGAAGGGCTGGGCATGGTGGTCAGGGGTAAATACGGCTAAATGTGACGGAATCATAACAACTCCCACCTTAATTACGGCTGAAGGCGGGGTTTTTACAGTTCATTTCGACCATCCGCCCCTCACCGCTGTCCGTAGGACGGCGTCACAGCTATAATCTGCCGCTTTCCTCTTTGCCAAGACTCCCTGACCATGACTGAGTCCGTTCTTGACTACATGACCCGCCTGGGTCGCGCTGCCCGTCAGGCCTCGCGGTTGATCGCCCGTGCGAGCACCGCGCAGAAGAACCGTGCCCTGCTGGCCGCCGCCGATGCTCTGGATGCCTCGCGCTCCGAGTTGACCGCCGCCAACGAACTGGACCTGGCCAACGGCCGCGCCAATGGCCTGGAGCCGGCCTTGCTGGATCGCCTGGCGCTGACCCCGGCACGTATCGACGACATGATCGAAGGCCTGCGTCAGGTGGCCAAGCTGCCCGACCCCATCGGTGAAATCCGCGACATGCGTTACCTGCCGTCCGGTATTCAGGTCGGCAAGATGCGCGTGCCCCTGGGCGTGATCGGCATCATCTATGAGTCGCGTCCGAACGTGACCATCGACGCCGCGAGCCTGTGCCTCAAGTCCGGCAACGCCACCATCCTGCGCGGCGGTTCCGAGGCGATCCATTCCAACCGTGCCATTGCCGCTTGCATCCAGAAGGGCCTGGCCGTGGCCGAGCTGCCGGCTGAAGTGGTGCAAGTGGTGGAAACCACCGACCGCGCCGCTGTCGGCGCGCTGATCACCATGCCCGAATTCGTCGACGTGATCGTGCCGCGCGGTGGCAAGAGCCTGATCGAACGTGTCAGCCGTGATGCCAAGGTGCCGGTCATCAAGCACCTGGACGGCGTGTGCCACGTTTACATCGACATCGCCGCCGATATCGACAAGGCGATCCGCATCGCCGACAACGCCAAGACCCACCGTTACGCCCCGTGCAACACCATGGAAACCCTGCTGGTGCACGCCGGCATTGCCGATCGCGTGCTGCCGCCGCTGGCTGCCATCTACCGTGACAAGGGCGTGGAGCTGCGTGGTTGCGAACGCACCCGTGCGCTGCTCGGCGCGGACGTGATCGAGGCAACTGAACAAGACTGGTACACCGAGTACACGGCGCCGATCCTGTCGATCCGCATCGTCGATGACCTGGACCAGGCCATCGAACACATCAACACATACGGCTCCAAGCACACCGACGCCATTGTCACCGAGCATTTCAGCGATGCCCGGCGTTTCCTCAACGAAGTGGATTCCGCTTCGGTGATGGTCAACGCCTCGACGCGGTTTGCCGACGGCTTCGAGTACGGCCTGGGGGCGGAGATCGGTATCTCCACCGACAAGCTCCATGCACGGGGGCCGGTTGGCCTGGAAGGTCTGACCAGCGAGAAGTACGTGGTATTCGGCGATGGTCATGTGCGCACTTGATGGCTAAACGCATCGGGCTGCTCGGCGGTACCTTCGACCCCGTACACATCGGCCATTTGCGCAGTGCCCTGGAAGTCGCGGATGCCCTCGCGCTGGATGAGTTGCGCCTGGTACCCAATGCCCGGCCACCTCATCGCGACATGCCGCAGGTGTCCGCACAGCAACGTCTGGAAATGGTGCGCGTGGCCGTCGCCGGTGTACCGCCGCTGGTGGTGGACGACCGCGAGCTCAAACGCGATAAACCGTCCTACACTGTTGACACCCTGGAACTGATGCGCGCCGAGTTGGCCGCCGATGACCAGTTGTTTCTGCTTTTGGGCTGGGACGCATTTTGCGGCCTGCCCTCTTGGCATCGCTGGGAGGAACTCCTCCAGCATTGCCACATCCTGGTTTTGCAACGCCCGGATGCCGACAGCGAACCGCCGGATGCCTTGCGCAACCTGCTGGCCGCGCGGTCGGTAAGTGACCCCTTGGCCCTGACCGGTCCGAACGGGAATATTGCATTCGTCTGGCAGACCCCGCTTGCGGTGTCCGCCACCCAGATCCGTCAACTGCTGGCCAGCGGGAAGTCGGTACGTTTCCTGGTGCCTGACGCGGTCCTGGCCTACATCGATGCGCACGGACTTTACCGTGCGTCGAACTGAAAAGGCGCGCTTGAACGCACGAACATTCGTGCAGCAAGCGCCCGAACATACGAGCAAAACGAGTTTTTTATGACGAACAAAGACGTAAGCAAAGTTAAACGCAAAGGCACGTTCAAAAGCGCGCCACTGCCGGTCGAAGCCCATGTCGGCCCGGAACTGGCTGGCGAAGAGCTGGTGAAAGTGGCCGTTGCCGCCCTGGAAGACGTGAAGGCCCAGGACATCCAAATCCTGGACGTACGCGACAAGCAGAGCATCACCGACTTCATGATCATCGCTACCGGTACCTCCAACCGCCAGATCGGCGCGATGCTCGACAAGGTTCGCGAAGCCGTGAAAGCCCAAGGCGTGAAGCCGCTGGGTGAAGAAGGCAAGGGCGACAGCGACTGGGTGCTGCTGGACATGGACGACGTGATCGTTCACATGATGACCTCCAACGCGCGCCAGTTCTACGACCTGGAACGCCTGTGGAAAGGCGCCGAGCAGAGTCGTGCCGCCGATGGCAAGCACCACAGCCCGGAAGTGGGCCACGCGCACTTCGACAAGCTCAACAAAGACCAGGAATAAGGAACGGCTGTGCGCCTGCGTCTGATTGCTGTCGGTTCACGCATGCCCAAGTGGGTGGAAGAAGGCTGGCATGAATATGCCAAGCGTCTGCCCGCTGAGCTGGCGCTGGAACTGGTGGAAATACCGCTCAACACCCGGGGCAAGAATGCCGATGTGGCGCGCTTTATCCGTCAGGAAGGCGAAGCCATGCTGGCCAAGGTCGGCCCCAACGAGCGCATCGTCACCCTCGAAGTGCACGGTAAACCCTGGAGCACCGAGCAACTGGCGGTGGAACTGGATCGCTGGCGCCTGGACTCGCGTACGGTCAACTTCATGGTCGGCGGCCCCGAGGGGCTGGCGCCGGAAGTCTGCGCGCGGGCGGACCAACGCTGGTCGCTGTCGGCGCTGACGTTGCCGCACCCGTTGGTAAGGATTTTGATCGGTGAACAGCTGTATCGCGCCTGGACGGTCTTGTCCGGGCACCCTTATCACAAATAATCTGCGCCCCTCCCGATGACCCAGCCGATCCGCATCAAGGACCACGAGAAAGACGCACGTCTGGTGCGCTCGCGCGTGGTATTTGGCGCGATCATGGTGGTGACGCTGATCGCGGTGTTGATCGCGCGCCTGTATTTCCTGCAGGTGATCCAGTACGACTATCACTCCACGTTGTCGGAAAACAACCGGGTGCATGTGCAGCCGATCCCGCCGACCCGTGGGCTGATTTTCGACCGCAACGGCGTGGTGGTCGCGGATAACCGTCCCAGCTTCAGCCTGAGCATGACCCGCGAGCGTTCCGGCGATTGGCAGCAGGTCCTGGATGTGATCGTCGAAGTGCTGCAGTTGACCCCGGAAGATCGGGTGATCTTCGAGAAACGCATGAAGCAGGGGCGCCGGCCATTCGAGCCGGTGCCGATCCTGTTCGAGCTGACCGAAGAGCAGATCGCGCGGATCGCGGTGAACCAGTTCCGCCTGCCGGGTGTGGAAGTGGTGGCGCAGTTGGTGCGCCACTATCCGCAAGGGCCGCACTTTGCCCACTCTGTCGGCTACATGGGGCGGATCAACGAGAAAGAGCTGAAAAGCCTCGATCCGGTCAATTACAGCGGCACCCACCATATCGGCAAAACCGGCATCGAGCGTTTCTACGAGCCCGAGCTGCACGGCCAGGTGGGTTACGAAGAAGTCGAGACCAACGCGCGTGGCCGCGTGTTGCGGGTGCTCAAGCGTACCGATCCGGTGCCGGGCAAGGACATTGTGCTGAGCCTGGACATCAAGTTGCAGGAAGCCGCCGAGATGGCCCTGGGCGGGCGGCGTGGCGCGGTGGTGGCACTGGACCCGAAGACCGGCGAAGTGCTGGCGATGGTCAGTCAACCGAGCTTCGACCCCAACCTGTTCGTCACCGGGATCAGCTTCAAGGCCTATGCCGAGCTGCGTGATTCCATCGACCGCCCGCTGTTCAACCGGGTGCTGCGCGGCCTGTATCCGCCCGGTTCGACCATCAAGCCGGCGGTGGCGATTGCCGGCCTGGATGCGGGCGTGGTCACGGCCTCCAGCCGCGTGTTCGACCCAGGCTACTACATGCTGCCCAACTACGATCACAAATACCGGAACTGGAACCGCACCGGCGACGGCTATGTCGACCTGGACACCGCGATCATGCGTTCCAACGACACCTATTTTTACGACCTGGCCCACAAGCTGGGGATCGACCGCTTGTCGGCCTACATGGGCAAGTTCGGCCTGGGTCAGAAAGTATCCCTGGACATGTTCGAAGAATCCCCCGGCCTGATGCCTTCGCGGGAATGGAAGCGGGCGACCCGTCGCCAGGCGTGGTTCCCCGGTGAAACCCTGATTCTCGGCATCGGCCAGGGCTATATGCAGGCCACGCCGCTGCAACTGGCCCAGGCCACGGCGCTGGTGGCCAACAAAGGCATCTGGAACCGCCCGCACCTGGCCAGGACCATCGAAGGCGAAAAACCGGTGGATGAAAACCCGATCCCGGACATCGTGTTGCGCGATCCGTCGGACTGGACCAAGGTCAACCACGGTATGCAGCAAGTGATGCACGGCGCGCGTGGCACCGCGCGCAAGGCTGCGATCGGCGCGCAGTACCGCATTGCCGGCAAGAGCGGTACCGCCCAGGTGGTCGCGATCAAGCAGGGCGAAAAATATGACCGTTCCAAAGTCCAGGAACGCCACCGCGACCACGCCTTGTTTGTCGGCTTCGCCCCGGCGGACGACCCGAAAATCGTGGTGGCGGTGATGGTCGAGAACGGTGAGTCCGGTTCAGGCGTCGCCGCGCCAGTGGTGCGCCAGGTGATGGACGCCTGGCTGCTGACCGACGACGGCAGGCTCAAACCCGAATATGGCGGCCCCCCTTCAAGCACCGAGGTTACGGCCAGTGAAGAGTAATTTTGACCGCATCCTCTCCAGTGAGGATGTGATGCGTCGCCGCGCGACGTTGTTGCAGCGCATGCACATCGACGGCCCGTTGCTGATCCTGCTGCTGACCCTGGCCGCCGGCAGTCTGTTCGTGCTGTATTCGGCCAGCGGCAAGAACTGGGACCTGCTGATCAAGCAAGCGTCGTCCTTCGGCCTGGGGTTGTTGTCGATGGTGGTGATCGCCCAGTTGGAGCCGCGTTTCATGGCGCGCTGGGTGCCCTTGGGGTATGTCGCCGGCGTATTGCTGCTGGTGGTGGTGGACGTGATGGGCCACAACGCCATGGGCGCGACCCGCTGGATCAACATTCCGGGGGTGATTCGCTTCCAGCCGTCGGAATTCATGAAAATCCTGATGCCGGCGACCATTGCCTGGTACCTGTCCAAGCGCACCTTGCCGCCGCAGCTCAAACACGTGGGGATCAGCCTGATCCTGATTGGCGTGCCGTTCATCCTGATCGTGCGCCAGCCGGACCTTGGCACATCGCTGCTGATCCTCGCGGGCGGGGCGTTCGTGCTGTTCATGGGCGGCTTGCGCTGGCGCTGGATTCTCAGCGTGCTCGCCGCCGCCGTGCCGGTGGCGGTGGCCATGTGGTTCTTCTTCATGCACGACTACCAGAAGCAGCGAATCCTGACTTTCCTCGACCCTGAGAGCGACCCGCTCGGCACTGGCTGGAACATCATCCAGTCGAAGGCGGCCATCGGTTCCGGCGGTGTATTTGGTAAGGGCTGGTTACTGGGCACCCAATCGCACCTGGACTTTTTGCCCGAGAGCCACACCGACTTCATCATCGCGGTGATGGGCGAAGAGTTTGGCCTGGTGGGCATTTGCGCGCTATTACTGATTTATTTGCTGTTGATCGGTCGCGGCCTGGTGATCACTGCCCAGGCGCAGACGCTATTCGGTAAATTGCTCGCCGGCAGCCTGACCATGACTTTTTTTGTTTACGTTTTCGTCAACATCGGTATGGTCAGTGGCCTGCTGCCGGTGGTGGGGGTGCCGTTGCCATTCATTAGCTACGGCGGAACTTCGCTGGTGACCTTGCTGTCAGCGTTTGGGGTTTTGATGTCGATTCATACGCATCGCAAGTGGATCGCTCAGGTTTGAATAAGGTGAAGATGTCAATGCAAGTAATGCGCGGCTGGGTGACTCGGCATGCGTCCTGGATGGGCCTGATTGGGCTGTTGGGGGCAACGCAAGAGACGCTGGCCGGTGACTACGATGGCTCACCCCAGGTCGCTGAATTCGTCGGCGAAATGACCCGCGACTATGGTTTCGCCGGTGAACAACTGATGGGCGTGTTCCGCGAGGCCCAGCGCAAGCAGGCGATCCTCGACGCCATCTCCCGCCCGGCCGAACGCGTGAAGCAGTGGAAGGACTATCGCCCGATGTTCCTGACCGACGCCCGCGTGGCCCGGGGTGTGGACTTCTGGCGCGAGCACGAGGCCGTACTGGCCCGTGCCGAGCAGGAATACGGCGTGCCGGCCCAGGTGATTGTGGCGATTATCGGCATCGAAACCTTTTACGGGCGCAACACCGGCAGCTATCGGGTGATCGACGCGCTGTCGACCCTGGGCTTCGATTACCCGCCGCGCGCCGATTTCTTCCGCAAGGAACTGCGCGAATTCCTGTTGCTGGCCCGTGAAGAGCAGGTCGACCCGTTGACCCTCAAGGGCTCCTACGCCGGGGCCATGGGCCTGCCGCAGTTCATGCCGAGCAGCTTTCGCGCCTATGCGGTGGATTTCGACGGTGATGGCCACATCAACATCTGGAGCAATCCCGACGACGCCATCGGCAGCGTCGCCAGCTACTTCAAGCGCCACGGCTGGGTGTCCGGCGAATCGGTGGTCGTGCGTGCCGAGGTCACCGGGGAGCGCGCCGACGAAGGCCTGACCCAAGGCATCGAGCCGGCCAAGACGGTCGGGGAGTTGCGGGCGCTGGGCTGGTCGAGTCAGAATGCGCCACGCGATGATGTGCCGGTGACGGCGTTCCGTCTCGACGGCGAAAACGGCCCTGAATACTGGATGGGCCTGAAGAATTTCTACGCAATCACGCGTTATAACCGCAGTGTGATGTACGCCATGGCCGTGCATCAGCTGTCAGACATGCTGGTCCAAGCACGGGGCACCAAGTAATGCGGGCATCGCCGTTCAATAAACCGCTCAAGCTGGTGGCGTTCGCCGCGTTGTCCTTGCTGGTTGTCAGTTGTTCCACCAGCCGTGGCCCGACGCAGAAGTACGGTGGCACGGCCGTCCGTTCCCAGCCGGGACTGGATATCAACCGTGCGCATAAAGATGGCGCGCCGTGGTGGGATGTCGACGTGTCGAAAATCCCGGATGCCACGCCGACCCTGCATACCGGCGCATACAAGGCCAACCCGTATACCGTGCTGGGCAAGACCTACTTCCCGCTGCAGGATTCCAAGACCTACGTGCAATCGGGCACGGCGTCCTGGTACGGCACCAAGTTCCATGGCCAGAACACCGCCAACGGCGAAGTGTATGACCTGTACGGCATGAGCGCAGCCCACAAGACCTTGCCGCTGCCCAGCTATGTGCGGGTCACCAACCTGGACAACCACCGCACGGTGATCCTGCGGGTCAACGACCGTGGGCCGTTCTATTCGGACCGGATCATCGACTTGTCCTACGCTGCGGCGAAGAAACTCGGTTATGCCGAAACCGGCACCGCACGGGTCAAGGTCGAAGGCATCGACCCGGCGCAGTACTGGGCCCAGCGCGGCAAACCGGCGCCGTTGATGCTTAATGAGCCGCAGACACCACAACCGCAAATTACCGCGTCGGCCGGCAAGGTCGAGCAGTGGACGCCGCCGCCGGCGCAACACGCGCCGGATACCGTGGCCGTGCCCCAGGCCGCGCCCGGCAGTTCGATGGCCGGCGGGCAATACCTGCAGGTGGGCGCTTTCGCCAACCCGGATGCGGCAGAACTGTTAAGGTCCAAGCTCAGCAGCATGGTCAACGCGCCGGTATTCATCAGCTCCATCGTGCGTAACCAGCAAACCCTGCACCGTGTGCGCATGGGCCCGATCGGTTCGCCGAGCGAGGTCGCGCAAGTGCAGAACAGCGTGCGCCTGGCCAACCTGGGGCAACCCAGCGTGGTCACTGCCGAATAAAAAAGATTGATGGTTCTGGCGCGCATGCGCGGCTGAACCCTGGTTGTTGGCTCGTTGAACAATAAAACCCAGGGGCAAGGGGTGAGCGGGCAACCGAACACGTGACAGTCTGCTAACGGGCTGTCTGAATAAGTTTTGCCCGCGAGGGCAAGTTTCCATAAGTAATTTCGAGAGACGGATGAACATCACCACCTTAGCCAAACGCACGTGCCTGCTTATCTCGCTGATCATCACCCCGGCCGCCTGGGCGGTTGAAATGGTGCCGGCTTCCCCGCAACTGGCTGCCAAGGCCTGGGTCCTCATGGATGCCGCCAGCGGCAATGTGCTGGTCGAGAACAACGGTGACCAGCGCCTGCCGCCGGCCAGCCTGACCAAACTGATGACGGCCTACATCGCGACCCTGGAAATCCGTCGCGGCCAGATCGGCGAGAACGACCCGGTGACCGTCAGCGAAAACGCCTGGCGTACCGGCGGTTCACGGATGTTCATCAAAGTCGGCTCGCAAGTGACGGTGAGCGACCTGCTGCACGGCATCATCATCCAGTCCGGTAACGACGCCAGCGTCGCCCTGGCCGAGCACATCGCCGGCAGCGAAGACGCATTCGCCGACATGATGAACAAAACCGTGGCCGACCTGGGCATGACCAATAGCCACTTCATGAACCCGACCGGCCTGCCGAACCCCGAGCACTACTCGTCGGCCCATGACATGGCGATCCTGGCGCGCGCGATCATCCGTGTCGACCCGGTGCACTACGCGATCTACTCCCAGAAGGAATTCTTCTGGAACAACATCAAGCAACCCAACCGCAACCTGCTGTTGTGGCGCGACAAGACCGTCGACGGTCTGAAAACCGGCCACACCGAAGAAGCCGGCTACTGCATGGTGTCGTCCGCCGTACGTGATGGCCAGCGCCTGATCGCCGTGGTATTCGGCACCAACAGCGAGCAGGCCCGTGCGGCCGAGACGCAAAAACTGCTGACCTATGGTTTCCGCTTCTTCGAAACCCAGACCTTCTATCAGAAGGGTGCCGAGCTGGCGACCGCGCCGGTCTGGAAAGGCGCGACCTCGCAAGTCAAGGCCGGCCTGGCCGAAGACCTGACCCTGACCATGCCTAAAGGCCAGTTGAAAAAGCTCGCGGCCAGCATGACCATGAACCCGCACCTGGTTGCGCCAATCGCCAAGGGCGACGTGATCGGTAAAGTCGAAGTGAAACTGGACGACAAGGTGGTGCACAGCGCCGACCTGATCGCCCTGGACGCCGTCGACGAAGGTGGTATCTTCCGCCGCGTGTGGGATAGCATCCGCCTGTTCTTCTACAGCTTGTTCAACTGATAAGTGTGCACCTGCAAAGCCCCGTGTTGATCCGACATGGGGCTTTGCCCGTCGCCACGGCTTACGCTTACGAGGCCGTTACGCCATGACCGATACCGAAGTAAAGGCGCCAAAGATCGAGTTCCCAAACGTGGACTATCCCGTCAAGGTGATCAGCGATACAGGTGTGGGCAACAGAGACAAGATCATCGAGATCGTCAAGAAACACGCAACAATCAACCACAACCGTGTGGATGAGCGTCAAAGCACCAACGGCAAGTACACCACGATCCAGTTGCACATCGTTGCGACCGGTCAAGATCAGCTCTACGACATCAACAGCGAACTGCGGGCCACCGGCTTCGTACACATGGTGCTGTGATGCCACAGATCCTGGGCTTTCGCGAGCTCGGCCGGATGGACTACGAGCCCGTCTGGCATGCCATGCAGCGCTTCACCAACGAGCGCGGCAGCTCGGCCCCCGATGAAATCTGGCTGGTGGAACACCCGCCGGTGTTCACCCAGGGCCAGGCCGGCAAGGCCGAGCATCTACTACTTCCGGGTGATATTCCGGTGGTGCAGGTCGACCGAGGGGGGCAAGTGACTTACCATGGCCCCGGTCAACTGGTGGCTTACTTGCTGCTGGACGTGCGCAAGCTGGGTTTCGGCGTACGTGACCTGGTGAACCGCATGGAGGCTTGCCTGATCGAGCTGTTGACCAGCTACGGCGTGAGCGCCGCGGCCAAGCCCGATGCACCCGGTGTGTATGTGGACGGCGCGAAGATCGCTTCCCTCGGCTTGCGGATTCGCCACGGTTGTTCCTTTCATGGCCTGGCCTTGAACGTGGACATGGACCTGGCGCCGTTTCGACGGATCAACCCGTGCGGTTACGCAGGGCTGGCGATGACCCAACTGAGCGACCACGCCGCACCGATTAAATTTGCCGAGGTAAGTGCCCGGCTGCGTGCGCAGCTCGTCAAACACCTCGACTATGCTGAGCAGACGACCCTCACGGGCGGAATCGACTGATTATGACTACTGATGCTGTGCAAACCATGATCCCGACGCTGGACATCACCGAGCGTCCGGCCCCGCGTGCCAAGGTGGAAGCCGGCGTCAAGCTGCGCGGCGCCGAGAAGGTTGCACGCATCCCGGTGAAGATCATTCCGACCACCGAACTGCCGAAAAAGCCTGACTGGATTCGCGTGCGCATCCCGGTCTCGCCGGAAGTCGACCGTATCAAGGCCCTGCTGCGCAAACACAAGCTGCACAGCGTGTGCGAAGAAGCCTCCTGCCCGAACCTGGGCGAGTGCTTCTCCGGCGGCACCGCCACCTTCATGATCATGGGTGACATCTGCACCCGTCGTTGCCCGTTCTGCGACGTCGGCCACGGCCGGCCGAAGCCACTGGACGTCAACGAGCCGGAAAGCCTGGCCATCGCCATCGCCGACCTGAAGCTCAAGTACGTGGTGATCACCTCCGTCGACCGCGACGACCTGCGTGACGGCGGTGCCCAGCACTTTGCCGACTGCATCCGCGAAATCCGCAAGCTGTCACCGGACGTGATGCTCGAAACCCTGGTGCCGGACTACCGTGGCCGCATGGACGTGGCACTGGAAATCACCGCCGCCGAGCCGCCGGATGTGTTCAACCACAACCTGGAAACCGTGCCACGCCTGTATAAAGCCGCGCGTCCAGGCTCCGACTACCAGTGGTCGCTGACCCTGCTGCAGAAATTCAAGCAGATGATGCCGCACATCCCGACCAAATCCGGCCTGATGCTGGGCCTGGGCGAAACCGACGACGAAGTGATCGAAGTCATGAAGCGCATGCGCGAACACGACATCGACATGCTGACCCTGGGCCAGTACCTGCAACCGTCGCGCAGCCACTTGCCGGTCCAGCGTTTTGTGCACCCGGACACATTCGCCTGGTTCGCCGAGGAAGGCTACAAGATGGGCTTCAAGAACGTGGCCTCGGGCCCGCTGGTGCGCTCTTCGTACCACGCCGACGAACAGGCCAAGCTGGTCAAGGCAAGCCTGATTTCGTAATACAGATCTGCGCAACACCGCAGGTCAGTGTGGGAGGGGGCTTGCTCCCGATTGCGGTATGTCAGTCACTACAGTGCTGGCTGATCCATCGCTATCGGAAGCTGGGCCACCTCCCACATTTCGTTCCGCGTCAAATTAGGGAGAGTTGTGTATGACGGTAGCCGTTCCAGCCCTTCGTTCTGAAGGCGTCATCGCCCTGATCGCCCCGGCCGGCCCGGCCACGCTGGACATTGAAAAGGCCGGCCAATGGATGCGCTCCCGTGGCTACGACCTGCGAATTTCCCCCGGTGTCTATGCGCGCGACGGCTACCTCGCCGGCAGCGATGACATACGCCTGCGTGACCTCCACACTGCCTTCGCCGACCCCGAAATCGATGCGATCTTCTGCCTGCGCGGCGGCTACGGCACACCGCGCCTGCTCGACCGCCTGGACTTCGACCTGTTGCGCGCCAACCCCAAGCCGTTCGTCGGCTACAGCGACATCACCGCCTTGCATCTGGCGATCAACCGCTATGCCGGTTTCGTCACCTTCCACGGCCCGATGCTCAATGCCGATCTGTTGGGTGACAAGCAACAACCGACCGAGTCCTCGCTGTTCAGCCTCTTGCGCGGGCAACTGGGCGCCGGCAGCGTGCTGACCCATCCGGTCGCCTACCCGTTGACCACGATCGAGCCTGGTATCGCCTGTGGGCGCTTGCTGGGGGGCAATCTGTCGATGATCGCGGCGGTGATGGGCACGCCTTATGAAATCGACGCTGAAGGCATCGTCCTGTTTATCGAAGACGTCAACGAGCCGATCTACCGCATCGACCGCTTGCTGACACACCTGCGGTTGGCGGGCAAGTTGGCGCAGGTCGCGGGTGTGCTGGTGGGGGATGTCGCCGGGGTGGATCGTATTGCGCTGGAGTGCCTGCTGAAGCAAACCTTCGCCTCGCGGGGCATTCCGGTGTTATCCGGCTGGCGCAGTGGGCATTGCGATCCGAACCTGACGCTGCCGATGGGGGCGCTGGTTCGGCTGGATGCGGGGGAGCAGCGGGTGGTGCTGGAGCAGGATGTGGTGTTCAGGCCCTGAGGCTGTTGTCGTTTGTTAAACCGCTATCGGGAGCAAGCTCCCTCCCACATTTGGACCGAGTGCATTCTTTGGAATGAATTCAAATGTGGGGGCTTGCTCCCGATAGCAGTCATCGCCATAAGCCGATCTAGCGGTTCTTCAGCGATTCCAGCAATTTCACCGTCGGATACCCATCCGCCGGCCAGCCCAACGACTGCTGCGCCGCCCGGATCGCCTTACGGGTGTTCGCGCCGATAATCCCGTCCGGGTTGCCGGCGTCATAGCCATTGGCGCTGAGCACTGTTTGCAGGTCAATGCGCTGCGACCGGCTCAGTGGCAGCTCGTCTTTCGGCCAATCGCCACGAATTACACCGCCGCCGCCAAAGCGCTCCGACAGCAGACCCACGGCCAGGGCGTAAGACGACGAGTTGTTGTACTTGAGGATCGCGCGGAAGTTATCCAGCACCAGGAACGCCGGGCCACGGTAGCCGGCCGGCAGCAGCAGGGCGGCGGACAGGTGGTCGACGTTCGGCGGCATGCTCGCGCCCGCCGGCAACTCGATACCCAGTTTCAGCCATTCGGCGACGGTCTTGCGCAGGCCGCCGTCGGCCAGGGCGTAATCGAAGTTCATCGGCAATGGCTTGACTTCAAAGCCCCACGGCTGGCCCCTCTGCCAGCCGGAGCTTTGCAGGTAGTGCGCGGTGGAGGCGAGGGCGTCGGCCGGGCTGTTCCAGATGTCGCGGCGACCGTCGCCGTCGAAGTCCACGGCGTGGGTGTTGTAGGTGGTCGGGATGAACTGGGTCTGGCCCATGGCGCCGGCCCAGGAGCCTTTCATTTGGTCGGCCTGGATATCGCCGTGCTGGATGATCTGCAGCGCCGCCAGCAATTGCGCTTGGGCAAACGCGGGGCGACGGCCTTCGTAGGCCAGGGTCGCGAGGGAGCGGATTACCGAGTTGTTGCCTTGGAACTGGCCGAAGTTACTCTCCATGCCCCACACCGACACCAGCGCCTGGCGGTCGACGTCGTAACGTTGTTCGATGCTTTGCAGGATGTCCGCGTATTTGATCAATTGCGCCTGGCCATTGCGCACACGTACCGGCGACAGGGCGCCTTCGAGGTATTCCCACACCGGCCGGGAAAACTCCGGCTGGCTGCGGTCGGCGCGGATCACTGCCATATCAGGGGTGACGTTGGCAAAGGCATTGTCGAACACCGCCGCCGTGATGCCGGCCTTCAAGGCGTCCACGCGAAAGCCCGCCTGCCATTCGGCAAAGGTCTGGGTCGGCTGGATGTCGAGGTTGTCCACGGCCAGCGGGGCCACGACAGCGGGCGCTGCCACCGGGGCGGTCTGGAGCGTCGGTAGGGGTTGGGCGTCGGCGGCGGTAGGTTTTTCGGCGCAGGCGACTAGCAGTACGAGGCTGGCGGCAGCGATCAATTGGCGAAGGTGCCAACGACGGGAAAGACTAGAGGGCATGCACAGGTCCAGGGGTTACAAATCAGGTACAGACCTTATCATGCCAGAGGGGCGCTTGCCTTCAGGCAGCCAGAAAGTAAGAAGCCTCCCAGCTATTAGACTGGAAGGCTTCGCGGCGGTAGCTGCCTTTGCCCTTGCCGGCGCGTTCCTGACGGCTGCGGAACAGTGGCTGGGCGATGATGGATTTGGCCTTGTTGGGGCCATGCTTGGATGGCTTTTTGCTCATGATCGATACTCTCGTGGGTGTGGAATACAGCGGTGCAAATCATCGGCCTAAGTTGCACGGCTGTAAAGCCCGGCAGGTGTCTTGAAATGTAAACGCGGTCCAGATGTGGGAGGGGGCTTGCTCCCGATTTTGGGGTGTCAGTCGCTATAGATGCTGGCTGATCCATCGCTATCGGGAGCAAGCCCCCTCCGACCTGGGTTTGGCGGTGTTTTTAAGCGAGGGGTTATTCGGCGGGTAATGCCAGGCACTGTCCAGACATCAGCAGTGACAGACGGCTGAGGCTCATCCACGGCGAACCGGCGGCCTGGCCCTTGATCTGGGCGTCGATACGCTGTGCATCCAGCAACAGCTGCGCCCAGCGTTGCGCCGAGTGCCGTTGCAGGGCCTTGCTCATCAGGGGTTTGCGTTTGTCCCACACCGGCGGCCTGGCCTGGCTGAAGCATTTGTCCAGCGGCGTGCCCTGGCTGTATTGCAGGGAAATGTTGGCCAGCACCCGCAGCTCCCGGGCCAGGGCCCAGAGAATCACCGGAGGCTCCACGCCTTCGCCGCGCAGGCCTTCGAGCATGCGCAGGGCATGGGCGGGTTCGCCGTTGAGAATCGCATCCACCAGCCCGAATACGTCAAAGCGTGCGCTGTCTGCCACTGCGCCCTGGACGGTCTCGACGGTAATCTGCCCGTCTTCGGCCATCAGCTTGAGCTTTTCGATCTCCTGGGCGGCGGCCAGCAAGTTGCCTTCGACCCGGGCAGCGATCAACTCTACCGCGTCCTGGGTCGCCGCCAGCCCCGATTGGGACAGACGCTGGCGAATCCATTGCGGCAACTGGCTGCTGTCCACCGGCCAGATCTGGATGAATTGGGTCTGTGCCCCTTCCACCAGGGCCTTGCCCCATTTGGTTTTCTGCGCGCTGCCGTCGAGCTTGGGCAGGCTGATCAGCAACACCGTGTCTTCGGCCGGGCGCGAGCAGTATTCCATCAGGGCTGCCGCGCCTTTGTCGCCCGGCTTGCCCGACGGCAGGCGCAGTTCCAGCAAGCGTTTTTCGGCGAACAGCGACATGCTCGCGCCCGCTTGCAGCAGCGTGCCCCAGTCGAAACTGGCGTCGGCGCTGAACACCTGGCGTTCATCGAAACCTTGCTGGCGCGCGGCGCTACGAATGGCGTCGGCGGCTTCCTGGCACAGCAGCGGGTCGTCGCCGCTGACAATGTAGACAGGCGCGAGGCTACCTTGCAGGTGCTTGGCGAGTTGGGCGGGGGCGAGTTTCATAGGCGGGGCGAACGGGGCGCTGGGGGCGCCCCGTCTGGCTTACTCGACAGGGACTTCGACAGGCGATTGTTTCGGCGTGTTGTCTTCGTATTCCTGCGCGGCTTTCAGCGCGTCGGCATCGGCCTTGGCCTTGTCGTCAGCACGTTGCTGCAGGGTAGCGAGTTGTTCCGGGGTCAGCATCGACAGGCGCAGCACCATGCGCTGTACCAGCTCGCGACGCATTTCCTTGCGGACCTGGATGATTTCGGAGTCCGAGCCCACCAGGTTGTTGCCATCGTGGCTGACGATTTTCTGCACTTGGAGGTCGTCACTCATCAATGGCAGGTGATCGCGGCCCTGGATTTGAAAGCTGAGCACGCTGATCAGTTCGATGTCGGAAGCACGACCGGCGCTGGCGTAGCTCAGGTTGCGCTGGGTTTCTTTCTCATTGGCCAGGAACAGCTTGTAAGTCGCGCCGGTGTAGACGTGCACGCCGCTGTTTTCAAGGACCTGACGCAGCTGGGTCACGGTTTCGCTGTAGGCGTCGCGAGCGCTGACGTCCAGTTCCTTGATCGTCAGGTCATTGGTGCCGGTACCGCGCAGCTGGAAGCCGCAAGCGCTCAGCAGCACGGCGAGGCCCATAACCAGCAGATTGCGTTTGATCATTTTGTTGCTCCCCTTGAAACCATGTGGGCCTTATCGAGGCCCTGAAGGCTTTGTTCGGCGCAAGGCTCAAGCCTTGCGCCCGATCCGATTAGCTAGCGACGATATTGACCAGTTTGCCAGGCACCACGATCACTTTGCGGATCGTCAGCCCTTCGGTAAAGCGCAGCACGTTCTCGTTGCCGCGGGCTGCCGCTTCGACTTCTTCGCGGCTGGCGCTGGCAGGCATGTCGATCTGGCCGCGCAACTTGCCGTTGACCTGGATGACCAGTTGCAGCGTGTCCTGAACCAGGGCGCTGTCATCTTGTACCGGCCAGCGCGCATCGATGACCGCCTCGCTGTGGCCCAGACGGCTCCACAGTTCATGGCTGATGTGCGGCGTGATCGGCGCCAGCAGCAGGGTGACCGTTTCCAGGCCTTCCTGCACCAGTGCGCGATCCTGTTCGGTGGCGTGCGGCGCTTTTTCCAGCACGTTCATCAGTGTCATCACCTGGGCGATGGCGGTGTTGAATTTGTGATTCTGGCCGACGTCCTGGCTGGCTTGCTTGATGGCCAGGTGGGTGCTGCGGCGAATGGCTTTCTGCTCGTCGGTCAAGGCGGCCACGTCCAGTTTGCCCGGCAGGCCCTGGCTGACATGGGCGTGCGCCAGGCGCCAGACGCGCTTGAGGAAACGGTGCGAACCTTCGACGCCGGAGTCGGACCATTCGGCGCTCATGTCGGGCGGCGAGGCGAACATCATGAACAGGCGGCAGGTGTCGGCACCGAACTGGTCGATCATCGACTGTGGGTCGACGCCGTTGTTCTTCGACTTGGCCATCTTCTCGGTGCCGCCGATTTCCACCGGCAGGC
The DNA here is from genome assembly GCF_046605395.1 of Pseudomonas sp. MPB23. Classification (NCBI taxonomy): domain Bacteria; kingdom Pseudomonadati; phylum Pseudomonadota; class Gammaproteobacteria; order Pseudomonadales; family Pseudomonadaceae; genus Pseudomonas; species Pseudomonas sp. MPB23. The sequence continues at coordinate 1,208,416 of NZ_CP176771.1, read as the reverse complement.
CGTCGGCGATCAGCTTGGCGCTGATGACCTTGGCTTTGCTGTCGCGCTCGAGCTCGACATCGGCCGGGTTGAACCAGGTGTAGGCGCCATTGGCTTCACGGCGATAGTAAGTCTCGGCGACCACCATGCCCTGAGTCAGCAGGTTCTTGAACGGCTCGTCCGAACTCACCAGGCCTTCGTCGCGCATCAGCTTGTGGAAGAATCGTGCGTACAACAGGTGAAGAATGGCGTGCTCGATACCGCCGATGTACTGATCCACCGGCAGCCAGTGGTCGGCTGCCGACTTCTCGACCATACCGCCCTCGTAGTGGGGCGAGGCATAACGGGCGTAGTACCACGAGGACTCGACGAAGGTGTCCATCGTGTCGGTTTCACGCTTGGCTGGCGCGCCGCATTTCGGGCAGTTGCATTCATAGAACTCGGGCATGCGCGCCAACGGCGAGCCGGCGCCGTCCGGCACCACGTCTTCCGGCAGGACGACCGGCAGTTGGTCTTCCGGCACTGGCACGTCGCCGCAGGTGTCGCAGTGGATGATCGGGATCGGGCAGCCCCAGTAGCGCTGGCGGCTGATGCCCCAGTCGCGCAGGCGGAACTGGGTGCGCGAGGCACCGAGGTTTTTCTTGATCAGGGCGACTTCGATGGCGTCGAAGGCGCCGGCGAAGTCCAGGCCGTCGAACTCGCCGGAGTTGATCAACTCACCGTGCTCGCCGTAGGCGTCTTGCCACGGGGCCGGGTTGGTATCGCCCGAGCTGGTGCGGACCACGGACTTGATCGGCAGGTTGTATTTGGTGGCGAATTCGAAGTCGCGTTCGTCGTGGGCCGGCACGGCCATGACGGCGCCATCGCCGTAGTGCATCAGCACGTAGTTGGCGACCCATACCGGCAATTTTTCACCGGTCAGCGGGTGTTCGACGAACAGGCCGGTGGGCAGGCCTTTTTTCTCCTGGGTGGCGACGTCGGCTTCGGCCACGCTGCCGCCTTTGCATTCGGCGATGAACGCCTGCAGCTCAGGGTTGTTCTGTGCGGCCTGGGCAGCCAGCGGGTGTTCGGCGGCCACGGCGACGTAGGTCGCGCCCATCAGGGTGTCCGGACGGGTGGTGAAGACTTTGAGTGCGCCCGCTTCGCCGATCGAATCGACGTTGTACGGGAACTGCACTTCCATGCCCTTGGACTTGCCGATCCAGTTGCGTTGCATGGTCTTGACCTGTTCAGGCCAGCCCGGCAGGTCGTCGAGGCTCGACAGCAGTTCATCCGCGTAGGCGGTGATCTTGAAGTAGTACATCGGGATTTCGCGCTTTTCGATCAGCGCGCCGGAACGCCAGCCGCGACCGTCGATCACCTGCTCGTTGGCCAGCACGGTCTGGTCGATCGGGTCCCAGTTCACGGTACCGTTCTTGCGGTAGATCACGCCTTTTTCAAACAGGCGGGTGAACAGCCATTGTTCCCAGCGGTAGTAGTCCGGCTTGCAGGTGGTCACTTCGCGGGACCAGTCCACCGCGAGGCCCAGGCTGCGTAGCTGGTTCTTCATGTAGGCGATGTTTTCGTAGGTCCACTTGGCGGGAGCCACGTTGTTTTTCATCGCGGCGTTTTCCGCCGGCATGCCGAAGGCGTCCCAACCCATGGGTTGCAGGACGTTCTTGCCTTGCATGCGCTGGTAACGGGAAATCACGTCGCCGATGGTGTAGTTACGCACGTGCCCCATGTGTAGCTTGCCGCTGGGGTAAGGGAACATGGATAGGCAATAGAACGTCTCCTTGCCTGGCTGTTCACTGACTTCAAAGGACTTTTGCTCGTCCCAGAAGGTTTGGGCGGCATTTTCTATTTCACGGGGCTGATATTGTTCGTGCATGGCTACTTTTGAACTGAATAGGGGTGGCCTAATCCTCTTCGGTGCAATGTCCAGGCTGATCGACACCAAAAAGCGCCGCGTCCGTGCCCAAACCCTGCGGGAAGTGGAGTTACAGGAAGCGCCGTAGCATACATGACCCCACTCTATCGAGGGAAACCCTGATTGCGCGGTTGAGGCCGTCTGTCGCGGCGCCAGGCAGGCGTAGCCAAGGGTACTACGCTGTTTATTGGGGAGTGAGTCTTATCTTCAATGAGGTGAGGGGATGGTTGAATCGCAGCGAAGCGCAACGAAAACGGACATCTATGAAGGACTGATCGACCGATTGGGTCGAGCATTGGATGCAGCGAGAACAGCGGGCCGATTGCGAGATGAACGGCCTGTCGAGTTGGAACTGCGCGGTCTGAGCCGCGCGGAGCTGGAACTGATCAAGGCTTATCTGCAGCGTAATGGGCGCAGTACACCTCCTTGTGTGGCAATCCCGCCAGCCAAGGAACCTGCGCATTCTGCCAAGGTGGTGTGGCTCAATGACGTGTCGGTCGGTCGCGGCCCGGAAAAGCTCCGGTCCGTCCGCTGAAGTCATCCATTCCCCCCTGGTACGTCATGTCACGGTAAAGATTGTCGCTAAACCCCGTTACACCTTAGGCTTCGGGCATCTTTGGAGATGCCCGATGCCTATTCGTTACTTCATCAAACAACTGCTTTTGCCGCCCGGCATTCTCTTGCTGTTGCTGGCTCTTGCCTGGTGGTTTCGTCGCAGCCGTCCACGCTTGGCCGCTTGCTGCTTTGCCCTTGGGCTGGGCGGCATGTGGTTGATCAGCCTGCCGGTGATGGTGGAGTGGGGCGCGCGGGCCCTGGAGAGCGAGCCGCCGCTGGCCCGTGAAGACTGGTCGACCCTGGCCCAGCGCGCCGACGCCATTGTGGTGCTGGGCTCGGGGCGCGAGCGCGGCGACCCGGCGTGGGGCGCCGATCAGCCGACCGGCATCGGCCTGGAGCGCCAGCGCTATGCCGCGCGACTGGCCAAGGCCTCCGGGTTGCCGGTGTTGACCACCGGCGGCCTGCATTACGGCACGCCGCCCAGCGAGGCGCAGTTGATGGCGGTATCGATGCAGGATGATTTCGGCGTCGCCGTGCGCTGGAAGGAAGAGCGTAGCCGCACCACCTGGGAAAACGCGCAAATGAGCGCCGAGATTTTATTGCCCGAGGGCATCAAGCGGGTGGTGGTGGTCACCCAGGCCTGGCACATGCCGCGTTCGGTGTGGAGTTTTGAAAAGGCCGGCTTCACCGTGGTGCCGGCGCCGGTAGGCTTCCTCGGCGTGGACAACGCCCGGCCGCTGGGTGGCTGGATGCCGGAGTTCAAGTCGGTGTGGCAGAGCGGGCAGTTGATCAATGAGGCGGTGGGGCAGGTGGGTTACCGGTTGTTCTACCGCTGACGTTGCGGACAAAACCCCATGTGGGAGGGCGTGAGTCCTCTTCCACATGGGGTTTTGTGTGGGGCTGTCAGACCGTTTTGGACATCCGACCGGCCAACAGTGCCCAGCCAAACAACACCAGGCACAGGGTGATCAGCGGCCACGAGCGCCATTGCAGGTACGGCGTGAGTTCGTGCATCGGCACCACTTCGCCGTACAGAATGCCGCGCTCGAACTGCGGGAGCTGCGCGGTGATCTGCCCATACGGATTGATCAGCCCGGTCACGCCGTTGTTGGTGGCACGGATCATCCAGCGACCGGCTTCCAGCGCACGCATCTGTGCCATTTGCAGGTGCTGCAAGGGACCGATGGAGCGGCCGAACCAGGTGTCGTTGCTGATGGTCAGCAGCAGGTCGCTCTGGGCCGAGAGGCTGGCGGCGAATTCCGGGTAGACCACTTCATAGCAGATGAACGGTGCGATCTGATAACCCTTGGCTTGCAGCATCGCCTGGTCGGACGGGCCGCGGGCGAAGTCCGACATGGGCAGGTCGAAGAACGCGATCAGCCCACGCAGCATGTCCTGCAGCGGCACGTATTCACCGAAGGGCACCAGTTTCTGCTTCAGGTAAGTGCCATCGCCTTCGCCCACCACGGTGATGCCGTTGAAGTAGCGCTTCTGGTGGTGCACTTCCTGGCGAATCGGTACGCCGGTGATCAGCGCGGTGTGTCGCTCGGCGGCGAACTTGCCCATCATCCCGAGGTAGCCCTCGACGGACTCCTTGAGCACCGGCACTGCCGTTTCCGGCCATATCAGCAGGTCGACACGCTTGGAGCTGAAGCTCATGTCGCGGTACAGCGCGAGCTGCGCATTGAGCTGCTCCGGGTCCCATTTCATGCTTTGTTCGACGTTGCCCTGGATGGCCGCCACGCTCAGTGGCGCACCGGACGGGCTGGTCCAGGCGTGATGCTTGAGCGCCAGGCCGATGGCCCAAGGCGCTACCAGCAACACCAGGCCCGCGCCGATGAAAGCATTGCGTTTGCTCGCCAGCAGGCGCGGCAGGTTGCACAACAGGGCGGCGGTCAGGGCCAGGGCGAAGGAAATCAGCCACATCCCGCCCACTGGCGCGAGGCCGGTGAGGGGGCCGTCAAGTTGGCTGTAGCCGGAGTACAACCACGGGAAACCGGTGAGGAACCAGCCGCGAAAGGCTTCCTGGCCGACCCACAGCGCGGCGAACGCCAGGGCGTCGGCCAGCGGCGCTTCATTGCGGCGCAACCAGCGCGCCCACAACCAGGCGGGCAGGGCGAAGAACCAGGCGATGGCGGCGGTGAACAGCAGCATCAGGAAACCCGCCAGCAGCACCGAAGCGCCGCCGAAGTGGTGGATGCTGTAGTAGATCCAACTGGTGCCGGCGCCGAACAGGCCGAAACCGAAACACCAGCCACGGCCGAGAGCCTGGCGTGGGGTCAGTTCCCGCAGCCCGATATAGAACAGTCCGACCGCCAGCAGCGCAAACGGCCACAGATCGAACGGCGCCAACGCCAGGGTGGTGATCGCGCCGGCCACCGCGGCCAGCAGGTTACCGGGCCAGCCGGGAGCGATGAAACGGCGCATGTCAGTCCTTAGCGGGCAATAGGTGTCAGGCGGATCAAGTGGATACGGCGGCTGTCGGCATTCAGGATGCGGAAGCGATAGGCGCCGATCACCGTGGTTTCGTTACGTTTAGGCAAGTGACCAAACGCACTCATTACCAGTCCGCCGACGGTGTCGAACTCGTCGTCGGAGAATTCGCTGTCGAAGAACTCGTTGAAGTTTTCGATCGGCGTCAGCGCTTTGACCAGGAAATCACCGCTGGGCAGGGGTTTGATGTAGCTGTCTTCTTCGACGTCATGCTCGTCTTCGATGTCGCCGACGATTTGTTCCAGTACGTCTTCGATGGTTACCAGGCCCGCGACGCCACCGTATTCGTCGATCACGATGGCCATGTGATTGTGGTTGGCGCGGAATTCGCGCAGCAGCACATTCAGGCGCTTGGATTCGGGCACGAAGGTGGCCGGGCGCAGCAGGTCCTTGATGTTGAAGCTGTCGCCGTTCTCCTTGAGGATCAGCGGCAACAGGTCCTTGGCCAGCAGGACACCCATGACGTCGTCATGGCTTTCACCGATCACCGGGTAGCGCGAGTGCGCCGAGTCGATCACGGCCGGGAGGAATTCCCGTGGGGTCTGGGTCGCCTTGATGCTGATCATCTGCGAGCGCGGGACCATGATGTCCCGAACCTGCAGGTCAGCCACCTGGATGGCACCTTCGACGATGGCCAGCGCTTCGCTGTCCAGCAACTTGTTCTGATGGGCCTCGCGCAGCAGCTCCAGCAGCTCCTGGCGGTTTTTCGGCTCGTGGGCAAAAGCCTGGGTCAGTTTACCCAGCCATGACTTTTGCCCGTTGCTCGATCGGTCTTCGCTCATAGCGATTACTCTAAATCCTTTGATGTTTCAGTTAGGTGTCGTGTCGGTTTCGTCGTCGGCATACGGATCGCGATGACCCAGCTCTGCAAGCAACGTTCGTTCCAGTGCTTCCATCTCTTCGGCTTCGTCATCGTCTATATGGTCGTAGCCCAGGAGATGCAGGCAGCCGTGGATGACCAGGTGGGCCCAATGGGCCTCGAGCGCCTTGCCTTGTTCCTTCGCTTCACGCTCGACCACTTCGACGCAGATCACCAGGTCGCCCAGCAAGGGGATATCCAGCAGCTCATCGGGAACGTCGGCGGGAAAGGACAGCACGTTGGTCGCGTAATCCTTGTGGCGCCAGGTGTGATTCAGTTCGCGGCCCTCGGGCTCGTCCACCAGGCGGATGGTCAGTTCCGAGTCAGCGGTGCGCTGGCGCAGGGCCAGGGTGCACCATTGACGGAACTGGGCTTCGCTGGGGGCAGGCGCTTCGGTGGCCAGTTGCAGATCAAGCTCAAGCATCGCGGCGGGTGTCCTTGGCGGATGCGTCGTTCTGATGCTCGAAACGCTCATAGGCTTCGACAATGCGCTGCACCAGCGGGTGACGGACCACGTCCTTGGGCATGAAGTGCGTGAAGCTGATACCTGGCACGTCCTTGAGCACTTCGATGACTTGGGCCAGGCCGGATTTGGTGCCTTTGGGCAAGTCGACCTGGGTGACGTCGCCGGTGATCACGGCGGTGGAGCCGAAGCCGATGCGGGTCAGGAACATTTTCATCTGCTCGACGGTGGTGTTCTGGCTTTCGTCGAGGATGATGAAGCTGTTGTTCAGGGTGCGGCCACGCATGTAGGCCAGCGGGGCGATCTCGATCACCTGGCGCTCGATCAGCTTGGCCACGTATTCGAAGCCGAGCATTTCGTACAGTGCGTCGTAGAGCGGTCGCAGGTACGGGTCGATCTTCTGGGCCAGGTCGCCGGGCAGGAAGCCGAGCTTTTCGCCGGCCTCGACTGCCGGGCGCACCAGCAGGATGCGGCGCACTTGCTCGCGTTCCAGGGCGTCGACGGCACAGGCCACGGCCAGGTAGGTCTTGCCGGTACCGGCCGGGCCGATGCCGAAGTTGATGTCGTTGCCGAGAATTTCTTTGACGTAGCGCTGCTGATTCAAGCCGCGTGGGCGAATCATGCCTTTTTTGGTGCGCAGGGCCACGCTGGCTTCGGCTACCGGGTTGTTGGCCAGGTCTTCCACGGCTGATTCCTGCAGGTACAGGTGCACGGTTTCCGGTGACAGCTCACTGCCCTTGGTTTCGCGGTAGAGGCGCCGGAGCAGGTTTTCTGCGGACGTGGTGTGCTGGGGATCACCAATGAGCTCGAACTGATTGCCGCGGTTGCGGATCTCGATGCTCAGGCGTTGTTCGATCAGGCGCAGGTGCTCGTCGAACTGTCCGCACAGATTGGCGAAACGGCGAGCCTCAAAGGGCTCGAGGAGAAAACGATGGGGTTCTGCTATGGGTGCGTTCAAGGTTGCTTTTAGCCGCCCTTTGGCTGTTTAAGTGAAAGAGAGGATAACGCCAGCCGCCTGTGTGCGAAAGCACTTATCCAACCCGAGTTCGGCGTAATTCCAGTGTGGGAGGGGGCTTGCTCCCGATAGCGGCGTGTCAGGCAGCTTATGTGCTGCTGATGTGTTGCTATCGGGAGCAAGCCCCCTCCCACATTTGAATAGCTGTTACTGCAACAGCGAGCCGCGCAACGAGTGCGGTTGCGCCGCATCGATGTGCACATCGGCGAACTGGCCGATCAGGGTTGGATTGTCGCAGCGGAAGTTGACGATCCGGTTGTTCTCGGTACGGCCCTGCAGCTCGCCCGGGTCTTTTTTCGAGTAGTCGGTGACCAGGATGCGCTGGGTCGACCCGACCATTTGTCGGCTGATCTCGAAGCCCTGCTGGTTCAGGCGATGTTGCAGGGCGTTCAGGCGCTCTTTTTTCAGCTCTTCCGGGGTTTCGTCCGGCAGGTCGGCGGCCGGCGTGCCGGGGCGCTGGCTGTAGACGAACGAGTAGGAGAAGTCGAACCCGACGTCCTCGATCAGCTTCATGGTTTGCTGGAAGTCCTTCTCGGTCTCGCCGGGGAAGCCGACGATAAAGTCCGAGCTGATGCAAATACCCGGCACCGCCGCGCGCAGTTTGCGCAGTTTGGATTTGTATTCCAGGGCGGTGTGGTTGCGCTTCATCGCCGAGAGGATGCGATCCGAGCCGGATTGCACCGGCAAATGCAGGTGTTTGACCAGCTCCGGCACTTCGGCGTGGGCCTGGATCAGGCTGTCGGAAAACTCCAGCGGATGGGAGGTGGTGTAGCGAATGCGCTCGATACCGTCCACGGCGGCCACTACGCGGATCAGCTCCGCCAGGTCCGCCAGGCGCCCGTCGTGGGTCAGGCCGCGATAGCCATTGACGTTCTGGCCCAGCAGAGTCACTTCGCGCACGCCGTTTTCGGCCAGGTGGATGATTTCCGACATCACGTCGTCAAACGGCCGGCTGACTTCCTCGCCGCGGGTGTAGGGCACCACGCAGAAGGTGCAGTACTTGCTGCAGCCTTCCATCACCGACACATAGGCGCTTGGCCCATCGATGCGCGGTTCGGGCAAATGGTCGAATTTTTCGATTTCCGGGAACGAGACGTCTACCTGGGGCAGTTTGGTGATGCGCGCGGCGTCGATCATTTCCGGCAGGCGGTGCAGGGTCTGCGGGCCGAAGACCACGTCGACATAGGGCGCGCGATCGCGGATGGCCGCGCCTTCCTGGCTGGCCACGCAACCGCCGACGGCGATTACCATGTCCGGGTTGGCCAGTTTCAATTCGCGCCAGCGGCCTAGCTGCGAATACACACGGTCCTGGGCCCGCTCGCGGATCGAGCAGGTATTGAGCAGGATCACGTCGGCATCTTCGGCGCGGGCAGTGACTTCCAGGGCCTGGTGTTCACCCAGCAGATCGACCATGCGCGAGCTGTCGTACTCGTTCATCTGGCAACCGTGGGTTTCGATATAAAGCTTCTTGGCCATGGGAATCGTCAACTGGTGGTAAAGAACCGCGCATTATAGGGGGCATGCCCATTGGTTCCTAGCGTTGTGCATCGGGTGCCATGCTATAGTTCGCGCCCTCTTTTATATTCCCGACGTGTTCCCCGCCCACCATGACCAAACGTGAAGCTCCAATCTATAAGGTGATTTTCCTCAACCAGGGCCAGGTGTTCGAAATGTACGCCAAGCAGATCTATCAAAGTGATCTGTGGGGCTTCCTGGAGGTGGAAGAGTTCGTCTTTGGCGAGCGCACACAACTGGTCGTCGACCCGGGCGAGGAAAAACTCAAGGCTCAGTTCGAAGGCGTAGTGCGCAGTTTTGTGCCGATGCATTCGATCGTGCGCATCGATGAAGTCGAACGCCTGGGCACGCCGAAGATCAGCGAAGCGCGGGGCATGAGCAATGTCATGCCGTTTCCGATGCCAATGCCTGAGAAATAAGTCTCTCGGTTAATTTGTAGGATGCTTCTGAAATGTTCCTGTCGTGCATGGACATTCTGCTGGAAAAGTAGCAGTTTTCGTCCATGCAGAGAGGGCATCATGAATACATCAATAATAAAAACGCCTCGAAGTTCCCCGTATTTCAACATCGTTGAACCCCATCATTAGTTAACGCCGAGTTTCTTATCACGCCGTCATTAACGGACTTATCTGTTCGGGAGTAGCCCTGTGCGCGATCCTCGCTATGACATTCTGTTTGAACCGGTGCAAATAGGCCCGGTCCGCACCCGTAACCGCTTTTATCAAGTCCCCCACTGCAATGGCATGGGCCATGTTCACCCATCGGCTATGGCGCGCATGCGCGGGATAAAAGCCGAGGGTGGTTGGGGTGTGGTCTGTACCGAGGAATGTGAAATCAGCCCGCTGAGCGAGTTCTCTCCTTATATAGAGGCGCGCTTGTGGGATGACCGGGACATCCCGGCGCTGGCGCGGATGTGCGAGGCGGTCCACCAGCATGGTTCATTGGCTGGCGTGGAGTTGGCGTTCAATGGCTATTCCGCGCCCAATCGCTACAGTCGTGAAATTCCCTGGGCTCCCTCCGACACGCCGGTGCGCGGTTATGACCCGGTGCAGGCCCGGGCCATGAGTCGTGCCGATATCCAGCAACTGCGCGCGATGCATCGGGCCGCCGCGCTGCGGGCGCGGGAGGCAGGGTTTGACATCATCTATGTCTATGCCGGGCATGACCTGAGCGTGCCGTTTCATTTCCTCACTCCCCGCAACAACCGGCGGACTGACGAGTATGGCGGGGGGCTGGAAAACCGCGTGCGGCTGTTGCGCGAATTGATCGAGGACACCCGCGATGCGGTGGGTGACCGCTGTGCCGTGGCGGTACGCCTGGCGGTAGATGAGCAGATGGCTGGCGGCCTGTGTCGCGAGGGAGAAGGCGCAGAGATCTTCTCGATGCTGGCGCCAAGCTGTCCAAGGTCCGGGCCCTGCGCCTTTGCGCACAGCTCTACACCACACTGATCCGTGGCGTGCCGGACCTGCTGTTGATGTTGTTGATGTTCTATGGGGTGCAAACCGGCTTGAGTCGTCTGACACACGAACTGGGTTGGGCCCACATCGAAATCGACCCTTTCAGCGCCGGTGTGCTCACCCTGGGGTTTATCTATGGCGCCTATTTCACCGAAACCTTTCGCGGCGCATTGCTGGCCGTGCCCCGCGGCCAGTTCCAGGCCGCCAAAGCCCTGGGCATGACCTTCAGCCAGGGCTTCGTGCATGTGATATTCGCGCAAATGATGCGATTCGCCCTACCGGGGCTGGGCAATAACTGGATGGTCTTGCTCAAGGCCACGGCGCTTGTGTCAATCATCGGCTTGGCGGACCTGGTGAAAGTGGCTCAGGTGGCGGGCAAAAGCAGTCAGCAGTTGCTGGCCTTTTTGCTGCTGGCAGCATTGATCTACCTGTTGCTCAGCAGCGCTTCGAGCGCGGCATTGGGTTGGTTGACGCGTCGCTACGGCGCCGGTGAGCAGGAGTCGTCACGATGATCGAGCTGATCCAGGAATACTGGCGACCGTTCATCTATTCCGATGGTCAACAATTGACCGGTCTGGCCATGACCTTATGGCTGACCAGTGCTTCGCTGTGTCTCGGCCTGTTGTTGGCATTGCCATTGTCTATCGCCAGAGTGTCGTCGCGGCGTTGGTTGCGTTGGCCGGTGCACAGCTTCACCTACCTGTTTCGCGGCACGCCGCTGTATATCCAGTTGTTGATCTTCTACACCGGTATCTACAGCATTGCCGCCGTGCGTGAACAGCCATGGCTTGACGGGTTTTTCCGCGAGGCGCTGAACTGCACGCTATTGGCGTTCGCCCTGAATACCGGCGCCTACACCACGGAAATCCTGGCTGGTGCCATTCGGACGATGCCTCGCGGTGAAATCGAGGCCGCGCGGTCCCTGGGGTTTGACGAGCTTTCATTACGGACCGGCCCAGGCGGTCGGCAAGGTTTACATCCAGGCTTCGCTGCACGCCGATGAGCTACCGGGCATGCTGGTGTTATGGCACTTGAAGCGGCAACTGGCGTATCTGGAGGCAGCAAGGTTGCTGCGCTGGTCGGTTGTGCTGGTGCCGGTGGCCAACCCGCTGGGGTTGGAGCAAGTGTTGATGGACGTGCCTCAGGGGCGTTTCGATAACGACAGTCGGGAAAACTTCAATCGGTTCTTCCTGGATGTCAGCCAGCAGGTCGGCGATCGCGTCCAAGGCCTATTGGTCGATGATCCGGCCGACAATCTGCACCTGATCCGCTCGGCCCTGCGGCAAACACTTGCCAGCCAAGTACCGACGACGCAATTGCAATCCATGCGCTTGATCCTGCAAACGCTGGCCTGCGACGCCGATATCGTGCTCGACCTGCATTGCGATTTCGAAGCCGTGCAGCACTTGTATCTGTCGCCGGATTTCTGGTCGGACGTGGAGCCCCTGGCGCGCTACCTGGGCGCCAGGGCCTGCTTTTTGGCCAAAGAGGCGGGTGGGCAATCGTTTGATGAGTGCTTTACCTTGTTCTGGGCACAGATGCAGGCGCGTTTCGCCGCACGCTTTGCGCCGCCAGGCTTCGCCGTGACCTTGGAGTTGCGGGGCGTTGCCGACGTGGATCACGCTCTGGCGCGCCAGGATTGTCAGGCGTTGATCAACTACCTGATTCAGCGCGGCGCCATTGATTGCCAGGCGCCGCCGGTGCCGCCCTTGCTGAACCCGCCGACACCGTTGGCCGCGGTAGAGCCGGTGATCAGTCCGGTGGGAGGCTTGATTGTGTTTTGCGCTCAGGTGGGGGATTACCTGGCGGCGGGGCAAATCCTGGCCGAAGTGATTGATCCGATCACTGATCGGGTGACACCGGTTGCGTGTTCGCGAGAAGGGCTTTTGTATGTTCGATCAGTGCGGCGGATGGCGACTGCGGGTATGACCATTGCCCATGTGGCGGGCGTGAAGGCCTATCGGCAGGGCTATCTGTTGTCGCCTTGATTCAGTCTTGAATCAGGGCAGGGGGGAAAAGGGCGATCGCCCATCCGCACTCTGCAGTTCCTGCAGGTAGTTGCGGAAAATCTGTCCCAGTACCTGGGTGGCCAGTTCGAGCTCATCGCGCTGCATGTGCTCGGCGACTTCGTCGGCGGTGTCCAATGCGTCTTCGGCACCATTGACCGCGGCCATTTTCAGCACGATGTAGGCCTGGACGTTATTGGCCGGTACGCCTTCACCTTTATAGAACATGGTGCCTAGCTGGAATTGCGCCTGGGCGTGGCCCTGCAGCGAGGCTTTCTCGAAGTAGCTCAATGCTTTGTTGAGGTCGCGGGCGGGGTTCTTGCTGTCGTGGTAGTACTCGCCCAACTCGTATTGCGCCTGTGCGTCCCCGCCGTCGGCCTGTTTCTGGCACGCGCTCAGGGCTTCGGCCTGGCTGTCTGGCTGGGTATTGAGGGTGCAACGACCCATCGCTGGGATTAACAACGAGTTGCCGCCTGCTTGTGCATGTGCCAGCAGCGGCTGAAGGAGCAACAGGCAGCCCAGAACCAGGGTGCGGCCGGTGCGTTTCATGGGAATCGACTTACCTCTGACGGGGCACGCGGACCCTCGCGGGATCCAATAAGCGCGCATTATGAAATAAGCAGGCACCTGCTTACAAAGTCTTTACTCGTTTTTCTGCTGGTTGGCCAAGTTATCTGCCGGATTGCAGGTGATTTCTCGAAAAAATCGGAAAATTCTGTAAGCAAAGTAGCAAATCAGACACCGCCAAGACGGTGTCTGATTTTTCCGCCGTTTATTTCAGGGCAGCGAACGCGCGTTCGGCGGCATCGAGGGTCAGTTTCAGCTCGGCGTCGCCATGGGCGATCGAGGTGAAGCCGGCTTCGAAGGCGCTGGGTGCCAGGTACACGCCGCCTTCTAGCATCAGGTGGAAGAAGCGCTTGAACAGGTTGGCATCGCTGCCCATCACGTCATCGAAGGTGACGATATCGTCGGCACCGCTGAAGTACAGGCCGAACATGCCGCCCGCCTGGGTGGTCACGAACGGGATACCGGCGGCGTCGGCGCGCTGTTGCAGGCCGTCGAGCAGGCGGGTGGTGTAGTCAGTCAGCTCGGCATGGAAGCCCGGGCGGCTGATCAGGCGCAGGGTGGTCAGGCCGGCGGCCATGGCCAGTGGGTTACCCGACAGGGTACCGGCCTGGTACACCGGGCCCAGTGGTGCGATGTACTGCATGATTTCACGCTTGCCGCCAAAGCAGCCGACCGGCATGCCGCCGCCGATGATCTTGCCGAAGGTGCTCAGGTCTGGCGTGACGCCGTAATGCGCCTGGGCACCGCCGAGGGCTACACGGAAACCGGTCATCACTTCGTCGAAGATCAGTACCACGCCGTGCTTGTCGCATTGCTCGCGCAGGCCTTCGAGGAAACCTGGCGCCGGGGGCACGCAGTTCATGTTGCCGGCCACCGGCTCGACGATGATGCAGGCCACGTCCTGGCCGACTTCGCTGAGCATCTGCGCGACGGCGCCGATGTTGTTGAACGGCAGGGTCAGGGTGTGTTTGGCAAAGGCGGCGGGTACGCCGGCCGAGCTCGGTACGCCCTGGGTCAGCGCGCCGGAGCCGGCTTTGACCAGCAGGCTGTCGGAGTGGCCGTGGTAGCAGCCTTCGAACTTGATGATGCTGTCGCGGCCGGTGAAACCACGGGCCAGGCGGATCGCGCTCATGGTCGCTTCGGTGCCGGAGCTGACCATGCGCACCATCTCCATCGACGGCACGATCGAGCAGACCAGGTCGGCCATCTCGGTTTCCATCGCGGTCGGCGCGCCATAGGACAGGCCGTGTTCCAGCTGTTTGCGCACGGCGTCCAGCACGTCTGGATGGCTGTGGCCGAGGATCATCGGGCCCCAGGAACCCACGTAGTCGACGTAGCGCTTGTCGTCTTCGTCGGTGACGTAGGCGCCTTCGGCATGCTTGAAGAACAACGGCGTGCCGCCGACGCTCTTGAACGCACGCACGGGGGAGTTCACACCGCCGGGGATGTGTTTCTGGGCATTGGCAAACAGGGTTTCGGAACGGGACATGATCGGGCTCTCTAAACGGAATACTTAAGAAGATCGTTGAAGGCGCGGGCGCGGCGCGTGACTTCCTGGGTGCTGTCGGCGCCGAACAGGCCGTGTACCACGGCGAGCAGGTCAGCCCCATGGGCTACCAGCGGCTCGGCGTTTTCCAGGGTAATGCCGCCGATCACGCAGATCGGCAACTGCAACCGTGCGCGCGCCTGAGTCAGCATCTCGACGGTGGCGGCGGGGGCGCCGGGCTTGGTGCTGGAATTGAAGAAGCGGCCAAAGGCGACATAGCTGGCGCCTTCCTTCGCGGCCTGCTCGGCCAGTTCGATCTGGCTGTGGCAGGTCGCGCCGATGATCGCCTTGGAACCCAGTAGCGCGCGGGCCGGGGTCAGCGGGCCGTCGGTCTGGCCCAGGTGCACGCCGACGCCCAGGCGCGCGGCCAGTTCGGCATCGTCGTTGATGATCAGCCGGGTCTTGTAGCGTGAGCACAACTCACGCAGCTTTTCGGCTTCGCGCAGGCGCCGTGCTTCATCGGTGCTTTTGTCGCGGTACTGCAGCAGGGTCACGCCACCGTCCAACGCCGCTTCGACGTAGGCGAGGAACTTGCCGGCCAACAGTTGGCTGTCGGTAATGGCGTAAAGGCCACGTAGTTTCATCGGGCAGGCCCCTTGATGTTGCGAACAGAAAGTTACGAGCAGAAATCCAGCGGCAGACGGCGCGGTACAAATTGGCCCTGGCCGAGTTGTTCGGCGTCACGCAGGGTGCGCCAAGTGTAGTTGAGCGCCGATTGCACGGCACTGACCAGGCCTTCGCCCTGGGCGATCCGCCCGGCCAGGGCGCTGGCCAGTGTGCAGCCCGAACCGTGATAGCTGCCGGGCAGGCGTTGGCAGGTAAAGGTCTGGTGCGTGCCATCGCGGCTATAGAGGCGATTGTGCACTTCACGTTCGTCGCCATGACCGCCGGTGATCAACAGGTGCTTGATAAACGGCAGCAGCTTCTCGGCGCATTCGTCCGCGCTGCCGTCTGGCAGTTCGGCGAGGATGCGCGCTTCGGGCAGGTTCGGCGTGGCGATCAGCGACAGCGGCAACAACCGCTCGCGCATCGCGTACCCCACTTCGTCCTTGCCCAGGCTGCCACCGCCGCCGGCGCGCAGCACCGGGTCGCACACCACCGGCAGGTGCGGGTGCGCCTGCAGCAGTTCGACCACGGTGTCGACCATCGCGGTGGAGCCGAGCATGCCGAGCTTGACCGCTGCCACTTCGGAATCGCTGAGCACGGCATTGGCCTGGGCCAGGACCCACTCGCGGTCGAGCACGCGGAAATCGCTGACATTGACGGTGTTCTGCACGGTCAGGGCAGTGACGGTCGGAGCCGCATGGCAGCCTTGGGCGAGCAGGGCTTCGATATCTGCCTGCAAGCCGGCGCCACCACTGGGATCATGGCCGGAGAGACAGAGGACAACAGGGCGAGAGCTGTAGATATTCATGGTGCGCGAGCTTACCACCAAACGCTTTTTGCGTGGCTGTCTGGCGATGGTTGAATTTTGCTGTGAGCGTGACGCTTTTGGGGTGCGTGGATAAGGCGCGAAATTTCGCTGAAAGCCTCGATCTAGAGCCTTCAAAAAAATTATATGGATGGTGCCAAATGGCCTTTGGCGGCTATGCTAGAGTGGATTCAAACAACTTACGGTACCGCCGGTGTACGTCTTCTCAAAGGGAATGGGGGGCTTTTTGACATAACCGGACAGGCCACGCTGGGGCTCTATGCGCTATTTGCTGATTTTATTGTTGTGCGGGCTGCCCATGCTCGCCAGCGCCATCGAGTTCAACCAGGACACGCAACGCCTGCCGCTGGGCCGGGCCATGCAAGTGCTCGAAGACCCGACCACCGCACTCACCATCGCTGATGTCAGTGCGCCTTCCGCCGCCACACGGTTCAAACCCCACGATAAAGACACCCTCAACGCCGGTTACTCTCGCTCGGTATTCTGGCTCAAGGTCAACCTGCAGTACCTGCCCAACGATCTCCAGACCCAGCGCACCTGGTTGTTGGAATTGGCATACCCGCCCCTTGACCACCTCGACTTGTACCTGCCTGACAGCTCAGGCACTTATCGTCTGGCCGGGCGCACCGGTGATGCGCTGCCCTTTGCCAGCCGCGAGATTCGCCAGAACAACTACCTGTTCAAAGTCGACTTCAACCCGGGCGAGGCGAAAACCGTGTACCTGCGCCTGCAAAGCGAAGGCTCGATCCAGGCTCCGCTGACGCTCTGGTCCAGCACCGCCTACCTGGAGCAACAGCCGCTGCGCCTCTACATACTCGGCCTGATCTACGGCGTGTTGCTGGGGATGCTGGTCTACAACCTGTTCATCTACCTCAGCGTGCGCGACACCAGCTACCTCTATTACATCTTCTATATCGCGTCGTTCGGCATGTACCAACTGTCTGTCAACGGCGCGGCGGTGGAGTATTTCTGGCCGGACAACCCCTGGTGGGCGAATGCCGCAACGCCGTTCCTGATCGGTGCGGCGGCGTTGTTCGGCAGCCTGTTCGCGCGCAGTTTCCTGCACACCGCCCAACACAGCCGCTGGATCAACCGCCTGCTGCTGGGGCTGGTGGCCGCTGGCGCGGTGGTGATGCTGCTGTCGCTGATGACCAGCTACGCCCTGGCGCTGCGGCTGGCCACCGCCCTGGCGCTGGTGTTTACCGTGACGGTCTTTGTCGCTGCCATCAAGGCGTGGTACTGCGGCCAGCGGGTGGCGCGCTATTTCATTATCGCCTGGTCGGCGTTCCTGCTCGGTGGGGTGGTCAATACGCTGATGGTGCTGGGTTATTTGCCCAATGTGTTCCTGACCATGTACGCCAGCCAGATCGGTTCGGCGATCGAAGTGGCGCTGTTGTCCCTGGCCCTGGCCGACCGCATCAACTCCATGCGCGAGCAGCAGGCACAGATCCTGTTCGACGCCAGCCAGAAGCTTGAAGTGCTCAACGTGCAACTGGCCCGCAGCAACCGGCTCAAGGATGAATTCCTGGCCACCCTGACCCACGAACTGCGCACACCGATGAACGGCGTGATCGGTTCGCTTGAACTGATGCAAACCGTGCCCCTGGACGCGGACCTGGCGCAGTACCATCAAACCGCCGCCGGTTCGGCGCGGGACATGATGCGCATGGTCAACGGTATCCTAACCCTCACCGAACTGCAGGCCGGGCGCCTCACTGCCCAGTCCGAGGTGTTCAGCCTGCGCGGCGTGCTCGACACCTTGAACCAGCAGTTCAGCGCCAGCGCCCAAAGCAAGGGCTTGGCGTTTTCCATCGAGGTGGCGCACGAACTGCCGGACCGCGTGGCGGGCGACGCCGACAAACTGCTCCAGTGCCTGGACTGCCTGCTGGACAACGCCTTTAAGTTCACTCACGAAGGTGCGGTGCGCCTGCGAGTGGAGGGTGCGCCCCAGAGTGACGCAGGCTTGCGCCTGAGCTTTATTGTCACGGACACCGGTATTGGCTTTGCTTCCCTCCACGATGCCACCCTGTACCAGCGCTTTTTCCAGCTCGACGGCTCCACCACTCGCGAATATGGCGGCCTGGGTATCGGCCTGGCGATCTGCCGACAGTTGATCGAGCTGCAAGGGGGCTGCCTCACCCATCATTCCGAGCCGCGTAAGGGCAGCCGCTTCCAGTTGGAAGTGGTGGTCATTCCGGTGCCGTCGGAGCCCCAACAGGCGCGGGATCGGCAGCGCGCGCCCCAGGACTGCGCCGTCCTGCTGGTGGATGACAACAGCGTGGGCCAACTGGTGGTGCGCGGCATGTTGCTCAGGCTTGGCTATCGGGTCAAAACCGTCGACAGCAGCCCGGCGGCGTTGGCGGCCTTGCGGGGAGAACACTTCGACGCCGTGTTGTTGGATATGCCTGAAGGGGGATTCTCATTGTGCTGCCAGATTCGTGCGTTGCCTGGCTGCGGCGAATTGCCGGTGATTGCCTTGAGCACCTCGCTGAATGTGTCGGAGCGCGAGCATAGCCATGGCATCGGCGTCTCTGATCGACTGGCCAAACCCGTGCGTTTCGAGGCGTTGCAGGCCGTATTAGCGCGCCGTTTGTTGGGGGCTGCCGAGGGTGAAAGCGCCGGACATTCGGCGCGTATGCCACTTTTTTAAGCGTCGGGACGATGCTTAACTGAAATGCCGGCCTTACTCGACATGCTCCTACAGACGTGCTGCACTCGACATGGCCTTTTTCCCAGGAGGCCCGTCATGAACCTGCATCAGTTCGCCGAAACCCACGACGTCACCAACCAGCCCCCGTCCCTGGACGGCACCAACCTGTACCGCATCGACCTGCCCCTGCAAGAGTGGTCGCGCCGCTTCGGTGCCGGCTGGGCCGAAGCGCGTATTGATGCGTATGGCGCGCTGGCCGGCGGGCCGCTGATGGAGGCCGGGTTCCTGGCCAACCAGAACAAACCGCTGTTCAGCAGCCATGACCGTTATGGGCACCGTATCGACCTGGTGGAATTCCATCCGGCCTACCACGAACTGATGCGCACCGCCGTTGAACATGGCTTGCCGTCGTTGCCATGGGCGCATCCGCAATCCGGCGCCCATGTGGCCCGCGCGGCCCTGACCTACCTGCACAGCCAGGCCGAGGCCGGCACCGGTTGCCCCTTGACCATGACCTTCGCCTGCGTCCCGGCCCTGCGCCTGCAACCGGATCTGGCCAAGGCCTGGCTGCCGAAAATCCTCAGCACTCAGTACGACCCGCGCAACGTCGGCATCGCCCACAAGCCCGGCGCCACCATCGGCATGGCCATGACCGAAAAACAGGGCGGCACCGATGTCCGTGCCAACACCACCCGCGCTTATCCGGTGGGTGCTGGTGGTCCGGGGCAAGCCTATGAACTGGTGGGCCACAAGTGGTTCTGCTCCGCGCCGATGTGCGATGCGTTCCTGACCTTGGCCCAGACCGACAAAGGCCTGACCTGTTTCCTGCTGCCCCGGCACCGCCCGGACGACACGCGCAACCCGTTCTATATCCAGCGCCTGAAAAACAAACTCGGCAATTGCTCCAATGCGTCCAGCGAAGTGGAGTTTCGCGGCGCCCTGGCCTGGATGGTCGGCGAAGAAGGCCGTGGCGTGCCGACCATCATCGAAATGGTCGCCATGACCCGCTTCGATTGCATGGTCGGCTCCAGCGCCTTGATGCGTCAGGCGCTGACCCAGGCCAGCCATCATTGCGCCCATCGTTCGGTGGGCGGGCGCGTACTCAGCGAGCAACCGCTGATGCAAAACGTGCTCGCCGACCTGGCCCTGGAAAGCGAAGCCTCGCTGGCCTTGAGCATGCGCATGGGCCGCGCCCTGGACCATTTGGGCGATGAGCGGGAAGCCAAGTTCGCCCGGCTGGTGACGGCGGTGGGCAAGTATTGGATCTGCAAGCGCGCGCCGGCGATGATCAACGAAGCCGCCGAATGCATGGGCGGTGCCGGGTATGTGGAGGACAGCATCCTGCCGCGCCTGTACCGTGAGGCACCGGTGAATTCGACGTGGGAAGGTTCCGGCAACGTGCAGTGCCTGGACGTGCTGCGTGCACTGTCCAAGGAGCCGGGTGTATTGGAAGCGCTGTTTGTCGAGCTGGGCGACGGGCATGGTGACCGGCAGTTGGCGCGGCATATCGAGCAGTTGAAGTCGGCATTCATGGACACCCAGGACATCCAGTACCGCGCGCGGCAACTCACCGAAGACATCGCCGTGGCGCTACAGGCCAAGTTGTTGCTGGAGGCCGGTCATGCGGTGGTCAGCGATGGCTTTATCGCCAGCCGTCTGGGCGAATCGTCCGGCCGCGTGTATGGCACCTTGCCTCGAGGTATAGATGTCGACGCCATCGTCGCTCGCTCAACCCCTCCTTCATCCAGGTAAACGCGGTCCAAATGTGGGAGGGCATTCCAACTTCGGTGTTTCGGTGAGGCCGGGATACAGGCAAGATGAATGCCTGCACGTCAGAACACAGGATGCTTACCGTGACCGAAGCTTTTGTTGTCGTTCAAACCGCTGAAGAAGCCGTGGACCGGCTGGCGGCCCTGCATGAGCGTGCCACCGGCGCGCTCAACCGGGCCCTCAAGCAATACCTCAAAGACCGGGTCGAACCCGACGCCGAACAACGTGCGCTGTTTCGCTACCCGGAACTGCGCCTGACCTACCACTGCCACGGCGAAGTCCCACAGACCACCCGGGCGTATGCCAAGGTCCAGTTGCCGGGAACCTACAGCGTCACCGTTACTCATCCCTCTGCCTTCCGTAAGTATTTGCTGGAGCAACTGGTGCCGCTGATGCACGACTTCACCGTGACGGTGGAAGTCGGCGTCAGCCAGCAGAATATTCCTTACCCGTACGTGGTGGAGCAGGGCGACGAGCTGGCCGGCTCCGGCGTGACTGCCGCGACCCTGGCCCGCGTGTTCCCCAGCACCGACCTGTCGGCCGCCACCGATGGCATCGCCGATGGCCTCTACGATTGGGAAAACACCGATCCGCTGCCCCTGGCGCTGTTCGACGCCGCCCGCGTGGACTTTTCCCTGCGCCGCCTGGTGCATTACACCGGCAGCGACTGGCGCCATGTGCAGCCGTGGATTCTGCTGACCAACTACCACCGTTATGTCGACCAGTTCATCCTGCATGGCCTGGAACAACTGCGCAGCGACCCGCGGTTTATCCGCATGGTGTTGCCGGGCAACGTGATCATCGACAAGAGCATGGACCACGGCGAAGCGTCGGCGATTGCGGCCGGCGTGGTCTGGCACCGCTATCAGATGCCGGCCTATCACCTGCAGGCCAATGACGGTCACGGCGTGACCCTGGTGAATATCGGCGTCGGCCCGTCCAACGCCAAGAACATCACCGACCACCTGGCCGTGCTGCGTCCGCATTGCTGGTTGATGATTGGCCACTGCGGCGGCCTGCGCCAATCCCAGACCATCGGCGACTACGTCCTGGCCCACGCCTATATGCGCCGCGATGGGATTCTCGACCGCGTGGTACCGCCGAACATCCCGATTCCGGCCCTGGCCGAAGTGCAGATGGCCTTGCAGCAAGCGGCGGCCAATGTCACCGGCGAAAAAGGCGAAGAGCTGAAAAAACGCCTGCGCACCGGCACCGTGCTGACCTACGACGACCGCAACTGGGAGCTGCGCTGGGCCCAGGAACGGCCGCTGATCAACCTGTCCCGCGCCGTGGCCGTGGACATGGAAAGCGGCACCATCGCCGCCCAGGGTTATCGCTTGCGCGTCCCGTATG
Source organism: Pseudomonas sp. MPB23 (assembly GCF_046605395.1). NCBI lineage: Bacteria > Pseudomonadati > Pseudomonadota > Gammaproteobacteria > Pseudomonadales > Pseudomonadaceae > Pseudomonas > Pseudomonas sp. MPB23. The sequence continues at coordinate 1,186,847 of NZ_CP176771.1, read as the reverse complement.
GCACCTTGCTGTGTGTCTCGGACAAACCGTTGCACAGTGAGATCAAGCTGCCAGGTTCGGCCAACGCGTTTTATGAGCGCGCGGTCAGCCAGCACCTGAAGATCGGCATCGAGGCGGTCGACCTGTTGCGCACCGAGCTCAACTCGCTGCACTCGCGCAAACTGCGCAGCTTCGACGAACCGCCGTTCCGCTAAGCGGTTGGGATGGTCATTTAGCGGTCAGGCCACTAGCATTGTCGGTCCTGACCGTTAGATGTTCCTTTGCCATGTCCCGTCCCACCCGTCCCGATTCGCGCCGCCCTGGCGTGAAACCTCCGTATTCCGCTGCGCGTCGCGTCGCCAAGGCGCCACCGGCCGAGCCGAAGTTGATCCTGTTCAACAAACCGTTCGATGTGCTGACCCAGTTCAGCGACGAAGGCGGGCGCGCGACCCTCAAGGATTTTATCGACATCCCCGGCATTTACCCCGCCGGGCGCCTGGACCGTGACAGTGAAGGCCTGTTGTTGCTGACCAACGATGGCCAGTTGCAGGCGCGGATCGCCGACCCCAAGCACAAGCTGGCGAAAACCTACTGGGTGCAGGTCGAAGGCGAGCCCACCGAAGCACAACTGCAACGCCTGCGCGATGGGGTGGAACTCAACGATGGCATGACCTTGCCCGCCGAGGCCCGGCAGTTGGACGAGCCTGAGCTGTGGCCACGCAACCCACCGGTGCGCTTTCGCAAAAGCGTGCCGACCCACTGGCTGGAGCTGGTGATTCGTGAGGGGCGCAACCGCCAGGTACGACGCATGACGGCAGCGGTCGGGCTGCCGACGTTGCGTCTGGTGCGCATACGTATTGGGGAGTGGACCCTTGACGGCCTCGATCAAGGCCAGTGGAAAGCCGTGCCGGCGCGCTTATAAAACGCCGGACTCGATCAGGCCGATCACCACACTCTTGATGATGAACGCGGCCACGCCCAGGCCCAGCACGAAAAACAGGATGAACGAGCCAAAGCGCCCGGCCTTGGACTTCTTCGCCAGGTCCCACACGATAAAGCCCATGAAAATAATCAGGATGGTGACCAGGCCGGTCATCATCCATTCTTCAAGCAGGGCAGGGTCGATCGAATTCATTGCAAGTCTTCCGACAGAGGCGGGCGGGAAGTATACGGCAGCGTGGCAGGGGCAACGTTGACCTGCGTCGGTGCGTCGCACCCCATTCCCTGTGGAGCCGGCTCAGGGGAATCAGGTACGCAGGTGGGTCAATGGCAACTCGGTGCTGTTGAGCACCTGATTGAGTACAAAGCTCGAGCGCACGCTGGTCACACCTTCGATGCGGGTCAGATGACCCAGCAGCAGTTTCTGGTAGTGATCCATGTCCGGCACCACCACTTTCAACTGATAGTCCGCATCCATCCCGGTCACCAGGCTGCATTCCAATACCTGAGGCAAGGTGCGGATGGCCGACTCGAAATTCTCGAAACGCTCGGGGGTGTGGCGGTCCATGCCGATCAGCACATAGGCCGTGAGGCTCAGGCCGAGCATCTTGCGATCGAGCAGGGCGACCTGGCGCGCGATGTAGCCGTCGTCTTCCAATTGCTTGACCCGGCGTGAGCAGGGCGAAGGCGACAGGCCGATACGCTCGGCCAACTCCTGGTTGGAGATCCTCGCGTCGCGCTGCAATTCCGCCAAAATACTCAGATCGTATCGGTCAAGCTTGCTCATTGGGTTGGCCTTTGTCGTAACTATTGCGGCGAATTATCCCTTGAGGGTTAAAAATTGCGCAAGCACTGTTTATTGACGCAATCTTCGCAATCATCTGTCGGGCGATGGCAGGTATCTTTATCAACAGAATCACCGCCTGGACAACAGTCCACAGCAGCTCGCCCAATCAGGCCCGCTGCGGCCGCCACCCCAGCAGGGTTGAGTCGGCCTCCAGGCTGCACACTGTCCACAAGACGGCGTGAGGTGAGCCAACGTCAAAAGCGTTGAGCCAGGACGAAGTTCTCAAGGGGTGGCCGACGGGTCACCCCTTTTCTTTTGCCGCAGAAAATTGTTCTCGTGACTGATAACCTGTCCCAGAACCGGGCGAGGCTTTTCCAGTCTCATGTGTATGCCCTAAACCGCAGTGAGGAAAAGCATGAAGCGCATCTGGCGTATGGCAGGTGTTGGTGTGTTGGTGGTCAGTGTCGGCGCACAAGTAATGGCCGACGAACGCGATAACGTACCTCGTGAGGGCCAAGTGCCGCCAGGGGCCGGCGGTCAACATGAACGGGGCCCTGAAGGTGGACGGCGGCCGGAGAACAACGCGCCGCGTCCCGAGAACAATCAACCACGCCCGCAGAATCAGCCACGTCCACAGAATCAGCCGGTCGAGCGCGGCGGCCAGAACGGCAACGCTCAATGGCAAGCCCGCCCCCAAGGCAATGAGCAGCCGCGTCCGGCCCCCCAGCCACAACCTGCGAACAACCTGCCGATCCAGGGCCGCCCGGATACCGTGCGCCAGACCCAGGAACCGCGCCAAGGCAACTACCGTGACATCCCGCGCCGCAACGACGGCAACCCGCAGTGGGAAGCCGGTGGCCCCGGTTCGCGTCCCGGCGGCAACGCGCGCCCGGATGATCGCCGTTGGCCAGGGCGTCCCGACGGACACGGCAATGGCTGGGGCCCAGGCCCGCAGTATCGCCCCGGCTATGTTGTCGACCGCTTCCCCGACCGCAATTACCGTGTGCCGTATCGCGGCCAGGACTATTTCTTCTCCGGCGGCTACTGGTACCGTCCCCAGGGGCCGCGTTATGTCGTCGTGGCGCCACCGTATGGCATCCGTGTGCATTACTTGCCGGACTATGCGCGCGAAGTGTGGGTAGGCGGTGCGCTGTTGTTCCTGGCCGCCGGCGCCTACTACGCCTACGAAGAAAGCACCCAGCAATATGTGGTGGTGGAACCGCCGGCGGCCGTCCCCGCGCCGCAGCCTGCACCCCAGGGCAACGGCTATGACGTGGTGGCCTATCCCGCCAATGGCCAGTCACCGGCCCAGGTGCAGCAGGACGGTTACGACTGTTATCGCTGGGCGGTGCAGCAAAGCGGTTTTGATCCGCAGGCCGTCACCTACGCCCCCGACCCGGCGGTGGTACAAACCTACCGCCAGGCCCAGGGCAACTGCCTGAGCAGTCGCGGCTATCAGGTGCAGTACTAGGCTTTGGCCTCGTTGAGCACTTCCAGCGGGTCGGCGTGCACCAGCACCTCGGCGCGCGGGTAGGCAGCGTGAATGGCATCGGCGGCCTGGTCGCTGATGCCGTGGGCCACTGACAGCGTCAGTTCCCCCGGCAATTCCAGGTGCAACTGCACAAACCAATGGTTGCCGGAGATCCGCGTGCGCAAATCGTGGGCACCCAGCACCCCCGGCACGCCACGGGCCAATTCCAGCATGTGTTGGCTGACGTCCGGCGGCAGCTCTTCATCCATCAACACCGCAAAGCTTTCCCGGGCGATCTGGATGGCGCTCCACAGGATATAGGCCGCGATGCCCAGGCCAAACCAGGCGTCCACCTGATGGAAGCCGAAACCCGTCACCACCAGCGCAATCAGAATGCTGCCATTGAGCAGCAAGTCTGAACGGTAGTGCAGTGAATCGGCACGCACCGCACTCGATCCCGTTTCCCGCACCACATGGTGTTGCAGGATCAGCAGGGCCACGGTCAGCGCCAGGGACAAAATGATCACCCCAATGCTCAACCACGGCGCGCCGACCGGCTCGGGATGTTTGATGCGTTCCAAGGCCTGGAGCGCGATCAGTACCGCACTGCCGGCGATGAACAAGGCTTGCGCCATGCCGGCCAGCGATTCCGCCTTGCCATGGCCGTAACGGTGATCGTCATCGGCCGGGCGCAGGGCGTAATGCACCGCGATCAGGTTCAGCAGCGACGTCACGCCATCGAGCAGCGAGTCGGTCAACCCGGCGAGCATGCTCACCGAGCCGCTCAGCCACCAGGCAATGGCCTTGGTAATAATCAACACAGAGGCCACGCCGACTGAAGCGCGGGTGGCCAGGCGCAACAGCCTGGCGTGTTCGGGACTGCTGGTCATAGGGGGTCCTTAGGCGGCGGGTTGCAGGCCAAGAGCAGCCAACTGTTGCACGCTGCCCTTGAACTGGATCATGCGCGGGTCGTCCAGCGGCAGGGTGCGGCCGGTTTCTTTCTGGATGATGCTTTGCAGCTTGGCGTTGTCGACCTTGCCGTCGGCGCCGATGGCTTCGTGGAGTTTTTCCGGGGCGACCTGGGCGGTCTTGCCCGGCTCGAAATAAATCGCGCCAGTGGCGAAGTCGACACCGAAGGCGATCAGGCCCGGGATCACATAGAACAGCAGGCCCACGGCATCGAGCACCGCAATCGTCGGGTCGATCTTGCCGTCGATCTGGCCACGGCGGTCGGGGTAGAAAATCGAACCGCAGGCCGTCAGTTGGCTAAGCAGGGTGACGGCGAGGACACCGCCGATGACACGGGAAGCGATACGCATGGAAAATCTCCTGTCGGGCACTGTAGGAGCGAGCTGGCTCGCCAAAGACCTCAACGATAACGCCTGCCGCCTGAATGTGCGCGGCGCTCTCGGGGTTTTCGCGAGCCAGCCCGCGTCTGCAAGAGACCATCGCCGGCATCCAGCAGTTCGCCGTTATACTCGCCGTTCTGCTTTGGAGCCAGTATGAAATCGTTGCCGATCGATGATGTTTTACCCGCCTTGCGTGACGCCTTGGCGAATCGCCATGAAGCCGTACTGGAAGCGCCGCCCGGCGCCGGTAAAACCACCCGCGTGCCCTTGGCTTTGTTGAATGAGCCGTGGCTGGCCGGGCAGACCATCCTGATGCTTGAACCCCGCCGCCTGGCCGCCCGCGCCGCCGCCGAACGGCTGGCCAGCGAGCTGGGTGAAAAAGTCGGTGAAACCGTTGGCTATCGCATCCGCCTCGACAGCAAAGTCGGCCCCAACACCCGCATCGAAGTGGTCACCGAAGGCATCCTCACCCGCCGCCTGCAGGACGACCCGGCGCTGGACGGCGTGGGGTTGCTGATTTTCGACGAGTTCCACGAACGCAGCCTCGACGCCGACCTGGCGCTGGCCCTGAGCCTGAATGGCCGCGAGCTGTTTCGCGATGAGCAGCCGCTGAAAATCCTGCTGATGTCCGCCACCCTTGAAGGCGAGCGCCTGGCCAGCCTGCTGGACGATGCGCCGATCCTGCGCAGCGAAGGGCGCATGTTCCCGGTGCAGATGCGTTGGGGGCGCCCGTACCAGGCCGGTGAGTTTATCGAGCCGCGCGTGGTGCAGACCATTCTCGACGCTCTGCATGACGAAACCGGCAGCGTGCTGGTGTTTCTGCCGGGGCAGGCGGAGATTCGGCGGGTCCATCAGCAACTGATCGACGCCCTGGGCGAGCGCCATGAGGTCCTGCTGTGCCCATTGCATGGCGAGCTCGACCTGAACGCCCAACGTGCCGCCATCGACCCGGCGCCCGCCGGCAAGCGCAAAGTGGTGCTGGCCACCAACATCGCCGAGACCAGCCTGACCATCGACGGCGTGCGCGTGGTGATCGATGCCGGGCTGGCGCGGGTGCCGCGTTTTGACCCCGGCAGCGGCATGACCCGCCTCGACACCCAGCGCATCTCCCGCGCCAGCGCCACCCAGCGTGCCGGTCGGGCCGGGCGCCTGGAACCGGGGGTGTGTTATCGGTTGTGGTCCGAAGACCAGCATGACGGCCTGGCCGCCTACGGCAGTGCGGAAATCCTCGCAGCCGACCTCGCCGGGCTGGCCTTGCAGTTGGCGCGTTGGGGCGTCACGCCGGCGCAACTGGTGTGGCTCGATCTGCCGCCGACCGCCGCGTACGCCCAGGCGCAGGATTTGCTGCAACGCCTGGGCGCCTTGAATGACGACACCCTGACTGCCCATGGCCAGAAAATGGCCGAATTGCCGGCGCATCCGCGTATCGCCCACCTCTTGTTGCGCGGGCAGGACCTGGGGCTGGCGGCCACGGCCTGTGATGTCGCCGCGTTGCTGGGGGAGCGCGATATCCTGCGCGGCGGCGGCGCGGATCTGCACAGTCGCCTGGTGCTGTTGTCCGGCGAAGAGCGCGCACGCGGCACTCAAGGAGGCGTGCAGCGGGCCCGGCAACTGGCGCGGCAATATCGCGGCTATTTACGCGGCAAGACGACTCAACCGGTCGCCGATCCAGAGCATCCGCGCTGGCTCGGCGCGTTGCTCGCCCTGGCCTACCCCGACCGCGTCGCCCAACAACGCCGCCCCGGTGGCGCCGAATACCGCCTGGCCAATGGCCGCGCCGCGTTGTTCGCCGAGGCCGACAGCCTGATGAAACAACCCTGGCTGGTGATCGCCGACCTCGGCAGTCGCCAGGGCCAGCGAGAAGAACGCATCTACCTGGCGACGGATTTCGATCCGGCGCTGTTCGATAGCGTCCTCGCCGAGCAAGTGCGCAACGTCGACCAACTGGATTGGGACGAACGCGAAGGCGTACTGCGCGCCGAACGCCAGCGCAAAGTCGGCGAACTCGTCCTCAGCCGCGAACCGCTGATCGGCCTGGACGAGTCCGCGCGCACCCAGGCGCTGGTCAACCTGGTGCGCCGCAAAGGCCTGGAACTGCTGCCCTGGACCCCGGAACTGCGCCAATGGCAGGCCCGCGTGATGCTGCTGCGCCAACTGGACGCCGGCAAAACCAGCGAATGGCCCGACGTCAGCGACAGCGCCTTGCTCGCCGGCCTGGAACACTGGCTGATGCCCTACCTGGGTAAAGTCTCGCGCCTGAGCCATTTCGCCAACCTGGATCTCTCCAGCTACCTGCACAACCTGCTGCCCTGGCCGCTGCCCCAGCGCCTGGACGAACTGGCCCCCCACCATGTCAAAGTCCCCTCGGGCTCGTCGGTACGCCTGGACTACAGCGAGCAACCGCCGATCCTGGCCGTGCGCCTGCAAGAATTGTTCGGCCTGGCAGACACTCCACGCATTGCCGGCGGGCGCCAAGTGGTGAAGCTGCACCTGTTGTCGCCGGCGCGGCGGCCGGTGCAAGTGACCCAGGACCTGGCGAACTTCTGGCGCAGTACCTACGCCGAGGTGAAGAAAGACCTGAAGGGGCGCTATCCGAAGCATTATTGGCCGGACGACCCACTGGTGGCCGAGGCGACGGCGCGGATCAAACCGCGTAAGTAGGGGGGAGTTGAGAGGGTTATTGTTTATCTGTGGCTATAGTCCCTTCCCACACTGACATCGATTAGGTACCTCGCGGTATTCGGATCACGCTTATCGCAACGGGCGTAGCATCTGCTGAATATGGTCTAGTAAGGGAATTAACTGGTCGAAAGGCAAGGTTTTAAGCATCGGGGAAGTGGTGAATGTTGTTACTTTTCCTTCGCTGTAGCCTACAGCTAATAATTTTGTTGGCGGTAGGATGAAACTATGTTGAGGGTCATCAAACTTTACAATGACTGGGCTGGTAATCCAGGTTGAATCTTCTACTGGAGGCGTCGTTTGGCGGATTACAGTCTTGGATTTTACTGGGAATGTTGAGTCTCGAAGGACCTCTTTGTAGGGTTTTCCTACGTGTAAGGCGATGGCGCCGATTTTTCCGAAGTCACGGTTTAGATGAAATGTTAGGATGGCCAATATTGCGAGTAATATGCCTACGCACAATTTACGCATTGCTCTATTTTCTCTCTCGTTAGTGATTTTGTAATGAGGTCGCTTGATTGGTCGCAAGTGATTGATTTTTTAAGTAGGCTATTTAAGTGGGGTTTCTGTTATTTGAAAAAGCCTATGGGCTGATATTTGTTTGTCAGAGCATTATCAGGGGCTGTCATTTATATGTTTCTCAAATCCATTCCCACACTGACATCAATTAGATATTTTGCCGTATTCGGATCATGTTCATTGCAGCGTGCATAGCATTTGACGATGAGTGACATGCTGTATTTACGAGGTACCAAAAGCGTCGCGGTTACGGCTTTATTGAACAATAAGCTTTGTAGTGCGATTCTGTCTGCTTCGCTACCTGTCTTGATCCAAGTGTAATTTTCGTGGTCATCTCTTGGTATCCATCCGGATTTTTTTAGCATCTGCTGAATATGGTCTAGTAATGGAATTAACTGGTCGAAAGGCAAGGTTTCAAGCATCGGGGAAGTGGTGAATGTTGTTACTTTTCCTTCGCTGTAGCCTACAGCTAATAACTTTGTTGGCGGTAGGATGAAACTATGTTGAGGGTCATCAAACTTTACAATGACTGGGCTGGTAATCCAGGTTGAATCCTCTACGGGAGGCTCCGTTTGGCGAATTACAGTTTTAGATTTTACTGGGAATGTAGAGTCTCGAAGGATATCTGCATAGGATTTTCCTACGTGTAATGAAATGGTGCTGATTTTTTGGATGCTGTAGTTTAGATAAAATATTAGGGTGACCAATGTTATGAGTGAAATGCCTAAAATTAATTTGCGCATTACTCTACTCCCTCGCCGTTGGCAATTTTTGTAATGGAAGCTTTTAATTGCTCGTGAGCAATTGGATTTTTAAGCAGGATGTCAAATTGTATTGCTGCTCGCGTCACAAAATTCATGCGCTGACTTTTGTCCGACAAGTCGGAAATTGTGTTTCGGCTGAAACTGATTTTTTTATCGTCAGTTACCTTGCATTGACTTGCTAAAGTCAGTTGTATTTCTTCGGATAACCCTGAAAGTAGGCCGGTTACTACCGAAATTATATCGCCCGTCTGAGTTCCTCTCATTAGTAACGCAAAGCGTTCTACATCATACATTGCAGGTTGGAGAATATTTAGTTGCTCATGCCATGCCATGTCGTAGACACTTTCATGGATTTTACCTTGCTCGATTTTTAAAAAAGCTTGAATGATTTCCTGCTGGACGATGCCAAATTGAACTTTGTCTGCAATTGGCCAAATTACTTCGTTTTTTAGTACGTCACGGTTGCGTATACACTCTTCCATCTCTTTAAATCCCCGCACCATATAGAACCGATGCAACGGATAAACATCCAGAAACAGCGCCGTATTCCCCAGTGCCAGCATTTCATGAACGTACTTCAACTCTTCCTGCAACGTCGTAACCGCGCCACCCAGCAGTGGGTTGCTCGTCAGAGGAACCGGGTTCTGTTGTCTGGCCTGGTCCCACGCGTGCCATTCTTCGGATTTTGGGCGGATGTTGCTGAGCCTCCGGCGGTCAAGCAGGTCTTGGGGCGCTTTTTCTTTGAGTTGTTGATAAGCCTTTTTTTCCGCTTCGATGCGTTCATCCAGCGTGACGGCATGCAACAACCCGCACCCCACCTGCTTCGACGCAAACGCCGCCAAGCCCGCCCATTGAAACCGGTTATCCGCCAGCCACAATTGCGCATACGCCGCGTTGATCCTGCGGTTGCGGGCGAGTGGGTCGGCGATGAGTACGCCGCCGGGGGCGATCCACTCTTCGGCTTCTTTTTGAAACCTTTTCCAGAGGCAGCGACAGGTCAGTATCGGCACTACGATGGTGGTCTTCGGGTTTCTGCCATCGTGGCTGGTGACGCGCTTGCAGGCGGACAGTTCGCAGGTGCTGTCCCAGAGTTTTTTGAGGTCCAGTTCGTGTGGGGTGATGCATTGGTCGGTCATGGGAGGCTTCCTTGAGGCTCAGCTCGTCCAGCGCACGATGGCGAGGTCCGGCTGGGGGTTATCAAAATGAACGCTTTAATAGGTTGCTCGTTAAAATGCACCCTCACTGTTGAAGTGCTTATCCCGCTGTTTTAAGTGCGTTCTCGCCCAATGCTGATGTCGATCAGGTACTTTGCGATCTTCGTATCGCGCTCACTACAGTGCTCGAAGCATTTAATGCTCAGGAATAAGCTGTATTTTCCGGGGATGTATAAACTGATACTGCTGGCTTGGTCGAAAAGTGTTTTCTGAAGTTGTTCTTGTTGTGTGGCGGATTCAAGTTTGAACCATCCGTTTTTGTCTTTTTTCTGGAGTTTCCAGTCACGGTTTTTAAGTGTTTTCTGTACTTCCGTCAGGCGCAGGATAGCCTCTGTAAAATGTGAGCTTTCTGACATTGGCGATGTTGTAATTGTTGAAACCCTAAGGTCCTTATAAGTTACTGCCCCAAATATCGTTTCAGGCAGGGTGAATCCGTAGTCAGGGTCGTCAAACTCAATAATTGTAGGGGTGCGGACCCATGTTGAGGCCGGGTAGGGTGGGTCTTTTTCATCGCTTGGGTCACCAGGATAGATCGCGGTGTTGCGGCTTACCGAAAATGTCGAATCATTAATAACTTCGGTGTAAGGTTTTCCAATATGCACCGATAGAGTCTTGCTACTCCAAGGTGAATTCAAAAAACTAAGACTAACTGTGATAAAAACTGCCAGTGTCAGAAAAAACAGCCGCTGTCTATTTGATCGGCTCACGGGCGGACTCCGGTTCCATCGGCAATATTTGCAATGGATTTTTCCAGCTGGCTTCTGCTCGCGGGATATTTAAGAAGGTTGTTGAATTGTGCGGCAGCTCGCAGTACGAACTCCATTCGTTGATTTTTATTAGCAAGATTGGACAGTGGATTAGTACTGAAGGAAACACTTCGTTCGTCCGAAACTCTGCATTGACTGGCTAAGGTGAGTTGTATGCCTTCAGGAACGCCAGACAACAAACCGGTAACGACTGATAATTTGTCCGATGCATGTGTGCCCCATATAAGTGACGCGAAATGTGCGTCATCGTACATTGCTGGTTGCAGGATATTGATTTGTTCGTGAGTCGCCATGTGGTTAACGCTTTCTGCGATATTTCCTGATTCAATGGCTTCAAATGTATCAAGGACTTCTTGGTGGGGAGTTCCGAAGTTTACCCGGTCTTTTATCGGCCATATCACATGGTTGGCTATTTTTTCCCGGATTCCTATGCACTGTTCCATTTCCTTATATCCTCGCACCATAAAAAACCGGTGCAACGGATAAACATCCAGAAACAGCGCGGTGTTACCCAATGCCAACATCTCATATACATAGTCCAATTGCGCCTGCACCAGAGAGCGCTGGTTATCCCCTAAAGTGATATCCGTAGTGGGTAGCGGATTTTCGGACCTGGCTTTTTCAACGTCCTCCCAAACCTTGGGGTCGATTCGACTGAATTTAAATCCAAACCCCTCATAGAGTGTTTCAGATGGTGTTTCTCGTAATTTTCGATGCGCCTCTTTTTCCATTGCGATGCCTTCTTGCAATTTCGTGGCATGCAACAACCCACACCCCACCTGCTTCGACACAAACGCCGCCGGGGGCGATCCACTCTTCGGCTTCTTTTTGAAACCTGTGCCATAGGCAACTGCAGGTCAGTATCGGCACTTCGATGGTGATTTTCGGGTTTCTGCCATCGTGACTGGTGGTGCGTTTGCAGGCGGACAGTTCGCAGGTGCTGTCCCAGAGTTTTTTGAGGTCCAGTTCGTGTGGGGCAATGCATTGGTCGGTCATCGGAGGCTTCCTTGAGACTCAGTTCGTCCAGCGCACGACCGCGAGGTCAGGCTGGAAGGTGGTGAGGCTTTGGGTCATGCCTTGGGCGTCGGTCTGGCCTTTTACGGTGTGGCCTTCAGCGGTTTCGAGTTCGTAGGCGTGTTGGGCGATCGGCTCACCCGTTCGGGTATTCCTCGCTTTGAACTCGACGAGCGCCTCGCCAACAATCGGCAAGGGCGGAATAAACGGCGCGGGGGTGTGGGTGTTGCCGATGATGACGCTGCCTGAACCGCCGATCACGACGCCGCCGTGGTCGGTGGTGCCGTCCAGGGTCATGGCGTTGCGGCCGTTGATAAACACCGTGGAGACGAATTCGCCGCTGAGGGCTTGGCCGCAGGTGCAGGTATCGCCGACTCGGGCGGCGGGGAGGCCGTCGAAAAAGACGTCGGGCGAGCCGCTGGCGATGGGGTTGGTGCCGTGTCCGGGGACGGGGCAGGTGGTGGGGTCTGAAACGCGCGCGGCGGGTTTTCCTGGCATGGGCATTGCCTCGTCATTGTTAGCGTTGACGAGGAACCTAAGTCAGCAAAATGGGCGGGAGCAACCGTTAAAAGCCGATCACGCGGAAAATACGAAGTTACTGTCAGTTGCCGTCGGAATGGCGATGGGAAGCGGCTGATAAGTATGTCGGAACAGGCTGAAAACCCTACTGCGCAGCCGGCAGCAGGAAGCGCGCAATCACCGGCAGATGGTTGGAGATGCGCAGTGTGTCGTCCTGGCGCACTTTGGCTTCGATGCGTTTGATCCGGGAACTGTAGAACAGGTAATCCAGGGTGCGATCCGGGCCGTCGATGCTCGGGGCGTTGGGGAAGTGGGTCAGCCATTTCTCGCGATCAATGCCGCTGGATTCGCTGTTGCTCGGGATCATCGGGTACTTGTCCCACAACAGGTGCAGTTCGCTGTCCGGCGAATAGCGCCCGCGTTTGCTGGCGTCCAGGCGCAGGAATTGGCCCAGGGGCAGGAGGTTGAAGTCGCCGCCGATCAACCAGGGCGTGCCTCGGCTTTCGAATTTATCCAGCAGCTTGACCGTGGTGGCGACCTGCTCCTGCACGGCGCTGCGGCCGGGGGCGTCGCCGTCGAAACGGGTGTTGAGCACCGCCAGTTGGCCGCCGTCGCTCAGGGGAAGGTAGGTGAGCAACAGGGCGGGCTTGGGTTGGAACTGGCGACTGATGAAGTTGGCGTCCGGTGCCGGCAATTGCAGGCGCTCGGCGTGCTCGATCTGGTAGCGGCTCAGGGTCGCCAGCTTGCGGCCGACGCTGCCGAAGATATGGTGGTCGGGGACGAAGTCGGCTTTCCAGTCGAAGGTCTGGGCGCTGCAGGGGTAGAGGTCGACCAGGCGCTCTTGCAACAGCGCGAGCTGGTCCTGGTAGTGGGACGGCTTGGCGTTTTCGTCGAGTTCCTGCAGCAACAGGATGTCGGGTTGTTCGTCGCGAATCACCCGCGCCACTTCGTCGAGGCTGGCGGCCATGTCTTCCACGGTGGGGCGCTCGTCCGGGCCGCTGCCGTCGGCGGTGTCGTACCAGAACACGTAGTTCTTGCCGGCCAGGTATTGCACGTTCCAGGTCATGACCTTGAGCGCCTGCCCAGGCAGCAGGGTCGGCGCACGGGGCGCGACGCAGCTCACTGGCAGGGTTTCCTTGGCGGCGGGGCGCCAGGTGAGGCTGTAGATCAGGGCCGTCAGCAGGCCTGCGACGATCAGCAGGCCCAGCAGGGTGATGCGCAATAAACGGGTCATCGGCTCGGCTTATAGCGTGTCAGGAGTGGGGGGGAGCATATCACCGCACGTCGGCATCGCCACCGATCAGCATGAATAAACGGAACAGCACCACGCTGGTGAACAGTTGCAGGAAGCTGTGGGCGCTGTCGATCAGCACGCCGATCAGCGGCGCCGGCTCGGGATACGCCGCCACGCTGGCGCCCTTGAGCAGCCACAACGGGGTCATCACACACAGCAGGCACACCAGGATTCGCCAGAAATGCCCACGGGTCAGGCGGAAACTTTCCTTCATCGCCTCCAGCGCCGACATGCCGCGCAGCACCAGCAGGTACTCGGCAAACGCCAGCACCACCATCAGCCACAGGCCCGGCAGGAAATACAGCGACAGGCCGAGCAATATCAGCAGCGTGCTCATGGCCGTCAGTAGCGCAAAACGCGGCCACAGGGCCAGGGCCATGGCCCACACGTCCTTGGTGCGCGGCGACTCGCCACGGGTGCGCGCGTCGAGAAACAGGATCAGCGCGCCGGTATACAGCGGGTACACCAGCAACCCCACCACCACGCTGTAGCCGGGGAACGCGTCCGGGCCGAGCGTGTGGTCGAGTACCTGTTGCAGCAGGGCTTCAAGGATCACCAGCGGCAGGCACAGCTGGACGATGGCGCCCAGGTTGCGCTGGGTAAAACGGAAAGAGTCGCGCAGTACGTCTAACGGATTCATCAGGTTCATCGCAGGCCAGGAAGCAAGGGCGACACTTTAACCGATCAGGGTCGCAGGGACGCAAACGTAAACCTTGAGTAAAGACCATTGAAACAACTGGTAACACCCCCATAACTAGGCGCGTACCCGACCTGAGCCCAGGCGGGACCACGATTTCTACCGGCAATCTAACGAGGTCGCCATGAACAGCGAAGAGCAAACCCTGATCGACGGACTGTTTTCACGGTTGCAACAAGCCGAAACGGACTCAGCCCCCCGCGATGCGCAAGCAGAAGCACGGATCAAGGAGCATATGTCTCGCCAACCAGCGGCTGGGTATTACATGACCCAATCGATCCTGGTGCAGGAACACGCGCTCAAGAGCCTGGACGCGCAGAACAAACAACAGGCCCAACAAATCCAGCAATTGCAGGATGAGCTGCAGCGGGCCAAGTCCCAGGCGGCACAACCGGCGCCTGCCAGTGGTGGTTTTCTGTCGAGTATCTTTGGCGGCGGCTCCCGAGACGCCCAACCCACCCAGAGCGCGCCGGCCTCTTCCGGCGGCGGCTGGCGTGAACCGGGCAGGCCTTCGTTCGGCCAGCCGGCACCGCAGCAGAACTATGGCGCCCCGCAGCAGAACTATCAGCAACCACAACAGCCCGCCGCGCCGATTGGCAGTGGCTTCCTCGGTGGCGCGCTGAAAACCGCCGCGGGCGTAGCCGGTGGTGTGATGCTGGCCGAAGGCATCAGCAGCCTGTTCAACCACAACTCGCAACAGCCGCAAGTGGTGGAAGAAATCATCCGCGAAGTGCCGGCGCCGGCCAGTGACAACAGTAACTGGGGCAACGACGATCAGAAGTTCGCCGGCAATGACAGTTGGGGCAGCAACAATGCCGACAACTTCGCGGACAGCGATTATTCCGACAATTCCTCGTCTTTCGACGACGACGATTCCTTCGTCTGACCACAGCCAGATCGGGGCGGCTGGCCGCTCCGATCTGATTTTTCCCGGAAACTTTCTCGCGGCTGGCATACTGGCACCCTTTCCGGGCCTTGGCGCCTGGCTGTCATGAGGAAGTGCGGTGAAGAAAATTGCAGTGTTCGCCGATGTTCAAAACCTCTACTACACCGTTCGCCAGGCCTATGGCTGCCACTTCAATTACGCGGCCCTGTGGGCTGACATCAGCTCGCGCGGGCAGATCGTCGAAGCCTACGCCTATGCCATCGACCGCGGCGACAGCAAGCAGCAGCAGTTCCAGCAGATCCTGCGCAACCTGGGGTTCACGGTAAAACTCAAACCCTATATCCAGCGCAGCGACGGCTCGGCCAAAGGCGACTGGGACGTGGGCATCACCCTCGACATCATGGATGCCGCCGATCACGTCGACGAAATCGTGCTGGCCTCCGGCGACGGTGACTTTGACATGCTGCTCGACCGCATCATCAGCAAGCACGGCGTCGAAGCCGTGGCCTACGGTGTACCGGGGCTGACGGCCAACTCATTGATACGCGCCGCCAGCCGCTACGTGCCGATCGAAGGCGCTTTGCTGCTCAAATAGATGTTTAGACGGAGTTGGAACAGGTTTGGAACGTATAGCGGTCATCGACTTTGAAACCACCGGCATCACCCCGAGCAGCCACTGCCGGGCCACGGAAATCGCGGTGGTCATCCTCGAACGTGGCCAGATTGTGGACCGCTACCAGAGCCTGATGAACGCCGGTGTGCGCGTGCCGGGCTTTATCGAGCAACTCACCGGCATCAGCAACGCCATGCTGCGCAGCGCCCCGCCGGCCGAACGGGTGATGAATGAGGTCAACGAATTCGTCGGCACCACACCACTGCTGGCGCACAACGCCGCGTTCGACCAGAAGTTCTGGGATTTCGAACTGGGCCTGATCCGCCGCACCCGCCTGCAGAAATTCGCCTGCTCCCTGCTGCTGGCCCGCCGCCTGATGCCTTCGGCACCCAACCACAAGCTCGGCACGTTGAATGCCTTCGCTCAACTGCCTCATACCGGCAAGGCTCACCGGGCGATGGCGGATGCGGAAATGGCGGCCAACCTGACGGCGTACCTGGCTGAGCAACTGCGTCGCACCCATGGCTTGCGCGAGCTGTCCCATGACCTGCTGTGCACCTTGCAGAAAGTGCCGGCGGCGAAGATCAATGAGCATTTGAAGAAGCATCGCGGGTTCTGAGGTGGGAGGGGGCTTGCTCCCGATGGTGGTAGATCAGCCGCCACTCTTCCCATTTCCTTCCAATTGCCCCAACGGCACCCGCCGCTCTATCGCGCTCGACAAAATGATCGAGGTCTTGCTGAACCCGAACTTCGCAATCCGGTTGATCAGATTTTCCAGCTCCGGCATCGAGCCCACCGCCGCCTGCATGATCACGCACGGATCGCCCGTGACCCGGTGGCATTCGGTCAGTTCGGGGATTTCGGCCAGCGCGTCGTACACCTTCTGGCTGCCATGGTTGGTCAGCCTCAGTTCAATCAGGCATTGGATCGGCAGGCCGACTTTGGACAGGTCGACCTTGGCCTGGTAGCCGGTGATCACGCCGCTGGCTTCCAACTTGGCCACGCGCTCGGCAACCGCCGGGGCCGAGAGGTTGACCGTGCGCGCCAGTTGCGCGTAGGACGCGCGGCCGTCTTCGAGCAGGGCGCTGAGGAGCATGCGGTCGTATTTGTCCATGAAAAGGCTCCAGCGTCAGGTGGCTTTCGAAAGCACGGTTTATAGCCCTTACAACCATGCTTTGAAAAGTGTATGGGCGGTTTAAACAGGTTTTGTAGCTTATGTTTATGCACATGTCTTTTTAGAATAAGCCTCTCTTTTTTTCTGCCGCAGAGCTGCCCAATGCCTGGCCCACGTCGCTTTTCCTTACCGTTGATCGCCGCCTTTTTTGCGTTGTATGTGATCTGGGGTTCTACCTACCTAGTGATTCGTATCGGTGTGGCGTACTGGCCGCCGTTGATGCTGGGCGGGATCCGCTTTCTGCTCGCCGGGGCTGCGATGTATGGCTTTTTGCGCTGGCGTGGCGCCCCTGCGCCGACGTGGCAGCAGTGGAAGGCCGCGACCAAGATCGGCATTTTGCTGCTGACGTTCGGCAATGGCGCCGTGAGTGTGGCTGAGCACACCGGCGTGTCATCCGGCGTGGCGGCGCTGGCGGTGGCGACCGTGCCGTTGTTCACCTTGCTCTGTGGTTATTTCTGGGGCGCGCGTAATACCCGTCTGGAATGGGCCGGGGTGATCCTGGGGATGGTCGGTATCGCCATGCTCAACATGGGCAGCACCTTGCAATCGAGCCCGATGGGCGCGGCGTTGCTGTTGTTTGCGGCGGCTTCGTGGGCATTCGGATCGGTGTGGAGTCGACGCCTGCCGTTGCCGCCGGGCGCCATGGCCAGCTCCGCGGAAATGCTGGTGGCTGGCGTGACCCTGTTGATCGCCAGCGCGCTCACCGGTGAACACCTGCAGGCCATGCCGCCGCTGGAGGGCTGGCTGGCGCTGGCGTACCTGGCGGTATTTGGCTCGATCATCGCCTTCAACGCCTATATGTACTTGCTCAAGCACGTGCGTCCGGCGGCGGCGACCAGCTATGCCTATGTCAACCCGGCGGTGGCGGTATTGCTGGGGATTGTGTTCATCGGCGAGACCATCGGCCTGGAAGAGTCCCTGGCGATGCTGGTGATCATCAGCGCCGTGCTGTTGATCAGCCTGCCCCAGTGGCGAAAGCCCAAGCTGGAAATAAGGTAAACTGCCGCGCATTACGCCCTTGCGCTGAATTTTTCCTACGGTAAACACATGACTTTCGCCACCCTTGGCCTGATCGAACCCTTGCAGCGCGCCCTTGAGACGCTCGGCTACCAGACTCCGACGCCGGTGCAGGCGCAAGCCATTCCGGCGGTGCTGGCCGGCCGCGACCTGATGGCCGCCGCCCAGACCGGCACCGGCAAGACCGCCGCTTTCGCCGTGCCGCTCCTGCAACTGCTGACCATGGAAGGGCCGAAAGTCGCCGCCAACTCGGCGCGCGCGCTGATCCTGTGCCCGACCCGCGAATTGGCCGAGCAGGTGCACGCCAGCGTCGCCGAGTACGCCCAACACCTGCCGCTGACCACGTACGCGGTGTACGGCGGCGTGAGCATCAACCCGCAGATGATGAAGCTGCGCAAAGGCGTTGACATACTGGTCGCCACGCCTGGCCGCCTGATCGACCTGTTCCGCCAGAACGCGCTGAAACTCAATCAGCTGCAAACCCTGGTGCTGGATGAAGCCGACCGCATGCTCGACCTGGGCTTCTCCGAAGAACTGGCGAACATCTACCGCATGCTGCCGAAAAAGCGCCAGACTTTACTGTTCTCCGCGACCTTCTCCGATGACATCCGCACGCTCGCCGGGCAGATGCTCAACGACCCGCTGAGCATCGAAGTCAGCCCGCGCAATGTCGCCGCCAACACCGTCAAGCAATGGGTGGTACCGGTGGACAAGAAGCGCAAGCCGGAGCTGTTTGTGCACCTGATGCGCAAGGGCCGCTGGAAACAGGTGCTGGTGTTCGCCAAGACCCGTAACGGCGTGGACGCGTTGGTGGATAAGTTGCAGGGCCTGGGCATCAATGCCGACGGCATCCACGGCGACAAACCCCAGGCGACCCGCCAGCGGGCGCTGGACCGCTTCAAGTCGAGCGACGTGCAGATCCTGGTGGCCACCGACGTGGCGGCCCGTGGCCTGGATATCGAAGACCTGCCGCTGGTGGTCAACTTCGACCTGCCGATTGTGGCCGAGGACTACATCCACCGTATCGGTCGTACCGGCCGCGCGGGCAACACCGGCGAGGCGATTTCCCTGGTGTGCGCCGACGAAGTCAACATGCTCTCGGCCATCGAGATGCTCACGCGTCAGACCTTGACCCGCAAGATGGAGCCGGATTTCGAACCGGAGCACCGCGTGCCGGACACCGATGCCAGCGGGCAAGTGGTGAAGAAACCGAAAAAGCCGAAGAAGCCTAAAACGTCCGGCGGAGGCGGTAAGCGCAACCTGGGCAAGTGGGTGGACAGTGGTGAAGTGGCACCGGCGGAGCCGTCGATCAAGCCGGTGCGCAAGGTGCCGGTGTTCAACACTGGGCCGCGTAAGAAGAAGTGATGTTGCGGCTTGGCTGATGCCCTATCGGGAGCAAGCCCCCTCCCACATTTTGAATGTATTCACAAATCAAAACTGTGGGAGGGGGCTTGCTCCCGATAGCGGACTTGAGCTCACCGCAAATCTCTAGTGTTCAACCATTCCAGCATGCCGCGCCCGGCGGCTCTGCCACTGGCAAAACACCCGGTCAGCAAATACCCGCCGGTCGGCGCTTCCCAGTCCAGCATCTCCCCCGCGCAGAACACCCCTGGCAATTGCTTGAGCATCAGGCGCTCATCCAGCGCTTCAAACGGCACACCGCCGGCGGTGCTGATCGCCTCGTCCATTGGCCGCGTCTTCACCAGCGTCAACGGCAAGGCCTTGATCGCCAGCGCTAACTGCGCCGGATCATTGAAGTGACCCGCCGGTGCCAGCTCGCGCAATAGCGCCGCCTTCACCCCATCCAACCCCAACTGACTGTGCAGATGCTTGCTTATCGAGCGCGAGCCACGCGGCTTGGCCAAGGCAGCCTGGACCTTGTCCAGTGGCTTGCTCGGCAGCAGGTCGATGTGTACGGTAGCCGCGCCGTCGCGGTTGATCGCTTCTCGAATCGGCGCCGACAGCGCGTAGATCAGGCTGCCCTCGATGCCGGTCGCGGTGATCACGCATTCGCCCAGGCGAGGTTTGTCGTCTGCCAAGCCGATGGCGACGTTTTTCAGCGGTGCACCGGCGAATTTGCTGACCATCAGTTCGCTCCAGGCCGACACCTCGAAGCCACAATTACTCGGCTGTAACGGCGCGCAGGCCACGCCTCTGTCTTCCAGCCGTTGGCGCCAGGCGCCATCGGAGCCGAGGCGCGACCAACTGCCGCCGCCGAGGGCCAGCAACACGGCATCGCTGTGGATGGTTTTTTCGCCGTCCGGGCTGTGGATAAGTAAATCACCTTCGGCATTCCAGCCGGTCCAACGATGCCGGGTGTGGATAACCACGCCCTGGTCGCGCAGGCGCTTGAGCCAGGCACGCAACAGCGGCGCGGCTTTCATGTCGGTAGGAAATACCCGGCCTGAGGTGCCGACAAAGGTCTGGATGCCCAAACCATGGATCCATTCGCACAAGGCTTCGGCACCAAACCCACGTAACAACGGCGCCATCTGCGGTGCGCGTTCGGCATAGCGGGACAGGAACGCCGGGTAGGCTTCGGAGTGGGTGATGTTCATGCCGCCCACGCCCGCCAGCAGGAACTTGCGTCCCACCGAGGGCATGCCGTCGTAGAGGTCCACCCGTGCTCCCGCCAGGCTCAAGACTTCGGCGGCCATCAGCCCGGCGGGGCCACCGCCGATGATGGTGACGTGTTGAGGAGCGGTCTGAGGCATGGGCAGGGCTACGGTGAGGTGAATAGGCCGAGCATTCTACCCGACGACGGCGCAGCTGCCTGATCAAAAAATGTACACCTTCCTACAAGCCATGCAGCGACTCGCTTTCAGACGCTTACGCTCAACTTATCCACAGGCCGTTCCACAGGCATTGTGGGTAACGCTCACACTTCAATGACAACCTGATGACGTCCACACCCGCTGGGCGCTGTGGTGCAGGATGCCGTGGCGGCGGGCCAGGGCAGGGCGGTCCTTGCTGTAGCCGCCGCCGATCACGCCCATCACCGCAATGTCGCGGCCCAGACAGTGGCGCATCACGCTTTCGTCGCGGGCGGCGACGCCTGCGTCTGTCAGCTTGAGGTAGCCGAGGGCGTCATCCTTATGCACATCGACGCCGGCGTCGTACAGCACCAGGTCGGGCTGGTACAGCGGCAGCAGGTAATTGAGCGCGTCGTCCACCACCTTGAGGTAGTCGGCATCGCCCATGCCCATGGGCAGGGGGATGTCCCAGTCGCTCTGGGCCTTGCGCGCGGGGAAGTTCTTTTCGCAGTGCAGCGACACGGTGATCGCGTCCGGCGTGTCGTGCAGGATGCGCGCGGTGCCGTCGCCCTGGTGCACGTCGCAATCGAAGATCAGCACGCGGCTGACCCGGCCGCTGGCCAGCAGGTAATGGCTGATCACCGCCAGGTCATTGAAGATGCAAAAGCCCGCCGGGTAATCGTAATGGGCGTGATGGGTGCCGCCGGCCAGGTGGCAGGCCAGGCCGTGTTCCAGCGCCTGTTCGGCCGCCAGCAGCGAGCCGCCGACCGCGCGCACCGTGCGCCGGGCCAGGGCTTCGCTCCAGGGCAGGCCGAGGCGGCGCTGGTCTTCGCGGGACAATTCGCCGCTCATGTAGCGCTCGATATACCCAGGTTCATGGGCCAGGGCCAGAATCTCCGCGGGGCACAACGCCGGGCGCAGCAACTGGCTGTCCTGGGTCAGTCCGCTGGACACCAGGTGGTCACGCAACAGGCGGAACTTGTCCATGGGGAACCGGTGGTCTGCCGGGAATTCAGGGCTGTAGTCATCGTGGTAGATCAATGGCAAAGGCATGGGATTTTCTGACAGGAGTCTGCGAAGGATCTTAACAGCGCTGTACACTCACGCACACGGCAAGAGAGGGCCCCCATGGAGCCGATACTGGAATTGGAAAGTGCACGCCTGGTGCTGCGCCAATGGCGCGACAGCGACCTGTCGGCGTTTGCGCAGATGTGCGCCGACCCGCAGGTGATGCGCTATTTCCCGGCGCTGCTGGACCGCCTGGAAAGTGCGGCGTTGATCGGTCGGATACGCGGCCATTTTGCCGAATACGGCTTTGGCCTGTGGGCCTTGCAACGCAAGGACACCGGTGAACTCATCGGCCTGACCGGGCTGCAGAATGTCAGCTTTGAAGCGGGCTTCACCCCGGCGGTGGAAATCTGCTGGCGCCTGGGCCGTGAGCATTGGGGCCTGGGTTACGCCAGCGAGGCGGCATGGACAGCGCTGCGTTGCGGTTTCGACCGTCTGCAACTGGACGAAATCGTCGCCTTTGCCACTGAAGCCAATCTGCCATCACAAAAAGTCATGCAGGCCATCGGTATGCATTACGATCCGCAGGCAGATTTTGAACACCCCAAGGTCGCAGTCGATGACCCGCTGCGAGCCCATGTTTTGTACCGCATCACCCGCGCCCAATGGTTGGACACGTTGCACGGATAAGCAGGCGGTCATGCTCAATAGACCCCTTGTAGGAGCGAGTTTGCTCGCGAAAAACGCCAAAGCGCCGCGATACCCCAGAAGCGCTGCGTCAGCGTGAACGACCTTCGCGAGCGAGCTCGTTCCTACAGATAGATACCGTTTTGCTCTGAGGAGAGTTTGAATGAGCCAAGTATTGGAAGATCTGGTGGACCTGCTGACCCTGGAGCCGATCGAGGAAAACCTCTTTCGCGGCCGCAGCCAGGACCTGGGTTTTCGTCAACTGTTCGGCGGCCAAGTGCTGGGCCAGTCGTTGTCGGCCGCCAGCCAGACCGTAGAAGACTTGCGTCACGTGCATTCCCTGCACGGTTATTTCCTGCGCCCCGGCGATGCCGCCTTGCCGGTGGTGTACTCGGTGGACCGCGTGCGCGATGGCGGCAGTTTCAGCACGCGCCGGGTCACGGCAATTCAGAAAGGCCACCCGATCTTCACCTGCAGCGCCTCGTTCCAGTACGACGAAGCCGGCTTCGAGCACCAGACCAGCATGCCGGTGGTGGTTGGCCCGGAAAACCTGCCGTCCGAGCTTGAGCTGACCAAACAGCGCGCGCACCTGATCCCTGAACACATGCGTGAAAAGCTGCTGTGCCCCAAGCCGATCGAAGTGCGCCCGGTCACCGAAAAAGACCCGTTCAACCCGCAGCCGTCCGACCCGGTCAAGTACGTGTGGTTCCGCGCCGACGGCGCTTTGGCCGATACCCCGGCGCTGCATAAATACCTGCTGGCCTACGCCTCGGACTTCGGCCTGCTGACCACCTCGCTGCTGCCCCACGGCAAGACCGTGTGGCAGACCGACATGCAGGTCGCCAGCCTCGACCATGCGCTGTGGTTCCACGCCGACCTGCGCGCCGATGACTGGCTGCTCTACGCCATGGACAGCCCGTGGGCCGGCAACTCCCGTGGGTTCTCCCGCGGCAGCGTGTACAACCGCGCCGGGCAACTGGTGGCGTCGGTGACCCAGGAAGGCTTGATTCGTCATCGCAAGGATTGGGCATGAACCTGGCGGACATTAAACATTGGGTCTTCGACATGGACGGCACCCTCACGGTGGCCGTGCATGACTTTGCCGCCATTCGCGTAGCCCTGGGGATTCCCCCCGAGGACGACATCCTCACTCACCTTGCCGCGTTGCCCCACGACGTAGCTGCCGCCAAGCACGCCTGGCTGCTGGAGCATGAGCGCGAACTGGCCCTGGGCTCGGTCGCCGCCGACGGTGCAGTGGAGCTGGTCCGCGAGCTGGCCGCGCGGGGTTATCGACTGGGCATCCTGACCCGCAATGCGCGGGAACTGGCGCATGTCACGTTGGAGGCGATCGGCCTGGCGGACTGCTTTGCCGTCGACGATGTACTGGGCCGTGATGATGCGCCGCCCAAGCCCGATCCCGGTGGCCTGCTGAAACTGGCCGCCGCCTGGGACGTACCGCCGAGCCAGATGGTGATGGTGGGCGATTACCGCTTCGACCTGGATTGCGGTCGGGCAGCGGGGGCGAAGACGGTGTTGGTGAACGTGCCACAGAACCCATGGCCGGAGTTGGCGGATTGGCACGCCGAGGATTGCATGGCGCTGCGCCGGCTGATCTAGCCCAGGCACCTTCCGCCTTTTCATTGGGTTTCGTCCGTTATTTCGCGAACAACACCTTCTGCCCCTCAGGCGACGTAAACATCCCGTCGCCGTTATGCCCCACCCCCGGCACTTCCACCAGCGTCTGGTGCAACTGCGGATGGCGCTGCTGGAGGTCGTCGAAATAGTCGTGCCCGCGAATCAGTCGATACGCGCCCTGCGCTTCGGCTTCGCAGCTTTTATCCAGCGCCGGGTGGTTGGGGTCGGTGTCCTGCTGGCCCAGCAGGTAGGTGATATCCCGTGACACGTAGGCCTGTTCCAACCGCTCCGCGCTCTGGCCTTTGGCGTAGGCCGGCAGGTGCTGCAGGCCGTACTTCCAGTCGTTGAAACCCGGGCAACTCGCGGCGTCGAACGTCACCGGGCGCACGGGGCTGAAGTAGGCGTAGGACGATGGGTTGGCCACCACGTAACGCAGTTGGATGCCTTCGGTTTGCAGGGTCGGGTGGTCATGGCCGAGGAGTGCGAAACGCTGCACGACCTGGCCACCGCCGGAATGCCCGGCCACCACGATTTCCTTCAGCGCCGGGAAGCGCTTGCGGTTGCCCAGGTACTCGATGATCTCGTCGAGGGCGGCGTAGGAACTGACTTGGCCAGGGCCGATGGACGGCTCGCCGGCCATCCAGTCGTTGCCTTTCCAGTGCAGTAGCTGGTCATCCAAGTGGTTTCGCTTGACGTCGGACGCATTCAGAAATTGCGGCGCAATGACCAGCGTCGTGCTGCCAAGCCCGGCCCGCGCGGCGGCCTCGACACCACTTTGCAGGTAAGTCTGCGCATTCCGCAGGCGACCGTGCACGATGATCAGCGCGCGAGTGACGTCGGGCAACGGCTGGCGCCAGTCCTGGCTCAGGCCCAGGCTCAGATCGCCGGACGCCAAGTGAAAGCGATCGGGGCTGACCACCTTGACGCCGTGTTCGGCAGCCAAAGTTGAGCACGACACTAACAAGCCCAGCAGCCATCCCCATCGTCTATTCATCTAAAGACTCTTGGCCCCGAAGGTGTCGCATTGAGTGATCTGGCCCTGGCCGAAGCCGGTCTTGAACCAGCGCACCCGCTGCGCCGAGGTGCCGTGGGTAAACGAGTCGGGCACCACGCGGCCTTGACCCTGTTGCTGCAGGCGGTCATCGCCAATGGCGTTGGCCGCATTCAGGGCTTCTTCGATATCGCCGGGCTCCAGCCAGTTGAGGCGCTTTTGCGCGCGGTTGGCCCACACGCCGGCGAAACAGTCGGCTTGCAGTTCCTGGCGCACCAGCAGGCCGCCGTCGCCCTGCATCTGCCGGCCTTGCTGGCGTGCGGCCTGGATCTTGGCCGAGATCCCGAGCAGCGTCTGCACGTGGTGCCCGACTTCGTGGGCGATCACATACGCCTGGGCAAAATCACCGGCGGCCTGGAAGCGTTGGGACATTTCGCGGAAGAAATCCAGGTCCAGGTACACCTGCTGGTCGGCCGGGCAATAGAACGGGCCGCTGGCCGAGGTGGCACCGCCGCAGGCGGAATTGACCCGGCCACGGAACAGGATCAGTTTCGGGTTCTGGTAGGCCAGGCCGTTTTCCTTGAACACCTGGCCCCAGGTGTCTTCGGTATCGCCCAGCACCGCGCGGACAAAATCGGCTTGCTCGTCGTTGGCCGGCGGCGCCTGGCGCGGCTGGGTGCTGACCTGGGGCGCCTGGTCCATCTGGCCGGTGAGTTGGCCGAGGATCTGCAGCGGGTCCTGGCCGGTCAGCCAGCCAATGCCGACGATCAGGACCACAGCCGTCAGGCTCAGGCCCTTGCCGCCGCCAAAACGCATGCCGCCGCCACCGCCGCCGCTGTCATCGCGGGCATCCACCACGTTGTCGCTGCGTCGGCCTTTTTTCCATAGCATGGGGCAATCCTCTGTGTGCTAACCGTGGTTGAGTATGGTCGCTGTTAACGGCAATAGCCTTCGCCGGTGGCGACGATCAGGCAGTCTTTTTTATCCGCCAGCCACTTCAGGCCGGTGGCGGCACCATCGCCGGCGCGCAACGATTGCGGGCCGTCGGGGCGGGTGAAGGCGATGCCGTCTTCGGCGGCTTCACCTTTGAAGGTGCCCGCGTCGTCGGCGTCGAGGCCGTATTGCATGGTGAGCAGGTAGTGGCCACGGCCGATGCTGTCGTCCTTGGCGATGGTCAGGTGGAGGCCTTCGACGCCGATCCATTGGCCGATCCACTTATCGGTGGGGGGTGTTTCCGGCACCAGGGTCGCCTGCACGGAAGGCGGCGCGGGTTTGGCGGGGGATTTCGCGTCCTGATCACAAGCGGTGAGCAGGGCAAGGGTGGACAGAACAAACAGGGCTTTTTTCATAACGGCAGGGCCTTGGTTAAAAAGTGTGCAACGCTGGGCAAACGTGCAGCGTTGGACTCGAATCCCGTGATTTAGTGCGCTGTTCGCACGGTGTTTGGTTATGCTCTCGGGGCAGACGCATGCCCGGCTGCTAGATTACCGGGTTGAGTGCCACCGCGTTCAGCTCGCCACGCAAGAGAATTCAATGACTGTCAGCACCCCCCTGTCCGGCGTCAACCACCCCTTCAAAGGCATTGTGCTGATTGTGGTGGCAACCTTCCTGTTCTCCAGCCACGACGCCTTGTCCAAATACCTGGCCGGCTTCTACCCGATCGTGATGGTGGTGTGGGCGCGCTACGTGGTGCACACCTTGCTGATGGCCGGGATCTTCCTGCCGCAATCGGGCTTGCGTGTGCTGCGCAGCAAGCGGCCGGGGATGCAGGTGCTGCGGGCCATGTGCCTGTTGGGCACCAGTCTGTTTTTTACTACTGCGCTGCATTACATCCCGTTGGCGGAAGCCACGGCGGTGAACTTCCTCGCGCCGATCCTGGTGACGGCGCTGTCGGTGCCCCTGCTCGGCGAGCATGTGACACGCGGCCAATGGCTGGCGGTGATCTGCGGCTTTGTCGGCGTGCTGGTGATCATCCACCCGGGCGGCGAATTGTTTACTCCGGCGGTGCTGCTGCCGCTGTGTTCGGCGCTGTTCTTCTGCTTCTACCAACTGCTCACGCGCATCCTCAGCCAGTACGACACACCGACCACCAGCAACTTCTTCGCTGGCCTGTGCAACACCTTGGTGATGAGCGCGCTGGTGCCGTTCTTTTGGCAAGTCCCCACACTGTGGCACGGCGTGCTGATGCTGGCGCTGGGCACCTGTGGGATGACCGCACACTTGATGTTGACCCAGGCATTCCGCTTTGCGGCGCCGGCCTTGCTGGCGCCGTTCGGCTACTGCCAGATCGTGTTTGCGGGGTTGTTGGGGTGGCTGGTGTTTGCCCATACCCCCGACTTGACCACGGTGGTCGGCATCGGGGTGATCTGCATGAGCGGGTTGGCCGCTGCCTGGCAGCAGCGGCGTCGGTAGATCAGACGTCTACGGTTGGAATCTTGCGCGGGGCCATGAAGTACAGCCAGGTCAGTGCAATGAAGTACATCGCCGGAATCAGGGTGAACAACACGGTGTAGTTGTTGTTCGTCACCGTCAGGATGTGGCCGACGATCTGGGTCATGAACATGCCGCCGATGGCTGCGCACATGCCGCCGAAGCCGAACACCGTACTCATCATGTGTTTGGGCGTGTAGTCCATCACCAGGCTCCAGATGTTGGCGGTCCAGGCCTGGTGCGCACCGATGGCCAGGGAGATGGCAAACACCGCGACCCACAGCTGGCTGGAACCGGCCGCCATGATCACGCCGATGATGCAGCAGGCAAACAGCAGCATCGACAGCAACCGCGCCTTGATCGGATTCATCCCACGGCCGATCAGGAACGACGACAGAATCCCCCCGCCCACACTGCCGAAGTCGGCTGTCAGGTAGATGATGATCAGCGGGATGCCCATCTGGGTCACGTTGATGCCCAGGTTGTATTGCTGGTTCAGAAACGGTGGCAGCCAGTACAGGTAGAACCAGAACACCGGCGCGGTCATCGAGTAGGCAAGGGCGAAGGCCCAAGTGCCGCGCATGCGCAGGATACGGCTGAAGGGCACGCGGGGTTGTTCCGGTTCGACTTCCTTTTGCACGTAGTCCAGTTCGGATTGCTTAACGGTCGGATGGTCTTCGGGGTTGTAGTACTTCAGGCCCCAGAACAGCAGCCAGATACCGCCGAGCGCCGACATGCACAGGAACGCCGCTTGCCAGCCCCATACGTGCAGGATCAGTGGCAGCAGCATCGGCGTCATCATCGCGCCGACGTTGGTACCGGCGTTGAAGATGCCGGTGGCCACCGCACGCTCACCGGCGGGGAACCACAGGCGGGTGGTCTTGACGCAGGCCGGGTAGTTGGCGGCTTCGGTCAGCCCGAGGATAAAGCGGCAGACCATGAAGCCGACTGCCGAGGTGGCCAGGCCATGGGCGCCGGTGGCCAGGCTCCACAGCAGCACCGCGCAGAAGAACACGCGTTTGACGCCGACGCGGTCGATCAGGCGGCCTTGCAGCACAAAGCCGATCGCGTAACCGACCTGGAACCAGAAGTTGATGTTGGCGTAGTCCATCGCCGTCCAGCTCATTTCTTTGGCGAGGATCGGTTGCATCACGCCCAGGGCGGCGCGGTCGATGTAGTTGAGGGTGGTGGCGAAGAACACCAGGGCCAACATGCCCCAGCGTGTCTTGCCCACGGCGAGTGCGCCGCGGATTTTGTCGCCGATACCGGCGTGCGGGGCGGCCGCACGAGCGGCCAGAACGGAGTTTTGCGTAGGCATGAGGGAGTACCCGGTTTTTGAAATTTTTATGGTGTGTGCTGGGTCTTTTCTGGGGTGTAGCTACGTGAACGATGGTGCGCAGTGGCTAAAAAATCGTCAATTCGCAACATGGCATTGTGTTCGATAATCGCCCTGAAAACTAACCGGTTCGTACATTTCAATTGCTGTGGACAGTTTAGCGGCCAATAATTTGCCGTAAATAAGATCAGCCTCAAATGCCGGGAGTCGCCCCATGCAACGCTCTATTGCCACCGTTTCCTTGAGCGGAACCCTGCCGGAAAAACTTGAAGCCATCGCGGCTGCTGGGTTCGATGGTGTCGAAATCTTTGAAAACGATCTGCTGTATTACGATGGCAGCCCCCGGGAAATCAGGCAAATGTGTGCCGACCTGGGCATCGCCATCACCTTGTTCCAGCCGTTTCGTGAC
The DNA here is from genome assembly GCF_046605395.1 of Pseudomonas sp. MPB23. Taxonomy (NCBI): domain Bacteria; kingdom Pseudomonadati; phylum Pseudomonadota; class Gammaproteobacteria; order Pseudomonadales; family Pseudomonadaceae; genus Pseudomonas; species Pseudomonas sp. MPB23. The sequence continues at coordinate 1,157,916 of NZ_CP176771.1, read as the reverse complement.
TTTGAAGGCTGCCGCCGCGACCGCCTGGCGCGCAACCTGGAGCGGGCCGAGCGCAAATTCGACCTGATGCACGAGTTGGGCACCGACCTGGTGCTGGTGTGCAGCAATGCCTCGGCCGATTGCGTGGGCGATGAACGTATTTTGCTCGATGACTTGAGCCTGCTGGCCGAACACGCCGGGCGCCGGGGCTTGCGCATCGGCTATGAAGCGTTGGCCTGGGGCAAGCACGTCAACACCTGGCAGCAGGTGTGGAACCTGGTGCGCCAGGTCGATCACCCCAGCCTGGGGGTGTTGCTCGACAGTTTCCACACGCTGTCGCTCAAGGGCGATCCGAGTGGCATCGCGCAGATCCCCGGCGACAAGATCTTCTTCGTGCAAATGGCGGATGCGCCGATCCTGGCCATGGATGTGCTGGAGTGGAGCCGGCATTTCCGCTGCTTCCCAGGGCAGGGCGAGTTCGACCTGGCGGGGTTTCTCGCGCCGATCATCCAGAGCGGCTACACCGGGCCGCTGTCCCTGGAGATTTTCAACGACGGCTTCCGCGCCGCGCCGACCCGGGCGAATGCGGCGGATGGCCTGCGCTCGCTGCTGTACCTGGAGGAGAAAACCCGCCAGCGCCTGGCTGAAGCGGCGCCCGCCGTGCCGGTGGATATCCTCTTTGAAACCCCGCCCGCCAGCGAATACGACGGTATCGAGTTCCTCGAATTCGCGGTGGATGAAAACCTCGGCGCCAAGCTGAGCCATTGGCTGGAACGCCTGGGGTTCGTCAAGGCCGGCCAGCACCGTTCCAAGAGCGTGAGCCTGTTGCGCCAGGGTGATATCAACCTGATCCTCAACTGCGAACCCTATTCCTTCGCGCATAACTTTTTTGAAGCCCATGGGCCATCGCTGTGCGCCACGGCGATTCGGGTCAAGGACAGCGCCAAGGCCCTGGAACGGGCGGTGGCCTACAAAGGTCAGCCTTATCGCGGCCTGGTCGGGCCGAACGAGCTGGAACTGGCGGCGGTGCGCGCGCCGGACGGCAGCCTGATTTATCTGGTGGACCAGAACGAAGGCGGAATCTACGCCACCGATTTCAACCTGCAGCCGACCTCCGCCGCGAGCGGTGGCCTGCTGCGCATCGACCACATGGCCATGGCCCTGCCGGCCGACAGCCTCGACAGCTGGGTGCTGTTCTACAAGAGCCTGCTGGATTTCGAGGCCGATGACGAAGTGGTGCTGCCCGACCCCTACGGCCTGGTGAAAAGCCGCGCACTGCGCAGCCGTTGCAGCTCGATTCGCCTGCCGCTGAATATCTCCGAGAACCGCAACACCGCGATCTCCCACGCGCTATCGAGCTATCGCGGCTCGGGCGTGCACCACATTGCCTTCGACTGCGCGGACATTTTCGCCGAGGTGCGCCGGGCCAAGGACGCGGGCGTGCCGCTGCTGGATATCCCGCTCAATTACTACGACGACCTGGCCGCACGCTTTGACTTCGACGACGAGTTCCTCAGCGAGTTGGCGTACTACAACGTGTTGTACGACCGCGACGCCCAGGGCGGTGAGTTGTTTCACGTGTACACCGAGCCGTTCGAAGGGCGGTTTTTCTTCGAGATCATCCAGCGCAAGAACGGTTACGCCGGCTACGGCGCGGCCAACGTGGCGGTGCGCCTGGCGGCGATGGCCAAATCGCGCAGCGGTGCAGCGCGCCAGGCACGCTTGTGACGGCGGGGCAGGTGCTTCCTTCGGGGAGCGCTGCGGCCCATAATCACCGCCTGCATAACAATGGCCGTGAGCGCAGCACAATGACCTTGAGTCCCGAACTCCCCGCGGTGTCAGACGCACCGCGCAAGAGTCGTAAGAACAATCCAGAAAAGACCCGCGAAAACATTCTTCAGGAAGCCATCGTCGAGTTTGTTCAGCAGGGCCTGTCCGGCGCTCGCGTGGATGCGATCGCTGAGCGCATCCACACCTCCAAGCGCATGATCTATTACTACTTCGGCAGCAAAGAGCAGTTGTACGTCGAAGTGCTGGAGAAACTCTACGGCGACATTCGCAACACCGAATCGCGCATGAACCTCACTGCTCTGGAACCGCGCGAAGCGATCCGCCGCCTGGTGGAATTCACCTTCGATCACCACGACCAGAACGTGGATTTCGTGCGCATCGTCAGCATCGAAAATATCCACAATGCCGAGTACGTGAAGCGTTCGGATTCGATCAAGGCGATGAACAACAACATCCTCGAAGCGTTGGGCGCCACCTTGCGCCGTGGCGCCGAGATGGGGCTGTTTCGCGAGGGGCTGGTGCCGTTGGATGTGCATCTGCTGATCAACTCATTCTGCTTTTACCGGGTGTCCAACCGTCATACGTTCGGTGAGATCTTTCAGATCGAACTGTCGGATGAGGCGGTTAAACAGCGGCATCGCGAGATGATCTGCGAGTCGGTGCTGCGTTACTTGCAGGCTTGAATCCACCTCAGAGCCAACGGTGGAAGGGCGCAAGCCTTCTCCCTCCGTTGGATTCCATTTCGCCCGTCAGGTATTCAGGCTCTGGAAGTGCGCCAGCATGCGTTGCGCATCCGGCACTTCACCGCAGAACAACTCAAACGCCTTCACTGCCTGAAACACCGCCATGTTGCCGCCATCCAGCGTGCGGCAACCCAAGGCGCGGGCGGTGCGCAGCAGTTCGGTTTCCAATGGGAAATACACGACCTCCGCGACCCACAGCTGCGCGCGCAACAGGGCGGCCGGTACCGGCATGCCGGGCAGCTTGGCCATGCCCATCGGTGTGGTGTTGACCAGGCCATCGGCCTCGGCCATGGCGTTCTCAAGATCATGACCCACCTGGGCACGACCGCTGCCGAAACGCTGGGCCAGGTTATCCGCAAGGTCGCTGGCGCGGGCGGCGTCCACGTCAAAAATACTTAGCTGTTCCACCCCTTCGGCCAGCAGCGCATGCGCCACCGCCGCGCCCGCGCCGCCGGCGCCCATCTGCACCACGCGCTGGCGCGGCACGTCATTGAGGTTACGTCGAAAGCCCTCGGCGAACCCCAGGCAATCAGTGTTGTGGCCGATGCGCTTGCCGTCCTTGAACACCACGGTATTCACCGCGCCAATGCCCCGGGCTTCGTCAGACAGTTCATCCAGCAGCGGCAGGATCGCCTGTTTGCACGGGTAGGTAATGTTCAGCCCGGTGAAGTTCATGTACTCGGCTGCGCGCAGCAGTTCGGGCAGGGCGTTGATGTCCAGGTTCAGGGGCTCAAGGTCGATCAGGCGATACAGGTAGCGCAACCCGTTGGCATCGCCTTCCTGTTCATGCAGGGCCGGGGTGCGAGAGGCCTGGATACCGGCGCCGATCAGCCCGGCGAGAATGCGTGGTTTCATCGGGCGGCCCCTTTCAACAACTGGCTGAAATGCTCCAGGGCCAAGTGGTAGCCATGGCTGCCGAATCCCGCCAGCACCGCCTTGGCGATGGGCGATACGAACGAGTGATGCCGAAACGCTTCGCGGGCATGCACGTTGGATAAATGCACCTCGATCACCGGCACTTCACTGGCCACCAGCGCATCGCGAATCGCCACGGACGTGTGCGTCCAGGCCGCCGGGTTGATCACGATACCGGCACAACGGCCGCGCGCGCCGTGGACCCAGTCCAGCAGTTCGCCTTCGTGGTTGGTCTGGCGAAATTCGATCTTCAGCCCCAGTTGTTCAGCGCTGCGACCGCACAGGGCGGCGACGTCGGCCAGGGTTTCGTGGCCGTAGGTGGCGGGCTCGCGGGTGCCGAGCAGGTTGAGATTGGGGCCGTTGAGCACCATCACGATGGGCGGCATAAGGGACATCTCCACAGTTATTGTTCGTTGTGGAGATAAAATGTACCGGATGGTTAATTTGGTCAATTGATGACGGTGGATGTGTTCGATTATCGAACCGTAAATCGGGGGAGGGGGCTACGCTCCTCCCCACATTGATGACTCAACGCCGGGTCAGCAACACCCCGGATTCCATGTGATGCGTCCACGGGAACTGGTCAAACAGCGCGCATTGGGTGATCTGGTGCGTGTCATGCAGTTGCGCAATGTTCGCCGCCAGCGTCTCCGGGTTGCAGGAGATGTACAGGATGTTGTCGAAACGTCGGGTCAGTTCGCAGGTGTCCGGGTCCATGCCGGCGCGCGGCGGGTCGACGAACACGCTGCCGAACTCGTAGCTTTTCAGGTCGATGCCGTGCAGGCGGCGGAACGGGCGTACGTCGTTGAGGGCTTCGGTGAGTTCTTCGGCGGACAGGCGCACCAGGGTGACGTTATCCACCGCGTTTTCATCGAGGTTGCTCAGGGCTGCGTTGACCGAGGTCTTGCTGATTTCGGTGGCCAGCACTTTACGCACGCGGGTCGCCAGCGGCAGGGTGAAGTTGCCGTTGCCGCAGTACAGCTCCAGCAAGTCGTCCGGGCGATCGCCCAGCGCTTCGTACGCCCAGTTGAGCATCTTCTGGTTCACCGTGCCGTTGGGCTGGGTGAAGGCGCCTTCGGGTTGGCGGTAGCTGAAGGTGCGTGCGCCGACGTCGAGTTTTTCCACCACGTAGTCGTGGCCGATCACATCGCGCTTGCCCTTGGAGCGGCCGATGATGCTCACGTTCAAGTCGGCCGCCAGTTGGTTCGCGGCGCTGTGCCAGTGTTCGTCCAGCGGGCGGTGATAGCACAGGGTGATCATCGCGTCGCCGGCCAGGGTGGTGAGGAACTCCACCTGGAACAGCTTGTGGCTCAGGGCGGCGCTGGCTTGCCAGGCAGCCTTGAGCTGGGGCATCAACTGGTTGATGCGCTGGCTGGCGATCGGGAAGTCTTCGATCAGGATCGGCGTGCGCTTGTCGTCCTGGGAGAACATCGCGTAGTGGCGTTCACCGCCTTCGCGCCACAGGCGGAACTCCGCCCGCAGGCGGAAGTGCTGCAGCGGCGATTCGAACACCTGCGGCTCGGGGGCGGCGAACGGTGCCAGCAGGTCACGCAAGCGCGTGACCTTGTCTTGCAGTTGAACGGTGTAGCGTGCGGCGTCAAAAGTCATGCGTTGAACCAGCCCAGCTTGATCACGAACAGAATCGACAGAATCACCAGCGCCGGGTTCAGCTCACGGTAGCGGCCCGAAAGCAGCTTGATGGCGGTCCAGGCGATGAAACCGAAGGCGATGCCGTTGGCGATGGAGTAAGTGAAGGGCATCGCCAGGGCGGTGATCACCACCGGCGCTGCAACAGTAATGTCGTCCCAGTCGATTTCGGCCAGGCCGGATGTCATCAGCACGGCGACGAACAGCAGCGCCGGCGCGGTGGCAAAGGCCGGCACGCTGGAGGCCAGCGGCGAAAAGAACAGCGCCAGCAGGAACAGGATCGCCACCACCACGGCGGTCAAACCGGTACGGCCACCGGCACTCACGCCGGCGGCGGACTCGATGTAGCTGGTGGTGGTCGAGGTCCCCAGCAGGGAACCGGCCATGGCCGCGGTGCTGTCGGCGATCAGCGCGCGGCCCATTTTCGGCATGTGGCCGTTCTTGTCCATCAGGCCGGCGCGCTTGGCCACGCCGATCAGGGTGCCGGAGTTGTCGAACAGGTCGACGAACAGGAAGGCGAAAATCACGCTGACCAGACCGATGTCCAGCGCGCCTTTGATATCCAGTTGCAGGAAGGTCGGGGCCAGGGACGGAGGCATGGAGGTTACGCCGCCGAACGGGGTGAAGCCCATCGCGATGGAGACGATGGTCACCGCGAGAATGCCGATCAGCACCGCGCCGCGCACGGCCAGGGCTTCCAGCGCGACGATCAGCGCGAAACCGAGGGTGGCGAGGATCGGCGCCGGTTGTTTCAAGTCGCCCAGGCCCACCATGGTGGCCGGGTTGCTCACCACGATGCCGGCGTTGTGCAGGGCGATCAGCGCCAGGAACAGGCCGATACCGGCCGCGATCGCCGAGCGCAGGGGCAGGGGGATGCTGTTGATGATCCACTCACGGATACGGAAGATCGACAGCATGAAGAACAACACCGCCGAAATGAACACTGCGCCCAGCGCGACTTGCCAGGTGTGGCCCATGTGCAGGACCACGGTGTAGGTAAAGAAGGCGTTGAGGCCCATGCCCGGCGCCAGGGCGATCGGGTAGTTGGCGATCAGGCCCATCACGGTCGAACCGATGGCGGCGGCCAGGCAGGTGGCGACGAACACCGCGCCCTTGTCCATGCCGGTCTCGCCGAGGATGCTCGGGTTCACGAACAGGATGTAGGCCATGGCCAGGAATGTCGTGATGCCCGCGAGGATCTCGGTGCGCACGTTGGTGTTGTGTGCTTTGAGTTGAAACAGCTTTTCCAGCATGCCTGCTCCCTGTGACGCTATGTTGCGTCGTGATTTGTTGACCTCTAAGTCAAAGCACAAATTGCGCCAAGCGCCTTTGGTTTCAGAGAGGATCGGAAAAAGCGGCGCATCATACCAGCAGCCGAGGCCATGTGGCGCACGGGCTGCGTATTCTCGGTCATGGCCTTGAGGCATACTGCGCCGATGTTTATTTCAGGGTCACCGACAGCATGAAAAAAGCCACCGCGTGGAGTCTAGCTCTGATCCCTTGTGTCGGCCTGTGGCTCGGCTCGGCACCGGTGTGGGGCGCGACTGCACCGCCCTTGAGCGAGGTGCGCGTGTTCAAGGTCGAATCGGCACGCTGCAGCGAGACCATCCCGGAAGGCGCACAAAGCACGCAGATGTGCACGCACCGTGGGCCCACCAGGGTGTCGGTGATGGAAGTCGGCCTGGGCAACAGCCCCATGGGCCGCTTCAACGGCGCCGAACTCAATGGCCAGCGCACGCCGGTGTGCCAGGTCGGCCACGTCAGCGAGGCCTGCCAGGGCGCGGGCACGCTGATGGGCTACATCTATGTGTTCGACCTGGATGTCGAAGCCCAGGGCTGGTTCGAATACAGCAACTCGTCGATCAACGCGCCGCGAAACACCCTGAAGACCCTGCTCAATATCCGCTGATCCCAATGGCAAGCCCCCTCCCACCGGGGTCATGCGCGGGTTTTTAACGCGGGTTCTTCCACCGGCACATACATGCGGTCACGGTGCGCCAGGGTCGGGAACAGTTTGATCCACACGCCCGTCACCACCAGCGTCCCGATCCCGCCCATGACCACGGCGGGCACGGTGCCGAACCAGTGGGCGGTGATGCCGGACTCGAACTCGCCCAATTGATTGGACGCACCGATAAACAATCCATTGACCGCACTGACCCGGCCGCGCATTTCGTCCGGGGTTTCCAGTTGCACGAAGGATGCGCGGATCACCATGCTGATCATGTCCGCCGCGCCCAGCACCACCAGCACCGCCAGGGAGAACCAGAACGAGGTGGACAGGCCGAACGCGATGGTCGCCACACCGAACACACCCACGGCGGTAAACATCACGCGGCCCACCTGGCGGTCCACCGCAAACCGCGCCAGCCACAGCGACATCAACAACGCGCCCACCGCCGGGGCCGAACGCAACAGGCCCAGGCCCCAGGCGCCGGTCAGCAGGATGTCCTTGGCGAACACCGGCAGCAATGCCGTAGCGCCGCCGAGCAGCACGGCGAACAGATCCAGGGAAATCGCCCCGAGGATATCCGGGCGGCTGCGGATAAAGCGGATGCCGGCCAGCAGCGAATCCAGGGTGGCCTTGCCTTTGTTCAGCGGGGTCTGGCGGGCGGGCAGGTTGAGGGTCAGCACGCAGGCGATGAGGTATAGCGCCACGGTGGGGCCGTACACCCACACGCTGCCAAACGCATACAGCAAGCCGCCTATCGCCGGGGCGACGATGGTCGCCAGTTGCTGCGCCGACTGCGCCGAGGCCACCGCCCGCGGGAACAGCGCGCTGGGCACGATGCTCGGCAGAAGGGCTTGGGTGGTGGGCATTTCAAAGGCGCGGGCGGCGCCGAACAGGAAGGAGAGGATGAAGATCATCTCGCGGGTCACGCTGCCGGTCAGGCCGCCGATGGCCAGGGACAAGGCAATCAGGGCCTGCACGGTCTGGCAGATGGCCACGACTTTGCGCCGTTCATAGCGATCGGCCACATGCCCGGTGTGCAGCATGAACACGACGCGCGGCACGAACTGCACCAGGCCGACGAGGCCCAGGTCCAGCACATTGCCGGTCAGTTGATAGAGGTTCCAGCCAATGGCCACGGAGAGCATCTGGTAGCCGCTGGCGGTAAAGATGCGCGCCAGCCAGAACGCGATGAAAGGACGGTGATGACGCAACAACAACGTGGGTTCACTGGGCATCGGGAATTCGGATCAAGGCCGGACGGAACGGCGAGATTAGCATCAGGCTGTAACAAATAGTTGCGAGAACGGCAGTGAGGCAAGCTGTCACGCGGCAAAAGACCACACAGGTCGATCCTGAAAATGGGACTACTCTTTGACCAATGCTTGATCCAGGTCAAAACCCTTGCGGGGATTGTTCTGGTGGCCCTCGGGCCTGATTCCCTGCGTGGCTGGTTAAAAAAAGAAACGAATTGAAATTCGCCAGACTCCATATCCGTGGGGGCAGTGGGTGCAGGCTTCCGCCCGCAACCGGTATTACCTGACAGAGGAAGACTTATGTTCGGTTTGGAGGCGCTAGATCTCGCCCGAATTCAATTCGCGTTCACCATCTCTTTCCACATCCTGTTCCCGGCGATCACCATCGGCCTGGCCAGTTACCTGGCGGTACTGGAAGGCTTGTGGCTCAAGACCCATAACGACACCTACCGTGACCTCTACCATTTCTGGTCGAAGATCTTTGCCGTCAACTTCGGCATGGGCGTGGTGTCCGGCCTGGTCATGGCCTATCAGTTCGGCACCAATTGGAGCCGCTTCTCGGACTTCGCCGGCGCCGTCACCGGGCCGTTGCTGACGTACGAAGTGCTCACGGCCTTTTTCCTTGAGGCCGGTTTCCTTGGGGTGATGCTGTTTGGCTGGAACAAGGTCGGGCGCAAGCTGCACTTCTTCTCCACGGTGATGGTGGCCGTCGGGACGCTGATTTCCACGTTCTGGATTCTGGCCTCCAACAGCTGGATGCAGACGCCCCAGGGCTTTGAAATCATCGACGGCCGCGTGATTCCCACCGATTGGCTGGCCGTGATCTTCAACCCGTCCTTCCCCTACCGTCTGGCGCACATGGCCACGGCCGCCTTTGTGGCCACGGCCTTCTTCGTCGGTTCCTCGGCGGCCTGGCACTTGTTGCGTGGCAAGGACAACCCGGCGATCCGCAAGATGCTCTCGATGGCGATGTGGATGGCGTTGATCGTCGCGCCTATCCAGGCAGTGATCGGCGACTTCCATGGTCTCAACACCCTGGAGCACCAGCCGGCGAAAATCGCCGCGATCGAAGGCCACTGGGAAAACATCGGCAACGAACCGACGCCGCTGATCCTGTTCGGCTGGCCGGACATGAAAGCCGAAAAAACCAAGTACGCCGTGGAAATTCCCTACCTGGGCAGCCTGATCCTGACCCACTCCCTGGACAAGCAGGTGCCGGCGCTCAAGGAGTTCCCGCCTGAGGACCGTCCCAACTCGACCATTGTGTTCTGGTCGTTCCGGGTCATGGTCGGCCTGGGCTTTTTGATGATCTTCACCGGCTTGTTCAGTCTGTGGCTGCGCCGTGGCGACAAGATGTACACGTCGCGGCCGTTCCTGTACCTGGCGTTGTGGATGGGCCCGTCCGGCCTGATCGCGATTCTCGCCGGCTGGTTCACCACCGAAATCGGGCGTCAGCCATGGGTGGTCTACGGGTTGATGCGCACGGCGGATGCGTCCTCCGGGCATAGCCTGGCGCAGATGACCATCACCCTGGTGCTGTTCGTGGTGGTGTACTTCGCGCTGTTCGGCGCGGGCCTGGGCTACATGATGCGCCTGGTGCGCAAAGGCCCGGTGACGCACGAAAGCACCGAACCGACCCACGGTGGTCCTGGCCAGAAACGCACACCGGCCCGTCCGTTGTCCGCCGCCGATGACGGCAGCGATGACGACCACATTCAGCACAAGGGGCATTGAGATGGGTATTGATCTTCCGCTGATCTGGGCCGTGATCATCATCTTCGGCATCATGATGTACGTGGTCATGGACGGCTTCGACCTGGGTATCGGCATCCTCTTTCCGTTCATCCCCGGCAAAGTCGACCGTGATGTGATGATGAACACCGTGGCCCCGGTCTGGGACGGTAACGAAACCTGGTTGGTCCTCGGCGGCGCGGCGTTGTTCGGCGCGTTCCCGCTGGCCTATTCGGTGGTGTTGTCGGCGTTGTACCTGCCGTTGATGCTGATGCTGATCGGGCTGATCTTTCGCGGCGTGGCCTTCGAGTTCCGCTTCAAGGCCAAGGATCACAAGCGTCATCTGTGGGACAAGGCGTTCATCGGCGGCTCGCTGGCGGCGACGTTCTTCCAGGGCGTGGCGCTGGGCGCGTTCATCGACGGGATTCCAGTGGTGAATCGCCAGTTCGCCGGTGGTTCGCTGGACTGGTTGACGCCGTTCACGCTGTTCTGCGGTGTGGCGTTGATCGTGGCCTACGCCTTGCTCGGCTGCACCTGGCTGATCATGAAGACCGAAGGCGCGTTGCAGGAGCAAATGCACAACCTGGCGCGGCCGCTGGCCTTTGTGGTGCTGGCGGTGATCGGCATCGTGAGCCTGTGGACGCCGCTGGCGCACCCGGAAATCGCCTCGCGCTGGTTCACCCTGCCGAACCTGTTCTGGTTCCTGCCGGTGCCGATCCTGGTGCTGGTGACCATGTACGGGCTGATCCGCGCCGTGGCCCGCAATGCCCACTACACGCCGTTCCTGCTCACCCTGGTGCTGATCTTCCTCGGCTACAGCGGCCTGGGGATCAGCCTGTGGCCCAATATCATCCCGCCCTCGGTGTCGATCTGGGATGCGGCCGCGCCGCCGCAAAGCCAGGGCTTCATGCTGGTGGGCACGCTGTTCATCATCCCGTTCATCCTGGGCTACACCTTCTGGAGCTACTACGTGTTCCGCGGCAAGGTCACCCACGAAGACGGTTATCACTAGGAGGAGCGTTGCATGTCCGGCAAACCGACGTTGCACGAAATCGAACAGGCCGAGAAACAGCCGTTGTGGCGGCGCCTCGGGTGGCTGGCGATGATCTGGACCGGCAGCGTGCTGGCCCTGTTCGTGGTCGCCAGCCTGATGCGCATGTTCATGAATGCGGCCGGCCTGACCACCCACTGACCATCCCATCCGGGCTTCGCGGCCCGGTTTTCAACCCTGCCTTTCGCAAGATCGGCAGGTTTTTTTTTACTTGCGCGCTTTGAGGATGACGAACTTCGGCGTGGCCGCCACTTGTTCGACGCCACGGAACAGCCGCGCCAATTTGCTGTGATAACCCAGGTGACGGTTGCCGACTATATAGAGAGCGCCGCCGACCACCAGGGCTTCCCGTGCCTGCTGGAACATGCGCCAGGCGAGGAAGTCGCCGACCACCTGTTGCTGGTGGAACGGCGGGTTGCACAGCACCACATCCAGGGATTGCGGCGCCTGGCCGGCCAAGCCATCGTCGGCGCGGACGTTGACGTCCCGTGCCCCGAGGGCGGCTTGCCAGTTTTCCAGTGCCGATTGCACGGCCATGTAGGACTCGTCCACCAAGGTGTATTGGGCGTCGGGGTTGTGCAGCGCGCTGGCAATTGCCAGGACGCCGTTGCCGCACCCCAGGTCGGCCACACGGGCATTGCCCAGGTTGGTCGGCAGGTGGGGCAGGAACGCGCGCGTGCCGATGTCCAGGCTTTCGCGGCAGAACACGTTGGCGTGGTTCAGCAGTTCGATGGCAGGTTCGTCCACGCTGTAACGGGTGGGGTAAGGCGAGACGGCGGCAGGGCGCTCGCCGACGGTGGCGATCAACAGCCGGGCCTTTTTCAGCGCCAGCGATGCATGCATCGGCCCGATGTAACGCTCCAGCAACTCGCCCGCCGCTCGCGGCAGGTGCTTGACCATCGCCGCCGCGATCACTTCGGCGCCCGGCGCCAGTTGGCCCTGCAAGCGGATCAACTGTTCCTCGAGCAACGCCAGGGTCTTGGGTACGCGGATCAGCACCCGGTCGAACGGCCCGCCGGGCAACTGGTTGGCGGGAGTGAACGGCACCGCATCAAAGGCTTTGCCGTTGCGCACCAGGTTTTTCTCCAGGCCCTGGGCGGCCAGGAACGAGTCGCCACTGGACGTCACCAGCACCCGGCCCGCCAGGCTCGCCGCCAGCGCGCCGAAACTGTCATTGAGCACCAGCACGCGGGTCGCGGCGTCCGGTTGCTGCTCGGCCAGATAGCTGAGCAGGTACTCGTCGGCGGCGTCGAAGGCTTGCAGCGGATCGTTATGTTGCTCTGGCTGGCGGATCAGATCGAGCTGGGCAAAGGGGCTGTCGAGCAGGGGCATGGCGGGGGAGGCTCTGGGTCATCGGTGGGCGGTCGGCAGTGACCTGCGCAACCTTCTGAGTGAACGACGAGGCGGCGCCCGAGGGAGCTGCTTCAACACTCAGAATTGGCCGTAAATGTTACTTTTTTTCCGGAGGGATTACATGCGCTGTTTAAACGATGGCTAAAACAAACCCGCCTTGGAGGCACACAACACGGCGGCGATCTTGTTGTTGACCCCCAGCTTTTTGAAGCAACTGCAGATATGAAAGCCCACCGTACGTTCGGACAGGCACAGGATGGTGGCAATGTCCGCTGCGGTCTTGCCCATGGCCGACCACTTGAGGATTTCCGTTTCTCGCGGGCTCAATGTGTTGGCAGGGCTGATGCTGGGGGGCTTGACATACGTCTGCGCCACGACCGCATGCAGCGCATGACACATCCACAGGACCTGGCCGGCCTTTTCGTACAACTCCTCCGGGCTGACCGCGCCCTTGCCACGGCCCAGGGTCAGCATGCTGAACACACCCTGGAAATCGTGGACCGCCTGGGTCCAGCCCAAGTGCACGCCGTATGAGCGGGCCAGTTCCCACAAGTTGGGGGCGGCGCGAAAGGCTTTTTCCTCCCAGAGGATCGGCAGTACGCAACGTTTGCAGTGGGCGACAACGGGGTCTATGTCGAAGAAGTGGGCACGTTGATATAAGTTGTTCCATTCATTGGGGTAATTGTTGACGTTGATAGGTTTCGTTCGATGGCTGGTTAGGTGTGAACTCATCGTAAATGAACAGAATTGGAAGCCGAGTTCCTGAGTGTGGTTGACGACCATCTCGAAAACGCTGGTGACCTCGTTCTCGCCTTCCAGTTTGGGGAGTCGTGTATTGCGCCAATTGACCATAGGTCACTCTCCATGGGTTTCTCCGTGCCATGGGATACGTCCTCAACTCCCAAAGCTGCACGCAACTGAGTGTAGGACACGAGATACATGGGAAGAGGAAATTTTCGCTCTTGCTCGGCGAGGTTTAAGAATTTTTGTGTGCACTCTGTGAGAGGGCTACGCCAGGGCTTAGTTGGTTTTCTGCGATTTTTTAGGGGGTTGAACCACCTGTAACACGCAACTTACAGTTCGAACGCAGGGCGGTTAAAGGGACTAATAGCGAATTGATCAATGCTGCTATTAAAGTGCCGCTATTGACGGTGGATGGATGCCACTACAAACCAACGGTGTTTCCGCGCGCGACTTTGGAGGACACTAGAGCCCCTGTAGAACGGAGCCCCCCATGACGGCCAGTGCTGAGAAATTTACCCGCCAGACCTTGCTCGATGTGCAATCGCTGACCCCCAGCCTGTTCACGCTGCGAACCACCCGTGACCCGGGTTTCCGTTTTACCGCGGGGCAGTTCGTGCGTCTGGGCGTGACCAAGGCGGATGGCAGCACGGTGTGGCGCGCTTATTCGGTGGTGTCTTCACCGTTTGACGAGCACTTGGATTTCTTCTCGATCGTCGTCCCGGGCGGGGAGTTCACCAGTGAACTGAGTCGCCTGCGGGTCGGCGATACCTTGATGGTGGAGCGCCAGGCCACGGGGTTCCTGACATTGAACCGTTTCGTCGATGGCCGTGACTTGTGGATGTTGGGCACCGGCACCGGCGTGGCGCCGTTCCTGTCGATCCTGCAGGACTTCGAAGTCTGGGAGAAATTCGAGCGCATCATCCTGGTGTACAGCGCGCGCGAAGCGAAGGAGCTGGCCTATCAGTCACTGATCCACGAACTGGGCGAGCGTGAGTACCTTGCTGAGTACGCACACAAATTCACCTACATCCCGATCGTCACCCGCGAGCAACACCCCGGCGCATTGAACGGGCGCATTACCACGCTGATCGAAAATGGCGAATTGGAACGGGCGGCCGGCGTCGCGTTGAGTCCCGAGCACTCCCGCGTGCTGATTTGCGGCAACCCGCAAATGGTCGATGACACCCGCCAGTTGCTCAAGCAGCGCGACATGCAATTGAGCTTGAGTCGCCGGCCGGGCCAGGTGGCCGTGGAAAATTACTGGTAATAAAAAAGGCGCCCCGGAACAGGCGCCTTTTTACCAAGCCCTGGCTGATTACAGTGGCTTGTCGTTCTGTGCCTTGAGCAGATCACGGATCTCGCCCAGCAAGACTTCTTCCTTGGTCGGCGTCGGCGGCAAACTCGGGGCCACGGCTTCTTCGCGCTTGAGGCGGTTGATCGCCTTCACGCCCATGAAGATCGCAAACGCGACGATCAGAAAGTCGATCACGCTCTGGATGAACTTGCCGTAGGCCAGCACCACGGCGGGTACGTCGCCCTGTGCCGCTTTGAGCGTTATCGCCAGATCACCGAAGTCTACGCCACCGATCAACAGACCCAGCGGTGGCATCACCACGTCGCCGACAAACGAAGAAACAATTTTGCCGAAGGCGGCGCCGATGATAATACCGACGGCCATATCGACCACATTACCTTTGACCGCGAAGGCCTTGAACTCACTGATCACGCCCATAGGTTATTCCTTGTTACAGTTGAGAAGGGTGGAACTCAGTGTAAGTCAGTCGTATCGGGCTTGCCTGAAACAACCGTTAACACTCTTGGTTTTTATCGACATATTAAATCGCAAATAGTTTGCAAAGTGCCACCAGTCGCGCGCGAATTACCTGTTATTTCAATGGGTTGCCACATTATTTTATTTATCGGGTTGGTACGGCTTTTCTATTTATCTTCTGCCTCTCGGATCACTAGCCTCTGGCAAGCACACCTGAATGTGCACTAAGAAAACCAGA
The DNA here is from genome assembly GCF_046605395.1 of Pseudomonas sp. MPB23. NCBI lineage: Bacteria > Pseudomonadati > Pseudomonadota > Gammaproteobacteria > Pseudomonadales > Pseudomonadaceae > Pseudomonas > Pseudomonas sp. MPB23. The sequence goes on along the minus strand of NZ_CP176771.1, from coordinate 1,142,746 downwards.
GGATACCTCGATGAAAAAAACAAACAGCCGCAGGCCCGTTTCGGCGCGCTACGCACTGGTGCTGGTGACTGCCAGCCTGCTGTCCCTCTCTGTGCAAGCTGCCAACCTGACGCGGGACAACGGTGCCGCCGTCGGTGACAACCAGAATTCGCAAACCGCCGGTGCCAACGGCCCGGTGCTGCTGCAGGACGTTCAGCTGATTCAGAAGCTGCAGCGTTTTGACCGTGAACGCATCCCGGAGCGCGTGGTACATGCCCGTGGCACTGGCGCCCACGGCACCTTCACGGTGACTGACAGCCTCAGCGACCTGACCAAAGCCAAGGTCTTCGCCGCCGGCGAGGCCACCCCGGTGTTCGTGCGTTTCTCTTCCGTGGTCCACGGCAACCACTCCCCGGAAACCCTGCGTGACCCGCGCGGCTTCGCCACCAAGTTCTATACCGCTGAGGGCAACTGGGACCTGGTTGGCAACAATTTCCCGACGTTCTTTATTCGTGATGCCATCAAGTTCCCGGACATGGTCCACGCCTTCAAGCCGGACCCACGCACTAATCTGGACGACGACTCCCGTCGCTTTGACTTCTTCTCCCATATCCCCGAGTCCACGCGCACGCTCACCGAGTTGTATTCCAATGCGGGCACCCCGGCCAGTTATCGGGAAATGGACGGTAACGGCGTACATGCCTACAAGTTGATCAACGCCAAGGGCGAAGTGCACTACGTCAAGTTCCACTGGAAGAGCCTGCAAGGCCTCAAGAACCTTGATCCCAAACAGGTCGCCGAAGTGCAGGGCCGTGACTACAGCCACATGAGCCAAGACCTGGTCACCCATATCAACAAGGGCGACTTCCCCAAGTGGGACCTGTATGTGCAGGTACTCAAGCCTGAAGACCTGGCCAAGTTCGATTTCGACCCGTTGGACGCCACCAAGATCTGGCCGAACGTAGCCGAGCGCAAAGTCGGGCAGATGGTGCTGAACCGTAACCCGGCCAATGTCTTCCAGGAAACCGAGCAAGTGGCCATGGCCCCGGCCAACCTGGTGCCGGGCATCGAGCCGTCCGAGGACCGCCTGCTGCAAGGCCGCGTATTCTCCTACGCCGACACGCAGATGTACCGCCTGGGCGCCAATGCCCTGCAACTGCCGATCAACGCCCCACGGGTCACCGTCAACAACGGTAACCAGGACGGCGCGATGAACGGCGGCAAGACCAGCAGCGGCGTGAACTATCAGCCAAGCCGCCTGGAGCCTCGCGAAGAGCCGCAAACGGCGCGCTACAGCCAGTCGGCGTTGGTCGGCAGCACCCAGCAGGCGAAGATCCAGCGTGAGCAGAACTTCAAGCAGGCCGGTGACTTGTACCGCTCCTTCAGCCCGAAAGAGCGTCAGGACTTGATCGACAACTTTGGCGGCTCCCTGGCCACCACCGATGACACGAGCAAGCACATCATCCTGTCGTTCCTCTACAAAGCCGACCCGGAGTACGGCACCGGCGTGGCCAGGGTCGCCAAGGGTGACCTGGCACGCGTGAAGGCGCTGGCGCAAAAACTCACCGACTAACCCCACACCCCCCCGTGTAGGAGCTCGCTCGCGAAGATCTGCCAGGCAGCGCGTACATCCAGGATGCACGCGTCATCGTTGACGTTTTTCGCGAGCAAGCTCTCTCCTACAAGGGCTTTGTAGAGGAGTTGAATCATGCGTACCTTCATTGGGGCGCTGCTGGCCTGCTGGTCGCTGAGCGGGGTTGCCGGGCAGCCTGTGCCCGATGACGCGGCGGCGCTCAAGACGCAATTGCAAGGCTACTATTTCGATGCCGCGCGCCGCGGTGACCTGCCCATGCTCGATACGTTCATCGACGCCGGCTTCCCCCTCAATACCCAGGACGACAAGGGCTACACCGCACTGATCCTCGCCGCCTACCACGGCGAAAGCGCCTACGTTGAGCGCCTGCTCGCCGCCGGCGCCGATGCCTGCGTGCAGGACAAGCGCGGCAACACCGCGTTGATGGGCGCGATCTTCAAGGGCGAGCTGAAGATTGCCCAGCGCCTGTTGTCCACCGACTGCAACCCCGACCAGCGCAACGGCGCCGGGCAGACCGCCGCCATGTATGCCGGGCTGTTCAAGCGCATCGAGTTACTCGACGAATTGAAGGCCAAGGGCGCCGACTTGAACGCCGAAGACCCGCTCGGCAACAGTGCTGCACGATTGGCCAGCGGTGAAATCCGGACCCCGGCGCCGCGCTGAGCTATCATCGCGGTTTTTCGGTTGGAGGTTCTCGAATGGCAAAGGCCAAGCGCATGTACGGCTGCACGGAGTGCGGCGCGACCTTTCCCAAGTGGGCCGGCCAGTGCACTGAATGTGGTGCGTGGAACACCCTCACGGAGACCATGATCGAAAGCGGCGGCGCCGCGGCGCCCAGCGGCCGGTCCGGCTGGACCGGGCAACAGGCGCAGATCAAGACCCTGGCCGAAGTCAGCGTCGAAGAGATCCCACGCTTCTCCACAGCGTCCGGTGAACTCGACCGCGTACTCGGCGGCGGCCTGGTGGACGGCTCGGTGGTGCTGATCGGCGGCGATCCCGGCATCGGCAAGTCGACCATCCTGCTGCAAACCCTATGCAGCATCGCCAGCCGCATGAAGGCGTTGTACGTCACCGGCGAAGAATCCCAACAACAGGTGGCCATGCGGGCCCGTCGCCTCGGTTTGCCCCAGGACCAGTTGCGGGTCATGACCGAAACCTGCATCGAAAGCATCATCGCCACGGCCCGGATCGAAAAGCCCAAGGTCATGGTGATCGACTCGATCCAGACGATTTTCACCGAGCAACTGCAATCGGCGCCGGGCGGCGTGTCCCAGGTGCGCGAGAGTGCGGCGCTGCTGGTGCGCTATGCCAAGCAAAGCGGCACGGCGATCTTCCTGGTCGGCCACGTGACCAAGGAGGGCGCATTGGCCGGGCCACGGGTGTTGGAGCACATGGTCGACACCGTGCTGTATTTCGAGGGCGAATCCGACGGTCGCTTGCGTTTGCTGCGGGCGGTGAAGAACCGTTTCGGCGCGGTGAACGAGCTGGGTGTGTTCGCCATGACGGATCGGGGGTTGAAAGAAGTCTCCAATCCCTCGGCGATTTTTCTCACACGTGCCCAGGAAGAAGTCCCAGGCAGTGTGGTGATGGCGACGTGGGAAGGCACCCGGCCGATGCTGGTGGAAGTCCAGGCGCTGGTGGATGACAGCCATCTGGCCAACCCGCGCCGCGTCACCCTGGGCCTGGATCAGAACCGCCTGGCGATGCTGTTGGCGGTGCTGCACCGTCACGGCGGCATACCGACCCACGACCAGGACGTGTTCCTCAACGTGGTAGGCGGGGTCAAGGTGCTTGAGACCGCGTCCGACCTGGCGTTGATGGCGGCCGTGATGTCCAGCCTGCGCAACCGGCCGCTGCCCCACGACCTGCTGGTGTTCGGCGAAGTCGGCCTGTCGGGCGAAGTGCGACCGGTGCCGAGTGGCCAGGAGCGCCTGAAGGAAGCGGCCAAGCATGGCTTCAAGCGCGCCATCGTGCCCAAGGGCAATGCGCCGAAGGAGGCGCCGCCTGGGTTGCAGGTGATTGGAGTGACGCGTCTGGAGCAGGCGCTGGATGCGTTATTCGAGTAGGGCGGCCAACTCCCGATCCAAATCGTGCTGATCGCCGAGGTTCAACTCGATCACCCGCCGCAAGTGGCTGATCGAGTCCAAGTCAATGTGCTGGCACACGAAGCCCAGCAGGCCGTGTTGGTCGTGGGTCAGGCGCACTTGCATCTTTATCGGGGTCTTGGGATCCAGACGTATATCGACATCGAACGGCAGCGCCTTATTTCCCTTCCAGTCCTCGGGCCGTTGCGCCAGCAAGCCTTTTAGCGATAAGTCCACCAACTGTACCGGCCATTCCTTGCCGTTTTGCCGAAGTTCTGTCTTGGCATCAAAGGCTATCCGGCGAAAACGACGGCGATCAGGCGCTTGCTCGGTCATGGTGAAACCCTCTGTGGATAAAGGGATTGTAGCCCTGCGCTATTATTGAGCCATTATTTCTGCTTTTTTTGCCGTTGCAGGGCTCTAGACCAACGTAGGGGGCTGGCCTTTAAAGCCAGTAGCGCTAAACTCGAGGTGGTTGTCCTTTCTGTCCACCCTGGCTGGAATATAAAAATGAAGAATAATAATAGCCTGCTACGCCACTTACCCTGGCTGGTGCTGGCAATCGTAGGTGCGTGCGCCCTTGGCGTAGTGGCATTACGCCGCGGCGAGGCGATCAATGCCTTGTGGATTGTGGTCGCAGCCGTGGCCATTTATCTGGTTGCGTATCGTTACTACAGTCTGTTCATCGCTAACAATGTGATGCAACTCGATCCACGACGGGCCACCCCCGCAGTGGTCAATAACGACGGTCTGGACTTCGTGCCGACCAACAAACACATCCTTTTCGGTCACCACTTTGCGGCGATTGCCGGTGCAGGTCCCTTGGTCGGCCCGGTGCTGGCGGCGCAAATGGGTTATCTGCCCGGAACCCTGTGGCTGATCGCCGGCGTAGTGCTGGCCGGTGCGGTGCAGGACTTCATGGTGCTGTTCCTGTCCACGCGTCGCAACGGCCGTTCCCTGGGGGATATGGTCCGCGAAGAGATGGGCCGCATTCCCGGGACCATCGCGCTGTTCGGCTGCTTCCTGATCATGATCATCATCCTCGCGGTGCTGGCGCTGATCGTGGTCAAGGCCCTGGCCGAAAGCCCGTGGGGCATCTTCACGGTGATGGCGACCATCCCGATCGCGATGTTCATGGGCATCTACATGCGCTACATCCGTCCGGGTCGCATCGGTGAGATTTCGATCGTCGGCGTGCTGTTGCTGCTCGGTTCGATCTGGCTGGGCGGGCAGATTGCCGCCGATCCGGTCTGGGCCAAGGTCTTCAGTTTCACCGGCATCCAGATCACCTGGATGCTGATCGGCTACGGTTTCGTCGCGGCGGTACTGCCGGTGTGGCTGATCCTGGCACCGCGTGACTACCTGTCCACCTTCCTCAAAATCGGCACCATCGTCGCCTTGGCCATCGGCATTCTGGTGACCATGCCCGACCTGAAAATGCCGGCGCTGACCCAGTTCATCGATGGCACCGGCCCGGTGTGGAAGGGCGGCCTGTTCCCGTTCCTGTTCATCACCATCGCCTGTGGTGCGGTCTCGGGCTTCCACGCGCTGATCTCCTCGGGCACCACGCCCAAGTTGCTGGCCAGCGAAGGCCACGCCCGGTACATCGGGTATGGCGGCATGTTGATGGAGTCGTTCGTGGCCATCATGGCGATGGTTGCCGCGTCGGTAATCGAGCCTGGCGTGTACTTCGCCATGAACAGCCCGGCGGCGATTGTCGGCAGCGACGTCGTTACCGTTGCGCAAACCGTCAGTAGCTGGGGCTTTGCGATTACGCCTGAGGCGCTCTCGGCCGTGGCCCATGACATCGGCGAAACCACCATCCTGGCGCGTGCCGGCGGTGCGCCGACGCTCGCCGTGGGGATCGCGCAGATCCTGCACAGTGTGCTGCCGGGTGAAAACACCATGGCGTTCTGGTACCACTTTGCAATCCTGTTTGAAGCGCTGTTCATCCTGACGGCGGTCGACGCCGGTACGCGTGCCGGTCGCTTCATGCTGCAGGACCTGCTGGGTTCCTTCGTCCCGGCGCTCAAGCGCACCGAGTCGTGGACCGCCAACCTGATCGCGACGGCGGGTTGCGTGGCGATGTGGGGTTATCTGTTGTATCAGGGCGTGATCGACCCATTGGGTGGCATCAACACCTTGTGGCCGCTGTTCGGTATCTCCAACCAGATGCTGGCGGGTATCGCGCTGATGCTGGCGACCGTTGTGCTGATCAAAATGAAACGCCAGCGCTACATCTGGGTGACCATGCTGCCGGCGGTATGGCTGCTGATCTGCACCACCACAGCGGGCTTCATCAAGCTGTTCGACGCCAACCCGGCGATCGGCTTCCTGTCGCTGGCCAAGAAGTACAGCGATGCGCTGGCAGGCGGCCAGATCCTGGCTCCGGCCAAGAGCATCGACCAGATGCAGCATGTGATCTGGAACGCGTACACCAATGCCACACTGACGGCGCTGTTCCTGTTCGTGGTGTTCAGCATCCTGTTCTATGCGCTCAAGGTCGGCGTCGCCGCCTGGGGCAACAAAGAACGTACGGATAAAGAAGCCCCATTCCAGGCCGTACCGGACGCTTGATCGAGGATTGCAACCATGTTCAATGACATCAGTCGCCTCGGTAAATACCTCGGTCAGGCCGCGCGCCTGATGGTCGGCATGCCCGACTACGACACCTACGTCGAGCATATGCAGACCAAGCACCCGGACAAGCCGATGATGGACTACAAGGCGTTCTTCCGGGAACGCCAGGAAGCCCGTTACGGCGGCAAGGGTGGGCCCAAGTGTTGCTGATTTAACGCAACTCTCCTGTGGGAGGGGGCTTGCTCCCGATAGCGGTGTGTCAGGCAATTATCTGTCACTGACATACCGCTATCGGGAGCAAGCCCCCTCCCACATTTGTTTCTGTGTTCCTTCAAGGAGAATTTCTTTGTCCTCTCCCATTCCCGTTACCGTCTTCAGCGGTTTCCTCGGCGCCGGCAAGACCACCTTGCTGCGCCACCTGCTCAAAGCCGAGCACGGCTTGAAAATCGCCGTGATCGAAAACGAATTCAGCGACGCCGGTATCGACACCCAACTGCTGGGTGCCGAGCCGGTGCAAGTCATGACCCTGTCCAACGGCTGCGTGTGCTGCACCATCCACACCGACCTGACCAAAGCCCTGTACCTGCTGCTCGAACGCCTGGACAGCGGCGAGATCGCCTTCGACCGCCTGGTGATCGAATGCACCGGCCTGGCCGACCCGGCCCCCGTGGCCCAGACCTTTTTCATCGATGAAGAACTGCGCGAGCGTTACATCCTCGACGGCATCATCACCCTGGTGGACGCCGCCCACGCCGAACACCACTTGACCCAGACCATCGCCCAGGCGCAGATCGGGTTTGCCGACCGCCTGCTGGTGAGTAAGCGCGACCTGGTGGACGACGCCAGTTTCGAGGCCCTCAGCCAGCGCCTGACCCGCATCAACCGCCGCGCGCCAATTCGCGTGGTCGACCACGGCAACATCGACCTGGCCGAACTGCTCGATGTGCGCGGCTTCAACCTCAATGCCGGCATGAGCCTGCGTCCGGTCAGCGCCGCGCCGTCCGTCGACCGCATTTCCAGCCTGGTGCTGCGCACCGAACAACCGCTGGATATCGACCGCCTCAGCGAGTTCATGAACGAGTTGTTGGAAGACCACGGTAAGCAGTTGCTGCGCTACAAAGGCGTGCTGAACATTGCCGGGGAAGATCGGCGCATGGTGTTCCAGGGCGTGCTGAAACTCTACGGCTTCGACTGGGATACCGAATGGGCCGAGGACGAGGCGCGGGAAAGTGTGATCGTGTTTATTGCCGATGAATTGCCGGAAGACAAGATTCGCGCAGGCTTTGCGAAGGTCTACCAAGCCTGACCTGATTTGCATAAAAAAGCCCGGCTCAAGAGCCGGGCTTCTTGTTCAAGCAACTGCTATCAAGCGCCGTAGACCGGCAGCTTTTTGCAGATGGCCTTGACCTTCTCACGGACCGCGTCGATCACGGCGTCGTTGTTCAGGTCAGCCAGGATGTCGCAGATCCAGCCGGCCAGTTCCTTGCACTCTGCTTCCTTGAAGCCACGGGTGGTCACAGCCGGGGTGCCGAAGCGCAGGCCGGAGGTGACGAACGGCGAACGTGGATCGTTCGGTACGGAGTTCTTGTTCACGGTGATGAAGGCTTTGCCCAGGGCAGCGTCAGCATCTTTACCGGAGATGTCCTGCTTGATCAGCGACAGCAGGAACAGGTGGTTTTCAGTCCCGCCGGACACCACGTCAAAACCGCGTGCGATAAACACCTCGGCCATGGCCTTGGCGTTTTTCACCACTTGTTGCTGGTAAGTCTTGAACTCAGGTTGCAGCGCTTCCTTGAAGCAGATCGCTTTGGCCGCGATCACGTGCTCCAGCGGGCCGCCTTGGGCGCCTGGGAATACCGCGGAATTGAGCTTCTTCTCGATCTCGGCGTTGGCGCGCGCCAGGATCAGGCCGCCACGCGGACCGCGCAGGGTCTTGTGGGTGGTGGTGGTCACGACGTCAGCGAACGGCACCGGGTTCGGATAGACGCCAGCGGCGACCAGACCGGCCACGTGGGCCATGTCGACGAACAGGTAGGCGCCCACTTTGTCGGCGATGGCGCGGAAGCGTGGGAAGTCGAGGATCTGCGAGTAGGCAGAGAAACCGGCCACGATCATTTTCGGCTTGTGCTCGACCGCCAGGCGCTCGACTTCGTCGTAGTCGATCAGGCCGTTGGCATCGATACCGTATTGAACGGCGTTGTACAGCTTGCCGGAGGAGGAAACGCTGGCGCCGTGGGTCAGGTGACCGCCGTGGGCCAGGCTCATGCCCAGGATGGTGTCGCCGCCTTGCAGCAGGGCCAGGTACACGGCGCTGTTGGCTTGGGAGCCGGCGTGTGGCTGGACGTTGGCGTAATCGGCGCCGAACAGTTGCTTGGCGCGGTCGATGGCCAGTTGCTCAACCACGTCGACGTATTCGCAGCCGCCGTAGTAGCGCTTGCCTGGGTAGCCTTCGGCGTACTTGTTGGTCAGAACCGAACCTTGAGCCTCCATTACCGCAGGGCTGGTGTAGTTTTCCGAAGCGATCAGCTCAATGTGCTCTTCCTGGCGCACGGCTTCTTGCTCCATGGCGGCGAAGAGATCGGCGTCGTACTTGGCAATGGTCAAATCACGGCTGAACATGGCGGTCCTCAAGGATCGGGGGCAGAAAAGGAGGGCATTCTAACCCAACGGGTTTTAGATGGCATATGAAAGGACATCATGTCGCGGACAAGCGGGGCTCATCTGGGGATCAGCGGCTTCATCGCAGACAGTCAGTCGAACATGAACAGCGCGTCATTGCTGAACTGCGCCGCGAACCGGTGCGGTGGCATCGGCCGCCCGAACAGATACCCCTGCACTTCGTCGCAGCCATGCTCACGCAGGAAGTCCAGCTGTTCATGGGTTTCCACACCCTCGGCGATCACCGCCAGGTTGAGGCTGTGGGCCATGGCGATAATGGCGCGGGCGATCTGCGCATCCTGCTCGCCCGACGGCAGGCCGTCGACGAAGGTGCGGTCGATCTTCAAGACGTCGATGGGGAATTGCTTGAGGTAGTTGAGCGACGAATAGCCGGTGCCGAAGTCATCCACCGCGATGCTCAGGCCCAGGTTTTTCAGGCTGTCGAGGATCTGCATGGCTTCGTTGACTTCGCGCATCAGAATACTTTCGGTCAGTTCCAGCTCCAGGCACGCCGGCGGCAGGCCGGTGTCCTTAAGGATGGTGGCGATGCGCTCACCCAGTTGACCATCGGAGAATTGCCGCGCCGAGATGTTCACCGAGACTTTCGGTACGCGCACCTTGTTCTGGTGCCAGCTCTTGAGTTGGCGGCACGCTTCGCTGATCACCCAGTCGCCGACGTCGACCACCAGGCCCAATTCTTCCAGCACCGGAATGAAGTCGCCCGGCGGCACCAGCCCGCGACGCGGATGGCGCCAGCGCAGCAGGGCTTCGGCACCGGTCAGGCGTTTGCCGTCGCCGCTGAATTGCGGTTGGTAATAAAGCACGAATTCGTTCTGGTCCAGGGCGTGGCGCAGGTCGCTTTCCAGCTCCAGGCGTTCCAGGGCGCTGGCGTTCATGTCGGCCTGGTAGAACTGGAAGTTGTTCTTGCCGCGCTCCTTGGCGTGATACATCGCGGTGTCGGCGTTTTTCATCAACTGGCTCAGTTCGTTGCCGTCCTGGGGGCTGAGGGCGATGCCGATACTGGCGGTGACGAAGAACTCGCGGCCTTCCAGCACGAACGGCTTGACCAGGCTGGCGAGTATTTGCTCGGCCACATGAATTGCACGGTTCAGCGCCATTTCGCGGCTGATCCGCGGTTGCAGGAGCAAGGTGAACTCGTCACCGCCCATGCGCGCCACGGTGTCGTCCTCGGCCACGCAGCCCAGCAGGCGCGTGGCCATTTCCTTGAGCATGCGGTCGCCGGCGGCGTGGCCCAGGGAGTCGTTGATCGGTTTGAAGCGGTCAAGGTCGAGGAACATCAGCACTACCCATGACTTCTGCCGTTCGGCCGACTGCAATGCGGTGTGCAGGCGATCCTGGAACAGCGTGCGGTTGGGCAGGTGGGTCAGGGCGTCGTAATAGGCCAGGCGGTGGATGCGCTGTTCGCTGGCCTTGCGCTCGCTGATATCACTGAAGAAACACACGTAGCTGGCCAGGTCGCCTTCGTCGTCGAACACCGCAGTAATGCCGACCCAGGCCGGGTAGTGTTCGCCGCTGCGGCGCTTGAGCCACACTTCGCCTTCCCAGGTGCTGTGCTGGTGCAGTTGCTTGAGCACGTAGTGCAGATGGGCTTCCTGTTGCTCATCGACGGTCAGCATGTTGGGCAACTGGTCGAGCACATCGCTGACCGCATAGCCGCTGACCCGGCTGAATGCCTCGTTGGCTTGCACGATATAGCCCGCCGGGTCGGTGATCAGGATCGCCGAGGTGGAGTGTTCGAATACCGTGGCGGCCATGCGCAGGTCTTTTTCGGCGCGGCGCTGCTGGCTGACATCGCGGCCCACGCCGAGGATGCCCTCGAAGGCGCCGTGTTCGTCCCACACCAGCACCAGGCGCGCCTCGATCGGCACTTTGCGCCCGTCGGCGCGCAGGCAGTCGAACAGGAACAGCTGGGTTTGCACTTCGTCGCGCAGTTTATTCAGCGCTTCGGGGTCGCCCAGCGCGCGGCTGACCTGTTCCACCAGCTTCCGGATGCCGGCCAGTTGCTGCGGGTTGGCGATGATCGACTGCCAGCCGTTCTTGAATACCCAGTCCACGTCATAGCCCAGCACGGCACTGACCGACGGGCTGATGTAGTTGAGCGCCAATTGACTGTCGGTGGAACAGATCACGTCGCTGATGCTTTCGGCCAACATGCGGTAGCGCTGTTCGCTGTCGCGCAGGGATTCGCTGGCCTCGATCTGGTCGGTGATGTCCTTGGCCACGCCGATGATGCGCGTGACCTGTGTGGTCTTGTCCCGTGCCAGGGCCTGTTCGCGTATGTCGAAGCGCCGCCACTGGTTATTGCGGTGGCGGAAGCGCAGTTGGCATTGCAACTGGGCGCTGTAGCCGGCCAGGCGTTGCTGCTGGCGCAAGTCGTGATAATGCTCGGCGTCTTCGGGGTGCAGCAGGATTTCCCAGAAATACTCGCCCATTTGCTGAAGTTCGGCCTTGTTATAGCCAAGGGTGTGGCCCAAGTGGTGGTTACTGAAAATCATGCGCTGGCTGATCACGTCCTGCACATACAGGTGGTCGGGCACGGTGCGCACCACGTCCGACCAGAAACTTTCACGTTCCACCAGCGAGAGTTCGATCAGCTTGCGGCTGGTGATATCGCTGATGCTCAGGATCACGGCCTTGAAATCGTCCTGCTGTTCCGGAAGGCGCATCACCAGCCACAGGTATTGCTCGTTGCCGGCCGCATCCTTGAGCTGGATTTCCAGCTCTAGCTGGCGCTGCTGCGTCAGGATCGCTTCGAGCACCTGGTAGCCGATGGCGGTCGTGTTACGCGGGCAGTCGTTGATCAGCCGTTCCCACGCCTCTTCACAGGAACTGACGTCCAGCAGGCATACCGCCACCTGGTTGACCTCGGTGATGCGCAGTTCCTTGAGTAACTGTTTGCCCTCGATGGGGTTGTCCTGCAGCCAGGCCTGCAGTTGCTCGGGGGTCTGCAGATTCGCCTTATCGAAGTATCCATGCAGGCCCGACAGGTCCAGCACGCACAAGGCCACGCCGGTGCCTTCGAAAATATCCTGATAGCGCCGTCGGCCCTCGTGCACCTGACGCTGGCGGCGGCGCATGTTCAGCAGCACGATGACCGGGATCAGCGAAAATGCCAGGCCCAGCAGGCATTTGCCGATAAACGCCGGCAGCAGTTCCTCGAGCACGGCCGTGCGGTCGAACAGCCCGCGCAATTGCCAGTCGCTTTTGCTCAGGGGCGTGATCAGTACGCTTTTATTCAGTTCGTCCGGGGTGAGGGCGCTGGGCCACTGGGCCGGCGTGCCGCTGTCCCGGCTGATGACGCGGTGGTTGACGCGGTTCTCGATGGCCCACGTGGGGCGCTGGCCCTGGCCGTCCTGACGGGTGAGGTTGGTCAGGTAGTCGGGCGCCAGGCGCAGGGCCCAGTACAGCCTGGAGCCACCGCTGGGCTGGTGCAGCAATAAATAGATGAGGGTGCCGTCGTCGCTGTTGCTCAGGTAATAGGACTGGCCTTGGCTGCGTTGCACCAACGCTTCGAGCCAGGCGCTGTCCTGGCTGTCGGTCGCGCTGTCACTGATCATCGCGCCACTGGGGGCGAGCAGGGCAATACTGCGCAGTTCCGGCAGGGAACGCTGCAGGGTGCGCATCAGGGTTTGTTGCTGTTCGCTGTCGTGCGGCGGCTCGACCATCGGTAGCAGGTTGAGGGCGATTTTTGCGCTCAGGGCCATGTTCAGGCTGATCTGCTCAGCCAGGTCGGCGCTGTAGTCGATGGTGTATTGCTGCTGGTTTTTCCGGGTCTGCTGCAACTGGTCCAGCAACTGCCAGAACAATAACGCGAGCAACAGCAGGACAAGCGTCGCCAATGCGCCTTTGAGGGTGCCGTGCAGTGGCGCTCCCGGCGCTATATGAGCAGCGCGCAGGGGAGTGGGCGGCGTGACTTTGGACAAGCTGTGATCCTGCGGTTTGGCTGGACTGGCGCGCGACGTGCACTATAGCCGGACGCCCGGAGGGCAGCTAGCATGCCTTGACTTGTGGCAAAGTGCCAGTCCCACCTGGCGGGACTAAGGCATGACGCTGATGTGCGTCAGGGAGTCCGCCAGCCGGGAGAGGATCGCCACCGCAAAGCAGCAGATAACCACAGATGCCGTGCGGTTGATAGTGTGGGCCGTCAGCCAGGCATAGCCGCCACGCTTGATGCGTGCGCCGAACAGCACCCAGGCGCAGCCGACCGGGATCACCACCGCCGTGAATTGCCCGACAAATTGCAGGTACAAGGTCGGGTCGGTAAACGTCTGGGCCGGGACGATGAACGAGACCACCAGCAGGCCCTTGGGGTTGATCAGCGTCAGCAAAAAGAAATGCCCTCTGGACACGCGTGCTTCCGGCGCGGCTTTCAAGGTGTCGTCAGGACGGCGCCAGAGCATGTACGAGGTCTTGATCAAATAGCACACCGAGGCGAACTGCACGAGCCTCAGGCACCAGGGCGCGCTGTCGCCGAGATGGCTGAGCAGGTAGCCCCAGAAGGATATTTGCACCAGGTACGCCAGGCACTCCAGCAGGCTCAGGGGCCAGGCGCGCTTGAAGCCGGTGAGCACCCCCGAGCGTAATAGCAGGGTGTTGGTTGGCCCCGGCATTAATAGCAGCAACCCAAGTGCAGACATGACATTCAGCATGAAGGCAGCCTCCTGAAGCCTCTGAGGGCATTGAACGGTTAATCCATCAGATAGATTTCGACGCGCTCTTTGTGCGCGCCGATGTTATTGCGCTTGAGGCGAATCCGCCCGATTTCGCCGGTTTTGCGCAGGTGCGTACCGCCGCAGGGCACCTGGGAAAACCCTTCGATACGCCAGCAGCGCCGCAACTGCTCGGCGTCGGTGAAGCGACTTTCAATCGGCAGGTCGGCCGCCACCAGCGTCTCGACGTCTTGCAGGATGCTGGCGAAGTGTTGGCTGACATTACCGTCCAGGGCAAAGTCGATCCGCGCTTTGCCCTGGGCGATGTGGGCGCCGATTTTCTCAAGGCCGGGGAATTTCTTGTAGAACAGTTCCAGCACGACTTCAGCGGCGAAGTGCAAGCGCATCAGCGCGTAGCGCCGGGGCCAGTCGATCTGCACATTGACCTGATCGCCCACGGCAAAGTCCGGGTCGGCAGCCAGGCGGTAGATAATCCGGTCCCCGTCGACGATGGCCTGGCTGACCTCAATGTGGTTGATGGTGCCGCTGTCCGACTCTTGGCCGCCGGATTCGGCGAAGAAAATCGTCGGGCTGATCATGACATCACGGCCCTCGACGCTCAGCACATTGGCGTCCAGGTTCGACAGGTAAGGGGTGTTCCAGAATGCACGTTCCATACGGCTTAGCGGCCTTGTTCACTGAGGTGGGTTAAAAGGGTCAAGTAAAAGCGCGGAAAGTCGCTTTTGAAGAAAAAGTGCCCGCCAGGCAGGCATTGGCTATGGAACGCCACGCTGCTGTAGGGGCGCCACTCGTCGAGACGGTGGGTGTCGATCAACGGATCGTCCAGGCCGTTGAGGGTCAGCAGCGGCATCGGCAAGGGCTGGAGAAAGCGGTAGGTAAGCTGTGCGTTAAGCGCCAAATCGGCCTTGAGCTTGTTCAAGGTGGCGCGGGCGAAACTGCAATCGGCGTCTGGCGGCAAGGGTAATAGGCTTTGCGCACACACGTGCTGCCACAACTGCTCGTCGTCCATTGCCCCCAACAGGGGGGAATAACCGGTGTGGGGCGGCATGCGACCCGACAGCACCAATTGGGTGGGCAGCGGGTGGCCGCGTGTGGCCAGGGTGTGGGCGACATCAAGTGCCAGGCCCGCGCCGAAGCTGTGGCCATAGAAGGCAAAGGGCAGCGTCAGCGCTTGCAGCGCGTCGACGATGGCCTCGATCAACTCGTGGACGTTGGCCACGGGGGGCTCCTTTATCCGCTCTTCGCGGCCCGGCAGTTTGACCGCCCACGGTGCGATGCCGATGCTGTGCAGCGCGCTCAACCCCTGGAACGACGACACTGCGCCACCGCCATAGGGGAAACACAGCAGAATGCTCCGGGCCTCCTTGGATGAGGGTTCGGGCAAGGGCGCAAGCCAGCGCGATGGCGCTGCCAGGATGTCAGCCATGGCCTCTCCTTAGCCGGTGATCTCGAACAAGCCCACGGCCGGGTGGTACATGTGCGAAGTGGTCAGCGAGCAATGTTCGGCCGTCGCTGGATAGGGAATCGTCATCGCCGTGGTCACCGTCACCCCGCCAATCTGCGCCAGGGAGGCTTGGGTAGCCGAGAGGTCGCTGACCCTGAAAGCGGCGTGATACAGGCACGCGTCCACGTCCTGCAATAACCGGCTGACCACGCTGTCAGGGCGAAAGGGCTCGACCACTTCGACGATTTCGCCGGCCGGCGAGCGTAACTTGGTGATGAATACGCCGAACTTATCGATCGGTTGCCGATGGAACAGCACTTCAAACCCCAAGGCCGTGAAAAAGGCCGACGTTTTCTCCGTGGAGCGGGTGGCGTAGGCGATATGGTCGATCCCCAGGTAAGAAGGCTGTTCCATGGGCGTTCCTCAATAGCTGGCCAAGGGTTTCAGGTCCAGGCCACTGAGGCTCCTGGACGCCACTCGGTTCTGCGGGTCGGTACGTGTACCGGCCACCTGCACCACGCCGAACTTGTCCAGGCGGTACTCGCCACCAAATTCCTTCACGTAGTCGGTGTCGGGATAGACCTTCACACGGCCTGGGACATAACGGGCCACATAACCGAGGCGGGTTTTGTCCGACGTCGAGTTGGGCAACGAGGAGTGCATCAGCATCGAGCGGAAAATCACGAATTGCCCGGCTTTCATCACAATCGGTACCGCGGCCGCTTCATCTGGCTGCCAGCCCTTGTCCTTTTGCAAGGTGCTGTAGTCGTAGCCATTGAAGCCACGCGCGTATTGGCCCTTGACCACGTCCTTGTTGGCGACCGGGTCGAATGTCATGCCGATGGACTCGTCGTAGTTCATTTTCCGGTGGGTGCCGGGGATGAACAGCATGCAGCCGTTCTCCGGGGTGGCGTCGGTGAATCCGGTCCACACGTTAATGGCACCCCCGAACGGCTCATCCTCAGGCCAGACCAACTGCGGCTCCCCGGACGCATGCCCGAAGGTATCGGCCTGGTGCCAGTCGGTGCCTTCATTGCCAGGGTATTTGGGGATGAATTCACTTCTCCAGCAGATGACGTCCGGGCCGAGGATGCTCCTGAGGCGGTGCACGATCTCTGTGCGAAACACGTGGCGGGTCAGCAGTTCGACGTCCAGGTGCCGGTCGTAATTGGTGATCGCCACATCGTGGGGTGCGTCATAGGGCGCGTGGGTGCGGTTGAACAGCTGCGCGCGAACCGTCTTGTGCAACTGCATCATTTCTTCAGGCTCATAGAGCGTGAAGGGGCCGATAAAACCGTCCCGGTCGAATTGCTGGAGTTCCTGTTCCGTCAACGAAAAGTCAGTGATGTCCATGTCCGCTCCTAAGCGTGGTGACTGAGGTTTTCATGCGTTACGTAGTACTGCACCCACTCCTGCAAGGTGTTCAACCGGGCGACTTCATCGAATGGGGTTTTCCTGCCAAGGGTCTGATTGATTTGGGTATGGGCCATCACGACGCTCAGGGACGAGGCGCCGTAGGCGTAAATGGAGTTTTCCAGTTGCAAGTCCTGCGTGCCCAGGATGCCGGACCACGCTTCCAGGACCGCCGATCCGGCTGCTGGCGCGCGCACTCCCGTGGTGGGTGTTTTGCCGGCCAGTGATTGCAACGCGCGTTTATCGACCTTGCCGTTGGCGGTGAGCGGCAACTCGAATAACCGAATGATGCGGGCGGGCAACATATAGTGAGGAAGCCGGCCGGCCAACAGGCTCAGCAGCTTGCCTTCGTCCGTGTCCGGCCAGCCGTGCTGGAACACGATAAAGGCGTGCAAGCAGCTTTCCAGGGCGTTCATGGTCCGTGACAGCACCACGGCTTGAGCAATACCGGGCAATTGGGTCAGCGCCCGTTCGACCTCGGCGAGCTCCACGCGGTAGCCCTGGATCTTGACCTGTTCGTCGACACGGCCCTGATAGAAGAAAACGCCGTGTTCGTCCTCGATCACGTAGTCGCCGGTGCGGTAATAGATGCCCTCTGGCCCGTGCAGGAAACGCAGGCGGGTCAGTTCATCGTCCAGGTAGCCCAGGGCCAGGTTGCGGCCGCCCAGCAGCAGTTCGCCCGGTGTGCCGCGCGGCACCGGCCGAAGGTCAGCATCGACGACTTGGGCATGAACGTGCTTGAGCAGCCGGCCGATGGGAATCGCATCGTCGTCGATATCCTTGAGCGTGCTGAGGCAATGCCAGGTTGAAAACACGGTGTTCTCGGTCGGGCCATAGCCGTTCACCAGGGTAATGCCCGGGTTGGCGGTCAGCAGTGCCCTGGCATGGATCGGCTTGAGCACTTCGCCGCCGACATAGAGCACGCGCACCCCATCGAGCATCCGCAGACGGTGTTGCGCCACCAGATGAAACAGCGAGGTGGTCAGCAACAGCACCTCGCATCGGGCTGTTTGCACGCAGGCGGCCAGGGTCTCGATATTGAAAGCGCCGGCATGCAGGGTGACGCAGGCACCGGTGAGCAGCGGCACCCAGACTTCGAACACCGCAGCGTCAAAGCTGATCGAGGAATGATGCACATAGCGCCGGGCCCGGCCCTGGACTTGCTCCTGGACGTTCTCCACCAGGTTCAACAGGCCGTCCTCATGGATGCGGACACCTTTGGGCACCCCAGTGGTGCCGGAAGTGAACATTATTGTGATGACCCCGGTATCGACCGAGCGCGTCCTGGCCGGCCGACGAAAGGCCGGGCCTTGGGCCAGGAGGGCGCCTTGATCGTCCAGGCGAAAGTGGGTCAGGCGTGGATCGATATTTGTGTCGTCGGGCTGGCCGATCAACAACAGGTGGCTGCAACCGAGCTGATCGAGTTGCGCGACGATGCGTTTGGCCGGCGCGCTCGGGTCGAGGCTCACGTACGCCACGCCCAGCTTGCAGCAGGCCAGCAGCGCGACCACGTAGGGCAGGCAACGACTGGCCATGAGCGGCAGGTAAGGCGCGTCGGCCAGGCCATGGCGGCTCAGTTGTTCACACAGCCCGAGTACCTGCTGATGCAGCTGCCGATAGGTAAGACCGTTGCCCTGGTCGACGACCGCCACGGCGTTGGGGGTTTGCAGGCAGATCGATTGAAATCGGCGAAACACCTTGGTCGTTGGCCAGTTGTGCGCATTCATCGGGCAGCCCTCGGTGCATGACGGTTCAGGAACGCGGTCATTGCCTGATACAACGGTTCATGACCGTCGACAAAGTCATGGTGCTGCCCCACCGGGTCTTCGACCAACTCGGCGTGGGCCAGCCATGTCGCGACGTATTTGGAGGACGCCGTGTCGGTGTAGCCATCGTTGCCGCCACACCAGACCAGGGTCGGCGTCTCGACGGCCTGGGCCGCGTGGGTGATTTCGAGGGTCTTGAGGTGGTTGAGGAAGATCAGGTATTGGCGGAATGCCTCCACTTCACGCAGGGGCCGGACCTGTTGGTAGCGATAGTCGCTGGGCGCGTAGCGACTGTTGGCATGCAACAGGCTGACGGCCTCGTACACTTGGGCCCAGTTGCCCAACGGGATCGACTGCATCATGCGTTCGACATCGCGCTCGTACTGGCTCTTGGCAATCGCGTCGCCCGGCAAGAAATACGCGCCGTTGAGCAACAGCAGCGCGCGGCAAGCGCCCTGGGCTCCCGCCAGCAACGCTACAGGCGCTGAAGAGCAATAGCCCACCAGCGCGTCCACCTGCATGCCTTCGGGCAACGCCGCGCATAGCTGCCGGTAGAAATCGGCGATGCCTTCACTGGGCGTCGGCGCGGTGGCCGTTGCATAGGACAACACGGCGTCGCTTTCCAGGATGATCAGGTTGAAGCGGCTGATGAGAAACAGCGCGGCGTTTTTCATGTAAAAACACTGGGTACCCACTGGCGACAGCAGCAGCAAGGTCGGTCGCGTCGGGTCAACAGGCAGGCTCTGTACACACGCCACACTGCCGGCGCGCGACAGGTTCAGGGTCAAGTTGAAGAGGCTGTGCATGGTGCTCCCCGTCAGGCGTGTTGAGCGGCTGTTGCCGATGGCAACTGATCCAGGATCGTTTGTTTGCACGGGTTCAGGAAAAACTGCTCCATGTTGATATTGGTGCCAAACGTCGTGTTCACCTGACTGATCAACTGAACGGCGGTCAGGGAGTTGGCGCCCAAGTCGAAGATGTCTTCGTGATTGGCGACCGGGCGCTGGAATACGTCTTCGAAGAGTTTGTCGAGTTTTTCATCACGCATGATTGATCTGCCTTTTCTGTCAAAAAAGGGGCCGGTCGCCCGGCCCGTCAGTCGGCGTCAGGCGGCGACGCGATCACCTTCGGCCTGGAGCAGCGTGGCGTCGAGCAGGTCCCATAACGCCGCCAGGTTGTCGAGGAAGTCATCGGCGCCTTGAACGATCGCGGCGCTGTTCTGCGGGTTGAGGACTGAGCCGACGGCCTCGATGGCATTCTGTTCGTGCTGGCATTCGGCCCCGGTCTCGCCATAGTGCTCCACCAGATAGTGCATGGCCGGTTCATCGAAGCTGGCGCGATATAAGCCGCTGTCGACCAGGCAGGTTTTTTCCCCAGGGATCAGTTGTCGATTGGAGATGATCTCCAGCGCCAGCGCGGTGCCAAGGCTTTTGTACACATCCTGGGCGGCCGTCGACTTGCGTGTCTCAAACGTACGGATCGCCTTTTTGGTCTGAGGCATCAGGCCGGTGGCGAAGTCATAGCCGGGCAGTTGGCCGAGCAGTTCGTCGGAGCAGCGCTTGAGCATGGACTCAATGTGGATCTGGTCGGTCAGGTCATCGAAGATCGCCTTGCCGGGTACGGAGCGGTTGATGATATGGCCGGCCATCATGGCCAGTTCCGGGCCGTGGTTTTCCTCGCTGTCGACAATCTCCTGGAGCAAGTGGCTTTCGGTCGAAAGGCCGATCTCCTTGAGCCCTTGGGGCAGGTTCCAGCCGGGGCGAGTGGCATCGCAGAAGCTGCGAATATGGTGGAACAGGGCACCGATGGCCTCGGTTCCTGGGTTGACGCGGGCCCAGTTGTGAAAAATCGGATGGCTATAGCAACGGTGGGCTTTGACACGCTCTACAAGGGTTTCTACGCGCATGGTTGATCTCCCGATGAGTGGCGACTACATAGGATTCCTTACTGTTCAAGGTTGGGTGTTGCTCTAATGACCGACAATCAGGCGGCTGCCGGAAAGGCCGGGTTTACTTAAGGTCACGTCCATGAACCCGGCCTGTTCGAGCAGGGCTTTCCAGCCCTCCTCTGAGGGGAATTTGCGGTCCATGAAGTGGGTATGCAAAAACGTGAAGGCCAGCGAATAGGCGTTGTTTTCCCAGGGCGCATCGTCGGGGATGGCATCCGCTATCACCAGTTTGACGCGGGGCGAGGCGGCCTTGATGGCGGCCAGCAGGCGCGGCAGCACCTGGCTTTGCGTGGGGTTGAGGTCGTGGAAGACGAAACCGGCATGGATGACGTCGACATCCTTGAGCAAGGTGGGGTCGTCGATCAGGCTTTCAACGGGCGCGTGGATCACTTGGAGCCGATGGCTCAAGCCTTTGTCTTGAATGATTTCGCGGGCCTTCTGGCAGGCGCTGGCGCTCAGGTCGATGCCGATCGCAGTGGCTTGTGGCAACTGCTCCAGCAATCGGATCAGCAGGCCGCAGGTGCCTGAACCGAAGTCGATGATTTTCTTGGGCTGGGCTTGCAGGATTTCCCGTTCGGCATGGGGATAGAAGTCGGTCGCGCCCATCCACTTGGACGTGCGGGCCACGTGTTCGCCGTTGCGCACGTAGGTGTCGATGGCTGCATGCATGTTGTTGGCGAACTGCACCGGGTGTTCGATCAGCGGTGCGCAAGACTGCAAGGCCCAGAGCAGGTAGCCGCAGTTGTTGACGGCCACCGGCAGGGCGGCGGTGCCGGTGTAGCTGTCGGCGTGGGGGCCGGGGGCGGCCAATCCCAATTTGCACAGGGCCGCCAGGTAAGCATCGACAAAATGCCGCTGGGCACCGCTGAGGTTCACCACTCGTTCAGCGTCGAAGGGGTCGCCCTGCATCAACAGGTCGATCACCCCCAGGCGCGCGCCCATCTCCAGGAAAATCGATTTGCCCGCCAGGTTTTGCGCAGAGTCCATCGCTGATGCCGACATGACTTCGGTCATGATCTACCTCCTTGTAGAGTGAGCGTGCGCTCAGTTTTTTCGGTCGAAAAAGTTTTCCAGTGCAATGGCCGCCTTCGTCAAATGTTTGCGTACCAGTTCCTCGGCGCGGTCCAGGTCGTGGTGGGAGGCAGCTTCAACCATGGCCAGGTGTTCATCCTGCGACATGTGCTCGCGCCCCATGGCCGAGAGGTGAAAGCGCAGGTACCGGTCTTCGACGGACAGTTGCTTCTCCACCATTTGCAACAACTTGGCATGCGGCGTTTTTCCGTACAGGCACATGTGAAAACGCTTGTTCAATTCACCCAGCTGATCCATCTCCACTTCATCACTCATTTGCTGGATCAGATCCCGGGCCTGCTGGAGATCCTCACTCGTCAAATGCGGAATCGAATACCGGATGGCAGCCGGTTCCAGTGCCAGGCGGATGGCGTAGTTATCCAGGCCATCGGCCTTGGATATCTGCGTCACGATCGCGCCCTTGTAGGGAACGAAATCCACCAGTGCCTGTGCCTCGAGTTTCTTCAGGGCTTCGCGAACCGGCATGCGACTGACATTGAAGGTTTGCGCCAGTTCTTCCTGGCGCAGAACCTCTCCGGGGGGAAGACGTCCCTCCAGAATCGCCTGCTTTAACACCTGTTCTATCTGCTCGCTTGCAGTCCTGTGTTGAATATCTCCGAGGTCACTTAGCCGTTTGCTTTTCAAATCTACTTCTCTTTACTATCGGACAACATATCCAATATCCAATGGATATTGGTTTTAGCACCGGTTTTCAGAGTATGCAAGTCAGAGCGGGAGTAACGGTATGGGGGCCTTGGACAAGGCGAGAGCAGGGGCACAACGTTGGCCCGAAGAGGGCTGGAGCCTGATCAGCACCGGTGCCAGTGCCGCGCTGATCGGGTTTATCAGTACGTTCTTTATCGTGTTGCAGGGTTTGTATAACGTCGGCGCTTCCCCCCATCAGGCGGTGACGGCCCTGGCGGTGCTGTGCCTGTTCCAGGGCATCATGGGCCTCGTGTTTTCCCTGGCCACTCGAAAGCCCTATACCTTTGCCTGGTCGACGCCGGGGGCGGCGATTTTGCTCAGCTATAACCAACCGCTGAGCGGGTTTGAGGAAGCGGTCGGGGCGTTCTGCATGGCGGGTGGGCTGATGCTGGGGATGGCGCTGGTGCCGCGCCTGTCCCGCTACCTCGAAAAAATTCCCGTCAGCCTGTCATCCGCGATGCTGGCCGGGGTGTTGTTGTCCCTGGCCAAGTCCTTTGTGCCGGCCTTTGAACAGTACCCACTGATCGTCGGGATGGTCGCGCTTGTCTGGCTGCTGCTGTTTATCGTCAAGCCACTGTTTTCGCTGCCGGTATCGTTGTGCGTGCTGCTTGCCTATTTTTTGATCAAACAGCCACTGGGGCATGCTGTCGAAGTTTCCGACTATCGGTTCGAGTGGGTGGTCCCGGTGTTTACCCTCTCATCGTTCATCAACCTGTCGATACCGCTGTTTGTGGTCACGCTGTTCTCACAGAACATCCCCGGCTATCTGATCATGCGTAACAACGGCTATGCCACGCGCTTCCCGGGCACGCTGTTCGTCACGGGGCTGGCGACCTCGTGCGCCTCGCTCTTGGGCTGTCACGGGCTCAACCTCGCGGCGCTGACGGCGGCTATGTGTGCAGGACCGCTGGCGTCGTCTGATAAGTCGCTGCGATATATCGCCAGCTGTGCCGCTGGCGTCAGCTATTTGCTGATGGCGCTGTTCGCTGCCGGCCTGGTGAGCCTGCTGGCGGTGATTCCGTCGCCCGTCATCCTGGCCCTGGCGGCGTTGGCGATGTTCAGCACGCTGGCCGATGCGCTCAGGGACGCGCTCAAGCAGGACCTGTATTACCCGGCGGTCGCGACGCTGATGGTCACGGTGTATTTCCCCAACTTCTTCCACGTATCGTCATCTTTCTGGGGGCTGGTGCTGGGTACCTTGTTCTATCTGGCCTACAGCAAGAAAAAGCTGGGTTGAAAGCACCTGTCAACCTGCCCGCCGTCGCCCACTTAGGTTAACCTTGAGGATTCGCAATACTATGTACAGCGCCATGACGCTACGTAGGCCTGTTCTCACTTTTTCATGAGGTCCAGATTTTGGCTCAATATGTCTTCACCATGCATCGGCTGGGAAAAGTTGTCCCTCCGAAGCGGGAAATCCTGAAAAATATTTCGCTGTCTTTCTTTCCAGGCGCCAAGATCGGCGTACTCGGCCTCAACGGTTCGGGTAAATCCACCCTGTTGAAAATCATGGCCGGCGTCGACACCGAGTTCGAAGGTGAAGCGCGCCCGATGCCTGAGCTGAACATCGGCTACCTGCCGCAAGAACCGATCCTGGACCCGGCCAAGACCGTGCGTGAAGTAGTCGAAGAGGCCGTCAGCGTGATCAAGGACGCCCAGGCCCGCCTGGACGAGGTCTACGCTGCCTACGCCGAGCCGGATGCCGACTTCGACAAGCTCGCCGCCGAACAGGCCAAGCTCGAAGCCATCCTGCAGGCCGGTGACGGTCACAACCTGGAGCGCCAGTTGGAAGTCGCCGCCGATGCGCTGCGCCTGCCGGCATGGGACGCCAAGGTCGAACACCTGTCCGGCGGTGAGAAGCGCCGTGTGGCCCTGTGCCGCCTGCTGCTGTCGGCTCCCGACATGCTGCTGCTCGACGAACCGACCAACCACCTGGACGCCGATTCCGTCGCCTGGCTGGAGCATTTCCTGCACGACTTCCCGGGCACCGTGGTTGCGATTACGCACGACCGCTACTTCCTCGACAACGTTGCCGGCTGGATTCTCGAACTCGACCGTGGCGCCGGTATCCCTTACGAGGGCAACTACTCCGGTTGGCTCGAAGCCAAGTCCGACCGTCTGGCGGCCGAATCCAAGCAGCAATCGGCCCACGAAAAAGCCATGAAGGAAGAGCTGGAGTGGGTGCGCAAAGGCGCCAAGGCTCGCCAGTCCAAATCCAAGGCGCGTCTGCAACGCTTCGAAGAAATGCAATCGCAGGAATTCCAGAAGCGCAGCGAAACCAACGAGATCTACATCCCGGCCGGCCCGCGTCTGGGTGACAAGGTCATCGAATTCAAGAACGTTTGCAAAGGCTATGGCGACCGCGTGCTGATCGACAATCTGTCGTTCTCCATGCCAAAAGGCGCGATCGTCGGCGTTATCGGCGGTAACGGCGCGGGTAAATCCACGCTGTTCCGTATGCTGATGGGCAAGGAGACCCCGGACTCCGGCACCATCGAGATCGGCGAAACCGTGCAACTGGCCTGCGTGGACCAGAGCCGCGAAGACCTCGACGGCAGCAAGACGGTGTTCCAGCAGATTTCCGACGGTTCCGACCAGATTCGCATCGGCAACTATGAAATTCCATCGCGCACCTACGTGGGGCGTTTCAACTTCAAGGGCGGCGACCAGCAGAAGTTCGTCAAGGACCTGTCCGGTGGTGAGCGCGGTCGCTTGCACCTGGCCCTGACCCTGAAAGAGGGCGGCAACGTCCTGCTGCTCGACGAACCGTCCAACGACCTCGACGTTGAAACCCTGCGTTCCCTGGAAGAAGCCCTGCTGGACTTCCCGGGCGCCGCCATTGTGATCTCTCACGATCGGTGGTTCCTTGACCGCGTCGCGACTCACATCCTGGCGTACGAAGACGACTCGCAAGCGGTATTCTTCGAAGGCAACTACACCGAATACGAAGCGGATCGCAAGAAACGCCTGGGCGAAGCGGCTGCCCAACCGCACCGTGTACGGCACAAAAAACTCGCCTGATTCGGGCGGGTTTGAAAAAGCGGAGTCCTTCGGGGCTCCGTTTTTTTTGCCCAACAATCGATCAGTTGTGGGAGGGGGCTTGCTCCCGATAGCGGTTTCAAAATTGGTGCGTGACCCTGTGTTGAAATCCCTTTTCGGGTGCGATAAATGCCTGTTTTTTGGGTTTATTTATATCTAATGCACCATTTAAATTCACAAAAGCGACATTTTGCCCTGTCGCGGTGCGAAATGAATTGATAAAGTCCGGCTCAATTTCTCTTAAAAACAATCCATTTTCCGAGACTTTCCATGATCGAATCCGTCGAATCCTTCCTTGCCCGTCTCAAAAAACGCGACCCGGACCAGCCGGAATTCCATCAGGCCGTGGAAGAAGTCCTACGTAGCTTGTGGCCGTTTCTTGAAGCCAATCCCCATTACCTGACGTCGGGCATCCTCGAGCGCATCTGCGAGCCGGAACGCGCGATTGTCTTTCGGGTGTCGTGGGTGGACGATCATGGCAAGGTCCAGGTCAATCGCGGTTTCCGCATCCAGATGAACAGCGCCATCGGGCCCTACAAAGGCGGTCTGCGCTTCCACCCGTCGGTGAACCTGGGCGTGTTGAAGTTCCTCGCCTTCGAGCAGACCTTCAAGAACTCCCTGACGTCGCTGCCCATGGGCGGCGGCAAAGGCGGCTCGGACTTTGATCCCAAGGGCAAGAGCGATGCCGAAGTCATGCGCTTCTGCCAGGCGTTCATGAGCGAGCTGTATCGCCATATCGGCGCGGACGTGGACGTGCCGGCCGGCGACATCGGCGTGGGCGCCCGCGAGATCGGCTTCCTGTTCGGCCAGTACAAGCGCCTGAGCAACCAGTTCACCTCCGTACTCACTGGCAAGGGCATGACCTACGGCGGCAGCCTGATCCGCCCGGAAGCCACCGGTTTCGGCTGCGTGTATTTCGCCGAAGAAATGCTCAAGCGTGACGGCCAGCGGGTCGAAGGCAAGCGCGTGGCGGTTTCCGGTTCCGGCAACGTGGCGCAATACGCGGCGCGCAAGGTAATGGACCTGGGTGGCAAGGTGATTTCCCTGTCCGACTCCGAAGGCACCCTGTACGCCGAAAGCGGATTGACCGAAGAACAATGGTCGGCGCTGCTGGAGCTGAAAAACGTGCAACGCGGGCGCATCAGCGAACTGGCGGAGCGATTCGGCCTGGAGTTCCGCAAAGGCAAAACGCCTTGGGAGCTGGCCTGCGATATTGCGCTGCCCTGTGCAACGCAGAACGAACTCGACGCCGACGCCGCCCGCACCTTGCTGCATAACGGCTGCATCTGCGTGGCCGAAGGCGCGAACATGCCGACCACGTTGGAGGCTGTGGATATCTTTATCGAGGCCGGCATTCTGTTCGCGCCGGGCAAGGCCTCCAATGCCGGCGGCGTGGCGGTGAGCGGTCTGGAAATGTCGCAGAATGCCATGCGCCTGCTGTGGACCGCCGGTGAAGTGGACAGCAAGCTGCACAACATCATGCAGTCGATCCACCATGCCTGCGTGCATTACGGCGAGGAAAACGGCCGGGTCAACTACGTGAAGGGCGCGAACATCGCCGGTTTCGTGAAAGTTGCCGACGCGATGCTGGCCCAGGGCATCGTCTAAACCTCGGGTTCGATGCGCAGCACTTCGATCAACTGATCGCCGGCGGGGCGCTTCCACAGCACCTCGTCACCCACCTGGGCGCCCAGCAAGGCACGGCCCAAGGGCGAACCCCAGTTGATCAGGCCTGCGCCGGCATCGGCCTGGTCTTCGCCGACCAGTTGAATACGCTGCTGCTCATCGTGCTCATTGGCGAACGTCACCCAACTGCCGATCTGCACCTTGTCGGTGGACGTGGCCGCTGCGACCACTTGGGCGCTCTGTACGCGCTGGTTGAAATAGCGCAAATCCCGCTCAAGGTCGGCCTGGCGCTGTTTATCGGCTTGATCGCCCTTGGCGGATTCGAGGCTGTATTCATGCTGCAACTGCGCGACCTTGGCCTGCAACTGCGCCAGGCCGTGGGCGGTCAGGCGATTGGGCTGCTCGCTGACCTGACGCTCTACGGGCTGGTCGGCCTGGGCGGCGGCGTTGTCTTCATTTACAAAAGCTCGGCTCATGACGTTCTCCCTCTCTGGCGTTTGGGCCATGTTCGCCGCGCTTTAGTTTCGTTGGATGCCTGAAAGCGACCTATTGCGAGCGATAGACTCTGCCCGCGTCGCGGTCTTTCTCCTGCTGCCAGGCGCGTTCGCGGTCGTCCCAGTGTTTGTCCTTGTAGTCGCGCAGCTCTTCGTTTTCGCGCATGGCCTCGCATTGGCGAAAGCCGTCTTCCCAGCCTTCGGCGTACTGTCGATCCTGCAGGTAGCGCGGCACGTTCTTGCGAAACTCCCCGGTAATCACCCCGGCGGCCTGGCGACCGCTGCTGCAACCGTCGTCAAAACCATCGGCAAAGGCCGGCGGATACCCCTTGGCCAGGAACTCCTGATGGGTTGACTGGCAACCCGACAGCCCCGCCACCGCCCACAGCATTACCGCATACCGCCACATTGCTTGCTCCCTGGCCGTTGAACGGCTGATAGGGTGAAGTCTAGAAGGGGATTCGTCGGGGGGATGTGAAAGCGGTGTAAGAAGGGTGTTGGCCAAACCCTTGTCGAGCGCGGCTCTTGTGGCAAGCCCGCTCTCCACAGGGGGTTGGTTTTCCAGAAGGCGCTATGCCGTTCGGTTGGCCGCCAGCCCGGCATGTTCATCCAACTCCTGCCGGATAAACGCTGCAATCATTGCGCGATAGACCTGTTCAGTAACGTCTGGATTGGCATCGGCCAGCGTTGCCAAATGACGCACCTTAGCGATCACTTGCTCAACCCGTTGGGGCGCTTTGACGTCATCCGTGTCTTTCTTGAAGCGCGCTGCCTGGGAGACATAGTGGCCGCGCTCCGCCAGCAGTGTGACGATTTGCTGGTCAATACGGTCGATGTGGTTGCGAACTTCCTCAAGCGATGTGCAGTTAACCGCCATGTTGTTTGAGCTCCTGGGTGTCGAGGTCAATAGTGATACCACTTCACCTCAAGCATCACTTCATTGACCGGCGTCGACAAGTGGCTGTACTCGCGCTGGGCGCTCAGGCGCAGGCCGAGGTTGCGTGACAGTTCCCACTGCTGGTTCAGGCTGAGGCTGCGGCGCACTTCGCCATTGGTGAAGAAATCACCCTTGGCTTCCAGGCTCAGGTTGCCCAGCGGGTTTTTCCACAGCACGCCAGTGTTGAAGCCGGCGGCGGGGGAGATGGCTTCGTTGAAGTCGTTGTTGTGTTCCACGCGCACGGTGCCGAGGGCGAAGCCGAGCATGTCGTCGCGCAGTTGCCAGGTGCCGCCGGCACCGCCGTTGACGTGGGTGACCAGGGTTTCGTCGTCGTGTTTGCCCGGCACGCGTTCCAGGCCGCCGGTGACTTGCCAGGACCAGGGCTGCAGCAGGGCATTGCGCGGGGTCAGGGAGCGGATGGTGGCCAGGTCCAGTTGCTGCAGTTGCCAGTGGTTGCCTTCGTACTGGCGCAGTTTCATCTGCAGAATTTCGATCTGCGCGCCGAGGGGGAAGCCTTCGGCGTTGTCGTTGAGGTCGTGGTAGGCCATGCGCAGGCCGTATTCGCCGAAGGCTTTGTCACCACGGGTGCCGATGCCGGCTTGCCAGGTGCGCGATTCATGGCCGTTTTCCGGCAGGCCGGGGGGCGTGATCTTCAGGTCGGGCGCAGGGTTCTGGTTGATCGCGCGCAGCAGTTCATAGCTGCGCTGGGAGCGTGCGGTGTCGCGTTCCAGGCCATTGGCGCGGTAGCGGCCCAGGCGGTAGGCGGCGTCGATGATCAAGGTCTGGCGCTCGCGCGGCAGGGCTTTGAAGGCGGGCTCCTGCAATTGCTTCTGGTCGTCGCTGACCTTCAATACCCATTGCTGTTCGTCGCTGTCCAATGGCTTGGCGCGCTCCAGCAATTCGCGTTCACGGGAGGGGCGATAATCGATTTTCTCCACCAGACCGGCCTCTTTCACGGCCTTGACCGTATCGGTGGGGATGGCGGTCAGCGGGAATTGTTCGGTCAGTCGCAGGCCTGGGCGGGCCACTTGCAGCAGTTCCAGCAGGCGGTAGGAGCAGTTTTCGTCGAAGAAAAAGTAGTCGAACTGGATCTGCTTGAGCTCCCACACGTGCTCGACCATACGCTCGGTCTCGACCTGGGTGAGGTTGAGGCGGTATTCCCACAGGTCGCGGTTTTCGAGGCTGCGATACTCCGAGAGTTTTTCCTGATAGGGCACCAGGGCGAACAGGCCGGGGTAGCCGCCCATCAGGCCTTTCCAGGCATAGAGAATGCTGTTGTCCGAGCCTTCGATATAGGCGCCGAAGTTGATCGCATAGCTGAGCAGCGCAGTGTTGTTGCTTTGCACGTCGGCCTGATCGATACGCAGCAGGGTGTGGCCGAACATCGACGATGGGCTGTTGAGGTAGGCCGCCGGGAAGATCATCACCGCACTGTGGGGGGCGACGTCCTTGAACCATTGCTTGAATTCGGTGCAGTCCACGGCGGGCAAGTCAGTGAGGTGCAACTGATCCTTGAGCCAGCGGGTACGTGCGGGGTAAACGCATTGGGCGTGTTTTTCACCCAGGCTGGCCGGCGCGTACAACGCGTCTACGGTGGCCTTGAGTTCGGCGTCCGGGTGGTGGGCGCCATCGGCGGCGAGGAAGAATTTCTGGTCGCTGACATAACTGCGCCAGCCACTGATCTTGCCGGCTTCGTAATGGCCCAGGGATAACCAGAACGGGTCGTTGGCCAATTGCTGCAAACGTTGATCATCAAGAGGCGGGGCCGCGAACAGCGGGGCGCAAGCGAAGAGTGCCAGCCAGGCAAAGCGTTTGAGCATAGGGGCAACTTAATTCGGAAAAAGTGAGACCCAAAGGAAAGGGGGTCCAAAAAATCAAAACCCGCGCCTCGAAAGGCGCGGGCGGGTCGAGCTTAAGCCTGGGTAGCGTATTTCGCCAGGCGGGCATCACTTTTCAGTACTGCCAGGGTGTTGTTGTGCACATCGTCAGCCGTCACGTCGGCCTTGCTGAAGATTTGCTGGAAGTGTTCGTGAGTCACGGCCGCGAAGTGCTCGCGGTCTTCCGGTGCAACGCCCAGTACCACCGCGTAAGTGGTCAATGCTTCGCCGTTGCCCTTGGCCATGTCTTCGGACAGCTCGTTCATCATGCCATTCATGGCAATCCAGGACTTGCCGCCATAAGTCAGGGCGCTGTTGGTGCTGCAGCCGTTGGTGCCCGAGGTCATGCCGAAGGTGGCGTTACCCGAAGTACCGTTGGTGGTGGAGGCCAGGAAGTGAGCCGGAGTACCGCGCTGACCTTCGAACAGCAGGTTGCCCCAGCCGCAGTTCGGGCCACCGGGTGCTTCAGCCATTGCATTGAGGGAGACGACGGTGAAGAGAGTACCGAGAAGGATCCGTTTCATAGCTTTTTTCTCTTTGTGTGCAAACCAATGGACAAGGGTTCAGGCACTTCATAGCGCCCTTGGGATCGGTTATTAGTCCAACCCGCGCAGTTTGGAGTTTAGGCACGTTCCAGGGGTTCCGTGATTTTTTATAAAACAATCAGAGTTTTCGCGATTTTTATGTAGGACGCATTCCGTGCCCGTGCTTTCCCAAAAAGCGCGCCTTGCCATAGCGCGCAACGGGGAGCCAGAATGCCGTCATCTGCCCCGCCTGATGTAAGGAAGCCCGATGCCTGATCCTGTTGCTGCCAGCTTGCGTCTAGCGCCCGAAGCGCTGACCCGCCCTTTCTCCGCTGAACAGTTCAGCTTCTCGACCACCAATGATTTGGAGCCCTTTCGCGGTGTGCTTGGCCAGGAACGTGCGGTTGAAGCCTTGCAGTTCGGTGTGGCCATGCCACGCCCCGGTTACAACGTGTTTGTCATGGGCGAGCCGGGCACCGGCCGGTTTTCATTCGTCAAACGCTACCTGAAGGCCGAAGGCAAGCGCCTGCAGACCCCGGCGGACTGGGTCTACGTGAATAATTTCGATGAGCCCCGCGAACCCCGCGCCCTGGAATTGCCCGGCGGTGCGGCGGCGGCATTCATCGCCGATATCAACGCCTTGGTCGACAACCTGGTCGCGACCTTTCCGGCGGTGTTCGAACACCCGACCTATCAACAGCGCAAAAGCGCCATCGACCGTGCCTTCAACCAGCGCTACGACAAGGCCCTGGACGTGATCGAACGCCTGGCCCTGGAAAAGGACGTGGCGCTGTACCGTGACAGCTCCAACATCGCCTTCACCCCGATGCTCGACGGCAAGGCGCTGGATGAGGCCGAGTTTTCGCAACTGCCGGAAGTCGACCGCGAACGCTTCCACACGGATATCTCCGAGCTGGAAGAACGCCTCAACGAAGAACTCGCCAGCCTGCCGCAGTGGAAGCGTGAGTCGAACAATCAACTGCGTCAGTTCAACGAAGAAACCATCACCCTGGCCCTGCAGCCTTTGCTGGCGCCGCTGTCAGAAAAATACGCAGAAAACGCCGGCGTCTGCGGCTACCTGCAAGCCATGCAGGTGTATCTGCTCAAGACCGTCGTCGAGCAACTGGTCGACGACGCCAAGACCGACGCCCAGGCCCGCAAGCTGCTTGAAGAGCAGTACTGCCCCAGCCTGGTGGTCGGTCATCCGGTCAACGGTGGCGCGCCGGTGGTGTTCGAGCCGCATCCGACCTACGACAACCTGTTCGGCCGTATCGAGTACAGCACCGACCAGGGCGCGCTCTACACCACCTATCGCCAGTTGCGTCCGGGCGCCTTGCACCGTGCCAACGGCGGGTTCCTGATTCTTGAAGCGGAAAAAATGCTCAGCGAGCCGTTCGTGTGGGACGCCCTCAAGCGTTCCCTACAGTCGCGCAAGCTGAAGATGGAATCGCCCCTGGGCGAACTGGGCCGCCTGGCCACCGTGACCCTCAACCCGCAGATGATCCCGCTGCAGGTCAAGGTCATCATCATCGGCTCGCGCCAGTTGTACTACGCGTTGCAGGACGCCGATCCGGATTTCCAGGAGATGTTCCGGGTGCTGGTGGATTTCGACGAAGACATCCCGATGGTGGACGAAAGCCTGGAGCAGTTCGCCCAGTTGCTCAAAACCCGCACCTCGGAAGAAGGCATGGCGCCGTTGACGTCGGACGCGGTGGCGCGCCTGGCCACCTACAGCGCACGGCTGGCGGAACACCAGGGACGCCTGTCGGCACGCATCGGCGATTTGTTCCAACTGGTCAGCGAGGCGGATTTCATCCGTCACCTGGCCGGTGATGAGATGACCGATTCAGGTCACATCGAGCGGGCGCTCAAGGCCAAGGCCACGCGCACCGGGCGCGTGTCGGCGCGGATTCTCGACGACATGCTCGCCGGGGTGATCCTGATCGACACCGCCGGCGCGGCGGTGGGCAAGTGCAACGGGCTGACGGTGCTGGAAGTCGGCGACTCGGCGTTCGGCGTGCCGGCGCGGATTTCCGCCACGGTGTATCCGGGCGGCAGCGGCATTGTCGACATCGAGCGTGAAGTCAACCTGGGGCAGCCGATTCACTCCAAGGGCGTGATGATCCTCACCGGTTACCTGGGCAGCCGCTACGCCCAGGAATTCCCGCTGGCGATTTCGGCGAGTATCGCGCTGGAACAATCCTACGGTTATGTGGACGGCGACAGCGCCTCCCTGGGCGAAGCGTGCACCCTGATCTCGGCCTTGTCGAAGACGCCGCTCAAGCAATGCTTTGCCATCACCGGCTCGATCAACCAGTTCGGTGAAGTGCAGGCGGTAGGCGGGGTCAACGAGAAGATCGAAGGTTTCTTCCGCCTCTGCGAAGCCCGGGGGTTGACCGGCGAGCAAGGCGCGATCATTCCCCACGCAAACGTCGCCACGCTGATGCTCGATGAAAAAGTGTTGCGGGCCGTGCGGGCCGGGCAGTTCCACATCTATGCAGTGCGCCAGGCGGACGAAGCGCTGAGCCTGTTGGTGGGCGAGCCTGCCGGTGAGCCGGATGAACAGGGGCAATTTCCTGAAGGCTCGGTGAATGCGCGGGTGGTCGAACGCCTGCGTGTGATTGCAGAAATGATCAGCGAGGACGACTTGAAGGAGGCTGAAAAAGAATTGGCGCAGCAGGCGTTGGCTGAAACCAGGCCGACGTGATCCTTCAAGGGATCTGGGTGGCCACTTCGTCACAAAATTGACTCCAGGCAGGGGGCCAACGCCCGTTGGTCCCTACGGCCTTGGTTTATCGCGTTTTTCTTCTATTCTGAGCCCTAGGGATATCCACCCGAATCGCTGGACAGAGACAGCCTCGTCGAAAAATCGAGGCTGAATACCGATCTACCGAGGGTCGCCGCCATGTCGCGCAACCTCTGCCTCACCCGCCAGTGCTTCGGCCTGGTCACTCGAATCGAATGCTCCGTACGCCCTCTCGCCCGCGAGAATGGCATGTGGACCTTGCTGTTTGCCGCTGGAATGACCGGTGAGCAGCCTTCCACCATCAAGTCCCAGGGTCCGTTTCATGGGGCTTTCGTGGCGGAAACCATGTTGCAGTCCATTGTGGAAAGCCTGACCCAGCAGGGCTACCAGTTGGCGGATGATCCGCAGATCTGGTGCCTGCACATGCAGGCCCATCTGCGACAGCTCAATGGCGCGCAGGAGCGCCTGGCGCTTTAGCCGTCGGTCATTTGCTTTCGGGCTTGTCCAGCTTGACCTCGAAACCGTATTGCACGGTGCTCAGGTCGGTGCGCTGGTAGCTTTCCAGGGCCGTCGGTTGACCATAGAAGTAATGCACGTCAAACAGCGCCGTGCCGTACTCTTCGGCGTGGTGGCTGACGCTGAGAATTTCCTTGAGGTAGTTGCCGCTGGCGTCCTTGGCGTAAAAGCGCCAGCTATCGGCGGGAAATGCCTTCTGATCGACGATCAGCGCGTTGCCCTTGAGGGACAGCCCTTTGGGGAGCTTGGCCGCGTCGATCTGGCCTTTTTCGAGGGTGGCCAGGAACAGCGGAATCGAGCCCACCACATAGGCCGGGGTTTCCGGGAACAGGTTGAGGTCGTAGGTGAGCGTGCCGCGCGCCGGGTTCAGTTCATAGGCTTCGGCTGGCAACTCGATGGGCTCCCCGCGCTCACCCTTGTCGTCGGCGGTAAAGAAGGTCACCGGCGATTCGCTGCTGTTGCGCTCGTTGCCCGCCAGGTCGTCGTTAAAGGTGAACGGGTGATCGAACACGATATGCGCGGCGCTGGCGTCTTCGACCGACTGGCTGATGGTGACGCTGCGCTTGAGCTGGTCTTCGGTCATGTTGGCATCTTTGAGCCAGTCGGCGGCACCGTCGTCATACACGGTGACGGGCATCGGCAACGGTTGGACGGTTTTTTCCAGGCTGTTCTTGTCGAAGCGCAGGACTGGCAGGTCGAGGTCCTTGCGCGTGACGGTGGCCGTGGAGAAATCCAGCACGTTGATCTGCAGGGTGTCGATCAGGCCGTTGAAATACACCTTGGCGTAATGGCTGCTCTGCTGGTGTTCAAAGGCTTTCTGCGCATCGGTCAGCTGTTTTTCGAATGCCGGCGACCAGGCCTTTTGCTTTTGCATTTCAGCCAGTTGTTTCTCGTAGAACGCCACCTGTGTGGCGTTTTCGTTAATCGAGCCTGAGCGTGTGAGGAATTGCCCGGTGCTGCCCCGTGCCTGCACGAGCAGGGGGTTGGGCGATACGTCGCCGACTTCCGGGGCCAGCGGCTTGCTGTTGGTCAGCTCGATCTCGGCGTAGTTTTTCTCAAGCAGCAGCAGGTTGACGGTGATGTTGCCGTCGGTGCGTTTGTGGCCCACGTCCTGTTTCGACAAATCGAAGCTCAGCACTTTGCCCGGTGCGACCACCTCCACCTTGCCCTTGAGGTTGACGGGCTGCGGCTGGCGCTTGTTTTCCGTCTCGATGCCGTCAATGAACGGGTAGGTCACCGTCAGGTCATCCGGGTTGGTCAGGTTGGAGCTGCTGGGGCTCAACTGAATACCGGGATCGGTTTCCGACCATTCGGGTTGGAACGGCACCACCTTGTTGTTGTTCAAGGTCACGGATTGCCATTCCAGGCCGTGGGGGAAAGGAAACTGGTCCGGCATGTTGAAGTTGAACGGGAAGACCGGCTGCAGGTCGGTCAAGTAGTCGGAATGCGAGGTCTTGCGCAGCACGAACAGGCCATTGATGTAGGTGTCGACCAGCGCCTGAGGCGTGGGGTAATGCTTGAGCAGGGCCAGGGAGTCTTCGCCGTATTCGGTCTCGATCGGCTTGCCGGCGAGCTTGGCCTGTGCGCGTTCGAGTAACAGCAGCGAGCCGCCGAGGTCGGCGATGGCGTCGCGCAATTTGGGGTCTTGGATACTGTCGAGCGAGCGTTCGAATTTTGCGGTTTTTTCTTCGAGGGTGGTTTGCTTCTGTTCATCGCTTGGGGAACAGCCACTGGCCAGCAGCAATGCCGCGCACAGGCCGAGACTGGCCAAAGGGGATCGCACATCCATCATCTGAGTTTTTCCTGTCCGACGTCATCGTGCCGAGTTAATGGGCTCGACACTAGCAGAAAAATCCTCTTACAGATGCCGCCCAGGTCAGTTTTCTCGCGGTTACAGGGGGTGGGTAGCGGCTGATATACTCGCCGCCATTTCTAGCCAAGCTGTGTGAGATCCAATGGAACGCTTTATCGAAAATGCTATGTACGCCTCGCGCTGGCTGCTGGCGCCGATCTATTTCGGCTTGTCCCTCGGTTTGTTGGCGCTGGCGCTGAAATTCTTCCAGGAAGTCATTCACCTGCTGCCCAGCGTGTTCTCCATGGCCGAGTCCGAGCTGATCCTGGTGCTGCTGTCGTTGATCGACATGGCCCTGGTCGGCGGCTTGCTGGTGATGGTGATGATTTCCGGCTACGAGAACTTCGTCTCGCAGCTGGATATCGATGAGAACAAGGAAAAGCTCAACTGGCTGGGCACCATGGACTCTTCATCGCTGAAAATGAAAGTGGCCGCGTCCATCGTGGCGATTTCCTCGATCCACTTGCTGCGCATCTTCATGGACGCCAAGAATGTCGATCCGCAGCATTTGATGTGGTACGTGATCATCCACATGACCTTCGTGGTCTCGGCGTTCGCCATGGGTTACCTGGACAAGCTCACCAAGCACTGAGCCCCCGCGCCGGCTTTACCGCGCAATGAAGTAGTAAGGCTGGCGATTGATCGACATCTGCTTGACGACCGTGATCGGCGCGGTCAAGTCGTTGGTATGGTCCAGCAGCGCAATGTTGCCGGGCTTGGCGGCCAGGTAACTGCGCAGTTCCGGTTCGGTTTGCAGGATCGGCAAGTAAGCCTGCAGATAGAACATGCTGGCCCCGTCGATCCGCTCGTTGGGCTGAAACAACACCACGTCCTTACCTTCGGCTTGCAGTGCCTGGATCTGGCGGATCACCGGTACGAACGACTGGCGCACGTCGGCTTTGGGGGCGAACCAGAAGGCCGCGCTCAGGTAGCAGGCGATGGCCAGGGTGAATACACCGCCGATCACGATCTTGTGCGGCTTATACAGCGCCGGTTTGTGCTCTTTGAGCCAGTACAGCAGCACCCGCGCATATTCGGCGGCCAATACCGCGGCGGCCGGGGTCAGTGCCATCAGGTACACCGTGCGCTTGCTGGAGGCCAGGGTCAGCAGGGTGAATTGCGCCACCAGCCAGATGCAGAAGAACAGACGGTAGCGGTTGCGCACCAGGCTTTTGCGAAAGTGCCAAAGCCCCAGGTACACCAGGATATTCCACGGCAAAAAGGCTTCGGGCAGTTTGGCGATGTAGTAGTAGAAGGGTTCGTAATGCCCGGCTTCGACAAACGAGCCGCTGAACCGCCCGACACTGTTGGTCCACAGCACTTCGCCCACCGCCTGCAGCCCGCCGCGCTGGAACAGGAACCCCAGCCAGATCAGCAACGGCACCAGGGCCAGCAGGGTGAACAGCGCCGGCCGGAGCCAGTCGCTGATGCGCAGGCGTTTGTCCATCAAACTGGTGCTGGCAAGGTACACAAAAATCACAATGCCCGGCATCGCCAGGCCCAGCACGCCTTTGCTCAGGGTGGCGATCACCATCCCCACGGTAAACAGCGCCCATGCACCGGCGGCGGAGCCTTGGCGTTCGGGGCGCATCGCCTGGTAGAACGCCAGCAGCGCAGTGGTCACGCCCAGGCTGAGCAACGCATCTTCACCCACGCCCCGCGCGTTGCTCCAGTAACTGGCCATGGTTGCCAGGATCAGCGCCGCGCTGAACGCCAGTGTCTTGGGGCGCCCGAACGTGCGCAGCATCCCATAGAGCAGCATCACGCTGAACAACCCGGCAAACGCCGAGGCCAGGCGCACGGCCCACGTGGTTGCACCAAACAGGCGGATCGCACCGGCGTCCAGCCATAGGCTCAGGGGCGGTTTTTCGAGGAAGGGTTGACGAAACAGGCGGGGCACCACCCAGTCGTTGTCCAGGTGCATGGCCATGGCGATCCCGGCGACGCGGGCTTCGGTGGAGCCTTGCAGCTCATGGTTACCCAGGGCGAAGAAGAACAATAAACCAGCAAGCAGGAGCAGCAGGGGAACGGGACGCGTCATGGGGCGGGCTACCGGAGCAGGGGACCGTTCGAGGGAACGGCTCGCAATCGGCGAGTATAGGGAGACGATTCTTAATATTTCATGAATAGGCACGGGATTTATGCAGCGGGACCGGGGCGGTGGTTTATTCCCTCCCCGGTTTCACTGCCGATGGGTGTTATGTCGCCTTGACTTTAAACCGGCTCAACCCTTGCTGCATGGAGCTGGCCCGTTCCGACAGGTTGTGGGCAGCCACCGCACATTGTTGGGAGTTGGCCTGGTTCTGCTGGGTGACTTCATCAATTTGCTCCAAGCCGATACTGGCCTGTTGCAAGCCGGAAGCCTGTTCGCTGGAGGCCTGATAGATCAACGAGACCAGGCTGGACACGGTGCTGGTGCCGGTGACGATGTTTCGCAACGAGTCGGCCGTGCGGCCCGCGATGATCATGCCGCGCTGGGTCTTGGTCGATGAGTCGGCGATCAGCGCAGCGGTTTGCTGGGCCGCTTCGGCGCTGCGGGCGGCGAGGCTGCGGACCTCATCGGCGACGACGGCAAAGCCGCGGCCCAATTCCCCGGCGCGTGCCGCTTCGATCGCGGCGTTCAAGGCCAGCAGGTTGGTCTGGGCGGCGATGTTGTCGATAGTGGTGATGATCGCGGTGATGTCTTTGCCCGAATTGTCGATTTCGGCCATGGCGGCGATCAGTTCGCTCATCAACTTGTCACTTTCCCCGGCGTCGGCGCGTGAGGCCTGGGATTGTTCGTCGGCCTTTTTCGCGTTGGCGGCGTTGTCGCTGGTCTGCGCGGCCATTTGCGTCATGACGGCACTGATTTCAGTGATGGACGACGCCGAGTTGGACGCGCCGTCGGACAACGACTGGCTCAACTCGGAGACCTGTGCGGAGCTGCCGGTGATTTGCGTGGCGTTGGCCTGGACCTGGGAGATCAAGGTGTTCAGGTTGCCGACCATTTTTTCCAGGGCCTTGCCCAAGGTGTCGTTGGGCGAGGACAAGCGTACCTCCAGGTCCAGATCGCCTTCGGAGATACGTTCGGCGACGCGCACCTGACGTTGCAGGCTTTCGGACATTTCGTTCAAGGCCAGGGATAGCTGGCCCACTTCATCGTCGGATTTTTGCACCAGGCGACGGGAGAAATCCCCCAGGCTGATCGTGGCGGCCAAGGCGGCGGCTTCACGAATCGGCCCGACGATTTTGGCGGTGGCGAACCACAGCGCCAGCAATGCCAGCAAAGAGATACCCAGGCCGACCGAGACCTGCCAGATACTGCTGCTGACCCCACGCGATTGCAGTTCCTGCTCCAGGGCAATGGCCTGGCTCATGACCACCGCCTTGGGCAGGTGGATCAAGATGGCCCAGGGTTTTTCGGTGCGGCCCAGGACGATCGGCATCTGCACTTCGATTTCCTGGGAGTCCTGGTTGAGACGGCTGTCGCCCTGGCCTTTCTGCACATAGGCCAGCACCTTATCCCAGGTATCGGGGAGCAACGCCTTCAGCGGCTGGCCGATCAGGTCGGGTCGTGTACTGTCGGCCACCACCAGGCCCTGATTGCTTACGATCGACACAGAGCCTTTGCCGCCATAAAGGTCGGCGGACATTTGCTCGCTGAGTTTCTGGATAAACGAGATGTCGAAGTCCGCTCCGACCACGCCGTAAAACTTGCCATCGGCGGTGATCGGCACCGAAAGCGTGGTCAGCCACACATTTTTGCCTTGCACCACGTAGGGAATGGGGTCGAGCACGCTTTCTTTGCGGGTGTCCCGGGGGCCGCTGTACCAGCCGCCTTTGGGCACGCCATTGGGGTGGCGGGCATCGGAGTCGTATTCGACCAGTGGCTGCACGGCAACATGGCCGTCCGAGCTGCGTGTCCAATAGGGCGTGAAGCGACCGGTCAGCGGGTTGTTGCCGCCTTCGTTGTTACGGAACGCTTGATCCTGGCCATCCACGGCATCCGGCTCCCAGCATGAATACGTGCCGTTGAAGTCGGGGTTGTCCTTGAGCACGCTGAGCAGCATCGTGTTGATTTGATCGCGGCCGAGCGCCAGCGGGCTTTGCGCACTTTTGCTCGCGCCCAGCGCATTGGCCAGCGTGCGTGCCGAGTCCAGGGCATTTTGCAGTTTTGCCTTGATCGCGTTGGCACGGGACTCCGCCAGGTTTTGCACTTCGCGAATGGTGCCGCTTTCAATCAATGCGGAAACTTCTTTGCCCACATAGGCTTGGTTGGCGTTGGATGAATACAGCCCATATGACACCAGACTTGCGCAAGAAATTAACAGGCAGAGTCCGGCGGTGAAGCAGATCTGAGTCTGTAGTGAGTTGAATTTCATGGTGTTTCCCGCCCACGCTAGTAGTTGCCGACATCAGTGGATGTTGGCATTCCTGTTTGTTTTTGTTTGCAAGGCTTGTTGCTCGATCATGGGCTGCTTACGCATATAAATGCGGTACAGCTGGGTAGTGCCTTAATGCTGTTCGGGAACTTCATCGTTGAGCCACAAGCGCTCGGTATTCTTAAAGCCATAGCGTTGCGGCGGCACGCGCGCAATGATGCGATCGGTTTGTCCGGGGGTACTCAGGTCGACTATTCTGGGCGTTATATAAATATTTAATACCGGTAAGAAGAACAACTTAATCTTTGGCGTCAATAAGGAGTCGGGATGTTGTTCGATCACCACGCCGATACTGCCACTTTTCAATTGAACAATAGACCCGACCGGGTAAATGCCCACGGACTTCAAGAACGCGCGGAACACCTCATCATCGAAATGCCCGTCCCAGGTGGACATTTGCTGGATGGCAACCGCAGGGTCCCAACCCTGGTTGTAGGCGCGGTCGGAGGTGACGGCATCGTAGACATCGCAGACAGCGGCCATCCGTGCAAAAAGGCTGATCTGGTCGCCCGCCAACTGATGGGGGTAGCCGTTGCCGTCGACCCGTTCATGGTGATGCAGGCACACATCCACGACCATGTCGCACATCTGCGCGGTCGCCAGCAGGGTTTTCTCGCCTTCCTGCGGGTGGGTGCGCATCAGTTGCAATTCGTCATCGCTCAAGCGCCCAGGCTTGTTGAGGATGGCGCCCGGTATGGCCATTTTGCCGATGTCATGCAGCAGGCCGGCCATTCCCACTCGACGAGTCAGTTCGGGGGGGAAGTTCAGCTGGTTGCCCAGGGCAATCATCAGCGCACACACGGACACTGAATGCATATAGGTGTAATCGTCGAGGCTTTTCAGGCGCACCAGGCTGATGAATGCATTGGGGTGGCGTGCGATCGACGAGGCAATGTCGTCGACCAGTGCGCCGATATTTTCCAGCTCCAGGGCGCGGCCCATGCGCACATGGCTGAACATCTCGAGCACGGCGACCTTGGCGCGGGCACAGATTTCCTGGGCGGCGACCAGTTCGTCTTGCATGCGGACGGGGTGGATCGCAGTTGCCGCAGGCGCTTGCGCGGTGGCCGGCTCTGATGAGCGGGCCGTCTCGGCAAGCGGCGTGTCACAGCCCATGGCGCACGGGGCACCCGAGGGTACGTCACCGGTAAGGTCGCTCCAGAACGGCCGTATCTCGCTGTCTGGTGCCAGATGATAGAACTCGTT
The DNA here is from genome assembly GCF_046605395.1 of Pseudomonas sp. MPB23. NCBI lineage: Bacteria > Pseudomonadati > Pseudomonadota > Gammaproteobacteria > Pseudomonadales > Pseudomonadaceae > Pseudomonas > Pseudomonas sp. MPB23. Next base: position 1,101,575 of record NZ_CP176771.1, on the reverse strand, counting down.
GCACTTCACCATGATCTGCCCTCAGTGGTTTTTATTCTTTTGTGTTTTCTTGCAGCCTCCTTGGCTTGGGTGTTGTGGGTAGTCGCGCGTCAGTTCGGGTTGACCGCCTTGATACGTGAGACGACACGACCGGCCAGGTCATCGGGACGGAACTTGGCGAGGAAGTCGTCGGCGCCGACTTTCTTGACCATGGCCTGGTTGAACCCGCCGGACAGCGAGGTGTGCAGCACAATGTGCAGCTTGGCCATGCGCGGGTCGTTGCGGATCTCGGCGGTCAAGGTGTAGCCGTCCATCTCCGGCATTTCGATGTCGGAGATCATCATCAGAAATTCTTCTTCGGGCTTGCGCCCTTCATCGAGCATGGCCCGCAGGTAATCAAGCGCCTGGCGGCCATCGTTCAAGGCCACCACCTCCACGCCCACGGTCTCCAGGCAGCGGGTTACCTGCTTGCGCGCCACCATCGAGTCATCCACGGTCAGCACCCGCAGGTGACGGGCCAATTGGGTGACGTCGTGTTCCACCACGCCGCTGGATATTTCCTCGGACGATGGCGATATTTCTGTCAGCACCTTTTCAACATCAATGATCTCGACCAGGCGGTCGTCCGTGCGGGTGACGGCCGTCAGGTAATTGTTCTCACCACTGCCCTTGGGCGGCGGATGAATGTCTTCCCAGTTCAGATTGACGATGTGTTCGACGGCATAGACGAGGAAGCCCTGAACGCGATTGTTGTACTCCGTCAGGATGATAAAAGCGCTTTCCTGATCCTCGACCCCGGGCAGCCCCGTTGCCATGGCCAGGTCAAGAATAGGGATGCAGACACCACGGATGTTGGCCACGCCACAAATATTGCTATTAGACTTTGGTATCGAAGACAGCTTCGGGCAGCGGATAACTTCGCGAACTTTAAATACGTTGATCCCGTACAGTTGCTGATTGTTGAAACGGAATAGCAACAGTTCGAGCCTGTTCTGCCCGACCAGTTGTGTGCGGCTGTTAACGGACGCCAATACTCCGGTCATACACACTCCTAGGTCCTGGCTGGACGGCGCTGATGTCGTAATGACATTAGCATATGTAGGGGAATGTAAAATATATGTGAAATTAAAAATAATGCTCGGGTTATCGTTAAAACGATATGAAGACAGATGCGCCTCTATTCGCACGAGTGTTTTAAATTAGTTAGTTGGCTAACTTGCTATTTCTTACTGTTGAGAATTATTTAGATCGAGCGTTTTTAAGCGATTTATTGGTTTATCTGTACGGGCAAACAACGTAGACGGAGGCTGTGGTTTTGCTTAGGGTGTGGCCATTCGATATTACTGACACGGTGGTCTGCATGAAGCGCGAACGGTTCCTGGCGCAACCTGAAATAGAGTCCTTCATCGCATGGCTCGCGACGAATTTGCCGAAGCTGACGTTCAAGCTGCGCTTCAAGTCGAGCCCATTGGTCCCTGGCGGTTTAACGGCTGACGTCCAGGGCATCGAGCAGGTGCTGGGGCACTATCGCTGGAAGGCAAGCTGGCAGGATACCCACCAACGCCCGGTGGATTCACAGACCTGGGCGGAAACTCAGCGCTCTCTGGGGCAACTTCGCCAATGGCTGACGAGTGCAGTCACGCGCGGGGATGAGCCGCAAGCGCTGCAGGCCTGTCTGCAGATTCTGCGTTGGGGCGGTGTCCGGGGCGCCATTGCGTTTTTGCGCCGGCTGGCCGCGAAGGGCGAGTTGTCGCGCTACCTGCAAAAGATGGCCGGATTGATGTCGCTCGACGGCGACCATGATCTGGACGATCTCGACGCGCGCAGTGTCGAGCGTTTCGATGCGGGCCTGACCAAGATTCACGCGTTGTTTGATGCGTCGGGCTCACCCATCTATGACAGCCGCGTCGGGGCTGCGATAGGCATGCTGTATTCATTGTTTCGCCAGCAATGGACGGGAGGCGGCAAGCCCTTGCTGGCGTTCCCGTCCGGCGCCGCGCGTGGCAGCCAGATCCGCAACCCCGGAGCGTTTATGAACGGGTTGGCGGCGCCGCAGTTTTCTTCGATCAGCTACGAGGCATGGGCCCGCTCGCAAGTACGATTGGGCTGGATTATCCGCGCCCTGCTCACGCGTACCGGCTGGTTCGCCGAGCAAGGCGCGCTGCCTGCACGGTGCCATGCGTTCGAGGCCAGCCTGTTTGTGCTTGGCTATGACCTGCGCTGCTTTGGCTGCACGCCGAAGGTTGCAGTGCCCGACCGGCCGGAACACGAACGTGACAGCACGGGCTGGGTGCCGACGGGGAACCCCTTCAGCCAGGTCATCCACGACTACCTGCTGTTCCGGCGCCAGGGCGGAAAAAACGATAAAGCCTCGTTCGTTGACTGGCTGTCGACGCATCCGCACAACGAGCGTCCGATCTCGCGTACGACCGCTCAGGACTACTGTTTTGCGTTTTCCATGCAGGAGTTCGACCTCTTCGACCGCTCACTCGACGAGCTTGAGCGGATTGTCGCAGGGGGCGAGGACGGCTTGCGTGCCGCCTTGGCGAGCGAGGTGCTGGAGCCTTTCGCCTTGGGCGATGAACGCGTCAGCGTGTGTCTGGTAGACGTCTTGATCACGGGCCGGGCGTATCAGCACGAGACGACGGGTGACGCACGCGTCGAGTCGATCCTGAGCGCCGGATACGCAGGCACGAAAAACAGCGCAAACACGCTGATGGCCCTCGGGCGCAACGTGGGCAAGCACTTCGGCCTGCTTGACGCCAAGCATTTGCCTACGCCGCTCTTCGAGCGGTTCTTCGGCGAATGCTCGCTCGAGGCGTGACGGTCACGCCCTTGAGCCTCAATCATTCATCAGCCACGGCCTCAACTCTTTGAGGTTGGTGACCACGATCTGCTGGGCCTCAGGGTTGGTCGCCTGGTTTCTCGGGTCGACCTGATAGCGGCGCAAGACGTACTTCACCAGGGCCTTGCGACTGGCGACCACCAGTTGCCCGTCCGTCATGCCGAAGTCGGTTTCGATGATGGCCTGCTGCGCCGCGTTCAAGCGGCCATCGGGGGCAAAGATGATCGGCACTTCGGTGTTCCAGTCTTCGTCCAGTTCCCGTGTGTTCTGCGACGCGTCGAGCAGGTCCGGCTCACCGCGCAGGCGGCTCAGCACGAAGTCACGGTACTGGCGGTTTTTTTCGCAGTAGGCGCGTACGTGCCAGCGCATCCCGGTGTAGACCAGGGTGTGCGGGGCAATCAGACGGATTTCCACGTCCGGAGTGTTGAGCGAAACGTACTCGGTTTCCAGGCGTAAGCCGTCGCGACAGGCTGCGAGCAAAGGACGCAGGACCTCCGGCCGAATCGGTCGGTCCGGCACTTCGAGCACCTTGGTATGGGCGTAGGCCAGGGCCAGCCCGTCGATGTGCGGCGCCCGTTCATTGTTCTGGTAAAGCAGGTGCAGGTAGGCGCTGGCGCTGTCATCGATGAACAGCGGCTTGAAGTGTTTGCTCGGTACATAGCCCTTGCGTTGCTTGTCATATGTCAAGTTTCGGGGCGCATGTTCGTTGATGTAGGTGTTGATGTCCTTGGACGCCTGCTGGCGGCTGATACCGAAGCTCTGGATCAAGTGGCCCGTGGTCAGGCGGCCTTCCCACCAGGCGACGGTCTCAATCAAACGATAGCGAAGTGCCAGGTCCCAGCGGACCTGTTCGATGGATTGCTTGCGTTTCATACCCGCTCCATGTGCGTGAATACTTTACCTGTATAAGTCTACATTCTAGACCTGTCGTTAAACGCTACATATCGTGTCGCTGTCAACGAAATACATCGAAGGCAGGAAAGGACGCAACTATGAGTATGTCGGAAGTCGTTTCGACGGGGGCACTGGCAATGATGGCAATCATTCTGCTGGTGCTGATTCAGCACTGCTTGAAGCTGAGCGAGCTGTGGAAAATGGTCGCCCATTACCAGAAGGATTTGCGTTGGGCGCAGATCTGGGAAGTGGAAAACCGCGAGCTGCGCTCGGCGTTGCGCGCTGAGCGGGAGCATGTCTCGCAACTGCTGCGCAAAGTGGAATTGCTGCAAGCCATGCTTGCGGCCACAGAATAATCCGCAACAGGGCTATCCAGGAGAACGCATTCATGCCGATAAAACCCAGACCCTTCACGTTTATATGTGAGGACTGCAACTGGAAGAAAACCATTGCGCCGCGCAGTGATGCGCTGATGCCCGGCGACTGGTTCGCCGCGTGCCCGAAGTGTGGCAGCACGGCGCTGACACTGCGTGCGGCAGGGTGGTTGGAGGCGGTTGCGGCGCAGCTGTTGGCGCGCGGTGGCCAACGTTGAACACAGAGTCTGGGTTGGGTAGTGTCAATGTGGCATTATTTGTGACTGTTTTGAAATGCCACAGCCGCACCCAGCGCTGTCGTTGAATCATGGAGGATGGGTTATGGGCGTCATTGTCGGCGTTGTCGTGATTTTTGTGGTGCTGGCGACCCTCGCCAGCTTGATTGAGCGTGGCGCCGCTTCGCGGATGTTGCATCATCGCCAAGCGATGGCTGTAGCAGGGATAGCGAGCACTCGATGAGCAGATTATTTACGTTCAGCAGCCTGCAAAACGAAAGCCACGGATCGACTGAAGCGAATATCTTCATTCACGGTTACAGCGCCGGCCACAATGTCGAGGACCGGCAAACCTTGCTGGCGAGCATTCCTGAATCGATTCGCAACCACACGAACATTTTCGCCTTCTGGCCGTCGAGCCATTTTGCCCGTTTCAATCGGACCTCAAAAACACTGCTGCACGCGTCAACTCAGGTGTCATTGCCGATTGGCGCGGCGGTGGCCGCGGTCGATCGGGGTTCGCATTTTTGGAAAATCCGCGCACGGGCCGAAGAGATGGGCGAGTCGCTGCTCGACCAACTGAGCGAATACCTGCGCAACCATCACTTCGGTATCGACACGGTCAACCTGATCGGTCATTCGCTCGGTGGACGCCTGGTTATCAGCAGTTTGAAAAAACTGGCTAACGCCCGCTCGCACTCACTCGCCGTCAATGACGTTTTGCTCATGGCTGCCGCGGTCACCGTGGAGCCTTCCGAGGCGCATCAGCTACGCAGCGTACTCAAAGGCCGCCTGATCAATGCCTACTCCAAATCGGATTGGACGTTGCTGATGAACGCCGGCGAAGTGTGCCTGGGCCGCAATGAGGTCGAGCATTTCGAGAATATCCAGATCGCCGGCTTCGGGCACGGCGACTACTGGAAACAACTCCCCGAGGTGCTGACCCAAGTACGTTTCAAAACCGCTCCACACGATCAAGGACCCGAGACGCCGCAAGCGCTGCTGGCTACCACCGCGCCGCTCCCGGAACCGCCTCATTTACAGGACGTCACCATGCCGATCGAGCTCAAAACGCCCAGCGATATCTACCAGCACGTCAATGATGAACTGGCGCGTATCACCCAGTCGCTGAACACCCTGTCGACCGATCCCGCGTTGAACCTCGCGCAACAGGATGCGCGGGCACTGTTGGGCGAGCAGCAGGCCACATTGACGGCGCAGCTGAAGGCGCTGCAGGAAAATGCCGAGTGGAAAACCTTCACGATTGCGGTGTACGGCGAGACCGGCGCGGGTAAATCGACCCTGATCGAAACCTTGCGCATTTTGTTGCAAGAGCCGACGAAGGTCGCCCATCAACAGGCGTTCCGCGCGTTACAACAGAAATTCCAACTCAGCGAAGCAAGCCTGCAGCGCTTGCAACAAGCGATTGAACAGACTGACGTTCAACTCGCCGCGCTGGCACAACAGCTTGACGCCACCACCGTGCACCACAACCGCCTGCACAGCGAAGCGCTGGATGCCATCCACGGCCTCAGAGCGTTGATTACCGAGCGCAAGGAAACCGCCTCGCTCTGGCAGAAGTTGATGCGTCTGTTCAAGCCCATGCCGGAGGAGGCGCAGCTGTCACTCGTCGAGCAGCAGTTGCCAGGGGTGGTGGCCGCCCGCGACAGCGCCCTCGAACCGTTGCGCCTGCGGCACGCCGAAGTGGAGCAAAGCCTGCACGCGCTGGCACAACAACACGCGCAACACGTGCAGGAAAGCGAAAGCACCCTGGCAAGCCTGCAACCCCTGGGCGACGGCGAAATCATTGGCGACGGCCGTGCTGATTTCACCCGCCAGACCCAGCGCTACGACCTGACGCTGAACGGCCAACCCTTCGCCTTGCTGGATGTGCCCGGTATCGAAGGTAACGAGGGGCTGGTGGTCAGCCAGATCGAAAAAGCCGTGCAAACTGCCCACGCCGTGCTGTATGTCACCAACCAGGCGGCGCCACCGCAGACCGGTGACGCAGAGCGCAAAGGTACCCTGGAAAAAATCAAGGAACACCTCGGTGCGCAGACCGAGGTGTGGACGATTTTCAACAAGAAAATCACCAACCCCAAGCACTCGCTTACCGACCGCCCGCTGATTTCCGATGACGAAAGCGCGAGCCTGGCAGGGCTCGACGAGAAGATGCGCGGGCAGCTTGGCGACCACTACCGCCAAGTGTTTGCCCTCTCGGCATTGCCTGCGTTCCTGGCGTCGACCGATCACTTCGCACCGCATTCGCAGAACGCCACTCGGCGCGCCAAGATGCTTGCGGACTTCAACGCCGAAGAGCTGCTGGAAAAAACCCGCTTGCGCGCGTTTTTGTACCTGCTCAACGGCAAGCTGCTGGAGGGCAGCGACGCCAAGATCACCCGGGCCAACTTCCATAAGGCCAAGGATGCCGTGGACCAAACGGTCACCGCGTTGCAGACGCTCAATGTCACGTTCAGCCAGTTATTGGAGAACCTGCGCGTGGACGGCCACAGTGCCCAGGTGCAATTGAAGGGCAGCTTCAAATCCCTGAAAAAACGCCTGGAGTCAGCCGGCGAAACCGAGATCGATCAGTTTGTCAGCCGGGTGCGCAATGCGATGTACCAACGCATCGACGCCGACATCGGCAACGATGCGTTCAAGCAGGCGTTTCGCGCCACCATCGACGCCGAGCAACTGCAACTGAGCGAGCGGTTGCCGGGGGCTATCGCGAAGGAGGTCGAGCGCTTCCAAAAGGAAGCCGAAGACATTCTTGCGCGCTTCGAGGCACAGGCGCGCGAGCTGACCGGCGTCTACGCCAAGCTCGGCAATACCCAACTCAATAGCCCGTTCGATCTCAAGATTAAGATCGACAACGGCATCAAGGTCGGCAGCTTGTTGCTGGGCGTGGCGGGCACCATTGCTGCAGCGTTCTTCACGGGCGGTACCAGCCTGCTGGTGCTGGCGCCCGCGCTTGCGGGCCTTGCACTCTCCGCCTACAAGGCGGTGCGCAGCGCATTCAGCCCCGACTACAGAAAGTCCCAGCAGCGTGAGGCGATTGACAGCAACCTGCGCGACGCTACGGGCGAATTACGCACCTTGCTCCGCAACGGGTTGCAAACCTCCCTGGCGGACATGGAGAAAAAAATCGACGTGCTGGAGCAGGCACTCGAAGCCCCGATCACCCAGACCGCCGGCCTGGTGCAGCTACTGGGCCGATCGACCGATCAACTGATCACCCTTTCCCGCCAAATCGATAACGCAGGCACCCGGTAATGGAAAACACCCTCGATACATTCAAGGCTCAGCAAGCGCGTTCGGTAGAACTGCTTGGCAAGTTGCTCGCGTTTCTCGATCAAGGCGAAGCGGCTGGCGTACCGGTTGACCCGGCGCTGAAAGACAAACTGCACACCGCCATCGACAGCGTGGCCGGCGAAAAACTCAAAGTGGCCCTGATTGGCGGCTTCTCCGAAGGCAAAACCTCTATTGCCGCGGCCTGGATGGAAAAGCTGGATAAATCCAGCATGAAAATCAGTCACCAGGAGTCGTCCAATGAGGTGAAGGTCTACGAAGTGGGCGACGACTTTGTATTGATCGACACCCCGGGGCTGTTCGGTTTCAAGGAGCAGGTCAACGCTGAAACCAACGCCATCGAAAAGTACAAAGACACCACCAAGAAATACGTAAGCGAAGCCCATCTGGTGCTCTACGTCATGAACGCCACCAACCCGATCAAGGCGAGCCACCAGGACGATTTGGTCTGGCTGTTCCGTACCCTGGACCTGCTGCCGCGCACGGTGTTTGTCCTCAGCCGATTCGATGAAGTCGCCGACGTCGAAGACGAGCAGGACTACCAGGCCAACCTGGCCGTCAAGCGCGCTAACGTCACCGGTCGCCTGCGCGAACTGGTGGGGCTCAATGACGCTGAAATCGCGCAGTTGAGCGTGGTGGCCGTGGCCGCCAACCCTTTCGATCTGGGCTTCGAGCATTGGCTGGCCAATATCGGTCAGTTCAAGACCCTGTCCCATATCGCCAGCCTGCAATCGGCGACCACCGATAAAATCCGCAACAACGGTGGCAGCGCCGCGCTGGCCGGCGAAATGCACAACAGCGTGATCCGTGATGTGCTGAACAAGCAACTGCCGATCGCCATCGAGAACGATCAGAAGATCGCACTGGAAGTGGGCAGGCTGCGTGAGCTGAAAAGCCGCTCTGAAGACCAACTGGAAACCACCGGGCTTGAGATCGAGGCGGTTCGCAGAAATCTGAGCGCCTTTGTCGAACGCTACTTCACTGACCTGATCATGCAAGCCAAGGGCAGCAGCCTGGAGACGTTCGGTGATTTCTTCGAGCGCGAAATCGGTGCCGAGGGCATCGTGCTGGCGACGCGTCTACAGAACGAATTCAGCCGCCAGACCGAGTCCATCACCCTTGATGTAGCGAAGATGCAACTGGGCTTTGACACCGAAATCAACCACTTCAACACCAACGTCCGCGCCTTCGGCAAACAGGGCGTCAATCACCTGCTCAAAGGCAACATGATCAACAACACCACGGTGTTGGCCGCGCGCGACACGCTGGTCAGCGCCGGCAAGATGGTGGGCATGGAACTGGGCTCGCTGCTCAAATTCAAACCCTGGGGCGCGGTCAACTTCGCCAAGGGCGCCAACGGTGCGCTGGCCTTTCTCGGTGTTGCCATCGAAGCCTGGGACAGCTGGGAGCAATACAAGCGCGAAGAGGCGTTCCGTAAGTCCATCGCGAAGATGGTCGAAGACTTCGAGAAGCAGCGCAAAGAGCTGATCGGCCTGATCAACGCCGAGCAATTCAGGGAGCAATTCTTCGGCAAGTACCTGCAACTCAAGGACAGCGTCGCCCAGCTTCAGGACAGCTTGAGCGCCAGCAACGAACGCCAGCAGCGCTTCCAGGCGTGGCGCGTCGAGGCACAAACCATTGAGGCGCAGTTCAAGGCGTTGAATTGAAGGCCGTGAGGCATTGAAAGGGGGGGCTCGAGGCTCGGTAGTTTCGTCGCTGCCGAGCGGGCGGCCCTTTCATGGTTTTGGATAATCCGCGTCGGTTCGGCTACGAATGCTCGCACCTAAGTGACGGTTGACCGACACCCCCTGGACCGAGAAGCAGTAAAAAAGCAGTTCCGAGTAACTTCCTCGAAGATCAGAGCTGTGCTGCTGCGATAAAGTTGTGATCGCGACTGGTGGTTGAATGGCAAAAGCCTTGTTTTTCAAAAAAAGCCAACGGCTACAAGCGTTGTCACAGATGTTCTGCAAGGCTTTGAGATAAGGCTGAAAATCACTTCGACTGCGCAGATCTTAAGTGAGTCGAGGTTAAGGCTGAGTACGTTGTTTTTGAAGGAAAGTACGGCAGGCTTCAGAACAGAGCCTGCCGTACGCACACGTTACTTGGATTCAGCCGGCTGGCGATTTCCGCGGCGAACGCCTGACTTGTTGCCTGTTTTACTTGGCAGATTAGGCACTACTGGGCGAGGTGCTGGCTGATGGGCTGGGCGGTTTGGGTTTTGGGGTTGGTTGCTCATGGCAATGCTTCCTGAATAAGTGGGTTGGACTAGTTGCAAGCGCCTTCGACGCGGCAGGCACAGCTAGTCGGGACATGGCACGCATGATCTTTGCAACGCATGGCCTGTGCCTCGTTGCCGCCGCCCGGATACGCACCAAAGTGCTTCTCATACAGCGCGACTGTTTGAGCAAAGGCGTTCTTTAGCTCCTGGTAGTCGTCCTGCCCATAGATGCCGAAGTAGGGGTAGTGGTCGATAAAACGGCCGAACACCTTCTGGCAGTCTTCGCGGTAGGAGCGGGTATCCAGAATGTGCGCATGCCAGATAGCATCCACTGTCTTGCTGGGCACCATTGCCACTGACGGATAGAAGCGCTTGAGGGTCAGAAAGCGGCGGTATTCCAGTTCGGCCAGATCCCACTGCGCCGCTGACATTTCAGCTTCCGACGACTCTGTGTACTTGTGCTTCAGGCGCTTGAAATCTAGGCGGCTGACATTCATGTCCAGGCCGTTGGCCGCCAGTAGCGGCTGATTTAACGATACAAGTGCATTCATGGATGTTTCTCCTGTGATTTAAAGTTGCAGGCCTTGATAGGCCGCCTTCGCTTCAGCTCCCGTTCGAAACACTGACGGCTGACCAGGGCGCAAGGCGTGTAGCCGGTCGCGGTAATCTGGTAGAGCAAGCGCCAGCCGCTGCCAAGCTTGAAGCGCAATAGCCCTTCACGGCAGCGCACGAGTTTGCCGCCCAATACGGTAAAGGGAGTACTCGATAGCAGGGCTTGATCAATGCCTAGGGCTCTAGCCTGGTAGCAGGTGCTGATTTGATGAGGGCAACTGGCGAGGATGGACTGGATGATGTGCATGACTGGTTCCGTGTGTAATGACGGAGCCAGTCTCGGTGTGTGGATTCCACAACCAAGAGGTCAGCGAAGAAAATCTAACAACTCATCAAATTCTTTCGCGTCTTGGTATTCAGTGATGATCAGGTCGCGGTATTTCAGCAGCAGGCCATTATCTGTAACCACTCCGCGGGCTTTGTCATAAGCCTGCTTCAACTCACCATTGAAGTAGTGCGCCATCATGCTATCCCCCACCGACAGCGCTGCGGTCTGGCTCGCCAGAGTTTTCAGCAGATTACCTTTGTGTGGGCCTAGTCCCATTTGTGGCCAAGCATCCGCAAATGGATTGGGAAGCTTTTCTTGGCAAAGGTCTGTATCGACCAGCCGATCAAGCAGAATGATCAACTCTTGGCGTAATAACCCAAGCCCTGCAACGGACTGGCGATCCAGGAATAGCTGTCTAGCCCAGTCCACATAAGCCTGGCGCTCTGAGCGTTCCCTTACCAGTAGAACTGCAATCTTGGGTACGCCAAACAGCCCCTGTAGAACAATGGCATTCCAGATCAATGCCTCATCAGCAGGGTTGATATACCAGTTCTCGCGGGTATTTTTAGCGCCTGGCCCATCGGTTCTGCGCCGCACCATCTTTATGAGTGGCGGTAATGTGGTTTTGAGCGCACCGCGTCCCTTCACGGTCTCGCTGTCCAGAGCTTCAATAAGGGTGTTCAGCGCAATTCTGAGACCGCCATACTGCTTCTGAGACAGCGGCGCTGATAGTGGCGGGCAAAGCAGCCGTTCCAGCACCTCCGTGTGCTCGGGCCACTGATATGAATTAGAACGCACAGGATTGCTTCAGCAGTGTTTCTACGGATGGCAGCTCTTCTGCATAAGCTGGGTACCCGGCGATGCGAGCAGCTTGCGTGTGCCAATTGCTCTGGGCGCAGTGGCTGCTGCGTCGGTACTCATCGAGTACGCCACGGCAATAACCTGCACGCAGGGCTTCGGAGGGGGAGGTCACCAGGCCAGCGAACAGGTGCTGCTGGTCACGCTTGACATAGATACTTACCAACTCCTTACAGCTCTGAATCAGATGTTCTGGGTCGTCGTTGGCTTGTACCGAAGCGAACGCCAGGCTGGACAGCAGGCCCAGAAAAGCGATGGGTAATGTTCTAGTGTTCACACGCTGGCCTCTTTGGCTGGAGTGAATACTTCAGGTTCAACTCGTGCGTGCAGGGTTGTAGGTCGCAGGAGAGAGGTGGGCGCAGACTTTGGAATGGCGAGATAGAGAGCCAGCAAAACAATGCCAAAGGCAAGAAGCTTGTCGAGAGGATCTTCCTGTATCAGCATTCGAAGCAGTTCGTCCGGGTGCTCGGTCTTTGCAAGCAACCCTACGCATGCGCCAAATAGCACCATGCCCACGGCAGTCATGATTCCCTGAGCTACCAGTAAGCGACTCAGGCCCCGCCAGAAACCGATGGCGAAATGTTGGCAATAGCGAATATGCCGCCACAACAACAAGGCCAGCACTGGCATAAAGCTCCACTCCAGCGGGGAAATATCTGCCAGGCCGTCGCCATACTCAAAAATTATCCACGGCAGGCTTGCCAGCGTCAGCAGGCCAAGTAGCCATAGTCCGCCAACTTTCAGGCTGGCCAGCATCGAGCACAGGCCTTTGGTCAGGCCGCTATCTAGCTTACCAACCAGGGAGAGTTCAGGTTTTTGCATAGGTGCTCCTTGCACGTATTGTGTAAGCGTTCCGGCAACACATCCTCCCACAGCAAATTCCAACATCCCATTTAAGAATGCCGGAATATTGCATGGCACTAGAGCTTACGGCAGCCATGCGCATTGTAACCGTCCGGCTAACTTACCTTCCTGGCCCGGATGCCAAACGTGATGGTGTTCACCTAAACGGCGTGACGTCCAGGATCTGGCCCGTACGCTAAGTCGTCTATGACTGGAAATAAGCTCGCCCGGAACCTGCGCCTGCTCAAACGCTATAACTTCGGGGTGGCCAGTGCGGCAATGTTCATTTTCGGCGGGGCCACGTTCGGCCTGGTGTTCCGGGTGCCCAATTACCTCTCCCAGTTGCAGGGCTACAACGCCCGGGAAATCGGCATCAGCCTGATCGCCTACGGCATGGTGCAATTGGTGCTGGCGCCGTTCATGCCGCGCCTGATGAAGTGGCTCAACCCGAAACTGATGGTCGCCAGCGGCTTTTTTATCATGGCCCTGGGGTGCTACCTCGGCGTGCACCTGGATGTCGATAGCGCCGCCAACGTGATCATTCCTTCCACGGTGGTACGCGGCATCGGACCGTGCGTCGTGAGGCGTACTTGATGGCCTACAGCGATGCGTTTTATGTGTCCTGTATCGCGTTGATCTTGTGTGGTGTGGCGGCTTTGATATTGCGGCAACAAGGGAAGAGTTGAATACATCGCATCGGTTGATGCTCGAGTGCAACGCGCTGCGTGCAGGGTGGTGGGATATGAACAGTCGGTTCGCCGAGTATGATGTGTCTGTGGATATCTAACAGGGATGGACAGTACGGATGATCAGCTCAGCCTTGCGGATATGGTGTGCAGTCAGTGTGCTGTGTATGGCCTCGTTCACGATGGTGACGTCCGAGTTCGCCCCCATTGGTTTGTTGTCGCAGATCTCATCCGACCTGGGTCAAACCCCGTCTACCGTCGGGCTGACGGTGACGTTGTACGCCTGGATCGGCGCTGCCAGCGGCTTGCTATCCAACTGGCTGAACCGCTGGATTCCGCGCAAGACGCTGCTGATCGCGTTGATGCTGATACTGGCCGTATCCAATGGCCTGGCGGGGTTATCCCCCGCATTCTCGACGCTGCTCGGCGCCCGCGCCGTCGGCGCCTTGGCCCACGGCGTGTTCTGGGCAATCGTGGCCGCCACGGCGGCGCATATTGTGCCAGTGCACCGTATGGGGCTAGCCACCTCGATCGTGCTGGGCGGTATCACGATCGCCACGGTCATGGGCGTTCCGTTGATCAATCTGGTGGGCCAATACGGTGGTTGGCGTACGGCCTTTGTGTGCCTGGCATTGATGTGCGTCGCCAGCGCCGGTGCGATAGCGCTGGTGCTTCCGTCCATGCAGATGCAGTCGATTGCCAAGGGTGTGGGGCTTGCGGCAGTGCTGCGGCGCAAGGACCTATTGATCACTTACCTCATCACCGGGCTGACAGCGGCAGCGCATTTTGGCGCCTACACCTTCGTCGAACCGTTTATTGGCCAGATACCTGGGATGACGGCGTACTTGATTGCTGTCTTGCTGTTCGCCTTCGGGGCCGCCGGTTTTCTGGGCAATCTGCTGAGTGCATTCTTTATTGATCGCTACTTGAACGCTTTCATTCTGATCGCATTGATCGCGATGGCATTGGCTTTAGTGACCCTGGGCATTTACGGCCCGCTTCTGGGAATGGCGCCGGTGGTTATCTTGCTGGTGATCTGGGGTGTGGCCATTTCCGCATTGTTTACCGGCCTGCAGACCTGGGTCTTGAGGATTGCCGGCGCTCACACGGTACCGGCCACGGCAATCCATACCGCCGTGCTCAATGGCGCGATCGGGCTGGGTGTGATCATCGGCGCAGGCGCGCTGGATGTGGCCGGGTTCAAGGGGGCAATGCTCTCGGCCAGTGTGGTGATTGTCCCTGCTATCGTCCTGATGGTTGCCATACGGGTTCGCGCTCGGACAGAGCCTGTGTTCTTGTGAATGTGGCCTTGCATTCCATGACACGGCCTCATCGAGTGACAATCAACACGGGAATCGCGTTGTTGAGGGAGAACGCCACCAGAAACACAGCCAATCCCACATCGATCTGGCGGGTGTATTTGAGAAACAGCGCCTTGATCGGGCCCTGGCCGAAGAGCAGCGAGACCAGGGAGTACCAGATGACTTCCAGGGTAGAGCACAACATCACCACCAGTACCTTTTCCAGGTCGGTACGTGGTGCAGAAAGAAAGCCGGCGTAGATGCTGATCATGAAGGCGATGGTTTTCATGAGCTACGGGCGGCTTACGCCTGTGAGCGCTATGAGCAACTGAGCGGCGTCCCTGCACCTGTTAATGGCGGTCGTGTTGATCGAGAGGAAAGAGCGCTCGATCAGCGTGCACGACAGCAAATCAGCCACGAGTTGGGACACAACCGCATTGATGTGGTGAGTGCCTACATCGGAGGTCTGCGATGAGATCTGAGTTCGACATGGTGTTGTTTCTGAACCCTGTGCTCAAAGGTGCGCATGCCACGCGGCGGCGGCACATCAGGCAAGCAGAAAGGATGCACGAGGCAATTCGTGAGCGCTGGGGTTGCGCGACTCCATGGTCCTGGAGAGAAAAGCATGTGGGATGGTTTCTGAATCATTACCTGAGCGGCTCCGCACCCGCAACCCTTTACTACTTTGAGTTAACAGCGCGGTTGATCCGTGGCGCGAAGAGCAAGTGTGCATCCGATTCATGATTGGCAAGTTGCGCGCGTAAGCTGGGGCAACATGATCCTTCAGAAACCGTCTATTTGGTGTTAAGTATTTTTATAATCTTATTTCTTAAAAGTATTGGTTTTTAGAATTTCCGCGATGTACTAATCGCTTCGTAATCAGGTCGGATCCAGAGAGATTAAGGCCATTCTCATACCTGTCTGTCACGGAAACTTGGAAAGCGATCAGGACGGTGATCCATGGACGATCAGAAAATTCTGGATGAAATAAAAGATTGGTTTGTCAGTTGCTTGGGATGCGCGGCGGGTAGACGAGAGTTCAGTAAGAATCGCTACATGCTGGCTATTGCTCGAACCGCCCAAGAGGCCAGGGCCAGTTTTGAGAATTATGTGCGAGCGCTTGAGGCCAGAGAAGCAGTAGCTTGTCTAATCATCTGCCCGACCACCAGCGTAGAGCAGAACACATACAGCGTGGCTCAAGAAGTTCGACGTCTATCTGCGCCGTGTCAAGGCTATAGGGGCTTGGCCAATATGCATGCCTCAAAATCCTTATGCCGATGATGAGAACGTAGCAGGCACCTGCTAACTGGATGCCTACGACGAGCAGGTTTGAAGCCGCAATCACTGCGCCCAGGCCATAAAGCAGAAGAGTGGCGGTGATCAATGTACCGCCGAGGTCGGCAAGCAGGCGTCGTACGGCAAACATCCGGCTGTAACGCAGACTATTACGTACCACGAGGATCGTCGAGGCCGAGCGATAAAATTGGCAGCAGTGAAAGTCCGAGAAAATTGACCATGTCCATGGTGATTGCCTCTTTGGATATTCAACTTGCTGGCGTACTGTCGAAGATCATGTCGCGCATCAGTTCACTCGCACCGGCGGCTATAGTGCCGGCCATGGCATCTCGATACACGCGTGCCACCTCGGAGTTAAGTTGATAGCCCTGCGCACCATGCAGTTGCGCGCAAGCCTGCGCGGCGCTGAGAGCGAGTTCGGTGGCGCGCAGTTTGAGGATGCAGGCGGAGCGCGTGTCGAGTTGGCCTTTGCTGTGCTGCCATGCCACCTGATAGGCGTAGTGCCGTAGGATTTGTTGTTCGCCGACGAGGTCTGCCAGACGGTGCCGGACACTTTGTTTGTCGCTGAGTGGCCTGCCCTGGAGTTGATGTCGGCGCACGAACCCGTCGAGTACACGGATGCTGTGGTGGGCCCCACCGAGGGCTAGAAGACCTGCGACCAGGCGTTCGAAATCCAGGCCCTGCATCAGGTAGAGCAGGCCCTTGCCGGATTTGCCGAGCACATTGCAGGCCGGCACCACCAGATGGGTGAAGTCGAGATCGCAGACGTCGGCGCTGCACCAGCCAAGCATGGGGTGCGGCGTGCGCACCAGCCCCGGGCTGTCGCCATCGATCAGCAACAGACTGCTGCTGCCCAGTGCGTGCTGGCCTTCGCCGCTGCGCACCAGGGTCACGATCAAGGAGGCGCGGGAACCATTAGCGATATAGCGTTTGCTGCCCTCAACGATAAAACCGTTAGCCGAGGGTAGCGCCCTGCATTGCATCTGGCTGAGATCGCTTCCGGCGTGTTCTTCGCTGATAGCCAAGGCGGTGATGATCCGTCCTTGGCGAATGCCAGGAAGGTAGCGCTGGATTTGTTCTTCGCTACCGAACAACTCCAGGTAGGCGCTGGCCATGTAGGCATGCACCCCAACCGACGCACGGATACCGGCGTACCCCAGCGCGCCCAGCTCTTCAAGGAACACAGCGCTTTCCAGAAAGCCTTCGCCACGCTGTGGCAAACCTAGCAGGCCGTGCTCGGCCAGGATCTGCCAGGCGTTTTCGCACAGATGTCCACGTTCTTCGGCCGCGTCTGCTATCGGCAGAAGCTGACTCTGCAGGATCTGGCGCACCTGTAGGGCGAAGTTGCGATGGCTGTCGCTCAGATGGGGGCTGGGCATAGTCGGTTCGCTTTTATTTCACCGAGATCACTTGGTGTGCCGAGATGATGTCTGTCAGACAGCCAGGAATTCTGAATACGGCGTTAGGGGTACCGGCTGCGGCCCAAATTTCGTCGAACGTCAGCAAGTCTTCATCGACGAACAGCTTCAGCTCTTGCTTATGTCCGAGAGGCGGAACGCCACCGATGGTGAAGCCGGTCACCTCTTTGACGAAGTCGGCATCTGCCTTGAAAATCTTGTCGCCGACCAAGCGCGAAATGGTCTTCTCGTTCACTCGGTTCGGCCCGCTTGCCAGTACCAGCACCGGGATATTGTCGCGGGTCCGAAAAATCAGCGACTTGACGATTTGGGCCTTTTCGCATCCCAACGCTTGGGCGGCATCGTCGGCAGTGCGGGTCGAGTCCGGCAACTCCTGAACGGTCAGGTCGAGGCCGCGCTCATGAAGGGTGTCCTGGAATTGCTGAGCGCGTTTACTGATTGTCATAAGCGGGTTCTCCCAATGGATGAAGCGTAGATAGCAGTCGCCGATGATCGATCTTGCCGGTGGCGGACAGCGGCAGGATTTCGCAGAGTTGGATGTGGCGTGGAACCATGTAGGCCGGCAGCTGCGTGGCTAGGCTAAGACGCAGTTGCTCCGGGCAACATGAGGGGTCGACGGCGATCACGAAGGCGACCAGCGACTTCTCGCCCTGCGGTGATTCAGTAACGGTAATGACGCTTTGCCGCACCTGCGGATGGCGGTTGAGATGGTAGGCAATTTCCCCCAGTTCGATTCGAAAGCCGTTGATCTTCACTTGGTCATCAATACGTCCTTGGAACACTATCGCACCGTCTCCGCGGAAGTAGCCTCGGTCCCCGGTACGATAGAGCCGTTCCTGGCGTTCGCCGATCAGGCATTCAAAGAAGCGCTCGCGGTTGACGTCTGGCAGTCCGAGGTAGCCTGGGGAAAGGCCGGGTCCGGCGAGACAAACCTCGCCGCTTTGACCCTGTTCGCAGAGGCGATCCTGGTCAATCAGGTAGACGCGGGTGTTCTGGATCGGGAAGCCGATGGGGAGGGCGGTATCCTCGTCGCGCAGTCCGCAGAGCGGATAGTACGTCGCGAACGTTGTACTCTCTGTCGGGCCATAGACGCTGACGATCCGTCCCGGGCCGTATCGCTCCAGAGCTTTGGCCATATGCCGCAGAGAGTGTGCTTCTCCGCCGGTGAGGACGGTACCGACACTGTCCAACGCCTGTGGCATTTCGTCGATCAGGGTATTGAATAGGGCTGTGGTCAGAAACAGCACGCTGATCTTTTGCGTCTGCAGGATGTGCTGTAGCCGCGAAGCGCGAATGTACACGTCCGGGTAAAGCACACAGGTGCCGCCGAGCAGCAGGGCACCCCAGATTTCGAAGGTGGCCGCGTCGAAGGTCGCAGGCGCCATTTGCAGCAACCTGCTGTTCTCGTCCAGGCAGGCGTAGCGGGCGTTGTATACCAGGCGGGTAATGCCCCGGTGTGGGATAGGCACGCCTTTGGGCTTGCCTGTGGAGCCGGAGGTAAAGTTGATGTAGGCGATGGCGTCGGCTGCGATTGTGAGCGGCGGGTCGCCTCGATCCTCAGTCGCTTCTGCAACAGCACTGGGTGCCAACACGTGGTAGCGGGAAAAGCGGGTGTCGTGCCTGGTGTTTTCGCTTCCCATCAGGTAGTCGCAGCATGCTTGGCCTAGCACTTCATGAATACGTTGCTCCGGCCAACCCTCATCGATGGGCAGGTAGCTCGCTCCAGCCTTCAGGATCGCCAGGAGCGCCACGATCAGTTCGGTGCTGCGCGGTAGGCTGACGGCTATTACATCGCCAGGTTGCACGCCCTTGGCGAGCAGGTACCACGCCAAGTGGTTGGCGTGGGTGTTCAACTGTTGATAGCTACACTCATGATCCTGATGCCATATGGCAATGGCGTTCGGGTGGCGCGCTGCGGTGCGGGAGAACAACTCGCCGACCGAAAGGTGGTCCGGATAAGGTACGTGGGTTTGGTTGACTTGTTTGTGCAGCGCCAAGGCTGAAGGGGTTAGCTCAAGCGTTTGCATGCTGATTCCTCATTCGAGTGGTCAAGCTGTGCAGCAGTTGATGGCGATGGCTGTCGAGGAAAAAGTGATCGCCATCGATCTCGATCAGCTCAAATTCTTTCGAGGTATGGATGGACCAACCTGCCATGCTGGCTTGTCGGTCGATCGGGTCGTGGCGGCCGAAATAGGCGTGTATGGGAATCTCTAACGGTTGCTCATGCCAGTCCTCCCAAATTTCCGAGAGCCGCATGTCGCTGCGCAGTGCTGGGAGCATAAGGCGCATCAGAATCTCGCTCTGTAGTACCGCCAGCGGCGTCCCGCCCATGGTGTGTAGGGCTTGATGGAAATCCTCGGCGCAGAGTTGATGCAGATAAGGCTGCGCTTGTCGGCTGGCCGGGCTGCGGCAGCCGCTGACGAACAAACGGTGGGTCTGGCCAGGATGGCGATAGCGGATTTTCTGAGCCAGTTCGTAGGCCAGGCGTCCGCCGAAGCTGTGCCCATAGAGCGCATGGGGTGCATTAAGATAGGGCGCCAGCACCTCGAGGCAGTCCTCGATCAGTGGCGACCATTCCTCATACGGCGTTTCCTTGATTCTGGAACCTCGGCCGGGCAGGCGTACGGCGAGCAGTTCCACGTCTGCGTCCAAACCATTCACCCAACTGCGAAATAGATCGGGGTTACCTCCCGCATAAGGGAAGCAGATCAGACGCAAGCGCGGACGAGTCCGGGGGCGGGGCACCAGAAGCCAGCGCTCATCGTATGCTTGCCCGGACATATCCTCAGATCTCCGTCAGGGCGTTAAAGTGTTTTGCGTTACGTTGAATGCAGGTAGCAATGTCACTTACAAGGCTCTGTGCGAAGAGATCCTCAGGGGGCAAACTGTCCTCGCCAAAATGCTCCTCTGCCTTCGCAATCAGGCGGATGGCGCTGAGTGACGTGCCTCCTGCGGCGAAGAAGTCGCTGCTGGCATTTTCCACACGTAGCCCCAATTCGCGGCAGGTATTAATCAGCCAGAACTCGATTTTGCCGATTTCTCCTACGTTACTCATGCTCTGTTCTCCTTCTTTATCTGGCTCAGCGCCGAGGGAATTGGAAGCCGTTGCAGGTGCGATCGACAAAACGGTTGTGAGGGAAACGATTATCCCCGGACACCAATACGCAACCGAACTTGTCCAGGCTGGCCTGGCCGCCGAATTCCTCGAGAGTGTTCGAGTACGGATAGACTTGCACTGAGGTCGGCAGATAACGGGCGGCGAAGCCCAGGCGCATCTGGTCGGTCAGGCCGTTGTGCGGGTGCGAGGCATGCATAAGGGTCGACCAGAAAATGATGAACTGGCCTTGGCGCATGACCATGGATTTGGCCTGGGACTCGTCGGGCTTCCAGTTCGGGTCTTTCTGCAGTTGTCGATAGTCATAACCGAAGAAGCCCCGACGGACGCCGTCCTTTTCCATCTTATTGATGGCGTCGGATTGGTAATCCATGGTCTTCGATTCGTCGTAGTTCATGGTCCGGTGAGTACCGGGAATGAACTGCAGACAACCATTTTCAATGGTGGCCTCGGTGAATGCGGCCCAGACCGTGATGGTGCCGCCGAACTGCGCGTCTTCTGGCCAGACTATTTGAGGATGCTTGGAGCCGGCAACGTTAGAGAAATTGTCGGCTTGGTGCCAGTCGGTGCCTTCGTCGCCGGGGTATTTGGGGAAGAACTCGGAGCGCCAGCAAAGCGTGTCACGCCCAAGGATGCTCGACACCCGATCGACGATTTCCGGACGAGTAATGTGCGCTGCGAGGAAGTCGACATCCAGGTGACGGTCATAGTTGGACAGATTGGTTATCCCGGATACCGCCTTGTCCTGGCTGTAGATCGCTTTCTTGGTGTTGAGCAGTTTGGGGCGCAGGGCTTGTAAGCTACGCTCCATTTCGTCCTTTTGATAAAGGTCGAAAGGCCCTATGTAACCGTCGCGGTGGAACTTCTCCAATTCACTTTGGCTGAGACTAAAATCCAGTTCAGTGGAACGTACCTGTTCTTCCATTTGACACCTCGCGGGTTTGTGGATCGTGTTCTAACGGGTCATCTGTTTTTCCAGATAATTTTTGAATGTGTCGCAAGCCTTTTGCAGGTGCTGGCGTAAAACAGCAGCCGCTTCTTCGGGGGCTCTGGCCTCGGCAAGCGATATCAATTTTTTGTGGTCATCCTGGGCCATTTCTTCCAGTCCCATGGCCGCCAGATGGAAGCGCAAAAAGCGCTCTTCTTCTTGCAACTCAACGTTGATCAGGTTGAGCAGCTTCCGGTTCGTCGAACGTCCATAGAGCGACATATGAAACAACCCGTTGAGGCGCCCAAGGTTGGCCAGATCGGTTTCGTTTTCCATAGCGGCGACGTATTCGCGGGCTTTCGCGAAATCTTCGTCACGCAGGTTTGGAATTGACTGACGCAGCGCCTCTGGCTCGAGTAGCAGGCGCAGGCAGTATGTCTCCACCGCATCGCTGACGTTCATCTGCAACACGACGGCTCCCTTGTTGGGGGTGTTGCGTACTAATCCCTGGGCTTCAAGTTTCAACAACGCTTCTCGGACTGGCATTCTGCTGACACCGAACAAGCTCGCTAGCTCTTCCTGTCGCAAGGCCGTTCCGCCTGCAAGGGTTCCGTTCAAAATCCCATCCCTCAATGTCTTTTCCACCAGGTTTCGTGATAACGGAGATTGAGCATCTATCTCAGGAAAAGCTGTTTTAAGGTCTACGGTGGCTTTCAATTTTGTCTCGCTGACAAGCTTGTTTTTGGATCCTGGATCCAATATATAATTTTACAATTCAGCTCTGTCAAGTAGCGCTGAAGCGGGTCCTTAGCACGGCGTTGGAACGCCTTCGGCGCCCGAGCGAGCGTCCTTACAGAGGCTGAGAGAGGGTTGGTCGACCCTTTTTGTCGGGGCTTTGTTGGTGTGCTTGGGTTGCATTTAATTTTGCCTTGGTGATGTAAATCGCCAACAAAATTATAATTACTGATGTTTTATTCTTGGTTTTATGGTTTTTTTGGGAGGATTAGCAATTGGTTTTCGTCTGTTTCGTTTAGTGTTTGTTCTAGCGAGCGAGGGTGAATGGCCGCTTCGGCTGCCCACTGTCGTAACTGTCGAAAAAAGGAGAAACCGTCATGATGCTCAAGGATCCGTCCAGCAAATATCGCCATTTTAATACCGTGGACTTGCCCGACCGCCAATGGCCCGGCAACGTGCAGGCGCTAGCTCCCACTTGGTGCAGCGTTGATATGCGCGACGGTAACCAAGCCTTGATTGAACCGATGAATGCCGAGCGCAAACGCCGTTTTTTTGATTTGCTGGTCAAGGTGGGCTTCAAGGAAATTGAGGTGGGTTTTCCCGCCGCTTCCCAGACCGATTTTGACTATGTGCGTGAGTTGATCGACAGCGGCTCGATTCCTGACGATGTCACGATTCAAGTGATGACGCAGGCGCGCAGTCATCTGATCGAGCGCACCTTCGAGGCACTGAAGGGGGCTCCACGGGCGATTGTGCATGTATACAACGCCACCGCTCCGGTGTTTCGCGATGTTGTCTTTGGTGTGGATCGTGCCGGCTGTATCGAGATTGCCACCCAAGCGACGCGCGAGATCAAGCGCCACATGGACAACAATCCCGGTACGCAATGGACATTCCAGTATTCCCCGGAAACCTTTTGCTTCACCGAGCTGGAGTTTGCGCTGGAGGTCTGTGAGGCGGTGACGGACGCGTTCGGGCCGACCCCGTCCAACAAAATGATCCTGAACCTGCCGACAACGGTGGAAGTCTCCACCGCAAATGTATTTGCCGACCAGATTGAATGGTTCTGTCGGCATTTCAGCCGCCGTGACAGCGTGGTCATCAGCGTCCATCCCCATAACGATCGTGGCACCGGCGTTGCTACGGCGGAGCAGGCATGCCTGGCAGGCGCTGAGCGTGTCGAGGGCACGTTGTTCGGCAACGGTGAGCGAACCGGTAATGTGGATATCCTGACGCTGGCTATGAACCTCTACACCAGTGGCATTGATCCTCGGCTGGATTTCTCGGACATCATTCATGTCCAGCGTGAGGTGGAGTTCTGCAATCAGTTGCCGACCCATCCTCGCCACCCATACGCCGGTGAGTTGGTGTTCACGGCTTTCTCCGGTTCGCACCAGGACGCGATCAAGAAAGGCTTTGCGGCACGCCAAGCCAACCCGAACGGAATATGGGAAGTACCGTACCTGCCAATCGATCCCGCCGATATGGGCCGCAGCTATGAAGCGGTGATCCGCGTCAACAGTCAGTCGGGCAAAGGTGGCGTGGCGTATTTGCTGGAGCAGCATGGCATCGTGATGCCGCGTCGCTTGCAGATGGAATTCAGCAGCCTGGTCCAACAGGAAGCGGATGGCTCCGGCCAAGAAATCAGTGGGGAAATGATCCTTGCCTGCTTTACCCGGCATTACCTGGAACAGGGCAAGCCTTACGCGTTGCGGATGCCAAAACTGGTCAGCGAGGGGGATGTGACCTATCTGGAAGCCGTGCTTGAACACGGTGCGCAGCACATCGACCTGAATGGCGAGGGCAACGGCCCACTGGCGGCGCTTGTCGATGCCTTTGCCCAGCGCGGCATTCACTTCGATATCGCTGATTACCACGAGCATGCCACCTGCGACGGGGCCCAGGCTGAAGCACTGGCCTATGTGGAAATTCGCGTGGGCAACCAGTTGCTGTTCGGTGCCGCCCGCGACGGTAGCAGCTTGCTGGCTTCCCTCAACGCGGTGACCAGTGCCGTCAACCGCGCATCGCGCCTGGGCCTGCTCAGCGTGGCGAGCATCGCGGTGCCTTCCTGAGATGATGGCGCACACCGCATTGGCGGCGCTCGCCGGTAACTATGGCCATGGCGACATAGTGGCTTCGCATCGGCATGAAGAAGGTCAACTGGTTTATGCCATTAACGGTGTGATGCTGGTATCGGTCGTTGGGACCACTTGGGTGGTGCCTTCCGGGCATGCGCTCTGGGTCCCTTCGGGGGCGGAGCACCAAATCCGCATGACCGGCGAGGTGCGCATGCGCACCCTGTTGATCTCGCCGGGCGCACACCGGGCGTTGACGGAGGAATGCCACGTTCTCAAGGTTTCGCCGTTGCTGCGGGAGTTGATCATCGCCGCGGCCGATGAACATGACACTGAACCCGCCCTGTTGCGCCATGTGCAGATTGTCGATCTGATTTTCTCTGAACTCGACATTGCGCAGAGGGTGCCGGCGCATGTGCCGATCCCTGATGAGCCAAGGCTTAAGTCGCTGTGTGCCGACTTTATCGACAACCCGTCACAGGAGTCGAAACTGGAGAGTTGGGCGGTGCAACTCAATATGAGTTCGCGCACCCTGGCGCGGCTGTTCCAGAAAGAGTTGGGCATGAGTTACGGGGAGTGGCGCAAGCGCACTCGGCTGCTACTCAGCATGCAACGGCTGGCCTGCGGCGTATCGATCCTGGAAGTGGCATTGGAGCACGGCTACCAGAGCCCAAGTGCGTTTACTGCAATGTTCAAGCGCACAATGGGCTACACCCCGAGCAACTGCCGCCTGGTCTGATACGCCCCGGCGAGCGCGCGACCCCCAAGCGTACATGGCCCCGCCTTCAGGCAGGGCTATGTTTTTGCGCGTGCCCGGCCCGTGGGCGCCTGCGATAAGGCGGTCTACAGACATATTGTCCAAATCGAAACGATGGTTGTCTGGAACTCGGGAGATGCGCGGCTCGATGCTCTCTTAACCTGCGCTTCTACTTGGCATTCTGGGTTTTTTCGATGGGTTCGCCTTTTTTCTGTGCGCGGCATGGTCGTCTTTCGCTCCTGGGTGTGGCGGTTGTCTTGCTGGCGGGTTGTTCCTCTTGGGTCGCCCACACACCCGCGCAGCCACACCCGCAGCGCATTAATGCCCTGAGCCGCCTGCCGCAGGGTGTTTCGGCCCAAGCGTTACCCGACCATTGGTGGCAGTTGTATAACGATCCGAAACTTGATGCGCTGGTGCAGCAGGCATTGATGCATAACCGCGACCTGGCCGCAGCCCAGTCCCATGTGCAGGCGATGTTGGCCGGGATCATGCAGGCCGATGCCGAGCGCTGGCCGTCGACCCAGGCGTCACTGGGCGCCGAGTACGGCAAGACAGCCGATGATCAGACCCTGGCCAAAGCCACCGATAGCCATGCGCCGTCACAGTGGGCGTTCAACCCAGGCTTCGAGCTGGCTTATCAAGTGGATGTCTGGGGCCAGGTCCAGCGCAGTATCGAGCGGGCTCAGGTCCAGGCGGCTGCGGCGCAGGACGCCGAAGACTTGTTGCGCATCACGGTGGTGGCGCAAACCACCCGCGCCTATGTCAATGCCTGTGCCCTGGGGGCACGCGCCAAGGTGCAGCGCCATTCGCTGGACGTGGTCGGGCGCAGCCTGGCATTGACCGATCGGCAGCGCCAGGCCGGCGTGGTGACGGATCTCGAATACACCCGCATGCAGGCGTTGCAGGGTGAAACCCTGGCACTGCTGCCGATGTTGGACGCACGCCGGCAAGCTGCCCTGTACGAGCTGGCGATGCTGACCGGCGTGGCCGAGCTGGAACAAGGCACTGGCGCGGCGACCTGTGAGGTCGTGCCGCAACTCAATGCCGAGCTGCCGGTGGGCGATGGCTGGCAATTACTGGCGCGCCGCCCCGATATCCGTCAGGCCGAGCGAGCGCTGCAAGCGGCCACGCTGCAAGTGGATATCGTCCAGGCCGACCTGTATCCGAAGGTGACCTTTGGCGCTTCAGTGTCCTCATCCGCCAACAAACCCCATGAGCTGGGAGACAGTAGCGCGGTGATGTTTGGCGTCGGCCCGCTGATTACCTGGCAATTCCCCAACTGGCGTGCCAATCGCGCGCGGGTCAACCAGGCCAGGGCGTTGGAGCGTGTGGAAGTGGCGCAATTTGAGGCCAGTGTACTCAAGGCCCTCAAGGAGGTACGCCAGGCTCTTGCGCTATACGACGGCGAACGCCGGCGCCACGCCGCGTTGAGCCAGGCCCTGGACAGCAGTCGTCAAGCCTACAAGTTGGCCCAGTTCAATTACGACGCCGGGTCTATCGACTTTCTCGACGTGCTGGACAGCGAGCGTGAGCTGATCCGCCTGCAGGCCACGCTCGCCGATGCCGATGGCCAGCTGTTGCAGCGCCAGATCAGCCTGTTTCGCGCGCTTGGCGGCGGTTGGCAGTCTTCTGCCTCCGCGACCGCTGCCCTCAGCCGCACTTCCGTCAATTTTTCCGGTACCCAGCCATGAATATCGCTGTCGATGAAAAAACCGCTGTCCAGGACGAGCAGGAGAAGGTGGTCGAGCAGCTCATGCATGCGCGCAAGCAGCGCCGCAAACGCAACCTTATCCTGCTGGGAGGCGTTGTGCTGTCGATCGCGGCAGTGGCGTTCGGGGTTTACTGGATGACGGTTGGACGTTACCTGGAACAGACCGATGATGCCTATGTGCGTGCCGACTGGATTCCCATCAGCCCGAGGGTCTCCGGGTATGTGGCCCAGGTGCTGGTGGAGGATGACCAGCCCGTCAAGGCCGGGGATGTGCTGGTGCGCATCGAGGACCGCGATTACCAGGCACGGTTGGCGCAGGCGCGTGCGCAATTGGCGGAAACCCAGGCCTCGGTCGCGGCCCAACAGGCCAACCTGCAAGTGACCGACAGCCTGATCGCTCAGCAAAAGGCCGGGGTAAACCAGGCTGAGGCCCACACCCGCAGCGTGGCGGCCGAGTTGCGCCGCGCGAGCCTTGACCAGCGCCGCTACCAGGGCCTGGTGCGCGAACACGCCGCCAGTGCCCAGCGTCTGGAAACGGCGGCTGCCAGCTACACCCAGGCCAATGCCGCGGTGGAAATCGCCCAGGCGATGCAGCGTCAACAGGAAACCGGGTTGACCGTCGCCATTACCCGGCGCCAGTTGGCCGAAGCCGCGCTCCAACAACAGATTGCCCGGCGCAGCCAGGCCGAGGCGCAGTTGAGCCTTGCGTCTCATGCGCTGGAAGACACCTTGATCCGCTCGCCCATCGACGGGGTCGTGGGGCAGCGCAAAGTGCGTACTCGCCAATACGTCGCGCCGGGCTTGCCGTTGCTGGCGGTGGTGCCCCTGCAGCAGGCCTATGTGGTGGCCAACTACAAGGAAACCCAGCTGCGCGACATGCGCGCCGGTCAACCGGTGGATATCAGCGTCGACAGCTATTCGGGGCGCAAGCTCAAGGGCCATGTGGTGAGCTTTTCGCCAGGTTCCGGGGCTGTGTTCGCGCTGTTGCCGTCGGATAACGCCACCGGCAACTTCACCAAGATCGTGCAGCGCTTCCCGGTGAAGATCGTCATCGATGAGCATGACGAGGGCGGGCCTATTCTGCCTGGCATGTCGGTGATCACCACCGTTGACACCCGGTCCGGCACCCAGGGCGCGACACATGACTGAGGCCGTTGAAAAAACCGTCTCTTTTCGCGCCTGGGTGGCGGTGATCGGCGGGCTGTTCGGCTGTTTCATGGCCGGTATGAATGTGCATGTGACCAGCGCCGCGCTGCCTGAAATCGAGGGTTCCCTGGGGGCGACCTTCGAGGAGGGCTCGTGGATTTCCACGGCTTATCTGGTTGCGGAAATCGTGATGATTCCGCTGACGGCCTGGTTGGTCCAGGTGTTCTCGCTGCGGCGAGTGATGCTGGTGGGATCGTTTGTATTCCTGGTGGCGTCCATTGCCTGCTCCTGGGCGCCCAACCTGGAAGTGATGATCATCATTCGAGTGATCCAGGGGGCCGCCGGCGCGGTGCTGATCCCCTTGTCATTCCAGTTGATCATCACCGAGCTCCCGCCCAGCAAGATCGCGATGGGCATGGCCTTGTTCGCCTTGTCCAA
This sequence comes from Pseudomonas sp. MPB23, assembly GCF_046605395.1. Taxonomy (NCBI): domain Bacteria; kingdom Pseudomonadati; phylum Pseudomonadota; class Gammaproteobacteria; order Pseudomonadales; family Pseudomonadaceae; genus Pseudomonas; species Pseudomonas sp. MPB23. Next base: position 1,073,554 of record NZ_CP176771.1, on the reverse strand, counting down.
CAGCGTTGCCCAGGCCGCCGGGCCATCCATTGGTGGCTGGTTGACCGATGCTTATTCGTGGCGCTGGATTTTTTACCTGCAACTGGCGCCGGGCATTCTCTTGTTGCTGGCGGTGGCATGGTCCATCGATGCCAAGCCCATGCAGTTGAGCCTGCTCAAACGCGGTGACTGGGGCGGCATCCTCGCCATGATCGTCGGCCTGGGAGGCTTGCAGATCGTGCTGGAGGAAGGTGGGCGCAAGGACTGGTTCGGCTCCGATTTCATTGTGTGGATGTCGCTGATCGCCGGGCTCGCTCTGGTGTACTTCGTGCTGTCGCAGTTGTACGGCAGCCGCTCCTTCATCAACCTGCGCCTGCTCAAGAGCTACAACTTCGGAGTGGCCAGTGCGGCGATGTTCATTTTCGGCGGGGCTACCTTCGGCCTGGTGTTCCTGGTGCCCAATTACCTTTCCCAACTGCAGGGGTACAACGCCCGGGAAATCGGCATCAGTCTGATTGCCTACGGTATGGTGCAATTGGTACTGGCACCGTTCATGCCGCGCCTAATGAAGTGGCTCAACCCGAAACTGATGGTCGCCAGCGGCTTTTTCATCATGGCCCTGGGTTGCTACCTCGGCGCGCACCTGGACGTCGATAGCGCCGCCAACGTAATCATTCCTTCCACCGTGGTACGGGGGATCGGACAGCCGCTGATCATGGTGGCGCTTTCTGTTCTGGCGGTTTCCGGGCTGGCCAAAGATGAAGCCGGTTCCGCATCCGCGTTGTTTTCCATGCTGCGCAACCTTGGCGGGGCCGTGGGTACCGCAGGGCTGACGCAAATCGTCGCGATGCGCGAGCGCTTTCACTCAGAGCGGGTGGGAGAGTCGATCACGCTGTTTTCCCCGTCGCTGCAGGAGCGGCTGCGCGACAGCATGGCAGACAGCGAAGATTTCATATTCAACCAATTGCTGCCTGCCCAGCAGCAGCTCATCGAGGGTCTGATCCACACCGTGCGTCGCGAGGCGTATCTGATGGCCTACAGCGATGCGTTCTATGTGTCCTGTATTGCCTTGATCTTGTGCGGTGTGGCGGCGCTCGCATTACGGCAACACGTAAAGAGTTGACCAAATTCTGTCCGCCAGCAATGAGCGGGTCTTTGTCAATGAGCAAGAGGGAACTTGAATGGTAAAAAGGCGCATGGCCTCTTCATAGATTGATTGATTGCTAACTTAGCAATGACATATAGGTGGTTTGCACTCCGGAAAAGGGGTGTCGGCCAACTATTGCCTGACGAAGTTGATGTTATTAACTTCGGTCGGGCTTCTGTTGTTTGCGTATTTATAACTTCGAAATAAATTGTATTAATTTTCAAAAAAGCACTTGCCGAGTGTCATGAACTTCCTCTAAGTTTTGTCTTGCTTTGGCGGTTTAGAGTTCGCGCTAACGAAGCATGAGACTATAACTAACTTGAATAAGACTTAAGTGCTGGCCGGCAATGGCGAGATGGGCCTGCTTATGCCTGGAAAAAGATAGCCAGGTAAGTCTCGCGTGGCCAGACCTGACTAACGCCTGATAAGGAGCGCAACATGGAAGATAAAAAGTCGCTATTGAGCGCAAAGAAATTAGAACTGGGCAACCATCAGATCTTTGCTGAAATCAATTCCTTGCCGGTGCTGCGTGCCTTTATGGAAACCCATGTATTCGCGGTGTGGGATTTCATGTCTCTGGCCAAGCGCCTGCAACAGGACCTGACCTGTACTCGCCTGCCTTGGCTGCCGCCGTTGGACCCGGCGGCAGCGCACCTTATCAATGAGATCATCCTGGGCGAGGAGTCTGACCAGAATCTGCAAGGCGGGCATTACAGCCACTTCGAACTTTACCTGCACGCTATGCGGGAAGTGGGCGCCAGCACTGACAAGATCGAACATTTTGTCAAACTGATGCGCGACGGCGTCGACCTGCAAACGGCTCTCACGCGTTGCGGCGCTGGCCTGGCAGCCTCTGCCTTCGTCACCGACACCATCGAAACCGCTATCAACGCCTCCACCCACAGTGTTGCTGCCGCCTTCCTGCATGGCCGTGAAAGCGTCATCCCCGAGATGTTCCAGCGAATCCTCGATGATTGGGACATCACCGCCGACGACGCCCCCACCTTTCGCTACTACCTGCAACGTCACATCGAAGTCGACTCGGAAGACCACGGCCCAGCGGCGGAAAGCCTGTTGGCGCGACTGGTCAATGGCGATGCCCAGCGTCAGGACGAAGTCTACGTGTCCGCGATTGCTGCAGTGCGAAGCCGTTTGGCCTTGTGGGACAACTTGCGTTTGTCCATGCGCGAAACTGTCAGTGAGTGCGTAGCATGAACTTCGAAGTCATCGAGGCTGAACAGGCCCAGTGGTTTGAGGTGACGTCGGAGCGCGACATTACCCTGACGGTATTCAAGGACACACTGGACCCTGTGACGAAAACCGGTGTTCGTACGCGGTTGGTACGTTTCCATCCTGGGGGCGGCACGCGTGAAATCTACACCCATGATTATCACGAAGAAGTGTATTTGATTGAGGGCGACCAGACCGAGTTGGCAAGTAAGGATCGTCCCGAGAAGACCTATCGCGACGGTAGTTACTTCTTCAGGGCGGCGCACACCGAGCACGGACCGTTTAATTCAAAGGACGGATGCCTGTTGTTTGAAGTGCATTACTACTGATCGTCATGAGCAAAGGGAACGATTCATGAGAGCTGAAGAATACCAGTCATTTTCCGAGTCGTGGGAGGAGCGGGCGACCATTCGTACGCGGCCGAGACGGCGCCTGGAAGATGATGGAAAGTTGATATTTCCGATCAGCCGCCAACCCTTGGTCATGGGCGCGACATTTATACGGGAATGCGCTCACTTGCAGCACTTTGTGCTTGCTCAAAGTTTGTACAAATTCATTAATGATGTAGTGATTTTTGAAACCGAAATTGTCGACAAGACTGCCAGGAGCATTGCGAAAGATAACTTCGCTATACGTTTTCCATTCGCCTGTCGATATGACGCGATGACCGTGGTGGTCGATGAGGACTATCACGCGCTCGTGGCGATGGACTACATGCAACAGACCATCGAGCTGACCGGCATCGAACCGATTGCCTTGCCAACGGAAATCGAACTCAGCCGTTCGATTCCCAAGGCATTGGCCATGGCGCCCGAGCACCTCAAGGCGGCTGTCGAGTTGATCTGTGTCGCCATCGCGGAAAACACCCTGACCAACGATGTCGCGGCCTTTGCCCGCGACGACTCGGTCAAGACGTCAGTCAAGGGGCTGATGGCAGACCACCTGGCTGATGAGGGGCGACATTCGGGCTTCTGGGCCAAGTTGACACGTATCTACTGGAGCACTGCGAGCGAGGAGGACAAACGTGTGCTGGCCTCGATCATGCCGGTGTTCCTGGGTGAGTACCTGACCAACGAGATCCAGCAGGGCTTTGATTTCGCGCTGATCGAGCAACTCCAAGTAAGCCCCGGGGTCAAGGCAGCCTTGCGTCAGGAGGTCGAAGGCATGAGTTTTCCAATCACGCCGTCTCACCCGCTGGTAGGCAACATCGTCCGATTCTTCAAACACAGCGCCCTGCTCGACGCTCCCTGCATGCAGGAAGCGCTCGCCGATTATCTGCGCTAGAGGACAACTTCAATGAGACATCTTGATATCGTTCTGTGCGGGCGCAGCCATGCGCTTGCCTGCCTTACGCAAGAGCTGGAGCAGATGGGCCACACCGCCCACTTGTTGACCAGTGATAACGCCATTGATCTTTGCCGGTTACCGGTGCCGGACTTGCTGATAGATGACGCCAGCACGGCGCAACTGCCCCATTATCCGTCGTGTCAGCGCCTGTCTTTGCGGGCGCACTCCGATAATGCCAGCGATGTCTTTGCGCCCGTGCGGGTGGACTGCCTATGGCGTCCTGGTGACGGCGACTGGATGTTGCTGGGGCGCCGCGAGGTGTGCGCCGATGCCGCTGGCAACGGCGCCGACCTGGCGCACGAAGCGGTTGCGCAGGTGGTGGAGATGGCCAGTATGCACATTGGGCGTTTCTCACGTAGCGCCGACTATCTTGAGGTGCCCCGTGAGCCGGTACGGGCGCTCGACCGGTTGTCGAGCCTGACGCTGATCGACAGCCTGGTGTGGTGCCATCACCACAATGCAACTGTCAACACCGGGATCCTGGAGGACGCCAAGCGCCCCTTTATACAACGCCTGGCCGATAGCCTGCTGATCAATGCCGAGCGCAACGCCCTGAAAGTGCAGGGGCGTGGCATGTCCTACGCGCAATTGCATGCCTATAGCGTGGCGATTCAAGAGCGCTTGCAGCCTTTGCTTGAAATCTCCACCGGCGGGGTGACGGTGGTCGCTATCTCGTTGCCTAAAGGCACGGCGCTCTACGCGGCGATCCTGGCGGTGCTCGGGTGTGGCGCGGTGTACTTGCCCCTGGACCCGAACCATCCTGTCGAGCGCCGCGCGGCGATCCTCAAGCATGCCGGCGCCTGCTTGCTGATTCAGGACACCCAGGCAGACGACCCACTGCCGGGCCTGGCCACCCTGGACATCAGCCACCTGGATTTCTTCCACCACGGCGCCCAGGGTTACAGCCGGGTCGCCCTGGCCCCGGATCAGCGCCTGCTGCGAGTAGCGCTTAGCGGCTCTGCGCCTTGCGTGGCGATTTACACCTCGGGTACCACCGGGCAACCCAAGGGCGTGTTGCTGACGGTCGATAACCTGAGCCACTTCTGTGCGTGGTATGCCCTCTATGTGGAACTGAGCCATCACAGTCGAGCCTTACAGTTTTCCACCATCAACTTCGATGCGTCGTTGCTGGATATCTTCCCCACGCTTATCCAGGGCGGCGAGTTGATCGTGCCCACCGAAGACCAGCGCCGCGACCCGGTGGCGCTTGCCGAGTTGATCCAGCAAGAACAGGTCACCCATGCGTTCTTGCCGCCGGCCTTGCTCAGCATTATTCAGCTCGAATCGCTGTACGGCATCCAGCACCTGGTGACGGGCGGTGATGTGTGCGAGCCCCATGTGATCGAGCAACTGGTGGGCCATTGTGCGCTGCACAATATTTACGGTCCCACCGAGACCACGGTGCTCGCCACCTGCCGCACCTTCCAGCCCGCAGACAACAATCGCAACCTGGGCGTGCCGATTGCCAATACCTCGGTTTACCTGCTGGATGAACACGGTCAACCGGTAGGCGAAGCGGACAGCGGTGAGATTCACATCGCCGGGCCCGGCGTAGGTGCTGGCTACCTCGGTGCGTTGGAAATGACTGCCGAACGTTACCGCCTGCATGAGTTGCCCGACGGTCAACGGGTGCGCCTGTACCGTACCGGCGATCTGGCGCGTTGGACCCGCGAAGGCATCCAGATCATCGGGCGCCTGGATAACCAGGTGAAGATTCGCGGGTTCCGGGTCGAGCCGGAAGAAATCGAGCACCTGCTGCAATCGAGCCAACTGTTCCGTCAACTGGCGGTGGTCATCGATAACCAGCGGCGCATCCTGGCCTTTTTCTCTCAGCCCCAAAATGCCGAAGGCCAAGTGGCCAGCGAAAAGTTGCAGGCTTATGCGTTCAAGCATTTACCCGACTACATGCGCCCCAGCGCCTACTGCCTGCTGGAGCGTTTGCCGGCCACGGCCAATGGCAAGATCGACCGCAAAGCCTTGAGAGACTTACCAGTCAACTACAAGACCCAAGGGCCGCACCTGGCACCCCAGAACATCACCCAGCAGCAGTTGCTGGAGCTGTGGTCCAGGCTGTTGGACCTACCCGCGGAGGACATCTCCGTGGATGACAGTTTCTTTAATCTGGGGGGGCATTCGATCCTTTTGTCGCAGATGCTCATGGGCATTCGCGAAACGTTTAGCAAGGGGGTCTCGATCAACCGTTTTATCGAACAGCCCACCCTGATCAACCTTGCCAACCTGATCGACCAGCACGTCGATGCCACCGCTACGGTCAGCCCTCAAGCGCTGCAGGACGCGATGATTCGTCCTGAACTGGACGTGTTGCCGATCAGTCGGCTGGGCAACATACACAAGGTCATCGTGACCGGCTCCAATGGTTTTCTCGGCGTGCATATTGTCGAGGCACTGCTGGAACTGGGCAGTACCGAAGTGGCTTGCCTGGTTCGCGAGTCGGCGGGGATGAGCGCCCAGCAGCGCTTCGAGCAGGCGCTGATCCAGAACCGTCTCGAGCATCTGGACCTGAGCCGCGTAAAGGTACTGGCGGCGGATATCAGCAAGCCACGCCTGGGGTTATCCGAGCAGGACTATGAATGGCTGGACCGTGAATATGGCGTGTTGATCTATAACGCGGCCAACGTCAACCACGTGCTCGACTACGAGTCGCTGGTCAAGGACAACGTCACGCCTGTGCTCGAATGCCTGCAACTGTGTGAAGGGCGCAGCAAGAAGATTTTCAACTTCATCTCCACCCTGTCAGCTTCAAGCACAGTGGATGAACAGGGGCGGGTGTTGGAAGAGCCACCGGCGTTCACGCCGCCGATCTACATTCGCAATGGTTACAACCTTTCCAAGTGGGTGGCTGAGCGCATTTTGTGGAATGCCAGCGAGTCGGGCGTCTGGGTCAACCTCTACCGGCCGGGAAACATTGCGTTCAATACGCGAACCGGGGTGTGTCAGCCGCACCAGAACCGCTTGATGTTGATGCTCAAAGGCTCATTGCAGCTTAAGGAAGTGCCCGAACTGGCGCTTAATTTCGACCTGATGCCGGTGGATTTCCTCGCCCGGTTCATTGCCTTTCATGCCAGCCGCCATAACCGTTCCAAAGCGGTGTTCAACCTGCACAACCCGCAGCCCCTATCATGGACTCACTATGTGGAGGCGTTTCGCGCTGCCGGTCACGACTTCCAGATGGTCCCGGTGACGCAATGGCAACAGCGCCTGTCGGCCATCGACAGTAATAACGCACTGTTCGGCGTGGTCGGCTTTTACCTTAATGGGTTTGAAGAAGACATTGGTGATATCTCGATGATCGAGTACCGCAATGCGCTCTCAGGCATCCAGAGCATGGGGGAAGACTACCCGGCCAAGAGCAGTGCGCTGCTGCAAAAAGGCTGTGACTACCTCAAGCAAATCGATTTCATCTAAACAAAAAAGGAGCTTTCTCATGCAACATTTTGAACCCGATACCCTGGTCCGCAACCCAGTGGGCAACCCTGTCGTCGCCAGCGTGATCGTGAACGGCGATGCTCGCAGCGTGTGGAAAGTCGTCGGAGATTTCTCCGGTTTCGCCAAGTTTATCCCTGCGCTTTCCCACATTGAAATGACCGGCGAGGGCGTACGTTCGGTACGCAAGAAGCTGTTCAAGGACGGTAATGTGGTGATTGAGCAACTCAATACGCATGACGACCAAGCGATGGCCATGACCTGGTCACTGATCTACACGTCGTTGAATATCGGCAACCTGTGGGCAGTAATGCAGGTTGCTCCTCAAGGCGAGCGCCAGAGCCTGGCGACCTGGACTATCATTGGCCAGCCCTACACTGGCGGCAAGGAAGACGTGCCAGCGTTCGAGGCTTTCCTGCAAAGCTTTGCCGATAGTGCGATGAAAAATGTACAGGAACTATTTATCTGACTCTAGAAGGCCAGGGCTGAAGTAACCCAAAGTCCATGTACGAGTCGGACTGCAGTAGCGGCAGCCGGCCCTCCCGTCTCTTTCCAGGAAAAAGAGACGGGAGGGCCGGCTGCCGCTACTGCACTGTGGGTAAGTGGACTTCGCTACGTTGAGCGTGCCTGTGCCTTATCGGAAGCGAGCACGCATGGGCTGGGTCCACCATTTGGCGTGGACTTAAAGACCCCTTGCTACTTTGGCAATGCTGTCGATGACAGCGCTTTTCGGCTCAGGTGTAGCGCGTGCTCGGCGGGTGGGATGGCGTTTATAGGCAGTGGACGTGTATGGAAGAAGGTGGCCATCAGATGGATGATAGGTCGTTCGTCGGTTTTTAAAGTGAGCCCTGAGGGCAGGACGGCAAGCCTTCCCGCCCTCAGGGGCTGGGCCTGAAAAGGTTATGGGCGATGCGGCTGGTGGCGACTGTCGCCACGTTGTCGCCATACGCCGCACCGCTAAATACATAGGTTGTCGCCGCTGTCGCCATTGTCGCCAGCAGGAGGTGATTAACGAAACGGAATGATTTTGCCGTTTTTGTTTTCATGAATTGCCGTCACCGACAAATTACCGGTTGCGGCCTTTTGAATGTACTGCTCCACCAAACCATCATCGGACGCCTACGCTCGATGTAGTTCGCTCTGTTGTAGGCACTTCGGACTTCGTCTTTGTCGACGTGGGCGAGGGCGACCTCGATCAACTCAGGGTCCCATCCATGTTCGTTGAGGATGGTGCTGGCCATTGATCGCGTACCGTGGCTGACCAACCGGTCTTGGAAACCCATACGCTTTAACGCCATGTTCGCGGTTTGGCTATTGGCGTGGGTACGAGGATTTCTATCTGCCGGAAACACATGTTCTCGGTGGCCGCTGTAGGGCTGGAGTGTCTCTAGTAGCGCGAGTGCCGGATCGCTCAGGGGGATGGGGTGCGCACGGCGTTTTTTCATGCGCTCCTTTGGGATAGTCCAGATACGCTTCTCGAAATCTATTTCTGCCCAGGTCGTTCCGGCAGCCTCTGCAGGACGGGTCATGGTGTGCAGTTGCCATTCGATCAGGCAGCGGGTGATGCGTTTGATGCTGGCGTTGGCAATCGCCACCATGAGATCGGGTAGTTCTTCGGGGGGAAGTGCTGACATGTTTTCTTTTTGCGGTTTCTTGAACACCGCTCGAATGCCGCTGAGAGGGTTGGCAAAGATCATTCCGGAGTTGACCCCGTAAGTCATGATCTCGTTAAGACGCTGGCTCACTCGCTTAACTGTCTCGAGGCTGCCTTTAGCTTCAATCGGACGAAGCAGCTTGATGACCATCGGCGCGTTCACTTCCGATAACGGCGTTGATTTCATGCTTGGAAAAACATGCAGTGTGAGCGAGCGCCAGATGTCTTCGGCATACGCCGGGGTGACGGAGTCCTTCTTCAATTCGAACCATGCGGTGGCTACGTTCTCGAACGTATGTTCCGTTTCCGCTCGTTTGGCTTCCTGCAGCTCATTGCGCTGAGCTTTTGGGTCGATGCCCTGTGCAAGCAGCTCTCTGGCCTCAACGGTTTTCTTCCTCGCTTGCGCAAGAGAAACCTCGGGACTAAGAGCCCAGTGCCATGTTGATTCGATTCTTGGTGACGGGATGCCGGTAGTTGAAATTCCACTGCATCGAGCGATTGACCCTGACTCGCAGCTGGAGCCCGTCGCCATCGGTGAGGACGTAATCCTTGTCTTTCGGTTTGACCGCCTTGAGCTGGCGGTCGGAGAGGCAGGTGGTTTGAGCGCACATGAGAAGTACTCCATGACACCTTTTGGTATTCCCAGGATTACCGTCGAGTAGCCGGGAATACCATTGGGAATACCAAATCGCCTGGAACTCAAAAAACCTCGAAAGCCCCCAATAGCCCTGCAAGCCACGTATTTACTGGTTTTCAGGCACAAAAAAAGACGTCCTTGAACGTCTTTAGATGATGAAGTGGTGGAGCCGGGGGGATTAAATATTTGTATCTAAGTTACTGTTTTAAAATGCATTTTTGTTTGTCTTCTGCGTAAGTGCCCCCATAAGTGCCCCCGCGCACATATTTTCGATGAACGGCTATTTGAGGAGTTGAACTGGCGTCCTGAATTATCGTTCTGCGAGAAGGCGGAGCTAGCCAGTCACCGACGGGCATTAGATGGTGTCGGTCGTGCACAGCATGGTATCGGTTATCTGGCGACCAGGGTTTGATCCTAGCCTAGGCCGGGGCGCTGGGTAGCTCGGGCCACGCAATTGGGTTTTTTCCGCGGTCGCGCACCATGGGCTCATCTAGGACGTCTGAGCTGAGGTGCGGTATGAGACACTCGATGGTTACCTGTCAAAACTGTGGCAAAGCGATGGTTCCGAGAGCTACATATAGCCGTGGCTTCTGGGGCTATTCGCCTTCGTCGAATCACTGTCCCTTTTGCCTGAGTGAGAATTGGCATGGCGGAAATCCGGGGTTAGGGACTCGGCTATCTGCGTTAATTGGCCTGGCTCTAGGTGTTCTGGCCTGTGTGTTGATGGGAGCGTTTCTGTTCAAAGTGCAGTGGTGGCTGGGCGTTGAAGGACAATGGCCTCTATTGAGCCTAACCACATGCGCGGTGTCAGTTATCGCGGGGTATCGATTTTACAACTGGTTTGTAGATTTCTGACTAATCATTCCCACTCAGAACGCCAGGTAGGAACCGGCCATAAGCAGTCCTCGATCACTTGCGTAGGTTTGCTTGGACTGCACGCTATGCTCTAGCGGGCCCGTATCCCTCTATCGCGGCATCTGGCGGCTGTTCAATTGATATTGTGAGGAAAGGACGTTCGTAGATGACGCAGAAGATCGCTCGGTAGCACCGCAGGGAGCTTCGCGGTGCCTTTGTTGGATAGCTGGATGGCAACGGTCTTGTTAAGGTCCGTAAATTTTACTTGGACTTTTTCCAACACATGTTTTCGGCCGGCCAGAAGGATATCAGTGGCATCGCGCACATCTTTTACCCCTTTGAGCAAAATTTTCCCTGTCACCCCTTCGTCTATTTCGACACCAGAGACTTGGAGCGAGTCGACGGTGACCACCTGATCTACCGCGTCCTGCAGAGCCGAGACCCACTCGATCAGGTTGACCGAAGGAGGCGTCACTACCAAGTTGAAACTGCAGGCTTCAAGCAAGCGGCTGATCAGTTCCTTGAGACTGCGCTGGTAATTTCTGAGCTCAATGTGGGGAGGCGAATCGAAAAGCGTGAACTCCGTCGTCCGATACCCTATTCGATCAAGCACCTCTTCACTCCCAAAAGGGGTCGATATCACCTCCTGGTAACTGTACTTTTCGATGTAACGCCCCTCGATGAAGTCATCCCTGATTCGCTCGATAGCGAAGCCATCCATTCTCTCCTCCGTGAATGGCATGTCGATGAGCCTCTTCCCTACCGATCGAATCGATGAAGGCCATTGGGCATTCAGCCACCTCACCCTGTTCATGCTGGCTCTCCTTGCGTTTCAGCGCCTGCTTGAGCTTGCACTCTGAGTTCCTTGATAACCTTCGCAGCGGTTTCTTCGATGATGCCCAGATAGGTTTCTTTGTCTCCGGCGGTGACCGGTCGGATCGTCTTGGTGTACTCGAGTTCTACCAGCCGGTAGGCACCTCGGACGAAGTACTTGAAACCTTTCCCTTGCATCGGCTCCTCAAACGCTGCCTCAAATTCAACCATTGGTTGTGGGGCCTTATGCAGTACAGAGCGCCAGATAATCGAGGTGATGAAGAACCCCTTCTTGGTCAGGCTCTGGTACTCATCAGACGCTAGCAGCGTCTCGCCTTTCAGCGCTACGTTCTTGACCAGCGCCAATGCCTCGTCTTTGGCCACCTCAGCTTCTTGGTCATCGTCTAGGTCGAGCTCGTCCTCTTCAGGTTCCTGGGGCAAGCGCTCCACCTTCACGCTGGTTACGTTCTTCAATGAGAAGCCCGTGAGATTGCTGATCAGGGATGTAAAGAACTCTGTGCGCAGGGCAGGTGACTGGAACTCGCCGAGCTCGATGCGGATTGCGGGGATTTCAGCTTTGGCCTTGGTATCCAGCTTGTCCTTGAGCTTGGAGTAGATGGTTTTCACACGATCGTTGGCAGGCATCCGAATGACCGTCTTGTCCGCTGAGACGTGGAACTCGATCGAGGCCTCTTTGGGTGTGCGCTGGACGAGCCGTGTTTTGCCGTAGTCGACGTCGGAGTACTTAATATTGGCGACGACTTGGTTGCCGTCCTTTATCTGCTGAGTGACCTTCTCGTCCTCGGGAGACTCCTCAATGTATTCCCGGAGCACTTCCCGGATTCCTTCCACGGTTAGCGCGGTTGGCAGCGTCACCGAGGTGAGCTTTTCCTGTCGGCCCGAGTGCTCCCGCTGTTCCAATAGGGTGTTCAGATCATGATAGTCGTGGGGGAGGAGAGAGATGGCACTGACCAGGTCATCCCGGCTGTCCTTGGCGGAGTAGAAAATCCCCCTGTCCTTCGCGAGTTCAAGCAGAACCTTTTCATTGATTTTCTGTTTGGCCGACATCAAAGCGTCGTGAATTTCCTTGTCCGTAGCACAATACTGAAGCGTGTTTTTGATCATTGGCGGGACAGCTCCAGTTCACAGAAGGTGGTGCGTACGTGTTCAAGTTTGCCGAAGTCAATGGCGTCCAATATCTGTCTAAGATCGTCCCCGCCCTGGTAGTCAGCGATGTACTGGTCTTTTGCCTTGGCAAAATTAGCCGAAGCATTTTGGTGCGGATCAACCAGGCGGATCGTGACTTCCGTTTCGGCTTTGATTACCTGGTAGTGCATCAGGTACTCGATGAGGTAAAGAAACTCATCGGTCGTGATTCCCCGCTTGCGCATGAAGATCACGAAGCCCTGCCTGCTTCCCTTCTTTGGGTTCACGTAGGACAAAATGATCCAAGGCGCGGTCAACATATCTAGCGTCGCAGCCTTGGCGTGCTCGAGTTGGACGTTCTTCCTGCGAACCAGATGGGGATAATAGAACTTACAGTAATCCCGCTCTGGTAGTAGACCGGCACCGCCGCGCAGATGGATGATCTCGTGGTGAACGTTGTTCAGCCAGTAAATATCCTCAGGGCCCATCACAACGATCTTGGAGCCCTTTGGGATGTCCAAGTCTTCGCATTTCACCTTTTCAAGGATCTTGGCGAAGTCCTTGTCATACTCGTTATCGTGGTTGTAGACGAAAAGCAGTCCCTGGATATTCGCCGATACATCCGGATGGATGTAGGTGTCGCTGAACTCCTGGCTGATCTCGGCGCACCGCAGGCTCATGGCTAGGCTCTCGATTGCCTCCCGGATGGCCTGTGTTTTGATGGTGCCCTTCGCGTAGCTCTTGAGGTCGCAGTTCACATAGGTGCGAGACTGCGAGTACGGCTCGTTATACCAAAAGACGACATCGGAGGGATGGGTCTTGACCTCGTGGGTTTCTTGATGCTCGCACGGCCAATTGATATTGGTGTGCTCCATGCGACCCCAGAGAAACTCGTTGAAAATTCCCTTCGATAGCTTTTCTGCCATCTTCGCGATGTTTATCGTCTCGGCCATAATTCCCTGGGCTCTTTAATGTTGGTCAAAGCGGCGCTAGCACCGTGATGGCACTAATAATAGCGCAGTGAACACGATGGATAAGCCGAGTTCAAGGTGATTACCTGTTCGCTTGGTATCACGCCTCTGCGCAGGATCAATCCGACACAAAAAATCGGGGACTCGATGAGTATCTTTGTTGGACAGCAAACGCCGCAGACCCGCCTGCGAATCTGGGCCCAGTACGCCCCGGCCATTGAGCAGCACATGCGCGCGGCCGCCGAAGAGGCACGACACGACTATTTTGAGTATCTGTACGTACATCGTGACGATAGTCGACGGACGATCCAGCTGTTCGCCGGCAACCACCCGATACCGTCGAACGATGACGGAAGTCCCCAGACGGAAGGCGGTGCGGCGCTCGTGTTGTCACAGGACACCCAATTTGGCCACGTCGCGGCCTTAATCTATCCCTACGAAACGTCCCAGCGCGCAGGGAAGCCAATTTTCTGGGGTTTCTTCGATAGTCCGGCGGATGCAATCGCAGGTAAATGGCTCGATCGCGCAGTGCATGACTTCGCCCGTTGCTGCCGCGCATCCAGCATCGTAGATCAGACGGCTTATCGCTCCGACCGGTTGCGGATGCGGTGGCTCAAACTTCGAAGCTGGGCGCTCTGTTTTCGTGGCCGCTTCCCCGGTGGCACGAAGCTGATCTGCGCCAAGCCGTCGTGGGGCCGGAGGATCATAGCTGGCATTTTTGTCGTCCTTACCACGTTAACCGCGTTGCTTAATCTGCCGAGTATGGTGGCGACGTTATCAGGCTACACCGTGCCTAGATTATGGGCTTTGTTGCATGAGGGTCCTGCAGTTGACAGCGCACCTCCTCCTGGATCAGAAGTGTCAGGCTCTGTGGCATCCCCGGCAGCAAACAGTTCCCAGAAAGCAATTCCGAGCCAGGCAGAGCCAGCTATTACGCCAGCAGTGATAGGTGTTGAGATGCCCGTCATTTCCGGCTGGTACACGTTCTGCCCTACCACGGCTGACCAAGGTAGCCCAAAACTTCTGGATCTCCTTTATGACGTGCGAGCGAATGCCGGCAAAGTGGCCTTCTTCGACATACAGGTGGACATCGACTGCGTGTTGGGTAGGCAACCGGACTATGATGCTGCGTTCAGTAGGCTCGAGGACGCGGACGAGGTAATTTACCTCTTGCGCGTGCCCCTAGTAATGGACGGCGATCCTGTCACGCCCCGGCAATGGATTAGCGGCAAGCGCGATGCCTCCGTTCTGCGTACCATGTATAGCGACAATGGTTCCGCGATAGCGATACACAATGGGAACGACAGTCGTAATCCCCTGTCACGTTTCCAGCCCCATGTTGAGGGAAGCAACGACATCCTCTTCGGGCCCTATGCGATAAAGGAAAGCTCCGACGACGATGCCATCACGTTCGATCTGAACGCTTCGTTTCTTGACAGTGCCGCTCTGCAGCAGGCGACCATTATCGCGGAAGAACTCCGTGCTACCCGTGCGCTGCCTACGACTTTGCATTCGCCAGTCGGGAAAGGCGGGTCATAACCGTTTTTGTTTTGCGCAACTGCCATTCTGCTTGTGGTTGGGAATGTTTGCGAACCAACACCGCAATGTTCGAAGCGCGAGCGGTAAAGATCCGGCTTGGGGCGGAAGCCGTCGATCAGAAGGATCAGCTCTTGGCCATTGCCTGCCTATCGTAACTTTGGCATTCGTTGATTCTGTTCAATCTCGAGCCAGGGCATCCGTCGTCGTCTGTTGTGCATCCTTTGCACGTAATGTTGCTGTACGTCTGCAATGTCGTCATCTGCCGCCCATCTAACGCGCGGCAGAGCGGCAGCGGTGCATTGCCAACTCCGCTTCCGTAAATTTCTGACGGTAAAATCGCTTGAAAGCGAATTTTTGATACCGGATGAGATGCCACCATTTGGGCTCTAGAAGCAGTTGGAGCCTTGGCCATGAGCAAAGAACCGCAAGCGATAGTCGCCTTGCTGGATCAGCAATATGAGCAGTTGTTGGTGGACGCGAGACGCCTGGTAGCAAGCTATGTGGATGCGTCCATGAAGCTGTACAAAAAGACTGGGGCCAGATCTGTTGTAGCTGCCGTGTCAATCAAGCAAACGAGCCCGAATGCGTACTCGATCTACTGGTGCAAACTGGTGCCACTGCATGGGCAAAAAAACAAATTCGCGCCCCTTACTATTGCCAAGGGCAATGGCAAACACAAATACCCGGCTTCCTCGTTCGAGTTTGTTAAATACCCTTACCGCCGCCTGGTTTTGCAGGTTGAGGAGCGTCTTGCTGAGATTCGTAGCATTGCCAGCGAGAATCGTCAGCTGCGTCGGACGTTGGTCGCTTATGAAAAGAAACTGTCTAGATACCAAGCGCTTGATCATGGCGGTCTCTATTCGGGAGAGTAGAGGCAGAGTGCCTATAAGCAGTGCCGAGCGGATCTGAACCGATTTTAGCGTCCGAAAGCCCCGTGCAGCATGGTCTGACGGGGCTTTCTTGTATCAGCAGTGAATTCCTGTGCGACATGTTGCAGCGCTTGAGTAGGTTACGGGCTATAAGCAGTGTAGTGCGCTAAATCTACTCGCTGCCAGCCAGCAGGCCAGTGCATGCGGGATTCACAGGCTATATTTGCTATTAGCAGTGATGCGTACGTCCAAGGCTGCTGGCCAACTGCGATCTGTATTAGCAGTGAGAGGCTTCACTTTCATAAAATAAACATTGGTAGGTGCCGGTCTAGCTGGTACCTGTGTCGCGCAGCGGATGGCGGCGGTGATGCGCTACCCTTCACTGCATCGCTGCTGTTCGAATGCAATGCGGTTCATTACGCAGATGGGGATGGGGTAGCCCTGGATGTGGGTCGTGAGAGCCTCGCTGCCGGCGATCACCATGATGCAGGAGAGGCCTCTGCGGAAGCGCATTCCTCGTCCCGAGTAATTGCGCGGGATGATCTCCCATGATTCGTCGTCGTAGTAAAAACCAACGATTTCTGACCAGTGCGATTGGACGCCCGCGCCCATGATGCCTACTGGTGTCAGGCAGAAAATTTCTACCTGGGTTTCCTGCCCAAGAGGTACGGCGTAAACCCGACCGTTTGGTGCAATGGGTGGGAAGTACTGCCCGTTACCGAGGTGGCGAAATTCCATGGTGGTGCTCCGGATAGATGAGGTCGCTAGACACTCTCCGGTAGTTTTAGGAAAACCCAAGATCAGATGGTGCCTGCGAGTCGGCGCACGGGTTATGGCGTACCGGGCAAGCTAATTCGCCACATCGAGAAGCGAGCATGCCGTTGATCTAAGCGCTTCGGCGCTCCGGTCATTTTCGCGTTGACGCGGCAACTGACTACCCAGCCAAGATCATCGCTGATCTCATGGACTTGGGTGGCAAATATTGCGTATCGCAGTAGTGATGCCTTGCAGGTGGATTCGGGTAGGCGCCCGCTGCTGATGAAAAGGCAGCGGACAGTTTGTTACAGGTATCTGGTCATACCGCTGAAGACTCAATCGTCGCCACGCTTCTTGTCCAGATACGCTGCGACCATGTAGCCAACAGCACCTGTGATGGTGAGCGCACTGATGGCCGCAAGTACCGCATATACCAACAATTCAAAACGATCCACGCCCTGACTCCTTTGACTCGAGGTAAGCCAAGTTTAAGGGCGTCTGATCTAATCCCAAATCTGCTGCGTAGTGCCTTAGCGGCTTGTACCGGCTGCTTCCTTCAGTAGGGTGGCTCGGGCACCGACGTATGCATCAGTTTCCCAGATACGCAAATTTCCGAGCTCGTAGGCGACGTGATCCCGCGCCTCTAGATCCTCGTCGTGGGGAGCGTTTCCCCCAAGAATCGGAGCTTTATGATCGGCCCATTGTTCGTAGAGCTCGCAGGCATACGCTGAGCGGCAATCATCAAAATTTAACCCATGAGCAAGCAAAAGCTCCTTAGCTGCAGGTAGGCTGTTTTGCCGCCATATCCGCCATGCTTCTTGTCTTGGATGCTGACAGTGCCGCACACCTTGAACTGCCGAGGCCGTTTCCAAAACGGCGATCTGCTTGCCCCCTGAGATATTAATTTTGCGGTGATCGTATGGATCTTCGCTGCCGTTACTTACCGAAAGATATCCGTCTGCTTTGGCGTCATTCAGAGCTATTCGGGCATCGAAGAAAAACGCTTCACGCAGCGAAATGCCCAGATACCGCACTAACATAATCACCACCGCCAGGTGCTCAGAGAGGCGAGTTTGAACGTCTTCTACAGCGGCCTCGAACCTCGCTTGATCAAGGCTGCGCGGGACGGTAATCCGTGCATGGTTAGGAAAGCCAATACGGTCGCCAACGTCAGCTGTCGCGACTTTCCAGCCACCATCGGTTGCAAGGGCCATTACTGAATACACGGTCTCAAGCAAGTTCGCCGCGCCTTGCTGCGAGAGATTCCCGTGGTACACCTGGATACAGAGTTCTTCGCCGTATTGCCGCACCAGTTTTTTATTGACGAGCTCCAGGATGTCCACCTCATGAGACTCCTTGGCGTAAATACTAAACTGGGCCCACTGCTGGTCGTGGATCATTGCCTCGTGTTGGCTGAGGAGGCCGCGCCGGACTGCCTCCCTGAGGGTCGCCGAACCGGCCTTGCTCAAGTCCCGATCAAAATGTAGGTGGAAACTCTGCTTCATGGTCATTCCTCCAATCAGCTCAGGTGCTGAGCTGCTGTAGGGAATGTTGAGGAAGAAAAAATATCCTGTGGTTCGTTTTCGGTCGCTTTCAGCGCCTGAAATTGACGAGCGCATCCGTCCCGTAAACGGTCGTTTATGGCACACCTATTCCAAATGATCTTTTTGTCGTTTTCAGAAGACGACCGCACCATCTGACTGGATGTAACGCCTGGTGTGCATACGGCTCCTGACAGCCCAATATCAGGAGTCGTCTGCACCAATCTCGACTATGCTCAATACTCGTGTGCACCAAAGCGAGGTTTGGGCATGACATCAGACACTCCACCGATTGCCGCGCAAGGCGTGGCCACCCTGCCCGACGAGGCATGGGCGCAAGCCCGGCACCGGACGGAAATCATCGGGCCACTGGCAGCGCTTGAGGTGGTCGGGCATGAAGCCGCCGATGAGGCAGCCCAAGCGCTGGGCCTGTCCCGGCGACAGGTATATGTCCTGATCCGTCGCGCCCGGCAGGGTACTGGCCTGGTAACAGACCTGACGCCCGGCCGATCCGGCGGCGGCAAAGGCAAGGGGCGCTTGCCGGAACCGGTCGAGCGCATCATCCGCGAGCTGCTGCAAAAGCGCTTCCTGACCAAGCAGAAACGCAGCCTGGCGGCGTTCCACCGCGAAGTCGCGCAGGCGTGCAAAACCCAGAAGCTGCCGGTGCCGGCGCGCAACACCGTGGCCCAGCGGATTGCCGGACTACACCCGGCGAAAATAGCCCGCAGCCGGGGCGGGCAGGACGCTGCCCGTCCCTTGCAAGGCGCGGGTGGCATTCCGCCCGAAGTCACCATGCCGCTGGAACAGGTGCAGATCGACCACACCGTCATCGACCTGATCGTGGTCGACGAGCGCGACCGGCAACCGATTGGCCGCCCATATTTGACCCTCGCCATCGACGTGTTCACGCGCTGCGTACTCGGCATGGTGGTCACGCTGGAAGCGCCGTCCGCCGTCTCGGTCGGCCTATGCCTCGCGCATGCCGCCTGCGACAAGCGGCCCTGGCTGGAAGGGCTGAATGTGGAAATGGACTGGCCGATGAGCGGCAAGCCCAGGCTGCTCTATCTGGACAACGCGGCCGAGTTCAAAAGCGAAGCGCTGCGCCGTGGCTGCGAACAGCATGGCATCCGGCTGGACTATCGCCCACCAGGCCAGCCGCACTACGGCGGCATCGTGGAACGGATCATCGGCACGGCGATGCAGATGATCCACGACGAATTACCGGGGACGACCTTCTCCAATCCCGGCCAGCGCGGCGAGTACGATTCCGAGAAGATGGCCACCCTGACGCTGCGCGAGCTGGAGCGCTGGCTCGCGTTGGCGGTAGGCACCTATCACGGCTCCGTGCACAACGGCCTGCTCCAGCCGCCGGCCGCGCGCTGGGCCGAGGCCGTGGAGCGCGTTGGCGTCCCGGCCGTCGTTACCCGCCCCACCGCGTTTTTGGTCGATTTCCTGCCGGTGATCCGCCGCACCCTGACCCGCACCGGCTTTGTCATCGACCACATCCACTACTACGCCGACGCCCTCAAGCCGTGGATTGCCCGGCGCGAGCGCTTGCCCGCCTTCCTGATCCGGCGCGATCCGCGCGACATCAGCCGCATCTGGGTACTGGAACCGGAAGGTCAGCACTATCTGGAGATCCACTACCGCACCTTGTCCCATCCGGCCGTCACCCTCTGGGAACAACGCCAGGCGCTGGCCAAATTGCGTCAGCTCGGGCGCGAGCAGGTGGACGAGTCGGCGCTGTTCCGCATGATCGGGCAGATGCGCGAGATCGTGACCACCGCCCAGAAGGCCACGCGCAAGGCGCGGCGCGACGCTGATCGCCGCCAGCACCTCAAGACGTCGGAGCCACCGGCCAAGCCCATACCGCCGGATGTGGACATGGCTGACCCGCAGGCAGACAACCTGCCGCCGGCCAAACCGTTCGATCAGATCGAGGAGTGGTAGCCGTGGACGAATATCCCGTCATTGACCTGTCCCACCTGCTGCCAGCGGCACAGGGTTTGGCCAGGCTGCCGGCAGACGAGCGCATCCAGCGCATTCGCGCCGACCGCTGGATCGGCTACCCGCGCGCGGTCGAGGCGCTGAACCGGCTGGAAACTCTGTATGCGTGGCCGAACAAGCAACGCATGCCAAACCTGCTGCTGGTCGGCCCCACCAACAACGGCAAGTCGATGATCGTCGAGAAATTCCGGCGGGCGCACCCGGTCGGCACCGACGCTGACCAAGAACATATCCCGGTGCTGGTCGTGCAGATGCCGTCAGAGCCATCGGTGATCCGCTTCTATGTCGCGCTGCTGGCTGCGATGGGCGCGCCGCTGCGCCCGCGCCCACGGCTGCCGGAAATGGAGCAACTGGCGCTGGCCCTGCTGCGCAAGGTCGGCGTGCGCATGCTGGTGATCGACGAACTGCACAATGTACTGGCTGGCAACAGCGTTAACCGGCGCGAGTTCCTCAACCTGCTGCGCTTCCTCGGCAACGAGCTGCGTATCCCCCTGGTCGGGGTCGGCACGCGCGAGGCGTACCTGGCCATCCGTTCGGACGATCAGTTGGAAAACCGCTTCGAGCCGATGCTGCTGCCGCCGTGGGAGGCCAATGAGGACTGCTGCTCGCTGCTGGCCAGCTTCGCGGCGTCACTCCCGCTACGGCGGCCATCCCCGATTGCCACGCTGGACATGGCCCGCTACCTGCTCACCCGGAGCGAAGGCACCATCGGCGAGCTTGCACATCTGCTGGTGGCGGCGGCCGTCGCCGCCGTGGAGAGTGGCGAGGAAGCGATCAACCACCGCACGCTCAGCATGGCCGACTACATCGGCCCCAGTGAGCGGCGGCGACAGTTCGAGCGGGAACTGATGTGAAGTCCGCGCCGCGCTGGCCGCTGCATCCGGCACCCAAGGAAGGCGAAGCCCTGTCCTCATGGCTCAACCGGGTCGCCGCCTGCTACCAGATGGACGTGCACGAGCTGCTGGCCCACGATCTTGGTCACAGCCAACTTGATGACCTGGATACCGCACCATCCTTGTCGTTGCTGACGGCGCTCTGCCAGCGCAGTGGCGTCGAGCTGGAGCGGTTGCGCAGCATGAGTCTTGCAGGCTGGGTGCCGTGGCTGCTCGACAGTCTCGACGATTCGGTACCAGCAGCCTTGGAAACCTATACATTCCAATGCGCGGTGCTCCTGCCCAAGCGCACCCGCAAGGTGCGGTCCATCACTCGCTGGCGTGCCTGGCTACCGAGCCAGACGATTCGCCGGGCGTGTCCGCAGTGTCTGAACGATCCAACGAATCAAGCTGTGCTACTCGTCTGGCAGCTCCCCTTGATGCTGAGCTGCCCGCAGCATGGCTGCTGGCTGGAGTCCTACTGGGGCATGCCCGGCCGGTATCTTCAGTGGGAAATCGCCGATGCTGCGCCGCGCCCTGCCGATGACGCAATCGCCTGCATGGACCGGCGCACCTGGCAGGCGCTGACGACGGGTTTTGTGGAGCTGCCGCGTCGGCGTGTCCACGCCGGCTTGTGGTTCCGGCTGCTGCGCACCCTGCTTGCTGAGCTGAACACGCCGCTCTCGCACTGCGGCAGTTGCTCGGCGAGCATCCGCCATGTCTGGGAGCGCTGCGGCCATCCGCTGCGCGCCGGGCAGAGTCTGTGGCGTCCCTACGAGATTCTGGCCCCGGCGGTGCAGTGGCAGATGCTGGAGGCGGCGGCCACCGCCATCACGCTGATCGAGTCAAAGGCGCTGATCCCGCGCGGGGAACAGGCCGCGCTGTTTCAGACGGAGCCGCACACTGGTTTCACCAACGGCCTGCCGGCGAAGGTGCCGAAGCCGGAACCCATCAACCACTGGCAACGAGCAGCCCAGGCCATCGATGAGGCCATCATTGAAGCGCGACACAACCCGGAGACGGCCCGCTTGCTGTTCACACTGGCGTCCTACGGGCGACGCGACCCCGAATCCCTGGAACGTTTGCGCGCCACGTTCACCAAGGAGGGCATCCCGCCGGAGTTTTTGTCACATTACGAGCCTGAATGGCCGTTTGCAGGTCTTAGACTAAATGACGGGTTAAGTGACAGTTTTTGACGGCGAGAACTTTCTGGCTCACGCTGTCACATAATCGAACGTATATGTGACAGGTACGACATGCTGATAGGCTACATGCGGGTATCGAAGGCGGACGGCTCCCAGGCTACCGATTTGCAGCGCGACGCGCTGATTGCCGCCGGGGTCGATCCAGTACATCTTTACGAGGACCAGGCATCCGGCATGCGCGAGGATCGGCCCGGCTTGACGAGCTGCCTGAAGGCGTTGCGAACTGGCGACACACTGGTCGTGTGGAAACTGGATCGGCTCGGACGCGACCTGCGACATCTCATCAACACCGTGCACGACCTGACTGGGCGCGGCATCGGCTTGAAGGTATTAACCGGGCACGGCGCGGCCATCGACACCACGACCGCCGCCGGCAAGCTGGTCTTTGGCATCTTCGCCGCCCTGGCCGAGTTCGAGCGCGAGTTGATCGCGGAGCGCACGATTGCCGGCCTAGCCTCGGCCCGCGCGCGCGGGCGGAAAGGCGGCCGGCCGTTCAAGATGACCGCCGCCAAGCTGCGGCTGGCGATGGCGGCAATGGGTCAGCCAGAGACCAAGGTCGGCGACCTGTGCCAGGAACTTGGCGTCACGCGGCAGACCCTGTATCGGCATGTTTCACCCAAGGGTGAGCTACGTCCAGATGGCGAGAAGCTACTCAGCCGAATTTGATGCCGGCATGAGGCAACGTAGCGACAGCGTGGTTTGTCTCAATGGGAAGCGCTCATGATCGATCTTTGAAGGCCCGCAGCAGTCGTGTCACAGACAGGACGAACAAACCGGTCAGCGTGAGGGCTGCGATACCCCAGTACTCTCCGATGAACGCGCCGGCCGTCGTGCCGGCCAGCACAATGGCGAGAATCGGCAAATGGCAGGGACAGGTGAGCACGGCCAGCGCGCCCCACAGGTAGCCGGTGATCGGTTTGTGCGTCTCGGACGGCAAGCGCTCGGGGCTGTTCATGGCAGACTCTCCGCGTGCTGTGCCGGCTCGGTCGGCATGGTGGCCAACTGCACCTCCAGATCGGCCAACGCTTCGCGCCGACGCTCGACGAACTGGCGCAGAACGGCAAGCTGCGCGGCCGCTTCATCGCCGTCCGCAGCATCCAGCGCCCGGCACAGCCGCGCCAGCGCGTCCAGGCCGATGCCCGCCTCGAAGGCCGCCCGCACGAAGCACAGCCGTTGCAAGGCGGCATCATCGAACAGGCCATAGCCGCCCGGGGTGCACGCCACCGGACGCAGCAATCCGCGCAGCAGGTAGTCGCGCACGATATGCACGCTCACCCCGGCATCAAGGGCCAGCCGGGACACGGTGTAGGCGCTCATTGAAAACCTCCTTTTTTTATCCAGCGCAGCAGGAAAGCTGCTTCACGTCCTTGTTGAAGGTCTGCGCCGCAAGCCTCAACCCCTCGACCATTGTCAGGTAGGGGAACAACTGGTCGGCCAGTTCCTGCACCGTCATGCGGTTGCGGATGGCGAGCACCGCCGTCTGGATCAGTTCGCCCGCTTCCGGGGCCACCGCCTGCACGCCGATGAGCCGTCCGCTACCTTCCTCGATGACCAGCTTGATGAAGCCGCGTGTGTCGAAGTTGGCAAGCGCTCGCGGAACGTTGTCGAGTGTCAGCGTGCGACTGTCGGTCTCGATGCCATCGTGGTGCGCTTCCGCCTCGCTGTAGCCCACGGTGGCGACTTGCGGGTCGGTGAACACCACTGCCGGCATCGCGGTCAGATTGAGGGCTGCGTCGCCGCCGGTCATGTTGATCGCGGCACGGGTGCCGGCGGCCGCTGCCACGTAGACGAACTGCGGCTGGTCGGTGCAGTCGCCGGCCGCGTAGATGTTCGGGTTGCTCGTGCGCATGCCTTGGTCGATAACGATGGCCCCTTGCGCATTGACAGTGACCCCCGCCGCGTCCAGCGCGAGGCTGCGCGTATTCGGTGCCCGACCGGTGGCAACCAGCAACTTGTCAGCGCGCAATTCACCGTGTCCGGTGGTCAGCACGAATTCGCCGTTCACATGGGCGACCTGGCTGGCTTGCGTGTGCTCCAGCACCTCGATGCCCTCGGCGCGGAAAGCGGCTGTCACGGCCTCGCCGATGGCCGGGTCTTCCCGGAAGAACAAGGTGCTGCGTGCCAGGATCGTGACCTGGCTGCCGAGCCGGGCAAAGGCTTGCGCCAGTTCCAACGCCACCACCGACGAACCGATCACGGCCAGGCGTGCGGGAATGGTGTCGCTGACAAGCGCTTCGGTGGAAGTCCAGTAGGGTGACTCTTTCAGGCCCGGAATCGGCGGCACGGCCGGACTGGCACCGGTGGCGACCAGGCAGCGGTCGAACGTTACCTCGCGCTCGCCACCCTCGTTCAAACGGACGACCAGGCTCTGGTCGTCCTTGAAACGCGCTTCACCGTGCAAAACGGTGATGGCTGGATTGCCGTCCAGGATGCCTTCGTATTTGGCGTGCCGCAGTTCATCGACACGGGCCTGCTGCTGGGCCAGCAGTTTGCTGCGGTCAATCGCAGGCACAGTTGCCGCAATACCGCCGTCGAACGGACTTTCCCGGCGCAGATGGGCAATATGGGCAGCGCGGATCATGATCTTGGACGGCACACAGCCGATATTGACGCAGGTGCCGCCGATGGTGCCGCGTTCGATCAGCGTGACCGTCGCGCCTTGCTCGACGGCCTTCAGCGCCGCCGCCATCGCGGCCCCGCCGCTGCCAATGATGGCGATATGCAAACCGGCGCCCTCAAGTGCATCACGGATTTTTGGTTCATCTTTGAAATCACCAACCCGGATCGAGCCTTGATAACCCAATGCGGCGATGGCGGCCAGCAGTTGGTTGTGGCTCACGGCGGTGTCTGCCATGACTTGCGCGCGGCTTTCTGGATAGGACACCACAGCGGCATTCACGCCGGGAATCTTTTCCAAAGCATCTTTGACATGGGTGGCGCAGGATGTGAAGGTCATGCCATTCACGGTGATTTCGGTCATTTTTTTACTCCATTGAATTTCGGGGTGCAGCAGGCATCGGCTTGGCGTTTTCGTTGGATGGCGTAGATGGTCAAGCCGATGAAAATCGCC
Organism: Pseudomonas sp. MPB23; assembly: GCF_046605395.1. Lineage (NCBI taxonomy): Bacteria > Pseudomonadati > Pseudomonadota > Gammaproteobacteria > Pseudomonadales > Pseudomonadaceae > Pseudomonas > Pseudomonas sp. MPB23. The sequence goes on along the minus strand of NZ_CP176771.1, from coordinate 1,048,472 downwards.
AGCGCAGGCAGCAGCACATAGTCCAGATAGCCGGTCAGCGCGGACAAGCCGACCACACCGAGCAAAATGACCAGAACAGGGGTGAAGCAACACAGCGCCACGAGGGTTGTGCCAATGATGCTGACCCGCAGCAGTGTCTTCGGGTCTTTCATGATCAGTTCTTGACTGATGATGGGTAGCCCGCATCCTCGGTAGCCTTGGTCAGTTTCTGCACGCTGGTCTTGGCATCATCGAAGGTGACCACCGCTTCGCGCGTCTCGAAGGTCACGTCAACTTTACTGACGCCATCGACCTTGGAAATCGCCTTCTTGACAGTGATCGGACAGGCCGAGCAGGTCATGCCCGGTACGGACAGCGTAACGGTCTGGGTGGCGGCCCACACGGGGGCAACAACGGCAGCGAGGGCAAGGGCGGAAAGCAGCTTTTTCATGGTGAACTCCTGTGATCAATAGAAAAATGGCACGACGTAGGGAAATCCGAGCGCGACCAAAACCAGCACGGCCACGCCCCAGAAAATGAGCTTGTAAGTAGCTCGCACTTGGGGAATCGCGCAAACCTCACCCGGTTTGCAGGCGGCTGACGGCCGGTAGATGCGCCGCCAGGCGAAGAACAACGCCACCAGCGCCACGCCGATAAAGATGGGGCGATAGGGTTCCAACACCGTCAAGTTGCCGATCCAAGCGCCGCTGAACCCCAAGGCGATCAGAACCAGCGGCCCGAGGCAGCAAGCCGAGGCGAGGATGGCGGCCAGCCCGCCAGTGAAGAGCGCGCCGCGCCCGTTTTGAGGTTCAGACATACGTTTGTCCTTTCGAATCTGAATTGGATAGCTTAAGCTTACTTCCGTAGTTATGTACGGAGTCAAGCGATATGGAAAACAATTTGGAGAACCTGACCATTGGCGTTTTCGCCAGGACGGCCGGGGTCAATGTGGAGACCATCCGGTTCTATCAGCGCAAGGGCTTGCTCCCGGAACCGGACAAGCCTTACGGCAGCATTCGCCGCTATGGCGAGACGGATGTAACGCGGGTGCGCTTCGTGAAATCAGCCCAGCGGTTGGGCTTCAGCCTGGATGAGATCGCCGAGCTGCTGCGGCTGGAGGATGGCACCCATTGCGAGGAAGCCAGCAGCCTGGCCGAGCACAAGCTCAAGGACGTGCGCGAGAGGATGGCTGACCTGGCGCGCATGGAGGCCGTGCTGTCTGATTTGGTGTGCGCCTGCCATGCGCGGAAGGGGAACGTTTCCTGCCCGCTGATTGCGTCACTGCAAGGGAAGAAAGAACCGCGCAGTGCGGACGCGGTGTAGCCCGAGGGAACTACGCCTTAGCGTGCTTTATTTTCCGTTTTCTGAGGCGACTCCAACGTCAGAAAAGACCGTGCGGTCGACTTTTGATATTTCGTGCTGTCGCCTTCTGAAAGTGACAGACACATGGTTCTTTATATTTTTTTGATCTTCAGTAACAAATGGAATCCGGACCCAAGCTGCACGATTACTTTTTGTCGTAGACGACATATCTACCGAAGCATTGACTGCAACACGCACCATAACCCGTATCAAATGAGTACACCCCTGAGACTACAGATCAGTGAATACAAAAGCCCCTTTGAAAATGTACTCAATAGGGTTGATTGCAATAATGAATACAGGCATACTCATAACATCTAGAATCTAATGAATACAAAAGGTAAAGAAAATGGCAAACGTTGGTTACGTCAGGGTTTCATCGGTTGATCAGAACACAGCTCGCCAGTTGGACGGTGTGACACTGGATCGCGTGTTTGAAGACAAGAAGTCGGGTGCGACTACAGACCGGCCCCAGCTACAAGAAATGCTGAAGTTCATCCGTGAAGGCGACACCGTTCACGTCCACTCCATCGATAGGCTGGCCCGGTCGTTGGAAGACCTGTTAAAGCTGGTGAAGGATTTGAACACTAGGAAGATCGGCATCCACTTCCACAAGGAACAATTGCTGTTCACCGGGGAAGCCAACCCCATGCAAGAGTTGATGCTGTCATTGTTAGGTAGCGTTGCTCAGTTTGAACGCGCAATGATCAAAGAACGTCAACGGGAAGGCATAGCTAAGGCTAAGGAAGCGGGCAAGTACAAAGGTCGTGCAAAGACTGTAGATGACGCCGCTATACGGGCTGCAATGCAAACTGAGGGTGCATCGTTCCGCAAGGTGGCGATGGCTTTGGATGTGAGTCTGAGCACGGTGCAAAGGGCTATGAAAGCCTGAGCGTAAGGCATCTTAATGGCCCGCCACGGCGGGCTTTTTGCTGTCTGGAGTTAGGATATTGCCCTGTGTCTGTAGGGCTTCAGAAGCAAGATTAGCGGCACCCCATGCTATGAGGTCATTTTGATTTCAAGACCAAATAGTCCAGATCCCATCTGGCCGCGTTCAACAACACCTTAAGATTGAGCGTTAATGCACAGATGCTTTTCCGTACTCAGAAAGGAAGCACAGACTTCGATGAGCATTTGCAGTCCTGTTCGTAGCCTGGCCAGGTGTTCTTTCCGTTCAGGGTGAGCCCATCAGCAACATTAAATTTCTGTCCGTTAGCAAGGCGATGGGCTTCATCTCGGCTTTTGGACTCTCCGTCACTCGGGTTAGCCATGCATGGCGCCCCTGAATAGACCCAAATGGCTTCCGTAAGCCCAAGCTTGATTCGCTCGTCGCGAGTTATCAATGACTTGGCTCTTCTCGGCAACCACCTACAAAGCTCTGTCGCCCGCTGCTTCTGTACCCCCAAACTCTTCAACACCTCAGCCATTTCATAAAGGTTGCCACTCACTGCGGTGCGCAGGGCAACTTCATAGACGATTTCTGCCGATTCGGCTGGGATATCCTCGGTCTGGACGATGGCTTGCCATAAGTCAGCCTTGACTGCATCTGTAACCCGAGAGAAATCCCCCTTCACCACCGGGATGCCGGAACTAGACGCTTGCGGTGGGTGCTCTGTCGTGCCTCCCGATTCCGACTTGCCCTTTAAAAAGCGTCCAAACAATGACATGGCCTAATCCTTTTTTCCGTTGTTCGTGGAGCTGGTGGTGAATAGGGGGACTTGTCGCGCTGAGAGATACCAATCCGGTGCGCGTGGTCGACGTCTAGGGAGGCGCTCGCTCAAGCCCCTAAGAGAGACTAGCATCGGACTAGGAACACAGCACATTGGGGGATCGAGATGAGTGTTGAAGGAGTACGACTCGAAGAGTTCCAGCTAATCGAGGCGGGGATAGCCGGCGCAGGACATAAGCGCTACATCGGAGAACGATTCACCTGCCGCTTCTGCGGCCGTGGCCGTGAATCTGTGACTTTCAAGAAGAAGGCTCATGCCATTCCTGAGTTTCTCGGCAATCACCAACTTATACTCCATTCGGAATGTGACAGTTGTAACGAGCACTTCGGCAATACGATCGAACCGCACTTGGAAAAGTACACGCATCCCTTCAGGGCCCTGAATGGAATCACGAACAAGACTAGGAAAACCCCAAAGCACAGTGACGAAAAAATTGGTGCGCTTCAGATGGACCGCCACACCAATCATATTGCTATCACTCTGAATGAAGACGACGCGCTCGGGCATCACGAAGACCGTAATCACGTTTCTTGGGTGATGCAGAGGAAACCGTTCGTACCCTACATGGCTTACAAGGCGCTCTGCAAAATAGCCGCCTCAGTCGCCAATGAAAGGTGCCTCCCCCTCTTCGATCCCACTCTCGAATGGCTAAACCCGCTCACTATTCGTGAAATGAGTATCAACCCGGCCATCGTAATCGAAACACTGACACCGGGGACAAGATACACCTCGTGCGTCTACAGGCTTTATCTTCGGAACACCAATACGATCCCGCACTGCCTATTCTGGATTGCCTTCGGTAGCTTTGCGCTAATGACGTTCGTTCCGACTAGGCTGGACTTCAAAGCTGGCGTAGTCCTTCAATCCGAATTGCCTTACGTCCCCGATACCCGACCGGAAGAAGAAATTGCCCTGTTCGGACAGCAACTGCACATTGAACGTGATTTCTCCTCTAGAGAGCTCACCAGCTTCCCGCACGAAGTTCACATGCAATTCGAGTCAGTTGAAGAAACCAAGGTTGACGGATGATAGCTGCTAGATGGTTTTATCGGCCTGTGCGCCATGGTGAGGTTCTTACGGAGAAAGCGGGGGACTAGACGGGGGGGATCCACTACATCCTGCCACAGCAGGCCTAAAGGGGCAAATAGGGACCAATTTATCAATATGACTAGTTAAAAAAAAACGCCGCAGTATTTTTTACATTCCAAATGTTTTCCGGTTTGAAAATCCGTACAACTTTACCGACACCCCAAAATAAGAATGCCTTGTACTAGCATCGATATCAATCAATCATCATTCTAGGATTCTCTTAAATTTGTTCGTAAAGGTCGGCTAGTCTCGGAATTCCAAAATGAGAAAGTGGTTTATGAAGGGGAAACTTCCTAGAAATGCTTAGAATCTCCTGTGTATCGCGATTCACCCACATGTGCAGACTTCTAGTAGATTTGTCGTATCGGAATTTAAACACTATTTTCGAAGCCTTGAAGAACTGGTTCAACTTCAAACGCCCTTCCTCGGTGCGAAACTGCTCAACAACATCATCGATCGTAGTTAATTTAATATCTGTAACGCTGGATTCATACTCGTCGCTAAGCTTGTCTATCAATGCAACTTGATCATCAATTGCAATTTCTAGTGATTCCAGCCTCTTTATTATCGGCATCGGAATTTTTCCATCAAAGCCGTCAAGTGACTTTTCAATATTCTCATATTTTTCTTTCAAACCAGCCAATACTTCGGACGCTTCCGCCAAGTTGCTTCCTAACAGTTCCCGCGACTTCTTATCATCCGACAGAAAAGAACTGAACTCATCCCCGAAGCCAGTCATGCTGGTCCGACGCGCCGAACGGACAATCGGATCCATTTTCATTCTTTTAACGACAGTACTATTAATATGTCCGTTAGGCTGTGCAACCTTCTTCTTACCGTCCGTTTCAAACTCGTAACGTATAACGCCGGGCGAAGCTTTCGACTGAATTACTTGCATACCATGTAGGAGCATACCGAAAGCCAAATCGAATCTAAATCGTTGATCACACTGCCCTTTCAACTCTTTCCGGGTGAAACAGTTAAAATAAGGGTACATTACGCCCTTCTGGTTTTTCTGCTTTTCAAACATCATTGTTTCGCCACACTCAGCACACTTAATTACATGCCGGAAGATGTTTGTACTCCCTATAGTTGTATTGCCGTAATCCTTTCTATCTTGACGATTTCTCATCGATGCAACGGCTTCATTGAACGCTGTTTGACTAATTATTTTAGGATAATATTCATCGATGTACTCAACAAATACTTTCTCCCCCTTTTCGTTACGCTTCTGGGACATCAACATACCCAAAGGATACTTATTCTCTATCATCAAAGCGACTTGGCGACTGGTCCACTTTCTTTTAGAACTAACGTTGACCCGTCTCGTTGCGTTAGAGACACCCATGGTTTTCAACAACTCAAAAATCATACGTATTTCTGATGCTTCGTCTTCAGCAATGACGAATTGTTCAGTTATCACATCGTAGCGATAGCCGTATGGGGGATTATGGGCGTTGAATTTCTTTCCACTTTCTGACGCTGCTAGTTTCGCTTTGTTCCAAGCAGATTTTCGTCGTTTCGACTTAATCTCTGACTCTTCATTAGCCCTTTTCGCAATCAAACTAATCATGATCAAATTTTCAAAATCACGATCCGGATCATCATAGGAATAGCATCGCGAATCAGTCGTCGTATAAATCTTAACGCCCGCTTTTAGGATGTTTTGCAGTAGTTCCACGCCATCAAGGACACGCTGGCGGGTGATTCTATCGATTGATTCTACAACCAAGTAATCGCCACGCCGGATAACCCCTCGCTCGATCCTAGCCAATACCTCCTTAAACTTTCCTTTGTTCGCATTATCGCCACGAAACGATGAAACGCCTTCATCAATGATCGTTTCAACAATATCTACGCCAGTTTCCCTTTCGAACGCTTTCAATGGACTGGTTTGCCGATCCACCGAATCACCCGATGACTGGACGGTAGATGAATAACGAACGTATGCATAGGCGTTTGGCATAGCGACAACCCGGATCTCAAAATTATGTGAGAATTATACCGCCTTTAGAGTCGGGGCATATCGTGATCTCCCGCGCCCGCGACCGCGTGAGTTTCCCGGCGCGCTTTCAACTGGTCGCCGCGATGAACCCCTGCCCTTGCGGTTACATGGGCGACTCCAGTGCGCGCTGTCGCTGTACGTCGGAACAGGTCCAGCGCTACCGCAACAAACTCTCCGGGCCGTTGCTGGATCGGATCGACCTGCACCTGACGGTCGCCCGCGAAATCACCGCGTTGAACCCCGCCCCTCAGCCCGGCGACAACACCGCCAATGCCTCGGCACTGGTTGCCCAGGCCCGGGAACGCCAGCAACAGCGCCAGGGTTGCGCCAATGCGTTCCTGGACCTGCCGGGGCTGCGCCAGCATTGTGCGCTGTCCAGGCCGGATGAAGCCTGGCTGGAAAGCGCCTGCGAACGCCTGACCCTGTCCCTTCGAGCAGCCCATCGTCTACTCAAGGTCGCCCGCACCCTGGCGGACCTGGAGCGCGTAGACACTATCGGACGCAACCACATTGCCGAAGCCCTGCAATACCGGCCATCGGCCTCCAACTCGGTCGACGGTGCAAACGCCTAGAAGTCAAAATCAGCGATAGACCGGAGCGCGGCGGCGACGTGGCAAGCGACCATTGAGCAACGCGTACGCGGCCAACCCGATCAACAACCCCCAAAATGCGCCACCGATCCCCAGCAGGTTGATGTTGGCGGCGCACGCCAAGAAGGTGATCAGCGCGGCTTCACGCGACCTGACGTCCGCCATCGCGTTGGCCAGGCTGGCGCCAATGGTGCCCAGCAGGGCCAAACCCGCCAACGTGGTGATAAACGCCGGCGGGAATGCCATGAATACGGCAGCCAGCGTCACCCCGAATACCCCGACGAGGATGTAGAACACCCCGGCGGCAACCCCGGCGACCCAGCGCTTGGACGGGTCCTCCGAGGCTTCCTTGCCCGTGCAGATGGCCGCCGTGATGGCCGCGACGTTGAACGCGTGCGAGCCGAACGGCGCCATCAACAGCGAACCCAGCCCGGTCACCGTCAGGATCGGGTTCGCGCTGGTCTTGAAACCATCGTTGCGCAACACCAGCATGCCCGGCATGTACTGGCCCGTGAGGGTGATCAGAAACAGCGGCAGCGCCACACTGAGCAACGCATTGAGCGAGAACGCAGGCCGGGTGAATACCGGCCCCGCCAGTTGCAGGGACAACCCCGACAGGTCCACCCGCCCCTGCACCAGCAGGAATCCCAAGCCCAGTACCAGAATGCCGACCACCGCGTAGCGCGCAGTGAACCGCTTGAGCGCGACGTAAGCGGCGATCAACAAACCGACCAGCACTGGGTCGAGGCTCATGCCACCGAACGCGCCGATGCCGAACTGCAGCAGAATTCCTGCCAGCATGGCCGCGGCGATGCCGGGCGGAATCAGCCGGATGACTTTTTCAAAGCAGCCGGACAGCCCGAGCAGCACAAACGCCACGGCTGACACGATGTACGCGCCGACCGCCTCGGCGTAAGGCGTGGCAGACAGCGCGACCACCAGGAACGCCGCCGCGGGGGTCGACCACGCGGTGATGATCGGCTCGCGGCTCACCCAACTGAGAAACAGCCCGGTCACCCCCACGCCGATCGACACCGACCAGACCCACGAAGCCGTGAGCTCGGGACTGAGCCCGGCCACCTTGGCCGCCTGGAACACCAGAATGAAGGTGCCGCCATAATTGACGATGACTGAAATCAGCCCGGCCACGATGGGGTGAAACACGTCGCGCAGACGCAGCGACGACGGTGAGATTGACGAAGACATAGGGACTTTGCTCCTTGCCAGGCGAGGTATTGAGCCTCGCGTGATGGGTCATTGGCCGGCGTTAAGGCCGTGGCACGGGTGAAAGTCTACGGATAGACTGGCCTGCCATTACCGGCCAATTCTTCAAGATAAGGCAGACCGCATGGCAAAAACCTTCGAGCTGGAAACCCTGCAAATGCGCCTCGACGACGTGCAATTCCAGGCGTTGGGTCTGCACCAGCGGATTCAACGTGCGCTGCGGGCGTTGATCCTCGACGGCGCCCTGGCGCCCGGCCTGAAGCTGCCGGCGACACGGGTCCTGGCCAAGTCATTGGGGGTTGCGCGCGATACGGTGGAAAACGCCTACGTGCAGTTGCACCGCGATGGTTTTATCGTACGGCGCGAAGGTTCCGGCAGTTACGTGTGCGAGGCCATCGGCACCGAATTGCGCGGCGCCTCCCGCCGCCGCCTGCAGGCGCAAGCGGTCAAAACCAGCCAGGCGGCAGCGGGCGCCGGCTTGAGCCAGCGCGGGCGGATGATCCTCGACAGCGGCGGCGTGAACGATCAACAGGTGATCAAGGCATTCGCCACCGGCCTGCCCGAAACCCGCTCGTTCCCGACCGATGTGTGGGAGCGTCTGCAACGCCAGGTGATGAAGGACTATCGCAGCAGTGTGCTGTTGCACGGCGACCCGCAAGGGAGCGCGTCGTTACGCCAAGCCATCGCGACGTATCTGAACCTTGAGCGCGGCGCCAACTGCGCGCCCGACCAGGTCCTGGTGCTGAGCAGTACGCGCCAGGCGCTTTTTCTGTGTGCACAGTTGCTGGTGGATGTCGGCAAACCGATCCTGCTGGAGAACCCAGGCTACTTCGGCGCCAGGAAGGCCTTTGAAACGGCCGAGACCAAGGTCGTGCCCATCGATGTCGATGCGTCGGGCATCCGCACCGACCTGCTGCACGCCGACCGCAGCGGCGCCCATTGCGTGTATGTCACGCCCTCTCATCAATACCCGACCGGCGCCACGCTGACCCTGGAGCGGCGTCTTGAGTTGATCAACTGGGCCGCGGAAAAAGGCAAATGGATCATCGAGGATGACTACGACAGCGAGTTCCACTACACCGGCAAACCCACGGCCTGCGTGCAGGGCCTGGACAAGTACCAGCGCACTTTGTACCTCGGCACCTTCAGCAAGACCCTGTTCCCCGGCCTGCGCATGGGCTACATGGTGCTGCCCCGTGAACTGGTCAAGGCCTTCACCTACGCACGCAGCATGCTGGACGGCCACACCCCGCAAATCCTGCAGCTGACGCTGGCGCGCTTCATGGAGGACGGGCATTACAACGCCCATGTCCGGGCGATGCGCAAACTCTACGCCGGGCGCCAGGCCATCATGCTCGACGCCATCGGCAAGCACCTGGGCGATGTGGTCACCGCATCCCGGCCCCAGGGCGGACTGCAAATTCCCTGCGTGCTGCATGAGGGCTGGTCGGAAGAAAAAACCATCCGCCAGGCCGCCAACGCGGGCGTGCAACTGCCCGGTCTCAGCCGACTGTATGCCGGTGGAGCAACGCAACAGGGATGGTTATTGGGCTACTCGTCCTTGACCGCCCATGAAATCGAAACCGCCATGCGGCGCCTGGCTCACGCGCTCAAAGCGCGCTAACCCGGCGCGCCGTCAACGAAACCGGTCGACCTCTTGGCGCAGGCTCGCCGCCAGCGTCTCCAGCTCCTTGGCGGTAATCGCCAGGTTGGACACCACTTCGCGCTGCTCGCTGTTGGCCAGTGCAATGCTCTGCAGGTTGCTGCTCAGCAAGGTCGCGGTGCTGCTTTGCTCCTGGGTGGCGGTGGTGATCGCGGCGAATTGCTGCCCGGCCGAGCGGCTTTGCTCGTCGATGCGCGCCAGGGCCGAGGCTACGTCGGCGTTGCGTGACAAGCCTTCCTGCATCAGCGCATTGCCCTGTTCCATGGTGCTGATGGCGTTGCCGGTTTCCTGCTGGATGCTCTGGATCATCCCGGAAATCTCATCGGTGGCCTGGCGGGTGCGTGAGGCCAGGTTGCGCACTTCGTCGGCGACCACGGCAAATCCACGGCCTTGCTCGCCGGCGCGGGCGGCTTCGATGGCGGCGTTGAGCGCCAGCAGGTTGGTCTGTTCGGCGATCGAGGTGATCACGCCGACGATGCCGCCGATTTCCTGGGAGCGCTGGCCCAAGGTGTTGATCACCGCAGCGGTGCTGTTCAGGGCGGTGGCGATGTGTTCCAGCGACGACGACGCCTCCTGCATCGAGCTGCGGCCGATGCGGGTCTGTTGGGCGTTTTCCTGGGCCAGTCGTTCGGTGTTGCCCATGTTGTCGGCGATGTTCAGCGAGGTGGCGCTGAACTCTTCCACCGCGCCGGCCATGCTGGTGATTTCGCCAGACTGCTGCTCCATGCCTTCATAGGCCCCGCCGGACAACCCGGATAACGCTTGGGCACGGCCGTTGACCTCTTCGGCGGCCTTGCGGATGTGCGAAACCATGGTCGACAGCGCTTCCCCCATCTGGTTGAAGCTGCGCGCCAGTTGGCCGATCTCGTCATGGCTGGACACGTTCAGCCGTGCGCTCAAGTCACCCGCACCCAAGGCCTCGGCCTGACGCACCAGGTCACTCAGGGGCTGCAATTTACTGCGCAGCAACCAGACCGTCGCCCCCACCGCGAACAGCATCGCCAGCACGCTGCCAATCACCAGGCGAATGCCCACCGCCCACGTGACTTCGCGGATTTCAGTCTTCGGCATGCTCGCCACGACCGACCACGGGCCGCCTTCGAACGGCACCGACACGCTGTAGAAATCTTCGTTCTTGTCGCTCCAGAAACGCCCTTCACCCGGCTTTTTCGCCAGGTCGAGCATCACCGGGATCGCCTGCTCCGGCGCCTGCACGCCGGCCGGCGGCACCAGCCAATGTTTCTGTTCATCCATCAGTGCGAGGGAACCGGTCTTGCCGATACGAAAGCGTTTGAGGTTGTCGAACTGGGCGTTCTGGGCGTCGGTGTAGTCGAAGCCGACGAACAGCACCGCAATCACCTTGCCGGCGGCATCGCGCACCGGCGTGTACTGGGTCATGTAGGAGCGTTCGAACAACACCGCGCGGCCGACATAACTCTGCCCGGCCAGCAGGCGTTGGTACGCCGGATGCTGGTGGTCCAGGGCCGTACCGATGGCGCGACTGCCGTCCTGCTTGGTCAGGGATGTGCTGATGCGGATAAAGTCTTCACCGCTGCGCACAAACACCGTGGCCACGCCGCCGGAGGTGTCCTTGAATTCATCGACCTCAGCGAAATCGTTGTTCAGCAGATTGCTGCCCAGATACAGGCCCGGCGTCTGTATCCCTGCGATCGCCACCGGCTGGTCAGCGCGCACACTCAAACCGGCGCCGAAACGCTTTTCGAACAGCCCGCTCAAGCGCTGAGTGCTCTCGCGCAAGGTGCTGTGGAAGGTATTGAGTTGGTCGGCGAGCAGTCGCGCCTCGCTGGCCAGGTGTTCCTCGCGGGTATCGAGGTTGGCGGAGTCGAGGGAACGCAAAGCAAACACGGTACTGCCGCTAATGACGACAGCCAGAATCACAGCGAGCGCGAGGCCCAACTGCGAGGCAATCCGGGCACGGGGTTGAGACATGACGGCTCCTCGCCGAGGCCAGGATCGTCCTGATCTCATAGCGCTGCTCGGCAAATTATCGAGTGGGAAACGTTGGTGCACGATAGTTCCAACACTCCTACTTCGGCGGCCAGAAGCAATACTTGAGCGATTCGCAGGGGTATCTCGCAAACGATTGCATCGGCTGTCTGCAGCCCGTCAGTCGAGGCGTTCGACCTGAGGCAGTTCCATGGCGCTGACCTCGCTCTGCAGAAAGTCCGCCAGCCGCCGCAAGCGCTCGCCGCCGGGACGGGTTTTCGGCCACACCAGGTAGTAACTTTCCCCACTGGCCACGGCGGTAGGCCACGGTAGGCTCAGCCGACCCTGGGCCACGTCTTCGGCCACCATCAGCAAATCGCCCATGGAGACGCCATAACCTCGTGCGGCGGCGATCATGCCCAGCTCGAGGGTGTCGAATACCTGCCCGCCCTTGAGCGACACCTGGGAGGACAGGCCCATACGCTCCAGCCAGTTGCGCCAATCCCGCCGGTCGGGCGTGGGGTGCAGCAATTCGGCAGTGGCCAGGCGCGCAGCGTCCCAAGGCCCATCGTCCAAGAGGTTCGGGGCACCAACGGGGATCAGCAGTTCCGGGAACAGGTAGCAGGCTTCCCAGTCCGCCGGAAAATGCCCATAACTCAGCAATACCGCGCAATCGAAAGGCTCCTGGTTGAAGTCCACTTCGTCCACGCTCATCCACGCGCTGGTCAGTTGCACCTCATTGCCCGGCTGCAAATGCCGGAAGCGACTGACGCGCGCCAACAGCCAACGCATGGTCAGCGTGGACGGCGCCTTCATGCGCAGGATGTCATCTTCGGCGTTCAGGGTATGGCAGGCCCGCTCCAGCGCGGCGAACCCTTCGCGCACGCCGGGCAACAGCAAGCGCGCGGCTTCGGTGAGCTGCAGGTTACGACCGCTGCGCTGGAACAGGCGGCAGGCGAAATGCTCTTCCAGGGTACGGATATGGCGGCTGACCGCGCTCTGGGTAATCGAAAGCTCCTCCGCCGCACGGGTGAAGGAGTTGTGCCGCGAGGCGGCTTCAAATGCGCGCAAGGCGTAAAGCGGAGGAAGACGACGAGACATAAGGAAAGCTCCGACGGCGCAATGCCCAAACCCTACCAGAATCAATCAGGCATGAGTTTTAATCATGCAAACGATCGCATTTATCCCTTTGTGCAACGGGCTGAGAGCGCCGAGAATCGAACCCTCCCCCGCCCTATGACTTTTTGAGCGTGATGATCATGCAGCATCCAGCACGTACCGAACTCTGGGCCATTCTGCGGTTGTCAGGGCCGTTGATTGCCTCGCAGTTGGCACACATGCTGATGGTGCTGACCGACACGCTGATGATGGCGCGCCTGAGCCCTGAAGCCCTGGCCGGTGGAGGATTGGGCGCGGCGAGTTATTCATTCGTATCGATTTTCTGCATCGGCGTGATTGCCGCCGTGGGCACCCTGGTGGCCATCCGTCATGGCGCGGGCGATATCGACGGTGCCACCCGCCTGACCCAAGCCGGGCTGTGGCTCGCCTGGCTGATGGCCCTGGCGGCCGGTTTACTGCTGTGGAACCTCAAGCCTGTCCTGCTGATGTTCGGCCAGACTGAAACCAATGTGCATTCGGCCGGGCAATTCCTGACGATTCTGCCGTTCGCCCTGCCTGGGTACCTGAGCTTCATGGCCTTGCGCGGCTTCACCAGCGCCATCGGCAAGGCGACGCCCGTGATGGTGATCAGTCTGGGCGGCACCGTCCTCAATTACCTGCTCAACCATGCGTTGATCGAAGGCATGTTCGGCCTGCCGAAACTCGGCCTGATGGGCATTGGCCTGGTCACGGCCATCGTCGCCAATGGCATGGCGTTGGCGTTGATGTGGTACATCCGCAGCAACCGCACCTATGCCGCCTACCCGCTGAGCGCTGGCCTGCTGCGCCTCAACACCCAGTATTTGCGCGAGCTGTGGCGCCTGGGCCTGCCGATTGGCGGCACCTATGCGGTGGAAGTCGGGCTGTTCGCCTTTGCGGCGCTGTGCATGGGCACCATGGGCAGCACCCAGTTGGCGGCGCATCAGATCGCCCTGCAGATCGTGTCGGTCGCCTTTATGGTGCCGGCGGGGATGTCCTACGCAGTGACCATGCGCATCGGCCAGCATTACGGCGCCGGGCAGTTGCTGCAGGCACGCATGGCCGGGCGTGTCGGCATAGGATCTGGCGCGGCGGTAATGTTGGGATTTGCCGTCGTGCTGTGGCTGTTTTCCGACCCGCTGATCGGACTGCTGATCGACCACAACGACCCGGCGTTCCACGACGTGATCATCCTGGCCGTCAGCCTGCTCGCCGTCGCCGCGTGGTTCGAGCTGTTCGACGGCGTGCAAACCATCGCCATGGGTTGCATTCGTGGGCTCAAGGACGCCAAGACCACCTTCCTGATCGGTGCGGGCTGCTACTGGTTGATCGGCGCGCCGTCGGCCTGGCTGATGGCGTTCACCCTGGGCTGGGGCCCGACTGGTGTGTGGTGGGGCTTGGCGCTGGGCCTGGCCTGTGCGGCCGTGAGCCTGACCTGGGCGTTTGAAGCGAAGATGAAACGCATGATCCGCCGGGAGCCGAAAGCTCACCGCGGGTTTCACGCGGCGCAGACCGAGTGAGGCGGGCTAGCCCAGCAAGACCTGCTGGCTTTGACCGAACGTCAGGTACTCGACCAACTCGGCCAACGGCAGCGGCTTGCTGATCAGGTAGCCCTGGGCCTGGTCGCAGCCGAACAAGCGCAACAGTGCCAACTGTTCCGGGGTTTCCACCCCTTCGGCCACCACTTCCAGGTTGAGGTTATGCGCCAGGTTGATCATGGCGTGCACCAACTTGCGGTTCTCTTCGCGCTCTTCCATGCCGCCGACAAAACTCTTGTCGATCTTCAACAAGGCGATCGGCAGGCTGTTGAGGTGCACAAACGATGAAAACCCGGTGCCGAAGTCATCCAGGGAGAACCGCACACCCAAGCGGCCAAGGGCATCCATGGTCTGCTTGACCAAGTCACTGCGACGCATCACGGCGGTTTCGGTGAGCTCGAACTCCAGCCATTGCGCTTGCACACCCCGCTCGGCAATCAGCCGGCTGAGGGTCGAAAACAACTGGCTGTCCTGAAACTGACGGAACGACAGGTTGACCGCCATGTGCAGCGGCGGCAGGCCGCGTTCGAGCAAGTCCTGCATGTCGCGCAGGGCCCGGGAAATCACCCAGTAACCCAAGGGTACGATCAGGCCGCTTTGTTCGGCCAATGGCACGAACTCACTGGGCGGCAATAGCCCGCGCTCGCCGTGGCGCCAGCGCACCAGCGCTTCGAGGCCGACGATATGGCCATCGTCCAGGTCCAGGCGTGGCTGGTAATGCAGCTCCAGTTCATCACGGCGCAGGGCCCGACGCAGTTCGCTTTCCAGGTCGGCCAGGCTGCGGGCGTTGCGGTTGATGCGTTCATTGAAGATATGAAACGTGCAGCCCTGGGTACTTTTGGCTTGCTGCATGGCGATATGGGCATGCCACATCAACGGGTCGGCGCCAGCACTCGCGCGGGCATGCGCGACGCCCAGGCTGCAACCGATCAGCAGGCTTTCGCCATCCACCCAATAAGGTTCGGCCATGGCTTCGATGATGCGTTCGGCCATCCATTCGGCGCGCTGGGGTGCGCGGCGGGTGTCGATCAGCAAGGCAAATTCGTCGCTGCCCAGGCGTGCCAGTTGGTCGCCGGCCTCGAGCTGGCTCTTGAGCCGCGAGACCACTTGCAGGATCAACCGGTCGCCGGCCTGGTGGCCGAGGGCATCGTTGGCGTGGCGGAAGTTGTCGAGATCCAGGTGACCCAGGGCCAGGCCGCGACCGTCGTTGTCCGCCAGCCGCGCAGTCAACAGGGTCTGGAAACCCTGGCGGTTGGCGATACCGGTCAGCGGGTCCTGTTCGGCCAGGCGCTGCAGGGTGTTTTCCAGCACGCCACGCTCGCGCACGTGGCGCAGGCAGCGGCGCAGGGTGTCGGCATCCATGGCATGACGAACCAGCCAGTCACTGACCCCCAGGGGCACCACCAGCGGCTCCTGTTCCAGCAATAACACGCACGGCAAGCTGCAACGACCAGGACCGGGTTGCAGGTTGGGCGTGGTCAACAGCACGGCGCTGTGGTCGTCGTCGAACAGACGACTCACCGAGTCCCAGTTGGGCGCACTGATCAGCACAGCCCCTTCGCCCATCGGCACCAGGCACTCGCGCAACAATGCTGCCCACTCGGGCGTATCGGCCAGTAGCAGCAAACGCAAGGGTTCGACAGGCGTAGACAAGCTAGCTCCCTAGACTCTGCAAGATTTCGTTGGCCGCGCGCATTATGACGTACGACTTGGCAATCACCAATGATAGGGGTTATCAAATACGGGCAATGCGCACAAAAGTCGCAAATACCCCCACATCCTGCGGCAAAGTAACAAATGCGGCAAATTTAGATCGAGTGGTACGTCACACCGTCGATCCAAGGCAGCAGAATCTTGCCAGCCTGTTAAAATGCCCGCCCTTTTGAACAATGACTCCCTGAACTCTGTATGTCCCGACTCAATCCCCGGCAGCAAGAAGCCGTGAACTACGTCGGCGGCCCTCTATTGGTGCTCGCCGGTGCTGGTTCCGGCAAGACCAGCGTGATCACCCGCAAGATCGCGCACCTGATCCAGAACTGCGGCATCCGCGCCCAGTACATCGTCGCCATGACCTTTACCAACAAGGCGGCGCGCGAGATGAAGGAGCGTGTCGGCACCCTGCTCAAGGGTGGCGAAGGCCGTGGCCTCACGGTGTGTACCTTCCACAACCTGGGACTGAACATCATCCGCAAGGAGCATGCGCGGCTGGGCTACAAGCCGGGCTTCTCGATCTTCGACGAAACCGACGTCAAAGCCCTGATGACCGACATCATGCAGAAGGAATACGCAGGCGACGACGGCGTCGACGAGATCAAGAACATGATCGGCGCCTGGAAGAACGACCTGGTCCTGCCGCCCGAAGCCCTGGAGAACGCGCGCAACCCCAAGGAACAGACCGCCGCCATCGTCTACACCCACTACCAGCGCACGCTCAAGGCGTTCAACGCGGTGGACTTCGACGACCTGATCCTGCTGCCGGTCAAACTGTTCCAGGAACACAAAGACATCCTGGAAAAGTGGCAGAACAAGGTGCGCTACCTGCTGGTGGACGAATACCAGGACACCAACGCCAGCCAATACCTGCTGGTCAAGCTGCTGATCGGTACGCGCAACCAGTTCACCGTGGTGGGCGACGACGACCAGTCGATCTACGCCTGGCGCGGCGCCCGCCCGGAAAACCTGATGCTGCTCAAGGACGACTACCCGTCCCTGAAAGTGGTGATGCTGGAGCAGAACTACCGCTCCACCAGCCGCATCCTGCGCTGCGCCAACGTGCTGATCTCCAACAACCCCCACGAGTTCGAAAAACAACTGTGGAGCGAGATGGGCCACGGCGACGAGATCCGCGTGATCCGCTGTCGCAACGAAGACGCCGAAGCCGAGCGCGTCGCCGTGGAAATCCTCAGCCTGCACCTGCGCACCGACCGGCCCTACAGCGACTTCGCGATCCTCTATCGCGGTAACTACCAGGCCAAGCTGATCGAGCTGAAATTGCAGCACCACCAGGTGCCGTATCGCCTGTCAGGCGGCAATAGCTTTTTCGGACGCCAGGAAGTCAAAGACCTGATGGCGTACTTCCGGCTGATCGTGAACCCGGACGACGACAACGCCTTCCTGCGGGTGATCAACGTGCCGCGCCGGGAAATCGGTTCCACCACCCTGGAAAAACTCGGCAACTACGCCACCGAACGCAAGATCTCGATGTACGCCGCCACCGACGAAATCGGCCTGGGCGAACACCTGGACACGCGCTTCACCGATCGCCTGTCGCGTTTCAAGCGCTTCATGGACAAGGTCCGCGAGCAGTGCGCCGGCGAAGACCCGATCAGCGCCCTGCGCAGCATGGTCATGGACATCGAATATGAGAACTGGCTGCGCACCAACAGCTCCAGCGACAAGGCCGCGGATTACCGCATGGGCAACGTCTGGTTCCTGATCGAAGCGCTGAAGAACACCCTGGAAAAAGACGAAGACGGCGAAATGACCGTCGAAGACGCCATCGGCAAGCTGGTACTGCGCGACATGCTCGAGCGTCAGCAGGAAGAGGAAGACGGCGCCGAAGGCGTGCAGATGATGACCTTGCATGCATCCAAAGGCCTGGAATTCCCCTACGTGTTCATCATGGGCATGGAGGAGGAAATCCTCCCGCACCGCTCCAGCATCGAAGCCGACACCATCGAAGAAGAACGGCGCCTGGCCTACGTGGGCATTACCCGCGCGCGTCAGACACTGGCCTTCACCTTTGCCGCCAAGCGCAAGCAGTACGGCGAAATCATCGATTGTGCCCCCAGCCGGTTCCTTGACGAACTGCCGCCGGACGACCTGGCATGGGAAGGCAATGACGACACCCCGACAGAGGTCAAGGCCGTTCGCGGCAACACCGCCCTGGCGGACATACGCGCGATGTTAAAGCGCTAAAATCGACTACTTTTCAATCTACTTTCGGCGCACCCCGCGCCATTAGAGGAAGCGTTCCGTGGAAGCACTGCACAAGAAAATTCGCGAAGAAGGCATCGTGCTTTCCGATCAGGTACTCAAGGTCGACGCCTTTCTGAACCACCAGATCGACCCGGCGCTGATGAAACTGATCGGCGACGAATTCGCCGCGCTGTTCAAGGACTCGGGCATCACCAAGATCGTCACCATCGAAGCCTCGGGGATTGCCCCGGCGATCATGACCGGCCTGAACCTCGGCGTGCCGGTGATCTTCGCGCGTAAGCAGCAATCCCTGACCCTGACCGAAAATCTGCTGTCGGCGACGGTGTATTCCTTCACCAAGCACGTGGAAAGCACCGTGGCGATCTCGCCACGCCACCTGACCAGCAGCGACCGCGTGCTGATCATCGATGACTTCCTGGCCAACGGCAAAGCGTCCCAGGCGCTGATCTCGATCATCAAGCAGGCCGGCGCCACCGTGGCCGGCTTGGGGATCGTGATCGAAAAGTCGTTCCAGGGTGGCCGCGCGGAGCTGGATGCGCAGGGTTATCGGGTTGAGTCCCTGGCACGCGTGAAGTCGCTGGCCAATGGGGTCGTGACCTTCATCGAGTAATCGCTGACGAAACGCGATTAAACAGGTGGGAGGGGGCTTGCTCCCTCCCACATTGGTTTGGGGTTGGTTTCAGGGTGTGGTGGCCTGCAGTCCGGCGAGCAGCAGGCGCTGGTACAGATCCTCTTTCAGCCCTTCCGGCTGGTCCAACCCCATCCGTTTCAGATGCTCGGGAAACGCCTTAGGCTCCGGCGCATCCAACGCCGCCTTGCCCAACTCCAGCATCTCCGTCAGCTTGAATTTGCTCTTGAGCCAATTCAACGCCCGCAGCAGATCCCGCTCCTCATCCGTGAAGTCGGTGCCCAGCGGATACTCCGGAAACAACCGGCGATGCCGCGTCTGGATGTCCTTGAGCCGCTCCGGCGTGTTATCGGCAAAACGAGGGTCGAGCTCGAAGTCATCGGGCAACTTGCCAGCCTTTTTCGCCTGTTCGATCAAGTCGTTCTGGAAGCGTGAGTCGGTGATATTGAGCAATGCCTCGATCACCTTGGCATCCGTTTGCCCACGCAGGTCGGCGATCCCGTATTCGGTGATGACAATGTCCCGCAAGTGCCGTGGGATCGTGCAGTGGCCGTACTCCCACACAATAGTGGAACTGACCTCCCCCGCCGCTTCGCGCCAACTGCGCAACATCAGGATCGAGCGCGCGCCTTCCAGTGCATGGCCCTGGGCCACGAAGTTGTACTGCCCGCCCACGCCACTGAGCACACGGCCACCTTCGAGTTGGTCGGCAACCCCGGCGCCGAGCAACGTCACCACGATCGCGCTGTTGATAAACCGCGCATCCAGACGCTGCAGACGCTTGAGCTCTTCCTGGCCATACAGTTCGTTGATGTAGCTGATGCGGGTCATGTCGAAATCCAGGCGCTTGGCGTGGGTCATTTCCTGCAAGCGCTGGTAAAAGCTACGCGGCCCGAGAAAGAAACCGCCGTGGATCGATACACCATCGGGCTGCGCCGCGTCATCCAGCAGCCCCGAGTTGGCTTGCGCCTGCGTCGCCACGTCTGGATAGACTTTGCGCCGCACAATCCCCGCATCCGCCAGCACCAGCAGGCCGTTGACGAACATTTCGCTGCAGCCGTAGAGGCCGCGGGCGAATGGATCGACACCGCCTTCACGACTGATCAGCGGCGCCCAGCGGTACACATCGAGGTCAGTCAGCAGCAGCCGATAGGCTTCGTTGTCCGCCTGACGTGCGAGCAAGGCGGCCGTGAGCGCATCGCCCATCGAACCGATACCGATCTGCAACGTGCCGCCATCGCGCACCAGGGTACTGGCATGCAGGCCGATAAAATGATCCTGGAAACCCACCGGCATGTTCGGCGTGGAGAACAGCGTGGTGCTGTCCTTTTCATCGAGCAGGTAGTCGAATGCGTCCATGCCCAGTTCCGAATCACCGGGCATGTAGGGCAAATCGGTATGGACCTGCCCGACAATCAACACCGTTTCCCCGGCGGCGCGGCGCTTGGCGATCATCGGCAGCAGATCGAGGGTGATATCGGGGTTGCAGCTCAGGCTCAGGCGGTCTGGATGTTCAGGACTGCTGGCCACTAGTTGTGCCACCAGGTTCAGGCCGGCGGCGTTGATATCGCGGGCGGCATGACTGTAGTTGCTGCTGACGTAATCCTGCTGGGCCGACACACTGTGGAGCAAGTTGCCGGGCTGCATGAAGAACTGCTGCACGCGGATATTGGCTGGAAGGCTGTCTTTATGCAGGTCGGCGAGGTAATCCAGTTCGGGATAGTCACCAAACACGCGCTCGACAAAGGGTTCGAGAAAGCGCTTCTGCAAGCCGTCGCCCAAGGCGGGACGGCCCAGGCTCAGCGCGGTGTAAAGGGTCAGCGACCGCTCAGGCAACTGGGCAATGCGCCGGTACAGCGCGTTGACGAACAGGTTCGGCTTGCCCAGGCCCAAGGGTAGCCCCATGTGGACATGGGCCGGCAACCGCGCCAGGACCTCGTCAACTGCTTGCTCGATTGAACATAACTGCACCATCCGACCCTCCTGACATTCCGTGATTAGGGGTTGGACCGAGCTTGCAGGGTCTTTGCTGCAAAGAACAGCCGGAAAACCAAATTCAAGGCACAAAAAAGCCGCTCGTAAGCGGCATTTTTGGCGAAGATCGGCAGATTACAAGCCAGACATCTTCTTGATGGCACCCTTGAGCTCGTCATCCGAGCAATCCGCGCACGTGCCTTTTGGCGGCATGGCGTTGATACCGGTGATGGCCTTGGCCAGGATGCCGTCGAGGCCGCCCTGGTGGTCGGCGCGGTCTTTCCAGGCGGCAGTGTCGCCAATCTTCGGTGCGCCCAGCAGGCCGGTGCCGTGGCATGCGTTGCAATGTTTGGCGATTACATCATCCGGCGACTTTGCACCGCCACCGCCGCCCGCTGTCACGGCGACTGCCATCCCCTTGCACTCTTCGCCCTGAACGCAGACCTTCCCCACTGGGTCCAGGCGCTCGGCGATTGCATCACTGGCGGTCTTACTGACAGGAGGCTCAGCTTTCTGCCCACAGCCCACAAGGGCTAATACTATTGCTGGTACAGCCAGCATTTTCATAATTAGGTTCACGCGTTCACCCTCAATGGTGGCTATTCACGCCTGCGGCCACGGTTTCGCAGGCGGCGAAAGTATAACGGTTACCCCGCCTGGCCGAAACAACCCTATTAAATAAAGGGGGATTCAGCCTGGCGGAATACTGCTCGGGTGCCTCTGCAACGCTGGCAGGACGCCTCTTCTATCAAAAGTTCGCCGGTGTGGCTGCGCTGATTAGTCGCGCCGGCACATCGAACGGATTACGAAAACGGTGAGGCTTGGTGCTTTCAAAGTAGTAGCTATCGCCGGCTTCGAGCACAAAAGTTTCAAGACCGACCACCAATTCAAGACGACCCTCCACCAGAATCCCGGTTTCTTCGCCTTCGTGGGTGAGCATTTCTTCGCCGGTGTCGGCACCAGGCGGGTAAATCTCGTTGAGAAACGTGATCGCCCGGCCTGGATGCGCACGGCCCACCAGTTTCATGGTGACGGCACCGTCAGAGATGTCGATCAACTCGTTGGCTTTGTAGACGACCTGTGTCGGTATTTCCTGGAGGATCTCCTCGGAAAAGAACTCGACCATCGACATGGGAATGCCGCCCAGCACCTTGCGCAAGGAACTGATGGAAGGGCTGACACTGTTTTTTTCGATCATCGAAATGGTGCTGTTGGTGACACCCGCACGCTTGGCGAGCTCACGCTGGGAAAGACCCTTCAGCTTACGGATGGATTGCAGTCGTTCGCCGACGTCCAATGCGGGAGCCTCCTAGGATTCAGGCTTTGTTGTAATTGAGCGTTATCATGGCGACAGCGTTCAGTATTTACAACACTTGAGCCTAAATCCCAGGCAATGGCCTTCGTAGCGGGCGATCACGTGCCGGAATAGAGCCTTGGCACCCGGCGCAGGTTGCAGAAAATCTGATAGGGAATGGTCTCGGCGGCCGTCGCAACGTCACTGGCAAGGATGTGCTTGCCCCACAGCTCGACGGTGGAACCCAGGCCCGCTTGCGGCACGTCGGTCAGGTCGATGCACAGCATGTCCATGGACACGCGCCCCAGCAACTGGCTGCGTTGCCCGGCCACCAGCACCGGTGTGCCGGTCGGCGCATGGCGCGGGTAACCATCGGCATACCCCATGGCGACCACGCCGATGCGCATCGGTTTGGGCGTGATGAACTTGGCGCCGTAGCCCACCGGCTCGCCGGCCGGCAGTTCACGCACGCAGATGACTTTCGATTCCAGGGTCATCACCGGCTGCAGGCGTGCGGCGACGGCCTGGTCTTCAGCAAATGGCGTCGCGCCGTACAGCATAATGCCCGGGCGCACCCAGTCGCTGGATACGCTCGGCCAACCCATCACCGATGGCGAGTTACGCAGGCTCATTTCGGCCGACAAGCCTTGGCGCGCCGCATCGAATATCGCCACCTGTTCATTGCTGCGCACGCAATCGAGTTCGTCGGCGCGGGCGAAGTGGCTCATCAACACGATCTTCGCCACCTTGCCGCTGGCCAACAGGCGCTGATACGCCTCGTGGTAGTCCTTGGGATGCAGGCCGACGCGGTGCATGCCCGAGTCGAGTTTGAGCCACACGGTGAGCGGCTTGCTCAAGACAGCCTGTTCGATCGCCTCCAGTTGCCACAGCGAATGCACCACGCACCAGAAATCATGCTCGATGATCAGCGGCAGCTCATCGGCTTCAAAAAACCCTTCGAGCAGCAATACCGGCGCGCGGATCCCAGCGGCCCGCAACTCCAGCGCTTCCTCGATACAGGCCACGGCAAACCCGTCGGCCTCGGCTTCCAGCGCCTGGGCCACGCGCACGGCACCATGGCCGTAGGCATCGGCCTTGACGACAGCGAGGGCCTTGGCCCCGCTGACTTCACGGGCCAATTGGTAATTGTGACGCAGGGCTTGGAGGTCGATCAGGGCACGGGCAGGACGCATGGCGGCAGGCTTCTAGGCGGCAAGGGAAGAAAAAACCGGCACCGACCGACAACATCGGCGCCGGGAGAGGGATCGTTGTTTACGGCAGCGCAGCCACGACAGACAGCTCTACCAGAATTTCCGGTTCGCACAGTTTCGCTTCAACGGTGGCACGGGCCGGGGCGACGCCTTTGGGCAACCACGCGTCCCACACGGCGTTCATACCGGCGAAATCGGCGTCGATGTCTTTCAGGTAGATCGTCACCGACAGCAACTTGGTCTTGTCGGTACCGGCCAGGTCCAGCAAGCGCTCGATGTTGGCCAGGGTTTCACGGGTCTGCTGTTCAATCCCGGCACTCATGTCGTCGCCGACTTGCCCTGCCAGATACACCGTCCCGCCGTGGGTAACGATCTGGCTCATGCGCTCATTGGTGAGCTGGCGCTGGATTGACATGTTTTGCAGTCTCCTGGTGGTTGCCATAACGGGAAATATCGAGGCCTTCGGCGCTGATCTGCGGGGTTTTCTTGGCCATCAGGTCCGCCAGCAACCGACCGGAGCCGCACGCCATGGTCCAGCCGAGGGTGCCGTGGCCGGTGTTCAGGAACAGGTTCTTGAACGGGGTGGCACCGACAATCGGCGTGCCATCAGGCGTGGTTGGGCGCAGTCCGGTCCAGAAGATCGCTTCGGTCAAATCGCCGCCCTGAGGATAAAGGTCGTTGACGATCATCTCCAGGGTTTCACGCCGACGCGGGTTAAGCGACAGGTCAAAACCGGCGATTTCAGCCATGCCGCCGACGCGGATGCGGTTGTCGAAACGGGTGATCGCGACCTTGTAGGTCTCGTCGAGAATGGTCGATGTGGGCGCCATCGCCGGGTTGGTGATCGGCACGGTCAGCGAGTAGCCCTTGAGCGGGTACACCGGTGCCTTGATCCCCAGCGGCTTGAGCAACTGCGGCGAGTAACTGCCGAGGGCCAGCACGTAACGGTCGGCCGTTTCCAGCTTGCCGTCGATCCAGACACCGTTGATGCGCTCACCGGCGAAGTCGAGGCGCTGGATGTCCTGTTCGAAGCGGAATTCCACACCCAACTGCTTGCACATCTCGGCCAGGCGGGTGGTGAACATCTGGCAGTCGCCGGTCTGGTCGTTCGGCAGGCGCAGGGCACCGGCGAGGATATCGGTGACGCTGGCCAGGGCCGGTTCAACGCGGGCAATGCCGGCGCGGTCGAGCAGCTCGAACGGCACGCCGGATTCTTTCAATACGGCGATATCCTTGGCCGCACCATCGAGCTGGGCCTGGGTGCGGAACAGCTGGGTAGTCCCCAGCGTGCGGCCTTCGTAGGAAATGCCGGTTTCAGCGCGCAGTTCGTCGAGACAGTCGCGGCTGTACTCGGACAGGCGCACCATGCGCTCCTTGTTCACCGCATAGCGGTTGGCCGTGCAGTTGCGCAGCATCTGGGCCATCCACAGGTATTGGTCGATACTGGCCGTGGCCTTGATCGCCAGCGGCGCGTGGCGTTGCAGCAACCACTTCATGGCCTTGAGCGGCACGCCCGGGGCAGCCCATGGCGAGGCATAGCCGGGGGACACCTGGCCGGCGTTGGCGAAACTGGTTTCCATGGCAGCGGCAGGTTGACGGTCGACCACGACCACTTCAAAACCGGCCCGCGCCAAATAGTAGGCACTGGTCACCCCAATGACGCCGCTACCCAAGACCAGAACGCGCATTTTTATATCCTCATCGCGGCTGACCGCCGACGTGTGTTGTTCGAGCAATGATGTGCGCAGTATAAAAAGCATTCACCAGTGCATTTCACTATATAAATGCTTATATTTGGCGACAATTCTCGGCAAAAACCCTTTTCACAGAGGCGTATCCCCTATGCGTACCAACACCCAGACCAAGCGGGAGCTGGACAAGATCGACCGCAATATTCTGCGAATCCTACAAGCCGACGGGCGTATTTCGTTCACGGAGCTGGGGGAAAAGGTCGGGTTGTCGACCACTCCCTGCACCGAGCGCGTGCGGCGCCTGGAGCGAGAAGGGATCATCATGGGCTACAACGCACGGCTCAATCCCCAGCATTTGAAGGGGAGTTTGCTGGTATTTGTCGAGATCAGCCTGGATTACAAATCCGGCGACACCTTTGAAGAGTTCCGCCGCGCTGTGCTGAAACTGCCCCATGTGCTGGAGTGCCATCTGGTCTCGGGGGACTTCGACTATCTGGTGAAAGCGCGGATATCCGAGATGGCGTCGTACCGCAAATTGCTCGGCGATATCCTGCTCAAGCTGCCCCATGTGCGGGAGTCCAAGAGCTATATCGTGATGGAAGAGGTGAAGGAGAGCCTGAACCTGCCGATCCCCGACTGACTGACACAACTGGGTCAATGTGGAAGGGGGGCGTGCTCCCTCCCACATTTAGACCAGCACCTGCCGGGTGCTCGCCATGTATTCGTGGATCTGCTTCTCCACCCGCGGGTGAATCAGCTCCACCGGCCCGCGCCCATTGGGGCATGGCAAGGTCTTTGTGGTACCGAACAGTCGACAGATCAGCGGCCGCTCGTCATACACGGTGCAGCCGTTCGGCCCCAGGTGCACGCAGTTCAATTCGTCCATGGCCGCCTCCTGCTCGGCAGCGGTCTTGCGCGGCAGGCGCGACATTTCCTCGGGCGATGTGGTCACCGGCCCACAGCAGTCGTGGCAGCCGGGCACGCACTCGAACGTAGGAATCTGCCTGCGCAGCGCGCTGATTTTCTGACTGTTGCAACTCATCGAAACACGTACCGAACGGCGAATAGACGAGGATTCTGACGCAAAACGCCCCGCGCAGACAGCTTCGTCCGACCGCTGTATCCTGCGTCAAATTTTCCAGACAGGGATGTTCCCCATGACTGCCAGCGCCCGGCACACTGCTTCCTACTACGCCGCCAGCAGCCTGCCACAACCCGATTACCCGGCGTTGACGGGCGATGTGCGCGCCGATGTGTGTGTGATCGGCGGTGGGTTTTCCGGGCTCAACACCGCCCTGGAACTGGCTGAGCGCGGCCTGCGCGTCGTTCTGCTGGAAGCACGCAAAATCGCCTGGGGCGCCAGCGGGCGCAACGGCGGCCAGTTGATTCGCGGCGTCGGTCACGGCCTGGACCAGTTCGCCAACGTGATCGGCACCGACGGCGTGCGCCAGATGAAGCTGATGGGGCTGGAGGCCGTGGAAATCGTGCGCGAGC
The DNA here is from genome assembly GCF_046605395.1 of Pseudomonas sp. MPB23. Lineage (NCBI taxonomy): Bacteria > Pseudomonadati > Pseudomonadota > Gammaproteobacteria > Pseudomonadales > Pseudomonadaceae > Pseudomonas > Pseudomonas sp. MPB23. The sequence continues at coordinate 1,021,977 of NZ_CP176771.1, read as the reverse complement.
GCGTCGAACGCTTCCAGATCCGCTGCGACCTGACCTGGGGCTATTGCGACCTCGCCAACAAACCCCGCGATCTGCAGGGCCTGGCCGAAGACGCCGAAGAACTGCACAGCCTGGGTTACCGCCACGAGGTGCGCCTGCTGCAAGCCGCCGAGATGGGCAGCGTGATCGGCTCCGAGCGCTACGTGGGTGGCATGATCGACATGGGCTCCGGTCACCTGCACCCGCTGAACCTGGCGCTGGGTGAAGCGGCGGCCGCGCAACAGTTGGGCGTGCAGTTGTTTGAGCAGTCCGCCGCGACGCGCATCGACTACGGCCCCGAGGTCAGGGTGCACACCGCCCACGGCACGGTGCGCGCCAACACCCTGGTGCTGGCCTGCAATGCTTACCTGAATGGGCTCAATCCGCAGTTGGGTGGCAAGGTCCTGCCCGCCGGCAGCTACATCATCGCCACCGAGCCCTTGAGCGAAGCCCAGGCCGCCCAGTTGCTCCCGCAGAACATGGCGGTGTGCGACCAGCGAGTGACGGTAGATTACTTCCGCCTGTCCGCCGACCGTCGCCTGTTGTTCGGCGGCGCCTGCCATTATTCCGGACGTGATCCCAAGGACATCGGCGCCTACATGCAGCCGAAGATGCTCCACGTGTTCCCGCAACTGGCCGACGTCAAAATCGACTACCAATGGGGCGGGATGATCGGCATCGGCGCCAATCGCCTGCCCCAGATCGGCCGGCTGGCGGATCAACCCAACGTGTATTACGCCCAGGCCTATGCGGGCCATGGCCTCAACGCCACACACCTGGCGGGCAAGCTGCTGGCCGAGGCTATCAGCGGCCAGCAACAGGGACGTTTCGACCTGTTCGCGCAGGTCCCGCACATCACCTTCCCCGGCGGTAAGCACCTGCGCTCGCCGCTGCTGGCACTGGGGATGCTCTGGCACCGCTTCAAAGAGCTGGTCTGATCAACCGCGCCAGAACGGCTTCAAGCCCTCCTGGCGCGCCTGCTCCGGGGTCAAGCCGATATCGCGCAGTTGCTCGCGGGTCAAGTGCAGCAAGGCTTTGCGTGTGTGGCGACGACGCCAGAACAGCTGCCAGCCGCTGATATCGCGCGGCGCGTTGGCCTGCTCTTGCCCCGCCTGCAATTCCTGACTGTGTAGCATCAGCCGCACATCGCTCATCCCGTTCATTTTGCTGCCCCTCGTTTGCCTGTTGCCATGAGTGACTAGAATGGGTGAGCGGGCAAAACCGTTACAGATTCAATGGATCTTTATTAAATCCATACAGACACTGCCTCTGCGCGGCTGAATCCTGTATTTTCCCCCAATCTGTACTGGTCCCCCGGGAGCGACCGCCATGACGCTTTACGTCAACCTCGCCGAATTACTGGGCACGCGCATCGAACAGGGCTTCTATCGCCCCGGCGATCGCCTGCCCTCTGTACGCGCTTTGAGCGTGGAGCACGGGGTCAGCCTGAGCACCGTGCAGCAGGCGTATCGGTTGCTGGAGGACAACGGCCTGGCGACGCCCAAGCCGAAATCCGGCTACTTTGTGCCGATTGGCCGCGAGCTGCCGGCGCTGCCCGAAGTCGGCCGCCCGGCCCAGCGCCCGGTGGAAATTTCCCAGTGGGACCAGGTGCTCGAACTGATTCGCGCCGTACCGCGCAAAGACGTCATACAGCTAGGCCGTGGCATGCCGGATGTATTCTCCCCCACCCTGAAACCCTTGCTACGCAGCCTGGCCCGCGTGAGTCGACGCCAGGATCTGCCGGGTCTGTATTACGACAATATCCTCGGCTGTATGGAGTTACGTGAACAGATCGCCCGGCTGTCACTGGATTCGGGCTGCCAACTGAGCGCCGAAGACATCGTCATCACCACCGGCTGCCACGAGGCGCTGTCCGCCAGCATCCGCGCTATCTGCGAGCCGGGGGATATTGTCGCGGTGGACTCGCCGAGCTTCCACGGCGCCATGCAGACCCTCAAGGGCCTGGGCATGAAAGCCCTGGAAATCCCCACGGACCCGCTCACCGGCATCAGCCTGGAAGCCTTGGAACTGGCGCTGGAGCAGTGGCCGATCAAGGTCATCCAACTGACCCCCAACTGCAACAATCCCCTGGGCTACATCATGCCGGAGGCGCGCAAACGGGCGTTGCTGACCCTGGCCCAGCGCTTTGACGTGGCGATCATCGAAGATGATGTCTACGGTGAATTGGCCTACAGCTACCCGCGCCCGCGCACCATCAAATCCTTCGACGAAGATGGCCGCGTGCTGCTGTGCAGCTCGTTCTCGAAAACCCTGGCGCCGGGCCTGCGCATTGGCTGGGTCGCGCCCGGCCGATACCTGGAGCGGGTGCTGCACATGAAGTACATCAGCACCGGCTCTACCGCCACGCAGCCGCAGATAGCCATCGCCGAATTTCTCAAGGGCGGCCATTTCGAACCGCATTTACGCCGGATGCGCACCCAATACCAGCGCAATCGCGACTTGATACTCGACTGGGTCAGCCGGTATTTCCCGGCGGGTACCCGCGCCAGCCGGCCGCAAGGCAGTTTCATGCTGTGGGTGGAGCTGCCGGAAGGCTTTGATACGTTGAAGCTCAATCGCGTGCTGGTGGAACAGGGCGTACAGATCGCCGTGGGCAGTATCTTTTCGGCTTCGGGCAAGTACAGGAATTGCCTGCGCATGAACTACGCTGCCAAACCCACCCCGCAGATTGAAGAAGCCGTGCGCAAGGTGGGCGCCGCCGCGAGCAACCTGCTGGCCGAGGCAGCCGACTGACCTTTCGCGGGAAATTGCCGTCATATGCCGACAACTGCCCTGATCCGGAAGCCACTCCCTTGATGATTCGACGGCTTTTACCGTTTTCCCTGTCGGGAGCCCTGGCCCTGGGCGGATGCGCCACGGTGACCGCGCCGCGCATCCCCAGTGACGCCCTGCCGGCGGCGCAATCGTCGTTCGGCCGCTCGATCCAGGCCCAGGCTGCGCCGTATCAAGGCCGCTCCGGCTTTCGCCTGCTCCCCAACAGCAGCGAAGCCTTCATGGCCCGCGCCGAACTGATCCGCAATGCCCAGGCCAGCCTCGACCTGCAGTACTACATCGTGCACGACGGCATCAGCACACGCATGCTCGTGGACGAACTGCTCAAGGCCGCCGACCGGGGCGTGCGCGTGCGCATCCTGCTGGACGACACCACCAGCGACGGCGTCGATGAGGTCATCGCCACCCTCGCCGCCCATCCCCAGATCGACATTCGCCTGTTCAACCCATTGCACCTGGGGCGCAGCACCGGGGTCACGCGCACCATGGGCCGGCTGTTCAACCTGTCGCAGCAACACCGGCGCATGCACAACAAACTGTGGCTGGCGGATAACAGCGCGGCCATCGTCGGCGGGCGCAACCTGGGGGATGAGTATTTCGACGCCGAGCCCAATCTGAACTTCACCGATATCGACATGCTCAGTGTGGGTCCGGTGGCCGAGCAGCTCGGTCACAGCTTCGACCAGTATTGGAACAGCGCCCTGAGCAAACCCATCGCTGAGTTCGTCTCCAACCTGCCTTCCAACGGCGACCTGACCGCCGCGCGCCGACTCTTGAACGAGTCACTGGCCCAGTCCCGCCAACAGAACCATGCCCTGTACAACCGCCTGCGCATCTACCAGACCGAACCGCGCATGGACATGTGGCGCCGCGAGTTGATCTGGGCCTGGAACCAGGCCCTGTGGGACGCGCCGAGCAAAGTGCTGGCCAAGGCCGAGCCCGACCCTCGATTGCTGCTGACCACCCAACTGGCGCCGGAACTGCAAGGGGTCAACCACGAGTTGATCATGATCTCGGCGTACTTCGTGCCGGGGCAGCCCGGGCTGGTGTACCTGACCGGACGGGCCGATGCGGGCGTGTCGGTCAGCCTGTTGACCAACTCCCTGGAAGCCACCGACGTACCGGCCGTGCATGGCGGCTACGCGCCCTATCGCAAGGCACTGCTGGAGCACGGGGTGAAACTCTACGAGTTGCGCCGCCAGCCCGGCGCACAGGGTGCCGGCAGCGGGCCACACCTGTTTCGGCGCGGCGCCTTCCGAGGCTCGGATTCGAGCCTGCACAGCAAAGCGATGATTTTCGACCGGACGAAGTCATTTATCGGCTCGTTCAACTTCGACCCTCGCTCGGTGCTGTGGAACACCGAAGTCGGCGTACTGGTGGACAGCCCCGAACTGGCGGAACAGGTGCGCAACCTGGCACTGGAAGGCATGGCGCCCCCCTTGAGCTTTGAAGCGAAACTCGAGGACGGCAAGGTGGTTTGGGTAACCGAGGACAACGGCCAATTGCACACCCTGTACCGTGAGCCGGGCAGTTGGTGGCGGCGGTTCAATGCCTGGTTCGCCACCCGCGTGGGCCTGGAACGCCTACTGTAGGAACGAGCTCGCTCGCGAAGAACGCAAGAACATAACCGGACCGCACGCATCACCTAAACCGGCTGCGCCGCACCAAAGGCCCCCTGGCGCAGCAACAACAGCACCAGCCCCAACGCCCCGGCCGCCATCAGCCATGGCAGCGCATGCCCGCTGATCCACTGACTACCCGCACCGGCCACCAGCGGGCCGATCAGGCAACCAATGCCCCACAGTTGCGCGACATGGGCATTGGCCCGCACCAGCGCGTCGTCGCGGTAGCGCTCGCCGATCAGGATCAACGACAAGGTAAACAACCCACCGGCACTGGCGCCGAACAGCACCCATACCGGCCAGATCAGCGGCGCGTGCATCAACAGCGGAACCGCCAGGCTCGATGCCAACAACAGCAGTGCACACCCCAGGAACAGCGTGCGTCGTGGCAGATAATCGGCCAACGCGCCGATGGGCAACTGCAGCAATGCATCGCCGACCACCACCGTACTGACCATCGCCAGAGCGATCTCGGCGGTGAAGCCCTGTTGCAGGCAATACACCGGCAGCAGCGTCAGGATCATCGCTTCGAACGCGGCGAACAGCGCCACCGCCCAGGCAATCGCTGGCAGGCTCACGCAGAAGCGCCACAGGTCGCTGAACGTCACCCCGAACGACTCGGCCGTCGGCGCCCCGGAACGCCCCAGCAACAACAGCGGCGCCACCATCAGCAAGCCCACACCGACCCAGAAGCCGTAGTCATGCTCGGTGCCGATCACGCCCAGCAACAAGGGCCCCGACAGTTGGCTCAAGGCGTAACTGCAGCCATACAGCGCCACCAGCCGACCGCGCCACTGCTCCACCACCAACTGGTTGATCCAGCTTTCGCCGAGGATAAACACGATGGTCAGGATCACCCCGATCATCAGCCGCAGCACCAGCCACACCGGATAGCTGGGCAGTATCGCCAGCAGGCCGATAGACACCGCGCCCGCCCACAGGCACAGGCGCATCAAGTTGGCAGTACCGAGCCACGAAGCCATGCGGCTGGAAACCTTGGCGCCCAGCAATACGCCGAAGGCCGGCATCGCCGCCATCACGCCGATGGCGAAACTGCCATAGCCCCAGCTTTCGAGGCGCAGGGACACCAGCGGCATACTGACACCCAGGGCCAGGCCGACGCTGAGCACCGAGGCCAGCACGGCGAAATAAGTCGCCCAACGCATTTCCACGCTCCTGTGGATCATTGTTTTCAGGGTTGCAAACGAACTGTAGGAGCGAGCTTGCCCGCGAAGAACTCAAAGACACCGCGTTCAACCAGACAGCACGCGTTATCGTTGGCGTTTTTCGCGAGCAAGCTCGCTCCTACAGGGGACCTGCCGTGTTGCTTAGAGCTTGATCCAGGTCGCCTTCAGTTCGGTGTACTTGTCGAATGCATGCAGCGACTTGTCGCGACCGTTACCCGACTGCTTGAAGCCACCGAACGGCGCGGTCATGTCGCCGCCATCGTATTGGTTGACCCACACGCTACCGGCACGCAGAGCCTTGGCGGTGAGGTGCGCCTTGGAGATATCCGCCGTCCACACCGCTGCGGCCAGGCCGTATTGGGTGTCGTTGGCGATGGCGATGGCTTCTTCAGCGCTGTCGAACGTGATCACCGACAGCACCGGGCCAAAGATCTCTTCCCGGGCGATCTTCATGGCGTTGGTCACGCCGTCGAAAATCGTCGGCTCGACGTAGGTGCCGCCCGTTTCTTCCAGGGTGCGCTTGCCACCGGCGACCAGCTTGGCGCCGTCCGCATGGCCCGCTTCGATATACGACAGCACGGTGTTCATCTGCTGGGTGTCCACCAGCGCGCCGACGTTAGTGGCCGGGTCCAGCGGGTTGCCTGGCTTCCAGCCTTTGAGGGCCTCGATCACCAGCGGCAGGAATTTATCCTTGATCGAACGCTCCACCAGCAGGCGCGAACCGGCGGTGCAGACTTCGCCCTGGTTGAACGCGATCGCGCCGGCAGCCGATTCCGCGGCGGCTTGCAGGTCGGGAGCATCGGCGAACACGATGTTCGGGCTCTTGCCGCCCGCTTCCAGCCAGACGCGCTTCATGTTCGATTCGCCGGAGCGGATCAACAACTGCTTGGCGATTTTGGTCGAGCCGGTGAACACCAGGGTGTCGACATCCATGTGCAACGCCAGCGCGTTACCCACGGTGTGGCCGTAGCCCGGCAGCACGTTGAATACGCCTTTTGGAATACCGGCTTCAACCGCCAGGGCCGCGATGCGGATGGCGGTGAGCGGGGATTTTTCGGACGGTTTGAGGATCACCGAGTTACCGGTGGACAACGCCGGGCCGAGTTTCCAGCAGGCCATCATCAGCGGGAAGTTCCACGGCACGATCGCACTGACCACGCCGACCGGCTCACGCGTCACCAGACCCAATTGATCGTGCGGAGTGGTGGCGACTTCGTCATAGATCTTGTCGATGGCCTCGCCGCTCCAGCTCAGGGCATTCGCCGCGCCGGGTACGTCGACGTTCAGGGAGTCGCTGATCGGCTTGCCCATGTCCAGGGTTTCAAGCAGCGCCAACTCTTCGGCATTGGCCTTGAGCAGCGCGGCGAAACGGATCATCGTCGCTTTGCGCTTGGCCGGCGCCAGGCGCGACCACACACCGGAATTGAATGTGGCGCGGGCGTTTTCCACGGCGCGCTGGGCGTCGGCGGCGTCACAGCTGGCAACGGTAGCCAGGAGGCGACCATCGACCGGGCTGATGCATTCAAACGTGTCGCCGGAAACAGCGGCGGTGTATTCGCCATTGATGTAGGCGCGGCCTTCGATCTTCAGGTCTTTGGCGCGTTGTTCCCAGTCGGCACGGGTCAGGGTGGTCATGCGAGTGTCCTCCTCTTGTTGAATACAAGGGCCAGGCGATGTCCCCCGGCAGCCTCAAAGAATGCTTGCCCCGCCAGCCAGTCGTTCGGCTCAAGGCAGCTGCCACCCTAAACCAGCGACTGGGGATGTATCAATATATTTGACACAAGGCCGGCAAACGCCCTTGCGATGTTCATTTTAATAAACATAGACTTCGGGCTCTCCAACCGCAGGCCAGACGGGACACGCATATGAGCATCCAGGACATCGTCGACTTCAGCCAAGCCAACACCGCCCCCGATCGCTACCTCCCTGCCCCGGAAAAAATCCTCAAGGGCGATCCCGAGCAAACGATCTACAACCACTACAACAGCCCATGCGGGCAAATGAGCGCCGGCGTCTGGGAAGGTGAAGTCGGGCAGTGGAAGGTCAACTACACCGAGCATGAGTATTGCGAAATCGTGCAGGGTGTTTCGGTACTGCGCGACAGCGAGGGCAATGCAAAGACCCTGCGCGCCGGCGACCGCTTCGTGATCCCCGCCGGCTTCAGCGGTAGCTGGGAAGTGCTGGAACCGTGCCGCAAGATCTACGTGGTGTTCGAGCAAAAAGCCTGACCGGCAAACTCCGCACGCAAAAAAAAGCCCGCATCGTGAGATACGGGCTTTTTTTCACAAGGAGTAAAATCAATTACTTGATTTTGCCTTCTTTGTAGATCACGTGCTTGCGAACGCGCGGGTCGAACATTTTCTTTTCGAGCTTGTCCGGGGTAGTACGCTTGTTCTTGTCGGTAGTGTAGAAGTGACCAGTACCGGCGCTAGAGATCATTCGAATCAATTCACGCATGATAGAGCTCCTTAGATCTTGCCAGCGGCGCGGATTTCGGCCAGCACGACAGTGATGCCACGCTTGTCGATGATGCGCATGCCTTTGGCGGATACGCGCAGACGTACAAAACGTTTCTCTTCTTCAACCCAGAAGCGGTGATGCTGCAGGTTCGGCAGGAAACGACGACGGGTTTTGTTATTTGCGTGGGAAATGTTATTCCCAGTCACCGGACCCTTACCGGTAACTTGACAGACTCTCGACATGCCTCAGCCCTCTAAAACCACATGCCCAACCCGGCATGGGTTGGCCGCTTAATCTCTCAGTCATTTGGCGCCAGGCGCCGCGTTTCTTTAGGGTCTTACCGGCTACACCTACAAGCGAAGGAACCGGGCCCCTAGAAAAGAGCGCTGCTTTATACCAGAAAGACCCAAGTGCAACAACAGCCCGTGTGTTTTTACCGGCGTAAATCTCGGCGACAGACGCCCGAACCGTTGCCAGGAGGGGCCGCTGCAATAGCCGACCGCTCGTCGCACAGAATGATTTACAGCGCCCGCGCACGCAGTGAAGCGCACGGCGAAACGCGCTGAGGTGCCATCAAAACAGCATTTGAGGCAAAAGCACAGGCAAAAATGGACTAGTCATTTATCAATCAGACCACTACGGTAGGTCTTTTCCAGACTGCACTCGCAGATGGGCCTTCGATCTGCACAGGAAACAAAACATGCGCCTCGCCGCCCTACCACTGTTGCTCGCCCCTCTCTTTATTGCGCCGCTGGCCTCTGCCGCCAGCACCTTGAGCGTTTGCACCGAGGCCAGCCCCGAAGGGTTCGATGTGGTGCAATACAATTCGCTGACCACCACCAACGCCTCGGCCGACGTGCTGATGAACCGCCTGGTGGACTACGACGCGGCCAGCGGCAAACTGGTACCGAGCCTGGCGGACAGCTGGGATGTCTCGCCGGATGGGCTGACCTACACCTTCAAGCTGCACCCGGAGGTTAAATTCCATCGCACCGAGTACTTCACCCCCAGCCGCACCCTGACCGCCGAAGACGTGCGCTTCAGCTTCGAACGCATGCTCGACCCCGCCAACCCATGGCACCAGATCGCCCAGAGCGGCTTCCCCCATGCACAGTCGCTACAATTGCCGGCCCTGATCAAGAAGATCGACGCGCTCGACCCGCTGACCGTGCGCTTTACCCTAGACCACGCCGACTCCACCTTCCTCGCCGCCCTGAGCATGGGCTTTGCCTCGATCTATCCGGCGGAATACGCCGACAAACTGCTCAAGGCCGGCACTCCGGAAAAGCTCAACAGCCAGCCGATCGGCACCGGACCGTTCATCTTCAGCCGTTTCCAGAAAGACGCCGTGGTCCGCTACAAAGCCAACGCGGACTACTTCGCCGGCAAACCGGCTGTGGATAACTTGATCTTCGCCATCACCCCGGATGCGAACGTGCGCCTGCAGAAACTGCACCGCAACGAATGCCAGATCGCACTGTCACCCAAACCCCTGGATGTGGGCGAAGCCGAGAAAGATCCCGCACTCAAAGTAGAAAAAACCGCAGCATTCATGACCGCATTCGTCGCAATCAACAGCCAGCACCCGCCGCTGGACAAGCCCGAAGTGCGCCAGGCGATCAACCTGGCCTTCGACAAGGGCAGCTACCTCAAAGCCGTGTTCGAAGGCACCGCCCAAGCCGCCAACGGCCCCTACCCGCCCAACACCTGGAGCTATGCCAAGGAGTTGCCGGGTTATCCACAGGACATTGCCAAGGCCAAACAGTTGCTGGAGCGCGCCGGGCTCAAGGACGGCTTCAAGACCACAATCTGGACACGCCCCACCGGCAGCCTGCTGAACCCCAACCCCAACCTCGGCGCGCAACTGCTGCAGGCGGACCTGGCCAATGTCGGCATCCAGGCCGAGATCCGCGTGATCGAATGGGGCGAGTTGATTCGCCGCGCTAAAGCAGGCGAACACGACCTGCTGTTCATGGGCTGGGCCGGCGACAACGGCGACCCGGATAACTTCCTGACCCCGCAGTTCTCCTGCGCGGCGGTGAAATCCGGCACCAACTTCGCCCGCTATTGCGACCCGACCCTGGACAAGCTCATCAGCGCCGGCAAGACCACCAGTGAGCAAGGGGTGCGCAGCAAGTTGTATCAGCAGGCACAGGCACAGATCCAGCAACAGGCGTTGTGGCTGCCGCTGGCGCACCCGACAGCGTTCGCCCTGGCCCGCAAGACTGTCGAGGGGTACCAGGTAAGCCCGTTCGGGCGCCAGGATTTCTCGAAAGTCAGCGTCAAGCCTTGACCCCCCACCCCGCCCCATTGGGGCGGGATTACATCCAGCCGTACTCGGCCATCGACAACGGATCACCATCCCCCACGATAATGTGATCCAGCACCCGCACATCCACCACTTCCAGGGCCTTCTGCAGCAGCCTGGTCAATTTTCGATCAGCAGCGCTGGGCTCCGCGTTCCCGGAAGGATGGTTGTGACACAGGATCAATGCCGCCGCGTTATAGGCCAGGGCCCGCTTGACCACTTGCCGGGGGTAAACCACCGCAGCGTCGATGGTGCCTTGGGACAACGCCTCGAAACCCAGCACTCGATGCTTGGAATCAAGAAACAGGCAGCCGAATACCTCGTGGGGCTCGTGGCGCAATAACGCTTTGAGGTAATCGCGCACGATCATCGGGCTTTCCAACACCGAATCACTGCGCAGGCGTTCAGCCATGTGGCGCCGGGACATTTCCAGCACCGCCTGCAACTGGGCAAACTTCGCCGGCCCCAGGCCCAGTTGCTGGTTAAATAATGTCTGACTCGCTTCCAGCAGCGGGCGCAAGCCGCCAAATTGCGCCAACAGATGACGCGCCAGGTCCACCGCGCTCCTGCCGGCAACCCCGGTGCGCAGGAAGATTGCCAACAGCTCGGCGTCGGACAGGCTCGCCGCCCCCCACTCCAGAAGCTTTTCCCGCGGCCGTTCTGCCGCCGGCCAATCACGAATACTCATCCCACTTCCCTGTGTATGCGCGCCGCTGTTGCCTGGCGGACGCTGTGTTATCGTAGGCCCACTTTTTTGCATGCGATTTCACCTGGGGAGGGGGCATCGCAAGCGTCACTGAACTGGCTTCACTGAACTGGAAAGGCAAACCAATGCAGCGTCTGTATCGGAAACGCATCGTTCTCGGCGTCGGCGGCGGCATTGCCGCCTACAAGAGCGCAGAGCTGGTCCGCAGGCTCCTCGACCAGGGCGCCGAAGTGCGCGTGGTCATGACCCGCGGCGGCAACGAGTTCATCACGCCGCTGACCATGCAGGCCTTGTCCGGGCACCCGGTTCACCTGGACCTGCTGGACCCGGCGGCCGAAGCCGCCATGGGCCATATCGAGCTGGCCAAATGGGCCGACCTGGTGCTGATCGCCCCGGCCACCGCCGACCTGATCGCCCGCCTGGCCCAAGGCATCGCCGATGACCTGCTGACCACCCTGGTGCTGGCCACCGACGCCACCGTCGCTATCGCCCCGGCCATGAACCAGGCCATGTGGCGCGACCCGGCGACCCAGGCGAACACTCAACTGCTGCAAAGCCGTGGTCTCAAGGTGTTCGGCCCGGCGTCCGGCAGCCAGGCCTGCGGCGACGTCGGCATGGGCCGCATGCTCGAGGCTAACGACCTGGCGCTGTGCGCCGCCGAGTGTTTCCAGCACCTGGCCCTGACCGGCAAGCACGTGCTGATCACCGCCGGCCCGACCCAGGAAAACATCGACCCGGTGCGCTACATCACCAACCATAGCTCAGGAAAAATGGGCTTTGCCTTGGCCGAAGCAGCGGTCGAGGCAGGCGCACGGGTCACGCTGATCACCGGCCCGGTGCATTTGCCGACCCCCGATCGCGTCACGCGAATCGACGTAGTCAGCGCCCGGGACATGTTGGCGGCCTGTGAGGCAGCAATTCCCTGCGACCTGTTCATCGCCTCGGCAGCAGTTGCAGACTACCGCCCGGAAGTCGTCGCCCCGCAAAAGCTCAAGAAAGACCCTACGAGCGGTGACGGCCTTCTCCTGCAAATGGTGCGCAACCCGGACATCCTGGCCACCATCGCCAGCCGCCCGGACCGCCCGTTCAGCGTCGGCTTCGCTGCCGAGACCGAACACCTGCTGGACTACGCCGCACGCAAATTGAAAGACAAAAACCTCGACCTGATCGTTGCCAATGATGTCGCCAACCCGAGCATCGGCTTCAACAGCGAGGAAAACGCCTGCAGCGTGATCGACCGCGAGTTGCACGCCACCCTTTTCGCCCAGACCAGCAAGGGCAAAATTGCCCGCCAACTGATCTCTTTTATCGCCCAACGGCTGAACCAGGTTTAATTTCCATGCACGCTTTGCAAGCCAAGATCCTCGACCCCCGCATCGGCACCGACTTCCCACTGCCGGCCTATGCCACACCGGGCTCCGCCGGCCTGGACCTGCGCGCCATGCTCCAGCAGGACACCGTGCTCGAGCCGGGCCAGACCCTGCTGATTCCGACCGGCCTGTCGATCTATGTCGGCGACCCGGGCTTGGCGGCGCTGATCCTGCCGCGCTCCGGCCTGGGCCACAAACACGGCATCGTGCTGGGCAACTTGGTGGGCCTGATCGACTCGGACTACCAGGGCGAGTTGATGGTGTCGTGCTGGAACCGTGGCCAAACCGCCTTCAACATCGCCGTCGGCGAGCGCATTGCGCAGTTGGTGCTGGTACCGGTGGTGCAGGCGCACTTCGAACTGGTGCAGGAATTCGACGAGACCCAACGCGGTGCAGGCGGCTTCGGGCACTCCGGCAGTCACTGACCACGCTGAACCGGCCGGGCGCTTTTGCCCGGCTCGACGCCCACCGCAAGGCTTTTCAGGACGAAGAATGCGCGGACTTTATCAGCGAGATTTCCCGAATGAAATCAACGCATTACGCAGACAAAAACACGGAGCCAGCACTCCGATGGCACTTTTGCACCACGAACTCTCTGCCGAAAACACCGTCATACCCTTCAGTTTGAGCCTGCCGGTCAGCCACGTTAAGGCCAGCCTTGCCCCCTTCAGATGGAGTTTCCCCCCGCGATGAGTACCGCAGCCCGAGTAGCCCCGACATTCCCCGACAGCATCTTTCGCGCCTATGACATCCGTGGCGTAGTCCCCAAGACCCTGACCGCCGAAACCGCCTACTGGATCGGCCGCGCCATCGGCTCCCAGAGCCTGACCCAGGATGAGCCGAACGTTTCGGTCGGCCGCGACGGTCGTCTGTCCGGCCCGGAACTGGTCGAGCAACTGATCCAGGGCCTGGCCGACAGCGGCTGCCATGTCAGCGACGTCGGCCTGGTGCCAACACCTGCGCTGTACTACGCCGCCAACGTACTGGCCGGCAAATCCGGGGTTATGCTGACCGGCAGTCATAACCCGTCGGACTACAACGGCTTCAAGATCGTCATCGCCGGCGACACCCTCGCCAACGAACAGATCCAGGCCCTGCACGACCGCCTGAAGAACAACGACCTGACCAGCGGCAAGGGCAGCATCACCAAAGTCGACATTCTTCAGCGCTACTCTGATGAAATCACCAACGACGTGAAACTCGCCCGCCGCCTGAAAGTGGTGGTGGATTGCGGCAACGGCGCGGCCGGCGTGATTGCCCCGCAATTGCTCGAAGCCCTGAACTGCGAAGTGATCCCGCTGTTCTGCGAGGTCGACGGCCACTTCCCCAACCACCACCCGGACCCGGGCAAACCTGAGAACCTGGCGGACCTGATCGCCAAGGTCAAGGAAACCGGTGCCGACGTCGGCCTGGCCTTCGACGGTGACGGCGACCGCGTGGGCGTGGTGACCGAAACCGGCGAGATCGTATTCCCGGACCGCCTGCTGATGCTGTTCGCCCGCGACGTGGTCGCGCGCAACCCAGGTGCCGAGATCATTTTCGACGTGAAGTGCACCCGCCGCCTGACCCCGCTGATCAAGGAATATGGCGGTCGCCCGTTAATGTGGAAGACCGGTCACTCGTTGATCAAAAAGAAAATGAAGGAAACCGGCGCCCTGCTGGCCGGCGAAATGAGCGGCCATGTGTTCTTCAAGGAACGCTGGTTCGGGTTTGACGACGGCATTTACAGCGCCGCTCGTCTGCTCGAGATCCTCAGCCAGGAAAAATCTACCGCGCAAGGGCTGTTTGAGACCTTCCCGAATGATATTTCTACGCCAGAGATCAATATCCATGTGACCGAAGAGAGCAAATTCAGCATCATTGACGCCCTGCACGATGCGCAATGGGGTGAAGGTGCCAACCTGACCACCATTGATGGTGTGCGAGTCGATTACGCCAAAGGCTGGGGCCTGGTGCGCGCGTCCAACACCACACCGGTGCTGGTGCTGCGCTTCGAGGCGGATACCGAGGCTGAGTTGCAGCGCATCAAGGACGTGTTCCACGCCCAGTTGAAACGTGTTGCCCCTGATCTCCAATTACCGTTCTGATTTTTTACCGGAGTCCTGAATGACCCTCGAACGCGAAGCCGCTGCCAACACCGCCAAAGTCCTGTCCGAAGCGTTGCCTTACATTCGACGCTATGTCGGCAAGACGCTGGTGATCAAATACGGCGGCAATGCCATGGAAAGCGACGAGCTGAAAACCGGCTTTGCCCGCGACATCGTGCTGATGAAAGCCGTGGGGATCAACCCGGTGGTGGTCCACGGCGGCGGCCCGCAAATCGGCGACCTGCTCAAGCGCTTGTCGATCGAGAGTCACTTCATCGATGGCATGCGTGTCACTGACGCGCAGACCATGGACGTGGTGGAGATGGTCCTCGGCGGCCAGGTGAACAAGGACATCGTCAACCTGATCAACCGCCACGGCGGCAGCGCCATCGGCCTGACCGGCAAGGACGCGGAGCTGATCCGCGCGAAAAAACTGACGGTCACCCGCCAGACGCCGGAAATGACCCAGCCGGAAATCATCGACATCGGCCAGGTGGGCGAAGTGATCGGCATCAACACCGACCTGCTGAACCTGCTGGTCAAAGGCGACTTCATTCCAGTGATCGCGCCAATCGGCGTGGGCGCCAACGGCGAGTCCTACAACATCAACGCCGACCTGGTGGCCGGCAAGGTGGCCGAAGCACTGAAAGCTGAAAAGCTGATGCTGCTGACCAACATCGCCGGCCTGATGGACAAGACAGGCAAGGTGTTGACCGGCCTGACCACCCAACAGGTGGACGAGTTGATCGCCGACGGCACCATCTACGGCGGCATGCTGCCGAAGATCCGTTGTGCCCTGGAAGCAGTGCAGGGCGGCGTCGGCAGTTCGCTGATCCTGGACGGCCGCGTGCCGAATGCAATCCTGCTGGAAATCTTCACCGACACCGGTGTGGGCACGCTGATCAGCAATCGCAAGCGTCCTTAAACACAAAACGCCCCACCCCTTGTAGGAGCGAGCTTGCTCGCTCCTACAAGGGGTGGGGCTTTTTGTTGTGCGGCGGTTACTGGACGCCGAACTGCTCGCGGTACGCACGCACCGCCGGCAGGTGCTGCTTGAGTTGCGGATCGTCTTCCAGGAACTGCAACACCTGGTTCAGCGACACGATGCTCACCACGGGAATGCCAAAATCGCGCTCCACTTCCTGGATCGCCGACAATTCACCATTGCCACGCTCCTGACGGTTCAAGGCGATCAGCACGCCTGCTGCCTTGGCACCCTCCTGGGAAGCGATGATCTGCATCACTTCACGGATAGCGGTACCGGCAGTGATCACATCGTCGATGATCAGCACATCGCCGGTCAGCGGCGCGCCAACCAGGCTGCCACCTTCGCCATGGGCCTTGGCTTCCTTGCGGTTGAAGCACCAGGGCACATCCCGACCGTGATGTTCAGCCAGCGCCACGGCGGTGGCGGCGGCCAGGGGAATGCCCTTGTAGGCCGGGCCGAACAAAACGTCGAAGGAAATGCCGCTTTCAACGATGGCTGCCGCGTAGAAACGACCTAGCTGAGCCAGGGCCGAACCCGAGTTGAACAAGCCTGCATTGAAGAAATACGGGCTGGTGCGCCCGGACTTGAGGGTGAACTCACCGAAGCGCAAAACCCCGCGATCGATGGCAAAACGAATGAAATCGCGTTGATACGCCTGCATGAAAAAAGCCTCAAATACCACGGATTTAGCTAATTAGGTAGACGGCGTGTATCATACACGCACGCGATTTTTGGGGCCATTTATGCGGATCATCAGTGTGAACGTTAATGGTATTCAGGCTGCAGTCGAGCGTGGTTTGCTCAGTTGGCTGCAAGCCCAGAATGCTGACGTCATCTGCCTGCAGGATACCCGCGCTTCCGCCTTTGAACTGGACGATCCAGCCTTCCAACTGGATGGCTACTTCCTTTATGCCTGCGATGCCGAAGTGCCCACCCAAGGTGGCGTGGCTTTGTACTCGCGGTTGCAACCCAAGGCGGTCATCAGCGGCCTCGGCTTCGAGACAGCCGACCGCTACGGGCGCTACCTGCAAGCCGATTTCGATAAGGTCAGCATCGCGACCTTGCTGCTTCCTTCGGGGCAGAACGGCGATGAAGACTTGAACCAGAAGTTCAAGCTAATGGACGATTTCGCCCGTTATCTGGATAAACAGCGACGCAAACGTCGCGAGTACATTTATTGTGGCTCGCTGTACGTGGCGCAACAGAAGCTGGATATCAAGAACTGGCGCGACAGCCAGCAATCCCCGGGTTTCCTGGCGCCGGAACGGGCCTGGATGGACGAGATTGTCGGCAACATGGGTTATGTCGACGCCCTGCGCGAAGTCAGCCGCGAAGGCGACCAGTACAGCTGGTGGCCGGACAACGAACAGGCTGAGATGCTCAACCTGGGCTGGCGCTTCGACTACCAGTTGCTGACTCCGGGTCTGCGCCGGTTCGTACGCAGTGCACGCCTGCCGCGCCAACCACGCTTCTCGCAGCACGCGCCGCTGATCGTGGACTACGACTGGACACTGACCATCTGAGGTCTTTTCCCAGGTACAAAAAAACCGACATCGCTGTCGGTTTTTTTGTGAGCGCTCATTATTTGACCAGGCGCCAGGTACAGGGATAGCGATAGGCAATCCCCTTATTGGCCTTGATCCCGCCAATGATCGTCAGCACCACGGTGGCAATCGCCAGTGCGATCATCAGGAAAAAGCCGATCACTGCAAACGCCAGGACCATACAGACCAGCCAGGCAATCGCCACGGTGATCTGGAAGTTCAGCGCTTCCTTGCCCTGATCATCAATGAACGCATCCTTTTCCCTCTTGATTTGCCACAGGACCAGCGGCCCCACAACGCTGCCGAAGGGAAACACACATCCCAGAAACGCCGCGAAATGACACAACATCGCCGCCTGACGCACCTCATAGGACAGCGTCGGAACCGGTGGCTGACTGTCATTCATGGCGTTTCTCCTTGAAGCCGACTCAGTCAGCCAGGGCAGCGTTCTGCAGCTCGAAAATCTCGGTCATGCCCTTCAGGGCCAAGGCCAGCATGGCGTTCAGGTCGGCCGGCTGGAATGGCGCGCCTTCGGCGGTGCCCTGCACTTCGATGAAACCACCGGTGCTGGTCATGACGACGTTCAGGTCGGTCTCGGCGGCGGAGTCTTCCAGGTAGTCCAGGTCCAGAACAGGCTCGCCCTGGTACATGCCGACCGATACCGCAGCGATCATCTGCTTGAGCGGATCGCCACCCTTGAGGCCGCCACGTTTCTTGATCACTTTCAATGCGTCGACCAAGGCCACCATGGCGCCGGTGATGGACGCGGTGCGGGTGCCGCCATCGGCCTGGATCACGTCGCAGTCGACGTACAGGGTCACGTCGCCCAACTTGGTCATGTCCAGGGCGGCGCGCAGGGAGCGACCGATCAGGCGCTGGATTTCCAGGGTGCGACCGCCTTGCTTGCCACGACTGGCTTCACGCTGGTTACGCTCGCCGGTGGCGCGCGGCAGCATGCCGTACTCGGCGGTCAACCAACCCTGGCCCTGGCCCTTGAGGAAACGCGGTACGCCGTTTTCGACGCTGACGGTGCAGATCACCTTGGTATCGCCAAACTCGACCAGTACGGATCCCTCGGCGTGTTTGGTGTAGTTGCGGGTGATGCGGATCGAGCGGAGCTGATCGGCAGCGCGACCACTTGGACGTTTCATAGGGGATACCTGTACTGAGGACGAAAAACTGCCGAGCATTATAGAGCCGCGAGCCGCTTCGGGGCACTTCTAAAAAATACGCTTACGAATGGCCGGCCTATCGCCCATTGTTTGGGCGCGCTTGCCGCACTGCGCTACAATCCTGCGCCTTCGCAGCCAGTCGGCTTAAATTTACCCATCAGCCCGTGTTCAGGGGCTGTAACGCGAGGTACCTCCATGGTGCACAGCATGACCGCCTTCGCCCGCGTCGAAAAAGCCGGCGCCCAAGGCACCCTGATCTGGGAGCTGCGCTCGGTCAACAGCCGCTACCTGGAGCCGCACCTGCGCCTGCCGGAATCGTTCCGCGACCTCGAAGGCGCCGTACGTGAAGCGCTGCGCCAGGGCATTTCCCGCGGCAAGCTGGAATGCACCCTGCGCTTTACCGAGGAAACCACCGGCAAGCCGCTGCAGGTCGACCGCGACCGCGCCGCGCAACTGGTGGCCGCTGCCGAAACCATCGCCAGCCTGATAAAGCAGCCGGCCGCGCTCAATCCCTTGGAAGTGCTGGCCTGGCCTGGCGTGCTGGTAGCCGACGCCGCCGACCCGCAAGCCCTCAATGCCGAAGCCCTCGCCCTGTTCACCCAGGGTTTGAAGGAGCTCAAGGCCGGCCGCGAGCGTGAAGGCGCTGAACTGGCCCGCCTGATCAGCGAGCGCCTGACCTCGATCGAAGCCGACGTAGTGACCCTTCGTGAGCTGGTCCCGCAGATGCTCGCCACTCAACGCCAGAAGGTCCTCGACCGCTTTACCGACATGAAAGCCGACCTGGACCCGACGCGCCTGGAACAGGAAATGGTGCTGCTGGCACAGAAGAGTGACGTCGCCGAAGAGCTGGACCGACTGAGCACCCACATCCTCGAAGTGCGCCGCGTGCTCAAGTCCGGCGGCGCCGCCGGTCGGCGCCTGGACTTCCTGATGCAGGAACTCAACCGCGAAGCCAATACACTCGGCTCCAAGGCATTTGACCCGCGCAGCACACAGGCTGCGGTCAACCTCAAAGTGTTGATCGAGCAGATGCGCGAACAAGTACAGAATATTGAGTAAGGCAACCTCCATGACCCACAGCACCGGCACCCTTTACATCATTTCCGCCCCCTCGGGCGCGGGCAAGAGCAGCCTGGTCAAGGCCCTGACCGACACCAACGACCAGATCCGCATCTCGATCTCCCACACCACCCGCGCCATGCGTCCGGGCGAGGTGAACGGCGTGCACTACCACTTCGTCGAGCGCACCGAGTTCGTCAAGATGATCGAGCACGGTGACTTCCTGGAGCGTGCCGAAGTGTTCGGCAACCTCTACGGCACCTCGCAAAGCCACCTGCAGCAGACCCTGGACGAAGGCCACGACCTGATCCTGGAAATCGACTGGCAGGGCGCCGAGCAAGTGCGCCAGCTAATGCCCAAGGCGCGCTCGATCTTCATCCTGCCGCCGTCCCTGGAAGCCCTGCATCAGCGCCTGACCAACCGCGGCCAGGACAGTGATGCGATCATCGACGGCCGCATGCGTGAAGCCGTCAGCGAAATGAGCCACTACGTCGACTACGACTACCTGATCATCAATGACGATTTTTCCCACGCGCTGGACGATTTGAAGGCGATTTTCCGCGCCAACCAGCTGCAACAGAAGCGTCAACAGCAGCGTTTCGGCAAATTACTGGCCGAACTGCTCGGCTGATTAGCGCTTCCCAAAATAGCTGCTAGGGCCTTACATTGGCGCTTGTAGCGGTTTTGCGAGCGCCTGCGAAAAATCAGCGCTTCCCTAAACGCTGGTGATTTTTTAAACTGTTTAGTCCGCTCGCCCAGCCGGGCAGCGCGCATCTTGCATTCGCTCCGAGGAATACCATGGCCCGCGTAACCGTTGAAGACTGCCTAGAACACGTGGATAACCGCTTTGAGCTGGTCATGCTCTCTACCAAGCGTGCCCGTCAACTGGCCACTGGCGGCAAAGAGCCCCTGGTCCAGTGGGAAAACGACAAGCCTACCGTTGTCGCCCTGCGTGAAATCGCTGAAGGCCTGATGAGCTACGAGTTCATCGCCAACGCCGAAATCGTTGAAGACGAACCGCTGTTCGCAGCGTTCGAGGACGAGTCCAACGAGGCCGTCTAAGCCTATGCCTGGTCGACGTAGCACGGCGCAGGGTCACAGCCATCGGCAGGAGTTCATCCTTTGCCGAGCATAGACGCCCTCGCCAATCGCTTATCGACCTATCTCGGCCCCGACCAGGTCAACCTGGTCCGCCGAGCGTATTTCTACGCCGAACAAGCCCACGACGGCCAACGCCGCCGCAGCGGCGAGGCGTATGTCACCCATCCTCTTGCGGTGGCCAATATCCTGGCCGACATGCACATGGACCATCAGAGCCTGATGGCCGCGATGCTGCATGACGTGATCGAAGACACCGGCATTGCCAAGGAAGCGCTCAGCGCGCAATTTGGCGAAACCGTGGCCGAACTGGTCGATGGGGTCAGCAAACTGACCCAGATGAACTTCGAGACCAAGGCCGAAGCCCAGGCGGAAAACTTCCAGAAGATGGCCATGGCCATGGCCCGGGATATCCGCGTGATCCTGGTCAAGCTGGCCGACCGGCTGCACAACATGCGCACGCTGGAAGTGCTGTCCGGCGAAAAGCGCCGGCGCATCGCCAAGGAAACCCTGGAAATCTACGCGCCCATCGCCAACCGGCTGGGCATGCACGCCATTCGTATCGAGTTCGAAGACCTTGGTTTCAAAGCCATGCACCCGATGCGCTCGGCGCGCATCTACCAGGCGGTCAAGCGCGCCCGGGGTAACCGCAAGGAAATCGTCAACAAGATCGAAGAGTCCCTGAGCCATTGCCTGGCAATCGACGAGATCGAGGGCGAGGTCAGCGGACGCCAGAAGCACATCTACGGCATCTACAAGAAGATGCGCGGCAAGCGCCGGGCCTTCAACGAGATCATGGACGTGTATGCGTTCCGGATCATCGTCGACAAGGTCGATACCTGCTACCGCGTGCTGGGCGCTGTGCATAATTTGTACAAACCCCTGCCGGGTCGCTTCAAGGACTACATCGCCATTCCCAAGGCCAACGGCTATCAGTCGCTGCATACCACGCTGTTCGGTATGCATGGGGTGCCGATCGAGATCCAGATCCGCACCCGGGAAATGGAAGAGATGGCCAACAACGGCATCGCCGCCCACTGGCTGTACAAGTCCAGCGGCGATGAGCAGCCCAAAGGCACCCATGCCCGCGCCCGCCAATGGGTCAAAGGCGTGCTGGAAATGCAGCAACGTGCCGGCAACTCCCTGGAATTCATCGAAAGCGTGAAGATCGACCTGTTTCCGGACGAGGTCTACGTGTTCACGCCCAAAGGCCGGATCATGGAGCTGCCCAAAGGCTCCACGGCGGTCGACTTTGCCTACGCGGTACACACCGACGTCGGCAACAGTTGCATTGCCTGCCGGATCAACCGGCGTCTGGCCCCGCTGTCGGAGCCGCTGCAAAGCGGCTCCACGGTGGAGATCGTCAGCGCACCGGGCGCACGCCCGAACCCGGCGTGGCTCAACTTCGTCGTCACCGGCAAGGCGCGTACGCACATCCGCCATGCCCTGAAACTGCAACGCCGCTCCGAGTCCATCAGCTTGGGCGAACGCTTGCTGAACAAAGTGCTCAACGGTTTCGACAGCGCGCTGGAGAAGATCCCTACAGAGCGCGTGCAAGCGATGCTCAGCGAGTACCGCCAGGAAACCATCGAAGACCTGCTGGAAGACATCGGCCTGGGCAACCGCATGGCCTATGTGGTCGCCCGCCGCCTGCTCGGCGAAGGCGAACAATTGCCAAGCCCGGAAGGTCCGCTGGCGATTCGCGGCACCGAGGGCCTGGTGCTCAGCTACGCCAAGTGCTGCACGCCGATCCCGGGCGACCCGATTGTCGGTCACCTGTCGGCGGGCAAAGGCATGGTGGTGCACTTGGACAACTGCCGCAATATCAGCGAAATCCGCCACAACCCGGAAAAATGCATCCAGCTTTCATGGGCCAAAGATGTCACCGGCGAATTCAACGTCGAGCTGCGGGTCGAGCTGGAGCACCAGCGCGGCCTGATCGCCCTGCTGGCCAGCAGCGTCAACGCGGCCGATGGCAATATCGAAAAAATCAGCATGGACGAGCGCGATGGTCGCATCAGCGTGGTCCAACTGGTGGTCAGCGTACACGACCGTGTGCACCTGGCCCGCGTGATCAAGAAACTGCGCGCCCTGACCGGTGTGATCCGCATCACCCGCATGCGTGCATAGCCCACCTCTTACAAGGAGTCATTCATGACCAAGACCGTTATCACCAGCGACAAAGCCCCAGCCGCCATCGGCACCTACTCCCAGGCGATCAAGGCCGGCAACACCGTCTACATGTCCGGCCAGATCCCGCTGGACCCAAAGACCATGGAACTGGTGGAAGGCTTCGAAGCACAAACCGTGCAGGTCTTCGAAAACCTCAAGTCCGTGGCTGAAGCCGCTGGCGGTTCGTTCAAGGACATCGTCAAGCTGAACATTTTCCTCACCGACCTGAGCCACTTCGCCAAGGTCAACGAGATCATGGGCAAATACTTCGAACAACCCTACCCAGCCCGCGCCGCCATCGGCGTTGCAGCTCTGCCAAAGGGCGCACAGGTTGAGATGGACGCGATTCTGGTCATCGAGTAATACATCCGGCGCAGCCTCCACAGGCTGCGCCGACTTCGTTTTTAAAGGATTTCATGATGCGCAAAGCGCTTGTAGCTTCCTCGTTGCTCGCCCTGTTGCTCGGCGGCTGCGCCAGCAACCCTGCCGACTTGGATGTGAGTGGTACCTGGGTCAACCAGGCCGCCGTCGATGCGGCAGCCAAGGGCGGCCCTTTGCGTGAAGCGCTGCAAAGCTACGGCCCGAACCTGGAGTGGGAGATCAACCCCAAGGGCTCGCAGGCACGCTACTACAACGGCTTTGAAGTGGCCGAAGGCAAATTGCTGGGTGAACAATCCGGCGCCTGGAGCGTGGACTTCTATGGCAGCGCCGCCACCGAACTCAAGCGCAAAGGCAAGCAACTGCTGCAAGTGGCCAACGACAACGAGCCCGAACAGCTATTCGCCCGCGCCAAGGAGCCGGCTCCGGAAGGCGCGCCGCTGGGCGCCAACTTCGAGCGTGCGCTGTACGCAGCCTATATGGGCGGCGACTGGAAGATCACCGACGGCTTCGGAAACGGCGCCACGGTCCAGTTCCAAGCCAACGGCAAAGTCGCCGGATTGCCTGGTGTTGATCGGTACTCGCTGTGCCTGGCCGGTGATTGCGCGTCCATGAGCGGCGGCTACGACAGCATCTGGCTGCAACTGAACGGCGTGGGTAATCCATGGATCTTTGCGCGCAAGGGCAAGCAACTGGAGATTTTCCAGGCCGTCAACACAGCCCAAACAGATGAAGTACCTTCGTTTACACCGGGCCCTCGCCAATGGCTGCTTGAAAAACAATAGCCCCTTTGGAGCCGGCGTGCCGGCTCCAACATAGAGTCGTCAGCCTTTCAGGATTGCTGCGTAACCTTCACGATAGCTTGGATACGTCGGCACCCAACCCAGCGATTTGATACGCGCATTACTGCACCGCTTACTGCCTGCCCGCCGCACACTGGCGTCCTCGGACCACTGCGTCACGCCCAGATATTCACGCAACCAGGCCACGACCTCGGCCAACGGCGCGGGGGCATCGTCAACGCCGATATAGACCTTATCCAGCGAACCGCCCTGCTCTACATGGCGCAACAAAAACGCCAGCAAGCCCGCCGCGTCATCTGCGTGTATCCGATTGCCATATAAAGGTGGATCGATGGCGACGCGGTAACCCTGGCGTACCTGTGTCAACAACCATTCGCGGCCCGGACCGTAGATCCCCGTCAGGCGCACGATGCTGGCCGGGATACCGCTATTGAGCGCCACTTGCTCGGCTTCCAGCATTACCTGCCCGGAATAGCCTTTCGCTTGGGTCTCAGACGTTTCGTCGACCCATTCCCCATTCTGCTGCCCATAGACGCTGCTGCTGGAGACAAACAGCAGGTGCTTGGGCGCCTGACCGTAGTCGCTCAGCCACTCCAGCACATGCTGTAAACCTTGCACATAAGCCGCGCGATAGCCGGCTTCGTCATGGTCCGTCGCGGCGGCGCAGTACACCAGGTAATCCACCCCGTCGATCGGCCAGGTGTCCGGGCAGTCCTTGTTGAACAGGTCGCCGGCGATGCCGATCACCCCATCGGGCAGGCGTGAAATATCGCGTCGCAGGCCATACACCTCCCATTGCGAAGCGAGCAATTGGCTGGCCAGCCGACTTCCCACATCGCCACAACCGGCAATCACAACAGAAGGCGCAGACATCATGAAACTCCGTACTGAAAGGTCTAGATTAGCCTTCACAACCGACCTGCGACCAGAAAAAGGACAAATAAAGTAACTGTATTACTTTTGTTAACAAGAATTACTTGCAATAATAACCGCCCATTTGTCCTCGACCGCCTAGGGTCTGGAAGGACGATCACTCATTTCTTCTCTCAGGTCCGGCCAGCATGACACGTCATACAAACCCCGCTTCGCCAACCAAGCTTCAGAGTCCATCCCGCGCCTGGCGTGCGATTGCTGCGCTGCTGTTCAGCGTACTGCTGACACCGACCGCCGCGTTCGCTGATGCCGCTGCGCCGACGACCCCGCCTGCCGCTGAGCAGAATGCCGCCACCCCGGCTGCAACGCCAGTCGCCACCGACCCGGCAGCCCCTGCGGCCGGCGACACCGGTGTAGTACTGGAAGAAAACAACACCCTGGGCATGGCTCACGACCTGTCGCCGTGGGGCATGTATCAGAACGCTGATGTGGTGGTGAAAGCCGTCATGATCGGCCTGGCCATCGCCTCGATCATCACCTGGACCATCTGGATCGCCAAGGGCTTCGAGCTGCTGGGCGCCAAGCGCCGTCTGCGTACCGAGATCGTCCACCTGAAAAAAGCCACCACCCTCAAGGAAGCCAGCGAGAGCGCGACCAAGAAGGGCACCCTGGCCAATACCCTGGTGCACGACGCCCTGGAAGAAATGCGCCTGTCGGCCAATACCCGCGAAAAAGAAGGCATCAAGGAGCGCGTGGCGTTCCGTCTGGAGCGCCTGGTTGCAGCCTGCGGCCGCAATATGAGCAGCGGCACCGGCGTGCTGGCGACCATCGGTTCCACCGCGCCATTCGTCGGTCTGTTCGGCACCGTGTGGGGCATCATGAACAGCTTCATCGGCATCGCCAAAACCCAGACCACCAACCTCGCCGTCGTCGCGCCCGGTATTGCCGAAGCCCTGCTGGCGACCGCCCTGGGCCTGGTTGCCGCGATCCCAGCGGTGGTGATCTACAACGTCTTCGCCCGTTCGATCGCTGGCTACAAGGCCCAGGTATCGGACGCGTCGGCAGAAGTCCTGCTGCTGGTCAGCCGCGACCTCGATCACCTGCCTACCGAGCGCAGCTCGCAACCGCATATGGTGAAAGTGGGGTAATCGGCCATGGGCCTGCATTTGAATCAAGGCGACGACGAACTCGTCGAGAACCACGAAATCAACGTCACGCCGTTTATCGACGTGATGCTGGTGCTGTTGATCATCTTCATGGTGGCGGCACCACTGGCCACTGTGGACATCAAGGTCGACCTGCCCGCGTCCAGCGCCAAACCGGCGCCACGCCCGGAAAAACCGGTCTTCCTCAGCGTCAAGGAGGATCAACGCCTGTTCCTGGGCGAAGAAGAAGTCAAGGCTGAAACCCTGGGGCAGATGCTTGATGCCAAGACCCAGGGCAAGAAAGACACGACGATCTTCTTCCAGGCCGATAAGGGCGTGGACTACGGCGACCTGATGAGCGTGATGGATGCCCTGCGGGCAGCCGGCTACCTCAAGGTCGGCCTGGTCGGACTTGAGACGGCAGCCAAAAAATGATCACGACGCGCAGCAAACTGACACGGTATGGCACCAGCCTCGCTGTCGTGCTGGGCGTGCATGCCGTCGCGATTGCCCTGATGCTGCATATGTCGGTTCCGCGCCAGCCGCAACTGCCACCGGCCGCCATGGTCATCGACCTGGCGCCGATGCCAGCACCGCCGCCGCCGGCACCGCCCAAGGTGATCACGCCGCCGCAACCGCCTGCACCGGTGGAAGAGCTGCCCCTGCCGAAACTGGCCGAGGCACCCAAGCCGACGATCCAGGTGCCCAAGCCGGTCAAGCCCAAGCCGAAACCGCAGCCGCCCAAGCCGGTGGAGAAAAAGCCCGAGCCACCCAAGGAGAAACCGTCCGAGGACCCGCCGAGCGAAACGCCGCCGACCCACGCACCCGCGGAAAAGTCGGCCCAGCCGGCTCCAGGCCCGTCGCCACAACAGGTCGCGGCCAAAGCCTCCTGGGAAGGCGCCCTGCTGGCGCACTTGCAGAAGTACAAGAAATACCCGCCCGGCGCCCAGGCCCGTGGCAAGGAAGGCCTGAACCGCTTGCGCTTCGTGGTCGATGCCGAAGGCAATGTGCTGTCCTATGAGCTGGTGGGCCGCTCCGGCAACGCCGACCTGGACCGCGCTACCCTGGACATGATCCGTCGTGCCCAGCCATTGCCCAAGCCACCGGCCGACATGGTGAAAAGCGGCAGCATCGAGATCGTTGCACCGTTCGTGTACAACATCGAGAAGAATCGCCGCTGACGGTTGGCAATCTTCTGTGGAGAGGCGGCTTGCCCCCCTCTCCACAGCGCCGCTCCTCACCAGGCCTTTGCTTAATGAAAACTCCGCTATTCTGCAATCAATCCCGGCCAAAGTTCTGATAACGTGCGTCTATCGATTGCAGCCGGTATGCTTGGCTCGCAACCTCATGGACGCCTGCTATGACTCTTACAGAATTACGCTACATCGTCACCCTCGCCCAAGAGCAGCACTTCGGCCACGCGGCCGAGCGTTGCCACGTCAGCCAACCGACATTGTCGGTGGGCGTGAAAAAGCTTGAAGACGAACTCGGTGTGCTGATTTTCGAGCGCAGCAAGAGCGCCGTGCGCCTCACCCCGGTGGGTGAAGGCATCGTTGCCCAGGCCCAGAAGGTCCTCGAGCAAGCACAAAGCATTCGCGAACTGGCCCAGGCCGGCAAGAACCAGCTGACCGCACCGCTGAAAGTCGGCGCCATCTATACCGTCGGTCCGTACCTGTTTCCGCACCTGATCCCGCAACTGCACCGCGTCGCGCCGCAGATGCCACTCTACATTGAAGAGAACTTCACCCACGTCCTGCGCGACAAACTGCGCAACGGCGAGCTGGACGCGATTATCATCGCCCTGCCCTTCAACGAAGCCGATGTACTGACCCTGCCACTCTACGACGAGCCGTTCTACGTGCTGATGCCCGCCTCGCACCCGTGGACGCAGAAGGACACCATCGACGCCGGCCTGCTCAACGACAAGAGCCTGCTGCTGCTCGGCGAAGGCCACTGCTTCCGCGACCAGGTACTCGAAGCCTGCCCGACCCTGACCAAAGGCAACGACGGCGCCAAGCACACCACCGTGGAATCCAGCTCCCTGGAAACCATTCGCCACATGGTCGCCTCAGGACTGGGCATTTCGATCCTGCCGCTGTCGGCGGTGGACAGCCATCACTACGCCCCCGGCGTGATCGAAGTGCGCCCACTCACGCCGCCAGTGCCGTTCCGTACCGTGGCGATCGCCTGGCGCGCCAGCTTCCCAAGGCCCAAAGCCATTGACATCCTCGCCGACTCGATCCGCCTGTGCTCGGTGGCCAAGCCGCCTGCCGCGAGCTAAGTAACGGTATGACAGAGCTGTCGCAGGTGTCAGTGACGGCACTCAAGGGTGTCGGTGAAGCCATGGCCGAGAAGCTGGCCAAGGTCGGCCTGGAAAACCTCCAGGACGTGCTGTTCCACCTGCCGCTGCGTTATCAGGATCGGACCCGCGTAGTGCCCATCGGCCAGTTGCGCCCTGGGCAGGATGCCGTGGTTGAAGGCACCGTCAGCGGCGCCGACGTGGTGATGGGCAAACGCCGCAGCCTGGTGGTGCGCCTGCAGGACGGCACCGGTGGCCTGAGCCTGCGCTTCTACCATTTCAGCAATGCACAAAAAGAAGGCCTCAAGCGTGGCACCCGCGTGCGCTGCTACGGCGAAGCACGGCCGGGCGCGTCGGGCCTGGAGATCTATCACCCGGAATACCGCGCCATTACCGGCGACGAACCGCCGCCGGTGGACACCACCCTCACACCGATCTACCCGCTTACCGAAGGCCTGACCCAACAGCGCCTGCGCCAGTTGTGCATGCAGACCCTGACGATGCTCGGCCCCAAAAGCCTGCCCGACTGGCTGCCCCAGGAGCTGGCCCGCGACTATCAACTGGCGCCGCTGGACGAAGCGATTCGCTACCTGCATCACCCACCGGCCGACGCCGATGTCGACGAACTCGCGCTCGGTCATCACTGGGCCCAGCACCGCCTGGCCTTTGAAGAGCTGCTGACTCACCAACTGTCCCAGCAGCGCCTGCGCGAAAGCATGCGCTCCCTGCGCGCGCCGGCGATGCCCAAGGCCACGCGCCTGCCCGCGCAGTACCTGGCCAATCTGGGATTTGCGCCGACCGGTGCCCAGCAACGCGTGGGTAACGAAATCGCCTACGACTTGAGCCAGAAAGAGCCCATGCTGCGTCTGATCCAGGGCGATGTGGGCGCGGGCAAGACCGTGGTCGCCGCCCTCGCCGCCCTACAAGCGCTGGAAGCCGGTTACCAGGTGGCCCTGATGGCGCCCACCGAGATCCTCGCCGAGCAACACTTCATCACCTTCAAGCGCTGGCTCGAGCCGCTGGGCCTGGAAGTGGCGTGGCTGGCCGGCAAGCTCAAGGGCAAGAACCGTGCGGCGGCGCTGGAACAGATTGCCGCCGGCGCACCGATGGTGGTGGGCACCCACGCACTGTTCCAAGACGAAGTACAGTTCAAGAACCTGGCGCTGGTGATCATCGACGAACAGCACCGCTTCGGCGTGCAACAGCGCCTGGCCCTGCGCCAGAAAGGCGTGGGCGGACGCATGAGCCCGCACCAGTTGATCATGACCGCCACGCCGATCCCGCGCACCCTGGCCATGAGCGCCTACGCCGACCTCGACACCTCGATCCTCGACGAACTGCCCCCCGGCCGCACCCCGGTCAACACGGTGCTGGTCACCGACACCCGGCGCGTGGAAGTCATCGAGCGAGTACGCGGCGCCTGTGCCGAAGGCCGCCAGGCGTACTGGGTATGCACGCTGATCGAAGAATCCGAAGAGCTGACCTGCCAGGCCGCCGAAACCACTTACGAAGACCTCACCAGCGCCTTGGGCGAACTCAAGGTCGGACTGATCCACGGCCGCATGAAACCGGTGGAAAAAGCCGCGGTGATGGCGGATTTCAAGGCCGGCAACCTGCAACTGCTGGTGGCCACCACGGTGATCGAAGTGGGTGTGGACGTTCCCAACGCCAGCCTGATGATCATTGAAAACCCCGAGCGCCTGGGCCTGGCACAACTGCACCAGTTGCGCGGCCGCGTCGGCCGGGGCAGCGCAGCCAGCCACTGCGTGCTGCTCTATCACCCGCCGCTGTCGCAGGTAGGCCGTCAGCGCTTAAGTATCATGCGTGAAACAAATGATGGTTTTGTCATCGCCGAAAAAGACCTGGAACTGCGCGGTCCCGGCGAGATGCTCGGCACCCGCCAGACCGGCCTGTTGCAATTCAAGGTCGCCGATCTGATGCGCGACGCCGACCTGTTGCCGGCCGTGCGCGATGCGGCGCAAGCCCTTCTGGAACGCTGGCCGGAGCATGTCAGCCCGTTGCTGGATCGCTGGCTGCGACACGGTCAGCAATACGGCCAGGTCTGAAGGATTACCGGCGGTGGCGACCGAAAGATGCCCCTATCGCCAACACCATCACAAACAGCACTTATACGACCAACATATGTATCAAGCTGGTTATACTCCGGTGACTGTAAGGAATTGGATCAGGCCATGTCAGAAGTTGCCCTCGCCACAGCTCCACTGGCCGCTCCGCCGGTCATTCGGGCGTTGCTCGAAAAGCTCGCCATCAGCTACACGCATGTTATCGAAGCGCCTGGCCTGAATCCTGCTCGAAAGGTCCAGGCCGTGCTGCTGGAAGATGCGGTGGGCGCTCTGATGGTGCTGTTCCCGCAGAACCAGTTGCTCGACCTCAACCGCCTCACCGAACTCACCGGTCGCCGCCTCACGGCAGTGGCGCCGGATCGCGTCGAACGCATGCTGGGCAAGCATGACTTGAGCCTGCTGCCGGGCCTGCCAGCCCTGACCAGCTCGCCGTGCCTGTACGAAGGCAGCCTGCTCAATGAGCCGAGCCTGCTGGTGCATTCGGGCGAAGCCGGGTTGCTGCTGGAAATCTCCAGCGCCCACTTCAAGACCATGCTCACCAAGGCCAGCGCCGGGCACTTCGGCGAGCCGCTGAGCAACATCCGTCCGAACCTCGACCGCCCCAATGATGACCGCGAGGAAATCACCCAGGCGATGCAGGCGTTCACCGCCCGCCGCATCCAACAGCGCCTGGAAGCGACCATCGAGATTCCGCCGCTGGCCGACACCGCACAGAAGATCATCAAGCTGCGCGTCGATCCCAACGCCACCATCGATGACATCACCAGCGTGGTGGAAACCGACCCGTCCCTGGCAGCCCAGGTGGTCAGTTGGGCCGCATCGCCCTACTACGCATCGCCGGGCAAGATCCGCTCCGTGGAAGATGCAATCGTGCGCGTACTGGGCTTCGACCTGGTGATCAACCTGGCGCTGGGCTTGGCCCTGGGCAAGACCTTGAGCCTGCCCAAAGACCATCCGCACCAGGCAACGCCGTACTGGCACCAGTCGATCTACACCGCTGCAGTGATCGAAGGCCTGACCCGCGCCATGCCCCGCGCCCAGCGCCCGGAAGCCGGCCTCACCTACCTGGCCGGTTTGCTGCACAACTTCGGCTACCTGCTGCTGGCCCACGTGTTTCCACCGCACTTTTCGCTGATCTGCCGGCACCTGGAGGTCAACCCGCACCTGTGCCACAGCTATGTGGAGCAACACCTGCTGGGCATCAGCCGCGAGCAGATCGGCGCCTGGCTGATGCGCTACTGGGATATGCCCGACGAACTGTCCACCGCCCTGCGCTTCCAGCACGATCCGACCTACGACGGCCAATACGCCGAATACCCGAACCTGGTGTGCCTGGCCGTGCGCCTGCTGCGCAGCCGTGGCATTGGCTCCGGGCCGGACGAGGCGATTCCGGATGCATTGCTGGAGCGCCTGGGGCTGACGCGTGACAAGGCTGAGGACGTGGTGGCCAAGGTGCTGGACGCCGAAGTGCTGTTGCGTGAGTTGGCGTCCCAGTTCAGCCAGTCCTGAGCCAGCGATCCCTCTGTAGGAGCGAGCCAGCTCGCTCCTACAGGGCTTGCCTTCAAGCCTTCTTGGTTTTCTTCGGCTTCAAATACTTGGTCAGCCCCTGGAACCAGATCACCAGCGCCGGGTTGCCCTTGATCTGGATCGACTTGTCCTGAATCCCCGTCATGAACGCCAGTTGCTTATTCTTCGCCTGCATCGTGGCGAAACCGTAGGCGGCGTCCTTGAACGCGATGGCAAATGCCGGCGCTGGGTGAACGCCCGAGCGGCTGGTGATGCGCTGGTCTTTCACGATGAAGTGACGGGCAACCTTGCCGTCGAGGGTCTGCAACTGGAACGCCAGGTCTTTGTCGCCCAGTTGTTGCTGGAAGGCGGGGTTGGTGCGGCTGGCTTTGCCCATCATCAGGCCCAGCACCCAGAGGAGAAGACGAAATTTCATGCACACGGCCTCGGTGTAATTATTGAGTGGCCGCAGCAGTTTAACGATTTGCAAAAAGAACGCTACCGATCTTGCGCATTAGCGGAAGATCGGCTTGCGTTTGACACTTATAGCAGCATGTTACTTCAGCATCAGGGCATGGCACCGGCGCCCAGTCGGCGTGCCCATTTTTCTATCTATTGCTTAAGACTGGAACCCATCAAACGTCTTCCGTATCCGCCTCTGCATTCCTGACCAGCCGTTTAAGCATTTTGTTCATATGAGCGTGGCGCTTTTCAATCGCGTCCAGGCGCGACTCAGCGGTAGGTGCGTTTGCTGAGGTGGGTGCAACATACGGCTCGTAGATAAGCCCGTATCGTTTGCCCGCGTCTTTCATCTGGGCTTCAACAGCCGTCATGGTTGTCTCAAGGCCGGTCAAGCGTCCGTTCGTATCAGTCGGTGCGTCAGGACGCTTGCCCACGGCCTGGGCGTTTGGCCCTTCGTTGATGGAAAGGATCGTGTTAGTCATCAACTCGACCTTTATTTCATTGTCTTCAAGACGCGCCTCAACTTTTTGTTGTTGGGTTGCGGAGGGGTCAACGGAGGTCGCGGTGCCGTCCGCGTTCTTTTTTTCTGCGCCAGGCATTTTTGCCTGTGCGTCAATTCTGTCGAGTATGGCTTTAGAAACCATGTGTTGCCCCACACTGAAGGGGATATTTATCAAGTTGCTGGCCGCCGAACTAACAAAGGAACTACGCGCGCTGGCGGCAAGTTCAGAAGATAAGGGCTTAAATGCATTTTTATTGTGCAAATCACTAATAGTCTTCGCACTGTTTGTCACCCCTTGCGTACCGGTCGACCCACTCTGCGGCTTTGGCTTTATCGCGGGTTTTGGAGCCGGCCTGGGCGCAGGCCTGACTTGTGGCGGGGGCTTGGGAGCTTGCGGCTTCGGTGGTTTTGGGGGTTTCGGAAACTTCAATGCGCGAGTGTCGCGCTTATGAATCTCTTGATCATTCGCCACTGGATATTCGGTGGAAAGCGTCTTGGTGCCCTGTGAGCAGTGTTCAACATTCGAACGTTCTTGGACGGACGCACCATTGTCTTTAGTCAACACCGCAGACGTAACGGGTGTTTGCGGCTGGGCCGTCGAAACTAAGTGAGGAATAAAAGGCTGATCGAATAACTTCATAAACTCACCTCTGAAAATTATATTAGAGAGGGCTCCCTGCAATCTCGAACTTTGTGTGACTTCGCACACAAATAAGTTCCGACTTCAGAAGTGATGTCATTCAAAACTCAATACAAAATATGCACTTTCGCCCCCCCAATAAAAAATGGGCACCCGACCCAGTCGGCATGCCCATCTTTTTTCCCGCCCCGCCTCCCTTCGAGACGGTATTGCTATTACGGGTTGACGCTGTCTTTGAGCGACTTGCCCGGCTTGAATGCAACGGTATTGCTCGCCTTGATTTTCACAGGCTCACCGGTTTGCGGGTTTTTGCCAGTGCGGGCGCCGCGGTGACGTTGCAGGAAGGTACCGAAGCCAACCAGGGTGACGCTGTCCTTGCGGTGCAGGGCGCCGGTGATTTCTTCGAGAACGGCGTTGAGGACGCGGTTGGCCTGTTCTTTGGTGAGATCCGCTTTTTCAGCGATGGCGGCTGCGAGTTCTGGTTTACGCATAAGTGAAGCCTCTTTGACGGTTTTTTGTTGTTATGTCCGTGCCGCTCATCTGTGGAGCAGCGCCCAAAGCGCCGCAGGCTCTACTCTGCGGCAGACGGGAGTGAGAATGGCATGCCCTCGCACGCTCCGCCAGTCTCGCGGCGACCTTTCTAGGGTGAAAAACAGGGTTATTCCGACAGAACGACCGGTATTTACGCCAGCAAAGGCGGAAGTTCTTTGTTCAGTGCCAGTTTTTCCATCACCGCGCTGCCGGTGAGCGCATAGCCCAGCAGGCGGCCGCTCGCGTCGCGGCACAGGGCCTTGATGTCGGCACCCTGGCCTTCGACGCTCCACACGCCTTCAGTACCGCGTGGCGGGGGCGAAACCACCAGCGGGCACACTGGCGTCTTGACGGTGACCGGCATCGGGCCATAGCTGACCGCCGTGGCATTGCCGGCCAGGGTCTGGGCCAGGGCGCGGGCGCACGTCATCAGCGGCATCACGTACAACAGGTTCAGGCCGTCGACTTCGGCGCAGTCGCCCAGGGCGTAGATATTGGCGTGGGAGGTCTTGAGGTGGCGGTCGACCATGACCCCGCGGTTGACCTGCAGGCCGGCGGCGGCCGCCAGGTCGATACGCGGGCGCAGGCCGATGGCCGAGACCACCAGGTCGCACGGGATCACCTCCCCGTCCGACAGGTGCGCTTCCAGGCCATCCGCGCTGCGTTGCAGGCGATTGAGCACCGGGCCCAGGTGAAAGCGTGCACCCAGGCCTTCCAGCCCGGCCTGGACCGCAGCGGCCGCCGCCGGGTGCAGCAGCGTCGGCATGACTTGCTCACACGGCGCGACCAGGTCGATCTCATAGCCGCCGAGGATCAGGTCGTTGGCGAATTCGCAGCCGATCAGGCCGGCGCCGAGCACCAGCACACGGCGCTTGCCGGCGGCGGCGGCGCGAAAGCGCGCGTAGTCTTCCAGGTCGTTGATCGGGAAAATCAGCTCGGCGGCATCGCCCTCAACCGGTACGCGCACGGTTTCTGCCCCCCAGGCCAGGATCAGGTCGCGGTAAGCCACCGCTTCCTCGCCGATCCACAGGCGTTTGTGCCCAGGGTCGATGCCACTGACACGCGTGTGGGTAAACACTTGCGCCTTGAGTTGCTCGGCCATGGCGCCGGGTTCGGCCATGCTCAGGCCATCGGCTTCCTTGTTCTTGCCAAAACCGGTGGAAAGCATGGGCTTGGAGTAGGAGCGCCCGTCATCCGCGGTGATCAGCAGCAAGGGGGTCTCGCTGTCGAGCTTGCGAAACTCCCGGGCCACGTTGTAACCGGCCAGGCCTGTGCCGATGATCACGACAGGTGCGTTCATTCCTTTCTCCTTGTAATACGTTTCTTAAATTCGGGATTAAGCGACTTCGATCATTGCGAAATCCATTTTCCCCACGCCGCAGTCCGGGCACAGCCAATCTGCCGGGACGTCTTCCCAGCGGGTACCCGGCAGAATTCCATCTTCCGGCCAACCGTCTGCTTCGTTGTAAATCCAGCCACACACTACACATTGCCACTTCTTCATTACTTGCTTCCTCAGGGTCCAGGCAGGTTGGCCGGCGGTCGTTGGATCCAGCGTTGCCGCGCGGCTCAGGGCGTTTTGTACTGATCGGGGCCGGCAGATGCAAGCATGATCGACACGCGGGGGCGCTTCCTCACGGCAAAAGATCAGGACGTCATGGTAAGCTCGCCGCCTCTTTTGCTGCCAATACTGACGTACCGTGCCGCACTCAATCGCCCTCCCCGATGCTTGCCAATGGCTGACCCAGAGCCGTCTACGCCCCTTTCCTGCACCCCCGATCCTCGAATGGCTGTTCGACGAAGGCTCGCTGACGCGCCGATTGACGCGGTTGTCCAGTGATGGCTTCAGTGTGACGCCGCTGTTCGAAGGCTGGCAGCCGCTGCGCGACGACGAATGCGCGGCCTTGGATCTGGCCCCGGCCAGTGTCGGCTGGGTGCGCGAGGTGTATTTGCGTGGGCACGGCCAGCCGTGGGTATTTGCCCGCAGCGTGGCGGCCCGCGGCGCTCTGGAGGGCGACGGCCTGCATATGGATGAGTTGGGCAGCCGTTCGCTGGGCGAATTGCTGTTTTGCGATCAGGCGTTCATCCGCCAGGCGATCGAGGTGTGCCGTTACCCTCGCCAATGGCTGCCGGTCGACCATCAGACCGATGGGCTTTGGGCCCGCCGGTCACGCTTTGATCGCGGGCCGCTGAGCGTGCTGGTGGCGGAAATTTTCTTGCCGCGCTTCTGGCAGGCGCTGCATGACCACCCGGAGAACCGCTGATGTATCAACGCCTGCTCAAGTCCTTGAATCGCCTGAACCCCAGGGCATGGGATTTCATCCAGTTGACCCGCATGGACAAGCCCATCGGCATCTACCTGTTGCTGTGGCCGACGCTGTGGGCGTTGTGGATTGCCGGCAAGGGTTCGCCGTCGTTTATCAATATCGTGATTTTCGTGCTGGGCGTGGTGCTGACCCGCGCTGGCGGCTGCGTGATCAATGACTGGGCCGACCGCAAGGTCGATGGCCATGTGAAACGTACCGAGCAACGCCCGCTGGTGAGCGGCAAGATCAGCTCGAAAGAGGCGCTGGTGTTTTTTGCGCTGCTGATGGGCGTCAGTTTCCTGCTGGTGCTGCTGACCAACGCCACCACCATCCTGCTGTCCCTGGGCGGCCTGGCGCTGGCGGCGAGCTACCCGTTCATGAAGCGCTACACCTATTACCCGCAGGTAGTGTTGGGGGCGGCGTTTTCCTGGGGCATGCCGATGGCGTTCACCGCCGAAACCGGCAACCTGCCTGCCGTCGCGTGGCTGCTGTATATCGCCAACCTGCTGTGGACGGTGGGTTACGACACCTATTACGCAATGACGGACCGCGACGACGACTTGAAGATCGGCGTCAAATCCACCGCGATTCTGTTCGGCGACGCCGACCGGGTGATCATCCTGACCCTGCAAGGCCTGGCGCTTGTGTGCCTGCTGCTCGCCGGTGCACGGTTCGAGCTGGGAGGTTGGTTCCATCTGGGGTTGTTGGCGGCAGCGGGCTGTTTTGCCTGGGAGTTCTGGTACACCCGCGACAGGGACCGCCTGAAATGCTTCAAGGCGTTTTTGCACAACCACTGGGCTGGGTTGGCAATCTTTGTCGGGATTGTGGCGGACTACGGGTTTCGATGAGGGGCCAGGCCCCTCACCGCTAGTGGGCTGAATCAGGGCTTGGCGACTTTCCAGGCCCCGTCCATTTTGCCGTCGCCCGTCATGTCGCCAGCCTTTTTGTCCATAACGAAGGTGTAGAGTGGCTTACCGCTGTAGGCCCATTGGCTTTTTTGATCGTCACGGGTGATGACGGTCCACTTGCCCATGGGCTTGTCGGTGGAATCGGCCATCAACGGCGGCCAGTTGGTGGCGCACTTGTCGTTACACATGGACTTGCCATCGGCGTCCTTGGCGAAGGTATAGAGCGTCATGCCCTTGTGATCCACCAACACCCCATCTTTCGTCATTGCCGGGTCTGCGGCAAATGCCAGGGTCGGCAGCGTCAACGCCGCCGTGACCAGCAGGGCTTTCCAGGAAATCGTGCTGTAAGTCATCGGAACCTTCCTTTTGTGGTTGTCAGGATTCGGACCCAAAGCGTAGTCCAGAGCGGCGTAGATTGCCCTAGCGACTAAATTACTGTCACACGACTGCAATAATTCCGTTATCTAATGCGGCGCAAGACAGTTAAATGACAAGAGGATTCAGGCATGGTTGGCAGGAGCATTCTGATCGTTGACGACGAGGCGCCCATTCGCGAGATGATCGCCGTCGCGTTGGAAATGGCCGGCTATGACTGCCTGGAGGCAGAGAACTCCCAGCAGGCCCATGCCATTATCGTCGACCGCAAGCCGGACCTGATCCTGCTGGACTGGATGCTACCCGGCACCTCCGGCATCGAACTGGCCCGTCGCCTCAAGCGTGACGAGCTGACCGGGGATATCCCGATCATCATGCTCACGGCCAAGGGCGAAGAGGACAACAAGATCCAGGGCCTGGAAGTCGGCGCCGATGACTACATCACCAAGCCGTTTTCCCCACGGGAACTGGTCGCTCGTCTGAAAGCCGTACTGCGCCGCGCCGGCCCCACGGATGGCGAAGCGCCGATCGAAGTCGGCGGCCTGCTGCTGGACCCGATCAGCCACCGCGTGACCATCGACGGCAAGCCGGCCGAGATGGGCCCCACCGAATACCGTCTGCTGCAATTTTTCATGACCCATCAGGAACGCGCCTACACCCGTGGCCAGTTGCTGGACCAGGTGTGGGGCGGCAACGTGTATGTGGAAGAGCGCACCGTGGACGTGCATATCCGCCGCCTGCGCAAAGCCTTGGGCGATGCCTACGAGAATCTGGTACAAACCGTGCGTGGCACCGGCTATCGGTTTTCCACCAAGGGTTGAGCCAGCCGCTTTCTGACTTAAACAGCTGACAAGGACGCATGTTCAAGTGAATCAAAACTGGCATGGCACCCTGATCCGCCACATGCTTTTGCTGATCACCGGCAGCCTGTTGGTTGGCCTGATCAGCGGCTATTACGGCTGGAGCCTGGCCGTCGGTATCGGCCTGTACCTGGGCTGGACCCTCAAACAACTGCTGCGCCTGCACGAATGGCTGCGCCAGCACAAACCCGACGAAGCACCACCCGACGGCTACGGCCTGTGGGGCGAGGTGTTCGACAGCATCTACCACCTGCAACGCCGCGACCAACGGGTACGCGGGCGCCTGCAAGCGGTGATCGACCGGGTGCAGGAATCGACCGCGGCGCTCAAAGACGCGGTGATCATGCTCGACAGCGATGGCAACCTGGAATGGTGGAACCGCGCCGCCGAAACCCTGCTGGGCCTCAAGACGCCCCAGGACAGCGGCCAACCGGTGACCAACCTGGTGCGTCACCCGCGTTTCAAGGAGTACTTCGAGCAGGAAAACTACGAAGAAGCCCTGGAAATCCCCTCGCCCACCAACGACCGCGTGCGCATCCAGCTGTACCTGACGCGCTACGGCAATAACGAACACCTGATGCTGGTACGCGACGTGACTCGCATCCACCAGTTGGAACAGATGCGCAAGGACTTCGTCGCCAACGTCTCCCACGAACTGCGCACACCACTGACGGTGATCTGCGGCTACCTGGAGACGCTGCTGGACAACGTCGACGAGATCAACCCGCGCTGGAGCCGCGCCCTGCAGCAGATGCAGCAACAGGGTTCACGCATGCAGACGCTGCTCAACGACCTGCTGCTGCTGGCCAAGCTGGAAGCCACCGACTACCCCTCGGACAACCACCCGGTGGCGGTCCAGAGCCTGCTGCAGACCATCAAGAACGACGCCCAGGCCCTGTCCGGCCAGCGCGGGCAACAGATCACCCTGGAAGCCGACCCGTCGATATTGCTCAAGGGCAGTGAAGGCGAATTGCGCAGCGCGTTTTCCAACCTGGTGTTCAACGCCGTGAAATACACCCAGGACAAGGGCAATATCCGCATCCGCTGGTGGGCCGATGACCAGGGCGCACACCTGAGCGTGCAGGACTCCGGCATCGGTATCGACGCCAAACATCTGCCGCGCCTGACCGAGCGTTTCTACCGCGTCGACTCCAGCCGCAACTCCAATACCGGCGGCACCGGGCTGGG
Source organism: Pseudomonas sp. MPB23 (assembly GCF_046605395.1). Lineage (NCBI taxonomy): Bacteria > Pseudomonadati > Pseudomonadota > Gammaproteobacteria > Pseudomonadales > Pseudomonadaceae > Pseudomonas > Pseudomonas sp. MPB23. The sequence goes on along the minus strand of NZ_CP176771.1, from coordinate 982,533 downwards.
CCTGGCGATCGTCAAGCATGTGCTCCTGCGCCACCGCGCACGCCTGGAAATCAGCAGCGTGCTGGGCCATGGCAGCACCTTCACCTGCCATTTTCCGCCAACCCAGGTGACCCGTTCGCGGGCGATTGATCAGGATGCCTAGCGCCCCGCCAAGCAGCAGGCACTAGGCAAGCGCCCCGTCAGCCGCTACATTGGCCGACTTACGCCTGCCTTTCAGGCCCTCTTGTCCCCCTTTATTGAACACACGGAACCAGCAAAACCCCATCATGGACCCTTCCCCTGGTATCACCCTGGCTACACTCTTCGCCGATTTCGGCATGATTCTTTTTGCACTGATCCTGGTACTGCTCAACGGTTTCTTCGTTGCTGCGGAGTTTGCCATGGTCAAACTCCGTTCCACGCGGGTCGAGGCGATCGCCGACACCAACGGCTGGCGCGGGCAGATCCTGCGTACCGTACACAGCCAGCTCGACGCTTACCTGTCGGCCTGCCAGTTGGGTATCACCCTTGCCTCCCTGGGGCTGGGCTGGGTCGGTGAGCCGGCCTTCGCGCACATCCTCGAGCCATTGCTGGGGGCGGTAGGCGTCGAGTCGCCGGAAGTGATCAAGGGCGTGTCGTTCTTTTCCGCCTTTTTCATGATTTCCTACCTGCACATCGTGGTCGGTGAACTGGCGCCCAAGTCCTGGGCGATTCGCAAGCCCGAGCTGCTGTCGCTGTGGACGGCGGTGCCGCTGTACCTGTTCTACTGGACCATGTACCCGGCGATCTACCTGCTCAACGCCAGTGCCAACGCCATCCTGCGCATCGCCGGCCAAGGCGAGCCCGGCCCGCACCATGAGCACAATTACAGCCGCGAAGAACTCAAGTTGATCCTGCACTCCAGCCGTGGCCAGGACCCGAGCGACCAAGGCATGCGCGTGCTGGCCTCGGCCGTGGAAATGGGCGAGCTGGAAGTGGTGGACTGGGCCAATTCCCGGGAAGACCTGGTGACCCTGGACTTCAACGCCCCGCTCAAGGAAATCCTCGCGCTGTTCCGCCGGCACAAATACAGCCGCTACCCCGTGTATGACGCGGTGCGCAACGAGTTCGTGGGCCTGTTGCACATCAAGGACCTGCTGCTGGAACTGGCAGACCTGGACCACATCCCCGAGTCGTTCAACCTGGCCGAGCTGACCCGCCCGTTGGAGCGCGTGTCGCGGCATATGCCGTTGTCGCAGTTGCTGGAGCAGTTCCGCAAAGGCGGCGCGCACTTCGCCCTGGTGGAAGAAGCCGACGGCAAGGTCATCGGCTACCTGACCATGGAAGACGTGCTGGAAGTGCTGGTGGGCGATATCCAGGACGAACACCGCAAGGCTGAGCGCGGCATCCTCGCCTACCAGCCGGGCAAACTGCTGGTGCGTGGCGACACGCCGCTGTTCAAGGTCGAGCGCCTGCTGGGTGTCGACCTGGACCACATCGAAGCCGAAACCCTGGCCGGGCTGATCTACGACACCCTCAAACGGGTGCCGGAAGAGGAAGAAGTGCTGGAGGTCGAAGGGTTGCGGATCATCATCAAGAAGATGAAAGGCCCGAAAATCGTGCTGGCCAAGGTCTTGTTGCTGGAGTGACCGTAGGCGCGGGGTGCCTGGCACCCCGTGGTGTTTCGCGAGCGAGCTCGCTCTTACGCCTGCCGTCAATTGCCCAGGGCAAAATTGGGCAGCGTGCCGACCGGCCGGTTGAATTCGTAAGGGATCGACACCAGCCCCGCGTCGGTATGCTGCTGCACCACAAAGTGCAGATGGGGCCCGCTGCTGTTGCCGGTATTGCCCGACAACCCCAACGCGTCGCCCACCCTCACCCGCTGTCCCGGCCGGACACTGACCGAGCCCTGCTTGAGGTGCAGGTACACGCCCTGTGTACCGTCATCGTGCTGCACCCGCACGAAATTCCCCGACGCATCGTTGCCGCGTCCGACCTGCTCATTCTCGATCTTCACCACCACCCCACTGCGGGCCGCAATGATCGGCGTGCCTTCGGGCATGGCGATGTCAATGGCATAGCGGCTTTTGGCGTCCGTGTGGCTGAAGCGGCCATTGGGGCCTTGGGTCAGGCGAAAGGGCCCGCCGCGCCAGGGAAAGGGGTAACGGTAGGCTGGCGGTGGATAACCGGGCTTGGGCCGCTCGAACACGGGCCGCGGTACGCGCTCGTTCCTGCGTTCCTGGATCACGAATGCCTGGGCTCCCGGTGTTTGCCGGTCGCTGAAGAACACCTCGCCATGGGCGTCGGTGGATTTGTAGAGGGTCATGGCCAGGGTCGACGTGGCAACCGTGGCCAGCCCCCATAACAGCAACAGGCGAAGGAGCATGGCGCGAACCTGCCGGGATGACTGAACGGCAGGCTAGCAAGCCTTGATGACAAGACGGTGTGAGGCTCCTCCGATCACCGTGGGAGCGAGCCCCCACATAAGCCCGCACCTATTGGCAGGTGGCGTTCTCTAAATCAGGCACCCGGCACGAAATGCTTCTGCGCCGTCCCGCGCGCGATCAGGCGCGAGATGTAGTCGAGCTTCTGCGCATCCTGGTCGATAAACCGGAAGGTCAGTTGCAGCCAGTCGCTGTCCGGCTTGGGCTCTAAGGCAGCCACGGCGTGCAGATAGCCGTTGAGGCGGGCGATTTCGGCGTTGTCGCCTTGCTCAAGGTCGAGCACGGCGCTTTCCAGCACCTGGGGCAGCACTTCGCCGCGGCGTACCACCAGCAGCGCTTCCTTGATGCTCAACGCCTTGATCACGCATTGCTGGGTGCCGCTGGACAGACGCAGTTGGCCCTGGCCACGACCGCCGGCCGGCGACGCGGCCGGGGCCTTGACGGGCGGGCTGTTGAGCAGGCCCTTGCTCGGTGCCGCCGCCGGTGCTGCCGCCGCTACCGGAGCGGCCTTGACCGCTTCAGGCTTGCCGCCGGTCAAGGCACTCAGGGAGTCGTTACCGAAGGCCGAGTTCATTTTGGTCGGGGCACTGGCGACCAGTGCGTCGAGACGGCCAACCTTATGCAGGGCCTGCTTGACCTTGTTCAGCAACTGCTCGTTCGTGAACGGTTTGCTGACATAGCCCGAAACCCCGGCCTGGATCGCCTGGACCACGTTCTCCTTGTCGCCGCGACTGGTCACCATCACGAACGGCATGGCCTTGAGGTGCGCCTGTTCGCGACACCAGGTCAGCAACTCAAGCCCGGACATTTCCGGCATTTCCCAGTCGCACAGCACCAGGTCGAAGCTCTCGCGCATCAGGATGGTCTGAGCCTTTTTGCCGTTCACCGCATCTTCAAGCTTGATCCCGGGGAAGTAGTTACGCAGGCACTTCTTCACCAGATCGCGGATAAACGAGGCGTCATCCACCACCAATACACTGACTTTACTCATCGACCCTTCATCCTATAAAAACGGCGGCACGCAAAACGCCTGACTGATGGCATTTTGCCAAAACTCTGTCGTCACGTTGGAAGTTTATTGCCCTGACGGCACAAAAAATTCAGTTGCTACAAACGAAAACGCCCGACCAAAGGCCGGGCGTTAATTTCTCGGGCAACCTTACTTATCGTCAGGTTCGCCCGGAACATTAGGGATTTGATCGACCGAACCTTCAACTTCGGCCTTCATGCGCTTGAGACCCATGTGCCGCACATCGGTGCCGCGCACCAGGTAGATCACCAGTTCCGAGATATTGCGCGCGTGGTCGCCGATGCGCTCCAGGGAACGCAGCACCCAGATGATGCTCAAGACCCGCGAGATAGAGCGCGGGTCTTCCATCATGTAGGTCGCCAGTTCGCGCAGCGCGGTCTTGTATTCGCGATCGATGGTCTTGTCGTACTGGGCCACCGACAACGCCAGTTCGGCGTCGAAGCGGGCGAACGCGTCGAGGGCATCACGAACCATGTTGCGCACCTGGTCGCCGATGTGGCGCACCTCAACGTAACCACGCGGTGCTTCGCCTTCTTCGCACAGCTGGATGGCGCGGCGGGCGATCTTGGTGGCTTCGTCGCCGATGCGCTCCAGGTCGATCACCGACTTGGAGATGCTGATGATCAAACGCAGGTCGGAGGCCGCCGGCTGGCGACGGGCCAGAATGCGCAGGCATTCTTCGTCGATGTTGCGTTCCATCTGGTTGATCTGGTCATCGATCTCACGCACCTGCTGGGCCAGGCCCGAGTCGGCCTCGATCAGCGCGGTGACCGCATCGTTGACTTGCTTCTCCACCAGTCCGCCCATCGCCAGGAGGTGGCTGCGCACTTCCTCGAGCTCGGCGTTGAACTGCGCGGAGATGTGATGGGTAAGGCCTTCTTTGCTAATCATGTTGGCGTCCTTGGAGCGTCCGGTAAGGTGCGGAGAACCGCAGCGTCAGTGCAATCAAAACCACAGCTTCCTAGCCGTAGCGACCGGTGATGTAGTCTTCGGTCTGCTTCTTCGCCGGATTGGTGAACAGGGTATCGGTATCGCCGAATTCCACGAGTTTGCCCATGTACATGAACGCGGTGTAGTCGGAAACCCGCGCCGCCTGTTGCATGTTGTGGGTCACGATGACGATGGTGAACTTGGACTTGAGCTCGTAGATCAGCTCTTCGACTTTGAGCGTGGAGATCGGGTCAAGTGCCGAGCAGGGTTCGTCGAGCAGCAGCACTTCCGGTTCCACGGCGATGGTGCGAGCGATCACCAGACGCTGCTGCTGGCCACCGGACAAGCCCAGTGCCGATTCGTGCAGGCGGTCCTTGACCTCGTCCCACAGCGCCGCGCCCTTGAGGGCCCACTCGACTGCTTCGTCGAGGATGCGCTTTTTATTGATGCCCTGGATGCGCAGGCCGTAGACCACGTTTTCGTAGATGGTCTTGGGGAACGGGTTGGGCTTCTGGAACACCATGCCCACCCGGCGACGCAGCTCCGCCACGTCTTCGCCCTTGCGGTAGATGTTGGTGCCATAGAGGTTGATCGCGCCTTCCACACGGCAACCGTCGACCAGATCGTTCATGCGGTTGAAGGTACGCAGCAGCGTGGACTTGCCGCAGCCAGACGGGCCGATAAAGGCGGTCACGCGCTGCTTGGGGATGTTCATGCTGACGTCGAACAGTGCCTGTTTGTCGCCGTAGTACAGGCTCAGGCCCGGCACTTCGATAGCCACGGTTTCTTCGGCCAGGCTCAGGCTCTGCTTGTCGCGACCCAGGGCAGACATGTTGATGCCGTGGGATTGGGTTTCTTGTTGCATGGGATGCTCCCTGTGCTGTTGTGTGGGTGGGGGCTTTCCCGATAGCGGTGTATCAGGAACATGTGTGCTGGCTGGCACACCGCAATCGGGAGCAAGCCCCCTCCCACAAATAAGTCCGCGTTCAATTCAGATCAGCTATCCAACGCTTTGTATTTTTCGCGCAGGTGGTTACGGATCCACACTGCCGACAAGTTGAGCGTGGCGATCACCAGCACCAGCAACAGCGCGGTGGCGTATACCAGCGGCCGTGCGGCTTCGACGTTGGGGCTCTGGAAGCCGACGTCATAAATATGGAAGCCCAGGTGCATGATCTTCTGGTCCAGGTGCAAGTAAGGGTAGTTGCCGTCCAACGGCAGCGACGGGGCCAGCTTGACCACACCCACCAGCATCAGCGGCGCCACTTCACCGGCGGCGCGGGCCACGGCGAGGATCATGCCGGTCATCATCGCCGGGCTGGCCATGGGCAGCACGATCTTCCACAGCGTTTCCGCCTTGGTCGCGCCCAGCGCCAGGGAACCTTCACGCACGGTGCGAGGAATCCGCGCCAGGCCTTCTTCGGTGGCCACGATCACCACCGGCACCGCCAGCAGTGCCAGGGTCAGCGAGGCCCACAACAGGCCAGGCGTGCCGAAGGTCGGGGCCGGCAGCGCTTCGGCAAAGAACAGGCGGTCGACCGAGCCACCCAAGACATACACGAAGAAGCCCAGGCCGAACACGCCGTAGACGATGGCCGGTACGCCGGCGAGGTTGTTCACGGCGATGCGGATGATCCGCGTCAGGGCGTTCTGTTTAGCGTATTCGCGCAGGTACACCGCCGCCAGTACGCCGAACGGCGTCACGATCATCGCCATGATCAGGGTCATCATCACGGTGCCGAAAATTGCCGGGAAGATCCCGCCTTCGGTGTTGGCTTCCCGTGGGTCGTCACTGAGGAATTCCCAGACCTTGCTGAAGTAGAAGCCGATCTTGGTCATCGTGCCCATGGCGTTAGGCTGATAGGCATGGACCACTTTGCCGATGCCGATTTCCAGTTCCTTGCCGTTGGCATCGCGGGCGGTCAGGGCGTCGCGATTGAACTGGGCATGCAGGTCGGACAGGCGCGCTTCGATATCCTGGTAACGGGCATTCAGCTCGGCGCGATCGGCGTCCATGTCGGCCTGGGCGGCAGCGTCGAGCTTGCCTTCGAGTTCCAGCTTGCGACCGTGCAGGCGGATACGCTCGAGACCGGCGTTGATCGCGCCGATGTCGGACTTCTCCAGGGTCTTGAGCTGGGCCGCCAGCTTGTTCACGCGCTCGACACGGGCCTGCAGCTCGGGCCACGCGGCTTCGCCCTCGGCGATGACCTTGCCGTCCTGTTTGACGTTGACCAGGGTGCCGTAGAAGTTGCCCCACTCACGACGCTCGATGGTCATCAGTTGTGCAGGCTTGCTCTGGTTGGTCAGCCACTCGCCGATGATCCAGGTGAAGTCGTTGCCGTTCAGGTCCCGGTTACCGACCTTGATCAGCTCGCGGGTCATGAACTCCGGGCCCTCATCGGGCACTGGCAGGCCGGCGCTTTTCAGGCGTTCACGCGGCACTTCTTCTTTCTGCACCACTTCGCCGATGACGATATGGTTGGCCTGGCCCGGTACGTCGTAGTTGGCCTGGATCAGATCGGCCGGCCAGAAGTGGCCCAAACCACGCACCGCAATCACAGCCAGCAAACCAAGGGTCATGATGACCGCGATGGACACCGCGCCACCGCTGATCCAGACGCCGGGAGCGCCGCTCTTGAACCATCCATTCAGGGAGTTCTGTTTCACAGACTTCTACCTTTCTTAAAGCGACGAGTATTTCTTGCGCAGACGCTGACGAATCAGCTCGGCGAGGGTGTTCATGATGAACGTGAACAACAGCAGCACCAGCGCCGAGAGGAACAGCACGCGGTAGTGACTGCCGCCCACTTCCGACTCGGGCATTTCCACCGCGACGTTGGCCGCCAGGGTGCGCAGGCCTTCGAACAGGTTCATCTCCATGACCGGGGTGTTACCGGTGGCCATCAGCACGATCATGGTCTCGCCGACGGCGCGGCCCATGCCGATCATCAGCGCCGAGAAAATCCCCGGGCTGGCGGTCAGGATCACCACGCGGGTCATGGTCTGCCAGGGCGTGGCGCCCAGGGCCAGGGAGCCCAGGGTCAGGCCGCGCGGCACGCTGAACACGGCGTCTTCGGCGATGGAGTAGATGTTCGGGATCACCGCGAAACCCATGGCCAGGCCGACCACCAGGGCGTTGCGCTGATCGTAGGTGATGCCCAGGTCGTGGGAGATCCACATGCGCATGTCACCGCCAAAGAACCAGGTTTCCATGTACGGGCTCATGTACAGCGACAGCCAGCCGACGAACAGGATCACCGGGATCAGGATCGCGCTTTCCCAGCCATCGGGCACCCGCAAGCGGATGGACTCAGGCAGGCGACTGAAGACAAAACCGGCCACCAGAATGCCAATCGGCACCAGCATCAGCAGGCTGAAAATCCCCGGTAGATGCCCTTCGACATACGGCGCGAGGAACAGGCCGGCGAAGAAGCCGAGGATCACCGTCGGCATCGCTTCCATCAGCTCGATCACCGGCTTGACCTTGCGGCGCAGGCTCGGGGCCATGAAGTAGGCGGTGTAGATCGCCGCCGCGACGGCCAGGGGCGCAGCCAGCAGCATGGCGTAGAACGCGGCCTTCAAGGTGCCGAAGGTCAACGGCGCGAGGCTCATCTTGGGTTCGAAATCGGTGTTGGCGGCAGTCGATTGCCAGACGTATTTAGGCTCGTCGTAGTTTTCGTACCAGACCTTGCTCCACAGCGCGCTCCACGAGACTTCCGGGTGCGGGTTGTCCAGCAGCAATGGTTGCAGCTTGCCGCCGGCTTCGACGATCACGCGGTTGGCCCGCGGCGACAGGCCGAACACACCCTGGCCATCGACCACCGGATCCACCAGCAGGGTGCGGTGGGCGGTGCTGTGGAATACGCCGAACTTGCCGGAAGCGTCGAGGGCGGTGAAGCCTTTGCGACGTTCTTCGGCAGTAATCTCAACGATGGGCGTGGTGCCCATCTGAAAGGTGCGGATCTGCTTGAGGTGCTGTTCGCCATCCGGGTCGCGGGCCATGAACCACTGGGCCAGGCCGCCCTTGGAGTTACCCACGATCAGCGAGATACCGCCCACCAGTTGGGTACTGGCGGTGATTTCGGCGTCGGCGTCTTCCACGAGTTTGTAACGACCGTTGAGGCTCTTGTCGCGCAGGCTGAACACATCGGCCAGGGCACGGCCGTTGATCACATACAGCCACTGCTGGCGCGGGTCGATGAAGATCGCCTTCACCGGCTCGGTCATCTGCGGCAGTTCGATACGCGTCTGCTCGCTGGTGACTTCGCCGGTCATCATGTTTTCTTCACGGCTCAGGGACAGCACGTTCAGGTGCGAACCGGCGGAACCGGCCAGCACCAGGGAAGAGTCGGTGGCGTTGAGGGCGACGTGTTCCAGCGGGCGACCGGCGTCATCCAGCACGATCGGGGTGTCGCCGTAGGGGTATTCGATTGCCGGAGTAATGGTTTTCTTGCCGTCCGGGTAGGACACCTTATAGGTGTGGCGGAACACCAGGGACTGGCCATTGGACAAGCCGAGGATCACCAGCGGGCTGCCTGGCTGGTCTTTACCGATGGACACGACACTGGTACCGGCCGGAAGCGGCAGGTCGACCCGCTTGAGCTCGGCGCCGGTGGCGATATCAAAAAACAGCGCCTGGCCCTTGTCGGAAACCCGCATGGCGACTTGGTTCTGTTCTTCCAGGGAGATCATCAGCGGCTTGCCGGCATCCTGAATCCACGCCGGTGTCAGCGCGTCTTCCTTCGTCAGAGAAGCACCCTGGAACAGTGGTGCAACGACATAACCGAGAAAGAAGAAAATCAGGGTAATGGCACCGAGGACGGCAAGGCCGCCCACCAGCACGTACCAGCGGGTCAGGCGATCCTTGAGCGCGCGGATACGGCGCTTGCGTTGCAGCTCAGGCGTATTGAAGTCAATACGCTTGGGGGGAGAAGTCGTCGTCATGGTGGAATTGGCCAGATCATTCATGCGCACACCCTAGCGATCCTGTATGACAGAAAGATGACAATGCAGTGACGCACAAAATCCGCCGCGAAGCAGTGCTGGCAGCGGACTAAAAATTAGGAATTTCTGTAGGAGTGAGCTTGCTCGCGAAGATCGCTAACGATAACGCGCCACTTCTGAATAAACGCGCGGCTCTATCGTCTTTCGCGAGCAAATTCGCTCCTACAGAAAGGCCGGTTTTACCCAGCCCGGCAACTTAGTTGCCTTCTTTCAGACCCAGGTCAGCCAGGGCCTTGGCGGCCACTTTGGCTGGCAGTGGGATGTAGCCGTCTTTAACCACAACTTCCTGGCCCTGTTTGGACAGAACCAGTTTCACGAACTCAGCTTCCAGCGGGGCCAGTGGCTTGTTCGGGGCTTTGTTGACATAGACGTAGAGGAAGCGCGACAGCGGGTATTTGCCGTTCAGGGCGTTTTCTTCGCTGTCTTCGATGAACTCGGTGCTGCCTTTCTTGGCCAGGGCCACGGTCTTCACGCTGGCGGTCTTGTAACCGATGCCCGAGTAACCGATGCCGTTCAGCGAGGAGCTGATCGACTGCACGACCGAAGCCGAGCCTGGTTGTTCGTTCACGTTAGATTTGTAGTCGCCTTTGCACAGGGCTTCTTCCTTGAAGTAGCCGTAGGTGCCGGATACCGAGTTGCGCCCGAACAGTTGCACCGGCTTGTTGGCCAGGTCGCCGGTCACGCCCAGGTCGCCCCAGGTTTTCACGTCGGCTTTAGCGCCGCACAGACGCGTCGAGGAGAAGATCGCGTCGACCTGTTCCATGGTCAGGTGCTGGATCGGGTTGTCCTTGTGCACAAACACCGCCAGAGCATCCACGGCCACCGGGATAGCGGTTGGTTTATAGCCATACTTCTGCTCAAAGGCCGCCAGTTCGGTGTCCTTCATCTTGCGGCTCATCGGGCCCAGGTTGGAGGTGCCTTCAGTCAGCGCAGGTGGGGCGGTCGCGGAGCCGGCAGCTTGAATCTGGATGTTGACGTTCGGGTATTCCTTCTTATAACCCTCAGCCCACAGGGTCATCAGGTTAGCCAGGGTATCGGAACCGACGCTGGACAAGTTGCCCGACACACCAGTGGTCTTAACATAAGCCGGAATTGCCGGGTCAACACCAGCGGCCACCGCGTGGGCAGTCGCAACGCCAGCAGCGACAAAAGTCATTGCCGCCATCAAACGCTTCAGTTTCATGCCTTACTCCTAGCAGAAAGGGATAGTTGGATCGGGGCCAAGTATCGGGAGGCCGTGTGAACACTCTATGTCTGAAATATGACAATTGGATGAAAGGCCAGCATGGAGAGAGAAGGTGGTCAACGGGCGAATGACTGCAAAAAACACGGGGTAATGCGCTGGTTGTGGCGAGGGCGCTTGCTCCCTCACCACAGGGGGAATAGGGATGGTTTTAGCGACCACGCATCCACAGATACCCACCCACACCCATCCCCATCACACACAGCACGGCAACGTAGTAGGCCGGGCCCATCGGGCTTCCTTTCATCAACAGCGACACCGCCAGCGGCGTCAACCCGCCGAACACGGCGTAGGCGACGTTGTAGGAGAACGACAGGCCGCTGAAGCGCACCACCGGCGGAAACGCTTTGACCATGACGTAAGGCACGACGCCGATGGTGCCGACGAACAAACCGGTCAAGGCGTACAGCTCGAACAGCCACTCAGGGTGGGCGAACAGGCTGTGATAAAGCGCCCAGGACGTCGCCAGCAGCAGCGCGCAACCGATGACCAGGACGCGACCGGCCCCGAAGCGGTCGGCCAGGGCGCCGGAGGCGATGCAACCCAGGGTCAGGGTGACGATGGCCAGGCTGTTGGCTTGCAGGGCAACGGTCGGGCTGAAGTTGTAAACGGTCTGCAGCACGGTCGGGGTCATCAGGATGACCACCACCACGCCGGCCGACAGCAACCAGGTCAACAACATCGACAGCACGATGGCACCACGGTGGTCGCGCAACACGGCGCGCAACGGTACCTCGGCGGCCAGGGCCTTGCGTTGCTGCATCTCGGCGAATACCGGCGTTTCATGCAGCCAGCGGCGCAGGTAGGCCGACAACAGGCCGAACACGCCGCCGAGCAGAAACGGGATACGCCAGGCGTAATCCGAGACCTGCTCCGGGGTATAAAGAGTGTTGATCGCGGTGGCCACCAGCGAACCCAGCAGAATGCCGGCGGTCAGGCCGCTGGTCAGGGTGCCGCAAGCGTAGCCGATATGGCGCGCCGGCACGTGTTCGGAGACGAACACCCAGGCGCCCGGCACCTCACCGCCGATCGCCGCACCCTGGATCACGCGCATCAACAGCAACAGCAGCGGCGCCAACAGGCCGATCTGCGCATAGGTCGGCAGCAGGCCCATGATCAGGGTCGGCACGGCCATCATGAAGATGCTCAGGGTGAACATTTTCTTGCGCCCCAGCAGGTCGCCGAAGTGCGCCATGACGATGCCGCCCAGCGGGCGCGCCAGGTAGCCGGCAGCGAAGATGCCGAAGGTCTGCATCATGCGCAGCCAATCAGGCATGTCGGCGGGGAAGAACAGTTTTCCGACCACAGTGGCGAAAAACACGAAGATGATGAAATCGTAGAATTCCAGCGCCCCGCCCAAGGCAGACAGCGACAGGGTTTTGTAGTCGTTGCGGGTCAGCGGGCGCGAGGGTTGCGCACTGCTTGCGGGCACGGAGGACATGGCAAGGCTTCTCTTATTAGTCAGAACGGCAGACCCGAGAGGCGGTCTGAGCCAGAACGGGTTGGGCAAGATAGCAAATCGCTTGTAAAAGCACATCACAAGCACCGCTGCGGGAAAAAGCCGCAATACAGCGGCTAATTGCCGACCAAATGAACGCCGGGAGGTCGTCGTGACGCATGTGTGTCGATATACTCGGCCCTTGCGAGCGCCAGACCCGCAGTCTTGAGGGGCTACTGTGCCAAAACGTCGTTGGGTGCGATCCAGCCGATTTGGCAGAGTTTCCCTTTAGTACGCCTTACGAGAAACGCATTGAACCTCGCGTGTTGGTGCTGAAACGTTTTTCTACAAGACGGCTATCCACTTGATATACCCATGAAGCGTCACGGGTAAGAGGCACCCTCGGCATGATCGAACTCGAACAAGAAGATCCTATCCCGCAAGGCGATCTCGCCCTGCAAATCACCGCGCTCCCACGTGAAACCAACGGTTTCGGCGACATCTTCGGCGGCTGGCTGGTCTCGCAGATGGACCTGGCCGGCACCGCCATGGCCAGCAAGGTCGCCGGTGGACGCGTAGCCACAGTGGCCATTGATCGCATGGCGTTCCTGGTGCCCGTGGCAGTGGGCGCACAGTTGTCCTTTTATACCCAGGCCCTGGAAATCGGCCGCAGCTCGATCCAGATGATGGTCGAAGTGTGGAGCGACGACCCGCTGTCCAGCGAATGGCGCAAGGTCACCGAGGCGGTGTTCGTGTTCGTCGCCATCGATGGCAGCGGCCGCACGCGCTCGGTGCCGTCCCGCGCGCGTTAAACCTCGCCGGGTTTTCACGGTCAATTGCCCATTGCCTGACATTGAGAGTGCTGTGTATGCCTACGCCCCACGTTGAAAGCGTGAAAATCGACGAGCTGGACTGCTGGCGCATCCGCCACAACGGCGCCGAACTGATGGTGGCCCGCCAGGGCGCGCATCTCTTCAGTTACCAACGCGCAGGCGAGCAGCCGTTGATCTGGCCGAACAAGGCCGCCGTGTTCAAGACAGGCAAAGGCATCCGTACCGGTGTGCCGGTGTGCTGGCCCTGGTTTGGCGTGTTTGACCGCAACCCGCAGAGCGTCAAGGCGATGCGCCAGAGCGACCAGCCGGCGGGCGCCCACGGTTTTGTGCGTACTGCGCTGTGGGAATTGGCCGGGAGCGAACGTCAAGGCGAGACCTTGCGCGTCGACCTGGTGCTGCCGGTGCCGGCAGATGGTTTCCCCGGCTGGCCCCATCAGGTTGACCTGAAGCTGAGCCTGCTGCTCGACGATCAACTGCAGATCCGCCTGACCAGCCACAACCGCGGCACCGACACCGTGACGCTCAGCCAGGCGCTGCACACCTATTTCGCCGTGAGCGATGTGCGCAACGTGCAGGTCGAAGGCCTGGACGCAACGGCCTATATCGACACCGCCGATGGCTGGGCCGAGAAGACCCAGGCCGGCCCGCTGCACTTCAGCGCCGAGACCGACCGCATCTACCTCGACACGCCCGCGCAGTTGAACATCGTCGACAACGACTGGCAGCGCCGCCTCCAGTTGACCGCCGAGGGCTCGCGGTCGACCGTGATCTGGAACCCCTGGACCGAACGCGCCAAAGCCTTCGACGACATGGCCGACGACGGCTGGCAGGGCATGTTGTGCATCGAGACGGCGAATGTGCTGGATGACGTGGTGACCCTGGCGCCGGGCGAAAGCCACACACTGGGCGTGAGCATCGCCAGCACCACGCTGTAAACCCAATCAAAATGTGGGAGGGGGCTTGCTCCCGATAGCGGCCTATCAGCCACAAATGTGCTGACTGACCCTCTGCTATCGGGAGCAAGCCCCCTCCCACATTGTTACGTGTTGGGTTTTAGAGATCGGATTCCTTTACAGCCCGCACCTTCGCCGCATCCAGCGCATACGCCGCATCGGCCAGGTCGTTGTTGACCGTCTCCACCTTCAGCGTGCCCGTGACCCACAGCGGCGTGTAGATATCATCCAGCTTCAGCCCCTTGGGATAGCGCACCAGCACCAGTTGGTTGGGCGGCGGTGGCGGCACGTGGATGCAAGCGCCGGGGTACGGCACCAGGAAGAACAGCGTGCTGCGGCCCTTGGCGTCGGTTTCCAACGGCACCGGATAACCGCCGATACGGATGTTCTTGCCGTTCATCGCGGCCACGGTCTTGGTGGAATACATCACCGCCGGCAAGCCTTTGCTCTGCTTCAGGCCACCTTTGTCGGTGAACGTGCCTTGGGCTTCGGGGGAGTTGTGGTCGATCTCGGGCATGGCTTCGAGGGCTTTCTGATCCGACAGCGGCATCAGGTCGAGCCAGTCGGTTTCCGGCAGTTCGCCAGCATGAGCCAGGCCTGAGCCCAGCAGGAGAAACATCAAGAGGAGACGGCGCATGGAGGAGCTCGACAAGGTAAACAGTGCCGGCATTCTAGCCCTCTGCGCCTGCGCAGCGCAGAGGACTTTGTGGCTCGATTACTTCTTTTTGATCAGGCCGTAGATCACCAACAGCACAATAGCGCCCACCAATGCGCCGATGAAACCCGCGCCCTGGCCAGCCTGGTAGATACCCAACGCCTGACCGCCATAGGTGGCAGCAAGGGAGCCGGCGATACCCAGCACAATGGTCATGATCCAGCCCATGCTGTCGTCGCCGGGCTTGAGGAAACGCGCCAGCAGGCCGACGATCAGGCCGATAAAGATGGTTCCGATGATACCCATTGCATGCCCCTCTGATTGAATGTGAGTCATGACAAAGCCTAGTCAGGCTGCGTCATCCTGCAATCAGAGGGACGGCGGTCACCAATGGTTCCCGCCGCGCCCAAGGATTATTGCTCGGCGATCAACGTTTGGACCTTGAGGATCTGCGCTTGCAGCGTCGCACGGTCCTGGCAACGCAGGTTGGCGTGGCCGACCTTGCGCCCGGTCTTGAACGCCTTGCCGTAGTGGTGCAGGTGGCAGTCGTCGATGGCGATGACCTGTTCAACCGGCGGCACCACGCCGATGAAGTTGAGCATGGCGCTCTCGCCCACCTTGGCCGTGGAGCCCAGCGGCAAGCCCGCCACCGCGCGCAGGTGGTTCTCGAACTGGCTGCACTCGGCGCCTTCGGTGGTCCAGTGCCCGGAGTTGTGCACACGCGGGGCGATTTCGTTGGCCTTGAGGCCACCGTCGACTTCAAAGAACTCGAATGCCATCACACCGACATAATCCAGTTGCTTGAGCACCCGGCTGGAATAGTCTTCGGCCAGTGCCTGCAACGGATGGTCGGTGCTCGCCACGGACAGCTTGAGGATGCCGTTTTCGTGGGTGTTGTGCACCAGCGGGTAGAAGCGGGTTTCGCCATCGCGGGCACGCACGGCGATCAGCGAGACTTCGCCGGTGAACGGCACGAAGCCTTCCAGCAGGCAGGCCACGCTGCCCAGTTCGGCGAAGGTGCCGACCACATCGGCGGGGGTGCGCAGGACTTTCTGGCCCTTGCCGTCGTAACCCAGGGTGCGGGTTTTCAGCACAGCCGGCAGGCCGATGCTGGCGACGGCGGCGTCCAGGTCTGCCTGGGACTGGATATCGGCGAACGCCGGCGTCGGAATCCCCAGATCCTTGAACATGCTCTTCTCGAACCAGCGGTCACGGGCGATGCGCAAGGCTTCGGCGCTCGGGTACACCGGCACGAACTGCGCGAGGAAAGCCACGGTTTCGGCCGGAACGCTTTCGAACTCGAAGGTCACCAGGTCGACTTCGTCGGCCAGTTGGCGCAGGTGGTCCGGGTCGCTGTAGTCAGCACGCAGGTGTTCACCCAATGCGGCCGCACAGGCATCCGGCGCCGGGTCCAGGAAAGCGAAGTTCATCCCCAGCGGCGTTCCCGCCAGGGCCAGCATGCGACCCAGTTGGCCGCCACCGATTACACCGATTTTCATGGTCAACAACCTCAGGCGATGCGTGGGTCTGGATTGTCCAGTACGCTTTCTGTCTGCTCAGCACGGAATTTTTTCAGCACCGCGTGGAACTGCGGATGCTTGGCGCCCAGGATGCTGGCGGACAGCAACGCGGCGTTGATCGCGCCGGCCTTGCCGATCGCCAGGGTGGCCACCGGGATACCGGCCGGCATCTGCACGATGGACAACAGCGAATCCACGCCCGAGAGCATCGACGACTGCACCGGCACACCGAGTACCGGCAGGTGGGTCTTGGCCGCACACATGCCTGGCAGGTGCGCTGCACCGCCGGCACCGGCGATGATCACCTCGATGCCACGGGATTCTGCTTCATCGGCATACTGGAACAGCAAGTCCGGGGTGCGGTGGGCAGAGACCACTTTCACTTCATACGGAATGCCGAGTTTTTCCAGCATATCGGCGGTGTGGCTAAGGGTGGACCAATCGGACTTGGAGCCCATGATCACGCCAACCAATGCACTCATCGTCGTGCCTCTTCTCTCTGGGCGCCCGCGGGCGCGTCAAAAAACAACAAGCCACGCGGGAAATCCGGCGTGGCTTGGTGTACGAATTTAGGCCGGTTGGACCGGCCGAAGGCCGCGCAGTATACCGTAATAACGCAGATAAACAGCCCCTCGGATGACCATCTGTCGAGCGGCGCAAACCAGCGACTTTATTGACTTTCAAGTCAGTCAAAAGCACCGCGAAATTGTGTGGGAGGGGGCTTGCTCCCTCCCACATGCCCCTTCCACAGTTAAGCGGTATCGGGCTCAGGTGTTTTGCGCCGCCCCACCTTCGAGTTTGCGCCACAACAACCGCACATTCGCCTTACGCACCAAGGCACAGCGATACAGACGAATCTCCAGCGGCACATGCCACTGCGGCCCGCCACACACCACCAGTTCGCCCCGCGCCAGTTCCGCGCGCACGCTCAGTTGCGGCACCCAGGCAATGCCGAGGCCTTCGAGGGCCATGCTTTTGAGGCTGTCCGCCATGGCGGTTTCGTAGATGGTGGTAAAGCGCAGGGCGCGCTGGCGCAGCAGCAGATTGACGGAACGCCCGAGAAACGCACCCGCGCTGTAAGCCAGAAGCGGCACACTGCCCTCACCTTCCAGGTCGAACAGCGGCTTGCCGTCGGCGTCGGCGCCGCACACCGGCAGCATTTCCGTGTTGCCCAGGTGCAGCGAAGGGAAGATCTCCGGGTCCATCTGCATCGCCGCGTCCGGGTCGTAGAACGCCAGCATCAGATCGCAACCGCCTTCGCGCAGGGCATGCACGGCATCGCCGACGTTAGTCGCGACCAGCCGGGTGGCGATGTTCAGCCCTTCGTTACGCAGTTGCGCGATCCAGCGTGGGAAAAAGCCCAGCGCCAGCGAGTGCGCCGCCGCCACTTGCATGACTTCGCCCTGCCCACCTTCCAGGTGATGCAAATGGCGCAGCACTTCGCCGAGCTGCTCGACCACGGTACGCGCGGTCACCAGGAACAGTTGGCCCGCCGCCGTCAGTTCCACCGGCGTGCGCGAGCGGTTGACCAGGGTCAGGCCCAGCGCGGCTTCGAGGCTGCGGATACGGCGGCTGAACGCCGGCTGGGTGACAAAACGCCGCTCCGCCGCCTGGGAAAAACTGCGCGTCGCCGCCAGGGCGCTGAAGTCTTCCAGCCATTTGCTCTCAAGGTTCATTACGTCCTCCCACGGATACGCACCGTTTTGGCACACACGCCCGCTATGATAACCGGGTCACGCGCGCATTATGCCGTTTGTGCATAGGCCAGTGCTTAACAGCATTGGCCCAAAAACGCCCACAAGCCTAGCATTCGCAGCGTTCCGGCCAGTTCCGGGTCCATATCGAGATGATTTCCGTCATGTCCTCCGCTGCATCATTCCGCACAGAAAAAGACCTGCTTGGCGTACTCGAAGTACCTGCCCAAGCGTATTACGGCATCCAGACCCTGCGAGCGGTGAATAACTTCCGCCTCTCGGGCGTTCCGATTTCGCATTACCCGAAACTGGTGATCGGCCTGGCCATGGTCAAGCAGGCCGCCGCTGATGCCAACCGCGAACTCGGCCAGCTCAGCGAAGCCAAGCACGCGGCCATCAGCGAAGCCTGTGCCCGCCTGATCCGCGGCGACTTCCACGAAGAGTTCGTGGTGGACATGATTCAAGGCGGCGCCGGCACTTCAACCAACATGAATGCCAACGAAGTCATCGCCAACATCGCGTTGGAGGCCATGGGCCACAACAAGGGCGAGTACCAATACCTGCACCCCAACAACGACGTGAACATGGCGCAGTCGACCAACGACGCCTACCCGACCGCGATCCGCCTGGGTCTGCTGTTGGGCCATGACGCACTGCTGGCCAGCCTCGACAGCCTGATCCAGGCGTTCGCCGCCAAGGGCGTCGAGTTCAACCATGTGTTGAAAATGGGCCGCACCCAGTTGCAAGACGCCGTGCCGATGACCCTCGGCCAGGAATTCCGCGCCTTTGCCACCACCCTCAACGAAGACCTGGCCCGCCTGAAAACGCTGGCGCCGGAGCTGCTCACCGAAGTGAACCTGGGCGGCACCGCCATCGGCACCGGCATCAACGCCGACCCGCGCTACCAGGCCCTGGCCGTGCAACGCCTGGCCACCATCAGCGGCCAGCCGCTGGTACCGGCGGCGGACTTGATCGAAGCCACCTCCGACATGGGCGCCTTCGTGCTGTTCTCCGGCATGCTCAAGCGCACCGCGGTCAAGCTGTCGAAGATCTGCAACGACCTGCGCCTGCTGTCCAGCGGCCCACGCACCGGCATCAACGAGATCAACCTGCCGGCCCGCCAGCCGGGCAGTTCGATCATGCCTGGCAAGGTCAACCCGGTGATCCCGGAAGCCGTCAACCAAGTGGCCTTCCAGGTGATCGGCAACGACCTGGCCCTGACCATGGCAGCCGAAGGCGGCCAACTGCAGTTGAACGTGATGGAGCCGCTGATCGCCTTCAAGATCTTCGACTCGATCCGCCTGCTGCAACGCGCCATGGACATGCTGCGCGAGCACTGCATCGTCGGCATCACCGCCAACGAAGCGCGCTGCCGCGAACTGGTGGAGCACTCCATCGGCCTGGTCACCGCACTGAACCCGTACATCGGCTATGAAAACGCCACCCGCATCGCGCGTATCGCCCTCGAAAGCGGCCGCGGCGTGCTGGAACTGGTGCGCGAAGAAGGCTTGCTCGACGACGCCATGCTCGACGACATCCTGCGCCCCGAAAACATGATTGCCCCACGTTTGGTGCCGCTGAAGGCCTAACCGTTGGTTGCACCGCTCACCAGGTTGAGGGACTAGACACCTCTCACCTTTTGAGGGCCTGAAGACTCGTTCTCCAGGCCCTTTTTTTGCCTGTAGGCGCGAGCTTGCCCGCGAAAACCCCGAGAACGCCGCAGAGATTCAGGATCCCCGCATCATCATTGACGTTCCCGCATGCTGAAACCTTTAATCAGCTCAGGAAGACGGATTACGTTCGCCTAGGTATAGTGCCGCCCCTCTTCGCGCCAGCGGCCGTCGGTAACGAGGCCCGGATACACGCGAAACCGCATGAATAACAACACCCGCAAAAGGATCGGGTCGAGCCGTCGCGCACTGCCTGGTGCCCGGCGACAGCGTCGAACCGTCCTGCGTTTGCCATTAGAAAAATCAGCGAGGAACACTCCATGCTCGAACTCATCAACGGCTTCCTCTCCGGGAAAGTCCTGATCGTGCTCATTGTCGGGCTCGGCGGCTACTTCACGATCCGCTCGCGTTTCGTTCAGTTGCGTCACTTTTTCCACATGTTTTCGGTGTTTCGCGACAGCCTGAAAAACAGCTCCGACCAGCTCAGCTCGTTCCAGGCGCTGATGCTCAGCCTCGCCGGCCGTGTCGGTGCCGGTAACATCGCAGGCGTCGGTATTGCCGTGACCCTCGGCGGCCCGGGCGCCGTGTTCTGGATGTGGGTCACTGCCCTGGTGGGCATGTCGTCGAGCTTTATCGAGTGCTCCCTCGGCCAGTTGTACAAGCGCACCGACACCGAAGGCACCTTCCGTGGCGGCCCGGCCTATTACATTCAGCACGGCCTGCAAAAACGCGGGCTGGCCATGCTCATGGCGTTCCTGCTGCTGGTGACCTTCGGGTTTGCCTTCAACGGCCTGCAAGCCCATGCCGTGACCCACTCGCTGAACAACGCCTTTGGCCTGGACACCACCTACACCGGTCTTGCGCTCGCAGCCTTGCTGGGCCTGGTGTTCATCGGCGGGATCAAGCGCATCGCCTCGATCGCCGACCTGCTGGTGCCGGTCAAGACCTTGATCTACATCGCCGTGACCCTGTACGTGATCGTGCTGCAATTCGACCACGTGCCGGCCATGCTCGCGACCATCGTCAAGAGCGCTTTCGGCCTCGACCAAGCCTTCGGCGGCCTGGTGGGCAGCGCAATCATCATGGGCGTGAAGCGCGGCGTGTTCGCCAACGAAGCCGGTTTGGGCAGTGCGCCTAACGTGGCCGCCGTCGCGTCGGTGGAACATCCGATCGCCCAGGGTGTGGTGCAGGCGTTCAGCGTGTTCCTCGACACCTTCGTGATCTGCACCTGCACCGCCTTGCTGATCCTGCTCTCCGGCTTCTACACCCCGGGCTTCGAAGGCGACGGCATTGCCCTGACCCAGAACTCCCTGGCGGCCGTGGTCGGCGAATGGGGCCGGATGTTCATCTCGGTGGCCCTGGCGTTATTCGTGTTCACCTCGATCATGTACAACTACTACCTCGGCGAGAGCAACCTGCGCTTTTTGGTCGGTCACAACCGCTGGGTGCTGATGGGCTATCGCGCGCTGGTGCTGGTGCTGATTTTCTGGGGTTCCATCGAAGACCTGACCACCGTGTTCGCCTTCGCCGACATCACCATGACCCTGCTGGCATTCGTCAACCTGTTCGCCCTGGCGTTCCTGTTCAAGATCGCCATGCGCATCCTGAACGACTACGACAACCAGCGCGCGGCGGGCATCAAGACCCCGGTGTTCGACTCCAGCCAGTTCCCCGATCTGGACCTGGACCGCAAGGCCTGGCCGGCCAATCCGGTGAAACCGCAAGCCGCTCCATCGGCTGAACTGAACGCTCAAGTGCAACACTGAGCGTAGGCAGATGACACGCCGCCCGGCCTTGGGCATGCTCTGGGCCCGGCGGCGTTTTTCGTTCAGGAGAGTCTTCAATGCAATCAGCTAACCACGTCATGGTGCTCTATACCGGCGGCACCATCGGCATGCAGGCCAGCGCCAACGGCCTGGCCCCGGCATCCGGTTTCGAAGCGCGCATGCGCGAACAGCTTGCCGATGCCCCCGTGCCGGCCTGGCGCTTCCGGGAAATGTCGCCGTTGATCGACAGCGCCAACATGACCCCCGCCTACTGGCAACGCCTGCGCAGCGCGGTGGTCGAGGCGGTGGACGAGGGCTGCGATGCGGTGCTGATCCTGCACGGCACCGACACCCTGGCCTACAGCGCGGCGGCCATGAGCTTTCAACTGCTGGGCCTGCCGGCACCGGTGGTGTTTACCGGTTCGATGCTGCCCGCCGGCGTGCCCGACAGCGATGCCTGGGAAAACGTCAGCGGTGCGCTGGCGGCGCTGGGCCAAGGCCTGGCCGCGGGCGTGCACCTGTTCTTCCACGGCGCGCTGATGGCGCCGACCCGCTGCGCGAAGATCCGCAGTTTCGGTCGCCACCCGTTCGCCGCGCTGCAGCGCAACGGCGGCGTGGCCAAGGCCGAGACGCTGCCCGCCGCCCTGGATTACCGTCAACCCAAAGCCCTGGCCAATGTCGGCGTGTTGCCGCTGGTGCCGGGCATCGCCGCCGGGCAACTGGATGCGCTGATCGACAGCGGCCTCCAGGCGCTGGTGCTCGAATGCTACGGCAGCGGCACCGGGCCCAGCGATAACCCGGCGTTCCTCGCCAGCCTCCAGCGCGCACAGGATCAGGGCGTGGTGGTGGTGGCGATCACCCAATGCCATGAAGGCGGCGTGGAACTGGATGTGTACGAAGCCGGCAGCCGTCTGCGTGGCGTGGGCGTGCTGTCCGGCGGCGGCATGACCCGCGAGGCCGCGTTCGGCAAGCTCAATGCCTTGATCGGCGCCGGGCTGGCCAACGCCGAGATTCGCCGCCTGGTCGAACTGGACCTGTGCGCCGAGCTGAGTTGAGCGTCGATACATAGTCACACCGGTTTCTGAGCGGTTGGTGCTTAGCATGGAAAACCCGAGTCTTTCTCTCGGGTTATTTCCATCCACCGGCCCCCCAGGAACGCCCCATGACCTCTTCAACTTCCACCGCCCAGGACCCGCCCGCGAACAGCGACCCGACCCAGGAACTGATCGCACAGTTCTATGCCGGGCCGTCCTTTCGCGAGGTCGCCAGCGAGTTATTGCGCCAGGCGCTGAACGAGCAATATCCGACCCTGAACATCGACCCGGACAGCACGCTGATGGGCGCGCCTACCTGGTCGCTCGTCGACGACCAGATCGTGGCCGGGCCGCCCGAGTATCACGCACTCAGCGACTTGTTGGCGCGCCAGGCCGTGCTGGCAATACCGACGCAGTGCATCGAGGGCGAGCACTTTCTCACCCGGCAACCGCTCACCGAGCCGCCGCTGCATTTGCCCGTGCGCATGACCGATATCGCGAAAATCCTCAACACCCGCGCCCCGGTGATGCTCAGTGGCTACCAGGCGCACTTGGTGGATTTCTGGAACGACAGCAGCACCAAAGGGCCGCGCTGGCAGGAACTGTCCAACACCCTGCGCAACGGCTGGAATGCCCAGGGCGTCGAGGCCTGGAATGAAACCGACTGCGCCATGGCCCGCCGGCTGTTTCGCCTGCCCGACCGCGACAGCCGACAAGTCGATGACCCCTATGGGAGCAAAGCCTGCATCGTCGAAATCGAACAGACCGACGGCACTCGGAGCAAAGGCTTCACCCCGCTGAAAATCGCGGTGCTGTCAGGTCGCCACGAGGGCCGCACGATCATCCTCTGTTACTCCCTGCTCAAGGGCTACGAGAAGTTCGACTCGCAGGAACAACTGGGCAAATCGCTGCCGGACCATCTAGGGCCACAGACGAACCGCACCACGCTGCAATGGCGCTTGTTCGAGCCCGAAGGCGATTTTTTCGATCATCTGGCCTGTGCATTCATCGGCCAGCAGGTGCGCGCGGTCGGCGCCATGGATCTTTCGCAACTGCGCCAGAGCAGCCCGGACCGCATCAACACGGCCTTGAACTCGACCCCGGGCGCCCATGATGTACCCGCCACCACGGGGCCCGGCCTTGAGTGGTATCGCAGCGCCCTGCCCGACTGGTTGAGCAACGCCGCCACCAGCGACCTGAACAACTATGCCCGCCACCTCAAGGACCTCGCGGCGCTCAACACCGCGAACGCCGGCCAGACGTACCTGGACGATATCCCCAGCATCGAGCAGTACGCCCTTGAGCAGATCAAGGACCAGATCCTCCTGGACCATCCCGATGCCCAACACCTGCCGGTGGAGAACATCCGCGTGCGCGTGCAAAGCGTGGTGGTCTGGGGCGCCTTCACCGTGCCAGGGGCCTACGACACGCGCACCTTCACCCTGGTGGAGCTGGCCCTGCAGAACTTGATCGCCCTGCCCTTGGGTAATAAAACGATCCAGTTGGAAAACGCGGCAACGCTGCCCGACTGGATGACCGTGGACTACGCGGAACGCATCATCCAACAGGTCGATGTCGGCAAGTATTACCCGGAACTGATCAAGACCAAGTTGCTGGATATCCGCCAGGAATCGACCCGCCGCAACACCCTGTACACCCAACAGTTGCGCATCCAACTGCCGCTGATGGCGCTGCAGAGCAAGCTGCGCCAACAGAACGGGATCAATGAGCAGGGCTACCGTTACATCACCGCGCTGATGGCCATCGATGCCCATGAGCACAACGTGAATGGCCAGGCCGTTGTCATGCGTAAGCTGGCCTTTGCGCCCACGCGCCGCCGGGATGGGTCCTACGACGTGGTGACCAACATGTACGTGATCGGCCCTCAGGATATGGCCGCCGGACCGTGCCTGCTCTATCGCCCCATGCTCAACCCGCCGTTGGTGCAATACGCCTCGCCGGCCAACCTGATCTACGCCGTGGCGCAATCGCCCGAATTGCGCGACTCGGTACTGGCGTGGCTGCCCGATGCGGCACGCGAGGACTACGCCAACTACGTGTTTCCAGGAAACCTGCCATCGCCTTGGGCAGTGGCCGACTATTTGGTGGAGCCCGACAAGCTGTGGACCCTGAGCGGCCCGATGACGCTGGCCAACGTCGTGCTCAGCGGCGACCTGCCGGCCACGCTGTTCAAGGCCAATGCCCAGGCATCGGCGACCCTGGCTGATCGCCAGTCGGTGTCCAACGCGGAAAGCCGCTGGGCGACGCTCAAGCAGGCCGGCTGGACACTGCTCAGTGCCGTGCTGCCGTTCCTCAGCCCGACCCTCGGCACCGCCGCCTGGATCTGGCAGATCTTCGATCAACTGCAAGAGTGGGTCGACGCCGAAAACCGGCGGGACAACCGCGCCCAATGGGCGGCGCTGACCGATGTGCTGCTCAACCTCGGCCTGGCGATCACCCTGCATATCGCCACACGCCATCAGCCAGCCGGCAAAGCCCTCGCCGCGCGACCGGAAGCCGAACGGCCGGTCAAACCGATCGTGCTCAAACAGCTCGCCACCCACTCATCCTCCGACCTGCCGCCCGGCACCCTTTCACCGCTGAACATCAGTGGCGCCGTCAACCGCCGCCCCGAACAGCTGATCAGCGTGCTGGACAGTTTCAAGGTGCAAAAACCCACGACCTTGAGCGCCGCCATCACCGAAGAGGGCACCTACCAACACCTGTACCGCTCGGGGCAGCGGTACTACGTCCCAGTCGGCCAGCGCTGGTTCGAAGTGTCGGCGCAAGCCGACGAGCCGGTATTCATCATTGATCCGAACCAGCCGCAACGCAGCGGCCCGGCGCTGCTGCGCAATGCCGCCGGCCAATGGTTCATCGACACGCGCCTGCGCCTGCGCGGCGGTGGCCCCAAGCGCGCACTGCGGCGTGCGAGCCTCAAGGCCGAGGAAAATGCCATGCAGATGCGCGACAAATTGCAGGCGTTCGAAAAAACCAAAAGGACGTTGTCCCTGGAATTGCAACAAGCCCGCGCGGACATGAGCGACGCGCCAGGCACCTCCGCCGAGGCCAAGCGCGAGCTGTATCTGCAAAAGCTCCAGGCCCAGCGCACGGACTACGAAACAGCCCTGCAACATCTCAAGCAACTGAACGTGTTCGATCCCGTCTCCGACTACCAGCCCAGGGCCCTGGCCTATTTGAACGCGCAGCTGGATTTATCCGAAGCGGGTATCAATGAAGCCCTGCGCACCTTCACACCGGCGTTTCGCAAGGTACTGGACCAGATCGAGCGCCAGGCCCAGGCGCCTCGGGAGCGCCATATCGGCGACGCACGACGATTGATCGACACCACCCAGGACATGATCGAGCGCCTGGACTATGTACAGTCGCGCTTCGATCAACTGCGCAAACTGCCGTCCGAGGGCTTGCGCCAGATCCGCGAACGCAGGAAGCGCTTGCCCGCCTACACCAGCGATGAACTCAAGGCCGTGCAGGTGACCTTGTCGCGCAACCTGTGCCTGACCGAAGCCTCCCTGGAGAGCACGCCCGAGGCCTGGGCGGCACTGGACACGATCGTCAACAGCGCCGACATCGCGGTCCAGGCCCTGCGCGATACCTTGCAGGAACGCAACGAAGCGCGCCTGGATGAACGGATCGAAGCGCTGGGCAGCCTGACCGGGCAATTTGCGCTGATCAGCGAGCGCCTGGAAGACCTGCCCCAAGACTTTGCCGACGCCATCATTCCCGAACAGTTGGAAAAACTGCGCAGCAAAATGCGCGACTACGCCAGGGACACGCAGGCACAGCTAGCGCAGTTGCATCTGGACCGGGACGCGCTCAGAAACCGACCCACACCGCCTCACACACCGCCCACGCCGCTGAAAAAATTCATCCACACCCGCTACGACGGTGTGTTGATCGGTGAGCCGCGCCACAGCGGAGTCGGACCTGAAAGCGACCTGGTGGACATCAAGTCCCCCATCACTCAGCAGATCATCGCCACCTATCACAAGAAGGATCAGGACGTGTGGGTACAGCGGATTACCACGCCGCCGGAGCCCCGTCCGCCGACACCGGATATCCAGGTCGCCCTCGATAAGGCCCAGGCCTTTATCGATGGCCTGAAAACCTTCAAGGCCCGCGCCGACGAGCAAGCGCAAAAGCCGACACGCAGCGCCGTCGGCGTCGAATACCTGTATCACCAGCACGCCCTGCTGCTGGAAGAAACCGACCAAGCCCTCGAACACGCCTCGTCACAGCCCCAACTCAGTACTGAACAGCAGCGCCGCGCCGCGATCCTCAGTCGAAAACTCAAGGAGGCGACAGCCGAACTCTATCAAGCGGCCAACCAGCACATGCTGCGCATGATCAAGGACCAGCCACCCACCGTTGCCGGAGTGGAATGGCTGCAGCAGCGCCGTGAGATCACCCTGTATAAAACCACGAGCCGGCGGCGGCTCAAGGGCGCCAAGCCGGACTTCCTGGATGAATACACCATCGTTGATCACATTAACGACGAAGTGCTCTGGTACGCGCACTTTCATTATTCGACGTCCTGGACACCGGCCAAGGCGTTTATTTCGGCGCGGTTGAAAACACCGGAGGAGCGCAACCTGGGTGCGGCGGCCGACTCCCTCAATCGCTTGAATTCACAGCAACGGCTTGATTACTACCGCAGCGAAATCAACCTGGAGCAGGCCCGCCGACTGTTCTTCAACCTCTGACCGGCCTGTGCCCACGGCATGGGAATTGCTCGTTCCAGGCATCATTGGCTGGGATTGGCCCCTATGCTGCACTCGCACCTGACCACCCTCAACGCCGTCTCGCTGGTGCTGGAGGCCTTCAGCACCCAGGGCATCGCCCCTGAGGTGCTGCTGGCCGGCAGCGGCATTGCCGGGGCGGACTTGCACCAACCCGATACACGCATCACCACGCGCCAGGAGATGCAGGTGTGCGCCAACGCCGTGGCCCTGCGCCAGGACATCGGCCTGGACCTGGGCCAGCGCATGCATGTGTCGGCCTACGGCATGCTCGGCTATGCCCTGCTCACCAGTGCCACCTTCGGTGACGCTTTGCGCCTGGCCCTGCGCTACCCGGCGCTGTTGGGAACACTTTTCGAGCTGAGCCTGGAGGAAGACGGCCAGCGGGTCTGGTTCACGGCCGGCGATTATCGCGAAGACCCGGCGCTGGCCGCGTTCAATATCGAGTTGTGCCTGGCCTCGCTCAAGGTCATCTGCGACGACTTGCTCGGGCGCCCGCTGCCCTTGTTGGGCGCGCGCTTCGACTACCCGGCGCCGGCTTACCAGGCGCGCTATGGCGAACGCTTCGCCTGCCCGTTGCACTTCGAGGCCGGTCGCAATGCGTTTGCCTTCGACCGCCAGTGGCTGGATCAACCGCTGCCCCTGGCCGACGCCGTCACCCACCGCGCCATGGCCGAGCGTTGCCGCAAGCAGAACACCGAGTTCACCGGACGCCAGGCATGGCTGGGCCGCGTGCGTCAGCGCCTGGCCACGCAACTGCACGCCGCGCCGGGCCTGGACCGGCTGGCCGAGCAATTGAACTGCTCGTCGCGCACCTTGCGCCGGCACCTGCACGACCTGGGCAGCAGCTATCAGGAACTGCTCGACGAGTTGCGTTTCGAGCAGGCCAAGCAGTGGCTGGCCGACGACGCGATGCCCATCCACTGCATTGCCGAACGCCTGGGCTTCAGCGAAACCGCCAGTTTCCGCCACGCCTTCGTGCGCTGGAGCGGGGTCGCGCCGAGCCAGTTCCGGCCCTGAGCCCCGCCAACGGGTGGGGTGAATACGGACAGTGCATTTGGCCATATCCATCCCCTTTTGGCCGCTCCTGCCGTTCTCTTGCCGCGCCGGCGAGGCAACACTGCAAGGCACCGACCCACGCCTGCGAGAACAACAATATGCTGACGATCTACTCGGACGATCACCATCTGCACCACGGCCGCTGCGAATTGATCGACGGGCAACTGATGCCCTGTTTCGAAATGCCCTCCCGCGCCGACCATGTGCTGCAACGGGTCAAGGACCGCGAACTGGGCCCGGTGCAAGCGCCCGAGGACTTTGGGCTGGCGCCGCTGCAACGCATCCACAGCCGCGACTATCTGGATTTCTTCAAAGGCGCCTGGGAACGCTGGACCCACTTCGGCCAGGACGGCGACCTGCTGCCCTACACCTGGCCCGCGCGCACCTTGCGCCAGGTATTGCCCACCAGCCTGCACGGCCAGTTGGGTTACTACAGCTTCGACGGCGGCGCGCCCATCACCGCCGGCACGTGGCAGGCCGCCTACAGCGCCGCGCAAGTGGCACTGACCGCGCAACAGGCGATCCAGCAAGGCGCCCCGGCGGCGTTCGCCCTGTGCCGACCACCGGGACACCACGCCGCCGGCGACTTGATGGGGGGTTATTGCTACCTCAACAACGCGGCCATCGCCGCCCAGGCGTTTCTCGATCAGGGTCGCCACAAGGTGGCGATCCTCGACGTCGACTATCACCACGGCAACGGCACCCAATCAATTTTCTACGCACGCAACGACGTGCTCTTCGCCTCCATCCACGGCGACCCCGCGGCGGAATTTCCGTTTTTCCTGGGCTATGCCGATGAGCGCGGCGAAGGCGCCGGCGAAGGCTTCAACTTCAATTACCCGCTGCCGGCCGGGTCCGGTTGGGCGCGCTGGAACGCGGCACTGGAAAGCGCCTGCGCCGAGATCGACCGCTACGGCGCCGATGTCGTGGTGGTCTCGCTCGGCGTGGATACGTTCAAGGATGACCCGATCTCGCAGTTCAAGCTCGACAGCCCGGATTACCTGGCGATGGGGCAGCGCATCGCCCAGTTGGGCAAGCCGACGCTGTTCGTGATGGAAGGCGGTTATGCGGTGGAAGAAATCGGCATCAATGCCGTCAACGTTCTCGAAGGTTTTGAAGGGGCTACCCAATGAAGATGCTCAAGTCACTTGTGCTTTGCGCGGCCGTTCTGGGCGGCGCGGCCCATGCCGAAGAAAAAACCCTGCGGGTCTACAACTGGTTCGACTACATCACCCCCAAAGCCCTGGAGGACTTCAAGGCGCAGAACCCCAACATCAAACTGGTGTACGACATTTTCGACACCAACGAGGCCCTGGAAGCCAAGCTGCTGACCGGCAACTCCGGCTATGACGTGGTGGTGCCGTCCAACGTGTTCCTGGCCAAGCAGATCGAGGCCGGCGTGTTCCAGCCCCTGGACCGCAGCCAGTTGCCCAACTGGAACCACCTGGACCCCAAGCTGATGAAGCTGATCGAGGCCAACGACCCCGGTAACAAATTCGCCGTGCCCTACATGTACGGCACCATCCTCATCGGCTTCAACCGCGACAAGGTCAAGGCCGCACTGGGCGACAACGCGCCGGTGGACAGCTGGGACCTGATCTTCAAGGAAGAGAACATCAGCAAGCTCAAGGCCTGCGGCGTGGCCCTGCTCGACTCGCCGTCGGAGATCCTGCCCCTGGCCCTGCAACACCTGGGCCTGGACCCCAACAGCAACAACCCCAAGGACTATGAAAAAGCCGAAGCACTGCTGCTCAAGATCCGCCCCTACATCACCTACTTTCACTCCTCCAAGTACATGGCCGACATCGCCAATGGCGACATCTGCGTGGCGGTGGGCTACTCCGGCAGCTTCTCCCAGGCCGCCAACCGCGCCAAGGAAGCCAAGAATGGCGTGATCGTAGACATGCGCCTGCCCAAAGAGGGCGCACCGATCTGGTTCGATATGCTCGCCATCCCCAAAGGCGCGAAGAACCCGCAGGATGCCTACACCTTCATCAACTACCTGCTGCAACCCCAGGTGATCGCGCCGATCAGCGATTTCGTCGGCTACCCCAACCCGAACAAGGACGCCACCGACCAGGTCGACCCGGCGATCCGCAACAACCCCAACCTGTACCCGACCGAGGCGGCGATGGCCACGCTCTACACCTTGAAACCGCTGGACAGCAAGGCCGAGCGCGCCAGGACCCGGGCCTGGACCAAGATCAAATCGGGCACCTGACCGCCCCGCCACACCGGGCTCAGACTAACTAATTACCCCTCTCGCCAGCCCTCGCCGCTTTACCTTTTGTCCTCTGCAACGGCGCCGCACTCCGGCGCCGTACTCCCCAAGGAAAGGCCCCTGAGCCCTCGCCGCTCACGCCCTCCTTCATCTCTGCAAAGGATGTGCATATGCCCGACAGCCCGCCGGCCGCCCTTAACAATCGGCCCCCCAGCACCTATGAGTTACTGACCCAACTGACCTCCGGCCCCACCAGCCGGGAAGTCGCCGCCGTCACACTGCGAGCGGCGCTTAAAGCGTTGTACCCGACCCTGGACATCGACCCGGACCTGGCCATGGTCGTCACGCCGGATTGGCGCATCGTCGACGATCAGGTGGTACCCGGCCCGGCCTATGCCACATCGCTCACCTCGGTGCTGGCGCGCCAGACACTGACCCCGGAGCCGGTGATCTACCTCGACGGCGAACACTTCCTGACACTGCAACCCAACGCCCAGCCCCCCGTGCATCTGCCGGTAAAAATCGATGCCATTGCGCGCATGATCAACGAGCTGTCCGAACTGATGCTCTTTGCCTTCCAGGAGCAGTACCTGAAGTACTGGAACGCCTCCAACGGCATGGCCGGGCCGCGCTGGAGAGTGTTCGCCCAATCGCTGCGCAAGGTGTGGAATGTGACGACGCAAGAGGGCTGGGACGAACACGATTGCGCCATGGCGCGGTCGTTGTTCCATTTTCCGGAGCTGGCCACACGCTCCGCCCAGGACCGCTACAACACCCACGCCTATCTGATCGACATTGATGCGCTGCAAGGTAGCCAGACCGCTCACGTCGCCCTTATGGACATGGCCGTGCTGATTGGCGAGCACGAGCAGGGCCAGCGAATCCTGGTGTATTCGCTGGTCAACGGCTACGAAAAATTCGATTCGCTCGAACAACTCGGGAAACAACTGCCCGACCGCCTGAAGATGTGGTCCAACGAGGTGAGCCTGCAGTGGCGACTGTACGAACCGCCGGGCAATTTCTTCGACAGCCTGGCCGGCGCGCTGATTGCGCTGCAGTTGGAAGCGATCGGCGCGATCGACAGGGACGAACGCAAAGCGATCAACACTGCCGCCGTCGCCACCCCTCCCATCGCAGTGGCCAGCGTCCTGCCGGTGGTCGAGGATTTGAGCAACCACACGTTATCCAATATCCGTGACATCCACGAGCGGTTGCCCGATTGGCTGGCCCAGGCCTCGGACCTGGATATTTCCACCTACAGTCGCTACGTGATCGATCTTGCCGAACTGCATACCCTCCAGCATGGCTTGTGCTTCAACGACGGCATCGCGCCGATCCGCGAATACGCCCGCGATCAGTTGCAGCGCGAGATTCGCACGCATGCCCAGGGCGCGAGCATTAACGTGGAGAAGCTCGCGGTCCGCATCGAAACCCCGGTGGTCTGGGGAAGCACATTCATCGTGCCCACCGCGCCGGACATCACCCGCCACAACGTGATCGACCTGGCCCTGGAAAACCTCACCGGCCTGCCGACTGGCCAGCCCAGTGTGCTTTATAACGGCGGCGCGGCCCCGTCGTGGCTGTCGTACACCTACCTGAAGGGCGTGATTGAAAAACTCGATATCGGCCAGCACTACCCGGCGCTGATCAAACGCACGTTGCTCGAGGACGCGGTCCAATCCAAGGCCCGACAAACCCTCTACACCACCCATTTGCGTGTGCAACTGCCGCTGTTGGCGCTGCAACTCAAGATTCGCCGGCAATACGGTGTCGATGAACGCGGGGCACGCTATGTCGCTGCCGTGATGCAGGACGAGGTGCCCGGGCGACGCGTCGACGGGCAGGAAATCGTGATTTGCCCCCTGGCATTCCTG
This sequence comes from Pseudomonas sp. MPB23, assembly GCF_046605395.1. Taxonomy (NCBI): domain Bacteria; kingdom Pseudomonadati; phylum Pseudomonadota; class Gammaproteobacteria; order Pseudomonadales; family Pseudomonadaceae; genus Pseudomonas; species Pseudomonas sp. MPB23. Next base: position 950,447 of record NZ_CP176771.1, on the reverse strand, counting down.
CCGACCTTGCGCCCTGGCAATGAGCAGGACGTGGTCGCCAATATGTTCGTGATCGGCCCCAAGGACGCCGCCGCCGGCCCCTGCCTGCTGTACCGTCCCCTGCTGGAGCCGACGCTGCTGCAATACCCGTCACGGCAAAACCTGCTCTATGCCATCAAACACACGCGCCCGCTTCGCGACTCGGTATTGGCCTGGCTGCCGGAGGCGGCGCGCTTCAACTACGCGCAGTATGTGTTCCCGGATAAGTGGCCATCGCCGTGGACGGTCATCCGAGGGCTGGTCGAGCCGCAGGTCATGGTGTACATGAGCGGCCCCATCACCCTGAGCGATCAGGGACTGGGCACCGATCCCCTGGCCGCGTTGTTCAAGGCCAATGCCGAGGCGATGGTCGAACTGGCGAGCAGGCAGTCGGTCGCCAATACGCAAAAACGCTGGGCCACCCTGCGCCAGACGGGCTGGCAAATCTTCAATGCGACTTTGCCGTTCCTGGGCCGCACCGCCGGGATCGCCGCCTGGATCTGGCAGATCATGGATGACTTGCAGGACATCGCACAGCAGGACAGCCCCGAGCCTGACCCCAAAGGCACCTGGACAGCCCAGGTCGACCTGCTGCTCAACCTGGGCATGGCCCTGGTGCTGCACGCGGCCTTGCGCCACGCCCCGGTCGAAAAACCCAGCGAAAAAACCGGGTTGGAAACAGAATCGCCAGCGGTCGAGCCGGCCGAAAATAATCTGCCGTCGCCCAGCGAAACCGTCGTGGCCCGGCAGGCGAATGTACCCGGCACCGAGTTGCCGAGCCAGCACCAGGGCCTGCTGAACGTGCGTGGCGCGATCCCCACTGACCGTCCCAGCCTGGAGGCCACGCTGGACAGCTTCAAAATCGACAGGCCCGCCGGCCTGGAGCCCCAGGTCACAGAGCCCGGTATCTATCTGCACCTCTACCCGCGCGCCCGGAAATGGTATGCCGTGGTCGGTGCGCGCTGGTTCGAGGTCAGCGTGGACGAGGGCGATAGTGTGGTCGTCATCGACCCCAAAGACAGCACGCGGATCGGCCCCGTGCTGCTCAACAACCGAGCGGGCCAATGGTTCGTGGACACGCGCCTGCGCCTGCGCGGCGGTGGCTTCAGAAACCGGCGCAAGGCCGTGCAGACCCGCAACGCGTCGCGCATCGACGAGCTGCGCCGGCAGCTCAACGCGTTCGATGCCGATGAGCGCGGCAAGCAGTCGGAAATCGCCAGCGCACACGCGTCGATAGGCGATGAGGCCGGCCCGTCCACCGAGTCGCGTCGCCAGAGCTTCATCGACAAGGTCGACGCCCGCGTGGTGGACTACGACGTTCCGATCCGCCAGCTCAGGTCGCTCGCCATCATCGACACCGTGCCCAACTACCAAAGCTCCATGATCGACTATCTGCACAAACAGCTGCTGTTGACGCGCTCCGCCATCAACCAACGCTTGCCGCTGTTCAGTGAAACCCTGGAAAGCACTGTCCAAACGCTTGAAGCGGTCGCCGACATCGATGCCAAGGCCCAGGCAGAAACCGCCCAGGCCATGTCGGACATGACGGCCGATATGATCCGGCGCATGGAATACGTGGAGACCCGTTTTCGCGAACTGGAAACACTGGGCATCGAAGGCAACAAGGTCATCCAGACCACCCAGCACGCCATGCCCAGGCTCAAGTTGCGCGACCTGAAAGCGTTTCGAATCACCCTGGCCCGCTACCTGTGCGTCCGCGAAGGCGCCGGCGAAGCGTTCGAGACGGCACGGGCCCTGATCGACACGATTGTCGAAGCCGCCGAGCTGCCCATTCAAAGCTGCACGCAGGCGCTGACCGACAGCGCCATCCGCTCGTTGGAGGACCGAATCGAGGTGCTCAACAGCCTGGTCGATCAATTTGCCATCGTCGACCAGCGCCTGCTGGACCTGCATGCCGAGTACCCCGAGCAGGTGCAACGCGAGCCCCTGGAGGCGCTGCGCCAGCAGATCGACGAATTCAACCAGCAGGTGGTTCGCGAACTGGCCCTGTTGCTCAGGGAAAGCAGAGCCCTGGAGCCCAAGCCCGGCAGCTCGAAGACCGCGTCGCCACCCAAGCGCAAAATCATCAAGACGCGCTTCAACGGCGTGGTGGTCGGTGAGCCGCGCGCCGCCGAAGCCGGGCTGGTGGATGTCAAGGCGCCGCTGACCGGCAAGGTCATCGCGACCTTCCATGAGAAAGAGCCTGGGGTGTGGGTCGAACGCGCCAGCCATCCTTCCCTGCCGCGCCCCTCCCAGGCGGTCGACCTCGACGTGAGCCTCAACGAAGGCGACCAGTTGCTGCAGAACGAACCGGCCGCGACCTTGCGGACCCTGGGCCACTCAAAAAAGGCCGGGCGCATTCCGGTGGAAATCGAGGAGATGTTCCATCAGTACGCCGCACGCATGGAACGCGCGGTCAGCCGCATCGAAGAAGCCTTGACCCAACGCAATCTGACCGAGAGCGATCGCCCTTCTGCGGCGTCGACCAACAAGCAGCTCAACGACGCCGCGCAGCACCTGTATGAACTGGGCACGACGACCCGGATCAGCATGACCAAGCAGCAACCGCCCACCGCGGCACGGGTGGAGTGGCTGTTCGACCAGGGGCTGGTGAGCATTGCCAAGGTCGTCACCCGGCGGCGCTTGAAGGGACCGGGCAAAGACTTTCTGGATGAGTACGAGATACGTGACCATCAAACCCACAACGTGCTGTGGTATGCCCACTTTCACTACCCCTCGGCGCAAGCGGCCGCCGAGGAGTACCTGGCCGGGCACCTGAAAACGCGCGAACAACAGAAGCAAGGGGGAAGCCTGCAACGCACCGGGTTGAACGACCGCGACCAGATCGCGATTTACCGCAGTCAGATCGGCTCGAAACTCGCCAGATCGCTGTTTTTTGACAACTGACCCGGCGGCTCTTCGACGCTCCAGGCCTTGCGCAACCGCGCCAACGCGTCGGCAATCGCGGCTTCAGGCACGGCGGCGAACCCCAGCACCAGGCCGGCGCGTTGATCCGCCGGGGTGGTGGAGTGCGCCAGCCAGTAACTGCTCAAACCGTTGACCTCGACGCCCACGGCGCGGGCCTGCTCCAGCAGTTGCTGCTCGCGCGCCAGGCTGTTCACGCGCACGGTCATGTGCAGCCCCGCCGCGACGCTGGGTAACTCGTCCAGCCCCGGCAGGCCGCGCGGCCAACCGGCCAGCAAGGCATTGCGCCGACTCAACGCCGCCCGGCGCATACGGCGGATATGCCGCTGGAAGTGCCCGGCCGCCATGAACTCGGCCATCACCGCCTGGGTGCTGACTTCCGAATGGCGCATGTCGACGGCGCGGCGCTGGGAGAACGCATCGACCAGCCCCGGCGGCAACACCAGATAGCCCAGGCGCAACGCTGGGAACGCCACCTTGCCGAAGGTGCCGACGTAGAGCACACGCCCATGCCGATCCAGCGCCGCCAGCGGTGCCAGGGGGGCGCCGCTGTAGCGGTATTCGCCGTCGTAGTCGTCTTCGACGATCCAGCCACCCTTGCGCTCGGCCCAGGCCAGCAGTTCCAGACGCCGCGCCAGGCTCATCACCACGCCCAGCGGGTATTGATGGGACGGGGTGACGTACGCCAGGCGGCAATCGCCCAAGCGGTCGAGGGCCTGGCAGTCGATGCCGTCGCTGTCCACCGGCACGCCATGCAGGCGCCCGCCGGCCAGGGCGAACGCATGGCCCGCGGCACGATAGCCGGGGTTTTCCACCGCCACCCCGTCGCCGGGCTCCACCAGCAACTGTGCACAAAGGCTGATGGCCTGCTGTGCGCCACTGGTGATCACAATTTGTTCAGCCGTGCACTGCAAGCCACGGGAACTGCGCAGGTAAGCCGCGATCAGCCCGCGCAGGCGCGCCTCCCCGGCCGGGTCGCCGTAGCACAGTTGTTGCAAGTCCGGTTTACGCCAGAAAGCCCCATTCAGCTTGGCCCACACCTCGAACGGGAACAGATCGAAGGCCGGCACGCCCACCCGAAAGGCCTTCGGCGGCCCCATCGGCGGCTGGGGCAGGTGGTTGTTTTCCAGGCGGTCCAAGGCTGCCCTGTGGATAACTTCCTGCGGCGAATTCACCGGCAAATCCAACCAATTTGTGGATAAGGCTGGGGATAAGCCTGTGTGTAACCCTGTGGATACTTTTGTGGATAGTTTTTTTGTGGTGGGCAATTGGGCGACGTAGGTGCCATCCCCGACGCGGCCTTCGATAAACCCCTCGGCGTACAACTGGTCGTAGGCGCGCACCACGCTGTTGCGGGAAATCGACAGCGCCGCAGCCAGGTCGCGGCTGGCTGGCAAGCGCGTGCCGCTCACCAGCCGTCCGTCCAGCACCCGTTGGCGCAGGGCTTCATAGAGTTGGCGCGTGAGGCCCTGGCGTCGGTCCAGTTCGATACCGGCAGGGTTGAAGGACAGTGGCGGCGAGACAGGCGACATATTGGACCTATGAAATTGGGCATAGATGGCTCTTACAACAGACCATTAGCCTGCCTAGGATGCAGGCATTCGCCAAGGAAAATATCCATGTACACACCCCGCGCCTTTGCCCTCGAAGACTTGCCCGAATTACAGCAGCTCATCCAGCACACGCGCCTGGCACAGCTGGTGACCTTTGGCGAGCAAGGCCTGCAAGCCAGCCACCTACCGCTGCTGCTCAACCCCGATGAAGGCCCCAACGGCACGCTTTACGGGCACCTGGCCAAAGCCAATCGGCAGTGGCAAGAGCTGCAGAACGGCGGCGAAGCCCTGGTGATCTTTGCCGGTGCCGACGCTTACGTCAGCCCGGCGTTTTACCCGGCCAAGGCCGAGCACGGCAAAGTGGTACCCACCTGGAACTACCTGGCAGTGCACGCCTACGGCAGCGCCGAGGTGTTCACCGACCCTGAGCGTCTGCTCAGGCTGGTCAGCGCCCTCACCGACCGCCACGAAGGCAAGCGCGCCGAACCGTGGAAAGTCAGCGACGCCCCGGCCGACTACATTGAAGGCATGCTCAAGGCCATCGTCGGCTTCGCCCTGCCGATCGAACGCCTGATCGGCAAACGCAAACTCAGCCAGAACCGCAGCGCGGCAGACATTGCCGGCGTACGCGAAGGTCTGGCCGCCAGCGCCGATGTCCGCGACCAGACCCTCGCCCGCTTTATTCCTCAAGGAGCTTGCACATGAGCCCGATCGACATCCGCCCGGTGACCGCCGCCGACCACGCCGCCTGGCTGCCGTTGTGGCAGGCGTATTTGACCTTCTACAACACCGAACTGCCGGACGCGGTGAGCCAGAGCACCTGGCAACGCCTGATCGATCCTCAGGAGCCGACCCATTCAGCGCTGGCCTGGCAAGACGGCAAGGCGGTGGGCATGGTCAACTTCATCTACCACCGCTCCAACTGGAGCATCGAGAACTCCTGCTACCTGCAGGACCTGCTGGTGGACCCGGCCCAACGGGGCACCGGCATCGGCCGCAAACTCATCGAATTCGTCTACGCCAGCGCCAAGGCCGACGGTTGCTGCAAGGTGCACTGGCTGACCCACGAAACCAACGCCACCGCGATCCAGCTCTATGAGCGCATCGCCGAACGCCCGGGTTTCATCCAATTTCGCAAAGGCCTTTAAGGAGCACAGCATGTCCACTTCCCTCGCCGACTGGAAAGGCGCCCCGGCGCCCACGGCTGAACGGCTCGACGGGCGCTTTATCCGCCTGGAAAAACTCGATCCGGCGCGCCACGCCGAGCAACTGTGGCAAGCCCTCGAAGGCCCCGGCGCCGACCCCAAATTGTGGGACTACTTGCCTTACGGGCCGTTTGCCGAACGCGCCGCGTTCGATGCCTGGCTGAACAACCACGCAGCCCATACCGACCCGTATTTTTTCAGTGTGATCGACCGCGCCAGCGGCGAGGTGCAAGGCATCCTCAGCCTGATGTCCATCGTTCCGGCCCAGGGCCGCATCGAAATCGGCCACGTCACCTTCGGCGCACCGATGCAGCGCTCGCCGAAAAGCACCGAGGCGGTGTACCTGCTGGCCAAGTACGCGTTCGAGCAGGGCTACCGTCGCCTGGAATGGAAGTGCAACAACGGCAACGCCCGCTCCAAATACGCGGCCGAACGCCTGGGATTCAGTTTTGAAGGGGTGTTCCGCCAGCACATGGTGGTCAAGGGGCAGAACCGCGACACGGCGTGGTACTCGATCATCGACGTGGAATGGCCGACGGTGGAGGCAGGGTTTGAAGCCTGGCTGTCCGAGGCCAATCAGGCCGGTTCCGGGCAGTTGAAGAGCCTGGCGGAGTGTCGCCGCCAGGCGTCTTGAGGCTTAACCGAGCTGCCGGGCCAGCACCGCAATGTGCTCCGGCCCGATCCCGCAGCAACCGCCCAGGTGCGTGGCGCCGCGCGCCTGCCAGTCGGCCGCCCAGTGCAGGTAGCCCGGCGGGTCGAGGTCGTCGCGCAGCGGGTCCAGGCCATCGTTGGCCGTAGCTTCCTTGGGCTGTGGCGGGAAGGCGTTGGCATAGGCGCCGATGTGGATCGCCACCCCCAGCCGCTCGAAGGTCTGGCGGGCGGCGTCGATCGCGGCGCCGATCACTTCCGGCTGGCTGCAGTTGAACAGCAGCACCTGCACGCCCAACTGCGCCGCCGCCTCGGCCGCGTCCGCCACCGGCTCGCCGGAGCGCAGGCGCGGGACGTCGTCGGTGTCTTCGTCTTTCAAGGTAAACGACAGCCAGAACGGCTTGCCGTCCTGTGGCAGGCCGGCATGAATCGCCCGTGCCTCGGCAATCGAACTCTGGGTTTCCGCCAGCCACAGGTCGACATAAGGGGCCAGGCCTTGCACCAGGGGTGTCAGCAGCTCCGACACGCGCTGGGGCTCGAACAGGTCGGGGCGATACGAGCCGAATAACGGCGGCAACGAACCGGCCACCCGCACGGCTTTGCCGCTGGCATCCACCGCACGACGCGCCAATTCACCCGCCAGCGCCGCCAGGGCCTGGCCTTCGGCAGCGAAGCGCGCCTCACCGATATGGAACGGCACCACCGCGTAACTGTTGCTGGTGATCACGTCGGCACCGCTGTCGATATAGGCCGCATGCACCGCCTCCACCGCTTGCGGCGCTTCGCTCAAGGCCAGCGCCGACCACTCCGGCTGCCGGAAGGGCGCACCGCGGCGTTGCAGTTCACGGCCCATGCCGCCGTCCAGGATGACTGTGCTTTTTGCGCCCATATACTTTTTACTCATAAGCTTATGAAAATAACTCACTATGAGAGTCGTTCTTATAACTATTTAATACGTTCCATTCGGTTCATAACAACTTCTTTTTTTATTCGGGTGTCCACTTTGAAACTTAAACCGCTACTGGCCCTGGGCCTGACGATTCTGGCTGCCTCCACCCAAGCCTTCGGTGGCGCGACCCTGGACCGGATTGAGAAGAAGAAAGAACTGGTGGGCGTGCTGATGGAAAGCTACCCGCCGTTCTCGTTTCTCAACGAGCAAAACCAGCTCGACGGCTTCGACGTCGATGTCGCCAAGGCCGTGGCGCAAAAGTTGGGTGTGAAGCTGCGTCTGGAAACCCCGTCCTGGGACGTGATCGCCGCCGGGCGCTGGAGTGGCCGCTACGACATTTGCATCTGCTCCATGACCCCGAGCAAGGCCCGCGCCGAAGTGTTCGATTTCCCGGTGGAGTACTACGCGTCTCCGGCCGTGATCGTGGTCAACGCCAAGGATGATCGCATCCACGGCGCAAAAGACCTGAGCGGCAAGAAGGTCGGCCTGACCAGCGCTTCCAGCTATGAGAGCTACCTGAACAAGAACCTGGTGATCGAAGGCGCTGAAGACACGCAGCTTCAGTACCCGTTCGAGAACGTGCAGATCGCCCCGTACGACACCGATAACGTCGCCTTCCAGGACCTCGGCCTGGGCGCCGGCGTGCGCCTGGACGCCATCCTCACCAACCTGGTCACCGCCCAGCCGCGTCTGAATCAGGACCCGCGCTTCAAGCTCGCCGGCGAGCCGCTCTACGCCGAGCCCAACTCGGTGGCCATCGAAAAAGGCGACGCCGAATGGGACGGCAAAGTGCGTGAAGTGTTTGCCCAACTGAAAAAGGACGGCACATTGAGCGCGCTGTCGCAGAAATGGATCGGCGCCGACATCAGCCAATGACACCGTCCAAACCACCCGTGCTGCAGAGACTGCTGGGCTTTCGCACGCGGCTCTACCTGACCTGGGCGGCATTGTTCGCCCTGTTCGCCAGCTTCTTCCTCAGCTTTGACCTGAAGTTCTCGATCATCCTCGACAAGCTGCCCAACCTGGTCGGCGTGCACCTGGCGCCCAACGGTTTCCTGCAAGGCGCGGCGTTGACGCTGTTTTTGTGCCTGTGTTCGATGGCCGCCTCGTCGGTGCTGGGCTTTATCACCGCCCTGGGGCGCTTGTCGAAAAGCGCCGTGGCCTTTGGCATCGCCAGCTTTTACGCGTCGTTTTTCCGCGGCACGCCGTTGCTGATCCAGATCCTGCTGATCTACCTGGGTTTGCCGCAACTGGGCCTGGTGCCAGGGGCGATCGTCGCCGGGATCATCGCGCTGTCGCTGAACTACGGCGCTTACCTGAGCGAGATTTTCCGCGCCGGCATTCTGGGCGTCCCCCACGGACAACGCGAAGCCGCCCTGGCCCTGGGCATGCGCGACAGTGCGATCTTCTGGCACGTCACCCTGCCCCAGGCGATGCGCACCATCATCCCGCCCGCCACCAACCAGTTCATCTCCATGCTCAAGGACTCGTCCCTGATCTCGGTGATGGGCGTGTGGGAAGTGATGTTCCTGGCGCAGTCCTACGGCCGCTCGAGTTATCGCTACATCGAGATGCTCACCACGGCCGCGATCATCTACTGGGTGCTGTCCCTGGGCCTGGAACTGATCCAGGCACGTATGGAGCGCCATTATGGCAAGGGGTATGTAAAACGGGGGTGAGGGCCCGGAAAATGGCAGCCAACCGCCACTTTAACGTGCACAGGCCACTGAGTTTTTTATCGCAGCAGACTAGAGACTTCTCCCGCGAGCAAGGGATGCTTGCCCTGACATTTATCCCCGCGCAGCCCGGCTAAATTCCCCCACCTCATACATCAAGAGGTGGGTTTACATGCCGCTCCTACAGAAACAACTCGCACTCGCCATCACCCTGTCCCTCGGCGCCGCTGGCGCTCAATACGCCCAGGCGCGAGGCGACATGGAGCCCGACAGCGAATGGCTCGAACAGTTGGCTGTGCCCAGTGAAAATAGGTATTTCGAGCCGGCCACCCCAGCACCTGAGGACTTCTACTTCGCCGACCGCGCGACGAGTCGCAACGGCCTGAGCGTCGCCCGTGTGCTGGACGCTGCGGTGGATGATCTGTTGACCTCGGACGAACTGAGCGATTGGGTAATAGACGAGCTTGAGGATTACGGCCAATACCTGGCCAGCCTGGAGCCAGGCCGCGTGGGTGCGCTGCTTGAACAGTTGGCGGGCAGCCACAACGCCAACCTCGGCACCGCCACCCAAAACAGCCTGAAGCCCTTGACCTCCGGCCTGCTGTCGGCCGTCCGCCAACTGGATAACGCCAGCGACGAGGCCGCCCGCGTGTGGGTGCAGGCCTTGGGCAGTGCCGGCACCCTCGATACGCAACACGGCAGCGCTGGCTTGAAGCAACGCCACCAAGGCCTGTTGCTGGGTGCCGACTGGGCCATCGACCACGCCTGGCGAATCGGCGTGGTGGGCGGCAAGTCGGGCGGCGACCTGAGCGCCAGGCGCTTCAAGGGCGAATTGGACAGCTGGCACGTGGGCGCTTATGCCGCGCGCCTGGACGGCCCGCTGGCGCTGCGCCTGGGTGCGCTTTACAGCCGCCATAGCGGGCAAAACAAACGCACGGTGGATTTCGACTTCCTCGATCAGCGCGAACACCTCACGGGCCAATACAAAGCCCGCAGCCAAAACGCCTTCGCCGAACTGGGCTATCAGGTGAACACCGCCGGCTGGCGCGCCGAGCCCTTTGCCGGGCTGGGCTTTGAGCGTTATCAGCGCGACCGCTTTCAGGAAAAAGGCGGCTACAGCGCACTGAACGTCGGCGCACAGACCCAACAGAACCTCAGCAGCACCTTCGGCCTTCGCTTGGCTCACGACGTGACGCTGGGCAACCAAATGGTCCTCAAACCGCACCTGAGCACGCACTGGAAACACCTGTACGGGAACGTCGACAGCCGCGTGCGCCAGTCCTTCGCCTGGGAAAAACGCGAGGATTTCAACAGTGAGTTCACCATCGGCGGCACGCCCCTGGACCGTAACACCCTGGCGCTGCGCACCGGCCTGGACGTGGCACTGTCAGCCGAGCACAGCGTCGGCCTGGCCTACTCCGCCGAGTTCGGCAGCCAGAGCCGCAACCAGGGCGTGATGGGGCAGTGGGCCATGGCGTTCTGACGCGTCGAACCACCCGAACAGCCGGACCCAAAAGCCTGCAGCGATGCGGGCTTTTTTGTCTGGCCTGACCAGGGGTCACACCAGAGGCCCCCTGCTTAACCCTCATTCTCTTCTGACCAACCGTCGTCGCTTGCGCAAAAAACGTGCAAAGCCGCCTATGGGTCATCACCGCACAAAAGTCAGCCCAGAAACATTTTGGATTGCGGAAGTTTCATACGCACTTTCGAGGCCTTTCCTGCATCAATCTGTTTTTCTCCTTTGCTAGCGTGCTCGCATGTTTAAACACGCTTAAGGCCGACACCGCTCTGGCCTCACATTTTGTTTAGTCTTTCGTCTTAAGGATAAGCCCATGTTTGCGCCTGACCCTCCTGTGCACTTCACGCAGCAGGCCCCTTCTGTTCGCAACGGATTAAAGGGCTTGCGGCTCTTATGTATAAGCGTAATAACCTGGGCAGTTTCGGGCTGTTCACTCCTGCAAACCGAGAGTTTTAACTTCCAGGCCGAGTTGCCGGAAAACTTCACGATAAGTGCCACCACCTATTACGACGCCGCCTCGGGCGAGTCGTGTCCGGGGCATAAAGTGGTCAAAAGCGAACAACCCAAGGGCACACAACTGATTGAACTCAAGTTGCCACTCGCAGAAAGGGTGAAGGGGTGTTCCAGGGTGTTGAAAAGCGTTGTGCTGAATATCAAAGGGCAATGGGGCAAGCGGGAACTGGACATGAGTTTGGAAAGTGGCGCGCTATCCATCCGCGATGAACCCACTGAAACAACTCGCCCTTTTCCCGCGTCGGGGCCGCTGGTCTTTCAGGGCCAGTGCCAGTGGTTGTTTCGCACCTCGGGACCGAACCGGGTTATCAGGAAAATCCTCCAGTGTCGGGCACTCGACGCGAATGGCGTCGTCCAGAAACGCCTGGTGGGTGGATCGATGCTGCGCGAAGGGTTAGCGGGCAGGACCGTGAAGCTGGTGCTTAGTGTCGCGCAGAAGGAGAAGCCTTATTACAGAGGCTGGTGGCTCGAAACGCCCAAGGGCTGGAGACCCTGCACTGGTTTGTGGGGAACGAATAACGAAGAGTACTGCACCGAGCCATACAAGTTCCTTGAGTCTTTCAAAATGCCTGATGGCCGTGACTGCACCGTCTATCCCAACTGCACTGAATAGGGACATAAAACAATAGCTCGTATAAGCGCGCACCAGGAGAAAAATCAATATGAAACACATGCAACACTTTACTCGCCAATGCCTGCGAGCCGTATGTATAAGCGCAATGGCCTGGGCAGTTTCAGGCTGCTCACTGTTGCCAACCGAAAGTTTTAACTTCCAGGCCGAGTTACCGGAAAACTTCACGATAAGTGCCACTACTTATTATGACGCCGCCTCGGGTGAGTCGTGTCCGGGGCATAAAGTGGTCAAAAGCGAACAACCCAAGGGCACACAACTGATTGAACTCAAGTTGCCACTCGCAGAAAGGGTGAAGGGGTGTTCCAGGGTGTTGAAAAGCGTTGTGCTGAATATCGAAGGGCGATGGGGGCAGCGTGAACTGGATATGGATATGGACTCTGCCGGTTTATCAATCCGTGATGAACTTTCTGAAACAACTCAGCCTTTTCCCGCGACGGGACCACTGGTCTTTCAGGGCCAGTGCCAGTGGTTGTTTCGCACGATGGGACCGCATCGGTATATCGTCAAAATCCTCCAGTGCCGGGCGTTCGATGCGAATGGCGTCGTCCAGAAACGCCTGGCGGGTGGATCGATGCTGCGCGATGGGTTAGCGGGCAGGACCGTGAAGTTAGTGCTGGTGGAGGCGAAAGAGGAACGGCCGGCATTTGGTGATAGTTGGGTTAAGTTCCCAGCGGGTTGGAAGCGTTGCATGGGTAAAGGACCCAACGATTTTTATGGGTTTTGCCATGGAAAAACTACGGATTTCGTACCTTTCAAAATGCCTGACGGCCGTGACTGCACCGTCTATCCCAACTGCACTGAATAGGGACATAAAACAATAGCTCGTATAAGCGCGCACCAGGAGAAAAATCAATATGAAACACATGCAACACTTTACTCGCCAATGCCTGCGAGCCGTATGTATAAGCGCAATGGCCTGGGCCGTTTCAGGCTGCTCACTGTTGCCAACCGAAAGTTTTAACTTCCAGGCCGAGTTACCGGAAAACTTCACGATAAGTGCCACCACCTATTACGACGCCGCCTCGGGCGAGTCGTGTCCGGGGCATAAAGTGGTCAAAAGCGAACAACCCAAGGGCACACAACTGATTGAACTCAAGTTGCCACTCACAGCAAGGGTGAAGGGGTGCTCCAGGGTATTGAAAAGCGTTGTGCTGAATATCGAAGGGCAATGGGGCAAGCGGGAACTGGACATGAGTTTGGAAAGTGGCGCGCTATCCATCCGCGATGAACCCACTGAAACAACTCGCCCTTTTCCCGCGTCGGGACCACTGGTCTTTCAGGGCCAGTGCCAGTGGTTGTTTCGCACGATGGGACCGCATCGGTATATCGTCAAAATCCTCCAGTGCCGGGCACTCGACGCGAATGGCGTCGTCCAGAAACGCCTGGCGGGTGGATCGATGCTGCGCGAAGGGTTAGCGGGCAGGACCGTGAAGTTGGTACTGACGGAGGCGAAAGAGGAAGAGCCGTATTTTGGGCGGTCATGGCTGGAAACACCTAAAGGCTGGAAGCCCTGTATCGAAACCAAGGAAACGTTCCGCTGCCAAAATCCGCCAACTTTCACTGATTTCAAAATGCCTGACGGACGTGACTGCACCGTCTACCCCAACTGCACTGAATAAAGGACATTAAAAAATGAGCCGATATAAACCTATGGAAGATGAGGATAGGCCATTCTTTAACGGAAAGATGTTGGCCTGCCCATTAAACGGTCACTTTATTAGTTTTCAGTTGGTGGATGAGTTCGGTGATGGCAAACCTTATGCCGGCCTTGCCTATACCCTTCAAGACAGCGCAGAGCAACGTTATACGGGAAGGTTGAATGCCGATGGGTTTGCCAAAATTGAAAACTGCTATCGGGGACCTGTCGTATTAATGATGGATAGCAAATATCAAGGTGGCGCTGATACTTGGTATGAAAAGATCGTAGATAGAAAATTCTATCCACTCCCCATCACCGAACTCCAAGTTCGCGCCGAACAAACCCGCTTCTTTCACACAGACGGGCTCCCTCGCGAGCACAACCCCGCGCTAAAACCGGGAGATAAGTTCATCCAGGTCGAAGTGCGAGACCTGGTCAAACACAGCGCACATCTACCGCCACCGATTGTTGACCGTAAATACCCGCCCGAGGACATCCTGATAAGAGCGCTCAATGAGCTGAGGTTCAGTCCCGAACCCGTCGTGACGTTCGGTGTCGGGCTGTTATCGAACCGGCACACTGTGCTCCAGGTGCGCCCACTGCGGGCGTTCCGGCCCATGTTCTCGACCGACAACAAGTTCTGTGCCTTGAACCTCTACCAACTGGCGATCATGGCGAACTTGAGTTATTGCGATTTCGGCCAGCACCCCGCCAAAGACCCGGTGGACCGGGTGAGTTTTCCGTTGGACCCCAGCGTCGGTCACTTCTTTGGTGAAGCCCTTTCGAACTTCCGGGAAAGCTGGAAAGTGGACAATTCCCAATCGCCAGTTCACCGCTATTACCCCCTCTACGAAGAAGTGCCTTACTCGAAACGCTTCGAGATCTTGCCGTTCGATCCCACCCTGTATGAGCAAAACAAACCGGGCGAAGAACAGGAACATCCCGCCAAGCTGCACTTTTTCGATGACACCAGCACCCATTGGCTGAGCGCGAAGAGCACACAGGCGTTCATCACCCATCACGATGAGGTCATTCTGATCGCCATCCGTGGCACCCTGGAGTTGGCCGATTGGTGGCGTGACCTGGATGCGGAACAAGTGCCTTTTGAAGAGGGACAAGGCAAAGTTCATCGTGGCTTTTACGAGGCCTACAAGGCGTTGAAAAAATTTGTCCAAGACTATCTTTTTCGATTTTATATCGGGCAAAAAATCATCATCAGCGGCCACAGCCTCGGTGGCGCAATTGCATTGCTGCTGGCGGAAGCATTGCGATGCGATAAAGCTCAGAAATACGACATCCTCCTCTACACCTACGGCTCCCCCCGCGCCGGCGATGCCACCTTCGTCGCCGCTGCCGAACCGCTGGCGCACCACCGCACGGTGAACAACAACGACATGATCCCCAGCGTCCCCGCGCCGTGGATGAATGCACGACGAAACATCTGGATCCCGGGGTTCAAGTCCCTGTTCATTACCAACCCGGTGCTGGGCGCCTTGATCTTCGTCGCCGGCCTGGTGCGCGTCGGCGGCGCGCCTTATCAACACCACGGCAAGCTGCATCACTTCATGCTCGTGCCGTTCAACCCGAAGGAAATGTCATCGATTCTGTGGCAGCCGGGCTGCGACTCCATCGAGCAAGCCGCCTGCACCCGCGCGCTGGCCCAGGATGGCGACCTGCCCTACCGCGAGGGTTGGATCACCCAACTCATGAGCCTGGGCGACCACAGCATCCCGGGCGCCTATATCCCGTTGTCCTGGGTGACCCTGCGACGCTGGCAGCAAACCCAGGAAACCCGCGGGACGCTGGTCACTGACCGTGAATACGCCCTGTTGGAAAAGGCATTGAAGGCCATGCGCGCCAAGGTTCAGGATAAATCCTGGCACATGCACAACAGCCAGCGGGATCTCAACGACCCCGACTACCTGCAGGCGGAGGCGGACTTGTCCCGCGAGTCGGGCAAGCTTGTCGCCTCGCTGCAACGCCTCAGTCTGCTGAACGCAACCAAACTGACCCTGGCCAATGTGTACGGCAGCGCGGCGCAGTCGCCCACTTTTGACGTCGCGTTGGCGCGCTGGAAAGACCAGCGCGAGAACACCCAGCAGGTGCAGATTGCAATGATTCCCGAGCCGAACCGCGTCGAGGAAATGCTTGCGGGTACCCGCATCAAGCCTTATGTGCGGGACCTTGATTCGCTGATCTAGTGGCCGGGGTAAATTCCAGGCAAAAAAAGGGGAGCACCTGCTCCCCCGAGGATTAAACGGTTATGTCGAAGGCGGTATCAGCCTTCGATCTCAATCAGGATTTCGCCAGGATTCACCCGGTCGCCCTTGGCCACGTGAACGGCGGTCACCTTGCCGGCAATCGCAGCCTGCACTTCGGTTTCCATCTTCATCGCTTCGGTGATCAGTACCGCCTGGCCGGCCTTGACCACGTCACCTGGCTTAACCAGCACGTCGACGATATTGCCCGGCATCGCGGTGCTCACATGGCCCGGCTCGGTGGCTTGCTTGCGCTTGCTGCCGCCGCCGCTGACGAACTCGTTGAGCGGTTCGAACACCACTTCTTCAGGCATGCCGTCGATCGACAGGTAGAAGTGACGCTTGCCTTCAGCCTTCACGCCGACACCGGTGATGTCGACACGGTAGCTTTCGCCGTGTACGTCGATGACGAACTCGGTCGGCACGCCTTCGCCACCGACACGGGCCAAGCCGCCGGCTTCCGGGATCGGCAGCAACACTTCCGGCGTCAGGGTGCCGGCTTCGCGTTCTTCGAGGAACTTGCGGCCAATGTCCGGGAACATGGCGTAGGTCAGCACGTCTTCTTCGGACTTGGCCAGCGCGCCGATTTCACCGCGCAGCTTGGTCATTTCCGGCTTGAGCAGATCGGCCGGGCGGACGTCGATCACCTCTTCGCTGCCGATGGCCTGGCGACGCAGCTTCTCGTCCACCTTGCCCGGCGCCTTGCCGTAGCCGCCTTGCAGGTACAGCTTCACTTCGTTGGTGATGGTCTTGTAACGCGTGCCGGCCAGCACGTTGAAGAACGCCTGGGTGCCGACGATCTGCGAGGTCGGCGTCACCAACGGTGGGAAGCCGAGGTCTTCACGCACCCGTGGGATTTCGGCCAGCACTTCGTTCATGCGGTTGAGCGCACCCTGCTCTTTCAACTGGTTGGCCAGGTTGGAAATCATCCCGCCCGGTACCTGGTTGACTTGCACACGGGTGTCGACGGCGGTGAATTCGCTTTCGAACTGGTGATACTTCTTACGCACGGCGTAGAAGTACAGGCCGATTTCCTGCAGCAGTTCCAGGTCAAGACCGGTGTCGAATTCGCTGCCTTTAAGGGCGGCGACCATCGACTCGGTACCTGGATGGCTGGTGCCCCAGGCGAAGCTGGAGATCGCGGTGTCGATGTGGTCGGCACCGTTTTCGATGGCCTTGAGTTGGCACATCGCGGCCAAGCCTGCGGTGTCATGGGAGTGGATGAACACCGGCAGGCTTTGCTCGGCCTTCAACGCCTTGACCAGTTCGCCGGTGGCGTACGGGGTCAGCAGGCCGGCCATGTCCTTGATCGCCACCGAGTCGCAGCCCATGGACTCCATTTGCTTGGCCTGGGCCACAAACGCGTCGATGGTGTGCACCGGGCTGGTGGTGTAGGCGATGGTGCCCTGGGCGTGCTTGCCGGCGGCTTTCACCGCTTCGATGGCCACGCGCAGGTTACGCACGTCGTTCATGGCGTCGAAGATGCGGAACACGTCGATACCGTTGACGGCGGCCTTGGCGACGAAGGCTTTGACCACGTCGTCGCTGTAGTGGCGGTAGCCCAGCAGGTTCTGGCCGCGCAGCAGCATTTGCAGGCGGGTGTTAGGCAACGCGGCGCGCAGTTTGCGCAGGCGCTCCCACGGGTCTTCTTTCAGGAAGCGCACGCAGGCGTCGAAGGTTGCGCCGCCCCAGACTTCCAGGGACCAGTAGCCGACTTTGTCGAGCTTGTCGCAGATCGGCAGCATGTCGTCGGTGCGCATGCGGGTCGCCAGCAACGATTGGTGAGCGTCACGCAGGATGGTGTCGGTGACAAAGATCTTCTTGCTCATTGTTATATTCCTCACAGGCCTGCGTGGGCGGCGATGGCGGCGGCGATGGCCAGGGCCAGCTCTTCGGGTTTGCGCTTGATCGAGTAGTTGGTCAGCTCAGGGTGGCTTTCCACGAAACTGGTGTTGAACTGGCCGCTGCGGAATTCCGGGTTGCGCAGGATTTCCTGGTAGTAGGCGGCGGTGGTCTTCACGCCTTGCAGGCGCATGTCATCCAGGGCACGCAGGCCGCGGTCCATGGCTTCTTCCCAGGTCAACGCCCACACCACCAGTTTCAGGCACATGGAGTCGTAGAACGGCGGGATGGTGTAGCCGGTGTAGATCGCCGTGTCGGTACGCACGCCGGGACCGCCGGGCGCGTAGTAACGGGTGATCTTGCCGAAGCTGGGCAGGAAGTTGTTCTTCGGGTCTTCGGCGTTGATGCGGAACTGCAACGCGAAACCACGGTGCTGGATGTCTTCCTGTTTCACCGACAGCGGCAGGCCCGAAGCGATACGGATCTGCTCGCGGACGATGTCGATCCCGGTGATTTCTTCGGTGATGGTGTGTTCCACCTGCACCCGGGTGTTCATCTCCATGAAGTACACCTCGCCCTCGGCGAGCAGGAACTCCACGGTACCGGCGTTCTCATAACCCACGGCCTTGGCGGCGCGCACCGACAGGTCGCCGATGTAGGCACGCTGTTCAGGGGTCAGCTGGGGGCTCGGGGCGATTTCGATGAGCTTCTGGTTACGACGCTGGATCGAGCAATCGCGCTCGAACAAATGCACCACGTTGCCAAAGCTGTCACCGAGGATCTGCGCTTCGATGTGCTTGGGATTGACGATGCATTTTTCCAGGAACACTTCCGCCGAACCGAAGGCCTTGGTGGCTTCGGAAATCACCCGGGGGAAGGCTTGTTCCAATTCTTCACGGCTGTTGCAACGACGAATGCCGCGACCGCCACCACCGGAGGTGGCCTTGAGCATCACCGGGTAACCGATGCGGTCGCCTTCGGTGAGGGCTTCGGCGATGTCGGCGACGTTGCCTTCGGTGCCGGGGGTGACCGGGACGCCCGCCTTGATCATGCTGCGGCGCGCTTCGGTCTTGTCGCCCATGCGGCGGATCACTTCAGCCGACGGGCCGATGAACTTGATCCCACGTTCGGCGCAGATGTCTGCCAGTTCCGCGTTTTCCGACAGAAAACCGTAGCCGGGGTGCAACGCATCGCAACCGGTTTCCACCGCCAGGTTCACCAGCTTGCGCGGGTTCAGGTAACCGGCCAGGGGCTCGGCACCGATGCTGTGGGCTTCGTCCGCACGTTTGACATGCAATGCATGGCGGTCGGCGTCGGAATAGACCGCGACCGAGCGAATGCCCATCTCGGCGCAAGCGCGCACGATTCGTACGGCAATCTCACCACGGTTGGCGATCAGGATCTTTTTTATCACTTGGAAATTCCCTTGAGCCGATTGCTGCGTTCTTCGACCCGCTAGACCCGGGTCGGCGCGTGACTAAATGTTTCAAGCCAGTCGCGAGGCACACACTAAGCCCGTGAAGGGATTAACAAAAATCAATAATTATTGGGTCGTGCATAAGTAAAGACTTATAGTTGGCCGGACGACCTGGGGCGGGAGGCTTAAAATAATGCGTAAGTCATTGATGCGTATGACGTTGCGTCAATTGCAGATCTTCAATGAAGTGTGTGATTTACGTTCCTACAGCCGTGCGGCCGAAGAAATGTCTCTCACACAACCGGCTGTCAGCCTACAAATTCGGCAGTTGGAAGAGCTGGTCGGCCAGCCGTTATTCGATTACGTCGGCAAAAAACTCTATATGACCGAAGCCGCCGAAGCCTTGCAGCGGGCCAGCCGCGACATCTTCGGGCGTCTGGAAAACCTCGATATGCAGTTGTCGGACATGCAGGGTTCGCTACAGGGCCAGTTGAAGCTGGCGGTGGAGTCCAGCGCCAAATACTTCGTCCCCCACCTGTTCGCCGCCTTCAAGCGCCAGCATCCGGAAGTGCAACTGCACTTGACCGTGGTCAACCGCGCCCAGGTGATTCGCAGGCTGTCGGACAACCGCGACGACCTGGTGATCATGTCCATGGTGCCTCAGGACATGGGCCTGGAATTCCTGCCGTTCCTGAACAACCCGATTGTGGCGGTGGCGCCGGCGGATCACCCGCTGAGTCATCAAGGACCGCTGCACCTCAAGGATCTGGAACCTTACACCCTGCTGCTGCGCGAGCCGGGTTCCGGGACGCGGATAGCGTGCGAGGAGTACTTCAAGGAAAAGCGCGTGCACTTCACCCAAACGGTGGAAGTGGCTTCGGCCGAGGCACAACGCGAGTGCGTATGCGCCGGATTGGGCGTGGCCTTGCTGACGCGCCACGCCGTCAACCTGGAGCTGGCCACCGGCGGGCTCAAGGAGCTGCCGGTGGAAGAACTGCCGCTGTACCGCAGTTGGTGCCTGGTGCAAGCCAAGGCCAAGCGCCTGTCACCGGTGGCCCATGCGTTCCTGGGCTTTATCCGCAGCGAGCGGCTGCAGATCAGCGCGTTGGCTGAGCGCTTCGCTGGGCAGCCGCGGGTGCCTGCCAGTGCAGTTCGGGGTAGTCCGTGATGCTCTGGAGCAGTTGGCGCTGATCACAGCGATCTTCGATTGCGCGACGGAACGCCATGCGGCGCTGGTCTTCCTGCTGACGACGGGTTTTGACGGAGCTGTTGCTGTCTTCGTAGGGCCGGGCCATTTGGAGTCTCCCAATGCGAGTACGGGAGTTCAGAGTGAGCGCGAGGGATGACGGTTTGGCGGCGTGGGGGTTACAGGACGATGAATCTTCTGGATCGGTGAGACATGCAAATGTGTGGGGGTTTGCTCCCGATAGCGGTGGTTCAGTCGACGCACTCAGTGACTGACACACTGTCATCGGGAGCAAGCCCCACACATTTAGTCGTCGAGGGCTTTGACGGATTTGGGCGAGAGACGAAGGCTGCGCAAGCTGCGCTTGACGCTCTTGAGGTGGTTGACCAGGCTCGGTCCGCGCGCCATGGCCACGCCCATCGCCAGCACGTCGATCACCACCAGGTGGGCGATGCGTGAGGTCAGCGGCGTATAGATTTCGGTGTCTTCGTGCACATCGATCGCCAGGTTGACCGTGGACAGTTCCGCCAACGGCGTCTGACTCGGGCACAACGTAATCAGCGTGGCGCCGCTTTCACGCACCAGGTTGGCGGTGATCAGCAGGTCCTTGGAGCGGCCTGACTGGGAAATGCAGATGGCCACGTCGCTCGGCTTCAAGGTCACCGCCGACATCGCCTGCATGTGCGGGTCGCTGTAGGCGGCGGCGGTGAGCAGCAGGCGGAAGAATTTGTGCTGGGCGTCCGCCGCCACCGCACCGGAGGCACCGAAGCCGTAGAACTCGACGCGCTGGGCCTGGGACATGGCGGTCACGGCTTTTTGCAGCGCCACCGGGTCGAGCTTCTCACGCACTTCCATCAGGGTGTGCAGGGTGGTGTCGAAGATCTTCAGGCTGTAGTCGGCGACGGAATCGTCTTCGTGAATCGCAAACTGTCCGAAACTCGCACCGGCGGCCAGGCTTTGCGCCAACCGGAGTTTCAAGTCCTGAAACCCGGAGCAACCAATCGCACGGCAGAAGCGCACGATGGTCGGCTCACTGATACCCACGCTGTGGGCCAGATCAGCCATGGAGCTGTGCATTACAGCCGCAGGATCAAGCAGCACGTGATCGGCAACCTTGAGTTCCGATTTGCGTAACAGGTGACGCGACTGGGCGATATGTTGCAACAGGTTCAAAGGGCAGGACTCTTGTGATTGGCAAGTGCCAGGGATGTAGCAAGCTTGTAGTTATACTACAAGAATTGCCGTTTTGCCCGTCCGATGCATCACTAAATCGCCCTGATCGCCTTTGAATCTAAGGGGGGCCATGTTGTAGCCACAGGGGCTGAGGGCACGTTGCTAAGGAAAATCTGCATTTTCCCGTAACAAATCTGCCAACCCCTCGGCCTCCATCGGCCGGCTGATCAAATAGCCCTGCACCTCGTCGCAGCCCTCCCCTTCGAGGAAATCCAACTGCTGCTGATCTTCCACGCCTTCGGCCACCACTTTGAGCGACAGCCCGTGAGCCATGGCAATGATCGCGCGGGTAATCGCCGCATCTTCGCGGCCCTCGCCGAGGCCGCGGATAAAGCTCTGGTCGATCTTCACGTAGTCCACGGGAATGCGCTTGAGGTAACTGAGCGACGAATAACCCGTGCCGAAGTCGTCGATGGCCAGCTTCACCCCCAGGTCGCGCAGTTGCTGGAAGGTGGCGATGATGTGTTCGACGCTGTCGAGCAACTGGCTTTCGGTCAGTTCCAGCTCCAGGTATTGCGGGTCCAGGCCGGTTTCTTCCAGCACCTGGCGCACCAGGCTGACCAGCTTGCCTTGACGCAGTTGATGCACCGACAGGTTCACCGAGACCCGAATCGGCGCCAGCCCCTGGCGCTGCCACTCACACGCCTGCCAGCAGGCCTGGCGCAGCACGAATTCGCCCAGCGGCACGATCAGGCCGGTTTCTTCGGCCAGGCCGATGAAGTCGCCCGGCGGCACCGAACCCCACTGCGGATGCTCCCAACGGATCAGCGCCTCGGCCGCGTTCAGCTTGCCGGTGGCCAGGCACAGTTTCGGTTGGTAGAACACCGTGAGCTGGCGCTCATCAATGGCCTTGCGCAGATGGTTTTCCAGCTGCAAGCGCTCCAGGGTGCTGGCTTGCAGGCTGTCGGTGTAGAACTGGAAATTATTCCCGCCCAGGTGCTTGGCGTGTTGCATGGCCATGTTCGACTGGCTGACCAGTGCGGAAATTTCCCGCGCATTGTCCGGCAACAGGCTCACGCCTATCGAGGCGCTGACGACCAGTTCATGCCCGTCCACCGTCACCGGTACCCGCAGCTTGGCCAGCAACCGCGTGGCTACCCGCGCCAGGCTCGACAGGTTGCCGTAGGCGTCGAACAGCACCGCAAATTCATCGCCGGACAGCCGCGCAATGGTGTCGGCCTCCGGCAAGGCATTGATCAGGCGACGGGCGATCTTTTGCAGCAACTGGTCAGCGACTTCGTGACCCAGGCTGTCATTGAGCAACTTGAAGCGGTCGAGGTCGATGTGCAGCAACGCCAGGCTGCGCCCGCCCTGGCGTACGCGCTGGTGGGCTTCGCGCAGCCGTTCGCGGAACAGCGAACGGTTGGCCAGGCCGGTCAATTCGTCGTAGTGGGTGAGGTAGCGCATGCGCTCCTCGGATTCACGCCGCGCGGACAAATCGGCGAAAAAACCCACGATATGGCTGACGTTTCCGCGCACATCGCGCACCACGTTCAGTTGTAGCCACTGTGGGTAAAGCTCGCCGTTCTTGCGGGTTTCCACCAGTTCGCCCTGCCAGGTGCCATGGCTGAGCAGCGCCTGGCGGATCACCGGGAAGTGGCGCCGGGCATCGCGGCTGCATGGCAGTTCCACCACATTGCGTCCGAGCATGTCGTCGATATCGAAGCCGGTGACCCGGCTGAAGGCCTGGTTGACAGCGATCAGCGCGTAATCCGGGTCCAGGATCACAATGCCTTCGCTGGCCGCTTCAAATACGGTCGAGGCCAGGCGTTGCTGTTCTTCCAACACTTTGCTCGCGCTGATATCGCGGCGCGTGCCGAGCATGCGCGTTACGCGACCGCTGGGCGTACGTTCCACGGCGCGGCCGCGGTCTTCGATCCACACCCAGTGGCCATCGCCATGGCGCACGCGGTACTCCACTTGATAGTCGTCGCTGCGGCCCTTGAGGTGCTCCACCAGGGCGCGCTTGAGTAACGGCAGGTCATCGGGGTGCAGGCGCGGCTTGAGGTGGCCGAGCATCGCCGTGACGTACTCGGGCTCCAGGCCGAACAGCTCCTTGAGCTGGGTGTGGTGGACTTCGTCGGTCTGCAGGTTCCAGTCCCACAGGCCAAGCTCGCTGGCTTGCAGGGCCATGGCCAGGCGCGCCTCGCTTTTATTCAGGGCCAGGCTGGCGGCGTCCAGCTCCTGGCTGCGCTGCGCCACGCGGTCCTGCAGGCCGATTTGCGCTTCACGCAGTTCCTGCTCGACCTGGCAACGTTGCTCGACTTCGCGCAACAGATCCTGGTTCAACTGCTCGCTGCGCTGTTGCGCCTGCTGTAGATGTTCGATCAACGCCTGGTTCTGGAAGCGGCGCAACAACTCGCGCTGGATCAGGCGGTTGACCTGCCACGCCACCACACTCAGGGACGCCAGCAGGATCAGGCCGAGCACGCCCCATCCCTGTTGTTGCGCGGCGCCGTTCCAGAAGAGAAAGACGATGGCCGGCACCAGGCACGGCAGCGCAAATGACAGGAACGCCGACAGGCTGACCGCGTAGGCGACGCTGGCAGACAACGTCGCCGCGCCGATCAGGCCGAACACCCAGGCCTGCTGCGTAAAGCTGTCCACCGGCACCAGGGCAATGGCGGCGGTGGCCAGGGTCAGGCCGCTGGCCGCCGAGCCGAGCATGAACATGCGCCGCCAGATCGGTTGGGCCTGGCGGCTGGGCATAGCCGAATCAAAGGCCGCCACCTGGATCACGCGCAACGCGACCAGGGTCAGCAGCCAGACCAGCCAGATGCTGTCGAGCAGGTAGTGTTTGGGGTTCCAGATCAACCAGGCGCAGACCAGGCCGTTTACCAGCATCAATAAAGTCGGCAGCAGCGACCCCTGGTAAAGCAGACGCGTGCGTTCGACCGCCATCTCGGTAGCGTACTTATTTCGGATAACCTGCGCGGGCGCCGCCGTGGGGCTAAACAGGTCGGTGCTGAGGGTCATAGGCAGTGTTCTTATAATGGTGAGCCCGAAACGTCGACGGAGCATACACAAGCAAGCGCTCGGGCCAAACTGCTCCCTGTCATAAAAAATCCGCGTCGCGGCGCGCAAACCTTTGGGCCAGACGGCTTGAGCAAGACGCTGCGCGGCCTGTGGCCCATGACCAACCGGTCATCAGCCCTGACAGAAAAATCACCCGCTGCCGATGGCCGCGGATTTTTTCCGTCGACCACCGGGCATTGAGATTTGCCCCACTCCCCCGGGGGCCATAGAATGCGCCGATGCGCGATGACCTCTCCCTTCTGCTGAACTCCCTCAACGATGCCCAACGCCAGGCCGTAGCCGCCCCCGTTGGCCGTCAGTTGGTCCTGGCCGGTGCTGGTTCCGGTAAAACCCGAGTGCTGGTGCACCGTATCGCCTGGTTGATCCAGGTCGAGAACGCGTCCCCGCATTCCATCCTGTCGGTGACCTTCACCAACAAGGCCGCTGCCGAGATGCGTCACCGCATCGAGCAGTTGATGGGCATCAGCCCGGCCGGCATGTGGGTCGGCACCTTCCACGGCCTGGCGCATCGCCTGCTGCGGGCGCACTGGCAGGAAGCGGGCCTTGCCCAGACCTTCCAGATCCTCGACAGCGACGACCAGCAACGCTTGGTCAAGCGCGTGATCCGCGAGCTGGGCCTCGACGAACAGCGCTGGCCGGCGCGCCAGGCGCAATGGTTCATCAACGGCCAGAAAGACGAAGGCCTGCGCCCGCAACATATCCAGGCCAGCGGCGACCTGTTCCTGGCCACCATGCGCAGCATTTATGAAGCCTACGAGGCCGCCTGTGTACGCGCCGGCGTCATCGACTTCTCCGAGCTGCTGCTGCGCGCCCTCGACCTGTGGCGCGACAATCCAGGCTTGCTGGCCCATTACCAGAAACGCTTCCGACACATCCTGGTGGACGAATTCCAGGACACCAACGCCGTGCAGTACGCCTGGTTGCGCCTGCTGGCCAAGGGCGGTGACAGCCTGATGGTGGTGGGCGACGACGACCAGTCGATCTATGGCTGGCGCGGCGCGAAAATCGAGAACATCTACCAGTATTCCGAAGACTTCCCGGACGCGGTCACCATCCGCCTGGAGCAGAACTACCGCTCCACCGCCGGTATCCTCAAGGCCGCCAACGCCTTGATCGCCAATAACACCGGGCGCCTGGGCAAAGAGCTGTGGACCGACGGCGGCGAAGGCGAAGCGATCAACCTGTACGCGGCGTTCAACGAGCACGACGAAGCGCGCTACGTGGTGGAAACCATCGAAAGCGCGTTGAAAACCGGCCTGGCGCGCAGCGATATCGCGATCCTGTACCGTTCCAACGCCCAATCGCGGGTATTGGAAGAGGCCTTGCTGCGCGAGCGCATCCCGTACCGCATTTACGGCGGCCAGCGCTTCTTCGAGCGCGCCGAAATCAAGAACGCCATGGCCTACCTGCGCCTGCTGGAAGGCCGTGGCAACGATGCGGCGCTGGAGCGGGTGATCAATATCCCGGCCCGCGGCATCGGCGAAAAAACCGTTGAAGCGATCCGCGACCATGCGCGCCATGCCGATGTGTCGATGTGGGAAGCCATGCGCTTGCTGATCGCCAATAAAGGCCTGACCGGCCGTGCTGCCGGGGCGCTGGGTGTGTTTGTCGAACTGATCGAGAACCTGGCGGCCAAATGCGCGGACATGCCCCTGCATTTGATGACCCAGACCGTGATCGAGCAATCCGGGCTGATCGCCTATCACGAAGCGGAAAAAGGCGAGAAAGGCCAGGCTCGGGTGGAAAACCTTGAGGAACTGGTCAGCGCCGCCCGTGCGTTCGAGAACACCGAAGAAGACGAAGAACTGACGCCGCTGGCGGCGTTCCTCGGCCACGCCTCGCTGGAAGCCGGCGATACCCAGGCTGACGAGCATGAAGACAGCATCCAGTTGATGACCTTGCACAGCGCCAAGGGCCTGGAGTTTCCGTACGTGTTCCTGGTGGGCATGGAAGAGGGCCTGTTCCCCCACAAGATGAGCCTGGAAGAGCCCGGCCGCCTTGAGGAAGAACGGCGCCTGGCCTACGTGGGCATCACCCGGGCGATGCAGAACCTGGTGATGACCTACGCCGAGACCCGACGCCTGTACGGCAGCGAGACCTACAACAAGGTGTCGCGCTTCGTACGTGAGGTGCCGAAGGGGCTGATCCAGGAAGTGCGCTTGTCCAACAGCGTCAGCCGCCCGTTCGGCGGCGGCCAGCAGCAGAACTCCAGCAGCCTGTTTGCCGGCTCCGAGATTCCGGAAACCCCGTTCAGCCTTGGCCAGCAGGTCAAGCACGCGATCTTCGGCGAAGGGGTGATCCTCAACTTCGAAGGTTCGGGCGCCCAGGCGCGGGTACAGGTGAACTTCGCCGAAGGCAGCAAATGGCTGATGATGGGCTACGCGAAGCTCGAAGCGGTCTGACGCGCTGACCCCTTCCCCTCTGTACAGGGGAGGGGTCAGCATGAAGGTTTCGCGTCCACCCTTGTTTTTGACGCGTGCGGGCCAATATCTGTAACTAGTCCTACAGACCCTTCGGATTCTGTCTTACGCAAAAGCCCGAAACATTATGCCGCTAGCCACTGTCACTCCACCTGTGCAACATGGCGCGCGTGCAATCCACAAATGGGAATTCCCTTTATGAAACGTTTTCTTAGCATCGCCATGGCGTTGTGCATCGGCCTGACGATGAGCCTCGACGCCAACGCCAAGCGCTTCGGTGGCGGCAAAAGCATGGGCTCGGCACCGACTCACCAGACCAGCCAAATGGCCCCATCCGCCGGTGCCGGCGGTGCTGCCGCTACTGCAGGCGCAGCCGGTGCCGCTGGCGCTGCTGCCAAGGCCGGCGGTGCTTCGCGCTGGCTGGGCCCTCTGGCCGGTATCGCAGCCGGTGGCCTGCTCGCTTCCATGTTCATGGGCGGCGGCTTCCAGGGTATGCAGATCTTCGACATCCTGATCATGGCAGTCATCGCTTTCCTGATCTTCCGCTTTATCGCCGCCCGTCGTCGCAAGCAGCAGGAGCACATGGCTCCAGCCGGCGCGCCGATGCAGCGTGAAGTGTTCGAGCAGAAGCCAGTCATGGGTTCGATCTTCGGTGGTTCGGCAGCCCCTGCCGCCGCCCGCCCGGTGATCAACGCACCGGCCTGGTTCAACGAAGAGCGTTTCGTCGAAGCGGCCCGCAGCCACTTCCAGTCCCTGCAGCAACACTGGGACGCCAACGAAATGGACAAGATCGCCGAGTTCGTGACCCCGCAATTGCTGGAGTTCCTCAAGCGCGAACGCGCCGACCTGGGCGACGCGTTCCAGTCGACCTACATCGACGACCTGCGCGTGCAGTTGGAAGGTGTGGATGATCGCGCCGACAAGACCATCGCCACCCTGACCTTCAGCGGTGTGTCGAAGACTTCGCGTTTCGACCAGGGCGAAGTGTTCAGCGAAAGCTGGAACATGGAGCGTGCCCAGGGCGACAACCAGCCATGGCTGGTCGCCGGTATCCGCCAGAACGGCTGATACCCACGCTTGAGCAAGCTGTAATAAAACCCCGGACCTGTCCGGGGTTTTCTATTTCACGGTTGCACTTACAGCAAGCTACTGTATAAAACGCCCCTATAAACCGCGCCATCTAGCAAGAGGATCCCGGCCGTGGAAGAAGTCATCGAACAATTGCGTGAAGCCAACGAACCGGTCCCGGTTCCTCTGGAACTGCCTGACGAAGACCAACTGGTGGAGATCGAAGAACAACTGTTCATCGATATCCCGTATGTCTTCCGCGAATTTCTACTGCACGTTAGCGATGTGGTGTACGGCAGCCTGGAGCCGGTGACCGTTACTGACCCGCAGTCCCACACCTACCTGCCCGATGTGGCGGCCAACGCATGGGATGCCGGCGTCGATCGCAGCATGATCCCGATCTGCCAGGACGGCGACGACTACTACTGCGTCGAAGAAGACGGCACCGTGGTGTTGTGGTCCGGCGAAGAAGAAATCGTCGTCGAAGAAACCTGGGAATCGGTGTGGCACTGGGCGCGGGACGTCTGGCTGGAAAGCTGAGACCTGTGTATGTGGCGAGCAAACTCGCTCGCCACGGCGAATACGCCAGGCCAGCCTGCCGTCAATGCTCCGGCGTATCCTTGTGGTTATCCAGCGTCTCCAGCAACGCGACCTGCATCCGCGTATGCACGCGGATAAACCAGCGCCAAAGCACGGCCGCCACCGCCGCCGCGACTATGGCGATCAGCACGAGCAGCTTGTTGGTCGGCAGAATACTGGCCGACAACGCCGCCAATAGCAGGAAAATCACCAGCAGCGACAGGATCGGAATCACCTCGGCGATCACCCGTCGCACACGCTGGGTATGCCGCCCGGCCATTTCCGGCTTCACGCTCATCTCCGCCAGCAGCATCGACAGCGCCTTGAGCTTGCGGTAAGCCGCAATCAGAAACGGCAGCGACAACAGTAATGCGCCCCCCCAGATCAATGCCTTCTGCCAGCTCGGATCACCGATCCAACCCTCCAGATACCCGCCAATACGCGCCGCAAAATAGCTGCCGGCGAAGAAGATCGCCACCACCAACGCCAGGTTCACCCCCACTTGCAGGATGATCCTGCGGATCATCGACGCCAGCATCGCGCCCTCGCCCTGAGGCTGAATACTGCGCAGCCATTCACCATACATCCCGAATACCCGGCTCATGCGCTTGGGCATCATGGCGGCAATCTTCAACGACAGCGGGTCGGCACCGCGAATCAGGTACGGCGTGAGCAACGTGGTGATCGCCGATACGGCCACCGCCACCGGATAGAGAAAGTCGCTGGTCACCTGCAAGGTCATGCCCAGCGCGGCGATGATGAAGGAAAATTCACCAATCTGTGACAGCCCCATGCCCACCCGCAGTGAGGTGCGGCCATCATTACCCGCGATAAATGCGCCGAGACCGCAGGACAGCATCTTGCCCAGCACCACCGCCACGGTAATCACCGCGATCGGCCAGGCGTATTGCAGCAGGATCTGCGGGTCGATCATCAAACCAATGGCGACAAAGAAGATGGCGCTGAACATGTCGCGAACCGGCTCGATCAGGCGTTCGATCTTAATCAACTGACGGGATTCGGCCATGATCGCGCCGATCAGGAACGCGCCCAGCACCATGCTGTATTCCAGCTTGACCACCAGCAGGCAGAAGCCGAAACACAGGCCCAGCACGGTGATAAGCAACATCTCGTTGCTTTCGAACTTGGCCACATAGGCGAGCAGGCGCGGCACCAGCAGAATGCCGATGACCAGCGCGACGATCATGAACAGCGAGAGCTTGCCGACCGTGGAGAACACCTCGCCGGAGCTGACCGTGCCGCTGACGGCGATGCTCGACAGCAAGGCGATGATGCCGATGCCGAGGATGTCTTCCACGATCAGCACACCGAAAATCAGCTGGGCGAAGCGCTGGTTTTTCATCTTCAGGTCATTGAGTGCCTTAACGATGATGGTGGTGGAGGAAATCGCCAGGATGGCGCCGAGGAACAGCGAGTCCATGGTGTTCCAGTCGAACCAGCGGCCGATCTCGTAGCCGATCCAGATCATCAGGACGATTTCCAGGAAGGCCGCTATAAACGCCGTGGCGCCGACCTTGAACAGTTTGCGCAGGCTGAACTCCAGGCCCAGGCAGAACATCAGGAAGATCACCCCCAGCTCGGCCAGGGTCTTGATGGTGTCTTCGTC
This sequence comes from Pseudomonas sp. MPB23, assembly GCF_046605395.1. Taxonomy (NCBI): domain Bacteria; kingdom Pseudomonadati; phylum Pseudomonadota; class Gammaproteobacteria; order Pseudomonadales; family Pseudomonadaceae; genus Pseudomonas; species Pseudomonas sp. MPB23. Next base: position 920,502 of record NZ_CP176771.1, on the reverse strand, counting down.
GTGGATCAGGCCGAACGGCGGGGTGTGAGGGCCGATAATAAAGCCGGCGACGATATACCCCAGCACCACAGGTTGCTTGAGGCGGTGAAACAGGACGGTGACTACCCCGGCCACCAGCATGATCACGGCCAGATCCTGGATAAAGCTGATGGCGTGCATGGCGAGGGGCTCCTTGAGGGTACTGGGGCTTTTCCCACTTCTGCACGCGCCTTTGTACGGTCGCAAAGTGCGGAAGGAAAAGTCTGCCTTGATCGTAAGAAAATGCCCCGAAACGGGCTTTTGAAGGTTAACACCGCGACTTCTGCCGAAAAGCCGGTGCAATATATGGAAACAGATCGCTGCACGCGTGACGGCAAGCCGCCCGCCGGCGTCCCGTTAGGGATGACGCTGCAAAGATTCCAGCACCCGCAGAGGTGCACCCCAACCAATGCCTACAGACCGTGAGTGTGTTATGGAACCCGGAAATGCCCAGCTGTCGATGACCGTATTGATGACCCCCGACATGGCCAACTTCTCTGGCAATGTCCACGGCGGCACCCTGCTCAAGTACCTCGACGAAGTGGCCTATGCCTGTGCGAGCCGTTATGCCGGCCGCTATGTGGTGACATTGTCGGTGGACCAGGTGATTTTTCGCGAGCCGATCCATGTCGGTGAGCTGGTGACCTTCCTCGCGTCAGTCAACTACACCGGCCATACGTCGATGGAAGTGGGCATCAAGGTGGTCACCGAGAACATCCGCGAGCGTTCGGTACGCCATACCAACAGTTGCTTCTTCACCATGGTGGCCGTGGACGACCAGCGCAAACCGGCGGCTGTCCCACCGCTGCAACCGCACAACAGTGAAGACAAGCGCCGGTTCGTACAGGCCAAGCAACGTCGGCAGATTCGCCAGGAGTTGGAGAAGCGCTACCAGGAAATCAAGGACGACGCGCCATAAGTCTCGAAGTGTAAGCCCGCTCCCACATTGGGTTTTGTGGGGTTACAGGCTGATCGGCGTGGCCTCGAACCGTACGCGAGGATGGGCAATGCGGTCCTGGGCGCGCACCAGTTCCAGTTCATAACTGGCACAGGCCTGGGTTTCCAGCAACACCTCATGCACCGCCGCTGCGGTGAACTCAAAGGCCGCCAGCAGGCTGTCGCCCAACAGCACCCGCGCCAGAAACAGGCCCGAGGTCAGGTCGCCCACGCCCACCGGCTGACGCGGGAACGCCAGCAGCGGGCGACGCAGGTGCCAACTGCCTTCGTTCGTCACCAGCAGCATCTCGAAACCATCCGGCAGCTTGCCTGGGTAATCCAGGTGCTTGACCAGCACCGCTTTCGGCCCACGCACCAGCAACGCCTTGGCCATCGCCAGGCAGTCGAACAGTGATTGCGGCTTGCGCCCGGCGAAGCTGTCCAGTTCCAGTTGGTTGGGGCACAGGAAATCGGCCATGGCCGCGGCTTCATCCAGCAGGAAATCGCTGACCTCCTGGGGCACGATGCAGCCTTTTTCCGGGTGGCCCATGACCGGGTCACACAGGTACAGCGCCTTGGGGTTGATGGCCTTGATGCGCGCCACACCGGTGAGGATCGCCCGGCCCTGATCCGCACTGCCGAGGTAGCCGGACAGGATGGCGTCGCAGTTGCCCAATTCACCGATCGCGGCAATGCCTTCGATCAAGGCCGGAATCTGCTGCGGCGCCAATACTTCACCGGCCCAATGGCCATACTGGGTATGGTTGGAGAATTGCACCGTGTTCAACGGCCAGACGTTCACCCCGACTCGCTGCATGGGGAACACGGCGGCGCTGTTTCCGGCGTGGCCAAAGACCACATGAGACTGGATCGCAAGCAGATGAGGTGTGCGTTTCATGCAGGAGATTTCCGTAAAGCCGTTGAAATTCTGGCCGCGCAGTATGCGACCAAACGCATCCTGTACGACAGACCGGCGACACAGTTAAGCTGCTCTCACTTTGTTGGAGTTTTTCGCATGCTGACCCTGGGAAATATCTTCGTGTTGATGCTGCTGGCGACCGGCGCCGCCTGGGTGTGGCACAACCACGGCCTGCGCGAACGTGCGCTGGAGCGGGTCAAGCAACATTGCGCCAAGCTCGATATCGAACTGCTCGACGGTGCGGTCGCACTCAAGCGCATCGGCTTTGTGAAGGATGCCAGCGGTCGGCGGCGCCTGGCGCGGGTCTACAATTTCGAATTCACCGTCACCGGAGACGCCCGTCATCCGGGAACCATCACCCAATTCGGCGCCCATAGCGCGCAGATCGAACTGGCGCCCTACCCGTTCGAGATCAAGACGCCGCTGCCCAGCGCCGAAGTGATCGAGCTCAGCCAATGGCGCCAGGACCACGCCACCAAGAATCGTCACTGACGGCAGGCCGCCAGCGCACGCTGCAAGGTGGCCACGTCCTGGGGCGTGCTGAAGATCAGCTCCATACGTGAATCGCGCCGCCATTCGCTGGGTTGCCAGGTGATAGCGCTGTTATCCACCGCATTGCACGAAACCCAGCCTCCGACGCTGTGGATAACCAGCTTGGCGCGGCGCCACTCAAGGCTTTGCAGCCACTGAGACAGGCGCCCGGGATCGAACTGCTGGCTTGGGTGCCAGCGCCAACCAATACTCCAGCCTCCCTCCTGGGCCTGGCTCAAGCAGATCGGTTGCATGGGGTCGCTCCAGATCGCCGGCATTTGCGCCAGGCCTTTGGGCGCATCGAAGTTATCCACAGCCGCTCCAGCCTGCGCGCCCAAGCCGGGCAACCGTTGCAGAGGCAGGTGCGCCTGATGCGTCCAGAACAACGGGCAATCGGGTAACTGCCGCTCGATCGCCTGGCGCTGCAAGGCGTCCAGCGTTTCATCCTTGTTCAAGACCAACAACCCGGCGCTGCTCAGCGCCTCCTGCTGCGCAGGCGGCAAGGCTTTGCCCGCCGCCAGGGCCTGGGCATCCAACACCAGCACGCAGGGCTGAACCGCCAGCACGTTCTGCCACGGCGCTTCCCGCAGTTGCTTGAGCAATTGCGCCGGATGGCCCAGGCCCGAGGGCTCGATAAACAGACGATCAGGCCTGGCTTTACGCAGCAAGCGCCCGAGTCCTACCTGGAACGGCGCCCCATTCACACAGCACAAACAGCCTCCGGCGACTTCACCCAGGGCAATGCCGTCGTCATCCAGGGTCAACAGTGCGGCATCCAGGCCGATCTGCCCGAACTCGTTGATCAATACAGCCCAACGCTCGTTGGCCGGGCGTTGGGCGAGCAGGTGCTTGATCAGGCTGGTCTTGCCGGCGCCCAAGGGCCCGGCAATCACGTGGGTGGGAATATTCTGCAGCATGAGAGGCATCATTCGGACCGTGTAGAGAGCTTGATCCTACCCGGTTATGCCAGCCAATCCAGCGTCAGGATCAAGCGTCGTTCATCGGCCTTCAGGGCCGGCGAGCGGTGGATCAGGCCGTAGCCTTCGTTGCCGTGCCATTTGGTACCTTTGAGCAGGGCAACTTCGCCGCAATGAATCTGCTCGATGCGTTCGGTAGGTTCGGCCTCCGGCTGGCTCAATGTGCGACGGTCCATCACGCCTTCGCGCAACCATTGGCTGCCGATACCGGCATAGGTGGTGATCAACCGCACCGGCACATGATCCACGTGAAAACGCGGGCACATGGCCTTGTCCAACAGCCGCAGGCGCACGCCGATGCGCTTGGCGCCAAGCAGGCAGGCAAAGGCGCTGACCAGCCACGACACATCGGCGATAAAGCCTTCGTAGCCTTCAAGATCGCGACAACCGGGCGCCAATTCCTGCAAGTTCGGCGCGTCGTCTTCGCTGTTCAGCTCGATCACCAGGGATTCGGCCAACGGCTCATTGAGCGCCACCAGCAAGGCGCCGAATTCGGCGATGTGCAACGGTAACTGGCGCTGCCACAGCGCCAGGTTGACGCCGTCTTCGAGGATGTCGGACAGCGCCAGCGGGGTGTCGCCGCGGGTCTGGCGGACCACGGCGCGCAGCGGAATGGCCGGTGCCAGCATCAGGCGGCCGCCTCTTCATACCAAGGACCAAACGGGTCAGCCAACAGGCTCCAGCCTTCGACGCCGAGGGCCATTTCCTCGTCGGTGAGCAGGCACGCGTCCAACTCGGCCCGCATTTGCGCGAAGTCGATGTTTTGCCCGATAAACACCAATTCCTGGCGGCAATCGCCGGTGCTCATTTGCCAGTTGCCCATGATCGCGGCGACGCTTTCTTCGTCCTGGGGCCACTGGTTTTTCGGCACAAAACGCCACCAGCGCCCGGCAAACCCATGGCGCATCAGCCCACCCGCCTGTGACCAACTGCCCGCATCCCGGTGCTTGCTCGCCAGCCAGAAAAAGCCCTTGGAACGCAGCAGTTTGCCGTTGACCCACGGGCGGTCGATAAAGTCGAAGAAGCGCTGCGGATGAAACGGACGGCGGGCCCGATAGGCGGTGGACGCGATGCCGTACTCTTCGGTTTCCGGCACGTGCTCACCGCGCAATTCCTGCAACCAGCCCGGGGCCTGGGCGGCGCGTTCAAAGTCGAAGCGGCCGGTATTGAGGATCTTGTCCAGCGGCACTTCGCCCATGACCATTGGAATGATTTGCGCCTGGGCATTCAGGCGTTCAAGGATCGCCATCAGTTCTGCACGTTCGTGGCTGCTGATCAGGTCGATCTTGCTGATCAGGATCACATCGGCGAATTCGATCTGCTCGATCAGCAAGTCCGTGATGGAGCGCTCATCCTCTTCGCCGAGGGTTTCGCCGCGTGAAGCGAGGCTTTCCGCCGCCTGGTAGTCGAGCAGGAAGTTCACGCCGTCGACCACGGTGACCATGGTGTCCAGGCGGGCGATATCGGCCAGGCTTTGCTCGTTTTCGTCACGGAAGGTGAAGGTTTCGGCCACGGGCAACGGTTCGGAAATGCCGGTGGATTCGATCAGCAGGTAATCGAACCGACCTTCCTTGGCGAGTTTTCCGACTTCTTCGAGCAAGTCTTCACGCAAGGTGCAGCAGATGCAGCCGTTGCTCATCTCTACCAGTTTTTCTTCGGCGCGATTGAGGGTGACGTCGCGCTGGACCTCGCTGCCGTCGATGTTGATTTCGCTCATGTCATTGACGATGACCGCGACGCGCAGGTTGTCGCGGTTGCGCAGCACATAGTTGAGCAGCGTGCTTTTACCGGCGCCGAGAAAGCCGGACAACACGGTAACGGGAAGGCGATTGGGCATCAGGTCATTCTCATCAGGCTGCCCGGTCAAGCCAGGCTTTGTTTAATGTTATAGTATAACAATACAAATAAGCCAATCCCCCCTTGCTCGTCACGACGAAGGGCGCAATGCTTAAGCCCTTCCCGACTCCGAGAAACCCTATGAAATACCTGGTGTGCGCCCTGTTATTGGTAGCCGCAGGCCCGGCCTGCGCCCAGGTTCCGAGTCTGCTGGCCAACTGCACGCGCAGCGCCAACCTGCTCGCCTGTGTGGACCCACTGGGCAATGCCTACAGCGTGGCGACGGTCGGCACCACCACGTACCTGCGCGGTTTCGAGGCGATCGGCAGACGCTATTGGGCGCAGACCAACAGCCGCTACGGGCAATTGACGTTCTTCACCGGGCTGGCGTCGGACGGTGAAGCGTGGGTCGGCTACACCCGGCGTGTGGGCTGGACCACGATCAACCGGTTCTCCAGCTCCGGTGGCGCCAGCGCCAAGTTCACCTGCAACCGGATGACCGGCTGCTAGGCCTGGCCGTTCTTCTGTTCCTGGACCCAGGCCATGTAGCTGTTCATCGGCGGATTCTTCTGGAAGTATTTTTTCAGGCCCTCGAACAAGCCATCCGCCACCGCTTGCTGATACCGCGCGGTGACCAGCCGCGCACTGTCCCGTGCATTGGAGATAAACCCGGTTTCCACCAGGATCGACGGCACATCCGGTGATTTGAGCACCGCGAACCCGGCCTGTTCGACGCGCTTCTGATGCAGCGAGGTGATGCCTTCCAGGCTGCCCAGGATCGAGCTGCCCAGTTGCAGGCTGGAGGCGATGGTGGCGTTCATCGACATATCGAGGATCACTCCCGCCAGCATCGGGTCCTTGTCCTTGAGGTTCAGCAGGCTGGTGGCGCCCAGCAGGTCGGCGCCGTTTTCCCGTTGCGCCATGAAACGCGCCGTGGCGGAAGTCGCGCCGCCTTCGGACAAGGCATACACCGAAGCCCCCGACGCAGTGATGCGTGGCGCCGCATCCGCATGCACCGAGATAAACATGTCGGCGTTGTGCTTGTGGGCGATCTCCACGCGCTTGCGCAGCGGCACAAAGAAGTCCTCGTTGCGCACCAGCTTCACATCGAAACCTTTTTCGCGCTTCAAGCGTTTGGCCAGCAGTTGGGCAATGGACAGCACCACATCTTTTTCGCGCTGGCCCTTGGAACCGATGGCACCGGGGTCCTTGCCGCCGTGGCCGGGGTCGACCACCACGATGATGTCGCGCTTGGGGTGCGCCTTATCCATCGGCGCCTTGGGCTCAGCCGCTATCGGGCGAGGTACATGAGTGGCGCTGGTGAGATCGAGCACCAGGCGGTGCCCTTGCCCGTCCTGGGGCGGCAACAGGAAGCTGTTGAGCTGCATCGGCGCGGCCAGGTCCAGCACGATGCGCGTATCGCCCTTGCCGAAATGCCCGGAGCGAATCGAGCTGATTCCGCTGCCCTTCAACATCAATTGCGAGAAATCACCACTGAGCCCGGCGCCACTGAGGTCAATGATCACGCGTTCGGGGGCACTGAGGGAAAAGGTCTTGTATTGCACCGGGCCGCTGAGGTCGAACACCAGCCGCAGCTTGTCGTCCGAGCGCCACAGGCGTGCGTTGCGAATCTGCGTGGCCGACGCGGCAAAGGGCAAAGTGAATAGAGGGCTGACCAGGAGCAGGTTCAGGAGCTGACGTCTGTGCATGACAAATACCGCAGATAGAGGAGCGTCCTTACTCGACATGACTGAAAAAAGGCGGGAGAAGAAAAATCATCGTCGACTCAATGGTTATAATATAACATGTCTTTTTATTTCCAACGATGGACCTGCCCATGAATGCGCTGACTCTGCCGGATATCGCCGCGCAGGCTTCACGCCAAGCCTTGCCACTCGACTGGGTGGGTATGTGCGGCATCGCCCTGCCGATCCTCCTCGACGGCCAGCGCCTGAGCGCCACCGCCGATGCCGGCGTCAGCCTGGACGACGGCACCGCCCGTGGCATTCACATGTCACGCCTGTACCTGGCGCTGGAGATGCTCGACCAACAGCCGCTCACGCCTGCACTTCTGCGCAATGTACTGCAGCGTTTTCTCGACAGTCATGAAGATTTATCTAAGAACGCCTACCTGCGCATCCACACCGATCTGCTGCTGAAACGCCCCGCGCTGGTCAGCCCGTTGGCTGGCTGGAAAGCCTATCCGGTCAGTATCGAAGCGCGTTTGGAAAAGCAGATGTTCCACGTGGAACTAAAAATTGACGTGGCGTACTCCTCAACCTGCCCGTGCTCCGCTGCCCTCGCCAGGCAGTTGATTCAGCAGCAATTTCTCCAGGACTTCGGCAACACACCCTTGCGGCATGAAGACGTGCTGGCCTGGCTCGGCAGCGCCAATGGCATCGTCGCCACGCCTCACAGCCAGCGCAGCAGCGCGCAATTGCACGTGCATTTGCAAGGCGACCAACTGGCCCTGGTCGAGCTGATCAACGACGCCGAGGCCGCCCTCGGTACCGCCGTGCAAACTGCGGTGAAACGTGCGGACGAACAAGCCTTCGCCCTGGCCAACGGGCAGAACCTGATGTTCTGCGAAGACGCCGCCCGCCGCCTGAACCTCGCCTTGAAACGCTCGGATGCCGTCAAAGCCTTCCACCTCAAAGTGATCCACGCCGAAAGCCTGCACGCGCACGATGCCGTGGCTGAAAGCCGCTGGACGAGACACTCCGCATGATTACCTGCACCGCGTTGCGCTGGGGCGCCCCCGGCCAACCACTGACCCCAGCGATGGATTTGACCCTGATAAAAGCCAGCCTCACCGGCGTCATCGGCGCCAACGGCAGCGGCAAAAGCAGCCTGCTCAAAGTCATCGCCGGCCTGCAGAAACCGTTGTCGGGCAAGGTGACGGTGGACGTTCCGCGCCGTGGCGGCGTGTCGTTCCTGCCTCAGCAGCAGCACCTCGACCGGCAGTTCCCCATCAGCTTGCAAGAACTGGTCGCCGCCGGTTTCTGGGGCACCCGACTCACGCCGCAACAACGCAGCGAACGCCTGCACGCCGTCCTGGAAGACTGGTGCCTCAGCGGCCTGGAACAGCGCCCGTTGATGGCCTTGTCCGGCGGCGAACTGCAACGCGCCTTGCTCGCCCGCATGAGCCTGGCCGAAGCGCCGGTGTTGCTGCTCGATGAACCCCACGCCGCCCTCGACGAAGATGGCCAGGCCTTATGCTGGAAGCATATCCACGCCTGGCATGACGCGGGCCGCACGGTGGTCGTGGTCTGTCATGACTTGGCCTCGGTGCGCCAGCACACCCAGCAAGTGGTGCAGATCAAAACCACGGGCTGCCTGTTCGGGCCGAGCAAAGAACTGATCCGCCCGCAACCGCACATGCAGGTGGCCTGATGCACTTCACCGCCCACCTGTGGATGCCGTTTCTCGATTTCGTGTTCATGCGCCGCGCACTGATCGGCGGTCTGGTGCTCGCCTGCAGCACCGCGCCGCTGGGGGTGTTTCTGATCCTGCGGCGCATGAGCCTGATCGGTGACGCCGTCGCCCACGGCATCCTGCCCGGCGCCGCGCTGGGCTTCTGGTTCGCCGGGTTGAGCCTGCCCGCGCTGACCATCGGCGGCCTCGGTGCAGGCCTGAGCATGGCCGGGTTGTCGGCATGGATCACGCGCCGCACCGGCCTGCGCGAAGACGCCAGCCTCGCCGCCATCTACCCCATCTCCCTCGCCGCCGGCGTGCTGATCCTGGGCCTGGCCGGCAAGCGCCTGGATTTGCTGCACTTGCTGTTCGGCTCGGCCCTGGCCGTCGACGAAACCACCCTGACCGGCATGCTCTGGGTCTCCGGCTTCAGCCTGATCGCCATGGGGTTTATCTACAAACCCTTGCTGCTGGACACCCTCGACCCGCTCTTCCTGCAAACCGTCAGCCGCCTCGGCCCATTGGCCCACGGCCTGTTCCTGACCCTGGTGGTGCTGAACCTGGTGATCGGTTTCCAGGCCATCGGCGCGTTGATGGTGGTGGGCTTGATGATGCTGCCGGCCATCGCGTCACGGTTCTGGAGCCGGCGCCTGCCGGTGTTGATCGCAATATCGGCGGTGCTGGGATGCCTGTCGGTGTGGTTCGGTTTGTTGCTGTCGTTCTACTACTCACTGCCCAGCGGCCCGGCGATTGTGCTGGTGGCTGGCGGTGGGTACCTGCTGTCCGTGGTCTTCGGTCCGGTGCACGGCTTGCTGCGCCGCCCGCCTTCGCTGTCATCCCAATGAGGTGTTTCCCGATGCGCGCTCTATTCGTGCTGTTCAGTTTCGTCATGGCGTTATCGACGGCCCAGGCCGCCGACAAACTCCAGGTGGTCACCAGCTTCAGCATTCTCGATGACATCACCCACCAGATCGGTGGCGATCACATCCAGATCAGCAACATGGTCGGCCCCGACGCCGACGCCCATACCTATGAGCCCACCCCGGACGACGCCAAGGCGCTGCTCAAGGCCAAACTGATCATCAAGAACGGCCTTGGCTTCGAGCCGTGGCTGGACCGCCTGGTGACCAGCACCGAAACCAAGGCCACCGTGGTCACCGCCAGCAAAGGCGTGATTTCCCACACCATGGACGAGGACGGCGAAACCATCCCCGACCCGCACGCCTGGCATAACCTGGCCAACGCCGAAATCTACGTGAACAACATCACCAAGGCGCTGGTGGCCGCCGACCCGGCCAACAAGACCGATTACCTGCGCAACAGCCAGGCATACCTGAAAGAGATCTACCGCCTGCTGGCCGAAGCCAAAGCCAAGTTCGGCGCGCTGCCGCCGGGCAACCGTCGCATCGTCACCTCCCATGACGCCTTCGGTTATCTGGGCCAGGCATACGGTATCGAGTTCCTTGCGCCACAAGGCTTGTCCACCGAGCGTGAACCGTCCGCCGCCGAAGTCGCCGCACTGATCACCCAGATCCGCAAGGACAAGGTCAAGGCCGTGTTCATGGAAAACATCAAAGACTCGCGCCTGCTCAAGCAGATCGCTGACGAAAGCGGCGCGCAGATCGGCGGCACGCTGTACTCCGACGCCCTCGCCGCAGAAGGCCCGGCCAGCACCTTCACCGGGCTGTTCGAATACAACCTCAACACCTTGTGCGCGGCGTTGGGCAAGCCATGATCCGCAAGAACCCTTCCGGTGATCTGCCGGTCATCGCCGAATCGGCCTACGTCGACAAGACCGCAATCATCTGCGGCAAGGTCATCATCGGCGAGAACGTGTTCGTCGGCCCCTACGCCGTGATCCGCGCCGACGAAGTCGACGCCAACGGCGATATGGACCCGATCACCATCGGCGCCAATTCCAATATCCAGGACGGGGTGGTCATCCACTCCAAGTCCGGTGCGGCGGTGACCATTGGTGAGTACACCTCCATCGCCCACCGCTCCATCGTCCACGGCCCCTGCTCCGTGGGCGACCGCGTGTTCATCGGCTTCAACAGCGTGCTGTTCAACTGCGCCGTGGGCGATGGCTGCGTGGTGCGCCACAACTCGGTGGTCGATGGCCGCGACTTGCCCGACGCGTTCTACGTGCCCTCCACTACCCGCATCGGCCCCAATACCGACCTGGCGCAATTCCCTCCGGTGAGCGTGAGCGCTTCGGAGTTTTCCGAAGACGTGGCGCGCACCAACGTCGATCTGGTGCGCGGCTACAAAGCCCTGCAAAACGAGTTCTGAACCATGAGCCGCCTGCTGATCCGCAACGCCCGCCTGGTGAACGAAGGCCAAGCATTCGACGCTGATCTGCTGGTCGCCAATGGACGCATCGAAAAGATCGCCAGCAGCCTTGAAGGCTACAACGAAACGGTGGAAATCGACGCTGAAGGCCAGTGGCTGCTGCCCGGCATGATCGACGATCAAGTGCACTTCCGAGAGCCCGGCGCGCCGGACAAAGGCAGTTTCTACAGTGAGTCCAGGGCGGCGGTCGCTGGCGGCATCACCAGTTTCATGGACATGCCCAACACGTCGCCAGCAACGTTGAACCTGGACGCGCTGGCCGATAAAAAGCGCCGCGCGGCCCTGCACTCGGTGGCCAACTACGGATTTCACTTTGGGGTGAGCAACGAAAACCTCGGCACCGTCGCGGCCTTAGATCCGTGCGAAGTGGCCGGGGTCAAAGTGTTCATGGGCGCGTCCACCGGCAATATGCTGGTGGACGACCCTCGGATTCTCGAGCGGCTGTTCGCCGAGGTGCCGACCGTCCTGCTGGCCCACTGCGAACACACACCCAGTATCCAGGCCAACGAACAACGCCTGCGCGAACGCTTCGGCGACAAGATCCCGGCCGTCGCCCACCCGCTGATCCGCGACGCCGAGGCGTGTTATCGCTCATCCTCTTTTGCCGTGGAATTGGCCCGGCGCCACGGTACGCGCCTGCATGTGCTGCACCTGACCAGCGCCCGCGAACTGGCGCTGTTCGAGGACAAACCCCTGGCGCACAAGCGCATCACCGCTGAAGTCTGCGTGCATCACCTGCTGTTCGATGACCGCGACTATCACCACCTGGGCCATCAGATCAAATGCAACCCGGCGATCAAGACCCGCGCCGACCGCGACGCCCTGCGCCTGGCCTTGCTGAGTGATCGCCTGGATGTGATTGGCACCGACCATGCGCCGCATACCTGGGCGCAAAAACAGTTGGGGTATCGAGAAGCGCCGTCGGGTTTGCCCCTGGTGCAACATGCGTTGCCGGCGTTGTTGGAGTTGGTCGCGGACGGGCTGCTGCCCTTGACGACACTGGTGGCGAAGACCAGCCATCGCGTCGCCGACCTGTTCGCCATCCCGGACCGCGGTTACCTGCGCGAAGGCTATTGGGCCGACCTGGTGCTGATCAAACCCGAGCCCGAGGGCAAGCCGGTCAGCAGCCAGCCGATTCTCGCCCGCTGCGGCTGGACGCCGTTTGCCGAGCGCCGCTTTCGTCACAGCGTCAGCACCACGTTAGTGTCCGGCCACCTGGCCTGGCACAACGGCCAGGTGGTCGACGGCTGCCAGGGCTTGCCGTTGCAGTTCCTGCGTTAAGCGCGCGGTTTGACCGTACCGCAATTGTTGCCCAGCCATTGCGCGTGGCTGTCCAGGCTGCCCTTCTGCTGAATGCCGGTGGCATTGAAGGTGCCGTTGACGGTGGTGGTGAATTCCTTCTGGCCCTTGAAGGTAGCAACGCCGGTGCCCTGGGCTTTCGGGCAACTAAAACGGAATTTCCACTGGTTGCCGCTCTTGTCGGTCACTTCCTGCTTGCAGCCCGATTGCGGGTCGGTCAGGGGGATCGAGTCAGAGGCAACCTGGGCGGGGGTCAGGCACACCTGCACGCCTTTGCCGGCCATGGTAACGCCCTGTTTTTCCAGCATGGCGCGCTGTTCGGGGGTCATCTGTTGCTTGAGCTGACCGAGGATCAGCGACAGGTCGGGCAGGTCCTGGTTATCGACTTTCATATTGCTGGTGGTCAATTCCCACAAGCCCGGCGCCAGCATCTGCGCCTGCGCCGCCACGGGCAGCGACAAACCAACAACCATGGCCAAACCTAGCAGACGAGCATTCATCGGGTAACTCCTGAACAATTGTGGGCGTTAGACGCCGCAAAAGTGCCAGTGTTGCATGGCAAATAAAATAGCGACATTCCTGACCGAACATGGTCTGTTAGGCACTGGATTGCCTGGAGTGACATCGTCCATGGATTTTTTTGGCCCGCACCTGCTCGCCTACTTCATCGCCACACTGCATTTTCTCGGCACGCTTGCCGCGATCCATGCAGTGCTGACGGTCAGGACCGCCCAAGGCTCGATTGCCTGGGCCTTGTCGCTGATGTTCATCCCCTACCTGACGCTGATTCCCTACCTGATCTTCGGCCGCAGCACCTTCAACGCGTACATCCAGGCACGGCGCCAGGCCAACCAGGAAATGCACACCGCGATCAACGAATTGAACTGGCGCCCGTGGGTCGAGGAAGCACTGGCCGCGCGCAACTCCAGCGCCTACGCCTCTCTACGGGCGATGCCCAAGCTGGGCCGCATGCCGTGCCTGGCAAACAATGAAGTGCGTTTGCTGATCAACGGTGACGCCACCTTCAGTGCGATCTTCGACGCGATCCGCCACGCCAAAACCGCCGTGCTGTTGCAGTTCTTCATCATTCATGACGATGAACTCGGTCGCCAGTTGCAGGCCTTGCTGAAGGAAAAGGTCGCTCAAGGCGTAGCCGTCTACGTGCTCTACGACGGCATCGGCAGCCATGCCCTGCCTTCTCGCTATGGGCAATCGCTGCGCGACGCCGGGGTGCAGGTCAAGGCATTCGCCACCCGCAGCGGCTGGCTCAATCGCTTCCAGGTCAACTTCCGCAACCACCGCAAGATCGTGGTGGTGGACGGTGTCACCGGGTTTGTCGGCGGGCATAACGTGGGCGATGAATACCTGGGCAAAAAACCGCCGCTGGCGCCCTGGCGCGACACCCATGTGCAGGTCACCGGTCCGGTGGTGGCGTGCCTGCAGGAATCGTTTGCCGAGGACTGGTTCTGGGCCGCACGCGCGTTGCCGCCGTTGATCCTGCCGGACGCGTATCCCGAAGACGGCGTGCTCTGCCAGTTGCTCGCCAGCGGCCCGGCCGATCCGTACGAAACCTGCTCGCTGTTTTTCGTCGAGGCCATTCACGCGGCGACCGAACGCGTGTGGATCACCAGCCCGTATTTCATCCCCGACGAAGCCGTGTTTGCCGCGCTGCGCCTGGCAGTGCTGCGCGGAGTGGACGTACGCCTGCTGCTGCCGTCGCGGCCCGACCACCGCATCGTGTATGCCGCCTCCAGCCTGTACGCGATCGAAGCGGTACGCGCCGGCGTACGGGTGTTCCGCTATAAGCCGGGCTTTCTGCATCAGAAGGTGGTGCTGGTGGACAACGAAATCAGCGCCATCGGCAGTGCGAATATGGACAACCGTTCGTTCCGGCTGAATTTTGAAGTGATGTTGCTGACCGTCGACGAAGCCTTCGCCGGGCAAGTGGAACACATGCTGCTGGACGACTTCGCCCTGGCCCATGAAGTCAGCCAGGAAGAAAGCCGCGACACTCGGCGCCTGCAACAACTGGGCATGCGGGTCGCGCGGCTTATCTCACCGATTCTCTGAGACACGACGCGGGAAAAAAATGTGGGAGGGGCAAGCCCCTCCCACATTCAGCCATTGCGTATTTCAGCGGTAGATATCTTCCCGCGTCCACGGCAGTTCATGGCTGCCATCGGCGTGGGGTTTCACCGCGAGAATCTGATGCAGGTTGATCCAGCCTCGGGCAAACGCATAGGCGCAACCGGCCAGGTACAGCCGCCAGATGCGCAGCGCCTGTTCCGGCACCATTTTCGCCGCCGCTTCCAGGTTGTCTTCCAGGCGCTCGCTCCAGTGGTCCAGGGTGCGCGCGTAGTGCAAGCGCAGGCTTTCGACATCGACCACTTCCAGCCCGACTTCGCTGATCTCGGCGGTCATCATCGCCAGGTGCGGCAGTTCGCCGTTGGGGAAGACATAGCGCTCGATAAAGTCCCCGGCGCCACGGCCCACGGGGCGACCGTCAGTGTGTTTGGCGGTAATACCATGGTTCATCACCAGGCCGCCTTCACGCACCGCGCCAAACAGGGTCTTGCAATACTGCGCCAGGTTCGCGTGGCCGACGTGCTCGAACATGCCCACGCTCACGGCTTTGTCGAAGCGGCCATCTTGTGGCAGGTCGCGGTAATCCAGGAGTTGCAGGTCCACCTGATCCTCCAGGCCCTCGGCTTTCACCCGCTCACGCGCCAGGGCCAACTGCTCCTTGCTCAAGGTGATGCCGAACACTTTGACCCCGAACTCCCGCGCCGCATAACGCGCCAGCCCGCCCCAACCGCAGCCGACGTCGAGCAAGTATTCCCCCGGCTGCAAGCGCAACTTGCGGCACAGATGGCGGAATTTGTCTTGCTGAGCCTGGTCGATGGACTCGCTGCCGGTTTCGAAATAACCGCAGGAATACGCCATGTCCTGGTCCAGCCAGAGCTGGTAGAACTCGTTGGACAGGTCGTAATGGTAGGAAATCGCCGCTGCGTCAGTGGCCTTGTCGTGGATCGAGCGCACCGGACGACTCCCCTCGTCGTCATCGATCAGGGCGTGACTCAATTCGTCACACACCCGGATCACTTCGGTGATGGAACCTTCCAGCTCCAATTTGCCCTCGACGAAGGCCTCGCCCAATAAATCGAGCGTGGGATGGGAAAGCCTGGAGACGACCGTGGGGTCCTTCACCACGATGGTCACACTGGGCTCGGGGCCCAAGTTGAATTCATGGCCATCCCAGAGTCGAAGACGCAGCGGTAACTGAAGTTTCTGTAAGGCCGGTGGAAGTTGCGCAAGCATGAGTAGTCCCCCCTTTGTTTCAGACTGTTTCAGACGTCTGGAATGAGGGTAGACCATCCGACGACAAAGTAGGAGGCTATCGAATTAATCGCGCGCTTCTATGGGCCTCGACGCTCGAGCAGCCCATCCTGGACCCACTGCTTCAGCCACGTAACGGCTTGCAGTGGCGCACCCTCTGCATAAGTGACTGCCAACTCGGCACACAATTCTGAAAAATTCCAGCCGGTGGTCACCATGCCTGCCAGGGCACAGGCTTGCGCAGGATCGAGGCTGCGGTACTGGCACACGTTCTGATGACGCCAGACCAGGCAAATCTGTGCCAATTCAAGGGCCTGGCTGGGGGGAAACTCCGACTCGTCCTTGCTCGCCCGCCAAAGCGCCACGGTATTGAAGCGGCAAAGCATCTGCTGCACCGAGCGCGCCAGGGTCACCTGCAAACCCGGCCAGTCTTCGGGCGGTAGCTGGGCCATGTCGTCCAGGGTCAGCGGTTGCCCCTGCGGCGCATCGAACGCCAGGGTAAAAGCCCACTCCAGGCGCGCCAATTCGGCCAGCGGCGCGCTCTGCTCGTCCACCAGGTGCTCGAGAATAAACGCCGGGAAGCGCTCCCCCAGCCAGCGCAAGCTGAAGTGAGCGGACGGATAACGGCGCACATAGGCCTCGGTCAGCGCCGCGAATTCTTCATCGCCCAGCCAATAGCGGATGGCGCCGAAGTCATGCCGCAACACCTCCTGCAGCCGCGAAAGGTAGGCGTTGTGATAAATCGCCAGACCCGTGTCCACATCCAGCGTCGGCCCGCCGAGCAAGGTGGTGGCAAAGAGGCTATTGGCCGTCGACGTTTCAGATAGCAGGTGCTGTTCAAAAGCCAGTTGCCAATCGATCAGGCGCATAGCGACCTCCTGGCCAGGGCCATGGCCCCCAGTTCACGGGCCTTGCTCAACTCGGCGAGCAGTTCTTCGAACGGCGGGAAATGGTCATCGCGCTCCAGCAGCGTGGAGATCGGCCCGAAGTGCTCCAGGGTCTGTTGATACAACGCCCACACCGGATCGCACACCGGATGATCGTGGGTATCGACCACGTAGTCGCCGTAGTCCATGTGCCCGGCCAGGTGCAGTTGACGAATGCGTTCGGGCGGCAAGTTGCGGATAAAGGTCCAGGCGTCAAACCCATGGTTGCGCGAGCTGACATAGACGTTATTGACGTCCAGCAGCAATTGGCAGCCCGACAATTGGGCCAGGGCGTTAAGGAATTCCCATTCGGTAAATTCATCGGCCTTGGCGCGCACATAGCTGGAGACGTTTTCCAGCACCAGCGGGCGCTGCAACACGTCTTGCACCTGACGCACGCGGGCGGCCACGTGGTAGAGGCTTTCTTCGGTATAAGGCAGGGGCAGCAGGTCATGCAACTGGTGCGCGTTGCCGCGGCTCCAGCACAGGTGATCGGAAATCCACGCCGGCTGGATACGCTCGGCCAGGGATTTGATTTGCTTGAGGTAATCGGTGTCGAGCGCATGGGGCCCGCCGATGGACAGGGACACCCCGTGCATCACCAGCGGATAGCGCTCGGCGATGGCGTCCAGGAAGTACAGGGCCTTGCCGCCCTGCACCAGATAATTCTCGGAAATCACCTCGAACCAATCCACAGGTGGCGATTGTTCAAGGATCTGCTGGTAGTACTCACTGCGTAAACCCAGGCCGTAGCCGAGGTGTGGAAGGGAGACGGACATAAGACACTCCTGGGCAACGTGTCCGCAGCGGTTGGAGGCAGCCGCTGCGGGTGCACGCGGTTGCCGGTTACTCGCCGACTTTACCGCCAGCCGCGTCGCAGGCGGCCTTGGTCATGGCCTTGAAACCGTGGCCCTTGCAGACCGCTTGACCTTTGCAGTCGTTTTCAGCGGTCTTGCAGTCGTTCATGCCTTTGCAGGAAGTCACGCCGTAGCAATGAACGGGAGCGTCCGCGGCCTGGACCTGGGTCGCGACACCGGCAAACATGGACGCGGCAGCGATAGCCAGGGCAGCACCGGAAACGACATTTTTGATGTTCATTGTGTAATCCTCATCGATCAGTAGGGGTGTCGGACCGAACGGGTTGTTCGGTCTCGACACCCCACTAGAGTGAGGTCCCCCATCGGCGTTACAGGCGCCGCAAAAAATTTCCGCAAATCATTCCTCAAGCTTCGACAGCGGCTCGTGAAACCGTAGCAACCGCCCGGCATTGCCCAACACCAGCAAGGTGCTGAGGTTATGCAGCACCGCAGCAATCATCGCCCCGGCGGCGCCCAGCCAGCCGAACGCGGCAAACACCACGATCGCCAGCGTCCAGCCCAGGCCGATGATCACATTGACCTGCAAGGTGTGCCGGCACTGGCGACTCAAGCGCACGCAAGTGCCCAGCCGGCGCAGGTCGCTGCCGATCAACACCACATCCGCCGAGGCCAGTGCGATGTCCGCCCCGCCCGCGCCCATGGCCACGCCGACCACCCCGGCCTTGAGCGCCAGGGAATCGTTGATGCCATCGCCCACCACCATCGGCCGGAAGCCGCTGCCGATCTCACCCAGCACGCGGTTGAGCTTGTCTTCCGGCAGGGCCTGGGCTTCGACGTCGCTGATGCCCACGTCCAGCGCCAGGCTGTCGGCCACGCTTTGACGGTCGCCGGTCAGCAACAGTTGCCGGCCCAGGCCCAGGTCGCGCAGCTCTTGCAGGGCCTGGCGGGCTTCCGGTTTGACGCTGTCGGCCAGCAACAGCCAGGCGAGGAACTGTCCGTTCAGCGCCAACCCGGCAATCGGGCCGTCGTGGTTCGGCACGCTCGTCGTGACAATGCCCAATTGCTCGAACAACTCCGGTCGCCCCAGCGCCGCTTCGCCCTGGTCGGTCTGCGCCAGCACGCCCAGCCCCTGGCGTTCGCGGATATCGGTCAAACCCAGCAATTGCTCCTGGGTCGCCAAGCCCGCTAACGCGCGGCTGACCGGATGGCTGCTGGCCGACCCCAGGCTGGCGGCGAGATTGAGCAGCGCCTGGCGATCCGTCGACGCGGTCTGGATGGACTGCAAGCGCAGGGTGCCAAAGGTCAGGGTGCCGGTCTTGTCGACCACCAGCGAGGTCAGGTCCGCCAACTCTTCGAGGAACGCCGAGCTGCGGATCAGAATCCCATGGCGCGCCGCCACGGCAATCCCGGCAATCGCCGTGGCCGGCGCCGACAGCACCAAGGCACATGGGCACGCCGCCACCAGCACGGCCAGCATCGCCTGGGCATCGTTGGTGACAAACCAGGTGACCGCCGCCAGCAACAGCACCAACACCATATAGCTGCCGGCATAACGCTCC
Organism: Pseudomonas sp. MPB23; assembly: GCF_046605395.1. Classification (NCBI taxonomy): domain Bacteria; kingdom Pseudomonadati; phylum Pseudomonadota; class Gammaproteobacteria; order Pseudomonadales; family Pseudomonadaceae; genus Pseudomonas; species Pseudomonas sp. MPB23. The sequence goes on along the minus strand of NZ_CP176771.1, from coordinate 901,581 downwards.
AGCAGCCGCGTGATCGGCGGCTTGGAGCGCTCGGCGTTCTGCATCAGCGCGATAACTTTGCCCAGGGTCGATTCCTCGCCGGTGCGGGTCACTTGCAGGCGCAGCAGGCCATCGAGGTTGATCGCCCCGCCAAACACCTGCACGCCGACACTGGCTTCCAGCGGCACCGACTCGCCGGTGATCGGCGCCGTGTCGAGGCTCGCCTGGCCCGACAGCACCACGCCATCGGCGGGCACGCGGTCGCCGGCGCGCACTTCGACGATATCGCCAGTGTGCAACGTGCCGTTGTCGACTTCGACGATGCTCCCGTCAGCCTGCACCCGGCGCGCCTGGCTGCGGGTCAGTTTGCCCAGGGCATGGATCGCTTCCTGGGAGCCGATCACGCTGCGCTCCTCCAGCACATGGCCGAAGATCATGATGATCGGCAGCAACGCGGCGGTCAGCAGATCGCCAGTGGCCCAGGCGCCGAGCATCGCCAGGGCGATCAGTTGGTCGGTGATGCCGTGCAGGCTGGGGAAGCGCAGGCTGTACCAGGCCGAACGCATCACCGGCACCGCCACCAGCAACGAGGCGACCCCCAGCAGCAACTGGCTCACGCCTGTCTGGTCCGGCGCCAGCCAGCGCCACACCAGGCCCAGCACCAACAAGCCGAGGGCGAGCATGGCCAGGGTCAATTGCCGGGCGGCGCTGCGCTGCTCGGCGGAGGTCAGCATGGGCGCGCTCATTGTTCGGCTCCCTGGATGATCAAGCGGGAGTCGTCTTTAGGATCGACTGTGGTCACCGAGCCGGCCTGGCCGAGAATCTTCGGCAAGCGCTCGCGGTACAGGCGCAGCAGCAAGCCGGGGTCTTTGACTTGGGCCAGACTGGCGACGGCGGCGGTTTGCGCCTGGGCATTGGCCAGGCGTTCGCTGGCCTGGGCATGGGCGACTTGCACCAGGCGGTCGGCCTCCTGGTTGGCGGTCTGGGTGAGTTTTTCCGCGTCGGTGCGGGCGTTGGCCACGGCTTTGTCGGCTTGCTGGCTGGCGGTGAGCACCGCGTTGAACGCATTCACCGCCGGGCCCGGCAAGCTCGATTGCACATCGACGCGGGTGACTTCGATGCCCAATCCCAAGCCGCTGGCGGTCAACTGCGCCAGGCGCTTGTTGATGCCTTGCACCAGATCGCCGCGCAGCCGTTCACGCCGTTCGGCGGCGCCGTTGTCGCTGCCGATCAGTTCGGGGCGCGCCACCAGGATCGTGTCCAGATCCCGCGCCGCCGTCAGCGCCACCGCGCTGCGCGTCACCAGGCGATCCAGCGCCGGCAGCACGTGCTCGCCCTGCAACACAAAGGCATAGGGCTCGGTGACCTTGTAGAACACTCGCACATCCAACTGCACCACGCCGGCGTCGCCGGTCAGCAGGTAGCCGGAACCGGCCAGGGCATCGCTCAACGGCGTGGCGAGACTGGCCACGCGGTCGGCCTGGCTCGCCGCCTCGGAACGCAGCAGGTTGTCCACCCGGCGCTCGATCACGCGGTCGGCCGCCGGCAACAACACCACCTGCTCGAATGGCCGCGGCCACGCCAGCAACAGCCCGGCGTTCTGGATACGGTCCAGGGCGCCGAAGTGCAGCACCACGGCGCGGTTCTGCGGGTCGATCTGGCACACGTTGGAAAACGCCCAGGCCAACGCCGCCAATACGGTCACCGCGTACAGCGCCATGAAGGTCAGGCGCCCGGCCTGAATCCAGGGGCTGTCCGGGCTGTCACGCTCGGTCATGGCTGGACATCCTTCGGTCCGTCCACCAGCGCGCGGAACGGCGCGGCATCGGTGCGCAGGATGATCTTGGTGCCGGGAGTGACCACGGTGCCCAGGGTATCGAGGGAGCGCAGCAGGTTATACAGCTGGGGATTGCCCGCGTAGGCGCGACCATAGATCTGCGCCGCTTCGACCCGCGATTGCGCTTCGATGTCGGCGGCTTTCACCGTGGCATCGGCCTGCACGATCCGCGCATCGCGTTCAGCGGCGGAGCGAATCTGCGCAGCTTCACGCTTGCCCACGGCGGTGCGTTCGGTGGCGATGGTTTCGCGCTCGGCGCGCATGCGGTCGACGGTGGCGGTCAGAGTGACCGACGGCAAGGTCAGCCGCTCGATGCCCACCTGCGCCACGCGCACGCCATAGGTGGTAAGCAATTGTTGGTCGATCTGCTGACGCAACTGCGCCTCGAAATCGGCGATGCGCACTTGGCTGGCATCGGTATTGATCAGGCTGGACAGGTCGAAGCTGGCCGCCGTGGTTTCCAGCGCCGAGCCGACGAAGGTGCGAATCTGCCGCGCCGCTTCATCCGGCTGGTTCTGCACCGCGCGCATGAAGCGCTGCACATTGTCAGCATCGCCCTGCACCTGCCACGCCACATAGGCCTGGACGATGATGCGCAGGCCATCGCGGGTGCCCACATCCTGCAAACCGCTGGAGGTGGTACGCAGGCGCAGGTCCACCGGGATCGCCGCCTCGAACGGTGCCGGCCAGCGCCAGCCCAGGCCCGGTTCCAGCAGCACCCGCGACGGGTTGCCGAAACGGGTAATCACCGTGGCTTCGCCGGACCGCACTTGCACCAGGCTCGCCGCCGCTACCGCGAACAGCACCAGCAACACGGCCCAGGCCATGCGACGCCAAGGGAAGGGCCCCGCAGCCTGTTCATCGCCGTGATGATGGTGGTGGTGATGGCCATGATGATGATCGTGAGAATGAGCGCTCAACAGACAGACTCCTTATTGAACGGCTTTACGCGGCACCGAAGGATCGGCCGGCAAGGTAAAAGAACGCAGATCGATCGTCGGCGCGCCATCGGCGCCCAGGCGATGATCCAGAATCAACAGCTTGGCGTGGGCCAGGCCCTGGGTCAGTTGGCCGAGGTACTGCTCCAGCACGAAGGCTTTGCCCGCACTGGCGTAGGCCTTTTGTTCGGCGGCAAAGCGCAGCTCCGCCGCCTGGGCGCCGGCATTCACTTCGCGGGCGCTGGCCACGGCCTGGTCGCGGGCGGTGCTGGCTTGCAGCAAGGCCTGGTTGGTGTGTTCGCTGGCGGCGCCGCGCTCGCGGGAGATCAGGGCCTGGGCGCCGATCTGGGCGGCCTGCACGCCGTGGTAGGCATTCGCGGCGCCGGCCGGTGGGTGGATGGCTTCCACCACCGTGGCGAGGATTTCCACACCGCTGTCGAGCTTTTGCAGGTCTGCCTGCACGGCGCGGCCGATCTCGTCGGCCAGGCCGATGCGTTGCTCGCCGAGCAGTTCGTCGAGGGTGCGCGAGGCAAAGTCGTGCACGAGGATGCGGCTGGCGGTGCTGCGGATCAGGGTCGGCACATCCGCACTGTTATAGGTGGCGGCCAGCGCGGCCTGGTCGGTGAGGCCGATGCGGTAGACGAAACGCACATCCATGTTGACGATCTGGAAGCTCTGCTTGTCGCCGCTGCTGCTGGCGATCACCTGGGATTTATCGTTCACGTGGCTGGCGTCCCACAAGCGATTGGCGATCAGCGGCGCCGGGCCTTCGGCGGCGGCCAGCTCGGGCGCGACAGCTTCGCCGACGCTGGTGGCGAGCTCATGCACCACGCCGTTCTCCACGCTGATCACGCGGCCCAGGGGCCAAGGCAATCCGGCATGCAAGCCAGGGCCGAACACATCGACCGGTTTGCCGAAGCGCTCATAAATCCCACGACCCTGCAGGGGCACTTCATGCACACCAGTCAGCGCCCAGCCCACCGCGAGCACCACCAGCAGCACCGGCAAAAACGCCCGGCGCATGTAGGTAAAGGCCCAGATCTGACGCAGGTCGATGCCAAAGCGGTTGTGCAATTCATGCTGCAACGCCAGCAAGGGTTGCGGCGGCCAGCGCAGCAACCCGGCGATAAAGCTCTGGGCCATCAGGCGCGGTTCGAGACGTGGCTGGCGCGGGCTGAACAGCGACAGCACGCCACGCAATAGAAACTCCAGTGCCACCAACGCCGGCAACAGCCCGGTCAGCACCGCCAGGCGTAGCGGCCAGACCGACTCGGCACCCGCAAACAGCAGGCAGATCGCGCTGACCACCAGGCAACTGATCGCCACCCGGCTCAGTTGCGCCAGTTGCGTGGCTTCCGGCCATTGCGCTGGGGTTTCCTGGGCCAAGCGGCGTTCAAACACCAGCAAGCCAAACGCCAACGCCAAGGCCAGCGCCGCGCCGACGCTGGCGGACTGACCGACAGGCGCAGCGGGCAAAGCCAGGTTCCAGAACTCAAGGATGCTGACCAGCGCCAGCAGCGACCAACCGCCGAGCCATAGCACCGGCGCGCCGAGGTGGGCAAGCAGGCCGCCGCCGAAACGGTTGATCAGGCCTCGGTGCCAGGTGGCCGATTCAGCGGGCAACTCGATCAATTCGGTGGACGGCTCTTCCAGCGCCTGGGCACGCCAATCGGCCACCCACCACGCCGACTGCAACCCCGCCACCAGCAGCAACAACGCCGACGCGCAGTTGATCAGCACCACCGGCCAGATCGACAACGGCGCAAACAGCGCGACAAACAACGCCAGCACCCAACCGCCAATGGCCAGAACGCTCAGGCTGATCCCGGCTTGACGCAATCGACGGGCATGAAACAGCCCTTGCTGAAAACGCGGCAGGCCTTCCACCGAGGCGCCCTCCGCTTCTAGATCCAGTTGCATCCACTTACGCCCGCTTGTACACAATTCGTTACGATATAACACGTCCCGTGAAATTTTTGTTCGTTGAATACCGTATTTACCGACAACACCGCCCCTCTGTGGGAGGGGCTTGCTCCCGATAGCGGTCGATGCGCCATCACTGGTGCCGCCCACCAATAATCGGCACACTCCAAAGCAGTTTTTCGCGGGTTCACGGACAAGGAAGCGTCACGCCCATGATTTCGATCTATCAGCTCAAACCGCGGTTTCAAAACCTGCTGCGTCCCCTCGTGCAGCGCCTCTACGACAACGGCACCACCGCCAACCAGATCACCGTGCTGGCCGGCGTCGTGTCCCTGCTGGTCGGCCTGTTGATCGCCGGCTTCGCCGAACACCTCTGGCTGTTTGCGCTGATCCCGCTGTGGATGATCCTGCGCATGGCCCTCAACGCCATCGACGGCATGCTCGCCCGGGAATTCGGCCAGCAGTCGCGCCTGGGCGCCTACCTCAATGAACTGTGCGACGTGATCGCCGACAGCGCGCTGATCCTGCCCTTCGCCCTGATCCCCGGCGTGAGCCTGGCGCCGGTGCTGCTGGTGGCGCTGCTGGCGGTGTTCAGCGAATACGCCGGCGTGCTCGGGCCGATGGTCGGTGCGTCGCGGCGCTACGACGGGCCGATGGGCAAGAGTGATCGCGCGTTCGTCCTCGGCGTGCTGGCCACCGGCGTGGCGCTGGGTTGGCTCGGTGCCGGTTGGGTCGACACGGTGATGTGGCTGGTCGCCGCCCTGCTCGCCTACACCCTGTTCAATCGGGTGCGCCAGGGCCTCAAAGAAGCACAAGACGTTTCCCCTTCTGCATAAGGATTTTGCGATGCGCGAACAGCAAGCACAGACCTTCAGTACCCATGATGGCGTCGAGCTTTTCTACCGGCACTGGCCGGCCACGGCGCCGACGGACAGCGAGCCGCGTCAGGCGATCCTGCTGTTCCATCGCGGCCACGAGCATTCGGGGCGTATCGCCCACCTGGTCGACGAACTCAACCTGCCTGGGTTCGACTTCTTCGCCTGGGACGCCCGTGGCCACGGCCAATCCCCCGGCGAGCGCGGTGACAGCCCCAGCTTCGCCACCAGCGCCCGCGATGTGCAGACCTTCTGCGACCACATCGGCGCGACCTATGGCATAGAAGAAGAACAGGTCGCCGTGATCGCCCAAAGCGTCGGCGCGGTGATCGCGGCCACCTGGGTGCACGATTACGCCCCGAAGATCCGCGCCCTGGTGCTCGCCTCCCCGGCCTTCAAGGTCAAGCTGTACGTCCCGTTCGCGCGGCCCGGCCTGGCGCTGATGCGCCGGTTTCGCGGCAACTTTTTCGTCAACAGTTACGTCAAGGCCAAGTTCCTCAGCCACGATCCGGCACGTGTGGCCTCCTATGACAGTGACCCGCTGATCACCAAAGCGATTTCGGTGAATGTGCTGCTCGGTCTGTACGAAGCCGCCGACCGGGTGGTCGCCGATGCCCAGGCGATCCAGGTGCCGACCCAACTGCTGATCTCCGGCTCCGACTTCGTGGTGCACCGCCAACCCCAGCAGCAGTTTTTCGACCGCCTCGGCAGCCTGAAAAAAGAGCTGCATATCCTCCAAGGCTTCTTCCACGACACCCTCGGCGAACGCGACCGCGCGCTGGCCGTGAACAGCGCCAGGCGCTTTATCCTGCAGAATTTCGCCCACCCGCTGGACCGCGCCCCGCTGCTGGATGCCGACAAGCTGGGCTTCACCTGCGTCGAGTCCGAAGCCCTCGCCGCGCAGCTGCCGCGTAACTCCCTGCGCGACCTGTACTGGCGGATGACCCGCGCCAGCATGGGCCTGGGCAAAACGCTGTCGGACGGCGTCAAGCTGGGCTTCGACACCGGTTTCGACTCCGGCAGCACCCTGGACTACGTGTACCGCAACACGCCCACCGGCAAAGGCGCGCTGGGACGGATGATTGACGCCAACTACCTCAACTCCATCGGCTGGCGCGGCATTCGCCAGCGCAAGCTGCACGTCGAAGAGCTGCTGCGCCTGGCCATGGCCAAACTGCGCGCCGATGATCGCGAAGTGCGTATCGTCGATATCGCCGCCGGCCACGGCCGCTACATTCTCGAAGCCTTGCAGGGCGTGTCGCCGCTGCCGGAATCGATCCTGCTGCGCGACTACAGCGACATCAACGTGCGCGACGGTGGCGCGCTGATCCGCGAGAAGGGCCTGGGGGACATCGCGCAGTTCGTCAAAGGCGATGCGTTCGATCGCGCCGATCTGGCCGCGCTGGAGCCCAAGCCGACCTTGGCCGTGGTGTCGGGGCTGTATGAGTTGTTTGCCGATAACGCCATGGTCGGCGCTTCATTAGCGGGCCTGGCCGAAGCGGTGGAGCCGGGCGGTTACCTGGTCTATACCGGCCAACCGTGGCACCCGCAGTTGGAACTGATCGCCCGCGCATTGACCAGCCATCGCCAGGGCCAGGCCTGGGTGATGCGCCGGCGCAGCCAGGCGGAAATGGATCAACTGGTGCACGCCGCCGGTTTCCGCAAGATCACCCAACGTGTGGACAAGTGGGGCATCTTTAGCGTGTCCCTGGCGCAGAAGATCTGAACATGCGCGAGCCCGGTTTATTGAAACCTGCGGTCCTGTGGCTGCTGCTGTTGGCGCCGCTGTTTTTCAGCACCTACGGCTTTGCCACCTGGGTCACAAACCAGCGCAGCGACGTGGGCACGCTGGTGTTCGACTGGGAAACCCACATGCCGTTCCTGGCCTGGACCATCGTGCCCTACTGGTCTATCGACCTGCTTTACGGCTTCTCCCTGTTGCTGCCCAACAGCCGCCATGAACTGAAACAACACGCCCTGCGCCTGCTGACGGCCCAGGTCATCGCCGTCAGTTGCTTCCTGATCTGGCCGCTGCGCTTCACCTTCGAGCGGCCGGCGCTGGATGGTGTGTTCGGCTGGCTGTTCGACGTACTGGCCGGCTTCGACAAACCGTTCAACCAGGCGCCGTCGCTGCATATCGCGCTGCTGGTGATCCTGTGGATCATCTACCAACGCCACACCCAGGATGCCTGGCGCTGGCTGGTGCATGGCTGGTTCGGGTTGATCGGACTTTCGGTGCTGACCACTTATCAACACCACTTTATCGACTTACCCACAGGCGCCCTGGCGGGTTGGCTGTGCGTGTGGCTATGGCCGCTGGAACACCCGAGCCCGCTGTTCAATGCGCGGCTGACCCGTGATTCCACGCGCTGGCGCCTGGGGTTGCGCTACGGCCTGGGCGCGCTGGGGCTGTGCATCCTCGCGCTGACTTACGGCGGGTGGTGGCTATGGCTGCTGTGGCCGGCGCTGTCCCTGGGGCTGATCATGACGAATTACCTCGCCCTCGGCGCGCGAGGTTTCCAGAAGCGTACCGACGGTCGACTGAGCCCCGCCGCGCGCTGGCTGTATACGCCGTATCTGGCAGCGGCCTGGCTCAATTCACGGCTGTGGACGCGCACGCATCCACAGCCCGACCTGATTGTGGATAACGTCTCGCTCGGTCGGCTTCCTACCGCGCATGAGCAAGGTTCATTCAAGGCCATCGTCGATCTGTGCGCGGAATTGCCGATTAATCCACAGGGCCGTGCCTATCAATGCATCCCCGTCCTCGACCTGATCGCGCCGACATCCGCCGAATGCCTGCAAGCCGCGCAAGCCATCGAACGCTTGCGCGCCAGCGGCCCGGTGCTGGTGTGCTGCGCCCTTGGCTATTCGCGCAGCGCCACCGCTGTGGCGGCTTGGCTACTGCACAGCGGGCGCGCCACTACGGTGGATCAGGCACTGGCTATTATTCGTACAGCGCGGACCCAGGTGGTCCTGCATCCCGCTCATCGCCATGCGTTGGAGGCCTTGCCCCATGCCCGCTGATATGGAACTCCAGGTCGTCGCCAGCCTGCTGCGCCGAGGGCGTTCGCTGGATCAGTTATCCACAGGACTGACCGTGGCCGGTGTGTTGTTCGGCCTGGCGCAATTGTTGATGGTGAGTATTTCCACGGTCTGCCTGCTGCTCAGCCTGTGGATGATTATCCTCGGCCTGCTGCAGAAGTATTGGGCGCTGCGCGTGGCCTTCGACGCCGACCTGTTCGCCCTGCTCGCCCGCGACACCGAGCGCACCGCGGACCTCGACCAGGCCCTGCAAACCCTTGGCCTGCAATCGGCACAGCGTGCCGGCCGGCCCTGGACCGAACGCCGTCGCGGCGCGCTCAAACTGCTGCACAAGCAAGCCTGGCTGCTGGGCGCGCAAGCGCTGCTGACCCTGGCCACGATCCTCGCCAGCCCTTGGTTGCCTTTCGCCGGATAAGGAATTCCCATGTTCGAACCCGTGGTCTCCACCCTGATTACCTCCCTGGCGCGTACCGTCACCGGTGCCCGCAGCCTGTGGCTGGGCTGCGCGCCGGAACCGGTGCAACGCATCTACTTTGCCAACCACAGCAGCCACGGCGACTTTGTGCTGCTATGGGCCTCCTTGCCGCGGAACCTACGCACATTCACGCGCCCGGTGGCAGGCAGCGACTACTGGAATAAAAGTGCGCTGCGCCGCTACATCATCAACCGCGTGTTCAATGGCGTGTTGATCGACCGCGAGCGCAAGGACCCTGTGGATAACCCCTTGCAGCCGATGCTCGCCGCCCTGGAAGGCGGGACTCGCTGATCATCTTTCCCGAAGGCACACGCAATCTGGAAGACGGCCTGCTGCCGTTCAAAAGCGGCTTGTATCACCTGGCAAAAAGTTACCCACAGGCGCAATTGATCCCGGTGTGGATCGCCAACCTCAACCGGGTCATGCCCAAGGGCCGCGTGCTGCCGCTGCCTTTGTTGTGCACCACCAGCTTCGGCGCGCCGCTGCACTTGGAAGCAGACGAAGACAAAGCCGCATTCCTTGCCCGCAGCCGCGACGCGCTGCTCGCCCTCGCCCCGGAGCATGTCTGACATGGATAGCCAAACCCTGATGTTGTTCGGCGGGATCGGCGCGATCCTGGTGCTGGCCTCGCTGATCGGCCTGATCCTAAAGCTGCGCACCCGTGGCACGCCAAATGCGGTGATCGACAACCTCAATGCACGCATCAACGCCTGGTGGGTGATGGTGGTAGTCATAGGCATCGCCTTCTGGCTCGGCACCGGTGCGGTGATCCTGCTGTTCTATGCGGTGTCGTTCTACGCCCTGCGCGAATTCCTCACCCTCACCCCCACCCGGCGCAGCGACTACCCGGCCCTGGTGGCCGCGTTCTATGTGGCGCTGCCGCTGCAATACCTGCTGATCTATGCCGACTGGTACGGGCTGTTCTCGATCTTTATCCCGGTATACGTGTTCCTGCTGCTGCCGATCCTCGCCTCCCTCGGCGGCGACAGCACACACTTCCTCGAGCGCGCGTCCAAGGTGCAATGGGGCCTGATGATCGCGGTGTTCTGCGTGTCCTTCGTCCCCGCCCTGCTGACCCTCGACATCCCCGGCTACGAAGGCCGCAACCTGCTGCTGATTGCCTACCTGGTGATCGTGGTGCAACTGTCGGACGTGCTGCAGTACGTGTGCGGCAAACTGTTTGGCAAACACAAGATCGCGCCCAACCTGTCGCCGTCAAAAACGGTGGAAGGCTTTGTCGGCGGCATCCTGCTCTCCTCGCTGATCGGCGCGGCGCTGTGGTGGACCACGCCGTTCAACCCGTGGCAGTCGTTTCTGATTGCGCTGCTGATCAACCTGCTGGGGTTCGCCGGCGGCATTGTGATGTCGGCGATCAAGCGCGACCGGGGCGTGAAGGATTGGGGGCATATGATCGAAGGCCACGGCGGGATGCTGGATCGGTTGGACTCGGTGTGCTTTGCGGCGCCGATTTTCTTTCATCTGGTGCGGTACTGGTGGACCTGAATCCCGTCGATCCCAGGCCGACAAAAATCAACAGGCAGGAGCGAGCCTGCTCGCGAAAAACGTTAACGATAACGCGGTTAATCTGACGCCCCATGGCGATCCGAGGTTTTTCGCGAGCAAGCTCGCGCCTACACGCAACACGCCCGATGGCGCAGCGTATCCACGTCATCTTTTGTCGCAAAGACGTGTGTAAGATACGCCGCACTTAGCCAGGGATGCCTACCATGCTCGACACGTTAAAAACGATCTTTCGCCGTTTATTCGGCGCGTTAATGACTGTGGTAGGTGCCGTTTTCGGCCAATGGCATCCGCCGTTCTGGCTGCGCGCCATCGGCCATGGTCTGGCGAACCTGGGCAACAAAGCCCGTGCTTATCCACGCCAGGCGGGTGCCGGCGCAGTGGGCCTGGTGCTGCTGGCCGCCGCCGGTTTCTATGGCTGGCATTGGTACACCAACCTGCCGCAGCCCCACACTGTGGGCTATTCGCTGCACAAACCGAACCTGACCGTCTACACCCAGCAGCCCGCGGTTGTGGATAACTTGCAGGTGCGTTTTGCCGAGTCCGTCGCTCCCCTGGCGGCGATAGGCAAGCCGGTCACCGAGGGCATTACACTCAAGCCCTCTGTGGCCGGTGCCTGGCGCTGGTCCGATGACCGCACACTGGTGTTCACACCGGAAAAAGACTGGCCCATCGACGCCCCTTACACCCTCGATCTGGCGAAGAAAACCCTGCTCGCCGACGGCATCTTGCTCAGCCAGTACAGCAGCCAGTTCTCCACCCAGCCGTTCCGCGCCAGCCTTGCGCAGAACGAGTTGTACCAGGACCCGTCCAACCCGACGCTGAAACAGTTGGTGGCGACCTTCCGTTTTTCCCACCCGGTCGACGAAGAAAGCCTGCGCAAGCGGGTTTCCATCACCCTCGGCAAAGGCCTCGCCTACCGCGACGCCCAATTACCCAACCGTCCGGACATCAGCTTTGACGACACCCGGCTCAATGCCTATGTACGCTCCGCCGCCCTGGCCACTCCGTTGGAAAGCACCCCCGTCAGCGCCAAGCTCGACGAAGGCATCAAGGCCCGCGACGGCGGCAATGCCAGCAACGCGCCATTGGTGGCCGAAGTCACCGTGCCCGGCCGCTACCGCCTGACGTTTACCGCAGCCGAGGTGAGTTTTGTCGACAACGAACGCGGCGAACCCGAACCGGTGCTGATGTTCAGCAGCTCCAGCGCGGTAGCCGATGACACCATCGCCGGTAAGGTCCAGGCCTGGCTGCTGCCGGAAAAAGCCGAGGACGACACACGCCCCTACAACAGCAACGACATCGACGACGCCCTGCTCGCCCGTAGCACCAAGGTCAACCTGACCCACGTGCCCAGCGTCGAACCGCTGAATACCCTGCACGCCTTCAAGTTCAAGGCCCCAGCCGGTCGCGCGCTGTATGTACGCGTGCCCGCCAACCTGGAAGCCATTGGCGGCTACCTGGCGAAAAATCCCACCGCGTCGCTGATCAGCATGCCGGCCTATCCGCGCACATTGCAGTTCCTGTCCGACGGCGCCCTGCTCAGCCTTAACGGCGAAAAACGCCTGGGCTTCATGGCCCGTGGCGTGCCCGGCGCCCACGTGGAAATCGCGCGCCTGCTGCCCAACCAATTGCAACATTTGGTCGACCAGAGCAGCGGCAGCTTCGCCCGGCCCAACTTCGGCAACGAATATTTCGATCGCATGGTCGAGCGCCAGTCGCTGGATATTCCGCTGTCATCCTCGGACCCTGCGAAGACCGTCTACGACACTGTAGACCTGAGCCACTACCTCACCGCCAACGGCGGTCGTCGCGGCATTTTCGTACTCAAGCTCAGCCCTCAGGATGACCCGGCCGAACGCACTTTCGACTACTCGCGCAGCAGTACCAGCGACCTGCGCTTTATCGTGGTCACCGATCTGGGCATCATCGCCAAACGCTCCAGCGACGGCAGCCATGACGTGTATGTGCAGTCCATCGGCAACGGTTCGCCGGTGTCCGACGCTCAGGTCGACATCATCGGTCGCAATGGCTTGCCGGTCGCCAGCGGCCACACCGACGCCGAAGGCCACGTGCATTTCGCCAAGCTGGATGAATTGCGCCGTGAGAAAACGCCACTGATGTATGTAGTCAGTCGCGGCAACGACCAATCGTTCCTGCCTATTGCCCGTCAGTCCCAGCAACTGGATTTATCGCGCTTCGACGTAGGCGGTTTGCAAGAAGACGGTGCGATTGATCGCCTCAGCGCCTACCTGTTCACCGACCGTGGCCTGTACCGGCCCGGCGAGACCGCGCACCTGGGCATGATCGTGCGCAGCGGCAACTGGAAAGGCGCCCTGCAAGGCCTGCCGGTGGAGCTGCAAATCACCGATCCGCGTGGCCTCGAGGTGATTCGCCAGCCGCTGAAGCTGTCCGCCAGCGGTTTTGAAACCTTTGATTTCCCCAGCAGCGAAGTCGCCCCCGCCGGGGACTACACCGCAACCCTGCAGTTGATTGGCCAGAAGCAAACCCGCACCGACCTGGGCAGCGTCAGCTTCAAGGTCCGCGACTTCGAGCCGGACCGTATGAAAGTCAGCCTGAGCCTGCATGACACGCCGGTGCCGGGCTGGATTGCACCGGACCAGGTGGTGGCCAAAGTTACCGCCATGCACCTGTTCGGCGCGCCGGCGGCAGGTCGCCGTGTCAGCGCAAAAATGTCCCTGAGCCCGACGCTGGCGGCGTTCGACCGTTATCCGGATTACCGCTTCCGTCTCAACGACGCCCTGGAAGACGCCAGCAGCGAAGACCTGGCCGAAACCACGGTCGACGACAACGGCCAGGCCGTGCTCGACCTCAACCTGCAACGCTTCGCCAACAGCACCTATCGCCTGCAGGTGATGGCTCAGGTGTTCGAAGCCGAAGGGGGTCGCAATGTGGCCGCGCAAAGTGCCTTGCTGGTGTCGTCCGCACCCTATCTGGTGGGTGTGAAAAGTCAGGACTCGCTGTCGTACGTCGCCAAGGATGCGCCGCGCCAGGTGCAATGGTTGGCCGTCGCACCAGACCTCACGCCGCTGGCGGTGGATGGCCTGACCAGTGAAGTGGTCGAGCACCGTTACGTGTCGGTGCTGGTGAAACAATCCAACGGCACCTACAAGTACGAATCGCGCATCAAGAACATCAGCCAACCGGCCTCGCCTTTGGTGATGACCAAGGACGGCGCCAGGCAGACCTTGAACACCGGTACGCCGGGCGATTTCACCCTGCAACTCAAGGACGCCAACGGCAACCTGCTCAACCAGATCGACTACAGCGTGGCCGGGCGTGGCAACACCGCGCGCTCCCTGGAGCGCAACGCCGAGCTGCAACTGCGCCTGGATAAACACAGTTACGCCACGGGGGATGAGATCGCCATCAGCATTCGCGCGCCCTACACCGGCGCCGGCCTGATCACCATCGAACGCGACAAGGTCTACACCCAGCAGTGGTTCAAGGCCGACAGCACCAACAGCGTGCAGCATATCCGCGTGCCTGCGGGGCTTGAGGGCAATGCCTACGTCAATGTGCAGTTCGTGCGGGACATCGATTCGTCCGAGGTCTATATGAGCCCACTGTCCTACGGCGTGGTGCCGTTCAGCATCAACCTGGATGCGCGGCGCATGGCGCTGAAGGTCGAAGGCCCGGCGAAGATCGAGCCGGGGCAGACCCTGGACATCAAGGTCAACGCCGACCGACCGGGCCGCGCGGTGGTGTATGCGGTGGACGAAGGCATCCTGCAGGTGGCGCGCTACCAGACGCCGGACCCGTTGGGCTTCTTCTTCCAGAAGCGCGCGCTGGAAGTCGGTACCAGTCAGATCCTTGACCTGATCCTGCCGGAATTCAGCCGCCTGCTCAGTGGGGCGGCGCCCGGTGGCGATACCGAAGGCGCCCTGGCCAACCATCTCAACCCATTCAAACGCAAACATCAGCCGCCGGTGGCCTGGTGGTCCGGGCTGGTGGACCTGCCCGCCGGTGAAACCGTGCTGCACTACCAAGTGCCGGACAGCTTCAACGGCAAGCTGCGCTTATTCGCGGTGGCCGTGGACAGCGACAGCGTCGGCGTCAGCGAAGCCAGCAGCGACGTGCGCGGGCCCATCGTCATCACGCCGAACGTGCCGGCCTTTGTGGCGCCGGGCGATGTGTTCAACATCAGCGCCGGGGTGTTCAGTAACCTCGACGCCGCGGCGGAGGTGAAGTTTGAAGTGCAGACCAGCGACGGCCTGGTGGTGCAGGGCGATAAGGCCAGCACCTTGTCGCTGCAGCCGCGCAAGGAGGGCACCGCCGAGTTCAAGATCAAGGTCGGCGAAACCCTCGGCTCGGCGGACCTGCGTTTTGTCGCGGTATTGCCGGATGGCAAACGCATTCAGGTCGCCGAAACCACCTCGATCAGGCCCTTGAGCGCGCATCGCGTGGCCTTGAGCCTGGGCCGTTTCGACAGCGCCAGCAAAGAGCTCAAGCCCACCCGTGAACTGTTCAGCCAACTGCGCGACGTGCAACTGGGCGTGGCCGCCTCGCCGCTGGTATGGGCCAACGGCCTCAAGCATTACCTGGACGACTACGGTTATGCCTGCACCGAGCAGTTGGTGTCCAAAGCCATGCCCGCGTTGATCTGGGGCGGCAATGCAGCCGACGCCGAACAGGCCTTCAACAGTGCCGTGCGCATGCTGCGCCAGCGCCAGAACCCGGCCGGCGGCTTTGGTTTGTGGGCGGCCAACCCGGACGTGGCGCCGTACGCCAGCCTGTACGCCACCGACTTCCTGATCGAAGCCAGGGAGCGCGGGCTGCCGGTGCCGGAAGACCTGCTGGTGCGCGCCAATGCCTATCTGACAGACCTGGCCAACGGCCCGAGCGAAGGCCTGTCGGAATTGCGCAACCGCGCCTACGCCAGTTACCTGCTGAGCCGTCAGGGCATTCTCGTCAGCGGCGCGTTGAGTGATATCCGCGAACGTTACGAAAACTACTTCAAGGACAGTTGGCAGAACGACCTGGGCGCCGCCTACCTGGCTGCCAGCTACAAACTGCTCAAGCAGGATCGCCAGGCCGATACGCTGTTGCGCAAGGTTCCATGGCGCGCCCTTGTGGATAAGTGGGACAGCGACGGCCTGTATTACGACCCGCTGGTGCACGATGCCGAGCACTTGCACCTGCTGGCACGCCACTTCCCCGAGCTGCTCGACGATGTGCCCACCGCCCTGCTGGATAAACTCGGCAAGCGTCTCAACAAGCAGCGCTACAACTCGCTGTCGGCGGCCCTGTTGCTGCGTGCCCTGGATAACTACGGCCAACGTGCGCAAAGCGACATGACCCTCAAGGCCACCGCCTGGCTGGGCGACAAGCAGCAACAACTGCTGGAGATGGCCGGCCAGCCACCGCGCGCCGCCGTACCGGGCGCCACGCAAAAGCTGGTGCTGGAAAAATCCGACGGCCCGGCTGCGTTCTTCATGCTCAGCGAAGCCGGTTTCGACAAGGGCGCCCAGCTCAAGCCGATCAACAAAGGCCTGGAAATCATCCACGAATACCTCGACCTCAAAGGCGAGCCGGTGAGTAAAGTCGCGGTGGGTGATGAGTTCCTGGTGCGCCTGCGCCTGCGCGCGACTGACCGCGACCAGGTCCAGCAGGTGGCGGTGGTCGACCTGCTGCCGGGGGGCGTCGAGCCTGTGTATAACTTGCCGCCGGAGCCGGAAGCCGCTAGCAGTGATGAAAGCGAAGAGTCCGAGTACGTGGAAGAAGACAGCCAGGAAGCGGATGCCTGGCAAGCGCCCATCGGCGAAACCGAGCTGAGCAACTGGCAGCCGGACTACGTGGACGTGCGGGATGATCGGGTGGTGTTGTACGGCACCGCGCTGCGTGACGTAGGCACCTTCGTCTACCGCGTACGTGCCACCAACGCCGGGACCTTCAATACGCCACCGGCCTACGCCGAAGGCATGTACGAAACCACCCTGCAAGGGCGCGGCAGCGTAGGCCAGCTTGAAATTACCCAGCCTTAAACACCTGACACCGCTGCTGGCAGCGGGGCTGGTGCTGGCGGGGCTGCGGCTGTGGCCCCATGCGCCGCTGGAACAGGCCGTAACCTCGTCACGGGTGGTGCTGGCCGATGACGGCTCGCTGCTGCGCATGACCCTGGCGGATGACGGGCAATATCGCCTCTGGCTACCGCTGGAGCGCATTTCTCCTTCTCTGGTCGAGGCGCTGCTGCTCAAGGAAGACCGCCATTTCTACTGGCACCCGGGGATCAATCCCCCGGCGTTGCTGCGCGCGGCGCTGGCCACTTACAGCGGCGGCCAGCGCCAGGGCGGTTCGACCTTGAGCATGCAACTGGCGCGACGCTTGTGGGATCTGAACACGCGCCAAGTCCCGGGCAAATTGCAGCAAATGGCCTTGGCGTTGTGGCTGGAAGCACGCTACAGCAAACACGACATCCTTGAGGCCTACCTGAACCTGGCGCCCATGGGCGGCAATATCGAAGGCGCCGAGGCCGCCAGCCGCATCTACTTTGGCAAGTCAGCGGCGCAGTTGTCGTTGTCTGAAGCCTTGGCGCTGGCAGTGATCCCGCAACAGCCAGGACGACGTGCGCGCTTCGGGCCCTCACTGCAAAACGCGCGGCTGCGCTTGATGAATGACTGGCGGGAAACTTATCCACAGGACCCGCGCAACGACAGCCTGCTCGACCTGCCCCTGGAAGCCCGCAACCGCCAGCAGATCCCGTTTCTGGCGCCGCACCTGAGCGAACAACTGCTGGCGTCCCAGACCGGCAATGAGTTGAACAGCACCCTCAACCTACCGTTGCAGCAATTGCTCGAACGCCTGATCACCGGTTTTATCGCCGAACGGCGCAGCAACGGTGTGGAAAACGCCACCGCCATCCTGATCGACAGCCGCGACCAGAGCGTGAAGGCCCTGGTGGGTTCGGCGGATTACTTATCCACAGGCATCCATGGCCAGGTCAATGGGGTGCTGGCGCGACGCTCGCCGGGGTCGACCCTCAAGCCGTTTCTGTACGGGCTGGCGCTGGATCAAGGCGTGATCCACCCCATGAGCATCCTCAAGGATCTACCCAGTAACTTCGGCTACTTCCAGCCGGAGAATTTCGACGGCAGTTTTGTCGGGCCGCTGACGGCGCGGGATGCATTGATCCGCAGTCGCAATATCCCCGCGGTGTGGCTGGCCAGCCAGGTCAAGTCGCCGTCACTGTACGGTTTGCTGCAACGCGCCGGCATCAAAGGCCTGCGCGACGAGAGCCATTACGGCCTGGCCCTGGCACTCGGCGGCGGCGAGATGACCCCGGAAGAATTGGCGCGCCTGTATGTGATGCTGGCCGGCGATGGACACCTGCGGCCATTGCGCTACTTGCAGGAGCAACCCCACTCCATCGGCCCGCAACTGCTCACCCCCCAAGCCGCGTTTATGGTGCGCGACATGCTGCGGCGCAACCCGCGTCCGGATGGTTTACCCGCACGCCACTGGCGCATCGCCTGGAAAACCGGCACCTCCTGGGGCTTCCACGACGCGTGGAGCGCCGGCCTGGTCGGCCCGTACGTGCTGGTGGTGTGGGTGGGTAACTTCGACGGGCGCCCGAACCCGGCCTTCATCGGCGCCAAGACCGCCGCGCCACTGTTCTTCCGCATCGCCGACGCCCTGCCGCTGGCCTTGCCCAACGTGGTGATCAACGCCGACAAGCCACCCGCCGGATTGGTGCGCATCGACATCTGCGCCGCCTCGGGCGAACTGCCCAACCGCTGGTGCCCGCAAACCCGCAAGACCTGGTACATCCCCGGCGTGTCCCCGATTCGCGTGTCCAACCTGCACCGCCCGGTGCTGATCGACACCCGCACCGGCAAGGCCGCGTGCCCGCCGTTCGAGGCGCAATACATGCGAGAGGAAATCTTCGAGTTCTGGCCCAGCGACGTGCAACGCCTGTACCGCGCTGCCGGCCTGCCCCGACGCACACCGCCCACGGTGATGAAAAACTGCCAGCCCAACCGCACCAGCGACCCGAGCGAAGCACCGCAAATCCGCTCGCCGCTGACCCAAGTGAGCTACCAACTGCGCCTGTCCCAACCCCAGGAAAGCATCCCGCTGAACGCCAATGCGGCCAGCGACGCGACGACACTGTACTGGTTCGCCGACCAGACCCTGATCGGCCAAGGCCCGCCGCACGCTACGTTGAACTGGCGGCCGGGTAAATCGGGGGAGTATCGGTTGCGGGTCAGTGACGATCAGGGGCGGAATGCGAGCCGGGGGTTGAGGGTGGAGTTTGTGCCGTGATCGGGGCATCCCTGTCGTCGAGACCGACTTTGCCCACAGTAATGGGAAAATATCTAAAGCACCAACTCGCGCAGACCGGGCTCCGAAAACATGAAAAAAAGCACTAAAATCAATACCCACACCGAGAATATGGCATAGATTACCCCCCGAGTAACGGGTGTTCTACGGCAAACTCAATCTTGTCAATTCTGAAGGTATCATGTCAGTCTTCGGAGACGGTTGGTGCAAGGGGCCAGCTACCTCAGACAGCGATTATCATCTGCCGATGCAGGCGATCGCCCCGTTGTTTCGACTGATCACAGTGTAGAATGCTGGTTTTTTCAGTGTGCAGTATATTAAATTAAATATATGTGCTGCCGTACTCCCAAGACAATATGTAGAAGAGAACCTTGTGCAGATAATTATTCCAATGTCCGGTTTTGGCGAGCGCTTCCGAAGAGCGGGTTACGAGGTCCCAAAGCCACTTATAGAGATAGGCGGAAAACCGATTATTGCATATGTCATTGACATGTTCCCCGGTGAGACCGACTTTATATTTATCTGCAATCAGGATCATTTGGACAACCCTGACTACCGAATGGGCTTTCTCCTGCAGCAATACTGCCCTACCGGCCAGGTTATTGGTATCGCACCCCATAAGCTCGGCCCGATCCATGCAGTGCGCCAAGTAGAGCATCTGATCAATCCTGATCGCCCAGTGATCGTGAATTATTGCGATTTCACATGTTATTGGGATTGGGATAACTTCAAAAAATTCGTGAAAACAACCAAGTGCATCGGTGCGATACCCGCTTACAAAGGGTTTCACCCGCATACCTTGGGAAGCACAAATTATGCGTATATGCGTGAAAGCCAAGGGTGGCTGCAGGATATTCAAGAAAAACAACCCTACACCGACAATCGCATGGAAGAGTTTGCATCCAGCGGTACTTATTACTTCGACTCGGGTAAAACCATGAGCGAAGCCTTCCGCAAGACAATGGAACAGCAACTAAATGTGGGAGGCGAATATTATGTCAGTCTAGCTTACAAGCCTCTGTTGAATGAGAAACAGCCAGTCGCGGTATACTCCCTTCAACACTTCATGCAATGGGGAACGCCGGATGATGTTAGGGAATACAACGGATGGTCATCGGCTTTTGAAACAATGGGCAGCCGGCGAGAAGAAAGAGCGACTTCGCCGGCCGGTACACTGATTATACCGATGGCGGGCATGGGCCAACGCTTCGCGAAAGAAGGATACACATTAACCAAACCGCTGATTTGCGTGTCGGGAAAGCCGATGGTCACCCAAGCAACTGAGGATTTGCCCAAAGCTCAGCATCATGCATTCGTTCTTCGTAAAGACATGCCTGGCTACGCAGAGATTGCAAACGAACTGGAACACAGATTCCCACATACCGTGATTGAGACAATTCAGGAAGTGACGGAAGGTCAGGCCTGTACAGCGTTAATTGGACTTGAAGCACTGCAACGTGTAGTTGGTGCCGTTCAAGGTCCCATAACTTTTGGCGCTTGCGATAACGGTTCACTTTACAGTGATCAATCATTTCAAGCGTTGGTCGATACCCCGGAAGTAGATGTCATTGTCTGGGGTGTGAGAGGTCACGCAAATGCCATACGCCATCCGCAAATGTTCGGTTGGATAGATGCTGAAAATGGTCGAATTCGTCGAATATCAGTGAAAAACCCTCTAGAATCTCCAGCACTTGACCCGATTGTCGTAGGAACGTTTACGTTCCGCCGCGCCGAAGACTTTCATCGAGTAGTCTCTCGACTTATTCAACGCAATGGTCGTATCAATGGCGAATTCTATATCGACTCAACGATTAATGATGCTATCGAATTGGGCCTACGTTGCGAATTATTTGAAATTGATACTTTCCTTTCCTGGGGCACCCCAAACGACCTACGTACTTTTGAATACTGGCAGTCTTGTTTCCATAAATGGTCGGGGCACCCGTATCGACTGGAAAAAGACAGTCGAATCCCCAAAAAATCTATTGCGGAACTAGAAACACGTTATCAAGCAACTACGCCCGTATTACCGAGTCCTTTTACATGATCAAACGTGAATTTGGCGTTTTTTTGATCGTCGGTTCAATGACCGTGATGTTTGACTTTGCGACCTATCGAAGCTTGGTATGGACAGGCTCGGTCGGTATTGATTTCTCCAAGGCGATCGGTTTTTTGATCGGTACGTTGTTTGCCTATTTTGCAAACAAAATTTGGACGTTCGGCCGTCAGACATACGCACCTGGCAGTCTTGTGCGATTTATGCTGCTCTATACGATCACATTATGCATAAATGTGCTGGTGAACGCAGGGTGCCTAATGCTTTTCAGCACATTGTCTATTGCGATTCAAACCGCGTTTCTGATTGCGACAGCAATATCAGCCGCTCTCAACTTCCTGGGAATGAAATTTTTAGTTTTTAAGACCAGTTCCCGTCCGGAGAAGTCATGAAATTCTCTCTTATAATCCCCTGCTATAACGAATCGGCCAATTTGCCGCTGTTGCTTGAGCATTGCAAACGCTTGGTGGCGCGTCCAGATATCGAAGTCATTCTGGTGGACAATGGCTCCTCTGACGACAGTTCGCGGGTTCTGAAGGAGCTGCTACCTGCTTATCCGGGATGCAGAAGCATTCGTGTTGAAGTCAATCAGGGTTATGGCTTTGGTATACTTGCAGGCTTACGTGCAGCCGAAGGCGAGATTCTCGGCTGGACTCACGCAGACCTTCAGACCGATCCAATGGATGTATTACGCGGCCTCGCGCTTTTTGAGCACTACGGGCCTGACATATTCGTGAAAGGCAGACGCTATGGCAGGCCAATCGCAGATACCGTATTCACAATAAGTATGAGTGTCTTTGAAACTCTGCTGCTCGGCAAAAAGATGTGGGATATCAACGCTCAGCCCACCCTTTTCTCCAAGGTGTTTTTCCAGCGCTGGCACGGTGCGCCACTCGATTTTTCCCTTGATCTGTATGCGTACTATCAAGCACACATTCACAATCTGAAAGTTCACCGATTTGCCGTGCGTTTTGGTGAGCGCGCCCACGGCGTTTCACATTGGAACGTAAATTGGGCGGCGAAACGAAAATTCATACGAAGAACCATCGATTTCAGTTTGCAACTTAAGAAGAGTTTAAGGAAATGAAGCTCATATCACACAGGCGTAACACGCGTCGGGAACTCAACGCCACGAATGGAAAATATGGGGTTGAAGTCGACATTCGAAGCTATGCAGACGAGCTGATCATTCACCATGACCCCTGTGTGGCAGGTGAGTCATTTAACGAATGGATTGCTGACTATCAGCACGGCACATTGATTCTGAACGTCAAGGAAGAAGGCCTTGAGGCACGATTGATAGATTTGATGAAAACAAGAGGAATTGAGGACTACTTCTTTCTCGATCAGTCATTTCCCTTTCTGATCAAATGGTCCAACGTCGGAGAACGTCGTTGCGCTGTGCGCGTGTCCGAGTTTGAGTCGATTGACACCGCATTGACACTCGCTGGAAAAGTCGATTGGGTATGGGTGGATTGCTTTACGCACTTTCCGCTTAGTCACGATGCCGCCAAGCGTCTGCAAGATGCGGGCTTCAAGCTATGCTTGGTTTCCCCCGAACTACAGGGTCGCAATGCAGAAACAGAAATTCCAAAACTCGCCGAACTGTTGGTAGATCGAGATATTGTGGCCGAAGCAGTGTGTACTAAACGGCCAGATCTCTGGGAAACGTTGGCCGCGGACGTATGAACATAAAGTTCTTCTGCCGCCCAACTTTTCTGATGGGGCTAGCACTTCGCTTACTTCTTGTGCTGTCGGTAACCCCCGCACCAGTCACCGAATGGTACCTACCATTCCTAGATGGCAGCACCAATAATCTAACGTTAGATCCCTGGGGCACTTGGCTAGAGCAAGGTGGCTCAATTACTGCTTTCCCCTACGGCTATATAATGTGGGCCGCATTTCTGCCCTTTATACTGACATGCAAGGTACTCTCACTTCCTCTCACACTCGGTTACGGTTTAACGTTGATAAGCGCAGATTTTCTGATCCTGATGGTGCTCAGAAAACTACTTCCTCGCCAGGATCGGTTATTAGTAGCCGTCTATTGGTTGTCGCCGATTGTAATCGTCGGCAGCTATTGGCTTGGGTACAACGATCTGATCCCGGTAGTTTTTCTTGCTTATTCACTTTATTGCGTGAAAAATGCAAAGTTAATGCTCGCCGGCGTTGCGTTCATCGCCGCAATCTCAGCCAAATTGAGCATGGTTCTCGCGTTACCATTTATTCTCATCTATCTGCTGCACAACCGCCCATTACGTCAATACCTACCTCAGCTACTGGCTGGCCTCACGCTCGGCACCACTATCGCCATATTGCCTTTTCTGATGTCCGATGCTGGCGTCAAAATGCTCTACAGCAATCCTGAAATAGGGAAAATTTACGCACTTTCAGTCACCATCAGTAAGACCACGAACCTATATATAGTACCTCTGGCTTACTTACTAATGATATATGCTGCCTGGCGGGTCAAACGTCCAAACTTTGAGTTGTTTCACGCCATGCTTGGCTTGGTGTTCTTACTCGTAGTACTAATGACGCCGGCGTCTCCTGGATGGTTTATTTGGGCCATTCCCTCCCTTGTTGCCTATCAAGCCTCTAGTAATAGAATAGCAGTCACTATCACGGGCACGTTCTCAGCTCTCTATGTAGTTAGCGCATTACTTATCACGCCTGATGCAAAATTACTTGTCGAACAGATATCCTGGATATCACAAGCAGGCAAGAATTGGTTGTTCAGTGTAAAACTTTCATCATTGATTCACACGGCGATGGTTGCAGCCGGTATTGTCCTTGCCATTCGGATATGGCGAGAATCCGTAAGTCGTAATGATTACTTCCGCCTCAGTCGAAAACCATTTGTTATCGGCGTTGCAGGAGACTCAGGGGCAGGCAAGGATACCTATTCGGATGCAATAAAGGGATTATTTGGCGACCATTCGGTCACTACTCTTTCCGGTGATGACTACCACCTGTGGGATCGCCAAAAACCCATGTGGCAAGTGATGACCCATCTCAACCCAATGGCCAACGATCTAGAAGGTTTTGCTCAGGACTTGGTTTCATTGACTGACTCAAAAGCTATTCACTCTCGGCATTACGACCATAAGACTGGACGTATGAGTCGTCCCTTCATGATTAAAAGTAATGACTTCATCATTGCAAGCGGTTTACATGCACTCTATCTGCCGATTCTTCGTGAATGCTATAATCTAAGTGTTTACCTAGATATTGACGAAAATTTAAGACGTCACTTTAAAATGCTACGAGATGTCCGTCAGCGCGGACACAGTGAAGAAAAAGTACTGTCTTCTTTTACTCGCAGAGAGCCAGACTCAGCTCGCTTCATAAGGCCCCAGTCAGTACATGCCGATCTGGTACTGTCATTACAACCCATACATCCGCGCATGCTGGAGGGTGTCGCCGGGACCAACCCTTTGCATTTTAAAATTGTTGCTCGCTCGCGCAACGGACTAAACGAGCTTTCTCTAACTCGTGTTCTTGTAGGCGTCTGTGGACTGCACGTCGACATGTCGACAACAAACGACACATCTGAAATCGAATTGACTATCGAAGGTGAAACGTCGGCTCAGGATATAGAATTGGCAGCAAGGATGATTTGCCCAAGGGTATTTGAATTTCTCGATCTCAACCCTGAATGGCAAGGTGGTGTACTAGGACTAATGCAGCTGATTACTCTATCTCATATAAACCAAGCACTTACAAAACGGTTCATATAGTGAAAATCTATTCATCTGAACGATTCATTCGACTACCTGATGCCATACTGTTTGACACAGACAATACTCTGTACCCTTACGATCCGGCTCATCATGCTGCCCAATTGGCTGTCAAAGAAAAGGTCGTCACTACATTTTCAATAAAGCCTGAAGTATTTGACATCGCTTTCAAGGAGGCTCGTGTACAAGTAAAGAATAGACTCAAGAATACTGCTTCCTCCCACAGTCGGCTTTTATACCTGCAGCGGATGCTTGAAATAATGGGATTGGGTTCTCAAGTTCTTCTCGCTCTAGACTTTGAACAAACTTACTGGCGAACTTTTCTCAGCAACGCAATTCTATTCGATGAAGTAAAAGATCTTCTGGATGACCTGAGACTGCTAGGTATACCGACAGCCATAGTCACTGACCTCACCGCACAAATCCAATTCCGAAAAGTTGTCTATTTCGGCCTGGATCATTACTTCGACTATATCGTAACGAGTGAAGAGGCTGGGTTTGACAAACCGCACGCAGCGCCATTTGAAATTGCATTAGAAAAAATGCGACCAAAAGGTGATTGTATTTGGATGATCGGTGACAACCCTGTCAATGACATCCGTGGTGGTCGAGAACAGATAAATGCAGTGACCTTGCAAAAGATCCACACTGGTACGCCCGTCGGTACGGGCGAAAATGCACCAGATGCTGCCTTTACAGATTTCCGCGAGTTACGCCGCTTGATTTCCAGACTTGGAGAGAAAAATGAGCCAACAACAATCCGTACGTCAGTTTTGCACAGAAATAGGTAAAGATCCGCTACTTGTACAAGGTGCGGGCGGAAACGTATCGTGGAAGGAGGATGATACCCTGTGGGTTAAAGCTTCTGGGACATGGTTGGCCGACGCAAATGATGAAAATATCTTTGTGCCTGTCAACCTTGAACATTTAAAAGATGCACTAAAAAAACAAGAATACACAGTAATACCTAAAACAATCGAAGATACATCGCTCAAGCCCTCGATCGAAACGCTACTGCACGCCTTGATACCTCATCGCATTGTAGTCCATCTACACGCAATCGAAGTACTTGCACACCTGGTCCGTAAAAACTTTGACCTTATTCATTATCCTAATTTTAATAAGACACTCAATGCACGTACCGTTGAGTATTGCAAACCAGGCGCTGAACTTGCGGAAGCTATTGCCAATCAACTGAATGGCACAGACAATACGCAAGTGATTTTTCTGAAAAATCATGGTGTTATTATTGGAGGAGAAAATATTAATGAAGTCAGCGGTATTCTTGAGTACTTGTCTGATTTTTTCTACAGCCCGGAGATTGCACTCTCGCTGAGGACCTTTGAGGCTAAAAACACGTTAATCAATGGAGTTGATTTTTATCCTGTCAATGAAAAAAAATTGCATGAACTCGTACTCAATCCGAAACTAATAAAACATCTTACTCTCAACTGGGTACTTTACCCCGACCACGTTGTTTTTTTGGGACCCTACCCGTTCATATACGACAGTATTGAACATGCACAATACGAACTTGCCAAAAGCGAAAATTTGCCTGACATCCTCTTCATAAAAAATAGTGGAGTGTTTTCAAAAAAAACGCTGAGCAAAGCGAAAACTGCACAGCTAGTATGTTATTACAACGTTATTACTCGACAAATCAATGATGGTGCGCTCGCACCATTAACGAACAAACAGATAACAGAACTTATTGACTGGGACGCTGAAAAACACAGAATGCGTTTCGCTAAATAATTAATATTTTGAGCAGGCTTATGTCTTTTTTATTAGTACACGTTCCCAACAGCTTCCAAAACTGGCTATTTGGCAATACCCCTAAGACAAAAGAAACTAGAGATAATCGTTACCCCTCTATTTATTTTATTTCATGCATAATATTCTATTCAGTATATTTGCTTTTGAGGCAGCCAGGCTGGACTTTCGGGGGAGGGATGTGGGCAGAGATGGCCACAAACTACTATGTCAATTCTAATGCCCCATCAATATTAACAAATTTATTTTCAACAGATTCTGGATATATTCCATTGCCGCAGCGAATCATCGCTTACTTGGGCAGCATATTAAAAATCCCTGATTTTTTTATATCATATTATTACACGTGGAGCGGAATATTAATTACCTCGTGCATGGTTGGTGCATTTTGCCTAGCCCCTTTTCGTGAACTTGTACGAAGTGATTGCTTGAGATTCATATGTTCGATAGTTATTCTACTAGTTTCCGATTTTGAAACAAGAACATTTATCAACTTCACTTATTATGCGGCGTTCTTTATAGCAGTAACAACCGCACTGGCTATGGTTCAGAAAGATAAAGATTGTCCATGGTGGGCTTGGGCAATCCCCCTACTTATTATTTCAAAACCCGCAGTATTGTCCGCACTCCCAGCAATGTTACTCGCGGCACTTTTTAGCAAATCCCGATTCAAACTAATAACCCTATTTGCTGGATTGTTGTGTGCCGTTCAACTTGCAAACATCTACTTTAATTTCTCGGCAGGTCCCTTCAATCCTGTCAACAACTTCAGCACCCTAGAAAAAATTGTCTCTGCAGGAAAATATTTTATTGGATTTCTTGGTGCATTTTCGCTCGGCAGATATATTCCAATTGGTACTTCAAAGTTCTTGTGGCTCGGCGCCTTTATATTTTTTAGTTGCCTGGTAATCCTCAGTAAAAAAAGAACTAAAGCAGGTGCTCTACTTATTACCGGATTAAGCATGCTTTTTTCAAATGTACTACTGAATACATTTGCACTTAGCGATACGTGGAACTCAAATATGGTGATACTTGCAGGCGTTCCTGTGTATCGGCACATCATTGTTGGATACTTTGGTGTTGTTCTGGTTGTAGTCGGATTAATTGAAATATACACACAACACAGAAAACCATCTAAAAACATACTATCTCAGGCTCCAGCTCCGTTGATATTTTTCATATGGTTTTTGTTGTCTGGCTGGATAATTTTCTCATGGAAAATTGGTAAGCCGCCTGTCTCCCCGGTACTCTATAACTCTCAATGGCAAGAACAAGCCTCATTGATAAAATCAACTGACGCCATATGTATTCCAATAGACCCTTTTGGTTGGGTTTATAGTAAAAATTGCTGGCCACTTAATCCTGAAATGAATTGGAGTAAACCGATCGAATTTCGTTCTCCGTCGCAACATGGAAAAGATTTCGTCATTGCGCTTGAGCCTCCCATAACCAGTAAATACAAAAATTTTATTTCAATCGCCATCTTAGTTAGGTCACAGGTATCTGAAGTAAATGTAAAAGGCGAATTAGTACTGATAATGAAGGACGGCAACATTAAATCGCTAGGCGGCGGTCGTCAACTGAATAGCTCGGGAGGGCTAATTATGTTTACAAATAAAGATACAGTTCCTCTGGAAGATATTCAAAATTTCATCTTGAAATTCGATACCCCAGTTGATATCGGCTACGTTTCCAACGTACCTGGAGATAACCCAGCTGTTATTTGGATGGGAAACTGAATGTATCAATTGGAATAGAAACGCGGCGGGGGCATGGATGTTCGGGTGGAGGTAGGAATGGCAGTCACCTGCCCCCCCGCACAGATCCGTACGTGCAGAATTACCGCATACGGCTCCTGCCTTGGGTTTTGACGCCGAAGTGGGTTATGGGATACGGATGCATAGTTAGGAGGGTGTAGACAAAATAAAGTAAACTTCTTGCCTCCTTTCTATGCAGCATTGAGCCATGCCTAAAACTGGACGCCCACCGGTAATCGCTGCGCACCATTATCCTCTGCTGGCCAGGCTCGCTCATACGCAACCTTATTCCAGTCAAGCCGAACTGGCGCAAGCATTCCATGCAGAAACGGGCATCCCGACACCTTTGCAAAAGCGCTGAGACTGGCCGGGATCGTTCGAGTAAAGGAACGTGCCAAAGGTAGCTTCCAGCCTCCCGAGCCTCGTAAGTCTTATGGCTATACCGAGACACACCGGCATCAGTTGCCGGAGCAACGCTACCCCAGTTGCCTGACTGATGCAGAATGGACATTGGTCGCTGATTTACTTGAAGTCTCGGGAGGTCGCGGCGCACTCTTTTGGAAGCCTGCTTGTCGGCGCCGATGCCGAGATGACCCAGTTGCCGGGATTTCACTGCCCCATTCTGACTCCTCGTGAATCATTGTCTGTGCTGGATTTTTGCAGGTTTGGAGATGGGGCAGTCTTGCGTCGGCAACTGGGTCAATCCAGGGGCAGCGCCAACACCTTAACCATTTAGTTTCAATAATTGAGGCGCTACCAGCATAGTCACGTGGAGAATACCCTATCAACGCCGCGTCATTAAAAATCGCCAGTTGTGGGTAGCTCGTATGGTTATGAAGAAGTTGGCTGAAACCGTAGGTATCGGCTCTGCCCAGCGCGTCAGCAATCTTCAGCACAGCCTAACCTCGCAGATATGAGCGGGGTAATTTTCTAAAAATTTGAGCAGAGGGGTGTTGCGAATTTAAGTAAATATTCCTTTCCAAATAGGAACGGAGCGATTCGTGGCTTTGAATGGATAGAAGCAACGGCTTTCGCCTTAAGATGCTAAGCATCGATAGCGTATGAAAAGTCACACTTAGAGCCTAATAAGGCTCCAAGCGAGACAGTTTTTAATACTCAGAGACAGTTTTTAATCTTTACGATCACACCGGGCTCCAGGCGCCAGACGTATTACTCCACCGTCACCGACTTCGCCAAATTCCGTGGCTGGTCAACGTCAGTGCCCTTGAGCACGGCGACGTAGTAGGACAGCAACTGCAGCGGGATGGTGTAGAGGATCGGCGACAGGGTGTCGTGGATGTGTGGCATGTTGATGACGTAAGTACCTTCACCATTGACCATGCCAGCTTTTTCGTCGGCGAAGACGATCAGTTGGCCACCACGGGCGCGCACTTCTTGCAGGTTGGATTTGAGCTTCTCCAACAGTTCATTGTTCGGCGCAACGGTAACCACCGGCATGTCGTCATCCACCAGGGCCAATGGGCCGTGTTTCAGTTCTCCGGCCGGGTAGGCTTCAGCGTGGATGTACGAGATTTCCTTAAGTTTCAGCGAACCTTCCATCGCCACCGGGTATTGCGCGCCACGGCCGAGGAACAGGGTGTGGTTTTTGTCGGCGAACAACTCGGCGACTTTTTCCACGGTGCTGTCCATGGCCAGGGCTTCGCCCAGGCGGGTCGGCAGGCGGCGCAGTTCTTCTACCAGGGTGGCTTCGACGCCGGGAGCCAGGGTGCCGCGAACCTGGCCCAGGGACAGGGTCAGCAGCAGCAGGCCGACCAGTTGGGTGGTGAAGGCTTTGGTGGATGCCACGCCGATTTCGCGACCGGCCTGGGTCAGCAGGGTCAGGTCCGATTCACGCACCAGGGAGCTGATGCTGACGTTGCAGATCGCCAGGCTGGCGAGGAAGCCCAGTTCCTTGGCGTTGCGCAGGGCGGCCAGGGTGTCGGCGGTTTCGCCGGACTGGGAGATGGTCACGAACAGGCTATCGGGCTGCACTACCACCTTGCGGTAGCGGAATTCGCTGGCGACTTCGACCTGGCAAGGGATTCCGGCCAGTTCTTCCAGCCAGTAACGGGCAACCATCCCGGCGTGGTAGCTGGTGCCGCAGGCCACGATCTGCACATTGCGCACTTTGGCGAACAGCTCGGCGGCTTGCGGGCCGAAGGCGTTGACCAGTACTTGCTTGTCGCCAAGGCGACCTTCCAGGGTGCGTTGCACCACGGCCGGTTGCTCATGGATTTCCTTGAGCATGAAGTGGCGGAACGCGCCTTTGTCGGCCGCTTCGGCGCCATCGCGGTATTGCACGGCTTCGCGCTCGACGGAGTTACCGTTTACGTCCCAGATCGCCACGCACCGTGCGCATGTCCAGATCGCCACGCTTTCACGGCGGATGTCGGCAATGTCGCCTTCTTCCAGGTACATGAAGCGGTCAGTGACCTGACGCAGCGCCAGTTGGTCGGAAGCGAGGAAGTTTTCTCCCAGGCCCAGGCCGATCACCAACGGGCTACCACTGCGCGCGGCAACCACACGGTCGGGTTGGCTGGCGCAGATCACGGCCAGGCCGTAGGCGCCGTGCAGTTCCTTGACCGTGGCCTTGAGGGCGGTGGTCAGGTCGCTGTAATCCTTGAGTTTGTGGTTGAGCAGGTGGGCGATAACTTCGGTATCGGTGTCCGAGGTGAACACGTAACCCAGGCTCTTGAGTTGCTCGCGCAGCACTTCGTGGTTTTCGATGATGCCGTTGTGCACCACGGCCACGTCGCCGGAGAAGTGTGGGTGGGCGTTGCGTTCGCAGGGCGCACCGTGGGTGGCCCAACGGGTGTGCGCAATGCCCAGGCGGCCAACCAGCGGCTCGCCGGCCAATGCCTGGTCCAACTCGCTGACCTTACCTGGACGACGCACGCGCTCAAGCTTGCCGGCATTGGTGAAGACCGCCACACCGGCGCTGTCATACCCGCGGTATTCCAGGCGTTTCAGGCCTTCGATCAGGATGGGGGTTACGTTGCGTTCAGCGACTGCGCCAACAATGCCACACATGGTGTTTCTCCTAGATGATTGCCGCGCATATCAGCGTAATGCCGCGGGCTTGGATCTGGTCGCGGGCCTCAAGCGGCAGGCGATCATCGGTGATGAGGGTATGGACGCTGCTCCAGGGCAGTTCCAGGTTGGGAATCTTGCGGCCGATCTTGTCGGATTCGACCATCACCACCACTTCACGGGCGACCTCGGCCATCACCCGGCTGAGGCCGAGCAATTCGTTGAAGGTGGTGGTACCGCGCTGCAGGTCGATGCCGTCGGCGCCGATGAACAGTTGATCAAAGTCGTAGGAACGCAGCACCTGCTCGGCGACCTGGCCCTGGAACGAGTCCGAATGCGGGTCCCAGGTGCCGCCAGTCATCAACAGCACCGGCTCGTGTTCCAACTCACTCAAGGCGCTGGCCACATGCAGGGAATTGGTCATCACCACCAGGCCGGGCTGATGGCCCAGTTCAGGGATCATGGCCGCGGTGGTACTGCCGCTGTCGATAATGATGCGGGCGTGCTCACGCAAACGCTTCACGGCCGCACACGCAATGGCGCGTTTGTAGACCGAAATGGGTTGGGTGACGTCGCCTACGAGTTCCTGCGGCATGGTGATAGCGCCACCGTAGCGGCGCAGTAACAGGCCATTGCTTTCGAGGGCGGCCAGGTCCTTGCGGATCGTGACCTCCGAGGTTTCGAAACGCTTGGCCAATTCGTCCACACTCACTTCGCCCTGCTCATTGAGCAAGGTCAGGATGTTGTGGCGACGTTGAGGAGTATTTCGTTTCGACATGGCGGTTATAAGTTTCGTTTCGAAAGATAACGAAGGCAATAGAAACCTATAGTCGAAAGTTCGTCAAGCAGCTTTTTTCAAACAACGCACACCGAATGCGAAAGGGGGCTTGCTCCCGATGACGGAATTTCAGTCGATGCATACGTTGACTGATCTACCGTCATTGGGAGCAAGCCCCCTCACATTGGAGTTTTGCTGTCAGTGAGACTGTGGATAACTCAGTCCTTCTTGATTTTCACCGGGCGTTTCCAACCGTCAATGTTGCGCTGGCGGGCACGGGCAACGCCGAGCTGCAAGTTATCCACATCCTGATTGATGGTGGAACCCGCCGCCGTGGTGGCGCCGTCGCCAACCGTTACCGGGGCGACCAACGAATTGTTGGAGCCGATAAACACGTCTTCGCCCAATACGGTCTGGTGCTTGTTGGCACCATCGTAGTTGCAGGTGATGGTGCCAGCACCGATGTTGGTCCGCGCGCCGATCACGGCATCGCCCAAGTACGTCAGGTGACCGGCCTTCGCGCCTTCACCCAGATGGGCGTTTTTCAATTCAACAAAGTTACCCACATGGGCCTTGGCTTCCAGCACGCTGCCAGGACGCAAGCGTGCAAATGGACCGGCATCGCTGCCCTCGCCCATTACCGCACCTTCCAGATGGCTGTTCGCCTTGATCACTACACCTTTGCGCAGGGTGCTGTCCTTGATCACGCAGTTCGGGCCAATCACCACATCGTCTTCAATGATCACGCGGCCTTCGAGGATCACGTTGATGTCGATCAGCACATCGCGACCGACCGTCATTTCACCGCGTACATCGAAACGCGCCGGGTCACGCAACGTCACGCCCTGGGCCATCAGGCGTCGACCTTCACGCAATTGGTAGTGGCGCTCCAGTTCGGCCAGTTGCTTACGGTCATTGGCGCCCTGCACTTCCATCGGGTCGTGGGGCTGCTCGGTAGCGACCAGCAGGCCATCGCTGACGGCCATCTCGATCACATCGGTGAGGTAGTACTCGCCTTGCGCATTGTTGTTGGACAGGCGGCTCATCCAATCCGCAAGCTTACTGGCCGGGACGGCGAGAATACCGGTGTTGCCCTCGGTAATGGCGCGCTGGGCATCGCTGGCATCCTTATGTTCAACGATAGCCGCGACCTTGCCATCAGCAGTGCGCACGATGCGTCCGTAACCGGTTGGGTCGTCCAGCTCCACGGTGAGCAGGCCCATCTGGCCAGGCACAACATGCTTGAGCAGGCGTTG
The DNA here is from genome assembly GCF_046605395.1 of Pseudomonas sp. MPB23. Lineage (NCBI taxonomy): Bacteria > Pseudomonadati > Pseudomonadota > Gammaproteobacteria > Pseudomonadales > Pseudomonadaceae > Pseudomonas > Pseudomonas sp. MPB23. The sequence continues at coordinate 868,297 of NZ_CP176771.1, read as the reverse complement.
CAGGGTCTCCACTTCAATCAGCGGTACGTCGCCGTAGAGGATCAGCACGGTGTCGGCCGTGATGAATGGCACGGCTTGTGCGGTGGCATGGCCGGTGCCCAGTTGCTTGTCTTGTAAAACGAAATTCAAGTCATCCGCTGCCAGGCGCTCACGCACCACATCGGCGCCATGACCAATCACCACATGGATACGTTGCGGATCCAATTGCCGGGCGCTGTGGATAACATGGCCAAGCATGGAATTGCCGGCAACCGGGTGCAGGACCTTGGGCAGGGCCGAACGCATGCGGGTGCCCTGGCCTGCGGCAAGAATAACGATTTCAAGAGACATGAATGGCTACCAATCCTGGGCGGTCCGGATTCAGACCAGAGAAGTGTTTTGCAAAAAAAGAAAAAGGGTAGCCGAAGCTACCCTTTTTAATCAATCGCGCATGAGGCGTGACGGCTTAGCCGCCAAACTTCTTGCGGATCTGCTGGACGGTACGCAGCTGAGCTGCGGCCTCGGCCAGACGAGCAGCAGCAGATCCGTAGTCGAAATCTGCGCCTTTTTCGTTCAAGGCCTTCTCAGCAGCCTTGACGGCGGCCTGAGCGGAGGCTTCATCCAGGTCTGCAGCACGTTGCACGGTGTCGGCAAGTACCTTGACCATGTTCGGCTGAACCTCAAGGAAACCACCGGAAATGTAAAACACCTCCCGTTCCCCGCCTTGCTTGCTCAGAGTGATCGGACCTGGCTTCAAGCTGGTGATCAATGGAGCGTGGCCCATGGCAATACCCAAGTCACCGAGTTCGCCGTGTGCAATCACCATTTCTACCAGACCGGAGAAGATTTCCCCTTCCGCGCTGACGATATCGCAATGGACTGTCATAGCCATCTGATTGCCTCAACCTGATGAGCGCCCGTTGCCGGGCGTCGGGATTACAGTTTCTTGGCTTTCTCGATCGCTTCTTCGATGCCGCCGACCATGTAGAACGCTTGTTCTGGCAGGTGGTCGTAGTCACCGTTGAGGATGCCTTTGAAGCCAGCAATGGTGTCTTTCAGGGAAACGTATTTACCCGAGGCACCGGTGAAGACTTCAGCCACGAAGAACGGCTGCGACAAGAAGCGCTGGATCTTACGAGCGCGAGATACCAACTGCTTGTCGGTTTCCGACAGCTCGTCCATACCCAGGATCGCAATGATGTCCTTCAGTTCTTTGTAACGCTGCAGCACGTACTGAACGCCGCGAGCGGTGTCGTAGTGCTCCTGGCCGATCACGTTCGGGTCCAGTTGGCGCGAAGTCGAGTCGAGTGGATCGACCGCTGGGTAGATACCCAGGGAGGCGATGTCACGGGACAGTACGACGGTGGCGTCCAAGTGGGCGAAGGTGGTCGCTGGCGACGGGTCGGTCAAGTCATCCGCAGGTACGTATACCGCTTGGATCGAGGTGATCGAACCTTCCTTGGTCGAAGTGATACGTTCTTGCAGAACGCCCATCTCTTCAGCCAGGGTCGGCTGGTAACCTACTGCCGAAGGCATACGGCCCAGCAGTGCGGATACTTCAGTACCGGCCAGTGTGTAACGATAGATGTTGTCAACGAACAGCAGAACGTCGTTACCTTCGTCACGGAACTTCTCGGCCATGGTCAGGCCGGTCAGTGCTACGCGCAGACGGTTTCCCGGCGGCTCGTTCATCTGACCGTAAACCAGTGCCACTTTGTCCAGAACGTTGGAGTCCTTCATCTCGTGGTAGAAGTCGTTACCCTCACGAGTACGCTCACCCACACCGGCGAACACGGAATAACCGCTGTGCTCGATGGCGATGTTACGGATCAGTTCCATCATGTTTACGGTCTTGCCGACACCGGCACCACCGAACAGACCGACTTTACCGCCCTTGGCGAACGGGCAAACCAGGTCGATAACCTTGATGCCGGTTTCCAGCAGATCGTTGCCGCCAGCTTGCTCGGCGAACGAAGGTGCTGGGCGGTGAATGCCCCAGCGCTCTTCGGTGTCGATCGGGCCAGCTTCGTCAATCGGGTTACCCAGAACGTCCATGATCCGGCCCAGGGTCGCTTTACCGACCGGTACGGAGATGGCTGCGCCAGTGTCCAGAACACCCAGACCGCGCTTCAAGCCCTCGGTGGAACCCATTGCAATGGTACGAACCACGCCGTCGCCCAGCTGCTGCTGAACTTCCAGAGTGGTGCCTGCATCGCTTTGTACTTTCAAAGCGTTGTAGATGCTCGGTACGCTGTCGCGTGGAAATTCCACGTCGATAACGGCGCCGATGATTTGAACGATACGTCCGCTACTCATAGCTGGATCCTCTGAATATTTGAACCGTTAAACCGCGGCAGCGCCGCCGACGATTTCCGAGATCTCTTGGGTGATCGCAGCCTGACGCGCCTTGTTGTAGATCAGCTGCAAATCGCTGATCAGATCACCGGCGTTATCGGTAGCGTTTTTCATCGCGATCATCCGCGCCGCTTGTTCAGCTGCGTTGTTCTCGACCACCGCCTGGTAAACCTGCGACTCCACGTAGCGCACCATCAAGCCGTCAAGCAGCTCTTTGGCGTCTGGTTCGTAGAGGTAGTCCCAGTGGTGCTTGAGTTCCTGATCCGGGGTCGCCACCAGTGGAATCAATTGCTCCACGGTTGGCTGCTGGGTCATGGTGTTGATGAACTTGTTGGATACCACGGACAGGCGGTCAATCCGGCCTTCCAGGTACGCATCCAGCATCACCTTCACGCTGCCGATCAAATCATTGATCGACGGTTCTTCACCCAGGTGGCTGATAGCTGCAACGACGTTACCGCCGAAGTTACGGAAAAAGGCCGCACCCTTGCTACCAACGACACACAGATCGATCTCGACGCCGTTTTCGCGGTTTACCGCCATGTCCTTGACCAGGGCCTTGAACAGGTTGGTATTCAAACCACCGCACAAACCACGGTCACTGCTCACTACCACATAACCCACGCGCTTAACTTCGCGGTCGATCATGAACGGGTGGCGGTATTCCGGGTTGGCGTTGGCCAAATGCCCAATTACCTGGCGGATACGCTCCGCATAAGGACGGCTAGCAGCCATGCGCATTTGTGCCTTGCGCATTTTGCTGACCGCCACTTTTTCCATGGCGCTGGTAATTTTTTGCGTGCTTTTGATGCTCGCAATCTTACTGCGAATCTCTTTTGCGCCTGCCATGTAACACCTATCAGGTTAGCAAGCGGGAGCCTTGCGGCTCCCGCTGCGGCTTACCAGGTTTGGGTGGCCTTGAACTTCTCGATACCGGCTTTCATGCCAGCGTCGATATCGTCATTGAAGTCACCCTTCACGTTGATCTTCGCCATCAATTCGGCGTGATCGCGGTTGAAGTAAGCAATCAGCGCTTGTTCAAAGCTGCCGACCTTGGTGATTTCAACGTCGGTCAGGAACCCACGCTCAGCGGCATACAGCGACAACGCCATGTCAGCGATCGACATTGGGGCGTATTGCTTCTGCTTCATCAGCTCGGTAACGCGCTGACCATGCTCAAGTTGCTTACGGGTCGCTTCGTCCAGGTCAGAAGCGAACTGGGCGAATGCCGCCAGTTCACGGTACTGAGCCAGAGCGGTACGGATACCACCGGAGAGCTTCTTGATGATCTTGGTCTGAGCGGCACCACCCACACGGGATACCGAAACACCGGCGTTCACTGCAGGGCGGATGCCCGAGTTGAACATGGCCGATTCCAGGAAGATCTGACCGTCGGTGATGGAAATCACGTTGGTCGGAACGAACGCGGAAACGTCGCCAGCCTGGGTTTCGATGATCGGCAGTGCGGTCAGGGAACCGGTTTTGCCGGTCACTGCGCCGTTGGTGAACTTCTCTACGTATTCTTCGGAAACGCGGGATGCGCGCTCCAGCAGACGGGAGTGGAGATAGAACACGTCGCCTGGGTAAGCTTCACGGCCTGGTGGACGGCGCAGCAGCAGGGAAATCTGGCGATAAGCCACTGCTTGCTTGGACAGATCGTCATAAACGATCAGCGCGTCTTCACCGCGGTCACGGAAGAATTCACCCATGGTGCAACCGGAGTAGGGTGCCAGGAACTGCAGCGCAGGAGATTCCGAAGCACTGGCAGCCACGATGATCGTGTTGGCCAGGGCGCCGTTTTCTTCCAGCTTGCGAACCACGTTGGCGATGGTCGATTGTTTCTGACCGATCGCTACGTAGACGCAGTAAATGCCGCTGTTCTTCTGGTTGATGATCGCATCGATCGCCAGAGCGGTTTTACCGATCTGACGGTCACCGATGATCAGCTCACGCTGGCCACGGCCGACCGGGATCATGGCATCGACAGCCTTGTAACCAGTCTGTACAGGCTGGTCTACCGACTTACGCCAGATCACGCCTGGAGCAACTTTCTCGACCGCATCGGTCTCGGTGTTGTTCAGCGGACCTTTGCCGTCAACTGGGTTACCCAGTGCGTCGACTACGCGACCCAGCAGTTCCTTACCAACCGGAACTTCCAGGATGCGGCCTGTGCACTTGGCGCTCATGCCTTCAGCCAGACTGGTGTACGCGCCCAATACAACGGCACCTACGGAGTCTTGCTCCAGGTTGAGGGCCATACCGTAGACGCCGCCCGGAAACTCGATCATCTCGCCGTACATGACGTCGGCCAGACCGTGAATCCGCACGATACCGTCAGATACGCTGACGACAGTGCCTTCGTTACGGGCTTGGGAGGTCACATCGAGCTTGTCGATGCGGCCCTTGATAATTTCACTTATTTCGGAAGGATTGAGTTGCTGCATTGCTCTGCTGCCCCTTCAAACTCAAGATTTCAATGCTTCGGCCAGGCTCGCGAGTTTGCCGCGAACCGAGCCATCGATAACCAGGTCGCCGGCGCGAATGACAATGCCCCCAATGAGGGATTTGTCTTCCGCAACTTGCAGGCGCACTTCCCGGTCGAGTCGTGCACTGAGAACCTTGGCGAGTTTGTCTTGCTGTTCTTGGTTCAATGCAAAAGCACTGGTCACTTCTACGTCTACCGATTTCTCTTGCTCGGCCTTGTACAGGTCGAACAGAGCGGCAATCTCCGGCAGAAGCGGGAGACGGTCGTTTTCGGCAATGACGTGAATGAAGTTCTGCACTTTCACATCAAACTTGTCGCCGCACACTTCAATAAAAGTGGCGGCCTTGTCTGCGCTCGTCAGGCGCGGGGCCTTGAGCACGCGCTGCATGGTGTCGTTTTGCGACACTGCTGCGGCCAGGCCGAGCATGGCTGACCAAGAGGCCAGCTGCTGGTGGGCCTGGGCGTGCTCGAAGGCTGCCTTAGCGTAAGGTCGGGCCAACGTGGTCAGTTCTGCCATGATCGCCCTCGCTTAAATTTCAGCAGCCAGTTTATTAACCAGCTCCGCGTGCGCGTTTTGATCGATTGTGGCACCGAGGATCTTCTCAGCACCGCCGACCGCCAGAGCACCCAGTTGGGCACGCAGCGCGTCTTTGACGCCGTTCAGTTCCTGTTCGATCTCGGCATGAGCCGAAGCCTTCACACGGTCAGCTTCGACGCGGGCTTTTTCAACAGCCTCTTCGACGATCTGGTTACCGCGCTTCTTGGCTTGCTCAATGATCTCAGCTGCCTGTGCTTTAGCTTCGCGCAGTTGATGACCCACTTTCTCGTGGGCCAACTCCAGGTCGCGAGCTGCACGGCTGGCAGCGTCCAAACCGTCCGCGATCTTCTTCTGACGTTCGTGCAAAGCCGCGATGACCGGAGGCCACACGAACTTCATGCAAAACACTACAAAAATGAAGAACGCAACGGATTGGCCAATCAGGGTTGCATTAATGTTCACGCCAACACCTCGCTCATTCGTTGTCCATCACCCCAATCACTCGAAAAGTCGAGTGATTAGCCAGCGAGTTGACCAACGAAGGGGTTCGCGAAGGTGAAGAACAGTGCGATACCAACGCCGATCATGGTCACGGCGTCGAGCAGACCGGCGACGATGAACATTTTAACCTGCAGCATTGGGACCATTTCTGGTTGACGCGCTGCGCCTTCCAGGAATTTGCCGCCCAGCAGGCCGAAACCAATGGCAGTACCCAGAGCGCCCAGGCCGATCAACAGTGCAACAGCGATAGCGGTTAGACCAACTACAGTTTCCATCTTTCCTCCCGACTTTTACGTCGTATGGTTTAGGTTTTTTAGATTTTAAAGCGGTAAAACAAATCGTTTCATAGCCCTTTCAGGCCACCTTCCCGTTTCACCGGGAAGGACATCAGACTAGTCGAGACTGGCCTTAATGGTTCTCTTCGTGCGCCATCGACAGGTAGACGATGGTCAGCATCATGAAGATAAACGCCTGCAGGGTGATGATCAGGATGTGGAACACAGCCCACGCCCACTGCAGAACAACGCCCAGGCCGCTAAGCCAGAGCAGACCGCTGCCGAACATCACAGCGATCAGAATGAACACCAGCTCGCCGGCATACATGTTGCCGAACAGTCGCAGGGCCAGGGAAATCGGCTTGGCGACCAGGGTCACGAATTCCAGCAGGAAGTTCACCGGAATCAGCAGGGCTTGAACGATGATGTTCTTGCTGCCAAACGGGTGCAGGGTCAGTTCGCCGATGAAGCCGCCGATACCCTTGACCTTGATGCTGTAGAAAATGATCAACGCAAACACCGACAGGGCCATGCCCAGGGTGGCGTTAGGATCCGTGGTAGACACCGCACGGAACGGAATGTGGTGATCGCCGGAGATCAGGATGGCCAGTTGAGGAATCCAGTCGACCGGTACCAGGTCGACGGCGTTCATCAGGAACACCCAGACGAAGATGGTCAGTGCCAACGGTGCAATCACCGGGCTACGGCCATGGAAGCTGTCTTTCACGCTGCCATCGACGAATTCGACCATTACTTCAACGAAGTTCTGCAGGGCGCCTGGTTGACCGGAAGTCGCTTTCTTTGCCGCCATGCGGAAAATCAGAACGAAGATCAGACCCAATGCGACCGACCAACCCAGAGTATCCAGGTGGAAAGCCCAGAAGCCCATTTCTTTGGCCTCTGCTGCGGTGTGGGCGAAGCCCCAGCCGCCGTTGGGAAGCTGACCGAAGGTCAGGTTCTGCAAGTGGTGCTGGATATAGCCCGAAGCGGTTGTTTCTGCCATGGTTGCCTCAAACGCCCTAAGGTTTCGAAAGTCTTGTTTTCATTAGCAGGGGAGCGAACCAGCTGACCAGTTGGGTCAACACGAAGACGCCGAATACAGCCAGCGGCGCCAATGGCTTCACACCTGCAAAGGTCAGTGCAAACAGCACTGCCGTCAAAATCAGTTTCCCTGCCTCGCCGGCATAAAAAGACCGGACGATAGCCTGGGCTGCTCGGGCGCCGGAAAACCGAAAAGCCCTGTGAGCAAAATACATATTGGGCAGCAAGGCTATCAGGCCTCCGCAGAGTCCTGAATACCCGGCTACAACTCCATGCCAATACCAGAGCGCCAATGCGGCGATCAGCAAAATGACAAATTGAGCCAATAGAACCGGGAAAACGGCCAAGCGATGGAACGACGACGTGTTTGGCGTGCGGGTTTCCACCACTCTTGCTCCTCAATGGTCGGCTGCCGGAAATCAATAACTTGGCATAATTTGTGCCGACAAAATGCGCGCAGAGTATAGGGGCGGTTCTGCCCCTATTCAACTGCCAGGTAGTGATTTCCGATCACACGCTACATAAGCAAATGTTTCAGCGAATGTGGGCAAGGACACCCTGAAGCTCATCGAGCGAGTTATAGCCGATGACCAGTTGGCCTTTACCCTTCTTGCCATGCCGAATTTGCACCGCAGAGCCCAGGCGCTCGGCCAGGCGCTGTTCGAGACGCGCTATATCCGGATCAGTTTTGACCGCTTCGACCGGTGCAGGTTTGCCACTGAGCCACTGTCGAACCAGGGCCTCGGTCTGACGAACGGTGAGGCCTCGTGCGACAACGTGTCGCGCCCCTTCAACCTGTTGATTTTCCGGTAAACCGAGCAAAGCACGCGCATGACCCATTTCCAGGTCGCCGTGGGAAAGCATCGTCTTGATGACTTCCGGCAGTGCAATCAGGCGCAGCAGATTGGACACGGTCACGCGGGATTTACCCACGGCATCGGCCACTTGCTGCTGGGTCAGCTGGAATTCCTGCTGCAAACGCTGCAAAGCGATCGCTTCTTCGATCGGATTGAGGTCTTCGCGCTGGATGTTCTCGATCAACGCCATGGCGATGGCGGTTTCATCCGGCACATCGCGCACCATCGCCGGGATGGTGTCCTTGCCGGCCTGCTGGCTCGCGCGCCAGCGGCGTTCACCCGCGATGATTTCAAAACGTCCACCGCCGATCGGGCGCACCACGATCGGCTGCATTACGCCCTGGGCCTTGATCGAGTTGGCCAGTTCTTCCAGCGCCTGGGGATCCATGTCCCGGCGTGGCTGGTATTTGCCGCGTTGGATCAGGTCCAGGGGCAGGTGCTGCAGCTCACGCTCGTCGGCCTGCACCGCTTGTTCTTCAAGCGATGTGACGGTCGGACCACTCAACAGTGCATCCAGTCCACGTCCGAGACCTCGTTTCTTGACGGCCATGGGGATTCCTTAAGTTGGCTGGGCTGCAGCGGTGCGTGAGTTGCGGCGTTGACGACGAACCATCTCGCCGGCCAGCGCCAGGTAGGCGATGGCGCCACGCGAAGTTTTGTCGTACGCCAGCGCCGGCATGCCATAGCTTGGCGCTTCGGCCAAACGAATGTTGCGTGGGATCACGGTGTCGTACAGTTGATCGCCAAAGTGCTCCTTGAGCTGCGCCGAGACATCGTTCATCAGGCTCAGGCGCGGATCGAACATGGTCCGCAGCAAGCCTTCGATCTGCAGGTTCGGGTTGAGCAGTTCAGCGATGCGCTTGATGTTATCCACAAGATCGCTCAGCCCTTCCAGCGCGTAGTACTCGCACTGCATGGGAATGATCACCCCGTCGGCAGCCACCAACGCGTTGAGCGTCAGCATCGACAGCGACGGCGGGCAGTCGATCAAAATGTAATCGTAATTCTCGCGGATCGGCGCCAAGGCACTGCGCAGACGGCTTTCTTTCATCTGCATTTCCAGCAGCACCACTTCCGCCGCAGTCAAGTCGCGGTTGGCCGGCAGCAGTTGATAACCGCCGTGCTCGGAATAATGCATGGCCTGGGCCAGGTCGCACTCGCCAATCAGCAAGTCGTAGACCGAGTTTTCCAGACCGTGCTTATCCACACCGCTACCCATGGTGGCGTTGCCCTGTGGATCGAGATCGATCAACAGCACCCGGCGCTTGGTCGCGACCAGGGATGCTGCGAGGTTGATACAGGTGGTGGTTTTACCCACGCCACCTTTCTGGTTCGCTATCGCGAATACCTTAGCCATTCTTGCTTGTGTTCCCAATCATGCCGTGCGGCGCAGTATCAGCAGATGGCGTTGGCCTTGGCAACCGGGTACGGCCAAGGCGTGTTCGCTATCGAGGTGGAAGTCTGCCGGCAATGCTAACAGCTCGTCGCTTGGATGAACGCCCTTCATTGCCAGCCAACGGGTGTCACGGTCGCCCAGGTGGCGGGTCCAGTTGCTGAAGTTCTCCATACTGCTAAACGCCCGGGAAACAATTCCGTTGAATGGCTGTTCAGGGGAGAAGTCTTCTACCCGGCTGTGGATAACTTGCAGGTTGTCCAGCTTCAGTTCGAGTTTGACCTGGGTCAGGAAGCGGGTTTTCTTGCCGTTGCTGTCCAGGCAGGTCACTTGTGACTCGGGAAACAGGATCGCCAGGGGAATGCCAGGCATTCCACCGCCACTGCCTACATCCAGCCAGCGACCGTTTTCGACAAACGGCATTACGCTCAAGCTGTCGAGCAAGTGACGCGAGACCATTTCGTCGGGATTGCGCACCGCGGTGAGGTTGTAAGCCTTGTTCCATTTGATCAACAGGGCCAGATAACCCAGCAGCAATGCGTGCTGGGTTTCGGTCAAGTCCACGCCCAACTGGCGCGCACCTGTGGATAACTCTTCGGCGTGTTGCGAGGTGACCAACGAACTCAAGCGCTTTGCTCCAACTGACGGCCCGCGCCGCGTTTTTTCAAATGAATCATCAACAGCGAAATGGCTGCCGGGGTGACACCAGGGATACGCGAAGCCTGGCCCAAGGTTTCCGGACGAGTTATCCCCAGCTTGCTTTGGATTTCTTTCGACAGCCCGGAAATCCCGGTGTAATCGATATCCACAGGCAGCTTGGTGTTTTCACTGGCGCGCAAGCGGGCGATCTCGTCCTGCTGACGGTCAATGTAACCAGCATATTTGGTCTTAATTTCGATCTGTTCGGCGACCTGTGGATCTTCTGCCCCCTGCCCCGTCACTTCGACCAAGCCAGCGTAGTCGATTTCCGGCCGGGACAGCAGGTTCAGCAGGTTGTACTCGTGGGTCAGCGGCGTGCCGAACTTTTCGGCGATCGCATCGCCCTGCTCGGTGCCCGGGCGAACCCAGGTGCTTTTCAGACGTTGCTCTTCCAGGTCGATGCTTTCGCGTTTCTTGCAGAAAGCCGCCCAACGTGCGTCATCCACCAAGCCCAACTCGCGGCCTTTTTCGGTCAGGCGCAGGTCGGCGTTGTCTTCACGCAGAATCAGACGGTATTCCGCCCGCGACGTGAACATTCGGTACGGTTCCTGGGTGCCGAGGGTAATCAGGTCGTCGACCAATACGCCGATATACGCTTCGTCGCGACGTGGACACCAGCTGTCTTTGCCCTGGGCGCGCAACGCGGCGTTGGTCCCGGCCAGCAAACCTTGGGCGCCGGCTTCTTCGTAGCCGGTGGTGCCGTTGATTTGCCCGGCGAAGAACAGACCGCCGATCACTTTGGTTTCCAGGCTGTATTTCAAATCACGCGGATCGAAGTAGTCGTACTCGATGGCATAGCCGGGACGCACGATGTGCGCGTTTTCCATGCCACGAATCGATTGCACGATCTGGATTTGCACATCGAATGGCAAGGAAGTGGAAATCCCGTTCGGGTACAGCTCGTGTGTGGTCAAGCCTTCAGGCTCGATGAAGACCTGGTGGCTTTCCTTGTCGGCAAAGCGATGGATCTTGTCTTCGATCGATGGGCAATAACGCGGCCCGATACCTTCGATCACCCCGGAATACATCGGCGAACGGTCGAGGTTCGCGGCAATGATTTCGTGGGTACGTGCATTGGTGTGGGTAATCCAGCAGCTCACCTGTTTCGGGTGCTGCTCTTTGGAGCCCATGAACGACATCACGGGAATCGGCGTATCACCGGCCTGCTCGGTCATCACCGAGAAATCCACGGAACGCCCGTCAATACGCGGTGGAGTCCCGGTTTTCAGGCGACCGACCCGCAGCGGCAGTTCACGCAGACGTTGTGCCAGGGCAATCGATGGCGGATCACCCGCTCGGCCACCGGAATAGTTCTGCATGCCAATGTGGATAAGTCCACCGAGGAATGTACCGGTGGTCAACACCACGGATTCTGCGAAGAAACGCAGGCCCATCTGGGTGACTACACCGCGCACTTGATCCTGTTCGACGATCAGGTCGTCCGCCGCCTGTTGAAATATCCACAGGTTCGGCTGGTTTTCCAGGGTTTCACGCACCGCCGCCTTGTACAGGATGCGATCAGCTTGTGCCCGAGTGGCACGCACGGCCGGGCCTTTGCGGCTGTTGAGCACGCGAAATTGAATACCACCCTTGTCGGTGGCCATGGCCATCGCGCCGCCGAGGGCGTCGATTTCCTTGACCAGATGGCTTTTGCCGATCCCACCAATGGCGGGGTTGCAACTCATGGCACCGAGGGTTTCCACGTTATGCGTCAGCAACAGGGTTTTGACGCCCATGCGTGCTGACGCCAGTGCTGCCTCGGTACCGGCATGACCGCCGCCGATGACGATCACTTCAAAACGGGAAGGGAAATCCACCACGCACCTCGTGCCTGCTTAAGTAGGTAATTAGGAATTGATTGGTTGAGCTGGTTTTAGAGCTATGGCGGCAAGTATAGGGACTTAGCCCTCCCTAAAGAACCCTTTGCACAAAATTTAACCAGCTGTGGATGAATCACAGACAATAGAAATTAAAAGAGAGAAGTTTATTAAATCTTTGTTTTTATGTTTATTTCTACTGAGGTACATTTCTGTGGATAGATTGCTACAGGCCTTTATTTACGTTGTGTACAGCGATTCAAAAGTCTGTGGTCATGTGCCAAGGAGGCCCTTGGATAAGTGCTTTAAGCCTGTGGATTAAACAGGTGGTTATCCACAGAGGGGTTTTTGCTCAGGTTTCAAGCCCTGTTATCAACTGAGCACAGGGGCGGTTATTCACAGGGCTTAATCCACAGATTTGTGCGAATCAGCGTGATTTCCATCCACGGCAAGGCCACCTGAATCCATTGATTCGGGATAGAGCGCTTTGAAAAGAGAACTATTGTGGGAAATCTGCGGGGCAGTTAATAATAGCGATTATCATTAACTCAGTTTGTCGTGCCTATGTCCCCTCCTTCCCACACGGCTGTCGTGCAGCGCATCTATGAGCAACATCACTCGTGGTTGCACGGGTGGCTCAAGGGCAAGTTGCATAACGCCTGCGATGCCGCCGATGTGGCACACGATACGTTTGTGCGGATTCTGGGGGGGCGCCATGCCGCGCAAATCCTCGAACCGCGGGACTATCTTGCAACCATTGCGCGGGGCCTGGTGATTGATCGTTATCGACGGCATGCCATCGAGCAGGCATATCAGCAGACGTTGGCGGCACGTCCTGAAGCCGTGGCCATCAGCGAGGAAGATAAAGCAATCATCGTCGAAACCCTGGTGGCTGTGGATAAAGCCCTATGCAGCCTGGGCGAGCGCGCGCGGCGGATCTTCCTGCTGTCACAGATCGAAGGGCTGACTTATCAACAGATCGCCGATCAGTTACAGGTGTCGCTGACCACCGTGAAGAAACACATGATCCGGGCCCTGACCGAATGTTCACTGATCATGGCGGGCCTTTGATGGCCGCGCCTGATCGCAAGACCTTTGAAGCCGCCGCCAACTGGTACGTGCAGCGCCAGTCTCAACCGCCCACCGCCGCCGAACAGCAGGCTTGGCAACAATGGCTCAAGGGCGATCCTTCCCATGAGGCCGCCTGGCATCAGTTGGAACAGTTGCAGCGTAGTCTCGGCGGCCTGCCCCAGGACTTCACGCGTCGCGCGTTGTCGGCCACGCAACAGCGGCGCCAAGTGCTCAAGTGGATGCTGGTACTCGGCGGCGCCGGGTATCTGGGCTGGAATGTTCAACAGCACACGGCCCTGGGCAACCTATGGGCGGATTACCGCACCCGTGTGGGTGAGCGACGCTGCATCGAACTGGTCGATGGCACTCGGGTTGATCTCAATACCCAAACGGCCATTGATGTGCTGTTCGACGGTCGCCAACGCCTGATCCGACTGCGCGAAGGCGAGGTACTTATCCACACCGGCAAGTCGGGCGGACAAACGCCGTTCTATGTACAAACCCATCAAGGTCGGATCCAGGCGCTGGGCACCCGCTTCAGTGTGCGTCAGCTCCCGGAAGCCACGCGGGTCGGGGTTCTGGAGGACCGAGTCGAGGTGGTGCCAGCCGACCAGCCCGAACACGGCCGATTGCTCAATGCCGGTCAAAGCGTTGATTTCGATCGGCAACGCGTGGGTGCTGAGCACGCATATCGGCGAGCCCAGGCCGCTTGGGTCGATGGCCAGGTGATTGTGCTGGATGCGATGCTCGGGGATGTGATCGAGGATCTGGCGCGTTATCGGCCGGGCGTCCTGCAGTGCGATGCGGCGTGCGCGCGCCTTCGCGTTTCGGGAACTTTCCGTCTGGACTCTACCGATGCGGTGCTGGCCAACCTGCAAGCGAGCCTGCCGATCCAGGTGAAGTACTTCACCCGTTACTGGGTATCGGTAACACACCGCGGTTGAGTGCAAAAATAATCCACAAGGGGGTTATCTTTTTTTTACCTGGCCCGGCCCTACAGGTAATCACGACGCTACCTTCAGGGCTTATCCACCTATGCGCCTTCCCGCCAAGCTTCGCCAGCGACTCTCCCACCACGGCATGACCTGCGGTTTACTGCTGACCACCGCGACCACCACGGCCAGTGTTTTTCTGTCGACCGCCGTCATGGCTGCCAACAGTGTGCAGCACTATGCAATTGCCTCCGGCCCGCTGGACAGCGCCTTGAGCCAGTTTGCCGCCAAGGCTAATGTGATCCTGTCCTTCTCGCCCCAACAGACGGCGCGGTTGAACACGCCAGGGCTGGAGGGCAATTACTCGGTCGACCAAGGCTTTGCACTGTTACTGCAAAGTTCGGGATTGCAGGCGATCGTCCAGGCCCCCGGCAGTTATGTGCTGCAAGCGACGCCCATTGGGCAACTGACACTTGCTCCGATCACTGTGAGTAGTTTTCAACAGGGTGGTTTCAATCAAGAGCTCGCTGGGGATGTGGGCTACAAGGCGCAAAATAGCCGCATCGGCACCAAGACGAGCACCCCGCTGTCGGAAACCCCACGTTCGGTCTCGGTGGTCACCGGCCAGCGCATTAAAGATCAGAAGTCCCAGACACTGACAGAAGTGTTGGGCTATGTGCCAGGCATCTTCGCGCCGCCATTTGCCGCCGGCGATGGGCTGGCAGGTGATCTGTTTTTCATCCGCGGTTTTAACGCCACCGATTATGGCTACGGCCTGCTGCGTGATGGACTACGTGTACAAGGCAACCGGTATGACACCACCAGCGAACCCTATGGACTGGAACGGGTCGAGGTTTTCCGTGGGCCTTCTTCCCTGCTCTACGGCGAAAACGCCCCCGGTGGGCTGGTCAACCTGGTGAGCAAACACCCGACTGCGACGCCTCAGGGCGAGGTGCAGTTAAGCTACGGTTCCAATAACCGGCGCCAACTGGGTGTGGATATCTCGGGGCCGCTGGATGACAGCGGCAATATCCTCGGACGCGTGGTGATGCTCGGCCGAAAATCCGAGACCCAGACTGACCATGTTCCGGATGATCGCCTCTATATCGCGCCTTCTCTGACCCTGAACTTCGATGACTACAACAGCCTGACGCTGCTGGCCAACTACCAGAAAGACCACACCAACCTGGAGCTTGGCCTACCGGCCGCGGGCACCTTGCTGAAAAATCCAAATGGGAAGCTCTCCAAGCACACAATGCTCGGCGATCCGGACTGGAACACCTTCGAACGCGAAGCCTGGAGCACTGGCTACGAATTTAGTCACAGCTTTAACGACGATTGGCAGTTCCGCCAGAATTCGCGCTACATGCAGTCGCGCATCAACCGTCACGAAACCTGGCCCAGCACCCTGAACAATGGTGGCTTCGGCACCCAACTGAACATGACCGCCTATGATCGCTACAACAAGTCGATGGTCTATTCCCTGGATAACCAACTGGAGGGCAAATTCCAGGTAGGCGGGCTGGAAAACACCGTGCTGTTCGGTGCCAGCTACGACCGCACCTCCTTCAATCAGGATTGGGATGCGGGCTTCGCCGGTACGATCAATGTGTATAACCCTGTGTATGCACGCGATCCGCTTACGCCGATCGCCGTGCAAAACACCTTGCTCGAACAACAGATGAAGGGGGTTTATGCACAGCTCCAGAGCAGATATGAGCACTGGTTGTTCCTGCTGGGCGGTCGTCAGGACTGGGTCGACAGCGATTTTCGCGACAAGGTAAACCAGGCCAGCAACACCGGATCCGATGACCGCAAGTTCACCTACCAGGGCGGGGTGATGTACCAGTTCGACAACGGTCTGACGCCGTATGTCAGCTATTCCACGGCGTTTGTGCCGGTCCAGCAGATATCCAACGCCGGTTCACCGTTGAAGCCAATCACCAGCAGCCAATACGAAGTGGGCGTGAAGTACGAGCCGATCGGCTGGGATACGGCGATGACGCTGTCGGTGTATGACTTGCGCAAGGAGGACGACACTTACCTCGACGCGACCACCAACAGCTATCGCCAAGTCGGTGAAAGTCGTGCCAAGGGTGTTGAGGTCGAGATCAACAGCAACCTAACGCCCAATCTGAATGTGACTGCTGCCTACACCTACACCGACGCACGGATTACCAAGGATTCCGCCACGTCGCTGGTTAAAGGCCACCAAATGACCGGCGTTCCGCGTAACCAGGCGTCACTCTGGGGCAAGTACCGCTTCCTTGATGGCCAACTCAAGGGTTTGTTTGTGGGCGGTGGTGTGCGCTATTTCGACAGCACCTTTTCCTACACCCAACCCACGCTTTACGGGAAGTTGGATGCCGGAAGCGTCACGCTGGTGGATGCCGCCGTCGGTTATCAGTTCGACAAGCACTGGTCGGTTGATCTGAATGCCAAGAACCTGTTCGACAAGGAATACGTAGCCGGCTGCAACGATGCGGGCCGCTGCTACTGGGGCGACAGCCGTACCTTGCTGGGTACGGTGTCCTACAACTGGTAACAGGTTGTGAATAACTCGGTTATTTACCGATACAGAAGCTGGAAAAGATCCGTCCCAGCAGGTCATCCGAGCTGAATGCCCCGGTGATTTCCCCCAACAGTTGCTGCGCCTGGCGTAAATCCTCGGCCAGCAGCTCACCAGCCCCCGCCAGGGTTAGCTGTGCCCGACCATGCTCCAACGCCGCGCTGGCATGACGCAGCGCCTCCAGGTGCCTGCGACGGGCGCTGAAGCTGCTTTCCGACGTCTGCTCATAACCCATGCACGCTTTGAGGTGCTCGCGCAGCAACTCCAGGCCATCCCCGGCCGACTTGGCACTCAGGCTGATGGTGACGTGGCCATCCTCGCTGGTCTCCATGGCAATGGCTTCGCCGGTGAGGTCGGCTTTGTTACGGATCAAGGTGACCTTGGCCGGGTCAGGCCGTTGTTCGAGGAATTCCGGCCACAGGGCGAACGGGTCCACCGCCTCGGGCGCTGTGGCGTCTACCACGAGCAGCACACGGTCGGCTTCGCCGATTGCCTTGAGGGCGCGTTCCACGCCGATTTTTTCCACCTGGTCATCGGTGTCACGCAAACCGGCGGTATCGACGACATGCAGAGGCATGCCGTCGATGTGGATATGTTCGCGCAAGATATCCCGGGTGGTGCCAGCAATCTCGGTGACGATCGCCGCTTCACGTCCCGCCAGGGCATTGAGCAGGCTGGATTTGCCGGCGTTGGGGCGACCGGCAATCACTACAGTCATACCGTCGCGCAACAAAGCGCCCTGCCCCGCTTCGCGCAGCACTGTGGATAACTCTTCTCGAACCTTATCCAGCATCGCCAACACATGACCATCGGCAAGAAAGTCGATTTCCTCTTCCGGAAAATCAATCGCCGCCTCCACATAAATGCGCAGGCTGATCAGTTGCTCGGTCAAGTTATGCACACGCAGGGAAAAAGCCCCCTGCAGAGAGCGCAGTGCATTACGCGCAGCCTGTGCAGAACTGGCTTCGATCAGGTCGGCAATGGCCTCGGCCTGGGCCAGATCGAGCTTGTCATTCAGAAAGGCCCGCTCACTGAACTCTCCCGGGCGTGCCAGCCGGCAGCCCAGTTGCAGGCAGCGCTGCAGCAACATATCCAGCACCACCGGGCCACCATGGCCCTGCAGCTCCAGTACGTCTTCACCCGTGAATGAGTTCGGTCCAGGGAAATAAATCGCCAGGCCCTCATCCAACACACTTTTGTCGGCATCCAGGAACGGCCCGTAATGGGCATAGCGTGGCTTCAGCTCACGACCACTGATAGCTTCGGCTGCCTTGCCGGCGAGCGGTCCGGAGATACGAACGATACCCACACCGCCGCGACCTTGAGCGGTAGCGACAGCAGCGATGGTTTCACGAGGAGCGCTCATCAGCAGGTTCCAGAACAAAAGTGACGGAAAGCAAAACGCCCCACTAGGGGGCGTCTTGAGTGGTTATCCACAGAGTAAGTTACGCCTCGGCTTTTTTGGTAGCCGCTTCGATCTTACGTGTGATGTACCACTGTTGAGAGATCGACAACACGTTGTTGACCACCCAGTACAGCACCAGACCAGCCGGGAACCACAGGAAGAAGAAGGTGAAGATGATTGGCATCATTTTCATTACCTTCGCCTGCATCGGATCCGGCGGAGTCGGGTTCAGACGCTGCTGGATGAACATGGTCGCGCCCATGATGATCGGCAGGATAAAGAACGGGTCTTTGATCGACAGGTCAGTTATCCACAGCATGAACGGAGCCTGACGCATTTCCACGCTTTCCAGGAGTACCCAGTACAGCGACAGGAATACCGGCATCTGTACCAGAATCGGCAAGCAACCACCCAACGGGTTGATCTTCTCTTTCTTGTACAGCTCCATCATGGCCTGCGACATTTTCTGCCGGTCATCACCATGTTGTTCTTTCAGCGCGGCCAGTTTAGGGGCCACGGCACGCATGCGCGCCATCGACTTGTAGCTGGCGGCCGACAGGGGGAAGAAGATCCCCTTGATCAGCATCGTCAAGAAGATGATCGAGAAGCCCCAGTTGCCGACGATGCTGTGGATATGTTGCAGCAGCCAAAAGATCGGCTGGGCAATGAACCACAGGATGCCGTAATCCACAGTCAGTTCCAGACCTGGGGATAACTCTTTCAGCACGGCCTGGCTTTTCGGGCCGGCGTACAGAGTGGCGCTGGTTTCAGCCTTGGCACCTGGTGCAACGGTCAACGCCGGGCCAGTAAAGCCGATGATGTAGTTGCCCTGGCTGTCCTTGCGGGTTTGCACCAGGTTGGCATCGGCTTTGTTCGGGATCCATGCGGTCACGAAGTAGTGTTGCAGCCAGGCTACCCAACCACCCTGCACGGTTTCTTTCAGCGCGGCCTTGTCGATATCTTTCATCGACACTTTTTTGTACGGTTCGCTACTTGTCCACAGGGCGGCGCCCAGGTAAGTCGCGGTGCCGGTGGCAGTGCTGGAAGAAGGATCGGAGCTGCCATCACGCTTGAGCTGGGCAAACAGGTTGCCACTCCATGGCTTGTTGCTTTCGTTGTCGATCAGGTAAGTGACCTTCAAGTCGTACAAACCGCGGGTAAAGCTGAAGCGTTTGATGTAGTTGACGCCGTCGAGGCTGAATTTCAGGTCGACGTTCAACTGGTTCTGGCCATCAGCCAGTTGATAAGTCTTCTGTTCGGTCGAATAAACCGGACGACCGGTAGCACGAGCATCCGGACCATTGGCGCCAGTCAGGCCGCTTTGCGCCAGATAAGTACGCTCACCACCGTTATCGAACAGTTGGAACGGAACATCTGGATGGTCTTGGCGACGTGGATACAGCGGCAGTTTCAACTGCGCGATATCACCACCTTGTGGGTCGATAGCCAGGTCGAGCACATCCGTTTTCACATGGATGAGGTCTTTATTGGTGACCACTGGCGTTTCTAAAGGGGCGCTTGTCTCGCCATTCGCGCTGGGAACATCGGCACTCGCGGACGCATTGTTACCCAACGGGGTGTCCGGAATAGCCGGCGCAGCCTGATTGGTAGCAACATTCTGAGTCGGCAGGGCAGCCTGGCCGTAGTCCTGGTTCCACTTAAGAACCATGACATAGGACACGATTGCCAGGGCGACGATCAGGATCGTGCGTTTAATATCCATGATTACTCGGCCATCGAAGAAGAACGGGAGGTAGGGATAGGTGGAACCGGGTCATAACCACCGGGATTCCACGGATGACAGCGACCTAAACGACGAAAGGTCAGCCAGCCACCGCGCAGAAGACCATGATTTTCTATGGCCTCTAACGCGTAGCAGGAACAACTGGGGTAGAAACGACAGTGGTTGGCCATCAGAGGACTAATGGCATAGCGATAAAACTGGATCGGAACGAGCGCCAGTTTACGCATCAAGGCTGTCTACCCCTACAGTTTCGGTGCTGACTGCTGGTGCTGGTTTGTTGGTACGCGCCAGACGTTTCCAGAGCTTGCCGAAATGCTGAATCAATTCGGGGTTTTCTACGTCCCCCAAGCCTTTGCGCGCGACGATAACAATATCCCAACCAACCAGAGTGTCCTGGTGGAGGCGAAACGATTCGCGCATCAGACGCTTGAGGCGATTGCGCTCAACGGAGAGCTTTACGCTCTTCTTGCCGATCACTAACCCGAGACGGGGGTGATCCAGATCGTTGTTACGCGCAAGGAGCAGGAGATTTTTCCCCGGAACCTTGCCGGTGGGGGAGTCAAAGACTGCCTTGAAGTGCCGGGGGGTTAGCAAACGCTTTTCCCGACTGAAGTCCTGACTCACCACCAGTACCGGATTATCAAACTGCCAGACGCGCACGACCTTTGGCGCGGCGACGCGACAGGACAGCACGGCCGTTCTTGGTAGCCATGCGAGCACGGAAGCCGTGGGTACGGGCGCGTTTGATGGTGCTTGGTTGGAAAGTACGTTTCATGGCGTTGTTACCTGGTTCGTCCACAACGGGCCGGAATGGCCCCCGTTTTAAGAGACCGGCGATTCTAGAGAAAGCAAGCCTCTAGGTCAATTTCCAACCAGCTTTTCCTTGAATTAGATCTTTGATAGGCAATCGGCCCTTTTCTGTCCGCTAGGCTTTCCTGAGCAATGCCATAGATATAAAAATAAAGAAGGAAGTTATTTAAAGCTTTTCTGTAAAGCTTATAAAAGCTAGGCAGGCCTCCATCTGTGGATAACTGCCTTTAGCCCTTATTCCACCTGGTGTACAGAGAATGACAACACGGGGGAGAAACGGTGCTCTGCCTGTGCTGCGCTGTCGGATAAGCTGTGGGTGGAATGGGTTGTTATCCACAGGCCAGTTACCCACAGACTTTCGACCCCACTTGTGCAATGAGCTCAGGGGCGCTTATCCACAGACCTTATACACAGACCATTGGTCGCCTTTATTCGCGTTAACACGTTGATTTTGGCCGGCCTGTGCGCAACCTACATGTGGATAAGTGGACGGCTGGCCGCTACAATGGCGGCTGTTTTTGCCTCACCGGCTTTCAACTTAGGGGATATCCGTGTCAGTGGAACTTTGGCAGCAGTGCGTGGAGCTTTTGCGCGATGAGCTGCCTGCCCAGCAATTCAACACCTGGATCCGTCCGCTACAGGTCGAAGCCGAAGGCGACGAGTTGCGCGTCTACGCACCCAACCGTTTTGTTCTCGACTGGGTCAACGAGAAGTACCTGAGCCGCGTTCTCGAATTGCTCGATGAACATGGCAACGGCCTCGCGCCCGTGCTCTCCTTATTAATAGGCAGCAAACGCAGCTCCGCACCTCGCGCTGCGCCGAATGCGCCATTGGCGGCTGCCGCATCGCAAGCCCAGGTGGCGCCAGCTCCGGTTAACAACACGCCGGCTCCTGCACCGACGCCTTCGAAATCGTCAGCCCAGAAAAACGCGTCGGCCAATGAAGAGCCTTCCCGCGACAGTTTCGACCCAATGGCGGGTGCCAGCTCCCAGCAGGCTCCTGTACGTGCCGAGCAGCGCACCGTACAGGTCGAAGGCGCGCTCAAGCACACCAGCTACCTGAACCGCACCTTTACCTTTGAGAACTTCGTTGAAGGTAAATCCAACCAGTTGGCCCGCGCCGCTGCCTGGCAGGTCGCTGACAACCCCAAGCACGGTTACAACCCACTCTTCCTTTATGGTGGCGTCGGCTTGGGTAAGACCCACTTGATGCATGCTGTGGGTAACCATCTATTAAAGAAGAACCCGAATGCCAAGGTTGTGTACCTGCATTCGGAGCGCTTCGTGGCTGACATGGTCAAGGCCCTGCAGCTCAACGCGATCAACGAATTCAAGCGGTTCTATCGCTCCGTGGATGCCTTGCTGATCGATGACATTCAGTTCTTCGCTCGCAAGGAACGTTCCCAGGAAGAGTTTTTCCATACCTTCAACGCCCTGCTCGAAGGCGGCCAACAGGTCATCTTGACCAGCGACCGCTACCCGAAGGAAATCGAGGGGCTGGAGGAACGCTTGAAATCGCGCTTCGGCTGGGGCCTGACCGTGGCGGTCGAGCCACCCGAGCTGGAGACTCGCGTGGCGATCCTGATGAAGAAGGCCGACCAGGCGAAAGTCGACCTGCCCCACGATGCCGCGTTCTTCATCGCCCAACGCATTCGCTCCAACGTGCGCGAGCTGGAAGGCGCACTCAAGCGGGTCATCGCGCACTCGCACTTCATGGGCCGCGACATCACCATCGAGCTTATTCGCGAATCCCTGAAAGACTTGCTGGCACTGCAGGACAAACTGGTGAGTGTGGATAACATCCAACGCACCGTGGCCGAGTACTACAAGATCAAGATTTCCGATCTGCTGTCCAAGCGCCGTTCGCGTTCGGTAGCACGTCCGCGTCAGGTAGCCATGGCACTCTCCAAGGAGTTGACCAACCACAGCCTGCCGGAAATCGGCGATGTCTTTGGTGGTCGCGACCACACCACGGTCCTGCACGCATGCCGCAAGATCAACGAACTTAAGGAATCCGACGCGGATATTCGCGAGGACTACAAGAACCTGCTGCGTACACTGACTACTTGATGACACCAGCGCAGCTTATTAAGGCAAGGGACTAGACCATGCACTTCACCATTCAACGCGAAGCCCTGTTGAAACCCCTGCAACTGGTCGCAGGCGTCGTCGAGCGCCGACAGACCTTGCCGGTACTCTCCAACGTATTGCTGGTTGTCGAAGGCCAGCAATTGTCCCTGACCGGTACCGACCTGGAAGTCGAGCTGGTGGGGCGTGTGCAGTTGGAAGAGCCCGCCGAACCTGGCGAGATCACCGTTCCGGCGCGCAAGCTGATGGACATCTGCAAAAGCCTGCCGAACGATGCGCTGATCGACATCAAAGTCGATGAGCAGAAGTTGGTGGTCAAGGCCGGTCGTAGCCGCTTCACCCTGTCCACGCTGCCAGCCAACGATTTCCCGACGGTTGAAGAAGGTCCTGGTTCGCTGACCTGTAGCCTGGAGCAAAGCAAACTGCGCCGTTTGATCGAGCGCACCAGCTTCGCCATGGCTCAGCAGGACGTGCGTTATTACCTCAACGGGATGCTGCTGGAGGTGTCGGAGGGCATTATCCGCGCCGTGGCCACCGACGGTCATCGCCTGGCTATGTGTTCGATGAAGGCCGATATCGGTCAGCCCGACCGTCACCAGGTGATCGTGCCGCGCAAAGGTATCCTTGAACTCGCGCGTCTGCTCACCGAGCCGGACGGTAACGTCAGCATCGTCCTGGGCCAGCATCACATCCGCGCCACCACCGGCGAGTTCACCTTCACCTCCAAGCTGGTTGACGGCAAATTCCCCGATTACGAGCGCGTACTGCCTAAAGGCGGCGACAAGCTGGTGATTGGCGATCGTCAGGCCCTGCGTGAAGCATTCAGCCGTACGGCGATTCTGTCCAACGAGAAATACCGCGGTATTCGTCTGCAACTGGCTAACGGTCAGCTGAAAATCCAGGCGAACAACCCGGAGCAAGAAGAAGCGGAAGAAGAAGTAGGCGTCGAATACAACGGCGGTTCGCTGGAGATTGGTTTCAACGTGAGCTACTTGCTGGACGTACTGGGTGTGATGACCACCGAACAGGTTCGCCTGATTCTGTCGGACTCCAACAGCAGTGCTCTGGTACAGGAATCCGACAACGACGATTCGGCTTACGTTGTCATGCCGATGCGTCTGTAATCATGCTCAGCAGAAGCTAGATGTCCCTCAGTCGCGTCTCGGTCACCGCGGTGCGCAATCTGCACCCGGTGACCTTCTCCCCCTCCCCCCGCATCAATATCCTCCACGGCGCCAACGGCAGTGGCAAAACCAGCGTGTTGGAAGCCATTCATCTGTTGGGACTCGCCCGATCGTTTCGCAGTGCCCGCCTGTTACCGGTCATTCAGTATGAACAACTGGCCTGTACGGTGTTTGGTCAGGTCGAACTGGCTGAAGGTGGCCACAGCAGCCTGGGGATCTCCCGTGATCGCGGCGGAGAGTTTCAAATTCGCATTGATGGGCAAAATGCTCGCAGTGCCGCGCAGTTGGCGGAAATCCTGCCACTGCAGTTGATCAACCCCGATAGCTTCCGTTTGCTGGAAGGCGCACCGAAAATCCGCCGGCAGTTCCTCGATTGGGGAGTGTTCCACGTGGAACCGCGCTTCATGGCCACTTGGCAGCGCCTGCAGAAGGCCCTGCGGCAGCGGAACTCATGGCTGCGGCATGGTACACTTGACGCCGCTTCGCAAGCGGCCTGGGACCGGGAACTGTGCCTGGCCAGCGACGAAATAGATGAATACCGCCGCGCCTATATCAAAGCCTTGAAACCAGTCTTTGAGCAGACCTTGAGTGAGTTGTTGGACCTCGAGGGGCTGACGCTGAGTTACTACCGTGGATGGGATAAAGAGCGTGAGCTGAGTACAGTGCTCGCCACGTCCCTGCAGCGGGATCAGCAAATCGGTCATACCCAGGCCGGCCCCCAGCGCGCTGATTTGCGTCTTAGATTAGGCGCCCATAACGCCGCGGATATCTTGTCCCGCGGCCAGCAAAAGTTGGTGGTATGTGCATTGCGTATCGCTCAAGGGCATTTGGTCAGCCAAGCCCGACGCGGTCAGTGTATTTATCTGGTGGATGACTTGCCGTCCGAACTCGACGAGCAGCACCGTCGCGCGTTATGCCGCTTGTTGGAAGACTTACGCTGCCAAGTGTTTATCACCTGTGTAGACCATGAATTATTGAGGGAAGGCTGGCAGACGGAAACGCCAGTCGCTTTGTTCCACGTGGAACAAGGCCGTATCACCCAGACCCACGACCATCGGGAGTGAAGGCATGAGCGAAGAAAACACGTACGACTCGACCAGCATTAAAGTGCTGAAAGGTTTGGATGCCGTACGCAAACGTCCCGGTATGTACATTGGCGACACTGATGACGGTAGCGGTCTGCACCACATGGTGTTCGAGGTGGTCGACAACTCCATCGACGAAGCTCTGGCCGGTCACTGCGACGACATCAGCATTATCATCCACCCGGATGAGTCGATCACCGTGCGCGACAACGGTCGCGGTATTCCGGTAGACGTACACAAGGAAGAAGGCGTTTCGGCGGCAGAGGTCATCATGACCGTGCTCCACGCCGGCGGTAAATTCGATGACAACTCCTATAAAGTCTCCGGCGGTTTGCACGGTGTAGGTGTGTCGGTGGTTAACGCTCTGTCTGAAGAGCTGATCCTCACCGTTCGCCGTAGCGGTAAGATCTGGGAACAGACCTACGTCCATGGTGTGCCACAAGAACCAATGAAAATTGTTGGCGACAGTGGATCTACCGGTACGCAGATTCACTTCAAGCCATCGGCCGACACCTTCAAGAATATCCACTTCAGCTGGGACATCCTGGCCAAGCGGATTCGTGAACTGTCCTTCCTCAACTCCGGCGTTGGCATCGTCCTCAAGGATGAGCGCAGCGGCAAGGAAGAGCTGTTCAAATACGAAGGCGGCCTGCGTGCATTCGTTGAATACCTGAACACCAACAAGACGCCGGTCAACCAGGTGTTCCACTTCAATGTCCAGCGTGAAGATGGCATCGGCGTGGAAATCGCGCTGCAGTGGAACGACAGCTTCAACGAGAACCTGTTGTGCTTCACCAACAACATTCCTCAGCGCGACGGCGGTACTCACCTGGTGGGCTTCCGTTCCGCTTTGACGCGTAACCTGAACAACTACATCGAAGCCGAAGGCTTGGCGAAGAAGCACAAAGTCGCCACCACCGGTGACGATGCCCGTGAAGGCCTGACTGCGATTATTTCGGTAAAAGTGCCGGATCCCAAGTTCAGCTCCCAGACCAAAGACAAGCTGGTGTCTTCCGAAGTGAAGACCGCCGTGGAACAAGAGATGGGCAAGTACTTCTCTGACTTCCTGCTGGAAAACCCGAACGAAGCCAAGCTGGTGGTCGGCAAGATGATCGACGCCGCGCGTGCCCGTGAAGCGGCGCGTAAAGCCCGTGAGATGACCCGCCGTAAAGGCGCGCTGGACATCGCCGGCCTGCCGGGCAAGTTGGCCGACTGCCAGGAGAAGGACCCTGCCCTCTCCGAACTGTACCTGGTGGAAGGTGACTCTGCTGGCGGTTCCGCCAAGCAGGGGCGTAACCGTCGTACCCAGGCCATCCTGCCGTTGAAGGGTAAGATCCTCAACGTTGAGAAGGCTCGCTTTGACAAGATGATTTCCTCTCAGGAGGTCGGCACCTTAATCACTGCGTTGGGCTGCGGTATCGGCCGCGACGAGTACAACATCGAAAAGCTGCGCTATCACAACATCATCATCATGACCGATGCTGACGTTGACGGTTCGCACATCCGTACCCTGCTGCTGACCTTCTTCTTCCGTCAGTTGCCGGAGCTGATCGAGCGCGGCTACATCTACATCGCCCAGCCGCCGTTGTACAAAGTCAAAAAGGGCAAGCAAGAGCAATACATCAAAGACGACGACGCCATGGAAGAGTACATGACGCAGTCGGCCCTGGAAGATGCCAGCCTGCACTTGAACGACGAAGCGCCGGGCATTTCCGGTGAGGCGTTGGAGCGCCTGGTCAACGACTTCCGCATGGTCATGAAGACCCTCAAGCGTTTGTCGCGCCTGTACCCTCAGGAACTGACCGAGCACTTTATCTACCTGCCAGCCGTCAGCCTGGAACAGTTGGGCGATCACGCAGCGATGCAGGATTGGCTGGCCCAGTACGAAGTGCGTCTGCGCACCGTCGAGAAATCCGGGCTGGTCTACAAAGCCAGCCTGCGTGAAGACCGTGAACGTAATGTCTGGCTGCCGGAGGTCGAACTGATCTCCCACGGTCTGTCGAACTACGTCACCTTCAACCGTGATTTTTTCGGCAGCAATGACTACAAAACGGTCGTCACCCTCGGCGCGCAACTCAGCACATTGCTGGACGACGGCGCGTATATCCAACGTGGCGAACGCAAGAAACAGGTCAAGGAGTTCAAGGAAGCACTCGAGTGGCTAATGGCGGAAAGCACCAAGCGCCACACCATCCAGCGATACAAAGGACTGGGCGAAATGAACCCGGATCAATTGTGGGAAACCACCATGGACCCGGCTCAGCGTCGCATGCTGCGCGTGACCATCGAAGACGCCATTGGCGCGGACCAGATCTTCAACACCCTCATGGGTGATGCGGTCGAGCCTCGCCGTGACTTCATCGAGACCAATGCGTTGGCAGTGTCCAACCTGGACTTCTGATCAGGCAACCGATGTAACAAAAAGGCCAACGCTTAGCGTTGGCCTTTTTTATGGTTCTTCACGGATTACCGGGAAAGACGCTCTTGATTTTCATGAAAAAGAATTCGCTATCCCGGTAACCGTACGCCATCCGTTTGATGACCTTTATTCGATTATTTATTCCTTCCAACTGACCGGTGTGCATCGGCCAGCGAACCCGGCTGACGATGCCCCGCCAGTAACTCTTTAGCCGTTTGGCGAACTGGATCAGTGCCGGTATTTCGCTTTCATGCGCATGGCGCAGCCATTGCTTCCAGGCCGATCGCCAACCCCAAGCCAGACGCCGCGTCATACGGGCATAGCGATCCAGCCAACTGACGGCCTCCATGCGTTTACCGCAGTCGCGGCAACCAACGCGTCGGAGCAAAACGCTCAGGCGCACCGCACGACCGAGAATGGGCAAATCACGAATGACTCGCTCGCAATACTCATGCGTGGTTGAACAGGGTTTTTGGCACCCGCCACAGGAAGGGAATCGGGTGGCGTGGGGTGTCAGATCGATCTGGAGGGCGTCACCATCAGGCTTGATCGTGACGACAGAAAAGCCCTCCCAAAAAGGAAGGAAAGTATTAATATCGCGCATAAGAACGCCGGTTTGTTAGATGTGTTTGCTCGCACGAACATCATCAATCAAATCGGCGTTCTTGTTTCTGTGTTTCCCGGGATTCCGTGAAGAACTTTTTTATTGGGCGTGACTGCGAATTTCCAAAATGCTCCACGTGGAACATAAGGGTCAGCTGTCCGTTGTGGACGCAACGCTTTCCAACCGATACCCGTAGCCGTAGATCGTCAGCAGTTGCCAACCCCGATCCGCCGTCAGCCCGAGCTTGTTGCGCAGTCGGTAGATATGGGTGTCCAGCGGTCGAGACGAGACCATTTCTTCGTGGGACCAAAAACGCTCGTAGAGGTACTCACGGGAAAGCGGCCGCGCCAGGTTGGCGAACAGGCAACTGGCCAGGCGGTATTCGCGCTCGGTCAGGTTGATCGGTTTGCCTGCGCGGGTCACGGTCAGTTCCGCGTCATCGAAGGTCAGGTCGTTAAAGCTTTGTACTTCCTGAGTCGTGGACTTCTGTAGGCCATGGCGGCGCAATACTGCGGTGACTCGGGCTTTGAGTTCGTTGGGGCGAAAGGGCTTACTGACGTAGTCGTCGGCGCCGCAGTTGAGGGCCATGACGATATCGGACTCAGCATCGCGGCTGGTCAACATGATCACGGCAGGAGGGGATTCCAAGTGTTCGCGCGTCCAGCGCAGCAATGCAAGACCGGTAATATCCGGCAATTGCCAGTCGAGTATCAGCAGGTCAAAGGTTTCCCGGCGCAGCTGACGCAGCAGGTCTTCACCGCGCTCGAAGCAATGCAGAGACCAGAGCTGTTCCGCGGTACTGGGGATCTGTCGCAGTGTCTGTTCCACCCGCCGCAACTCGGCAGGTTCGTCATCCAGTATTGCGACACGCATGTCGAGGTTCCTTTCTATTCACGATTTGACAGCCGACGGCCTGTGAACCCTGGGCACTTACTGCGCAGTTGCCGGCCGTTGAATCTGAAGAATTGTGGTCAGATTCAACGACCCCTTGGATCTCTCGGTACGCTGATATCAAAGGGCTGTTAACCCATTGAAAGATCTCGATACCTATCGGGCAAGATACCGGCTCCCGTCGCTAAGTAAAAGGATCAACTGACACATTGATGTCTGATCCCCGGCAGGGCGCTTGCGATAAAGCCTTTATGAACATCAAGCAGGAAAACTCCTCCAGTACGCCGAAAAATGAGCTTCACTGGGCTAAGCGCCTCGTTATATCCCGTGCGTTTGTCGGCCTACGACGCGAATTGCCTGGAGAGAGAAACCGGGTCTATGACATTTTCTATTACCCACCGGCCAACCGGATGCCTTGACCAATGATGCTCTGGGGTAAACCCGAGAAACGCCAACCCACCCATGCCCAGCGCCTGTTCCACGGCTTGGTGCGTGAATGGTTATGGATTGGTTTGCTGCTGTTGCCGAGCACGGCTTACCTGTCGCTGAGCCCCGGCCTCGCCTTGAATAATCCGCTGTATGACAGCCTTCGCCGGCTCACCCCGCTACCGGTAGATCCGAGAATTCTGTTGGTCACCATCGACGACCCCAGCCTCAAGAAGCTTGGCCAGTGGCCTTGGCCCCGTATCGTGCATGCCGACTTGATCGACCGTCTGAGTGCCGCGCAACCGGCGGCGATCTTATTCGATGTGATCTTCAGTGAGCCCGGCGACCCGGCCAATGACAAACGTCTGGCCGACGCAGTGTGTGACGCGGGGAATATATTGCTGCCCTTGGCGCGTGAAGGCACCGACAGCTATAGCCAACCCGGCACACAAACGTTGCCGTTGCTCAAATGCGCCAAGGGCGTGGGGCATATCAACATCGAAGCGGACAGCGATGGTGTCGTCCGCAGCCTGTATCTGCGCGAAGGTCCACCCAATGCCACCGCGCCACAACTGGCATGGCTGGCGTACGAGATGAGCAGCCTGCCGTCGCCGATGCCGGGAGAACCGTTGGCATCGGCTACTCAGGACTGGCATCGGGAGCATAGGATCCGTATTCCTTTCATCGCGCCTCATACCCATTTTTCCAGCGTGTCCTACGCCAGCGTATTAGATGGTGAAGTGCCCGCCGAGCTGCTGCGTGATCGCCTGATCCTGGTCGGGTCGACGGCATCGGGAATGGGCGACCGTTTCGTCACACCGCTTGCCTCGACGGTGGGCACCACGGCAGGCGTGGAGATCCAGGCTAATGTGCTCAATGGCTTGCTGCAGGGGCGCAGCATCGTTGACCTTCCCGGGTGGTTGGCGGCAGTCATGGCGACGTTGCTGGTGGCATTGTTGCTGGGCCTGCTGCTCTACCGTCCACGTTATGCACTGTGGATGACACTGGGCTGCATGACCACCGCCTTGCTTGTGTCCTGGGTTCTGTTGCGCTTGGGCCATTGGTGGTCGCCGGCGGCGTGCCTGATTGGCTTGCTACTGAGCTACCTGATCTGGAACTGGCGCCGGCTCAGCGTGATCCTCTCCTATTTCGGCTGGGAATTGGCGCGACTGGATAACGAACCCAAGGTACTGCCCGAGCGCCGTCGCGCGCCTGCCAGCAAGGGCGATGTATTACAGGCGCGTATTTTTGCCCTGGAGCAGGCCGTCAGCCGTACACGCGATACCCGCCGTTTTATGGCCGATGGCCTGGAGTGCCTGCCGGTAGCGACGCTGATTACCGATCCTCGGGGCAACATCTTGCTGGCCAACCGCATTGCCCGCGACGTATTCGGCAATGACTTGGTAACCGAAAACCTGCTGGAGCAATTGGCTGACCTGGGTTATCCACCGCTGCACAACGGTGTACGCCCTGCCCTTTCAGACCTGGAACTCGTCGAATTTCGCGACATCCATCAACGCAGTCTGCGCATGGAACTGGCGCCGTTGTTGCCGGCTGAAGGCGACATCACCCTCGGCTGGCTGCTGAGCCTGACGGACCTGAGCAAGGAGCGCGACGCCCAGCAACACCGTGAGACCATGTTGCGCTTCCTGTCCCATGACCTGCGCGCACCCCACTCGGCGATCCTCGCGCTGCTGGATGTGCATCACAGTGAATCGCCGGTATTCGCCCAGGTCGAGCAGCAGGTGCGGCGTGCCTTGAGCCTCACCGAGTCGTTTGTGCAACTGGCGAAGGCCGAAGCAGATGGCTACCAGTTCCAGCCGACGCTGTTCGCCATGTTGGTGATGGATGCCTTTGACCAGGTGTCGGTGATTGCCCAGCTCAAAGGTATTCATCTGGTCCATGACTTGGAGGAAGCCGACGAGGGCATGGTCTTGGCCGATCAGTCATTGCTTACGCGTGCGTTGTTCAACGTGTTGGAGAACGCCATCAAGTATTCCCCGACCGGCACCACAGTACGGTTGAGCCACAGCAGCGCGCAAGGCTGGTTGGAATGCTGTATCAGCGACCAGGGGCCGGGGATTGCCGCTGAAGATTTACCGGAGTTGTTCAGCCAATACCGACGCTTCGATTCCGCTCAGGGCAGTGAAGGTTTGGGTTTGGGGCTGACCATGGTCAAGGCGGTGGTGGGACGTCATGGGGGGCGGATCAGCTGCGCAAGCGTTGTCGGCAAAGGCACCACGTTCAGCCTGCAATTGCCTCTGCTGGACGACTGAATGTCGTGCTTTTGTGCTGTGCATAAAAACCGGTCCATGAGACCGGTTTTTTAATGCGGGAAAAACTTATGCACTTTTTCCGGGAATTTATGAGTTTGTAAAATATGTAGGTAAATCAGCTTGTTATGAATGAATAAAGTCAATTTGCCAACAAAGCGTACACAGGTTATCCACAGATTCTCAGATCACCGGCGTCTCGACTGGTACCGGTTCCGGCGGCAACGAACCCATGGCGCGTTGCTGCGCTTCATTCCAGGCTGCGGCACGGTCATTCAACGCAGCAATGGCGCGTGGCCCCTCGCCTTCGGCGTACATCGGCTCGCCAATGATCACGGTGATCGTGCCTTCGCGTTTGGCCCAACCGGTCTTCGGCCAGAACTTGCCAGCGTTATGCGCGATCGGCAACACCGGCAGGTGAGCGTTGACCGCCAATGCTGTGCCGCCGCGCGAGAACTTGCCTACGGTGCCGTAGGGCACACGGGTACCTTCGGGGAAGATCAGTACCCATACGCCATCCTTGAGCAATTCGTCGCCTTTCTTGGCCACGTGCTTGAGCGCGGCCTTTGGGTTGTCACGGTCGATGGCGATAGGACGCAACATCGCCATGGCCCAACCGAAGAACGGCACGTACAACAACTCACGTTTGAGCACCTGGCTCAGGGGCGAGAAGTACGCAGAAAGAAAGAACGTCTCCCAGGTGCTCTGGTGGTTCGACAGAATCACGCAAGGCTGATCCGGCACGTTCTCGGCACCCTTGACCTCGAAACGGATGTTGAGTAATACCTTGCTCAGCCACAACGCGCAGCGACACCAATAGACGTTGATGAAACGATAGCGCGCCTTGAATGGCAGGAAAGGCGCGATAAAAAAGCTCAGGGTGCACCAGAGAAAGGAACTGGTGCCCAACAGCAGGTAAAAGAAGAAGGTTCTGATGGCCTGCAAAATCGACATGGCGGCATTTACCGTTGCGGGACAACGCCCGCCTGTTAAAAGCGCTCTCCCGAACAGTCCTTGGTCAGGAAGTCGAGGGCGGCTAGTGGTGGATAAGTTCTGCGGCAACCGCCGCCAGATCGTCAAAAATCAAGGTGCCTACCGGCAGGTTTTTCGCCTGGGTCTTGTCGCCTTTTCCGGTCTTAACCAAAACGGGCTGAGAGTCGACGGCTTTGGCCGCCTCCAGGTCACCGAGGCTGTCCCCGACAAACCATATCCCAGCCAGCGGCACCTTGTAATGTTCTGCAATAGTTTTCAACATGCCGGGCTTGGGTTTGCGGCAATCGCAGCCCTCGTCCGGCCCGTGGGGGCAATACACCACCAACCCCACTTCACCGCCCTGCTCCGCCACCAACGTGCGCAAGCGCGCATGCATGGCGTCCAGAGTGGCGATGTCGTAGTAGCCGCGGGCGATGCCGGACTGGTTGGTGGCGACGGCCACCGTCCAGCCGGCTTTGCTCAACTGCGCGATGGCCTCGATCGCGCCGGGCAGTGGAATCCATTCCTCCACCGACTTGATATACGCGTCGGAGTCGTAATTGATCACCCCGTCCCGATCGAGAATCAGCAGTTTCAACATGTTCAGCCCAGCACGGAGATGTCAGCGATGTTGATGAACAGGCCACGCAGACGCGCCAGCATGGCGTAGCGGTTTTTCCGCACGCCAGCGTCTTCGGCATTGATCATCACCGCTTCGAAGAACGCATCCACCGGCTCACGCAAGGTGGCCAGGCGCGCCAGTGCTTCGGCGTAGTTGCGCTCGGCGATCAGCGGTTTCACTGCGTTTTCTGCCTTGGCGATGGCCGAGTTCAGCGAGAACTCCTTGGCATCGGCGAACAGGCCAGGGTCGACGTCGGCGTTGCCCAGGCCTTCGGCCTTGCTCAGCAGGTTCGACACACGCTTGTTCACGGCGGCCAGGGCGTCGGCTTCCGGCAATTTGCGGAAGGCCTGCACGGCTTGTACGCGCTGGTCGAAGTCCAGTGGCGAACCCGGTTGCAGGGCACGCACCGACAAGTACACCGAAACGTCCACGTCTTCGTCTTCGTAACGCGCACGCAGGCGGTCGAACACGAACTCCAGCACTTGCTCGGCCAGGCCGGCTTGCTTGACCTTGGCACCGAACTGGCCGACGGCGAACACCACGGCCTGGGTCAGGTCGAGGTCGAGCTTCTTGTCGATCAGGATACGCAGCACGCCCAGGGCCGCACGGCGCAGGGCATAGGGGTCTTTGCTGCCGGTGGGCAGCATGCCGATGCCGAAGATCCCGACGAGGGTGTCCAGCTTGTCGGCGATGGCCACGGCCGCACCGGTCAGGGTGGTCGGCAGCTCTGCACCGGCGCCGCGCGGCATGTACTGCTCGTTCAGCGCGAGGGCGACATCGTCCGGCTCGCCGTCGTTGAGGGCGTAGTAGTAACCGGCAACGCCTTGCATTTCCGGGAACTCGCCGACCATCTCGGTGGCCAGGTCGCACTTGGACAGCAAGCCTGCGCGCGCAGCCCAGGCCGCGTCACCGCCAATGCGCGGGGCAATGTAGGCAGCCAGCTTGGAAACGCGAACGGCCTTGTCGTAGACGCTGCCGAGTTTTTCCTGGAACACCACGTTTTGCAGGCGCAGGTTGAACTCTTCCAGCTTCTGCTTCTTGTCTTGCTTGAAGAAGAACTCGGCGTCGGTCAGGCGCGGGCGCACGACTTTCTCGTTACCGGCGATGATCTGCTGCGGGTCCTTGCTCTCGATGTTGGCCACGGTGATGAAGCGCGGCAGCAACTTGCCGTCCACGTCCAGCAGGCAGAAGTACTTCTGGTTGTCCTGCATGGTGGTGATCAGCGCTTCTTGCGGCACATCGAGGAAGCGTTCTTCGAACGAGCACACCAGCGGCACCGGCCATTCAACCAGGGCGGTCACTTCGTCGAGCAGGCTTGGCGGCACGATGGCGGTGCCTTCCTGCAGGCGGGCCAGCTCTTCGGTGCGCTTGCTGATCAGCTCGCGACGCTCATTGGCATCCGCCAGCACATAGGCGGCGCGCAGGTCGTTGAGGTAGTTGGCCGGCGAAGTGATGCGCACGCTTTGCGGGTGGTGGAAGCGGTGACCACGGGAGTCACGGCCCGCCTTCTGGGCAAGGATGGTGCAATCGATAACCTGGTCACCGAGCAGCATCACCAGCCACTGGGTCGGACGCAC
The DNA here is from genome assembly GCF_046605395.1 of Pseudomonas sp. MPB23. Classification (NCBI taxonomy): domain Bacteria; kingdom Pseudomonadati; phylum Pseudomonadota; class Gammaproteobacteria; order Pseudomonadales; family Pseudomonadaceae; genus Pseudomonas; species Pseudomonas sp. MPB23. Next base: position 833,686 of record NZ_CP176771.1, on the reverse strand, counting down.
GAACTCTTCCTTGCGTGCACCCCAGCGCATGCGCTTGGGGATCGGCAGGTCGTTCAGCGAATCTTCGACGATGGTCGGCAACAGGCTGGCGGTCGGCTTGCCCTTGATGACCTGGCTGAAACGCAGTTTCGGGCCGCTCTGGTCGATCTCGCTCAAGTCGACGCCGCATTTTTTGGCAAAGCCCAGTGCTGCTTGGGTCGGGTTGCCTTCGGCGTCGAACGCCGCCTGACGTGGCGGGCCGTCGAGGTTGATGCTGCGATCCGGTTGCTGGGTTTCCAGTGCGGTCAGCAACACGGCCAGGCGGCGCGGCGCAGCGTAGACTTTTTTCGCTTCAAACTTCAGGCCGGCGCTTTGCAGGCCTTTTTCGATACCGGCCAGGAATGCATCGGCCAGGGTGTTCAGTGCCTTGGGTGGCAGCTCTTCGGTGCCCAGTTCAACCAGAAAATCTTGAGCACTCATTGTGCAGCCTCCAGCTTAGCCAACACTTCATCACGCAGGTCCGGGGTTGCCATCGGGAAGCCCAGCTTGGCGCGCGCCAGCAGGTAGGCTTGGGCGACGGAACGCGCCAGGGTGCGAACACGCAGAATATATTGCTGGCGCGCAGTCACCGAGATGGCCCGGCGAGCGTCCAGCAGGTTGAAGGTATGGGACGCCTTCAACACCATTTCATAGCTTGGCAGCGGCAGCGGCTGGTCGAGTTCGATCAGGCGCTTGGCTTCGCTTTCATAGAAGTCGAACAGTTCGAACAGCTTCTCGACGTTGGCGTGTTCGAAGTTGTAGGTCGACTGCTCCACTTCGTTCTGGTGGAACACATCGCCGTAGGTGACTTTGCCGAACGGACCGTCAGCCCAGACCAGGTCGTAGACCGAGTCCACGCCTTGCAGGTACATGGCCAGGCGCTCGAGACCGTAGGTGATCTCGCCGGTCACCGGGTAGCACTCGATGCCGCCCGCTTGCTGGAAGTAGGTGAACTGTGTGACTTCCATGCCGTTGAGCCAGACTTCCCAGCCCAGGCCCCAGGCGCCCAGGGTCGGCGATTCCCAGTTGTCTTCGACGAAACGGATGTCGTGGACCAGCGGGTCGAGGCCGACATGTTTCAGCGAGCCGAGGTACAGCTCCTGGAAGTTGTCGGGGTTCGGCTTCAGGACCACCTGGAACTGATAGTAGTGCTGCAGACGGTTCGGGTTTTCGCCGTAGCGGCCGTCAGTCGGGCGACGACTGGGCTGCACATAAGCGGCGTTCCAGGTTTCCGGGCCGATGGCCCGCAGGAATGTTGCGGTGTGGAAAGTGCCGGCGCCTACTTCCATATCGTAGGGCTGAAGTACCACACAACCTTGCTCGGCCCAGTATTGCTGGAGGGCGAGGATCAAGTCTTGGAAGGTACGCACGGCTGGCGTAGGCTGGCTCACGAAATTCACCTGTTACTTGGGCTGCGATTTAAAGAGCGGGAGTATACCCGATTCGGCCGCGCCACCATCCCCTGGAGCCTTATGCCACGCTGCTTTTGGTGTTCTGAAGATCCGCTGTACATGGCTTATCACGATCAGGAGTGGGGAACGCCGCTGCGCGATGCGCAGGGTTTGTTCGAGTTACTTTTGCTCGAAGGGTTCCAGGCGGGCCTGTCCTGGATCACCGTTTTACGCAAACGCGAGCATTATCGAAAGGTCTTGTTCGGGTTTGATGCACCGCGCCTGGCCCAACTGACCGATGCCGAGATCGAAGCGTTGATGCTCGACCCCGGCATCGTGCGCAATCGCCTGAAGCTCAACGCCACCCGGCGCAATGCCGCGGCCTGGCTGGCGCTGGAGGACCCGGTGGGATTGCTCTGGTCGTTTGTCGGCGGCGTACCCAAGGTCAATCATTTCAAGGACCGCAGCGAAGTCCCGGCGATTACTCCGGAGGCCGAAGCCATGAGCCGTGCCCTGAAAAAAGCCGGCTTCACCTTCGTCGGACCGACCATTTGCTACGCGTTCATGCAGGCCTCGGGCATGGTCATGGACCACACCCAGGATTGCGACCGTTACGCGCAGTTGGCCAACGGCGGTTAGAATGCGCGCTTTGCGCACTACACACGATCAGGAGTGACCTGTGGAAAAGTTTAAAGGCGCCTTGCTGGTAGGCGCTCTTCGGTTGTTTGCCCTGCTGCCTTGGCGCGCCGTGCAAGCCGTAGGTTCGGCGATTGGCTGGATCATGTGGAAAACCCCCAACCGCTCCCGCGACACGGTGCGGATCAACCTGTCCAAATGCTTCCCGGACATGGACCCGGTCGAGCGCGAGCGCCTGGTGGGCCGCAGCCTGATGGACATCGGCAAGTCCCTGACCGAAAGCGCCTGCGCCTGGATCTGGCCGGCCCAGCGCTCCATCGACCTGGTGCGCGAAGTCGAGGGCCTGGAAGTCCTCCACGAAGCCCTGGCCTCGGGCAAAGGCGTGGTCGGTATCACCAGCCACCTGGGTAACTGGGAGGTGTTGAACCACTTCTATTGCAGCCAGTGCAAACCGATCATTTTCTACCGCCCGCCCAAGCTCAAGGCGGTGGATGACCTGCTGCGCAAGCAACGCGTACAACTGGGTAACCGCGTGGCGGCGTCGACCAAGGAAGGCATCCTCAGTGTGATCAAGGAAGTGCGCAAGGGTGGCCAGGTGGGTATTCCGGCCGACCCGGAACCGGCGGAATCGGCGGGGATCTTCGTGCCGTTCTTCGCCACCCAGGCGCTGACCAGCAAGTTCGTGCCGAACATGCTCGCGGGCCACAAGGCGGTCGGCGTGTTCCTGCATGCCCTGCGGCTGCCGGACGGCTCAGGCTACAAAGTGATCCTGGAAGCGGCGCCGGAAGACATGTACAGCACCGACACCGCCACCTCCTGCGCGGCGATGAGCAAGGTGGTGGAGCGTTATGTCGGCGCCTACCCGAGCCAGTACATGTGGAGCATGAAGCGCTTCAAGAAACGTCCGCCGGGCGAGGCGCGCTGGTACTGACCCATCGCTGACCCAAGGCCAATACAAAACCAAATGTGGGAGGGGGCTTGCTCCCGATAGCGGTGGCTCAGTCATATATGCATCGACTGACACTCTGCTATCGGGAGCAAGCCCCCTCCCACATTTTTTGCTTTACTCAAGCCTGGCGATCGAGTTTTTTCAGGAACACCGTCATTTCTTTCTCCGCCTGCTTGTCGCCATGGGCCTGGGCCGCTTCGATGCCTTTCTCCCAAGCCTGCCGCGCAGCGAGGTGATCGCCCAATCCGACGTGCGCCTTGCCCAGCAGCTTCCACGCCGCCGAATACTTCGGATCAAACTCGACGCACTTGTGCAGATGCTCGACGGCCTTGGCGTTGTCCTTCAGGTCCAGATAACCCTTGCCCAGCCCAAAGCGCAGCAGGGCGTTATCCACACCCTTGGCCAGCATTTTCTCCAGGGATTCGAGCATGTCGGTGTACTCCGTTTGATCAGAAAAAACTCAGCCCCACGTGGAACAGTTTCTCCACATCGCGGATATGTTTTTTATCCACCAGAAACAGGATCACATGGTCACCCGTGGCGATCACCGTGTCGTCGCGGGCAATGATTACTTCTTCGTCGCGAATGATCGCACCAATGGTGGTGCCCGGCGGCAAACCGATGTCGCGGATGGCTTTGCCGATGACCTTGCTCGATTTTGAGTCGCCATGGGCAATCGCCTCGATGGCTTCTGCAGCGCCCCGGCGCAGTGAGTGCACGCTGACGATATCGCCACGGCGTACGTGGGCGAGCAAGGTGCCGATGGTGGCCAGTTGCGGGCTGATGGCGATGTCGATATCGCCGCCCTGGATCAGGTCGACATACGCCGGGTTGTTGATGATGGTCATCACCTTCTTTGCCCCCAGCCGCTTGGCCAGCAGCGACGACATGATGTTGGCCTCGTCATCGTTGGTCAGGGCCAGGAAGATGTCGGCGTCGGCGATGTTTTCTTCCATCAGCAGGTCGCGGTCCGACGCGCTGCCCTGCAGGACCACGGTGCTGTCGAGGGTGTCGGACAAATGCCGGCAGCGCGCCGGACTCATCTCGATGATCTTCACCTGGTAGCGGCTTTCGATGGCCTCGGCCAAGCGTTCGCCGATCTGCCCGCCACCGGCGATGACGATGCGCTTGTAGGTCTCGTCGAGACGGCGCATTTCGCTCATCACGGCACGAATATTCGCCTTGGCGGCGATGAAGAAGACTTCGTCGTCGGCCTCGATCACCGTGTCGCCCTGGGGCAGGATCGGCCGGTCACGGCGGAAAATCGCGGCCACGCGGGTTTCCACATTCGGCATGTGTTCGCGCAGTTGGCGCAGTTGCTGGCCGACCAACGGCCCGCCGTAATAGGCCTTCACGGCGACCAGTTGCGCCTTGCCGCCGGCGAAGTCGATCACCTGCAAGGCGCCGGGAATTTCGATCAGGCGCTTGATGTAGTGGGTGACCACCTGTTCCGGGCTGATCAGCACGTCCACCGGGATTGCGTCGTTGTCGAACAGCCCGGCACGGGTCAGGTACGCGGCTTCACGCACGCGGGCGATCTTGGTCGGCGTGTGGAACAGGGTGTGGGCGACCTGGCAGGCGACCATATTGGTCTCGTCGCTGTTGGTGACGGCCACCAGCATATCGGCATCGTCGGCACCCGCCTGACGCAGCACCGTAGGAAACGACGCACGGCCTTGCACGGTACGAATGTCCAGGCGATCGCCCAGGTTGCGCAGGCGCTCGGCATCGGTGTCGACTACGGTGATGTCGTTGGCTTCGCTGGCCAAATGCTCGGCCAGCGTGCCACCGACCTGCCCTGCCCCAAGGATGATGATTTTCATCCGGTCACTCCCTTTGAACCGTTCAGCCGCGTGCGGCGGCGATCTTGATCAGTTTGGCGTAGTAGAAGCCATCGTGTCCGCCGTCTTGCGCTAGCAATTGACGACCGTGAGGCTGCTTGATGCCGGCCGCCGTGGCGAGGTCCAGCTCCCGTGCGCCGCTGGTGCGGGCGAGGAAGGCTTGGATGACCTCGGTATTTTCGGTCGGCAAGGTGGAGCAAGTGGCGTAGAGCAGGATGCCGCCGACTTCCAGGGTTGGCCATAACGCGTCGAGCAACTCGCCTTGCAGCACGGCCAGCGCGGCGATGTCGTCGGGTTGGCGGGTCAGCTTGATGTCCGGGTGACGGCGGATCACGCCGGTGGCCGAGCACGGGGCGTCGAGCAGGATGCGCTGGAACGGCTTGCCGTCCCACCAGGTGGCGGTGTCGCGGCCGTCGGCGGCGATCAGCTCGGCGCTGAGGCCCAGGCGCGCGAGGTTTTCCCGCACGCGCACCAGGCGCTTGGCTTCCAGGTCGACGGCCACCACGCCGGCGAGGTTTTTCTGCACCTCAAGGATGTGACAGGTCTTGCCGCCGGGGGCGCAGCAGGCATCCAGCACCCGTTGGCCCGGTGCCAGGTCGAGCAGGTCGGCGGCCAGTTGCGCGGCTTCGTCCTGCACGCTGATCCAGCCTTCGGCAAAGCCCGGCAGGCTGCGCACGTCGGCGGCGGCCTCGAGCACGATGCCATCAATGCTGTACACACACGGCGTGGCGGCGATGCCCGCATTGGTCAGCAATTGCAGATAAGCATCACGGCTGTGATGGCGACGGTTGACCCGCAGGATCATCGGCGGATGCGCATTGTTGGCCGCGCAAATCGCTTCCCATTGTTCCGGCCAGAAGGCCTTCAGGGACTTTTGCAGCCAGCGCGGGTGAGCGGTGCGTACCACCGGGTCGTGTTCCAGCTCCGCCAGTAGCGCTTCGCTTTCGCGCTGGGCGCGGCGCAGGACGGCGTTGAGCAGGGCCTTGGCCCAGGGCTTTTTCAGCTTTTCGGCACAGCCGACGGTTTCACCGATGGCGGCGTGGGCCGGTACGCGGGTGTAGAGCAGTTGATAGAGGCCCACCAGCAGCAGCGCTTCCACATCGGCGTCGGCCGCCTTGAACGGCTTTTGCAGCAGCTTGGCCGCCAGCGCCGACAGACGTGGCTGCCAGCGCGCGGTGCCGAAGGCGAGGTCCTGGGTGAAGCCGCGATCGCGGTCTTCGACCTTGTCCAACTGGATCGGCAGCGAACTGTTCAGTGAGGCTTTGCCGTTGAGCACGGCGGCCAGGGCCTTGGCGGCGGCCAGACGTGGGTTCATTGGGCGGCCATCCCGAGTATCGTGCCCAGGGCAAATTTCTCACGGCGGCTGTTGAACAAATCGCTGAAATTAAGTGCTTTGCCGCCGGGCAATTGCAGACGCGTCAGGCACAGCGCCTGTTCGCCGCAGGCGACCAGCAGGCCTTCCTTGCTGGCGCCGATGATTTCACCGGGGGCGCCTTTGCCTTCGGCCAACGTAGCGGCCAGGACCTTCAAGGCTTCGCCGTTGAGGGTGCTGTGACAGATCGGCCACGGGTTGAATGCACGTACCAGGCGTTCCAGCTCCACGGCCGGGCGGCTCCAGTCGATACGCGCCTCGTCCTTGTTCAGTTTGTGGGCGTAAGTGGCCAGGCTGTCGTCCTGGGTTTCGCCTTCCAGGGTGCCGGCGGCGAGGCCGGCGATGGCCTGGATCACAGCCGGTGGGCCCATCTCGGCCAGGCGGTCGTGCAGGCTGCCGCCGGTGTCTTCGGCAGTGATCGGGGTGGTAACTTTGAGCAGCATCGGGCCGGTGTCCAGGCCCGCTTCCATACGCATTACGGTCACGCCGCTTTCGCTGTCGCCGGCTTCCACGGCGCGTTGGATTGGCGCTGCACCACGCCAGCGTGGCAGCAGCGAAGCATGGCTGTTGATGCAACCCAGGCGCGGAATGTCCAGCACCACTTGGGGCAGGATCAAACCGTAGGCCACCACCACCAACAGGTCCGGTTTCAGCGCGGTCAGTTCGGCCTGGGCGTCGGCGTTACGCAGGGTCGGCGGTTGCAGCACGGGGATGTTGTGCTCCAGTGCCAACTGCTTGACCGGGCTCGGCATCAGTTTTTGCCCGCGACCGGCCGGGCGATCCGGTTGGGTGTACACCGCGACGACGTCATAAGGGCTGGCGAGCAGCGCCTTGAGGTGTTCGGCGGCGAATTCGGGGGTGCCGGCAAAAACAATGCGCAGTGGCTCGGTCATGGGCGTTCTCGGTTAAAAGCAGTCACAAAAGAAAAAGGCTTGCCGCAGCAAGCCTTTGGAAGAAGGGCATCAAGCTTGCTGGCGGTGCTTTTTTTCCAGCTTCTTCTTGATCCGGTCGCGTTTGAGCGTGGACAGGTAATCGACAAACAGCTTGCCGTTGAGGTGGTCGCATTCATGCTGGATGCACACCGCCAGCAGGCCTTCGGCGATCAGCTCGTAGGGCTTGCCGTCGCGGTCCAGGGCGTTGATCTTCACGCGCAGCGGGCGCTCGACGTTCTCGTAGAACTCCGGCACCGACAGGCAACCTTCCTGGTATTCGCCCGTCTCTTCGGTCAGCGGTTCGAACTCGGGGTTGATGAACACCCGCGGTTCGCTGCGATCTTCCGACAGGTCCATGACCACGACGCGCTGATGCACGTTGACCTGGGTGGCGGCGAGGCCGATGCCCGGGGCTTCATACATTGTTTCAAACATGTCATCGACCAACTGACGAACCTTGTCGTCCACTACGGCCACCGGTTTGGCGATCGTGCGCAGGCGCGAGTCGGGGAATTCGAGGATGTTCAAAATAGCCATAAGCGTAATTGCTGCACATGTGAGGTAGAGGCAAATCGGCGTTGGGATGGACCCACACGGCCGGTGTGAAAGGTTCGAAAGCCGCGAAGGCTTCGCATTTCACGCGAACGCACATAATAAAGGAGATTCACCCCATGAGGAAATCGCTACTCGTCTTGCTGCTGTGGGCCCCCGTTGCCATGGCCCTGCTGCCCCCGCCCGGTCAGCGCCTGGATCAACCGACGCAACAGGCCATCCAACGCTTTTTGTTACATAACCGCATTCTGGATGCGGCCCTGGACCTGGACAGCGCGCCTTACATCGTCTCTGCAGAGTCGGGCCGGGTATTGGGCGCCCATGGCGAGCGTGTACACGCCCGGGGTGTGCTGGACGCGAGCCAGCCAGACTATGGGATCTTCCGCCGTGGCAAGGTCTACACCGACCCTGATACCCAGGAAATGTTGGGCATCAATGCCGACGACATCGGCACCGCGCGCTTTGTGATGGCCGGTGACCTCACGACCCTGGCCGTGCAACGGGTGACCCAGGAAGTGCGCCCTGGCGACCGCCTGCTGCGCAGCCCCGCGCCGGTTGAACTGGCGAGCCTGCAAACACCTGATCCCGCGCCCTTTATCCAGGGACACATCATCGATATCCCCAAGGGCGTCACGCAGATCGGTGTGCTGGACGCGGTGACGTTGAACAAGGGCCGGCGCGACGGGCTGGTCGAAGGCCAGCGGCTGACGGTGATCAAAGTCGGCGCCAGCGTTCGGGACCCCCTCACTGGCGACCTGACCCAACTTCCCGATGAACCCGCCGGCACCCTGCTGGTGTTTCGCACCTATGAAAAGCTCAGCTATGCGCTGGTCCTCAGTGCCTCGCGATCACTGGCGGTGATGGACCGTTTCGAGACGGCCGATCAAGCGCAATAAATAGCCGGCTAAATAAGTTACCAACAGAGTTATCCACAGCTTGTTCAGATCAAGGATGATCAGATGTCTCCGACAAACAACCCCGAAATTTCCCCGTCAGAACTGGAGGCCAGGCTACGCCTGCACAGGCTGCCGGAAGTGGGTCCGAAGCGTTTTCGCCTGTTGATAGAAGCCTTCGGCTCGGCCTCAAGGGCCCTGAGCGCGCCCGCCAGTGCGTGGCGCTCACTCGGTTTGCCAGCCATCAGTGCCGAGGCCCGGCGCAGCCCTGAAGTGCGCGACGGTGCCAGCGTCGCATTGGCCTGGCTGGAGCAGCCGGCCCAGCATTTGCGGATGTGGGACCAGCCGGATTACCCCGCACTGCTCGCCCAGATCGACGATGCGCCGCCGCTGTTGTTCGTCGCCGGCGACCCTGCGCTGCTGGAAAAACCGCAACTGGCGGTGGTCGGCAGCCGCCGCGCTTCACGCCCAGGCATGGACACCGCCGCGGCCTTTTCCCGTAGCCTGGCGAGTGCCGGTTTTGTCATCACCAGCGGCCTGGCGTTGGGCATCGACGGCGCAGCCCATCAAGCGGCATTGGAGGTGGGCGGACACACAATCGGCGTGCTCGGCACCGGTCTGCAGAATGTTTATCCACAGCGCCATAAAAAGCTCGCCGCCGCGATGATTGCCCAGGGCAGCGCGGTGGTTTCCGAGTTTGCGCTGGATGCCGCGCCCCAGGCCGGCAATTTTCCCCGGCGCAACCGGATCATCAGCGGCCTGTCCCTGGGCGTGCTGGTGGTGGAAGCCAGCATTGCCAGTGGGTCATTGATCACGGCGAAACTGGCGGCCGAACAGGGGCGCGAAGTCTACGCGATTCCGGGCTCCATCCATCACCCCGGCGCCAAGGGCTGCCACCAGTTGATCCGCGACGGCGCGATGCTGGTGGAGACCATCGAACACATCCTGGAGGGGTTGCGCGGCTGGCAGGCGTTGTCATGTCCTGCGCCGATGCCGGTGGTCCATCCACTAGTGGCGCTGCTGCACGCGGCGCCGCACAGCAGCGAAGCCTTGGCGATGGTCAGCGGGCGGCCCTTGTCCCAGGTGTTGGCGACCCTGACGGAGCTGGAGCTTGAAGGCCAGGTGATCTGCGAAAACGGGCGCTGGCTCGCGCGCTGCTAGGTTTTGTAACGAACATCGGTAAACTGCGCAGAGCTTTAGTCTGGAGAGTGAGCAATGGTCAACAGGTGGCGTGTGCTGGAAGCCGCACGGGAAATTCGCGCAGGCGCGGTGATTGCCTATCCAACCGAAGCGGTGTGGGGCTTGGGCTGCGACCCGTGGAATGAAGCAGCGGTGGACCGTTTGCTCGCCATCAAGAACCGTTCGGTGGACAAGGGCCTGATCCTGGTGGCGGACAACATCCGCCAGTTCGATTTTCTCTTCGAGGATTTCCCCCAAGACTGGATCGACCGCATGGCCAGCACCTGGCCAGGGCCGAACACCTGGCTGGTGCCCCATCAGGATCTGCTGCCGGAATGGGTGACCGGTGTGCACGACACCGTCGCGTTGCGAGTCACCGATCATCCGCTGGTGCGGGATTTGTGCTCGTTGGTCGGGCCGCTGATTTCCACCTCCGCCAACCCGCAGGGCCGCCCGGCGGCGCGTACGCGGATTCGCGTGGAGCAATATTTCCGTGGCCAGGTGGACCTGGTCTTGGGGGGCGCCTTGGGCGGGCGCAAGAACCCCAGCCTGATTCGCGATCTGGCGACGGGCAAGGTGGTGCGGCCTTCCTGATGGAAGGCCGTAGGGCTTAAGGCAAGAGGATGGTCGACCCGGTGGTGCGCCGCGCCGACAACTCCGCCTGTGCCTTGGCAGCGTCCGCCAGCGAGTAGCGCTGGTTGATATCAATGCGCACCTTGCCGCTCTTGATCATCGAGAACAGATCATCGGCCATCGCCTGAAGATTCTTGGGGTCGCTGGTGTAGGTCGCCAGAGTGGGGCGCGTCACGTACAGCGAGCCCTTGGCCGCCAGGATCCCCAAGTTCACGCCGTCTACCGCGCCCGACGCGTTACCGAAACTCACCACCAGCCCGCGTGGCGCCGCGCTGTCCAGTGATGTCAGCCACGTGTCCTTGCCGACACCGTCGTACACCACTGGGACTTTCTTGCCGTCGGTCAATTCCAGCACGCGTTGTGCGACGTTTTCCTTGCTGTAATCGATGGTTTCCCAGGCGCCGAGGGATTTGGCCCGAGCGGCTTTTTCCGGCGAGCTCACGGTACCGATCAATTTAACCCCCAGTGCCTTGGCCCATTGGCACGCCAGGGAGCCCACGCCACCGGCAGCGGCGTGGAACAGGATGGTCTCGCCACCCTTCAACTCGTAAGTCTGGCGCAGCAGGTACTGCACGGTCAGGCCCTTGAGCATGGCACCGGCGGCCTGTTCGAAGCTGATTTCATCCGGCAGGTGCACCAGGTTCGCGGCGGGCAGCACGTGCAGCTCGCTGTAGGAGCCGAGCGGGCCAGTGCCGTAGGCCACGCGATCGCCGACCTTGAATTGGGTGACTTCGCTGCCCACCGCGTCGACCACGCCGGCACCTTCGGTGCCCAGGCTCGATGGCAGGGCTGGCGGCGCATACAAACCGCTGCGGAAATAGGTCTCGATGAAGTTCAGGCCAATGGCCTGGTTATGCACTCGAACCTGCTGCGGGCCAGGTTCTGCCGGCGTGTAGTCCACGTACTCAAGCACCTCGGGGCCACCATGGGCGCTGAATTGGATACGTTTGGCCATCTTCACTGCTCCTGAGTTCGAATTTGCGTAGCGCCCTATCGGACTCCTAAGCTTGATCTTCGTCAACTGTGGCGCACCTGAGTGCGGTGGTATCCTGTGCGCCCATTTGCCGCCGACGCCCAATGGCCTCGCGTAGCTTTGCCCGATTCAAGGTGATGCCATGACTACCCGCACCGAGGCTGTAAAGGCCTATCTGCTTGACCTGCAAGACCGCATTTGCAGCGCCCTGGAAGCCTTCGAGGCGGACACACGCTTTATCGAAGACGCCTGGACCCGGCCAGCCGGTGGTGGCGGTCGCACCCGTGTGATCGAAAACGGTTCGGTGATCGAAAAAGGCGGCGTCAACTTTTCCCACGTATTCGGCAACGGCCTGCCACCGTCCGCCAGCGCGCATCGGCCCGAGCTGGCCGGTCGTGGCTTCGAAGCCCTGGGCGTGTCACTGGTGATTCACCCACACAACCCCCATGTGCCGACTTCCCACGCAAACGTACGGTTTTTCATCGCCGAAAAAGACGGTGAAGAGCCGGTGTGGTGGTTCGGTGGCGGTTTTGACCTCACGCCCTATTACGGCAACGAAGAAGACTGCATCCACTGGCATCGCGTCGCCGAGCAGGCCTGTGCGCCCTTTGGCCCGGACGTTTACGCACGCTACAAGGCCTGGTGCGATACCTATTTCCACATCAAGCATCGCAACGAACCACGTGGCATCGGTGGCCTGTTTTTCGATGACTTGAACGAGTGGGACTTCGACACCTGCTTCGCGTTTATCCGCGCCATCGGCGATGCCTACATCGACGCCTACCTGCCGATCGTGCAGCGCCGCAAGGCCACCGCCTACACGGAGCAGCAGCGCGAATTCCAGGAATTCCGCCGGGGCCGCTACGTTGAATTCAACCTGGTCTACGACCGGGGCACCCTGTTTGGCCTGCAGTCGGGCGGGCGAACCGAGTCGATCCTGATGTCGCTGCCACCGCAGGTGCGCTGGAGCTACGACTGGAAAGCCGAGGCCGGCAGCGAAGAAGCGCGCCTCACCGATTACTTCCTGCAAGACCGCGACTGGCTGGGCGTGGCCGCACCCAAGGCGGCTGTCTGATGGACCGTTATGTCGTATTCGGCAACCCGGTCGGTCACAGCAAGTCGCCGTTGATTCACCAGATGTTCGCCGAGCAGACTGGCGAGCAACTGGACTACAGCGCTCAGCTCGCGCCACTGGAGGATTTCATCGGGTTTGCCCGTGAGTTCTTTCAGCAAGGCCGTGGCGCCAACGTCACGGTGCCGTTCAAGGAAGACGCCTACCGCCTGGCCGATAGCCTCACCGCCCGCGCCGAGCGCGCCGGGGCGGTAAATACCCTGAGCAAACTGGCCGATGGCAGCCTGCTGGGCGATAACACCGACGGCGCCGGCCTGGTGCGTGACCTCACGGTAAACGCCGGGCTGGACCTGCAAGGTCAACGCATCCTGTTGCTCGGCGCCGGTGGCGCGGTGCGCGGAGCGTTGGAGCCGTTGCTGGCCGAGCGGCCGGCGTCGCTGATCATCGCCAACCGCACGGTGGAAAAGGCCGAGATGCTTGCCGAGTTGTTCGACGATCTGGGCCCGGTGTCCGCCAGCGGTTTCGACTGGCTGTGTGAGCCGGTGGACGTGATCATCAATGCCACGTCCGCCAGCCTGTCAGACGATGTACCGCCGATTGCCGGCAGCCTGATCGAACCGGGCAAGACGTTTTGCTACGACATGATGTACGCCAAGGAACCGACCGCCTTCTGCCGCTGGGCCACTGAGCACGGCGCAGCCGTGGCAATGGATGGCCTGGGCATGCTGGTCGAGCAGGCGGCCGAAGCGTTTTTCCTGTGGCGCGGCGTGCGCCCGGATTCGGCGCCAGTGTTGGCGGAACTGCGTCGACAGCTGGCGCAGTAGTCAGTCTTCGAAATGGATCGGGCAGTGCTCTGCCCCTTCCAGCTTCTTCAATTCCTCAACCACCTGCGGCCTGGCCCGGCGCAAGGTCAGGCTACGTCCCAAGCCCTTCAAACGACGGGCCTCCTGGTGCAGCATTTCCACCCCGGAATAGTCGATAAAGTTGATCTGCTGGGCCTCGATCACTACCCGCTCGCCCTGCAAGCTGTGCAGGCGTACTTGCAGGTAATAGCTGGCGCCGAAAAAAATCGACCCACCGACGCGCAACACATCCTCTTCCCCCTCCCGCCATTGCTGAACCCGTGGCTGCGACGTGCGCTTGAGGTAGAAAAACAACGACACCAGCACACCCGCATAAATCGCGGTCTGCAACTCCAGCAACAAGGTGGCGACGCAGGTCAGGCTCATCACCACGAACTCGGCGCGGCTGACCCGGAACAAGGCGCGAATGCCGCGATGATCCACCAGACCCCAGCAAATCAGGAGGATGCTCGCCGCCATGCTCGGGATCGGAATATGCGCGATCAACACCGCGCCAAACAGTGCGAACAGCGCCACCCATAACGCAGAAAACACCCCGGCCAACGGCGAACAGGCCCCGGCTTCGTAGCTGAGACCGGAGCGGGTGAAGGAACCGGCCGACAGGTACCCGGAGAAAAATCCGCCGACGATATTGGATAAACCCTGGGCCCGAACTTCCTGGTTGGCGTCGAGCAATTGTTGCGAGCGCATCGACAGCGAGCGGGCGATCGACAGGCTGGTCACCAGCCCCAGCATGCCCACCGCCACGGCGCTCGGCAGCAGGCGCAGGATCATGTCCAAGTCCATCGGCAACGGGCTGAACGGCGGCAGCTTGCCGATAAACGCACTGACCCGCGCTACATGGCCAAACATCGCCGGCCACAGCCATACGACCAGGCTGCCCACAGCCAGGGTGATCAGCAGCGCCGGCCAACGCGGCGCCAGGTATTTGAGCAACGCGCCCACCAGCAAGGTGCCCAAGCCCAGGGCCAGGGATGCGTGGTCCCACTCGCCGCCATGCTCGATCAACGCCAGCAGGCTGTTGATCGCCGTGGCCTGGCTCGGTAAATCCAGCCCCGCCAGGTTGGGCAACTGCCCCAGCGCAATCACCACGGCCGCGCCGAGGGTGAAACCCAGCACCACCGAATGGGACACGAAATTCACCAGCGCGCCGAAGCGCAGCATGCCCAGCAGCCACTGGAACACCCCGGCGAGGAAGGTGAGCAACAGGATCAAGGTGATGTAGTCCTGGGATCCTGGCACGGCCAACGGACTGACGCTGGCGTAGAGCACGATGGAAATCGCCGCCGTGGGCCCGCAGATCAGGTGCCAGGACGAACCCCAGAGGCAGGCGATCAGTACCGGGATAATCGCAGCGTATAAGCCGTATTCCGGTGGGAGACCGGCGATGAGGGCGTAGGCAATCGACTGCGGCAAGGCCAGCACCGCGCCGCTGAGGCCGACCATCGCGTCCCGCCCGACACTGGCGCGGGTCTGGCGCGGCAGCCAGGCGAGGAAGGGGAAGAGGGTGTGGCGATTGGGCCTTTGCATCGCAAACTCGGGTAGAAAGGTTTGGCTCAGGGTATCAGTACGCACCGGCTTTTGTGGGAGGGAGCAAGCCCCCTCCCACATTGGTACAGTGCCCGGCGTTAGAGCTGGGCTTTTACGGCCGCCAACGCATCCTGCCCGTCCACGGTTTTCACGCCGTCGAGCCACTTATCCAATACCGCCGGGTTCGCCTTGATCCACGCCTTTGCCGCCTCGGCGTTGCTGACTTTTTTATTGGCCGCCTCGGCCATGATGCTGTTCTCCATCGCCTGGGTGAAACTCAGGTTGGTCAGCAATTTTCCGACGTTCGGGCAGGCTTGTGCATAACCCTTGCGCGTCAACGTATACACGCTGCCGGTGTCGCCGAAGTACTTCTCGCCGCCCTTGAGGTAATGCATTTTCAGTTGCACGTTCATCGGGTGCGGGGTCCAGCCGAGGAAGGTGACGAAACGTTGCCTTTTCACCGCCCGCGACACTTCGGCGAGCATCGCCTGTTCGCTGGACTCGATCAGCTTCCACTGGCCGAGGTCGAAGTCGTTCTTCTTGATGATCTCCTGCAACGAAATATTGCCCGGCGCGCCGGAGCCGATGCCGTAGATCTTCTTGTCGAACTTGTCGGCGAATGTATTCAGGTCCTTAAAGTCACGTACGCCGGCCTCCCACACGTAATCCGGAACGGCAAGGGTGAATTCGGTGCCGTCGAGGTTCTTCGTCAATTGCACCACCTCGCCATTGGCCACGAACTTGTCGTAGAAGCCCTGCTGCGCCGGCATCCAGTTACCCAGGAACACGTCCACCTGACCGTCCTTGAGCCCGCCAAACGTGATCGGCACTGCCAGGGTGTCGACCTTGACCTTGTAGCCCATGCCATTCAACAGAAAACCGGTGATGGCATTGGTGGCGGCAATGTCGCTCCAGCCCGGATCGGCCATCTTCACCGTCCCACAACTGGCGTCCGCGTACACCTGGGCGCTGCTCAGCGCCAGCATTCCCAGCACCACAGTCAACTTTTGCATGGCCTTCCCTCTGATTTATTGGTCTTGGCAGGGTTGTGGATAACGTGCCTTGCGCTCCAGATCGTCGAGGTCGATATGGTTGCGCATGTATTGCTGACTGGCGTCCACCAGTGGCTGGTGATCCCAGCTCTTCAGCTTGCCCTGGGTCAGCGCCTCGAACACCAGGCGGCGACGGCGTTGGCTGGCGAGCACCTGCTGGTGGATCGCCGGGATGTCCCATTTGGTCCGCGCTTCAACCAGGAAGGCGTCGAACAGCGCCCGATGCGGCGGCGACTGGCTGAGTTCTTCCTGTTCCCATGGGTCGTTGCGCACATCGAACAGCAGGCATGGGTCGTCTTCGCTGTAGATGAATTTGTAGGCGCCTCGGCGAATCATCATCAGCGGGCTGAGGGTGCCTTCGGCCATGTACTCGCCGAACACTTCGTCGTGGCCGCCCTGCCCTAGCAAGTGCGGGACCAGTGAGCGGCCGTCCAGGGGCAGGCGTGGGTCCAGCTCGCCGCCGGCCAGTTCCACCAGGGTCGGCAGCAGGTCGGCGGTGGAGACCGCCTGGGTCACGCGGCCCGGCGCAAATTGCCCCGGCGCGCAGACCAGCAGCGGCACACGGGCGGCCATTTCGAACCAGTGCATTTTGTACCAGAGGCCACGCTCGCCGAGCATGTCGCCGTGGTCGCCGGAGAAGATGATCAAGGTGTCGTCGGCCAGGCCGGTGTCTTGCAGGGTTTGCAGGAGTTTGCCGACGTTGCTGTCGATATAACTGCAGGCGCCGAAGTAGGCGCGGCGCGCATCGCGGATCTTATCCACCGGCAGCGGCTTGTCCCACAGGTCATAGACCTTGAGCAGACGCTGGGAGTGCGGGTCGAGATCCTCCTGCTTCGGCGTCGTAGGCAAGGGGATATCGCTGTCGTCGTACAGATCCCAGAACGGCTTGGGAATGGTGTATGGGTCGTGGGGATGGGTCATTGACACGGTGAGGCAGAACGGTTGGTCGCCGTCTTCGCGAATATGGTCGAACAGGTACTGCTGGGCCTTGAACACCACCTCTTCGTCGAAATCCAGCTGGTTGGTGCGCACACACGGCCCGGCTTGCAGCACCGAGGACATGTTGTGGTACCAGGTGGGGCGCACATCCGGTTCGTCCCAGTTCACTGCCCAGCCATAGTCAGCGGGGTAGATGTCACTGGTCAGGCGCTCTTCGTAACCGTGCAACTGGTCGGGCCCGCAGAAGTGCATCTTGCCCGACAGCGCGGTGCGATAGCCGAGGCGACGCAGGTAGTGGGCATAGGTCGGTACATCGGCGGGGAAATCCGCCGCGTTGTCGTAGGCGCCGATCTTGCTCGGTAACTGGCCGCTGACCAGGGTGAAGCGCGAGGGCGCACACAGTGGGCTGTTGCAGTAGGCGGCGTCGAACACCACGCCCTGGGCGGCGAGCCGGCTCAGGTTCGGTAGCTTGATCGGGGAAGGTCCGTAGAACGGAAGCATCGGCGCGGCCATTTGATCGGCCATGATGAAAAGAATGTTCTTGCGCTTCATGGGTCTTCGGCATTCCATAGGCGGTGTTTATGCGAATGAGCATGCGGCCCATGGAAAATGGGGTAAAGCCCATGAGAAGCAATGTCTAGGATAAGCACAGCTTATGTATAAAGCCCTCGGTGACCTGTCCCTCGACCTGCTGCGCGCCTTTGAAGCCGCCGCCCGCCACCGCAGTTTTACCGCTGCCGCCGGGGAGCTGGGTACCACCCAGCCCGCCATCAGCCAGCAGATCAAGCGCCTCGAAGAGCAATTGGCGATCCGCCTGTTCGACCGCATCTACCGCGGCATCGAACTGACCGACGCCGGCGACGTGCTGTTCGAGCACGTGCAAGGCGGTTTGCAGACCATCAACCAGGGCCTGAGCGCGATCACCCAGCAGGACCAGCACGAAGTGCTGCAAGTGGCCACCGACTTCGCCTTTGCCGCCTATTGGCTGATGCCGCGCCTGCATCGCTTCCACGCCGCCAACCCCCAGGTGGACGTGAGCCTGGTGACCAGCGAGCGTAACCACGCGACCCTGCGTAGCGATATCGACGTGGCGGTGTTGTTTGGCGACGGCCGTTTCAAACAGGGCGACAGCCTGTGGCTGTTCAACGAGGAAGGTTTCCGGTGTGCAGCCCGCAGTGGCTCAAGGACCGGGCCGCGCCCCTGACCCTGGCCAATTTGCACGACGTGCCCCTGCTGCATCTGCGCCAGGAAAACAACAGCCACTGGTTCGACTGGGCGGGCGTGTTTCGTGAGTTGGGCATCAGCGCCGCACCCACCCCCGGCCAACTGCGCTTCGATAACTACACCCTGCTGATCCAGGCCGCGATTGCCGGCCAGGGCGTGGCGATCGGCTGGCGACATCTGGTGGATAACCTGCTGGAACAGAATTGGCTGTGCCGGCCGATCAGCAACACGGTGGTCTCACGCTTCGGCTACTACGTGGTGCAGCCCCAGCGCAAACGCCGGGGGCAGTTGGTCGAACGGTTCGTCGACTGGCTGGTGGCGGAACAGGCCAGCAGCGCGCAAACCCTGACCGGGCTGGCCCTGCCCTCGATTGCGGTCTAGGATTTGTCGCACAGCGGTTCCGGATCTCGTCATGCAACATATCAAGGGCTATCACGCCCACATCTACTTCGATGCCCACACCCTCGAGCAGGCGCGCACCTTGTGCGAAGACGCGGCCAAGCTGTTCCCGCTGCGCATGGGCCGCGTGCATGAGCGGCCCGTGGGCCCGCACCCGGACTGGAGTTGCCAGCTAGCGTTCGATCCCGAATACATCGGTGCGGTACTGCCGTGGCTGGCGCTGCATCGCAATGGGTTGGTGGTGTTTCTGCACCCCGACACCGGTGATGACCTGAAGGATCACACGGAGTACGCGATCTGGATGGGCGCGATGCGCGAGCTGGATCTGTCGGTTTTTTAACCCACTGTTCCCCTCCCCTGTCGGAGCGAGCTTGCTCGCGAAGATCGCCAACGAAAACGCGGGCCTTCTGAAGGAACGCGTCGTCAGGGCGGATTTCGCGGGCAAGCTCGCTCCTACGGAGGGTGCGTTTGTATTTTCCCTATATATGGGACTGTTATTTATATATTGAGATTTGCGGGACCTTGGGTTTATATTCGCCGCCTCCGCTCAGAACACTTCAGGTGAAGCGATGCAGGCGCAATTGATCGCGCTCGATTGGGGAACCAGCTCCCTTCGTACTTACAAGCTCGGCCCCGCAGGCCGGGTGCTGGAACAGCGCTCGCTGGCCACGGGCATCATGCATTTGCCCGGCGAACCCCGGGACATCGCCGGCGTTCGCTGCAGCGACGGCTTCGAGTTGGCGTTCGACGCGGCGTGCGGCGATTGGCTCGACGCGCAACCGGGCTTGCCGGTGATCGCCTGTGGCATGGTCGGCAGCGCCCAGGGCTGGAGCGAAGCGACCTACCGCAATACCCCGGTCGACGTCGCCAGCCTCGGCCAAGCGCTGCACACGGTGCGCAGCCTGCGGGGTGTCGACGTGCACATCGTGCCCGGTGTGATCGAGCAGGTCGGCTTGCCCAATGTGATGCGCGGCGAAGAAACCCAGGTGCTGGGCGTGCTGCAAAACCTGTCGGCCAGCGGCGAATTATTGATCGGTCTGCCCGGCAGCCATTCCAAATGGGTCGAGGTGGTCGACGGCTGCATCACCCATTTCGACACCTTCATGACCGGCGAGCTGTTCGCGGTGCTGAGCAAGCACAGCCTCCTCGGTCGCACGCAACAGAGCGCCGAGCAGTTCCAGGCCGACGCCTTTGACCGTGGCGTGCACGTGGCGCTGTCTGCGGATGGCCAGCGCGGCGTGCTGTCGACGCTGTTCAGCGCGCGCACCCTGGGGCTGACCGGCGAACTCGCTCCCGACCAGCAGCCCGACTACCTCTCTGGCCTGCTGATCGGTCATGAACTCGCCGGCTTGCCCGGCGCCGCCAAACACAAGCCGATTATCCTGGTCGGCGCCGCGCCGCTCTGTGCCCGTTACCAACGCGCCCTCAGCCTCTGCGGCTTCGCCCACGTCAGCCTGGCGCAAGAGGCTACCGAACGCGGTCTCTGGCAGTTGGCCCTGGCTGCCGGGCTCCTACCACCTGCAACGGAGGCCTGACATGCTCAAGCAAGCACTCGCACAAAACGGTTTGATCGCGATTCTGCGTGGCGTACGACCGGACGAAGCCCAGGCGATCGGCCAGGTGCTGTACCAGGCCGGTTTTCGCGTGATCGAAGTCCCGCTCAATTCGCCGGACCCCTACACCAGCATCCGCACCCTGCGCGACAGCCTGCCCGCCGATTGCCTGATCGGTGCGGGCACGGTGCTGACGCCGGCGCAGGTCGAGCAGGTCAAAGCCGCCGGCGGCCAGGTGGTCGTTATGCCCCACAGTGATGCCAAGGTCTTGCGCGCCGCGAAAGCCGCCGGCCTGTACTTGTCGCCGGGTGTGGCGACGCCGACCGAAGCCTTCGCCGCACTGGATGAAGGCGCCGACGTATTGAAGCTGTTCCCCGCCGAGCAAATGGGCCCGGCGGTGATCAAAGCGTGGCTGGCGGTAGTGCCGGCAGGCACGTTGTTGCTGCCGGTGGGCGGCATTACCCCGGACAACATGCAGGTGTTTATCGACGCTGGCGCCAAAGGGTTCGGGTTGGGTTCCGGGTTGTTCAAACCGGGTATGACCGTGGATCAGGTGGCGAGCCGTGCCCTGGCCTATGTCGCCGCCTGGAAAGCCCTGAGCTGATATCAAGCCTCGCGCCGTTGGCGCCGCATCTATAAGAGAGATAACAGATGAAAATCACCAAACTCACGACCTTTATCGTTCCGCCACGCTGGTGCTTCCTCAAGATCGAGACCGACCAGGGTGTCACCGGCTGGGGCGAACCCGTGGTCGAAGGCCGCGCCCACACCGTGGCGGCTGCTGTCGAAGAACTGTCCGACTACCTGATCGGCAAAGACCCGCGCAATATCGAAGACATCTGGACCGTGCTCTACCGCGGCGGCTTCTATCGCGGCGGCGCCGTGCACATGAGCGCCCTGGCGGGCATCGACCAGGCGCTGTGGGACATCAAGGGCAAGGCCCTGGGTGTGTCGGTCAGCGACCTGCTGGGCGGCCAGGTGCGTGACAAGATCCGCGTGTATTCGTGGATCGGCGGCGACCGCCCCGCCGACACCGCCCGCGCCGCCAAAGAGGCCGTGGCCCGTGGCTTCACTGCGGTGAAAATGAACGGCACCGAAGAATTGCAGTTCGTCGACAGCTTTGAAAAAGTCGACCTGGCCCTGGCCAACGTCGCCGCCGTGCGCGATGCGGTCGGCCCCAACGTCGGCATCGGCGTCGACTTCCATGGCCGCGTGCACAAGCCCATGGCCAAGGTGCTGATGAAAGAGCTGGACCCGTACAAGCTGATGTTTATCGAAGAGCCGGTGCTCAGCGAAAACTACGAAGCGCTGAAGGAACTCGCACCGCTGACCAGCACCCCGATTGCCCTGGGCGAGCGCCTGTTCTCGCGCTGGGACTTCAAGCGCGTGCTCAGCGAAGGCTACGTTGACATCATCCAGCCGGACGCTTCCCACGCCGGCGGCATCACCGAAACCCGCAAGATCGCCAACATGGCCGAAGCCTACGACGTAGCGCTGGCGCTGCACTGCCCACTGGGCCCGATCGCCCTGGCCGCCTGCCTGCAGCTGGACGCGGTCTGCTACAACGCGTTTATCCAGGAGCAAAGCCTGGGCATCCACTACAACGAGAGCAACGACTTGCTCGACTACGTGCGCGATCCGGGCGTGTTCGACTATGACCAGGGCTTCGTGAAGATCCCCAACGGGCCGGGCCTGGGCATCGAGATCAACGAGGAATACGTGATCGAACGCGCGGCCATCGGCCACCGCTGGCGCAACCCGATCTGGCGCCATGCCGACGGCAGTTTCGCCGAGTGGTGATGCTTGCCTGAAAGAATGCGGCAAAAAATGTGGGAGGGGGCTTGCCCCCGATAGCGGCGAACCCGCCGCCGAAGATGTCGACTGACACTCACCTATCGGGGGCAAGCCCCCTCCCACATTTGAGCCGGTTTTTTCAGTAAGTCCGTCCTCAATAAACATAAAAAGAGACAACCCCATGCACCCTGAATCCCCCACCGGGCAGGCTTCTTTAGTCACGCCTAGCAGAAAGCGCTACTTCATCATGGTGCTGCTGTTTATCACCGTGGTGATCAACTACCTCGACCGCAGCAACCTGTCGATCGCGGCCCCGGCCCTGACCAGTGACCTGGGCATCGACCCCGTGCATGTCGGGCTGATTTTTTCGGCGTTCGGCTGGACCTACGCCGCGATGCAAATCCCCGGCGGCTGGCTGGTGGACCGGGTACCGCCGCGTATCCTCTACGCTGCCGCCCTGATGCTGTGGTCCATCGCCACCGTGATGCTCGGCTTTGCGGCCAGCTTCATCGCGCTGTTTGTCCTGCGCATGGCGGTGGGCGCCCTGGAAGCCCCGGCCTATCCGATCAATAGCCGCGTGGTCACCACGTGGTTCCCCGAGCGTGAGCGCGCTACCGCGATTGGCTTCTATACCTCCGGGCAGTTCGTCGGGCTGGCGTTTCTCACGCCAGTGCTGGCCTGGTTGCAGCACCACTACGGCTGGCACATGGTGTTTGTCACCACCGGTGGCGTCGGTATTCTCTGGGCGCTGATCTGGTACGCGGTGTACCGCGAGCCAAAGGACTTCAAGGGTGCCAATGCGGCTGAAATCGAACTGATCCGTGCCGGTGGCGGGCTGGTGGACATGCAGGCACAAAGCGCCAAGACGCCGTTCAGTTGGGTCGACCTGGGCATCGTGCTGAGCAAGCGCAAACTCTGGGGCATCTACCTGGGCCAGTTCTGCCTGAACTCCACGCTGTGGTTCTTCCTGACGTGGTTTCCGACCTATCTGGTGAAATATCGTGGGATGGACTTCATCAAATCCGGCCTGCTCGCGTCCCTGCCCTTCCTCGCGGCGTTTGTCGGCGTGCTGTGCTCCGGGATTTTTTCCGACTGGCTGATTCGCCGTGGTGCGTCGGTAGGCTTTGCGCGCAAGTTGCCGATCATTGGCGGGCTGTTGATTTCCACCGCGATCATTGGCGCCAACTACGTGGATTCGACGGCGTGGGTGATTGCGTTCCTGGCGGTGGCGTTCTTCGGCAACGGCCTGGCGTCGATCACCTGGTCGCTGGTGTCGACCTTGGCACCCGCTCGCTTGCTTGGCTTGACGGGTGGCGTATTCAACTTCATCGGCAACCTGGCGGCGATTGCCACGCCGATCGTGATTGGCTTCCTGGCCAGCGGCGATTCGTTCGCGCCGGCGATCACCTATATCGCCGTGCTGGCGTTGCTCGGGGCGCTTTCCTACATCTTGTTGGTGGGCAAGGTCGAACGGATCGAGTTGTAAAAGAACGGGCGACCTTGGGGTCGCCCGTTTTTTTGCGGCTTACGGCACTGACATTTCGTTACGGAATATATTCAGCGGGTCCCAGCGCTGCTTGGTACGCCGCAGGCGGCTTTCGATGATCAGATTGGGAAAGAAAACCGTGTACCACTGAGGGTTCTTGGCATTCGCCTGGTCGGCATCGGCATCGCGCCAATAACACTGCGGTTGCCACTTGAGCGCAGGTTGAAGCCTTTTTGCAAGGTGGCGTGGCGGCGGTCCGATTCGGTGATGAGATCAAATGCCATGATGTACTCCAAGGAGCCAAGAATGACTTCTGATGCAGCTAACTTAACGACCGGGAGCGCAAGAAATACGGGGGCTTGCTGAGGTGGTTAGACGGCAATAGGCATGAAGTGCGTTAAGGGGGAACGAATGGTTCGCCCCTTAAGCCTAGCGGAAGAGATCGAGGAACCGCGGCGTCAGTTCAACACGCCTTCCAGAATCTCATAGACGATACCCGTGCCCACTGCGATCAGCACCACGTCCGGGCCCGAACGGCGCCATTCGTAACCCTGGTAGTACGGCAGGCGTGCCAGGGCGCGGCTGTCGAGGCGTTCGCCGTAGTAGCCGTGGGGCAGCGGCCGGCCACGGACCAGGCGCACATTCGGCGGCGGTGGCGCGCCACGGGAGAATTGGCCGTGGTTGTCGTGGATGATCTGGCGTACCGGGCCGAAGTCCTTGGGCGGGCCGCCACGACGGTTGTCCTGCGGGCCGCGATGGTCGTCGCCACGTTGCTCGTGCTGGCCCTGCGGGCCGCCACGGTCGTCACCGCGCTGGTCAGGCGGCGCGGCTTGCACCAGGGTGCTGGCACCAAGCATCAGCACGCCAAGGCCTGCGATCAGGGATTTGGGCATTTTCATCGGGTAGTCCTCAGGGCACACAAACAAAAAAGGGATCTCGAACGAGGTTCGAAATCCCTTGGTCTTGTCAGTTTAGGTACTGATTGTTCAGGATGATTCCTCTGTATCAGGAACTTTACCTACAGCTTACGAGCCACTTACTTACGGGCGCTGCGGACACCTTCCGACAGTTCTGCGCACAAGCCCAACACCCCATCAATGGCTTGTTGATCACTTTTCGCAGTAGCGATGTGATCGATCAGCGCCGAACCCACCACCACACCATCGGCCAAGCGCGCGATGGCGGCGGCTTGCTCCGGCGTGCGGATACCGAAACCGATGCTGATCGGCAGGTCGGTATGCCGACGCAGACGGGTCACGGCCTCTTCGACGTGTTCCAGGGTCGCGGCACCGGCACCGGTCACACCGGCCACCGACACGTAGTACACAAAACCGGAGCTGCCGTTGAGCACGGTCGGCAGGCGCACATCGTCGGTGGTCGGCGTGGTCAGGCGGATAAAGTCGAGGCCTGCGGCCTGGGCCGGGTCGCACAGCTCGCCGTTGTGCTCGGGCGGCAGGTCGACCACGATCAGGCCGTCGACCCCGGCGGCCTTGGCGTCGGCAATAAACGCCGGCACGCCGTATTTGTGGATCGGGTTGAAGTAACCCATCAGCACCAGCGGCGTGTCGCTGTTGTCCTTGCGGAACTCGCGCACCATCTGCAGGGTTTTGGCCAGGTTTTGCTTGGCCTCCAGCGCGCGGATGTTGGCCAGTTGGATGGCCGGGCCATCGGCCATCGGATCGGTGAACGGCATGCCGAGCTCGATCACATCGGCGCCAGCGGCAGGCAGACCTTTGAGGATCGCCAGCGAGGTGTCATAGCCCGGGTCGCCGGCGGTGACGAAGGTCACCAGGGCGGCGCGGTTCTGTTCTTTGAGTTGCGCAAAGCGGGTTTGCAGGCGGCTCATTTAGTGTTTCTCCTGCTGGGACTGTTCCATGTGGTGCATCACGGTCTGCATGTCTTTGTCGCCACGGCCGGACAGGTTGACCACCATCAGGTGATCCTTGGGCAGCGTCGGTGCGCGTTTGAACACTTCGGCCAGGGCATGGGCGCTTTCCAGTGCAGGAATAATCCCTTCCAGGCGGCAGCATTTGTGGAAGGCGTCCAGGGCTTCGTGGTCGGTCACCGAGGTGTACTCGACGCGGCCGATGTCGTGTAACCAGGCGTGTTCAGGGCCGATGCCGGGGTAGTCGAGGCCGGCAGAAATCGAGTGGGCGTCGATGATCTGGCCGTCGTCGTCCTGCAGCAGGAAGGTGCGGTTGCCGTGCAGCACGCCCGGTACGCCGCCGTTGAGGCTGGCGGCATGCTTGCCGGTTTCGATGCCGTGGCCGGCCGCTTCGACGCCGATGATCTCGACGCTGGTGTCATCCAGGAACGGGTGGAACAGGCCCATGGCATTCGAGCCACCGCCGATGCATGCCACCAGGCTGTCCGGCAGGCGGCCTTCCTGGGCTTGCAGTTGGGTGCGGGTTTCCTTGCCGATCACGGACTGGAAGTCGCGCACCATCGCAGGATAAGGGTGCGGGCCGGCCACGGTGCCGATCAGGTAGAAGGTGTCGTCGACGTTGGTCACCCAGTCGCGCAGGGCTTCGTTCATCGCGTCTTTCAGGGTGCCGGTGCCGGCGACCACGGGGATGACTTCAGCGCCCAGCAGTTTCATGCGGAACACGTTGGCCTGTTGGCGCTCGATGTCGGTGGTGCCCATGTAGATCACGCATTGCAGGCCAAAGCGCGCGGCCACGGTGGCAGTGGCCACGCCGTGCATGCCGGCGCCGGTCTCGGCGATGATGCGTTTTTTGCCCATGCGCCGCGCCAGCAGGATCTGGCCAATGCAGTTGTTGATCTTGTGCGCGCCGGTGTGGTTCAGCTCTTCGCGCTTGAGGTAGATCTTGGCGCCGCCGCAGAACTCGGTCAGGCGCTCGGCGAAGTACAGCGGGCTTGGGCGGCCGACGTAGTCGCGCTGGAAGTAGGCCAATTCTTCGTTGAATGCCGGATCAATCTTGGCGGCTTCGTATTCACGCGCCAGCTCGAGGATCAACGGCATCAGGGTTTCGGCGACGTAGCGGCCGCCGAACGCGCCAAACAGGCCGTTGGCATCAGGGCCGTTGCGCAGATCGGTCTGGGACTGAGTCATGGGACGCTCCAGGAAAGAAGGTGTGTAGGAAACAATGAGGGCCACTCTACCCCTGACGCGGTACGCTGAAAACCGATAAGATCGCCGCAACCTGTCAGGAAAACTCACAGATGAGCCGAGACCTTCCCCCCCTCAACGCCTTGCGTGCCTTTGAAGCCACGGCGCGGCTCAACAGCGTCAGCCAGGCGGCTGAGCAGTTGCACGTGACCCACGGCGCGGTCAGCCGACAGCTAAAGGTGCTCGAAGAGCACCTCGGTGTCAGTTTGTTCGTCAAGGATGGGCGTGGCCTTAAACTCACAGATGCCGGTATCCGGCTGCGGGACGCGAGCGCCGAGGCGTTCGAGCGTTTAAGGGATGTGTGTGCCGAACTCACCCAAAGCAGCGCCGATGCCCCGTTCGTCCTGGGGTGCTCCGGCAGTTTGCTGGCGCGCTGGTTGATCCCGCGCCTGGGCCGTCTGAACGCTGACCTGCCGGACCTGCGTTTGCACCTGTCGGCAGGCGATGGCGATCTCGACCCGCGGCGTCCGGGGCTGGATGCCTTGCTGGTCTTCGCCGAGCCGCCCTGGCCGGCGGATATGCAAGTCTACGAGCTGGCCAGCGAGCGTATCGGCCCGGTGATGAGCCCGCGTTTTGCCGGTTACGAGCGCTTGCGCCAAGCGCCAGCCTCGGCCCTGTGCGGTGAACCGTTGCTGCACACCACCTCGCGTCCGCAAGCCTGGCCGATTTGGGCGCAGCAGCACGGGATCGAGCCTGGTGCGTTGAAACACGGGCAGGGGTTCGAGCATTTGTATTATTTGCTGGAGGCGGCGGTGGCCGGCCTGGGCGTGGCGATCGCGCCGCAACCGCTGGTGGCGGAGGACTTGCGCGCCGGTCGTCTGGTGGCGCCGTGGGGTTTCAGTGAAACCCCGGCGCACCTGGCGTTGTGGCTGCCCAAGCGCGCCGCAGACGGGCGCGCCCGGCAACTGGCGCAGTGGCTCAAGGCGGAGCTGTTGCACCAGCCCGAATAGCCGGTAAATCAGTTACCGCGTTTGCACAGCAGGTAAGCCGCGAGCAAACCCAGTGCGCCAACGGCGACGCCGGCTGTAGTCCATGGGTGCTCTTGCGCGTAGTCCCGTGTTGCAACACCGGTTTCGCGGATTTTGACTTTGCTTTCTTCGTAGGCATCGCTGATCAGGTGGCGGGAGTGCTTGAGGGCATTCTCGGCATTGCTTTTCAGGGCCTTCAGCGTTTTGAGCGACTCATCGGATGCATCGTCCTTGAGGCTTTCAAGGGACTTGAGCAGGCTCGAGATCTCGGCTTCCATGCTTTCCAGCGACGCTTTACGTAAAGAAGTGTTGGCCATGTGGACTCTCCTGAAATGATTGAGTGGCGTGTGTAGATACCGACTGCGGCCGTCTCAGAAAGTGCAGTAATTCTGAACTTTTGAGTAGGAATAGTCGCCACATGCAGTATGAACTTTGACTGCTAGGCTTTATTGACGACCCTCAGGAGAAACCCTTATGTCTGATCATCACACCTACAAAAAAGTCGAATTGGTGGGTTCGTCCACCAATAGCATCGAAGAGGCGATCAACAACGCCTTGGCTGAAGCCAGTAAGAGCATCAAGCATCTGGAGTGGTTCGAGGTGACCGAAACCCGTGGTCACATCAAGGATGGCAAGGCTGCACACTTCCAGGTCACCCTCAAGGTGGGGTTCCGCATTGCCAGTAGTTGATCGCGCCGGTTGAACTTGCCGACTGGCCGATTGCCATAACCTGCGCTACAACCAATGGGGTGCCGATGCGAGCTGCGTTGGCACGCTCTTTCGATCAGCGCAAGGAAAGTGACGGATGAAGAAGTTCCTGTTAGCGGTAGGTTTGTTGAGCATGGCGGGCACGGCCCTGGCGGCTGGCAAGCCTTGTGAAGAGCTCAAAAGCGAAATTGCAGCAAAAATCGACGCTAAAGGCGCTTCGGGTTATTCGCTGGAAGTGGTGGATAAAGGCGCCTCGACGGACGCCAAAGTGGTAGGCACCTGCGACGGCGGCACCAAGGAAATCGTCTACAAACGCGGTTGATCCCATGTTTCAGGCAAAAAAACCGACGCGGGTGCGTCGGTTTTTTTTCGCCTGGCGTTTAGCCCCTCATCAACTGTGCCAGCAGCTCGTAGGAATGAATCCGGTCGGCATGTTCGTACAGGTCACAGGTAAAGATCAGCTCATCGGCGCCGGTCTGTTCGATCAGCACCTCCAGTTTGGCGCGGATTTTCGCAGGGCTGCCGACCATGGCCAGGCCAAGGAAGCTGCCGACCGCGTCTTTTTCGTGGGGCAGCCACAGGCCGTCCATGGTGTTCACCGGTGGGCGTTGCACCAGGCTTTGCCCACGCATCAACGCGAGAATGCGTTGGTACACCGAGGTGGCCAGGTAGTCGGCCTGCTCGTCGGTATCGGCGGCTACCAGGGGAATGCCGAGCATCACGTAGGGCTTGTCGAGTACGGCCGAAGGCTTGAAGTGGTTGCGGTACACGCGAATCGCTTCATGCATCAGGCGCGGTGCGAAATGGGAGGCGAAGGCGTAGGGCAAACCGCGTTCACCGGCCAGTTGCGCACTGAACAGGCTGGAACCGAGTAGCCACACCGGTACGTGGGTGCCACTGCCCGGCACGGCGATCACGCGCTGGTCCGGCGTGCGTGGGCCCAGGTAGGCCATCAGTTCGGCCACGTCTTCGGGGAAGTCGTCGGCGCTGCCGGAACGTTCGCGGCGCAGGGCGCGGGCGGTCATCTGGTCGGAACCGGGCGCGCGGCCCAGGCCCAG
The DNA here is from genome assembly GCF_046605395.1 of Pseudomonas sp. MPB23. NCBI lineage: Bacteria > Pseudomonadati > Pseudomonadota > Gammaproteobacteria > Pseudomonadales > Pseudomonadaceae > Pseudomonas > Pseudomonas sp. MPB23. The sequence continues at coordinate 804,541 of NZ_CP176771.1, read as the reverse complement.
GTCGATCCGGCCGGGATAGAGGCTTTCCAGGGTGCCGAACTGTTCGGCGATCACCAACGGCGCGTGGTTGGGCAGCATCACACCGCCGGAGCCGACGCGAATCGTCGAGGTGCCGCCGGCCAGGTAGCCCAGCAAGACCGAGGTGGCCGAGCTGGCGATGCCGTCCATATTGTGGTGCTCGGCCACCCAGAAACGGTGGTAGCCGAACTGTTCCACGTGCTGGGCCAGGTCCAGGGAATTGCGCAGCGACTGCGCCACGCTGCCGTTGGCCCGCACGGGCACCAGGTCGAGGGTCGAGAACTTTACGTCGGACAGCGATTTCATAAGCCTGCTTCTCCAATGGGGGCGCAGGCTTTTTAGACGAACCAAAACCTGCCGCTTCATGTGCATGGTCTATGCAATGAGGGCATATACCCGAGATTCAATAGATCGTGAGAAATTTCCTACTTTATTGCTAGGTTTCTCTTACAAGTGAACTTTGCTAAAGCTTCTATCCTCAGAACCGTTACTGACGCAAACCATCGTTTGAGGAGACTGCTATGAGTATCGTTAAAAAAGCATCCGCGCATTGGGAAGGTGATCTGAAGACTGGCCTGGGTTCCATCTCCACGGAAACCGGCGTGCTGCGCGAAGCGCCTTACGGCTTCAAGGCCCGTTTCGAGGGCGGCAAGGGCACCAACCCTGAAGAGTTGATCGGTGCGGCCCACGCTGGCTGTTTCTCCATGGCGTTTTCCATGATTCTCGGCGACGCCGGGCTCAAGGCTGACAGCATCGACACCCAGGCCGAAGTGACTCTGGATCAGGTCGACGGTGGCTTTGCGATCACCGCCGTGCACTTGGTTCTCAAGGCCAAGATCCCCGGTGCGAGCCAGGCGCAGTTCGATGAGCTGAGCAAGAAGGCCAAGGAAGGGTGCCCGGTGTCCAAGGTGCTGAATGCCACCATCACGTTGGATGCCACGCTCGTTAACTAACTGCCCTTCACCTCTATGGTAGGCGCGAGCTTGCTCGCGAAGAACCCAAGGACACCGCGTTACATCAGGAAATACGCGTTATCGTTGACGTTTTTCGCGAGCAAGCTCGCTCCTACAAGGGCAGGTATGCTCGAATAGCCGATGCATCCTTAGACGCACACCCGTGCGCATGCATTCAGGGAGCTTCACACATGAAACGTTTTGCCTTGGCGATCATCTGCGCTGTGTTGGCCACATCGGCTGTGGCCGCGCCCAAAGACTGCGAAGCGCTCAGGAAAGAGATCGAGGTCAAAATCCAGGCTAACGCGGTACCGTCCTACACGTTGGAGATCGTCAGCAAGGAAGAAGCTGACAAGCACGACGCCGCCATGGTCGTCGGCACCTGTGAAAACGGCACCAAAGCTGTCATCTATCAGAAAAACAACGACTGATCAGAGGCAGTTCACGCTGCGTTCTTCGGCCAGCAATTGGCGGGCGGCGTCATACAAACGGATATTCGGCGTATAGCCCAATGAGCGTCCTTCCAGGCGATAGCGTTGGCCGGCCTGGAAATGGTCGTACTGCAACGTGATGAAGCAGGTACGGTCGCTCGTTTGCCCAAACCCGCTGAAGCTGCCGCCGGTCGGCACTTCGAAATCAAAGCGCACCATCAACTCGTGACTGCCCGGTGGCATCTGGAAGAAGCGTCCGTCCGGTAGATTCTTGCCGTCCAGGCGTTGGGCCATCACCAGCTTGGCCCCCGGCGTCGGCGTGGCGAAATCGATCCAGGCCTGCTGCGGATCGACCGGCGGGAGGGGGGTGGAAGCACAGGCGCTCAGAAACAGCACGGTGATGGTAAGCAAGAGCTGACGCATGGCAGGCACTCAACACAACGAGAGGTTTGAGTATAAACACGTCACGCCGTGGAAAAACGTCGCGCAGGCAGGATAGTCTGGCGAGCCAATTACCCAGGAGCAGTCGCGGCATGGTCAGGCGTTTTCTTGCAGTGTGGGTGGTTGTGCTGCTCAGCGGTTGTTCGAGCATCGGTTATTACAGCCAATTGGCCGGCGGTCAGTGGCAATTGTTGCGGGCCCGGGAGCCAGTGGCCGAGGTCATCGCCGACCCGGCGCGCCCGCAGCCGCTGCGTGACCACCTGGTGCAAGCGCAGAAAGCCCGGACATTCGCCAGTGAGCACCTGCACCTGCCCGACAACCTGAGTTACCGTCTGTACGCTGATATCGGCCGGCCCTATGTGGTCTGGAACGTCTTCGCCACGCAGGAATTTTCCCTGTCGCCTGAAAACCATTGCTTTCCCATCGCTGGCTGTGTGGCCTACCGGGGCTACTACAGCCAGGCTGCGGCGCGGGGTGAAGCGGCACTGTTGCGGCAACGGGGCATGGACGTCTCGATCGGTGGCGTCGAGGCCTATTCCACCCTGGGCTGGTTCAACGATCCGATCATGAACTCGATGATGAACTGGGGCGATGAGCGTCTGGCGACATTGATCTTTCATGAGCTGGCGCACCAGCGTTTCTACGTGAAGGATGACACGGCGTTCAACGAGTCGTTTGCCACCTTCGTCGAGCAGGAAGGCACCCGCCAATGGCGCGCGGCTCGGGGCTTGGCACCCCTGAGCGACTCGACGCTGCGCCAGCGCGACCAATTTACCCGCCTGATCCTCGATACCCGCAAACGGCTGGAAACCCTCTACGCCCAGCCGTTGCCGGCCGAGGCGATGCGCCAGGCCAAAGCCGCGCAGTTCGAGGGTTTGCGCGAGGATTACCGGCAGTTGCGCGATAGCCAATGGGCCGGCGACAAACGTTATGACGCCTGGATCAACCAGCCGATGAACAACGCGCGGTTGTTGCCGTTCGGGCTGTATGACCAATGGGTGCCAGCGTTTGCGGCGTTGTTCCGGCAGGAGGGTGAGGATTGGGTGAGGTTCTATGCGGCCGTGGAGCGCATGGGGCAGTTGCCTGTGGGGCCGCGCAAAGCGGCGTTGAGGCAGTTGGTGCAGCGTCCTTAAGGCCGCTGCAAAAACGCCTGATGCATCTCCTCCAACGTCGCAAAATGCCAGGTCGGCGCCTCGGCGTTCAACTCCTCGAAACTGCCAAACCCGTAGCCCACCGCGGCTGAATCCACGCCATTGCTGCGCGCGCCGATCAGGTCATGCTTGCGGTCGCCGATCATCAAGGTGGTGGCCGGGTCCAGGCGTTCTTCGCTGATCAAATGCGCAATCAGCTCGACCTTATTGGTGCGCGTGCCATCCAGTTCGCTGCCGTAGATCACCTTGAAATGCCGGGCAAAATCGAAATGCCGAGCGATCTCCCGGGCAAACACCCAGGGCTTGGACGTCGCGACATATAGCTGGCGACCCTGGCTGCTCAAGTCTTCCAGCAGCGGCATCACGCCGTCGAACACGCGGTTTTCGTACAGGCCGGTGACCTTGAAGCGTTCGCGGTAGAAATTCACCGCCTCCCAGGCCTTGGCCTCGTCGAACCCATAGAACTGCATGAATGCCTGCAACAGCGGCGGGCCGATGAAGTGTTCGAGCCGGGTGATGTCCGGCTCGTCGATACCGAGTTTGCCCAGGGCGTACTGGATCGAACGGGTAATGCCCTCGCGTGGGTCGGTGAGGGTGCCATCGAGGTCGAACAGGATCGTTTGGTATTTCTGAGTCATTGGTCGAATCCTTCCGCCAAGTGCAGGTCTTTGAGCTTCACGTAGTTCGCGGCGCTGTAGGTGAAAAACGCGCGTTCCTTGTCAGTCAGTTCGCGGATCTGTTTAACCGGACTGCCCACATACAAAAAGCCGCTTTCGAGTTTCTTGCCCGGCGGCACCAGGCTACCGGCGCCGATGATCACGTCATCTTCCACCACGGCGCCGTCCATCACGATGCTGCCCATGCCGATCAGGATGCGATTGCCCACGGTGCAGCCATGCAGCATGACCTTGTGGGCGATGGTCACGTCATCGCCGATCAGCAGCGGGAACCCGTCCGGGTTGAAGGGCCCTGCGTGGGTGATGTGCAGCACGCAGCCGTCCTGCACGCTGGTGCGCGCACCGATGCGGATGCGGTGCATGTCGCCGCGAATCACGGTCAGCGGCCAGACCGAGCTGTCGGCGCCGATTTCGACATCGCCGATCACCACCGCCGAAATATCGACAAAAGCCCCGGCGGCCAGGGTCGGCGTGTGGTTCTGATAGGTGCGAAGGGTCACGATAGCCTCTCTCTCTTCTGCTGATAGCTGCGGTGGACGTTGATTGTAATTAAGATGGCCCCATCTTTGTTCTTACATGTTTCTTCAGCCAAGGTGCCCACCGTGAGCGCGAACAACCCGCTTCTGCAGTCCTACGACCTGCCGCCGTTCTCGGCGATCCGTGCCGAGCACGTTCAGCCGGCCATCGAACAGATCCTCGCCGACAACCGTGTCGCCATCGAAGGCATCCTGCAAAGCCAGGGGAAAAATCCGACGTGGGCCGGTCTGGTCCTCGCCATGGATGAACTGAATGATCGCCTCGGCGCCGCCTGGAGCCCGGTCAGCCACCTCAATGCCGTGTGCAACAGCGCCGAACTGCGCGAAGCCTACGAGGCATGCCTGCCGGCGTTGAGCGCCTATTCCACCGAGATGGGCCAGAACCGCGAACTGTTCCAGGCCTTCGAAGCCCTGGCCAACAGCCCGGAAGCCGCCGGTTTCGACGTGGCGCAGAAAACCATCCTGGAACACTCACTGCGCGATTTCCGCCTGTCGGGTATCGACCTGCCGCCCGAACAGCAAAAACGCTACGCCGAAGTGCAAAGCAAACTCTCCGAGCTGGGCAGCAAGTTCTCCAACCAATTGCTGGACGCGACCCAGGCCTGGACCAAACACGTCACCGATGAAGCCACCCTCGCCGGCCTGACCGACTCGGCCAAGGCGCAAATGGCTGCCGCTGCCCAGGCCAAAGGCCTCGACGGTTGGTTGATCACCCTGGAATTTCCCAGCTACTACGCGGTGATGACCTACGCCCAGGACCGCGCCCTGCGCGAAGAAATCTATGCCGCCTACTGCACCCGTGCGTCGGACCAAGGCCCGAATGCCGGTCAGAACGATAACGGCCCGGTCATGGAACAGATCCTCGATCTGCGTCAGGAACTCGCCCAACTGCTGGGCTATGCGTCCTTCTCGGAATTGAGCCTGGCCACGAAAATGGCCGACTCCAGCGACCAGGTACTGAGTTTCCTGCGTGACCTGGCCAAGCGCAGCAAGCCGTTCGCCGCCCAGGACCTGCAACAGCTCAAGGCCTACGCCGCCGAACAAGGCTGCGCCGACCTGCAAAGCTGGGACAGCGGTTTCTACGGTGAAAAACTGCGTGAGCAGCGCTACAGCGTGTCCCAGGAAGCCCTGCGCGCCTACTTCCCGATCGACAAGGTGCTTGGCGGCCTGTTCGCCATCGTGCAGCGTCTTTACGGCATCGAGATCGCCGAGCAGAAAGGCTTCGACACCTGGCACCCGGACGGGCGCCTGTTTGAAATCAAGGAAAACGGCCAGCACGTCGGGCGCTTCTTCTTCGACCTGTACGCCCGCGCCAACAAGCGTGGCGGCGCCTGGATGGACGGCGCGCGCGACCGTCGCCGCACCCTCGACGGCGTGCTGCAAAGCCCGGTGGCCAACCTGGTGTGCAACTTCACTCCGGCCGACAGCGGCAAGCCTGCCCTGCTGACCCACGACGAAGTCACCACCCTGTTCCACGAATTCGGCCACGGCCTGCACCACCTGCTGACCCGCGTCGAGCATGCCGGCGTGTCCGGCATCAACGGCGTGGCCTGGGATGCGGTGGAGTTGCCGAGCCAGTTCATGGAGAACTGGTGCTGGGAGCCGGAAGGCCTGGCGCTGATCTCCGGCCACTATGAAACCGGCGAACCGCTGCCCCAGGACCTGCTGGAAAAAATGCTCGCGGCGAAGAACTTCCAGTCCGGCCTGATGATGGTGCGCCAGCTGGAATTCTCGTTGTTCGACTTTGAACTGCATGCCACCCATGGCGATGGCCGTAGCGTCGCGCAGGTGCTCGAAAGCGTGCGCGACGAGGTGTCGGTGATGCGTCCGCCAGCGTATAACCGTTTTCCCAACAGCTTCGCGCACATCTTCGCCGGCGGTTATGCCGCGGGTTACTACAGCTACAAATGGGCCGAAGTGCTGTCGGCCGATGCCTTCTCCAAGTTCGAAGAAGACGGCGTGCTCAATGCCGACACCGGCCGCGCCTTCCGTGAGGCGATCCTGGCCCGTGGCGGTTCCCAGGCGCCGATGGTGTTGTTTGTCGATTTCCGCGGGCGTGCGCCGTCGATTGACGCACTCCTGCGCCACAGCGGCCTGAGTGAGGACGCAGCAGCATGAGTGACATACCCGTGATCAGCAAAAAGCAATTTATCGCCGGGGCCGTGTGCCCGGCGTGCAGCGAGCCGGACAAACTGAAGATGTGGACCGAGGACAACGTGCCCCACCGTGAATGCGTCGCCTGCGGTTATACCGACACGCTCAATGACCAGGGTTTATCGGTGCCCAAGGAATTGGGCACGCGGGTCAATACCTCGGCGCTCAAAGTGCCGGACCCGAAGGTGCTGTCGGTGCAGTTCTTTCCTAACCCCAAGCTGAAAAAAACCTGACAAAAACATCCCCGGTAGGAGCGAGCTTGCTCGCTCCTACCGTTAGGGTTTTACGTCGAGGCGGCCTGCTGTACTCATCCAATCCTTCATCGAGCACAGTGCAAACGCGCTGGTGCTGCAGTCGCCATTCGCCAGGGCGGTGCGCAACTTGTCGATATCGGCCCTCATCATGTAGAGGATGCCGTCCTTGAAGCCGTTGCTGGTACCGAAGCCCCCCAAGGTCATTTCGTTCAGCGCCTCTTCTTTGCTCCATCCCTGAACCACCACGCGGTACATCGCGGCCATCAAGCCCGTGCGGTCCGAGCCGTGCTTGCAGTGCATCAGCACCGGGCCACTGGCCTCGGCTTCCTTGATCACCCTCAATGCCGCCAGTACGTCGGAATCGTCCACGTGATTGGTGCGATAAACCAACTGAACCTGACGGATGCCAGGCGTTTTGAGCCAGCGGGTATCGGACTCCGGCAGAAAATTGATGACCGTGCCGATCTTGAGGTTTTCCAGCAGCGTCGTGGCATGGCTATCCGGCAACGCGCTGCGATAGAGCGTGGGGGTCATCTGATACAAGTTGTATCGGTTGCCCACGGGTTGCGCCCATTCCGGTGAGCGGATGGAGGCGAGGTCATCGGCCTGGGTAAAAGCCGAAGTGCACAGGGCCATAAGGGCCAGGCCGAGGGCTGTAAACCAATGATGCTTGAGCATGGGCGAAATGACCGGTGGGTGTATGGGTTGATGGCGCCCAGCGTCGCGCAGGCCAGGTCAATGAGGCGTGAGGTGCTCGTCAAAGAGTCGTGAATCCTTGATCTATTCGTTGCCAAGCGGCGGATAAGCCCGTGCACCTGACCGCCCAACGGCACTGGTCAGAAACTGGGTGTACCGATACTGTATATAAAAACAGTATCGAGGCGCTTTCATGTCTACTCCGCTGCCGCCCCGTGGTCGGGGCACGGCCACCAACCTGCACAACCGCTTTGCGCCCACGGCCAGCGTGGTCGAGGACGACGGCTGGTACCAGGAAGTGCCGCCGACCCAGGGCACCGAAGTGCGCATCGAGACGGCCAAGACCATCATCACCCGCAACAACTCGCCGGATCTGCCATTCGATCGCTCGATCAATCCGTATCGTGGCTGCGAGCATGTTATCGTCGAAACAAAAATGTATGGCCAGACTGTCTAGTGATGCTTGATATTGCTGGCTAAAGACCCAATCCAATTGGAGGTCAGATGCCACGCAAACCCTTCTCCAAGTCTGCCCTTGAGTCGAGTGAACGACCGCTCCTCCAGCGCAAGCTGCCAGAAAACACCCCCCAAGCAATCCAAAAAAGAAGCACTGCAAGGGGACAAGTGGATGTTTCAGCTCAAGGGTTGCTTGTCCGAAACAAGACCACTGGCACCAAGGACTTCGTCCGTGACTTCACCGATTTTGTCAATGAGTATCCGCACCATAAATTAATTGTTCAGCAGTTACTCATAGGTGCGCAGCTCCATGCCGCAAAAAGATTGATCACGTATCAATCCCATCAAGACATCTATTACTCAATCCAAGAGTTTGTGCTGTTTCTAAATAGCGCTGAGCCGATCAATAAATCAGTCAAAGGTGTTGCTGATGTCGATGGGCAGGTATGCATGAATTTTAGGTCATTTTTAATTCGTTCGTATCCAGGCCGCACCGTAAATAGAAAAAGATACGGTGCATTAAAAAATATATTCATCTCGTTGAAAAATAAATATAAAGGGCAGGGCTGGGTCGGCAAAGAGTTTCAATGGCCACTTGGACCGGCGATGAACGAGCAAGTAACAGAAGGATATAGCAGGGAGATTCATAATAAGCTTGTAGAGGGATGCCTGGTTGATATTAAGTTTATTATGAAGTGGATGGAGAGTTACAAAGGTCTAGTGAAAGACGGGCAACCAATGCTGGAATACGATCTTTCATTAGAAAACTTGATGTTTGATCTAGTTATGAATGAGCAGGCCAAAAGATCCAATGGGTCGATCAAGGCGACACATGTTAAGGGGTTTGAGTGGGTCATACGCATCACTGGAGATGTTAAATATTACATACGGGAAAATGGAATAAGTATAGAGAAGTTTCTGGGCATTTACCGAGCCCGCGCCCATGAACTGGCGGCTAAAGGTCGCCCTGTAGTTGGTACTGAGGTCAGTGAACGGGGGATGGTGTATGGCTGTGATCGAGAAGAATCTGGGCGAATTGCAACTGCAAATGTAGGAAGACTTTATCCTGATTGGCCTATGCAAGTGAGCTTCGAGGAAGCTGGACATCTCTTTTCCTCTGAGTGGAGTAAAAACACCGCTCACGGAACAAACAAAAAATATTCTACGCTGGAAAAAAGATTACGGTCGGCCTTGATGTATATGAGGGTCGGGCCAGAGCACCTACCCTATGAAGTAGGTCAAATGGCATACTTCAGCAGAGTAGCTTTCACAATGGGAACTATATTCCCATTCTTTCTCTTCGTGATGTTGCAGACGGGCTGGAACTTTGAGGTTGTGGTATCGATAAGCGATAACCTAGACGACCACATTGAGGAGGACCTTCTGGATGATGACTATGTGATTATTTATGGGTACAAGGGACGGTCCGACAAAAGCCAAATGCATAGATCAAACAAGCGAGATAAGTTTGGCGCGTATCAGGTCTTGCGCTTTGTTGCCGCTGAAGTAACCAAGCATTTGTCGTCGCCTCATTATTTAAAGGGTAAATTATTCCAGTGTGTCATTTCGAAGAATCTTTGGAATAAGTTTGGTCGCTTATGCGCGCCCGTAACCACTACGAATTTTGGGCACGCTTCAACGGAGTTTCTACTTCGCCACGGCATAAAATTGGATACGGATACCAAGTCCCCCAGAATTGAAACGAAACGTCTTCGAACTACCTATGAAACTCGACGGAGAGAACAGGGTTTAGATATTGACGAGGTTTCGGCAATGATGGGGCATTCGAATCTCGATACCACAGTAAATCATTATGATAGTGACTGGGGGGCGGCAGAAATATTAAATGGTCGTCTAAGGAAGATTCAGAGAAAACATGAAGAAGATTTTAGAAGTTACTCAGCAAATCTTCTTACAGATGTGTCTTTGGTTGAGCTGCGTGAAGCCACTCTACGTTGCGGTAGCAAAGAAGAACTAAGGTCAGTTGTTGCACCATTAGTCGGTAGGCTGAATTCTTCTGAAGATGCGGTAATACAGTTGCTTTCTCCGGAAGGTCAGACATTCATTGCAAGTTGTCTAAACTCAAGGCGACCAGATTGGCCAGGCGCTGAAAGTTTTCTTAGGACGGATACGCCGTGCAACTACTTCAATCGTTGTCCGTTATGCTCACAGTGTGTGATCTTCAAAGAAGCATTACCTTTTATTGCAAGAAGAATTTCCGACCTTGACGGTCTGAGGGAGCGGTTAAATCCCTTAGAATGGGAGAAAAGCTATCGGGCTGAGTATTTAGGGTGGAAGGGGGTTATAGAGGGCTGGGGGGACCCGATTGAGATTGCGGAGGCAATAGATCAATCGAAACATCACTGCTATGCACTGCCATTGACAATGATAGGGCTCTCATGACAACTCCAACACGTGACCAATTAAAAGCAGTTTTAGAAGAAATAAGAAGTGGACTGGGTTATTACGAGGAAGAGTCAGAGCCTATCTCTGCTGAAGAAGATGATGAGGCTCTGAGTGGCGACTCTTCACTTGGGCTCATTTTCGATAATGTAAATATACTCAATCTTTCAAAAATAGATAAGAGCGAGTGGAGTTATATTAGGGTAAGTCCTAGAAGCTCTTTCGGCGATCCGGTTTGGGATTTTGGGGATTACCCCTCACCCTATGGATACCCCATACGAATCAATTTTGATTATGATAATATGTATGGTGTGAATGTTTGTGGCGTAGGGCACGAACATTGGGTGAATATTGCTAGGGCGCTGCTATTTTACCGTGTACCGCATTTCGGAATTCATGGTCGTGTTAATGCTTATACATCTCTAGAGACAGATAAAACTAAAGTATTAAGACTTGTCGGGTTGTTTCATGCCGAGGGTCTATATTTAGGTTCTGATAATTCACCAGATTATAGGACGGTGAATGATTTGGCCAAGTCGAGTGTGGAGCACTATATAGAGTCGCTTCCCACCTCTGGAATTAAGTGGGAGTTCTGTTACTTAATGTCCTTCTGGCAGGGCATGTCATCGATGGGTATGCTTCCGCCAGAGTACTCACTATACGATTCATACGTAACTAAAGATCTTGTCGCCAAATATAGAAGAGAATACGACGAGTCCTCTCGACCTTTCGAACCAATTCCGCTCGATGACTATGCAGAAATATTTAAATACTGCGTGGGATTTGTTGAAAACTATAGCGCTGATGTCCTATGGTTGTATAAAAACTTTGCACCAACGATAGTAGGCGCTTTTGAGACTCCCGAAAAGCTTGCCGCGATTAATTTTGGTGTTTCAACGGCGTCCGTTGAGGGGGTTGAAAGATTTAGGGATTATAAGCCAAAGTTGCTAGATAACGGTATGCCCTGGTGGGGAATAGTAATCAAAGAAAGAACGCATGAGAATGATGAGGGGCAGTATTTAAATCAAGCAGCTGTAATTAGCGTCGTTGTAGCTCTGATAGATGCGTGTATCGTACTTCTTCTTTGTCTGACTGGCATGCGTCGATCAGAGGTCATTGGACTTAAGGTGGATTGTCTTTCATTTAAGGCTGATGGATATTGGCTTACTTATACTGTTTTCAAAACTTCGATTTCTTCACAGGGCGATATTAAAACAATACCTATTCCGAAAATTGCTGCGGACGCAATTGAAGTCGTAGTAGAAATGGGACGTGATGCTCGTGCTTATGGTAAGCACGACTATCTGTTTGCCAAGATACCAAAGTTCAGTTTTGGAAACATTCCGCAGACCACTGGGATTGAGCGATCTTGCAATCGAGTGGCAGGCAACCTAGGTATTCAATATAGAGTACACCCACATCGTTTTCGGAAGTCTCTAGCCCTTTATATAATTCATCAAGACTCGCGTAATCTAGAAATTATTAAACGCCTTTTTTCTCACCGTAGCTTAAAAATGACGCTAAAGTACATCCTTTCTTTACCTGGCGTGAACGATGAAGTCAAAGCTACCTTGATTGAGGAAAATACGGAGATTCTTGTCGAAGTTTTGCAAGGAGTCATTTCTGGTCAAATTGGGGGCATTGGCGGGAAAAGGTTGGCCAAGACTGCTAATTCTTCTCCAATACTCAGGGCTAAATTGCAAAACGCGGGGAAAGAAAGCTTAAGTCAGTATGTCGCATCTTTGCTTGATGAAGGTGTGAAGCTTTTGCATAGAACGAATCTTGCAATCTGTTTGCGAACGCCAGGACTTACCAGCGAGTCACCTTGTGATGCTAAGAATGATAGCCCTGGGTCGAGGCTTCATCCAAATTTGTTTGCGTGTGACCCATATAATTGTAGATATGCTGCATTTGTCGAGGCTAATGTTCCATCATTAAAGAATGAGATAATTTTCCACGATAATATGATTAAGCATAGGTACTGTGGAGCGACTCAGAAGGAGTATTCGCAGAAACGAATCGCTGAAGCTTTTAAGAGGCTTCACGAGGTTGTAGGGGATGAGGCACATAATTTCCTTAAGCAGGTAGCGAATGGCTAAGCAAGAACTGCTCAACCGGGTATATGGGACTATTTCAGCGCTCCACAGAGGCGGCCGAAAAAAAATATCCGTGATGGAGGTTGCTAAATTATCTGGTGTCGCTCGGGCAACAATCAATCAAAAGCATGATCCTGACTGGGTGAAGGTCAGGGAAGTCATAAAAAGAACAGTTCATTCGGGGGGGGATGTAGAGGATTCAAGTGTGGTTTTCGAACAACCACTCAAAAACTCTCAAGAAATACATCATCGACTGAAAGAGTTGGAGGAGCAGTTATCCCTACTAAGGGAGAGAGCTAACACCACATATAATCAGTTGATCGAGAGGGTGCAATATTACTTTGCGTTGGCTAGTGAAAAGCCAGCTAAGCAAGTTGAGAAGGCTAAGGTCCTTCAAGAGCTAACTCATCAGAAGAATCAGAACGCAATTTTGCGTGCAGATCTCAAGGCGGCTCTTGCTGAATCATTAACTCCTGCGGTATCAGGAATTATTACTTCAAAAATTATTTTGGAAGTGCCTAATGCAGTATCAGAATCTGAGGCCATTCTGAATTTTTTGGAGAAACTGGACTCGTTATCTAATCAAAATCGATCTTCACTTGTTACCACAGTCTACATAATGTTCGGTCTTCCAATGTGCGGCAAGTCATCTTGGATTGAAAACCACAAGCCATCTACTCCAGGTGTATCCTTATATGTTAGTGGAGCAAGTGATACAGTTTCAATTCGGAGTTTGTTAATTTCTAGAATTAGGAAGGAATTTAACGTGCCTGTGCACTGTGTTCGATTTAGTATAGGCCTTGATGTCTGTATCTCTAGGGCCGAAAAACAGTTCAATGGTGCGGCTCTTGAATTGAATATTTTATCCATTAAAGGTGCGGCTGCGCGGCTCGAAGAAATACAATTCAGCGAAAATTTCGACTCAATCATTTTGGCATGAAATCAGTGAATGGTCTGAAGCGTTTCCAATCGTTTGTTGAAGAGCGACGTCGCTTGGGAGACTGGGCGGAATACGGTTCAGCAGATATGACTAGGCTTTCAAGAGTAAAGCTTGTTGAAGCATGTGGGATTAAGCGGAGCTTAATTTATCAAAATTCACAGGTAGTAGCTCTGCTTCGTGACCTAGAATCCGAATTAAGAGCACATGGTGTTCTATATGCGCGCAGTGCGGATAATAATTGTGTTCCCCAGAATGGTTCAACTCATGACGAGGAATTTGAGCTACGGTTAGTTGATTTATCTGCTTCGCTTTGTCAGTTTAATCAGTATTTAAGTGATGTTTCTAAGTCACTTCTGATGTACCCCTTATCGAGGCCAAAATAATTGTGTGTATCCTTCATTTTGGAAACGGTTTGGCCAGCCACTCTGGCTATATGCGAGCGCGCGTAGGAATTTATTTTGATGATAATCACAACGTCCTTGAAGCACCGACCATGTGGGCGATGGCTGTCTCGAAGATACGTTCAAGGAGTGATGAAACGACAAGAAACTATGCGAATATCCTGAGAAGGTTTTTGCAGTGGTTGGACGATAGCCCAATCGAAGGGGGTGAAGTTGTATTTGGTGCGCAGAACTGGCAGTTGGTGGATGAGGATGTTTTTGATGCCTTCCTTGTTCACATAGCATCTCCAACGGATGCGCTTCCTGATGGTCCGTCTCACAAAACCATGTATCACATTGCGGCAAGGGTCTGGAGCTTCTATCAGTGGGCCGAAAGGCAGGGCTATAAACACTATTTGGATATCAGTAGGACTGATATCCGATACATGCTGAAAGACCAGAAACTCCTGGCCCATATCAACCCAGGGGTTAAAGTTACTACCTTGGGATTTAATCTGCCCAGTGGTAGACCAGCAATGCATCAACGAGAAATGCAGAAATTTGTAAGGCAAACTGATTATGAAATAGCTCTCGGTGTGATGAATGATCCTGTTTATCAAATTATCGCAGCGATCATACGAATTACCGGGCTTAGACCGATTGATCTTTTTCAATTGCCCTACCGAGGGAAAAATGAAAATTATGGATTCATTCCTTATGATGAGGGTGAGTACCCAGAAGGGTTAGATAATGGAGCTATCTATTATTATTTTAGGTCCAAGGGAAAATGGCGTTCCATAGACTTTCCAGGGAAGCTGTGGAGAGTTATTTGCGAGTATTATTTACCCTTAAGGCGGCAACGAGCGAAGCTATATGAGGCTAAGCATGGCATTCCACCAAGGAATAGCGACTTGTTTCTTTCCGCTCGTGGTGATGTTGTTACTCATGGAATGCTTGGTTATAACTTTAGCAAGGTGGTTTCTGCAGCGAAGAACTCCGAGAGCGCTACTGATTTTAAAGCCATACGATTCAATGCACGAATGCTCAGGCACACCTGTGCGACATATTTTGTTTATGAGGCGTTGAAAGCCCAGAATAGACTTGGAAGGAGTTTTGTTTACGATGCAGCGCTCGACGAAGATCTCAGGAAAATGCTGGGCCACACTAATGTTAGAACTACACTTGAATACTATGTTCATCTAGTCAACCGATATGTGCACGACAATCTTCTGACTGATCTTCATCGCTCACGCGTTGATGCTGGTTTGTCCGCTATTTTAGACCGACATAATTACTCTGAGATTGTGGTATAGAACAGGCACTAGAGATGCTGCCTTCTTGGTGAGCAGCTCTGGACACGTCGATATGGTCCGCCTTCAGTCTCTTGGGGCGGCATTGGCCTGAACCCGCAGTCCAAGCTTGCCGCAATTTCCCCAATAATTTTCCTACCTGATTCCTGCGTTGGGAGGGTGTTCCGTGTGTTCTTTTTAGCGCAAGGCAGCTCGCGCGGTGAAATTATGTATTTTCACATAATTGCGCATAATTTAGAAATCTTGGCAGCAACGGCTTGATTCACCGCCCGGTTAGCAACTTTTCCATAGGTATTTGTTGGATAGGCGGAAATATTTGCGTGACAGGTGGAAGCTGGAACTATCTTCCGTCCTGGCCAAGTGACAGTATGCTCAATGTCTTGAGCACCTGGTTACTATGCCGAGGTGTCCTTATCTTCAGTAACTGGGCGGCCGCATGGAGGCACCATGACCACAGACCAGATCCCTGCTTCCTCTCTCACCGATAGCCCACCCTTGATCCCAGCGGGGCCTTCCCCCAAAGCAGCTGCAGCTATCGACACCCCACCGATCCGGCTCGCCTGCCTTGAGGTCTGTAATTTTCGACGCCTGGCCAAGACCCGACTTGAGCTCGACGAGGTCACTACCATTTTGGTAGGTGCCAACAACAGCGGCAAAACTTCCCTTCTTACAGTCCTCCGCAACTTCTTGAGCGAGTCACCCGGATTCCGCGCGTTCGACATTAGCCTTTCGCAGTGGGCGAAGCTGCGCGAGGTATGCCACCGCTGGGAGGCACTTGATGAGGATCCCACGACGGACTCCAAGGATGCCGAATCATGGGAGGCCGAGTATCAGGAACTCCAGGCGTGCATGCCCTTCATTGATCTTTGGTTCGACGCTAAGGAGGGGGCGTACAGCCATGTTGCGCCGTTCATCACCTCGCTGAAGTGGTCGGGTGGCGCAGTTGGTGTACGGGTACGGCTCGAACCTGTTGCAGACGCGAACGAACTTCGCAATCTGGCTTGGCGCTACCGTGAGGCGCGCGCCCCGGTCCGAGAGCTTCCGAAGGATGGCCATGCCTGGCCGATAGATCTGCTTGACTACTGGCTTAGACATTCTGCGGATCTGCGACGCATAGCCGCTTACCGTCTCGACCCCGTGAAGGGCCCCTTGGCCGATAAATCGCGCCGTGACTTGCAGGAGCTGCCACTTGGATCACAACCGATCGAGTTGCAGCATCTGCGCAAGCTCATTCGTGTGGATTTTGTACCGGCTCAACGAGGACTCGGTGCCGAAGAAGACGAAATGCGGTCAGAGTCCGCAAGTTCTCGGCCCGGATTGTTCTCAAGCCAACTCATGAAGTTCGCTCGGCAACACTTGAACGTAGCCCCATCCGGTCACGGACATCGAGAAGACTTGGTCAAGGCCGTTGCTAATGCACAAGCAGACCTCGACAAATCTATCTACAAGGCGTTAAAGCCAGCGATGGAGGACGTGGAGATTCTGGGTTACCCAGGCCTGCATGACCCTCACCAGTTCCATTTTCGTACAAGAATCCAGACCGCAGACCTTCTTGCTCACAGCACGGCCGTACAGTACCTCCTGGACAAAACTGCTGTTGATGAGTCCTTGCCTGAACACTCTATTGGCCTCGGCTATCAGAATCTGCAGTCGCTGAGCTTCATGCTCGTGTCATTCCGCGCCGCACGCCTCAATCCGCCGCAGGGCAGTCCGGCGGCAGTTCACCTCGTGATGGTTGAAGAACCTGAGGCCCATTTGCACGTTCAGGTTCAACGAAATTTTTCGAAGAACGCCCACGAGCTCATTCGTCCAAAGGAGCAGGTGCATAGCTACCTCCGCAGTCAGCTGCTGATCAGCACGCACTCGAGCCATCTGGCTCATGGAGACAACTTCACGCGTCTGCGGTACGTGAGGCGGGTGGCCAGCACGGTGCTTGGCGCAAAACCCAGCACGCAGGTCGTTAACCTGGGCGATGCGTTCGGCGAAGACGCTCCAACCAGGACGTTCGCCGAACGCTACTTTCAGGTGCAACACACCGACCTGCTTTTCGCTGACGCCGCCATCTTCGTGGAAGGAACAGCAGAGAGAATGCTGGTGCCACTTTTCATCGAGCGGGATTTCCCCAAACTTGCCAAGAAGTATGTTTCTTTCCTCGACATCGGCGGTAGCCACGCTCACCGCCTTAAACCCCTGGTGGAGCGATTGGGGATTCCGACGATCGTTATCACTGACTTGGATCCGGTTCTGCCAACCCGAACCGATAAGGGGCGCCTAGTCCGGGCAGCGGTGCACATCGCCGGCCAAGAAAAATTGGAGTGTGGGAATGACACATTGACCTCATGGCATCCGATGCTGGCGGAGTTTCAAGCTTTTGGTAAGCCGACGCCTGCCCAGCTGGTGTGGACATCCGACACAGGCGTTCAAGTCCGCTTCGCGTGGCAGCTTCCGGTTGCGGCTGCCAGCGAGCAGTGGCCCAGCTCGTTTGAGGACTCTCTAGTTCTCTCCAACATCGATTGGTTCAAAGCGTTGGAAGAGGAGGTTGACCCAATCACCGCTGCCAAAGTAAAGCACCGCGGCACCTTGGCAAAGGTGATAGGTCTTGTGCTCGACTACCCAGACCACGCCGAGCTGCTCAAGGAACTCCATGCGATGCTCCGCGGGAGCTTCAGTAAAGGAGATTTCGCGGCAACCCTGTTCGAACGGCTAAATGCTGGCCAAGACCTGAAATGCCCCGCATACATCACAGACGCGCTCACCTGGCTGAGCGGGCAACTCAACGTCACTGCGGGAGAGACCCCTTGAGTACCGCTCTGCCATCGTTTGGAAACGATCGCGACGCTCATGTCGTCGAAGATATCTGCGGCTACATCACGACAACCCCGCCTCGGAGTTTCTTTCTCTTCGCTGGCGCAGGGTCCGGAAAGACTCGCACGCTAATTGAGGTTTTGCGTCGAGTTACTGGAGTGATAAAGCATGAAGCGGGGGCTCACTATGCCGAACGACTTAGGTCTCGTGGACAGTCGGTGCGTGTTATCACCTACACCAAAAACGCGACCGCCGTCGTCAACGGTCGTCTCGGCGAAAATTACCTGACCGAAGTATCGACCATCCATTCCTTTTGCTGGGAACTCATCCAGGGCTTTGATGATGACATCCGGGAAGCCTTGCTTGCGTTCAATGCCGAAGATCTTGTGGCTGCCAAGGCCCATGCGATGGGTAAGAAAAGGGGCGAGTCCGACACCGACCGGCGGAAGTATGCGGAGATCGAGGCAGAGGCGGAGGAATTACGAAAGACTGATGAATTTAGGTATAGCCCGGACAGAAACACATTCGGTCCGGGGGCGCTATCGCACACCAACGTCCTGGACGTGACCGCATGGCTAATTGTTAAACGCCCAACGCTGCAGCGCATCCTAGAAGACCGTCACCCCCTCATCCTTATTGATGAATCCCAGGACACGATGAAGGGAGTACTTGATGCACTATTTGAACTCTCCAAAAACCGTCCGGATCGCATCACATTGGGGCTCCTCGGGGATCATCGGCAGCGAATCTACCCTGACGGTCACCACGACTTACCGTCACACGTGCCGGAAGATTGGGCGCGCCCTGCATTGCAGATGAATCATCGTAGCCAAAAGCGCATTGTTGAACTCATTAACAAGATTTGGGACTCGGACATCGAGGGCCGTACTCAGCCCAAGACTGGTGTCCCCCAGCACCCTAGGACAGAGAAAAACGGTGGAACCGTTCGAATCTTTGTCGGCGATGCTAAGACCGATTCCGCCGAAAAGATCCGGAGGGAAACGGAATGCGCGTTGGCCATGTCGGCCGAAACTGCCTTATCCGCCTGGCAAGAGCGTGGGAGTGGCTACAAAACCCTCGCCCTTGAACACAAACTTGCCGCCAAACGAGGCAATTTTTACGAGGCATACCGCGCGATGGAGCTGCTGGACAAGGATGCCGCAGTGCCTAAGAGCAATGGCGAGCGGACGGGGCCCACTATGGTGAGGCCGCTCCTCGGCCCAATGGTTGAACTTGCAGAATGTCTGCAGCCTGATGGTTCAGTGAACGAGTTCGCCGTCATGGATGTGTTGCGTAGGCACGGCGCACTTGCAAAGGTCCCGGAATCTCGCGCCGAGCGTCAGGCCGCGCTGGACAAAGCTCACGCTGCAGTTATGAGGTTCGCATCCGCCGCCACCAAGCCCGGAATAACCGTGCGAGAAGTCTTGGAACCGATCATCGAAGCCAGCCTCTTCGAAGTGGATAGTCGCCTAGTTGAGGCCTACGGTGATTCGTCGCCTCCTCCTCCAGAGCCAAAGACAAGGAGCAAGGAAGCGAAGGAGGACCGACGTAAGCGTGGCTGGCACGCCCTCTTCGGCACGCCCTGGCAAGAAATTGCTCGTTATCACGCCTATCTTGGGGGTGAAACCGAACTCGCGACGCATCAAGTCGTTAAAGGCTCTGAGTTCAAGCATGTCATGGTCATCATGGATGATGAGGAAGCTGGCGGCACGTGGTTCTCCTACGACAAGCTCTTCGGCGCTGAGGAATTGAGCCCGACTGATCTTGAGAACGTTGAAGGGGGAAAAGAGACCACTATTGATCGGACCCTAAGGCTACTTTATGTCACCTGCAGTCGAGCCGAGGAAAGCCTCGCTCTGGTTCTTTGGGCGAAGAACCCCGCTACAGCGCTCGACGCAATCAAACAGTCCGAATGGTTTACCGAGAACGAGCTTACCGCTTTGTAGTAGCTACTGCAGGCGCGTTGCGATGACCACGCGATTTTACAATTGTCGGTTTCCCTGCACTGGCGTTGGGTCTCC
This sequence comes from Pseudomonas sp. MPB23, assembly GCF_046605395.1. Lineage (NCBI taxonomy): Bacteria > Pseudomonadati > Pseudomonadota > Gammaproteobacteria > Pseudomonadales > Pseudomonadaceae > Pseudomonas > Pseudomonas sp. MPB23. The sequence goes on along the minus strand of NZ_CP176771.1, from coordinate 784,819 downwards.
CTCAGCCGCTTGCCTTGTTATGCGACTAGATGATCTGTCTCGAAGAAACAAGCTTCAACCTCAGCGAGGTGCGACGGTAACTGCCGAATCAATCGCTGCCAGCCAAAGTGGCAACAGGCTTCGAGAACGGTATGGGAGTGCATACGGTCAGGACAAATCGGGAAGGTGCCGCCGGCTGACTTGCCTCTGTAGATAGGTCTGGACGCATCAGCGCTTTAAACGCCAACGGCTTTGGGTTCGAAGTGATTTCGCCTGCCCCTCTTCAGTTACACTCGGCGCTTTGCACGCCTTTCAAGGAGCAGTTGCGTGAACACGGAAAACCATTCCCAGACGGCCGCTTTCCTCTGGTCGATTGCCGACCTGCTGCGCGGTGATTTCAAGCAGTCCCAGTACGGTCGCATCATCCTGCCGTTCACCCTGCTGCGGCGGATGGAGTGTGTGCTGGAGCCGACCAAGGAAGCGGTGATCCGTGAGTCCTATGCGCAGGAAGGCCGGCCTGATCTGGTGCGTGAGCGTCTGTTGCTACGCGCCGCCGGCCAGCAGTTCTTCAATGCCTCCAAGCTGACCCTCGGTACCCTGTCCGACACCCAGACCGCCGCCGACTTGATGAGCTACGTGCAGTCCTTCAGCAAGGACGCCCGCGAGATCTTCGAGCACTTCCACTTTGAAGACTTCGTGCAGCAGCTCTCTGCGGCCAACCTGCTGTACCAGGTGGTGCAGCGCTTTGCCGCGACTGACCTGAGCCCGGAGCGCATCAGCAACTTCGGCATGGGCATCATCTTCGAAGAGCTGATCCGCAAGTTCGCGGAAAGCTCCAACGAAACCGCCGGGGAGCACTTCACCCCGCGCGATATCGTGCACCTGACCACCTCCCTGGTGATCACCGGGCAGGACGACAAGCTCAAGCCCAACAGCATCGTCACCATCTACGACCCGACTGCCGGCACCGGCGGCTTCCTCTCCGAGGGCGACGAGTACATCCAGTCCATCAGCCAGCAAGTCACCGTGTCGCTGCACGGCCAGGAGCTCAACCCCGAGTCCTATGCCATCTGCAAGGCGGACATGCTGATCAAGGGTCAGGACGTCACCAGCATCAAGCTGGGCAACACCCTGTCTGACGACCAGCTGGCCGACAGCCGCTTCGACTTCATGCTCAGCAACCCGCCGTTTGGCGTGGAGTGGAAGAAAGTCCAGAAGCAGATCACCGACGAGCACAGCGAAAAGGGCTTCAACGGCCGCTTCGGCCCGGGCCTGCCGCGCGTGTCCGATGGCTCGCTGCTGTTCCTTCTGCACCTGGTCAGCAAGATGCGTGACCCGCGTGAAGGCGGCTCGCGCATCGGCATCATCCTCAACGGCTCGCCACTGTTTACCGGCGGCGCCGGTTCGGGCGAGTCGGAGATTCGCCGCTACCTGCTGCAGAACGATCTGGTCGAAGCCATCATCGCCCTGCCCACCGACATGTTCTACAACACCGGCATCGCCACCTATGTGTGGGTGCTGAGCAACCACAAGGCCGCTGTGCGCCAGGGCAAGGTGCAGTTGATTGATGGCAGCCAGCACTTTGCCAAGATGCGCAAGTCCCTCGGCAGCAAGCGCCAGTACCTCACCGAGGAGCAGATCGACGAGCTGGTGCGCCTGTATGGCCGCTTCGAGCAAACCGCGCAGAGCAAGATCTTCCCCGTCGAAGCCTTTGGCTACCGGCGCATCACTGTCGAGCGCCCGCTGCGCCTGAACTTCCAGACCAGCGCCGAGCGCATCGAAAAAGTGCAGGAAGAAAAAGCCATCGAGAAGATGGACGCCCCGGCACGCCAGCGCCTGATCGAAGCCCTGCAGGCGATGGACGAAAGCCAGCTGCACCGCAACCGCGAGCAGTTCAGCAAGCTGCTGAAAAAGGCGCTCAGCGCTCACGATGTATCGCCCAGCACGCCCGAACTGAAGGCCATCCTCAACGGCTTAAGCGAGCGCGACCCCGAGGCGGATATCTGCCTGGTCAGAGGCCAGCCGGAAGCCGATGCCGGCCTGCGCGACAACGAAAACGTGCCGCTGGGCGAGTCGGTGTACGACTACTTCGAGCGCGAAGTAAAACCCCATGTGCCGGATGCCTGGATCGACGAGAGCAAGCGTGATGAACAGGACGGCGAAGTCGGCGTGGTCGGTTTTGAGATTCCCTTCAACCGCCACTTCTATGTGTTCCAGCCACCGCGTCCGCTGGCAGAGATCGACCGCGACCTGAAAGCCTGCACCGACCGCATCAAGCAGATGATCGAGGGGCTGTCGGCATGACGTTTCCGAGTTATCCGGTTTACAAGGATTCCGGGGTGGAGTGGCAAGGGGCTGTGCCTGCTGAATGGCCACGATCCGCATTAAAGTTTCTTGCCGATTATCAAAATGGCTATCCATTCAAGCCTGAGGACTGGGGTGAAGAAGGGCTACCGATTATCCGCATCTCTCAGCTAACAGGTGATACAGCACCAAATTATTACTCCGGCGAGCTTGATTTTCGTGTCAAGGTTGGCGATGGAGATTTGCTTTTTTCATGGTCTGCAACAATCGACTCGTTCATTTGGACGGGTGGCGCCGCCTGGTTGAATCAACACATATTTAAAGTCTCGCCTACAGTCGAAGCTGATCAAAAATTTCTTTTCTATTTGATAAAGCTTGTTGCTCCAAAATTGGCAGACTTTGATGCTCATGGCAGCACCATGAGGCATATAAAAAAGGAGAGCCTTTCTGAGCGTCTCCATGTTCCGACTTTGGTAGAACAAACCCAAATCGCCCGTTTCCTCGACCACGAAACCGCCCGCATCGACGCGCTGATCGAAGAGCAGCAGCGCCTGATCGAACTGCTCAAGGAAAAGCGCCAGGCCGTGATCTCCCACGCCGTCACCAAAGGCCTCGACCCGACGGCGCCGATGAAAGACTCCGGCGTGGAGTGGCTGGGTGAGGTGCCGGCGCATTGGGTTGTTAGGCGCATCAAACACTTGACCGAAGTGATTTCTAAGGGAACTACTCCAACAACCATTGGTGAAGACTTTCAGGACGAAGGTGTTAGGGATGGTCTGAAGTAGCCATGTATTTCCCCGGCATACCACCTAGCGCAACTTTTAAACTCGCCAAATGATCAAAAAACAATCAATTCGACGAGTATTTCTTACGTTTTCGCCACCCGGACCCCACTCCGGTGGCCATTTCCCGCATTACAGGCGCACCTCTCCTGCATTCGTCAGTAAATGTCGGCGCGCCATCCACAGGTTCGACAGAGCGAACAGTGTCACCAGTTGCGCCGTGTTTTTGGCCAAGCCGCGAAAGCGCACCTTGGTGTAACCGAACTGGCGCTTGATTACCCGGAACGGATGCTCGACCTTGGCGCGCACCTGAGCCTTGGCCTTTTCAATCTTGCGCTTGGCTTTGTACAGCACGCTGCGCTTATCGAGTTTTTTGTAGGTGCTGCGGCGTGCCGCCACCTGCCAGATAACTTCACGTCCTTCATGCTCGGGCCGCTTTTCGACACCGGTGTAGCCTGCATCGGCGCAGACCACGTTTTCGTCGCCATGCAGCAATTTGTCCACCTGGGTGACATCCGCCACATTGGCCGCCGTGCCCACTACGCTGTGCACCAGACCCGATTCGTCATCGGCGCCGATGTGGGCCTTCATGCCAAAATAATACTGGTTTCCCTTCTTGGTCTGGTGCATTTCCGGGTCGCGCTTGCCGTCCTTGTTCTTGGTCGAACTGGGCGCATTGATCAGCGTTGCATCGACGATGGTGCCCTGGCGCAGCGACAGGCCGCGGTCGCCCAGATAGCCATTGATGACAGCGAGGATGCCGGCCGCCAGCTCGTGTTTCTCCAGCAAGCGGCGGAAGTTGAGAATGGTGGTTTCGTCGGGGATGCGCTCCAGGTTCAGCCCGGCAAACTGGCGCAGGATCGTGGTTTCGTACAGCGCTTCCTCCATCGCTGGATCGCTGTAGCCGAACCAGTTCTGCAGCAGATGCACACGCAGCATCGCCATCAACGGGTAGGCCGGACGGCCACCTTCACCCTTCGGATAATGTGGCTCGATCAAAGCAATCAAGCCCTTCCACGGCACCACCCGATCCATCTCGATCAGGAACAACTCCTTGCGGGTTTGCTTGCGCTTGCCAGCGTACTCGGCGTCGGCGAAGGTCATCTGCTTCATCGGGAAACTCGGTGGGTGGGGTCGCGGTATTTTGCCAAATCAGAAAGTCTTTTTCAGAGTTTCCCTAGGCTGACAAGCCAAGCGCTGGATCGCAACCATCCATCACCTTATCCAGCTAGATCTGCCTCCTCCAATAAGTGCCGCACAAATCCCGGCGGGTGCAGATTTCCGGGAGGTTTGCGCCAGATCAGTTGGAGACGCTTTTCAAGCCCCGGGATGGGAAGAGCTACCAGCGCGCCACTGCGAACTTCGTCTTGTACTGCGGAAGCCATCACCAACGACACGCCGAGTCCCGCCCTCACTGCTTGTTTGACTGCCTCGGTGCTGCCTAGCTGCATACCGCTGCGAGGCACGCCCAGTTCGCCAAAGTATTCGGTCAGAAGCCGTCCGGTACCGCTACCCGGTTCACCTCCCAGCATCGGCAGGTCCACCAGACGATCACGTTCTATGCACCCTGCTTCAGCCAGCGCATGGTCGGGGCTGACGATAAGCACCAGCGGCTCGACCCGCCAGAGGCGGTGTTCGAAGTCGGGGTGAGGTAGCCACCATTCCATGATCGCGGCGTCGAGCTGGCCCGCCAGTAGCTGGTCGGCCACATCCGGGTTGGCGGCGATGCGCAGATCCACCTCGCCCCTCTCATTTGCGGTCGTCAGATAGTTGCGCACGAATGGCTGGAGAAGGTAGGTGCCGATGTTGGAGCTGGCCCCGACGCGCTCACGATTGCCATGCAGGGCTTCTAGCGCCCGGGCGTGCATGTCGAGCAAGGCGGTCGCATGCGGCATGAAGGCCAGCGCCCGTGTGGTAGGCTGGCAGCCGCTACGACTGCGCTGCACCAGCGTTACGCCGACCTGCTCTTCAAGCTTCTGCAAGTGCTGCGACACCGTCGGCTGGGCCAGCCCCAACGCCCTCGCCGCGCTCTGAAAACTGCCTGTTTGAACGATCGCTACCAGGCTCTTCAGCCAGACCGGATTCAACATGCGGCAGGCTCGGCCTTGGGCAGACGGTTCGCAGCGTTGATTGGGCGCGCACCTGCCAATACCTGGATGATGTTCTGCGCTGCACAACGTTCAATCTCCAGGCGCACCGCGCGCACTGCCGACCCTATGTGCGGAGTGAACAGCGTATTCGGATGCGCGAGCAGCGCAGGATCGATCAGCCGCGGCCGGTCCGCGCGAGCCCAGTCTTCCATTTCGAATACATCCGCCGCATACCCGCCGAGCTGGCCTCGCTCAAGCGCCGCGAGCACGGCGGCTTCATCCACTACCGAACCACGACAGGGGTTTACAAGCAGAGCGCCCGGCCGTACGAGGGCAAGCAGCTCGGCGTTGACCAGATGCTGGGTATCGGCATTCAAGGGAAGCGCCAGCAGGATGAAGTCCGAGCTGGCGAAGAGTTCGCTGCACGCCACCTGGCGCAGGCCGAGCCGTTGCTCGGTTTGTGTATCCAGAGCCTTCGCCTCGTGGTACTGCAGGGTCGCGCCCCATCCCTGCAAGCGATCAGCCATGGCCAGTCCGATGGCGCCCATGCCAAGGATGCCGACCGTAGCGTTATCCAGCCCCGTGCCGTAGAACTGTGGTTGCCAGCCCTGGAACTCGCCAGAGCGGACGAACGCATCTGCTGCCCGCAGATGCCGCCCCAGCCCCACCGCCAGTCCGATCGCCAGCTCGGCAGTCGGGACCGTCAACAGATCAGGCACGAAGGTCAGCCAGACCCCGCGGGCAGTACAGGCGTCCACATCGAAATTGTCGAAGCCCTTGAGCGCGCAGCCGACTACACGCAGCTCAGGGCAGGCTTGAAGAAAGTCTGCATCGACCCGATCGGGCATGAACGCCATCATCGCCTGAGCATCGCGGCAGCGGCGCAGAATTTCCTCGCGCGTCAGCGTGCTGTCGGTCTGGTTGGTCATCAGCTCGCAATGTGGCGCCAGCAGTTGCAGGATCTCATCGTGTACTCGGTGAGTTATAACGAGTTTCGGCAGCATGGTTTGTCCTATTTGAAACGTTTGCGCAGCACGCCACTGAAGGCGTCTACTAGCGTGACCATGGCCAGGATGACCAGCAGGATTGCTGCAACCTCCTGGTACTGCATGATGCGCAGCGAGCCCATGAGTTCGAAGCCGATACCGCCGGCGCCAACCATGCCCATCACGGTGGAGGCGCGAAAGTTGTATTCCCAGCGGTAGATCGCCACGTCGGCGAACTGCGGCGTCACCTGTGGCAAAACCGCGTGCAGCAGCACTTGCATCGGCGTAGCCCCCGCCGCCCGAGCGGCTTCCACCGGCGCTTCGTCGACGTGCTCGATGGCCTCGGCGAAGAACTTGCCGACCATGCCGACCGAATGCAGACCCAGGGCAAGCACGCCCGGCAAGGCGCCGAACCCTACGGCTGCAACGAAGATGATGCCCATGATCAGCTCCGGCACCGACCGCAGGGCATTGAGCAGCACCCGGGCAACACCGAACACAAGGGGGTGCGGCGCCGTATTGCGCGCTGCAACGAAGGCCACCACCAGCGAGAACACCACTGCGATGGCCGTACCGGCGATGCTCATCGCCAAGGTGTCGATCAAGGGGCGAATCCAGCTTCGATAGCCCGAAAAGTCTGGCGGCATGGCCTCGCCTGCCAGGGTCGCGATGGAGGGCAGCCCGTTCAGCAGCGTGGTGGCATCGAGCAGCCCCACGTACCAGCAGGCCAACAGCACCACTCCGAATACAATCGCCACCTGCCCCAGCTGGCGCCACCAACCGAGGCCGAAGCCTCGAAGGATGTGCTCGCGTTGCTCTGCAGGCAGCGCCTGCACGTCGTAATGAGTAGACATATCGGTGCTCACATCGTGGCGAAGTCGAGGCCGAGCAGCGATCCCATGTTGCGGATCACATCGTAGTCGGCGTCGGTGATTGGCGCGAAGGCCTCGGCCTTGAAGTTGCGCAGCACTTCGGGATCGTCGATACCGACGAATACATCCCGCACCTTGGTTTTCAGCTCGGGGCTCAGGTTCGAGCGCATCGCCCAGGGGTACTGGGGGTATTCGCCGCTGTAACCAAGTACTTTCACCTTGCTCGGATCGATTAGGCCACGTTCGGCTACGTGATTGAAAATTACCTCCGACAGCCCACCCGCATCGGCGTTGCCGTTCGCCACGTTGACGGCAACGGCGTCATGCGTGCCCACAAAATGTTGTTCGTAGTCCTGCCCACCCGTCAAATCGGCCGTCTCAAGAAGCACGGTTTTGGGAATCAAATGGCTGGACGTCGATGCCCGGTCACCATAGGCCATCTTCTTGCCCTTAAGGTCGGCATACTCATTCACGCCTGACGCCACATTGGCGATAATCACCGAGCGATAGGTCGGCTTGCCGTCGATGACCATGGCAGCGAAGGGCTCGATGTCGCTTTTGCTTTTGGCCATGACGTAGGACAGCGGACCGAAATACGCCAGGTCGATACGGCCAAAGCGCATCGCCTCAATCATCGAGGAATAGTCGGTGGTTACGATCAGCTGCACCTTCTTGTCCAGATGCTCTTCCAGATAATCCTTCAGCGGCTGGTTACGCTTGATCAGCTCGGAGGCGTTTTCGTCCGGCAGCAGGGCAACCTTTAGCACATCCGGATCGGCATCGGCCGCTAGGGCGGACAAACTTGAAACAGCGGACAGCAAGCAAGTCAATAAGAGCGCGGATAAGCGTTTCATCGGGACATCTCCAGTGAAGGTTCGAGCATGACAGGTGGTTCAGCCGGAGCATTCGCTGGCTGAGTCGTAGAGCGGCCTGCATAGATGCGCTCAAGCTGCGCATCGGTGAGTTCCGAGGGCGCGGCATCGAAAACGATCTGAGAATCGGCCAGCCCGACGACGCGATCGGCGAAGCGGCGGGCATATTCGAGTTGATGCAGCGAAACGATGGCGGTGATGCCGTCTTCCTTGCAGATGTCGCGCAGCAATCCGAGAACACGGACCGAAGTGGCCGGGTCGAGACTGGCTACCGGCTCATCGGCCAGAATGATCGCCGGCTGTTGCGCTAGCGCACGCGCGATGCCTACCCGCTGCTGCTGGCCACCGGACAGTTTGTCCACCCGGCTTAGCGCCTTGTCTGCCAGACCGACCCGAGCGAGGCAACTGAGCGCAATCTCCTGATCGGCACGCGGCAGAGGAAACAGCGAGCGGAGCGTGTTGTGAAAGGCCAGCCGACCGGTAAGCACATTAGCCAGTGCGCTTTGACGTTCGATTAGCTGGTGGTGCTGAAAGATCATGGCGGTACGCCGACGATGCTGACGCAAGGCCGAGCCGCTGCCGAGTTCACCGAGTTCGCTGGTGACACTGCCGCCAGTGGGCGTGACGAGTCGATTGAGACTACGGAGCAAGGTCGACTTGCCTGCGCCCGAGAGACCAAGCAGCACGGTGAACTCACCACGCCGAAATGCAATCGAGGTATCGCGTAGGGCTGTCACGCCGCCTGGATAGACGACGCTCAACCGGTCGACCCGCAGCACGGCGTCCTGTATCGGATGGGGCGTCATTTGATCACCTTTCGCAATATTGCTGGCCGCACAATTGCGGTTCGCGATGCAAAGGGTAGAAATTCCTTGTTAACGCACTGCTTCTAAAGGATGACATTTCGATGAATACTTCGAATCTGCCGTAGCGGGGCGGCAAGCGAAGCCGTGGAAGAACGGGCGCAACGTAGCGTCTTTCTTCACGCGGGATACAGGAGGCTTTGATTGATACTGCTGCGGATTCGCTACAGTAACGTTGGGCCAGAACGTAATGCCATCCAAGCAAGAGAGCGCACACTAGCGGACTATAGGAGACATTCTATTCTTGCCCGTCGATTGACCTAGGCCGTTATGTGGCTGGTCGAAACCTTCAGGTGCCGCCCAACTAGACGTCTGTTGTCGCGCCCAGCTTAATGCTAGGGAAACTCTGAAGAAGACTTCCAGATTTTGGCAAAATACCCGGATTCCACCCACCGAGTTTCCCGATGAAGCAGATGACCTTCGCCGACGCCGAGTACGCCGGTAAGCGCAAACAAACCCGCAAAGAGTTGTTCCTGATCGAGATGGATCGGGTGGTGCCGTGGAAGGGTTTGATTGCCTTGATCGAGCCGCATTATCCCAAGGGTGAAGGCGGTCGTCCGGCCTATCCGCTGATGGCGATGCTGCGCGTGCACCTGATGCAAAACTGGTTCGGTTACAGCGATCCAGCGATGGAAGAGGCGCTGTACGAGACCACCATCCTGCGCCAGTTCGCGGGGCTGAGCTTGGAGCGTATCCCCGATGAAACCACCATCCTCAACTTCCGTCGTTTGCTGGAGAAGCACGAACTAGCCGCCGGCATCTTGGCTGTCATCAATGGCTATCTGGGCGACCGAGGGCTGTCGCTGCGCCAAGGCACGATCGTCGATGCCACGCTGATCAATGCGCCGAGTTCGACCAAGAACAAGGACGGTAAGCGCGACCCGGAAATGCATCAGACCAAGAAGGGTAACCAGTACTGTGTGTCACGAACACAGGTCAGATGACCTGTGCTGCTGTGCCGAAGATGGAAGTAGGCCTTCCGAAGTCGGCTTGCAGGAGCGGACTTCAAACCACCCGGTGCTGCTGCATCCAAAAGGTGTGGTGGTGAGCGACCGAGGAAAAGTCATCCCTGAGGATGGCAGGTGAGTATGGAGAAGATGAGCGAAAGCAAACCGTCCGATGACGCATCGTTATGCCCAAGGTGCTGCCGAAACTGAGGTGGAGTACTGGCTTCAGGACAAGTCGGGGCGTTACCTGCTTACGGACCCGATGGCAGCCGGTGTATAGGCGGCATGATCTTCATACAGGCTTTGGTACGGAACGTGAGAACCTTGTTCCAGATGCGAAGGAAAATGACAAATGGCCAACACCATGAGGAAGAATACCGATGCTGGAACGAGGGGCGGAGCCTCCCGTAGTAGCGATGAAGCCTCTGTAATGGAGGTGGAGCGAAGGGGCGGCGTTATCCGGCCGACGAGCGTTGCCAACCTCCGGGGATGAGTGGCGTGAGCTCGGCGAAACCTTATGACATAGCGAAACGCACGGTATGGGACGCCTACCAGCAGGTCAGGGCCAACCGCGGTGCTGCCGGCATCGACGATGAAACCATCGCCGATTTCGAGCGGGATCTGTCTAAGAATCTCTACAAGCTGTGGAATCGGATGTCGTCGGGGTCGTACTTCCCGCCTCCGGTCAAGCAAGTAGAAATTCCCAAGGCATCGGGAGGCACGCGCAAGCTGGGAGTGCCCACGGTTGGTGATCGTGTCGCGCAAACCGTGGTCAAGCTTCTCATCGAGCCGGAGCTGGACTCGATCTTCCACTCGGACTCCTATGGGTACCGGCCGGGACGATCAGCGAAGCAGGCGGTGGCGATCACGCGTGAGCGCTGCTGGCGATACGACTGGGTGGTGGAGTTTGATATCAAGGCAGCCTTCGATCAGATCAATCATGGGTTGCTGATGAAGGCGGTGCGCCTGCACATCAAGGAGGACTGGATACTTCTGTACATCGAGCGGTGGCTGGTTGCGCCGTTCGAAACGGATCACGGTATGCGCGTCCGACGCGAACGCGGCACCCCGCAAGGTGGAGTGATCAGTCCCCTCCTGATGAATCTGTTCATGCACTATGCCTTCGACACCTGGATGCAACGTACCAGCCCCAACTGCCCGTTTGCCCGCTACGCCGATGATGCGGTGGTGCACTGCCGCAGTCGAAAGCAAGCGGAGTACGTGATGCGCTCCATTGCTTCACGGCTGGCTGCCTGTGGCTTGACGATGCACCCCGAGAAATCGAAGGTCGTGTACTGCAAGGACAGTAACCGTCGCGCAGGTTATCCGCATGTGAGCTTTACCTTCCTCGGCTTCACCTTTAGGCCGAGGAAGGCGCTCAGCAAACAAGACCAGCTCTTCACGAGCTTCCTTCCGGGAGCGAGTGCGGATGCCTTAAAGCGGATGCGGCAAGCGGTACGCAGGTGGCGACTCAATCGCCAAACCCACGTGACGCTGGTCGACGTGGCTCGGCTCTACAATCCAGTGATACAGGGGTGGTCGCAATACTATGGCTCGTTCTATCGGACAGCCATGCTTGGCATCTTCCAGCACATTGACCGCGCGCTTGAACGCTGGGCCCGACGAAAATACAAGGCTCTTCATAGGCGCAAGCGGCGCATTAGCCAATGGCTGGACAAGATGCGGACTGTGGTACCCCGGCTGTTTCATCACTGGCGAGTGACCGGGCAGCAAGGTTGGATAACGGGAGCCGTATGACGCGAGAGTGTCACGTACGGTTCTGCGAGCGGCTGCGGGGGCAGTTCCCGCGGCCGACTCACCACTTCGGCATGAAGGCGCACATCGGTGTCGATGATGAGTCGGGCTTGGTGCACAGCGTGGTGGGCACGGCGGCCAACGTGGCCGATGTCACCCAGGTCGATAAGCTGCTGCACGGCGATGAGAACATGGTCGGTGCCGACGCGGGTTACACCGGCGTCGAGAAACGCCCTGAACATGAAGGCCGGGGGTCATCTGGCAGATCGCCGCCCGCCGTAGTACTTACAAGAAGCTTGATAAGCGCAGTGCTTTGTACAAAGCCAAGCGCAAGATTGAGAAGGCCAAGGCTCAGGTACGAGCCAAGGTCGAGCATCCGTTCCGGGTGATCAAGCGCCAGTTCGGTTATGTGAAGGTGCGCTTCCGTGGTCTGGCGAAGAACACGGCGCAACTGATGACGCTGTTCGCGCTGTCGAACCTGTGGATGGCGCGCCGACATTTACTGGCGAATGCAGGAGAGGTGCGCCTGTAATGTGGAAAATGGCTGCCGCGAGGTGCTCGCGGCGGCTAAAAACACAGAAATAAGCGGGTGATCTGAGCGTTTTTGATCGATTTGCCGCTTTTAAAATCGGCAGGGGCTGAAGTCAGCCAGAAATACACAACTACTTCAGACCATCCCTAGGTTCGTCGGATCCTGCCGATGCTATTTACGGGAGCCCAGTGTACGAGCGATTTTGCGAGGAGATTGATAACCTGCTATCGGGCGAAGCGGCAGACACCAATGCCTACGACTATTCGTGTGAAGATTTTGAGGTGACATCTTCGTCGTATGATGAAACCAAAGGCCTACTGGTACTGGAGGTTTCGTTTACTTACTCGGGTGAGCAGGATCAAGATCGTCCATACGCTGGTTGTGAATTTTATCTGGACGTTGAAGTTACGTTGGTGCGGCGCCCTGGTGAGTGGCTATTCGAAGAGGGCTGGGTAGCAGTAACCAAGATTGAGACAGATCAGGATCGCGACCGAGAGGCTGAGCTTGCTGACATGTACGCAGATTACTTGAAGGATAAAAAGCGAACTGATGGCATGTAAGTAAGAGCGCTGCGTGCGCAAAATGGCCGATAGTGGACTCTGGTGATAGCCGCTGTCGGCCAGGAGCAGACATCTGCGAGCTGCAACTCGGACAGTCAGTACCCGCGAATTACCGCGATCATTGAGCCGTGGCTGGGCAGACCGTGACTGGTCGGAAGCTAGGGGCTCGGGTACGCTGGCGACTCCATGAGTTGTAGTGTTAATTCGAATTTATTCTATTTAGCAATTACGAGAGATCAAAAAAATGCAGGGAGGCGATGAAAAAAGCACTCCAGATGTGCTAGATGTTACTCAACTGATACGCATCGAAGCGGTACACAGAGGATTCTTATATCAGCACCTGTATACCGTTGGTTGCTTGCTATTAGCGCAGGCGGCCGCCGTCGATGTGGTGATGGTTGAGCTTGATGAGGATATTGAGCTTGTTACCGATCAGGGACGAATCTATGTGCAGGTTAAGACCCGTTCAAAACCAATCATTCCCAGCGATATTTCAAGCGCCCTAGAGCGTTTTGAAAACCTGCGAAATGAGCATGCTGAGGGGATGCGCAAAGGCGAGGCTGCCTTTGTTATCGTCGCGAACCAAGCACCGAGCGTTCAGTTCCAGCAGACTATCAACGATAAAAAACTCCCCCCTGATGTTCTTTTCGTTTGGCCCCAATCTACTTCTGAACGCCACCCGGCACTTCCGCCCGCCTGGGAGTCGCTAACTGATGCAGCGGCATGGTGTATCGCCCAAGCGGAGAAGCTGAATTTTTCATTGTTGTCCCCGGATTCCCTGATATGGAAGCTAGCCGGACTGGCGCAGCTTGCAGCCACGGGTAGTGCCCCGAACAAACAGCATGCGTTTCACGCCAAAGACCTACCTGCGCTATTTGAGCAACTCATCGTTCAACTACAGGATTTCCCCGCACCTCCAGCGTTTTACAGGCCACAAAAACTGGAGCCATCTCTCGCATCCGACGAGCGTGTACGTATCATTTGCGGATTATCCGGTGCAGGCAAGACAGCGTGGGCAGCGCAGGCAGCTCTACACTGCTCTCAGCTGTGTGCCTACTATGACACCGGCGACCTTCCGGGCCCTGCTCTGGCGAGCACACTGGTTCGTGAGTTGGCAGCGAAATTTGCAACGCCGGATCGGGATGGTCTGCGAAAAATCCTGCTGCCGGGCGCCAGTGGTTACGAGGCACTCAGAACATTCGACACATTTCTGGATCAGCAAGGAGCCACCCTGCTGCTGATTTTAGATAATGCGCATCGTGTTCCTGTAGAAAATCTGCGCGATACACTGAATGCAACCAAATGCATTCGTTTCGTCCTGCTGTGCCAGCCCCATGACAACGTCCGCGAGCTGGAAGCTGTTACTGGACTGCAGCGTGAGGCACTTTTGGGGTGGGATATTGATACGGTGGCCGCAGCAGTAGACGATCTCGGTGGCTATGCCACCGCTCAAGGCTACGAGCAACTGCGGACTTATACCGGTGGACTGCCGCTGTATGTTCAGAGCGCTGCAAAAATAGCGGTCACAGAATACGGAGGCAATGTCGATGTGCTGTGCGCTGAACTTCAGCAGCAGGAAAACAGTGTCGAGACTGCGCAGGAAGTCATCCTTACCCGTATTTATCAGGGGTTTGATAAGTTAACTCAGGATTCGCTGGCATTGTTCAGCCTGACTGATGTGGGGTTGAGTCGCGAAGAAGTTTGTGAGCTTCTGGTCAAGTCACTAAATGTATCCACAGGTGGCGCTGCCTCAATTCTTAAGAAAATGCGGGCCACCGGCACCGTTGAGATTTTTGGGAACCAGATGCTGAAGGTACATGACGCCGTCAGAGCACTGGGGCTGCAGCACTTGGAGCTTATGGATCCGGCGGTGGCAAATAACGCACTTATGGCATTGAAAGAGCTGCTGGTCGTGAGCCTTCACAAAACTCGCGACACATCAAGATTCGCGTTGTTGACCCAGGTTTATATCAAACTCAACGATGTCATGACACTCATCGCACTTTCAGGCGAGGAGCTATTTTATGAGATGGGTATTAACGTCGACATACTGGCAAGTCTAGAACGAGCAACGAATTCAGATACACTGGAACCTGTTCATAAATTCTGGGCGTTGGATGGACTAGTTTTCTCTGAGCTTCGAGAAGGCCGTCCTGATAAAATCGTCCAGCGACTTGAGGCCATGGAAGCTCTTCTTATTGAGTATAAGTTTGATTTTCGTGAACAAATTGCATATGCAATGAAACGGATATTATTCTCAGCAGAAAATGGTAACGCATACGAGGTTAAGCGGCTTGTAGAGCAGGCCATCACGAAGTTGCCCGATGCTGAGCATGAACGCATATTTGACTATAACCATGCCATAGCTCTATGGAAGTTAAAGAGATATAAGGAGGCAGAAGCGCTGTGCTGGAAGGTCACTGATGGATATTACGACCTGTTCGGTATTCGTCCGGCAGATGTGATGGGTAAAAATGCGGATGTGCTATGGAAAATTATAAAACGCCCAGAAAATGTTCATGAACATCTCAAACATCTCGCCGACGCACTAGAGTTGTACGCAATAATCCTTCAAGCGCGTGGAAAACCAACGCCATTCATCCGTATTCATTCGATGAAGTTCTACAACATGGCCGGTGCGCCAGAGTCTATGGTGCGGGTCGGCCAGGATTTGGCGGATGAATTTGTCGCCAGGAAAGACTATGAAGGCGCCAGAGAAGTCATGGAGCAGCACGTTTTGCCGATTGTAAATACGGCTGGACTGGTGAACAGGCTGGTTCAGGTACGAAGCCAATATGCGGTGATACTGGCACTATGCGGGCGGCACGATGACGCAGATGCTGAAATGACACGTTTGGGTCCTTATTTTGACGGGTTGACTGGCGAGCAACGTCAGGAAGTTGAAAATCAATCAAATTACATTGCCCAACTCGCCTATGAGGCGTTGAAACCTACTATCGGGCAGATGTTCGGTGCGGTAGGAAGAAATGATCGATGCCCCTGTGGCTCTGGCCTGAAATATAAAAAATGTCATGGGGCTTGACGGCCTAAGACTGAACAGGGCGCGAGCCTCTTCAACATCGCAGAAATGTCTGCTCTTGGCCGAAAACTGACCACTCCAAACGGTCAATGAGCCGGTTCGGCCGTACGCTTGTATGGTGGGTTATTAGCAGGGAAGCAGTCTTGGAACTCCTTGTAGATGCCTGCCATCATCCCTGTCTCCGGCGGTACACCACTAAGGATCAAAAGCAGATTGCCTGCGATTCCGAGCAGACCATTCGAGTGCTGGATCTCTGCTAAAACCAGCTCTGGCGGAAACCCCCTTCCGTGACGATTAACTGCATGGATGCCTCCATGCACGTAGGAACTCAAAGGTCTCCAAGAGTAATGCTTAAACTCCTTTAGGTGTGCTACCGGAGCGTGCGGAGCTTTCACCTCAATCTCTTCCAACATTTGGCTGAGCATAGGGATTTTGCTTGCCTGCTTTGCCGTCTCATGTGTGAGCTCAGCAAGCATTAAATCCGCCTGACCATCCTTGGCTACATAAAGCACCCACAGTGCGCGAACTAGTGATTCGTACTGTACTCGCAGCAATGCTGCAGCAGAGGTGTACAGCCCTGCTGCCACCAGATGCTTCAGGCCCCGGGCGTGCTCAAATCCTAGACTAGCTAGAGCTTGGGTTGCCTGCAGGCGACTGGAGGCATTGACCAAGGGCAGGGCGAAAAAGCCGACAAGCCTGTCCTCAAGCATGGCCGACCGTGCCAGTAATTCATCGAAGTGCATACAGATGCCCAAGTCAGAGCAGAGTCATGTAGCCAAGGATTCTATCGACACCGGGCAATGACCGCATCTGGCCGATTCCGGCCTGCTACTACCTGGAACTCCCAGCCAAAAGTGGCATCGTGTGTCTCAAAAGCTGGGACGATTCACTACCTGCAGCCATAAACCTATGACGTAGTGGCAGGTTCGGCTCTGGTCGAGGCTTGTTAAGGAGCCGACATCTGCTGTTAGCTGGGCAGCCAATGCCGATGAGCCCGTTGGCCCTAGGTCACGCCGCGGATGCGATTCATTTCTGTTAGACCCGGTATTTCTACCTCTCCCTGGTGATACCCTCACACATCGGTGTCTAGGGGTTGACTTAATGGATAAGGACAGGCTGTATCTACTGCTATGCGCGGCCCAGCCATGCCTATTGGGACCTGTCGCCGGGGCTGGATTTTGAAACCAGGTTGATCGCCAAGACCAACGCCGCCACGGTGCTGGAGCAGCAGTTGTCGAAGCCGGGCTATGTGTGTGCACCGATCAACCTGGGCTCCAATACCGACCCGTATCAGCCCATCGAGCGCGAGTACAGGATCACCCGGCAAACCCTGGAAGTACTGCTGCGCTACCGGCACCCGGTGACCATCATCACCAAAGGGGCGTTGATCCTGCGTGATCTGGACCTGCTGACCGAACTGGCCCGCCGACGCCTGGTGGCGGTGATGATCAGCCTCACCAGCCTGGACGACGAGCTCAAGCGCATCCTGGAACCGCGCACGGCGGCGCCCAAGGCGCGGTTGCGGGCGATTCGGGTGATGCGTGAGGCCGGGATTCCGGTGGGCGTGTTGTGTTCGCCGATGATTCCGATGATCAACGACAGCGAACTGGAGAGCCTGCTCACCGAAGCCCACGCCGCCGGCGCGCAGAGTGCGGCGTACATGATGTTGCGTCTGCCGCTGGAGGTGGCGCCGCTGTTCGAGGAGTGGTTGGCGGCGCATTACCCGCAGCGCGCGGCCCATGTGATGAGCCTGGTGCGCCAGGTGCGCGGTGGTGAGGTGTACGACAGCCGGTTCGGTGTGCGCATGCGTGGCGAGGGGCCGTTCGCCGACTTGCTGGCCCAGCGTTTCAGCAAGGCGATCAAACGCCTGGGGCTCGATCGACGGGAAGGGTTCAACCTGGATTGCACGGCGTTCTGCCCACCGGGCAGGCAGATGGCATTGTTGTAGACTGACAGGGATGAATGCACCGTTCCTGTAGGAATAGTCGCGTTTTGATATCACTGAAACCCGCGATCTAGAGCGGTTTGTTCAGTTTGAGTTAAGTTTCGACGGTTACCTTGTTCAGCGAGTGACTGATGAGTCGGCAGCCTGGTTTGTGGCATTTAAAACTAATCCATTGGCCTGACGTCGAACTGACCTGAAAACTCCCCTGCATTAATCAAGAGGATGAATCATGAGTGACAAGGATAAACAGCCGTTGGCTGCGTCGGCTTCTGCCGCTCAAGTGGCGGAGTCCGCCGATGCAGCGCTGAAGCATATCGTTGACGGTTTTTTGCATTTTCATCACGACGTCTTCCCGCAGCAGGAAGAACTCTTCAAGAAACTCGCCACAGCCCAGAACCCACGGGCGATGTTCATTACCTGCGCCGACTCGCGCATCGTGCCCGAACTGATTACCCAGAGCTCCCCCGGCGATCTGTTCGTGACCCGTAACGTCGGCAACGTGGTACCGCCCTATGGCCAGATGAACGGCGGCGTTTCCACGGCCATCGAATACGCGGTCCTGGCCCTGGGCGTGCAGCACATCATTGTGTGCGGGCACTCCGACTGCGGCGCGATGCGCGCGGTGCTCAACCCCGAGAGCCTGGAGAAGATGCCCACGGTCAAGGCCTGGCTGCGGCATGCCGAAGTCGCCAAGACCATGGTCCACGACAACTGCGACTGCGCCAATGAAGGCGAGAGCATGAAGGTGCTGACCGAAGAAACGTCATCGCCCAGTTGCAGCATTTGCGCACCCATCCTTCCGTGGCCTCGCGCATGGCCAATGGTCATTTGTTTATCCATGGCTGGATCTACGACATCGAGACCAGCGAAATCCGCGCCTACGATGCGGATCAATCGGCGTTCCGACCGTTGACCGGTACCGGGCCGATTCCTTGCGCGACGCCTAAAGCGCGCTTCTAAACACACTTCCCTGCCGGGTAAAGCGGTGGCTGCCATGGATGCAGCCAGGCTTTGCCGCGCCCGGCGAATGCCTTGGGAGAGTCATCATGCGTGCTGCTCAATTAAAAGCTGTTCTGCCACGGGAGCTGTTGGCCTCCGTGGTGGTGTTTCTGGTCGCCCTGCCTTTGTGCATGGGGATCGCGATCGCGTCCGGCATGCCGCCGGCCAAAGGCCTGATCACCGGCATTATCGGTGGCCTGGTGGTGGGCTGGATGGCGGGCTCGCCGTTGCAGGTCAGTGGCCCGGCGGCGGGTTTGGCGGTGTTGGTGTTCGAGCTGGTGCGCCAGCACGGCATGCTGATGCTTGGGCCGATCCTGTTGCTGGCGGGTTTCCTGCAACTGATGGCCGGGCGTCTGCGCCTGGGCTGTTGGTTCCGCGTCACGGCGCCGGCGGTGGTGTACGGCATGCTGGCGGGGATTGGCGTACTGATTGTGTTGTCGCAGATCCATGTGATGCTCGACGGCGCGCCCAAACCCTCCGGGCTGGATAACCTGGCGGGCTTCCCGGCCGCGTTGGCCGGGGCGATTCCGACCCTGGGCGGCGGCCTGGGATGGCAGGCCGGGTTGCTCGGTGTGTCGACCATGCTGGTGATGTACCTGTGGGATAAATTCCGCCCGCAACCGCTGCGGTTTGTGCCGGGCGCCTTGCTGGGAGTGGGACTGGCAACGGTGACCAGCCTGGTGCTGACGCTGCAGGTCAAGCGCGTGGAGGTGCCGGAAAACCTTGCCGATGCCATTGATTGGCTGCGCCCCAGCGATCTGCTCAACCTGGCTGATCCGCAACTGTTGATCGCTGCCTTTGCCGTGGCGTTTATCGCCAGCGCCGAAACCCTGCTCTCGGCGGCGGCGGTCGACCGCATGCACAGCGGACAGCGCTCCGACTTCGACAAGGAATTGTCCGCCCAGGGTGTAGGCAACATGCTCTGCGGTTTGGTCGGTGCGCTGCCGATGACCGGTGTGATCGTACGCAGCTCGGCCAACGTGCAGGCCGGCGCGACCACGCGCTTGTCGGCGATGTTCCATGGCGTATGGCTGTTGGGGTTCGTGCTGTTGCTGTCGAGCGTGCTGCAAAGCATACCGGTGGCGAGCCTGGCGGGCGTGCTGGTATACACCGGGATCAAGTTGGTCGACATCAAGGCGTTCAAAGCGTTGGGACGCTACGGTCGGATGCCGATGTTTACCTATGCGGCCACCGCGTTGGCGATCGTTTTGACCGACCTGCTGACGGGTGTGCTGGTGGGGTTTGGCCTGACGCTGGTGAACCTGGCGTTCAAGGCTTCACGGCTGAAAGTCAGCCTGATCGATCTGCCTCAAGACGGTGAAATGGAGTTGCGCCTGACCGGTGCGGCGACCTTTTTGAAAGTGCCGGCGCTGACCCAGGTACTGTCGACGGTGCCTGCGGGAACCACGGTGCATGTGCCATTGAGTAACCTGAGCTATATCGACCATTCGTGTCTGGAGTTGCTGGAGGAATGGGGGCGGGCCAATGCGGCCAAGGGCTCGAAGCTGATGATCGAGGCGCGTGGATTGAAGCGCCGGTTGGAAGGTCGGGTGCGCACGACGACGGGGCTGGGCTCAGCCGCCGCCTGACCATCGCTGACCCGCTGTAGGAGCGAGCTTGCTCGCGAAGAACCCTAGGACGCCGCGGAGATTCAGAATCCCCGCGTCATCGTTGACGTTTTTCGCGAGCAAGCTCGCTCCAGGGAGGGGTTAGGCCGGCTGATCCAGTGCCAATTCAACGCCCAGCTGTCGCGACAGGCACGGCCAGCGCTTCCACGCCGCTTCCGTGTGGGGGCTTTTCAGCTGTTCGCGGTAGGCCTCGACCGACTCCAGCGCAAAGCTGTCTTCGTTGAGCATTTCATCCACCGCGTGATGCACCGCTTCATCCAACTGGTTGGCGAATGCTTCGCCGATCAGTTGATGGGCAATCAGGTTGGCCACCGTGGTGTCCGCTGGAATCAACGGCTGGCCAAAGTGTTTGATATACAAATCGTTCACTTCCTCCACCAGACGATGGGCCAGGTAGGCCTCGTCCAGCAGGCTGTCGAGCCCTTCATGGCCGGCAAGGATCGCGGGCGGCTGCAGGAAGAAATGCTCGGCGATCTTCAGCACGGGCTTGATCTGGCTTTCGATACCGGCTTCGCGGGCCACATCGTTTGCAGCGTCCAGCAAGTCCGGAACCTGGGCAATGTAGGCGCTGACAAAGCGCGTCATCACGCCTTTGGCGTCCACATCGGGCAGGGAGATTGCCGGGTGAAGGTGCGGTAACTGGACTTCCAGCTTGCGGGTAAGCTGGCCGGTACTGGTTTCGTGTTGATGGGCACGGGAAATCTGCTCGCGCAATGCGGCGGTGTTCATGAAAGCTCCAGTGAAGCAGGCGTAGGAAAAGGGAAAGGACAAGGTAGTTCGTTTATACAAGCGCCTAAGACGCATTTGTCATAATTATTTCATGGTTATACGCCGCTGTTATATCGAATTGCCATCGTTCGTCGGATAAACGATTCCGCTCCCGGTTTTATGGGTCCCGTCCGTCTGTTTCAGCTCATTTGCCCCTGCACATTGCGGGGTGGCAGGTGCTGTCTATACTCGGTTTTGTACGCGATTCGCTGATGACGCCAGACTGCATAAGCAGGTGAGGCTAAGCGGTTGTAAGCAGTATGGAAGCCGCTCCCTTCGACGCAGGTGCAAACCGGCGGGATAACAAGAACGATAAGGGGAACCCGCAATGACGCGACATCCACATGTTTGGATGGGCCTCCTGTTGTGGTCAGTATTCGGTCAGGCGCATGCCGCCTGGACAACGAATATGGCGCCAGGGGCGACAGAAGTCAGTCACGCTGTGTTTGACCTGCACATGACCATTTTCTGGATCTGTGTGGTGATCGGCATCGTCGTGTTTGGCGCCATGTTCTGGTCGATGATCGTTCACCGCCGCTCCACGGGCCAGGTGGCGGCCAAGTTCCACGAAAGCACCACCGTGGAAATTCTCTGGACCGTGGTGCCCTTGCTGATCCTGATCGCGATGGCCGTTCCGGCGACCAGGACACTGATCAACATCTACGACAGCACGGAATCGGATATCGATATCCAGGTCACCGGCTACCAGTGGAAGTGGCATTACAAATACCTGGGTCAGGACGTTGAGTTCTTCAGCAACCTGGCCACGCCCGCCGATCAGATCCATAACCAGGCCACCAAAGGCGAACATTACCTGCTGGAAGTCGACCAGCCGCTGGTGCTGCCGGTGGGGGCCAAGGTGCGTTTCCTGGTGACCGCCGCCGACGTGATCCACTCCTGGTGGGTGCCGGCCTTTGCGGTCAAGCGCGACGCCATCCCCGGTTTTGTCAACGAGGCCTGGACCCGGGTCGAGAAGCCCGGCATCTACCGTGGCCAGTGCGCCGAACTGTGCGGCAAGGACCACGGCTTCATGCCCATCGTGGTCGAGGTCAAATCCAAGGCGGACTACGACACCTGGCTCGGCGAGCGTAAGCAAGAGGCCGCCAAGCTCAAGGAATTGACCTCGAAGGAATGGACGCTGGAGGAACTGGTGGCCCGTGGCGACAAGGTCTATCACACCACCTGCGTGGCCTGTCACCAGGCCGAAGGCCAGGGCCTGCCACCGATGTTCCCGGCGCTGAAGGGCTCGAAGATCGCCACCGGGCCCAAGGAAGGCCACCTGAGCATCGTCTACCACGGCAAGCCCGGCACCGCGATGGCGGCGTTCGGCAAACAACTCTCGGAAGTGGATATCGCCGCCGTGGTGACCTACGAGCGCAACGCCTGGGGCAACAACAAAGGCGACATGGTCACGCCAAAAGATGTGTTGGCCATCAAGCAGGCGGAAAGCAAATGACGCATTTCATTGGCTGTGCCCCGAACCGCCCCGCCCACTCGCTTGCAGGAGAACGGCCATGAGCGCTGTAATCGACGACCATGGCCACGCAGGTGACCATGCCCACGGCCCCGCCAAGGGTTTGATGCGCTGGGTGCTGACCACCAACCACAAAGACATCGGCACGATGTACCTGTGGTTCGCCTTCGCCATGTTCCTGCTCGGCGGCTCGTTTGCCATGGTGATCCGTGCCGAGCTGTTCCAGCCCGGCCTGCAGATCGTCGAGCCGGCGTTTTTCAATCAGATGACCACCATGCACGGCCTGATCATGGTGTTCGGCGCGGTGATGCCGGCATTCGTCGGCCTGGCCAACTGGATGATCCCGCTGATGATCGGCGCGCCGGACATGGCCCTGCCGCGCATGAACAACTTCAGCTTCTGGCTGTTGCCGGCGGCGTTCCTGCTGCTGGTCTCGACCCTGTTCACCCCCGGCGGCGGGCCGAATTTCGGCTGGACCTTCTACGCCCCGCTCTCCACCACCTACGCGCCGGAAAGCGTGACCTTCTTCATCTTTGCCATCCACCTGATGGGCATCAGTTCGATCATGGGCGCGATCAACGTGGTCGCCACCATCCTCAACCTGCGCGCCCCCGGCATGACCCTGATGAAAATGCCGCTGTTCGTCTGGACCTGGCTGATCACCGCGTTCCTGCTGATCGCGGTGATGCCGGTGCTGGCCGGTTGCGTGACCATGATGCTGATGGATATCCACTTCGGCACCAGCTTCTTCAGTGCGGCCGGCGGTGGTGACCCGGTGCTGTTCCAGCATGTGTTCTGGTTCTTCGGCCATCCCGAGGTGTACATCATGATCCTGCCGGCGTTCGGTGCCGTCAGCTCGATCATCCCGACCTTCTCGCGCAAGCCGTTGTTCGGCTACACCTCCATGGTCTATGCCACGGCGAGCATCGCGTTCCTGTCGTTCATCGTGTGGGCGCACCACATGTTCGTGGTCGGCATTCCGCTGGTGGGCGAGCTGTTCTTCATGTACGCCACGCTGCTGATCGCGGTGCCCACCGGGGTCAAGGTGTTCAACTGGGTCAGCACCATGTGGCAGGGCTCGCTGACCTTCGAGACGCCGATGCTGTTCGCGGTGGCCTTCGTGATTCTGTTCACCATCGGCGGCTTTTCCGGGCTGATGCTGGCGATTGCCCCGGCGGACTTCCAGTACCACGACACCTATTTCGTGGTGGCGCACTTCCATTACGTACTGGTGCCCGGCGCGATCTTCGGCATCTTCGCCTCGGCCTACTACTGGCTACCGAAATGGACCGGCCACATGTACGACGAAACCCTGGGCAAGCTGCATTTCTGGCTGTCCTTCGTGGGCATGAACCTGGCGTTCTTCCCCATGCACTTCGTCGGCCTGGCCGGCATGCCGCGCCGGGTGCCGGACTACAACCTGCAGTTCGCCGACTTCAACATGGTCTCGTCCATCGGCGCGTTCATGTTTGGTGCCACGCAGATTTTCTTCCTGTTCATCGTCATCAAGTGCATCCGCGGCGGCAAACCGGCGCCGGCCAAGCCGTGGGATGGCGCCGAAGGCCTGGAGTGGAGCGTCCCCTCGCCCGCGCCGTACCACACCTTCACCACGCCGCCGGAGGTCAAATGAACCGGTTTCCACAAATCCCCTCCCACACTGTCGGGTGATCGCCATGGCTGACTCCGTGCCGCTCAAGCGTCTGGTCACGCGCCTGCTGATCCTGGTGCTGGCGATGTTCGCCTTCGGCTTTGCCCTGGTGCCGATCTACGACGTGATGTGCAAGGCGTTCGGCATCAACGGCAAGACGGCCGGGCAGTATGAGGGCGAGCAGATCGTCGACCCGTCGCGGCAGGTGCGGGTGCAGTTCCTGTCCACCAATGCCATCGACATGGTCTGGGAGTTTCATTCCAAGGCCGATGAGCTCGTGGTCAACCCGGGGGCAGTCAACGAGATGCTCTTCGTGGCCTACAACCCCAGCGACAAGCCGATGACCGCTCAGGCGATCCCGAGCATTTCCCCGGCCGAAGCGGCGATGTACTTCCACAAGACCGAGTGCTTTTGCTTCACCCAGCAAGTGCTGCAGCCGGGCGAGCGCATTGAGATGCCAGTGCGCTTCATCGTCGACCGCGACATGCCCAAGGATGTGAAGCATCTGACCCTGGCGTACACGCTGTTCGATATCACAGCGCGCCAACCGCCCGTGGCTGTCCACAGCGGCGGCTAGCTACTGTTTGCGAGCTCAATCAGGAGAGCGAATACATGTCGACTCATGATACGTACTACGTACCAGCGCAAAGCAAATGGCCAATAATTGCCACGTTCGGGCTGTTGATCACTGTGTACGGCCTGGCCGTGTGGTTCAACGATCTGAAGGCTGCGCGCCCGGAATCCCACGGACCGTGGATCTTTTTCGTCGGCGGGCTGCTATTGGCCTACATGTTGTTCGGCTGGTTCGGCGCGGTGATCAAGGAAAGCCGCGCCGGGTTGTACAGCGCGCAGATGGATCGCTCGTTTCGCTGGGGCATGACCTGGTTCATCTTTTCCGAGGTGATGTTCTTTATCGCGTTCTTCGGGGCGCTGTTTTATGTGCGGCACATGTCCGGTCCCTGGCTGGGGGGCGAAGGCCATAAGGGCATCGCGCACATGCTGTGGCCGAACTTCGAGTTCGCCTGGCCGCTGCTCAACAACCCCGATCCCAAGCTGTTTCCCGCGCCCGAAGGCACCATCAGCCCGTGGGGGCTGCCGTTGGTCAACACCATCCTGCTGGTGAGCTCCAGCGTGACCATCACCATCGCCCACCATGCCCTGCGCAAAGGCCATCGCGGTGCGCTGAAGCTGTGGCTGGCGCTCACCGTGCTGCTGGGCCTGGCGTTTCTCGGGTTCCAGGCCGAGGAATACATCCACGCCTATAAAGAGCTGGGCCTGACGCTCGGCTCGGGTGTGTATGGCGCGACGTTCTTCATGCTCACCGGCTTCCACGGCGCCCACGTGACCATCGGCACCATCATTCTGTTTGTGATGCTGATGCGCATCCTGCGCGGGCATTTCAATGCCGAGCATCAGTTCGGCTTCGAGGCGGCCAGTTGGTATTGGCACTTTGTGGATGTGGTGTGGATCGGGCTGTTTTTCTTTGTGTATGTGCTGTGAGGCGGCCTACCACGGCGCATGAGACACCAACTGGCCGCTGAAAAAGCCCCAGGCGATCAACGCCACGGTGATCACCGCCAGCACGACGCGCACGGTCAAGGCGGTGACGAGGCGATTGGAGTGGCCCTCGTCCTTGACCAGAAAGAACAGGCCACTGAACAGGCTCGCGACGGTCGCGATCAGCATCAGGGCGATGGCTGCTTTGAGCATGGTTGGGCTCCGGGCTTGATGGGCATTGAGGGGATGGGCGGGCAATGAGAACAAGTATAGCCAGCGCCATGAAACGCTTTCGCCCCGGCCTTGCGCCGACGCTGGTGGTGCTGGTGTTGCTGCCGTTGATGGTGGGCCTGGGGGGCTGGCAAGTGTCCCGCGGGCATGAAAAACAACGGCTGGTGGACAGCTATGCCGAGCGACGCGCGGCCGAGCCGATCAGCAGCGCGCAGCTTAATGAACTGACCGATCCGGCCTTCCGCCGAGTGCATTTGCGCGGGCAGTTGGATGCTGAACACAGCGTGCTGCTGGACAACCGCATGCGCGACGGCAAGGCCGGTGTGGAGCTGCTGCAACCCTTCCACGACCAGGCCAGCGGCCTGTGGCTGTTGCTCAATCGCGGCTGGCTGCCCTGGCCGGACCGGCGCACGCCGCCGGTGTTCAGCACCCCCGAACACGCGGTGAACCTCGACGCCTGGGTGTACGTCGCGCCTGGCGAAACCTTCCAGTTGCATGCGGACCCGGCGAGCACCCAATGGCCGCGCCTGTTGACCGCGTTGCACCCGGCGATGTTGTGGTCAGAGCTCGGTCGCAGCGGGTTTGCCTACGAACTGCGCGCCGAAGCCGGGCCCGGTACGTACGAAACCACCTGGCCGATCGTGGCCATGGGCCCGGAAAAACACCTGGCCTACGCCGTGCAATGGTTCGCCATGGCGCTGGCGTTGCTGGCGCTTTACCTCTACCTCGGCTGGCACAACAAAAAGGAGAAGCCCCATGGGAGCGGCCATGAATCCACTCAACATGTCTGAGGTGCCCGACCGGCGCAAAGGCCGTTGGCAGTTGATCCTGATCCTGATGATGGTGATTGGCCCGATGGCGCTGGCCACCTTCATGTACAAGCTGCAGTTCTGGGTGCCGGACAGTCGCAGCTACCACGGCGAGTTGATCGGCAATGGCCAGACCCGTGCCGACATCGGCGTGCAGGCCGACGAACAGCGCTGGCAACTGCTGGTCACCGCGCCCACGGCCTGCGCTGCGGATTGCCAGCAACTGGTGTACCTGGCGCGGCAACTGCAGATCGGCCTCGGGCGCGACGCTTCCCGCGCCAGCCATGCCTTGGCCAGCGCGCAGTCGCTCAGCGCCGACTACGACGCCAAGCTCAAGGTCGAGTACCCGCAATTGCAACGCTACCCGCTGGACCTGTCGACCTTCACCAAGGCCGCCGCTGCACCGGGCGAGGCGCAACTGTGGATCGTCGATCCCCATGGCAACCTGGTGCTGCGCTACGACGCCAGGGTCAACGGCAAGGACTTGCTCAACGACCTGCGCCTCCTGCTGAAACTGTCGAACATCGGATAAGGGCATCGTCATGGCCAAACCTGGATTTCGCCTCGCGTTGTTTGCCACCTTGCTGGCACTGATTGTGGTGCTGCTCGGCGCCTATACCCGCCTGACCCACGCCGGCCTCGGTTGCCCGGATTGGCCCGGTTGCTACGGGTTCATCAGCGTGCCGCAAAGCGAAGCGCAACTGGCCCATGCCGAGCTGCATTTCCCCGACACGCCGGTGGAAGCCGACAAGGGCTGGGCCGAGATGACCCATCGCTATTTCGCCGGCACCCTGGGCCTGCTGATTGTGCTGTTGGCGGCGCGCTCCTGGCGCCATCGGCGTGATCCCGGCCAGCCGCTGAAGTTGCCGCTGTTCCTGTTGGCGGTGGTGTTCGCCCAGGCGGCGTTTGGGATGTGGACGGTGACGTTGAAGCTCTGGCCGCAGGTGGTGACCGGTCATCTGTTGGGCGGCTTTGCCACCTTGAGCCTGCTGTTTCTGCTGAGCCTGCGCCTGTCCGGTGTGTTGCCCGCCTTGATCGTGCCCAGGCGCCTGCAATATTGGGCTACCGCCGGGCTGGTGCTGGTGATCGGCCAGATCGCGCTGGGCGGCTGGGTCAGTTCCAACTACGCGGCGGTGGCCTGCGTCGACCTGCCCACCTGCCATGGCCAGTGGTGGCCGGCGGCGGACTTTGCCAACGGCTTTCACCTGACCCAGCACATCGGCCCCAATTACCTCGGCGGCCAGCTCGACAGCGAGGCGCGCACGGCCATTCACCTGACCCATCGCATCGGCGCTGTGCTGGTGAGCTTGGTGCTGCTGGTGCTGGCCTGGCAGTTGCGCGCGGTGGGCATGACGCGGCTCGCGGGCCTGCTGCTGGTCGCCCTGGGTGTGCAAATCAGCCTGGGTGTGAGCAATGTGGCTTTCGGTCTGCCGTTGCCGGTGGCCGTCGCTCATAACGCCGGCGGCGCAGCGCTGTTGCTGACGCTGGTGCTGGTTAATTACCACGCCCGTACCAGCCTGGTCCGGGTGCGCAATCAGTTGCCGTTCGGTTGGCGCTTCAGCCCGCGCAAGCCAGCGTCGGGCCTCGTAACCCTTAAAGGAGAAATGCCATGGCGACCTTGATCGGCGCGCGTCACGGCCAGGCGATCTGGCGTGACTACCTGGAGCTGACCAAGCCGAAAGTGGTGGTGCTGATGCTCATCACCTCTCTGGTGGGCATGTTCCTCGCCACCCGCGCCGGGGTGCCGTGGGCGGTGTTGGTGTTCGGCAACCTGGGGATTGCCCTGTGCGCCGGCGGCGCGGCGGTGGTCAATCATGTGGTGGATCGGCGCATCGATGCGCTGATGGCGCGCACCCACAAGCGTCCGCTGGCGCAAGGGCGGGTGTCGCCGAGCGCAGCGCTGGCTTTTGCTTTGTTTCTGGCTGTTGCGGGGCTGGCGCTGTTGCTGGCGTTTACCAATCCCCTGGCCGCCTGGCTGACGCTGGCGTCGCTGCTCGGTTATGCGGTGATCTACACCGGCTTTCTCAAGCGTGCGACGCCGCAGAATATCGTCATCGGCGGCTTGGCCGGGGCTGCGCCGCCATTGCTGGGCTGGGTCGCCGTCACCGGCCATGTCAGCGCCGAACCCTTGCTGCTGGTGTTGATCATCTTCGCCTGGACCCCGCCGCACTTCTGGGCCCTGGCCATTCATCGCAAGGAGGAATACGCCAAGGCGGACATTCCGATGCTGCCGGTCACCCATGGCGAGCACTACACCAAGGTGCATATCCTGCTCTACACCTTCGCCCTGCTGGCGGTGAGCCTGATGCCCTATGTCATCCACATGAGCGGCCCGCTGTACCTGGCCTGCGCGCTGCTATTGGGCGCACGCTTTCTGCAATGGGCCTGGGTGTTGTACCGTGGCGCTCAGCCGCACGCGGCGATCAGCACCTTCAAGTACTCTATCTGGTACCTGTTTTTGCTGTTTATCGCCCTGCTCGTAGACCACTACTTACTGTTGAACCTATGACTCGAACTCAAAAAACTGTCTTTATCCTGGTCGCCATCGTCGCGTTGATCATGGGCCTGACCGTCAACAAAGTGCTTTCGGGCAAAGGCCAGGGCGACCCCACCGCGCTCATCGATGCCGGCATCATCCTGCTGCCGCAAAGCCGCCAGTTGCCGCCGGTGAGCATGACCAACCAGGACGGCCAGCCGGTGCTGGTCAATGAGTTGAAAGGCAAGTGGAGCCTGCTGTTCTTCGGCTACACCTTCTGCCCGGACATCTGCCCCACCACCCTCGCCCAACTGCGCCAGATCAAGAGCGAGCTGCCCAAAGAGGCTGTGGATAAGTTGCAGGTGATCCTGGTCAGCGTCGACCCGAACCGCGACACCCCGACCCAGCTCAAGCAATACCTGGGCTACTTCGATCCGCAGTTCCAGGGCCTCACCGGTGCAAATGTGGACGATGTGCAAAAGGTCTCGAACGCCGTGAGCATCCCGTTCATCCCGGCAGACACCAGCAAGCCCAACTACACCGTCGACCACAGCGGCAACCTCGCGCTGATCGGCCCGGACGGGACGCAACGTGGGTTTATCCGTGCGCCGTTGAACAATCAGAAGCTGATCGCGCAGTTGCCGGGGTTGTTGCAACGTAAATAGCAGGCAACACAAAAAAATGTGGGAGGGAGCAAGCCCCCTCCCACATTTTTTGATCGCTGGTGTGCTGGAGATCGAGTCGGATCAGAACGCCGGCAGGATCGCGCCTTTGTACTTCTCTTCGATGAACTTCTTCACCTCAGGCGTGTGCAGGGCGGCAACCAGCTTCTTCACCGCATCCGAATCCTTGTTGTCTTCGCGGGTTACCAGGATGTTCACGTAAGGCGAGTCGCTGCCTTCGATGACCAGGGCGTCCTTGGACGGGTCCAGCTTGGCCTCCAGCGCGTAGTTGGTGTTGATCAGCGCCAGGTCGACCTGGGTCAGCACGCGCGGCAGGGTGGCGGCTTCCAGTTCGCGGAACTTGAGTTTTTTCGGGTTGGCGGTGATGTCCTTGATGGTCGACAGGATGTTGGTCGGGTCCTTCAGGGTGATCAGGTTGTACTTGGCCAGCAGCAACAGTGCACGGCCGCCGTTAGTGGCGTCGTTCGGGATCACCACGTTGGCGCCGCTGGGCAGGTCTTCCAGCTTCTTGAACTTGCTGGAGTAGGCGCCCAGGGGCTCCAGGTGCACCGTGCCGACGCTCACCAGGTGAGTGCCCTTGGCTTTGTTGAACTCATCCAGGTACGGCTGGTGCTGGAAGAAGTTGGCGTCCAGGCGCTTTTCAGCCACTTGTACGTTGGGCTGTACGTAGTCGGTGAAGACTTTGACCTGCAGGTCCACGCCTTCTTTGGCCAGCGCAGGCTTCACGAATTCGAGGATTTCGGCGTGGGGCACCGGCGACGCGGCGACCGTGAGGGTTTCGGCGTGGGCGGAAAACGCCGCGACGGCAGCGAAGGCAACCAGTAGTTTTTTCATCCAGTAAGCTCCTTGTTCGGGCATCTGCCGGCTTATGGCCGGCAATGGCCGTTATTTTCGAGAAAAGTGCACCACCAGCTTGTCGCCGACGGTTTGCAGAATTTGCACCAGCACCAACAGCATCACCACGGTGACCACCATCACGTCGGTCTGGAAGCGCTGGTAACCGAACCGGATCGCCAGGTCACCCAGGCCGCCCGCACCGACCACGCCGGCCATGGCCGTGTAGGACACCAGCGTAATCGCCGTCACCGTAATTGCCGCGAAAATGCCGGGACGGGCTTCGGGCAGCAAGGCGTTGGTGATGATCTGGCGCGTCGTGGCGCCCATGGACTGGGTGGCTTCGATGATGCCGCGGTCCACTTCGCGCAGGGCGGTTTCCACCAGGCGTGCAAAGAACGGCGTCGCGCCCACCACCAGCGGCGGAATCGCCCCCGCCACACCCAGTGACGTGCCGGTGATCAGTACGGTGAACGGGATCATCACGATCAGCAGGATGATGAACGGCAGCGAACGCAGGATGTTCACCGCCAGCGACAGCAGCGCGTACAAACCCTTCTGCTCGAACAACTGACGCGGGCTGCACAGGAACAGCAACACGCCCAGGGGCAAGCCCAGCAGCACGGTGAAGAACAGCGAGCCGAACAGCATGGTCATGGTGTCGCCGGTGGCCAGCCAGATTTCGGACCAGTCGATATTGGCGAAGAAACTCATCAGGACTTCCATCAGCGCAGCACCTCCATGTGGACGTCGGCGGCGGTGAAGCGCGCAAATGCGGCGTCCATGTCGCCGCCGGTGATGGCGAGGGTCAGTTGCCCGTAGGGAATGTCTTTGATGCGGTCGATACGCCCGGCCAGGATGCTGTAGTCCACACCCGTTTCACGGGCGACGGTGCCCAGCAGCGGCGCGTAGGTCGCTTCGCCCTGGAACGTCAGGCGCACTATGCGACCGGGGACATGGGCGAAATTATCGTGCTGTTCGCCTTCGTCGACCTGCTCGGCTTCCTGGACGAAACGCTTGGTGGTCGGGTGCTGGGGGTGCAGGAACACATCCGCCACCGAGCCTTGCTCGACGATCACGCCGGCGTCCATCACCGCGACCTGGTCGCACACGCGGCGGATCACGTCCATTTCATGGGTGATGAGCACGATGGTCAGCTTCAATTCGCGGTTGATCTCGGCCAGCAGTTGCAGGACCGACGCGGTGGTCTGTGGGTCAAGGGCGCTGGTGGCTTCGTCGCACAGCAGGATCTTGGGCTTGGTGGCCAGGGCGCGGGCGATACCGACGCGCTGCTTTTGGCCGCCGGACAACTGCGCCGGGTACTTCTTGGCATGGTCCGACAGGCCGACGCGGGCCAGCAGTTCAGCCACGCGCCGGTCGATGTCCTTGCGCGACAGTTCGCCCGCGAGTGTCAGCGGCAGCGCCACGTTATCGGCGACTGTCTTGGAGGCCAGCAGGTTGAAGTGCTGGAAGATCATCCCGACCTGCTGACGGAAACGGCGCAGGCCATTGGCGTCCAATGCGGTGACTTCTTCACCGTCGACATTGATCTGACCGCCGCTGGGTTGTTCCAGGCGATTAATCAGGCGCAGCAGGGTACTTTTTCCCGCACCGGAGTGACCAATCAGGCCGAACACCTGACCGTTCTCGACGCGCAGGCTGGTGGGGTGTAGCGCGGGGATTTCCTTACCGGCGACGCGGTAGGTTTTATGGACGTTATGAAACTCGATCACGTAGCGAACCTTGTGGGGCGCATTGAAAAGGGATCAGCGGTTAGCCGGGCGCGCATTTTAGCCTGTCCGTTTAGCGTTTCTTAGCATTTATTTCGCATTCATCCAGCGATTTGGCAATAACGCGATCAAAGGTCATAAAAAAAGGAACGGTGCAAAACCACGTCAGTCACTACTTAGGCAACGCGATTTCCCGGGTGCCGTGCCTGGGGTTTTGCTCAAACGAGCCGGGGACCGCTCTGGCCACTTTGGATAAGGAGTTTTGACTGATGAGTACCAAGAAGCCAACCACCCCGCCGAAGAGTGAACTTGCGGGCACCGATACCGTCGACCGCGGCAACACCAACGCCAAGCTGCAGGCCCTGGAGGCATTCCGTTCCGACGCTACCAGGCAGGCCCTGCGGACCAATCAAGGCGTGAAGATTTCCGACAACCAGAACACCCTGAAAGTCGGCGCCCGTGGCCCTTCGCTGCTGGAAGACTTCATCATGCGTGAAAAAATCACGCACTTTGACCATGAGCGTATCCCGGAGCGCATCGTGCATGCCCGTGGCACCGGCGCCCATGGTTATTTCCAGACCTATGAAAACCATTCAGCGCTGAGCAAAGCCGCTTTCCTACGTAACCCCGAGCATAAAACCCCGGTGTTCGTGCGCTTCTCCACCGTACAGGGCCCGCGCGGTTCGGGCGATACGGTGCGCGACGTGCGCGGTTTTGCGGTGAAGTTCTTCACCGACGAAGGCAACTTCGACCTGGTGGGCAACAACATGCCGGTGTTTTTCATTCAGGACGCGATCAAATTTCCCGACTTCGTCCACGCGGTGAAACCCGAGCCCCATAACGAAATTCCGACCGGCGGCTCGGCGCACGATACGTTCTGGGATTTTGTCTCGCTGCAGCCGGAGTCTGCCCATATGGTGCTGTGGGCAATGTCCGACCGTGCCATTCCAAAAAGCCTGCGGGCCATGCAGGGGTTTGGCATTCACACTTTCCGCTTGATCAATACCGAAGGTCAGTCGAGCTTCGTCAAATTCCACTGGCATCCCAAAGTCGGCACCTGCTCCCTGGTGTGGGACGAAGCGCAAAAGCTGGCCGGTAAAGATACCGATTACCACCGTCGTGACCTGTGGGAAGCGATCGAGGGCGGCGACTACCCGGAGTGGGAGTTGGGGGTGCAGATCGTTGCGGAAGAAGACGAGCACAAGTTCGACTTCGACCTGCTCGACCCGACCAAGATCATCCCCGAAGAGCTGGTGCCGATTACGCCGCTGGGCAAGATGGTGCTTAACCGTAACCCGGACAACTTCTTCGCCGAAGTCGAACAGGTCGCCTTTTGCCCTGGCCACATCGTGCCGGGTATCGACTTCAGCAACGATCCGCTGCTGCAGGGCCGTCTGTTTTCCTACACGGATACTCAGATCAGCCGACTGGGTGGGCCGAACTTTCATGAGCTGCCGATCAATCGGCCCGTAGTGCCTTTCCATAATGGCCAGCGTGATGCCCAGCATCGCACCGTGATCGATAAGGGCCGGGCTGCGTATGAGCCGAATTCGATTGATGGCGGCTGGCCGAAAGAAACGCCGCCTGCGGCCCGGGACGGTGGTTTTGAAACCTATTACGAGCGCGTCGATGCCAACAAGGTGCGCGAACGCAGTGAGTCGTTTGGCGACCACTTCTCCCAGGCCACGCTGTTTTTCAACAGCATGAGCCACCACGAGAAGGAGCACATCATCGCGGCCTACAGCTTCGAGTTGGGCAAGGTGGAGCGCGAGTTTATCCGCGTCCGTCAGGTCAACGAAATTCTGGCCAATATCGACCTGGAACTGGCCAAGCGCGTTGCGCAGAACCTGGGCTTGCCGGCGCCGACCCAAGGCACAGTGCCGGTGCGCAAGGCGTCGTTGAAAACGTCGCCGGCGTTGAGCCAGGTGAACCTGCTGTCCGGCGATATCAAAACGCGCAAAGTGGCGATTCTTGCAGCCAATGGCGTAGATGGCGCGGCGATTGCGGCCTTGAAGAAGGCGCTGGAAGCCGAGGGCGCGCATGCCAAGCTGTTGGGGCCGACCTCGGCGCCGGTGACGACCGCCGATGGCAAGCACTTGAAGGTGGATGCCTCGATGGAAGGCATGCCGTCCATTGCCTTTGATGCGGTGTTTGTCCCTGGCGGGAGAGAATCGGTGAAAGCCTTGAGCGGTGATGGGGTTGCGTTGCACTTCCTGCTGGAAGCCTACAAGCACTTGAAGGCAATCACAGTTGCCAGTGATGCCAAGCCATTGCTCGATCTGCTCAAGCTTGAAGTGGATACGGGGCTGATCGTGGGCGCGGATGCCAAAGCGTTCAAGGCGTTCTTTGCCGCGATTGCACAGCACCGGGTCTGGGATCGGGAGCCGAAGGCCAAGGCGATTCCGGCTTAAGGCATTGGTTGTTGTTCAGATCGCTATCGGGAGTAAGTCCCCTCCCACACTTGGAATGCATTTCAAATGTGGGAGGGGGCTTGCTCCCGATGGTTTTATTCCGCCTTGCGCGGAATCAGCACGATCTGCGCCGGAATATTCTTCAGAATCTGCCGGTGGATCTTCAGGTCATAGTCCGAATCGATGCGCTTCACCCGTTTGGTCAGCAGCGTGGCCAGCCATGGGTAATCCTGGGTGCGCGGCGCCTGGATGCTCACATCGCACTGGTAATTCACCACGTCGGTGGCGATGGCATCCAGTTGATGACGCAGTTCGTCAATATCGGTGAGGTTCAGTGCGACGGTGGTGCTTTGTGCGGCGGGGTCGATGACCTTGGCGGCGGGCTTGGCTTCGGCGGCTTTAAGGGCTTCCTCGGCTCTGTCCAGCTCGGCTTTGCGGGCGTGGGTAATGGCGCTGTTGACGCCGCCGGTCAGCGCCGGGGCCTTGGGCATCAGCGCGCGGGCACGGCTCAGGGCGGTGGCAGCGGCGTTGACATCACCTTTTTGCAGCACGATCTGGCTGCGCTGTAGGTAGGCTTCGGCCAATTGGCGCTGATAAGCCTCCAGGGCCGGGTCGTTGGGCGATTGGGCCTGCAAGGCGGCCAACTGGTCTTCGGCGGTGGCCAGCTCACTGCTGGCGAGGTTTTGCTCTAGCTGCGCGATGGCCGCAGCACGAGCGTCCGGGGCTTCGGGGGCAGCGGGCGGTGTATTTTGACAGGCGCCCAGCAGCAGGGAAAATGCGGCAAGGAGCAGATAACGGGAGGTGAACAGCTTCATTCCTGCGACTCTCTATTTGCGCAAAAAGCGAGCAAGTCTACACCCCTCGACGGGGCAGGACAAAACTCAGCAGAAACAGGGCGGCGGCCGTCACCACAATCGACGGCCCGGCTGGCGTGTCCTTGAACCAGGACAACGCCAGGCCCCCACACACGGCGAGCATTCCCAGCAGGCTGGCACCGATCGCCATCTGCTCCGGCGAGCGGGCGTGACGTTGGGCGGCGGCGGCTGGAATGATCAGCAGCGATGTGATCAACAATACGCCGACAATCTTCATCGCGACAGCGATCACCACCGCGATCAACAACATCAGGGCCATGCGCAGCGCGGGCACGGGCAAGCCTTCCACCGTGGCCAGCTCTTCGTGCACGGTGATGGCCAGCAATGGGCGCCACAGCGTTATCAACAGCACCAGCACGGCGGCGCTACCGCCGAGAATCCACGAAAGATCCATCGGGCTGATCGCCAGCAGGTCGCCGAACAGGTAGGCCATCAGGTCGATGCGCACTTCATGCATGAAGCTCAGCACCACCAGGCCCAGGGACAAGGTGCTGGGCGCCAGGATGCCGAGCAGGGTGTCGGAAGCCAGCGGCTGGCGCTGTTGCAGGGTCACCAGCAGCACCGCCAGCAGCAGGCAGCCCACGGTCACGGCGATGGTCGGGCTCACATCCAGCAAGAAGCCCAGGGCCACGCCCAGCAGCGCGGCGTGGGACAAGGTGTCGCCAAAATACGCCATGCGCCGCCAGACCACGAACGAGCCCAGCGGGCCCGCCACCAACGCCAGAGCCAAGCCTGCCAGCAGGGCGTAGAGCAGAAAATCAGCCATGCTTGCAGCTATCTCCATGAACGTGAGTGTGGGGTGCAGCGGGATCGTCGACCACGGCGCCATGCAGGTCATGGGCGTGGTCATGACGGTGGTGGTAAATCGCCAGGCTCTGGGCATTCTTGCCGAACAGCTCGACGAAGGCCGGGTCGCCGCTGACCTGTTCCGGGTGGCCGGAGCAGCACACGTGGTGGTTCAGGCACACCACTTGGTCGGTGGTGCTCATCACCAGGTGCAAATCGTGGGAGACCATCAGCACGCCGCAGCCAAGGCGGTCGCGCAGGCGGGTGATCAGGCTGTACAGTTCGGCCTGGCCGGCGACGTCGACGCCTTGCACGGGTTCATCGAGCACCAGCAATTGCGGTTCGCGCAGCAGGGCGCGGGCCAGCAGGACGCGCTGCATTTCGCCGCCGGAGATGCTTTGCACCGGGCTGTCGATCACTTGTTGGGCGCCGACTTCCTGAAGCGCTGCCTGGGCGCGAGTGCGGTCCACGCCGGGCACCAGGCGCAGAAAGCGCAGCACGGACAGTGGCAGGGTCGGATCGACATGCAGCTTCTGCGGCATATAGCCCACGCGCAGCTTGGGCTTGCGCCACACGCTGCCGGTGTCGGGCTTGAGCAGACCGAGCACGGCGCGCACCAAGGTAGTCTTGCCGGCGCCGTTGGGGCCGATCAGGGTGACGATCTGCCCCGGCTCCACGCTCAGTGCGATGTTATCCAGCACCTTTTGCCCGGCGAATGTGACCCCTACCTGTTCCAGGCGGATTAACGCGTTGCTCATCAAGCCCCCTGGCAGCCCGAGCAGAGACCGACCACTTCGACTGTTTGCCCTTCGACTTGGAAGCCAACCTCTGCGGCGCTCTTGATAATGGCGTCGCTGATGCTTTTTTGTTCAAGTTCGATGGCGGCGTGGCATTCGCGGCAGATCAGGAACTGGCCCTGATGCGCATGTTCCGGGTGGTTGCAGCCGACAAAGGCATTAAGCGAAGCGATGCGGTGCACCAGGCCGTTTTCCAGCAGGAAATCCAGCGCGCGGTACACCGTGGGCGGCGCCGCCCGGCGCCCGTCCTGCTCGCTGAGCACACCGAGAATGTCGTACGCGCCCAGCGGCTTGTGGCTCTGCCACACCAGTTCCAGCACGCGGCGGCGCAAGGCAGTCAGGCGCAAGCCCTTCTGCGCGCACAGGATGTCGGCCTCCGACAGCGCGGTATGCACGCAGTGAGAATGGTCATGGGGACGGCTGGCAAGCGGTGTTATAGGCATGAGCGGCGACAGATATTTGATAGAGACGTTATTATGTTACCCGTTCCTACGCCATTGAGTGGTCATCGTGTCCCGACTTTTTCCCGTTTTTGTCGCATTTGTCGCCAGTTTGCTCGTCACCGGCGCCGCTCAGGCCGAGGTCAAGGTGCTGGCCAGCATCAAGCCGTTGCAGTTGATTGCGGCGGCGGTGCAGGACGGTGTGGCGGTCCCGGAGGTGTTGTTGCCGCCGGGTGCATCGCCGCATAACTATGCGTTGCGCCCATCCGACGTACGGCGCGTGCAGTCGGTGGACCTGCTGTATTGGATCGGGCCAGACATGGAAGGCTTCCTGCCTCGCGTGCTCAAAGGTCGTACGGCGACAACGGTGGCGGTGCAGGACCTTCCGGGCATGAAACTCCGCCGTTTCGCCGAAGATAGCCATTCCCACGCCGACGATGCCGACGAACACGACCACGATCACCGCCCCGGCAGCCTGGATGCGCACTTGTGGCTGTCGACCGTAAACGCCCGCGTGATCGCCGCGCGCATGGCATCTGACCTCAGCGCTGCCGACCCGAGCCATGCGGCGCGTTACCAGAGCAACCTGAAGGCCTTCGATGAGCGCCTGGACGCCCTGGATGCGCGCTTGAAAGCCCGTCTGGCGCCGATCAGTGACAAACCGTACTTCGTGTTCCACGAAGCCTTCGATTATTTCGAAGACGCTTATGGCCTCAAGCATACCGGTGTGTTCAGCGTTGCCGCCGAAGTGCAACCGGGTGCCCAGCATGTGGCGGCGATGCGTACGCGTCTGCAGGAAGTGGGCAAGACGTGTGTGTTCAGCGAACCGCCGCTGCGTCCGCGTCTGGCCGAGACGTTGGTCGCCGGGCTGCCGGTGAAACTGGCTGAGCTGGATGCGCTGGGCGGCTACACCCCGGCCACGGCCCAGGGGTACGAACAGGTTCTGGAGAAGTTGGGCAATGACTTGGCCGGTTGCCTGGAATCCCTCTGATCGCCAATGCATAACCCTTGCGGGAGCGAGCGAGCCCGCTCCCACATTTTTTGACCGAGCAGGTCTTTTAGAGGGCGAACGGCAGGTGGACGGCGACCTGCTGCCGCTGCGCCAGCCGATGTTCGAACTCGGCCGGGTCATGGATCAACACATCCTGCCCGGCGAACGATTCCGCTGCGATCAGCCGTGACAGCCAGAACCGCACGCACGCTACCCGCAACATCGTCGGCCACAACTCGGCCTCCTTGGCCGTGAACGGCCGCAGGCCCGCGTAGGCGCCCAGCAGTGCACGGGCGCGTGGCCCGTCGATCAAGCCATCGGCGTCCGAGCACCAGTCATTCAGCGCAATCGCCACGTCGTACAGCATCGGCCCCGAGCAGGCGTTATAGAAGTCGATCAGGCCGGTCAGGTGGGTGCCTTCGAACATCGCGTTGTCGCGGAACAGGTCGGCGTGAACGTTGGCGCGTGGCAGGGCGAGGATGTCAGCCTTGTGGGCTTCGATTTCCGTCAGTGCAGCCTGCAGCAGGCGTTGCTGCGTGTCGTTCAAGTGCGAAATCAGCTGCGCACCTTCGCTGAGCATCCAATCGAGCCCGCGGTCGGTCTTGCGCTCCAGCACCTTTTCGCCTTGAGTCGCCAGGTGCAGATGGCCAAGCAGGTCACCGACCTGAGCACAATGCTGCGCGTTGGCGTCCTTGATGTGCTTGCCGGCCAGGCGCGGCTGCAACAGCGCTGGCTTGCCCGCCAGCGTACGCAGGGCTACGCCATCGGTGGTGCGCAAGGCATAAGGCACCGGCAGGTCGGCGTCGTGGAGCACGTCGAGCAGTTCGATGAAGAATGGCATTTCCGCGACCGGGCCGCGCTCAACCAGGGTCAGGACGAACTCGCCCTGCTCCAGGCTGATAAAGAAATTGGTGTTTTCGCTACCGGCAGCAATCCCCTGGAAGTCAAGCAGGCGGCCGAGGCCATAAGGGGCGAGAAAAGTTTCCAGCTCGGGCCGAGCCAGGGGGGTGAACACAGACATGGTTAAAACTGCCAGTACGGGCGCCGCAGTGCGCGGCGCCAATTGAAGTTAAGAAATCATTTCCATTCGAAGATCTTCCATGACGGGATCAGCATATCCGGCTGGTCAGAGCGGATGAAGTTCGCATCGGTTCCGTCCGCGCGCACCAGGAAATACGGTCGAAAGCCTTTCTTCGTAATTTTGATTGCGTACAGGAAACCATTTTGGCGGTACTCCTGAATGGTTCTGTCACCTTCCGTGCGAATGGTAACTTCCGGATCACCCGACGGGGCGCTGTCCGCCGCGATGGCAGCCATCGGAGCGAGTGCGATCAGGCCGGTCAACAGCAGGCGATTGAGTGTACGCATGATAACCTTGTCCCTCTGTTTTCAATGGTCCGGCTATTCTAGCGCCAGACCCGCCGAAAAGGTTGATCCTGCTCATGAGCCAAGCACCCCTCGTCCTGGTGGACGGTTCTTCTTATCTGTACCGCGCCTTCCACGCGCTGCCACCGCTGACCACCTCCAAAGGCCTGCCGACCGGTGCGGTCAAGGGCGTGTTGAACATGCTCAAAAGCCTGCGCAAACAGTATCCGGACAGCCCGTTCGCGGTGGTGTTCGACGCCAAGGGTGGGACTTTTCGCGATGAAATGTACGCCGAATATAAAGCCCACCGTCCGAGCATGCCCGATGACATGCGTCTGCAAATCGAGCCGCTGCATCAGAGCGTGATCGCTTTGGGCTTCCCGTTGCTGTGTGTCGAAGGCGTGGAGGCCGATGACGTGATCGGCACCCTCGCCCGCAGCAGCGCGGCCGCCAACCGGCCGGTGGTGATTTCTACCGGCGATAAGGACATGGCGCAGTTGGTCGACGGGCACATTACCTTGGTCAACACCATGACCGGTAGCTCGATGGACATCGAGGGCGTAAAGGAGAAATTTGGCGTCGCTCCGGAGCAAATCATCGATTACCTGGCGTTGATGGGCGATTCGTCCGACAACATCCCCGGCGTTCCGGGCATTGGTCCCAAGACGGCTTCCGGCTTGCTGGTGGGCGTGAATGGCGGCCTGAAAGAGCTTTATGAGCAATTGGATATTGTGCCGACCTTGCCTATCCGGGGCGCCAAGACGTTGCCGGCCAAGCTGCAAGAGCATCGGGAAATGGCGTTCCTGTCATATCAGTTGGCGACCATCAAGGTCGATGTACCGCTGGACGTGGGCTTGGACGACCTGCACCTGATCGAGCCGGACCGCGAAAAACTCCTGGAGCTGTATGCCCTCCTGGAGTTCAAGAGCTGGTACGAAGAGATTCAACGCGATACCAGGCGCGTGGAGCTCAAGGCGTCGACCGACGCGGCGCCGGTCGTCGAAGAGGTCA
Source organism: Pseudomonas sp. MPB23 (assembly GCF_046605395.1). Taxonomy (NCBI): domain Bacteria; kingdom Pseudomonadati; phylum Pseudomonadota; class Gammaproteobacteria; order Pseudomonadales; family Pseudomonadaceae; genus Pseudomonas; species Pseudomonas sp. MPB23. Next base: position 743,839 of record NZ_CP176771.1, on the reverse strand, counting down.
CTGAGGCAGTGGTCGTTGCGCCCGCAGAGGCGACGTACACCACCATCCTCGACCAGGCGACCTTCGACACCTGGCTGAAGAAGCTCAACGACGCGACATTGTTCGCATTCGACACCGAAACCACCGGTATCGACGCCCAACAGGCGCAATTGGTGGGGGTGTCGTTCGCCGTCCAGCCCCATGAAGCGGCCTACATCCCACTGACCCATTCCTACATGGGCGTACCGGAGCAACTGGATCGCGATAGCGTGTTGCTGGCCTTGAAGCCGCTGCTGGAAGACCCGGCCAAGCTAAAGGTCGGCCAGCATGCCAAGTTCGACATGAATATTCTCGCGAACTGCGCCATCGGCGGCGACCCTACTCAGGGCATAATCGTACGCGGCATCGCCTTCGACACCATGCTTGAGTCCTATGTGTTGAATGCCACCGCGACCCGGCATGATATGGACAGCCTGGCCAAGAAGTACCTGGACTATGACACCGTCAGCTTCCAGGACATCGCCGGCAAGGGCGCCAAGCAACTGACGTTCGACCAGATCCCGCTGGAACAGGCCGGCCCCTACGCCGCCGAAGACGCCGACGTGACCCTGCGTCTGCATCAGGCCCTGTTCGCGCAATTGGCAGCCATTCCGAGCCTGGCCAGTGTGCTGACGGATATCGAGATGCCGTTGGTGCCGGTGCTGGCGCGCATCGAGCGCCAGGGCGCCCTGGTGGATGCGCAGTTGCTCGGCGTTCAGAGCATTGAGCTGGGCAACAAGATGGTTGAGCTCGAGCGCCAGGCCTTCGAGATCGCCGGTGAGGCGTTCAACCTGGGTTCGCCTAAGCAGCTCGGCGCGATCCTCTACGAAAAGCTCGGCCTGCCGGTACTGAAAAAGACCGGCAAGGGACAAGCTTCGACGGCCGAAGAAGTGCTGGCCAAGCTGGCCGAAGATGACTATCCGCTGCCCAAGGTGCTGATGCAGTACCGCAGCATGAGCAAGCTGAAAAGCACCTACACCGACCGTTTGCCGGAACAGATCAACCCGCGTACCCAGCGCATCCATACGTCCTATCACCAGGCGGTGGCGGCCACCGGGCGCCTGTCTTCCAGTGACCCGAACCTGCAGAACATTCCAGTGCGCACCGCTGAAGGGCGGCGCATCCGCCAGGCATTTATCGCGCCCAAGGGTTACAAACTGCTGGCGGCGGATTATTCGCAGATCGAGCTGCGAATCATGGCGCACCTGTCGAAGGACGAGGGGCTGATGAATGCCTTCCGCCATAACCTGGACGTGCACACGGCCACGGCAGCCGAAGTGTTCAAGGTCGAGCTGGATAAGGTCACCTCTGATCAGCGCCGCAGCGCCAAGGCCATCAACTTTGGCCTGATCTACGGCATGGGTGCGCAGAAGCTGGGCAAGGACATCGGCGTCGATACCAAGACGGCCAAGGCGTATATCGATGTCTACTTCGCCCGCTATCCCGGGGTTCGTGAGTATATGGAGCGCACCCGTGCCCAGGCTGCCGATCAAGGCTATGTCGAAACCCTCTTCGGGCGCCGGCTGTACTTGCCGGATATCCATTCCAACAAACCTCAGGAGCGCGCGGCCGCAGAACGCACGGCGATCAACGCACCGATGCAGGGCACGGCGGCAGATATCATCAAGAAAGCCATGGTGCGCGTGGACAACTGGCTGACCGATTCGGGCCTGGACGCCAAGGTTATCCTGCAGGTACACGACGAACTGGTGCTTGAGGTGCGTGAGGATCTGGTCGCAGAAGTCAGCGAGAAGATTCGCGAGCACATGAGCGCTGCCGCGCAACTGGATGTGCCGCTGCTGGTGGACGTGGGCGTGGGGGATAACTGGGACGAAGCTCACTGATTCCGGGGTTTTGCCACCACCTGGCGTGGTGGCAGAGTGCTTTAGTTCGGAAATCGACGTCGGTTATTCCCAATAGTTTTTTTAGCCTGCTGGAACTTAACCCGTGAATTGCTACTCAGAGTTACTGAATGGGTGGTGAAGCCCTTCAATGCTCCTATGTTGTGTTAAGTGTTGGCAGATATCTGGACCCCGCCCTAGCGGTCCGGAACTTGAACCCCGAACTTCCCCTCCCCATAAGAAGTCCGGGGTTTTTTTTGCCCGCAGAAAAGTTATTCCGCGATTTGCGCGCCCTTGTCCGCCAACTCCATCCAGTCGGCCAGCACGGTGTAAGCCTCTTCCAGGCCCAGGCGCTTGGGGGCCGAGAACAGCTGGATGGTGATCGTGTCACCCCAACCTTTACGGATTTCCGACTGCACCTTGAGCAGCGTGTTCTTCGCGGCGCCGTAGGTCAGCTTGTCGGCTTTGGTCAGCAGAATGTGCATCGGCATGCCGCTGGCGACGGCCCAGTCGAGCATCAGCAGGTCGAAGTCGGTCATTGGATGACGGATGTCCATCATCAGGATCAGCCCCTTCAAACTCTCCCGACCACCCAGGTAAGCCTCCAAGTGACGCTGCCAGTGCAGCTTCAGCGGGATAGGAACTTTTGCATAACCGTAGCCCGGCAGGTCGACCAGACGTCGATCATCGTCTAGCTTGAAGAAGTTGAGCAACTGCGTGCGGCCCGGGGTTTTCGAGGTGCGCGCCAGGCTGGCGTGGGTCAGGGTGTTCAGCGCACTGGATTTACCGGCGTTGGAGCGACCGGCAAAGGCGACTTCAAAGCCTTCGTCATCCGGGCATTGGTCCACTTTGGCGGCGCTGAGCATGAAGGTGGACTGTTGGCACAGGCCGAGGATGGGGTTCTTGAGTTGCATGAGATTTCCGATGTGGGCGGTGCCGAGAAAGGGTGCGGCAAGCGGTGTCGTTTCCGTTTCAGTAGCGCCAGTATATAATGCCGCAGATTTTGTGTGTGCTTTGTCCCAGTGAAGGACGGAGTTCACGGGAGCGATAGACCTTTATTGCGCATTAGAACGCAAAACGCTCTCAAACCCTGAAAAGGTCGATGTATGACCAGATGGTTGCTCGCTATCGGTGTCCTGATTCCGTTTTTCGGCGCTCAGGCTACACAGGATCCGGAAGTGGTGTACAACCGAGTTTGCGTGGCTTGCCATGCCGGCCAACTGCCGAACGCCTCCAAACGGGGTGACCAGGCAGCCTGGGCGCCAAGACTGGCGCAGGGCATGGAGACGCTGGTGCGATACGTGACTCAGGGTTTCAAGGCAATGCCGCCGCGTGGTTTGTGCATGGACTGCAGGACCGAGGGTTACCAGGCCATCATTGAAATGATGGTGAGTAAACCCGGTTGATAACTCTTAAACCCTTAGCCGTAGTTGGATTAGCTGATGAACAAACTGATCGTGAGTCTGCTGTTGACCTTAGGCATCACCGGTGTTGCCCATGCTGCAGGCAACGCTACTGCGGGTCAGGCGAAAGCCGCCGTGTGTGGTGCTTGCCATGGACCGGATGGTAATAGCCCGGCGCCGAACTTCCCTAAACTGGCCGGCCAGGGTGAGAATTACCTGACCAAGCAGATGCACGACATCAAAAGTGGCAAGCGTGTGGTGCTGGAAATGACCGGCCTGCTGACCAACCTCAGCGACCAGGATCTGGCGGATATCGCTGCGTACTTCTCCAGCCAGAAAGGCAGTGTGGGAGCTGCTGATCCGAAGTTGGTCGAGAAAGGTCGAGAATTGTTTCAGGGCGGTAAGCTCGCTGAAAGCCAGCCTATCGGCGGTATGTCCGCCTGCAAGGCTTGCCACATCGCAGACGGCAGTGGTCTCGCAGAGGCAGGCTACCCTCACCTGAGTGGTCAGCACGCTCAATACGTCGCCAAACAATTGAAGGACTTCCGCGAGAAGGCTCGCTACATCGATGGCGATGCCAACAACAGAATGATGACAGACGTTGCTGCCAAACTATCGGACAAAGATATCGAAGCGCTGTCCAGCTACATCCAGGGTCTGCATTGATTGGCCCAGTAACGTTAACACTCGATTAATCCCGCGATGCAAGCATAAAAAGGGTGGCCCAGGCTGCCCTTTTTTGTGGCCGGTGCCGTTACACTAACGAACTCATGCCCGCGTAGACCTGTCACAGCAAAGGTCGCGTGAGGCGACTTTATTTGTCCAGGAGTAAAGCATGCGTAATCTGATCCTCAGCGCCGCTCTCGTCACTGCCAGCCTCTTCGGCATCACCGCACAAGCCGCCGATGTGCCGCTTGAAGCCGGTAAAACCTACGTTGAATTGGCCAACCCTGTTGCCGTATCGGTACCGGGCAAGATCGAAGTGGTGGAGCTGTTCTGGTACGGTTGCCCGCATTGCTACGCTTTTGAACCGACCATCAATCCATGGGTTGAGAAACTGCCTTCCGACGTGAACTTCAAGCGTATCCCGGCCATGTTCGGCGGGCCATGGGATGCCCACGGTCAGCTATTCCTGACCCTGGAAGCCATGGGGGTGGAGCACAAGGTCCATAACGCGGTATTCGACGCCATCCAGAAACAAGGCAAGCGCCTGACCAAGCCTGAGGAAATGGCTGACTTCGTCGCTACTCAAGGTGTCGACAAGGACAAGTTCCTGGCCACCTTCAATTCCTTCGCCATCAAGGGCCAGATCGAAGCGGCCAAGAAACTGGCCGTGGCTTATGGCGTGCAAGGCGTACCGACCATGATCGTCAACGGCAAATACCGTTTCGACCTGGGCAGCACCGGTGGTCCTGAGCAGACCCTCAACGTCGCCGACCAGTTGATCGCCAAAGAGCGGGCAGCCAAGTAAGGGGCTCGTCATGCGCCGCTGGGGTACCGAACGCGTTGTCGGCCTGCATGATCCGCAGGTCAACGAACATCACTTGGCGTCCACGGGCCTGCCGCCGGACAGCCGTCTGCGGCTGCTCAGCTTCAACATTCAGGTGGGCATCAGTACCGAGAAATACCGGCACTACCTCACCCGTGGCTGGCAGCACGTGCTGCCCCACCAGGGGCGTGCCGACAACCTGCAGAAGATCGGCACCCTGTTGAATGACTTCGACCTGGTCGCTCTGCAGGAAGCCGACGGCGGCAGCATGCGCTCGGGCTATATCAACCAGGTGGAACACCTGGCCCAGCTCGGTGCCTTCCCCTATTGGTACCAGCAACTCAATCGCAACCTCGGGCGCCTGGCGCAGCACAGTAATGGCGTGCTCAGTCGCTTGAAGCCATCAGTCATCGAAGATCACCCATTGCCAGGCCCCAAGGGCCGGGGGGCGATCCTCGTGCGCTTTGGCGAAGGTCCTGAAGCCTTGGTGGTGGTGATGATGCACCTGGCGTTGGGGGCGCGAGCCCGCACCCTGCAACTGGCCTACATTCGCGAGCTGATTGGCAATTACAAGCACCAGGTGTTGATGGGGGACATGAACACCCATGCCAACGACCTGTTGCTGAACTCCCCATTGCGCGACCTTGGGCTCCTGGCGCCGCAAGTCGAAGCCACGTTCCCTAGCTGGCGTCCGCAACGCTGTCTTGACCATATCCTGCTCAGCCCAAGCCTGACGCTCGAAAGCGTGCAGGTTTTGGCGCAGCCCATCTCCGATCACCTGCCGGTCGCGGTAGAGATTCGTCTGCCGGGTTCGCTCACGGCCGATGCATTGCCCGCGTTGAGCCCCGGCCCTCGCGGACCCCTTGCATGAGCGACGACGCCCAGCGCTGGAAAGAAAAATACCTGCACAGTATCGAGCAACAAGAGAAGCTCGAACGCCGTTGGGCTGCCCGGCTCGACCTGCTGCGCCGGGGGCTGGTACGCAGCACGCTGGCGGCTGAAGGTACCGACCGCGCGGTCGATCAATGCATGAAGGAAATGCGTGACGTTGTCCGTACGGACGATATGGATGCGGCCCTTTCCGCCTTGCTGCCGCGCCTGGAAAAAGCCGTGCTGGATTCTGAGCAGCGTCGCGAAACCCGGGTGGAGCAGATCAACACCGCGCTGACCTCCCTGGTCACCCAATTGCAAAAACTGCCGCTGCCGCGTGAGGTCGCGCGTCCGCTGAAAACCTTTGCCAAGCAATTGGACGGGCGAGTCAGCCAGGCCCGCGAGATCCCTTTGCTGCTCAGCGAGTTGAGCGGCCTGCAAGGGCAGGCGCTGAATAACCTCGAACCGGACGGAGAAACCACACGCCCCGGGCCAGGGCTGTTGCAGCGCCTGTTTGGGGCCAAGGACGTGGCGACTGAGCCCGCTGCAAGCCCGTCGGCCGCCAGCCCGGCGCCCCAACCTGTCGAGGTCAAGCCGGTCACCGAGCCTCAGGTGCCCGAACAATCCGAGGAACTGACACTCGCCTTGCGCGCCTTTGCGCCACAGTCTCAAGCGCCGGTTGCCCCGCAGCCAGAGCCCGCGGCGCCGGCCAATGTCGAGGCTGCCAGCGAAACGTTTGTCTACGAGGCTCCGGCTCCGGCGGCGCCTGTTGAGGTTCCCGTCGCACGTGTCGAGCCCGAGAAGCACGCGCCTCAGGCAGAGCAAGCCGCGCCGCAGAGCGCCCTCGCGGCCTTTATCGAAACGCCTGTGGTTCAGCTTGATACGCCGCCCGATGAGACGGTTATCGGCAGCCTGTCACTGCCTCCCGTGCTCGAGGCGCAGGAGCCTGACCCCGATGAGCTGCTGTCCGACGGGCTGTATTCCTTACCGGATTCGCCGGAGCCCTCCTACAGCTCCGTGGCCAAACACATCGAAGGTACCCTGCTCGGCCTGCTGGACGACCTGTCTTTGCCTGAGCGCCATCGGCCCCAGGCCGAAGCCATGCGTGAGCGTCTGACCCATGGTTTGAACTGGTACGAACTGTTGCCGATCCTCGATGACCTTGCGGTGTTGATGCTGGCTGTCACCGACAGTGGCCAGCACGAGTTCGAGGCGTATCTCAAGCAACTCAACGAGCGCCTCGAAGCGTTCCAGGGGCATTTGCAGATCGCCAGTGACGGCCATGCCGACAGTCGTTCCGCCGCCAGGGAGCTGGATACGCAGATCCGCGAACAGGTCGACGGCTTGCAAAGCAGCGTGCAGGAGGCCGCCGACCTGGACAGCCTCAAGCATGTATTGGAAAGCCATCTGGAAGGTTTGCTCGGCACCATGGACGAGCACCAGCAGCAACGAGACCAGCGCGAGCAGGAGGTGGCGGCGCGTCTGAAGGGGCTGGCCGAACGAGTCTCCAACATGGAGCAGGAGGCCCAGGGCTATCGGGAGCACCTGGAGGTGCAACGCCAGAAAGCACTGCTCGATCCGCTCACCGGCCTGCCAAACCGCGCAGCCTGGAGCGAGCGGCTCGATCAGGAGGTCAACCTTTGGCACCAGCGTGGCAACAGCCTATCGCTGGCCATGCTCGACCTGGACCACTTCAAGCGCATCAACGACGGCTATGGCCACCTGGCCGGCGACAAGGTGCTGAAGATTATCGCCAGCGTGCTGCGCAAGCGTCTGCGCGCAAGCGACTTCATTGCGCGCTTTGGCGGTGAAGAGTTTGTAATGCTGATGCCCAACTCGTCGCTGACGGATGCGCTGGCCGCGGGCGAGGTGTTGCGCGCGGCGATTGAAGCGTGTCCGTTTCACTTCAAGGGTGAGCCGGTGACAATCACCGTGTCCATGGGGGTGGCGCAGTTCCAGCCGGGAGAACGCAGCGATGTGGCACTCAAGCGTGCCGACGCGGCGTTGTATCGGGCCAAGGCTGCAGGGCGCAACCAGGTGCAGGCGGCGTAAAAGATGTTCCGTTTTGTAATTTGACCGCCGCGCCATAAACGGTACGTTACACTGTTGCATTACTTTCTTCTGCGTATTGCCTTCCGCCATGAAATCCTTGTACTTCGCCTTTGTTTTTCTCCTGCTCTCGGGCTGCGCCAGCGGCCCTCGATTCGATACCCGTCACCCCTCGGTGAACTACGACAACCGCGTGCAGTTCGTGGTCGTCCACTACACTTCGGCCAGCCTTGAGCGCTCCCTGGCGCTGCTCACCCATGGTCAGGTCAGCAGCCATTACCTGATCGGCGACGACGCCTCCGCCACCATTTACAAGCTGGTCGATGAAAGCCAGCGCGCCTGGCATGCCGGGGAAAGCGAGTGGATGGGCCGCACCTGGCTCAACTCCAGTTCCATCGGTATCGAGATTGTGAACCCTGGCTACAAGGACACCCCGACCGGTCGCTTGTGGTACCCGTATTCTGAAGCGCAGGTGAAATCATTGGTGGTGCTGCTCAAGGACATCAGCAAGCGGAATGGCATCGACCCCAAGAACATCATTGGTCACAGCGACATCGCGCCACTGCGCAAGCTGGACCCCGGCCCGTTGTTCCCCTGGAAACGCCTGGCGGCCGAAGGGTTGGGCGTGTGGCCGGAGGCCCAGGCCGTTGCGCGCTTCCAGGCGCAATACGCCACGGAGCTGCCGAGCATCACCTGGTTCCAGGAAGAGTTGGCCCATCTGGGCTACCAGACGCCCCAGACCGGTGAGCTGGATGTTGCCACGCGTCATGTGATCGCCGCGTTCCAGATGCATTTCCGCCCGTCGCTGTTTGATGGCACGCCGGATGCTGAAAGTGCCGCAATCTTGCGGGTCTTGAACGGGCGTTGATTGCAGGAGCAAGCGCCCTCGCCGCAACAGGCGGTTCCTACAAGGGAAGCGCCATATAGAACTGGGTGCCCTGCCCCGGCCGCGAATACACGCCCATGCGGCCGCCGTGCAATTGCACGATCTCCTTGCACAGCGCCAGCCCTAGGCCGGCGCCGCCTTTCTTGCGGCCGACCTGGACGAAGGGTTCGAAGATCCGTCCCTGCTGTCCGTAGGCAATACCCTCGCCGTTGTCCTCGACGCTGATAATCACCCGTTCACCATGGCGACGCGCCTGCAGGCGAATCTGTCCGCCTTCGGCGGTATGGCGCAGGGCGTTGCCCAGCAGGTTGTCGAGTACCCGTTCCAGTTGTGCCTGATCGGCATAGAGTCGCGGCAGGTCGGACTGGGCTTCTACCAGCAGTTCGATATGTTGCGTATGGGCTTGCTCCACGAAGCGCGCGCGGGCGTGTTCAAGCAGGTCGATGACGTCGCAGGGCCCCAAGGTCAGTTTCTGCAGGCCATTCTGGTAGCGCGAGAAGTTGAGCAAGTCGTTGATCAACTGCATCAGGCGCTGCATTTCTTCATTGACCGTATCCAGCAAGTCCGCTTCACGGGAGTCGGCGGGAAACTTTGCGCGCTCGCGGAACAAGCCGAACGCCATATGCATACCGGTCACCGGCGTACGCAGCTCATGGGAGGCGCGCAACACGAACTCGCTGCGCACCCGTTCGAAGGCGCGTTGTTCGGTGACGTCATGCAGCACCATCACCGCGCCGAGAATATGCCCCTGGGTATGACTGACGGGCGTCAGGCTGTAGGTCAGCAGGCGCAGTTCGCCCTCGACTTCCACTTCCAGGTCCTCCGGGGCCCGTTCCAGGTTGCCGCCACGCAGCACCAGTTGCAGTTGTTCGTCCAGTTCCGGGCGTACCAGTGCTTCGCCCAGGCCCTGGCCGAGACGCTCTTCATCCCAACCCAATTGGCGCTGTGCGACAGGGTTGAGGTGCTCCAGGCGGCCTTCGCGGTCGATCATCAGCAGGCCGTCATCGATGCTGTCGAGCACGGCTTGCAGGCGCTGCTGGCCGGCCAGCAGTTCGTCGATGTTGGTCGCCTGATGCTGGCGCAGGGCCTCGGCCATGATGCCGAAGCGCCGGGTCAACTGGTTCATTTCGGCCGCCGAAGAGATCGGCAGCGTCACTTCAAAGTCACCCTGCCCGATCTTGTCCGCCGCTTTGGCCAACGCTTCGATCGGCCCGCCAAACCGTCGGGCGATGCCATGGGCGGTGACAAATCCGATGATCAGCACCGCGAGCCCCACCAACCCCAGCAGGCCGGCGATCAGCAAGGCGCGTTCGCGGGACTTGTGTTCGCTGTTGCTGATGTTTTCCAACGCCTGCTTGTGTTCGTCGATCAGGCCGTTGCGCAGCACATTGAAGGTTTCGGTGAGTTTTTCCTTACTGCCCGGTGGCGGCGACGGTTGCTGGGATTGGTCAAACGCTTCCAGCAGAGCCTGATACTGGCCTCTGGCCTGGCTGAAACCGGTGCCTTGGCCGTTGCGCTGTTCATGGGTGATGCCTTGGTCCAGCAGGTCGAAGTATTGCTGCTTGGCGATGTTCAGCGCCTCGGGATCGGGGCGCTGCTCCAGCATCATGATCAACTGGTCGCCCAGGCTCTGGCGCAGCTTGAGCCCCAGGTCCAGGGTGATGAAGTTGCTGCGAATCAAGGACTCCTGGGTCTTGGCCATCTGCATGACGCTCACCAGACCGAGGATCAATCCGAGCAGGGCGACGGTAATCAGCGCTGAGATACTCAGAAACAATCGAGTGCGCAGTGTCATCGCGAGCTTCATAGGGTACCGCTCACAGGTTGTACTGTTTGCGTTTGCGATACAGGGTCGACGCGTCGATACCGAGGGTGCGAGCGGCCTGGTCCAGGGTGTCGCTGGTGGCGAGTACCGCACCGATGTGGGCTTTCTCCAGTTCGTCCAGGCTCAGCGCCGCACCGATGCGCGGGGCGTTGTTGGTCGGCTGCTCGGCCATGCCGAGGTGGCTGATTTCGACTTTTTCCTGAGGACAGATAATGCTGGCGCGTTCCACCACGTTGCGCAGCTCGCGGATATTGCCCGGCCAGCGATAGTTCAGCAGCGCTTCGCGTGCGTCATCGCTGAAGCCGCGTGCCGGCCGCGCGTATTCCTTGACGAAGCGCGCCAGGAAGCGGTCGGCGAGGGTCAGGATGTCTTCGCTGCGTTCGCGCAGCGGCGGCAGGTGCAAGGTGATGACGTTGAGGCGATAGAGCAGGTCTTCGCGGAAGCGGCCGTCGCGCACCATGTCTTCCAGGTTCAGGTTGGTGGCGGCGAGGATGCGCACATCGGCACGACGGGTGACCGGGTCGCCCACGCGCTCGTATTCCTTGTCCTGGATAAAACGCAGCAACTTGGGTTGCAACGTAAGGGGAAAGTCGCCGATCTCGTCGAGAAACAACGTACCGCCGTCCGCCTGGTTGACGCGGCCCAAGGTGCTCTCGCTGGCGCCGGTAAAGGCACCGCGGCTGTGACCGAACAGCTCGCTTTCCATCAATTCTGCTGTCAGCGACGGACAGTTGATGGTCACGCAGGATTTCTTCGCGCGCTTGCTCCAACCGTGGATGGCGCGGGCCAGTTCGCCTTTACCGGTACCGGACTCGCCCAGGATCAGGATGTTGGCATCGGTGCCGGCCACCTGGCGCGCGGTTTCCAGCACCGCCATCATCGACGGGCTGTGGGAATCGAGGCCGTCTTTCGGCTGACGCACTTCGCCTTCGAGGGCTTCCAGGCGCGCGGAGAGTTGGCGCACCTCCAACTGCTTGGCGGTGGCCAGGCGCAGTTGGTCGGGGCTGCAGGGTTTGACCAGGTAGTCGGCGGCGCCGGCCTGTATCGCGTCCACGGCGGTATCGACCGCCGAATGGGCCGTCACGATCACCACGCGCATCCAGGGTGCCTGGATACGCATCTGGGCCAGCACCACCAGGCCATCGTCTTCACCCAGGCGCAGGTCGAGGAAGCACAGATCGAACACTTGGCGCTGCATCAGCGCATCGGCTTGGGCGGCGCTGTTGGCGGTGGCCACGGTGTAGCCTTCATCTTCCAGGCAATAACGGAAGGTGCGGAGGATTGCGGATTCGTCATCCACTAAAAGAATGCGGCCTTGAAGTTCCTTGGCTGATTCCATCTGTCCCGCGCTCCTTAACTATGAATGATGGTGTTTAGTCCCGGAATAATCGGGCAAGTTGCATGGTTCATTCTGATCTAAAAAAAGAAGCGTCGTGCACGTATGTGTCTCGCTTCCTACAAAGCCCGTGCGACTGGCGTTTTCATACCTTCTTGCCACTTCGGCAACTCGATATCCGCTTTATGTCCCTTGATCCGACCACTGGCCATCGTGCAATTCGCACGGCGCGCAGGGGGGGCATCGTGCAGGATGCTAGGTGAATGGCAAACCGCTTATATTTAACTCATTGATTTTATTAATATTTATTTTGCAAAAAAGCTGGCATGCGCTCTGCAATAGCTTCCCCAACGAATAATCAGAACGCGGGAGAACATCAGCATGACTCGCCACAGCCCCAGCCAACTGCGTCTATCGCCACTGCGCTTGCAGCAAGGCCTGTTTGCCAGCCTGGCGCTGATGGTCACGCTGATTGCCGGCCAGCAACTGCAGCATTGGCAGTCGAGTCAGCAGCACGCCCCGTCGTTCGAACGCCCGGTGACGACCCAGACTCACTTCAGCTCCATTGAGCGCCGTTCCGTTGGTGGCGTTTCTGCCCGCGTGACTGCCAAGCAACTACGAGTGGCCGACCAGGATTCGACCCTGGGCGAGCTGCCCACCCAAGAACGTTGGGTTTTCTAGGCAACAAAATCGGACGCTTGTATTGAGCGTCCGTACGGCACTACCGCTGTTACCTCTTATAGAAGCGTAAGGAGAATCACCATGTTGAGTTGGGCAATCACATTTCTGATCATCGCCATTGTGGCTGCAGTCCTGGGCTTCGGTGGTATCGCGGGCACCGCCACGGGTATCGCCAAGATTCTCTTTGTCGTCTTCCTGGTGATGTTCATCGCATCGTTCTTCTTTGGTCGTCGCGGCCGAGGCTGAACATGACCCCTTCCTTTAAAGCCATGGTTGCCGCCCTGCTCCTGGGCGGCAGCGGCCTGGCGATGGCCGCCAACGACGGCCAATCCCGGGCCAACGAACTGCTTAGCGCGGACCCGCAATACCGCGAGACCTGGCAAAGCGTGGTGAAGAAAGAAGAGCGCCTGCCGGAATGGGTGATGAACCTGTCGGGTACGGCCGAGCAAATGAATGCGGTGGAAGAAGATGACGACACGTATTTGGTCGGGCCGCTCTGCGAGACTGCCGACACGTGCCTGAACAAGCGCCTGATCGTCGCCTTTAGCTTCGACAAGGAAGATGCCTACGCCATGTTGGTGGAAGTTCCGGCGGGATTGCCGGCGGACAAGTCGCCTACACGGCACGCCGATTACCGTTTTATCGGTAAGCCGGACGCAGGCATGCAGAAGTTGCTGATGGAGCAACTGAAGAAAGATCCGAATTGGTACTAGGTGCCGTCTGATGCGTCTGTCATCAACGGGACCAGCATCTATAGAAAGAAGCCCCTCGCTTCTTTCTGTCTGCGTCGCTCGCCAAGAGTGATGCATGACCAGGGGGCCGGGTTGCTCTGATCAACTGGATCGGCGTGACCTACGGGTACAGGGAGTGCCTGCGCAAGGGCCGGGTCAGGCAAAAAAGCTGCGACGCAAGTTCACAAGCCCTCACGCTTGCTGAACTTGCGGCGAGCTTATGACCCCGCTCTCCTACCTCTATGCCGTTCTTAGTCGAGAATTGGCTTTTCACACGTTCCCAACCATTACCTGGTGTGTCCGAGCGACCATCTATCGAGAAAGTTTTGTCTGCGCCATAGGACATTTCTGACGCCAGCACTCTGAATTGCCAGACATTTCTACCAATGGCCCGAAGTCGCGCAAAATCTCTGCGAAAGCCTGAAATGGCCGGTTAACGGCATTTCTGCCAGGCAAAATGTCGCATTTGAACTGACCGTTCGGACAGTTATTATCAAAAAAAGTCATGCCGATTCGGCATAGGGTAGGCGTTTACGGCATTAGACGTCGCTCCCTTGCATGGGAATAGTTGCGCCTTTTTTCGCCTGCCAGTAAGCCATTTCGGCCACGCTGCGGTGACCTTCCATGGAGGCAGATGCACACACTTTTTCGCTTCCGAGCGTTGCAGCGGGCGCATTTGCCTTAGGTCCACTTGAAGTAAGGGTAATGACATGAAGAAGGCAAAGCTAAGCCTCGCCTGGCAGATCCTCATCGGTCTGGTGTTGGGGATCGCAATCGGTGCAGTGCTCAACCATTTCAGTGCTGAAAAGGCCTGGTGGATCAGCAATGTGCTGCAGCCCGCGGGCGATATCTTTATCCGCCTGATCAAGATGATCGTGATCCCGATTGTGATCTCCTCGCTGATCGTCGGTATTGCCGGGGTCGGCGACGCGAAAAAGCTCGGTCGCATCGGCGTCAAAACCATTCTTTACTTCGAGATCGTCACCACCATCGCGATCGTGGTCGGCCTGTTGCTGGCCAACTTCTTCCATCCGGGTACCGGTATCGACATGAGTACCCTGGGTACCGTGGATATTTCCAAGTACCAGGCGACCGCGGCCGAAGTGCAGCATGAGCATGCGTTCGTCCAGACCATCCTCAACCTGATCCCGTCGAACATCTTCGCCGCCGTCGCCCGTGGCGAGATGCTGCCGATCATTTTCTTCTCTGTGCTGTTCGGCCTCGGCCTGTCGAGCCTCAAGCCCGAGCTGCGCGAACCGCTGGTGACGATGTTCCAGGGCGTGTCCGAAAGCATGTTCAAAGTCACCCACATGATTATGAAGTACGCGCCTATCGGTGTGTTCGCGCTGATCGCGGTGACCGTCGCCAACTTCGGCTTCGCCTCCTTGCTGCCGTTGGCCAAGCTGGTGATCCTGGTTTATGTCGCCATCCTGTTCTTCGCCTTTGTGGTCCTGGGCCTGATCGCCCGTCTGTTCGGTTTCTCGGTGATCAAGCTGATGCGCATCTTCAAGGATGAGCTGGTGCTGGCCTATTCCACCGCCAGTTCCGAAACCGTGTTGCCACGTGTGATCGAGAAGATGGAAGCCTACGGTGCGCCGAAGGCCATCTGCAGCTTCGTGGTGCCGACCGGCTACTCGTTCAACCTCGACGGTTCGACCCTGTACCAGAGCATTGCGGCGATCTTTATCGCGCAGTTGTATGGCATCGACCTGTCGATCGGTCAGCAACTGATGCTGGTGCTGACCCTGATGGTCACCTCCAAAGGCATCGCCGGTGTGCCGGGCGTGTCCTTCGTGGTGCTGCTGGCCACCCTGGGCAGTGTCGGCATTCCGCTGGAAGGCCTGGCGTTCATCGCCGGTGTCGACCGCATCATGGACATGGCGCGTACCGCGCTCAACGTGATCGGCAATGCCCTGGCGGTGTTGGTCATCTCCCGTTGGGAAGGCATGTACGACGACGCCAAGGGCGAGCGCTACTGGAACTCCCTGCCGCACTGGCGCAGCAAAGAAGCGCTGCCGGTCGGTGAGACCAGCCGCGGCTGATGTCGGCGTGATGCGAACAAACCCCGGGAAATCCGGGGTTTGTCGTTTCTGCCGACCCCGCTATCATTCGGCCCATCTTTCGGGGGATTCAACTGATGCTCAATGGCCTGTGGCTTGGCTTCTTTGTCGTGGCAATGGTGTCAGCACTGGCGCAATGGCTGATCGGCGGTAACGCCGGGATTTTTGCGGCGATGGTGGAGAGCATTTTCGCCATGGCCAAATTGTCGGTGGAAGTGATGGTGCTGCTGTTCGGCACCCTGACGTTATGGCTGGGCTTTTTGCGCATCGCTGAAAAGGCCGGGATCGTCGACTGGCTGGCCAAGGCCCTCGGCCCGCTGTTCCGCCGCCTGATGCCGGAAGTGCCCGCCGGCCACCCCGCCATCGGCCTGATTACCCTCAATTTCGCCGCCAACGGCCTGGGCCTGGACAACGCCGCCACGCCCATCGGCCTGAAGGCCATGAAGGCGCTGCAGGAACTCAACCCGATCCCCAATACCGCGAGTAACGCGCAGATTCTGTTCCTGGTGCTCAACGCGTCCTCGCTGACGCTGTTGCCGGTGACCATCTTCATGTACCGCGCCCAACAAGGCGCGGCCGACCCGACGCTGGTGTTCCTGCCGATCCTGCTGGCCACCAGCGCGTCGACCCTGACGGGCTTGCTCTCGGTGGCGGTGATGCAGCGCCTGCGGCTGTGGGATCCGGTGGTGCTGGCGTACCTGATTCCGGGTGCGCTGGTGTTGGGCGGGTTCATGGCGCTGCTGGCGACCTTGTCGGCGACCGCGCTGGCCGGGCTGTCGTCGATCCTCGGCAACCTGACGTTGTTCGGGCTGATCATGGTGTTCCTGCTGATCGGCGCGTTGCGCAAGGTCAAGGTGTACGAGGCGTTTGTCGAAGGCGCCAAAGAGGGCTTCGACGTTGCCAAGAACCTGCTGCCGTATCTGGTGGCGATGCTCTGCGCGGTGGGCGTGTTGCGTGCATCCGGGGCGCTGGATTTTGGCCTCGAAGGCATTCGCCATGTGGTGGCCTGGACCGGCATGGACACGCGCTTTGTCGACGCGCTGCCGACCGCGATGGTCAAGCCGTTCTCCGGCAGTGCCGCGCGGGCGATGTTGATCGAAACCATGCAGACCCAGGGCGTCGACAGCTTCCCGGCGCTGGTGGCCGCGACGGTTCAGGGCAGTACCGAGACCACCTTCTATGTGTTGGCGGTGTATTTCGGCTCGGTGGGCATCCAGCGGGCGCGGCATGCGGTGGGGTGCGCGTTGCTGGCTGAGTTTGCCGGTGTGGTGGCGGCGATTTCGGTGTGCTACTGGTTCTTTGGTTAAAGGCTTGGAAGGCTATCGGGAGCAAGCCCCCTCCCACACTTGAGCGCATTCCGTCAGGATGAGTACGGTCAACTGTGGGGGCTTGCTCCCGCCCTAGCCCTTCGACGCACTGTTGCCCTGCGCCACCACCCAATCCACCACCTGCTTGTTCAATTGATCCCCTGCCTGCCCAAACCCGGCCACGACCGCCGGGACTTTGGTATCGCTCACCGGTTGGCGGATTTCAAAGCGTTGGCTGGCGACGATCCGCTGATCGCGCCCACGTACCAGGCGTGCATCCAGGCGAATCACCACCTCCAGCGCATTGCCCCGGTATTCACTCTGAAACGCCTGCAATTGCCCGCCCAACTCATAGTCGGCCTGCAGATTGGTGTCGTCGGTACTCAGCAGCGTCACCCGGCCATCGCGTTGGAAGCCATCCATAAAGCGGTTGCGCAGCAGCACCGGCGTCGGATCGCTCCAGCGTGAGTTGGCGTAGCTGCTGATCAGGTCACCGTTGGGCACCACGGCGATACGCGGGCTGTCGAGAAACTCGCTGGTCTGCGGCTTGTTCACGCGCAGCGACCAGGTCACCGGCGTGGCTCGGTTGGTCGTCTGGGCGGACGCCAGGCGGTATACGTCCGAGGGCTCGGTTTTGGGGAAGATCGAGCAGGCGCTGACCAGGGCCAGCGCTACAGGGGCGATCAGTCGGTAAGCACGCTTCATGGCGTGAACTCCTTGTTCTTGTCGCTGCCCAGCAGGTAACCGCTGGGGTTGGCTTCCAGGCGGCGGGAGATGGCGCGCAGCGAGCCGAGGGTTTCGCGCAGTTCGCGCACGGCCGGCGCCAGTTCGTTGAGGCCTTGCATGCCGCTGTTCACCGAGTCCTTGTTGTTGGTCAGCAAGGTGTTGATGGTCGCGGTGCTTTGTTCGAGGGATTTCATCGCTTGCTCGGCGCTGCCGAACACTTGCTTGCCTTGATCGCTGAGCAGGCCATTGGCATTGCGCATCAGCGCGGTGGTCTGTTCCAGGGCGGCACCGGCCTGTTTGCTCACCTGCACCAGTTGTTGCATCACCACCTTGATATCGCCGCGCTGGTCGGCGATGGCGCCAGTGGTCTGCTCCAGGTGGTCCAGAGTGTTGCTCAGGCGCTCGACATTCTGCGGGGAGAACATCTCGTTGGCGTTATGCAGCAGCAGGTTGACGCTGGTCATCAGGTCATTGCTGTTATTCAGCAGGCGCGCGATGGGCGATGGCGAGGCGATGATTTGCGGCAGTTCGCCGTCCTTGCCCTTGAGTTTCGGGCTTTGCGGCGTACCTCCGCTGAGCTGGATGATCGACGTACCGGTGATGCCGGTCAGGGCCAGCTTGGCCTGGGTGTCTTCCTTGATCGGGGTCTGGCCGGAGAGGCGGATGCGTGCGAGCACGCGGCGCGGGTCCTTGGGGTCCAGGCTCAGGCTGATGACATCGCCGACCTTGATCCCGCTGTATTGCACGGAGCTGCCCTGGGACAGGCCGCTGACCGCTTCGTTGAAGATCACTTCGTAATCCTGGAAGGCCGTGTCGACGCTGGACTTGGCCAGCCACAGGCCAAACAGCATCGCGCCGACCACCACGATCACGCTGAATAGACCGATCATCACATGATGGGCTCGGGTTTCCATGTCATACCTCGTTGAGCGATTGAGCGGCATCCAATGCCGCGCGGCCACGGGGGCCGTGGAAGTATTCGTGAATCCAGGCGTCGTCGGTTTCCGAGACGACATCGATGGCGTCGGCCACCAGCACTTTCTTCTGCGACAGCACCGCCACGCGGTCGGTGATGGTGTACAGCGTGTCCAGGTCGTGGGTGACCAGGAACACGCTCAAGCCCAGCGCGTCGCGCAGGGTCAGGATCAGTTGGTCGAATTGCGCCGCGCCGATCGGGTCGAGGCCGGCGGTGGGCTCATCCAGAAACAGGATGTCCGGGTCCAGCGCCAACGCGCGAGCCAGGGCTGCGCGCTTGATCATGCCGCCGGACAGCGACGCCGGGTATTTATCGGCCGCCGACAGCGGCAACCCGGCCAGGGCCAGCTTGACCGCCGCCAGGTGCTCGGCGTCGGCGCGGCTCAGGCCGGCGTGTTCGATCAGCGGCAGGGCGACGTTCTCGGTCACGGTCAGCGAGGAAAACAGCGCGCCCTTCTGGAACAACACGCCAAAGCGTCGCTCCACCAGGGAACGCTCCTGCTCGGGCAGACTCGACAGGTTCTTGCCGAACACCCGCACCTCGCCCGCGCTGGGCCGGCGCAGGCCGACGATGCTGCGTAACAGCACCGACTTGCCGCTGCCGGAGCCCCCGACCACCGCGAGGATCTCACCCTTGTACAAATCCAGGTCGAGGTTCTCGTGCACGCTCTGGCTGCCAAAACGGTTGCACAGTCCACGCACTTCAATCACCGCCTCGCTGGGCGCTCGGGGCAGGCGACTCACCAGCTCATCTCCATGAAGAACAGCGCGGCGACCGCGTCGAGCACGATCACCACAAAGATTGATTGCACCACGGCGGAGGTGGTGTGGGCGCCGACCGACTCGGCGCTGCCGCTGACCTTGAAGCCTTCCAGGCAACCGATGGCGGCGATCAGGAAGGCAAAGAACGGCGCTTTCACCATGCCCACGAGGAAATGCTTCACGCCAATGTCCGATTGCAGCAGCGAGAGGAACATCGCCGGCGAAATATCCAGGGTCAGCGCACACACCACCCCGCCGCCGACAATCCCCGAGAGCATCGCTAGGAACGTCAGCATTGGCAGCGACACCAGCAGCGCCAGCACGCGGGGCAAGACCAGCAGCTCCATCGGGTCCAGGCCCAGGGTGCGGATGGCGTCGATTTCTTCGTTGGCCTTCATCGAGCCGATCTGTGCGGTAAAGGCACTGGCAGTGCGGCCGGCGATCAGGATGGCCGTCAGCAAGACGCCGAATTCCCGTAGGAAGGAAAACGCTACCAGGTCCACGGTAAAAATCGTCGCGCCAAAGTTCTTGAGCACTGTGGCGCCGAGGAACGCCACCACGGCGCCCACCAGAAAGGTCAGCAAAGCGACGATGGGCGCGGCGTCGAGGCCGGTCTGCTCGATATGCGCAACCATCGGCGTCACGCGCCAGCGCTTGGGCCGGAAAAGGCTGCGGGCGAAGGTCTCGAAGATGAGGCCGATAAAGCCCAGCAGTTGTTTGCTGTCCTGCCAGACGGCATCCACGGCGCGGCCGATACGCGCGAGCAACTGGATGCCGGCGGCTTCTTCCGGCGCTTTTTCCGGTACGCAGAAATCATTGAGTGAGCGATAGACGGTTTTGAGCAGTGCGCGGTCGGCGGTGGACAAGCTGCAATCGGTCTGCTCGGCGGATTGCTCGATACGGGTCGGCCCCAGCAGTTCCACCAGCAGCGAGGCGCCAGCGGTGTCCAGGGCGCCGAGGCCGTTGAGGTCGATGCGCGCGCCGGCGTCGTATTTTCCGTCGAGCTTGTCCGACAGCTTCTTCAGGCTGGCGTAGTGGGCAAGCGTCCAGTCCCCCGTAATCCTGAGTAACGGAGGAGCGGTGGACGTATCGAGATGGGCAGCGCCGGCCGTCGTACTACTGGTCATAAGCTCCAAGCTTGTCTGGCTATCCACAATTCCTACGTAATAGCACGATCCGGCCTACTTTGGGTTGTCCGTCTGTGCTGTGTCAGTCACTTTGAAGCGCAGCACGCCGATCACCTGCCCGTCTTCCGTCAACACCTGAACCTGCCAGCGCCCTAGCGGATCGCCCGGGAAATTCTGTTTGTGGGTCCAGGCGCGGTAGCCCTCTTTGCGCCCGCCGTGGATATCCAGGGCGATGCGGTCGACCTCTTTGCCGTTGAATTTCCACACGTGGTAGATCCGCTCATCCAGCCCACGGGGGGCGTTGATCGCGGTGTAGGCGTACAGCCCGCCACTGCGCAACTGGTTGGCGTTGACTTCCTTGAGGTCATCGCCGGGGGTGCGGTCTTGCAGTTGGGTGCTGATGGCCACTTCGGTCATCCACAAGGTGGCCGGTGGTACCCAACTGCGCAGGAACCAGCCGGCGCAGCCAATGGCGGCCGTGACCCCCAGCAGCATGGCCCAGCCCTTGATGCTGCGCAGCGGCAAGCTCACCGCCAGGCTCGGAATCGACAACGCCATGGCGACGCCGAGGGCGAGTTTGTAACTTTCGGCGGTGGTCAGGTGCAGGATGATCGGCAGCGCGGTGAGCAGCGCGGCGAACAAGGTCAGGGTATGCAGCGCCAGAAACAGCGAGCGTTTGGGTGCCAGCCACTTGTAGTAGAGCGGGTCGATGATCGACACCAGTGCGGCCGCGCCGAGCAAGCCGGTGAAAATCGACTGGCCGCTGTTCCAGGCGGTGGTGATGAAAAAGAACGGCAATACAAAAAACAGACTTTCCTGGTGGATCATCTGGGTCGCGTAACGCAGCAGCGGTTCGGGGATTTCGCGCTTGAAGACCTTGGTGAACAACTGGGTGAAGCTGTTTTCCAGCATCAGCCACAACCAGCTCACCAACATGATCACCGCGATCCAACTGGCCATGCCCTGCTGGCGGTCCACCAGAATGAAGCTGCACACACCGGAGATAAAACCGCCGAGTGCAATCACCCCTGGATAGCGCTTCATCAGTTCGAGGACGCGCTGGATGTAGTGGGTCAGGTTCGGCATTCGGCGGTTCACAGTCTTGGTAGGAAAAAATCCTACACAGAATAACGTCTTAGCCCTGGGTTCGGTGCCTGATTACGCGATCCGTTTGCGATAAATCCGCACGCCGATCAACACAATGGCAATCAGCCCGAGTACGCCGGCGCCGATCCAACTGAGCATGTCGTCACTCAGCAGCGGTTTCTCGATGCGCCAGTAGCCGGGTTGCTTGAACAGCTCGCGCATGGCCTGGTTGGTTTGCGCCAGGCTGACGGCCTTGATGCGTTTGACCGGGTCGCTGAAGTGGCCGTTGTCATAGTCGCCCGAGGCGCTCCAGTAATAGTCGGCCAGCGCGCTGTTGCCCTGCACGGCCCAGGCCTGGCGGGCGATGGCGGCTTGTTGCAGGCGGGCGAAGACGGCGGGGTCAAGACCGTTGTCGAGCAGTTGGGTCTTGAGGTCTTGCAGCGCCTGTTCGGCTTCGGGAAGGTTTTCCCGCTCAAGGTCGGCATTCAGGCTGAGGAAACCAACTCCGCCGAGCACTTCGCGTTCGCTCCTTGGCCCGTAGGACAAACCATGCTTGAGGCGTAGTTCACGGTACAGCGCCCAATCCAGGTAATCCTTGAGCAGGTCGTAGGTCTCATCGTGCTGGTCGTCGAGCACCGGCTCGGGGAACAGCCAGTGCAGTTTGGCGTTGTCGCCCAGCCAGCCGCGGATCAGGTCGCGGCGGCCGGCGGCGGCGTGCTGGATTTCCGGCAGGGCCAAGTGCTCGGTGGGCTCTACCGGTTTGAGCTGGCCGTAGGTGCGTTCCAGGTAGGCCGGCAGCAGTTTGTCGAGGTCACCGACGATGATCAGGGTCATGTTGTTGGGGGCGTACCAGTGTGTGCGCAGGCTCTTCAATTGGTCGAGGGTCAGGTGATCGACCTCGGCGCGTTCGACGCATTGAAGCCCCAGTTCGACGGCCAGTTGATGGCTGGCGGTGTGGCCCAGATCCTGGCGGTCGAGCAGGCGTTGCAGGTGGGAGTAATGGCCGCCGTCTTCGCGCTCGACCACCTGTTTGGCCGCGCTGACAGTGGCGTCGGTCAGCTCGGTGCGCGTGAGGATTGCCAGCAGCAGGTCGAGCACCTTGCGCTGGTTCTGCGCGGGCGCCTCGATCACGAAGGTGGTGTCGGCATTGCTGGTGTAGGCGTTCCACTCGCCGCCCAGGGCTTGCATGCGGTCTTCCAGGTCGGCTTCGCCGCCGCCGTCGAGGCCGCTGAACAGCAGGTGTTCGAGCAGGTGCGGCAGTTCTTTGTCTTCGCAGGGGAAGTCATCCAGGCCGACGCCCACCACCAGGCGGATCGCCACGTGCCCACGCTCGGTGCCCGGCTTGAGCAGCAATTGCAGGCCGTTGGGCAAGGTGTAGCCCTCGACTTGCAGGCGGTCAAAGGCAAAGGCATGGGCACAGCCCATGAGCAGGCAGGCGAATAACAGGCGACGCATAACTGGCTTCCTGGCGAGTGAGGTCAGCTTTAACTGACTTCACGGGCCATCTTACGTTCAGGGCGAATGTGTGATGTCGGCAATATCTTCGGTGGAGAGCGCGCCGGTGTCGGACGTTTCTAACACTACATAAGCACTGCTGCAAAACAACGAGTTCAAGCGTTTCATGTCGGCCATCAGTTCCAGATGCAGGGAACTGGTCTCCAGGCTTTGTACGATCTTGCGTTGCAAACGGCTGACGTGGGCGTGAGCCAGGCGGCGTTCCTGGGCGCGAAAGCGACGCTTCTCGCGCAGCAACTGCCGGGCACTTTCCGGGTCGCCACTGAGAAATACCGACAGGCCCAGGCGCAGGTTGGCGATCAATTGGCTGTGCAGACCGGTGAGTTCTTCCAGGCCCACTTCCGAGAATTGACGGCGCTGGGAGGTTTTCTGCTGCTGGACTTTGCGCAGCATGCGTTCGATCAGGTCGCCCGCCAGTTTCAGGTTGATCGCCAGCTCGATGATTTCGGCCCAGCGGCGGTTGTCCTGTTCGCTGAGGTCTTCGCGGGGCATTTGCGCCAGGTAGAGTTTGATCGCGCTGTAGAGCGCCTCGACGTCGTCGCTGAGGCTGCGCATTTCCTGGGTGATGGCGGTCTGTTTGCCGCGCAACACTTCCTGCATGGCGGTGAGCATGTTGTCGATCAGGTCGCCCAGGCGCAGGGTTTCCCGCGCGGCGTTGGCCAGTGCCAGGCTGGGTGTGGCGAGGGCGGTCAGGTCCAGGTGACGAGGCTTGGTTGTGCCAGTGGTCTCTTCGCGTTCCGGCAGCAGCCACGCACAGATGCGGGCCATCGGACCAATGGTGGGCAGCAGGATCAGGCAGCGGCTGACGTTGTAGAGCAAGTGGAAGGTGATGACCATGCCTTGGGCGCTGTAGTCCAGGCCGTCCATCCACAGTACCAGTGGGTCGAGCACGGGGATGATCAGCAACAGGCCGATCAGCTTGTACAACAGGCTGCCCAGGGCCACCTGGCGACCGGCCGCGTTCTGCATGCTGGTGCTGAGAAAGGCCAGCACGCCGCTGCCGATGTTGGCGCCGATCACCAGGCCGATGGCCACGTGCAAGCCGATCACGCCGGCACCGGCCAGAGTGGCGGTGAGCAATACGGCGGCGAGGCTGGAGTAGGAAATCATCGCGAACAAGGCGCCGACCAGCGCGTCGAGCAAAATGTCGCCGGTCAATGAGGCGAACAGCACCTTCACGCCCTGGGCATGGGTGATCGGCCCGGCGGCTTCGACGATCAATTGCAGCGCCAGGATGATCAGCCCGAGACCGATCCCGACCCGGCCCAACTGCCCTGCCCGCGTCTGTTTGCGCGACAGGAAGAAGATCACCCCGAGAAAGATCAGCAGCGGCGATAGCCACGACAGGTCAAAGGTCAGCACCCGCGCCATCAGCGCTGTACCGACATCGGCCCCGAGCATGGTCGCCAGGGCGGGCATCAGCCCCATCAGGCCCTGGCCGACGAAGGAAGTCACCAGCATCGCGGTGGCGTTGCTGCTCTGCACCATGGCCGTCACCAGGATACCGGCGACGAACGCCAACCAGCGCTTGGACATGTTCTGCCCGATGACTTGACGCAAGTTGGAACCGTAGACCCGCAGGATGCCGGTACGGACGATGTGCGTGCCCCAGATCAGCAGGGTCACGGCGGAAAGCAGATTGAGCAAGGTCAGCATGCTCGGCCCCCCGTGTGGGTGGGCTCCCATCGGAGCCAATGAGAATTGCCGCGTGCCGTTCTACGTCTTGTACTTAAGCTGTAGTTGGCGAATGGGCTGTGCGCCAGCATCGCATAGCTAAAGTGGGGATTGAAACAAAACTGTCATATGTGGGGCGGGCTTGGCTCGCGAAAAACGTCAGTGATACCGCGTATTGCCTGGGTTGATGCGGTGTCTTTGGGTTCTTCGCGAGCGAGCTCGCTCCTACAGGGGGTGTGAGGGTGCGGGGACGGGGTTATTGGCCCGGGATGTCCTTGCGCAGTTTCACAGGGTCCTGCTGTTTTTTCTTTTTCGCGATGGCGGTACGCATCTTGATGTTCACCGCTTCCACTGCCAGCGAGAACGCCATGGCGAAGTAGACGTAGCCTTTAGGCACATGCACATCGAAAGATTCAGCGATCAACACGGTACCCACCACCACCAGGAACGACAGCGCCAGCATCTTCAGCGACGGGTGCTTGTCGATGAACTCGCTGATGGTGCCCGCAGCCAGCATCATCACCAGTACTGCGACCACGATCGCCGCGATCATCACCGGTACGTGGGACACCATACCGACAGCGGTGATCACCGAGTCGAGGGAGAACACGATGTCGATGATCGCGATCTGGATGATGGTGTAGATGAATTTGCCACCGGTGCCCTTCGGCTCCTCGTGGGTTTCGTCTTCACCTTCCAGGGCGTGGTACATCTCCTGGGAGCTTTTCCACAGCAGGAACAAACCACCGAAGAACAGGATCAGGTCGCGACCGGAAATGCCTTGGCCGAAAACCACGAACAGGTCGTCGGTCAGGCGCATGACCCACGTGATCGACAGCAGCAACAGGATGCGTGTGACCATGGCCAGGGCCAGGCCGAAGATCCGGGTGCGCGCCTGCATGTGCTTGGGCATGCGGCTGACCAGGATCGAAATCATGATGATGTTATCGATGCCCAGAACGATCTCGAGGGCCGTCAGGGTGAAGAAGGCAATCCAGATTTCCGGATTGGTCAGCCATTCCATGTGTATTCCTTTGAGCAAATGTTAAACCGCGCAAGCTGCAGCGCCGCGCGGTGAGTGAGTCGGTACGATTATAGAGTGCTGAACAGCGGAAAAATCCCCATCAGCAACGCGGCGAACATTATGCACAGGCACACCAGTACTGCCCACTTCAGGGTGAAGCGTTGGTGATCGCCAAACTCGATACCGGCCAGGGCGACCAACAGGTAAGTCGACGGCACCAGCGGGCTGAGCAAGTGTACCGGTTGGCCGACGATGGATGCGCGGGCCATTTCCACGGCGGTGATGCCGTAGTGGCTGGCGGCCTCGGCGAGTACCGGCAGTACGCCGTAGTAGAACGCATCGTTGGACATGAAGAAGGTGAACGGCATGCTCACCAGTGCGGTGATCACGGCCAGGTACGGGCCCATGGCTTCAGGAATGACCGCCAGCAGGCTCTTGGACATGGCATCGACCATGCCGGTGCCCGACAGAATGCCGGTGAAGATCCCCGCGGCGAAGATCAGCCCGACCACCGCCAATACGCTGCCGGCATGCGCGGCGACGCGGTCTTTCTGCTGTTGCAGGCATGGGTAGTTGACGATCATCGCGATACTGAACGCCACCATGAACAACACGGGCAGCGGCAGCAGGCCGGCGATCAGTGTGCACATCAGCGCCAGGGTCAGGGCGCCGTTGAACCAGATCAGCTTGGGACGGCGAGCGTCCGGGAATTGCGAGACGCTGATCTCGCTGTGGTCGATCTCGTCGCCTTGCAGATGCAGTTCGCCCAGGCGTGCACGTTCGCGCTTGCCGTACAGGTAAGCGATGACCAGGATCGCCAGCACACCGGCAGCCATGGCCGGGATCATCGGGACGAAAATATCCGAAGGGTCCACATGCAGTGCACTGGCGGCACGGGCGGTCGGGCCACCCCAAGGGGTCATGTTCATCACGCCGCCGGCGAGGATGATCAGGCCGGCCATGATCCGCGGGCTCATGCCGATGCGCTGGTACAGCGGCAGCATGGCGGCCACGCAGATCATGTAGGTGGTGGCGCCGTCACCGTCGAGTGACACCACCAGGGCCAGCACCGCGGTGCCGACCGAGACTTTGAGCGGGTCGCCCTTGACCATCTTGAGGATCTTGCGCACGGCCGGGTCGAACAGGCCGGAGTCGATCATCAGGGCGAAATAGAGAATGGCGAACATCAGCATCACGCCGGTCGGCGCGAGCTTGGTGATGCCTTCGAGCATCATTGGGCCGATCTTCGGCGCAAAACCGCCGAACAGCGCGAACAGGATCGGCACGATGATCAGGGCGATCAGCGCGGACAGGCGCTTGGTCATGATCAGGAACATGAACGTGATGACCATGGCAAAGCCAAGGAAAGTCAGCATAGGAATACTCCAGGCGTAGCGCGGCTAGGGAATGGCGAACCGGGTGGGGTCAGCGCAGAACGAAAGGCACCAGGCGTACGGGTGGAGTGGGGGCGAACAGGCGGGTACGGGCGGACATCGGGAATCACCATTGTTGTTGTTAACAGCCGGTCTGTTGCCGGCAGTGGGGGCGATCCTAGACGCGTAAGCTTTCAGCCAGCTTTCGCTGGGCAAACAGGCGATAGGAGGTGCTCGGCGGCGGCTACGGCAGTTCGAGGCCGCCGGCGGCTTTATGCAGTGACCGAAGATGCTCGCCCACCTGCTTGAGGTTGGCTTCGCAGGCGGCGATTTCGGCGGCGCGGGAAGGGTCCAGCAGCGCCCTCACCTCTTTATCCAACTCGCCAGTGAGCGACTGCAGTTGTTTCTGGCGTTCGGCGCTTTCCGATTCCAGGCGCTTGGACTCCGACGGTTGCGGCAGGCCATAGCCGCCGCTGCCCAGCAGTTCCGCCGGACGGCTGAGGAAGCCACTGTTGGCGAGGATTTGTTGCAGCGTGGCGTTGGCTTTCTCCATGCCGCCGTTTTTCAGTTCGCGGGCACCGAGGTAGCGTTGTTTGACTTCGTCCTGGGCCAGCATCAACTGCTTGCGAAAGCTCGCCTGTTCCAGCAGCAACAGGGCGGCGCTGGTGCGCAGGTCGGCCTGGTCGAACCACTGACGGCGCTCCGCGGCGCTGAGGGACAACCAGTCTTCGACCTGGGTCTGTTTGATCGGCAGGTGCTTGCGCAGCACGTCGAACATCGCTTGATAGCGCTCTCGGAACGAGTCGAAGTGATAGCCCAGGCGCATCGCCTCGCGCTTGTCATTCAGTACGCTGGTATCGGCCAGGCCACGGGCCTGCAGCACTTCCAGCAGGCCATTGGGCGTGATGTTGTCCAGCCCGGTCAATTGCGGGTTGGCGCTACCGCTGCGCAACAGCTTCAGGCTTTCGACCGCGCAATTATTGGACAGGAAGTAATAGTTGCCGTCATAGCTCCAGTGCATTTCGGCGGCGTGCTCGACGGTGTCGTTGATTTCCTGGCGCGTGAGTTTCAGCGGCACGGACGCGAGGCCGCGCAGCTCGGTCTTGGTGTATTCGTCGATC
Source organism: Pseudomonas sp. MPB23 (assembly GCF_046605395.1). Taxonomy (NCBI): domain Bacteria; kingdom Pseudomonadati; phylum Pseudomonadota; class Gammaproteobacteria; order Pseudomonadales; family Pseudomonadaceae; genus Pseudomonas; species Pseudomonas sp. MPB23. The sequence goes on along the minus strand of NZ_CP176771.1, from coordinate 715,960 downwards.
ACTTGCGCCAATGGCAACACGAACAGCCGTGACGGGTACTTGCCCACCAGGCCGTCCCAGCTCGATAGCTGTACGTCACCGACGAAGGCGCGGTAGGACAACACCAGGTGTTGATCCAGGTCCAGCCGGCAATCCGGACCGCGTGGGCGACCGGGCGCGCAGATCACCAGGCGCAACATGCTGTGGCCCCAGCGACTGACCAGGTTCTGGTTGGCTTCGGCCAGCAGGTAGTCGATTTCATAGACGCGCTCCGGGTCGACGTGGCCCAGCGGTGTCTTGGCGAAATCGTTACCGGCGTTGAGGAATGCGTAGGTCTTGGCGCAGGTGTCCTGCTTGGGCGGCGCCCAACCGAAGTGATCCTTGTAGTAGCGGAACAGCGCAGGGCGACGACAGGCGTAGCTCGGGTCGAGGAGGAAGTACTCCATGTTGACCGCGACGAACTCCAGCGGGCTGGTGGTTTCGTAGATGTCGGGGCTGCGTGCGACCTGGCGGTTGTGCTGTTCGCGTTCACCGCGACGGCCGACATATTGCGGCCAGCCGGCCAGGTCCAGTAGGCGCGGATCATCGCTGAAGGTGAAGCGTCGATCATTCTGGCCACGGCATTGATCCGGCAGGCCGATCAACCCGGTGATGCTGTTCTGACGGCTGCAACGCCGTATCAGCGCGCGCTCATCGTTGGGCCACAAACGTGCACGGTCATAGATGTGGGTCAGTTCATGTAGCACGGTGGCGAGCATTTCCCGGCGCACGGTGCCATGGGGACGATTGGTTTTACGGGTGGCGGCGCTGCCGTCGGTCAGGCTGGCGAGGAGGTTGCTATTGAGGTCCAGCTCGGACACCAGGGACGCCTGGCCGTAAGCGTTGTCGGGCATCTTGTCGGTCCAGCCGACATCGATGCGCCGGTCAAGCTGCTCGATAAAGCGCGGCGGCAAGGCGCGCATCGCCTCATCGAGCAATGCCTGGCTGGCCTGCTGCTCGGCCGGGCTCAAGCCTTCTGTCTTGAGCCGCAGTTGCAGGCCGGCCTGGGCTGCGCTGGCACACAGCAGCACAATCCCGGCCAGGAGCCAGGCGACAAGGCGCCTCACAGAGCGAGAATGGCTTCGGCGAGGGTCTGGTCACTGGCGTCGCGGGCTTCCGGCAAGCGAGTCCGCAGGGTGTCGAGCGCGGCTTCGAGTTGTGCGCCACGGATCTCGCCGTGGGTGGCGACGAAACTGGCGGCGTCATCGTGGGCTTCGCGCACGACTTTGGAGTCGCGGATGGAGGTGGTGGTGTCCGAGGTGAAATCAATGGTACGGCCTGAGGCGCGGACAATGATGTTACTGGTGGCCACCAGGGTATGCGCCTGGGCAACGTCGGCCAACAACAGCAGGCCAAGGGTGGCGGCGATCAGCGGGCTACGCATGGAATGACTCCGAAATACAAAGGTGATTATTGGACGAGAATTGCTTGCGCCAGTTCAAGGTCGCTGGCGTTAAGTTTTGGTTGGGTGCGACGCAGATAATCCAACGCTGATTCCAGTCGTGCGCCGCGCCATTGGCCGTCAGTGGCGATAAAAGCGGCAGCGTCGTCCCGGGCGGCCAATACAACTTTTTTGTCGAAGGGTGCGGAGGTCACTTTACTGGTGGCGTACGCACTCGAGACGGTGCTCTGGATAGTCACGTCAAAAGCCGAAGCCAATGGCGACCAGCAGGCAGTAAGCAGCATTGGAACGATTAACAGGCGGTATGAAAAAACCATGGGATTCGACAACTGGAAGCGAGCGCCAAGGCTAGCGCAATGCCTGGGCGAGAGCCAGTGGCGGCGTCGCGGGAGCGTGGCGACGCTCCCGCGACGTTGCGATTCAGATAGCCAGGATGGCCTGGGCCAGTTGTGTGTCGGTCGCGGCGCTCAGTTGCGGGGCTTGGTGGCGGATCTGGGCCAGTGCGCTTTCCAGTTTCACGCCACGGATGGCGCCTTCGCTGGCGACAAAACTGGCCGCGTCGTCACGGGCGGCACGTACGATCTTGTTGTCACGCAGGGACGAAGTGGCGTCGGAGCTGGCGTCGGAAGTGGCCTTCAGTGCGCCGACGATGGAGTCAGTGGTCACAAGGAAGCTGCTGGCATTGGCATTGGCAGCCAGGACCAACAGAGCAGCAGCACTCAGCAGGCGAAGACGGGACATGGGATGACTCCTGTAGATGAACAAATAAGGTGGCGCAAGGCAGCCTTTGGGATCAGACGCGCCTCCAACACGGCTCGCCACGTAATGGCGGGATATTAAGCCGCCGTTTATCCGTTCGGAAAGTCTCTTGACTGCCTGGTCACTTCAGAACGACCGAAACCGATTTGTCGACATAAAATTGTACTGCTCTATTTTTATGATTCGTAAACTGTATCTGTTCGTATGTTCCGCCTCTGTTTCCTCTGCTGAATGCTCAATCCCAGAAACGACAAAGCCCGCCTCCGGTTTCCCGGGGCGGGCTTTGTTTAACAAATCAGTGCTGGCTGTGGACCCGTGGGTCAGTGCCAGCGAGCGCCAATCAGCGCCAGAAAGGCTTGCTCAGCTCTTCGTAACGTTGAGCTTCGCTGATACCTGCGTCAGCCAGCAGACGCGAATCCAGGCGAGCCAGTTGGTGGCGGCTGGAGATGCGGCGCTGCCACAACATCAGGTTGGCAAGAACGCGGAAAGGCAGGGCAGCGTGGTTGTTTACAGCTTTGTCAGAGAACAGTTCGGAACTGAGTGTACGTTCCATGATGACATCCTTCCGCTTGTGGCGGGATTAGGTAGTGGTTTAACTGGTGCCCATGATCCTCCTCCCGCACAAGACTCTCTAGATACAGTTCACCTGTATTGTGAGGGACCAGTTAACTGTTTATAGAGGCTGTACTGTACGGAAACGGGGCAACTGTACCTGTCCGCACTGAGTCGGTGCAAAAAAGGCTGTTTGGCAGGAGTTTGTAGGATAGTACGGTAGGAAAAGACCGGTACAGCAGTACAGTTTTTTAAAAAAGGAGGGGTGATTCAACCGAGCTGATGAAACTGTGTGGGCATCAGCTCGGTTGTGTAACGATCAATCCTTGAGCATGTGCCCGGTTTCTTCCAGGTTGATGTGCCAGCTCAGGGCTTCACGCAGGATGTGCGGGGTGTGACCACCGATCGCACAAGCGGCGGTGAAGTATTTGTTCAGCGCGTCGCGGTAGTCTGGATGCACACAGTTGTCGATGATTACCCGTGCGCGCTCACGTGGCGCCAGGCCACGCAGGTCAGCGAGGCCGACCTCGGTCACTAGGATGTCGACGTCATGCTCGGTGTGGTCGACGTGGCTGACCATCGGCACCACGCTGGAAATCGCCCCACCCTTGGCAATCGACTTGGTGACGAAGATCGCCAGGTGAGCGTTACGAGCGAAGTCGCCCGAGCCGCCAATCCCGTTCATCATGCGGGTCCCGCACACGTGCGTGGAGTTGACGTTGCCGTAGATGTCGAATTCCAGCGCGGTGTTGATCGCGATGATGCCCAGGCGACGAACCACTTCCGGGTGGTTGGAAATTTCCTGTGGACGCAGCACCAGTTTGTCCTTGTAGTGCTCCAGGTTGCCGAACACATTGCTGTTGCGCCGCTCCGACAAGGTGATCGAACTGCCGGAGGCGAAGGTCAGCTTGCCGGCGTCAATCAGGTCGAACGTCGAGTCCTGCAGCACTTCCGAATACATGGTCAGGTCTTCGAACGGCGAATCGATCAAGCCACACATCACGGCGTTGGCGATGTTGCCGATCCCGGCCTGCAGCGGGCCGAGCTTATTGGTCATGCGGCCGGCGTCCACTTCCTGCTTGAGGAAGTTGATCAGGTGGCTGGCGATGCCTTGGGTTTCGGCGTCCGGCGACGACACTGTGGAAGGCGAGTCGGGCTTGTTGGTGATGACGATGGCGACGATCTTCTCCGGCGGAATCGGGATCGCGGTGCTGCCAATGCGGTCGTCGACTTTTACCAGCGGGATCGGCGTGCGCGTCGGCCGATAGGTCGGAATGTAGATGTCGTGCAGACCTTCCAGGTTCGAGTGGTGCGCCATGTTGATCTCGACGATCACTTGCTTGGCGAAAATCGCGAAACTGGCCGAGTTGCCCACGGAAGTGGTCGGCACGATATGACCTTGCTCAGTGATCGCAACGGCTTCGATCACGGCGATGTCAGGCAGCTTGAGCTGGTTGTTGCGCAGTTGCTCGACGGTTTCCGACAAATGCTGGTCGATGAACATCACCTCGCCGGCATTGATCGCCTTGCGCAGGGTGCTGTCGACCTGGAACGGCATGCGTCGCGATAGCACGCCGGCTTCGGTCAGTTGCTTGTCGAGGTCGTTGCCCAGACTGGCGCCGGTCATCAGGGTGATTTTCAGCGGCGATATCTTGGCGCGCTCGGCCAGTGCTTGGGGGACGGCCTTGGCTTCACCGGCACGGGTGAAGCCGCTCATGCCGACGGTCATGCCGTCCTCGATCAGTGCGGCGGCATCAGCCGCGCTCATGACCTTGTTCAACAGCGAAGGCAAGCGGATACGATCACGGTACATGGATTGTTATCTCGAGATACGGAGGCAAGGTGCGCAGTTTAGTGATTTCAAAAGTTTTCGGCCCGCTACCATGGTCGAATGCCGGGCAGTGATTTAGGGCCTTTGGTCGGTTTTCATGCGGCAATAAAAAACCCTAGCCTACTGGAGGCCAGGGTTTCGGGTATTGCGCTGGCGCAGTGTTACTCGACGGCCTTGACCATGTCTTCGATAACCTTCTTGGCGTCGCCGAAAACCATCATGGTTTTGTCCAGGTAGAACAGCTCGTTGTCCAGGCCGGCATAGCCGCTGGCCATCGAGCGCTTGTTGACGATGATGGTCTTGGCCTTGAACGCTTCCAGGATCGGCATGCCGGCAATCGGCGAGTTTGGATCGTTCTTCGCCGCCGGGTTGACCACGTCGTTGGCCCCCAACACCAGCACCACATCGGCCTGGCCGAATTCGGAGTTGATGTCTTCCATCTCGAACACCTGGTCGTATGGCACTTCCGCTTCGGCCAGCAATACGTTCATGTGTCCGGGCATACGGCCGGCCACCGGGTGGATCGCATACTTCACGGTGACGCCGCGATGGGTCAGTTTTTCGGTCAACTCTTTAAGCGCATGCTGCGCTCGGGCGACCGCCAGGCCGTAACCCGGCACGATGATCACGGTATCGGCGTTGGTCAGCAGGAACGTGGCGTCGTCGGCCGAGCCGGATTTCACCGGGCGCGCTTCTTTCGAGCCGGCCGCGGCACCGGCATCCGGCGCATTGCCGAAACCGCCGAGCAGTACATTAAAGAAGGAGCGGTTCATCGCCTTGCACATGATGTAGGACAGGATCGCGCCGCTGGAGCCCACCAGGGAACCGGCGATGATCAGCATCGAGTTATTCAGCGAGAAGCCGATCCCTGCCGCTGCCCAGCCCGAATAGCTGTTGAGCATCGACACCACCACCGGCATATCGGCACCGCCGATCGGGATGATGATCAGCACACCCAGCACGAAGGCCAGGGCCAGCATCAGCGCGAAGGCGGTAAGGTTGCCGGTGAGCATGAAGGTCAGGCCCAGGCCCAGCGTGGCCAGGCCAAACACCAGGTTCAATTTGTGCTGACCACCGAACTGTACCGGTGCGCCTTGGAACAGGCGGAACTTGTACTTGCCCGACAGCTTGCCGAAGGCGATCACCGAGCCGGAGAAGGTGATGGCACCGATGGCGGCACCGAGGAACAGCTCCAGGCGGTTACCGGCAGGGATCGCATCGCCCAGGTGTTTGACGATGCCCAGGGATTGCGGTTCGACCACGGCGGCAATGGCGATAAACACCGCGGCCAGGCCGATCATGCTGTGCATGAAGGCGACCAGTTCCGGCATCTTGGTCATTTCCACGCGCTTGGCCATGATCGAACCGGCGGTGCCGCCGATCAGCAGGCCAACGATGACGTAGCCGATGCCGGCGGTGGCAAGCTCCGCGCCCAACTTATAGATGAGGCCGACGGTGGTGAGTACCGCCAGCGCCATACCGAGCATGCCGAACAGGTTGCCGCGCCGCGAAGTGGTCGGGTGCGACAGGCCTTTGAGGGCCTGGATGAAACAGATCGACGCGATCAGATAAAGCGTCGTGACAAGATTCATGCTCATTACTTCGGCGCCTCTTCTTTTACTTTCGGGGCTTTCTTCTTGAACATCTCAAGCATCCTGCGGGTCACCAGGAAGCCGCCGAACACGTTGACTGCCGCCAGGGCCACGGCCAGGGTGCCCATGGTCTTGCCCAGTGGTGTCACGGTCAGCGCAGCGGCCAGCATGGCGCCGACGATCACGATCGCCGAGATTGCGTTGGTCACCGCCATCAGTGGCGTGTGCAGTGCGGGGGTAACGTTCCAGACCACGTGGTAACCGACATAAATCGCCAGCACGAAGATGATCAGGTTGTAGATACCGGGGGAGATAAGCTCTTCCATCGTCTGAATCCCTGCTTAGGCGTTTTTGCGGATGACTTGGCCGTCGCGGCACATCAGGCACGCGGCGACGATGTCGTCTTCGAGGTTGATTTCAAACTGCCCGTCCTTGGTGAACACCAGCTTCAGGAAGTCCAGCAGGTTGCGCGCATACAGGGCCGAGGCGTCGGCGGCGACCGCGCCGGCGAGGTTGGTCGGGCCACAGATGGTCACACCGTTCTCCACCACCACTTGGTCGGCGACAGTGAGCGGGCAGTTGCCGCCTTGGGCTGCGGCAAGGTCGATGACCACCGAGCCGGGCTTCATTTGCGCGACGGTCTCGGCGCTGAGCAAGGTCGGTGCCTTGCGGCCCGGGATCAGGGCGGTGGTGATGACGATGTCCGCCTGCGTGGCGCGTTCGTGCACGGCCAGGGCCTGGCGTTGCATCCAACTGCTCGGCATCGGTCGCGCGTAACCGCCGACGCCGACGGCGCATTCACGCTCTTCATCGGTTTCGTAGGGCACGTCGACGAACTTGGCGCCGAGGGATTCGATCTGCTCCTTCACGGCCGGGCGCACGTCAGACGCTTCGATCACTGCCCCCAGACGTTTCGCCGTGGCGATGGCCTGCAGGCCCGCGACGCCAGCGCCGAGGATCAGCACGCGTGCGGCTTTTACCGTACCGGCGGCGGTCATCAGCATTGGCATGAAGCGTGGGTAGTGATGAGCGGCGAGCAACACGGCCTTGTAACCGGCGATGTTGGCCTGGGACGACAACACATCAAGGCTCTGGGCCCGTGAAGTTCGCGGCGCGGCTTCGAGCGCGAAGGCTGTGATGCCCTGCTCGGCCAGTTTGGCGATGGTTTCGTTGCTGAACGGATTGAGCATGCCCACCAACACGGTGCCGCTTTTGATCAGCGTCAGTTCGCTGTCGCTGGGGGCCACCACTTTGAGGATCAGCTCCGCGCCAAATGCATCGCTGGCGCTGCCAATGGTTGCACCTGCCGTTTCATAGGCACTGTCGACGATGCTGGCTTTAATACCCGCTCCGCTTTGTACAGTGACCTTATGGCCCTGGCCGATCAGCTTCTTGATGGTTTCCGGGGTGGCAGCCACCCGCGTTTCACCGGTCTGGGTTTCGAGAGGAACACCAATGTGCACGTCAAATCTCCTGCATGATCTTTTTGCTTTTGATCTTATTGTAAAAAGGCCAGCGCACCGTGAGTGGCGCATCTGGGGCGGCCGATCAGCACGATCCCGCTGAAATGACAGCGGGGCGCGGCATTTTGCAGGCGAACTTTACGGCCTTCAAGGAATTATGACGGGTGACGAAAAATTAACTACAAGTCATCCTGTGACTGATTGTCGCAACATAAAGATATAACTTGTTTAAATACAATGGATTAAATGGTTTCGTGCGTTTTTGTAGTTCATTGCCATGGTTGGTGTGAATGCTCGGATATTGGGCAGCAATAGTCGCTGGACGCCATGAGGATCATGGCTTTGAGCCTTATTGTTGTGCGATCGGTACAGTTTGCTTAAAAGCGACATATACATATATCTGTAGGGCTATCATCTAGCTGACTACAAAGTCAGTATTGGCTCTTTAGCCTTTAAGCGTTGGGGCTGTAACGTTCTGACTGGTCGATCAGCCAATCCCTGAATGCACGCAACGATGCGGATTCGACTTTCCGCTCTGGAATCATCAAGTAATAAGCCTTCGAGCTACTCAGTGCCTCAAGGCTTGCGACCACCAAGGCTTTGTCTGCCAGCTCTCGTTGGATAAGGAACGGTGGGATCAGCGCAATGCCCATGTCATGCATGGCAGCCTGGGACAACATCGAGAATAGCTCGTAACGAGGGCCTGTCATGTCGCGGGGGACATTCAACTGCTGGGCGTTGAACCATTGACGCCAGGCATAGGGTCGAGTGGTCTGCTGAAGCAGCGGCAACTCTGCGATTTCCTGGGGGCTGAAGTGGGACCGCGCGCCCAGCAGCCTGGGGCTGCAGACGGGGACGGGGTTTTCTCCCATCAGCCTGTGAGATTCGGTCCCTGACCAGTCGGCATCACCGAAGTAGATGGCGGCATCGAATTCGGTATCGGCAAACAAAAAGGGGCGTGTGCGGTTAGTGAGGTTCACCGTGACTTCCGGGTGCTGGCATTGAAAGTCTCTAAGGCGGGGAATCAGCCACTGCGTACCAAAGGTGGGTACCACGGCCAGCTCAATGACGTTGGTGCCCTGCTGCCCCATCACGGACAAGGTATCGCGCTCCACGGCATCCAATTGCGTCGCGACTCGACGGCTGTAAGACAATCCTGCTTCGGTCAGCTTCACTCCGCGTCGTGAGCGTCGAAACAGCTCGACACTTAAAAAATCCTCAAGGCTGGCGATCTGTCGGCAAATAGCGCCTTGGGTGATGGAAAGCTCCTGCGCCGCCTTGGTAAAGCTCTCGTGACGGGCTGCGGCTTCAAAGCTGACAAGGGCGGTGGTGCTGGGGATTTTTCTGCGCATGTACCTTGTGCTCACTTATAAAGCGCTTCTGCGCCTTTTGCGATGGTTACGAAGTGATAAATTAGCACAAGCCTATGCAGAAACCTCGTTTGCTCTGCGGGTATGTACGGCCTAGGCTCAGTGCACGACTTCTGATTTTCTTCACGAGGACTTATTCATGGCTGGCAAGGCAAGCTTCAATTGGATCGATCCACTTCTGCTGGATCAACAGCTCACCGAAGAAGAGCGCATGGTGCGCGACAGTGCTGAGCAATTCGCTCAGGACAAGTTGGCGCCTCGTGTGCTTGAAGCTTTCCGCCATGAAAAGACCGACCCGGCCATTTTTCGTGAGATGGGCGAAACCGGCTTGCTCGGCGCGATGATTCCCGAGCAGTACGGCGGCAGTGGTTTGAACTACGTCAGCTACGGGCTGATTGCTCGCGAAGTGGAGCGAATCGACTCCGGATATCGCTCGATGATGAGTGTGCAGTCCTCCCTGGTGATGGTGCCGATCAACGAGTTTGGTACTGAGGCGCAAAAGCAGAAATATTTGCCGAAATTGGCGTCGGGTGAGTGGATTGGTTGCTTTGGTCTGACAGAGCCTGACCACGGTTCCGATCCAGGCGCGATGATTACGCGTGCGCGCAAGGTGGATGGCGGCTACAGCCTGACCGGCGCCAAGATGTGGATCACCAATAGCCCGATTGCTGACGTATTTGTGGTGTGGGCCAAAGACGATGCCGGCGATATACGTGGGTTTGTCCTGGAGAAAGGCTGGAAAGGGCTGAGTGCTCCGGCGATTCACGGCAAGGTCGGTCTGCGCGCCTCCATCACCGGCGAAATCGTCATGGACAATGTATTTGTGCCGGAAGAGAACATCTTCCCGGACGTGCGTGGTTTGAAGGGGCCGTTTACCTGTCTTAACTCAGCGCGTTATGGCATCTCCTGGGGCGCATTGGGCGCTGCCGAGGCCTGCTGGCACACCGCTCGCCAGTACACCCTTGATCGTCAGCAGTTCGGTCGTCCATTGGCGGCTACCCAGTTGATCCAGAAGAAGCTCGCCGACATGCAGACCGAGATCACCCTCGCCCTGCAAGGTTGCCTGCGTTTGGGGCGGATGAAGGATGAGGGCACGGCGGCGGTCGAGATTACATCGATCATGAAGCGCAACTCCTGCGGCAAGTCCCTGGACATCGCTCGTATGGCGCGGGACATGCTGGGTGGAAACGGTATCTCCGATGAGTTCGGGGTGGCGCGACACTTGGTCAACCTGGAGGTGGTGAATACCTATGAAGGTACTCATGACGTGCATGCCTTGATTCTGGGGCGTGCGCAAACCGGTCTTCAGGCGTTCTATTAATAGGAGCATGGGCATGGGCGCGCTTTCCCACCTGCGGGTACTGGATTTATCGCGAGTGCTCGCGGGCCCCTGGGCCGGGCAGATCCTTGCTGACCTAGGGGCTGAGGTCATCAAGGTCGAACGGCCCGGTAACGGTGACGATACGCGCGCCTGGGGGCCGCCCTTCCTTAAAGATGCCAATGGTGAAAATACCAGCGAGGCGGCGTACTACCTGTCGGCCAATCGCAATAAAGAGTCGGTGACTATCGACTTCACGCGGCCTGAAGGGCAGAAGCTGGTGCGCGATCTGGCGGCCAAGTCCGATATCCTGATCGAGAACTTCAAAGTGGGTGGTCTCGCGGCGTATGGGCTGGACTACGAGTCGCTCAAGGAGGCCAATCCAGAGTTGATCTATTGCTCGATCACGGGCTTCGGCCAGACGGGGCCATACGCGACGCGTGCGGGTTATGACTTCATGATCCAGGGGTTGGGTGGGCTGATGAGTCTGACCGGTCGAGCCGAGGGGGATGATGGCGCAGGGCCGGTGAAAGTTGGCGTGGCGTTGACTGATATTCTCACGGGGCTTTATTCGACTGTGGCGATCCTGGCAGCGCTGGCTCATCGGGATCATGAGGACGGTGGGCAGCATATCGATATGGCGTTGCTCGATGTTCAGGTGGCGTGTCTGGCTAACCAGGCCATGAATTACCTGACGACAGGATTGGCGCCCAAGCGGCTTGGTAATGCTCATCCTAATATCGTGCCTTATCAGGACTTTCCTACTGCCGATGGTGATTTCATCCTGACCGTGGGCAATGACGGACAGTTCCGCAAGTTTGCAGAGGTGGCCGGGCAGCCGCAGTGGGCAGATGATCCGCGTTTCTCTACTAACAAGCTGCGGGTGGCTAATCGTGCGGAGCTGATCCCATTGATTCGCCAGGCTACGGTCTTCAAGACGACGACTGAGTGGGTCTCGCTGCTGGAGCAGGTTGGCGTACCTTGTGGGCCTATCAATGATCTGGCGCAGGTGTTTGCCGACCCGCAGGTCAAGGCGCGGGGGTTGGCCATCGCGTTGCCTCATGCATTGGCGGGGGCGGTGCCTCAGGTTGCTAGTCCGATCCGGTTGTCCAAGACGCCTGTGGAGTACCGTAGTGCGCCTCCTCTATTGGGAGAGCACACCGAACGGGTGTTGCAGGACGTATTGGGGTTGGGGGCGGCGAATGTGGCCTCATTGAGGGCGTTGGGTGTTATCTAAGTAGTCTCTTCTATATAGACGCGTAAAAGGCGTCAGGTTTGATGGTTTTTTAATCAGCTCTAACTAATTGATAGAAAGGCAAAATTAAAGGTTGACGGCAGATTCTGGAAGTCTATAATTCGCCCCACTTCCGGCGCAGTCGAAACGGAAAACTCCTTGGTAAACAAAGAGTTATGCAAGATTCGACAGCGACCTGCTTCAGTTCATCGAAGCCCAGAAGGAGTTGGTAGGGCAGCGTAGTTTGGCTCTATTAACGTTTCGATCCTCTCGGTCGAAAGCGGAGAAAAAGAGGTGTTGACAGCAGCGTGTAACGCTGTAGAATTCGCCTCCCGCTAACGAGAGATCGGAAGCGCAAGTGGTTGAAGTTGTTGAGGAAATCCTCGAAAACTTCTGAAAATAATCACTTGACAGCAAATGAGGCTGCTGTAGAATGCGCGCCTCGGTTGAGACGAAAGATCTTAACCAACCGCTCTTTAACAACTGAATCAAGCAATTCGTGTGGGTGCTTGTGGAGTCAGACTGATAGTCAACAAGATTATCAGCATCACAAGTTACTCCGCGAGAAATCAAAGATGTAACCAACGATTGCTGAGCCAAGTTTAGGGTTTCTTAAAAACCCAAAGATGTTTGAACTGAAGAGTTTGATCATGGCTCAGATTGAACGCTGGCGGCAGGCCTAACACATGCAAGTCGAGCGGTAGAGAGAAGCTTGCTTCTCTTGAGAGCGGCGGACGGGTGAGTAATGCCTAGGAATCTGCCTGGTAGTGGGGGATAACGTTCGGAAACGGACGCTAATACCGCATACGTCCTACGGGAGAAAGCAGGGGACCTTCGGGCCTTGCGCTATCAGATGAGCCTAGGTCGGATTAGCTAGTTGGTGAGGTAATGGCTCACCAAGGCGACGATCCGTAACTGGTCTGAGAGGATGATCAGTCACACTGGAACTGAGACACGGTCCAGACTCCTACGGGAGGCAGCAGTGGGGAATATTGGACAATGGGCGAAAGCCTGATCCAGCCATGCCGCGTGTGTGAAGAAGGTCTTCGGATTGTAAAGCACTTTAAGTTGGGAGGAAGGGCAGTTACCTAATACGTGATTGTTTTGACGTTACCGACAGAATAAGCACCGGCTAACTCTGTGCCAGCAGCCGCGGTAATACAGAGGGTGCAAGCGTTAATCGGAATTACTGGGCGTAAAGCGCGCGTAGGTGGTTTGTTAAGTTGGATGTGAAATCCCCGGGCTCAACCTGGGAACTGCATTCAAAACTGACTGACTAGAGTATGGTAGAGGGTGGTGGAATTTCCTGTGTAGCGGTGAAATGCGTAGATATAGGAAGGAACACCAGTGGCGAAGGCGACCACCTGGACTAATACTGACACTGAGGTGCGAAAGCGTGGGGAGCAAACAGGATTAGATACCCTGGTAGTCCACGCCGTAAACGATGTCAACTAGCCGTTGGGAGCCTTGAGCTCTTAGTGGCGCAGCTAACGCATTAAGTTGACCGCCTGGGGAGTACGGCCGCAAGGTTAAAACTCAAATGAATTGACGGGGGCCCGCACAAGCGGTGGAGCATGTGGTTTAATTCGAAGCAACGCGAAGAACCTTACCAGGCCTTGACATCCAATGAACTTTCTAGAGATAGATTGGTGCCTTCGGGAACATTGAGACAGGTGCTGCATGGCTGTCGTCAGCTCGTGTCGTGAGATGTTGGGTTAAGTCCCGTAACGAGCGCAACCCTTGTCCTTAGTTACCAGCACGTTATGGTGGGCACTCTAAGGAGACTGCCGGTGACAAACCGGAGGAAGGTGGGGATGACGTCAAGTCATCATGGCCCTTACGGCCTGGGCTACACACGTGCTACAATGGTCGGTACAGAGGGTTGCCAAGCCGCGAGGTGGAGCTAATCCCAGAAAACCGATCGTAGTCCGGATCGCAGTCTGCAACTCGACTGCGTGAAGTCGGAATCGCTAGTAATCGCGAATCAGAATGTCGCGGTGAATACGTTCCCGGGCCTTGTACACACCGCCCGTCACACCATGGGAGTGGGTTGCACCAGAAGTAGCTAGTCTAACCCTCGGGAGGACGGTTACCACGGTGTGATTCATGACTGGGGTGAAGTCGTAACAAGGTAGCCGTAGGGGAACCTGCGGCTGGATCACCTCCTTAATCGACGACATCAGCTGCTCCATAAGTTCCCACACGAATTGCTTGATTCATTGAAGAAGACGATAAGAAGCAGCCCGAAATTGGGTCTGTAGCTCAGTTGGTTAGAGCGCACCCCTGATAAGGGTGAGGTCGGCAGTTCGAATCTGCCCAGACCCACCAATTTTGTGTGGGAAACGCCTGTAGAAATACGGGGCCATAGCTCAGCTGGGAGAGCGCCTGCCTTGCACGCAGGAGGTCAACGGTTCGATCCCGTTTGGCTCCACCACTACTGCTTCTGGAAGTTGAAAGCTTAGAAATGAGCATTCCATCGTGATGATGGTGAATGTTGATTTCTAGTCTTTGATTAGATCGTTCTTTAAAAATTTGGGTATGTGATAGAAAGATAGACTGAACGTTACTTTCACTGGTAACGGATCAGGCTAAGGTAAAATTTGTGAGTTCTCTTAATTGAGAGTATCGAATTTTCGGCGAATGTCGTCTTCACAGTATAACCAGATTGCTTGGGGTTATATGGTCAAGTGAAGAAGCGCATACGGTGGATGCCTTGGCAGTCAGAGGCGATGAAAGACGTGGTAGCCTGCGAAAAGCTTCGGGGAGTCGGCAAACAGACTTTGATCCGGAGATGTCTGAATGGGGGAACCCAGCCATCATAAGATGGTTACCTTACACTGAATACATAGGTGTAAGGGGCGAACCAGGGGAACTGAAACATCTAAGTACCCTGAGGAAAAGAAATCAACCGAGATTCCCTTAGTAGTGGCGAGCGAACGGGGACTAGCCCTTAAGTGGCTTTGAGATTAGCGGAACGCTCTGGAAAGTGCGGCCATAGTGGGTGATAGCCCTGTACGCGAAAATCTCTTAGTCATGAAATCGAGTAGGACGGAGCACGAGAAACTTTGTCTGAATATGGGGGGACCATCCTCCAAGGCTAAATACTACTGACTGACCGATAGTGAACTAGTACCGTGAGGGAAAGGCGAAAAGAACCCCGGAGAGGGGAGTGAAATAGATCCTGAAACCGTATGCGTACAAGCAGTGGGAGCAGACTTTGTTCTGTGACTGCGTACCTTTTGTATAATGGGTCAGCGACTTATTTTCAGTGGCGAGCTTAACCGAATAGGGGAGGCGTAGCGAAAGCGAGTCTTAATAGGGCGTCTAGTCGCTGGGAATAGACCCGAAACCGGGCGATCTATCCATGGGCAGGTTGAAGGTTGGGTAACACTAACTGGAGGACCGAACCGACTACCGTTGAAAAGTTAGCGGATGACCTGTGGATCGGAGTGAAAGGCTAATCAAGCTCGGAGATAGCTGGTTCTCCTCGAAAGCTATTTAGGTAGCGCCTCATGTATCACTGTAGGGGGTAGAGCACTGTTTCGGCTAGGGGGTCATCCCGACTTACCAAACCGATGCAAACTCCGAATACCTACAAGTGCCGAGCATGGGAGACACACGGCGGGTGCTAACGTCCGTCGTGAAAAGGGAAACAACCCAGACCGTCAGCTAAGGTCCCAAAGTTATGGTTAAGTGGGAAACGATGTGGGAAGGCTTAGACAGCTAGGAGGTTGGCTTAGAAGCAGCCACCCTTTAAAGAAAGCGTAATAGCTCACTAGTCGAGTCGGCCTGCGCGGAAGATGTAACGGGGCTCAAACCATACACCGAAGCTACGGGTATCACTTAGGTGATGCGGTAGAGGAGCGTTCTGTAAGCCTGTGAAGGTGAGTTGAGAAGCTTGCTGGAGGTATCAGAAGTGCGAATGCTGACATGAGTAACGATAATGGGTGTGAAAAACACCCACGCCGAAAGACCAAGGTTTCCTGCGCAACGTTAATCGACGCAGGGTTAGTCGGTCCCTAAGGCGAGGCTGAAAAGCGTAGTCGATGGAAAACAGGTTAATATTCCTGTACTTCTGGTTATTGCGATGGAGGGACGGAGAAGGCTAGGCCAGCTTGGCGTTGGTTGTCCAAGTTTAAGGTGGTAGGCTGAGATCTTAGGTAAATCCGGGATCTTAAGGCCGAGAGCTGATGACGAGTTATCTTTTAGATGACGAAGTGGTTGATGCCATGCTTCCAAGAAAAGCTTCTAAGCTTCAGGTAACCAGGAACCGTACCCCAAACCGACACAGGTGGTTGGGTAGAGAATACCAAGGCGCTTGAGAGAACTCGGGTGAAGGAACTAGGCAAAATGGCACCGTAACTTCGGGAGAAGGTGCGCCGGTGAGGGTGAAGGACTTGCTCCGTAAGCCCATGCCGGTCGAAGATACCAGGCCGCTGCGACTGTTTATTAAAAACACAGCACTCTGCAAACACGAAAGTGGACGTATAGGGTGTGACGCCTGCCCGGTGCCGGAAGGTTAATTGATGGGGTTAGCTAACGCGAAGCTCTTGATCGAAGCCCCGGTAAACGGCGGCCGTAACTATAACGGTCCTAAGGTAGCGAAATTCCTTGTCGGGTAAGTTCCGACCTGCACGAATGGCGTAACGATGGCGGCGCTGTCTCCACCCGAGACTCAGTGAAATTGAAATCGCTGTGAAGATGCAGTGTATCCGCGGCTAGACGGAAAGACCCCGTGAACCTTTACTATAGCTTTGCACTGGACTTTGAATTTGCTTGTGTAGGATAGGTGGGAGGCTTTGAAGCGTGGACGCCAGTTCGCGTGGAGCCAACCTTGAAATACCACCCTGGCAACTTTGAGGTTCTAACTCAGGTCCGTTATCCGGATCGAGGACAGTGTATGGTGGGTAGTTTGACTGGGGCGGTCTCCTCCTAAAGAGTAACGGAGGAGTACGAAGGTGCGCTCAGACCGGTCGGAAATCGGTCGTAGAGTATAAAGGCAAAAGCGCGCTTGACTGCGAGACAGACACGTCGAGCAGGTACGAAAGTAGGTCTTAGTGATCCGGTGGTTCTGTATGGAAGGGCCATCGCTCAACGGATAAAAGGTACTCCGGGGATAACAGGCTG
Organism: Pseudomonas sp. MPB23; assembly: GCF_046605395.1. Classification (NCBI taxonomy): domain Bacteria; kingdom Pseudomonadati; phylum Pseudomonadota; class Gammaproteobacteria; order Pseudomonadales; family Pseudomonadaceae; genus Pseudomonas; species Pseudomonas sp. MPB23. The sequence goes on along the minus strand of NZ_CP176771.1, from coordinate 699,294 downwards.
ATACCGCCCAAGAGTTCATATCGACGGCGGTGTTTGGCACCTCGATGTCGGCTCATCACATCCTGGGGCTGAAGCCGGTCCCAAGGGTATGGCTGTTCGCCATTTAAAGTGGTACGCGAGCTGGGTTTAGAACGTCGTGAGACAGTTCGGTCCCTATCTGCCGTGGACGTTTGAGATTTGAGAGGGGCTGCTCCTAGTACGAGAGGACCGGAGTGGACGAACCTCTGGTGTTCCGGTTGTCACGCCAGTGGCATTGCCGGGTAGCTATGTTCGGAATAGATAACCGCTGAAAGCATCTAAGCGGGAAACTAGCCTCAAGATGAGATCTCACTGGGACCTTGAGTCCCCTGAAGGGCCGTCGAAGACTACGACGTTGATAGGTTGGGTGTGTAAGCGCTGTGAGGCGTTGAGCTAACCAATACTAATTGCCCGTGAGGCTTGACCATATAACACCCAAGCAATTTGCGTCGAAAGGCCAGATTGCGGTGTGTGAAGACGAAACGAACCGAAAGTTCGAATCTCACAAAACACCGATTGCTATCACATACTCAATTTGCTGAAGCGAGGCCATCAGGTCACGAGTCAGTACCCGAATTTCTTGACGACCATAGAGCATTGGAACCACCTGATCCCATCCCGAACTCAGTAGTGAAACGATGCATCGCCGATGGTAGTGTGGGGTTTCCCCATGTGAGAGTAGGTCATCGTCAAGATTAAATTCCGAAACCCCTGTTTGCTTACGCAGACAGGGGTTTTGTTTATAGTAGAAGTCCATGAATTCAGCTGGGACGTTGCTCACGCTACGATCCGGCATACAGAATTTCTTGACGACCATAGAGCATTGGAACCACCTGATCCCATCCCGAACTCAGTAGTGAAACGATGCATCGCCGATGGTAGTGTGGGGTTTCCCCATGTGAGAGTAGGTCATCGTCAAGATCAAATTCCAAAACCCCTGTCTGCTAGCGCAGACAGGGGTTTTGTCGTTTAGGGGGGACAGATCTTTGCTGCTTCCGATGAGCAGTAAGCGTCCGAGCTACACCGCCTTGCAACTCAAACCTTAATCCGTTTAAACCGCTGGTTCACGCGCTCGCACTCAAATGTCACCGGATCAAAAACATCGCCATGCCATTCAACCATGGCGTCATGCTCTGGATGATCGGGGTTGCCCATCGCCTCCAGAAACTCCTCGTAACCAGGCCCGCCACCCACGTCTTCCGGTGGGCAAGCATTGGCGCCGTCGATGCAGTACGGCACCTGAAGACAGGCAACAGCGGGTAGCGTTTTTTCGACCTTGATACTGTGATGCCAGCTGTCACCAAAGTCGTAGAGATAATTGAATGTCCGCTTTCCGTTCAGCGCCTTGATCAGCGTTTTACGGGCTTCCGGGTTCACCGTCGGCCCCCAACCATCAGGGTCGGGCATGCCGTAATTCTCACCAGCAATTTCAAACTCATGCAGATGGCTATCACTCCAGCCCATCACGACCTGGATGACATGGTGCAGCTTGCCCAAGGTGATGTTTTCAGGCACTGCGAACCGACGCCAAATCTTCGGAGTGATCCACTTCAGCTCGATGTGCAGCAGTAACAGGTCGGGGGCGGGTTTGGGTAAACGGACAGTTTTAACCATGGATCAGGCGGCCTCGCAGTGTTCAGTGTGATTCAAAGAAATGTTCCAAGGCAGCAACTCGCTCACCCGATTGATCGGGTGTTCGGCAATGTGCTCAAGTACGTAGGCCAGATAGGCCTGTGGGTTTAACCCGTTTAGCTTGGCAGTACCCACCAGGCTGTAAATCGCAGCGGCTCGTTCTCCGCCGGCATCGGAACCGGCAAACAGGTAGTTTTTGCGGCCCAGCGCGACGGCGCGTAGCGCCCGTTCGGCGGCGTTGTTGTCGATTTCGATTCGGCCATCATTGCAGTAGCGCGTTAAGGCCTGCCACCGGTTGAGGGCATAGAGGATTGCACCGCCCAATGCCGACTTTTTCGACAGTTGAGTCAGCGTCTGATTAAGCCATGCGTGCAGGTGCTCCAGCAGCGGACTGGCCCGACTTTGCCGAACCGTTTTTCGCAGGTTGGGCGGCTGCCCTCGGATCTCGCTTTCGATGGCATACAGGGCTGCAATCCGTTGCAGCGCCTCGGCGGCAAGGGGTGAAGCCAAGTCTTTGTAGACATCGTAAAACTTGCGCCGGGCGTGAGCCCAGCATGCAGCTTCCTCAATAGTGCTCGTCGCATACAGCTGAGCAAAACCGGCGTAGCCGTCAGCCTGCAAGATCCCGCTAAAGCCCTTGAGATGAGCGCGCGGATGTTGCCCCTTGCGATCCGGCGAGTAGGCAAACCAGACCGCCGCCGGTGTCGAGTCACCCGCAGGTCGGTCGTCCCGCACGTGTGTCCACAGGCGAGCCGTTTTGGTCTTGCCGTTGCCCGGCGCGAGCACGCCAATCGGCGTGTCGTCTGCATGGACTTTGTGACCGCTCATGACGTGGTGCTCAAGGGCGTTGATCAGCGGCCTGAGCAACTGACTGCTCTGGCCCACCCAGTCGGCCAGGGTTGAGCGCTCCAGTTCCACGCCCTCACGGGCGTAGATCTCGGACTGCCGATACAACGGCAAATGATCAACAAACTTGGAGACCAGCACATGGGCCAACAACCCCGGGCCTGCAAGGCCTCGGGCTATTGGTCGACTCGGCGCCGGCACCTGGGCGATGTGCTCGCAGCAGCGGCAGACCCACTTGGGGCGAACATGGCGGATCACTTTGAAACGTGCCGGAACATACTCCAGCACTTCGGACACATCCTCACCCAAATAGCGAAGCTTCCCACCGCAGCCCGTGCATTGCGACTCGGGCTGATGCACCTGAGTTTCGCGAGGCAGGTGTTCGGGCAATGGTTTGCGGCGCGAAACTGCGCGAGGTGCCGGTTCGACTGGCGGTGTCATTTCGGCTTGGCTGACTTGCAGCTCTTCAAGGCTCAACTGGAGTTGATCGATCATCGCGTCCAGTTGCTCGGAGCTGCGACCGAACTGCGTACGACGCAGCTTGGCGATCATCATTTTCAAGCGCTCAATCTCTGCCCGCTGGGCAGAGACCAGAGTCTTCAAGGCTTGAAGATCGTTCGGCAGGGAGTCGGTCACGAGAGTCATGACCGCATGTTACTGGGGATTTTTTCAGCGCGGCAAGTCAGACCGCGAGAACAGGCGCTGTACGAATTGGCCTGCGCCAATCAATGCCTTCCAACAGCATCGATAACTGCGCAGGCGTCAGCGACACGCTGCCGCTGGTTGCTTGCGGCAAGACGAAGCGCCCTTGTTCCAACCGTTTGCAAAACAGACACAAGCCGTCGCCATCCCACCACAACAGCTTGATCCGGTCACCGCGCCGTCCGCGAAAGGCAAATATCTGACCGGAAAACGGGTCGGCTTCCAACTGTGTCTGCACCAGTGCCGCTAAACCATCGAAGCCACGGCGCATATCCGTGACGCCGGCGGCGATCCAGATACGGGTTCCAGCGGGCGGGGCAATCATCGCAGCAACTGCTGCAAGACGAATTGCAGCGTCTGCGGATCGGGTGCGTATTCCACGCGCATTTGGACACCCATTCCACGAACACTTGGACAGCGATTCCACGCTGACTTGGACACTCATTCCACGGCCACTTGGACAGTGATTTCTCACTAATCCGACCCACGCTCAAATGGTATCCACTATCTTGGCTAATTTTGAGGGCTGTCAGGAGAGGGTGCTGGCCGGACGGTTACGATGAGCAACCTTCAAGCCTAGGCGAGCGGCAAAAATAAAAAGTCAGTGTCTGATCTCACACGCTTGCTGATGTTTGAGCGCTATCAAATCAAAAGAAAACACACCATCACGGTCAATAACTGTAGAGACCGATGAAGGCAGATCAAAGGTTTGCTGACTAACCCGGGCTCGCGGAAAAAGCCTCTCATTCTCGCTGCCAATCATTGGGGGGGGGGCGCACGTCTGCGTGACTAGGCACCTCCATGGGTTGAAGTCCAGGTCTACCGCGCTGTCGGAATTGAGTTCAGATGTATGCCCTCCAGCAATTGGATACTGCGGCGTTCGCGAGGACGGTGGCCCAGTGTTGTTTGCAGCTCAGCGCTGTGCCTACCAGCCGTGCGATCTGCTTGGACGATAACCGCCGGTCAGTTTCTTATATAAAACAGGGATGGATCTTACAGATTTGTCTCGGTTTGGCCGAAAGCCTGACAAGCCATGCACTGAAATGGAGCGATTCGAGAGTCCGCATATGCGGTTACATGGAATGTTCCGCCCAGCACGCTCACTTCCCCTTTGGCAAAAAGAAGACGATGAAATGAATTTCAAGTTCAGTCATAAAATTTTGTTGGCTGCGTCAGGCGTCGTAGTTCTAGCCTTTGCGTTATTTACCCTCTACAACGACTATCTGCAGCGCAGCACGATCAAGCAGAACCTGGAGTCGTCCATCCAGCAATCCGGTGAACTCACCGCCAGTAGCGTGCAGAACTGGCTCAGTGGTCGAATCCTCGTGCTCGAAAGCCTTACGCAAAACATTGCCCATCAGGGCAGCGGTGCGGATCTCCGAGGATTGGTCGATCAACCGGCGCTGACCTCGAACTTCCAGTTCACCTACGTTGGGCAAACCAACGGTGTGTTCACCCAACGCCCAGACGCGAAAATGCCTGACGGCTACGACCCTCGGCAGCGCCCCTGGTACAAGCAAGCGGTGGCCGCAGACAAACCCATGCTCACACCGCCCTACATGGCCGCAGTGGGCGGGCAGATCGTGACCATTGCTATGCCGGTGAAAAAGAACGGTGAGTTACTCGGTGTGGTGGGTGGAGACCTGAGCCTGCAGACCCTGGTGAAGATCATCAACTCAGTGGACTTTGGCGGCATCGGCCATGCGTTTCTGGTCAGCGGCGACGGCCAGGTCATCGTCAGTCCAGATCAGGACCATGTGATGAAAAACCTCAAGGACATCTACCCAGGCACCAGTGTCCGTATCGAGAAGGTCAACCAGGATGTGGTCCTCAATGGTCAGGCGCGCATTCTGTCGTTCACCCCTATCAGCGGTTTGCCAGGTGCGGATTGGTATATAGGGCTGTCGATCGACAAAGACAAAGCTTACGCCCCATTGGGTAAATTCCGGACTTCTGCGTTGATTGCCATGCTGATCGCGGTGGTTGCGATTGCCGTGCTTTTGAGTTTGCTGATTCAAGTGTTGTTGCGCCCCCTGACCGCCATGGGCGTTGCCATGCAGGATATCGCCCAAGGCGAAGGCGACCTTACCCGTCGCCTGGCTGTCACCAGCAAGGATGAGTTCGGCGAAGTCGGCAGTGCATTCAATCAGTTCGTAGAGCGCATCCACGCGTCGATTTGCGAAGTGTCTTCGGCAACGCGCCAGGTGCACGACCTTTCCCAACGAGTGATGGTCTCCTCGAACGCCTCGATCATCGGTTCCGACGAGCAAAGCGCGCGAACCAATAGCGTAGCCGCAGCGATCAATGAACTGGGGGCCGCTACCCAGGAAATTGCGCGTAACGCCGCCGATGCTTCACAGCATGCCAGTGGCGCCAGCGAACAGGCCGACGATGGACGCAAAGTGGTGGAGCAGACCATCCTGGCAATGTCGGCACTGTCGCAGAAGATCAGCCTGTCCTGCGCGCAAATCGAGACGCTGAACGCCAGCACCGACAACATTGGCCATATCCTTGATGTGATCAAAGGCATCTCTCAGCAAACCAACTTGCTTGCGCTCAATGCCGCGATCGAGGCGGCGCGTGCAGGAGAGGCTGGCCGAGGTTTTGCCGTGGTCGCCGATGAGGTGCGCAACTTGGCTCACCGCACGCAGGAGTCGGCTGAAGAGATCCACAAAATGATCACTTCGCTGCAGGTGGGTTCCCGCGAAGCGGTGACGACCATGAATGCCAGCCAGGTCTCCAGCGAAGAAAGCGTAGAGGTAGCCAATCAGGCCGGTGAGCGGTTGGTCAGTGTGACGCAGCGGATCGTTGAGATCGATGGCATGAATCAGTCCGTCGCCGCTGCTACCGAGGAGCAGACCGCCGTGGTGGAAACCCTCAACGTGGACATCAACCAGATCAACCTGCTGAACCAGCAGGGCGTGGCCAACCTCAATGAAACCCTACAGGACTGTGATGCACTGTCGCAGCAGGCCAATCGGTTGAAGCAACTGGTCGACAGCTTCAAGATCTGACCCGCTGATTGGCCGGGTAGAAGCGAAACGCTTCGGCCCGGTGGCTTAGCCAAGCAATCGGCGCACGTTGTCCAGGGCGCTGTTGGCGAAGCCTTGCACAAATTGTTCAAACCCCACCTGTGCCGTGTCTACGGGCTCGGCAATAATGGTCCAGGTTACCCTGGAACATTCATCGCCCAATGCGTCCACACTGATTGCCGCCCATAACCTGGCCACACCCAGGGTGTTGTAGATCGTGGTCCAAGTCATGTGCATGGCATGCTCGTCTCGACTGTTGAGTTGCTCCACCACATGGTTGCCGTCGCGGAAGACTTTCGTGCGCAAAGCGCCTACACCGTTGCCGATCGTTTCGATATGGGACAAGGCCGGAATGAACACATCGAAGCCTGCAAACTGCCCCACCATGTTCCACAGGCGGCGGGCATGACAGTTGACCAGGACAGAGGCCACTATCGGCACGCCGTTCGGGTTGCGGATTAACGTATCGGGTTGCAGCGGTTTCATGAGGTTGTCCTGAGGGGTCAAAGGAAGCCGATGGCCTTGAGGTATTTGTAGCCTTTGCTTAACAGCGCCGCGTCTTTTTCTGGGTATTGTTCCCCCATTTGTCGAACACCTTGTCGCGCGTGGTCATGGCGAATCATTGAGGTATCGCCGATGTCTTCATCCAAACGATCGAGGTAAAAACCCAGTACACCAAAGAGTGCGTTGTCTTCATTCACTGTTCGCAGCGCCTGTTGCCATTGGGTAACGCTCACGCGCTCGAATGCGTGACCTGCCTCGCTGAAGGCATCCAAGTAGCGCTCCCAACTCAGGGGCTGTGGGTTATGCAGGTTGAATACGTTTCTATCGGCGTGAAAGCGGTGGCAGTGGAACGCGATGAAGCGAGCCAGGAAGTCCACCGGCATCAGGTCAAAGTTCAGATCCAGGCGAGGAAGCAGGCCCAACTGCAGCGAACCTTTGAGCATCAGCATCAGGCGATTTTTCTGCGGCCGGCAGACCCCATTGCGGCTGTTGAAGCTGATGTTCCCGGGACGATGGATATTCACCCAGGCACCTTGGCTCACGGCACGTCCCAATTGCCGCTCGGCGACCCATTTGGACAGGTTGTAGCCATTCTTGATATACAGCGGCAACGTGGCCGCGGCGGGTGCTTCCAGCACATTTCCCTGCGCGTCGATACTGCTGGAAGCCGACAGTGTCGAGATAAAATTCAGCACTTTCTTGCGGCGCGCCTCACACAAGCGCAGGCATTCGAATATCGGGTCGACGTTGTCCTTGGTCAGCGAGGCGTAGTCCATGACATGGTTGACTCGCGCCGCGTTGTGCACCAGCACACCGAAACCCTCCGCGAGGGCGTCATACACGTCGGCGGTTAAACCTAATCGTGGCAGGCTGATGTCCGCCGCAAAGACCCGTATCCGGCTCAGGTCCAGGTGTTCCAGGTGGTATTCGCGTAACGCCTGAGCAAACCGCTCGGTTGCCGAGTGCTCCGGCTCCTCTCGCACCAGGCAGGCTATCTCGGTTGCACCACCGGCCAGTAACGCTTCGACGATATGGACACCGACGAAGCTGTTGGCGCCCGTCACGATGACTTTATGCGGATCGCCCGTGAGCTCCTCTGGCAGGGTGTCGATCGCCCACTGCCGTTGCGCATCCCGAACCGCGTGGCCAGAGGACGCGTCGGGTCGCTCACCTTCTTCCACCAGCATCGCGAGTGTGCGAATCGTCGGTACTTCAATGAAGTGGCTCAATGTGAAGCTACGTCCAAATTGCTCGCGGACGCGCAGTAACAGCGTCGACAGCAAAATCGAGTGACCACCGAGGTCGAAGAAGCCGTCGTCGATAGAGAGTTCACCCGCAGGCAACCCCAACAGCTCGCCCCACAGGCTGGCCAGTTGAACTTGAAGTGGGGTATGTGCGGCGCTGCGGGAGGACTGCAATAGGGGGAGGGCCGGTAATTCCAGCAAGGTCTCGCGGTCGACCTTGCCGTTGCTGGAGTGCGGCATGCGTGGCAATTCGTTCAGGAAGTCGGGCTGCATATGACCCGGCAACCACTGCCGGGCATGCTGCTGCAGTGCCGCCAGCGTGGCGCCCGGTTCGGGCTGGGCGACGAAGCCTCGGATGCTGCTGTCATGGTCGATAACCACCGCTACCTGGCGATAGAGCCGGCTGTCGCGCAGGCATTGTTCAATTTCCTGGGGTTCGACCCGAAAGCCGCGAATCTTCACTTGGTCGTCCAGTCGCCCGCCCAGCACGATGCCTTCAGCCGTCCACTTGGCCAGGTCACCGCTGCGGTAGGCGCGCAGGGTCTGGCCGCCAGGCACGACCAGATCCACGAACGCGCTGATGGCCTGTTGCGATGGGTTCACATACCCCAGACTCACTCCTGGGCCGATGATGTACACCTCGCCGATGACCTGTTCATCCACCGGTTGCAGGTCGTCATCGAGGATCAACACCTGGCTGTTGGCAATGGGCTGGCCAAGGTTGCGGTTACTGTCACCTGGCTGCAACCTCCGGTGGGTGACCAGCACCGTGGCCTCCGTTGGGCCATAGAGATTGTGAAACTGACATTGCCCCGCCAGCCGTTCGATCACATGGGGCTCGCAGACTTCGCCCCCCGTCAGCAGATGCGTCAGCCCCAGCGGTTGATCGGGTGGCAGGGTGCTCAGCAACGCGGGGGGCAGAAAGGCGTGGGTGACACGTTGCCGGCGCAGCAGCTCCAGCAACTGGTAAGGATCACGTCGCTGCTCTTCACTGGGGACGATCAGTTCGGCGCCTGCTATCAGGGCGGGGAAGATATCGATCAGCGACGAGTCGAAGCTCAGCGACGAAAACTGCAGCACGCGGCTCTGCTCTTCCAGGCTCAGGCAGGCGCGGCACCAGGCGGTGAAATGCGCCAGGTTGGCCTGGCTGAGCAATACGCCTTTGGGTTGGCCGGTGGTGCCCGATGTAAAGAGCGTCATGCAGGGCGCATCGGCGCGGGGACGATATGGCATCAATGGGCGTGTGAGGTCGGCGCCATCAGGGTCGACTGTGCTGACATCCAGTGCGATGAAATGCCCTCGCAGTGGATGCTGACCGGCGTCCAGCAATACGCGGGCACCTGCGCTGTCGAGCATGAGCCGATGGCGTTGAGGCGGATGATCGGACCCTAGCGGCAGGTACACCGCCCCACAGGCCAGCACCGCCAGCATGCAGGCGTATAGCTCGATGGATTTTTCCAGGTACACACCAACCACTGTGGGTGCCTCGAAAGCCACCAGCAAGGGGTGCAATCGTTGTTGGATGGCCAGTGCCTGGACATGCAACTGCCGGTAGGTCACGGGCTTGCCTGCGATGTTCAACGCGGGTCGTTCGGCGAAGGTGTGAAGGCTGGCCTGTAACCGCTCGATCACCGGCACCTGGGCTTGCTGCAGCGCTGCGGGATCTGCGGTGCGATTGAACCGATGCAGATACGCCAGCGCCTCAAGCCCTTGCAAACCTTGCTCGGGCCAGTCATTGCCTACCGCGCTTGACGAGAAATACCCAGGGTCCCGCGAGAAAGCGCTGACGTGCAGCACAACCCACTCGACCAGCGCACGGGCCACCTGCTGGCGCAGCCGCTGGCCGTTGCCGCTGGGCTCATCGGCGATATCCAGTACGGCCAATAATCGCCTGTCGCGGGCGTAGGCACGCAGTTGCAGTGTTGGTAGCCCGTGCTGGGCGCACGGTCCGAAACCCACGCGCAGGCTTAGCCATGGGACGTGGTCAGCGTGGGCCGGCAGCGCCTCACTCCCGTCCTCAACCAGCAGGTCGAGGGCCGCGTCACCCGAGAGATGCCCGTATTGTTCCAGCATCTGCCTGATGTCTGCCAGGACGTTGCTGGTGCCGCTCCATCCGATCTTCAGGCACCTCATGCCGGCCTCCCGGACACGGGCAAGTAGTTGTCCAGCGCCTGTGTCACGCTGGGCGTTTGCAGTAAGCCACTATGTTGCAGGAACCCCATGATGTTGCCCATCAACGGATGCTGGCGGGTGATGGGGAACGCCAGCGCCACGACTTCATCACGCAATGCGGCGCGCACGCTGGCGGTGACGTCGAGGTGTTCGATCAAATGCAGATCGAAGTTTTTCTGCAGGTCGTTGGTCAGGTAATGCGCCAGGAAAGTGGGTAGCACTTGAGCGATGCTGTCGCGGTCATCGGCGCTCGCCGCCTGCCAATACAGGCGTACCAGTCGCGTCCAGAATTGGGCGTGGCGACCTTCATCGAACAGGTGGTCGGCCATCAAGCCCCGGATGGAGGCTTTGACACTGGTGTCCTTGGCAAACGCGGCCACGTCGTGGGTCAGGGTGTTTTCGGCAATGGCGACGCCAATCAGCGCCACCGCATCGCGCAGGTGAGCAGGTGCCTGAGCCTGTGCGGCCGGCAGTGCGCGGTTCAGTTCGATTTGCTCGGGCAGGTCCAGTGGCTGGATGCCGGTCATGGCCACGGTTTGTTGCAGGAAGTCCAGCGCGACCAGGGCGTGGTAGTCCTCGTCCACCACGACGGTCATCGCGTCATAGCGGCAGACCAGGGGAAAGGGCACCGAGAAGCGATCCTTGGCAATGCTGCGCGCCGTCTTGTCGACGATGTCGGTTTCGAAAATCACCACGTCGTTGATGAATTTGTAGAAGCTTTGCAGCAGCACGAAGTCGCGCCATTGCGGGCACTGTTCAACAAAGGTCGCACTCAGCACCAGGGGCTGGCGGCACAGCGGGTAGATCAATTTGTCATCGTTTTCCAGCACGCGGCGAGGGCGTGTACGGATGGTGGCGCGGCGTTCCCATTCGTCGGCGATGGAGAGGTAGTCGGCAATGTTCATGGGTGCACCTCTTGCAGCGAGACCTGCACCTCGTCCCAGAACGTGATACGGCTCTGCACGGCGGCGAGGGCGGTGTCCCCGGCCTGTTGCGGATAAGCCGGATCGGCGCTGACCAGGCGCTCGAGCAACTGCTGCGCCGCCGGTCCATGATCCTGGGCGTCCAGTTCGATGTGGCGTTTGAGGTAGTCGTACAGGGTCGGGGCCTGGCGTTGGATGAAATCATCCGCTTGCAGCAAGCGCTCGAACAGGGCGGGGATGACATGCTCGCGGCCATGAAGAAAGGCTGCCGCTACACAGTGAGTGGGCGCGTTCGACGCCATGCGCAATGTGGCGCTGACGAAGCGGGCCACGCCAGGCGGTGGGTCAACCTCGCGCAAGGCCGTGTTCGCCTCCAGCCCCTGGCGTAGCAGCGCAACGAAACGGTTGATCGCCGAAGTGCTGGCGCCGACTTCGGTCATGGCTTCCAGGTACAGCTCGAAGTGGCTGCAATGACCCTGTCGGGGGTGAATGTCGGATTCTTCGCCCAGCACGATCTCGTTGATCAGGCGGGCGGCGTGTGCGTCGGCAGGTGGCAGCCAGGGCAGGTGAATACAGGTCAGGTCCCGTTGCAGTCGCTTGGTGAGGGTCATGAAGTCCCAAACAGCGAATACATGGCTTTCCATAAAAAGTTGTAACTTATGAAGTGAAGTTATTTCGGAAAATAACGGATGGCTGCATAACTGCAGTTTTTTTTGTTCAAGTAACGGTTGATGCATAGTTGATGCCTATAAGTTGTTGCGTCTGCTGTAAACAGCGATGGGCTTTTGTGGTCGGCAAAAAGATAAGCAGGCGTAAACCGGACAGGATGCGCAAGGCCCGATGTGAGCGGGCTGCGGCTGAGTGAGGAGTCTGGTTTAGTAATAAAAGATGATAGTCGGGTTAAACAAGTTGGCGAGCATATAAATGTGTTAGATGTTTTTCCAAATAATAGTGCTGTCAGTAAGTTGTTCTATCAGAAGTGGGAAGTTTCTTCGGCGCGGGTCCCTGCCATAGAGGGAGGGACCCGCAGCGCTTGAGGGACAAGGGCGGGTGAAAATGCCTTGCGGAGTTACTGGCCGTCGACGTCCAGACGATTGAGGTAAGTCGTGATCACCTCCATCCCGCGCATCAAGTGATTTCGCAGTGTGAGGATGCTTTCACCGACTTTCTTCTGCGCCACCAATTGCAGCAATTCACGGTGGTCTTCCTGGGACGTTTCGCCGAGCCCCATGGCCTCAAGGTTGAATCGCAAGAATCGTTCTTCCTCATTCAACCCGTGCTCCACCAACTTGAGCAGTCGCTGGTTGGGGGCCTTGCCATAGAGGGTCATGTGAAACAGGCGATTGAGTCGACCAATCTCGGTGTAGTCCTTTTCTTGCTCCAATGCGCAGATAAGCGCGTCTGCCTCGGCGATATCGGCTTGGGTGAGCAAGGGTATCGACATGCGCAGGGCTTCAGACTCCAGCAACATACGCAGCTCATAGGTTTCGGCCGAGTTATCCTCGATCAATGGGGCAACCACAGCGCCTTTGTGCGTCACCACATGCAGCAGTGACTGGGCTTCCAGCTGGCGCAGGGCTTCACGCACGGGCATGCGACTGACCCCGAACAGGCTGGCCAGCTCCTGTTGGCGCATGGCTGTGCCGCAGGGCAATCGTCCATCGAGGATGGCGTTTCGCAAGGTTTCTTCAATTACGGAGCGAGCGAGATGGGCCGGAATAGGGCCGCTGATCTTGATGCTGTTCAAAGGGTTCGGCTTCTGCGTCACGGTTACGCTTTCCTCCTTTTTAGAATGTTGGCTAATTGGATCCAAAGCACACTAGAGACTGCTCATAAGCTTGTCAAACGGGCACGGTTTCGGCTTGTAAGCGCTTCAACACCGTGCTCCGAGCGCCCACAGCCAGGCTTTAGGGCGTCTTACATGCAGGTTCAACAGGTTTTCCCCCGGACGGTACATTCCCGCATATAGATATTCTCTAACGGTATTTAAAATGCTGTTCTTATATCTATAAAGTCACTCTCCTGTCTGACCGGGAGTGACCTCATGTCCGCCACCTCTACTGTTCCAACAGCGAATCCTACTGCCCAAGCATTCGAGATCCGCCCACTGCCCGGCAGCGTGGGCGCCGAGATCATTGGTCTGGATTTATCGCGTGGGGTCAACGACCAGGATTTCGTACGCATTCACCGTGCGCACCTGGACCATCACGTTGTCGTGTTCCGCGATCAGCGCATCACGCCCGAACAACAGATCGCCTTCAGCCGTCGCTTCGGTGTGCTGCAGATCCACGTGCTCAAGCAGTTCTTGTTGGCCAACCACCCGGAAATCCTGATCGTTTCCAACGTCATCGAAAATGGCCAGTCCATCGGCCTGGGGGATGCGGGCAAATTCTGGCATTCGGACCTTTCCTATAAAGAGCTGCCGAGCCTTGGCTCGATGCTGCATGCCCAGGAACTGCCCTCCGAAGGCGGCGACACATTGTTCGCCGACATGCACAAAGCCTGGGACCAGTTGCCCGAGCACTTGCGCAACGCCGTCGATGGCCGCCACGCCGCGCATTCCTACACCGCGCGCTACAGCGAAACCAAATTCGAAGGCAACTGGCGCCCGACGCTGACGCCAGAGCAACTGGCCCAAGTGGCAGAAGTGGTGCATCCCATCGTGCGCACTCACCCGGAGAATGGCCGCAAGGCGCTGTTCGTCAGCGAAGGCTTCACCACTCGCATCGTCGGTTTGCCGGAAGACGAAAGCCGCGACCTGCTGGCCCAGCTCTACGCCCACAGCGTGTTGCCGGAAAACACCTACCGCCACCAATGGCAGCCCCACGACCTGGTGTTCTGGGACAACCGCTCGCTGATCCACCTGGCCGCCGGTTGCCCGAGCCATCTGCGCCGCAAGCTGTACCGCACCACCATCCAGGGCGACGCGCCTTTCTGATTCGGAGCATGACCATGTCCAGGAACATTCCATTCGCACGGCTGGCCGCCACCCTTGGCCTGGGCGTCAGCCTGCTGGCCGGCAGCCTGGTTGCCCCGGCGGCCGCGCAGGCCGAAGGCGAGATCCGCATTGCCGAGCAGTTCGGCATCGTCTACCTGTTGCTGAACGTGGTACGCGACCAGCATCTGATCGAGAAATACGGCCAGCAGGAAGGCCTCGACATCAAGGTCGACTGGACCCAACTGTCCGGCGGCGCGGCGGTCAACGATGCGTTGCTTTCCGGCTCCATCGACATCGCCGGTGCCGGCGTCGGCCCGCTGCTGACCATCTGGGATCGCACCCACGGCAAGCAGAACGTCAAGGCGGTGGCATCCCTGGGTAACTTCCCGTACTACCTGGTGAGCAACAATCCCAAGGTCAAGACCATCGCCGATTTCACCGATAAGGACCGCATCGCCGTACCGGCGGTGGGTGTGTCGGTGCAATCGCGCTTCCTGCAATACGCTGCCGCCAAGCAGTGGGGTGACAAGGAGTTCAATCGCCTCGACAAGTACACCGTTGCCGTGCCACACCCGGATGCCACCGCGGCATTGATCGCCGGCGGCACCGAATTGACCGGGCACTTTTCCAACCCGCCATTCCAGGACCAGGCCCTGGCCAATCCTAATGTGCACGTCGTGCTCAACACCTATGACCTGCTCGGCCCGAACTCGCCGACGGTGCTGTTTGCCACCGAAAAATTCCGCAACGACAACCCGAAAACCTACAAGGCATTTGTGGACGCGTTGACCGAAGCTGCACAGTTCGCCCAGAACGACAAAGGCGCCGCGGCCGACACTTACATCCGCGTGACCAAGGCCAAGATCGACCGCGCCGAGTTGCTGAAAATCATCGACAACCCGCAATTCGAGTTCAGCGTCACGCCGAAAAACACCTACCCGCTGGCGGAATTCCTCTACCGCGTCGGCGCCATCAAAAACAAGCCTGAATCGTGGAAGGACTACTTCTTCCAAGACGCCAAGCCCCTGCAAGGAAGTTGAGATGAACGCGCCCTTGCAAGGCCACACGGCCAGCAACCCGCACACCACCGCCCCATTGCTGGCGGTGGATAACGTCAGCCTGGAATACCGCACCCCCGAGCGCGTGGTGCGGGCCACGCACCAGGTCAGTTTCGAGATCGACCCCGCCGATCGCTACGTATTGCTCGGCCCTTCGGGTTGTGGCAAGTCCACCTTGCTCAAGTCTATCGCCGGGTTTATCAAGCCTTGCGAGGGCGAGATCCGCCTGCTGGGGCAAAAGGTCGAACAGCCGGGCCCGGACCGCATTGTGGTGTTCCAGGAATTCGACCAGTTACCGCCGTGGAAAACCGTCAAACAGAACGTGATGTTTGCGCTGCTGGCGTCGAAAACCCTGCCGCGTCGCGAAGCCGAACAGCGAGCGCTGCACTACCTCGACAAAGTCGGCCTCAGCGCCTTTGCCGATGCTTACCCGCACACCCTGTCCGGCGGCATGAAAGCCCGCGTAGCGATCGCCCGCGCCCTGGCCATGCAGCCTAAAATCCTGCTGATGGACGAACCCTTCGCCGCCCTCGATGCCCTGACCCGGCGCAAGATGCAGGAAGAATTGCTGCTGCTCTGGGAAGAGGTGCGGTTCACCTTGCTGTTCGTCACCCACTCCATCGAAGAAGCGCTGGTGGTGGGCAATCGCATCCTGTTGCTGTCGCCCCATCCCGGGCGCGTGCGCGCGGAAATCCACAGCCATCAATACGACCTGCACAGCCTCGGTGGCGTGGCGTTCCAGGCGTCGGCGCGGCGGATTCATCGCCTGCTGTTCGACGAAGCGCCTGAAGCCGAACGTGAGTTGGGCTTCGCCGATATCCGCATCGCTTACTAAGGCGTTACTTTTTTCAGGAGCGTCCATGCGCCAGGAATATGAAATCACCCTCGAACCGTTGCTCAGCGTCCCTGTGGAACGCGAACTGCCGCTGCGCCAACGCCTGTGGCAACAAGGCTGGCTGCGCAAAGGCCTGATCCTGATCGTGCTCGCGATCCTCTGGGAAGCCGTTGCGCGCTACCAGAACAATGACCTGCTGCTACCGAGTTTCCTGCAGACCTTTCACGCGCTGTACGAAGGCCTGCTGAGTGGCGAATTGCTCAGCAAAGTCAGCATCTCGCTGGTGGTGCTGATCAAGGGCTATCTGATCGGCATCGTGCTGGCGTTTGCCTTGACCACGCTGGCGGTCTCGACGCAATTGGGCCGCGATTTGCTCAGCACACTGACCTCGATGTTCAATCCGTTGCCAGCCATTGCGCTGCTGCCGTTGGCGCTGCTGTGGTTTGGCCTGGGCCAGAACAGTTTGATTTTCGTGCTGGTGCATTCGGTGCTGTGGGCGCTGGCGCTCAACACCTATTCGGGGTTCCTCGGCGTGTCCGAAACCCTGCGCATGGCCGGTCGCAACTACGGCCTCAAGGGCATGCGCTTCGTGCTGTTCATCCTGATCCCGGCGGCACTGCCGTCGATCCTGGCGGGCCTGAAAATCGGCTGGGCATTTGCCTGGCGCACGCTGATCGCCGCCGAGCTGGTGTTCGGCGCCACCAGCGGCAAGGGCGGCCTGGGCTGGTACATCTTCCAGAACCGCAATGAGCTGTACACCGACAAAGTATTCGCCGGGCTGGCGGTGGTGATCCTGATCGGCCTGTTGGTGGAAAACCTGGTGTTCGACACCTTCGAGCGGCTGACGGTGAAGCGTTGGGGCATGCAGCGCTGATCCACAAGGGCAGCGCTGACAATCAATCAGGTGACCACTGTTCCAGAGCAGTGGTCACCTGCGTCACGGATTACGCAAAAACACCACATACCCCCGAAACCACTCACTGCCCTGCAAATACCCCGGCGCCTGCCACTCCCCACCTTGTATCAGGCCAATCTTGAACGGCACCCCCAACCGGTTCATCCGCGGCAAATACGCGGCGTAGTCCGGGATGCTGTGGCGCCCCTGGTACGTCTGCACCACCACTTCATCCACCACGCCCTTGAGCTGGGCGATGGCGGTGGGGTCGGCGTTGCTGCTCCAGTCCATCAGGCCGGTGATGCTCAGGCGCAGGTCGGCGGGCAGGCGTTGGCGCAGGTCGCGCAGGAAGGCGGCGTATTCGTGCAGGTATTGGGTGCGGGCGTCGAAGTCGATCTGGATGCCGACCACCGGGTTGCCGGCGTCGCGCCAGCGTTGTACTTGGCCGAGCAATTGGGTGTAGACCCGCTCCGGCCAGTGCAGGGTGTGGGCGCGGTAGACGATCCAGACGTCGCCTTCGGTGATACGCGGCACGCTGATGCCCTGGGCGATCAATTGCACGCCGCGCTGAGGGGCGCGGCGGGTGGCGTTGATCTGGCCCTGGAGGATGTACAGGGTTTTCGCCTGCTTGAGCACCGGCTGCGGGGTAACGCCGCTCCACAGCCAGAAGGCGTCATAGTCGCGGGCGTCGACGGCGCCGAACGCCGGGCTTGCCAGCAACAGCACGCCTAGCCACAGGTGTTTCACCAGTAGTACTGCAGCGATTTGCCCCATTGGGTGTCGCCGAAACCGCTCTTGAGCTGGCGGAACCAGGCTTTGCGCACCGCGGGTTCAACGTCCTGGCCGCCACAGCTGTTGTAGCCGGACGGCGCGTAGCAATTGATCGCGCGGAACAGGGCGTAGGCCTTGTCGTTTTTCGCCGCCTTGGCGTTGCCGATCACCTGTTTGTAGCCGTCGAGCCGCGAGAAGGTTTCGCCCTTGAAGTCCGACGTGGTGCTGCCCAGGCTACCGGCGGCGCGCGCCTGTTCCAGGGGCATGCCGTCCAGGCCGTTGCGCAGGATGAACTCACCCAGGCAGTTCAGGCCCTGTGGGCTTTTTGCGTCGTTTTGCAGGGTCGCGGCGGTTTGCGCGAGGGTCGGGCAGGCGTAGCCGGATTCGGCTTTGTCGCCGTTCCATTGGAACAGTTTCAAGCTCTGGCTGGCGCTGTAGACGTAGCCCAGGCTGGTGCCCAGTTTGTCTTCGGGCGCCTGGGCGGGCAGTTGCTTGAGGTCGTCGAGGAAGGTGGCGAACTGGCTGTGCAGCAGATCTTTATAGAGCAGCACGAATTGCGCGGTCTGGCGCTCCAGCGGGTCGTTGGCCTGGGCGATCCGTTGGCGCAGCAGTTCAGGCCCGGCGACGTTGCGCAGCAGGATGTAGCGCACCTGCCTGGCGCCGATCGGTGAGTCGGCGGCGAACACCTTGGCCAGTTGGCCGCTGCGTTCGTAGTTCATCGCCAGGGCCAGTTCCAGTTGGTCGCGCTGCAGCGGCGCTTTCGCCAGCGGTAGCAGTTGCAGCCACAGGGCTTGGGCGCCGCTCCAGTCGTTTTTCTCTTCAAGCGCCAAGGCGCGCAGCGTCTGCTGGCTGAAGGCGAAGTAGTCGAGGTTCGATGGCACATCCTGGGGCAGATGCTTCAAGGCGCTGTCGGGCTGATGCTCGACATACAGGGCGTACACCGCTTGCAGGTAGTCGAACAGCGCCGGATGGCTGGCAAACGTGGGCTTCTGCTGGTCGAGGTCTGCGCGGCTCAGGCGCGGCGGGGTTTGCGCGCGCATCAACATCAGGTCGGTGACGGCTTGCAGCATCGGCTCCCTGACGCTGGCGCTGTTGACCATCAGCAGCTTGAGGTCGGCTTCTTCCACCAGTTCGTCCACCGACACATTGCGCTGGGCCTCGGTGGCCTCGCTCATTTGCCAGGCAAAGTCTTCGGCGAGTTTGTTGTTGTCGCCGGCCAGCCAGTGCACGCGGCGCAGCAGGCCACGGGCGGAGGCACTGTATTGGCCCTGTGGATAAGTGTGCAGGTAGTTGAGCAGGCCCTGTTCGGCCTGGCCCAAGGCGGACTTATCCACATGCTCGAGCTGCGGCATGCCGTATTCATCGAACGCGTCGGCCTGCGCCTGGTTCAGCGTCGTGCGCGCGCTCATGTACAGCGCGGTTTCCTTCAGCCAGGGCAACTCGCTGCTGCTGGCGGCGGCAAAACCGCGCTCGGCTTCACTGAACCGCCCGCTGTAGAAGTCGGCGGCGGCCTGTAGATAAGTGCGCAGCAAGCGGCCGTTGGCGGACTCGAGCGGCTCGGCCACCACTGGGCCATCCCCGTTGCAGGTGCTGAGCAATTGCAGGCGCGCCTTGGCCAGCGTCTGGCGTTCGGCAGCCGGCATATCGGCCTGGGTCACTTGGCGAATGAACGCCGTGGCGCTGTCGTCGTCGTTGCTGCGGCAGCGGCTGCCTTCTCCGTTGAGGAAGGCGTCGCCGGCCGCTTTGGCGTCGTCGCGCTTGATGCCCAGGGGGGCGAGCACGGTGTCGAGTTCGCGGCTGGGTGACTGGCCGGCTTCATCGGTCGTGGCCGGGGCGGGTGTCAGGCGATACACCGCAAACGGCACCGGGCCGAAACCCTGGGCCAGATCGTCTTCGCTCAAGGCATTCGGCGCCAGCGGCGCGGCCTTTTTGTCGGCCAGCAACAGGCGCAGGTTGACCCGGCTGTCGTTTCCCGGGCTGAGAAAAGGCAGGTTGCTGCATGAGTCGAGGCTGTCATGGGAGACCCGCCAGTCGGGGTAGCACGAGTCGTCGGAGCTGGCCTGGGCCGGCAGCGAAATAGCGGCGAGCAGTGCCAGTGCCAGAGGTGACAGAAAACCGATGCGCATGACGTGTCCTTGATCCTGAGTCCTTGGAGGGGGGCAATAATAGCTTGATCCGACGGCGGCTTCGGTAGAGGCCTACACAAAATGCCGATTTGTCCGATTCAAGCAGCGAGCCAGAGGCTTTTGTCCTAGAGTGGCGGTGTTTGTGCTTAGGCAATCAGAGCAGCAGGGGAATCGAGGTGCGTCGGTCGGTGGTGGAGCAAGACGAAAAGGTGTCAGCGTTGCCTGTATTTCAGCGCCTCGGGTGGGAGGACGCCGCCTGGATCAGCCGACTGTGGTGGGTGCCGATCCTGGCATTGGCCCTCGCAGTGCGGTTTTACAAGCTGGCGTCGGCGGCGATCTGGGGCGACGAAGGCTCCAGCCTGCTGCTCAGCGAGTACGCGGCGAGCGATCTGTGGTTTCACGCCGCCCATGATGTGCACCCGCCGCTGTATTTCTTCCTGCTGCGCGGTTGGATCGGGCTGTTCGGCGACGGCATCTGGTCGATTCGCGGCATGAGTGCCCTCCCCGGCGTCGTGGCCGTCGGCCTGGGCATCTGGCTGACGCGGCAACTGTCCACCCGTCGCGCCGCCGTGCTGGCCGGTATCCTGCTGGCGCTGCTGCCGACGGCGGTGCGCTACAGCCAGGAAGTGCGCATGTATTCGCTGCTGGGCGTGTGGGTGCTGGGCGCTACGCTGGCGCTGGTGTACTGGGTACGTCATCCCGCGCGCACGCGTTATCTGGTGGCTTATGTACTGTTGATGAGCGCCGGGTTCTATACCCATTACTTCACGGCGCTGTGCGTGCTGGTGCACTGGGCCTACCTGGGGCTGTTGAGTACCACGCGCTCACCGGGCCCGCGGCTGATCACGCGCCCGGCCTGGTGGGCGGCCAACGCCATGATTGTGCTGGCGTACCTGCCCTGGCTGCCGAACCTGCTGGACCTGGTGCGGCATGTCGAACAACTCAAGGTGGGCGGTGACATTGGCTGGGAAGCGCCGGTCGATGTGTTTTCCCTGCCGTCGATGATCTGGCAGTTCGTGCAGCAGGACGAAGGCGTCGGCTTCTGGCCGCCGTTGTTCTGGGCGTTCCCGCTGCTGCTGATCGCCGTGGTAGGCGTCACCGCCTGGCGCGATCGCGGGCGCTATCGGCCGGCCGGCCTACTGGCGCTGTTTTTTCTGCTGCCGCTGATGCTGGTGTATGGGGTGTCGTTTTTCTCCCCGGTGTTTATCGAGCGCTATCTCACCGTTTACGCCCTGGGCCTGCCGATCCTCGTGGCCGTGGCCATCGACCGCTTGCCAAGGCGCCTGGCATTGCTGGGGGCGGCGTTGTTGGTGCTGTTCGTGGGGGCCGAACTGGTGGGGTTGAATAACAATTTCACCGTGGATGAACAGGACCAATTCAACAGGCCGGTGGAGTTCGTCAATCGCAATTACCACGAAGGCGATCGCATCGTCCTCAGCGACATGATGTGGTACCTCAGCTACGTGTATTACGACCAGACCGACGCCCAACTGCAGCTCTACACCCCGCCCAAACCCGACGGCACACCCACGCGGCCGAACGCCTACGGCTTCGGCACCCTGGTGGACCAGGACGGCGGGCGCATCTACCTCGACCGTCTGTCGGCATTGCCCGCCGACACCCGCCGTGTGTGGCTGATCAGCAGCACCGACATGCCCGACGATTTTGCCCCACTGCCCGAGGGCTGGCGCGAGCTTGGTCGCCAGGACGGCGGCGGCGCGAGGGCGCGCTTGTTTGGGGTGTGCAACATGCCGCAGCCGCTACCCGAAGGTTGCCGCTAGACTCAGGTAACGTTGTTCTATCAGGAGCTCACCATGGAATCGCCAGTGCACAGCTTGCCGTCATTGTTCAAACAACTGGGTTTGCCGAACGACGCGGTCAGCATCGAGCAATTTGTGGTCGCCCATTCACCGCTCAAACCGGAATTGAAACTGGCGGATGCGTCGTTCTGGACGGACAGCCAGAGAGCGTTCTTGCGCGATGAGATTCTGGAGGATGCGGATTGGGCGGAGGTGGTGGATGGGTTGAACCTGATGTTGCGCGGCGGGCGAGGGGTATAACAATCCGATGACAGGTGAAAAAATCCGAGCCTCATTCGCGCTCTCGGCGTCTTGAGCGCGTCGGATTTTGCCGACGCGCCGCAACCAAGTGGCGCGGCACCCACCCATCCGCAAATGTGTTTCAAAACTTGACGGCCTTGGTGCCATCGAGCATATTGATAGTTAGCAAACTAACTGTATGCGAACTATTTCAGTGCCTCGATCCCTCGAACAACTCCAGATGAACCTCAGCAGCAGCATGGTGGTGGGCGCCCGTAACTGGCGCAAAATCTGCCAGAGCACGCTGGTGAGCTACGGTATTTCCGAAGCCTGCGCCGTGCCGTTGTTGATGATCGGCCGCTTGGGCGACGGCGTGCATCAGGTCAAGGTGGCCCAGGCTTCGGGGATGGAAAGCCCATCGCTGGTGCGCCTGCTCGACCGACTGTGTCATGACGGCTACGTGTGTCGCACCGAAGACGTCCACGACCGCCGCGCCAAGGCCTTGAGCCTCACCGCGCGCGGCCGCGAGTTGGTGCAGGCGGTGGAAGTGCAACTGGTGCGCCTGCGCCGTGACGTGTTGGCCGATATCGCACCGGCGGACTTGGAGGCTGCGCTGCGCGTGCTACGCGCCTTTGAAGCCGCCTATCAACACCCAACGGTCGTGGCCCCTTGAACGGATTTTTTACCGGCATGCCGCCGGCGAAGGACTGGTTCTACGGCGTACGGACGTTTGCCGCGTCGATGATCGCGCTGTACATCGCCATGCTCATGCAAATGCCGCGTCCGTATTGGGCGATGGCCACGGTGTACATCGTCTCCAGCCCGTTTGTCGGCCCCACCAGTTCCAAAGCCTTGTACCGCGCCATCGGCACCTTCATGGGCGCGGCGGCGGCGGTGATTTTCGTGCCGATGTTCGTGCAGTCGCCGTACCTGCTGGTGGTGGTGATTGCCCTGTGGACGGGCACCTTGCTGTTCTTGTCCATGCACCTGCGCACCGCGAACAATTACGCGCTGATGCTGGCCGGCTACACCTTGCCGCTGATCGCCCTGCCGGTGGTGGATAACCCCCTGACGGTATGGGATGTGGCCGAGGCGCGGACCGAAGAAATCTTCCTCGGCATCGCGGTCGCGGCGGTGGTGGGCGCGATGTTCTGGCCTCGGCGCCTGATGCCGGTGTTCGACGGGTCGGTGGCCAAGTGGTTTTCCGATGCCCAGGTCTACAGCCAGCGGTTTCTCAGCCGCACGGTGCAGCCGGGCGAAGTCAGTGCCCTGCGCGGTGGCATGGTTGCCACCTTCAACACCCTCGAATTGATGATCGGCCAACTGCCCCACGAAGGTGCGCGGTCGCAGACGGTGCGCAATACCAAGGAATTGCGTGGGCGCATGATCCACCTGCTGCCGGTGGTGGATGCCCTGGACGATGCGTTGTCCGCCATCGAACACCGGGCGCCGCAGTTTCTCGATCAACTCAAGCCGCTGCTCGAGGCGGCCAACGAATGGCTGCAAAGCACCACCAAAGCCGCACCGCTGGAACGCTGGCGCGCCCTGCGCGATCGACTCGACGCCCAGCAACCCGAGGGCGAGGCGCTGGACGATC
Organism: Pseudomonas sp. MPB23; assembly: GCF_046605395.1. NCBI lineage: Bacteria > Pseudomonadati > Pseudomonadota > Gammaproteobacteria > Pseudomonadales > Pseudomonadaceae > Pseudomonas > Pseudomonas sp. MPB23. The sequence goes on along the minus strand of NZ_CP176771.1, from coordinate 675,962 downwards.
GCCACACGCTGCTGTTTTCCAACGCCCTGTATCGCCTCGGCGAGTGGATCGACCTGTGGCAAGACTGCCGAAGCCTGCAAGCCGCCATCCAGTGCGAAAGCGAAGACACCTGGCGCGCCGTCTATCGCCACTGGCGCCTGGGCCGGCTCACACCGTTCCTCGACCGCGGGCTGATGTTCTACTCGGCGTTTTCCACCGTCACCGCCATCATCGTCGCCTCGGTGCTGTGGATTCTGCTGGGCTGGACCGACGGCGGCAGCGCGGTGATCCTGGCCGCCGTCGCCTGCAGCTTCTTCGCCTCGATGGACGACCCGGCGCCGCAGATCTACCGGTTCTTTTTCTGGACCGCCATGTCGGTGCTGTTCGCCAGCCTGTATCTGTTCCTGGTGCTGCCCAACCTGCACGACTTCCCCATGCTGGTGCTGGGGTTCGCCGTGCCGTTTATCTGCATCGGCACGCTGACGGTGCAGCCGCGTTTCTACCTGGGCATGCTGCTGACGCTGGTGAACACCTCGTCGTTCATCAGCATCCAGGGCGCCTATGACGCCGACTTTCTCAACTTCACCAACGTCAACCTGGCCGGGCCGGTGGGCCTGTTGTTCGCGTTTGTGTGGACGCTGATCGCGCGGCCCTTCGGGGCCGAACTGGCCGCCAAGCGCATGACCCGTTTCAGTTGGAACGACATTGTCAGCCTGACTGAACCGGCGACCCTGGCCGAGCACCGGCACCTGGCTGCGCAGATGCTCGACCGCCTGATGCAGCACCTGCCGCGCCTGGCCATCATCGGCCAGGACACCGGTGTCGCCCTGCGCGATCTGAGTGTGGCGCTGAACCTGCTCGACCTGCTGGCCTACTCGCCGCGCATCCTCGGCGTGCCACGGGTACTGCTCGACCAGGCGGTCGAAGGCGTGGGCGGTTACTACAAGGCGTGTCTCAAGGCGGGTGAACGCTTGCCGGCGCCGGGTGGTCTGTTGATGACCCTCGATCGCACGCGCCGCGCCCTCAGCGACCAGGGCCTGCGAGACGACACCCGCCTGCACCTGCTGCATGCGCTGGCGGGCCTGCGCCTGGCGTTGTTGCCCGGCGTGGAATTCATTGGCGGCGCCGATGTGGAAGCGCCGCTGCCTGATGGAGCGCCTTTATGATCGGTGATCTGGATATCAGCGGGGTCTTCCTGCCCACGCTGCTGGTGCTGATGGGCATTGCGTACGTGTTGTTTCTGGTGGTGCACGGGTTGTTGAACCGCGTCCACTTCTATCGCCTGGTCTGGCACCGGGCATTATTCAATGTGGGGCTCTACGCGCTGTTGCTGGGCGCGGTGGACTCACTCAGTCGATACCTGATGACATGAAAAAACCTTTTTTGACCATCGGCCGTGTAGTCCTCACGTTGTTGATCGTGACGTTCGCGGTCGTCGTGGTGTGGCGCATGGTCATGTACTACATGTTCGCGCCCTGGACCCGTGACGGCCACATTCGGGCCGACATCGTGCAGATCGCCCCGGACGTGTCCGGGTTGATCCAGCGCGTCGACGTGCGCGACAACCAACTGGTGAGCAAAGGCCAGGTGCTGTTCGCCGTCGACCAGGACCGCTTCAAGCTGGCTCTGCGCCAGGCCCAGGCCGCCGTGGCCGATCGCCAGGAAACCCTGGCCCAGGCCCAGCGCGAGTACAAGCGTAACCGTGGCCTGGGCAACCTGGTGCCGATCGAACAACTGGAAGAAAGCCAGTCCCGCGTCGCCCGCGCCCAGTCGGCCCTGGCCGAAGCGCAAGTGACGGTGGACTCGGCCCAACTCAACCTCGACCGCTCGGTGATCCGCAGCCCTGTGGACGGCTACGTTAACGACCGTGCACCACGCGCCCAGGAATTCGTCACCGCCGGGCACCCGGTGCTGTCAGTGGTGGACAGCAACTCTTTCCATATCGACGGCTACTTCGAGGAGACCAAGCTCGACGGCATCCACGTCGGCATGGGCGTCGATATCCGCGTGATCGGCGACGGCGCACGCCTGCACGGCCATGTGCAGAGCATCGTCGCCGGTATCGAAGACCGTGACCGCAGCAGCGGCGCCAATCTGTTGCCCAACGTCAACCCGGCGTTCAGTTGGGTGCGCCTGGCCCAGCGGATTCCGGTGCGCATTGCCTTCGACGACGTGCCGGCGGACTTTCGCATGATCGCCGGGCGCACGGCGACGGTGTCGATCATTGGCGACAAGCCCAAGGACGGAGCCCAGCCATGAAACAGCTTGTGGCCACTGCCGCGTTGGGTTTGCTGCTGTCGGCCTGCCAAGTGGTGGGTCCGGATTATCAATTGCCGGACAAGGCCGCGCTCAACCGTGGCGACCTGCAAGGGCCACTGGCGGGCGAAGGCAGCAACGTGGTGTCGGCGCCGGTGCCTGCTGACTGGTGGAAGCTGTACCAGGACCCGCGCCTGGATGAACTGGTGCGCCAGGCCATGGCCTCCAACACCGACCTGCGCGTGGCGGCGGCCAACCTGCAGCGCTCGCGCTATCAGGTGCAGCAAGCCGAATCCGCCGGCGGCTGGAGCGCCGGCGCCAAGGCCGAGGCCCAGCGCCTGCAGGAATCGGGCGAAGCGTTTTTGCTGGCGGATAAAGTCCCGGTGGCGAATATCGGCAGCGTCGGCATCAGCACCTCCTACCAGTTCGACCTGTTCGGCACCTTGCAGCGCGGCATCGAAAGCGCCCAGGCCAGCGCCGATGCCGCCCAAGCCGCCGCCGACATCGCCCGCATCACCCTGGTGGCCGATGTGGTGCGGTCTTACACCCAGGTGTGCGCGGCCAACGAAGAGCTGGCGATTGCCAACGAATCCCTGGACCTGCAAGCCCAGAGCACCCGGCTCACCCAGCGCCTGCGCGACGCCGGGCGCGGTGATGAAACCCAGGTGACCCGCTCGCAAACCCAATACAAATCCTTGCGCGCCGACATACCGCGCTACGAAGCCGCGCGCCAGGCCGGGTTGTTCCGTCTGTCGATGCTGCTGGCCAAACCGGTGGAGCAGTTGCCGGCGGGCACCGGGACGTGCGCCGAGCTGCCGCACATCGCCCAGTTGCTGCCGGTGGGCGACGGCGCGGCGTTGCTCAAGCGTCGCCCCGATGTGCGCCAGGCCGAACGCCAATTGGCGGCCGCCACCGCCCGTATCGGCGTGGCGACCGGCGCGCTGTACCCGGACATCAGCATCGGTGCCTCCATCAGTACCGTGGGTATTCTGGAAAACCTCGGTCAGCCGGCCACCAACCGCTGGGGCTTTGGGCCGCTGATCAGTTGGTCGGTGCCGACCAACGGCGCGCGTGCGCGTATCCACGAGGCCGAAGCCGCGACCCAGGGCGCCCTGGCGCACTTCGACGGCGTGGTGCTCAACGCCATCCGCGAAACCCAGACGGGCCTTGCGCAATACACCGCACAGTTGCAACGCCGCGACGCCCTGGCCGAAGCCGACGACTCCGCGCGGGAAGCCGCCGACCAGACCCACCGTTTCTTCCAGGCCGGCCGCGCGTCGTTCCTGGCCGACCTGCAAGCCACCCGCACCTACACCGATGTGCGCGCACAACTGGCGGCGGCCAACAGCCAGGTTGCCATGAGCCAGATCGATCTGTTTCTGGCCCTGGGCGGCGGTTGGGAAAGCGGACGAACGCAAGCCTCGCAGGCCGGCAAACCCTGAGCGACTAGCTATGCTTTGACAGGCGAGTCGCGCGGCTTTTTGTCCGGCCGGCGGTTCGCTTGACACTGCTCGCGTTTGCTCATGGGGATTCCAATAATGAAAAACCCTTATGCTCCCGCTTTCTGGTGCGTGTTCTTCGCACTGGTGCTGTTATCGGCGACTTACTTCTACGGCGTCATGCTCGCCCATCAAATCGACAAGGCCATGGTCTTCCTCGACAGCGCGTGCCTGGTGATCGGTACCTTGTCGATTGGCGTGGTCGCCTGGGCGTCCTACCAAAACCTGCGGGTGAAGAAAAAGCTCCTCGAACAAGGCAAGACCCGCGTGGCGATCTGGGACACCAAGGTCGCCCTGCGCCGGGTCGAGACGGTCTTCGACCGCTATTTCTGGGGCAGCTATTGGCAGCCCGGGCGCACCTTCCAGGAAGTCATGGGCGACCTCACCGGCACGCCCCTGGAAAAGAGTCTCGAAGTCCTGAAAAAACAATGCGTGGTGCTGGATCGACAGGTCGCCGAAGGTAGGCACTGGCTGAATAACGCGCGGGAATTGTCCGACGTCGCCACGCAGATGGCCCGTGAGCGCTACCAACTGGACTTCTGCGATCCCAAGGTCGACACCCCCGGAAATGCGGTGATCCACCGTGAATTCGAGGTGCTGGTGTACACCTGGACTGCGCGCCTGAAGAGTTTCGATCACCAACTCGACGAAATCGAATTGGAATACTCGTGAACCAACGGCCGACCTGAACCCTCTGAAAAGCTGGGCCGTTCGCGGCCGCCAGTGCTAATCTTCCCCCCGTTTTCAACCCCCCTCTCGGGGGTCAAGGAAGACAGCCCACTTCTCACAGGATTTGATCAGGTCACTTCATGAATAAGCCAGCCGTTGTTCTCTTGGGTTTCGTTGTCGCCGTCGGCGTCGTCAGTGCAGGCGGTGCCTGGTACACCGGTAAGCAACTGGAGCCCGTGCTGCAAACGGCGGTTCAGGATGCCAACAAGGAACTGCAGCGCTCCATGGCCGGCGTCGACGGCAGCCTTGCCCTGGAGCTGGTGTCCCTGGAGCGTGGTTTGTTCAGCAGTACCGCACACTATCGCCTCAAGGCGCAGGGTTCGTTCTTTGGTGAGCAGAATCCCAATCCCGAACTTCTGTTCGTCGACCATATCGAACACGGCCCGCTGCCGTTCTCGCGCCTGGTGTCGCTGAAATGGCTGCCGGTCATGGCCACCAGTCACTACGCGCTGGAAAAGAACGCCACCAGCGAAAAATGGTTCGCCGCCGCCAAGGACGTGTCGCCGCTCAAAGGTGTCGTCAATATCGGCTACAACCGCTCGGTCAACGGCAATCTCGAACTGCTGCCCCTGGAGTTCAAGGACGACACGTCCTCGGTGAGCTTCTCCGGCGCCAACCTGGACGTGGACAGCACCGCCGAGGGCAAGAAGGTCAAGGCGGATGGCTACATGAACAGCCTTAAAGTCGCGGTGATCGACGCCAATGGCGCGCCGTTCGACGTTGAGTTCGCCGGCTTGACCGTGGCCAGCAATGTCGAGAAATCCACCTTCGGTTTCTACACCGGCCAGAACACGATTGAGCTGACCGACACCAAGCTGACCTTCGGCCCGCAGAAGGCCGTGCTGACCCTCAAGGGCTTCGAGCAGAAAGACAGCAGCGAAATCAAAGAAAACAACATGGACGGTCGCGTCGACTACAAGATCGACGAGATCGGCTACCAGGGCAAACCGGTCGGCTCCGCCGCCATGGCCGTGAGCTTGAAGAACATCGACGTACCGTCGAGCCTGCTGCTGACCAAGCTGTACCAGGACAAGATGCAGCCGGTGCAAGCCGCTGCCGCCGCCGGCGAACCGGTGCCGGAGTTGCAACTGACCGAAGCCGAGCAGGCCCTGGCCGAAGCCAACGTCAACCAGTTGCTGGCGGCCAAGCCCCATCTGGCGCTGGAAAACCTGTCGCTGAAAACCACCCACGGCGAAAGCAAATTCAGCCTCGTGGTGGACTTGGCCAAGCCGGCGTCCATGGAGCTGCCGCCGGTTGAACTGGGCAAGCAGATGGTCGCGCTGTTGGACGCCAACCTGACCCTGTCCAAGCCGATGATCGCCGACGTTGCCGCCCTGCAAGCGCAGGTGAGTGGCGTGACCGACCCGCAAGCCATCGAGCAGCAATCCCAGATGGCCAGCGAGATGGTCAGCGGCATGGCCGTTGGCACGCAACTGGCGACCCTGGTGGGCAGTGACGTGGTGTCCAAGCTGCATTACGCCAACAATGAAGTGACCTTCAACGGCCAGAAGATGACCGTCGAGCAGTTCATTGGTTTTGTGATCGCCAAAGTCGGTTCGGTGAGCGGCGCGCAGTAAACATCTTCACATCGGTCAAAAAAGCATGGGGGGCGCGGGGTTACCCGCGATAAGGGTCAAAGGGTCGACGCATAAGTCGCCCGAGCGCCGTTATCGCAGGTAAGTCCGGCCCCCATTTGTATTTCAGAATCACGGGGCAAATCTGAACAAATGTTCCGGTTTGTGCTTTTTGATTCAGACCTCGCCGATAGTGATCCCAGGAAAGCCTGGCCGGGTCATCAGACGTCGGCACCCTGAGGTAAATCGCTCAGGACCACCTATCGTTAAAGCTTTCCGTGTGTAAGGAAGCTCACGATATGTTGCGAAACCTCCCCCTCAGTGCTTCAGGTCGGTTGCGACTGCTCATCGGGATCGCCTTGTGCAGTCAACTGCTGGTACCCGCGTTTGCCAAGGCCGATCCGGCCTACGACGCCCTGATCATCCAGGCGCGCAATGGCAACTTCACCCCCGCGCTCATGCAACTTCGTCAGCTCTCCAGCGAACGCCAGACCCCGGGCCAGGTCAGCGATCATCTGGTCATCGCCGGGTGGGCCGGGCAGGACGCCGAAGTGCTGCAGGTGTACGAGGCCCAGGGTAAACATCGCAACCTGAGCACCCAGGCGCTGGCCACCGTCGCGCGCACCTATCGCAACCAGAAGCAGTGGGCGCAGGCCGAGGCGGTCTATCGTCAGGCGCTGTTGCGCGAGCCGAACAATGTCGACTTGCAATTGGGCCTGTCCCTCACCCAGGCCGATGGCGGCCAGGCCAGCGAGGCCGTGCAACGCACCCGCGCGTTGGTGGCCGCCAAGCCTGACGATCCCAACCGGCGCATGGCCCTGGGCTACGCGCTGACCCGTGCGGGCTTGAACTACGACGCGCTGCACGAATTCGACCAGGCGTTTATCCGCGCCGGCGACAAACCTGATGTGGCCCGCGAATACATCGTCGCCCTGCAAAAAGCCCGTCTGCCGGAGCCGGCGTTGCGTCTGTCGGCCCAGCGCCCCGGCCTGTTGGACGCAGTCACCCAGCGCCGCCTGGAAGGCGACCTCGCCGCCGAGCGTGTGCGCATGGCCGAGTTCGCCACGCGCACCGAACAGGAACGCTATGTCATCGCCGACCGCGCGCTGCAGGATTACGACCGCCTGCTCGCCCGCTGGACCCCGGAGCCCAGCGCCCACGACGACGTGGTGACCTGGCGCATCGACCGCCTGGGCGCCCTCAAGGCGCGGGCGCGCATGGCGGACGTGATCCGTGAGTACGAAACCCTCAAAGGCGAAGGCGTGCAATTGCCGACCTACGCTGTGCGCTGGGTGGCCGCCGCCTACCTCGACCAGCGCGAGCCGGAAAAGGCCGAGCCGCTGTATCGCCAGGCGCTGACCGCAGCGGACGCCGACCCGGCCGATCGTGTCGAAGACAGCACCGCGCTGTTCTATGCCTTGCTCGAAAGCGACAAGGTAATGGAAGCCCGCGACGTTGCCAGCAACCTGGCCAACCAGGAAAAACCGCGCGTCGAACTCAAGGGCCTGCCGATCGGCAACCCCAACGACAGCTGGATGGACGCACAACAACTCGCGGCCCAGGCCGGCACCTACGGCGGCGATCTGCCGGGCAGCGAAGCCGGCCTTGAAGCCCTGGTGGCCAGGGCGCCGGGCAACGTTGGCCTGCGCGTGGCCCAGGCCGACATGTACCGCGCCCGTGAATGGCCGCGCCGCGCCGAAGGCACCCTCAAGGAAACCGAAACCCAGGCCCCGCGCGATATCGGTCTGGAGGTGAGCCAGGCCTACACCGCCATGGACCTGCAGGAGTGGCGGCAAATGGATACGCTGACCGATGACGTCCTGGCGCGTAACCCCGACAACCGCCAGGTGCAGCGCCTCAGCCGCCTGCGCGATGTGCACGACATGGCCGAACTGCGCGTCGAGGCCTACACCGGTAAAAGCTATGGCGGCGGCAATAACCAGGATGCCGGTGCGGTGAGCGGCAGCCGTGACTGGGGCATCGAAAGCGTGCTCTACAGCCCGCCTATCGACGAAGACTGGCGCGTATTCGCCGGCGCCGGATACGCCACCGCCGACTTCACCGAAGGCACCGGCCAACACCGCTGGCAGCGCGTGGGCGTGGAGCGGCGCACCCGTGACATGACCCTGGAAGCCGAGGTGTCCAACCATTCCTATGGCTTCGGCAGCAAGCAGGGCGCGGCGGTGTCGATGACCCGCGACATCAACGACAACTGGCAATACGGCGCCAGCCTTGGCTACCTGCTGACCACCACGCCGCTGCGGGCATTGAACGCCGACATCACTGCCAACGGCGGCAGCGGCTTTATCCGCTGGCGCGCCAACGAAAGCCGCGAGTGGAAACTGTCCCTGAGCCCGTCTCATTTCAGCGATGGCAACGACCGGGTCGAAGCCTTGCTCACCGGCCGCGAAGGCGTCTACAGCTCGCCCCATGTGCAAGTCGACCTGGGCCTGGAAGTCGGCGCCAGCCGCAACAGCAAGGAGGACACGGTGTACTTCAACCCCAGGTCCGACTTCAGCGTGTTGCCCACCGTCAACATCAACCATGTGCTCTATCACCGCTACGAGACCCAGTGGAGTCAGCAGTTCCAAGTCGGTGCGGGTACCTACAGCCAGCGGGATTACTCCACCGGTGGCGTCGGTCTGATCGGTTATGGCCAACGCTTGCGCTGGAACGATGTCCTGGAAGTGGGCGCCAACCTCAGCCTGATCAGCCGACCCTACGACGGTGATCGCGAACGCGATCTGCGCCTGCTCGTCGACCTCACTTACCGTTTCTAGAAGAGCCTGACCATGACCGTCCTCAGCCGTTGCTTGTTGGTCCTGGGTGTATTGCTGGCCAGTGCCTGCGCCCAGCAACCCGCGCCGTTCACTCCACCCGCCGAGCGGCCGACCCCGGCCAACGAAGCGCCGTGGCCGAAAAACCACTTCCTGGGCATTGCCTACCACGACGTCGAGGACCGCGACCCCGATCAGGCGGTGGTGGCGGTGCGTACCGAACGGTTGATCGAGCAGTTGGCCTGGCTGCGCGAAAACGGCTATCAGCCGGTGAGTGTCGACCAGATCCTCGCGGCGCGCCGTGGTGGTCCCGCGTTGCCGTCCAAAGCCATCCTGCTCAGCTTCGATGACGGCTATTCGAGCTTCTACACCCGCGTGATGCCGATCCTGCGTGCCTATCGCTGGCCGGCCTTGCTCGCGCCGGTGGGCACCTGGATCGACACGCCGGCGAACCAGCCGGTGGACTTCGCCGGTTCACCACGGCCGCGCGGCGAGTTCCTCACCTGGCAGCAGATTCGCGAAGTGTCGCAGTCCGGCCTGGTGGAAATCGCCGCCCACACCGACGCCAGTCACAAGGGGATTCTGGCCAACCCCCAGGGCAACCTGGAACCGGCGGCGACCTCCCTGCGCTTTGACCCGGCCACCGGTCGCTATGAAAGCGAGGCGCAGTTCCAGGCGCGGATGCGTGCGGATGTGGTGGCGATCTCCAACAAGATCCGCACCGTCACCGGCCAGGCACCACGGGTGTGGGTGTGGCCCTATGGCGCGGCCAAGGGCACCTCGCTGGCGATCGTCGGCGAGCACGGCTATGAGATGGCCCTGACCTTGGATGACGGCCTCGACAGCTCGGGAAGCCTGATGAACAGCCCGCGCTTCCTGGTGGCTTCCGACCCGGACGGCGAGCATTTCGCCAACAGCATCGTTGCGGTGCAAACCCAGGCGCCGCTGCGCGTGCTGCATGTGGACCTGGACAACGTCTACGACCCGGACGCGGCCCAGCAGGCGCGCAACCTCGACCAACTGGTGCAGCGCGTGGTGGACATGGGCGCGGGCACCGTGTTCCTGCAAGCCTTCGCCGACCCTAAGGGCGACGGCTTGGTGCATGAGCTGTACTTCCCCAACCGCCACCTGCCGGTGCGTGCCGACCTGTTCAACCGCGTCGCCTGGCAACTGCATACCCGTGCCCATGCCAGCGTGTATGCGTGGATGCCGGTGCTGAGTTTCGCCCTCGATCCCAAGCTGCCGCGCGTGACTCGCTGGGACCCGCAAACCGGCCAGGTCGGCCTCGACCCGGATCAATACCAACGCCTGTCGCCGTTCGACCCGCAGGTGCGCAAGATCATCGGCGAGATCTATGAAGACCTGGCGCGCAACAATGCCATCGACGGCGTGCTGTACCACGACGATGCGCTGCTGTCGGACTTTGAAGACGCCAGCCCCGCCGCGCTCAAGGCCTATGCCGCCCACGGCCTGCCCGCCAGCATCGCGGCCCTGCGCGCCGACCCGGCGGTGATGCAGCGCTGGACGCGGTTCAAGAGCCGCTACCTGATCGACTTCACCCAGGAGCTGACCGCCAAGGTGCGCGCCATCGGTGGGCCGCAGGTGCAGACCGCGCGGAATATCTTCGCCGAACCGATGCTCAACCCGGCCAGCGAAGCGTGGTTTGCACAGAACCTCGACGATTTCCTCCAGACCTACGACTGGACCGCGCCCATGGCCATGCCGCTGATGGAAGGGCAGGAGCTGAAGACGTCCGATGCCTGGTTGGAAAAACTGGTCGCGACGGTCAAGGCACGCCCCGGGGCACTGCAGCGCACAGTCTTTGAACTGCAAGCCAAAGACTGGCGCACCAAGACCGCGCCCGATATCGACGGTGCGCAGATGGCGCAATGGATGGGGGTGCTCAAACGCCAGGGGGTCACGAGTTTTGGTTATTACCCGGACAACTTCCTGGAAAACTCACCGGACCTGAACACCGTGCGTCCGGCTCTTTCCAACCAATGGAACCCTTGACCATGTTCGACAGAATCCTGGCGTTATTCGTATTGGCACTGGTGTTGGGCGTGCCCCTGGGCCTGATCTTCCTGGTCACCGGGCAGTTCCTGATGGACTTCGTGTTTTTCTATCCGCTGTTCATGTCGGCGCTGTGGATCGCCGGCGGCTTGTACTTCTGGCTGCACTGGGAACGCCACTGGCCCTGGGAAGACGACACCCCGGCGCCGACCCTGGCCGGCAACCCACTGATCTCGATCATCATCCCTTGCTACAACGAAGAGGAAAACGTCGCCGACACCCTGGAGGCGGCGCTGGGCCAGGTGTACCCGAATATCGAAGTGATCGCCGTCAACGACGGCTCCAAGGACAACACGGCGGCGGTACTCGATGCCCTGGCCTTGCAGCACCCGCGCCTGCGGGTGTTGCACCTGGCGCAGAACCAGGGCAAGGCGGTGGCCTTGCGCATGGGCGCGGTGGCGTCGCGCAGCGAATACCTGGTGTGCATCGACGGCGACGCGTTGCTGGACAAAAACGCCGCGGCCTACCTGGTCGCGCCGATGCTCGACAACCCGCGCCTGGGCGCCGTGACCGGCAACCCGCGCATCCGCACGCGCTCGACCTTGATCGGCCGTGTGCAGGTGGGCGAGTTCTCGTCGATCATCGGTTTGATCAAGCGCACCCAGCGGGTGATCGGTCGGATCTTCACGGTGTCCGGTGTGGTAGTGGCGTTCCGTAAAAAGGCGCTGGATCGCATCGACTACTGGAGCACCGACATGATCACCGAGGACATCGACGTCAGTTGGAAGCTGCAGCTCGATCACTGGAGCATCTTCTACGAACCCCGCGCACTGTGCTGGATCCTGATGCCGGAAACCGTCGGCGGCCTGTGGAAGCAGCGTCTGCGCTGGGCCCAGGGCGGTGCCGAGGTGCTGTTCAAGAACATCCGTGGCATCTGGCAGTGGCGTCATCGCTACCTGTGGCCGCTGCTGTTCGAATACTGCTTGTCCACCGGCTGGGCGTTCACCTTCATGCTCTCGGTGATCTTCTGGAGCGTGGGCAAGTTCATCCCGCTGCCCCAGGCGATTGCCGTCGAGTCGCTGATGCCGCCGGCGTTCACCGGGCTGGTGCTGGCGATGGTCTGCCTGCTGCAGTTCGCGGTGAGCATCCTGATCGACCGACGCTACGAAAAAGACCTGTGGAAAACCCTGTTCTGGACCGTGTGGTACCCGATGGTGTTCTGGCTGGTGAGCCTGTTCACCACCTTGGTCAGCTTCCCCAGGGTGCTGTTCAAGCAGCACCAGAAGCGTGCGCGCTGGGTCAGCCCGGATCGCGGCATCAAACCTGTTAAAGAGGAGGTGTGAGCATGAAACTGGTCAGAACCCGTCAACGCCCGGTGATGTGGATCATTGATGTGCTGTTGACCCTGGTGGCCTGGGCCGGGTTGATCTGGTTGCTGGCGCGAGGGATCGGCTCGATGCTCGACACCCATGGCGGCCCACGCTTCGAGGCGCCGATTTTTGCCGCGATCAACACCTTGCAGGTCTACCTGTGGATCGCGGTATTCAACGCCTTGATCCTCATCAGTTGGGCCCGCTACCAGCAACGCCGAGGCCGCCAGTTCGCCCGGCGTCGCGCCGAAGCCCGGGCCTTGACCGACAAAAACCTCAGCGACAGTTTCAGCCTGGCCGAAGGCGAACTGGAGCAACTGCGCCGGCCGGGGGTGCTGGTGATCCACAACGACGAAGAAGGGCACGTCTCGCAAGTGAAAGCCCATGTCTCCCGCGATGTGGAAAAACCGGGGTTGACCCTGGTGCCGGGCCAGGATCAAAACAAGGACGCCAGCTAGCTGCTGTGGTTGGGGCGGCGAATCCCCGCTCGCGCATAACGTGAGCGCCCGGTTTTTATTTTGCCCAAGGCGCTCGTGCGGGTTTCGGGCGATCTGACCCTGGCGTAAAGTCGCGCCCGACAACCTGTCATCCCCCTGCATTCATCACATGGAAGCGCTATCAATGGACCTGAAATTTCTCGCCCTGTGCAGCACGTTGTTGCTGTCCGCCTGCAATCACCAGCCTTGGGTGCCTTACGTCGACCCGCCCGTCGGCAGCGACACCGCCAGGCTGCGCGTGATCACCAATGGCGAAGTGCGGGGCGGTGCGTACACCGGCTGCGTCGGCAATGAACAAGGCCTGGCCAGGGCCGGACGCTTCGGCAGTGATGGCCAGCCCAGCATCAACTACCCACAGTCGCCCGTGACCCCGCCGCAACTGAGCATGCCGCCCCGCAAGCTGCCGACCCTGGATCAATACTTGGGAGCGATCCGCATGGCCGAAGGCGCCTACACCGAGATCGTCGCCGAGTATCGGGTGCCGGCCGGCACGCCGTTTGTGCTCAAGCGCGAAGCGTTGGCCGCCGGTGTCGACGGCCAACGCTATTTCCAATGCGCCGCCGATACCCAGGTGGTTACCTTCGAGAAAGGCAAAGACTACGAACTCTATACCGGGATGAAATATGCCAATGCGCCGGATGGCAGCGTGTCGCGGCGCTGCCTGTTCCTGATTTACGAATTGTCGGCGGGCACCTTCATGCCGATAGCGGCGACCGCGCCGGCCGAGCGTGCGTGTCGATAAGCCAGACTTCCCGTGTCGTCGTTGAGCGTCTTCGCGAGCAAGCTTGCTCCTACAAAAAAATCTGCGTTATGCCGGCTCGAGCGTGGCTTTGGCGGCGATCAATGCCGAGCGCGCCCATGCTTCCACGCCGACTTGCGCCACGTGCTGCTCGTTCGGGATCTCGATGCTGATCGGCAGCTCGGCCGGCAGTGATTGCCAGATCCGCCGCAAGTCGATGGCGCCTTCACCCGGTAGCAATCGCGCGTTGCGTGCGGCGTAGATCAAGCCTTCGTCAGTCGTTGGGCGCTGAGCCGGGCCATCGCAGATCTGGGCGTAGTGCAGCCACTGCGTGGGAATCTTCGCGATGTCCTCGACGCGGCTGTCGGAGCGGTCGAAATGCAGCGCGTCGATCAGGATGCCGCCGTTGGCTTGGTCTGCCTGGCCGACGACACGCAAGGCGGTGGTCAGGTCGGGCACGGCGGTCCACGGCATGAATTCCAGATCGGCGCTCAAGCCATAGGGCCGCATGGCCTCGCAGAGACGCGCGTAGTTTTCCACCAGCCGGCCGAACTCGGCATCGTCGCCTGCAATGAGCACCGCACGCGCGCCGAGCCGCTCTCCGACTTCAAAGAAGGCGAGGTAATCCTGCACGTTGAAATCGGCGTTCAGGCGGATCAGCTCCAAGTCAAAGATGCCGACGCCGGTGTCCGCCATGCGCGCCAACGTTTCGGCGAGCAGGGCCGGGTTGTCCATCAAGGGATAGGCCAGCGCGCCCGGTGCCACGGGCAGCAGGCGCAAGCCGGCATAGCGGTAGCCCGTGCGCGCCGCCAGATCGACCATTTGCGCCGGGTTATGGTAAAGGGCGGTCAGATGAGCCAGTGAATAGGGTGTGGACATGGAAACTCCTTGGTCTTATTTCTGCGGGGCGGTTTGCAGGGATGAGTGGCCGTGGCGACCTTTGATGATCATGGCCAGCACGCCGAGTGATGAAGGCAGGAAAATGAACAGGAACACTTGGCTGAAACTCCAGTTCGCGGCCAGCATCAATGCGCCGATGCCGGCACCGCTGATGGCGCCGAATCGGCCGATGCCGGTCGCCCAACTGACGCCGGTGGCGCGCATGGCGGTCGGGTAGAACTGAGTCGCCAGGGCATAGCTGCCTGTGTTGACGCCATTAATGAAATAGCCCAACAGCAGAATCAGGGGGCAGAGCACTTCCATGGTCGGTTGCTGCAGGGCGATCAGGACGGCGCTCAGGCCGCCGCCCAACAGCGTCAGGCCCACGACGACATGGTGATCCCAGCGGTCCATCTTCATGCCGGTGGTGAAGTTGCCGAGCACGCCGCCCACTTGCAGCAATGAACCGATGACGGCAGCCTGGCCCATGCTCAGGCCCGCGTCCCGGCTGAGCAGCGGCAACCAACTGGACAGCAGATACATGGTCAGCAGGCCCATGAACAAGGTCACCCAGATCATGCAGGTGCCGAGTCGATAGCTGGGGGCGAACAGCGCCGCGACCGAGCTCTTGTTCTGGACCTTTTCCTCGGAGCTGTAGAACACCGTGGTGTTATCGGCGATGCCTGGGGCGATCTGGTTCACGACACGCAGCAGGCGAGACTTGAAGCGTGCATGTTGCGCAAGAAAACCGATGGACTCCGGCAGTGTCGCCAGCAGCACCAGAGCGAAGGCGATCGGTAATACGCCACCGACCACCATCACCGAGCGCCAGCCGAAATGCTGGATCAGCCATTCACTGCCCAAGCCGCCCAGCGCCGCGCCGATGGTGAAACCGCAGTAGATGCCCGTCACCATGTGCGAACGCCGGCGCCGTGGGCCGAATTCCGAAACCAGGGTGGCGGTATTGGGCATCGACGCGCCGAGCCCGACGCCCGTCAAGAAGCGCAGGACGGTGAGGCTGGTCACGTCAACCGCATAGGCGCAGGCCAGGCTCCACAGGCCAAAGAAAAACACCGAGCCGATGATCACCGACTTGCGCCCATAACGGTCGGCCAGAGGGCCTGCCGCCATTGCGCCGAAGGCGAGCCCCAGCAGGCCGGCCATCATCACGGGCCCGAGCGCCTGGCGGGTGATGCCCCAATCGTCGATAAGCGCCGGTGCTACAAAGCCGATGGAGGTGGTGTCGAAGCCGTCGAAGGCCAGGACGATAAAGCCCAGCACCACCACAAGCCATTGCCGGGCCCCCATGGGCCGGGTATCGAGAAAGGTGTTGACGTCCACGCGCGGTGAGCAAGGCATTGGAGCCTCCTGTTCTTGTTTTTGTTGTTCTAGACGACGGTCAGTGGCCGACGTTCGCAAAGTGACCGGGTGAAATTAGCATGATTGGAATGCCATTCCAATAGTGAAGTGTCTTCCTTGTTTCTGCGTCATGACCCTGATCCGGTTTCTTGGCGGCGCTGTCTTGTGGGTGCGGTCAAATTGAATTATTTTGTGGAATGTCATTCCAAAACAATTCAAAAACCGGAAGGTACCGATCATGATCACCCGCTTGTCGCAGATCTCCGAAGGTGAAGCCTTTGACATTGTTGTAGTCGGTGCGGGCGGCGCTGGCATGTCCGCCGCCTTGTTTGGGGCGATTAATGGCGCCAAGGTGCTGCTGGTGGAAAAGTCTGAATATGTCGGCGGCACGACGGCTTTTTCCGCGGGCACCACGTGGGTGCCCAACAGCCACCACGCCCGCTCGGTCGGCGCGCACGACGACAGCCTGGAGAAAGCCGCTCATTATCTCGATCTGGCCGTGGGCGATCGTTCGAGCCCGGCCCTTCGCCGCGCGTTCCTGGAAAACGGCCCGCTGGCGGTCAAGTGCATCGAGGACAACTCGTCGGTGCGCTACCGCGCCAGGCCGTTCCATCCCGACTACATCTCCGACCTGGAAGGCTCGACCCTCAAAGGCCGCGCCCTGGAGCCACTGCCGTTCGACGGTCGCCAGCTCGGTGACCGCTTTGCCCTGATCCGCCCACCGATTCCCGAGTTCACGGTGTTGGGTGGGATGATGGTGGACCGCGATGACGTCAACCACTTGCTGGGCATGAGCAAGTCGTTCAAGTCCCTGCGTCACAGCATCAAGCTTCTGGTTCGCCAGGGCGTCGACCGCCTGCGGCATTCACGCGGTACCCGCCTGGTGATGGGCAATGCGCTGATCGCCAGCCTGCTGCAATCGCTGGATCAACGACGCGTACCGGTATTGACGCAGTGCCAGATGGACAGTGTGGAGCCGGGCAGTGACGGCATCGAGGCGATTGTCCTGTCGCAGCAGGGGCTCAAACGGCGGCTGCGGGTCAAAGGCGGGGTCATCCTCGCCTCGGGTGGCTTCAACCGCCATCCGGAGCGGCGCAAGGCGTTGCTGCCGGGCATTGATGTCAAATGGTGCCCTGGCGCCAGCGGGCACACGGGCCAGGCACATGATGTGGCGCAGGGCGTGGGTGCGCGCTATGGCAAGCCCGGCCTGAGCAATGCGTTCTGGGCACCGGTGTCCACGCGCAAGCGGGCCGATGGCAGTCTCGCGGTGTTCCCGCACTTCATCCTTGACCGAGGGAAGCCGGGGATGATCACGGTCAACCAGCAGGGTAAACGCTTTCTGAACGAGTCGACCTCTTACCACCTGTTCGGTATTGGCATGCAGAAGGCGGGCGTGGCGCCAGCCTATCTGGTCACCGATGCGAAGGGCTTGCGTCAGTACGGTCTGGGCATGGTGCGACCTGGGGGCAAAGGCCTCAAGCCGTTCCTCGAGGATGGTTATCTGACTGAGGGCGCGAGCCTGGCGGCGTTGGCTGCGCGTCTGGGCATCGACGCCAGCGGGCTTCAGGACAGCGTGCGGCGTATGAATGAATATGCCCGGACCGGCGTCGATCTCGACTATCAACGGGGTACCACCGACTATCAACGGGCCAACGGCGATGCGAGCAACACGCCCAACCCCAACCTCGGCGCCCTCGGCACTGCACCGTTCTACGCGATCCGCCTGTACCCCGGTGATATTGGCGCGGCAACCGGCTTCGCGACCGATGCGAAGGGGCGCACGCTGGACGATCAGGATCAGGTCATCCCCGGGCTCTACGCCATCGGCAACGACATGCATTCGATCATGGGCGGTACCTATCCGGGCCCGGGGATTACTTTGGGGCCTGGGCTGACGTTTGCGTATCTGGCGGCGGGCCATGCGGCGCAACGGGCGAAAGCGCCGGCCAAGGAGGCGGTGCTGGCGCCGTGACGCCGTGCGGCAGAAACAACAAAGGCCGGTGCTGACCGGCCTTTGCAGGTAACAACCGCCAGCTTCAGGGCAAGGCCGGCACGCTGGTGGCGGTCATCAGTGACAGATGGGGCACGCTGCCGACCTGCGCCTGCTCCAGTTGCCGAACGGTTTGCTGCAACGCTGGAACCAGTTGCTCCATGCGCTCAAGGGTCAGCCTAACGCTGGGGCCGGCAATGCTGATGACGCCGGCCGCGGTCTTTTGCCCCGCCTGCATGATCGGCATGGCAATGGCGGCGGCACCGGCCTCGAAGCTCTCGCTGACCATGGCGTAACCCTGGTTGCGCGCGCGTTGCAGGCATGCCAACAGTTCTTCGACCGTGGTCGGTGCATTCGGGCCGTATTGGCCGGGTTGCGGCAAGCCTTGGCGATACACCAGTTCCAGCGCCTGTTCGGTGCTCATCGTGCTCAGCCACGCCAGCCCCGAGGCGGTGCAACTCAGCTTGGCCTCGGCGCCCGCATCGGGGTCGTAGCGCAGGCCGGAACGGGTGCCCTGAGCCTTGGAGACCCAGATCAACGATTGCGCATCGACCAGCCCCAGCCGCACCAACTCGCCCGATTCGTTGGCCAGCAGATCGAGCATAGGGCGCGCCAGGTCGACCAGGTCGATGTCGGAGAGATGCTTGAGGGCCAGAGAGATCAGTTTCAACGCGAGGATGTAATTGCCGTGGCGCGGGTCCTGGCGGACGTAGCCCATTTCGACGAGGCTGACGAGCATGCGGTGGGTCGCGCTGGGCGCGATATCCAGCGCTCCGGCGACGTCCTGAAGGGGGAGGCCTTCGCAATGGCCGGCCAGTAATTCCAAGGCGCGAAGGCCACGGCCCAGGGCATTGCTCATGACTGTTTCCTTATATACAAAACGTGACTGGATCGATTTGGAATCTTATTTCATCTCTGCGCGCAAGCATAGCAACCAAAGCGCCGCGCCGGGCGCCCCGGTTGCCTGCGTCGCGAGACTCAGGTGACGGCTTGCGCCACCTTGTCCACGCCGGGGCTGTGCGTTGTGTCCTGGTTTTCATACGTGTCAGCCCCGGCGGCATGCCGGCCGGCCACGTAGCCGAATGTCAATCCGGGGCCCAGGTTAATGCCGCCAGACGGGTAGTGGCCGCCCATGACGCTGGCCATGTCGGTGCCTACCGCGTACAGCCCGCTGATCGGCGTGCCGCGTTGGTCGAGTACCTGCGCCTGGCCATTGGTCTTGAGCCCGGCGAATGTGCCGAAGCTGCCGGGGCGCACCTTGACCGCATAGAACGGCCCGGTTTCGATGGGTGCAACGCAAGGGTTGCCTTGGGTGATCAGCGGGTCGCCCATCTTGCGGTTGTAGGCGGTGGAGCCACGCCCGAATTCCGGGTCTTCGCCGCGTCGTGCGTGTTCGTTGAAATGGCTGACGGTCTGGACCAATTGCGCCGAATCAATGCCGCACGCTCTGGCCAGCGCCTCGATAGTGTCGGCGCGCTGGAGATAGCCGCTGCGCACCGCAGGGCCAACGGGTAAAGGGAAGGGCCGGGAGATGCCCAGCCCGAACCGGCGTTGAAAACGGTGATCGCAGATCAGCCAGGAGGCCACTTCTTCACCCGCTGGTGCGCCTGCCACCATCGCTGCCGTGTAGTCGTAATAACCGTCGGCTTCATTACAGAAGCGCTTGCCGGTGGACAGCACGCCAATGATGCCGGGTTTGCCGCGCTCGATGATGTGCGGGAAATGCCCCGTGCTGCCATCGGCATGCTTGACCAGCGACACGGGCGCCCAGGCGGCCGGGGAGGCGACATGGGTTTCCAGAACGCCGCCAGCGGATTCGCCCAGGCTGATGCCGTCGCCGGAACAGGATTGCGGCGGCAGCGCCAAGTGTTCGTGACCGGTAGGCGTGCGCGGGAAAAGCGCCTGGCGGCGTGCAATATCATTCGGGAAGCCGCCGGCGGCCAATACCACACCCTTGCGGGCGCGGATGTCGAGGGGACCCTTGAGCGTATCGACCCTGGCGCCGAGCACGTTGCCGTTTTCCATCAGCAACTCGCGGGCGGGCGCCGACTCGATCAATATCACGCCCAGGTCTTCAGCCGACTTGGCCAGGCGCCCGGTCAGCGCCACGCCGTTGACCAGATGCATGGCGCGGCCATGCACGGCGAGGTCGCGCAGGTGGGCGGTGAAGCGCTTGGCCACATGGATAAACGCCTTGATCGAGCGAGTCATGCTGAGGAAGGCACTCAGATCGGCGCCAGCCATGATCGGCATGCCGAGAAACGAGGTCTCGCGCATGGTCTTGCGCATGCGTTTGATCAACCGCCCCATTTCCCTTGCATCGTAGGGCGCGGCAATCACCTGATGGCCTTGGGTCGCGGCCCCAGGCACCTTGCCATGGACGTCTGGAATGCCATTGCCATCGACCCACTTCAGCGCGGTAAACCGTTCGAAAAAAGCCACCATGTGAGGCGCATTGTCGAGGAAGGCGTCCACCCGGTCGGCGTTGTAATGCTCGCCCAATTCGTTCTTCAGGTAGGTGCGCGGCTGCTGTGGATCCTCAATGATCCCCGCGCGTCTGGCCAGCGGATTGCCAGGCACCCAGGCCCAACCGCCCGACCACGCCGACGCGCCGCCAAAGTGCGTGTCTTTCTCCACGACCACGACTTTCAACCCATGCCAGGCGGCTGTTACTGCGGCGGCGAGGCCTGAAGCGCCAGAACCGATAACCAGCAGATCGCAATCAATCTGTCGGGGTTGCTGCTGATGGGAAGGTGTCATGAGGGAATACCTGGCAGGGGTGGTCATCCGCTTTTCAAGCCTGCGAAGGGATGAGAAGGGATGATGTTAATATTTGGAATATGGTTCCATTTATAGCGGCCAGGTGTCAATCCGTTCTGTATACGCGCCAACCTCAATGAAATGGCTTGCTCAGCCGTTCGGGGCTGCCTGCGAAGCTATCCAGTGACATCACCGTGAGGTATTGCGCGAGCGTGACGTGGCGATCACCGCCCCCGTAATGATCAACACCGCGGGAATTATCAGGATCGGCTTGGCGTCGCTTTGCCCCACGGCAATCAGCAGCAGCGTGGAAAACAGCGGCGCCAGGTAAGACAGGGCGCCAAGCGTCGCTAGATTTCCGTGCTTCGTCGCGTGATCCCAGGCGAAAAAAGCCAGACCGACCGGGCCCAGCCCCAGCGCAATGATTGCCGCCCATTGGCCCGTGTCAGGCCGCACCGTGGTTTCGAAAGCCAGGTGACAGAGCCCTCCGGCCACTGCCACCAGCCCGCAAATACCGCCGATGATGCTGCTCGGAACATGGCTGAAACGCCGGTTGACGATCGAATAGGTCGCCCAGACCCAAGCACAGGCAAAGGCTGCGGCGTAACCGATAACCGGCATCGACGCACTGTCACTCCGGGCCCGCAGTTGCATGATAAAGGCCGTCCCCGCAAGGCCGAGCAAGGCGCCCAGCAGTTGGCGCCTGCGCAGCGACTCGCCGGTAGCAACACTCGACAGCAGAACAATCAACAGCGGCCACAGGTAGGCAATCAGGCTGGCGTCAGCCGCCGGCGCGGCCTTCAGCGCGAAGAAATACAATGCGTGATAGACAAAAATGCCGGCAAACCCCGTTGCCCACACCGACCAAGGCTGACGCCAACTGCCGAACCCCGCAGCACCACGCAGGCCCAGCATGCACACGCTGGCCAGGAACGCGACCGCGAAGCTCGACGCCAGCAACTGAAAGGCCGGGATCCCGGCGGTCAAAGTGGTCAGAAGCGCCAGGCACGCCCACAAAAACACCGCAATCACCCCGATCAGGGTGGCACGCTTGGCGAGGGTGATAGATGCGTCGGAAGTGCTCATGCAAACCCCGTCTGTGGATAATCCTCAAGCGGGAACAATAGAAAGGTTGGCACCGCGCGTATTGATCAGACCCGCCAAAAAATTGTTCAGGACTGCTGTTTTTTCAGTGGTCCCGCAGGTGTTTACGCACA
Source organism: Pseudomonas sp. MPB23 (assembly GCF_046605395.1). NCBI lineage: Bacteria > Pseudomonadati > Pseudomonadota > Gammaproteobacteria > Pseudomonadales > Pseudomonadaceae > Pseudomonas > Pseudomonas sp. MPB23. The sequence continues at coordinate 654,324 of NZ_CP176771.1, read as the reverse complement.
ACGGCCGGCGTCAGATTCCGAGCTTTCTTCAGGGCATGGGTTAACGCACTCTGATCGGCGTACCCGGCGCGATGCGCAATCTCAATGATCGACAAAGACGTTTGGCGCAGCAGATCAATGGCCAGATTCAGGCGCAAATTCGCGATATGCGAGAACGGCGTTGTGTTCAGATGCTGCCCAAATAGCACATACAAACGCCGCTCGCTGGTACCCGCATTACGAGCAATATCAGGCACCGTCAGAGTGCTGCTCAGATGCTGCTCAATATAGGCCAGCGCTCGCGCCAGAATGAACTGGCCGGGATCGTCCCGCGTAACCTCGGGCTGCAATAACGAACCCAACAGCAACCGACTCCAGGACTCGACCATCGTGAGTGAACCGATCAACCGTGACCCGTTGCTATTGGCGTAATCGAGCAAATGACGTACATCGGGCCTGAGCGCAAAAAAGCGCTTATCACTGAGTGGTTCGAGCGACGCAACCGTGCTTTTCTGCGCGTCGCCACAATCCGTCGCGACGTCCAACACCAGGAAACGGTTACGCGTATTGGCCAGGAACGCATGCCGGGCCCCCGCAGAAATCACCACACCCTGACTCGCATCGACCTTGCCCCCACGCCCGTCGACCTCAATCTCCATCGACCCGGATTGGGGAAGCACTATTTGATGAAAGTCATGTTGGTGAAGCTCAACCTGACCGGAGTAAGAGCGCAACGAAAGAGAGAACGATTGGGGGGCGGTGGTGCTCATCCGTGATGCTCCAGTTTTTGGGGGATTTATCCTATGTCACGGTTTTGCTCGCAGGCCAGTTTATCTCGGGTGGGGGGGGCTGGGGGCGTGTTGTTATTGTTGTGTTGGGGGTTGTGGTTATGAGGGTGTCGGGGCTTATGCACAAATGCATATTTCGATTGTCTTTAATGACTGGGTAAATATACAGTATATGCGAGCTGTGCTTTCGCGCCCGACGCATTGCAACCCTCAATCGAAGGGCCAGCCAGCTCGTGTTATCAAGATATGAGTTTTAATCGGACGTTAAGGATAGTCTGAAGTAGGCCGCTATTTTTCGACTGCTAAGCCATAGGTGCTTTCAAAAAACGGCGGCCGTTCAAAACCGATCACGTCTGCCGCCTATTCCATCCATTTTTTCCGCTGAACGCTCCTCGCAGCAGCTATTTTCCTCATTACGGACGCACCTCTCCTGCGCTGGAGAGCAAATATCGACGCGCCATCCAAAGGTTCGACAGGGCGAACAGCGTCACCATCTGAGCAGTGTTTTTCACCAAGCCTCGGAAACGCACTTTCGTATAACCAAACTGACGCTTGATCACTCGAAATGGATGCTCAACCTTGGCGCGAACCTGGGCCTTGGCTTTCTCGATCTTGCGCATCGCTTTGTACAGCGCGCTGCGTTTACCGTGTTTTTTGTAGGTACTGCGCCGGGCTGCAATCTGCCAGATGACGTGGCGTCCCGCATGCTCTTCGCGCTTCTCGACACCGGTATAGCCTGCATCGGCGCAGACCACGTTCTCAGCACCGTGTAGCAGTTTGTCGAGTTGGGTTATGTCCGCGACGTTGGCCGCAGTGACCACCACGCTGTGCACCAGCCCTGACTCATCGTCGACACCAATGTGAGCTTTGGCACCGAAGTAATACTGGTTACCTTTCTTGGTTTGATGCATCTCAGGGTCGCGTTTGCCGTCCTTGTTCTTGGTCGAACTGGGCGCATGAATCAGCGTGGCATCGACGATGGTGCCTTGTCGCAGCGACAAGCCACGGTCGCCCAGATAGCCATTGATCACGCCGAGAATACCAGCGGCCAACTCGTGCTTTTCCAGCAGGCGACGGAAGTTGAGGATGGTAGTTTCATCTGGGATCCGCTCCAGGCTCAGACCGGAAAACTGGCGCAAGATCGTCGTCTCGTACAGCGCTTCTTCCATCGCAGGATCGCTGTAACCGAACCAGTTCTGCATGAGATGAACCCGCAGCATCGCCATCAAAGGATAGGCCGGACGACCCCCTTCGCCCTTCGGGTAATGAGGTTCGATCAGGGCAATCAAACCCTTCCAGGGTACGACCCGATCCATCTCGATCAGGAACAATTCCTTGCGGGTCTGCTTGCGCTTACCGGCGTACTCGGCATCGGCGAAGGTCATTTGCTTCATTGAAAAGCTCGGCGATTGGTGTCCGGAGATTTTGCCAAATCAGGAAGTCTTTTTCAGGATTTCCTTAGGTCTGGGGTTTAATTTGATGTCATCTGGAGTTGTTGACTAACTCATAAGCTATCAAGAATTAGATTTCCCGTATTTGACCTGGATCGTATTATTTCCAATGGGAGTTCCCGGTCATCGTATTCCGTCGCTCCGCATTAAATATGAGAAATTACAAAATAGACCGTCGGCACGCTTCCGGAATGTATAGGTATGTGAAGAGAGTTTCAGCTTAGATTATTTGAAAAAAGCCGCCATGAGGCGGCTTGTAGGTTTTGTGAAGGCTAGTTTTCAGACACTTGAGTTTTTGAGTGTTCCTCAATCATGGCATTCAGCTCCGAACGTCGACGCGTCCGATAGATCTGGTTCTTCAACTCCGTCTCGCCAGTGGTGAAGTCATCGCGGGGGACGATAGCAAGCGACTGCCACACTGCATCGTTTTCGGTCAATAAGGTAACGCTGGCCTGTTCAATAAAGCCAAATAGGACCTCGCCCAGTCGACGAGCTTGCTCGCTGTCTGCTGCCTTCGCATCGTCATGAAACAGCGCTTCTCTATAGAACGCATCTTTCTCAATGTCCCGCTGAATCATCACCTTCTTGCGCTGCAATGCCTTAAGAAAAACCTTAGCCTCGGGAATTTCGACGCGCGGCACGGGGATCGCCAGCGGATGCCGCTTAAGCGCTTCCAGACGTTTGATTTCCGAATACGCGCCTTTGTGCTTCGGAGTGATCTCGGAGATGTAGCGATCAATGAGTTGATGAAAGGCGGTGCGTTCAGCCTCGACGCGAGAGACAAAAATACCCCGGTCGATTTCGCTTTCGATCATGCGTGCCCAGGCTTGGGCATCGGATTTGGTTTCGAAGGTTTTGCGCTGGGCCGGATAGCTCTTACGGCGGATTTGCGCTTCCCACTGATACTCGCCGCGATTCCTAATTGTTGCCATTTCGACCATTCCCGCCACGTTCAAGTGTGGCAAATTTGTGGCAAAAACGACTTTCAGGACTAGGACAGGTTTCTGTCAGGAGCGCTATCCCCTTGTAATACAAGGGAAAGAAGATGGTGCACCCGGCGGGATTCGAACCCACGACCCCTGCCTTCGGAGGGCAGTACTCTATCCAGCTGAGCTACGGATGCTTGTGCGGGCGACATCATACCCATGTCGACCTTGGGCGTCCATGCTGGTCTTTGGCCGTTTCCAGGTAGGAATTTATCCTGATAGGAGCCCTGCGCCGTGCGGTGGGGATCAGGGTTGTTGGAGCGGCCCTGGGTACGCTGATCAGAAAAGTCCGGCAAATGTGCGCTTTTCGTTCTTTTTTTCGAACAGACTATTGCCCTGTACCCCCATTGATCCTAGGATTCGTTTGAGATTTCAAACGCTCTGTCTCCCGTGTGCTCTTTTACTTATCGCGCGCGCTCGGGCTGATTTCCCTGACGGCAGCCCACAAGGCGCCTTTCTACAACTCTAATTCGCTCCGCGTGCGCGCGGTGCTGTTAAGGAAAGCCGATATGCAGCTTAAAGATGCCCAGTTGTTCCGCCAGCAAGCCTTTATCGACGGTGCTTGGGTCGATGCGGACAATGGTCAGACCATCAAGGTCAACAACCCGGCCACGGGCGAGATTCTCGGTACTGTGCCGAAGATGGGGGCCGCGGAAACCCGTCGTGCCATCGACGCCGCCGACAAGGCCTTGCCGGCCTGGCGTGCGCTGACCGCCAAGGAGCGCGCCAACAAGCTGCGCCGTTGGTTCGAGCTGATCATCGAGAACCAGGACGACCTGGCACGCTTGATGACCCTGGAGCAGGGCAAGCCGCTGGCCGAAGCCAAGGGCGAAATTGTCTACGCCGCATCCTTTATCGAGTGGTTCGCCGAAGAAGCCAAGCGCATCTACGGTGATGTGATTCCCGGCCACCAGCCCGACAAGCGCCTGATCGTGATCAAGCAGCCGATCGGCGTGACCGCTGCGATCACGCCGTGGAACTTCCCGGCCGCGATGATCACCCGTAAAGCCGGCCCGGCCCTGGCCGCCGGTTGCACCATGGTGCTCAAGCCTGCGTCGCAAACGCCGTTCTCCGCGTTCGCCCTGGCTGAACTGGCCCAGCGCGCCGGCATTCCGAATGGCGTGTTCAGCGTAGTCTCCGGCAGCGCCGGCGACATCGGCAGCGAGCTGACCAGCAACCCGATCGTGCGTAAATTGTCCTTCACCGGCTCGACCGAAATCGGTCGCCAGTTGATGGCCGAATGCGCCAAGGACATCAAGAAAGTGTCCCTGGAATTGGGCGGCAACGCGCCGTTCATCGTGTTCGACGACGCCGACCTGGATAAGGCCGTCGAAGGCGCGATCATCTCCAAGTACCGCAACAACGGCCAGACCTGCGTCTGCGCCAACCGTCTGTACATCCAGGATGCGGTGTACGACGCATTCGCCGAAAAACTCAAAGTGGCCGTGGCCAAGCTCAAGATCGGCAACGGTCTGGAAGACGGCACCACCACCGGCCCGCTGATCGACGGCAAAGCCGTGGCCAAGGTCCAGGAGCACATCGCTGATGCCCTGGCCAAAGGCGCTACGCTGCTGGCCGGTGGCAAGGTCATGGAAGGCAACTTCTTCGAGCCGACCATCCTGACCAACGTGCCGAAGAACGCTGCAGTGGCCAAGGAAGAAACCTTCGGCCCACTGGCGCCGCTGTTCCGTTTCAAGGACGAAGCCGAAGTGATCGCGATGTCCAACGACACCGAGTTCGGTCTGGCTTCCTACTTCTATGCGCGTGACCTGGGCCGTGTATTCCGTGTGGCCGAAGCCCTGGAATACGGCATGGTCGGCGTCAACACCGGGTTGATCTCCAACGAAGTGGCGCCGTTCGGCGGCATCAAGGCTTCGGGCCTGGGCCGTGAAGGCTCCAAGTACGGGATCGAGGATTACCTGGAAATCAAATACCTCTGCCTGGGCATCTAAGCCCGGCAAGAGATTGCAGTAAACGCAAAGGGCACGAGAGCGCTGACCCTTTGCGTGTTTCACACCGTTATTCGTAGCGGCCGGGAAAGCTGTGGCAGTCGATCATCGCATGCTGCCGTAGTTGCCTCCCAGCCACGTATTCCTTGGACCGCGCCACCCGATGAGTGGCGAATGAGGACTTTATGAGCAAGACCAACGCATCCCTGATGAAACGCCGCGAAGCCGCTGTACCGCGCGGTGTTGGCCAGATTCACCCGATCTTCGCCGACCACGCGAAGAACTCCACCGTGACCGACGTTGAAGGTCGCGAGTTCATCGACTTCGCCGGCGGTATCGCCGTGCTGAACACCGGTCACGTTCACCCGAAAGTCATTGCTGCCGTGACTGCGCAACTGAACAAGCTGACCCACACCTGCTTCCAGGTACTGGCCTACGAGCCTTACGTGGAACTGTGCGAAAAAATCAACGCTAAGGTCCCAGGTGATTTCGCCAAGAAAACCCTGCTGGTCACCACCGGTTCCGAAGCTGTCGAAAACGCCGTGAAGATCGCCCGTGCCGCCACTGGCCGTACCGGTGTGATCGCTTTCACCGGCGCCTACCACGGTCGCACCCTGATGACCCTGGGCCTGACCGGTAAAGTCGTGCCTTACTCGGCCGGCATGGGCCTGATGCCAGGCGGCATCTTCCGCGCGCTGTACCCGAACGAACTGCACGGTGTGAGCGTCGACGACTCCATCGCCAGCATCGAACGCATCTTCAAGAACGATGCCGAGCCGCGTGATATCGCTGCCATCATCATCGAGCCGGTACAGGGCGAAGGCGGTTTCTACGTCGCGCCTAAAGCTTTCATGAAGCGCCTGCGTGAACTGTGCGACAAGCACGGCATCCTGCTGATCGCCGACGAAGTGCAAACCGGTGCCGGCCGTACCGGTACCTTCTTCGCCATGGAACAGATGGGCGTTACCGCCGACCTGACCACCTTCGCCAAATCCATCGCTGGCGGCTTCCCGCTGGCCGGTGTGTGCGGCAAGGCCGAATACATGGATGCCATCGCGCCAGGCGGCCTGGGCGGCACCTACGCCGGTAGCCCGATCGCTTGCGCTGCGGCCCTGGCCGTACTGGAAGTGTTTGAAGAAGAGCACCTGCTGGAGCGCTGCAAGGCTGTCGGCGAGCGTCTGGTCACCGGCCTCAAGGCTATCCAGGCCAAGTACCCGGTGATCGGCGACGTGCGTGCCCTGGGCGCGATGATCGCGATCGAGCTGTTTGAAGGTGGCGATACCCACAAGCCAAACGCTGCTGCCGTCGCCGCTGTGGTGGCCAAGGCGCGTGAGAAAGGCCTGATCCTGCTGTCCTGCGGCCCTTACGGCAACGTGCTGCGCGTCCTGGTACCGCTGACCGCGCCGGACGAGCAACTGGACAAAGGTTTGGCGATCCTCGAAGAGTGCTTCTCCGAGCTGTAAGCTCAATCTGATCCGCTCGACAGAAAAAACCCCGCCTCGGCGGGGTTTTTTTGTGCCCTTTGCCGCACATTCAGGCCCAGTTCATTGTCAGCGGGCGACCCGATGTCTAAGGTGCAGGCATTGCCGATGGAGCGTGCTGGATGAGTGCTGTTGATTTACCGGCTGTACCCCGAGTGTTGATTGCCGAGGCAGACCCCTGGTCGCGGGACCTGCTCAAACAGGTTTTATTGGCGGTACGCTGCGACGCACGGCTGGATGTGTGCGGCGATGGACAGCAGGCCGCTACGCTGCTGCGTGAAAAGGCCTACGACCTGGTCCTGGCGGATTGGGAACTGCCGGGCATCGACGGCTTGAGCCTGTTGCGCAACGTGCGTCAGAAACGCTGTTCTCCCGCGCTGCCGTTTATCCTGCTGAGCAGCCGCAATGACAGCGCCAGCGTGCGCGAAGTCCTGCCCCTGGCGCCTACGGCCTATCTGACCAAACCCTTGAACATGGAAGGCCTGACCCAGCGCCTGCAAGACCTGCTGCTCAACGAAGGCGAAAGCGTGTATTGCGAGGTCCCGCCGCTGGCGCCCGGCATGAGCTTGCCGGGGTTTCTGGAACGCCGCCGCGATGCGTGCGATGGGGCGCCGTTGTGGGTCGACGTGAAAGCTGCCGTGGAGCACAGCCTTGGGCCCGAAGGCCTGAACCTCAAGCGCCTGGAAGACCAGGTGCGCATGGACCCGCAAATCACTGCCGTGCTGATCGCCGCCGCCAACAGCGCCGGGCATCACGGCACACCGGTGCAAACCCTGGCGGCTGCCATGCACACACTGGCCGCCGGGCAAAGCATGAACCTGATCCTCGGCATGGCCCTCACGCACAATGTGGTGCTGGGCGATCCGGCACTGGTGGCTTACGCCGAGCGCCACTGGCAGTTGTCCCAGGACACCGCCGAGCACGCCCGCCGCCTGGCGCGTCTGCTGGAACTGGACCAGGAGCGTTGCTACAGCGCCGGTATCCTGCACCGTTTGGGCGACCTGGCGTTGTTGCGCTGCCTGGAAGACTGGCGTCAGGGCGGCGGTGCGTTGGATGACGAAGTCATCGGCGAATCCCTCTATGCCTTTGGGGCTGCCTATGGTTCGTCCCTGCGCACCCGTTGGCGTTTGCCGTTGGAGCTGCGCCAGTTGATTGCGGCGATCTATTCCCTGGAAGGTGGGGTGTATTCGCGGGAGGCGCTGGTGGTGAACCTGGCGGCGCAAATGGCGCGCTTGAGCGAACATGAAGGGCTGGAAGCACTGGCCAGGAGCAAGACTGCGCGCTTGCTGAAAGTGGGGTTGTCCGAGCTGATGCGGGTGCGCAAGGCCTAGGGTCAGCCGGCGAGCACGCGGTTCTTGCCCAGGCGCTTGGCCTCGTACATCGCCGTATCGGCGCGGGCGAACAGGCTGTCCAGGGTGGTGTCTTGCTCGGTGAGGCTGGCCAGGCCCTGGCTGATCGTTACGCGGAACGCCTGGCCCTCGTAGCTGAACCCCAGGTTTTGAATCTCTTTGCCCAGGCGTTCTGCGACTTGCAACGCCATCTCCGGTGCGCAGCCGGGCAGCATGGCGGCGAACTCTTCGCCGCCAATGCGTCCGAACGGGTCGCCACGGCGCAATACCCCGCGACCGCTCTCGGCGATACGCCGCAGTACCTGGTCGCCCTCCAGATGGCCGTAGGAATCGTTGACGTCCTTGAAGTCATCGATGTCCAGCAGCAGGAAGGCCAACGGCGCACCTTGGGCACGGGCCGTGTCGAAGGCCTGGTTGGCGCATTCGAAGAAGTGCCGGCGGTTGCTGGTCTGCGTCAGCACGTCGGTGGTGGCGAGGCGATGCAGTTCCAGTTCCAACTGTTTCTTTTCGGTGATGTCCTCGGCGATGCCCACCACGATCACCGGTTCGCCAGGCTCACCCTGCTGGTTGATGTAGCACTTGTCGCTCAGCCAGCGGATCTGCCCGTCTGCGGTGATGATGCGGTACTCGCGGTCTTCCACGGTGCCCTGCTCCAGCACGCGGGTGAGGCTGTGTTCGGCGTAGTCGAGGTCTTCGGGGTGGATGCTGTTGCGCCATTCGCGATAGTCGGCCAGCAGCAGGCTGGCGGGCCGCCCGAATACCCGCTCGTAGGCCGGGCTCACGTACAGCACGCGGCGCGTTTCCCAATCGATGGCCCAGAGCACGGCATTCACGCTGATCAGCAGCGAACTCAACAGTTGCTCACGTTCACTCAGCCGCTCGACTTCCCCCTGGGCATGCATCAGCGCCAGCAGCGTTGCCGCTGCCGCCGGGCGAGGATGTTCGGCTGTCGGGACATCGATCAAGCAGGACTTTTCGTGAACCATCGGCACAACTCTCTCTGGGCGCGCCGCACGATTGAGCAGCGGTCACTACAAGGGGCCGCCATGATGGCGAAGTGTTCATTGAGAGAGGTGAATTACAGTGAAGTTCCGTCAACAGGACCGATTGCCGGTGTCTGAGAAATGGCGCCAAAAAGCTGCTGAGTGGGAGGGCAAGCCCCCCCACCGCGCGGTCAGACCGCTGCGGGACGCAGGGAATAGGTTTTCAATTGGTGGGCAAAATCGCGCAAGGATTGAATGCCGCTGGCCTCGGCTTCATGGATCCATTCCTTGATGGCCGCCAGCATATCGTGGCCATTGGTGCTGGTCTTGAGCCAGATATGCTGCAGCGCCAGGCGTTTTTCATAGATCACTTTCAGGGCCTGGCTGTGCTCCAGCATGCTTTGGATGCGCAGATGGTGGCGTTCATCCAGCAGGCTGGTTTCCCGCGACAGCAAGCGCTTGGCGCGATGGAACTGATGGCGCACCGAGTGATCGACCTTCTCCAGCTCCTGCTTGACCAGCGGGCCGATCACCAACTTGCGGTACTGCGCCATGATCTGGAAGCGGTTGTTGAGGATCGCCATGGCGGTGTCCATGTCCAGGTGGCCCTTGCCTTCCACGCGGTGGGCGATCGGCGCGACGCGCTGTACCTTGGCCAGGTGCAGGAAGCTGAACAGCTTGATCCATGCCCAACCGAGGTCGAATTCCCACTTCTTCACCGACAATTTGGCGGAGTTGGGGTAGGTGTGATGGTTGTTGTGCAGCTCTTCGCCGCCGACGATGATGCCCCACGGCACCAGGTTGGTGGCCGCATCGCGGCATTCGAAGTTGCGGTAGCCGATGGCATGGCCCAGGCCGTTGATCACGCCGGCGGCCCAGAATGGAATCCACATCATCTGGATCGCCCAGATGGTGATGCCGATGGTGCCGAACAGCAGCAGATCGATCACACCCATGATCGCTACGCCCAGCAGCGGATAAGGGGTGTATATTTTGCGCTCGATCCAGTCGTCCGGGCAGTTCTTGCCATAGATGCGCAGGGTCTCGGGGTTTTCTGCCTCGGCGCGGTAGAGTTCGGCGCCCTTGCGTAATACGGTGGAAAGGCCTTTGATGACCGGGCTGTGCGGGTCGTCGACGGTTTCGCACTTGGCGTGGTGCTTGCGGTGGATGGCGGTCCACTCGCGGGTGTTCTGCGCCGTGGTCAGCCACAGCCAGAAGCGGAAGAAGTGTTTCAGGCCGGTATTGAGCTCCAGGGAGCGATGGGCTGAATAGCGGTGCAGATAGACGGTGACCGCAACGATGGTCACGTGGGTCATCAACAGAGTGACTGCCACCAGTTGCCAGGCTGACAGGTCAAGAAAACCGTTGTACCACATAGGCTGTATGGCCCTCAGATAAAGAAAAAAACAGCTCACGCATTATCACTAAGCCAACAGAGAAAACCAGCCGGCCTTTCAGATAGGAGTGACTGGATGTTTCTTATTCTATAATCCGCAGCCTTCGTAGGGCATTTCTGTTTTTTGGGTAAGGATTAATGACCATATGCTGTTTTCATACCGAAGTGCCCTACGTGCGGGGCTGGTATACCTGCTGATTTCAGTGGTGTGGCTTCAGCTCAGCAACCAATTACTGATCAGCTTTTTCGATGAACCACGCGAACTGGGGCACTGGCTACAGGTGCGCGGGTATGTCTGGGTGGCCATCAGCGCACTGGCGATTTACTTCATGGGCGCTCGTTTTGCCCGCGCCAGCGAGTTGCAGCAGCCGCTGAAGGAAAACCGCGAGCGTTTGCGCCAGGCTGCGGCGGTGTTCGATTGCACGCGCGAAGGCGTGCTGGTCACCGATGCCAAGGGGCTGATTGTGCACGTCAATCGGGCCTTTATGGAGATCACCGGTTACCGGCGCGAAGATGTCATGGGGCGGTTGCCCAGCCTGTTCAAGTCCGGTCGCCACTCGTCGCTTTTTTACCAGCAGATGTTCCAAAGCCTGCAACGCACCGGCGAATGGAGCGGTGAAATCTGGAACCGGCGCAAAAGCGGCGAAATTTACCCACAGTGGCAAACCATCCGCGTGATTTACGACGATCTGGGCCATCTCAGCCATTACGTCGCGGTATTTTCCGATATCAGCGCCATCAAGGATTCCGAGCACGAACTGGCCCATCTGGCCCATCACGATCCCCTGACCGACCTGCCCAACCGCCTGCTGTTCACCGACCGCGCCGAGCAGGCGCTGGCCTCGGCGCAAATCAACAAGCGCGGCTGCGCCCTGCTGCTGCTGGATCTGGACCACTTCAAAATCATTAACGACAGCCTTGGCCATAACGTCGGCGACCAGTTGCTCAAACTGGCGGGCGAACGGCTCCAGGCGTTGCTGGGCCCCGGTGTGACCCTGGCGCGCCTGGGGGGGGACGAGTTCGCGGTGCTCGCGGAAAACTGTTCACAGGTGGTACAAGCCGCCGCGTTGGCGCAGCGCATCCTCGCGGCGATGCAGCAGCCGTTCAACTTTGATGGTCACCAACTGTTTGTCAGCGCCAGTATCGGCATCAGCCTGTTCCCCAACGACGCCCTGAGCGCCGAGCAGTTGCTGCGTAACGCCGACTCTGCGTTGTTCAAGGCCAAAAGCGCCGGCCGCGAAGGCTACGCCTTGTACACCGAAGAACTGACCGCCCACGCCCAGAACCGCGTGGAAATCGCCAGCGAGTTGCGTCGCGCGCTGCAGCAGGAGGAACTGCGTGTTTACTACCAGCCGGTGCACGATTTAGACGGCGGCCGCCTGATCGGCGTCGAAGCGCTGGTGCGCTGGCAACACCCGGAACGCGGGCTGGTGCCGCCGGGCGAGTTTATCCCCATCGCCGAACGCACCGGTTTGATCGCCGATATCGATGGGTGGGTGATGAACCAGGCTTGCCGACAAATGTGCCAATGGCTGGCCGACGGCATACCGCTGCGATTTGTCGCGGTCAACGTGTCCAGCCGCCTGTTTGCGCGGCGCGAATTGTACGAGCAAGTGGCCAAGGTGCTGCATGAGACCGGCCTGGACCCGGCTTTTCTGGAGCTGGAAGTCACCGAAAGCGCGGTGATGGATGACCCCGAAGTGGCGTTGGAGCAACTGCACCGCCTGCGCGAACTGGGTTTGCGCCTGGCCATCGACGACTTTGGTACCGGCTATTCCTCCCTGCTGCGCCTCAAGCGCCTGCCGGTCCAGAAGCTCAAGATCGACCAGGGCTTTGTCGCCGGGCTGCCGTGGGACGAAGACGACGCCGCCATCGTGCGCGTGGTGATCGCGCTGGCCAAAAGCATGGGCATGCAGGTGCAGGCCGAAGGCATCGAACAGGTTGAGCAGGCGCAGTTCCTGTTGGACCTGGCGTGCGATATGGGCCAGGGGTATTGGTTCGGGCGGCCGATGCCGGCCGCTGAGATCAATTGGGCCAACGTCCCCTCCATTCGCTAGAGCAAGTGCGCTCGCCAAAGGCTCTGTGATTATTTTCAGGGCCGAAAGTGTTGCAACCCCACGTCCTGACAGAAAATTCTTTCTGGTTATATAAACATTCTTAAATAGTATTTTTAAGAATATCCGCGCTTATCTACTATCGCCCTCACGCCGCAAGCAGTGCCGCCACTGCGAGGCACTATTTATTTCAGGAGCGAGACTATGAGCGCATCTCTACGTAGCGTTGACGGCCAGGACGAAGCAGCGATTTTGCGTGAGATCCAGAGCGCATTGCGCGATCTGCGCTTTGGCGCGGTGGAAATCACGGTGCACAACGCCCAAGTGGTACAGATCGAACGCAAGGAAAAATTCCGTTTGCAGAACCCGGGTAACAAACCGGCCTGAGCAAACTCGCTCCTACAGGCGTCAGTCAACACCCCCCAGGATTTCAGGAGCCTTCTATGTCGTCGATTCGCCGTTATGCCCTCGCCGCGCTGGCCAGTGCCGTGTTTGCAGGTTCCGCCGTTGCCAAGGACTACGAGTTGCTCAACGTCTCGTACGACCCTACCCGTGAGCTGTACCAGGACTACAACGCTGAGTTCACCAACTTCTGGAAACAGTCCCACCCGGGCGACACCGTCAAGATCCAGCAATCCCACGGGGGTTCGGGCAAGCAAGGCCGGGCAGTGATCGACGGCCTGCGTGCCGACGTGGTCACCCTGGCCCTGGCCGGCGACATCGACGAAATCGCCAAGCTGGGCAAGACCCTGCCGGAAAACTGGCAGACCCGCCTGCCGGACGCCAGTACGCCGTACACCTCGACCATCGTGTTCCTGGTGCGCAAGGGCAACCCTAAAGGCATCAAGGACTGGGGCGACCTGATCAAGCCAGACGTGTCGGTGATCACGCCGAATCCGAAAACCTCCGGCGGCGCGCGCTGGAACTTCCTCGCCGCCTGGGCCTACGGCCTCAAAACCGGTGGCAGCGAAGCCAAGGCCCAGGAATACGTCAAGGCGCTGTTCAAGCATGTGCCGATCCTCGACACCGGCGCGCGCGGTTCGACCATCACCTTCGTCAACAACGGTCAGGGTGACGTGTTGCTGGCCTGGGAAAACGAGGCGTTCCTGGCCCTGAAAGAAGACGGCGGCGCCGACAAGTTCGACATCGTCGTACCGTCCCTGTCGATCCTCGCCGAACCGCCGGTGGCCGTGGTCGACAAGAACGCCGAGAAAAAGGGTAATACCGAGATCGCTACCGAGTACCTCAAGCATCTGTACAGCCCGGCTGGCCAGGAGATTGCGGCGAAGAATTTCTACCGCCCACGCGATGAGAAAATCGCCGCCAAATACGCCCAGCAGTTCCCGAAACTGGACCTGGTGACTATCGACAAAGACTTCGGCGGCTGGAAAACTGCCCAGCCGAAATTCTTTAACGACGGTGGCGTGTTCGACCAGATCTACTCGGCGCAATAACCAACACCCGCCCTCTGTAGGCGCGAGCTTGCTCGCGAAGAAGGTCCAGGCACTGCGTGTACCCAGAGTGTGCGCGTTATCGTTGACGTTTTTCGCGGGCAAGCCCGCTCCTACAGGGTTTTGTGTGTCAGACCCGCTAACCAAGGACTCTTATGTCGCGTCGTATTTCCCCCGTCATACCCGGCTTCGGGCTGACGCTGGGCTACACCGTGGTGTACCTCAGCCTGATCGTACTCATCCCCCTCGCGGCGATGTTCGTACACGCCGCCCAACTTACCTGGGATCAGTTCTGGAACATCATCACCGCACCGCGTGTGCTCGCGGCATTGAGCCTGAGCTTCAGCACCGCGCTGTACGCTGCGCTGATCAATGGTGTGATCGGTACGCTGCTGGCCTGGGTGCTGGTACGCTACACCTTCCCCGGTCGCAAGATCATCGACGCGATGATCGACCTGCCGTTCGCCCTGCCCACCGCCGTGGCCGGTATCGCGCTGACCGCGCTGTACACGCCCACCGGCCTGGTCGGCCAGTTCGCCGCTGACCTGGGCTTCAAGATCGCCTACAGCCCCCTGGGCATCACCCTGGCGTTGACCTTCGTCACGCTGCCGTTCGTGGTGCGCACGGTGCAGCCGGTACTCGCCGATATCCCCCGTGAAGTCGAAGAGGCCGCCGCCTGCCTGGGCGCCAAGCCGTTGCAGGTGTTCCGCCACATCCTCGTGCCCGCCTTGCTGCCGGCGTGGCTGACCGGTTTCGCCCTGGCGTTTGCCCGTGGCGTCGGTGAGTACGGTTCGGTGATTTTCATCGCCGGCAACATGCCGATGAAAACCGAGATCCTGCCGCTGCTGATCATGGTCAAGCTCGACCAATACGACTACCGCGGTGCCACGTCCATCGGCGTGCTGATGCTGGTGGTTTCCTTTGTCCTGCTGCTGCTGATCAACTTGCTGCAGCGGCGCATCGAACGTCCATAAGGAGGCGCGGAACATGTCCCAATCGTCTATTTCCGCCGCGTCCTCGGCCAACGCTGCCCGTCGTGGCAGCGCGGTGTCGCGACGTATCCTGATCGGCCTCGGCTGGCTGGTGTTCTTCCTGTTTCTGCTGCTGCCGCTGTTTATCGTGGTGTCCCAGGGCCTGAAGAACGGCCTTGGCGCGTTCTTCACCGCGATCCTTGAGCCGGACGCGCTGTCGGCGCTGAAACTCACGGTGATCGCCGTGCTGATTTCGGTGCCGCTCAATGTGGTGTTCGGCGTCAGCGCCGCCTGGTGCGTGAGCAAGTATTCGTTCCGTGGCAAAAGCATCCTGGTGACGCTGATCGACCTGCCGTTCTCGGTGTCGCCGGTGATCGCCGGCCTGGTCTACGTGCTGATGTTCGGCGCCCAGGGCTTGTTTGGTCCGTGGTTGCAGGAGCATGACATCCAGATCGTGTTCGCCTTGCCCGGCATCGTGCTGGCGACCATCTTCGTCACCGTGCCTTTCGTGGCCCGTGAACTGATCCCGCTGATGCAGGAACAGGGCACCCAGGAAGAAGAGGCCGCGCGCCTGCTGGGCGCCAATGGCTGGCAGATGTTCTGGCATGTGACCGTGCCGAACATCAAGTGGGGCCTGATCTACGGCGTGGTGCTGTGTACCGCGCGGGCCATGGGCGAGTTCGGCGCGGTGTCGGTGGTGTCCGGCCACATTCGCGGCGTGACCAACACCCTGCCGCTGCACGTCGAGATTCTCTACAACGAATACAACCACGTTGCCGCGTTTGCGGTGGCGAGCCTGTTGCTGATCCTGGCGCTCTTCATCCTGCTGCTCAAGCAGTGGAGCGAGAACCGTATCAACCGCCTGCGCGCAGCAAGCGGTGAGGAATAATCCATGTCCATCGAAGTCCGTAATGTCAGCAAGAACTTCAACGCCTTCAAGGCCCTGAACAGCATCAATCTGGACATCCAGAGTGGCGAGTTGGTGGCGTTGCTTGGGCCTTCCGGCTGCGGCAAGACCACCTTGCTGCGCATCATCGCCGGTCTCGAAACCCCGGACACCGGCAGCATCGTGTTCCACGGCGAAGACGTGTCCGGCCACGATGTGCGTGATCGCAACGTCGGGTTTGTGTTCCAGCACTACGCGCTGTTCCGCCACATGACCGTGTTCGACAACGTCGCCTTCGGCCTGCACATGAAGCCGAAAAACCAGCGCCCGAACGAAAGCCAGATCGCGGCCAAAGTCCATGAACTGTTGAACATGGTGCAACTGGACTGGCTGTCCGACCGCTATCCGGAACAACTCTCCGGCGGCCAGCGCCAACGCATCGCCCTGGCCCGCGCCCTGGCGGTGGAGCCCAAAGTGCTGCTGCTGGACGAACCCTTCGGCGCCCTCGACGCCAAGGTGCGCAAAGAGCTGCGCCGCTGGCTGGCGCGCCTGCACGAAGACATCAACCTGACTTCGGTGTTCGTGACCCACGACCAGGAAGAGGCCATGGAAGTCGCCGACCGTATCGTGGTGATGAACAAGGGCGTGATCGAGCAGATCGGCTCACCGGGCGATGTCTACGAAAACCCGGCCAGCGATTTCGTCTATCACTTCCTCGGCGACTCCAACCGCCTGCACCTGGGTGAAGACCAGCACGTGCTGTTCCGCCCCCACGAAGTGTCGCTGTCGCGGCATGAACTGGAAGATCACCATGCGGCCGAAGTGCGCGATATCCGCCCGCTGGGCGCCACCACGCGGGTGACGTTGAAAGTCGAAGGCCAGAGCGAACTGATCGAAGCCGAAGTGGTGAAAGACCACGACAGCCTGATCGGCCTGGCGCGGGGCGAGACCTTGTTCTTCAAACCCAAAGTCTGGCAAAAAGCCTGAACACACTGCAATAACAAATGTGGGAGGGGGCAAGCCCTCTCTCACATTCAGACTTCTCTCGGCTTCAGATCACGGCGAGCGACTGGCCCCGAGCGCTCTTCAATCTGCTGCTTGAGGTCCTGCCGCAACCCCAGCAAAAACGCCAACTCCGCCACCACGAACAACGGCCCCACGATCAAACCCGACACATCATCCACAAACGCCGGCTTCTTGCCTTCGTAGTAATGCCCGACAAACTGGATCACCCAACCCACCACAAACAGGCCGATGCCGCTGCTCAGCCAGACCGGCGTGCTTTGCGCCGCCAGTACATGCCCGGCCCACACCGACAAGCCCATCAGCACGCTCATCAGCACGCCCAGCGCGAGTTCCAGGCGCAGGTAGAACCACGCCGCAAGCAGCGCGACGATCAGCGCCGGCGAGAGCCAGAGCCCGGCCAGCGGCCACTCCGGGCGTGAGAGCAGCACGGCCACGGCGACCACGATCAACGGGATGCCTATGAAGTGGCTGGCGATGTTGCGCGGGTCGCGGTGGTAGGCGGCGTATTGACTGAGGTGGTCGACGAGGCTTTTCATTGTTGTTCCTCCTGTAGGATGTTTGATCATGCCCTGTCAGCCCGTGCCTAACTGTCAACTGGGCGACAATCTTTGGAGTGCTCATGAACGCAGCGCAATGGCACGCCCGGCTGGCCACGGGGCATTGGTTCCGCCACCTGCCCGCACCGTTTCAGCATAGCCTGCTGGCCCAGGCCCGATTGCGCTCGCTCGCGGCGGGGCAATACCTGTTCAAGCGCGGCGATCCGCCTTGTGGCTTGTACGCGGTGCTCGACGGCACGCTGCGGGTCAGCGCGGTGAATGAACAGGGCAAGGAGGCCGTGCTGAGTTTGGTGGAGCCGCCTTACTGGTTCGGCGAAATCTGCCTGTTCGACGGCCTGCCCCGCACCCATGACGCCTGCGCGGTCGGGCCATGCACGCTGCTGCAGGTGTCACAGCAGGCGCTGCTCAACCTCCTTGCTGAAACCCCGCAGTACTGGCGCGACTTGGCATTGTTGATGAGCCATAAGCTGCGCCTGAGTTTTATCGGCCTCGAACAGCTCAGCCTGATGCCGGCTTCGGCGCGCCTTGCCCACCGTTTGCTGATGATGGTTGAGGGCTATGGCGATACCGAACATTCCAAGCGCGTGTTGCAACTGCCCCAGGAAGACCTGGCGGCGATGTTGAGCCTGTCGCGCCAGACCACCAACGTGTTGCTCAAGGACCTGCAGGCCCAGGGCATCGTGCGCCTGGGCTATGGCGAGATCGAAATCCTCGATGCACAGCAGTTGCGGCAGGCGGCGCATACCTGAAGGGGCGTAGACTGCACGCTTGATCAATCGAGGTGTGTTATGCGCGTGCTGTTAGTGGAACATGAATCCGAAGAGGCACTGCGGATGGCTCAGGGCTTGAGCGAGGCCGGCTACAGTGTGGAAGTCGCCGCCAATGGCATGGCGGCGCAGCGGTTTGTCGAAAGCGCCGAGTACGACTTGGTGATCCTCGATGTGATGCTGCCCGGCCTGCATGCCTGGACGTTGCAGCAGGCGATCCGGCAGCAGGGCGACACGCCGGTGTTGTTCCTGACCACGCCGGGTGGGATTGAAGATCGCCTGCGCGGGTTGGAATTGCATGAGGATGACTATTTGCTCAAGCCGTTCGAGGCCAAGACCTTGGTGGCGCGAGCCAGGAAATTATTGCGCCGCGACCGTGGGCGCTGATTGATCCCGGGTGTGCTCGGCGTCGGCAAAACACCCCCTACCGCAACCCCTCCCGAAATTGCCCCGGCGTCATTCCGGTCCAGCGCTTGAACGCGCGGTTGAAGCTGCTGGTGTCGGCGAACCCGAGCAGATGACTGACCTCGGCCAATGAGCACTGCGGGTCGCGCAGGTGCTGCAATGCCAGGTTCTGTCGACAGTCGTTGAGCAACGCATCGAAGCGACAGCCTTCATCGGCCAGGTGCCGCTGCAAGCTGCGCACGCTCAAGTGCAACGCCTGGGCCATCCGTTCGACACTCGGTTCGCCGTCGGGCAATTGCGCCTCGATGGCCGCACGGACCTTGCGCTCCCAGGTCAGCGGTTGCAGTTGGGCGAGGGTGCGCTTGAGTACGGTCTCGTTGTGTTCGGCCAGCTCCGGGTTGGCGTCGTCCAGGTGGCTGTCGAAGTCGCGTGCGGCGAATTCCAGGCGATCTTCCCCGGCCCCGAAAAACAGCGGCGCGCGAAACACCGTGTGCCAAGGCGTCGGGTCCGCGGGTTCGGGGCGCCGCAGGTAGACGGCCAACGGCGCGTAATCGCGGCCCAGGCGATTGCGGCAGGTGCGCACGTAGATCGCCGCGAAGGCATCGATGGCCTCCAGCGCTGGCGCCGGGCTGCCCGGCGGTTGCAGCAGGCGAAAGCGGTAACGTTCGCCCTCGCGGCTCAGCTCCAGCGTCAGGGCATCGCTGACCACCGGGTGATAACGCACGATGCGCTCGAACACCTCGCGCAGACTGCCGCTGGCCACCAGCGCATAACCCAACGCATGGAAGGTCGTGGGGCTGACAAACCGCGACACCCGCAAGCCGATGGCCGGATCGCCGCTGACCTGCACCGCCAATGCCCAAAGGCGGGACGTGGCCGACAGCGGGTAGCGCGCATTCGGATCGTCCATCAACTGCGGGTCGAGCCCGGCCTGCACGCACAGCGCCGCGCTGTCGAGGCCCAGGGCGTCGAGCTGCTTGCGCAGGGCGCGGGTCCAACTGGCGAGTGAAGTGGGTTCGGTCATGGCGATTGGCGCTTGCGGTCAACAGGTTGGCGTGTGGGGCTAGCGTCCTGCGCGCCGGCTTGGGGCAGGATGCAGGCATCGATAAACAAGAGGATGGAAGCATGGACGGTACTTCTGCAAGTCCCCAACAGATGAACACGCAACAGCGCGCGGCGCATATCCGCGAGGTGGTGCTGGCCGAGGGCGTGCGGCTGCGCCGGCAGCATCCCTGGCTGCAGCATCAGGACGCCCTGGGCGCGGGCATCCTCGCCGTTGCGCTGGTGGGCATGATCGGCTCGGCGGCGCTCTACATCAGCGGGTATATGGCCTGGTGGGTGTGCCTGCTGCTCAATGCCTTCCTCGCCTCACTGACCCACGAGCTGGAACACGACCTGATCCACAGCATGTACTTTCGCAAGCAGCGTCTGCCCCACAACCTGATGATGGGCCTGGTGTGGCTGGCGCGGCCGAGCACCATCAACCCGTGGATTCGCCGGCATCTGCACCTCAACCATCACAAGGTCTCCGGCACCGAAGCCGACATGGAGGAGCGCGCGATCACCAACGGTGAACCCTGGGGGTTGGCGCGCTTGCTGATGGTCGGCGATAACGTCATGTCGGCGTTTATCCGCGTGCTGCGGGCCAGGACCTGGAAGCACAAACTCAGCATCCTCAAACGTTCGCTGCTGGTCTACGCACCGCTGGCGCTGCTGCACTGGGGCGCGTGGTACCTGTTCCTGGGCTTCCACGCCGCCAATAGTCTCGCCAGCCTGATGGGCACGCCGATCGCCTGGTCCGCCGGCACCTTGCAGATGATGCAGGTGATCGACATCGCCGCCGTGGTCATCATCGGCCCCAACGTGCTGCGCACCTTTTGCCTGCACTTCGTCAGCTCCAACATGCACTACTACGGCGATGTCGAACCGGGCAACGTGATCCAGCAGACCCAGGTGCTCAACCCGTGGTGGCTATGGCCGTTGCAGGCGTTTTGCTTCAACTTCGGCAGCACCCACGGCATCCACCACTTTGTGGTGAAGGAGCCGTTTTACATCCGCCAGATGACGGCCGGGGTGGCGCACAGGGTGATGGCGCAGATGGGCGTGAGGTTCAATGATTTGGAACGTTTGCGCGGGCCAATCGGCTTGGCTTTCCACCGCCCGCAGGCTTTCGATCAGCGCCTTCGCCGCAGGTGGCAAGCGCACCCCCGCGCGGCTGATCACCCGCAGCGGTTGTGCGGACTGTCCAGCGACTGGCGCACGAGGGTCGCCAGCGCGGCAGAAGAACACCGTGCGACTTTTTGCCTGGAATTTACCCCGGCCACTAGATCAGCGAATCAAGGTCCCGCACATAAGGCTTGATGCGGGTACCCGCAAGCATTTCCTCGACGCGGTTCGGCTCGGGAATCATTGCAATCTGCACCTGCTGGGTGTTCTCGCGCTGGTCTTTCCAGCGCGCCAACGCGACGTCAAAAGTGGGCGACTGCGCCGCGCTGCCGTACACATTGGCCAGGGTCAGTTTGGTTGCGTTCAGCAGACTGAGGCGTTGCAGCGAGGCGACAAGCTTGCCCGACTCGCGGGACAAGTCCGCCTCCGCCTGCTGGTAGTCGGGGTCGTTGAGATCCCGCTGGCTGTTGTGCATGTGCCAGGATTTATCCTGAACCTTGGCGCGCATGGCCTTCAATGCCTTTTCCAACAGGGCGTATTCACGGTCAGTGACCAGCGTCCCGCGGGTTTCCTGGGTTTGCTGCCAGCGTCGCAGGGTCACCCAGGACAACGGGATATAGGCGCCCGGGATGCTGTGGTCGCCCAGGCTCATGAGTTGGGTGATCCAACCCTCGCGGTAGGGCAGGTCGCCATCCTGGGCCAGCGCGCGGGTGCAGGCGGCTTGCTCGATGGAGTCGCAGCCCGGCTGCCACAGAATCGATGACATTTCCTTCGGGTTGAACGGCACGAGCATGAAGTGATGCAGCTTGCCGTGGTGTTGATAAGGCGCGCCGCCGACGCGCACCAGGCCGGCGACGAAGATCAAGGCGCCCAGCACCGGGTTGGTAATGAACAGGGACTTGAACCCCGGGATCCAGATGTTTCGTCGTGCGTTCATCCACGGCGCGGGGACGCTGGGGATCATGTCGTTGTTGTTCACCGTGCGGTGGTGCGCCAGCGGTTCGGCAGCGGCGACGAAGGTGGCATCGCCGGCGCGGGGGGAGCCGTAGGTGTAGAGGAGGATGTCGTATTTCTGAGCTTTATCGCATCGCAATGCTTCCGCCAGCAGCAATGCAATTGCGCCACCGAGGCTGTGGCCGCTGATGATGATTTTTTGCCCGATATAAAATCGAAAAAGATAGTCTTGGACAAATTTTTTCAATGCCTTGTAAGCCTCGTAAAAACCACGATGAACTTTGCCTTGTCCCTCTTCAAAAGGCACTTGTTCCGCATCCAGGTCACGCCACCAATCGGCCAACTCCAGGGTGCCACGGATGGCGATCAGAATGACCTCATCGTGATGGGTGATGAACGCCTGTGTGCTCTTCGCGCTCAGCCAATGGGTGCTGGTGTCATCGAAAAAGTGCAGCTTGGCGGGATGTTCCTGTTCTTCGCCCGGTTTGTTTTGCTCATACAGGGTGGGATCGAACGGCAAGATCTCGAAGCGTTTCGAGTAAGACACTTCTTCGTAGAGGGGGTAATAGCGGTGAACTGGCGATTGGGAATTGTCCACTTTCCAGCTTTCCCGGTAGTTCGAAAGGGCTTCACCAAAGAAGTGACCGACGCTGGGGTCCAACGGAAAACTCACCCGGTCCACCGGGTCTTTGGCGGGGTGCTGGCCGAAATCGCAATAACTCAAGTTCGCCATGATCGCCAGTTGGTACAGGTTCAAGGCACAGAACTTATTGTCGGTCGAGAACATGGGCCGGAACGCCCGCAGTGGGCGCACCTGGAGCACAGTGTGCCGGTTCGATAACAGCCCGACACCGAACGTCACGACGGGTTCGGGACTGAACCTCAGCTCATTGAGCGCTCTTATCAGGATGTCCTCGGGCGGGTATTTACGGTCAACAATCGGTGGCGGTAGATGTGCGCTGTGTTTGACCAGGTCTCGCACTTCGACCTGGATGAACTTATCTCCCGGTTTTAGCGCGGGGTTGTGCTCGCGAGGGAGCCCGTCTGTGTGAAAGAAGCGGGTTTGTTCGGCGCGAACTTGGAGTTCGGTGATGGGGAGCTTGTACGAAGGACGCTCCATGAGTGTTTTATATGGATTTTCTTCTCCTACATATTCCGCATTTAGCATTAATACGACAGGTCCTTGATAGCAGTCTTCAATTTTTGCAAATCCATCGGCATCCAACCTCCCCGAATATTGTTGCTCTGCGCTGTCCTGAAGGGTATACGCAAGGCCCCCATAAGGTTTGCCATCACCGAACTCATCCACCAACTGGAAACTAATAAAGTGTCCCCTTAATGGGCAGGCCAGCATCTTTCCGTTAAAGAACGGCCTATCCTCATCTTTCATAGGTTCATACAGACTCATGATTAATGTCCTTTATTCAGTGCAGTTGGGATAGACGGTGCAGTCACGGCCGTCAGGCATTTTGAAAGGTACGAAATCCGTAGTTTTGCCATGGCAAAAACCATAAAAATCGTTGGGTCCTTTACCCATGCAACGCTTCCAACCCGCTGGGAACTTAACCCAACTATCACCAAATGCCGGCCGTTCCTCTTTCGCCTCCACCAGCACCAGCTTTACGGTCCTGCCCGCTAACCCTTCGCGCAGCATCGATCCACCCGCCAGGCGTTTCTGGACGACGCCATTCGCGTCGAGTGCCCGGCACTGGAGGATTTTGACGATATACCGATGCGGTCCCATCGTGCGAAACAACCACTGGCACTGGCCCTGAAAGACCAGTGGTCCCGACGCGGGAAAAGGGCGAGTTGTTTCAGTGGGTTCATCGCGGATGGATAGCGCGCCACTTTCCAAACTCATGTCCAGTTCCCGCTTGCCCCATTGCCCTTCGATATTCAGCACAACGCTTTTCAATACCCTGGAGCACCCCTTCACCCTTGCTGTGAGTGGCAACTTGAGTTCAATCAGTTGTGTGCCCTTGGGTTGTTCGCTTTTGACCACTTTATGCCCCGGACACGACTCGCCCGAGGCGGCGTCATAATAAGTAGTGGCACTTATCGTGAAGTTTTCCGGCAACTCGGCCTGGAAGTTAAAACTTTCGGTTGGCAGCAGTGAGCAGCCTGAAACGGCCCAGGCCATTACGCTTATATATAAGAGCTGTAGGCAGTGGCGATTAAAGTGTTGCATGTGTTTCATATTGATTTTTCTCCTGGTGCGCGCTTATACGAGCTATTGTTTTATGTCCCTATTCAGTGCAGTTGGGATAGACGGTGCAGTCACGGCCGTCAGGCATTTTGAAAGGTACGAAATCCGTAGTTTTGCCATGGCAAAACCCATAAAAATCGTTGGGTCCTTTACCCATGCAACGCTTCCAACCCGCTGGGAACTTAACCCAACTATCACCAAATGCCGGCCGTTCCTCTTTCGCCTCCACCAGCACCAGCTTTACGGTCCTGCCCGCTAACCCATCGCGCAGCATCGATCCACCCGCCAGGCGTTTCTGGACGACGCCATTCGCGTCGAGTGCCCGACACTGGAGGATTTTCCTGATAACCCGGTTCGGTCCCGAGGTGCGAAACAACCACTGGCACTGGCCCTGAAAGACCAGTGGTCCCGACGCGGGAAAAGGGCGAGTTGTTTCAGTGGGTTCATCGCGGATTGATAAAACGCCCTTTTGCAAACTCATATCCAGATCACGTTTTCCCCATTGCCCTTTGATATTCAGCACAACGCTTTTCAACACCCTGGAACACCCCTTCACCCTTTCCGTGAGTGGCAACTTGAGTTCAATCAGTTGTGTGCCCTTGGGTTGTTCGCTTTTGACCACTTTATGCCCCGGACACGACTCGCCCGAGGCGGCGTCATAATAGGTAGTGGCACTTATCGTGAAGTTTTCCGGTAACTCGGCCTGAAAGTTAAAACTTTCGGTTGGCAGCAGTGAGCAGCCTGAAACGGTCCAGGCCATTACGCTTATATATAAGAGCTGCAGGCAGTGGCGATTAAAGTGTTGCATGTGTTTCATATTGATTTTTCTCCTGGTGCGCGCTTATACGAGCTATTGTTTTATGTCCCTATTCAGTGCAGTTGGGATAGACGGTGCAGTCACGTCCGTCAGGCATTTTGAAATCAGTGAAAGTTGGCGGATTTTGGCAGCGGAACGTTTCCTTGGTTTCGATACAGGGCTTCCAGCCTTTAGGTGTTTCCAGCCATGACCGCCCAAAATACGGCTCTTCCTCTTTCGCCTCCGTCAGTACCAACTTCACGGTCCTGCCCGCTAACCCTTCGCGCAGCATCGATCCACCCACCAGGCGTTTCTGGACGACGCCATTCGCGTCGAGTGCCCGACACTGGAGGATTTTCCTGATAACCCGGTTCGGTCCCGAGGTGCGAAACAACCACTGGCACTGGCCCTGAAAGACCAGTGGTCCCGACGCGGGAAAAGGGCGAGTTGTTTCAGTGGGTTCATCGCGGATTGATAAAACGCCCTTTTGCAAACTCATATCCAGATCACGTTTTCCCCATTGCCCTTTGATATTCAGCACAACGCTTTTCAACACCCTGGAACACCCCTTCACCCTTTCCGTGAGTGGCAACTTGAGTTCAATCAGTTGTGTGCCCTTGGGTTGTTCGCTTTTGACCACTTTATGCCCCGGACACGACTCGCCCGAGGCGGCGTCATAATAGGTAGTGGCACTTATCGTGAAGTTTTCCGGCAACTCGGCCTGGAAGTTAAAACTCTCGGTTGGCAGCAGTGAGCAGCCTGAAACGGCCCAGGCCATTACGCTTATATAGACGGCCCGCCGATAGGGATGAGTAAGGTGTCGTATATGCCTCATAGCGATCCTTCTCCAGACCAGAACTTCATTTCATTGAACAGGCGTTCGTAATGAGCCTGTGGCGTTTCCCCTTCATGGGGCGCCCAGTTGTTGATGAGCGGCGGCTCGGTTTCAGTGAGTTTGCTGGTGATCAAAAAGTGCACCTGCTCAGGGGCCGTCCATCCCCATTGCTGAGCGTGTGAAAGTTGTTCTGTGAGCCAAGTGCCTGGGTCTTGGCGCTGACTGAGTCGTATCAGGTCTTCACCGTGTTTTGCCCACAGATACCGGTAGACAGTGGAATGAAGTATTTCCATCGCCCGATCAGCTGGCAACGGCACGCTCAGCCATGCCGGGTCGGCAGGCAGCGGGTATTCACCGGGCGCAGGATTGTGGGTGACGTTCCACTGGGCGCCGTGCCAATAACACACACTGATCGCCGGCCCCAGGTACTCAGGACGGGCTTCTTCAGGGATATGCGCCAAGGCACGGCCGAGTACGCGATTGTCGTGGAAACGGTACAGCGCCCGGTGGGGGCGCGTGCCGATAATCAGGCGCTCGCGCCAGTGCCGGGCCAGCGCCGGCAGGTCGCCGTTGCCAATGCTCGCCAGCCAGCCCCAACTGCGCTCAGGCTCGTCGAGAAGGGGTTTGAGGCGTGCATCGCCAGGATTGTCGATCAGGAAGATGAAGGGCCCAGCATTGGCTAATTCGCTGATCGGGGTCTGGCTGTAGACGCAGCAGTACTGCTCAGGGTCAGGGGTGTTCAACAAGGCTTGGCGGGCGACGAGTTCGCCTTCCGAGTCCAGGATCAGGCACAGGGTGTGGCCGAGTCTTAGCTGGTCGTTCATCCATTGGCGGGGGCAGGTCGTTGTCATGGCGTCATTCCTTCAGGCAGGCAAAGGCCGTTTTTGCAGGCCTCGCACACTGGGCAAAAATCCGCGGCCTTGGCTTTGATCGTCGCCATCAGCGCGTGTTGGGTCGGCGCCATCACCGGCAGTTCAGGCAGGGTCGCCAGGCTCGCGGGTACGCCCGGCAACAAGGGGTTGGCGGGCGTACCTCTTACGGGCGCACCGCCGAGTCGAATGTCGGTGCTGCTGAAAATGCCGCCGGGTCCGATCACGATGTGCTGACCCCCGACTTTCAGGGTGATGCTCGCGCCTGCGTCCAGGATCAGATTGGCCCCGGCCTTGAGGTGCACGTCCTGGCCCGCCTCGATCACCAGGGTCTGGCCGACGCGGGTGTGGCTGCTGCTGGCCACCTGCAAATGGTCATTGGCCTTGAGCTGGACTTTGCGGTCGGCGGCGACGGTGCGCTGGTCTTCGGCTTCCAGCAGCACAATGCTGTTGCCCTTGATGGTTTCCCGGCGCTCGTTACCGACTTCCAGCCGGCTGTCGTTTTTGACCTGCTGCTCCATGTCGCGCTGGGCCCGCAGGTAGATCAGCTCCTGGCCGCTGCGGTCTTCGATCGACAGCTCGTTGTAGCCGCCACTGGCGGGCGAGCTGTGGCTGCGCAACACCGTTTTGGTTTTGTTCGCTGGCAAGGGATAGGGCGCCGGCGTGAGTATGTTCGGCACGCAGCCGGTGATCAGCGGTTGGTCGGGATCGCCTTCCAGGTAGGTCACCACCACTTCCATGCCGACACGCGGGATGGTCACCGCACCGAAACGGTCCCCCGCCCAGCTGGAGGACACCCTCAGCCAGCAACTGCTCTTGTCGCTGTCCAGTTCGGTGCGGTCCCAATGGAACTCGACTTTGACCCGCCCATACTCGTCGCAGAAGATCTCTTCCCCCTCGGGGCCGGTCACGCGGGCGGTCTGGCTGACCAGCACGGTTTTTCGCGTGATCAGCGGTGGGCGGTAGAACACGTCCCAGGGAAGCGCACTGAAGGTATTGCGGTAACCCTGGTCGGGCTCCGCGTCATGGGTGAGCGACTCCTCCAGCGCCTGAGGTTGTTTGCCCGAGTGCGTGACACTGAGCAGCAACCACAGAGCGTTGTAGCGCTGGCGCGGGTGTTCGGTCAGTTTGAAGAGGTGCCCGCTGCGCAGGAACGGCTGGTCGCTTTCACCCTCTGCCAACTGGCAGTCGTGACGGTGCCGCTCCAGCGCCTGGAGGGCCTTGCGTTTGGCGAGCTCTTGGTTTTCGTACACCACCGGGTATCGGTAGTCTTCGAGCTTGGGGCTGGACTCGGCGCTAGCGTGGCTTTCCAGCAACCGGTTCGGACGGTTCAGCTCGTAGCCCCGGCGCGTGGTGGCGCTGGTACGGGTGTTGAAACGCAGGGAGAACTGGCGGACCACCGGATGATCGACTGTCAGGCCTGTGTCGTGTTGGTAAGGCGTGTCCCCCAGGATGGGGAAATAGGCCTGATCCTCGG
This sequence comes from Pseudomonas sp. MPB23, assembly GCF_046605395.1. Lineage (NCBI taxonomy): Bacteria > Pseudomonadati > Pseudomonadota > Gammaproteobacteria > Pseudomonadales > Pseudomonadaceae > Pseudomonas > Pseudomonas sp. MPB23. The sequence continues at coordinate 626,542 of NZ_CP176771.1, read as the reverse complement.
TGAAGACCAGCCGGTGGCCATCCTGGCTGTGTTGGTGGTGCCAGGAAATCCCTTCTTCACTGCACAAGCGCTGGATGAACTCGAAGTCGCTTTCACCGTATTGGGTGCAGTATTCGCGCTCCGGGGTGGTGCGCAGATGAAAGCTATACGCATCGGCCAGGATGCCGTGTCCTTCGAGGACCTGGGCCACGATCTGCGGCACCGTCAGTTGCTGGAAAATCCGCTGGTTGTGGCTGAACTGCAGATAGTGCAGGACGGGCACCAATTTCAGTTGGTAACGGGTCAGGCGTTTGCCCACTTCACCCACGCGCGCATCTTCGATATGGCCGTGAATACCTTTGCCCTTCGGGCCGAACTGCAGGAACGCCGGCTGGTTGAGCAGGCGCTTGAGATCGACATCAGGGTATTCGCTGACGAGCTCGACCTCGATGGCGTACAAGCAACTGATGGCTTCGGTGCCATGAAACGCCAACACCTTGAAGTCGTTGCGAACGGAAGGAATCTGCAGCGTGAAGTGCTCAGCGTGGGCAGGCGCGAACATAGGCTCATCCTTAAGACGAAAGAGTAAACTAAACGCGCGGCCCAGGCAGTGTTTGGCTTAAGCGCGCTTAAACATGCGGGCACGCTAGCAAATGGGAAAAATGGATTGATGCAGGAAAGGCCTCGGAAATGCGTATGAAACTTCCGCAATCCACGGTGTTACCTGGGTGGGCGTTTGTGGGAGGGTTTCGCGGGCAGGTCAGTGCCTGCAGAGTATGCATTTTGGTTATTAATAAATAGCTTCTTATTCCTTAACGAATATATATGGCGTCCCTATACTGTCCAGCAACGCTAAACGCTGCAGGAGGGCACCCCATGCACAGCGAGTCGATTCGTTACCTGATCGTGCCGGGCTGGCAAGGATCGCCAGAAGATCATTGGCAAAGTCATTGGCAGAACAGCCTGCCCAACAGCGCGCGTGTAGAGCAGGCCGATTGGCTGACCCCACGCCGCGCAGACTGGGTGGCCGCGTTGGCCGAGGCCATCGCCGCCGACAGCACACCGGTGATCCTGATCGCCCATAGCCTGGGCTGCATCACCGTGGCCCATTGGGCGGCCACCGCACCGCTGCAGTTTCTGCGACAGGTGCGCGGCGCCCTGCTGGTGGCGCCGGCCGATGTCGAACGTCCGGCGTGCTCGCCGGCCCTGCGCAACTTCGCGCCGATTCCCACCGACCTGTTGCCGTTTCCCAGCCAGGTGGTCAGCTCCGACAACGACAGTGCCGTCAGCGCCCCTCGGGCCATGGAGCTGGCACGCAACTGGGGCGCCGAAGCCGGGATCCTGTCCGGCGCCGGCCATATCAATGTGAAGTCCGGTCACCAGCGCTGGGAGCAGGGCTTCGCTTACCTCTATCGCCTGCAAAGCCGTCTCGAGCATCACGCCCGGCGCACGGCCTGATTTTTTTCAACGCCCCGTCCCTGAGTGGATTGGGGGCGGGAGCCTGCCATGAGTCTGCATGAAACCTTCGGTCAGCCGCTGCTGACCTTCCCCGACGCCGAAAAAAGCCCGCTGAGCATCCGCGCCAAGGCCCTGGTGTTCGTCGACCCGCGTTCGCGGCAACTGCGCGAAGAACTCGAACACCTCGCGCCGCGCAGCTTGCCCGTGTTGATTCGCGGCGAGACCGGCAGCGGTAAAGAACTGCTGGCGCGGCATATCCACCGGGGCAGCGATCGCAGCGGTTTGTTTGTCTCGGTCAATTGCGGTGCGATCAGCCCGACCTACGCCGACGCCGAGCTGTTCGGCTACGCGGCCGGCGCCCACAGTGGCGCGGCCAGCAGCCGTGCCGGGTGGTTTGGCTCCGCCAATGGTGGCACCTTGTACCTGGATGAGATCGGCGACTTGCCGCTGCCGATCCAGGTCAAATTGCTGGCGGCCCTGGAAAACCATGAAGTCACCCGCGTCGGCGCCCATCAGCCCAGCCCGGTGGACGTGCGCCTGGTGGCCGCCACCAGCATCGACCTGGCCCAGGCGGTGGCGGCGGGCAAGTTTCACGAGCGCCTGCTCCATTACCTGAGCGAAGGCCAGTTGGATTTGCCGGCGTTGCGCGAGCGGGTCGGCGATATCTTGTCCCTGGCCGAATACTTCCTGGGCATCTACAGCCAACGCCTGGACCTGCCGGTGCCGCTGATCAGCGACGCGGCCCAGCGGGTGTTGGAGCACCACAGTTGGCCGGGCAATACCCGCGAGCTGGAAAACGTCATTCACTTTGCGTTGCTGGTGAGCAGCGGCGACGAGATTCTGCCCGAGCATCTGAACCTGCCCGTGGCGGGTTCGCCGTTGGAGCAGGTGCAGCGTATTTTCGCCGCGGCCAGCCCTGACGAGCAGGAAACCTTGCGCAGCTTTCTACATCAACAGCCGCTACATGAACAAAATGGAATATCAACGTGAATAAAAGATATTGTTCGGGAATAAAAAATCTAGGTATTGTCGCTTCCACGCTGCGACAGCACATCGCTGGCACTCCATAGAGCAACGGTCGTCACAGACGTCCCGCCATTCCGATAAGGACACTGCATGAAAAAGGTTCTGTTGTTTACCGCACTGGCGGCTGCCCTGACTGCAAGCTTCGCCCAGGCCGCCGAGAAACTGGTGGTGGCCGCCACCCCGATCCCGCACGCCGAGATCCTCGAACTGATCAAGCCGACCCTGGCCAAAGAAGGCGTGGACCTGCAAATCAAAGTCTTCACCGACTACGTTCAACCCAACACCCAGGTGGCCGAGAAGCGCCTCGACGCCAACTACTTCCAGACCCTGCCGTACCTGGAAAACTTCAACAAGGGCAAGGGCACCCACCTGGTCACTGTGATCGGTGTCCACGTTGAACCCATCGGCGGTTACTCGAAGAAAATCCAGAAAATCGAAGACCTGAAAGATGGCGCCATCGTCGCTATCCCGAACGAAGGCTCCAACAGCGGCCGCGCCCTGTTGTTGCTGCAAAAGAACGGTCTGATTACCCTCAAAGACCCGACCAACGCCTTGTCCACGCCCAAAGACATCAAGGACAACCCCAAGCACCTGAAATTCAAGGAGCTGGAATCGGCCTTGCTGCCACGTGTGCTCGATCAGGTCGACCTGGATGTGATCAACACCAACTACGCCCTGGAAGCGGGCCTCAACCCCGCGAAAGATGCGCTGATCATCGAAGACGCCAAGTCGCCGTACGTGAACTTCCTGGTGGCCCGTCCGGACAACAAGGACAGCGACGCGATCCAGAAGCTGGCCAAGGCCCTGACCAGCCCGGAAGTCAAAGCCTTCATCGAGAAGAAGTACAACGGCGCAGTCGTGCCAGCGTTCTGATGTAACTCAAAACCCCTTCAAGGTTTCAGCGCCGACGGCTCATACAGCGTCGGCGCTTTTTATTGTCCCCCACCCTCCTACTGTTAACGGGCATTGATCGCCCGGCGCAGCGCCGCGAGCCACTTCACCAGCTCCTGCGGGTCAATCGGTTTGGCTTTGCTCATCGTTCATTCCCTCGACACACAGACCCACCAACCATAGACGCCTTGCGGCTGACCCGCGAATTCGGGGGTTATCTTTTTGGGTTGTCGTCTTGAAAAATGGACTTCCCCCCCCCGCTTTGCCTGATCGCTCCTTCTCTGCATGCAGATAAGGAACCCTGATCTACGCTCACAGTCGCATACCTCATTGGCACATCGCGTCACGCAAGAGGAGCCTGTATGGGCGCTCGTATTTCCACCTGTCTGTTCGCGCTGGGCCTGCTGGCGCTGTTGAGCGGCTGTGGCCAGGATAAAACCGAGCCCAAGCAGCATTCCCGGGTGTTTGTGCAGACCGTGCAGCCGGCCGACTTCGCGGCGGCGGTCACGCTGACCGGCGATATCCAGGCGCGGGTGCAGACTGATTTGTCCTTTCGCGTCGGCGGCAAGATCATCCAGCGCATGGTCGATGTGGGCGACCGCGTCAACGCCAGGCAAGTGCTGGCCAGACTCGATCCCAAGGATTTGCAGACCAACGTCGATTCGGCTCAGGCCCAGGTGGTGGCCGAGCAGGCGCGGGTCAAGCAGACCGCCGCGGCTTTCGTGCGCCAGGAAAAACTCTTGCCCAAGGGCTACACCAGCCGCAGTGAATACGACACTGCCCAGGCCGCGTTGCGCAGCAGCCAAAGCGCCCTGGCCGCCGCCCAGGCCCAGTTGGCCAATGCTCGCGAGCAATTGGGCTACACCGCCCTGATCGCCGAAGCGCCCGGGGTGATTACCGCGCGCCAGGCGGAGGTCGGCCAGGTGGTACAGGCCACCGTGCCGATCTTCAGCCTGGCCCGCGATGGTGAACGCGACGCGGTGTTCGATGTGTATGAATCGTTGCTGGTGGAGCCGGCCAACGATGACGTGATGACGGTCAAGTTGCTGGATAAACCTCAGGTGCAGGCCCACGGCAAAATCCGCGAGACCACCCCGGCGGTGAACGCCGCCAGCGGTACGTTGCAGGTGAAGATCGCCTTGAACACCTTGCCCGCCGGCATGGACCTGGGCGCGGTGGTCAGCACCACCCTGCATGCTCCGGCCAAGGCCAGTTTCGAGCTGCCGTGGTCGGCGCTGACCAAAGACCTCAGCGACCCTGCCGTCTGGCTGGTGGACGGCGACGGCAAGGTGCAACTGCACAAGGTCGGTGTGGCACGTTACCTCACCGGCAAGGTGATCGTCAGCGACGGTCTCCGGGGCGGCGAAACCGTGGTGGTGGCCGGCGGGCAATTGCTGCACCCCGGCATGCAGGTCGAGATCGCCCAGCCGCCGGACGCTGCCCAGGCCCGAGGCCTGCAACCATGAAGCGCCTGACGGTTGTCCTCGGCGCCGGCCTGTTGCTCGCCGCCTGCTCCGAACAGGATCCGCCGCCCGAGCCGGTGCGCCCGGTGCTGTCCATGGAGGTCAAATCCGAAGACCAGCAAACCCTCGGCCGTTTCGCCGGGACCATCCAGGCCCGCTATGAAAGCAACCTAGGCTTTCGCGTGCCCGGCCGCATCGCCCATCGCGCCGTGGACGTCGGCGCCGAGGTGGAGAAGGGCGCCGTGCTCGCCGTCCTCGACCCCACCGACCAACAGAACCAACTGCGCGCCGCCCAGGGCGATCTGGCCCGGGTGCAAGCGCAGTTCATCAACGCCCAGGCCAACGCCCGTCGCCAGCAGGAGTTGTTCAACCGTGGCGTCGGCGCCCAGGCCCAACTCGACGTGGCCCGGACCGACCTGACAACCACCCAGGCCTCCCTCGACCAGGCCCAGGCGGCGGTCAACCAGGCCAAGGACCAGCTCCACTACGCCGAACTGCACACCGACCATGGCGGCATCGTCACCGCCTGGAACGCCGAGGCCGGCCAGGTGGTCAGTGCCGGCCAGCAGGTGGTGACCCTGGCGCGCCCGGACGTCAAGGAAGCGGTGATCGACCTGCCCGCCGGCCTGGCCGAGCGCCTGCCAGCCGATGGGGTGTTCCTGGTCGCCGGCCAACTCGACCCCAGCGTCAACACCACCGCCACCGTGCGTGAGATCGAACCCCAGGCCCAAAGCGCCACGCGCACCCGTCGCGCGCGCCTGACCCTGGCGGACACGCCGGCGGCCTTTCGCCTGGGCACGGCCATCAGCGTCACCCTGAGCTCGGCGATCACACCGCGCATCGAACTGCCCTTGAGTGCCCTGCAGCACATCGACGGCAAAACCCGCATCTGGCTGCTCGACACCCAGAGCCGGACCGTGCAGCCGCGCGAGGTGACGGTATTGAGCCGCGACGCTGACAGCGCCTTGCTCAACGGCGGCGTGCAGCCGGGCGAGCGTGTGGTCATCGCCGGGGTGAACAGCCTCAAACCTGGGCAAACAGTCAAACTCGACGAGGACAGCCCGCGATGAAGGGGAGCTTCAACTTATCCGACTGGGCCCTCAAGCATCAGTCCTTCGTCTGGTACCTGATGTTCGTCGCGCTGCTGATGGGCGTGTTCTCTTACCTGAACCTGGGCCGCGAGGAAGACCCTTCGTTCACGATCAAAACCATGGTGATCCAGACCCGCTGGCCGGGCGCGACCCAGGAAGAAACCCTCAAGCAAGTCACCGACCGCATCGAGAAAAAACTCGAAGAAATCGACTCCCTCGACTACGTGAAAAGCTACACCCGGCCGGGCGAATCCACGGTCTTCGTGTTCCTCAAGGACACCACCAGCGCCAAGGCGATCCCCGAGATCTGGTACCAGGTGCGCAAGAAGCTCGACGACATTCGCGGTAGCTTCCCCCAGGGCTTGCAGGGGCCGTCGTTCAACGATGAGTTCGGTGACGTGTTCGGCTCGGTGTACGCCTTTACCGGCGACGGCCTGTCGATGCGCCAACTGCGCGACTACGTCGAACAGGTGCGCGCCGAGATCCGTGCGGTGCCGGGCCTGGGCAAGGTCGAGATGATCGGCCAGCAGGACGAAGTGATTTACCTGAATTTCTCCACACGCAAACTCGCGGCCCTGGGGATTGACCAGCGCCAGGTGGTGCAGAGCCTGCAATCGCAGAACGCGGTGACACCGGCCGGGGTGATCGAGGCCGGGCCGGAGCGGATTTCCGTGCGCACCTCGGGGCAGTTCGCTTCGGAGAAAGACCTGGCCAACGTCAACCTGCGGCTCAACGACCGCTTCTATCGCCTGGCGGACATCGCCGACATCAGCCGTGGCTACGTTGACCCGGCGACGCCAATGTTCCGTTTCAACGGCAAGCCGGCGATTGGTTTGGCCATTGCGATGCAGAAGGGCGGCAATATCCAGTCGTTCGGCGAGGCCCTGCACACGCGCATGGACGAACTCACCGCCGACCTGCCGGTGGGCGTCGGCGTGCACAAGGTGTCGGACCAGGCCGAAGTGGTGCAGGAGGCGGTTGGCGGCTTCACCAGCGCGCTGTTTGAAGCGGTGATCATCGTGCTGGTGGTGAGTTTCATCAGCCTTGGTCTGCGCGCCGGGCTGGTGGTGGCGTGCTCGATTCCGCTGGTGCTGGCGCTGGTGTTCGTGTTCATGGAATACAGCGGCATCACCATGCAGCGTGTGTCCCTGGGCGCGCTGATCATCGCTCTCGGCCTGCTGGTGGATGACGCGATGATCACCGTGGAAATGATGATCACGCGCCTGGAAAAAGGCGAAACCAAGCAACAGGCGGCGACCTACGCCTACACCTCCACCGCGTTCCCGATGCTCACCGGCACCCTGGTGACCGTGGCCGGTTTTGTGCCGATCGGCCTCAATGCCAGTTCGGCGGGGGAATACACCTTCACCCTGTTCGCGGTGATCGCCGTGGCGATGCTGGTGTCGTGGGTGGTGGCGGTGCTGTTCGCGCCGGTGATCGGCGTGCATATCCTCAGTGCCAACGTGAAACCCCACAGCGCCGAACCGGGGCGCGTCGGTCGCGCGTTCAATGGCGGCATGCTGTGGGCCATGCGCAACCGCTGGTGGGCGATCGGCATCACCGTGGCGCTGTTCGCCGCGTCGGTGTTTTCCATGCAGTTCGTGCAGAACCAGTTCTTCCCGTCGTCGGACCGCCCGGAAATCCTCGTCGACCTCAACCTGCCGCAAAACGCCTCGATCAACGAAACCCGCAAGGCCGTCGACCGCCTCGAAGCGATCATCAAGGACGATCCGGACATCGCGCGCTGGAGCACCTACATCGGCCAGGGCGCGATCCGTTTCTACCTGCCCCTCGACCAGCAACTGGAAAACCCCTATTACGCGCAGTTGGTGATCGTCAGCAAGGACCTGGACGCGCGCGGCGAGTTGATCGCGCGTCTGCAAAAACGTCTGCGCGATGATTTCGTCGGTGTCGGCAGCTTTGTGCAGCCGCTGGAAATGGGCCCGCCGGTGGGGCGGCCGATCCAGTACCGCGTGTCCGGCAAAGACACCGACCAGGTACGCAAACACGCGATTGAACTGGCGACCTTGCTGGATAAAAACAGCCACGTGGGCGAGATCATTTACGACTGGAACGAGCCGGGCAAAGTGCTGCGCATCGACATCGCCCAGGACAAGGCGCGGCAATTGGGCTTGTCCTCCGAAGACGTGGCGCAGTTGATGAACAGCGTGGTCAGCGGCGCCTCGGTGACCCAGGTGCATGACGACATCTACCTGATCAACGTGGTCGGCCGCGCCGAAGATGCCGAACGCGGCACCCCGGAAACCTTGCAGAACCTGCAGATCGTCACGCCCGGCGGCACCTCGATTCCGCTGCTGGCCTTCGCCACCGTGGGCTATGAGTTGGAGCAGCCGCTGGTGTGGCGCCGCGACCGCAAGCCGACCATCACCCTCAAGGCGGCGGTGCGCGACGCGATGCAACCGACCGACCTGGTCAAGCAGCTCAAGCCCGAGATCGACAAGTTCAGCGCCGGCCTGCCGGTGGGCTACACGGTCGAAACCGGCGGCACCGTGGAAGAAAGCGGCAAGGCCCAAGGCCCGATTGCCAGCGTGGTGCCGTTGATGCTGTTCTTGATGGCGACCTTCCTGATGATCCAACTGCACAGCGTGCAGAAGATGTTCCTGGTGGCCAGCGTCGCGCCGCTGGGGCTGATCGGCGTGGTACTGGCGTTGATCCCCACGGGCACGCCCATGGGTTTCGTGGCGATCCTCGGCATCCTCGCGCTGATCGGCATCATCATCCGCAACTCGGTGATCCTGGTGACGCAGATCGACGAATACGAAGGCGCCGGCTACTCGCCATGGGACGCGGTGGTGCAGGCCACCGAACACCGGCGTCGGCCGATCCTGCTGACGGCGGCGGCGGCGAGCCTGGGCATGATCCCGATTGCCCGCGAAGTGTTCTGGGGGCCGATGGCCTACGCGATGATCGGCGGGATCATCATCGCCACGCTGCTGACGCTGCTGTTTTTGCCGGCGCTGTACGTGGCCTGGTACAAGATCCGCGAGCCGAAGCAGGATTAAAAATGTGGGGGGAGCAAGCCCCCTCCCACATTTGGTGTGTTGCGCCAGACGCTGGCCAGCCAGGGCTGCTGTTCGCGCGGCAAGCCGGCGGGGCGGTAGTAATGCTCCAGCTCTACAAACCCGGCGGCGGTCAGCAGGGCTTGCCAGGCCGTGAGGTCGTGATAGGAACCATACCGCGGCCCATTCCAGCCTTCCCGGTTGTCACCGCGTGGGTTGGAACTGAACAACACACCCCCCGGTTTCAGCGCGCCATGCAACTGCCTGAGCACGCGCGGCAGTTCCTGCTTGGGGATATGAAACAGCACCGCATTGGCAAAGATCCCGTCGAAGCGTTCGGCGGGTAAATCCAGCTTGAGAAAATCCTGCTGCAACACCTCGCAGCCGCTGTCTTCGCGGGCCATCTGCGCAAAGCGCTCGGAGCCGTCGAGCCCCACGGCGATATGCCCCATGCGGGTAAAGGTCTGCAAATCCCGTCCCGGCCCGCAGCCGAAATCCAGCAGGGTAAACGGCGGCGTGCCGTGGAGATGCCGCAGCAGCGCGTCGATGTTCTGGCTCACATCGTGGTCGCGGGTGCCTTCGCGAAAGTCCTCGGCCACGCTGTTGTAGTGGCCGAGGGTGGTGGCGGTGATCTGGTCGAGGTCGTCGGACTTGAGGGGCATGGTGATGAATACCGGCGCTGAGATCGCCCGACTATACCTCACCTCTTGTTCAGCACTCGTGCCAGGCGGTCACCGCCGAGTTGAATCACCGCCACCAGAATCACCAACAACACAATCACCGTCAGCATTATCTGCGTATCGAAACGCTGATAGCCGTACCGGTACGCAATGTCGCCCAAGCCACCGGCACCAATCGCCCCGGCCATGGCTGAGGAGTTGATCATGGTCACCAGGGTGATGGTGAAGCCGCCGACAATCCCCGGCAGCGCTTCCGGCAGCAGCACGTGCCAGATGATGTGCCAGCGTCGGCAGCCCATGGCCTGCGCGGCTTCGATCAGGCCGTGGTCGACTTCACGCAGGCTCACCTCGGCGATGCGCGCGAAGAACGGTGTGGCGGCGATGGTCAGCGGTACCACCGCCGCCCACACGCCGTAGGTGGTGCCGACGATCAGCCGGGTAAACGGGATCAGCGCCACCATCAGGATCAGAAACGGAATCGAGCGGAACAGATTGACGAACGCCCCCAGCACGCGGTTCAGCGCCGGTGCCTGGTAGATGCCGCCCTTGTCGCTGGTCACCAAAAACACGGCCAGCGGAATGCCCACCAGCAGCGCGATCAGCGACGACACACCGACCATCAACAAGGTGTCGATGGCGCCCTGTACTAAACGATCAAACCACATAGCCCAGCACCTCCACCTGTTGTGCCCAGTTCCCGGCGCGGCCGCGCAGGGTGTCGGCGTTGTGCGTCGAGCCCTGCACCGCCAGCAGCAATTGCCCCAGGGCGTGGCCCTGGATGCGTTCCACCCCGCCGTGCAGCAAGCGCACGCGCCCGCCCAGGGCGGCGAACAGCGCGGCCAGGTCCGGCTCGTCGGTTGCGCTGCCGGTGAACCGCAGGCGCAGCACCACGGCGGCATCGGCCGATGGTGCCTCGGATTGCAGACGGTTTTGCACGTCTTCCGGCAGGCCATGTTGCAGCGGCGCCAGCAGGGTCTTGCTCACCTCATGTTGCGGGTTGCCGAACACTTCCCACACCGGGCCCTGCTCGACGATGCGCCCGTGTTCGAGCACCACCACGCGGTCGCAGATCTCGCGGATCACCGCCATCTCGTGGGTGATCAGCACGATGGTCAGGCCCAGGCGTTGGTTGATCTCGTGCAGCAGGCCGAGGATCGACTGGGTGGTCTCCGGGTCCAGCGCCGAGGTGGCCTCGTCGCACAGCAGAATCTCGGGGTCGTGCACCAGCGCGCGGGCGATGCCCACGCGTTGTTTCTGCCCACCGGAGAGTTGCGCCGGGTAGGCCTTGTGCTTGTCCTTGAGGCCGACCAGTTCCAGCAGTTCCCGCACCTTCTGTTCGCGCTGCAACTTGGGCACGCCGGCGACCTTGAGCGGCAACTCGACGTTCTGCCACACGGTCTTGGCCGACATCAGGTTGAAGTGCTGGAAGATCATGCCGACGCGTCGGCGCAGTGCCACCAGGTGGTCTTCGTCAAAATCGCCGATGTCCACCTGGTCGATCAGCACCCGCCCGCTGCTCGGTTGCTCCAGGCGGTTGATGGTGCGGATCAGCGAGGATTTGCCGGCGCCGCTGCGGCCGATAATGCCGAACACTTCGCCGCGCTGGATCGCCAGGTCGATGCCTTGCAAGGCATGCAGCGTGCCGTCGTAGGTCTTGCCCAGGTTGATGAAGCGCACATGGGCGCGGTTGAGGTCCGGGTGCAGTTCGGTCTGCGTGGCGTGCCTGGGCGTCGGGCCCGGGTCGCGCAGTTGGGCATTGGCGGCCGTCATGTTCAGCCTTCCCAGCCGACTTGGTAGAGCTTGCCGAGGGATTTATCCAGGGCCGCGCGCACCACCGGCGAGTGCTGGTAGATGTCGACGAACTTGATCACGCGCGGGTCGGTTTTGCTCTTGGGCTGGATCACGAACTGGATCACGTATTCCGGGTGGTCGAGGCCGTCGAACAGCAGCGCCGACTCGGCATCGAAGGTCTTGGACAGGCGGATATACGCCGGGTAGCCCTGCACCAGATCGGCGTCGTCATAGGCACGCACCAGTTGCACGGCTTCGACTTGCAGGATCTTGATCTTTTTCGGGTTGGCGACGATGTCTTCTTCGGTGGCCTTGTAGCCCACGCCCGGCTTGAGGGTGATCAAGCCGGCCTTGGCCAGCAGTTGCAGGCCGCGCCCGCTGTTGATCGGGTCGTTGGCAATCGCCACGCTGGCGCCTTGGGGCAGGTCGTTGATGCTTTTGAATTTTTTCGAGTACAGCCCGACGTTGTTGATGATGCCCGGCGCGTACGGCACCAGGTCAAACCCGGCGGCGGCCTTGGCGTTTTCCAGGAACGGGATGTGCTGGAAGTAGTTCACGTCGATATCGCCGGCAGCCAGGCTGACGTTGGGCGCGATCCAGTCGGTGAACTCCACCAGCTCGACCTTCAAGCCTTGCTTGCCAGCTTCGGCCACGGCGGCTTCCAGGGGGATCGCGAAGGCGGCGGTGGTGCCGATTTTCAGCGGTGCCTCGGCGGCGAACAGCGACGAACTGAACAAACCGAAGGCCAGGGCCAGTGCTTTGACTGGGTGGGAGAGCAGGGTCTTTTTCATAATCGAATTCCAGTCATAAGTTATTGGTGCAAACAATGGAGGTCCGATGTGGGAGGGGGCTTGCTCCCGATAGCGATTGTTCAGTTGGCTGATTCGGCGACTGATTCACCGCTATCGGGAGCAAGTCCCCTCCCACATATCGCCTCAGTGGCGGTAGGTGGAGCCGGTGTGTTGTTCGGGCAGGCGGGCGCTGGCGTGGAAGACTTTTTCCCGCAGCGTTCCGCTCTCGTAAGCGGTCTTGTACGACCCGCGCTTCTGCAATTCCGGCACCACCAGGTCGATGAAATCCACGTAGCTTTCCGGGGTGACGATGCGCGTGAGGTTGAAGCCATCCAGACCGGTTTCGCTGATCCAGGATTCCAGCTCATCGGCGACCTGTTCGGGCGAACCGACCAGGGTGATATAGCGACCGCCGAGGGCGTGCTGCTCGAGCAATTTGCGTCGCGTCCAGTCGTTGTTCTGCAGGTGTTTGGTGGCCGACTGGATCGCATTGCTCTTCACGTACTGGATCGGTTCGTCGAGTTCGTACTGGGAAAAATCAATCGCCGTCGACGCCGAGAAATGCGCCACGCCGGCCTCCGCACTGGCGTAGCTCAGGTACTCGGCGTGCTTGGCCCAGGCCAGCGCCTCGGTGGCGCCCACGATCACGTTGAGGCCCATGAATACCTTGATGTCGTCCGGGTTGCGCCCGGCCTCGACCGCACTGGCGCGTACCTTGTCCACCTGGACTTTGGTGGCGGCCTTGTTCTGCCCGCTGATGAACACGCACTCGGCATGCCGCCCGGCGAACACCAGGCCGCGCTCCGAACTGCCGGCCTGGAACAGCACTGGCGTACGCTGCGGCGACGGCTCGCACAGGTGATAACCCTCGACCTGGTAGAACTCGCCGTGGTGCTCGACCTTGTGCACCTTGCCCGGCTGCGCATACACCCGCGCCTGCGGATCGTTGAGCACCGCGTCGTCTTCCCAACTGCCTTCCCAGAGTTTGTAGAGCACCTCCAGGTACTCATCGGCCTGGTCGTAGCGTCGGTCATGTTCGACCTGCTCGGTCAGGCCCATGGCCTTGGCGGCGCTGTCGAGGTAGCCAGTGACGATGTTCCAGCCCACGCGCCCACGGCTCAGGTGGTCGAGGGTGGACATGCGCCGGGCGAACAGATATGGCGCTTCGTAGGTGAGGTTGGCGGTGATGCCGAAGCCGAGGTGGCGGGTCACGGCGGCCATGGCCGATACCAGCAGCAATGGGTCGTTGACCGGTAGCTGGATCGACTCCTTGAGCGGTACGTCGATGGACGCCTGGTACACGTCATACACGCCGACGATATCGGCGATGAACAGGCCGTCGAACAACCCGCGTTCGAGGGTTTGTGCCAGGTCGGTCCAATACTCGAGGGTTTTGTACTGGGTCGACGTGTCCCGTGGATGGGTCCACAGGCCATGGTTGATATGCCCGATGCAGTTCATGTTGAAGGCATTGAGCAGGATCTTTTTCTTCGCCATCAGAGGGTCCCCCGCAGTGGCGGGTTTTCATCGTTGAGGTAGTAATTGCCCACCGCGTGGTACTTCCAGCGCACGGGGTCGTGCAGGGTGTGCACGCGGGCGTTGCGCCAGTGACGGTCGAGGCCGTGCTCGGCCAGGGTCGCCTGGCTGCCGGCCAGTTCGAACAGGGTACTGCCGGCGGCCAGGGAAATTTCGGTGCTCAGGGCACGCGCTTCGGCCACGGCGATCGACGCGGCGGCGACGCTCTCGGCGCTGCTGTCGGCCTGGGCGCGGTCGAGAAACTCACCGGCGCGCTCCAGCAGGGCTTCGGCGGCGTGCAGGCGGATGCTCAGGTGGCCGAAGCTTTTGAGGGCCAGTGGGTCTTCGGTGGCTTTGTCGTTGCCCGAGTCGATCCACGGGCGCGTCTTGGTGCGCACAAAGTGCAACGCATCTTCAAAGGCGGCGCGGGCGATGCCGGTGTCGATGGCGGCGTGAAGGATCTGCGCCAGCGGGCCGACCGGGGTCGGGCGCTCGAAAGCGCTCTGGAACGGGATCACGTCCTGCGCTGCGACCCACACGTTATCGAACACCACCGAACCGCTGCCGGTGGTGCGCTGGCCGAAGCCGCTCCAGTCGTCGATGATCGTCAGGCCCTCGCTGTCGCGGGGCACGAAGGCCAGGTGCTGGATGCCGTTTTCGTCGCCTACCGAAGTGGGAATGCGCTGGGCGTAGATCGCGCCGGTGGCGTAGAACTTGCGGCCGCTGATGCGAAAACCGTCGCCGTCGCGGGTGATTCGGGTCACGCGGTCATGGGCGGTTTTGGTCCCCAGTTCCGCCAGTGCATTGCCGAAGCGCTGGCCGGCCAGCACTTCGGCGTACAGGCGTTGTTGCTGCGCCGGGCTGCCGTTCACACGCAACACTTCCAGGGCATAGAAATGGTTTTGCGGAATCTGGCCCAGGGACGAGTCCGCCTGGGCGATCAAGGCGATGACTTTGGCCAGGGTGACGTTGGACACGCCGGCACCGCCGTAGGCCTTGGGCACGCTGATGCCCCACAGCCCGGAGCGCGAGAACGCATCCAGCTCGGGCAACGGCAGGCGGCGTTCGCGGTCGCGCTGGGCGCTGTCGCGGCGAAAGTCTTCGGCCAGGTCGCTGGCGACAATGAGGGCGTGTTCGTCGCTGGTGATCACCGCGACGTGAGTAGAGACAGTCATGTTGTTCTCCAGAGGTCTGGTCGGTTAAATCCAGGAATGCCGAGCCGGCAGGGCGCCGTTCAAGCGATAAGCGCCGACGGCGTGATACTTCCAGCGCACCGGGTCGTGCAGGGTGTGCACGCGGGCGTTGCGCCAGTGGCGGTCGAGGTTGAATTCGGCCAGGGTGGCGCGGCTGCCGGCCAGTTCGAAGAGCTTTTCGCCAACCAGCAGCGACACTTCGGTGCTCAACACTTTGGCCTCGGCCACGGCAATCGACGCGCGGGCGGCGGACTGCGCGGTGATCGGCGCGGCGGCGACCTGGTCCAGCACCTGACCGGCCTTGCGCAGCAGCGCTTGGGCGGCGTGCAGTTCGATCTTCAGCTTGCCGATATCGGCGATCACGTACAGGTCATCGCTGGCGCGTTCGACCTTGGCGTCAATCCATGGGCGCGAGCGTTCGCGCACGAAGGCGATGGTGTCCTCCAGCGCGCCACGGGCGATGCCGGCGTCGATGGCGGCCTGGAGCAGTTGCGAGACGGCGCCCTGGATGGTCGGGGTTGTGCCGAGGCGCCAGTTTTCGACCACCAGTTCGGCGTCTACCGGCACTTGGTCCAGCAGCACGGTGCCGCTGGCGGTGGTGCGTTGGCCAAAGCCGGACCAGTCGTCGACGATGCGCAGCCCTTCGGTGCCACGGCGCACGAACGCCATGACCTGCTGGCCGTCATCGTTCAGCGCTTTGACGGCCACCCAGTGCGCGAACAGCGCGCCGGTGGAGTAGAACTTCTGGCCGCTGATCACGTAGCCGTCGCCCCGGGCGGTGATGCGCGCCTTGAGCTCCAGGGTGTTCTTGGTGCCGCGTTCGGGGCCGCCATTGCCGATGCGCCAGCCGTCGAGGACGCTCTGGAATAGCTGCTTTTTCTGGCGCTCGGTGGCGGCGCCCTGCAACACGTGCAGGATGCCGAAATGGTTCTGCGGAATTTGCCCCAGGGCCGGGTCTGCCGCGCTGATGATGGCGAACACGTCGGCCAGGGTCACGAACGAAACCTGCGGGCCGCCGTACTCGCGGGGGATGGAAATACTGCCCAGCCCGCTGCGGGTGAACTGTTCGATCAATGTCCACGGCAGTTGGCGCTGCTGGTCGCGCTTGGCGGCTTGCAGGCGTGCGGCCCGGGCCAGCTCATGGGCGGCGTCCAGCGCCTCTGCGTCGTTGCGCAGCACGGCGGCCGGCAACAGCAGGGGAGC
Source organism: Pseudomonas sp. MPB23 (assembly GCF_046605395.1). Taxonomy (NCBI): domain Bacteria; kingdom Pseudomonadati; phylum Pseudomonadota; class Gammaproteobacteria; order Pseudomonadales; family Pseudomonadaceae; genus Pseudomonas; species Pseudomonas sp. MPB23. The sequence continues at coordinate 610,441 of NZ_CP176771.1, read as the reverse complement.
GACGTCCAGATCATTCTGGGGGGGTGTTAGAGCCAAGTTAGGCATCAGCGCTGCTCCTTGGCTGCACGTAATGCCCTGGCGTTATGCACCGGGGTAATGCTGACCATACCGACCTCGCATTCAATGAAGTGAAAACACAAAAATCAAAGATGTCCGGTGGTCCGGTTGATATACCCTAAGCGTGTTAAATATTTAAATAAACTAACTTTTTGGAATATGAATAGAAGGTCTGTCACCCAGGCTCGCAGGGTGAGCCGAGTGGGCGGGGTCGATAGATCGGCGTGGCCCCGGTCGGGCCGGCGGCAATGCGTACAATCCGCGATGGCGCCCAGCGTGAATTGTTGCCGACGCGGTCCAGAATGCAGTACGTCACCTCCAGCCGGCAGTCGTCGCCGGCTTCGACAATCAGCGCCGACGGCACCCACACCTGCACGGCCTGGCCGACGCCCTTGGCCTGGATTTTCGGCAAGTCCAGACGCCCATCGCCCCAGCGCAGCGTGATGGCATCGCCCGTGGCCATGTTCAGGTAGGGCTCGATGGTCAGGGGAATGCCGCGCCGTACCTGGCGGCTGTTGATGCCATAACGGCGGATCGTCTCGGGCAGGCTGACGGGGGCGAGGTTCTGGTTTTCATCGGTGTACAGATTCGAAGGCCGCCCGCCGGGGTAGTCGGTCTTGACGCGCACCTGTGTCGAGGCCGAACGCGCAGGGCCATGGCCGATTTGCATGACCTGGTAGTGAACCCGCGCGGGGCCGTCCTGCACAAAGCTTTCCGGCACGCGCAGGCGTGTGGGCGTGCCGATTTTGGCGGCCGTGACCCGCCGTGAGGCGGCAAAGCAGTTGTTCCAGAACAGTTCGATCAGGTCGCCTTCATCCATGCCGGGATAGGGCGCGATGTCGACCTGCAGGTGGGCGGCCGCCACGGCATTGATGCCGTGGCGAAGGGCTTGGGGCAACGTCGGGGCAGTGAGCAGGGCCGGGGTTGCGGTGCGCGTCATAAGTCATCTCCTTGATGCAGCCAGCAGCAATCGTTCCGATCCCTGGGCGCGGGTGTGCGCAAGGGGTCGAAAAGCACGATTCAGTGAGTAGCCGGGATAGGATCCAATCCTCTGGGTGCTAGATAAGAGGGTTGGCCCAGGGGCGTCAATGGCGGCAAAGGGCTAAACGGCGGGTTGGAGCATATTCAGATGGGTCTGACTGGCAGGGGGATTTTCAGAGCAGTCTGGCAGGCAGTTTTACCCGTGGGCGGGCCACGTTCCTGTAGGAGCTGGCTTGCCAGCGAAAATCGTCAACGATAACGCGGTCTCTCAGGTTGACCGCGTTGCCTGATGGTTTTCCGCTGGCAAGCCGGCTCCTACAGGGGTGGGTTTCGGGTGGGTCAGTGGGCGAGGAATTTGCTCAGGAATTGCCGGGTCCGTTCCTCCCTGGGGTTGGCGAACAACGCCTTGGCTTCGCCTTGCTCCACGATCACGCCCTTGTCGAAGAAGATCACCCGGTTGGCCACATCGCGGGCAAAGCTCATTTCGTGGGTGACGATCACCATGGTGCGGTTTTCTTCGGCGAGGCTGCGGATGGTCGCCAGCACTTCGCCCACCAGCTCCGGGTCGAGGGCCGAGGTGGGTTCGTCGAACAGAATCACCTCTGGCTCCATGGCCAGCGCTCGGGCGATCGCCACGCGCTGTTGCTGGCCACCGGACAAGCGCCGTGGGTAGGCGTCTTCCTTGCCCGCCAGGCCGACCTTGGCCAGCAGCTTGCGGCCCAGGGCCTCGGCGGCTTCGCGCGGCATTTTCTTGACCACGGTGGGGCCTTCGATGACGTTTTCCAGCGCGGTGCGATGGGGGAACAGGTTGAAGCTCTGGAACACAAAACCCACGTGCTGGCGCAAGCGCCGCACCAGGCCTTGCTGCTGGTTGAGCGGCTTGCTGCTGTCGATCTCGATATCACCGACCTTGATGCGGCCGCTGGTGGGGGTTTCGAGGAAGTTCAGGCAGCGCAGGAAGGTGGTCTTGCCGGAACCGCTGGGGCCGATGATGGCAACGACTTCGCCTTCCTTGACCTCCAGGTCGATGCCGTTGAGCACCACCTGGCCGTTGAATTGTTTGGTCAGTTGTTCAACCACGATCATGCTTCAGGACTCCAGGTCATGCCGGTTGACCCGGGCTTCCAGACGATTTTGAAAATGCGCCAGGATACTGGCCAGGATCCAGTAGATCAGGGCAGCGGAGAGATACATGGTGAAGATTTCAAAGGTGCGTGCCGACACCAGTTGTGCCTGGCGGAACAGTTCGGGCACCTGGATGGTGGCGGCCAGCGCCGTGTCCTTGACCAGCGAAATAAAGCTGTTACCCAGCGGCGGCAAGGCCGTGCGCATGGCTTGCGGCAGGATGGCCCGGCGCAGGGTCTGCGCACGGGTCATACCGATACTGGCGGCGGCTTCCCACTGGCCACGCTCGATGGAACCGATGGCGGCGCGCAGGATTTCACAGGCATAGGCGGCCATGTTCAGCGAAAAGCCGATCATGGCGGCCGGGATCGGGTCCAGCTCGATGCCCACTTGCGGCAAGCCGTAGTAGATCAGGAACAACTGGACCAGCAACGGCGTGCCGCGAAAGAACGACACGTAGACGCGGGCGAGCCAGTTCACCAGCTTGAAGCGCGACAAGCGCATCAAGGCCAGGCCGAAGCCCAGCAGCAAACCGAAAAACATCCCGCCAAGGCTGAGGATCACCGTGTAATACGCGCCCTGGAGCAGAAAGGGCGCGGAGTCCAGCGCGAGTTGGAAACCTGCTTCCATTATTGAGTGACGTCAGCGTTGAAGTACTTCTCGGACAGCTTCTTCAAGGTACCGTCGGCGCGCAGCTTGTCGAGGGCCTTGTTCACCGCGTCGAGCAGTTCAGGCTCGCCTTTGCGCAGGGCAATACCGGCTTCCTGGCGCGAGAACGCATCGCCGGCGGCGGCGGTGTCCGGGGCTTTTTTGGCATATTCGAGCGCCGCCAGACGGTCGATCAGAATGGCGTCGATGCGCCCGATGCGCAGGTCCTGGAACTTGGTGGGGTCATCGTTATAGGTCTTGATGATGGCTTTCGGCTGATTGTCCTTGAGCCATTGTTCGTAGTTGGTGCCCAGGCCTACGCCGACTTTCTTGCCGGCCAGGTCGTTGGCGGTCTTGATGGCGTTGAGGTTCTTTTTCAGCACCAGTGCCTGGATACCGGAAACGGTATACGGCGTGGAGAAGTCGTATTTCTTCTTGCGTTCTTCCGAGATGGTGACCTGGTTGACCACGGCGTCCAGTCGCTTGGACTCCAGGGCCGCGAGGATGCCGTCCCATGGCGTGGCTTGCAGCTTGACCTTGACGCCCAGCTCCTTGGCCAGCGCTTTGGACAGCTCGACCTCGAAGCCGCTGAGCTTGCCGCTTTCGTCGACAAAGCTGAACGGAGGGTAGGTGCCTTCCAGGCCGATCTTGATCTCGCCGGCCTTTTTGATCGTACTCAATTGCTCGCCAGCAACCGCCTGGCCCAACCAACCGGCTCCCAGAGCCAGCCCCAATGTGCCCACCAGCAAGGTGCGACGGAATACAGAAATAGTCATGAAGAGCCCCTGTGTTTTTATGTTGAGCGAAGCAGGTGACGCGGTAGTCGTATCCTGCCTTAAAGCGCTGAGCGCGTCTTCGCCTACGGCGCGATGATAAAGCCGGCCTTTAAGACTTGAAAATAATATAAATTAATTCTTTTATGTCTTTTTGGAATATATGATCGCCTCTGTAGGCGCCGGCAGCCGGCTCCTACAGTGCGTGGTGGGTCAGAACACGGAGTCATAGGCGAACAACGCCGGCGCCCCGCCGGTGTGCAGGAAAATGATCGGTCCGTCCTCGACACGCTGGCGCCCGATGCCGTCCAGCAAACCGGCCATGGCCTTGCCAGTGTAGACCGGGTCCAGCAGCAGGCCTTCCTGGCTGGCCAACAGTTTGATCGCGGCCAGCGTGCCCGCATTCGGCTCGCCATAACGGGGCCCGAAGTATTCATCCCACAGGATCACCTTGAAGGCCTCGGGCACCTCCATCCCCAGCAACGCGGCGGTGCGTTCGGCCAGGCCCTGCACTTTCGGGAACTGCGCGTCTTCCGTGCGCGACACGGTGACGCCGATCACTGGCAGATTCGGCAGCACTTCGCTCAAGGCCAAGGCCAGGCCGCTGTGGGTGCCCGCACTGCCGGATGCCAGCACTACGGCGGCGAATTCGAGGCCGCTGTCTTCGATCTGCGCGGCCAGCTCCAGGCCGGCGCGCACATAACCGAGGGCGCCGAGGGCGTTGGAGCCGCCGATGGGCACCAGGTATGGCTTCCTGCCGTTGCTGCGCAGGCGATCGGCGAGGGCGTTGAGCTGGTCGTCGGCGTTGTCGAGGTTTTCCACCAATTCCACCTTGGCGTCGAACAACTCCAGCAACAGGCGGTTGCCGTTGCCCAGGTAGTTGGGGTCGTCGGTGCCGGTGGGATTTTCCAGCAGGGCCACGCAGCCCAGGCCGAGCTTGGCGGCCAGCGCGGCGGTCTGGCGCACGTGGTTGGATTGGATGGCGCCGGCGGTTATCAGCGTGTCGGCGCCCTGGGCGAGAGCATCGGCGGCCAGGTATTCGAGTTTGCGTAGCTTGTTGCCGCCCATGGCCAGCGGCGTGGTGTCGTCGCGCTTGACGTAAATGTCCCGGCCCAACCAGGTCGACAACCGCTCGAGTTTTTCCAGGGCAGTGGCGCCGCCCAGCAGTTCCAGGCGGTTAAAGCGGTCGAGCTGTTGTTTGATCATGGCTGCGCACGGTTGCTAAGTGATGGGGCGACTATAGGCAGGCACTTTTCATCGGGCAACCGCCAATCGCTTATGCCGGGCAGTTCTTAGCATTGCACCATTGGTTCTTAAGGGCGCCCAGGGTGCATACCGTAAAGTGATGGCCATTTCGTCAGGAGTGAAGACCGTGAGTGAGCGTTCCAGTCATTGGCAACTACAAACCATCGTCAGCCAGTTGCGCGGCGCCCGGGACCAGTGGCGAACCCGTAACGGCCGCTTGAGCGGCGAACATGGCGGCCGCGAATTGCCGTCGCGCGAAGCGGTGGCGCAGATCCTCGAAGCGTTGTGCGGCGCGCTGTTTCCCATGCGCCTGGGGCCGGCGGATTTGCGTGAGGAAAGTGAAGATTTCTACGTCGGCCACACCCTCGACGTCGCCTTGAATGCCTTGCTCGCCCAGGCGTGCCTGGAGTTGCGCTATGCCGCGCGCCAGGGCGGCCAGGATGACCGCGAGATCGACGCGCATGCGATCCGGCTGATCCAGGACTTTGCCCTGGCGTTGCCGGCGCTGCGCATCCTGCTGGACACCGACGTGCTCGCCGCCTATCACGGCGACCCCGCCGCCCGCAGCGTGGACGAGGTGCTGCTGTGCTACCCGGGGATCCTGGCGGTGATTCACCATCGCCTGGCTCACCACCTGTATCGCGCCGGGTTACCGCTGTTGGCGCGGATCATTGCGGAAATCGCCCACTCGGCCACCGGTATTGATATCCATCCCGGTGCGCAGATCGGTTCAAGCTTCTTCATCGACCACGGCACCGGTGTGGTGATCGGCGAAACCGCGATCATCGGCGAGCGGGTACGCATCTACCAGGCCGTGACCCTGGGCGCCAAGCGCTTCCCGGCGGACGAAGACGGGCAGTTGCAGAAAGGCCATCCGCGCCATCCGATCGTCGAGGACGACGTGGTGATCTATGCCGGGGCGACGATCCTCGGGCGCATCACCATCGGCCAGGGCTCGACCATCGGCGGCAATGTGTGGCTGACCCGCAACGTGCCGGCGGGGGCGAATATCACCCAGGCGAATCTGCAGCATGACGATGGGGCGCAAAAGTAAGACGCCCCTCCCACTTTTTTGTGCGCCTTCCCAATCCAAATCGCTGAACGATTTGCCTCGCTCACCCGTCATATCAATCCTTGAGCGAGTGTAGGAATTACCTACCACTCGGCCTTGCGATTAGTCCCAGACCGCCTATCCATGTTTAACTTGAACGCTCGTTCAAGTTAAACCGGTGGTTCGCTGCCCGCTCACAACAGGAGGCTTACCTTTGCTGAGTCCGTTTTACACAGCCACATTCCACACCTTCGGGGTGCATCGCTCATGAGTGCATCGTCCACCCCCTCCAGCGGCCTGGTGCGCATGAATGCGCCCGTCTTCTACTTTGCCGCGACCTTCATCCTGCTGTTCGGCATCACTGTCATCGTGATCCCGCAACAGGCCGGTGCCTGGCTGCTGGCCGCACAAAACTGGGCGGCCAATACGGTCGGCTGGTACTACATGCTGGCGATGACCCTGTATCTGGTCTTCGTGGTGGTCACCGCGCTATCGGGCTACGGCAAGATAAAACTCGGTGCCGACCACGACGAGCCCGAATTCAGTTACCTGTCCTGGGCCGGCATGCTGTTCGCCGCCGGGATCAGCATCACGCTGTTTTTCTTCTGCGTCTCCGAGCCGCTGACCCACCTGGTGCAACCGCCCCAGGGCGCGGCGTTGAACGCCGATGCCGCGCGCCAGGCCATGCAGATACTGTTTCTGCACTGGGGCCTGCACGGTTGGGGCGTGTTCGCCTTTGTCGGCATGGCCCTGGCGTATTTCGCCTACCGGCATAACCTGCCGCTGGCGTTGCGTTCGGCGCTGTACCCGCTGATCGGCAAGCGCATCAACGGCCCCATCGGTTACGCGGTGGATGGCTTCGGCATCATCGCCACGGTGTTCGGCCTGGGCGCCGACATGGGCTTCGGCGTGCTGCACCTCAACGCCGGTCTGGATTACCTGTTCGGCATTGCCCACACCCAGTGGATTCAGGTCGGCCTGATCACCCTGATGATGGGCGCGGCGATCCTGGTGGCGGTGGCCGGGGTGGACAAGGGCGTGCGCGTGATGTCCGACATCAACATGCTGCTGGCCTGTACGCTGCTGCTGTTCGTGTTGTTCGCCGGGCCTACCCAGCACTTGCTCAACACCCTGATCCAGAACATCGGCGACTACCTCGGCGCGTTGCCGACCAAGAGCTTCGACGTCTACGCCTACGACAAACCCAGCGACTGGCTGGGCGGTTGGACGGTGTTCTATTGGGCCTGGTGGATTGCCTGGTCGCCGTTCGTGGGCCTTTTCATCGCGCGGATTTCCCGTGGCCGCACCATCCGTGAATTCGTGTTCGGCGTGCTGCTGATCCCGCTGGGGTTCACCCTGGCGTGGATGTCGATCTTCGGCAACAGCGCCATCGACCAGGTGCTCAACCATGGGATGAGCGCCCTCGGCCAGTCGGCCATTGATGACCCGTCGATGAGCCTGTACCTGTTGCTGGAAACCTACCCATGGAGCAAGACGGTGATCGCCGTCACCGTGTTTATCAGCTTCGTGTTCTTCGTCACCTCGGCCGACTCCGGCACCGTGGTGCTCTCGACCCTGTCGTCCAAGGGCGGCAACCCCGATGAAGACGGGCCGAAGTGGCTGCGGGTGTTCTGGGGCGCGATGACGGCGCTGGTCACCAGTGCGCTGCTGTTTGCCGGCAGTATCGACTCGCTCAAGTCGGCGGTGGTGCTGACCTCGTTACCGTTCTCGTTGATCCTGCTGCTGATGATGTGGGGGCTGCACAAGGCTTTCTACCTGGAGTCGCAAAAGCAGATCGCGCAGTTGCATTCGCTCGCACCGGTGTCGGGTTCACGCAAGGGCACGGGGGGCTGGCGCCAGCGCTTGAGCCAGGCTGTGCATTTCCCGTCGCGGGACGAGGTGTACCGTTTCCTCGAGACCACGGTGCGTCCGGCGATCGAAGAAGTGACGGCCGTGTTTGTCGAAAAAGGCCTCAACGTCGTCACCCAGCCCGACCCGTCCACCGACAGTGTCAGCCTGGAAATCGGTCACGGCGAAGAGCATCCGTTCGTTTACCAGGTGCAGATGCGCGGTTATTTCACGCCCTCGTTTGCACGCGCAGGCATGGGTTCCAAGCAGCTCAATAACCGTCGCTACTACCGCGCGGAAGTGCACTTGAGCGAGGGCAGCCAGGACTACGATCTGGTGGGCTACACCAAGGAGCAGATCATCAACGACATCCTCGACCAGTACGAGCGTCACCTGCAGTTCCTGCACCTGGTGCGCTGACCGTTCGTTCGCCAAAGCCCCGTCCCACGGGGCTTTCTTAAATTTAATTTCATCCGCCCGCGCGCCGTTTTGACGCGCAACTGTCATCTGGCACCTGCGTAATTGTGTGAAGCGTTTGACGCTTTCATTTCAGAACAATGACGGAGACCGGTACAGATGAAGACGTTTTTAAGCCCCGTGGTGGGAGCCGCCATGGCGAGCTTTATGCTGTCCGCCCATGCCGATTTTATCGATGACAGCCACGCCGACGTGACCCTGCTCAATCGCTATCTCAACCAGCAGGGACGTGACGTGGTGGGCAGCAACGCCAAGGCCCACAGCATTCGGGATTGGGGCCAGGGCTTCGAGTTCAACTTCAAGTCCGGCTACACCGAGGGGCCGGTTGGCTTTGGCTTGGATCTGCAGGCGTTCTACGGTTTGAAACTCGATTCGGGCGGCGACCTCAACGACAAGGATCACCAGAGCCGCTACCCCGGCAGCATGTTCCCGTTGGATAACGGCAAATCCGCCGACCAGTTCGGCGTCCTCAGTCCGACGTTCAAGATGCGCTTTGCCAAGGACGAGTTGCGCCTCGGTACGCTGTACGGCAACAACCCGGTGCTGGCCAACACGGACGGTCGCCTGTACCAGCAGACCAACACCGGTGTGCAACTGGTGTCCAAGGACGTCAGTGATTTCACCTTCACCGGCGGCGATATCTTCAAGACCAAAATCCGCAACGAAACCAGCGACCAGGGCATGATCACCGCCGGCGGCACCAAAGAGAGCGATCGTTTCCTGTTTGGCGGTGCGGACTACAGCGGCATCCAGAACACCACGGTCAGCCTGTGGTACTCCAACCTCGAGGATTACTACCAGCAATTCTTCCTCGGCGCCAAGCGCCACGACGCGTTGTCGGTCGGTGCGATCGACACCGATGTGCGCATGTTCCGCAGCCTGGGCGTGGGCGGCAACGCCGATGGCGACAAGAACTATGCGGCAACCGGCGTCTATGGCGACGGCGTGAACAAGGGGCGCATCAACCAGTCCACCATCAGCCTGCTGGAAAGCTACAGCCTGGACGGTCACACCGTCGGCCTCGGGATCCAGAAAAACAGCGGCGAGAGTGACTTTCCGTACCTCGATTCCGGCCTGAACAGCGGTGATGCCCGCCAAGGTCCGGGGTCGGGCGCCGACACCCCGGCGCTGACCAATATGCAACTGAACAAATTCCAGCATGCCGGCGAACGCACCTGGCTGGCGCAGTACAAATATGACTTCGGCAAACTCGGCCTCAATGGCCTGACGTTCTCCGCCGCCTACGCCCATGGCGATGACATCCGCACCGCCCAGGGCACCACCAGCGAATGGGAACGCAACGTGGCTGTGGCCTATCAAGTCCCTACCGGCACCCTCAAAGGCCTCGGCGTGACCTGGAAAAACGCCCACGCCAGCCCGGACATTACCGGGGCTACCGTGCAGGATGAAAACCGCCTTTATGTCAGCTACGTCGTTCCACTCTGGTAGGAAATTGCTGTAAAACGGACGGGCAGACTTAAGCGATTCAGCTGGTTAAAAGGCCTGGGAATAAGGTTATTCCCAGGCCTTATTTGCCTACGTCCAAGAGAGGATTCGATGACTTACATTGCTGCCGAAAACCGCTATGAATCTATCCCGTATCGCCGCGTAGGCCGCAGTGGGCTGGTGCTGCCGGCACTGTCCCTGGGGCTGTGGCACAACTTTGGCGACAGCACCCCGATCGACACCCAACGCGCCCTGCTGCGCACGGCGTTCGACCTGGGAATCAACCACTTCGACCTGGCCAACAACTACGGCCCGCCCTACGGCAGCGCCGAGATCAACTTCGGTCGTTTGCTGCGCGAAGACTTCAAGCACTACCGCGACGAATTGATCATCTCCAGCAAGGCCGGTTGGGACATGTGGCCCGGCCCTTACGGCCAGGGCGGCGGTTCGCGCAAATACGTGCTGGCGAGCCTGGACCAGAGCCTGCAACGCCTGGGCGTCGACTACGTGGATATTTTCTACTCGCACCGCTTCGATGCCGACACACCCCTGGAAGAAACCGCCAGCGCCCTCGCCACCGCCGTGCAACAGGGCAAGGCGCTGTACATCGGTATCTCGTCGTATTCCGGGGTGAAGACCCGCGAAATCGCGGCCTTGCTCAGCGAGTGGAAAGTGCCGCTGCTGATCCACCAACCGGCCTACAACCTGCTCAACCGTTGGGTGGAAAAAGACCTGTTGGACACCACCGAAGCCCTCGGCGCCGGGGTGATCGCCTTCACACCGCTGGCCCAGGGACTGCTCACCGACAAGTACCTCAATGGCGTGCCGGCCGATGCACGGGTCAACCGTCCAGGCGGTGGTTCGTTGCAGGCCAAGCACCTGTCCGAAGCCAACATCGCCCACGTACGTGCCTTGAATGAAATCGCCAAGCGTCGCGGCCAGAGCCTGGCACAACTGGCCCTGGCCTGGACCCTGCGCGATCCACGGGTGACCAGTGCGCTGATCGGCGCCAGCCGGCCGGAGCAGATCATCGAGAACGTCGGGGCGTTGCAGAACTTGAGCTTCACCGCCGAGGAACTGGCGGAGATCGATCGGTTCGCGCTGGAAGGCGGGATCAACCTGTGGGAAAAGCCATCCACGGCTGAATAACCCGAGCGCACTGAGTCAATGTGGGAGGGAGCAAGCCCCCTCCCACATTAGAACGGCACATCGCCCAGAATCGTCGCCCGATGCATTGCCTGTTCGATGGCGTCGCGCTGGGCGAGGTTCAGCGGTTGGGTGATATCGACGCCACTGATCTGGGCGCCCAGGGCGGTGCTTAATGGCGTAACGGTCAGGCTGCTCATGGGGTTCTCACTTAATGTGCCTGGCCATGCCAGGGCACCCATTTACGCTGCAGGGCACGCAGGCCCATTTCCATGGCGAAGGCGATCAACGCGATCACCAGAATCCCCAGCACCACCACATCGGTCACCAGGAACTGCGCCGCCGACTGCACCATGAAACCCAGGCCGCTGGTGGCGGCGATCAGCTCGGCGGCGACCAGGGTCGACCAGCCCACGCCCAGGCCGATGCGCACACCGGTGAGGATGTCGGGCAGGGCGCTGGGCAGGATTACATGGCGAATCAACTGGGCGCGACTGGCGCCCAACGACTGCGCCGCGCGCAGTTTGGCCGGGTCGACGGTGCGTACGCCGGTCGCCGTCGCGATGGCAATCGGGGCAAAGATCGCCAGGTAAATCAGCAGCACTTTGGACAGCTCACCAATGCCGCACCAGATCACGATCAACGGCAGATACGCCAGGGGCGGAATCGGCCGGTAGAACTCGATCAGCGGGTCGAGAATGCCGCGGGCGATGCGGTTGGCACCGATGGCGATGCCCACCGGCACGGCGGTCAGGACCGCAAAGCCCAGGCCCAGGCCAATCCGGCTGAGGCTTGCGCCCAAGTGCTGCCACAAGGTGGAGTCCATATAACCGCTGGTCGCCAGCAACCAGCCTTTTTGCAGCACGGCGTAGGGCGGTGGCAGGAACAGCGGTTCGATCACGCCGCTGGCGGTCACCGCCCACCAGATCGCCAGCAAGGCGACCAGGGTCAGCAGGCTGATCCAGCGCGTGCTCAGGCTGCGCCGCAGCGGTATCACCGCGTGCGCCACCGGCTTGGCGGCCGTGGCGGGGAGTTCGTAGCTGCTCATGCGCACACCTGCCGTTGCGAGAACACTTTGCCCAGCACGTGTTCGCGGGTTTCGATAAAGCGCGGGTCGGACTTGATTGCCCGCGCCGATTCGCCGGCGGCATAGCGCTGGCCGAAATCCAGGTGCAGGCGCTCGACGATCTGGCCCGGGTTGGGCGCCAGCAGGATCAGATCGGTGGCGAGGAATACCGCTTCTTCGATGTCATGGGTAATCAGGAATACCGGCTTGGCCGTGCGCCGCCAGACTTGCAGCAACAGCTCCTGCATCTGTTCGCGGGTGAAGGCATCGAGGGCGCCGAAAGGCTCGTCCATCAACAGCACGCGCGGGTCGGCGGCCAGCGCACGGGCCAGGCCGACGCGTTGTTTCTGACCGCCGGAGAGTTGCCAGATGCGCCGGCTGTCGAAACCGGCCAGGTCCACCAGCGCGAGCATTTCCCGGGCGCGTACTTCGCGTTGCGCCTTGGGCACGCCGGCCAGTTCCAGACCGAAGCCGACGTTGGCCAGCACGTCCTGCCAGGGCAGCAGGGCGTCGTCCTGGAACACCACGCCGCGTTCGGCGCTGGGACCTTTGACCGGCACACCATCCAGGGTGATGCGTCCGGCCGAAGGTTCGACAAAGCCGGCGATCAGGTTCAACAGCGAAGTCTTGCCACTGCCGGACGGGCCGAGGGCCACCAGCAATTGCTGGGGTCCAAGGTTCAGTGAAATATCAGACAGTACCGGTTCTGTGGCGCCTGGGTACTGTGCGCTGATGCGCTCCAGTTGTAGCAAGGCCATCGCGATGAACTCCTGAATCAGTGGGGGATGAACGTGGCGCTGATGTAAGGGGCGTAGTCCGGCAGCACCGCGTCGACCTTGCCTTGTTCCTTGAGGAACGCAGCGGTGTCGGTCACGGCCTTGATGGTCGGTGCGCCCAGCAGCGTTACCTGGTCAGCGGCCAGTGGGTAAACGTTGCCTTGCAGCAGCAGCGGGATGTCACTGGCTTTGGCGCCGGAGAGCTTCACCAGCTTGTCGACGTTGCCTTTATCGGCGAGCCAGGCTTGTGGGTCCTTGCGGTACGCGGCGTAGGCATCCAGGGTGACTTTGGCGAACGTGCTGACGATTTCCGGGTGCTTCTCGGCAAAATCCTTACGCACGATCCACGCATCGAAGGTCGGCGCGCCGAACTTGGCCAGTTCGCCGGACGTGATCAGCACCTTGCCGTTTTCCTTGGCCACGCCCAGGGCCGGGTCCCACACGTAGGTGGCGTCGATATCGCCGCGCTTCCAGGCGGCGATGATCGCCGGCGGGGCGAGGTTGAGGATGGTCACTTTCGACGGCTCGATGTTCCAGTGCTTCAGCGCGGCCAGCAGGCTGTAGTGGCCGGTGGACACGAACGGTACGGCGACTTTCTTGCCGATCAGATCCTGCGGGCCGTTGATCCCCGAACCGTCGCGCACCACCAGGGCTTCGGCACCGCCGATTTGGGTGGCGACGAGGAAGGTTTGCACCGGTACTTTACGGGTGATGGCGGCGGTCAGCGGGCTGGAACCGAGGTAGCCGATCTGCACGTCGCCGGAGGCGATGGCGGCGATGATATCGGCGCCATTGTCGAATTTGCGCCAGTCGATCTTGGCGTTAGTGGCTTTTTCATACGCACCGTCGGCCTGGGCGACTTTGGCCGGGTCTACGGTGGTCTGGTAGGCGATGGTCACATCCGCCGCCTGGGCAAACAGGCTGGCACCGGCCAGCGACAACGCGGCCAAGAGGCGCAGGGTCAGCAGTTTCAAGGGGAAGCTCCTCAATCAAGCGGCCGAGGGTCGGCATGTGAGGAGACTAAATGATCTAAAAATCAGAAAATAAATAACATTTTCGCATTAGCTTATGAGGAGAAAGGTTGAATTCACTCTTGAACTGGATGAAGGCAAATGTGGGAGGGAGCAAGCCCCCTCCCACATAAAGCTCATTCCCCTGAGGTGGTGAGTTCGGTCCTTAGTTGCTGATGGCGAGGATGCTGGCCTGGTACGAGCCGACAAATACGTCGAAATCGCCCACTTCGTTCTGCTCCAGCTCCGCCTGTTGCGCCAGTGATGTGCGCGCCAGCTCTTCAAAGCGTGCCTGCTCTGCGGCCGGCAACGGTTCGCGGCGGAAATGCTCGGCATGCACCTCGCTCTGATGCAGGGAGAACTGCGCAAAACTCTCTTTGCGCTCGGCCATCGCCGCCAGCACCTGGGCCGATGGCGTCAGGGACGGGTCGTTGACCTTGGCCATCTGAGCGTCCAGCGCCTGGCTGTGTTCGCTGATGCCATGGCTCTGGTCGAGCAGGGCGGCCAACGGGGCGATTTTTTCCAGCAGCTCGGTGGCCCATGCCTTCATGTCCACGGCCTGGCCCTTGCGCTGCAGTTGCAGGCCTGGGCGTCGGCCTTCCTTGACCACGCTGAGGAAGTTGGACGTGGCGTTGCGGCACTCGTTGTCGGCGAACTGCGGGCTGTCGTTCAGCGCGCAGTAGAGCAGGAAGACGTCGAGGAAGCGCGACTCCTGCAGGTCGATACCCATCGGCAGGAACGGGTTGATGTCCAGGCAACGCACTTCGATGTACTGGATGCCACGGGCCATCAGCGCCTGGATCGGCCGCTCGCCGGTGTAGGTCACGCGCTTGGGGCGGATGTTGGAGTAGTACTCGTTTTCGATCTGCAGGATGTTGGTGTTGAGCTGCACCCACTCACCATCCTTGTGGGTGCCGATTTCGACATACGGCGCGTAGGGCGTCGCCACCGCTTCGCGCAGGCTGTCGGTGTAGCTGGTCAGGTCGTTGTAGCACGGCGTGAGCCCGGCCTGGGCGTTGCTCTGGTAACCCAGGTCGCTCATGCGCAGGCTGGTGGCGTACGGCAGGTACAGGGTGTCGGCGTCGAGCACTTCCAACTGGTGCGAGCGACCGCGCAGGAAGCCCGCGTCCAGGGCCGGCGAGGCACCGAACAAGTACATCAGCAGCCAGCTGTTGCGGCGGAAATTACGGATCAGCGCGATATAGGCGTCGGACTGATAGTCGCGGTCGGTACCGACGAACCCTTCGGCCTCCTTGAGCAGCGGCCATAGCTGTTCCGGCAGGGAAAAGTTGTAGTGGATACCGGCGATGCACTGCATGGTCTTGCCGTAACGCAGGGCCAGGCCCTTGCGATACACGTACTTGAGCTGTCCGATATTGGAGGTGCCGTAGTAGGCAATCGGGATGTCTTCCTCGGCCGGCAACGGGCACGGCATCGAGGGGCTCCACAGGTATTCGCTGCCGAGCTTGGAATAGGCGAAGCGATGGATTTTGTCCAGGCTGCTCAGGGTATCGGCCGGGTTGGGCAAGGCTGGGGTGATGAACTCCAGCAGCGATTCGGAGTAGTCGGTGGTGATCTGTTCATGGGTCAGCGCAGCACCCAGGGCTTCGGGGTGCGGCGTTTGCGCCAACCGACCTTCACTGGTGACACGTAGGCATTCACGCTCGATGCCATGCAAGCAGTGCTCTAGCAGGGAGAGGTGTTCGCGCTTGCCGAGCAGGGCCAGGCGGCGGTTGAGAAGTTCGCTCAAGTTGGATTCCTTCACGCGTCAGTCGCCCCAATATGGGGGTGGTCAAGACGGTCTACAAGGGTGAAGTTAAAACTGGCGTGATCGCCTGGTTTTGAGTCGATTTGACCCGCTTTGAAAAAACCGCCTTCGCTCCATGAATTGGGCTACAGCGCAGCAGGAAAATTCCGACGCCGTTATCGCAGCGCCGAAATTAACTCAAATCGAGGGCAGGGAGCTATAGGACAGCGAAGGTGCCTTGTGCTTTTGCGACAAGTCTTTCACCTTGGTACACGTCGGCTTCGACCACCAACGTGCGCCGCCCGGGGTGAATCACCCGCGCGGTACACAGCACGTCGCCGTTTTCCACTGCGCGGATGTAGTTGATCTTGCATTCGATGGTCGCGCTTTGCCGGTCGAAGCCATGGGCGCTGGAACATGCCAGCCCCATGGTGATGTCCACCAGGCTGAAAATCGCCCCGCCGTGGAGCTTGCCTGCGCGGTTGCGCAGCTGCGGCTCAAGGGTCAGGGCTACTTCGGCCACGCCTTCTTCAAGGCGTTGCACGCGGCAACCGATCAGTTCGCTGAACGCGCTCTGGGTCAAGCCGGCCGGGATTTCCATCAGCGTTTCTTCAACTGTTTGGCGTTGGCGAACAGCGAGGCCATCGCGTTGTTGGTCGGTGCCGCGGTGGCGGTTTCCTTGCGCGGGGCGTTGTTCTGCGACTGGCGCGGCGCGGAGCCTGGGCGTGCGCCACGGGCGCCGTCGATTTTCTCGCCAGGGGTGTCGCTCATGCGCATCGACAGGCCGACGCGTTTGCGCGGGATGTCGACTTCCATGACCTTGACCTTGACCACGTCACCGGCCTTCACCGCTTCGCGCGGGTCCTTGATGAACTTCTCCGAAAGCGCGGAGATATGCACCAAACCGTCCTGATGCACGCCGATGTCCACAAAGGCACCGAAGTTGGTCACGTTGGTGACCACGCCTTCGAGGATCATGCCCAACTGCAGGTCCTTGAGGTCTTCGACGCCGTCCTGGAACTCGGCGGTCTTGAACTC
Source organism: Pseudomonas sp. MPB23 (assembly GCF_046605395.1). NCBI lineage: Bacteria > Pseudomonadati > Pseudomonadota > Gammaproteobacteria > Pseudomonadales > Pseudomonadaceae > Pseudomonas > Pseudomonas sp. MPB23. Next base: position 594,007 of record NZ_CP176771.1, on the reverse strand, counting down.
GGGACGCGGGTCGCGGCCGGGTTTTTCCAGTTCTTGCAGGATGTCTGTGATGGTCGGCACGCCGAAGGTTTCATCGGTGTACTTCTTCGGGTCCAGGCGCTTGAGGAACGCAGCGTCGCCGATCAGCGAGCGGATGTCGCGGTCGGTCTCGGCCGCGATACGTTGCACCAGCGGGTAGGCTTCCGGGTGGACCGCCGAGGCGTCCAGCGGGTTGTCGCCGTTCATGACACGCAGGAAACCGGCGGCCTGTTCGAAGGTTTTTTCACCCAGGCGTGCGACTTTTTTCAGCGCGGCACGGGTTTTGAACGCGCCGTTTTCGTCGCGGTGGCTGACGATGTTCTGCGCCAGGGTCGCGTTGAGGCCGGAGATCCGCGCCAACAGCGCGACCGAGGCGGTGTTCACGTCCACGCCCACGGCGTTCACGCAGTCTTCCACCACCGCATCCAGGCCGCGTGCCAGTTTCAGTTGCGACACGTCGTGCTGGTATTGGCCGACGCCGATGGATTTCGGGTCGATCTTCACCAATTCGGCGAGTGGATCCTGCAGGCGACGGGCAATGGACACTGCGCCACGGATCGACACGTCGAGGTCCGGGAACTCCTTGGAAGCCAGCTCCGACGCGGAGTACACCGAAGCGCCGGCCTCGGAGACCATGACTTTGGTCATCTTCATGGCCGGGTATTTTTTGATCAGTTCGGCGGCCAGCTTATCGGTCTCACGGCTGGCGGTACCGTTGCCGATGGCGATCAGGTCCACGGCGTGCTTGGCGCACAGGGCGGCCAGGATCGCGAGGGTCTGGTCCCACTTGTTGTGCGGCACGTGTGGGTACACGGTGGCGTGGTCCAGCAGCTTGCCGGTCGAGTCGACCACGGCGACCTTGCAGCCGGTGCGCAGGCCCGGATCGAGGCCCAGGGTGGCGCGCGGACCGGCCGGGGCGGCCAGCAACAGGTCGTGCAGGTTGTGGGCGAAGACGTTGATCGCCTCGGTCTCGGCGCCGTCGCGCAACTCGCCGAGCAGGTCGGTTTCCAGGTGGGTGTAGAGCTTGACCTTCCAGGTCCAGCGCACCACTTCACCGAGCCACTTGTCCGCAGGACGGTTCTGATTCTGGATGCCGAATTGTTGACCGATCATGCCTTCGCACGGGTGCATGGTGCCCGGCAGTTCGTCGCCGACTTTCAGCGACGAGCTGAGAATGCCTTCGTTGCGACCGCGGAAAATCGCCAGGGCGCGGTGGGACGGCATGCTCTTGAGCGGTTCGTCGTGTTCGAAGTAGTCGCGGAACTTGGCGCCTTCTTCCTCTTTGCCGGCGATCACGCGGGCGCTGAGGATGGCTTCCTGCTTGAGGTAGGTGCGCAGTTTTTCCAGGAGGCTGGCGTTTTCGGCGAAGCGCTCCATCAGGATGTACTTGGCGCCTTCCAGGGCAGCCTTGACGTCAGCGACGCCTTTTTCGGCGTCGATGAAACGGGCGGCTTCGGTTTCGGGCGTCAACGACGGGTCGTTGAACAGGCCGTCGGCCAGATCGCCCAGGCCGGCTTCCAGGGCGATCTGGCCCTTGGTGCGGCGTTTCTGTTTGTAGGGCAGGTAAAGGTCTTCGAGGCGGGTCTTGGTGTCGGCGAGCTTGATGTCGCGTTCCAGCTGCGGGGTCAACTTGCCCTGTTCCTCGATGCTGGCGAGGATGCTGATGCGCCGTTCGTCGAGTTCTCGCAGGTAGCGCAGGCGCTCTTCCAGGTGCCGCAGTTGGGTGTCATCGAGGCTGCCGGTCACTTCTTTACGGTAACGGGCGATGAAGGGCACCGTGGAGCCTTCATCCAGTAGAGCGACGGCCGCTTCGACCTGTTGTGGGCGTACACCGAGTTCCTCGGCAATGCGGCTGTTGATGCTGTCCATAAAACCACCTGAAATTCTTAGAAGCAGTTCACAGGCCCGGAAAACAAGGCCTTGCGAGGCTGGTTGAGCGGCCCGACTGGCGCCGCTGCCTGGGTCAAGAGGCAGCCTATTGACCCTCGAAATCGAAAAAATCGCGACAAGCGGGTGAAAAAAGCCCGGCAGTAAACGGTAACGATCTGACGTTGCCCTGCACGAAGGCGCCGCATTATAACCAGCGTTCTGCCCTTGGGGGGTACTGCGCCAGTGGTTGTAGGGCGCGGGTTCGCTGGCAGTAGAGGAAAAATCTGCTAACAATGCACTCGGTGCGTATAACGGCAGCTAGGCCATAATGCGCGCCGAGATAAGAGGAGCATCCAATGAGCGGCACTGCACACACTGCTGAAGGCGAAAAAATTCTCATCGTTGATGACGATCCAGGGCTGAGCAGCCTGCTGGAGCGCTTTTTCAACTCCAAGGGCTATCGTGCCCGCGCGGTGCCGAACACCGAACAGATGGACCGTCTGTTGGGGCGCGAAGTGTTCAACCTGGTCGTGCTCGACCTGATGCTGCCCGGCGAAGACGGCCTGACCGCCTGCAAACGCCTGCGTGGCGCGAACAACCAGATTCCAATCATCATGCTCACCGCCAAGGGCGATGAGCTGAGCCGCATCAAGGGTCTTGAACTGGGCGCTGACGATTATCTGGCCAAGCCATTCAACCCGGATGAACTGATGGCGCGGGTCAAGGCCGTACTGCGTCGCCAGGCGCCCACGGTACCGGGCGCACCGGGCAGCGAAGACGAAAGCGTGACCTTTGGCGACTACGAACTGTCGCTGGCCACCCGCGAGCTCAAGCGCGGTGACGAAGTGCACATGCTCACCACGGGTGAGTTCGCGGTGCTCAAGGCCCTGGTGATGAACGCACGCCAGCCGCTGACCCGCGACAAGCTGATGAACCTGGCCCGTGGTCGGGAATGGGATGCTCTGGAGCGCTCCATCGACGTGCAGATTTCCCGTCTGCGCCGGATGATCGAGCCGGACCCGTCCAAGCCGCGATATATCCAGACGGTATGGGGCGTGGGTTATGTGTTTGTGCCGGATGGCACCGCAACCAAGTGACCGATGATTTGCAGGGCGGGCATCCTGGCGTTTGACTCCATGAGGGTCGACGGGATGTCCGGCGTCTGCAATTCTGCGAGCGCCGCTCGTTCCAGCAAGGTGTCCAGCTGTCTTCTATGAAAACCCCCCTGTGGTTCCCGCAAAGTTTCTTCTCCCGCACCCTTTGGCTGGTGCTGATCGTCGTTCTGTTCTCCAAGGCCCTGACGCTGGTTTATCTGTTGATGAACGAGGACGTGCTGGTGGATCGGCAGTACAGCCACGGCGTCGCCCTGACGTTGCGCGCCTATTGGGCCGTAGACCCTGAAAACCGCGAGAAGGTAGCCAAGGCGTCGACGTTGATTCGGGTTGATGGCGCCGGTGTGCCGGAAGGCGAGCAGCATTGGCCGTACAGCGAGATCTACCAGCGCCAGATGCAGGCCGAGCTGGGCGAGGACACCGAGGTTCGGTTGCGCATGCATGTTTCGCCTGCGCTGTGGGTCAGGGCACCGAGTCTGGGAGATGCCTGGATCAAGGTGCCGCTCTACCCCCATCCGTTGCGCGGGCAAAAAATCTGGAACGTGCTGGGCTGGTTCCTGGCCATCGGGTTGCTTTCAACAGCGTCCGCGTGGATTTTCGTACGTCAGCTCAACCAACCGCTCAAACGCCTGGTATTTGCCGCCCGCCAACTGGGGCAAGGGCGCAGTGTGCGCCTGCCGGTCAGCGACACGCCCAGCGAGATGACCGAAGTGTATGGCGCGTTCAACCAGATGGCGGAGGACGTCGAACAGGCCGGGCGCGAACGCGAGCTGATGCTGGCAGGGGTGTCCCACGACTTGCGCACACCGTTGACGCGGTTGCGCCTGTCCCTGGAGTTGATGGGCAACCACACCGACCTGACCGACGACATGGTTCGCGATATCGAGGACATGGACGCCATTCTCGACCAGTTCCTGGCGTTCATTCGCGATGGCCGTGATGAGGTGGTGGAAGAAGTCGACCTCACGGAACTGGTGCGCGAAGTGGTGGCGCCCTACAACCAGAACGGCGAGCAGGTGCGCATGCGCTTGGAACCGATCCAGCCGTTTGCGTTGCGCAGGGTGTCGATGAAGCGCCTGTTGAACAACCTGATCGGCAATGCCTTGCACCACGCCGGTTCGGATGTGGAAGTGGCGGCGTACGTGTCCGGTGACAGCGCTGCGCCGTATGTGGTGCTGAGTGTGCTGGACCGTGGCACCGGTATCGATCCGGCCGAGCTGGAAGGTATTTTCAACCCGTTCACCCGTGGCGACCGAGCCCGGGGGGGCAAGGGGACCGGTCTGGGGTTGGCGATCGTGCGGCGGATCGCTTCGATGCATGGCGGTAATGTTGAGCTGCGCAACCGTGAGGGCGGAGGCCTGGAAGCCCGGGTGCGCTTGCCACTGGGGTTGATGTTGCCCAGAGACGCGGTCTAGTCCACAACAAACCCCGATGGAGCTGGCTTGCCAGCTCCTTGTCATTTTCGGCGTGTGGTCTGCCGAGTTTCATCAGCCCTTGCCCTTGGTCCTGGTCATATTCGGGCCACTATTTTTTTCCAGATGCTGAATGATGATCCCCGCCACGTCCTTGCTGGTGGTGGTCTCGATCCCTTCCAGGCCCGGCGATGAATTCACTTCCATCACCAGCGGCCCATGGTTGGAGCGCAGGATATCCACACCCGCTACGCTCAACCCCATCACCTTGGCTGCCCGCAATGCGGTCATGCGCTCTTCCGGGGTGATCTTGATCAGGCTGGCGCTGCCGCCACGGTGCAGGTTGGAGCGGAACTCACCTGGCTTGGCCTGGCGCTTCATCGCTGCAATCACCTTGTCGCCCACCACGAAGCAGCGGATATCCGCACCACCGGCTTCTTTGATGTATTCCTGCACCATGATGTTCTGCTTGAGGCCCATGAACGCCTCAATGACAGATTCCGCAGCCGTCGCGGTTTCACACATCACCACGCCGATGCCCTGGGTACCTTCGAGTACCTTGATCACCAGTGGCGCGCCGTTGACCATCTCGATCAGGTCCGGAATGTCATCGGGTGAATGGGCAAAGCCGGTCACCGGGAGGCCGATGCCCCGGCGCGACAGCAGTTGCAGCGAACGCAGCTTGTCCCGCGAACGGGCAATGGCCACCGATTCATTGAGAGGGAACACCCCCATCATTTCAAATTGGCGCAGCACCGCACAGCCATAGAAGGTCACGGATGCGCCGATGCGCGGGATCACGGCATCGAACCCCTCCAGCGGTTTGCCCCGATAGTGGATCTGCGGCTTGTGACTGGCAATGTTCATATAGGCCCGCAACGTGTCGATCACGACCATTTCGTGACCACGTTCGGTGCCGGCCTCGACCAAGCGGCGGGTGGAATACAGACGCGGGTTTCGCGACAGCACAGCAATCTTCATGCAGCACCTGGGGCAGAAAGAGTAGAGACCGGGAACACCGGCTTGTCTTGAACGTACTTGGCGCCGGGATTGACCACCAGATGGCCGTCAATCAGCGCCTTGGAGCCCAGCAACAGGCGGTAACGCATGGCTTTGCGGCAGGCCAGGGTGAACTCCACCCACCAGACCCTATCCCCCAGCGCCAGGGTGGTGCTGATGACGTAGCGCACCTGTGCATGGCCGTTGGAGCTCTTGATGGTTTTCATCGTCACCAGCGGCGCTTCGCAGCGGCGATGACGCAGTTGCACCACGCTGCCCAAGTGTGCGGTAAAACGCACCCACTTCTCACCGTCGCGCTCAAAAGGCTCGATATCGGTGGCGTGCAAGCTGGAGGTGCTGGCGCCGGTGTCGATCTTTGCACGCAGGCCGGCCACTCCCAGGTCGGGAAGTGCCACCCACTCACGCAGACCCACAACGGTCAAATGGTCAAATGTTTTCAATATGGGTAACCGGTCAATTCGCCCAGGCCTGAGGGGGAAACCTCGGCCTGTGCGTTGAATGCGGGCCTGGCGAACCAGTTGCCCTGCATCAGAAATATTCCACAATCGGACAGGAAGTCACACTCACCGGCACTTTCAATGCCTTCAGCGATGACAGTAACGTCCAACTGCTCACAGATTGTGACAATCCCGAACAGCCCACGCCGAAATCGTCGATGGCTGTTTTGACGCCGAATTCGCGGTATTCACGCAGAATATTCGTCAAATGGCGATTGTTATCTACAGGCTCGCTTTCCAGCGTCTCGAAAATCAGCCGGTCAAGGGGAAAGTCGGAAAGTCGGTCACGGCATGTCCTCGCGAAAACGGGGGGCTACCTGGCGTATCTTAGGTGAGCCTTGGGGTTTATGCGTCGACGGGTTTCAACAGTAAAGTTGCGACATTTTTCAGAGCGAGGAATTCAAGTGGCTCAGAAGCAGGCAGAGGAAGAAAAGATCCGTCTGGACAAGTGGCTATGGGCAGCGCGTTTCTATAAGACCCGCGCGTTGGCCAAGGCCGCTATCGAGAGTGGCAAGGTGCACCATCGTGGCGAGCGCTGCAAGCCGGGTAAGGAGCCACGTGTCGGTGATGAGTTGCAGATTCGTATGGGCTTTGATGAAAAGACTGTCGTGGTCCAGGCGCTTTCCAGTGTGCGTCGTGGCGCCCCCGAAGCGCAGGCGCTGTACGCCGAAACCGAAGTCAGTATTGCCAAGCGCGAAAACGCGGCGGCCATGCGCAAAGCGGGTGCTACCGGCATGACCACCGATGGAAAACCGAGCAAGAAGCAGCGCCGCGACCTATTCAAGTTTCGCGGCAGTGGCAATGACGATTAGTCCCACAGGCTTATTGCGGTGCTCTTACGACACTGAGCCGCCCAATCAACGGCACTCGCTGGAACACCCCGAACACGGGCGCCGTCACGCGCAGCAACACATCCGTCACCTTCGCCGCAAACGGCGTGTAGTAGCCCCACGCCAGCGCAAGCAGTGCCAGCAGCACGCCGCCGATATAGTCGTCCTGCCCCCAATGCGCACCCGCGACCAGCCGCGGCATCATGAACAACAGTGCCAGGCTCCAGATCACCAGCACTTGGCCGGTGCGGCGGGCAAACACCGTCATGAACATGCCCCAGATCAGCAACACCGATGCATGATCCCCTGGGAAGCTCTGGCTCGAACGGTCCTTCAACTCCCAGGCCTTCTCCAGCCCTGGGAAATAGTCACTCATCTGGACCGCTCCGCTGAGCGTCATCGACGGGCTGCTGTGTTGCCAGCCCATCTGCGCCGCGAGTTTGGAAAACAGCGTCCGAATAATCAGCAACATCAGCAAAATACCGACAAAACCTAACGCCGCCTGACGTACCTGCACGGCCTTGAACACCCAGTCGCCACGAATCAGCAGCATCAACAGAATCACGCCGACCACGGCATCAAACGGTCGCAAACTGGCCACGGCCCATATGTTTAGCCATGTAGAGTGGCTCGCCAGCGGTTTATTGAGCAGGTGAAACAGCCACTCGTCGAAAATTACACACAGCGTTTGCCCCGTGGGCCACAGCCAAAAACACAGCAGCCCGATAGCGAGTAGATTGCACAGAGCCCATCGCCGGAGGTTCCACTTAGCTTGGAACAAACCCGGATTGTTCATAAACTGTCCCTCTTCGCTCAATTGAGCTCTCTGTTTCCAGCAGAAAGCCGCACCCAATATGGCGCTAGAGCGATAAATTCTATAAATCTTGTAACAATTTTGTCATCAACTCAGAACTTAGACCTATGACTGATTTACCGGATACCGACTTCACCCAACGCTTCATCTTTGACGAGAACGACGCCCGTGGCGAACTGGTCTCACTGGAGCGCAGCTACGCCGAAGTCCTTGCCAAGCACCCCTATCCGGAGCCGGTCGCGCAACTGCTCGGTGAGTTGATGGCAGCGGCTTCGCTGCTGGTAGGCACCATGAAGTTCGACGGTTTGCTGATTCTGCAGGCCCGCTCCGAAGGTCCGGTCCCCATGCTGATGATCGAGTGCTCCAGCGAGCGCGAAATCCGTGGTCTGGCCCGGTATGACGCTGAGCGCATCGCCCCTGACGCCACCCTGGCCGACCTGATGCCCAACGGCGTACTGGCGCTCACGGTCGACCCGACCGAAGGCCAGCGTTACCAGGGCATCGTCGACCTCGATGGTGAAAATTTGTCGGACTGCTTCACCAACTATTTCGTCATGTCCCAGCAGATTGGCACGCGCTTCTGGCTCAACGCCGACGGCAAGCGCGCCCGTGGCCTGTTGCTGCAGCAACTGCCTGCCGACCGCATCAAGGACGACGACGACCGCGCTGAAAGCTGGCGCAACCTCACCGCCCTGGCGGGTACCCTGACCGCTGAAGAATTGCTGGCCCTGGACAACGAAACCATCCTGCATCGCCTGTACCACGAAGAGGCTGTGCGCCTGTTCGACGCGCAGGGCCTGCGCTTCCATTGCAGTTGCTCACGCGAGCGTTCGGCGAACGCGTTGGTCAGCCTTGGTCTGGAAGATGCGCAAAACCTGGTGGTGGAACACGGTGGCCATATCGAGATCGACTGCCAGTTCTGCAACCAGCGCTACCTGTTTGACGCCGCCGACATCGCCCAATTGTTCGCCGGCGCCGGTATCGACACACCCTCCGATACCCGCCACTAAAACGTTTAATCACAGGTAAATCACCTGTCTTATGCCGGATTACAGCTGTTCTGACGGGAGGGCCCTACTTTTTTTGGGCTTTTCTGGCATAATCCGGCCCACTTTTTTCGCGGTAGTAGTGCGCAACTTTCTACTACAAAACGTTTGGAGCACTCGGCCATAGGCCGACGGGGAACCTCATGACGCAAGCCAATAACGCCGTATACACCGATCTGAGTGTTGACGATCTGGTCAAAGAAGCCCTGCAGCGCGGTGAAGGCGTGCTTGCCGATACTGGCGCGCTGGTCGTAGAAACCGGTCACCGTACCGGTCGTTCGCCAGTCGACCGTTTCATCGTTGAAGAGCCTTCCACCCAGGACGCCATTGCCTGGGGCCCGATCAACCGCAAGTTCCCGGCCGACAAGTTCGATGCCCTGTGGGCTCGCGTCGAGGCGTTCAACAACGCGCAAGAGCATTTCGTTTCCCATGTCCATGTAGGTGCGTCCGAAGACCACTACCTGGCCGTGAAGATGACCACCCAGACTGCCTGGCAGAACCTGTTCGGTCTTTGCCTGTTCATCAACCCGGCCCAGTACAACCCGGCCGGCCGTGAAGAGTGGCAAGTGCTCAACGTGGCCAACTTCGAGTGCGTGCCTGAACGTGACGGCACCAACTCCGACGGTTGCGTGATCCTCAATTTCGCCGAGAAAAAAGTGCTGATCGCCGGCATGCTGTACGCCGGTGAAATGAAGAAAGCCATGTTCTCGGTGCAGAACTTCCTGCTGCCGGCCGAGGACGTACTGCCGATGCACTGCGCCGCCAATATCGGCGAAGCAGGCGACGTGACCCTGTTCTTCGGTCTGTCCGGCACTGGTAAAACCACCCTGTCCGCCGACGAAAGCCGTTACCTGATCGGTGACGACGAACACGGCTGGGGCAAGGGCGTGGTGTTCAACATCGAAGGCGGTTGCTATGCCAAGTGCATCGACCTGTCCGAGAAGAACGAGCCCGTCATCTGGAAAGCCATCAAGCACGGCGCGGTCCTGGAAAACGTCGTGATCGACGAGGCCGGGCACGCTGACTATTCCGACGTCAGCCTGACCCAGAACAGCCGCGCCGCCTACCCGCTGGAGCACGTTGCCAAGCGTTCCGAGAAGAACCTGGGCGGCGAGCCAAACGCGGTGATCTTCCTGACCTGCGACCTGACCGGCGTACTGCCGCCCGTGTCGATCCTCAGCGAAGAACAAGCGGCCTACCACTTCCTGTCCGGCTACACCGCATTGGTGGGCTCGACCGAAATGGGTTCTGGCAGCGGTATCAAGTCGACCTTCTCCACCTGCTTCGGCGCGCCGTTCTTCCCGCGCCCGGCCGGTGAATACGCCGAACTGCTGATCAAGCGCATTCGCGGCTTCGGCTCCAAGGTCTACCTGGTCAACACCGGCTGGACCGGCGGCGGCTACGGCGTCGGCAAACGCTTCAACATCCCGACCACCCGTGGCGTGATCGCAGCGATCCAGAGCGGCGCGTTGATCGGTGCTGAAACTGAACACCTCGACACCATCAACCTGGACGTGCCATTGGCGGTGCCAGGCGTTGAGACCGGCCTGTTGAACCCACGTAACACCTGGGTTGACAAGGCTGCCTACGACGAAGCGGCGAAAGCGCTGGCCGGTCTGTTCATCGAGAACTTCAAGAAGTTTGAAGTGAGCGATGCGATCAAGGCTGCGGGCCCGAAGTTGTAAGATTCGCTAGCTGTTAAAGAGCCGCCCCTTATGGGCGGCTTTTTTACGGGTGCGCCAGGCATGGCGCGTTGCGCGCAAGCGCAACCAGCTTGGCTGTGGTGGCCTCGCTGGTGGCTTGGAGGTGAAAGTCCTCTACACACCCGGCAAGGGGAAGTGTTAGCCAGAGGCAAGGGTGTCGTGGGTGACTGCGAATCTGAAGGAAGCCCGAGGCAAAATGCTGGCCTGACGAACAGGAAGCGGATGAGGCGGCGCAGCGGGGTAAGGTAGCCCAAACTGCCAAAGCCCAATACTTGCACGGAATGCTGCGACGTATATCTGACAGGCATAAGCAGGAAGGTCGCGCGAATTACCCTGGGAGATCTGCACGTTTGCCATTGTGCTACCGAGCGTCGTGAGGCGACGGGATGAGCGTGCAGAAGTCAGCCGAGGCCGTAGTAAGTGACGAATAACCCCGTCACCCTGAGTCAGCGTCTGAAGCTGAAGTTGAATCGGGAAAAGAGCCGCGTGGCAAGGCCCTGGGGCTGCGATTACTTGGGTTACGGGATGAGTTGGCATCAACAGCCGAGGCTTCGAATCGCCACTTTGAGCTTGCGGCGCTTGCGCGACCGGCTCAAGGAACTGCTGCGTGGTGCGCGGGGCCGCAAGATGGCATACGTCATCGAGCGGATAAACCCGGTGCTACGTGGCTGGGCGGGCTACTTCAAGCTCACCCAAGGCAAAAGAGCCTTGGAGACGGTTGATGGGTGGGTGCGTCATAAGCTTCGCTGCACCCTGTGGAGGCAATGGAAGCGTCCCTCAACGAGGGCTCGTAACCTTATGCGTCTTGGGCTAGATGAAGAACGTGCGTGGAGATCAGCCGTCAGTGGCCGAGGCCCATGGTGGAACTCGGGAGCGCCACATATGAATCAGGCACTGCCGAAGAAGCTGTGGGATGGCCTTGGGCTGGTCTCAATACTGGATACGGTCAACCGGCTTAGCCGCATAACCTGAACCGCCGTATACGGAACCGTACGTGCGGTGGTAATGGAATGGACGCCCCCTGTCCTAACGGCATCGATGTGCCAAAGTGAAAGTGTTAATAGCACTTAACGGAAGGGAGCGTCCTCATGAAGCTTACGACTGTTGGTGTCGACTTGGCAAAGAACGTGTTTCAAGTGCACGGAGTTGACGACCGAGGTAAACCAGTACTGAAGAGGCAGCTCAAACGTGACCAGCTTGCCAGCTTCTTTGCGGTATTGGCGCCGTGCTTGATCGGCATGGAAGCTTGCGGCAGTGCTCATCACTGGGCAAGAAAGCTGCAAGAGTTTGGGCATACGGTCAAATTGATGGCTCCACAATTTGTTAAGCCCTATGTGAAAACGAACAAGAACGACGTAGCCGATGCAGAAGCCATCTGTGAAGCGGTAGCTCGACCCAATATGCGTTTCGTGCCGATCAAGACGACAGAGCAACAAGCGGTCTTGGCCATGCATCGTGCGCGACAGGGTTTTGTGAAGGCACGTACCGCGCAAGCGAACTCGATTCGAGGGCTGCTCGGTGAGTTTGGCATTGTCATCGCGCAAGGGATCGGTCATATCGCCGAGCGCTTGCCGGGCATCCTGGAAGATGGCGAGAACGGTCTGCCCGGTCCCTTTCGGCAATTGATACAGCGCCTGGGCGATCATCTGAAGGAGCTAGATCGGCAGGTAGGTCAGCTAGAACGGGAAATTCAACAATGGCATCGCGGGAACGAGGCCAGTTGCAAGCTCGCAGAAATACCGGGCATTGGACCGATCACTGCAAGTGCCCTGGTCGCTTCGGTAGGTGATGCTAAGAGCTTTGCCAACGGTCGGCAGATGGCGGCATGGCTGGGGTTGGTGCCGCGACAGCATTCGAGCGGAGGCAAGTCCATGCTGTTAGGTATCAGCAAGCGAGGCGATAGCTATTTGCGCACATTGCTGGTTCACGGTGCGCGAGCGGTGGTTCGTTACGCCGAAGGTAAAGCCGACCCCTCATCGGATTGGCTGAAGGGTTTATTGACGCGTCGTAACACGAATGTGGCAGTCATTGCACAGGCCAACAAGAATGCCCGGATTGCTTGGGCGCTGCTGGCCCACGACCGCAGATTCCGGTCTGGTTACACCCCTGCTGTCGCAGGCGCGTAACCAGACCGGTGGAGTCAAGCGATGATGCGTTAGAAAGGAGTACTTCCAAGGTTGCCCAGGCAATCATGACGTGATGGCAAGACAGGTCGGACCGGGATCGGGTAACTCTGCCCTCTCACAGGCGCTTCGAGCGCGTGGTGGTGATAAGAGCCCGATCAGCGAATTCCATCAGGGACAGAGGCAGAGCCTCATTCAAAGTCCGGATGTATGGCTGCAATCTCAACCCAGTCTGTGTTGTCACGAATTGAAAGCTCGGCAAACGGGGGGCGTCCATGTATGTGAGAGGACGGCGGATGTGAATCCGCCTCCTACTCGATGCGAAGGATGACGGGTGTCATCAATCTGGGGCTCAGCTCAGGTTTTCCAGTGTCTGCGTGTCCCAGCTGTTCGTTTTGATCGCCAGGTAGAGCATGCCGATGGTCAGTGGGAACTTCTCGCCATGCCCCTTGGCTCGACGCTTGAGGAACACATCAAAGAGCGGCGGATTGAAGTAGCGATAAGTGTCGTAGTCACCCAGGTCGAGGGCAAATTCCTGTTCCAGCATTTCCATGAATTGCTTGGCCTCGCTGCCGTCGCAGCCCAGGTCGAAATTGAGCGAGGTTTGCAGGCGAATGGTCTTGTGTTTCGGCAGGCCGATTTCTTCGTGCAGCAGTTGCAGGAGCTGCTGCATGACGGGGTCTTCGGGGAAGTTGGGGGCGAGGTTCATGGTAGGAGCACGCAGGAGTGGGTGAGGGGGACAGTTGCGTTGGAGGTGGTATTTGTTTCGGGTGATCAGCAAGCGGATGCCATAGCTGAAAGCAAGAACCGCAACGCTGTTCGATTGTAGCTCCGTTATCCAGCGCGTGGAGCCAAACACAAGTATTGGGCCTACAACGATGAGGGTGAGCCCAACCCCTGTTCTGAAGGCGGGATGCTGCATCTTTTTGTCGAGCCAGACGGCAAGCGCGACGAGGAGGATGAGCGTGATCCAAGGGGCATATTCGGTCATCGTTTCACCCTCCCGGTGCTAACCGGCATAGACCGGCCAAAGCATATCGGTTGCCAGGTCGTGCGCTGATATGAATCGCCTTGGAGGTGCCGCAGTAGCGGCTGAGGTGTTGAGTCCTTTCGATGTTCAAGGGGTTCTGCCGAAAAAGTTGAGACCGCGCTATTTTCATTCAGCTACGGGTAACTTCTGTAGAGGGTTGAGTGGGTGTTTGCAGCAGTTTGGGAAGGGGATGGCGCGATATTTGGAGGTTTCTTACAGCGGTTTCCGGCATTTGGGGCTTGGCAGTGATTTTTGGCTGTTCACGCACTCAATTGTAGGCGCGAACAAGCTCGCTCCTACCTGTTATGCCGTTGGACGGGGTGCAGAGCTTCCAGCAAATGCAGCAGGCCGGCTGATACAGCGTCCGAAAATCGCCTCCAACCCCCGATAATCACACGCCACCGCATCAATGTTCGCCGGTATCCACGCCGCGTGTTTCACCAGCCACCAGTTCACCGAAAACCCGGCATTCACGATGATCTGTTCAAACAAAATCCGCTGCGCCCGGCCATTGCCTTCGCGAAAGGGGTGAATGACGTTGAGGTCGCCGTAGGCTTCGGCAATTTTGCTCACCAGTTCGGCCTGGCTCGTACCGACAAACCAGTGCGCTTCTTCCATCTGCCGGATGATCTTTGCGGCTTCCGGTGGGATGCGTTCCGGGGTGCAGAACAGGGTGTCGCCCTTCTGGATATTCACGCTGCGCAACTCCCCAGCCCAGTCATAGATATCGCTGAACAGTGTGCGGTGGATGTGTTGCAGGCGTTCCAGGTTGTAGGGCGGAGAGAAGAGAGGGAGGTTGCCTACGGCGATTTCGGACAATTCACGCTCAGCTTGGTGCAGGCGGTCTTCATCGAGCAAATCGAGGCGGTTGCGCAGGACGCGGCTCCCGGGATAGCAGTACGGATCCTGGCCCACCCCGTATTTGTCGAGCATCAGCGTGGAGTGTTGCGGTACTTGGCAAGGACGGCTTCGCGGGTCGGCAGGGGTTTGTCGACGTCGGCCGGTTGGGTGTCGAACCCTTCCAGGCGCAAGCTGGCCAAGTAATTGGAACGGCGGATCTTATGGTAATGATCCTGTTTTTGCTCAAACGTCAGTTCGCTCATCGCCGCGTACTCCTGGGTCGCAAGGCTTGATTGTAGCTCAATGCTTCAGCAGGCAGGCGGGATAAAAACCACTTCACTGCAGTCCAAGTTGCTGCATTTGGCCCAAGGCCATGGCGGCACCCTGTGTATCATCCTGTCTTTTTTTTCCTTGCGACCTTTCTCGATTCGCTGAGATTCCCAGGCTATGTTTTTGAGCCAACTCAGCGGTCAATGGAGTGACAGCCGATGCACGACACCCTCCAGCAGGTCTTTGGTTATCCACAGTTTCGCTTGGGCCAGGAAGAAACGGTCAGCGCCGTATTGGCTGGTCGTTCGGCCGCGGCGATTTTCCCTACGGGGTCGGGCAAGTCCTTGTGTTACCAGTTGTCGGCAGTGCTGCTACCGCACCTGACGCTGGTGGTGTCGCCCCTGTTGGCGTTGATGCAGGACCAACTGGGCTTCCTGCAACGCCATGGCATTGCGGCCGGCAGTATCGATTCGGCCCAAAGCCGCGATGAGGCCAATGCGGTAATGGCCCGTGCGCGTTCGGGCGAGCTGAAGATCCTGATGATTTCCGTGGAGCGCCTCAAGAACGAGCGCTTTCGCAACTTCCTGCAAAGCGTGCAGATCTCGCTGCTGGTGGTGGACGAGGCGCACTGTATCTCCGAGTGGGGCCACAACTTCCGTCCGGACTATTTGAAGCTGCCGGACTACCAGCGTCAGTTCCATATCCCACAAGCACTGCTGCTGACCGCCACGGCCACGCCCAAGGTGATTGCCGATATGCAGGCCAAGTTCGCCATTGCGCCGGATGATGTGGTCACCACGGGCTTCTACCGGCCCAACCTCAACCTGTTGGTGGAGCCGGTAAGCGGTACGGACAAGCGGCGGCGCCTGGTGCAATGGATGAGCGAGCGCGCCGGGCAGCCGAGTATCGTCTACGTCACCTTGCAGAAAACCGCCGAGCAGATTGCCGAGCACCTGAACCGCAACGGCATCCAGGCCGAGGCGTATCACGCCGGTTTGCCCCACGATAAACGCGAGGGTATCCAGCAGCGCTTCATGGGTGGCCGCTCCAATTGCATCGTCGCCACTATCGCGTTTGGCATGGGCATCGACAAAAGTGACATCCGCAATGTGGTGCACTTCGACTTGCCCAAATCCATCGAGAACTACAGCCAGGAGATCGGTCGCGCAGGGCGTGACGGGCAGCCGTCCGACTGCCTGGTATTGGCCAATCGCGACAGCCTCAACGTGCTGGAAAATTTTGTCTACGGCGATACGCCCGAGCAGGATGGCATCCGGCGTGTGCTCGATGAGTTGCAGGCAGCGCGCAGTGAGGGGCAGTGGGAGTTCCTGCTGCGCTCGCTGTCGGATCACAGCAATATCCGCGAACTGCCACTGAAGACGCTGCTGGTTCAGCTGGAGCTCAAGGGCGTGATCGCACCGCGCTACGCGTTTTATGCCGAGTACCGTTTCAAATACCTGATCGAGCCTGAGGCCTTGCTCGCGCGGTTTTCCGGCGAGCGGCAGCAGTTCGTCGCGGCGATCATCCAGGTGTGCAAGCGTGCCAAGACCTGGGCGACGGTGGATTTCGATGGGCTTTATCAACAGCACAATGCCGCGCGCAATCGGGTGGTGAAGGCCTTGGATTACTTCCAGGAACAGGGCCTGATCGAGCTGGAAAGCAAGCAGATGACCGAGGTCTACAGCCTGCTGGATACCGAGTTTGATCCGCAGGTGTTGAGCGAAGCGTTATACACAGGCTTCAAGCAGCACGAAGTGACGGAGGTGGCGCGCATACACGCCATGCTTGACCTGTTCGCCACCGAGCATTGCCTGGGGCAGCGCCTGGCGCAGTATTTTGGTGATGAAAATGCCCCCCAGCGTTGCGGGCATTGCTCGGTCTGCCACGGCCATGTGGCGCATCTGCCGCCACCGCCGGGCTTGCCGCCGCTTGTGGATAAACACTTCATGGGGCTGTGCGGTGATTTTATCCACAGGCATCATGAGCACACCGGCCATCTGCCGGGCGCCGAACGCCTGACACGCTTTCTCGGCGGTATCAGCGTGCCGTTGTTCACCAAGCTGAAGGCGCGGGGGATTCCGGGTTTTGCTGCGCTGGAGGATTACCCCTACGCCGAGGTGCGCGAGTGGGCCCAAGCCCACTTGAATGACCTGTAAACCCACTTTCACCGAGACGTGCCCATGCCTGACTCAATGCCGCAACGCGCCGATTACCGTCACTTCCAACCCATCATCACGCGCTGGCACGACAACGATGTGTATGGCCATGTGAATAACGTGACCTACTACAGTTTCTTCGACACGGCGGTGAATACTTACCTGATCGAACAGGGCGGGTTGGATATTCATGACGGTGACGTGGTGGGGTTTGTGGTGAGCTCGGCGTGCGATTACTTTGCGTCGATCGCCTTTCCAGACCGAATAGACATTGGCCTGCGCGTGGGCAAGTTGGGTAACAGCTCAGTGCAATACGAATTGGCGGTGTTCAAGGCCGGCGAAGACGAAGCCTGTGCGGCGGGGCGCTTTGTGCATGTGTTCGTGGATCGGGGGACGAACCAACCGGTGACGATTCCGGCGATGTTGCGCGAGGCGTTGCAGCGGTTGGTGGCCTGACTTCTTACAGAAACCCATGTGGGACGGGCGGTGCGACGATTCGACTTGCTCCCACAGTGTTTCTTCAGTGCTCTCTCAATCTGATCAATGACGGTAGTGATGCCTGTTCTTGCGATGCCCATAGGCATGGCCACGGCCACGGTGATCATCCCGGTCATAACGACGGTTATCCCGCCCACGGGAACGACGGTCGTCGTTATCGCTCGAGTTGCCCATGTAGTTGCCCAGTGCGCCACCTGCGCCACCACCGGCTGCTGCGCCGATCAGGCTGCCGGTGTTGCCGCCCATGCTGCGGCCTACCACGTTGCCGCCGGCTGCGCCGAGCGCGCCGCCAATGGCTGCTTCGCCGCGACTGCGTTTGTCGGCACCGACCGCACTGCCGCCCGCGCCACCCAAGGCGGCGCCAATGGCCGAACCGGTGTTACCGCCGATCTGCTGGCCGACAACCGAACCGAGTACCCCGCCCAATGCGCCGCCCACACCGGCTTCGGTGGTGCCGCCGGCCATGGCTGCGCCACTGACCAGGCCAAGGGACAACAAGAGAATCGAGGAGAACTTCATAGAGAGACCTCAAGAGGATGACGGCGCGATCCTGAGGCTGTGTCGACATTGTGACAATAGAAATCCGACCAGTAACACGACTTGTACACAATTCGCTAAGTTATTGTTTTAGATGGGGAACTTAAGTGATTCTGATGGGTCTCTAGCTACTTCGGAAAGGCCACTTTTATGCAAAAGTGGCCTTTTTTTTGTGGCCGGGATTTATGCCGAGCGCGCCATGATCAGCCCCTTGTCACTCGCCGCTTCCAGGCGAATCGCCACGAACTTCGACGTTGGCGTATGGCTGCCATCCCCAGTGCTTTCCAACGGCACCAGCGGGTTCACTTCCGGGTAGTAAGCCGCTGCCTGCCCCGCCGGAATATCGAACGCCAGCAAGGTGAAGCCCTTCACACGACGCTCACGGCCGTCTTCCCACAGCGACACGATGTCAGCCTTCTGTCCCGGCTTGAAGCCCAGGCGGATGATGTCGGCTTCGTTGACGAACAACACGTCGCGCTGGCCTTTCACCCCGCGATAGCGATCGTCCAGGCCATAAATGGTGGTGTTGTACTGATCGTGGGAGCGCATCGACTGCATGATCAGGTCCGGTACGCGGCCTGTGGCGTGGGTGCGTTCGTGGATCAGGTCTTTGGGCAGGATATTCGGGCGGAAGTTGGCCCGGCCCGACGGCGTGTTCCAGCGCCGAGCACCGGCAGCGTTGCCCAGGTAGAAACCGCCGGGGTGTTTGAGGCGCTCGTTGAAATCCTTGAAGCCCGGGATGGTGTCGGCGATCAGGTCGCGGATGCGGCTGTAATCGCCCACCAGCCAGTTCCAGTCCACCGGCTGGCTGCCCAGCGTCGCGGCGGCGATGCCGGCAAGAATGGCGGGCTCCGACTTCATCAGCGTCGACAGCGGCTGCAACTGGCCGTTGGAGGCGTGGACCATGCTGAACGAGTCTTCCACGGTCACGGCCTGCGGGCCTTCGGCCTGGATGTCGATGTCGGTGCGCCCCAGGCACGGCAGGATCAGGGCGTCTTTGCCGTGCATCAGGTGACTGCGGTTGAGCTTGGTGCTGATCTGCACCGTCAGGTCGCAATTGCGCAGCGCTTCGAAAGTGCGCGGGCTGTCCGGCGTGGCTTGGGCGAAGTTGCCGCCCAGGCCGATAAACACTTTGGCGCGGCCTTCGAGCATGGCGTGAATCGCTTCGACCACGTTGTGCCCGTTGGTGCGCGGCACCTGGAACTGGAAACGCCGCTCCAGGGCATCGAGGAACACCACCGGTGGGCGTTCGTTGATGCCCATGGTGCGGTCGCCCTGCACGTTGCTGTGGCCCCGCACCGGGCAGAGGCCGGCGCCCGGGCGGCCAATGTTGCCGCGTAGCAGCATCAGGTTGGCGATTTCCTGGATGGTCGGCACCGAGTGGCGATGTTGGGTGATGCCCATCGCCCAGCACATGATCACGTTCTTGCCCTTGGCGTACATGCGTGCCGCTTGCTCAATCTCGACGAGGGGCAAACCGGACTGCGCGACGATTTCATCCCAGGAGGTGTCGTCGATCTGGGCCAGGTAATCGAGCACGTTGATCGTGTGTTCGTTGAGGAAGTCGTGGTCGAACACCGCGTCATTGCCTTCGGCCTGGGCCTGGCGTTCCCACAGCAGCAGGAACTTGGCCATGCCGCGCAGGATAGCCATGTCGCCACCCAACGCCGGACGGAAGTACGCGGTGTTGGTCGGCTTGTCGCCGTTGGTGAGCATTTCCAGCGGGTGCTGCGGATGCTGGAAACGTTCCAGGCCGCGTTCTTTCAAGGGGTTGATACACACCACCTGGGCGCCGCGTTTCACCGCTTCGCGCAGTGGTTCCAACATGCGCGGGTGGTTGGTGCCGGGGTTCTGGCCCCAGACGAAAATCGCGTCGGCATGCTCGAAGTCGTCAAAGGTCACGGTGCCTTTGCCGACACCGACGCTTTGCGCCAGGGCCACGCCGCTGGCTTCGTGACACATGTTCGAGCAATCCGGGAAGTTGTTGGTGCCGTAGGCGCGTACGAACAGTTGGTACAGGTACGCGGCTTCGTTGCTGGCACGGCCCGAGGTGTAGAACTCTGCCATGTCCGGGCTGGGCAGGGCGTTGAGGTGCTGGCCGATCAGGGCGAACGCCGCGTCCCAACTGATGGGCTGGTAGCGGTCAGTTGCGGCGTCATAGCGCATCGGCTCGGTCAGGCGGCCCTGGTATTCCAGCCAATAGTCGCTCTGCTCCAGCAGCGCGGTTACGCTGTGCTTGGCGAAGAAGGCGCCATCGACGCGACGCTTGGTGGCTTCCCAGTTGACCGCCTTGGCGCCGTTCTCGCAGAACTTGACCATGCCGCTTTCCGGCGAGTCGCCCCAGGCGCAGCCCGGGCAGTCGAAACCGCCGTTCTGGTTGGTCTTGAGCATCATGCGGATGTTTTTCAGCGCGTTGTCGCTGGTCAGCCACGCCTGCGCCACGCTGATCAGCGCGCCCCAGCCGCCGGCCGCGCCCTTGTAGGGCTTGTAGCGCGGGGTCGGGGTTTGGTCGGCTTGGTGATGATTGCTCATGGCTGGTACTCCATCGCAGGGCTGTAGACCCGCGGCGCACTTTTTTGCGGCAGGTGGATGAGATTGAGGTTGTGCCGACGCGCCCATTGCAGGGCCAGGCCGGTGGGCGACGACAGGCTGACCAGGGTCTGGATGCCGGCGCGCAGGACTTTCTGGATCAGTTCGAGGCTGCAGCGGCTGGTGACAATGGCCAGGCCGCCAGCGGTACTGATCTTTTGGCGGATCAAGGCACCGATCAGTTTGTCGAGTGCGTTGTGTCGGCCGATGTCCTCGCGCCCCAGCAGCAACTCGCCTTGGTTATTCATGAACACCGCCGCATGCACCGCGCCGCTGTACTGGCCCAGCGGCTGAAATGCGCTGATGCGCTGGCGCAGGCCTTCAAGCCACTCGGCAGGTGGCAAGGGCGCGCCGGGCAGCACTTGAAGGTCCGGCAAGGCTTGCTCGACTGCTTCGACCCCGCACAGGCCGCAGCCGCTGGTGCCCGCCAACTGGCGACGCTGCTGCTTGAGGTTCCAGAAGGCGCGGCTGGAAATCTGCACCTGGGCGTACTGGGTAGAGCCCGATCCGCTGAGTTTCAGGTCATAAATGTCGCTAACGTCGGTGATAATTCCACTGCCGATGCTGAAACCGACGATGAAGTCTTCGAGATCGGTCGGCGTCACCAGCATCACCGCCTGGCTGATGTCGTTATAGGCAATCGCCAGCGCCACTTCTTCCGCCAATGCAGTGCTCGCCACGGTTGTGTGTTCGAGGTTGCAGAACTGGTAGCTCTGGCTGGCGGCGGGCGCGGGCGTTTGAAGAGCGGGCGCCGCGCAGACTGGATGCTTGGCGTTCATGGGGCTGTACCACCGGCGGACTGATCAGTGTTCAGACTAGGCGCGACAAAGCGTCGCGTCTAATTGCCAGTACTGATCTACCGATAGATGACGTCGATCAAGACTCTGCCAGCGATTTCTGATAAAGCGCGAAACAGGCTTCCGCCAGCGCCGAGCGCGGTGCACTGCGGCGCATGATCAGGCCCAGGCGCGCCAGGGTGTGGGCATCTTCGATGGGTTGCAGGCGCAAATGCTCGGTGAGCGCATCCAGGCCGCCTTCCAGTGGCATCACCGCGCAACACAATCCGCCGTGCACAGCTTGTAACAACTGATGAACGGCATCGGTTTGTAACAGCGGTTGCGGGTGCAGGCCTCGGCTATGGAAGTTGTGGTCGATGGACTGGCGAAAGTGCATGCCGCTGGTGAGCATGCCCAGCGGCAATTCGATCAACGCTTCCCAGCTCAACGGCTTGTCGCCGAAACTGAAATAGCGCTGGTCGTAGAGCAACCCCATGCGGGTTTCGCCGAGTGCCAGGGAGTCGAAGCGTTCGTTATCCAGGCGATCCAGGTAGGACACGCCCAGGTCCAGGCGATTGCTGGCCAGTTGTTCGAGGATTTGCTCGGAGCTCAAGGCGGACAGCTCAAAGCGCAGGTTCGGGTGTTCTTTGTGCAGTTGCTGCATCAAGGCCAAGGGATCGAAGCTCGACAGTGGCACCACCCCCAGGCGCAACGTGCCGACGAGATTGCCGCGACAGGCGGCCGCTTCGGCCTGCAAGCCGTCATAGGCCGCCAGCACCGTGCGCGCCCACGCCAGCACGCGCTCGCCGGGGGCGGTAAAGCCTTCGAAGCGCTGGCCGCGATTGACCAGTGGCAGGTCCAGCTCTTCTTCCAGGCTGCGCAGACGCATCGACAGGGTCGGTTGGGTGATATGGCAACGCGCCGCCGCCTGGCCGAAGTGACGGGTCTCGTCGAGGGCGATGAGGAATTTCAGCTGTTTGATGTCCATCTTCGCTCCGGGGCATATTCCAATGGCGGGGGGATTCTAGCGCGTTTGGATCTTTGGTCGGGCTGGAACCCAAGTCGGCTGGGCTGGTCTAGTCTTGAGCATCTGGATATCAACCACCAAAGGAGAGCGCACGATGAGTTTTATCAGTTTTGTAAAAGAAGCCGGCGAGAAGTTGGTCAAGCTGTTGACGCCGGGTAATGCCAACGCCAGTGGTGATCTGAAAAAGCATATTGAAGACATCGGCTTGGGTAATCCGGATGTCCACGCCACTGTCGAGGGGGACAAAGTCACGCTGACTGGGACCGTCGCCACTCAAGAAGAGAAAGAAAAAATCATCCTCGCGACGGGCAATATTGCCGGGGTTGCCGGCGTAGAAGACCAGATCGTGGTTTCGGGGCCAGTTGTGGCCATTTCCCGTTTCGTCGTGGTGAAAAAAGGCGACACCCTCAGCGCGATTTCCCTGGAGGTTTACGGCAACGCCAATCAGTACAACAAGATCTTCGAGGCCAACAAGCCGATGTTGTCGCACCCGGACAAAATCTATCCAGGCCAGAAACTGCGTATTCCCGAGTAATACACGCGGTAAACATGTGGGAGGGGGCAAGCCCACTCCCACATGAGTTCAGAGTCCGACAATAAGATCCCGGTAATCCTCGACTGCCGCAAATTCCCCGGTGTCCTTCGGCCCCTTCCGGCTGTCCGGTTCTTTAACCGCCAGCAGATGCGCCACGCCAAACGCCTGGGCGCTGCGCAGGATCGGCAAGGTGTCGTCGATAAACAGGCTGCGGGCCGGGTCGAAGCCGAGGTCGGCGCGCAGGGCGTCCCAGAACTGCGGGTTTTCCTTGGCGAAACCGTAGTCGTGGGAGCTGATCAACCGCTCGAAATACGGCGCCAGTTCAATGCGTTCCATTTTCAACGACAGTGAGTCGCGATGCGCATTGGTGATCAGGATCACCCGCTTGCCGGCCTGTTTGATCGCCGCCAGGAATGTATCCGCGTCGGGACGCAGGGCGATCAGGTGGGCGGTTTCCAGCTTGAGTTCGCGCACCGGGATATTCAGCTCGGCGCTCCAGAAGTCCAGGCAATACCATTGCAACTGGCCGGCGTTACGCTCGAACAGCGGTTGCAACTCCATCTCGGCCATGGCCCGACTCACACCATGCAGCTCGGCGTAACGCTGGGGCAGGTGTTCCATCCAGAAGTGGTTGTCGTAATGCAGGTCGAGCAGGGTGCCGTCCATGTCCAACAGGACGGTGTCGATGGCGTGCCAGGGCAAAGAGGGCATGGTGCGGTCTCATGTAAGTAAAGATATCCGACACAGACAATCGGAAAAGCCACGGTATAGTAACCCGATCACGCCAAGGAGCCGTTTATGCGCCAGAAACCCACCGTCCTCGCCCGCGAAATAGTCGCCAGTAGCCGTTTGTTCCGCGTGGAGGAAGTGCAGTTGCGCTTTTCCAATGGCGTTGAGCGGACCTACGAGCGCCTGGTCGGTCGCGGGGCTGGCTATGGCGCGGTGATGATCGTGGCGATGATCGATGAGGAGCACGCGTTGCTGGTGGAGGAGTATTGCGGCGGCACCGACGCGTACGAACTGTCCTTGCCCAAAGGCTTGATCGAGCCCGGCGAGGATGTTCTGGCGGCGGCGGATCGTGAGCTCAAGGAAGAAGCCGGCTACGGTGCGCGCCAGTTGGAGCACTTGACTGAGCTTTCGCTGTCCCCCGGCTATATGAGCCAGAAAATCCAGGTGGTGCTGGCCACCGATCTCTATGAAGAACGCCTGGAAGGCGATGAGCCCGAACCGATGCGCGTGGAGAGGGTCAATCTGCGCGAGTTGGCGCAATTGGCGCAAAACGAGCAATTTAGCGAAGGCCGTGCCCTGGCTGCGTTGTATCTGGTACGGGATCTGTTGACCCAGCGTGGAGCGTTTAGCGCATGAGCGAACTGTTTTTAGGCCACCCATTCATCGCCCCGGTGATCGAGCTGGCTCGTCAGGCCGGCGAAGTGATCCTGCCCTACTGGCGCGCGGACGTGGCGGTGATGTCCAAGGCCGATGATTCACCGGTGACGGCGGCGGACCTGGCCGCTCATCACCTGATCCTCGCCGGCCTGACGGCCCTGGACCCGAGCATTCCGGTGCTGTCCGAGGAAGACGCCGATATCGACCAGAGCGTGCGCGCCGGTTGGCAGCGCTGGTGGTTGGTGGACCCGCTCGATGGCACCAAGGAATTCATCGCCGGCAGCGAGGAATTCACCGTCAACATTGCCTTGATCGAACGGGGACGCGTGGTGTTTGGCGTGGTGTCCATGCCCACCAGCGGCCGTTGTTACTTCGGCGGCGCGGGCCTGGGGGCATGGCGTTCCGATGTGAATGAAGCGCCCAAGCAGATCCAGGTGCGCGAGGCCCCGGCGGCGGGCGAGTCCTTTACCGTGGTGGCCAGCCGCCGGCATTCGAGCCCCGAGCAGGAGCGTTTGCTGGACGGTTTGAGCGAAGGCCTGGGCGCGTTGAAGCTGGCGAATATCGGCAGCTCGTTGAAGTTCTGCCTGTTGGCCGAGGGCAGCGCTGATTGCTACCCGCGGCTGGCGCCGACATCGCAGTGGGACACCGCAGCGGCCCAGGGCGTGCTGGAAGGGGCCGGCGGCGAGGTGTTGGAGTTGAGCGGCGAGCCGTTCACCTACCCGGCGCGGGAGTCGCTGTTGAACCCGTTCTTTTTAGCGTTACCGGCCAAGGCCGCGTGGCGCGAACGCCTGCTGACCCTGGCCCGCTCCTGAGGCCTCGGCGAATCAACCTGTGGGAGGGGGCTTGCTCCCGATAACGGTGCATCAGTCACAGCATTTTTGACTGAAATGCCGCTATCGGGAGCAAGCCCCCTCCCACATTGGGTTTTGCGCAGGGGCCGTCAGCGGTGCAGGACGTACTGGCCGCTGAACGCGACTGCCCGCTCCTCACTGCCGTCATTCACAATCCACGTCTCCAGCGTCAATCGCGCCCGGCCATGACGCTTGTACGTCGCCACGAAACGCTTCCAGATCTTTTCTTCCGGTGCCTGACAAATCACCGTTGCATCCCGCGTGACCGGCAGCGGATAACTGATCTGCCCTTCCTGAATCACGATATGCCCGTCCTCGACTCCTTCCTCGCGCAGTTGCAGATGCAGCCAACCCCAGCCCGCCAGCACGGCGCCGCAATAGAGACTGCCGCCGAACATGGTGCTCTTGTGGTTGATATTGGCCTGCAGGGGCAGGTGCAGCTGCAATTGGCCGTGCTGCCATTCGAGCACTTTGAGGCCCATCTCCCGGGTGAGGGGGATGTCGTGGTGGAGGATGGATTCCAGGTAACGGCTGTCGCGGCTCATGGGTGCCTCTTGGTGGGTGACGGGGTCATTCGTCGTCGGTACTGTGGCTGGCGCTGTCGGCGAAGTTCAGGCCGTGCTTGCGCAGTTTGTCGTGCAAGGTTTTGCGTGGCAGGCCGAGGGCTTCGGCGAGGCTGCGCAGGGAGCTGTGGGGGCGGGTGAGTTCGGCGGCGATCAGGCTCTTTTCGAACTGCTCGACTTGCTCGCTCAAACCGCCGGGTGTGGAGGTCAGCACACCGGCCGCCGGATTGTCCTGTGTGTTGTCCAACGCCAGCTCCAGGCCCAGGGCAAAGCGCTCGGCGGCGTTCTGCAGTTCTCGTACATTGCCCGGCCAGCTATGGCGCAGCAGCAACGCGCGTTGTCCCGGCTGCAATTCGTGCAGCGGCAGGCCATGGCGGCTGCTGGCTTCGTCGGCAAAGTGCTGGAACAGCATCAGCGCATCTTCGCCGCGTTCGCGCAGCGGTGGAATGCGCAAGGGCGCGACGTTGAGGCGGTAATACAGGTCGGCACGGAAGCGCCCCTGGTCGGCGGCCTGGCGCAGATCTTCCTTGGTGGCGGCGATGATGCGAATGTCCAGCGGGATCAGTTGATTGCCGCCCAGGCGTTCGACCACGCGCTCCTGCAACAGGCGCAGCAGCTTGACCTGCACATCCAGGCTCATGCTTTCGATTTCGTCGAGGAACAGCGTGCCGCCGTTGGCGAATTCGAACTTGCCGATGCGCCGCTTCTGCGCGCCGGTAAAGGCGCCGGGCTCATGACCGAACAGTTCGCTTTCCACCACCGACTCGGCCAGGGCGCCGGCGTTGATCGCCACGAACGGTCCGCTGCGTCGGCTCGACAGGTCGTGCAGCGCGCGGGCCACCACTTCCTTGCCGGCGCCGGTTTCGCCCAGGATCAGTACGTCGGCGCGGGTCGCCGCCAGTGCGCCGATCTGTTCGCGCAGGCGCAGCATTTGCGGGGAATGCCCGACCAGGCGCGTGCTCAACTGCTGACGATCGCTCAGGGCCAGGCGCAGGCTGCGGTTGTCCAGCACCAGCCGGCGCAGGGCCAGGGCGCGGCGCACGCTGTCGAGCAGGGCGTCGCTGGCGAAGGGTTTTTCCAGGAAGTCATAGGCGCCGGCGCGCATGGCTTGCACTGCCAAAGGCACATCGCCGTGGCCGGTGATCAGCAGCACCGGCAGCTCCGGGTCCTGGCCGTGCAGTTCTGCCAGCAGTTCCAGGCCGTCCATGCCGGGCATGCGGATATCACTGACCACCACGCCCGGCCAATCACGGGACAGGCGCGCAGTGAGGCCGGTGGCTTCGCCCAGGGTCAGGACTTTCAGCCCGGCCAGGTCCAGGGTCTGGCACAGGGCCTGACGCAAGTGCGGATCGTCGTCGATCAACACCACCTGGATCTGGTTATCGATACTCATACACTGCGGTCCTCGGACGGTTGCAGACTGACGCCCGGCGAGCCGGCACGCAATTTCAAGGTTAACAGCGCGCCGCCTTCCTTGTGGTTGGCGAACAACAGTTCGCCGCCAAAGGCACGCATCAGGGTTTCACAGATCGCCAGGCCCAGCCCCAGGCCCTGGGTGCGCGTCTTGGTGGTGTAGAACGGCTCGCTGGCGCGGCCCAGGGCTTCCATGCAAAAGCCCGGGCCGTTGTCGCGAATGTACAGGTTGACGCCCTGTTCGGTGGTTTGGGCACTCAACCACAGTTTGCGCGGCGGGCCTTTTTCGGTCAGGGCATCGAGGGCGTTGGCCAGCAGATTACCCAGCACCTGGCGCAAGCGGGTTTCGCCGGCCTGTACCCACAAGGTCGCTTCCGGCAGGTCGCGGATCAATTCCACCTCCATCGCGCGCCGTCGCTTGGCCAGCAACGCCAGCGCATCGTCCAGCGCCGGTTGCAGGGCCACGCTCTCCGGGGCATGACGGTCGCGGCGGGCGAAGGCGCGCAGGTGCGCGATGATCGAGGCCATGCGCCCGGTCAGTTCGCTGATCAGCTTGAGATTGCCCCGGGCATCGCTGGTGCGCTCGTGGTCGAGCAGGATTTCGGCGTTTTCCGCATAGCTGCGAATCGCCGCGAGGGGCTGATTGAGTTCGTGGCTGATACTCGCCGACATGGTGCCCAGCGCCGACAATTTGCCGGCTTGCACCAGGTCATCCTGGGCGCGCACCAGTTCCTGCTGGGCGTGTTCGCGCTCCAATACTTCCTGTTTCAGACGCCGGTTGAGGCCTTCCAGGTCGCTGGTGCGCTCGGCCACACGTCCCTCCAGCTCGCGGCGGGCCTTGGCTTCAAAGGCGATGCGGTCCAGATAATGGCGACGGCGTTGCATCATCAAACCGAGTAACAGCATCAGCACCAGCAGTGTGGCGCCCCCCACCGCGACCACCGTGCGCACCGGGCGGTTGATCAGCGAGCGCGGCGCGAGGATTTCCACGTTCCAGCCAGTCTCGGCGATGGCCGTGGATTGGCGCAGCCACGCCGTGGGGCTCAGGGCCAAGGGCTGCGGGTCGCGGGTCGGGTAAGGCTGGATGGCGATGATCGCCTGACGTTCTTCGTCGGTCAGCGGTCGGGTGGCGCGGAATCGCCATTGCGGGCGCGAGGTGAGGATGACGACGCCGTTGTGGTCGGTCACCAGCAGTTGTTCCGGTGTGTTGCCCCACAGGCTTTCGGTGTGGTCCAGGTCGACCTTGACCACCAGCACGCCGATGATGTTGTCGCCATCGTGAACGGCGGCGGCGAAGAAGTACCCGCGTTTGGCTGAGGTCGTGCCCAGGCCGAAGAACCGCCCCAGGCGTCCGGCCATGGCTTCGCTGAAATACGGGCGGAACGAAAAATTGCGCCCGACGAAGCTGTCCTGTTTGTTCCAATTGGACGCGGCGAGGGTCTTGCCATTGGTGTCCATCAGGTACATCACTTCCACCCCGGCCTGGGCGGCGACGTCCTGGAGCAGCAGGTTGGCGTTGGCCAGGTGGCTGCTCACCTCGGGCTCAGCCAGTGCAGTGCGCAAGGCCGGCAAGTCACCGAGGATTTGCGGCAGCACCTCATAGCGATGCAGGGTGCCCAGCAGGTTGGCCACATACAGGTCGAGGGTCTGGCGGTTCTGTCCGGCCAGTTCGCTGCGGTAATAGCGCTCGGCCAAGTGCTCCAGCGGCCACAGCAGCGGTGCCAGGCACAACGCCAGCAGGGCGAGGCTGCGCCAGCGGGGTCTTCGCGGAAGGGGTGGAGTCATGGGAGTCGTGCGCCTGTGGGTACAGGCGCATTATGCCTAGTGCTGCCCGGCAAGACACTCGCGCAATGCGTCTTGCCACTGTGGCAGGCTGACGTGCCACTGCTGTTGCAGGCGGCTGCAATCCAGGCGTGAGTTCAAGGGGCGCTTGGCGGGTGTCGGATAGGCGCTGGAAGGGATTGCCTCCAGTTCGGCGCAGGCTTTTCCTTGTGCGCGCAGGTGTTCGCCGATGGCTTGGGCAAAACCGAACCACGAGGTTTCGCCCTGGGCGGTCAGGTGATAGACGCCCCAGTCGCCCGCTTGACCCGCTTGCCAGCGCTCGATCAAGGCGCGGGTGCTGAGGGCGATGGTGCCGGCCCAGGTCGGGGCACCGATCTGGTCGGCGACGATGCGCAGGTGCGGCTTTTCCTGCAGCAAACGCTGCATGCTCAGCAGGAAATTCTTGCCGTGGTCGGAGTAGACCCAACTGGTGCGCAGGATCAGATACTCACCGCCCACCGTCGCAATCGCCTGCTCACCGGCCAGTTTGCTCTGGCCATAGACGCCCAGCGGGTTCGGCGCATCGGTTTCGGTATAGGGCGCAGGCTTGCTGCCGTCGAACACGTAGTCGGTGGAATAGTGGATCAACGGGATGCCCAGGGCCTTGGCTTCTTCGGCGAGGATGCCGGGCGCGATGGCGTTGATCGCGAAGGCGACATCCGGCTCGCTTTCGGCCTGATCGACGGCGGTGTGGGCGGCGGCGTTGATGATCAGGTTGGGGCGGTGGCTGCGGATTTGCTCGCGGATCTGGTCAGGGTTGACCAGGTCCAGTTGGTCGCGGCCCAGGACGATGAGTTCGCCGAGGTCTGGGAGCCGCTGTTGCAGGGCGTGGGAGACTTGGCCGTGTTGGCCGGTGATGAGGATCTTCATGGGAACAGGTCGGCTTCCATCAACAATTTGCCGGACTGGTCCTTGGCGGACAGTTGCGGCGGCTCAGTGAGTTCCCAGTCGATGGCCAGCGTCGGGTCATTCCACAGGATGCTGCGCTCGGCGCTCGGCTGGTAGTAATCGGTGGTCTTGTACAAGAACTCCGCATGCTCACTCAGCACCACAAACCCATGGGCGAAGCCTTCCGGCACCCACAATTGGCGATGGTTGCGGGCCGATAGGCGCACACTTACCCACTGGCCGAAATTCGGCGAACTGCGGCGAATGTCGACCGCGACGTCAAGGACTTCGCCGACGGTGACACGCACCAGCTTGCCCTGGGTGTGTTCGAGCTGATAATGCAGCCCCCGCAATACGCCTTTCTGCGAGCGCGAGTGGTTGTCCTGGACAAAATCGCGTTTGAGCCCGGTGGCCTGTTCAAAGGCCCGGGCATTGAAGCTTTCGTAGAAAAAACCACGCTCGTCACCGAACACTTTGGGTTCGAGGATCAACACGCTCGGCAGTGAGGTTTCAAGGACGTTCACTGGTTGTCTCCCGCCAGGGAGTACAGGTATTGGCCATAGCCGGTCTTGCCGAAGTATTTGGCGCGTTCGAGCAGGTGGTTGCGGTCGATCCAGCCGTTTTCATAGGCTATTTCTTCAAGGCAGGCGACTTTCAGCCCTTGGCGATGCTCGATGGTCTGCACATATTGCGAGGCTTCCAGCAAGCTGTCGTGAGTGCCTGTATCGAGCCAGGCGAAGCCACGGCCGAAACGTTCTACCTGCAGGTCGCCGCGCTTTAGGTAGGCGTTGTTGACATCGGTAATCTCCAGCTCGCCGCGCGGCGAAGGTTTGACCGCCTTGGCGATCTTGATCACGTCGTTATCATAGAAATACAGGCCGGTCACGGCATAGCTGGACTTAGGGTTCGCCGGTTTTTCTTCGATAGAGAGGGCACGGCCGTCGCTATCAAAGTCGATCACGCCAAAGCGTTCTGGGTCTTTGACCCAGTAGCCGAAAACGGTAGCGCCCGAGGGCCTTTTGGCCGCGCTAAGCAACTGCTCACCGAAATGCTGACCATGAAAAATGTTATCCCCCAGAATCAGGCAAACCGGATCATCCCCGATAAACGCTTCACCAATGATAAACGCCTGGGCCAGCCCATCCGGGGACGGCTGCTCGGCATAGCTCAAGCGCACGCCGAACTGGCTGCCATCGCCCAGCAAATTGCGGTACTGCGGCAAATCCAAGGGTGTGGAAATCACCAGAATATCTTTGATACCCGCAAGCATCAGCACCGAGATCGGATAGTAGATCATCGGTTTGTCATACACCGGCAGCAACTGCTTGGACACGCCCAGCGTAATGGGGTGCAAGCGAGTCCCGGAGCCTCCCGCCAGTACAATTCCCTTCATCATGCAATCAGATCCTTCATGTCGGTGTTGCCCAATCGTTCACCCTGATAACTGCCATCCTGGACCCTGCGGCACCATTCCAGGTTATCGAGGTACCACTGCACGGTCTTGCGCAGCCCGGATTCAAAGGTTTCCACGGGTACCCAGCCCAATTCACGTTCGATCTTGCTGGCGTCGATCGCATAGCGTTGGTCATGGCCAGGGCGATCTTTGACGAACGTGATCAGGTCGGTGTATTTCGCCATCCCTGTCGGATGTTGCGGTGCCAGCTCTTCCAGCAGGTCACAGATACTGCGGACCACGTCGATGTTTTTCTGTTCGTTGTGGCCGCCGATGTTGTAGGTCTCACCCACCACGCCTTGCGTCAGCACGGTCAGCAGTGCCCTGGCGTGATCCTCGACGAACAGCCAGTCGCGCACCTGCAAACCATCGCCGTATACCGGTAATGGCTTGCCCGCGAGGGCGTTGAGGATGACCAGGGGGATCAGCTTTTCGGGGAAGTGGAACGGCCCATAATTGTTCGAGCAGTTCGTCAGCAATACCGGCAGGCCGTAGGTGCGCTGCCAGGCTCGGACCAGGTGGTCTGACGCGGCCTTGCTTGCAGAATACGGAGAGCTGGGCGCGTAGGGTGTGGTTTCGGTGAACAGATCGTCCACGCCGTGCAGGTCGCCGTACACCTCATCAGTGGAGATGTGATGGAACCGGAAGGCGCTCCTGGCGGGTTCGGCTAACTTGAGCCAATACGCCCGGGCGGCTTCCAGCAGGCTGTAAGTGCCGACGATATTGGTTTGGATAAAGTCGGACGGACCGTCAATCGAACGGTCGACATGGGACTCTGCCGCCAGGTGCATGATCGCCTGAGGCTCGAAACGTGCCAGCACGGCGCTGACGGTGGGCTGGTCGATGATATCGGCCTGCACGAATTCATAGCGGCTGTTGGACGCGATGCTGGTCAGTGATTCCAGATTGCCGGCATAGGTGAGCTTGTCCAGGTTGAGCACTTCGTGTTCGGTGTGTTGAATCAGGTGGCGGATCAGGGCAGAGCCGATAAATCCAGCGCCGCCGGTGATGAGAATGCGCATGTCGGAGGGCCTTTTCCTTAGACGGACATTAAGCGAATGAAGCATAGCTTGAGTTGTGCGGCGAGGTGGCGCAAGCGCGGTATGCATAGGGGTTGCGCAAGCCCCCCGAACAATGGCGATATACACCCCTGAAAAAAACAGAGGCCACCCCCCATGCTGCTCGCCACGTTGATCCATCGCG
Organism: Pseudomonas sp. MPB23; assembly: GCF_046605395.1. Taxonomy (NCBI): domain Bacteria; kingdom Pseudomonadati; phylum Pseudomonadota; class Gammaproteobacteria; order Pseudomonadales; family Pseudomonadaceae; genus Pseudomonas; species Pseudomonas sp. MPB23. Next base: position 561,727 of record NZ_CP176771.1, on the reverse strand, counting down.
CCAGTCTTCCCTGCCCGCAAGTCGGCCCCAATCAGGCGGCGCAACTGCTCGAGCAGCATTACGGCCTCCACGGCACGTTGCAATCATTGGGCAGCCAGCAAGACCTCAACTACAAAGTCGACAGCGCGCGCGGCCGATTTGTCTTGAAAATCTGTCGGGGCGACTACGCCGCCGTGGAGTTGCAGGCCCAGCATGCGGCCCTGAATGCATTGCAGGCGCGAACGGATCTGCGTGTGCCCCGGGTGATCAAGGCCCTGAGCGGTGAAGAGTTGCTGACCGTCAGCGTCGATGGTCAAACCCTGCACGTGCGGCTGCTGGATTACATCGACGGTCAGCCCCTGACCCATTTGCCCCACCTGGGGCGCAAGGTCATCGCGGGTTTTGGTGAGCTGTGCGGGCGCATGAGCCGGGCATTGGCCATGTTTACGCACCCGGGCCTTGAGCGCACCCTGCAATGGGACCCGCGCCATGCCTCGCAACTGATCACCCACCTGCTGACAACCCTGGAAAACCTGCCCCACCGCCAAGCGCTGGAGCAGGTGGCCGAGCAGGTTGAGAAACGCCTCCGCCCGCTGGCCGCTCATCTGCCGTGGCAAGCGGTACACATGGACATTACCGACGACAACGTGGTGTGGCAGCGCGACGCCCAGCGGCATTGGCAGGTTCAGGGCGTGATCGATTTCGGCGACCTGGTGCACACCTGGCGCATTGCCGACCTGTCGGTGACCTGCGCCGCGCTGTTGCATCATGCCGAGGGCAATCCCTTTGCCATCCTGCCGGCGATCCAGGCCTGTCATGCCGTCACACCGTTGCAGCACGAAGAACTGCAGGCGCTGTGGCCGCTGATCGTCGCCCGCGCCGCAGTGCTGGTCTTGAGCAGCGAACAACAGCAACGCCTCGACCCGCATAACAGCTACCTGCTGAAAAACGCCGAGCACGAGTGGGAAATTTTCCATGTGGCGACGTCGGTGCCGTTCGAATTGATGGAAGCGGCGATTTTGAGCAGCGTCGGGCAGGCCCCGGCAGCGCTTGCCAGCGAAGGTTTCGCGCCTTTGCTGCCGGGCCTGGTGGGACGTGAGTTCGCGTTGATCGACCTCGGCGTACTCAGCCCGCATTTCGAAGCGGGTAACTGGGAGCAAGCGGGTATCGACCAGCGTTTGTTGCAAGAAGGGGCAGCGGCGCATGGCCTGGCGGCCAGTCGCTACGGGCAGTACCGTTTGTCGCGCACCCGGCCCGACAGTGCCCATGAGCCGGAGACATTCCCGCTGCACGTCGAGCTGCATGTGCCCCAGGGGACATCCGTCGAAGCGCCGTTCGCCGGCATTGTGCGCCCGGGCGCCAACGGCGAGTTGCGCGTGCACAGCAGCGAGGCAACCGTGCGGTTGTGGGGGGTGAGCGCGCTGTTGCAACCGGGCGCTGCGGTGCTCAAGGGCCAGGTGATCGGTGAGGTCGACGGCCCGCTGACCGTGCAACTGTGCCGCACCGACCTGCCCGCACCGCTGTTCTGCACGCCCTCCCGGGCAGCGGCATGGCAGGTGCTGTGCCCATCGCCGGCCGCGCTGCTGGGGCTGGCCTGCGATGCGCAACCCGAGCTGGACCCACAAACCCTGCTGGCCCGCCGCGACGCCAGTTTCGCCCGGTCGCAGAAGCACTATTATGTCGACCCGCCGCGCATCGAACGCGGCTGGCGCAATCACTTGATCGACATGCAAGGCCGCTCCTACCTAGACATGCTCAACAACGTGGCCGTGCTGGGCCATGGTCACCCGCGCATGGCGGCGGTGGCGGCGCGGCAGTGGTCGTTGCTCAACACCAACTCGCGGTTTCACTACGCCGCAATTGCCGAGTTTTCCGAGCGTTTGCTTGCGCTGGCGCCGCCGGGCATGGACCGCGTGTTCCTGGTCAACAGCGGCACCGAAGCCAATGACCTGGCGATCCGACTGGCCTGGGCCTACAGCGGCGGGCGCGACATGCTCAGCGTGCTGGAGGCCTATCACGGCTGGTCGGTGGCGGCGGATGCGGTGTCCACCTCGATTGCCGACAACCCCCAGGCGCTGAGCAGCCGCCCGGACTGGGTGCACCCGGTGACCGCGCCCAATACCTATCGCGGTGAATTCCGTGGTCAGGACAGTGCACCGGATTACGTCTGCAGCGTGGAACACAACCTGGCGAAAATTGCCGCGAGCAAACGCCAGTTGGCTGGCTTTATCTGCGAGCCGGTGTACGGCAATGCCGGTGGTATCTCCCTGCCGCCGGGTTATTTGCAACAGGTGTACGCGCTGGTGCGCGCCCAGGGCGGCGTGTGCATCGCCGATGAAGTGCAGGTGGGCTACGGCCGCATGGGGCATTTTTTCTGGGGTTTCGAGGAGCAGGGTGTGGTGCCCGACATCATCACCATGGCCAAAGGCATGGGTAACGGCCAGCCTCTGGGGGCGGTGATTACCCGGCGTGAAATCGCCGAGGCGCTGGAGGCCGAAGGGTATTTCTTCTCGTCCTCGGGCGGCAGCCCGGTCAGTTGCCGGATCGGCATGGCGGTACTGGATGTAATGGAAGAGGAGAAACTGTGGGAAAACGCCCAGGTGGTGGGCGGACATTTCAAGGCGCGTCTGGAAGCGCTGATCGAACGTCATCCCTTGGTCGGTGCCGTCCACGGTTCCGGCTTCTACCTCGGGCTGGAACTGGTCCGCAACCGCCAGACCCTGGAGCCCGCCACCGAAGAAACCACACTGCTGTGCGATCGCCTGCGCGAACTGGGGATTTTCATGCAGCCAACGGGCGACTACCTGAACATCCTCAAGATCAAGCCGCCGATGGTCACGTCCAGGCGCAGTGTGGATTTCTTTGTCGACATGCTGTCGAAGGTGCTGGATGAGCAACTGTAGGTAGTCGATTGTTATCGGCTATCAACTGTCATATTTATCCGCGATGATCGTTTATCGCTACTAAAGCCGATTTTTATCCGTTATAAAGTCGGCCTTTACCCCATTCAGAGCCCTGATCGCCATGACCACCCTGCACAGCACTCCCCGCGCCGATGGCTTCCATATGCCCGCCGAATGGGCGCCACAGACCCAGACCTGGATGATCTGGCCCGAGCGCCCGGACAACTGGCGCCTGGGCGGCAAGCCGGCGCAGGCGGCGCACGTGGCGGTGGCCAAGGCCATTGCGCGCTTCGAGCCGGTGACGGTCGCGGTCTCCGCCGGCCAATACGAAAACGCCCGCGCCCGTCTGGATGTGCCCAATATTCGCCTGGTGGAAATGTCCAGCGATGACGCCTGGGTGCGCGACACCGGCCCAACCTTCGTGATCAATAATCGCGGCGAAGTGCGCGGCGTGAATTGGGATTTCAACGCCTGGGGCGGGTTTGAGGGCGGGCTTTACTCGCCGTGGAACCGCGACGCCCAGGTCGGCGGCAAGATCCTCGAGATCGAACGCGCGCCGCGCTACCGCACCGAAGGCTTTGTGCTGGAAGGCGGTTCGATCCACGTCGACGGCGAAGGCACCCTGATCACCACCGAAGAATGCCTGCTCAACCACAATCGCAACCCGCACCTCGATCGTGCGGCCATCGAAGCGGTGCTGAGCGCCAACCTGGCTGTGGATAAGATCATCTGGCTGCCGGACGGCCTGTTCAACGACGAAACCGACGGGCATGTGGATAACTTCTGCTGCTACGTGCGCCCAGGGGAAGTGTTGCTGGCCTGGACCGATGACCCGCAAGACCCCAACTATGCCCGTTGCCACGCTGCCATGGATGTCCTGCAAAGTAGCACTGACGCTCAGGGACGAGCGTTCACGGTGCACAAAATGCCGATTCCGGGGCCGTTGTACGCAACCGCAGAAGAATGTGCGGGCGTGGACCCGGTGGACGGCACCCAGGAACGCAATCCGAGCGTGCGCTTGGCCGGTTCCTACGTGAACTTCCTGATCGTCAACGGCGGCATCATCGCGCCGAGCTTCGACGACCCGCTGGACGGCCAGGCCAAGGTGATCCTGCAGAACCTGTTCCCGCAGCACGAAGTGGTAATGGTGCCGGGCCGTGAACTGTTACTGGGCGGCGGCAATATCCATTGCCTGACCCAACAACAACCGGCCCCGCACAAAAACTGAGTGCAGTTGTAACAACAGTACAGCGGCGACCGGGCGCTATCCGTGTTCAGCGTCCGAGGCAAGCCCGCGGCCCAGCAAGGCTGCGGGCTTTTTTGTGTCCGCACGCCTATAAATACGCGACATTGGCATAGCTCTTGTATCGTCGTTGCCACAGTGGAGCAAGGTGCGGATTGCGCAGATCTGTCATAAACCTTGAGTAAGTTAGCCGCTCACGCAGTAGGAGAGAGCGCGAAATGAACGCCGATATCAACCGCACGTTTCACCCCTTGCGAGTCGACAGCGACGCAATCCAGGCGCTGGCGCATTGGTTGAAGGAAAACGGCTCGCACCGCAACAGGCAACAGCCAGACTTTCGCAGCGTCATGAGTGAGCGCTACCCGGCAGGGTTGTTCAGCGAGGATGAAGTGCACGCGCTATGCGAACTGATGAACGGCTGAACGTCGTCCTGTCCGTGTGCCAGGGTTTGCAGGCGCACTGCGTCATCTCTGGTTGAATCCGCTCCCTATTGGTCGCCGACATGTAGGACATTTGAGGGCGCTTTTTGTCATTTCCAGAATGACCATAGGCCTTCGCTTAGAATTATTTCGCCTAAATACAGAAGATTCGCGAAATTGACACATAGTTCGGCGCGCGACTAGGATTGCGCCCAACGCCTGTGGCTCACCGCCATGACTCTTCCAAATAGAAATAGGCCCGCGGCATGTTAAGTCGTCGCGGGCCTTTTTTTTTCGGAAAAGCCGACACCAGAAAAGTGACAAGGAGCCTGGTGTCACAGCGCGTACTCAACCAGCAATAAGGAATACAAGAACATGTTGAAGCAACGGATGAGTCTGATCGCTTTGGGGATTTTGAGCGCATCGACAGCAATGGCGAACGACCAGGAACAATCCAAGGGTTTCGTTGAAGACAGCCACCTGAATATTGCGGCGCGTAACGCCTACTTCAACCGTGACTACAAGAACGGCAAGCAGGATAAAGCGGAATGGGGCCAGGGCTTCATCGGCAAGTTCGAGTCCGGCTTCACCCAAGGCACCGTGGGTGTGGGTGTTGACGTGATCGGCCAATACGCTATCCGTCTGGACGGTGGCAAAGGCCGCGCGGGCGCGGGCGGTATCGACTTCTTCAAGCGAGGCGACGGCACGACCAATCCTGATGGCTCGTCCAATCCGGGCTCGGCACCCCATGACCTGGCCAAGGGCGGCGCTGCCGTGAAGTTCCGCTTGTCCAACACGGTACTCAAGTACGGCGACCAGTTCCCTAACGTTCCGGTCCTGGCCTACGACAACTCCCGCCTGCTGTCGGAAACCTACACCGGTACGTCGATCGTTTCCAAAGAGATCGCCGGCCTGCAACTGGACGCGGGTCACTTCACCAAGGAAGCTCGCAAGAGCGCCGAAGGGACCGATAGCGGTCGTCTGAAGAGCATCGACTACCTCGGCGGTAGTTACAAATTCAACGAAAGCCTGTCGGCTGCGCTCTACGCCTCCGACATGAAGGACGTGCTGAAGAAGCAATACGTCAACGTCAACTACGTGCTGGCACTGCCAGAACAGCAATCGCTGACGTTCGACTTCAACGGCTACAAAACCAAGCTGGACAAGAGCTTCGCCCTGGAAAACCAAGGTGATGCCGATGCCCGCGACAACAAAATCTGGAGCCTGGGCGCCACGTGGGCCGTTGGCGCGCACAGCTTCACCATCGCTCACCAGCGCAGCACCGGCGACACCGGCTACCTGTACGGCGGCTACCGCAACGACGGCGGCATCGGCGACGGTGGCAACACCATCCTGCTGGCCAACTCCTACTGGTCCGACTTCAACGGTAAGGACGAGCGCTCCTGGCAAGCCGGCTACGGCCTGGACTTCGGCACCTTCGGCGTGCCTGGCCTGACCTACAACATCGCCTATGTGCGCGGTACCAACATTGACGACGGTTCCAACCGCGGTAATGGCACTGAGCGTGAAATCTTCAACCAACTCAAGTACGTCGTTCAGAGCGGCCCGGTCAAAGACCTGAGCCTGCGTGCTCGTGCGTCCTGGTTGCGCGTCTCCAGCAACGCCGACAAGTACAACGTAGACGGTAACGAATTCCGTCTGATCGCCGACTACCCGATCAACGTTTTCTGATTGATCTGGCGTCTCGCCTGATTCAAGGCGACAAAAAACCCCGACTGGTTCGGGGTTTTTTGTGCCTGCAAATCAGGATCAAAACGTGCCGCTGCTTTTTGTTGAAGTCCGCCCTACCCATTGCAAATAACCGTCTAGTCTGGGGAAAGTCACGCGCGATTCGGTTCATTTGTGTCGCCAATTTAATGACGTATTTTTGACTGAATTGCCGTCCGGCGGCAAATAAGACAATAGATTGACAGCTATATCCGAATCTAACATTATCTGCGGCGATTTCGCTGGCGATAAGCCATTAAAATGACATGACTGGACGAATATTTGTCCTGCTATGAATTGTCAAGAGACAGGGAATTGGCTGCTTGTACCTGGATGGTCAGGCAGCGTCGATCAAGGTAACCAATAAACGCTGTCGCCTTATTAGCAGGCTCTCTGTCGGCTCGCTCCTTAAGGTTTGCGCTTGAGTCTTTAGGAAGAAAACTACATGGCTGTTGGACGAATTCTGGTTACGGGTGGTGCAGGTTTCATTGGGTCACACTTGGTCGACGCTTTGCTGGGCAGAGGCTACAAGATTCGCGTACTGGATAACTTATCGACGGGCAAGGTGGCCAACCTGCCCATCGAGAATCCTGACCTGGAACTGGTCGTCGGCGATGTGGCGAACAGCGCCGTCGTGGAGCAGGCCATGCGTGGTTGTGGCGCGGTCGTGCATCTGGCCGCGGTGGCTTCGGTGCAGGCGTCGGTCGATGACCCTGTTGCGACCCACCAAGCCAATTTCGTCGGCACGCTCAATGTGTGCCAAAGCATGCTCAAGGCCGGCGTGGCGCGCGTGGTTTTCGCGTCCAGCGCAGCTACCTATGGCAACAATGGCGAAGGCACGGCCATTGTCGAAGAGACCCCCAAGTCGCCGCTGACGCCTTATGCCAGCGACAAGTTGGCCAGCGAGTATTACCTGGACTTCTACCGCCGAGAGCACGGCCTGGAACCGGTGATCTTCCGTTTCTTCAATATCTTCGGTCCCCGCCAGGACCCCTCTTCGCCGTACTCCGGCGTGATCAGTATCTTCACCGAGCGCGCGCTGGCCCGTAAGCCCATCACGGTATTTGGCGACGGTGAGCAAACGCGCGACTTCGTCTACGTGCAAGACCTGGTGAGCATCCTCGTCCAGGCCGTCGAGACCCGCGAGCCGACAACTGAAGCCATCAATGTCGGGCTTAACCGTTCCACCAGTCTCAACGACCTTATCGCCGAGCTGGGCAGTGCCACGGGCACCCCGCTGAGCGTGACATACCAGGCGCCACGTCAAGGTGACATTCGCCATTCGCGCGCCGACAACACCCGTTTGCTGGAACATTTTGCACTCCCGGAACCGACTTCCATCGGCCAGGGTTTGGCGCAGCTATTACGCAGCTTGTAACTCGTCGCGCCCGACGTTAACGCAGTATTGGCTCAGTTATTTTCAAGAGTGAATTATGGAAATCGTTTACCGCAGGACGCGTTTGCGCGCGATTGCTGAGCGGCTGCTGGCTGCTTTTGCATTGTTCGTCGGTGTGCCGGCTGTTCAGGCGGCGGCTTTACCCCAGCCTGCCAGCGTGGCTTTCTGGTACGCCGACCAGCCGCCGTTGCCGGAGCTGTCGCAGTTCGACTGGGCCGTGGTCGAACCGGGGCATATGACGCCGGCGGATGTGAAAACGCTGCGGGCGTTGGGCAGTCAGCCGTTTGCCTATGTGTCCATCGGTGAGTTCGATGGCAATAAGGCCGACATCGCTAAAGCGGGATTGATAAAAGCCGTCACGCCGATCCGTAACGATTCCTGGAACAGCCAGGTGATGGACCTCAATTCGCCGGCATGGCGTGAGCATCTGCTGGGCCGCGCCAAGGCATTGGAGGCCCAGGGTTATGCCGGCCTGTTCCTCGACACCCTGGACAGCTTCCAGCTGTTACCCGAGGGATCGAGGGAGGCCCAGCGCGCCGGCCTCGCCAGCCTGCTGCGTGAAATGCACAAGCGTCAGCCAACACTTAAATTGTTCTTCAACCGTGGTTTTGAGGTATTGCCGGATCTGGACGGCGTTGCCGCAGCCGTTGCCTTCGAATCCCTGTATGCCGGTTGGGACGCTGCCGCCAAGCGCTATCGCCCGGTGTCTGAGTCCGATCGCAAATGGCTGTTGAGCGAGCTTGAACCCTTGCGTGCCAAAGGCATTCCGCTGGTTGCCATCGACTACCTGCCGCCGGAGCGTATCGAAGAGGCGCGCACGTTGGCCAAGCGTCTACGTGACGAGGGTTACGTGCCTTTCATCAGCACGCCGGAACTGGACTCGATGGGCATCAGCAACGTCGAAGTCCAGCCGCGCCGCATTGCCCTGGTCTACGACCCGCGCGAAGGCGACTTGACCGAAAACGCCGGTCACACCCTGCTCGGCGGCCTGATCGAATACCTCGGCTACCGGATCGACTACCTGTCCGCCGACGCGCTGCCTGAGCACCGTTTCAGCGGCTTGTACGCCGGCATCATCACGTGGATGGGCAGCGGCCCGCCGCAAGACAGCACCGTCTTCAACCGCTGGCTCACCAAGCGTCTGGATGAGAATGTGCCGGTGGCGTTTTTCGCCAGCCTGCCGACTGAAGACCGCGTACTGCTCAAGCGCCTTGGCCTGAGCCTCGCACCGCCGCCTGGGCTTCAAACCCTGACCATCACCACTCAGGATAAAACCCTGATCGGTGCATTCGAGGCCCCTGTGCAGCCGCGCTCTCGCGAGTTGAGCTCGGTTTCGGTGCTGCCTCAAGGCCCCAAGCCCGCGTTGTCGCTCACCGGCAAAGGTGGCCAGACATTCGTCCCGGTGGCCATTGGCAAGTGGGGCGGAATGGCATTGGCGCCGTATCTGCTCGAATCCAACAACGAGCGCAGCCGCTGGATCCTTGATCCGTTCGCCTTCCTCCAGGCCAGCCTGCGCCTGCCGGAGCAACCGCGTCCGGACACCACCACCGAAAACGGTCGCCGCATTGCCACTGTGCACATTGACGGCGATGGGTTTCCGTCGCGCGCCGAAGTGCGTGGCTCGCCCTACGCCGGGAAACAGGTGCTCGACGAATTCATTCGTCCCAACCCGTTCCTGACCTCGGTGTCGATCATCGAGGGCGAGATTTCACCTCGCGGCATGTCCCCGTTCCTGGCCAAAGAGCTGGAGCCCCTCGCCCGCGCGTTGTTTGCCGACCCCAAGGTCGAAGTGGCCACCCATACGTTCAGCCACCCGTTCTTCATGCAGCCGGAAAAAGCCAAGGACGACGAAGACTTCCACCCTGAATACGGGTTGAAAATGGCCATTCCGGGTTACGACAAAATCGATTTTCGTCGGGAGATCATCGGCTCTCGCGATTACATCAACCAGAAGCTCACCACCCCGGAAAAACCGGTGAAGATGGTGTTCTGGCCAGGGGACGCCCTGCCGTCCGCGGAGACCATCAAGCTCGCCTACGATGCCGGGCTGAAAAATGTCAACGGCGCCTCGACCATGCTCACCAAGGCCAAGCCTTCGCTGACGGGCCTGAATCCACTGCTGCGCCCCACTGAAGGTGGCTTGCAGTATTACGCGCCGATCATCAATGAGAACGTCTACACCAACCTGTGGAAAGGTCCGTATTACGGCTTCCGCGACTTGATCGAAACGTTCGAGCTGACGGACAGCCCGCGTCGCCTGCGTGGCCTGCATCTGTATTACCACTTCTACTCGAGCACCAAGCAGGCATCGATCAAGGCCATGGAAGAGATCTACGCCTATATGCGTGGGCAGCATCCTATCTCGCTGTGGATGAGTGACTACCTGGACCGACTCCATGGCTTGTACCAATCCAGCCTGGCGCGTACCGCTGACGGTGGCTGGCAGATCCGCGGCATGGACGGCCTGCGCACCGTGCGCCTGGACCCGCAAATGGGCTGGCCCGATCTAATGCGCTCCCAAGGCGTCGCCGGTGTGCGCGACTTGTCCCAGGGGCGTTATGTCGCCTTGAGCAGTGACCGTGCGCTGCTGTTCCTGCGTCCGGACCGAGACAGCCATCCGGCGCTGGAGGAAGCCAACCTGCCGCTGCTGGACTGGCGTTACCTGGACGACAAGCGTGTGAGTTTTTCGTTTGCCGGGCAAATCGACCTGACGTTCTCGGTGCGTTCCGCGAGTGCCTGCCAGGTTGAAGTGGATGGAAAACGTTTTGCGGGCAAGGCATCCGCCGGCCTTTGGACTTTTCAATTACCTATGAAGCAGGTGAGTAATGGTCAGCTCGTCTGCCAGTAAAAACAGCCGTCTGCTCAATCCCTGGGCACTGGCGGTGGTGGGGGTCGCCGTGGGTGGCCTGCTGTGGGCGACCTTCCAGCGTGAAGAGGTGTTCCAGCCCGACGGCCGTGAGCCGGATGCTGTCTCGGCCAACTACGCCGAGCTGTTGTTGACGGCGCACCCTGACGATGACGCATTGCGTTTGCAACTGGTCGATCTGCTGATTCGTCTTGGGGATTATCCAAAGGCGCGCAAACACTTGGACAGTTGGCCCAAGCCAGTGGCCGACGTGCAGGCGTATTACCGTCTTGAGCTGGACGCGTTGGAGGTATTGAGCAGCGAGCATCCAGAAGTGCCGCCCGAGTTGGTAAAGCGCCTGGAAGCGATCGATCATCGAAAACTCTCGCTGGTGCAATTGCAGGCCTTGGCCAAGCTGGCGCTGAATCTCCAGGCGCCGGCCTTTGCCGCCACGGTGTTCGAGGAAATCGCCGACCGTGATCCGTCGCAGCGATCGGCGGCGCTCAAGTCCGCGGCCCAGTGGTACATGGCCAGCGGTGACCCGGGGCGCGCCGCGCAGATCTATCTGCAACTCAAGCGCGACAGTCAGCAGCCGGCCGAGCGGCATGACTACGCACGCCTGGCATTCGATAGCCTGTTGTCTTCCGACCACGGTGATCAGGCGGCGCAGGTGCTCTCCGATGAGTTGGACACACTCAAGGACCCGCAGACCGATGGGGCCTGGGTCCAACAGGGCGTCGACGTCGCGATCGGCATCAAGCGCTACGACCTGGCCGAGCGGTTCATCGAGAAATGGCACGTGCTGCAGCCGGATAACCCACAGGCATTGCGCAAGGATTTCAGCCTGCGCCTGGGCATGAACGATCTGGACGGTGCCTGGCGCGTCGGCGAACAATTAGTCGATGCCTTCCCCGAAGAGCAGCCACTGCTGGAGCAAATGGCTCACCTGGCCGAATGGCGTGGCCAAAGCGCAACGGCGCTGGATTACTGGATACGCTTGCTGCGCCTGCATGAGTCGCCGCAGGTGCGTGAACATGCCTGGCGTTTGGCGAGCATGCAATTCGACTTCGACCGTTCCATCGAGCTGCTCTCGGAAATCCGCGAGCATCGCGCGCTGACGGACGTCGAGCTCGATGCGTTGATCTACGGTCACGAATCCCGCGGTACGCCCGAACAGGCCGAGAGCTGGCTGCGCGCCTACCTGCGCACCTATCCGATGCATCGCCTGGCGTGGGTGCGTTTGTTGCAAAACCTGGAAAATACCGGCAAGTACGCGGAGCGTATTCCGGTCTACAAGGGCTTTGACAAGCGCTTCAAACTCACCACCGTCGAGCGGGTCGACTATGCCAACGCCTACCTGAAGCTGTTCGATAACCAAGGTGCCTGGGACGTGTTACAGGCCGGTCGCGAAAACAACACCGACCCGAGCTATTGGGCCACTCGCGCCGCCGTGGCCTGGGACCTGGAACTCGATGACGAGTTGCGCGTGTCCCTGGAAAAACTGCTGGAAATCAAAGGCTCGCTCAATAGCAACGACGAAGCTCAACTGGTCGCCAGTTATCGCACCACCAACCCACAGCGCGCCCTGCAATTGCTGGTCGCCAGTTGGGAGCGCACGCACAACCCCCTGCGCCTGGTGGATTCGTTGTTGCTCGCCCAGGAATTGGAAGAGTGGGACCTGATCGCGAAATTGCTCAAAGGCGTTGAGGATACCCCGGCCATTTACGACCAGGCACAGGTGTTGGCGGTACGCGGCGCGTTGGCCCAGCAGCAGGGCCAGCCCGACGAAGCCAAGCGTTTGTACCTGCAAGGCCTGGCGATGTACCCCGATGACAACCTGTTCCGTGAGCGCCTGATGTGGCTCTATGTGGACCAGGGCAACACCACGGAGCTCAAGCCGTTGCTGAGCCAGTGGAAAGGCTATGCGCGCAGTGACCAAGCGTTGTGGCTGGCCTTCGCCAGCGCCAGCCAGATGCTCGGCCGCGATAGTGAATCCCTGGCCTGGTACCGGATGTACCTCAAGAACAACCAGCAGGACTGGTTGGTGCAGGCTGCCTATGCCGACGCGTTGTACAGCGCCGGTTATGAAGATGCGGCCCAGCGTTTGCGCCTGAAACTGCTGCGCAGCCCTGAAGCGCAGAACCTTGCGCCGTCGGGCCAGCGCTACACCACTTGGCTGCGACTGATGTCCAGCAGCTACTCGCCGCGCAAGGCGCAACAGGAACTGTTGAAGTGGAAGGACGGTTCGCCGTCGATGAAGCAGCTATGGTTCGAGCGCCTGCTGGCACGTCTGGATGCAACCAATCAGGAAGCGCAGAAAGACGAATGGCTGGCTTGGGCCCGCACGCAGGGCATCAAGGTCGACCGCTATGAACAGATCCAGGAAGCCCTGCGCAGCCGCAACAAGGCCCAGGTGGAAACCTTGCTGGCCAGCAGCGACCTGAACCCGGCACAACGTGCCCAGGCCCTCAGCCGTCTGGGGCGCAGCAACGAAGCCCTGGAGACCAGCCTGTCGGCACTCGGTGACGAGCAGCCGGAGTCGGTGAATGAGCAACTGCGCCGCCAGGCCGTGGAGATTCACGAAAGCACCCCGCAAGGCGCGCTGCTGTCCTATCAGAAGCAAGACTTCGGTGGCATTTCGTTCGACTCGCCGCGCCTGGAAATCGCCCATAACCTGGGTGACAACTGGTACGCCGACCTTGAGATGGAGCACGGTAGCTACAAGGGCGACGATGTCATCTCATCGAGAATCGGTGACGAGAGCAACGCGGCCCTGACCCTGATCCGCTCGGTGGAAAACGGCAGTTGGAAACTGTTCGCCGATACCAGCCAGCGCAAGGACGACGACCGCAACGGCCTGGGCCTGTCGCGCACGTGGCAGTTGGATTCCAGGCACCAGATCGAAACCGGCCTGGACTGGCATCGCAAGACTGACGACAGCGGCCTGATGCGCGCTTTCGGCCAGCAGGATCGCGCCTGGGTCGGTGGCCGTCACGGCTTGACCGCGCGGGACCAGTTGAGCTGGGAAGTGGCGCAGCGCTCGTTCTCCACGCGTGCCGGCGACTCGCTCGGTACCGGCCAGGCATTGAAGCTGGAGCTGGACCACACCCTGGAATTCGCCGGGCCCAACTGGACGGTGCGCAGCGGTGTGGATTACCAGAAGAACAACGTGAAGGACCGCAATCTGAATTATCTGTCCAGTGATTACAACGGGCCGATTCTCGTGGACCCTGCGAATTTTGAAGCGGGTGTGAAACAGACCATTCCATCCACCGACCTGCTGCAAAGCCGCTACGGTCAACTCTACGTCGGCACCACCTGGCGTCGCGGCATACCGGGTGCGCTGGTGCGCAGCAAGCCGCAGTACACCTGGCTGGTGGACATGACGGCGGGCTGGCAGTGGACGGACCAAACCTTCAACTACGGCCTCAACACCGGCATCGGCTTTGAAGTGCTGGGTGACGACGAACTGGCCCTCACCTTCGGTTACCAATCTGCGCCACAAGGCGGAGACGGCAAGTCCGGCGGCACACTGGGTATGAGCTACGGCGTGCGTTTCGGGCGCTGATTACAGAATCTACGGGAGAAAAACCTATGCAAGCAATTCGTAACCTGAGCCTGGCTTTGGCAGTGCTGTTCGTCGCCGGCTGCTCCAGCTTCACCAGTGAAAACAGCCCGAACCTGCCGCGCAATGCGCAGTGGGGCATTGTGCCGATGGTCAACTATTCCCAGACGCCGCAAGCCGGTGAACGCAGCGAGCAGATCCTGCTCAGTGTGCTGAGCAGCCACGGTCTGCAACCACGGGTTTACCCGGTCAGCACCCAGGGCGAACAAGCGCTGATGGACGACAACGAGCGTCTGGCCGGCGCCCTCGATTGGGCGCGCGAGCAGAAACTCGATTACGTGGTCGCCGGCAGCGTGGAAGAGTGGCAGTACAAAAACGGCCTGGACGGCGAACCGGCGGTGGGCATCAGCCTGCGCGTACTGGACGCCAAGAACGGCACCGTACTCTGGAGCAAAAGCGGCGCGCGCGCCGGCTGGTCCCGCGAAAGCCTGGCGGGTAATGCTCAGACGGTCATCGACAAACTTGTTGGCGCCCTTCGGTTCGAGTGAACGCAATGAATTCTCCACACATGGATTACAGCCTGGCGCCTCGCGCCAGCGGGCCGGTGTCTTGGCTGGAAACGATACTGGTAACGGGCCTGGCGATCGGCCTTGGCTTCTGGCTCACGCCTGAAGATCCGTTACAGATGCATGCCGGTTTCCCTTGGCCAATCCTCGCGCCGCTGCTGTTGGGTGTGCGTTATGGTTTTGTGCGCGGCTTGTTCAGCGCCGGTCTGTTGGTGGCGGCGCTGTTTGCGCTGCGCAGCAGCGGGCATGAGGGTTACACCGAGCTGGAACCGTCGTTTATCGTCGGTGTGCTGGTGTGCGGAATGCTGGTGGGCGAGGTGCGCGACCTTTGGGTACGTCGCCTGGAACGTCTGCAGATGGCCAACGAATACCGTCAGTATCGTCTCGACGAATTCACCCGCGCCCATCAGATCCTGCGGGTCTCCCACGACCTGCTCGAACAACGCATGGCCGGCAGTGACCAGAGCCTGCGCAGTTCCTTGCTGGGCCTGCGTGAAAAGCTGCGCGACATTCCGGTCGAAGGCGACGTGCTGAACGCCTTGGCGGAACCGATCGTGGCGCTGCTCGGCCAGTACGGCGCCTTGCGGGTGGCCGGTCTGTATCGCGTCGACGAAAGCGAAAAAAACGTGCTGCCCCAAGCGTTGGCGATGATCGGCACCATGGGCCCGTTGGGCACTGACGATCACCTGGTCAAGCTGTGCCTGGAGCGCGGTGAACTGGTCAGCGTGCGTCAGGAACTGATTGATTCCGGCAACGCTGCGCAGTTCTCGTCGTTGCAGGCCTGCATCCCGCTGATCGACGCCGAGGGGCGCCTGCTGGCCATTCTGGCGGTTCGGCAAATGCCGTTCTTCGCCTTCCAGGACCGCACCCTGAGTCTGTTGTCGCTGTTGGCCGGGCATATCGCCGACCTGCTGCGCCGTGATCCGCAAGTGCTGCAACTGCCTGACGCCGATGCCCAGCAGTTCACCCTGCAACTCAAGCGTTCGCTGGTGGATGTGGAACAGCACGGGCTGCACGCCGGTCTGTTCGCGTTCGAGCTGACGCGCCCCAGTGACGAGCTGACGCGCCTGTTGGAGCGCAGCCAGCGTGGCCTGGACCTGCACCTGGCGGTGCGCAACAACCGCGACCGCGCGCTGCTGCTGGTGCTGTTGCCGTTGACCAGCCCACACGGTACCGAAGGTTACCTGGCGCGTATCAACCTGCTGTTGCATGAGCATTTCGGCATCGACAACAGCTTCGAGAGCCTGGGTGTACGGGTGATGCCTTTCAACCTGGAGCCTGGGCGTGACCGCAACGGGCTGCGTAACTTCCTTTTCAACGAGTGTGGCCTGAATGATCAGCAAGTGGCTGTTTAGCGGAGCCTTGTTGTTAGAGGCGGGCAGTTGGGCCAGCTTGTGGCTCGATGCGCCTCAAGTGCATCAACTGCTGGTCTTTACCTTCAGCCATGGGATCGCCTGCCTGATGTTGTGCGCGGCGGTGTGGCGCTTGCTGCCGGCGCGCTACCGTGCGCCGTTGCCATGGAGCCCGCTGTTCATCTTCAGCCTGGCGTTCTTCGTGCCGGTCATTGGCACCCTGGGTGTGGTGGCCTCGATCTTCCCGGCGCTGTACTTGCCGCGCAAGCGCGACGAGCAGGCCTGGCAGGCCGTGGGTATTCCAAGCTTGCCGTTCCGCGCGCAGTTGCAGTTGCACAAGCCGATCTTCTCCGATGGCGGCTTGCAGGATGTGCTGCGCCACGCGCCCGATCCGGATCAGCGCTTGTCGGCCTTGCTGGCCACGCGCCGCATGCCCGGCAAGGAAGCGGTGCCGATCCTCAAATTGGCCCTTGGCGACCCCAGCGACGACGTGCGGCTGCTGGCCTACTCGATGCTCGACAAGCAGGAAAGCGATATCAACCTGCATATCCAGATGGCCCTTGAGCAACTCGCCGAAAGCGGCCCGCGAACGGCGGGTCCGGTGCACAACATGCTGGCGCGCTGGTACTGGGAACTGGCCTACCTCGGCCTGGCCCAGGGCAGCGTGCTGGAGCACGTACTCAGCCAGGCCGGCGAACATGCCGAATTGGGCCTGGCGGCGGGTGAGGGCGGGGAGCTGTTCCTGCTGGCCGGCCGCATCGCGTTGGAGCGCGGCGATAACGAGCGCGCCGAAGTGTTGCTGCGTCAGGCCGAAGCCAACGGCATGGACTCGGCCCAGGTCTTGCCGTTTCGCGCAGAGCTGGCGTTCGAGGCCGGTCGTTATCATGAAATTCCCGGGTTGCTCGCCAGCCTTCCCGAGAAAACCCGTCAGCGGCCACCGTTCGCTGAGTTGGTGAGGAGCTGGAATGAATAACAAGGACGAGGCACCGATAGCAGACATCTGCCTGCTGCTGGAAGGCACCTGGCCTTACGTGCGGGGCGGCGTGTCGAGCTGGATTCACCAGATGATTCTTGGCCTGCCGGAGTTTACCTTTTCGGTGTTGTTCATTGGCGGCCAGCGTTCGGCGTATGCCTCACGGCGCTATGAAGTGCCTGCGAACGTGCTGCACATCGAAGAGGTGTATCTCGAGGATGCGACCCGCGCCGCCGACATGCGGGGTACGCCGCGCACCGCCAACCCACAGCAGTTGGCCGATCTCTATCGCTTCCTGCATCACCCGGACCGGCCCGAGCGCGCGCTGGGCGAGAAGCTGCTCGATTACATCGCCAGCGGCGACCTGAGCCTCGACGACGTACTGCGCAGCCGCGCCAGTTGGGAAACGCTCAGCGAAGGCTATCGCCAGCATTGCGTCGACCCGTCCTTCGTCAACTATTTCTGGACCCTGCGCTCGCTGCAATCGCCGCTGCTGATGCTGGCAGAGGCCTCGCGCAAAATGCCGCGGGCGCGGGTGCTGCATTCGATTTCCACCGGTTACGCCGGGCTGTTGGGCTGTATTCTCAAGCACCGCTGGAACTGCACCTACCTGCTCAGCGAGCACGGTATCTATACCAAGGAGCGCAAGATCGACCTGGCCCAGGCCTCGTGGATCGCCGAAAGCTCCGGCCAGGCGCTTAACCGCAGCCTCGACGGTGGTTCGGGTTACACCCGCACCCTGTGGGTACGTTTTTTCGAACGGATCGGCCAACTGGCCTACAACAGTGCCGACAGCATCATCGCCTTGTATGACGGCAACCGTCAGCGTCAGATCAAGGACGGCGCCGAGCCCAGCCGCACCCAGTTGATCGCCAACGGCATCGACCTGACGCAGTGGACCCCGGTCCTGGAAAACCGTGCGCCGGGCATCGCTCCGCGCGTGGGCATGATCGGCCGCGTGGTGCCGATCAAGGACGTGAAGACCTTCCTGCGGGCCATGCGTGGTGTGATCAGCGTGATGCCTGAGGTGGAGGGCTGGATCGTCGGTCCCGAAGAGGAAGACCCGGAATACGTCAGCGAGTGCCGCAGCTTGATGGCCAGCCTGGGCCTGGAAGGCAAGGTGCATTTCCTTGGCTTCCAGCGCATCCAGGACATCCTGCCGCAGCTCGGCCTGATGGTGCTGACCTCGATCAGTGAAGCGCAGCCCTTGGTGATCCTCGAAGCCTGGGCTGCCGGTACGCCGGTGGTCAGCAGCGACGTCGGTTCGTGCCGCGAACTGATCGAAGGCGGCAGCGCCGAAGACCGTGACCTGGGGATTGCCGGCAAGGTCGTCGCGATCGCCGACCCACAGGCCACGTCCGCCGCCATCCTGGAATTGCTGCGCAGCCCCGAGCGCTGGCTGGCCGCACAGGCCAGCGGCCTGGCGCGCGTCAACCGTTACTACACCGAAGCCTTGATGCTGCAGCGCTACCGCGACCTGTACCAGGCAGCCACGGAGAACCGCTAAATGGCCGGTATTGGCTTCGAACTGCGCAAGATCCTGTCGCGCGACTCTTACACCGCCACGCTGCACGCCTACGTATACGCCGGCCTGATCAGCTCCGGGCCGTGGGTGCTGTCGATCATCAGCGTGATGCTGGTGGGCATCATCAGCCTGGGCCTGTTGTTGCCCAACTCACTGGTCGGGCAGTTCCTGGTGACGGTGACGTACCTGATGGCCAGCTCGCTGATCCTCACGGGCGGACTGCAGTTGTTCTTCACTCGGTTCGTGTCCGACCAACTGTTCGAGCACCGCTACGACCACATCCTGCCCAACCTGCTGGGGGTGTTGCTGCTGGTCACCGTGGGCGCCGGCGTGCTGGGCATTATCATCCTGGCGCTGCTGTTCGATCAGCCGCTGATCTACCGCGTGCTGGTGCTGTCGAACTTCGTGGTGCTGTGCAACCTGTGGCTGGTGATCATCTTCCTGTCGGGGATGAAAAAATATAACCGCATCCTCCTGGTGATGCTGGTGGGCTACTCGCTGATGGTGGTGAGCGCCTATCTGCTGAGCTTCCTGCAGATGTCGGGCCTGCTGCTGGCGCTGTTGATCGGGCACAGCACGCTGCTGTTCCTGTACCTGTACGACATCCTGCGCGAGTACCGCGCCGAAAAGCTGATCGCCTTCGACTTTCTCGATCGTCGCAAGGTCTTCCTCAGCCTGGTGGTGACCGGGTTTTTCTACAACTTCGGCATCTGGGTGGACAAGATCATGTTCTGGTTCAACCCCGGCACCTCCAACGAAGTCATCGGCCCGCTACGAGCCTCGATCCTCTACGACATGCCGATCTTCATCGCCTACCTGGCGATCATTCCCGGCATGGCCGTATTCCTGGTGCGCATCGAAACCGACTTCGCCGAATGGTACGACCGCCTGTTCCGTGCGATCCGCGATGGCGAAACCTTGCAGCACATCGGCTCGCTGAAAACCGAAATGACCCTGTCCATCCGCCAGGGCCTGCTGGAAATCTGCAAGGTCCAGGGCCTCACCGTGGTGCTGCTGTTCCTCTTCGCACCGCGCCTGCTGGAATGGCTGGGCATCTCCAGCTACTACCTGCCGCTGTTCTACATCGACCTGATCGGCGTGAGTATCCAAGTGGTGTTCATGGCCCTGCTCAACGTGTTCTTCTACCTCGATAAACGCCGCGTGGTGCTGGAGTTGTGCGTACTGTTCGCCGTACTCAACGCTGGCCTGACGCTGCTGAGCATGCACCTGGGCCCTAGCTTCTTCGGCTATGGGTTTACGCTGTCGTTGCTGGCCTGTGTGTTGCTGGGCCTGGCGCGACTGTCCACGGCGCTGGAAGACCTGGAGTACGAGACGTTCATGTTGTCTCGCTGATCGAGGGTTGCGGCGTTTAAAAAAGGCACTTGAGGTACATCAGGTAGGCAAGTGTAGCGATGCTTTTGACGGTGAACAGGCGCGACTTCCCGTTGCACCTGCTCCTGTTTGTGCGGTGCCGACTCGAGTCTGATACGTGGCGGCATGCACGTTATCGACGGACATTTTTTGGCGCGCGCTTATTTGATTGTTACGGTGACTTTGCCTTTTGATCTGCCCTGCTCGACATAGCGCAACGCCTCTGCAGTCGAGTCAAAAGGGAAGGAACGATCAATGACCGGTTTGATGACGCCAGCTTCGATAAGCGAGGTGATTTTTTGCAGTTGTACGCCGTTGGATCGCATGAACAAAAATGCATAGCTCACCCCATGCTTGCGGGCTTTTCTACGAATACCGCGGCTCAGCAGGCGCATGACTTGGCGTAGCATCCAGGACAACCCTTGCGCTTGGGCAAAGGCTGCCGTCGGTGGCCCGGAGAGGGAAATGAGTTGTCCGCCGGGCTTGAGAACCTCGACCGATTTCATCAGTACATCGCTGCCCAGGCTGTTCAACACCACGTCGAAGTCGTGTAATTCACTCGCAAAATCGTGCTGCTTGTAGTCGATGACCACATCCGCCCCGAGCGTCTTCACCCATTCGACATTTGCCGTGCTGGTGGTGGTCGCAACGAAAGCGCCGAGGTGTTTGGCGAGTTGGATGGCCAATGTGCCGACACCGCCGGAGCCGGCATGAATCAACACCTTCTGGCCTTTTTTCAGCTGGGCGGTTTCAACCAGCGCCTGCCAGGTCGTTGCCCAATATCAATGGAAATGTATAAGGCAGGATCAGCTTGAATTCCCCGGTTCGGATCTTCGCGTCCAACGGGTTCACGCTCGTTGCATGCACCTGGATCAGAACGTCATGCTCACCGACCGCAGGGTCGGGCACTTCGCCAATCATTCCGTTGTGCTTGCCGTAGCGGTCGATAAAAAATGCCTTCATGTTGCAGCGCTCTTGTTGGTGGGACGAGAACGGGGCTCGGCCTCGGTAACATAGGCAAACGATATCCCGCCCACCCGCACCGACGGGTTCGCCGCGCTATTAAATAACGACGACGAATCGGGATGATTGCTGCTAGCCCAAAAAGTCATGTTTATTCCGTCAGATTGCGGAGCGAGGCCGACCTGCGCGACAGGGTTCAGACTTGAGTCAAATAGCGCGGCGCCACGACGGACTGTCTGATCTGCGACAAAAGACCCTGACGTGCGGTTTGCAGGGCATCCCAGCGCTCGCCGTCTTGCAGCGGCGGAATGGTCACCGGTTCGCGACGGTCGAAGCCGACCAGTGCGGCATCGACCAGGTCAGCCACTTCCATGACTTCGCTCAAGGTGTTGATGTCGATACCGGCGCGATCCCAAATCTCCGTGCGGGTGGCGGCGGGCAAGACGGCCTGCACGTAAACACCCTGGGGCGAAAGCTCCAGGCTCAGGCCTTGGGAAAGGAACAGCACGAACGCCTTGGTCGCCCCATAGACCGACATGCCGAACTCAGGCGCCAGACCCACCACCGAACCGATGTTGATGATCGCGCCTGCACCGGCTTTGGCCAGGCGTGGCGCGATGGCGCTGGCGAGTCGCACCAGCGCCGTGGTGTTGAGGGCCACCAGTTGCGCCACGCTGTCGGTGCTTTGCTCGATGAAGCTGCCGGACTGCGCGGCACCGGCATTGTTGATGAGGATGCCGATGCGAGCGTCATCCCGCAGGCGCGCTTCGACGGTGTGCAGGTCGCTGAGTTGAGTCAGGTCGGCCGGCAGCACTTCAACGGCGACATTGTGTTGGCCGCGTAACGTTGCGGCGAGCGTTTCCAGGCGCGTGTGGTCGCGGGCGACCAACACCAGATCATGCCCGCGTTGGGCAAAACGCTCGGCGTAAACCGCGCCGATGCCAGTGGAAGCGCCAGTGATAAGAACGGTAGGGTGAGTCGTCATGATGTCTGCTCTTTATTGGGAACATGGATTGATGCACGAATAAAACCGGGCTCGATCAGCCAGGGCCTAGTTCGCGCTGGGGCTGGATTCGGCCTGCGTTGGGTCGTCGATGTACCCCGCCGCGCCGCCGCCGTAGAGCGTGGAGGGGGTAAACAGCTTCAAGTCGCTCATGGGGGTTGGTTCCGTGCCCGTTGGTAAGTGGTCATCTCGCTTGCGATTAGGATGATGATCGAAATCTAAACTGTCAACGGTTTTGATTATGGTCGACATCTATGTATCATCGGCCGATGAATTTCAGCGGTAGAGAGGTATCAAACATGCGAGTGTCCAAGGCTCAGGCCCAGGCAAATCGCGAGCACATCGTCGAAACGGCTTCAGTCGTGTTTCGCGAGCGTGGTTTTGACGGCGTCGGCGTGGCCGACCTGATGGCCGCCGCCGGTTTCACCCATGGCGGTTTCTACAAACATTTCGGTTCAAAGGCGGACCTGATGGCCGAAGCCTCGGCCAACAGCCTTGCGCATTCACTGACCAGCGCCGAAGCATTGAGCGTGAAGGATTTCATCGATCTGTATGTGTCCAGGGACCATCGCGACAGACGCGCCACGGGGTGCACCATGGCTGCGTTGTGCGGCGACGCGGCGCGCCAGTCGGACGATTTGAAATCGGCCTTCGCTGAAGGCATCGAACACACGTTGCAAACGCTCGGTGAAAAATACCCGACCGGACCGGATGCGGCGGCGGGTGAGGCACGGATGAAAATGATCGACCTGCTGGCACGTGCGGTCGGCGCGATCGTGTTATCGCGCGCCTGCCCTGACGACTCGGCGCTGGCGGATGAGATTTTGGAGGTGTGTCATGGGCAGATGATGGCTTCGTTGGGGGGGGAGTCGTAGATTTGATGGTTGTGGGGGGAGCAGGACTTGCTCGCTAACTTCCTCGATTAGCGTCTGCTCATCTCAGAAAAAACAAAGCCCTTGCAGAAGTGCGAGGGCTTTGTTGCATGAGCAGCAGAAAGGAAACCGGTTTGATCGCAGAAATCAGAAATCCCAGCGCGTGGTGACCATCATGTTGCGTGGGTCGCCAGGGTAGGCCGAGTCATAGAAACCGATGTTGGTGTAGTAGTGCTTGTCGAACAGGTTGTTGACGTTGAAGGTGAACACAGCTTCCGTCCAGGCACCGTTTGCCATCTGCGAGTAGCGGATATCAATCAGGAAATCTACGGCTTGCCTGCCCAGTCGGTCTCGGTGATGTCCTGGTCGTCGAGGAGCTCGCCGTTGGTGGCTGGATCAGTCGCGCTCAGGGTGCAGCGCGTTACGGCCGGACAGCCAGTCACGATAGGCGTCTGCTCCGGTGATGGCGGGGCGCTGCCGCAGGCGGCGAGCAGTAGCAGGCAACTGAGCAGCAGCCCACTCGCGTAGTTCGGCGTTTTCACGTTTGAGCTCCTTGATTTGTTGCTTGCGGACGTCCAGCTCGCGGCGCATGTCCTGGCCAGCTTGTTGCAGCGAGTTCTGGGCCTGACGTTCATCAGTTACGTGCGGCCTCAATCCACCTTCAATCGCCGTCTTTGGTCAGAGACAGCGCGGCATTGAGTCGCTGTATCAGCCAAGAGCATGACCCCCACATCATCGTGGCGTCTTGGTACGTCGTCTCCCGATCAGTCAGGTGCACGGCGTCGTTTCGAACTTTGGACAGTTGCAAAAAGGTTGCGTAGATAAGGGCGTCTATTACTTGCTCACCGTGCAGCACTCGCATCTTCACTACGGGGCTGGCCTTCGCTGAAAACTCAATGCCCGCTTTATTAGCCAATTGGTCGACGGCCGCCTCTACTTCAAGCCATGAGTGCAGGATGGCTCCTCGTGGCGACAAGGCAGCAAGTTGAAGAGCAACAGGCGTTGGGAGGGGGGCTTTTTCATCGCCAGGAAGTTCTTGAGGCTTGCTCGGGAGGCTTTCCTGAACTGCCTTCAACTCCTCGGTGAGATCAACATGAAGCTCGCCGTATTTAAAGCTACGGATTTTGGGAATGAGCCCCAGGATGGGATTTTTTAGCAGGCATATAACGGTAACAACTGCGGCAGGCCATGCGAGTGCTGACGCCAGCGCCGAAACAAACTGCATCCAATCCATGGTCACACTCCAAAAGCAGGCTCTTGTTACGTGGCTTGTTACGTATTGCACAAAAAACAAAGGCCTGCATCGCTGCAAGCCTTTGTTTTTAAATGGTGCGGCACCAGGAGTCGAAAAGGATAATAACCATATGATTTATAATGTTTTTTAATTTTGAAATGATGGCCTCTATCTCTAAAATTATCCTCTGCCTCTGCACTGAAGTACGTAACTAATCAGTAAACTCAGCGGATAAACACAGTACCAGAAGTAAGTTTACCTCTAGCGTCCAGATAGCTAGAAGGTGCCGCGCGCTAAGCCATATATTGGGTATTGATTTTTTTGCAAAATCAAAGGCACAATGCCATCACCGATATTTAGCAGTGGAATATAAAAATGGACTTATATAATCTAAATCTTTCTAAAAGTGCTCAGTTCTATAAGATAAAGAAGAAAATTAGCAAGGCAAAAATCAATGAGATCTTTAAGAAAGTATCGGAGGATCGTGTTGGACATTCTTTGTTTAAAATAACAAAGGAAGAGTTAAGTGCAACAACTGAGCAGGTGACATGCTCGGCCATAGCCTTTAAGGAACTATCTGAGCCACCTTTTTTACTAGGAACTCTCATTGAGGAAGAAAAATACTGTTTTGTTCTGATAGTCGAATACAATGACTGTGTAGCTATTACTAAAAGAAATGTTCAATTTGTAGAAAAGGCTTTAGATGAGTATTTAGAAGAATTTGACTATGAGCGATTCACCAATTTCCAAGGAAGGAATTCGCCTGAATACGAAAAAGTCACCATGAATAATATGGCGATATCTAATGCCGTAATCAGAAGTAGATCATATGAAGCTTTCAAACTAAATGGTCTGCTAGCCTCGAACTCTTCAAGTAGGTCAATTCCTCAGAATTTCAGGATTCGTGTGCAGGGCGACACTATAACTTTAACTCCAAACTCATCTCGCGTGACATTTAGAGATAAAAAAACTGGCATAGAAGAATTTTCCAACTGGGTAATTTTTACGATTGAAGAGATTAATAATCTCGCAAATGCAAGTAAGTTTATCAGCGAATTCGCAGCGCCCATTACCCTGAGTGAAATCTTAAAAAAGAAAATTGATCCTACTGCAATATTCATCAATTTAGACGAATTAGATGAAATTATTAGAGGTGGTGATGGGGGCTCTAAGCTGCGGATCACTGACGGATCAACAGAGCGGGACTGTACGCCGGAAGAGATCTCCAGACTTTTCAATCTATTTAAATATTCTATTAGTGTAAACAAGGCCAAGCAATTACAGCTCAAAGGCACTGAATTGCCTGCAAAGTTAACCTTGAATAAGAAACAGGCAACATTTCATTCTGGTATTTGTGACAAGATCTCTATCGAGATTAAAGGGGAGCCGCCCATCTCTCTTAGCAAGTATATAAATAATACCAAGCCAATTTCGATAATGTTCAACTCTCCAGAGTACGCCTACTTTGGACGATCTTGTTTTCAAGATAAACGTCTCATTCCTAGTCTTACCTCAATACTTTCAATTTTTGATGAAAAATATGACTTTACAGGAGTCAACAGCGAGAAAGAAAAGCAGCACAAGAAAGGAGTAAAACCATTCCCAGATCACATTTCGGAATTTCCCGTCGCGTCATTATTCAGAAAGATAGAAGATAATTATTGTAAGGTCCCAGGAATTACTATTTGTGATGATATGAATGACGAATGGGCAGATCATATATACTTAGAGCCTGACTCCAACCCCCCGGCGATCACGTTTATTCATGCGAAATTCACTAGAAAGGACAGCCATGGGGCGAGTAGTTTTCATGAAGTTGTAGCGCAGGGACTGAAGAATATAGGCAGGGTATTTTCCACGCTGGAAGACTTTAAGGAGAAGCATGACAGAGACTGGAATAAAAATTACGAAAATACCAAAATCAGCCGAGTCAGGGGAGGGAAAGTTTGGAATGACCTAGAAAAAGCGCTGACAAAGATATTCGAGAATCAAAATTCCACAAGGAAAATTGTTCTCGCAACACCCTTTATCAGCAAGAGCCAGCTTGAAACAATATTCTTAAACCTGTCTCTTAAGGGTAAATGCAAGCCACATCACACTCAGCTTATCTGGCTTATCAATACTTTCATAAGCGCTTGTAAAGATTTAGGGGTTCAGCCGCATATCCTGTGCAAGCCTTAAGAAATAGTGCGGTCATGGAAAGTTAATTTGGTGAGGGAAAAACAGGGTGGAAAAACAGGGTCAGACCACGATTTTCGATATTTAATTGAAAGCGAGGTCTGCCCCCTATTCCCGCTACGCAGGTCCAAAGTTCGAGTTGGGTGAAAAACGGCGGAGCGTCTTCCACCAATGGACATACAGGCTACCTCGCTTCCTGGCTTAGACTGGGGTTATAGCGCCTAGCTAAGCGGCAGTTTTTAAGTTGTGGTTTTGTGGATTATTCTTACGCAAAAAACCACAAAGCCGCGAGTTAAAAACTGTACGGCGCACAAAGCGCGCAGTGCTTCAGCGATTTGTTAGGTCTTTTATTTTTTTAAGCAGAAGCCCGACGTCATGAGGTTTATTTTGGGTGAAAAATAACAACAACGATAGTTGTTCAAAAAGTCCTTTTGCTGTTAGTAGTACATCTGAAACTTGTTCAGTAGTGTAGGAGATTTTATTGTGCTTGTAGAATGCCTTTAATATTTCACCTCTGCCGTGGGAAAAGAATGAAAATTTTTCGTAGCTTGCCAAGCCGCTTTTGGTGAACTGCTTGAATGATTCTTTAAAATCACCAAATGAAACATGCGTATATTCTTCTAGTGCTTTGGTCATTAGAAAAAAGTTTGGGAAATCCTTTTTTCCATCTAGAAAATCCTCTACACAGGAATCCTTTTCTTTTTCAATAAACTCAAAATAAAAGCTTTTTACAAATAGCTCCAGAACTGTTCTCATTAGCAAAATGGCTGAGCTAAAGTGGTTGTTAGCTGTCAATATACAAATTGATTCGAAGTGGCAGCAAAACATTTTAAAGTATGTGTAATTTATTCGTTGGTACTGGTCGTCTAGATTCAGTTTTTGCGCATCAATAAGATCGTGGATGAAAACGAATAACTCATCAATATCTTTTAGAATGGCTTCTGTTTTTTGGCTTTCATTCATATCTATAACTCGGGATTGTGGTGACTTGACGTCTCGTTAATGAGCGGATTTTAGCCCGTCCCAACGAGCGATTTTAACCAGAGGCTAGGGGGCTGATGTTTCACAATTGTATTACACGTACCTTTCTTTTTTCTTTTTTTGAGTCGCGCCAAACCTCTACGCGAAATTGTTGGCCAATAGGTGGTTCTGGCTTAGGGCGCGGTGAGCTTGGTTGGCTCTTTTTATTGCTGACTTGTAGAAACACGTCTTGCTCAAAAGTGGTTTAGAGGTAATGTTAATTGCTTTGCTAGTAGAGGCGTGTTTTCAAATGAATTTTTCATTTTATTCATGAAATCTGGCTCGGATTTCGCTTCGTCGCCGAATATGACTTCAGCCTCAAGCATTGCTTGCTCAGCCGTAATTTTTCCTTGCTGAACTTTAAAAAATAATCGTCGTAACTCGCCTAAAGAACCACTATGTTTTTTGATTCTTGGTTTGACTTCATTGGACGAGAAAGGCGTAGTCGCATGAGTAGCCAGAAAATCGCCTATTGAGCTTATTTGGCCTTGTATTGTTTGAACTCCCGATATGAACGAGCCATATTGGCCTATACCCATATAAAGTGCGTAAAGAGCTGCTGCAATTTTAGCCCCACCTTTTATTGAGCCTTCTTCAACTTCAAGCGCAAGTGCATAATCTGGGATTTTTAATACTTTTTCTACATATGCCTCCCACTCATCGAACAACTTAGTCGAATATTTTTCGAACTCATGCCTGCCGTGGCAGGCTCGGTACGTCAATATAAAAATCTGTGGCTCCAAGATCGATCATGTTCCATCCATGTACTGTATTGACGTACCCTAACTTATATTGGGCGACTCGCTATGTCGCATTCAAATGCGACATAGGCGATTCGATCCCTTTCGAGCATTTCTAGCTGTAGGCTATCGTTTTGCCAGTATGGTGTCCACTGACGGTTCCTGGCCGATTCTGTTGAAAAAGTCGACTGAGAATTCCACGGCGGAAAAGTACGCGCCTGAGATTGAAATCTGAATTTTTGGCAGTAGGTTCAGGACTCGGATTTCACGTAGCAGCGTGCAAAAGAGGTCTTTTCACCCATGAGTATTCGAGCGTTTTGGGCAAGCCGACTTTTTCAACACAATCGGCTGTTTTCTGACCTTCGTCTAGCGGCTGAACCGCCAGGATTTTCCTAAGCGATGAGTGAGTAATTGCATGGTCAGCAAATAGTAATAGCGCGTCGATTCAGTGTGCTGGCTTAGGTGGTGATTCAAAAACCACGCAAGGTGTTTTCTCTGCCAAGTCCATGGATTGTCCCGCTGCCAGCGATCAGTGATTGCTGCTTGGATGGCCTTCGCCTGACGCAGGTGGCGTTGGCGCGTGGTGTGCGATCCGGTCAGGACGCCTGACAGGAATAGTTCCATATCGAATACCTTGCTCATACCCGACCACCAATGTAAGCGGCCACTACGACGATACGGTTGTGCCCCAGTTCATAGCTGATTTGTACTCGGGCTTCCTGATCGAGACGTCGGTCGAGCTGATAGCAATGGCCACCGTTGATGGGGGCGGGATGGTGGGTGATTTGCTCATAGCGTTCGCACGCATAGGCTACCCGCAATTCGTGGAAGCCTTTGAGGTTGTGCTGATGGAGGATGTCCCGTTCAGGACGGACGATTCCCCGTTGGAAATCGAGGTAGCTTTCGTTCGGTGCAAGTAGGTTGCGGCTACCGTCGGGTGAGACCTGTTCGGCGAATCTCAGCGCCTCGCGAATATGATCATCCGCCCTGATCCAGCGAGGTGCCGAGGCACCTGAGCGGCCCCCCTTGGTGCCATCTTGGATGTTGATCTTGCCGTATTGTTCGGCCTCACGTTTTAAGCGCGGAAGGTCGGCCAAAATGGCCTCACGTAAGCGCATGCCGGTGGCTCGCGCTAATTGAGCGATGGCCGCGGCACGCGGCTGCTGGTGTGCGCAAAGCACCTCTACGACCCTCTTCACATGTTCGCGGTCTTGGCCTTGCGGCACCGAACGACGAACACTGGTGCGCCGCATTCCCAACGCCTTGCTCGGACTCGACACCTTCACATGCTGATCACGGCGAAGCGCGGCCATCGTTCGGTTCACGCTGGACAGCCGGTTTTGCGCGGTGGCGATGACGAGTTCACCTCGTTCAACTTGCTGACGCAGATGCTTGGCGTAATCCAGCAACGACTGCCGATCGATTTGCCGCGCATCATTGAACCCCGGTCCATCGTCCGACCGACACCAGCGCACAAACGCTTGCCACCGATCGCTATGCGCTTTGACCGTGCCGTAATGCCCACCACCGAACAGGTCCTTGAGCGCTTGTGGTCCTGCATAACTCAGCTGCCGCCCATAGCCAAAATTCCGCCCATCCCGATTACCGACCAACGCCATGATCAAACTCCTCTCGAAGCCAAACCTTTAAAACCATCCCCACGTCATCCCGCCACGAATGTTGAGTGTTATCAGGGATCAAGGCCCCTGCGACCTGTGAGGGTTGTCCACTAACGCGGGATTTGCGGCTCCTTACGACCGGGAGCTTGGGCATCTCATGATCTGACCTCCTAAGCACTTCCGAAGAAGTGGGCGGGTGGAGGCTGCACTGGCTGACGAGATCAGCGCCGTGAGATCCTGAGTCGGGTGAAGGCAGTGATGAGATGACCGGGGCATGCCTGACTGTCAGTCAGGTGCAACCCATTCCTTGGGCTGCGGCAGCATCATCTGCATTGCTGTTGCTGGTGACCTCGGTGTTTGTCACGCCGATTGTCACAAGGGGGAATGCCGCAAAGCCTTGTACGAGTTGGGCTCCAGCAGCGGTAGGAGCGCCCGTCTCTTTCCGGGAGAAAGAGACGGGCGCAGGTTGGCGCAATGAAATGGCCAAGCGAATAGGTTGCTGCAGGGCAGCTATAAAAGGGTATGAGTTGCCGCAGTGGGCACACTGATAAAAGTAGGCATCCATCACATCGCTGTGACCGTGCGAGCCGCCGGACGCTCATCGCACTTTGGGGGAACCACCACGGTATGGCGTAGCCTTAAAGGTTCTGGCTACCTGGGTTGCTGTCAACGACAGCGCTTTGCCCGATCTTTTCTACGCCTGTGGATAATTCGGGTCAAGACTCCAATTTTCGGGAGTTCTGCGGCTGTGGATGAAATTATCCACCGGTGGAAAAGTGTGGTTTTCCACAGACAGTCGCGTGGGCTTTAGATTTTTTAAGTGAGGTCCATCCAAGCAGGGCGGCTTTGCAGCCCTGTTTGGATGGACCCGCGTGGACAAGCGGATCACTGAGATATGAAGACCGAGCGCTTACTCGGTTGCGCCACGTTTCGCTTTTAGGCGAGTGACGTTCGCTCCGGTCTGGTTGGCGAACTCGTGTGGAGTGACATGCTCCTGCCGGTTGGCCTCCAGGTACCGGCTCCACCAGTTCATGATCAGCCTGCGTTCCTCGATGAACTCTGCCTTGTGGATGTAAGCGGCGCGGACGTTGTTGCGTTCCTTGTGGCTCATCTGCCTTTCAATGGCGGTCTCGGACCACAGTCCTGACTCGATCAGTGCGCTGCAGGCCATCGAACGAAACCCATGCCCGCAGATATCGGTTTTGGTGTCGTATCCCATCGTCCGTAGCGCGTTGTTCACGGTATTTTCGGACATGGGTTTCCAGGGTTTGGCATCACCTGCGAAGACCAATGCGAATTTGCCTGTGAGTGCATGGATTTTTTCGAGTAGTGCCGCTGCTTGCGGCGATAAGGGTACTAAATGGATATCCCCTGCCATTTTCGTACCCCTTGTGGAAAAGGGTACTCCCTCCAACGCGGGTCGAGTGTCCGGTATCTCCCAAGTGCCGCGCTTGAGGTCGAACTCGCTCCAGCGTGCGAAACGCAGCTCGCTGGATCGTACAAACACATGCAGCGACAGCATCACCGTCAGACGGGTAAGTGCCCGGCCTTTATAGGTGTCGATCCGCTCTTGCAGTTCCGGCAGTCGCGATAAGGGTAGAGCGGGGCGATGTACCACCCGCGGGGCTTTGATCGAGCCTTCGAGATCGTAAGCAGGGTTTATGGTGATAAGCCGGAGGCGCTTTGCCTCGCGCATGATGCTCTGCAGGTAGTTTTGTACCCTTAAAGCAACGTCGATCGTTCCGCGCTTCTTGATCGCTTCCAAGGGCTGCATAAGGTCATGGGTGTCGAGATCAACAATGGCGCGTGCGCCAATCAGCGGGAATACGTGGGTTTTGAGGCGGCTCATCACAGTCTTGGAGTGGCCTGGTGCCCACTTGGCCGACATTTCCGTGTGCCAGTCCAGCGCAACGCTTTCAAAGGTTCTGCCTTTGATCACGGCTTCCGCCTTGGCTTGGTGCTTGGTCTCTATGGGATCAATGCCATCCGCCAGCATTCGCTTAACTTCCAAGCGCTTGCGGCGCGCATCGGCGAGGCCAATGACGGGGTAGTTGCCGAACGAGGTCAGTCCTTCGCGTCCGTCAGGTTTGACGTAACGGAGCCGCCAGCCTTTGCGGCCATTGGGTTGGACTAGGAGGTAGAGGCCATCGCCGTCGAAAAGCTTGTAGGCGCGGTCTGTAGGTTTTGCCAAGCGGCAAGCTGCGTCGGAGAGCGGAGCTGTGGTGCGCGACATAAGGGTACTCCCTTTTATCGAAGTGACCTGTATCCCAAACTCTACCCTTAAAACGGTTGGAATCCACCAGTTTCTGACGGAAACCGATGGAAAGCTAAAACGAAAAAACCCGCCAAAAGGCGGGTTTTTCGGGGGTTCCAGAGATTTTGAAAGCTTTCTATGGAACCTTGTATGGTGCCGGCACCAGGAGTCGAACCCGGGACCTACTGATTACAAGTCAGCTACCCAACATAGCAACGATGAAGCCCTCAGGCGCTATATTGTACGCGGGGCCATGCCTTTGGGTCATATTTTGCGCACCTCTTAGGTCTTTATGTACGCTGAAAAGCCTGGTGGAATGTCCAGCATTCTCTACCGACTGGCTGTGGATAATCCTGTGGGCACCTTTCGGTTTAATCAGTTGCTCAATCGCCCGAAGGGTTCACGGTCGGTACGCTCAAGTCATAAACGTCCATCATGGATTCGTCCTTGTGGCCAGACGCTTGTTGCTTATCTGCCCGGGTGCCCACCGTGTCGGTGATGCCCTTGCGCTTGAAGTCGTGCATTCCGAATCGCTGCTCCTCGGTGAGAATTCCTTTGTCGATCGCTTGGACGATCAGACGCTGGAAGGCTGTGTCGAGGCCTGACTTCGACAACTGCCTGCCGGTGGCCGAGATGATCAGGAAGCGCTGGTCTGCGCGGATCGGCACGGGAACACGCTTGCGCTCCCAGGTTTCCGTCCTGACGGACTTGGCTGCATCCCATGCGGCGCGCAGGCGCGTCGACCAACGGACGATGTTGTCCCGGCTTCCCTTGCGGCGGTTGGTCAGCACACCCTCGGCGAGCTCGTTCTCGTCGGTGAGGGTAATCGTCTCTATACCGCGCAGGCGGCAGAGGTACCCGATCTCCATCACATACCAGAGGTATGGCGAACACGCCCCTGGCTGGCCGCTCTTGAGCTGGCCTTGCTGCTGCGCGAACCTGATCAGGTTGACCATGGCCGTGTCGTCCGGCAGTCGGCGCTGCTTGCGCTCTTTCGGTGACTCGATGCCCTTGGCCGGGTTTTCCTTCACGAACCCCCGGTTACGGCCCCACTGCATCACGCGGCGCAGGTAGCGCAGGGCGTGTGCGGCCTTCGATGGCTTCCCTTCCTGGGCGATCTTGTCGATTACCCGCTGGATCAGCGCCGGCGTGAACTTGAGCACCGCCAGCTCGCCCAGCGGCTTGCCAAGTTTCGTGGGGAAAGCCAGAAGCACGTCGCGGGAGTAAACGTAGTCGTCGTGGGTTTTCTCGCTGAGCACCTTGTACTGGTCGCTCTTGTGGAATTCGTCACAGAGGTACTGCAGGCTGTCACGGTCTACGCCGTTGCGTTCCTCGATCAGCCGGTGAAGCTCCGAAAGCGTAACGTTGCCCGCGCACAGGTTCTGCCGCTGGCGCCGGCCGGCTTCGTTGAAATACAGGATGTACCAGCACCCCGCCCCGCGGTGGTCGAAATATACCGAGCGTGGCAGGGCCGCCTGGTCAATATGGCCAGGGATGTTCGGGTTGTGCTGGCGCTTCCTTCCTCGCTTCATATAATGTCCGCGTCATACTTTTCTTGATCGATTGGCTTGAGGCCGCCCGCCTGGTTGACCAGGTCGACGGTGGTCCAAGGCCCCTTCCTTCCGAGGAATATCCGTATTCCTTCCCCGCGCAACGCCTTCTCCACGTCAGCACGCCGCGTATAGCCGGTGATCCGCTGCAACTCCTCAAACTCTATGACTCTAGCCGCGCTCATGTCTGCCTGCCTTCGTGTCGCGACACGTTTTCGTTATCCGTGGATTGTGTCGCGACCTCTTCGGTATTCAAGGCTTCCAGTGCGATCGCCTTAATGGTCTCGCACTCGGCATAGAAGTCGTTGGGGTCGATCTTGGGCGTTCCCCAGTTGACCAGATCGCGCACCAGGCACTCGGTGTTGCCCTCGACGTGATTGAACACGTCGGTCAGGCCTTTTCGCAGGCGAGCCACCTCATCGGAACTTGAGCCTTTCGGTGCGCGCTCGTCACGCCGAGCATTGACCACTCCTATGACTGATCCTGCTGCGCTATCAAGCTGAGCGCGCTGGGATCCGGTCAACTGATCCCAAGGCGTTGATTCAAAGCTGCAGTACTTGTGTAATTCCATGGCGGCGGCTCGCCAATCGCTGGCGAACAGATGACCTTCGGCACTTTTGGCGCGCTGTTTCCAATACTCAGCACGGTCTCGCTCCGTTTCAAACTGCTTACCCATGGCTTGCACCCCGCTGAAAATGGTCAGCCAGCACCCGGCGCGCGTCGATGCCGCACGATGCCGACATGGCGTAGATCTGCCCGAATGTGGTTTCCCGGCGCTGCAGGGCGTTGAACAACTCGATCAGGCGTTGGCCTTTGGTACCGTTGCGGACACTCATAGCTGGAGCCCCTTTTCCTGCGGGAGCGGGGTGGCGGTCAATTGCTCGTTTTGGCACATGGAAGTTGCCAGAGAAGCCCGTGCCGCCTGGCTTTCGTCGGTGGTGGTGCTGGCGGGCGTCTGTGGGAGCGAACTGTCCGGCAAGCAGCTGATACCGGTGTTATTCAAGATCCAGCAAGTGACGCCGCGGGCGCTGTCGTGCTGGACGTCGATCAGTTGCTCGCCGGCCGATGCCTGACCAACGATCAGCAGCAGGATCAAGGTGATGATGGTTTTCATGGCCGTTCTTCCCAGTCCCAGTTCAGTTTCGGATTGACCGGTGGGTAGCATTGCAGGGCTCCCAGGTCGATCAGCGTGAAGTGGCCACCCATCCAGGCGCCTGTGTCGATGTGGTAGACGTTGCCGAGGATTGCCGGCTGGCGCACGGGGGTGTGCCCGACGATGACCGCGCGCACGCCGCTGACTCCCTCATGGTTTTCGTCCGTGATACGGCTGCGCGACCACTGGCAAACAGCATCCACGTTCAGCAGGCCGGGCATCTTGCCGTTGAGTGCATCGCGCAGCATCGACCAAACAGGGAAGGGGCAATCGGCGTGCACGATTCCTACAAGCCCCTCACCCGTCACAACTTCAATCGCGACCGGGAGGTCGGCCAGCAGGGAGGCATAGCAGCCACGCTCTACAGAGGGCAGGCCCAGCATCCAGGCGCCACCGTTCGCGACGTGCAGGTTGCCCGCGCGGCCATCAG
The DNA here is from genome assembly GCF_046605395.1 of Pseudomonas sp. MPB23. Taxonomy (NCBI): domain Bacteria; kingdom Pseudomonadati; phylum Pseudomonadota; class Gammaproteobacteria; order Pseudomonadales; family Pseudomonadaceae; genus Pseudomonas; species Pseudomonas sp. MPB23. The sequence goes on along the minus strand of NZ_CP176771.1, from coordinate 526,846 downwards.
GGTCGAAGTGATAGGCGTCGTACACCATCGCTTCATGGTTGCCCTGGACGGCGAAGAACCATGGCTTGGCCAGCCAGGTATCCACATCGGCAGATTCAGGCCCACGGTCAACCAGATCGCCCACACTGAACAGGCGGTCAACGGAAGGGTTGAACCCGATGGCATCCAGCGCGGCCTGCAGTTTGGTGAAGTGCCCGTGCACGTCGCCAACGGCGAAGTCTCGGCCGGCGGTGTTGAGTTCGAATCGCTGGAACTTGTTCATGGGCGAGCCTCCCCGGCGATCATTGCCAGTTGGGCCAGCAGGTCATCGGTACGCCCGTAGAAGCGGCCGGTGTCTTCGTTGATGAAATGGCCGAGCACCTCGGCCACCGCCGGGCTGGCGGTCAGTCCGCCCAAGTCACACACTACTACGTTCGTAGCAATATCGGTCGATGGCTCATGCACGAAAGCGTCGGCCTTGATCTGCAGGACCTTCACTGGGCGTATCCCGTTGCAGCCGCTGACCCAGTTGGTATCCGGTACCGCCCAGGGATACATGCCCATAAGCCAGGCCGTAGCCGCGTTCTCTTTCTGGCTGCTGGACCAATACTGATGAGAGCCACGGAACGCCTGCGGCGCGGCCTCACACATGCGGTGATTCCAATCTGGCAGCTGGAGCAGATTACCCCGCATCAGGTTCAGCTCTTCAATGCTCGGGATATGCCAGCCCCAGGTGCCCCGGATGTTCATGCCCAGCACCTTGGTTGCGATGGTGCTGCCCTCGGCGCTCATGGCCAGGGTATTCGCCATCCCGTCAAAGCGGTGCGTGGCGCCACGGATGCGTGGGCGCGGGCCTTCGTGGTCCCACCAGTGCGCGGCCGTCTCGAATTCCTGGCCGGCGTCGATCAGCGCGAACTCGGCGCCGTCGAAGTAGATCCGGCCCGCGTAGAAGCCTCCAGAGAACGGCTGGCCGATGGCGGGAAGGGCGGCGGGTGATATTTGGCGGCGTTTCATCGCGCGTTCTCCAGTGCGGCCGAAGCCGCAGAAGCAATAAATGAATTATTGAATTAGCAAAGGATTCTGCGGACAGGGCGCGCGAGCCGCTCGTTGACCTTGACGAGGAAGTCGAGCCAGCCATCTCCAAAGGCCATGTAGTAGGCGAGGTAGGCGGAGCGCTGCGTGCTGCTGATGTACCAGTCATTCTCGAACGACTCAGGCAGGTACAGGTAGCCGTGATGCAGTTCGCCAGATGAGGGCAGATAGAAGTCGTTGTGCCCGTCGCAGGTGTAGGCAGATGCTGCGTCGGCGGCTGGGTGAGAACCTTCGCGATTGACCAGGATTACGGTGTTCTCACGCCCATCGATGCCACTGGTAGCCTCGACGTTGGTGCCGTACTCGCCATAGCTATGCCGGCCCACGTCCGTGACGGCGAATATGATGTAGCAGAGGCCTTCCGGGTACTCGCGGCGGCCACCGTAGAGGCCGCCCTGTCCAGCCCAGTATTCGCCGATCGCTGGCGGCACAAGACCTCCCGGTAGATCGCTTGAATTACTCGGATTTGAGTTCACCCCGATCGGGGTGGTGACAGTGTTGGCCAACGTATCCAGCAGGATCTGTTGACGGTTCTGGCCATCCAAATACTGACGTGTGGCCTTAACGAAGACGCTGTTCATACTGCGATCGTCAGCTTGGGCTGCGGCTTCAATTGCAGATCGAAGGCCGTCCGGAAGGCGGACCACAAACTTGTCGGCGGTGCGGGAATCGTATTGTGTTGAGGTCATTTCACTTTCTCCAGGCCGAACGAATCCCGGCCGCGTTGTTGGCTTTCGCGAAAATCAGGTTTGGGTTAGGCGATAAAGACGCCTTGGAACTCGTCGCCGTCTTGTTGATGTTGTGGTTCGGGATTAGGGGCGATTACGCCCGCTACCTTGATCAATCCAAGCGAGAACGCTTTCGCTACGAGAGCTGCCCGGCGAGTGACACCAAGCTTCGTAGTCAGCGATAGGAGGCGCTTGTCCACGGTGTCTGGCGATACGCCCAGGTCGCGGGCCGCTTCTTTCGAGGTCTGTCCAGACGCCACCGCCATCAAGCACTGAAGCTCGCGCGGAGCTGCCCCTCGGCCCAAAAAGCCGGTGAAGCCTGCGAAGTTGATGGTGGTGGTCATTCTGGTAGCTCCATGCGGGTTGCGATGGAGCGAACTATGCGGGAATGAATTTATTCAGTCAATACGAAAGTGAATAGATTTTATGCGGTCTGCTATTTTGCGTACATTGCCCACCAGAAAACATGTCCAAGGATGGCTATCTGCTGATCCTGTATTTCCTGAAAAGTATAATCCTCATCTGGATACTCATCGCGATTGAAGCTTCGCAATCTGAGCCCGGTAGGGAGCCGAAATACCTGCTTAACGCGCAGTTGTCCGTTGTGATTTATGGCGTAGAGATCGCCGCCAACAATGTCACCAAGACTTGTCTTGCCTAGATCTACGCCCACTGTGGCACCGTCACGCAACACTGGAATCATGCTGTTGCCGCGGACGGTTACGCACTTAGCTTGATTGAACTGTACGCCATTCTCGCGGAGATTCCTTTTCCGAAAACGGAGAGTTTCGGCTTGGTCTTCCTCAATTGCGAATCTCCCGGATCCGGCCGCCAGTTCAACCTCGCGTAGAAAAGGAACCTCAATCTCATCATCCATTAGAGGTGTGTTTTCATCCCAAAGGCTGATGTCTGAAATATCGGCAGAAGTAGTTTTGGAGGGTATCCCCTCCCTCCCGGTCCACAGCCACTCCGCGCTGACGCCAAGCGCCCTGGCAATTTTCTCAATGCTCTCTCGTCGAGGGTTCGCGGATACCCCTGCGCCAATTCTGTGGATGGTAGGTTGTGGGACTCCAGTTCGGCGCGATAGCTCAGATAACGACCACCCTTTCTTGTGGAGAGCGGCAAGCATCCGATCGCCAATCGACATGTTTTCTTTTGTGGTCATGCGGCAAACCTACTTGGAAATGAATTTCGTAATTGTATTGCGGGTATCTATTCGCTTGGGTATTCTAAAAATTCAAATGCGAATAGGTTTGCGATATGAATCCTCAACAGGCAATCCGCGCCCTCTCTGCGCTAGGCATTTCACAATCCGCGATTGCACGCGACATAGGCGTCAGTCAGCCGACGATTAACCGTGCGGCGAAAGGCGGTGATATCCGGTTCTCAACGGGTCAAGCAATTCTGGATATGCATTCAAGGTCGATAGCTTCAAGCGATGCTGAAGCCTCGCCTACCTTGGACACAAATCTACGCCAGATCTCACTTACAGGTCAGTCCACTGTCGGTGCTGTGAATCCATCCAGTAGTACGGAGTTGGCGTAATGAACAACGTCATCCGCCTCGATTTCGAAGGGCAGCTGGTGCGCTTTAACACTGACGGCTGGATCAATGCCACCGAAGTAGCAAAACGCTTCGGCAAGAAACCCATCAAATGGCTGGAGCTCCCAAGCACCAAGAGCTACATGGCAGCCATGACCAGGCACCTTGCTAATGAGGTCCGATTTTCGGACCTCAAACTTGTCGAGACTGTCCGGGGGCGCGGCAAGGCAGGAACGTGGCTGCATCCGAAATTGGGCGTGCGTTTCGCGCAATGGCTCGATGACGACTTTGCTGTCTGGTGCGACACGCAGATTGATGCGCTGCTCCGTGGTTTTCCGTCGGCAATGGGGCGGTTCAACCACGCCTGCAAACGACTTGATGATCGTCAGTCGCGGGCAAGTGCAAGTGGCCGCGATCTCGCTGAATGGAAACGTGAGAAGCCCGGCTTGATCGCCGAGGTTGAACGCGGTCGTAACCAGCTGCAGATGATCCTCGCCCTGGACAACCCAGAAAACCACGGCTTGCAGGCCTCGTCATGAAGGTTTGCCCATCCCTGTATTTGCTGTCCGGTTAAATCCCAGACAGCAAAAAGCCAGCTGTCGAGGCTGGCTTCTTAATCAGTCCCCTGCAAGGGACTTCTTTGAATCTTTCGTTCTGGAGAGCGAATTAATGCACCCAAAAAATAGCACCACCCAATCAGTAGTGCAAGAGGCGCTGCTTACCACTCATTCGGATTTTTATCATCAGGACGTTAGTGCTGAAGGTAATCACTCGCGCCCTATGCTTGCTGTTCAGCCTGGGCAGGACTGCGAGGATGCTTTGAATTCCGCCTCAATGTTGCTTGGCTCTGTCGAGGAGATTATGACCGCTCTCATTGACGAAGGGCTCGAGACGAACGCTATCTATGGACTTCGCTTTCTGATTGAGAGCTCAAGGGCGTTGATGGATTCGACTATCGGTTCCGTGATTGCGGCTAAACGCCAAGGCGGTGCCCAGTGATTACCAAAGAGCAACTGCAAGCCGTAGCGCTCAAAAGCATCGACTTCGGCGGCATCGATAACGACCTGTTCCAGCTCCATGCGGGCGGAGATATTGAGCAGTCACTCGCTCTTGCCAGTGACTTCAACCTCGCTTTGACCACCCTCTGCGATCGCCTGGACTTCAGCACCAATAACAACGGTGATCCGGTGACTTGCGCAGAACTTCGGGCGCTGGCTCACATTTCCAGCACCGCGAACGCGCTGATTCAGCAGGTTCGTTACGGCCTGCGCGCAGAAATTGCAGTGGGGGACCAGGCATGAATACCAATGCAGAGCAAATCAAAGACCTGATCGAAGAGGCTGAATTCCAGATCCTTGCGCACATTGACATCTGCAATTGGGTTGCGGCCATCGCTCGCGCCATCGCTCGCGACGTTGATACTGGTGGCGGCGCTGATGTGCCCGTACTTACCGACCTCGTGAAGTATTTCGACGACTCCGGCGGTGCCACTCTCGACACAGCGTTTGAGCAGATCAAAAAGATCGCGGCCCTTGCTCCTGCGCCACGTTCTGCGCTACTCGAAAACGTGGCGCGGAATTCGGAGGTGCGTCCATGAATAAGCTCCCTGCCGTATTGGTTGTCCATGGCGAGTTGCTGGATAACGCCGTTGTCACTGCCGAGCAAATGGCGCGGATGAACGACGCCCGCGCCACCTTCAACGAATTGCGCACGATTCTTTTGGCTCAGATCGTCCCAACGCTCGACGGTGGCTGGAGCAACCCTCTTGCCACCCAAATCGAAGCCCGTCTTGAGTCGATCACTTTCGCAACCGGCAACTTTTTCTGGAAGAGCCGTCACGCTGGCGCTGCTCACGACGCGGTTCACGTCAGGAGTTGCCAATGACCATCGTCACGATCAAAGACGGCGACGCCGTCACCACCACCCTGGCAATTGCTGAGGGCACACTCAACGATCACGCGAGCGTCATCGTGCTGGCAAGGCGGTACCAGTCGGACCTGGAGGACTTCGGCTTGGTCCGATTTGAAATCCGACCAAGAGAGGTCGGCCAGCACGGCGGTGGTGACACCGAGTACGCGATTCTCAACGAGCCTCAATCCACGCTGTTGCTGACCTTCATGCGTAACACGGACATTGTCCGGGCCTTCAAGAAGAAGCTGGTGCGCGAGTTTTGGGAGATGGTCCAGCAGCGCAACCAGCGTGCCCCGGCATTGCCCGCTGACTACATCGGCGCCCTGGAACACCTGCTGGAATCTAAACGCTCCGAAAAGCTGGCAATCGAGCAGCGCGACTACGCCATCGAAACCAAAGCCGAGATCGGTTCGCGCCGTGAGGCAACGGCGATGGCCACGGCAAGTGCCGCCGTCCGTGAGGCTCGCCAACTCAGGGAGCTGCTTGGCATGGGTGTCACCCAGGCAACCATCGTCGCCGTAGAGAAGGCCCTCGGCCGCGAGTTCGGCAGGAGCGGTTGGCGCCCACTCAAGAAGTGGTGCCAGGCACGTGGCATCAACGCCCCTCACGTAATTCATCCCACCTTCGGCTCGGTCATCGCCTGGCCCGCCGCTGCCTGGATGGACGTTTACCAAATTGACCTGGCTGACCTGTTTGGCGCCGACGGAGAACAAGCATGAAGATTTCCCAAGAGCAGCTCATGATCAAGATCGCCGAGTCGGCGGTTGAGTATCAACTGGCCGAGACCAAGCGCAACTCGCTGCGCCGCGAATTGAACACCATGTACCGCGTGTACTTCGATGCCTACGGGCGGCCCTTCGCCGATACCAATAAGCGCGTGAACCCTTACGACAAGGAGTTCGAAGGAGTGATCGCTTTCACCGATGTGGCTTACACCCGGTGGAAAACCCAGCGCGACCTCACGACCAAGCTGAAGCGCAAGATGCGCATGCTCGTCGAGCGCCTGGAGCGATCGCTATGAAAAAGCCAATCCAGAAAGGCGCATCCAACGACATGGCTACCCATGAGGTATTCGTGCTGGGTGACCTGCTGCCGCTGGTGGTTGGTCACGCTAAGGCTGAAGGGCATCCAACCGAGATGGTGGCGCTCGCCTGCTTCCTCTCCTTGAGCACTGTCCTGCAAGCAAAGGGAATTCCGCGCGAGACGCTGGTCCAGGGTATTACCGCCTCCAAATTCCCCTTGGAGTTCCCTGGTGATGTCCCGCCTGTCGCCGTTGAGCGGCTCGCGATCCTCAATGAGCCGCACTTTGAGCAGTTCGATGACTTGACGCTGGCCTGCATGGCGAGCAACGGAACGAACTTCGCTCATGAGTCGCTGGCCTGCACTGATCCTGATGACGACACAGTCTGGAACGCGCACGCCTCGATGATCAATTCGTGCAACGCCCTCACCGTGCTGATAATGCGATTGTCCGGCGGCAAGATGCCAGGCGAGCCTGACGAGGAACTGTTCGTCCGTCCGGCTGGGGAGACTTTGCAATGACCATTACAAACCCTCATGCCCCCCCCCAGGAGGCTCGTACAGCGCCGATAATTGCAGGACCTTGGCCAACCTACGACCACTTCAAGGATCTGCCCGAGCGCGAGCGCTGGGTGCTGTACGGATCGGCAAAGGCTTACCGCGAAGCTCTGGAAGCGCAGGGGTTCGTCATGTCTGAGGCTTATGACGACTTCGTGCGCCGTGTAACGCGGGAGCTCAACGTATGACCAAGCCTGTGAACGTGGAAAAGGCCACGCCAACCATCCTGTACGCCAAGCAGGCACCGTATGCCTCAGTTAGCAATGACGTGGTGGCTATGATCGTCAACCCTGACGCGCTGGCCATCTGGATTTTTCTTCAAACCCGGTCCAGCGACTGGAAGGTGATTGGCTCGTTCCTGCAAGAGCGTTTCTCCATCGGTCGTGACCGCTACTCGAAGGCGATGGGCTATCTCAAGGATCTCGGGCTGGTTACGCATGAAATCATGCGCGAGGAGGGCACCGGTAAAGTGCTCGGTCGCCGAGTGATCGTGCACTACGAACCGAACCTACAGGTTTCCCACACTTCGGTTGACCGTAGTGTGGGTTTTCCGAACTGTGGGAAAACCGACAACTACTTAATAAAGGATTCTTCTACTGGATCAAGGAGTAAACCAACGGTCGCTAAAGCTCCCTCGGCGGCTAAGAAGTCACAAAAATTCGATCCTCTGACAGCGAAGCCAGCCAACGTGTCCGAGAAGGTCTGGACCGACTGGTGCCAGCACCGCAAGGAGATTCGTAAGTCACTCACCGCCACCACCTGCGCCCGGCAGGCAAAAACCCTTGAGGGGCATCACAGCCCAGATGTGGTGATCAACCAATCAATCAGCAACGGCTGGACAGGTTTGTTCCCTGAAAAGGTTTTGCCAGGCGCTGGCGCCAACAGCGGCAATCTTCAAAGCGCCGTCCTCAGCGTGCCAACCCACCGCCAGGAGGACTACCCAAGTGACCGTTTCTAAATTCATCATGACGCCGGAACTGGCTGAGACCCGTGAAAAGCTGTGCGGCATCCCTGGGCACTTAGCGTTCAAGCAGTCGCTGGTCGAGCAGTTCGACGGATCCTGGAAGCTCGACACCTGCCCGGCCTGCCGCTGGCAAGCGCTGTACAACACACCCAAGGATCGCGAGGAACATTTGCAGGCATTGGCTCAGGTCGAAGCTGAGCGCCTCAACAGCGACCTCATAGCCACCGGCATCACGCCGCGCTTTCGCAAGTGCAGCCTGGATAGCTACGTAACGGGCGACGACAAGGCCAAGCAGCGCGCGCTGAGCATCTGCCGCAAATACGCCGAGGGCTTCGGGGAACACTTGACCGCCGGCCGCGCCCTGATGCTGATGGGCGAGATTGGTACCGGCAAGACGCACCTGGCCTGCGCGATCCTGCAGCACGTCGTCGGCATCCACGGATGTACCGGCCTGATCGTCACCGCCGAGTCGATCACCCAGGCAGTGACCGACAGCTTCCGCAGCAACTCGGGGCCTTCCAAGACGGACCTGATCAACGAGTTGTCTTCTGTCGACCTACTGGTGATCGATGAGGTTGGCGTACATAGCGTGCGCCCCGGCAAGGACTTCACACCCAGCCTGCTGCACGAAACCATTGACCGCCGCTACCAACTGGTCAAACCGACCATCCTGGTGAGCAATCAGAAGCCGGAGGATCTGCACAGTTTCATCGGCCCGCGCGCCGCTGACCGTCTGCGTGAAAACGGTGGGTTGCTGGCGCCATTCACCTGGAAGTCGGCACGATCGGGAGGCTCTGCATGATTGATTACCCAGATACCACTGATGCCCCACCGTCCTACCAAGAGGTTCCTGACTCGGCGCTCTACAGCCATGAGGCGGAATACGCGCTCATTGGCAGCATGATTCAGCACCCCGATCTGATCGATGATGCTGGTGGAAAACTTTCGGTGGGGGACTTCCACCACCCAGCGTGCGCGGAGTTGTTTGAGGTTATCTCGGGGCTTCGCTCAAAGGGTCGGGCAGTCGACGTTGTGACGATTTGCGAGGCACGCCCGTACCTTGCTGACAGGCAGAGCTCACTGGCGGTGGCTGGGCTTCTCGTGCAGAACACGCCCAGTGCGGCCAACTTTGATGAGTACGGCCGGATCGTCAAGCAGCGCTCCGTTGCCCGCCGAGTGATCGCTGCCGCGAGAATCATGAGTCAGCGCCTAATTGATGGCGAGCCGCTGGACGAGGTTCTTAGCCAAGGCCAGCAGGCTTGGGTATCTCTTGAGGCGGAAGGGCTTGATTCACGCCGCCGGTATCGCTTCATCAAGGACGTTCTGCCCGAGGCAATCGATGGCGTAGATCGTCGATTCAACCGTACGGAAAGTCTCGGGTTCGACACGGGGCTGCCGTCGCTGGACGAATTCATCCCAGGCATTTGCCCTGGTCATGTGGTCGTAGTGGCTGGGACGCCTGGTAGCGGCAAGACCACTCTGGGGCTTGGTATTGCTGAGCGTGTCGCGCTGGTCAAAAAGGAGCCGGCCCTGGTGTTCTCGCTGGAAATGACGGATGTGGAGTTGACGAACAGGTCTCTAGCCTCGGTCGGCAGCGTCCAGCTGAAGCATATCAGCGAAGGGCACTCGATGGTCGACGCTGATTGGCCTGGGCTGACCTCTGCGGTGAACAAGTTGATGGATGCCCCGCTGATCCTCTGTGACGACTCATCGCTCACTCTGCGGGATATTCGCCAGATCTGCCGAACGGTAAAGCGGGAGCATGGGCTTGCATTCGTCGCCCTGGATTACATCGGACTGGTCAACGGCGAAAACAAGTCGTCGAGTCGATACGAAACGGTCACCGAGATCAGCAAAGGATTGAAGCGACTGGCAAAAGAGCTGGCGGTGCCCATCGTGGTGCTTGCCCAGCTCAATCGAGGCCCGAGCAATCGCCCCAACAAGCGCCCGACCAAAAGCGACCTGCGCGACTCCGGGCAGATCGAGGCCGACGCTGACGTGGTGATCCTGGTGCATCGCGATGGTGAATCCGACGCCGGAAAGGCTGGCGTCACAGAGCTGATCGTCGACAAGAACAGGCACGGGCCAACGGGCTCATGCCGCGTGCAGCACCAGGGCGCCTATCACCGGTTTGTTGAGCTTATCGGCAACCCGTATCCATCAGAGGAAGAGGTCGAGATGGGCCGCCCACTCGCCAGCAAGTACAAGGGGAGGAGGAACGATGAGAAATTTTAATCTGATTGATCGTTTACTGGGGCGGAAGCCAGAGATCGAGAAGGCCCATGCAGCAGCGCTGCGTGGTGAGGCTTTCACGCTAGAGCCCGGCATGAAGATTATTGAAGTTCCTCGGCACCCCGAAGCCGAACGCATCGCCGAGTCGGTTCGCCTTTTTCCGCTGGACTGGGCATGGGCGCACAAGGGTTACAAGCTGATCCACACCCCCAGCGGGTTCATGCTGTGGGTGGCCAACCAGGACTACGGCCTGGCCGAGGTCTACAGCAATGGCGGCAAAGGCGACTTTTCCAAGGCCGAGCAGGCGATCATCTGGCCCGCTGTTGAGGGATGGCTGGCACGGCATAAGATCGGCTTTACCGGTCGACTTCCAAAGGCGACGATCACCGGGCGAAGCGGAACCTTCTGGTGCTTTCACCAGGAACATCCATGGGCTGGCGTTGGCAGTTCACCAGCCGAGGCTTATCGAGCTTGGCGGTTCGCGGTTTCGGTGCAGGCGCGCAATGACATGGTCCCGCAGGAATATCTGGAAGTTAGGAGCGTCAGCCTATGAGCGCTTCGAAAACCGTGCACGTTCAGCTGACTGACGCCGAGATCCGCCGCCACCAAGCCGGCGACGTTCGCCAGTTGCGCGACCCACGGCACCCAGCTCTCCGGTTCCGGTATTCCACTGTGGATCGCGCCAAAGGCTCGTGGCACGTCGTGGTGGGCAAGTCCTGGGGCAAGGCTGGCAACTATCCGGACATCAACGCCAAGGCGATGCTGGCAACGTTGCCGACCATCCTGGCCCGCCGGTCGGCTGATCCTTTGGCGAAGTCCACGGCCACCAACTGGTCTACGGTCGGTGAGCTGCTGACCTGGTACCTGGATCGCATGACGCGCGACCGGGCGCTGTCCGAGAAACGTAAGGCCAGTGCCAAGTCGGCTTTGAAGCGGCACCTGCAGCCACGCCTGGGTCAACTGCCGCTGGCTGGGCTGAACAGGCCGGTCATTGACCGACTGCTGCTGATGCCGATGCAGGAGCGTTACGCCCTGTCGTTCGTGCGCTCGGTCTGGGGCGTCCTGGGGGTGGCTGTGCGGCAGGCCTACCGCCTTGACCTGCTGGCCGTTAACCCGCTGGCCGGCCTGGAGTTCACCGACTTCGTACGGACCAAGATCAAGGCCAAGGCGGCGCGGCTGCACTCTGATGACGTGCCTGTCCTGCTGGATCTGCTGGCCGACCAGTTCGACGAATCGCCGGCGGCGTGTGTGCTGGCGGGGCTGATGCTCTGTCACGGCACGCGTCTCGGTGAAACCCGGCTGGCCCGCTGGAAGAACGTCAACACCAGCACCGGCAAGTGGTTCATCCCGGCGGCGGACACCAAAACCAAGGCGGCACACACGCTTCCGCTGACGGCCCAGGCCCTGGCGCTGATCGAGCGGTACCGCCTTGTGCAGCAGGGTAAGGGCTACACCGGGCAGTTCCTGTTCCCGGGCAGCTCTGGGCAAGCCCTCAGCGCGACCAAGGCCAGCACCCTGTTCACGCACCTGGCCCACGGCGAATGGTCGAGTCACGACTTGCGCAAGGTGGCCCGTACGGCCTGGACTGACCTGGGCGTCGACTACATGGTCGGGGAGCTGCTGCTGAACCATGCCATGAAGGATCTCGACCAGGCCTACATCCATACGGCGGCCGAGCAGCTCAAGAGGCAGGCCTTGGAGACCTGGCACGCCTACCTCGATCAACGAGGCTTCGAGGCGCTGCACGGTGGGACATTTGCGAGACAGGAAGGCGAGGCATTACCCGCTGAAACCATGAATAGCGAGGCTTCCAGCGTGAATCAGTATCCACTTCCGAGGAGGAGGTTTTTAGTACAAGGCAACACCCAGGCCACGCCAAACCACCAGCTAGGAGACGGCAATGAGTAACGTCACAGCGGCATTGCCGCGCAAATGTATGAGCGACTTAGAGCGGCGATTTCTGAAGATCGCCGGCGAGGAGTTGGCCAAAGTCAAAGTCGGCGGGCCGAATGCGCTGGCTTACCTGCTAGACATGGTCGCTAGTTGGCACGGCAGTCGTGTGCAGATCGGCTTTCATGATTTCGGCCAACGTTGGCTGATCGAGGGGAACGCCAAAAACAAACCCGCTGACCGGTTGCTTCGCGACCTGTTTGGCCTGAGTGATCCAGATCCGAGGAAAGCCGCATGAAGAAGCGCACGTATGTCGACAAGCCCTTGGGCGATACTGAATACCTGCTGGAGCAATGGGGCTGGTGGCGGATGGACGGGATGGGCGTGCCTCGGTACGTGTCGCCGCTGTACGCTCTGATCCGCGACAACAACGTCACGGAGGGCGGCATCAAGAACTATTGCGTCACGGACGACGTAGCTCTGGTAGTGGATCGTGCGGTGGCTAAGCTCGCCACCCGGGACGCACAGATGGGCAACTTCATCTGGCTGTACTTCGGAGCGAAGTGGCCGGCACTTCGGATTGCTCGAGAAAATGAGATGGGAGAAGCCAAGGCGCGAGAGTTGATCAAGGCCGGCGTGGCTTGGGTCGACTGCGCCATTGAGGTGTTTCGTGAGGCCGCGTAGAAATCGCTTTCCACGCGGATAAACACCTGTTTTCATGGCGCCGTGTTTAGCTTTTCAAGCGCGACACCCCCATAGAAAGCCCGGCCTTCGAGTCGGGCTTTTTCGTGCGTGCTACTCTCGTCACGTGATCAGGGGTTGTCCCTGCTCTGTATCGAGGAAAAGCAATGGAGCGCGACAAGAGACTAGTCTTGGGGTTATTGACTGACATTCAGGACTTAGAAGGCCTGCGTGGAGTCGACGAGAGAAACCTTGAGGCGAATCGGGAAAAGGATAGATTCGACGAGGCAGATTTTTACCATCTGAATCTACTTTTGAGCGGAGGTTTTATTGCCGCAGAAATTGAAGAGGCAACCGGCATGCGTACCTACAGATTGAGCTGGTCGGGGCATGACTTGATCGAGCAGCTCCAGGTAGAAATATTCAAGATTTAAGCTATACGGATTTCTCAATGTCCGGCCCGGCCTGCTGGGTTTTTTGTGGATTGCCCAGCTCCACCCTCTTATATAAGACGCTCTTCTGACGCGACTTGATCGATCTGTATGGCAATTTGATATTCGCGGCCCCAGAATGTCAGCCTTAACTGATCGCCACGGAGAGCGATATGAGCGATGTGAATGTGCCCGCTAAACGGAATGTTGGCTTCCTTCTTGGAATCGGTATTCTGTTTTTCCCGATTATTTTTGCCTGGTTTCTGCTCCGAAAAGGGCATTCTGTCCTTTCTCGTGTGGTAGGTTTTGGCTGGCTAATCTTGTGTATCTTGGTGATTGTTGCAGCTCCTCCTGCTCCGCCGAGTGCGGGTAGTCGTTCTGTTGCTACTGCCACTCCTGCTGCTGCCTCTGCTCCTGCTGAGCCACTCAAGACATACACGTCCACTCAAGTGGCGAAGAGTTACGACGACAATACTGTGGCCGCTGATGCGCTTTTTAAGGGTAAGCGCGTGAAAGTCACGGGCCGCATTACTGACATCAACACCGACTTTCGTGGGAACCCTTACCTTGTTCTGGCCGGTTCGAACCAGTTTCTGGGGCCTCAGTTCAAATTTGATAAGTCGAGTATTTCGGTGATGGCCACGCTCAAGAAGGGTGTCACAGTCAGTGTTATTTGCACTGGCGCAGGCGACGTTATCAAAACACCGATGTTTGAAGACTGTGAAATGTCGAAATAGATATAGATAGGCATCACCACGCATTACCCACAACGCAATACTTCCTGAAGCCCCGCCATCGTGCGGGGCTTTTTCGTTTTCGGCTCCACCAAACCCGTTGCTATGGCCGGGAGTGCTGCTGGGGCCGGATCTATTCACTCCCCGAAAGGGAGGAACCTGAGATGTCGAACATGCCAGACAAGCCAGACACCTGGGCGATTGCGCTTGCGTGGTTAAGCCAGCATTCGCCAATCCTCTATGCGGCTGCGCTGTCCTGTGCGATGGCTGTACTGCGCATCACCTACGGAGGCGGTACGCGCCGCCAGATGCTTGTGGAGGGCGCGATCTGCGGCGGTCTGACGCTGACTATCATCAGTGGCCTGGACTTCTTCGGTCTGCCACAGAGCATGGCCACCTTCGCCGGTGGCTGGGTTGGCTTCCTGGGTGTGGAGAAGATCAGGTCGATAGCTGATCGGGTGACTGACTTCAAGCTACCAAACAGGAATCCTTGAATATGCCGCCCAGGCCAAAGAAGCCTTGCAATGCCCAGGGCTGCAATGTTCTGACCCGCAACCCCCGCTACTGCGATAAGCATGCAGAGATCGCTAAGGCCGAGGCGTCCAAGCTGGCTGACAAGAAGCGTGAGAGCAGCAACCAGCGAGGCTATGGCTACAAGTGGCAGCAGGCGAGCAAGGGGTTCTTGGCCCGCCATCCGTTGTGCGCTGAGCATGATCGACGCGGCGAGGTGGTAGCGGCCACTGAGGTTGACCACATCATCCCTCACAAAGGCGACATGGTGCTTTTCTGGGATCGAACCAACTGGCAGTCGCTGTGCCGCAGCTGCCACAGCACGAAAACAGCGTCAGAAGACGGTGGTTGGGGCAACCCAAGCAGAAAATCGTGCAAAATGCAGTGAAAATGGCTCAAATGAGACTAATTCTCACCTTTGGGGTGGGGGAGGGTCAAAAGTCCAGAGCTTTTGCCTTCTAGACCGTCCGCCCAATCATTTTCTTACACCCGCGAAATTAAAAATTCAGGAGTTGCGCGATGGGAGGCACCGCCACGGTCGCCGGCCGTGGTCGCAAACCCAAGCCAACGGCCAAAAAAGCACTCGCCGGAAACCCTGGCAAGCGCGCGCTGAATACAGCCGAGCCGCAGTTTTCCAAGATCACCCAGATCGACCCGCCGGAGTGGTTCACCCCTCGGGCCGCCACCATGTGGAACATGATTGTCCCGGAGCTGCTGCGCGAGAACGTGGTGGCGATCACTGATCTGCACAACGTCGAGGCGTTCTGTAGCGCCTACGACAACTGGCGACTTGCCCAGGAATCGATCCAGCTGCATGGCATCGTCGTTACCGGCGCCACCGGCGGGCCGATGAAGAACCCCGCACTTACCGCCGCGAACGAAACGATGCGCCAGATGGTGACATTCGGTTCGATGCTGGGCCTGGACCCCGCCAGCCGGACACGACTGATCGGCGGTAACAAGGAGAAAGAAACCAACGAATTTGCCAGCCTGCTGAGAACCTGATGACCAAATCTGCCCACCCCAATGTCGACAAGGCAACGGCGTGGGGTAGGTCATTGCTCCGCGGCAAGGTTCCAGCGTGCCGCTACATACACCAGGCGGTGCAGCGCCACTTCGACGATCTGGCGGCCAGCCGCAAGCGCGGCTTCCGTTTCAAGTTCGACGCGGCAAAGGCCGAGAAAAAACTCAAACTGATGCAGCTGCTCCCGCACACCAAGGGCGAATGGGCATTCAAGCGTCAACTGATCACGCTGGAGCCCTGGCAGTTATTCGGCCTGGCTGTGACATTTGGCTGGGTCAAGAAGAAGGGCGGCCACCGCCGCTTCCGTGAAAGCTACTGGGAAGTGCCCAGGAAGAATGGCAAGTCTGTTGTCGCCGGCGGCGTGGGTATCAGCATGTTCGTTGCTGATGGCGAATTCGGTGCCGAGGTCTATGCCGGTGCCACCACGGAGAAGCAAGCGTGGGAAGTTTTCCGTCCTGCCAAGTTGATGGTCAGCAAGTCGCCGATGCTGATTCAGGCCGCTGGGATCGAGGTGAACGCCTCGAACATGAATATCCCATCCGACTTCAGCCGGTTCGAACCCTTGATCGGAAACCCGGGCGACGGCGCTTCGCCAAGCTGCGCCATCGTCGACGAATACCACGAGCACCCAACGTCGGCCCAGTACGACACCATGCTCACCGGCATGGGCGCGCGACGTCAGCCATTGATGTTCATCATCACCACTGCCGGTGCTGACATTGAAGGCCCGTGCTACGACAAGCGCCGCCAGGTCGTGGAGATGCTGGCCGGCACTGTTCCGGATGAAGAGTTGTTCGGCTGGATCTGGACCCTCGACGAGGGCGACGATTGGACCGATCCGAAGATGCTGGCCAAAGCCAATCCGAACCACGGCGTGTCGGTGTTTCAGGAGTACTTGGAAAGTCAGCAGGCTCGGGCTATCCGGTCGGCGCGCTTCGCCAACACATTCAAAACGAAACACCTCAACCTCTGGGTAAGCGCCAAGGCCGGCTTCTACAACATGGAAAGCTGGAAGGCGTGCGAAGACACATCGCTGACTCTGGAGCAGTTCGAGGGGCAGGAGTGGATCGCCGGTTTCGACTTGGCTCGAAAGCTCGACATGAACTCTAGGGCCAGGTTGTTCTGGCGCGTCATTGATGGGAAGAACCACTACTACAGCATTGCGCCGAAGTTTTGGGTTCCTTACGACACCGCCTTCAACACCGACAACAAGCGGATGGCGGAACGCTTCCAGGCGTGGATTCACTCCAAGCATTTGGAAGTGACCGACGGAGCCGAGGTTGACTACCGCGAGATCCTTGAGGATACCAAGGAGGCAAATCATCACGCCCCGGTGCGTGAGTGCCCGATTGACCCGCACGGTGCTACGGGGTTAAGCCACGATCTGGATGACCAAGGATTCAATCCGGTCACTATCACGCAGAACTACACCAACATGTCGGACCCGATGAAAGAGCTGGAGGCCGCGATCGAGGCTGGGCGCTTCCATCACGACGGGAACCCGATCATGACGTGGTGTATCGGTAACGTTATTGGCAAGCACTTGCCAGGTAATGATGACGTCGTGCGCCCCATTAAACAGGGTGATGACAACAAGATCGACGGCGCCGTCGCGCTGATCATGACGATAGGCCGCATCCTGGCGAATGCTGAGGTGCAAGGTTCTGTCGACGACTTCCTCTCCAGACCGATGAGCATGTAATGGCAGATACCGACTACAGCATCGACCTGCGTACCCGCAGTCCATTTTGGGCGCGTATGGCGAGCTTCTTTGTCGGCGGCCGCCTGGTCACCCCTGAAAAGGGTTCGCAGACAGGCCCGGTATCAGCCCAGGGTGTCGTGGGTGACTCGGTCGTCAATGATGAGCGATCGCTACAAATATCCACTGTGTTTGCATGTGTGCGGCTGATCTGCAGCGTAACGGCGTGTATGCCGCTGGATGTGTTCGAAACAAACGGCGACGACCGCAAGAAGGTCGGCCTGGAAAATCCTCTGGCCCGACTTCTGCGCTACAGCCCTAACTCGTTCATGACAGCCTTCGATTTTCGGGTGTCAATGACTATGCAGCTTTGCTATTACGGAAACGCCTATGCGCTGATCGAGCGCAACAGCGTCGGTGACGTAATCAGCCTGATCCCGCTGCTGTCGGCAAATATGGACGTGAGGCTTGAGGGTCGGAAAGTTATTTACCGTTACCGCCGGGACAGCGAGTACGCGGATTTCAAGCAGTCTGAAATATTCCACCTAAAAGGCTTCGGCTTCAATGGACTCGTAGGTCTCTCGCCGATTGCCTTTGCTGCCAAAAGCGCGGGCGTAGCTGTCGCAATGGAGGATCAGCAGCGCGATTTCTACGCGAATGGGGCCAAGTCGCCACAGCTGCTCATGACAGGCGAAGGCAAGGTTCTCAACAAAGAGCAGCGCGCCCAGGTTGAAGAGAACTTCAAGGAGATATCCGGTGGCCCTGTGAAAAAGCGGCTCTGGATTCTCGAAGGCGGGTTCACGACCCAGGCGATTGGCGTGAGCCCGCAGGACGCCGAGACGATGGCCGCGCGGAAGTTTCAAGTAAGCGAGCTTGCGAGGTTCTTTGGTGTGCCGCCGCATCTGGTGGGGGACGTAGAAAAATCGACCAGTTGGGGCTCGGGCATTGAGCAGCAAAACCTCGGATTCCTGCAGTACAGCCTGGATCCCTACCTCGAGATTTGGGAAGGGTGCATTTTGCGCTGGCTGGTCAAACCCTCTGACTTGGGGCGAATTCACGCCGAGCACAACCGCGACGGCCTGTTGAGCGGTGATTCCACTGCCCGTGCGAATTACATGAAGTCCCTGGTGGACGCCGGTCTTCTCACCGTCAATGAGGGAAGGCGGGTGAACAACCGGCCCCCGGTACCGGGCGGTGATGTTGCAACGCGCCAATCGCAGAACGTACCGCTTACCCAACTTGGCAAACTAAACCCCGCACCCAGCGGGGTTTAGTTTTTCTGGAGCTGCCAAATGTCAAATATTCAAAAGACCCTGGCCTTCGCTGAGGCCGAGATCAAATTCGATTCCGGCGGAAAGGTTGGGGTTTTCGAGGGATATGCCAGCGTTTTCGATGTGATCGATTCGGACGGCGACATCATTCTTCCAGGCGCGTTTAAAAAAGCCTTGAGCACTCAGAGCCGACAGGTTGGCATGTTTTTCAACCACCAGACCTATGGTTTGCCGGTGGGTAAATGGCAGTCCCTCGAAGAGGACAGTAAAGGCTTGATCGTTCGCGGCGAACTGACCCCAGGTCTTTCTATTTCTAATGACCTTCGCGCCGCGATGGAGCACAAGACTGTGGAGGGTATGTCTGTCGGCTTCACGGTGATGAAAGACGATTTCGACATGATCGCCACCGGTCGCGCGTTTAAGAGTGTTGCGGCTCTTCGCGAGATCAGCATTTGCACATTCCCCGCCAATGAACTGGCAACTATCGAATCCATGAAGTCCATGGAGTCGATCACCACAATTCGCGATGTGGAGCACTGGCTGAGGGATTCGGTCGGCCTGTCCAAGTCGCAAGCTCTGGGCCTCGTGGCCCGGATTAAGTCCGCAGTTCGGAGTGATTCCGAAGGTGGCGAAATCACCGCGATCCTTGATCGCCTTAAGTCCTTCCCATCTGTAGGAAAATAAACCATGTCCGAATTGGCCCAAATCCAAAAGGCTATTGAAGAATCGCAAAAGAACATGACTGAACTGTTCGATGCGCAGAAAAAAGAAATCACCGAGACCGGCGCCGTCAGCAAAAAGCTGCAGACTGATCTCCAAGCCGTCCAGGAAGAGTTGACCAAATCCGGCACTCGCCTGTTCGACCTTGAGCAAAAGCTCGCCGCCGGCAACTTGGACAATCCAGAAACGAAGAAGTCCTTCGCAGAGCAAACTGCAATCGATCTTCAAAAATCCTGGGACGGGAAGTCTTCGGGCAAGGTCGACGTCAAGAGCTTCAACAAACAACTCGGCAGTACGGCTGGTTCCGCAGGCGCATTGATCGAGCCACAGCGCAATGCCGGTATTTTGATGCCGGGCCTTCGCCGCCTTACCATCCGCGACCTGCTGGCCCAGGGCCGAATCAGTTCGAACTCGTTGGAGTATGTTCGCGAGAACATCTTCACCAACAGTGCGGCACCAGTCGCTGAGGGCACGTTGAAGCCCGAATCCAACCTGACCTTCACCAAGGAAACGGCGAACGTCAAAACCATCGCTCACTGGATCCAGGCATCGCGCCAAGTCATGGACGATGCGCCGATGCTCGAGTCGTACGTGAACAACCGCCTGCTGTTCGGCTTGGCTTTGGTGGAAGAAGGGCAGTTGCTGAACGGTGACGGCACCGGTGACAACCTGACTGGCCTGAATAAGGTGGCCACCGCATACGACGCAACGTTGAACGTGACGGGTGACACCCGCGCCGACAAGATTGCCCACGCGATCTTCCAGACCAGTGAGTCTGAGTTTGAAGCCTCCGGCATCATCCTCAACCCGCGCGACTGGCACGCAATCGCGCTGCTGAAAGACGCTGATGGTCGCTACATCTTCGGTGGACCAGCTGCGTTCGCTGCCAAGGTCATGTGGGGCCTGCCGGTGGTTGCCACTAAAGCTCAAGCCCTGGGCACGTTCACCGTCGGCGGCTTTGATCTGGCATCCCAGGTCTGGGACCGCATGGACGCAACCGTCGAAGTCAGCCGCGAAGATCGCGACAACTTCGTCAAGAACATGCTGACCATCCTCTGTGAAGAGCGCCTGGCCCTGGCCCACTACCGGCCAACCGCGATCATCACCGGTCCTTTCGCAACCGCACCATAACCGAGGCCGGGGCAGGTAACTGCCCCGATTACGTCATGATCAAGATTCGCGCGTTGCGCCAGTTTTCGCACTACCACGCCGGTAACTTCAGCCAGTTCGAGGTTCGTGAAGTAAAGGACGAATATGCGGAGGCTTTGATCGGATTGGACTTGGCAGAAGAGGTTGAGGCCGATCCAATCCTGGAGCCAGAGCCAGAGCCAGAGCCAGAGCCAGAGCCAGAGCCAGAGCCAGAGCCAGAGCCAGAGCCTGAAGCCACCACCGAAACCACCAAGAAGGCAGGCGGTAAAAAATGAGCATCCCCGTCACCGATCTGCTGCCGATCGCCTTGATGCGAAAGCATCTACGGGTTGATTTTGAGGATGAGGACGACCTCATCTCGCTTTACGCAGAGTCAGCTCTCGCCTGGGCTTTGTGGTACTGCGATAACCCCAAGCTTTTGCAGGTCAGTGACTTCCCGGCCAGTTTCAAAGCAGCGCTTTTGCTCTTGGTCGGGCACTCCTACTCAAATCGGGAGGCTGTGGTGCTTGGTTCCTCCGGAACGGATATCACAACCCTGCCGCTTGCCGTTGAGTCGCTTCTATGGTCTTCAAGGAACTTCAGGGGGCCACCTGATTCGGCTGCAGATGACTTGATTTCATAGGGGCATCCGATGGCATACAGAGACCTAGGCGCCGGGGAGCTGGATCGCCGCGTAGTCATACAGCTCAGATCCGACCGTCCCGCCGACGATATGGGGCTCGAATCTCAGCTGCTGGATCCAACACCTAGGTGGGCAAAGATTGAGCCTGTTGGGACCGCTGTTTACACGGACGGAGTCCAAACTGAAAACAAAATCACCCACCGCATTTTCATTAGGCATTTGCTGGGTATAACAACAGACCATGAGATTGTTAATTCGGGTGTTGTTTATCGGGTGAAGCGATGCGCCGAGATGAACGGCCGCAAGCGGTTCACAATCATTGAAGTCGAAGAGCTGGGTAGCTTGAAGGCATCCGGAGGCATTTATGTCTAACTCAGCATCGGTCGACGGTTACCTGCACGTCGAAGGGTTCGACAACTGGGAGCGAGACGCCTTCGACAAACGGAAGATTCGTGCGGGGATGCGCAAGGTCGGTTTGCTGATCACGCAGCGCGCCCAGATGAACCTGGTGCTTGGCAAGGGCCAGGACGGGTACCCCGTGAACCGCACGGGCGCGACCGTGGAGTCGGTGACCTTCAAGGTTTCCCGCGCTGGATTTTTGGTCCGTATATCCCCAACCAAAACTTCGGCGATGGAAGATTTCTACCCGGCCTATCTGCACTACGGTGTGAAGAGGGGCCGCAAGCTCGGGAAGCTTGCACCCGGCGCCGGTAAAGGGAAGTCGAACCGCCGAGCCGCCGGCGTGCGGGCAGCTGCCGTTGCCGAACGTGCGGCGGGTGAATGGCGTATCAAGCCGCGTGACAACTACATGGCCGACGCCCTGCAGGACTCGGCATCGCAAGTCCAATCCATCCTTTCCGCTGCCTTCGCCGCCGCCCTGGGCTGATCGCAACAACACCGGACAAACACATGAAGCTGAACCCGCTTGTCGCGCACTTGCGGCTGACTTGCCCGTCCTTTGCTGGTCGGGTGGCTGGCGGCATCGACTGGGACGCGGTCGTCGAGAGCGCGCAGTTGGCTTTGCCGGCTGCGTACGTGATTGCAACCGCCGACGCTGCGACCCCGACCAAAGCGCAAAACATGATCATTCAGGACATCACTGATCAGTTCAACGTGGTGATCGTGCTGGATACGACGGACGAGCGTGGCCAGGCCGCCAACGACCTGCTGCACGACATACGCGCCGAGCTATGGCGCGCCTTGCTGGGGTACATCCCATCGCCGGAATACACGCCCATCGAGTATGGCAAGGGCGCGTTGCTGCACATCAGTCGGGCACGGGTGGTTTACCAGTTCACCTTCTTCTCCGAATTCCAGGTTGGGCGTAATCGTCCTGACCAGCCGGCCGAGACCTGGCAAGAGCTTGAGCTCGACGGGCTCACTGGGTTTACCGGTGCCGACTTCAAAATGGACTGCATCGACCCTGCAGATCCAAACCTGCAATCACCCGGCCCGGATGGGCGTATCGAAGCGCATTTCTCAGGAGACGTAACACCATGACCAAGCGCATCACTGTGGTGCCGGCCAAAGGCCGCTCTGTGCCCGATCCGGAGGCTGGCGACCTGTTGCCTGTTGAAGGCCGGGACGTACCCGACAACGTCTGGTGGCGCCGCCGCCAAGCTGACGGCGACGTCAAGTCGAAAGACGTTGAACCCACTACCACCAAAGCTGCAGTCGCGGCGAAAACCGAGGTGGCCAAATAATGCCTATCGGATTCAGCAACATTCCGGCCGATATCCGTGTGCCGCTGTTCTATGCGGAGATGGATAACTCGGCAGCAAACAGCACCTCGTCGGCCATGCGCCGGCTGATCGTTGGCCAGGTAAACGACAGCGCCGCCGGCGAAAGCATCGGTAAGCTGGTGTTGGTAACCAGTCTCGCCCTGGCCAAGGAAATTGGCGGGCAGGGCTCCATGCTCGCCGCAATGTACGAAGCCTGGCGCAAGACTGACCCGATCGGCGAGATCTGGTGCCTGCCGCTGCAAAACGAAACCGGCGAGGTCGCTTCTGCGACTATCACCATTACTGGCACGTCCACCGAGGCCGGCCTGCTGAACCTGTATGTCGGCGGTGTGCGAGTGCAATCCGTGGTGCCGTCTGCCGCAGCGCCGACGGCTGCGGCCGCCGCCCTGGCGGTCAAGATCAACGCCTCACCAGATCTGCCGGTGACGGCAGTCGCAGTGGCGGGCGTGGTCACCCTGACCTGCAAGTGGACCGGCGAAAGCGGCAACGACATCAGCATCACGCTTAATCGCCTGGGCAAGTCCAATGGCGAAATGACCCCGGCCGGCATGACGGTTGCGGTCACTCAGATGACCGGAGGCGTCGGCACGCCAGATCAGGTTGACGCAATCGCCGCCCTGGGTGATGAACCTTTCGAGTTCCTGTGCCAGCCCTGGACCGACACGACGTCGCTGAATGCCTGGAAGGATGCGATGGACGACAACGTCGGTCGCTGGAGCTGGGCCAAGCAGCTGTTCGGGCACGTCTACAGCGCGAAGCGCGGAACGATCGGCACTTTGGTCGCTGCCGGCCAGGCTCGTAACGATCAGCACATGACCATCCAGGCAGTGGAAGTTGGTGTACCTCAGCCAGTGTGGGTGCAGGCCGCAGCTTTGGCCGCGCGTACCGCCGTCTTCATCTCCGCCGATGCCAGCCGTCCAACCCAAAGTGGCAGCATGCCAGGCCTTGATCCGGCCCCTGCGAGCGACCGCTTCACACTGACCGAGCGGCAGTCGTTGCTGAACTACGGCCTGGCCACGGCGTATTACGAGGGCGGTTACGTGCGCATTCAGCGCTCGATCACCACCTATCAGAAGAACGCCTACGGCCAGGCGGATAACTCCTACCTGGACAGCGAGACCATGCACCAGTCGGCGTACATCATCCGTCGCATGCAAAGCGTCATTACCAGCAAGTACGGCCGCCACAAGCTGGCGAATGACGGTACGCGCTTTGGTGCCGGTCAGCCGATTGTCACGCCGAGCACCATTCGCGGGGAGCTGATTGCCCAGTACGCGAAGCTCGAGCTGGAAGGTCACGTCGAGAACGCTGATCTGTTCGCTGAGCACCTGGTCGTGGAGCGTGATACGCAGGACCCGAGCCGGGTCAACGTGTTGTTCCCGCCGGACTACATCAACGGTCTGCGCATCTTCGCGATGCTCAACCAATTCCGTCTTCAGTACGACGCCGCGGCGTAACGCTGACCCTGATCACCCGGCCCGCCTTGAGCGGGCCTTTTCATTCCAGAGGAAAAGACCATGGGTCAAAAAGTAGCGGGTACCGCCTACGTAAAAGTGGACGGCACGCAGCTCACTATCACCGGCGGCGCGGAAGCGCCGTTGATGGAAGTGAAGCGGGAGACGGTTTATCCAGGCTTCTACAAGGAAGAAGAACTGGCGCCGTACTTGAAGATGACGGCCATCGTTGAGGCGGGCTTTCCGATCAAGACGCTGGCGAATGGCCGCGACATGACGGTCACCTGCGAATTCAACAACGGCCGCGTCTACGTTCTTTCCGGCGCCTACCTGGTCGATGAGCCATCGTTCAAGGCTGACGACGGCACGGTAGAGCTGCAATTCGACGGCATCAAAGGGAGCTGGCAATGAGTGATTCCGTAAAGCTGCAGGCGCCTATTGAAGCGCACGGCGAGCCTCTGACCGAACTGAACCTGCGCCGCCCGACCGTGCAGGAAGTTCGGGTCATCAAGGCCTTGCCGTACAAGATCGATAAAAACGAAGAGGTCAGCCTCGACATGGACGTCGCCGCGAAATACATCGCGGTGTGCGCAGGCATCCCTCCGTCGTCGGTCAACCAGCTCGATCTGGCGGACCTCAACACACTGAGCTGGCAGGTGGCCGGTTTTTTCATGAGTGCGGCGTCGACTCCATCCACGACCTGATCGCCGTTGCTTATGACCTGGCGTGGTTCTGGAAAACGGATCCTGAACTGATGTTGGCTCGCCCGCTCGACGTGCTCCGCGAATCCATGGAGCACGCGCAACGAATCAATAGAATCCAGCAGGTGCAGTGATGGCGGATAAATTCCAGCTCAAGGCGTTGATCACCGGCGTCGACAAGCTGTCGCCGATGCTGGGCGGCATCCGGAAAAACGTCGCGGGCTTTCGCAAGCAATTGGAAAGTTCGGGACTTGGTAAGATCAGTTTTCAGGATGTTGTGCAAGGTGGAGCTTTTGCTGCTCCGTTCATTGCTGGTGCCAAGGCGGCGATAGACTTCGAATCATCAATGGCTGATGTGAAGAAGGTGGTCAACTTCGACACGCCCGAACAGTTCCAGCAGATGAGCAAGGATGTGCTCGACCTGTCTGAGAAAATGCCAATGGCAGCGACCGGTATTGCCGCCATCGTGGCGGCCGGGGGGCAGGCTGGGTTTGCGCGCGGTGAGTTGAAGCAGTTCGCTGAAGACGCGGTGAAGATGGGGATCGCTTTCGACCAAACGGCCGAGCAGTCCGGCGACATGATGGCGAAGTGGAGAACCTCGTTCAAGCTGACGCAACCTGAGGTTGTGGCGTTGGCCGACAAGATTAACTACCTGAGCAACACCGGGCCATCCTCTGCCGCACAGATTGCTGACATCGTTACGCGCATTGGTCCTCTAGGAAAAATCGCTGGCTTGGCGTCCGGGCAAATTGCGGCGATGGGAGCAACCCTTGCGGGTGTCGGTGTGCCAAGCGAAGTTGCCGCCACCGGCTTGAAGAACTTCATGCTTGCGCTCACCAAAGGAAAGGCAGCTACCAAAGAGCAAACCCAAGCGTTCAAGTCGCTCAGGCTTGATGTCAAGAAGGTATCTTTGGGCATGCAGAAAGATGCGCAGGGAACCATGCTCGATGTGCTGGAACGTGTGTCAAAAGTCGCACCTGAGAAACAGGCAGGCCTGCTGACGCAGTTATTCGGGTCTGAATCGATTGCTGCAATCGCTCCGCTTCTCACCAACCTCGATCTACTGAGAAAGAGCTTCGGGGATGTTGGCGTAAGCGGAGATTTCGCAGGGTCCATGACCAAGGAATACACTGAGCGTTCGAAGACGACGGCAAATGCGATGCAGTTACTGCGAAGCCGGGTTACCCGATTGGGCATTGAAATCGGCAATGTGCTTTTGCCGCCACTCAACGAAATCATGACGCTGATGGGGCCGATCGTGAGTCAGATATCTGAGTTCGCTGCGGCTAATCCAGGGTTGGTGAAAGGGATCCTGGGTGCAGGCTTGGCCTTTGGTGTTTTGAAATTAGGTGTGATGGGCGCCATCGTTGCGATGAAGCTGTTCGATACGGCGACGAAAATGTCTCCTGTCGGCTTGATCATCCGCGGCCTCGCGCTGGCGGCTGGTCTGCTCATCGCGAACTGGCAGAAGGTGGCGCCGTTCTTCTCGGCGCTCTGGAACCTGATCAAGGCAGTAGCTCTGCGCGCGCAGTTGGCGTGGGACAAGTTCACCCAGACCAGCCCGGTTCTGGCGAAAAGCCTGATGGGCGCGGCCGCTGGTTTTCTTGCGATGCGTGTTGCCATGCTGGCAGCAACTGTTGCCGGGAAAATCTTCAGCGCTACGCTGGTTGTGGTGAGGGGGGCGGTGCTGGCTGCAACAGTGGCGACCCGGATATTCAACCTGGTGGCGAAAGCCAACCCCTTCATCCTAATTGCCAGCCTGATCGCCATGGCCGCCGGCGCGCTGATTGCAAACTGGGAGCCGGCGCTGAAGTGGTTCAAAGATGCCTGGGACAAGATCAGCGGGTGGGTTAAATCGATCATGGGTGCGTTCGGCATGGTGGGCGATGCCGGCATAGACGGTGCAGTGAATAACGCAACCGATGCCGTCAACAACCTGACCATGCAGGTGGCGCCTGCGCGGGCTGGCAGCGGCGACGGCACATTGCTACGGCCACGGCCGGAGGGTGAGCGCTGGTCACCACGGGGCGACTCGTTGGTTCAGAACGCCATGGCCGCCAGTCAGCCAAAGCTGCAGGGTGAGCTGGTGATGCGCTTCGAGAATTCGCCGCCCGGCCTTCAGGTCGACAAGCCACAAACCAATCAGCCGGGGCTGAACATCAAGCCCAATGTAGGCACCCGCACCGTGGGTGTGATGAGGCCGTAAATGGATCAGACATGGCGTGACGAACTGCTGCCGGCCTCGTTCCGGGGGATCAGTTTCTTGATCCCCCAGGCCACGGTGCCGGTGGGCATGAAAGGCCAGTTGCACGAGTTCCCTCAGCGGGATGAGCCTTACTTCGAGCAACTGGGCAAGCAGTCCCAAGTGCATCGGCTTACGGTGTGGATCATCGGCGACGATTGCTTCGAACGGCGCGACAAGTTCCTCGAGGCAATTCAAACGCCCGGTGCGGGCGAGCTGGTTCACCCTTGGCTGGGGAGAATGCAGGTCAAGGCCGGCGAAGCGGAGTTGACCCACGACTACCAGCAGGGCGGCATGGTCAGCATGCTGGTCACGTTCTATCCGGATACGCCACTCAAGTTTCCCGTGGCCAGGGTCAATACCCAGCAGCAGGTGGTTAAGGCTTCGAAGAGCATGTGGGATTCGGCGCTGGCGCGCTACAAGGCAGCGATGGCCAAGGTTGATCAGGCAAGGCTTGGCTTGGCTCGGCTGCGCAACAACTTGTCGGCGGTGTACACCGTAATCCAGCGTCAGTTCTCGCCGTTCGTGTCTGTCTTCACGAACCTGACCGGGCTGGCCCAGTCGATCATGAATGCTCCCAGTTCGCTTTCGGCGCTGTTCTCCAGCTATTTCAGCGACTTCTCAGTTCAGGACTACCTGGGTAACGACTCCAGCTATCGCAACACCGTAGCCACCGCTAGCCAGCAGGCCGAAGCTGTGAGCAGCATTAATACCGTCAGCACGATCGGGGGTGTCGACTCGGCCGCGGCATCGAAGGCCACGGCCGATCTGGTGCAGGACGCACTGCTCGTTCAGATTGCTCTGATCGTCAGCGAAATGCCGATCGCCTCGCAGCCTGTGTCCACAGACACAACGCCATCTGCAGATCAACAGGCCGTGCAGCCCTTCGAAAGGCCCGAGGTGCCGGTGGCAGATGATGTTCTCGAGCTGCGCGACGGATTGAACGAGGCGATGCTTGAGGCATCACTGAAAGCCGACTCGGCTCATTACCTGGTGCTCAATGCCCTGCGGCAGACAATCGTCAAGCACCTGACTGCGGTTGCTGCTTCCGGCGTTCGCCTCGTAGAAATTACCCCGCCGGAAACCCTTTCTGCCTTGGTCCTGGCGTATCGCCGCTTCGGCGACGCTACGCGTGAGTCCGAGGTCGTGGAGCGAAACCGCATTCACCACCCAGGTTTTGTGCCCGCACGGCCGATCAAAATAGCCCAGAGGTAACCCGTGGACGAAGATGAAAACACCGTGACGCTCAGCGTCAACGGTTCGGATTACTCTGGCTGGAAATCGGTTGAGATCGCCGCCGGCCTTGAGGATCAGGCCAGGTCGTTCAATTTAAGCGTTACCTGGAAGTGGCCAGGGCAGACCATAGGGCGGCCGATCAAAGAGGGGGACAAGTGCCAAATTCGAATCGGGGATGACCTGGTGCTTACTGGCTGGGTGTTCGCCTCGCCGATCGATTACGACGACAAACAGATCACCATGTCCATCAGCGGCCGGTCGCTGACCGCCGACCTGGTCGATTGCGCGGCAGTCAATGAGCCGGGTCAGTGGAACAATCAGAGCGTCTTGTCGATCGTTTCAGCGCTTGCGGCGCCCTATGGGTTGAAGGTGCGCAGCGAGATCCCCGAAGGCGCAAAGCTCTCGGATCACACCATCGAGCCTGGCGAAACAGTTTTCGAATCCATCGATCGGCTGCTCACTCTGTTCAGGGTTTTCTCGACTGACGACGCCACCGGCATGGTGGTGCTGGCCAGACCGGGAAGTGAGGGGCGGGCTTTCGACGCGCTTGAGGTGGGCAAGAACATCAAGACCGGCAGTACCGGGCTCGACTTCTCTGCGGTGTTTTCCGAGTACCGAGTGCTCGGTCAGAAGAGCGGCACCGATGACGAGTTCGGCGCTGCGGCCGCTGAAGTTTCCGCAACCGTTACTGACACTCGCGTGGCTCGCCGGCGCGTAATGGTGATCCAGCAGTCCGGCCAGCTTACGACTGAGCTGGCCCAGGCAAGGGCGCACTGGGAAAGCGTCACGCGCATGGGCAAGGCGCTGACCACCACGTATGAGGTTCAGGGGTGGAGGCAGACAAACGGCCAACTCTGGAAACACAACATGCTGGTCCGGGTCATCGATCCAATTATCGGATACGACCGGTGGATGCTCATAGCCCGGGTGACCTACATCCTGGGAGAGGGCGGCACGGTCACAAAAATGGAAGTGGGCCCGCCCGACAGTTACGAGCCGGAACCGAACGACTCGCTGAAAAGCCGCAAGCTGAAAAAGGGCGGCAAGGGCGACAACTTCGAATACCTCATCCCAGCAGACTACGAGCCAAAACAATGAGCCTGAAAAGCATGTTGGCCCGCGGCACCGTCGTGCTCGCAAACGCCGGGAAGAAGATGCAGTCGCTGCAAATTCGCCTGACGGCGGGTGAGCTGAAAGACGGTGTTGAGCATTTCGAACCCTACGGCTTCACCAGCAATCCGAAGCCAGGGGCCGAAGTGCTGACAGCGTTCCTGGGTGGCGATCGCTCCCATGCGGTTGTTGTGGTTGCTTCTGACCGCCGCTACCGCATCAGCGAGGTCGCACCGGGCGAGGTGGTCATCTTCACGGACGAGGGGGACAAGATCCACTTCAAGCGTGGGCGGGTCATTGATATCGAAACACAGACGCTGAACATCAAGGCCGGCACCTCAGTGAATTTTGACACCCCTTTGATCACCCAGACCGGACGGTTCGTTTCTGAGGGCGACCAGGTGGCAGGCGGTGTCAGCCAAATCAACCACCCGCATGACGGGGTGATGCCCGGCAACGGACAAAGTGGCCCGCCAGTGCCGGAGGCTGAATGATTATTTCAAACACAGTGGAGGCCGGTCTCACGCGCGCGGTGATGATCAGCCTTTTCACCTGGCGCCGCGCTGCGACGGATGACCCGATAGATGACGAGGAGCGATATGGGTGGTGGGGTGACAGCTACCCAGCAACCGCTGACGACAAGATCGGCTCCCGGCTGTGGTTGTTGCGGCGGGTAAAGCTCACCGAGGCCACTCAGCGCGACGCCGAGTTTTACGCAGACGAGGCGTTGCGCTGGCTGCTCACCGACGAGCACGTGGTGGGTATCGATATCGGCAGTGAGAAGGCCGGAATTAACCGCCTGAACCTGGTTGTGACCCTGACGATTCTTGGCGGCGCTCGGCTCGAAATCAAACCCTCTTCTTCGTGGCAGGTGATCTATGCCGTTTGAAACGCCGTCTCTGCCGGTACTCATCAGCCGCACCCAAAGCGACCTTGCCAGTGACGTGCTACGCCGGTCTGATGCCCAGGTGCTGGCCAGGACCATCAGCGGCACCGCGTACGGGCTGTACGGATACCTCGACTGGATCGTTGACCAGATCCTGCCCGACCGCGCTGACGAGGAAACCCTTGAGCGCATAGCGATCCTTCGATTGAGCCAGCCACGCAATCCGGCACAGCCCGCTGAAGGATCGGTCGGCTTCACTGCTGCCGCCCTGGCGGTGCTCGATGTCGACGTAGTACTCCAGGCCGATGATGGCCGAACCTACAAGGTCACTGCCGGGTTAACGACTACGGCAGGGGTAAACGCCGCCACGATTGCTGCCGTTGATGCGGGTGTTCTTGGGAATGCCGACGCAGGCCTGACGTTGAGGTTGATCCAGCCAGTGGAGGGCGTGGTAAATACCTTCACCGTGCTCGCTCCAGGGCTCACCGGGGGGATTGCTCAAGAGAGCGTTGAATCCCTGCGCGCTCGCGTGGTTCGGTCCTACCGAGTGATTCCGCATGGCGGCTCAAAAGATGACTACGAAACCTGGGCGCTTGAGGTGCCTGGTGTCACGCGAGCATGGTGCCGTGGCAATTACCTTGGGCCCGGCACTGTTGGTCTGTTCGTGATGCGCGATGGCGACGCCGAGCCAGTGCCAAATCCCACGCAACTGGCTGAGGTGAAGGCCTATATCGATTCGTTACGGCCAGTTACTGCTGAGCTTTATGTGCTACCCCCGGTTGAGGTGGCAGTGGTCTACCAGATCCACGCGGTACCAGACACGTCGGTAGTACGCGCCGCTATTCAGGCCCAGCTTGTTGATCTTCACGAGCGGGAAGCGGGGCTCGGAGAAACGCTTTTGCTCACCCATATAGCCGAGGCTATCAGTGGGGCTGCTGGCGAAACTGATCACCAGCTCATCGCGCCGTCGGCAAACGTTGTGTCCGCGGCAAACCAGCTTCTGATCTTCGGGGGTATCACATGGCTGTGATTAGAACGGCGGAAGAGTATCGCGTGCAGCTTCAGGGGCTGCTCCCGTCGGGTCCTGCCTGGGATCCTGAGCTGGTGCCAGAAGTGGCGCTGGTTTTATCCGGCGTGGCTCTGGAGTTCTCCCGCGTGGATGCGCGGGCCGTGGCGCTGCTGAACGAAATGGACTCGGCAGGAGTTAGCGAACTGGTCCCAGATTGGGAGTCGATCATGGGACTGCCGGATACGTGCCTCGGCCCGAACCCAGCATTTGAAGATCGACGCATGGCTGTTCGCAGAAGATTGGTGGAGGTGGGCGGGCAGAGCTGCGGCTACTTCATAGAGATAGCGGTAAGCCAGGGATATCCAAACGCAACCATCACCGAGTACAGAGCGCCCCGTATGGGGCGTTCTCGTTTTGGCTCCGCTCACTTCGGTACCTGGAACGCCCAATTCATGTGGACGCTTAACACCGGCGGGCGGCAGCGGCAGGGACGGCGTTTCGGCGTCAGTTATTGGGGTGAGCGTTTCGGTACCAACCCGGGTAACGCGTTGGAATGCCTGATCAGACGACCGGCGCCGGCGCACACCGTTGTGCACATCAATTACGACTGAGGGGTAATAACGTGGATTTTCCGAAAAGTGTGCCCAGCGTTGGGTTGGTAGATGGCAAATTTATTGATGAGGATGCGGTAGCTGGTACGCCTGGTTCGCTGATTCCATCCGAATGGGGGAACGCGGTTACGCTTGAGATGCTCAAGGTGATCGAGGATGCGGGGTTAACGCCGGACGAGGATGACAATACCCAGCTGTCGGCCGCCATTAAAGTACTGGTTGAAGATGGGGCCGTGGAGTTCGCCAGTCAGACAGATGCCGAAGGCGGTACCAATACAACTAAGGCAATGAGCGCCCTGCGGGTGTTTCAGGCGATCGCAAAAGTCGTTACGCAAGCGACCGAGAGTGCGTTCGGCTGGCTGAAAATCGCAACTCTGTCACAAGCCAATACGGGCACTGACGACAGTACGGCCATCACCCCCAAAAAATTGGCTGCCGTTCTGCAAGCCCAAACATTGAATGCCGGGGCGACCACCGGCACGGCAACGGCATACGTACTTTCTAACATTCCTGGGCTGTCCTCTTACGTATCAAAGCTGCGTCTAAACGTAACTTTCCATGTCGGCAGTGGTGCCAATCCAACAATCAATGTCAATACTCTTGGTGAAAAGAACTTAAAGCAGTACGACAGCACTGGCGCGAAAGTCAATGCCGTTATATCAGCTTGGCTTATATCTGATTTACTCTATGATGGGACAGATTTTATTCTGGTTGACCCATTGCCGAATGCTGTGGCTCAGCGTCGTCAAAGTCTTCGCGGCCAAGCGGTGAACTGGAAATCGTCGGCTGATGGGTTGTCCAGCAGCTACATTTGTTCCGCCGATAGCGTAATTCTTGCCAATACTGCTGGTGACACAACAGTAGTCGACAACATAGCGCTTACACTGAATACCGCTGCGACGGCTTCGGCGACAGTTGACGGGATGGCTACAGGCGCAGTTGCGGCTAGCACTTGGTACAACGTATATGTGTGGCAGAACTCCGCCACAGGAGTTAAGCGCGTAACAGGAGATAACAACCACACAACCGGACTTGCGCCAACCCCTCCGGCCGCCGGTTTTGATTTGTGGGCAAAGCGCGGATCTTTCAGGACCGACGGCACGGCAAACAAATACCCTTTGCGCTGTATTCAGACCGGGGATAGGTTGATATGGGGCGTTGCCGCTGGTTCTAACGGCACATCTATCCGACAGATGTCAGCTGGCGTAGCAACAAATGCTGCCGTTCCTATTGCCGCGTTTGTACCGAATTCCGCGCGTACGATTCAGGTATTGCTTGTGCAGGTAACTGCCAGCGCAGCGTGTGTCGCACCAAACAGCAGTTATGGCGCAGCTAACGACAACGTGAATCCACCACCCGTAAGCTCATACTTCATTGGTGGTAGCGGAGGCGCAACTTCAAAACTGCCAGGAGACTTCGTTATAGAGGGGCCCAATATTTATTGGACTAGTGTCAATGAAAAATTGTTCTGCGTCGGTTACGAAGACAGTCTTTAACTTTTGAGGATTCATGCCATGCCCGCTGGACACTCTGTTGAATACTGGCCTAGCGGCCAGCCTAAGTACCTAAGCCCCGTGGAGTCTGAAGCGGATGTTCCGGAAGGGTGGGGGTTTGTGAAGGACGGCGACCCACTTCCTGAAACAGTTGAGGCACCGCCGACCGCTGAGCAGTTGCTGGCAGCGGCGCGCACTGAGCGTGATCGCCTGCTGGCTTACGCTACTTTGCGCATCAACCCGCTGCAATACGCAGCAGACCTTGATGAGGCGAGCGACGAAGACCTCGCCCTGTTGAAACTGTGGAAGAAATATAGTTCGGCAGTGAACAAAACTGAAACAAAGCCAGGTTGGCCTGAGTCTCCGCAATGGCCAGATCCGCCTGTGCCACTTGAATAGATCGATGCATCGACACCCGCCATGTGCGGGTTTATTTTTGCCTGGAGAAAGCCATGTCGATCACAGAGCAGCAGTTGCTGCAGATCCTTCCCGGCGCCGGCCGCCAAGCCGGCGTTTTTGCATCTGCGCTGAACCTGGCCATGAACCGTTACGGCATCGTCGGCACACCGCGCGCCGCCGCATTCATCGCCCAGGTCGGGCACGAGTCGGGCCAGTTCCGCTGGCTGAAGGAGTTGTGGGGGCCCACGGCGCAGCAGGTCGGATATGAGGGGCGTGCCGACCTGGGCAATACCGTGAAGGGTGACGGCTCCAAGTATCGTGGTCGGGGCCTGATCCAGATCACCGGCCGCGCCAATTACGCCGCGTGCGGTGAAGCCCTGGGCCTGGACCTGCTCAGCAAGCCGGAACTACTCGAGCAGCCACAGCACGCCGCGATGTCTGCGGCATGGTTCTGGTCTACCCGTGGGTTGAACACGCTGGCGGAGCAGGGGGATTTTACGAAGATCACCCGCCGCATTAATGGTGGGCTCAACGGCCTGGCAGACCGCCAGGCGCTGTACGACAAGGCGCTGAAGGTGCTGGCATGAGCGGCACAGGATTCACCCGGCTGTCGCGGGTGCTGGCCAAGGCCAAGGAGGGCGATCTCTTCTTCAGGTGCCCAGGCTGCGACATGGTGCACGGCATCTCCACTGGAAAGGGCCCCGGCCCGCGCTGGGGCTACAACGGCAATGCCGAGGCACCTACATTCACGCCGTCGGTGCTTGCTCGAACCACTGGCGCACCTGATGGACGCAGTGTAATGACGCCTGAGGATGAGGCTGAATACGACGCTATCTATGCCAAGGGTGGAAGAGAGGCGGTTTTTTCCAGCCGCTTCGGCAAGGTCTGCCACTCATTCGTCACCAATGGTCGAATCCAGTACCTGGACGACTGCACGCATGATCTGGCGGGCCAAACTGTTGACCTACCTGACTGGGAGGATGAGCAATGATGACGCCCGCGCAGATCCTGGGCGCGATCCTGCTGGCGATGGTCATCAGCGCCGCCAGCACCTGGCAGGTGCAGGACTGGCGCTACGACGGAAAGCTGGCGGATCAGGCCGACCAATTCAAGACGGATCTCGGCCTGGTCAGTGCTGCAGCAGCCAAACAGGCTCGCGACGAGACCGACAAGCGCCTGGCCCTAGAGCAGCAGCTCGCCGGCCAGGACCAACAACACACCAAGGAATTATCCGATGCCCAGCGCAACCAGGCTCGCCTGCGTGACCAGCTTGCTACTGCTGATGTGCGGCTGTCAGTCCTCCTCGAGGATTCAGCCAGTGGCTGCGACGTGCCTGCCACCCCCGGCGCCGTCGGCGTGGTTCATGCGGCCCGCCGAGCCCAACTTGACCCAGCGCATGCTCAAAGAATTATCGCCATCACCGACGCCGGCGACCAAGGACTGATCGCGCTGCGCGCGTGCCAGGAGTACGTCAAAACAGTTTCTGGAGGAGGGGCCGTGGAGTAACTTTCTGATGGGCGGCTCTGTGGATAATTCGCGAGCCTCTGAAAACAATGTACGTCTATTTGTACGTATTGCAGAAAAACAAAGGGCCTGCATCGCTGCAAGCCCTTGTTTTAAATGGTGCCGGCACCAGGAGTCGAACCCGGGACCTACTGATTACAAGTCAGTTGCTCTACCAACTGAGCTATACCGGCGTGTTAGGGCGACGATTATAGCGATTGGCAAGGTTCTGTAAACCCCTGAATTCTGACTATTTTTACAGAAGCCATGACCATCCCTTTTTCTTCCCTATAAATGTAGGATTCATCCCCCGCTGCCCGCAGCAATCTGCACACTGATCCAAACCCAAAGGAAGCCCCACGTGAAACGGATTCTCTCCCTGTCCCTCATTCTCCTCAGCGCGGTCCTCGGTGCGTGCGCCACGAGTAAACCCGTCAATGACCCGGCTCTGGTCGGCACGTGGAAGGGCTTGCGTACGCAGAGCGGCCAATGTCAGTTCCTGTCGTGGACGAACAATTTCAGGCCCGATGGTTGTTTCACGATTACCTTCTTCCGCGATGCGCAGCAGACGCAGGTGATTCAGACGGAGCAGGGGTCGTGGTCGGCGGTGAATGGCAAGAATGAGTTGCGCACGGATGGGGTGCGTACGCCGGATGTGTACACCTATAAGTGGGTGGATCCGGACACGGTTCATTATGTGAGTGTGGTGGCGGACCCTGGCAGCGATTGCCAGGACGATTATGAGTTCACCGAGCACCGTATTCGCCACTAGGCCGGTTGCGCGCTACAACCGGGCGTTCAGGTGCTCGGTTGGTGCAATGTTCGGTTCCCAACGCTGCCGCCCAGATGCTCATCCTCTAGGGTGGACAGCCCCTACGTTATTTTCGGTCTGGATTCATGTCGGGCGGCGCGAGTTTTGCTTCTGTGTCGAGACGTCGTGCAAGCCTGCGCCGGGATACATCGACCGCTGCTTGAGGGCAGCGTTGGCCTTGAATCTGGCGCCGGTTTGGGTATTTTGTTCCGCGCTATGAGCTGTCGGCTTAATTGCTAAATCGTGTAGGCACATTTTCGAGACAGTGTGGGGCAACAACAGAGGTGTTCGTGAGGTTGCCAGTTTTGTGTCGTTGTTGACCAGTTGGACAACAAAATTCGATGTAAATCGGTGCAAGTCCATGTTCTTACAGAGAATGTATTTTCTCTCACAAATCAGTCATAAAATTGGCGCCAAGCCGTTCGTCGGATAAGCTTGACTAAAAAGCATCAAAATACTGACACCATCAATGTGATATCACAAAATGCGACTCACACCACATAACTAGAAAAATACAAGGTCAGCTCTTCGCTGGCCTTTTTATCGCCTTTTGAAGCGCAAACCAGGTGGGGAGGTCAGTGAGTGAGTCGAGCAGATGACATTTCAAAACTATTCCACAAGCTGGGTGCCAACCCGAATGGCTACCGCGAAATCGACTTTGTTCACGAGTTCATCGAGGACGATGTAGAGGTCCTGGAAAGCCCCAAGGTTGTCGCGCCTGCGCCTGTGGTTGCGGCTGTCGTGGATGAAGCCCCGTCAGCACCTTTGTTACGTCTGCTCGAAGAGCTGAACCACGGCGAAGCCGATCACGTGCAATCGTCCGAAGCGGTGCAGGCCCCAGTGCACTCGGCGTTGTCCAAGCCGAAAGTCGTGGTGGTGGTGTCGGTCAAGGGCGGCGTCGGTCGCAGTACCTTGGCCGCCGCGATTGCCAGCGGCTTGCAGCGCCAAGGGCGTGCGGCGCTCGCCCTGGACCTGGACCCGCAAAACGCCCTGCGCCATCACCTGTGCCTGGGCCTCGATATGCCGGGCGTCGGCGCCGCCAGCCTGCACGACGAAAGCTGGAAAACCCTGCCGGAACAAGGGTTTGCCGGTTGCCGCCTGGTCGCGTTCGGTGGCACCGACAACGAACAGCAACAGAGCCTGAATCGTTGGCTGGGCGAAGACGCCGAGTGGCTGAGCAAACGATTGGACAGCCTTGAACTGAGCGCCAAAGACACGGTGATCATCGACGTCCCGGCCGGCAACACGGTGTACCTCAGCCAAGCCATGTCGGTCGCCGATGTGGTGTTGGTGGTGGTGCAACCGGATGTGGCGTCGTTCGGCACCCTGGACCAAATGGACAGCGTGCTCGCTCCCTACCTGCAGCGCGCAAAACCGCCACAACGCTTCTACGTGATCAACCAACTGGATGCCGCCCACCGTTTCAGCGTGGACATGGCCGAGGTGTTCAAGACACGCCTCGGTGGTGCCCTGCTGGGGACGGTCCACCGCGATCCGTCGTTCAGCGAAGCCCAGGCCTACGGGCGTGATCCCCTCGACCCTACCATCAACAGTATCGGCTGCCAGGACGTCCATGCCCTGTGCCGCGCTTTGCTCGAACGAATCGACTCGGACCTTCCATGACCGACACTACGTCCTCCACGCCCTTCGTCGAAGGGCGCGCTGAACAGCGCCTAAATGGCGCTATCGCGCGTTTCAACCGTTGGCCGTCGGCGCTGCGTACGGTGCTGGTGGTTGCCAGTTGCGTGCTCGGTGCCTTGCTGCTGTTGGGCATTATCAGCGCTCCGCTGGACCTCTACAGCCAATGCCTGTTTGCCGCCGTGTGCTTCATGGCGGTAATGGTGCTGCGCAAAATCCCGGGGCGCCTGGCGATCCTCGCCCTGGTGGTGCTGTCGCTGGTGGCGTCGCTGCGCTACATGTTCTGGCGACTCACCTCGACCCTGGGTTTTGAAACCTGGCTTGATATGTTCTTCGGCTACGGCCTGGTCGCCGCCGAGTTCTATGCCCTGATCGTATTGATTTTCGGCTACGTGCAAACCGCCTGGCCGCTGCGCCGTACTCCGGTGTGGCTCACGACCGAGCCGGAAGAATGGCCGACGGTCGATGTGTTCATCCCCACCTATAACGAAGCCCTGAGCATCGTAAAGCTGACCATCTTCGCCGCCCAGGCGATGGACTGGCCCAAGGACAAGCTGCGCGTCCACGTGCTCGATGACGGCCGCCGTGACGAGTTCCGCGATTTCTGCCGCAAGGTCGGCGTGAACTACATCCGCCGCGACAACAACTTGCACGCCAAGGCCGGTAACCTCAACGAAGCGTTGAAGGTCACCGATGGCGAATACGTCGCCCTGTTCGATGCCGACCACGTGCCGACGCGCTCCTTCCTGCAAGTGAGCCTGGGCTGGTTCCTGAAGGATCCGAAGTTGGCGATGCTGCAAACGCCGCACTTCTTCTTCTCGCCGGACCCGTTTGAAAAGAACCTCGACACCTTTCGCGCGGTGCCCAACGAGGGCGAGCTGTTCTACGGCCTGGTGCAGGACGGCAACGACCTGTGGAACGCCACGTTCTTCTGCGGCTCGTGTGCCGTGATTCGCCGTAAGCCGCTGCTGGAAATCGGCGGCGTGGCCGTCGAGACCGTCACCGAGGACGCCCACACCGCGCTCAAGCTCAACCGCCTGGGCTACAACACCGCGTATCTGGCCATCCCGCAAGCTGCGGGCCTGGCCACCGAAAGCCTGTCGCGCCACATCAACCAGCGTATTCGCTGGGCGCGGGGCATGGCGCAGATCTTCCGTACCGACAACCCGCTGCTGGGCAAAGGCCTGAAGTGGGGCCAGCGCATCTGCTACGCCAACGCCATGCTGCACTTCTTCTATGGTCTGCCACGCCTGGTGTTCCTCACCGCGCCGCTGGCCTACCTGATTTTCGGCGCGCAGATTTTCCACGCTTCGGCGCTGATGATCGTCGCCTACGTGCTGCCGCACTTGGTGCATTCCAGCCTGACCAACTCACGCATCCAGGGGCGTTTCCGTCACTCGTTCTGGAACGAGGTGTACGAGACCGTCCTGGCCTGGTACATCCTGCCGCCGGTGCTGGTGGCGCTGGTCAATCCCAAGGCCGGTGGCTTCAACGTCACCGACAAGGGCGGCATCATCGACAAGCAGTTCTTCGACTGGAAGCTCGCCCGCCCGTATCTGGTATTGCTGGCGGTGAACCTGATTGGCCTGGGCTTCGGTGTCCATCAGTTGATCTGGGGCGATCAGTCCACCGCCGTGACGGTGGCGATCAACCTGACCTGGACCCTCTACAACCTGATCATCACCAGCGCCGCCGTGGCCGTGGCCTCCGAGGCGCGCCAAGTGCGTTCCGAGCCGCGGGTGAGCGCCAAGCTGCCGGTGAGCATCATCTGTGCCGACGGCCGCGTGCTCGACGGCGTCACCCAGGATTTTCGCAAAACGGATTCGGCTTGATGCTCAGCGATGGCCACTCGATCACCCAGGGTGAGCGCGTGCAACTGGTGCTGTCGCGCAACGGCCAGGACAGCCTGTTCGAAGCGCGCGTGGTGTTCAGCAAGGGCGCGCAGATCGGCGCCCAGTTCGAAGCCCTCAGCCTGCGTCAGCAAAGCGAACTGGTGCGCCTGACCTTCTCCCGTGCCGACACCTGGGCCGCGAGTTGGGGCGCCGGCCAGCCGGATACGCCGCTGGCAGCCCTGCGTGAAGTCGGCTCCATCGGCATCGGCGGCCTGTTCACCCTGGGCCGCGCCACCCTGAATGAATTGCGTCTGGCCTTGCGCCGCACCCCTACACAACCGCTCGATACGCTGATGGACAAGCCATGACCTCGAATATGTTCGCCCGCCCGCATCCGCGCCGTGCACTCGCGCTGATGATCGCCTCGCTGATGGGTCTCAACTCACTGGCGCAAGCTGCCGAGCAAGCGGCGGTGACCACCGTGCCGGTACAAAGCACCGACACCGGCTACAGCCTGACCCTCAAGCAATTGGGCCGTCGCGACACCATGAACCTGCAAGGTGTGGAGTCGTCCGACAGCGTCAACTTCGACATCCGTGCCGATGAAGTGGTCAAGGGCGCGCAACTGTTGCTCAAGTACAGCTACTCGCCGGCGCTGCTGGCGGATCTGTCGCAGATCAACGTGCTGGTCAACGGCGAAGTCGCCGCCAGCCTGCCGCTGCCTAAAGACGGCGCCGGGGTCCAGCAAGAGCAACTGGTGCAGATCCCGCCGAAGTTGATCACCGAATTCAACCGCTTGAGCCTGCAGTTCATCGGTCACTACACCATGTCCTGCGAAGACCCGTTGCACAGCAGCCTGTGGGCCAAGATCAGCAACAGCAGTGAGCTCAAAGTGCAGGTCGAGCCGATTGTGCTCAAGGACGACCTGGCCGTGCTGCCACTGCCGTTCTTCGACAAGCGTGACGCGCGCCAGGTGAGCCTGCCGTTCGTATTCGCCACCGCGCCCGACAGCGCCACCCTGGAAGCCGCCGGTGCCCTGTCCTCATGGATTGGCGGCCTGGCCAGCTACCGTGGCGCGACGTTCCCGACCACTCTTGGCGAGCTGCCGGCCAAGGGCAATGCCATCGTGCTGGTGCAAACCGCCGACGCGCTGGACGTGCACGGTGTGGCAGTCGCCAAGCCGACCGGCCCGACCCTGACCCTTGTCGCCAACCCCAACGATGTCAACGGCAAGCTGCTGATCGTCACCGGTCGCGACGGCGAAGAGCTCAAGCGCGCCGCCAATGCGGTGGTGCTGGGCAACCCGGTATTGGCCGGCAACAGCGTGGTCATCACCAAGCTCGACACCCTTGCACCGCGCCGTCCGTACGATGCGCCCAACTGGCTGCCAAGCAACCGCCCGGTGCGCCTGGGCGAGTTGATCGAACAGCAGAAACTCAGCGTGTCGGGCTACAACCCTGGCGCCATCAGCGTCGACATGCGCCTGCCGCCCGACCTGTTCAACTGGCGTGAAGAGGGCGTGCCGCTCAAGCTCAAATACCGCTACACGCCGCAGCAAGTGTCGACCAACTCGGCGCTGTTGATCGGCCTGAACGATCAGTTCATGAAGTCCGTGGCATTGCCCTCGGTGACCAACCTGGGCGGCGGCCAGACCCTGCTCGACCAGTTGAAGAAAGATGAAAGCCTGCCGCGTGAAGTGACAACCCTGCTGCCTATCAGCTCGGCGTCGCCCAAGTCCAAGCTGCAACTGCGCTTCATGTACGACTACATCAAAGAAGGCGAATGCCGCGACATCATCGTCGACAACATGCGCGGTACCGTCGACCCGGACTCCACCCTTGACGTGACCGGCTACCAGCACTACATCGCCATGCCTAACCTGGGTGTGTTCAACGACTCCGGCTTCCCGTTCACCCGTCTGGCCGACCTGTCGGAATCCGCCGTGGTCATGCCCGACAACTACGGCACCGACGAGATGACCGCCTACCTGACCGTGCTCGGTCGCTTCGGCGAGGCCACCGGCTACCCGGCCACCGCCGTCAAAGTGGTGCAGGCCAAGGACGTGCAAAGCGTTGCCGACAAAGACCTGCTGGTGCTCGCCACCGCCGCTAACCAACCGTTGCTCAAGCAGTGGCAGCAATACCTGCCGGCCACCAGCGACGGCGAACAGCACCACTTCCTGCTGTCCGACCTGCCGCGTTATGTGCGCAGTTGGGTCAGCCCGGACCCGGCGGCCAACCAGCACCCGGCCAACACCGGCATTACCTTCAAAGGCTTGAGCAACAGCACCTGGCTGGCCGGTTTCCAATCGCCGCTCAAGACCGGTCGCAGCGTT
Organism: Pseudomonas sp. MPB23; assembly: GCF_046605395.1. NCBI lineage: Bacteria > Pseudomonadati > Pseudomonadota > Gammaproteobacteria > Pseudomonadales > Pseudomonadaceae > Pseudomonas > Pseudomonas sp. MPB23. The sequence goes on along the minus strand of NZ_CP176771.1, from coordinate 485,087 downwards.
GTGCTGATCGCCAGCAACCAGCCTCAGGGCCTGCTGGAAGCCACCTCGGCGCTGATCGGCGGCGACAACTACAAAGACTCGATCCAGGGCAGCCTGGCGGTGGTGCAAGGCACGCAAATCAGCTCGCTGGTGGGTGACGAGCAGTACTACGTCGGCAAGCTCAACTACTTCAAATTCATGCAGTGGCAACTGTCGCAGAACCTGGGCTGGATGCTGTTGATCACCTTCCTCGGCCTGGCCGTGGTCACCAGCCTGATCTACCTGTCGCTGCGTGCCCGTGCTAAACGGCGGTTGGCATGAGCCCGCTGCGCAGCATGGCCCTGATTGCGTTGGGCTCGGTGATGTTCGCAGGCGCGGCGCAAGCGCAAACCTGTGACTGGCCGCTGTGGCAGAACTACGCCAAGCGTTTCGTGCAGGACGATGGACGGGTGTTGAACTCGTCGATGAAACCTACCGAAAGCAGCTCGGAAGGGCAGTCCTACGCGATGTTCTTCGCCCTGGTCGGCAACGACCGCGCGAGCTTCGACAAGCTGTGGACCTGGACCAAGTCGAACATGTCGGGCGCCGATATCGGCCAGAACCTGCCCGGTTGGTTGTGGGGCAAAAAAGCCGATAACACCTGGGGCGTGATCGACCCGAACTCCGCCAGCGACGCGGATTTGTGGATGGCCTACGCCTTGCTCGAAGCGGCCCGCGTGTGGAATGCACCGCAGTACCGCGCCGATGCGCAGTTGTTGCTGGCCAACGTCGAACGCAACCTGATCGTGCGCGTACCGGGCCTTGGCAAGATGCTCTTGCCAGGGCCGGTGGGCTATGTGCATCCGGGCGGCTTGTGGCGCTTCAACCCGAGTTACCAGGTGCTGGCGCAACTGCGTCGCTTCCATAAAGAGCACCCGAACGCCGGCTGGAACGAAGTGGCCGAGAGCAACGCGAAGATGCTCGCCGACAACGCCAGCAACCCCTACGGCCTGGCGGCCAACTGGGTCGGCTACCGCGCTACCAGCGCCAACACCGGGCTGTTCGTGGTCGATCCGTTCTCCGATGACGTCGGTAGCTACGACGCGATCCGCACCTACATGTGGGCCGGCATGACCGCCAAGAGCGATCCGCTGGCGGCGTCGATGCTCAAATCCCTGGGCGGCATGTCACGGGCCACTGCCGCGTCGGCCACCGGGTTTCCACCGGAAAAAGTCCATGTGCTGACCGGCGAAGCCGAGAAAAACAACGGCTATACGCCGATGGGCTTCTCGGCCTCGACCCTGGCGTTCTTCCAGGCTCGTGGCGAAACCGCCCTGATGCAGTTGCAAAAGGCCAAGGTCGACGACGCGCTGAACAAAGCCCTGGCCCCCTCGGCCCCGGACAGCGCGCAGCCGATCTACTACGACTACATGCTCAGCCTGTTCGGCCAGGGCTTTGCCGATCAGAAGTACCGTTTTGAACAAGACGGTACGGTCAAACTTTCCTGGGAGGCAGCATGCGCCGTCACACGCTAGCCCTTGCGATTCTCGCCGCCCTGGCCTCTAACGCCAGCCAGGCTGAAACCACTGACCCGCAGTCCTTGCTGATCGAGCAGGGCTACTACTGGCAGGCGAAAAAGAACCCGGATCGCGCGCTCGAGACCTGGCAGAAACTGCTGAGCCTGAGCCCGGAGCAGCCAGATGCGTTGTACGGCATCGGCCTGATCCAGGTTCAGCAAAACCGGCCGGCCGAGGCGCAGAAATACCTGGCCCGCCTGAAGGCGCTGAGCCCGGTACCGCGCCAGGCCTTGCAACTGGAGCAGGACATGACCGTCGCGGTTCCAGACAACGCCAAGTTGCTGGAGCAAGCGCGTGAACTCGGCGAGCCTGAAGACGAGCGCGAAAAGGCCGTGGCCTTGTACCGCCAGATTTTCCAGGGCCGCCAGCCTCAGGGCCTGATCGCCCGCGAGTACTACAACACCCTGGGCTTTACCGCCAAGGGCACCTCGGAAGCGATCGCCGGCCTGCAGCGGTTGTCCCGCGAGCGGCCAGATGATCCGATCGTCGCGTTGTTCCTCGCCAAACACCTGGCGCGCAACCCGGCGACCCGGCCTGAAGGCATCCGCGCGCTGGCCAAGCTGGCGCCGAACAATGACGTGGGCGGCAACGCCGATGAAACCTGGCGCTTTGCGCTGATCTGGCTCGGCCCACCGAAGCCGGACCAGGTCTCTTTGTTCCAGCAATTTCTCACCGCGCACCCGGATGACACCGAGATCCGCGCGATCATGGAAAAAGGCATCGCCCAGGGCAAAGGCGGTGGTGCCTGGCAGCGCGATCCGCAGATGACCAAGGCCTTCAAGGCACTGGACGACGGCGACCTGAAAACCGCCGAGCCGTTGCTGAGTGCGCGCCTTGCGCAAAAATCCAATGACGTCGATGCCCTCGGCGGCATGGGCGTGTTGCGTCAACAGCAAGAGCGCTACAGCGAAGCGGAAAACTACTTGGTGCAGGCTACCCGCCTGCCCGGTGGCGCCGCGTGGCAGTCGGCCTTGAATGACGTGCGTTACTGGAACCTGATCAGCCAGAGCCGAGACGCCCAGCGCGCCGGCCGCAGCGCCCAGGCCCGTGACCTGGTGGCCCAGGCCGAGCGCCTGAACCCCGGCCAACCCGGCGCGGCAATCGCCCTGGCCGGTTTCCAGGCCCAGGACAATCAGTTCGACGCCGCCGAAGCCGGCTACCGCAAGGTGCTGGCCCGTCATCCGAGCGACCCGGATGCATTGAGTGGCTTGATCAACGTGCTGTCCCAATCGGGCCAGCCGGATGAAGCCTTGAAGCTGATCGACTCGGTGTCGCCGGCCCAACGCGCCAAGTTCGCCCCCAGCGTGAAAATCAACGCGCTGCGCGCGACCCAGGTCGGCAAGCTGGCCGAGCAACGCGGCGATCTGAAAGGCGCCCAAGCCGCCTACCGCCAGGCCCTCGACGCCGATCCGGAAAACCCCTGGACGCGTTTTGCCCTGGCGCGCATGTACCTGCGCGACGGCCAGATCCGCAACGCCCGCGCCTTGATCGACGGCCTGCTCAAGACCCAGCCCAACCAGCCGGACGCGCTGTACACCAGCACCCTGCTGTCGGCCGAGTTGAGCGAGTGGAAACAAGCCGAGACCACCCTGGGGCGTATCCCCACGGCTCAGCGCACCGCCGACATGAACGAGTTGGCGATCGATATCGCGCTGCACCAGCAGACCGACATCGCCATCGAGACCGCTCGCCGTGGCCAACGCCCGGAAGCCTTGGCGCTGCTCGGTCGCTCCGAACCGCTGACCCGCCAGAAGCCTGAGCGCGTGGCCGTGCTGGCCGCAGCCTACGTGGAAGTCGGCGCCGCGCAGTTCGGCCTGGACATGATGCAGAAGGTGGTGGAGAACAACCCCAACCCGACCGTCGACCAGAAACTGCTGTACGCCAACGTGCTGCTCAAGGCCAACAAATACAGCGAGGCGGGCGAGATCCTGCGCGAAGTACAAGGCCAGCCGCTCACTGAGATCGGCCGCCAGCGCTACGACGATTTGATCTACCTGTATCGGGTCAAGCAGGCCGACGCGCTGCGCGAGAAGAATGACCTGGTGGCCGCCTACGACATGCTCTCGCCGGCCCTGGCCCAGCGTCCGAATGACGCAATGGGCGTCGGTGCCCTGGCGCGGATGTACGCCGCCAGCGGTAACGGCAAGAAGGCCATGGAGCTGTACGCGCCGTTGATCCAGCAGAATCCGAACAACGCCCGCCTGCAATTGGGCCTGGCGGATATTGCGCTCAAAGGTAATGACCGTGGCCTGGCGCAATCGGCCAGTGACAAGGCCCTGGCCCTGGAGCCGGGCAACCCCGAGATCCTCACCTCGGCTGCGCGCATCTACCAGGGGCTGGGCAAGAACAGCGAAGCCGCTGAACTGCTGCGCAAGGCCCTGGCAATCGAAAACGCCATGAAGGCCAAGACCCAAGTGGCTCAGGCCGGCGCCCAAGGGGCTTCGTATAACCCGTTCGTGGGCCTGCCGGGCCAGCGTCGCCAGGTCACCGACCTGACCGTCGCCGGCGCCGTACCGCCGCCGATCGACGCGCCGACCAAGAGCGTGACGTCCAATGCGTTCGCCAGTGCCACGTCCAACGACTTGAGCGATCCGTTTGTGCCGCCGTCGAACATTGCGTCCGTCGACAGCCCCGAGCTGAGCCCGGCGCGGCGTGCGCTGGATACCATCCTGCGTGACCGCACCGGTTATGTGGTGCAGGGCCTGAGCGTGCGCAGCAACAACGGTGAAAAAAGGCTTGAGCAAGATCACCGATGTGGAAGCGCCGTTCGAAGCGCGGATGCCGGTGGGGGATAACACCGTGGCGTTGCGGGTGACGCCGGTGCATTTGAGTGCCGGCAGTGTCAGCAGCGACGCGTTGTCGCGCTTCGGCAAAGGCACTACCGCGCCGGCCGGCTCGCAGAGCGATACCGGTGTCGGCCTGGCCGTGGCGTTCGAGAACCCGGACGAAGGCCTCAAAGCCGACGTGGGCGTCAGCCCGCTGGGCTTCCTCTATAACACCATCGTCGGCGGTGTCAGCGTCTCGCGTCCGTTTGAAGCCGATTCGGATTTCCGCTACGGCGCCACTGTGTCGCGGCGTCCGGTCACTGACAGCGTCACGTCCTTCGCCGGTTCCGAAGACGGCGCGGGCAATAAATGGGGTGGCGTCACCGCCAACGGCGGGCGCGGCGAGTTGAGCTACGACAACCAGAAGCTGGGTGTCTACGGCTACGCCTCGTTGCACCAACTGATGGGCAACCACGTTGACGACAACACTCGTATGGAGTTGGGCAGTGGCATCTACTGGTACCTGCGCAATAACCCGCGCGACACGTTGACCCTGGGGATCAGCGGTTCGGCGATGACCTTCAAGGAAAACCAGGACTTCTACACCTACGGCAACGGCGGTTACTTCAGCCCGCAGCGTTTCTTCTCCCTGGGCGTGCCGATTCGTTGGGCGCAAAGCTTTGATCGCTTCAGCTATCAGGTAAAAAGTTCGGTGGGCGTGCAGCATATCGCGCAAGATGGCGCGGATTATTTCCCTGGCGACAGCACGCTTCAAGCCGCCAACAATAATCCCAAGTACGACAGTTCCAGCAAAACCGGCGTCGGCTACAGCTTCAACGCGGCCGCCGAATACCGTCTGAGCTCGCGGTTCTACCTGGGTGGCGAAATCGGCCTCGACAACGCCCAGGACTATCGCCAGTACGCTGGTAATGCTTATCTGCGCTACTTGTTCGACGACCTGAGCGGGCCTATGCCATTGCCGGTCAGTCCGTACCGTTCCCCTTATTCCAACTGATTAATCGGAGTCATTCATGCCTGTTTCTGCGATTGCCGGCTTAACCATGCTGGTACTGGGCGAAAGTCATATGAGCTTTCCCGACTCGTTGCTCAACCCGCTGCAAGACAACCTCACCAAGCAAGGCGCGGTGGTTCACTCCATCGGTGCCTGCGGCGCGGGTGCGGCGGATTGGGTCGTACCGAAAAAAGTCGAGTGCGGCGGCGAACGCACGCCCACCGGCAAAGCCGTGATCTACGGCAAGAACGCGATGAGCACCACACCGATCCAGGAACTGATCGCCAAAGACAAGCCCGACGTGGTCGTGCTGATCATCGGCGACACCATGGGCTCCTACACCAACCCGGTGTTCCCCAAAGCCTGGGCCTGGAAAAGCGTGACCTCGCTGACCAAGGCCATCACCGACACCGGCACCAAGTGTGTGTGGGTCGGCCCGCCGTGGGGCAAAGTCGGTTCCCAGTACAAGAAGGACGACACCCGCACCAAGCTGATGTCGTCGTTCCTCGCCAGTAACGTGGCGCCGTGCACCTATATCGACTCGCTGACCTTCTCCAAACCCGGCGAATGGATCACCACCGACGGTCAGCACTTCACCATCGACGGCTACCAGAAGTGGGCCAAGGCCATCGGCGCGGCCCTGGGTGAACTGCCACCATCGGCCTACGGCAAAGGAAGCAAATAATGAAACGGATGACCCTGGGCCTGGCGACCTTGCTCGCCAGCGTCAGCGCCTACAGCGCCGACATCCCGTTGTACCCCACCGGCCCGGAGCAAGACGCAGCGTTCCTGCGGTTTGCCAACGGCACCAACAGCGAATTGAAGCTGGTGGCGGACGGCTCCAAGGCCAGCCTGGTGCTGGGCGCCGACAAGCACGTTTCGGCGTTCCTGCCGGTGGTCGGTGGCGACAAGCCGATCAAGGGCGTGTTGAGCCGCGACGGCAAAGATGCGGACTTCTCGGTGAAGGTGGCCCCGGGCGAATTCGCCACGGTGATCGCCGTCGCCGATGCCAAGGGCGCCACGCGTCAATTGGTGGTGCGTGAGCAACCGGACGACTTCAACGCGCTGAAAGCCTCCCTGGCCTTCATCAACGCCGACGCCGCCTGCGCCGACGCAAGCCTGGAAGCCGTGGCGCAAAAGGCCGAGCTGTTCAAGCAGGTCGCTGAAGGTGCGTTGCAGCGGCGCATGATCAACCCGGTGGAATTGTCGGTGCAGCTCAAATGCGCCGGCGCGCCGGTTGGCCAGCCGCTGTCGTTCACCCTCAAGGCCGGCGAGCGCTATAGCGTATTGGCCGTCCCTTCAGACACAGGCTCGAAGTTGCTGTTCGCCTCTGACGCACTCGCTAACTGATCGGGCCCGACACCACCATGGTCTTTGCCTCACTCGAATTCCTCACGCTGTTCCTGCCGGCCTTCCTGTTGATCTATGCACTGGCTCGTCCGAGCTGGCGCAACGTCATCCTGTTGATCGGCAGTTGGCTGTTCTACGGCTGGTTGAGCCCGTTGTTCCTGTTCCTGCACATGGTGTTGACCGTGGTGGCATGGGTCGGCGGCCTGCTGGTGGACCGCTCCCGTGAGGACGGCAAAGGCCGGGTGCGCCTGTTGATCGCGTTGATCGTGTTCAACACGGCGGTCTTGTGTTGGTACAAGTACGCCAACATCGTCGCCGGCACCGTAAGCGAGGTGATCACCTGGTACGGTGCGATGCCACTGGACTGGCAACGCGTGGCCTTGCCGGCCGGCCTGTCGTTCATTGTGCTGCAGGCGATTTCGTACCTGGTGGACGTGCACCGGCATACCGTGCCGGTGGAGCGCAGCTTCATCAATTACGCCACGTATATCTCGATGTTCGGCCACTCGATTGCCGGCCCGATCATTCGTTACGACTGGGTCCGCCGTGAGCTGAACCAGCGCTATTTCAACTGGCCGAATTTCTCCCTCGGCGCGCGGCGCTTCATGATCGGCATGGGCATGAAAGTGCTGGTGGCCGACACCTTGTCGCCGTTGGTGGACATCGCCTTCCACCTGGAAAACCCGAGCCTGGTGGATGCCTGGATCGGTTGCCTGGCGTATTCGCTGCAACTGTTCTTCGACTTCGCCGGCTACAGCGCCATGGCCATCGGCCTGGGCCTGATGCTGGGCTTCCACTTCCCGGAAAACTTCAACCGGCCGTACCTGGCCAGCAGCATCCAGGACTTCTGGCGCCGTTGGCACTTGTCGCTGTCCAGTTGGTTGCGTGACTACCTGTACATCGCCCTGGGCGGTAACCGCGACGGGGTATGGCGCACCTACCGCAACCTGTTCCTGACTATGGCGATTGCCGGCTTGTGGCATGGCGGCGATAGCTGGAACTACCTGCTGTGGGGTTCGGCCCACGGTGTGGCGTTGTGCGTTGACCGGGCCTGGTCGCGGTCGAGCCTGCCGCGCATTCCGCCGGTGTTGTCGCACATCCTGACGTTGCTGTTTGTGTGCCTGGCCTGGACCTTGTTCCGTGCGCCGGACTTCCATTCGGCGCTGGCCATGTACGCCGGTCAGTTCGGTCTGCACGGCATGGCCCTGGGTGACGCAATGGCCGTGGCCATGCGCCCGGCCCATGGCATGGCAGCCTTGCTGGGCCTGGTGTGCATCATTGCGCCGATCTGGCAGGTGCGTTGCGAGCAGCGTTTCGGCACCCAGCCGTGGTTTGTGGTGGCGGCCTCGCTGTGGCCGGTGGCCGGGTTTGTGTTGTCGTTCGCGCTGATTGCCAGTCGCGACGCCGTGCCCTTTTTGTACTTTCAGTTCTAAGGACGTCCGACCATGCCCGCTCCTACCATGCCGACTCCTCCGAGCGACCTGGCCGTTCGCACCAGCCCCCTGGCGGCCTGGGTGCTGGTGCCTTTCCTGGCGGCGGGGTTGCTTTCCTGCGCCTGGCTGATGGTGAAAGGGCCGATCAGCTTCGTGCCGGCCAAGGTCGACAACGACATGCTGCTGCACGGCGACGTGACCCACCGTTTCGCCAAGGAACTGGCCAAGGCGCCGATGGCGATCCAGGCCGCCAACCTGGAGCGGGGCACCAGTTGGCTGGCGTTCGGCGACACCGGGCCGCGCGTGCGCCAGGGTTGCCCGGGCTGGCTGTTTATCAGCGATGAGCTGCGCATCAACCGCCATGCCCAGGCCAATGCACAGACCAAGGCCCAGGCCGTGATCGACCTGCAGCAGCAACTGGGTAAAAAAGGCATCGACCTGCAAGTGGTGGTGGTGCCGGACAAGAGCCGCATCGCCGCCGCCCAACGCTGTGGCCTGTATCGCCCGGCGGTGCTCGACAGCCGCGTCCAGGACTGGACCGCCGCGCTGCAGGCCGCCGGCGTCTCCGCGCTGGACCTGACCGACACTCTCAAGCCCCTGGGCGCCGAGGCGTACCTGCGCACCGACACCCACTGGAGCGAAATCGGCGCCAACGCCGGCGCCCGCGCCCTGGCGCAGCGCATCCAGCAGCGCGGCATCAAGGCCACGCCCGAGCAAGCCTTCGACATCACCCAGGCGCCGCTCGCCGTGCGCCCAGGCGACTTGGTGCGCCTGGCCGGTCTCGACTGGCTGCCGCCCAAGTTGCAGCCGCCAGGGGAGTCGGTGGCGGCCAGCTCTGCCCATGAAGCGGGTGGCGCGACCAGCAATGCCGATGACCTGTTCGGCGACGCCGGCCTGCCCAATGTGGCGCTGATCGGCACGTCGTTCTCGCGTAACTCGAACTTCATCGGCTTCCTGCAAAAAGCCCTGAATGCGCCGGTCGGCAATTTCAGCAAGGACGGTGGTGAGTTTTCCGGCGCGGCCAAAGCCTATTTCGACAGCCCGGCCTTCAAGCAAACCCCACCCAAGTTGTTGATTTGGGAAATTCCGGAACGGGACCTGCAAACGCCTTACGACGCCATCGTGATCGGCCAGTGATGTGAGGTTTTGTCGCGTGTCAAAGGCGTCGGAAACGTCCACCTGAAGGGCGCTTTATAGCCCCGACGCCAGATGCTTATGCACAATCGGTTGGAAACGGACGTGGTTAAAAGCCATTTGATGGAGTCATTCTCATCACGCCGCAACTGCCTGTTTTACGGGTGTTTTATGGTGTGAACAAAAAATGACCAAGCTGGCTTTTCGCCTGTATGGCAGGCGGATACAGGCGCTGTAAAGAATTCATCAACAGAGTTATCCACAGGTTGGGGTGCGACAATTTCGCCCCTTAATCGCGCTCGGCAAGCACCATCAAGTTGCGCGGCGTCAGTGTCGGCTCGCAGAAATGACCAACCTCCACACGGTAGCCATGCTCGGCAAGAAACAATGCCCGATCCAGCACCAGCCACACCTCCAGCGGGCGCCGAAACAGACCACGCAGCAGTTCCAGGTTTCTGACCTCGGCCAGACGCTGCCACCCGTGGGCCTCCAGCGCCGTCCAATCCTGCTCGCCTGTGGATACCCCTTTGCGACTCGCCAACTCCCGGCAATAGTCGGCGAACGGTTGGTCCAGCCAACCGGCAGGCAGGGACGGCGTAGGCAGGTACTCGTCGCAACCGCGCAATTGACGTTGCAGCGCATCGAACCCCAGGCGCCGGGCCATGGACGTGTCCCGTTGCCGGCGCACGCGATGGCCGGCGGTGACGGTTTCGCTCAGCGGCAGGCCGAGGTCGTCGATCGACAGTTGCAAGCCAGAGGCGCGGCCTACGCGGGACAGCGCCTGGTAATGCGTGGTGTTGATCCGGTTGTAGCAGCAGGGCGCCAGGGCCAGTTGCTTACAGCCGGCGGCGCTGGCCAGTTGCAGCAGGCGTACGTGCAGGTCGCCACAGGCGTGCAGGGCGACGGGCGTGTGTTCGGGGCTGATTGCCACATCAGCCATCACGTCTTGCCGGCGGTGGGTCACGGCCAGGCCGTGGTGGTCGCTCAAGGCCTGGCCGGCGGCGATCAGTGCCGGGTCGTATTCCAGGCAGGTCAGTTGTTGACCTGCGTGTAACAGCCGGCGCCCCAGGTGGCCTTTGCCCGCGCACCAGTCCAGCCAGTGGCTGGGCGTTTGCACAAACTGCAGCGCGGCGCCGAAGGCTTCTATCTGCTGCCATTTACGCCCAGGCACATCGACGTTCAGGCGATGGCGCGCCGGTTCCAGCGGATGGGTGGGCAACTTATCCACAGCACTGAGGCGCGAAGCCTGCTCCGCCAGTTGTGGAAAAGGCGCTGGCGCCGGTAATTCATGGGGGTGGTTGTGAGCGTTTTCGGCTTCGGCCAACGAGCGTTGGCGCAGCCACGTCGCGAGTGCGGGGTGGGCGCTTTCCCAGGGCAACTGTCGATGGGTAAAGGGCCGTGGACGCCACAGCCCTTGGTACTCGATCAGAAACGCATCCAGCGCTTGGAAGCGTGCTTCAACGTCCCTGGCAGGCATCGACGCGCAGCCAGCGTTCCAGCAGCTTGAAGCCGCGAACCAGGAGGTAGGAGATCAGCAGGTAGAACACGCCGGCGGTGAAGAACATCTCTACGGTCAGGTAGTTGCGCGCAATGATGGTCCGGGCCATGCCGGTCAGCTCAAGCAGCGTCACGGTGCTCGCCAGGGAGCTGGCCTTGAGCATCAGGATGACTTCGTTGCTATAGGCCGGCAGCCCGATGCGCGCGGCGCGGGGCAGGATGATGTAAACCAGCGTCTTGGCTTTGGACATGCCCAGCGCGCGGGCCGCTTCGATTTCCCCGGGCGGAATCGCCTGGATCGCGCCGCGCAGGATCTCGGCGATGTAGGCCGCCGTGTGCAGCGTCATGGTCGCCGTGGCACACCAGAACGGGTCGCGCAGGTAGGTCCACATGAAGCTTGAACGGATGGTTTCGAATTGGGCCAGGCCGTAATAGACCAGGAACAACTGCACCAACAACGGTGTGCCGCGGAAGAAAAAGATATAGGCGTAGGGCAGCGAGCGTATGTACCAGCGCTTGGATGACCGCGCGATGCCCAGTGGGATGGCGAGGATCAGCCCGAGAACCACGGCGATGCCGACCAGCTCCAGGGTCAGGATGGCGCCCTGCACAAACTTCGGCAGCCACTTGATGATGACTTCCCATTCCATTACGTCGTCCTCACGAAGCCGCGGGCGGCGCGTTTTTCCAGGAAGTGCATCGCGACCATCGACAGTGACGTCAGGCCCAGATAAATCAACGCAGCGACCATATAGAAGGTGAAAGGCTGTTTGGTGACGGTGACGGCAATTTGCGCATGGCGCATGATTTCTTCAAGGCCGATGACCGTGACCAGCGCGGTGTCCTTCATCAGGATCAGGAACAGATTGCCCAGCCCTGGCAGGGCGACGCGCCACATCTGCGGCATGATCAACCGGGTGAAGATACGAAACTTTGACAGACCCAGTGCCACACCGGCTTCGCGGTGGCCCTTGGGAATGGAGATGATCGCGCCGCGCAGCACTTCGGTGGCGTAGGCGCCAAAACACAGGCCCAGTGCAATCACGCCGGCGGCAAAGGCGCTGAGGGACAGGTCGGGAATGTCGAACAGTTCGCCCAGCTTGCGCATGGCGTTGATGGTGCCGAAGTAGATCAACAGCACCCACAACAGCTCCGGCACGCCGCGAACGATGGTCGAATAAGTGCCGCCAAGCCATTGCAACGGCTTGTACGGGGACGTCTTGGCCAAGGCGCCGGCCAGGCCGAGCACCAGCCCCAGGCACAGGGCGCTGAGCGCCAGCTTGACGGTCATCAGCGCGCCGGCGGCGAGCGCCGGGCCGAATCCGTAGAGATCGAAAGTCATGGTGTTTTCATATCGCGGCAGGCATTGCGAAAGGCCGGCGCGCTCTGCTGAGCGCGTCGGTCAGGTCGTTCAGGTCATTCGATGCTGAACGGGAAGTACTTGTCGTTGATCTTCTTGTAGGTGCCGTCTGCCTTGATCTCTGCCAGGGCTTTGTTCAGGCGCTCGCGCAGCGGGTCGCCCTTGCGTACGGCGATACCGATCTTGTCGCTTTCGACCACCGGGTCGCCTTTGAATTCGTAGGCGGAACCGTCTTTGCTCTTGAGCCATTCGTACTGCACGTACTTGTCGGCGAGGATGCCGTCGAGTCGGCCGGAGGTCAGGTCGAGGTAGGCGTTTTCCTGGGTGTCATAGAGCTTGGCGGTGGTTTCCGGCAGCTTGTCTTCCAGGTAGGTACCGGCCAGGGTCGCGCGTTGTGCGCCGATGATCTTGCCCTTGAGGTAGCCGGCGTCGGTCTTGAAGTCGGTGGTGGTTTTGGGGGCGATGAACTGCAGCTTGTTGGAGTAGTACGGGTCGGTGAAGTCGACGGCCTGCTTGCGTTCGTCGGTGATCGACAGCGAGGACACCAGGAAGTCGAACTTCTTGGCATTCAGGGCCGGGATGATGCCGTCCCAGTCCGACACATACACTTCGCATTTTTCGACTTTCATCTTGGCGCACAGGGCGTCGCCGATGTCTTTGTCGAAGCCGACGACGTTGCCGCTCGCGTCTTTATTGTTGAAGGGCGGGTAGGCCGCTTCGATCCCCATCTTCAGGGTTTCTGCCATGGCCGTGGCGCTGAACGCCATCGAGACGGCCGCAGCCAGAAGGAATTTTTTATAGTTCTGCATGCATGTTGCTCCGTTAGCGGTTGCTGGACATGAATTGTTTGCAGCGCGCCGAAAGCGGGTTGTCGAACACCTGCTGTGGCGATCCTTGCTCTTCGACCAGGCCTTGGTGCAGGAACACCACTTCACTGGACACCTGGCGGGCAAAGCCCATCTCGTGGGTGACCAGCAGCATGGTGCGGCCTTCTTCGGCCAGCGCGCGGATGACATTAAGTACTTCCTGAACCATTTCCGGGTCAAGGGCGGAAGTGGGCTCGTCGAACAGGATGACTTTGGGCTGCATCGCCAGGGTGCGCGCGATGGCCGCCCGTTGCTGCTGGCCGCCGGACAATTGCGCGGGGTAGGCGTGGCGCTTGTCGCCGATGCCGACCTTGGCCAGCAGGGCTTCGGCCACTTCGATGGCTTCGGCCTTGCTCTGGCCGAGCACACGGCGTGGGGCCTCGATGATGTTGTCGAGGATGCTCATGTGTGGCCACAGGTTAAAGTTTTGAAACACAAAACCGATTTCGCTGCGCAGGCGGTTGATCTGCTTGCTGTCGGCGGCCATCAACTCGCCGTTTTTGGCGGCCTTGAGCTTGAGCTCTTCGCCGGCCACCAGGATCTGGCCCTGGTGCGGGTTTTCCAGCAGGTTGATGCAGCGCAGGAACGTGGACTTGCCGGAACCGGAGGAACCCAGGATCGAGATCACATCGCCGTCGCGAGCGGTCAGCGAGATACCTTTGAGTACCTCCAGCTCACCATAGCGTTTATGCAAGTTGCGGATTTCAAGCGCGGGCGTGGCCTCGGCCATGTGGGGTCCTCGTTGTGTTCGTTGCGTTCCTGCTGTTGGGCCGCCTTCCTGGCGAGGCGTCAAGCTAGCATAGCGTCCTGACGGCAGCCAACAGCGTGGCCGGCAGTAAACAGGCGGTGTGCGGCAGGGTGTCGCATCGGCACAGCAGGGTGTCGCGCCATCAACAACCGAACAACCGTTTTAACCTGTGAACGCCGAAGCTTCGCGTAAAAAAGGGCGCGATGGTGCCAGCTTTGGCCGGGGGTTGGAAGGGTTAACCGGGCAAACGGTGCGTATCGGCACTTTTATGGAGCGTTACCTGTTTCGCGTGTGTGTTTATGGTGCGTTTTTTCACACAAAAAGTAGGTCGCACGGTAACGCATAGCTAAATGCCATTGTTCTCAATGAGTTGCGGCGCTTGTTGAATCGTCCTACAGCCCGCGTCAATCGCGGATTTGTAACATTTTGGCGCAAATCTTGCGTAAAAAATAAAGAACGCCCTGTTTGTTTCTTTTCACGATCAAGAACGCAGGCGGGGCGAACCGTTTTCGCAATTCCTCGCAAAGGTGTGTCAATGAGTAGTACGCATAGCTCCAATGACCTCGAACAGGGGCTCAAACCGCGTCACGTCACCATGCTGTCGATCGCCGGCGTCATTGGTGCCGGTTTGTTTGTCGGCTCCGGCCACGCGATCGCCGCCGCCGGCCCTGCCGTACTGCTGGCGTATGCCGCGGCCGGCGCGCTGGTTGTCCTGGTGATGCGCATGTTGGCCGAAATGGCCGTAGCGTCGCCGGACACCGGTTCGTTCTCTACCTATGCCGACCGGGCGATCGGCCCCTGGGCCGGCTTTACCATCGGCTGGTTGTACTGGTGGTTCTGGGTGCTGGTGATTCCTTTGGAAGCCAACGCCGCCGCGACCATTCTGCATGCCTGGTTCCCCAACGTGGCCATCTGGGCGTTTACCCTGATCATCACCTTGCTGCTGACGGTGACCAACCTATTCAGTGTGAAGAACTACGGTGAGTTCGAGTTCTGGTTCGCCTTGATCAAGGTCGTGGCGATCATTGGCTTTGTGATTCTCGGCCTGGCCGCGATCTTCGGCTTCTTGCCGACCAGCCAGGTCAGCGGCGTGTCACACCTGTTCGACACCGAAGGCTTCATGCCCAACGGCATGGGCGCGGTATTGGCAGCGATCCTGACCACTATGTTCTCGTTCATGGGCACCGAGATCGTGACCATCGCGGCGGCTGAGTCGACGAACCCAAGCCAGCAAATCACCAAGGCCACCAACTCGGTGATCTGGCGGATCGGTTTGTTCTACCTGCTGTCGATCTTCATCGTTGTGTCCCTGGTGCCATGGAACGATCCGACCCTGGCGGCCGTAGGTTCCTACCAGACCGTGCTGGAACGCATGGGCATCCCGAACGCCAAGCTGATCGTCGACCTGGTGGTATTGGTTGCCGTGACCAGTTGCCTGAACTCGGCGCTGTATACCGCCTCGCGCATGCTGTTCTCCCTGGCGCGTCGCGGTGATGCACCGGCGGTGGCCAAGCGCACCAACAATAGCGGCACCCCTTACTGGGCAGTGATGTTGTCCACTGGCGCCGCGTTCCTGGCGGTATTCGCCAACTACGTGGCACCGGCAGCGGTGTTCGAATTCCTGCTGGCCAGCTCCGGCGCCATCGCGTTGCTGGTGTACCTGGTGATTGCGGTGTCGCAACTGCGCATGCGCCAGAAGAGCATTGCCGCGGGCGAGACGCTGGCCTTCAAGATGTGGCTGTTCCCGGGCCTGACCTACGCGGTGATGATTTTCATCGTCGGTACGTTGACCATCATGCTGTTCCAGGAAGCGCATCGCGTCGAAATCATCGCGACCGGGGTGCTAAGCCTGCTGGTGGTGGCGGCAGGGCTGATTGTGGCCAGCCGTAACCGTCGCAAGGCCCAACGCGTGGGCGCCGCAGTGCATGGCTGATCGAGCACCGTAGGTAAAAGTGTGGGAGCGGGCTTGCTCCCACATTGGGTTGGGCGTCAGTCCTGGGCGTTGGCCAGCGCTTCGGACGCGGCGACGTAGTCCGCCTGGAACGCCGGCGACTCAATCCACGCCAGCGCCGCCGCGTCATCCTCGGTGTCCGTGGCCCACTGCCGATACTCGATCAGTGCCGCCAGGATAAAGTCCGTGGCTTCTTCTTCGCCTTCCTGCTCCAGCACCAGCGCCAGCAGCGGGTGCGCCAGGAACGTTGCGCACAAAGCCTGCTGGCTGATCTCGCCTGCGCTGCGCATCTCTACGAACAACTCGGTCAAATCCACCGATTCAAGGTCGATGCGGCTGTCATCGCCGGCAAACGCATCCGGCTTGGCGGCGACGGCACGCTGGGTACGGTTCTGCTTGGCCTTGGTCTTCGCCCGCTGGGCACGTTTTTGCTGCTTGTTCGGCGAAGCCATGGGCTCACGTCCTTGGGTCAGGATCTGGGTGGGGTATTGAAGCGCAGGTTGGGGGAAATCCCAAGGGTATCCTCCGTTAATTGGCCGTTTTGAAGCCACGTCAGTGCAATCGGCCACAACCGATCCTGATACTCACTGCGAAAGAACGCGAAATGTCCGACCTGTTTTTCGCCGATATCTTCAGGCGCGATGCGCAGGTGAGTGCGTTCACTGCGGTAGAAGTAGCCGAGCAATCGTTCGATCGCCGCCACCGTGCCGAAGGGATCGTCGGTGATGCTGATCGCCAGCATCTGCGCGGTCACCCGACTGAATGGCAAGCGCCCCAAGGCCCGCCCGCTGGGGCGGGTTTCATAGCGGGGTGTCGGTGTGCTCCAGTCGCGCACCACGCCTGCCGGCGTATCCTCCAGCCAACCCAGCCGCTTGCCGGGGAAGTACCCGCACAGCGCGGTGACCAGCGGCATCACCACATGCCATTTGGCCAACATCCGCCAGCGCCCGTTCGCCTGGTAATCGCGCCAGTAGGCAAACTGCGCGCCTACCGTGACGATCCGCCGGATCACCGCGCCCGATGCGCCCAGCCCCGCTGCACAACCGCCGAAACTATGGCCGACCACGTCGATCGGTTGCCCTGCAAACTCCCGCTGTGCCCGCACCAGAATCGCCTCGAAATCCAGCACGCCCCAATCCGACCACGAGGCCTGGAAGCCCCGCAACGAACCGCTGCGGGATTCGCCGATGCCGCGATAGTCGTAGGTGATGACATCGAAGCCATTGGCGAACAGATAGTCGGCAAAGCGTGAGTAATGGCGGCAGCGCACGGAGGTGGCGGCGTTGATGATCACGACCGGGCGTTCGAGGTCGGTGCGCGGGTGGCGCCAGGTGAAGCCGCCCAGGGGATAGTTGTCGGCGGCGGGTTCGCGGAATGCTTCGGGGGCGGGGCGGCTGGGCAGGTTCATCGGTCGGTTCGGTCCTTGCGCTTTTGGGGGGAGCCTGGAGGCTCGCGCGCTTTTATAAGAAATCGAAACTAACAAATTTAGCGCGCCGTGGGCACGAAGAGTGTCGCGGTGCTCGACCTTGTCCGCCTGGGTGCTTAGGCTGACGATCTTTCGATTGACCCGAGCCGGCCCATGACCCGCGACACCCTCGAACAGCAGCAGATCCCGATCTACTTCGTCGCCGTCCTCCTGGCCGCGGTTTTCGGCTTGCTCGCGCCTCAGTTGGGCCATGGTCTCGGGGGGCTGGTCACGCCGGCGATTGCGGTGCTGATGTACGCGATGTTTCTGCAAATTCCGTTTCTGGACCTGCGCCAGGGCTTGAGTAACAGGCGTTTCCTCTCAGCGTTGTTACTGGCCAATTTCATCCTGGTGCCGTTGCTGGTGTGGGCCTTGACCCGTGGCCTGGTCGAACGCCCGGCGTTGCTGGTGGGGGCTTTGCTGGTGCTGCTGACGCCGTGTATCGACTACGTGGTGGTGTTTACCCATATCGGCAAGGGCGATTCGCGGTTGATGCTGGCGGCGACGCCGGTGCTGTTGTTGCTGCAGTTGCTGCTGTTGCCGATGTACCTGGGGTTGATGCTGGGGCCGCAATCCGAGGGGGTGGTGGCGGCCGCGCCGTTTATCGAGGCGTTCCTGTGGCTGATTGTGCTGCCGATGGTGCTGGCGGTGGTTACCACGTCGCTGGCGCGGCGGTCGGCGGTCGTCAATGCCTGGAACCACGCCTGGGCCTGGTTGCCGGTGCCGGCGATGGCGCTGGTGCTGTTCGTGGTGATCGGTTCACAAATCACCTCGGTGGTGCGTGACATCAACCTGCTGCTGCCGGTGATCCCGGTGTATATCGGCTTCCTGGTGCTGGCGCCGCTGATGGGGGCCCTGGCCTCGCGGCTGTTTGCGCTGCCGGCGGCCACGGCGCGGGCGGTGACGTTCAGTGCGTCGACGCGAAATTCGTTGGTGGTGCTGCCCCTGGCGCTGGCCTTGCCTGAAGACGTGCGCGGGTTGGCAGCGACGGCGGTGATCCTGCAAACCCTGGTCGAACTGCTCGGCGAGTTGATTTACATCCGGCTGATTCCACGGTGGGTGTGGCGCGCAGGTCGCTGAAAACGGGAATGTTCAGGTCTGTTCAGGCGTTATTCAGGGGGGCAGTTGGCACCATACGCTGGCGCTCCCCACCTGACAGGTTTACCGATGGATTTTCGCAACCGTTTTCGCCTGGAATCCCTGGGCATTTTTCTGATTGCCTTATTGCTGTTCACCCTCGGCATCTGGGATCAGCAGCCGCAAGGTTTTGACGGCCGCTGGGCGCTGTTCTTGCAGGAAATGTTTCGCCATGGTGCGAGTCTTTTCCCCACCACCTATGGGCAGCCTTACGCGGACTATCCCGGCACCGCGACGTTTTTCAGTTTTGTCTTTGCCCGATTGTTCGGTGCGCCTAACCACCTGGCGAATATCCTGCCCACTGCGCTGGCCTCTGCCGGCGTGGTTGCGCTGATCTATCGCTTGCTGGTGCCGTCCAGTCGCGCCTGGGCGCTGTTGACGGTGCTGCTGACCTTGCTCACCACGCAGTTGCTCGAGAAATCGCGTTCGGTGTGCCTGGATCAGATGGTGGCGTTGCTCTGCGTCGGCAGTTTCTACCTGCTGCACAGCGGTGAACGCCTTGGCTCGCGGCTGCGCCAGCTTGCGGTGTTCCCGCTGTTCATCCTGGGCTTTGCGATTCGCGGGCCGTTGGGGCTGATCGAGGTGTGCGGTGTGGTGTGCGTGTACTGGGCGCTGGGCAAGCCTGGGGAGCGGGTCAAGCAGGTGTTGATTCATGGCGTCGTCGGCCTGGTGTTGCTGGCGGGCTGTTGGTGGCTGCTGGTGAAACTGGCGCGCATCAGCAGTGGCGATGCGTTTGCCGATGACGTGTTCAGGATGCAAGTGGGCGGGCGCCTCGATGAGACCGGCGAGCCGTTTTATTTCTATTTCCAGCTGAGTCTGTACCGCTACTTCCCGGTGGTGCCATTGGCGTTGGCCACGTTGGTTGCGCTGCGTCAGCGCCTGTTGCATGGGGGCAATACCGAGAGCCAATTGGTCGTGCGGCTCGGTGCGTGTGGCTTGATGATCCTGCTGGGCTTGTCGGTGCCGCATTTCAAGCGTGCTTACTACATTCTGCCCATGGTGCCGATGTTTGCCGCTGTCGCCGCCTATGGGCTGCTTCAGGCGCAAGGCTGGCTCGTGGGTGTGCGCCGAGGCTATGAAGGGTTGGCGGCGGCGCTGCCGGCGTTGTGCGTGGTGGCCATCTTCGTCTGTCGGCATGGGTGGCAGAAGCATGGTTACTGGCCGCAGGTGTCGTTGCCGGTAGTGATTGGCGTGCTGCTGGTGCTGCAAGTCGCGGCGCTGCTGGCCTGGCGTCGGGCGGGGCGGCTGGTGTTGCTCAGCCTGTTCGCGCTGGCGGCGCAGTGGCTGCTGTTGGTGACCGTCGTGGAGCCAGCCAAGGACTTGCAGTTCGACACCCGCAAATTTGTCAGTCAGGTGGAGGCACTGCGCGTGTCGCAGCCAGGGCCATTGGTGTTCCTGAACCTCGGCAGGGACACCTGGGCGGTGCGCTACATGATGAACCTGGATCATGACGAGCAGCCGTTGTTTATCAGCGCTGCGCAGGTTGGGCAGTTGAATGCGCTACCCCGGCCGTCGTGGGTCATCGTGGCGCGCAAGGAAACCGAGTTGTTGCAGGGGACACCTCTGGAGCATCTGACGCCAAGCTTCCAGGGGCGGTTGAACGACAACCCGTTGATGGTGTTTCTGCTGCGGTAAGTGGCGTGCGCGAAGCTGGCATCTCTCGAATGCGGGATGCCAGCTTTTGGGCAGGGCTATAAATCCCAGGCAACAAAAAACCCGCACTAGGCGGGTTTCTTGTGTGTTTCAGATGACGTTTGCACCACCTGAAACTAATGAGTGGTGCCCAGAGACGGAATCGAACCGCCGACACGGGGATTTTCAATCCCCTGCTCTACCGACTGAGCTATCTGGGCAACGGGGCGCATTAAACGGGTTTTCAGTGGGGCGTCAAGCAAGTTTTCAAAAAAAATTTAGTTATTACCGTCGCTTACGTGCCGACCCCGGTTTTTGATCAATTATTGAGCAGGCGGTACGTAGCCTTCGGCTTTGGCGTAATCCTCGCCGGAAAAGAACTTGTCCATCTCGCCTTGCAGGTATTTGCGGTCTTCGGCGTTCATCATGTTCAGGCGTTTTTCGTTGATCAGCAGGGTCTGGTGTTTCTGCCAGTCGCCCCAGGCTTTGGCGGAGACGTTGTCGTAGATATCCTGGCCCTTGGCGCCCGGAAACGGCGCGCGTTCCAGGGCAGGCAGTTCTTCGTGGTACTTGCGGCAGATGATGGTGCGGGTCATGACGGAACTCCTGCGTTCAATGCTTCGGCCGCGCGCTTGAGCAGTTTCTTGACCGGGGCGGCAAGGCCCAGGCGCGGCGGGGTGGCGAGGTTATACCAGAGCCAGTCGGCCTCGGCCACGTGGTGGGCCGATTCCTCGACTTGCACCAGCCAGGGTTCGATGGCCAGTTGGAAGTGGCTGAAGGTGTGGACCAGCCCTGGCAATGCCTGTTGCTTGCCCAGTGCCAGGGCGTGCTGGTGGGCGAGGTGTTCGAGATCTTCCAGGTCGTCCAGCTCCGGCAGGCTCCACAAACCGCCCCACAGGCCGGTGGATGGGCGGCGGTAAAGCAGAATCGCACCTTCGGCATTGGCCAGCAGCGGCATCAGCGTGCGCTTTTGGGGGATGGTCTTGCGCGGCTTGGGGATCGGGTAGCGCGTCTCCAGGCCGAGCATGTGGGCTTCGCAGCCCGTTTCCAGCGGACACAGCAGGCAACTGGGCTTGCTGCGGGTGCAGAGGGTCGCGCCCATGTCCATCATCGCCTGGGTATAGGCGTTGACGCGATCGTGAGGCGTGAAGCGCTCTGCGGTGGCCCATAGCTGCTTGGCCACCTTGGGTTCGCCGGGGTAGCCCTCTTGCGCGGTAAAGCGTGCCAGCACGCGCTTGACGTTGCCGTCGAGGATCGGTGCGCGCAGGCCCATGCTCAGGCTGGCGATCGCACCGGCGGTGGACAGGCCGATGCCGGGCAGTCCGGTGAGTTTCTCGACATCCCTGGGGAACTCGCCACCGTACTCGGCCACGACAATCTTCGCGGTCTTTTGCAGGTTGCGCGCCCGGGTGTAATACCCCAGGCCGGTCCACAGGTGCAGCACTTCGTCTTCGGGGGCGGCCGCCAGGGCTTCGACGGTCGGCAAGGAGGCCATGAACCGGTCGAAGTAATTGAGCACGGTGCTCACCTGGGTTTGTTGCAGCATGATTTCCGAGACCCACACCCGGTAAGGCGTGATGCCCTGTTGCCAGGGCAGGTCATGGCGACCGTGGCGGTCGTACCAGTTCAGCACCGCCTCTGAAAACTGCTCGTTTCTCATCGTTTGAACAGGCCTTTCAACGCGTCTTTCAATTGTGGATTGACCTTGTCGAGCTTCTCTTCCAGCTTCTCGTTGAGGCGGTTACCGGCGGCCTTGATCGCGACCTGGCCAAGACCGTCCTTGTCCAGGCGGCAGGCCTTGGCTCCCAGCTCCAGCGGGCCACGGCAGCGCAGCGGTATTTCGATGCCCTGGAAGTTGGAACCCACCTGGCAGGCCGGGTCCGGCACTTCGCGCTGGTCGCCTTCGACGATGATGCCGACGCGGTAATCCATGCCCAGCACGCGCAGGTCGATGTCGCCGTTGCCGTTGACCGTCAGGCCTGGAATACGCACTTTCAGGTCGGGGTTATTGGCCACGCCGTTGCGGAACGTCAGGTTGCCTTTCAATTCCTGGAACGGTGTGTCTTTGCCCCGCGGCTCGCTGCTCAGGGTCTTGCGGTTGAGCAGGGCGATACCGGTGCACAGTTGCTGTTCAAGGTTGGCGTTGAGCAGCACACCGTTATTGATCACGAAGCTGGCGGTGCCGTTGAGGCTGTCGATCAGGGCTTTCTGGCTGTTGCCGCGTCCGCTGAGGTTGCTGTCGAGGGTGATCTGGCCTTTCACCGGCGGGGTTTGCCCCTGGGCTTGCAGGATGCGTTCGACCGGCACTTGCTTGATACGGCTTTGCAGCGCCAGCACCGGGATGTCCTGGCGCACATCGAGTGTACCGTTGGCCTGGAACGTACCGTTGTAGAGACCGCCGCTGAGGGTGTCGAGTTTGAGCTGGCCATCGAGGCCGGACGCTTTGAGCGCGGCGTTCTGGATCGGCAGCTTGCTCAGGGTCAATTGGCCGAAGGCGAGGTCGGCGTTGATGTCCAGCGTGCGCAGGTGGGCCAGTGGCAGCAGCTTGTCGGTGCTCCAGGCGCCTTTGGTCGGCGCGTCCGGCAGCGGTGTGGTACCGCCGGCGGCCATGGCACCCGCTTCGCTGTTCTGCACTTCGGCCTGGCGTGCGGCGGTCGCGCCCTTGGCGGATTCGGACTTGGCCGGCAGGTAGTTGTCGGCGTTGAAGGTGTCGCCCTGGAGCTGCACCCGCAGCGACTGCTTGGCGAAGTCGTCCACGGCGACGCGACCGGTAAAGGTGCTGCCGTCGAGTTTCAGAGTGAGGTCTTCCAGCGCCAGGCTGGTAGGTGTGCCTTGGAGACGGCTGACCAGCTCGACTTTGCTCAGGCTGCCCTCGGCCATCGGTGGCAGCGGGTTGCCGACGCTGTCGAGGAACTTGGCCAGGTCGAACTGCGCGATGGACAGCGCGCCGCTCAGTTGCGGGGTCTTGTCCAGATTGTTGACCTTCAGCTCGCCCAGGGCGCGCAATTGGTTGGCCGAGAGTTTCAGGTTGGTCCATTCGGCGATATTGGCCGCCTGGTCCACCAGCAACTGGCCCTGGGTGGAGAAGGTCACGGTCTTGCCTTGCAGCGGCTCGCCCGTGGCTTCGCCGGTGATCTTCATGTCTTCGAACTGGTAGCGCTTGAGGGCGCGCTGGATGCGCAGGTTGCCGTTGAGCTCGGTCTTGACGCGCATTACCGGTTGGTTGCTGCCGAAGAATGCGGTGAGTTTCACCGGAATACTGGCGCCTTCGTGCACGGCGCCGGCACTCAACTGGATGCTTTCGGCGCTGAATTGCTTGCCGGTCTGCTCATCGTTGTATTCGATGCGGGCGTTGTTGATGGTCAGGCTGTCGATATCCAGGCGGATCGGTTTTGGCGGTTTTTCCGCTTCTGGCTCTGCAGGTTGCTCGGCAGGGGTTGGCGTATCGGCGGCGGCCACCGGCGCGTTCTTGCCGATGTCTTCCCAGTTGCCGTGGCCTTGCTTGTCACGGTTGAGGCGCAGGTTGAGGCCTTCGACACGCACATCGCTCATCTGCACTTCGCGGCGCAGCAGCGGCAGTACGCGCACCGACAGGCCGAGCATCTGCAGGTCGGCGAAGGGTTGGGTCGGGTTGGTCAGGGTGGCGACGCTGGCTTCGTGCAGCTCAAGACCGAGCCAGGGGAACAGGCTCCAACCGATATCGCCATTGAGCGTCAGCTCGATGTGGGCCTTGTCGCGGGCAATCTGGCGAATCTCGTCTTTATAGTCGTTGGGATCGAAGAGATGGGTCAGGGCAAAGCCCAGAGCCACAATGATCAGCAACAGCCCGAGAAGTACCAGACCCAGGATTTTGCCGAACGCTTTCATGGGCGAGTCCTTGTATGTCGATTTCAAAATTTAGCCGCAGAGTATAGCGTCCGATGGCCGGCGTCAGTTCACGGATCGTTACATTGTATCCAGCGCGAGCCAAACGGGATTTTGGCGTCAATTAATAAAAAAGTGATGGCGTTTTGGTTTTTCTGTCACTTGCAGATGCTAATCTTCGCCGGTTCGTCCGCCTTCTGCGACTTAACGTCGCGCCTCAAATGGAGCTTTACTCAACAAAACGGCCACGCTCTGCGTGCAAGGCCGAGGGAGAGAGCGCCTGACGGACACACATACTAATAACTGGGGGAAACACCAATGAACACTAGCACTGCGGCGGGCCATCCTGCCGTACAGCCTGCGTTCCTGTCCAAGGAACGCATCATCGCCAAGCCCGGCTTCAACCGCTGGCTGGTTCCGCCGGCCGCCCTGGCCATTCACCTGTGCATCGGCATGGCCTACGGTTTTTCCGTGTTCTGGTTGCCACTGTCCAAAGCGCTGGGGATCACCAAACCGCTGGCCTGTGCGCCGGACATGAGCTTTATCGCCCAGGTCTTCTCGTCGCAATGCGACTGGCCCATCTCGATGCTGGGCTGGATCTATACCCTGTTCTTCATCTTCCTGGGCTGCTCGGCCGCGATCTGGGGCGGCTGGCTGGAACATGCCGGGCCACCGGTGTCGTATCGGCGTTGTGC
The DNA here is from genome assembly GCF_046605395.1 of Pseudomonas sp. MPB23. Lineage (NCBI taxonomy): Bacteria > Pseudomonadati > Pseudomonadota > Gammaproteobacteria > Pseudomonadales > Pseudomonadaceae > Pseudomonas > Pseudomonas sp. MPB23. Next base: position 460,643 of record NZ_CP176771.1, on the reverse strand, counting down.
TGGTGCGGCGGCCTGTTGATCTCGGCGTTGGGTATCTATACGCACCAGATCTGGCTGATGTGGATCGGCTCCGGGGTCATCGGCGGTATCGGCCTGGGCCTGGGCTATATCTCGCCCGTCTCGACCCTGATCAAGTGGTTCCCGGACAAGCGTGGCATGGCCACCGGCATGGCGATCATGGGCTTCGGCGGCGGCGCGATGGTGGGTGCACCCCTGGCCGCAGCGTTGATGGGCCACTTTGCCACGCCGACCAGCGTGGGCGTATGGCAGAGCTTCCTGGTGATGGCGGCGATTTACTTCGTGTTCATGATCGGCGGCGCACTCTCGTACCGCGTGCCGCCGACCGGCTGGAAGCCTGAGGGTTGGACCGCGCCGGCGAAAAAAGCCAGCAATGCGATGATCACCCACCGCCATGTGCACGTGAACGTGGCGTGGAAGACCCCGCAATTCCGCCTGGTGTGGCTGGTGCTGTGCCTGAACGTGTCCGCCGGTATCGGCATCCTGGGCATGGCGTCGCCGCTGTTGCAGGAAGTGTTCGGCGGCAGGCTGTTGGGGGTGGATGTGCCGTTCGGCCAGTTGGACGCCGGTCAGTTGGCGTCCATTGCTGCTATCGCCGCCGGCTTCACCGGTCTGTTGAGCCTGTTCAACATTGGTGGCCGATTCTTCTGGGCGTCGTTCTCCGACTACCTGGGCCGCAAAAACACCTACTTCGTGTTCTTCGCCCTGGGTTTTGCCCTGTACGCGCTGATCCCGAACCTGGGACACCTGGGCAACGTGGCGCTGTTCGTGGCGGCGTTCTGCATCATCCTGTCGATGTACGGCGGCGGTTTTGCGACCGTTCCGGCCTACCTGGCCGACCTGTTCGGCACCCAGATGGTGGGCGCGATCCACGGTCGCTTGCTGACTGCCTGGGCGGCGGCGGGCGTACTGGGCCCGGTGCTGGTGAATTACCTGCGTGAGTACCAACTGAGCATCGGTGTCGAACGTGCCGCGGCCTATGACATCACCTTGTACATCCTCGCCGGCCTGCTGGTGCTGGGTTTCCTCTGCAACCTGCTGGTTCGCCCGGTGGCCGAGAAGTACTTCATGACCGATGCTGAGCTTGCCGCCGAGCAGGCGCTGGGCCATGACAAAGGGGCTGATGCCACCACGTCCCTGGAGTGGAAAGCGGCGTCTGGCACAGTGCCATTGGCCATCGCCGCCTGGCTGGTGGTGGGTATTCCGTTGGCGTGGGGTGTGTGGGTGACCCTGCAGAAGACGGCGGTACTGTTCCACTGAGTTGAATGCAGGCGGGCGCACCATTCTGGGGCGCCCGCTTCAACTCGTCAGTCTTATCCCCTCCGATGTTTCTGTTTAGCGCCCACGCCCCTATAATGGCTGCCTTTTTCGCCCAATGATTTTGCGGAGCTGGTGATGGCCGAACGTAAGGCGTCCGTCGAGCGCGACACTCTGGAAACCCAGATCAAAGCCTCGATCAACCTGGATGGCACCGGAAAGGCCCGATTTGATATCGGTGTACCTTTTCTTGAGCACATGCTGGACCAGATCGCCCGTCACGGGCTGATCGACCTGGATATTGTCTGCAAGGGCGACCTGCACATCGACGACCACCACACGGTGGAAGACGTGGGCATCACCCTGGGCCAGGCCTTTGCCAAGGCCATCGGCGACAAGAAAGGCATCCGTCGCTACGGCCACGCCTACGTCCCGCTGGACGAAGCGCTGTCGCGTGTGGTCATCGACTTCTCCGGCCGTCCCGGCCTGCAGATGCACGTGCCCTACACCCGCGCCACCGTGGGCGGCTTCGATGTCGACCTGTTCCAGGAATTCTTCCAGGGTTTCGTCAACCACGCCCTGGTCAGCCTGCACATCGACAACCTGCGCGGCACCAACACCCACCACCAGATCGAAACCGTGTTCAAGGCGTTCGGCCGTGCCCTGCGCATGGCCGTGGAGCTCGATGAGCGCATGGCCGGGCAAATGCCGTCGACCAAGGGCGTGTTGTAATGCAGACGGTCGCGGTTATCGATTACGGCATGGGTAACCTGCACTCGGTGGCCAAGGCCCTCGAGCACGTAGGGGCCGGCAAGGTGCTGATCACCAGCGATGCGAAGGTGATTCGCGAAGCCGACCGCGTGGTGTTCCCCGGTGTGGGCGCGATTCGCGATTGCATGGCCGAAATTCGCCGCCTGGGCTTTGACAGCCTGGTGCGCGAGGTCAGCCAGGACCGCCCGTTCCTCGGCATCTGCGTGGGCATGCAAGCCTTGCTCGATCGCAGTGAAGAGAACGACGGCGTCGACTGCATCGGCCTGTTCCCCGGCGAAGTGAAGTTCTTCGGCAAAGACCTGCATGAAGACGGCGAACACCTGAAAGTCCCGCACATGGGCTGGAACGAGGTCAGCCAGGCAGTGGATCACCCGCTGTGGCACGACATCCCGGACATGGCGCGTTTCTACTTCGTGCACAGCTACTACATCGCCGCCGGTAACCCGCGCCAGGTGGTGGGTGGCGGGCACTACGGCGTCGATTTCGCCGCCGCGCTGGCCGACGGTTCGCGCTTTGCCGTGCAGTTCCACCCGGAGAAAAGCCATACCCATGGCCTGCAATTGCTGCAGAATTTCGCCGCGTGGGATGGTCGCTGGTAAATGGCCAGGAAGCCGAAGCCGCCGATCCTGAACCTCGCGCCCGAACAGGAGCGTGAGGCCACCGACAAGATCAAGCGCTTCATGGAGGACCGTTTCGAACTCAAGCTGGGTTCGTTCGAGGTGGCCGAGATTCTTGAGTTGTTCACCACCGAAGTGGCTCCGCACTATTACAACAGGGCGATTTTCGATACGCAGACGCTCCTTAAAGAAAGGTTCGAAAGCATCGAAAGCGACCTGTGGTCGCTTGAGAAACCCTGATTTCCCAAGCATTGCTGAATATCGAATAAGGTTTGCCAGATGCTGATTATCCCCGCTATCGATCTCAAGGACGGCGCCTGCGTACGCCTGCGCCAGGGCCGCATGGAAGATTCCACGGTGTTCTCCGATGACCCGGTGAGCATGGCCGCCAAATGGGTGGAAGGTGGTTGCCGTCGTCTGCATCTGGTGGACTTGAACGGCGCCTTCGAAGGCCAGCCGGTCAATGGCGAAGTGGTCACCGCGATCGCCAAGCGCTACCCCAACCTGCCGATCCAGATCGGCGGCGGTATCCGCTCCCTCGAAACCATCGAACACTACGTCAAGGCCGGTGTGAGCTACGTGATCATCGGCACCAAGGCCGTGAAAGACCCGGCCTTCGTTGCTGAAGCCTGCCGCGCGTTCCCCGGTAAAGTGATCGTCGGCCTGGATGCCAAGGACGGTTTCGTCGCCACCGACGGCTGGGCTGAAATCAGCACCGTGCAGGTGATCGACCTGGCCAAGCAGTTCGAGGCCGACGGCGTGTCCGCCATCGTTTATACCGACATCGCCAAAGACGGCATGATGCAGGGCTGCAACGTACCGTTCACCGCTGCGCTGGCAGCGGCGACCAGGATCCCGGTGATTGCCTCCGGCGGCATCCACAACCTGGGCGATATCAAGTCGCTGCTGGACGCCCGGGCCCCTGGGATCATCGGCGCCATTACCGGCCGCGCGATCTACGAAGGTACCCTGGACGTCGCCGAAGCCCAGGCTTACTGCGATGCCTACAACGGCTGAGGACTGACCATGGCGCTGGCCAAACGCATCATCCCTTGCCTGGACGTCGACAACGGTCGCGTGGTCAAGGGCGTCAAGTTCGAGAATATCCGCGACGCTGGCGACCCGGTGGAAATCGCCCGTCGCTACGATGAGCAAGGTGCCGACGAGATTACCTTTCTCGACATCACCGCCAGCGTCGACGGCCGCGACACCACGCTGCATACCGTCGAGCGCATGGCCAGCCAGGTGTTCATCCCGCTGACCGTGGGCGGTGGCGTACGCACCGTGCAAGACATCCGCAACCTGCTCAATGCCGGCGCGGACAAGGTTTCGATCAACACCGCTGCAGTGTTCAACCCGGAGTTCGTCGGCGAAGCCGCGCAGCACTTCGGTTCGCAATGCATCGTGGTCGCCATCGACGCCAAGAAAGTCTCCGGCCCCGGCGAAACCCCGCGCTGGGAGATCTTCACCCACGGCGGGCGCAAGCCGACCGGCCTGGACGCGGTGGAGTGGGCGATGAAGATGGAAGGCCTGGGCGCCGGTGAAATCCTGCTGACCAGCATGGACCAGGACGGCATGAAAAACGGCTTCGACCTCGGCATGACCCGCGCCATCAGCGATGCGCTGGGCATTCCGGTGATCGCGTCCGGCGGTGTCGGCAACCTGCAGCACCTGGCCGACGGCGTGATCGAAGGCCACGCCAGCGCGGTGCTGGCGGCGAGTATTTTCCACTTTGGCGAATACACCGTTCCCGAGGCCAAGGCCTACATGGCGGCGCGCGGCATCGTCGTTCGCTAAACGCTGCTGGACACCATGGCAGGCGCGCGGCACTCTCTGCGCTTGCCATGGATTCCGGTAACTTTCATGTTCAAACACCTGCTGCTCGCCCTGACCAGTACTTCTCTCCTGTTGGCAGGTTCGGCCCATGCCGAAGAACCGTCCGACGCCTCCCTGGTGTTGCTGACGGAAAATTTCCCGCCCTACAACATGGCCAAAAACGGCAAGAACTTCGCCAAGGAAGAAAACATCGAAGGCATCGCCGTGGACATCGTGCGCGAGACCTTCAAGCGTGCCGGCATTTCCTACAACCTCACCCTGCGTTTCCCCTGGGAGCGAATCTACAAACTCGCCCTGGAAAACCCCGGTTACGGCGTATTCGTGATGGCACGCCTGCCGGATCGCGAAGCGCTGTTCAAATGGGTCGGCCCCATCGGCCCGGACGACTGGGTGATGCTGGCCAAGGCCGACAGCAAGATCCAGCTCGCCGACCTCGACCACGCTCGCGGTTACAGGATCGGCGCCTATAAAGGCGATGCCATCGCCGAAACCCTGGAGAAACAGGGGCTCAAGCCGCTGGTGGTGTTGCGTGACCAGGACAACGCGCAAAAGCTCATGGATGGCCAGATCGACCTGTGGGCCACGGGCGACCCCGCCGGACGGTACCTGGCGCGCCAGGTCGGTGTGAGCGGGCTCAAGACAGTGCTGCGCTTCAACAGCGCCCAGCTCTATCTCGCGTTGAACAGGGACGTCTCCGACGACATCGTCGCCAAGCTGCAGGCAGCGCTGGATCAACTGCGCAAAGAGGGCGTGGTGGACGAGATCATGGGGCGCTATCTATAGCGTTCATGCGCCCGGCATAGGCGCTGCTGCCGATGGCTGCCCTCAGCGTGGCTTGAGCAGATCAACCCGCAACGTCGACGGCTGGTCGGCCTGATCGAATGCGTAGGTGCAGATCTTCACCGGCTTGTTCCTGACGAAAATTACTTGGGCGAAGTTCTCCGATCCGGCGCTGCTGGCGTCGTTGAGCGGGTGGACCAGAGCAATGGGGTCATCGTCATCTTCGTCCAAGGGGCCGGTGGCTGGGATCGGCTGATAATCGACCGGGCGCTGGCAGTCCACCTTGTCGGCCGGGCCGTATTTGTAGGTGTAACGGCTCATGAACGGTGGAGCCAACTTCCAGACCACGCCATAGGCGCCCAGCACGTGAGGGTCGAGGGTGATGTGCATATCCGGGGTGCGGGCCGGACCGGGCGCGGCGAGCTCGACAGCCAGGGTCAGGGCATTTTTCATCATGCCGTGGGTCACGGCTTGTTCCGCCGATTCGACGCCGAGGATGCAGAGCATATGCATGCCGGTTTGGGGGCCGATGGGGTCGTTGATCGGGGCGTTGAGTGCGTCGAGAGGCACGCTGTAATGCACTGGGTTTTCGCAATCAATGGCGCGCCGCGTGGTTTTGTAGCGATAAAAAGGCGTGTTCACGGTGAAGGCCAGGTTCCAGCGCGGGATGATGTCCTTGCCTTTGTTTCCCGGTTTCTTGATGAAGTATTGCTGGATGGGCTCCGGGCTTTTGAAGGTGATCGAGGTGGTTGGGTAAAGGTCGCAGTGCTCGCTGTCAGTCTTGAGCACGCCTTCGACAAAACACAGGTTGAGGAAGGTGATCGGGCTGCCGTAGTTGGTATCGGCTTGCCACACGGGTATTCCCTGGTTGACCTCGCAGGGGGCATCCCGCTGGCATTTGTGCTCTTCGGATTGGTGGGTGGTGGAGGTGCCGAGAATGCCGAACAAGGTATTGCTGGCCCGGTCCAGCAGCGGCCCACCAAAGCCGCCGCGGACAACACCCTTGCACTGGTTCTTGAGGGTAAATCGCCAGACAAATGGCTGTTCGACCAACTCCTGGGAAGACTGCTGGGTGCAGGCGGCGAGGTGCAAGGTGTCCCATTCCGGGGCGGTCAGCGCGAGAATGTCGGAGCCGTCGGAGGGCACGGCTTCGGCCAGTTTCAAGGGGGTGATACCGTCGCCGAGCAGGTCCGACAGCGAGGCCTGCAGCTCGATAATGGCCAGGTCGACCCCTTGGCTGCTGCCCCATTTGAGCGTTTTGAGTGGATAGGCCTTGATGGTTTCGAGGGTGTCGTCGAAATAGTTGAAGTTGACGCTGCCTTTGATGGGCAAGTCCTTTTGTATTGAGCCACTCAGGCGATGCAGGCAGTGGCTGCTGGTGACCACATAGGCCGGGCCGGATTTTCCAGATACGTCGCGGGTGTCCAGCAGGCTGGCTGTGCACAAGGCTTGGGTTTCGTTTCTGATCCGGCCAACGCCGCTCCAGTGAGCATGCTGTTGCTGGCCATTGCGCAGGAGCTTGGCCGGGCTTTGATTGAGCAGGCCTTCACCATAATCCCGGGGGGCGGCGACAAGGCAGGCGGACAGGACGCTCAGCAGCAATCCTGGAAGAATGTAGCGGGTGGTGTTCATGGTCATCCTGAATAGTTGAACGGTACGAGATCACTATTCAGGAGTTCACGAGGCGAGAGTGGTAGCTATCTAGCGGTAGAGACCATTTTTGCCATGGCCGTTCATGGCCTGGTTGCTGCGCACGCTGATCATCAGCTTGATATTGATCCACTCGATGCCCTGGGCCTTGAGCTTGGGCAGCTCGCGCTCCAGCACCGCCAGGGTCTGTGGGTAGGGATGGCCGATCATCACCGCCGAGCCTTGCTTGTGGGCCAGCTTGATCGCGGTTTGCAACTGCGTGGTGATCGCGGCTTCGGTGCGCTCGTCATCGAGGAACACGTCCCGCGACAGGCTGGCCAGGCCGATCTTCTGCGCCTCGGCGGCGGCCACGGTTTGCGCGCTGGTACGGCTGTCGACAAAGAATTTGTTGCGCCGTTGCAGCTCAGCCATCAACCAGGCCATGGCTTGCGGTTGCGCGGTCATGCGGCTGCCCATGTGGTTGTTGATGCCGGCGGTGTAGGGCACGGCCTTGAACGCAGCGTCCAGGCGCTTCTCGAGTTCTTCGATGGGCAGCTCGGGGTGCCAGGCGAACGGGCCGGTGGCTGGGTCCATGGGCATGTGCAGGATCACGATCTTGCCGGCCTTGTGCGCTTCGCGGGCGAATTCGGCGGCGTGGGGCGTGTCTGGCATGATCGCCGTGGTCACCGGGCCGGGCAGGGCCAGCACGCGACGATCCCGGGGCAGGTTTTGCCCGAGGTCGTCGATGATCAGGGTCAGGTAGGCTTTGTGGGAGTCGCCGACAGGGGTCGCGTGGGCGACCCCTGCCAGGCTGCACAGCACAGCGATGAGCAGGGCAAAACGCATATCAGCGACTGCGCGTGATGCTCAGGCCTTTGAGCAGGCTCAGCGCCTGGGCCAACTGGTAGTCGTCGTCCTGCGGCATCGGCTTGGCTTTGGTGCTACTGCCGGTCGGTTGGTCGGCGCCGCCATTGCCATTGCCCAGGTGACCTTGCAGGTCGGCCTCTTTGTAGTACTCGCTGTCGACCTCGTTGGTGATCTTGGCCTTGCGCACTTCGATGTCCGGGACAATGCCCTGGGCCTGGATTGAGCGACCGTTGGGCGTGTAGTACAGCGCGGTGGTGATCTTCAGCGCGCGATCGTTGTTCAGCGGCAACACGGTTTGCACCGAGCCTTTGCCGAAACTGGTGGTGCCCATCAGCACGCCGCGTTTCTGGTCCTGCAGGGCACCGGCGACGATTTCCGACGCTGAGGCGCTGCCACCGTTTATCAGCACGGCGAGCGGTACGTTTTCGCTGAGGTCGTTGCCGGTGGCCGAGAAGCGCAGCTCGGAGTTGGCGATACGGCCCTTGGTGTAGACGATCAGGCCTTTGGTGATGAAGTGGTCGACCACTTCCACCGCCGACTGCAGTACGCCGCCTGGGTTGTTACGCAGGTCGAGTACGATACCGCTGAGTTTCTTGCCGTTGTCCTTGCGCAGCTTGGCCAGGGCCTTGGCCACTTCGTCGCCGGTCTTGACCTGGAACTGGGTGATACGGATGTAGCCGTAGCCCGACTCCAGCAACTGGCTCTTCACGCTCTTGACCGTGATGGTCGCGCGGGTCAGCGTCACGTCAAACGGGCTGCCGCCGTCGCGCACCAGGGTCAGGGTGATTTTCTGGCCGATCTTGCCGCGCATCTTGTCCACGGCTTCGGTCATGGACTGGCCGCGGGTCGGCTGGCCGTTGATCTTGACGATAAAGTCACCGGCCTGAATCCCGGCCTTGGACGCCGGGGTGTCGTCGATCGGCGAGACGACCTTGATATTGCCGTCGTCGGAGCCGACTTCAATGCCCAGCCCGCCGAACTCGCCGCTGGTGCTTTCCTGCAGCTCGGCAAAATCTTCCGGCCCCAGGTAGGCGGAGTGCGGGTCGAGGTTGCTGAGCATGCCCTTGATGGCATTTTCCAGCAGGGTTTTGTCGTCTACGGGTTCGACATAGGCTGCCTTGATCCGGTCCATCACCTCGGCAAAAGTGCGCAGCTCGTCGAGCGGCAACGGTGCCTTGGTGGTCGCGGCCGTGGCGGCGGGTGCTGCCGGAGCGGCCTGGTCGGCGAAAGCCAGAGGCGCGCCGATCACCAGAGCGATCGTCAGGGCCAGCGAAGTGAGGCGGGACAAATGCAGCATGTCGAACGAACTCCTAATGTAGATGCGGCCCTATCCTTGGGAACGGCACCATTGTGCGGGATCGCTCGGGCGACCCTGCTGACGAATAGCGAAGTACAGCGCCGGGGTGTCCTGGCCGCCACTGTTACCCACAGTGGAGATGGATTCACCGGCTTTTACAACATCACCTGCCGACTTGAGCAAAGTCTGATTGTGGCCGTAAAGGCTCAAATAGCCATTACCGTGATCGAGAATCACCAACAAACCGGCGCCCCGCAGCCAATCGGCAAACACCACACGCCCCCCATGGACGGCGTGGACCTGGCTGCCGGCGGAGGCGCTGATCATCACTCCATCCCACTTGGCGCGGGTGTCATCGCCACGGGTTTCACCGAAGCGTGCCAGTAATCGACCATCAACCGGCCATGGAAGTTTGCCGCGGGCTGCAGCAAAAGGGCCGCCGAACGACTCGCCGGCGCTGGAAACCAGCGGGCCAGGGGCCGCATGCACCGGTTTGTGCGGTGCCGGCGCGTCGCTGGTGGCGGCCAGTTCGGCCTCACGCTGACGCTTTTTTTCCGCTTCCTGCTGGGCGATCAGCGCTTTCTGCCGCGCTTCTTCCGCCTCGCGTGCCTGGCGGGCCAGGGTTTCTTCGATGGTCTTGAGGACTTTGGCCAGGTCGGCCTGGTCTTGCTCGCGGGCCTGCAGCTTGGCGTCGCGGGCCTTTACGTCGTCATTGAGCTTGGCCAGGGCCGACTGGCGTTCCTTGCGGACTTTGTCCAGCTCGTCGCGCTGGGCATCGAGGCTGCTTTTCTGGTCTTGCAGTTGCGACTGCTGGTTGGCGATTTCCTGCTCGACATTGGCCAACTGGCGCAAGGTCTCGTTGAAGCCTTTCAATTGCTCCAGGCGGGCCTTGCTCAGATAGTCGTAGTAGGTCAGGGTGCGCGCGAATTTTTCCGGGTTCTGCTGGTTGAGCAGCAGCTTGAGGTACTCCTGGCGGCCACTCTGGTAGGCGGCGCGGGCCTGGATCGCGATCAGGCGTTGCTGTTCAACGCGTGCGCTCTGGAGTTTTTTTTTCTCAGCGTCGAGTCGCTCCAGTTCCGACTCGCTCTTCTTTAGTTCTTTCTGTAGCTCCTGGACCTGCTTCTCCAGCTTGCCCATTTCGGTTTCCGTACCGCGCAGGTCTTTCTGTACCCCGGATTTTTCTTCCTGGAGCTTGCCCAGCAGCTTTTTCAGCTCGGCAATGTCCTGACGCGTAGCGTCCAACTGTTGTTGGGTTTGTGCGCGCTCATCGGCGAATGCCGGTTGGAGCAGGCAGACAAGAGCAAGGGTAATCAAGGCGCGAAGCATAGAGGCGGGCGACACCAGGGAAATGGACGGCCTAGTATGCCCGCCAAGCGTCGCAAAAAAAACGCCCAATTCGGGCGGGAACGCAAGATAGGTGCCGAGCGGCGATGGTATGGCAAAAAGACATCTGCCAAACAACACAAAACCCAGGTGGAAGGGAGCAGGCCCCCTCCCACACTGTTTTGTGGTGTGCTTTAGATCAGACCAGAATTGAAGTGCCGGTCATCTCTTTCGGCTTCTCCAACCCCATCAACATCAGCATGGTCGGCGCCACATCGGCCAGCACGCCGCCACTGCGTACTTTGAAATCGCGCTTGCCGACGTAGATGAACGGCACCGGTTCGGTGGTGTGGGCGGTGTGGGCCTGGCCTGTGGATTCGTCGGACATTTGCTCGCAGTTGCCGTGGTCGGCGGTGATCAGCGCTTCGCCGCCGACTTTTTCCAGGGCCTCGACGATGCGACCGACGCACAGGTCCAGGCATTCCACGGCCTTGATCGCGGCGGCCAGGTTGCCGCTGTGGCCGACCATGTCGCCGTTGGCGTAGTTGACCACAATCACGTCATAGCGCTGGTGGTCGATGGCATCGACGATCTTGTCGGTGACTTGCGGCGCGCTCATTTCCGGCTGCAGGTCGTAGGTGGCGACTTTCGGCGATGGGATCAGGATGCGTTCTTCGCCCGGGAACGGTTCTTCGCGGCCGCCGGAGAAGAAGAAGGTCACGTGGGCATACTTTTCGGTTTCGGCGATGCGCAGTTGGGTCTTGCCGTTTTTCGCCAGGTAATCGCCCAGCACGTTGTCCAGGCTGCCCGGGGCGAACGCCGAGGGGGCCGGGATGTTGGCGGCGTATTGGGTGAGCATGACGAACTCGACTTTCGGCTGGCGCGCGCGTTCGAAGTCCTTGAAGCCGGCGTCCACAAACACGTGGCTCAGTTCGCGGGCACGGTCGGCGCGGAAGTTCATGAACACCACGGCGTCGCCGTCTTCGACTTTCACCGGTTCGCCGATGGTGGTGGCTTTGACGAACTCATCGCTCTCGCCACGGGCGTAGGCCGCTTCCAGGCCTTTCTGGGCGGTGGCGGCGTTGAATTCAGCCTGGCCGTCGACGATCAGGTTGTAGGCCTGGGCGACGCGGTCCCAGCGGTTGTCACGGTCCATGGCGAAGTAGCGGCCCACCAGGCTGGCGATGCGCCCCTTGCCCAGGGCGGCGAAGGTGGCGTCCAGCAACTCGATGGACGATTGCGCGCTTTTCGGCGGGGTGTCGCGGCCATCGAGGAAGGCGTGCAGGTAGATCTTGTCGGCGCCGCGCTTGAAGGCCAGTTCGGCCATGGCGACCAGGTGGTCCTGGTGGCTGTGGACGCCACCGTCCGACAGCAGGCCCATGATGTGCACCGCCTTGCCGGCGGCGACAGCTTTATCTACCGCTGCGCAGAGGGTCGGGTTCTCGAAGAACTCGCCATCGCGGATCGATTTGGTGACACGGGTGAAGTCTTGATAGACCACTCGTCCGGCGCCGAGATTCATGTGGCCGACTTCCGAGTTGCCCATCTGGCCGTCCGGCAGGCCCACGTCCATGCCCGAACCGGAGATCAGACCGTTGGGTTGGCTGGCTGTCAGACGGTCCAGTACGGGCTTGTTGGCCGAGTACACGGCGTTGTCGTGGTGGCTTTCACTGTGTCCGAAGCCATCGAGAATTATCAGGACCAGGGGTTTAGGCGTAGTAGTCATAGATCCTCTCGCGGCGGTAATAAGGAAGGCAATTGAAAAGGGAGTGGCAGTTTAAAGCGAAGTTCCGACGACGTCACCGCTTTACGGGGGTTGGCCCCCCCTGGCGGCTGTGTATACTTACCGCCATTTTAACGCCCTGGAACCTCCTTGATGGTTGATCACCTGATTGCATTTGCCACTGCCCACTACCTGCTTGTGGGTGCCTTCGTCATCCTGCTGGCGCTGCTGATCGCTCATGAGTTGAGCCGTGGTGGCCGCAGCCTGAGCACGTCGGAGCTGACCGCGCTGGTCAACAAGGATGAGGCCGTTGTCGTTGATATCCGTCCGAGCAAGGAATTTGCCGCCGGCCATATCGTCGGTGCCATCAACATTCCGCAGGACAAGCTGATCGCGCGTCTGGCCGAGCTGGAAAAACACAAGGCCAAGACCATCATCCTGGTCGACGCCCAAGGCCAGCATTCCGGCACCCACGCCCGCGAAATGCTCAAGACCGGCTTCACCGCCGCCAAGCTGTCGGGTGGTATCAGCAGCTGGCGCGCCGATAACCTGCCGCTGGTGAAGTGATATGAGCCAGGTTGTCGTATATTCCAGCGATTATTGCCCTTACTGCATGCGGGCCAAGGCCTTGCTGGAGAAGAAGGGGGTTGCTTTCGAAGAGATCAAGGTCGATGGCAAACCCCAGGTGCGTGCCGAAATGGCCCAGAAGGCGGGGCGCACCTCTGTGCCGCAGATCTGGATCGGCACCAAGCATGTTGGTGGATGCGATGACCTGTTCGCCCTGGAGCGCGCCGGTACACTCGATGCGCTGCTGCTCGTCTGACTCCCAACCCCTAAAAGACCCCAAGATCAAGGATCTGAGATGACTGACCAACAGAACACCGAAGCAGCAGAAGCTCAAGGCCCACAATTCTCGTTGCAGCGCATCTACGTGCGTGACCTGTCGTTCGAAGCGCCGAAAAGCCCGGCCATCTTCCGCCAGGAATGGACCCCAAGCGTCGCGCTGGACCTGAACACCCGTCAAAAGGCGCTGGAAGGCGACTTCCACGAAGTCGTGCTGACCCTGTCGGTTACCGTCAAGAACGGCGAAGAAGTGGCCTTCATCGCGGAAGTTCAGCAGGCTGGTATCTTCCTGATCCAGGGCCTGGACGAAGCGTCCATGAGCCACACCCTGGGCGCGTTCTGCCCGAACATCCTGTTCCCGTATGCCCGTGAAGCCCTGGACAACCTGGTTACCCGTGGCTCGTTCCCGGCGTTGATGCTGGCTCCGGTGAACTTCGATGCCCTGTACGCTCAAGAGCTGCAGCGCATGCAACAGGAAGGTTCGTCGACGGTTCAGTAATCTCGAGCCCGACGCAGGACCCCATGTGGGAGGGGGCTTGCTCCCGATGGCGGTGGTTCAGTCAAGTAGAGGTCGACTGACACACCGCCATCGGGAGCACGCCCCCTCCCACATTCGTTATGCGTGTTACTTGAAGCCGAGTTGGCGCCAGCCTTCGTAGACGGCGACCGCCACGGTGTTGGACAGGTTCAGGCTGCGGCAACCCTCGCGCATCGGTAGGCGCAGGCGATGGCCGTCGGGCAGGGCGTCGAGCACTTCGGCCGGCAGGCCGCGGCTTTCCGGGCCGAACAGGAAGGCGTCGCCTTCGGCGAAGCTGGCATCGTGGAACGGCCGCGAACCCTTGGTGGTGAACGCGAACAGCCGCGGGTGGCCCAGGCTTTCCAGGCAACTGGCCAGGTCGGCGTGGCACTGCAGGGTGGCATACTCGTGGTAGTCCAGCCCCGCGCGGCGCAGGCGCTTGTCGTCCATCTCGAAGCCCAGGGGCTCGATCAAATGCAGGTGGCAGCCACTGTTGGCGCACAGCCTGATAACGTTGCCGGTGTTCGGCGGAATTTCTGGTTGAAAAAGGATGACGTGAAACATGCACGGCTCCGAAGGCAAAGATGCGCTGCATTCTACCCCCGAAGAGGACCCGAGGCCGAAGCTAATGCCGAGGGTCATGGGCTCGTTGGCGATTGTCGGCCTGATGGTGGGCTTGATGATCGGCCGCCTGACCACGCCGGAGCCGGTCGAATTGCAGCAGGTAGAGACGATGCAGGATGGCGTGCGTGTCTGGTTCTCCCGCGAACCCAAGCTGCACGGCGAACACATCGACGGCACCGTGGCGCTGTTGTTCGACGCGCAAGGCAAGGCCGCCGGTGGGCAACTCAAGGTCAATGAGAAGGACGTGAACTGGCGCGTGCGCAAGACCGATGCGGGCTTGCTGTTGAACCTGGTAGCGGCTCGGCCGTTGCGTGGTGAGTGGAAGGGCGAGGAGGCCGATGGCCGCTGGCGGCTGGAGGTCCATCTCCAGGAGGAATAAAAGAGGGAATCCCCGGCCTGCCTGTACCAAGGTCCCCAAAACGGGCGGGGCTATGGGTGCTGTGCCCCATTAGCCCCGGTGTAAAGAAGGGAGTTCCCGGCCTGCCTGTACCAGGGCTCCCAAAACGGGGTGAAGCCAGTGGCTTCGGTGTTAAAGAGGGAATCCCCAGCCTGCCTGTACCAAGGTTCCCCAAAACGGTGTGGAGCGCGACGCGGTTCGCATCAAGCACCCCGGGTGTAAAGAGGGGATTCTCGGCCTGCCTGTACCAAGGTCCCCGAAACTGGGTTGTATCAGGGTTATTGCAGGGCGCGTGCCAGACTCGCCAATTTGTCTCGAAAAAATTCTCCAGAAAGCGCAAAGCCCCGGAATACGGGGCTTTGGTGTTTTCGGTTATCTGATTTCAGGCGGCGGGGCTGAGGTTCCAGGGGTTGGCGCCGTGCCCGATGCCGGTTCATGGTGCCTTGAAGCGGTGCATGGTTGCCAAACCTTGTGCAGATCCAAATGTGGGCCTGAGATTCAGGCGTCGTCGCCGTCGTCGTCATCCCCGCCGTCAACCTTCATCCCCAGCTCCTTGATCTTGCGAGTCAGGGTGTTGCGGCCCCAGCCCAGCAGCACGGCGGCATCGCGACGGCGACCGGCGGTGTGCTTGAGGGCGGTCTCGATCATGATCCGCTCGAAGGCCGGCACAGCGCTGTCCAACAGGTTCGACTGACCGCGTGCCAGGGCCTGGTCGGCCCATTGGCGCAGCGCCTGTTCCCAGTTGGTCACGGGGGCCGAGTCTTGCGGCAGGCTCAGCAACTCCGGCGGCAGGTCGCCGATATGCACTTCGCGCCCGGACGCCATCACCGTGATCCAGCGGCAGGTGTTCTCCAGTTGGCGCACGTTGCCGGGCCACGGCAGGTTCTTGAGGTATTCCTCGGTCTCGCTTTTCAGCAGCTTGGGTTCAACCGCCAGTTCCTGGGCGGCGCGGCTGAGGAAGTGACGGGCGAGGGTGGGGATGTCTTCGCGGCGGTCCGACATCCGTGGGATGTGGATGCGGATCACGTTGAGGCGGTGAAACAAGTCCTCACGGAATTTGCCTGCGTGCACCAGGGTTTCCAGGTTCTGGTGAGTCGCCGCGATGATACGCACGTCGACCTTGACCGGCGTATGCCCGCCCACACGGTAGAACTCGCCATCCGCCAGCACGCGCAGCAGGCGGGTCTGGGTGTCGGCCGGCATGTCGCCGATTTCGTCGAGGAACAGCGTGCCGCCGTCCGCCTGTTCAAAGCGCCCGCGCCGCAGGTTGGCCGCGCCGGTGAAGGCGCCTTTCTCGTGGCCGAACAGCTCCGACTCCATCAAATCCTTGGGGATCGCCGCCATGTTCAGCGCGATGAACGGCGAGGCCGCCCGCGGGCTGTGACGGTGCAGGGCATGGGCCACCAGTTCTTTACCGGTACCCGACTCGCCGTTGATCAGCACGGTGATGTTGGAGTGGCTCAAGCGCCCGATGGCGCGAAACACTTCCTGCATCGCCGGCGCTTCGCCGATGATTTCCGGGGTGCGGGTCAGGGCCGGCGGGGCTTCCTGGTTCTGTTGCTCCTGAGCGTGTTGGTTGGCGCGCTTGACCAGCGCCACCGCCTCGTCCACGTCGAACGGCTTGGGCAGGTATTCAAAGGCACCGCCCTGATAGGACGCCACCGCGCTGTCCAGGTCCGAGTGCGCGGTCATGATGATCACGGGCAGGCGCGGGTGCTGCTCGCGGATGCGGGCGAGCAAGTCCAGGCCGCTGGCGCCGGGCATGCGGATGTCGGAAATGATCACGTCGGGCTGCTGGCGCGCGAGGCGGCTCATCACCCCGTCAGCGCTGTCGAAGCTCTGGGTGGTCATGCCTTCCTGTTGCAAGGCTTTTTCAAGGACCCAGCGGATAGAACGGTCGTCATCGACGATCCACACAGTTTCACTACGGCTCATGTCGATGGGGCTCCTTGTTCCAGAGGCAGAAAGATCGAGAACGTGGTGTGGCCAGGATGGCTCTCACATTCGATCAGACCCTGGTGCTGGCTGATGATGTTCTGGGTAATGGCCAGGCCCAGCCCGGTACCGTCCGGGCGGCCGCTGACCATGGGAAAGAAAATGGTTTCCTGAAGTTCCGCAGGAATGCCCGGGCCGTTGTCGATGATCTCGACCTTGGTCACCAGGCGATGGCGCACATGGCCGATGGTGAACTGGCGCAGGGCGCGGGAGCGCAGGGTGATGCGGCCCAGGCGCAGCTCATTCTGGCTGCTGATGGCCTGCATGGCGTTGCGCACGATGTTGAGCACCGCCTGGATCATCTGTTCGCGGTCGATCAACACATCCGGGATGCTCGGGTCGTAGTCGCGCACCAAGGTGATGCAGCCCTGGCTTTCGGCCTCGACCAGTTGGCAAACACGCTCGAGTACCTCATGCACGTTGGTCATCGCCAGCGACGGCAGCTTGTTGGAGCCGAGCATGCGGTCCACCAGGTTACGCAGGCGGTCGGCCTCTTCGATGATGACGTTGGTGTAGTCCTTGAGGTGCTCGTCCGGCAGCTCGCGCGCCAGCAACTGCGCCGCACCGCGAATCCCGCCGAGGGGGTTCTTGATCTCGTGGGCCAGGCCGCGCACCAGCATCTTGCTGGTCTCCTGCTTGGACAACTGTGCTTCTTCCTTGGTGATGCGCAGCAGGCGGTCACGGGGGTGTACTTCGAGCAGCAGCAGCGTGGCGCCATTGCTCAGGATCGGGGTCACGGCGTAGTCGACCGTCAGGGTCTGGCCCGTCAGGGCCGTCAGCATCGCTTCGCGCTTGGTGAAGGGGTGTGCCTGCTCCACCGCCTGGCGCAACGAGCTCAAAGCTTCGGCCGACTCGGTGAACAGCTCGCTGATGAACTGCCCATGGCTGCGCTGGCCGCTGATGGCCAGGAGCATCTCCGCCGCCGGGTTCATGTACTCAAGGCGCAGGTCGGCATTGAGCAGGATGGTCGCGGTGGTCAGGTTGTCGAGTAACAAACGGTGCAGTGCATCGCTGATGGTCATCAGGACCTCTTTTGGAGCAAGGCGCGCGCTTGAGGCACACGCTGATACAAGGAAAATGCAAAAACCAAACCAAGGCTCCGAAAAGAAGCGTCGAAGCCCTGAAATAAGGGTTTTAGGCACAAAACTGTGGCGTTCTGCCAGCTTGCTCGGGAAGTTCCGAACCAAAATGGGCTGGGTAGATGAGTAAGGTGCAACACGTCGCACCAATATAGTGCCGATTTGAACAGTCTGTTCAGGAACGGTTGGACGCACGTTTTGCGCGGGCAAAAAAAAGACCTCCCGAGGGAGGTCTTTTCGTCACGCCACGTTACGCAGCGCTACCGGATCAGCAGCTGAAGTACAGCTCGTATTCCAGTGGGTGTACGAAGGTGCGAACCTTGATTTCTTCTTCGCTTTTCAGGCCGATGTAAGCGTCGATGAAGTCGTCGCTGAACACGCCGCCTTTGGTCAGGAACGCACGGCCCTTGTCCAGCTCTTCCAGGGCTTCTTTCAGGCTGCCGCACACTTGTGGGATCTCTTTGGCCTCTTCAGGCGGCAGGTCGTACAAGTTTTTGTCGGCGGCGTCGCCAGGGTGGATCTTGTTCTGGATACCGTCCAGGCCAGCCATGACCAGGGCAGCGAAGGCCAGGTATGGGTTGGCTGCCGGGTCCGGGAAGCGAGCTTCGATACGGCGAGCGCGAGGGCTGGACACGTAAGGAATACGGATCGAGGCGGAACGGTTACGGGCCGAGTAGGCCAGCATCACCGGTGCTTCGAAACCTGGTACCAGACGCTTGTAGGAGTTGGTCGACGGGTTGGTGAAGCCGTTCAGGGCCTTACCGTGCTTGATGATGCCGCCGATGAAGTACAGGGCGGTGTCGGACAGGCCGGCATAACCTTCGCCAGCGAAGGTGTTCTTGCCATCTTTGGCGATGGACAGGTGAACGTGCATACCCGAACCGTTATCGCCGTACAGAGGCTTAGGCATGAAGGTCGCGGTACGGCCGTAGGCAACGGCAGTGTTGTGTACGCAGTATTTCAGGGTCTGAACTTCGTCAGCCTTGGCAACCAGGGTGTTGAACTTCACACCGATTTCGTTCTGGCCGGCAGTGGCCACTTCGTGGTGGTGCACTTCGATGACCAGGCCCATGTCTTCCATGGCGTTGCACATGGAGGTACGGATTTCGTGGTCGTGGTCGAACGGTGGAACTGGGAAGTAACCGCCTTTGATGCCTGGACGGTGGCCATGGTTGCCGCCTTCCACGTCCTGGTCGGACATCCACGAACCTTGTTCGGAGTAGATCTTGAACATGGAGCCGGAGATATCGGATTTGAACTTCACTTCGTCGAAGATGAAGAATTCTGGCTCTGGACCGACGAATACGGTGTCGCCGATACCGGTGGACTTCAGGTATTCCTCGGCACGCTTGGCGATCGCACGTGGGTCGCGGTCGTAGCCTTGCATGGTCGAAGGCTCGATCACGTCGCACACCAGGATCAGGGTGGCTTCTTCGGTGAACGGGTCCAGCACGGCGGTGCTGTCGTCCGGCATCAGGATCATGTCGGAGGCTTCGATGCCTTTCCAGCCAGCAATGGAGGAGCCGTCGAACATTTTGCCTTCTTCGAAGAAAGCTTCATCCAGCGCGTCGCGAGCCGGCATGGTCACGTGGTGCTGAGTGCCTTTGGTGTCCGTGAAGCGCAGATCAATCCATTTGACGTCATGATCTTTGATGAGTTGAACCGACTTCGACATAGTGTCCTCCGGGTGGCTTCGGGCTGGGGTAGTGGAGTTAGCCCTTAGAATGTGGGTGATGCCGGCGCGGATAGTCCGCCATGGCAACCTGCCTCACAAGAGAGCAAATTGCATGCCAGTGCGCCAACATGGGTTTTTTGCTCCAAAACCGCCTCTATATAGGTGCGTGACGACAAAAGCGGAAAAATAGCGCACCGCAATGTGGCGCGCTGCTCTGTCTGCGCACTCATATGGTGCGCATGCAGCGCGATGCATATTAACTGGTTAAACCTTGAGCGATTTCCGCTATAATCCGCGCCCCCCTTTTTCGGCAGGCCCTGCGCGCGCTGTTTCCATGAAATTAATCGTTAAAGTGTTCCCCGAAATCACCATCAAAAGCCGACCGGTACGGATGCGTTTCATCCGTCAGTTGGCCAAGAACATCCGTGCCGTGCTCCGCGATCTGGACCCGGCTGTGGTGGTGAACGGCGTGTGGGACAACCTCGAGCTGGAAACCCGTGTCACCGACCCTAAAGCCTTGAAGGACATGACCGAACGCCTGAGCTGCATGCCGGGTATCGCGCATTTCCTGCAGGTGGACGAGTACCCGCTGGGCGACTTCGACGACATCACCGAAAAGTGCAAGCAGCACTTCGGCAGCGAGCTGGAAGGCAAGATTTTTTCGGTGCGTTGCAAACGTGCCGGCAAGCATCCCTTCAGCTCCATGGATGTCGAGAAATACGTCGGCAGCAAGCTGCGTCGCGAGTGCGGCGCCGCCGGAATTTCCCTGAAAGCGCCGCAAATTGAAGTGCGCATGGAAATTCGCGACCAACGGTTGTTTGTGATTCACAGCCAGCACAACAGCATCGGCGGCTACCCGCTGGGCGCCCTGGAACAGACCCTGGTGCTGATGTCCGGCGGTTTCGATTCCACGGTGGCGGCCTACCAGATCATGCGCCGCGGCCTGATGAGCCATTTCTGCTTCTTTAACCTGGGCGGGCGTGCACACGAATTGGGCGTGATGGAAGTCGCGCACTACATCTGGAAAAAATACGGCAGCTCCCAGCGTGTGCTATTTGTGAGCGTGCCGTTCGAGGAAGTCCTCGGCGAAATTCTCGGTAAAGTCGATAACAGTCATATGGGCGTAGTATTGAAGCGTATGATGTTGCGCGCTGCGTCCCGAATCGCCGATCAATTGCAGATCGACGCGTTGGTGACCGGTGAAGCGATCTCCCAGGTTTCCAGCCAGACGCTGCCGAACCTGTCGCTCATTGATTGCGTGACCGAGAAGCTGGTGCTGCGCCCGCTGATCGCCAGCCACAAGCAGGACATCATCGACCTGGCAGAACAGATCGGCACCGCCGACTTTGCCAAGCACATGCCTGAATATTGCGGGGTCATTTCGGTGAACCCCAAGACCCACGCCAAGCGCAACCGCGTGGAGTACGAAGAACAACAGTTTGATATGGCGATTCTGGAGCGTGCGCTCGAGAACGCCAAACTGGTCCCGATCGATCGTGTCATCGACGAACTGGATCAGGATCTGCAGATCGAAGAAGTCAGTGAAGCCCTGGCCGGTCAGATCATCATCGACATCCGTCACCCGGATGCCGCTGAGGACGAGCCGCTGGACATCGCTGGCATCGACGTACAAACGCTGCCGTTCTATGCATTGAACGCGCGTTTCAAGGAACTGGATAACAGCCGTCAGTACCTGCTGTATTGCGACAAAGGCGTGATGAGTCGCCTGCATGCCCACCATTTGCTCAGTGAGGGGCATGCCAATGTGCGCGTTTATCGACCGAGCTAAGAGCCCGGGGCTGTTTGCCTGTGGCCTGCGTCACCGGCCCCCCGACTCTGCCGTCAAGCTGTAACGGCAAGGCCTGACTCTACTGTTAATCGCTGCCACGACCTGTCAGCACACCGAATCCTCTGATCGAGATACACAAGTGATCGAAAATCTACGTAACATCGCCATCATTGCTCACGTTGACCATGGTAAAACCACCCTGGTAGACAAACTCTTGCGTCAATCCGGCACCCTGGAGCGCAACGAGCTCAACGACGAGCGCGTGATGGACTCCAACGACCAGGAAAAAGAGCGCGGTATTACCATCCTGGCTAAAAACACCGCTATCAACTGGAACGGCTACCACATCAACATCGTGGACACCCCGGGCCACGCCGACTTCGGCGGCGAAGTAGAACGCGTAATGTCGATGGTCGACTCCGTGCTGCTGCTGGTTGACGCTCAAGACGGCCCTATGCCGCAAACCCGTTTCGTGACCAAGAAGGCCTTCGAAGCCGGCCTGCGTCCGATCGTGTGCATCAACAAGGTTGACCGTCCTGGCGCGCGTCCGGACTGGGTTCTGGACCAGATCTTCGACCTGTTCGACAACCTGGGTGCTACCGAAGAGCAACTGGACTTCCAGGTCATCTACGCCTCGGCCCTGAACGGTATTGCCGGTCTGGATCACACCGCCATGGCGGAAGACATGACCCCGCTGTACCAGGCCATCGTTGACCACGTTCCACCACCGAAGGTTGACCGTGAAGGTCCGTTCCAGATGCAAATCTCGGCACTGGACTACAACAGCTTCCTGGGTGTTATCGGCGTTGGCCGTATCGCGCGTGGTAGCGTCAAGCCGAACACCCCGGTTGTCGCTATCGGCGCCGACGGCAAGAAGCGCAACGGTCGTATCCTGAAGCTGATGGGTCACCACGGCCTGCACCGTATCGACGTTGAAGAAGCTTTCGCCGGCGACATCGTGTGCGTCAGCGGTATGGACTCGCTGTTCATCTCCGACACCCTGTGCCAGCCGGACACTGTCGAGGCGATGAAGCCTCTGACCGTCGACGAGCCAACCGTTTCCATGACCTTCCAGGTAAACGACTCGCCTTTCTGTGGTAAAGAAGGCAAGTTCGTGACCTCCCGTAACATCAAGGAACGTCTGGACAAAGAGCTGCTCTACAACGTGGCACTGCGCGTTGAAGAAGGCGACTCGGCTGACAAGTTCAAGGTTTCCGGCCGTGGTGAGCTGCACCTCTCGGTACTGATCGAAACCATGCGTCGCGAAGGCTTCGAAATGGGCGTTGGTCGTCCAGAAGTGATCATCCGTACGGTTGACGGCGTGAAGCAGGAACCGTTCGAAAACGTGACCATCGACACCCCGGAAGAATCCCAGGGCAAGGTCATGGAAGAGATGGGCCTGCGTAAAGGCGACCTGACCAACATGGTGCCGGATGGCAAAGGCCGTGTGCGTCTGGAATACAACATCCCTGCTCGTGGTCTGATCGGTTTCCGTAACCAGTTCCTGACCCTGACCAACGGTGCTGGCATCCTGACCTCGATCTTCGATCGCTACGACACCATGAAGTCCGGCGACATGTCCGGCCGTCAGAACGGTGTTCTGGTTTCGGTTGAAACCGGCAAGGCACTGACCTACTCCCTGGAAACCCTGCAGGCGCGTGGCAAGCTGTTCGTTGAGCACGGTCAAGAGATCTACAACGGTCAGATCGTTGGTCTGAACAGCCGTGACAACGACATGGGCGTCAACCCAACCAAAGGCAAGAAGCTCGACAACATGCGTGCTTCGGGTAAAGACGAAACCATCGCTCTGGTTCCACCTGTTCGCTTCACCCTGGAACAGGCCCTGGAATTCATCCAGGACGACGAGCTGTGCGAAGTCACGCCTAAGTCGATCCGCCTGCGTAAGAAGATCCTGGACGAAGGCGAGCGTACCCGCGCTGCCAAGAAAGCCAAGAACTGAGTTAACTCAGGCTGAATGAAAAACGCCCCCGGTCGAAAGGCCGGGGGCGTTTTTTTATGCCTGCAGGTTCTGTGCTGAATATGCCGGCCCTATCGGGTGCAGGCCCCCTCCCACATGTTGAAGGCGTTCACAAATCAAAACTGTGGGAGGGGGCTTGCCCCCGATAGGGCCCTTGAGAGCCCTGCAAAACGTGGATCAGAACTTATCGAGAGTCTTGAAATTGGTCTCGCGCACCACTTCCTTGGGCTTGTACGCGCAATACCCCGGTCGCGGGCCGATTTTCGGGTGATTGCGGCAGGTGTCCGGGCGCTTGTCATAAATAGTGCAGAAGCGCGTCTTACGATCGAGATACAGGCAGTCGTTGTTGCTCATGCGCTGCAGGGTGAAGATCTCGGATTTGCTGTTGTAGCGCTCGACGATGCCTTCCTTCTGCAAACGCTTGGCGATGTTCTTCGGCGGGTCGCCGCGCTCGAACTCATCGACGATGCCAATGCGGATCAGGTCCTTGATCTTCACCTCGACCGGCAGCGTGCAGCAGCTGGACACGCAGCCGCCGCACATGTGGGCAGAATATTTCTGCCAGGTTTCGAGACGGTCGAGTTCCGCGGCGGCGATCAGTTGAGGCTTCATCAGGGTTCCAAGGTGGGGCAGTATCCGGGCGCGGGATCATACCGGGATTGGTGGTTTTTTGAACAATGTTTTCTGATTTTCAGCTCGAAGGCGGCTCGAACGGTGATCGGGCACGACCCCTGCATCAAATTTCCACAAACGTGAATGAGTTAAAAAACTGCCGAACCAGAGTGTTTGCCGTGTGTCAGACCGACTAGGCTCTAGCAACTCCTTCAATCTCGCTCGAGGTCGCATCGATGTCTCAGGAACCGCTTGCACGAGAAGCAGAGGTAGCCGCATTTCGCGATGCTGTCTTGACCAAACTCACCTACGCGGTGGGTAAAGACCCGGATCACGCTTTCGACCATGACTGGTTCGAAGCCATTGCCCTGGCCGCCCGCGACCAGATGGTCGACCACTGGATGGACCATACGCGGCGTATCTACCGCAAAGGCCAGAAGCGGGTTTATTACCTCTCCCTGGAATTCCTCATCGGTCGGCTGCTTTACGACAGCCTGAGCAACCTCGGCGTGCTGGAGATCGCTCGCGAAGCGCTGGCCGAGCTCGGTGTAGACCTCGAGCGCATCCGCCTGCTGGAGCCCGACGCGGCGCTCGGCAACGGTGGCCTGGGCCGTCTGGCCGCCTGCTTCATGGAAAGCATGTCGACCTTGGGTATTGCCGGCCACGGCTACGGCATCCGCTATGAACACGGGTTGTTCCGCCAGGCGATCGTCGATGGCTGGCAGCAGGAGCAAACCGAACGCTGGCTGGATTTCGGCAACCCATGGGAGTTCGAGCGAGCCGAGGTGATTTACCCGATTGGCTTCGGCGGCAGCGTCCAGACCGTGCCGGACGCTTGCGGCAAGATGATCCAGGTGTGGACGCCCAACGAAACCGTACGCGCCGTCGCCTACGACACCCCGGTGGTCGGCTGGCGCGGCGCCAGCGTCAACACCCTGCGGCTGTGGCGTGCGCGCGCCGTGGAAGACCTGCACCTGGAGCGCTTCAACGCCGGTGACCACTTGGGCGCCGTTGCCGAAGTGGCCCGTGCCGAGAGCATTTCCCGCGTGCTTTACCCGGCCGACAGCACCGAAGCGGGGCAAGAACTGCGGCTGCGCCAGGAATACTTCTTCGTCGCCGCCTCCTTGCAGGACCTGCTGCGCCGCCACAAGAACATGCACGGCTCGGTCCTCAGCCTGGGCGAGCACGCGGCGATCCAGCTCAACGATACCCATCCGTCGATCGCCGTCGCCGAGCTGATGCGCCAACTGGTCGACCTGCACGACGTTCCGTGGGACGCGGCGTGGGATGTCACAGTGGAAACCCTGTCGTACACCAACCACACCCTGTTGCCCGAAGCCCTGGAAACCTGGCCGGTCGGCCTGATGGAACGCATGTTGCCGCGACACATGCAGATCATCTACCTGATCAACGCCCAGCACATTGATTCACTGCGCGCCAAGGGCATCCACGATTTCGACGTGCTGCGCGCGGTGTCGCTGATCGAAGAAGACAACGGCCGCCGCGTGCGCATGGGCAACCTGGCGTTCCTTGGCTCCCACAGCGTCAACGGCGTGTCCGGCCTGCACACGCAACTGATGCGCAACACGGTGTTCTGCGAACTGCACAAGCTCTACCCGGAGCGCATCAACAACAAAACCAACGGCATCACCTTCCGCCGCTGGCTGTACCAGGCCAACCCCAAGCTCACCGACATGCTGGTGGACGCGCTGGGCCCGGATATCCTCGACACCATGGAAACCCGCCTGGTGGAGTTGGAAACCTTCGCCGAGAAACAGGCCTTCCGCAAAGCGTTCGCCGAGCAGCGTCTGCACAGCAAACGTGCACTGGCCGAGATCATCCACGAGCGCCTGGGCATTGCGGTCAACCCGGCGGCGATGTTCGATGTGCAGGTCAAGCGTATTCACGAATACAAGCGCCAACTGCTCAATCTGTTGCACACCGTCGCGCTGTACCAGGCGATCCGCGCCGAGCCGGGCACCGATTGGGTGCCACGGGTGAAGATCTTCGCGGGCAAGGCCGCCGCCAGTTATCACCAGGCCAAGCTGATCATCAAGCTGACCAACGACATCGCGCGCACCGTCAACAACGACCCGACCGTGCGCGGCTTGCTCAAGGTGGTGTTCCTGCCCAACTACAACGTCAGCCTGGCCGAAAGCATCATCCCGGCGGCGGACTTGTCGGAGCAGATCTCCACGGCCGGCTTCGAGGCGTCGGGCACCAGCAACATGAAGTTCGGCCTCAACGGCGCGCTGACCATCGGCACCATGGACGGCGCCAACGTGGAGATGCACGAGCGCGTGGGCGCCGAGCACATGTTTATCTTCGGCCTCAGCGCGCAGCAGGTGGAGGCGCGCAAACATGCCGGCGAGTTCAATGCCGGGCCGGACATCGCGGCGTCCCATCGTCTGAACGATGTGCTGCAGGCGATTCGCGGCGGGGTGTTCTCGCCGGATGATCCGGGCCGTTATGTGGGCTTGATCGACGGGTTGATCGACTACGATCGCTTCCTGGTGTGCGCCGATTTCGACGCCTACTGGGAAGCGCAGGCGCGGGTCGAAGCGCACTGGCATGACTCCAAGGAGTGGTGGCGTTCGGCGGTGCTCAATACCGCGCGGATGGGGTGGTTCTCCTCGGACCGCACGATCCGCGAGTACGCCACCGAGATCTGGAAAGCGTTGGACTAAGTACCGCAAACCCAAATGTGGGAGGGGGCTTGCTCCCGATGGCGGGGTGTCAGTTTGCAGAGATGTCGACTGGTATACCGCTATCGGGCGCAAGCCCCCTCCCACATTGGGCCCGCGTCGATATACTGGGCGCCGGTTTGCTCAGGGATATCGACCATGCAATGGATTTTCATGCTGATTGGCCTCGTGCTCGGCTGGACGCTCGATGAGTCGTTCAGCGATGCGGGCATCGGTGCGCTGCTGGGCTTGGGCATCGGACAGGCGATTCGCCTGACCAGGCTTGCCGCTCAGGCGCAACAGCAGGCCCATCAGTTGGAGGCCACGCAAAAGGCGCTGATAGCCCTGGGTGAGCGCCTGCGGCAACTCGAGGTGCCCGCGCCGACGAGCCAGGTCATTGTCGAACCACCTATTCCCGAGCCAACGCCGGCCGCCCCGACCCCCGAACTGGTTTGGGAGCTGCCGCCCGAACTGACGCCCGTGGCCAGGGTCGCCGAACCGAGTCAGCCGCTGCCGGCGGATGTCTGGGCACCGACACCTACGCCTGCCCCGGCCAAAGAACCTGCCGCCCCTCGCGGCCCGACCCTGATCGAACGTGCCATCCGCGGCGCCCGCAATTGGCTGTTCGGCGGCAATACCGTGCTGCGTGTGGGTGTGGTGCTGCTGTTTCTCGGCCTGGCGTTCCTGCTGCGCTATGCCACCGAAGGCATGGTGGTGCCGATCGAACTGCGTTACGCCGGGGTCGCCGTAGCCGCCTTGGGCCTGCTGGGCCTGGGCTGGTGGCTGCGGCTGCGCAACAGCAATTACGGCTTGATGCTGCAAGGCACCGGTATTGCGGTGCTGTACCTGACGGTGTTTGCCGCGATGCGCCTGCACCCGTTGATCGACCCGAGCGCGGCGTTGGGCCTGCTGGTGGCGGTCACGGTGTTCTCGGCGATTCTGGCGATCACCCAGGATGCGTTGGGGCTGGCCTGCGCGGCGGCGCTTGGCGGCTTTGCCGCGCCGATTCTCACCTCGACCGGCGCCGGCAACCATGTGGCGCTGTTCAGTTACTTCACCTTGCTCAACGCCGGCATCCTTGCCATCGCCTGGTTCAAGGCGTGGCGCTTGCTCAACCTGATCGGCTTTGTCGGCACCTTCGGCATCGGCTTCGCCTGGGCCTGCGTTCGTATGGCCCGGATCTGCTGTGGAGCACCGAGCC
The DNA here is from genome assembly GCF_046605395.1 of Pseudomonas sp. MPB23. Classification (NCBI taxonomy): domain Bacteria; kingdom Pseudomonadati; phylum Pseudomonadota; class Gammaproteobacteria; order Pseudomonadales; family Pseudomonadaceae; genus Pseudomonas; species Pseudomonas sp. MPB23. The sequence goes on along the minus strand of NZ_CP176771.1, from coordinate 433,131 downwards.
GTTCCTGATCGTGTTTTTCCTGATGTACCTGGTGATCGGTCTGCTGTTCACCCGGCGCAAATTGCTGGAGATGAGCGACGCACCCGAGGATGACAGTCGCGAGGCGCTGCTGCGCTGGTCGGCGGCCAAGGGCGATTATGTCGATGGCAGCCTGCTGTTCGGCCCGCCGCTGGTGGGCTTTGGCTTGCAGTTCGCGTTGGTGCAGCACCTGGAGTTCGCCGCCGCGTTCAGCGCGCTCGGCCTGGGCATTATCTACATGGGCCTGGCCCGCTTGCTCAGTGGTGGGCGCGCCTTGCTGCTGGCGCAAACCTGCCTGGCATTGGGGGTGATCTTTGCCAGTCTGGCCATCCCTCTGGGCCTGGATGCGCGCTGGACCGCCGCCGCCTGGGCGGTGGAAGGTGCCGGGATTTTCTGGCTCGGCTTGCGTCAGCAGCGCCCGTTGGCGCGGGCGTTTGGCGTGTTGCTGCAAGTGGGCTCGGCGCTGGCGTTCCTCAGCGAACTGCGCATCGGCGAACACGCCTTGCTCAGTGGCGCGCCGTTGGGCGCGCTGCTGCTCGGTGCCGCGTTGTTGTTCAGCTTCGAGCAGTTGCGCAACGCATCGCCACAGCACACCGCCGAGTGGGAGCGCCGAGGTCTGCCGGTGCTGGCCAGCCTTGGCCTGAGCTTTCTATACCTGCTCGCGCCGCTGCTGTTGCAGACCCAAGGCACCGCCATCAGTTGGGCAATTGCCGGTCTGCTGACGCTGTTGATCGGCCTGCGCATCGGCTCGCGCACCTTTTTGTTCACCGCGTTCGGCGTGCAGTTGCTGGGTGGTGCGTTGTTCCTGCTGGCGGTGCCGGAACTGCTCGGGCCGTTGACCGAGGAAGGTTTGCGTCCGCTGGGTCACAGCGGTTTCTGGACGCCGATGGTGTTGGGCCTGGCCGCTCTGGTCGGCGCCTGGCGCTTGCAGCGTGAACCCCATGCGCCGGTGTTTGCCGTGCTGAAACTGCAACGCCTGTCCGACCTGTTGCTGGTGTGGGGCGCGGCGTGGTGGGCCGTGGCGTTGATCGGCGAAGTGCTGCGCTTTGTTCCCGGCACGCTGCAAGGCTCGTTCCTGCTGGGTATCGCGGCGGTGAGCGTGGCGATCTGGACCCTGCTGGCACAGCGTCTGCGCTGGGCCTCGCTGGGGATGCTTTGCACGCTGCTGATGCCGGCGGCGGGCACGGTGTTGCTGGTGTCTGTCGATCATTACTATCACCCGGCGGCGCAGTTCGGCTGGTTGGCCTGGCTGGCGGTGTTCGGCGTGCATTTCATCTCGCTGCGCCGCTTGGCGAGCGTGGCCGGGGCCAAGGTCTTGAGCGTTGCCCATGTGTTGGGTTGCTGGATGTTGATCGGCGTGCTGGCGCTGGAGTTGCGCTACGGCCTGCTGTTGCTGTCGAGCCAATACAACGCCTGGCGCTGGCTGGGCTGGGCGATTCTGCCGAGTCTGTACCTGGTGCTGGCGGCGGCGCCACGCGCTTGGCCGTGGCCGGTGTCGGCTTATCCGCGTGAATACCGCGTGCTGGCGGCGCTGCCGCTGGCGGTGTTGATGCTCGGCTGGTTCTGGCTGGCGAACAGTTTCAGCGACGGCACGGCCACGCCGTTGCCCTATGTGCCGCTGCTCAGTCCCTTGGACATGGGCCTGTTGTTCGCGCTGCTGGGTGTGTACCTGTGGTCGCGCAGCGTGGCGCCGCAACGCGGGCCGCGGGCTGAACTGATCGCCCAGGCGGTCGCGGGCATTTCGCTGTTTGCCTTCTTCACCGCCTTGGTGATGCGCACGGCCCACCATTGGGGCGGCGTGCCCTTCCACCTGGATGCGTTGCTGGCGTCGATGCTGGTGCAGGCCGGTCTGTCGATTGTCTGGACCCTGATCGCCCTCGGCCTGATGATCGGCGGCCACCTGCGCCATCGTCGCGACGTGTGGCTGATCGGTGCGGCGTTGATTGCCGTGGTGGTGGCCAAGCTGTTCTTTGTCGAGCTGAGCAACCGTGGCGGCCTGGCGCGGATCGTATCGTTCATCGGTGTAGGCGGGCTGTTGCTGGTGGTGGGGTACTTTGCGCCGCTGCCGCCCAAGCGCGCCGAACCTGTGTTGGAAACTGAAGGAGCATCCTCTTGATCGGTAAGTTGAGCCTGGCCGTGCTGGGCATGTGTACGGCTTTGTCGGCGTGGGCCCAGGAAACGCCCGCCGACTTCAGCGTGCAGGTGCCGCTGGCGGTGAGTGGCGATGGTCCGTGGTATCGCCTGGAGTTGCCGCTGTCGGTGCAATTGGGTGCGCGTCAGGCGGACCTGAGTGATGTGCGCGTGTTCAACGCCGCCGGTGAGCCGCAAGCCTATGCGTTGTCGCGTCAGCCGGCCGAGCGCCCCGAAAACCGCCACGTCACCGATGTGAAGTGGTTCCCGCTGTACGCCGCCGACACGCATGAATCGCTGCCCGGCGTGACGCTGAAAGCCAGCGCGCAAGGCACCTTGGTCGAGATCAAACCGTCTTCGGCACCGAAGCCCGGCCAGCAGGTGCTGCGCGGCTGGGTACTGGATGCCAGCGCGATCAAGGCCCCGCTGCAGCAACTGACCCTGGACTGGAGCCGCGAGCAGGACGGTTTCCAGCGCTTCAGCATCGAGGCCAGCGATGACTTGCAGCATTGGGATGCCTGGGGCGATGGGCAAGTGGCGCGCTTGTCGTTTGCCGATGAGCGGGTCGAGCAGCATGACGTCAGCCTGCCGGGGCGCTCGGCGCGTTACCTGCGCCTGGTCTGGCAAGGCCAGGCGGCGCCGCTGCTGACCTCGGTTAAGTTGGTAAGCGCGTCCAGCAGCAGCCAGCCGCTGCCGTTGCTGTGGTCGCAGCCATTGGCGGGCACGCGGCTCGATGCCGGCGAGTACAGCTGGCAATTGCCGGCGGGGCTGAATGTCGAGCGGTTGCGTATCGAGCTCAAGCAGCCCAACAGCCTGGCGCCGGTGACCTTGGCGGGGCGTCGCGACAGCCATCAGGCCTGGCAGCCGTTGAGCAATGGCTTGCTCTACCGCCTGACCCAGAACGGCCAGGACGTGGTGCAGGATGAGTTGCGTTTGCCGGGCCAGGTGGTCAACCAGCTCAAACTGCAGGTGGACGAGCGCGGCGGTGGCCTGGGTGTCGACGCGCCGGCCCTGCGGTTTGCGGTGCGCGCCACGCAGTTGGTGTTCCTGGCGCGGGGTGAGCCGCCGTTCACCCTGGCGCTGGGCAATGGCGCGGTGAAGGCGGCGAATTTGCCGCTGTCGACGTTGATGCCCGATAACAGCAACGAGCGCCTCAAGACGTTGGGCCAGGCCACGTTGGCGGGGGAGGTGGCCGTCGCATCGCCGGTCGTTGCCGTAGCGCCGGCAGCCGGTACCGACTGGAAGAAGCTCGGTCTATGGGCCGTGCTCCTGCTGGGTGTGGCGGCGCTGGGGGCGATGGCCTTCAGTTTGCTGCGCAAGCCGCCGGCGGTACGTTAAATAAAGTCCATGAACTCTATTGGGTTTAAATCCTCTGATTAGAGGAAATCAGCCCCGACTCGCGCTAAACTGCGCGGGTTTTCAGCCCCCCATTCTCCGGAGCCTTCCATGTCCCGCGTTACCTTGAGTCGCTATTTGATTGAGCAGACCCGCAGCAACAACACGCCTGCCGATCTGCGCTTCCTGATCGAAGTGGTCGCGCGTGCTTGCAAGGAAATCAGCCACGCTGTGTCCAAAGGCGCACTGGGTGGTGTCCTGGGTAGCATGGGCACTGAAAACGTGCAGGGCGAAGTGCAGAAGAAACTCGACGTCATCTCCAACGAGATCCTGCTCGAAGCCAACGAATGGGGCGGTCACCTGGCCGGCATGGCGTCCGAAGAAATGGACAACGCCTACCAGATCCCGGGCAAATACCCGAAAGGCGCCTACCTGCTGGTGTTCGACCCACTGGACGGCTCGTCCAACATCGACATCAACGCACCGGTCGGCACGATCTTCTCGGTACTGCGTTGCCCGAACGAACACCTGAGCCAGAACGAAGCCCTGAACGAAAAGGCCTTCCTGCAGCCAGGCACCCAGCAAGTCGCCGCCGGCTATGCGATCTACGGCCCACAGACCATGCTGGTGCTGACCTTGGGCGATGGCGTCAAAGGCTTCACCCTGGACCGCGAAATGGGCAGTTTCGTCCTGACCCACGAAGACATCACCATTCCTGTAGCCACCCAGGAATTTGCGATCAACATGTCCAACCAGCGCCACTGGGAAGAACCGGTCAAGCGCTACGTCAACGAGTTGATGGAAGGCGAAGAAGGCCCGTTGAAGAAAAACTTCAACATGCGCTGGGTCGCGGCGATGGTTGCCGACGTACACCGCATCCTGACCCGCGGTGGCGTGTTCATGTACCCGCGCGACAGCCGCGAGCCGTCCAAGCCGGGCAAACTGCGCCTGATGTACGAAGCCAATCCGATGTCGTTCCTGGTTGAACAGGCGGGCGGTGTGTCCACCGACGGCCACCAGCGCATCCTCGACATCCAGCCAGAAGGCCTGCACCAGCGTGTGGCGGTGTTCCTGGGGTCGAAGGAAGAAGTTGAGCGTGTGACCGGTTATCACAAAAAGTGATTTGCGGCGATAAGTGATCGGCGTTGTTGTGAGCTGTATCACCCTTGAAAAGGCCCCGAAACGTTTCAGCGTTTTCGGGGTTTTTTTGTTTTCGTCCGTCGGGAACCAGACACCTGTTTTCCCTTCTAAGCTTCTGGCAGATACCCACGCTGCTTCGTCCCTCCAGGAGTGTTTCCATGTCGTTACGCCGTCTCGCTTTGCTGGCTTTTTGCGTGCTGTTGGCCGCTTGCAGCAAGATCAACCAAGAAAACTACGCGAAGTTGTCGGCTGGCATGGCCAAGGCCGAGGTGGAGTCGCTGTTGGGCAAGCCAACCGATTGTTCTGGCGCGCTGGGCATGTCCAGTTGCACCTGGGGCGATAAAAACAGCTTTATCAGCGTTCAATATGCCGGTGACAAGGTTCTGATGTTTTCCGGGCAAGGCCTGAAGTAAACCGGGGCGAAAGCCTGCGGGAGAAGAAGAATGATGCGTTTTGTTGTGTTCCTTTGCGCCAGCCTGTTTTTGGCGGGCTGCGCCAGCCATTCTGGCGATGATTTGCAACCCAAGACTGCTGGCAGCGTCAACCTCAAACGCTACCAGGGCACGTGGTATGAATTGGCGCGATTGCCGATGTACTTCCAGCGCAATTGCGCACAGTCCGAAGCCCGCTACACGTTGCTGCCCGATGGCGACATGTCGGTGTTCAACCGCTGCCTGACCGCCGATTGGAAGTGGGAAGAAGCCAAGGGCACGGCCACGCCGCAAGTGCCGGGCAAGACCGACAAGCTCTGGGTCGAGTTCAATAACTGGTTCACGGCGCTGCTGCCGGGCGTCGCCAAGGGCGATTACTGGGTGCTGTACGTCAGCGATGACTACAAGACCGCCATCGTCGGCAGCCCGAGCCGGCGTTATATGTGGATCCTGTCGCGCACGCCGACGGTCAGCGCCGACACCCGCGAAGACCTGCTGAGCCGCGCACGGCAGCAGGGGTATGACACCACGCGATTGATCTGGCGTACGTCGGACAAGCAGATGGCAAAGACCTCGCAATAACCCAAAACCTGTAGGAGCCGGCAAGCCGGCTCCTACAGGTTTTGGGTTATCCCAATAGCTCTCGCAACACCTGGGTAAACGCGCGGCTGCTGTCTTCTTCGCCGGCGTGCCGTCCATCCCGCACCACCCACTGGCCGTTGACCAGCACATCGCGTACCTGCCGATCGCCACCGGCGAACAGCCAGCGATTGAGAATTCCGTCTGCGCTCGCCGTGGCCAGGTACGGATCGTTGCCGTCGAGCACGATCCAATCCGCGCGTTTGCCCACTTCCAGCCGACCGATCGGCTGCCCCAACGCTTGGGCGCCGCCGTCCAGCGCGGCATCGAACAGCGTGCGGCCCACCATCGGCTGATCGCTGCAATACAAGCGGTTGCGCCGTTGATCGCGCAGGCGCTGGCCGTATTCCAACCAGCGCAGTTCCTCCACCACGCTCAGCGACACATGGCTGTCGGAGCCGATCCCCATGCGCCCGCCCTGGGCGAGAAAATCCACCGCCGGGAAAATGCCGTCGCCCAGGTTGGCTTCGGTGGTCAGGCATAGGCCGGCAATCGCGCGGCTCTTGGCCATGCGTGTGACTTCGTCGGGATCGGCATGGGTGGCGTGCACCAGGCACCAGCGTTGATTGACCTCGACGTTGTCGTACAGCCATTGCAGCGGGCGTTTGCCGCTCCAGGCCAGGCAGTCGTCGACTTCTTTCTGCTGCTCGGCAATGTGGATATGCACCGGGCAAGCCGGGTCGCTGGCGGCGAGGACGTCGCTGATTTGCTGCGGAGTCACCGCGCGCAGCGAGTGAAAGCACAGCCCCAGTTGCTGGGCCGGTTGGGCCGCGAGGATCGGCTTCAGGCGCGCTTGCAGGTCCAGGTACTGTTCGGTGTTGTTGATAAATCGCCGCTGCCCCTCATTGGGCGCCTGGCCGCCGAATCCGGAGTGGGTGTAGAGCACCGGCAGCAACGTCAGGCCGATGCCGCTGCTGGCGGCGGCTTGGCTGATCTGGCGCGACAGTTCCGTACGGTCGGCGTACGGCTGGCCATCGGCGTCATGGTGCACGTAGTGAAATTCGGCCACCGAGGTGTAGCCGGCCTTGAGCATCTCGATATACAGCTGGCGGGCGATGACGTGCAGCTGCGCCGGGTTGATCTTGCCGACCATGCGGTACATCAAGTCCCGCCAGGTCCAGAAACTGTCATTCGGGTTGCCGGCCACTTCGGCCAAGCCCGCCATGGCGCGCTGAAAGGCATGGGAATGCAGGTTCGGCATGCCCGCCACTACCGGGCCCTGAGCCGTTCGGCGGCGGCTGCGCTGGCATTGGCCGTCACCTGGGTCAGCCGCCCATCGGCGCCGACTTCAAAGCGTACATCGTCGGCCCATCCACTAGGCAGCAGCGCGCGTTCGGCAAAGAAAGCGGACATGTTCAGAGCACTCCGGTCGTGTGTTTATTTGTATATACATATACAGACGTTTGCCTGCTCGGTAAACTCCGGCAATCTATGCATCTTTTCCCCCTGCAAGGATTCCCTGTGCCGACTCCGCCCGCCAAGTCTTCACTGGCTGCCCACATGGACGAAAGTCCGGCGCCCTTGTACGCCCGCGTCAAACAGATGATCAGCCAGCAGATTCTCAACGGCAACTGGCCGCCCCATTACCGCGTGCCGTCCGAGAGCGAACTGGTCAGCCAGTTGGGTTTCAGCCGCATGACCATCAACCGTGCCCTGCGCGAACTCACCGCCGAAGGGTTGCTGGTGCGCATGCAAGGCGTGGGCACCTTCGTCGCCGAGCCCAAGAGCCAGTCGGCGCTGTTTGAAGTGCACAACATTGCCGATGAGATCGCCTCTCGCGGACATCGGCACACCTGCAAGGTCATCACCCTGGGCGAAGAGGCTGCCGGTTCCGAACGTGCCGTCGCCCTGGAAATGCGCGAAGGCGGGCGGGTGTTCCACTCGCTGATCGTGCATTACGAAAACGACATTCCTGTGCAAATCGAAGACCGTTTCGTCAACGCCCTGGTCGCGCCGGATTACCTGCAACAGGACTTCACCCAGCAAACCCCCTACGCCTATTTGAACCAGGTCGCGCCGCTGACCGAAGGCGAGCACGTGGTTGAAGCGATCCTCGCCGATGCCGCCGAGTGCAAGTTGTTGCAGATCGAGCCGAGCGAACCGTGCCTGTTGATTCGCCGACGCACCTGGTCCGGTCGCCAGCCAGTGACCGCCGCGCGTTTGATCCACCCCGGTTCCCGCCATAGCCTGGAAGGACGTTTCAGTAAATGAGTGCCGTGAAGGTCTGGCGCGCCGCCGATTACGTGCGCATGCCGTGGAAAAACGGCGGCGGCAGTACCGAAGAAATCAGCCGCGACGCCGGCACCGGCCTGGACGGCTTCGGCTGGCGCCTGTCGATTGCCGATATCGCCGAGTCGGGCGGGTTCTCCACCTTCGCCGGTTACCAGCGCGTGATCACCGTGATCAACGGCGCGGGCATGGTGCTGACCGTCGATGGCGAGGAACAGCGTGGGTTGCTGCCGCTGCAGCCGTTCGCCTTCAAGGGCGACAGCCACGTGTCGTGCCGCCTGATCACCGGGCCGATCCGCGATTTCAACCTGATCTACTCGCCCCAGCGTTATCACGCGCGGTTGCAGTGGATCGACGGCGCGCAACGCTTTTTCAGCACCGCGCAGACGGTGTTGGTGTTCAGCGTGTCGGATGAAGTGACGGTGCTGGACCAGGTGCTGGGCCATCACGATTGCCTGCAAGTGGACGGTAACGCTGGCTTGCTGGATATCTGCGTCACCGGCCGTTGCTGCATCATCGAACTGACCCCGCGCGGTTAAAAACTGTGGGAGGGGGCTTGCTCCCGATAGCGGTGGTTCAGTCACCAGATGCAGTGACAGACACTCAGCAATCGGGAGCAAGCCCCCTCCCACATTTGTTTCCCATTGTTCTTGCGATCTGTTTCCAGCCTTCCGCACCACTTTGTTACCGAATGCCCCAGCGTGACGCAAAACCACGCTGTCGGAACAAACCTTCTTCGCTCTAAACCCGTCCCGTAAGAAATTTCATCAAGTCCCGAAGCCTTAATTTCCAAGGCTTACCCACGCCTGCACAAACAATTGCTCCGGCTCTCTCGGAAAGTTGGCCGCTCGATTGCATATGCTTGTATGTACAAGTAAAGATGTGTGCGTAGGAGTCTGCTTCGCGCCCATCACGTTCGCGCATCATGCCGAGGAGTCTGCCGTGACCGATTTTTCTAAAGCCAGGCCTACCAAATACCGTGACGTCGAAATCCGCGCCGCCCGCGGTAACACGCTCACCGCTAAAAGCTGGCTGACCGAAGCGCCGCTGCGCATGCTGATGAACAACCTCGACCCGCAAGTGGCCGAAAACCCCAAGGAACTGGTGGTGTACGGCGGTATCGGTCGCGCGGCGCGCAACTGGGAGTGCTACGACCAGATCGTCGAGAGCCTCACGCATCTGAACGACGACGAAACCCTGCTGGTGCAGTCGGGCAAACCGGTCGGTGTGTTCAAGACTCACAGCAATGCCCCGCGCGTGCTGATCGCGAACTCCAACCTGGTGCCGCACTGGGCCAGTTGGGAGCACTTCAACGAACTGGATGCCAAGGGCCTGGCCATGTACGGCCAGATGACCGCCGGCAGCTGGATCTACATCGGCAGCCAGGGCATCGTTCAGGGCACTTATGAAACCTTCGTCGAAGCCGGTCGCCAGCATTACGACAGCAACCTCAAAGGCCGCTGGGTGCTGACCGCCGGCCTCGGCGGCATGGGCGGCGCGCAACCGCTGGCCGCGACCCTGGCCGGTGCATGCTCGCTGAACATCGAATGCCAGCAGGTCAGCATCGATTTCCGCCTGAACAGCCGCTATGTCGACGAACAGGCCAGCGACCTCGACGACGCCCTGGCGCGCATCGCCAAGTACACCCGGGAAGGCAAAGCCATCTCCATCGCCCTGCTGGGCAACGCCGCCGACATCCTGCCGGAACTGGTCAAGCGCGGTGTGCGCCCGGACATGGTCACCGACCAGACCAGCGCCCACGATCCGCTCAACGGTTACCTGCCGGCCGGCTGGACCTGGGACGAATACCGCGCCCGCGCCAAGACCGAACCGGCTGTCGTGATCAAGGCCGCCAAGCAGTCGATGGCCGTGCACGTCAAAGCGATGCTGGACTTCCAGAAGCAAGGCATTCCGACCTTCGACTACGGCAACAACATCCGTCAGATGGCGCAGGAAGAGGGCGTGGAAAACGCCTTCGACTTCCCCGGCTTCGTGCCGGCGTACATCCGCCCATTGTTCTGCCGTGGCATCGGCCCGTTCCGCTGGGCAGCCCTCTCCGGCGACCCGCAGGACATCTACAAGACCGACGCCAAAGTCAAAGAACTGATCCCCGACGACGCGCACCTGCACAACTGGCTGGACATGGCCCGCGAGCGCATCAGCTTCCAGGGCCTGCCGGCGCGTATCTGCTGGGTCGGCCTGGGCCAGCGCGCCAAGCTCGGCCTGGCGTTCAACGAAATGGTGCGCAGCGGCGAGCTGTCGGCGCCGGTGGTGATCGGCCGCGACCACCTCGACTCCGGCTCGGTGGCCAGCCCCAACCGCGAAACCGAATCCATGCAGGACGGCTCCGACGCTGTGTCCGATTGGCCGCTGCTCAACGCCTTGCTCAACACCGCCAGCGGCGCGACCTGGGTGTCGCTGCACCACGGCGGCGGCGTGGGCATGGGCTTCTCCCAGCACTCGGGGATGGTGATCGTCTGCGACGGCACCGACGAAGCCGCCGAGCGGATTGCCCGCGTGCTGCACAACGACCCGGCCACCGGGGTGATGCGTCACGCCGATGCGGGTTACCAGATCGCGATCGACTGCGCCAAAGAGCAGGGCCTCAATCTCCCGATGATCAAGTAACCGATGTGGGAGGGGGCAATCCCCCTCCCACAGTTGAGCGGCGGCGACCCCAAAACAATCCATCAGAGGTTGAACACACATGGCTGCAAATGACGCGCGTGCAAGCACCACCCCGTTGATCGAAAGGCGTTCGATCGACTACATCCCGGAAGCGGAAAGACACGGTCGTCTATTGAGTCAGTTCACCCTGTGGATGGGTGCCAACCTGCAGATCACCGCGATTGTCACCGGGGCCCTGGCCGTGGTGCTGGGCGGTGATGTGTTCTGGTCGTTGATCGGTATGTTGATCGGCCAACTGCTCGGCGGTGGCGTCATGGCGTTGCATGCGGCGCAAGGGCCCAGGCTGGGCCTGCCGCAGATGATTTCCAGCCGGGTACAGTTCGGGGTGTATGGCGCGGCCATTCCGATCGTGCTGGTGTGTTTGATGTACCTGGGGTTCACCGCCACGGGCACGGTGCTTTCCGGTCAGGCGCTGGGTCAGCTGTTTGGCGTCAGCGACAGCGTCGGGATCCTGGTGTTCGCCAGTGTCATCGTGCTGGTCACGGTGCTCGGTTACCGGGTGATCCATTTCATCGGGCGTGTCGCCAGCGTCATTGGTGTGATTGCCTTTGTCTACCTGTTCAGTCGCCTGATGAGCCAGACCGACATTGGCGCGCTCCTGCAAATCCGCCATTTCAGTTGGAGCAGCTTCCTGCTCGCGGTGTCGCTCGCGGCCTCCTGGCAAATCGCCTTCGGCCCTTACGTGGCGGACTATTCGCGCTACCTGCCGAGCCGGACGTCGTCGCTGAAAACCTTCCTGGCCGCCGGCGCTGGCCGACCCGAACGGGCGCTACGGCCGTTGGAACCTGCTCGGTATCAGCGTCTATGTGTTCGGTGTGCTGGTGCAATTGCCGTTCATCTCCACCAAGTTCTACACCGGCCCTCTGGTGGCCGCGTTGGGTGATGTGGATATCTCCTGGATCATCGGTCTGGTGCTGCCCGCCGCCGTGTATTACGGGTGTGCGAAAAAATGGCACGGCGCCGTGCCCGATCAACTGATTCTGCCGGTCGAGCAGAACAGCGCGGTACCACAGCAAGCGAGCGGGGCCAGTCGCATTGCGGCGCAGGCCTGATTGGATGTGGACTGGGCAGGATGCCTTTTGACTGCCGTAAGCCAATTCATGATTAGGAGCGTCACACAATGAAATCGAACAAGACCCTGCTGACCACATTGTTTTCCATGGGCTTGCTGGCCAGCGTCGGCGCCCAGGCGGCCGGCTGGTGCGAGTCGGGTAAACCGGTGAAGTTCGCCGGCCTGAACTGGGAAAGCGGCATGTTGCTCACCGACATCCTGCAAACCGTGCTGGAAAAAGGCTACGACTGCAAAACCGACAGCCTGCCGGGTAATTCCATCACCATGGAAAACGCCCTGGGCAGCAACGACATCCAAGTGTTTGCCGAAGAGTGGGTCGGCCGCAGCGATGTGTGGAACAAGGCCGAGAAGGCCGGCAAAGTCGTCGGCGTCGGTGCGCCGATCGTGGGGGCGATCGAAGGCTGGTACGTGCCGCGCTACGTGATCGAAGGCGACGCCAAGCGCAAGCTGGAAGCCAAGGCGCCGGAGCTGAAAAACATCGCTGACCTGGCCAAGTACGCCGCCGTGTTCAAGGACCCGGAAGAGCCGTCCAAGGGCCGCTTCTATAACTGCCCGGCCGGCTGGACCTGCGAGCTGGACAACAGCGAAATGCTCAAAAGCTACGGCCTGGAAAGCAGCTACACCAACTTCCGTCCCGGCACCGGCCCGGCGCTGGATGCGGCGGTGCTGTCGAGCTACAAGCGCGGCGAGCCGATCCTGTTCTACTACTGGTCGCCGACGCCGCTGATGGGCCAGGTCGACCTGGTCAAGCTGGAAGAAAAACCCGGCGTGGATAAAACCGTGAGCATCAAGGTCGGCCTGTCCAAGACCTTCCACGAACAGGCCCCGGAACTGGTGGCCGTGCTGGAAAAGGTCAACCTGCCCATCGACCTGCTGAACCAGAACCTGGGGCGCATGGCCAAGGAGCGCATTGAGTCACCGAAACTCGCGAAGCTTTTCCTCAAGGAACATCCTGAGGTCTGGCATGCCTGGGTCAGCGACGACGCCGCCAAGAAAATCGACGCGGCCTTGTAGGTCAACCGTGCCCGGCTACCCTGAGGGGTGGCCGGGTACCTGGCCACAACCCACTGGATCGAGAGCACGTTATGTTTCCTGAGCGTTTTACGTTTTCCATCGCCGACTGGGTCAACGGTTGGGTGGATGCACTGGTCACCCACTATGGCGATGTGTTCCGGCACATCTCTGACACGCTGCTGTGGGCCATCGTCAACCTCGAAGGCCTGCTGCGCGCAGCGCCCTGGTGGCTGATGCTGGCGATCGTCGGCGCGGTGGCCTGGCACGCCACGCGCAAGTGGGTGACCACCGCGGTGATCGTCGGTTTGCTGTTCCTGGTGGGCGCGGTCGGCCTGTGGGACAAACTGATGCAGACCCTGGCGCTGATGCTGGTCGCCACCGTGATCTCGGTGCTGATCGGCATTCCCCTGGGCATCCTGTCGGCGCGCAGCAATCGCCTGCGTTCGGTGCTGATGCCGCTGCTCGACATCATGCAAACCATGCCCAGCTTCGTGTACCTGATCCCGGTGCTGATGCTGTTTGGCCTGGGCAAAGTCCCGGCGATTTTCGCCACGGTGATCTACGCCGCGCCGCCGCTGATCCGCCTCACCGACCTGGGCATTCGCCAGGTCGACGGCGAAGTCATGGAAGCCATCAACGCCTTCGGCGCCAACCGCTGGCAGCAACTGTTCGGCGTGCAACTGCCGCTGGCGTTGCCGAGCATCATGGCCGGTATCAACCAGACCACCATGATGGCCCTGTCGATGGTGGTGATCGCCTCGATGATCGGCGCCCGTGGCCTGGGCGAAGACGTCCTCGTCGGCATCCAGACCCTCAACGTCGGTCGCGGCCTTGAAGCCGGGCTGGCCATCGTGATTCTCGCCGTGGTCATCGACCGCATCACCCAGGCCTACGGCCGTCCACGGCATGAGGCGAGCAAATGACGACTGTCAGCAAAATCGAAGTGAAAAACGTCTACAAGATTTTCGGCAACCGTTCCAAGGACGCGCTGGCGCTGATCGGCCAGGGCAAGACCAAGGACCAGGTACTGGCCGAGACTGGTTGCGTGGTCGGCGTGAACGATTTGTCCCTGAGCATCGCCACCGGCGAGATCTTCGTGATCATGGGCCTGTCCGGCTCGGGCAAATCGACCCTGGTGCGCCACTTCAATCGCCTGATCGACCCCACCAGCGGCGCGATCCTGGTGGACGGCGAAGACATCCTGCAACTGGACATGCACGCCCTGCGCGAATTCCGCCGCCACAAGATCAGCATGGTGTTCCAGAGCTTCGGCCTGCTGCCCCACAAGAGCGTGCTCGACAACGTCGCCTACGGCCTCAAAGTGCGCGGCGAAACCCAACAGGTGTGCGCCGAGCGCGCGCGGCACTGGATCGAAACCGTGGGCCTCAAAGGCTACGAAAACAAGTACCCGCACCAGCTCTCCGGCGGCATGCGCCAGCGTGTGGGCCTGGCGCGCGCGTTGGCGGCCGACACCGACATCATCCTGATGGACGAAGCCTTCAGCGCCCTCGACCCGCTGATCCGCGCCGAGATGCAGGACCAACTGCTCGAACTGCAAAAGACCTTGCACAAGACCATCGTGTTCATCACCCACGACCTCGACGAAGCCGTGCGCATCGGTAACCGCATCGCGATCCTCAAGGACGGCAAACTGATCCAGGTCGGCACGCCGCGGGAGATCCTGCATGCGCCGGCGGACGAGTATGTGGATCGGTTCGTTCAGCGGCGGGCGGCGGTGGTTTGATCCGGATTATGGGGTGGGGCTACTGGCCTCATCGGGAGCAAGCCCCCTCCCACCTTTGAAATGCATTCCCCAGTGGGAGGGGGCTTGCTCCCGATAGGGCCAGTAAAGCTGCACAAGAACTCAAGAAGGTATGAAGATGTCCCAGGCAGCAAAAATCATCATCGCCGACACCCCCCTGCGCTGGCAGGACGTGGTTGCCGTGGCCCGCTTCGGCGCGGTGCTCGAACTCTCGGGCCAGGCCTGGGCGCGTATCGACAATGCCCAGTCCATCGTGCAGCGCATCGTCGCCAGCGGCGAGCGCGCCTATGGCGTGAATACCGGTTTGGGCGCGCTGTGCAACGTGTCGCTCGAAGGCGAGCAACTCAGCCGGTTATCGCGCAATACCCTGCTCAGCCACGCCTGTGGCGTCGGCCCGGTACTGAGCGACGAACAGACCCGCGCGATCATCTGCGCGGCGATCATCAACTACAGCCACGGCAAATCCGGCCTGCACCCGCAGGTGGTGCATGCGTTGCTGGCGCTGCTCAACCATGGCATCACGCCGCAAGTGCCGTCCCAGGGTTCGGTGGGTTACCTGACGCACATGGCCCATGTCGGCGTGGCGTTGCTGGGGATTGGCGATGTGAGCCACCGCGGCCGGATCGTCCCGGCGCAACAGGCCCTGAGCGAAGCAGGTTTGCAGCCGGTGGTGCTCGGCGCCAAGGACGGCCTGTGCCTGGTCAACGGCACGCCGTGCATGACCGGCCTCGGTTGCCTGGCCCTGGCCGATGCCCATCACCTGTTGCAATGGGCCGATGTGATCGGCGCCATGAGTTTCGAGGCCCAGCGCGGCCAGATCGACGCCTTCGACGCCGAAATCATCGCGCTCAAACCGCACCCCGGCATGCAGCAGGTCGGTATCAATCTGCGTGCGTTGCTCGACGGCAGCGAAGTGATCGCCAGCAGCAAAGGCCTGCGCACCCAGGACGCGCTGAGCATCCGCTCGATCCCGCAGATCCACGGTGCGGCGCGCGACCAGGTGGAGCACGCTACCCGCCAGATCGAGACCGAACTCAACAGCGCCACCGACAACCCGCTGCTGCTCGGCACCCCCGATCACTACCGCGTGGTGTCCCAGGCCAATCCCCATGGGCAGTCCGTTGCGTTGGCCGCCGATATGCTCGCGATTGCCATGGCCGAGATCGGCTCGGTTTCCGAACGTCGCCTGGACCGCCTGATCAACCCCCACGTCAGCGGCTTGCCGGCGTTTTTGGTCAGCAACCCCGGGGTCAATTCCGGGATGATGATCGTGCAATACGTCGCTGCTTCCCTGTGTGGGCAAAACCGCCAACTGGCGCAACCGGCGGTGCTCGACAACTTCGTCACCTCGGGCCTGCAGGAAGACCACCTGAGCATGGGTACCAATGCCGCGCTCAAGCTCCACCAACTGTTGGCCAACGTCGCCCAGATCCTCGCCATCGAGTACCTGCTGGCGGCCCAGGCCTTCGAGTTTCTCAAGGACCAACGCTTCGGCGCGGGCACCGTCCGCGCCTGGCGCCTGTTGCGTGAACACGTCCCGCCTTACGCACAAGACCGCTGGCTGGCACCGGACATCGCGACCGCCGCCGCGCTGCTCAAGCACACCGCTTGGCTGCAGCACACTTTTCCCGAATTGCACTGAACAATAATTCACAAGGAGCACGAATGTGACTGCGCTAAATCTGATTCCAGGCCAATTGAGCCTTGCCCAACTGCGGGCCATCTACCAGCAGCCGGTGACCCTCAGCCTGGATGCCAGCGCATCGAGCCAGATCGAAGCCAGTGTGGCCTGCGTGGAGCAGATTCTCGCCGAGAACCGCACCGCCTATGGCATCAACACCGGTTTCGGCCTGCTGGCCTCGACCCGCATCGCCAGCGAGGACCTGGAAAACCTCCAGCGCTCCCTGGTGCTGTCCCATGCCGCCGGCGTCGGTGAGCCGATCAGCGATGCGCTGGTGCGGCTGGTCATGGTGCTCAAGGTCAACAGCCTGAGCCGTGGCTTCTCGGGGATTCGTCGGCAGGTGATCGACGCGTTGATCGCGCTGATCAACGCCGAGGTCTACCCGCATATTCCGCTCAAGGGCTCAGTCGGCGCCTCCGGTGACCTGGCGCCGTTGGCCCATATGTCCCTGGTGCTGCTCGGCGAAGGCAAGGCGCGCTACAAGGGTGAATGGTTGGATGCCACCGACGCGCTGAACGTCGCCGGCCTCGCGCCGCTGACCCTCGCCGCCAAGGAAGGCCTGGCGCTGCTCAACGGTACCCAGGTGTCCACCGCCTATGCCTTGCGCGGGCTGTTCGAGGGCGAAGACCTGTTCGCCGGCGCGCTGGCGTGCGGTGCGCTGACCGTCGAAGCGGTGCTGGGGTCGCGCTCGCCGTTCGACGCGCGCATTCATGCGGCGCGCGGCCAGCGTGGGCAGATCGACTCGGCGGCGGCCTATCGCGACCTGCTCGGCGACAGCAGCCAGGTCTCCCGATCGCACGAGAGCTGCGACAAGGTCCAGGACCCGTATTCCCTGCGTTGCCAGCCGCAAGTCATGGGCGCCTGCCTGACCCAGTTGCGCCAGGCCGCCGAGGTGCTGGTGATCGAAGCCAATGCCGTGTCGGACAACCCGCTGGTGTTTGCCGCCGAGGGCGATGTGATTTCCGGCGGTAACTTCCACGCCGAACCGGTGGCCATGGCTGCCGACAACATGGCGCTGGCCATCGCCGAAATCGGCTCCCTGAGCGAGCGTCGCATCTCGCTGATGATGGACAAGCACATGTCGCAATTGCCGCCGTTTCTGGTGGGCAATGGCGGGGTCAACTCCGGGTTCATGATCGCCCAGGTCACCGCCGCCGCGCTCGCCAGCGAAAACAAGGCGCTGGCCCATCCCCACAGCGTCGACAGCCTGCCGACGTCCGCCAACCAGGAAGACCACGTGTCCATGGCCCCGGCCGCCGGCAAGCGCCTGTGGGAAATGGCCGAGAACACCCGTGGCGTGCTGGCGGTGGAATGGCTGGCCGCGTGCCAGGGCCTGGACCTGCGCGAAGGCCTGAAGACCTCGCCAAAACTGGAAAAAGCCCGTGGCATCCTGCGCAGCAAAGTGGCGTTCTACGACAAGGACCGCTTCTTCGCCCCGGACATCCTTGCCGCGACCGAGCTGCTCGCCAGCCGCTGCCTGAATGAACTGGTGCCGGCCAAGTTGCTGCCGAGCCTGTAACCCGAGGAGTCTGGGATGAAAGTCCTTTGGCAACACTGCCACATCGCAACCATGGCCCACGGCAAGTACGCGATCATCGAGGATGCCGCGCTGGTGACCGCCGGTCAGTTGATCGAGTGGATCGGCCCGCGCAACCAGGTGCCCACCGCGGATTACGCCCAGGTCCACGACCTGCAAGGCGCGTGGGTCACCCCCGGGCTGATCGACTGCCACACCCACACGGTGTTCGGAGGCAATCGCAGCGGCGAATTCGAGCAGCGTCTCGAAGGCGTGAGCTATGCCGAGATCGCGGCCCAGGGCGGCGGCATTGCCAGCACCGTGCGCGCCACCCGCGCCGCCAGCGAAGATGAACTGTTCGCCAGCGCCCACAAGCGCCTGCGCAGTTTGCTGCGGGACGGCGTGACCACGGTGGAGATCAAGTCCGGCTACGGCCTGGACCTGGCCAGCGAACGCAAGTTGCTGCGGGTGATTCGTCGCCTCGGTGATGCGCTGCCGGTCAGCGTGCGCGCCACCTGCCTGGCGGCCCATGCGTTGCCGCCGGAGTACAAGGACCGCGCCGACGACTACATCGAACACATCTGCACCGACATGCTGCCGGCCCTGGAAGCGGAAGGGCTGGTGGACGCGGTGGATGCGTTCTGCGAATACCTGGCGTTCTCGCCCGAACAGGTCGAGCGCGTGTTCAAGGTTGCCCGGCAACTCGGCCTGCCGGTGAAGCTGCACGCCGAACAACTGTCGTCGCTGCACGGCTCCAGCCTGGCGGCGCGTTACCAGGCGTTGTCGGCGGATCACCTGGAGTTCATGACCGAAGACGACGCCATCGCCATGGCCGCCGCCGGCACCGTCGCGGTGCTGCTGCCGGGGGCGTTCTACTTCCTGCGCGAAACCCAGTTGCCGCCGATGGACGCCCTGCGCAAGCACGGCGTGAAGATCGCCATCGCCAGCGACCTCAACCCTGGCACCTCGCCGGCGTTGTCGCTGCGCCTGATGCTGAACATGGCCTGCACCCTGGTCCGCATGACCCCGGAAGAAGCCCTGGCCGGCGCCACGCAACACGCGGCCACGGCCCTGGGCATGGGCGCCACCCATGGCTCGCTGGAAGTCGGCAAGGTCGCGGATTTCGTCGCCTGGCAGATCGACCGCCCGGCTGACCTGGCCTATTGGCTGGGCGGCGAACTGGATAAACGCGTCGTGCGCCACGGCGTCGACGTCACTCTTTAAGGAGAACTGCTGTGGAAAAGGTCCTGAACTTCAAACAAGGCCGCGTGCCGCTGCTGATCAGCATGCCCCACGCCGGCCTGCGCCTGACGCCGGCGGTGCAAGCCGGCTTGATCCCCCAGGCCCAAAGCCTGCCGGACACCGACTGGCACATCCCCACGTTGTATGACTTCGCCGACGAACTGGGCGCCAGCACCCTGGCGGCGGAGTATTCGCGGTTCGTCATCGACCTGAACCGGCCTTCTGACGATAAACCCTTGTACGCCGGCGCCACCACCGGCTTGTACCCGGCGACGCTGTTCGATGGCGTGCCGTTGTTCCATGCGGGGCTGGAGCCGAGCGAGACCGAACGCGCCAGCTATCTGCAAAAGATCTGGGGCCCGTATCACCGCACGCTGCAAGAGGAACTGGCGCGACTCAAGGCCGAGTTCGGCTATGCGCTGCTGTTCGATGCGCACTCGATCCGCTCGGTGATCCCGCACCTGTTCGACGGCAAGCTGCCGGACTTCAACCTCGGCACCTTCAACGGTGCCGCCTGCGATCCCGAATTGGCGAGCCGGCTGGAAGCCCTCTGCGCGACTCATCCGCAGTACACCCATGTGCTGAACGGACGATTCAAGGGCGGGCATATCACCCGGCATTACGGTAATCCCGCGCAAGATATCCACGCCGTGCAGTTGGAGTTGTGCCAGAGCACTTATATGGAAGAAGTTGAACCGTTCCGCTACCGCGCGGATCTGGCCGCGCCGACGCGGGAGGTGCTCAAGCAGTTGCTGGAAGGGTTCCTGGCCTGGGGGCAGCAGCGCTACGGCTGACGAACGGTGTCGACGGCGGTCTCGCGGGCTGACGTGCCTGGCGAACTACTGACACGGGGTCCAAGCGCTCAAGGACATGCTCATTGCACAATTCGGGTTTATAGTGCCAGACGGCAGAAGAACAGACGTCCCCCCAGGGATGGACCCGACACCCTACGGAGCGCGCAATGCAGACTTGGTACCCGCAGATCAAACCCTACGCCCGGCACGATCTGGCCGTCGATGACACCCATACGCTGTATGTCGATGAAAGTGGCTCCCCCGAAGGCTTGCCCGTTGTCTTCATCCACGGCGGCCCCGGCGCCGGTTGCGACGCCCAGAGCCGCTGCTATTTCGACCCGAACCTCTACCGCATCGTCACTTTCGACCAGCGTGGCTGCGGCCGCTCCACGCCCCGCGCCAGCCTGGAAAACAACACCACCTGGGATCTGGTCGCCGACCTCGAACGCATCCGCGAACACCTGGGCATCGACAAATGGGTGCTGTTCGGCGGCTCCTGGGGCTCGACCCTGGCCCTGGCCTACGCGCAAACCCATCCCGAGCGCGTGCATGGTTTGATCGTGCGCGGGATTTTCCTGGCGCGTCCGCAGGACATCCATTGGTTCTACCAGGAAGGCGCGAGCCGCCTGTTCCCGGATTACTGGCAGGACTACATCGCGCCGATTCCCGTCGACGAGCGCCACGACATGATCGCGGCCTACCACAAGCGCCTGACCGGCAACGACCAGATCGCCCAGATGCACGCGGCCAAGGCCTGGTCCGGCTGGGAAGGGCGCATGCTCGGCCTGTGCCCGAGCCCGCAGCATGTGGAGCGTTTTGCCGAACCGCAACGGGCGCTGTCGATTGCGCGCATCGAGTGCCACTACTTCACCAACAACTCCTTCCTCGAGCCTGACCAACTGATCCGCGACATGCACAAGATCGCCCATCTGCCGGGCGTCATCATTCATGGTCGCTACGACATGATCTGCCCGCTGGATAACGCCTGGGCGCTGCATCAAGCCTGGCCCAACAGCGAATTGCAGGTGATCCGCGAAGCGGGCCATGCGGCCTCCGAGCCTGGCATTACCGATGCGCTGGTTCGCGCGACCGGCGAAATGGCCCGGCGCCTGCTCGACCTGCCACCCGAAGAAGCATGAAGGGCCTGTTGCAGCGGGTGCGCGGCGCCCGCGTCGAAGTCGCAGGCGAAATCGTCGGGGCGATCGATCAGGGTTTGCTGGTGCTGGTGGCCGTCGAACCGTCGGATACACCCGAGAGCGCCGACAAATTGCTGCATAAGCTGCTTAACTACCGGGTGTTCAGTGACGGCGAGGGCAAGATGAACCTGTCGTTGAAGGATATCGACGGGGGGTTGTTGCTGGTGTCTCAGTTCACCCTGGCGGCGGATACCAAGAGTGGGCTGCGGCCAAGCTTCTCCACTGCGGCCCCGCCGGCCCTGGGAGCGGCGCTTTTCGACCACTTGTTGTTACAAGCGCAACAATTGCATGGCAAAGTGGCATCAGGCCGTTTTGGTGCCGATATGCAGGTGCATTTGGTCAATGATGGCCCTGTGACCTTCCTCTTACAGACATGAATGTATAAAAAACGACTTTGAATGCCTAAAAACGCAGGGTTTCGCTACAAATACTTCGTTGTCCCTGATGCGTTGTCTCGCGGGCTACTAGATAATCGCGCGCTACGGGGATCAGCGTTGATTGGTCCATTTTTGACTTAGGTAGAGACTTGTCCGAAAGCCTCAGGGGAATCATTTTGCCCCAGGGGAGTCGGAACAATGCTCGCCAACCTGGCATATAGATAGCTGGCCGTTGGTTTTTTGATCTGTTTTCGGCGAGGGTTGCTCGTGATTGTTAGTCCCTGTAATGCACCAAAATTGTCTGCCAAACGGTTACGAAACGCACTGGTGACGGGCTCCGCCCTGTTTTGCCTGTTCGGCGCGGGTCAACTGTGGGCATTCAGTCTGGATGATGTGTCGGCCAAGGCAAAAGAGCTGGCCGGGCAGAAATACGAAGCTCCGCGCAGCAATCTGCCGAACGAATTCCGCGAAATGAAATTCGCCGACTACCAAAAGATTCGTTTCCGCAATGAAAAAGCCGAGTGGGCCGATCAGAACACGCCGTTCAAGCTGTCCTTCTATCACCAGGGTATGCATTTCGATACACCGGTGAAAATCAACGAAGTCACCGCCGACAACGTCCAGGAAATCAAATACGACCCGACACGCTTCGATTTCGGCGACGTCAAATTTGATCCCAAGGCCACCGAACAACTGGGTTATGCCGGTTTCCGCGTGCTGTTCCCGATCAACAAGAGCGACAAGCAAGACGAAATCATGACCATGCTCGGCGCCAGCTATTTCCGCGTCGTGGGCAAGGACCAGGTGTACGGCCTGTCCGCCCGTGGCATGGCGATCGACACCGCGCTGCCGTCCGGCGAAGAGTTCCCGCGTTTCACCGAGTTCTGGATCGAGCGCCCGAAACCGGGTGACAAGCACCTGGTGATCTTCGCCCTGCTGGATTCGCCGCGCGCCACCGGTGCCTATCGCCTGATCCTGCGTCCGGGCACCGACACCGTGGTCGACGTCAAATCCCAGATGTTCCTGCGCGACAAGGTCAGCAAGCTGGGCGTTGCCCCGTTGACCTCGATGTTCCTGTTCGGCGCCAACCAGCCGTCCAAGGTCCTCAACTACCGTCGCGAGCTGCACGATTCCAGCGGCCTGTCGATCCATGCCGGCAACGGCGAGTGGATCTGGCGTCCGCTGAACAACCCTAAACACCTGTCGGTGAGCAACTTCTTTGTCGAGAACCCGCGCGGGTTCGGCCTGCTGCAACGCGGTCGCAACTTCAGCCACTACGAAGACCTCGACGACAACTACGACAAGCGCCCAAGCGCCTGGATCGAACCTGAAGGCGACTGGGGCAAGGGTTCCGTCGACCTGGTAGAGATCCCGACCGCCGATGAAACCAACGACAACATCGTTGCTTTCTGGAGCCCGGAAAAACTGCCGGAAGTCGGCCAGCCGCTCGAAGTGGCCTACCGCCTGCACTGGACTCTGGACGACGCCGCCTTCCATTCGCCGGACAGCGCCTGGGTCAAGCAGACCCTGCGTTCGACCGGCGATGTGAAGCAATCCAACCTGATCCGTCAGCCGGATGGCAGCGTGGCCTATCTGGTCGACTTCGAGGGTCCGTCCCTGAAGAAACTGCTGCCGGACGCTCCGGTTCGCAGCCAGGTGAGCGTGGGTGACAACGCCGAGCTGGTGGAAAACAGCGTGCGTTACAACGAACACACCAAAGGCTGGCGCCTGACCCTGCGCATGAAGATCAAGGACGCGGGCAAACCGACCGAAATGCGTGCGGCCCTGGTCCAGGACATCGTGCAGCCTGAGCCTGAGAAGGTCTCGACCCAAGTGCTCAAGGCCGACAAGGTTTTGGCCAAGCAGCATGAGAAACAGGCCAAGAAAGACGCGAAAGACAAGGACGCCAAGCAGCCAGAAGCTGCCCCAGCCACGCCGGAGCCGATCAAGACCGAGCAAGTCCTGACCGAAACCTGGAGCTATCAGTTGCCTGCCGATGAGTAATTCTCAAGTCCAGCCAGAGACTCTGTCCGAGTACCTGGCGCATCTTCCGATGACCGCTGAGCAGCGCGCCGAACTGGCGGGCTGCAGCTCTTTCAGTGAGTTGCACGAACGTTTGTCGTCCAAGGCGTTCGACGCGCCGGTCGACGCCGCCCAGGCGTCGGTCGGGCGCCGGTTGACCCTCAGCACCGCCGAGGCGCTGAAGGACGCCGAAATGCTCGGGCTCGACGCCAGCGGCCGCGTGTGCCTCAAGGCCACGCCGCCGATTCGTCGCACCAAGGTCGTGCCGGAGCCGTGGCGCACCAATATCCTGGTGCGTGGCTGGCGCCGCCTGACCGGTCGCAGCAACCCGCCGACGCCGCCGAAAGACGAGCGCGTGCTGCCCGCGGCGCGCTGGCGCACCGTGGGTTCGATCCGCCGTTACATCCTGCTGGTGCTGATGCTTGGGCAGACCATCATTGCCGGCTGGTACATGAAAGGCATCATGCCGTACCAGGGCTGGTCGCTGGTCGACTTCGACGAAATCCGCAACCAGACCCTGCTGCAAACCGCGACCCAGGTCCTGCCGTACGCCTTGCAAACCAGCATCCTGATCATGTTCGGGATCTTGTTCTGCTGGGTCTCGGCGGGTTTCTGGACTGCGTTGATGGGCTTCCTGGAACTGCTGACCGGCCACGATAAATACCGGATCTCCGGTAAAAGTGCCGGTAACGAGCCGATTCCGAAGGATGCACGCACCGCGTTGGTGATGCCGATCTGCAACGAAGACGTGCCCCGGGTATTCGCCGGCCTGCGCGCGACGTTCGAGTCGGTGGCCGCCACCGGTGACCTGGACCGCTTCGATTTCTTCGTGCTCAGCGACAGTAACGACGCCGACATCTGCATCGCCGAGCAGCAAGCCTGGCTCGACGTGTGCCGCGAAGCCGGTGGTTTCGGCAAGATCTTCTATCGTCGCCGTCGCCGTCGCGTCAAACGCAAGAGCGGCAACCTTGACGACTTCTGCCGTCGCTGGGGCGGTGAATACAAATACATGGTGGTCCTTGACGCCGACAGCGTGATGAGCGGCGAGTGCCTGACCGGCCTGGTGCGCCTGATGGAAGCCACGCCGGATGCCGGGATTATCCAGACCGCGCCACGGGCGTCGGGCATGGACACCCTGTATGCGCGCATGCAGCAGTTCGCCACCCGCGTGTACGGCCCGCTGTTCACCGCCGGCCTGCACTTCTGGCAACTGGGTGAATCCCACTATTGGGGTCACAACGCAATCATCCGCATGAAACCGTTCATCGAGCACTGCGCCCTGGCGCCGCTGCCGGGTAAAGGCGCGTTCGCCGGTGCGATCCTGTCCCACGACTTCGTTGAAGCGGCGCTGATGCGTCGTGCCGGCTGGGGCGTGTGGATTGCCTACGACCTGCCGGGCAGCTACGAAGAACTGCCGCCGAACCTGCTCGACGAACTCAAGCGTGACCGTCGTTGGTGCCACGGCAACCTGATGAATTTCCGCCTGTTCCTGGTCAAGGGCATGCACCCGGTGCACCGCGCGGTGTTCCTTACCGGCGTGATGTCGTATCTGTCGGCGCCGTTGTGGTTCTTCTTCCTAGTGCTGTCCACCGCGTTGCTGGCGGTGAACACCTTGATGGAGCCGCAGTACTTCATGGCGCCGCGCCAGTTGTACCCGCTGTGGCCGCAATGGCACCCGGACAAGGCGGTGGCGCTGTTCTCCACCACCATCGTGCTGCTGTTCCTGCCCAAGTTGTTGAGCATCATCCTGATCTGGGCCAAGGGCGCGAAAGAGTTCGGCGGCAAGCTCAAGGTGACCCTGTCGATGCTGCTGGAGATGCTGTTCTCCATGCTGCTGGCGCCGGTGCGGATGATTTTCCACACCCGTTTCGTACTGGCCGCATTCCTCGGCTGGGCTGCGACCTGGAACTCGCCGCAGCGTGACGACGACTCCACGCCCTGGAGTGAAGCGATCAAGCGTCACGGCACCCAGACCTTGCTCGGCTTCCTGTGGGCACTGCTGGTGGTGTGGTTGAACCCGAGCTTCCTGTGGTGGCTGGTGCCGATCGTCGGTTCGCTGATGCTGTCGATCCCGGTTTCGGTGATTTCCAGTCGCGTGAACCTGGGCCTCAAATCCCGCGACGAGAGCCTGTTCCTGATTCCTGAGGAATACAATCCGCCGCAAGCGCTGCTGTCCACCGACAAGTACACCCACGAAAACCGCTGGCACGCGCTGAATGACGGCTTCGTGCGTGCGGTGGTCGACCCGCAGCAGAACGCCCTGGCCTGTGCCTTGGCGACCTCGCGTCACGGTCAGGCCGAGCCGATCGAGTACCTGCGCGGCGAACGTGTGCGCTATGCGTTGAAGGTCGGTCCTGCCGGCCTCAACAACAGCGAGCGCCTGGCGTTGCTCAGCGATCCGGTGGCGCTCTCGCGCCTGCATGAGCAGGTCTGGAGCGAAGGCCATGCCGAGTGGCTTGCCGCCTGGCGTGCTTCGCTCAAGGCCGATCCGCACGCACCTTTGCTGCCGCTGCAACCGCTGTCGTCCCAGGCCCAACCGGCCTGATTCAGACACCCCCGGGAGCTCATCCCGGGGGCGTCCGAAGCGCTGGTCCTACAGCGTTTCAATCCTCTTCCCTATCGCCGTAACTCCTTGTTATTTCGAAACAAAAGACCCTCTCCCGAGGCGTATTGGCGTGCCCGCGAGTGGGGTAGGATCGCCCCCCACATTTGACTCGGTCACAGGGGGATTCATGATCAAAAAGTATGGTTCGGCAGTGCTGATCGGCGCTGTCGCATTGATTCACAGTGCCCTGGTGCAGGCCGGTGCCATCGACGACGCCGTCCGGCGCGGTGTGCTGAAAGTCGGTACCACGCCCACCTATGTGCCGTTCGAAATGACCGATAAACGGGGCCACATCGTCGGCTTTGAAATCGACCTGCTCGGCGTGATGAGCCAGGCCCTGGGGGTTGAGCTCGAATTGGTCACGGTGCCCTATACCGAACTGTTGCCGGGGTTGCTGGCGAACAAGTTCGACCTGATCGGCAGCGGCATGACCGTCACCCAGGAGCGCAACCTGAAGCTGAATTTCAGCGACTCCTTCATCGTGGTCGGCCAGACCGTGCTGCTGCACCCCAGCCTGGCCGGTAAGGTCTCGAGCGTCGAAGACCTGGACGATGCCAGCTATCGGATCGCCACCACCGAAGGCACCACGGGCGAGGCGGCGGCCCGGCGGTTTCTGGGGGCGGCCCGGTTGAGCCGTTTTGCCACGCCGGAGGAAGGCGTACACCAAGTGGTGATCGGCGCGGCCGATGCGTTTATCCACGACGCCCCCTACAACCTGATCGCCAGCAGTCGCGCGGAAAACAGCACGTTGCTGGTGCTGGAGCAGCCCTTCACCTTCGAACCATTGGCGTTCGGCGTGAAAAAAGGCGATTTCGACAGCCTTAACTGGATCAACCATTTCCTCAACCAGGTCGCCCAGGACGGCACCTACGATCGCCTCCACGACAAATGGTTTAAAGACACCGCCTGGTTGGAAGATATCGACTGAAAGTCATAACTTCTTACACATCAATCCATTACCGCCATCGCCTGCGTAAGTGTCTAGCGCTGTGCTTGGCTGCACCGTTGTGGGGCTTTTCCGACATACGCAGATAACAAATACCGGTGAAACCTTTGTGACGGGCAACGAGTGGGTTAGGATCGCACCCCGAAATGGTGCAGCCCTTTTGCGCGCCGACCTCATAAGAATCGTTCAGGGGACTTGATGATGAAAAAGTATCTTTCGATGCTGCTGCTCGGCGTCGCCGCGCTGGTGGCTGCCAATGCGGCCCAGGCCGGCGCCATCGATGATGCCGTCAAGCGCGGTACGCTGAAAGTCGGCATGGACCCGACCTACATGCCGTTCGAAATGACCGACAAACGCGGTGAAATCATCGGTTTCGAAGTCGATATCCTCAAAGC
Source organism: Pseudomonas sp. MPB23 (assembly GCF_046605395.1). Taxonomy (NCBI): domain Bacteria; kingdom Pseudomonadati; phylum Pseudomonadota; class Gammaproteobacteria; order Pseudomonadales; family Pseudomonadaceae; genus Pseudomonas; species Pseudomonas sp. MPB23. The sequence goes on along the minus strand of NZ_CP176771.1, from coordinate 405,899 downwards.
CATGGCCAAATCCATGGGCGTCAAGCTGGAGCTGGTGTCCACCGGTTACGACGGCATCATCCCGGCCTTCCTGACCGGCAAGTTCGACATGATCGGCAGCGGCATGACCCTGACCCAGGAACGCAACCTGCGCCTGAACTTCAGCGAACCGTTCATCGTGGTTGGCCAGACCCTGCTGATTCGCAAGGAGCTGGAAGGCACCATCAAGTCCTACAAAGACCTGAACGACGAGAAATACCGCCTGACCTCCAAGCTCGGCACCACCGGTGAAATGGTCGCCAAGAAGCTGATTTCCAAAGCCAAGTACCACGGTTACGACAACGAGCAGGAAGGTGTGCTGGACGTGGTCAACGGCAAGGCCGACGCCTTTGTGTATGACGCGCCGTACAACGTGGTCGCCGAGAAAAAAGTCGGTAACGGCAAGCTGGTGTTCCTCGAAGAACCGTTCACCTTCGAACCGCTGGCGTTCGGTCTGAAGAAGGGTGACTACGACAGCATCAACTTCATCAACAACTTCCTGCACCAGATCAAGAACGACGGCACCTACGATCGCATTCATGACAAGTGGTTCAAGAGCTCCGAGTGGCTCAAGGACATGGAATAACGCTCCTACAAAATGCCTTGACTGAATGGCATTAGGGCAAGCCCGCTCGCCACAAAGGCGGGTGCTTACCCGACCCTTTTGGATGTTGAGTAATGAAACAGAAAAAAGCCCAATGGCCCTGGCACCTGCTGACCGTGGCCGTGCTGGTCGGCCTGGCCGGCGCGCTCTACTACGCCACCTCGCTGATGTCCTACGAATGGCGCTGGAACCGCGTGCCGCAGTACTTCGCCTATCAGGCCGAGGAGGCGCAGCGTGCCGCGGATATTTCCACCGTCATTGAGCTGGTCCGCAAGGGCGATATGGCCGAAGTCACCCTGCGCAACGACGCCGGCAGCGTGCAGACCCTCACCGTGGCCGACGACAGCCTGAAAGTGGCGCGCGGCGATGACGTGGCCGAGGGCGATGTGATCGGGGTGAACCGGCATTGGGCGTTGGGGCCGTTGATGTGGGGCTTGTGGACCACGTTATGGCTGTCGGTGGTGTCCGGCATCCTGGGCCTGGCGATCGGTTTGGCCACCGGGTTGTGCCGGTTGTCCAATAACCCGACGTTGCGCGATCTGTCGACGATCTACGTCGAACTGGTGCGCGGTACGCCGCTGTTGGTGCAGATCTTCATTTTCTATTTCTTTATCGGCACGGTGCTCAATCTGTCCCGCGAGTTTGCCGGGATCGCCGCGCTGTCGCTGTTCACCGGCGCCTATGTGGCGGAAATCGTCCGCGCCGGCGTGCAGTCCATCACCCGTGGCCAGAACGAAGCTGCCCGCTCCCTGGGCCTGAGTGCCAGCCAGTCGATGCGCCATGTGGTGCTGCCGCAGGCGTTCAAGCGCGTGTTGCCGCCGCTGGCCGGGCAATTTATCAGCCTGGTGAAAGACACTTCGCTGGTGTCGGTGATCGCCATTACCGAACTGCTCAAGAGCGGCCGCGAAGTGATCACCACCTCGTTTTCGCCATTTGAAATCCTGTTCTGCGTCGCAGGTTTGTACCTGTTGATCAACCTGCCGCTGTCGAAAATGGCCAGCCGGCTTGAGCGGAGGCTCGCGCAAAGTGATTGAAGTCCGCGATCTGGTAAAAGTCTTCGACACCCGCGGCCATGTGGTGCGCGCCGTGGATCACGTCACCACCCAGGTGGCCAAGGGCGAAGTGCTGGTGGTCATCGGCCCGTCCGGTTCGGGCAAGTCGACCTTCCTGCGTTGCCTCAATGGCCTGGAAGAATTCGACTCGGGCTCGGTCAGCATCGACGGCCTGCAACTGGCCGATGCGAAAACCGATGTGAACGCCTATCGCCGTGAAGTCGGCATGGTGTTCCAGCACTTCAACCTGTTCCCCCACATGACCGTGCTGGAAAACCTGTGCCTGGCGCAAAAAGTCGTGCGCAAGCGCAGCAAGAAAGAGCGCGAAGCCAAGGCCATGGCGTTGCTGGAAAAGGTCGGCATTGCGCAGAAAGCCAACGAGTTCCCCTCACGGTTGTCCGGCGGCCAGCAACAGCGCGTGGCGATTGCCCGGGCGCTGGCGATGGACCCCAAGGTGATGCTGTTCGATGAGCCCACTTCGGCACTCGATCCGGAAATGGTCGGCGAAGTGCTGGACGTCATGAAAACCCTGGCCCTGGAAGGCATGACCATGGTCTGCGTGACCCACGAAATGGGCTTCGCCCGCGAAGTGGCGCATCGCGTGCTGTTCTTCGATCACGGCAAGTTGCTCGAAGATGCGACCCCCGCCGAGTTCTTCGATGCGCCGAAAGACCCACGGGCCCAGGCGTTCCTGCGTCAAGTGCTGTAAGGGGCTGGGAGGTCACACCTTGAACTTCCCCACGCATCGCTGCAAATCCGTTCCCAGCCGCGCCAACTCGATACTCGCCGTCGCCGTCTGCTCACTGGCCGCGGCGGTTTGCTCCGAGGCGTCACGGACTTTCAATACGCTGCGATTGATCTCTTCGGCCACTGCGCTTTGCTCTTCGGCCGCGGCGGCGATCTGCGGGTTCATTTCCTGGATCACCGCCACGGTGCGCGCGATTTCCGTCAGGGCGTCGCCGGCGTTGCGTGCCAGGCCGACGCTGTTATCGGTCAGCGTGCGGCTGTAGTCCATGATGTCGGCGACTTCCTGGGTGCCGCTGTGCAAGCCGCCGATCAGCCCTTCGATTTCTTCGGCGGACTGCTGGGTGCGTTGGGCCAGGCTGCGCACTTCATCGGCGACCACCGCGAAGCCTTGGCCCGCCTCGCCGGCCCGCGCGGCTTCGATCGCGGCATTGAGCGCCAGCAGGTTGGTCTGCTGCGACACGGACTTGATCACATCCAGCACGCTGCCGATCTTCTGGCTTTCCCGTTGCAGCGCAATCATGGCCTGGCTTGAGCGGGCCATCTCATGGGCCAGGTGTTCGATCTGCGCCACGGCATCCATCACCACCTGATCGCCCAGTTCGGTCTGTTGATTGGCCTCGCCGGCGGCAATCGACGCCTGCTCGGCATGGCGCGCCACTTCCTGGGCGGTGGCCAGCATCTGGTTCATGGCGGTCGCCACCTGCTCGGTTTCGTCGCGCTGATGATTGACCCCGGCGCGGGTTTGTACGGTGACGGCGGAAAGCTCCTCGGCGGCGCTGGCGATCTGCCTTGCGTTGTCGCTGATGCTGCCGATCAGCTCGCGCAGGTTCAGGGTCATTTGGGTCATGCTGCGTTGCAATTGGCCCAACTCGTCTTTGCGCCGCGTCTGCACATCGTGGCTCAGGTCGCCCTCGGCAATGCGATTGGCCACACTCAGCGCCTTGCGCAGCGGTTTCACGATTTGCCCGGCAATCACCCAGGCGGCGAGGATGCCGAGGAGCAAGGCGGCGGCGGTAATGCCCAGGGTTTGGGTGCGGGCTTGCTCGGCTTCGCGGTCGCGTCGTTGGGTCTGGTCCTGGCTCAGCAGGTCACTTTGCCCGAGCAATTGATCCAACTGCTGCTCCAACTGGTTTTGCGCGTTTTCGGTGTTGAGCTGGGTGTCCTTGAGGCGTGCCAGGTGGGTGCGGATGTCGAGTATGGCGGTTTTCAGCGCGCCACTGTCGACGGGCAGTTTCGCCACGGCCGCCTGGGCCAGCTCAAGGTTGCGTTCGGCATCGCTGACTGCCTTAGCGTAGGCGTCCAGTGAACTGGCAGCCCAGGCCGGGCTCTGGGCGCTGTCCTCGGCCTGTTCGATGGCCTGACGCAGATTTTCCACGGCATCCAGGGCTTTCTCATCCTCTTGATCGGGCAGGTCGCTGGCCAATTGCGCGAGGACGTCGCCGGTGTGCACGGAACTCTTTTTCAGTTGTTCGCGGGCACTCTCGCGTTTTTCAACCCGTGCGGGCACGTCCTTGAGCGTGGTTTTGAACATCGCACTGATACGTGCCATTTCGTGCAGGTACTCCATGGCTTTCGGCGCTGTGAGTCGGTTGGAAAGCTGCGTCAGGCTGCTGTCGATTTTCTCCGCGCTCGTGCTCAATCGGCTGAAGCTGTTGGCATCGTCCAGGGTGCGGTACACGATTCTGTCGGCGCGCAGCTCTTCGCCGGCCACGGCCAGTTGCGCGAGTACCGTCAGGGTTTGCGAGCGGTAAAGCGACGCCGCCAGGGCCTGCCAGCCGGTTGCAGCAATCACGAGGCTCAGGGCCAGTACCAGGGAAAAGCCCAGGGCCAGTTTGAGGGTGACACTGGCGTCACCTAACAGCTGAGAGATTCGGCGAAGCATGATTAACCCTCCAGCAAGTGAACAACGGACGTTCTTGACGGTACGCAAGCACCTTGAACTGAGTTGAACGCTAGTTGCCTTGAGGGTGAGCTGGGGCTGATAAGTGCGTAGGAAATTTCACAGATTGCTGGCGGCGACCCAGGACAGGCCGCCGCGCAGGCGCAAGTCAGACCTGGAAGCGGCCGACCAGTGTTTGCAGATGGATGCCCAGGCGCGCCAGTTCGGTACTCGAGGTGGCGGTCTCTTCACTGGCTGCCGCGGTCTGCTCCGAGATATCGCGCACGTTCAGCACGCTGCGGTTGACCTCTTCGGCCACCGCGCTTTGCTGCTCGGCGGCGGTGGCGATCTGGGCGTTCATCGCCTGGATGGTCGAGACGGTGCGGGTGATGTTCGCCAGGGCGCTGCCGGCGCTGCGGGTCAACTCGACGCTGCTGTCGGTGAGGCCGCGGCTGTTGTCCATGATGGTCGCCACCTGCTGGGTGCCGCTTTGCAGGCTGACGATCAGCTCTTCGATCTCTTCGGTGGATTTCTGGGTGCGCTGGGCCAGGCTGCGCACTTCATCGGCCACTACCGCGAAACCACGCCCGGCTTCACCGGCGCGTGCGGCTTCGATCGCGGCGTTGAGGGCCAGCAAGTTGGTTTGTTGGGCCACGGACTTGATCACGTCGAGCACGCTGCCGATCTTGTCGCTTTCACGCTTGAGGTGGCCCATGGCCTCGGTGGAGTGGCCCACTTCGGTGGCCAGGCGTTCGATCTGGGCGATGGCTTGCCCCACTACCTTATCGCCCTCGCGCGCCTGTTGGTCGGCAGCCACGGCTGCTTCGGAGGCTTCCTCGGCGTTGCGCGCCACTTCCAGCACGGTGGCCGCCATTTCATTCATGGCGGTGGCCACCTGGTCGGTTTCGATCTTCTGGCTGTTGACCCCGGCGCTGGTCTGTTCGGTCACGGCCGACAGTTGCTCGGCGGCGCGGGCGATCTGGGTCACGCCGTCGCTGATGCCGCCGATCAACTCGCGCAGGCCGACGCTCATGCTTTGCATGGCTCGTTGCAACTGGCCGAGTTCGTCCTGGCGTGCGGAGTTCAGGTTGTGGCTCAAGTCGCCCGAGGCCACGCGCTCGGCGACCTGCAAGGTCTGGTTCAGCGGAATGATGATCTGACGGGTGATGGCCCAGGCCGCGACCAGGCCGAAGATCAGCGCCAGTGCGGTTGCCAGCAGCAGGAAGTACTTGGCCTGCGCGGCATCGGTGTCACGCACCACGGTCTGGGAGACGGTGAGTTTATCGCTATGACTGAGCAGCAGATCGCCCTGTGCACTCATGGTCTTGAGCGCCACTGCGGTGGCAACCTGGGAGTCACGGTACTGGCTGACCGCCGCACGGTAGGCTTGCAGCGAGACGCTGGCCTGTTGCAGGTTGGCCTGGTACTCGGCAGGCAGTTGGCCTTCCAGTTCGGTGATTTTCTTGAGGGCGTTGTCGATGGCATCGAGGGCCGGTTGCTCGGCGTCGACCTTGCCGCTGTAGGTGTAGCCGCGCACTTGGAAGCGCGCCTGCTGGATCAGCTTGCTCAGTTCGACCACGCGATTGAACGGGCTCACGCTGTCGCCTTGCAGCAGCGACTTCTCGACTTCGCTGACCTTGAGCACGGCATTGTCGGCGGTATTGCCCAGTTTGCTACGGGCGTTTTCGCGATTGTCGCCGGCTTGCGCCATGTCCTTGAAGGCGCGCTTGTATTGCTCCACGGCGGCCAGTTGCTCATCAATCAGGACGATGTCGGCAGGTTGTTCGATCAGGGTGCGGGCGGTCTTCATGCCGCTGTCCAGGCGGTTCAGCAGGTCGCTGACGGCCGCCGTGCCTTGTTCGCCGTGGCGCATCTCATAGTCCAGGCGGGCCAGGCGCAGGTCCTTGGTCAAGACATTGAGGCTGGAGATATACCCCAGTTTGTCACCGCGGCTGGCCACATCGCTCAGGCCGGTCCAGCCGGTGACGGTGATCATCAGTGTCAACAGCAATACCAGACCAAAGCCGACGCCCAGCTTGGTTCTGACGCTGACATTCCCCAGCTTTTCGGCTAACCAACGATACATGCTGCGAACTCCTTGGACTTATTCGAAGAGTATCGGCAGCGCCCGCGCATTCTGTAGGCGCGAGCTCGCTCGCGAAAATCGTCAACGATAACGCCGCGCCATCAGGCAACCCACGTTGCCGATGGTTTTTTCGCGAGCACAGGAATTTAAAAGAGGCGGGAGAGCAGGGCGGTGACGGCAGTTTCCACCCGCAGGATCCGTGCGCCGAGCTGCACCGGCTGCAAGCCGGCCTTGGTCAGCAGGTCGACTTCGTAGGGAATCCAGCCGCCTTCCGGGCCGATGGCCAGGGTCACCGGCTCATCCAGCCCGCGCGGGCACGCCGGGTAATCGCCTGGATGGCCGATCAGGCCAAGGGTGCCGTCGGTCATCGCCGGCAGGCGGTCTTCGACGAAGGGCTTAAAGCGCTTTTCGATCACGATCTCGGGCAGCACCGTGTCCCGCGCCTGTTCCAGGCCGAGGATCAGTTGTTCGCGAATCGCCTCGGGTTCCAGGAACGGGGTTTGCCAGAAGCTCTTCTCGACCCGGTAACTGTTGAGCAGCACCACCTTCGGCACACCCATGGCGGCCACGGTTTGCAGGACCCGGCGCAGCATCTTCGGACGCGGCAGGGCCAGCAGCAGGGTCAGGGGCAGTTTGGCCGGGGGCGGCAGGTCGAAGCTGACGTGCAGCTCGGCTTCGCTCGGTTCAAGGCGCAGCAGTTGCGCATTGCCCATCAGCCCGCCGAGGCGACCGACCCGCAGGTTGTCGCCCACCGCCGCGCGGTGGACGTCCTGCATATGCACCAGACGCCGATCCCGCAGGATCACCCGGTCGGCCGCGATAAAGTCGGCGTCTTCCAGCAACAGCAGGTTCACGGCTGGGTCGCTGGCGGCTGGTCGTCGTCGACGGGCTGGTCATCCGGGTGTTCGCCCCGTTTGGTGATCAGGCTGCTGAACAGGATGCCGATCTCGAACAGCATCCACATCGGCACGGCCAGCAGGGTCTGGGAGAAGATGTCCGGCGGGGTGAGGATCATGCCGACCACGAAGCAGCCGATGATCACGTAGGGGCGGATCTTCTTCAGGTATTTGACGTTGACCACGCCGATCCACACCAGCAGCACCACGGCCACCGGGATTTCGAAGGCCACGCCGAAGGCGAAGAACAGCGTCATCACGAAGTCGAGGTAGCTGGTGATGTCAGTCATCATCTCCACGCCGGCCGGGGTGGCGGCGGCGAAGAACTTGAAGATCAGCGGGAACACCAGGAAGTAGGCGAACGCCATGCCGGTGTAGAACAGCAGGATGCTCGACACCAAAAGCGGCACTGCGATGCGCTTCTCATGCTTGTACAGGCCCGGCGCGATAAAGCCCCAGATCTGATGCAGGATCACCGGGATCGCCAGGAACAGCGAAACCATCATCGTCAGCTTCAGCGGCGTGAGGAACGGCGATGACACGTCGGTGGCGATCATCGTCGCGCCGGCCGGCAGGTACTGGCGCAGCGGCGTGGAAACGAAGGTGTAGATCTGCTGGGTAAAGGCGAACAGCCCGGCGAAGATCACGAAGATCGCCGCTACACAACGCAGCAGGCGGGTACGCAGCTCGGTGAGGTGCGAGACCAGCGGCATATGCTGGTCGTTTTCCGGTTTATCAGCGCTCATGGGGCTCGCGGCGGCAATGTAGGGTCATGGGGCGCGGGCGGCGTGACGGGTGCCGGCGCGGGCTCGGTTGGCGCGGTGTGGATCGGCTCGGCAGGCGTGGCGTCCACCGCCGGCGCGATGCTGTGTTCGGCCACAGGCTCCACCGGTTTGGCGGGTTCCTGCACCGGCGACAGGATCTTGCGTGCCTCTTGCTCCAACGACAGGATGTGTTCGTTGTGCAATTGGCGGCGGATTTCGTCAGCGCCGATTTCCCGTTCAACTTCCTGTTTGATGGCGTTGAAACTGCGTTTCAGGCGCCCGATCCACAAGCCGGCCGTGCGCGCGGCACCGGGCAGGCGTTCCGGCCCCAATACCAGCAGGGCCACAAGGCCGACGAGCAGCAGTTCAGAGAAGCTGATACCAAACATTAGTCAGTGCTCACGAGTCTTTGCGGGTCGGCTCTTCGACTTTTTCAGCCTGCACGTCGAAGGTACGACGCTCGGTGATCGGCTGGGTGGCCTGCGGGTGCACAGGCTGGGCCGGCGGCACTGGGTTGACGACAGGGTCGGCGGGTTTTTCATCGTCGTTCATGGCCTTGCGAAAGCCCTTGATCGACTCGCCAACGTCGGTGCCGAGGTTTTTCAGTTTCTTGGTGCCGAACACCAGAACAACCACCACCAGAATGACGATCCAGTGTTTCCAGTCAAAAATGCCCATGCTGCAATTCCTCTGTAAAAGTTATTCAGGCGGACGGGCGCGAGGCCTTTTCGACGTGCCCGGACAAGCCGAAGCGACGGTCCAGTTCATCCAGCACGGCCTGCGGATGCTGCCCCAGGTGGGCGAGCATGACCAGGCTGTGGAACCACAGGTCGGCGGTTTCATAGATCACATCGCTGCAGTTGCCGCTGACTTCGGCATCCTTGGCGGCAATGATGGTCTCGATGGATTCTTCGCCGAGTTTTTCCAGGATCTTGTTCAGGCCCTTGTGGTACAGGCTGGCGACGTAGGAGCTTTCGGCATCTGCGCCTTTGCGCTCTTCCAGCACCTGGGCCACACGGTTGAGGGTATCGCTCATGTCTAGTGTCCTGCCGAGTAAATGGCGTGTGGGTCTTTGAGCACGGGTTCGACAACTTTCCATTCGCCGTTCTCGAACACGCGATAGAAGCAGCTGTGACGCCCGGTGTGGCAGGCGATGCCGCCGATCTGCTCGACCATGAGGATCACCACGTCGGCGTCGCAGTCCAGGCGCATCTCGTGCAGGGTTTGCACGTGCCCGGACTCTTCGCCCTTGCGCCACAGTTTGCCACGCGAGCGTGACCAGTAAATGGCGCGCTGCTCAGCGGCAGTCAGGCTCAGGGCCTCGCGGTTCATCCAGGCCATCATCAGCACGCGCCCGGTCTTGTAGTCCTGGGCAATGGCCGGCACCAGGCCGTCACTGTCCCACTTGATTTCGTCCAGCCAGTCTTTCATGTTCGGCTCCGGCAATTTGCGACAGTGTATAACCGGATTGGCTACCGACGCACGATCAGATAAACACCCACGGCGACCATGATCCCGGCCGGCCAGTGGCCCAGTTGATTCAGCGGCCCGCCGATGGCGAGCATCACCCCGCCGACCAGATGCGCGGCGCCCAGCAGGCGCAGGAACCAGTCGTCCTTGCGCGTGTGCCACGGCGGCGCCGGGTCCTTGGCGTGGGGCTGGGACATGCGCTCCAGCAGGTCGCGGGTCATGTTGGCCAGGTGCGGCAGTTGCTCCACCTGGCTCTGCAGGTTGCCCAGCAGGGTTTTCGGGCTGACCCGCTCGCGCATCCAGCGTTCCAGGAACGGCTGCGCGGTGTTCCACAGGTCGAGGTCCGGGTACAACTGGCGGCCCAGGCCTTCAATGTTCAGCAGGGTTTTCTGCAGCAGCACCAATTGCGGCTGCACTTCCATATTGAAGCGCCGCGCGGTCTGGAACAGGCGCATCAGCACCTGGCCGAATGAAATATCTTTTAATGGCTTTTCGAAGATCGGCTCGCACACGGTGCGGATCGCCGCCTCGAATTCGTTGAGCTTGGTTTCCGCCGGCACCCAGCCCGAATCAATGTGCAACTGCGCCACGCGGCGGTAGTCACGCTTGAAGAAGGCGAACAGGTTGCGTGCCAGGTAGTCCTGGTCTTCCGGGGTCAGGCTGCCGACGATGCCGCAGTCGATCGCGATGTACTGCGGGCTCCACGGGTTGATGGTGCTGACGAAGATATTGCCGGGGTGCATGTCGGCGTGGAAAAAACTGTCGCGGAACACCTGGGTGAAGAAGATCTCCACGCCGCGCTCGGCGAGCATCTTCATGTCGGTGCGCTGGTCGGCCAGGGTCGCGAGGTCGGTGACCTGCACGCCGTAGATGCGCTCCATCACCAGCACTTTTGGCCGGCACCAGTCCCAATACACTTGGGGTACATATAACAGCGGCGAGCCTTCGAAATTGCGCTTGAGCTGGCTGGCGTTGGCCGCTTCGCGCAGCAGGTCAAGTTCGTCGTAGATGGTTTTTTCGTAGTCGGCGACCACGTCCACCGGGTGCAGCAGGCGCGCATCGGCGGAGAAACGCTCGGCGGCGCGGGCCAGGATGAACAGCCACGCCAGGTCCTGGCCGATGATCGGCTTGAGGCCCGGGCGGATCACCTTGACCACCACTTCTTCGCCGGTCTTGAGCTGCGCCGCGTGCACTTGCGCCACCGAGGCCGAGGCCAGGGGCTCGACGTCGAAGCGGCTGAACACCTCGCTGATCTTCTTGCCCAGCTGTTCTTCGATCAGCCGCATCGACTGCTGCGAATCGAACGGCTGCACGCGGTCCTGCAGCAGCATCAACTCGTCGGCGATGTCTTCGGGCAACAGGTCGCGGCGGGTCGAGAGGATCTGCCCGAACTTGATGAAGATCGGTCCCAGGTCCTGCAACGCCAGGCGCAGGCGCGCGCCACGGCTCAGGTCCAGCGGCTTGCGCGGGAACCAGCGCCACGGCAGCACATAGCGCACGGCGAGCAGGAACCACGGCAAGGGCAGGGCGAACAGCAGGTCATCGAGACGGTAGCGGATTACGACGCGCTGGATACGGAACAGACGGCGGACGGCGAGCAGCTTCATGCGTTATCGCTTGGATCAAGGGAACGGCTCAGGCGCTCGAAGCGGGCCTCGAGGCGTTCCAGGTCGATTTTGGCCTTGTCGAGTTCACGAAAGCGCGCTTGCGCTTCCCGTTGTCCGACCAGGGTGCGCGATTCTTCGCTCAGGTATTCGGCGAGGTTCTGGTTGAGGCTGGCGAATCCCTGCTGGTACCAGCGCGTGCGACTGCGCAGGTGCCCGCTGATCAACTGGGTGGCCACGGGGCCGATCCAGCGCGACAGTTCGTATTCCCAGTCCAGTTCCAGGTCCTGCAGCACGGCGGCCAGGTCCATCAGCACCGCGCTGTCGCCTTCCAGTTCGACGTCGGGGCCGTGGAGGATGGCGGTCTTGTTACGGCTCAGCGCCAGGTGCAACAGGCTTGAGGCCGGCGCACGCAAGGTGCAGTCGGCCTCGGCGGCCCATTGGCTCGCGAGCAACAGGCCTTCATCGCTGGGCAGGATAAACAGCTGCAGGGCCGGGCTGGTGCAGTCGACGGCAATTACCTTGCCGTTCAAGTGCGCCAGCCGCGCCAGGGCGGTGCTGTCCAGGCGCAGCACACGGTTGAGGCCGTGTTCGACGCTGGCGAGAAGGCCTTGGAACAGCATCAGGGTTTGATGCCGCGGTGCAGGGCGACGATGCCCGAGGTCATGTTGTGATAGGTCACGCGGTCGAAACCGGCTTCCACCATCATCGACTTCAGGGTTTCCTGGTCGGGGTGCATGCGGATCGATTCGGCCAGGTAGCGGTAGCTCTCGGCGTCGTTGGTGATCAGCTTGCCCATCAGCGGCATGAAGGCGAACGAGTAGGTGTCGTAGACCTTGGACATCAGCGCGTTGGTGGGCTTGGAGAACTCCAGCACCAACAGGCGGCCGCCGGGCTTGAGCACGCGCAGCATGGAACGCAGCGCGTCTTCCTTGTGGGTCACGTTGCGCAGGCCGAAGGCGATGGTCACGCAGTCGAAATGGTTGTCCGGGAACGGCAGTTTTTCCGCATCGGCCTGGACGAACTCGATATTGCCGGCCACGCCTTTGTCGAGCAGGCGATCGCGACCGACCTTGAGCATCGAACCGTTGATGTCTGCCAGCACCACCTGGCCGGTCGGGCCGACCAACTTGGAGAACTTGGCCGCCAGGTCGCCCGTGCCGCCGGCGATGTCCAGCACGCGGTTGCCGGTCCGCACGCCCGACAGCTCGATGGTGAACCGCTTCCACAGGCGGTGCATGCCGCCGGAGAGCACGTCGTTCATCAGGTCGTACTTGGCGGCTACGGAGTGGAACACCTCAGCGACTTTTTCCGCTTTCTGGCTTTCCGGAACGTTCTTGAAGCCGAAGTGAGTGGTGGGTTCGGCATCGCTGCCTTTGCGCTGATCAGTCATATCGCTGTCACCAAAAGAGAATGCGGCACATGATAATCCCCAAGGCTTGCTTTGTCTTGGCAAGGCTGCAGGTAAGATAGGGGGGCACCGAGACCTTTTGCCGCATGGCAGGTATTCACGTCTCTATTCTTCAAGTCTTTAAAGAGGAGCCATTGCAATGGCCCGTATAACCGTTGAGCGCGCTCATTCCCTGGGTAAAGAACAAGCACGGGCAAAGACCGATAAGTTGGCGCAAAAACTCCAGGCGCAATATGGCCTGGAGCCGTCGTGGTCCGGCGATACCCTGAACCTCAAGCGTTCCGGGGTCAAAGGCACGGTGCAGGTGGCCGATGATTCGCTGCGTATTGATGTGGAACTGGGCCTGTTGATGTCGGCCATGAGTGGCACCATCAAGTCGGAAATCGAGAAAGCCCTGGATAAAGCCTTGTCCTGATCGGCCTGTTCTTAGGGTGCCGATTCTAATTTTTCCTCCTACTTTGTGCCCAAGCCCTCAACTCCTGCGGGCCGTTCCTCCACCCTTTTCTGCGTGAGGTGCACCATGGCCAAAGTTATCCTGAAGAAAAAAATCGACGCCCAGACCACCGCCCTGAGTGACGTTAAAACCTACGCCCGCAAGATCTGGCTGGCGGGCCTGGGTGCTTATGCCAAGGTCGGAAGTGAGGGCAGCGAGTACTTCAAAGAGCTGGTTAAGGCCGGCCAACATGTTGAAAGTAAAGGTAAAAAAGTTGCAGTTGAACAACTTGACGCGGCCAACAGTCAGATTGACCAAGTCAAGAGTAATGTCTCCGCTGTCAAAGGTCGTGTAGACGTTCAACTGGATAAAGTTGAAAAAGCTTTTGATACTCGCATTGCCAGTGCCTTGAATCGAATGGGCATTGCGTCTAAACATGACGTGGAGACACTCTCTGCTAAGCTCGAAGAGCTGACGGCATTGCTCGAACGTGTCGCGCGTAAACACTAAGGAGACATCGGGATGGCTGTTAAAAAGACTACTCAGAAAGAAAGCAGCTCGTGGGTCGGGAAAGTTGAAGAATATTCCCGCAAGATCTGGCTGGCTGGTTTAGGCGTTTACTCGAAGATCGACAGTGACGGCAGCAAACTCTTCGAGACTTTGGTTAAAGATGGCGAGAAGGCTGAGAAAGTTGCCAATAGCGCTGTCGGAAAAAAAGTGACCGCCGCCAAAGCGACTGCTGGTTCGCGCATCAGTGATGCAAAGAAACAGGTCCTGGGCACGTGGAGCGAGCTTGAAGGTGCGCTGGACAAGCGCCTCAACAGTGCCATTTCGCGACTGGGCGTACCAAGCCGGACTGAAGTGAAAGCGCTTCACACCAAGGTCGATACCCTGACCAAGCAAATCGAAAAACTCACTGGCGCCAAAGTGACTCCGGTAAAAACCGCAGCCGCCAAGCCTGCTGCGAAAACCGCAGCCGCTAAACCCGCTGCGAAAGCGCCCGCCAAGGCGCTGGCGAAGGCCGCCGCCAAACCGGCTGCAAAACCGGCTGCAAAACCAGCTGCAAAACCAGCGGCCAAGGCACCCTCCAAGGTCGCCGCTGCCAAACCAGCAGCCAAGCCTGCCGCCAAACCTGTGGCTGCTAAAGCCGCCGCCAAGCCTGCCGCTAAAGCCGCTGCAAAACCTGCAGCCAAGGCCGCCGCCAAACCGGCCGCCAAGCCAGCGGCTAAACCCGTAGCTGCCAAGCCTGCCGCTAAAGCCGCTGCAAAACCTGCCGCGGCGAAAAAGCCAGCCGCAGCGAAAAAACCAGCAGCGCCCAAGCCCGCCGTAGCGGCCAAGCCTGCCACTGCGCCGGCGCCAGCCGTGTCCTCAGCCAACTCGGTCGCCGCGCCGACCCCAGCTGTTGTCACCCCGACTGCAACGCCGGCCACCCCGACGCCATCCAGTCAGTCCTGATTGTTGCGGGACACCCGAATGCCCGGCCTGTGAAGGTCGGGCTTTTTTGTGTGTGCGCACAACGCTGCGACACCTCAGTTGTAAGTGATCGAAACGGTCACGGCGCTGGCCAGGGTTCCGTGGCTGAGCTTCGCGCCGGTTTTGTGGTAGGCCGCCGTCAGTGGCAGCACGGCTTTGCCTTTGCTCGCCGTCGCCTTGCGGCTGCGTTGCGCAGGGGTGCCATTGGCGGGGATCGCGTAAACGGGCGACGCGCGGTGAGCCAGCCACAGCCCCGTGCCTTTTGAGGTGCCGGTATTGGCAAACAGTGCGGGGTTCCCGGCGGAGGGTGTGCCGGTGAACAGGAAGATCACGTTGCGAATATCCGACTCACAATCGGCCGTAATCTCGAAGTCGAAGGTGCCCGCGCTGGGCGTCGCATCGAAGTCCGATAGCTTGATGGTCGGCAAGGTGACGGTGCGGTTCACATCGCCGCCTACCAGGTTGCACGTCCCCGCGTTGATCTGACCGGTAAAGCGCAAGGTGCCGGTGGCGGCTGCCTGCGCGGTATTGGTCGCGAGGGCGGCGGTTGTTGTCAGCAGCAGCGCCAGCATGCGGATGGTCATCGGGTAATCCTCCGAGGTTCAGTCATAGGTGATGTTGACGGTGGCGGTGCTGACGAGGGTGCCTTGGCTGACCACGCCGTTCCTGTGATAAGCCGCGCCCAGCGGCAGGACGGCCCGGTTGCCGGAAACAGGCACCGTGCGGGTATTTTCGGCGCCATTGGGCGTTATGTTCTGGACGCTCCCGTTGAGGCGCGAGTAGAGCCACAGCGCGACGCCGCCGGCAGTGCCCGTATTGGCGAAAAGTCGGTCGTTGCCTGGCGCGGGGGCACCGGAAAAGACAAAGCTGACATTGGCCGCGCCGGTGCAGTTCGCCGTGAGGTCGAAGCTGTGTTCGCCGGCGAAGGTGCTCTGCTGAAGGGTGCTGACGTTGATCGGCGGCAGTGAGATCGCGCGGTTGACGTCGCCAGTCGCCAGGTCGCAGGTGGCTGCGGGTCTGACAAAACGGATGGGGTTGCCGATCAGCAGGGTAAGCGTCTGATGGGTCGTGTCCATGTGGTGCACCCGGATAGTCCCGGCAGGCACGGCCCCGTCGGTGACCGGCCCGGTTTTGTAGAAGGTCAACTGCGCGCCGGTAACGCTGGGGGTCGGTCCTACGAATCGGGTCTGTTGATTGTGCATGCCATAGCCGACGTTGACGCCATTGGCGTCTGTGAGGCGCAGGCGTACGCCCACACCGGCCACCTCGGTGCGATAGGCGGGGAAGTAGCCGGGATCTTTTGTCTGGTATCGCCCGGTGATGGTCAACAGCGTCCAGGTAGGGCAGTTCATGATGAAACTCTGCGCGGTACCGCTGAAGGCACCGCTGATGATTTCCCCGCCCACCGGGAGGCTGTCGGGTACGGTGATCGTGGCGGGCAGGTTGAGGGTCAACGTGTCGTTCTGATACCGCTCGCACGCCGCTTGCGCCGCGATGGGCAGGCCGAAAACCAGCAGTGTCGAAATGAGTGTGATGGCGCGTTTCATCGTCAGTCCCGCGATAAGAAATAGGGCGTTGTACTGGCTGGATCGACCGCGCAGGTGCCGACGTTCAGATGCAGCAACCGCTGGGCGCCGGCCGCACTCGATGGCGCGCCCACGTTGTAATGCAACCGGCAGGCGGCCCCGGCATCCGCCCCCCACCTGACCGTCAACTGCCCCTGTGCGCGTGCCACGCGGACAAAGGCTTTGCCGCCTTGGCCGATGACCCCGACACTGGCGCCGTCCGCATCGAACACATCCGCGCCGAATGGCAATGGGCTGCCGTCCTGACGCTGTGCGGTCATCAAGACCGCCTGGCCGCTGACAGTCTCGAAGTGCAGCTTCACCACGGCGCCGGCACGGGGCGCGACGTTTTGCGCGGCGGTCTTGAGTTCGACGTTGACGGACAGATCCTTCGGGTCCAGTTCGACGACGTTCTGGCGATAGGGGGTGAGGTAGGGCACCACCGCAAAACCGCGGTTGCCGACCTGGGCACTGTGGTTGCCGTTGATGCACGCGCCCTGGGCATCGGGCGCCTGCACGAGGCCGACGGTATCGCCCAGTTCCGGGGCGAAGGTCAGCCCGCCGGCATGGACGACGATGCCGCCGGTCATGCCCAGCGAGGTCGAGCGGTACGCGTTGCTCTGGCCGTGACCGGCGGACAGCACACCATGGGGTGTCTGGTACTTCACGTCGACACTGCTGGCATTGCCGCTGCCCTCGGCCCGGCTGCCGCTCACCCCGTAGCTGAACGCGCTGCGCTCGCCAAGGCTGCCACCCAGGCTGATGCGCTCGCCGCCGCTCCGATCGCCGCGGTAGGCCGTCGTGGTCAAGGTGGGCGAGTGCGCGCCGCTGCCCAGGGGCAGGCTCAGGGTGAGGTCCACTTGCTTATCGATGCTGTCGCTCAGCACATCGCGGCTGCGTTGCGCGCTGAGGGTGTAGTGCAGGCCTTTCCACGTGCCGCTGTACCCGGCGGTGAAAGTCAGGTTGCCGTTGGCACGGTTCCAATAGGTTTGCGAAGAGGCGGTCAGGTACACCGAACCGCTGTCCAGGCTCTGGTTGAGGCTGACGTCCATGCGGTCGCGCAGGCGTGAGACGTTGTCCAGGCGCAGCCCGTCGATGGCCAGGTCGCGCACGCGCGCGGCATCGCCCACGTTCAGGAAGCCGGCCGTGGAGTAACGGTACGCACCGAGGGCGAAGTGGGTGCCGGTGGCCGTGAAGTTCTTGCTGTAGCGCAGTTGCACGCTTTGCCCTGCACGCGGGCCGTGGCCCGGCAGATGGGCGTTCGAATGGGTCAGGTCGAACGACAGCGCGCCCAATGATGTGTTGAACGCCGCCCCCAGCAACTGCGACTGGTAGTCGTCACCGATCACGGCGCCGGTGTACCCGGTCAGCAGGTTGCTCAGGCCGCGCTCATAAGTGGCCTGCAGCAGCCTGGGCGGATGATGCAGGCCGATTTCATCCAGTTGGCCTGCGCTAAGGGCGTAGCGGCTGTAGCCGGGGCGCAGCAGGTTGGCGTTGGCGGCGAACGGCACGATGAACGTGCGCTGGCGGCCATCGGCCTCGGTGACGGTGACGCTCAGGTCGCCCCCATAGCCGGTGGGAAACAGGTCGTTGAGGACAAAGGGGCCGGGCGCGACGGACACCTCGTCCAACAACACGCCGCGCTGGCGCACGCTGACCCGCGCGTTGGTCTCGGCGACGCCGCGCACTACCGGGGCAAAGCCGGTCAGCGAGTCAGGCAGCATCCGATCGTCGCTGAACAGGCTGGCACCGCGCAGGCGCACGCTGTCGAACAGTTCGCCCGGCGTATAGATCTCGCCCACCATCAGTTGCGATTGCAAGCGGCTCCATTCGCGCTGCACATAGGTGGCGCTGCGTTGATAACCCGAGGCGAGTGCCGAACGGCTGTAGCTGCCCGTGTGGCGCCAGTGCCAATCGCCGAGGTTAAGCCCGCTGGACAGGCCCAGGTAGCTGGAACCGGCGGCGCGTCCATTGGCCTGGGTGGCGAATGTATTGGCGTTGTAGCGCACAAAGGCCGCATCAATTCCGCTGTCCCAGTGTTGCGGGTCCACGTAGCCGCGCGCCTGGTGTGCCAGGTACACCTGCGGGACCTGCAGATCCAGGCGGCTTTCGCCGGTGTCGAATTGGCTGCTGGCGCCCGGCAGGTAGGTGCCGATCTCGGCGCAGCGGGCAAACCGGCCGCTGGAGGGTTCATCGACGCTGTGCAGGTCGATGCCCAACCGTTGCAGGGCTTCGCGCTCCAGGCACAGTTGCGCGGTCTTCTGGCCGTCGAGGGCGACGAAGGTCAAGGTTTCGCGTCCGATCCACCGGCCGTTGAGGTGAACGTCGGTGCGGTAGCTGCCGGGCAGCACGACATTGCCATGGTTGAATTTGGCAATGTCCACGTGCATACCGGCCGCTCCGCCGGCAAAGAAGGCCGGGTTGAACTCGACCTGTTCTGCACTGTAGGCGCCGATTCCATGGGCACCGCCCACCAGCAGCAGGCCGCACAGCATAGGTTTCAAACGGGACCGGCTTATGGCGCGGGCTGGCCTGTACACACTCATTTTTACGTTTTCCAAAACAGAGGCTGGCCGAAAGACGGCAAGGAGAGCCCCTGCCCCATTGAATGGGCATTGACCGGAGGGGTTCGAGACAGCGAAGGCGGGACGCTAAGGCGCGCGGCTCAGCCTGGGCAGACGTTGGCGCGGTGGCGGTTCTTCATGCCCACGTCGTCGAGGGTCTGGAACTCGACGGTGGCCGCAGCGCCCAGGGGGGTGTTCGCGCTGGGTAACGCGAAGCGGTTGCGCCCGCCGGGAATCACCATGTTCCCGGCACCGGAGGCCGCGGGTTCGCGCACATGGCGTTGGCCTGCCGCCAGCACTTCGATGCGGTCGAAGGTCACGTGGTAAGGCGTGGGGTTGAAGACTTCCAGTGCCTGGCCTTGGGCGGTCTGGGCGTGGCACCACTGCAACTTGTCGGGCGCCGCCTCGACGCCGTAAGGCAGGTTCGGCGGACGAAAAAACACTTTGATCCGTGAACGGAAGGCGAACTGCAACTGGTCGGCGCGCTGGGCGCCTTGTGCCTGCGAAGGCACTTCCAGCAGGTTGAACCAGAACAGGCTTTCCCGGTTCGACGGCAAGGCTTCGCCCGTATACGCCAGGCGCAGGACCTGTTGCTTGCCCGGCTCCATGCGAAAGATCGGCGGGGTGATGACGAACGGGGCTGTCGCCTGGGCCGGCGTCGTCTGCTCATCGCCGCTGTCCAGCCACGCCTGGATCAGCACCGGTGCGTGGTTCTTGCTTTCCAGCCTGAGCGTCACCTCCTTGTCGTTCTGCGGGTAGACGATGCGGGTGCTGTCGATCACTACGCTCGCCTGCGCGGTGACGCTGGCGAACAGCACAAGCAGCAGCGCCAGGCGCTGGGAAAGGGCGGTCGTATGCATATGAACGGTCATTTTGCGCAGGTGGAGGGAAGTGCGGCCGAGTGACGTATGCGTGCACCAAAGTCGCTGACGCTGGTGAACTCCACTGTGGCTGGGCCGCTGGGACAGTTGCGCAACCGGGGCAGCACAAACTGCTTCATGTCGCCGGTCGGCATCAGCAGGCTGTCATCGGCGGCGGTGTTCGCCGCTTTGCTGAACCGTTTGCCGTCGCTGAGCAACTCGATCGACGCCAGGGAAACGTGGTACGGCGTCGGGTTGGTGGCTTGCAGGGCCCAGCCCTGTGCATGGGTCACCAGTTGCCACTGCAGTTTTGCCGGCGCCTGGTCGACCAGATAGGGCAGTGCCTGTGGCCGGAAAAACACGCGCAAGCGGGTGCGGAACGACAGCTCGATCTGGTTGCGTTGCGCGGCATCGGCGGACAGCGGCGGTATTTCCAGAACGTTGAGCCAGAACAGACTTTCGCGGTCGCTGGGCAACGGCTCGCCGGCATAGCGCAGGCGCAGGGCCTGCTGCTGGTGGGGCTCGATGCGGAAGATCGGCGGCGATACGTTGAACGGCGCATGTGCCGTTACCGGCGACGAGTGACGGTCGCCCGCATCCAGCCAGGTTTGCACCAACGCGGGACGGGGGCCTCGGTTTTCCAGGCGCACGATCACTTCCTGCCGTGCGGCAGGGTAGATCACCCGTGTGCCATGCACGATGACGCCGGCATCGGCTGGCAGCGCCAGCAGCGATAACCAGGCGCAGGCCAGGGTGGCGAACATCAGGCGGGTCATGTTTTTCATCATCTGTATTTTCGCGTCGGTAAGCGTTGGCCCTGACGTGCAAGGCCTGTCGCTCCCTTACTCGGCGTACTCGATCAAGAAGCCAACACGGGTGTTGACCGTGCCTTCGGTGACGGCGCCGCTGGCATACAGTTGCGCGGCCAGCGGGATAACGGCCTGGTTGTCGACGATCACCACGCCTTTGGATTTCCCGCTGTAGAGGTGGATCGGCGAGCCGTCGCGGTTAAGCACTTCCACCTGGACGTTCTTGGCGGCGGTGGTGTTGGCGGGGTCGTCGTGGCCATCGGTGTTCAAACGGCCCGTCGCCACGTCGATGGCCGGGCTGGTGGGATCGAAGGCCACCATGGCCGTGCGCCCGTTGGTGCAGCTGCCTTCGCCTGGCGCACCGATGCGCAGGGTGAAACCGGTCAGGTTGGCGCGATTACCTGCGCTTGCCAGCCGGGCCGCCGAAACGCCGCCGAGGTTGACGTCCTTGACCACGGCGCCGCTGCCGGCGGCTGCACCTTCAACCGTGCAGGTCAGGTCCGTCACCAGACCGCTGAAATTGAGGGTGCCATCGGTGGCGTACGCTGAGACTGCTGTGGTCAAGGCCAAGGCAGCAGCGACGGTGGATAAAGTGTGACCTTTCATGGTGGTTCCAGTGGTGATTCATCGGTGTTGCCCGCCATTAATCAAAGGCTGTTGCCTCATGTAGCGGGGGAGCCGTAATTTGCCGATTAACCGGTTGGGTATCTATAGAAAAGTATCGAGTTGCCTATCGTGATTATTTGAAAAGTAATGTTTTAAATTTAGGACTTTTCTGTAGTACCAAGATTTGCCTGTAAGACGTTGCTGTAGGGATGACTCTAATTGTCGTGTTGTATTGATCCTTGCATGTAGCTGGGTATACCGTGCGCATAACAGTCGGTTTGTTGATGTGATGCGGTATTCACTTATGCGAGGCGCTTTATGCCTACTTCAACTTCCAATATGTACACCGTCATGCTGTTAGATGATCACGAGATGGTTCGGCAGGGCATCGAGTTGGGGCTGAGCAAAGAGGCGGATCTCACGGTGATCGGTACTTTCGGCACCGGCAGGGAATTACTCGACGCGCTCGCGCGGCGGCCGGCGGACGTCGTGGTGATGGACTTTATCCTGGCGCCGTCGGACAACGACGGCCTCAGTCTGAT
Organism: Pseudomonas sp. MPB23; assembly: GCF_046605395.1. Classification (NCBI taxonomy): domain Bacteria; kingdom Pseudomonadati; phylum Pseudomonadota; class Gammaproteobacteria; order Pseudomonadales; family Pseudomonadaceae; genus Pseudomonas; species Pseudomonas sp. MPB23. The sequence continues at coordinate 384,516 of NZ_CP176771.1, read as the reverse complement.
CCAGGCACTGAATCGACGGTTCAGCCGCTGCCGGCCGTTGATTGTCTGTTCGCACTACACGCCGGCCACGGTTTCGCTGTCGTTGAAGGCCGGATGTTGGGGAATACTCGGGAAAACCCAGAACCTGACCGAATTGATCACGGCCATTCGAACGGTCGCCCAGGGGCGTATCTACTTGCAGCCGTGTATGGTGCCGGCACTGCAGGGCATACAGTCAGTGCTTGATGTCGCGACGATGAAATCGAAAATGGACGTTTCAACCTCGATGCAGTTGAACGCCTGTCTTACGCCTAAAGAACAGGAAGTGTTGCGCTGTTTTCTGGATGGCATGTCGGTGAACTCGATTGCCGCAAAGTTCTCGCGCAGTGCAAGTACGATCAGCACGCAAAAACAATCGGCTTATCGGAAGTTGGGTATCCGCAGCGACAGCGAACTGTTCAAGTTCACCCATCAGTTCAGGGGCGCGGGATGACGAACACGCACTAACCCTCATCGTCCAGATAACGCAGCGCCAACCGTTCGATGGCCTGGCGTGCCGGCATCATCAAATGGGGCGCCACCAGCATCATGATCTGGTAGACCACCACGCGCACCTCGCCTTCGCGATCGAGAATCCGCTGGTAGTCCAGGGAGAACAGCAGGGTCAGGGTGATCTGCTCCACCAATTGCCCTAGCGCCTGGGTATCGCTGACCAGTTGCCCCGCCGCCTGCAAGCGTGCCAGCAATGACGCCAGGGTGCGCTTGAGGGCCGTCAGCAAATGACGCATGCCCTTGGCCAGCTTCGGCAGGCGCCCCGCCAGGTTCGACAGGTCCTGGAACAGAAACCGGTAATGGGCCATGCGCTCGACGATCAGGTGCAGGAACAGCCAGTAGTCGTGGGCTTCCAGCTGCGCTTCCGCCGGTGGGTCGAGCAGCGGCGACAGCTCATGTTGAAAGCGCTCGAACAAGCCGAGCACCAGCGGTTCCTTGCCATGGAAGTGGTAGTAGAGGTTGCCGGGGCTGATCCCCATTTCATTGGCCACCTCCATGGTCGATACGTTCGGTTCGCCCTTTTGGTTGAACAACTGCAGGGCACATTCAAGGATACGATCGCGGGTTTTCATCCAGTCTTCTTAAGGTGATCGTTGAGCTCAGCGCACCCGCACGTAAGTGCCGGGCGCTGCTTCCATCGGTGGGTAATTCTGGTTGCCCAGGGCGGTGAGGGTTTCACGCTGTACGCCCGAGCGCGCTTGAATCCAGGCCAGCCACTGCGGCCACCAACTGCCTTCGACGTGGCTGGCGTCGTAGTACCAGGCGCGCGGGTCGCTGCTCAGCTTGGGGTTTTCGACGTAGTTGGCCTTGGGGTTGCCCGGCGGGTTGAGGATGCTCTGGATATGCCCGCTGTTGGACAGCACGAAGCGTCGCTCGCCACCGAGCAATTGCGTGGAACGGTACACCGCGTCCCACGGGGTGATGTGGTCGTTGATCCCGGCCACGCTGAAGCTGTCCACCGTGACCTTCTGCAGATCGATGGGCGTACCGCACACCTCCAGGCCGCCGGGATGGCTCAGGGGGTTGTGCTTGAAGAAGTCCAGCAGGTCGCCATGCAGCGCGGCGGGCAGGCGCGTGTTGTCGTTGTTCCAGTACAGGATGTCGAACGCCGGCGGTTCCTTGCCCAGCAGGTAGTTGTTGATCCAGTAGTTCCAGATCAGGTCATTGGGGCGCATCCAGGCAAACACCTTGGCCATGTCGCGGCCGTCCAGCACGCCTTGCTGGTAGGAGCGGCGCTTGGCGGCTTCCAGGGTTTGCTCATCGGCGAACAGCGTGGCGGGGCTGTCGATCTGGCTGTCCAGCAGGCTCACCAGGTAGCTGGCGCTGGCGACGCGGCGCAACTGGCGCTTGGCTTGCAGATGGCCTTGCAGCGCGGCGATGGTCAGGCCGCCGGCGCAGGCGCCCATCAGGTTGACCTCGCGGGCGCCGGTGATCGCCCGGCAGACGTTGAGCGCTTCCTCCAGCGCCGCCACATAAGTGGACAAGCCCCATTCACGGTGGCGCACATCCGGGTTGCGCCAACTGACGATAAAGGTCTGCAGCCCGTTCTTCAGGGCGTACTGCACAAAGCTGTTGGCCGGGCTGAGGTCGAAGATGTAGTACTTGTTGATTTGCGGCGGCACGATCAACAGCGGCTTGGCGTACTGTTTTTCGCTCATGGGCTTGTACTGGATCAGCTCCAGCAGCTCATTGCGAAACACCACCGAGCCCGGGGTGGTGGCCACGGTCTTGCCGACTTCGAATGCCTGCTTGCTCACCTGGCGGGGCAGGCCGTTGTTGTGCAGCAGGTCGTCGAACAGGTTGCTCACGCCGCGCACCACGCTGTTGCCGCCGGAGTTGAGCAGCTCCTTGACGGCCAGCGGGTTGAGCAGGGTGTTGGATGGGGAGACGGCGTCGTTGAGCAGCGAGAAGGCAAAGTGCGCACGGGCGCGGTCGTCGTCGCTCAGGGTGCTGTCGTCGATCCAGTGGCGGACCTCTTTCTGCCAGCTCAGATAGGCTTGCAGGCTGCGCCGGTAGAACGGGTTGAGGGCCCAGGTCGGGTCGACAAAGCGGCTGTCGCGAGGATTGGGTTCATGCACGGTTTCACCCAACAGCACGCGTCCCATCTGACCGCCCAGGGCCAGGACGTGACGGGCGGTATGTACCGGGTTGCGCAAACTGTGGGCGGCGACGCTGCGCAGGGTCGACAGCAGGTCGCGACCACGCAGGCCGGTGATCGCATTCTGCGCATTGATGAACGCAGCGGGGGTGGGCGCCGGGTTCGTCACGGGTCTTTCTCGCATGAGCCAACACTCCTTCGTCAAGTCATCAACAGGCACGCCAATTCAGAACCATAGTCGGTTCCTGGCAAGTTGCGCGGCGGTGTGGTCCTTACACCGCCGGTCGGGGATGAATCACCGCCCGCAGGCGCTCCTCCTCGAGAAACTTCATGATGATCGGCGCCACGGCTTCGGCCCGGGTAATCAGGAACAGGTGGCCGTCATCGATGATGTGCAACTGCGCGTTGGGAATGCGCCAGGCGAGCATGCGCATGTTGATCAGCGGGATCAGCGGGTCGTCGTCCCCGGCCAGCACCAGGGTCGGCTGCCGGATCTTGTGCAGCCAGTGGATGCTGGTCCAGCCCATCCCGGCGAACAGTTGCCAGTAGTAACCCATCTTGCCCGCCGAGCGCACTTTGCTCGCGTGCTCGGCGGCCAGTTTCGAGTCGCGGCGGAACGAGCCGCCATAAATCATCGGCGCAATGCGCACCACGTGGGACGGCTGGATATAGCGCCGGGGGCTTGCCATCAGCCACAGCACTTTCGGCTTGCCCGGCACCATGACCGCGCCGGCGGCGGTCGCGGCGAGAATCAGCTTCTTGCAGCGTTCGGGGTAGTCATAGGCAAACTGCTGCGCCAACGCCCCGCCCCAGGACACCCCCACCGCATTCACCTGGCCATAGTCCAGGTAGTCGAGCATGCGCGCGGTGAGTTTGGCCAGGCCGGGAAAGCGATAGGGCAGCCTGGGCGTGGACGAACCGCCCACGCCCGGCACATCGAAGGCGATCACTTCCAGGTCCGGGTCCAGGGCCTGGACGAACGGAAATACCAGCTCAAGGTTGGCGCCGATGCCGTTGAAAATCAGCAGCGGCGTCAAGTGAGGCTTGCCCGGACGCACCGCGGTGCGGATGGTCTGGCCATCCAGGTCGATGGTGCGGAAGATGAACGGTTGCGGCATGGGTCAAACCCTGTGAAGTGTTACAGCGCGAATGCAGTCAGTGTGGGAGGGGGCTTGCTCCCGATAGCATCACTGCGGTGTAACAGATACACCGCGCCGCCTGCATCGGAAGCAAGCCCCCTCCCACATTTGATTCCATTTCAATCCAAAAAAAGTGTGCTCTAGCGTTCATGCACATAGGTACCGGGTGCCGCTTCGGCTGCGGCGTAGGTTTTATTGCCTAATGTCGTCGGTGCCTTCTTCAACTTGCCCGCCCGCTCCGCCTGCCAGGCCTGCCAATGCAGCCACCAGGAATCGGTGTGCTTGGTCGCGTTTTCCTGCCACTCCAGTGGCTTGCCCGCCAGGCTGTCGCTGGTCTGGTAGCGCGCTTTTGGGTTGCCCGGTGGGTTGAGGATGCTCTGGATATGCCCGCTGCTGGACAACACGAACTCCACCTTGCCGCCAAACAGCTGCGCCGACTTGTAGCAGGATTGCCACGGCGTGATGTGGTCGTTGGTGCCGGCCAGTGAGTAGATATCGGCGGTGATCTGCTTGAGGTCGATGGGCGTGCCGCACACCTCCAGAGCATTGGCGCGCACCAGCGGGTTGTTCTTGAACAGCTCGATCAGGTCGCCGTGGAAGGCGGCCGGCAAGCGCGTGGTGTCGTTGTTCCAGAACAGGATGTCGAACACCGGCGGCTCGTTGCCCAGCAGGTAGTTATTGACCCAGTAGTTCCAGATCAGGTCGTTGGGGCGCATCCATGCAAACACCTTGGCCATGTCGCGACCTTCCAGCACGCCGGCCTGGTAGGAATGGCGCTTGGCCGCTTCGAGGGTCTGCTCGTCGACGAACAGCGCGACCTGGGTGTCCAGGGTGGTGTCCAGCACGCTCACCAGCAGGGTCAGGGCGTTGACCTTCTTCTCCCCCAGCGCCGCGTAGTGGCCCAGCAGCGCAGTGCAGGTGATGCCGCCGGAGCAGGCGCCGAGCATGTTGATGTCCTTGCTGCCGGTAATCGCCGTGACCACATCGACCGCTTCCTTGAGCGCTTCGATATAGGTCGACAGGCCCCACTCGCGCTGTTCCTTGGTGGGGTTGCGCCAACTGACGATAAAGGTCTGCTGGCCGTTGCGCAGGCAGAAGCGCGCCAGGCTCTTATCCGGGCTCAGGTCGAAGACATAGAATTTGTTGATCTGCGGCGGGACCACCAGCAGCGGGCGTTCGTGCACCTGCTCGGTGATCGGCGCGTACTGGATCAGCTCCAGCACGTCGTTGCGAAACACCACCGCGCCTTCGGTGGTGCCCAGGGTCTTGCCCACCTCGAACGCTTTCATATTGACCTGGCTCGGCATGCCGCCGTTATGCACCATGTCCTTGGCCAGGTGGGACAGGCCATCGAGCAGGCTTTTGCCGCCGGTTTCAAAGAAGCGCTTGACCGCTGCCGGGTTGGCCGCGCTGTTGGTGGGGGCCATGGCTTCGGTCATCAGGTTGATCACGAAGTGGGCGCGGCTGATGTCCTGTTCCGACAGGTTGCTGTCGCCGATCCACTCGTGCAGTTCCTTGCGCCACGCCAGGTAGGTTTGCAGGTAGCGCTTGTAGAGCGGGTTCTGGCTCCAGGCCGGGTCATGGAAGCGACGGTCGTCGCTTTCGGGTTGTAGCTGCGATTTGCCGAACATCACGTTCTTCAATTCGACCCCGAAGTGGGCGACGTGCTTGACGCTGTGCAACGGTTGCTTGATGGCTTGGGTCAGCACCATCTTTGCCGAGGCCAGTAAATCCTTTTTACGTAACGCGATGATCGGGTTGAGCCCCAGGGTGTTTTCCGAGGCCTGGCGTTTCAAGTCATCGTTATTCTTGTTACTCATCTACGACGCTCCATTGTCCGAAAGACGAGTACCGGGTACCGCTGCGCACCAGGTTTCGATACACAGCACAAGCCAGGTACTGCGACTCGGGTGACCGTTGATCCCGCATTACCGAATGCAGAGAACTTGCCAGTTCCATTGGTTACCCGAGTTTAATTTTTTTCGCAAGCAGGCCAATCGTTGGCCGCGCGACAGGGCATTCAAGCAGATGAAATTAGAAAATGCCCTCTAAACAGCAAGAAGCCTGGGCTAGAGCATCAGCCGCACGACCGATTCGTTCGGGTCGCGGGTTTTGCCGGCCGCGGTGAGCTCGGCGAGATAATCGGCCCACAGCGCATCCTGACGCACGGCCAATTGGTAGAGGTAGTCCCAGGTGAACAATCCGCTGTCGTGTCCGTCGTCGAAGATCAATTTCAGTGCGTACTGACCGGCCGGTTCGATCTGGATCAAGCGGACGTTGAGCTTGCCGAATTGCAGGATGGGTTTGCCGTGGCCCTGGACCTCGGCGGACGGCGAATGCACCCGCAGGAATTCGGCGGGCAACTGGTAGGCCTCGTCGGGACCGTAGGTGAGGCCGAGGGTGTTGGAGGTTTTGTGCAGGTTTATAGCGGTGGGAAATTTGGACATTGATGACGATCCTGAATAAACCGGCTTGAAAATGTAGGAGGGAGCAAGCCCCCTCCCACACAGAATCAAAGCAGTTCTGTGTATGACTTACAGGATATAGCGAGACAGATCTTCGTTCTGCGCCAATTCGCCCAAGTGGCTGTTGACGTAGTCGGCGTCGATCTTGATTGCTTCACCGTTCTGCGCGCCGGCCAGGTCGCCGGCGCTGAAGGACACTTCCTCAAGCAGTCGCTCCAGCAGGGTGTGCAGGCGACGGGCACCGATGTTCTCGGTCTTCTCGTTGACCTGCCAGGCGATCTCCGCCAGGCGCTTGATACCGTCCGGCAGGAACTCGATGCCCAGGCCTTCGGTTTTCAGCAGCTCACGGTACTGCTCGGTGAGCGAGGCGTGCGGCTCGCTGAGGATGCGCTCGAAGTCGCCTGGGGTCAGCGCCTTGAGCTCCACGCGAATCGGCAGGCGGCCTTGCAGTTCCGGCACCAGGTCGCTTGGCTTGCTCAGGTGGAATGCGCCGGAAGCGATAAACAGGATGTGGTCGGTCTTGACCATGCCCAGCTTGGTGTTGACGGTGCAGCCTTCGATCAGCGGCAGCAGGTCGCGCTGCACGCCTTCGCGGGACACATCGACGCCACCGGAGTTGCCGCGCTTGGCCACTTTGTCGATCTCGTCGATAAACACGATGCCGTGCTGCTCGACCGCTTCCAGGGCCTTGGCCTTGAGTTCTTCCTCATTGACCAGGCGCCCGGCTTCTTCGTCGCGCACCAGTTTCAGCGCTTCCTTCACCTTGAGCTTGCGGTTTTTCTTTTTGCCCTTGCCCATGTTGGCGAACAGGTTCTGCAACTGGCTGGTCATTTCTTCCATGCCAGGTGGCGCGGAAATGTCGACGCCGGAGACTTCGGCGATTTCGATCTCGATTTCCTTGTCGTCCAACTGGCCTTCACGCAGGCGCTTGCGGAATAGCTGGCGGGTGTTGGAGTCCGAGGCCGGTGCGGCGTCTTCGTTGAAACCCATGCGTGCCGGTGGCAGCAGGGCGTCGAGGATGCGTTCTTCGGCGGCGTCTTCGGCGCGCAGGCTGACCTTGGTCATTTCCTGTTCGCGCAGCAGCTTGAGGGCGGCGTCGGCCAGGTCGCGGATGATCGATTCGACATCGCGACCGACATACCCGACTTCGGTGAATTTGGTCGCTTCGACCTTGATGAACGGGGCATTGGCCAGCTTGGCCAGGCGCCGGGCGATCTCGGTTTTACCGACGCCGGTCGGGCCGATCATCAGGATGTTCTTGGGCGTTACTTCAACGCGCAGTTCTTCGGGCAGTTGCATCCGGCGCCAGCGGTTACGCAGCGCGATGGCAACGGCGCGCTTGGCATCGTCCTGGCCGATGATATGGCGATTGAGTTCATGGACGATTTCGCGGGGAGTCATGGACATAATGTTTGGCGGTCCTCAAGCGGTAATAAGCCTGCGGCTTACTCGGCGAGGTCCTGCTCCTCAATGGTGAAGTTGTGGTTGGTGAACACGCAGATATCGCCGGCGATACCCAGGGCGGTCTCGACGATTTCCCGGGCCGACAGGTCGGTTTTCTTCAACAGTGCGCTGGCCGCCGCTTGGGCAAAGCCACCGCCGGAGCCCATGGCGATCAGGCCATGCTCAGGCTCAACCACATCGCCGTTACCGGTGATGATCAGGGACGCATCCTTGTTGGCCACGGCCAGCATGGCTTCGAGGCGGCTGAGGGAGCGGTCGGTGCGCCATTCTTTGGCGAGTTCGACGGCGGCGCGAACCAAGTGGCCCTGGTGTTTTTCCAACTGGCCTTCGAAACGCTCGAACAGGGTGAAGGCATCGGCAGTCGCGCCGGCGAAACCAGCCAGTACCTGGCCGTGGTAGAGGAGACGCACTTTCTTGGCGTTGCCTTTCATCACGGTATTACCCAGGGAAACCTGGCCGTCGCCGCCCATGACGACTTTGCCGTGGCGACGTACTGAAACGATGGTGGTCAAGGGGAGAGTCTCCACGCAGCGGGGCGAAAATGCCCTGGTGGGAACTCATATGGGGGTGGTGGGGGGGATTTCAACCTTGAGAGGTTGGTACGGACGAATGGTGGCTATTGGTCTTACACCCTTTCAGGAACACTCCAAAACCCATGTGGGAGGGGGATCGCTCCCGATAGCGGTGTATCAGTCGCCGACAATGTTGACTGACCTACTGCCATCGGGAGCAAGCCCCCTCCCACATTTTGATCGGCGTTGAGCCCGAGTCAGCGGCTCTGGCGCTGTTGTAACAACAGGTTGCTAAAACCTGCGCCGGCCAATTGCTTCTGTGCCACGGTCAGTTGTTCGCGGTTGCTGAACGGGCCCACCAACACGCGATACCAGGTCGCATCCTTCACCGTGCCGGATTCCACCGTGACCGCCTGGCCCAGCAGAATGATCTGCGCGCGCACGCGATCCGCATCCGCCTGTTTCGGGAACGAGCCCGCCTGCAGGAAAAACCGGGTCACCGGCGCCGCCTTGGTGGTTGCAACCGGTGGTGGCGGTGGCGGGGTAATCCCGGCCAACGCGGCCTGGGCGCGTGCGGTGTCGATTTTCGCGGCTTCCGCCGGGGTTACCGGGGTAGTCGGTACCTGCGGCGTCGGCAGGGTTTTCTCCGGCACGGCGTCCGGCGGCACGATCACTTCCGATTCCGGCAGCAGCGTGTAGAAGTCGTATTTCGGCTTCACCGGCGCCGTCGGGCTTGGCGTGGTCTTGTTGGCTTCGGCCATTTTGGTGGCCTTCTGCTGTTCCTGTTTGACCCGTTTGACATCATCGCCCTGGCCGGGGTCCAGCTTCATCAGGAACACAATAAACGCGCCGACCGTGAGGCCGATGGCCATCCACAACCAGCCCGGGATCGGCTTCTTTGCCGGGGCCTGGTAGCGGCTCGCGCCGCGCTTGGGTGCAGGTTTTTTCTTGGCAGCCAACTTACATACGCTCCAGGGTTTCCAGGCCCAACAGTTCCAGGCCTTGCTTGAGGGTCCGTCCAGCCAGTGCGGCGAGGCGCAGGCGACTTTGCTTCTGGGCTTCGTCGTCGGCGGTGAGGATCGGGCAGTTCTCGTAGAAGCTGGAGAACAACCCGGCGACTTCGTACAGGTAGGTGCAGAGGATATGCGGTGTGCCTTTCTCGCCGACGCTGTTCAGCACTTCACCGAATTGCGCCAGCTTGGCGGCCAACTCCTGTTCGTGCGGTGCCTCCAGGTTGATCTGCCCCTGGACTTCGCTGAAGTCCTTGCCCAGCTTGCGGAACACCCCGGCCACGCGGGTGTAGGCGTACAGCAGGTACGGCGCGGTGTTGCCTTCAAAGTTGAGCATCAATTCGAAGTTGAAGCTGTAGTCGCTGGTGCGGTGCTTGGACAGGTCGGCGTATTTCACCGCGCCAATGCCCACCACGCGGGCGATGTTGCGCAGGTCGGCTTCGGCCAGTTCCGGGTTCTTTTCCTTCACCAGGGTGTAGGCACGTTCCTGGGCTTCGTTGAGCAGGTCGATCAGCTTCACGGTGCCGCCGTCGCGGGTCTTGAACGGGCGGCCATCGGCGCCGTTCATGGTGCCGAACCCCATGTGTTCCATGTGCATCGGATGGGTGACGAAACCGGCGCGGCGCGCCACTTCGAACACCTGCTGGAAGTGCAGGGCCTGGCGCTGGTCGACGAAGTACAGCGCGCGATCGGCCTTGAGCACGCCGCTGCGGTAGCGCACGGCGGCCAGGTCGGTGGTGGCATACAGGTAGCCGCCATCGGCCTTGACGATGATCACCGGCAGCGGCTCGCCGTCGGCGGTCTTGAATTCTTCGAGGAACACGCACTGCGCGCCGTTGCTCTCGACCAGCAGGCCCTTGGCCTTGAGGTCGTTGACCACATTGATCAGGTCATCGTTGTAGGCGCTTTCGCCCATCACGTCGGCCATGGTCAGTTTGACGTTGAGCAGTTCGTAGATTTTCTGGCAGTGGGCCAGCGAGATATCGCGGAAGCGGCTCCACAATTCCAGGCATTCGGTGTCGCCGGCTTGCAACTTGACCACCAGGCCACGGGCGCGGTCGGCGAATTCTGCGGATTCGTCGAAGCGCTTCTTGGCGGCGCGGTAGAAGTTCTCCAGGTCCGACAGCTCGTTGCTGGTGATCGGGTTTTCCTGCAGGTAGGCCATCAGCATGCCGAACTGGGTACCCCAGTCGCCCACGTGGTTCTGACGGATCACGGTGTCGCCGAGGAACTCCAGCACCCGCGCCACGCCGTCGCCGATGATGGTGGAACGCAGGTGGCCGACATGCATCTCTTTGGCCAGGTTCGGCGCTGACAGGTCGATGACCACGCGCTGGCTGGCGCCGGCCTTGCGCACACCGATTTTGGCGTCGGCCAGGGCGACGTCCAGGCGCGTAGCCAGGGCCTGGGTGTTCTGGAAGACGTTGATGAAGCCAGGGCCGGCGATTTCGGCCTTGCTCACCTGCGGGTCGGCCGGCAGCGCGGCGATGATTTTCTCCGCCAGGTCGCGCGGCTTCATGCCGGCCGGCTTGGCCAGCATCATCGCGATGTTGCTGGCGAAGTCGCCGTGGGTCTTGTCGCGGGTGTTTTCCACCTGGATCGCCGGCGTCAGGCCTTCAGGCAACACACCTTCGTTGACGAGTTGGGTGAGGGCTTGTTGGATCAACTGGCGAATGGTGTCTTTCATGGTGTTCTCTTTCGACCGCAAGCGGCGGCGCGCGATGCGCAGGTGGAAAAACTCGGCATTATCCGTGGCGAGGGCGGGCTTGCCAACCGTTCCAGACCTGCGGGGCTCTTTAAGGGCATCCTGCCCACTGTGGGAGCGAGCAAGCTCGTTCCTACAGGGCTAGTACAGGTCGACCGGGTCCACATCCAATGACCATCGCACCTGGCGACCGCTGGGCATTTGCTCCAGGGCAAGCAACCAGCTACTTAACAGCCGATGCAGTGGCGCACGGGAGGTGGCTTGCAAGAGTAGCTGAGCACGATAACGCCCGGCGCGGCGTTCCATGGGCGCCGGCACCGGGCCGAGCAATTCGATGCCGCTCAGACCCAGCTCACCGAGCAAACGTTCAGCGGCGCTGCAGGCTTCATCGAGAAACCCTTCGGCCTGCCCCGGCTTGTGAGCCTCGGCGCGCAGCAGCGCCAGGTGCGCAAAGGGCGGCAGGCCGGCGGCGCGGCGCTCGCTCAAGGCCTGTTCGGCGAAGGCAAAGTAGCCTTGTTCTGTCAGTTGAATCAGCAGCGGGTGATCGGCCAGGTGCGTCTGGATAATCACCTTGCCCGGCTCCTCGGCACGCCCGGCGCGCCCGGCGACCTGCACGATCAACTGCGCCATGCGCTCGCTGGCGCGGAAGTCGCCGGAGAACAGGCCGCCGTCGGCATCCAGGATCGACACCAGGGTGACCCGTGGAAAGTGATGGCCTTTGGCAAGCATCTGCGTGCCCACCAGAATGCACGGCTGGCCCTTCTGGATGGTGGTGAACAACTGGTTCATTGCGTCTTTGCGCGAGGTGCTGTCGCGGTCGACCCGCAGCACCGGGTAGTCCGGGAACAGAATCCCCAGGCGCTCTTCGGCGCGCTCGGTGCCCGCGCCGACCGGGCGCAGGTCGACCTTGCCGCATTGCGGGCAGTGGCGCGGTATGCGCTCCACATGGCCGCAATGGTGGCAGCGCAATTCGCCGTGGCGCTGGTGCACGGTCATGCGCGCATCGCAGCGCTCGCACTCGGACATCCAGCCGCAGTCATGGCACAGCAAAGTCGGTGCGAAGCCGCGGCGGTTGAGAAACACCAATACCTGCTGGCCGGCGGCAAGGGTCTGGCCGATGGCTTGCTGCATCGGCCCGGAAATGCCGCTGTCCAGCGGGCGGCTTTTGACGTCCAGGCGCAGGAAGCGCGGCTGTTTGGCGCCGCCGGCGCGCTCGTTCAGGCGTAGGAGCCCATAACGCCCGGTGTAGGCGTTGTGCAGGCTTTCCAGGGACGGCGTGGCCGAGCCCAGCACGATCGGAATGTCTTCCTGGCGTGCGCGCACCAGCGCCAGGTCGCGGGCGTGGTAGCGCAGGCCTTCCTGCTGTTTATAGGAGCCGTCGTGCTCCTCGTCGACGATGATCAGGCCGGGGTTTTTCATCGGCGTGAACAGCGCCGAACGGGTGCCGATGATGATGTCGGCCTCGCCATCCCGCGCCGCCAGCCACGACTCCAGGCGTTCACGGTCGTTGACCGCCGAGTGCACCAGGGCGATGCGTGCGTTGAAGCGTTGTTCGAAACGCGCCAGGGTCTGCGGTCCCAGGTTGATCTCGGGGATCAGCACCAGCGCCTGTTTGCCGGCCTGCAGGGTTTCGCGGATCAGTTGCAAATAGACTTCGGTCTTGCCGCTGCCGGTGACGCCGGCCAGCAGGAACGCATGGAAACTGTCGAAGCCGGCGCGGATCGCTTCATAAGCGGCGCGTTGTTCGGGGTTCAGCGGCAATTCCGGTTGGGCCAGCCAGTGTTCATGGCGCGGGTCCGGGGCGTGCTTGCGGACCTCGACTTGCACCAGGCCTTTGGCCAGCAGCAGGTCAAGGCTGTCTTTGTTCAGCATCAGCTTGCTCAATAGCTGATGGGCCACGCCATGGGGATGTTGGGCCAGGGTCGCCAAGGCTTCACGCTGGCGCGGCGCGCGGGCGATGCGCGGGTCGTCGAGGTGCGCGCCGGGCACCATCGACCAGAAACGCTCCTGGCGCGCTTCGGCCAGCTCGCCCTGGCGCAGCAACACCGGCAGCGCCCAGCTCAGGGTGTCGCCCAGGCTGTGCTGGTAATACTGGGCGGTCCACAGGCACAGCTTGAACAGTGCCGGCGGCAGCGGTGGCGTGGCATCGAGGATGGCCACCGCCGGTTTGAGTTTTTCCGCTGGCACTTCGCTGTGGTCGGTGACTTCCACCAGGATGCCGATCATTTCCCGCCGGCCAAAGGGCACGCGCACGCGCATGCCCGGCAGCAACTGCGCGCGCAGCACGCCGGCCGGCGCCCGGTAATCGAACAGGCGGCGCAGGGGCGAGGGCAGGGCGAGGCGCAGGATGGCGTCGGGCACGCGGGGGTCTCATCTATAAAGGTAGGCGGTGGCGCAGGGGCGGGAGCCTAGCAGACAGGCGGAGCCTTGGGTATGCCGGGGATTTCTGATGAAAGGCGCGCTTATGTGGGCAAGCGATCGATGCCACCGCTTGCGCGTTTAAAAAGGTCTGGTAGAATCCGCGGCCTAATTACGTGCGGTATTCGACAATAGTGTCGAGTGGCGGCACGCTAGCCCGAGGAAGTCACCATGAAAGCCGATATCCATCCAGCGTACGAAACCATCGAAGTAACCTGCAGCTGCGGCAACAAGTTCGAAACTCGTTCGAACCTGTGCAAGCCACTGGGTACTGACGTATGCAACGAGTGCCACCCGTTCTACACCGGTAAGCAGAAAACTCTGGACACCGGCGGCCGTGTACAGCGCTTCGCAGATCGCTTTGGTGCTTTCGGCAAGAAGCCTGCTGCTACTCCAGCAGAGTAAGGCTCAAAAGCCTTATGGGCTTTTGCCAGCTGTTGAAAAAGGCGTCCCTGGCGGGCGCCTTTTTTGTGCCCGCGATTTGGCTGTCGACCGCCCAGGGCGAGGTATTTTGCCCCGCACCGGCGACCCTGGCCCGCGTGGAGGTGCAGCGTGTGGTGGATGGCGACACGGTGCGCCTCAAGGATGGCCGTAGCGTGCGGATGATCGGCATCAATGCGCCGGAAACCGCCAGGAAAGGCCGCGCCGACGAGCCGTTCGCGGTTGCCGCCCGCCAGCGCCTGCAGGCACTGGTGGCGGCCAGCGATGGGCGAGTGGGTCTGGTGCCGGGGCGTGAGTCTCAAGATCGCTACGGTCGCACCCTGGCCCATCTCTATGGCGCCAATGGCGAGAACCTTGAGGCGCGGCTCCTGGCCGAAGGCCTGGGGTTCCAGGTGGGGGTGGCGCCGAACGTCGATCTCGTCACCTGCCAGCAGGCCGCGGAAAACGCCGCTCGCCAGGCGCGTCTCGGCGTGTGGCGCCAATCGCCGGTGCAAACCGTGGCGCAGCTCAAGCGTTCCGGGTTCGCCGTGGTCAGTGGGCAGGTCAGTAAGATCGAACGCAATCGCGGCGGTATCTGGATCGAATTGCAGGGGGCACTGGTATTACGCATTGCATCCGATCAGGTCAGCCAATTCGACGCGGCCATGCTTAATGGTCTGCAAGGGCGTGTAATCGAGGCGCGTGGTTGGGTGCTGGATCGCTCGCGGCACGGTGGCCGGAAAAACGCTCAGGCTCGCTGGCTTCTGCCGCTGACCGATCCTGGCATGCTGAAAGCGGCGCCTTGAGAAAAAACTGTAGACATTTTTTTAATCGATTGTGAACAGTTTAGCCCTTGTATCCCGTGACTCTTGGCCGAAAGTCGTAGTGTTGGGCGCTTGACACCGGTGGCGGCACAGTCTTGTAGGGGCTTTACGACACGAGTATCCTCGGCGGTCCGTCGACCAACAGTAAAAGCGGAATGCCGATATGTCTGATTTGAAAACTGCCGCTCTCGAATATCATGCCCATCCTCGTCCAGGAAAGCTGAGTGTAGAGCTCACCAAAGCCACCGCCACCGCCCGCGACCTGTCGCTGGCCTACAGCCCTGGCGTTGCCGAGCCCGTACGTGAAATCGCCCGTGACCCTGAGCTGGCGTACAAGTACACCGGCAAAGGCAACCTGGTTGCAGTGATTTCCGATGGCACCGCGATTCTCGGCCTGGGCAACCTCGGCCCATTGGCATCTAAGCCCGTCATGGAAGGTAAGGGCGTGCTGTTCAAGCGCTTTGCCGGTATTGACGTTTTCGACATCGAAGTCGATTCCGAGAGCCCTCAGGCTTTCATCGACACCGTGAAGCGCATTTCCATCACCTTCGGTGGCATCAACCTGGAAGACATCAAGGCACCTGAGTGCTTCGAGATCGAAAAGGCCCTGATCGAGCAGTGCGACATTCCGGTCTTCCACGATGACCAGCACGGTACTGCAATCGTCACCGCCGCCGGCATGATCAACGCCCTGGAAATCGTTGGAAAAACCCTGGCTGACGCCAAGATCGTCTGCCTGGGCGCCGGCGCTGCGGCCATCTCCTGCATGAAGTTGATCATCAGCATGGGTGCCAAGCTGGAGAACGTCTACATGGTCGACAGCAAGGGCGTGATCCAGTCCGAGCGTACCGACCTGAACCAGTACAAGGCGATGTTTGCCCACCCATCCTCCAAGCGCACCCTGGCTGAAGCCCTGGACGGTGCCGACGTGTTCGTCGGTCTGTCCGGCCCGAACCTGCTGAGCGCCGAAGGCCTGAAAGCCATGGCGCCCAACCCGATCGTGTTCGCCTGCTCCAACCCGGACCCAGAAATCGCGCCAGAGCTGGCACACGCCACCCGTAGCGACGTGATCATGGCCACCGGCCGTTCGGACTACCCGAACCAGGTCAACAACGTGCTGGGCTTCCCGTTCATCTTCCGTGGTGCCCTGGACGTTCGCGCCAAGCGCATCAACGAAGAAATGAAAGTGGCGGCCGCCAACGCCCTGCGTGAACTGGCCAAGCTGCCGGTGCCTCAGGAGGTGTGCGACGCCTACGGTGGCGCCAAGCTGGAATTCGGTCGTGAGTACATCATTCCGAAGCCAATGGACAAGCGCCTGATCACCGTGATCTCCGACGCCGTGGCCAAAGCCGCGATCGAGACCGGTGTGGCCACCCTGCCGTACCCGAAAAACTACCCGCTGCAAAGCGTGGATGATGTGTTCAACGGCTAAGCCGTTGTAGCGCACCAACAAAAAGCCCCGGCTCTTGCGAGTCGGGGCTTTTTGCTGTGTGGCGATTGACTCAAGCCTTGTGCAGATCCGCATCGGTTTAGAACAGGTCGATCGGCGCCGCCTCATCCGCCGGCAGCGGGCTGCCCGGTGCTACGCCATTGCCCAGCTCGTTGATCGACGGCGGCGTGTCTTCGCTCTTGAACAGTTCGAAGTAGGCGTTCGGCGTGCTCGGCGACGCTGCGCGACCGCTGACCGGGTCGATCCGCAGGCTGAGAATGCCTTCCGGTTCCGGCTGGGTGTGCAGCGGCTTGTCCTTCAAGGCCGCGCCCATGTAACTCATCCAGATCGGCAGCGCGACGGTGCCGCCGAACTCGCGGCGACCGAGGCTTTCCGGCTGGTCGTAGCCGGTCCACACGGTGGTCACGTAGTCGGCGTTATAGCCGGAGAACCAGGCATCCTTGGATTCGTTGGTGGTACCGGTCTTGCCCGCGATGTCCGCACGGCCCAGGGCCATGGCACGTCGGCCGGTGCCCTTCTTGATCACGTCCTCGAGGATGCTGTTGAGGATATAGGTGGTACGGCCATCCACGATGCGCTCGGCGACCGCAGGCGCTTGTGGCTCGGTCGGTGCGGCGCTATTAGTGGCTGGAACTGCGCCTGGGGTCGGCTCGATGGTGATGCCGCCATTGCTCGGCGCCGCCAGGCCATCAGTGGCTACTATGCCGTTGACCACATCCCCCGGCACGCGAGGCGGATTGGCGGTGAACAGGGTGTCGCCATTGCGGCTTTCGATCTTGTCGATCAGGTACGGCGTGATCTTATAGCCGCCGTTGGCAAACGTGCTCCAGCCGGTGGCGATTTCCATCGGCGTGAGGGTCGCGGTGCCCAGGGCCAGGGACAGGTTCGGCGGCAGGTCCGCCTTGTTGAAACCAAAGCGCGTGATGTAGTCGATGGTCTTGCCCACGCCCATCGCTTGCAGCAGGCGGATCGACACCAGGTTGCGCGACTTGTACAGCGCCTCGCGGATGCGGATCGGGCCGAGGAAGGTGTTGGTGTCGTTCTTCGGGCGCCAGACTTTGTCCAGGTATTCGTCGACGAACACGATCGGCGCGTCGTTGACCAGGCTGGCGGCGGTGTAGCCGTTATCCAGGGCGGCGCTGTAGATGAACGGCTTGAAGCTCGAACCCGGCTGACGTTTGGCCTGGGTCGCGCGGTTGTAGTTGCTCTGCTCGAAGGCAAAGCCGCCGACCAGGGCGCGGATCGCGCCGTTCTGCGGGTCCAGCGACACCAGGGCGCCCTGGGCCAGTGGCACCTGGCTGAATTTGAGGCTGTCGTCCTTCTGGCGCTGCACGCGGATCAGGTCGCCCACTTGAGCGACATCCGACGGCTGCTTGGGCATCGGGCCCATGCTGTTGGTGTTCAGGAATGGGCGTGCCCACTTCATGCTGTCCCATGACACATGGGCTTCGCCGGTGCGGGTCAGCACCTGCACACCATCCTTCTTCACTTGGGTGACGATGGCCGGCTCCAGGCCACTGATCGCGCGCTGTTTGCCCAGTTCGGTGGTCCAGGCGCTGAGGGTCTTGCCCGGCAGGCGCGACTCGGGGCCGCGATAGCCGTGGCGCTGATCGTAGGTGATCAGGCCGGAATGCACCGCGTCATTGGCGATTTCCTGCAAGTCGCTCGGAACGGTGGTGGTCACGCGAAAACCTTCGGTGTAGGCGTCGCTACCGTAACGGCCGACCATCTCGGCACGCGCCATTTCAGCGATGTACGGTGCATTCACTTCCGGCGTCGGCACGTGGTAGCTGGCGTTCAGCGGCTCGGCCACGGCACTTTCGTAAGCCGCCTGGTCGATTTTGCCCAGCTTGTACATGCGCCCCAGGATCCAGTCGCGACGCTCTTTGCTGCGCGCCGGGTTGGCCAGGGGGTTGAAGCGCGACGGCGCCTTGGGCAGGCCGGCGATCATTGCCATCTGCGCCAGGCTGGCGTCACGGATCGACTTGCCGTAGTACACCTGGGAGGCCGCCTCGATCCCGTAGGCGCGATTGCCCAGGTAGATCTTGTTGACGTACAGCTCAAGGATCTCGTCCTTGGTCAGTTGGCGTTCGATCTGCAGGGCCAGGAGGATCTCGGTGGCTTTACGCGAAAAGCTGCGCTCGCTGGTGAGGAAGAAGTTCTTCGCCACCTGCATCGTGATGGTGCTGCCGCCGGATTGAATGTGTCCGCTTTTTACCAATTGCGTGGCCGCGCGCACCAGGCTGCTGGGGTCGACGCCATAGTGGTTGGCGAAATTATCGTCTTCGGCCGACAGCAGGGCGCTGATGAAATTGGGTGGAATGTCGGCAAAACGGATCGGTGTGCGGCGCATTTCGCCGAACTCCGCGATCAGTTTTTCGTCGCTGCTGTAGACCCGTAAAGGAATCTGCAACTGGATACTTCTGAGGGCCTCTACGGAGGGCAAACCCGGACTAAGGTAGAGGTAGGCCCCGCTGAGTACGAGCAGCAGCCCGCAGACGATCGCGACAATGGAGTACCCGAAAAACTTCAGCAGACGAATCAAGGCTTTTGGATTTCCAGAGAAAAGAATGGGTTAGGCGTCGGGGCATGCATGGCAAACGATGGATCAACCCGAGCTGCAGATAAAAAGCGGGAAAAAACGCTGGGCATTAAAGCATTTTCGGCTTGGGGCGTCATTCGCGGCTCTTCGACAAGTCGACCGAATGCAGGCTGCTCAACGGTAACCAGGCGGTATGACAGGCAAAGTTTTGGGGAGTTTTATGGGAAAAGGATTTTTCCGGAGAAAAGTCGACAGCCTGCTGGGCGTCGATATCAATGACACGGCCATCCGGTTGGTGGAACTGGGCCGTTCGGCCACCGGTTACAGCATTCAGGGCTATATCACGCAAGCGCTGCCCGCCCACGCGGTGGTCGACGGTGCAGTGCTGGATATCGAGGGCGTGGGGCGAGCCTTGCAGACCGCGTTATCGCGGCTGCGCACCTCGGCCCGGGGCGCTGCGGTTGCGGTGGCCGGGCCATCGGTGATCACGCACGTCATCGAGATGGAGGCCGGGCTCACGGAGGACGAGATGGCCTGGATGATCCAGATGGAAGCGGACCAGTACATTCCGTATCCACTGGACGACGTGGCCATCGATTTTCAGGTTCAGGGCCCGTCGGCCCAGGAACCGGCGCGGGTACAGGTGTTACTGGCGGCTTGCCTGAATGAGCAGGTGGAAGCCCGCGAAGCGGTGTTAGCCTTGGCCGGGTTGGTGGCGAAGGTAGTGGACATCGAAGCATTTGCATTAGCGCGCGCTTGCGGTCAGGATTTCGCCAGCTTCACGCCGGGCTTTCGAGTCGATGGCGCACAATGGGCCGTGGATGCCCCGGGGATGGGAATTGCTTGCGGGTTGGCCCTGAGGAGTTTCGCTTGAAGACACGAATCAATCTGTTGCCTTGGCGCCAGGCGCTGGTGGAGCGGCGGCGCAAGTATTTTCTTGCGCTGTTGCTGGCATTTGCCGCTGTGGCGCTTGCGACCGTGTGGCTGGCGGACCAGGTGATCGATCAGGCGATTGACCGGCAAGTGACGCGCAACGACTACTTGGGCAAGGACGTCGAGGTTCTGGATGCGCGCATCAAGACCATCGACGACCTGCAGGAGCAAAGCCAGCAATTGGCCCAGCGCATGAAGGTCATGCAGGACCTGCACGATGGCCGCTCGTCCGGGGCGCAGTTGTTGGACCAATTGGCACGTGCGATGCCCGAGGGTGTGCACCTGCATGAAGTGGTGGCCAAGGGCGATACGGTGAGTATCCGCGGCACTGCTGAATCCAGCCAGGACATCGCCCGGTTGATGCGCAGCCTGGAGGCATCCGAGGGCTCCCACAGCGCTCGGCTGCAACAGGTGCGGACTGACGGCGCAAACGGTCAGAATGAATTCCAACTGATGGTGCATCAGGCGGAGTCCTCCGAGGCCCAGCCATGAGCCTGCCCAGGCTCGACCTTTCCGCCCTCGCTCACAACGCTGCAAATTGGCCTCTGCCTGGCAAGGCGCTGTTGGGCTGTGCGCTGGCCGCCGTGGTGCTGGTGGTGGGTAATCTTGCGTACCTGAACCCATCGCGTGAGCAGTTGCGCCAGGCCGAGGCACAGGAAGCGGCGCTGCGAGTGCAACTGGCGCAAAAGACAGCGTTGGCTGCCAGCCTTGAGGAGCGAACACACCGGCTTCAGCTTGACCAGGCCAAGGCTGACGAGCTTATGCGGCAGTTGCCGAGGGCGTCGGAAATGCCCCGCTTGCTGGAGGACATTGCCCGGTTGGCGCAGGCCAATGGTTTGCTGGTCGAGAGCGTTGTCCCGATGGACGAGCAATCTGGTCCTTTCCATAGTGAGCGGTCGGTGCAAATCGGCGTGGCGGGGGCTTATCACGACCTGGCGACGTTCGTGAGCGGCCTGGGTGGCCTGTCGCGAATCGCCACGGTGCACGATATCTCCTTGCGCCGTGATGGCAAGCTGGTGTGCCTTGATCTGCTGGTCAAGACGTACTGGCATGCACAGCAAGGCGGGCGGCTTGCCGTTCAGGGGTCGCCTTTCGTCTACGACGCCTCCGGGCTGCGCGATCCCTTTCAGCCGTTCGCTGCTCAGGTCGATCACCCATCGGGGCGACTGGCCCAGGCGCCGGATCTCACCCGGCCGCGTGGAATGCTGGAACGCCTGGCGGTGGATCGGTTTGAAATGGTCGGCACGCTGTCTCGCGGTCTGCGCACTTTTGCCCTGTTGCGCGTGGCATCGCAAGTGCACCGGCTGGCGGTCGGCGACTACCTGGGGCCGGACCACGGTCGGGTCACGGCCATCCATGATGGGCATATTGAACTGGTGGAGCTGTTCCCCGATGAACAGGGCGCCTGGCTGGAGCGCTCGCGAACCCTGGTGTTAAACGTCAACTCATAACGGAATCAACTCAATGAAAAGGACTTTCCTGTCCTTCGGTGTGGCGCTATGGATAGCGTTCACAGCACCGATGGCTACCGCTGTGCCCAATCGTGTGGATCTTATCCAGTTGCCGCCTCCCGGCGGCGTGGCATCAGGTACCTATACCGGCGACACGCTGAACCTCAACTTCCAGAACATCGAGTTGCGCACTGCGTTGCAGCAGATCGCCGACGTGGCGGGCCTCAACCTGGTGGCCAGCGACGATGTGCAGGGCGCGATCACCCTGCGCCTCAAGGATGTGCCCTGGGACCAGGCGCTGGACCTGGTGCTGCAAGCCAAAGGCCTGGATAAGCGGGTCAAGGCTGGCGTATTGCTGGTGGCGCCGGCCGAGGAGTTGGCCGCCCGCGAACTGTTGACCCTGGAGTCGCGCAAGCAAATGGCTGAACTGGCGCCCTTGCGCCGGGAGCTGTTGCAGGTCAATTACGCCAAGGCAGCAGACCTGGCCGAGCTGTTCCAGTCGGTGACCGGCCTTGAGGGCAGCACCGACGAGCGGGGCTCGGTGGCAGTGGACGACCGCACCAATAACATCCTTGCCTACCAGACCGGCGAACGGCTGGAGGAGCTGCGGCGGATCGTGGCGCAATTGGACGTGCCGGTGCGCCAGGTGATGATCGAGGCGCGGATTGTCGAGGCTAATGTCGACTACGACAAAAGTCTGGGGGTGCGCTGGGGTGGGCGGATCAATCGCGGGAACTGGGGCGCCGGCGGCCTGCAGAAACCCCTGGCCGACGGCGCGGAACCACCGCAAAACCCACCCAGTTCGCCCTTTGTCGACGTGGGGGCGCTCGGCGGCACTTCCGGCCTGGGCATTGCCTTTATCACCGACAACCTGCTGTTGGACCTTGAACTGAACGCCATGGAGAAAACCGGTAACGGCGAAATCGTCTCGCAGCCCAAGGTGGTTACCTCCGACAAGGAAACCGCGCGCATCCTCAAGGGCACTGAGATTCCCTATCAGGAGTCCAGCTCCAGTGGCGCCACTTCCGTGTCGTTCAAGGAGGCCTCGCTGTCGCTGGAAGTCACCCCGCAGATCACCCCCGACGACCGGGTGATCATGGAGGTCAAGGTCACCAAGGATGAGCCCGACTACCTCAACAAACTCAACGACATACCGCCCATCAAGAAAAACGAGGTCAACGCCAAGGTGCTGGTCAAGGATGGCGAGACCATCGTCATCGGCGGCGTTTTCTCCAATACCCAAAGCAAAGTGGTAGATAAAGTGCCATTTTTTGGCGATGTGCCGTATCTTGGCCGCCTTTTCCGGCGCGATGTGCTGGCGGAGAAAAAATCCGAGCTGCTGGTATTCCTGACTCCGCGTATTATGAATAACCAGGCGATTGCTGTGAGTCGTTGATTCTGTGCGAAATTTGATTCTTGTAGGACCGATGGGCGCTGGAAAAAGCACCATCGGCCGTTTGCTGGCCAAAGAGCTGCGCCTGCCATTCAAAGATTCCGACAAGGAAATTGAATTGCGCACGGGTGCCAATATCCCATGGATCTTCGATAAGGAAGGCGAACTGGGCTTTCGCGATCGCGAGCAGGCAATGATTGCCGAGCTGTGCGACTGCGATGGCGTGGTATTGGCAACCGGCGGTGGCGCGGTGATGCGCGATGAAAACCGACGGGCGCTGCGTGCCGGTGGTCGCGTGGTTTATTTGCATGCTTCGGTGGAGCAGCAAGTGGGCCGTACTGCCCGCGATCGCAATCGCCCCCTGCTGCGCACCGCAGACCCCGCCAAGACCCTGCGGGATCTGCTGGCGCTGCGCGATCCGTTGTATCGGGAGATCGCCGATCTGGTGGTGGAAACCGATGAGCGGCCACCCCGGATGGTGGTGCTCGACATTCTCGAGCGCCTGCAACGGCTGCCACCCCGTTAAAGCCAGGGCCGAAATGCGCTATTCTCGGCGGCGCGCCATCACCCTCCAGGATGTGGCGTAGAGCCATCAGGCAGCGTCTGATCTCGACGTTGCCGGTCGTCAATACATCTCTAACGCGGGGACACATGCAGACACTTAAGGTCGATCTAGGCGAGCGCAGCTACCCGATCCATATTGGCGAAGGTCTGTTGGACCAGCCCGAGTTGCTCGCGCCGCATATTGCCGGGCGGCAAGTGGCGATCATCTCCAACGAAACGGTCGCGCCGCTGTATCTTGAGCGTCTGAGCCGCAGCCTGGCGGCGTACTCGGTGATCTCCGTGATCTTGCCGGACGGCGAGGCCCACAAGAACTGGGAAACCCTGCAACTGATCTTCGATGGCCTGCTCACAGCACGCCATGACCGCCGTACCACCGTGGTTGCCCTGGGCGGCGGCGTAATCGGCGACATGGCCGGCTTTGCAGCCGCCTGTTACCAGCGCGGCGTGGATTTCATCCAGGTACCGACAACCCTGTTGTCCCAGGTCGACTCGTCGGTGGGCGGCAAGACCGGCATCAATCATCCGCTGGGCAAGAACATGGTGGGCGCGTTCTACCAGCCCCAGGCTGTACTGATCGACACCGCGACCCTCAACACCTTGCCGCCGCGCGAGCTGTCGGCGGGCCTGGCGGAAGTCATCAAGTACGGGCTGATCTGCGACGAGCCGTTCCTGACCTGGCTGGAAGAACATGTGGACGCACTGCGCGCCCTCGACCAGGTGGCGTTGACCGAAGCGATTTCCCGCTCCTGCGCCGCCAAGGCGTTGGTGGTCAATGCCGACGAACGGGAGTCCGGCGTACGGGCTACCTTGAACCTGGGCCACACCTTCGGCCATGCGATCGAAACCCACATGGGCTATGGTGTGTGGTTGCATGGGGAAGCGGTAGCGGCTGGCACAGTGATGGCCTTGGAGATGTCGCACCGCCTGGGCTGGATCAGCGCCCAGGAGCGTGATCGCGGTATCCGCCTGTTCCAGCGCGCCGGTTTGCCGGTGATCCCGCCCCAGGAGATGACCGAGGCGGATTTCCTCGAACACATGGCGATAGACAAGAAAGTGATCGACGGTCGACTGCGACTGGTGCTGCTGCGCCGCATGGGCGAAGCGGTGGTGACCGACGATTATCCGAAAGAGATTCTACAGGCCACGCTGGGAGCGGATTACCGCGCCCTGGCCCAGCTTAAAGGTTAATAAGAGCCCGATGACTAGTTTGCATGCCGACGAGGCGTTCCTCGGCCATTACCAGTTAAGCCACGACCCCTTTGCCCCACGGGTGCCTGGTTTCAAATTTTTCCCCGCGCAGCGCAAGTCGGTGCTCGGGCAGTTGCACCACCTCGCGCGCTACAGTCAACTGTTGCTGGTCGTCACCGGCCCGCTGGGCAGCGGCAAGACCCTGCTGCGCCAGGCTCTGGTCGCCAGTACCAACAAGCAGTCGGTTCAAAGCGTGGTGGTGTCGGCCCGTGGCGCCGGGGATGCAGCGGGCGTGCTGCGTCAGGTTGCCCAGGCACTGGACGTCTCCACCGCCGAGCCGAATGCGATCCTCAAGCAGATTGTGCAACTGGGCCTGACCGGCCAGGAAGTCTACCTGCTGGTGGATGATGCCGAGCAGCTCGACGAATCCGCCCTGGAAGCGTTGTTGGCGCTGGCGGCAGGTACGCCGGAAGGTCGTCCGCATGTATTCCTGTTCGGTGAATCGTCGTTGATCGCCGAACTCGAGCAGATCAGTGGTGATCAGGAGCTGTTCCACGTTATCGAGTTGCAGCCCTACGAAGAGGAAGAAACCCGCGAATACCTGGCGCAACGCCTCGAAGGCGCGGGGCAGGGTATCGAACTTTTTTCCGCCCAGCAGATCTCTGATATTCACGAAAGCTCGGACGGCTGGCCTGGCACCATCAATCAGGTCGCCCGCGATGCCATGATCGAAGCCATGATTGCTAGCCGCTCTGCGGTCAAGCGTCCAAAGATGGGGTTCACTATGCCTAAGAAGCACGTATTGGCTATTTCCGCCGTTGTCGTGGTTGCCGTTGCCGCCGCCTGGTTGATCCCGGGTCGCAGCAAGGCGCCGACCACGGCCGGTGCGCCAACCGAACAGGCGCAGTTGCCACTGGGCAAGCCCACGCCAAACGTCGAATTCGCCAACTCCGGTCAACCGACCAACCTGCCGATGGTCGGCCAGCCGGTGATGCGCGGTCCGCTCGCCGAAGAAGCCGGTGGCATCTCCGAAGGTGACGACGGCGTGCCGGTGGAAGGCTCCAGCGCCACCCCGCCGACCGTGACTACCACCTCGCCACCTGCCGGCGTGCCAGCGGGTCAGCCGGCGGCAAAACCTACCCCGGCACCGACGGTCGCTACTGCCAAGCCTGCGCCGGTGACCAAGCCGGTCGCGCCAGCGCCAGCCGCCAAGCCTGCTCCGGCTCCGGCCGCCAAACCGGTTGAAAAACCGGCGACCACCGTCGCCAAGGCCGGCGCCACCGGCAGCAGTTGGTATACCAGCCAGCCGAGCGGTAACTTCGTGGTGCAGATCCTCGGCACCAGCTCCGAAGCCAATGCCCAGGCGTTCGTGAAAGAGCAGGGCGGCGAATACCGTTACTTCAAGAAAGTGCTCAACGGCAAGCCGCTCTACGTGATCACTTACGGCAGCTTCTCCAGCCGTGCAGCAGCCGATACCGCTATCAAGGCCTTGCCAGCGAAGGTCCAGGCTGGTAAACCTTGGCCTCGCACTGTTGCCAGCGTTCAACAAGAACTGGCAACAACTCGCTGAAGATCCGGCGGCCTTACCCAGGCCGCCCCTCCCGGCACCTCAAAAAAATCCGCAAGTGCGTGCTGCCCTCAAGGCCGCGCGCTTTGTGGTGTCTGCGTCACAGTAGCTTTTGAGTCGTAGCGGTCGAAATTAAAAAAAGTTTTGACTAGCACAGCATATCGTTTTAAACCTTTCATAAATGCGACATAGATTTGCGACATCTCGTCGCTAAATTTGTGAGCGTCTGTGTCGGTGTGTACAATGACCTCCCTTTTGCCCCTGCAAAGCCGGCGTACGTTCGGTGTGGAAGGTAACTGGTTGAATTGAAAAGAAATTTGCCTCCGTACAAGAGGCAGCCTGGTGAGAAAGTGTCTATGAAAGCAGGTCTGTACCAACCCGATGAATTCAAGGATAACTGCGGTTTCGGCCTGATTGCCCATATGCAGGGCGAGCCCAGTCATACCCTTTTGCAAACGGCCATCGAGGCCCTGACCTGCATGACCCACCGCGGTGGGATCAACGCCGACGGCAAGACCGGTGACGGTTGTGGCTTGCTCATTCAAAAGCCCGACCTGTTCCTGCGCGCCATCGCCAAAGAACATTTCGCGGTGGAACTGCCCAAGCAGTACGCCGTGGGCATGGTGTTCTTCAACCAGGACCCGGTCAAAGCCGAAGCCGCCCGCGAGCACATGAACCGCGAAATCCTCGCCGCCGGCCTGCAGCTCGTCGGCTGGCGCAAAGTGCCGATCGACACCAGCGTGCTCGGCCGCCTGGCCTTGGAGCGCCTGCCGCAGATCGAACAAGTGTTCATCGCGGGCGACGGCCTGAGCGACCAGGACATGGCGATCAAGCTGTTCACCTCGCGTCGTCGCTCGTCCGTGTCCAATGCCGCCGACACCGACCACTACATCTGCAGCTTTTCCCACAAGACCATCATTTATAAAGGCCTGATGATGCCGGCGGACTTGACCGCCTTCTATCCAGACCTGAGCGATGAGCGCCTGCAAACCGCGATCTGCGTGTTCCACCAGCGCTTCTCCACCAACACCCTGCCGAAATGGCCGCTGGCCCAGCCATTCCGCTTCCTCGCCCACAACGGCGAGATCAACACCATCACCGGCAACCGCAACTGGGCCGTGGCCCGTCGCACCAAGTTCGCCAACGATTTGATGGACCTGGAAGAACTCGGCCCGCTGGTCAACCGCGTCGGCTCCGACTCCTCCAGCATGGACAACATGCTCGAACTGATGGTCACCGGCGGCATCGACCTGTTCCGTGGCGTGCGCATGATCATTCCGCCAGCGTGGCAGAACGTCGAGACCATGGACCCCGATCTGCGGGCGTTCTATGAGTACAACTCGATGCACATGGAACCGTGGGACGGCCCGGCCGGCGTGGTTATGACCGACGGCCGCTACGCGGTGTGCCTGCTCGACCGTAACGGTCTGCGTCCGGCGCGTTGGGTGACCACCACCAACGGTTTCATCACCCTGGCGTCGGAAATCGGCGTGTGGAACTACCAGCCGGAAGACGTGATTGCCAAAGGCCGCGTCGGCCCTGGCCAGATCCTCGCCGTGGACACCGAAACCGGGCAGATCCTCGACACCGACGCGATCGACAACCGCTTGAAGTCCCGTCACCCGTACAAGCAATGGCTGCGCAAGAACGCCCTGCGCATCCAGGCGACCATGGAAGACAACGACCACGGTTCGGCGTTCTATGACGTCGACCAGCTCAAGCAGTACATGAAGATGTATCAGGTCACGTTCGAAGAGCGCGACCAGGTGCTGCGTCCGCTCGGCGAGCAAGGCTACGAGGCGGTCGGCTCCATGGGCGACGACACGCCGATGGCCGTGCTGTCCCAGCGCGTGCGCACGCCGTACGACTATTTCCGCCAGCAGTTCGCCCAGGTGACCAACCCACCGATCGACCCGCTGCGCGAAGCTATCGTGATGTCCCTGGAAGTGTGCCTCGGTGCCGAGCGCAACATCTTCCAGGAATCGCCTGATCACGCTTCCCGCGTGATCCTCAGCTCGCCGGTCATTTCCCCGGCCAAGTGGCGCTCGTTGATGACCCTGGACCGCCCAGGCTTCGACCGCCAGATCATCGACCTGAACTACGACGAGAGCCTCGGCCTTGAAGCCGCGGTGCGCAACGTCGCCGACCAGGCCGAAGAAGCCGTGCGTGCCGGTCGTACCCAGATCGTGCTGACCGACCGTCACATCGCACCGGGCAAGCTGCCGATCCACGCCTCGCTGGCCACCGGCGCGGTGCACCACCGCCTGACCGAAAAAGGCCTGCGCTGCGACTCCAACATCCTCGTCGAAACTGCGACCGCCCGCGACCCGCATCACTTCGCGGTGCTGATCGGTTTCGGCGCCTCGGCGGTGTACCCGTTCCTGGCGTACGAAGTGCTGGGCGACCTGATCCGTACCGGTGAAGTGCTGGGCGACCTCTATGAGGTGTTCAAGAACTACCGCAAAGGCATCACCAAGGGCCTGCTCAAGATCCTGTCGAAGATGGGCATCTCCACCGTCACTTCGTACCGTGGCGCGCAGTTGTTCGAGGCCATCGGCCTGTCGGAAGAAGTCTGCGAATTGAGCTTCCGTGGCGTGCCGAGCCGCATCAAGGGTGCGCGTTTCGTCGACATCGAAGCCGAACAGAAAGCCCTGGCGGCCGAAGCCTGGAGCGCGCGCAAGCCGATCCAGCAAGGCGGCCTGCTCAAGTTCGTCCACGGTGGCGAGTACCACGCCTACAACCCGGACGTGGTCAGCACCCTGCAAGCCGCCGTGCAGCAGGGCGACTACGCCAAGTTCAAGGAATACACCGCGCTGGTGGATAACCGTCCGGTGTCGATGATCCGCGACCTGTTCAAGGTGAAAACCCTGGACACACCGCTGGCCATCAGCGAAATCGAACCGCTGGAATCGGTCCTCAAGCGCTTCGACTCCGCCGGTATTTCCCTGGGCGCCTTGTCGCCCGAGGCCCACGAAGCCCTGGCCGAAGCCATGAACCGCCTGGGGGCGCGTTCCAACTCCGGCGAAGGCGGCGAAGACCCGGCGCGCTACGGCACCATCAAGAGTTCGAAAATCAAGCAAGTCGCCACTGGCCGTTTCGGTGTGACCCCGGAATACCTGGTCAACGCTGAAGTGCTGCAGATCAAAGTCGCCCAGGGCGCCAAGCCCGGCGAAGGCGGCCAACTGCCGGGCGGCAAGGTCAACGGTCTGATCGCCAAGCTGCGTTATGCGGTGCCGGGCGTGACCCTGATCTCGCCACCGCCGCACCATGACATCTACTCGATCGAAGACTTGTCGCAGCTGATTTTCGACCTTAAACAAGTCAACCCGCAGGCCCTGGTCTCGGTGAAACTGGTGGCGGAAGCCGGCGTGGGCACCATCGCCGCCGGTGTGGCCAAGGCCTATGCCGACCTGATCACCATTTCCGGCTACGACGGCGGCACCGGCGCTTCGCCGCTGACCTCCATCAAGTACGCCGGCGCACCCTGGGAACTGGGCCTGGCCGAGACCCACCAGACCCTGCGCGGCAACGACCTGCGCGGCAAAGTCCGGGTGCAGACCGACGGCGGCCTGAAAACCGGCCTTGACGTGATCAAGGCCGCGATCCTCGGCGCCGAAAGCTTCGGCTTCGGCACCGCGCCGATGATCGCCCTGGGCTGCAAATACCTGCGCATCTGCCACCTGAACAACTGCGCCACCGGCGTCGCCACTCAGAACGAGAAGCTGCGCAAGGATCACTACATCGGCACCGTCGACATGGTGGTGAATTTCTTCACCTACGTCGCCGAAGAAACCCGTGAGTGGCTGGCCAAGCTGGGCGTGCGCTCCCTCGAAGAGCTGATCGGCCGCACCGATCTGCTGGACATCCTCGAAGGCCAGACCGCCAAGCAACAACACCTGGACCTGACGCCGCTGTTGGGCAGCGATCACATCCCGGCAGACAAGCCACAATTCTGCCAGGTGGACCGCAACCCACCGTTCGACAAAGGCCTGCTGGCCGAGAAGATGGTCGAGATGGCCGCTTCGTCGATCAACGACGCCAGCGGTGGCGAATTCAGCCTGGACATTTGCAACTGCGACCGCTCCATCGGCGCACGCATCTCCGGCGAAATCGCGCGCAAGCACGGCAACCAGGGCATGGCCAAGGCGCCGA
The DNA here is from genome assembly GCF_046605395.1 of Pseudomonas sp. MPB23. Taxonomy (NCBI): domain Bacteria; kingdom Pseudomonadati; phylum Pseudomonadota; class Gammaproteobacteria; order Pseudomonadales; family Pseudomonadaceae; genus Pseudomonas; species Pseudomonas sp. MPB23. The sequence goes on along the minus strand of NZ_CP176771.1, from coordinate 354,690 downwards.
TCACCTTCCGCTTCAAGGGCACTGCGGGCCAGAGCTTCGGCGTGTGGAACGCCGGCGGCCTGCACATGTACCTGGAAGGTGACGCCAACGACTACGTGGGCAAGGGCATGACCGGCGGCAAGCTGGTGATCGTTCCGCCTAAAGGCAGCGTCTACAAGACCCAGGACAGTGCCATCATCGGCAACACCTGCTTGTACGGCGCCACCGGCGGCAAGCTGTTCGCCGCCGGTACTGCCGGTGAGCGTTTCGCCGTGCGTAACTCCGGTGCCCACACCGTGGTGGAAGGCACTGGCGATCACTGCTGCGAGTACATGACCGGGGGCTTTGTCGCGGTACTGGGCAAGACCGGCTACAACTTCGGTTCGGGCATGACCGGCGGTTTCGCCTACGTGCTCGACCAGGACAACACCTTCGTCGACCGCGTCAACCACGAGTTGGTCGAGATCCAGCGGATCAGCGGCGAAGCGATGGAATCCCACCGTAACCACTTGCAGCACGTGCTGGATGAGTACGTCGAGGAAACCGGCAGCGAATGGGGTCGTAACCTCGCCGAGAACCTTGATGATTACCTGCGTCGTTTCTGGCTGGTCAAGCCCAAGGCTGCCAACCTGAAATCGTTGCTTTCCAGCATCCGTGCCAACCCGCAGTGATATGCGCCTGAAGAGTTTGATGAGGTTTTAACATGGCTGAACGTCTGAATAACGACTTCCAGTTCATCGATGTCGGGCGCAAAGATCCGAAGAAGAAACTGTTGCGTCAACGCAAGAAAGAGTTCGTGGAAATCTACGAACCCTTCAAACCCCAGCAGTCGGCCGATCAGGCCCACCGCTGCCTGGGGTGCGGTAACCCGTATTGCGAATGGAAGTGCCCGGTGCACAACTTCATTCCCAACTGGCTCAAATTGGTGGCCGAGGGCAACATCCTTGCTGCCGCCGAACTGTCGCACCAGACCAACACCCTGCCGGAAGTCTGCGGCCGGGTGTGCCCGCAGGACCGTCTGTGCGAGGGTGCCTGCACCCTCAACGACGGCTTCGGCGCGGTGACCATCGGTTCGGTGGAGAAGTACATCACCGACACCGCGTTCGCCATGGGCTGGCGTCCGGACATGTCCAAGGTCAAGCCGAACGGCAAGCGCGTGGCTATCATCGGCGCGGGTCCGGCGGGCCTGGGCTGCGCTGACGTGCTGGTGCGTGGCGGCGTGACCCCGGTGGTGTTCGACAAGAACCCGGAAATCGGTGGCCTGCTGACTTTCGGCATTCCCGAGTTCAAGCTGGAAAAAACCGTGCTGAGCAATCGTCGCGAAGTGTTCACCGGCATGGGCATCGAGTTCCGCCTGAACACCGAAGTCGGCAAAGACGTGACCATGGAACAACTGCTCGCCGAATACGATGCGGTGTTCATGGGCATGGGCACCTACACCTACATGAAGGGCGGTTTTGCCGGTGAGGACCTGCCGGGCGTGTATGACGCGCTCGACTTCCTGATCGCCAACGTCAACCGCAACCTGGGCTTTGAAAAGTCGCCGGAAGACTTCGTCGACATGAAAGGCAAGAAGGTCGTGGTACTGGGCGGTGGCGACACCGCGATGGACTGCAACCGTACCTCGATCCGCCAGGGCGCCAAGTCGGTGACCTGTGCCTATCGTCGTGACGAAGCCAACATGCCCGGCTCGCGCAAAGAGGTGAAGAACGCCAAGGAAGAAGGCGTGAAATTCCTCTACAACCGCCAGCCGATCGCGATTGTCGGTGAAGACCGCGTCGAAGGCGTGAAGGTGGTCGAGACCCGTCTCGGCGAACCGGACGCCCGTGGCCGTCGCAGCCCCGAGCCGATCCCGGGCTCCGAAGAGATCATCCCGGCCGACGCCGTGGTCATCGCCTTCGGCTTCCGTCCAAGCCCGGCACCGTGGTTCGAGCAGTTCGACATCCAGACCGACAGCCAGGGCCGCGTCGTCGCCCCGGAACAGGGCCAGTACAAGCACCAGACCAGCAACCCGAAAATCTTCGCCGGTGGCGACATGGTGCGCGGCTCTGACCTGGTGGTAACCGCGATCTTCGAAGGTCGCAACGCCGCCGAAGGCATCCTGGACTACCTGCAGGTCTGACCCATTTCATCTTTGAAATGTGGCCAAAATGTGGGAGGGGGCTTGCTCCCGATAGCGGTAGTCCAGTTAAAGATACTGAGACTGACACACTGCAATCGGGGGCAAGCCCCCTCCCACTTTTGGTTTTGATGTGCCCAAGAGATTGTCGTAAATCAACCCGATAGATAAAAGGCACGGCTCATTCCGTGCCTTTTGCGTCGCGCTCTGAGAAAATGCCCGCACTTTTTTTGCGGATGCCGACATGACTGCCCTCAAGAACGACCGTTTCCTTCGTGCCCTGCTCAAGCAACCCGTAGACGTCACCCCTGTGTGGATGATGCGTCAAGCCGGTCGCTACCTGCCGGAGTACCGCGCCAGCCGCGCCCAGGCCGGCGACTTCATGAGCCTGTGCATGAACCCGGAGTTCGCCTGCGAAGTCACCCTGCAGCCGCTGGACCGCTATCCAGAGCTGGACGCGGCCATCCTGTTCTCCGACATCCTCACCATTCCTGACGCCATGGGCCAAGGCCTGTACTTCGAGACCGGCGAAGGCCCGCGTTTCAAGAAGGTCATCAGCACCCTGGCTGACATCGAAGCGCTGCCGATCCCCGACCCGCACAAAGACCTCGGCTACGTGATGGACGCCGTCAGCACCATCCGTCGCGAGCTCAACGGCCGCGTGCCGCTGATCGGCTTCTCCGGCAGCCCCTGGACCCTGGCCACCTACATGGTCGAAGGCGGCTCGTCGAAAGACTTCCGCAAGACCAAGGCCATGCTCTACGACAACCCGCAGGCCATGCACCTGCTGCTGGACAAGCTGGCGCAGTCGGTCATTTCCTACCTCAACGGCCAGATCATGGCCGGCGCGCAAGCGGTGCAGATCTTCGACACCTGGGGCGGCAACCTGTCGGCGGCGGCATACCAGGAGTTCTCCCTGGCCTACATGCGCAAGATCGTCAGCGGCCTGATCCGCGAACACGAAGGCCGTAAAGTGCCGGTGATCCTGTTCACCAAGGGCGGCGGCCTGTGGCTGGAAAGCATCGCTGATGCCGGCGCCGATGCCCTGGGCCTGGACTGGACCTGCGACATCGGCGACGCCCGTCGTCGTGTCGGCGATAAAGTCGCGCTGCAAGGCAACATGGACCCGACCGTGCTCTACGCCAAACCGGAAGCGATCTGCACCGAAGTCGGGCGCATCCTGGCCAGCTACGGCAAAGGCAGCGGGCATGTGTTCAACCTGGGTCACGGCATTACGCCGGAAGTGAACCCGGAGCATGCCGGCGCGTTCCTGCGCGCGGTTCATGAGTTGTCGGCGCAGTATCACGAGTAACAGCGCCCCTGCTTGAATCGAGCCCCCGTCTGCCCGGCAGACGGGGGCTCGTTGCGCTTCAGCTCTGGTTAAGTCCTGCCTTGGTACTCTGTGGTCTTTAGGACTTCTCCTACGGCTGCCGTTATCCGCCCAAGAAAAATCCTGCCCGACTTTTCCACTCGCCAGTCATTGGCGTTCGTTGTCAGGTGATCGCTGGATGAATACCGCTGACTATTCAACGTGCCAGAAACTGCTGCATTGGGTTTCGGCCGTCATCATCGTGTGGGCGCTATTGTCAGGTTTTGTGGTGGCGACATTCGCCGTGCCGGCCTCGGTCAAAGCGTGGGTGGGGTTTTTCAATGTGTCATTGACCGCCCTGTACATCCCGGTGTTTGTCGTGCGGGTTTGTTGCTCTTTTACTCACGGCCTGGATTTTTCCGTCAGGCGTTCGCCACGGGAATACCTGGCGCTATGGGTGCATAAGGCCATGTATGTGGTGTTGGCAATGGTGCTGGCAACCGGGGTGCTGATGATGGATCGTCCGATCAACGTCTTTAACCTGACCGCCTTCGCCCCGTTTCACAGTGCCCCGGCCAGCCTCGCCTGGTACTTCCGCGTGCATGTGCTGTCCTGCGTGGCTTTGTTGCTGCTGCTGGTGATGCACATCGGCGCTGTGGTCATGCACGAGCGCCGGGGCAAGCGGGTGATGGCGCGGATGTCTTTTAAGAAGACTCCCCTTGCCATGAGCGGGGATCAGGATGTCAGGATTTGCTCAGCAAATCGTGCGACAACATGATCGAAGGCCTGCTGATTAACGAGGTCTGTCGAGCGTAATAAAGTTGTAATGGTTCTGAAGTCTTCGTCGGTGGCCTGGGTAACAAATTCTGGGTCGAAGACGCGTTCTAAGGCATCCCGGCGACGGTTGTTCAGGTAGGCGATATCCAAGGCCAGAACTTTTATCATTTTTTTTGCTGGCGAGTCATTGGTATCTGTCGCCTGGATTTGCCCCGTCAATAGATATCGGAAGCGAAGTTCACAACCGTCGTCGGTGGGCGAGATATGTTCGGCTTCATCAAACCAATTGTCTTTGACGTGCCCGCAATGCAAAGGCGAGTCGGGCTTAGTTTCCCTGATACAGGAGGCGTGAAGGTTTTGGTATTCAAGTGCCAGATCTTTGAAATGCTCTTGGGGACGGAAGTGTTCGATATGGCTTGATGCAGCATCAATCTCTCGGCCGCAGTAACAACAAAAGCCTCCTTGCTCCAGCAATAAGCTGGCGTGCAGTTCACGTTTTTCAGGATTCTGCAGCGTCGTGTAAGTGGGTACCCATTCTTCGTTGATTGAAGCTTTCCACTGGCTAAAAGAAGCAGGTTCAGCTCCCTTGAACACTTGTTTCATTTTCCGAGTATCTCCTTGCGGCGAATCAGCGCTTGGGCGCCAGCGAATTCGGGGAGGTCTGGTGCCAGCTCTTTGAGTGCCAGGAGCAGGGTTTTGGCTTTTTCCAGTTCGTTGTCTTCGATGGTGCTGAATAGTTCGCTTAGAAGCACTTCTACTTCTGGGGCGCGCTCAGGGACGCCCATGACTTCTTCAAGAACTCGGCTAGAGTCAAGTCCGTAAGTAACACGGGGATGTGAGGGCGCTTCACTCGTTAATAGAATGACCTCTCCTGGCTTGAGGCTACCAATAATTTGGGGAGAGTGACTAGCCGCGATGAATTGAATTTTAGGGAATATTTTTTTCAGAGTTGAAGCTATTGTGCGCTGCCATCCAGGGTGCAGGTGGATGTCTAATTCATCGATTATGACAATTCCTGTTGTCTCTTCTAATACTTTATTCTTTAAGTGTGGATTGAGCAGGCACATTCGCCTGGCTATGTCTGAGACCATTGCAACCATACCGCGTTGCCCATCACTCAAACTGTTAAAAGTTAAGCTCCTGCTGTTCTCAAAATGGACCAGCAAGCTGCGAATTCCTAGGTCGTACTCAATCCCTTTTGCGTCGGGCAGAGCATGAGTTAGCGCAGAGTTTATCAATTGGAGTTCGTCATTGAACTTGGTAGAAGCTGCGGAACGAGACATCTTTTGAAGACGTTCTAATGTTTTTCCAATAAGCCAGCTCTCAAATGTTTTTAGATTCGCAGAAGCATCAAGCCAGTCTTTGTACGCGTCTAGTCTTGATGGTTGTTGGAGCGCGGCGAATTCGACAGATACATCAGGCGAGTTCCATCTGCGGTCAGCTCGATAAAAAGCCATGAGTGGAAGATCAACATTTTTTTCTGATAAGGGATTGAGAATATCAGTTGAACTGTTGATCACCGGTATATCGAAGACGTTGAGTTGACCTCCACGTACCATTGATTCATCCCAAACGGTACGGCCGAAAGCTGAGCCGACAGCATTCAGTCTCACGGGATAGATACTTTCAAATCTATAGCGGCCTTCAAACTCTTGGATTTCGAATCTTACATCTTGGTCTGATATTTGAAGAATCGCTCCTCCCAATGACGATGAAAACGAATATAGGCTTGCCGCCACCGCTTGCAACAACGAAGTTTTGCCACTCCCATTAACCCCCACCACCAAATTAAAACCCGGCTGAAAGTCAAAAGTGGCATCTTCGTAGCAACGAAAATTTTGAATATGAAGCTGGTCCAGGCGCATTCTGGCTTTCCTTTACCAAGACTGACGAATGCCGTCAGTGTACCTTGGCCCGTCAGAACCGCCAGAGGCGCAGGTGTTACGCGCTTTTTGCGGCTTCCAACGGCGGCAACTTCGCCAGTTTCAACGCCACCAGCAACGCGCCGATCAACAGCGCGACGATAAACCCGCCGATCCCGTTCCACCCGGCCAAATGCCAGAAGAAGCCCCCCGTGGTGCCGGCGACGCTTGACCCCGCGTAGTAGCAGAACAGGTACAGCGACGACGCCTGGCCCTTGGCTTTGACCGCGCGGCGGCCGATCCAGCTACTGGCCACCGAGTGCGCGCCGAAGAAGCCGAAGGTGAAGATCAGCATGCCCGGCACCACCAGCCACAGCGGGGTGAACAGGGTCAGGGCTATGCCGCCGAGCATCGACACGATGGTGGCCCACAGCACGCGGCGGCGGCCGAGGCGGTCGGCCAGGGAGCCGATTTTCGCCGAGCTGTAGATACCCGACAGGTACACCAGCGACAACAGGCCGACCACGGCCTGGCTGAGATCGTACGGGTCGGCCAGCAGGCGGTAACCGATGTAGTTGAACATCGTCACGAACGCGCCCATCAGCAAGAAGGCTTCGAGGAACAGCCACGGCAGGCCGGCGTCCTTGAAGTGCATGACGAAGCCATCCACCAGGCTGCGCGGCTTGAGGCTGCTGGCGCGGAAGTTGCGCGATTCGGGGAGGATTTTCCAGAACACCGTGGCCGCGATCAGCGCCAGGGCGCCGATGATCAGCATCGCGGTGTGCCAACTGACGAAGTCGATCAATACGCCGATGATCAGCCGCCCACTCATGCCGCCAATCGCGTTGCCGCCGATGTACAGGCCCATGGCCAGGCCGATGTGCTGCGGGTGGATCTCTTCGCTCAGGTAGGTCATCGCCACGGCGGCCAGGCCGCTCAACGACAGCCCCACCAGCGCGCGCATCAGCAGAATCCCTTCCCAGGTCGGCATCAGCCCGCTGGCGATGGTGGCCAGGGCCGCGCAGAACAGCGCCGCGACCATCACCGGCTTGCGCCCCAGGGTGTCGGAAATCGGTCCGGTGATCAGCAGGCCCAGGGCGAGCATCGCCGTGGACACCGACAGGATCAGGCTGCTCTGCGCCGCATTGATGGCAAATTCATGGGACAGCGCCGGCATCATCGGCTGCACGCAATACAGCAGAGCAAAGGTGGCGAAGCCGCCGGAGAACAGCGCCAGCACCGTGCGCATGAACATCGGCGTGCCTTTTTCGATATACGCGTCGTTGAGCTGGGCCACCACCTCATCCAGGGCGGTCGGCGGGACTTCTTGAGCGTAGGGAGCGACAGCAGATTTCACGGGGACCTCGGCGGGGAAGCGCGTGCCAGGGGTGGCAACGCAAAAAAGAATATAGCTGCCTAATGATTCTTTCCAATATATTGTTCGACCTGTTTGATAGCTTTAACGACCTAATGAGGCTGATATGGAATTACGTCACCTGCGCTACTTCATCGCCGTCGCCGAAGAACTGCATTTCGGCCGCGCCGCGCAGGTGCTGGGCATCTCGCAACCGCCGCTGAGCCAGCAGATCCAGGCGCTGGAACAGGAGGTGGGCGCACGGTTGTTCGAGCGCACCAATCGTCGGGTCGAACTGAGCGAAGCCGGGCGCTTGTTCCTGCACGAAGCGCGACTGGTGCTGGCGCAAGTCGATAAAGCCGCGGATGTGGCGCGCCGCGCGCAGTTGGGCGAGCTGGGGGAATTGAAGATCGGCTTCACCTCTTCGGCGCCGTTCAATTCCAGCATCCCCCAAGCGATCTTTGCGTTTCGCCAGGCCTTCCCGGCGGTGCACCTGCACCTGCAGGAAATGAGCAGCACCCAGGTGGCCGAGTCGTTGGTGGACGAGTCGATCCAGGTCGGCCTGATGCGCCCGCTGCCGTTGCCGGATTCGCTGAGCATGGTGGAATTGATGCGCGAACCCCTGGTGGCGGTGCTCAACGCCGATCATCCGTTGGTACACGGCAGCGAGCGGGGCTTGCACCTGGCGCAGTTGGCCCAGGAACCGTTCGTGTTTTTCCCGCGCAGCTACGGCAGCGGCCTCTACGCGCAATTGCTCAACCTCGCCCGCGACGCTGGCTTCAGCCCGCACTTCGCCCAGGAAGCGGGCGAGGCGATGACCATCATCGGTCTGGTGGCGGCGGGGTTGGGGGTGTCGGTGCTGCCGGCGTCTTACCAGCGCATCCGCATCGATGGCGTGGTGTATCGCACCTTGCTCGATCAGGAGGCGGTGACAGCGGTGTGGCTGGTGCAACGCAAGGGTGTGCAGACGCCGATGGCAGAGGCGTTTGTGGAGTTGTTGACGCGTAAGGCTGTGGTGTAGGCACGGTCATATCTCAGGCTAAAGTGCCTTGCACGATTCGATCACCGAAAGTCTGTCAAGCAGTCACTATCTGAAACTAATTGTTGGTTTTCAGAATGTTCCTACTCAATGGAGGCGGCCGTCCGACACGTCTTTTTCCTCCCCCCATGCTCAAATTCCCGCCTCTAGGCGAACCTGAATCCCTTCAAAGTCCGCCGCCCTCCGCAACAAGAGGCCAGCATGCCCATCGATCCCGCATCAGTTCTCTCGGCTCAAAAGCACCGTTTGATCAAACTGGCTGTTAAAACAGAATCCGATCACGAACTGTTGCTGGACAGTTTCAGTGGCCATGAAGCGATATCCCAACCGTTCAGCTTTGACTTAGCGTTGCTTAGCCGCGATCCGCTGATCGAACTCAAGACCGTGGTCGGCCAACCCACGCTGCTTGAAGTCGAACTGGCCGATGGCGCTCACCGCTGCATTCACGGCCATATCACGAGCTTCAACCACCTGAAAAATGATGGCGGCCTGAGCTATTACTCGGCAACGTTGAGCCCATGGTTTTGGTATTTGAGCCAGCGAATGGATTCTCGTATTTTCCAAGACCGCACGGTGGTTGATGTGTTGCACACGGTCTTCGGCCATTACGGCGCATTGGCCAAGTTCCGATTCGATCTTGCGCAGGGCGTACCCCTCAGAACCCACAGTTGCGTCACGCAGTTCAATGAAACAGACGAACACTTTGCGCGGCGCCTGCTTGAGCAAGAAGGCTTGTTGTTCTACTTCGAGCACACCGCACAAAGCCACACGCTGGTGGTGCGTCATGATTCCGACAGGCTCGTGCCGCTGGAGCAACAACCGGTCATTCAATACCACCAGGACTCGATCCCGGACGCTGCCGACACCATCAGCGAATGGACTGCCCAACGCCAGCAGGAATCCGACGCCATCAGTGTTTCCTCGTTCGATTACAAGCAGGCAGACCAATGGGAACAGGTCGATACTGGCCTGCTGAAGTCTGCCAGCAACTCTGCACGATTTGAGCGGTACGAATTTTTAGGTCAATACAACCCTGGCAGCCGTGCCGACGCGACCAATCGTGTCGGCTGGCGCCGCGATGCCTTGCATATGCTGAGCAAAACCTTTCGCGGCGTCAGCAATTGCCGAGCGATGGTGCCGGGTTACACCTTCACGCTAACGCAGCACCCCCGACATGATCCCTCACAGGTGAATAGCGGCAGCAATCAGCGCGAACCAGGGGCCACGGTTAATGAGTTTCTGCTATTGAGCGTGCAACATCAGGGACACAACAATTACCTCAACGAAGCGGAAGCGGACTACAGCAATACCTTCACCAGCATCCGTCGCCATATTCCTTATCGCCCTCAATGCTTAACGCCATGTCCAGTGCTTGCTGGGCCTCTGACCGCCATCGTGGTCGGCGATAAAAATTTGGGGGAAGTGCATACCGATGAGTGGGCGCGAGTGAAGGTGCGCTTTCATTGGCAACGCCAACAGCCCGATCAGCGCGACAGCACCAGGCAGCATGCGCAAGACACCGCGTGGCTACGGGTAGCCCAGCCCAGCGCGGGTGATGGCTTTGGTCATCAGTTCATGCCGCGTATCGGGCAGGAAGTGGTGGTGAGCTTTATTGCCGGGGACGTTAACCAGCCTTTGATCACCGGCACCGTTTACAACAGCAGTCACCACTCGCCTCGCTTCAGCGATGTATCAGGGTTGAAGCAGTTGCCGACCAACAACGCCCTAAGCGGAATTAAAACTAAAGAACACCAAGGACGCGGCTACAACGAGTTGTTGTTCGATGACACCCCAGGCGAGCTGCGTACTCGACTTGCCAGCCGTCATCAGGACAGTGCGTTGAACCTGGGTAAACTGACCACGCCACGCAACGAAGGCAAGGCCCAGCCGCTGGGTAACGGCGCAGAACTGCGTACCAATGCTGCAATCGCCTTACGTGCCGCGCAAGGCTTACTGCTGACCACCTACTCCAAGCATCAAGCGCAAGACCCGCAGTTGGGCCGGGAAACGCTGTTGGAATTGCTCAGCCAGTGTGCCGACCTGTTTAAGTCTTTGGGTGAGACCGCCGCCGCACAAGGCGCCCAGGCACTCGATCACGCCGGTATCGAAGCGCTGCGCCAAACTCTGAATCAGTGGCCCGCTGTCGACAGTTCAGCCAGCGGTGATCCGCTGATCGCCATCACCAGTGAGGCGGGAATCGTCAGTGCCACCCCTGCATCCCAAGCCCATTACGCCGGGGGCAATCACGACACGACCGCGCAGGATCATCTGCAAATGACCAGCGGCGCGGCCATGCGCCTGCACGCGGGCCAAGGTATTTCCGCGTTTGCCCAGGATGCTGGCATCAGCGCCATCGCCAATCGCGGCAAAGTACTTGTGCAGGCTCAAAACGACGACATCGCCCTCAATGCACAAAAGAACCTGCACGCCTCGGCGGCTGAAGGTGAAATCGTCCTGACGGCGCCGACCATTCGTTTGGTCGCTGATGACGGCAGCTACATCAAGATTGGCGGCGGCATCGAGATTGGTACGTCAGGCAGCGCCATCGTGCACGCGGCAGACCATGACTGGGTAGGTCCCAAGACCGACCGCGTACCCATGCCAGCGTTTGGGCGCGATGGGGCAGATCAGCGTCACGTTTTGCACTTTGAGGGTGACGCAAAAGCTGCTGCGTTATCGCAGGCTTACAATGTCACGCTGGAGGATGGCAGCGTGGTGCAAGGGATCACTGGAGGTGACGGGGGGACGGAACAGATTCAGCGAGAGTCCATGCAATTAGCCAATGTGAATGCCTTGAAGCCGTTGCTTGACTCAGGTTCGGCGGGCATTGGGGGCGGCCTGAAACCTGCGCCCAGCAAGAACAGCCCGTATGACCTCACCTATCTCATCAAAGACAAGCAGACCGGCGTGCCGCTCAGCGACGTGAAATATCGAATTCAGCTTGAGTCCGGCGATGTCGTCATTGGCATCACCGACGAGCACGGCAACACCCAAACCGTGCAATCCGACACACTACAAATCGCCAAAATCGAGGTGCCTTACGATGACGATAGCGCAACACAACCTCACTCCCACGTCGGACCAGACACCTGTGATTGTTGAGACTTCCACGAAAAAAGCCCAATGGCCGCTCTTGGGTGAGTGAATTTCCGACCAGCGTCAGCCTGGATGACTTGGCTGCACCGTTTGCGACACAGGCAACGGCCTTTATTACTGCTCTTCGTGCCGCAGGCGCAACCGTTAGCATTTCTGCAACGTTACGGCCTGCCAATAGGGCCTTCCTCATGCACTGGGCATGGCAAATCGTGAACAACGCCGCCGACCCACAAACAGTGCCGGAACGTGAAGGCATCGATATTGAATGGGCCCATCAAGACGATGCAGGCGCTTATTCCCATGATAAATCCGTGGCTGGCGCTCAAGCGATGCTCACTGCGTATGGCATCAAAAAAGACCTTAAAGTTTCTCCATCCCTAACGTCCCGACATATCGAAGGCAACGCCATCGATACGACGATCAGTTGGGCGGGGACCCTCACTATCAATAATGCATCAGGTACTGCGGTGATCATCAATACCGAACCTCAATGAATCTTGAGTTGCACGCTGTGGGGAAGACCTACGGCGTTATCAAGTTTTTGGGGGGAGACAAGGACAAACCGCATTGGTCAACGGACGGAAAGTAACCCATGACTACCCATTTCTCAGTAGCGGCAGTGTTGTTGCTCGCATTGACTCAAACGGCTTGCGGATCGGAACAAATTCCCAGCGATATTGGTGAATTCGTTGAACAGCGGGACCTGTGTGACCACTTGCGTGGCGAAATCCCCGATCTGGGTGATGAGCAAGCGCAGGTCATCGACGACATCAACCAGCAATGCCGAGGCACGGACGCTGAACTGCAACGGCTCAAGCTCAAATATGCAGGCAGCACTGCGTTTGAGAACCTGTTGAATCAGTACGAGCCGAACATCGAATCCCCGTGAAATGAGCTGATTGCAGCCTTCAAGGAACTAAGGCATGAGCGACCCCAACTACAGTGTTATCGCCGAACTACGCAGTCGGCTTGTCCCTAATCGCCCCGGTGATCGACTGGTCGCTATCCCACGCGACATGCCCGGCATCGTGATTTTTTTGCATGGCGTTAACGACCCTGGCGCTTCGTATGAGTCGGTGGAAACTGGGTTACTTCAAGGATTGAACGAGCGGCTGCACCGCCCGGATTTATGCGCGGGAAGTTATGGCGCTGACTTTGCGGCGGCCAAGGCGATTCCGGTAGAGGACTTAAACAGTGTCGAACAACGCATGCTCGACGACCCCGATACCTACCTCTACAAACGCAGCGCCGATAAAACCACCCGCAGTTGTTTCATCCCGTTCTACTGGGGCTATCGCGCCGCACCCGACGAAATCAAGCGCGACAAGAACGGCGACCCGACCAAGCTGCGCACCCAGTATCAGGACAACTTCGATAACCGCCTGGACCGGCACTTCGCCAAGGGCGGTGGGTTCTTCGCCAACGCCACCAACAATCTGTTGGAAATGTTTGGCGAGGGATTTAGCAAAATCACCCGGCACGCGGCTAATCTTGTTCTGCCCAATACGTTGTTCATGGGGGCCAACCCGCAACGTCGCTATTTCATTCTGGCTGCCCATCGTCTGGCCATGCTGATCAGCGAAGCGCGCCGTCTAGCCCCCGATGAAACCATCACCATCATGGGCCACAGCCAGGGCACGCTGATCACCCTGCTGGCGCAGGCCTTACTGGTGGATCGTGGCCAGCGCTGCGCTGACTGCGCGATCATGGTCGCCTCACCGTACTCACTATTGCCGAACAAAACTCCGAAAGGCTCAGATACCCTCGGCACCCTAATCGATATCGTGCAGGCCGTGACTGCCAAGCCTCATGCAGGCCCGTCCCTCGGAGAGATGCAATACGGGCAACCCGGTTATGGCGGTCGCACCGGCCCGAACTGGTCGCCGCAGCAGGGTCAGCGCCTGGGGCCGGATGACAGCACGGTGGTGTTTCCCGAGCGTGACAATCGCGGCAAGGTTTATCTGTATTTCAGCCATGACGACTCTACCGTTGGCATCAACGATGTCAGCGGTATCGGCACCTTTGGCGTGCCGTCACATTTACCCGATGGCAAGCCAGCCATGGCTGCGATGCCTTCAGGGTTTTATCAGCGGCTGTGGAGCACGCGGCATCGCGATGAACAGCCAATCTACGTGGGGGCGGAACCTAGTCTCGTGCCCTTGCGCGTCAGAGGAGAGCGTTATTCGGCAGAACATCAGCTAATCCCCGCCATATTGCAAACCCCCACAGGCATCGGTCAAACCCGCTATATCAACGGCGAAGTGCTGGTGCCGCCGCACGCGCCGCAGATGTTCGGCGGTGAAGCCGTCACTGGAAGCCCGACCGCCCCCGGTATTGACGCTCCGGACGCAGTCTCGCAGAACAACGCGCTGGGCAATAGCAACGCCAAGTTCAAATGGGTTGAAGTGCGCAAAAGCCCAACGCGCGTGGCTGAGGCTCAGGAGCTGGCCGCCTGGAATCAGGGCAAGGAGCCGGACGACCAAACTCGCGTGCTGCGCCAGACCGTGGTGTCGGGCAACCCAATGCTCAAAACCGTCGATCACTTTCTAATCGAGCGCGAAGAAACTCCCAACGAAATCCGCGTCCGTCTGGCGGTCGACCCCAAAGAATGGGGCAATAACAGCTATCACTCGGCGATTCTGCGCAGCCCGGAAAACCATCGGTGGGTGACGGCGATGGATGTGGCGGTGGGGCAGGGTAAATGTTTGGACGATCCGCAGATTCGGGAGGTGTTGATTGCGATGGCGGATTGGCGGGTGAATGAAAAAGCATACAAAGAAGGGCTGACCCAAATGCCGGGATGGCCAAGGCTTAGTGCCGACGCGCGATCCTTGGCCACGGCCAACTTCCTTTACTACCAATACGGAACATTTCCCTCTCCTGAACTGGTGCCAATGACGCCGCCGCCACTGGTCAGAAGACCCGCCCCCACAGGAGGTCAATCATGAGCAACCGACCGCGCTTAACGGTTTTCCTCTGGATCGGGTTCGTACTGGTGCTCGGTTGGCTGATGTTCGTGACCTATGAAGTGATGAAATATATAGAGATTGAAGAGATGACGATGAAAAACGTTGCACCTCCCACCCTTGTAGGACTTGCTGCCATCTTTGGTGTTGTGGCGGTGTTGTATGGCGCGGTGTGGAGCGGCAAGGCCGTGATGCAATGGGCCAATGGCGGCGCTGCTGTTGTTGCGCAGCCTGTGCCACTCACCGCAGAACAGATTGCCGAACGTGAACGGACTTATGCGTTGGAGATCAGGGCGGCGGGGTTAGCGGTGGGTGTTTGGCATCAGACCCGCATTTGGAATTTGATCAAAAAAAAGAACGACAACTTTAGCTCTATCTATTCCCAGAAGGCCGAGGATTATCCTTACTCTGCGAGCACCCGACGTAATATTGCTGTGATTAATACCGGCGCATCGTTTCACCATTCTGCCCGCGATGCCGTGGCCTACTGGCCCTTGCCGACCTTTGCGCTTGGCCCTCTCAAGCAGCCTAAAGACAACGGCTCGGAAACCAACATTTTGAGTGGGCGAAATGCTGCCACCCTTGGCGTGACGCTGTTTCTTTGGCAGGACGCAGACAACACCACCCATGCTCAACCCATGATCGAAAAGCTTTTCCAGTTTTTTGATGAACATCAGGAAGTGCCAGAAGCATTGATCATCAGTGAAGATGGCGATGTAACCCGTAGCGCTAACCGAGTTGCCGGAACGCCGGGGCTTCAAGATGGCAAAATGGTGCCAAAGGTCTACGAAAGCATGACCGGCCTATTGGTCTCGCGCTCGGATCGGGTCGATCAATACCTGCGCCCATTTGCCACTAACGAGGAAGAGGACAACCAGAATAAGCGCACCGACATGGGCAAGTTATGGGCGTTTTATTGGAAGCATTCTGTTTTATTCGACGGTATCTATGCGGTCAAGAAGCAAGCTGAGGGGGTAGAGAATGCATATGGCCCCGGCACCATGTCCAGCACCTACTGGCACGCCCAACTTCCCAAACTCTGGCAAACCCTCAGCAATCGCGGCCCCGGCCGTTTCGAACCCACGCCCTGGCTTCCCGTGCGCTGGGCCGAACATCAGATCAAGGAATTCGACGCCGCGCCCATGCTCGGTTACCTGCACCGCCCGATAAAAGTTTCGATGACCAACGAAAACGGCAAACCCCTCAAGCCCGCACTACAGGTCAAAACCCTGCAAAGTGCCTGGCTTAAAGCCCTGAACACCTTGCCCGAAGACGCCGCCCCGGTGCGAGTGTTCTATGACAGCACCGACAACATCGACGGCCTGATTGCCCTCAACAACGCCTTGCATGGATTGAATACCGACGGCACCAGCATCGAACTGGGCAACGTCGAAGAAGGCTACGACCTGGGCCGTCGCCTGGGCAATACCGGCGTCAGCAGCGCACTGGTCGCCATCAACCTCGCCAGCATGGCCAGCTACCTCGACGGCGGCACCAGCGCCGTGGTCTACAACGGCAGCGACGGTACTACTACCGTACAAATGGTCCGCCCACCGGACGAGGCCACCAAAGCCAAAAACGCTAAAACCCGTTGGGCCGACCCCTTCAGCTTCGGCGCCCCGGGAGGCAAGCAATGAAGCGGCCTATTTGGGAAGGCGGCATGTTGTCTAGCTTTGATACCACTTGCGCATGTTTTCAAGTACCAGCCGTAACAGCCGGGAGTTAAGTAATGAAACAACCCGTTTGCTTAGGCGACACCACCGGCCGTGGCGGTAAGGTCATCGACTGCCAACTTGCAGGCACTCACCAGATCAACGGCAAAACCGTGACCGTAGTCGGCGATAAAGCCACCTGTCCGTTGCATAGTGGTATCTACGCGTTCACAGAGGGCCACCCACATCGACGGATGAACGGCCTGAGCATCGTCCTGGATGGGCATCGGCTGGAATGCGGCTGTCATGGGATAGCAAGTCATGCAGCCAACGTGCAAGTGGGTTAACTGCCAACACAACCCGTTTGGTACAGGGCTCTTCCTGAGCGTGGCTGCGCTTTTCTACCGTAATGAAGCGAGCACCCTATGCGATGTCTAGATTGACCTTCATCAGCATTGAGAATGCGCACACGAGCGAAAAAGCAGCAGTACGCAGTGCGCTTGGGTTGCGATGAGGTGGGTGATGGATGAACGGCGTTGTGCCACTGATTGCAGCAGATTTTTTTCAGGCATACTGCCCGAGTTCCCGAAAGGGGCTTGTGAGACTCTGAGGATCCTGGGCAACCAGCAATTGCAGAGCCAGGCAGGAAGCGGTGATGACAAGCCAACCTGTTTGTGAAGAGGGCGCCGAAAGGCGCCCTTTGTCGTTTCCGGGTTTACTGCATCCCCGCCGAACGCAACGCTGCCATGATGTCCCGATCCAGCATGCTCACCCAACGGTTGTAGTTGCGATGGATCTTGCCGTCCTTGTAGCCCAGGTCGCGGCTGTCACGGTAGGTGATGGCGTAGCTGTTGCGGGTGTAGCGGATGTCGATGGCCGCGTAGAACTGATTGCGCACATTGATTTCGGCCTGCACCAGTTGCGGGCTCAGGCGCTGTACCGTCCAGTTGCGCTTTTGCAGGGCGTCGACGATCACCGTTTTCATTTTTTCTTCGCTGACCTGGGGGCTGGCCACCAGCTCGTGCTGGGTGTTGAGTATCGGTTTGCTGGTGCAACCGGCGGTGGTCAGCAGGGCGAGGGTGATCAGGGTGGCGCGTAGCAAGGAAGACATTCCGTTTTCTCCAGTCGATTAAAAAGTCAGGACCAGCGGCGAAAGATCAACGAGGTGTTGACGCCGCCAAAGGCAAAGTTGTTGTTCATCACATAGTCGTGGTGCATCTCGCGGAACTCACCCTGCAGGTAATCCAGCTCGCCGCATTGCGGGTCGACGCAATCCAGGTTGAAGGTGTGCACGTACTGGTCGCGGTTCATCATCTCGATGCTGAACCACGACTCCAGCGCGCCACAGGCGCCCAGGGTGTGGCCGAGGAAGCTTTTCTGCGAGCTGATGGGCATGCGGCTGCCGAACAGGCTGTGGGTGGCCAGCGTCTCGGCGATGTCGCCCTGGTCGGTGGCGGTGCCGTGGCCGTTCACATAGCCGATGGCCGAGGGCTCGAGCCCGGCGTCTTCCAGGGCCAGTTCCATGGCGCGGCGCATGGTTTTCTGCTCCGGGCGGGTGGTGTGCTGGCCGTCGGCGTTGCTGCCGAAACCGACGATCTCTGCATGGATATGCGCACCTCGCGCCAGGGCGTGTTCCAGCTCTTCGAGCACCAGCATGCCGCCGCCTTCGCCGATCACCAGGCCATCGCGGCCGCTGTCGTAGGGGCGTGGACTGGTCTGCGGCGCGTCGTTCTTCAGGCTGGTGGCGTAGAGCGCGTCGAACACCATGGCTTCGGTGGGGCACAGCTCTTCGGCGCCGCCGGCGAGCATCAGCGGCAGACGCCCGAACTTGATCGCCTCATAGGCATAGCCGATGCCCTGGCTGCCGCTGGTGCAGGCGCTGGACGTGGGGATCAGCCGCCCGGTCAGGCCAAAGAAGATGCTGATATTCGCCGCCGTGGTGTGGGGCATCATGCGCACATAGGAGTTGGCGTTCAGCCCCTCGGCCACCGAGTTGAGCAGCATGTTGCCGAATGCCTTGATCTCATCGGTGCTGCCGGTGGACGAGCCGCAGGCAACGCCCATGCGCCCGTCCTTGATCGACTCGTCGCCGAGCAAGCCTGCGTCCCGCAACGCCTGCTCCGCTGCCCACACCGCCAGGCGCGAGACGCGGCCCATGCTGCGCAGTTGCTTGCGGGTCCAGTGGGCGGGCACGACGAAATCGTCGATCGGCCCGGCCAGGCGTGTATTGAGTTCGGTAAAGCGGTCCCATTCGTCCATGCGCCGGATGCCGCTGCGGTTGGCGCGAAAGTTGGCCGCGATGGTGTCCCAGTCGCTGCCCAGGGAGGTCATGCCGGCCATGCCGGTAACGACGACACGTTTCATCAACACAGGCCTCCGTTCACGGCCAGGACCTGGCGCGTGATATAGCCGGCTTCGGCCGACATCAGGAAATTCACCGCGCCGGCAACTTCTTCCGGCGTGCCCATGCGCTGCGCCGGGATCATTTTCATCAGTTCTTCCACTGGCACGTTTTCATCGAGCATGGCGGTGTCGATCAAACCGGGCGCGACGCAATTGACGGTGATCTTGCGCTTGCCCAGCTCGATGGCCAGCGCCTTGGCCGCGCCGATCAGGCCGGCTTTGGAGGCGCTGTAGTTGACCTGGCCACGGTTGCCGATCAGCCCGGACACCGAGGTAATGCACACGATACGCCCGGCGGCGCGACGCCGGATCATCGGCATCATCACCGGGTGCAGCACGTTGTAGAAACCGTCGAGGTTGGTGCGCATCACCACGTCCCAATCGTCCTCCGACAAGGCCGGGAAGGCACCGTCGCGGGTCAGGCCGGCGTTGAGCACCACGCCATAGTACGCGCCATGTTGCTCCACATCGGCTTCCAGGATCTGCTTGCACGCCGCGCGATCCGCCACGTCGAATTGCAGCACCCGGGCCTTGCGTCCCAGGGCCTGGATCTCGACCTGCACCGCGTCCGCTTCGGCGCGGCCACTGCGGCAATGCAGCACGATGTCATGGCCGGCCTGGGCCAGACGCAGGGCAATGGCGCGCCCGATACCACGGCTGGAGCCGGTGACCAGTACGGATTCAGTCATGGCGTTTCGTCCTTCGATTCATCTAAATAAGTGGCCGCCTGGGGCGGTCGAAATACGTTCAAGCGGGCGCTGGCCTGGATGCCGTCGCCGGTGAGGTGGCATTCGAACACACCCATGCCGTTGTCGTCTTCCAAAGAGCGCAGGCCATGGATGCTCAGCTCGGCGCCGAGGGGAAAAACCGCCACGTTGCATTCGAACTTGCGTGTGCCGAGCAGGAAGCCCAGTTCCACGGCTTCGCCTTTCTGGCGCGCGCGGCAGCCGGCATAGGCGGCCACGCTTTGGGCCATCAGCTCGATGCCGACCCAGGCCGGCAGGCTGCCGTCGGGGCGGTTGAACAGGCCGTTGGGCTTGACGGTGACGCGGGTGTGAATCTGCTCTTCATCGAACGACAGCACCTGGTCGATCAGGATCATGTCGCCCGCATGGGGCAGCAGTTCGGCGAGTGGCCAATCGATCATGGGGCCTCTGCGATTATCAGGCTGACGTTGTTGCCGCCGAAGGCAAACGAGTTGCTCATCAGGCAGCGTTTTTCCAAAAGCTCACCGACATGCGCCCAGCGCAAGGCGGGCAGTGCCGGGTCGGCCTGGCCGTCCCACACGTGGGGCGGCAGCCGACCATGGGCCAGGCTCAACCAGCAGAACGCCGCTTCCAGTGCGCCGGCGGCGCCCAGGGTGTGGCCGCTCATGGGCTTGGTCGACGAGCAGGGCACGCCTTGGGGAAACAGGCTGGCGACGGCCAGGCTTTCCATGGCGTCATTGTGTTGGGTGGCGGTGCCGTGCAGGTTCAGGTAGCCGATCTGCCCGGGCTGCAATTTCGCACTGGCCAGGGCCTTGTGCATCGCCTGCAACGCGCCTTTGCCGGTGGGTTCCGGCGCGGAGATATGGTGCGCATCGCAACTGGCGCCGCTGCCCAGCAGGGCGATGAAGGCGGGCTCCCGGGTCATCAAAAACAGCACCGCGGCTTCGCCGATATTGATGCCGTTGCGGTTCACCGAAAACGGGTTGCAGCGCTCGTTCGACACCGCTTCCAGGGCGCTGAAGCCATTGAGGGTCAGCTTGCACAGGCTGTCGACGCCGCCGCAGATCACCGCGTCGCACACGCCCAGGTCCAGCAGGCGCCGCGCGCTCATCAGCGCGCGGGCGCTGGACGTGCAGGCGGTGGAAATCACATAGGCCGGGCCGCTCAATTGCAGCCAGTCGGCGAGGAAGTTCGCCGGCGCGCTGAGTTCCTGTTGCTGGTAGTCGTAGTCGCCGGGGAAGCGGTGGTCGCGCAGGTAATGGGCGATGCCGCGACTGGCTTCGTCGATACCGGAAGTGCTGGTGCCCAGCACAATGCCGACCCGCGACGGGCCATAGGTGAGGATCGCCTGGCGAATCTCGCCTTCGATCTGCAACGCCGCTTCCAGCAGCAACTGGTTGTTGCGGCTGCTCTGCTGGCCCAGCTCGGGCGGGATGATCGCCAGCTCGCCGTGCACGCCGCCCACCGGTAGCACGCGCTCCGGCACCCAGCCGCTTTCGCCGCGCATGCCGGAGCAGTCGCCGGCGAACAGATTGCGGCTGACCTCATCCTGGCCGCGTCCGAGGGCGCAGATTACGCCGAGGGCATTGAGATAGGCGGTCATCGGCCGGCCCCGAGCGGGCTGATGCGATAACTTACGGGCTGCCCGCTGATGTTCACGCGGAACACCTCCGACGACTGATAGACGATCTGCCAATGGCCCGGCAGGGTGCGCGTCAGGTCCATCGCCTGGGCGTCGGGATAGAGCGCGCGCAGGTCATCGGCCGACGCCAGGGCGAACAGCAAGGCGGCGAACAGCTCGCGCGCCTGGGGATTGGGCGGCAGCAAGCCGTCGGCTTGCCACTGGCCGTCGATCAGCTTTTGCCGGGCCTGGGGGATGCCCAGCGGGTCCATCATCGACCAGCGGATGCCGCCGCCCTCGCGCTGGATCACCAGCAGCCAATCCTGGCTCTGGCCCGCTTCCAGGCGCTGCACATGCAATTGCAGCGGCAGGGCCAGGGCCGGGGTTTTCTCGGGCAGCGGCGCTTGGCTGGCGCAGGCGCTCAGCAGCAACAGGGCACCGATCAACAGCCGACGCATCATGTTGGCGCGCTCGCCAAGGGTTTGCGGGCCACGCAGTTGACCAGGGTTTCTTCGCGCTGGCCCACCGGCGGCGGCTGGCGCAGGCCCCAGCGTTCCAGCAGGCCGAAATCGCGGGCGCGGCTCCACCACAAATACGGGTACGAGACGTTCTGCGCAGCGAACTCGAAACCCTGCTCGCGCAGCATCTCCAGGTATTGCCCGGCGCTTTTCTGCACGTGCATCGGGTGGCGGAACAGCCAGCGGATCACCCAGGTGTCGATGTAGGCTTCGGTGGACTCGGCAAACAGCAGGTAGCCGCCAGGCTTGAGCACCCGGTAGAACTCTTTCAAGGCGCGATGCTGCTCGACCAGATGATGGAAGGTTTGGTGGCAGAACAGCAGGTCGACACTCGCGTCCGGCACGTTGAGGGTGGCGCAGTCGCTGCCGATCAGCTCGACGTCCAGGCCCTGGCGCGCCGCTTCTTCGCGGCTCAGCGCCAGGCTGTGGGGGTCGGCATCCAGGCCGATCAGGCGCGCGGGCGCGAACACCTGTTGCAGCAACTTGAAGGATTTGCCCTGGCCGCAACCGGCGTCCAGTAACACCGGCGCCACCGGCAATGGCTCGCTGAACAGGCTGCGCAGGTCGTTGATCGCCACGCGCAACACGTGGTGCTGCCAGGTATGGCTGCGCAGGAACCAGAAGCCGAACTTGGTTTCTTCGACGTAGTTCTTACTCAAGTACTGACTGCTCACGCGACATCCCCCGCACAAATCTCCGACAACATCCGCAACCGCCGCTTGGGCTCGCTGACAAACGGGTTGCGCTCGTCCCAGGCATAGCCGGCGAGGATCGAACTGATCATGCGGCGAATCTCCGGGGCGCTGCCGGGATGGAAAATCACGTCCTGGAAAGTCCCGGCGTACCAGCCTTCGACGTAGCAGCGGAAGGTATCGACACCGCGCTTGAGCGGTTCGGCGAATTCGCGTTGCCAGTCCACGCTCTCGCCGCTGAGCTGGCGATGCAAGAGGCCGGCGGCCATGCTCGCCGAACGCATGGCGATGGTCACGCCGGACGAGAATACCGGGTCGAGGAATTCCGCCGCATTGCCCAGCAGCGCAAAGCCCGGGCCGTGCAGGGTTTTGACGTTGGCCGAATAGCCGCCGATGGTGCGCGCCGGCGTATCCCACACGGCGTTGTGCAGCACGCCGGACAGGCTTGGGGTTTCGTCGATGAAGCTGCGCAGGCAGGCGTCGAGGTCGCTGTCGCGGCCGTCGAAATGCGCCTGGGCCGCCACCACACCGATGGAGCAGCGCCCGTTGCTGAACGGGATGGTCCAGAACCAGATATCGCGTTGGGTCGGGTGGGTGGTGACGAGGATCTTGGTGCGGTCAAACCCTGGGTGCTCGATGCGGTCTTCGACGTGGGTGAACACCGCCTGGCGCACCGGAAAGTCCGACGGCGCTTCCAGGTCCAGCAGGCGCGGCAGCACGCGACCGTAGCCGCTGGCGTCGAGCACGAACTGGGTCTTGATGTGGTACTCGCTGCCGTTCTCGCGGCGCACATGCACATAGCGGCACGCGCCGGAAAGGTCCACGCCGATGAGGGTTTCGCCGTAGCGAATGTCCACGCCCTGCAACGCGGCCTGATCGGCCAGCAACTTGTCGAACTCGCCGCGCTGCACCTGGAAGGTGGTCGGCTTGCCGTTGCTGAAGGTATCGCTGAAGTCGAACGCGCTGTAGCGCTCGCCCCAGGCGAACGCGGCCCCGGTTTTTACCTGGAAACCGGCGGCCTGCACCGCGTCGAGCATGCCGGCTTCTTCGATGAAGTCGATGCAGTGCGACAACAGGCTTTCGCCAATCGAGAAGCGCGGGAAGTGCTGGCGCTCGATGATCAATACATCATGCCCTTTGCGCTTTAGCAGCGCGGCGGCGATGGCACCGGACGGGCCGGCACCGATCACCACCACCTGGCGACGTTCCATTTCAACTATGGGCACGAGGGCTCCTTGCCACATTGGCGATATTCACATTCATTGGGCGTGCTTCTGATGGCCGGCCCAGGGCGCCAGCATAAAGCTGAACGCCAGGCCCAGGCTGACCGACAGGCCGAAATTACTCACTGCGGGTGTACTCGACACCGCCAGCAGGCCGAACGACAACCAGGTCGTCAGCGCCGCCAGCAGTGTTCCCAACAGACTGACCGCAGGGCCGCCGATCTGCTCGCGCATCAAAATCGCATAGTCGACGCTGATGGCCGTGACCAGCAGCAAGCCGAACAGGCTGAACAACGTCAGCGGCTGGCCCAGCCAACCGAGGCTTGCCAGGCTGCAGAGGGCGGCCAGCAGCGGCAGGGCGACGATGCGCAAGGCACCGCCGAAACCGAACGGCAGGATCAGCAACAGCACGATCAGCCCACAGGACATCAACTTCAATTCGGCCGCGCTGATCTGCGTGTCGGCGAACACCCGGTTCAGGTCGCCGAGGCGATCCACCAGTTGCACGCCTGGCAGGTCCAGCGCCTGCACCCGCAGCAGCGCCGGGTTGTTCAAGCCTTGCAGGCTGACCATCGCCGCCACGCCGCCGTCGACCGGGCCGAGCCACAAGGTGCGCCAAGGCTCGGCCAAGGGGCCTACCAGCGCGGCGTCGATGTCTTCGGTGGGCAGCGCTTGCAGTTGCGCGACTTCGGCGTGCAGGGCGCTGGCGGGTACGCCGAGGTCCAGCAGCGGCTGCCAGTGTTGCGCCAGGTTGTTCAGCGCCTCGCGCAGTTGTTGCTGTTCGGCGGGCAGGTTGACCAGTTGGTTGAGCGCCAGGTAGCCCTGCAGCTTGTCCATGTTCACCAGTTGGTCCAGGCGCTGGCTCAAGGCGGCCTGGCGCTCCAGCAACTGCTGCTGGTTGTCTGCACGCACCAGGAAGAACTGGCTGGTGGGCTGGAAACCGGTGATGCGTGCTACGGCCTGGGCTTCTTGCAGCAATTGCGGCGGTGCGCCGATCCACTGGCGGATATCGTTTTTGCTGTTGAGCTGCCACAGGCCACCGACGCAAAACAGCAGCACCCACACCAGCAGCACCGCGCTCGGCACGCGCTTGAGCAACCCCGCCCGCAGTTGCCACAGGCATTCGGTGATGCGCAGCGGCCACTGTGCCGGGCGCAGTTCGACGCCGTTGAGCAGGGCCGGTAACAGGCACACGGCGGATAGATACGCACCGACCAGCCCGGCGGCGGAGAACACCGCGATTTGCGTCAAGGCCGGGAACGGCGTCCAGGCCAGCGCCAGGTAACCGATGCAACTGGTGGCCAGGCTCAGGCTCAGCCCCGGCAAGGTCAGGCGCAACGCCGGCCAACTGCGCCAGGGTTGCAGGCTCCAGCTTTTCGACAGGTAGTGCAGTGGGTAATCCACCGCCACGCCGATCAGGCTCGAGCCCAGCACCAGGGTCATCACATGCATATGGCCGAACAGCGCCACACAGGCCACTGCGCCGAAGAGCATGCCCACCAGCACCGGCACAAAGGCCAGCAGCACGCGCCAACGCCGGAACGCCAGCAACAGCAGCAGCAAAATACCGACGGTCGCGCCGCCGCCCACCCAGGTGATTTCCCGCGTGGCCTGCTGTTGCCCGCTCGCGGCGTAGAGCAGACCGCTGGCGGCGAGCAATTGCACGCCTTGGCTGCTGGCCTGTGCGCGGCTGGCCTGGAGCAAGTCGGCGACCTGCAACGGCAGGTTCATATCGAAGGCATTGCCGGTGGTGTGCGCGCGCAGCAGCACCCAGCTTTTGCCATCGGCCTCGGCGATCAACGCGCCGCTGCCGATATCCAACTGGATCGAACCGCGTTGCGGCTGGCTGTTCTGGATGCGTCCGGTGAGGCCCAGCCAGTCATCCTGGCTCGGCACCAGGCTGAACCCGGTGAAGGGGTCGAACAGGGCTTGCACACGTTGTTGGATGAACGCGTCGGGCTGCTCGACCAGTTGCGCGCGGTCCTTGGCCGAGAGCATCGCCAGGCGCCCGCGCAGCAGTTGTTCGCGCAGGGCCGGCAAGTCGGCCTGCAGGTTCCATTGCACCTTTTCAAACAGCCCACTGGCCTGCCAGCGCTCGCCGAGTTGCTCGGCCATGGTCACGGCTATTTGCCGGTCGGCATGCCCCACCAGCACCAGCATTTGGCGGTTCAGCGGCTCCTGCATGCGTTGTTCGGCTTGCAGTTCCAGGGCGTCCGGCGTGCTGCCCGGCACCAGCTCCATCAGGTTGGCCGACAGCGGCGCGCCATGGCGCCACTGCCAGCCGGCCAGGGCCAGCACCGCCACCAGCAGGATCAGGAACAGGCGCGGCAGCAGGCGCTCACTGGGCAAAGTCATGGCTCTCCGCGTCGCTCAAGGGTTTCCCGGCGGTGCTGTCCTGCATGCGCAGCACGGTGCTGTCGCCCTGGGTCTCCAGCAGCTCGATGGTTTGCACCAACTCGCCCCCGTCGATATTGATCTGGGTGAACACCTGCTTGAGCAGCAGGGAACGCGGGATCAGGGTCAGCTTCCATTGCTGGGCTTCGCCTTGCAGCTGCAGTTCAAAATCGCGCTGCAAACCACTGCTGTCGCCCTGGAGGACGGCGAGGAACAGACGGTTCTGCTCGGCGCCGGCGCTCTTGTTCGGCAGCGCTTGCCAGCCGTTGGCGTCACGGCGCGCAATGCCTTCGGGGCGGATGCGGTAATCCTGTTGCAGCGGGGTTTTGAGCAGCCACAGCAGGCCGTGGTCCTTGGCGAGGACGAAGGTGCCTTTGCTGACCAGAGGTTGTGGCAGGGCGCGCAGGTGTTTTTCCTGGATGAAGCTGCCGTGGATCACGCTGGGTTTAGCCAACTGATCGCTGAGCTGTTGCAGGTCAAAAGCGTGAGCCAGGCTTGGAA
The DNA here is from genome assembly GCF_046605395.1 of Pseudomonas sp. MPB23. NCBI lineage: Bacteria > Pseudomonadati > Pseudomonadota > Gammaproteobacteria > Pseudomonadales > Pseudomonadaceae > Pseudomonas > Pseudomonas sp. MPB23. The sequence goes on along the minus strand of NZ_CP176771.1, from coordinate 328,478 downwards.
TGCTTAATAACAGGCTTAACACGATCCCTGTGGGAGCGGGCTTGCTCGCGAGGGACGTTAACGATAACGCGGGTCGCCTGACACTCATCAGGACCCTCAGGATCTTCGCGAGCAAGCTCGCTCCCACAGGGGATCTCATTTCAAAGCTCTCTCTACGGCGTCAGTGAATATTGTTGGTGAGGCCAGTTGCATCTCGCGGCTGGCGATGTCCACCGCCACCTGCACGGTCATGGCGCGGGTCAAACGCTCACCGCTGGCAAGATCGGTGATCAGGTAATTGACCTTCAAGCGGTTCTCCCACTCCACCAGGCTGGCGCGCACGTTGAGGGTCTGGCCGAAGGTGGCGCCGCGCACATAGCGCAGTTGCATGTCGATCACCGGCCACGCATAACCCGACTCGAGCATCGCGGTGTAGTTGTGGCCGATCTTGTCGAGCAAGGCGCACCGGGCGATTTCCAGGTACTTCACGTAATGGCCGTGCCACACCACGTTCATGGTGTCGATATCGAAAAACGGCACGAGGATTTCCGTGTCGCTGTGCAACACGCCCGGGCTACGCATGCAGCCTCCAGTGTTGCTCGGCGATACGTTTGAGGCACAGGCGCAGTTCGCCTTCGAGGGCGCGGTCTTCGATCACGGGCGGGAAGTCCTTGGCCAGTGCCTCGTGCATCGCGGCAAGTGCCGGCGGCAACGGGCGTGCCTCGTCGGCCCGGGCGCGCAGCCACACGCCCTGGTGGGCGGCGAGCAGGGTGGCGGCGGCGACCTGTTCGGTCAGCTCCAGCACACGGATCGCATCGCGGGCGGCGATGGTGCCCATGCTCACCTTGTCCTGGTTATGGCATTCGGTGGAGCGCGAGAACACGCTGGCCGGCATGGTGTTTTTCAGCGCTTCGGCGGTCCAGGCGCTGGTGCCGATCTGTACCGCCTTGAAACCGTGGTTGAGCATCGCGCGGTCGGCCGGGGCGCCGGACAGGTTGCTCGGCAGGCCATGGTTGTAACGCACGTCCACCAGCAGCGCGAGCTGGCGATCGAGCAGGTCGGCGACATTGGCCACCAGGGTCTTGAGGCTGTCCATGGCGAAGGCGATATGGCCGCCGTAGAAGTGCCCGCCGTGCAGCACGCGCTCTTCTTCGGCGTCGATGATCGGGTTGTCGTTGGCGCTGTTCAGTTCGATCTCGATGAACGAACGCAGCCAGTTCAGGCTGTCGGCCAGCACGCCGAGGACGTGGGGCGCGCAGCGCAGCGAGTAGCGATCCTGCAGGCGATGCAGCGGCGCGGTCGGCGCGTCGATGGCCAGGTCCTTGCGCAGCCAGGCCGCGACTTGCATCTGCCCAGGGTGCGGCTTGGCGGCGAACAGGCGCTCGTCGAAGTGTTCCGGGTTGCCTTGCAGCGCCACCACGTTCAGCGCGGTGATGCGCGTGGCCAGTTGCAGCAGGTAATCGGCGCGGGCGAAGGCCAGGCAGGCGAGGCCGGTCATCACCGCAGTGCCATTCATCAGCGCCAGGGCTTCCTTGGGGCGCAGGACCAGCGGGGTCCAGCCCAGTTCGCGGTGGACGTCGATGGCCTGGCGCCGTTCGCCACGGAACAGCACCTCGCGTTCGCCAGACAGGGTCGCGGCCACGTAGGACAGCGGCGTCAGGTCACCGCTGGCGCCCACCGAGCCTTCTTCCGGGATCAGCGGCAGTACGTCGTGTTCGAGGAAGGCGTGCAGACGCTCCAGCAACTCCACGCGCACCCCGGACACGCCGTGGCACAGCGACTGCAACCGCGCGGCGAGCACGGCGCGGGTGGCTTGGGCGTCGAGCAACTTGCCCAGGCCGCAACCGTGGAACGTGTACAGATGACGGGGCAAGGCTTCGACGTGGTGCAACGGCACCGCCACCACGCAGGAGTCGCCGTAGCCGGTGGTCACGCCGTAGATCACGCCTTCCTTGTCCAGCAGCGAGTCGAGGAACTGCGCGCCCTTGGCGATGCGCTGGCGGTAGGCGGCGTCATCCTGTAAGTGCGTGGGCACCTGACGGTTGGCCAGGGCCAGCACGTCTTCGATGCGCAGAGGGCGTTCGCCAAAGGTTACTGGCTCAAGATGCGTCGTCATCGGTCTTCCAGAAAGGGTAAAAGTTGAACCATTGTTGGGGCGCTTGCAGGCAGAACTGGCCCAGGCGTGCGGCGTAGCGCGCGGTCCACTGGGCGATGACCTGTTCGCGGGTGCTGCGTTTCCATTCGATCAGGGCCGCGAAGGGCTCGATGGTCAGGCGATAGCGGCCTTGGTGTTTCAGGCACATCAGCAGGTTCACCGGACATTTGAGCAGGCCGGCCAGCAACCACGGGCCTTGGGGGAAGGCGGCGTCGTGGCCGAGGAAATCCACGCGCACCGTGCGCCCGCCGTGCAGTGGCACGCGGTCGCCGGCAATCGCCAGCCATTCGCCGTCGTCCAGGCGCTGGCTGAGCAGCAGCATGGTGGCCGGGTCCAGCTCGCTGACCTGGATCAGACGCAAATGGGTGGCGCCGGCTTCGCCCAGCAGGCGGTTGAAACGTTCGGCGTGCTTGGTGTGCACCAGCACGTTCATGGTCACCTGTTCGCCGATCTCCGCCAGCGCGCGGCACACTTCGAGGTTGCCCAGGTGCGCGCCGACCAGCATCTGCCCGCGTTCGCCACGCAGTTGCCCGCGCAGTTTGGCCGGGTCGTTGATCTCGATCTGTTCCAGGCGCAGCTTGCCGTTCCACACGTCGAGTTTGTCGAGCAGCGAGTCGGCAAAGGCCATGAACTGGCCGAACACGCTGCGCTGGCTGGGACGCAATTCGTCGCGCCCGCTCCACTCGGCCAGGCGCTGCTGGTATTGCCAGGCGCTCTGGCGCGCGGTGCGGCCGAACAGGAAGAAGTACAACACGATGCCGTACAGCACCGGGCTCAACAGCCGGCGGCCGAGGACCTTGGCGGCCACGGCGGTGAGTTTCATCAGCCAGTAGCTGCCGCGTTCCTCACGGTCGGCCCAGTGTTTGCCGCTGTTGCTCATGCCTGCCACCGTCGCCACAGGATCATCGGCGCGCGGATCAACATGCCGAAGAACAGCCGGGTGTGCATGGCTGAAATGCGCACGTTGTCGCGGAACAGGCGGAAGTGGGACAGCCCGTCGGCGGGGTAATGCACCTGGGTCGGCAGCCAGCGCATCGGTTGGTTGCGCCAGGCCAGGCGCACCAGGATGTCCGTGTCGAAATCCATGTGGGTGCCGATGTAGGCCGAGTCCATCAGTGCCAGGGTTGGTGCCAGCGGATACACACGAAAGCCGCACATCGAGTCGCGAATCTGCAGCGACAGGGTGTTGATCCACACCCACACGTGGGTCAGGTAGCGCGCGTACAGGCGACCTTTGGGCACGCTTTCGTCGTATTCGGGGTAGCCGCAGATGATCGCGGTGGGCTGCCGGCGGGAGGCGTCGATGAAGGTCTCGACTTCGCGCAGATCGTGTTGGCCGTCGGCGTCCACTTGCAGGGCATGGGAGAAGCCCAGGCGAGCGGCCTCGCGAAAGCCGGCCATCACCGCACCGCCCTTGCCCTGGTTGCGGGGCAGGGTCAGCAGGGTGACGTGCTCGAGCGTCGCCAACTGCGCCAGCACTGCCGCGCACGCGGGGCTGCTGCCATCGTCCACCAGCAGGCAGGGCAGGCCGCTGTGCAACAGGCTGTCGACCACGGCCGGCACGGCGGTTTCGTGGTTATAGACCGGGATCAGGGCGCAGGGCTTATACATGGGCGGCTTCCAATTGGATCCGGCCGCTGGAACAGGCCGCGACACCATTGCGGTAGGCGAAATACAACTTGCCGCGTTCCGCGTCGAAGCGCAGATGCAGTTCAATGCGATCGCCCGGGCGTACCAGTTGCTGGAACTTGAGCACTTCCATCCCGGCAAAGGTCGGCGGCAGGTCCAGGCATTGTTGGCCCAGGTTGAACGCCCACTCCACTTGCACCACGCCGGGCAGCACCGGGGTGACGGGGAAGTGGCCGCTGAAGTAGGCCAGGTCCGGTGGCACGCTCAGTTGCAGGGTCCATTCGCCGTCGACTTCGACTTGCTCCAGTACGTCCGGGGTTTTCGGCCGGGGTGCCAGCAACAGCGCTTCGACGTCGGCCTGGGGCAGTTTGCCTTGGCTGTTCAGCGGCAGTTGGCGCAGCAAGCGCCAGCGACGCGGCAGGGCCAGGGCTTCGCAATGTTGGTTCAGGTGCTGGCGCAGGGTGTGGGTCACGGTGCGTCGGCCCTGGTTGCGCAGGGCGTGCAGGCCTTCGTCGTTGAGCACGACGAGCGCGCCGAGGAAGGCACGGTTTTCCTGCACCACGCCCAGGCGGGTTTCGGCGACCCACGGGTGGGTCATCAAGGCCTGTTCGAGCATGGGCAGGGAGATGCGTTTTTCTTCCAGCTTGACGATGCGGTCCAGGCGCCCGAGCAGCTCGAAGCGGCCATCGGCGTGGATGCGCGCGGCGTCGGCCGTCTGTTCGACATGCCCGGCGGGCAGGTACGGTGAGGCGATGCGCAGGGCGCCGTCGGTGTCCTGGCTCAGTTGCACGTCGGCAAACGGCTGCCATGGTTGTGCGCCCTGGCGCCAGGCGATGCCACCGGTTTCCGAGCTGCCGAGGATTTCTGTCGGCCATTGCTGCAAGCGGTCGTAGAGACTGCCGGCGGCGTCGACGGGCAAGGCGCCGCCGGAGGAAAACACCTTCGATACCTGGCGCAGCGCCGGCCAATCGAGGTTGTCGCCCATGCGCTTGAGCAGCGCGGGGCTGGCGACCCAGGCAAATTGCCCGTGCTCGCGGCTGGCGCGCTGCATGTCTTCGGGGAACGCCAGTTGCTTGCGCACAAAGGTGCGACCGGCGCACAGCGGCCACAACACACGAAACAGCAAGCCGTAGATGTGCTGGGTGGCCACGCTGCCGATGATGCAGGCGTCTTTAAGGTCGGCGCCCCACAAGGTTTCCAGCGCCTGCACTTCGTTGGCCAGTTGGCGCAGGGTCTTGTCGATGCGTTTGGGCTCGCCGCTGGAGCCGGAGGTGCACAGGCTCAACTGGCAGGCGTCCAGATCCAGTGCTGCCGGGCTCAATGGTGCCTGGTACAGCGCGTCGAGATCGGTGGCTTCCACCAGCCAGGCATCCACGGCATCGGCCCAGCGTTGGCGGGTCTGGGGTTGCAGGTCGGCAGGCAGCAGCACGCTGGTCCCGGCGCGCCAGGCGCCGAGCAGGGCAATCGCCAGCAGCCCGGCATCTTCCAGGTGCACGGCCAGGCGCTGAATGCCACGCGCTTGCAGGCCCGCCGCCAGTTGCAGGGATTGCGCCCACAATTGGGCGTGATTCATCGCAGGTTCGGTGGTGACCCCACGCTGTTGCAGCGGCTCGAGCAGCAGGTGCTCAAGTTTCAACCCATTCATATGCGGCCTCGAACCCTTTGTCGTACCAGCCATTCCACGGCAAACAACAGCCCCATCAGCCCGTAGGCGATCAGGCCGTTGTACAACGTCCACCAGCTCAACGGTGCCCACAGGGTGAGGGCGGCGGCGAGCAGGCCATTACACAGAAAAAACACACTCCACACCACGGTGACCTGGCGCGTATACACAATGGCCCGGGGCGGTAGCTGTGGATCGGTCATGCGTGCCAGGCGCTCGACCATCGGCGGGCCGTATTTCAGGCTCAGACCGAACAGCGCCAGCATGAACGCGCTGACCAGGCTCGGGTACCAGCGCAACAGGTGCGGGTTGTCGAACCAGGCCAGGCCCAGGCAAAACACGATCACGGCCACGGCCATCCAGCGGCTGCCGGGGCGGCGTGCACCCGTCAGCGCGCGCAACAGCCACAGGCTGCCCAGCAGCAGGCCGAATTGCCATGGCGCGAAGTGCTCGGTGCCGTAATACACCGCAAAGGGGTACAGCAGCCCCGCCAGCAACAGGCCAAGGCTGATCAGTCGGCTCATGCGGCGGGCGTGACCAGACGGTACACCGCCTCAACCACGTCGTTGACGGTGCGCACCGCCTTGAACTCTTCGGCGGCGATCTTCTTGCCGGTCTGGCGTTTGATATGGTCGATCAGGTCCACGGCGTCGATGCTGTCGATTTCCAGGTCCTGGTACAGATTGGCGTCGAGGGTGACGCGTTCCGGCGGTAGTTCGAACAGTTCCACCAAGGCATCGCGCAGGGTGTTGAAAATATCGTCACGAGTTTGCATGGTCCGGTCTCAAGCTGCCTGTCTGGCCGTGACGAACGCCGCAAGGCTGGCCACGTTGGTGAAGTGATTGCGGGTGTCCTTGGCGTCGGCATCGATCTTGATGCCGTACTTTTTCTGGATCGCCAGGCCCAATTCCAGGGCGTCTACCGAATCCAGGCCGAGGCCTTCGCCGAACAGGGTTTGATCGCTGCCGATATCGTCGGCGCTGATGTCTTCCAGGCCCAGGGCCTCGATGATCAGCGTTTTTATGTCGTGCTCAAGGCGGTGTTGGTCGCTCATCTTCGGCGAGCTCCTTAATGAAATAGTGATGCAGGTAATCGTTGAGCTTGCGTGAAGCCTGGGGCGCAGGCCCTAGTGCAGCAAAGGCCTGTGGTTCTATATCGGCACCCACGCGCAAACTGAAGTGCACGCGACGTTTTGGGATGCGGTACCAGGGTTCGGCCTTGGTCAGGGTGGTGGGGCTGACCTTGATCACCACGGGGGTGATGATTGTCGCACCGCGCAGGGCAATGGCGGCGCCGCCGCGATGAAAGGCAGGCGCCGCGCCGGGTGTGGTGCGGGTGCCTTCCGGGAAAATGATCAGGGTCTGGCCGGCTTGCAGGGCGCCGGCGGCGGCATCGAGCATCTCGGCGCTGCCGTCGTTGCTGATATAGCCCGCATCGCGCACCGGGCCGCGGGTGAAGGGGTTCTGCCACAGGCTCTGCTTGACCACGCAGTTGGCCTGGCGCACCAGGCCGATCAGGAACACCACGTCGATCAGCGACGGGTGGTTGGCGATGATCATCTGGCCCGGACGCCCGAGGTGCTCGGCGCCTTCGACGCTGTAGGTCAGCACGCCGGCGCGCTGCATCAGGCGGATAAAGAACCAGAACAGCCAACTGATGGTGTGGCGGGCGCGGCGGCGGTGGTTGTCTGCGTTCCCTGGCAGGCAACTGAGCAGGGGAAACACCAGCAAACGCAGGCACAGGCCGCCGAAGCCGAACAGCGCAAAGCTGGCAGCGGTAGCGAACAGGCGCCAGTAATAGGCGTCCCGTGGTTTGGCGCTCATGGCTTGCGTTGCCAGTTCCATACACGGTTCTTCCAGGCATGTTGGCAGGCGACCTGTTCAGTGAGCAGGGTGCGCAGCAGGTCCAGGGCGTGGGGCCACTGGGTGTGAGTGAGTTGGACAGTGCCGCGGCTGAGTTCCAGTTGCCACTCGTCGCCTGGGGTCAGCAGCAGGCCGAGGGCGTAAGGGAAGGGCACATCCGAGATCCAGCCGGCATAGGCGTCGGGGGGCTGTTCTTCGGTGATCACCAGCAGCACCGCCGGGGCGCCTTCGTTGAGCAGCGCGGCGGCTTCGAGCATGCCGTGCTCGAGGCCATCGCCGGCGGCGGCGAGGGCGGTCATTTCCGCGGTTTCATTGCGCAGGATCGACCACAGGCCGATCACCGCGTTATGCACCGACAGGCTGAACTGGGTCGGCGACAGTGGCTGGTCGTTGGCCAGGTCGCTGAGGATATCGAGGGTGCGCGGGGTTTCGCCATGCCGGGAAATGAACACCAGGGGCAAATCCGGCAGGCCTTCGGCCAGCGGCCAGCCCACGGCGAAGGCCATGCGCGCCAGGCGGCTCAGGCGGCGGCGCTGCATGGCCGGCAGGAACGACACGTCGGGGCAAGCGTCGCTGGCGGGCAGCAATGCCGGGGCCTGGCACCAGGCGTGCCAGTCGTCCGCGCTTTCCAGGCCGGGGGCCCAGGCGCGCCATTGGGCGATATTGAAAGTGATCACTGAGAGGTTATCCCGCCCCTGCGGGCTTCCATGTGCGGCTTTTGGCCCCGAATACCGGGACAGGGAGCAATCGCCGAATGGCGCGCATTATCGCGGTGCCGTGGGGTTCTAGCAAACTTTGTGCATGGGCGATGACAAATGGGCGGTAGAGGTTTGCCGAGTGTTCATTTCCGGGAGGCAGCTGGATTGTCGGATGTTTCCTTTTCATTTGTGCGGTGCATTACTAATGTCTATCCGTCATGCGCCAATGCATGGATGAACGAGGTAGCTAACAGGCGCTTTTGCCCTCTACACTCGGACATTCATTGATACACGGAGGTTTTTCCATGCGGCGCGTGGTGTTCAATCAAAAAGGCGGCGTTGGCAAGTCCAGCATCGCCTGCAACCTGGCGGCGGTCAGCGCCAGTGAAGGCTATCGGACCCTGTTGGTGGACCTCGATGCACAAGCCAACTCAACCCAGTACCTTACCGGGCTGACCGGCGATGATATCCCGATGGGCATTGCTGAATTCTTCAAGCAAACCCTGTCGTCCGGGCCGTTTTCAAAGAAGAACCGCGTCGATATCTACGAAACGCCGTTCGACAACCTGCATGTGATCACTGCCACGGCAGAACTGGCGGACCTGCAGCCCAAGCTGGAGGCCAAGCACAAGATCAACAAGTTGCGAAAATTGTTGGACGAGCTGAGCGAAGATTACGACCGGATTTACCTGGATACGCCACCGGCGTTGAATTTTTACGCGGTTTCGGCGTTGATCGCTGCTGATCGTGTACTGATTCCCTTCGATTGCGACAGTTTTTCCCGCCAGGCGCTGTATGGCCTGCTGGCTGAAATCGAGGAATTGAAGGAAGACCACAACGAGGACCTTGAGGTGGAAGGCATTGTGGTCAACCAGTTCCAGGCGCGAGCGAGCCTGCCGCAGCAGATGCTCGATGAGTTGATCGCCGAGGGCTTGCCGGTGTTGCCGGTGTACCTGGCCAGCTCGGTGCGCATGCGCGAGTCGCACCAGGAAAACAAACCGCTGATTCACCTGGACCCACGGCATAAGCTGACGCTGCAGTTTGTGGAGTTGCATAACCTGCTGGAAAACGCCTGATCTGAGACACACCGCAGAACCCATGTGGGAGGGGGCTTGCTCCCGATGGCGGTGTGTCAGGGCCTGATGTGTTGGCTGATCCATCGCTATCGGGAGCAAGCCCCCTCCCACACTGCGGGTTACACCCCTTGGCTGCGCAACCAGCTCATCAGCTGCGGCAAGGGAAATGCTCCGCTCTGGCGCGCCACTTCGCGGCCGTTTTTGAACAGAATCAAACTGGGGATCGAACGAATCCCCAACTGCGCCGACAACTGCTGATTGGCCTCGCTGTCCAGCTTGGCCAACCGGCACTTGCCCGTGAGCTGTCCCGCCGCCTGTTCGAATACCGGCGCAAACGACTTGCATGGCCCGCACCAATCGGCCCACACATCCACCAGCAACGGCAGGTCGCCCTTGATCTGGCTGGCGTAGTCGCCTTGTTTCAGCTCGAAAGGCTTGCTCAGTAACACCGGTTGCTTGCAACGCCCGCACTTGGGCGCATCAGCCAGGCGTTCGCCGGGGATGCGATTGAGGCCGTTGCAGTGCGGGCAGGGAATGACAAGAGGGCTGGACATGGTGGCGCTCCTTTGAGACTGGCCAATAGATCCTATTTGGAGTCCGGTCTGGGGTTTATCAAGGCGTGGGAGCGTGTTCTGTTTTCAAATCCGCTTATGAGTCTGGTGGATATTCTCAGTGACAGGATCGAAGCCTACGATCACGAGCATCGTCCGATGCCCATCGTCAGTGGTGTTGACGTGGAGACGTTCATCTAGCCGACTCTACGAAGAACAACTGATCTCCAGATGCTTGCCCCAATCCGGCGGCCGCTGGGCGTATTGCTCCATCCCCGCTTGTTCCTCGAACGGCTTGGAAAGCACCTCGTGCAGCCGTCGCACTTCGCTGTAATCGCCTGACTCGGCGGCGGTGATGGCGTTTTGTGCGAGGTAGTTGCGCAGGATGTACAGCGGGTTCACCGCGTGCATCCGCGCACGGCGCTGTGTTTCGGTGTCATCGCCATCCCGGGCAATGCGGGCGGTGTACACCTCGGCCCAGGCATCGAACCCGGCCCTGTCGACAAAATCATCGCGCAGGCGCGTCACGGCCAGCGCCGCCGGCTCGTCCCCCAGGCGGCGGAAGAACAGCGTGTAATCCACGCCACTGTTCTGCATCAGTTTGAGCAAGCGTTCCACCAGCGCCTGGTCATCGTCTTCGGCGGTGGTCAGCCCCAGTCGGCGGCGCATTAGGTCCAGGTAGTGGGCCTGATACAGCGGCAGGTACAGGCCAAGGGCTTCTTTCAAGGCATCGACGCTGATAAACGGTGTGAGTGCCTGGGCCAGCGCGCTGAGGTTCCACTGGCCGATGGGCACTTGATTGCTGAACGAGTAACGCCCTTCGTGATCGGAATGGTTGCAGATGAAGTGCGCGTCGAAGTCGTCGAGAAACGCAAAGGGCCCGAAGTCGAAGGTGATGCCCAGGATCGACATGTTGTCGGTGTTCATCACCCCATGGCAAAAGCCATACGCCTGCCATTTGGCGATCATTTCGGCGTTGCGCTCGACGATTTCGCGGAACATCGCCAGATACGGCTCGGGTTGTTCGCGGCATTCGGGGTAGTGCAGCTTCAACACATGCTCGGCCAGTTCGGCCTGCTGTTCGGGCTTCTTGGTGTAGTAGAAGTATTCGAAATGGCCGAAGCGGATATGGCTGTTGGCCAGGCGCAGCACCATCGCGCCGCGTTCCTGTTTCTCGCGCCACACCGGGGTGTTCGAGCCGATCACGCAGAGTGCGCGGCTGCTGGGGATGCCCAACGCGTGTAGCGCTTCCGAGGCCAGGAATTCACGAATCGAAGAACGCAGCACCGCGCGCCCATCGCCCATGCGCGAGTACGGCGTCTGCCCGGCGCCCTTGAGGTGCAGGTCCCAGTGCTCGCCGGCGGCGTTATACACCTCGCCCAGCAACAACCCGCGGCCGTCGCCCAATTGCGGGGTGTAGCCACCGAATTGATGCCCGGAATACACCATCGCCCGCGGCTCGGCTTCGGCCCACAGCGTGTGGCCGCCGAACAGTTCGGCGAACACAGGCGTCTCGGCCAGCGCCGGGTCGAGGTCGAGCAGGGCCATGGCGGCGGGGCTCGCCACCACCAGGCGTGGCTCGTCGAGGGGCTCGGGCAGGACGTGGGTTGAGAACGCGTCGCCCAGGCGTGCGAAGCGGTTGTCGAAGGTCAGTTCGTCGAGGGCTTTCACCGGCCATCTCCAGCAGAATGTCCGAGCATTCTGCTGGGGATAAGGCGTTTAGTCGAGTTTGCTCGGCGGTGGTTCTTGCACGCCGCCGTCGTTGGCGGGCTTGGCGGGGGTGTCGACTTCCACCAGTTTGTATTCCTGGCCGTGGAGGTTCTTGAGGTACACCTCCATCTGCCGGAACGAGATGTTGATGTGGTGGTTCTTGAACTCGCGGTTGATAAAGCGGTTCACTTCGTCGATCACCGGGTTGCGGTCGCCCAGGTCACGCACGTGCATGCGCAGTTCGTGGTCGAGGGTGCTTTCGCCGAAGTTGAGGAAGTACACGTGGGGTTCCGGATCCTTCAGCACCCGTGGGTTTTCCCGCGCGGCCTTGAGCAACAATTCCTTCACCAGATCCAGGTCGGAGCCGTAGTCCACGCCCAGCTTGAGGGTGACGCGGGTGATGGTGTCGGTCAGCGACCAGTTGATCAGTTGCCCGGTGATGAACGTCTTGTTCGGGACAATGATGTCCTTGCGGTCGAAGTCGGTGATGGTGGTGGCGCGGATGCGGATCTTGCTCACCGTGCCCGACAGGTTGCCGATGGTGATGGTGTCGCCGATGCGTACCGGGCGCTCGAACAGGATCATGATGCCGGAGATGAAGTTGGCGAAGATCTCCTGCATGCCGAAGCCCAGCCCCACCGACAGCGCGGCCACCAGCCATTGCAGTTTGTCCCAGCTCACGCCGAGGGTGGACAGGGTCGACACGAAGCCCACGCCGGCAATCACATAAGACAGCAGCGTGGTGGTGGCATAGGCGCTGCCCTGGGCCAGTTCCAGCTTGGACAGCACCAGCACTTCGAGCAATCCGGGCAGGTTACGCGCCAGGGCGAAGGTGATGCCGATGATGATCAGCGCGCCGAGCAGGTCGCCGATGCTGATGGGCACCATGCTGACATTGGCGCCGGTGCCGCTGGTGTATTCGTAGAGGGTGACGTTGTCCAGGTAGGAAAATACCGAGATCAGGTCGGACCAGACCCAGTACAGCGCGGCGATAAAACCGCCGAGCAAGGCCAGGCGGATCAGGCGCATGGACTGGTCGTTGACTTGCTCGATGTCCAGGGTCGGTTCTTCGATCACCACTTCGCCTTCACCGGCTTCCTTGGCGGCCTGGCGTTTGGCCAGGGCGCGGGCGTAGGCCAGGCGCCGTGCGGCGACACCCAGGCCGCGCACGAAAGTGGCTTCGATCACCAGCCACAACATCAGCAGGTACAGGGTGTTGATCAGCCGGTCGCTGAGCTTGAGCGCGGTGTAGTAGTAGCCAAAGCACACGGCGATAAACAGGGCGATGGGCAGGGCGGTAAACACCAGGCCCATGGCTTTACGAAACAGCGAGGCTTTTTCGTGGGTCGGGCTGTGCATCAGCAGACGGCCCAGCAGCCAGGTCATCAGCGCGTAGCACAGCAGCACCACGCCGATGCCCAGCACGTCGTCGGCCAGCGCCGCCGGTTGGTGCTCGGCAATCGCCACCACGGCCACCAGAGCCAGCACCACCAGCCCGAGCTTGCGTACCCAGTCCTGGAGGAATTCGACCTGGGGTTTCTCCCAGCGGAAGTGCAACTCGGCCACGCCGCCCGGCGCGAGGATGCGGTACGCGGTGTAGAACACCAGCCAGGCCTGGGCGATCTGCAGCAGGGCCGCGCCAAGGTTGGCGTTCTGTCCACGGGCGTCGATCTGCAGCGCGTAGCCGCACAGCGCCAGGCCCAGCGCCACCGGCATGGCCAGCAGGATGTTCACCAGGATCGCCTGGGGGGTGTGCCACTGGCTGTCGCGCTTGAAGTGGCCGATGTCCAGGTGGACCTTTTTCAGCCGCGCGTACAGGGCGTTGCGCCGCCACAGCAGGGCGCCGATCAACAGCAACAATGGCAGGAACAGCAGCGGGCGCTGGGTCAGGCCGTCGTACAGCTCGCTGATACTGGAAGCCCAGGGCAGGGTAGCGACTTGCTTGCTCAGGTGCGCCGGAATGGTCTCCAGCCACTCGGTGTCCAGGGGCTTGTTGCTGGGAATCCAGAACATTTGCTCATCGAGGGTCGCGCGCAGCGTCGTCGCGGTGCTCAGCAGTTGCTTCTGGTTCAGTTGCAGGGTGATGGATTCGTTCAGCAGCGCGCTCAGCTCACGGCTCAGGCGTTCGAGCAGGTCGCTGCGGGTGATCGCCAGTTCCAGCAAGGTCCGGCGCAGTTGCGGGGTGACATCTTCCGGTGGCTGGTTGGCGAGCAGGTTATCCACATAGGTGCTGGGGGAACTGATCAGCTCGCGCTGCTGGTTGACCTCGAACTGGTACAGGCGAATGTTGGCGATGTCGTCCGCCAGGTCGCGGTCCACGGTCAGGCGTGGCAACGCCTGTTTTTGCTTATAGAGGATCTTGGAGAGCAGCAGGCTGCCCTTGAGCACGTTGATCTGTTCGTCCAGCGCCGCATCGCTCTGGGTCACGGTGTCCAGTTGCTGCTTGGTCTGCAGGTTTTTCTGGGTCAGGTCGTTGAGGCGGTCGGTGCTTTTGAGCAGGTAGTCGGAGAGCTTCAGGTTGGCCGCGCTTTCCGTGGCCAGGAGGCTGCTGCCGCCGGCTTTCTGCGCTTCGATGGACTGCTGGGTCACGGTCTGCTGGGACTGGGCCAGGCGTTTCTGGTTGATCAGGGTTTGCAGGTCCTGGATCTCTTGTTCCAGGCGCGCGGTCTTTTCCACCACCAGGTCGTGCTGGCTGTTGCCCAGGTCTTGCAGTTGGCTGTTACCGGCCAGTTCCTGGCGGCGCAGCGGGATCAGTGCATTGAGCGACGCCAGTTCGGCGTTCAACTGGTTGCGCTGGTCGGCGCTGAGGGTTTTGCCATTGTCCTTGCCGGCCTTGAGGGTTGCGTTGATCTGCTGGATGCGCGTCTGGCTGCTGCTGATTTCGGTCTGGGCGCGCTCGGGGCGGGTCTGGGCGGCGATGGTCAGGCTGTTGGCGTCGGCCAGGTCTTTTTGCAGGTCGCCTTGCTGGGTGGTGCGCTGCACCAGCAGTTGCTCGAGTTGCGGCACCGGCAAGGTGGCGTAGCGTTGGGCTACCGGGATGACCTTGGTAGCCTTGAGCCGGGTCAGCTCGCGCTGGTTCTCGGTGGTCTGGCGCGGCGCGTCTTCCAACTGGCGCTTGAGGTCGGTGAGGCGCTGCTCGTAATCCTGCTTGTTGCCCAGGTAGGTCAGGGTCTGTTGCAGGATCGACTGCAGCGCCTTCATGTCGGCGTCGGGCAGCTTGCGGTCGGGCAGCTTGTCCAGGGTTTGCTGGATGGCGTCGGCGCTGGGCGGCTCGGCGGCGTGTACGCTGCCGACACAAAGGGTCAGGCCCAGCAGGGCAGTGGCGAGAAAAGTGCGCAGGGTTGGCATAGAGACCGGTCGAGCAAGGTGAAGAATCGGGGCGTTGTCGCCCCGCAGTTTAGAGGAAGAGTCCGGGGCCCGGGCGACTTCCTTCGGGGAATCTGACGCCGACTTTGCCGATCTTGTTCCCGTCCATGACCGCGACGGTCCAGATGGTGTTGTTCCACTCCACCTGGTCGCCCACCACCGGCGCGCCGCCGACTTTCTGGGTGATGAAGCGGCTCAGTGGCATGTCCGGGTCGATACCTTCCAGCTTCAGGCCGTACAGGGCGGAAACCGCGCCCAGTTGGGCGTCGCCCTCGAGGACGAAGTCGCCGAAGAAGCGCAGATCCAAGCCGCGTTGCGGCGCCTGGCTGAACAGTTTGCCCAGGGCCGGCAGGTTGTGTTCGTGGCCGATCACGCAGAGCAGGTCGCCGACTTCCAACACCGTACTACCCGACGGGTGGAGCAATTGCTGGCCACGGAACAGGGCGGCGATGCGTGTGCCCTCGGGCATTTTCAGCTCGCGCAGGGCCGCGCCGATGCACCATTTTTCTGCGCCCAGGCGGTAGACGAACAGCTCCCACTCGCTGGTGACGTGCACTTCCAGGGCCGCCCGGGAAATCGGCGCGGGGTCCGGCGGTACGGTCACTTTCAGCAGCTTGGCGACCCACGGCAGGCTGGTGCCCTGCACCAGCAGCGACACCAGCACGATAAAGAACGCCAAGTTGAAATACAGTTGCGCATGGGGCAGGCCGGCCATCAGCGGGAACACCGCCAGAATGATCGGCACCGCGCCGCGCAGGCCGACCCAGGCGATAAAGGCTTTTTCGCGGCCGTGGAACGCCTTGAACGGCAGTAGGCCGACCATCACCGACAGCGGCCGCGCGAACAGGATCATCCACAGCGCCAGGGCCAGGGCCGGCAGTGCGATCGGCAGCAGGTCATGGGGCGTGACCAACAGCCCCAGCACCAGGAACATGCCGATCTGGGCGAGCCAGGCCATGCCGTCGAGCATATGCAGAATGCCGTGGCGGCTGCGCACCGGTCGGTTGCCGATCACCAGGCCGCACAGGTACACGGCGAGGAAGCCGCTGCCGTGCAGGGCGTTGGTGAGCGCGAAGACGAACAGGCCGCCGGCGATCACCAGGATCGGGTACAGGCCGGTGGCCAGGTTGATGCGGTTGACCATCTGCAGCATCAGCCAGCCACCGCACAGGCCGACCAGGCCGCCGATGCCGAACTCGCGCACCAGGTGCATCAGCAGGTTCCAGTGCAGGCCGGTTTCGCCGCTGGCGAGCATGTCGATCAGGGTGACGGTGAGGAACACCGCCATCGGGTCGTTGCTGCCGGATTCGATTTCCAGGCTGGCGCTGACCCGTTCGTTGAGGCCCTTGCCGCCGAGCAGCGAGAACACCGCGGCGGCGTCGGTGGAGCCGACAATCGCGCCGATCAACAGGCCCTGGATGATATTGAGGTTGAACAGCCAGGCTGCGGCCATGCCGGTGAGGCCGGTGGTAATCAACACCCCCACCGTGGCCAGCGACAATGCCGGCCACAGCGCCACGCGGAAACTCGCCACCCGTGTGCGCAGGCCGCCGTCGAGCAGGATCACGGCCAGGGCGAGGTTGCCCACCAGGTAGGCGGTCGGGTAGTTGTCGAAGATGATGCCGCCGCCGTCGACGCCGGCGACCATGCCCACGGCCAGGATGATCACCAGGATCGGGATGCCCAGGCGGGACGAAAGGGAACTCACCAGAATGCTCGCACTTACCAGCAACGCGCCGATCAAGAACAGGCTGTTGATGGTCGTCGCATTCAAAGGCAGTACTCCATGAGCAAAAAATAAGGCGAGGCGCAAACTGACCATGCAGTCTGCGTGCCAGCGATTCTAACCTGTTGAATTGGCGTGCTGTCAAAAAGCTTATGCCGGTGGGGCCTTCGATGGCTGTGGTTTTTTTCGTATCTGACGAGGGGTTGGGCGAATTCAGGAACCAGATGGGGGAAATGCAGTCACTAAGGCTCGAACGCGTGGCCCGGCCCTTAAAAAACGAGCTGCGTGCCAGGGATAACCCTGGCTTGCGAGGTGAATTTTCTTTATCGTCACCGCCCTTTGAAAAACCCGAGAAATCAAAATGTTAGAAGCCTCCCTCAGCCAATTGGAACAACTGGTCAGCGACCTGGTACAGCAGAACCAGGAACTGCTGGGCAGCAACGAAGCGCTCAAGGCCGAACTGGCCCGCGCCAAGGATGAGAACGACAGCCTGCAACTGAACCTGATGGAGCAGGAAGAAAAGAATGGCGCCACCGCCGCGCGTATCCAGGCGCTGGTTGAGCGTGTGAGCGCAGGGCCTGTCAGCGCATGAGTGAAGGGATAAAGGTCGTTTCGATTCTCGGAGAGGATTACTCGATCAAGGCGCCGGCCGGGGAAGACAAAACCCTGATGCACGCCGTGACCATGCTCAAGGCGTCCCTTGCCACCACCAAGAAAAAGTACCCGACCCTGATCGGTGACAAATTATTGGTGCTGGCCGCGCTGAACCTGTGCGCCGAGCAGATCGAACTGCAGCAGGCGCACCAGCAGGAACTCGACCGTTACCAAGAGCAAGTCAGCGCCACGGTCGAGGTGATTTCCAAGGCCATCGGGACGCCCTGATTGCCCAGGGGTTAGAACCACTCATCCTGCATGCCCAGGCACGTATCATCGCGTGCCTCGAGAATCGCCAGTTCATGATGGCAGCTCGGTACTTCCCAGGTCAGGAAGTACCGGGCGGCCTGGAGCTTGCCTTTATAGAAGGCCACATCCGCCGCATTGCCCTTGGCCAAGCCTTCTTCGGCGCGAATCGCCTGTTCCAGCCAGCGCCAGCCAATCACCGTGTGCCCGAATACCTTCAGGTACAGCGCCGAGTTCGCCAGGCTGCTGTTGACCTTGCCCTGGGCGAGATCGATCAGCAGACCCATGGTCACGCTTTGCAGGCGTGCCACCAACTGTTCCAGCGGTTCCCTCAAGGCGGTCAACGAGGCGTATTCATGGGCCCGCGCGCCGGTGTTGGCGATCAACCGAATCAATTGTTTGAGGCCCGCGCCGCCGTTCTGCGCCAGCTTGCGCCCCAGCAGGTCCAGGGACTGGATGCCGTGAGTGCCTTCGTGGATCGGGTTCAGGCGGTTGTCGCGGTAATACTGCTCCACCGGGTATTCGCGGGTGTAGCCGTGGCCGCCGAGGATCTGGATCGCCAGTTCGTTGGCCTTGAGGCAGAACTCCGATGGCCAGGATTTGACGATGGGGGTCAGCAGGTCGAGCAGTTCGTGGGCTTGTTTGCGCTCGGTTTCGGATTCCAGCGTCGTGGTGTCATCGAACAGCCGCGCGGCGTACAGGCCAAGGTCGAAGGCGCCTTCCACATAAGCCTTTTGCGTCAGCAGCATGCGCTTGATGTCGGCGTGCTGGATGATTGAGACCGGCGCGGTGCTCGGGTCTTTGCTGTCGGGCAGGCGGCCTTGCGGACGTTCGCGGGCGTACTCCAGCGAATACAGGTAGCCGGCGTAACCGAGCATGACCGCGCCCATGCCAACGCCGATGCGTGCCTCGTTCATCATCTGGAACATGCAGCTCAGGCCCTGGTGCGGCTTACCCACCAGATAGCCGACGCAGTGGCCGTTATCGCCGAAATTCAGCGCTGTGGACGTGGTGCCGCGCCAGCCCATCTTGTGAAACAACCCGGCCAGCAGCACATCGTTGCGCTCGCCCAGGCTGCCGTCGTCGTTGACCAGGAATTTGGGCACGATAAACAGCGAAATGCCCTTCACCCCGGCCGGCGCGTCCGGCAGCTTGGCCAGCACCATGTGCACGATGTTTTCCGACAGCGGGTGATCGCCGCCGGAGATGAAGATCTTGTTGCCCTTGAGCCGATAACTGCCGTCAGCCGCCGGTTCGGCGCGGGTACGAATATCCGACAGGGAAGAGCCCGCGTGGGGTTCGGTCAGGGCCATGGTGCCGAAGAAACGCCCCTCGATCATCGGCTGCAGGAAGCGTTGTTTCTGCTCTTCGGTGCCGAAGCTTTCGATCAGGTTGGCGGCGCCCATGGTCAGGAACGGGTAGGACGTTGACGCGGCGTTGGCGGATTGGAAGTGTGCGAAGCAGGCCTGGGACAGCAACGTCGGCAACTGCATGCCGCCCGCGTCGAAACTGCGCGCGGCATTCAGGAAGCCGGCTTCGAGGAAGGCGTCCACCGCCGGTTTCACTTCCGGAATCAGAATTGCCTTACCGTCCTCATAGCGCGGTTCGTTTTCGTCATTCTTGCGGTTGTGGGGCGCGAAGTGTTTTTCCGCGATGCTGCGCGCGGTGCTGATGGCGGCATCGAAGGTCTCGCGGTTGTGCTCGGCAAACCGCTCGCGCTGGGTCAGGCCCTCGGCATCGAGGACTTCGTACAGCTCGAAAGCCAGATTGCGGGAACTGAGTAGCGTCTCGGACATGGCGGCTCACCTTTGTGGGAATGGGCCTGAGTCTAAGTGGGCGAATAGAGGCTGGATAGCAAGATTGATCTGGGTGATGGAGGAGCAGAAGGTCAATGTGGGAGGGGGCTTGCTCCCGATAGCAGCGTGTCAGTCACTTATATACCGACTGAAACACCGCTATCGGGAGCAAGCCCCCTCCCACAATCCGTCAGCCGATGGTCATCAGGCTGGCGTTACCGCCCGCCGCAGCGGTGTTGACGCTCAAGGCCCGTTCGATCACCAGGCGTTCCAGCGCAATCGCCGTTTCGCCCTGGGACAGACCCTGCACCCCGACAATCGCCCCGCTGCGCTGGGCCACTTGCTGGCAAACCGCGCGCAGTTGGTCGGAATCGCCGTGGTGCAGGACCGCGTCGAAGACCACCTCGTCTTTGGTCCAGTCGGCCACGCGCTTGATCTTCGCCTGAATGTCTCGCGGCAGACGTGGGAACAAGGCTTTGGTCAGGTCGGTTTCCGGCCATACCGCCGAACCGCCGACGGCAAGCACCGCCGCCAGTTGAGTCAACAGATCGCCCTCTACGTCCGCCAGGCACAGCACGTGCTCGCGGGGCAGGATGGCGTAGCTGTTGCGCTCGCCGGTCGGGCCGGCCAGTTGGCGGGTGATACCACTTTGCGACTGCGCGGCGAACTGCGTGCACAGCGCGCTCAGGCCGCTGAACTGATGGCTGTCGGCCCAGGTTTTCAGGGCCGTCAACGGTTGGCTCATGGCATCGCGCAGGCGCACGTCCGGTGCGGACAACGCATCGCCGCGTACGAAGGATTGCTCGATCGCATCGGTAGGACGTGTCGACAGCAGGCGATACAGGTACAGCGGGCCACCGGCTTTCGGGCCAGTACCCGACAGGCCTTCGCCGCCGAAGGGCTGCACGCCGACCACGGCACCGACGATGTTGCGGTTCACGTAAACGTTACCGGCGTGGACGTTGTCGATCACCTTGGCGATCGTCTCGTCGATGCGCGTGTGCACGCCCAGGGTCAGGCCGTAGCCGGACGCATTGATTTGCGCGATGAGCTGGTCGATCTCCTTGCGCTTGTAACGCACCACGTGCAGCACCGGGCCGAAGATCTCCCGTTGCAATTCGTCGAAGCTGTCCAGTTCGATCAGGGTCGGCATCACGAAGGTGCCGCGCTTGATCTCGTCGCCGTCGGCAATCGCTACCTGGTAAACCGTGCGGCCTTTGTCGCGCATGGCCTGGATGTGTTTGTCGATGCCGGCCTTGGCTTCGGCGTCGATCACCGGGCCGATGTCCACCGACAGGCGCTCCGGGTTGCCGAGACGGCATTCAGCCATGGCGCCCTTGAGCATTTCGATGACGCGGTCTGCCGAATCTTCCTGCAGGCACAACACACGCAGGGCCGAGCAACGTTGGCCGGCGCTGTCGAACGCGGAGGACACCACGTCGATGACCACTTGTTCGGTCAGCGCCGAGGAGTCGACGATCATGGCGTTCTGACCGCCGGTTTCGGCGATCAGCGGGATCGGACGGCCCTGGGCATCCAGGCGCCCGGCGACGCTGCGTTGCAGCAGGCGCGCGACTTCGGTGGAACCGGTGAACATCACGCCTTTGACACGATCATCGCCGACCAGCCGCGCACCGACGCTTTCGCCCTGGCCCGGCAGCAGTTGCAGCACGCCTTGCGGAATACCGGCTTCGAGCAGGATGCGTACGGCTTGGGCAGCCACCAGCGGGGTTTGCTCCGCAGGCTTGGCCAATACCGGGTTGCCGGCAGCCAGTGCCGCGGCGACCTGGCCACTGAAAATCGCCAGCGGGAAGTTCCACGGGCTGATACACACCACCGGGCCCAACGGGCGGTGGGCGTCGTTGGTGAAATCGTTGCGGGCCTGCACCGCGTAGTAACGCAGGAAGTCCACGGCTTCGCGCACTTCGGCGATGGCATTGGCGAAGGTCTTGCCGGCTTCGCGGGCCAGCAGGCCCATCAATGGCTGGATCTCGCCTTCCATCAGATCGGCGGCGCGTTCCAGGATCGCGGCGCGCTCGGCGGGCGGGGTGGCCTGCCAGATCGGGCCGGCGTTGATCGCGCACTGGATGGCGTTGTCGACGTCTTCGACGGTGGCTTCCTGTACATGGCCGACCACATCACGCAGGTCGGAGGGGTTGAGTACCGGTTGCGCTGCTTGTTGGCTGGCGGCGCAACCGAGCATTGGCGCGGCTTTCCAGTGGTTGTGGGCGGTCGCCAGCAGCGCGCAGGACAGCGAGGCCAGGCGGTGTTCGTTGGCCAGGTCGATACCGGCCGAGTTGGCGCGGTCGCTGCCATACAGGTCGCGCGGCAGCGGGATACGCGGGTGTGGCAGGCCGAAGCCGCCTTCCAGCGTCGCCATCTGCTCGATGCTGGCCACTGGATCGGCCACCAGCTCCTGGATCGAGATGGACTGGTCGGCAATGCGGTTGACGAACGAGGTGTTGGCGCCGTTTTCCAGCAGTCGACGGACCAGGTAGGCCAGCAGTGTTTCGTGAGTACCGACCGGCGCGTACACGCGGCACGGACGGTTCAACTTGCCTTCGGCCACTTTGCCGACGACCTGCTCGTACAGCGGTTCGCCCATGCCGTGCAGGCATTGGAATTCGTACTGGCCGGGGTAATAGTTCTGACCGGCGATATGGTAGATGGCCGACAGGGTGTGGGCGTTGTGCGTGGCGAATTGCGGGTAGATGGCTTCCGGCACCGACAGCAGTTTGCGTGCACAGGCGATGTAGGAAACGTCGGTGTACACCTTGCGGGTATACACCGGGTAGCCTTCCAGGCCGTCGACCTGGGCGCGTTTGATTTCGCTGTCCCAGTACGCGCCTTTCACCAGGCGGATCATCAGGCGATGGCGGCTGCGGCGCGCCAGGTCGATGACGTAGTCGATCACATACGGGCAACGTTTCTGGTAGGCCTGGATCACGAAACCGATGCCGTTCCAGCCGGTCAGTTGCGGCTCGAAGCACAGGCGTTCGAGCAGGTCCAGGGACAGCTCCAGGCGATCGGCCTCTTCGGCGTCGATGTTCAAGCCGATGTCGTATTGCTTGGCCAGCAGGGTCAGGGACAACAGGCGCGGGTACAGCTCGTCCATCACGCGCTCGTACTGGGCGCGGCTGTAACGCGGGTGCAGGGCCGACAGTTTGATGGAAATACCCGGGCCTTCATAAATCCCACGGCCGTTGGAGGCTTTGCCGATGGAGTGAATGGCTTGTTCGTACGAGGCCAGGTACTTCTGCGCGTCGTGTTCGGTGAGGGCGGCTTCACCGAGCATGTCGTAGGAATAGCGGAAACCCTTGGCTTCGAACTTGCTCGCGTTGGCCAGGGCTTCGGCGATGGTTTCGCCGGTGACGAACTGCTCGCCCATCAGGCGCATGGCCATGTCGACGCCCTTGCGGATCATCGGCTCGCCGCTTTTGCCGATGATGCGGCTCAGGGACGAGGTCAGGCCGGTTTCGTTGTGGGTGGCGACCAGTTTGCCGGTCAGCAACAGGCCCCAGGTGGCGGCGTTGACGAACAGCGACGGGCTGTTGCCCAAGTGTGGCTGCCAGTTGCCGGTGCTGATCTTGTCGCGGATCAGGGCGTCGCGGGTGCCTTTGTCGGGGATGCGCAGCAGCGCTTCGGCCAGGCACATCAGCGCCACGCCTTCCTGGGACGACAGGGAAAATTCCTGCAGCAGCCCCTGAACAATACCGGCACGGCCGCCGGCGCTCTTCTGGTTACGCAGCTTTTCGGCAATCGAGGCGGCGAGCTTGTTGGTGGCTTCGGCCATCTCGGCCGGCAGGCGTGCCTGTTCGATCAGCATCGGTACCACTTCCGGCTCAGGGCGACGGTAAGCAGCGGTGATGGAAGCGCGCAGTACGGATTGCGGCAGGATGCTCTCGGCGAACTCCAGGAAGCACTGGTGGGCGTGGTCGGCCTGGACCTCGCCGGCGTCATCGGCTTCCTTGCTGCTCAAGCCGTTGAGCTCGGCCAGGGTTGCACCACCCTCGAGTTTCTCCAGGTAATTGAAAATCGCCTGCTTGATCAGCCAGTGCGGCGTGCGATCAATGGAGGTCGCGGCCGCCTTCAGGCGTTCGCGGGTCGGGTCGTCGAGTTTGACCCCAAGGGTGGTCGTCGCCATTTTCTTATCCTCATGGGTGCCACTACCGCGTGGCATCAGCTGGCGGCAAGATTAGCTTTGCTCTGAAAGAGGTGCAACCGGGTGCAACCCTTTTTATGCATGAAATTTTCGACGACTCATCTGGAAAAAATCCGACTCTCGACCGAATCCGCTTCGCCTTGGTGCATTTGCTTCTGAAGTCGGCCGTTCTTGCTCCGAAAAGGAGCAAAAACGGGGCGTTTTCAGCAAAACACATCAAGGTGCAACTTATTCGCAAAAAACTGGTTGCACCTTATTTACTTTGTTGAATAGCATTCGCGGCCAAGGTGCAACCACTCCAGCGGCGTGGTTCATCGGCTGGCGGCTTTCCTGGGGAAACGTCAGTCATAAATGCGCGGCACGCAGTTACGTTCACCTACTTCCAGTGGGGGGCCGTCTGACAGACCGCCGCTACATAAAAACAAAGCCAGGGCGTCACTCCTTATGAGCGTTAGCAATCCCACCCTGATCACCTTCGTGATCTACATCGCAGCAATGGTGCTGATCGGCTTCATGGCCTATCGCTCCACCAACAACCTTTCCGACTACATCCTCGGCGGTCGCAGCCTCGGCAGTGTGGTGACAGCTTTGTCGGCCGGCGCTTCCGATATGAGCGGCTGGTTGCTGATGGGCCTGCCGGGCGCGATCTACCTGTCCGGCCTGTCGGAAAGCTGGATCGCCATCGGCCTGATCGTCGGTGCCTACCTCAACTGGTTGTTCGTGGCCGGTCGCCTGCGGGTACAGACCGAGCACAACGGCGACGCCCTGACGCTGCCGGATTACTTCGCCAGCCGTTTCGAAGATGAAAGCGGCCTGCTGCGGATCATCTCCGCCCTGGTGATCCTGGTGTTCTTCACCGTCTATTGCGCCTCCGGCATCGTGGCCGGTGGCCGCCTGTTCGAAAGCACCTTCGGCATGTCCTACGAGGCAGCGCTGTGGGCCGGTGCGGCGGCGACCATTGCCTACACTTTCGTGGGCGGTTTCCTGGCAGTGAGCTGGACCGATACCGTACAAGCCACCCTGATGATCTTCGCGCTGATCCTGACGCCGATCATGGTGCTGCTGGCCACCGGCGGTGTCGATACCACGTTCCTGGCGATCGAAGCCCAGAACCCCGAAAACTTCAACATGCTGAAAAACGGCAGCTTCATCGGCATCATTTCCCTGCTGGGCTGGGGCCTGGGTTACTTCGGCCAACCGCACATCCTGGCGCGCTTCATGGCGGCGGATTCGGTGAAGTCGATCGCCAACGCGCGTCGCATCTCCATGACTTGGATGATCCTGTGCCTGGGCGGCACCGTGGCCGTGGGCTTCTTCGGTATCGCTTACTTCTCTGCGCACCCTGAAGTCGCGGGCCCGGTGAACGCCAACCATGAGCGCATATTCATCGAGCTGGCCAAGCTGCTATTCAACCCATGGATCGCGGGTGTCCTGCTGTCGGCCATCCTGGCGGCGGTCATGAGCACCTTGAGCTGCCAACTGCTGGTGTGTTCCAGTGCCCTGACCGAAGACTTCTACAAAGCGTTCCTGCGCGGGAACGCCGCCTCCCAGGCTGAACTGGTGTGGGTCGGCCGTGCCATGGTGCTGCTGGTGGCCTTGGTCGCCATCATCTTGGCCACCAACCCGGGCAGCCGAGTGCTGGGTCTGGTGAGCTACGCCTGGGCCGGTTTCGGCGCGGCGTTCGGCCCGGTGGTGCTGATTTCGGTGATCTGGAAACAGATGACCCGCAACGGCGCACTGGCCGGCATCCTGGTCGGTGCGATCACCGTAATGGTGTGGAAGCATTTCGAGGTGCTGGGCTTGTACGAAATCATTCCAGGCTTCATCTTCTCCAGCCTGGCGATCTACATCGTGAGCAAGCTGGGCGAACCGACGCCCGGTATGCTCAAGCGCTTTGATGCTGCGGAAAAAGACTACAACCTCAACAAGTGATTCGTTTGGCGCCGAGCGCCCGATGAGTTGAAAAAAGGCCCGCGTCCTACGGATTGCGGGCCTTTTTTTGCCTGTGTGCCGACCCGGTTCGAAGAAGATTCAGGCGCCTGTGCGTAGGGTTTTACTGATTTATCCGCCGCCTGCTCAGGCACGTGGAGCCATGGTGCAAAATCCGCCGCCTACCCCTTTGCAGAGAAACACCGGATGTTCGCTCCTGCCAATCAAAGTGCCTTTACCCTGACCCTCGATGGGGTACCCAGTGACTTCAAGGTGTTCGCGTTCCACGGCACCGAGGCCATCAGTCAGCCGTATTGTTTCAACCTCGAACTGGTCAGCGAGCGGCCTGACCTGGACCTGGAACGCGTGCTCAATCGCCAGGCGTATCTGAGCTTCGATGACCGCGGCCATGGTGTGCATGGCCTGGTTTATAGCGTGGCGCAGGGCGATTCCGGGCCGCGACTCACGCGTTATCAGGTCAGCCTGGTGCCGCAGTTGGCGTATTTGCAGCACAGCCGTCACCAGCGCATTTTCCAGCACAAGACGGTGCCGCAGATCGTCGCGCTGGTCTTGGTGGGGCAGGCGATTCAGCGCGACCAATTCGAGTTCCGCCTGAGCGGTACGTACCCTGAAAGGGAGTATTGCGTGCAGTTCGACGAGACCGATCTGGCGTTCATCGAGCGGCTGTGTGTCGAGCAGGGCATTCACTATCACTTCCAGCATTCGCCCGAAGGTCATCGGCTGGTGTTCGGCGACGACCAGACGGTGTTCGCCCAGGCTGCTCGGTCCACACCTTATGAGGCCGGCTCCGGAATGGTGGCGGACACGCCGGCGATCAAGCGGTTTGCCGTGCACCTGGCAACACGGACCACCGCGGTGAATCTGCGGGATTACGATTGGCGCAAACCGCACATCGAGCTGGAAAGCGCGGTTTGCGTCGAACAGCGTCCCGCGCTTGAAGAGCAGGTTTACCCCGGCCATTTCAGCGACCGTACCCACGGTAAATACCTGGCACAACGTGGGTTGGAGCGTCAGCGCAGTGATTATCGACTGGCTCGCGGCGACGGTGATGAGCCGGCGTTGAGCAGCGGCCGGTTCCTCAAATTGACCGGCCATCCGCGCCAAGCCTGGAATGACCTGTGGCTGGTGCGCCAAGTCACCCACGAGGGTCGGCAACCCCAGGTGCTGGAGGAGGTGGTTACCGAGGTCGCTGATGGGGATTTTCGTCAGGGCTATCGCAATGAATTCGTCGCCGCGCCGTGGGATGCAATCTTTCGCCCACCGTTGCCTGCGCTGCCGCGCCCGACCCTGTCGGGCTATCAGAACGCGGTGGTCACTGGTCCTGTCGACAGTGAAATCCACTGCGACGAATACGGCCGGGTCAAGGTGCAACTGGCCTGGGACCGCGCCGGCGATCACACCGACCATTCCAGTTGCTGGCTGCGGGTCGCCAGTGGCTGGGCCCATGACCGCTATGGCGCGGTGCTGATTCCGCGGGTGGGCATGGAAGTGCTGGTGGGCTTCGTCAATGGCGACATGGACATGCCGGTGGTGATGGGCTGCCTGGCCAATGCGGCCACCCCGGTGCCCCTCGACCTGCCGGCAGACAAGACCCGTAGCATCTTTCGCAGCCAGAGCAGCCCTGGGGGCGGTGGCTACAACGAACTGCGCATCGAAGACCGCAAGGGTGCCGAGGAAATCTATCTGCGCGCCCAGCGCGACTGGACCCAGCATGTGTTGCATGACCAGCAGGTGCAGGTGGATAACCGGCGCCGGGTCAGCGTGGGCGGCGAGTCGCACCATGAAGTGCAGGGCGAGGAACAGCGCATCACCCATGGCAATCGCCTGACCGAACTCAAGCAGGACGATCACCTCATGGTCGGTGGCTCGCAGCAGATGCGCGCCGGGCGCACCATTCACATCGGCGCGGGACAAAGCGTGGTTATCGATGCGGGCGCGAGCGTGACGATTCAGGCCGGCGGGCAGTCGATCACGCTGTCGTCGGGTGGGATTTTCAGCAGCGTTCCGATCCAGCTGGGGGGCGCGACCGCGCCGACAGCCGCGCCGTTGATACCGGGTTGGAAGGCGCAATTGCTCGCGGTGATTCCCGCACCGCTGAGCCGCGTGCAGGTGGCGAGCCTGAAACGCAGCGCGCCGTTTTGCGAAGAGTGCGAGCGCTGCAAGAACGGCCAGTGCGCTATCGGCGGTCAATCCCACCTTGAAAGGAATTCAGCCTGATGTATTCACCTTTGACGCCCGGCGCCTGGCTGGCCCAACACCCTCTGGCTGCCAATGAGCGGATCTTCGCCGTGCTGGGCAATGCCAGCGAGGCCAAGCCGTATGCCGCCTGGCGAGCCATGGCGGCCGGGGAACCGCCGCAATCCATCTGGGCGGCCACGGCCTACGCCGATTGGGATGAGGTGATGCCTCACGTTGCCCTGGTTGAACCGGGCAGCGCTTTCCTTGATTGGATCGCCACCACCGCTGCAACGGACTGGGGTTGGCTGGCGGTGTCGTCCAGCCCGGTGGAAACGGTGATCGAGCACCTGAAGGGGCTGACCAAGGTCTATCTGCCCGATGACCGGGAGGTGTTCTTGCGTTTCTGGGATGGCGCGCAGTTTTTGCCGATCGTGCAAACCCTGGGCGATGAAATGGGCGCGGTAGTGCCGGTGTTCCAGCGGTATCTGATCAATGGGCAGCCGCTGACGGTGGCGACGGGCCCGGTCACGGCGGCCAAACCCAGTCCGTGGTGGCGAGTGCCTGCCCCTTTGCTGGAGCACCTCGCCACGCAATCCCCGCAAATCCTGATCGACAACCTGCTGCAATGGCTCGAAGAACATCGCCCGGAGCTGTTCACGGCCTTTGCGCCGGCGACCTTGCGGCACAAGGTCGCCTACTTCGCGCGTCGATCGCAGGTCAGCCATCAAGCGCTGGCCGACCACCTGGCTTCAGCGTTGGCTTGAGCCCAGCGCCTGCTGCAAGTCGTCGATCAGGTCTTCAATGGCCTCGATGCCCACCGACAGGCGGATCATCTCCGGCTTCACGCCAGCCTTGGCCTGCTCCTGTTCGTTCATCTGCCGATGGGTGGTGGAGGCCGGATGGCAGGCGAGGGATTTGGCGTCGCCGATGTTCACCAGGCGCTTGAAGATTTGCAGGGCGTCGTAGAAACGCACGCCGGCTTCGTAGCCGCCTTTGAGGCCGAACGACAGGATCGCCGACGGTTTGCCCTGCATGTATTTCTGCGCCAGCGCATGGTGCGGGTGATCCGGCAGTCCGGCGTAGCTGACCCATTCCACCTCGGCATGGCCCTGCAGGAATTGCGCGATTTTCAGCGCGTTTTCAGTGTGACGCTCCATGCGCAAGGCCAGGGTTTCCAGGCCTTGCAGCAGCAGAAAGGCGTTCATCGGCGCGAGCGCTGCCCCGGTGTTGCGTAGTGGCACCGTACGGGCGCGGGCGATGAAGGCGGCGGGGCCGAATTTTTCGGTGTAGACCACGCCGTGATAGGCCGGCTCGGGCTGGTTGAGGCCGGGGAATTTTTCCGGGTATTGGGTCCAGGGGAAGGTCCCGCTGTCGACGATCACGCCGCCCAGGGAGTTGCCATGGCCGCCGACGTATTTGGTGATCGAGTGCACCACGATGTCGGCGCCGAACTGGATCGGCTTGCACAGGATCGGCGTGGCCACGGTGTTGTCCACCATCAGCGGTACGCCGCGGGCGTGGGCGACGTTGGCCAGGGCTTCGATGTCGATGATATTGCCGGCGGGGTTGCCGATGCTTTCGCAGTACACCAGCTTGGTGTTCTCATCGATCAGTTCGGCGATGGCCTCGGCGCTGTCGTCGCGGGCGAAACGCACATCCACGCCGAAGCTGGGCAGCAGGTGGGCGAACAGGGTGTAGGTGCCGCCATAGAGCTGCGGGGTGGTGACGATGTTGTCACCGGCACGGGTCAGGGTCTGGATTGCATAGTGAATCGCTGCGCTGCCGGCGGACACGACCAGCGCGGCGATACCGCCTTCGAGGGCGGCGAGGCGCTGCTCCAGCACATCGTTGGTCGGGTTCATGATCCGCGTGTAGATATTGCCGGGCACGTCGAGGTTGAACAGGTCGGCGCCGTGCTGGGCGTTATCGAATTCGAAGGCGACGTTCTGATAGATCGGCACGGCCACGGCCTTGGTGGTCGGGTCCGATTTGAAGCCGTGGTGCAGCGCGATGGTGGCGTCTTTCATGGTGGTTATTGACCTCCTTGGATGAAATGCTCGCCACAATAAATCCACGCCAGCGTCGACACTTAGATTTTTTTCGAGCGAGCGCGTGTTTTTTCGATATAAACACCGCCCGGCATGCGCCCCTGCACCTTTGCGTCCGTAGAAGGTAAACTTCGCCGCCTGCGCAGGAGCAACCATGAATTATCGTCACGCCTTTCACGCCGGCAACCATGCCGATGTCTTCAAACACCTGACCTTGACCCGCCTCATCGCCCTGATGTCGCGCAAGGAGCAGCCGTTCGCCTACCTCGACACCCACGCCGGGATCGGTCTGTACGACCTGCAGGGCGACCAGGCCAACCGCACCGGTGAATACCTGGAAGGCATCGCGCGCCTGTGGGGCGAAACCGACCTGCCGCCCCTGACCGCCGACTACATGCGCGTGCTGCACGAGATGAACCCGGATGGCCAGTTGCGCTACTACCCGGGCTCGCCGGAGCTGGCGCGGCGCCTCACGCGCCCCCAGGACCGCGTGTTGCTCAATGAAAAACACCCGGAAGACGGCGTGCTGCTCAAGGACAACATGAAGGGTGATCGTCGGGTCAAGGTGCACCTGGGCGAAGGCTGGCATGTGCCGCGCGCCTTGCTGCCGGTGCCGGAAAAGCGCGCGTTGATGCTGATCGACCCGCCGTTCGAGAAACTCGATGAGATGCAGCGCTGCGCCGCTTCGCTCAAGGAAGCGGTGGGGCGTATGCGCCAGACCGTGGCGGCCATCTGGTACCCGGTGAAAGACCAGCGCATGCTGCGCCGCTTCTACCAGGACCTGGCCGGCACCGGTGCGCCGAAGCTGTTACGTGTGGAATTGCTGGTGCACCCGCTGGACACGCCGGACACCCTGACCGGCTCGGGCCTGGCCATCGCCAATCCGCCGTGGGGCCTGGAAGAAGAATTGCGTGAGCTGCTGCCGTGGCTGTCCAAGAAGCTGGGCCAGACCCAGGGCGGGTGGCAGATGGATTGGCTCATCGCGGAGTAACCCGCTCGAAAAACCTGTAGGAGCCGGTTTGCCGGCGATGGCGTCCTCAAGATCGCTATCGTCGGCAAGCCGGCTCCAAAGAGGCAGGCGGCAATGCAGGGGGGCTTAGATCGGGCAGGTCACGCCTGTGCCGCCGATCCCGCAGTAGCCCTGGGGATTCTTCGCCAGGTACTGCTGGTGATACGCCTCGGCGAAGTACACCGTCGGCGCTTCGTCGATTTCCGTGGTAATCGTGCCCAGGCCGGCCTTGGTCAGTTCTGCCTGATAGGCCTGTGCACTGGCCTTGGCCGCCGCCAATTGCTCAGGCGTGGTGGCATAGATCACCGAGCGGTACTGGCTGCCGATGTCGTTGCCCTGGCGCATGCCCTGGGTCGGGTTGTGCAGTTCCCAGAACATCTTCAGCAGGTCTTCGTATTTGACCTTGGCCTGGTCGTAGACCACCAGCACCACTTCGCTGTGGCCGGTCAGGCCCGAGCAGACTTCTTCGTAGGTCGGGTTCGGTGTGTAGCCGCCGGCGTAGCCGACCACGGTGCTGACCACGCCATCGCGCTGCCAGAATTTGCGCTCGGCACCCCAGAAGCAGCCGAGGCCGAAGATCGCGAAACCGACATCGTCGAGGAACGGGCCCAGCAGCGGGTTACCGTTGACGAAGTGCGTCTCTGGCAGCGTCATCGGGGTTTCGCGGCCAGGCAAAGCTTGTTCTTGAGTAGGGAGCACGTTTTTGTTCACCAGAATTTCCGAGCGCAAGACCATGATCAGTCCTCTCAGTCAGATTGAGTTATCGGTAAGGAGTCAGACAGCCAGTGTGCCCGAGTGTTACGGCGCTGTCAGGCGATTGGCCCACGAGGATAGCGCCTGAGCTTCTCCATCAGCTCCGAACCGGGGATCGGCCGATCAAACAGGTAGCCCTGGCCCACGTCGCAACGATGCCGGCGCAGGAACGCCAGTTGCTCGGCGGTTTCGACGCCTTCGGCCACCACTTTGAGCTTGAGGTTGTGGGCCATGGCGATCACTGCCGAGGTGATCTCCATGTCGTCCTGGTTATCCGGGATTTCGTGGATGAAGCTGCGGTCGATCTTAATGATGTCGATGGGGAATTTTTTCAAATAGCTCAGCGACGAGTAACCGGTGCCGAAGTCGTCCATGGCCAGGGTCAGGCCCAGGCTTTTCAATTGGTCGAGTTGCAGGCGGGTGTCCTCGGTGGCCTCCAGCAGCAGGCCTTCGGTCAACTCAAGTTCGAGCAGGTTGGCCGGCAGTCCTTCTTCCGCAAGGATCGTGGCAATCGACGCCACCAGGTCCGGGTCGGAGAACTGCTTGGGCGACAGGTTGATCGCCACCTGTAGGTTGCCCATGCCGGCAGCGCTCAGTTGCTTGCTCATGCGGCAGGCCTGGCGGGCGACCCATTTACCGATTGGGATGATCAGCCCGGTCTCTTCGGCCACGCTGATGAACTGATCGGGGCGGATCATGCCCTTTTCCGGGTGGTTCCAGCGCAGCAGCGCTTCCATGCCCAGCAGGCGACCGCTGCGCAGGCACAGTTTGGGCTGGTAGAACACGTCCAGCTCGTTCTGGGTCAGAGCGCGGCGCAGGTTGTTTTCCACGAACAGCTTGTAACTGGCCTCGGCGTTCAGCGCTTCGGTAAACACCTGCACCTGGTGTTTGCCGTTGGCTTTGGCCTTGTGCAGTGCGAGGCCGGCGTTACGCATCAGCGTTTGCGGGTCGCGGCCGTGCAGCGGCGCACAGGCCAGGCCCACGGAGCCGGTCACGCTGATCAGTTGGTTGTCGACGAACATCGGTTTGTCGAGGGTCGCCAGCAACTGGCTGGCGACCTGCTGGCCGCTCTCCTGGTCGGTGTCGTCGAGCAGCACCGCGAATTCATTACTGGCAAAGCGCGCCAGGCTGCCGCCGGCACTCAGGCTGTTGCGCAAGCGCCGAGCCAGGCTGATCAGCAGTTTGTCGCCGGTCTGATGGCCGAGGCTGTCGTTGATCCGCTTGAAGTTGTCGATGTCCACCAGCAGCAGGCTGATCGGGGTGTCGCTGTCGCGGGCAAAGCGTTCGTCGAGGTTGCGGATGAACGCCGGGCGATTGCCCAGGTTGGTCAGGTTGTCGGTATAGGCCAGGCGCTCGATGCGCTGCTGGGCCAGCTTGGTCTGGGTGATGTCTTCGTAGATGCCGATGTAGTGGGTCAGCTCACGGTTATCGCCATACACCTTGGAGATCGACAACTGGCCCCAGTAGGGTTCCAGGTTTTTGCGGCGGCTCTTGAATTCGCCCTGCCAGCTATTGCTCTTGGCCAGGCTCGATGGCGCGTCGAACAGCAGCTCGCTGAGATTCTCCAGCGCCGGCAGATGGGCGAGGCGGTGGCCGTGCACTTCTTCGGCGCTGTACTGGGTGATCGCGGTGAAGCTGGGGTTGACGTATTCCACCACGCCGTCGCAGTTGACCAGCAGAAACGCGTTGGCGCTTTGTTCCACCGCCCTTTGGAACAGGTGCAGGGCGCTGGTGGCGGTCCGGCGGTTGTGGTTGTTGATCACTTGCGCGAACTGGTCGGCCAGCTCGCCGGCGAAGGCAATTTCATCGGCCTGCCAGGCGCGCGCATTGCCACCCTGTTCCAGGCACAGCACGCCCACCACGTGGCCATCGACACGGATGCTCGCGTCGAGCATGGCGTAGATGTTCTTGGCGCGCAGGCTGTCGGCCATTTCCCGGGTGCGCGGGTCGCGCATGGCGTTGGTGGCGTCGATCGCGCGGCTGGTATGCAGGGCTTCCAGGTAATCGGGGAAGCCACTGGCGTCGATCGGCTCCGGCAGATGGTGGCGTTGGTCGGCGCGGTTGTAGGCCGAGATCGGCACCAGGCGCTGGTCTTCGAGGTTCCAGATGCTGGCACAGTCGATCTGATAGATATCGCAGGCGCTGCGGGTGATCAGCTCGGCGGCTTCCTGCAGCGAATTTTGGGTGGTGTAGCGCTGGCGGGCCAACAGCAGGATCAGTTCCTGCTGGGCGCGCACCCGTTCCAGGTGCTGCAGTTGTACCTGCTGGGCGTGCTGGTTGAGCTCCAGGGCGATCTGCAGGCGGGTGTTCTGGCTTTCCAGCTCCGCCGTGGGGGCGGGTATTTCGCTGAACAGGCCTTCGACCACCATCAGGTAGCCGCGCAACAGGTGGCGATTGTGTTGTTTGTAGGCTTCGCCCATTTCCAGCAGGCTCAGCGGGCCGTCGCTGGTGTGCAGGGTATAGCGCACCAGGTAATGAGCACTCTGGGTCAGCTGTTGCTGGATGGTGTCGTGCAGTTGATAGCGTGCCTGGGGCTCCATCAGGCTGGCGTAGGGCGTGCCGATCAAGGCGCACAGCTCCACCGCCGGCAGGCCGAATTGGCGCTCGCAATTGGGGTCCAGGTAGAGCAGGGCCCAGCTTGCCTCATTAAGCCGCTCGAAACGGAGCATACCGAGGCGCGAAGGCACCGGTAACTGCGTCACTACCTCGGCCGCCAAACGAGCGACATCGGATTGGCTTTTCATGGGGGAAACTCACTTGATCTGTCGCACACGGCGCCGGGCTTACGCCCTCTTTGCTGCTGCCTACGGCAAGGTTGCATCATGCGGCGCGGGCTGACAAGAGAGGATGAAGGCTAAGTGCTATAACCGTGTTATCGGCTGCGCGAGGGCTTTCTTCAATTGGGGTGATGGAAGGTGTACAAACCTGTTCGACGTGTCCAATTTTTGACCCTGAGCCGAGGCAAAAAAAGCCCCGCCAAATGGCGGGGTTGAGGTACGAGCGTGGCGCTCGGAAATCGGTGTAACCGGGCCTCTCCGGTGAAGGAGAGGCCCGCGAACGCTTACAGCAGAATGGTGCGGATGTCGTTCAGCAGTTGGCTCAGACGCTGGGTGAAGCGTGCTGCGGCGGCGCCGTTGATCACACGGTGATCGTAGGACAGCGACAGCGGCAGCATCAGCTTCGGCTGGAACGCTTTACCGTCCCATACCGGCTGGATAGTTGCCTTGGACACGCCCAGGATCGCCACTTCCGGCGCGTTGACGATTGGCGTGAAGCCAGTACCGCCAATGTGGCCGAGGCTGGAGATGGTGAAGCACGCGCCCTGCATGTCGTCTGCGGTGAGCTTCTTGTCGCGAGCCTTGGCAGCCAGCGCGGCGGCTTCGGCAGCCAATTGCAGCAGGCTCTTCTGGTCGACGTTCTTGATGACCGGTACCAGCAGGCCATCCGGGGTGTCGACCGCAAAGCCAATGTGCACGTACTTCTTGCGAATGATCGCCTTGCCGCTTGGCGCCAGCGAACTGTTGAAGTCCGGCAGTTCCTTGAGCAGGTGCGCGCAGGCCTTGAGCAGCAGTGGCAGCACGGTCAGCTTCACGCCGGCCTTCTCGGCCACGGCTTTCTGCGCAACGCGGAAAGCTTCCAGGTCGGTGATGTCGGCCTGGTCGAACTGGGTCACGTGCGGGATGTTCAGCCAACTGCGGTGCAGGCTCGACGCGCCGATTTGCATCAGGCGGGTCATCGGCACTTCTTCGGTTTCGCCGAAGCGGCTGAAGTCCACGGCCGGGATTGGCGGGATGCCCGCGCCACCGGTGGCGTTGCCGGCAGCCGGCGCTTCCTTGGCTTTGTTCATCACGGACTTGACGTAAGCCTGCACGTCTTCCTTGAGCACGCGACCGTGAGGGCCGCTGGCCGACACAGCGTTCAGCTCGACGCCGAATTCACGCGCCAGTTGGCGTACAGCCGGGCCGGCGTGAACCTTGGCTCCGCTTGGCGCTGGTGCGGCAGCAGCAGGGGCCGGTGCGGCCTCGGCTTTTGCAGCAGGCGCAGGGGCGGCGGCCGGTGCAGCTTCAGCTTTTGCAGGCGCCGGAGCGGCGGCGGGTGCTGGAGCCGCAGCCGACGCAGCGCCTTGGACTTTCAGCTTGAGGATGAAGTCGCCAGTGCCGACTTCGTCTTCCAGCTTGACCGCGATGCTTTCCACCACGCCGGCTGCCGGCGATGGGATCTCCATGGAGGCCTTGTCGGACTCCAGGGTGATCAGCGACTGGTCGGCTTCAACGGTGTCGCCGACCTTGACCAGCAGCTCGATGATCTTGGCCTTGCCCGAAGAACCGATGTCCGGGACATAAATGTCCTGAACGCTGGCGGCGGCCGGTGCAGCGGCCGGGGCGGCAGGCGCCTCGGCAACGGCAGCGGGTTTTTCAGCCGGCGCAGGTGCTGCAGCGGCAGCAGGCGCGGCCGCAGGGGCTGCATCAGCAGCGCCTTCGATTTCCAGCTCCAGCAGTTCGTCGCCTTCTTTCAGGCGGTCGCCCAGCTTCACTTTCAGGCTCTTGACCACGCCGGCCTTGGGAGCAGGGATTTCCATGCTCGCCTTGTCCGATTCCAGGGTCAGGATGCTCTGGTCGGCTTCAACGGTGTCGCCGACCTTTACAAACAGCTCGATTACTTCACCTTCACCGCTGCCGATGTCAGGTACGCGAATGAGTTCGCTCACAAAAAATCTCCTCAGCAGTCCAGTGGGTTGCGTTTTTCCGGGTTGATCCCGAACTTGACGATGGCGTCAGCCACCACCTTCGGTTCGATCTCACCACGGTCAGCCAAGGCTTCCAGGGCTGCCAACACCACGAAGTGACGGTCGACTTCGAAGAAGTGACGCAGCTTCTTACGGCTGTCACTGCGGCCGAAACCGTCGGTGCCCAGGACTTTGAATTCCTTGGACGGGACCCACTGGCGAATCTGTTCAGCAAACAGCTTCATATAGTCGGTGGACGCGATGACCGGACCCTTACGGCCCGCCAGGCATTCTTCGACGTAGCTCAGCTCAGGCTTCTGGCCTGGGTGCAGGCGGTTGTTGCGTTCTACGGCCAGGCCGTCGCGACGCAGTTCGTTGAAGCTGGTGACGCTCCACACGTCGGCGCCGACGTTGAACTCTTCACGCAGGATCTTCGCCGCTTCACGCACTTCGCGCAGGATGGTGCCGGAGCCCATCAGTTGCACGTGATGCGCCGCTTCCTTGGTGTCTTCTTCGAGCAGGTACATGCCCTTGATGATGCCTTCCTCGACACCGGCCGGCATGGCGGGTTGCTGGTAGGACTCGTTCATCACGGTGATGTAGTAGAAAACGTCCTGCTGCTCCTGGGTCATCTTCTTCATGCCGTCCTGGATGATCACCGCCAGCTCATAGCCGTAGGTTGGATCAAAGGTGCGGCAGTTCGGAATGGTGGCCGCCAGGATGTGGCTGTGACCGTCTTCGTGTTGCAGGCCTTCGCCGTTCAGCGTGGTGCGG
This sequence comes from Pseudomonas sp. MPB23, assembly GCF_046605395.1. Taxonomy (NCBI): domain Bacteria; kingdom Pseudomonadati; phylum Pseudomonadota; class Gammaproteobacteria; order Pseudomonadales; family Pseudomonadaceae; genus Pseudomonas; species Pseudomonas sp. MPB23. The sequence goes on along the minus strand of NZ_CP176771.1, from coordinate 291,767 downwards.
CCGGCGGTGCCGCCGATCAGGAAGCCACGGGTACGGCTGTCGCCTGCTGCCCAAGCCAGGTCGCCGATACGCTGGAAGCCGAACATCGAGTAGAAGATGTAGAACGGCAGCATCGGCTGGTTGTGGCTGGAGTACGAGGTACCGGCAGCGATGAAGGAGCTCATGGCGCCCGCTTCGTTGATGCCTTCTTCGAGGATCTGGCCCTTCTTGTCTTCCTTGTAGAACATCACCTGGTCTTTATCGACTGGCTCGTAGAGCTGGCCGACGGAGGAGTAGATGCCCAACTGACGGAACATGCCTTCCATACCGAAGGTACGGGCTTCGTCCGGGATGATCGGCACGATGCGCGAACCGATTTCCTTGTCCTTGACCAACTGCGCGAGGATGCGCACGAAGGCCATGGTGGTGGAGATTTCACGGTCGCCCGAACCGTCGAGGATAGCCTTGAGGGTATCCAGTGCCGGCGTCGGGATGTTGAAGCTCTTGGCGCGGCGCTGTGGCACGAAACCGCCCAGTGCGGCACGACGCTCGCTCAGGTAGCGGGCTTCGGCGCTGTTCGGCTCCGGCTTGAAGAACGGCAGGTTTTCCAGCTCTTCGTCCTTGACCGGGATGTCGAAGCGGTCGCGGAACAACTTCAGGCTGTCGACATCGACTTTCTTGGTGTTGTGCGCGGTGTTCTTCGCTTCGCCGGCACCGGTGCCATAACCCTTGATGGTCTTGGCCAGGATGACAGTCGGTTGTTCTTTGTGGTTGACCGCTTCGTGGTACGCCGCATAGACCTTGTACGGGTCGTGGCCGCCACGGTTGAGTTTCCAGATCTCGTCGTCGGACAGGTCGGCAACCATCGCCTTGAGTTCAGGCGAGTTGAAGAAGTGTTCGCGTACGAACGCGCCGTCTTTGGCCTTGTAGTTCTGGTACTCGCCGTCGATGACTTCGTCCATGCGACGTTGCAGGATACCGTCGACGTCCTTGGCCAGCAGTGGGTCCCAGAAACGGCCCCAGATGACTTTGGTCACGTTCCACTGAGCACCGCGGAACACGCCTTCGAGTTCCTGGATGATCTTGCCGTTGCCGCGAACCGGGCCGTCGAGGCGCTGCAGGTTGCAGTTGATGACGAAGATCAGGTTGTCCAGCTTCTCGCGGCCGGCCAGGGAGATGGCGCCCAGGGATTCCGGCTCGTCGCACTCGCCGTCGCCCAGGAAACACCAGACTTTCTGCTTGCCTTCGGGGATGAAGCCACGGGCTTCCAGGTACTTCATGAAGCGCGCCTGGTAGATCGCCTGGATCGGGCCCAGACCCATGGAAACGGTCGGGAACTGCCAGAACTCAGGCATCAGCCAAGGGTGCGGGTAGGACGACAGGCCCTGACCGCCGACTTCCTGGCGGAAGTTGTTCATTTGCTCTTCGCTGATGCGACCTTCCATGAACGCACGGGCGTAGACGCCTGGCGAGGTGTGGCCCTGGAAGTAGATCAGGTCGCCGCCGTGTTCGTCGGTCGGGGCCTGGAAGAAGTAGTTGAAGCCGATGTCATACAAGGTTGCGCTGGAAGCGAAGCTGGAGATGTGACCGCCCAGGTCAGAATCTTTCAAGTTCGTGCGCATTACCATCGCCATGGCGTTCCAGCGTACCAGCGAGCGAATGCGGCGTTCCATGAACAGGTCGCCAGGCATGCGTGCTTCGTGGGTAACGGGGATGGTGTTGCGGTATGGCGTGGTGATGGCGTAGGGCAGTTGCGAGCCGCTGCGGGTCGCGAGTTCGCCCATACGGGTCATCAGATAGTGAGCACGGTCTTCGCCTTCTTTGTCGAGAACCGATTCCAGGGCGTCCAGCCATTCCTGGGTTTCGACGGGATCGAGGTCTTGCATGGCTTGCTCCAGGGCGGAAAGGCTACCAGAATCGGTTGCCTGAAGTTTGCGACTGGCCTTGTGGGCAGACGACATAAATTCTTGGGTGGCCGAAGGTTGCTTCGGCGTCCTGTAGTTTTACTACAAATCGTCGGCCATTTCAGCCTTTCGAATGTATATACGAGTAGTAAAACTACACAAGACTGAGCGGATTGCTCGGTCAGTTAGGTGAGCATAATCGTTATTGTTGATCTTTTGCGAACAAGAAAAGGTAGAAGTTTAATGTTGCCTGCCAAAATTATTGTTTTTTCAGCTATTTCTAACCTTTGTTCGACACCCCTTCATTGGGCGCGACTCCTGTGTCCCTCTCAACAAGCTCTCTACGCGCCGATCAAGGATAGACCATGAGCCTTCCAACGCTGGCTGAAGTGCCGGCCATTCTCTTGCCGTTCGCCCTTCGGGCCGAGCAGTCATTTCGTGACGCAGTGGCCGCGCTGGACGACGATCATGGCCTTTCTGCGTGGACGTCGCAACGCTGGGCCGACTTCGCCCGCGTGTGCGCCGCCAGTGATTTTGTGATTGAACAGAGTGTTCGTGACCCTTTGATGTTGCTCGAACTGGCGGCCTGGGGCGAGCTGGACCGGGCGTTCGCCCCTGGCGAGCTGTGCGGGCAGATTGCTGGCGCCGTGCAACAAGCTGAAACAGAAGATGAGCTGGGCCGTGTGCTGCGTCGCCAGCGCACCCGCCAGCAGGTGCGCATTATCTGGCGCGACCTGACCCGCCAGGCCGACCTGGTGCAAACCTGCCGCGACCTCTCCGACATGGCCGACGCCAGCATCGACCAGGCCTACCAATGGCTGTACCAGCGCCACTGCACGCAATTCGGCACGCCGACCGGCCGCCGCAGCGGTGAGCCGCAACAGATGGTCATCCTCGGCATGGGCAAGCTCGGCGCGGTGGAGCTGAACCTGTCGTCGGATATCGACCTGATCTTCGCCTACCCCGAAGGCGGCGAGACGGTGGGCGTGAAACGTGCCCTGGATAACCAGGAATTCTTTATTCGCCTGGGTCAGAAATTGATCAAGGCCCTCGACCCGATGACCGTCGACGGTTTTGTCTTCCGTGTCGACATGCGCCTGCGGCCTTACGGTTCGGCCGGCGCGTTGGTGCTCAGCTTCAACGCGCTGGAGCAGTACTACCAGGACCAGGGCCGCGACTGGGAACGCTACGCCATGATCAAGGCGCGGGTGGTTGCCGGCGACCAGGTGGCCGGCGCGCAACTGCTCGATATGCTGCGACCCTTCGTGTACCGGCGTTACCTGGACTTCTCTGCGATCGAAGCGCTGCGCACCATGAAGCAGCTGATCCAGCAGGAAGTGCGGCGCAAAGGCATGGCCGAAAACATCAAGCTGGGGGCGGGCGGCATCCGCGAAGTGGAGTTCATCGCCCAGGCGTTCCAGTTGATCCACGGCGGGCGCGACCTCAGCCTGCAACAACGGCCGTTGCTCAACGTGCTCGGCACCCTGGAGGGCCAGGGTTACCTGCCGCCGGCGGTGATCGCCGAGTTGCGCGATGGCTATGAATTCCTGCGCTACACCGAACATGCGATCCAGGCGATTGCCGACCGCCAGACGCAAATGCTCCCGGACAGTCCCGAAGACCAGGCGCGCATTGCCTTTATGCTGGGCTTTGCCGACTGGGCCGCGTTCCATGAACGCCTGATGTACTGGCGTGGGCGGGTGGACTGGCATTTCCGCCAGGTCATCGCCGACCCTGATGAGGAAGATGGCGCAGAGAGCGAACTGGTCGTGGGCGGTGAGTGGTTGCCTCTGTGGGAAGAATCTCAGGATGAGGACGCCGCCTGCCGCCAGCTCGCCGAAGGTGGCTTCACCGACGCGCCCAAGGCACTCAAGGCCCTGGCCGGCCTGCGCGGCAGCCCGCAACTGCGTGCCATGCAGCGCCTCGGCCGTGAGCGGTTGGACGCGTTTATCCCGCGCCTGCTGGCCCAGGCCGTCGAGCACGCCAACCCGGATCTGGTGCTGGAGCGCGTATTGCCGTTGGTGGAAGCCGTCGCGCGGCGTTCGGCCTATCTGGTATTGCTCACCGAAAACCCCGACGCGCTGCGCCGCCTGCTGACCCTGTGCGCCGCCAGCCCGTGGATCGCCGAACAGATCACGCGCTTCCCGCTGTTGCTGGATGAATTGCTCAACGAAGGCCGCCTGTTCAAGCCGCCATTGGCGCCGGAGCTCGCCGCCGAATTGCGCGAGCGCCTCACGCGCATCCCCGAAGACGACCTCGAGCAGCAGATGGAGGCCCTGCGGCACTTCAAGCTGGCCCACCGCCTGCGCGTGGCCGCGTCGGAAATCGCCGGCAGCCTGCCATTGATGAAAGTCAGCGACTACCTGACCTGGCTCGCCGAAGCCATCCTCGAACAAGTGCTGGCCCTGGCCTGGCGCCAGACCGTGGCGCGCCACGGTTCGCCGCAACGCCTGGACGGCACCCTGTGCGATCCTGGGTTCATCATTGTCGGTTATGGGAAAGTCGGCGGCATCGAACTGGGGCATGGTTCGGACCTGGACCTGGTGTTCATCCACGACGGCGACCCGCAGGCCGAAACGGATGGCGCCAAGCCGATCGACGGCGCGCAGTTCTTCACACGCCTGGGGCAAAGGATCATTCACCTGCTGACCACCCAGACCAACTCCGGCCAACTGTATGAAGTGGACATGCGCCTGCGGCCTTCCGGCGCATCCGGTTTGCTGGTGAGTTCGCTCGGGGCGTTTGCGCGCTATCAGGAAAATGAAGCCTGGACCTGGGAACATCAGGCCCTGATTCGTGCGCGGGTGCTGGTGGGCAGCCAGGATGTGGGCCGTGCGTTCGAGCAGGTGCGGGCCAATGTGTTGGGGCGTGAGCGCGATTTGGTGAAGCTGCGCCAGGAGGTCAGCGAGATGCGCGCCAAGATGCGTGACAACCTGGGCACCAAGAGCACGGCGGCCGGCACCGGCGCCAATGCCTTTGAACCCACGGCGGTGTTCGACCTCAAGCAGGACGCCGGAGGTATCGTCGATATTGAATTTATGGTGCAATACGCGGCTTTGGCGTGGTCTGCGCAACATCCATCGTTGCTGCGCTATACCGACAATATCCGCATTCTGGAGGGTCTTGAGCAGGCGGGGTTGATGCCCGCCGCCGATGCTCATCTGCTGCGCGAGGTGTATAAGGCCTACCGTTCCGCCGCCCATCGCCAGGCCTTGCAAAACGAGGCCGGCACCGTGGCGGGGGATCAGTTCGCCGACGAGCGGCGCCAGGTGATGCGAATCTGGCAGGAACTGGGGTTAAGCTGACACGCGATTAAATGAGCGACGCCAATTTAATGTGGAAACGGGCTTCATGTGGGAGCGGGCTTGCTCGCGATGCAGGCGCTGCGGTCTGTCCAGCGGACTGCGGTGATGCTATCGCGAGCAAGCCCGCTCCCACACAAAGCGCGCCCTACAGTAATCATCGATGCGGGGAGGCATAAGCCTCCCCGCATCGTTTGTGGAAACTACATGAATATTCTGATCGTTGGGCCCAGTTGGGTCGGTGACATGGTGATGGCGCAGACACTGTTCCAGTGCCTGCGCGAGCGCTATCCGGATTGCCAGATCGACGTGCTCGCCCCTGAGTGGAGCCGGCCGATCCTCGAGCGCATGCCCGAGGTGCGCAAGGCCCTGAGCTTCCCGCTCGGCCATGGCGCCCTCGAACTGGCGACCCGCCGTCGTATCGGCAAATCCCTGGCGGGCCAGTACGACCAGGCGATCCTGCTGCCCAACTCGATGAAGTCGGCGCTGGTGCCGTTTTTCGCCGGTATCCCCAAACGCACCGGCTGGCGCGGCGAATTCCGTTACGGCCTGCTCAACGATGTGCGCACGCTCGACAAGGCGCGCTACCCGCTGATGATCGAGCGTTTCATGGCTCTGGCCTACGCGCCCGGTGCTGAATTGCCGACGCCCTACCCACGCCCCAGCCTGCAGATCGACCCGGTGACCCGTGACGCGGCCCTGGCCAAGTTCGGCCTGCAGCTCGATCGCCCGGTGCTGGCGCTGTGCCCCGGCGCCGAGTTTGGCGAGTCCAAGCGCTGGCCGTCGGAGCACTACGCCAAAGTCGCCGAGATGAAGATCCGCGAAGGCTGGCAGGTGTGGTTGTTCGGTTCGAAAAACGATCATTCGGTGGGCGAAGACATTCGCCAGCGCCTGATTCCCGGCCTGCGCGAAGAGGCGGTGAACCTCAGTGGCGACACGTCCCTGGCCGAGGCCATCGACTTGCTCTCATGCGCCGACGCGGTCGTGTCCAACGACTCCGGCCTGATGCATGTGGCGGCGGCGCTGAACCGCCCGCTGGTGGCGGTGTACGGCTCCACTTCGCCGGGTTTCACGCCGCCGTTGGCCGACAAGGTCGAAGTGGTGCGCCTGGGCCTGGATTGCAGCCCGTGCTTCGAGCGCACCTGCCGTTTCGGTCACTACAACTGCCTGCGCCAGTTGCTGCCGCAGCCGGTGAGCGATGCCTTGCAGCGGTTGCAGGGCTCCGTGGTCGAGGTTCACTGAGTTGCGGGTACTGGTAATCAAGACCTCATCCCTGGGCGACGTGATCCATGCGTTGCCGGCACTCACCGACGCCGCGCGGGCGATCCCCGGCATTCAATTCGACTGGGTGGTGGAAGAAGGCTTTGCCGAAATCCCCACCTGGCATCCGGCCGTCGACAAGGTGATCCCGGTGGCGATCCGCCGCTGGCGCAAGAATATCTGGCAGACCTTCAAAAGTGGCGAATGGCGGCGCTTCAAGCAGCGCATCCAGTCGACCAGGTACGACCTGGTGATCGACGCCCAGGGCCTGCTCAAAAGCGCCTGGCTGACCCGCTACGTGCGGGCACCCGTGGCCGGCTTTGACAAGCGCTCGGCCCGCGAACCCATCGCTGCGCACTTCTATTCGCGCCGCCTGGCCGTGGCCCGTGGGCAGCACGCGGTGGAGCGCCTGCGCCAGTTGTTCGCCGTGGCCCTGGGTTATGACCTGCCCAAAGGCCTGGGCGACTACGGCCTGAGCGTCGAGAAACTGCTCGGCCTGCCGCCGCAAAAGCCGTTTGTGCTGCTGTTGCACGGCACCACCTGGGACACCAAGCACTGGCCCGAAGCGTACTGGCGCGAGCTGGCCGAACGCATGGGGCGCCTGGGCGTCGACGTGAAGTTGCCGTGGGGCAACGCGATCGAAAAGGCCCGCGCCGAACGCCTGGCCAGCGGCCTGCAAAACGCCGAAGTGCTGCCCAAGTTGAACCTGGCCGGGGTTGCCCGCGTATTGGCCGGCGCCCGTGCCTGTGTGGCGGTGGACACCGGCCTCGGTCACCTGGCCGCTGCGCTGGATGTGCCGACCATTTCCCTGTTCGGCCCGACCAACCCCGGCCTGACCGGCGCCTATGGCAAGGGCCAGATTCACCTGGCCAGCGACTTCCCGTGCGCACCCTGCCTGCAAAAGCAATGTACCTATCAACCGACGGCCGACGACTTGCGTCGGTTCGACATCAAGCGCGAGTTTCCCCTGTGCTTCACGCGCCTGAGCCCTGAGCGTGTGGCCAGCCGACTGAGCACGTTGTTATTGGCTGAGGAGCTGCACTGATGCAACTGGCTTTTGTTCTGTACAAATACTTCCCCTTCGGCGGCCTGCAGCGTGACTTCATGCGCATCGCCCTGGAGTGCCAGCAGCGCGGCCATCAGATTCGGGTCTACACGCTGATCTGGGAAGGTGACATTCCGCCGGGATTCGAAGTGCTGGTGGCGCCGGTCAAGGCGTTCTTCAACCATCGACGCAACGAGAAGCTCAGCGCCTGGATGGAAGCCGACCTGGCCAAGCGCCCGGTGGACCGCCTGATCGGCTTCAACAAAATGCCGGGCCTGGACGTGTACTACGCCGCTGATGGCTGCTTCGAAGACAAGGCGCAGAACCTGCGCCACTCGATGTACCGCAGCTTTGGCCGCTATCGCCACTTTGCCGAGTACGAACGCGCGGTGTTCGCCAAGGACGCCAAGACCGAAATCCTGATGATCTCCGAAGTCCAGCAGCCGCTGTTCATCAAGCATTACGACACCCCGCTGGAGCGCTTCCACCTGCTGCCGCCGGGCATTGCCCAGGACCGCCGCGCGCCGCCGAACGCCGCCGAAATCCGCGAAGGCTTTCGGCAGGAATTCAACCTGGCCGACGACGACCTGTTGCTGGTGCAGATCGGCTCGGGCTTCAAGACCAAGGGCGTGGACCGCAGCCTCAAGGCCCTGGCCGCGTTACCGGCCGAGCTGAAAAAACGCACGCGCCTGCTTGTCATCGGCCAGGACGACCCCAAAGTATTCCAACTGCAAAGCGCCACCCTGGGGCTTGGGGATCACGTGCAGTTTCTCAAGGGCCGCAGCGATATCCCGCGTTTCCTGCTGGGCGCCGACGTGTTGATCCATCCGGCGTATAACGAAAACACCGGCACCGTGCTGCTCGAAGCGCTGGTGGCGGGGTTGCCGGTGCTGGTATCGCAAGTGTGTGGGTACGCCCATTACATTGCCGAGGCGGACAGCGGCCTGGTGCTGGATGAGCCGTTTGAACAAACCCAGCTCAACGAGTACCTGGCCCGGATGCTCACCGACACTGCACAGCGCGCGGCCTGGAGCCGCAATGGGTTGGCCTTTGCCGAGACGGCCGACCTCTACAGCATGCCGCAGCACGCGGCGGATGTGATTCTGGCGGAGCCAAAACGATGAAGTTGATTCTTGCCGAACCGTTCAAGACCTTATGGGCCGGGCTCGATGCCTTTGCCGAAGTCGAGAAGCTGCAAGGCCAGGTATTTCGCGAACTGGCGGCGCGGCGCACATTGCGCACCGAGGTCGAGGGCCGTCCGTATTTCGTGAAGATCCACCGGGGCATCGGCTGGGGCGAAATCTTCAAGAACCTGATCACCGCCAAATTGCCGGTGCTGGGCGCCGGCCTCGAGTGGGAGGCCATCCATCGTCTGCAGGACCTCGGCGTGCCGACCATGACCGGCGTGGCGTTCGGCGAAAAGGGCAGCAATCCGGCCGATCAGCACTCGTTCATCATCACCGAAGAACTGGCGCCGACCGTCAGCCTGGAAGACCTGACCCTCAACTGGGTCGCCGAGCCGCCGGCTCCTGCGCTGCGCCATGCCCTGACCGCGGAACTCGCGCGCATGGTCGGCGACATGCACCGGGGCGGCGTCAATCACCGTGACTGCTACCTCTGCCACTTCCTGCTGGACACGTCGCAACCGATCGACGCGCACCACGTCAAGCTCTCGGTCATCGACCTGCACCGCGCCCAACTGCGTGCCCACCTGCCGCTGCGCTGGCGCGACAAGGACCTGTCCGCGCTGTATTACTCGGCACTGGACATCGGCCTGACCCGCCGCGACAAACTGCGTTTCCTCAAAGGCTACTTCCGCCAGCCGCTGCGCCAGATCCTCGCCGAGCAATCGGCGTCCCTGAGCCTGATGCAACGCAAGGCCGACAAGCTGTATGCGCGCAAGCAACGTTACGGGGATGCGATCTGATGGCGGGTTGGAACCTGGAGCCTGCCTACGCTCACCTGGCGGATGATTTTGGCAGCCTCGAAGCGGTGTTTGCCCTGCAAGGCCAGCGCCTGACCCGCGACCCGCTGTCGGAAGTGATCCGCGTGGAGCGCGGCGGGGTCAATTACTACGTCAAGCGCTACACCGGCGCCGGCAAGGGCTTGCGGCGCTACCTGGGCAAACCGCGGGTCAAGTCCGAATGGCAGAACCTCAAGCGCTTCGCCAAGTGGGGTATTCCCACCGCCGATGTGGTCGCCTGGGGCCTGGAACGCAAGGGCCTGGCCTACAGCCGTGGCGCGATGATCACCCGTGAGTTGGCCAAGACGGAAGACCTCTCGGTGCTGGCCGAGCGCAAGGATGCGCGCCTGCGCGACCCCAAGTGGGTCGATGCGGTCAGCCGCCAGCTCGCCGAATACACCCGGACCATGCACGACCACCACTTCACCCATAACGATTTGAAGTGGCGCAACCTGCTGATCGACGACCAGTCGACCCTGTACCTGATCGATTGCCCCAACGGCGATTTCTGGCGCGGGTTCTGGCTCAAATACCGCATTACCAAAGACCTGGCCTGCCTGGACAAGGTGGCCAAGTATCATCTGTCCGCCACCCAGCGCCTGCGCTTCTATATGCAATACCGCCAGCGCCGGCACTTGAGTGCATCGGACAAAGAACGCATTCGCCATGTGGTGAAGTTTTTTGAGGGACGCGAATGAGTGATTTCCTGGCGGCTGAAGACCGTGCCCTGTTGGAGCGGCACGGCCTCGCCACCTTCGACGCCCTGTGGGCCAAGCAACTGGACGCGGTCGACGAGCCCAACACCAGCCGTGGCGGCTGGAGCAGCGTGTTTCGCCTGGAACTCGACGGCCACGGTTATTACCTCAAGCGCCAGAGCAACTACCTCACGCGCAGTTTGCATCGGCCATTGGGCGAGCCAAGTTTCTCCCGCGAGTTCCGCAATATCAGCCGTTACCGCACGCTCGGTATCCCGGCGTTGCAGGCGGCTTTCTATGGCGAGCGCAAGGTCGCCGGCGAACACCGCGCGATGCTGCTGACCCGCGCGCTGGATGGCTGGAACGACTTGGAGTCATTGCTGGAGCAGTGGTCGACGCTGAGCGATGCCCAGCACCGTGCGATCCTGCTGGCCTGCGGCCAACTGGCGCGTCGCCTGCACAGCGTCGGCCAGGTGCATGGCTGTTTCTACCCCAAGCATATTTTCCTGCAGGCCACCGGCGACGGTTACGCCGCGCAGTTGATCGACCTGGAGAAAACCCGCCCGCTGCTGTTCGGCCGGCGTGATCGGGTCAAGGACCTGGAACCGTTGTTGCGCCGTGCACCGCAGTGGACGGATGCGCAGGTGCGCCACCTGTTGGCGGCCTACCTCGATCAGCCCGAAGACAGTGCGTCGGTCACCACCTGGCTGCAACGCCTGACGACGCGACGCAGCCATAAGGAGAACCGCTGATGCGCCTGTCCGAGCTGAAAAGCGCCGGCCGCACGCCGAGCCTGCCCCTGAGCATCGACCTGGCGGACGCCGCCGGCCCCGCCCAACTGCAACTGCTGAGCCTGTTGCGGGTGTTGCCGGGCGAGCGTTACGTGGGCGCGGCGGTATGGCGCGGACGTCCGGTGCTGGCCAAATTATTGGTGGGCAGCAAGGCGGCGCGGCATTTTCAGCGTGAACTGAACGGCGTGCGTCTGCTCGCCGAGCAAGGCCTGACCACGCCGCTGTTGCTCGTCGATGGCTTGCAGGAAGGCGAGGGCGGCTGGCTGCTGTTCGAGTTCCTCGAAGGCGCCGAAAGCCTGGCCGATGCCTGGCACGCCGTCGAAGGCCTGCCGCCCTTGGCCGACGAGCAGACGGCTGTGCTGGCCGAAGCGCTGGACGCGATTGCCCGGATGCACGCCAAAGGCCTGTGGCAAGAAGACCTGCACCTGGACAACCTGCTGCGCCAGAACGACAAGCTGTACCTGATCGACGGCGCCGGCATTCGCGCCGAAGAGGCCGGCAAGCCGCTGTCGCGCAATCGGGTGCTGGAAAACCTCGGGGTGTTTTTCGCCCAGTTGCCGAAAAATCTTCAGCCGTTCACCGAAGAACTGCTGGTGTACTACCTGCTGAGCAACGGCGAACACGCTTTGCCCCTCGAAGCCCTGGAAAAACAGGTGCGCAAGGTCAGCGCCTGGCGCCTGAAAGACTTTCTGAACAATGTCGGCCGCGAGTGCACGCTGTTCAGCGTGGTGCGTGGCGCTTTTGCCTTGCGCGCGATTCGTCGCGAGGAAGAGGCTGCGATGCTGCCGGTGCTGGCACAGGCGGACGCCTTGCTGGATCAGGGCCACCTGTACAAGACCGGTGGCGCGGCCAGCGTGGGTAAAGTCGAGGTGGCCGGTCGCCCGCTGGTGATCAAACGCTACAACATCAAGAACTTCGCCCATTGGCTCAAGCGCTTCTGGCGCCCGAGTCGCGCCTGGCACTCCTGGCGCGAAGGCAACCGCCTGGCGTTCCTCGGCATCGCCACGCCCAAGCCCCTGGCCGTGCTGGAAAAACGCTTTTTCTGGCTGCGCCGCCGTGCCTACCTGATCACCGAATACCTGCCGGGACCGGACATCATCGAGCGCTTCGCGCCCTACATCGAACACGGCGACGCGCCGGAAAACGAACTGCAGGCACTGGACCAGTTGTTCGCCGAGCTGATTGGCGAGCGCATCAGCCACGGCGACCTCAAGGGCCACAACCTGTTCTGGCAAGAAGACCGCTGGGCCCTGATCGACCTGGACGCGATGTGCCAACACACCTCCGCCGCCAGTTTCGCCCCGGCATACGCCAGGGACCGGGCGCGGTTTATGCGTAACTGGCCGCCGGGCAGTGCGTTGTACCGAGTGATTGATCAGCGCTTGCCTGAAGGCGTCCAGGCTGGAGGCTCTCTGTAGCAGCGACGGAGGGCAGTATAGATGTCGGTGGGCGCCCTAGAAGTCCCATAAAAACAAGGATTAAACATCCCATGGCTGATGAAAAACTAACTTCCCCGCAGTTTCTTCTTTTTGAAAGTGAGAGTGAGGCTGAGCGTGATGCAGAAGTTGTGGCGGCGAAGCCGCCAACGGGGGCGTTCAGCAATTTCATTGTCTATGTGGATGAAAGTGGCGATCACGGGATGCAGACACTCGATGTCAACTATCCCATGTTTGTTTTGGCTTTCTGCGTTTTCGAGCATGTTCGCCTCTCGCCAGCACAAGCATGCTTTTCTCGAAGAGCTGACGAGCATCATTGAGTCGAGCAACTTTGTCTTGATCAGTTGTGTGATTGATAGAGCCACTCTTCGCGAGCAGCAAGGCCCGATACATAATCCTTACCATCTGGCTTTAGGTTTCTGTCTTGAAACCCTCTACGAGTTTCTCCAAGAGAAAAATCAGCAAAGCGCATTGACTCACGTGATTTTCGAGCGTCGAGGTCGTAAAGAGGATAACGAGCTTGAGTTGGAGTTTCGTCGGATGTGCGACGGCGCCAATCGTCTGGGTATTCGCCTGCCGTTTGATATCGTCTTTGCGACCAAGCAGGTGAACTCAACGGGGTTGCAGCTTGCAGATCTGGTTGCCCGCCCCATTGGCATGAGTGTTCTGCGGCCAGGTCAGGAGAATCGTGCCTTTGACGTCCTCACGCGCAAGTTTTATTGCAGCGGAGGGCGGAGCAAGGTGGGCGAGGGTTTTGAAAATTGGGGGCTGAAGATTTTTCCTGTTGTAGAAAGCGAAAAGCCCCGGTGAAACTCACCGAGGCTATAGCGCCGACCGGGATCCCCCAGTCCATTTGCGGCCGATTCTATGCTTGCGGTTTTGGAGTGTCAACGCGGGGAGCCTGGCCGTCGACGAGGGCTCGCCGTAGGGCGTCTAGTGATCCGTGTGGTAGTCATCACGATTGCCTGACCAACACCCATCAGGCAATTGATCGCCGAGAGCGACAGCCTGTTTTCCTCCAAAGTTTTTATTCAGTTGATTTAACGCGATAAAAATCCTGGCGCGGGCTCTGCAATGGCTTCTGGTGAACTCTTTGCCGGTCGCCGCGGAGCCGTGTATGCCTTCCAGCCTTTTCTCGCTTTCCCGTTTGATCTGCCTCGGCGCAGTGTTGTTGCTGGACCAGGCGAATTCGCCGCGGGGGTGTTGTTTATCAACGTGATCGCCAACGGCCTGCTACTGATCGGCTGGAGTTTCTATTGGCAGCAGGCGGCGACGGGAGTGCTGATCGTCATGGCGCTGACCTTCAGTTTTGCCAGCCGCCGAATGCTGCAGCGCGCCTAGCCGGCGCTATTCAACCTTGACCAAGGTGTTCCGGGTTTTGTCGTCACCCTTGACCACGCGCTCGCGGGTGAAGAAGTACCCGTAATCTTGCAGGTAGATCTCGGTGCTGGTGGCGTTGTAGCGCTCGCCAGCTTGCGTGCAATTCAATTCCTTGGCGTTGCCGCTCAGCGCTGCGTTGATTCTGCTGGCCGGGAGTTCACGCGCCACCACGCAGGTATAGGTGCGCCACAGTACGTGGTCTTCCTCGGCGGTACTGCGATTCAGGTCCTTGGTGCTGAAACCCAGCGTTGCACCGACCGGCATTTGTTTCCAGTCGCCAGTGAAGCTCAGTTGTTGAATATGGCTGGCGACCGAGGTGGTCAGCCCTTCCCATTCAAATTGAGACTGGTAGGTCAGGGTGATAAGGCCTCGGAAGGACGTGCTGGACGCTTTTGAGTAGTCAGAGACGTTGCGGATGCGTAACTGGCCGTTTTCACCGCTCGGCTCGATGTACAGATCGTTTTGCAACGTGACCGAACTTTCGCTCCTTTGCACCAGATGGCGCAGGGACTTGACCGGATTGGGCATGCCCAGCGCATTCATGGCCTCCACCACGTCGGCCGATAACGGTGGGGGTGTCAGGGTTTCCTGGGGTTTGCTACGCACAGCCGCCACCGGGAGTTGTTCGAGCGTTGGCGCGCAGGCTGCCTGGAGCAAGGTTTGGATGTGCGTTTCGGCTGAGCTGAAGGGCGCGTCCTGAGGGGCGGTTTCGGTCGTGCCGAAGGTCACCACATTGTTCTGGTTCAGGCCGAAGGTGCCCAGCGTCCGGTAGGTCTGGCGGCTGCAACTGACTTGCCAGTGCATACGCGTCTGGGCATAGGGCATTTTCTTGAGCTTGTTGGTGAGGATGAACGGCTCATCGACGGCCCCCCAGAACTGCACGCTATCACCTGCGCGCTTTACGCTGGCGCGGTCGATCAGCAACTGTCGTTGGGTTTGCGTGCCGCTGACAACCCGCCAGTCCGGGCGTGGCGTGCGGGCGCAGGCGTCGATAAAGCCAGGGTTCTGCTTGAGATTGGCGATCACGGCCGGCGTCAGGTTGCGCATCACGGTAAAGCGTGTGGGCTGGCCTTTGGCGGTCAAGGTTGTGGGCGATTCCAGAAACAGCAGGCTGGCGCTCGGGGTGGCACAGGACGCCCGGACTTGGGCGATGTCTGGCACGCTGGGGCCTTTGCCGGATTCCACATGAACCTGGTAGCTGAGCTCGTCGCCGTCACGCAGGATCGAATCGGCCAGCGGTGGCTGTTTGAGCAACTCGCCAAACAGCGGCTCGGCCTTGGCCCCATTCCTCATGGCTTGAAGGCTACAACCGCTGAGCAAACCGAGGGCGACGATTACCGTGATGCGTTTCATGAGCGTTCCTTGCTGCTGGAGGTATTCAAGGGTACCCAACGCTTTCGGCGGGCCAGGGCGCTTCTTGAGCGACGTCAGAACTGGTACTGCGCGCCGGCCCCGGCATACCACGAGCGGCCGGGCGCGGCTTCGTAATAGCGGCCATTGCCATCGCCGACGATCACTGAACCCACGTACTGGCGGTCCAGCAGGTTGTCCAGGCGCAGAGTCTGGTGGAAGGTCCAGTGTTCGACCTTCTGCTCGAAGCGGGCGCGCCAGTTGAACACGCTGTAGCCCGGCGCGGCGTGCTGGATGTTGGTGTCTTCGACGTAGACCTTGCTGCGGTACATGCCTTCGAGGGCGGTGCTGACCCAGTCCCTCGGCTTCCAGTTCAGCTCGGCGAACAGCGTGGTTTGCGGCACGCCGGGAAGGTAGTTGCCCTTGTCGACCTGGGTGCTGCCGCCGCTGACGAAGTCGCTGTCGTAGGTGGCTTGCAGGCGCGTGTAGGCGAGTTGGGTGCTCCACTGTTCGCTGAGCTGGCTTTCGAGGCCCAGCTCGAAGCCGCGACGCAGGGTGCGTCCGGCGTTCTGGTAAGTGGTGCGACCGCCGCTGGATTGCTGCACCACCAATTCGTCTTCGGTGGTGATCTGGAACAGGGCCGCGTTGAGCCGCGTGTCCTGGCCGATGCGGGCCTTCACGCCGACTTCGTACTGCTGGCTGACCGAGGGCTTGAGCGCGAAGTTGAAGCCGTTCGCGGTGCTGGAATACGCCGACTCGGCCTGGGTCGGGGTTTCGAAGCCTTTGCCCGCGCTCACGTAGCCATGCAGGTCCGGGGTGAAGGCATACATGACGCTGACCGAGGGGGTGTTCTTCTGGTAGGTCTTGTGGCCGCTGTCGTTGCCGTCACTGAGGAAGTGGTCGTCCACCTCCATTTCCATGGTGCTGTGGCGCAGGCCGGCTTGCAGGGTCCAGTCGCCCAGCAGCCAGTTGGCTTGCACGAAGGGGTCGAGGCTGGTGGCGGTGTCGATTTCGTCGCGGCCCAGGGCGCCTTTGACGCCGTGCACGCCGTCGACGGTGTTGGAATAGCCCTGGCGATCGTCCTGGCTGCGGTCGTAGTCGAGGCCGGCGATCAGGGTCAGTTCACCGGGGGCGCTGCCGATGGGTTGCAGCCAGTGGACGGAGCCGCCGTAGAACGTGCGGTCGAAGTCGACTACGCCGCCGCGTTTGTCCGAGGCCGTGCCGCCTGGAATCGACAGATACTGAATCACACTGCGTCGCCCCGTGTACCCATTCACCTGCAAGGTCGCATCGCCGAAGTAGCGTGCGTAATTCACGCCCAATTGCTGATGATCAATACTTTTGCGCGTGTTGTACGTCAGTGCGCTGCTGCTCACCGAGCGTGGGTCGGCCTTGTAGGCTGCCCAGGTCTGCCCCAGCGGGTCTTGCGTGCCGTTCTGCTCCAGGCTGCTGTAGATCAGCGCCAGCGTGCTGTCGTCATCCGGTTGGACGTTGAGTTTGGCGAAGGTCTGGTCGCGGCGGGCGCTGCTGTGGTCGCGGTAGCCATTGGTGTCCATGCGCGAGGCGTCGAGGACGAAACCGGCGCCGTTGGCCGCGCCCTCGGCAGTCAGGTGGTTTTTGTTCAGGCCGTCGCTGCCCACCAGGGTTTCGGCGCCGATGCGCGGCGGGCCTTCGCCGTTGCGGGAAAACATCTGGATGACCCCACCGGCATTGCTGCCATACAGCGTGGCGGCGGGACCGCGCAGCACTTCGATGCGTTCGGCGGTGTCGAGGTTGAACGTCGCCGCCTGGCCCTGGCCGTCCGGGGTGCTGGCGGGGATGCCGTCGGCGAGCAGCTTGATGCCACGCACGCCGAACGCCGAGCGGGCGCCGAAGCCGCGCGAGGATATCTGCAGGTCCTGCGCGTAGTTCTGGCGATTCTGCACCACCAGGCCGGGCACGCGGGACAGGGCTTCGGAGGCATTGATGCCCAATTGCCCGTCGCTGATCTGCTCGCGGCTGATGCTGTCCACCGAGTACGGCAGGTCGAATGTCGGGCTGGCGCTGCGCGAACCGGTGACCACGCTGGGGTCGAGGATCAGCGGCGCGTCGTCCGCCTGGGCGGTCTCGCACAGGGCGAGCAGGCCGGGCAGCAGCAGGGTAAGGCGGGCGAGGTGGTTCATGGGTCAGCCGAAATCCGTGGCGTTCAGGGTGTAAACGCGCAAAAGGGAACGAGTTTAGTGGCTTGGCGGATTTTTAGCATTTCGGACGCCTCCTACGTGTTGTAGCGCAGGGGCTGGGCTGAACCGTGGGCAAGTCGGGTGCTAGCGTGGCGAACGATCTCTGGAGGCTCGCCATGAACATAAAAAACGTTGCGGTACTGCTGATGGTTTCGTTGCTCAGCAGTGGCTGCGGCACACTCAACACGGTGCTGCGTGAAGATGTCGCAGCGACCCGTGAACTGCGCCAGCAAAAAACCTACTGTCAATCCATTCCGCGCGCCTACAGCGGCGCGGCGTTTGATTTCTGCCTGCTGCACGCCGCGCCGGACCCCACGGGCCGGGTGATCTCGTTGGTGTTGGCCGATATTGCCTTGTCGGGGGCGCTGGATACGCTCGTTCTGCCCTACACCCTGTACCGACAGGTCGAACACGGCAATATCGACATCTATCGTTAAACCCGGCCAATCCACTGGCCGCTTGCCACTAACCGTCTTGCCCTGCTTTTAAGCTATAATCCCGCCCTTTAGCTGTTTCCTGCCCAGGCGGGTAACACACTTTTTTCAGGCGCGACCCGCCTGCATGCAGACTAAAAGAGGCTAGACCCCTGTGGCATTGACGATTCTTGGCCTGTCCGGCGCCCTTAGCCATGATCCTTCCGCAGCCCTGTATATCGACGGCAAGCTGATCGCGGCCGCCGAAGAAGAACGCTTCGTACGCGACAAACATGCAAAGCACCGCATGCCCTACGAGTCGGCGAAGTTCTGCCTGGAACAGGCTGGCATCAAACCGTCTGATGTAGACGTGGTGGCGATTCCCTTCGCCCCGATCAGCCTGTTCGGCGAGGCGCGCTGGCACTACGCCAAGCGTTACTGGTACGCCCCGGACCGCGCGCTCGACGCGATCCTGATGGGCAACCGTCGCTACAAGCGCTACCGCAACAAGATCGTCTGGTGCCTGGAGCAACTGGGTTTCGATCCGAAGAAAATCAAGATCGAACCGGTTGAACACCATCTGGCCCACGCCTCCAGCGCCTATCACTGCTCCGGCTTTCAGGAGAAAACCGCGATCCTCGGTATCGACGGTAAAGGTGAATACGCCACCACCTTCTTCGGCTACGGCGAAAACGGCAAGATCCACAAGATCAAGGAATTCTACGATCCGGACTCCCTCGGCGGCCTGTACGGTGCGGTCACCGAGTTCCTCGGTTTCGAGATGCTCGACGGCGAGTTCAAGGTCATGGGCATGGCGCCGTATGGCGATGCCAGCAAGTACGATTTCTCGCGCCTGGCCTCCTTTGAAAACGGCGAACTGGTGATCAACACCGACTACGCCAACGTCATCGGCCTGCGTCGCTATAAAGAGAAGGGCAAGGGGTTCTACTTCTCGCCCAAACTGATCGAGTGGCTGGGGCCCAAGCGCGAAGGCGACATCGCCGACGAGCCGTACATCCACTACGCGGCCAGCATGCAGGCGCTGTTCGAGAAGCTGTCCCTGCAGATGATCGACTACTACCTGGGCGACATCCTCAAGGAAACCGGCAAGCTGGCCTTCGCCGGCGGCTGTGCGCTGAACGTCAAGCTGAACCAGAAGATCATTGCTCGTGACGACGTCAAGGAGCTGTTCGTGCAGCCGGCGTCCGGCGACGCCGGCACCGCCGTGGGCGCGGCCGCTTATGTGTCCCACGCCCGTGGTGTACCGGTCGAGAAGATGGAACACGTCTACCTCGGCCCGTCCTACAGCAACGAAGACGTGATCGCCGCCTGCGCCAAGCACGCGAGCAAGCCGAACTGGCGCAAGATCGAAAACACGCCTCAGCGCATCGCCAAGATCATGGTCGACGGCAACCCGGTGGCCTGGTTCCAGGGCCGCATGGAGTTCGGCCCGCGTGCCCTGGGCGGTCGCTCGATCATCGGTTGCCCGAGCGCCACCGGCGTGGCGGATCGCATCAACCACCAGATCAAGTTCCGCGAGCGCTGGAGGCCTTTCTGCCCGTCGATGCTCGACACCGTGGCCCCGCAGATGATCAAGGTCGATCACCCGGCGCCGTTCATGACCTTCACCTTTGAAGTGTCGGAAGAGTGGAAGACCCGCGTACCGGAAGTGGTCCATGAAGATGGCACCTCCCGCGCCCAGGTACTCAAGCGCGAATACAACCCGCGCTACTACGACATGATGAAAGAACTCGAAGTACTGACCGGTAACGGCGTGTCCCTGAACACCTCGCTCAACCGTCGTGGTGAAGCGATGATCTGCTCGCCGACCGACGCGCTGAACATGTTCTACGGCTCCGACCTGCAGTACCTGATCATGGAAGACATCCTGGTCGTCAAAGACGGCGTGGACCCTTATGACACGCTCGGCTGACCGCCACGTCCTGCAGTTCTGCCACGGCTATGACGGGCCGTTCCTGGACTGCGCCCGGCAGTACGCCAGTCTGTTCGCAGGCTCCGGCTACCAGGTGACCACGGTGTTTCTCACCGGGGTCGCCGACCCCGAAGTGGCCGCCGGCTGCGCGTCCGATGAAGTGTTGTTCATGGAATTCAGCTCCAAGGCCATTCGTGGCCTGAAGCTGGGCGCCATCCGTGAACTGCGCAAGATCGCCGCGTCGCGCAACTTCAGTTTCTGCATTGCCCACCGGTTCAAGCCGATCTACATCGCCTTGCTCGGCACGCGGCTGTCGGTGATTGGCGTGCATCACGCCTTCGGTGACTACCAGCGCCGCAGCCGCAAGCTGTTTGCCGGGGTTTTCCGCAAGCGCCTGAGCCTGCTGGGGGTGTCCAACGCTGTGCGTGACGACATGCGCCGCTGCCTGCCGACGTGGCCGGCGGCCCGTATCCAGACCTTGTATAACCGTATCGACGTCGACGCCATGCAGGCCAGCCAAGTGCCTGTGCACGAGGCGCGCGACGCGTTGGGGTTGTCGCCGGACGAATGGGTGGTCGGCAACGTCGGCCGCCTGCACCCGGACAAGGACCAGGCCACGCTGCTCAAGGGCTTCGCCCTGGCGCTGCCGCACTTGCCCGCCGAAAGCCGCCTGGCGATCCTCGGCAGCGGGCGTCTGGAGCAAGACCTCAAGCACCTGGCGCGGGAGCTGAACATCGCCGACAAGGTGCTGTTTCTCGGCCAGGTGCCGGAGGCGCGTCGGTATTTCCGCGCCTTTGATGTGTTTGCCCTGAGCTCCGATCACGAGCCTTTTGGCATGGTCCTGCTGGAAGCCATGGCGGCCGGCGTGCCGTTGCTGGCCACGGCCTGCGGCGGGGCGAAGGAAGTCGTCGAAGGGGTCGGCATCCTGTTTCCGTTCGGTGATGCCGAGCACCTGGCCCAAGGGCTGCAGCATCTGGCGGCGATGGATCACCACCAGCAACGGCAGTGCGCCGAGATGATGCTGGAGCGCCTGCGCACGCGTTTCTCGGATCAGGCGGTACGCGATACTTTCTGGCAATTGCCGCACGTTATTGAACTGACCGCGGGGGCTTGATGCTCAATCGATTCCAAGGCTGGCGCGAGCGAGGCTGGTCCGTCGTCGACGCGCCTGTCTACAGCGAGGCCTGGCAGCGTTTTGGCGGCAGTGTCGCGACCCATCCCCAAGTGATCGAGCGCCTGGCCGGGCTGGCCGACATCCCGGTGCGTTACCTGGCCTGGGAGCACGATGGCGCACTCAAGGCATGCATCGCCACCTGGGGGCGGGACCTGGCGTTGTCCAAGGATGTGCTCAAGCGACGGGGCAAGAAGGGCCTGTTCGACCTGGGCAATGCCGAGTTGATCCTGCCCGCTGCGCCTGACGCCCAGGCGCCTTTGCGGCATCGCGGCCGCTACCTGTCGACCCTGAACGAAGGCCGCTTCAGCGGCCTCAAGCCCCAGGCCGAGCAACTGGCCATGGCCCGTACCCCGGAAGAACTGTCGAAGAAATTCCGTTACAACCAGCGCCGCGAACTGCGCCTGCTGGAAGAAGCCGGCGGCGTGGTGCGCCCGGTGAGCGAGTTTTCCAGCCAGGAGCTGGCGGCGATCTACTGCGATTTGTTCCTGCGCCGCTGGGGCTTTGTCGCCACAGGCGCCGAGCGCATGGCCGAGGTGATTGAGCTGCTGCGCGACTGGCTGATCGGCTCGGTGATTTTCCTCAACGATGCGCCGATTGCGGTCCAGTTGGTGTACCGCGTCGAATCGCCGGAGTGGATCAGCGTGGAGTACGTCAACGGCGGCGTCGATCCCGAAACCCGCGCGTTCAGCCCAGGCAGCGTGCTGAGTTTCCTCAATACCCAGAGTGCCTGGGAACAGGCGCGCGAAGTCGGCAAACCGCTGCGTTTTTCCTTCGGGCGCGCCGACCGCGAGTACAAGGACCGTTGGTGCAACCCTGTGCCGGTGCTGACCGTATGAGCCGCAAACAGCAGTTGCTCAAGCGCCATCGGCGTAACAAACGCATTGGCGTGCTGGTTGGCCTGGTGCTGTTGGTGGTGATCGGTCTTTGTGTTGCCTGGTGGTTGCCGTTCGTCCTCGGCGTGCTGGCCTGGGCGGCCCATGAGGCCTGGTTTGCCGACCATCTGTTCTATGCGCCCCACGAGGATTATCAATACCGGTTCTCGGCGGATGCGCAGCGGACCGATGTTCGCCTGGAGGGCGGGCGCCTGCGAATCGATTCGCCCCTGGAAGCCGAGGCGACGTTGGTGCTGGCCATCAAGGTCAAGAGCGGCTGGCTGGGACGCTTCCTGGACCCGGCCGTTGAGATTGTCGACGGTGACCGCCGCGACCGGCAGACATTCGAGCGGGGCGTGAAGGGCGTGCGTTACCTCAACCTCAGCGGTCTGGCCCCGGCCCTGATGGCCGGTGAACTGCACTTGCGCGGGCGTTTTTGCAGCCTGCAGGGCGCGCCACGGTTGTGGGCCTGGGCCACGCCGGATTATTCGAAACAGCGGGTGATGGTTATCGCGCCCCATGCCGACGATGCCGAGTTGGCCGCTTTCGGTCTTTACAGCCAGGCCGAGAACCCGTGGATCGTGACCCTCACCGCGGGCGAAATCGAAGCCGAGCACTACCAGCAGATGGGCCTGGACCCGGTCGAAGCCGCGCGGATCAAAGGCCGGCTGCGCGCCTGGGACAGCATCGCCGTGCCGCGTTGGGCCGGCGTGCCACAGGAGCATTGCGTGCAATTGGGCTATTTCTGCCTGCAATTGCCAGCGATGCGCGCAGCGCCTGATCAGCCGATCGCCTCGCGCGAGGCGGATCTGTCGGATACCCGCCTGTTTCGCCAGCTCAACCCCTTCCCGTTGCCAGCGGACCATGACGGCCTGCCGACCTGGAACAACCTGCTGGCCGACCTGCGCCAATTGCTGCTGAGCGCACGTCCCGAGGTGATCGTATTGCCCCACCCGGTGCTCGACCCGCACCCGGACCATATCTGTGCGCAGCAAGCGGTGATCGAGGCCCTGCAAGGCTTGGCGTGGCAACCCACGACCGTGTTGGGCTATGCCAACCACCTGCATGACAACGACCGCTGGCCCATGGGGGACGCGGGCGCCGGGATTGCCTTGCCGCCGCTGTTCGACGACACCTTGGAACTGCGGCCGTGCAGCCTGCCGCTGTCGCTGGCCCAACAGCGCGACAAGGCCATGGCGCTGGGCATGATGCATGACCTGCAGCCCGCGCCGCCGTTCAAGCGCCGGGTGCGGCGCTGGCTGCAGCGGGTATTGGCGGGGCGTGTGCCGTCGCCCTACGGTGAGAACGAGTTTTTCCGCAAGGCCGTACGACGGCATGAGTTGTTCTGGCATTTGTGAAAGGGAAAGTCATGAAAGTTTTGTTTCTGGTGCAGAAAGAACAGCGCGCCATTCTGGATCGTCTCTACGACGGTGTGGCCGCCCACTGCGAGTGTGATACCCGCTGGCTGAGCAGTGACGAGCAGCGCAACCTGCGCGCCTACTTCCGCCGTGAGGTGGATGTGACCCGCTATGACCGCATTGTCTTCTTCCTGCGCTTCAAGCAGGAAATCCGCCAGGTCGGGTTCATTCGTACGATCCCCAACCTGGTGATCCTCGAACACGACGCCTACCAGAACTACATTCCCTGCAAGTACACCGGCAAGTTCAGCGCGCACTACCGGCGCTTGCCATGGGCGCGGGTCATCAGCTCCGGCCATATGGTCACCGAGCGTCTGCGCGCCGAAGGCTTCGACGCGGTGTTCGTGCCCAAGGGCTACGACCAGGTGCTGTTGCAGGCCCCGCCTCCCGAAGAGCGGCGTGAGCGCGACATCGAGCTGGCGTTCGTCGGCAGCACCAACAGCGTGGCCTACAGTGGGCGCAAGGCATTGCTCGATGAGCTGGCGCGGGTTGAACCTTTGGTGGTGACGCGGACCAAATCCGGTGAGGAGTACTGCGCGACCCTCAACCGCATCCGTTTTTTCGTCAGTGCCGATGTGGGCATGGGCGAGTACATGATCAAGAACTTCGAGGCCATGGCCTGCGGCTGCGTGTTGCTGGCGTTCGATCAAGGCGCCGCCGAAAACCAGGCCCTTGGTTTCAAGGACATGGTCAATGTGGTGTTCTACAAAGACATCCCGCAGTTGCAGGAAAAACTGGCGGTGTTGCGCGCCGACCCGCAGTTGGCGGCAGACATCGCGCGTAACGGCCAAGACCTGGCGGTCAGCCAGTTCAGCTTTGCCCGTATCGGCCAGCGCATTGTCGATGCGCTACAGCCACCCCTGCGCGCCCGGGCGCCCTTGAGTTTGCTTGAGCGGCTACGTTTGAAACTGAACGTTTGATAATGGTCAGTTTGTCTTGGAGTAGTGGCCAGATACGAAAGCCCCCTTGGACAAGGTGCGGCGCAAGCGTCGAGATCGGATCAGCGGGCCGCCATGTCGGCACGGGATGTCGGTATCTGCGGGTTGATCCATCAGTTACGTATGACAAGCCACCACAACGCCGTATAAGGTCATTTTTTCGATGAGTATCCTCAACATCATGTGGGCCGGTGGTTCTGCTTACGCCTCGGTGCAGAAGGTTCATCAGCAGATACTGTCCCACGTCGTCGGCCGTGTGCCGGTTGACACCTGGCTGCTTCAAGGCAGTGCAGAGGGGGGCGAGCCGGCGCACGAGTGGAAACTCTCCTCGGCCCAGCTCAAGGGCCGGCACCTGTGGAAGTTGCTGATGCCGAGGTTGCGGGCGCGTTTTCAAAAGGCGCTGCCCGAAGGGGTGAAGGTCGTGCTGCTGGATGGGGTTGGCGTTGCCCGGGTAATGTTGCCGATGCTCAAGCGCTTGCCGCAGGTGCGGGCAGTGGTGGTCTTTCATGGGGTCACGCGTTTGCGTCGGGCAGACCAGACGCTGTTCGAGCAGTTCTCGGCGGAGCAGTTGACGCTGGCGGCGGTCTCGCAAACCCTCGCTCACTCGCTTGAGGGCTACCTGAAACGCCCGGTAGCGGTGCTGCGCAGCGCTTTCGACCCTGTCGCTTTCCGTGCTGCCGCACTTTCCCGGGAGCAGGCGCGGGCGCGTCTGGGACTGCCGTTGGATGCTGTGCCGGTACTGGGCGCGGTGGGTCGGCTGGTCGACGACAAGGGCTTTGGTTGTTTGCTGGAGGCATTCGCCAGCGTGTTGCCAGGTTGGCCTGACGCGCGCCTGGTGATCGTCGGCGAGGGGCCGGCGAGGTCGGCCCTCGAGGCGCGTATCGAGCAGCTCGGCCTGCCGGGCAAGGTGTCACTGCCCGGTCATTTGGCGGACGCGGCGACGCTCTACCGGGCCTTGACTGGGTGGCCATTCCGTCGACGCAAGAGGGCTTGGGGTTGATCCTGCAGGAAGCGGTGATGGCCGGTGTGCCGGTGCTGACCAGTGACTTGGCGGTGTTCCGCGAGCAACTGGCGGATACCGGCTGGTACGCCCCTTCAGGCGAGGTGCAGGCCTGGGGCGATCTGATTGCACGTGCCTTCGCCACTTCCGCGCGGGAGGTGCTCGAGGCTCAGTCGCGGGCGCTGGCGCCGGAGCAAGCCTGGAAAGACTTCAGTGAAACCTCCCGGCGGCTGTTTTCATGCCGCTAGCAGTGCTTGCTCCAGTGCGTGCATTGGAAAGCGATCGTTCAGCTTCTCGCGCGCAATATAGCGTGCGAAGTGCTGCAAGTTGCGCCGCGCGAGTTCCGGGTTCAGGGGGGCGCGCAGAAAGCGCATGTCGGCCACGTCGATCAGCCCCATTTCGTTGTCTGGCGTCACCACGATATTGCCCAGGTGCAGTGAGCGGAAGTAGATGCCTGCACCGTGCAATCGACGGATGAGGGCCACCAGCGGATCGAGGTTCGATTGCCAGTCAAAGCCTTCCTTGTTGGAAATCTGCCGCAGGGTTTCTCCCGGCAACGGGCGATACAGCACGGCGGTCATGCCGGACGCTGGCAGTTGAAAGAACGCAAGAACGGTCAAGGTCGGAATGCCGCGCTGCTGCAATTGCGCCACGTTGTCGATGAACCGTTTGGAATAGGGGCGAAACAGCGCGGATGAAAGCAGGCGTTTGCGACGAAACAGTTTAAGGATATTCCCGTCGCTCAGCAGGTAGACTTTCGGGCCGTAGCTGTCCTTCTCCAGGATTCTGGCGCCTTCAATCATCGCGGTTAAATCGGCTTGGGCAAGCCTTGAACATTGCATTGTTGGAAAGCCTTGTGGGAGTCGCGGGGCACAGTGGTCGGTAATAATGCCGAAAGTTTTGGGTTTTAACCATGCCGGGTTGGCGGGTTGAACGTATTCAGGAGCGGGTGATGCAAGCAAGTCGTTGGGCGCAGGTATGGATGATTTTTGGGTTGCTTTGGTTTTTGCTGGCGATTGCCTACGCGCCGACCAACAAGATTTATCAACAAGGCTTGACTCTGTTTCTCTGGTTGCCAGCCATGGTCTTTGCCTGGTCGGCACGTGAGCGTCTCAAGGAGGTCTGGCGCCAACAGCGCTGGATGTGCCTGATGGTTGCCGCGCTGGCCGTGTGGGGCGCGATCAGCCTGACGTGGACCAATGCCGAAGATCCTTCGCGCGAAGCCAAGCGCCTGCTGTATATCGGCGTGTTCCTGTTGTTTTTTCCGGTATTTGCCTGCGGCCGGACCGAGCAGGTCATCCGCGTGATGCAGTGGGGCGGTTTCGGGCTCGGCTTGTCGTCGCTGCTGGCGATCATCAAGTTCTATGGCCTTGAGCATCACCCCTGGCAGGCGCGTCTCGGCGGGCTGGGGCAATTGAGCCATCCGATTCTTGGCGCCTACGTGATTGGCCTGGCGGCCGTCTGGCTATTGCACTGGTTGCCCCGTGGTCGCTGGATGCAAGTGGCATGGGCCGTGTCCATTGCGCTGCTGGGTCTGTTTGTGGTGCTGAGCCAAAGCCGTGGCGCTGCACTGGCACTGCTGCTGACGGTCGTGGCCATGCCTGCCTGGTGCCGTGACCGTCGGACCGCAGTGATTGCCATCGGCGCAGTCGTGGCCGCGCTGGCGGTGTTCTTTGCCATGCAATCGTTGATGCTGGCCCGTGGTGTCTCCTATCGACCACAGATCTTCATGGCCTCCCTGCAGATGATTGCCGAGCATCCATGGACTGGCCTGGGCCTGGGCGGGGATTACAAGGTGTTTACGGATGGTGAGTATTTCGACCATGCCCACAACCTGTTCACCCACGTAACCATCGAACTGGGCCTGCCGGGCCTGCTGCTGTGGTGCGGGCTGTGGTTCGGCGTGTTGTGGCAAGCCTGGAAGGCGCGCGACACGCTCTACGGCAAGGGCATCATCGGCATGTGGGTGTTCTCGTTCCTGGCCATGCAGTTCGATGCTGCCAGCCTCACGGGCACGCCTCGGGCCGAGTGGTTCATCTCGTGGCTGCCGATTGCGCTGGCCAGTGTCTTGGTCTGGGCTCGGGCCAAACCCGACGCTTGTGATAAAGTTCGCGTCCTACCCCATCAGTGAGCTCGACACATGAGTGACGCACCGCCAAAAGCGGACCAGGAATCCAGCCTGAAAATTTATTTCAGGCTGCTGGGCTATGTGAAACCGTACATCGGCATGTTCCTGCTGAGTATCGTGGGCTTCGTGATCTTTGCGTCCACCCAGCCCATGCTCGCCGGGATCCTCAAGTATTTCGTGGATGGCCTGAGCAATCCCGATGTGGTGTTCCTGCCCAATATTCCGTTGTTCAAGGACCTGAAGTTGCTGATGGCCGTGCCGCTGCTGATCATCCTGATCGCCGCGTGGCAGGGCCTGGGGTCTTTCCTGGGCAACTATTACCTGGCCAAGGTTTCCCTGGGACTGGTGCACGACCTGCGGGTCCAACTGTTCAACAAGCTGCTGGTGCTGCCCAACCGCTATTTCGATACCCATAACTCCGGGCACCTGATTTCCCGCATCACCTTCAACGTGACCATGGTCACCGGCGCGGCCACGGATGCGATCAAGGTCGTGATTCGCGAAGGCCTGACGGTGGTGTTCCTGTTCGGGTACCTGTTGTGGATGAACTGGAAGCTGACCCTGGTGATGCTGGCGATCCTGCCGCTGATTGCGCTGATGGTCGGCAGCACCAGCAAGAAATTCCGCAAGCAGAGCAAGAAGATCCAGGTGGCGATGGGCGACGTGACCCACGTGGCCTCCGAGACCATCCAGGGTTATCGCGTGGTGCGCAGCTTCGGTGGCGAAAGCTATGAGCAGCGCCGCTTTGCCGCTGCCAGCCAGGGCAACACCGATAAACAACTGCGCATGAACAAGACCGGCGCGGTCTACACCCCAATGCTGCAACTGGTGATCTACACCGCCATGGCCGCATTGATGTTCCTGGTGCTGCTGCTGCGCGGCGATGCCACGGCGGGTGACCTGGTGGCGTATATCACCGCTGCGGGCCTGCTGCCCAAGCCGATCCGCCAGTTGTCGGAAGTCAGCTCGACGATCCAGAAAGGCGTGGCGGGTGCCGAGAGCATCTTCGAGCAGTTGGATGAAGAACCTGAGGTCGACGGCGGCACCGAAGAGCGCGATCGCGTCAGCGGTCGCCTGGACGTGCGTAACCTGAGCTTCACTTACCCAGGTACCGAGCGCGAAGTGCTCAAGAACATCAGCTTCAGCGCGGCGCCGGGCCAGATGATTGCCCTGGTGGGGCGTTCGGGCAGTGGCAAGTCGACCCTGGCCAGCCTGATCCCGCGTTTCTACCATCACGAAACCGGGAAAATCCTGCTGGACGAGCTGGAAATCGAACACTACAGCCTGCGCAACCTGCGTCACCATGTGGCCCAGGTCACCCAGCACGTGACGTTGTTCAACGATACCGTGGCCAACAACATCGCCTACGGCGACCTGGCGGATGCGCCCCGGGCAGACATCGAAAAAGCCGCCGAAGACGCCTATGCCATGGACTTTATCTCGGAGCTGCCAAACGGCCTGGATACCGAAGTGGGTGAAAACGGCGTGCTGCTCTCCGGTGGCCAGCGTCAACGCCTGGCGATTGCGCGGGCGCTGCTGAAAAACGCACCGCTGCTGATTCTGGATGAAGCGACCTCGGCGCTGGATACCGAATCGGAGCGCCATATCCAGGCGGCGCTGGACAAGGTCATGAAGGGCCGTACCACCCTGGTCATCGCGCACCGGCTGTCGACGATCGAAAAAGCCGACATGATTCTGGTGATGGATCACGGTGAAATTGTCGAACGTGGTACGCATGTCGAATTGCTGGCCATGGGCGGCTATTACTCGCGGCTGCACGCCATGGGGCTCGACGAGCCAGCAACGGCTAACATCACCTGACGAACCGGGCGCGCAATGCGTCCGGTTTGTATCAAGTTGCTTACAGATATTGACCAAAGCCAAATAATTGGCGGCCTATCATTTGTTATGTTGGCCCTCTCGATCTTAATGATGAACGAGAGGGCTAACCTTCTTGCGTGGGTATTGGAATGCTGCAACGACTGTTCTGGAAACTGCTCCCCAAGCCTCAACGGGAGTTTCTGCTGGGGCGTTTGTCGGTGGTGGATCGTCAGGCGGTGAACAAATCCCTGTCTGCGGTGACCGTGCTTCCTCCCGCCTTCGAACGGCACCAATGTGTCTTTATCCACGTGCCCAAATGCGCCGGCAGCAGTGTCTGCTCGGCCCTGCTTGATGGGCGCTGGCCAGGGCATTTGCCGTATTACTGGTATCAGCAACAATTCCCTGAGCACTGCGCGCGCAGTTTCAAGTTTGCATTCGTGCGCGACCCACTGGAGCGGGCCTACTCGGCCTACACCTACCTGCGCGGCAACCACATGGGTGATCGCGACCTGCAAGCCCAGACTCTGGTCCGCGGCTACCGCGATTTCGATCATTTCATTGCCGGCTGGCTGCACCCGGAGAACCTGCGGCGCCAGTTGCATTTCGCGCCCCAGACCGATTTTCTGGTCGATCACCTGGGTCATATGGCGATGGACTTTCTCGGGCGCCAGGAGTCGTTGCAGGAAGATTTCCAACATCTGTGCGAACGCCTCGGCGTGGTCTCAGGCCTGCCGCATCTGAATGTTTCACTGGGACGTCGCAATGAGCCGGTCAGGGACTTTTGCTCGTTGCGTACGCGCCGACTGGTCAGGCGTGCCTATCAACGTGATTACGAGGTCCTCGGCTATGAATAGTCAGTCGCTTGGCGCGGGTTCGGCGCCTATCCGTCCCTTTGCCTTGTCGTTGTCGGCCGCCGCACGGGCCGCGCTCAAGCAACAACAGCCCTGTTGTCTGTGGCTGACGGGGCTGTCCGGCTCCGGTAAGTCGACCCTGGCCAATGCGCTGGAAGTGCAGCTCAACGAGCAGGGGCGGCATACCTTTGTGCTCGACGGCGATAATTTGCGCACCGGTTTGTGCAACGACCTGGGCATGAGCGACGCGGCACGCAAGGAAAACATCCGGCGTATCGGCGAAGTGGCGCGGCTGATGGTGGATGCGGGATTGATCGTGATCGTCTCGGCGATTTCCCCGTTCAGCGCCGACCGGGCGACCGCCAGGGCATTGTTCGGGGCGGGGCAGTTTTTTGAGGTGTATATCAGCACACCGTTCGAGGTGTGCGCACGGCGCGACCCCAAAGGCCTGTACCGCGCGGCGCTGGATGGGCGCATCAAGGCGTTTACCGGGTTGGACAGTCCCTATGAAGCACCGCTAGCGGCCGACTGCGAGATCAATACCGACGAGGTCGACCTGGGCGATGCCGTGGCGCATATCCTGGCGATGCTGTTTAAAAAATAATCAGTCTGCGCCCATGTTGCATCGCGGATAAAGCTCTGGAACTAGGCGGCGCTCACCCTGTGCTAATATCGCGCCCCTGTTCATTTTGTATGTGGGTTGCTCCATGAAGTTGTCCATGCCGCGATTCGATCAAGCCCCTGTCTTGGTGGTCGGCGATGTCATGCTCGACCGTTACTGGCATGGCGGTACCTCACGGATTTCCCCTGAGGCGCCGGTGCCGGTCGTCAAGGTCGAGCAAATCGAAGACCGTCCAGGCGGCGCTGCCAACGTTGCCCTCAATATTGCCGCCCTCGGCGCCCCGGCCTCCCTGGTCGGAGTGACCGGCGACGACGAAGCCGCCGACAGCCTGGCCAACAGCCTGCGCGGCGCCGGCGTGCGTGCACTGTTCCAGCGCATCGCCCATCAGCCGACCATCGTCAAGCTGCGGGTCATGAGCCGTCACCAGCAATTGCTGCGTATCGATTTTGAAGAACCCTTCGCCACCGACGCCCTGGCTCTCAGTGCGCAGGTCGATGAGTTGCTCGAAGGCATCAAGGTGCTGGTGCTGTCCGACTATGGCAAAGGCGCCCTGAAGAACCACCAGGCGCTGATCCAGGCCGCCAAGGCCCGTAACATTCCGGTACTGGCTGATCCCAAGGGCAAGGACTTCTCGATTTATCGAGGCGCCAGCCTGATCACGCCGAACCTCAGCGAGTTCGAAGCCATCGTCGGCGGTTGCGCCGATGAGCTCGAACTGGTGACCAAGGGCGCGGCGCTGATGGCCGACCTCGACCTGGGCGCCTTGCTGGTGACCCGTGGCGAGCACGGCATGACCCTGCTGCGCCCGGGCTATCCGGCGATGCACCTGCCGGCGCGGGCCCGTGAAGTGTTCGACGTGACCGGCGCCGGCGACACCGTGATTTCCACCCTGGCCGCCTCCATCGCGGCCGGCGAAGAACTGCCCCACGCCGTGGCCCTGGCCAACCTGGCAGCGGGCATCGTGGTCGGCAAGCTGGGGACCGCGGCCATCAGCGCCCCCGAGTTGCGCCGCGCGATCCAGCGCTCCGAAGGTTCGGAACGTGGCGTGCTGACCATCGAGCAATTGCTACTGGCGATTGACGATGCGCGGGCCCATCACGAAAGCATTGTGTTCACCAATGGCTGCTTCGACATCCTGCACGCCGGCCACGTGACATATCTGGAACAGGCGCGCGCCCAAGGCGATCGCCTGATCGTCGCGGTCAACGATGACGCATCGGTCAGCCGCCTCAAGGGCCCGGGTCGTCCGATCAACAGCGTTGACCGACGCATGGCGGTCCTGGCCGGCCTGGGCGCGGTGGATTGGGTGATCAGCTTCCCGGAAGCGACCCCGGAAAACCTGCTGGCCCTGGTCAAGCCCGACGTACTGGTCAAGGGCGGCGACTATTCCGTCGACCAGGTAGTCGGCGCCGATATCGTCACCGCCTACGGCGGCAAGGTCAAAGTCCTCGGGTTGGTCGAGAACAGCTCGACCACCGCCATCGTCGAGAAGATTCGCAACAATGAGTGAAGCCGAGAAGCGCGTCCTGATCACCGGCGGTGCCGGCTTCATTGGCTCGCACTTGGTCGATGCGCTGCTCGCCAAAGGCTATGCGGTGCGGGTGCTGGATAACCTGTCCACCGGCAAGCGCAGCAACCTGCCGCTGGACAATCCTCGCGTCGAATTGCTGGAAGGCGATGTCGCCGACGCCGAGCAGGTGGCGCGCGCCGCCATCGGCGTGACGGCGGTGGTGCACCTGGCGGCGGTGGCGTCGGTGCAGGCGTCGGTGGATGATCCGGTCAGCACGCACCAGAGCAATTTCGTCGGCACCTTGAATGTCTGCGAAGCCATGCGCAAGGCCGGGGTCAAGCGCGTGGTGTTCGCGTCCAGTGCTGCGGTGTATGGCAATAACGGCGAAGGCGCTTCGATCGACGAAGACACCGCCAAGGCGCCCTTGACGCCCTATGCCTCCGACAAGTTGGCCGGCGAGTATTACTTGGATTTCTACCGTCGCCAGCATGGACTGGAGCCGGTGATTTTCCGCTTCTTCAATATCTTCGGGCCGCGCCAGGACCCGTCTTCGCCGTATTCCGGCGTGATCAGCATCTTCAGCGAACGTGCCCAGCAGGGCTTGCCGATCACCGTGTTCGGCGACGGCGAGCAAACCCGCGACTTCATGTATGTGGAAGACCTGGTGGGCGTGTTGGTGCAGGCTATCGAAGCCGCCGATGCGCCCTTGGGTGCGATCAACGTCGGCTGGAACCGCACCACCACCCTCAAGCAAGTGCTGCAGGCATTGGAAGAAGCGGTGGGCGCATTGCCTGCCGTGACTTACGGGTCGGCACGGTCGGGGGATATCCGGCATTCGCGGGCGAATAACCAACGGTTGCTGGCCAGTTTCAAACTGCCCGAACCCACGCCGTTGGCCGTGGGCCTGGAGCGTCTGCTCAACGCCTGAACGTTTCCCCGGTGCCCGTACTTGTAGGAGTCGTCAGCGGCTGGCTTTTTTCGTCGGCACGATCTTGCGCAGCATCTGCCGCGCCTTGCCGGTCAGGCGCTTGAGTTTCGACTCTTTCTCAGGCTCCGCCAGGCCTTGCTGCCTGAGCCAATCCTTCCAGCGAATACGCTCCTCACGCACCAGCCAGCCTTCCTGGCGGGCGAAGCTTTCGGCCAGGTACAGCCCCCGTGTGCTGGCGGGATACAGTTGGTCTTTCTTCATGGTGTACAACTCGGCGAGGGGCTGGCCGTCTTTGAGTGGCATCAGGTACAGGTCCGGACGCTGACGGTCCAGGCGCGCCACCAGTTGGTCGCCTTCGAGTCGTTCATCCACATGGAACAGGCTCAGGGATTTGGCTTCCTTCGGTACTTCCAGGCGCAAATCGTAGATCAATTGCAGCGAGGCGGTCGGCAGGTGCACGTAGGCGCGCGGGCGCTCGATCAGTTGAGTGGTGGCGCAGCGCACCGGGCGGGCGGCGCCGGACAGGGGGCTCAAGCGAAACGGCAGGGCCTCGCGATAATGCAGCGCGGCTGCGTAGGGCGCTGGCAGCCAGGTGTCGTTAAAGCGCCCGCTGAGCCAGCCTTCGGGCGTCTCCAGCAAGCATTCCTCGGCTATCTCCTGGATGGCGGTGTGCAGCGGCAGGTTCAGTTCATGGGCGGGAACGTAGCCGGAGATCAGCTTGAGCACCACATCGCCACGGTCCTGGCGACGCTGGCGTACCAGCACCCAGTAATCCTTGTTTTGCCAATGCAGGGTCAGGCGCACCGACACGCCGAGGTTCGCCAGTTCGAGCACAAAACGCTCGGAGTCTGCGACATCCACCGGCTTGCGCCGTTGCAGGGTCTGGGCGAAGTTGAGCGGCATGCCCACGCTCTGGTAGCTCAGGCCTTCGGGTGTGGCTTCGACGTGCAGCGGCAGTGTCTTGAAGTTGCTGGGGTTCTTTCTTATGAGCGTTCGCGGCATGTCGGCTCCTTCCTGCGACGGGGTCGGCCGCGTCGGCGGCATCAGCGTTGACGAATGACTTGGGCAGCGGTCGCCACGTTATGGGCCAGGTGCAGCGGATTGATGGTCCCGACAATAGCACTGGCGACGCCGGTTTGCGCAAACAACAAGGTGAAGCTGGCACGAACCGGGTCCACTCCCGGCGCAAGGCACACGTGGCCGCTGGCCAGGGCCTTTTTTACCAGGATGCCTTTGCCATGGGTCGCCGCATAATCAATGACGGCTTTTTCGGCCTGTTCGTTCAGATTGTAGGTGACCATCGCGCAATCACCCTGTTCCAGAGCCTTCACGCCGCCCTCGACGGTTTTGCCAGAGAAACCGAAACCACGGATCTTGCCTTCCTTTTTCAACTGCGCCAGGGTCTCGTAGACCTCGCAGTCATTGAGGATGTGCAGGTCGTTGCCATCGGAATGCACCAGCACCAGGTCGATAAAGTCCGTTTCCAGTCGCTTCAAGCTGCGTTCGATCGACATCCGGGTATGGGCCGCGCTGAAGTCGTGACGGGACACGCCGGCTTCAAACTCCTCGCCGACCTTGCTGACAATCACCCAGTCCTGGCGCTGGCCCCGCAACAGCGGCCCCAGGCGCTCCTCGCTCGTCCCGTAGGCCGGCGCGGTGTCGATCAGGTTGATCCCCAACTGGCGGGCCTGACGCAGCAGCATGCGTGCTTCGTCGTCGTCGGGAATCTGGAAACCGCTGGGGTATTTCACCCCCTGGTCGCGGCCCAGCTTGACCGTGCCCAGGCCCAGCGGCGAAACCAGCAGGCCGGTGCTGCCCAGGGGCCGATACAGGTCGTGCAGGGTGGGCAGGCTCATGGCAGTAGTTGCTCCCAGGCCGGAACGCCGATGGCGGGTTTGGGCAGGTCGGGCAGCGGGGCGGACACGCTCGGGCGGATGCCGTCGCGTTCCAGGGCGTTGATCACCCGATCGGCGAAGTCCGGCGCCAGGGCCAGCTTGGTCGGCCAGCCCACCAGCAGGCGGCCTTGTTCGGCCACGAAGGCGTTGTCCGGGCGGGTCATGCCCGATTGCAGCGGCTCGGCGCGGTCGACGCGCAGGGTGGCCCACTGGGTCTGGCTCATGTCGATCCACGGCAGCAGTTGTGCCAGCTCTTTTTGCGCGGTGGCGATCTGTTCTTCAGGTGTGCGCGCCACGCCATCCGCCTCGGCAATGTCGCCGCCCAGGTACCACACCCAGTTGCCGTCGGCGGCGGGGTGGGTGGTGACGGTGATGCGTGGCTTGGTGCCGCCGCCCAGGCAGTGGGCGTACAGCGGCTTCAGGCCGGGGCCTTTGGCGATGATCATGTGCAGCGGGCGCTTTTGCATGGCCGGCTGGCTCAGACCCAGGCTCGCCAACAGGTCAGCGGTGCCGCCGCCGGCGCTCAGCACGATGCGCTGGACACGGATCTCGCGGCCATCCACCTTCAACCCCAGCAGCGTGTCGCCTTCGAGCAGCGGTTCGATGTGTTGCCCGGCGAGCAGGCCATCACCGCCCAGTTGCGCCAGGCGTTGGATCAGGCTGGGCACGTCGATGACCAATTCCGCCAGGCGATACACCTTGCCCTTGAAGCGACGGTCCTGCAGGGCCGGCGGCAGGTCGTCGCCCTTGACCTGATCGACGCGGCCACGCACCGCCTTGCTCGCGAAGAAGCTGGTGAGGTTGCCGGCGAGGGTGCCCGGGGACCACAGGTAATGGGCTTCGGACAACACGCGCACGCCAGACAGGTCCAGCTCACCGTCGCCGGCCAGGGCTTCGCGCCAGCGGCGCGGCATATCGGCAATGGCTTCGGAGGCGCCGGTGAGCGCGCCGTGCAGGGCGTATTTCGCGCCGCCGTGGATGATTCCCTGAGACTTCACGCTTTGCCCGCCACCCAGGGTGGCGTTTTCCACCAGCACCGTGGAAAAGCCCTGGCGACGCAGGCGTGCATTCAGCCAGAGGCCGGCAACTCCGGCGCCGACAATCAGCACGTCGGTGGAAATAACGGATGGCATGGGCGACCTCAGTGTTCAAGACAAGAGTCGCAGTATACAGGCTGTTGAGTGACGGTCAGTGCCCGGCGGTTTTCGAGAACAGTTGAATCACCACTACGCCCAGCACGATCAGGCCCATGCCCAGCATCGCCGGCACATCGAGCTTCTGCCCATAGATAAACAGTGCCGCGATGCTCACCATCACGATGCCCATCCCGGCCCACACCGCGTAGGCCACGCCCACCGGCACGGTGCGCACCACTAGGGTCAGCATCCAGAAGGCCACGCCATAGCCGACGATCACCAGCAGCAGCGGGATCGGCGTGCTCCAGCCCTTGATGGCTTTCATGGACACGGTGGCGATCACTTCCGAGCAGATGGCGATAGCCAGGTAGTAGTAGGCGACATTCATGGGGCAATCCTCGGAGTAGACCGGCACTGTAGGCGCGAGCGCCTACAAAGGTTGGCATTTTAGCGATTGGTCAGATGGGGTAAAGTCATTACCTATCCGAATTTGAGATGGGTTGAGCCATGAGCGTGCAATGGAACCTGGAACAGATGCGCCTGTTTGTCGGCGTCGCCGAACAGCGTTCGTTTTCGGCGGTGGCGCGCGAGCAGCGCAAGGCGCAGTCGGCGGTCAGCAACGCGATTGCCCTGCTGGAAGCCGACTTGGGCATCAGCCTGTTCGAGCGCAGCAGCGGCCGCCAGCCACGCCTGACCGAAGCCGGCAGCGTGTTGCTGGAGGAAGCACGCGAAGTGCTGCGCCAGTGTGAACGCCTCAATGGCCGGGCGCTGTCCTTGACCCGCGGCGAGGAAGCCTGCCTGCGTCTGGCCCAGGATGAGGCGATGTTGTTCCAGCCGATACTCGATAGCCTGGAGGCGCTGGCGGGGCAATACCCGTTGTTGGAAGTGCAGCTGTCCAGCGCCGCCCAGGGCGATGTGGCGCGCAAGTTGGTGGAGCGCAAGGCCGACCTGGGCCTGTTGTTCTATCACGACCAGATCCCCGAAGCCCTGGAGCGGCGCGTGGTGGGCAGTGTGGAGATGGTCACGGTGTGCGGCGTGAACCACCCGCTGGCCAAGGACCGGTACGTGACGTGCCAGCGCCTGGCGCAGTTTCGCCAGTTGTTGATGTCGACCCAGACCAGCGTCTACCCCGGCAGCGAAGCGGCCAGCCCATTGGTGTGGCGCGCCGACAGTTTCTACGTATTGGCCGAATGGTTGATGAGCGGCCTGGGCTGGGCCTGGCTGCCCCGGCATATCGTGCAATACCCGACCTATCAGCAGCAGATGGTGGAACTGGACAGCGAATGGACGCCGCCGGCCCTGGTGGTGGAACTGGTCTGGCGGCGCGACGAGCACCTCGGCCCCGCCGCGCGCTTTCTCGCCGAACGTTTTGCCGAGCGCTTGCAGGCGATCGACTGAAAAAGCCGATAAACTCCGCCGCCATGAATAGAACTCTCTACAGCTGTCTGTTTTACCTGGCGCTGCCGTTGGTGGCTTTACGTCTGTGGCTGCGTGCGCGCAAGGCGCCGGCCTATGCCAAGCGCATCGGCGAGCGGTTTTCCTATGGCTTGCCGCCGATGCAGCCGGGCGGCATCTGGGTGCATGCCGTGTCCGTGGGCGAAAGCATCGCCGCCGCGCCGATGATTCGCGCGCTGCTGGCGCGTTATCCGCAGTTGCCGATCACCGTCACCTGCATGACGCCCACCGGCTCCGAGCGCATCCAGGCGTTGTTCGCCAGCGAGCCGCGCATCCAGCACTGTTACCTGCCCTACGATTTGCCCTGTGCGGCCAAGCGTTTTCTCGACCGGGTACAGCCCAGGCTGGCGGTGATCATGGAAACCGAGCTGTGGCCCAACCATATCCACGCCTGCGCCCAGCGCGGTATTCCGGTGGCGCTGGCCAATGCGCGATTGTCGGCGCGTTCCGCCAAGGGCTATGCGCGCTTCGCCAAGTTGACGGCGCCGATGCTGGCGCAAATGAGCCTGTTCGCCGTGCAGACCGAAACCGAGGCCCAGCGTTTCCTGAGCCTGGGCGCGCGGCCGCAAACCGTGCAGGTCACCGGCTCGATCAAATTCGACCTGACCATCGACCCCGAGCTACCTGCGCGCGCCGCCGCCCTGCGCGAGCAATGGGGCGCCAGCGAGCGACCGGTCTGGATCGCCGCCAGTACCCATGAAGGTGAAGATGAGGTGGTGCTCGCGGCCCATCGCCGATTGCTCGACAGCTATCCCAATGCACTGCTGATTCTGGTGCCGCGTCA
This sequence comes from Pseudomonas sp. MPB23, assembly GCF_046605395.1. Classification (NCBI taxonomy): domain Bacteria; kingdom Pseudomonadati; phylum Pseudomonadota; class Gammaproteobacteria; order Pseudomonadales; family Pseudomonadaceae; genus Pseudomonas; species Pseudomonas sp. MPB23. Next base: position 253,565 of record NZ_CP176771.1, on the reverse strand, counting down.
CCAGGAACGTTTCGGCCCGATGTTCGAGCTGTGCACGCAACAGGGTTTTGCCACGGTGCGCCGTTCCAGCGGCGAGCCCGTCACCGCGCAGACCTCGGTACTGCTCGGCGATACCATGGGCGAGCTGCTGTTTTTGTATGCCTTGGCGGACAGCGCCTTCGTCGGCGGCAGCCTGGTGGCGACCGGTGGACATAACCCGCTGGAGCCGGCGGCGCTGGCCAAGCCGGTGATCATGGGGCCCCACGTGTTCAACTTCCTCGAAATCACCGCGATGATGCGCGACGCCGGGGCATTACGAGAGGTGGATGATGCTGAGGGGCTGGCTGAGGCCGTGCGGCAACTGTTCGAGTTGCCGCAGGATGCACAGCGCATGGCGCAGGCGGGTCTCAAGGTGATGCGGGCCAACCAGGGCGCCTTGAAGCGCTTGTTGGATGGACTGGATCACCTGATGACTCACTGACGCACTACCGATTCAAGTGTGGGAGGGGACTCAATAGCCTGGGCGGGCCTTGAGTTGCTCGGCGGCGGCTTTAGCCAGGTCCGGTGGCAGGAAGTCGCGATCCGGGTTGTAGTCCGCCTTGAGATAACGCGTCAGGTCCTGCAGGTCGCCGGGGTTCAGGGTGCCCGCCGCCTGTTTCAGACGCAGGTTGTCGAGGATGTAGTCGTAGCGGCTGTTGTTGTAGTTGCGCACCGACGAGTAGAGCTGGCGCTGGGCGTCGAGCACGTCGACGATATTGCGCGTACCCACCTGGTAACCGATTTCCGTGGCTTCCACTGCGCTCTGGTTGGAGATGATCGACTGGCGGCGTGCCTGTACCTGCTCCACATCGGTGTTCACCGCGCGGTGCAGGTTGCGCGTGTTTTCCACCACCTGGCGGCGCAGGCCTTCGCGCTGCTGTTCGATCTGGCCCAGGCGCGAGTAGGACTCCCGCACTTGCGAGCTGGTCAGGCCGCCGCTGTAGAGCGGGATATTCAGGCGCAGGCCGATGGTGCGTTGCTCCACCGGGCCGTGGTAGGCGGTGCCGAAGGCGTTCGGGTTGCTGAAACCGAGGGCGTCGTTGTCGCCTTTTTCGTACTGGGCGACGGCATCCAGGGTCGGCGCGTGGCCGGCCTTGCGTTGCTTGAGGGTTTCCTCGGCGGCCGTGACGGCGTAGTTGCTGGCCAGCAGGTTAAGGTTCTGGCGGCCGGCCGTTTCCACCCAGGCCTTGGCGTCGTTCGGCAGCGGCGGCAACACCGGCAGCGTATGGACAATGCCCTGGATCGAGTTGTACTGGCGGTTGGTCAGGGTGATCAGCGCTTCAAAAGCGTCGTCGACCTGGCGTTGCGCAACGATACGGTTGGCCCGTGCGGTGTCGTAGCTGGCCTGGGATTGCAGCACGTCGGTCTTGTCCGACAGGCCGACGTCGAAGCGTTCGTTGGACTGATCCAACTGGCGCTTGAACGCGTTTTCTTCGGCCTTGGTCGAGGCCAGGTTGTCCTGGGCGCGCAGCACCGCGAAGTAGCTTTCGGCGCTTTGCAGGATCAGGTTCTGTTCGGTGGCCGAGAGTTGCAGCGCCGCCTGTTCGTTGGTGGCTTCGGCCGCTTGCAGCTGGAACCAGCGGTCGGCGCGGAACAGCGGCTGGCTCAGGGTCGCGCGCCAGGCGTGGGCATCGCGGTTGGCGGTGGCAGCGGGTGTATCGATCTGGGTGCGCGAGTTGGTGATATCGGCACCGCCCGACAGGTTCGGCAGCAACCCGGCGCGGGCCTGGGGTACCACTTCCTTTTGCGCGCCGTATTGGGCGCGGGCGGCGGCCAGGTCGGCGTTGTTGTCCACCGCTTCCTGATAGACGCTGACCAGGTCGGTTCTGGCGGACAAGGGCGCTTCAGCTGCCCAGACCATTCCGTTGGTCGCACAAGACACGGCAAGCGCCAGTGAGAGTTTGCGCAGCATGAGGCGATCCCTGAGTAAATATTACGACGATAATGTGTTGGCCAAGGCTACGGTCACTGTTTCAGAGCGTCAAGCTTTTAGCCGTAGCCGAGTGTAGTGGTGCTTCCACGGCGCAACAATCCTGCAATTACGCCATTCATCACGCTGAATGCTCCGCTATTGGCAATTTGCCCATGGCATGGTCTAGACTGGCCGCGTTCTTGTCGGGGTGCCTTGTTGGAAGGCTGAGATCGGTAAATACCGGATCCCGTTGAACCTGATCAGGTTAGCGCCTGCGTAGGGAACAAGATTTCTCGTCACCCGGCGAGTCCTCTTGTGCTTCGTCCGGGATGAGCGTTCGACTATCGAACGACCCCCGAGCATTGCACAGCACTGGTTTTCAGTGCACCCATCCGTCACAGGTTCGCTCCGACAAAAATCCACCGCCTGGATAGTTGGAGAGCCCGTGATGAGTACAACACCAAAAAATACCGTGCATTTGAGTGAATCGGCCAAGGTCGACTCCGGCTCCGTGCAACCGTTTACCCGCTCGCAGAAGATCTACGTGCAAGGCACCCGCCCGGACATCCGTGTACCGATGCGCGAAATCAGCCTGGACGTGACCCCCACCGATTTCGGCGGTGAAATCAATGCCCCCGTGGTGGTCTACGACACCTCCGGCCCCTACACCGACCCCAACGTCATCATCGATGTGCGCAAAGGCCTGGGCGATGTGCGCTCGCCGTGGATCGAGTCGCGTGGCGACACCGAACGCCTGTCGGGCCTGAGTTCGCACTTCGGCCAGCAACGCCTCACCGATGCGGAACTGACCGCGCTGCGCTTCGCCCACGTGAAGAACCCGCGCCGCGCCAAGGCCGGCGCCAACGTCACGCAGATGCACTACGCGCGCAAAGGCATCATCACCGCCGAGATGGAATACGTCGCCATCCGCGAAAACATGAAGCTCGAAGAAGCCCGCGCCAGCGGCTTGCTCGACCAGCAGCACGCCGGCCACAGCTTCGGCGCCAGTGTGCCGAAAATCATCACCCCGGAGTTCGTGCGCGAAGAAATCGCCCGTGGCCGTGCAATCATCCCGGCCAACATCAACCACACCGAACTCGAACCGATGATCATCGGCCGTAACTTCCTGGTGAAGATCAACGGCAACATCGGCAACAGCGCCCTGGGGTCGTCCATCGAAGAGGAAGTGGCGAAACTCACCTGGGGCATTCGCTGGGGTTCGGACACGGTGATGGACCTGTCCACCGGCAAGCACATCCACGAAACCCGTGAATGGATCATCCGCAACTCGCCGGTGCCGATCGGTACCGTACCGATCTACCAGGCCCTGGAAAAAGTCGGCGGCGCCGCCGAAGACCTGACCTGGGAGCTGTTCCGCGACACTCTGATCGAACAGGCCGAGCAGGGCGTTGACTACTTCACCATCCACGCTGGCGTGCTGCTGCGCTACGTGCCACTGACCGCCAAGCGCGTCACCGGCATCGTCTCCCGTGGCGGCTCGATCATGGCCAAGTGGTGCCTGGCGCATCACAAAGAGAACTTCACCTACACGCATTTCGACGAAATCTGCGAAATCATGAAGGCCTATGACGTCAGCTTCTCCCTCGGCGACGGCCTGCGCCCCGGTTCGATTGCCGACGCCAACGACGCCGCGCAGTTCGGCGAGCTGGAAACCCTCGGCGAACTGACCAAGATCGCCTGGAAGCACGACGTGCAAACCATGATCGAAGGCCCCGGCCACGTGCCGATGCAGTTGATCAAGGAGAACATGGACAAGCAGCTCGAATGCTGCGACGAGGCGCCGTTCTACACCCTCGGCCCGCTGACCACCGACATCGCACCCGGCTACGACCACATCACCTCCGGCATCGGCGCGGCGATGATCGGCTGGTTCGGTTGCGCCATGCTCTGCTACGTCACGCCCAAGGAGCACCTGGGCCTGCCGAACAAGGATGACGTGAAGACCGGGATCATCACCTACAAGATCGCCGCGCATGCAGCCGATCTCGCGAAAGGTCATCCGGGCGCGCAGATCCGCGATAACGCGCTGAGCAAGGCGCGCTTCGAGTTCCGTTGGGAAGACCAGTTCAACCTCGGCCTGGACCCGGACACCGCGCGTTCCTATCACGACGAAACCCTGCCGAAAGACTCGGCCAAGGTCGCGCATTTCTGCTCGATGTGCGGGCCGAAGTTCTGCTCGATGAAAATCACCCAGGAAGTGCGTGAGTACGCGGCCAACCAGCGCATCGATGCGGTGGATGTGGACGTGGCCAAGGGCCTGGCGGAGCAGGCTGAGCGCTTCAAGCAGGAAGGCAGTCAGCTCTACAAAAAAGTCTGATCCGGGATTGGTGGTACCTGTACTGGCCTCATCGGGAGCAAGCCCCCTCCCACATTTGAATGTGTGCGCAATTCAAAGTGTGGGAGGGGGCTTGCTCCCGATTGCAATCTTTCAAACAACAAATGCCCCTCAGAGATAACACCCTTGAGCATTCAACCGAGTACCTATTCCCCGGATATCGCAGTGCCGAGCGACAAGCGCGTGTTCGGCGCCCGCGACCTGTTTTCCCTGTGGTTCTCCCTCGGCATCGGCCTGATGGTCCTGCAGACCGGTGCGCTGCTCGCGCCGGGCCTGGGCTTGTCCGGCGCGTTGCTGGCGATTTTTCTCGGTACCCTGGTCGGCGTGCTGTTGCTCGCCGCCGTTGGTGTCATCGGTAGTGACACCGGCTTGTCCGCCATGGCCGCGCTCAAGCTCAGCCTCGGTGCCCGGGGCGCGAGCCTGCCGGCGTTGCTCAACCTGCTGCAACTGATCGGCTGGGGCTCGTTCGAAATCATCGTGATGCGCGACGCCGCCAGCCTGCTGGGCACGCGGGCATTCAGCGACGCCAGCCTGCTGGCCAGCCCGTTGCTATGGACGCTGTTTTTCGGTGGCTTGGCAACGCTGCTGGCGGTAAGCGGCCCGTTGACATTTGTGCGTCAGATCCTACGCAAGTGGGGGATCTGGCTGCTGCTCGCCGCCTGCCTGTGGCTGACCTGGAACCTGTTCGCCAAGGCCGACCTCGTCGCACTCTGGGCCCAGGCCGGTGACGGTTCGATGCCGTTTGCCGTGGGGTTCGATATCGCTATCGCCATGCCGCTGTCGTGGCTGCCGCTGATTGCCGACTACTCGCGCTTCGGCAAACGCGCCCAAAGCGTGTTTGGCGGCACCGCGCTGGGGTTCTTTATCGGTAATTTCTGGCTGATGAGCCTGGGCGTGGCCTACACCCTGGCGTTCGCGCCCAGCGGTGAAGTGAATGCGCTGTTGCTGGCGTTGGCCGGGGCTGGCCTGGGCATTCCGCTGCTGTTGATCCTGTTGGACGAGTCGGAAAACGCCTTTGCCGATATCCACTCGGCGGCGGTGTCCAGCGGCATGCTGTTGCGCTTGAAGGTCGAGCACCTGGCGCTGGCCATCGGGGTGATCTGCACCTTGATCGCCTGCTTTGCGCCATTGGCCCAGTACCAGAACTTCCTGTTACTGATCGGTTCGGTGTTTGCGCCGCTGTTCGGCGTGGTGCTGGTGGATCACTTTATCCTGCGCCGCCGTGGCCAAGGCGCGATTGCTTCTCTGCGTTGGCCGGCACTGATTGCCTGGTTGGGCGGCATCGGCACGTATCACCTGCTCGCCAACCTGTACCCGGATATCGGCGCAACCCTGCCGGCGCTGGTGCTGGCAGGGCTGTTGCAGTTCATCCTGGGCCGGGCCTTCAGCGGCGAGCGGGCACCAGCTCAGGCTTGATGATGCCTTCCAGGCGCGAGTAGGGAATCTGCAGCTCGACGTGGCCCAGGGCATACGGCGCGATGGTGCTGGTGGGGTATTTGAGCACCACGCCAGCAGCGGTCAGCGCCACGTTCGGGGTTTTCTGGAAGGGGTAGGTTTTCACGAACTCCGGTTCCAGGCTCAGGCGGGTGCTGATCAACCAACTGTTGTGGGCCACCTGGCCGGCTTTCCAGAAAGCGTCTTGCTTGCCCGGCAACAGCATGTCGGTCAGCGACAGCGCTTTTTGCTGCTGGCGCGAATAGTTGATGAACGCCCGGCCCGGTTCGCCGTGGGTGGCGCCCTGGTCCAGGTAGCTGGACAACTCGATGATCACCAAGCCGTCATGCTGCTCGCGTACCTTGGCCTGCAAGTACATGCTGTTGCTGGGCGCGGCGGTTTTCAGGAATTGCTCGCGATACGTCTCCAGGCTGGTCGGCAGTGGGTTGGCGCCGCTCATTTCCAGCAGGCGCTGTTCGATCAACGCATCCAGCTTGGGCTCCTTGGCGAAGTGTACGGTGTCGATATTCACCAGTGGGCAATCGCTGCTGGCGCAGCCCGGCTTGCTTTGCTCGCTGGCGTCACGGGTGGCTTCCAGCGGGGCGCGATAGCTGGGTTGGAACAGGCTCTGGCAGGCGCCGAGGGTCAATGCGATGCACGCCACGGAGGCGATTTTTAAAAGCGACATGTAGGGTCTTCGTCCGTCGATAAGAGCGAAATTCGTGGAGCTTCGACTACCGGCAAGACAGTCGGTTCGCCACTAAGCTGGTTAGAGTGAGTTTGACGTCCGCCGTCTATCCCGGCAACTGGAAAGGGGCTGCACCAACGGGCATGGGCGCGTTAGGATGGCGCCCATTGCGCAGGCTTAACGAGGATGGGATATGACGGACTTTGCAAGATCGACGCCGAGCAAGATCGAAGTCGTTCAGCGCGACAATGCGCACAAAGGCTTCTACACGCTCGATTGCGTGCAACTGCGCCACGAAAAATTCGATGGCGGCATGAGCCGGTTGATCCACCGCGAAGTCTTCGTTCGTCACGACGCCGTGTGCGTGCTGCCCTACGACCCGCAGCGCGACGAAGTGGTGTTGAACGAGCAGTTTCGCGTCGGCGCCATGGGGCGTACCGACAACCCCTGGCTGATCGAGATGGTTGCCGGCCTGATCGACAAGGATGAACAACCCGAGGAGGTTGCGCACCGCGAAGCCGAGGAGGAAGCTGGGTTGACATTCTCCGCGTTGTGGCCGATCACCAAATATTTCCCGTCGCCCGGCGGCAGCACCGAATTTGTACACCTGTACCTGGGCCGTTGCGACAGCACCGGCGTCGGTGGCGTCCATGGATTGGAAGAAGAAGCAGAAGACATCCGCGTCACCACCTGGGCATTTGAAGATGCCCTGCAAGCGGTGCGCGACGGTAAGATTTCCAACGCAGCCAGCATTATCGCCCTGCAATGGCTTGCGCTTAATCGCGCGGAAGTGAGGGGGTTATGGCAGTAAAGGCACGGGAACGTTATCGCGTCGACCTGATCGGGCTGCAAGCGGCTTGCGAAGCCAACTATGCGCGGCTGATGCGTCTGCTGCCCGACATGCGCCATACGCCCGAGGCGCGGCGCATCGGCGTGACCCATGGCGACCAGATGCTCGGCGTGCTGGCCCTGGAAGTCATCGTCAACTGCCCGTACACCACCACCCTGCGGGTGCGCCAGGAGCACAGCCTGCCATGGCTGCCGGTGCCGCAGCTGGAGGTGCAGGTGTACCACGACGCGCGAATGGCCGAAGTGATCAGCGCCGAGCATGCGCGGCGCTTTCGCAGCATCTATCCTTACCCGAACGTGTTCATGCACCAGCCCGATGAGAAAGCACAACTCAATGTGTTCCTCGGTGAATGGTTGAGCCACTGCCTGGCCCTGGGTCATGAGTTCGCAGTCGTGCGGTAGATGTGAACTGCGTCTGCTTCCTTAGGTTTCCTCTTTGTATCCTGCCCCAGCATAATCACGCCCACCGTCCATTCCTGTGATTGCTTTGGGAGAGCGCCTTGCCGAGCGTATCCACCTTGAACCCCGATGCGTCGGCGTTGCTGGTGCAACTGTCCGACAGTCACCTGTTTGCCGAGGCCGACGCCACACTGGTGGGCATGAACACCCGTGAAAGCTTGCAGCGGGTGATCGGCCTGGTGCGCGAGCAGCAGCCCCGGATCGACCTGTTATTGGCCACGGGAGACCTGTCCCAGGACGGTACGCTGGCGTCCTATCAGCAGTTTCGCGACATGACGGCCGCTATCGCCGCGCCTGCGCGCTGGATTCCCGGCAATCACGATGAACCGCAGATCATGGCCCACGCCGCCATGCACAGCGATTTACTGGAGCCGGTGGTCGACATCGGCAACTGGCGCATCACCCTGCTGGATTCCGCTGTGCCGGGCTCCGTGCCGGGGTATCTGCAGGACGACCAGCTACAACTGCTGGCCCAGGCGCTGAGCGAGGCGCCGAATCGCCATCACCTGGTGTGTTTCCACCATCATCCGGTACCCATCGGTTGTGCATGGATGGAGCCCATCGGCCTGCGCAATCCCGATGCGTTGTTCGCCGTGCTGGACCGCTTCCCACAGGTCAAGGCGCTGCTCTGGGGCCATGTGCACCAGGAAATCGACCGCGAGCGCAACGGCGTGCGCCTGCTGGCGTCACCGTCGACGTGCATCCAGTTCACGCCGGGCAGCGAGGATTTCAGCGTCAACGAACAAGCGCCGGGCTATCGCTGGCTGCGCCTGCATGCCGACGGGCGGTTGGAGACCGGGGTGGAACGCCTGGTCGGCTTCGCGTTTACGGTGGATTACGGTAGCAACGGTTACTGAGATTTACCTGTAAACTGCGCCCTTTTGGCGCAAGCACGGAGAGCCTGGCATGTCCGCTTCGATCCTGTATATCCACGGTTTCAACAGCGCGCCGGCGTCGAACAAGGCCAGCCAGTTGATCCGTGTGATGGACGCCCTCGGCCTGGCCGAACAACTGCGCGTACCGGCCCTGCATCACCATCCCCGCCAGGCCATCGCTCAATTGGAAGGCGCCATCGCCGAACTGGGGCGGCCGCTGCTGGTCGGCAGCTCGCTCGGCGGCTACTATGCAACCCATCTTGCCGAACGCCATGGCCTCAAGGCGCTGCTGGTCAACCCGGCGGTCAGCCCCCATCGGATGTTCGACGGTTACCTGGGCACCCAGAAGAACCTCTACACCGATGAAACCTGGGAATTGACCCACGATCACGTCACGGCGCTGGCCGAGCTGGAAGTCCCGGCGCCCCAGGACGCCGCGCGTTATCAGGTGTGGTTGCAGACCGGGGACGAAACCCTGGATTATCGCCTCGCCCAGCAGTATTACCGGGCCTGTGCCTTGCGCATCCAGGCCGGCGGCGACCATGGTTACCAGGGGTTCGCCCAGCAATTGCCGGCGCTGCTCAGCTTTGCTGGCGTTGGCGCAGATCAGTATCAATCCTTCGATTTCTCGGCACTGTAATTGCCTTGGAAACCGCAGGTTACTTTTTAATCGAACGACTCACGACGAGACCCCATGGCCACTCCCAGCGCTAGCTCTTATAACGCCGACGCCATCGAAGTCCTCTCGGGCCTCGACCCGGTGCGCAAACGCCCCGGCATGTACACCGACACCAGTCGGCCGAACCACCTTGCCCAGGAAGTCATCGACAACAGCGTCGACGAAGCCTTGGCCGGGCACGCCAAGTCGGTGCATGTCATTCTCCACGCTGACCACTCCCTGGAAGTGTCCGACGACGGTCGCGGCATGCCGGTGGACATTCACCCGGAAGAGGGCGTGTCGGGCGTCGAGCTGATCCTCACCAAGCTGCACGCCGGCGGCAAGTTCTCCAACAAGAACTACCAGTTCTCCGGCGGCCTGCACGGTGTGGGTATTTCCGTGGTCAACGCCCTGTCGACGTTGGTGCGGGTGCGGGTCAAGCGCGACGGCAACGAGTACGAGATGACCTTCGCCGATGGCTACAAAGCCACCGAGCTGCAGGTGATCGGCACCGTTGGCAAGCGCAACACCGGCACCAGCGTGTACTTCGCCCCGGACCCGAAATACTTCGATTCGCCGAAATTCTCCATCAGCCGCCTCAAGCACGTGCTCAAGGCCAAGGCTGTGCTGTGCCCGGGCCTGCTGGTCACCTTTGAAGACAAAGGCACCGGCGAAAAGGTCGAGTGGCATTACGAGGACGGCCTGCGTTCCTACCTGGAAGACTCCGTCAGCGACTTCGAGCGCCTGCCCAACGAGCCGTTCTGCGGCAGCCTGGCCGGCACCAAGGAAGCCGTCGACTGGGCGTTGCTGTGGTTGCCCGAAGGGGGCGACAGCGTGCAGGAAAGCTACGTCAACCTCATCCCCACGGCCCAGGGCGGCACCCACGTCAACGGTCTGCGCCAGGGCTTGCTGGATGCCATGCGCGAGTTTTGCGAATACCGCAGCCTGTTGCCGCGCGGCGTGAAGCTGGCGCCGGAAGACGTGTGGGAACGCATTGCGTTCGTGCTGTCGATGAAAATGCAGGAGCCGCAGTTCTCCGGCCAGACCAAAGAGCGCCTGTCGTCCCGCGAAGCGTCGGCGTTTGTTTCCGGTGTGGTCAAGGACGCGTTCAGCCTGTGGCTCAACGAACACCCGGAACTGGGCCTGGCCCTGGCGGAACTGGCGATCAACAACGCCGGCCGTCGCCTCAAGGCCAGCAAGAAGGTCGAGCGCAAACGCATTACGGCGGGCCCGGCACTGCCCGGCAAGCTGGCCGATTGCGCCGGACAGGACCCGATGCGCTCCGAACTGTTCCTGGTCGAAGGTGACTCCGCCGGCGGTTCCGCCAAACAAGCGCGGGACAAGGAATTCCAGGCGATCCTGCCGTTGCGCGGCAAGATCCTCAACACCTGGGAAGTCGACGGCAGCGAAGTGCTGGCCAGCCAGGAAGTGCACAACATTGCCGTGGCCATCGGCGTCGATCCCGGCGCCGAGGACATGAGCCAACTGCGCTACGGCAAAATCTGCATCCTCGCCGACGCCGACTCCGACGGCCTGCACATCGCCACCCTGCTGTGCGCGCTGTTCGTGCAGCACTTCCGCCCGCTGGTGGATGCCGGTCACGTCTACGTCGCCATGCCGCCGCTGTACCGTATCGACCTGGGTAAAGAGATTTTCTACGCCCTGGACGAAGCCGAGCGCGATGGCATCCTCGACCGCCTGGTGGCCGAGAAGAAACGCGGCAAGCCACAGGTCACGCGATTCAAAGGCCTGGGTGAAATGAACCCGCCGCAACTGCGCGAAACCACCATGGACCCGAACACCCGGCGCCTGGTGCAGTTGACCCTGGACGACTTCGCCGCCACGTCGGAAATGATGGACATGCTGCTGGCGAAGAAACGCGCGCCGGACCGCAAGTCCTGGCTGGAATCCAAAGGCAACCTCGCCGAGGTCCTGGGCTGATGCGCACAGGTTTCGCCCTGGCGATCCTGATGTTGAGCGGGCTGGCGGCTACCCTGGCGGTCGCCGCACCCGTGGCTGAGCTCAAGCTGGTGTCCGAACACCCGGTAGACGGCATGCGCGGCGGTAACCTGTCGGGCCTGGCTGTGTGTGGCAAGGCGTTGTGGACGGTTTCCGACCGCGATGACGACCAGATCTACCGCCTGGATATCAGCGCGCCGACCTGGCAGGCCGAAGCGGTGAAGATCGAGGTGCCGCCGGTGCCGGAGTCCGGATTGCCCTGGGGGTTGCGTTCGCGTACCAAGGCCGCCTCGTTCATTCGCGGTGGCGACCTGGACTTCGAAGGCATCACCTGCGATGCCGCTGGCAACCGCTACATCGTCAGCGAGGCCCATGCGGCGGTGCTGCAGGTGCCGGTGACGGGTGCTCCCGAGTGGTTGAAAATCGCCCCGGGCATGGTGCGTGAAGCCCGGGCGAGCGGCATGTTGCTGCATTTCAATGCCCTGTTCGAAGGCCTGGCGATCAACCCTGAAGGCAATCAGATCTGGTTGGCTGCGGAGCGTGAGCGGCGCGGCCTGATTTCCATCAAGCGCCCGCAGAGCCTCTGGAACTGCGACGGCGCCTGCGTGTTATTGAGTGAGGCCGGCCAGGAAATGCAGCCGGCCCAGTTCCCCAATGCCAAGGCGGTGTCCAAGGACTTCGCCGACCTGGCGCTGTACAAGGGCAAACTGTTTACCCTGGAGCGCAATGCGTTCCATATTTGCCGGCGCGATACGGTCACGGCCAAGGTCGAGCGGTGCTGGTCGTTTGCCGACGAGACCCTCACGCCCGAGCGGCGCTACGCCCAGCCCTATGGGCTGGCCGAAGCCCTGGTCATTGACGACGACGGTGCCTGGCTGGGCATCGATAACAATTTCGGCCCCCGCGCCGATGGTGAAAAACGTCCCATGGTCTATCGTTTTGCCGCCCCGGCCGGTGGCTGGAGCGCCCAGCCATGAACCACGCTTTTTTTGAATCGAATCAGCGCCGCGGCATTTCCGCTGCGCCTTACCCCATCATGATGAGGCCCGCATGAGTGACATCCTCGCAGACAGCTTAGATGGCGTAGAACGCCGGTCGCTGGCTGACTTCACCGAAAATGCCTACCTCAACTACTCCATGTACGTGATCATGGACCGTGCCTTGCCGCATATCGGCGACGGCCTGAAGCCCGTACAGCGGCGCATCATCTACGCCATGAGTGAGTTGGGCCTGGACGCCGATTCCAAGCACAAGAAGTCGGCGCGTACCGTCGGTGACGTGCTCGGCAAATTCCACCCCCACGGCGACTCGGCCTGCTACGAAGCCATGGTGCTGATGGCCCAGCCGTTCAGCTACCGCTACACCCTGGTGGACGGCCAGGGCAACTGGGGTGCGCCGGATGATCCCAAGTCGTTCGCGGCCATGCGTTACACCGAGGCGCGCCTGTCGCGGTATTCGGAAGTGCTGCTCAGCGAATTGGGGCAGGGCACTGCGAACTGGGGGCCGAACTTCGACGGTACCCTGGAGGAACCTCTGGTGTTGCCGGCACGTTTGCCGAATATTCTCCTCAACGGCACCACCGGCATCGCCGTCGGAATGGCCACCGATGTGCCACCGCACAACCTGCGGGAAGTGGCCACCGCCTGTGTGCGCCTGCTGGACGAGCCCAAGGCCACGGTGGCGCAGCTCTGCGAGCACATCCAGGGGCCGGATTACCCGACCGAAGCGGAGATCATCACGCCTCGCGCCGACCTGCTGAAGATGTACGAAACCGGCAAGGGCTCGGTGCGCATGCGCGCCGTGTACCACGTCGAAGACGGCGACATTATCGTCACCGCGCTGCCGCACCAGGTGTCCGGCGCCAAGGTGCTGGAGCAGATCGCCGCATTGATGCAGGCCAAACCGTCGAAATTGCCGCAAGTCGCCGACCTGCGTGACGAGTCCGACCACGAAAACCCGTGCCGCATCGTGATCATCCCGACCAACAGTCGGGTCGACCACGAAGTGCTGATGCAGCATCTGTTCGCCAGCACGGACCTGGAGTCCAGCTACCGGGTCAACGTCAACATCATCGGCCTGGACGGCAAGCCGCAGCTGAAAAACCTGCGCAACCTGCTGGTGGAATGGCTCGAATTCCGCGTCCAGACCGTGCGCCGCCGCCTGCAATTCCGCCTGGACAAGGTCGAGCGTCGCCTGCACCTGTTGGACGGCTTGCTGATTGCCTACCTCAACCTGGATGAAGTGATCCACATCATCCGCACCGCCGAACACCCGAAAGCCGAGCTGATCGCGCGTTTCGAGCTGAGCGAGATCCAGGCCGACTACATCCTCGACACCCGCTTGCGTCAGTTGGCGCGACTGGAAGAAATGAAGCTGCGCGACGAACAGGACGCGTTGCTCAAGGAACAAGCCAAGCTGCAAGCCCTGCTGGGCAGCGAAGCCAAGCTCAAAAAGCTGGTGCGCAGTGAGCTGATCAAGGACGCCGAAACCTATGGCGACGACCGCCGCTCGCCCATCGTCGAGCGCACCGAAGCCAAGGCTCTGACAGAAACCGAGCTGTTGCCCAACGAGAAAATTACCGTCGTTCTGTCGGAAAAGGGTTGGGTTCGCTCCGCCAAGGGGCATGATATTGACGCCACTGGTTTGTCGTACAAGGCAGGCGACGGCTTCAAGACCGCTGCGGCCGGGCGTTCCAACCAGTTTGCGGTGTTTATCGACTCCACGGGGCGCAGTTACTCGGTGCCAGCCCACACCTTGCCGTCCGCACGCGGGCAGGGCGAGCCGTTGACCGGACGCCTGACGCCGCCGCCGGGGGCGAATTTCGAATGTGTGCTGCTGCCGGATGACGACTCGTTGTATGTGATCGCGTCCGACGCGGGTTACGGTTTCGTGGTCAAGGGTGAAGACCTGCAAGCCAAGAACAAGGCGGGCAAGGCGCTGTTGAGCTTGCCGAACAATGCCAAGGTGATCCTGCCGCGGCCGGTGGAGGATCGCGAGAGCAACTGGCTGGCATCGGTGACCACCGAAGGGCGCTTGCTGGTATTCAAGATCAGCGACCTGCCGCAGTTGGGTAAAGGCAAGGGCAACAAGATTATTGGTATTCCCGGCGAGCGCGTGGCCAGCCGCGAAGAGTTCGTGACCGATATCGCCGTGATCCCGGACGGCGCGACCCTGGTGCTGCAGGCCGGCAAACGCACGTTGTCGCTGCGTCCTGACGATCTTGAGCACTACAAGGGCGAGCGCGGTCGGCGTGGTAACAAACTGCCGCGTGGCTTCCAGCGTGTGGACGCTTTGTTGGTGGAAGCGCCCGTTTAACGCGTATTAGAGCCCCCGATCTACGATTTAACCCGTAGATCGACGCTTTCGCGCTGGAGTCATGGCGCATATTCACGGATGATATGGCCTTTCCAGCGCCGGCGTGGCCGAGCGTGTTTAGGTTATTTTTAAGTATTACATTGTGGTTCGCCTTGTGGCAGCCACCTGGATGGGATGATGACTGCTCCACGCCTTCCTTTTATTTTCATGCTCGCTGGCCTTTTGGGGCTGGCGGGTTGCAGCACACACCAGCCGGTGTCGCTGTATCAGTTGGACAGCGGAAGTCCTGCTCAGCCGGTACAAGCCGCCGGCATGGCGGTGTTGCTGGGGCCGGTGGTCGTAGCTGACTACCTGCAGCGCGAAACCCTGCTGCAACGTCAGAACGACGGCAGCCTGCAAGGTTCCACCGATGGTCGCTGGGCGGGCAGTTTGTCGTCCGACATCAATCAACTGATGCTGCGCCAAGTGGCCGGTCAACTGGACAGCCAGCGTGTCGTTCTTGCGCCGGCTCCCGCCGGTTTCACCCCGGATGTGCAGGTCCTGCTGACCATTACCCGGCTCGACTCCGGCGTCTCGCAGCCAGCGATCCTCGATGCGCAATGGCGCTTGATCGACCGCCGTGGCCAGGTGCGCGATAGCCGCATCGTGCACCTGCAGGAAGAGCACGCCGGGACCACCGCGTCCCAGGTTCAGGCCCAGGGCGTGTTGTTGCAGCATTTGGCTCAACAGTTGTCGGTGGCCCTCAAGCCATTGGCCAACCAGCCGCCGATTGTCGAAGCACCGCGCAAACCGGCACCGACGCAGGCTAAGCCCGCAGAGCCGCAAAAGCCGAAAATGCCGATGGCCACGCCGATCCGCACGGATATGGAAGTGTTCAGGTTCTGATCCTTGTAGGAGCGAGCTTGTTCGCGAAAAACGCAGGAACAACGCGTTTTACCAGCAAGCCCGCGCCTACAGGCGGTCAATAAAAAGCCCGCTGATGAGTGATCATCGGCGGGCTTTTTATTGGGGCTGTACTCAGCCCTTTGCGCGGGTCTCGTGCATCCGCGCCAACTGCCGCTCCAGCATCGACGGATACGGCTCCATCAACCGCTCCACGCAACTGGCCCCTTCCGGGCTGGCAATCGGGCGGATGCGGGCGCGCTGGCGGATCAGTGTGTCTTCGCTGATCTTACGCTCCACCAGCAACAGGTTGCGGCTGTGTTGGGACAGGGCCAGCGCATCCTGGGCGATTTCCGTCAGCAGCAGGTCGATCTGGCTCATGCCGAACAGGTCGTCGCCGACGGTCAGGCCCAGTTGTAGCTGCAGGGTGATGCCGCTGTCGGCCACTTCGATCTGCAGCTCATGGCCCAGGGCACGCAGCAACTCGCCGCAGCAAATCGCGTTGGTCAGGTAGTCTTCGCCGCTGTCTTCGCTGTGGAACAGCATCAGTGTGCTGCCGTCGTTGAGGGTGTGCAGTTCGCTCTGGTACAGCGAGGCGGCCTGGTCGAGGCAGTCGCGGTAGCGTTCCAGCAGTTCGGTCAAACGGGCGCGGGGCAGGCGACGCAATTGGTCCTGGGCGCCCAGTTGCACGGCCAGGACGGCGCTGTATTGGGGGTCGGTGCTGCGCACGGGAGCCGGCTTGGGCGCGGGGGCGCTGGTCGACGAAGTGTCGCGCAGGTCGGCGAACGGGTCTTCGCCGTCCAGCTCGTCTTCTTCGGCCTTGAACGCCTGGCGTGTTGCAGGTTTCAAACCCGCCACCGGGGCGCTTTCGTCAAAGCCCGGGTCGCGCAGGTCGCGTACTTCGAACTCGGGTTCGTCGCCGTAGTCGGTGTCGTCGAATTCAGGCTCGGGTGCAACTTCGCGCACCACCGGTTCCGGGGCGAAGCTGGCGTGCAGTTGGCGAGCGAGGTCGCCGATTTCATCCTGGCGGTCGGTGGCTGGCGTATGTTCGTCGATATCCCGCAGCCAGATGCGCAACTGCATCAGCGGCGTAGAGATATGCCGCCCCAGGCGCAGGCTCAAGGCCAGGGCCAACGCCAGCAGGATCGCGCTGAGAATGCCCATGCTCTGCAGGCTGATGGTCATCGGCTGCTGGAACTGCTGCATGTCGAGGCTGATGCGCAACTGACCGGCTTTCACGTCCTGGAACGTGATATTGCTCTGGTACAGACCTTCGGCTTCACCCAGCAGGCCGTTCTTCGGACGCTGCCCGGCTTCGGCCATGATCCGGTTGTCCACGCTGTAGATGGCGGCATGGGCCACCAGCGGGTTCTTGGTCAGGTTATTGAGCAGCACGTTGAGGCTGAGGATGTCGTTGGACACCAGCAGCTCCGTCGCCGAGGTGGCGGTCTGGGTGGTCAGGCTCTCACCCAGGGCGTCGGCTTGTTCGTGCATGGCCTGCTTGAACTGCAAACCCATCACGCAGGCGTAGATCACCAGGGCCAGGGCGACCAGGATCACGTTATGGCTGGCGATGCGTAATGCGATCGGTACACGGCGGTGGCGCAGTGCCCGGAAGATCAGCAGAAAGAAGTTGTCGGTTTTTACTGGCGTGGGCCGGTTCACTTGAGCTCGGCTCTTGGTCTGTGAAGTTGACGCGCAGTATAGCGACAGGCCCAAGACCGGCAAAGCGCTGGCTGTGCCCGATGGTCACTGAAAGTGGGTAGAATGCGGTTTTTTTCCAGCCTGGGGGTGCGCCTTGCGCGAAATTGTCCTGATTAACATCACTGGGGAAGACCGCCCGGGTCTTACCGCAGCCATTACCGGTGTTCTGGCCCAGGGTGGTGTGAACATTCTCGACATTGGCCAAGCCGTGATCCACGACACCCTGTCGTTCGGCATCCTGGTAGAGATCCCAGGTACCGAGCACGCGTCGTCGGTGCTCAAGGACATCCTGTTCACGGCGTACAAGCTCGATCAGCAGGTGCGTTTCACCCCGGTGTCCGAAGAGGACTACCGGCATTGGGTGGCCGGCCAGGGTAAGAAGCGCCATATCGTGACCCTGCTGACACGCAAGGTTACCGCCGAGCAGTTGCAGCGTGTCAGCGCCATCACCGCGCAGTACGGGTTGAATATCGACCATATCGACCGTCTGTCGGGTCGCATGCCCTTGGACACCCCGGCCGACCAGGGCAAGGGCTGCATCGAGTTCTCCGTGCGTGGCGAGCCGGCCGATCCACAAGCCCTGCGCGCCGACTTCCTGAGGGTGGCCCAGGAGCTGAATGTCGATATCGCCTTCCAGGAGGATTCGCTGTTCCGCCGTAACCGTCGCCTGGCGGTGTTCGATATGGATTCGACGCTGATCGAAGCCGAGGTCATCGACGAACTGGCCAAGGCGGCCGGCGTCGGCGAGCAGGTGGCCGCGATCACTGAACGCGCGATGGCCGGCGAGCTGGACTTTCGCGCCAGCTTCAAGGAGCGCCTGGCGCTGCTCAAAGGGCTGGATGTGAGCGTACTGGATTCCATCGGTGCGTCGCTGCGTCTGACAGAGGGCGCCGAAACCCTGTTCGCCGAACTCAAGCGCCTGGGTTACAAGACCGCGATCCTCTCCGGCGGCTTTACCTACTTCGCCAAGCAATTGCAGGCCAAGCTGGGTATCGACTACGTGTTCGCCAACGAGTTGGAAGTGGTGGGCGGCAAGGTGACCGGCGTGGCGGTAGAGCCGATTGTCGACGCGCAGCGCAAGGCGGATCTGCTGAAGGAATTGGCCCACAAGGAAGGTTTGCGTCTGGAGCAGACCATTGCTGTCGGCGACGGCGCGAATGACTTGCCAATGCTGGCGATTGCCGGCTTGGGCGTGGCGTTCCGTGCCAAGCCGTTGGTCAAGCAGTCGGCCAAGCAGGCGATTTCGACCCTGGGGTTGGATGGTGTCTTGTACCTGTTGGGGTTCCGCGACCGCGACGGTCAGCTCTAGCTGAAAAAAATGCGCTCAAAAATGTGGGAGGGGGCTTGCTCCCGATGACGGTGTATCAGCAAACACATGAGTGGCTGACACGCTGCTATCGGGAGCAAGCCCCCTCCCACATTGGGTTCGGCGTCAGGCTTTAGGTGAGCCGATACCTTGGCCCATCTGCACCGGCGAACCCGCCACCAGTGTTTCTGCCCACTTCACCTGATCCGGCCCAAACAGCACGATCGCCGTCGAACCCAGTTTGAAACGCCCCAACTCCGCACCTTTTTCCAGGTGGATCGGCGCACGGGCGGCTTCGTCGTAGCGGAAGGTTTTCAGCTCACGCTTGGGCGGTGTCACCAAACCGGCCCAGACGGTTTCAATCGACGCCACGATCATCGCGCCCACCAACACCACGGCCATCGGGCCGCGTTCGGTGTCGAACAGGCAGACAACACGCTCGTTACGTGCAAACAGCTCCGGCACGTTTTCGGCCGTGGTCTGGTTCACCGAGAAGATCCGGCCCGGTACGTAGACCATCTCGCGCAGTGTGCCGGCCAGCGGCATGTGTACGCGATGGTAGTCCTTCGGCGACAGGTAGATGGTGGCGAAATCGCCGCCCATGAACGGCGCCGCCACGGCCGCGTCACCGCCCAGCAGTTCCAGCACGCTGAAGCTGTGGCCCTTGGCCTGGAACACACGGCCATGCTCGATCGGGCCCAGTTGGCTGACCGCACCATCGGCCGGGCTCAGCACTGCGCCTGGAGTCGGGTCCAGCGGGCGCGCACCGTCTTTCAAAGCGCGGGTGAAGAAGGCGTTGAAGTGCTCGTAGGCCGTCACGTCTTCCACCAGCGCCTGGGACATATCCACTTGATAACGCTTGGCGAACCAGGTGGTGAAGGCATTCTTGAACCAGCGTACGCGGCACTCCGCGATGCAGCCGGCTAACCTCGACAGCAGGTGGTGCGGCAGCAGGTACTGGCTGAGGATAAACAACTGCTTTTTCATTAACTGTCCTTAAACCTTAAATCTCAACGGGGGTGTCGGGGTGGTTGCCCCATTCGCCCCAGGAACCGGCATAACCTTTGACTCGCGGATAACCGAGCGCCTTGGCCACCAGGTAGGTGAAGCCAGAGCGGTGATGAGTCTGGCAATGGGTGATGATTTCTTTATCGCGGGTCAGTCCGAGGTCTTCGAGGATCTGCGGCATGTCGCGGCGGATGCGCAGGTTGCGCGCCTTGTCCATGCCGGCGGTCCA
Organism: Pseudomonas sp. MPB23; assembly: GCF_046605395.1. Lineage (NCBI taxonomy): Bacteria > Pseudomonadati > Pseudomonadota > Gammaproteobacteria > Pseudomonadales > Pseudomonadaceae > Pseudomonas > Pseudomonas sp. MPB23. Next base: position 233,913 of record NZ_CP176771.1, on the reverse strand, counting down.
TTCGAAATTGACTGCGCCGGGGATGTGACCGCCTTTGGCCGCCAGCACTTTCTCGCCGGAATACTCCAGCGGGCCGCGCGCATCCCAGATCCCCAGGTCGGCAGCGCCGAGGCGGCTTTGCAGGTATTCGCGGGTGGCAGTGGGGCCGTCGTGCAGGGTGAGGCTGACCGGGCCGCCAGCCGGAGCCGGCACCTCGGTGGACAGCGGGAGCTGGTCTGCCAGCCATGCCAGCAGGCCGCCGTCGAGGTAGTGGTATTGCGTGTGGCCGATCACGTCGAGCAACCAGATGAAACGTCCGGCCCAGCCACCGCCTTCGTCGTCGTAGACCACGTAGGTGGCATCCGGGGTGTGGCCCAGTTCGCCGAATAGTTTTCCAGGTCGGCCTGGGTCGGCAGCAGGCCGGGGGCTGGTGGCTGGCCCAGTTGGGTGCGCTTGGGGTCAACGAAATGCGCGCCGGGGATATGCCCTTCGGCGTAGCGGGCGGCACTGGTGAGGTCCACCAGGATCAGGTGTTCGGCATCCAGGCGGTCGAACAGCTCGCTGGATTCGATCACCAGCGGCAAGCCAGAGAAGTCAGGCATGTGAGGTCTCCTGGGCACAAATGTTGGCGATAAGGGACCGCGATTGTAGCGCAAGCATCAGGCGCCGCGGTTGGTAAAGCAGTGCAGGGCTTTCTCGATGCATTGAGCGGTTTTGCCGAAGGCCTGCACGGTGGTTTCCGAGAACGGACCGCCGCCCTGGTCGGCCACCATGACCATCACCACCTTGCCGTTACAGCTCAAGGAGCGCAGCAACAGGTGTTCGCCGGCGAACAGGCGACGCAGGATCGGCGGCAGCAGCGCCGAGAACTGGGCGTGATTGTCCGGCGTCAGGCGCACTTGGGCGGACTTTTCCAGCAGCCGCTGCAGCAGCGTGCTGTGCACGACATCCAGGCTCAGGTTGGCGGCGTCTTTCGGCAGACCGTCGATCTGGTGCACGCGCAAGGTGCTCTGGGCGCGATCGGTCATCAGCAGCATGACGCGTTGCATGCCGCTGGCGGCCAGGGCTTCCTTGGCGCAGGTGGTCAGGTGCATGGCGTTGGCAAAGCGGCTTGGCTCCACCAGCAGCTCGGTGCAGCGCTTGCGCCACAAGGCCAGGGCCTCGGCGGTGGGGGGTGGTGCCGGCAGCAGGCCAGGATGGATTTTTTGCACTTGCCACGGCCAGATTAGCGCCAGCGCCGGGTGCCAGAGATCCGGCATCACGGTGTCGCGGGCGTTGATGACGGCTTGCTGGTGAACCTGTTGCTGCACGTCGCCCAGCGGCTGTTGCAGGTACAGCGCCGTCAGGTATTGCCAGCGTTGGGTGTGCGGACAGGTCCAGGATTCCTGGGCCGACATCGCCAGGCCGTTGGCCAGCAACACGGTATTGGCCGGCTGGTTCAGCCAGCGGCGCAGGTTGGTTTCGGCATCGAGCAATTGCTGCTGGCGCAGCGGGTCGTCTTCGCGAGCGATATGCAGCGCCTTGACCAGCAAACGCTGCTCGTTCAGCAGCAGCTTGTAGCCTTGGGATACCCAGATCGGCAGGTGCCAGGTTTCGGTCAGCGCGAGGCACAGGTCCAACAGGCGCACGCCGAACAATTGCTGTTCGACCACGCGCGCCGACTCGCCTTTGTGGATCACCCGCAGTTCCCATTCATCCAGCAGCTTGGGATAGGCCAATGCCATTGGCCACAGCGGGGACAGAAACAGCAGGCTGCCCCAGTGAATGTCTTGCCACAGCCGTGCCAGGCGGCTGCCGAACAGGCCATTGGCCTGCTGCGACGCGTGCCGGCTGACCAACACCAGTTGGCGGAAGGCAACCGGGATTTCTTTCATCGGCACCGATGGCAGGCGTGCCAGCAGATCTTCGGCGCGTTTGAGACCGAGGCGGTTGAGCGCCACTTCAAGATTTTCTGCCGGTTCCGCCAGGCTGCCATGGGTGTGGCTGTTGGCCTCGCGCATCACGCTCAGCACCAGCGACGGGCTGCTTTGCATCAGCTCGGCAATATCCCGCAAGGAGCTGCGACTATCGCGGATGGCTTTGCACACGCGGTCGTGGCTGGCCTGGGGAACAGGCAGCCGGACATCGTCCAGGCACTTGATCCAAGCAGCGAGTGAATTGGGTTTTACAGGTGGAGTTGTTTTTTCATTTGCCATGATTGGGGCGCGATCATCACTTGCGGTCAACACGCCCGGAGCGGGCCGAACTGGCTTTTCGCCTTAACGGCCTATAGTCTGGCGCAGTTTTGCCGATAAGTAGAACAAGAGTTTTCCAGTTTCCCCAAATTTGTCCATGAACCTGACGGCGCAAGTACTCATCTCCTATGGCTAAAATTATCGGCATCATTGTCGTCTTCGCAAGCGTGCTCGGTGGGTACGTCCTGTCCCACGGTAAAATCGCCGCGCTGATTCAACCTTTCGAGGTGATGATTATCGGGGGGGCGGCACTGGGTGCATTCCTGCAGGCGAACCCCGGCTACATGACCATGCACGTGATCAAAAAGTCGCTGAGCATGTTCGGTTCGCGTTTCACCCACACCTTCTACCTTGAAGTGCTGGGCCTGGTTTACGAGATTCTCAACAAAAGCCGCCGCGAAGGCATGATGGCCATCGAGGCTGACATCGAAGACGCTGCGGCCAGCCCGATCTTCGCCAAGTACCCGGCAGTGCTCAAAGACGAGCGCATGACCGCCTACATTTGTGACTACTTGCGCATCATGTCCTCCGGCAACATGGCCCCCCATGAGCTGGAAGGCCTGTTCGACATGGAGTTGTTCAGCCTCAAGGAAGAGCTGGAGCATCCTTCCCACGCCGTTACCGGTGTGGCTGATGGCATGCCCGGCTTCGGTATCGTCGCGGCGGTACTGGGTATCGTGGTGACCATGGCCTCGCTGGGCGAGGGTGACCAGGCGGCCATCGGCATGCACGTAGGTGCGGCGTTGGTGGGTACCTTCTTCGGTATTCTGGCGGCCTACGGTTTCTTTGGCCCACTGGCGACCTCCCTGGCCCACGATGCCAAGGAAGAAATCAACCTGTACGAGTCGATCAAGGCCAGCCTGGTTGCTTCGGCTTCCGGCATGCCGCCGTCGCTGGCCGTGGAGTTCGGTCGCAAGGTGCTTTACCCCAAGCATCGCCCAAGCTTCGCTGAGCTGGAACAAGCGGTTCGCGGTCGCTAAGCCATGGAAAACAACCAGCCAATCATCATCAAGCGCGTCAAGCGCTTCGCGGCAGGGCACCATGGTGGCGCCTGGAAAATCGCCTTCGCCGACTTTGCCACGGCGATGATGGCGTTCTTCCTGGTGCTGTGGCTGATGTCCACCGCCACGCCCGAACAGAAGATCGCCATCGCCGGCTATTTCAAAGACCCCATTGGCTTTTCGGAAAGTGGCACGCCCTTTGTGATCGACCTGGGCGGCTCGCCGCAGCTAGCGCCTGAGCGGACCATCAACCCGGAAGTCAAGACCGAAGCGCCGCAGGAAAAAATCCCGATCGAGCGCGATACCGTCGAGGCCATGGCCGAACAGGTCGAGCAGGAGCGTCTTGAACTGTTGCTCAAAGAGCTGCAGACCAAGGTCGAGGAAAACCCGCAACTGCTGAAATTCAAGGATCAGATTTCCTTTGAGATCACTCCGGATGGCTTGCGCATCCAGATCACCGACGCCGCCAATCGGCCGATGTTCGACTCCGGCAGTGCGCGCTTGAAGCCTTACTTCGAGGACATCCTGCTGGCCATGGCCGACACCATCAAGGCGGTGCCGAACAAGATCAGTATCAGCGGCCACACCGATGCCAAGCCGTACACGGGCCAGGGTGACTTCGGCAACTGGGAGCTCTCGGCCAACCGTGCCAACGCCGCACGCCGCGCGCTGGTCGCCGGCAGCTATCCAGATCAGCAAGTGGCGCGGGTGGTAGGTTTTGCGTCCTCGCAACTGTTTGATGCCAAAGATCCGTTCAACCCGATCAACCGCCGCATCGACATCGTCGTACTGACCAAAAAGGCCCAGCGCGCGATTGAAGGTGATCAGCCACCACCGGCACCGACCCCAGGTGCGGGCACGCAGGGCGGAGCGCCGGCCGATCCGAACGCGATTGCGCCAAGCCAGGAACCGCTGCCGGCCCATGAGCTGCGGCAGAAGTTGAACCTGTTTGATGACGGTGGGGTGAAAGACCCTACGGTGCCTGGAACGGGTTCCTAAGCACCACAGGCAAAAAGGCCGCGATGATCGCGGCCTTTTTGTATCTGCGATTTAGTAACTGCTCTCAGGCAGGCTCGCAATGATCGATCGATAGCTATTCATCCGCTGCTGCTGCACGCGCCCGTCTTCCAGGGCCTTGAGCAGTGCGCAGCCCGGTTCGCGGTCGTGCTTGCAATCGCGGAAGCGGCAGGTGCCGATCAGGTCGTTGAATTCGATGAAGCCGGCTTCCACATCGCTGCGGCTGACGTGGCCGAGGCCGAATTCACGGATACCTGGGGAGTCGATCAACTCACCGCCACCGGGGAAGTGGAACAGGCGCGCGGTGGTGGTGGTGTGGGTACCCTGGCCAGACAGCTCCGACAGCGGGCCCACGCGGGTGTCGACTTCCGGCAGCAGGCTGTTGACCAGCGAGGACTTGCCCACGCCGGACTGGCCGACAAACACACTGATGTGCCCGTCCAACTTCTGTTGCAGCTGTTCCATGCCATTGCCGTGATGGGCCGAGACTTCCAGCACCGGATAACCCAGGGTACGGTAGACCGCCAGCAATGCACTGAGCGCCGGGGCGTTCTGTTCGTCGATCAGGTCGAATTTGTTCAGCAGCAACAACGGGCGAATGCCGGCGTGCTCGGCCGCTACCAGATAGCGGTCGATCAGGTTGGCATGGGGCTCGGGCAGCGGCGCGAACACGATCACGATCATGTCGACGTTGGCCGCCACCGGCTTGAGCTGGCCGCGGCTGTCGGGGCGGCGCAGTTCGGTGGTGCGTGGCAACTGGGCGACGATCACGCCGATCCCCTGGTTGCCGGCACGCCACACCACTTGGTCGCCGGTGACCAGCGCAGGCAGGTTGGCGCGCAAGTGGCAACGGAACACTTGGCCTGCGAGTTCGCCTTCCAGCGCCTCGACTTCGACCTGCACACCAAAGTGCGCGATCACCAGGCCCGTCTGTTCGGGGCCCAGGTCGCCGCCCTCGAGCGCTTCCACGGCGGAGGATTCACGTTTGGCGGCGCGTGCGGCGCGTTCACCCTGAATCTTTTCGATGCGCCAGTTTTGGCGACGGTTGAGCTGGCGTTTGGCCATTGGTGTTCCGTGTCGATAATGCAAAGGTTAGGTAAAACGGTCGCGAGTCTAGCACGGCCCCGCCTGCTAAACTGCGCAGCTACGCCAAGGTGCCAAGAGAATCAAGCCATGCAAAACCCACAGAACCTGATTTGGATCGATCTGGAAATGACCGGTCTGAACCCCGACACCGACGTCATCATCGAGATGGCGACCATTGTCACCGACAGCAACCTCAACACCTTGGCCGAAGGTCCGGTGATCGCCATCCACCACAGCGACGCGGTGCTCGCCACCATGGACGAGTGGAACACCCGCACCCACGGTAACTCCGGTCTGACCCAGCGCGTACGTGACAGCCGTGTCAGCATGGCCGAAGCCGAGGCCGAAACCATCGCCTTCCTGGAAAAGTGGGTGCCCAAGGGCAAGTCGCCGATCTGCGGCAACAGCATCTGCCAGGACCGCCGCTTCCTTTATAACCACATGAAGGCGCTGGAAAGCTACTTCCACTACCGCAACCTGGACGTGTCGACCCTCAAAGAGCTGGCCGCGCGTTGGGCGCCGGAAGTCAAAGACAGCTTCCATAAAGGCAGCACGCACCTGGCGCTGGATGACATCCGCGAGTCGATTGCCGAACTGCAGCATTACCGCAAGCATTTCATCAAGGCTTGATACGGTTTCTTAGGGCGGCCGGACTTGCTGTGGCGAGCGGGCCTGCCCCCCACGTTGGGTTGCGAAGCAGCCCTAATACAGCCAACACACGCCTCCAAACAGATATCATTGCCCGGTTTTGGGGCCGCTTCGCGTCCCAATGCGGGGCAGGCCCGCTCGCCACAACTTTGCAAGGATCCCCCTCATGTTGTTGATGCTCTACCTCGTCGCCATCACCGCCGAAGCCATGACCGGTGCGTTGTCCGCCGGTCGGCGCGGCATGGACTGGTTCGGTGTGGTGCTGATCGCCTGTGTGACGGCGCTGGGTGGCGGTTCGGTGCGCGACGTGCTGTTGGGGCATTACCCGCTGACGTGGGTCAAGCACCCGGAGTATCTGGTGCTGACTTCCGTCGCCGCGCTGGTGACGATCTTCATCGCGCCGCTGATGCGGCATCTGCGCTCGTTGTTCCTGGCGCTGGACGCCGTCGGGTTGGTGGCTTTTACCTTGATCGGTTGCATGACGTCCCTGGAAATGGGCCATGGCATGTTGGTGGCTTCGGTCAGCGGCGTGATCACCGGAGTGTTCGGCGGCATTCTGCGGGACATCTTCTGCAACGACATCCCGCTGATTTTTCGCCGCGAGTTGTATGCCAGTGTGTCGTTCCTGGCCGCCTGGTTCTACCTGCTGTGCCTGTATCTGGAGCTGCCCGGCGAACAAGCGATCCTGCTCACGCTGTTCAGCGGCTTTCTATTGCGCCTGTTGGCGATCCGTTTTCGCTGGGAAATGCCCAAGTTCGTCTACAACGACGACGTGCACTGACGCGCGGCGTGCTGCTCGAGCGCCCACTCCACATGTTCGCGCACCAGTTCCGAGGGATAATCCTGGCGTGCCTTCAAGGCTTCCAGCACCACAATGCTGGATGGCGCATTGCCCAGCCCCACCGCCAGGTTGCGCAGCCAGCGTTCATAACCGGCGCGGCGCAACGGTGAGCCTTCGGTGCTGCTGAGGAATTTATCCTCATCCCACATGAACAGTTCGGCCAGTTCGGCGTTATCCAGGTTGTGCCGTGGCTGGAAATCGCCCTCGGCGGTGGATCGGGCGAAACGATTCCATGGGCAAACGATCTGACAGTCATCGCAGCCGAACACGCGATTGCCGATCAGCGGGCGCAGGTCTTCAGGAATGGCGCTCTTGAGTTCGATGGTCAGGTAGGAAATGCAGCGCCGGGCGTCCAGTATGTAGGGGCCGACGAAGGCGTTGGTAGGGCAGATATCCAGGCACGCGGTGCAACGGCCGCAGTGTTCGGTGCTGTGGGGTGGATCGACCGGCAGGGGCAGGTCGACAAACAGTTCGCTGAGGAAGAAATAGCTGCCGGCCTTGCGATTGAGTACCAGGGTATTCTTGCCGATCCAGCCGAGGCCGGCCTGTTCGGCGATGGCTTTTTCCAGCACGGGGGCACTGTCGACGAAGGCGCGAAAGCCGAACGGGCCGATCTGCGCTTGAATGCGGTCGGCCAATTGCTGCACGCGCTTGCGGATCAGCTTGTGGTAATCGCGGCCCAGGGCGTAACGGGAGATGTAGGCTTTCTCCGGCTTGGCCAGCAGTTGCGCCATTTGCGTGTCGCCCGGCAGGTAATCCATGCGTAGCGAGACCACGCGCAAGGTGCCGGGTACCAGTTCGTCGGGATGTGAGCGTTTACTGCCGTGAGCGCCCATATAGTCCATCTCGCCGTGGTAGCCCGCGTCGAGCCAGCGTTGCAGGTGTTGCTCATGCTCGGCCAGGTCCAGGCCGCTGATGCCGACTTGTTGAAAGCCCAACTCGCGGCCCCAGTCTTTGATCGATTGGGCGAGGGCGGGCAGATCGGAGGTAATAGCAGGCATGAGACACGGGAAACCAGGGGTTAGATGAGTATAATTCTGCCAGACATCGGAGCTTGAAGACGCATGCCGCAGACAAAACACGAAATAACCGACGTTCAGCCCCTGTTGCATGGCCATTTGCCGCAACTGGCTGCGCGCGCGCCGGACGCCCACAAAGGCCAGTTCGGTCATCTGCTGGTCATCGGCGGGGACCGCGGCTTTGGCGGCGCAGCGCTGCTGAGCGCCGAAAGCGCCTTGCGCAGTGGCGCGGGCATGGTGTCCTTGGCCACGCGCCTTGAACATGTGCCTGCCGCATTGGCCCGTTTGCCGGAAGTCATGACCGTAGGCGTGAGTTCGGCCAATCAAATAATGGGCCTGCTGGAAAAAATCTCGGTCATCGTCATTGGCCCGGGCCTGGGCGTTGCCGCCTGGGGTAAAAGCCTGTTGTCCGTCGCGGCGAATGCCCGGCAGCCGCAAGTCTGGGATGCGGATGCTCTCAATCAGCTATCCACGGGCAGCGTCAGCCTGCCGGCCAACTGCGTGATCACCCCGCATCCGGGTGAGGCGGCACGGCTATTGGGGATTTCGACAGCCGAGGTTCAGGCCGACCGTCTTAAGGTGGCGCGCGCGTTGAGCCAGACATTCAATGCAGTGGCTATTCTCAAGGGCGCGGGCAGTTTGATTGCCAGCCCGGACGGGCGTGTTTCGCGCTGCGACCAAGGCCATCCGGCGATGGCAACGGCGGGGCTCGGTGATGTGCTGGCGGGTCTGGTGGGCGCGTTGCTCGCCCAGGGCATGCCCGCTTATGAAGCCGCTTGCCTGGCGGTGTGGTTGCACGCGACGGCCGGGGATCGCCAGGGCTCCTTTGGACGCGGGCTTGCAGCCAGTGACCTGATTCCCGCCATTCGTCAGTTGCTGGAGGAGCAGTCGCCGTGCCTGAAGTAATCCTTTTCCTTGCCGATGAAGATGCCATGGTTGCGTTCGGTCAGCGCATTGCCCAGGTGACAGCCGGGGCGGGGGTGATCTTTCTCGAAGGCGACCTGGGGGCGGGCAAGACCACGTTGTCCCGAGGGATTATTCGCGGGTTGGGCCATACGGGGGCGGTAAAAAGCCCGACGTTCACCCTGGTAGAACCCTATGAGATAGGTGCGGTACGGGCCTTTCACTTCGATCTCTATCGTCTGGTGGACCCCGAAGAGCTTGAGTACATGGGCATCCGTGATTACTTCGATGGAGATGCGCTGTGCCTGATCGAGTGGCCAGGTAAAGGTACAGGCTTTTTGCCAAAGCCGGACCTGACCATTACCATTACGCCGCATGAGCACGGGCGTCGGCTGAAGTTGTTGCCCCAGGGTGCGCGCGGTGAGTCGTGGTGCGCTGCTCTGGCATTGGAATTCAAATAATTGGTGGGGTTAGGTATGCGCTTTCGCGCGTTGGTTGCTGTCGTAGGGGTGTTGCTTGCGGCAATGACTGTCAATGCTCTGGCTGCTTCACAGGTGAAGAGTGTTCGCCTGTGGCGAGCGCCGGATAACACGCGACTGGTGTTTGACCTGTCTGGCCCGGTCCAGCACAGCGTCTTTACCCTGGCGGCGCCTGATCGTCTGGTGATCGACATCAACGGTGCGACCCTGGCTGCACCGTTGAAAGTCTCCACCGCCAATACCCCGATTACCGCCATGCGTTCGGCGCAACGTACGCCAACCGACCTGCGCGTGGTGATCGACCTGAAGAAGGCTGTGACCCCTAAAAGCTTCTCCCTGGCCCCGAATGCCCAGTACGGCAACCGACTGGTGGTCGATTTGTTCGATAACGCCGCGGACGCCGCACCGCCGCCGGCGCCAACCCCGAGCGTCGCCACGGTGCCGGCGGTACCGGTCAACCCCTCGCAACCCCCGGTCAAATTGCCTCCACCACCGCCAGCCCCTGCCGGCAAGCGTGACATCATTGTGGTGATCGACGCCGGTCACGGCGGCGAAGATCCGGGCGCCTCCGGTTCGCGCGGCCAGCATGAAAAAGACGTGGTGCTGGCCATCGCCCGTGAATTGCAACGCCAGGTCAACGGCATGAAAGGCTATCGCGCCGAGCTGACCCGCACCGGCGACTACTTCATCCCGTTGCGCGGACGTACCGAAATCGCCCGCAAAAAGGGCGCCGACCTGTTCGTCTCTATTCATGCCGACGCCGCCCCTTCGGCTGCGGCCTTCGGCGCTTCGGTGTTTGCCCTGTCGGACCGCGGCGCGACGTCCGAGACCGCTCGTTGGCTGGCCGACAGCGAAAACCGTTCCGACTTGATCGGCGGAGCGGGTAACGTGTCCCTCGACGACAAGGACAAGATGCTCGCCGGTGTGCTGCTCGACCTGTCGATGACCGCCTCGCTGACCTCCAGTCTGAACGTCGGTCAGAAAGTCCTGAGCAACATCGGCCGGGTGACCTCGCTGCACAAACAGCGCGTGGAACAAGCCGGGTTCATGGTGTTGAAGTCGCCGGATATCCCTTCGATCCTGGTGGAAACCGGGTTTATCTCCAACGCCAACGAAGCGTCGAAGCTGGCCAGTGCCAGCCACCAGCAGGCATTGGCACGCTCCATCAGTGCCGGCGTGCGCCAGTTCTTCCAGCAGAACCCACCGCCGGGCAGCTATATTGCCTGGCTGCGTGACTCGGGGAAAATCGCCCAGGGCCCGCGTGACCATCGCGTGCAGCCCGGCGATACGGTGGCCATGCTGGCCGTGCGTTTCCAGGTCTCGCCGGCCACCTTGCGCAATGCCAACAACCTGAAGACCGATGAGTTGAAAGTCGGCCAGGTACTGACCATCCCTGGCACTGAATTGGCGGCACAGTGATGAGCGAAGCAACGTTGAATAGTGGGTCGCGCATCGAACTGCTCAGCCCGCGGCTGGCCAACCAGATTGCCGCGGGTGAGGTGGTTGAGCGCCCCGCATCGGTGATCAAGGAACTGCTGGAAAACAGCATCGACTCCGGCGCCAGGCGCATTGATGTGGATGTGGAGCAGGGCGGCGTCAAGCTGCTGCGTGTACGCGACGATGGCAGTGGCATCTCCGCGGATGACCTGCCGCTGGCCCTGGCGCGACACGCCACCAGCAAGATCCGTGACCTGGAAGACCTGGAGCGGGTGATGAGCCTGGGCTTTCGTGGCGAGGCCCTGGCCTCCATCAGCTCGGTGGCCCGCCTGACCCTGACCTCGCGCACCCGCAGCGCCGAACAGGCCTGGCAGGTGGAAACCGAAGGTCGCGACATGGCGCCTCGGGTCCAGCCGGCGGCGCACCCGGTGGGCACCTCGGTGGAAGTGCGCGACCTGTTCTTCAACACCCCGGCGCGGCGTAAATTCCTCAAGGCCGAAAAAACCGAATTCGATCACCTGCAGGAAGTCATCAAGCGCCTGGCCCTGGCGCGGTTCGATGTGGCATTCCACCTGCGTCACAACGGCAAGACCATCCTCAGCCTGCATGAAGCCAACGACGACGCCGCGCGCGCGCCGGGTGGCTGCCGTGTGCGGCGCAGGGTTCCTGGAGCAGGCGCTGCCGATTGAAATCGAACGCAATGGCTTGCGCTTGTGGGGCTGGGTGGGGTTGCCGACCTTTTCCCGCAGCCAGGCGGACTTGCAGTACTTCTTTGTCAATGGCCGTGCGGTGCGCGACAAGCTGGTGGCCCATGCGGTGCGTCAGGCTTATCGCGATGTACTGTTCAACGGGCGCCATCCGACCTTTGTGCTGTTTTTTGAAGTCGACCCTTCGGTAGTGGACGTCAACGTGCACCCGACCAAGCACGAAGTACGCTTCCGTGACGGGCGCATGGTGCATGACTTCCTCTATGGCACCTTGCACCGCGCCTTGGGCGATGTACGCCCCGACGACCAATTGTCTGCGCCGATTGTGACGGCCGTGGTCCGGCCGAGTGGCCCCGAAGCCGGCGAATTCGGCCCGCAGGGCGAAATGAGCCTGGCCGGCAACCTGCTGCAATCGCCGCAAGCACAGCCCAGCTACACCGCGCCTGGCTCGGGTTCGGGGGCGGGTTATCAGTATCAATACACGCCGCGCCCGCAGTCCACGGTGCCGGTCGCCGAGGCTCAAGCGGCCTATCGCGAGTTTTTCGCGCCGCTGCCCGGCGCCGAGCCGAGTGCGGTCGCCCTGCCGGAAGGTGGCGGTGATATCCCGCCGCTGGGCTACGCATTAGCGCAGCTCAAGGGCATCTACATCCTGGCGGAAAACGCCCATGGCCTGGTGCTGGTGGACATGCATGCCGCCCACGAGCGGATCATGTACGAACGCCTGAAGATCGCCATGGCCAGCGAAGGTCTCAGTGGCCAACCGCTGCTGGTGCCGGAATCGCTGGCCGTCAGTCAGCGTGAGGCCGATTGCGCCGAAGAACACCACGGGGTCTTCCAGAAACTGGGCTTCGAGTTGCAACGCCTGGGCCCGGAGACCCTTGCGATTCGTCAGATTCCGGCATTGCTCAAGCAGGCCGAAGCCAACCGCCTGGTGGCTGACGTGCTGGCCGACCTGATGGAATACGGCACCAGTGACCGCATCCAGGCACATATCAACGAGTTGCTCGGCACCATGGCCTGCCACGGTGCCATTCGCGCCAACCGTCGCCTGGCCCTGCCGGAAATGAACGGCCTGCTGCGTGACATGGAAAACACCGAGCGCAGCGGCCAATGCAACCATGGCCGACCGACCTGGACCCAGATGGGCCTGGACGATCTGGACAAACTGTTCTTGCGCGGTCGTTGATGAGTGCCTTGCCCCCCGCGATTTTCCTGATGGGCCCCACGGCCGCTGGCAAGACCGACCTGGCCATTGAGCTGACCAAGGTGTTGCCGTGCGAGCTGATCAGTGTCGACTCGGCGCTGGTTTACCGGGGCATGGATATCGGCACTGCCAAGCCTTCAAAAGCGCTGTTGGCGCAATATCCGCACCGCTTGATCGACATCATCGACCCGGCCGAGAGCTATTCCGCGGCGGATTTTCGCACCGACGCGCTGGCGGCCATGGCTGAGATCACCGCACGAGGCAACATCCCGCTGCTGGTGGGTGGCACGATGCTCTATTACAAGGCTTTGCAGGAAGGGCTGGCGGACATGCCGCCTGCCGACGCCCAGGTCCGTGTCGAACTTGAAGAGGAGGCTGCACGCCTTGGCTGGCAAGCGCTGCATGACCAGTTAGCGGCAGTCGACCCGGTGTCCGCTGCGCGCATTCACCCCAATGACCCCCAGCGACTCACTCGCGCCCTGGAAGTCTGGCGGGTCAGTGGCCTGACCATGACTGAGCATCGGCAGCGACAATCTGCGCAAAGTGCTGACGCAGGCGCATCTGGACAGTCACAATTGCCCTATACTGTGGCGAATCTGGCCATTGCTCCGGCAAATCGCCAGGTGCTGCATGAACGAATTGCACAAAGATTCACGATTATGTTGGAACAGGGGTTTGTGGATGAGGTCGTAGCACTGCGTTCGAGAGGTGACCTGCACCCGGGGCTACCTTCGATACGTGCTGTAGGCTACCGCCAAGTCTGGGATCATCTGGATGGCAAGTTGACGTCAGACGAAATGCAGGAGCGCGGCATTATTGCCACGCGCCAATTGGCGAAGCGCCAGTTCACCTGGTTGCGCAGCTGGAGCGATTTGCACTGGCTGGACAGCCTGGACAGCGACAATCTGTCACGCGCCTTGAAATACTTGGGAACGGTCTCCATATTGAGCTGAGTCCTTGCAATTGCCGTCTATCCTTGGGGGTGTGACGGCCATAAGCTATTTATTTTCCGATTTTTTATTATTGATCCTTAAAGGAGTGCGGCACATGTCAAAAGGGCATTCGCTACAAGACCCTTACTTGAATACTTTACGTAAAGAGAAAGTGGGGGTTTCCATCTACCTGGTCAACGGTATCAAGCTGCAAGGCACGATTGAATCGTTCGACCAGTTCGTGATCCTGCTGAAAAACACCGTCAGCCAGATGGTTTACAAGCACGCTATCTCGACAGTCGTTCCAGTTCGTCCAATCCGTCTGCCTAGCGCTGCCGGTGACGAGCCGGGTGATGCCGAGCCAGGTAACGCCTGATAGGAGTCTCCTTTGTTCTTTGAGCGCCACGGTGGTGGTGAACGAGTGATCCTCGTTCACTTGGATGGACAGGACCCTGAGGCGCGCGAAGATCCGCAGGAGTTTCAGGAGTTGGCAAATTCGGCCGGCGCCGAGACCGTTGCGTTTTTTAACGTGCCGCGTCATCGGCCAACCGCCAAATTCCTGATTGGCAGCGGCAAGGTCGAGGAACTGCGCGACCTGGTACATGCCCAAGAAGCCGATCTGGTGATTTTCAATCACACCCTCACGCCCAGTCAGGAACGTAACCTCGAACGTGTTTTCGAGTGTCGCGTGATCGACCGTACCGGTCTGATTCTCGATATTTTCGCCCAACGCGCCCGTACCCATGAAGGCAAGCTCCAGGTCGAACTGGCCCAGCTTGACCACATGAGTACTCGCCTGGTTCGTGGCTGGACTCACCTTGAGCGTCAGGGTGGCGGTATCGGCATGCGTGGCCCGGGCGAAACCCAACTGGAAACCGACCGGCGCCTGCTGCGGGTCCGCCTGCGTCAGATCAAGGGCCGCCTGGAAAAAGTCCGCAGCCAGCGCGAGCAATCGCGCCGTGGTCGTATGCGTGCGGACATCCCTACCGTTTCCCTGGTGGGCTATACCAACGCCGGTAAATCCACGCTGTTCAACAACGTGACCAAATCGGATGTGTATGCCGCCGACCAACTGTTCGCTACCCTCGACCCGACCTTGCGCCGTCTGGACCTGGACGACCTTGGGCCGATAGTCCTGGCCGACACCGTGGGATTCATTCGCCACTTGCCCCACAAGCTGGTCGAGGCATTTCGGTCTACGCTCGAAGAGTCGAGCAATTCCGACCTGCTGTTGCACGTGATCGATGCGGCCGAACCGGATCGCATGTTGCAAATCGAGCAGGTGATGGTGGTGCTGGGCGAGATTGGTGCCCAGGACTTGCCGATCCTCGAGGTGTATAACAAACTCGATTTGCTTGAAGGCGTTGAGCCACAAATCCAGCGCGACGAGAACGGCAAACCCCAGCGGGTATGGCTGTCGGCGCGCGATGGCACGGGCCTGGAGCTGCTTGAACAAGCCATTGCCGAGTTGCTGGGCAGTGATTTGTTTATCGGCACCTTGCGCTTGCCTCAGCGTTTTGCTCGACTGCGTGCACAGTTTTTCGAACTGGGCGCGGTACAGAAAGAAGAACACGACGAAGAAGGGGTCAGCTTGCTGGCCGTTCGATTGCCGCGCTCGGAGCTGAATCGGCTGGTCAGCCGTGAAGGCGTGGTACCGACAGAGTTCATCGAACAACACACTTTGCAATAAAAGCCTCCGAAAGCGGTTGTGCCGCAGTGGCAGGCATTCTGTAGCATTGGTCGGCGCGCCGTGGGTGCGTCTTTGCTTTATCAGATGGAGAGCGCTATGGCTTGGAATGAGCCGGGTGGCAACTCGAATAATCAGGATCCTTGGGGTGGTAAGCGCCGCAATAATGGCGACCGTAAGGGGCCACCAGATCTCGACGAGGCCTTCCGAAAGCTGCAGGAAAGCCTGAATGGGTTGTTCGGTGGTGGAAAAAAACGCGGCGGTGACGACGGCGGTCGTACAAGCCGGGGCGGCGGCTATGGCCTGCTGGGCCTGGGTCTTGTCGTGCTGGCGGCCGTATGGCTTTACAGTGCCGTATACGTGGTGGACGAGCAGGAGCAGGCCGTGGTGCTGCGCTTCGGCAAATACTACGAAACGGTTGGGCCGGGCCTGAACATCTACTTCCCGCCGATCGACAAGAAGTACATGGAAAACGTCACGCGTGAGCGTGCCTACACCAAGCAGGGCCAGATGCTGACCGAAGACGAGAACATCGTCGAAGTGCCGCTGACCGTGCAGTACAAGATCAGCAACCTGCAGGATTTCGTGCTGAACGTCGATCAGCCGGAAATCAGCTTGCAACACGCAACCGAGAGCGCCCTGCGCCATGTGGTGGGCTCCACCGCCATGGATCAGGTGCTGACCGAAGGTCGTGAATTGATGGCCAGCGAAATCAAGGAACGCCTGCAACGGTTCCTCGACACGTATCGCACCGGTATCACCGTGACCCAGGTGAACGTACAGAGCGCAGCCGCACCGCGCGAAGTACAGGAAGCCTTCGATGACGTGATCCGCGCCCGTGAAGACGAGCAGCGTTCGCGCAACCAGGCTGAAACCTACGCCAACGGCGTCGTGCCGGAAGCCCGTGGTCAGGCCCAACGCATCCTTGAAGATGCCAACGGTTACCGCGACGAAGTGGTCTCGCGCGCCAAGGGTGAGGCGGATCGCTTTACCAAGTTGGTCGCCGAGTATCGCAAGGCGCCGGAAGTCACGCGTCAGCGTCTGTACCTGGACACCATGCAGGAAGTCTTCAGCAACACCAGCAAGGTCCTCGTGACCGGCAGCAAAGGTGGGCAGAACAACCTGCTGTACCTGCCGTTGGACAAGATGATCGAAGGCGGTCGTAGCGGCACCAGCGCACCGTCCACCGGTTCCAATGCCGCTGCCAACGAAGCGAGCGCCCGTGCGGCCGCTGACTTGCTGCAACAGCAAACACGTACCAGGGAGAGTCGTTGATGAGCAATAAATCGCTGACCGCCCTGATTGTGGGCGTCGTCGTTGTCATCGCTGCCTGGAACTGCTTCTACATCGTCGCTCAGACCGAGCGTGCGGTGCTGCTGCAATTCGGTCGCGTGGTCCAGGCGGATGTCCAGCCGGGCCTGCATGTGAAAGTCCCCTACGTTAACCAGGTGCGCAAGTTCGACGCCCGCCTGATGACCCTGGATGCACCGACACAGCGCTTCCTGACCCTGGAAAAGAAAGCCGTGATGGTGGACGCCTACGCCAAGTGGCGCGTCAAGGATGCCGAGCGTTTCTACACGGCGACCTCCGGCCTCAAGCAGATTGCCGACGAACGTTTGTCGCGTCGTCTGGAGTCGGGCCTGCGTGACCAGTTTGGTAAGCGCACCCTGCACGAGGTGGTATCCGGTGAACGTGATGCGCTGATGGCTGACATCACGCGTTCGTTGAACGCGATGGCGGAAAAAGAGCTGGGCATCGAAGTCATCGATGTTCGGGTCAAGGCCATCGACCTGCCGAAGGAAGTGAACCGCAGCGTGTTCGAGCGGATGAGCACCGAGCGTGAGCGTGAAGCACGTGAGCACCGCGCCAAAGGTAACGAGTTGGCTGAGGGTATCCGTGCGGATGCTGACCGCCAGCGTCGCGTACTGCTGGCCGAGGCCTATCGCGAGTCTGAAGAGGCGCGTGGTGATGGTGATGCGCAAGCTGCGTCGATCTACGCCAAGGCTTATGGCCAGGACCAGGAGTTCTACGCGTTCTACCGTAGCCTGCGTGCCTACCGTGAAAGCTTCGCGAACAAAACCGACGTCATGGTTCTGGACCCAAGCAGCGATTTCTTCCGCTACCTGGAAAAGTCCAAGTAACCGGCTTGTGATTCTGTAGGGATCACTCCCGTCGGGCGGCTAAAACGCCTGGCGGGGTGATCCTTTCAGAAAACGGGTGTATGATGCGGCAGCCGGGAAATTCCCGGCTTTTTGCGTCTGTATGTTTGATTCGGCAGGCGTGACAGGTTTTTCGAGGAAAGTGCCCGACGAGGCCGTTTGCAGGCCGTTCGTCACGTCGCTCTTGCGCGTGGTTTATGCAGGGCGCGGGTATTTTCTGCTTCACTCAAGGCTCGGCCGAGGGCTGGCCGCCCGGATCATAGGGGAATGGCGTAATGGCAACGGTAGACCGCTGGCTGCTGCCAGATGGCATCGAAGAAGTACTGCCACCAGAAGCTGCGCGCATTGAAGTAGCGCGTCGCCAGGTGTTGGATCTGTTCCAGAGCTGGGGTTACGAGTTTGTCGTGACCCCCCATATCGAGTACCTGGAATCTCTGCTGACCGGCGCGGGCCAGGACCTGGATTTGCGCACCTTCAAGGTCATCGACCCGCAGTCGGGGCGGCAAATGGGGTTCCGTGCCGACATCACGCCGCAAGTGGCGCGCATTGATGCGCACACCCTGCGTCGCGAAGGCCCGAGCCGTCTGTGCTACGCCGGTAGCGTGCTGCATGCAAAGCCGCGGGCGTTGTCGTCGTCGCGCAGCCCGATCCAGTTGGGCGCCGAGTTGTACGGCGATGCCAGCCCGAGCAGCGACATTGAAGTGATCAGCCTGATGCTGGCCATGCTGCAACTGGCTGACGTACCCGATGTCCACATGGACCTGGGCCACGTCGGTATCTACCGTGGCCTGGCTCGTGCGGCCGGATTGTCCGGTGCAGCGGAGCAACAATTGTTCGATGCCCTGCAGCGCAAGGCTATCGATGAAGTCATCGCCCTGACCGAAGGCGTTCCTGCCGACTTGGCGGGGATGCTGCGCGCGTTGGTCAACCTGTGTGGCGGTCGTGAAGTCCTGGTGGAAGCGCGTGAGCGCCTGGCCAATGCACCGGCACAGGTATTGGCTGCGCTGGATGACGTGTTCGCGATTGCCGAGCAGTTATCGGCGCGTTTCCCGGCGTTGCCGCTGTATTTTGACCTGGGCGAGTTGCGTGGCTATCACTATCACACCGGTGTGGTATTTGCGGTGTTTGTACCGGGAGTTGGCCAGGCCATCGCCCAAGGCGGTCGTTACGACGATATCGGCGCCGACTTTGGTCGCGCGCGTCCGGCCACCGGCTTTTCCACCGATTTGAAAACCCTGGTGACCCTGGGGCGTGCTGAGGTCGAGCTGCCGTCTGGTGGCATCTGGATGCCTGACAGTACGGACGCAGCACTCTGGCAAAAGGTTTGCCAGTTGCGCAGTGAGGGTCAGCGTGTCGTCCAGGCCTTGCCTGGGCAGCCATTGGCCGCCGCCCGTGAAGCGGACTGCGACCGGCAATTGATTCTGCAGAACGGGCTTTGGCAAGTATCGCCACTGGCTTCTTGAGTTTTCCTGCCGGCCATCGCCGGCACCAAGTTTGCGCGAATGAGGACAAGTGTTATGGGTAAGAATGTCGTAGTCCTGGGCACCCAATGGGGTGATGAGGGCAAAGGCAAGATCGTTGATCTGCTGACCGAACATGCTGCCGCCGTAGTGCGCTACCAAGGCGGCCACAACGCTGGCCACACCCTGGTCATCGATGGTGAAAAAACCGTCTTGCACCTGATCCCGTCGGGCGTCCTGCGCGAAGGCGTACAGTGCCTGATCGGCAACGGCGTCGTGGTTGCACCGGATGCCCTGCTACGCGAGATCACCAAGCTGGAAGAGAAAGGCGTACCGGTGCGCGAGCGTCTGCGTATCAGCCCGTCCTGCCCGCTGATCCTGTCCTTCCATGTTGCGCTGGACCAGGCCCGTGAAAAGGCCCGTGGCGAGCTGAAAATCGGCACCACCGGTCGCGGCATTGGTCCGGCTTACGAAGACAAGGTTGCGCGTCGTGGCCTGCGTGTGGGCGACCTGCTCAACATGCCGCGCTTTGAAGACAAACTGCGTGAGCTGGTGGAATACCACAACTTCATGCTGGTGGGTTACTACAAAGAGCCAGCCATCGAGTTTGAAAAGACCCTGGCCGAGTGCAAGGAATACGCTGAGCTGCTCAAGCCGCTGATGCTGGACGTGACTGCCGAACTGCACGACCTGCGTCGCGCCGGCAAGGACATCATGTTCGAAGGCGCCCAAGGGTCGTTGCTGGACATCGACCACGGCACCTACCCGTACGTGACCAGTTCCAACACCACCGCTGGCGGCGTTGCTACCGGTTCGGGTGTTGGTCCTATGTTCCTGGACTACATTCTGGGTATCACCAAGGCTTACACCACGCGTGTAGGTTCGGGTCCATTCCCGACTGAGCTGTTCGACGAAGTTGGTGCGCACCTTGCCAAACAAGGTCACGAGTTCGGCGCGACTACGGGCCGTGCCCGTCGTTGTGGCTGGTTTGATGCGGTTATCCTGCGTCGCGCTATCGATGTGAACAGCATCTCGGGCATCTGCCTGACCAAGCTGGACGTCCTCGACGGTCTGGAAACCATCAACATCTGCACCGGCTACAAAGATGCAGAAGGCAAGGTGGTTGCTCCGACTGACGCAGACAGCTACGTAGGTCTGCAGCCGGTGTACGAAGAAGTGCCGGGCTGGAGCGAATCGACCGTGGGTGCGAAAACCCTGGAAGAGTTGCCAGTCAACGCCCGCGCGTACATCAAACGTGTTGAAGAACTGATCGGTGCGCCAATCGACATTATTTCGACGGGCCCGGACCGCAACGAAACCATCGTTCTGCGTCACCCGTTCGCTTAATAAGCTGTTGATGTAGAAAGAAAAGGGCTCTTTCGGGAGCCCTTTGTCGTTTCAGCTCTCCATGCGGCACGACCCTTGCTGTGTTTAGCTCTTTCGCGGTGCTATCAAATTAATGGCACCCGTGGTGGAGGGATTCCCGATGTCTGCCGTTCTCTCGTTGTTACAAAGCCGTCTGTTGCGACCGGTATTCGTTACCCTAGGTATCGCTCTTTTGGTGCAGGTGCTGGTGGCGGTCGCTCTAACCCGGAGCACGGTCACGGCGCTGGAAGCCGATTTGGGTAATCGCCTGGGGGTCGACAGCCAGAAATTGTCCGGCGAGTTGGCCCAGGCCGGCAAAGAAGTCACATCCAGCCTGGACAGTTTGTCCACCAGTACCCGTCAGCGCCTGACCGCAGGGCTTTCTGCACGCCTGCAGGAAGAGCAGAAGCAACTGCGTGCGACCCTGGAAAAAGATCTGCAAGACTCCGCTAACGACATGGCGCAACTGTTAGCCTCTGTGGCGCCTCGCGCCATGTGGGACAACGATGTGCCGGCGCTGTCGGAGTTCGCCCGACGGGCCCAGCGCAATCCCAACGTGTTGTTCGTGGTCTATGACGACGCTGCCGGTGAGCACTTGACCCGTTACCTGAACCGGGAAAACCCGATCAACCAGGCCTTGTTGGATAAGGGCAAGGGCGACCGCGCCCTGGATAAAGTGCTGGACGCGGCCAAATCGGACACTTCCGTGTACTACGTCGAAGCATCCATCAGCCCCAACGGCGTCGAGATTGGCAAGGTCCGCATGGGGGTTTCGACCGCAGCGGTAGAGGCCGACCTGCTGGCGCTGGATAAGCGTTTTGCCGCACTGATCGCCAGCGGGGATCAGTTGGTCGGCGACAGCCTCAAAGGCGCTGCGGCGGATAGCGCGGCAGCCATGGGCGCGCGCTTGCAGTCTGCACAAGCCACCGCGACCCAGATGACCGCCAACACCACCAGCGCCGTGCAAGAGGCCGCCGGCACTTTGCGCTGGCGCATCGGTATGGGCCTGGCCGTTGTCGGCTTTGGCGTATTACTGCTGATCGCCGTGGTGCTTGGGCGGCGGGTGGTCAATCGCCTGAAGCTGCTGATTGCGGCCATGGATGACCTGGCGGCGGGCGAGGGCGACCTCACCAAGCGTGTGCAGATCAACAGCAAGGACGAAATTGGCGCCATGGCCTCGGCGGTCAATCGTTTTGTGGATAAGTTGCAGCCGATTGTGCGCGAGGCGGGCGATGTGGCCCAGCGTACCGGCGTGGAAATCGGTGCCATGACCTTGCGCAATGCCGGTGCCGATGCCGCAGCGGGGCTGCAGCGTGATGAGGTGGCGGAGAGCTTGCGCGCACTGTCGCAAATGGCCGACGAGGCCCAATCTGAAAGCCATGCGATGCAGGCCGCATTGCAGCAAGTGGTGGATATTCGCCAGGCTACCGATGAGAACTCGCGCACGTCGGCGCAAGTCGGCACTCTGATCGAAGCGCTGGCGGGGCAGGTGCAAGCAGGTTCCCAGGTGATTGAGCGCCTGGCGCAGCAAAGCGAACAGATCGAAGTGGTGCTCACGGTGATCCACGGCATTGCCGAACAGACCAACTTGTTGGCGCTCAACGCAGCCATTGAGGCGGCGCGTGCCGGTGAGACCGGGCGCGGCTTCGCGGTGGTGGCGGACGAAGTGCGTGCGCTGGCCAGCAAGACCCAGAGCTCCACTGGCGATATCCAGGCGCATATCGTCGCGTTGCAGCAGGGCGCGCGTGAGGCGGTGGAAACCATCGGCAAGGCCGGACGCCAGGCCAATGAAGGCTTGGTGGTGCTGCGTGACAGTGTGCGCTTGCAGCAGACCGTACAGGCGTCGGTGGAGCAGGTGCATGCGGCAATCGGCCTGGCCACTCGCGCGGCTGAACATCAAGCCCAGGGCGCCCATGCGGTGCGTGGCCGGGTCGAGGTGATCCATGCCCAGGCCGAGCGTGCTGCGCAGGCGGTGGTCGAGACCACCGCCAGTGGCAAGGTGCTGGATAGCTTGGCGGCGCAGTTGAAGGCGAGCCTGGGGCAGTTCCGGGCCTAGTTAGCGTCGGCAGCCGGCTCCAGGGTTTACGTACAACCTGTAGGAGCCGGCTTGTCGGCGATGGCTATCTCAGCGGCTCAGATACATCCGCGTCGTCAGCAAATACACCGGCAACCCTGACACCAGAATCAACAGCGCCGCATACGGCGCCGCCGCCGCGAATTCCACATTCGAGGTATGCGCCCACACGGCCGTCGCCAGGGTGTTCAGCCCGGTTGGGCTCAACAGCAAGGTCGCTGTCAATTCCTTCATAGCATCGAGAAACACCAGCGCGAATGCCGCGCCCAATGCCGGGAAGATGATCGGCAAGGTCACCCGGCAAAACGCACTGAACGACGATGCGCCCAGCGTGCGTGCGGCCTCTTCCAGTTGCGGCGCGGCTTTGTTCAAGGCTGTGCGAATCGGCGCCTGGGCCAGCGGCAGGAACAGCAATGCATACGCGATCAGCAGCAATGCCGATGTCTGATACAGCGCTGGCACGTAATGCAGGGCGAAGTACACCAGTGTCAGCGCAATCACCAGGCCGGGCAGGGCGTGCAGCAAGTACGGCAGGCGCTCGGCCCAGATTGCCAGTTGACCCTTGTAGCGCACCACCAGCAGCCCTGCCGGTACCGCGAGTACCAGGCACAGCGCTGCGCCGCCCAGCGACAGGGCCAATGAGGACAGCAATGCCTCACCGATTTGGGCCACCGGAAACGCCGCCGACGAACCCACTGCCAGCCAGTAACCGAGCATCCCCAGGGGAATGCCGCTGCCGATGATCGCCAGCGCCAGGCAATACAGTTGGCCCAGTGATGCCCACTTGCCCAGTCGAACCTGTTCTGCATGCCGCGCCGCGCCCTGACCGACGCGGACGTGTCGGCCCTTGCCGCGCACGCGCAGTTCCAGCCACAGCAGGGTCAGGCACATCACCAGCAGCACCGCCGAGAGCATCGCGGCGTTGGCATTGCTGAATTCCAGTTCGAATTGCTGGTAGATCGCAGTGGTAAAGGTCTGCAGGCCGATGATCGACAGTGCGCCGAACTCCACCAACATATGCAGCGCGATCAGCAGCGCCCCGGCCACCAGCGATGGCCATAGCAGGGGCAAGGTAATGCGGAAAAACACTCCCCAACGATTCAGTCCCAGGGTGCGGGCCGACTCTTCCAGGGAGGGATCCAGATTGCGCAGGGTCGCCGCCACCGGCAGGAACACCAGCGGGTATTTGGACAGGGTCATCACCAGGATCGCCCCGCCAAGCCCTTCGAAGTTGGCGCTCAGCGACACCCAGGTAAAGCTGCTGACAAACGCCGGCACGGCAAAGGGCAGACACAGGATCACGCCCCAGATACGCCGCCCCGGCAGGTTGCTGCGTTCCAGCAGCCAGGCCAGGGGCAGGCCGATGACACCGCATGCCACGGTCACGCCGATCATCAGTGCGAGGGTGTTGCGTAGCAGCCCAAAGACGTAGGGTCGCCACAGCAGATGCACCGCCTGCGTCCAGCCGGCTTGCCAGGCCTTGAGCCCGACATACGCCAGCGGCAGCAGACTCAGGCCAACCAGGAGCAGCACGGGGAGCAGCAGCCAGATCGACGGACGCTTGCGCCGTGGGCTGAACCCCCCACGCAGGGCGGAGGTGGATAGCGATGGGGTCATCAGTTCAAGCCAACGTCACGTTCCAGGTCCAGGGCTTCTTCGGCGTTGCCCAGGTCGGCAGGGGTGACTTTCGGCGGTTGCAGCTCGCTGAAAGGCTTTAGGCCACGGCTGGATTCCATGCCCTTGCGCAGCGGGTACTCGGCCGAGGTGTTGGTGATCACGCGCTGGCCTTCTTCGCTGACCATGAATGCCAGCAGTTGCTGGGCTTCTTTCGGGTGCTTGCTGGATTTCAACGCAGCCGCTGACGAAACGGTGATCAGGCCGCCGGCATCGCCGTTGGTGAAATAGTGCAGTTGGGAATCCAGGTTGGTTTTTTCTTTCTTCAGGGCAAACCAGTAGTAGTTGTTCACCAGCACGGTGGCGACTTCGCCGTTTTCCACGGCTTTTAGGGCAACCATATTGTTGCTGTACACCTTGCCGAAGGCGCGCAGGCCGGTCAGCCATTCTTCAGCGGCTTCGCGACCGTGCAGCTTGATGATCGCGACCGCCTGTTCCTGGAACGCGCCGCTGGTGGGTACGAAACCGACCTTGCCTTGCCACTCGGGGCGGGCGAAATCCAGCACGGATTTGGGCAAGTCTTTTTCGGCGATGAGTTTTGGGTTGAAGGCCACGACGCGGGTGCGTGCGGTCACGCCCATCCAGTCGCCAGTGCTATCGACGTAGTCCTTGGGCAGTACGTCGAGGGTGCTGGCGTCGATCTTGGCCAGCAGGCCCTGTTCGCCAAGTTTGTTCAGCGGTGGCGATTCTTCGGTGTAGATCACGTCGGCGGGGGAACGGTCGCCTTCTTCGACGACCTGGCTGGCCAGTTGGTTGCTGCTGCCTTTGCGTACGTTGACGTGAATATCGGTCTTGGCTTCAAAGGCCTTGGCGAGTTCATCGCCGACTTCTTTGTGTTGGCCGTTGTACAGGGTCAGGGAAACCTTGTCGGCGCAATAGGCGGTAGGCGAGAGCAGGGTCAGGCCGAGCAGGGTGATGCTCAGGCCGCGCAGAAGAGATGTCTTGAGATGGGTGTCGCGGATCATCATCCGGAAGTTTCCTCGCTTGAGTGCAACAAATCGTTGCAAGGATAAACGATAAGGCTTCTCAAGTGCGGGTGAGGGGGAAATCGACGAGGAGGTTTTTACACCCCAGAAACGAAAAAACCCGCTTTCGCGGGTTTGATCTGAATGTGGTGCCCAGGAGAAGACTCGAACTTCCACGACCTTGCGGTCACCAGCACCTGAAGCTGGCGTGTCTACCAATTTCACCACCTGGGCATTATCAACAACGCTTGCGCTGTCGATGGAGCGAACTATACGGAGGGCTTTTTGATCTGTAAACCCCTGATTCAAAAATATAAATCAGGTTTTTTGTTGGAAATCAAAGGCATGAAACGCAAAAACCCGCTTTCGCGGGTTTTTGGAATACTCAAGGTTAAAACCTCAAGTTTTGAATTGGTGCCCAGAAGAAGACTCGAACTTCCACGACCTTGCGGTCACCAGCACCTGAAGCTGGCGTGTCTACCAATTTCACCATCTGGGCAGCATCGTCAACGTTGCCGTCGTCGATGGCGCGCACTATACGGAGAGGATTTTAGGCTGTAAACCCCTGCTATCAAAAAAAACTGGAAAATTTCACCAGCGGTCGTGCAAGGTGCGTTCCGGGGGCTACAAAGGGCTTTTAAACGCTTGTTGATGCCTGAAATTTCCCGTTTCAATACGCGTATGCCAAACTAACCCGCATATAGACAAGGTGAAAATTCTCTAATGGCCGATTGGCAGTCCCTCGATCCCGAGGCCGCTCGTGAAGCGGAAAAATATGAAAACCCTATTCCTAGCCGCGAACTGATCCTGGCGCATCTCGCCGATCGGGGTTCGCCTGCTAGCCGTGAGCAGTTGGTTGAAGAGTTCGGTCTGACCACCGAAGACCAGCTCGAAGCCCTGCGCCGCCGCCTGCGTGCCATGGAGCGCGATGCTCAGTTGATCTACACCCGCCGTGGCACCTATGCACCCGTGGACAAGCTCGACCTGATCCTGGGCCGCATTGCCGGCCACCGTGACGGCTTCGGCTTCCTGATCCCGGATGACGGCAGCGACGACCTGTTCATGAGCCCGGCGCAAATGCGCCTGGTGTTCGATGGCGACCGTGCGCTGGCGCGCGTATCGGGCCTGGACCGTCGCGGCCGCCGTGAGGGCGTGATCGTTGAAGTGGTGTCTCGTGCCCACGAGTCCATCGTCGGTCGTTACTTCGAAGAGGTCGGCATCGGCTTCGTCATTCCGGACAACCCGAAGGTCCAGCAGGAAGTGCTGGTGACGCCGGGTCGTAATGGCGCCGCCAAGGTCGGTCAGTTCGTGGAGGTGAAAATCACCCACTGGCCAACCCCGCGCTTCCAGCCCCAGGGCGATATCGTTGAAGTGGTCGGCAACTACATGGCGCCGGGCATGGAAATCGACGTCGCGCTGCGCACCTACGATATTCCTCACGTCTGGCCCGAAGCCGTGCTCAAGGAAGCCGCCAAGCTCAAGCCGGAAGTCGAAGAGAAGGACAAAGAGAAGCGCATCGACCTGCGTCATCTGCCGTTCGTCACCATCGACGGCGAAGATGCCCGCGACTTCGACGATGCGGTCTACTGCGAAGCCAAACCCGGCAAGCTGCGCCTGTTCTCCGGCGGCTGGAAGTTGTACGTGGCGATTGCCGACGTTTCCAGCTACGTGAAGATCGGTTCGGCGCTGGATAACGAAGCCCAGGTGCGCGGTAACTCCGTGTATTTCCCTGAGCGCGTGATCCCGATGCTGCCCGAGCAACTGTCCAACGGCCTTTGCTCCCTGAACCCGAAAGTCGACCGTTTGGCCATGGTGTGCGAGATGACCATCTCGAAAACCGGCGAAATGACCGATTACCAGTTCTACGAAGCGGTGATCCACTCCCAGGCGCGCCTGACCTACAACAAGGTCAGTACCATCCTGGAACAGCCGAAAACCAGCGAAGCCAAAGCCCTGCGCGGTGAGTACGGCCATGTCGTACCGCACCTCAAGCAGCTCTACTCGCTGTACAAAGTGCTGTTGGGCGCACGTCATGTGCGTGGCGCGATCGATTTTGAAACCCAGGAAACCCGGATCATCTTCGGTTCCGAGCGCAAGATCGCCGCGATCACCCCGACGACTCGCAACGATGCGCACAAGCTGATCGAGGAATGCATGTTGGCGGCCAACGTGGCCACCGCAGAATTCCTGAAGAAGCACGAGATCCCTGCGTTGTACCGCGTGCACGACGGCCCGCCGCCGGAGCGTCTGGAAAAACTGCGCGCGTTCCTCGGCGAGCTTGGCCTGTCCCTGCACAAAGGCAAGGACGGCCCGACGCCGAAGGATTACCAGGCACTGCTGGCCAGCATCAAGGACCGTCCGGATTACCACGTGATCCAGACCGTCATGCTGCGCTCCCTGAGCCAGGCGGTGTACAGCGCCGACAACCAGGGCCACTTCGGCCTGAATTACGAGGCGTACACCCACTTCACCTCGCCGATTCGCCGTTATCCGGATTTGCTCACGCACCGGGCGATCCGCAGCGTGATCCATTCCAAGCAGAACACCCCGCACGTCAAGCGCGCCGGTGCCATGACCATTCCGAAGGCGCGGATCTATCCTTACGACGAAGCGGCCCTGGAACAGTTGGGCGAGCAGTGCTCCATGAGCGAGCGCCGCGCCGACGAAGCCACCCGCGACGTGGTGAACTGGCTCAAGTGCGAGTTCATGAAGGATCGCGTAGGCGAGTCTTTCCCAGGCGTGATCACGGCCGTGACCGGCTTTGGCCTGTTCGTCGAGCTGACCGACATCTACGTCGAAGGCCTGGTGCATGTCACCGCCTTGCCAGGTGACTACTACCACTTCGATCCTGTGCATCACCGCCTGGCGGGCGAGCGCACCGGTCGCAGTTTCCGCCTGGGCGACACGGTGGACGTGCAGGTCATGCGCGTCGACCTCGACGAGCGCAAGATCGACTTCGGCATGCCTGAAAAAGCCGTCGATGCATCGAGCAGCCACAAAAAACGTGGCAGCAACACCGCTGCGCCTGCGTCCAAAGGCAAAGGTGCTCCCGCGAAAGTGGCGGCAGAGCCTGAACCAGCCAAGGCAGGTCGTCGTTCGGCCGCCAAGGACAAGGCCCCCGAAGCCTACCGCCCGAGCGATGCCGCGGCGAAAAACGCCGAACTGCGCAAGAGCCGCGAGTTGAAGCAGCAGTTGCTCAACGAAGCCAAAAGTGGTGGTAAAGCGGCGTCTGGGGGAAAGTCCCACGGGGCGGAAAATCCGTCGAGCAAACCCAGCAAACACCGTAAAGGCCCGCCAAAAGCGGGTTCGGCCCCCGCCAAAAGCGGCGGGTCGCGCAAACCTAAGGCCAAGTCATGAGTCTGGAAAAAATCTACGGCGTACACGCCGTAGAAGCACTGCTGCGTCACCATCCCAAGCGCGTCAAGCAAGTGTGGTTGGCCGAAGGCCGTAGCGAGCCGCGCGTACAGGCGCTGGTCGAGCTGGCCAATGCGAATAAAGTCGCCATCGGCCAGGCCGAGCGTCGTGAGATGGACGTGTGGGTCGAGGGTGTTCACCAGGGCGTGGTCGCGGACGTGAGTCCAAGCCAGGTCTGGGGCGAAGCCATGCTCGATGAACTGCTCGATCGCACCGAAGGCGCGCCGCTGCTGCTGGTGCTGGACGGCGTGACCGACCCGCACAACCTCGGTGCCTGCCTGCGTTCGGCGGATGCCGCCGGTGCGCTGGCGGTGATCGTGCCGAAAGACAAGTCGGCCACCTTGACGCCCGTGGTGCGTAAAGTCGCCTGTGGCGCCGCGGAAGTGATTCCATTGGTGGCCGTGACCAACCTGGCGCGCACCCTGGAGAAACTCCAGCAGCGCGGCCTGTGGGTCGTGGGCACGGCGGGCGAGGCTGAGGTCAGTATCTATGACCAGGACCTTACCGGCCCGACCATCCTGATCATGGGGGCCGAAGGCAAGGGCATGCGTCGCCTGACCCGCGAGCATTGCGATTACCTGGTGCACCTGCCAATGGCTGGCAGCGTCAGCAGTCTCAACGTGTCGGTCGCGACCGGCGTGTGCCTGTTCGAAGCCCTGCGCCAGCGCGGCGCCAAGGCCAAGGCAAAGAAATAACCAAGCCTTGCGCAGGCCAAAATGTGGGAGGGAGCAAGCCCCCTCCCACATTTTTTTTGTGGTGTTCGGGTGATTGTTCAAATAATCACCAATCACCTTGCGCCCTTTCTCCCCCTTCTCTACAATTGCGCCCCTTGCCTTGCTGGCAGGCACCGATGTGCCTCCCCGCGGCAGGATCCATAAGTGTCATTCACTCCTTGTCTGACCGTTTTTGAGCGGCAGGCTACAACCCGTAAGGAGCATTCATGCGTCATTACGAAATCATCTTTTTGGTCCACCCGGATCAAAGCGAGCAAGTCGGCGGCATGGTTGAGCGTTACACCAAGCTGATCGAAGAAGACGGCGGCAAAATCCACCGTCTGGAAGATTGGGGCCGTCGTCAACTGGCCTACGCAATCAACAATGTTCACAAGGCTCACTACGTGATGCTGAACGTTGAGTGCACTGGCAAGGCCCTGGCCGAGCTGGAAGACAACTTCCGCTACAACGATGCTGTGATCCGTAACCTGGTCATCCGTCGCGAAGAAGCCGTTACCGGCCAATCCGAGATGCTCAAGGCTGAAGAAAACCGCAGTGAGCGCCGTGAGCGTCGCGACCGTCCTGAGCACGAAGGCGCTGATAGCGTTGATAGTGATGACAGCGACAACAGCGATAACGCTGACGAGTAATCCACGGACCTTTTAAGGAGCCTATCAAATGGCACGTTTCTTCCGTCGTCGTAAATTCTGCCGCTTCACCGCTGAAGACGTGAAAGAGATCGATTACAAAGATCTCAACACTCTGAAAGCCTACGTATCCGAGACCGGCAAAATCGTTCCAAGCCGTATCACCGGTACCAAAGCACGTTATCAGCGTCAGCTGGCCACCGCTATCAAGCGCGCCCGCTTCCTGGCCCTGCTGGCCTACACCGACAGCCACGGCCGCTGAGACCGGGCAGTCGACAAGTAGTAAGGGATTGAATGCATGCGCGCCTTAGCTGAGTTCATCATGCGCGGTCGTGTGCAGGCCACTCTGGTAGTGGCTGGATGTGCGGCATTGCCGTTGCTTTATTGGTTGGGTGCTGCCGCGGGTTGCCTTGTGCTGCTGCGGCGCGGTTTGCAGGACGCCATTGGCGTTCTGGCCCTGGGAGTGCTGGCCGCCTTGATCTGGTGGCTGCAACTGGGCGAACCCAAGGTACTTCTGGTACTGCTGGGATCGTCGAGCCTTGCGTTGGTTTTGCGCGCAAGTGAATCCTGGGTCCGCACGCTGCTGGTCAGCGTGGCATTGGGGTTGGTGTTTTCGGTGTTGATTGACGCGGCTTTCCGCCCGCAAATCGAGGCGCTGTCGCAGGAGATCGTCAAGGTCTTGCCGATGGCCCTCGGGGAACTCTACCAGCAGCTTTCGGTAGATGAGCGAGCGCGACTTGCGACACTGATTGCACCGGCCCTGATCGGCCTGATGGCGGTAATGATGCAGATCGTCAGCGTGCTGAGCCTGATGCTTGGGCGTTATTGGCAGGCGTTGTTGTACAACCCGGGTGGTTTTGGTCGCGAATTTCGCAGCATCAGAATCCCTGTGGGCCCGGCGATGTTGCTGCTGGCACTCATGGCTGTCGGACCGTACTTAGGTTCACAGGCGGCCTTGCTGGTGCTGTTTTGCAGCGTACCGCTGGTGTTTGCCGGATTGGCCCTGATTCACGGGCTGGTGGCGCAGAAGCGCCTGGCCAGGTTCTGGCTGGTGGGGTTGTACGTGACGATGTTGCTGTTCATGCAGCTGATCTATCCGTTACTCGTGGTTTTGGCCATTGTCGACGGCCTGATTGATTTTCGCGGTCGTCTGGCGCCGAAAGACGCCGATAACGCGAACGGTGAAGGTTAAAAGTTAGAGGATTTTCACATGCAACTGATCCTTCTGGAAAAAGTCGCCAACCTGGGCAACCTGGGCGACAAAGTGAACGTTAAGGCCGGCTACGGTCGTAACTACCTGCTGCCATACGGCAAAGCCACCGCTGCAACCGCTGCCAACCTGGCTGCGTTTGAAGAGCGTCGTGCTGAGCTGGAAAAAGCAGCAGCAGACAAAAAAGCTTCGGCCGAAACTCGCGCTGCCCAACTGGCTGAGCTGGAAGTGACTATCACTGCCACCGCCGGTGACGAAGGCAAGCTGTTCGGTTCGATCGGCACCCACGACATCGCTGACGCACTGACCGCCTCCGGCGTTGAAGTTGCGAAAAGCGAAGTTCGTCTGCCGAACGGCACCATCCGCAACGTAGGCGAATTCGACGTAGCCGTGCACCTGCACGCTGAAGTTGAAGCCACCGTACGCGTTGTCGTGGTAGCAGCTTAAGCAGCACCTAACTGACTGGCACCTCGCGTGTCGGGCGGTTAACATCGGGCACGATCCTGTTTACAGGTCGTGCCTTTTGTTTTTTACACATCCCCTAATTCCAAGTGGCCATGAACGATATTTCAGCTCCTGAGCAATACGATCTGCAAACCGCTGCCCTGAAGGTGCCGCCGCATTCCATCGAGGCCGAACAGGCCGTGCTCGGTGGTCTGATGCTGGACAACAACGCCTGGGAACGCGTGCTGGATCAAGTCTCGGACGGTGATTTCTATCGTCATGACCACCGCCTGATCTTCCGCGCCATTGCCAAGCTGGCCGACCAGAACTCACCGATCGACGTGGTGACCCTGGCCGAGCAACTGGACAAGGAAGGCCAGACGTCCCAAGTCGGCGGCCTGGGCTACCTCGGTGAACTGGCGAAAAACACGCCGTCCGTCGCCAACATCAAGGCATATGCCCAGATCGTTCGCGAGCGGGCCACCCTGCGCCAGTTGATCGGCATCAGCACCGAAATCGCCGACAGTGCCTTCAACCCCGAAGGCCGCAGCGCCGCCGAGATCCTCGACGAAGCCGAGCGCCAGATCTTCCAGATCGCCGAAGCCCGCCCGAAAACCGGCGGCCCGGTCAGCGTCAACGACCTGTTGACCAAGGCCATCGACCGTATCGATACGCTGTTCAACACCGACAACGCCATCACCGGTATTTCCACGGGCTACACCGACCTCGACGAGAAGACCAGCGGCCTGCAGCCGTCCGACCTGATCATCGTCGCCGGCCGTCCCTCCATGGGTAAAACCACCTTTGCGATGAACCTGGTGGAAAACGCCGTGTTGCGCAGCGACAAAACGGTGCTGGTGTACTCCCTGGAGATGCCAGGTGAATCGTTGATCATGCGGATGCTCTCGTCCCTGGGCCGTATCGACCAGACCAAAGTGCGCGCCGGTCGCCTGGAAGACGACGATTGGCCGCGCCTGACCTCGGCGGTCAACCTGCTCAACGACCGCAAGCTGTTCATCGATGATACCGCCGGCATCAGCCCGTCGGAGATGCGCGCGCGTACCCGCCGCCTGGTGCGTGAACACGGCGACATCGCTCTGATCATGATCGACTACCTGCAACTGATGCAGATCCCGGGTTCCAGCGGCGACAACCGGACCAACGAGATTTCCGAAATCTCCCGGTCGTTGAAAGCCCTGGCCAAGGAATTCAACTGCCCGGTCGTCGCCCTGTCCCAGCTCAACCGTTCCCTGGAACAACGTCCCAACAAGCGTCCGGTGAACTCCGACTTGCGTGAATCCGGAGCGATCGAGCAGGACGCCGACGTGATCATGTTCGTGTACCGCGACGAGGTGTATCACCCCGAGACCGAGCACAAAGGCATCGCCGAGATCATCATCGGCAAGCAGCGGAACGGCCCGATCGGCTTTATCCGCCTGGCGTTCATTGGCAAGTACACACGCTTTGAGAACCTGGCGCCGGGCAGCTACAACTTCGACGACGACGAGTAGTCCGCCTTAGGGCCTGGGGAACAACTGCCGGATGGTGGGTTCCTCGTATTGGTAATTCCAGCGCAACTCGGTGCCGGCAGGAATGTCCTCGCTGGCAAAGAGTCCGGTGAGTATCAGGCGGTCCTGCGGGGTGTCCTCGACCTGTGCGAGGATTGCGAATTGTGCGGCTTCGACGTTATAGCCCGTGCTGGCCTGGCGTATCGGCAACCCTGCGTCATATTCAAAAATCGTGTTTATCCTCGACAACGCATTGTCGCCGGAAAGGACCAATTGCATGTTCAACGCATGGGGTGTGGCCGGCCTGACGTTTTTGATGGGCATCAGGTAAGGGTCTTGCCGCGCCTGGGCGATGCACAGCGGCAATAGTTCTCCACCATAGACGCCCAGCGTGTCGCCTTTTTTAATGGGGCGCCGGCTGATGACCGTCGCTTCGCCAATCAGTGAAGCTTCCTGCGCAAATTTCTGATGGGCCGCGGTGAAGGGGATCACTTCGAGGTTGTCTTCGTACAGGCGCGCGACATTTTCATAGCCTTGCCACTGAATGTAGGGGCGGATCTTGCTGGCGGCAAAGACCGTATCGGTGGTCAAGGATTTGCAATGACTCTGTATTTGCCGGATTCGCATGGGCCGGCCCTGCGTGTCGCGCAGTGGGTAGCGGCCGTTGTTGGCGCGGTAGTAGACGCGGCGGTAGTTCTGGCTGTATTGGTAGCCCCGCTGGGCGCGCATGTGGTTGAGTTCGTCAGCGGAGTAGTGCGTTCTCACTGCCCCCTCTTCGGCCGACGCGTATTCGCTGATCGATTCGGCCGATTCAAACTCGTCACTGGACTGCATGCCCTCGGCCAACATCACCGGTGATTCTCTTCCGCCCGGCAGTGCGCCTTTGGTTTGATCGATTTCCCAGCCGCCGTCGGCTTTTTTGCGCAGGTAGGGTTGATAGGCCCTGAAACGGCTGCGTGCATCGATCAGTCGCCAGCCCAGAGGGTCGTATTTGACCGGGTAGTAGTGCTGGCTGTCCTGGATGTAATAGCGATAAGTCCCATCGGCAAGCGGCGGAGCTTGATGGATTCCGTCAGCGCGTTCCGTGAGCCCGGAAGGCAGTGCGGGTTCGCTGAATAAGGGGTCGAGGGATAGACCGGTCGCGTTCGATATCGGCTTCAACGCGCGCTGGATACGAATAGGGGGTGGGCCCGCTTTGATCAGCGCCAGGCCGGTCTTGTGCAGCGCCTGTTCAAGGGAGTCGGCACCCGATTGGCGCAGGATCGTCCTGCGCTCGGCATCGCTGAGGGTCCGTTCGATGGCGCCAGGCAGATCGGAGAGCGAGCTCGTATGCTCGCCTTTGGCATCGTAGATGGCGTATTGCTCGCCTTGGCGGATCAGCGTATCGCGGGCTCCGCCATCCGCGCTGCCGATGCTGCCCAGCAGAGGGCCTTCGTGGCTGGCGTCATGCACGGCAAGCCTGCGCGATTGTGGCCAGCCGGGCGTTCGCTCCAGTGTGTAGAGCAGCAGCGGCACGCTCTCGCGGTTGCGGACAGAATCGAGAAACAGGCTTTCGGTTAGGCGCGTTGCCTTGATTGCATTGCGGTATTGCTCTGCTTCCCAGTGCTGCACGGGCGGCAGGGTGTTGTCCTCTTGCAGGCGCTCGCGTTCAGGCGCCGAGAGGGTGCTTTCCATTTCTTCAAGGTGGCGCTTGGAGAGTTCCGGCACAAGCGTACGGAGGCTTCTTTCGACCGAGGTGATCGCTGCTTCGCTCGGTGCGTCGAGCAGCGAAAACAGCCGTTGTTTTTGCCCGGCCGCCTCGGTCTCCAGGCGCATGGCGAGGTTTTCGACCTTGGTGAAATAGTCGATGTACAGCGGCGGCAGCAGGTTGTTGAACTCGGCTTGTGGCAGTTGCTCCTCCAGTGCATGCAGCAGCTCGCCTTTTCTGAATCGCGCCGCGTCTATTTTGATTTCAGCGGGCCCCGTGCCGTGACTCAACACCACCTGCTGTTGCTCATCGACAATCCTCAATACCCGGTTTGCAGGCCACTCGGGCAGTGAGCTGAGCACATGGAATTGAATCAGCGGCGTATGGGGACTGGGCGAATCACCTTGGGTGTGGCCAAGGGCGAAGTCATTGATTTCCTGCTCCAGATTGAAATGTTTGACGGTGTCGAGCAGCAAGGGCGGCGGGCGCACCATCTCCTGATGGATCTGACGCAGCGCGGTGTTATCCACGCCGCTGAGCAACAGGATCGGCTCGACCGCCGACTGCTTGATGTGCGCGGCATCGGGGCCCAGGCGTTTGATCAGCTTGAGGTCGTCCCACGCCTCGGGTGTTTCATGCAGCGGGCGCCAGCCGCCGACTTGGTTACTCAGCAACGGCGGAGAATAGGTCTGCGGATCGGTGGGGTGTGCCAGTTCCCATTGCTTGCCATCGGGAGTGCGGCGGATTGCATGGGGTTGATCGTCAAGCTTCAGGTAATGCTGTTGCTCGTGTCGGTACAAACCTTGTGTGTCGGCAACAAGGTGCTGGGGCAGCGCCTTGGGATGGCGGTAAGGCGTGAGGTCGTTGTGCCATAGACGCCAGCCTTTGTTGCGCACCCGCACTTTTATCAGGCCGGCGGTGAAGCCCGCGGTCTTGATGACGCCGGCCGTTGCCGCGGCCAGGGCGGCGCTGTCCACCACATCCAGCAGGTCGTTGAGGGCCTCGTCACTGTCGCCACGGCTCCAGGCCGCGAAGCCCTCGTAAACCGTGTCGATCAATTGAGCGGCGCCGACCACCAGTAGGATTTGGCCCACAATTGGAATGAACGACGCGGCAAAGAACAGCAAGGACTTGCCTGCATCAAGGTAGCTTTGCAGGCGTTTTTGCCGGCTCAGCAGGTCGGCGTTCGCGCTGAGAACGGCCAGGATCTGGGCGTCGCTTTTGATCTGGGCGATTTTCTCTTCGGCGACGGACATAAACACATCCGCGCTGATCGGGGTGAGGCTGAGCGGATGGTTCAAGTGGGCAGGCTCGGTGTAGATCCTGCCGGCCATTTCGATGGCAGGAGAGCCTGGTCGGGCCGGGGTGACATCCAATAGGCTGCCCTGGTGCTGCAAGGGCACCAGGCGATTGAATCGGGCTCGGTCATTGGCGTCCAGCAGGCGTTCGGCCAGCTTGCGCTCGAGATCTGCCAGGGAAGTGTGTTGACGCAAGGGTGTGACGGGGTCGCCGGGGGTGTAGAGGATGAAGGGGATACCGATTGTCGGCGCCTTGATCACCAGCACGCCCGGTACTACGACGCCGTTGAGGGTCAGGTGATTGCTCTGGATGTCCAGATGCGAGCCTGATCGATACAGGCTGTTCAACTGCAGGTGCTGTATGGCGGTCAGTTGCTGTTGCATGTAGGCGATATGCAAGGCGACCCCGAAGGCATGCTGCGCCTGCGCGCGGAACAGGCCGCGCACCTGTTGCGGGGTGCGCGGCGACGCGGAACTGGGCGAGGGTTCAAGTACGCTGAACACATGGGCCAGATACTTGCCGCCCAGATCCAGGCGGCGGCAGAACTTCGCGAACGCGGTGGCGCCGATCGTGCTGAGCACCTCGCCACTGGGTGTGACGTTGTAGATCGCCGTGCCCGCTTCCATGCCGCCGTCTACCGCTTCAGAGGCCTCGAAGTTCTGCAGCGCCGCTTCCAGGAGGGTCTGCCGGGTGGTCCTGGCGTGGTTTTTGATCAGTCCCAGCAGATGGTGATTTTTCCATTCGCGCACCAGGATCGCGTTTTCGTCGTCGATCAGGCCGAAAAAACGCCGGGTGAGCATCACGCGTAATCGGGGGCGGGCATAGTCTTCAGGGCTCTGGATCTCGTCCAGCAACATGTTGAGGTCGTGCCGGGCCTGGTTGCTGTTGATCAGGCTGTCACGAAAATCCTTGAGCAGCCACGTTGGTGCCTGGCGCAGCCAGGGCGGTAATTGCGGCTTGATGAACGCGTGGTGAGCCGGCAGGGAAGTCGATGGTTGGGTGGCGCGTGTGTTCATAGGGCGGGCCATCAAGGGCTGTGATTGATTCAGCCAGCCTACCCATGATTTTTTGACGGCTGGCTAACGGAATAGCCCCTGATGCGTGGGGTAAACCGGGTCGGGAAAGCACCGCGCAGACGCCCGGGTTAAAAGCCGACCGCTGTCGTCGGAATTGGTCAAATTTTGTGCTATATTCCGCGCCCGCGATTTTTCATCTCAACACCGGTCACCGTCATGCAAACAGCCAAGCCGTTATTTGACTATCCCAAGTACTGGGCCGAATGTTTCGGTCCAGCGCCGTTCCTGCCGATGAGCAGGGAGGAGATGGATCAGCTTGGCTGGGATTCGTGCGACATCATCATCGTCACCGGTGATGCCTACGTTGACCACCCGTCGTTCGGCATGGCGATCATCGGCCGACTGCTGGAAGCCCAGGGTTTCCGCGTCGGGATCATTGCCCAGCCGAACTGGCAGTCCAAAGACGACTTCATGAAGCTCGGCGAGCCGAACCTGTTCTTCGGCGTCGCGGCCGGCAACATGGACTCGATGATCAACCGCTACACCGCCGACAAGAAAATCCGCTCCGACGACGCCTACACCCCTGGCGGCATGGCCGGCAAACGCCCGGACCGCGCGAGCCTGGTATACAGCCAGCGCTGCAAGGAAGCCTACAAGAACGTGCCGATCGTGCTCGGTGGCATCGAAGCTTCCCTGCGCCGTATCGCCCACTACGACTACTGGCAGGACCGGGTGCGCAACTCGATCCTGATCGACGCCACCGCCGACATCCTGCTGTACGGCAACGCCGAGCGCGCCATCGTCGAAGTGGCCCAGCGCCTGTCGTGGGGCCACAAGATCGAAGACATCACCGATGTGCGCGGTACCGCGTTCATTCGCCGTGATACGCCCGAAGGCTGGTATGAGGTGGACTCCACCCGTATCGACCGTCCGGGCAAGGTCGACAAGATCATCAACCCGTATGTGAACACCCAGGACACCCAGGCCTGCGCCATCGAGCAGGAAAAAGGCCCGGTGGATGACCCGGAAGAGGCCAAGGTCGTACAGATCCTCGCCAGCCCGCGCATGACCCGCGACAAGACCGTGATCCGCCTGCCATCGGTGGAAAAAGTCCGTGGCGACGCGGTGCTCTATGCTCACGCCAACCGCGTGCTGCACCTGGAAACCAACCCAGGCAACGCCCGCGCCCTGGTGCAGAAGCACGGCGAAGTGGACGTGTGGTTCAACCCGCCGCCCATCCCGATGACCACCGAAGAAATGGACTACGTGTTCGGTATGCCTTACGCACGTGTTCCGCACCCGGTGTATGGCAAGGAAAAAATCCCGGCCTACGACATGATCCGTTTCTCGGTGAACATCATGCGTGGCTGCTTCGGCGGCTGCACCTTCTGCTCGATCACTGAGCACGAAGGCCGCATCATCCAGAACCGTTCCGAAGAGTCGATCATTCGTGAGATCGAAGAGATCCGCGACAAGGTCCCCGGCTTCACCGGCGTGATCTCCGACCTCGGCGGCCCGACCGCAAACATGTACCGCATCGCCTGCAAGAGTCCGGAAATCGAATCCGCGTGCCGCAAACCGTCCTGCGTGTTCCCTGGCATCTGCCCGAACCTGAACACCGACCACTCGTCGCTGATCCAGCTGTACCGCAGCGCCCGTGCGTTGCCGGGGGTGAAGAAGATCCTGATCGCTTCCGGCCTGCGCTACGACCTGGCCGTCGAGTCGCCGGAATACGTGAAAGAGCTGGTGACCCACCACGTCGGCGGCTACTTGAAGATCGCCCCGGAACACACCGAGGAAGGTCCGCTCAACCAGATGATGAAACCGGGCATTGGCAGCTATGACAAGTTCAAGCGCATGTTCGAGAAGTACACCAAGGAAGCGGGCAAGGAGCAGTACCTGATCCCGTATTTCATCGCCGCCCACCCTGGCACCACCGATGAAGACATGATGAACCTGGCCCTGTGGCTCAAGGGCAACGGCTTCCGCGCCGACCAGGTGCAGGCGTTCTACCCGTCGCCGATGGCCACCGCCACCGCGATGTACCACTCGGGCAAGAACCCGCTGCGCAAGGTCACCTACAAGAGCGACGCGGTGACCATCGTCAAGAGCGAAGAACAGCGCCGTCTGCACAAGGCCTTCCTGCGCTACCACGACCCGAAAGGCTGGCCGATGCTGCGCGAAGCGCTGACCCGCATGGGCCGCGCTGACCTGATCGGGCCGGGCAAGGATCAACTGATCCCGTTGCACCAGCCGGCCACCGACAGCTACCAGAGCGCGCGTCGCAAGAACTCGACGCCGGCCGGCAGCCACAAGGTCGCCAAGGAAACCACCACCCGGATCCTCACCCAGCACACCGGCCTGCCGCCCCGTGGCAGCGACGGCAGCAACCCGTGGGACAAGCGCGAACAAGCCAAGGCTGCCGCGCAGGCACGTAACAAGCAGGCAGCCAAGGAGCGTAGCGATGCGGCCAAGGGCAAGGGCGGTAAACCCGCCCGCAAGCCGGTCGTGCCGCGTTGATCGCCGCCTGAATATGCAAAACGCCAGCCTCGTGCTGGCGTTTTGCTTTGTGGTCGGCTGACGTGGACATCCTGAATGTCTGCGGCGGTTTGAGGTTTTTCGCGAGCAAGCTCGCTCCTACAGTCGGTGGGGGCATGCAAGGATGAGTAAGTTTGAAATTCATTGCGCGGGTGTAACTCATCATCAAGCGGTTACACCGATGAATAAATCCAAGTCCGTTGGTAAGGGTTCACCCACGATGCTTGCAATCTGCTGTATCTGCACGGGACTAAGCAGCCAGTCACCATCAGGGCTGCTATGCAGGTCAGACCACCCAAGAACATCCAGCACGCCCTGTTCAAACTCATGAGGTACATCCAGCTCAAACTTCAGCGAGTCGTCTTCGTTGTCACCCGGTAAAAAGCCGCTAATCCATAAAAACATGATGACGTCTCTCTTATTTCGGTTTTGGCACCGCGCCGGTGACGGTCATTTTGCGTAAGGCGCCAAGCGATGTCGGACGATTGGAGTGCGCTCGCAGAAATCGGGGCGATTCCCCACCCCATCGCCCACCCAACCGATACCGCCCCACCCACTTGCGCCACAAATATGTGCAGCGCTTGCACCATTGCACTGCCGTTGGCGCCGTTTTGGTGCTGTACTGCACCGGGTCTTACGATAAAGCGCAATGACCGCCGCTCTGGCATAAGTCTTGCGCGGGTTGTATCCATGCCCTGGCTCGCAGGAGGCCGCCGTGTCGATTCATGTCGCGTTGCACCACGTTACGCATTACCGCTATGACCGCGCTGTTGAACTCGGCCCACAGATCGTGCGTTTGCGCCCGGCGGCCCACAGCCGCACGCGGATTCTGTCCTATGCGCTGAAAGTGCTGCCCGAGCAGCATTTCATCAATTGGCAGCAAGATCCCCAGGGCAATTACCTGGCGCGTCTGGTGTTCCCGGAGAAAACGGACGAGTTGCGCATCGAAGTCGACCTGGTCGCCGAGATGGCGGTGTTCAACCCGTTCGACTTTTTCCTTGAGCCCTACGCCGAAAAAATCCCCTTCAGCTACGCCGCCGATGAGCAGCGCGAGTTGGCGCCGTACCTGGAAACCTTGCCGCTGACGCCGAAGTTTGCCGCCTACCTGGCCGGCATCGACCGCACGCCGTTGCCGGCCGTGGACTTCCTGGTGGGCCTCAACCAGCGCCTGGCCGCCGATATCGGCTACCTGATCCGCATGGAACCCGGTGTGCAGACGCCGGAGTTCACCCTGGAAAACGCCTCCGGTTCGTGCCGCGATTCGGCCTGGTTGCTGGTGCAGTTGCTGCGCAATCTGGGTTTGGCGGCGCGGTTTGTCTCCGGCTACCTGATCCAGCTCACCGCCGACGTCAAGTCCCTCGACGGCCCGTCCGGCACCGAAGTGGACTTCACCGACCTGCACGCCTGGTGCGAGGTGTATTTGCCCGGCGCCGGCTGGATTGGCCTGGACGCCACTTCCGGGTTGTTCGCCGGTGAAGGCCATATCCCGTTGGCTTGTAGTCCCGATCCATCCTCTGCGGCGCCGATCAGTGGGCTGGTGGAGCCGTGCGAGTGCGAATTTACCCACGAGATGTCGGTGGAGCGCATCTGGGAAGCCCCTCGGGTGACCAAGCCCTACACCGAAGAACAATGGCTGGCGATCCAGGCCCTGGGCCGGCAGATCGACGGCGACCTGGTCAAGGACGACGTGCGCCTGACCATGGGTGGCGAGCCGACCTTCGTCTCCATCGACGACCCCGATGGCGCCGAGTGGAACACTGCCGCGCTCGGGCCGGACAAGCGGCGCCTGTCCGCCGAGCTGTTCCAGCGCATGCGCAAGCACTACGCGCCCCAGGGCCTGGTGCACTTTGGCCAGGGCAAGTGGTACCCCGGCGAGCAACTGCCGCGGTGGTCGCTCAACTGCTACTGGCGTCGCGACGGGGTGCCGATCTGGCATAACAGTGCGCTGATCGCCGATGAGCAACAGGACTACGGCGCCGATGGCGTCATGGCCGGGCGTTTCCTGGCCAGCGTCGCCGAGCGCCTGAAGTTGCCGGCGCGCTTTGTGTTCCCGGCCTTCGAAGACAATTTCTACTACCTGTGGCGCGAAGGGGCGCTGCCGCAAAACGTCACTGCCCAGGACCCGCGTCTGAGCGATGAGCTGGAGCGCGAACGCCTGCGCAAAGTGTTCGGCCAGGGCCTGGATAAAATCATCGGCCAGGTGCTGCCGCTGGCGCGCACCGCCGCCAATGATCGC
Organism: Pseudomonas sp. MPB23; assembly: GCF_046605395.1. Classification (NCBI taxonomy): domain Bacteria; kingdom Pseudomonadati; phylum Pseudomonadota; class Gammaproteobacteria; order Pseudomonadales; family Pseudomonadaceae; genus Pseudomonas; species Pseudomonas sp. MPB23. Next base: position 192,330 of record NZ_CP176771.1, on the reverse strand, counting down.
TGGCAGAGCGGGCGCTGGTACCTGCGCGATAACCACTGCCGCCTGGTGCCGGGGGATTCGCCGCTGGGCTATCGCCTGCCGTTGGCCTCGCAGCCCTGGGTGACCGCGGCGGAATATCCGTTCGTGCACCCCATCGACCCGAACCAGGATCAACCGGAACTGCCAACCACCGGCCAACTGCAAAGCCACGGCGAACCTGCGCCGAGCGATGAGCGCGTGCCCAAGGTCGATGAGTCCGCCGACTGGCTGACCCGCACCGCGCTGTGTGCCGAAGCCCGGGAAGGGCGCCTGTACCTGTTCATGCCGCCGCTGGAGCGCGTCGAGGATTACCTGGAGCTGGTGGCTGCCATCGAAGCCACCGCCGAAGAGCTGCACTGTCCGGTCTTGCTGGAAGGCTACGAGCCGCCGGCGGATAACCGTCTGAGCAACTTCCGCGTCACCCCGGATCCGGGCGTGATCGAGGTCAACGTGCAGCCGTCCGCCACGTGGGACGAGTTGGTCGAGCGCACCGAATTCCTCTACGAAGAAGCGCGGCAAACCCGCCTGACCACCGAAAAATTCATGATCGACGGCCGTCACACCGGCACCGGTGGCGGTAACCACTTTGTGCTGGGAGGCGCCACGCCCAAGGATTCGCCGTTCCTGCGCCGCCCGGATCTGCTGCGCAGCCTGATCAGCTACTGGCATAACCATCCGTCCTTGTCCTACCTGTTTTCCGGCCTGTTTATCGGCCCGACGTCCCAGGCGCCGCGGGTCGATGAAGCGCGCAACGATGCACTGTACGAGCTGGAAATCGCCTTCGCGCAGATGCCGGAGCCAGGCGAGGAATGCCCGCCGTGGTTGGTGGACCGCTTGCTGCGCAACCTGTTGATCGACGTGACGGGCAACACCCACCGCGCCGAGTTCTGTATCGACAAGCTCTACTCGCCGGACGGCGCCACGGGGCGCCTGGGCCTGTTGGAATTGCGTGCCTTTGAAATGCCGCCCCACGCACGCATGAGCCTGACTCAGCAACTGCTGCTGCGGGCGCTGGTAGCGCGGTTCTGGCGTGAACCCTATGCACCGCCGAAACTGGCGCGCTGGGGCACGGAGTTGCATGACCGTTTCCTGCTGCCGCACTTTATCGAACAGGACTTCGCCGACGTGATCGTCGAGCTGAACGCCGCCGGCTACCCGCTGCGCGCCGAATGGTTTGCCGCGCACCTGGGGTTCCGTTTTCCCAAGGTCGGCGACTACGCCGTCAGCGGCATCGAACTGGAACTGCGCCAGGCCCTGGAGCCCTGGCACGTGCTGGGCGAAGAGGGCGCGGTGGGCGGCACGGTGCGCTATGTGGACTCGTCCCTGGAGCGCTTGCAGGTGAAGGTGAGCGGGCTGACGCCGCAGCGTTATCTGCTGACCTGCAACGGCATCCCGGTGCCCTTGCAGCCAACCGGTCGGGTCGGCGAGTTCGTCGCCGGCGTGCGCTATCGCGCCTGGCAACCGGCCAACTGCCTGCAGCCGACCATCGCGGTGCACGCGCCGTTGGTGTTCGACCTGCTCGACACTTGGATGCAGCGCTCCCTGGGCGGCTGCCAGTACCACGTGGCCCATCCGGGCGGGCGCAACTACGACAGCTTGCCGGTGAATGCCAATGAGGCGGAGAGCCGGCGTATGGCGCGGTTCTTCCGCCTGGGCCATACCCCAGGCAAGCAGTCGGTGCCGACCGTAGTGGTGAACGATGAATTCCCGATGACCCTGGATCTGCGACGTTTCCCCAATAAAAATGACTGAATGCGATCCGTGGGCTTGCTCCTGATTGCGGTGAATCAGCCGATACATGAGTTGACTGACCCACCGCAATCGGGAGAAGCCCCTTCCCACAGCGGATTTGCAGTGTTTGTTAGGTTAATCTGAGCCCCCTTGCCTCTGCCGAGCGTTCCATGTCCGACTTGCTCGACCGTTACCCGCTGACCGCGGGCACTTATCACGAATTGCTCGACGACAGCGGCGCGGTGCGCGCCCACTGGCGGCGCCTGCTCGATCACCTGCAGCGCAGCACCCCCGCGCAACTGGCCCAGCGCCAGGCGCTGCTGACCCGGCAGATCCAGGAAAACGGCGTGACCTACAACGTCTACGCCGACCCCAAGGGCGCCGACCGCCCCTGGGAACTGGACCTGCTGCCCCATGTGCTGGCCGCTGAAGAGTGGCAGCAACTGTCGGCCGGCATCGCCCAGCGTGCGCGCCTGCTCAATGCCGTGCTGGCCGATCTCTACGGCCCGCAACGCTTGATCAAGGAAGGTTTGCTGCCCGCCGAGCTGGTGTTCGGGCATAACAACTTCCTGTGGCCGTGCCAGGGCATCCAGCCGCCGGACGGGGCGTTCCTGCACCTGTATGCCGTGGACCTGGCGCGCACCCCGGATGGCCGCTGGTGGGTCACCGCCGACCGCACCCAGGCGCCGTCGGGTGCCGGTTATGCGCTGGAAAACCGCACCATCGTGTCCCGTGCGTTTCCGGATCTGTACCGCGACCTGCAAGTGCAGCACCTCACCGGTTTCTTCCGCACGCTCCAGGAAACCCTGGCCCGCCAGGCCCCGAGCGACAACCAGCCGCCGCTGATCGTGCTGCTCACGCCCGGACGTTTCAACGAAAGCTATTTCGAACACCTCTACCTGGCGCGCCAGCTCGGTTACCCGCTGGTGGAAGGCGGCGACCTCACCGTGCGCGACAGCACCGTGTTCCTCAAGACCCTCAGCGGCCTGCGCCGGGTGCACGCGATCATGCGGCGCCTGGACGACGATTTCTGCGACCCGCTGGAACTGCGCACCGACTCGGCCCTCGGCGTGCCCGGCCTGCTCGACGCCGTGCGCCAAGGCAATGTGCTGGTGGCCAATGCCCTGGGCAGCGGCGTGCTGGAGTCGCCGGGGTTGCTCGGCTTTTTGCCGAAGATCAACCAGTTCCTGTTTGGCGAAGAATTGATCCTGCCGTCCATCGCCACCTGGTGGTGCGGTGAGGCGCCGGTCCTGGCCGAAGCCCTGGAGAAACTGCCGGAGCTGCTGATCAAGCCCGCGTTTCCTTCGCAGAGTTTCACCCCGATATTCGGCCGCGACTTGAATGACGCCCAACGCGAGGCGCTCGCCGAACGCATGCGCGCGCGGCCTTACGCCTATGTCGCCCAGGAACTGGCGCAGCTGTCCCAGGCGCCGGTGTGGCACACCGTGGATGACCATCTGCAACACCGCGCCATCGGCATGCGCGTGTACGCCGTGGCCAGCGAGGACGGTTATCGCGTCCTGCCCGGCGGCCTGACCCGCGTGGCCGCCGAAGCGGATGCCGAAGTGGTGTCGATGCAACGCGGTGGCGCCAGCAAGGACACCTGGGTGCTCGGCGAGCGTGCCGCCGGTGGCGAGCAGTGGCGCGCGCAGCGGGCGATCGGTGCCCATGACCTGGTGCGCCGCGACCCGTATCTGCCCTCGCGGGTGGTGGAAAACCTGTTCTGGTTCGGCCGTTATTGCGAGCGCTGTGATGACAGCGCGCGCTGGTTGCGGATTGTGCTGGCGCGTTATGTCGACGGCGACGACCCGCTGGCGTTGCAAGCCGCGATCGAGTTGGGAGAAAGCCTGCGCCTGCTGCCGGAAGAGGGCGAACTGCCCGAACGCCTGCTCGCTGCCATGCTCGGCGACGACTGGCCGTCGAGCCTGCGCGCCAACCTGCAGCGCCTGCAGTGGGCCGCGTCCCAGGTGCGCGGCAAGTTGTCCCGGGAAAACTGGCAGGCCTTGGTGGAGCTGCAGCGCGAAGCCTTGGAACTGGAAAGCGAAACCCCGGATTTTGGCGAGTTGCTGGACTTCCTCAACCGCCTGGTGATGTCCCTGGCGGCGCTCTCCGGGTTCGCCCTGGACGACATGACCCGCGACGAAGGCTGGCGCTTCTTGATGATGGGCCGGCGCATCGAGCGCCTGCAGTTCCTCAGCAGCAGCCTTGCAGCGTTCCTGCGCGGGGTAGCGGTGTTCGATCAGGCGGGGCTGGAGTGGTTGCTGGAACTGGGCAACAGCAGTATCACCTATCGGTCACGTTACCTGGCGGTGCCGCAGTTGATCCCGGTGCTCGACCTGTTGCTGCTGGACGAGCAGAACCCCCATGCGGTGCTGTTCCAACTGAAACTGGTGAGCCGTACCCTGCGTCGCCTCAATGATGACTTTGGCGTGCCTCGGGAAACCGGCCTGGCGCCGTTGGTGGAGCGCCTGTCGCGGTTCGACCTGGCGTGCCTGGAGAACCCCTTGTTCGGCGAGTCCAGCGTGCGTGCCGCGCTGGAAGGCCTGGCGGACCTGCTGCAAGCGGTCGCCGATGAGAGTGGGCTAGTGTCGGATCGCCTGGCGTTGCGTCACTTTGCCCATGTGGATGATGTCAGCCAGCAAACGGTGTCGGTGTGATGAGTGCGCGCTACCAGATTTTCCACGATACCCATTACCACTACGACAGCCCGGTGTCCCTGGCCCAGCAACTGGCGCACCTGTGGCCACGGCCCTGCGCCTGGCAGCGTTGCAGCGCGCAGCAACTGGATATCAGCCCCGAGCCGACGTCGCGGCGCGATGAGTTGGACGTGTTCGGCAACCCGATCACCCGCCTCGCGTTCGAACGGCCCCACGATGAATTGCTGGTCAATGCCGCGCTGACCGTGGAAGTGCTGGCGCGACCTGTGCTGGATTTCCAGCAGTCGCCACCCTGGGATACGACCCGCGACAGCCTGACCTACAGCAGCCAGCCGCTGTCAGCGCAGATCATCGAGGCGTGCCGCTATCGCTTCGAGTCGCCCTACGTGCATTTGAAAAAAACCTTCGTCGAGTTCTCCGAAAGCTGTTTCCCGCCGGGGTACCCCTTGTTGTTGGGCGTGCAGGCGCTGATGGAAAAGATCTTCAGCGAATTCACTTTCGACGCCGAAGCCACCCAGGTCGCCACGCCGCTGGTGGAAGTGCTGGAGCGCCGGCGCGGCGTGTGCCAGGATTTCGCCCACCTGATGCTCGCCTGCCTGCGCTCGCGCGGCCTGGCGGCGCGCTATATCAGCGGCTACCTGCTCACCCAGCCACCGCCCGGCCAACCCCGGCTGATCGGCGCCGACGCGTCCCACGCATGGGTCTCGGTGTATTGCCCGGCGTCGGGCTGGGTGGATTTCGATCCGACCAACAACGTGCAGCCGGCACTGGAACACATCACCCTGGCCTGGGGCCGGGATTTCTCCGATGTGTCGCCGTTGCGCGGGGTGATCCTGGGGGGCGGGAGCCATGACCCTGAGGTGCGGGTGACGGTGATGCCGCTGGAATGATGACGTAAGGGGGCGGGTTTGCTGTGGCAGGCGGGCTTGGCGCAAAGAGCCCGCGCTGCAACGGAAATTATTCTGCCGGATCTTTTGGTGTTTCAGTCTCGTCGCTCGTTACTTCACTGTCGGCATCCGGGTTCAATGCGCCGGCTTCTTCATCGGCAGCGGCTTTCTTGCGTTGCAGTTTTTCCTCTTTCTTCTGTTCCTTGGCCAAGTCTCTCTGACGTTTGGCGAAGGAGTAATTAGGTTTGGCCATGGGCGATCCTCTAGGGTCGAAGGTGAGGGTGGCGGCACGCAGCTGCCTTGGGTCGTCATGGTAGCAGCTTCAAGGTGCGCTTGGCCTTCACTTACCGCAGGCGTACGCGGCCAGCAGGCCGTTGAACAGTTGATTGAGGTGCATGGCTCGGACTCCAGAGGGTGATGGGCCGATCATAGGCGCTGTGCGGCATTTTGGCTGGTAGGTTATATCGATAAGTCTGATAGCCTAAAGTTGTATACAACCTGTTGATTCAGGTCATAAGTATTTCTGCCCGCTTGGGGCACCCTTGTCGCAATACGCGTTTCTAAACCCTGCCTTGGAGATTCACATGTTCGCCAAACTCGTTGCTGTTTCCCTGCTGACCCTGGCCAGTGGCCAGTTGCTTGCTGCAGAGTGCAATGTCACCGTCGACTCCACCGATATGATGTCCTACAACACCAAGGAAATCGTGATCGACAAGAGCTGCAAGACGTTCACCGTCGAGCTGACTCACTCCGGCACCATGGCGAAAAGCGTCATGGGTCATAACTGGGTGCTGACCAGCGTCGCCGACATGCAGCCGGTCGCGACCGATGGCATGGCCGCCGGTCTGGACAAGAACTACCTGAAAGAAGGCGACACCCGCATCATCGCCCACACCAAAGTCATCGGTGCCGGCGAAACCGATAAGGTGACCTTCGATGTGTCGAAGCTGGCGGCGGGTACGGACTACGGCTTCTTCTGCTCGTTCCCGGGCCACATCTCGATGATGAAAGGCACTGTAGTTCTGAAATAAGACCGCATTATCGTTCATCGGGAGCAAGCCCCCTCCCACACTTGGAATGCATTTCAAGTTTGGGAGGGGCTTGCTCCCGATGGCTGCCTTACCATCAACACAAAACTATTGGGTTCACCTCACGGCGCAAACGGCATCACCCGCTTGTGCTCGGTCTTGCGATACGTCTCGCAAATGATCCTGAACGCCTCTTCCCTCACCGCCTCGCCATGCAGGAATGCGTCGATCTCGGCGTAGGTGACGCCGTGGGACGCTTCGTCCGGTTTGCCCGGCGACAGGTCTTCGAGGTCGGCGGTCGGCACCTTCTCCACCAGCGACTCCGGCGCACCGAAGTGCCGCGCGATCGCGCGCACCTGATTTTTCACCAGCCCGCTCAGCGGTGCCAGGTCACAGGCGCCATCACCGAACTTGGTGAAAAAGCCCATCACCGCTTCCGCCGCATGGTCGGTGCCGATCACCAGGCCCCCGGCCGCGCCGGCGATGGTGTACTGCGCCACCATGCGCATGCGCGCCTTGGTGTTACCCAGCACGAAATCGCGGGACACCGCCGCCTTGCCCTCAAACACCGCCACTTCTTCGGCCAGGGATTTCACCGCCGGGCCGATATTCACGGTGTGGCGCTCGTCCGGCTCGATAAAGTCCACCGAGGCCTGGGCGTCGATTTCATCGAACTGGGTTTCGTAGGGCAGGCGCACGGCGATAAAACGGTAGGCCTCGTCACCGGTGCTGGCGCGCAGTTCCTGCATCGCGCGCTGGGCCAGCAGGCCGGCGGTGAGGGAGTCGACGCCGCCGCTGATGCCCAGCACCAATGTCTTGAGCCCGGAATTGCGCAGGCAGTCCTGGATGAATGCCACGCGCCGGGCGACTTCGGTTTCGAGGGCCGCCTGGTCTTTGAACGGCGCTTGGACCTTGAGCTGCTGCGCAATCTCACGCTGTACGGCTTGCATGATTCACTCCTTGCTGGATAGGGCAGGTACTTTGAACACGTGACGCAAATAGGCGACGAAATTCGGGTCGGTGCAGTGGGTCTTGCCCGCTTCATCGGAGATCTTCGCGACGGGCTGGCCATTGCACGCGGTCATTTTAAACACGATGCTCATCGGTTCCACACCTGGAATATCGCAGGTCAGGTTGGTACCGATGCCAAAGCTCACATTGATGCGACCGCGCAGCGCGCGGAATATCTCCAGGGTCTTGGGCAGCGTCAGGCTGTCGGAGAACACCAGGGTCTTGCTCATCGGTTCGATGCCCAGCTTGTGGTAGTGGGCGATGGCTTTTTCCGCCCATAGCACCGGGTCGCCGGAGTCGTGGCGCAGGCCGTCGAACAGTTTGGCGAAGTACAAGTCGAAGTCGTTGAGGAACGCATCGGTGGTGATGCAATCGGTCAGCGCGATGCCCAGCAGGCCACGGTATTCGCGGACCCAGCAGTCGAGCGCGGCGATCTGGCTGTCGATCAGGCGCGGGCCGAGTTGCTGGTGGGCCATGATCCATTCGTGGGCCATGGTGCCCAGCGGCTTCATATCGTACTCACGGGCCAGGTGTACGTTGCTGGTGCCGACGAAGCGGCCGGGGAAGTCGTGCTTGAGTACGCTGACCACTTCTTCCTGCACGCGGTAGGAGAAGCGTCGGCGGGTGCCGAAGTCAGCCACTTGCAGCTCGGACAGCTCGTCGCTGCTGGCGTTGGCGGTCAGCCAGTCGAACTTGCGGTACAACTGCTCGCGGGCCTGTTCGAGGATCACGGTCTGGTAGCGGTAGCGGTTACGCACTTCGCTGACGATGGCCAGCATCGGCACCTCGAACAGGATCACATGCAGCCACGGCCCGCGCAGGCGGATAAACAACTCGCCGTTCTCGATACCGGTATGCACGTAGCGCAGGTTGAAGCGGAACAACCCGAGAAAACGCAGAAAGTCCGGTTTTATGAAGCTGATGCGCTCCAGGAAACTCAGTTGGTCCGCGCTCAGGCTCAACTCGGCGAGCCGTTCGATCTGGTACCGGATCTCCGCCAGGTAGGGACGCAGGTCCTCGCTGTTACGGCAACGAAACTCCCATTCAACTTCCACGTTGGGGTAGTTGTGCAGCACCGCCTGCATCATGGTCAGCTTGTAGAAGTCGGTGTCGAGCAGGTTCTGCACGATGCGATCGGCAAACACACTCTCGCTCATAACGGGAATCTCCAGACGGGTCGGCGATCAGCGCCGGCCGTTACGCACAAGTAAGGAAGGGGGCTAGTGGCGCATAGACCCGTGGGGTTTTGCCAGTAATTTTTTTGGTGAGGCCACTGGCCTCATCGGGAGCGAGTCCCTCCCACAGATTGGAATGCATTCCAAGTGTGGGAGGGGGCTTGCTCCCGATAGCGGTATTCCAGGCCCTAAATAACTTGCTCCATCATCCACTTCACAAAATTGCGCACCTTGGGCACCTCCGCCGAATGCTCCGGGTAGGCCAGATAGTAGGCATCCTGGCTCGGCATCGCATGCGGCCAGGGGATCACCAGCTTGCCGTCGGCCAACTCCTCTTCCACCAGAAAACGCGGCAGCAAGGCCACGCCACACCCCACCTGCGCCGCCCGGATGCACATATAGAAGGTGTCGAAACGCGGCCCGTGGTAGCTGTGCTCGGTGTGAAAACCCTGGTCGGCGAACCAGTCATGCCAGCCCTGGGGCCGCGAGGCGTTTTGCAGCAGCACCAGGTCGCTCAGTTGCGTGGGGTCGGTGAACGGCTGCGCCGGCAGGCTTTCCGGGGCGCACACCGGGATCAGTTCCTCGCTGAACAGTTTCAGGCTCTCGGTGCCGGGCCGTGAGCCCTGGCCGAAGTAGAAGGCCATGTCGGCCTTGCCTTGCAGCAGTTCGTCGGGCTCCTGCTCGTTGCACAGGTCCAAGTGGATCTGCGGGTGACGCAAGCGCCAGCCCTTGAGGCGCGGCACCAGCCAGCGCGCGCCGAAGGTGTAGGGCGTGGACACGCGCAACACTTCGGTCTCGCCGCCGTAGGAGCGCAGGTAATGGGTGGACATCTCCACTTGCGTGAGGATCTTGCGCACTTCCACCAGGTACAAGTCGCCTGCCGGGGTCATCTGCAAGCGTCGGCGTACCCGGCGGAAGAGCAGGTGCTGCAGCAATTCTTCCAACTGCGCCACCTGTTTGCTCACCGCGCTTTGCGTGAGATTCAGCTCTTCGGCAGCCCGGGTGAAGCTCAGGTGGCGGGTGGCGGCTTCGAAACACTGCAGGGCAGTGATCGAGGGCAAATGTCTTTTGTTCAGCACGGCACGCCTCTTTTGATGCTTTGCATGAATAAACGGAATGATATCTCGCCTAATCGTCGTTTGTTGGCAAGTCTTGGGCCAGCTACAAATAAGCCCTGGTTCGCCGTGCGTGTCGCGGTGCGATTTTTTGTTCGAAGATTGAAGGAGTGACCCATGGTTGCCGCATTGCTTGATCGTCTCGGGGTAAACCCAGCGCTGTACCAGTCGGGTAAACAGCCCGTGCATTCGCCGATCGACGGCAGCCGGATCGGCAGCGTGCACTGGGAAGGTGCCGCCGAGGTCGAGCAACAGGTCAGTCGTGCCGAGCATGCATTCGACGCCTGGCGCAACGTCCCGGCACCGCGTCGCGGCGAACTGGTGCGCCAATTCGGCGACGTATTGCGCGAATACAAGGCTGACCTCGGCGAGTTGGTGTCCTGGGAAGCCGGCAAGATCACCCAGGAAGGCCTGGGCGAAGTGCAGGAAATGATCGACATCTGCGACTTCGCCGTCGGCCTGTCCCGCCAGTTGTACGGTTTGACCATCGCCTCCGAGCGTCCGGGCCACCATATGCGTGAAACCTGGCACCCCCTGGGCGTGGTCGGCGTGATCAGCGCCTTCAACTTCCCGGTGGCGGTGTGGGCGTGGAACACCACCCTGGCGCTGGTGTGCGGCAACGCGGTGATCTGGAAACCCTCGGAAAAGACCCCGCTCACCGCCCTGGCCTGCCAGGCGCTGTTCGAGCGCGTGCTGAAGAACTTCAAGGACGCCCCCGAGTACCTCAGCCAAGTGATCATCGGCGGCCGTGACGCCGGCGCCGCGCTGGTGGACGACCCGCGCGTAGCCCTGATCAGCGCCACCGGCAGCACCCGCATGGGCCGCGAAGTGGCACCGAAAGTCGCCGCACGCTTCGCCCGCAGCATCCTCGAACTGGGCGGTAACAACGCGATGATCCTCGGCCCGAGCGCCGACCTCGACATGGCGGTGCGCGCCATCCTGTTCAGCGCCGTCGGCACTGCCGGGCAGCGTTGCACCACCCTGCGCCGCTTGATCGCCCATGAGTCGGTCAAGGAAGAAATCGTCACCCGCCTCAAGGCCGCCTATTCCAAGGTGCGCATCGGCCATCCGCTGGAAGGCAACCTGATCGGCCCGCTGATCGACAAGCACGGCTTCGACGCGATGCAGGATGCCTTGGAGCAGGCCTTGAGCGAAGGCGGCAAGGTGTTCGGCGGCAAGCGTCAATTGGAAGACAAATTCCCGAACGCCTACTACGTGTCGCCGGCGATTGTGGAAATGCCTGAGCAAAGCGACGTGGTCTGCACCGAAACCTTCGCGCCGATCCTGTACGTGGTCGGCTACAAGGACTTCGCCGAAGCCCTGCGCCTGAACAACGCCGTGCCCCAGGGCCTGTCGTCATGCATTTTCACCACCGATGTGCGCGAAGCCGAGCAGTTCATGTCGGCGGTGGGCAGCGACTGCGGCATCGCCAACGTCAACATCGGCCCGAGCGGCGCGGAAATCGGCGGCGCATTCGGCGGTGAGAAAGAGACCGGCGGCGGTCGTGAGTCGGGTTCGGATGCATGGCGCGGGTACATGCGCCGCCAGACCAACACCGTGAACTACTCGCTGGAACTGCCGCTGGCCCAGGGCATCACCTTCGACTGATTACCTGTCGAAACACCATTGAACCTGTGGGAAGGGCAAGCCCTCCCGCAGGTGGCCTCTTTGCTGTTCGGAACAGATGTTTGTTGGGTCTCATCGGAGTCTGGCAATGGCACTACGCGAAACATGTTTGTGGGAACACCTCACCCCCAGCCGGCCGGATCGCGCCGCGCTCAAGGGTGAGGTCAAGGTGGATGTGTGTGTGATCGGTGCCGGCATCACCGGTTTGTCGGCGGCCATTCATTTGCTGGAACAGGGTAAAAGCGTCGCCGTGCTGGAGGCCCATCGCACCGGCCATGGCGGTTCGGGGCGCAATGTCGGGTTGGTCAACGCCGGCCTGTGGATTCCTCCGGATGACATCGAAGCCGGTTTCGGCGAAGCGGTGGGCAGCCAGCTCAACCGCATGTTGGGCGCGGCACCGTCGCTGGTGTTCAGCCTGGTGGACAAATACAACATCGACTGCCAATTGCGCCGCGAGGGCACCTTGCACATGGCGCATAACGCCCGTGGCGAGGCGGATCTGCGCAGCCGTGAAGAACAATGGAAACGCCGTGGCGCACCGGTCGAATTGCTCACCGGGCAGGCTTGCGAGCAGGCCACGGGGACGAAAAAGATCGCCGCCGCCTTGCTGGATCGGCGCGCGGGCACCCTGAACCCGATGGCCTACACCAGTGGTCTGGCCGCGGCGGCGGGGTTGGGTGGGCAGTTGTTCGACCATTCCCCGGTGACCCAGGTGGAACGCCAAGGTGTGAGCTGGTCGGTGCAGACCGCCAACGGTGCGGTGCAGGCTGCACAAGTGGTCGTCGCCTCGAATGCCTACACCGAAGGTGAATGGACCGAACTGCGCCGCAGTTTTTTCCCCGGCTATTACTACCAGGTCGCCTCCGTACCGCTGAGCGATGACGCCTCCAGGCAAATCCTCCCCGGCGGCCAGGGCTCATGGGACACGCGCCAGGTTTTGAGCAGTATTCGCCGCGACGCCGATGGTCGCCTGTTGCTCGGCAGCTTGGGCAACGGCAACCAGAAACCGGCGTGGTTTCTCAAGGCGTGGGCCGATCGGGTGCAGCAGCACTACTTCCCGTACCTCAAATCGGTGCAATGGGAATACACCTGGACCGGCTGCATCGCCTTTACCCCGGATCACCTGATGCGCCTGTTCGAACCGGCCCCCGGTCTGGTGGCCGTCACCGGCTATAACGGGCGTGGCGTGACCACCGGCAGCGTGGTCGGCAAGGCGTTTGCCGACTATTTGTGTCACCAGAATCCCCAGGCGTTGCCGATTCCGTTCGCACCGATGCAGCCGTTGGCCGGGGTGGGCCTGCGCAGTTGTCTTTATGAGGCTGGATTTTCGCTGTATCACGCCGGGCAATGCCTGCGGATCGTGATCTGATCAGCGAAATACCCTTCAGAAGCCTGCACTTTCTTCGCAGGCTACTAATCTGTATTGGTGCAAGTTGTAGCAATCACGCACTGTAAATGTGCAGTTCCGTTACGCGCGCTGTTACAGGCATAGGAACTGTCGTTTATGCGCTTGGTTGCAGGTGTCACCTGCCAAGGTTGTACTTTTTGCATGCATTGGTTGCACCTCTTGAAGTCAGGGGGTTGCACGTACTGGCCAATGGAGCCGAAACGCCTGTAATAACAATGACGCCGTGTCTTTTTGAAGAATAAAAAAGTAATGGCACGCCGCTTGCTCTGAGCTTTCAGTGAAAGGTTTGAACGCAAGTTGTTGTGCCAAAAATCAAAAACATCGGAGCACCACTCATGTCCCAGACGTTTTACAAGAAAGGTTTTCTGGCCCTCGCCGTTGCAACGGCACTGGGTGTTTCTGCGTTTGTTCAAGCTGATGTGAAGATCGGCGTAGCGGGGCCCATGACGGGCGCCAACGCGGCTTTCGGTGAGCAGTACATGAAAGGCGCCCAGGCGGCCGCCGATGTGATCAACAAGGCTGGCGGCATCAACGGCGAGAAAATCGTGCTGGTGGCCGGCGACGATGCCTGCGAACCCAAGCAAGCCGTGGCCGTGGCCAACCGCCTGGCGGACCAGGACAAAGTGATCGGCGTGGTCGGGCACTTCTGCTCCTCGAACACCATCCCGGCGTCCGAGGTGTATGACGAAGCGGGCATCATCGCCATCACCCCAGGCTCCACCAACCCTCAAGTGACCGAACGCGGCCTGGGCGCCATGTTCCGTATGTGCGGGCGTGACGACCAGCAGGGCATCGTCGCCGGCGACTACATCGTCGATGTGCTCAAGGGCAAGAAAGTCGCGGTCATCAACGACAAGGACACCTACGGCAAAGGCCTGGCCGACGCCACTGCTGCCCAGTTGACCAAGCGTGGCGTCAAGCCCGTGCTGGAAGAAGGCCTGACCCGGGGCGAGAAAGATTTCAGCGCCCTGGTCACCAAGATCCGTTCCCTCGGTGCTGACGTCGTGTACTTCGGCGGCCTGCATCCGGAAGCCGGTCCCTTGGTTCGCCAGATCCGTGAGGCGGGCATGAAAGACGTCAAGTTCATGTCCGATGACGGCGTTGTCACTGACGAGCTGGCGAAAACCGCCGGTGGCAATCAGTACGTCGACGGCGTGTACATGACCTTCGGCGCCGACCCGCGCCTGCTGCCGGACAGCAAGGTCGTGGTGGACGCGTTCCGCAAAGCGGGCTACGAGCCGGAAGGCTACACCCTGTACGCCTACGCTTCGGTCCAGGCCCTGGCCGCCGGCTTCAACGGTGCCAAGTCCAACAAGGGCGAAGACGCCGCCAAGTGGCTCAAGGCTCACCCGGTCCAGACCGTGATGGGCAAGAAAGAGTGGGATGGCAAGGGCGACCTGAAAATCTCCGACTACGTGGTGTACCAGTGGGATAAAGACGGCAAGTACCACCAGTTGGAAAAGCAGAAGTAATCCCTGTGGGAGGGGCAAGCCCCCTCCCTCGTTGGGACGGTGTTGTTATTGAAATCTGTCTTTTCCTCCAGAAGGACCGCGCACCCACCGGTGCGCAGGTTCTCACCGCGTGAGATTGCGTTATGGATGGTATTTTCCTGCAGCAACTGGTCAACGGCCTGACCCTCGGGTCGGTCTATGGCCTGATCGCCATCGGCTACACAATGGTCTACGGCATCATTGGCATGATCAACTTCGCCCACGGCGAGGTTTATATGATTTCCGCTTACCTCGCGGCAATCAGTCTGGCACTGCTGGCTTACTTCGGCATCGAATCCTTCCCGCTGCTCATTCTTGGCACCCTGATCTTCACCGTGGTCGTCACTGGCGTGTACGGTTGGGTCATCGAACGGGTCGCCTACAAACCGCTGCGCAACTCCACCCGACTGGCACCGCTGATCAGCGCCATCGGTATCTCCCTGATCCTGCAGAACTACGCGCAGATCGCCCAGGGCGCCAAGCAACAAGGTATTCCGACCCTGCTGGCCGGGGCCTGGCGTGTCGATTTCGGCAGCGGGTTTGTCCAGCTCACGTACACCAAGGTCTTCATCCTCGTGGCGGCGTTCGCCGGCATGGCGTTGCTCACCTACATCATCAAGTACACCAAGCTCGGCCGCATGTGCCGCGCTACCCAGCAAGACCGCAAGATGGCCTCGATCCTGGGGATCAACACCGACCGCGTGATCTCCTACGTGTTCGTCATCGGTGCCGCCATGGCGGCCCTGGCCGGTGTGCTGATCACCCTCAACTACGGCACCTTCGACTTCTATGCCGGCTTCATCATCGGCATCAAGGCGTTTACCGCAGCGGTACTCGGCGGCATCGGTTCCCTGCCTGGGGCGATGCTGGGCGGGATCATCCTCGGTATCTCCGAGTCGTTGTTCTCGGGGTTGATCAACTCTGACTACAAAGACGTGTTCAGTTTCTCCCTGTTGGTGGTGATTCTGATTTTCCGTCCTCAGGGCCTGCTTGGTCGTCCACTTGTGGCGAAGGTGTAAACATGTCTGCTGCCAAACCCATCGATATCAAGAAAAGTGTGGTCGATACGGTCCTCGCCGGGCTGATTTCCCTGATCGTGTTCGGTCCGATCGTCGGCGTGGTCCTCGACGGCTACAGCTTCAACCTGGAACCGGCGCGCGTCGGCCTGCTGGTCGCCATTGTGATGGCCGGGCGCTTTGCCCTGAGCCTGTTCCTGCAAACCCCCAAGGGCCTGAAGGTTCTGCAAGGCTTTGAAAGCAGTGGTTCGGGCGTGCATGTGCTGGCGCCGGACTACAAGTCGCGGCTGCGCTGGATCATCCCGGCACTGATCGTGATCGCCATCGTGTTCCCGATCTTCGCCAACAAGTACCTGCTGACCGTGGTGATCCTCGGGCTGATCTACGTGTTGCTGGGCCTGGGCCTGAACATCGTGGTGGGCCTGGCCGGTCTGCTCGACCTCGGTTACGTGGCGTTCTACGCCATCGGTGCCTACGGCCTGGCGCTGGGCTATCAATACCTCGGCCTGGGGTTCTGGACCGTACTGCCACTGGCGGCCATCGCGGCGGCGCTGGCGGGGTGCATTCTCGGGTTCCCGGTGTTGCGCATGCACGGCGACTACCTGGCCATCGTGACCCTGGGCTTCGGTGAAATCATTCGCCTGGTGCTCAACAACTGGCTGTCGTTCACCGGTGGCCCGAACGGCATGCCGGTGCCTTCGCCGACCTTCCTCGGCCTGGAGTTCGGGCGCAAAGCGAAGGAGGGCGGGATTCCGTTCCATGAGTTCTTCGGCCTCGATTACAACCCCAACATCAAGTTCATGTTCATCTACATCGTGCTGTTCCTGGTGGTGCTGGCCGTGCTGTACATCAAGCACCGCCTGACCCGCATGCCAGTCGGCCGCGCCTGGGAAGCCTTGCGCGAAGATGAAATCGCCTGCCGTTCCATGGGCCTGAACCATGTGCTGGTCAAGCTCTCGGCCTTCACCATCGGCGCTTCCACTGCCGGTCTGGCGGGCGTGTTCTTCGCCAGTTACCAGGGCTTCGTCAACCCGTCGTCGTTCACCTTCTTCGAGTCGGCGCTGATCCTGGCCATCGTGGTATTGGGCGGCATGGGCTCGACGGTGGGCGTGGTGATCGCCGCGTTCGTATTGACCGTCGCGCCGGAACTGCTGCGTAGCTTCTCCGAGTACCGCGTGTTGCTGTTTGGCGTGTTGATGGTGGTGATGATGATCTGGCGGCCGCGCGGCCTGATCCGGATCAGCCGTACCGGTGTGACCCCACGTAAAGGAGTGGCGCCATGAGCAAGGAAGTCGTCCTGTCTGTGGAACATTTGATGATGCACTTCGGTGGCATCAAGGCCTTGAGCGATGTGAGCCTCAAGGTCGAACGCAACTCGATCTTCGCCCTGATCGGCCCCAACGGCGCCGGCAAGACCACGGTGTTCAACTGCCTCACCGGCTTCTACAAAGCCAGTGGCGGCAAGATCGAACTCAACGTGCGCGGCAAGCAGACCAACGTAATCCAACTGCTTGGCGAGCGTTTCCAGGCCATCGACTTCGTGTCGCCCAAGAGCTTCCTCAGCCGGGTGTACTACAAGATGTTCGGCGGCACCCACCTGGTGAACCGCGCCGGGCTGGCGCGGACCTTCCAGAACATTCGCCTGTTCAAGGAAATGTCGGTGCTGGAAAACCTACTGGTGGCCCAGCACATGTGGGTCAACCGCAACATGTTGGCGGGCATCCTCAACACCAAGGGCTATCGCAAGGCTGAAAGCGACGCCCTCGACCACGCCTTCTACTGGCTGGAAGTGGTCGACCTGGTCGACTGCGCCAACCGCCTGGCCGGCGAACTCTCCTACGGTCAACAGCGCCGCCTGGAGATCGCCCGCGCCATGTGCACACGGCCGCAGATCATCTGCCTGGACGAACCGGCAGCGGGCCTCAACCCCCAGGAAACCGAAGCCCTCAGCGCGATGATTCGCCTGCTGCGCGACGAACATGACCTCACGGTGGTGCTGATCGAACACGACATGGGCATGGTGATGAGTATTTCCGACCACATCGTGGTGCTCGACCACGGCAACGTGATCGCCGAGGGTGGCCCCGACGCGATTCGCAACGACCCGAAAGTGATTGCCGCCTACCTGGGCGCGGACGAAGAGGAGCTGGTATGAGTGCACCTATCCTCGAAATGAAGGATCTGGACGTGTTTTACGGCCCGATCCAGGCGCTGAAGAAAGTCTCGCTCTACATCAACGAAGGTGAAACCGTCAGCCTGATCGGCTCCAACGGCGCGGGCAAATCCACGCTGCTGATGTCGATCTTCGGCCAGCCACGGGCCGAGTCGGGGCAGATCCTCTACAACGGCGTCGACATCACCCAAAAGTCGTCCCACTACATCGCCTCCAACGGCATTGCGCAGTCGCCGGAAGGGCGGCGGGTGTTCCCCGACATGACCGTCGAGGAAAACCTGCTGATGGGCACCATCCCCATCGGCGACAAGTTCGCCCATGAAGACATGCAGCGCATGTTCGAGCTGTTCCCACGGCTCAAGGAGCGACGTAACCAGCGCGCCATGACCATGTCCGGCGGCGAGCAGCAAATGCTCGCCATCGCCCGCGCGCTGATGAGCCGCCCCAAGTTGCTGCTGCTGGACGAACCGAGCCTGGGCCTGGCGCCGATCGTGGTGAAGCAGATCTTCGCGACCCTGCGCGAGCTGGCGGCCACCGGGATGACCATCTTCCTGGTGGAACAGAACGCCAACCACGCCTTGCGCTTGTCGGACCGCGCCTATGTGATGGTCAACGGCGAAATTCGCCTGACCGGCACCGGCAAGGAATTGCTGGTCAACGAGGAAGTGCGCAACGCCTACCTCGGCGGCCACTGATTTACCTGTGGGAGGGAGCAAGCCCCCTCCCACATGGTTTTTTGGCGTGCTGCTGAAATTGTGGAAAACAAATCCAGCCACCTCCCAAAGCGCGACATATAGCCGCCGCAAATCCCTGTTTTGTCACAGTTTTGACTTGTCCCCATCCACTGTGGAACCGGCTGTGGGTAACGTGGGAGTAGCTGGCTGAAAGCCTTTAAATCCGTGGCTTACAGCGCTGTGATCGTTTTCTGATCAGCGGCTTTTTGGCGACCGCCGAAGCGCGTTGTCAACCTGTTTAAAGACACAGGTATATGACCGAAATATGTCCTTCCAGCCTGTGGATAAGTCTGTGACTAAACTCTGGAAAGACTGCCGCAGGGGCCGGAATGACTGGCCTGGAGCCATCGTTTGATTTTTTCCACCGCGCAAGGGCCTACATACGCCCCGTCCCAGGTCAAGCAAAAAACTTTGCAAAACCCTCTGCAAGCCTTGTGCACAGCGGCCTGGGCCGTTTTGCACTTGCCCCCAAAGACTGTGGGCGCAGTTGTGGATAACCTGCGCGCATATGGCTGCAGGCCACGGTTCATAAGGCTTTGCTCGCATTGATCAAAAAACGATCAGTGAAGTGCGCGGGTGTGTGCATAGCGGTTGCCGCCATCGCGGCGTACGGGCATTCTGCTGGCTGATTTTTTCCCCGATGTCCGCAAGGAGAACACCATGTCCAACACGCTGTTTATTACTGGCGCCACCTCAGGTTTCGGCGAAGCCTGCGCCCGTCGTTTTGCCGAAGCCGGCTGGAAACTGGTGCTCACCGGTCGTCGCGCCGAGCGCTTGAATGCGCTGGTCGAGGAGCTTTCCAAGCACACCGAAGTACACGGCCTGGTGGTGGACGTGCGTGACCGCAAGGGCATGGAAGACGCCATCGCCAACCTGCCGCCGTCGTTCGCCACCTTGCGCGGACTGATCAACAACGCCGGCCTGGCCGTGGGCACCGACCCGGCGCCCAAGTGCAACCTCGACGATTGGGAAACCATGGTCGACACCAACATCAAGGGCCTGCTGACCACCACCAGCCTGCTGCTGCCGCGCCTGATCGCCCATGGCCGTGGCGCCGGGATCATCAACCTCGGTTCCATCGCCGGCAGCTACCCGTATCCGGGCAGCCACGTGTATGGCGGCTCCAAGGCGTTCGTCAAGCAGTTCTCCCTGAACCTGCGCTGCGACCTGCAAGGCACCGGCGTGCGCGTGACCAACATCGAGCCGGGGCTGTGCGAAAGCGAGTTCTCCCTGGTGCGCTTCGGCGGTGACCAGGCGCGCTACGACGCCACCTACGCTGGCGCCGAGCCGATCCAGCCGCAGGACATCGCCGACACCATCTTCTGGGTGCTCAACACCCCGGCGCACGTCAACATCAACCGCCTGGAACTGATGCCGGTGAGCCAGACCTGGGCCGGCTTTGCGATTGAGCGCGGGGGCAAGTAAGGCGTTAGACCGAGTTGCCAGCATCGGGAGCAAGCCCCCTCCCACCTTTGAATGGGGGCACAGATCAAAATCTGTGAACCCGTTCGAGTGTGGGGCTTGCTCCCGATGAGGCCCTGAAGGTCAGCCGAGGGCCTTGACCAACCCCTGATAACAGGTCGCCAAGTGATACGGCGTGGTCGACGGCATATCCCGGCGGCTCACGTTGCCCTTGGCGTCCAGGCATTCGTTCCAGCCCTTGGCATGCAGGAAGTGCTGCTGCAGCGCGAGTAACTGGCGCTGCAGCACCGCTTCGCTGCCGGGGCGCAAGGTCAGTGCCCGCAGGTACTCGGCCTGGGCCCAGATGCGTTGGGTGCCGTCACGCACGCTGCCGTCCACGGCCAGCATGCCGCTGACCGCGCCGCTGAGGTTATCCACACCCTTCTGCTCGGCGTAGGCGAAAGCCCGCGTCAGAGAGGCGTGCAGCGGCGTGTCGCGCAGGATCGGTGAAGATTCGAGCAAAAAGAACCATTCGAACTGGTGCCCCGGCTCAAACCAGTTATCCACAGCGCCCAGCGGTTTTTCCATCATCACGCCGTGCTGGCGGTCGATGAAGCGCTGCTGCATGGCCGTCGCCAGGTTCAGCAGGGCCGTTTGCACGGCGGCGTCTGCACGCACCGCGAGGGTGGCGAGGAACGCTTCGGCCAGGTGCATCAACGGGTTTTGCAGCGGGCCGGACGAGAGGGATGACCAGTCGCGCTCCAGCACCGCTTCGTACAGGCCGTCACCGTTGGCGAAGCGCTTGGCGACCACTTCCAGGGCGGCATTGAGCACCGATTCCACCAGCGGCTCGCGCACCTTGGCCCAGTAATGGGCGCAGGCAAAGATGATGAACGCATGGGTGTAGAGGTCTTTGCGCGGGTCCAGCGGTTGGCCGGCGGGGTCGATGCTGTAGAACCAGCCACCGTGCTCGGCGTCGTGGAAATGCCGTTGCAGCGAGCGGAACAGCGCAGCCGCACGTTCTTCGGCAAACGCGGCATCGGGCGTGCCGATCAGGCTGGCGAACAGGTAGAGCTGCCGGGCGCAGGCCATGGCGCGGTAGCGTTGCGGTGGCAAGGGCTGGTGATCGGCGTCCAGCGCCTCATAGGGCAGCGCCAACTCGGCGTTCCAGCCCGGGCCCTGCCAGAGCGGCACGATCAGGTCATGGAAGTGCGTGAGCACGGCATTCAACGAAGGCTGGGAGGTGGAGCTTGGAGCGATGGGCATCGGCTGGCGTCGTCACGGCAGGGGTGTAGGCGCGCATGGTAGCAGGCTTGGGATCGGTGGTGTCTGTGCTACCGCTATCGCCGGCAAGCCGGCTCCTACATACGATGACCTGTAGGAACCGGCTTGCCGGCGATGACGCCCTTACCTACGCCGCCAATCTCAGCCCGCCAGCAACCAAACCCCCGTCGCCGCCGAAGCCGCCCCGGCGATCCGCACCAACGGTGCCGCCGCCGCCGGCAGTCCGCGCACCACCGCATATCCGGCGGCATGCAACGCGGCGGTCGCCGCGACAAACCCGGCGGCATACGCCCAAGGGCTCGACATGGCAGGCAGCTCCAGGCCATGGGCCACGCCATGGAACAGCGCAAACACCGCTGTCGCCCCCACGGCGACGAACAACGGCGGACGCACCGCCAGCGCCACCGCCAGGCCCAGGGCCAGCACCGAAGCGGCAATCCCGCTCTCCAGCGCCGGTAAGCCCAGGCCTTCAAAGCCCAGCACGCCGCCCAGCAGCATGGTGCCCACGAAGGTGCATGGCAGCGCCCAACGGGCCGCGCCTTTTTGCTGGGCCGCCCACAGGCCGACCGCGACCATGGCCAGCAGGTGATCGAGGCCTCCCAATGGGTGACTGATACCGGCCACTAAGCCGTTGTCGCCGTGGCCGGGGTGTGCGAAGGCCAGGGCGGGGGTGAGCAGCAGGGCGGCGGCGCCGAAGAGTTTTTTCAGGCTCATGGACAGGTTCCTTATGCAGTGATCAGGCGGCGGTCAGCAGCCCTTGGCGTTCGATAAAGGCGACGATTTCATCCAGGCCGACGCCGGTTTTCTGGTTACTGAATACAAAGGGTTTGCCGTTGCGCATGCGCTGGGTGTCGCTGTTCATCAACTCCAGCGACGCGCCGACCATGGGCGCCAGGTCAATCTTGTTGATCACCAGCAGGTCGGATTTGCAGATGCCCGGGCCGCCCTTGCGCGGCAGCTTGTCGCCGGCGGATACATCAATCACGTAGATGGTCAGGTCCGACAGCTCCGGGCTGAAGGTGGCCGACAGGTTATCGCCGCCGGATTCCACCAGGATCAGGTCGAGGCCGGGGAAGCGGCGGTTGAGCTGGTCCACGGCTTCCAGGTTGATCGATGCGTCTTCACGGATCGCGGTGTGCGGACAGCCACCGGTTTCCACACCAATGATGCGCTCCGGTGCCAGGGCCTGGTTGCGCACCAGGAAGTCGGCGTCTTCGCGGGTATAGATGTCGTTGGTGACCACCGCCAGGTTGTAGCGATCACGCAGCGCCAGGCACAGGGCCAGGGTCAGGGCGGTCTTGCCGGAGCCCACCGGGCCACCGATGCCGACTCGCAGGGGTTGTGTGTTCATGTGTTTCTCCTAGGAACGGAACAGGCGGCTGTACTGGCGCTCGTGGGCCATGCATGCCAGGGACAGGCCGAACGCGGCGCTGCCGGAAGAGTGAGGGTCGAGGCGGCTGGCGTCCTGCTGGGCTTGTTGCAGCAGCGGCAGCAGTTCGCTGGTCAGGCGCTGGGCGGCCTGCTGGCCCAGGGGCAGGGTTTTCATCAGCACGGCCAATTGGTTTTCCAGCCAGCTCCACAGCCAGGCGGCGAGGGCATCGTCGGCGCTGATGCCCCAGGCGCGTGCGGCGAGCGCCCAGCCCAAGGCCAGATGTGGCTCTGCTTGTTGTGCGAGAAAACCACGGGCCGCGTCGTCCAGTTCCGGTAGACCGTTGAGCAGTTGCTGCAGCGAGTAACCCATCTGCCGGCTTTCCTGATACAGCTCGCGGGTCTCGCGGCTGGCGCGGTGCTCTGCGCACAACTGCATCAGGCGTGGCCAATCCTGCTCGGTAGCCGCACGGCAATGGGCGAGCAACAGCGGCGCTTCGAAGCGCGCCAGGTTGAGCAGTAATTGATCGCCGATCCAGCGTCGCGCGCTCGCGGCGTCATTGACGCGAGCGTTCTCTACCGCCATTTCCAGGCCCTGGGAATAGCTGTAGCCGCCAATCGGCAATTGCGGACTGGCCAGGCGCAGCAACGCCCAGGCGGGGTTCATTGACGCACGCCGAACTGGTGCAGCTTGGGTGGGTAGTTGAAATCTTCATCGCCATGACGCGAATGATGGTGACCACCGCCATAGGCGCCGTGTTCCGGCTGGAACGGCGCCTCGAGGGTTTCGGTGTGGGCGCCCAATTGTTCGAGCATGGCCTTGAGCACGTAGTCATCGAGCAGGCGCAACCAGCCATCGCCGACTTGCAGCGCCACATGGCGGTTGCCCAGGTGATAGGCGGCGCGGGTCAGTTCATAGGCGCTGCTGCAGGTGACGTGCAGCAGGTGTTCAGGGCGGGCGCATACGCGTACGACACGTCCGTCTTCGGCCTGTAGGCATTCGCCATCATGCAGCGGCGGTTGGCCGCGCTCCAAAAACAGGCCGACGTCTTCACCCTCGGCACTGAAACAGCGCAGGCGGCTCTTGCTGCGTGCTTCGAAGTTCAGCAGCAACTCGGCGTCCCAGAGGGCTTGGGGGGCGATTCGGCGGTGGATCACCAGCATCAGGAAGCTTCCAGCTATGAGCGATGCAAGAGTTAGAGCAAGGGCCTTGCCAACCCGACAAGGAAGGTAGGAATTGCCTGTCAGCAGGCGCGCTAACGCCACTAAATAGGGCGTAGGGAAATTCTGCTTAAGCACCGAAGTGGTGCATCTTCTGTGTGCGTGCACCCATCGTGAGCGTTTTAGGATTTGTCCTACGTATGTTCAGGAATTGGCGCTCAAAACGTTACCTGCCGCGTCATTAGGCTATGCGCCGTGTTTATTCCACTGCGACGTTCATCATGTTCAAGTCATTTTTTTGTTTAGTCATTGTCAGCCTGTCTCTCGCCCTTTCGTCGGCGTCAGCCAACCTGCGGCCCCTTCCTTCCATCGCGGCGTCCCTGAAGGAAGCGTCCATCAAGGACGTGGTCGACCGCGCCCATGAATTATTGGGCACGCCTTACAAATGGGGCGGCACCTCGGTGGAGCAGGGGTTCGATTGCAGCAGCTTTCTGGTCTACCTCTTCAAGACCCAGGCGAATATCCAGATCCCGCGCACCACGGCGGCGATGCACCGCTCTACGGCGCCGACCGTCAAGCGCAGTGCTTTGAAACCGGGGGATGCGGTGTTTTTCAAAGGCAATGGTCGCGGCCAGGTCAGCCATGTGGGTCTCTATATAGGTGACGGCAAATTTATTCATTCGCCGCGTACCGGCAAGAACATCCGCATCGATTCACTGAGCAACCATTACTGGAACAAGCACTACACCACGGCCAAGCGCTTCCACACGGCGGGCTGACCGACTTACTCGGTGCTGCCCAGGCCCTGCCAATGCTTGAGGCCGATAAAGATAAAGCGCAACTGCTGGGTGATTTTCGCCTGGGGCGTGAGGTGGGGCGGCAAGGCCTGGGCGGGTGGGTCGATGATGTCGGGGAGGGTGGCGAACACGCTTTTGACGATCAGGTCGGCCATTACGTGCAAACCCTCGGCATCCAGGTGCTGCAGTTTGGGCATGAACGTCAGGTCGGCCGCCAGGTCACGGGTGATGTCTTCACGCAACGCGCCGATGGCTTGGCGCACTGCGAGGCAGCCGCCGTATTGCTCGCGGGCCAGGAACAGGAATTGCGAACGATTGGCCGAGACCACATCGAGAAAGATCCGCACCGAAGCGTCGATAATGCCGCCCATCACGAATTCATTGTGGCGAACCAGGCGGATCGTCGCGCGGAAGGTCTGGCCCACTTCACTCACCAGCACCAGTCCAAGCTGGTCCATGTCGGCAAAGTGGCGATAGAAACCGGTGGGCACGATGCCGGCCGTCCTGGCCACTTCGCGCAGGCTCAGGCTGCCAAACCCACGGCCACACTCCATCAGATGGCGGGCTGCGTCCATCAGGGCGAGTCGGGTTTGTTGCTTTTGTTCGGCGCGGGGCAGCATTGGCGGGCGGACTTTGTCGACAAGTACAGCGACGCACTCTAGCAAAACAGTTCTGTTGGCGTCGAACTTGGCGCTGGGGTGCAGGGGAAGGGCGGGACAAACGCTACAAAAAAGCAAAAGCCCGATCGGCGGATCGGGCTTTTTTCTCGGCCACCACAGGCTTAGCTCTGTGCTTCGTGCAGTTCTTGCAGACGGTCTGCACCACCTTCGGCAACACCTTCGGCATACGCACGTTCGTTGGCGTGTTCTGCGCCGCCTTCAGCCAGGCCCTGGTGTTGCAGACGGTCGGCACCACCTTCGGCGACACCTTCGGCATACGCGCGTTCGTTGGCGTGTTCTGCGCCGCCTTCAGCCAGACCTTTGTGTTGCAGGCGATCAGCACCGCCTTCGGCAACACCTTCGGTATAGGCACGTTTGTTGGCTTGCTCCGAACCGTTTTCAGCAACGCCGCCTTTGGCGTAGTCACGGTTCTCTTGTTCTTGCGAACCGCTGCGAGCCAGGGTCTGGTTGAAGTGAACGGCATCAGCCTTGACCTGTGGAATCGCTTGTTCGGCGGCTGGCAGGGCAAAGGCACTGGAAGCCATGATGGACAAGAGGACGGTAGCAAGTACTTGGCGTTTCATGATCGGTTGCTCCTTGGGAGGGCGATTAAGTGGGTACGGAGCTAATGCTACTCTCGATAAGTTGATATGAAAGTTCATAAACACAATGGTAATAATCAACAGAATTGATTGTTCGCGCGAGGCCTTCTAGACCGGGCCTTTCAGGCACGCGGTTTTGCACCGTGATGGGTATTTTCGACACGAACCCGGGTAACGATGGTGCGTTGTCGATGATTGAAATTGGTCCGAGTGGTCAGGAAAATGGCTTTTTGCGCCTAAATCAGCGATTGGGTTAAACCCCCGGCCGGTTTGTCAGTCGTAGCCTTATGAGCTGTCGTTCGGCTGTCCGTATCAAGGAGTCCTGTGCAATGACGCGCACGCGCAAAATCGTGGTTTGGAGCTGTGCCAGCTTCGTTCTGTCAATCGTTGTGGTGGTGCTGGTTCTGGTGTTTTTCGACTGGAATCGCATCAAACCCACTCTCAATGCCAAGGTCTGCGAAGAACTGCATCGCCCGTTTGCCATCAATGGCAACCTGGCCGTGGTGTGGGCGCGCGAGCCCGATGAAGGCGGCTGGCGCGCCTGGCTGCCATGGCCCCATGTGATCGCCGAAGACCTGACCCTGGGCAACCCCGACTGGTCGAAACAAGCGCAGATGGTCAGCCTGAAAAAGGTCGAGCTGCGTATTTCGCCCCTGGCCTTGCTGGTGCAGCGCGTGGTGATCCCGCGTATCGACCTCACCGAGCCCAGCGCCGAGTTGCAGCGCCTGGCTGACGGCCGCGCTAACTGGACCTTCACCTTCGACCCCAAGGACCCGAATGCCGAACCCTCCAACTGGGCGGTGGACATCGGCGCCATCGGCTTCGACAAAGGCCACGTGACCCTTGACGATCAAACCCTCAAGACCCGCCTGGACATCATCATCGACCCCTTGGGCAAACCGATCCCCTTCGGCGAAATCGTCGGCGATGCCGATGCGAAGAAAGCCCTGGAAAAAGGCTCCGCCCCTCAGGACTATGTGTTCGCCCTCAAGGTCAAGGGCCAGTATCACGGCCAGGCACTCGACGGCAGCGGCAAGATCGGTGGCCTGTTGGCCCTGCAGGACGCGGCCAGGCCGTTCCCGCTGCAGGCCCAGGTCAAGATCGCCGACACCCGCATCGCCCTGGCCGGCACCCTCACCGACCCGCTGAACCTCGGCGCCCTGGACCTGCGGCTGAAGCTGTCCGGCAGCAGCCTGGGCAACCTCTACCCGTTGACCGGCGTGACCCTGCCGGATTCGCCGGCCTATTCCACCGACGGCCACTTGATCGCCAAGCTGCACGAGGCCAGCGGCGCGTCATTTCGCTATGAAGGCTTCAACGGCAAGATCGGCGACAGCGATATCCACGGCGACCTCGCCTACGTCGCCAGCCAGCCGCGGCCCAAGCTCAGCGGCACGCTGGTCTCCAATCAGTTGCTGATGACCGACCTCGCCCCGCTGATCGGCGCCGACTCCAACGCCAAGCAAAAGGCGCGTGGCGGCGCCAGCAAACAACCGGCGACCAAGGTGCTGCCAGTGGAAGCGTTCCGCACCGAGCGCTGGCGCGACATGGACGCCGATGTGGAATTCACCGGCAAACGCATCGTCCACAGTGCCGATCTGCCGTTCAACGACCTCTATACCCACCTGGTCCTCACCGACGGTGAACTGAGCCTGGAACCTCTGCGTTTCGGCGTGGCCGGCGGCAAGCTCGATGCGCAGATCCGCCTCAACGGCCGCATCACCCCGATGGAAGGCCGCGCCCGGCTCACCGCGCGCAACTTCAAGCTCAAGCAGTTGTTCCCGACCTTCGAGCCAATGAAAACCAGCTTCGGCGAACTCAACGGCGACGCGGACATCACCGGGCGCGGCAACTCCGTGGCGGCGCTGCTGGGCAGTGCCAATGGCGATCTGAAGATGCTCATCAACGATGGCGCCATCAGCCGCGGCCTGATGGAAATCGCCGGGCTCAACGTGGGCAACTACGTGGTGGGTCGCCTGTTTGGCGACAAGGAAGTGAAGATCAACTGCGCGGCCGCCGACTTCGGCATCAAGACGGGCCTGGCGACCACGCGTCTGTTCGTGTTCGACACCGAGAACGCCATCATCTACATCGACGGCACGGCGAACATGGCCACCGAGCAACTGGACCTCACGATCACCCCGGAGTCCAAAGGCTTTCGCCTGTTCTCGCTGCGTTCGCCGCTGTACGTCAACGGCCCGTTCATCAAGCCCAATGCCGGCGTGAAAGCCATCCCCCTGGCCCTGCGCGGCGCCGGCATGGTCGCACTGGGCGTCATCGCCGGCCCGGCCGCCGGCTTGCTGGCGCTGGTGGCACCGAGCGGCGATGCGCCGAACCAGTGCGCGCCGTTGCTGCAGCAGATGAAGGAAGGCAAGGCGCCGAAGACGGTGAAAGGTTAACCGAGGGCGTGTGAGTGCACATGTGGGAGGGAGCAAGCCCCCTCCCACAGGGGTTACAGGCTTTCGAGGATGTCGGCCATATCGTCCGCGTGCTCTTCTTCCTGGGCCAGGATCTCTTCGAACAGGCGGCGTGTGGTCGGGTCTTTGTCGCCGATGTACTGGATGATTTCGCGGTAGCTGTCCACCGCAATGCGCTCGGCGACCAGGTCTTCGTAGACCATTTCCTTCAAGTTGTTGCCCGCCACGTACTGGGCGTGGGCGTTTTTCGACAGCAGGTCCGGGTTGAACTCCGGCTCGCCGCCCAACTGCACGATACGCTCGGCGAGTTTGTCGGCGTGTTCGGCCTCCTGGGTGGCGTGCTCGAGGAATTCTTCGGCGGCGATCTGGGCTTTGACGCCGCTGGCCATGAAGTAGTGGCGTTTGTAGCGCAGCACGCAGACCAGTTCGGTGGCCAGCGACGCGTTGAGCAGGCGAATGATTTCTTCGCGGTCGGCGTCGTAGCCTTCGGTCACGGCACCGTTTTCGACGTTTTTACGCGCGCGGCTGCGCAGGGTCGCAACGTCAGTCAAGTTTGCTTCAGTCATCTCAATCTCCTGGGGCTGATCCGGTTTACGCCACGCTCTGCCGGCGTGATCGCTCCCAGTTGTGAGTGCTGGCGCGCGGGAAAAGTTTTATTGGATTTGCCCACTGGTGTCATCAGTGCGTCGCAGGGCTGGGTTAGCCTGCGCTCATCTTCCCTCGATCAAGGACGTTCGCTCCATGTCGCAGTCGTTAGCCACGCGTTACCCACTGGTATTGGTCCCCGGCATGTTGGGGTTCGTGCGCCTGGGGTGGTTTGCGTACTGGTATGGCATCGTTCCGGCACTGCGCGCGGGTGGGGCGCAAGTGTTTGCGGTCCAGGTGGCGCCGCTGGATTCCAGTGAAGTGCGCGGCGAGCAGTTGCTCGCCGAGATCGAAAGGATTGTGCAGGAGACCGGCGCCGACAAGGTCAACCTGATCGGCCACAGCCAGGGCGCGCTGACCGCGCGCTATGCGGCGGCCACGCGCCCGGAACGGGTGGCGTCGGTGACCTCGGTGGCCGGTCCCAACCACGGCTCGGAACTGGCGGACCATATCCACGCCCATTACCCGGCCGACAGCGTCAAGGGCCGGCTCATGAGCGCAGGGTTCCATCTGGCGGCCGGGGCGATGAGCCTGCTGGAAACCGGCTATCGCGGCCCACGCTTCAAGGCGGACTTGCACGCCTCCCACCAATCCCTGACCAGCGCCGGTGTGGCGTTGTTCAACCGCCAGTATCCCCAGGGGCTGCCCGAAACCTGGGGCGGGCACGGCGCCGAACAGGTCGACGGCGTGCGCTATTACTCGTGGTCCGGCACCTTGCAGCCGGGCAAGACCGATCGCGGGCGCAACCGGCTGGATGTCACCCACCGCTACTGCCGGTGGTTCGCCCGCAGCTTCGTGCGCGAGCAGGGCCAGTGCGACGGCATGGTCGGGCGCTACAGTTCGCACCTGGGCACGGTGATCGGGGACGATTACGCCCTGGACCACTTCGACATCGTCAACCAGTCCCTGGGCCGGGTGGGCAAGGGCGCCGAGCCGATCCGCTTGTTCGTCGAACATGCCCGGCGGCTGAAGGACGCCGGGGTTTAGGCTTCGCGCTCCGAAAAAACCAACGGGGTCGATGCGGGCGGATTATCCCTCGTCTGGCTGGGAAGATGTAACAGGGTTTGGCTACACTCTCGGAAGGCCGTGCCCGCCGGCACGGTAATAGGGAGAAAACTCCATGAAGATGCTGCGTATTCCGTTGTTGATGATGGGCCTGCTGCTGTGTTCCCAAGGTTTTGCGGCGACCGCCCAGCAAAACAAAATGACCTCCTGTAACGCCGAAGCCACCACCAAGACGCTCAAGGGCGACGAGCGCAAGGCGTTCATGAAAACCTGCCTGTCGGCCCCGGCGGCCAATGATGCCAAGACCCTGACGCCGCAGCAGCAGAAGATGAAGGACTGCAATGCCGACGCCAAGACCAAGGCCTTGACCGGCGACGCACGCAAAACCTTTATGAGCACCTGCCTGAAGAAATAATAGCCCCGGGCCATAGAAGGCTGCGACACTCGTACGCAGCCCGTGTAGGACTGAGTCAGTGGTGGTGAGGGAGGTTGCTCCCTCGCCACAGCAAGCCCGCTCCTGCAACATCCTTTAACGCCGTTTGTTTTGAGGCTGTATGCCAACGTTTTCTCAGCGTCATGTGTTGTTGCTGGCCAGCTACATCATCATTTTCGGCGGGTTGCTGCTGGTTCTGCCGTTGAAATTGTTGCCCAGCCTGCTGGCCGGTCTGTTGGTCTTCGAACTGGTCAACATGCTCACCCCCCAACTGCAACGGTTGATCGAAGGTCGGCGTGCGCGCTGGCTCGCGGTGGCCTTGCTCGGCACCCTGATCGTCAGCGCACTGGCCCTGATCTTCGCCGGCGCCATCAGCTTCCTGCTCCACGAAGCGGAAAACCCCGGGGCCTCCCTCGACAAATTCATGGGCGTGGTCGATCGCGCGCGCGGCCAACTGCCGCCCTTCCTCGACGCCTACCTGCCCGCCAGCGCCGCCGAATTCCGCGTGGCCATCGGCGACTGGATCACCAAACACCTGAGCGAACTGCAACTGGTCGGCAAAGACGCGGCCCACATGTTCGTCACCTTGCTGATCGGCATGGTGCTCGGCGCGATCATCGCCCTGCAGCGCGTGCCCGACGTCACCAAGCGCAAACCGCTGGCCGCGGTGCTGTTCGATCGCCTGCACCTGCTGGTCCAGGCGTTTCGCAACATTGTCTTCGCCCAGATCAAGATCGCCGCGCTCAATACCGTGTTTACCGCGATCTTCCTCGCTGTGGTGCTGCCGTTGTGCGGTATCCACCTGCCGCTGACCAAGACCCTGATCGTGCTGACCTTCCTGCTCGGCCTGCTGCCGGTGATCGGCAACCTGATGTCCAATACCCTGATCACCATCGTCGCCTTGTCGCTGTCGATCTGGGTGGCGGTGGCGGCACTGGGGTATCTGATCGTGATCCACAAGATCGAATACTTCCTCAACGCGCGGATCGTTGGCGGGCAGATCAGTGCCAAGTCGTGGGAATTGCTGTTGGCGATGCTGGTATTCGAGGCGGCGTTCGGCTTGCCGGGGGTGGTGGCAGGGCCGATTTACTATGCGTACCTGAAGAGTGAGTTGAAGCTCGGCGGGATGGTCTAGGGGAGGGCTTATTCTGGGAGTGGGGCTTATTGTGGGAGGGAGCAAGCCCCCTCCCACCTTTGGATGATTCGGCTCAGATGCCGTAGCGCTTGCTGGCCTCGATCGCCAGTCCGCTGCCGATGCTGCCAAAGATATTGCCTTCCACATGCCGCGCATTCGGCAGCATCGCCGAGATGCTGTGGCGCAGCGCCGGAATGCCGCTGGAGCCGCCGGTAAAGAACACCGTGTCCACCTGCGCCACGTCCACCGAGGCGTCGTTGAGCAGTTGGGTCACGCTGTTGCGCACGCGCTCCAGCAGGCCGTCGATGGCCGACTCGAACAGCGTGCGGCTCAGGTCTACGCTCAGGCCCGGTTCAACCCGGTCGAGCAGTACGTGGCGGTTGTCTTCGTGGGTCAGCTGGATCTTGGTTTCTTCGACTTCCATCGCCAGCCAGTGGCCGGCGCGCTGTTCGATCAGCTTGAACAGGCGGTCGATGCCGCCGGTGTCTTCGATGTCGTAGCGCATGCTGCCCAGGGCCAGTTGGGATTTTTGCGAGTACACCGCGTTGATGGTGTGCCAGGTGGCCAGGTTCATGTGGTGGCTGGTGGGCATGTAGGCGCCGCTTTTCATGCGGCTGCCGTAGCCGAACAGCGGCATCATGCCGGCCAGGGACAGTTGTTTGTCGAAGTCGGTACCGCCGATGTGCACGCCGCCGGTGGCGAGGATGTCGTCGTGGCGGTTGTCGTTGTGACGGCGGTCCGGGGACAGGCGCACCAGGGAGAAGTCGGACGTACCGCCGCCGATGTCGACGATCAGCACCAGCTCTTCTTTTTCGATGGTGGACTCGTAGTCGAACGCTGCGGCAATCGGTTCGTACTGGAACGAGATGTCCTTGAAGCCGATCTTGCGCGCCACGTCCACCAGGGTGTTTTCCGCTTCCTGGTCGGCCATCGGGTCGTCATCGACGAAAAACACCGGGCGGCCCAGCACCACTTCCTCGAACTCGCGGCCAGCGGTGGCTTCGGCGCGGCTCTTGAGCTGGCCGATAAACAGCGCCAGCAGGTCGGTGAACGGCATCGCCGTGCCCAGCACGCTGGTGTCGTGCTTGATCAGCTTGGAACCCAGCAGGCTCTTGAGTGAGCGCATCAGCCGGCCTTCGTAGTTCTCCAGGTATTCGTGCAGCGCCAGGCGACCGTAGACCGGGCGACGCTCCTCGAAGTTGAAGAACACCACCGACGGCAACGTGATTTTGTCGTCCTCCAGCGCGATAAGCGTTTCCATGCCGGGGCGGATCCAGCCGACGGTGGAGTTGGACGTGCCGAAGTCGATACCGCAGGCACGGGCTGGGGATGGGTTTTTCATGTCTATCGGGTTCCGGTTGAAAAACGGCCGCGCAGTGTATGCCAGTCGAGGGCGGTTGCGTAGGCCGACCATCTGTTAAATAGCCGGCCATGCGCCTTGAAAGGCCCGGGTTCGCCCCCAACTTGTGCTGCATACGGTCGGTGGCTGCAAGGTAATTCGCGTGGTGCCGATAAACTTCTGAGCCAGCCATCGGCTTCGGGTTGAGATCAGTCAATCCAAATGCTGCAAACCGGCGCATGCTGTGCCCCTGGCTGTGCGATATCGATCACGGAGGGTAACCCCCCAGATGGACTTTAAAGACTATTACAAGATTCTTGGCGTTGAGCCGACTGCGGACGATAAGGCCATCAAGGCCGCCTACCGCAAGCTCGCGCGCAAATATCACCCGGACGTGAGCAAGGAAAAAGACGCCGAAGCCAAGTTCAAGGACGCGTCCGAAGCCTACGAGGCGCTTAAAAGTGCCGACAAACGCGCCGAATACGACGAACTGCGCAAATATGGCCAGCATGGCCAGCCGTTCCAGGGCCCACCGGGCTGGCAGAGCCGTGGCGGGTTTGGCGGCGGCGGCGCGGGCACCGAAGACTTTTCGGACTTCTTCAGCTCGATCTTCGGCGGTCGCGGCGATGCCTTCGGTGGCGGCCAGCGCCGTCCCACCGGGCGTAAAGGCCAGGACGTGGAGATGCAGCTGTCGGTGTTCCTCGAGGAGACACTGTCCAACGAGTCCAAGCAGATCAGCTTCCAGGTGCCGCAATACGACGCCTCGGGCCGGCATGTCAGCAACACCACCAAGAGCCTGAACGTGAAGATCCCCGCCGGTGTGACCGACGGCGAACGCATTCGCCTCAAGGGCCAGGGCGCGCCCGGCGTGGGGGGCGGGGCCAATGGTGACCTGTACCTGGTGATCAAGTTTGCACCGCACCCCAAGTTCGAAGTGGACGGCGAAAACCTGATCATCAACCTGCCGCTGGCGCCGTGGGAGTTGGCGCTGGGGACGGAAGTGGCGGTGCCGACCCTCACCGGCAAGATCAACCTCAAAGTGCCGGCGGGCAGCCAGAATGGCCAGCGCTTGCGCGCCAAGGGCCATGGTTTGCTGAACAAGGCCGGGCAGCGCGGCTACCTGTTCGTCCAGCTCAAGGTGGTCATGCCCAAGCAGGCCGACGACGAGACCATCGCCCTGTGGCAGGAACTGGCGAAGAAAGCCGCTTTCAATCCGCGCGAGCACTTCTAAGCCCGCGCACCGTCAGGCCGAGCGCGGCAGCACCACGGTGAAGGTGGTGCCGTCCGCCGCGCTGGACGTCACGTCAATGCTGCCCCCATGGGCCTGCACCACTTCCTTGACGATAAACAGCCCCAGCCCGAGGCTCGTGGACGTGCCGCCCAGCGCTTCACCGGCGCCACGCACCAGCGGGTCGAATACCGTGCCCAGGGCGGCCTGGGGAATCGGCGGGCCATAGTTGTGCACGCTCAGCACCACGCTGTCCGCCAGGCCTTTGAGGGTCAGGGTCGGCGCCTGGTGCTGGGTGCCGTGCTGCAAGGCATTGCCGATCAGGTTCTGCAGCAACTGGTCAATGCGGCCACGGTCCCACTGGCCTTGCGTGTCGCCCTGCACCTGCAAGGTCGGCTGGCACTCCGGGCGACCGGCGCGGGCTTCATCGATGGCCGCTTGCGCCGCGTCGGCAAGGCTCATGGGTTTGGGCTCGATGGGCAGGCTGCTGCCCAACCGGCTGCGGACAAACTCGAGCAAATCGCTGACCATCGCGGCCATGTGCCGCGCGCCGTTTTTGATATTGCCCACCAGGCTCAACCCCTGGCTGTCCAGCGTTACCTTGCGCAGCAGCATCTCGGTGGACATGTTCACCGCCTGCAGCGGCGCGCGCAGGTCGTGGCCGAGGATGGCGAGGAAGATGTCCCGCGAGCGTGCCACCTGCTCGGCGTAGGCGGCGGTGGATTCGGCCAGGGCTTCGTCGATGGCCTCATTGAAGCGGATCATGTCCTGGAAGTCGGCCAGCGTTGGCGTGTGCAGGTGCTCGACCCACAAACGCAGCACGCACGCGCGCAGGTGGCGGAACTCGGCGGTCATTTGCACCAGGTCAAAGCCCACGGTGTGGCGCAGCTCGCCATGGCTGGCGGCGGCCTGATCCAGGCTGGGGCTTTTGTCGGGGCCTTCGCCCCTGGCCTTGGCCGCTTGTTCGCTGGCGCTCTGGCGGGTGTCCATGTCCCGCGCGGCGGCGAGCAGAATCGAGTGGGCGTGGTCGCGCAACTGCACGCGGTTCAGGGTATCGGCGGCGGGGGTCAGTGTCTGTGCAAACTGCTCCCATTCATCGACGATCAGGTCGGCATGTAACGCAATGAATTCGGATAAACGCATGGCCAGGTTTCCAAAGCGATAAAGGCGCGTGGCGCATCGTAGCGCCATACGCCTCTTCGCTTCAGCGGCACGTCAGGTGTGCCGATGAACGGTCAGAACAGAAAATAGCGCTGGGCCATGGGCAGCACATCCGCCGGTTCGCACCAGAGCAGTTGCCCGTCCGCCTTGACCTGGTAGGTTTGCGGGTCCACGTCGATGTCCGGCAGGTAATCGTTGTGGATCAGGTCGGTTTTCTGCACGTTGCGACAGCCCTTGACCACCGCGATCTGCTTTTTCAACCCCAGCGTTTCGGGCAGGCCGGCGTCGAGGGCGGCCTGGCTGATAAAGGTCAGGCTGGTGGCGTGCAGCGAACTGCCGAAACTGGCGAACATCGGGCGGTAGTGCACCGGTTGCGGGGTGGGGATCGAGGCGTTGGCGTCGCCCATCAGGCTTGAGGCAATCGCGCCGCCCTTGAGGATCAGCGTCGGCTTGATGCCGAAGAACGCCGGGCGCCACAGCACCAGGTCGGCCCATTTGCCCACTTCGATGGACCCGACGATATGGCTGATGCCATGGGTGATCGCCGGGTTGATGGTGTACTTGGCGATGTAGCGCTTGGCGCGGAAGTTGTCGTTGCCGGGGCCGTCGCCGGGCAGGGCCCCGCGCTGTTTTTTCATCTTGTCGGCGGTCTGCCAGGTGCGCGTGATCACTTCGCCGACGCGGCCCATGGCTTGGCTGTCGGAGCTGATCATCGAGAACGCGCCAAGGTCGTGGAGGATGTCTTCGGCGGCGATGGTCTCGCGGCGGATGCGGCTTTCGGCGAAGGCCACGTCTTCGGCGATGCTCGGGTCGAGGTGATGGCAGACCATCAACATGTCCAGGTGCTCGTCGATGGTGTTGCGCGTGAATGGCCGCGTCGGGTTGGTGGAACTGGGCAGCACGTTGGGGAAACCGCAGGCCTTGATGATGTCCGGCGCGTGACCGCCACCGGCGCCTTCGGTGTGGTAGGTGTGGATGGTGCGGCCCTTGAGGGCGGCGAGGGTGGTTTCGACGAAGCCGGATTCGTTGAGGGTGTCGCTGTGGATCGCCACTTGCACATCGTACTGGTCGGCGACGCTCAGGCAGTTGTCGATACTGGCGGGCGTGGTGCCCCAGTCTTCATGCAGCTTCAAGCCGATGGCGCCGGCCTTGACCTGCTCGATCAGCGGCTCCGGCAGGCTGGCGTTGCCTTTGCCGGTGAAGCCGATGTTCATCGGGAACGAATCGCTGGCCTGCAGCATGCGCGCCAGGTGCCACGGACCGGAGGTGCAGGTGGTGGCGTTGGTGCCGGTGGCCGGGCCGGTGCCGCCGCCGATCAGGGTGGTGACGCCGCTGGTCAGCGCTTCTTCGATCTGCTGCGGGCAGATGAAATGCACGTGGCTGTCGATGCCGCCGGCCGTGAGGATCATGCCTTCGCCGGCGATCACTTCGGTGCTGGCGCCGATGGCCATGGTCACGCCGGGCTGGATATCCGGGTTGCCGGCCTTGCCGATGGCATGGATGCGACCGTTCTTGAGGCCGACATCGGCCTTGACGATGCCCCAGTGGTCGATGATCAGCGCGTTGGTGATCAGGGTGTCGACCACTTCGTGGGCGAGCAATTGGCTCTGGCCCTGGCCGTCGCGGATCACTTTGCCGCCGCCGAATTTGACCTCTTCGCCATAGACGGTGAAGTCCTGCTCCACTTCGACGAACAACTCGGTGTCGGCCAGGCGGACCTTGTCGCCGACGGTGGGGCCGTACATGTCGGCGTAGGCTTGGCGGCTGATTTTCATGTGTGGTTGCCCTGAGAAATGTGTGTTGAATGTGAAGTCGCTATCGGGAGCAAGCCCCCTCCCACATGGGAATGCATTCCAACTGTGGGCTTGCTCCCGATGAGGCCCTAAAGGTCGCCCATGATCCGCCCGGCAAACCCGAACACCCGGCGCCCGCCGCTCAAGTCGACCAACTCGACCTCGCGACTCTGCCCCGGCTCGAAGCGCACCGCCGTGCCCGCCGGGATATTCAGGCGCATGCCCCGGCTGGCGGCGCGGTCGAAGGTCAGCGCGTCGTTGGTTTCAAAAAAGTGGTAGTGCGAGCCGACCTGGATCGGCCGGTCGCCGCTGTTGGCCACGCTCAGGGTCACGGTGCGGCGGCCGACGTTGAGTTCGATCTCGCCAGGCTGGATCTGATATTCGCCAGGAATCATGCAGGTTGCCCCAGGGTCTTGAAGTAGATGGCGGTCGGGCTGTAGCGCCCGTCCGGGCTTTGGCAGTAGTCGGGCAGTTCACCGACTTTGGTGTAGCGCAGCGCCTGGTAGAAGGCTTCGGCAGCGGAGCCGGCTTCGGTGTCCAGGTACAGCAGGCCGCGCTTGTGCTGGCGCGCGGCAAGTTCCAGCGCGTGCATCAACTGTTGGCCCAGGCCATGGCGCTGTGCGCTGCTGTGCACCAGCAGTTTTTGCACTTCGGCGCGGTTCAGGCCGTTGGGTTTCTGGCACAGCGCCAACTGCACGCTGGCGAGCACCTGTTCGTCGCGCACCACCACCCAGAGCAGCAGGCTGCTGTCGGCGACGCCGGCTTGGACGCTGTGCCAATAGGTGCGGGCCTGGGCCTCGTCGATGTCGGCCATGAACCCCACCGACGCGCCATGCCTGACCGCATCCAGCAACAGCTCGATCAAGCCCGGGCGGTAATGGGCAAAACTTTCAGCATTGACTCGACGCAGTTGCGTAGCGCTCATCGAACTCACTCCTGGGGCGGTTCCGCGCCCGGATTCAAGATCAGTTGCATAAAGGTCAGGTCGAGCCAGCGGCCGAACTTGATGCCCACTTGTGGCATCTGCCCGGTGGTGACGAACCCCAGGCGCTCATGCAGGCGGATCGAGGCCTGGTTGCCGCTTTCGATGGCGGCCACCATCACGTGTTTGCCGGCGCTGCGCGCGCGTTCGATCAGGGCTTGCATCAGGCGCGGGCCGAGGCCTTTGCCGCGTTGGTCGTGGCGCACGTACACCGAGTGCTCGACGCTGTAGCGAAAGCCCTCGAAGGGCCGCCAGTCGCCGAATGAGGCGTAGCCGGTCACTTCGTCGTTTTCCACCGCGACCAGGATCGGATAACCCTGGGCCCGGCGTGCCGCGAACCAGGCCTGGCGGTTGGCCAGGTCCACCTGTTGCTCGTTCCAGATCGCCAGGGTGTTGAGCACCGCATCGTTGTAGATGGCGCGGATCGCTGGCAAGTCCTGCTCGGTTGCATCACGAATCATGGCCGGGCCTCACGCGATGGGTTGGTGGACGGTCACCAGCTTGGTGCCGTCGGGGAAGGTGGCTTCCACCTGGATATCCGGGATCATTTCCGGGATGCCTTCCATCACCTGTTCGCGGCTGAGCAGGGTGGTGCCGTAGTGCATCAGGTCGGCGACGGTGCGGCCATCGCGGGCGCCTTCCATGAGGGCGGCGGAAATGTAGGCGATGGTTTCCGGGTAGTTGAGCTTCACCCCACGCGCCAGGCGGCGTTCGGCGACGAGGCCGGCAGTGAAGATCAGCAGTTTGTCTTTTTCCCGAGGGGTCAGGTCCATGGTTCAGTCCGTCCTGAAATACATTTGTGAAAACACTAGAGATCAAGTGCTCCAGATTCGTGGTGAGAGCGCTTCCCGTCCCAGTAGCACCGGGCGCAGCAGGCGCCATAAATCGATCAACCATTGCCGCGCCAGCAACGCTTCGCTGGCCAGGCAGCGGGCCACCAGCAGGCCGGGCAACTGGGTCAGGTCGCCGCGCACGGCGTGGGGCAGGGCGCGGCAGGTTTCGAGCAGTTCGGGGTCGATGTCGCCCGTCACCAGCAACGTGGCGAACACCGGTTGCCCATCCAGGCCGATCGGCGAGTCGAGCAAGCCGTCGTCGCCCACCATGCGCTGGCGCTCGTGCCAGAGCAACTGGCCGTCGCGGTGGATATCCAGGTGCGATTGAAAATGGCCGTGGTCGAAGCGCTCGCCGCTGGCCGGGCGGCCCAGGGCGACCACGTCCCAGTAGAACAGTCGCGCATCGCCGTGCAACTCGATGCGCGTGGTGAGTTCGGCCTGGGCGGCACTGAACACGATGGTTTCCTGGGGCAGCCATTCCAGGGTCGCGCCGGCGTCCACCCTCAGGTCCAACTGCTGGAACGCCGGGCTGCTGGCGCGGTACCACTTGGCCGCGCCGGGGCTGGTCAATTGGGCCCAGGCGCCTTCGGCGACGTGGGCGCGGATGTCCAGGCGGTCGCCGCCGGCAATCCCGCCGGGCGGGTGCACGATGATGTGCTGGCACACCTCGGGGCCTTCGGCGTACAGGTGTTTTTGCACGCGCAGCGGACCGAGGTGGCGGCGCATCACCGGGCGTGTGGTGGCGCCGAAACGCGCGTAGCCGAGTTCCAGCTCGGCGTGCCAGCTGGGGGTGAACAGGGCGGGGGACACGGGCAGGTTCATGGTTGTGTGCTTATCGTCAGGACGCCACAGATTAGATGGTTACGAGACCGCGCACACCGTCGCTTTGCATATTTTCACCACGGCCTTGCTGGACGATTTCACCGCGCGACATCACCAGGTACTGGTCGGCCAGTTCGGCGGCAAAGTCGTAGAACTGCTCCACCAGCAGGATCGCCATGTCGCCGCGTGCCGCGAGTTTTTTGATCACCGCGCCGATCTCCTTGATCACCGAGGGCTGGATGCCTTCGGTGGGCTCATCGAGGATCAACAGGCGCGGACGGCTGGCCAGGGCGCGGCCGATGGCCAACTGTTGTTGCTGGCCGCCGGACAAGTCACCGCCACGGCGATGCTTCATTTGCAGCAAGACCGGAAACAGTTCGTAGATAAACGCCGGCACTTGCTTGGCTTCGGAACCGGGAAACCGCGAGAGGCCCATCAGCAGGTTTTCTTCCACCGTCAGCCGCGCGAAAATTTCACGGCCCTGGGGCACGTAGGCGATCCCGGCATGCACGCGCTGGTGCGGCTTGAAACCGGTGATGGCGCGGCCTTCCCACGTCACCGCGCCTTCCTTGGCCGGCAGCAGGCCCATCAGGCACTTGAGCAGGGTGGTCTTGCCCACGCCGTTCCGGCCGAGCAGGCAAGTGACTTCGCCGATCTTCACGTCAAAAGACAGCCCGCGCAAAATGTGGCTGCCGCCGTAATACTGGTGCAGCTTGTCGACTTGCAACATGCAAAAACTCCTCAGATCCTTTGTGGGAGGGGCTTGCTCCCGATAGCTGTGGGTCAGGGACATCTATATCAACTGACAGTCAGCAATCGGGAGCAAGCCCCCTCCCACATAAAGCAAGTCCGTGTCCGGTTCAGCGGCCGAGGTAGACCTCGATCACCCGCTCGTTTTCCTGCACCTGTTCCAACGACCCTTCGGCCAGCACGCTGCCCTGGTGCAACACGGTGACGTGGTCGGCAATCGAGCCGACAAAGCCCATGTCGTGTTCCACCACCATCAGCGAATGCTTGCCCGCCAGGCGCTTGAACAGCTCGGCGGTGAATTCGGTTTCGGCGTCGGTCATGCCCGCCACCGGTTCGTCCAGCAGCAACAGTTGCGGGTCTTGCATCAGCAGCATGCCGATTTCCAGGAACTGCTTCTGGCCGTGGGACAGCAGGCCGGCCTGGCGATGCAGCGAGGCGCTGAGGCGAACGGTGTCCAGCACCTCTTCGATGCGGTCTTTCTGCTCGCCGCTCAGGCGCGCGCGCAGGCTGGCCCAGACGGACTTGTCGGTCTTCTGCGCCAGCTCCAGGTTCTCGAACACGCTCAAGGCTTCGAACACCGTGGGCTTCTGGAACTTGCGGCCGATGCCGGCCTGGGCGATCTGCACCTCGCTCATCTCGGTCAGATCGAGGGTTTCGCCGAACCAGGCGTTGCCGTGGCTGGGGCGGGTCTTGCCGGTGATCACGTCCATCAGCGTGGTCTTGCCCGCACCGTTGGGGCCG
Source organism: Pseudomonas sp. MPB23 (assembly GCF_046605395.1). Lineage (NCBI taxonomy): Bacteria > Pseudomonadati > Pseudomonadota > Gammaproteobacteria > Pseudomonadales > Pseudomonadaceae > Pseudomonas > Pseudomonas sp. MPB23. The sequence continues at coordinate 151,705 of NZ_CP176771.1, read as the reverse complement.
ATGATGCAGCGCAATTCGCCGACGCCGATGTACAGGTTCAAATCGTTCAGCGCCTTGAAACCGTCGAAGCTGACGCTGATGTCTTCCAGGGTCAGGATCGTGCCGTGGCGCGTATTGAGGCCCTTGCCTGCGGCCTGGCCGAGGCCGATCGCGTCGCGGCCGCTGCCGGCATCGAAAATAGGTTCAAGCATGACGTTCCTCATTTCTTCAGCAGGCCGATAACGCCCTTGGGCAGATACAGGGTGACGATGATGAACAGCGCCCCGAGGAAGAACAGCCAGTATTCCGGGAAGGCCACGGTGAACCAGCTCTTCATGCCATTGACCACGCCGGCGCCGAGCAACGGCCCGATCAGCGTGCCGCGCCCGCCGAGGGCCACCCACACGGCGGCTTCGATGGAGTTGGTCGGCGACATTTCGCTGGGGTTGATGATGCCCACTTGCGGCACGTACAACGCCCCGGCCAACCCGCACATCACCGCGCTCAATACCCACACGAACAGCTTGAAGCCGCGCGGGTCGTAGCCGCAGAACATCAGGCGGTTCTCGGCATCGCGCAGGGCGGTCAGCACCCGGCCGAATTTGCTCCGGGCCAGGCGCCAGCCGACGTACAGGCACGCCACCAGCAGCAACACGGTGGTCACGAACAGCACCGCCCGCGTGCCCGGTGCGGTGATGCCGAAACCGAGGATGCTGCGGAAATTGGTGAAGCCGTTATTGCCGCCGAACCCGGTCTCGTTGCGAAAGAACAGCAGCATCCCGGCAAAGGTCAGCGCCTGGGTCATGATCGAGAAATACACGCCCTTGATCCGCGAGCGGAAGGCGAAGAAACCGAACACCAGCGCCAGCAGCCCCGGCGCCAGCACCACCAGGCACAAGGCCCAGAGGAAGTGCTCGGTGCCGATCCAGTACCAGGGCAGTTCGGTCCACGACAGAAACGTCATGAACGCCGGCAACTCATCGCCGGACGCCTGGCGCATCAGGTACATGCCCATCGCGTAGCCGCCGAGGGCAAAGAACAAGCCGTGGCCGAGGGACAACATCCCCGCGTAACCCCACACCAGGTCCAGCGCGAGGGCGACGATGGCGTAGCAGAGGATCTTGCCCACCAGCGTCAGGGTGTAGGCCGAGACGTGCAGCGGGTTGTCCGCCGACAGCAGGGAACACAACGGCAAGGCCAGCAGCAGAATCAGGATCAGCGCGCCGACGGCAAGCGTCACCTTGGGGCCGGCCTTTTGCGTGGCCGTGAGCATCAATGGCTGGTTCATCAGTCGATCACCCGTCCTTTCAGTGCGAAGAGTCCCTGCGGGCGTTTCTGGATAAACAGAATGATCAGCGCGAGGATCAGGATCTTGCCGAGCACGGCACCGATCTGCGGTTCGAGGATCTTGTTGGCGATGCCCAGGCCGAAGGCGGCCATGACGCTACCGGCCAACTGGCCGACACCGCCGAGCACCACCACCAGGAACGAGTCGATGATGTAGCTCTGGCCCAGGTCCGGGCCGACATTGCCGATCTGGCTCAGCGCCACGCCGCCAAGCCCGGCGATGCCGGAGCCGAGGCCGAAGGCGAGCATGTCCACGCGCCCGGTGGGCACGCCGCAGCAGGCGGCCATGTTGCGGTTCTGGGTCACGGCGCGCACGTTGAGGCCCAGGCGTGTCTTGTTCAGCAGCAGCCAGGTCAGCACCACCACGAACAGCGCGAAGGCGATGATGACGATGCGGTTGTACGGCAGCACCAGGTTGGGCAGCACCTGGATGCCGCCGGACAGCCACGCGGGGTTGGCGACTTCGACGTTCTGCGCGCCGAACACCAGGCGCACGGCCTGGATCAGCATCAGGCTGATGCCCCAGGTGGCGAGCAGGGTTTCCAGGGGGCGGCCGTACAGGTGACGAATCACCGTGCGTTCCAGGGCCATGCCGATGGCCGCCGTGACCAGGAACGCCACCGGCAGCGCGATCAGCGGGTAGAACTCGATGGCCTGCGGCACGTAGCGTTGCATCAGCAACTGCACCACATAGGTGGAGTAGGCGCCGAGCATCAGCATCTCGCCGTGGGCCATGTTGATCACACCAAGCAGGCCGAAGGTGATCGCCAGGCCCAGGGCCGCCAGCAGCAGGATCGAGCCCAGGGACATGCCGCTGAAGGCCTGGCCGAGCATCTCGCCCATCAGCAGCTTGCGTTTGACTTGGGCCAGGCTGGTCTCGGCGGCGGTGTGCACGGTGGCGTCGGTTTCCACGCCGGGGGCGAGCAGGGTTTCCAGGCGGGTGCGCGCCAGCGGGTCGCCGGTGCTGCCGAGCAGGCGCACGGCGGCCAGGCGTATCACTGGGTCGCTGTCCACCAGTTGCAGGTTGGCCAGGGCCAGGCTGAGGGCGGTGTGCACGTCCTCGTTGGTCTCGGCGGCGACCTGCTGGTCGAGGAATTTGAGCTGCGCCGGTTGCGCGGTTTTTTGCAGGGTCTGCGCGGCGGCCAGGCGTACCTTGGGGTCGGCGGCGAGCAGTTGCTGGCTGGCCTGGACGTTGTCGATCAGGCCGCGCAGGCGGTTGTTCAGGCGCACGGTCTTGGTTTCACCGTTGACCGTCAGTTGGCCTTGTTGCAGGGCGTCCACCAACTCGATGCGCGCCGGGTCGGGCTGCGCGGCCCAGTCCTGGAGGAGCTTGGCTTGTTGCGCGGGGTTGGCGGCGAGGAAGTCGTCGGCGTCACCGGCGTGTGTGCCGAAGGGCAGCAACAGCAGGGCGGCGAGGATGAGGCGGTGGAGGGCAGTGAGCATCACAAAATGTCCTGATCATGCACGGACCGGCTTTATGTGGGAGGGAGCAAGCCCCCTCCCACATGGGTCTGTAGTGGGGCTTTAGTTGCTCTTCACGGCGTAGTCCGGCTTCTTGTCATTGCCGGGAATGTACGGGCTCCAGGGTTGGGCGCGGATCGGTTCCTGGGTCTGCCATACCACCGAGAACTGCCCGTCGGCCTGGATTTCGCCGATCATTACCGGCTTGTGCAGGTGGTGGTTGGTCTTGTCCATGGTCAGGGTGAAGCCCGACGGTGCGTTGAAGGTCTGGCCGGCCAGGGCTTCACGCACTTTGTCGACGTCGGTGGACTTGGCTTTCTCGGCCGCCTGCGCCCACATATGGATGCCCACGTAGGTGGCTTCCATCGGGTCGTTGGTCACGGCTTTGTCCGCGCCCGGCAGGTTGTGTTTCTTGGCATAGGCTTTCCAGTCCGCCACGAACTTCTTGTTCACCGGGTTTTCCACCGACTGGAAGTAGTTCCACGCCGCGAGGTTGCCCACCAACGGCTTGGTGTCGATGCCGCGCAGTTCTTCTTCGCCCACCGAGAACGCCACCACCGGTACGTCGGTGGCTTTGAGGCCCTGGTTGGCCAGCTCTTTGTAGAACGGCACGTTGGAGTCGCCGTTCACGGTGGAGATCACGGCGGTTTTGCCGCCGGCGGAGAACTTCTTGATGTTGGCGACGATGGTCTGGTAATCGGCGTGGCCGAACGGGGTGTAGACCTCTTCGATGTCTTTGTCCGCGACGCCTTTGGAATGCAGGAACGAGCGCAGGATCTTGTTGGTGGTGCGCGGGTACACGTAGTCGGTGCCGAGCAGGAAGAAGCGCTTGGCGCCGCCGCCGTCTTCACTCATCAGGTATTCCACCGCCGGGATCGCCTGCTGGTTCGGCGCTGCACCGGTGTAGAACACGTTGGGCGACATCTCTTCGCCTTCGTATTGCACCGGGTAGAACAGCAAGCCGTTGAGTTCTTCGAACACCGGCAACACCGATTTGCGCGACACCGAAGTCCAGCAGCCGAACACCACGGCGACCTTGTCCTGGGTCAGCAACTGCCGGCCTTTCTCGGCGAACAGCGGCCAGTTCGACGCCGGGTCGACCACCACCGGTTCGAGCATCTTGCCGTTCACCCCGCCCTTGGCGTTGATCTCGTCGATGGTCATCAGCGCCATGTCCTTGAGGGACGTTTCGGAGATGGCCATGGTCCCGGACAGCGAATGCAGGATGCCGACCTTGATGGTCTCGGCGGCCTGGAGGGTCCAGGTCATGCCCATGGCGGCAATGGATGCCGACAGAGTGAAAGCCTTGATCAAGCTGCGACGCTTCATGGTGCGGTCTCCGTGAACGTTATTTTTCGAGGGGCAGAGCTGAACACTGAAGAGGACATAGCAAAGGCTGTGCCCGATGGCCGCATGCCCTGTTTGGTGGGCGTTGATGCGACGGTTGGCGCGAACCCGCACCAAGAGTGGGCGTTTGGATGCCATTGGTGCAGGCAATGCGCTCAAAGAGTGCCAGGGCGTTGAACGGCCTCGATAACTATGCAGCGCCCGGCGGTCGCGGGATGGGAGGACGCTTCTCAACGGCTTGCGTTCTGCGAGCTCGGTGCGTTCTGCGCACCCGCGATAAATGTGATCGAGGTGATGTCATGGAAGAGAATTTATCCAGAGAGGCGCGCGCCGCTGCCGCGAAAAGTGTGAAGTTTCAGTACAGTCCGGCGTTTATCAGTGCAGACGACGCCGCGCGTTATGTGCATGAGCGCATTGGCAACAAGCGCGACGTGGAATACGGCAGTGTGATTCTGCGAAGGCGCTCGGACGGCCGGATTTTTGCCACTGAGCCGGTCCCGGGCAGAGCGGCCACATTTGATTTCGAGCAGTTGCTGGAGCGGGGCGCCGGTAACGCCTTTGTTGATCCGCCCGGCTACCAGTTGGTGGGCGGGCTGCATTCCCATCCCGAGCGATTTGCCGCATTGAAGAGCGCCAACCCCCGGCTTACCGAACGCCAGGTGCGTATTTTCAACGGCTTTTATTCTGATCGCGATGTTGTGTTCAATCACTACGAGGGGCGGGCGCTGGTCGTCGCCTACTTATCGGGACCCAATGGTGAGCTGCTCAAGTACGAGCCCAGTGGCTCTCCGGCGGAACGGCAATTGGTCGACTGGATCGATGACGTCAGGACGGCCCTGCCAGAGCACGGTCACGATGGCACGCTGGAAGGCGTCATCAAGAAGCTGGCTGCAGTGGGGCGTTTGTCCCTGGTGGTGTCCAATGCCGATTGGGGCGGCGCGACCGGTGTTATCGATGAGCGCTGGCAACCCTATCTGCCGCTGACCGCCACCCAGGACACGGTTGCCTGTGGCCCGCTGTACCCGGATGTGGCCAGGGCGTTGAGCTTTGCGCAAGCGCGTATGCGGCGCCAACCGGATGTTCGCCAAATGGTCGTGCTGCTCAAGCATGAACAGCGCAACGCGTTCGTCGCGACCGAGCCCCTGGCCCTGGGTGCTGGCGAGCATGTGCCCGCCGATCAGCGTCTGCCTTCGTTGCCCGGCGGGCCGTTGTTGCCGGAGGGGTTTCATGTGCACGGTTTCTTCTTTGTGTCGCAGCCGGTGGCGGCGCAGATCCCCACGCGGGAACCCCAGGTGTACCAGCAATTCTTCAGCCCCGGCGAGCTGGCGGCGTACATCGCCAAGGCCCGTCGTTACCAGCAGGCGCCGACCTCGGCGTTGGGGATTTCGCTGTATATGCGCACTCAGGACCATGCGCTGCTGCGCTACCGGTTCAGCGGCTCGCCGGCGGAAAGCCAATTGTTCAGGGTGGATGAGGCGGGCGTAGTGTCCGACCAGGGCAATCAGCAGGCGCTGGACAGGGGGACGCTGACCCCGCGTCAGTATGTGATTCGGGTGGCCGATGCGGGCGAGCTGAGTGTCGAGCAAACCAGTGCGCTGTGGGACGTGGCGGGAGTGGTCGAGACTGACTGGGTACCGTTCCAGGCGCGGTCAAGGCCGACGCTGCCCAGCAGACCGGTCACCGGCCCGGCGCGGGTGCCTTTGCCGCCGTTGAGCCCGGCTTTCATTCAACCCGACGATGCGGCGTTCTGGGCCCATCGGCAGATTGGCGCGCGCCGTGATGTCGAGTACGGTGGCGTGATTCTGCGCAACCTGCACGGCTACTTTTTTGCCACCGAACCGCGGCGTGGCGGCAGTGATGTGTTCGATGTCAGAACCCTCCTCAACCGCGCGGCCGACGGTTCGATGCTCGCGCCGGCCGGGTATCGGCTGACGGGGCTCTATCATTCGCACCCGGCCATCCATACCGGTGTGGCTGAGCATAATCCCCAGTTCACCGCGCAGCAGGTCAAGGCGTTCGTGAACTTTTTCTCCATCGGCGATGTGGTCGCCGATATTCACGACCGCAAGTCGTTCCCGCTGTCGTACCTGTCGGGCCCGGACAATTCCCTGATCCGCTACAAGCCCAGCGGCTCGGCGCTGGAAGCACGCGTCGAGCAATGGCGCAGGGGCACGTTGTCGGTGCCGCCCGTGGCCTATGACGGCTCGCTCGAAGCGGATATCAAGGTATTGGCCTCGGTGGGCGAGCTGAGTTTTGTGATTGCCAGTGATGTCTGGGGCGGCTCGCGGGGCGTGGTGCCGGCGCATTGGCAGCCCTACACCGCGTTTGTCCAGCCCACGACGGCCGCCTTGCCGCTGTTGTCGCAGGTCTGCACGCAGATAACCGAGGCGATCGAGGCGGGCGTGGACGGCAGCACTGGCGGCAGGGATGCCTGGCGCTTGGGGCTGATCCTCAAGCGTGACGGCAAGGACGAATTCGTGGCGACCTGTGCCCAGGTACGCAATGAGCCACGCTTCTATGTGACCCACCTGTTATCCACGGACGCCGATGGCAATTTCCGGCTGCCGGACGAACACCGCATCGTCGGTTTCTATTGCGAGCCGCCCACCGCGCGCAGTCGTGTGGCGGTGTATCAACCCTGGCTCTATCGCAGCTTTTTCCCGGCGCTGGGTCTGGCCAGCGCGGCCCAACAGGCGGGCCTGATCGCTAACCTGCAAGTGCCCGATCAGCCGCTGGGGCTGTATCAGCGAAGCGCAGGCGGGGCGCTGTTGCGTTACCAGTTTTCCTATTCGGGCGCCGAAACCGAACTCACCGGCGACGCCGCCGCGACGGACTCCGCCATGCTCGACGGCAGTCTCACGCCGCAGGCATTTGTCTTGAAAGTCGCCGCCGCCGGTGTGCTGACGGTGCTCGCCACCAACCGGGTGTGGGATCGGGAAGGGGTCGTCACAGCGGATTGGCGGCCCTTTTCCAACATCCCGCCGGTGGTGGTGGGGCCGTCCTTCATCACCCCCGATGACGCCGCCCGTTGGGCGCACAACCAGATCGGCACACGCCGCGACAGAGAGTATGGCGGCCTCGTGCTCAAGCGTGGCAACCGTTACTTCGCCACGCCGCCGGTCAGTGGCGACCAGGCGCTGTTCGATTTCGGCACGATCCTGGCGCGGGACGATGAGGACGACTTCATCGCACCTGATGGCTATGAATGCCATGGGCTCTATCACTCCCATCCGGCCAACGATGGGCCGATAAAACAGTTCAACCCCAGCTTCACGGCGGATCAGGTCGAGCTGTTCAACAGTTTTTACTCCAATGCCGACCAGGTGTTCGCCATCACCCATCGCGACTTCGCGCGGGTGCATTACCTGTCGGGGGCACCGAACGCGCTGCTCAAGTACGTGAGCAGCGGTTCGGCTGAGGAAGCCAACCTCAAGGCCCAACTGTTGGGCACGGTGCCGTTAGTCGAGTTCAGCACGTTCGAAGGGGCGGTCTGGCGGCTGGCGCAAGCCGGCGAACTGCGTGTGGTGGTACCGTCGCCGGTGTGGGGCGGTGTGCGCGGCAAAGTCTCCCAGGGATGGACCTTGCGCAGTCCGGTCAGCGACGTGCAGGAACAACCGTTTTTCACCCCGGCGGTAGGCACTGCGCAGGCGGCCGTGCTGGTGGCCTTGAACGTTGTGGCGCGCTTGCGCCAGAGCGGCTATCAGGGGGTTGTGCTCAAGCACCTGACCTCGTCGACCTATATCGCCACCGAGCCCACCGCCCTGGGCGCTTCGCTGACCGGGCTGTTCCCGCTGCGCGATAACGGCCAGCCCCGGTTGCCCTCCAACTACCGCCTGGTGGGCTTTTATTACGCCCCTGCGCCACTGGCCGACATGCCGTTGCCCGCTACCGAACCCTGGCTGTACAAGCGCTTTGTCAGCCCACAGCTACTGGTCACGGCGATGAACCAGGCGGCCTCCACCCAGGGCCTGCAGATGGCCGGGATGGGCTTGAAACTGTTCTTGCACACCGCCGACAAGGCGCTGTTGCAGTGGCAAGCGCCCGCCCCCGGCGCGGCCAGCGAGCTGTTCAGTGTGGCCGCCGACGGCACGGTGACCGATAACGGTAACCAGGCGGCCTTGATGGACGGTTCGCTGTCACCCCGGGCGTTCGTGCAGCGGGTCATTCACGCGGGCGAGCTGACCGTGCTGCAGGTCGGTCGGCTGTGGAACACCCTGGGCTTGTTGTACGCCAGTGAAACCCTGCCGCTGGGCACCAAGAGTGCGACGGTCGACGCTACCTTCCTGAGTGCCGACGACGCCGCGCGGCATGCCCACGAGCGCATCGGCGTGCGGCGCGAAGCGATCTATGCCGGCTACATCCTGCGGCGTCCCGACCAGCGCTTCGTGTTCACTGAACCGGTGCGTGTGCACGGCGACGGATTTGCCGGTGACCTGCTGCTGTCGGCGCCGGGCAACGGGTTGCTGGTACCGCCGGCCGGCCATGTCATCCATGCGCGCTACAGTTCCCACCCGCCGCTGTCCCAGGATGAATTGGAACGTTGGCGGCGACTGGGCTGGAGCATGACCGACCTGGAAATCAGCGCGACGATGTTCAGCGACCGGGACATCCGCTCGGTGATCCGCTCCGGGCTGCCCGCGTACTTGAGCGGCTCACCCAACAGCCTGATCTGCTATATCCCCAGCGGTTCGCAGAATGAAGCATTGGTGCTGGCCAACACCTCGCGCGAGCCCAGCGTCGATGGGTATTACCGGCGCCTGGAACGCGGCGCGCTCAAGCCTGAAAACATCGTCACGCGCCTGGCGGATGCGGGCGAATTGCGGGTGGTTGCGCGCACGCGGTTGTGGGGGCCACGCCTGCGGGTCTACGACGACTGGACGCCGAATTTCGACTACGCCGAAACCCCACCGCAAACCCCGGCGCTGAGTGCCGTGTTCAAAACCCTCGACGCGGCGGCGATCAACGCCCACGTGCGCGGGCATGGGCGCAACCTGGATATCGAGGGGTACACCGCGTACCTGCTCAAGCACCCGCAAAAAAACGAGTACGTGGTCAGCGAACTGGCGCCTCAGGCGTCCGGCCGATGGTTGAGTGATTCATCCCTCGGCGCGGCCTATTTGAATGGCGGTGACTTTACCCATGGGTTCGTGATGGCCGGGTTGCTCTATTCCCAGCAATGGCTGCCCAGCGGCCTGCCGTCCACCGCGGCCTGGCTGACCCGATTCTTCGCCACGCCGCAGCGGTTGCAACGCGCCGAGCAAGACGTGCGCTATCTGCCGCGCGCCTCGGCCGGCGGCGTGTTGCCGGTGTATCTGTCGACCCTTGAAGGCGCGCTGTTGCGCTATCAGCCAGCCGAAACGTCGTTGTTCAGCGGCGGGGAGGAGGGCGAGGAAGTCAGCGTGCAGGGCATGCGCCTGCGCAGCGGCACCCTGGATATTCGCCGTTACGTGACGGCGATGGCGCAATCGGGCGACCTGACGGTGTTGTACTCCAGCCAATGCTGGGATCGCCGGGGCGCGGTGAGCAAAGACGCTGCGCAATGGCGACCCTACGCGCATTTCAACCGCCGCCGTTTGGGGCCGGTGTTCAACGATCAGGACGACGCCGCACGTTATGCGCGTTCCCGGCTCACGGCCGCCAATGCCCGACGGCTGTTCGGCGGCCTGATTCTCAAACGTCCCGACGGCCTGTTCGTCGCCACCGAACCGGTGAGCGTGCCCAGCGAAGACTTCGATCACACCTGGATTTTTCCCGATGAAATCGTGGGCCTGGGCGGCTTTCCGGCGGCCCATACCCTGGTGGCGCGCTATCGCTCAAGCCCCGGTCGCGAACTGCCGTTTGCCCTGGACGCCACGCAACGGGACATCTACCGCAACATGCTCTCGACCCGAGTGATCGGCGCCGCGCTGGCCGTCGCCGACACCCACCTGACCCGCGAGTACCTGTTCGGCTCCGACGGTTGCATCCTCAGCTACAGCCGCAGCGACACGGCACTGGAGAAGGCGCTCAAGGACGAGTTGCGGCCCTTGAACCTGGTACGGGAGGACCGCCTGGAGAACAGGCTCGAGCAACAGATTCGTGCCGGAGAGCTCAAGCCGGAGGCGTTCGTACGGCGCTTGAGCGAGGCCGGCAGCTTGCGCGTGGTGGAGGGCAGCAAGGTCTGGGGCGCGCCGCGGTTGGTCCTGGGGTTTGTCCCCAACGCTTATCGCGCGGCGGCGATCGAGATTGAAAGCGCCCAGGCGGAGCCAGCGTTCAGCCCGGTGTTCGCCCAGGAAGAGGCGGCCGTACGTTATGCCCACGAGCAGTGCCAATACGGTAGCGCGCTGCAGTTCGGCTACGTGTTCAAGGCCGCGCGCAAAGAGCAGTACATGGTGACGATGCCGCTGGTGCGCGGCAGTTATTGGAAGTACACGCAGGTGTTCCCCAACGGCCTGTTGCCCCAGGGCTATGTGCTGGAAGGCCTCTATCTGTGCGCCGCGCTCCAGAACCTGACACCGGGGCAGGATCCCCATGAGCGGACGTTCCATTCGCCCCTGGACATCGACAACGGCATTCGCTTCTCACGCCGTGGCGTGAAGGGCAAAACCCTGTCGCTGTACGTGTCCTGCCCGGAGGGGGCGTTGATCCGCTATCAGTACCTGGACACTGAAGAAATGATGGATTCGCGCAGCCATTTCCCGACGCTGCGCCAGAAGCTGCACGAGGGCAACATCAGCGTGCTTGACTATGTGCGTGACCTGGCGCAACACGGCAACCTCGACGTGTTGGTCGAGGGCTCGGTGTGGGCCGGCACGCGGCGGATCACGCCCGAGTGGAAGCCAGGCAGCGCAGAGGGGTTTGTCGATTACCCGATGGGCTGCGGCCCGCTGTTCTCCCACGCGGACGATGCCGCCCGCTACGTGCAACGTCGACTGTCCACGCGCATGGGCCACAACTATGTCGCCGCGGTGCTGGCCAACCCAAGCGATTCGTCTTTCATCACCACGCTGCCGTTGTGGCCGGGGCTGGACGCCACGCGTCTGTTTCGCCTGTTCTACACCGGGCCGTCCGGGCCGGTGCAGCCGATCTCGCGGCCGGTCGGCGGGCCGGCGCCTTTTCCGGATTTTCCGGACCTCTACCGGGTGATCGGCGCGCAGTTGATTTATAGAGACAAGGTGCCCGCCGGCAGTGAGGCGTCCAGGGATGAAGCGCTGGCCAGCCACTTTATCGAGCTGTCGGTCCTGAGTGATTTCATCCGCATCCTCAAGGCCCAGCGACAGGCGTCGACGAGCCTGTACCTGGTGACCCGTGGCGGCGCGCTGCTCAAATACGTGCCGGGTTTTTCACCGTTGGAAAACCAACTGATGGCGTCGGGGCCCAACCTCAAACTCATTGAGTTTTTCGACCAACTGGCTGGCGTTGGTCAGTTGTCTGTGCTCGACCGCGATGCCTATTGGCACAGCGAAGGGCTGTTCTCCGAGATGCAAACCGACAGCCGCAACGGGATACGGACCGATGAGCCACAGACGGACGAGCCCTTGCAACTGCGCGATCGCGACGAGCTGTAAACCGCTGCCGCACGTCTGCTTCAGGCGGAGCCCGAGGCAGGCGAACGCGGGTTGAAAAAACGTGCGAAGACCAGGCGATCCAATACCCACACCAGGATCAGCGAGGCGCCCACCAACGGAAAAACAATCGCCAGCCCGAGCATGATCGCCATCGCGGTTTTCCACTTCGGCAAGTCATGGCGCAACGGCGGGACCCCCAGCCCGCCCTGGGGGCGACGCTTCCACCAGATGACCACGCCACTCACGGCGCTGAGCAGGATCATCAGGCAGATCAGCAGCACGATCAGTTGGTTGACCCAGCCGAACAGCTTGCCTTCGTGGAGCATCACCCCGGTCTCGGTGGCGCGTGCCACGCCGTTGTAGTCGACCCAACGCACATCGGCGAGGACGTTGCCGCTGTACTGATCCACATGCAAGGTGGCGTCGTTGCGTGGGTCGTCGGCGAACACCGAGACGGTGAACACGCCCAAGGCGGTGGTGGGCAAGGTGATGCTGTAGCCGGGCTCGACCTGGCGCGAGGTAGCCAGGTCGACCACTTGTTGCAGGCTCACGGTGGGTGCGGCGGGGGCGGTGTGCATCGCGCCGTGCTTCATGTGTTCGGCGTGGTCGCCGGACATCGGCATCGGCGTGTTTTCCAGGGCCCAGGGCACGGTCTGTTGCGTCGCGGTGTTGAGCACCCGCGCCTGCTGGTCGGACTGCGGCACGTTGTTCCACATAGCGGCGGGAAAGCGATTCCACAGCTCGGCGTATTGCTTACCCCAGAAGCCGGTCCAGGCCATGCCGCTGAGCAGCATCGCCAGCAGGAACGCCGCGCCCCAGAAACCGACGACCGCATGCAGGTCGCGCCAGAACACGCGGCCACGGCGATTGAAGCGCGGCCACAACACCCCGGCCGCCGACTTGCCGCGCGGCCACCACAGGTACAGGCCGGACACCACCAGCATCACGCCCCAGCCGGCGGCGAGTTCTATCAGGCGGTCGCCGAGGGTGCCGATCATCAGCTCGCCATGCAGGGCGCGGGCGATGGCTTGCAGGTTGTTTTTCGCGTCCTGCTCGCCGAGCACGGTGCCGCGATACGGATCGACGAATACCGTCACTTCGCGGCCGCCGTCGTGCATCACGAACTGCGCGCTGTGGGTGGCGTCGACCGGAGGCAGGTATTTGCTGATTTTGCCCTGGGGAAAGGCCGCCTGGGCGCGTTGCAACAGCGCGTCGGCGCTGAGGGTGTGTTCGGCGGCGGGGACGGTCAGCAGGTCGCCGTACATCAGCGGGTCGAGCTGGGGTTTGAACAGGTAGATGATGCCGGTCAGGGCCAGCAGCACCATGAACGGTGCGACGAACAGGCCGGCGTAGAAATGCCAACGCCAGGCCAGGTTGTAGAAGGAAACTTTTTGAGTGGTCATCAGAGTGTTCCGCAAGGCTTGAGTTTTTTTGAGTCAGTTACACCGCTATCGGGAGCAAGCCCCACACACATTTGGAATGCATACCAGTTGTGGGGGCTTGCTCCCGATGCTTTTAGAAGCTCATGTCGAGCTTGGTCCACAGCGTGCGCCCCGGCTCCTTGATGGCCTGCGGGTCGTTGGATGGGTAGCCGAACCCGGCGTTGCCGGCCAGGTTCAAGTGCTCGGCGTAGGCTTTGCCGAACAGGTTGTCGACGCCGGTGCTGACCTTGAAGTTTTTATTGATGCGGTACGCGCCGTTCAGCGAGAACACACCAAAGCCGCCGCTTTTGCCGAAGTCCTTGCCGACCACGTTGCCCTTGTTCTGGTCGATGCGGTTTTGCGCGGCGACCACGCGCCACAGCGCGCCGGCGCTCCAGTCGTCTTCGCTGTAGGTCAGGCCGAAACGCGCGTCCAGCGGCGGCATCTGTGGCAGCGCCTTGCCGTCGCTGCTGTTCTTGCCCCAGGCGTAGGCGAGGGTGGCGTCGGCCTTCCAGTTTTGCGTCAGCTTGTAGGCCGCGCCGAGTTCGCCGCCCATGATCCGCGCATCCACGTTACGTGCCTGGGAGGTGGTGCCCATCATGCCGGTCTGGTAATCGAACAGGATGAAGTCACGCACCTGGCCGAAGTAGCCCGAGGCCCAGGCTTCGAGGTCGGCGGTTTTGTATTGCGCGCCGAAGTCGAGCTGGGTGGTTTTCTCTGGCTTCACGCCGTCGAAGGCATTCACCGAACCGACCGCGCCGGTGTTGGGGGAAAACAGTTCCCAGTAGTCGGGGAAGCGTTCCGAATGACCCAGGCCGGCGTAGACCGTGGTGGGGGTGTCGGCCAGGTCATGTTCATAGCGCACGAAACCGGAGGGCAGCGTATCGGCGCGGGTGTCGTCGGCGGTCGGGTTGGCGCGGGCGCTCATGCCGGAGCCGAGGGTCTGGCGGAAGTCCCTGGCGGAAGCGCGGTCCACGCGCGCACCGGTGACCAGGCGATCACGGTCGGCGGCGTACCAGGTGAGTTCGCCGAACACGCCGTAGTTGTGGAAGTTGGCGTCCTTGACCCTGGGCAGATCCTTGTAGGTATCGATACCCATGCTGCTGCGTTGGCGGTGCTCGTTGGTCTGCGCGTCCAGGCCGCCGATCAACTGCACATCGGCCCAGCGCCAGGTGGCCTTGATGCGGGCGCCGAGGGTGCGGCGGTCGACGTTGGAGGCCATGGGTCCGGCCATCATCCCTGTGCCGGACGGCGTGCGCAGGCTGTAGTTGTCCATCACGTGGTCGGCGTAGTTGTAGTAGACCTGGGCTTCGACCTTGTCGAGCACCTCGCCGATGTTGGATTTCTCGAAACGCAGCCCCAGGCTTTCGCGCAGGAACTGCGAGCCGTCCATGCTGCGTCCGGCGTAGCGCGCTTCGCCATCGCCACGGCCGGCGGTGAGTTCCAGCAAGGTGTCGGCGTCGGGGGTGAAGCCGACGGCGACGTCACCATTCCACTTGTCGTAGCGCGAGGCGACGGTGTCGTTGTTGCCGTCCTTGTAATCGTCGGAGTGGGCCTGGTTGCCAATCACCCGCACATAGCCCAGCGGGCCACCGGCAGCGGCGTCGATGACCTTGTCGAAGCGCCCGTTGGAGCCGACCAGCACACTGGCGTTGAGTCGCGTGCCGAGCTCGCCGAAGTGTTCCGGTTCGCGCTCGAACAGCACCGTGCCAGCGGAAGCGCCTGGCCCCCACAGCACGGTTTGCGGGCCTTTGATCACGGTGAGCTTGTCGTAGGTTTCCGGGGAAATGTACGAAGTGGGCGCGTCCATCCGGCCGGGGCAGGCGCCGAGCATCATGCTGCCGTTGGTGAGGATATTCAGGCGCGAACCGAACATGCCGCGCAGCACCGGGTCGCCATTGGTGCCGCCGTTGCGCACCAGGGCGAAGCCGGGGATGGTCTTGAGGTAATCGCCGCCATCGCTGGCGGGCACCGGTTGGCGCGGGTCTTTGGGGTTGGTGGTCACGGTCAGCGGCGAGCTGGGGGCGATCGCGGTGATCACGGTGGGGCTCAGTTCAGTCTCGTCAGCCTGGGCCTGGGGCGCCAGGAGTGCGCCGCATAAAACGGCGAGCACGGGGGTATAGCCCAAACGGGTATCAGCAGAAAACCTGGACATGACAAATTCCATCAATCAATCGTAAACAACACGGCCAGCAGCCTGCGGCTGTCTATCTGAAGTCGGCCGGGGTGAAGTAACGCTGTTAAGTGTTTACGAGAGGCTGGGCGGCGCGCGGCTGCGGGCGCCGGGGAAGATGCTCTGCCGGGCATGGCCCAGGCGCGGGGCGGGGGGGAGGGCGTTGGCCGGCGGTGGCGCGCCGAGGGGGATGAAGGCCACGCTGCCGGGCAGGGCCGGGCAACTGAACAGCAGGCTGCAATAGCCGCACTTTTCCCAGAGAACGTGGTGTTCGTCGGGGGATTTTTTCGGTTGCGGTTCGCCATGGCAGCTCGGCATGTCCATGGACATGCCGGCGTGATGATCCATCGGCATCGCTTGGGAAATCAGCGGACCGATAAAGATCATCAGCATGGCGAACAGGCTGATCCAACTGCCGCGCATCAGGCGACGGCGTGGAACTGACCTGGCGCGAGGGGCGCCCATCGAGGTTGGCTTACTGAGCGTGCATGTGCTCGTGGCCGGTCATGGGCGGCGCTTTCTGCACCGAGACTTGCACCTCGACCTTGCCGGCTTTTTCAAAGGTGAGCGTCAGCGGGAATTGCTTGCCGTCGGCCAGCACGCTGCGGTCCTTGAGGCCCAGCAGCATCACGTGATAGGCCATGGGCGCGAAGGTCAAGTCGCCCTTGGCTGGCACGGCAACGCTGGGCACCTGCTGCATCTTCATCAGCGCACCTTGCATCACGTGCTCATGCAACTCGGCCTTGTCCGCCACGGGGGTGTCGGCGCTGAGCAGGCGGTCGGGGGTTGGCCCGGTGTTATGAATCACGAAGTACGCCGCGACGGTGGGCGCGTTGGGCGGCAACTCCTGGGACCAGGGATCGCTGACCAACAGGTCGCCGGCCTTGTAGTCGGCGGCATGGGCAGCACTGAACACCGGCAGCAGCAACGCGGCCAGAAGCAGGGAAGATTTGAGCATGGCAGTTCTCCAGAACGGTTCTAAACGCAGTTCACTTGCGAAGAAACATCAGACCGTTGGAGAGGCGCGGGGGTTGAGGCTCGGCCATTGCTGGCGCGGTGTCGGGGACGCCAATGAAGGGGGCGGCAGGCTCTGGAATGCATCGAAACGCGTGACATACAACTGCGGCACATGCCCCGGCAACGCCACCAGCGACGGCGAGCCCGAGCAGCACCAGCAATGCTGCATGGCCGAATGCTCGTCCTGCTGCGGTGCCGGAAGGTCCAGTTTGCCCAGGGCGATCGTCTTCAGGCTGGCGCTATTGGCCGAACAAAAACTGCCCCACAGCAATTGCTGCACAGGGTCCTGGGACGGCTGCATCGCACTGGCCAACGGCATGGCAAACGCATTGAACAGCACTGCAAGGCAGGCGATCCAGGCAATTGCGAAGCGTTGACGGGCCATGGCGGACAATCCGTAGGGTTAAACGATCAGGGGCGTATTTAGCCTGATCGGGGGGGATAAGTAAAAAGAGGCGGTGTGGTTTGGTGTCGCAGTGCTATCAGATCGCTGTGGCATGAAGCTTGAGGCCCAACGCTTTCATGACTTTCATGATAGTCGCGAACTCAGGATTACCAGTGCTGGAGAGGGCTTTGTACAGACTTTCGCGTCCGAGACCGGCGTCGCGGGCTACTTGGGTCATGCCTTGGGCGCGGGCGATATTGTTGAGGGCTGAACGAATAAGTAATCCGTCGCCGGAGTCTTCTTCGAAAGAAGCTTCAAGATACTCGGCCATGTCCTCCGGTGTTTTTAGGTGTTCTGCTATGTCGAAATTTCTAAATTCAGTCATGACTCACTCCTTTTTTCAAATTCATCTGCCATCTGTTTAGCGCGCAGGATGTCGCGTTTTTGCGTTGATTTATCGCCACCTATCGGGGCTGATCTCATGAAGCGAATCATTTTTGATCGTATCCCTTGGGATACAGAATGGCAAGTTGCGACGCGCTGTGAAAACAGCGCATCCCTCTCGCGGATGCTGATGCAAAACCGCGAGAGGGGAGGTTAGGGCGGGGGCTTTTAGCTGAACCAGCCAGCTGGTTCGGAAGTGTTGGTAGGTAGATTCGTCTTTTAGAGGGATGCCAACTAGCTAGCTGTTTGGCTGGTTATTCCTACGAGCAGAAACCTCCGACAAGGATTTGAGGTTGCCCCTAGGACACTCGGTCCCTAGTCTCCGTACACCGCTGCAAATGTAGCGGTCGGGCGTCGCGGCCCGGATTGATTGAGCATGGCCTGCTTTAAGTTGACGCTTTTTTATCGTCTACTGTGCGGCGCTATGGTGGCTGTGCGCGGGATACCTTCGGGTATGCCGGCTTCCTTGATCTCCGGTCCGCGAACCTGCGTACAGCTGCCACCCCCCATCGCGTCGCGGCGATCAGTGGCAGCTCCACTTAGATTAAGGAGCCCCACAATGATTAAACCCACCCCCAATCCCCCCGTCCGGCTGTTCACCGTGGCCGATGGCATCGACACCGAAGACCTGCTGGTCAACCTCCGCGAAACACTCGCCTCGGCCAATGCGCTGAGCTGCGACCTGGCCTTTGATCTGGAAGGAACGAAACGAGAAGAGTTGCTGGGTGTTGCGCAGTTGATCGAGCTGGCGCAGTTGTTGGCTGATCGGGTGCATGACTGGGTCGAACAGACTTTAGCCGCGAGTAACGAGTAACTCAGTTCAAATGTGGGAGGGGGCTTGCTCCCACATTGAACCGGTGTTGTTCAGCGAGGGTGGATTGCCTGTAAGGCCGCCGCCACTGTGGTGAACTCCCGATCCACCCCAGCCAACACCGGCCTTTTCAACACCAATACCGGCACCCCCCGTTCACGCGCCACTTCAAGCTTAGGCTCGGTGGCCGTGCTGCCGCTGTTCTTGCTGATCAGCACATCAATCCCCCGCCGCTCAAACAACGCCCGCTCGTCGTCGACCAGAAACGGCCCACGCGCGCCGATCACTTCACAACGCTCATTCCCCGGATACACATCCAGCGCGCGCAAGGTCCAGAATTGCTCGGCGGGGATTTCCTCAAGGTGCTGCAACGGCTCGCGGCCCAGGGTGAACAGTGGGCGCTTGAACGGTTTCAACGCGGCGATCAACTCGGCCCAATCATTCACTTCACGCCAGTCATCCCCCGCCTGCGGCTGCCACGCCGGTCGGCGCAACGCCCAGCACGGCACGCCACACGCCCTTGCAGCCTCGGCGGCATTGCGGCTGATCTGCGCCGCATAGGGATGGGTCGCGTCGAGGATCAGGCTGATGTGTTGATCGCGAACGAACTGCGCCAATCCTTCAACGCCGCCGTAGCCGCCCACACGCACCTGGCACGTCAGATCGGTGGGCACGCGGCCCACACCGGCGAGGCTGTAGATATGCTCCGGGCCCAGTGTTCGCGCAATGGCCAGTGCTTCGGTCACGCCGCCGAGCAGCAGGATACGTTTCATAGTGGCTTGACCACGTCCAGCAAGGTGATCGGCAGTGCCTGGCGCCAGGTGTCGAACTCGCCCAGCGGCTGGGCCTGGGCCACGTGGATACGGGTCAGTTCGCCGCCGTGTTCGGCGCGCCAGGCCATCAGGGTCATTTCGCTTTGCAGGGTCACGGCATTGGCGACGAGCCGACCGCCGGGGCGTAGGTGTTGCCAGCAGGTGTCGAGCACGCCCTCGCGGGTCACGCCGCCGCCGATGAAGATCGCGTCCGGTGCTTCCAGGCCTAGCAACGCGGCCGGGGCTTTGCCGCGAATCAGTTGCAAACCGGGCACGCCGAGGGCATCGCGGTTGTGTTCGATCAGGCCTTGGCGCCCGGCATCGGCCTCGATCGCCAGGGCGCGGCAGCTCGGATGCGCGCGCATCCATTCGATGCCGATGGAGCCGCTGCCCGCGCCCACGTCCCACAGCAGTTCGCCGGGCATCGGCGCCAGGCGCGCGAGGGTCATGGCGCGCACGTCGCGTTTGGTCAGTTGGCCGTCGTGCTGGAAGGCTGAGTCCGGCAGCCCGGCCAAGCGCGACAGGCGGGGTGTGTCATGGGCGGCCAGGCAGTCGATGGCGACCAGATTCAAATCGGCGACACGCGCGTGCTGCCAATCGTCAGCCAATCCGTCGATCCGCCGCTCATGCGCGCCGCCCAGGTGTTCGAACACCGTCAACCGGCTCGGCCCAAACCCGGACTCTGCCAATAACGCCGCGATCAAGGCCGGGCTGCCGCCGTCATTGCTCAGCACCAGCAAGCGCACGCCGCTGGCCAGATGGGCATTGAGCGCCGCCAGGGGCCGGGCCACCACGGACAAGCTCACCACGTCCTGCAACGGCCAGCCCAGGCGCGCCGCGGCCAACGACACCGACGAAGGCGCCGGCAAAATCAGCAGCTCTTCAGCCGCCACTTGTCGCGCCAAACTGGCACCGACGCCATAGAACATCGGATCGCCGCTGGCCAGCACGCACACCGGTTCGCCGCGCCGCGCCAATACCGGTTCCAGGGAAAACGGGCTCGGCCACACATGGCGCTCACCGCCAATGCACAGTGGCAACAGGTCCAACTGGCGTTGGCCACCTATGATCCGCGAGGCGCGCAACAGGGCGTGCCGGGCATTTCTGCCCAGGCCCTTGAAGCCGTCTTCACCGATGCCTACAACCGTCAGCCAGGGCGACATATGGATTCCTTGAGCGACATCCGACGGGCAGGCTTTTCATGCCGCCGGACAAAGCAGGCATAATACCGCGCCTTGACCCGCCAACCGGTAGCCCCGTGAACCCAACGCCCGCTCTGAACACCTTGCGCCCCTCGGCTTGTCCGGGGTTGCTGCGTATCGTCCAGGCGCTGGACGGCGGCATTTGCCGGATCAAACTGGCGGGCGGCTCGATCAGCGCCGCGCAAGCCAACGCCGTGGCGGACGCGGCCCAGGCCTATGCCGGCGGGGTGATCGAGGCGACCAACCGCGCCAACCTGCAGATCCGTGGGATCGGCGCCGAGCAGGACGCCTTGATCGCACGGCTCCTGGCCGCCGGCCTGGGCCCCCGTAACGCCGCCGGTGACGACGTCCGCAACCTGATGCTCAGCCCCAGCGCCGGTATCGACCCGCAGATGCTGTTCGACACCCGCCCGCTGGCCGCGCAGATCCTCGCCACGCTGGACAATAATCCGCGCTTTCATGAGCTGTCGGCCAAGTTCGCCGTGCAACTGGATGGCGGTGAAGCCCTGGCGATGCTCGAACATCACCATGACCTGTGGCTGTCGGCATTCGAGCGCGATGGCCAGACCCTGTTGGCGTTCGGCCTCGCCGGTTGCCCGGGGCGGGATGCGCCACTGGCGGCCGTGCCGTTGGAGCTGGGCCATGCCTTGGTGGTGGCGGTGCTGGAGCGGTTTCTCGACCTGGCAACCCCGACGCAAACCCGTATGCGCCACCTGGCTGTGGATAACTTCCTGAGCGGCCTGAGCCTGCCGCTGCTCTCGGCGGATGGCTTCAAACGCCCGGCCAGTAGCGCTTTACTGCACCTGGGAAGTTATCCACAGCGCCAGCAGGATCAGGTCTACGTCGCCGCCGTCGCGCCCCTGGGTCGATTGGATTCGCACACGCTGCGGGGCGCGGCGCGGTTGGCCAGTGAGTACGGCGACGGTACGTTGCGCTTTACACCCTGGCAGGGCGTATTGCTCCCCAACGTCAGCCGTCCCGACGCCGTGACCGAAGGGCTGGCGCAGTTGGGCTTCCTCTGCACCCGCGACCAGCCCCTGGCGCGCTTGATCGCCTGCACCGGCTCCAGCGGCTGCGGCAAAGCCCTGGCCGACACCAAGGCCGACGCGCTGCAACTGGCCGCCCTGCAACCGGGCCACGCCGTGCACCTGTCCGGCTGCCCGCGCTCTTGCGCTGCCGCGCACGTGGCGCCGGTCACGTTGCTGGCGGTGAGCCCCGGCCGCTATGACCTCTATTTTCGCGACGCAGCCCACACAGGTTTCGGCCGGCTGCACGCGCGCACCCTTTCCATTGAAGCGGCGAGCGCCCTGCTGCGCGCTCACCCACGGAGCCACACCGATGATTGATTACATCCGCGACGGTCAGGAGATCTATCGCAACTCCTTTGCCATTATTCGCGCGGAAGCCAAGTTGGAGCGCATCCCGGTCGACCTGGAAAAACTCGCGGTGCGGGTGATTCATGCGTGCGGTATGGTCGAGGCCATCGACGGCCTGCAGTTTTCCGAGGGCGCGGGCAAGGCCGGGCGCGCGGCACTGGCCGCCGGCGCGCCGATCCTGTGCGATGCGCGGATGGTCTCCGAGGGCGTGACCCGCGCGCGCCTGCCGGCCAATAACGCCGTGATCTGCACCCTGCGCGACGACAGCGTGCCCGAGCTGGCGCGCGAGCTGGGCAACACCCGTTCCGCCGCGGCCCTGGAGCTGTGGCGCCCGCACCTGGAAGGCAGCGTGGTGGTGATCGGCAACGCGCCGACCGCCTTGTTCTACCTGCTGGAAATGCTCGACGCCGGCGCGCCGAAACCGGCGTTGATCCTCGGTTTTCCGGTGGGTTTCGTCGGCGCCGCCGAATCCAAGGCGATGCTGGCCGCTGACAGCCGTGGCGTGCCGTTCGTGATCATGCAGGGGCGCCTGGGGGGCAGCGCGATGGCCGCCGCGGCCGTCAACGCCCTCGCCACGGAGGTCGAATAATGCCGGCACGCGGACGTTTGATCGGCCTGGGCGTGGGCCCCGGCGACCCGGAACTGATTACCCTCAAGGCCCTGCGCCTGCTGCGCGAATCGCCGGTGGTGGCGTACTTCGTGGCCAAGGGCAAGAAGGGCAACGCCTTCGGCATCATCGAGGACCACCTGGTGCCCCAGCAGACGCTGATGCCGCTGGTGTATCCGGTGACCACCGAAGCCCTGCCGGCGCCGCTGTCCTACGAACAAGTGATCAGCGACTTCTACGACAGCGCCAGCCTCGACGTGGCCGCGCACCTGGACGCCGGCCGCGATGTGGCGGTGATCTGCGAGGGTGACCCGTTCTTCTACGGTTCCTACATGTACCTGCACGACCGTCTGGCCGAACGCTACGAAGCCCAGGTCATCCCCGGCGTGTGCTCGATGCTCGGCGGCGCTTCGGTGCTCGGCGCGCCGCTGGTGTATCGCAACCAGAGCCTGTCGGTGCTGTCGGGCGTGTTGCCCCATGACGACCTCAAGCGCCGCCTGGCGGATGCCGATGCGGCGGTGATCATGAAACTGGGGCGCAACTTCCCCAAGGTGCGCCAGGTACTGGAAGAACTTGGCCTGGCCGAGCGCGCGCTGTATGTGGAGCGCGCAACCATGGCCAACCAGAAAATCGTGCCGTTGGATCAGGTGGAGCCGATGTCCTCACCGTACTTCTCGCTGATCATCGTGCCCGGTGAACGGTGGCAAGGTTGATGAGCCCGGCGATTGTCATTCTGGGCCAGGGCAGCCTGGCCACCGCGCGCACGATCCAGCAGGTTTACCCCGGGGCGCTGATCCACGGTCTGGCCGGCCGGGTTGAGGGGGCCGACCGCACCTACAACGAATTCGGCGCGACCCTGCGCCAGCTTTACCAGCAAGGCACGCCGCTGATCGCGCTGTGCGCCGCCGGTATCGTGATCCGCACCCTGGCGCCGCTGCTGCTGGAAAAAGGCGAAGAACCCGCCGTGCTGGCCGTGGCTGAAGACGGCAGCGCCGTGGTGCCGTTACTCGGCGGCCTGGGCGGGGTGAACGGCATGGCGCGTGAAATCGCTGCGGCATTGGACGTGCGCGCGGCGATCACCACCAGCGGCGAGCTGCGTTTCGGCACCTGCCTGCTCAACCCGCCGGCGGGCTATGAGTTGGCTGACCTGGAACTGGGCAAGCGCTTCGTCTCCGACCTGCTGGCCGGCGAGTCCGTGCGTATCGAAGGGGCAGCGCCGTGGTTGGATCAAGTGAATTTGCCCCAGGATCAGCAAGCGCATTTATCGATTCACGTGAGCAGTGTCGAGCGTGTGCCCGCTGCCAACGAATTGCTGATCTATCCGAAGACGGTGTGCGTGACCTGCAAGCCGGGTGCGCAGTTGGCCGAGCGCGTACGCACGGCGTTACGCGACGCCGGCCTCGCCGTGCAATCCCTGGCGTGCCTGTTGGCCAGCGACACGCAGATGGCCGACGCATCGCTGCATGAAGCGGCACTGGCGTTGGCGGTGCCGCTGCGCTTTGCCGCCGTGGAACAAGAGGCGGACATCGTCATCACCGTGGCCGAACAGCCTTTGGACGTCGCGCACGTCGGCCGCGCCCGTGGCCGCCTCGCCGTGATCGGCCTGGGCCCTGGCGCCGCCGACTTGATGGTGCCGGCGGTGAAGGCCGAGTTGGCGCGTTGCACCGATGTGCTGGGCTATGAAACCTATGTGCGCATGGCCGGGCCGTTCCGCGACGATCAGGTGCAGCACTGCACCGATAATCGCGAAGAGATGCAACGCGCTCGCCACGCCTTTGAACTGGCAGCCCTTGGGCGTTCGGTGGTGGTGGTGTCGTCCGGCGACCCCGGCGTGTTCGCCATGGCCGCGGCGGTGATCGAGGCCTTGCACGACTCCAGCGACCCGGCGTGGCATCAGGTCGAGCTGCAAATCCTGCCGGGCGTCTCGGCGTCCCTGGCCACCGCCGCCCAGGCCGGCGCGCCGTTGGGGCATGACTTCTGCGTGATGTCGCTGTCGGACAACCTCAAGCCGTGGTCGATCATCGAAACGCGCCTGGACCTCGCCTCCCGGGCCGACCTGGCCCTGGCGTTCTACAACCCGATCTCGCGTGCGCGGCCGTGGCAACTGGGGCGCGCCCTGGAGATCGTCGCCCGGCACCGCACGGCCGACACACCGGTGGTGCTTGGACGCGACATTGGCCGCCTCGGCCAGACCCTGCGCGTCACCACCCTGGGGCAACTCACGCCAGAGCAGGTGGACATGCGCACCATGGTGCTGATCGGCTCGTCCACCACCTGCACGTTTCCCCGTGCCGGTGGCGGTGAGTGGGTGTACACGCCGCGCTGGTACGGCGAAAAACCCGCCGGCTGAAAACGCACAGGCAGCGGCCGGAAAGCTCCGCGTAACCCAGGGATTGGCCTGCGGTTGCGCGGGGCTTTTTCTTTTTTAGCCGACGAAATCCGGAACGCCTGCCGACGCCCCGCGTCGTTGCTGGGCCCTGGGTTTTACCGGGCGCGGCCAAGGGTTGTTTGTCGTATGGAAAGCCTGCCAGCCGCTGGACTAGTGTGGAGGCGAGCCCCATGTTGGGGTGCTTGGAGAACTGAAAATGGAGCGACATCACAGAAGGATCAGCAGTACGAAACGGCGCAAGTTGATTGCCGCCTACAAGTTGCCGGGCGCACCTGGCCGGCAGCCTTCCTTGCCGCTGGACGTGGAGGACGATTGCAACGCGGCGGTGGTCAACAACAGCGTGATGTCGTTCGCCGAGGGGCTGTCGGGGCTGAACCGCGAATACATCCGCAAAAGCTATCTGCTGGCCAGCAGCTATGTGAGTGATGTGTTGAAGGTCTCGCGCGGCACCGAGGCCTGGTACGACGAATTTATCAAGGTGATGATCAGCCTGGGCTGGCTGCCGGTGCGCAGCCGCTTCGAGCGGGTTTCCCAGGTGGGCAGGGGCCTGACGGTGCAACTGGCGGCGCTGAATATCATCGCCGCGATGCTGGCGTCGACTTCACTGACCGCGCCGATCCTCAGCGCGCTGCCGAAACTGGCCGCCGATGCACTGGAGGCGCTGAAGCAACAGCCGGCGACGTTCGAACTGTTCAAGCGCAACAGCACGGTGCACCAGGGCGGTGATTTCGGCCTGGCATCCTGTGCCGAAACGGACGGTGAGTTGACCATGGTGCTGGTGACTTACAGCACCCAGGGGGTAAGCAAACAGGTCGGGTTGCCGTTCCTGGAATGGGACAGTTCCTCGTTCGAGGCCTTCAGCGGGCAGACGTGCCTGGTGCTGAATACCTCGGTGGTCAACGAAAAAACCATCCAATTGATGCGTGAGAGCGCAGGCGACAAGGTGCAATTGGCGATCGCCAAATACCGCATCTAAGGCACCAGGTAGCCGCGCACCCCGGTAAAGATGATTTGCGCGGCCAGGGCACACACGAACAAACCCATCAGCCGGCTGACAATCTGCAGGCCCTGGTCGCCGAGAATGCGTTCGATGCGGTTGGACAAGTACAGCACCACGCCCACCGTCAAGCTGGCCAGGGCAATGCTGAGGATGGCGCTGATCTTGTCGTCCCAGTGCGGCTGGCTGACGCCCATCACCAGCAGGGCCCCGATGGTGCCGGGGCCGACGGTGAGGGGGATGGTCAGCGGCACGATGGTCACGTCCTGCTGCACGTTGTCGGTCTGCACCGCCGACTTGCCTTGGGCCATGCCCAGGGCCGAAATGAACAGCACACTGCCGGCGCCGATGCGGAACGCATCCACGGTGATGCCGAATACACTGAAAATCACGCGACCGAACAGGTAAAGCAGCACGCTCGACACCAGGGTCGCCAACGCCACTTTCCAGGCCAGGCGTCGCCGTTCCTTGCTGGAATAGCCGCGAGTCAGGCTGATAAAGCAGGACAGCACGAAGAATGGGCTGTAGAGCACCAGCATCTTCAAGTAAACGCTGAATAACACGTGGAGCATGGGGACGGCTCGTGGCAGTAGAAGTGCGCAGAGTCTAACAGGCGACATAGAACAAATGTGGGAGGGGGCTTGCTCCCGATGGCGGTGGAACAGTTACAGATAAGCTGACTGTCACACTGCTATCGGGAGCAAGCCCCCTCTCACATTTCCCCCGCCACATTTGAGCGCATTTGAAGTCAGGAGGGTTCGTGTTCGAGCCGCTGCTGACGCTGCGCCACCCAATACTCCACCAGCTCACGCAACTGCGACAATTCCACCGGCTTGGCCATGTGTCCGTCCATCCCGGCCTGGCGTGCGCGCTCTTTGTGTTCCGAGAGGATATGCGCCGTCAGCGCCACCACCGGCGTGCGCACGCGCTGATGGCTGACTTCCCACGCGCGCAGTTGCTGGGTGGCGGAGAAGCCATCGAGGATCGGCATTTCGCAGTCCATCAGCACCAGGTCGTAACGCTGGGCCTTCATCGCCTCCAGCGCTTGCTCGCCGTTGCTGGCGGTGTCCGGGTTGAGGTTGAGCTTGCCGAGCATGCCGCGGATTACTTTGGTGGAGATGCTGTTGTCTTCGGCCACCAGGATGCGGAAGTCGCTGGGCACGCTGATGGGCTCCGGCGCGCTGAGCACCGCACGCGGTTGACCGCCGCCTTTGTTGCGCTGGGTCAGCTCATCGGCCAGGGTGGTCTTGAGCGTGTAACCGGCCACCGGCTTGGCGAGGATGCGTTTGATCCCGCAGTTGCGCGCGATGATCTTGCTCGGCGCGTTGCTGATACCGGTGAGCATGATCAGCAGGATGTCGTGGTTCAGGCTGGGGTCTTCCTTGATCTTCGCCGCCAGTTGCATGCCGGTCATGCCGGGCATGTTCTGGTCCAGCAGCACCACGTCGAAGTAGTCACGCAAGTGCGCCTTGGTGCGCAGCAGCGCCAGGGCTTCCTTGCCCGACG
Organism: Pseudomonas sp. MPB23; assembly: GCF_046605395.1. Classification (NCBI taxonomy): domain Bacteria; kingdom Pseudomonadati; phylum Pseudomonadota; class Gammaproteobacteria; order Pseudomonadales; family Pseudomonadaceae; genus Pseudomonas; species Pseudomonas sp. MPB23. The sequence goes on along the minus strand of NZ_CP176771.1, from coordinate 124,884 downwards.
GCACCGCGCTGACGTTCAGGCCCCAGGCGCTGCATTGCTGCACCAGCACTTTGCGGCAGGTGTCGTTGTCGTCCACCACCAGCACCCGCGCGCCCTTGAGCGGGCCGTCGAGGTCGGAGGTCGGGTGCTCCAGGCGTTCCGGGTCCAGCGGCAGGGTCAGCCACAGCGTGCTGCCCTGTTGGGCGCCGATCTTGATGCCGAACTCGCCGTTCATCAACAGGATCAGTTGGCGCGCAATGACCAGCCCCAGGTGCCCGCTCAAGCGGGTGGCCGAGAGGAAGTTCTTGCTGTGCAGTTCGCTGTGCAGCAGGGCATCGCGCTCGGCGGCTTCCATCGGGATGCCGCTGTCTTGCACGGCAATGCGCAGGCGCGGCGTGCTGCTGCGGTCATCCAGGGCGACCACGATCAGCACTTCGCCTTCATCGGTTTTTTGCAGGGCGTTTTCCAGCAGGCTCAGCATCGCTTGGCGCAGGCGCGTGGGGTCGCCACTGATCACGCGGGGTACCTGGGGCTGGATAAAGCTGATCAGCTCGACGTTCTGCTGCTCGGCCTTGGCGCGGTAGATGCTCAGGCAGTCGTCGATCAGGGCGTTGAGGTCGAACTGCACGTCGTCCAGTTCGATCTGCCCGGATTCAAGCTTGGAGATGTCGAGGATTTCGTTGATCAGGGTAAGCAGTTCGTTGCCGGCGCTGTGGATGGTTTGCACATAGTCGCGCTGATTGACCGACAGCGGCGTGCCCAGCAGCAATTCGGTCATCCCCAGCACGCCGTTCATGGGGGTGCGGATCTCGTGGCTGATCTTCGCCAGGAACTCGGCCTTGGCAGCGATCTCGGCATTGCTGGCCGCCAGGTCGCGGCTGAGGCTGAAGCGGGCCTCGACAATCGCGCGTTGGCGCTCGCCCAGGGCCAGGCTCATCAACAGGCCGCTGAGGCAGACAAAGGCGAGCAACGTGACGATCAAGCCTTGCGGCGACACCATCGTCAGCCCAAGCAGGGCCGGAAGGATGATCAGCGTGCCGATGTTGAACACTACCATCGCCGCCACGAACAGACGCGCCGGCCGGTAGCCTTTTTGCCAGTGGCAGGTCGAGACAAACAGCATGCTCAAGCCGGCGAGCGCCACCAGAGCGTAGGTGATGATGTTCAGCGGCAGGGTGTTGACGAACAACAGCAGCAGGCCACTCAACACGATGAACAGGATGTCGGCCATCAACAGCTTGTTCAGCGGGTGCGGGCCCAGCGGCATGAAGAAGCGGTAGGCAAACATCAGCCCGCATGGCGCGGTCAGCAGCAGCGCCAGGTAGGCGCCGGGGGTCTGGATCCCGTGCCAGTTCGGCAGCCACGGGCCCACCAGGTTGAGCAGCAACGCCAGGCTGAGCATCAACAGCAGCTCGCAGGCCGCCAGCCACAGGCTGCTGCGCGAGCGGTGGTAGGCGAAGCGTGTGAGGTTATGCAGGATCAGCATCAGCAGGCAGCCGAACAGCAGGCCGTAGATCAGCGTCTGTGTCTGGTTGGCGGCGGCGAGCACGGCCGGTTTGAGGGTGATATAGGGGCGCAGTTCGTGGTCCGAGACCAACCGCAGATAGACCTCAAGGGGGCGTGGGCTCTGAGGCATTGGCAGCATGAAGTCGCTGCTGGGCAAGGGCCGTTGCGCCTGGGGCTGGCGCGTGCCGGTGGTTTGTTGTTCGACCAGGGTGTCGCCGTCGAGCACGTAGAGGTTCAGTTGCGACAGGTCGGGGGCAAATACCTGCAACACTTGTTCGTGCTTGCCGGGTTGCAGCTTGAAACGTATCCACAGCGCGCCGTCTGGTTCCGCAGCGGTAATCCGGTCCAGTTCGGTGGGGCTGAATTGATTGGTGTAGCGGGAGGAACGGATGTCGCTCAGTTGCAGGTCGGCCTGTTCATCGAGCAGCACTGCCCAGCCACTGCCTTGCGTCGCGGCCTGGGCCGGCAACAAGCAGAGCAGTGTGAGCAGACTGACAGTGAAACCTATGGCGATCCTGAGCCAGCGCACGGCGAAATCCCTTCGTAGGTTGATGCACGGGTTAACTATGCGCGGGGTCACATCAGTACGGCAAGGGCCAGAAGCCCTTGCCTGACCGAACGGATAGCCCCGGATACCGTGACTTACTGGTTCTTGCCACGTTCGCGGGCGATAGCGCGATAGCCGATGTCTTTACGGTAGAAGCAGCCTTTCCAGTCGATGCTCGCCGCCAGCTTGTACGCCTGCTGTTGCGCAGCGTCGACACTGGCACCCATCGCGGTGGCGCACAATACGCGGCCACCGGCGGTCACGACCTTGCCGTCCTTGAGCGCGGTGCCTGCGTGGAAGACCTTGCCTTCCAACTGGGCGGCCGCGTCCAGGCCTTCGATCACATCGCCCTTGGCGTAGTCGGCAGGGTAGCCGCCGGCCGCCAGCACAACGCCGACGCTCGGGCGTGGGTCCCACTGCGCTTCAACCTTGTCCAGGGCCTGGGCCAGCGCGGCTTCCACCAGCAGCACCAGGCTCGACTGCAGACGCAGCATCACCGGTTGGGTTTCCGGATCGCCGAAGCGGCAGTTGAACTCGATGACTTTTGGGTTACCGGCTTTGTCGATCATCAGGCCGGCATACAGGAAACCGGTGTAGACGTTGCCTTCGTCGGCCATGCCACGCACGGTCGGCCAGATCACCAGGTCCATGACACGCTGGTGCACTTCGCTGGTCACCACTGGCGCCGGGGAGTAAGCGCCCATGCCGCCGGTGTTCGGGCCCGTGTCGGCGTCGCCGACGCGCTTGTGGTCCTGGCTGGTGGCCATCGGCAGCACGTTCTTGCCGTCGACCATCACGATAAAGCTGGCTTCTTCGCCGTCGAGGAATTCTTCGATGACCACGCGGGAACCGGCGTCACCAAAGGCATTGCCGGCGAGCATGTCGCGCACGGCGTCTTCGGCTTCCTGCAGGGTCATGGCGACGATCACGCCTTTACCGGCTGCCAGGCCGTCGGCCTTGATCACGATCGGCGCCCCTTTTTCACGCAGGTAAGCCAGGGCCGGCTCGATCTCGGTGAAGTTCTGGTAGTCGGCGGTCGGGATCTTGTGGCGCGCCAGGAAGTCCTTGGTGAACGCCTTGGAGCCTTCCAACTGGGCCGCGCCGGCGGTCGGGCCGAAGCAATCCAGGCCACGGCTGCGGAACAGGTCCACCACGCCGGCCACCAACGGTACTTCCGGACCGACGATGGTCAGGGACACGTTTTTCTCGGCGAAGTCCGCCAGTTGCTCAAGGGCCAGCACGTCGATAGCGACGTTCTCGCACTTGGCTTCAATGGCGGTACCGGCGTTGCCGGGGGCGACGAAGACTTTCTGGACGCGTGGGTCCTGGGCAACTTTCCAGGCCAGGGCGTGTTCACGGCCACCGCTGCCAATGATCAAAACATTCATTTCAAAAACCTCTGAGGAACGCTGTGCTTCCCTGTAGGAGCGAGCTTGCTCGCGAAGGTCGTCAACGATAACGAGGGAAACCTGACACCCCGTGGCGTTTTCGAGTGTTTCGCGAGCACGCTCGCTCCTACAGTCGGGAAGCGGTGCTGTTTAGTGGCGGAAGTGGCGCATGCCGGTGAAGACCATGGCGATGCCGGCCTCATCCGCAGCGGCAATCACTTCGGCATCACGCATCGAGCCGCCCGGTTGGATCACCGCCGTCACGCCAGCTTTCGCGGCATTGTCCAGGCCATCGCGGAATGGGAAGAACGCATCGGAGGCCATCACCGAACCGGCGACCTGCAAACCAGCGTGCTCGGCCTTGATCGCGGCGATACGCGCCGAGTTCACGCGGCTCATCTGGCCGGCACCGACACCGATGGTCTGGCGGTTCTTGGCGTAGACGATGGCGTTGGATTTAACGTACTTGGCCACTTTCCAGGCGAAGATCAGGTCGTTGATCTCTTGCTCGGTCGGTGCGCGTTGGGTCACCACTTTCAGGTCGGCGCTGGTGATCATGCCGATGTCGCGGCTCTGTACCAGCAAGCCGCCGTTGATGCGCTTGTAGTCCCAGGCCGCGGCACGTTCAGCCGACCACTCGCCGCAGGCCAGCAGGCGCACGTTGGCTTTGGCCGCGACGATGGCGCGGGCTTCTGCGCTGACGGTCGGGGCGATGATCACTTCGACGAACTGACGCTCGACGATGGCCTTGGCGGTCTCGGCGTCCAGTTCGCGGTTGAAGGCGATGATGCCGCCGAAGGCCGATTCGGTATCGGTGGCGTAGGCCAGTTCGTAGGCCTGGCGGATACCGCCTTCAGCGTCCGGGCTCACGGCCACGCCGCACGGGTTGGCGTGTTTGACGATCACGCAGGCTGGCTTGACGAAGCTCTTCACGCATTCCAGCGCGGCGTCGGTATCCGCCACGTTGTTGTACGACAGTTCTTTGCCTTGCAACTGGGTCGCGGTGGCGATGCAGACTTCGGCCGGCTTGGCTTCCACGTAGAACGCCGCGCTCTGGTGCGGGTTCTCGCCGTAGCGCATTTCCTGGGCCTTGATGAACTGGCTGTTGAAGGTGCGCGGGAACTGGCTGCGGCCTTCTGTGCTGAGGGTCTCGGCCGCCTGGTTCACGGTGCCCATGTAGTTGGCGATCATGCCGTCGTAGGCGGCGGTGTGTTCGAACGCCTTGAGCATCAGGTCGAAACGCTGGGCGTAGGTCAGGCCACCGGCTTTCAGGCTTTCCAGCACTTGGCCGTAGTCGCTGGCGTTGACCACGATGGCCACGTCTTTGTGGTTCTTGGCTGCCGAACGCACCATGGTCGGGCCGCCGATGTCGATGTTTTCGATGGCGGTCGGCAGGTCGCAGCCGGGCTTGTTGATGGTGGCTTCGAACGGGTAGAGGTTAACGGCCACCAGGTCGATCGGCTTGATGCCGTGCTCGGCCATGATGGCGTCGTCGATACCGCGACGGCCGAGGATGCCACCGTGGATTTTCGGGTGCAGGGTTTTGACCCGACCGTCCATCATTTCCGCGAAACCGGTGTAGTCCGCGACTTCCACTGCGGCCACGCCGTTGTCCTGCAGCAGTTTGAAGGTCCCGCCTGTGGAGAGGATTTCCACGCCCAGGGCTTCCAGCCCACGGGCAAATTCGAGGATGCCGGTCTTGTCGGACACACTGATCAAGGCGCGGCGGATCGGCAGGCGGGTAGTCTGGTCGGTCATTTCAATTTCCATCAAAAGCAAAGGAGTCAGCAAAAAAGGCGACCGTTTTTACGCGGGCGCCTTTCTGGTTGGATTGAATGCTTACAGCAAATCGTATTGTTTGAGCTTCTTGCGCAGGGTGCCACGGTTGAGGCCCAGCAGCTCACTGGCTTTGGTCTGGTTGCCCTTGACGTAGTTCATCACGCTTTCGAGCAAGGGCGCCTCGACTTCCGAGAGCACGAGGTTGTACACGTCCGTGACGGAAGCGCCCTCAAGGTGGGCGAAATAATTGTGCAGCGCCTTCTCGACACTCCCGCGAAGGGTCTGGCCTTCTTCGCTCGGCGTGTTGAGGTGCTGTTTCAAATTGACGTTGTCGCTCACGGGTGTTGTTCCACTCACTAAAGTCTCGGTCATCATCGTCATGCGGCCACCCCCTCTCCGTCCCCTGTTCCCAGGCTCTTGTAACGTTCGTCGAAGAACTCACGAACGTTGGCGCACTGTGCTTCCGTATCATCCAAACGATTGAAGTGGGCGCGAAACTCCCTGGCGCCCGGCAGGGTTGCGAGATACCAGCCGACATGCTTGCGAGCAATGCGTACTCCCATCACGTCTCCATAGAAGGCGTGCAGGGCGGCCAGATGCTCTAGCAGAATACGTTCCACCTCGACCAACTCCGGTGCCGGCAAGATTTCGCCGGTACGCAGGAAGTGCTCGATCTCACGGAAAATCCACGGCCGCCCCTGGGCGGCCCGGCCAATCAACAGGCCATCGGCGCCGGTGGCGTGCAGCACGCGCCGGGCTTTCTCGGCTGAGTCGATGTCGCCATTGGCAAACACCGGCATCGACACCGCCTGCTTGATCGCGGCAATGGTGTCGTACTCGGCTTCACCGGTGTACAGATCGGCGCGGGTGCGGCCATGCACCGCCAGCGCTGTAATGCCCGCCTGCTCGGCGATCTTCGCCACCGTCAGGCCATTCTTGTTGTCCCGGTCCCAGCCGGTACGAATCTTCAGGGTCACCGGCACATCGACTGCGGCGACAACGGCCTGCAGGATCTCGGCGACCAACTGCTCATCCTTCAACAGCGCGGAACCGGCGGCCTTGTTGCAGACCTTCTTGGCCGGGCAGCCCATATTGATGTCAATGATCTGCGCCCCCAACTCCACGTTGGCCCGGGCCGCATCGGCCAGCATCTGGGCATCTCCACCGGCGATCTGCACCGAGCGGGGCTCGGGATCACCTTCGTGAATCATGCGCATCCGCGATTTGCGGGTGTTCCACAAGCTCATGTCGCTGGTGACCATTTCCGAGACTACTAGACCCGCGCCCAAACGCTTGCAGAGCTGACGAAAGGGCTGATCGGTGACGCCCGCCATCGGGGCGAGAATCAAGCCGTTCTGCAATGTGTATGGGCCGATGCGTACCGCCGACATAGGACTTCCCTGTTGTGGGGCCGGATCATTAGAGTTCGAAAAAGGGTTGGCATGATACCCGCTCTCGATGACTGGATAAAGGCTGAATTGGATAAAATCTGAACAGCTATTTCTTTATCGCCGCCGGTTTGGTTGCGTGTTGTCCCGTCAGGATTCCCCCTTCAGCACCGTGAGACATGCACCGATTCACTCGGGCGAATGAAAGCTCAGGCTGTAGTTCACGGCTTTATTGCCGGGGTCGAGGATGTCCAGGGAGATATGGATCGGGGTCTGCGATGGCATCTCGCTTACGCCGGCCAGTTCACCGCTGAGGTATTCGGCCGGCTTGAAGCGACGGCTGGCGATCAGGTTGCCGTTCAAATCGGCAAAACGCAGCTCCAGCAGTGGAAACGGCTGGGAGAAGGTCGCGCGGTTGTAGATGATCGCATCCACCACCAGCGCGCCGGCGAACTCCGGATGGCTGCGTACCACCAGGTTGCTGCTCTTGATATGGGCGATATCGACCCTGGACGGCACGGTGCAGCCCAGAGTGGGGCACAGTTGCTGGAACCACGGGCGATAGGCGTCCTGGCGGGCCAGGTCGTCGAATTGGTAGGCGATGTATTGGCCGGCCAGGCCCGCGGCGGCGATCAGCACCAGCAACAGCCAGATCAGGCGACGACCCCAACCTGCCGGGCGTTTCTGCGCGTAGAGGTGCAGCGGGTCGTCTTCCAGGTCCTGCAGCACTTCGTCGTGGACGCCTGCGGTGACGCGTGGGCGCTTGCGACGGGGTTGCGGGCGCTCTTCGGGTTCCGGCGCGTCCACGGCGTCGATGACGGGTGTCACGGGTGGGTCGAGGTCGTCAGGGGCCTGGGTTGCGCGCAGCGGTGGTGCTTCGTCCCTGTCGTCGGTGTGGAACGACATGGACGGTTCGGTGCGCTGTTTGGTCGCAGGGGCTTTGGCCGGTTCGGGGTCGTTTTCGGTGGGTTGGACGCGTTCTTCGGGCGGTTCGCTGAACAGGCTGGCGGCCCACTTTTCTTCTTCGGCCTTGATCGTGTCGCGGCTGGCGCTGAGGGACTCTTCCTTTTGTCGACGATCGGAGCCGGGCTGGCGACGATCCGCACCGGGTGTTTGGGTGTGCTGAATCTCGCGGCGTTCCAGTTTGGCCAGCTCCTCGTCCAGGTCGAGGTTGTCCAGGTCCAGCGCTTCGGCGGCCCACTGTTTCTGGCTGATCGTCCGTGGCGCCGGGGGCGCTGCCGGCGGCTCAGGCTCCGGCGCGGCGGCCTGGGCGCGTTGCTCCAGCAACTGGCGCGCGGCGTTGAACACTTGCAGGCACGAGCCGCAGCGCACCACGCCGCGCGCCACGCTCAACTGGGCGTGGTTGACGCGAAAGCGTGCTTGGCAATGCGGGCACTGGGTGACGAAACTGTCGGTCATGCGGCCATCCGATTCAGGCAAGCGCTCATTCTAGCGCCGACGCCCGCTGATGCGTACCCAGCCATCACGGTTAGCGATCGGGTCCAGCTCGAAATCCTGGGCGTAAGCGGCGGCCACGTCTTCACCCTGTTCAGCGAGGATGCCCGACAGGGCCAGGCGGCCACCCGGCTTGACCAGGCGCGATAGCTGCGGCGCCAGGGACACCAGTGGCCCGGCGAGGATATTGGCCACCAGCACATCGGCCGGCACCTGGGGCAGTTGTTCCGGCAGGTACAGCGGGAATTTGCCTTCGGGAATGTTGTTGCGCCCGGCGTTATCGCGGGAGGCTTCCAGGGCCTGCACGTCGATATCCGTGCCCACGGCTTCCTTGGCGCCCAGCAGCAGGGCGGCAATCGCCAGGATGCCCGAGCCGCAACCGAAGTCCAGCACGTGGCTGTCGGTCAGGTCCTGGCCGTCCAGCCATTCCAGGCACAGCGCGGTGGTGGGGTGGGTGCCGGTGCCGAATGCCAGGCCCGGGTCCAGCAGCAGGTTGACCGCGTCGGGTTCCGGGGCGGCGTGCCAGCTCGGCACGATCCACAGGCGCTGGCCGAAACGCATCGGCTGGAAGTTGTCCATCCAGCTACGTTCCCAGTCCTGGTCTTCGATGATTTCGCTGTGGTGTTCGGGCAGCGGGCCGCCGGTGAGCAGTTCCATGTGGGCCAGCACGCTGGCGGCATCGGTGCCGTCCTCGAACAGGGCCAGCAGGTGGGTGTGGGACCACAGCGGCGTGGTGTTGAGTTCGGGTTCGAAGATCGGTTGGTCTTCTGCGTCCATGAAGGTCACCGAGACGGCGCCCACTTCGAGGAACGCGTCTTCGTAGGTTTCGGCTTGTTCTGGGCTGATGGCGAGACGGACTTGCAGCCAAGGCATGGCGGGCACCTTTGAAAAAATGAGTGTGCAGCGGGGAGGGGCTGCGAAAGGGCGCAAGTTTACGCCAGCGGCGGGCAGAAGACGACACTACTGACTGCGCACCGGTCAAATGTGGGGGGCTTGCTCCCGATAGCGGTGTGTCAGTCAACTTAACCTGTGGCTGAACTGCCGCCATCGGGAGCAAGCCCCCTCCCATAGCTGGACGGTGTACATCTTCAAAATAGAGGGCGCACAAACAACAAAGCCGCCCGAAGGCGGCTTTGTTGGGTGGAGCACTTACTGGTTGGCCAGCTTGTGTTCCAGGTAGTGAATGTTCACACCACCTTCGCAGAAGCCTTCATCGCGGACCAGATCCCGATGCAGCGGGATGTTGGTCTTGATGCCATCAACCACGATTTCGTCCAGAGCGTTACGCATGCGGGCCATGGCCTCGTCGCGGGTGGCGCCCCAGGTGATCAGCTTGCCGATCAGCGAGTCGTAGTTGGATGGAACCTTGTAGCCGCTGTACAGGTGCGAATCGACGCGAACGCCGTTGCCGCCTGGTGCATGGAAATGCTTGACCAGGCCTGGACTCGGGATAAAGGTTTTCGGGTCTTCGGCGTTGATCCGGCACTCCAGGGAGTGGCCGTGGATCTTCACGTCGTCCTGGGTGAAGGACAGTTCGTTACCGGCGGCGATGCTCAGCATCTCCTTGACGATGTCGATACCGGTGACCATCTCCGAAACCGGGTGTTCCACCTGCACGCGAGTGTTCATCTCGATGAAGTAGAAACGACCGTTCTCGTAGAGGAACTCGAAGGTACCGGCGCCACGGTAGTTGATGTCGATGCACGCCTTGACGCAACGCGCCAGCACTTCCTCGCGGGCTTTCTCGTCGAGGCCCGGTGCCGGAGCTTCTTCCAGTACCTTCTGGTGACGACGTTGCAGCGAGCAATCGCGGTCGCCCAGGTGGATGGCGTGGCCCTGGCCGTCGGACAGTACCTGCACTTCCACGTGACGTGGGTTGGTCAGGTACTTTTCCAGGTAGACCATCGGGTTGCCGAACCAGGCCGCCGCTTCGGAGCGCGTCTGCTTGGCCGCTTCGATCAGGTCTTCTTCCTTGTGCACCACGCGCATGCCGCGACCACCACCGCCACCGGCGGCCTTGATGATCACCGGGTAACCGACTTCGCGACCGATGCGCAGAGCGGTTGCCTCGTCTTCAGGCAGCGGGCCGTCGGAACCTGGAACGGTAGGCACGCCGGCGGCGATCATGGCGTCCTTGGCCGAGACCTTGTCGCCCATCAGGCGAATGGTTTCGGCTTTCGGGCCGATGAAGGCAAACCCGGATTTTTCCACCTGTTCGGCGAAATCGGCGTTTTCCGCGAGGAAGCCGTAGCCCGGGTGGATGCCATCGGCGCCGGTCACTTCTGCCGCAGCGATGATGTTCGAGACTTTCAGGTACGAGTTCGCAGCCAGTGGCGGGCCGATGCAGATGCTTTCGTCCGCCAGTTTCACGTGCATCAATTCGGTATCGGCCGTCGAGTAAACAGCGACGGTCTTGATGCCCTCTTCCTTACAGGCGCGCAGGATACGCAGCGCGATCTCGCCGCGGTTGGCGATCAGGACTTTTTGCAGTTTCTTCGCAGGTTTCAACATCGAAGGCGCTCCGCGGTTCAAACGATGGTGAACAGCGGCTGGTCGTACTCAACCGGCTGACCGTTTTCCACCAGGATGGATTCGATGACGCCGGCTTTTTCAGCGGTGATGTGGTTCATCATTTTCATCGCTTCCACGATGCAGATGGTGTCGCCCACTTTCACGGTCTGGCCCACTTCAACGAAGGCTGGCGAGGTCGGTGCCGGGGTGCGGTAGAAGGTACCGACCATTGGCGACTTGACCACGAAGCCGTTCAGCACTGGCGCGGCCGGTGCGGCAGGCGCAGCGGCAACAGGTGCGACGGCCGGAGCGGCAGCAGGTGCCGGCGCGTGCATTTGGGGGGCGTAGAACTGTTGTGCCGGGGTCTTGCTGTGGCGGCTGATCCGTACGGACTCTTCGCCTTCCTTGATTTCCAGCTCGTCGATACCGGATTCTTCCAGCAGTTCGATCAGTTTCTTAACTTTACGGATATCCATGAATCATCAACTCCCAAGGGTCGGTCAGGGGCGCTTGGCCTGTTCTTCAAGCTGTTCCAGGGCGGCCTCCAGGGCCAGTCGGTAACCGCTGGCGCCAAGGCCGCAGATCACTCCTACCGCTACGTCGGAGAAGTAAGAGTGATGGCGGAAAGGTTCGCGTTTGTGCACGTTGGACAAATGCACTTCGATGAATGGGATGCTCACCGCCAGCAGCGCGTCACGTAATGCAACACTTGTGTGCGTAAAAGCGGCGGGATTGATCAGGATAAAGTCCACGCCTTCGCCGCGCGCGGCATGGATGCGATCAATCAATTCGTACTCGGCATTGCTTTGCAGGTAGAGCAAATGGTGGCCGGCTTCACGGGCCCGTCGCTCCAGATCGAGGTTGATCTGTTCCAGGGTCACTGCCCCGTAGACGCCCGGTTCGCGGGTGCCGAGCAGGTTCAGGTTGGGTCCGTGAAGAACCAGTAAGGTCGCCATCGGCTGTTCCTTGTTTTTGATGTGGGTACGGCAGAACCCGGCGACTATGCCGCAAAGCCTTTATGACTGTCCAGTTCTATGCAGTAGGCGGCACGATTAGCGAGGATTGCGCGAAATTTGTGACTGCGAGTCTGAATCCAGTCATTGGCAATACCGTCTCGAGATCGACGCAGGCCCACCGCCATCGCTGGCAAGCCAGCGCCTACCATTGATCTTCGTGGGGTCAGACGCGGAAGGCCTGCACGGCGGTGTTGAGTTGCCCACCCAGTACCAGCAGGTGCTCGCCCTGGCTGCGGCTCTGGCCGATGCGCAACAGATTGTCCTCGCCCAACTGGTGAATCCGCTCGCTGTTGTCGCGAATTTCACTGACGGCGCCACTTTGCTGCGCGGTCACATCGGCGATGCGCACGGCGGTGTCGGAAATGGTCTGGATCGCGCCGACGATTTCATCCAGCGCACCATCCGCCGCCTGCGCTTGCTGGGCGGTGGCTTCGGCGTGTTCGACCTGGGCGCGCATGCCTTCCACCGATTGGCGCGCGGCGGTTTGCAGGCCGGCGATCAGGCCCTGGATTTCGGCGGTGGCGCCAGCGGTGCGCTGGGCCAGGGAGCGCACTTCGTCGGCGACCACGGCAAAACCCCGCCCGGCGTCTCCGGCGCGGGCGGCTTCAATGGCGGCATTGAGCGCCAGCAAGTTGGTCTGGTCGGCAATCGAGCGGATCACCGTCAGCACGCCGCCGATGGTGGCGGATTCTGTGGAGAGTTTTTCGATCATCTGCGCGTTCTGCTGCACTTCACCCACCAGCGCATACAGCCCGGTCAGGCTCAGGCCGATCACCCGCTGGCCTTGCTCCACCGCCTGGCCGGCACTGCGACTGGCGCCGGCGGCCTGGCTGGCATCGCCGGCGACTTGCTGGATGGTCGCTTCCAGTTCGCCCAACGAGTCGCGAATCTGCGCGGTGTCCCCGGCCTGCCGTTCGGCGCCGTCGTGCAGGCCGCTGCTCAGTTCGGCGAGGGCGCGGCTGCTGCCGGCCACTTCTTCGGCATTGCCGCGAATGGTGCCGACCAGGTCCACCAGGTAGGCGCGCAAGCGGTTGAGGGACGCTTCGATGTCGCGCAGTTCACGGTTGGTCTTGCCCAAGGCGATCGGCTGGCTGAAGTCGCCTTCGGCCCAGGTCGACAAGGCCGGTGCCAGATTGGTCAGCACCCGCGCCAGGCGCCGCTGGAGGGTGTCGATCAGCAGGGCGATCAGCAGGATCAGGCCGATCATCAGCCCTTGCATCAGGCGCACTTCGCCCTGGATTTTGCCGTGCTGGGCGCGCACCACCGGCTCAAGGCCAGCGATAGCCTGCTGCACGGCGGCAATTTTCAGGTGGGTGCTCGCGGCCAGGTCGGCGCGTTGCCGGATCTGTTCGCGGGTGCGCTTGAGTTCGGCGGGGTAGCGGGTGAGCAGGGTGTTGAGTTCGCGCTTGAGGTCGACGCCGGTGTCCTGGGCTTCGGCTTTTTCGGTGTTTTCCAGGCCCATCAGCGCAGAAAAGTCATCGGCACCGGATTCGGTGCTGGCCTTCACGCCAAGCAACGGCAGTTGTTCCAACTGATCGGCCTGGCTGCGGATATTGCCGACTTCGCGCTCGACATCGTCTGCCAGCTCCGCGCGCCCGCTGCTCACCAGCTTGTCGCGGGCCAGGGACAACTTGCCCAGGTGCTGGGACGCTGCCAGCAGCGGCGGCAGGTAACGCGCCGCTTGCGCCGAGTTGACGCCGATGGCGTATTGGCTCAGTTGCTCCAGGTTCGCGCCCAATTCGCGCTCGGCTTGCAGCAACAGGGCTTGTGGGTCGCCCGCCAGCTTGCCGGCCGCGAGCAGTTCGGTTTTGCTGAAAGTATCCAGGTCCGTGAGGCTGGGGCGCAGGTTGCGGGCGAGATCGGCGGGCAATTCGTCCAGGTGCTGCAGCAGGCTTTCCAGGCTCTGGCTGGCGTTGCTCAAGCGCAGCGCATCCCCGCTGGCCAGGTAGTCGTCGATATTGCGCGCCGCCTGATTCTGGAAGGTCTGCGACAGGCCCAGGTAGCGCTCCATCAGCAAGTAAGGCTGCTCCAGCGCACGTTGCGACCACCAGAGCGTGGCCCCAAGGGCCAGGCAGACCGCCACCAGCAGGAGGGTATTGAGATTGGTCAGCAGCTTCAGGCGCATGCGGAATATCAACCGACAGCAAAGGGTAAGTGCCTGAAGTTATTGCGTTTGCGTTACAGAGTTATGACGGAATCAGTGGAATCCGATGAAAAGATGGCACTTTGCTTTGATGTGCGCGCAGCTTGCACGCGATTGCGTCCGGCATCCTTGGCGCGGTACAGCGCTTCGTCGGCTTCGGCGGCCATCATCAGGCTGTCGGACCCGTCGCACAGTTCAGCCACTCCGGCGCTGAAGGTGCACCACAAGTCTTCGGGCTGGGCCGGGTAGTGAATTTCGGCAAAGCGCCCGCGAATGTCGTCCAGCACGCGGCAGGCCGATTCCAAGTCGGTGTCGGGCATCACAATCGCGAACTCTTCACCGCCGTAGCGCCCGATGTAGTCGGTCTTGCGCAGGCGCTGCTTGAGAAACAGCGCCAGGCTCTTGATCACCCGGTCGCCCATGGGGTGACCGTGGCTGTCATTGACCCGCTTGAAGTGGTCGATGTCGAGCATGGCAAAGCTCAGCGGCTTGTTCTCGCGACGGGCGCGAAAGCTGCAGTCTTCGAGCAATTGCAGGATATGAGTGTGGTTGTACAGCCCGGTCAGGCTGTCGCGCACCATCCGTGCCTTGAGGTTGCGCGCGCGGGCGGCGCGGTTGCGCACGGTGGTGATCAGGTGACGCGGCTTGATCGGCTTGGTGAGGAAGTCGTCGCCGCCTTCGCTCATGGCGTCCAGTTGTTTATCCAGGTCGTCTTCGGCCGACAGGTAGATGATCGGCACGCTGACGTAGCGGTCGTTGTGGCGAATCACCTTGGCCAGTTCGGTGCCGGTACAGGCCGGCATGTACATGTCGAGGATGATCAGGTCGGGCTGGAAATCCGCCAGCTCGGCCATGGCCTGGATCGGCTCGATCAAGGTACGAGTGATGATGCCGGCGCTGTTGAGCAGCCGTTCGGTGTGCATCGCCTGGGCCCGCGAGTCGTCGATGATCAGCACTTTGTAGGGGTCGTACTGCGCGACGCAGGTCAGCACTTCGATCTTTTCCAGCAGGCTGGAGGCTTCCAGGGTGCCGGTGAGGAATTCCTGGCCACCGGCGCGCACGGCGGCGAGTCGAGTGGGGGTGTCGGTTTCGTGCAGGCTGAAAAACAGCAGCGGCAGCCGTTGCTCCAGGCCTTCCTGGGCTTCGGCGGCGAGCATGAGGCCAAGGCCGGCGCCGCAGAAATCCACGTCCATCACAATGGCCGACGGCAGGCGTTCGGCCATGCACGCACGAAACGCCTCGATGCTGTCCAGAGGCTGGGCGCTCATGCCAAAGAATTCCAACTGCTTGGCCAGACGTTCGGCGCGGTCGTAATCGTCGAGCATCACGTAGATCGGCTTGCGCATCGGCGGCAGGAAGGTTTGTTCCAACTGATCGCCCTGGCGCAGGCCGGTGCGGGACAGGCGCTGCATCAAGCGGTTGAGGTCGGTGATCAGGTGGCTGCTCAGGCGGCCGCGATTATCATCGACCGCCTTGAGGGATTCGCCGATGTGCTGCGCCAACTGGCTGTGCTCGGGCTGTTCGAAGCGCTCGGCAAAGCGCAGCAGGCGCAAGTTGGCTTCGCTGAGCTCAGAAAGATCGGTGCTGGACCATTCGCTGCGTTGCAGGCGCTGCCAGATCTCAAGAATTTGACGTGCCTGATGAATTACCCGCTGGGCAAAATGCTGCTTGAGGCGCTCACGGCTGGGGTCTTCTGGCTCGGTCATATCCTGACTACTAGTGAGGGAGCATACTGAGGTCGACTGGTGGCTGTATGCTAGCACCTCTTTTCCATGGGGTGAGTGTCATATATCAATTAACTGCCCGAGGTGGATATTCATTTATTGACCCATTGGTCTGGCAGCGGAAAAACTGTGCATCCCTTATAGTCGAACCTCCCTGGCGCGCCGGTTTGATGAAAAGCACCGCGCCGGCGGGCACGATGGGGTAGGGTTGTGGTCGGAGTGTTTGAACGCACGCCGTCAATTGAAGTGCATGAACTCAAGTGATT
The DNA here is from genome assembly GCF_046605395.1 of Pseudomonas sp. MPB23. Lineage (NCBI taxonomy): Bacteria > Pseudomonadati > Pseudomonadota > Gammaproteobacteria > Pseudomonadales > Pseudomonadaceae > Pseudomonas > Pseudomonas sp. MPB23. Next base: position 109,182 of record NZ_CP176771.1, on the reverse strand, counting down.
GAAAGGATATCGCCATGCTGGACTGGAAAAACCGTGCAGGCAGTGCCAAAGGCCCCGCGCCTGAGCCCAAGTCGGCCAATCGCGGCTATTTTCGTACGTTGCTGATGAGCCGAGCCTTGCTCAGCGTGATTGGCCTTTACCTGTTGGTCACCGGTGCCCTGGGTTGGTACTGGAGCGAAGAGCCGGCGCTGTTCCCGGTCCAGCAGAACGCCCAGCTTGCCGCCGAAAAGGAAGGCAAGCCGATGGTGGTGGGCTACACCACGGTGGAAACCCTCAAGACCGTGGCCGGCACCTTGCTGAACAAGCCCGGTGGCTATATTTCCAACGACCGTTTCCCGCCGGGCCTGTGGATGGACAACATGCCGAGCTGGGAGTACGGCGTGCTGGTGCAGGTGCGCGACCTGACCCGCGCCCTGCGTAAAGACTTCGCCCGTTCCCAGTCGCAGTCGGCGGAAGACGCGGACCTGGCCAAAGCCGAACCGCGTTTCAACTTCGACAACAAGAGCTGGGTGCTGCCTTCCAGTGAGTCGGAGTATCAGGAAGGCATCAACTCCCTGAGCCGCTATGAAGCACGCCTGTCCGACCCGAACCAGCGCGGCGCCCTGTTCTATGCGCGCGCCGATAACCTCAACAACTGGCTGGGCGATGTCGCCACGCGCCTGGGTTCGTTGTCGCAACGTCTGTCGGCCAGCGTTGGCCGGGTCAAGCTGAACACCTCTCTGAAAACCGAAGCGCTGGCGCCGGGTGAAGTGCCGCAGCTCGATGAAGAGGTGGTGGAAACCCCATGGATGCAGATCGACAACGTGTTCTACGAAGCCCGTGGCCAGGCCTGGGCCTTGTCCCATCTGCTGCGCGCCATCGAAGTCGACTTTGCCGACGTGCTGGCCAAGAAGAACGCCACCGTCAGCGTGCGTCAGATCATTCGTGAGCTGGAGGCGTCCCAGGAGCCGGTGTGGAGCCCGATGATCCTCAACGGTAGCGGCTTTGGCATATTGGCCAACCACTCGTTGGTGATGGCCAACTACATTTCCCGGGCCAACGCGGCGGTGATCGACTTGCGTCAACTGCTCAACCAGGGTTGATGATGGACGCCACTCAAAAGGAGGCCGCGCATCGCGCAGCCTCTGATGCGGAACTGATCTGTTGGGTGGACGAGCACGATAATCTGCTCGGCCACCTGGTCAGGTCCGACCTGCGTCAGCGCGGCCTCATCGGCCGCTGCACGTTTATCTTCCTGTTCAATTCGGCGGGTCTGCTGTGTGTGCATCGGCGCACACTGAGCAAAGCCCTGTACCCCGGTTTCTGGGACACGGCGGCCGGTGGAATGGTCGCAGCGGGCGAGTCCTATGCGGTGTCCGCTGCCCGCGAGCTGGAAGAAGAGCTGGGCGTCGGCGGGGTGGAGTTGATCGAGCATGACCACTTCTACTTCGAGGATGGCCATAGCCGCCTGTGGTGCAAATCCTACTCGGCGGTCTGGGATGGCCCGCTGAATCTTCAGCCTGAAGAGGTCATGGAAGCGCGCTTCTTACCGATTGAATCTGTGCTGCAGGAAGCCGAACAAAAGCCGTATTGCCCGGACGCCCGAGAGGGCTTGCGGCGCTATCTGGCCTCGCGTCGCTAAAGTTGCATGAATTGGCGCTATTTGGCTCTTAGCAAGTGAGCTTTTTGTGGTTACACTGCGCGACTTTTCACCCGAACCACCCTTGCTCCACCCCCTGATTCCTGTAGGAACGGGGGCCATGACGTTGGTGGTTCGGTAGCGCTGCCCCTGCCTGAGTGGGGCTTCGCGGTCGGTCATTCCCCTTTGCGGGTGCCGATCAGTCTTTGTCCTCCCAAGAGGATTGCCGGTGGCCAAAAAAGCCGCATCCTTCGCCGCCCTTGGTGGCCTGGTATTTTCCACCGACGCAGGTCGACACTGCCCGGACTGTCGTCAGCCCGTGGATTCGTGTACCTGCAAACAGACCCTGATCCCCGAAGGCGACGGCATTGCCCGCGTGCGCCGCGAGAGCAAAGGCCGCGGCGGCAAGACGGTGACCACCATCACCGGCGTGCCCCTGGCCGAAGACGCCCTTAAGGAACTCGCCACTGCGTTGAAAAAGCGCTGTGGCACCGGTGGTGCGTTGAAAGACGGCGTCATCGAGATCCAGGGCGATCACGTCGAGTTGCTGTTGGCCGAGCTGATCAAGCGCGGTTACAAGGCCAAGAAGTCCGGCGGCTGAAAGCCTCTTCCCAACCTGTGTCTAAACTCTGTCCTGCGAGTGGGGTCTACCTCTCTTACAGGCAAATCGTCATTTTCATTCTTTAGACTGCGCCTGCCTCGAACGAGGGGTGGCGCTTTCGCCTTCATTTATAGGGGACTTCGATGTCCGTACGACGCACACGCAAAGACGATGGCAGCCAATGGACAGTTGCGGACAGCCGCAGTGTCTACGGGATTCGCCATTGGGGGGCCGGGTATTTCGCGATCAATGATGCCGGTCGCGTTGAAGTCCGTCCGAACGGCCCGAGCAGCACACCTGTCGACCTTTACGAACAAGTGGACGCGCTGCGCAAAAGCGGTCTGTCCCTGCCGCTGCTGGTGCGTTTCCCCGACATCCTGCAAGACCGTGTGCGTCAGTTGACCGGTGCCTTCGACGTCAACATCGAGCGCCTGGAATACCAGAGCAAGTACACCGCGCTGTACCCGATCAAGGTGAACCAGCAGGAGGCGGTGATCGAAAACATCATCGCCACCCAGGACGTGTCCATCGGCCTGGAAGCCGGCTCCAAGCCTGAGCTGCTGGCCGTACTGGCCCTGGCGCCGAAGGGTGGCACCATCGTCTGCAACGGTTACAAAGACCGCGAGTTCATCCGTCTGGCGCTGATGGGCCAGAAGCTCGGTCACAACGTGTTTATCGTCATCGAGAAAGAATCCGAAGTCGGCCTGGTGATCGAAGAGGCCGCCAGCCTCAAGGTCAAACCCCAGGTCGGCCTGCGCGTGCGGTTGTCGTCCCTGGCGTCGAGCAAGTGGGCGGACACCGGTGGCGAGAAGTCCAAGTTCGGCCTGTCGGCGGCGCAACTGCTGTCGGTGGTCGAGCGCTTCCGCGCGGCCGGCCTGGACCAGGGCATCCGCCTGCTGCACTTTCATATGGGCTCGCAGATCGCCAACTTGGCCGACTACCAGCACGGCTTCAAGGAAGCCATCCGTTACTACGGCGAATTGCGCAACCTCGGCCTGCCCGTGGACCACATCGACGTGGGCGGTGGCCTGGGCGTGGACTACGACGGCACCCACTCGCGTAACGCCAGCTCGATCAACTACGACATGGACGACTACGCCGGCGTCGTCGTGGGCATGCTCAAGGAATTCTGCGATGCGCAGAGCCTGCCGCACCCGAACATCTTCTCCGAAAGCGGCCGCTCCCTGACCGCCCACCACGCCATGCTGGTGGTGCAGGTGACCGACGTCGAGAAGCACAACGACGAAATGCCGCAGATCGAAAACAAGGACAGCCTGCCGGAAACCGTGCAATGGCTGGTGGACCTGCTGGGCCCGACCGACATCGAAATGGTCACCGAAACCTACTGGCGCGCCACCCACTACATGAGCGACGTGGCCAGCCAGTACGCCGACGGCAAACTGACCCTGGCGGAAAAGGCCCTGGCCGAACAATGCTACTTCGCCGTGTGCCGCCGCCTGCACAACTCACTCAAGGCCCGCCAGCGTTCGCACCGCCAGGTGCTGGACGAACTCAACGACAAGCTGGCCGACAAGTACATCTGCAACTTCTCGGTGTTCCAGAGCCTGCCGGATACCTGGGCGATCGGCCAGGTGCTGCCGATCCTGCCGCTGCATCGCCTCGACGAAGAGCCGCTGCGCCGCGCGGTGCTGCAGGACCTGACCTGCGACTCCGATGGCAAGATCAAGCAATACGTCGACGAGCAAAGCATCGAGACCAGCCTGCCCGTGCATGCGCTGAAGGACGGCGAAGACTACCTGCTGGGGATCTTCCTGGTGGGCGCCTATCAGGAAATTCTCGGTGATATGCACAACCTGTTCGGCGATACCGACTCGGTGAACATCTACCAGCGTGAAGACGGTTCGGTGTTCAGCGCCGGTATCGAGACCCACGACACCATCGAAGACATGCTGCGCTATGTGCACTTGTCGCCGGAGGAGTTGATGACGCATTACCGCGACAAGTGCGCGAGCGCGAAGATCAGTGCCAGTGAGCGTACCCAGTTTCTGGATGCCTTGCGCTTGGGGCTGACGCGTTCGTCTTACCTGTCTTCCTGAGTTTTTCGCCGATCTTCTCGGAGGGCCGCTGCCAGTGCAGTGGCCCTTTTTTTACGTCTGTGGTTGTTGGTTTTACTGAACAATCAGGCAAAGGTCTTGTTGGCAGTTTTTCGTTTTTCCGATTGCCGTGACGTACTTCAAGCTGTTTTCTTTGTCGGCGGGTGTTATTGACACGGGGTATTGAGACATATCTCGTTCGAGGGTCTGCTTAGGGGCGAGCGTTTCTTTGAGCCCTTTCTGAACCACCAATACATTGACCGCACTGTTGTTCCTGATCTCAACTTTTTTCAGGGCCGGGGAGGGGTCTACACTCGGTGCCTGTACCGGGTCCACAGTGATTTGACCGTCGGGCAAAGTGTCCATTGGGCCCGCGTCAGAGCCGGTAGCGTCCAGCGCCAATGTGGCTTGCGCCCACAGGGCAATCAGTCCGATGACAATTCCTTTGCTTGCTTTCAGGTCCATTGGGCGACTTCCCGGGTTGTTGGGGCCACGGTAATGGAGGTGGTTAATCCTCCGCTATTCATAGCCTATTCAACGCTTGTCCCGACTGCTTGTAACCTGTGAAAACTAACAGGTGCTCATGTGCTCTCGACGTGAGCTGCGCCATTGAGCCAGCGGTCCTGCTTATTCAAGCGCCAGGCAATCGTCCACAGCGTAAGACTGCGCAGGGCCATGAACAGCAGGAAGCTGATCCACAGGCCGTGGTTGCCGTAGCCCTGCAACAGCCAGGCGAATGGCAGCAGGATCAGCACCGTCAGCAGCATGCCATTGCGCATCTCCCGCGCGCGCGTGGCGCCGATGAACAGCCCGTCCAGCACGTAGCTCCACACCGCAATCAGTGGCAGAACCGCCAGGTATGGCAGGTAGATGTCGGCGGTTTCGCGCACGCTGGGGATATCGGTCTGCATGGCGATAAACAGGTGGCCGGCGAAGGTGAAGAGCAGGGCGAAACCGACGCTGGCGATCAGCGACCAACCGCAGGCGACCACCAGTGAACGGCGCAACGCCTGACGGTCGTGCGCGCCAATGGCATGGCCGCACAGCGCTTCGACCGCATGGGCCAGGCCGTCCAGGGCGTGAGCGGTCAGCAGCAGGCCGTTGAGCAACAGCGCGTTGGCGGCCACGGTGGCGTCGCCCAGGCGTGCGCCCTGCACCGTGATCATGAAAAACACCGATTGCAGCGCCAGGCTGCGGATAAAAATGTCGCGGTTCACCGCCAGCAAGGGGCGCCAGTTTTGCCACACCTTCAACGCGGCCCAAGCGATATGCCCAGGGTAGGCGCGCAGGGCTTTTTGCGTGAGCGCCAGGCCCAGGACGGCGCCGGTCCACTCGGCGATCACCGAGGCACGGGCGGAACCGACCACGCCCCAGTCCAGGCCGAGGACGAACCACAGGTTCAGGGCGATGTTGACCAGGTTGGTGGTCAGCAGGATCGCCAGCGGCGCGCGGGCGTTCTGTGTGCCGAGGAACCAGCCGACCAGGGCGTAGCTGGCCAGGGCGGCGGGCAGGCCGAACAGACGGGTGTGGAAGAAGTCGCGGGTCAGTTGATTCAGTTCGGGGGAGGGTTGCATCCACCCCAGCGCCAGGTGGCTCAGCGGTATGCCCAGCGTGCCGAGCAGCATCGCCAGCCCCAGGGCCAGTAGCAAACCCTGCAACAGGATCTGTCGCAACGCCGCCCCATCGTTACGCCCGGCGGCCTGGGCGGCGAAGCCCGTGGAACCCATGCGCAAAAAGCCCATGGCCCAGGCCAGGAACGTATACAGGCTGGCCCCGACCGCCACGGCACCCAGTTGATGGGCGTGGGGCAGGTGGCCGATGACCATGCTGTCCACCAGGGCCACCAGCGGTACCGAGATGTTCGACAGAATCATCGGCGCGGCCAGGGCCCAGACGCGGCGATGGGTGGGGCGATGGCGCCAGTCGGTGAGCAGAACAGTCATTTGGGCTCCTTTGGGGGGCGCATTGTAACCGGCTGTCAGGGGGCAGCAGGACCCATGCAAAGCCTATTTCGTCACTCACCCCACATGGCAAAAAGTTGCACAGTAAAAAGCTGAAAAATCACCCCTAAATCCTCTACAGCCCTTGATTAACAAGGGCTACAGCCAAGTGCGCAAGAAGTTGCACAGCACTGTGCAACTTCTTGCGCACTTTTTCGCCTTTTTTCGTCCAAAAAAGCTGTTTTGTCTGCCTTTTTTAAGCTAAGTCACTGTTCTGTATAGCAATTATTTGTCTTGGCACGCTGTTTGATATGAAGACGCTCCCCAACGGGCAATTTCGCCCCTTGGGCACCTTCATTTTTCAAGCAAGGAGCATCTCCATGGCAACCCCCGCTTACATGTCCATCACCGGCACCAAACAAGGTCTGATCACCGCCGGGGCCTTCACTGCCGACTCGGTGGGCAACACCTATCAGGAAGGTCACGAAGACCAGGTCATGGTCCAGGGTTTCAGTCACGAAGTGATCATCCCCCGCGATCCGCAGTCCGGCCAGCCCACCGGCCAGCGCGTGCACAAGCCCGTCAAGATCACCAAGGTCTTCGATAAATCCTCGCCGCTGCTGCTCGCGGCCCTCACCTCCGGCGAGCGCCTGAGCGAAATCACCATCCAGTGGTACCGCACCTCGGCGGCCGGTACCCAGGAGCACTACTTCACCACCAAGCTTGAGGACGCAATCATCGTCGATATCAAGGACCACATGCACAACTGCCAGGACCCGGCGAACGCGCATTTCACTCACTTGGAAGACGTTGCATTCACCTACCGCAAAATCACTTGGACCCATGAAGTATCCGGCACTTCCGGCTCCGATGACTGGCGCGCGCCGGTCACTGGCTAAGCCTGGCTGACCCTGCGGGACATCGGCCAGCCGCACTGGCCGATGTCGTTTTTTTCGCGGCATGACAGAAGGAAAAACGGGATGTTCGCACCAGCCGACCAGACCCACTTCAGCCTCGCCCTCAAGGGGCTCAAATACGAGCTTCTAGTCCTTTCCCTGACGGGACGCGAAGCCATCAGCCAACCGTTCGCGTTCGACCTTGAACTGGTCAGTGAACACTCGTCGCTCGACCTCGAGAGCCTGCTGCACAAGCCGGCTTTTTTGCAGCTCGCACCGGACGGCCGCGGCATTCATGGCCAGGTTTATCGCGTGGCCCAGGGCGACGCCGGCAAGCGTCTGAGCCGTTACTCGATGACCCTGCGCCCGCAACTGGCGTACCTCGCGCACCGCTTCAACCAGCGCATCTTCCAGAACCTCACGGTGCCCAGCATCATTGCCCAGGTTCTCGAAGCACATGGCATCCAGAGCAATGCCTACACCTTTCACCTGGGCACGACGTATCCCACACGCGATTACTGCGTTCAATACGACGAATCCGACCTGCAGTTCATCCAGCGTCTGTGCGAAGAAGAAGGGATTCACTACCACTTCCAGCACAGCGCCACGGCCCACAAAGTCGTGTTCGGCGACGACCAGACGGTGTTCCCCAGGCTCACCCCCGTGGCCTACCAGCAAGACTCCGGCCTGGTCGCCAGCGAACCGGTCATCAAGCACTTCGGCCTGCGCCTGGAAACCCGCACCAGCCGCACCACCCGCCGCGACTACCACTTTGAAATCCCGCGCGTCAGCCTCGAAGGCGACGAGCGCAGCGACGCCCTACCCGACCTCGAAGACTACGACTACCCCGGCCGTTTCCACGACAGCCAACGCGGCAGGCACCTGGCCAAGCGCGCCCTCGAACGCCACCGCAGCGACTACCGGCTCGCCGAAGGCACAAGCGATCAACCGCTGCTGCTCAGCGGCCATTTCCTACCCCTGACCCACCACCCCAAGGCCCGCTGGAATGACCTGTGGCTACTGACCGAAGTCATCCACGAAGGCAAACAGCCGCAGGTCCTGGAAGAGTCGATCACCAGCGACACCCCCGATGACGATTTCCACCAGGGCTACCGCAACCGTTTTCTCGCCACCCCGTGGGACGTGTTCTACCGCCCGCCGCTGAACCATCCCAAACCGCGCATCCTCGGCAGCCAAACCGCCGTGGTCACCGGTCCCCAAGGCGAAGAGATCCACTGCGACGAATACGGCCGCGTCAAAGTGCAATTCCACTGGGACCGCGAAGGCCAGGGCGACGACCACAGCAGTTGCTGGCTGCGCGTCTCGTCCGCCTGGGCCGGCGCCCGCTACGGCGGCATCGCCATCCCCCGCGTCGGCATGGAAGTGCTGGTGACCTTCCTCGAAGGCGACCCCGACCAACCGCTGATCAGCGGCTGCCTGTATCACAAGGAACACCCGGTTCCGTATCCGCTGCCCGCGAATAAAACCCGCACCGTATTCAAAACCCTCAGCTCACCGGGTGGCAGTGGCTTCAACGAACTGCGCATCGAAGACAAAAAAGGCCAGGAACAAATCTTCCTGCACGCCCAGCGCGACTGGGATGAAAACATCGAACACGACCAAAAGATCCGCGTCGGCAACGAACGCCACGACACGGTCGAGAAGAACGCCTACAGCGAATTCAAGGCCGAGGAGCACCACACCGTCCACGCCGACCGCAAGGTTCAAACACAGGCGGACGATCACCTCACGGTGGCGCTGAATCAGCACATCAAGATCGGCACGGGGCTATTCGTCGAGGCAGGCCAGGAGATTCACCTGAGCAGCGGGCTGAAGGCCATGCTGGAAGCCGGTATGGAACTGACGCTCAAGGCCGGCGGGAGTTTTATCAAGATCGACCCCAGCGGCGTGTGGATCAGCGGGCCGGCGACGAATCTGAATTCCGGGGGCAGCCCTGGCAATGGCACGGGGGCAGCGCCGTTGTTGCCGGGGCTGTTGAAGGCGGTGGATGCGGACAAGGCCGGCCAGCTACTGGTCCCCGCCATGCTCAATCCATTTATACGAAAAAGCACCCAAGGGGTTCCCCTTGTCCCCATTTGTGGCAAGCAAGCCAATGGTGTGTGCACACGGGAGGTCTGCCCATGTCTACCTGGCTGAATACAGTGCTCAAGCAGCCGAGCGCTGCGGAACCGTGGTCAAACATCGCAAGCCGCTCGCTGTATTGCATCATCGACACGGTGCGCCAACCCCGCGCGCTGGAGCAGCTCTACCAACAGGACGGTATCAGCGGCATTGACCGACTCTTTCGAAATACCCCATTCGTTGACATGAGCGATGTCAGCCCGCTCTGGGTGCCCTTGAAACCAGGGAGCCCGGTGGCATCCAAAGCCATCGAGCTATGCCGGAACAACCGCTCCGGTCTCCTCCTCAGTTGCGGCGCCAAACCGGAAGCTGCCTTCCTGCACGCTCAACGCCTGCTGCGAATGAGCTGTCGTCGGCAGGGTGAGGTGTTGGCCAGATACTACGACCCGGCCTTTTGGATTGCATTGGCGTTGACCACGTCCACGCACAGGCTTTATGGCCCTTGGGACAGCGTTTTCACCCCACCCGCTCACCCCAGCGAACGAGCCTGGCGGATCTGGGAACAGCCACCGCCACCCCATGAATATTCAGCGGCGCATGACCAGCCGTTGCTGCTGGATGACAGCACATTGACTGCCGCCGAAGGCACTCGATGGTGGTATTGGGTGCGCGCACGCGAAGCGGAGTCAGCCCAGACGCTACGCGATGAACAGCTGCCGACGGTGTTCGACAACTTGGGCCTGCTTGTAGAAAAGGGCATCGATGAAGGACGTCACCTCGAACGTCTACTGCCCCATCTCAGCCAGTGCGCTTGGCAAGAACGTCCCGAAATCATGAGTGTGCTGAGCAGCAACCTGCCGCCCTTCGAAAAAGTACAGCGGTTGGAGGTTTGAAATGACAGACACATCCGAAACCCAAGCAAACACACAGCAGGCGCCTGTCGTTCTCCCGCCGGAAATGTCAGGCGTTCCCGTCGATCTCGAAACATTCTGCGCCGATAAAACGCCCGACTGCAGCACGAGCTTCTACGACATCATCTACGTCACCGGACAGCGACGGTTCTGGTTGCTGCCCAAACGCCTGGCCGAGCAGCTACAGGAAAGTGTCAGCGCACTCAAAAAGAAGACGGTCGACACCGACAAAGCCACCCGCATGAGCAACATTGCCGACGCAGGTTTGCTGGATTATTTCCTCACCCCAGGACCGGAAGCGTTCCTGGAAAGTACCGATGGCGAAACCGGAGAACTCGGCCGCTATACCCAGTCCAGAGAGGCCATCTCCGATGACACCGCCAAGACAGCTCAATGCCGTCGGGATTGGGACGCGGCTAAAGCGAGTGGCGACAGCACCGCAGCGATGCACGCCGAGCGCGAGATGTTTGCCGCTCAAAAACGCATCGAAAAAAATCAAAAGCGCATGGCCGATCTGGAAAAAATTTCCAGCGCACGTGCCGAAGCCTTGGGCTACAAGCGTGAGAACGGCGTGTTCTATACCCCGCGCGCCTTACAGGCCCGGGACGCGATGGATCGATACCTGGCCGAACGGAAAAAAGCCAAGGCTCATGGTTTCAGGATGTTCGATCCGGGCACGAAGACGGTCGAGTCCGCCTGGGAGCACCTGAAGCAATACAAGGCCTTTCAGAAAACATTCCTGGAAACCGGGATCGTCGACGAGAAAGCGCTCAAAAGCCTGCAAATCAACATCCTGACGCTTGAAGCAGTGATGGCAACGTACATCAATGCCATCGTCGAACTCGCCGAATGCGGTATTGCCGTGCCCGAATTTGCACTCAGCCCCGATGACCAATATGAAGGCACTGAGGCGTTCCAGGCCTACATGAAACTGCAGAGCAAACGCGCCCTCCTGGAGCGAAGTATTGAAGCGCGTTACGAAGAGTGGGTCTCGGCGACTGCGGGTAAGGCTGCACCGCCCGGCGTGCTGTTCGCCGACCTTCAAGAGCAGTGGCATGAGCTGAACAAAGAGGACGAGCAGATCAGAAACACCGCCGAGGGCACGGTACGGTGGGCGTTGCCGCCACGGCTTTTTGTCTGGGATCCGGAAAGCTACAAACCCAACGCCATCGAACGGTTGGCCAAGGCGAATATTCCCTTGCGGGAGATGAGCAGCGCCTCATCCGACGACTTGCTAAACCATATCAGCCTCAAGTACCTCGCCCGGGAAACCGGTGGCGCGCTGGGCAAAGCCCTCGAGGATCTGAAATCGCTGCCCAAATCCTTAGCCAGAGCAGCGGACGATGACCGCGTCTTCAGCGATTGGCTGAAGGCCGGGGGCGCCCATCCACTGGATGAAAAGGGCCCCTGGTTTGACAGTGCCGGGTTGTTCCTCCCGGACCGCTTTTTTGCCGCGCTGAAAACCGCCAACTTCAAGGTTGAAAGCCTGGAAGCAGCCGACAAACGCGAGCGCTGGGGCAATACCCTCAAGGCCATGATTTTCGAGGACAAACAACTACGCAATCTGATGCTCTTCGACAACAGCCCCCAGGCCCAACTTGTGCGCTGCTTGCTACCCGAAGGCAGCAGCCTGCAGGCCGGGGTCAAGCTGGAAGGCCCCACATGGAACAACGGCCCGCAAATGGCCAGCGCCAAGGTCAATCTGGACGTAGCGGGATGGCGGGGTGAAGTCACCCTGTTGAACCTCGAACTGCCGAAACGAAGCAAAGCGCAATCGTTGACAGCCGACTACACCGCCTATGACGGCAGTGTGCGCACGGTCGACTTTGGCAAGCTGTCGCTCGACCTCAGCGCCAAAGCCTGGGGCTTCGCCGGCGCCGGCCTGATGCTCGCCCGAGACCTGACCCTCGACCAGGCCACGGGCTACACCAGCCTCTCGGGCATCGACATCGCGGAACGATCCGGCGACCTGGCCAAGTTCGACCTATTCGTCGGCGCCCAGGCCGGCTGCAAACTCAGCGGCCAATTATTCTGGTGCCCACCTCCCGGCATTCTCCCCCCCGCCCCGATTCCCAATCGCGCGTTCGACAGCCAGTGGCGTCCATTGGCCAAACTCGACATGGAAGTCGCAGCGGCTGTGGGCGCCAGTTTCTCTGGCAACCTGAAACTGCGTATTGAAGGCGGGCGTTTCCTGCTGTCCCTAAAAGGTTCATTGGTCTGGGGGGTTGGCTTCAAAGGCTATATGACCTTTGAAGTGGGATATGAAAGCGTCATCGCCCTGCTCGAACTGGTGCGCAAGGAAATGGCCGCAAATCGCTATCAGGACCTTGATTGGGTCGACGGTGAAGCATTGGCTTATGTCAGAAACTTGAGTTTCCTGGGGGCTGTAGGGGTCGATGTTGCATTTGTGTATGTGCGTGGGTATGCGGTGGTTAAGGAGGTTTATGGGCAACTTACGGATGGGGGGCGTGGGGGGCTGATTGCTTATAAGTTGGTTCAAAATAGAACTCAGAGAGTTATGGAGGATTGGGTGCGGAACCTGCAGCCTCAGGCTTTTGGACCGCTACTGTTGGCGTTGAGTAGCGCGCCCAAATCCTTTTCAGTAACAGAGGAGCGAGGTGTCCGTAGTTTTAATGAGACCCAAGCCCACCTATTGCAACAACAAGCAATCGAAAGATGCGTTGGATGGATATCACGCAAGTCCGACGCTTGTCAGCAGTTTGAAGAGGCAGTCATTTGTATGAACAGGGATGGCACTCGCCCGATATCGGCAGGCCTAGCCTATTGTAAAAATAAGGCGCGACTTGATTTGTTCATGGCTGAAAAAATCTGGGTGCTCGATAGAGATAACAACGATATCAGAGCTAGATATCGTCAGTGTGTAACGACTTTAGGGGAACGGTTGAATGGTTATTGCGAGTACAGTAAGACATATGCAGGACCAGCTTTCGCACCTGTTGAAGAAATCAAGACAGTCTATAAGGGGCCAAACATTGATTAATCAAGTCATTGCCAGCACTATCTTTACTTTATTGTTTTCGAGCGCGGCCATTGCCCAACTTACACAGGAGCAACAAACGGCAAAAGACCGTGGGGTCGCACTATATAAACAAAGTGACTGGTACGATTCTCAACCACTCCTAAAGACGGCAGCAGAAGCGGGCGATAGACAGGCTCAATATTATCTAGGCGAGGCTATTCGACTCAGTAATTGGCACGCCACTGCTGAAGCAAGAAAATGGTATGAAGCCGCTGCCGAACAGGGCGATCTTTACTCCATGCTCCGTCTTAGCAGTAAGGATGACTTATGCAAGTATATGGGTACATGCAATGAAAAGTCTGGAAAAGACTGGCGACAACAGGCACTTAAAATTGCCTTTGAACGCGCGGAAAAAGGCGACACAGAGGCAATGACAGTCCTTTATACCGCCGGACGAGGATTGGGATGGTTAGAAAAAGCCGCTGATGCAGGAGATAGCTATGCTCAGAACTTATTAGCGAACGCTTACAAGGATGGATATGGGTGGTTCTTAATTCCTGGAAACCGAGAAAAGGCTGTTGAACGATGGTTCAAAGCTTCGGCAGAAGGTGGGGATCCAGAAGCAATGTTCTCCTATGCAAATCTGTTGTATGAAAAGAATGGCGATAAGAAAGAGGTCGCACATTGGCTTAAGAGGTCAGCAGAGGGCGGATATATTACTGGGGTTAGCAACTACGCAGTTCGACTTGCTCATCTGCCTGATGAGCTTGGGTATCCACTCGACTTGGTAAAAGCTTATGGGTTGACTTACTTGCTCTCCAAGCTTGAGGGCGGTGGCACTGCACCTGAGAATGGTCAAAGAAATCTTCCAAGAATCGCTGAAAAGATGAATGAACAGGAAATCCAGGAGGGCATAGCTTTTGCTAAGGAGTGGGAAAAAAACCATCCCCCGCTTTCCTATTTTCACCCCATTTTCGGTTACTGAGTTTGTATGAACAGGAATGGTGCTCGCCGACACCGGCAAGCCCTACCTGTTTAAGAAATCAAGACAGTCTATAAAGGGCCAAACATTGATTAATTACATTGTTGTCAGCACCGTCTTTACTCTATTGTTTTCGAGCGCAGCCGCTGCCCAGTTTACACCGGAGCAACAAGCGGCTAAAGACCGCGGGGTTGCACTATATAAACAAAGTGACTGGTACGATTCTCAACCACTCCTAAAGACGGCAGCGGAAGCGGGCGATAGACAGGCTCAATATTATCTAGGGGAGGCTATTCGACTTAGTAAACGGTACACCACTGCCGAAGCAAAAAGATGGTATGAAGCTGCCGCTGAGCAAGGTGATCTTTACGCCATGCTTCGCCTTAGCAGCAAAGACGACTTATGTCGTTATATGGGGACTTGCAATGGAAAGATCGGCGAACAATGGCGAAAACAGGCAATAAAAATTGCTCGTGAGCGTGTCGAAAAAGGTGACACGGAAGCAATGATTATACTTTTTGCCGCTAACCAAGGTCTGGCATGGTTAGAAAAAGCTGCCGAGGCAGGAGATGGATTCGGCCAGCAACTATTAGCCAGTGCTTATAAAGGTGGCGGAGGTTGGTTTCTTATTCCGGGCAACCGTGAAAAAGCCATTGAGAAATGGTTTAAGGCATCGGCGGAGAGCGGTTTTCCGCCGGGAATGTATTTATATGCAAATTTTCTATATGAACATGGCGGAAGCAAGGCCGATGTCGGATATTGGCTTAAGAAAACCGCTGAAGCTGGACATATTGATGCAATGGGAAGCTATGCTCTAAATGTTGCGCATATGCCAGATAGCTATGGGTATCCGTTGGATCTAGTGAAGGCTTATGGTCTGGCATATCTCATTTCCAAGCTTTCAGGCGGTGGCGCCGCGCCAAAAGAAGGTAGAGAGACTCTTTCAGAACTTACCAGGCATATGACACCGGATCAAATAAGTCAGGGTGTAGAGTTTGCGGCTGAGTGGGAAAGTAGCCATCCTCCATTGTCTTATTTTGAACCGGTTTATGGGTATTGAGTACGTTATGGTAATGTGAAGAGAGTTTCTTGAGTTTTTATTGGTTGAGTTCTGCGTTTTATATATTTGGGTGTCATAGAGTGTAAGGAAAAATAAAAATGTTTGGCGAAAATGCAAATTTATAAGGGGTGGGGTGATGCTTAATCAAGTCGTAATCAGCACTGTGTTAACGTTATTTTTTTCATCCTTTGCACTTGCCCAGTTGATGCACGAGCAACAGGCAGCCAAGGACAAAGGTCTCGAGCTTTATAATCAAAGCGATTGGTACGACTCTCAACCTTTACTGCGCATTGCCGAAGAAGCTGGAGATCGGACGGCTCAATATTATCTAGGCGAGGCTATTCGGCTTAGTAGTTGGTACACCACTACTGAAGCAAGAAAATGGTATGAAGCTGCCGCCGAACAGGGTGATCTTTACTCCATGCTCCGTCTTAGCAGTAAGGATGACTTATGCCGTTATATGGGGACTTGCACTGGAAAGTCCGGCGAACAATGGCGAAAACAGGCAATAAAAATTGCTCGTGAGCGTGTCGAAAAAGGTGACACGGAAGCAATGATTGTACTTTTTACGGCCAACCAAGGTCTGGCATGGTTAGAAAAAGCTGCCGAGGCGGGAGATGGATTCGGCCAGCAACTATTAGCCAGTGCTTATAAAGGTGGCGGAGGTTGGTTTCTTATTCCTGGTAGCCGTGAGAAGGCCATTGGAAAATGGTTTAAGGCTTCGGCGGAGAACGGTTTTCCGCCGGGAATGTATTTGTATGCCAATTTCCTATATGAGCATGGCGGCAGTGAGGCGGATGTTGGATATTGGCTTAAGAAAACTGCTGAGGCAGGACATATTGAAGCTATGGTAAGTTACGCTCTAAATATAGCGCACTTGCCCGAAAGATACGGGCTTCCTCTTGATCTAGTGAAGGCTTATGGCTTGACTTATATGCTTTCTAAACTTGAAGGAGGAGGTGTTGGGCCAGAAGATGGCAAGAGAAACCTTCCAAGAATTGCTGAAAAGATGAATGAACAGGAAATCCGGCAAGGAATAGCTTTTGCTGAAGAATGGGAAAAACCCCACCCCCCACTTTCCTATTTCGACCCCATCTACGGGTACTGACCCTTGGACTAAAACCTCATGACGATGCCCCTGCGGTTGCTTCGGAAAATGACGCTGACGGTCCAGGCCTCCGAGTATCGATGTGTGTGGGATTTGGCTGGGTTTGCCGGTGTTCGAGAACCAAACCACCCCCCGTCGGTCAATGTGACCAGCGCCTCATCAGTCTGGTCGGCGCTGATCTATAGTTCATCCCTCGGTTCCCCCTGATTACGAGTGCCCCATGCTTAACAAAGGACTGTTCCTGGCCTGTGCGTTGGCCCTGCTGAGTGCGTGCGATTCTTCCGATAAGCCGGTGGCTCCGCCGACGCCTTCCGTGGCAACGGCGCCGCAGCCGGCCAAGGCGGTGGTGGATGTGGCGGCGTTGAAGCAGCGTTATGCCGGGCGTGAGTTGAGTGTGGTGGATGTGTCCGAGGTGCAGCTCGATGGGGCCAGTACGTTGTCGGTGAGTTTTTCCATTCCCCTGGACCCCGAGCAGAAGTTCGCTGACACGCTGCATCTGGTGGATGCCAAGTCCGGCAAGGTCGATGGCGCCTGGGAGCTTTCCGATAACCTGATGGAGCTGCGCCTGCGCCATCTGGAGCCGCAGCGCAAGCTGGTGCTGACGGTCGACGCCGGGGTCAAGGCGGTCAATGGCAATACGCTCGCCGCCGAATACAGCGCCCGCCTGGAAACCCGTGATCTGCAAGCCACCGTCGGCTTCGCCAGCCGGGGCACGTTGTTGCCGACGCGTTTGGCCGAAGGCTTGCCGGTGATCGCGCTGAACGTCGACAAGATCGACGTCGAATTCTTCCGCATCAAGCCCGAATCCCTGCCGTCGTTCCTGGCGCAGTGGGGGCGCAATACCAGCCTGCAAAGTTATGAATCCCGCGAACTGCTGCCGATGGCCGATCTGGTCTACGGCGGGCGTTTCGACCTGAACCCGGCACGCAATACCCGCGAAACCCTGTTGCTGCCCATCGCCGGCCTCAAGCCATTGCAGCAACCCGGTGTGTACCTGGCAGTCATGCGCGCGTCGGGCACTTACAACTATTCGCAACCGGCCACGTTGTTCACCCTGAGTGACATCGGCCTGTCGGTGCACCGTTACGCCAATCGCCTGGATGTGTTTACCCAGGCGTTGGAAGGCGGCAAGGCCCTGGATGGCGTCGACCTTGAAGTGCTCGATGCCGATGGCCGTGTGCTTGGCCAGGGTAAGACCGAAAAGGGCGGCCACGCCGAGTTGCCGTTGCCGAAAAAGGCCCAGGTGTTGCTGGCCAAGCAAGGCGAGCAGACCAGCCTGCTGCGTCTGGACAGTGCCGCCCTCGACCTGGCGGAGTTCGACATCGGCGGCCAGCCGTCGCATCCGCTGCAGTTCTTTGTGTTTGGCCCGCGGGATTTGTATCGCCCCGGCGAAACCGTGCTGCTCAATGCGCTGCTGCGCGACAAGGATGGCAACGCGGTCAAGCCGCAACCGGTGAGCGTCGAAGTGCGGCGCCCAGATGAACAGGTGAGCCGCAAGTTCGTCTGGGACGCCGACGCGTCCGGCCTCTATCAATATCAACTGCAACTGGCCGGCGAAGCGCCGACCGGGCGTTGGCAACTGGTGTTCGACCTGGGTGACGGCAAGCCGCAGTTGTATGAATTCCTCGTCGAAGACTTCCTGCCCGAGCGCCTGGCGCTGGAGCTCAAGGGCAGCGACACGGCACTGAGCCCGGCGGACAGCCCGGTCATCCACGTCAATGGCCGCTACCTCTACGGCGCGCCGGCGTCGGGCAACCGGGTCAGTGGGCAAGTCTATGTGCGGCCGTTGCGCGAGGCGGTGAAGTCGCTGCCGGGCTATCAATTCGGCTCCGTCACCGAGGAAGAGCTGAGCCAGGATTTCGAGCTGGACGAAAGCGTGCTCGACGCCAACGGCCAGGAAGACCTGACCCTGGAAAGCAAATGGGCCGAGGCCAAATCCCCCTTGCAGTTGATCGTGCAAGCCAGCCTGCAGGAGTCCGGCGGGCGGCCGATCACGCGGCGCCTGGTGCAGCCGATCTGGCCGGCGGAGCAACTGCCGGGCCTGCGCGGGCTGTTTGACGGCAAGGAAACCAACGGTGATGGTCCGGTGGAATTTGAAGTGCTGCTGGCCAATCAGGACGGCCAGAAACTCGCCGCGCAGAACCTCAAGGTGCGCCTGGTGCGCGAGCGCCGCGATTACTACTGGAACTACTCCGACAGCGATGGCTGGAGCTACCACTACAACGAAAAATTCCTCAACCTCGACGAGCAGTCCCTGAACATCAAGGCCGGCGACACCGCCAAGGTCAGCTTCCAGGTGGAGTGGGGCCCGTACCGTGTCGAGGTCGAAGACCCGCAGACCGGCCTGGTCAGCAGCCTGCGTTTCTGGGCCGGCTACCAGGCTCAGGACAACACCGAAGGCGGCGCCGTGCGCCCCGACCAGGTCAAGTTGGCGCTGGATAAACCGGCCTATGGCGACGGCGATACCGCCAACGTCACGGTGACGCCGCCGGCCGCCGGTAAAGGCTACCTGCTGGTGGAATCCGCCGAAGGACCGCTGTGGTGGCAGGCCATTGATGTGCCGGCCGAGGGCAAAAGCTTCGCCGTGAAGCTCGACCCGAAATGGTCGCGCCATGACCTGTACGTCAGCGCCCTGGTGATCCGTCCCGGCGAGCGCAAGGCCAATATCACGCCCAAACGCGCAGTGGGTCTGCTGCACCTGCCGCTGGATCGCACCCAACGCAAGCTCGCGCTGACCCTCACCGCACCGGAAAAAATGCGTCCCAAACAAGCCCTGACGGTGAAGATCGCCGCCAAGAATGCCGACGGCAGCGTGCCCAGGCAGGTGCATGTGCTGGTGGCGGCGGTGGATGTGGGCATCCTCAATATCACCGAATACCCCACGCCCGATCCGTACTCCAGCCTGTTTGGTCGCAAGGCCTATGGGGTGGACCAGTTCGACATCTATGGCCAGTTGATCGAAGCCGGGCAGGGCCGGCTGGCCAGCCTGGCCTTCGGCGGTGACGCGGCGTTGGCCAAGGGCGGCAAACGCCCGGACACCAGCGTCACCATCGTCGCCCTGCAAAGCGCGCCGGTGACATTGAACGCGCAGGGCGAGGGCGAAGTCAGCGTCAACATTCCCGACTTCAACGGCGAGCTGCGCCTGATGGCCCAGGCCTGGAGCGACGACCGCTACGGCATGGCCGAAGGCAAGACCGTCATCGCCGCGCCGCTGATTGCCGAGCTGTCGGC
Organism: Pseudomonas sp. MPB23; assembly: GCF_046605395.1. Lineage (NCBI taxonomy): Bacteria > Pseudomonadati > Pseudomonadota > Gammaproteobacteria > Pseudomonadales > Pseudomonadaceae > Pseudomonas > Pseudomonas sp. MPB23. The sequence goes on along the minus strand of NZ_CP176771.1, from coordinate 89,719 downwards.
GCCGCGTTTCCTCGCCGGCGGTGACCAGACCACCTTGGCGCTGGACCTGTCCAACCTATCGGGGCGAGCGCAGAAACTCGCCGTGCAACTGAGCGCCGAAGGGCAGTTGGAGTTGGTCAACGCGGGCGCGCAAGCGGTCGACCTCAAGCCCGGCCAGCGCACCACCCTGCGCATCCCGGTCAACGCCTGGGGCGGTTTGGGCCAAGGCAAGGTCAAGGTCACGGTCAATGGCCTGGACCTGCCGGGCGAGAACCTGCCGCCGTTCAGCCGCGAATGGACCCTGGGCGTGCGCCCGGCGTACCCGGCGCTGCTCAAGCATTACCGTGCGGTGCTTAAAGACCAGCCGTGGAGCCTGCCGGCCGGAACCCTGGATTCGTTCGAGGCCACCGGGCGTGAAGCGTTGCTGAGTCTGTCGAGCCGGCCACCGCTGAACCTCGGTGCGCAGATCAGCGCGCTCAAGGCCTACCCCTATGGTTGCCTGGAGCAGACCGCCAGCGGGCTGTACCCGTCGCTGTATGCCGACGATGCCTTGCTCAAGCGCCTGGGCGTCAAGGGCGAGGCGGATGCCGAGCGTAAACGCAAGATCGAGTTGGGCATCGAACGCCTGCTGGGCATGCAGCGCTACAACGGCAGCTTCGGGTTGTGGGGCGCCGATGGCGAGGAAGAATACTGGCTGACGGCCTATGTCACCGACTTCCTGCTGCGTGCCCGCGACCAGGGTTTCGCCGTACCGCCTGAAGCCTTGAAGAAAGCCAGCGAACGCCTGTTGCGTTATGTGCAGGAACGCAACCTGATCGAAGTCGCCTACAGCGACAACGCCGAACACACCCGCTTTGCCGTGCAGGCCTACGCCGGCATGGTGCTGGCCCGCAGTCAGCAGGCGCCGTTGGGCGCGTTGCGCAGTCTCTTCGAGCGGCGCACGGATGCGCGGTCCGGGTTGCCGTTGGTGCAGTTGGCCATCGCCCTGCAGAAAATGGGCGATCAACCGCGTGCCGATCAGGCCCTGCTCGCCGGTCTGGCGGCACAGCGCAATGCCAATGAGTGGCTGGCCGACTACGGCAGCCCACTGCGTGACCAGGCGATGATCCTGGCCTTGCTGGAAGAAAACGACCTGGCCAAAGGCAAGCGTGAGGAGCGCTTGTTCACGCTGTCGGATCAGTTGGCGGCCAGCCCTTATCTGTCGACCCAGGAGCGTAATTCACTGTTCCTTGCCGGGCGTCTTGGGTTCGCCCAGCCCGAGGCGAACTGGCAGGTGTCGCTCACCGGCAGCGGCGGTGCGCATGAGTTGAACAATCAACAATCGACCCTGGCACTGGACGGCCAGCAACTGTCGGGCGACCTGACCTTGAGCAATCAAGGCGAGGCGCCGGTGTACCAGCAATTGACGATCTCGGGTTATCCACAAGTGCCGCCGGCCGCCGGTGGCAACAACCTGAGCATCCGCCGCGAGTACCTGGGCATGAACGGCCAGCCGCTGAACCTGCGCACTCTCAACAGCGGCGATCTGGTGCTGGTGCATCTGGCGGTGAGCGCCAAGCAGCGCGTGCCGGATGCGTTGGTGGTGGACTTGCTGCCGGCGGGCCTGGAGCTGGAAAACCAGAACCTGGCCCAAAGCGCCGCCAGCCTGGAAAACGCCAGCAGCCAGGTCAAGCAATGGCGTGAGTCGATGCAGAACGCCTCGCTCAAGCATCAGGAATTCCGCGATGACCGCTATGTGGCGGCGATGAACCTCGATGGCTATGGCACCACGCATCTGCTGTACCTGGCACGGGCCGTGACCCCCGGCACCTACCGCGTGCCGCCGCCGCAGGTGGAGTCGATGTATCGGCCGAACTGGCAGGCGGTAGGCGAAACCCCGGCGGACCTGGTGATCAAGGGCAAATAACCCGTAGGAGTGAGCTTGCTCGCGAAGGTCGTCAACGATCACGCGGGCAATGCTGGATGAACGCGGTGTTCTTGGGGTTTTCGCGAGCGAGCTCGCTCCTACAGGGGCGGGGGGTTAGTGGACGACCCAACTGAGCAGCCACAGGCCGAGCATCAGCCAGATGACGCCGATGATGATCGAGGCGCGCATGAACGCGCGTACGGCCGAATACAGGAAGAGCAGGCCGATGATCAGTGTGAGGATGCTGATGATCGAGGTGTCCATGCCCAGTGCGCGGGACATCCCTTCGACAAAGTCGCCGCCGGCGTTGGACAGCATGTTGAACACGCCGCTGAAGAACTCGACGATGTAGTGGATGATCAGGCCAAGGGTGTGACCCAACCATCCGAAAAAGTCTACTTGCATAGGTGTGTCTCGATGAAGGAGTGGACGAAATTGCCAGCACTGAGCCTTTGGTCGTTTATCAACCTGGCGAGTTCCCTTGAAGCATAGAGGTTTCACCGCTTGAATTTGCGTTTAGTTGCCCGTTGGACCCTGGCGAGCCTGGTCTTGACGATGACCCTGCTGTGGCTGGCCGATCGCATCTGGCCGTTGCCGTTGCCCAAGGATGACCTCGCGCGCGTGGTGCTGGCCGAGGATGGCACGCCATTGTGGCGGTTCGCCGATGCCAACGGCGTGTGGCGTTACCCGGTGCAGACCCGTGAAGTGTCGCCGTATTACCTCGATGCGTTGCTCACCTACGAAGACCGCTGGTTCTATCGACACCCCGGCGTGAACCCGCTGGCACTGGTGCGCGCGAGCTGGCAGAACCTGACGGGCGCACGGGTGGTGTCGGGCGGCAGCACGTTGTCGATGCAGGTCGCGCGTCTGCTCGACCCGCACTCGCGCACCTTCCTGGGCAAATTGCGCCAGTTGTGGCGCACCGCGCAGTTGGAGTGGCACCTGTCCAAGGACGAGATCCTCAACCTCTACCTGAACCGCGCGCCGTTTGGCGGCACGTTGCAGGGCGTGGCGGCCGCCAGTTGGGCGTACCTGGGCAAGTCCCCCGCGCAACTGACCTACGCCGAAGCCGCCCTGCTCGCGGTATTGCCCCAGGCGCCGAGCCGCCTACGCCCGGACCGCCACCCCCAGCGCGCCCAGCAAGCCCGCGACAAGGTGCTGCGCCGCCTCGGCGAATTCCAGGTGTGGCCGCAGTCGGCGGTGGATGAAGCCCTGCAAGAACCGCTGCTGCTCGCCCCGCGCCTGGAACCCAGCCTGGCACCGTTGCTCGCCCGCCGCCTGAACCGTCCCGACAGCCCGCCACTGATTCGCACTACCCTAGACGCCACCCTGCAACGGCGTCTCGAAGATTTGCTGCTGGGCTGGCGCGCACGTCTGCCGGAGTACACCTCCGCCGCGATCCTGGTGGTGGAAGAAGAGACCATGGCCGTGCGCGCCTACCTGGGTTCGGTGGACATCAACGATGCCAAGCGCTTTGGCCATGTGGACATGATCAGCGCGCTGCGCTCGCCAGGCTCCACCTTGAAACCGTTCCTCTACGGCATGGCGTTGGACGACGGGCTGATTCATTCCGAATCGTTGCTGCAGGATGTGCCCCGGCGTTATGGCGATTACCGGCCGGGCAACTTCTCCATGGGGTTTACCGGCGCAGTGCCGGCCAGTACGGCGTTGTCCAGTTCGCTGAACCTGCCGGCGGTGCAATTGCTGGAAGCCTACGGGCCCAAACGGTTTGCCGCGCAGATGCGCATCGGCGGCATGCCGTTGGCCCTGCCGGTGCTGGCCGAGCCCAATCTGGCGCTGATCCTGGGCGGCGCGGGCAGTCGTCTGGAAGACCTGGTCAGCGGTTACAGCGCGTTTGCCCGCGGCGGCAAGTCTGCAACCCTGCGATTGCAGCCGGACGATGGGCTTAAAGAACGCCCACTACTGTCGCCAGGGTCCGCCTGGATTGTGCGGCGCATCCTCAGTGGTCAGGCGCGGCCGGACCGCGACCCGCGCGCCGAGCTGGTGCAGCGCCCGGTGCTGGCCTGGAAGACCGGCACCAGCTACGGCTTTCGCGACGCCTGGGCGATTGGCGTGGGCCCGCGCTACTTGATTGGCGTGTGGATCGGCCGGCCGGACGGCACGCCGGTGCCGGGGCAGTTCGGCTTGGCGTCGGCGGCGCCGTTGATGTTGCAGGTGCACGACCTGTTGACCAACCGTGACAGCCAACGCGGCATCCGCGCGCCGGTGTTACCGGTGCCGGCCAATGTCGGCGTGGCCGCCATCTGTTGGCCGCTGGGCCAGCCCATGAGCCGCAGCGACCCCAATTGCCGGCGCCAGCGTTTTGCCTGGACGCTGGACAACACCACGCCGCCGACCTTGCAGGCGTTGGATCAACCCTTGAGCGTGGGCCTGATGGAAAGTGTATGGGTCAACGCCAAGGGCCTGCGGGTCGATGCCCATTGCCCGGGCGCCGAGCCAAAAAACATCGCCCTGTGGCCCGCGCCCCTGGAGCCCTGGTTGCCCAGGGCCGAACGCCGTGAAGCGCGCATCCCGGCCGCCGACCCCGATTGCCCGCCACCGGCGCTGGCCGCGTCGTCGCCGCTGTCGATCGTCGGCGTGCGCGAAGGCGATCAACTGCGCCTGCCGGCTGGCAGCCAACAAACCCTGCACCTGAAACTCTCGGCGTTGGGCGGCAGCGGCCGGCGCTGGTGGTTCCTCAATGGCGCGCCGTTGGGTGACAGCGCCAACCAGGAATTCATCAACGCCAGTTTCGAGCAATTGGGCCGCTACCAGCTCAGCGTCCTCGACGAAGCCGGCCAGACAGCCCGGCTCGAATTCAGCGTCGTCGATTGAACTGTGGGGCTTGCTCCCGATGGCGTCCTCAACGACCCCCCCTATTCACTTGCCTTCCCGGCGGATCCCCCCGAAGCTATACCCCTTCAGGAGCCCACCATGAACCTCGAACACCTCACCGAACGCCTGCACCGCATCCGCGATACAAACAATTGGAAACAATTCCACAGCCCGAAAAACCTGGCCATGGCCGCCAGCGTGGAAATGGCCGAACTGGTCGAGATTTTCCAATGGCTGAGCGAAGACCAATCCCGCCAATTGCCCGCCGAAAAACTCGCCCATGCCGGGCAGGAAGTCGGCGATATCGTGCTGTACCTGCTGTTGCTGTGCAGCGAGCTGGGCCTGGACATGAACGAGGTGGTGCGCGCCAAACTGGCCGACAGCGAACGGCGGTTTGCCCATGATTGACCGCCATTTCGACCAGTTGGCCACGCGCTTCGCCGAGAAGATCTACGGCGGCGCCAAAGGTGCGATTCGCTTGGCGGTGCTCCAGGCCGACCTCGCCGAAGCCCTGCCGGAGCGCCCGTTGCGCGTGCTGGATATCGGCGCGGGCCTGGGGCATATGTCGCTGTGGCTGGCCGAGCGCGGCCATCAGGTGACCCTGGCCGAACCCGCCGCGCCCATGCTCGAAGGCGCACGCCAACGTTTCGCCGAAGCCGGGCAGAGCGCGACGTTCATCCAGGCGCCCTGGCAAGACCTGCTCGGCCAGCTCACCGAACCCTATGACCTGGTGCTCTGCCATGCGGTGCTGGAATGGCTGGCCGAACCCCACGCGATCCTGCCGGTGCTGCACCAACTCACGGTGCCCGGCGGCTGGTTGTCCCTGGCGTTCTACAATCGCGATGCGTTGATTTACCGCAACCTGCTCAAAGGCCATTTCCGCAAAATGCGCAAGAACGACATGGCCGGCGAAAAGCAGAGCCTGACCCCGCAACAACCCCTCGACCCACGCGAGCTGGCGGCGCAACTCGAAGGGCTGTGGCAGGTCGAAAGCCAGAGTGGCGTGCGGGTGTTCCACGACTACATGCCGGTGGAGTTCCAGGCCCGCGCCGATTTACAGGACCTTGTGGAGATGGAACTCGCTCACCGTCGTCACCCAAGCTTTGCCGGACTTGGGCGTTATTTGCACTGGATCTGCCGTCCGGTTTAAGCGGCCCAGTCTGCGGAGGTCAAAATGCGTCGTCTCGGTTTGATCCTGTTGTCCCTCGGTCTGGGCGCCTGTTCCAGTCCCAATCCTTATGTGGCCGCTTCCGCGCCGATGCCGCCCGCCCCGGCGCAGGCGGCCAACACCTTCGATGCCAGCGCCTACCCGGCGCCGGTGCGCGACTACGGCGCCTATCGCAATTGGGCCTGGCGCAACGGCCAATTGCCGGCGGGCTCGGCCTGGGCGGACTCGGTGCAAATCGCCGAAGCGGTCAGCGGTGCCCTCGACCAGCGTGGCCTGCGCCCGTTGCACGACAACCGCCCGGCGGACCTGCTGGTAAGCGCCGACGTGCACCTGGAGAAGCGCCTCAAGCAAGTCCAGGATGACTACGGCTACGGTTACGGCGGCTACAACCGTTATGGCAACGGTTACGGCATGTACAACGCGGTGCCGATCGTGCGCACCTATGAGGTCCAGGTCGTGGTGGTGCGCGTCAATCTGTTCGATGCCCGCACGGGCCAGCCGGTGTGGAGCGCCAGCGCGGAAACCGCCAGCCAGGGTAGCCTCAGTGAGCGCGCCGATGCCTTGCGCCAGGCGGTGCAAAAAGCGATGACCGCGTATCCGCCCCATTAACCGCTATTCTTATCTCTAGCGCCGTTCGCTCCTTGGAGAAGCACCATGTTTCGTCGTCTCGCTATGCTTGCTTTTGCCGTGCTGCTGGGCGGTTGCCAGACCAGCCAGGTCAACCACGATTTTGACGCCAGCCGAGACTTCGGCGCCTACCGCAGTTGGGCCTGGAAAGAGCCGGCCCTGCAATACCGTCCCGATGATCCACGGATCAAAAGCGACCTCACCGAACAACGCATCCGCCAGGCCGTGGGCGAGCAACTCGACCAGCGCGGCCTGCGCCCGGCGGCGGCCGGCACCAAGGCTGACGTGAACGTACAGGCCTACCTGATCGTCGAAGACCGCCAGCAACAAGTCACCACCAACTACGGCGGCGCCTGGGGCGGCCCGTGGAACGGCTACTGGGGCGGGCCGATGTACAACGAAACACGCAACATCACCTACAAAGTGGCGACCCTGCAGATCGACCTGCTTGACGGCAAGGACGGCAAGCTGGTGTGGCGCGGCAGTGACGAGCAGATGATGGCCAGCTCGCCCAACCCACAAGACCGCGACAAGGCGATCCGCACCACGGTCAGCCGAGTCCTCTCCAGCTATCCCCCCCACTAACCCCCCGCGCCGCCGTTCACGATTTTCGCCAGCCCGCTCGCACCTCCAGAACCCTTGTCTACACTCCACAGCAATCACGGAGAGTAAGCGCTAAGGAGTGCCTGATGTCTCCCCGGTTCGGTTCCCGGCAACAGGGTGCGATTGGCTTGATGGCGGCGGGCACCCTGGCGGTGGCCTTGGTGTTCATGTTGCTGGCGGTGGACAGCGGTCGCCTGTACCTGGAAAAGCGCAAACTGCAATCCATCGCCGACACCGCCGCCCTCGAGGCCGCCGGCCGCGGCGGCGTATGCAGCCCCACCACCACCGCCAACGACTACGCCAAGGAAAACGCCACGCGCAACGGGTTTACCGTGGTCGCCGGTGACAGCAGCCGCGCGCTCGCCGTCACCTGCGGCACGCTCGCGACCAATGCGAGCAATCTGCGGGTGTTCAGCGCCGACGCCAGCAAGAACGACGCGGTGCGGGTGGTGGCGACGCGCAGCGTGATGACCAGTATCGCCACTGGCATCTGGAACCTCTTCAGCGGTACACCGGTTTCCCCACAGATGACATTGAGCGCCACCGCCGTTGCCGCGTATGCACCGCCGGTGGCGCAACTGACGATTCGCAGCAGCCTGGCAACGGTCGACGCCAGCCAATCGCCTCTGCTCAACGCCACGATTGGCGGCTTGCTGGGCGGCAATCTTGCGCTCACGGCCGCCGGTTGGAATGGGCTGTTGCAAACCAATGTGAACCTGCTCGGTTATCTGGATCAGTTGGCGGTTCAACTGAATGTGAAAGCGGGCGACTACGATGCGCTGCTCAGCACCGCCGTATCCGCTTCCCAGCTGATCGACGCCACGGTGAAGGTCCTGCAAAAAAACGGCGCGGTGGCTGCGGCGGTCATCAACGATGTGACGTCGTTGAAAGCCATCGCCCCCACTACCCAACTGTTGAAGGTGGGCGATCTACTGAACGTCGCCACCGGCACACCGGCGGCCGCGCTGAACACCAACGTGCAACTGTTCCAATTGCTGCAAGGCGTGGCGCAGTTGTCGAGCAGCAAGAGTGCGGTGAGTGCGGCGGTCCAGGTGAATGTGCCGTTGATAGGCAACGTGTCCATCCAGACCAAGGTGATCGAGCCGCCGCAGTTGTCGGCCATCGGTAATCCGGCGAAGGCGAAAGCCGGGTTGTCGAAGAGTCCGCGGACGGATCAGATTTCTGTCAGAACCGCTCAGGTCAGGACCCTGGTTTCCATCGACCTGTCGGTGTTGAAGGGCGTTTCCGCACTGGTTTCGACAGTCGGCAGTCTCGCCACGCCCGTTGCCGGCCTGGTCAATAACCTGCTGCACCTGAACCTGGCCGGGGTGGTGAGTTCGGTGCTGTGTGCAGTCGCGTGCGATTCCACCGATGTCGAAATCGCGAGCAAGCTGGACATCCTGATTGAAGCCGGTGGCGCGGACAGTCATGTCACCGATTTCAGTTGCGTCAGTGACGCCACGAAGTCACTGACGGTGCAGGCGACAACCACCCTGGCGACGCTGTCTGTCGGCAGTATCGATGCGGCTTCCGCGTTCTCTTCGTCGGCCCCGGTGGTGGTGCAGCCCGTGCGTCTGGTCGATATCGGCTCCAGGCATTGCGTGCTGGTGGTCATTTGCGGCGCGCGTACGCCCAATGTCGGCGGCGGGCTGTTGTTGAAGGCCCAGTCCACCCTCGGCGCACAAACGGGCACGCTGTTCTATTCACCGGTGGCGCAAATGAACCTGGCGCCGACGTATCAGTCATTGCTGCCCACCAGCAATATCGTGGCGAGCCTGAGCGGGACGTTGACCGGTCTTCAGGTGACCTATGCGCCGCCCAGCGGCTCGGTTTCAAGTGGCGCACTGGCTGGGGTTGCCGGCCTTATGACGTCGATCACCACCACGCTGGTGGGGGCCATTCAAAATCTGCTGGCGCCGATCCTCGACCCCATCGTCAACACCCTGCTCAAAGCCCTGGGCATCAGCCTGGGCAATGCCGATGTCGGCGCCAACCTCAGTTGCCACATGGGCCGCGCCTACCTGGTGATCTGAACCACCGGCAGCTCCACACAAAACCTCGCGCCGTGTTCACCATTGGCGACGCTCAAGTGTCCGCCCATGTTGTCCACGATGGCGTAGCTCACCGACAGCCCCAGCCCGGTGCCCAGGCCAATCGGCTTGGTGGTGAAAAACGGCTCGAAAATCCGCTCCAGCAAACGGCAGTCAATCCCGCCGCCGTTGTCTTCGACCCAGATACGCAGATGCCGGCTGTCGTGCTCGCAGTGCAGCGCGATCCAGGGACGCAACGTCGGGTGTTTTTCGCGTTCGCTCAGCAGCGCGTCGCGGGCGTTGACCAGCAGGTTGATCAGCACCTGTTCCAACTGGTCGACGTAGCCGTTGACCTGCACGGCAAAGTCCGCCGGGACGCTGCGCACCTCCACGCCTTTGCCGCGCAGCCCTTCGCTGAGCAGCGACAACGTGCCTTCCACCGCCTGCGCCGGGTCGAAGGGTTGCTGCTCGATGGCCGAGCGGCGGCCGAACACGCGCATATGGTCGACTACCCGCGCGGCGCGCTGCACCTGGGCGTCGATGCGCTGGAGTTTCTCGGTGAGGTAGTCGATCTGTACGTCGCCGCTGTCCAGGCGCTTGAGCACATTGGTGATGGCCATGCGCATCACGTTCAGCGGCTGGTTGATCTCATGGGCCAGGCCGGTGGCCATTTCGCCCAGGGTGGCCATCTTCGCGCTTTGGGTCAGTTGCTGCTGGGCGCGGCGCACGTCGGTGTTGTCGCGGCCCACGGCCTGCACTTCCACCAGCGCACCGCTGTCATCGAACACGCCACGGTCCGACCACACCCACCAGGCATGCTCGTGCCCCGGCAGTTGCAGGCTGATTTCGGCGGTGCTGACCGGGAACGCCGGGGTCAGTCGGTGGATGCGTTGCACAAAGGCCTGGCGCTGTTCATCCGACAGCCAGTGCCCCAGGTTCAGCCCCGGCAACTGCGCGGGCAGGCACTCCAGGTAATGGGCCAGCGGCGTGTTGCCGAAGGTCAGGGTCAGGTCCGGGCGGTAGCGGCAGATCATCGCCGGGGAGTCTTCCACCAGAAGGCGGTAGCGCTCTTCACTCTGCTTGACCTGTTCGGCGGCCAGGGTCGCTTCGGTGACGTCGAGCCACAAGCCGACGGCCTCCACCGGCAGGCCGAGGTCATCGCGCAGCAGTTTGGCTTCGTCGAGCAGCCAGTGGTAATGGCCCTGTTTGTCGCACACACGGTAGCGGCTGCGCGCGCTGCCTTCGCGTAGCAATTGGCGGGTGCGTTCGAAGTAGAGGTCGCGGTCTTCAGGGTGGATCAGCGACGCCAGGTTGTCGTGGTTGCACTCGGCCAGGGTCCAGCCCAGCAGCGGCAGCAGGCTGGCGCTGAAAAACGCCGGGTGCAGGGCGCCGCCGACATAGCGTTGTACATAGATCACCGCCGGTGAGCTGGCGATCAGGTTATCCAGGCGGGCATGGGCGGCGGCGGCTTGCAGTTGCTGGTTCTTGATGTCGCTGATGTCGAGCATGAAACCGATCCAGCGGCGCTGCTCGCCCATCCCCAGCACTTGGCCCTGCACGCGATACCAGATGGGGGGATGGTCGGCGTCGCTGCGGTGCAGGCGCACGCTGGTCAGCAGCGGTTTGTCCAGGGCATGCAGGTCATGCAGGCGGCTGTTGAGTTCGTCGCGGTCGGCGGGGTGGATCAGTTCCAGCCAAAGGTCCAGTGCCTGGCGCGTCGCACCCTCTTCGTGGCCCAGGCTGCGCAACAGTTGCGGCGCGAGCTGGATCTCCCGGGTGGCGGGCAGCAGCTCCCACCAGCCGGTGCCGAGCAGACCTTGCAGGGCTTCCATGCGCTCCAACTGTTGATGGTGACGTTGCTCGCGCAGACGGCTCAGCACGGGGGCGGCGAGGGCGGCGGTGAGGTTCAGCCAGTCCGGCTCATGGGCGGGCGGCGAGTCCGGGGCGAGGCCGCACAACAACCAGGCGGCAACGCCGTGACCGTCGCGGTAGGGCACCAGGTACCCGTCGGCATGGCCGAACACGCTCTGCAGGCGCGGGTTGTCGCTGTGCGCCGGGGACACGCTCAGCGGCGCGTTACCACTGGCACTGTCGAGGCGGGTGCCGAGCTGTTGACCGGTTTGCCACAGGACCGGGGCGTCGTGGGCGGTGTAGTGGCTGTAGATGCGCCAGCCCTGGTCTTCTTCATCGAGCAATGCCAGAGCGATGCACGGCAGGCGCCAGTGCTGGGCCAGGTTGCGCAGGTGTTCGTTGAGGACCTCGGGCAAGCGGCTCAGGCTGCACACGCGCAGTTGCTCGCTCATGCGGCAGGCCAAGTGGTGATCCTGTTCGCGCTGCCGGGCCTGTTGGCGACCGGCGAGCAAGTCGCCGATATCGAGCAGGCGCAGACACCAGCCGTCGCCGTTGGGCTCGATCCCGCCACGGGTGTGCAAGACCTCACCGTTAGCGCACCGCAAGTCCAGGTCCAGGCTGTGGTGTTGCCAGTCGGCGGGACAGCCTTCGAGGCTCAGGCTGCTGGTGGCGCACAGCAATTCATGCAGCAGTGGCCTGGCTTCGTCCGAGACCTGCGCGGCCAACTGCGAACGCAGGGTGCCGCCGATGCTGAGCACATGGCCCTGATGATCCAGTTGCAGTTGTAGCCCCGGCGCGGGCGTGGTGGGGGCTTGAGACGGCTGCGCACTGGTGCGGCCGAGCAGGCGCCCGAAGCGGTTATCCCCCGAGGTCAAAACTGCAGGCTCGAACGGGCGGAAAGGGTGGTGGGCAGGTTCGGCACCGTGCCGACGCCCGGCACCACCAGCGCCGGGAACACGGCGTAGAGGTTGGCGCTGGGGTAGCTGATCGCGACGGTCAGTGTGGTGCCGACATAGGTGGCGCTGATGTAGTCGCTGGAAAACTGGAAGCCGGCGGGAATCCAGTTCAACTGCGCCACGGCCGTGTCTTTCGCGCGTTGGGTGACCTGGGTGGGGTAGGCGGTGCCGGCGGCCACCGGGTCCACCGCCATGGCCTGGCGCACCGCCTCGGCCGCTGCCTGGTTGAACGACTGCATCAACAGCAGTGGCAGGCTATAGCTGACCAACCCATAGAACACCGCAAAAAAGATCCCGAAGACCAGCGCGAACTCGATCGCCGCGGCACCTTTTTGCGTTCTACGGAGGCCTGTGTGCATGACTGCGTCTACCCTGACGGCGAGAACTTGATATCAGCATAGAATCATTCAGCGAAAAGGGATGTTTTTAACGTGATCCATGGCGTGGTGATACTGCTCTGGCTGGGGCTCTGTGCCGTGCAGGATATGGGGCAGCGACAGATCGCCAACCGGTTGACCCTGGGCGCGGTGCTGCTGGCGTTGATCTATCTGCTGGGGACGGGCAGCACCTGGCTGGGCGCACCGGCCAACGAAGGGGGCTGGGCCTTTGCCCTGGCGTTGCTGTTGACCCTGCCGGGCTATGTGCTGGGTCGCTTTGGCGCGGGGGATGTGAAGCTGGTCGCGGCCCTGGCGCTGGCGTCCACGCTGGAGCATTTGCTCTGGTCGCTGATCGGTGCCGCCGTCGTCCAGGCGGGCTGGTTGCTTACGCGTCAATGGCTTAGCGGGCGTGGTGATGCCGTGGCGAAAACAGCGTCAATAAAGCAGCCTTTCGCCCCGTTTTTATTCACAGGGTTTGCGTTGTATTGGTTTGTGCTGCGTTAGTCGGCCAACGCCTCTATCGCGCTGTACAGCGTCGCAAAGTGGTCTACGTTTGATTCGTGGATGGAGAAGATATTGGGTTAAAAAAGATAGGCACTTTTTGAATGTGCCAGGGCATGGAGTCGCGCGTGAACAAGCTTAAATCGGCAGTAAAAGTGCTTGTGGTCGACGATCAACCGTTGATCGTGGAAGAGCTCTGCGAGTTTCTTGAAAGCAGTGGTTACCGAACCGTCCCATGTGAATCCAGCCGGCATGCCGTGCAGCGCTTCAGCGAGGACGCCGAAATCGGCCTGGTGCTGTGCGACCTGCATATGCCCGACATGGACGGCATCGAGCTGGTCCAGGCCCTGCAAGCGGTTGCGGGCAAGCAGCGGGCGTTCGAGGCGATCATGCTGACCGGCCGTGCCGACAAGCAGGACGTGATCAAGGCCTTGCGCGCCGGGATCGCCGATTACTACCAGAAGCCGATCAACCTCGATGAGCTGCTGGAAGGCTTGCAACGCCAGGAAGTGGCGCTGCAGGAGCGGCAAAAAGAATTGCACCTGGGGCACCTGAACCAGAAGTTGCAGTACCTTTCCGAGTCCATCAATGATCTTTACCAGGACCTCGACAAAGCGCGTCGCAGCCCGAGCGCCGGGGTGATGGACGAGGGCGAGTTGTCGGGCGATGAGGCCGCGTCGGTGGAAATCCCGACGATCTTCAATCGGCTGTCACCGCGCCAACTGGACGTTGCCCGCCTGGTGGGCAAAGGGCAGACCAATTACCAGATCGCCTGTGAACTGGGGATCACCGAAAACACGGTCAAGCTGTATGTGTCCCAGGTGCTGCGCCTGACCCACATGCACAACCGCACCCAACTGGCGCTGGCACTGTCGCCGAGCAATTCGGCGATGCGCCAGCGGGTGACTGCTCACTGATGCGCAAGGGCGTTATTGACTATCAGCACTTTGAGAAGCCCCGCCCGATGGCGACTCAAAGAATTCCGGAATCGGATGCTTGTTACTGTCCAGCCAGCGCTGCAAGGCCTGCTCCCGTTCGATGGGGGTGGTACTTTGCGGCGTTGGCGAGGCGGCACGGCCATTGACCTGTAACGCCAGCCAGTTTTCCGTTTCCGCTTGCTGTGGCGACGATGGCCCGGGGTCGATGGCCGCTGCGCTTAACGGCAGCAGCACCAGGGCGATGAGGTAATGCGCTTTCATCAAAGACTCCTCACTGAAGGGTCGCGGGCAGGGCCTCGCTGACCGTTGCGATTTTGCCGGCGGTGGTTGAATGCTTGAGTGTTGCCGCGCGCGCCTGGGCCTCGGTCACTTGCTCGGGGCTCATTCCCAACTGGCTGACCACTTTTGCCGCTTGCCCCCAGTTGTCCTGATAGATCAGCAAGGTCACCAGGTTGACGGCGGCCAGGGCATCGCTCGGCTTGAGCTCAATGGCGGTCATGAACTCGAAGCGGGCGTCTTCCAGGCGCAATTGATTGAGGTAGACCACGCCGAGGTCATTGCGGATTTTGTCGTCGGTGGGCGCCAGGCGTGCGGCGCGTTGCATGTGGGCCAGCGCCTGGGCGTTATCGCCCTTGGCCGCCGCCAGTTGCCCCAGGCCATGTTCACCCTCGGCGGCCATGCAGGTTCCGACCAGGCTGCGGTACAACGCTTCGGCCTCGCTGCGACCCAGCAAGCGATAGGCGCGAGCCTTGCGCTGACGCACCTGGGGCAGCGTGTCGGGCAGATTCTGCAGGTTGGCCAGGCTGGCGTGCAGCTTGCCTTCGTTGGCCAGGTCGTCGGCCAGGTTCAGCGCAAGCTCCTGGTCCGAGCTGGGTTTGGCACAACTTCCCGGCGTCATCAGCGTCGACCAGGGCGCTTGCCCGTGACTGGCGCAACCGCCGAGCATCAGCAGGGCCATGGCGGCCATCAGTGCTTTCATCCGGAGTTCCTCAAAAGTGGGCCAGGGCTCGGGCGATGCCGATAAAGGCCGGGCCTCCGAGCACGATCAGCAAGGCTGGAAACAGAAACACCATCATCACCACGGACATCTTCGCCGACATCTTCGAGATGTACTCTTGCAGGCCCGTCAGGCGCCGGTCATCGAGCAATTGCTTGAGGGCCAGCAGGGATTTCATGGCGCCGCCGCCTTGCTGGATCAATTGCTGGAGGATGACGCAGGTGTCAGTGAACTCATCCACTTCCAGCACCCGCGCGGTCTTGCCCAGTTCTTCGCCCAGTTCCAGCCCGGAGTCGACCCGCGCCAGGATCAGCCGCAACTCGTGGGTAAGGTCGGGCAGCAAGCGTTGGGCGTCGTGGCCCAGCACGCGCAGCGACTGTTCAATCGCCATGCCCGACTCGAACAGGATGCGCAGCAGCGCAATGAAGGTGGAGATCTCCTTGGCGATGCGCTGCTGGCGATGTTTGGCCGCTGCCGCCAGCACGCGCTTGGGCAGCAGGTAACCGACACCGAGCGCCATCGCCGGGGCGATCCACACAGGTTCCGTGTGCGCGAAAAATACCTGTTGGCCGAGCGTGGTCAGCCCCAGCAGCGCGATGGGCACGCCGATCTGGAACGCGGCAAACAGCGAGCGCTGGCTGGCCTTGCGCCAACCGACGCGGTTGAGCAGGACCTGGGTTTCGTTGTCCAGGCTGACGGCGCGCTGGGCCAGGGAACTGGCCCCCAGTTGACGCACGAGCGTACCGATTTTGTCCTCGCCGACCATGTGCCCTTGCAAGCGTTCGCTGACCCGGCGCTCGCGCCGTCGATGCGCGAGCACCTGGCCGCCCACCAGCCCCAGGGCGGCGAGCAACAACAGCGCGCTGGCCAGCAGAAACATCTCAGACACTCCTCAGCATGCGCCACATGGCGTAGGTGCCCGTCAGGTCCATCGCCAGGGCGCCGAACAGCATGTAGCGGCCCGTGGCGTCGTTCCACAGGGTCATCAAGTAGCCGGGGTTGACCAGGATGAAGTAACCCACCATCAGGATCGGCAGGCCGCCCAGCACATAGGCGGTCATGCGCGTTTCGCCGGTCATGGCCTTGAGTTGGCGGGCGGCCTGTTCCCGCTCGCGAATCATCTTGATCAGGTTCTCTAGCAGTTCGCTGGCGTTGCCGCCGTAGCGATGGTTGACCTTCAACCCGAGGGCGAACAGGCGGAATTCGTCCTGCTCGTAGAACTCGGCGAAGTCGCTGGCCGAATCCGGTAGGCTGACGCCCATGCGCACGTTGCGTTGCACCCGTCCCATGGCGTCCTTGAGCGGGTTTTCAACGCTGTCGATACCGCCCAGTACCGCGTCGGCCAAGGTGCGCCCGGATTTGAGGCTGCGCACGCTATGGTCGAGCAATTGCGGCAGTTGTTGGACCATGCGCTGCACGCGGCGCTGGTAACGCCAGCCGATATACAGGCGCAGTGCGAGGGGCGGCGCCACAACCATCAGCGCCAGGCCCAGCCCATCGGCGAGCAGGTAACCGAGCAGGGCGCCCAGCATCCAACCGCTCAGCCACAGGCCCAGGCGATCGGTGGGTTTGCCCAGGCCGGCGCGCAGAAACAGACGCTCAAGCCCGGTCCAGGTGGTGGCTTGCCGCTGGGCCTCGGGTTGCCCGTTGCCGAGGCGTTCGAGCACGCGGTGGGTCTGGGCGTTGCGCAAACCATGGTGAAACAGCCAAAGCGACAGGCCGATCAGCAGCAGGCAGACAAGCAACAGCAGCGGTCCTTTCATCCGCGACGCCCGTTCATGGCAAGGCCGGTTTGCGGCGCAGTTTGTCGCCGGCCGGGTGCATGGCTTCGCGCAGGAAGCCGACGCCGGTGCGTCGGTCCAGGCGGAACAGGGTATTGGTCACGTACACGTCATCGCGCAGGCCAACCACTTCCACCACTTCGCTCACGCAGCGGCGGCCATCGGGCAGGCGCGTGAGTTGAATCACCACGTCCAGGGCGGCGCAGATCATCTGGCGCAGGGTCTTTTCCGCGATCGTGCGACCGGTCAGCCCCACCAGGGTTTCCAGGCGCAGCAGCGCATCCGGCGCGTTGTTGGCGTGGACGGTGCTCATGGAACCGTCGTGACCGGTGTTCATGGCGGTCATCACGTCGAGCACTTCCACGCCACGGATTTCCCCGAGGATGATGCGGTCCGGGCGCATGCGCAGGGCGTTGCGGATCAGGTCGCTGGACCTCACTTCACCGTGGCCTTCGGCGTTGGGCGGACGGGTTTCCAGGCGCACCACATGGGGGTGGCCCAGTTGCAGTTCGGCGACATCCTCGATGGTCACCAGTCGCTCATGGGGGTTGATCAACTGGCTGAGGATATTGAGCAGGGTGGTCTTGCCGGTGCCGGTGCCGCCGCTGATGAGGATGTTGCAGCGCTTGCCCACGGCCTCCTGGAAGAACTCGAAGATGCTTTGGTCGATGGTCTGCATGGCGACCAGGTCGCTGCTCTTGAGCATGTCCTTGCGGAATTTGCGGATTGACAGGCACGGCCCGTCCAGGGCAATCGGCGGGATGATCGCGTTGACCCGGCTGCCGTCGGGCAAGCGTGCATCGACCATCGGCGAAGACTCATCCAGGCGCCGCCCCAGGGGCGCGAGGATGCGTTGCATCACGCGCTCCACATGGTGGTCGTCGATAAAGCGCAGATCGCTCTGGTGCAGCAGACCATCGCGTTCGATAAACACCCGGTGCGGTCCGTTGACGAGGATTTCGGTCACTGACGGATCGCGCAGCAGCCCTTCCAAGGGGCCGAAGCCGGTGAGTTCGTCGACGATCTCTTCGGCCAGGCGCTCCATTTCATAGCGCGAGATCGCCAGGCGCATGCGCGTGATGTAGTCGCAGACTTTGTCGATGACAAATTGCGCCAGGGATTGGCGCGTGCCTTCGAGCAGGTTGCGCCCCGACTCTTCGATGGCGTCGATGATGTAGCGATGCAGCACCAGTTTCAGCCCATCGTGATCGCTGTTGCCGCCAACGTTGCGGGCCGGGCCGCCGAACAGTTTTTCGCCGCTCATCGTCCCGCCCCCAGGAAGCGCCCGAACCAGCGCATCGACGGTTTTTCCAGGCCCTCGGAGCGTTTCGCCAGACGCTCTCCGAGGACGCGCACGGCTTGGGTAAAGGGTTCGCGCGGGGCCAGGGCAAACAGGGTCTGGCCCTGGTTTTTCACGTTCAGACGCAGTTCGGCGCTCAGGGGCAGCACGGCGATGCATTCGAGGCCGTAGCTTTTTTCCAGGGCTTCGATGTCGGGGGCGCAGGACTTGATGTAGCGGTCGATCACCAGCTTGGCGTGATCGAGCTTCATGCCTTTGTCGCGCCAGCGGTTGATCACCGCCAGGTTGCGGCGGCAGTCCAGTACATTCTGGTCGGTGCACCACAGCAATTTGTCGCAGTGGCTGACAAAGGTGCGCAGCGCTTCGCTGTCCGGTTGCCCGGTGATGTTCACGACGATGTGCTGGAAGTGTTGGCGCAGTGCACTGAGCAACATGTACAGCTCGGCGGCGCTGGTCAGTTTGAGCGGCTCGTCGCCGGTGGCGTACGCCAGGATGCGCAGGCCGTCGAGGGCTGTAGTAAACGCGCTGTTGATCAAGGTGGTATCAAGGCGGCGCAAGTGCCGCAGCGCATCGCCGAAATTGAACGTGCTCTCCAGACCCAGCAGGGCCAGGCTGTCGCTGCGCGGCAGCCCGAGGTCCAGCAACAGGGTCTGCTGCCCGCTTTTCTGTACTACCAGCGCCAGGTGGGTCGCGAGCATCGCGCCATCGGCGTTGCTCTGGGTGCCGAACAGCACGGTCAGGCCGCCGAGTTGGGCGTTGGGCGGGGCCGGTGGCAGGCGCTTGCTCAGGCGCCGCACCAGCCCCGCGACTTCGCTGGAACGCGAGCCATAGGCGACGAAATCCCGCGCGCCGGCGCGCATCGCGTTGAGCACCAATTGGTTGTCCATGCCATCGCCCAGGGCGACCACGGCGAGCATCGGTTTGGCCTCCAGCGCGCCTTCGATCAGCGCGCTCTGGGCCACCACGTTGTCACGGTCCAGGCCGATGAACACCAGGTTGCTGAAGGTCACGTCCACCAGCGCGAGCAGTTCGTCCAGGCTGCCGGTGCCGGCGCTCACGACTTGGCCAAGGGGGGCGAGGGCGCCCTGGAGCCATTCCAGGTCGGTGGCGTTGCGGGTCATTGCCAGAAACGTCTGGCTCAGGTTATCGCTCATTGGGAAAGTCCACTGCGCCGGTCGAAATTGCCGTTTTCCAGGAAGAACAGGCGATACCAGTTCGGGTCGTAGCCGCGCAGTTGCTCGCCGGGTAAAGAGGGCAGTTGGGCGTTGGCCGCCAGCGGCTGCACCAGGTGCGGCGTGACGATCATCAGCAGTTCCTTTTCTTCGCGGCTGCTGGTGGCGTCGCGAAAAAACGCGCCGAGGATCGGGATGTCACCCAGCCCTGGAAACTTGCTGACCGAGGCGCGGTTGTTGGTGCTGATCAGGCCGCTGATCACGAAGCTTTCGCCATCGGCCAGGGACACGCTGGTGTCGGTGCGGCGCACGGTCAGGGCCGGCACCTGGATGCCCTGGATCTGCACGGCGTTGCTGTAGTCCAGTTCGCTGACTTCCGGCGCGACCTTGAGAGTGATGCGGTTGCGGTCGATCACCGTGGGCGTCAGGGTCAGACGAATGCCGAATTCTTTGTATTCGATGGCGATGGTGTCGCTGCCGGCGCTGGGCACCGGGATCGGCACCTCGCCGCCGGCCAGGAAGGTTGCGCTCTGGCCGCTCATGGCCAACAGGCTCGGGCGCGCCAGGGTATAGGCGAAGCCGCTGCGTTCCAGGGCGTTGATCATCGCTTTGACCCGGCCACCGCCAAAGCCGACGTTGAAACTGTCCGTGCTCACCGGCAGTCTGAACACGCCTTCGCTGGGGGACAGCAGGTTGGGACTGCCGAGGAAAAAGTGTGTGCCCGCGCCGAGGAAATTGGTGCTGGCTTCCTTGAGCTTGGAGCGGCTGACTTCGACAAAACGGATATCGGTCTGTACCTGGCTGGGCAGTGTCGGGTCTTGCGACGGTGACAGGGTCAGGCTGGTCAGCGCCGATGTGGCCTTGCCTTTGACGAACACCATGCTCTGGCGCGGCGCGCTGGCGCAGGCGGTCCAGACCATCAGGCTGGTGGCGCCGCTGCCCACGCCGGTCAGCAGAAAACTACGGTCGCCATTGACCCGCACGTCGGCGATTTTCGGCTCGCCGATCGCCAGGCGGGTGATTGCCACCGGCGATTGCAGTTCTTGTTGCAGGCCTTCGCCCACCTCGACGACGGGCGGCAACTGGCCCAGGGCGCTGCAATTGCCCGGCGCCGCGACGGCCAGGCCAATCGGCAGGCTCGTCAGCATCAGCGCCCAGGCAATCGGCGCGAACAGGGGTGCGTAGCGATGGCTCATTCAAGGCATCCTTGCTCGATTACGGGGTTTGGGGCGCCGCCTGGGCGCCGCGAATCACTTCAATGCCACGTCGTACGCCAGGCTCGCCGCCGGCTGCCGCGAGTCTTTTCGGTGGGCCGATCAGGGCCAGTTGGGTGAATTGGTAGAGGTCGCGGTTGGTGCTTGCCAGTTTGTCCGGCGCCGCGTTTTCCCCGGCCCAGTAGCGGCTGAGCAATTGCTCCTCGGCGCTGCGTACGGCCAGGCGCAAGGTGCCGGCTTGAGCCGCGAGCATCAGGCGACTCAATAACGGTTCCGGCACCGCCAGCACCACGGTGCGCGCCGCAGCACGCCGCTGGGCGGCCTGGGCGCGTTCTTCGGCGGTGACGGGGGGCGGCACGGCCGGCTGGCCATCGTTGGCCAGGCCCATTTGGTCGCCGACGCTGAGCAGGCGCATGGCCGGGAGGACGACCTGGGCCGACTGTTCGGCATTGACCGCGTCCTGGCGCAGAAACAGCAGCACATCCACGTAATCGCCGGGGCTCAGCTGCCCGCCGGCGCCGATCACCTCGTCCACGGCGACGGCCAGCGCGCGTTCGCCAGGGCGGATCATGCGGGCCAGCGGGCCGCCGGCGCTGAAGCTGTCTTCGTTGAGCCAGGTGCCGGCGCCCAGCGTGCGCAGCGGCATGCGGCCGATGGCCTGGTCGAGTCGGGTCAGGCTGCCGGCGGGGACCGTGCGCAGTGTTTCCACCGCGAGGTCGGCGGCGGTGAGCGGGACGAACGCCGGGGCATCCTTGACCAGCACCACGACGGGTTGACGGCTCTGGTCTTCGACGGTGGCAACGGTGTTTGCAACGGAAACGACAGGTGCTGCGACAGGTTCCGTTGGGCGACTCAACACCAGCCCCCAATACCCGGCGATCAATGCCCCAATAAGCAGCACGCCCGCCAGGACCATGCTGATACGACTGTTCATGACGGCTCTCCCTTTCCCTGTTGCACTACGCATTCGTTTAATCCAAACGAATTAATCTGCAACTTGGCTGTAATGAACATCTAACGATTTGGCTATTGGACGGTAGCTCAGCTAGGACAAAATGCCATTACCTGCAAAAAATATAGCTAAACGAAAAAAGATACCCTTATAGATACGCCGGTTTTACGCGTTAACGTTGCGACTAATACTTTATGACTAATCAGTTCTTACAGTTGTGAGGCCGCGGTTTGTTGACAATGCTCAAGTCGCACGCCGCGATCACGTGCCAGAGCCGTGCCGGCTTTCCGTGGCGTTTTAGGGAGAAGTCTTATGTTCCTTGACCTGATGTTGAAACTGTATGTTCAGACACAACTATTCTTCAAACGCAAAGACGGTGCCTCGGGTATTGAATACGCCATTATTGTCGCGCTGGTTGCGCTTGTTATTGTCGGTGCCGGTACAGGGCTTGGAACCAAGATCAGTACAATCTTCACGAACATGGCTACCAAGATGCCGACCGGGACGTGATCCTAAGTTGGCGTAGCGATTACCGATACTTCCTCTTGCAGGGGCGGCCATGAGCGCATCGTCTTCACGTCAACAACTCTTATTGGTGGACGATGAAGAGGACGCTCTGATCGAACTTGCCGAATCCCTCACCCATGAGGGATTTGTCTGTTTCACCGCCAATTCCGTGACCTTCGCCCTGCAAGAATTGACACTTCACCCTGATATCGCCCTGGTCATCACCGACCTGCGCATGCCCGAGGAAAGCGGTATGTCCTTGATCACGCGCTTGCGCGAATACAGCTCATGCCCGCACCTGCCGGTGATGGTGATGTCGGGTCATGCCGAGATGGATGACGTCAGCGACATGCTGCGCCTGCAGGTGCTCGACCTGTTCCGCAAACCGATCTACCTGGTGCGGTTGATTGAAACGTTGAACCACCTTTTTCCCCGTGCAAAAAGCCACCTGTAGGCGCGAGCTCGCGCCGCCAGGTTTTTCAATCAGAGTTGATAACTGAAACTCAGCGTATAGCGCGCACGCCGGTTGAAATTGTCCAGCGCCACGTCGGACATCGGCTTGGCCGCTTCCAGGGCGACGTTGTAGTACTTGGCGTCGCCAAAACGCAGGCCCACGGCCGCCGACGACATGTCGTTGCCCTTGACCGGCAGGTCGTTGAACCAGGTCTTGGCGCGGTCGAACACCACATAGGGCTGCAGGATGCGCACCCAGTCGCCGGCGCGGTTGTAGCTGTAGTTGACCTCATAAGCCACGCCCCAGCCTTTGTCGCCCGAGCCCTGGTCGTCGGGGTAACCACGGCCGAAGTTCTGCCCGCCGAAGGTGGCGCGTTCGCTGTCGGGCAGGGTGGCATCGCTCCAGTACAGCGCGCCGGACAGCACGCCCTGCCAGTGCTCGAACAGACTGTTGCTCTGCACGCCGGACAGGCGCAGGCGCAAGAAATCGAGGTCCGGTTTGAGGCCGCCGAAGTCGCTGCGGGTTTTGGCGCCCAGGCCGTTGATGCCCTGGTACAGCCCGGCGCTGAGGATGCGCAGTTGGGTGGTGTCGGCCTTGCGCCAGTCGCCCTCGAACGCCACGGCGCGCAGGTCGGTTTCCAGCGTCAGGCGTTGTGGGAAACCGACCAGTTGGTAGCGGGTGGCCTGGTCGACGGCGTAGTAGCGCGCGCCGAGGTTCAACGACTCCGTGGGCGAGGCGATCAGCGGATGGCTGACGCCGATGGCATAGCGGTCGATTTGCTGGTGCGGCTTGAGTTCGAAACCGTCGCCCAGTTGCAGGTTGCTGCGCGGGTCGGCGCGGTAGCGTTCGCCCGACAACGCCAATTGGGTGCCCTCGGCATTGATGAACTGGCTGTAGGCTGCGCGGTAGTAGTGTTCTTTGTCCTCGCCGGGCGGGAACAGGCCGCTGACGCTCAGTTGTTCGCCCATGGCGGTCCATGAGTTGCTGGTGGCGGTCAGCAGCGCTTGGGTGCCGCCGCGGCTGGCTTCGTTCAGGCTCATGCTGGTGGTGAAGGGTTTGCGGCTGGCGCTGATGTGCATGCGGGTGCCGCCATCGGTGGTGCCGGGTGGCGGCACCTGGGCCTGCAAGGTCACGCCCGGGATGGCGCTCATCAGGGTGGTGTAGCGCTCGAAGGTCTTGCGCGTGAGTGGGCGTTCGGCCTGAAGTTTTGCCGCGAGTTTGTCGACGTAGGACGACACCGCGCCGATGTCGCCTTGCACCTGGTAATCGCGGATATAACCCTCGACCAGCACCACCTGCACCAGACCGTCTTCGAAGCGTTGTTGCGGCAGGAAGGCGTAGGACAGCAGGTAACCGTCTTGCTGGTAGCGCCGGGTGATGCTGCGGGTGGCTTCGATCAATTGCGCCAGGTTGGTTTCATGGCCGATCAGCGGCGCGAAAGCCTGGGCGACCTCCTTGAGTGGATACACCGTACCGCCGTCGATCTGCAGTTTGCGGATGGTCACTTGGGTGTCCATCTGCAACGGCTGCGCCTCGGTGGCAGCGGGCGCCGGCAGTTGGGTTTGCGGGGTGGCTGGTCGGTAGGCGTCGGCGGGCAGGTTGGGTACCGGCAGGTTGCGGATGGTGTCGTTGCTGTTGAGGAAGCTGGGAAGGGTATCGGCGTGGGCGTAAGCATTGAGGGTGAGCACTAACAACGGTGTCAAAGCGCGCATAGGACACTCCATGGTCAAAACTGCTGCAGCGTTTGGCTGGTTTTCGCCGGGCTCTGGGGCGCGGTTCGGGGGCTTTCGGGATCACTCATTGATCCCAAAAAAAGACGAGAGACTTAGTGGGTCTCTCGTCTCAACCAAGCGTAGGCGCTGTAGGGGAGGCCGTCTAACCGGCCAGGTGCAATTCTATTGTTTGCCGCTCAGGCCACCCAGCAGCCCGCCGAGCAGACCACCGTTTGCACTTGCCCCGGCACCGGCCGAAGCCCCGGCGCCGACGCTCAGGCCGCCAGCGAGCAAGCCACCGCCGGTGCTGGTGCCGCCGCTGACCAGGCCACCGACCGACGCCACGGTGTTACCGACTGCGCTCACCGTACCGCCCACGGCGTTGGTGATCGGGTTGGCATGGGTGCCGCTGATCTGACCGCCCAGGCTGCTGACGGCGCTGCCCACATTCGTCACCAAGCCGTTGACGGGCGCACCCAGGCCGACGGTTTGGGTCAGGTTGCTCACGCCGCTGGTGCCTGCACCGGGATCGACATAACCGCCGGCCTTGCCGACCGCGCTGCCTACACCGTTGAGTACATTGCCCACGGCGCCGGTCAGCGGGTTGCCGGTACCGCCGGTGCTGGCGACTTTATCGCCCAGGCCATCGACGGTAGCGCCGACTTTTTGCAGCAGGCCGCCGACCGGGGAGTCGAGGCCCGTGGTGGTGCCGACTTTACCGGTGGTGTTTTCCACCAGGGACACCACCGGCACCAGGACTTTCGCGCCCAGCGTATTCGTGACCGAACCCAGCGGGCCGGAGGTGCTCGCGGTGCTCAGGGTGTCGCCGAGCATGGTCACGGCATTGCCGACCTTGCCGACGACGTCGCCCACCACCGGTGCCGCCGTGCCCACTACCGGCACTTGCCCCAGCAGGGTGGCGACGTTGCTGCCGGTGACGGTTACGCCATCGCCCAGGTCGGCGACGCCGTTGGCCACGCCGGCGACGGTCTTGCCCAGGGCATTGCTGTCGGTACCCAGCGAGCCGAGGCCGTCCGACAGCCCGGTGCCGATGCGGCTGACCGCCGTGCCGGTAGCCGTCACCAGGCCATCAGCGGTTTCGCCGACGATCGGCAGGCTGCCCAGGGTCGTACCCAGGCTGCTGACGGTGCCACCGAGGTCGGTCACGGTGCTGCCGAGGGTATCGACCACATCGGCCGTGACCAGGGTGCTGGTGGTGCCGGTACCGCCGCCGGTACCGCCCGTGCCGCCACCGCCGGTGCTCCCGCCGGCTGCGGCGGTATCCGAGGAGGAGGAATCGCTACTGTGATGCCCGCCACCACCGCTGCTGCAACCGCCGAGCGTCAGTGCAATGGCCAGGGCCAGCGCGGTACTTGTTTTCCACAACACGACTTGAGTTTGCATGATTGAGTTCCTTGCACCTGTACAACCTGGGTTGTCTCAAACACTCGCTATTTCTTGGGATAGTGATGTGTTTGTCCGTGGGGCTATAACAGGCCTGGGTGCTCTTTCTCACAATGCTCTACTTGGTATTAACGATTTATATACAGCGCGGGTGTACCGGTTAAGTCATTAATACCAACGGTATAACGGTCGGATGTAGCAAGATATATATGCTTTATGAATCAAAAGCTTGAATAAAATAGCGGACGTTAAAACGTCCGCTATATCGTAGGGTGTATATATACAATTAATCAGTGTGTTTCAGGCGATCGGCCGCCATCGGCCGACCATATGTTCAATCTCCCCGGCGCCTTTCAACAGCCACTCACCGCTGGAACCGGCGGCGCTGGCCAATAACGTTACTTCACTGGGCAGGCGCACGGGCTTGCTGAATTCGACGTCTATTTCGATAGGGGCGGCAGGCAGGTGTTCGCCCAACGCGGCGAGGCTGCGCGCCGTGTTCCACAACCCGTGGGCGATGGCCTGGGGGAAGCCGAACAGCTTGGCGGTCAGGGCGCTGAGGTGGATGGGGTTGTAGTCGCCACTGACCCGCGCATAACGGCGGCCGATATCGGCGGGCGCCGTCCAGCGCGTCAGTTCGCGGACATGAGTGGGCGTGGGCAATGCCGCGTCAGTCGCTGCGCCTTCGAGCTTCACGCCGCGACACAGCATGCGGCTCTGCGCTTCCCACAGCAGGCCGAGGGCATCTTCGGCGGTGGTCACGATGTCAAAGGTCGCGCCCTTGTGATGGGGCTTGAGGTTCTGCGCGTGCACACTTATCCACAGGTGGCTGACACCGCCCAGAGGGCGATGGCGGCGGATGCGGTTGCTCAGGTGAATCAACCCCAGCAGCGGGAAGGGGAACGAGGGGTCAGTGAGCAACTGCATCTGCACACCGAACGCCAGGATGTGCGGATACGTCGCCGGCAGCAGGGGGCTGTCGGCAAACCCGCAGACCTTGCGATACGCCGCCACATCCCGCGGGTTGATGCTCACCTGACAGCGCAAGCCGTGGGCGGGCAAGGTGCTGCCGCTGATCTTGCGCTTGAGCGCCGCGCGCCAATACAGCGGCGGCAGAAACGGTGTTGTGTCTAAGGTTTGCCAGTGCATGCTTACGCTCCCAATAGACTTTGCCCACACACCCGCAGCGCTTGCCCGCTGACCGCACCGGAGCCCGGCTGGCCGAGCCAGGCCACGGCTTCGGCGACGTCCTGTGGCAAGCCGCCCTGGCCCAGGGAACTCATGCGCCGCCCGGCTTCGCGCAGGGCGAAGGGGATATGTGCGGTCATCTGGGTTTCGATAAACCCAGGAGCCACGGCGTTGATGCTGATGCCGCGCGCCTTGAGCAACGGTGCCCAGGCCTGGGCCAGGCCGATCAGCCCGGCCTTGCTCGCCGCGTAGTTGGTTTGCCCACGGTTGCCGGCGATTCCGCTGATGGAGGCCAGCAACACCACGCGCGCGTTGTCGTGCAGGGTGCCGCTGTCGAGCAGGGCCTTGGTCAGCACCTGCGGTGCGTTGAGGTTGACCGCGAGCACCGCGTCCCAGTATTCCGGGGTCATGTTGGCCAGGGTCTTGTCGCGGGTGATGCCGGCGTTGTGCACCAGGATGTCGAGGCCGTCGGGCAGTTGTTCGATGAGCTGGCTGGCAGCGTCTTCGGCGCAGATATCCAGTGCCACGGTGCGCGCACCCAGGCGCGCGGCCAGGGCGTCGAGGTCGGCCTTGGCCTGGGGCACGTCGAGCAGGATCACCTCGGCACCGTCGCGGGCGAGGGTTTCGGCGATGGACGCGCCGATGCCCCGGGCGGCGCCGGTCACCAGCGCCTTGCGCCCGGCCAGTGGGCGGGTCCAGTCCTCGACCGGCGTGGCGCAGGCGTCCAGGCGGATCACCTGGCCGCAGATGTAGGCACTTTTCGGCGACAGGAAAAACCGCAGCGCACCTTCCAGTTGGTCTTCGGCGCCGTCGCCGACGTAGAGCAATTGCAGGACGCCGCCGTTGCGCAGTTCTTTGGCCAGGGAGCGGCTGAAGCCTTCAAGGGCGCGCTGGGCGCTGGCGGCAAACGGGTCGTCGAGGCTTTCCGGGGCGCGGCCGAGGATCACCAGGTGCGCGCTGTTCTGCAGGTTTTTCAGCAGCGGCTGGAAAAATTCGCGCAGTTGCTTGAGTTGATCGGTGTGCCGCAGGTCGCTGGCGTCGAACACCACCGCCTTGAGCTTGGGGCCGTGGCCGGGAATCCAGGTCGAGGACTCGCAGCCGTACGTGTAGATGGCGTCGGTGAGCTTGTGGGCAAACGCCTGTACATGAGTTGTCAGCGTGCCACTACTCAACAGCAGCGCGCCTTCCACCGGGCGCAGGCGCCCGGCTTGCCAGCGTTCCAGGCGTACCGGTGACGGCAGGCCAAGGGCGGCGACCAGGCGATGGCCGAGGCTTGAGTTGGCGAAGTCGATATAACGGTCAGACATGGAACGCTCTCCGAAGGCTGGGGTTCAAAGGGTTGACCACCCCAGGGTAGCAGTCGTTCGACTAGGCTCAGATATCCAGCCCACAACAGACAGGGAGCTTTCCATGACTCAATTGCGCCGTGTAGCGATCATTGGCGGTAACCGCATTCCTTTCGCCCGCTCCAATGGCCCCTATGCCACCGCGAGCAATCAGGCGATGCTCACCGCCGCCCTGGAAGGCCTGATCGAACGCTACAACCTGCACGGCCTGCGCATGGGCGAGGTGGCCGCCGGCGCGGTGCTCAAGCATTCGCGCGACTTCAACCTGACCCGCGAATGTGTGCTGGGCTCGCGCCTGTCACCGCAAACCCCGGCCTACGACATTCAGCAGGCGTGCGGTACCGGGCTTGAGGCAGCGCTGCTGGTGGCCAACAAAATCGCCCTGGGCCAGATCGAATGCGGCATCGCTGGCGGCGTGGACACCACCTCCGACGCGCCGATCGGCGTGAATGAAGGCCTGCGCCAGATTCTGCTGCAGGCCAACCGCAGCAAGTCCATGGCGGATAAATTAAAACTCCTGTTACAACTTCGGCCCCATCACCTCAAACCTGAGCTGCCGCGCAACGGCGAGCCGCGTACCGGTCTGTCCATGGGCCAGCATTGCGAACGGATGGCCCAGACCTGGCAGATTCCCCGCGCCGAGCAAGACCAGTTGGCCCTGGAAAGCCATCAGAAAATGGCCGCCGCCTACGCCGAAGGCTGGCACAACGACCTGCTCACGCCGTTTCTGGGCCTGACCCGCGACAACAACCTGCGCCCCGACCTGACCCTGGAAAAACTCGCCGCGCTCAAGCCCGCCTTCGAGCGCAGCGAAAAGGGCACGCTCACCGCCGGCAACTCCACGCCGCTCACCGACGGTGCCTCCCTGGTGTTGCTGGGCAGCGAAGCCTGGGCCCGGGAACGCGGCCTGCCGATCCTGGCGTATTTGCGCGATGGCGAGGCGGCGGCGGTGGATTTCGTCAACGGCGCCGAAGGCCTGCTGATGGCGCCGGTGTATGCGGTGCCGCGCTTGCTGGCCAGGAATGGTCTGACGCTGCAGGATTTCGATTACTACGAGATCCACGAAGCGTTCGCTGCCCAGGTGTTGTGCACGCTCAAGGCGTGGGAGGATGCGGATTACTGCAAGACCCGCCTCGGGCTGGACGCGCCGCTGGGGTCCATCGACCGCAGCCGGCTCAATGTGAAGGGCAGCTCCCTGGCCGCCGGCCACCCGTTTGCCGCCACCGGCGGGCGCATCGTCGCCAACCTCGCCAAGTTGCTCGATGCGGCGGGCAAGGGGCGCGGGTTGATTTCGATCTGTGCGGCCGGCGGCCAAGGTGTCACTGCGATCATCGAGCGTTGATTGCCGGCGAAACTGGCATATTGGATGCATTCTTGAGTGGTCAGAGGTCGGTAGCCTCTCCCACCGGCGAGCCGATTGCCGTATAACGAGTGCCATACGCGTATTTGGTAATAAAGGACCCACAATAAAAGCTGATGAAGACTCCTAAACGCATTGAACCCCTGATCGAAGACGGTCTGGTCGACGAAGTGCTGCGCCCACTCATGAGTGGTAAAGAAGCAGCTGTTTATGTGGTGCGCTGCGGCAACGAATTGCGTTGCGCCAAGGTTTACAAGGAGGCGAATAAACGAAGTTTTCGTCAAGCGTCCGAATACCAGGAAGGCCGTAAGGTCCGTAACAGCCGCCAGGCCCGGGCCATGGCCAAGGGCTCCAAGTTCGGCAAGAAAGAAACCGAAGATGCCTGGCAGAACGCTGAAGTGGCGGCACTGTTCCGCCTGGCCGGTGCGGGCGTTCGCGTGCCTCAGCCGTACGACTTCCTCGAAGGCGTGCTGTTGATGGAACTGGTGGCCGACGAATACGGCGATGCGGCGCCGCGTCTGAATGACGTGACGCTGGAGCCGGACCAGGCGCGTGAATACCACGCCTTCCTGATTTCCCAGATCGTGCTGATGCTGTGTACCGGCCTGGTGCACGGTGACCTGTCCGAGTTCAACGTACTGCTCACGCCCACGGGCCCGGTGATCATCGACCTGCCCCAAGCGGTGGATGCGGCGGGCAACAACCACGCGTTCAGCATGCTGGAGCGGGATGTGGGCAACATGGCCTCCTACTTCGGGCGCTTTGCCCCGGAGTTGAAAAAGACCAAGTACGCCAAGGAAATGTGGGCCTTGTACGAAGCCGGCACCTTGCACCCGGCCAGCGTCCTGACCGGCGAGTTCGACGAGCCGGAAGAGTTGGCGGACGTGGGCGGTGTGATCCGCGAGATCGAAGCCGCGCGGCTGGATGAAGAGCGTCGCCAGGCGATTCGGGCGGCGGATGATGCGCCACCGAGCAAAACACCTGACGAGCCACCGCCGCCGCCGTGGATGCAGTGATCCCCCGGCAAGTGGCAATCTGAAAAGTGTGGGAGGGGGTAAGCCCCCTCCCACATTGGATTGTGTGTGCCGTCAGTTACATCATCCGGCGCAGCAGCTTCCGGACGCCAACTCCTTGAGAATCGGGCAGTCCGGGCGATGATCGCCCTGGCAGTGATCGACCAGGTCCTGCAAGGTATCGCGCAGTTGCCCCAGCTCCAGAATCTTTTGGTTCAACTCTTCTATGTGCTGGCGCGCCAAGGCCTTCACATCGGCGCTGGCGCGGTGCCGGTCCTGCCACAACGTCAGCAGCTTGCCGACTTCTTCCAATGAAAACCCCAGGTCCCGCGAGCGTTTGATGAACGCCAGGGTGTGCAAGTCGTCGTCACCGTACACGCGATAGCCGCTGTCGGCGCGATGGGCGGCTTTGAGCAGACCGATGGATTCGTAGTAGCGAATCATCTTCGCGCTCAACCCGCTGTGGCGGGCGGCCTGGCCGATGTTCATGGGTGTCGATCCTCCAGATCCTTGGGTTTCCAGGTTTTCAACAGCAGCGCATTGCTCACCACGCTGACGCTGGACAAGGCCATGGCCGCGCCGGCGAGGACCGGGTTGAGCAGGCCGAACGCCGCGAGGGGAATGCCGATCAGGTTATACACAAAGGCCCAGAACAGGTTCTGGCGGATTTTGGCGTAGGTCTTGCGGCTGATTTCCAGGGCGGCGGGCACCAGGCGTGGGTCGCCGCGCATCAGGGTGATGCCGGCCGCGTGCATCGCCACGTCGGTGCCGCCCCCCATGGCGATACCGATATCGGCAGCGGCCAGGGCCGGGGCGTCGTTGATGCCGTCGCCGACCATCGCCACCACGCCGGTTTTTTTCAGCTCGGCGACGGTGGCGGCTTTTTCGGCGGGCAGCACTTCGGCGTGCACATCGTCGATGCCCAGCGCCTCGGCGACCACGCGTGCGCTACCGCGATTGTCGCCGGTAAGCAAATGGCTGCTGATGTGCTGCGCCTTGAGCTGCTGCACGGCCTCGAGCGCACCGGGCTTGAGGGTGTCTCCGAAGGCGAACAGTCCCAGCACGCGCGGCTGCGCACCTTGTTCGATCAACCAGGACAAGGTCCGGCCTTCGGCTTCCCAGGCGGTGGCGGAGTTGGCCAGGTCGCCTTCGCTCAGGCCGCTTTCTGCCAGCAGACGGCGGTTGCCCAGGGCGAGCGCCTGGCCATCAAGCGTGCCGGCAATGCCGCGTCCGGTCAGGGACTGGCTGGCGCTCACATCCGCGACGCTCAGCCCTTGCTCGGCGCAGGCATCCAGCACGGCCTTGGCCAGCGGATGTTCGCTGCCGCGCTGCAAGGCGCCGGCTTGTTGCAGCACGTGGGATTCATTGCCGTCCACTGCGGCCAGATGGGCGATTTTCGGCGTGCCGGAGGTGAGGGTGCCGGTTTTGTCGAACACCACGACGCTGACGGCATGGGCACGTTCCAGGGCGTCGGCGTCCTTGATCAGAATGCCATGGCGCGCGGCGACGCCGGTGCCGGCCATGATCGCGGTCGGTGTGGCCAGGCCCAGGGCACATGGGCAGGCGATCACCAGCACGGCGACCGCATTGATGATCGCGGTCTCCAGCGCGGCGCCATAGAGCCACCAGCCCAGCAGCGTGATCACTGCCAGCACCAGCACCGTCGGCACGAACACCTGGCTGACTTTATCCACCAGTTTCTGGATCGGCGCCTTGGCCGCCTGGGCGTCTTCCACCAGGCGGATGATTCGCGCCAGCACGCTTTCCGCGCCCAGGGCCAGGGTGCGCACCAGCAGGCGGCCTTCACCGTTGATGGCGCCGCCGGTGACCTTGTCGCCCGGTTGTTTCGGTACCGGCAGGCTTTCGCCGCTGATCAGCGCTTCGTCGGCATGGCTTTGGCCGTCCACCACTTCCCCGTCCACCGGGAAGCGTTCGCCGGGTTTGACCAGCACCTGGTCGCCGAGCTGCAGCGCGCTGATGGCGACGTCTTCTTCGCGGCCGTCGACCACGCGAACCGCCCGCTCCGGCCGCAAGGCTTCCAGGGCCCGGATGGCGCTGGCGGTCTGGCGTTTGGCGCGGCTTTCCAGGTATTTGCCGAGCAGCACCAGGGCGATCACCACCGCCGAGGCTTCGAAGTACAGATGGGGCATGCTGCCCGCCGGGGCGGTGAGCCATTCGTAAATACTCAGGCCGTAGCCGGCGCTGGTGCCGATGGCCACCAGCAGGTCCATATTGCCGGCGCCGGCGCGCACAGCTTTCCAGGCGGCGATATAGAAGCGTGCACCGAAGATGAATTGCACTGGTGTCGCCAGGGCGAATTGCACCCAGGCGGGCAGCATCCAGTGCACGCCGAAGGGTTGTGCCAGCATCGGCAGCACCAGCGGCAACGCGAGCAGAATGGCCAGCAGCAGCGCCCAGCGTTCGTGGTGCAGGTGCTGGGCCTGACTGGCCTCGGTGGCCGTTTCGCTCTGGGGCAGGGTGGCGGTGTAGCCGGCCTTGTCGACGGCGGCGATCAGCACGGCGGGGTCCATCTGGCCGAGCACTTCGATGTGGGCGCGCTCGTTGGCCAGGTTCACGCTGACGCTTTGCACCCCCGGCACCTTGCCCAGCGCGCGCTCGACCCGTCCGGCGCAGCTGGCGCAGGTCATGCCGCCGATGGGCAGGTCAAAGGTGGTGGTTCCATTCATGGGGCAGTCCTCCTGAAGACGTTGCCCCTAGGATCAACCTTGACCTGTGGGGAAGGTCAAGCGTCTTTAGTATCCCAATGCCGCAGGCTTGAGGTACATGCCTTCCGGGCCTTGGGCGATGCGTAATTTGCGCACGTCACCGACCTTCAACGTAATGTTCTGCGCGGGGGGCGCCAGCAGGCTCGGCAGGCAGCCCGGCGCTTGCCCGGGCAACAGTTTCAGGCGCAGAGACACATTGCCCGCCGGCAAGTTGAACGAGGTGGCTTGTTCCTGGAACAGCCGGCCCGACAACTGGTCATTGATGTACAGGCCGATCTCGCAATTGGTCGGCACTTCCAGGCGTTCCCGGGAAATGATCAGCACTGCATAGTCTTCTGCGGCCTGGGCCGGGGGCGCAGCGGCAGACAAGCACATCAGGCCGACAAGGCCAAAAAACGACCAGCGCATGGCGAATGCTCCGTGGTTCACATCTAAGAAAGGCCCAAGCTTGGCCGACGTTGCCGCCGAATACCAGCCCGGCAGAGATTCTTGGAACTTGACCTTGCCATCGTGGCAAGGTCGACACTGCGTCCAACCTCATCAAAGGAGTCATGTCATGCAAGTATTCAGCGTTGAAGGAATGACCTGCGGCCACTGCGTCAAGGCCGTGACCCAGGCGATAAAGAGCCAGGACCCGGCGGCCGAAGTGACGGTGGACCTCGCGGCCAAGCAAGTCAGCGTGCAAAGCCAGCTCAGCCACGAAGTGATCGCCGGGTTGATCCGCGAAGAGGGCTACAGCGTCGTCTGAATTTTAATAGATAGCGAGCTAACTTAATGTTCAAGGCACTCAAGCGCGGCTAGACTGTTCGGCTGCCGACACACTTGGGTGCCTGATGAACCTCCGCATACTCCTGATTCTGGGTGCCTTGAGCGCCTTCGCGCCGCTGGCGATCGATTTT
This sequence comes from Pseudomonas sp. MPB23, assembly GCF_046605395.1. Classification (NCBI taxonomy): domain Bacteria; kingdom Pseudomonadati; phylum Pseudomonadota; class Gammaproteobacteria; order Pseudomonadales; family Pseudomonadaceae; genus Pseudomonas; species Pseudomonas sp. MPB23. The sequence goes on along the minus strand of NZ_CP176771.1, from coordinate 55,923 downwards.
TACCTGCCGGGCTTTCCGGCCATGGCCACGGCGTTTGCCACCGATGAAAAGCACATCCAACTGACCCTGGCGGTGTATTTCGGTGGCCTGGCCATCGGTCAATTGATCTACGGCCCGCTCGCCGACCGGTTTGGCCGACGCGGGCCGCTGCTCAGCGGCGTCACCCTGTTTACATTGGCGTCCTTTGCCTGTGCCTTTGCACCGTCCCTGGAATGGCTGATCGCTGCGCGCTTCGTGCAGGCCCTGGGCGGCTGCGCGGGCATGGTGATTTCCCGGGCGGTGGTCAGCGACAAATGTGATGCGGTGGGCTCGGCCAAGGTCTATTCGCAATTGATGCTGGTGACCGGCCTGGCACCGATCCTCGCGCCGTTGGCGGGCGGGTTGATGGTCGGGTTGTGGGGCTGGCAGTCGATCTTCCTGACGCTTTCGCTGTTCAGCGTGATGGCCGCCGTCGCTGTGGCGGTCGGTTTGCCGGAAACCTTCCCGGCCCATCAGCCACGTCAGCCGTTGTCCGGGTCGCTGCGCCGCTATGGCGCGTTGTTGTCCGACCGGGTTTACCTCGGCTATGCCTTGACCGGCGGTATTTCGATTGCCGGGATGTTTGCCTACATCGCCGGTTCGCCCTTTGTATTTATCAAACTGTACGGCGTACCCGCCGAGCATTACGGCTGGTTGTTCGGCTCCAACGCTGCGGGATTCATTCTGGTGGCGCAGGTCAATGCGCGCTTGCTGGCCCGGCGCGGTCCGGCGTTTTTGCTGTCGCGCACGGTGTGGGTCTACCTGCTGGCGGCGTTGGCGCTGTTGGGCATTGCCGCTTTGCGCACCGAGGCTTTGTGGCCGTTGTTGGTGCCGCTGTTTATCTGCATCGCCAGCCTGGGCTGTATTTTGCCCAACACCTCGGCCTGTGCCATGAGCGGGCAGGGCGCGCGGGCCGGCAGCGCTTCGGCGTTGCTCGGCTGCATTCAGTTTGGCGTGGCGGCGGGCGCGGCATCGTTGGTGGGCGTGCTGCACGACGGCACCGCCATGCCGATGGCCATGGTCATCTGCTTGTGCGGTGTGTTGGCGGTGACGATTGCGATGGCGACCCAGCGCCTGCAACGGGCGAGGGCCGCGCAGGCGCAGGTCTGAGGTGCGGGTCAGCCAGCGGCGGAGCGTTGCTGGCTGATCGGAAAGCGGTGAGGGGCCTGGATCCGGGCTTGCAGGGTCTCGGCGAACTCGCGGGCCTCGGCCTCGGTGCGGAAGGTGAACGCGTCCTTATTGAGACGGACCTGCCATTTATGGCCGGGGGATTTTGCTAACGCTTTTATCAGGATTTTCATTGCTGACTTCCTCACGTAAAAGAATCGTGGCAAAGGCCGCCAATATAAACCCGAATACGCTCACAAATATGACAGAGGTCAACTCTCGGACTAATGGCGCCGTCCATCAATCGGATGAATAACAGACGGCACCGATGCGGCCCCTTCAGAAGCCTTCCAACACGATTTTGCCCTTGGCCTTGCCGCTTTCCAGCAGCGCATGGGCACGGCGCAGGTTCGCCGCGTTGATCACGCCGAAGTGCTCGCCCACCGTGGTTTCCAGGATGCCGGCGTCTATCAGCTCGGCCACGCGGTTGAGCAGGTTGTGTTGCTCGATCATGTCCGGCGTCTCGAACATCGAGCGGGTGTACATGAACTCCCAATGCAGCGACAGGCTCTTGCGCTTGAGTTTGCTCACGTCCAGCGCCTTGGGATCGTCGATCAGCGCCAGCTTGCCCTGGGGTTGCAGGGCTTCCACCAGTTGATCCAGGTGATGCTCGGTCTGGGTCAGGCTGGCGACGTGGGTCACGTGCGGATGGCCAGCGGTTTTCAGCGCTTCGCTCAGCGGCTGGCTATGGTCGATCACCAAGTCAGCGCCGAGGGCCTTGGCCCACGCCTGGGTCTCCGGGCGCGAGGCGGTGCCGATGACTTTCAATGCGGTGAGCTGGCGAGCCAGTTGGGTCAGGATCGAACCCACGCCACCGGCGGCGCCGACGATCAGCAGGCTCTGGCCTTGATCTTCTTTACCTTCACGCACCTGCAGGCGCTCGAACAACAATTCCCAGGCGGTGATGGCTGTCAGCGGTAAGGCGGCGGCGTCGGCGAAACCCAGGCTCTTGGGCATATGGCCGACGATGCGCTCGTCCACGGTGTGCAACTCACTGTTGCCGCCCGGACGCACCAGCGAGCCGGCGTAGAACACCTTGTCGCCGGCCTTGAACAGCGTCACTTCGCTGCCGACGGCCTTGACCACGCCCGCCACGTCCCAGCCCAGCACCTTGGCGGCGCCGTTTTCCGGGGCGACGTTCTGGCGCACCTTGGTGTCTACCGGGTTGACCGAGATGGCTTTGACTTCCACCAGCAGATCGCGCGGGCCGGCGACGGGGGCTGGCAGTTCGATGTCTTGCAGCGCGTTTGGATCGGTGATCGGCAGTGATGCGTAGTAGGCGATGGCTTTCATGGTGTCTCCGGGAAAATACGCTGATTGACTGTAGGAGCGAGCTTGCTCGCGAAAATCGTTAACGATGACGCAGTGTCTCTATGGCGAATCGCGGTGCTCTTGAGTTGTTCGCGAGCAAGCTCGCTCCTACAGAAAAATGGGGCGGTCAGGCGAGAAACTTCAGGCGCTTGAGTTCAAAGTGTTCGATCACATCGGCAGCCTTGGTGCGGAAACTCTGGATATGCGCGCTCTGGTCATGGGCGGCCAGTGCGGCGTCGTCGGCCCAGCGTTCGAGCATGTAGAAGGTCTCGGGGTGTTGCAGGTCCTGGTGCAGGTCGTATTGCTCGCAACCGGCTTCCAGGCGCGTCGGCGCCAGCAGGCCACGCAGCAAAGGTTCGAGGATGGCCTGTTGGCCGGGCTTGGCGATCAGCGTGGCGATGACGTTAAAAGCAGTGGACATGTTCAACTCCAGACACGTGATGAGCGGGATGGGCAGATGATTGGCTATTTCTCTTGCAGATAAAAGCGGCTAAAACAGCAGTCTGTTTCAATAAAATTTTGATAATGGGTAGGAATGCATGCTGCGCTTTGATGATTTGCAGTTGTTTGTGCGTGCGGCCGACCTGGGCAGCCTGTCGGCGGCGGCGCGGGGGATGGACCTGTCCCCGGCGGTGGCCAGTGCGGCGCTTAAACGCATCGAACAGCAACTGGGCGCGCGCTTGCTGGCGCGTTCGACCCGCAGCCTGCGGTTAACCGCCGAGGGCGAGGGTTTCCTCGAATATGCCCGCGCGGCGCTCAGTTCCCTGGATGAAGGACGGCGCTTGTTGGCCAGTGGCCAGGATCACGTCAGCGGGGTCCTGCAACTGTCCGCACCTTCGGATTTCGGCCGCAACCAACTGCTGCCGTGGCTGGATGAGTTCCAGCGTGAGTACCCCCAACTCAGCGTGCGTCTGCTATTGGGCGATCGCATTGCCGATCTGTTCCGCCAACCGGTGGACATCGCCCTGCGCTACGGCGAGCCCGAAGATTCCAGCCTGATCGCGCTGCCCGTCGCGCCGCAGAATGTGCGTGTGCTGTGTGCCGCGCCCAGCTATCTCGCACGCCACGGCGAGCCCCGACACTTGGAGCAACTGGCCCAGCACAATTGCCTGCTGTACATGCTCGGCAGCCGGGTTCATGACCATTGGAGTTTCCATGACGGCAAACGCGACGTCAGCCTGACGGTCAGCGGTGACCGCTTCAGCGACGATGCCGATGTGGTGCGGCGCTGGGCGGTGGCGGGCGTGGGCATTGCCTATAAATCCTGGCTGGATGTGAGCGCCGATGTGCTGGCCGGACGCTTGCGCGTGATCCTGCCGGAGTTGCGTGGCGAGCGGACACCGCTGAATCTGTTGTGCGCCCACCGTGCGCAACTGAGTAAACCCATCAATCTACTGCGGGAAATGCTCGTGTCCCGCTGTGCGACTTTGACCGCTCAGTGGCCGGATCGAGCAAGCTTTACGTAATAGCCTCCATCACATAAGGAAATTTCACTCAAAACCTGTCCCTATCTGTGCTGTCAGACGCCGCGGAACCGGCGGCGTGCGCACCTATACTTTGGCGCCAACAGCAGCAGACAAATGATTTAACAGGGAGTGAACAGATGGAACAGGCACCTTGCATCAGTCAAATCGCCAGCTTGCTCGCCGATCCCAAACGCACCGCCATGCTCTGGGCATTGATGGACGGCTCGGCCAAGTCCTCGGCGGAATTGGCCGCGCTCGCCGAGCTGTCGCCCGCGTCGGCCAATGCGCACCTGGCGCGGCTGACCGGCAGCGGTTTGCTGCGGGTCGAGGCCCGGCGTGGCACACGGGTGTTTCGGATGGCGGCGGCCGATGTCAGCACCGCCATCGACGCCTTGGCCAGCACCACATTGGCCAGTGCGGTACGCAGCGCCCCCAATGCCTCGGCGGTGGCCCTGGTGGCGCCGCCGCAGTTGCGCCGCGCCCGGCTGTGCCAGGGCCACCTTGGCGGCGAGCTGGCGGCGGGCCTGTATCAGCGAATGATGTCGGCGGGCTGGGTCGAACGTTGTGACCCGCGCATCGACGTCACCCCCAAAGGCGCACGACAGCTGGCGAACCTGGGCATTTTTACCCAGGCACTGGCGTCGCCGGTGGTGTGTGATTGTTCCGACTGGAGCCAGCAGCAACCGCACCTGGGGGGCGCGCTGGGGGCGGGGTTGTTGCAACTGTTCTTACAGTTGAACTGGGTCAGCATCCACAACGAGTCCCGCGCCTTGCTGGTCAGCGATACCGGGCTGGAGGAAATCGGCCGGTTGGCGGCATCGGACGCGCCCTAGCCGCCGATTTGCCGGTAGGCGCGTCGTTTAGAGTTTCAGTCGGGTCGCATCCAGCAATAACCCGGAAAACCCATGCCGCACACTCGATGAGGGGATTTTTCACAGAGGGGATGCGGCATGGGTAGGCAAGGCTATAGCGCAGCGGAACGGCTTGAACGGTTGCCCATCAGCGGCTATCACCGTGTGATCTTTATCATCATTGCCCTGGCGTTTTTCTTCGACTCCATGGACCTGGCCATGATGACGTTCCTGTTGGGCTCGATCAAAACCGAGTTCGGCCTGAGTTCGGCCCAGGCCGGGTTGCTCGCCAGTTCGAGTTTTTTCGGCATGGTGGTGGGCGCGTCGTTGTCCGGGATGCTCGCCGACCGCTTCGGTCGCAAGCCGGTGTTCCAGTGGAGCATCGTGTTATGGGGACTCGCCAGCTACCTGTGCTCCACGGCGCAAACTGTGGAAACGCTGACGCTGTTTCGCATCCTGTTGGGCATCGGCATGGGCATGGAATTTCCGATAGCGCAGTCGATGCTGTCGGAGTTGATTCCCGCCAACAAGCGCGGGCGCTATATCGCCTTGATGGACGGATTCTGGCCCCTGGGCTTTGTGGCGGCGGGTGTGCTGTCTTACTTTTTGTTGCCGGTGATTGGCTGGCGCGACATCTTCCTGGTGTTGGCGGTGCCGGCGGTGTTTGTGCTGGCGATCCGCTTTTTCATCCCGGAGTCGCCACGCTGGTTGGAACAGGCGGGCCGGCATGAAACGGCGGACACGGTGTTGTCGGGCATCGAGCAGAAAGTCCGCGACTCGCTGGGCCGGGCCGATTTGCCGGAACCGATCCGCCTGCCTCGGGTGCAGACCACGCCGGGAGATTTTTTCTCGGCGTTCAAGCAGTTGTGGTCGGTGCAATATCGCCAGCGCACGATGATGATCTGGAGCGTGTGGTTCTTCGCGTTGCTCGGCTTTTATGGGCTCACTTCCTGGCTGAGCGCCTTGCTGCAGCAGTCGGGTTTTGCGGTGACCCAATCGGTGTATTACACGGTGATCATTTCCCTGGGCGGGATTCCGGGCTTCCTGATGGCGGCGTGGCTGGTGGAACGCTGGGGGCGTAAACCGGTGTGCGTCGTGACCTTGCTGGGCGGCGGGGTGATGGCGTTTCTGTATGGGCAGAGTGCTGTGTTCGGCGGCAATGTCGGTCTGCTGATTACCTCTGGCCTGCTGATGCAGTTCTTTTTGTTTGGCATGTGGGCGGTGCTGTACACCTACACACCGGAGCTGTACCCCACCTCGGCGCGGGCGACGGGCTCGGGGTTTGCCTCGGCGATTGGCCGGGTCGGCTCGCTGCTCGGGCCGATGGTGACCGGGCTGGTGTTTCCGATTACCGGGCAGGGCGGGGTGTTTGCCCTAGGCGCGCTGTGTTTTGCCGTGGCGGCGCTGGTGGTGTGGGTGTTCGGGATGGAAACGAAGGGCAAGACGCTGGAAGAGTTGAGTTCCTAACAAATGTGGGAACGGGCTTGCTCGCGATTGCGGTGGCTCAGTCAAATATTTAGCGACTGACACCGCGCAATCGCGAGCAAGCCCGCTCCCACATTTTCAGTTACGGCTTGACCAGTCGCGCATCCAGGCTGTTTTGCGCCAGGCGTTTGGCCTGGTCCTGGGTCATGCCCAGGGCGGTGTACAGCGCATGGAAGTTTTCGGTGACGTAGCCGCCGAAGTACGCCGGGTCATCCGAGTTCACCGTCACCTTCACGCCACGCTCGAGCATGTCGAGGATGTTGTGCTGGGCCATGTCGTCGAACACACACAGCTTGGTGTTGGACAACGGGCACACGGTCAGCGGGATCTGCTCGTCGATGATGCGCTGCATCAGGCGCTCGTCTTCGATGGCGCGTACGCCATGGTCGATGCGCTGGACTTTCAGCAGGTCAATGGCTTCCCAGATGTACTCGGGCGGGCCTTCTTCGCCGGCGTGGGCCACGGTGAGGAAGCCTTCGTGACGGGCACGATCGAACACGCGCTGGAACTTACTCGGCGGGTGCCCCATTTCCGAACTGTCCAGGCCCACGGCCACGAACGCATCACGGAACGGTAGCGCCTGGTCGAGGGTCTTCTCGGCTTCGGCTTCGCTCAGGTGGCGCAGGAAACTGAGGATCAAACCGCTGGTGATGCCCAGTTGCTGCTCGCCATCTTTGAGTGCGGCGGCGATGCCGTTGAGCACCACTTCGAACGGCACGCCACGGTCGGTGTGGGTTTGCGGGTCGAAGAAGGGTTCGGTGTGGATCACGTTCTGTTCTTTGCAGCGCAGCAGGTAGGCCCAGGTCAGGTCGTAGAAATCCTGGGAGGTGCGCAGCACGTCGGCGCCTTGGTAATACAGGTCGAGAAACTCTTGCAGGTTGTTGAAGGCGTAGGCCTTGCGCAGGGTTTCGACGTCGTTCCACGGCAGCGCGATCTTGTTGCGCTCGGCCAGCGCGAACAGCAACTCAGGCTCCAGCGAGCCCTCCAGGTGCAGGTGCAGTTCCGCCTTGGGCAGGGCGTTGAGCCAGTCGTACATGTCTAAAATCTCATCAGGTGCAATGGCGGCATTCTACAGGCCATGGCTGAAATATTTGGCAAAACCTGACCAGCAGGAGAGGATTCACTTTATTCACGCAAGCGCTGTGTGAACTAAGGTGTAACGAAACGTTAGCAGCGCAACGCAGTCTGTACCCCATCACTGACTGATTCACCGTTTGATAAGGCCCGGAATGCTCACTTCCCTCAAGCAAGAAAAATACATGCTACTGGCGCTGATTGCCGCCATCGTCGCCTACCCGCTGGAACACTGGATGCTGCACAGCGGGCAATCGGTGGCGCTGCTGGCCGGTTTGGCGCTGATCGGCTTTATCGTGATGGCTTCCATGCGTGTCGCCCATCATGCCGAGCAACTGGCAGAAAAAGTCGGCGACCCCTACGGCACCATGATCCTGACCCTGGCCGCCGTGCTGGTGGAGGTGGTGATCCTGGCGATCATGATGAGCAACGAGGCGTCGCCCACCTTGGTGCGCGACACCATCTACTCGGCGGTGATGCTCGACATCAACGGCATCCTCGGCCTGGCCGCGCTGATGGGCGGCATCAAGCATGGTGAACAGTCCTACAACGATGATTCGGCGCGCACCTACAGCGTGATGATCCTCACCGCGATGGGGGTGTCGATGGTGGTGCCGGAATTTATCCCCAAAGCCGATTGGAAAATTTACTCGGCCTTCACCATCGGCGCGATGGTGGTGCTCTACACCTTGTTCCTGAGGATGCAGGTGGGGCCCCACAGTTACTTCTTCAGCTACCGCTACCCGGAAAAACGCCGCAAGAAACTACCGGAAGACGAGATCGAGCCGCCGGTGAACCTGGCGTTCTCCGTCGGTACGTTGGTGTTTGGCGTGATTGTGATCGGTGCGCTGGCCGAGGTGATGTCCAAGACCCTCGACCTGGGACTGGAAGGTACAGGCGCGCCGCCGGTGGTCACGGCGATTGTGGTGGCAGCCATTTCCGCGGCGCCGGAGATTCTGACCGCCTTGCGCGCGGCCCTGGCCAACCGCATGCAGTCGGTGGTCAACATCGCGCTGGGTGCCTCGTTATCGACGGTGATTCTGACGGTGCCGGTGATGGAAGCCATGGCGCTTTACACCGGCCAGCCGTTTCAGATGGCAATGACACCGGTGCAGACCGTCATGGTGCTCATCACGTTGATCGTCAGCGCGATCAACCTCAACGATGGCGAAACCAACGCCATCGAAGGGATGACCCATTTCGTGCTGTTTGCGACGTTTATCATGCTGTCGCTGCTGGGGGTGTAGTCAGCCGGCGATCAACTGTCGCGCGGCCTGGCTGTGATCGGCGATCAAGCCTTTGAGGTCCAGGCCTTCAACCTGACCGTCAATCACGCGCCATGTGCCGCCGATCATCACCCGATCAGCCCGGTCCGCGCCGCACAGCAGCAGTGCGGCAATCGGATCATGGCTGCCGGAGAAGCGCAGTTCATCGAGTTTGAACAGCGCCAGATCAGCCTGTTTGCCTACGGCCAATTCGCCGATATCCGTACGCCCGAGTAACTGTGCCGACCCCCGGGTCGCCCAGCCCAGTACCCCTTCGGGGGTGATTTTTTCCGCGCCATAGCGCAGGCGCTGGATATACAGGGCCTGGCGCGTTTCGAGAATCATGTTCGACGCATCGTTGGAGGCCGAACCGTCGACGCCGAGGCCGATCGGTGCGCCAGCGGCGAGCAGGTCCAGGGTCGGGCAGATACCGGAAGCCAGGCGCATGTTCGAGCTTGGGCAATGGCAGATACCGGTGCCGGCGGCGCCCAGGCGTGCAATTTCATCCGGGTTGAAGTGAATGCCATGGGCCAGCCAGGTACGTGGGCCGAGCCAGCCAACGCTGTCGAGGTAGTCCACGGTGCGCAGGCCGAAGCGTTGCAGGCAGAAGTCTTCTTCGTCGAGGGTTTCCGCCAGATGGGTGTGCAGGCGCACGTCGAGGCTGTTGGCCAGTTCGGCGCTGGCTTGCATGATCTGCGGCGTGACGGAAAACGGCGAGCAGGGCGCCAGGGCAATCTGGATCTGCGCGCCGTCGCCGCGCTGGTGGTATTCGCGGATCAGGCGTTGGCTGTCGTCGAGGATTACCTGGCCTTGTTGCACGGTCTGCTGCGGTGGCAGGCCGCCGTCCGCTTCGCCCAGGCTCATCGAACCGCGGGTGAGCATGGCGCGCATGCCCAGTTCGCGCACGCATTGCACCTGCATATCAATCGCCTGTTCCAACCCATCGGGGAACAAATAGTGGTGATCGGCCGCCGTGGTGCAACCCGAGAGCAACAGTTCGGCCAGTGCGACTTTGGTGGCCAGGGCGAGTTTTTCCGGGGTGAGCCGTGCCCACACCGGGTACAGGGTTTTCAGCCAGGGGAATAAGGGTTGGTTGACCACCGGCGCCCAGGCGCGGGTCAGGGTTTGGTAGAAATGATGGTGGGTGTTGATCAGGCCGGGAAGGACGACATGCTCGCGAGCATCGAACACCTCGGCGCAAGGCTGTGCGGGTACTTGCCCCAGGGCCAGCACTTCGGCGATCACACCGTCTTGCAGCACCAGGCCGCCACGGGCATCGAGGCCGTTGGCAGTGAAAATCGCGAGAGGGGTTTTTAACCAGATACGGGTCGCAGGCATGGGCCGGCTCCTCTGAATGATGGGTTCAGGTTTGCCAGCTCAGTGTTGCCCTGTCTGCTGATCCAGGGTCGCCGGTGAGGGCGAGGTGCGCAGTCTACGCGCGGAGCGTTATCGACGGCAATCGGCCGATAACGCTCCTGTGGGCCTTACCAGGCGATGGTGTTGCCTTTGTAGTCGATGAAGTGATGGCCGCCCTTGCCGGTATAGGCATTCACCTGGTCCACCAGGCCGCGCACGCTGGTCTCGACATCAATGTGGGCGTTTTCGCCGCCCATGTCGGTCTTCACCCAGCCAGGGTGCAGCGACAACACGGTGGGTTTGTGGTCGCCGAGTTGGTTGATGAAGCTGTTGGTCATGGAGTTGAGCGCGGCCTTGCTCGCTTTGTACAGCGCCAGGTCGGAGCCGTCGGGAATGGTCACGCTGCCCAGTACCGAACTCATGAAGGCCAGCACGCCGCTATCCTTGCGGATCTGCCCGACAAAACGCTGGGCCAGGTTGATCGGTGCCACGGCGTTGGTGAAGAACAGTTGGCCGACTTCGGCCAGGGTGGCGTGGCCGGGCTCTTGATTGGCCGGGCCCTTGACGCCTGCGTTGACGAACAGCAGGTCGAAGGTGCGCGCCTTGAGACGCTGGCTCAGGGCGATCACGGCTTGCTGATCGTCCATGTCGAGTTTCTCGATCTGCACCGGGCCCACGGCCTTGAGGGCGTCGGCCTTGCTCGGATCACGCACGGTGGCGGTCACTTCCCAGCCGTCCTTGAGCAATTGCTTGACCAGGCCAAGGCCCAGCCCGCGTGAGGCGCCGATGATCAGAGCGGTTTTTGGCGTAGACATGAAGGGCTTCCTTTGACATCGCGGTTCAGGGAATTCGGTGGACAACAGTAGCAGCTTCAACGTTGCAGCAGGATGCGCCCGCGGCTCAAGTCGGCGAGCTGGGTTTGCAGGGTCTGGATCTGGGCTTCGCCCATCGCCAGTTGCAGCTCCACACCGTTGGCGGTGAAGTTTTCCTCGACGACCAGCCCGCCGTGTTCGGCCACGCGCAGTTTGACCAGGTTCAATTCGGAGAACCCGCAGGCGCAGCTCAGCGGCACGCGGCTGATCAGCTCGATGCGCTCCGCGGTTTGCAGGCATTTATTCGCGCCACCCCCATACGCGCGCGCGAGACCGCCGGTGCCCAGTTGGATACCGCCGTACCAGCGAATGATCAGCACGGCGACCTGATCAAAACCTTGTGCCTCGATGGCCGCAAGGATCGGCCGCCCAGCGGTACCGCCGGGTTCGCCGTCGTCACTGCTGCGGTATTGATCGCCAAGTTTCCAGGCCCAGCAGTTGTGCGTGGCGTTCAGGTCGCTGTGCTGCTCGAAGAACGCCTGGGCTTCCTGCGGGCTGGTGATCGGTGCCGCGAGGGTAATAAAGCGGCTTTTGCGTATTTCTTCACGAAATTCGCAAAGGCCTGTGAGCGTGAAAGGCATAAGTCGTGTCTTCAGTAGGCTGGCTTGATGCCACAGCCCTTGAGAATGATGTGGATCAGGTTGGTGCCGGCATCGTCCATGTCCTGCTTGGTCAGCTTGGTGCGACCGGTGACGCGGCAGATCTGGGTGGCAAAGTCTGCGTAGTGCTGGGTACTGCCCCATAACAGGAAGATCAGGTGCACGGGGTCGATGGGGTCCATCTTGCCGGCGTCGATCCAGGCCTGGAACACCGCCGCCCGGCCGCTGAACCAGGCGCGATAATCCTGGCTGAAATATTCGGTGAGGCATTCGCCGCCGCTGATGATCTCCATGGCGAATATCCGCGAGGCCTGGGGCTGGCGCCGCGAGAACTCCATCTTGGTACGGATATAGCGGGTCAGCGCTTCGGCCGGGTCATCCTCGGCGGTCAGCGCGTTGAAGGTACTGTCCCACAACTCCAGGATATTGCTGAGCACGGCGATATACAGGCCCAGCTTGTTGGTGAAGTAGTAGTGCAAGTTGGCCTTCGGCAGCCCGGCACTGGCGGCGATGGTGTTCATGCTGGTGCCTTTGTAGCCATGACGCGCGAACTCATCTTCAGCAGCCTGGAGAATCGCCTGTTCGTTCTTTTGACGAATGCGGCTGGCGGGCTTACCGGCGTGGATGCTGTGGGCAGGAACTTCGAGGCTCATGGAGGTTTCCGTGCTGATCGATAGAGACGACGTGTGCACAGATTACTCACCCTCAAGCCTCAGACAAGTCCTGATGCAATAAAACCGTCAAAGCGGTTCCAGTGTGTCGCTCTCCGGCGCGTGCTTTGCCGCCGTGGCGGTCACTTTGGCTTCCGGTAACAGGAGGCACAACGCAATCGCAGTCAACCCGCCGCTGGTGATGGCCGAGTCGAACAGGTTCTGCACCAGGGTTGGCATCAAATGCAACAAATTGGGCTGTGCGGCGATGCCCAGGCCCACGCCAAACGATGTCGCGATGATCAGCATGCTGCGTCGGTCCAACGGCACCTGGGCGAGGATGCGCACGCCGGCGGCGGCCACGCTGCCGAACATCACCAGGGTCGCGCCGCCCAATACCGGTTTGGGGATTTGCTGCAGCACCGCGCCAATCAGAGGGAACAGGCCCAGGCAAAACAGCACCACGCTGATATACAGGCCGACGTAACGGCTGGCCACGCCGGTGAGTTGGATCACGCCGTTGTTCTGGGCAAAGGTGGTATTGGGAAAGGCGCTGAAGGTGGCGGCGATCATGCAACTGACGCCATCGCCCAGCACGCCGCCCTTGAGCCGACTTATATAAGAAGGGCCGCTGATGGGCTGGCGGGCGATCATGCAGTTGGCGGTGAGATCGCCCACGGTTTCGATGCTGCTGATCAGATAAATCAGCGCGATCGGCAGGAAAGCGCTCCAGTCGAAGTTGAAACCGAAGCGGAAGGGGATTGGCACGCTGATCAACGGCAAGTCGGGCAGGGCGTGGGGCACCAGTTTGCCGCTGAACCAGGCCGCGAGGCTGCCGAGGGCCAGGCCGATGATGATCGCCGAGAGGCGCACCCACGGTGTGTTGGAGCGGTTGAGCAGAATAATCGTCAGGACCACGAACACGCCCAGTGCCAGGTTGATGGGCGCGCCGAAGTCAGGGGCGTTGAAGCCGCCGCCCAGATCGGTGATGCCCACTTTGATCAGGCTGATACCGATCAGGGTAATCACAATCCCGGTCACCAGCGGTGTGATCACCCGGCGCAGTTGGCCGATAAAGCGGCTCAGCACGATTTGCACCGCGGCACCGAAAAAGCACACGCCGAAGATCATCGCCATGATGTCCTCAGGGCTGCCGCCGCGTTGCTTCACCAGGAAACCCGCCGACAGCACCGCACCGAGAAACGCGAAGCTGGTGCCTTGCAGGCAGATCATCCCTGCGCCGATACCAAACGGCCTACGCGCCTGGATGAACGTGCCGACGCCGGACACCATCAGCGCCATGCTGATCAGGTAGGGCAAATGGGCGGTGAGGCCCAGGGTGGAACCGATGATCAGCGGCGGGGTGATGATGCCGACGAACGCGGCCAGCACATGTTGCAGTGCGGCCAGCAGTGCCGGGGCGGGTTTGGGGCGGTCGTTGAGGCCATAGATCAGGTCGCTGGGGCTGGAGGATTCTGGTGGCATGGTGGGCAAACTCGAGGCGGACGGTTCTAGGTCCCCGTGTCCTTGCAAAAAGCTGTCCAGTTGCTCAGCTTTTTGCGCAAGGCCCGAGTTAGCGCGTTGCCGCCAGGCTTTCCAGGAAGCTTTCCAGCACCAAATGAGGGCGACGGCCCTTGCGCGTGACCGATGCCAGGCTTAAATCGTAAAAACGCGTAGCCGATTTCAGAGCACGTAGTCGGCCTTGTTGTACCCACAGGCTGGCGTAGTGATCGGGCAAGTAGCCGATATAGCGGCCGGTTAGGATCAGGAAGGCCATGCCTTCGCGGTCCGAAGCGCTGGCGGTGCAATTGAGTGCCTGGTAATGGGCCTGGATCTCGGCGGGCAATCGAAAGGTCGGGGCGATCGCGTCCTGGGCGTTGATGCGCTCGTCGTCCAGTTGCTTGTCGTCGGCATAAAACAGCGGGTGGCCAACCGCGCAATAGAGCAACGAGCGTTCGCTGTACAGCGGTTGGTACTCAAGCCCGGACAGGGCGCTGGCCTGAGGCACTACGCCGACATGCAGGCGGCCGTCGAGTACACCTTGTTCGACTTCGTTGGGGGCGATCATGCGGATCTGGATCTGCACGTCCGGACCACGCTCCTTCAATTGGGCCAGGGCATGGGTGATGCGCATGTGGGGCAGGGTGACCAGGTTGTCGGTCAGGCCAATGATCAACTCGCCGCGCAAATGCTGGTGCAGGCCGTTTACCTCAGTGCGGAAACTTTCCAGCGCACTTAATAGTTGCAGTGCCGATTGATAGACCTCGCGGCCTTCTTCGGTGAGGGAGAAACCGGCACGGCCCCGTTGGCACAGGCGCAGGCCCAAGCGTTGTTCAAGGTCGCTCATCTGCTGGCTGATGGCCGAGCGGCCGATGCCTAGTACGGTTTCCGCCGCGGAGAAGCCACCGCATTCCACGACGCTGCGAAAGATGCGCAACAGGCGGATATCGAAGTCGCTGACTTGGGCCAGGGGATCGTGTCGACGGCTGCTCATAGTTTAGTGAAGGCCTGACTGAAGGTTAGAAGAGTTGGATTTCATCGACTTTATCCCCGTGGCAATTTAGCTGCAAGAACGCTTTTCAATCCCGACGCTGCCTTTTGCCCTGCGAGGTTTTGCTGATGAACATGCCCGAAAACGCCCCATCGTCCCTGGCCAGCCAACTGAAGTTGGACGCTCACTGGATGCCTTACACCGCCAACCGTAACTTCCAGCGCGACCCGCGCCTGATCGTGGCCGCCGAAGGCAGTTGGTTGACCGATGACAAGGGCCGCAAGGTCTATGATTCGTTGTCGGGGTTGTGGACGTGCGGCGCCGGGCACACGCGCAAGGAAATCCAGGAAGCGGTTGCCAAACAATTGGGCACCTTGGACTACTCCCCAGGCTTCCAATATGGTCATCCGTTGTCCTTCCAACTGGCGGAAAAGATTACCGACTTGACCCCGGGCAACCTGAACCACGTATTTTTCACCGACTCCGGCTCCGAGTGCGCCGATACAGCGGTGAAAATGGTGCGTGCCTACTGGCGTCTGAAAGGCCAGGCCACCAAGACCAAGATGATCGGCCGCGCCCGTGGGTATCACGGTGTGAACATCGCCGGCACCAGCCTGGGCGGCGTCAACGGCAACCGTAAGATGTTTGGGCAGGCGATGATGGACGTTGATCATCTGCCTCACACCTTGCTGGCAAGTAATGCTTTCTCCCGTGGTATGCCGGAGCAGGGCGGTATCGCGTTGGCCGATGAGCTGCTCAAGCTGATCGAACTGCATGATGCCTCGAACATCGCCGCTGTATTTGTCGAGCCAATGGCCGGCTCCGCAGGCGTACTGGTGCCGCCACAGGGCTACCTCAAGCGTCTGCGTGAAATCTGCGACCAGCACAACATCCTGTTGGTATTCGACGAAGTGATCACCGGTTTCGGCCGCACCGGTTCGATGTTCGGTGCCGACAGCTTCGGTGTGACGCCGGACCTGATGTGCATCGCCAAGCAAGTCACCAACGGCGCGATCCCAATGGGCGCGGTGATTGCCAGCAGCGAGATCTATCAGACCTTCATGAACCAGGCGACGCCTGAGTACGCGGTGGAATTCCCCCACGGCTACACCTACTCGGCGCATCCGGTGGCTTGCGCGGCGGGCTTGGCTGCATTGGACCTGTTGCAGAAGGAAAACCTGGTGCAGAGCGTAGCCGAAATCGCCCCGCACTTTGAGAATGTGCTGCACGGTGTGAAGGGCAGCAAGAACGTGATCGACATCCGTAACTACGGCCTGGCTGGTGCGATCCAGATTGCCCCGCGTGATGGTGATGCGATCGTACGTCCATTCGAGGCCGGTATGGCTTTGTGGAAGGCCGGGTTCTATGTGCGCTTCGGCGGCGACACCCTGCAGTTCGGGCCAACCTTCAACAGCAAGCCGCAGGACCTGGATCGTCTGTTCGACGCGGTCGGCGAAGTGCTGAACAAGATCGACTGATTTCTCCTTCTATATAGAACAATTTTTCAGGAGCCCTGCATGAGCCTCATCCAGCATTTGATCAACGGCCAGTTGGTCAGCGAGTCCGGTCGTACTGCCGATGTGTACAACCCATCCACCGGCCAGGTGATCCACCAGGTGCCGCTGGCCAGTCGTGAGACCATTCAGAGTGCGATTGACTCGGCCAAGGCTGCGTTTCCGGCATGGCGTAATACCCCGGCGGCCAGGCGCGCTCAGGTAATGTTCCGCTTCAAGCAATTGCTGGAGCAGAACGAAGCGCGTATCTCGCAGTTGATCAGCGAAGAGCACGGCAAGACGCTCGAAGACGCGGCCGGCGAACTCAAGCGCGGGATCGAGAACGTGGAATACGCGTGCTCGGCACCGGAGATTCTCAAAGGCGAGTACAGCCGCAACGTGGGGCCGAACATTGATGCCTGGTCGGACTTTCAGCCATTGGGCGTAGTGGCGGGTATTACCCCGTTCAATTTCCCGGCGATGGTACCGCTGTGGATGTACCCGCTGGCGATCGTCTGCGGTAACTGCTTCATCCTCAAACCGTCGGAGCGCGATCCGAGTTCGACGCTGCTGATTGCGCAACTGCTGCAGGAAGCGGGTCTGCCTAAAGGCGTGCTGAGCGTGGTGCACGGCGACAAAGGCGCGGTGGATGCATTGATCGAAGCGCCTGAAGTCAAAGCGCTGAGCTTTGTGGGCTCGACGCCGATTGCCGAGTACATCTATGCCGAGGCGACCAAGCGCGGTAAACGCGTGCAGGCGCTGGGCGGAGCGAAGAACCATGCGGTGTTGATGCCGGATGCCGATCTGGATAACGCGGTCAGTGCGCTGATGGGCGCGGCCTATGGTTCCTGCGGTGAGCGTTGCATGGCGATCTCGGTTGCCGTGTGCGTGGGTGATCAGGTGGCGGATGCGTTGATTGCCAAGCTGGTGCCGCAGATCAAGGCGTTGAAGATTGGCGCAGGCACCACCTGTGGGCTAGACATGGGTCCCTTGGTGACAGGGCAGGCGCGCGACAAAGTCAGCGGCTACATCGAAGACGGTGTGGCTTCCGGTGCGGAGCTGGTGGTTGATGGTCGAGGGCTGAGCATTGCCGGGCACGAAGAAGGCTTCTTCCTGGGCGGCAGCTTGTTCGACCGTGTTACGCCTGAGATGCGCATCTATAAGGAAGAGATCTTCGGGCCAGTGCTGTGTGTCGTGCGAGTGAACAGCCTGGAAGCGGCGATGCAACTGATCAACGATCATGAATACGGCAACGGCACCTGCATTTTCACCCGTGACGGTGAGGCGGCGCGTTTGTTCTGTGATGAGATTGAAGTGGGCATGGTTGGCGTGAACGTTCCACTGCCGGTACCGGTGGCGTACCACAGCTTCGGTGGTTGGAAGCGCTCGCTGTTTGGCGACTTGCATGCCTATGGGCCGGATGGGGTGCGTTTCTATACCCGGCGCAAGGCAATCACCCAGCGCTGGCCGCAACGGGCCAGCCATGAAGCGTCGCAGTTCGCGTTTCCCAGCTTGTAAGGTTGAATGAACAAAAGCCGGCCCCTAGGGGCCGGCTTTTGTATTTTAGAGCCCCTTTTGACTGATATGACAGAAATGTGAAAAAAGGAGTTGACGGCAGATTCTGGAAGTCTATAATTCGCCCCACTTCCGGCGCAGTCGAAACGGAAAACTCCTTGGTAAACAAAGAGTTATGCAAGATTCGACAGCGACCTGCTTCAGTTCATCGAAGCCCAGAAGGAGTTGGTAGGGCAGCGTAGTTTGGCTCTATTAACGTTTCGATCCTCTCGGTCGAAAGCGGAGAAAAAGAGGTGTTGACAGCAGCGTGTAACGCTGTAGAATTCGCCTCCCGCTAACGAGAGATCGGAAGCGCAAGTGGTTGAAGTTGTTGAGGAAGCCCTCGAAAACTTCTGAAAATAATCACTTGACAGCAAATGAGGCTGCTGTAGAATGCGCGCCTCGGTTGAGACGAAAGATCTTAACCAACCGCTCTTTAACAACTGAGTCAAGCAATTCGTGTGGGTGCTTGTGGAGTCAGACTGATAGTCAACAAGATTATCAGCATCGCAAGTTACTCCGCGAGAAATCAAAGATGTAACCAACGATTGCTGAGCCAAGTTTAGGGTTTCTTAAAAACCCAAAGATGTTTGAACTGAAGAGTTTGATCATGGCTCAGATTGAACGCTGGCGGCAGGCCTAACACATGCAAGTCGAGCGGTAGAGAGAAGCTTGCTTCTCTTGAGAGCGGCGGACGGGTGAGTAATGCCTAGGAATCTGCCTGGTAGTGGGGGATAACGTTCGGAAACGGACGCTAATACCGCATACGTCCTACGGGAGAAAGCAGGGGACCTTCGGGCCTTGCGCTATCAGATGAGCCTAGGTCGGATTAGCTAGTTGGTGGGGTAATGGCTCACCAAGGCGACGATCCGTAACTGGTCTGAGAGGATGATCAGTCACACTGGAACTGAGACACGGTCCAGACTCCTACGGGAGGCAGCAGTGGGGAATATTGGACAATGGGCGAAAGCCTGATCCAGCCATGCCGCGTGTGTGAAGAAGGTCTTCGGATTGTAAAGCACTTTAAGTTGGGAGGAAGGGCAGTTACCTAATACGTGATTGTTTTGACGTTACCGACAGAATAAGCACCGGCTAACTCTGTGCCAGCAGCCGCGGTAATACAGAGGGTGCAAGCGTTAATCGGAATTACTGGGCGTAAAGCGCGCGTAGGTGGTTTGTTAAGTTGGATGTGAAATCCCCGGGCTCAACCTGGGAACTGCATTCAAAACTGACTGACTAGAGTATGGTAGAGGGTGGTGGAATTTCCTGTGTAGCGGTGAAATGCGTAGATATAGGAAGGAACACCAGTGGCGAAGGCGACCACCTGGACTAATACTGACACTGAGGTGCGAAAGCGTGGGGAGCAAACAGGATTAGATACCCTGGTAGTCCACGCCGTAAACGATGTCAACTAGCCGTTGGGAGCCTTGAGCTCTTAGTGGCGCAGCTAACGCATTAAGTTGACCGCCTGGGGAGTACGGCCGCAAGGTTAAAACTCAAATGAATTGACGGGGGCCCGCACAAGCGGTGGAGCATGTGGTTTAATTCGAAGCAACGCGAAGAACCTTACCAGGCCTTGACATCCAATGAACTTTCTAGAGATAGATTGGTGCCTTCGGGAACATTGAGACAGGTGCTGCATGGCTGTCGTCAGCTCGTGTCGTGAGATGTTGGGTTAAGTCCCGTAACGAGCGCAACCCTTGTCCTTAGTTACCAGCACGTTATGGTGGGCACTCTAAGGAGACTGCCGGTGACAAACCGGAGGAAGGTGGGGATGACGTCAAGTCATCATGGCCCTTACGGCCTGGGCTACACACGTGCTACAATGGTCGGTACAGAGGGTTGCCAAGCCGCGAGGTGGAGCTAATCCCAGAAAACCGATCGTAGTCCGGATCGCAGTCTGCAACTCGACTGCGTGAAGTCGGAATCGCTAGTAATCGCGAATCAGAATGTCGCGGTGAATACGTTCCCGGGCCTTGTACACACCGCCCGTCACACCATGGGAGTGGGTTGCACCAGAAGTAGCTAGTCTAACCCTCGGGAGGACGGTTACCACGGTGTGATTCATGACTGGGGTGAAGTCGTAACAAGGTAGCCGTAGGGGAACCTGCGGCTGGATCACCTCCTTAATCGACGACATCAGCTGATCCATAAGTTCCCACACGAATTGCTTGATTCATTGAAGAAGACGATAAGAAGCAGCCCGAAATTGGGTCTGTAGCTCAGTTGGTTAGAGCGCACCCCTGATAAGGGTGAGGTCGGCAGTTCGAATCTGCCCAGACCCACCAATTTTGTGTGGGAAACGCCTGTAGAAATACGGGGCCATAGCTCAGCTGGGAGAGCGCCTGCCTTGCACGCAGGAGGTCAACGGTTCGATCCCGTTTGGCTCCACCACTACTGCTTCTGGAAGTTGAAAGCTTAGAAATGAGCATTCCATCGTGATGATGGTGAATGTTGATTTCTAGTCTTTGATTAGATCGTTCTTTAAAAATTTGGGTATGTGATAGAAAGATAGACTGAACGTTACTTTCACTGGTAACGGATCAGGCTAAGGTAAAATTTGTGAGTTCTCTTAATTGAGAGTATCGAATTTTCGGCGAATGTCGTCTTCACAGTATAACCAGATTGCTTGGGGTTATATGGTCAAGTGAAGAAGCGCATACGGTGGATGCCTTGGCAGTCAGAGGCGATGAAAGACGTGGTAGCCTGCGAAAAGCTTCGGGGAGTCGGCAAACAGACTTTGATCCGGAGATGTCTGAATGGGGGAACCCAGCCATCATAAGATGGTTACCTTACACTGAATACATAGGTGTAAGGGGCGAACCAGGGGAACTGAAACATCTAAGTACCCTGAGGAAAAGAAATCAACCGAGATTCCCTTAGTAGTGGCGAGCGAACGGGGACTAGCCCTTAAGTGGCTTTGAGATTAGCGGAACGCTCTGGAAAGTGCGGCCATAGTGGGTGATAGCCCTGTACGCGAAAATCTCTTAGTCATGAAATCGAGTAGGACGGAGCACGAGAAACTTTGTCTGAATATGGGGGGACCATCCTCCAAGGCTAAATACTACTGACTGACCGATAGTGAACTAGTACCGTGAGGGAAAGGCGAAAAGAACCCCGGAGAGGGGAGTGAAATAGATCCTGAAACCGTATGCGTACAAGCAGTGGGAGCAGACTTTGTTCTGTGACTGCGTACCTTTTGTATAATGGGTCAGCGACTTATTTTCAGTGGCGAGCTTAACCGAATAGGGGAGGCGTAGCGAAAGCGAGTCTTAATAGGGCGTCTAGTCGCTGGGAATAGACCCGAAACCGGGCGATCTATCCATGGGCAGGTTGAAGGTTGGGTAACACTAACTGGAGGACCGAACCGACTACCGTTGAAAAGTTAGCGGATGACCTGTGGATCGGAGTGAAAGGCTAATCAAGCTCGGAGATAGCTGGTTCTCCTCGAAAGCTATTTAGGTAGCGCCTCATGTATCACTGTAGGGGGTAGAGCACTGTTTCGGCTAGGGGGTCATCCCGACTTACCAAACCGATGCAAACTCCGAATACCTACAAGTGCCGAGCATGGGAGACACACGGCGGGTGCTAACGTCCGTCGTGAAAAGGGAAACAACCCAGACCGTCAGCTAAGGTCCCAAAGTTATGGTTAAGTGGGAAACGATGTGGGAAGGCTTAGACAGCTAGGAGGTTGGCTTAGAAGCAGCCACCCTTTAAAGAAAGCGTAATAGCTCACTAGTCGAGTCGGCCTGCGCGGAAGATGTAACGGGGCTCAAACCATACACCGAAGCTACGGGTATCACTTAGGTGATGCGGTAGAGGAGCGTTCTGTAAGCCTGTGAAGGTGAGTTGAGAAGCTTGCTGGAGGTATCAGAAGTGCGAATGCTGACATGAGTAACGATAATGGGTGTGAAAAACACCCACGCCGAAAGACCAAGGTTTCCTGCGCAACGTTAATCGACGCAGGGTTAGTCGGTCCCTAAGGCGAGGCTGAAAAGCGTAGTCGATGGAAAACAGGTTAATATTCCTGTACTTCTGGTTATTGCGATGGAGGGACGGAGAAGGCTAGGCCAGCTTGGCGTTGGTTGTCCAAGTTTAAGGTGGTAGGCTGAGATCTTAGGTAAATCCGGGATCTTAAGGCCGAGAGCTGATGACGAGTTATCTTTTAGATGACGAAGTGGTTGATGCCATGCTTCCAAGAAAAGCTTCTAAGCTTCAGGTAACCAGGAACCGTACCCCAAACCGACACAGGTGGTTGGGTAGAGAATACCAAGGCGCTTGAGAGAACTCGGGTGAAGGAACTAGGCAAAATGGCACCGTAACTTCGGGAGAAGGTGCGCCGGTGAGGGTGAAGGACTTGCTCCGTAAGCCCATGCCGGTCGAAGATACCAGGCCGCTGCGACTGTTTATTAAAAACACAGCACTCTGCAAACACGAAAGTGGACGTATAGGGTGTGACGCCTGCCCGGTGCCGGAAGGTTAATTGATGGGGTTAGCTAACGCGAAGCTCTTGATCGAAGCCCCGGTAAACGGCGGCCGTAACTATAACGGTCCTAAGGTAGCGAAATTCCTTGTCGGGTAAGTTCCGACCTGCACGAATGGCGTAACGATGGCGGCGCTGTCTCCACCCGAGACTCAGTGAAATTGAAATCGCTGTGAAGATGCAGTGTATCCGCGGCTAGACGGAAAGACCCCGTGAACCTTTACTATAGCTTTGCACTGGACTTTGAATTTGCTTGTGTAGGATAGGTGGGAGGCTTTGAAGCGTGGACGCCAGTTCGCGTGGAGCCAACCTTGAAATACCACCCTGGCAACTTTGAGGTTCTAACTCAGGTCCGTTATCCGGATCGAGGACAGTGTATGGTGGGTAGTTTGACTGGGGCGGTCTCCTCCTAAAGAGTAACGGAGGAGTACGAAGGTGCGCTCAGACCGGTCGGAAATCGGTCGTAGAGTATAAAGGCAAAAGCGCGCTTGACTGCGAGACAGACACGTCGAGCAGGTACGAAAGTAGGTCTTAGTGATCCGGTGGTTCTGTATGGAAGGGCCATCGCTCAACGGATAAAAGGTACTCCGGGGATAACAGGCTGATACCGCCCAAGAGTTCATATCGACGGCGGTGTTTGGCACCTCGATGTCGGCTCATCACATCCTGGGGCTGAAGCCGGTCCCAAGGGTATGGCTGTTCGCCATTTAAAGTGGTACGCGAGCTGGGTTTAGAACGTCGTGAGACAGTTCGGTCCCTATCTGCCGTGGACGTTTGAGATTTGAGAGGGGCTGCTCCTAGTACGAGAGGACCGGAGTGGACGAACCTCTGGTGTTCCGGTTGTCACGCCAGTGGCATTGCCGGGTAGCTATGTTCGGAATAGATAACCGCTGAAAGCATCTAAGCGGGAAACTAGCCTCAAGATGAGATCTCACTGGGACCTTGAGTCCCCTGAAGGGCCGTCGAAGACTACGACGTTGATAGGTTGGGTGTGTAAGCGCTGTGAGGCGTTGAGCTAACCAATACTAATTGCCCGTGAGGCTTGACCATATAACACCCAAGCAATTTGCGTCGAAAGGCCAGATTGCGGTGTGTGAAGACGAAACGAACCGAAAGTTCGAATCTCACAAAACACCGATTGCTATCACATACTCAATTTGCTGAAGCGAGGCCATCAGGTCACGAGTCAGTACCCGAATTTCTTGACGACCATAGAGCATTGGAACCACCTGATCCCATCCCGAACTCAGTAGTGAAACGATGCATCGCCGATGGTAGTGTGGGGTTTCCCCATGTGAGAGTAGGTCATCGTCAAGATTAAATTCCGAAACCCCTGTTTGCTTACGCAGACAGGGGTTTTGTTTATAGTAGAAGTCCATGAATTCAGCTGGGACGTTGCTCACGCTACGATCCGGCATACAGAATTTCTTGACGACCATAGAGCATTGGAACCACCTGATCCCATCCCGAACTCAGTAGTGAAACGATGCATCGCCGATGGTAGTGTGGGGTTTCCCCATGTGAGAGTAGGTCATCGTCAAGATCAAATTCCAAAACCCCTGTCTGCTAGCGCAGACAGGGGTTTTGTCGTTTAGGGGGGACAGATCTTTGCTGCTTCCGATGAGCAGTAAGCGTCCGAGCTACACCGCCTTGCAACTCAAACCTTAATCCGTTTAAACCGCTGGTTCACGCGCTCGCACTCAAATGTCACCGGATCAAAAACATCGCCATGCCATTCAACCATGGCGTCATGCTCTGGATGATCGGGGTTGCCCATCGCCTCCAGAAACTCCTCGTAACCAGGCCCGCCACCCACGTCTTCCGGTGGGCAAGCATTGGCGCCGTCGATGCAGTACGGCACCTGAAGACAGGCAACAGCGGGTAGCGTTTTTTCGACCTTGATACTGTGATGCCAGCTGTCACCAAAGTCGTAGAGATAATTGAATGTCCGCTTTCCGTTCAGCGCCTTGATCAGCGTTTTACGGGCTTCCGGGTTCACCGTCGGCCCCCAACCATCAGGGTCGGGCATGCCGTAATTCTCACCAGCAATTTCAAACTCATGCAGATGGCTATCACTCCAGCCCATCACGACCTGGATGACATGGTGCAGCTTGCCCAAGGTGATGTTTTCAGGCACTGCGAACCGACGCCAAATCTTCGGAGTGATCCACTTCAGCTCGATGTGCAGCAGTAACAGGTCGGGGGCGGGTTTGGGTAAACGGACAGTTTTAACCATGGATCAGGCGGCCTCGCAGTGTTCAGTGTGATTCAAAGAAATGTTCCAAGGCAGCAACTCGCTCACCCGATTGATCGGGTGTTCGGCAATGTGCTCAAGTACGTAGGCCAGATAGGCCTGTGGGTTTAACCCGTTTAGCTTGGCAGTACCCACCAGGCTGTAAATCGCAGCGGCTCGTTCTCCGCCGGCATCGGAACCGGCAAACAGGTAGTTTTTGCGGCCCAGCGCGACGGCGCGTAGCGCCCGTTCGGCGGCGTTGTTGTCGATTTCGATTCGGCCATCATTGCAGTAGCGCGTTAAGGCCTGCCACCGGTTGAGGGCATAGAGGATTGCACCGCCCAATGCCGACTTTTTCGACAGTTGAGTCAGCGTCTGATTAAGCCATGCGTGCAGGTGCTCCAGCAGCGGACTGGCCCGACTTTGCCGAACCGTTTTTCGCAGGTTGGGCGGCTGCCCTCGGATCTCGCTTTCGATGGCATACAGGGCTGCAATCCGTTGCAGCGCCTCGGCGGCAAGGGGTGAAGCCAAGTCTTTGTAGACATCGTAAAACTTGCGCCGGGCGTGAGCCCAGCATGCAGCTTCCTCAATAGTGCTCGTCGCATACAGCTGAGCAAAACCGGCGTAGCCGTCAGCCTGCAAGATCCCGCTAAAGCCCTTGAGATGAGCGCGCGGATGTTGCCCCTTGCGATCCGGCGAGTAGGCAAACCAGACCGCCGCCGGTGTCGAGTCACCCGCAGGTCGGTCGTCCCGCACGTGTGTCCACAGGCGAGCCGTTTTGGTCTTGCCGTTGCCCGGCGCGAGCACGCCAATCGGCGTGTCGTCTGCATGGACTTTGTGACCGCTCATGACGTGGTGCTCAAGGGCGTTGATCAGCGGCCTGAGCAACTGACTGCTCTGGCCCACCCAGTCGGCCAGGGTTGAGCGCTCCAGTTCCACGCCCTCACGGGCGTAGATCTCGGACTGCCGATACAACGGCAAATGATCAACAAACTTGGAGACCAGCACATGGGCCAACAACCCCGGGCCTGCAAGGCCTCGGGCTATTGGTCGACTCGGCGCCGGCACCTGGGCGATGTGCTCGCAGCAGCGGCAGACCCACTTGGGGCGAACATGGCGGATCACTTTGAAACGTGCCGGAACATACTCCAGCACTTCGGACACATCCTCACCCAAATAGCGAAGCTTCCCACCGCAGCCCGTGCATTGCGACTCGGGCTGATGCACCTGAGTTTCGCGAGGCAGGTGTTCGGGCAATGGTTTGCGGCGCGAAACTGCGCGAGGTGCCGGTTCGACTGGCGGTGTCATTTCGGCTTGGCTGACTTGCAGCTCTTCAAGGCTCAACTGGAGTTGATCGATCATCGCGTCCAGTTGCTCGGAGCTGCGACCGAACTGCGTACGACGCAGCTTGGCGATCATCATTTTCAAGCGCTCAATCTCTGCCCGCTGGGCAGAGACCAGAGTCTTCAAGGCTTGAAGATCGTTCGGCAGGGAGTCGGTCACGAGAGTCATGACCGCATGTTACTGGGGATTTTTTCAGCGCGGCAAGTCAGACCGCGAGAACAGGCGCTGTACGAATTGGCCTGCGCCAATCAATGCCTTCCAACAGCATCGATAACTGCGCAGGCGTCAGCGACACGCTGCCGCTGGTTGCTTGCGGCAAGACGAAGCGCCCTTGTTCCAACCGTTTGCAAAACAGACACAAGCCGTCGCCATCCCACCACAACAGCTTGATCCGGTCACCGCGCCGTCCGCGAAAGGCAAATATCTGACCGGAAAACGGGTCGGCTTCCAACTGTGTCTGCACCAGTGCCGCTAAACCATCGAAGCCACGGCGCATATCCGTGACGCCGGCGGCGATCCAGATACGGGTTCCAGCGGGCGGGGCAATCATCGCAGCAACTGCTGCAAGACGAATTGCAGCGTCTGCGGATCGGGTGCGTATTCCACGCGCATTTGGACACCCATTCCACGAACACTTGGACAGCGATTCCACGCTGACTTGGACACTCATTCCACGGCCACTTGGACAGTGATTTCTCACTAATCCGACCCACGCTCAAATGGTATCCACTATCTTGGCTAATTTTGAGGGCTGTCAGGAGAGGGTGCTGGCCGGACGGTTACGATGAGCAACCTTCAAGCCTAGGCGAGCGGCAAAAATAAAAAGTCAGTGTCTGATCTCACACGCTTGCTGATGTTTGAGCGCTATCAAATCAAAAGAAAACACACCATCACGGTCAATAACTGTAGAGACCGATGAAGGCAGATCAAAGGTTTGCTGACTAACCCGGGCTCGCGGAAAAAGCCTCTCATTCTCGCTGCCAATCATTGGGGGGGGGGCGCACGTCTGCGTGACTAGGCACCTCCATGGGTTGAAGTCCAGGTCTACCGCGCTGTCGGAATTGAGTTCAGATGTATGCCCTCCAGCAATTGGATACTGCGGCGTTCGCGAGGACGGTGGCCCAGTGTTGTTTGCAGCTCAGCGCTGTGCCTACCAGCCGTGCGATCTGCTTGGACGATAACCGCCGGTCAGTTTCTTATATAAAACAGGGATGGATCTTACAGATTTGTCTCGGTTTGGCCGAAAGCCTGACAAGCCATGCACTGAAATGGAGCGATTCGAGAGTCCGCATATGCGGTTACATGGAATGTTCCGCCCAGCACGCTCACTTCCCCTTTGGCAAAAAGAAGACGATGAAATGAATTTCAAGTTCAGTCATAAAATTTTGTTGGCTGCGTCAGGCGTCGTAGTTCTAGCCTTTGCGTTATTTACCCTCTACAACGACTATCTGCAGCGCAGCACGATCAAGCAGAACCTGGAGTCGTCCATCCAGCAATCCGGTGAACTCACCGCCAGTAGCGTGCAGAACTGGCTCAGTGGTCGAATCCTCGTGCTCGAAAGCCTTACGCAAAACATTGCCCATCAGGGCAGCGGTGCGGATCTCCGAGGATTGGTCGATCAACCGGCGCTGACCTCGAACTTCCAGTTCACCTACGTTGGGCAAACCAACGGTGTGTTCACCCAACGCCCAGACGCGAAAATGCCTGACGGCTACGACCCTCGGCAGCGCCCCTGGTACAAGCAAGCGGTGGCCGCAGACAAACCCATGCTCACACCGCCCTACATGGCCGCAGTGGGCGGGCAGATCGTGACCATTGCTATGCCGGTGAAAAAGAACGGTGAGTTACTCGGTGTGGTGGGTGGAGACCTGAGCCTGCAGACCCTGGTGAAGATCATCAACTCAGTGGACTTTGGCGGCATCGGCCATGCGTTTCTGGTCAGCGGCGACGGCCAGGTCATCGTCAGTCCAGATCAGGACCATGTGATGAAAAACCTCAAGGACATCTACCCAGGCACCAGTGTCCGTATCGAGAAGGTCAACCAGGATGTGGTCCTCAATGGTCAGGCGCGCATTCTGTCGTTCACCCCTATCAGCGGTTTGCCAGGTGCGGATTGGTATATAGGGCTGTCGATCGACAAAGACAAAGCTTACGCCCCATTGGGTAAATTCCGGACTTCTGCGTTGATTGCCATGCTGATCGCGGTGGTTGCGATTGCCGTGCTTTTGAGTTTGCTGATTCAAGTGTTGTTGCGCCCCCTGACCGCCATGGGCGTTGCCATGCAGGATATCGCCCAAGGCGAAGGCGACCTTACCCGTCGCCTGGCTGTCACCAGCAAGGATGAGTTCGGCGAAGTCGGCAGTGCATTCAATCAGTTCGTAGAGCGCATCCACGCGTCGATTTGCGAAGTGTCTTCGGCAACGCGCCAGGTGCACGACCTTTCCCAACGAGTGATGGTCTCCTCGAACGCCTCGATCATCGGTTCCGACGAGCAAAGCGCGCGAACCAATAGCGTAGCCGCAGCGATCAATGAACTGGGGGCCGCTACCCAGGAAATTGCGCGTAACGCCGCCGATGCTTCACAGCATGCCAGTGGCGCCAGCGAACAGGCCGACGATGGACGCAAAGTGGTGGAGCAGACCATCCTGGCAATGTCGGCACTGTCGCAGAAGATCAGCCTGTCCTGCGCGCAAATCGAGACGCTGAACGCCAGCACCGACAACATTGGCCATATCCTTGATGTGATCAAAGGCATCTCTCAGCAAACCAACTTGCTTGCGCTCAATGCCGCGATCGAGGCGGCGCGTGCAGGAGAGGCTGGCCGAGGTTTTGCCGTGGTCGCCGATGAGGTGCGCAACTTGGCTCACCGCACGCAGGAGTCGGCTGAAGAGATCCACAAAATGATCACTTCGCTGCAGGTGGGTTCCCGCGAAGCGGTGACGACCATGAATGCCAGCCAGGTCTCCAGCGAAGAAAGCGTAGAGGTAGCCAATCAGGCCGGTGAGCGGTTGGTCAGTGTGACGCAGCGGATCGTTGAGATCGATGGCATGAATCAGTCCGTCGCCGCTGCTACCGAGGAGCAGACCGCCGTGGTGGAAACCCTCAACGTGGACATCAACCAGATCAACCTGCTGAACCAGCAGGGCGTGGCCAACCTCAATGAAACCCTACAGGACTGTGATGCACTGTCGCAGCAGGCCAATCGGTTGAAGCAACTGGTCGACAGCTTCAAGATCTGACCCGCTGATTGGCCGGGTAGAAGCGAAACGCTTCGGCCCGGTGGCTTAGCCAAGCAATCGGCGCACGTTGTCCAGGGCGCTGTTGGCGAAGCCTTGCACAAATTGTTCAAACCCCACCTGTGCCGTGTCTACGGGCTCGGCAATAATGGTCCAGGTTACCCTGGAACATTCATCGCCCAATGCGTCCACACTGATTGCCGCCCATAACCTGGCCACACCCAGGGTGTTGTAGATCGTGGTCCAAGTCATGTGCATGGCATGCTCGTCTCGACTGTTGAGTTGCTCCACCACATGGTTGCCGTCGCGGAAGACTTTCGTGCGCAAAGCGCCTACACCGTTGCCGATCGTTTCGATATGGGACAAGGCCGGAATGAACACATCGAAGCCTGCAAACTGCCCCACCATGTTCCACAGGCGGCGGGCATGACAGTTGACCAGGACAGAGGCCACTATCGGCACGCCGTTCGGGTTGCGGATTAACGTATCGGGTTGCAGCGGTTTCATGAGGTTGTCCTGAGGGGTCAAAGGAAGCCGATGGCCTTGAGGTATTTGTAGCCTTTGCTTAACAGCGCCGCGTCTTTTTCTGGGTATTGTTCCCCCATTTGTCGAACACCTTGTCGCGCGTGGTCATGGCGAATCATTGAGGTATCGCCGATGTCTTCATCCAAACGATCGAGGTAAAAACCCAGTACACCAAAGAGTGCGTTGTCTTCATTCACTGTTCGCAGCGCCTGTTGCCATTGGGTAACGCTCACGCGCTCGAATGCGTGACCTGCCTCGCTGAAGGCATCCAAGTAGCGCTCCCAACTCAGGGGCTGTGGGTTATGCAGGTTGAATACGTTTCTATCGGCGTGAAAGCGGTGGCAGTGGAACGCGATGAAGCGAGCCAGGAAGTCCACCGGCATCAGGTCAAAGTTCAGATCCAGGCGAGGAAGCAGGCCCAACTGCAGCGAACCTTTGAGCATCAGCATCAGGCGATTTTTCTGCGGCCGGCAGACCCCATTGCGGCTGTTGAAGCTGATGTTCCCGGGACGATGGATATTCACCCAGGCACCTTGGCTCACGGCACGTCCCAATTGCCGCTCGGCGACCCATTTGGACAGGTTGTAGCCATTCTTGATATACAGCGGCAACGTGGCCGCGGCGGGTGCTTCCAGCACATTTCCCTGCGCGTCGATACTGCTGGAAGCCGACAGTGTCGAGATAAAATTCAGCACTTTCTTGCGGCGCGCCTCACACAAGCGCAGGCATTCGAATATCGGGTCGACGTTGTCCTTGGTCAGCGAGGCGTAGTCCATGACATGGTTGACTCGCGCCGCGTTGTGCACCAGCACACCGAAACCCTCCGCGAGGGCGTCATACACGTCGGCGGTTAAACCTAATCGTGGCAGGCTGATGTCCGCCGCAAAGACCCGTATCCGGCTCAGGTCCAGGTGTTCCAGGTGGTATTCGCGTAACGCCTGAGCAAACCGCTCGGTTGCCGAGTGCTCCGGCTCCTCTCGCACCAGGCAGGCTATCTCGGTTGCACCACCGGCCAGTAACGCTTCGACGATATGGACACCGACGAAGCTGTTGGCGCCCGTCACGATGACTTTATGCGGATCGCCCGTGAGCTCCTCTGGCAGGGTGTCGATCGCCCACTGCCGTTGCGCATCCCGAACCGCGTGGCCAGAGGACGCGTCGGGTCGCTCACCTTCTTCCACCAGCATCGCGAGTGTGCGAATCGTCGGTACTTCAATGAAGTGGCTCAATGTGAAGCTACGTCCAAATTGCTCGCGGACGCGCAGTAACAGCGTCGACAGCAAAATCGAGTGACCACCGAGGTCGAAGAAGCCGTCGTCGATAGAGAGTTCACCCGCAGGCAACCCCAACAGCTCGCCCCACAGGCTGGCCAGTTGAACTTGAAGTGGGGTATGTGCGGCGCTGCGGGAGGACTGCAATAGGGGGAGGGCCGGTAATTCCAGCAAGGTCTCGCGGTCGACCTTGCCGTTGCTGGAGTGCGGCATGCGTGGCAATTCGTTCAGGAAGTCGGGCTGCATATGACCCGGCAACCACTGCCGGGCATGCTGCTGCAGTGCCGCCAGCGTGGCGCCCGGTTCGGGCTGGGCGACGAAGCCTCGGATGCTGCTGTCATGGTCGATAACCACCGCTACCTGGCGATAGAGCCGGCTGTCGCGCAGGCATTGTTCAATTTCCTGGGGTTCGACCCGAAAGCCGCGAATCTTCACTTGGTCGTCCAGTCGCCCGCCCAGCACGATGCCTTCAGCCGTCCACTTGGCCAGGTCACCGCTGCGGTAGGCGCGCAGGGTCTGGCCGCCAGGCACGACCAGATCCACGAACGCGCTGATGGCCTGTTGCGATGGGTTCACATACCCCAGACTCACTCCTGGGCCGATGATGTACACCTCGCCGATGACCTGTTCATCCACCGGTTGCAGGTCGTCATCGAGGATCAACACCTGGCTGTTGGCAATGGGCTGGCCAAGGTTGCGGTTACTGTCACCTGGCTGCAACCTCCGGTGGGTGACCAGCACCGTGGCCTCCGTTGGGCCATAGAGATTGTGAAACTGACATTGCCCCGCCAGCCGTTCGATCACATGGGGCTCGCAGACTTCGCCCCCCGTCAGCAGATGCGTCAGCCCCAGCGGTTGATCGGGTGGCAGGGTGCTCAGCAACGCGGGGGGCAGAAAGGCGTGGGTGACACGTTGCCGGCGCAGCAGCTCCAGCAACTGGTAAGGATCACGTCGCTGCTCTTCACTGGGGACGATCAGTTCGGCGCCTGCTATCAGGGCGGGGAAGATATCGATCAGCGACGAGTCGAAGCTCAGCGACGAAAACTGCAGCACGCGGCTCTGCTCTTCCAGGCTCAGGCAGGCGCGGCACCAGGCGGTGAAATGCGCCAGGTTGGCCTGGCTGAGCAATACGCCTTTGGGTTGGCCGGTGGTGCCCGATGTAAAGAGCGTCATGCAGGGCGCATCGGCGCGGGGACGATATGGCATCAATGGGCGTGTGAGGTCGGCGCCATCAGGGTCGACTGTGCTGACATCCAGTGCGATGAAATGCCCTCGCAGTGGATGCTGACCGGCGTCCAGCAATACGCGGGCACCTGCGCTGTCGAGCATGAGCCGATGGCGTTGAGGCGGATGATCGGACCCTAGCGGCAGGTACACCGCCCCACAGGCCAGCACCGCCAGCATGCAGGCGTATAGCTCGATGGATTTTTCCAGGTACACACCAACCACTGTGGGTGCCTCGAAAGCCACCAGCAAGGGGTGCAATCGTTGTTGGATGGCCAGTGCCTGGACATGCAACTGCCGGTAGGTCACGGGCTTGCCTGCGATGTTCAACGCGGGTCGTTCGGCGAAGGTGTGAAGGCTGGCCTGTAACCGCTCGATCACCGGCACCTGGGCTTGCTGCAGCGCTGCGGGATCTGCGGTGCGATTGAACCGATGCAGATACGCCAGCGCCTCAAGCCCTTGCAAACCTTGCTCGGGCCAGTCATTGCCTACCGCGCTTGACGAGAAATACCCAGGGTCCCGCGAGAAAGCGCTGACGTGCAGCACAACCCACTCGACCAGCGCACGGGCCACCTGCTGGCGCAGCCGCTGGCCGTTGCCGCTGGGCTCATCGGCGATATCCAGTACGGCCAATAATCGCCTGTCGCGGGCGTAGGCACGCAGTTGCAGTGTTGGTAGCCCGTGCTGGGCGCACGGTCCGAAACCCACGCGCAGGCTTAGCCATGGGACGTGGTCAGCGTGGGCCGGCAGCGCCTCACTCCCGTCCTCAACCAGCAGGTCGAGGGCCGCGTCACCCGAGAGATGCCCGTATTGTTCCAGCATCTGCCTGATGTCTGCCAGGACGTTGCTGGTGCCGCTCCATCCGATCTTCAGGCACCTCATGCCGGCCTCCCGGACACGGGCAAGTAGTTGTCCAGCGCCTGTGTCACGCTGGGCGTTTGCAGTAAGCCACTATGTTGCAGGAACCCCATGATGTTGCCCATCAACGGATGCTGGCGGGTGATGGGGAACGCCAGCGCCACGACTTCATCACGCAATGCGGCGCGCACGCTGGCGGTGACGTCGAGGTGTTCGATCAAATGCAGATCGAAGTTTTTCTGCAGGTCGTTGGTCAGGTAATGCGCCAGGAAAGTGGGTAGCACTTGAGCGATGCTGTCGCGGTCATCGGCGCTCGCCGCCTGCCAATACAGGCGTACCAGTCGCGTCCAGAATTGGGCGTGGCGACCTTCATCGAACAGGTGGTCGGCCATCAAGCCCCGGATGGAGGCTTTGACACTGGTGTCCTTGGCAAACGCGGCCACGTCGTGGGTCAGGGTGTTTTCGGCAATGGCGACGCCAATCAGCGCCACCGCATCGCGCAGGTGAGCAGGTGCCTGAGCCTGTGCGGCCGGCAGTGCGCGGTTCAGTTCGATTTGCTCGGGCAGGTCCAGTGGCTGGATGCCGGTCATGGCCACGGTTTGTTGCAGGAAGTCCAGCGCGACCAGGGCGTGGTAGTCCTCGTCCACCACGACGGTCATCGCGTCATAGCGGCAGACCAGGGGAAAGGGCACCGAGAAGCGATCCTTGGCAATGCTGCGCGCCGTCTTGTCGACGATGTCGGTTTCGAAAATCACCACGTCGTTGATGAATTTGTAGAAGCTTTGCAGCAGCACGAAGTCGCGCCATTGCGGGCACTGTTCAACAAAGGTCGCACTCAGCACCAGGGGCTGGCGGCACAGCGGGTAGATCAATTTGTCATCGTTTTCCAGCACGCGGCGAGGGCGTGTACGGATGGTGGCGCGGCGTTCCCATTCGTCGGCGATGGAGAGGTAGTCGGCAATGTTCATGGGTGCACCTCTTGCAGCGAGACCTGCACCTCGTCCCAGAACGTGATACGGCTCTGCACGGCGGCGAGGGCGGTGTCCCCGGCCTGTTGCGGATAAGCCGGATCGGCGCTGACCAGGCGCTCGAGCAACTGCTGCGCCGCCGGTCCATGATCCTGGGCGTCCAGTTCGATGTGGCGTTTGAGGTAGTCGTACAGGGTCGGGGCCTGGCGTTGGATGAAATCATCCGCTTGCAGCAAGCGCTCGAACAGGGCGGGGATGACATGCTCGCGGCCATGAAGAAAGGCTGCCGCTACACAGTGAGTGGGCGCGTTCGACGCCATGCGCAATGTGGCGCTGACGAAGCGGGCCACGCCAGGCGGTGGGTCAACCTCGCGCAAGGCCGTGTTCGCCTCCAGCCCCTGGCGTAGCAGCGCAACGAAACGGTTGATCGCCGAAGTGCTGGCGCCGACTTCGGTCATGGCTTCCAGGTACAGCTCGAAGTGGCTGCAATGACCCTGTCGGGGGTGAATGTCGGATTCTTCGCCCAGCACGATCTCGTTGATCAGGCGGGCGGCGTGTGCGTCGGCAGGTGGCAGCCAGGGCAGGTGAATACAGGTCAGGTCCCGTTGCAGTCGCTTGGTGAGGGTCATGAAGTCCCAAACAGCGAATACATGGCTTTCCATAAAAAGTTGTAACTTATGAAGTGAAGTTATTTCGGAAAATAACGGATGGCTGCATAACTGCAGTTTTTTTTGTTCAAGTAACGGTTGATGCATAGTTGATGCCTATAAGTTGTTGCGTCTGCTGTAAACAGCGATGGGCTTTTGTGGTCGGCAAAAAGATAAGCAGGCGTAAACCGGACAGGATGCGCAAGGCCCGATGTGAGCGGGCTGCGGCTGAGTGAGGAGTCTGGTTTAGTAATAAAAGATGATAGTCGGGTTAAACAAGTTGGCGAGCATATAAATGTGTTAGATGTTTTTCCAAATAATAGTGCTGTCAGTAAGTTGTTCTATCAGAAGTGGGAAGTTTCTTCGGCGCGGGTCCCTGCCATAGAGGGAGGGACCCGCAGCGCTTGAGGGACAAGGGCGGGTGAAAATGCCTTGCGGAGTTACTGGCCGTCGACGTCCAGACGATTGAGGTAAGTCGTGATCACCTCCATCCCGCGCATCAAGTGATTTCGCAGTGTGAGGATGCTTTCACCGACTTTCTTCTGCGCCACC
The DNA here is from genome assembly GCF_046605395.1 of Pseudomonas sp. MPB23. Lineage (NCBI taxonomy): Bacteria > Pseudomonadati > Pseudomonadota > Gammaproteobacteria > Pseudomonadales > Pseudomonadaceae > Pseudomonas > Pseudomonas sp. MPB23. Next base: position 20,930 of record NZ_CP176771.1, on the reverse strand, counting down.
AATTGCAGCAATTCACGGTGGTCTTCCTGGGACGTTTCGCCGAGCCCCATGGCCTCAAGGTTGAATCGCAAGAATCGTTCTTCCTCATTCAACCCGTGCTCCACCAACTTGAGCAGTCGCTGGTTGGGGGCCTTGCCATAGAGGGTCATGTGAAACAGGCGATTGAGTCGACCAATCTCGGTGTAGTCCTTTTCTTGCTCCAATGCGCAGATAAGCGCGTCTGCCTCGGCGATATCGGCTTGGGTGAGCAAGGGTATCGACATGCGCAGGGCTTCAGACTCCAGCAACATACGCAGCTCATAGGTTTCGGCCGAGTTATCCTCGATCAATGGGGCAACCACAGCGCCTTTGTGCGTCACCACATGCAGCAGTGACTGGGCTTCCAGCTGGCGCAGGGCTTCACGCACGGGCATGCGACTGACCCCGAACAGGCTGGCCAGCTCCTGTTGGCGCATGGCTGTGCCGCAGGGCAATCGTCCATCGAGGATGGCGTTTCGCAAGGTTTCTTCAATTACGGAGCGAGCGAGATGGGCCGGAATAGGGCCGCTGATCTTGATGCTGTTCAAAGGGTTCGGCTTCTGCGTCACGGTTACGCTTTCCTCCTTTTTAGAATGTTGGCTAATTGGATCCAAAGCACACTAGAGACTGCTCATAAGCTTGTCAAACGGGCACGGTTTCGGCTTGTAAGCGCTTCAACACCGTGCTCCGAGCGCCCACAGCCAGGCTTTAGGGCGTCTTACATGCAGGTTCAACAGGTTTTCCCCCGGACGGTACATTCCCGCATATAGATATTCTCTAACGGTATTTAAAATGCTGTTCTTATATCTATAAAGTCACTCTCCTGTCTGACCGGGAGTGACCTCATGTCCGCCACCTCTACTGTTCCAACAGCGAATCCTACTGCCCAAGCATTCGAGATCCGCCCACTGCCCGGCAGCGTGGGCGCCGAGATCATTGGTCTGGATTTATCGCGTGGGGTCAACGACCAGGATTTCGTACGCATTCACCGTGCGCACCTGGACCATCACGTTGTCGTGTTCCGCGATCAGCGCATCACGCCCGAACAACAGATCGCCTTCAGCCGTCGCTTCGGTGTGCTGCAGATCCACGTGCTCAAGCAGTTCTTGTTGGCCAACCACCCGGAAATCCTGATCGTTTCCAACGTCATCGAAAATGGCCAGTCCATCGGCCTGGGGGATGCGGGCAAATTCTGGCATTCGGACCTTTCCTATAAAGAGCTGCCGAGCCTTGGCTCGATGCTGCATGCCCAGGAACTGCCCTCCGAAGGCGGCGACACATTGTTCGCCGACATGCACAAAGCCTGGGACCAGTTGCCCGAGCACTTGCGCAACGCCGTCGATGGCCGCCACGCCGCGCATTCCTACACCGCGCGCTACAGCGAAACCAAATTCGAAGGCAACTGGCGCCCGACGCTGACGCCAGAGCAACTGGCCCAAGTGGCAGAAGTGGTGCATCCCATCGTGCGCACTCACCCGGAGAATGGCCGCAAGGCGCTGTTCGTCAGCGAAGGCTTCACCACTCGCATCGTCGGTTTGCCGGAAGACGAAAGCCGCGACCTGCTGGCCCAGCTCTACGCCCACAGCGTGTTGCCGGAAAACACCTACCGCCACCAATGGCAGCCCCACGACCTGGTGTTCTGGGACAACCGCTCGCTGATCCACCTGGCCGCCGGTTGCCCGAGCCATCTGCGCCGCAAGCTGTACCGCACCACCATCCAGGGCGACGCGCCTTTCTGATTCGGAGCATGACCATGTCCAGGAACATTCCATTCGCACGGCTGGCCGCCACCCTTGGCCTGGGCGTCAGCCTGCTGGCCGGCAGCCTGGTTGCCCCGGCGGCCGCGCAGGCCGAAGGCGAGATCCGCATTGCCGAGCAGTTCGGCATCGTCTACCTGTTGCTGAACGTGGTACGCGACCAGCATCTGATCGAGAAATACGGCCAGCAGGAAGGCCTCGACATCAAGGTCGACTGGACCCAACTGTCCGGCGGCGCGGCGGTCAACGATGCGTTGCTTTCCGGCTCCATCGACATCGCCGGTGCCGGCGTCGGCCCGCTGCTGACCATCTGGGATCGCACCCACGGCAAGCAGAACGTCAAGGCGGTGGCATCCCTGGGTAACTTCCCGTACTACCTGGTGAGCAACAATCCCAAGGTCAAGACCATCGCCGATTTCACCGATAAGGACCGCATCGCCGTACCGGCGGTGGGTGTGTCGGTGCAATCGCGCTTCCTGCAATACGCTGCCGCCAAGCAGTGGGGTGACAAGGAGTTCAATCGCCTCGACAAGTACACCGTTGCCGTGCCACACCCGGATGCCACCGCGGCATTGATCGCCGGCGGCACCGAATTGACCGGGCACTTTTCCAACCCGCCATTCCAGGACCAGGCCCTGGCCAATCCTAATGTGCACGTCGTGCTCAACACCTATGACCTGCTCGGCCCGAACTCGCCGACGGTGCTGTTTGCCACCGAAAAATTCCGCAACGACAACCCGAAAACCTACAAGGCATTTGTGGACGCGTTGACCGAAGCTGCACAGTTCGCCCAGAACGACAAAGGCGCCGCGGCCGACACTTACATCCGCGTGACCAAGGCCAAGATCGACCGCGCCGAGTTGCTGAAAATCATCGACAACCCGCAATTCGAGTTCAGCGTCACGCCGAAAAACACCTACCCGCTGGCGGAATTCCTCTACCGCGTCGGCGCCATCAAAAACAAGCCTGAATCGTGGAAGGACTACTTCTTCCAAGACGCCAAGCCCCTGCAAGGAAGTTGAGATGAACGCGCCCTTGCAAGGCCACACGGCCAGCAACCCGCACACCACCGCCCCATTGCTGGCGGTGGATAACGTCAGCCTGGAATACCGCACCCCCGAGCGCGTGGTGCGGGCCACGCACCAGGTCAGTTTCGAGATCGACCCCGCCGATCGCTACGTATTGCTCGGCCCTTCGGGTTGTGGCAAGTCCACCTTGCTCAAGTCTATCGCCGGGTTTATCAAGCCTTGCGAGGGCGAGATCCGCCTGCTGGGGCAAAAGGTCGAACAGCCGGGCCCGGACCGCATTGTGGTGTTCCAGGAATTCGACCAGTTACCGCCGTGGAAAACCGTCAAACAGAACGTGATGTTTGCGCTGCTGGCGTCGAAAACCCTGCCGCGTCGCGAAGCCGAACAGCGAGCGCTGCACTACCTCGACAAAGTCGGCCTCAGCGCCTTTGCCGATGCTTACCCGCACACCCTGTCCGGCGGCATGAAAGCCCGCGTAGCGATCGCCCGCGCCCTGGCCATGCAGCCTAAAATCCTGCTGATGGACGAACCCTTCGCCGCCCTCGATGCCCTGACCCGGCGCAAGATGCAGGAAGAATTGCTGCTGCTCTGGGAAGAGGTGCGGTTCACCTTGCTGTTCGTCACCCACTCCATCGAAGAAGCGCTGGTGGTGGGCAATCGCATCCTGTTGCTGTCGCCCCATCCCGGGCGCGTGCGCGCGGAAATCCACAGCCATCAATACGACCTGCACAGCCTCGGTGGCGTGGCGTTCCAGGCGTCGGCGCGGCGGATTCATCGCCTGCTGTTCGACGAAGCGCCTGAAGCCGAACGTGAGTTGGGCTTCGCCGATATCCGCATCGCTTACTAAGGCGTTACTTTTTTCAGGAGCGTCCATGCGCCAGGAATATGAAATCACCCTCGAACCGTTGCTCAGCGTCCCTGTGGAACGCGAACTGCCGCTGCGCCAACGCCTGTGGCAACAAGGCTGGCTGCGCAAAGGCCTGATCCTGATCGTGCTCGCGATCCTCTGGGAAGCCGTTGCGCGCTACCAGAACAATGACCTGCTGCTACCGAGTTTCCTGCAGACCTTTCACGCGCTGTACGAAGGCCTGCTGAGTGGCGAATTGCTCAGCAAAGTCAGCATCTCGCTGGTGGTGCTGATCAAGGGCTATCTGATCGGCATCGTGCTGGCGTTTGCCTTGACCACGCTGGCGGTCTCGACGCAATTGGGCCGCGATTTGCTCAGCACACTGACCTCGATGTTCAATCCGTTGCCAGCCATTGCGCTGCTGCCGTTGGCGCTGCTGTGGTTTGGCCTGGGCCAGAACAGTTTGATTTTCGTGCTGGTGCATTCGGTGCTGTGGGCGCTGGCGCTCAACACCTATTCGGGGTTCCTCGGCGTGTCCGAAACCCTGCGCATGGCCGGTCGCAACTACGGCCTCAAGGGCATGCGCTTCGTGCTGTTCATCCTGATCCCGGCGGCACTGCCGTCGATCCTGGCGGGCCTGAAAATCGGCTGGGCATTTGCCTGGCGCACGCTGATCGCCGCCGAGCTGGTGTTCGGCGCCACCAGCGGCAAGGGCGGCCTGGGCTGGTACATCTTCCAGAACCGCAATGAGCTGTACACCGACAAAGTATTCGCCGGGCTGGCGGTGGTGATCCTGATCGGCCTGTTGGTGGAAAACCTGGTGTTCGACACCTTCGAGCGGCTGACGGTGAAGCGTTGGGGCATGCAGCGCTGATCCACAAGGGCAGCGCTGACAATCAATCAGGTGACCACTGTTCCAGAGCAGTGGTCACCTGCGTCACGGATTACGCAAAAACACCACATACCCCCGAAACCACTCACTGCCCTGCAAATACCCCGGCGCCTGCCACTCCCCACCTTGTATCAGGCCAATCTTGAACGGCACCCCCAACCGGTTCATCCGCGGCAAATACGCGGCGTAGTCCGGGATGCTGTGGCGCCCCTGGTACGTCTGCACCACCACTTCATCCACCACGCCCTTGAGCTGGGCGATGGCGGTGGGGTCGGCGTTGCTGCTCCAGTCCATCAGGCCGGTGATGCTCAGGCGCAGGTCGGCGGGCAGGCGTTGGCGCAGGTCGCGCAGGAAGGCGGCGTATTCGTGCAGGTATTGGGTGCGGGCGTCGAAGTCGATCTGGATGCCGACCACCGGGTTGCCGGCGTCGCGCCAGCGTTGTACTTGGCCGAGCAATTGGGTGTAGACCCGCTCCGGCCAGTGCAGGGTGTGGGCGCGGTAGACGATCCAGACGTCGCCTTCGGTGATACGCGGCACGCTGATGCCCTGGGCGATCAATTGCACGCCGCGCTGAGGGGCGCGGCGGGTGGCGTTGATCTGGCCCTGGAGGATGTACAGGGTTTTCGCCTGCTTGAGCACCGGCTGCGGGGTAACGCCGCTCCACAGCCAGAAGGCGTCATAGTCGCGGGCGTCGACGGCGCCGAACGCCGGGCTTGCCAGCAACAGCACGCCTAGCCACAGGTGTTTCACCAGTAGTACTGCAGCGATTTGCCCCATTGGGTGTCGCCGAAACCGCTCTTGAGCTGGCGGAACCAGGCTTTGCGCACCGCGGGTTCAACGTCCTGGCCGCCACAGCTGTTGTAGCCGGACGGCGCGTAGCAATTGATCGCGCGGAACAGGGCGTAGGCCTTGTCGTTTTTCGCCGCCTTGGCGTTGCCGATCACCTGTTTGTAGCCGTCGAGCCGCGAGAAGGTTTCGCCCTTGAAGTCCGACGTGGTGCTGCCCAGGCTACCGGCGGCGCGCGCCTGTTCCAGGGGCATGCCGTCCAGGCCGTTGCGCAGGATGAACTCACCCAGGCAGTTCAGGCCCTGTGGGCTTTTTGCGTCGTTTTGCAGGGTCGCGGCGGTTTGCGCGAGGGTCGGGCAGGCGTAGCCGGATTCGGCTTTGTCGCCGTTCCATTGGAACAGTTTCAAGCTCTGGCTGGCGCTGTAGACGTAGCCCAGGCTGGTGCCCAGTTTGTCTTCGGGCGCCTGGGCGGGCAGTTGCTTGAGGTCGTCGAGGAAGGTGGCGAACTGGCTGTGCAGCAGATCTTTATAGAGCAGCACGAATTGCGCGGTCTGGCGCTCCAGCGGGTCGTTGGCCTGGGCGATCCGTTGGCGCAGCAGTTCAGGCCCGGCGACGTTGCGCAGCAGGATGTAGCGCACCTGCCTGGCGCCGATCGGTGAGTCGGCGGCGAACACCTTGGCCAGTTGGCCGCTGCGTTCGTAGTTCATCGCCAGGGCCAGTTCCAGTTGGTCGCGCTGCAGCGGCGCTTTCGCCAGCGGTAGCAGTTGCAGCCACAGGGCTTGGGCGCCGCTCCAGTCGTTTTTCTCTTCAAGCGCCAAGGCGCGCAGCGTCTGCTGGCTGAAGGCGAAGTAGTCGAGGTTCGATGGCACATCCTGGGGCAGATGCTTCAAGGCGCTGTCGGGCTGATGCTCGACATACAGGGCGTACACCGCTTGCAGGTAGTCGAACAGCGCCGGATGGCTGGCAAACGTGGGCTTCTGCTGGTCGAGGTCTGCGCGGCTCAGGCGCGGCGGGGTTTGCGCGCGCATCAACATCAGGTCGGTGACGGCTTGCAGCATCGGCTCCCTGACGCTGGCGCTGTTGACCATCAGCAGCTTGAGGTCGGCTTCTTCCACCAGTTCGTCCACCGACACATTGCGCTGGGCCTCGGTGGCCTCGCTCATTTGCCAGGCAAAGTCTTCGGCGAGTTTGTTGTTGTCGCCGGCCAGCCAGTGCACGCGGCGCAGCAGGCCACGGGCGGAGGCACTGTATTGGCCCTGTGGATAAGTGTGCAGGTAGTTGAGCAGGCCCTGTTCGGCCTGGCCCAAGGCGGACTTATCCACATGCTCGAGCTGCGGCATGCCGTATTCATCGAACGCGTCGGCCTGCGCCTGGTTCAGCGTCGTGCGCGCGCTCATGTACAGCGCGGTTTCCTTCAGCCAGGGCAACTCGCTGCTGCTGGCGGCGGCAAAACCGCGCTCGGCTTCACTGAACCGCCCGCTGTAGAAGTCGGCGGCGGCCTGTAGATAAGTGCGCAGCAAGCGGCCGTTGGCGGACTCGAGCGGCTCGGCCACCACTGGGCCATCCCCGTTGCAGGTGCTGAGCAATTGCAGGCGCGCCTTGGCCAGCGTCTGGCGTTCGGCAGCCGGCATATCGGCCTGGGTCACTTGGCGAATGAACGCCGTGGCGCTGTCGTCGTCGTTGCTGCGGCAGCGGCTGCCTTCTCCGTTGAGGAAGGCGTCGCCGGCCGCTTTGGCGTCGTCGCGCTTGATGCCCAGGGGGGCGAGCACGGTGTCGAGTTCGCGGCTGGGTGACTGGCCGGCTTCATCGGTCGTGGCCGGGGCGGGTGTCAGGCGATACACCGCAAACGGCACCGGGCCGAAACCCTGGGCCAGATCGTCTTCGCTCAAGGCATTCGGCGCCAGCGGCGCGGCCTTTTTGTCGGCCAGCAACAGGCGCAGGTTGACCCGGCTGTCGTTTCCCGGGCTGAGAAAAGGCAGGTTGCTGCATGAGTCGAGGCTGTCATGGGAGACCCGCCAGTCGGGGTAGCACGAGTCGTCGGAGCTGGCCTGGGCCGGCAGCGAAATAGCGGCGAGCAGTGCCAGTGCCAGAGGTGACAGAAAACCGATGCGCATGACGTGTCCTTGATCCTGAGTCCTTGGAGGGGGGCAATAATAGCTTGATCCGACGGCGGCTTCGGTAGAGGCCTACACAAAATGCCGATTTGTCCGATTCAAGCAGCGAGCCAGAGGCTTTTGTCCTAGAGTGGCGGTGTTTGTGCTTAGGCAATCAGAGCAGCAGGGGAATCGAGGTGCGTCGGTCGGTGGTGGAGCAAGACGAAAAGGTGTCAGCGTTGCCTGTATTTCAGCGCCTCGGGTGGGAGGACGCCGCCTGGATCAGCCGACTGTGGTGGGTGCCGATCCTGGCATTGGCCCTCGCAGTGCGGTTTTACAAGCTGGCGTCGGCGGCGATCTGGGGCGACGAAGGCTCCAGCCTGCTGCTCAGCGAGTACGCGGCGAGCGATCTGTGGTTTCACGCCGCCCATGATGTGCACCCGCCGCTGTATTTCTTCCTGCTGCGCGGTTGGATCGGGCTGTTCGGCGACGGCATCTGGTCGATTCGCGGCATGAGTGCCCTCCCCGGCGTCGTGGCCGTCGGCCTGGGCATCTGGCTGACGCGGCAACTGTCCACCCGTCGCGCCGCCGTGCTGGCCGGTATCCTGCTGGCGCTGCTGCCGACGGCGGTGCGCTACAGCCAGGAAGTGCGCATGTATTCGCTGCTGGGCGTGTGGGTGCTGGGCGCTACGCTGGCGCTGGTGTACTGGGTACGTCATCCCGCGCGCACGCGTTATCTGGTGGCTTATGTACTGTTGATGAGCGCCGGGTTCTATACCCATTACTTCACGGCGCTGTGCGTGCTGGTGCACTGGGCCTACCTGGGGCTGTTGAGTACCACGCGCTCACCGGGCCCGCGGCTGATCACGCGCCCGGCCTGGTGGGCGGCCAACGCCATGATTGTGCTGGCGTACCTGCCCTGGCTGCCGAACCTGCTGGACCTGGTGCGGCATGTCGAACAACTCAAGGTGGGCGGTGACATTGGCTGGGAAGCGCCGGTCGATGTGTTTTCCCTGCCGTCGATGATCTGGCAGTTCGTGCAGCAGGACGAAGGCGTCGGCTTCTGGCCGCCGTTGTTCTGGGCGTTCCCGCTGCTGCTGATCGCCGTGGTAGGCGTCACCGCCTGGCGCGATCGCGGGCGCTATCGGCCGGCCGGCCTACTGGCGCTGTTTTTTCTGCTGCCGCTGATGCTGGTGTATGGGGTGTCGTTTTTCTCCCCGGTGTTTATCGAGCGCTATCTCACCGTTTACGCCCTGGGCCTGCCGATCCTCGTGGCCGTGGCCATCGACCGCTTGCCAAGGCGCCTGGCATTGCTGGGGGCGGCGTTGTTGGTGCTGTTCGTGGGGGCCGAACTGGTGGGGTTGAATAACAATTTCACCGTGGATGAACAGGACCAATTCAACAGGCCGGTGGAGTTCGTCAATCGCAATTACCACGAAGGCGATCGCATCGTCCTCAGCGACATGATGTGGTACCTCAGCTACGTGTATTACGACCAGACCGACGCCCAACTGCAGCTCTACACCCCGCCCAAACCCGACGGCACACCCACGCGGCCGAACGCCTACGGCTTCGGCACCCTGGTGGACCAGGACGGCGGGCGCATCTACCTCGACCGTCTGTCGGCATTGCCCGCCGACACCCGCCGTGTGTGGCTGATCAGCAGCACCGACATGCCCGACGATTTTGCCCCACTGCCCGAGGGCTGGCGCGAGCTTGGTCGCCAGGACGGCGGCGGCGCGAGGGCGCGCTTGTTTGGGGTGTGCAACATGCCGCAGCCGCTACCCGAAGGTTGCCGCTAGACTCAGGTAACGTTGTTCTATCAGGAGCTCACCATGGAATCGCCAGTGCACAGCTTGCCGTCATTGTTCAAACAACTGGGTTTGCCGAACGACGCGGTCAGCATCGAGCAATTTGTGGTCGCCCATTCACCGCTCAAACCGGAATTGAAACTGGCGGATGCGTCGTTCTGGACGGACAGCCAGAGAGCGTTCTTGCGCGATGAGATTCTGGAGGATGCGGATTGGGCGGAGGTGGTGGATGGGTTGAACCTGATGTTGCGCGGCGGGCGAGGGGTATAACAATCCGATGACAGGTGAAAAAATCCGAGCCTCATTCGCGCTCTCGGCGTCTTGAGCGCGTCGGATTTTGCCGACGCGCCGCAACCAAGTGGCGCGGCACCCACCCATCCGCAAATGTGTTTCAAAACTTGACGGCCTTGGTGCCATCGAGCATATTGATAGTTAGCAAACTAACTGTATGCGAACTATTTCAGTGCCTCGATCCCTCGAACAACTCCAGATGAACCTCAGCAGCAGCATGGTGGTGGGCGCCCGTAACTGGCGCAAAATCTGCCAGAGCACGCTGGTGAGCTACGGTATTTCCGAAGCCTGCGCCGTGCCGTTGTTGATGATCGGCCGCTTGGGCGACGGCGTGCATCAGGTCAAGGTGGCCCAGGCTTCGGGGATGGAAAGCCCATCGCTGGTGCGCCTGCTCGACCGACTGTGTCATGACGGCTACGTGTGTCGCACCGAAGACGTCCACGACCGCCGCGCCAAGGCCTTGAGCCTCACCGCGCGCGGCCGCGAGTTGGTGCAGGCGGTGGAAGTGCAACTGGTGCGCCTGCGCCGTGACGTGTTGGCCGATATCGCACCGGCGGACTTGGAGGCTGCGCTGCGCGTGCTACGCGCCTTTGAAGCCGCCTATCAACACCCAACGGTCGTGGCCCCTTGAACGGATTTTTTACCGGCATGCCGCCGGCGAAGGACTGGTTCTACGGCGTACGGACGTTTGCCGCGTCGATGATCGCGCTGTACATCGCCATGCTCATGCAAATGCCGCGTCCGTATTGGGCGATGGCCACGGTGTACATCGTCTCCAGCCCGTTTGTCGGCCCCACCAGTTCCAAAGCCTTGTACCGCGCCATCGGCACCTTCATGGGCGCGGCGGCGGCGGTGATTTTCGTGCCGATGTTCGTGCAGTCGCCGTACCTGCTGGTGGTGGTGATTGCCCTGTGGACGGGCACCTTGCTGTTCTTGTCCATGCACCTGCGCACCGCGAACAATTACGCGCTGATGCTGGCCGGCTACACCTTGCCGCTGATCGCCCTGCCGGTGGTGGATAACCCCCTGACGGTATGGGATGTGGCCGAGGCGCGGACCGAAGAAATCTTCCTCGGCATCGCGGTCGCGGCGGTGGTGGGCGCGATGTTCTGGCCTCGGCGCCTGATGCCGGTGTTCGACGGGTCGGTGGCCAAGTGGTTTTCCGATGCCCAGGTCTACAGCCAGCGGTTTCTCAGCCGCACGGTGCAGCCGGGCGAAGTCAGTGCCCTGCGCGGTGGCATGGTTGCCACCTTCAACACCCTCGAATTGATGATCGGCCAACTGCCCCACGAAGGTGCGCGGTCGCAGACGGTGCGCAATACCAAGGAATTGCGTGGGCGCATGATCCACCTGCTGCCGGTGGTGGATGCCCTGGACGATGCGTTGTCCGCCATCGAACACCGGGCGCCGCAGTTTCTCGATCAACTCAAGCCGCTGCTCGAGGCGGCCAACGAATGGCTGCAAAGCACCACCAAAGCCGCACCGCTGGAACGCTGGCGCGCCCTGCGCGATCGACTCGACGCCCAGCAACCCGAGGGCGAGGCGCTGGACGATCGCCACACGCTGCTGTTTTCCAACGCCCTGTATCGCCTCGGCGAGTGGATCGACCTGTGGCAAGACTGCCGAAGCCTGCAAGCCGCCATCCAGTGCGAAAGCGAAGACACCTGGCGCGCCGTCTATCGCCACTGGCGCCTGGGCCGGCTCACACCGTTCCTCGACCGCGGGCTGATGTTCTACTCGGCGTTTTCCACCGTCACCGCCATCATCGTCGCCTCGGTGCTGTGGATTCTGCTGGGCTGGACCGACGGCGGCAGCGCGGTGATCCTGGCCGCCGTCGCCTGCAGCTTCTTCGCCTCGATGGACGACCCGGCGCCGCAGATCTACCGGTTCTTTTTCTGGACCGCCATGTCGGTGCTGTTCGCCAGCCTGTATCTGTTCCTGGTGCTGCCCAACCTGCACGACTTCCCCATGCTGGTGCTGGGGTTCGCCGTGCCGTTTATCTGCATCGGCACGCTGACGGTGCAGCCGCGTTTCTACCTGGGCATGCTGCTGACGCTGGTGAACACCTCGTCGTTCATCAGCATCCAGGGCGCCTATGACGCCGACTTTCTCAACTTCACCAACGTCAACCTGGCCGGGCCGGTGGGCCTGTTGTTCGCGTTTGTGTGGACGCTGATCGCGCGGCCCTTCGGGGCCGAACTGGCCGCCAAGCGCATGACCCGTTTCAGTTGGAACGACATTGTCAGCCTGACTGAACCGGCGACCCTGGCCGAGCACCGGCACCTGGCTGCGCAGATGCTCGACCGCCTGATGCAGCACCTGCCGCGCCTGGCCATCATCGGCCAGGACACCGGTGTCGCCCTGCGCGATCTGAGTGTGGCGCTGAACCTGCTCGACCTGCTGGCCTACTCGCCGCGCATCCTCGGCGTGCCACGGGTACTGCTCGACCAGGCGGTCGAAGGCGTGGGCGGTTACTACAAGGCGTGTCTCAAGGCGGGTGAACGCTTGCCGGCGCCGGGTGGTCTGTTGATGACCCTCGATCGCACGCGCCGCGCCCTCAGCGACCAGGGCCTGCGAGACGACACCCGCCTGCACCTGCTGCATGCGCTGGCGGGCCTGCGCCTGGCGTTGTTGCCCGGCGTGGAATTCATTGGCGGCGCCGATGTGGAAGCGCCGCTGCCTGATGGAGCGCCTTTATGATCGGTGATCTGGATATCAGCGGGGTCTTCCTGCCCACGCTGCTGGTGCTGATGGGCATTGCGTACGTGTTGTTTCTGGTGGTGCACGGGTTGTTGAACCGCGTCCACTTCTATCGCCTGGTCTGGCACCGGGCATTATTCAATGTGGGGCTCTACGCGCTGTTGCTGGGCGCGGTGGACTCACTCAGTCGATACCTGATGACATGAAAAAACCTTTTTTGACCATCGGCCGTGTAGTCCTCACGTTGTTGATCGTGACGTTCGCGGTCGTCGTGGTGTGGCGCATGGTCATGTACTACATGTTCGCGCCCTGGACCCGTGACGGCCACATTCGGGCCGACATCGTGCAGATCGCCCCGGACGTGTCCGGGTTGATCCAGCGCGTCGACGTGCGCGACAACCAACTGGTGAGCAAAGGCCAGGTGCTGTTCGCCGTCGACCAGGACCGCTTCAAGCTGGCTCTGCGCCAGGCCCAGGCCGCCGTGGCCGATCGCCAGGAAACCCTGGCCCAGGCCCAGCGCGAGTACAAGCGTAACCGTGGCCTGGGCAACCTGGTGCCGATCGAACAACTGGAAGAAAGCCAGTCCCGCGTCGCCCGCGCCCAGTCGGCCCTGGCCGAAGCGCAAGTGACGGTGGACTCGGCCCAACTCAACCTCGACCGCTCGGTGATCCGCAGCCCTGTGGACGGCTACGTTAACGACCGTGCACCACGCGCCCAGGAATTCGTCACCGCCGGGCACCCGGTGCTGTCAGTGGTGGACAGCAACTCTTTCCATATCGACGGCTACTTCGAGGAGACCAAGCTCGACGGCATCCACGTCGGCATGGGCGTCGATATCCGCGTGATCGGCGACGGCGCACGCCTGCACGGCCATGTGCAGAGCATCGTCGCCGGTATCGAAGACCGTGACCGCAGCAGCGGCGCCAATCTGTTGCCCAACGTCAACCCGGCGTTCAGTTGGGTGCGCCTGGCCCAGCGGATTCCGGTGCGCATTGCCTTCGACGACGTGCCGGCGGACTTTCGCATGATCGCCGGGCGCACGGCGACGGTGTCGATCATTGGCGACAAGCCCAAGGACGGAGCCCAGCCATGAAACAGCTTGTGGCCACTGCCGCGTTGGGTTTGCTGCTGTCGGCCTGCCAAGTGGTGGGTCCGGATTATCAATTGCCGGACAAGGCCGCGCTCAACCGTGGCGACCTGCAAGGGCCACTGGCGGGCGAAGGCAGCAACGTGGTGTCGGCGCCGGTGCCTGCTGACTGGTGGAAGCTGTACCAGGACCCGCGCCTGGATGAACTGGTGCGCCAGGCCATGGCCTCCAACACCGACCTGCGCGTGGCGGCGGCCAACCTGCAGCGCTCGCGCTATCAGGTGCAGCAAGCCGAATCCGCCGGCGGCTGGAGCGCCGGCGCCAAGGCCGAGGCCCAGCGCCTGCAGGAATCGGGCGAAGCGTTTTTGCTGGCGGATAAAGTCCCGGTGGCGAATATCGGCAGCGTCGGCATCAGCACCTCCTACCAGTTCGACCTGTTCGGCACCTTGCAGCGCGGCATCGAAAGCGCCCAGGCCAGCGCCGATGCCGCCCAAGCCGCCGCCGACATCGCCCGCATCACCCTGGTGGCCGATGTGGTGCGGTCTTACACCCAGGTGTGCGCGGCCAACGAAGAGCTGGCGATTGCCAACGAATCCCTGGACCTGCAAGCCCAGAGCACCCGGCTCACCCAGCGCCTGCGCGACGCCGGGCGCGGTGATGAAACCCAGGTGACCCGCTCGCAAACCCAATACAAATCCTTGCGCGCCGACATACCGCGCTACGAAGCCGCGCGCCAGGCCGGGTTGTTCCGTCTGTCGATGCTGCTGGCCAAACCGGTGGAGCAGTTGCCGGCGGGCACCGGGACGTGCGCCGAGCTGCCGCACATCGCCCAGTTGCTGCCGGTGGGCGACGGCGCGGCGTTGCTCAAGCGTCGCCCCGATGTGCGCCAGGCCGAACGCCAATTGGCGGCCGCCACCGCCCGTATCGGCGTGGCGACCGGCGCGCTGTACCCGGACATCAGCATCGGTGCCTCCATCAGTACCGTGGGTATTCTGGAAAACCTCGGTCAGCCGGCCACCAACCGCTGGGGCTTTGGGCCGCTGATCAGTTGGTCGGTGCCGACCAACGGCGCGCGTGCGCGTATCCACGAGGCCGAAGCCGCGACCCAGGGCGCCCTGGCGCACTTCGACGGCGTGGTGCTCAACGCCATCCGCGAAACCCAGACGGGCCTTGCGCAATACACCGCACAGTTGCAACGCCGCGACGCCCTGGCCGAAGCCGACGACTCCGCGCGGGAAGCCGCCGACCAGACCCACCGTTTCTTCCAGGCCGGCCGCGCGTCGTTCCTGGCCGACCTGCAAGCCACCCGCACCTACACCGATGTGCGCGCACAACTGGCGGCGGCCAACAGCCAGGTTGCCATGAGCCAGATCGATCTGTTTCTGGCCCTGGGCGGCGGTTGGGAAAGCGGACGAACGCAAGCCTCGCAGGCCGGCAAACCCTGAGCGACTAGCTATGCTTTGACAGGCGAGTCGCGCGGCTTTTTGTCCGGCCGGCGGTTCGCTTGACACTGCTCGCGTTTGCTCATGGGGATTCCAATAATGAAAAACCCTTATGCTCCCGCTTTCTGGTGCGTGTTCTTCGCACTGGTGCTGTTATCGGCGACTTACTTCTACGGCGTCATGCTCGCCCATCAAATCGACAAGGCCATGGTCTTCCTCGACAGCGCGTGCCTGGTGATCGGTACCTTGTCGATTGGCGTGGTCGCCTGGGCGTCCTACCAAAACCTGCGGGTGAAGAAAAAGCTCCTCGAACAAGGCAAGACCCGCGTGGCGATCTGGGACACCAAGGTCGCCCTGCGCCGGGTCGAGACGGTCTTCGACCGCTATTTCTGGGGCAGCTATTGGCAGCCCGGGCGCACCTTCCAGGAAGTCATGGGCGACCTCACCGGCACGCCCCTGGAAAAGAGTCTCGAAGTCCTGAAAAAACAATGCGTGGTGCTGGATCGACAGGTCGCCGAAGGTAGGCACTGGCTGAATAACGCGCGGGAATTGTCCGACGTCGCCACGCAGATGGCCCGTGAGCGCTACCAACTGGACTTCTGCGATCCCAAGGTCGACACCCCCGGAAATGCGGTGATCCACCGTGAATTCGAGGTGCTGGTGTACACCTGGACTGCGCGCCTGAAGAGTTTCGATCACCAACTCGACGAAATCGAATTGGAATACTCGTGAACCAACGGCCGACCTGAACCCTCTGAAAAGCTGGGCCGTTCGCGGCCGCCAGTGCTAATCTTCCCCCCGTTTTCAACCCCCCTCTCGGGGGTCAAGGAAGACAGCCCACTTCTCACAGGATTTGATCAGGTCACTTCATGAATAAGCCAGCCGTTGTTCTCTTGGGTTTCGTTGTCGCCGTCGGCGTCGTCAGTGCAGGCGGTGCCTGGTACACCGGTAAGCAACTGGAGCCCGTGCTGCAAACGGCGGTTCAGGATGCCAACAAGGAACTGCAGCGCTCCATGGCCGGCGTCGACGGCAGCCTTGCCCTGGAGCTGGTGTCCCTGGAGCGTGGTTTGTTCAGCAGTACCGCACACTATCGCCTCAAGGCGCAGGGTTCGTTCTTTGGTGAGCAGAATCCCAATCCCGAACTTCTGTTCGTCGACCATATCGAACACGGCCCGCTGCCGTTCTCGCGCCTGGTGTCGCTGAAATGGCTGCCGGTCATGGCCACCAGTCACTACGCGCTGGAAAAGAACGCCACCAGCGAAAAATGGTTCGCCGCCGCCAAGGACGTGTCGCCGCTCAAAGGTGTCGTCAATATCGGCTACAACCGCTCGGTCAACGGCAATCTCGAACTGCTGCCCCTGGAGTTCAAGGACGACACGTCCTCGGTGAGCTTCTCCGGCGCCAACCTGGACGTGGACAGCACCGCCGAGGGCAAGAAGGTCAAGGCGGATGGCTACATGAACAGCCTTAAAGTCGCGGTGATCGACGCCAATGGCGCGCCGTTCGACGTTGAGTTCGCCGGCTTGACCGTGGCCAGCAATGTCGAGAAATCCACCTTCGGTTTCTACACCGGCCAGAACACGATTGAGCTGACCGACACCAAGCTGACCTTCGGCCCGCAGAAGGCCGTGCTGACCCTCAAGGGCTTCGAGCAGAAAGACAGCAGCGAAATCAAAGAAAACAACATGGACGGTCGCGTCGACTACAAGATCGACGAGATCGGCTACCAGGGCAAACCGGTCGGCTCCGCCGCCATGGCCGTGAGCTTGAAGAACATCGACGTACCGTCGAGCCTGCTGCTGACCAAGCTGTACCAGGACAAGATGCAGCCGGTGCAAGCCGCTGCCGCCGCCGGCGAACCGGTGCCGGAGTTGCAACTGACCGAAGCCGAGCAGGCCCTGGCCGAAGCCAACGTCAACCAGTTGCTGGCGGCCAAGCCCCATCTGGCGCTGGAAAACCTGTCGCTGAAAACCACCCACGGCGAAAGCAAATTCAGCCTCGTGGTGGACTTGGCCAAGCCGGCGTCCATGGAGCTGCCGCCGGTTGAACTGGGCAAGCAGATGGTCGCGCTGTTGGACGCCAACCTGACCCTGTCCAAGCCGATGATCGCCGACGTTGCCGCCCTGCAAGCGCAGGTGAGTGGCGTGACCGACCCGCAAGCCATCGAGCAGCAATCCCAGATGGCCAGCGAGATGGTCAGCGGCATGGCCGTTGGCACGCAACTGGCGACCCTGGTGGGCAGTGACGTGGTGTCCAAGCTGCATTACGCCAACAATGAAGTGACCTTCAACGGCCAGAAGATGACCGTCGAGCAGTTCATTGGTTTTGTGATCGCCAAAGTCGGTTCGGTGAGCGGCGCGCAGTAAACATCTTCACATCGGTCAAAAAAGCATGGGGGGCGCGGGGTTACCCGCGATAAGGGTCAAAGGGTCGACGCATAAGTCGCCCGAGCGCCGTTATCGCAGGTAAGTCCGGCCCCCATTTGTATTTCAGAATCACGGGGCAAATCTGAACAAATGTTCCGGTTTGTGCTTTTTGATTCAGACCTCGCCGATAGTGATCCCAGGAAAGCCTGGCCGGGTCATCAGACGTCGGCACCCTGAGGTAAATCGCTCAGGACCACCTATCGTTAAAGCTTTCCGTGTGTAAGGAAGCTCACGATATGTTGCGAAACCTCCCCCTCAGTGCTTCAGGTCGGTTGCGACTGCTCATCGGGATCGCCTTGTGCAGTCAACTGCTGGTACCCGCGTTTGCCAAGGCCGATCCGGCCTACGACGCCCTGATCATCCAGGCGCGCAATGGCAACTTCACCCCCGCGCTCATGCAACTTCGTCAGCTCTCCAGCGAACGCCAGACCCCGGGCCAGGTCAGCGATCATCTGGTCATCGCCGGGTGGGCCGGGCAGGACGCCGAAGTGCTGCAGGTGTACGAGGCCCAGGGTAAACATCGCAACCTGAGCACCCAGGCGCTGGCCACCGTCGCGCGCACCTATCGCAACCAGAAGCAGTGGGCGCAGGCCGAGGCGGTCTATCGTCAGGCGCTGTTGCGCGAGCCGAACAATGTCGACTTGCAATTGGGCCTGTCCCTCACCCAGGCCGATGGCGGCCAGGCCAGCGAGGCCGTGCAACGCACCCGCGCGTTGGTGGCCGCCAAGCCTGACGATCCCAACCGGCGCATGGCCCTGGGCTACGCGCTGACCCGTGCGGGCTTGAACTACGACGCGCTGCACGAATTCGACCAGGCGTTTATCCGCGCCGGCGACAAACCTGATGTGGCCCGCGAATACATCGTCGCCCTGCAAAAAGCCCGTCTGCCGGAGCCGGCGTTGCGTCTGTCGGCCCAGCGCCCCGGCCTGTTGGACGCAGTCACCCAGCGCCGCCTGGAAGGCGACCTCGCCGCCGAGCGTGTGCGCATGGCCGAGTTCGCCACGCGCACCGAACAGGAACGCTATGTCATCGCCGACCGCGCGCTGCAGGATTACGACCGCCTGCTCGCCCGCTGGACCCCGGAGCCCAGCGCCCACGACGACGTGGTGACCTGGCGCATCGACCGCCTGGGCGCCCTCAAGGCGCGGGCGCGCATGGCGGACGTGATCCGTGAGTACGAAACCCTCAAAGGCGAAGGCGTGCAATTGCCGACCTACGCTGTGCGCTGGGTGGCCGCCGCCTACCTCGACCAGCGCGAGCCGGAAAAGGCCGAGCC
The DNA here is from genome assembly GCF_046605395.1 of Pseudomonas sp. MPB23. Taxonomy (NCBI): domain Bacteria; kingdom Pseudomonadati; phylum Pseudomonadota; class Gammaproteobacteria; order Pseudomonadales; family Pseudomonadaceae; genus Pseudomonas; species Pseudomonas sp. MPB23. The sequence continues at coordinate 2,476 of NZ_CP176771.1, read as the reverse complement.
GCTGTATCGCCAGGCGCTGACCGCAGCGGACGCCGACCCGGCCGATCGTGTCGAAGACAGCACCGCGCTGTTCTATGCCTTGCTCGAAAGCGACAAGGTAATGGAAGCCCGCGACGTTGCCAGCAACCTGGCCAACCAGGAAAAACCGCGCGTCGAACTCAAGGGCCTGCCGATCGGCAACCCCAACGACAGCTGGATGGACGCACAACAACTCGCGGCCCAGGCCGGCACCTACGGCGGCGATCTGCCGGGCAGCGAAGCCGGCCTTGAAGCCCTGGTGGCCAGGGCGCCGGGCAACGTTGGCCTGCGCGTGGCCCAGGCCGACATGTACCGCGCCCGTGAATGGCCGCGCCGCGCCGAAGGCACCCTCAAGGAAACCGAAACCCAGGCCCCGCGCGATATCGGTCTGGAGGTGAGCCAGGCCTACACCGCCATGGACCTGCAGGAGTGGCGGCAAATGGATACGCTGACCGATGACGTCCTGGCGCGTAACCCCGACAACCGCCAGGTGCAGCGCCTCAGCCGCCTGCGCGATGTGCACGACATGGCCGAACTGCGCGTCGAGGCCTACACCGGTAAAAGCTATGGCGGCGGCAATAACCAGGATGCCGGTGCGGTGAGCGGCAGCCGTGACTGGGGCATCGAAAGCGTGCTCTACAGCCCGCCTATCGACGAAGACTGGCGCGTATTCGCCGGCGCCGGATACGCCACCGCCGACTTCACCGAAGGCACCGGCCAACACCGCTGGCAGCGCGTGGGCGTGGAGCGGCGCACCCGTGACATGACCCTGGAAGCCGAGGTGTCCAACCATTCCTATGGCTTCGGCAGCAAGCAGGGCGCGGCGGTGTCGATGACCCGCGACATCAACGACAACTGGCAATACGGCGCCAGCCTTGGCTACCTGCTGACCACCACGCCGCTGCGGGCATTGAACGCCGACATCACTGCCAACGGCGGCAGCGGCTTTATCCGCTGGCGCGCCAACGAAAGCCGCGAGTGGAAACTGTCCCTGAGCCCGTCTCATTTCAGCGATGGCAACGACCGGGTCGAAGCCTTGCTCACCGGCCGCGAAGGCGTCTACAGCTCGCCCCATGTGCAAGTCGACCTGGGCCTGGAAGTCGGCGCCAGCCGCAACAGCAAGGAGGACACGGTGTACTTCAACCCCAGGTCCGACTTCAGCGTGTTGCCCACCGTCAACATCAACCATGTGCTCTATCACCGCTACGAGACCCAGTGGAGTCAGCAGTTCCAAGTCGGTGCGGGTACCTACAGCCAGCGGGATTACTCCACCGGTGGCGTCGGTCTGATCGGTTATGGCCAACGCTTGCGCTGGAACGATGTCCTGGAAGTGGGCGCCAACCTCAGCCTGATCAGCCGACCCTACGACGGTGATCGCGAACGCGATCTGCGCCTGCTCGTCGACCTCACTTACCGTTTCTAGAAGAGCCTGACCATGACCGTCCTCAGCCGTTGCTTGTTGGTCCTGGGTGTATTGCTGGCCAGTGCCTGCGCCCAGCAACCCGCGCCGTTCACTCCACCCGCCGAGCGGCCGACCCCGGCCAACGAAGCGCCGTGGCCGAAAAACCACTTCCTGGGCATTGCCTACCACGACGTCGAGGACCGCGACCCCGATCAGGCGGTGGTGGCGGTGCGTACCGAACGGTTGATCGAGCAGTTGGCCTGGCTGCGCGAAAACGGCTATCAGCCGGTGAGTGTCGACCAGATCCTCGCGGCGCGCCGTGGTGGTCCCGCGTTGCCGTCCAAAGCCATCCTGCTCAGCTTCGATGACGGCTATTCGAGCTTCTACACCCGCGTGATGCCGATCCTGCGTGCCTATCGCTGGCCGGCCTTGCTCGCGCCGGTGGGCACCTGGATCGACACGCCGGCGAACCAGCCGGTGGACTTCGCCGGTTCACCACGGCCGCGCGGCGAGTTCCTCACCTGGCAGCAGATTCGCGAAGTGTCGCAGTCCGGCCTGGTGGAAATCGCCGCCCACACCGACGCCAGTCACAAGGGGATTCTGGCCAACCCCCAGGGCAACCTGGAACCGGCGGCGACCTCCCTGCGCTTTGACCCGGCCACCGGTCGCTATGAAAGCGAGGCGCAGTTCCAGGCGCGGATGCGTGCGGATGTGGTGGCGATCTCCAACAAGATCCGCACCGTCACCGGCCAGGCACCACGGGTGTGGGTGTGGCCCTATGGCGCGGCCAAGGGCACCTCGCTGGCGATCGTCGGCGAGCACGGCTATGAGATGGCCCTGACCTTGGATGACGGCCTCGACAGCTCGGGAAGCCTGATGAACAGCCCGCGCTTCCTGGTGGCTTCCGACCCGGACGGCGAGCATTTCGCCAACAGCATCGTTGCGGTGCAAACCCAGGCGCCGCTGCGCGTGCTGCATGTGGACCTGGACAACGTCTACGACCCGGACGCGGCCCAGCAGGCGCGCAACCTCGACCAACTGGTGCAGCGCGTGGTG